>NZ_CP108087.1:0-5777500 GCF_036187565.1 Streptomyces sp. NBC_00252 | reverse complement strand
TTTCCGGTGCCGATTTCCTCGGTGCTTTCCAGGTTTCCGCTTCCGCGTTTCCCTTTCCGGCGGTTCCGACTCTATCAGATCCTTTCGGGCCTGACTCCCAGTCAGAGTGGGTTGCCTTCCCGGCTGTTGGGCCGTTCCGACGAGTGAGACATTAGCGGATTCCTGAGTCCCGAGCGAATCGGGGCTGTGCGTCCTTTCGAACGCGGATTCCTCATTTCGCAAATACGCATGGCAATACAAGGCGACGACGGATCGTCGCTCGATTGTCTGTAGGTACTTGCGGAATGGCTGTCCGGGGACCGACCGGAGTCGGCGCTCACGTCGGACAACTCGGAGAACACTACGTAGCTGGTGGGGGCGTGTCAACTCCGCTCCGGAGAGCAGTGCGGAGGCGTACCCTGGGTGACGTGACTACGCATACGTGCACCCAGCAGTGGTGGGCCGCCTGACGGCGGCCGTACATACGTATGTACTCAACGGCCGCCGCCTCGGCGGCCGTTCGCGTTTCTCCCTCCTGAGGGTCGGCCGGCCGAGAGCGGCGGTCTCGACCAGGAGGTAGAGAGATGACACGGGTCTTCAGTGGGATCAAGCCGACCGGACACCTGACGCTGGGGAACTACCTGGGCGCGATCCGGCGGTGGGTGGATGTGGATCAGCGGCAGAGCGACGCGTTGTTCTGTGTGGTCGACCTGCATGCGCTGACCGTGGACCACGATCCCGCTCGGGTGCGCAGGCTCAGTAGGCAGGCGGCGACGCTGTTGCTGGCGGCCGGGCTGGATCCCAAGCTGTGCACCGTCTTCGTACAGAGTCATGTGGACGAGCACGCGCGGCTGTCGTACGTCATGGAGTGTGTGGCGACCGACGGTGAGATGCGGCGGATGATCCAGTACAAGGAGAAGGCCGCGCGCGAGCGCGAGCGGGGCGGGAGTGTGCGGCTGTCCCTCCTGACGTATCCCGTGCTGATGGCGGCGGACATCCTGGCGTACGGGACGGACGAGGTGCCGGTCGGGGACGACCAGACGCAGCATGTGGAGCTGGCCCGGGATCTGGCGGTGCGGTTCAACCAGCGGTACGGGCACACGTTCGTCGTGCCTCGGGCGACCCGGCCGGGGGTCGCGGCTCGGGTGATGAACCTGCAGGAGCCGATGTCGAAGATGGGGAAGTCCGACGACTCCGGGCCGGGGATCGTCTATCTGCTGGACGAGCCCGATGTCGTACGGAAGAAGGTCATGCGGGCCGTGACGGACAGTGCGGCGGAGGTCGTCTACGACCGGGAGGCGCGGCCGGGGGTGGCCAATCTGCTGGAGATCCTGGCCGCTTGCGGTGGTGGGAACCCCGAGGACCTGAGCGGTGTATATGAGTCGTACGGAACTTTGAAGAAGGACACGGCGGAGGCCGTGGTCGAGCTGCTCAGGCCCGTGCAGGAGAGGCACAAGGAGTTGTGCGCGGATCCCGCTTATGTGGAAGGGGTGTTGCGGGATGGGGCGGAGAAGGCGAGAGAGATGGCGAAGCCGATGGTCGACAGCGCGTATCGAGCCATCGGGCTTCTGCCTGCGTAGTCGCGTGAGCGGTTAGCCGGTTAGCCGGTCCCGGTCAGCCGTTTCCGGAGGCCAGTTCGCGGCTGCGGTCGCGGGCTGCCTCCAGGGCGGCGATGAGTGCGGCGCGTACGCCGTGGTTCTCGAGTTCGCGGATGGCGTTGATCGTCGTGCCGGCGGGCGAGGTGACGTTCTCGCGGAGCTTCACCGGGTGCTCGCCGCTGTCGCGGAGCATGACGGCGGCGCCGATCGCGGACTGGACGATGAGGTCGTGGGCCTTGTCGCGCGGCAGGCCGAGCAGGATGCCGGCGTCCGTCATGGCTTCGACCAGGTAGAAGAAGTACGCCGGGCCGGAGCCGGAGAGGGCGGTGCAGGCGTCCTGCTGCGACTCGGGGACGCGGAGCGTCTTTCCTACGGCGCCGAAGATCTCGTCGGCGTACGCGAGGTGGGCCTCGGTGGCGTGGCTGCCGGCGGAGATGACGGACATGGCCTCGTCAACCAGGGCGGGGGTGTTCGTCATGACACGGACGACGGGGGTGCCCGCGGCCAGGCGCTCCTCGAAGAAGGAGGTGGGGATGCCCGCGGCGCCGCTGATGATCAGGCGGTCGGCGGGAAGGTGCGGGGCGAGTTCGTCGAGGAGCGTGCCCATGTCCTGCGGCTTGACCGTGAGGATCAGGGTGTCGGCGGTCTTCGCGGCCTCCGGGTTGGTGACCGGGGTGACTCCGTGGCGGGTGCGGAGTTCTTCGGCGCGCTCGGGGCGGCGGGCGGTGACCAGCAGGTCGGCCGGGGCCCAGCCCGCCCGGATCATTCCGCTGAGCAGGGCTTCACCGATCTTGCCGGTGCCGAGGACTGCGACTTTCTGAGCCATGGCTGGGGGGTCCTCCCGGGGGTGTGTCGTCCGGGTTCATCCTCCCATCGGGGTCGGGGGTGTGGGGGTGGTGTCCGGTGGGCGGGATGTGTGGGGTGCGGGTGGCGGGTGACTGGGTTTCGTGGGCGGGGCGGGTGGTGCGGGCCGGGCTGTGCGGGTCAGGCGGCGCGGCGGCGCAGGGTGGCTGCGCCGAGGGTGAGGACCAGGAGCGCGCAGCCGGCCACGATCAGTACGTCGCGGACGAAGGTGGCGGTCATGTCGGTGTGCTTGAGGATCTCGTTCATGCCGTCGACGGCGTACGACATGGGGAGGACGTCGGAGACGGCTTCCAGGGCGGGGTGCATGTTGGAGCGGGGAGTGAAGAGGCCGCAGAGGAGGAGTTGGGGGAAGATCACCGCCGGCATGAACTGGACGGCCTGGAACTCGGAGGCGGCGAAGGCCGAGACGAAGAGGCCGAGGGCGGTGCCGAGCAGGGCGTCGAGGAGGGCGACCAGGAGGAGGAGCCAGGGGCTGCCGGTGACGTCGAGGCCCAGGACCCAGACGGCGAGACCGGTGGCCAGGGCGGACTGGATGATCGCGAGGATGCCGAAGGCGAGGGCGTAGCCGGCGATCAGGTCGCCCTTGCCGAGGGGCATGGCGAGAAGGCGTTCGAGGGTGCCGGAGGTACGTTCGCGCAGGGTGGCGATGGACGTGACCAGGAACATCGTGATGAGGGGGAAGATGCCGAGGAGTGAGGCGCCGATGCTGTCGAAGGTGCGCGGGCTGCCGTCGAAGACGTAGCGCAGCAGGAAGAGCATCACGCACGGGATGAGGATCAGCAGCGCGATCGTGCGGGGGTCGTGGCGGAGCTGGCGGAGGACCCGGGCCGCGGTGGCGGTGGTGCGGGATGCGCTGAGGGCGCGGGTGGGAGTGGGGACCGGGGCGGAGGTCGTCGCAGCGGCCGTGGTCGGCGCCGGGGTCGGGGTAGTGGTCGGGGTCATCGGGACGTCTCCTTCTGGTGGGCGGTGGCAGTGGCCTCGTCGACCAGGTGCAGGAAGGCGGCTTCGACCGTGTCGGAGCCGGTACTGGTGCGGAGGGCGTCCGGGGTGTCGTCGGCGAGGATCTCGCCCTCGCGCATCAGGAGGAGGCGGTGGCAGCGCTCGGCCTCGTCCATGACATGGGAGGAGATGAGGAGGGTGGCGCCGCGCGAGGCGGCGATGTCGTGGAAGAGGGCCCAGAGGTCTCGGCGGAGGACGGGGTCGAGGCCGACGGTGGGTTCGTCCAGGACGAGGAGTTCCGGGGTGCCGAGGAGCGCTACGGCCAGGGAGACGCGGCTGCGTTGGCCGCCGGAGAGGTTGCCGGCGAGGGAGTCGGCGTGGGTGGTGAGGTCGACGTCGGTGATGGCGCGGGTGACGTCGTCGTGGCGACGGGTCGCTGCGGCGCGGCCGGGGTCGAGGATCGCGGCGAAGTAGTCCAGGTTCTGGCGAACCGTCAAGTCGTCGTAGACGGAGGGGGCTTGGGTGACGTAGCCGATGCGGGTGCGGAGGGTGGGGTGGCCGGCGGGGTGGCCGAGGACGTTCAGGGTGCCGGTGACTTTGGCCTGGGTGCCGACGATCGAGCGCATCAGGGTCGACTTGCCGCAGCCGGAGGGGCCGAGCAGGCCGGTGATCTGGCCGCGCGGGACGGTGAAGTCGAGGGCGCGTAGGACGGTGCGGGGGCCGCGGAGGACGGTGAGGGCTTCGGCGCGGACGGCGGGTTCGGGTTCCGGGTGGGGGGAGGTGGTGGTGGAGGCAGGGGTCCGGGCGGGTGTGGTGCCGGGTGCTGTGTCGGGGGAGCCCGTTGGGCCGGGGAGGTAATTCATCATGTGATGAATAATGCTCTCGCCGGGTGGGGGCGTCAAGCAGGGTGGAGGTGGTGGACCCCGGGGACGCGGGGATCGTCGTACGGGTGCTGGGGCGGGCGACGTTCTTGGGGTTGCCGAAGCTGGTGGACGGGTTGGACGGGGTTGAGGGACTGGAGGCGTCCTTGCCGCGCGGTCGCGGGGTGCGGCTGGAGTTGGGCGGGTTGGGGCCTGCGGGTCACGCGTGCGCGGCGGCCCTGGAGGGTGGGCCGCCGCGTGAGGCAGGAGCGGGGTGAGGGGGTAATGGCCTTGTGGGGAGCAGGAGTTGGGGCGGCTCGGTGACTGCTCGGGGCCGGGGTGTGGGGGCTCAGGGGGTCATGGCGTGCGGGCGACGACGAGTTCCACGACGTAGGTCTCCTCGACTGTTCCGTCCGGGAACGTGGTGAGCAGGTGGTTGCGCTCCTCGGTGAGGAAGGCGGTCGCGCTTGCCTCGTCGTGGACCAGGAAGGCCGAGTGGCTGCCGATGTTGGCGAGGTGGGTGTCGATCGGGACGCGGCGGCTCCAGCGGACTTTGCGGTGGGCGAAGTCGAGTCGGCCGGTGGGGTCGGCGAGGGCGGAGCGCAGGCCGCTGCCGTTCTGCTCGACGACGCGGTCGATGCCGAAGTGGAGCCGGATGCGTTCCGACTGCTCCGCGATCCAGGGGACGTCGAGGGCGCCGGTGTTCCACCAGAGCGCGAGTGCGCCGCCCGGGCGCAGGACGCGGAGGGCTTCCGGGACCGATCGGGTGGGGTCGGTCCAGTGCCAGGCCTGGGCGTAGGTGAGGAAGTCGAGGGAGTGGGTGGTGAGGGGGAGGGCATTGCCGTTGCCCCGGACGATCGGGACGTCGGGGAGGGTGCGGCGGAACTGGGCCGCCATGCCCTCGCCGGGTTCGATCGCGACCACTTCGGCGCCTCGGGCGTGCAGCAGGGCTGTCGCGATACCGGTGCCTGCGCCGACGTCCGCGACTCGGGCACCGGTGAGGAGGTGGCCTGCGAGTTCCTCGATCGCGTCGAAGAGGGCGGGTGGGTACGAGGGGCGGTTCTCGGCGTACTGGGCCGCGGCGGCGTTGAAGGAGTGGGCTCGGGCGGCCGGTGAGGGGGGATTCGGCGAAGTGGTCATACGGCCATGGTTACCGGGGTGGGTGCAGGGTGCAGGTGGTTTTTGGTGAGAGGTGGGGTGGCGTGGGGTGCGGTGAGGGGGTGGGGTTCGGCGGAGTTGCTCGGGTGTCGTGGGCCGTGAGTACCCGGGGCAATCGGGGCTGGGCTCGCCTGGCCGACGTCTAACAGGGAGCGGTTGGGTGCCGTAGGGCATGGGTGCCCCGAAGTCGCTCCAGGTCGGGAGGCTGCTGCTCGCCAGGCATGGATTCGTGCGGCGTGGCGGGTGAGGCCTGCGGGTGATCGGCTCTCGTGGGTTCCGAAGGTGTCGCGTGCCCGGTGTGTCGTAGGCCCCGTGCCGAATGTGGTCGGCCCTTGGGTCAGGAGCGGCGCTTCTTCGATGGGTTGCGGGTGCGGCGGGACGTGCGCTTTTCGTGTTGGGCCACGGCCGCTTCGTACTCCTGGCGGTGGAGTTTCTCGCCGGGGGCCTCGGTGAGGGAGCGGAAGAAGTACGCGAGGAGGGAGCCGACGAAGCCGATGGCCAGGAGGCCGCGGAGGGAGGCCTGGCGGGCGGGGTCGGGGCGCTTCTTGAAGGTTTCCCAGGTGTGGCCGAAGGCGAGGGCGCTGCAGATCGCGAACATCACGATGATGAGGAGGGTGACGAAGCTGCCGACGTTCGCGATCTGGATGCCCTGGTAGGCGAAGCGGAGGACCAGGCAGGCGACGGCCGCGGCGGCGAGGGAGCCGACGGCCGTTCCGATGCGGCGGGCGGCGTAGCCGTTGTCGTGGTTCACCCAGGTGGTGCCGTAGAAGCGGAGGGGCTCGGGGCGGGGGCCCGTGCCGTCGCCTGGGGAGCCCGCGGGGGTGTCCTGGGTGCCGGTCGTCTCGTCGTTCACGGGACGATTATGGCTCCGGGGGTGGGGGCGGGCTCCCTTTGGGGCTCAGGCGCAGCGCGGACGGATGTAGCCGTCGCTGCCCGTGTTCACGTAGGTGTCCGAGATGTACTCGCCGTTGTCGATGTTGTCCCAGATGCTCGACGTGCCGTAGTAGCCGCTGACGGTCGTGCCCGGTGTCTGGCAGTAGATGGGGACCTTGGAGCCGACGGCCAGGACGCGGACGATGGTGTAGCCGGTGCCGGGGCCGCTGCGGACGTTGATGCTGGTGCCGGGTGCGGTCGAGTAGTACGTGACCGCCGCGGCCGCGTTGGCCTGGGCCGGTGAGCCCATCACCATGAGCAGGGCTCCGGCCGCGCCGGCGAGTAAGACGGATTTGCGTCTGCGGGATGACATGCGTGTCCTTCGGGTCGGAGACGTGGGATCAGGAGCAGCGGGAGGTCACGTAGCCGTCGCTGCCGGTCTGCACGTAGGCGTCGGAGATGTACTCGCCGCTGCTGATGTTGTCCCAGATGTTCGACGTGCCGTAGGTGCCGCTGACGGTCGTGCCCGGCGTCTGGCAGTAGATCGGGACCCTCGAACCTCCGGGCAGGGAGCCGACGATGCTGTAGCTCGTCCCCGGGCCGCTGCGGACGTTGAGGCGGACGTCGGCGGTCGTGTAGTAGTGCACGGACGCTGCCGTCGCGACGGCCTCGGCCTCGCTGCTCTGCGTCTCTTGAACACGGTCAACAGACATGAAAATCCTCCCCCGTTGCACCCCATGACTGCCATGGGGTCCCGTTGATTCCCCTAAATCACGCCATGAAACACATGTACGCAACTCGCACGCGGAGGCTAGCAAGCCTCCTCTGTCCCGTGCGGGTCATCGACTAGGCTCCGTGCGTCGCGCGCGCGAACGAACAGCACGGGGGTGGTTCCATGGCGCCACAGCGCAACACCGGAGCGGGCGCGGAAGCGGAACTTCCCGAGTACGCCGGTCACTACCGCCTGGAGTCCTGCCTGGGCTCGGGCGGCATGGGCGTGGTGCATCTGGCGCAGAGCACCTCGGGGATGAAGCTCGCCGTGAAGGTCGTCCACGCGGAGTACGCCCAGGACCCTGAGTTCAGGGGGCGGTTCCGGCAGGAGGTGGCTGCCGCGCGGCGGGTGAGCGGGGCCTTCACCGCGCCGGTCGTCGATGCCGATCCCGAGGCGCAACGGCCTTGGATGGCCACGCTGTTCATCCCCGGCTCCACCCTGTCCGATCACGTGAAGCGGAACGGGCCCATGGCTCCGGCCCAGTTGCGCCAGCTGATGGCCGGGCTCGCCGAGGCGCTCCGCGACATCCATCGTGTCGGCGTCGTGCACAGGGATCTCAAGCCGAGCAACGTGCTGCTTGCCGAGGACGGGCCGAAGGTCATCGACTTCGGTATTTCCCGGCCGAAAGACAGCGAACTGCGCACCGAGACCGGCAAGTTGATCGGTACGCCGCCGTTCATGGCGCCCGAGCAGTTCCGGCGGCCGAGGGAGGTCGGGCCCGCCGCGGACATCTTCGCGCTCGGGTCGGTGATGGTGCACGCGTCGACCGGGCGGGGGCCGTTCGACTCGGACAGTCCGTACGTCGTGGCGTACCAAGTCGTGCACGACGAGCCCGACTTGGCCGGGGTGCCGGACAACCTGGCCCCCCTCGTACTCCGTTGCCTCGCCAAGGAGCCCGAGGACCGTCCCACGCCGGACGAGTTGATGCGGGAACTGCGGTCCGTGGCGGCCTCGTACGACACGCAGGCGTTCATACCGGAACAGCGGACGGGTGGTTCACCGGCCTCGAAGCCCGACCCGGTGGCCGGGCCCGAACGCAGGCCCCGGCGGCGCCGGTTGACGATCCTCTCGGCCGCTGCCGCGGTGCTGGTCGCGGGCGGTGTCCTCGCGTCGGTTCAGCTGGCCGGAGAAGCGGACTCCTCACCGAAGAGCACTGGCGCGCGGACCTCGCCGGCCCCGTTCAAGGCCTGGGCCGTCCAGCCTGCGGCCAAGGCCGGGGGTGTGCCCCAATGCGCTTACGGGGCAGGCGAGTTGCTGTGTGCGCAACCGGGTGTCGTCTACGCTCTCGCACCGGCCGACGGCACTCTCCTGTGGCGGCATTCCGTCGCCGAGGAGAGACCCGACGGCGCACCGGTCGTCGCCGGCGGCCTCGTGCATCCGAGCATCGGCGCGGGCCGGCATCTCGAAGGACTCGATCCGTCCTCGGGCGCGCGGGTCTGGCAGCGGGACATCCCCGGGAGCGAGTCCGTGCGTTACGTCGGCGGCATGGTCCTGCTCACCCACGCCGACGGCACGGTCACAGGCGTGGACGCCGCGTCGGGCAGGACGAAGTGGAGCCGCCCGATCCCTGGTGTCTCCTCGTTCGTGTCGCTCGCAGGGAGTCCGCTCGCCTATGCGACGAGAGTGTCCGACGACGGGTCGACCACGCAGGTCACCGCGGTCGATCCGGACACGGGTGACGTGCGGTGGAAGGCACGGTTGCAGGGGATGCTGAAACCCGTAGGCGTCCACGGCGGATCGGTGTTCTTCCTCTCCGCCGACTGGAGCACCGGCAACACGACGGCCATCCTCCGCTACGCCCCCGGGACCAAGGATTCGAAACGGGTGGCGCTGCCCGTCCCGCGTCAGGACGCCGTGGCCACCGTGCGAGGGAACGTCGTGTACGTCCTGGCCACCGGCGGTTCGCTGGAAGCCATCGACACGGACACCCACAAGCGGACGTGGCATCTCGAGACGTCGGTGAGCCGCGGCTCCGTGCCGGTCGCCGACGCCCGGCACGTGTACGTCACCGCCCCCGACGGACGCCTCCTCGCGGTCGACGCCGGCACCGGGCGACTCGTCGGGCAGACGGCCGCCCGGCTCGGCGCGGACTCCGGGCAGGTGGTCGCCACCCTGCCCGAACCCGTCGTAGCCGACAACCGCGTCTACGCCGCCGCCCCCGACGGCACCGTCTTCTCCGTCGACTCCCGTACTCCGGGCGCCTGGTAGCAGTCATAGGACCGGCACGCCATGCCAAAGGGCCGCCCCCGCGGAGGGGACGGCCCCAAGCCTCAACGAGCCCTGTGGCTACCGGAGTTGCGACCGGCTTGCTCGAATCGGTCGCAGGGGCAGCGGAGTTGCAGGGAACTCAGCCCAGCTTGCTGACGTCTCGGACCGCGCCGCGGTCCGCGCTGGTGGCCATGGCCGCGTAGGCCCGCAGGGCCGCGGAGACCTTGCGTTCGCGCTGCTTCGGGGCGTAGCGGCCGTCCAGGGCGGCTTCGCGGCGGGCCAACTCCGCGTCGTCGACGAGGAGTTCGATCGAGCGGTTCGGGATGTCGATGCGGATGCGGTCGCCGTTCTCGACGAGGGCGATCGTGCCGCCGGAGGCCGCCTCGGGGGACGCGTGGCCGATGGAGAGGCCCGAAGTGCCGCCGGAGAAGCGGCCGTCGGTGATGAGGGCGCAGGTCTTGCCGAGGCCGCGGCCCTTGAGGAAGGACGTCGGGTAGAGCATCTCCTGCATGCCGGGGCCGCCCTTGGGGCCCTCGTAGCGGATGACGACGACATCGCCGTGCGTCACCTGTTTGTTGAGGATCTTCTCGACCGCTTCCTCCTGCGACTCGCAGACGACCGCCGGGCCCTCGAAGGTCCAGATGGACTCGTCGACGCCGGCCGTCTTCACGACGCAGCCGTCGACGGCGAGGTTGCCCTTGAGGACCGCGAGGCCGCCGTCCTTGGAGTACGCGTGCTCGGCGGAGCGGATGCAGCCCTCGGCCGCGTCCTCGTCCAGCGCCTCCCAGCGCTCGGACTGGGAGAAGGCCTCGGCCGAGCGGACACAGCCGGGGGCCGCGTGCCACAGTTCCACGGCCTCCGGGGACGGGGAGCCGCCGCGCACGTCCCACGTCTTCAGCCAGTCCGCCAGGGACGGGCTGTGGACGGAGTGGACGTCCTCGTTCAGCAGGCCCGCGCGGTGCAACTCGCCCAGCAGGGCCGGGATTCCGCCCGCGCGGTGGACGTCCTCCATGTAGTACGTGCGGTTCTTCGCGACGTTCGGGGCGACCTTCGCGAGACACGGGACGCGACGCGAGACCGCGTTGATCTCGTCCAGGCCGAAGGCGACGCCCGCCTCCTGCGCCGCGGCCAGCAGGTGCAGGATCGTGTTGGTGGAGCCGCCCATCGCGATGTCGAGGGCCATCGCGTTCTCGAAGGCCGCGAAGGTGGCGACGTTGCGCGGCAGGACCGTCTCGTCGTCCTGCTCGTAATAGCGGCGGGTGATGTCCATGACCGTGCGGGCCGCGTCCTGGTACAGGCCCTTGCGGGCCGTGTGGGTCGCGAGGACCGAGCCGTTGCCGGGGAGGGAGAGGCCGATCGCCTCCGTCAGGCAGTTCATCGAGTTGGCGGTGAACATGCCGGAACAGGAGCCGCAGGTCGGACAGGCGTTCTCCTCGATATTGAGGACGTCCGCGTCGGAGATGCTCTCGTTGGCGGCGTCGACCATCGCGTCGATCAGGTCCAGCGTGCGGACCGTGCCGTCCTGGAGGGTGGCGCGTCCGGCCTCCATCGGGCCGCCGGAGACGAAGACCGTCGGGATGTTCAGGCGCAGTGCCGCCATGAGCATGCCGGGCGTGATCTTGTCGCAGTTGGAGATGCAGATCAGGGCGTCGGCGCAGTGCGCCTCGACCATGTACTCGACCGAGTCGGCGATCAGGTCGCGCGAGGGCAGGCTGTAGAGCATGCCGCCGTGGCCCATCGCGATGCCGTCGTCCACCGCGATGGTGTTGAACTCGCGCGGGATGCCCCCGGCCGCGGTGATCGCCTCGCTGACGATCCGGCCGACGGGCTGCAGGTGGGTGTGGCCGGGCACGAACTCGGTGAAGCTGTTCGCCACCGCGATGATCGGCTTCCGGCCGATGTCCGCACCGGGTACACCGGAGGCGCGCATAAGGGCGCGTGCGCCCGCCATGTTGCGGCCGTGGGTGACTGTACGGGACCTCAGCTCGGGCATCGTCGATCGCTCCTTCAGACAGATAGGGCTGCTAACGAGCGTACGCCGGTCATCCAGGGGGCGGACACGGTGTCCGTATCGCGGGACACCCATCTCGCGAAAAGGGTCACCTCGCGGTCCGGCCGAGGACAGCCGCACCGCCCCGCCGACAGTGGCCGCACCGCCCATCCGACAGTGGCCGCACCACCCCGCCGACGGTGGCCTCACGGCCCCGTCAAATGCCCCTGCACCACCGGCGCCACCCGCGCGATGATCCGCTCCACGTCCACCGACGCCAGCGGTTCCACCTTGATCACGTAGCGCAGCATCGCCGTACCGACCAGCTGCGCCGCCGCCAGCTCGGCGCGCAGGTCGCCGTCCGGGAGGTCGAGCCGGGCGGCGACCCGGCCGAGCACCTGGGAGACGACGAGCCGGCGGAAGACGGCCGCGGCGGCTTCGTTGTTGACGGCGGAACGGACCACCGCCAGCAGCGGGGTACGGGTCGCCGGGTTCTCCCAGATGCCGAAGATGAAGCGGGTCAGGCGTTCGCCGACGCCGTCGAGCGGGCCCTCGGCGACCGTCTCCGGCGCGTTCTGCGCGGGCGCGAACGCGACCTCGACGGCCGCCTCGAAGATCTGCTCCTTCGTACCGAAGTAGTGGTGCACGAGCGCCGGATCGACCCCGGCCGCCTTCGCGATACCGCGTACGGACGTCTTCTCGTAGCCCCGCTCGGAGAACTCCTCGCGTGCCGCGGTCAGGATGCGGTCGCGGGTGTCGGCGGACTCCGTACGAGGGGGCCGGCCCCGGCGCTTGGCGGTGGCGTCGGTCACCGCCGGGGCACCTTCACGGCCGAGGCCAGATGCAGCCGCGTGAACGCGAGCGCCTCCGCGAGGTCGGCCTCGCGTTCGGCGCTGGACATCGCGCGCCGGGTGTTGACCTCGATGACGACATGGCCGTCGAAGCCGGTCGTCGCGAGCCGCTCCAGGAGTTCGGCGCAGGGCTGGGTGCCGCGGCCGGGGACGAGGTGCTCGTCCTTGTTGGAGCCGTTGCCGTCGGCGAGATGGACATGGCCGAGCCGGTCGCCCATGCGCCCGATCATCTCGGTGGCGTCGGTGCGGGCGGTCGCGGTGTGGCTGAGGTCGATCGTGAAGTGCCGGTAGTCCTCGTTCGTCACGTCCCAGTCGGGGGCGTAGGCGAGCATCTCGCGGTCGCGGTAGCGCCACGGGTACATGTTCTCTACGGCGAACCGCACATCCGTCTCGTCCGCCATCCGCCAGATCCCGCTGACGAAGTCGCGCGCGTACTGGCGCTGCCAGCGGAACGGCGGATGCACCACGACCGTGCTCGCGCCGAGCTTCTCCGCGGCCACCTGGGCGCGCTGGAGCTTGATCCACGGGTCGGTCGACCACACCCGCTGCGTGATGAGCAGGCAGGGCGCGTGCACGGCGAGGATCGGGACCTGGTGGTAGTCGCTGAGCCGGCGCAGCGCGTCGATGTCCTGGCTGACCGGGTCGGTCCACACCATGACCTCGACGCCGTCGTAGCCGAGGCGTGCGGCGATCTCGAAGGCCGTCGCCGTCGACTCCGGATACACGGACGCCGTGGACAGCGCGACCTTCGCATCCGGGATGCGCACGACTGGTTCTGCCACGGAGGACAGACTACGGGGCGGCGCTTTGCGCGGGGGAGCCGGTCGCTGTGCACGCGCTGTGCGGGAGACGGCAACCGGCCAAGTCCGGCGAGCTGCCGCGTTGTGGCGATACTTCATGCGGGTCTGATACGTCACGTACCGGGTCGGCGTTCAGTACGCGCGCGTGGGACTACCGTTCGGGCGTTCAGTACGGGGGTGCCGTGCGGGCGTCAGGATGGGCACGCGTGTGTACGCGATGGACAACAGGCACGCGTGCGTACGGCACGAAAAGCGGGCACACGCGTGTGCGTCACGAACAGCACCTCACGCGCGCCCCGCAGCCGAACCCGCCACGCCCCGACGCCTCCCCCGATGCCGCTTCCTACGCCGACGGCAACTGATCCAGCCGCCGCAGGATCACGCCCTCGCGCAGCGCCCAGGGGCAGACCTCCAGCGTCTCGACGCCGAACAGGTCCATCGCCCCCTCGGCCACCATCGCGCCGGCGATGAGCTGTTCGGCGCGGCCCTCGGAGACGCCGGGGAGGAGGGCGCGCTGGGCGGTGGTCATGCCGGCCAGGCGCGGGACCCAGGACTCCAGGGAGCCGCGCTTCAGCTCGCGCTGGACGTAGAGGCCGTCGGCGGAACGGGCGGCGCCGGCCAGGCGGGCGAGCTGCTTGAAGGTCTTCGACGTGGCGACGACGTGGTCGGGGGCGCCGAAACGGCTGAACTCCCCCACCGTGCGGGCGATCTGCGCGCGCACATGGCGGCGCAGGGCCCTTATCGCGTCCGGTTCCGGCGGGTCGCCGGGGAGCCAGGCGGCGGTGAGGCGGCCCGCGCCGAGGGGCAGGGAGACGGCCGTGTCGGGTTCCTCGTCGATGCCGTAGGCGATCTCCAGGGAGCCGCCGCCGATGTCGAGGACGAGGAGCTTGCCTGCGGACCAGCCGAACCAGCGGCGGACGGCGAGGAAGGTGAGCCGGGCCTCCTCGGCGCCGGTGAGGACCTGGAGTTCGACGCCGGTCTCGGTCTGCACGCGCGCGAGGACGTCGTCGGCGTTGCTGGCCTCGCGGACGGCGGAGGTGGCGAAGGGGAGGAGTTCCTCGACGCCCTTGTCCTCGGCGGCCTGGAGCGCCTCCTGGACGACGCCGACGAGTTTGTCGACCCCTTCCGGGCCGATCGCGCCGTCCTCGTCGAGGAGTTGGGCAAGGCGCAGTTCCACCTTGTGCGAGTGCGCGGGCAGCGGGCGCGCGCCCGGGTGTGCGTCCACCACCAGCAGATGCACCGTGTTCGATCCCACGTCGAGGACACCGAGTCTCATATACGGAACGCTACTGCCACCTGCACCTATCTCGGTCCTCGGTGCGGTGTCTGGGGCCGCCTCGGGCGACTTACCCTGGACGCGTGCCAAAGACGAAAAAGGCGAAGACCGACAAGGCGGCCAAATCACCCGGCGACTCTTCGCCGGTGACGTCGGCCAAGCCCCCGAAGCCGTCGAAGAAGGCCCTGAAAGCCGACGAGAAGGGGCTCGACTTCGCGCGCGCGTGGGTGGAGTTCCCGGATCCGGCGGACGAGGAGCAGCTGTTCCGCTGCGATCTGACATGGCTGACCTCTCGCTGGAACTGCATCTTCGGAAGCGGCTGCCAGGGCATCCAGGCGGGCCGCGCGGACGACGGGTGCTGCACCCTGGGCGCGCACTTCTCCGACAAGGACGACGAGAAGCGGGTCGCCGGGCATGTGGCGAGGCTCACGCCCGACATCTGGCAGCACCACGACGAGGGCGTGGAGAACGGCTGGATCTCCAAGGACGAGGACGGCGACCGCCAGACCCGCCCCTTCCAGGGCTCGTGCATCTTCCAGAACCGCCCCGGTTTCGCCGGCGGCGCGGGCTGCTCGCTGCACATCCTGGCCGTCAAGGAGGGCCGCGAGCCCCTGGAGACCAAGCCGGACGTCTGCTGGCAGCTGCCGGTGCGGCGGACCTACGAGTGGATCGAACGACCGGACGACACACGCATCCTCCAGGTGTCGATCGGTGAGTACGACCGCAGGGGCTGGGGTCCCGGCGGCCACGACCTGCACTGGTGGTGCACGTCGGCGACCTCCGCGCACGGCGCGGGCGACCCGGTCTATGTGTCCTACGGCCCGGAGCTGACCGAGCTGATGGGCAAGGCGGGCTACGACCGCCTGGTCGAGCTCTGCGAGGAGCGCCTGGCCTCCCAACTGCCGCTGGTGGCACCGCATCCGGCGGACCCGGTCCGCTAGCCGCTACGACGAACCCGGGCTCGGGTCGTCGCTGTCGCCGGGCGGTGGTGTCGAGCCGCCCGGGTCGGTGGGGGACGAGTCCGTGGGCGTCGGGGTCGGGGTCGCTGAGGTCGGCGGGTCGCTCGGGGTGGGGTCGGTGGGCGCGCTGCTGGTGGGCGTCGGGTCCGGACTGGACGGGGGCGGGTCCCCGGGGTCCGTGGGACCGGTCGGGCCGGTGGGATCCGTCGGGGTGGGCGCGCTGCCGTAGCCGTCGATCGAGACGACGGCGCCCGCGGGCGAGACGGCCACGCGCGCGGCCCAGTGGCCGGAGGGCTCGCGCAGGTGGTCGACGTACACCTTGATCGTCAACGAGTCGCCCGGGGCGAGGGTTCCCGAGGACTGGCTGAAGTAGAGCCAGGGTGCGCCGGTGGTCACGGACCAGCGGACCGGGGCCGGGCCGGACGCGGTGAGGGTGATCAGCGTGGTGTCACCGCTGTTGGCGGCCGAGACGGCGAGGTGGCCCGCGCCCTTCTTGCCGGCGCCGGTGACGCTGATGACCTCCACGGAGACGTCGTTCTTGCCGCCCTTGCCGGGGCGGGGGCTGGTGGTGTCGTTGCCGGTGTTCTCGTAGCCGCCGCTCGCGACCTCGCCCTCCAGGCTGCCGGGGCCGCGCTGTTCGCTCGCGGTGGCGGGCCTGCCGTCGATGCCCTCGCCGGTCGGGGTGCCCCGGTAGGCGGCCCACAGGGCGAGGACCGGGGCCGCGATCACGGTGGCGACGACGGTCGTCGTGACGGCACGCGCGCGGAGGCGGTCCCGCCGGGCCGCGCGGTCCTTCGGGTCCATCGGGAAACCACGCCGGTCGAAGCGCGGTGCGGCGGCTCCACGCGCGCGCGGGAGGTGCGCCATGGCGACATGCAGGGCCGCGCGGGGTGCCTCCAGGACGGGCAGTTCGGCGGGCGTCACGCTGGCGCCGGGCCAGCTGCCGGGGACCGCGCGCTCGGCGGTGCGGCGGCAGTGCGGGCAGTCGTCGACGTGCCGGACCAGCTCACGGCGCAGTGCGCTGCTCAGCACGAGCTGATGGTCGCTGGTGAGCCGGGCGACGCTCGGGCAGCTCCCGGTCTCCACGACGGCCAGGGCGGCACGCGTGCGTTCCACCTCGCAGGCGGCGGACGCCAGCAACTCCCGTGCTCCGGCGAGGTCCATGCCCAGGACGGCGGCGACCTCGTGGGCGGCGAGCCGGTGGCGCACGGCTAGTTCGAGCGCCTCGCGCTGCTCCGGGGTGGTCCCGGCGGCCTCCGGCCAGGCGAGCAGGGCGAGTTCACGGCGCCGCTGCTCCTTCAACTCCTCGGAGAGGGGCGGCTCTTCCGTCTCGGTGCGCCCCACCGCGTGCGTGCCCTGACGTTTCTGCTTGGCCTCGGCGAGCTTGCGCAGACAGGCCCAGCGGGCCAGCGCGTAGAGCCAGGCACGGCGGTCACCGGCGGTCTCCGGCGCGCGTGCGCCGCGTCGTTCGGCGAGCGCCAGCACGTCCCCCAGGGCGGCGGTCGCGGCGTCGTGGTCGCAGAGCACGGACAGGCAGTACGTGAACAGGCCGTCGAGATACGGCTCGTAGCGCGCGGGCGGGCGTTGCGCCAGCGTGCGCGCCGCCCCGCGGTCACGCGCCTCCCGATGCGCCCGGTGTGCGCCGGTGGTGCGGGTCGAGGTCTCCGGACTGCTGCTCATCACCCGTGCGACCGTAGGCGGCCGGTGATGCCCCCTTCCGCCCCCTTGAGCACTTTTAATCCGTACGGGTGAAACGATCCCTCAAAAGGGGACCGGCACCCTGACCTCCCTGACTCGTTCCCGACGGGCGGTGGCCGGATACCGAAGGGGCACGGCCCGACCGCCGACCGCGTTGTCAGTGGCGGCGGTTACGGTTCACGCATGGCTGCCCGTACGAAGACCACCAAGGACCGACCGTCCTACCGCTGCACCGAGTGCGGCTGGCAGACGGCCAAGTGGCTCGGCCGCTGCTCCGAGTGCCAGGCCTGGGGCACGGTCGAGGAGTACGGCGCGCCCGCTGTCCGTACGACCGCCCCCGGCCGCGTCACCACCTCCGCGGTCCCGATCGGCCAGGTCGACGGCCGTACGGCCACCGCCCGTTCGACCGGCGTGCCCGAGCTGGACCGGGTGCTCGGCGGCGGCCTGGTCCCCGGAGCGGTGGTCCTCGTCGCGGGCGAACCGGGCGTGGGCAAATCGACCCTCCTCCTGGACGTGGCGGCGAAGTCGGCGAGCGAGGAGCACCGCACGCTCTATGTCACCGGTGAGGAGTCGGCGAGCCAGGTCCGGCTGCGCGCCGACCGCATCAAGGCGATCGACGACCACCTGTATCTCGCCGCCGAGACCGATCTGGCCACGATCCTGGGCCACTTGGACGCGGTGAAGCCCTCCCTGCTCATCCTGGACTCCGTGCAGACGGTGGCCTCCCCGGAGATCGACGGCGCCCCCGGAGGCATGGCCCAGGTCCGCGAGGTGGCCGGCGCGCTGATCCGCGCCTCCAAGGAGCGCGGCATGTCCACCCTCCTGGTGGGCCACGTCACCAAGGACGGCGCGATCGCCGGCCCCCGCCTCCTGGAGCACCTGGTGGACGTGGTGCTCTCCTTCGAGGGCGACCGCCACGCCCGCCTGCGTCTCGTACGGGGCGTCAAGAACCGCTACGGCACGACCGACGAGGTCGGCTGCTTCGAGCTGCACGACGAGGGCATCACCGGGCTGGCCGACCCCAGCGGTCTGTTCCTGACCCGCCGCGCGGAGCCGGTCCCCGGCACCTGTCTGACGGTCACCCTGGAGGGCCGCCGCCCCCTGGTCGCCGAGGTCCAGGCGCTCACGGTCGACTCCCAGATCCCCTCCCCGCGGCGCACCACCTCGGGCCTGGAGACCTCCCGCGTCTCGATGATGCTCGCGGTCCTGGAGCAGCGCGGCAGGATCAGCGCCCTGGGCAAGCGGGACATCTACTCCGCGACGGTCGGCGGCGTGAAGCTCTCCGAGCCGGCCGCGGATCTGGCCATCGCGCTCGCCCTGGCCTCCGCGGCGAGCGACACCCCCCTCCCCAAGAACCTGGTGGCGATCGGCGAAGTGGGCCTCGCGGGCGAGGTCAGACGGGTCACGGGCGTCCAGCGCAGGCTCTCCGAAGCGCACCGTCTGGGCTTCACCCACGCCCTCGTCCCGAGCGACCCGGGCAAGATCCCGGCGGGCATGAAGGTCATCGAAGTGGCCGACATAGGAGACGCTCTCCGGGTCCTCCCGCGCTCCCGTAAGCGAGAGGCCCCACGGGACGACGAGGACCGCCGGTAGACTTTGCCCTGGTCTCGCCCGTCCGTACGAAGAGAGTGCACGGAAACGGGAGCACCGGAAACACCTGCGACCGGAGGAGTGCAGTGGCAGCCAACGACCGGGCGTCAGCTCCCGGAAAGTCCGGCGGCGATGGCCTGATGCGCGCCTCACTGAGCGCCGTGGCCCCCGGCACGGCGTTGCGCGACGGCCTGGAGCGCATCCTCCGCGGCAACACGGGCGGCCTCATCGTGCTCGGTTCCGACAAGACCGTCGAAGCGATGTGCACGGGCGGCTTCATCCTGGACGTCGAGTTCACGGCCACGCGCCTGCGCGAACTGTGCAAGCTCGACGGCGGCATCGTGGTGTCGTCCGACCTCTCCAAGATCCTCCGGGCGGGCGTCCAGCTGGTCCCCGACCCGGACATCCCCACCGAGGAGACCGGCACCCGCCACCGCACGGCGGACCGCGTCAGCAAACAGGTCGCCTTCCCGGTGGTCTCGGTCTCCCAGTCGATGCGCCTGATCGCCCTCTACGTGGACGGCCAGCGACGCGTCCTGGAGGACTCGGCGGCGATCCTGTCCCGCGCCAACCAGGCCCTGGCGACGCTGGAGCGCTACAAGCTCCGGCTGGACGAGGTGGCGGGAACGTTGTCAGCGCTGGAGATCGAGGACCTGGTGACGGTCCGGGACGTCTCCGCGGTGGTCCAGCGGCTGGAGATGGTCCGGCTGATCGCCACCGAAATCGCCGAGTACGTAGTGGAGTTGGGCACGGACGGCCGCCTGCTCGCCCTCCAGCTGGAGGAGTTGATCGCGGGCGTGGAGCCGGAGCGCGAACTCGTCGTACGCGACTACGTCCCCGAGCCCACGGCCAAACGATCCCGCACGGTGGACGAGGCACTCGCCGAACTCGACGCCCTCTCCCACGCGGAGCTCCTCGAACTCCCCACCGTGGCCCGCGCGTTGGGTTACACCGGCTCCCCCGAGGCCCTCGACTCGGCGGTCTCCCCCCGCGGCTTCCGTCTGCTGGCCAAGGTCCCGCGCCTCCCCGGCGCGATCATCGACCGCCTGGTCGAGCACTTCGGCGGCCTGCAGAAACTCCTGGCGGCAAGCGTCGACGACCTGCAGACGGTCGACGGCGTGGGCGAAGCGCGGGCACGCAGCGTCCGAGAGGGCCTCTCCCGCCTGGCGGAGTCCTCGATCCTCGAACGCTACGTCTGACCCGACCACCGCGACGCCAGCCCCCCCCCCGGGGGCTCAACCACCCCTAGTCGCTGGCGAGAACGAACGAGGTCTGGGCCTTGGCGAAGCCGGAGGCCGCCGCCTCCACCAGGTAGGTCCCGGCGCCGGCCGAACCGGCCGGCGGGGTCGCGCACTCGGGGGCGCTCGGCTTGCGGTCCCACTTCAGGGTGTACGTGACGCTGCTCCCGGCGGACACGCGGTAGAACACGCTCCCGGAGTTCTTCGGGCAGTCGGCGGAGGACCAGAAGTCGGCGGCACCGCCCGCCTCCGTGATCGTCAACACCGTGCTCTTGGGCCCGAGATCGACCTTGCAGTCACTGCCGGAGGAGTTCTTGGCGGTGAGCACGAAGGTCGGGGTCTGGTCGGGCGAGTACGAGTTGTGGAGACTCCGCAGACTCAACTGGACAGCACTACCGACGCAGTTGGGCAACGTCGAGTCGGCGGGAACCGTAGTACCCGTACTGCTACCCGCAGTTGACGACCCACCAGAACCACCGGACCCGCCGGACCCACTGCCGCCACCGGCACCCGCCCCAGCGCTCGACCCGGCACCGGACCCACCGGAACTCGTCCCGTCCCCGCTGCCGCCACCGGCACCCGCCCCAGCGCTCGACCCGGCACCGGACCCACCGGAACTCGTCCCGTCCCCGCTGCCGCCGCCGGAGCCGCCACCACTCGACTCGTCGCGCCCGCCCGGGTGTTGACTGATCGCGGGACCCGATCCCGACGGTCCGGCAGTGATCGTAGGAGCGGGAGTCTTGCCGTTCTTGCCCCCGTCCGCACCGTTCTTGCCGCCCCCGCCACCCGAGGTGACGATCCAGGTGATCAGCAGTGCCAACAGGGCGACCACGGACACCATGAGGACCCTCCGTCGCCAATAGATGGAGGAGGGAAGCGGCCCGACCGGATTGCGCAGAGATCCCACGGCGCAAACTGTACGAGAGATCGGCGAGTTACCTCGCCCCACCCGCCGCCCCAGCCCCAACTTTTCCGGATCATCATCCCGGCAACCCCGCCTGGAACAGCCCGGGATGGCCCCACGCCCCCGCACCCACCGACAAAACGGAAGCGGATCGAGCGGCACGGCGCAGCCCACCACACAGCCGGTCCCGCACGACGGCGCCCGCCCACCGGGACCGACGCCACACGGGCGAACCACGGGACGGACGACCCACGCACCCGCAGCCGCCAACGAGACGGGAGCGGGTCGTGGCGGTGCGGCGCGGTCCGCCGCGTACCCGGCACCAACCCCGCTCACCCCTGTCAACAAACGGAGGGGCCCGACCGGCGGCGGACTCGCCGTACCGCCACGACCCCGACCCCACAACGCAACCCGCCGCGCACCACCCCGACCCTCAACGCACCCCAGGCCGCACCACCCCAACCCCCCACACCCATGGCAGGATCGGTAAGCCATGACTGCGCCCACGAAACCCCCGCACAGCACCCCCTCCGACGACGCCCCCGCCCAGGGAGCCCCCCTCCACGCCCCGGTCATCGAGTGGTTCGAGGACAACGCCCGCGACCTCCCCTGGCGGCGCCCCGACGCCGGCCCCTGGGGCGTGATGGTCAGCGAGTTCATGCTCCAGCAGACCCCGGTCAGCCGCGTCCTCCCGGTCTACGAGCAGTGGCTCGCCCGCTGGCCCCGCCCCGCCGACCTCGCCAAGGACGCCCCCGGCGAGGCCGTCCGCGCCTGGGGCCGCCTCGGCTACCCCCGCCGCGCGCTACGGCTGCACGGCGCCGCCACCGCCATAACGGAACGGCACGGCGGCGACGTCCCCACCGACCACGCGCAACTCCTCGCCCTCCCCGGCATCGGCGAGTACACGGCCGCCGCCGTCGCGTCCTTCGCCTACGGCCAGCGCCACGCCGTCCTCGACACCAACGTCCGCCGTGTCTTCGCCCGCGCGGTCACCGGCGTCCAGTACCCCCCGAACGCCACCACCGCCGCCGAACGCAAGCTCGCCCGCGCCCTGCTCCCCCCGGACGATCCGACCGCCGCCCGCTGGGCCGCCGCGTCCATGGAACTCGGCGCACTGGTCTGCACGGCGAAGAACGAGGCCTGCCACCGCTGCCCGATCTCCGCCCAGTGCGCCTGGAACCTCGCGGGCAAGCCGGAGCACGACGGCCCGGCCCGCCGCGGCCAGACGTACGCCGGCACCGACCGCCAGGTCCGCGGCAAGCTCCTCGCCGTACTCCGCGAGGCGGCGGCCGACACCCCCGTGCCGCAGTCGGCGCTCGACCGGGTGTGGCACGAGCCGGTGCAGCGGGCCAGGGCGCTGGACGGTCTGGTGTCGGACGGCTTGGTGGAACCCCTCCCGGACGGCTTCTACCGGCTGCCCGCGGCCCGCACCTGACACACGGTCAATTCACAGACTCGCGTCCCACCCCGGAGAACATCACAGCCCACACCCAGCTCTCGTCACACTCCCGCGGGCCCCAAATCACCCCGTACCACCCCCAAACACCCCGCCCCCTTACCCCGTACCTACTTCCGTTACACAACCGACGGACAGCCGAGCGCTCTCCGCAGGCTGCTCCGCACAGTGCCGTGACAACCGCTCCGTAGCTTCCTTTGTGTGCCGCAGACCGGCGGCGCGGCAGCAGAGGACAACCGGCAGCAGGCGGGTCGGAAACGGGGATGGAGGCGGTTGATCATGGCGCAGGGCGAGGTGCTCGAATTCGAGGAGTACGTCCGCACCCGACAGGACGCGCTGCTGCGCAGCGCCCGCCGGCTGGTGCCGGACCCGGTCGACGCCCAGGACCTGCTCCAGACGGCGCTGGTACGGACGTACGGCCGCTGGGAGACCATCGAGGACAAGCGCCTCGCGGACGCCTACCTGCGCCGGGTCATGATCAACACGCGGACCGAGTGGTGGCGGGCCCGCAAGCTCGAGGAGGTCCCCACCGAGCAGCTGCCGGACGCGAGCGTCGACGACGCGACCGAACAGCACGCGGATCGGGCGCTTCTTATGGACATCATGAAAGTTCTCGCTCCGAAGCAGCGCAGTGTGGTCGTCCTGCGACACTGGGAGCAGATGTCCACCGAAGAGACGGCCGCCGCCCTCGGCATGTCGGCCGGTACGGTCAAGAGCACGCTGCACCGGGCGCTCGCCCGGCTCCGGGAGGAGCTGGAGGCCCGCGACCTGGACGCACGCGCGCTGGAGCGTGAGGAGCGGGAGCGTTGCGCGGCCTGAGCGACGACACCCCTGGGCCCGGCCCGAGCCACACCCCCGGGCCCGGGCGGGTGCGCGGCAGCCTGGAGGCGGCGTTCACGGCGATGGTCGTGCTCGCCGCCCTCGCCCTTTTGGTGTCCGGCTGCGCCACGGGCGGCACCGGCGCGCGTGACGAGGGCCCGGCACACTCCGACTCGGTGGCCGGGGTCGCGGAGGCGTCGACGCCCTCCCCGTCCGCGACCGCCGACGACCATGTGAACGCGGTCAAGCTCGTCATGGACGACCCGAAGGTCTCGGCGGCGGTCAAGCACGAGCTGAAGCCGTGCGTCGCCGACGAGTACGCGGTCGACGTGTCGTACGGCATGCTGACCGGCGGCACCGCGAACGACGTCGTCGTCAATGTGATGACCTGCGGCGATGCGGTGGGGATCGGCTCGTACGTGTATCGGGACACCGGTGGGACGTACGAGAATGTGTTCAAGGCCGAGGAACCCCCGGTCTACGCGGAGATAGACCGCGGCGATCTCGTCGTCACCAAGCAGGTGTACGAGAAGGGCGACCCGGTGTCGAGTCCGTCCGGTGAGAACGTGATCACGTACCGCTGGACCTCGGGCCGTTTCGCGCAGGAGTACAGCACGCACAACGAGTACAGCAACGCGGTCGGGGGCGACGCCTCCCCCGTCCCCAGCAAGAACTGACCCGATCCGAACCGACCGCCGTCGGAACCGGACCGGTCGCGACTGAACCGATCGGGGCCCCCGATCCGATCCTTCGGTGAACGTGGACGCCGCTCCGGGCGTCCCCTGCTTGAGAACGACCCACACGAGGACTGAGAGCACCGGGATGGCAGACCAGACCCACGTCCTGTTCGTCGAGGACGACGACGTCAT
The DNA here is from genome assembly GCF_036187565.1 of Streptomyces sp. NBC_00252. Lineage (NCBI taxonomy): Bacteria > Bacillati > Actinomycetota > Actinomycetes > Kitasatosporales > Streptomycetaceae > Streptomyces > Streptomyces sp. NBC_00252. The sequence goes on along the minus strand of NZ_CP108087.1, from coordinate 5,753,799 downwards.
CCGCGAGGCCACCCAACTCGCCCTGGAGCGGGACGGTTTCGTGGTGACCGCGATGCCCGACGGGCTGTCCGGCCTGGAGGCGTTCCGGGCCGACCGCCCCGACATCGCGCTGCTCGACGTGATGGTGCCGGGCCTGGACGGCGTGAGCCTGTGCCGCCGTATCCGGGACGAGTCGACGGTTCCGGTGATCATGCTGTCGGCGCGCGCCGACTCGATCGACGTGGTGCTCGGCCTGGAGGCGGGCGCCGACGACTACGTCACGAAGCCCTTCGACGGCGCCGTCCTGGTCGCCCGTATCCGCGCGGTGCTGCGCCGCTTCGGACACGCGAGCGGCGGCGACCGTACGACGGACGCCGACGCGGCTCCGGTCGCCGGCGGGGTGCTGACCTTCGGGGACCTGGAGATCGACACCGAGGGCATGGAGGTGCGCCGCGCCGGGCAGCCGGTGGCGCTGACGCCGACCGAGATGCGGCTGCTGCTGGAGTTCTCCTCGGCACCGGGCACGGTGCTGTCCCGGGACAAGCTCCTGGAGCGGGTGTGGGACTACGGCTGGGGCGGTGACACCCGGGTCGTGGACGTCCATGTGCAGCGGCTGCGGACGAAGATCGGCCAGGACCGGATCGAGACGGTCCGCGGCTTCGGTTACAAGTTGAAGGCCTGAGCAGGGGTATGCGGGGGAATTCACAGCGCAGGGTGCCGTCGTTCATGGACAGAGCGGGCATCCGTACGGGCCTGAGATGGAAGCTCAGCGCGGCCATCGCCCTGGTCGGCACGCTGGTCGCGATCGCGCTCAGCCTGGTCGTGCACAACGCGGCCCGCGTCTCGATGCTGGACAACGCGCGCGACCTCGCGGACGAGCGCGTCCAGATCGCGCAGCGCAACTACGAACTGTCCGGGCGGCCCAACTTCCCCAGCATCAAGATCGACGACCCGAGGCTGCCGTCGGCGCTGCGCGAGAAGGTCCAGGAGGGTCGGCGGGCGACCTACGTCACCGACCGGCCAAGCGGTGTGCCGGACATCTGGGCGGCCGTACCGCTCAAGGACGGCCATGTGATGTCCCTGCACACCGGGTTCACCGACCGCAGCACCGACATCCTCAAGGACCTCGACCAGGCCCTGGTGATCGGCTCGATCGCGGCCGTGCTCGGCGGCAGCGCGCTCGGAGTCCTGATCGGCGGCCAGCTGTCGCGCCGGCTGCGGAAGGCCGCGGCGGCGGCGAACCAGGTCGCCAAGGGCGAGACGGACGTACGGGTGCGGGACGCGATCGGCGGGGTCGTACGGGACGAGACCGACGACCTCGCGCGTGCCGTGGACGCGATGACGGACGCGCTGCAGCAGCGACTCGAGGCCGAGCGCCGGGTGACGGCGGACATCGCGCACGAGCTGCGCACCCCGGTGACGGGCCTGCTGACGGCGGCCGAACTCCTGCCGCCCGGCCGCCCCACCGAACTGGTCCTGGACCGGGCGAAGGCGATGCGCACGCTCGTCGAGGACGTGCTGGAGGTGGCCCGGCTCGACGGGGCGTCCGAGCGGGCCGAGCTGCAGGACCTCATGCTGGGCGAGTTCGTGAGCCGCCGGGTCATCGCGAAGGACCCGGACGCGGTGGTCCACGTCGTGCACGAGTCGGAGGTCACCACCGACCCCCGCCGCCTGGAGCGCGTCCTGTTCAACCTCCTCGCCAACGCGGCCCGCCACGGCAAGCCGCCGATCGAGGTCTCCGTCGAGGGCCGGGTCATCCGCGTCCGCGACCACGGCCCCGGCTTCCCCGAGGAACTCCTCGCGGAGGGCCCCAGCCGCTTCCGCACCGGCAGCAAGGACCGCGCGGGCCACGGCCACGGCCTGGGCCTCACCATCGCCGCCGGCCAGGCCCGAGTCCTCGGCGCCCGCCTGACCTTCCGCAACGTACGGCCTGCGGGGGCGCCGGACCACATTCCCGCGGAGGGGGCGGTGGCGGTGCTGTGGCTGCCGGAGCACGCGCCTACCAGTACGGGGAGTTATCCGATGCTGCCGTAGAGGACGAGGGGTCGGCTCTCACGTACCGGCCACCATCACCTCCTCCCCCCGAGACGGCATCGCTCCATCCCCCACCCCCGCGAAATACCGCTCCGCGAGCTCCGCCGCCGGCACATGCCGAACGTCCCGGAACCCGCACTCACGCCCCAGCTCCAGCATCCGCTCCGGGGTGAAGAAGCTCAGGAAGGGTGTCCCGGCGGCGCGGGCTCCCCGGACGGCCACCTCCAACTGGGCGCGCTGTTCCGGCTCTACGTCGTCCACGGGGCGGAGGAACGTGGTGACCAGGGTGGAGCCCGGGGCGAGGCCGGCGACCCTGCGGAACATGGTCGTGATGGCGTCGAGGGTGAGGTACATCGTCACGCCGGTCGCGGCCACGACGGCGGGGCGGTCGGTGTCGAGGCCGGCGGCGGAGAGCTGGCCCCACCAGTCGCCCTCGAAGTCCACTGGTACGAAGTGCAGCCAGTCCGGGACGGCGTGGCCCAACTCCGCAAGCCGCCGCCGTTTCCACGCCTGCGTGCCGGGCCGCTCGACCTCGAACACCCGGAGTTTGCCGCCCAGTTCGGGCCGCCGCTGGGCGAAGGTGTCGAGCCCGGCACCGAGCACGACGTATTGATCGACCCCCCGCCCGGCCTGCTCCTCCACCACGTCCTCGACGAAACGGGCCCGCGCCACGATCGACGCCCGCACCCGGCGCGTGGCCTCGACGTCCATGTCGGGACGCTCCCGCCAGTCGTCCCCGGGGTCGGCGAGCGCGAGCCCGACCTCGTCCTCGATGACATGCGGCGGCGGATCGGCCCGGACGTGCAGGGCCCGCCACAGCGCGACCCGCACGGCGGTGTGATCCGGCTCGACCTCGACAACCTTCCTCACCTCCCCCGCCTGCTCCGGGCTCACGCGAAGTCCTTGGAGAAGTCCAGCTCCGCGCGGCGCTCGGTCAGCGAGTACCAGTTGCCGCTGTCGTCGCGGAAGATCGCCTCGATGCCGTACGGCCGCTCGGTCGGCTCCTGGAGGAACTCGACGCCGCGTGCCTTGAAGGTGGCGTAGTCCCCGCGGCAGTCGTCGGTGGTGAACGCTCCTGCCCCGATCGCTCCCTTGCCGACGAGCTTCTTCAGCGCCTCGGCGGACTCCGGGTCGAGGCCCGGGCCGTCCAGGCTCATCAGGGTGAGCGCGAGGGCGGGCTGGTTCTTGGCGCCCACGGTGACCCACTGCATGTCGCCCATCGAGATCTCGTCGCGGATCTCGAAGTCGAGTTTCTCGGTGAAGAAGGCTTTGGTGCGCTGCTGGTCGAAGGTCCACACGGTGGCGATGCCCAGGCCCTGGATCATGTTTCCGCACTCCTGTCGGACGAGTCGGGTGAGGGTGGAACTGCTTCCTGTTCCTCACCGTAGGCAGGGCGGCCGGCGCGACGCTTCTTCAAAGTTGCGCTGGGGAAACCGCCGGCCCACAGCATCGCGTAGCACCCCGGGATGAGCGCGGCCCCGCGGCCCACGTGCTTGGTCCGGTACTCGCTCGGCGTCAGCCCGGTGAGCGCCTTGAACCGCGCCGAGAACGTCCCGAGGCTGCTGAACCCGACCAGATGGCAGATCTCCGTGACGGAGAGATCGGCGCTCCGCAGCATCTCCTCGGCCCGCTCGATCCGCCGATGCGTCAGATACTGCCCCGGCGTCTCGCCGTACGCCTCCTTGAAGGCCCGCAGAAAGTGATACCGCGAGTACCCGGCATGCGCGGCCACCCCGCCAAGATCGAGCCCGGGCTCGGCCCAGTCCCGATCCATGGCGTCCTTGGCAAGCCGCAACTGCCGCATCTTGTCCATGCCCCCGATGGTGACACGCACCACTGACAGCGACTCCGGCCAGCGCGTATCGGCTACACCGGGACTGGTCGACACCGGCCCGCCAATGTCAGCTACCGCCTGTGCTCATCAACTCAGGCCGGACCTTTTCAGCCCGTCCGGCGTGTGAGGACGAGGCCCCTTCAGGGCCGATACGGGGGCCCGGGGGCAGAGCCCCCGGCAACGCACCCGCGGCCGACCCCGCAAGCGCACCCCTACGCACCCGCAGCCGAACACCCAGGCGTACGCACACAAAGAAGGCCCCCCGGGGCGGACACCATCCGGGGGACCTTCAGCCAACAGGCGACAGACTCAGACCGCTTCCACGATCGGCATCTGCTCCGCCACACCCTCGCCAGAACCCTCAGCCTTGGGCCCCGCCCCCTTGAGCGGAACCTCCTTCACGAACACCGCGGCAACCAGCGCGACGATCGCGACCACGGCCCCGAGCATGAACGCCGAGTGGATACCGGAGGACACCGCGTGCTGGTACGCCTCACGCGCCACCGCCGGCAGCTTCGCCAGACTCTTCGCATCCAGCTGCGCGGACTGCTCGGTCACCTTGGACCCGATCGACCCGGCCCGCGCGGCCATGACGTCCTGCACCTTGTGGTTGAACAGCGCGCCCATGATGGCGACACCGAACGACGACCCGAGCGTCCGGGACAGCGTGCTCGTGGAGGACGCGACCCCCATGTCCTTCATCTCGACGCTGTTCTGGGCGACCAGCATGGTGATCTGCATCAGGCAGCCCATGCCGAGCCCGACGACGGCCATGAACACACCGGACATGAACCGCGTCGTACCGGTGTCCATGGTGGAGAGCAGATACAGCCCGATGACCATGAACACGCTGCCGACGACCGGGAACACCTTGTACTTGCCGGTGTTGGTGGTGACCCGCCCGGCGACCATGGAGGTCACGAGCATCGCCCCGAGCATCGGGAGAAGCAGCAACCCGGAGTTCGTGGCGGACGCGCCCTGCACGGACTGCTGGTACAGCGGCAGGAACAGCGTCGCCCCGAACATCACGAACCCGGTGATGAAGCCGATGATGGCCATCAGGGTGAAGTTGCGGCTGCGGAAGATGTGCAGCGGTACGACCGGCTCGGTCGCCTTGGTCTGCCAGAACACGAACCCGATGAGCGCGGCCACGCCGATGCCGATCAGCTCCATGATCCGCGCGGACGTCCAGGCGTACTGCGAACCGCCCCACGTGGTGACGAGCACGATCGAGGTGATGCCGAGGGTCAGCAGACCCGCGCCCAGGTAGTCGATCCGCGCCTGCGACCGCTTCTTCGGCAGGTGCAGCACCGCACTGATCGCGGCGAGCGCGATGACACCGAGCGGCAGGTTGATGTAGAAGGACCAGCGCCAGCCCCAGTTGTCGGTGATGGTGCCGCCGACCAGCGGTCCGCCGATCATCGCGAGCGCCATGACGCCGGCCATCATGCCCTGGTACTTGCCCCGCTCACGCGGCGGGATGAGGTCGCCGATGATCGCCATGACGCCGACCATCAGACCACCGGCGCCGAGGCCCTGGATGGCCCGGAAGCCGATCAGCTGCCCCATGTTCTGCGCCATGCCGCTGAGCGCGGAACCGGCCAGGAAGATCACGATCGACGTCATGAAGGCGCCCTTGCGCCCGTACATGTCGCCGAGCTTGCCCCACAGCGGGGTGGAGCTGGCGGTCGCGAGCGTGTACGCGGTGACGACCCAGGAGAGGTGCTCCAGGCCCCCCAGCTCACCGACGATCGTCGGCATCGCCGTACCCACGATCATGTTGTCGAGCATCGCGAGCATCATCGTGATCATCAGGGCGAGCAGGACGACCCGCACGCTCCTGGGTTGTTTCTCGGTCTCCTCCGGACCCGTGTCGACCGTCTGTGTGTCCGCCATCGTTCCCACTCCCCTATGTACTGCCCCCGGCCGACTACTTACTTGCCGCCCGGCTAGTTGACTACACTAAGGGAAAGTAGACCCGTAACTAGCCGGGCGTCAAGTAAGTTTGCTGGGGCATGAGACGAATGGGCGGCACCATGGACGGCACCAAGCGGCATCGTCGCGGAGACACCCGCCAGCGCATCCAGGACGTGGCGCTCGAACTCTTCGCCGAGCAGGGCTACGAGAAGACCTCGCTGCGCGAGATCGCCGAGCACCTGGACGTCACGAAGGCCGCGCTCTACTACCACTTCAAGACCAAGGAAGAGATCCTCGTCAGCATCTTCGAGGACCTGACGAAGCCGATCGAGGACCTCATCGAGTGGGGCCGCGGCCAGCCGCACACCCTGGAGACCAAGCAGGAGATCGTACGGCGCTACGGCGACGCGCTCGACGGCGCGACCCCCCTGTTCCGCTTCATGCAGGAGAACCAGGCGACGGTACGGGACCTGCGCATCGGCGAGCGCTTCAAGGAGCGCATGCGCGGCCTCCGGGAGATCGTGATCGACCCCGAGTCGAGCCTGGTCGACCAGGTCCGCTCGCTGAGCGCGATCTTCACGCTGCACGCCGGCATGTTCGCCGTGCAGGACCTCGAAGGCGACCCCGAGGACAAGCGCAAGGCCGTCCTGGAGGTCGCCACCGACATGATCACGCAGGCCCACGCGGGCTCGAAGCCCGCCTAGCCGGACCGGGTCAGACGGACACGCCCTTGCCGCGCAGGAACGCGACCGGGTCTATCGCCGAGCCGTAGTTGGCGGTCGTACGGATCTCGAAGTGCAGGTGCGGGCCGGTGGAGTTGCCGGTGTTGCCGGAGCGCGCGATGTGCTGACCGGTCTTGACGACCTGGCCGACCCGCACGTCGATGCGCGAGAGGTGGGCGTACTGCGAGTAGGTGCCGTTGCCGTGCTTGATGACGATGGCGTTGCCGTACGCGGGTCCGTCACCGGCGCCGTTGCCGCCGGCCTTGACGACGGTGCCGCCGTGCGCGGCGACGACGTTGGTACCGCTCGGCACGGCGAAGTCCTGCCCGCTGTGGGTGGACTGCCACATGCCGCCGGCCTGGGCGAAGCTCGCGGAGAGCGTGTACTTCTTCACCGGGTCGACCCAGGAAGCGGCGGCCTTCGCGCTGACGGCCTTCGGCGCCACGCTCGCGGTGGCGGCGCTCGCGACCCCGGTGCCCAGCACGGCGGTGGCCCCCAGTCCGACGGCCATGACGGCCATCCGGGTGCGGAGCGAAGACGTACGGGAAGAACGGGACGTGGCGCGCTGGAACATCGAAACCTCACGGGGGACGGGGACAGAAAAGCCACCCGGCGCACGGACGCCACCGGATGACACGTCCATTGGTAACCCCCACCCCCAGGAACCCCCAAACAGCTCTTCTACGACGGAAGCTAGTACTTCATCCCAAAACTTCCGACTTCTTGACAGAGCACCCGTTCAGCAGAATTCGCACTACGAACGGCGAAAACGCCCATGAGGTTCCATCCCGCCCAGGAGCGAAAAGTCCTTTTTGCCCCGAACGAGGCTTACGACTACCCGCCTTAGTAGGGGTCGAATCGCCTGTGCGGCTTGTCACCGGGCGAGGTTGCCTCGGACCGCGGAAATGTGGCGCAGACCTCTGTACGCCTACCGTTCAGTAACCTTACGGTTCCCCTCTCGCCACCCTCGCCCGCGACCATGCCTCCGTGCCTTCTGCACCGGCCGCGCACTGACGTGAGAGGAACCCCCACCCCATGACGAGACGACGCCCCTGGGCCCGCCGTACCGCCACCGTCGCCGTGACCGCCGCCGCCCTCGCCGCGGTGAGCGTCCCCGCGGAGGCCGCGACGGCGACCGCCACCGCCGTCGACTACGCCACGTGGCAGACCGACTGCCAGACGGTGATGAACCAGGCACTGCCCTACCTGAAGCAGCGCATCGCGGCCACGAAGCCGGGCGAGAAGCAGGCGATCGTCTTCGACATCGACAACACCACCCTGGAGACCGACTTCGGCTTCAGCTGGCCCCAGCCGGCCAACAAGCCGGTCCTCGCGGTCGCCAAGTACGCCCAGGAACACGGGGTTTCACTGTTCTTCGTCACGGCCCGCCCCGGCATCATCTACCTGCCGACCGAGTACAACCTCGAACACGACGGCTACGACGTCGACGGCCTCTACGTCCGCGGCCTCTTCGACCTCTTCAAGGACGTCGCCGACTACAAGACGGCCCAGCGCACCGCGATCGAGAACAAGGGCTACACGATCATCGCGAACATCGGCAACAGCGCCACCGACCTGTCGGGCGGCCACGCCGAGAAGACCTTCAAACTCCCGGACTACGAAGGCCAGTTGTCGTAACCGGTTAGGCTCCCTCCGTCCGCTCGACGACGGGGGTGAGGCGGCGGATGGAACCCGCGGTACTCGGAGGCAAGCTGGCGTCGAGCCTGATCGCGCCGCTGGTGAAACGGCTGTTCGTGGCGGACGGGCCCGGCGCGGGGCTGGTCGACAAGCCGGTGCGGCTCAAGGACCTGGTGTCCTGGGGCGAGAAACGCACGCTGACGGAGAAGGACGTCCACAAGCTCGCCGGCCAGCTGGTCGCGCGGGCGGTGGACTCCCCCGGCGAGGCCCCCTTCCCGCCCGACGAACAGACCGCCGTGGCCGACGCGTTGGCCCGCCGCCTGCTCACCCTCGGCGACCTGGACATGGACGACGTACAGGCCGTACGGCTCGGACACCGCGACCTGGCGCGGCAGTTGGAGCACGGCGCCCCCACCCCGCCCGGACTCTCCACGGACTCCCGCTACTTCCTCGGCAACGCCACCGAGTGGGCCTGTCTGCAGATCCTGGAGTTCTTCACCCGCCGCTCCACGTTCGTCGCCCGCACCCTCGTCGAGCAGACCCGCACCCAGGCCGAACTGATCGCCCGCGTCGACGAGTTGATCGCCCGCACGCCCCGCCCCGACGCCCGCGACACGGCCTTCGAGCGCCGCTACCTCGCGTACCTCGCCGAACGCCACAACCACATCACCATCTACGGCATCGACCTCCGCGACTCCCCGGACCGCTGGCCCCTTGAGGTCGCCTACCTCAGCCTGGAGGCGACGGCGACGGAGGAACGCCCCCTGCCCGAGGGCCACCCCGGCGCCCGCTACGACCTCCAACTCCCCGCGGAAGAAGCCCTGGTGTCCCACGACAGGGTCCTGCTGCGCGGCGACGCGGGCTCCGGCAAGACGACGCTGGTGCAGTGGCTGGCGGTGACGCCGGCCGCGCCCTGATCCTGGTCGACGGCCTGGACGAGATCCCGTCCGCCGACCGCCACCGCACCCGCGACTGGCTCCTCTCCCTGATCGGCGCCTTCCCCGGCAACCGCTGGCTCCTGACCTCCCGCCCCACAGCCGTCCGCCCCGACTGGCTGGCCACGGAGGGCTTCCGCGAACTCACCCTGGCCCCCATGCGCCGCCCCGAGGTGAAGACCTTCGTCGAACGTTGGCACACGGCGGCGGAGGCCCCCGAGTACGAGGCCCCCCTCCTCGACTCCCTCCACACCAAACGCGACTTGGCCCGGCTCGCCACCAACCCCCTGATGTACGGGCTGATCTGCGCCCTGCACCGCGAACGCCGGGGCTATCTCCCCACCGGCCGCAAGGAGTTGTACGACGCCGCCCTGACGATGCTGCTGGCCCGCCGGGACCGCGAGCGGGGCATGGGTGCGCTGGAAGGCGCCGAGCTGGGCGAGGAGGCCCAGCTGGAGATCCTCCAACGCCTCGCGTACGCGCTGGTGTTGAGCGGCCGCACGGAAATGGACCTGGAGACGGCGGAGGGAATCGTCGAACGCTGCCTGCCCACGGTCGCGGGGCACGGCGACGCCAGAACGGTCCTGCAGGACCTGCTCCTCAGAAGCGGCCTCCTCCGCCAACCCGCCGACGGCGTCGTCGACTTCGTCCACCGCACCTTCCAGGACTACCTGGGCGCGCGCTACGCCGTCGAGGAGGGCCACCTCGACGTCCTCACCAGCCACGCGGACGACACCCAGTGGGAGGACGTCATCCGCATGGCGGTCGCCCACGCGAGGCCGCGCGAACGGGTCGTACTCCTACGGCAGTTGCTGGCCCGGGAGGAACCCCGGCTGACGTTGCTGGCACTGGCCTGTCTGGAGCATGCGACGGCGTTGGATCCGGGGGTGCGGGCCGAGGTCGAGAGCCGGTCCGCCGCGCTGATCCCGCCGCGTACGAGGGAGGACGCGCACACCCTCGCGGGCGCCGGGCCACTGGTCCTGGAGCTGCTGCCGGGTCCGGAAGGGCTGACGGACGAGGAGGCGAGGGCCGTCACGATCACCGCCTCGGTCCTGGGCGCGGGCGAGCCCGACGGTGCACTGACCGTACTGCGGCGCTTCCGCGACCATCGTTCCCTCGACGTGAGACGTCAACTCGCGGGCACCTGGGACCGGTTCGACACCCGCGAGTACGCGGTCGACGTACTCGACCATCTGCCGCGCGACGATCTCTTCGTAGTGTGCGACTCGCCCGAGCATCTGGACGCACTGCGGCTGATGCGCCCTTGGCACAGGCTGACGATCCGTGGTTCGTCCTCGCCGGCCGAGATCATCGATGCCGTAGGTGATCCCGACACGGTCGACGTCCTGGGTCTTGAGCGCAACGAGACGCTGTCCACCCTGGAGGAGCTGGTGGCCTTCCGGTCCCTGGGCTCGTTGTGGCTGAAGGACTGCGCCAACGTCCACGGCCTGGGCCGCTTGTCCGAACTGCCGCTCACAGAGCTGACGTTCAACCACATCGTCGACCCGTCCGGTCTGCGGGCCCTGCGTGGGCTGGCCCGGCTCTCCCTGGAGCAGCGGCTCCCGGGCGGACACCTGGACGACCACCTGCCCCGGGACGCGCCTCTTGAGTACCTGTACCTCGGCCGGAACACGCTGGCCTCCGTCGGCCTGCGCGGGCTGGAGCGATGGCCGACACTCACCACCCTCAGCCTGGACAGGATGGACACCCCGCTGAGCGCCGGGGACTGGCAGGAAGCGAAACGTCTGCCCGCTCTGCGGAACCTCGTCCTGAGCGGGTCCCTCGACGGCTACGCCGTGGACACCATGCCGGAGCTGCCGTCGGTCGAGCACCTCCGGATGCCCACCCAGGGCGGAGTCCGGAGCCTGCTCCGCACCCTCGCCTCACGGCTCCCGGCGCTGCGCACGGTGACCATCAAGACGTACGGGCGAAAGGTCCCCCTCGATCTCTACGCCTCCTTCTTCCCCACCGCCCGAGTAATCGACGACCGCCTCTGACTCCCGCCCCCGGACAAACGAAAGGGGCCGGTGCCAAAAGCACCGGCCCCTTTCTCAGCCGTAAAACCCGAACCGCCGGGTCTTACGCCTCCTTGCTCAAATTCGGACCCGCGCCACCCGCGGCGGCGTCCTCGATCGGCGGCACATCGGGAAGCGCCGACTTCTCCTCACCTCGGAAGGTGAAGGTCTTGGCGTCGCCCTCGCCCTCCACGTCGACGACCACGATGTGGCCGGGACGCAGTTCGCCGAAGAGGATCTTCTCCGAGAGGGTGTCCTCGATCTCGCGCTGGATCGTGCGTCGCAGCGGACGCGCGCCCAGCACCGGGTCGTAACCCTTCTTGGAGAGCAGCTCCTTCGCGGCCTGGGAGAGCTCGATGCCCATGTCCCGGTCCTTGAGGCGCTCGTCCACCTTGCCGATCATCAGGTCGACGATCTGGAGGATGTCCTCCTGGGTGAGCTGCGGGAAGACGACGACGTCGTCGACACGGTTGAGGAACTCGGGGCGGAAGTGCTGCTTGAGCTCGTCCGAGACCTTGTTCTTCATGCGCTCGTAGTTGGACTTCGTGTCACCCGTGGCCGCGAAGCCCAGGTTGAAGCCCTTGGAGATGTCACGGGTTCCAAGGTTGGTCGTCATGATGATGACCGTGTTCTTGAAGTCCACGACGCGGCCCTGGGAGTCGGTCAGGCGACCGTCCTCCAGGATCTGGAGCAGCGAGTTGAAGATGTCCGGGTGGGCCTTCTCGACCTCGTCGAAGAGGACGACCGAGAACGGCTTGCGGCGGACCTTCTCCGTCAGCTGACCGCCCTCTTCGTAGCCCACGTAACCGGGGGGCGAACCGAAGAGACGCGACACCGTGTGCTTCTCGCTGAACTCCGACATGTCGAGGGAGATCAGCGCGTCCTCGTCGCCGAAGAGGAACTCGGCGAGCGCCTTGGACAGCTCCGTCTTACCGACACCGGACGGGCCGGCGAAGATGAACGAACCACCCGGACGCTTCGGGTCCTTGAGGCCCGCACGCGTACGACGGATCGCCTTCGAGAGCGCCTTGACGGCGTCCTTCTGGCCGATGACCCGCTTGTGGAGCTCGTCCTCCATGCGGAGCAGCCGCGAGGACTCCTCCTCGGTGAGCTTGAAGACCGGGATGCCGGTGGCGGTCGCGAGGACCTCGGCGATCAGCTCGCCGTCGACCTCGGCGACGACGTCCATGTCGCCGGCCTTCCACTCCTTCTCCCGCTTGGCCTTGGCGGCCAGGAGCTGCTTCTCCTTGTCGCGGAGGGACGCGGCCTTCTCGAAGTCCTGCGAGTCGATCGCGGACTCCTTGTCGCGGCGGACGCCGGCGATCTTCTCGTCGAACTCGCGGAGGTCCGGCGGCGCGGTCATCCGGCGAATGCGCATCCGGGAACCGGCCTCGTCGATCAGGTCGATCGCCTTGTCCGGCAGGAAGCGGTCCGAGATGTACCGGTCGGCCAGCGTGGCGGCCTGCACCAGCGCCTCGTCCGTGATGGAGACACGGTGGTGCGCCTCGTACCGGTCGCGCAGACCCTTGAGGATCTCGATGGTGTGCGGCAGGGACGGCTCCGCGACCTGGATGGGCTGGAAACGGCGCTCGAGGGCCGCGTCCTTCTCCAGGTGCTTGCGGTACTCGTCCAGCGTGGTGGCACCGATGGTCTGGAGCTCACCGCGGGCCAGCATCGGCTTCAGGATCGAAGCGGCGTCGATGGCGCCCTCGGCGGCACCCGCACCGACCAGCGTGTGCAGCTCGTCGATGAACAGGATGATGTCGCCGCGGGTGCGGATCTCCTTGAGGACCTTCTTCAGGCGCTCCTCGAAGTCACCGCGGTAGCGGGAGCCGGCGACCAGCGCGCCGAGGTCCAGGGTGTAGAGGTGCTTGTCCTTGAGGGTCTCGGGCACCTCGCCCTTGACGATGGCCTGGGCGAGGCCCTCGACGACGGCGGTCTTGCCGACGCCGGGCTCACCGATCAGGACCGGGTTGTTCTTCGTACGGCGGGACAGCACCTGCATGACCCGCTCGATCTCCTTCTCGCGCCCGATGACCGGGTCGAGCTTGGATTCGCGAGCGGCCTGGGTGAGGTTCCGGCCGAACTGGTCGAGGACCAGGGACGTCGAGGGGGTGCCCTCCGCAGGGCCGCCGGCGGTGGCGGTCTCCTTGCCCTGGTAACCGGAGAGCAGCTGGATCACCTGCTGCCGCACACGGTTGAGATCAGCGCCCAGCTTGACCAGGACCTGGGCGGCGACGCCCTCGCCCTCACGGATCAGGCCGAGCAGGATGTGCTCCGTGCCGATGTAGTTGTGGCCCAGCTGAAGGGCCTCGCGGAGCGACAGCTCCAGGACCTTCTTGGCACGGGGGGTGAAGGGGATGTGCCCGGACGGGGCCTGCTGCCCCTGCCCGATGATCTCCTCCACCTGCTGGCGGACCGCCTCGAGCGAAATCCCGAGGCTCTCCAGGGCCTTAGCGGCGACACCCTCACCCTCGTGGATGAGACCCAGGAGGATGTGCTCGGTGCCGATGTAGTTGTGGTTGAGCATCCGGGCTTCTTCCTGAGCCAGGACGACAACCCGCCGCGCGCGGTCGGTGAACCTCTCGAACATCGTTAATCGCTCCTCAGAGCGGTCAGGCAGTAAGGGGACGCTCCCCTCCCTGTCCTTCCGCAGCTTAGTCCCGCAAGCGGGGACCGCTCATTCCAACTGCCGACACCGGACCGAGAACCAACACTGCCTCCTGAACCCGAACGCCGACATCTGCTCCAACCTGATGGTGCGAGACGATGTTCCCGCAGGCCAGGCAGTTACCCTCACCATGAGTACGCCGATGGCGAACGTGAGACGCCCTTTTCTGCGTGTCGCCCCCTCCCACTAGGGATGTCTTACCCGTTCGCACTGACACTCCATGCCGAGTGCCCCGGTTCCCTCCGCTACGGGCGAACAACCTTGCGCCGGTCGGCACCCCCGAACGCCCCCTTTTCCGGCACCCAGCGCATTCGCCGGGCCACCCAGCGTAACTCCCGGCCCGCTTGAGCGGTTGCTCTTGGCATGGTTGGCACAGTCCCCCCTCGCACCACGGTCCCGCTCCCCCGCCGCCCGCTCGATCCGGACGACCGGCAGCGGCACTGGTACGAGAACGAACTGGGGTGGCGCACGGTGCCCGGGGAGCCGCTGAGGCTCGTCACCGGCCTGCGCTTCGACGTCCTGGACGTGCCGGTCGAGGCGGGCGCGGCGGCGCTGTGGCGGCTGGGCCCCGACTCCCCGGTGGCCGTACGGGGCGACCGGATGCGGCTGCTGGTGGCCGCGGGCAGCGCGGAGGAGCTCCCGGGGCTGCTGGACTGGCTGGAGTGGGGCGCTCTGGCGCCGGCGCTGGATCTGGTGGCGCTGGGCGCGGACGGGCACATGGAGGCGCCGTCGAGGCCCGGGGAACGGCCCGTGAGGGCGCCGCTGCCCGGAGCGGGGCCCGCGGAAGGTCGATCGCTTCCTCCGGGCCGCTCGCGTCCCTTGCAGGGGGCCGCCGTATGGCTGCGGCCCCCCGAGCCGGGGTGCGAGGTCGAGGCCTCGCTGCCGACGCTGTCGGCCGTGGGGGGCGTCGGGGACGCCCCTGATCTCGTACGACTCGTGGACACGGTGGCCACTCAATGCCACCGGGTCCGACTGCGGCGCTCGTGCGCTCAGCCGTTGGCCTTCTCGTAGGCCTCGCGAATGGACGCGGGAACACGGCCGCGGTCGTTGACCTCGTAGCCGTTCTCCTTGGCCCACGCGCGAATCTGCGCGGTGTCCTGGCTGCCGCCGGTGGCGGCGCGCGCCTTTCCACGGCCACCAGAAGCGCGGCCACCGGTACGGCGTCCGCCCTTCACGTAAGCCTCGAGAAGGCCACGGAGCTTGTCCGCATTCGCGGTGGTGAGATCGATCTCGTACGTCTTGCCGTCCAGCGCGAACGTCACCGTCTCGTCCGCCTCGCCGCCGTCGAGGTCGTCGACAAGAAGGACCTGAACCTTCTGTGCCACCGGATTTCCTTTCATCGATTACTTGCGGGCCTGGGGTCTGCGGCGTCCGCCGTTTCGCCGTCCCCTGTTATATGCAGTACTGCAGTACGTCGGAAAGCAAACCGCTTTTGCTGGAAAAACACAAACCCCTGGGAGAGACCGAGTGACCTCCCCGGCCCAGAAAGATGCGCGTTTCGGACATAGGGAACCTGGGCAGGGGGACCCGGCCGAATTGAGCGGGGCGATCACAGATGCAGAAGCATCCGGCTGTTGCCCAAGGTGTTCGGTTTCACCCGTTCGAGACCGAGGAACTCCGCCACGCCCTCGTCATAGGAACGCAACAGCTCCGCGTAGACATCGGTGTCGACCGGCGTCTCACCGATCTCCACGAAGCCGTGCTTCGAGAAGAAGTCGACTTCGAAGGTGAGACAGAAAACGCGACGAACGCCTAGCCAACGAGCCGTGTGCAGCAACTTCTCCAGCAACTGATGACCGACACCGGCACCCTTCAGGCCGGGCTTCACCGCGAGAGTACGGACTTCCGCGAGGTCTTCCCACATGACGTGCAGTGCCCCGCAGCCGACGACCTCCGCGTTGTCGTCCCGTTCGGCGACCCAGAACTCCTGGATGTCCTCGTAAAGAGTCACCGTCGCTTTGTCGAGCAGGATGCGACCGCGGACGTAGGCGTCAAGGAGTCGGCGCACCGCCTCGACATCGCCCGTCCTGGCCCGCCGGACGGTGATGGCTTTCGCGGTGACTTCGGGGTGCTCTGCTGACATGAGCGGACGCTATCGCCCGCCGCCCGAGGGCGCGGAGCCGGGGTTCTGGACGCCATCCGAGGGTTCGGGTGTTTCCGGTCCCTGGACGATCCGTACGGCGCTGCGGAGGGCCTCGCGCTGTTCGTCGCTCATCATCCCGAAGAACGCGACGAGAGCGGCGGCGGGGTTGTCGCTCTGGGACCAGGCGTCGTTCATCAGGGCGGCGGAGTAGGCGGCTCGTGTGGAGACCGCCTCATATCGATAGGCCCGGCCTTCCGCCTCACGACGCACCCAGCCCTTCTGATGGAGATTGTCCAAAACGGTCATCACCGTGGTGTACGCGATCGACCGTTCCTGCTGAAGGTCTTCCAGGACTTCTCGAACGGTCACCGGGCGGTTCCACTTCCACACCCGCGTCATGACCGAGTCTTCGAGTTCTCCCAATGGGCGAGGCACAGCTCAGAACCATAGTGGAAAAGGAACAAAAAGGGCGTACGACTCGGAAAGCACGTGCACGCGTGCGGGAGTCGTACGCCCTTGAAGGCGCCGCGGAAAGCGGAAGGTTCAGGCGTCGCCGGCCGAAGAGGCCTGGCGGGCGCTCTCCGCGCGCGCGATGGCGGCGTCTACGGCCGCGTCCTCCTTGGCCTTCATGGCCCCGCCCTGGGTCTTCACGATGACCCGGATCAGTCCGATGAAGAACACGGCCATGACGACCGGGGGCACGAGCGCGGAGACATAGTCCATGTCCTCCAGAGTAGCCACGGGCCCACGGGAGGACGGGGCGGGGTCGCTTCAGCCGGCGGCGAGCTGCTGCGGCGGGTTCGTGGGGGGCGGTGCCGGTTTGCGCCGGGGGAAGACCTCGCCCGGGGTGGGGATCGGCCGCGACGGTTTCGGCGCCGCGGGCGAGGGCGCCGGCGAGGGCCGCCCACCCGGCCGCTCCACGGGCTTGCGTACGGGCTCCTTCGCGTCCTCCCCGACCATGTCCCCGGCGTCTCCCGAAAGGCCGCCGGAGAGGCCTCCGGGGAGCGCCAGGAGGCGGGTGCGGGACGCCGGGACCGTCGGGGCGGGCCGGGTGGTCGTACGGCGGGCGAGGCGCGCGCGGACGTCCTGTTCGGCGAGCGTGAGGCAGCGGTCCAGGAGGACGGCGGCGGAGGGGTTGCCGCGCAGCGCCCTCAGCGCGGAGAGGTCGTCGACGTCCGGGCGGTACCCGGCGCCGAGCGCCTCCTCCAGGAGCGTGAGGTAGCCGGCGGTGGTGCCGGGCAGGGCGGCGCGGTACCGGGCGAGGTCGGCGACCAGGAAGGCGCGCAGCCGGACTCCCTCGCGTACCGCCTCGTCGAGGGATTCGGCGAGCCGGAGACAGTCCTGGACGTCCTCGGCCGAGGCGGTGCGGGGCTGGAGGGCGAGGGCGAGAGCGCGGCGGAGCACACGCAGCTCCTCCGCACCGAACGCCATGCCGCCGCGGGATCCGTATGGCGTGGGCATGCGGCGACGATACGCGCTAATCAGACAAATTCGACATAGGGGGCGGGTGTGGCGTGGGGTTTTCGCCTGATGGCGGGGATGTGAACCCCGCGCGCGTGGTCACGCCGGGGGGGGGCGGCACGCGCGCGGGGTTCACACCCGGGACGCCCGCAAGGTGGCCGGGCAGCCTCTTGTGTGTCCCGCGCGCGTGGTCACATCCGCGAGACGTTGCGCTCGTAGACCAGCCGGAGGCCGATCAGCGTCAGCCAGGGCTCGTGCTCATCGATCACCGAGGCCTCGCCGAGGACCATGGGGGCGAGGCCGCCGGTCGCGATGACAGTGACGTCCTCGGGGTCGTCGGCCAGCTCCTTGGCCATGCGGTTGACGACGCCGTCGACCTGGCCGGCGAAGCCGTAGACGATGCCCGACTGCATCGCCTCGACGGTGTTCTTGCCGATCACGCTGCGCGGCCTGGCCACCTCGATCTTGCGCAGCTGGGCGCCCCTGACGCCGAGCGCCTCGACCGAGATCTCGATCCCGGGGGCGATGACACCGCCGATGTACTCCCCGCGCGCGGAGACCGCGTCGAAGGTGGTCGCCGTACCGAAGTCGACGACGATCGCCGGGCCGCCGTAGAGCTCGACGGCCGCGACCGCGTTGATGATGCGGTCGGCGCCGACCTCCTTGGGGTTGTCGGTGAGGATCGGGACGCCGGTCTTGACGCCCGGTTCGACGAGGACGGCGGGCACGTCGCCGTAGTAGCGGCGGGTCACCTCGCGCAGTTCGTGCAGGACGGACGGGACGGTGGCGCAGATCGCGATGCCGTCGATGCCGTCGCCCAGCTCCTCTCCGAGGAGCGGGTGCATGCCCATCAGACCCTGGAGGAGGACGGCGAGTTCGTCGGCCGTGCGGCGCGCGTCCGTGGAGATGCGCCAGTGCTCGATGATCTCCTCGCCGTCGAACAGGCCCAGGACGGTGTGCGTGTTGCCCACGTCGATCGTGAGGAGCATGACTACTGCGCCTCGCGGAGGTCGAGGCCGATGTCCAGGATCGGCGAGGAGTGGGTCAGGGCGCCCACGGCGAGGTAGTCCACCCCGGTGTCGGCGTACGCCTTCGCGTTGTCCAGGGTGAGCCGTCCCGAGGCCTCCAGGGCGGCGGCGCCGGCGACGATGCCGACGGCCTCCGCGCACTCCTCGGGCGTGAAGTTGTCCAGCAGGATCAGGTCGGCGCCGGCGTCCAGGACGTCGCGGAGCTGGTGCAGGGTGTCGACCTCGACCTCGATCGCCACGTCCGGGAAGGCCTCCCGTACGGCCTTGAAGGCCTGGGCGACGCCGCCCGCGGCGACCACGTGGTTGTCCTTGACGAGGGCCGCGTCCGAGAGGGACATGCGGTGGTTGACCCCGCCGCCGCAGCGGACCGCGTACTTCTCCAGGGAGCGCAGTCCCGGTGTCGTCTTGCGGGTGTCGCGGACCTTCGCCTTCGTGCCCTCCAGGACGTCCGCCCACGCGCGCGTGGCGGTCGCGATGCCGGAGAGGCGGCACAGGAGGTTGAGCGCGCTGCGCTCGGCGGTCAGCAGGTCACGCGTGCGCGTGGTGACCGACAGGAGCTTCTGTCCTGCCTCCACGCGGTCGCCGTCCTCCACGTGCCGCTCGACCTCGAACTCGTCGGTGCAGACCACGGAGATCACCGCTTCGGCGACCCGGAGGCCCGCCACGACACCGGCCTCGCGCGCGGTGAAGTCGGCGGTGGCGACGGCCTCTTCGGGAATGGTCGCCACAGTCGTCACGTCGACGCCGCCCGCCAGGTCCTCCTGGATGGCGACATTGGCGATGTCCTCGACCTCCAGGGGGTCGAGTCCGGCGTCGGCCAGGAGCTCGGCGAGCGCGGGGTCGAGACCGCACACTGCGTACTCTGCGGCCTCCTCGTCGGCGCCCGCGCCGCAGGCACAGCCGTCGCCGCAGCCGCCGCTCTCGGCGAGGGGAAGGTCGTGGGTGCTCACTTCTGTCACTGCTCCTGGGGACGGTGCTGCCGGGTCGGGGGGAAGTCTGCGGTGTCCGTGGTGTCCACGGCCAGCGTGCGGTCGGGATTCAGCCGTACGACGATGTGGCGCCGCCACGCGGTGTCGTCACGGTCGGCGTGGTCCTCGCGCCAGTGGCAGCCGCGGGTCTCCGCGCGGCGGGCGGCGGCGGTGACCAGGACACGGGCCACGCACAGGAGGTTGGTGGCCTCCCAGGTGTCGACGCCGGGCTCGGCCGTCTTGCCGTTCTCGTCGAGGGCGTCACGGGCGTCCGTGTGCAGCTGCTGGAGCTGTGCCGCGGCCCGGGCCAGGGATTCGGCGGAGCGCAGGACACCCGCGCCCTCGGTCATGATCCGCTGGATCGCGAAGCGGGCCTCGGGGGCGAGCAGCGGGTGCGCGGGCTTCTCGGGGTGCGGGACCGGCTCGGGCACACGCGCGTGGAGGGCGTTCTCGGCCTGGTTCCCGGTGATGTCGGCGACGATCCGCTCGGCGTAGACGAGGCCTTCGAGGAGCGAGTTGGAGGCGAGCCGGTTCGCGCCGTGCACACCGGTGCAGGCGACCTCCCCGCACGCGTACAGGCCGGGGACGGTCGTACGGCCCCGGGAGTCGGTGCGGACACCGCCCGAGGCGTAGTGGGCGGCCGGGGCGACCGGAACCGGCTCGGTGACCGGGTCGATGCCGTGGCTGCGGCAGGCGGCGAGGATCGTCGGGAAGCGGTGCTCCCACATGTCGGCGCCGAAGTGCCGGGCGTCGAGGAACATGTGCTCGGCGTCCTGCTCCAGCATCCGCCGCGTGATGCCCTTGGCGACGATGTCCCGGGGCGCCAGCTCGGCGAGCTCGTGCTGGCCCACCATGAAACGCACGCCCTGGGCGTCGATCAGGTGGGCGCCCTCGCCGCGCACCGCCTCGGAGACCAGCGGCTGCTGGCCCTCCGCGTCGGCGCCGAGGAACAGCACGGTCGGGTGGAACTGCACGAACTCCAGGTCGGAGACCTCGGCGCCCGCGCGGAGGGCCAGCGCGACCCCGTCACCGGTCGACACGGACGGGTTGGTGGTCGCCGAGAAGACCTGTCCCATGCCGCCGGTCGCGAGGACCACCGCGGGCGCGTGCACGGCGCCCACGCCGTCGTGCTGGCCCTCGCCCATGACGTGCAGGCTCACGCCCGCCGTACGCCCCTCGGCGTCCGTCAGGAGGTCCAGCACCAGCGCGTTCTCGATCGTGCGCAGGCCACGCGCGTGGACGGCCTCGACGAGCGCCCTGGAGACCTCCGCGCCGGTCGCGTCGCCGCCCGCGTGCGCGATCCGGCGCCGGTGGTGACCGCCCTCGCGGGCGAGCTCCAGGCCGCCTTCGGAGGACTCGTCGAAGTGGGCGCCGGTCTCGATGAGCCGCCGTACGGCGTCGGGGCCCTCGGTGACGAGGATGCGGACGGCCTCCTCGTCGCACAGGCCCGCGCCCGCCACCAGGGTGTCGTCCAGGTGCTGTTCGGGGGTGTCGCCCTCCCCGAGGGCCGCGGCGATGCCGCCCTGGGCCCAGCGGGTGGAGCCGTCGTCGAGGCGGGCCTTGGTGACCACGACCGTCCGCAGCCCGGCCGCCTCGCAGCGCAGGGCCGCCGTCAGACCGGCCACTCCGGAGCCGACGACCACCACGTCCGCGTCGATGGACCACCCGGGGGCGGGTGCGTGCAGTCGTATGCCTGTGCTGGTCACGAGGCGGCTCCGAGGGTTCCGAAAGCGAGTGGGATGTTGTCGATCAGCCGGGTCGTCCCGACCCGGGCGGCGACCGCGAGGACGGCCTCGCCGGTGAAGTCCTCGTCGACGTCCGTGAAGTCGGACGGGTCGACGAGGGCCAGGTAGTCCAGGACCAGCGGCGGGTCCAGCCGGGCCGCGTCGTCGAGGACCAGGCGGGCCGCCGCGCGGACGGACGCCGGGTTGCCGGGACCGGGGGCCGCCTTGGCGACGGCGTGCGCGTCGGCCGCCGCGCGGGACTCCCCGATGGCGCTGAGGGCCTCGGCACGCGCGTGCGTGGCGGGCACCTCGCGGGCCCGGGCGCGCAGCGCCTCCTGGGCCGCGTGCCGGTCGCGGCCGGCGAACAGGGCCTGGGAGAGGGCGAGCGCGGTACGCCGCTCCCGGGAGGACAGATAGCGGTTGCGGCTGGACAGGGCCAGGCCGTCGGCCTCGCGCACGGTCGGCACGCCGACGATCTCCGTGCCGAAGTTCAGGTCGCGCACCATGCGGCGGATCAGGGCCAGCTGCTGGGCGTCCTTCTGGCCGAACAGCGCGGCGTCGGGGCGGGTGAGGTGCAGCAGCTTGGCGACCACGGTGAGCATGCCGTCGAAGTGGCCGGGGCGGACCGCGCCCTCCAGGCGTTCGCCCATGGGGCCCGCAGAGATGCGCACCTGGGGTTCACCGCCGGGGTAGACCTCGTCCACGGAGGGGGCGAACACGACGTCCGCGCCCGCCTGTTCGGCGATCTTGAGGTCGGCGTCCAGGGTGCGCGGATACCGGTCGAGGTCCTCGCCCTGACCGAACTGCAGCGGGTTCACGAAGACGGTGACCACGACCTCGCCGTCCGGTCCCGCGATCTCGCGCGCGGCGCGGACCAGCGTGGCGTGGCCCTCGTGCAGGGCGCCCATCGTCATCACGACGGCGCGACGGCCCGCACGCGTGCGTGCGTGCAGTTCGTCGGCGGTGCGCACCAGGGTGGTGGTCATCGGGCATCTCCCTCGGCGCCGTTGGCGAGTACCCCGAGGAGGTCCTCGGCGAGTTCCGGCTTCAGCAGCCCGTGGGCCAGGGCGCGGTCGGCCGTCGCGCGGGCCATCGCCAGATAGCCGGCGACGGTCTGCGGGGCGTGCTTGCGCAACTCGGTGATGTGCGCGGCGACGGTGCCCGCGTCCCCGCGCGCGACGGGGCCGGTCAGCGCCGCGTCGCCGGAACGCAGGGCGTTGTCCAGGGCGGCTCCCAGCAGCGGGCCGAGCATCCGGTCGGGGGCCTCGACGCCGGCCGTGCGCAGCAGCTCCATGGACTCGGCGACCAGGGTGACCAGGTGGTTGGCGCCCAGCGCGAGGGCCGCGTGGTACAGCGGGCGGTTCTCCTCGGCGATCCACTCGGGCTCGCCGCCCATCTCGATCACCAGGGCCTCGGCGGCCAGCCGCAGCTCCTCGGGCGCGGTGACCCCGAAGGAGCACCCGGCGAGCCGCTGGACGTCCACCGGGGTGCCCGTGAAGGTCATCGCGGGGTGCAGCGC
This sequence comes from Streptomyces sp. NBC_00252, assembly GCF_036187565.1. Lineage (NCBI taxonomy): Bacteria > Bacillati > Actinomycetota > Actinomycetes > Kitasatosporales > Streptomycetaceae > Streptomyces > Streptomyces sp. NBC_00252. The sequence goes on along the minus strand of NZ_CP108087.1, from coordinate 5,731,271 downwards.
GAGCGGCAGCGCGCCCGCCCGCAGCGCGGGGTCCAGGACCTGTGCGCCGTACCGCCCGGAGGTGTGCACGAGCAGCTGCCCGGGGCGTACGGCCCCGGTGTCGGCGAGGCCTTCGACGAGCCCGGGCAGGGCGTCGTCAGGGACGGTCAGCAGCACCAGGTCGGAGCGCTCCAGGACCTGCGCGGGCGTCACGACCGGCACGTCCGGGAGCATCAGCGCGGCCCGTCGCCTGGACGCGTCGGAGACCCCGGAGACGGCCACCGGGCGGTGCCCGGCCAGCTGGAGGGAGGCGGCCAGCGCGGGGCCCACCCGGCCGGCGCCGACGACACCGACGGCGAGCCGCGCGGGGCGGTCCTTGGGCTCTGGCTGTTGGAATGTACTCACGCGACGGCGGCCTTCCCGTTCCAGTCCGCTCCGGGTACCGGACGATTTCTCGTCATGTTAACGCGATCGGTTCGGGAGGCGTCCGGTTGTCCACAGGCTGTGGGTTGTCACACAGCCCCGCCGTACGGGAAAGCCCGGGAAAACCAGGTGTTCCGACGGACCCGCGCCAGGCATCATCCGGAGCATGAGCGATACGCCGGAACAGGCAGAGCAGAGCGACCGGGCGACAGAGGCGACCACCGACGAGGAACGCGCCCTGACGCGCCGCGCACGGCGCACCGCCGCGAACCGGAACGCGGAGCGCGCCCTCGCCCGCTTCGCCTTCACGGACCCCCTCCGGGAGCGGCTCGCGTTCCTCCAGGAGGCGGCCGAGCTGTACGACCTGGACGAGCCCTCCGACATCTACGGCACCGGCCTCGTCGAGGTCCTGGAGAAGCGGGTCGCCGCACTGCTCGGCAAGGAGGCCGCGGTCTTCTTCCCCACCGGCACCATGGCGCAGCAGATCGCCCTGCGCTGCTGGGCCGGCCGCACCGGCAACCCCACGGTCGCCCTGCATCCGCTCGCCCACCCCGAAGTGCACGAACGCGACGCGTTCAGCCAGGTCAGCGGGCTCCGCCCGGTCCATGTGACGCGCGAGCCCCGGCAGCCGACCGCCGACGAGGTACGCGACTTCCCGGAGCCCTTCGGGACGCTGATGCTCGAACTGCCCCTCCGGGACGCCGGTTTCCTGCTGCCTTCCTGGGAGGAGCTCTCCGCCGTCGCCGAGGCCGCGCGCGAACGCGACGCCGTGGTCCACTTCGACGGCGCCCGCCTGTGGGAGTCCGCCGCCCACTTCGACCGCCCGCTCGCCGAGATCGCCGATCTCGCGGACAGCGTCTACGTGTCGTTCTACAAGTCCCTCGACGGCCTCGGCGGCGCCGCGATCGCCGGCCCGAAGACCCTCGTCGACGAGGCGAAGACCTGGCGGCACCGCTACGGGGGCATGGTCTTCCAGCAGTTCCCCACCGTGCTGACCGCCCTCGCGGGCCTGGACCGGGAGCTGCCCCGGCTGCCCTCGTACGTGGCCCACGCGCGCGTGGTCGCCGACGCGCTGCGCGAGGGGTTCGCGGCGGCCGGGGTGCCCTGGGTACGCGTCCACCCCGAGCGACCGCACACCAACGAGTTCCAGCTCTGGCTGCCGTACGACCCCGACGTCGTCATGGAGGCGGCGATCCGGCACGCCGAGGAGACGAAGACCGCCCTCTTCAGCGCTCCCTGGGACGCGAAGGGCCCGGGCCTGGCCGTGACGGAGGTCTCCGTACGGGCCGACGGCCTGGAGTGGACCGCCGACGACGTGAAGACGGCGGTCGCGGACTTCGTGGTCCGGCTGGAGGAGGAGTCGAAGGGCGGCTGAGGGGGGCTGCTCGGGACACGGCTCCTCTGGAACCGGCTCTGGAAGGCGACGGCCGCGCGGCGGCGCCGGAACACGGCCTCGGGCGGCGCTGCCCGTTTGCCGTCAGCCGACGGAACGTAGACGCAGGTGTTGTCGTCAGCAGGCGGACCTCGGGCGCGGCCGTCCCAACCGCCCCAACCGCCCCAGCGCCCGCCGTACCCGCCCCCCGGCCGGGCGCCCGGTGACGACCGCGCGGAACTGCCAATAGCCGCGCAGCTCGCGGGCGGTCTGCCGGTCGTGGGTGCCGGGCGGGGGCGGCGGGGTCTCGCCGAGGCGCCGGGCGCGGTAGGTGTCGAGAGCGTGCTGCTGGGTGATGCTCATGCGTCCAGGCTGCGCCGCTCCCCCGTGGCTGTCGCGTCGATTGACGGGCGGCGTCAAACGAGGGGGGCGTTGTCAGTGGCGGGGTGCACGATTGGGGACATGAGCGTGCACATCGACATCACCGGGCTGCGGCAGGAGCGGATCACCTTCGCGCCCTCACCCCTGGGCGAGCTGTGCATGGCGCTGCACGCGATGTCCGAGCCCGGGCACCACCCCGGCCTCCAGGGCTGGGTGACCGGTGTCACCGCACGGCTCGACCCGCATCTGGCCGACCGGATGTGCGAGGCGGACTTCCTGTGGCGGTCGACGTTCTCCGACCTGTTCCTGCCGTACGCGGGCATCCCGGGCCGGAGCACGCTCCCCGGGGCCACGCTCGCCGAGGAGCTGGACCTGCTGGACAAGCTGACGGACGAGCAGTTCGTGGACGCCGCGATGGAGTTCACCACCTGCGCGATCTCGTACAGCACGGGCGGACCGGGGCCGCTCACCGACGCCGGGATCCGGCGCCGCGCCCTGGAGCAGGCGGCCGCGCGGGGTCCGCATCAACTGGCTTTCACCGAGCGGCTGTTGGCCGACCCGCCGCGGACCAGGGCCTGGCTGCGGCAGTTCCTGGAGGACTGTGACGAGGCGTTCTTCGCGGAGACCTGGTCCCGGACGCACCATCAACTCGTGGCCGACGCCCGCCACAAGACGGACCTCCTGCGCCACAAGGGCCTCGCCGAGGCGCTGACGTCGATGTCCAGCGCCGTGACCCTGGACGAGAGCGCCACGCGCATCACGGTCGACAAGCTCGGCACCGGAAGCACGGCCACCCAGGACGGCGGCCTCCTCCTGGTGCCCACGGCCCTGGGCTGGCCGCACCTCACGGTCCTGTACCGGTTCGGCTGGCAGCCCGTCGTGCACTACCCCGTGCACAACACCCCGAAGATCGCCGCGCCGACCTCCCTGGAGCAGCTGACCCTGCGGATGACCGCCCTGTCCCACCCGGTGCGCATGCGCCTGTGCCGCAGCCTGGCCCGGAGCGCGTTCACCACCAGCGAGCTGACCCAGGTGCACGGCATGACGGCCCCCGAGATATCCCGCCACCTCGGCGTCCTGAAAAAGGCTGGCCTGATCACCACCCGCCGCCGCGGCCGCTATGTCCTGCACCAGCTGGACGTCACGATGGTGGCCCGCCTGGGCAGCGACTTCCTGGAGGGCATCCTCCGGTGACCGCCCCGGGCACGGCATCCTCCGGTGATCGCCCCTGGGAGGCCAGAAGTCAGCCGTGCCCGCCGGCCCGCACCAGACCCGTCTCGTAGGCCAGGACGACGACCTGCACCCGGTCCCGGAGGCCGAGCTTCGTCAGGATGCGGCCGACGTGGGTCTTCACGGTCGCCTCGGAGAGCACCAGGCGGGCCGCGATCTCACCGTTGGACAGGCCCTGGGCGACGAGGATCATGACCTCGCGCTCGCGCTCGGTGAGCCGCTCCAGCTCCTTGTGCTGGGGCTCCTTGCCGGAGGCGGGCAGCATCGGGGCGAAGCGGTCCAGGAGGCGCCGGGTCGTCGAGGGCGCCACCACGGCGTCGCCGCTGTGCACGGAGCGGATCGCGGTGAGGAGTTCGCCGGGCGGCACGTCCTTGAGCATGAAGCCGGAGGCGCCGGCCTTCAGCCCGGAGAAGGCGTACTCGTCGAGGTCGAAGGTGGTCAGGATCAGCACCTTCGGCGGGTTCTCGCCCTGGCAGATGCGGCGGGTGGTCTCCACGCCGTCCAGCTTCGGCATGCGGACGTCCATCAGCACCACGTCGACCGCGGTCGCGGCCAGCACCTGAAGGGCCTCGACGCCGTCGCCCGCCTCGGCGACGACCTCCATGTCCGGCTGGGCGGCGAGCACCATCCGGAACCCGGTGCGCAGCAGCACCTGGTCGTCGACGAGCATCACGCGGATCGTCATCGGGTTCTCTTCCGTTCCGTCAGGATCGTTCAACAATTGCTTCAACAGGTCGTGAACTGGTGCAACAGGTCGGTCAGCGGTCCAGCAGATCGTTCAACAAGGCGTTACAGGTGTCACTGCCCGGCGTACGGGACGTCAGTGCGCCGGTTTGAGCGGAAGCAGCGCGCTGATGCGGAAGCCGCCGCCAGGCCGCGGGCCCGCGTCCAGGGTGCCGCCGACCATGCCGACCCGCTCGCGCATACCGATCAGACCATGCCCCTGCCCGTCGGCGCCGCCCTCCTCGTACAGCTCGTGCGGGGCGCCCTTGCCGTCGTCCTCGACGAGCAGCCCGAGACCGTCGTCGAAGTAGACCAGCCGCACACTGGCGCCCGTGTTCGGGCCGCCGTGCTTGCGGGTGTTGGTGAGCGCCTCCTGGACGATGCGGTACGCCGTCAGCTCGACGCCGCTGGGCAGCGGGCGCGGGGTGCCCTCGACCTTGAAGTCGACGGGAAGCCCGGACGTACGGCACTGCTCGACCAGGTCGTCGATCTGCTCGACGTCCGGCTGCGGCACGTACTCGCCGGCCTCCTTGTGCTCGCCGGTGCGCAGCACGCCCAGCAGGCGGCGCATCTCGGCGAGGGCCTGGCGGCCGGTGGAGGAGATCGTCTCCAGGGCCTTCTTCGCCTGGTCCGGCGCGGAGTCGAGGACATAGGCGGCGCCGTCGGCCTGGACCACCATCACCGACACGTTGTGCGCGACCACGTCGTGCAGCTCGCGGGCGATCCGGGCGCGCTCGGCGGCGACCGCGACCTTCGCCTGCGCCTCGCGCTCCTTCTCCAGCCGGGCCGCGCGCTCCTCCAGCTGCGCGAAGTACGCGCGCCGGGTGCGCATCGAGTCGCCGAGCACCCAGGCCAGCGCGAACGGCACCGTCTGGAAGACCGCTATGGCGACCAGCCCGGCGGAACTGGTCCCCTCCTGCGGCCAGCGGATCTGCGCCAGGGTCGCCGCGGACAGACCGGAGACCAGGGCGAAGCGGGACGCCCAGCGGGCACCGGTCGCGGCGACCGTGTAGACGATCACCAGCATGGCGAAGTCGGCCGCCACGGGCTCGACGTCGAGGAACAGTTGCGCAAGACCTGTCGCCGCGGCCAGGACGAGCATCTTCTCCGGCCAGCGGCGGCGCAGCGCGATCGCCACACACATCACGGCGGACACCGCCATCGCCCCGGCGGCCGTCCCGTGCCGGCCGGACGCGTAGCTGGTGCTGGCAATGCTCACGCCGCTCAGCCCCAGCAGGAAGACAGCCCAGAAGGTGTCGACCCATGTCGGGTGTCTGCGGAGGAAGTCGTAGAGGCGCTGCACGTAACCCAGCGTAGGGACGCGTGCGGTGTGCGGGGGTCAACCGGAGGATCGATCCGTATACGCCCGGCGTACTCCCCAAGGTGGAGGCCCCGTTGTCCTGTGCACTTAGTCTGACCACGTGACGGAAGACACCACGGGCCGGTGGCGCGGCTGGCGGACGGCGTCCCAGGAGGCCCTGTACGGGCCCGAGGGCTTCTACCGCAGGCCCGAGGGCCCCGCCGGACACTTCCGGACGTCGGTGCACGCGTCGGCGCTCTTCGCGGGCGCCGTGGCCCGGCTGCTGTGCCGGGTGGACGGGGCGCTGGGCAGCCCGGCCGCCCTGGACTTCGTGGACCTGGGCGCAGGCCGCGGCGAGCTGGTGACCGGAGTCCTCGCCGCGCTCCCCGCAGAGGTGGCCGCACGCGTGCGTGCCCACGGCGTCGAGCTCGCCGACCGCCCCGCAGGGCTCGATCCCCGCGTCGAGTGGACGGCCGAGCCCCCGAAGGGGATCACCGGGCTGCTGTTCGCCAACGAGTGGCTGGACAACGTGCCCGTGGAGGTCGCCGAGGTCGATCCGGCAGGCGTCCCTCGGCTCGTCCTCGTACGGGAGGACGGCACCGAGCGGCTCGGGGAGCCCGTCTCCGGCGCTGAGGCCGCGTGGCTCGCCCGGTGGTGGCCGCAGGCGCCCGAGGAGGGGCTGCGGGCCGAGATCGGCCTCCCCAGGGACACGGCCTGGGCGTCCGCCGTCGCCGCCGTCGACCAGGGGCTCGCGATCGCCGTCGACTACGCGCACACCCGGGACACCCGCCCCCCGTTCGGCACGCTCACCGGCTTCCGCGAGGGCCGTGAGACGGCACCCGTACCGGACGGCTCGTGCGACATCACCGCGCACGTCGCCCTGGACGCCTGCGCGAGCGCGACGGCCACCGCTCCGGCGGGCGCACTCCTCGGCGCACGCCTGCTCACCCAACGCGCCGCCCTGCGCGCCCTCGGCGTCACGGGCGCGCGCCCCCCGCTCACCCTGGCCTCGACCGACCCGACGGCGTACGTCCGCGCCCTCGCGAGCGCCGGCGAGGCCGCCGAACTCACCGCAGCGGGCGGCCTCGGCGACTTCGGCTGGCTCGTGCAGCCGGTCGGCATCCCGGACCCGCTGGACGAGCCCTGAACAGCCGCTGCTTGCCGATCAGTTGGCGACATCGCCGCCTGCCTGCCGAAGTCGCGCCCTACTTGTCGATGTCCCCGACCACGAAGAACAGCGACCCCAGGATCGCCACCATGTCCGCCACCAGCGTCCCCGGCAGCAGCACCGCGAGCGCCTGGATGTTGTTGTACGACGCCGAGCGCAGCTTCAGCCGGTACGGGGTCTTCTCGCCCTTGCTGACGAGGTAGTAGCCGTTGATGCCGAGCGGGTTCTCGGTCCACGCGTACGTGTGCCCCTCGGGCGCCTTGAGGACCTTCGGGAGCCGCTGGTTGATCGGACCGGGCTCCAGCTCGGCGAGCCGGTCGAGGCAGGCGTCCGCGAGGTCGAGCGCGTTGTGGGTCTGCGCCAGGAGCACCTCGAAGCGGGCGAGGCAGTCGCCCTCCTGGCGTGTGACGACCTCCAGGGTGTCCTGGAGCTCGCCGTACGCGAGGTACGGCTCGTCGCGCCGCAGGTCGAAGTCGACGCCGGAGGCACGCGCGATGGGCCCGCTCACGCCGTACGCGTGCACGGCCTCCGCCGACAGCGCGCCCACTCCGCGCGTGCGGCCCCGGAAGATCTCGTTGCCGAGCACCAGGTCGTCGAAGCGGTCCATCCGGGAGCGCACCGCGGCGACGGCCTCACGCGCGCGTGCCGTCCAGCCCGCCGGAACGTCCTCCTTGAGTCCGCCGACGCGGTTGAACATGTAGTGCATGCGCCCGCCGGAGACCTCCTCCATGACGTTCTGCAGCACCTCGCGCTCCCGGAACGCGTAGAACACCGGGGTGATGCCGCCGAGTTCGAGGGGGTACGACCCCAGGAACATCAGGTGGTTGAGCACCCGGTTCAGCTCGGCGAGCAGCGTGCGCGTCCACACCGCGCGCGGGGGCACCTCCATGCCGAGCATGCGCTCCACCGCGAGGACGACGCCCAACTCGTTCGAGAAGGCCGACAGCCAGTCGTGGCGGTTGGCGAGCATGATGATCTGGCGGTAGTCGCGCGCCTCGAAGAGCTTCTCGGCGCCGCGGTGCATGTAGCCGATCACCGGCTCCGCGTGCTGGATGCGCTCGCCGTCCAGGACGAGCCGAAGGCGCAGCACACCGTGTGTGGAGGGATGCTGGGGGCCGATGTTGAGCACCATGTCGGTGCTCTCCGCGGCGCCGCCGATCCCGACCATGGTCTCCGTCGTGGGAGTCATGGACACAGTCTGTCGTACGTACGCTTGCGGCATGGAAACGGGGACTGCCGCCCAGGACGGCGCGGCGAGCGAGCCGGTGTGGACCGGGCTGCCGCCGGGGCTGCTGAAGATGCGACGCCTGTTGCTGGTGGTGTGGCTGGGGCTGCTGACCGTGGCCCTGGGGGTGCCACTGGGGCTGTTCGTCGGCCCCGGGTGGGCCGCGTTCGCGCTGCTGCCGCTCGCCCTGATCGTGTGGGGCTGGGTGGTGCTGGGCCGCAACTGGCGCTCCTGGAGGTACGCCGAGCGCGCGGACGACCTGCTGATCACCAGGGGCGTGCTCTGGCACCACGAGACGATCGTGCCGTACGGGCGGATGCAGCTCGTGGAGGTCACCTCGGGGCCGGTGGAGCGGCACTTCGGGCTGGCCAGCGTGCAGTTGCACACGGCGGCCGCGGCGACCGACGCGACGATCCCGGGGCTCGTGCCGGCCGAGGCCGAGCGGCTGCGCGACCGGCTCACCGAGCTGGGCAAGGCCCGATCGGCGGGGCTGTGACGACGCCGGGCGCCGAGAAGGACGTACCCGAGGGCGCCGGGGTCATACGGGAGCACGCGCCCGTGGTGGAGCGGCGGCTGCATCCGGTGACGCCGTTGCGGCGGGCGTGGGCGCCGGTCGCCGTCGTCATCGGGTGGGCGGTGCACGACCCGAACCAGGCGCAGGAACAGCTGACGAAGCTGACCACCATCACCCTGCTGATCGCGCTGGCCGTGATCGTGCCGGCCGCCGGCCTGTACGGCTTCCTGACCTGGTGGTTCACGCACTTCGCGGTGACCGACACCGAACTGCGCATCCGTACCGGCCTGTTGTTCCGGCGCACCGCGCACATCCGGCTGGAGCGCATCCAGGCCGTCGACGTCACACAGCCGCTCCTCGCGCGCGTGGCCGGTGTCGCCAAGCTGAAGCTGGACGTCGTAGGGACCGACAAGAAGGACGAACTCGCGTTCCTCGGCGAGGGCGAGGCGCGGGCGCTGCGGGCCGAACTCCTCGCGCGGGCGGCCGGTTTCGCGCCGGAGACCGCGCACGAGGTCGGCGAGGCGCCCGCGCGGCAACTGCTGCACGTGCCGGGCGGCGTCCTCGCCAAGTCCCTGGTGCTGACCGGCGCCACCTGGGGATCGCTGGCCGCCGCCCTCGTCGTACCGCCGCTCCTGTGGCTGGCCACCCACAGCGTGTGGACGGTCCTCGCGACCGCGCTGCCGCTGCTGGGCGCGGCGGGCGCGAGCAGCGTGGGGCGGTTCGTCGGGGAGTACGACTGGACGGTGGGCGAGTCCCCGGACGGGCTGCGCATCGACCACGGGCTGCTGGACCGCACGCACGAGACAGTGCCCCCGGGGCGCGTGCAGACCGTACGGATCGTGGAGCCGCTGCTGTGGCGGCGGCGCGGCTGGGTGCGGGTCGAGCTGGACGTGGCCGGTTCGTCCAACTCGGTGCTGGTGCCGGTCGCCCCGCGCGAGATCGCCGAGTCGGTCGTCGCGCGCGTGCTGCCCGGCGTGACCGTGCCGCCCCGCGAGGCGCTGTCCCGTCCCCCGCGCCGGGCCGGCCGCTGCATGCCGCTGTGGTGGCGCGGCTACGGCCTCGCGGTCACCGACACGGTGTTCGTGGCCCGGCACGGGCTGCTGCGCCGGAGCGTGGCGCTGGTGCCGCACGCGAAGGTGCAGAGCGTACGGCTGGCTCAGGGGCCCTGGCAGCGCCTCTGGCGGCTCGCGGAGGTCCACGTGGACACGGGGGCCAACAAGACCGTCACGGCCCGTCTGCGGGACGCGGAGGAGGCCACGGAGCTGCTGCGCGGCCAGGCCGAGCGGTCACGGACGGGGCGCAGGGACGCCCGCCCGGACCGCTGGATGGCCTGACGGCGGGTCAGGAGGCCGCGCTGCGCAGCCCTTGGAGGTTGATCTGCTCGGTCTCGTCGTGGGCCGTCAGGTCGATGACCTGTCCGACGCCGACATCGCGCGAGCGGTCGTCGGCCGGCTTGAACTGCGCCTCGGCCTCCGCCTTGTGCACGGCGAGGGCCTCCTGGCCGACAACGTCGGCGAGGTCCTCGTTCTGCACGGCGTCCATCGCGGCGGACGTCGCGCCCTTCTGCATCCCGAAGAAGTCGAAGCCGCCCTCGACCATCGGGCGCCGTACGGGAGCCGCCGGCACGACCGCCACCGCGGTCGGCACGGTGAAGTGCCCCGACGGCTGCGCGGAGTGGGCGGGCTGAGCGTGCTGGACGGACTGCGCGGCCGGGGGAACGGCGGCCGCGTGCTCATGCCCGTCGACCGCCTCGGGCTTCCCCTCCGCCTCGTCCTCCTGCGCGGCCTCCGACTCGGAACCGCCGCTGTCGGCCCGCACCGGGGCGGGTTCGCCGCCCGTGGACTCCTCGTCCTTCGGGGCGAAGTCCTTCGACGCGGGGGCCTTCGATGCTGCGGCCTTCGATGCAGGGGCCTTTGACGCCGGAGCCTTTGACGCCGAGTCCTCGGCGTCTGAGTCCTCAGGAGCCGACTCCTCGGGCCCGGCGTCCTTCGCCGCGGGGTCCTTGGGCGCGGGGTCCTCGGGCCCGGGCGTCCCGCCGTCGTCCTCGTGCCGGACCAGCGCCGCCTTGGCCCGCAGGAAGAGCTTGGAGCCCTCCGGGGAGAACACCGTGGCCGCCGCGGGCTTCTCCGCCGGAGCGACGACCTCGCCCGGCTCCGGCTCGTCGTCCTCGGCGTCGAACTCGTCCTCCGCGTCCGTCCCGTCCTCGGCGTCGACCGAGGCAGCCACAGCCTCGGTGTCGTCGGTCTCGGGAACGTCGTCCTGGAACTCCGGCTCGACGTCCGCCACGACGTCATCGGCCTCCACCGGAACCGGCGGCAACGCGCGCGCGGGCTCAGCGGCCTCTATCTCCAGCAGCCGGCGGCCCTCCAGGGCGCTCGCGCGCTCGGTCTCCGCCGTGGCGTACCGGCGCAGCAGCGCCGCGTGTTCGTTGCGCAGGCCCGCGAGTTCGGTGCGCTTGGCGCGCAGCTTGTGCTCCAGCTTGACGCGGAGTTCGCGCGACTCGTCGAGGTCGGACTCGAGTTCGGCGAGCCGCTCCTCGTAGCGCCACTCGTCGCTCGTACGCGCGCGTATCAGGTCGGCGACCTGTTTGCCCGCCTGTGTGTCCCAGCGGCGCATGAACGCCGCCCCGACGAGCGCGGTCGCGGCGGCGATCGCCGCCACTATGCGGAGCGCCGCCGGCTGCGAGAAGACCCAGGGCCCGAAGGCGCAGACGAGCGACACGCCCGCGATCGCCGAGGGGGGCAACAACCGGTGCAACGGCGGGGAATGGCGGTGACGTCCACGTGGCATGGCCAGAAACTTACCGCGCGTAGGCGAATCATGGTGCCCCGCCCGGTAAAAACACAGCCACCCCTCTTCCCTCACACGGGTCCCGTGGTCACTTCCACCAGTCGGTGAGCCGCCCGCTGATCCACTGGAGGGCCGGCGGGATCTCCCGTCGCCAGGTGTTGAAGTTGTGGCCGCCGCTGTCCAGGATGATCGACGAGATCCGGGTGGAGTTCCTGGCCTGCACCTGGTCGATGAATTTCAGGGTGTCGTGGTAGTTGTGCTCCCCGACTTTGCTGCTGGTGACGAGCAGTGAGGTGTCGGGCGCGGGACGGTGCTTGAGGTACCAGGACAGGTCTGCCTCGTTGCGCAGCGTCTCGTCGCCCTGGAAGAGGTCTCCCGTGGTGGGGTCCTTCGGCGCCTTGTAGTACGGCGACAGGCCGGCCCCCGCGACATACGTCCCCGGGTGGTGCATCGCGAGTTTCAGAGCGCAGTAACCACCCGTGGAATCGCCGATGATGCCCCAGCTCGCGGGCTTCTTGCTCACCCTGTAGTGACTCACCACCGCGTCGGGAAGGTCCTTGGCGAAGAACGACTCGGTCTGCGGTCCGCCCGGGACGTCCACGCACTCCGTGTCGCGCGGCGGCGCCACCGTGGGCCGCATCATCACCAGGATCATCGGCTGCATCCGGCCCGCCCTGGCCAACTGGAGGGCGGTGCGCGGGTAGTTCAGCTTGTCGACGAGCGCCTTGGCGGTGCCCGGGTACCCCGTGAGGACGACCGTCGCCGGGAACGAGCGCGTGCGGTACTGCGGCTGGAAGTACTCCGGCGGCAGGTACACGTACGCGGGGGTGGCGATGTGGGTCGTACGGCCGACTATGTCGACCCGCTGCACCTGGCCCACGCGCTGCGGCCGCGAGGAGCCGCCCGGCGCGTCCACCCGCCGGGTGTCGACCACATGGAGCGGGCCGCCGGTGTTCTGGAGCGCCGAGTGGTCGACGACCACTCCCTGGTCGGTCTCCTTGCCGAACAGGTCGGCCCAGCTGGCGTAGAAGCCGAAGGCCTGGTTGACGCCGAGGCCGACCGAGGCGAACAGCACCAACTGGGTGGCCAGGAGCAGGCCGACGCGGCCGCTGACGGCCCGCCAGTTCCGCCTGGCCAGGCGGGGCCACAGCCACACTGTGCCGATGAACAGCAGCACGGCGAACGCGACCGCCAGTACCAGCACTTTCCTGCTCGTGAGTCCCATGAGCTGTCCCCGCCTGCGCTTTCCGCCCGCCGCGCGCACGCAAGTTTCGCGAACGTTTGCCCCGGGCTTTCCTCTGCCTTTGAACCGGCTTTCCGGTGAGGAAGGAACCTCCTTCCCCTAGACACCGTCCTAGAGGGCGCAATGTCGCCGGATGCCCGAATCGGGCCCGGATCCAAGGTCTCTCGCAGAACTATGGGATGCGATGTCTGTCAGGATAGATGGGGAAATGTCGGGCGGGGTTCCTAGCCGAACAAGCCGGGTCCGGCGCATAGTCCGTGGTCCGCGCCCCGAGGCCGTTCCCACGCTCGTCGCCAGGGCCTGTGCCCTCGTCGGCCTGCTGGACATCGCCGCAGGGGTGTTCCCGCGCTTCCGGCACAGCCGGATGCACACGATGGCGGAGGTGCTGCCGGGCGCGCTCGGGCCCTTCGCGGCGGCGCTCTCGCTCAGCGCCGGTGTGCTGTTGCTGCTGCTCGCGCACGGGCTCAGGCGGCGCAAGCGCCGCGCCTGGCGGGCCGCCGTCGCGCTGCTCCCGGCGGGCGCCGTGGCGCAGTTCGCGTACCGGCACTCCCTCATAGGAGTCGTCATCTCGGCCGCGCTGCTCGCGCCGCTGCTGATGCACCGGGACGAGTTCCGGGCACTGCCCGACCCGCGCAGCCGCTGGCGCGCGCTCGCCAACTTCGTGCTCATGGGCGCCGGTTCCCTCGTCCTCGGACTGGTCATCGTCAGCGTCCACTCCAAGCGCATGGTCGGCGACCCGAGCCTGGCCGACCGCATCACGCACGTCCTGTACGGCCTGTTCGGCTTCGAGGGACCCGTCGACTACGAGGGCAGCACCTCCTGGACGGTGGCCTTCTCGCTGGGCGCCCTGGGGCTCCTCACGGCGGTCACCACGATCTACCTCGCGTTCCGGCCCGAACACCCGGCCGCGCGGCTCACCCCGGAGGACGAGACGCAGCTGCGTGCCCTCCTGGAGAAGCACGGCCGTCGCGACTCGCTCGGCCACTTCGCGCTCCGCCGCGACAAGGCCGTCGTCTTCTCGCCCAGCGGCAAGGCGGCGGTGACGTACCGCGTCGTCTCCGGGGTGATGCTCGCCAGCGGTGACCCCATCGGCGACGTGGAGGCCTGGCCGGGCGCCATCGAGCGGTTCATGGACGAGGCGAAGGCCCACTCCTGGACGCCCGCCGTCATGGGCTGCTCGGAGACGGGCGGCGAGGTGTGGACCCGCGAGACCGGTCTCGACGCCCTCGAACTGGGCGACGAGGCGGTGGTCGACGTGGCGGATTTCTCGCTCGCCGGGCGCGCGATGCGCAACGTACGCCAAATGGTGAAGCGCATCGAGCGGGCCGGCTACGAAACCCGGGTACGGCGTGTACGTGACCTCGGCGAGGGCGAGTTGGAGCGGATCCGGCTCGCCGCGGAGGCATGGCGGGGCACCGACACCGAGCGCGGCTTCTCCATGGCGCTCGGCCGCATCGGCGACCCGGCCGACGGCGACTGCTTCATCGCGACCGCCCACAAGGCCGACGAACAGCCGGGCGAGTACGGCGACTTGAAGGCCATCCTGCACTTCGTGCCCTGGGGCACCGACGGCATGTCGCTCGACCTGATGCGCCGTGACCGCGCGGCCGACCCGGGGATGAACGAACTGCTGATCGTCGCCTCCCTCCAGGCGGCGCCGAAGCTCGGCATCACGCGCGTGTCGCTCAACTTCGCGATGTTCCGCGCGGCGCTCGCCCGGGGCGAGAAGATCGGTGCGGGCCCGGTGCTGCGCGCCTGGCGCGGACTGCTGGTCTTCCTGTCCCGCTGGTTCCAGATCGAGTCCCTGTACAAGTTCAACGCGAAGTTCCAGCCACGCTGGGAACCCCGCTTCGTCGTCTACCGCGCCTCAGGCGACCTCCCCCGCATCGGCTTCGCCGCCATGCAGGCCGAGGGCTTCGTCAACCTGGCCATCCCGTTGCCGCGCTTCCTGCGCCGCCGTACGGCCGCGGCCCCGGCCTGCGCCCACGGGCTGGCGGAACGGGATGTCCGGGCGGCCTGACCGACCGGCCCGGCCCGAGCGGGCACCCCGCCTCCCCCCGAGGCGGGCCCGCCCGGGCCGGGTCCCGCGGACCGCGGTCCCCCGCCGGACCAGGCCGCTTCCACCCGGCCCGCAGGGCCGTGCGCCCTCCCTCTGGGCCTACGCTGGCCGTATGAGCAAGCAGAGCGGACGCGGGCGCGTCACGGGCCTTCCGGAGTGGGACCGGTGCGCGGTCATGGGAGTCGTGAACGTCACCCCGGACTCCTTCTCCGACGGCGGCCGCTTCTTCGACACCACGGCGGCCGTCAAGCGCGGCCTCCACCTGGTCACCGAGGGCGCCGACCTGGTCGACGTCGGCGGCGAGTCGACCCGCCCGGGCGCCGCCCGCGTGGACGAGGCCGAGGAACTCAAACGCGTCATCCCCGTGGTGCGCGGCCTCGCCTCCGAAGGCGTCACCGTCTCCGTCGACACCATGCGCGCCTCCGTCGCCGAACAGGCCCTCACCGCGGGCGCCGTCCTGGTCAACGACGTCAGCGGCGGCCTCGCCGACCCCGCGATGATCCCGGTCGTCGCCGCCTCGGGCGCCCCCTTCGTCGTCATGCACTGGCGCGGCTTCCTGGAGGGCGGCAACGTCAGGGGGGTCTACGACGACGTCGTCACCGAGGTCGTCGACGAACTGCACGCACGCGTGGAGGCCGTTCTGGCCGGCGGTGTCGCCCCCGACCGGATCGTCGTCGACCCGGGACTCGGCTTCTCCAAGGACGCCGAGCACGACCTCGTCCTCCTGGCCCACCTCGACCGCCTGCTCGCCCTCGGCCACCCCCTCCTGGTCGCCGCCTCCCGCAAACGCTTCCTCGGCCGCGTCCTCGCAGGTCCCGAGGGCGCGCCCCCGCCCGCACGTGAGCGCGACGCCGCCACGGCCGCCGTCTCCGCGCTCGCGGCGCACGCCGGCGCATGGGCGGTGCGCGTGCACGAGGTCCGCGCCACCGCCGACGCGGTACGCGTGGCACGCGCCGTGGAAGGGGCGCGCGCCCCCGGCGCCCACCCGGCCCCGCACACCAACTCCGAGGCCGCCCTGTGACCGCCCCCCACACCGACGTCGAGCAGGTGGAACTCGCCAACACCGCGTTCTACGAGACCCTCGAACGCGGCGACTTCGACAAGCTGTCCTCGCTCTGGCTCACCCCGGCCGACCTCGGCGTCGACGAGGAATACCACGACCCGGCGGACAGCGGCGTGATCTCCTGCGTGCACCCGGGCTGGCCGGTGCTGACCGGGCGCGGCGAGGTCCTCAGGTCGTACGCGCTGATCATGGCGAACACGGAGTACATCCAGTTCTTCCTGACCGACGTGCACGTTTCGGTGACCGGCGACACCGCGCTGGTGACCTGCACGGAGAACATCCTCAGCGGCGGCCCGTCCCCCGACGACAGCGACGAACTGGGCCCCCTGGTGGGCCAACTCGTGGTCGCCACGAACGTGTTCATGCGAACACCCGACGGCTGGAAACTGTGGTCGCACCACGCGTCCCCGGTTATGGCCGAAAACGACGAGGACGAGGGCGAGGACACCCCCACCTGAGTGGGTAGACGCCCCTCCTGGACATCCGCCGGGGGTCGACCAAGCTCATCCGAGCGCATCGGAAACCCGTCGGGACCAAGAAGTGGTTGAAATCACGAACGTGCGGGTAGGGGCGGCTACCGACCCATGAGCCACCGGGTTCCCCAGGGGAAACGCTCGATGAACCCTCTGGCCCCGGGCAGTGCCCCCGCCCCCGCGGCCCGGCACTGTCAGTGCCCGCAGGTAGATTCGCTCGAGGCCGGGGTACCGCCCGCACACGGTACGAACCGGCCACCACCGACGATTGCAGGAGTGATTCGCGTGGATCGTGTCGCGCTGAGCGGCCTGAAGGCCCGCGGGCACCACGGCGTGTTCCCGAAGGAGCGCGAAGAGGGCCAGACCTTCATCGTGGACATCGTCCTGGGCCTGGACACCCGGCCGGCCGCCGCCGACGACGACCTGACGAAGACCGTGCACTACGGCATCGTGGCCGAGGAGGTCGTGGCCGTCGTCCAGGGCGAGCCCGTCAACCTCATCGAGACCCTCGCCGAGCGCATCGCGCAGACCTGCCTGAAGCACGAAGGGGTCGAGGAGGTCGAGGTCCGCGTCCACAAGCCGGACGCCCCGATCACCGTCCCCTTCGACGACGTGACCGTCACCATCACCCGGAGCCGAGTATGACCTTCTCGTTCACCGAGGGTCACAGCGACCCGACCGTCCAGCCGGTGCCCGCCTCCGTGGTGCAGCAGGTGGACGCCGCCGACACCACACTCAGCAACCCCAGGCGCGCCGTGATCTCCATCGGCGCGAACCTGGGCAACCGCCTGGAGACCCTCCAGGGCGCCATCGACGCGCTGGAGGACACCCCCGGCGTCCGCATCAAGGCCGTGTCGCCGGTCTACGAGACGGTGCCGTGGGGCGTCGACCCCGACAGCCAGCCGTCGTACTTCAACGCGGTCGTCGTCCTCAAGACCACCCTGCCCCCGTCCTCCCTGCTGGAGCGGGCGCACGCGGTCGAGGAGGCCTTCCACCGGGTCCGCGAGGAGCACTGGGGCGCGCGCACGATCGACGTCGACATCGTCGCGTACGCCGACGTCGTCTCGGACGACCCGGTCCTGACGCTCCCCCACCCGCGCGCCCACGAGCGGGCCTTCGTGCTCGCGCCGTGGCATGACGTGGAGCCCGAGGCGCAGTTGCCGGGGCGCGGTGCGGTCGCCGCCCTCCTCGACGCCGTCACGCGTGACGGCGTCGCGCCCCGCAAGGACCTGGAACTCCGGCTGCCCGAGTAGTCGTTAAGGTCGAGACGACCACTACGCCCGGACAGGGCACGGGGAGCTGAAGGGACACCGTGAGAGAGCTGCGGATCAGGGTGCTGGCCGGCGTGTTCGTGATCGCCGGAGTGCTGTCCTGGGCAGGGGCCCGGCTGTGGAGCGCGGTGGGGACCCTGCCGAGCGTTCCGCTGGCCGCGCCCATCGTCCTCGCCGTGATCGCCGTGGTCCTGCTGGCCACGGCGCTCTCCCTGCGCGCCCGCCTCAAGGCGCAGCGGGAGCGCCGCCCCGGCGCCAAGGGCGTCGACCCCCTGATGGCCGCCCGCGCGGTCGTCTTCGGCCAGGCCAGCGCCCTGGTGGCCGCCCTCGTCGCCGGCATGTACGGCGGCACGGGCGTCTACCTCCTGGAGTCCCTCGACATCCCGGCCCGCCGCGACCAGGCCATCTACGCCGGCTTCTCGGTCGTGGCAGGCATCGCGGTCATAGCGGCAGCCATCTTCCTGGAGCGCATCTGCAAGCTCCCGGAGGACGACGACAACAACGCGGCAGGAGCAACACCCGTCACCTGAGGGCCCCGAAAGGGGCGCGGGGAACTGCGCGCCCAGCCCCCACGGACCCGCACCCGACAGACAACCGCGACACGGCCCCCGGCACAGCGCCCCGCGTCGTCAACGAGCCATGATCAAGCTCATCGCCTCGTTACGGGTGGCCGGATCCCGCAACTGCCCCCGCACAGCAGACGTAATGGTCTTGGCGCCAGGCTTCCGCACCCCCCGCATCGACATGCACATGTGCTCGCACTCGACCACGACGATCACCCCGCGCGGCTCCAGAATCGACATCAGCGAGTCGGCAACCTGCGTGGTCAACCGCTCCTGCACCTGAGGCCGCCGGGCGTAGACATCCACCAGCCGAGCCAGCTTCGACAACCCGGTGATCTTCCCGTCGGCCGACGGAATGTACCCGACATGCGCGACTCCGACGAACGGCACCAGATGGTGCTCACACGAGCTGAGCACCTCGATGTCCTTCACCAGGACCATCTCGTCGTGCCCCAGATCGAACGTCGTCGTCAGCACGTCCTCGGGCCGCTGCCACAACCCCGCGAATATCTCCTTGTACGCCCGCGCCACCCGCGCCGGCGTCTCCCTGAGCCCCTCACGCTCCGGGTCCTCACCAACCGCGATCAACAGCTCACGTACGGCGTTCTCGGCGCGCTTCTCGTCGAAGACACCGATCGTTCCCTCGCCGTCCAGCGTCACGGGGTCGGTCATCTCTGCCTCGTTCCTGTGCGGGTCACGCGTGTGCGGGACACACGCCTCAGTTGCGGGCAAATGGAAAAGCCGCGCCCCCCAGGCTAAATCCCGGGGGGCGCGGCATCCATTTCAAGCCGTGTGAGACGCGCTTCAGTTGTCGGGGCGGTCCTCCGGAGCCTTCTCCAGCGTGGGAGAGGACTCGGTGGTCGCACCGGCGGTGAGCGCGGGTCCCGCGCCGTTCGTCCCGTTCGTCAGCGACAGCTCCTTGGGGGAGAGCACCGGCGGGCGGGTGGACGGCGTACGGCGGGAGGAGCCGGTCCAGGAGGGACGGGCCGGACGCCGGACGATGGGAGCGAAGACCTCGGCGATCTGCTCCTTGTTCAGCGTCTCCTTCTCCAGCAGCTGGAGCACGAGCGCGTCGAGCACGTCACGGTTCTCGACCAGGATTTCCCAGGCCTCGTTGTGCGCGTTCTCGATGAGCTTCTTGACCTCTTCGTCGACGAGCGCGGCGACCTCTTCCGAGTAGTCGCGCGGGTGCGACATCTCCCGGCCCAGGAAGGGCTCGGTGTTGTCGCCGCCGAACTTGATCGCGCCGAGGCGCTCGGTCATGCCGTACTGCGTGACCATCGCGCGGGCCGTCGCGGTGGCCTTCTCGATGTCGTTCGCGGCGCCCGTGGTCGGGTCGTGGAAGACCAGTTCCTCGGCCGCGCGGCCGCCCAGCATGTAGGCCAGCTGGTCGAGCATCTCGTTGCGCGTGGTCGAGTACTTGTCCTCTTCCGGCAGGACCATCGTGTAGCCCAGAGCACGGCCTCGGGAGAGGATCGTGATCTTGTGCACCGGGTCGGAGTTGGGGGAAGCCGCCGCGACCAGGGCGTGTCCGCCCTCGTGGTACGCGGTGATCTTCTTCTCCTTGTCCGACATGATCCGGGTCCGCTTCTGCGGGCCCGCGACCACACGGTCGATCGCCTCGTCCAGCATGGCGTTGTCGATCAGCTTGCGGTTGCCTCGGGCGGTGAGCAGGGCGGCCTCGTTGAGGACGTTGCTCAGGTCCGCGCCGGTGAAGCCCGGCGTACGGCGCGCGACGGCCGACAGATCGACGTCCGGAGCGACCGGCTTGCCCTTCTGGTGGACCTTGAGGATCTCCAGACGGCCCTGCATGTCCGGGCGGTCGACCGCGATCTGGCGGTCGAAGCGGCCGGGGCGCAGGAGGGCCGGGTCGAGGATGTCGGGCCGGTTCGTCGCGGCGATGAGGATCACGCCGCCCTTGACGTCGAAGCCGTCCATCTCCACGAGCAGCTGGTTCAGCGTCTGCTCGCGCTCGTCGTGACCGCCGCCGAGGCCGGCGCCGCGATGGCGGCCGACCGCGTCGATCTCGTCGACGAAGACGATCGCCGGGGCGTTCGCCTTGGCCTGCTCGAAGAGGTCACGGACTCGGGAGGCACCGACACCGACGAACATCTCGACGAAGTCGGAACCGGAGATCGAGTAGAAGGGCACCCCGGCCTCGCCCGCGACGGCGCGCGCCAGCAGGGTCTTGCCGGTGCCGGGGGGGCCGTACAGGAGTACGCCCTTGGGGATCTTGGCGCCGACGGCCTGGAACTTCGCCGGCTCCTGGAGGAACTCCTTGATCTCGTGCAGTTCCTCGACGGCCTCGTCCGAGCCCGCGACGTCCGCGAACGTCGTCTTCGGGGTGTCCTTGGTGATGAGCTTGGCCTTGGACTTCCCGAAGTTCATGACTCGGGAGCCGCCGCCCTGCATCTGGTTCATCAGGAACAGGAAGACGACCACGATGAGGACGAAGGGGAGCAGCGACAACAGGATCCCGACGAAAGCGTTCTGCTTCGTCGGCGACACCGTGTAGCCGTCCGGAATCTGCTTGTCCTGGTACTTGGTCTGCAGCGTGGCCGCGAGGTCCACGCCTTGGTCGCCGATGTAGCTCGCCTGGATCTTGGAGCTGCCCTCGACCTTTACGCCGTCCTTGAGCGTGGCCTTGACGGTCTGCTCGTCACCGGTGGTGATCTTGGCCGACTCGACCTTGTTGTCATTGATCGCCTGGACGATCTGGCCGGTGTCCACCGTCTTGTAGCCGCCGGACGAGCCGACGACCTGCATCAACACGACCACGGCAAGGACGGCCAGCACGATCCACATGACCGGCCCACGGAAGTATCGCTTCACGTCCATCCATACGGAGCGAATTCGCTCCGTCCCTCCTGCCATAGTGAGTTTGATAAAGACAGTTCTTCTGACGGTACCCCAGCATGGTGGGCCGAAGCCGCACAGGACCGCTGAGAGACGCGTCTGCATGCTCCAACGGCGCGAAACCCGCTGGGGTTCCCGATCGTCTTACAGGCTTGGGCCGAGTGGCCCTAGCCGCCGTAGACGTGCGGCGCGAGCGTACCGACGAACGGGAGGTTGCGGTACTTCTCGGCGTAGTCGAGGCCGTAGCCGACGACGAACTCGTTCGGGATGTCGAAGCCGACCCACTCCACCTCGATGGCGACCTTCGCCGCCTCCGGCTTGCGGAGCAGGGTGCAGATCTTCAGCGAGTCCGGCTCGCGCGAGCCGAGGTTGGAGATCAGCCAGGACAGCGTCAGCCCGGAGTCGATGATGTCCTCGACGATGAGGACGTGCTTCCCCTTGATGTCGGTGTCGAGGTCCTTGAGGATCCGCACGACACCGGAGGACTGGGTGCCCGCGCCGTACGACGACACGGCCATCCAGTCCATGGTGACGGGGGTGGACAGCGCCCGGGCGAGGTCCGCCATGACCATCACCGCGCCCTTGAGGACGCCGACGATCAGCAGGTCCTTGCCCGCGTACTCCGCGTCGATCTTCGCGGCGAGCTCCACGAGCTTCGCGTCGATCTCTTCCTTGGTGATGAGCACCGACTGGAGGTCGTCACCCATGTCTTTCGCGTCCACCCGCATCACTTTCGGTCGTCCAACCGGCTACTACCTGGCCCCTCCCCCGGAGGCCCGGAGGGGGTGTCGATTCAGCCTTGCCGAATCACCAGTCTGCCACCCTGGCGCTGGGCGACGACTTTGCCCGGGAGATTGATGGCTCCCTGGCCGCGCCAGCCGGTGATCAGGCGGTCGACTTCCTCGATGTGACGGGCGAACAGCGAACCGGCGGGGGCGCCGGCCTGGATGGCGGCCCGGCGCAGCACGCGGCGGCGCACGGCGGGCGGCAGCGCGTAGAGCTTGGCGCACTCCAGGAGCCCGGTGGCGTCCCGTACGGAGGCCTCGGCCTGGCTGGCCCAGGTGTCGAGGGCGTCGGCGTCGTCCCGCGACAGCTGCGCCGTACGGGCGAGTGCCTCCACGACCCCTTTGCCGAGCGCCTTCTCCAGGGCCGGGAGGCCTTCGTGGCGGAGGCGGGAACGTGTGTACGCGGGGTCGGTGTTGTGCGGGTCGTCCCAGACGGGCAGCGACTGGACCATGCAGGCCTTGCGGGCGGTCTGCCGGTCGAGCTGGAGGAAGGGGCGGCGGTAACGGCCGTCGGCCCCCGAGACCGCGGCCATCCCGGACAGGGAGCGGATGCCGGAGCCGCGGGCGAGGCCCAGCAGGACGGTCTCGGCCTGGTCGTCGCGGGTGTGGCCGAGCAGGACGGCGGCGGCGCCGTGCCGGGCGGCGCAGGCGTCGAGGGCGGCGTAACGGGCGTCCCGGGCTGCTGCCTCGGGGCCGCCCTCGCGGCCCACGGTCACGCTGGTGGCCTCGACCGGGTCCAGGCCCAGCTCTCGCAGGCGCAGGACGACCTCGTCGGCGCGCAGGTCGGAGCCGGCCTGGAGGCCGTGGTCGACGGTGATGCCGCCGGCCCTGATGCCCAGCTTGGGGGCTTCGAAGGCGAGGGCGGAGGCGAGGGCCATGGAGTCGGCGCCGCCGGAGCATGCGACGAGCACGAGCGGCGAGGGCGGGCGCTCGTGCGAGGTGTGCCGGGAGGCACCGGCGGTCTGGAGGGCCTCGTGGTCGGTGAGGATGTCGTGGAGTACGCGGCGGACCGCCAGGCGTATCGCCGCGACCGCAGGATGGGGACCCATGTCCGGTTCCCTTCATGAAGTTTTCGGGGGGTTGGCCCGAGGTTCGGTCACTCAGAGTGTGTAGATGGTGACAGAACCGGGGCGTTCCCCGAGCATCGCACGCCTACCCATCGCTCACGGTCCCTCGGACGGGTGATTGCAGGGGCGTTCGCCTGCCGTAGGCCGGATTCGTCTCACCCCGCCCACGGCCCGTTCACGACTCGGCCTTGCGGTGCACCCGCGCGACCCAGTCCGCCGGTTTGGCGATCTCCGTCTTGGTCGGCAGCGTGTTCGGGGAGGTCCACACGCGGTTGAAGCCGTCCATGCCGACCTCGTCGACGACCGCGCGGACGAACCGCTCGCCGTCCCGGTACTGCCGCAGCTTGGCGTCCAGGCCGAGCAGCTTGCGCAGCGCCGAGTCCAGTCGCGAGGCGCCCTTCGCGCGACGCTGCTGGAACTTCTCGCGGATCTCCGCGACGCTCGGCACGACGTCGGGACCGACGCCGTCCATCACGAAGTCGGCGTGCCCCTCCAGGAGGGACATCACGGCGGTGAGGCGGCCGAGGATCTCCCGCTGCGCGGGCGTCTGCACGATCTCCACCAGGGAGCGGCCGTCGCTGTCGTCCTCCTCGCCCTCGGGCCGGCCACCGGCCAGCGACTGGGCGGCCTCCCGGATGCGCTCCAGGACCGTCATGGGGTCGACCTCGGTCTCCCCCAAGAACGACTGGATCTCGCCCTCCAGATGGTCACGCAGCCAGGGCACCGCCGTGAACTGCGTGCGGTGCGTCTCCTCGTGCAGGCACACCCACAGGCGGAAGTCGTGGGGCTGTACGTCGAGTTCGCGCTCCACGTGCACGATGTTCGGCGCGACCAGCAGCAGCCGACCGCCCTTCGCCCCCGCCGGCAGCTCGCGGGAGGCCGGGGCGAACGTCTCGTACTGGCCGAGCACCCGCGAGGACAGGAACGACAGCAGCATGCCCAGCTCCACGCCGGTCACCTTGCCGCCGACCGCGCCGAAGACGGCGCCCCCGGGGGTGTTGCCACGCCGCTCCTGCATCTTGTCCAGCAGCGGCTTGAGGACCTCCCGGAACCCGGCGACGTTCGCCCGCACCCAGCCGGGGCGGTCGACGACCAGGATCGGAGTGTCATGGATGTCGTCCGTGCCCATCCGGGTGAAGCCCCGGACGTGTTGCTCCGAGGCCTTCGCATGCCGGCGCAGCTCCGCGACGACGGCCCGGGCCTCGTCGCGGCTCACCTCGGGGCCCGGCCGTACAAGTCGGGTCGCGGTCGCCACCGCGAGATTCCAGTCGACCATCTCGGCACCACCGATGCTCGTCATGCGTCAACCGTACGTGAGCGCTGCCGCTTGGGGCAGGGCACGCGGTGGGCGAGGACGGGCTTGGTCGGAACGTTGCCCGGCGCCGTGGGGGTCTAACTGCAGCCGCAGGCCGCCAGTGCTGTTGCCGTGTGGTCGAGGGCCGCCTGGGCCTCCAGGGTGTTCGTGGTGTCGGAGGCCATGAAGGCGAAGGCGAGGAGTTGGCCGTCCTTGTCCACGACCGTGCCCGCCAGGGTGTTGACCCCGGTGAGGGTGCCGGTCTTGGCGCGGACCACGCCCGCGGCGCCTGTGGCGTCGGTGTAGCGGCTGGTCAGGGTGCCGGTGAAGGCGGCGATGGGGAGGCCGGTGAGGACAGGGCGGAGTTCCGGGTGGGCCGGGTCGCCTGCCTTGACCAGGAGGGCGGTCAGGAGGTCGGCGGTGAGGCGGTCGTCGCGGTTGAGGCCGCTGCCGTCGTTGAACGCGGTGCCCTTGAGCGGGAGGTGAAGCTTCGTCAGCTGGGCGGCGATCGCGGCGGCGCCGCCGGCGAAGTCGGCCCGCCTGCCCGTGGCCACGGCGGTCTGGCGGGCCAGCGCCTCGGCGATGTCGTTGTCGCTGTTGGTCAGCATCCGCTCGACGATGTCGGAGAGCGGCGGCGAGGTGACCGCGGCGAGGGTGTCGGCCCGGCCGGTCGCCTTGGAGGGGCCCGGGGACGTCGTCGTGATGCCCTGCTTCTTCAGGAAGCCCGCGAACTTCTTGGCCGCCTCCGCCGCGGGGTCCGTCACCCGCTGCACCTGCCCGCTGGACGAATCGTCCGTACGGCCCTCGTCGGCCATCAGGGCGCTGACCGGGGCGAGGTTCTCGTTCTCCCCGATCGGGTGGAGTTCGGGCCCGGCGTACAGGGTCGTGTCGTACGACAGCGTCACGTCGCTCATGCCGCGCTTCTTGAGGGTCGCCGCCGTCTTGTCGGCGAGGGTGCGCAGGCTGGCCCAGCCTTCGGCGTCCTGGTGGGCCGTCAGGGTGGGATCGCCGCCGCCGACCAGGACGAGTTCCTTGGTGTCGGGCTCCAGGGCGGCGCGGGTGGTGAGGCGGTGGTCGGGGCCCATCGCGGAGAGGGCGGCCACGGCGGTGGCGATCTTCGTCGTCGAGGCCGGGGTCAACGCGTCGTCGACGCCGACTCCGTAGAGGCGCTTTCCGGTCGAGATGTCCACCACGGCGGCCGTGTGGCGGGTGCCGAGCGCCGCGTCGCCCAGGAGGGGCGTGAGGACGTCCGCGAGCGCCGTGCCGGTCGGGGACGACTTCACGGTGTTCGCGGAGCCGCCGAGGCCGACCAGGACGGACGCGGCGCTCGGGGCGGGGCGGGGTGCCTTGGCGGACGTATCGGAATTACGGCCGTGATCTACGCCACCTGACTGTTCGAGTGCGACGGCGCGGTCCCGCTCGGCCGTACGCTGACCCGAGGAGTCCCAGGGACCCGCGGCGGTCACCACGACCGCGGTCAGCGCCATTCCGGCGGTGGCCGCGACGGCGGTGAACTGCCAGGTCCTGTCGGGCCGCGGCACCTTCGCGACCTGCGGTGACACGGACGCGACGAGCCGGGCGACCTTCGGCGACACGGCTTGAGTGAGCCGCGAGACCTGCGGTCGTACGGCTTGATCGAGCCGTGTGACCTGCGGTTTCACGGACTTCGCGGCCCGCTCGAGACGGGGCCGGACGGCTCTCGCGATCCGCGCCACTTGCGGTCTCGCGGCCCGCCAAGGCCTCAGCTCCGGCACGACCACCAGCCCCTTTCGCGATCACCCACCTGCGTGAGGGACACTTAACCACCAGAACTATGTGCTGATCATGGAGGAGCCACCGGTGGAGTTCGACGTCACGATCGAGATCCCGAAGGGTTCGCGGAACAAGTACGAGGTGGACCACGAGACCGGTCGGATCCGCCTGGACCGTCGACTCTTCACCTCGACCAGTTACCCGGCCGACTACGGCTTTGTCGAGAACACGCTCGGCGAGGACGGCGACCCGCTCGACGCGCTGGTCATCCTGGAGGAGCCGACTTTCCCCGGCTGCCTCATCAAGTGCCGCGCGATCGGCATGTTCCGGATGACCGATGAGGCCGGCGGCGACGACAAGCTGCTGTGCGTCCCGGCGTCCGACCCGCGTGTGGAGCACCTGCGTGACATCCACCACGTGTCGGAGTTCGACCGCCTGGAGATCCAGCACTTCTTCGAGGTCTACAAGGACCTGGAGCCCGGCAAGTCGGTCGAGGGCGCCAACTGGGTGGGCCGCACGGACGCCGAGGCGGAGATCGAGCGCTCCTACAAGCGACTCAAGGAGCAGGGCGGCCACTGAGCCCCCCGCGCACCGACGGGCCGCACGCGCACGCGTGCGGCCCGTTTCCATGTCTGTGCGCATACTGAAGATCACCGAAGCGTCGTACAGGGAGTGCCGCGGAGTGACGGAAGCCGAGGACCGCAAGCCGCAGTCGGACGAGGCCAGGAGTGCCTTCACCGCTCCGGCGGGCGTCGAGGCGGCGGCCGTGTCGATCGACGGCGAGTCTTCTACGACGTCCGAGTTCGCCGTGCCGAGCGGGCTCGACGTGACGCCCGCGCCGGCCGTCGAGGACTCCGAGGGCTCGGCGTTCAGTCCGCCCAGCCTCTACAGCGCGCGCAAGGCGCCGCCCGCCTTCACTCCCCCGACCGGGATCCCCGTCGTCAGCCTCACCAAGGACGTGCCCTGGCAGGACCGGATGCGCACGATGCTGCGCATGCCGGTGGCCGAGCGGCCCGCGCCGGAGCCGGTGCAGAAGCCGGACGACAGCGGCCCCGCCGTGCCCCGTGTGCTCGATCTGACGCTCCGCATCGGGGAGTTGCTGCTCGCGGGCGGTGAGGGCGCCGAGGACGTCGAGGCGGCCATGTTCGCGGTCTGCCGGTCCTACGGCCTCGACCGGTGCGAGCCGACCGTCACGTTCACCTTGTTGTCGATCTCCTATCAGCCCTCCCTGGTGGACGATCCGGTGACCGCGTCCCGGACCGTACGGCGCCGGGGCACCGACTACACGCGGCTCGCGGCCGTGTTCCGGCTGGTCCAGGACCTCAGCGACCCGGAAACGGCCCTCTCCCTGGAGGACGCCTACCGGCGGCTCGCGGAGATGCGGCGCAACCGGCACCCGTACCCGGGCTGGGTGCTGACCTCCGCCAGCGGGCTGCTCGCGGGTGCCGCCTCCGTGCTCGTCGGCGGCGACATCATCGTGTTCTTCGCCGCCGCGCTCGGCGCGATGCTCGGCGACCGGCTGGCGTGGCTGTGCGCGGGGCGCGGGCTGCCGGAGTTCTACCAGTTCACGGTCGCCGCGATGCCGCCCGCCGCGATAGGAGTCGCGCTCACGGTCGCGGACGTCAATGTGAAGGCCTCCGCGGTCATCACCGGTGGCCTGTTCGCCCTGCTGCCCGGGCGGGCGCTGGTGGCGGGCGTGCAGGACGGGCTGACGGGCTTTTACATCACCGCGTCGGCACGGCTCCTGGAGGTCATGTACTTCTTCGTCGGCATCGTGGCCGGCGTCCTGATCGTCCTGTACTTCGGCGTGAAGCTGGGCGCGCAGCTCAACCCGGACGCGGCCCTCGGCAACTCCCACCGCCCCCTGTGGCAGATCGCCGCGTCCGTGCTGCTGTCGCTGACCTTCGCCGTACTGCTCCAGCAGGAACGATCCACCGTGCTCCTGGTGTCCCTCAACGGAGGCGTCGCCTGGTCTGTGTACGGGGCGATGCACTACGTCGCCAAGATCTCGCCGGTCGCCTCCACGGCCGTCGCGGCGGGGCTGGTCGGGCTGTTCGGGCAGTTGCTGTCGCGGTACCGGTTCGCGTCGGCGTTGCCCTACACGACCGCGGCGATCGGGCCTCTGCTCCCTGGTTCCGCCACGTACTTCGGGCTGTTGGCGACCGCGCAGAACGAGGTCGACCGGGGGTTGGTGTCACTGGCCACGGCGGCTTCTCTCGCCATGGCCATCGCCATCGGGGTCAACCTGGGGTCGGAGATCTCGCGGTTGTTCCTACGGCTGCCGGGCGCTTCCAGCGGGGCTCGGCGGGCGGCCAAACGGACCCGGGGTTTCTGAGCGCCCGACAACTCGGGGAGCTTGGCTTCTGCGGCTAGCCCTGGGGGTAGCCGTTCTGGGGGTAGCCCTGGCCCTGGCTCTGGTTGTCGTACGGGGGGTACTGCTGGTTGCCGTACTGCTCGTTGCCGTAGGGCTGTTGCTGGTACGGCTGCTGTTGCTGGGGCTGGGCGTAGTACTGGTCGTAGCCGTTGTTCTGGTCGTACCCGTTGTTCTGGTCGTAGCCGTTGTGCTGGGGCTGCTGTTGTTGCTGCTGGGGCTGGTGCTGCTGGGGCCTGTCCACGCGGCGGAGCTGGGTCGTCGAGTCGTCCATGATCACGGGGAAGGGCTGGGTCGCCGCCGGGTCGCCGGGCAGTTCCTGGTGGGCCGGGGGGTTCTTCCTGGCCTTGGAGCGGGCGCGGAGGAACTCGATGATGATCGGGACCACGGAGATCAGGACGATCAGGATCAGGATCGCTTCGATGTTCTTGTGGACGAAGTCGATGTTGCCGAGCCAGGAGCCGAGCAGCGTGACGCCCGCGCCCCACAGGACGCCGCCGATGATGTTGTACGTGATGAAGGAGCGGTACTTCATGCCGCTGACGCCGGCGATGATCGGCGTGAAGGTGCGCACGATCGGCACGAAGCGGGCCAGGACAAGGGACTTGGGGCCGTACTTCTCGAAGAACTCGTGCGCCTTGACCACGTTCTCCTGCTTGAACAGGCGTGAGTCCGGGCGGTTGAAGAGCGAGGGGCCGACCTTCTTGCCGAAGAGGTAGCCCGCCTGGTCGCCGAGGACCGCCGCGACGCAGATCAGCACGACGGCCGCCCACAGCGGGAAGTCGAGGGTGCCCGCGGTGATCAGCAGACCGCAGGTGAACAGCAGGGAGTCACCCGGCAGGAAGAACCCGATGAGCAGGCCGGACTCCGCGAAGACCACGAGCAGGAGGCCCCAGATCCCGAACCGGTCGAGCATGGTGTTCGGGTCGAGCCAGCTCGGGCCGAGGGCGAGCGTCATCACGGTTCCGGGCTCCTGAGGGGTGGAGGGAGGTGCGTCGGCGTCCAGGTGCAGCCGCACAAAGCTATCAACGCGATGTGTCCGTCCCAGGTTCCACCGGTGACTCCAGGATGCACTGTGCATCCCGTAGGACAAAGCTGTGAGCCATGGGTATCGAAGAGTACGGCGGCGGCCAGGGGCCGCAGGCGGATGTGTTGGTCGTGACGACGAACGACGTCCCGGGGCACCGGGTCGAGCAGGTGATCGGTGAGGTGTTCGGGCTGACCGTGCGGTCACGGCATCTCGGGAGCCAGATCGGCGCCGGTCTGAAGTCGATGGTCGGCGGTGAGCTGAAGGGGCTCACCAAGACCCTCGTGCAGACCCGCAACCAGGCCATGGAGCGGTTGATCGAGCAGGCACGCGCGCGGGGGGCCAACGGCGTCCTGGCGTTCCGCTTCGACGTGACCGAGGCGGCGGACGTGGGCACCGAGGTGTGCGCCTACGGGACGGCGGTGGTCCTGGCCCGGGAGTAGCGCGTACCCCCGGGCCGGGCCTCTAGGAGGTGTGCCGGGACGCGTTCGCCAGGATCGCGTCCTTCAGGTGCCCGGCCAGGCCCGGGGCCATCGCGTCGTAGAACGCCTTGAAGCGTTCGTCGGAGATGTACATCTCGGCGAGGCAGGTGTGCATCTCGTAGGAGCACGGGTAGAACCAGCGGTCGATGTGCAGGCGGTGCTCCTCGGCGAGGTCCATCGCCGCGTCGGCGGTGGGGAGTTCGCCCGCGGTCACCAGGGTGGCGTACCGCTCGCTCCAGTCGTCGACCTCGGCCTGGAGGCGTTTCCAGTCGGTCTTCGTGTAGCGGGCGGCGCGGCGCTGGGACTCGGCGTAGGCCTCGGTGCCGCCCCAGCGCTGTTCGGCCTCTTCGGCGTACTGCTCGGGGTCCTTGTCGCCGAAGATCTCGAAGCGTTCCTCGGGGGTGAGGTTGATGCCCATCGTGCGTGCCTCCATGGCGTGTTCCACGGCCTCGGCCATCTTCTGGAGCTTCTCGATCCGGGCGGTCAGCAGCTCGTGCTGGCGGCGCAGGTGGGCGCGCGGGTCCGTCTCCGGGTCGTCGAGCAGGGCCGCGACCTCGTCGAGCGGGAAGCCGAGCTCCCGGTAGAACAGGATCTGCTGCAGCCGGTCGAGGTCGACGTCGCTGTAGCGCCGGTGACCCGCGTGGCTGCGCTCGCTCGGGACGAGCAGGCCGATGTCGTCGTAGTGGTGCAGCGTGCGCACGGTGACCCCGGCGAATCCGGCGACCTGTCCTACGGAGTAGCTCACTTCCGCTCCTTCTTCTGTCCGTGCTCCACGGTGGTTCCTCACGCCACGTGAGGTGCAAGCCCTTGAGCCTGGCGGCGTACTGACCCGTCCCTCTCTGGACGTCCCTCAAGATGTTGGGTCCGTTTTGCCCGCTTATGGTGAGCGCGTGGCCCAGGACAGCGCGCAAGAGGCACCCGCAGCCCCGGCGACCCCGGCGCGCACTCTGCTGCCGATGATCGTGCCCGCGCTGGTCGTGGGGGTGGGCGCGAGTCTGCTCTTCATCGGGGTGAGCGAGGCGGCCGAGCAGCTCCAGCACGTGCTCTGGAAGAACCTGCCCGACGCCCTGGGCATCGGCCGGTACTCGGTGCTCTGGATGCTCATCATGCTGACGGCCACCGGCATCGCGGTCGGACTGGTGGTGTGGAAGGTGCCCGGGCACGCGGGCCCCGACCCGGCGACCACCGGCCTGGAGGCCGCGGCGCTGCCCCCGGCAGTGCTGCCGGGGCTGCTCCTGGCGACCGCGCTGATGCTCGCGGGCGGCCCGAGCCTCGGACCGGAGAACCCGATCATCGCCGTGAACGTGGCCCTCGCCCTGTGGCTGGGGCGCAGACTGGCGCCGCGGCTGCCGGGCGGGGTGTGGGGGGCGCTGGCCGAGGCGGCGACGATCGGGGCGCTGTTCGGGACGCCGGTCGCGGCGGCGCTGCTCATCTCGGAGGCGCTGGCCGCACGGGAGACCAGGGGTGCGCTGTGGGACAACGTGTTCGCGCCGCTGGCCGCGGCCGCCGCGGGCGCCATGACGACCACCCTGGTGGCCCATCCGACCTTCGACCTGCACCTGCCCGCGTTCGGCCGCCCCGGCTGGGGCGACCTGCTGACGGCCCTGGTCCTGGCCCCGTTGGCGGCGGCGCTGGGCATGGCGGCCGTCTACCTCTTCCCGTACGTCCACGGCGCCTTCTCCCGGCTCAAGCACCCCATGCTGACGCTTCCGGCCGGCGGGCTGGTCCTGGGCCTTCTGGCGGCGCTGGGCGGCCATCTGACGCTCTTCAAGGGGCTGGACGAGGTCGGGGAGCTCGCGGCCGATCCCGAGGGCTGGTCGGCGGGCCAGTTCGCGACGATGACCGTCGTGAAACTGGCGGCCCTGCTGGTCGCCGCGTCCTGCGGCTTCCGGGGCGGCCGGATCTTCCCCTCCGTCTTCATCGGCGTCGCGTTCGGCCTGTTCGCCCACGCGGTCGTGCCCGCGGTGCATCCGGCGCTCGCGGTCGGGGTCGGCGTCCTGGGCATGCTCCTCGCGATCACCCGCCAGGGCTGGGTGAGCCTGTTCACCGCCGCGATCCTGGTCGCCTCCCCCGCGATCCTCGCCCTGCTGTGCATCGCCTCGCTGCCGGCCTGGCTGCTGGTGACCGGCAGACCGCAGATGCAGTTGCACGCGGACGGAACTCCGGTTCGCTAGTACCCGTTGGTTCTGTTGATCCTTATCGGAGGCAAGCCCATGCCGTTGCACCAAGGTCCCGACCCGTCCGCCGAGCGCCCCATGTCCGTGAACCCCTTCTACGGAGAGGCCAATCCGGTCGGCGGCATGTCCGAGGCCCCGCCCAAGCACCGGCTCCCCGACGCCCCGCTGCCCCCGATGACGGCGGCGCAGCTCGTGCACGACGAGCTGATGCTGGACGGCAACTCCCGCCTGAACCTGGCGACTTTCGTCACCACCTGGATGGAGCCGGAAGCCGGCGTCCTGATGGCGGAGTGCCGCGACAAGAACATGATCGACAAGGACGAGTACCCCCGCACCGCAGAGCTGGAGAGGCGCTGCGTGGCGATGCTCGCTGACCTGTGGAACGCACCGGACCCCTCATCGGCCGTGGGCTGTTCGACCACGGGCTCCAGCGAGGCCTGCATGCTGGCCGGCATGGCCCTGAAGCGCCGCTGGATGCAGCGCAACAAGGACCGCTACCCAGCGGCCCGCCCGAACCTGGTGATGGGCGTCAACGTCCAGGTCTGCTGGGAGAAGTTCTGCAACTTCTGGGAGGTCGAAGCCCGCCAGGTCCCCATGGAGGGCGACCGCTTCCACCTCGACCCCCAGGCCGCCGCCGACCTGTGCGACGAGAACACGATCGGCGTCGTCGGCATCCTCGGCTCCACCTTCGACGGCTCCTACGAGCCGATCGCCGACCTGTGCGCCGCCCTGGACGCCCTCCAGGAGCGCACGGGCCTCGACATCCCGGTCCACGTGGACGGCGCGTCCGGCGCCATGGTCGCGCCCTTCCTGGACCCGGACCTCATCTGGGACTTCCGCCTCCCGCGCGTGGCCTCGATCAACACCTCGGGCCACAAGTACGGCCTGGTCTACCCGGGCGTCGGCTGGGCCCTCTGGCGCGACAAGGAGGCCCTCCCCGAGGAACTCGTCTTCCGCGTCAACTACTTGGGCGGCGACATGCCCACCTTCGCCCTCAACTTCTCCCGCCCCGGCGCCCAAGTGGTGGCCCAGTACTACACATTCCTCCGCCTGGGCCGAGAGGGCTACCGCGCGGTCCAACAGTCCACCCGGGACGTGGCCCGCGGCCTCGCAGACCGCATCGAAGCCCTGGGCGACTTCAAACTCCTCACCCGGGGCGACGAGTTGCCGGTCTTCGCCTTCACCACGGCCCCCGGCGTGGAGAACTACGACGTCTTCGACATCTCCCGCCGCCTCCGGGAACACAGCTGGCTGGTCCCCGCCTACACCTTCCCGGCCAACCGCGAAGACCTCTCCGTCCTCCGGATCGTCTGCCGCAACGGCTTCTCAGCAGACCTGGCCGAACTCTTCCTGGACGACCTGACCCGCCTCCTCCCCGAACTCCGCCGCCAGTCCCACCCCCTCACCCGAGACAAACAAGCGGCAACAGGCTTCCACCACTAACAGAGGCAGCAGGCCCCCCGTCACCCGCGCACGGCGAGAAGGCGACGTGTCGGGGGGTGTCCGCCCGCAGCGGTCGGCGCTCAACTCGCCGCACTCTCAAGAAACGCCGCCGCGCCGATCCGAGGACGGACACCCCCCGGCGCGGCGCCGCCCCCCAACGCACCGCAGGCGAACAAGGACGCACGGGCACCCACCCACAAAGCCGCACCCCCACTCACCCCAGGGGCGCGGGGCTGTGTCGATGTGCGGCTCCGCCGCGTGGCCGCGACCAGCCCCCACCGACCGGCGCCCCGCACTCTCAAGAACTGCGCCGCGCCGATCCGAGGACGGACACCCCCCAACACGTCGCCGCCCCACAACGCACCCCACGGGAAAGCGAACGGGCACCCACCCACAAAGCCGCACCCCCACTCACCCAGGGGCGCGGGGAACTGCGCGACCAGCCCCCACCGAACCCGCACCCGACAACTCACCGCCCCAGCCCCCGAAACCGCCGCACCGCAAGCGGCAGAAACACCACGAGCAACCCCACAGGCCAGGCCACGGCACCCCACACATGCCCCGCCTCACCCCCGGGCCCCCCGAACAACTCCCGCACGGCAGTAGCGGTCTGAGACATCGGGTTCCACTGAACCACCACGCCCAACCACCCAGGCATGGCCGCAGGCGTAGCCAACGCATTGGAGAGAAACCCAACCGGCCACACCAGAATCTGCACGGCCTGCACCATCTCAGGCCGCCCCGCCACAAGCGCCAGATAGATCCCGACCCAGAGCATGGCAAACCGAAAAAGAAGCAACAGCCCCACAGCACCGAGGAATTGACCGGCCCCCGCATCGAGACGCCACCCCAGCCCCACCCCCACCCCGATCAACACACCCAGCCCAATACCCGACTGCAACATGTCCGCCGCGGCCCGCCCCACAAGCACAGCCCCGTCAGCCATGGGCATCGACCGAAACCGATCAATCACCCCCTTGTTGAGATCCTGCGTAACGGCGACCATCGTCCCCTCCAGCCCAAAGGCCATGGTCAGCGCCAGCATCCCGGGCACCAGATAGTCGACGTAAGCACCCTCGACAGCCCGCCCACCCCCCACCAGATAGCCGAACATCAGCAGCAGCATCACCGGGAAAACGAGACTCACCACGACCTGCACAGGCTGCCGCGCCCAATGGGCGAGTTCCCGCCGCGTCATGGTCCAGGAATCGGTCAGAACGTAGGCACTCACACGGCCTCCTTCACGCTCGTCCGGTCATCGCCCCCGGTGAGGTGAAGAAACACCTCGTCCAACGTAGGCCGCCGCAAAGCAACATCCTCCGCACCGATCCCACCCGCCTCCAACGCCCGCACAACACCCGAGAGCGCCGACATCCGATCGGCCACCGGCGCACTGAGCAACCGCCGATCGACATCAACCCGAATGTCATCGCCAGGAAGCGGCAACAAGGCGACAGCGGCCCCCAGTTGACCCGCATCACGCAGCACGACGTCGATACGGTCACCCCCCACACGGGACTTCAACTCGTCCGGCGTGCCGTCGGCGATGACCCGCCCCCGGTCAACCACCGAGACCCGATCGGCAAGTTGATCGGCCTCTTCCAGATACTGCGTGGTGAGCAGCACCGTCGTCCCCCCACCGACGAGCGAGCGAACCGCCGCCCACACCTCCGCACGACCCCGCGGATCAAGACCGGTAGTCGGCTCGTCCAGAAAGAGAACCTCCGGTGCGGTGACGAGCGACGCGGCGAGATCCAGCCGCCGCCGCATCCCCCCGCTGTAGGCCCGCACCGCCCGGCGCCCGGTATCGGCGAGGTCGAACCGCTCCAGGAGTTCATCGGCCCGCACCCGCGCCCGCCGGGCCCCGAGATGGTGAAGCCGCCCGAACATCTCCAGGTTCTGCCGCCCGCCCAACTCCTCGTCCAGCGCGGCATGTTGACCAAGCAGCCCGATACGGAACCGAACCGCACGAGCCTGGCTCGTCACATCGCACCCGGCCACCTCGACCCGCCCGGAGTCGGCCCGCAGCAACGTGGACAGAACCCGAACCAGCGTGGTCTTGCCCGCCCCGTTGGGCCCGAGCACCCCCTGCACGGTCCCGCGCGCAACACACAGATCAAGCCCGTCCAACGCCTTCTTCCGAGCTTCCTTGCCCCTCTCGCCCCCCTTGCCCCTCGTGCCGCCGTACGCCTTGCACACGCCCTCGACAACGATCGCCGCATCGACCACTGAGCTCGAGACCCCCTAGCTAGTCAAACTTGACTACACGCCGAAAGTAACGCCGCGTCTCCCATTAGTCAAACTTGATTAGCGAGCATCCCCAGGATGCCGTTCCCCCGTCGCGTACGGATTCTCCTCACCGTCCGTGAGGATGCCCACGAACGGCTCCCCCTCCCCCGCGAACACGTACGCCCCACCCTCGATGCGCTCGATCAGCCCCTGGGTCCACGCGGCCTCGGCATCGGCCGTGTGGATCCAGAGGTTCATGATCTCGCCGATGTGGCCGAGCTGTTGGGGCCCGTCCTCGGGGATGTAGTGCTCGGTGACGGACGCCCGCCACTGGTCGATCCCCCGGGTCCGCTCCTTGAGCAGCGCCACCGCCTCCGCCCGGGGCAGATCGACGATCCCCCCGATCGCGGCCGACTTCACGTCCATCTGCTGGTCGTACGACGTCAACGCCTCGCGCAGCAGCCGGAAGTACTCCTCGTTGCCCCAGTCGGTGATCTCGTACTCCGTGCGCGGCGGACCCCCGACGGTGGACGGCGCGACCTCATGGGCGTGCAGGAAACCCTGCTTGGCCAGCTGCTTGAGCGCGTGATAGATCGAGCCGGGCTTGGCGTTGGACCACTCGTGCGCGCCCCAGTACTCCAGGTCGTTGCGCACCTGGTAGCCGTGGGCCCGCCCGTGCTGGCGCACGGCGTTGAGCACGAGAAGACGGATCGCTGACATGGGGCCAGCGTAGAACCCGCGAGGTCAGCCCCCGGTCGTGCCCCGTTCCTTCAGGACCAGCTCGTAGGCCGTGGCGCCGTCGATGGACTCGCGGATGATGTCGGCGTGCCCGGCGTGCCGGGCGGTCTCGCGGATCAGGTGCAGGCAGAGCCAGCGCACGGAGACGCGGCCCTCCGGCGGGAACCAGGGTTCGCTCGGGACCGGGAAGGTGTCGTCGAGGCTGGGCACCGAGCGGACGTACGCCTCGGTCTCGGCGGCGACCTTGTCCCAGTACGCGAGCTGGGACTCGACGGTCTCGTCGCCGACCAGCCGGAACGTCTCGTGCCAGTTGCTCTGGTCGCGCTGGACGGCCGGCGGCTCCTGCTTCGCCCGCGCGATCCAGCCCTGCTCGACGTCGGCGACGTGCTTCAGCAGCCCGGAGAGGGAGAGCCCGCTCGCGCTCGGCGTGCTCGCGGCCTGCTCCTCGGTCAGCCCGAGCAACGCCCTGCGGATACCGCCCCGTTGGTCCTCGATGAACGTGAGCAGCGACCCGCGCTCGTCGCCCTGTGCGTCCGCGGGTACATGCGTGACCATGGCCTTCGCCTTTCGCCGGTGCCGGCCGGGAGCCTGTCCCCCTGCCCGACACCGACGAAGCTACGGGCCATCGAGGTCAGTTTCTGTCCTCAATGGCCCCGGGGCTACGGCGTCGTAGAGAAACCGGCTGTTCAGGAAGACCGGCCGCTCAAGGGATCTGCCCTCAAGGGGTCAGCCCTCAGGGGGTCGGCCCTCAACGGGTCAGAACGGGAAGCCGCTCCGGCCGTGCTGCACGGAGATCCACTTCAGGCTGGTGAAGGCGTCGAGCATCGACTCGCCGTTGAGGCGGCCCACGCCGGAGGCCTTCTCGCCGCCGAAGGGGACGATCGGCTCGTCGTGGACGGTGCCGTCGTTGACGTGGAACATGCCCGTGTCGATCTGCTTGGCGAAGTGCACACCGCGCTCGATGTCGCCGGTGTGGACCGCGCCGCTCAGGCCGTACGGCGTGTCGTTGACGATGCTCACCGCCTCCTCCTCGCCGTCGAACGGGATGAGGAAGGCGACCGGGCCGAAGACCTCCTGGCGGAGCAGGTCCGAGTCGGCGGGGACGTCGGTGAGGACCGAGGGGGCGACGAGGTTGTCGGTGGTCGTGCCGTGCAGCAGGGCCGTCGCGCCCTCCGCGATCGCCTGCTCGACGACCCCCGAAAGGGCGTCCGCCTGCGAGGAGTTGATGACCGGGCCGATCACCGTCTGTGGGTCGCTCGGGTCGCCGACCTTGAGGGACTTGACCTTGGCGACGAACTTCTCGGTGAACTCGTCCCGGATCGACCGGTCGACGAGGACGCGGTTCGCGGCCATGCAGACCTGGCCCTGGTGGACGTAACGGCTGAAGACCGCCGCGTCGACGGCGTAGTCGATGTCGGCGTCGTCGAGGACCACGAGGGCGCTGTTGCCGCCGAGTTCGAGCACCGTGCGCTTGAACTGCGCGGCGCAGACGGTCGCGACGTGGCGGCCGACCTTGTCGGAGCCGGTGAAGGAGATGACCTTCGGGATCGGGTGCTCGATGAACGCGTCGCCGATCTCCGCGATGTCGGTGATGACGACGTTCAGGAGGCCGCCCGGCAGGCCCGCGTCCTCGAAGATCTTCGCGACCAGGGAACCGCCGACGATCGGGGTGTTCTGGTGCGGCTTGAGGACCACGCCGTTGCCCAACGCCAGTGCGGGGGCTACCGACTTGAGGGAGAGGAGGAAGGGGAAGTTGAAGGGGCTGATCACGCCGACGACGCCGACCGGGACGCTGTAGACGCGGTTCTCCTTGCCGTCGACCGGCGAGGGGATGATCCGGCCCTGGGGGCGCAGCGCGAGGTGGATCGCCTCGCGCAGGAACTCCTTGGCGAGGTGCAGTTCGAAGCCGGCCTTCAGGTGGGTGCCGCCGAGTTCGGCGATGATCACCTCGGCTATCTCCTGCTCGCGCTCCTCGATGAGCCGCAGGGCCTTCTCGAACACGGCCCGCCGGGCATAGGGGTTGGTGGCACCCCAGGTCTTCTGCGCGCGGGCGGCGGCCTTGTACGCCTCGTCGACCTCGTCGACCGTGGCTATCGTGATCGACGCGAGCTTCTCGCCGTCGTACGGGTTGAAGTCGATGATGTCCCAGGAGCCGGTGCCCGGGCGCCACTCACCGTCGATGTACTGCTGAGCCAGGTCGGTGAAGTAGGACGACATGTGATCCCTCAATCGCTCAATCGTCAGCAGACACGATCAGTTGCAGACACGATCAACAGCAGACCGGGCAATCCCTCACGATCATCACGGTCTGATCACACGTCATCGTACTTGTGTTTCAAGAGAGTTGGAGCAGTCCCCGGAGAAGATCCCGGCTCTCGTCCGGGCCCGGACTGTCCTGCTGGAGCTCCTTCAGCGCCTTCTCGTACTGGGCCACGTCCTCGGCCTTGTCGAGGTACAGCGCGCTGGTGAGCTGCTCCAGATACACGACGTCCGAGAGGTCCGACTCGGGGAAGGAGAGGATCGTGAAGGCGCCGGACTCGCCGGCGTGCCCGCCGAAGCCGAACGGCATCACCTGAAGGCGGATGTTCGGGTGCTCGGAGACCTCGATCAGATGCTGCAACTGCCCGCGCATCACCTCGCGGTCGCCGTAGGGGCGGCGCAGGGCGGCCTCGTCCAGGACGATGTGGAAGTCCGGGGCGTTCTCGTTCACCAGGTACTTCTGCCGCTCGAGGCGCAGCGCCACTCGTCGCTCCACGTCGGCCTCGCTGGCGCCCTTCATGCCGCGCCGGACGACCGCGCGGGCGTACTCCTCCGTCTGCAGCAGCCCGTGCACGAACTGGACCTCGTAGACGCGGATGAGGGAGGCGGCACCCTCCAGGCCCACATAGGTGGGGAACCAACTGGGCAGGACGTCGGAGTAACTGTGCCACCAGCCCGCTACGTTGGCCTCCTTCGCGAGGGAGAGGAGTGAGATGCGCTCCGCCTCGTCCGTGATGCCGTACAGCGTCAACAGATCCTCGACATCCCGCGTCTTGAAGCTCACTCGCCCCAGCTCCATGCGACTGATCTTGGATTCGGAAGCGCGGATCGAGTACCCCGCGGCCTCGCGAGTGATCCCACGTGCTTCCCGCAGTCGCCTGAGTTGCGAGCCGAGCAGCATCCGCCGCACCACCGATCCGGGCTCTCCCGCGCTCACGTTCGCCAGCCTCCCCAACCGTCTTCAGGGGCCGCAGTCTGCCACTAAAACACTTCGAGCAGTACTCGTTCGATTACAGATATGGAAAGAAGGGGCGGCTGTCCACAGGAAGTTGTCAGCAAGTCGTCAGGAAGAAGCAAGCCCGGAGCCCGAGAACGGCGTGAAGTTGGCGGAAAAAATGGCCAACAAGCGGTACGGGAGGGTCCAATTCGGTCAGCTGCACGTGCATCTGCCCTTGCATCTGCTGTACGCATCCGAAACCATGGTCTCGCGCCACCGCTGCATCGCAACGACCGCGAATTCCCGGGAGTGCCTCGCATGGGGACGAATGGATCGACCATGCTCGAGCCGTTACGGCAGGGCCTTCCGCCGCTGGACCCCTCGGCCGTGTCCAGCGCCGCGTCGTGTGCTCTGCCCGCCCGCTACGAAGCGGTGCGCGAGGCACGGCAGTTCACCCGCCGCACCCTCGACCAGTGGGACATCGGCGACCGCTTCGACGACGTCTGTCTGGTCGTCTCCGAGTTGGTCACCAACGCCCTGCGGCACGCCCTGCCCGCCAACACCCCGCGCGTCCCGGAGCAGAACCCGCCCGTGCGGCTGCACCTGATGCGGTGGACCGAGCGGCTCGTGTGCGCCGTGCGCGACCCCAGTCACGACAGCCCCGTCGCCCGCGACTCGGAGGACTTCTCGGCGGAGTCGGGCCGCGGCCTGTTCCTCGTCGACTCGTTCGCCGACGGCTGGGGCTGGCACCCGCTGGCGGGCACGCTCAGCGGCAAGGTGGTATGGGCGCTGTTCCGGCTGCAGGGTGAGCCGGCCCAGAACAACGCGTGAGGAACCGCGGCTCTTTTTGGGGTCGCGGTTCTACGCGCGTTGCCGTGGTTTCCGCAGGTCGGCGCGCTATCCCGCGATCAGGTGGTCGAACTCGCCGTCCTTGATGCCGAGCAGCATCGCCTCGATCTCGGCGCGGGTGTAGACGAGCGCCGGGCCGTCGGGGAAGCGCGAGTTGCGCACCGCGACGTCGCCGCCGGGCAGTCGCGCGAACTCCACGCAGGAACCCTGCGAGTTGCTGTGCCGGCTCTTCTGCCAGGCCACTCCGTCCAGCTGCGTGGCAGCCATGCCGTTGTACACGTCGAACCCCAAGTACACGCTGTCAACGCGGTGGTCCACAGGTCGCTCCCGGTTGTGCACTGGCTGGTGTGGCCATTGATGCAGTGGTCAACTGTTCCGGATCATAGCCCTGTTCATGTGCAGATGCATGGGCAGATGCACGTGCACGCGGGGTGGTCCTCCGGTTACAGCTTTGACGACTGCTTTACCGTTGCCGTTCCAGCGTCTGCCCAGGAGTGGGCAGGGCATGTACTGGGGAAGACGCGTACGGGAGCCTTCGTGTTCCCTGCGAACGCCTATCGGTTCGAGTACGGCAACAATGCCATCTCCCGAGCGTTCTTGATCGCAATCGCCAACTGCCTTTGCTGCCGGGCCGATACGCCGGTGACCCGACGGCTGCGGATCTTGCCTCGGTCGGAGACGAACGCCCGCAGCAGCGCGGTGTCCTTGTAGTCGATGTACGTCACGCCGGCCGCGTCCAGGGGATTACGGCGGGACTTGGCGGGCCGGCGCTCGGGCTTGCGGGGCACGGTCAGATCTCCAGGAGGGTGTCGAAGGCGGGCGGGAGGCGTTTCCAGGCGCTACGGCCCGCGGCGTACTCGGTGTCGGTCAACAGGCAGGACTCCAGGAGCCGTTCGAGTCCGTCGCGGTCGAGCCCGGGGGATGTGAAGACGAGGTGCTGGCAGCAGTCGCCGTGCTCCGGGTGCCAGTCGAGCGCGGCGGCCGCGCGGCGTACCGGTGGCACCAACTCCCAGGCGGCGTACGGCAGGGAGGCCAGCCACGGGCCCGCGCTCTCCACGCAGAGGGCTCCGCCGGCCGCGTCCCAGTGAAGGAGCGCGTCGGGTTTGTCGGCGAGCCAGAAGCGGCCTCGGCTGCGGGCGGCGGCGCAGGTGATGTCCTCGAGTGCGGCGTAGAGGCGCTGCGGGTGGAAGGGGCGGTGGCGGTGCCAGACGAGGGTGGTTACGCCGTGGGCGTCTGCCTCTACGGGGAGCAGGGCGGAGGCGGGGTGTTGGGCTGCGGCTGCCGCTTCTACGTCGAAACCGGCGAGGGCGGCGTGGGCGAGGATGCCGCGTGGGGGTGGGGTGGGGTAGGTCGAAGCGTCGTGTGGGGGTGGGTGGTTGGGGTTGTGTGCGGAGTCCGGGTCGGTGGGGGCTGGGCGCGCAGTTCCCCGCGCCCCTGGGGAGTTGGGGGTGCTCGGGGTGGGCGGGGCGGGGGCGGGCTCCGGCGGGCGGGCGGGATCAGCGGGGTTCGTCGAGCCGTCTCGGCCGCCCTGGGAGCTGCTGCCTCTCTTCAAGTCGGCGCTGCTCACCGCTACTTGGCGGGCCGTCGGGTGCAACTGGCCCAGTAGCTCGCGGTCTTCGTCGTCGGCCTCTTCCGAG
This sequence comes from Streptomyces sp. NBC_00252, assembly GCF_036187565.1. Taxonomy (NCBI): domain Bacteria; kingdom Bacillati; phylum Actinomycetota; class Actinomycetes; order Kitasatosporales; family Streptomycetaceae; genus Streptomyces; species Streptomyces sp. NBC_00252. Next base: position 5,689,591 of record NZ_CP108087.1, on the reverse strand, counting down.
TCGAGGATGGCGAGGACGGGGGCGTACTCCAGTTGGCGGGCGAAGGTGTCCGCGATGGTGCGTTCGTCCGTGGCTGCCGCTGCGAGGCCGGCCGTGGCCAGGTCGTCGCCGTTGCCGAGGTACGGGAGGACGAGGGCCGGGTCCACGGCGGTGATGACCCCGGTGACCGTGAGGCCGCCGGAGCTGATCACCTCGGCCATCGCCTTGGGCTCGACGGAGTCCCACAACTCGACCACGGCGAGCCGGACTTGACCGGCGTCGGCCAGTCGGCGCAGTTCGGGGACCAGGTCCTCGCGGAGCGCGCAGCACGCGCAGTCGTTGACGAGGGGGGTCTCGCCGGCGTCGAGGATGCCGGTGGCGTCCCTGACCGTGCGGACGACCGTGCCCGCGGTCGCCGTAGCGAGGTCGTGGTGGAGTACGACGCTGCCGGGGACGTCGTGGAGGAGGCGGGCGACGGTCGCTCGGCGGGCCTCGGCGTGCAGGCCGGCGACGATCGCGACGGAGAGGTCGGACACCGTCAGGCCTGCTTCCCGTACCGGCGCTCGAAGCGCTCCACGCGGCCGGCCGTGTCCAGGACGCGGGCCGTGCCGGTGTAGAAGGGGTGGCTGACGTTCGAGATCTCGACGTCCACGACGGGGTAGGTGTGGCCGTCCTCCCACTCGATCGTCCGCGTGCTCGTCATCGTCGAGCGGGTGAGGAAGGCGTGGCCCGCGGCCCGGTCCCGGAAGACGACGGGGCCGTAGGGCGGGTGGGTGTTCGCGCGCATCGGGGTCAGCGCTCCTCTCGGAAGTCGACGTGGTGGCCGGCGGCCGGGTCGTACTTGCGCAGGACCAGGCGGTCGGGGTTGTTCCTGCGGTTCTTGCGGGTCACGTAGGTGTAGCCGGTGCCGGCCGTGGACCGGAGCTTGATGACCGGGCGGAGTTCGTTGCGAGCCATGGCTGATACCTTACTGAAAATGAATTCCATTAGCATCACTGGCTACGACCCCGATCGAGGAGAGGTACGTCACTCATGTCCGCCCACTGCATGCTGACCGGCGCCCGGCCCGGCTTCGGCAACCGCATCTCCCACTCCCACCGGCGCACCTCGCGCCGTTTCGACCCGAACATCCAGTCCAAGCGCTACTGGCTGCCCGGCGAGGGCCGGTACGTACGGCTGCGGCTGAGCACGAAGGGGATCAGGACCGTCGACGCGATCGGCGTCGAGGCGGCCATGGCCCGGATCCGCGAGCGCGGGGTGAGGATCTGATGGCGAAGAAGAGCAAGATCGCGAAGAACGAGCAGCGGCAGCGGATCGTCGCGCGGTACGCGGCACGGCGGGCCGAGCTGAAGGAGATCGTCCGGCGGCCCGGTGCGACGGACGCCGAACGGGCCGCTGCGCAACGGGAGTTGGGGCGCCAGCCGCGGGACGCGAGCGCGACGCGGGTGCGCAACCGCGATCAGATCGACGGACGGCCCCGCGGTTACTTCCGAGCCTTCGGGCTGTCCCGGGTGAACCTGCGCGGCCAAGCTCACAGCGGATACCTGCCCGGCGTCCGCAAGTCCTCCTGGTGACCCCTGGTAACTTGCTGCGGTCGTTCCGGCCAAGGCCGACCGGGCGGCCGTCCGGCTACAGCTTGGGAGCTACCAGTGACTACGGCGTTTTCGACGGTGTCGACGGTACGGATGGCGGCGGCTGCCGCGGGTCTGGTGGGCGCGCTCGTCCTGACCGGGTGCAGCGGTGACTCCTCGGACGACTCGTCGTCCACGCCGAGCGCGTCCTCGACCTCCACCGCGACGGGGGGCTCCGGCGGCTCCGGCAGCAGCCCGTCGGCCGCGTCCGACGGGCTGCAGGGCAGCTGGCTCGCCACCACGGACGGCAAGGCGGTGGCCCTGGTGATCACCGGCAAGCAGGCCGCCCTGTTCACCACGGGCGGGAGCGTGTGCAGCGGGACCGCCGGTGAGGAGGCGGGCATGCAGATGATCCACCTCAAGTGCACGGACGGCGCGAAGACCCGGGCCACCGGGATGGTCGACTCCGTCAGCAAGTCGGCGCTCGCGGTCACCTGGTCGGGGAGCCTCGGCAAGGAGGCGTACACGCGGGCGGAGGGCGGGAAGTTCCCGTCCGGGTTGCCTACGGCGAGTCTGGGGTCGTAGGGGGAGCATCCGCCTGAGCCGTGGGCCCGGTGGCGCTCTCGGGGGGTGGGGCTGGCGGCGGAGTGGTGGCGGGTGCGGGATGATCCCCTCATGCGCACCATTCCCCTCGCCGTCGCCGCACTCGCCTCGGCTCTGCTTCTGACCGCCTGCGACAGTGGCGGCGGTGGCGGTTCGTCCGACGGCAAGAACGGCTCGGCCTGCTCGTTCGACGGGGTCTCCGTCCAGGTCGGGCCCGCCAGTACCGCTCCGGCGGCCGGTGACACGGGCGAGGTGCCCGTCTCGCTGACCAACCAGAGCAAGCCGTGCGACCTCAACGGCTTCCCGGGCGCCACGTTGGAGGCCGGCGGCACCAAGGTCGCCCTCCCCACCCTGAAGGGCGCCAAGGCGCAGAAGCTGCGGCTCGCCAAGGGCGACGCGGCGTCCTTCACCATCACCTACGTCCGCGGCAAGGCGGGCGACAAGCTGAGCCTCGCCGCGACGAAGCTGGTCGTCACCCTGCCGGGCAGCAGTGAGAGTTCCGACTACAAGTGGTCGTACGGGCCTGTCCAGGGCAAGAGCGACGTGAGCGACGCGGAGGCCTCGGTGAGCGCCTTCACGCAGGCCGGCGACTGACGGCGTCCCCGTAATACCCCTAGTCCTCGAGTCGGGGTCGGGACCTGACCTGGGCCCGGTCCGCCGCCTCCGCGCCCTCCGTCCAGCCCGCCTCGTCGGTGACCCCGCGCAGGCGGGTCGTGGTCGTCTCCGGGAACATCGCGTCGACGCGGTCCGTGACGGCGACCTCGCGGGTGGCGAGGACCGGGAGGAGGTCGTCGGTGACCTGCGTCTCGGCGGCCTCGGCGAGGCGGGTGCCGATGCGGTGGGCGTAGGCGGCGAGGAAGGACTGCCGGAAGGTCTTCGTCCGCCGGCGGCCACCCGCGCGCTGCGCCGCCTCCGCGCGGGTCATCGCGGAGGTGGCCTGGACGAGGAGTGAGGTGTAGAGGAGTTCGACGACCTCCAGGTCGCCCTCGAAACCGACGACCGTCGAGAACCCGAAGGCCTCGTTCCACACGGCCCGGCAGTGGTTCGCGCCGGCGACCGCGTCCAGCAGCACGGCCTTCGCCTGTTCGTACGGCGCCTCGACCCCGATCCGGCACGCGCCGGGCGCGTCCTTCGCCGGGGCCTGCGCGTCGAGCAGCGCCTCGTCGATGCTGTGCCGCGCCATCAACTCCTGCGCCTTGGCACTGAGCGCCTCCGCCTCTTCCGGGAATCCGGTGGCCTCCGCCTTCGCGAGGAGGGCGCGGATGCGGGTGAGTATGCGCGAGGCGGGCTTGCGGTGCTCTTGCGGGCGCTGTTCCTCAAGGGGTTCCAGGCTCGGCAGGCGCAGTAGCAGGCGGTACAGCTCCAGCACGGTGGTGGCGTGCGTGAAACGGTCCGTGCGGGGCGGTCCGTCGGCGGTCAGGTCGTCCAGCTGTGCCGTCCAGCGGGGGCCGCGTGCGCGGTCGTCCTTCGCCTGTGCGCGGATCAGTGCGGATACGAGGCGTACGTGTACGTCGTCCAAGTCCCGCCGCACCAGCCGTACGACGTCCGCGGGCTGCCATCCACGCCGCCAGGCCGCCGCGATGAACTCCCTTCCCCGGCGAGCGAGTTCGGCGTCCGACGCGGGGTCGGCGGCGAGGATCGAGGCACCTTCGTCCAGGGCGTCGTGGGTGTCGTTGTAGAGGGCGGCTTCGAAGGCGCGCTCGATGGGGGTGGGGGTGGGGGTGGTGCGGGTCACCTGGTGATCGTGCCATGGGGTGGGCCGGCGGGTTTGTGGGTGGGTGCGGGTCCGTGGGGGCTGGGCGCGCAGTTCCCCGCGCCCCTGGGTGGGTCACGGGGGCGTGGGTTTGATGGTGAGCGCTGATACCCGTTGCGGCACGGATGGGGCGGGCGGCGCGAGTTCGGCCGGGCAGGTGTCAACTTGGGGTTGACAGTCTTGGGGTGTCAACCTAGGGTTGACATATGACGACCAATCCCAACGTCACCTCGTCCGTACGTCTCGACGACCTCATCGACGCCATCAAGAAGGTCCACCCCGCCCCCCTCGACCAGCTCGAGGACGCGGTCATCGCGGCCGACCACCTGGGCGATGTCGCCGACCACCTGATCGGCCACTTCGTGGACCAGGCCCGGCGTTCCGGTGCCTCCTGGACCGACATCGGCAAGAGCATGGGCGTCACCCGGCAGGCAGCCCAGAAGCGCTTCGTGGCGAAGGAGCCGAAGGAGTCGGCGGACCTCGACCCCGCTCAGGGGTTCAGCCGGTACACGCCACGCGCCCGCAACGCGGTGATGGCCGCCCACAACGAATCCGTCGCCGCCCGCAACCCCGAGGGCCGCCCCGAGCACCTGATTCTCGGGCTCCTCGCCGAGCCGGACGCCCTCGCGGCCAAGGCGATCCTCGCGCAGGACGTCCTCCTGGACTCCGTACGGCAGGCCGCCACCGCCGCGCTCCCGCCGGCCGCCGAGGAGGTCCCGGAACTCGTCCCCTACGGACCCGACGCCAAGAAGGTCCTCGAACTCACCTTCCGCGAGGCCCTGCGCCTCGGCCACAACTACATCGGCACCGAGCACATCCTGCTCGCCCTGCTGGAGCACGAGAACGGCGAGGGCGTCCTCAACGGCCTCGGCATCGACAAGCCCACCACCGAACGGCACATCGCCGAGATGCTCAACCGACTCCAGGGCTGACCTGTACGTACGCAGGCCGCGGTCCTGGCGGTCGAGCGCACGTCTCCGCGCCCGGGTACCCGGTGAACGGCTCCGTCCGCGAGCCGGTTCGTGCAGGTCGGGGGTGTTGTCAGACCTGCGTGCCACACTCGCTGACATGACCGATCGCTGGGCGCTCGCCCCGGCCGAGGGCGGCGGTGCGGAGGTCGCCGCCCTCGGCCCGGACGGGCTGCCCGCGGGGCCGGTGCTGCGCGAGCCGGACCTCGTCGAGGCCGTGCGCACGCGGCCGGACGTGAGCCGATGGGTGTGGCGGTCCACGGCGGAGGTGTACCCCCCGCTGCTCGCCGCGGGCGTGCGCGTGGAGCGGTGCTACGACGTGGAGGACGCCGAGACCCTCCTCCTCGGCCACGAGGGGCGGCACGGCGAACCCCGGTCGGCCGCCGCGGCGCTGGCCCGTTCGCGGGGCGGGCCCGTGCCGCCGGACCCACCGCAGCGCGCCGCCGAACCGGGCGCGCAGTCCTCCCTCTTCGAACCGCAGAGCGTCCACCTCCCCCTCACCGACCTGCTCACGGTCTACGCCGAGCAGCAGCGCCGCCACGACGCCACCACCCACCCCGACCGGATGCGCCTGCTCACCGCGTCCGAGTCGGCGGGGATGCTGGTCGCCGCCGAGATGAACCGCGCGGGGCTGCCCTGGAGCGCCGAGGTGCACCGGGAGATGCTGCACGAGCTGCTGGGCGATCGGTATGCCGGAGGCGGTGAGCCGCGCCGGCTGGCCGAGCTGGCGGACGAGGTGTCCGTCGCCTTCGGGAGACGGGTGCGGCCGGATCTGCCCGCCGATGTGGTCAAGGCCTTCGCCGAGGCCGGGATCAAGGTCAGATCGACCCGGCGCTGGGAGATCCAGTCCCTCGACCATCCGGCCGTGAAGCCGCTGTTGGAGTACAAGAAGCTGTACCGCATCTGGGTCGCGCACGGCTGGTCCTGGCTGCAGGACTGGGTGCGGGACGGGCGGTTCCGGCCGGAGTTCCTCGCGGGCGGGACGGTCACCGGGCGCTGGGTCACCAACGGCGGGGGCGGCCTCCAGATCCCCAAGGTCATCCGGCGTGCCGTGGTCGCCGACCCCGGCTGGCGGCTCGTCGTCGCCGACGCCGACCAGATGGAGCCGCGCGTCCTCGCCGCGATCTCCCGCGACCCCGGGCTGATGGAGGTCGCCGGCCGCGCCACCGACCTCTACCAGTCCGTGTCCGACCGCGCCTTCTCCGGCGACCGCGACCAGGCCAAGATCGCCGTGCTCGGCGCGGTCTACGGCCAGACCTCAGGCGACGGCCTCAAGAACCTCGCCGCGCTCAGACGCCGCTTCCCCAAGGCGGTGGCCTACGTCGACGACGCCGCGAAGGCGGGCGAGGAGGGGCGGCTCGTACGGACCTGGCTCGGGCGGACCTGCCCGCCGGTCGCCGGGGGCGAGGACGCGGCGGAGGAGGCGGGCATCCCCCAGGACGATCCGGTCACGGCCCCCGCCGACCAGGGCTGGGTGCCGGGTTACGCGTCCACCAACTCCCGCGCCCGCGGCCGTTTCGCCCGTAACTTCGTCGTCCAGGGCAGCGCCGCCGACTGGGCCCTGCTGATGCTCGCCGCGCTCCGTCGGTCCTGCGCGGAGCTGGCGGCCGAGCTGGTCTTCTTCCAGCACGACGAGGTGATCGTGCACTGCCCCGAGGCGGAGGCCGAGACGGTGGCCACCGCGATACGCGAGGCGGCCGACCTCGCCGGCCGGTTGACCTTCGGCGAGACACCGGTCCGTTTCCCCTTCACCGTCGCGGTCGTCCAGTGCTACGCCGACGCGAAATAGTCCCTACGGCCGAGACGGTCGACGCGCGTCACGCTGCGACAACAGCTCGCTGAGTTCCTGGACGACGGCCTTCTCGTCGGTCCCGTCGAGGGCATCGAGGGCGGTGCGCCAGGCGTCGTAGGCCTCCTGCTCGCGGCCCATTTCCCTTAGCAGCAGGCCGAGTTGGTGACGGGCGAGGCCGCCCATGTAGCGGTCGGCGCGGGCGTCGGCTCGGCGGAGGAGTTCGGTGCATTCGGTGTGGGCGCGGGTGGCGTGGGTGGAGGTGCCTTCGGTGGAAGTTCCTTCGGTGAGGGTGCCTTCAGTGGCCGCCTGCTCGGTGGCGGTGTGGCCGAGGAGGCGGAGGGCGCGGACCAGGCCGAGGCGGGTCTGGGACTCGCCGTGCCAGTCGCCGTGGCCGCCGAGGATGCGCAGGCTCTCCTCGAAGTGCGGTACGGCAGCGGCCGGTTCGCCGAGGGTGAGGTGGGCGTAGCCGATGTTGCAGTGCGCGGAGTGCTGCACGATGACGGCGCCGATGTAGTCGCCGATCGCGAGGGAACGGCGGTGCTGCTCGATGGCGGCGCGCGGGTCGGTGTGTTCGTACAGGTTGCCGAGGTGGCTGTGGGTCACGGCCTCGCCGTACGGGTCGTTCAACTGCCGTGAGTAGGCGAGGCTTTGGCGCAGCGCGACGCCCGACTCGGCGTAGCGGCCCAGGCCTTCGAGGAGCAGGCCGCGGTTGTTGAGGCAGCGGCGGATCCAGGAGACCGCGTTCAGACGCCACCAGATCTCGAGGGCCTGGTCGTTGAGCCCGAGTGCCTCGCCCTGCCGGCCGGTCAGGAAGTGCAGCCCGGCGAGGTCCCCCAGCGCGTACGCCTCCGCCGCCGCGTCCCCGAGCCGCCGCGCCGCGCCGAGGGCGACCCGGCCGAGCACCTCCATCTCGGCGACACGGCCGCTGCGGAGGACGTAGGGGAAGAGGAGCCGGACGAAGGTCGAGATGTGGGCGGTGCGGCGGGGGTCGGCGGTGTCGCGGTACCGGGTCACCAGCGCGACGATGTTCTCCAGCTCCGAGTCGCCCCAGGCGAAGGCGTCTTCGGGGCGGGGGAAGGGGTCGGTGGCGGCAACTTCCCCGGCATGCGCGGGGAGTTGAGCCGCGGTCGGGCGGCGCCGGTCGTCCTGGTCGAGACCGGGTTCGACGATCGCGGTGAGGGTGTGTTCGGCGCGGGCGGTGTACCAGGCCAGCGCGGTATCGGTGAGGTCGAGGGGGAGGGGAGGGGGCGGCTCGGTTCTCGCGGGGGCGCTGTGCGGGTTGGCCGCCGGGGTGAGGGTGGGCGGACCGGTGTCCGCGAGGCTGCTGTGCCGGCCGGCGGGGGTGGCCAGTTCGCGGGCGAAGTCCCGGACCAGGTCGTGGGGGGTGTAGCGGCCGTACGCCGTCTCCTCCAAGAGGGCCACGTCCACGAGGCGGTCGAGGGCGGATTCGGTACGGCGTTCATCGGTGCCGGCGAGGCGGGCGAGCAAGGGGGCACCGTACGACGGGAGGTCGAGGGCGCCGATGTGGCGCAGGGCGAGGGCCGCGTCGCGGTCGGTACGGCGGTCCGAGGCGGCGAGGGCGTCGTGGGCCACGGCCAGCGAACGGCGGACGCTGAGGTCGTCGTACTCCAGGTGGTGCAACCGGCTTTCCGTGGCGGCCAGTTGACCGGCCAGGACGTCCGGGGTGAGGGCCCGGCGCGCGGCGAGCCTGGCGGCGACGACGCGCAGGGCGAGCGGGAGGCGGCCGGTGAGTTCGACGAGCGGGTGGGCCGCGTCGAGGGCGTCCCGGCCGGATACGGCACGCAGCAGCGCCGCGCTGTCCTCGCCGGACAGGGGTGTCAGCGGGAAGCGGCGGGCACCGTCCAGCGCGGTCAGCGGCGAACGGCTGGTGACGATCACCGCGCAGCCGGTACCGGCAGGCAGCAGCGGCCGTACCTGAGCGGCGTTCTCGGCGTCGTCCAACACCATCAGCGTGCGGGTCGGGGCGAGCAGGGTGCGGAGCAACGCGGTTGCCGCGTCCGGGTGTTCGGGGATGTGACGAGGCTCGACGCCCAGGTCCCGGAGCAGGGCGTGGAGGGCCTGGCCTGAGGTGAGGGGGGTCATTCCGGGGGTCGCGCCGTGCAGGTTCACGTACAACTGCCCGTCGAAGAAACGATCCTTCAACGCGTGCGCCGTGTGCAGCGCGAGGGCGCTTTTGCCTACGCCGGCCATGCCGGTGATGACGGCGAGGGGGTGGGAGTGCGAGGTGGGGTAAGGGTGCGCGTTGGGGTCGGTCGAGAGGGGCGCGAGGGTTTCGTACAGGGCGCGGTGGGTGTCGGCTCGGCCAGTGAAGTGGGCAGGTGGGGGCGGGAGTTGGGCTAGGCGGGGCGGCGAGCCGGGGGTTGGGTGACCGCCGGGGTCGGGGGCGGGGGTGGAACTGGGTTTGGCGGATGGGGAGTTGGGGGTGTCGGGGCCGTGGGGGGTGGGCGTCGGGGGGTGGGAGTCGAGCGGGGGTGCGGGGGCGCCGAGGGGGTCGGCATCCGAGGCGTGCGGGATGAGGGCGTCGGGCTTGTGGGCGCCGGAGGTGTGCGGCACGGGGGCGTTGGGCTTGTGGGCGCCGGAGGTGTGCGGCACGGGGGCGTCGGGCTCGTGGACGTCGGAGGCGTGCGGCACGGGGGCGAGGACGCCGGGGGCGAGCGGCACGGGGGAATGGGACGCGGGCGGCGAGTGAGCCCCGTCCACCAACTCATCCGCTCCTACGGCACCTACGCCACCGCCGACTCCAGCCGCTCCCCCCACCCCTTCAACCCCCCCGCGGCAGATCCCACGCCTCCCGCACCTCCGTGCCCTGCGGCATCACCCCGGCCGCGTCCCGCACGGCCGCCCCGCGCGGATCCTCGCCCCGCAGAACCTCCACGTGCGCCCCCCGAACCCCCGCCCCCGGCTCGATCCCCAGCTCGTCCAGCAGTCGGTTGCGCAGATCCCGGTGGACGGCGAGGGCCTCCGCCTGGCGGCCCGTGTGGTGGAGGGCGAGCATCAGTTGGCGGTGGTAGGACTCGCGGAGGGGATGGTCGGCGACGAGCGCGGCCAACTCCGGTACGAGCGCGCCGAGTCGGTCGCCGCCGAGGGCCAACTCCGCGTCGTAGCGCCACTCGAGGACGAGGAGTCGCGCTTCGGTGAGGCGTTGGGCGAGGGCGTAGCCGCCGAGTTCGGCGGGGAGGCCGCTGAGCGGGGTGCCGCGCCAGAGGGCGAGGGCGGCCGTGCAGGCGCGGACGGTGCCGGGCCAGTCCCCCGCCGCGTGCGCGGAACGGGCCGTAGCGACGTGTGTCTCGAAGACGTGGACGTCCAGTTCGCCCTCGTCGACGCGGAGGACGTAGCCGGGCGGTACCGCGCGCAACCGTTCCGGGTCGTCGAGGAGTCGGCGCAGGCGGGTCACGTGGTTGTGCAGGGACGCGTGCGCGGACGCCGGCGGTGAGCCGCCCCACAGCGCGTCCTTGAGGGCGTCGACCGAGACCACCCGGCCGGGTTCGAGGAGCAGCGCGGCCAGCAGGGTCCGCACCTTGGGGCTGCTGACGGGGTGCACTGCGTCGTGGTCCACCGGGTCGAAAAGGACAGGCGTGCCGAGCAGTCCGAACCGCAGCCCGTACCGCATCACACCGAACCCGTCACCTTTCCGCGCGGCCTCGCAGGGCCGTGCTCCGCGGCGGAGGTTCCGCCGTTCCTGGCGGATAACCGCCCTGTCCACGACGGTTTCCCGCCACCTTGCACCGGCCTCCGGGGGCCGGAATCCGCTACCGTACCCGCCGTCTCCCGCGATCGTGAGGCGACTTCAGGCCACACAGCTCGGGAGCATCCCGCGCACCGTTGGCCACATGTTAGCGATCCGTTGGTGCGACCTGATGTGATCACATCATCGGATCTGGCCCGACGGCGCGCGCGTACGACGCGCAGCTCGGGGGAGTGTCGCCGTCGCGGCCGGGTCCGGGGACGGGAGAGGGCCCCGGTCGTCGGAGGTGAACGACCGGGGCCCTCGTCCCTTACTTCCCAGGTACTGAGGCCCTACGGGTACTACGGGCCCGCTCAGATAACAGGCGGTCGCCCCAGCCGCGTGAGCCGCCACACCGTCCGCCACCGCATCGGCCGCCGCTCCCCCGCGCTTTCCCGCACGCCCTCCACGAACCCGCCGAACCACGCCCGGAGCCCGGCCACCGACCGTGTCCGTACGAGCGTGAGCAGCGTCCAGATGCCCAGGTGGACCGGGATCAGCGCGAGCGGGAGGCGGCGGCGGACCAGCCAGACGCGGTTGCGGGCGGTGACCCGGTAGTAGATGGCGTGCCGGGCGGGCGAGGTCTTGGGGTGCTGGAGCAGCAGCTCGGGGGCGTAGAGGATGCTCCAGCCGGCGTCGGCGGCCCGCCAGGCGAGGTCGGTCTCCTCGTGCGCGAAGAAGAACTCGGCCGGCCAGTCCCCCGTCTCGGCGAGCATCGCCATGCTGAGCGCGTGGCCGCCGCCGAGGAACCCGGTGACGTAGCCGCCCTGCATCGGATCGCCCGCGCCGACCCGCGGCACATGGCGCCGCTGGGTCTCCCCGTGCTCGTCGGCGATCCTGAACCCGACGATGCCCAGGCGGGGTTGGGCCGCGTACAGATCCCGTACCCGGCGCAGCACGTCCGCGTCGACGAGGAGTCCGTCGTCGTCGAGTTCGACCACGACGTCCACGTCACCGAAGGCGCGGAGCCGGGCCAGACCCACGTTGCGGCCGCCGGGGCAGCCGAGGTTCTCGTCGACGTCGATGGTGGTGACCTCGCCGGGGAGCGAGAGCCGGGCGGCGAACTCGGGGAGCCTGCAACCGTTTCCGACGATCACGATGCGGGTGGGCGGGAGGTCCTGTTTGGCCACGGACTCGAGGAGCGCGTCGACCTCCGCGGGCCGGTTTCCCATGGTCACCACGGCGACGGCGATCCTCGGCTCGACCACGTCTCTCACTCCATCCGGCCATCCGGCGATGCCCGCGCCCTGACCGCGCAGCACTCGCCGTTCACCAAGATGTTGCCTCAGATCGACCGGTTGCTACGACTCAAGTTCATTTTGCGGGACCTTTGTTGTCGCTTTGCCGGTTTTCCCCCCGCCGCACGAACTTCAGCGCCGACCGGTCGTCCCCCAACGCGGCGACCTCCACCTCGACGACACCGAGCGGGAGGAAGAGGTCCCGACGCGCGGACCACCGGCGCTCACCCGACCGCGCGCAGACGTCAGCCCGCGATCTCGAACGTCGCCGTCCTGGGCGCGAACCCCGTGTCCCCGTCCTTGGCCGTGGCCAGCGCCGACACGTACCACGTGCCCTTCGCCGCCTCGGTCGCCTCCTGCTGGGTGATCTTGAGTGTGTAGGTGCAGCGGGAGGTGTCGTCCGAGGTGGCCTCGCAGGTGGCGGACTCGACGTCGCGGAGGTCCGTCGCGGTCGGGTCCAGCTTCGAACTCGCGGGCCAGGCAACGACCTTGAGGCCACGGATGCCCGAGTTGTCGCTGACGTCGACCGTGTAGGTGAAGGAACCGGCGCGGTGCGCGGAGGGCGCGGTGTAGTGCGCCGAGCCGTTCGTCAGGGTCGGCTTCTCGGGGGCCGTGGCGGCCGACGCGGCGAGGCCGCCGGCGACGACTCCGCCGACCGCGGCGACGCCGGCGAGGGAGAGGAGGAGAGCGCGCTTGGACATGGACATGGGAGATCCCCCTGATGGTGTGGGTGGTGACGGGAGCGGTGGTCGACCGCTTCCCTCGATGTGATCGAGCCTAGGAGCGGGACGGGACGCGGTCCTCGGGCTGGAGGACGGTTGCCGCGTGGAACCAGAGATAGAGAAGGACGGGTCCGTCATCCCCCTTCCGCCCGACCCGGCCCCTCACCTGCGCCCATAGCCTTTGGGTGTCATGAAACGAACCGACGACCGGCTGCTCCCGGTCCTGCTGATCTGCGCCCAGGCCCTGGTGTGGCCGGTGGCTCCGCTGCTGCGCGGCACCGTGCCGACCGCGGCCGACCTGCTCGTGGCCGCGCTGGTCGCCGGACCGGTCACGGCCGCGCTCGCCCTGCGCCGTACGCGTCCGGTGTTCACGCTGGTCGTGGTCGCCGCCGCCTGCGCGGTGGGTGCCGGTCCGCTGCCCGTCGGGGCGATGGCCGTCCTCGGCACCGCGGGCGTCGCGCTCGCCCTCTTCACCGTCGCGACCGAGCGCGACACCTTCACCGCGGTCCTGTCCGTCGTCACGCTCGCCGTCTGGCAGCTGCTCCAGAACATCACCCTGACCGGTCTCAGCGACCACAACGGCCTCGACCTCGTCCTGACCGCCCTCCTCTACGGCTCCGCGTGCGGCGCGGGTCTCCACATCCGCCGCACCCGCCGCGCCCGCCGGGCCGCCGAACTCCTCCTGAACCGCGCCGAGTCCGAGCGCCACCGCCTCCCGGCGGCCGAACGGCGGCGTATGGAACGGGAGTTGCACGACGTCAGCGCCCACCACCTCACCGCCGTCGTCGTCACCGCGGGCGCCGCGCTCGGCCTGCGCGAACGCCGTCCCGAACTCGCCGCCGAGGCACTGGAGTTCGCGACCGAGACCGGCCGCGAGGTCACCCGCGCCCTCGGCGCGGTCCGCGCCCCCGCTCCCTCACGCGAGGAACTCCCGTCCCCCGAGCAGCGGTTGCGCGCCCTGGTCGCCGGCTTCCGCCGCCTCGACCAGCCGGTCGACCTCGACATCGACCCCCTCCCCGACGGCACCGTCGCCGACGCGGTCTACGGCATCGTCCGCGAGGCCCTCACCAACGTCGCCCGCCACGCCCCGGGCGCGCGCACGACGGTGACCTGCCGCTACGGCGACACCCGCACCGATGTCGTCGTCACCAGCGCGGCGCCACCCTCCGGTACGACGGCCCACGGCGCGGGCCTGGGCGGCGGCCGCGGCCAGGGCTTCCTCCGCTCCCGCGCCCGGGAGGCGGGCGGCACCCTGACCACCGGCCCCACCCCGCAAGGCGGTTGGGAGGTCCGCGCGACCCTGCCCGGCCGCACCGCGGCCCCGGTGGAGGACACCGTCCCCCGCAGCTACCGGGCCGCCCAGCTGATCGCCGCCATCGGCCTGGCCGTACAACCCCTGCTGCCCGTACTGATCACCCGCCAGGAATCGGCCCCCACCGGCTCCCACGTCTCGGCAGGCGTCCTCTTCGCCCTCCTGGCAGCAGCCCAGGCGGTGACCCTGCTCTGGCTCCGCAGGACCCCCCGCACCGCCCAACTCGCCTTGCTGACCCTGGCGTTGCTGTGGCCCCTGGCAATGCGGCTCGGCACCTACACGGGCCCGGTCCTTCTGCCTCCAACCCTGAGCATGGTGGCGACATGCTCAGCGGTGGCAATCCTTGAGGGGCGCGGGGAACTGCGCGCCCCGTCCCCACGCGCCCACACCCCCCGACTACCTCAAGTCCCGGTCTCCGTCTTCGCGTTGGCAGCGACAGCCGTACACGCCACCGCCCTGACGATCGCCGTCCTCCACCGAGGCACCCACCTCCCCGCCTGGGAAGTGATCACGGCAGCAACCGCCTTCACCTCCCTGGCAGTCGGCGCGGCCTGGCTCGGCGGAACCCTGCGGGCAAGGCAGGCCCGGGCAACCCAGGGCGCCCAGACAGAACAACTGGCCACCTGGACGGAGGAGGCCGTGAGAGACGCCTGGTCGGAACGCCGCCGCATCGCCGCCGGCCTGGAAACCACCGTCCTCGCACGCACCGCCGACATGGTCACCGAGGCAGAGGCAGGCCACCTGGACGCGACAGCCACCCGCGCCCGCGAGGCCCTCGCCGCGATGCGCGCCCTCCTGGACGCGGTCCGCGACGGCGAAGGAGACACCGCCCCCGACCTACGCCCCCAACCCACCGTCCAGGCGCTGGACCTGCTCGCCCACCAGTGCCGCGCCACCGGCCGGGACGTGCAGATCAGACTCACCGACCGCGTCCCGGAACGGCTCCCCACCGAGGTCGACCTCGCCGCCTACCACGTCGCCGAGACCCTCCTCGCGACCGGCGACGACACCCCCGCCGTACTCGAACTCGACGCGGACGAGACCACGTTGACGATCACGGCAACCGGCGTGCCCCGTGGCGCCGACACCGCCGTACGGGCCAGGCTGACCGCGCGGATCGCGCCGCTCGGCGGGACCCTGACGGCCGGCCGGCCACCGGGCACGGCCCAGCTGCGGCTGCCGCTCACGGCGCCGGACGACGAGGAGAGACAACGATGAGCCTCAGGGTGCTGGTCGTCGACGACCAGGGCATCGTCCGCGCGGGCTTCGCCGCCGTGATCGACGCCGAGGACGACATGACGGTCGTCGGCGAGGCCGCCGACGGTGTGACGGCGGTGGTGCTCGCCGCCGAACTCGCCCCCGACGTCATCGTGATGGACGTACGGATGCCCGAACTCGACGGCATCGCCGCCACCCGGATCATCACGGCCCGCGAGAACGCGCCGCGCGTGCTGGTGCTGACCACCTTCGACCTCGACGCGTACGTCTTCGACGCCCTGCGCGCCGGAGCCTCCGGCTTCCTCCTCAAGGACGTGCACGCCGCCGAACTCCTGCACGGCATCAGGGTGGTGGCCGACGGCGAGAGCGTGCTCGCGCCGTCCGCGACCCGGCGGCTGATCGGCCACTACGCGTCGGGCGCGGGCACCGGTTTCCGGTCCGAGGGCGTCCCGCCCGAGCTGGAAAGCCTCACCACCAGCCAGCGCAACGTCCTCGCCCTGCTCGCCTCCGGCCTCAACAACGCGGAGATCGCAGCCGAGTTGGACATCACCGTCGGCACCGTCAAGTCCCACGTCAACGCCCTGCTCCGCAAACTCGGCCTGCGCGACCGCGTCCAGGCCACGATCCTCGCCTACGACCTCGGCATCGCCCGCCCGAACCCGCCCGGCGCCGAACACCTCTGAGCCTCAACTCCCCTACGCCCAGCAGCAATCAGGAGACTTCGCCATGCCCGGTACCGACGCCACCGACACCCCTTCCCCGCTGCACCGGATCGGCCGCAACCTCCGCAACCCCTTCGCCCTCGGCTACCTCGCGCTCTGCCTGGCCCTGCTGGTCTGGGCGCTGGTCGTCACCGTCGCCGACGACTCCGGCGAGTCCATGGCGGGCGTCATCCCCCTGCTGGCCACCGCCCCGACCAGCTTCGTCTTCCTCTCCCTGCCGGGCGGCGCCCCGACGCTCGTCCTTTCCATGGTCGTCGGCGCGCTGGTCAACGCGAGCGTCATCGGCTGGTGCGCCCGCGCGCTGACCCGCGGCAACCGCTCCGACCCGACCCGCTGAGGCCCGTACGGCGCTACGCTGTGGCCGCGGTGTTCGCCCTGCTTCGCATCGGGCACAACCACCGCGTCGAAGGACTGCGGCATGAGGCACGCGACCTGCACCACGCACCAACCGACCACGACCCGTGCAGAGCGACCGCAGTTGACGGTCGTCCCCCCGCCCGCCGAGACCGACCTGCTGGCCGAACTCGACCAACTCCGCGCTCAGAACGCCCAGTTGCTGCTGGCCCTGGAGACCCGTGCGGTGATCGACCAGGCCCGCGGGATGGTGATGGCCCTGGCACCGTGCTCCGGCGACCGCGCCTGGGACCTGCTGGTGGACGTCTCCCAGCACTGCAACATCAAGCTCCGGGTGGTGGCCACGGCCCTGGTCGCCACGACGGCCGACGAGGCTCTTCCGGCCCCGATCCAGCGGGAGTTGCGCCGCGCGCTGCGACTCCTCCACGCGGCGGACCGTACATAGAGGCGGCTGCGGGCCGTACAGAGCAACCGTCGAAACGGCTACGGATGGGTCGGCACCGGGAGCTGTGGTTCCAACTCTCCGGTGCCTTCGTCCAGAACGGCCGACGGACGCCATTGCTGGGTAGCCCGGCCCGCGGAACCTAAACAGCTGGGAAACCCGCGGAGCCCGTGGCGCCTATTCGGGCCGCTGCGTACGGTCGTTGTGCGCGAGCCCGTCCGGATGGTCCTCGGTCCGCTCACCGAGCGGAAGTACCAGTACCCGTACGGCAGTTGAGTCCGGTTCGCGCCGGATCCGGCCGATCTCCCGCCACCCCCAGCCCTCCAGGGTCCGCCCGACACCCCGCGCGGACTCCTCCACCAGCGTGACGCCCAGCGAGGCCTGGTGGTCGGCGAGCAGCCGCTCCTGCATCAGGCGGGCCAGCCCGTGCGCGTGCTGGTGCGGGTGGACGAGGGTCTCCAGGATCGCGAACACATGCCCGGACGCGGTGAGTTGCTCCAGGTTCTGCGGCAACGGTCCCTCGAAGCCCTCCCACCACGACCCGTCGCGCGGCACGGAGAACCCGCAGACGCAGCCCGCGAGCGCCGCAGCCTCCGCGACGAGCATGTCGAAGCCGGCCAGCTTCACCTCGTCGGCCAGCCGGACCAGGAACTTCTGCCGGTCGTTGAACTCCTCGCCCGCCTCGGCGTCGGAGGACTCCACATACAGATCCGCCAGATCCTCCCGAAGCCCCTCCGCCTGCCAGCGGTTGAGCCGGCGCAGCCGCACCGTGTCCAAGGGGGACGGGTCCGGAGCGGGCGAATCGTGCGATGGCGAAGGGGTGTTCATGAGGCGCCTCGGTTCGGAAGACTCGGTCACTGGGGTGACGCGGTGGGGCGGAACGGCGCCTGGGTCTGGGACGTCTGTACGTGAGCATAGCCGCGAAAGTCACGAAAACCCGTTCGAACAAAGCCGTTTGAGGGCGACGCCACCGGGCACTCGTCCGGTGTGCTTCGGACTGGAGGCACCCCCGTGGGAGCGGTGTTCACTGCTCCCCACTCTGCTGCGATCTGCCGACCCCACGGTGAGTGACACCACCGAAGAGGGAGCACGTCCCATGCAGGCCGACAGCACACTCAAGTCCCGTACTCCCAAGCGGACTTACGACGACTCCCCCGACACCGACGAGTCGTTCCGCCGGATCGCCGCACTGCCGGAGGGACCGGAGCGGGCGGCGCTGTGCCAGGCGGTGGTGTGCGCGTGGATGCCGATGGCCGTACGACTGGCCCGGCGCTACCGGCACCGCGGCGAGTCCGCCGAAGACCTCACGCAGGTGGCCCAACTCGGCCTGGTCAAAGCGGTGTCACGCTTCGACCCGAGCCTCGGCACCGCGTTCCCGAGCTTCGCCATCCCGACCATCCTCGGCGAGGTGAAGCGGCACTTCCGCGACGACCTCTGGGTCGTCCACGTCCCGCGCCGGGTGCAGGAGCTGCGCGGACAAGTCCGTTCGGCGGACTACGAGTTGAGCTCCACCCGGGGCGGGACGGTCTCCGCGGTCGACGAGATCGCCGCGCACACCGGGCTGACGGAGGCCGAAGTACGGGTGGGCCAGGGGGCGTTGGAGGCATACACCGCCTGGTCCCTGGACGCCGTACCCGGACATCCCACCGACGGCCATCCGCTCACCGACACCCTCGGCGCCGTAGAACCCGACTTCGACCTGATCGTCGACCGCGAGGCCCTGCTCCCGCTGCTGCGGGCACTGCCCGAGCGCGAGCGCGAGATCCTCTACATGCGGTTCTTCTGCGACATGACGCAGGCCCACATCGGGCGGCAGCTCGGCGTTTCGCAGATGCACGTCTCCCGCCTGATCACCCGCACCTGTGCCCGCCTGCACGACCAGGTGATGGCCGAGCCGCGCGCGTTCAGGCGGGCGTCGTGACGGCGTCCGACGCGTCCGCCGCCTCGGCGACCAGCTGACTCCCGGTCGCCGTACGCAGCGGGTCGCTCGCGGCGGTCATCAGCCAGGCCGCCGTGGCGGGGTCCGTCTCAGGGGGCACGACCAGCAGGTCCCAGCGGGCCGTGCGGTACGACAGGAGCAGCAGCTGATGCGGGTCCTGCTCGCCCAGGAACCAGCCCACCTTCACGACATGCCCCTCGACCGGCACCCTGCGCGGGAAGTCGGACGGCCAGTGCGTGGGATTCACCGTGATCCGGGTGATCCGCCCCCACAACGGGTCGAGCGCGGCGACGAGTTGAGGCAGCTCCGCCGCCAGATCGCGGGTACGGGGCCACCAGGCACCGTCCAGCAGAGCCGGCTTGGAGCCGAGAGGAGCCAGCGACATCCGGAGTGCGGGGGCGGATGCCCCGGCCTCGGGTGCCGGCGCGGAAGAAACGGGCGCAGTCATGACGCGAACCCTGCTCTGGGCCGACCACGGCCGACCCGGCGTAATCAATCGCCGAAAACGACACGGGCATGGAGGCCGGTGCGCGAAATACCCTCGGTGCCTCTGAGCGTACTCCGAACCCCTCGACCACCGGCCACTCTCCAAGAGCAGGCCGATGGACACCGACGCGGTGATGCCCTACGACCCACCCGGCCGCCCCCGCCTCGACGGCCCCCGAGCAAAGCAAAAGCCCCAGGTCACGGCGAGTGAGTCCTGAGGCTTCTACAGAGCCGCCTTCGGGATTCGAACCCGAGACCTACGCATTACGAGTGCGTTGCTCTGGCCATCTGAGCTAAGGCGGCGCGCTGTCCACACCATGGTGCGATCAGCAACGTCGGAAAGTCTACACAGTTTCTGGGGGTGCTCCGTACACCCCCCGGACGCACCCCGTCCCCGCCCCCGCACGCCCTACGAACAGCGCTTCCCCTCCCCCGGCGCCGTCCCCCGCAGCAGATACGCGTCGATCGCCGAGTCGATGCACGAGCTGCCGCGGCCGTAGGCCGTGTGACCGTCGCCGACATACGTGAGCAGCCGGGCCGAAGAGAGCTGGTGGGCCAGGGACTGGGCCCACGGATACGGGGTCGCCGGGTCGCGGGTCGTGCCGACGACCACGAGGGGGGCGGCGCCCTTCGCCTCGATGCGGTGGGGTTCGCCCGTGGCCTTGACCGGCCAGTACGCGCAGCTCAGGGACGCCCAGGCGAGGCCGTCGCCGAAGACGGGGGACGCCTTCTCGAAGTCGGGGAGGGCCTGTTCGACCTGGTCGGGGGAGGTGAACGCGGGCGGCAGGTCGAGGCAGTTCACGGCGGCGTTGGCGAACATCAGGTTCGAGTAGCGGCCGTCGGCGTCCCGCTCGTAGTAGCTGTCCGAGAGGACCAGCAGGCCCGCGCCGTCGTTCTCCTTCATCGCCGACGTGAGTGCCTCGCGCAGCTGCGGCCAGGCCGCCTCGTCGTACATCGCCGCGATCACGCCGGTGGTGGCGAGCGCCTCGCCGAGCTTGCGGCCGTCCGCGTCGCCGGTGGGGATCGGGTGCGCGTCGAGCTTCTTGAAGAAGGCCTTCAGGTGGTCGCCGACCTGGCCCGGCGTCGTACGCCTGCCGCCGAGCGGGCAGTCGGTCTGCCGTACGCAGTCCTTCGCGAAGGACTGGAACGCCGTCTCGAAGCCCGCCGTCTGGTCGAGGTTCATGCGGCGCGCGGGCAGGGACGGGTCCATCGCGCCGTCCAGGACGACGCGGCCGACCCGGCCGGGGAAGAGTCCCGCGTACGTCGCACCGAGGAACGTGCCGTACGACGCCCCGACGTACCTCAGTTTCCGGTCCCCCAGCACCGCCCGCAGGATGTCCATGTCACGCGCCGCCTCGACCGTCGAGACATGGCGCAGGAGGTTGGCCGAGTGGGCGCCGCAGCCTTCCGCGAACTTCTTGTACTCGGCGACGAGTTCGGTGGTCTCGCGCTGGTCGTCGGGGGTGGTGTCGGTCTGCGTGAACGTGTCCATGGCCCGCCCGCCGAGGCACTCCACCGGCTCGCTGCGGGCGACGCCGCGCGGGTCCATCGCGACCATGTCGTAGCGGGCGCGGATCTCCGCCGGGTACCCGATCCCGGCGTACTGCTGGAGATAGCCGACCGCCGAACCGCCCGGCCCGCCTGGGTTCACCATCAGCGAACCGAGCGGCATGCCCTTGCCGGTGGCCTTCTTGCGGGCGACCGCGAGCCGGATGTCACCGGCGCCGGGCTTGGCGTAGTCCAGCGGCGCCTTCATCGTGGCGCACTCGAAACCGGGGACACCGCAGGTGTGCCAGCTGAGCTTCTGCGCGTAGTACGACGTCAGCGTGGACGGCGTCGCCCGCGGCAGCGCGGCCAGCGCCACGTCCGCGGCCGGACTCGCCGCCGTAGTCGAACTCCCCGCGGAACACGCGGACACGAGCAGCGCGGCTACGGCGAGCAGCGCGCCACCGGCCCTGTGGGTGCGGCTGCGCCGACTCCCGTGCCGGCTTCGGGGACTTCGACGGACCTCGACCTCGCTGGGCCGACTCGGCTGACTGCTCCGGCTGGGCCGGCGAAGGGGGCGCCTGATGTGCATCGCCCGAGCGTAACGCTGCGCGATCTCTTGAATGCTGTACGTGCATGATCAGCCCCGGACGAGTTACGCCGTCAACCTCACGCCCGGCGTGTCAGTCACCCGCCGGCCAATCAACCCGCCGCCCGTCCGGCCACCCCAGCGGATCACCCCACCCGTGCCGCCCAGGCCGCTCAACCCGCTCTGAGCGCCAACGTCATCGCCTCCACCGCGAGCAGCGGCGCCACATTGCGGTCGAGCGCCTCCCTGCACGCGCCGATCGCCTCGATACGACGCAACGTGGACTCCGGCGAACCGGCTCGCGCGAGCCGCTCCAACGCGTCCTCGGCGTCCGCGTTGGCGATCGCCACCCGGGAGCCGAGCTGGAGGGCGAGCACATCCCGGTAGAACGCGGTGAGGTCGGTCAGCGCGAGGTCGAGGCTGTCGCGCTGCGTACGCGTTCTCCGGCGCTTCTGCTTGTCCTCCAGGTCCTTCATCACCCCGGCCGTGCCACGCGGCATCCGGCTGCCCTGGCCGCCGCCCATGGCCGCCTTCATCTCCTCGGTCTCCTTGTCGTCCACCTCCTCCGCCAGCTGCTTGGCGTCCTCGGCGGCCGCGTCCACCAGCTCCTGGGCGGCCTTGAGACAGCCGCCGACGTCCTCGACGCGCAACGGCAGCTTCAGCACGGCGGCCCGGCGCTGGCGGGCGGCCGGGTCGGTGGCCAAGCGGCGGGCCCGGTCGACATGGCCCTGCGTGGCACGCGCGGCGGCCATCGCCACGGCGGGCTCGACGCCCTCCCGCCGGACGAGCAGGTCGGCGACGGCGTCGACCGAGGGCGTGGTCAGGTTCAGGTGGCGGCAGCGGGAGCGGATCGTGGGGAGGACATCCTCGATCGAGGGGGCGCAGAGGAGCCACACCGTGCGGGGGGCGGGTTCTTCGACGGCCTTGAGGACCGCGTTGGCCGACTTCTCGTTCAGCCGCTCGGCGTCCTCGACCAGGATGATCTGCCAACGGCCCGTCGCCGGTGACGTGAAGGACTTGCGGACCGTGTCCCGCATGTCGTCGGCGAGGATCTGGGTGCCGACCGCGGCGACCGTGGTGACGTCGGCGTGGGTGCCGATCAGCGCCGTATGACAGCCGTCGCAGAAGCCGCAGCCGGGGCTGCCGCCGAGCGCGCGGTCGGGGCTCACGCACTGCAGCGCGGCGGCGAAGGCCCGCGCCGCCTGATTCCGCCCGGCGCCGGGCGGACCCGTGAACAGCCACGCGTGCGTCATCTTCGACGCCTCCGGCGGGGCCGTGCCGGTGGTCGCGGCGGTGACGAAGGCGTCGGCGTCCCGAGCGGCGGCATCAAGCTGCTCACTCACCTTCTCCTGCCCCACCAGGTCATCCCACACCGTCATGGGTCACCGGCCCTTTCGTCACGCTTCGAGTCACGAGATCCATTGTGCGGGGCACCACTGACAAGGGGGGCCGGGTGGTGTGTGGGGGGGGGAGTCAGTTGGGAGGGGCGGGAGCTGGGTGCGGGGTGCTGATTGGGAGAGGGGGGCTGGGCCAGTGCACTGATCTGGAGACGGTGGGAGCTGGGCGCGGGCGGCTATTCGGAGGGGCCGAACGCTGAGTGCGGGCGCCGATCCGGAGGTCCGGGCACTGGGTGCGGGGCGCTGATGCGCGGCGGGCACGCGAGGCGCGGGTCACCGTCCCGACGCCGCCAGCCCACTCGGCCCACGTCACCGTCAGCCGTACGCGCCCTTCACCATCGGTCCCGCACCCGGTGTACCCCGAACCCGTCAGCCCCGCCCCCGCCCAGACGTCAGCCCCGCCGCCCCCGCCCACGACCCCGCCCGCGTCCGGTGTCGTCGTCGTGGTCGCCGTCCTCGCGCGGGCCGAGCAGTTCGTCGGCCAGGGAGGGCAGGTCGTCCAGCGGAGTTTCCTCAGCCCAGTCGGGGCGCGGCCGGCGCCGGGGTGTGCCCTGCTCGTCGACCTGGGGCAGTTCGCGGGTACGGTCCTCGCCGCCCTCGGGCCGGTCGCCCGAACGCTCGTCCCGGAAGTACCCGGCCGGCACCCGGTCCGAAGGACCATGGTCGCGCACCGGCGGCAGCACCGCGGTCTCGTCCGCCGCGCCGACCGGCGGCAGCTCGGCCGTCTCGTCGGCGGCACCGGACGGGACGGGCGGCAGTACGGCCGTCTCCTCCGTGGCGGACACCGGCGGCAGTACGGCCGTCTCGTCCGCGGCCCCCGTGGGAGCCGGCGGCTGCGGCAGCTGGGCCGTCGTCTCGGAGTCACGTGCGTCGGAGTCGCGCTTCTCGGCGTCCGGTGACACCGACCGCAGCACAGCCGTCTCCTCCGACGACCGGCCACCCGCACTCGCACCCGCACCCGACGGCTTCACGACCGGCGTCTGCACGGTCGACGCCTCGGGCCTGACCCCCGGGGCCGGAGGAGCCGTGGGCTGACGGGCAGCCCGCTCCGCGGCGGCCGCCGCCTCGGCCGCCAACCGGCGTGCCTCCTCGGCCGCGAGCAGGGCCGCCTCGGCCTTGCGCTGCTTCTCCAGCCGCCGTGCCTCCGCCTCGGCGCGCAGCCGGGCCTCGTCCTCGGCCTGCTTGCGCAACCGGTCGGCCTCCGCCCTGCGGCGGCTCTCCTCGGCGGCGCGGGCCTCCTCCTCGGCGAGAAGGCGGGCCTTCTCCTCCTCGGCACGCCTGCGTGCGTCCTCGGCGCGCTGCCTGGCCTCCTCGGCCTGGCGCTCGGCCTCGCGGCGCTGGGCCTCCTCCAGCTCGCGCCGCTTGCGCTCCTCCTCCTCGGCGCGCAGCTGGGCGAGCTGCTCCTGGCGCTCGCGCTCCAGGCGCTCCTCCTCGGCCTTGCGGGCGGCCTCTTCCTCGGCCTTGCGCCGGGCCTCTTCCTCGGCGGCCTTGCGCGCTTCCTCCTGGGCCTTGATCTCGGCCTCGGAGAGCGGCAGCACGGTGTCGAGGCGGTGCCTGATCACCGTGGTGACGGCCTCGGGCTCCTGGCCGGCGTCGACCACGAGGTAGCGGCTGGGGTCGGCGGCGGCCAGGGTGAGGAAACCGGACCGTACGCGCGCGTGGAACTCGGCGGGCTCCGACTCCAGTCGGTCCGGCGCCTCCGTGAACCGCTCGCGGGCGGTCTCCGGGTCCACGTCCAGCAGGACGGTCATGTGCGGGACGAGTCCGGCGGTCGCCCAGCGGTTGATGCGGGCGATCTCGGTCGGGGAGAGGTCACGGCCGGCGCCCTGGTAGGCGACGGACGAGTCGATGTAGCGGTCGGAGACGACGATCGCGCCGCGCTCCAGGGCGGGCCGTACGACGGTGTCGACGTGCTCCGCGCGGTCGGCGGCGTAGAGCAGGGCCTCCGCGCGGTGGGACAGTCCCGCCGACGACACGTCGAGCAGGATCGACCGCAGCCGCTTGCCGACCGGGGTCGCACCGGGCTCGCGGGTGAGCACGACCTCGTGGCCCTTGCCCCTGATCCACTCGGCGAGGGCCTCGGCCTGCGTGGACTTGCCGGCGCCGTCGCCGCCCTCCAGGGCGATGAAGAAGCCGCTGGTCGCGGGCACCGTCTCGGGGTCGTCGCCGCCGAGCAGCGCGTCCCGCAGGTCGTGGCGGAGCGGCACTCCCGCGCGGTCGTCGACCTTGGCCAGGACCAGTGCGGCGACCGGCAGCAGCAGAGCGCCGACCAGCATCAGCGTGAACGCGGCACCGCCGTGCGCGAACACGAACTTGCCGTTCTCCAGGCGGTGCGGGCCGATCAGCGCCGCCACCAGGGGGGCGATCAGCGCGCCGAGCGCGACGGCGACCCGGACGACCGCGTGCAGGTGCTCGGTCGTGCGGGCCTTGCGGTAGTCCTCGGCCTCCTGGTCGAGCAGGGTGTGCCCGGTGTTGGCGGCCACGCCCGCGCCGATACCGGCGAGCGCGACGATCAGCAGCACCGTGGTGACGTCCGGGACCAGGCCCGCGGCGAGCAGCGCGATGCCGGTGAAGGCGATGGCGAGGGTCAGCAGCCGGCGGCGCGACAGGGTCGGCAGCAGCGAGGGCGCCGTACGGATGCCGACCACGACCCCGCCGGTCAGGCCGAGCACCAGCAGCCCGAAGGTCACCGGGCCGCCATGCAGATCCTTGGCCTGGAGCACGGACACGGCGACGGCGGCGGAGATCGCCCCGGCGACGGCCGCGCAGGCGATCACGAGCAGCGCGATCGCGCCCGTACGGCCCTTGTCGATGCCGGTGCCCGTCCGGGGGCGGCGCAGCCCCTCGAGCGGCGACCGCGCGCGCGGGGTGCGGATTCCGGGCAGCTCCAGGGCGGTCAGCACGGAGAGGGACGCGGCGAACAGCCCGGCCGCGACGTACGAACCGAGCGCGGCCTGGTGCTGGTCGAACCAGGCGATGCCGGTGCCCAGCAGGTTGTTGAGCAGGGCCGCCACGACGAGTGCGGCGGCGGCGAGCGGGATGGCCACGAAGCTCGTGCGCAGCGAGAGCCGGCGCAGTGCGTCCATGTGGTCGGGCAGCGGCCGGACCGTGGCGCCCTCGGGCGGCGGGGCCGGCAGCAGGGCCGGGGCCGCGCTCTCGCGGCACACCGTCCAGAAGCGCTCGGCGACTCCGGTGACGAAGGCGGTCACCAGGAGCACCGCCAGGGCGTTGTCCGGTGTCCAGTCGATCCACAGGGGGGCGACGATCAGCAGCGCGGCCCGCAGACCGTCCGCGCCGACCATGGTCCAGCGGCGGTCGAGCGGCCCGTCCTGGGAGGTGAGCGAGGTGAGCGGGCCGAGCAGCACCGCCCCGAAGAGCAGCGTCGCCAGGACCCGCGCCCCGAAGACGGTCGCCACCGCGAGAGCCACACCCCGGTAACCACCGCCGAACGAGCCCTGGGCGATCGCCGCCTGGAAGGCGAGCACGACCAGGACCAGCAGGGCGAGGGTGTCACCGACACCCGTCACGAACTGCGCACTCCACAGCCGCTTGAGCTGCGGTTGGCGCAGCAGGGCGCGGACGGCACGCTCGCGGGAGTCCGCGACAAGGGCGTCGTCGGGGGCCGGCTGGTGGCCCGTTGGCTGCTCGGCTGGCGTCATGCTTTCAGCCTATCGGCAGCCACCGACAACAAGCCGCGCCCGTCCGGAGCCGCACACACCCCGACACCAAAGTGATGCCGGGGCGTGCGTTTCGCGACCCTGCGGTGCAGGAAGCGTGTGCTGATCGGTCCTCGGACGGGAGCCCGACGGACCGTCAGCTCCCGTCCGTCGGCTCTCGTCCCGTCGGCTCTCGTCCGGTCGGCTCTCGTCCGTCAGTCCTCGGACGTCACCTTGGAGGAGGCCGTCTTCTTGGCGGTGGCGGCGGCCGTGGTCTTCTTGGCGGCCGTCGTCGTCTTCTTCGCCACGGTCTTCTTCGCGGTCGTCGTCTTCTTGGCGGGCGCCTTCTTGGCCGCCGCCTTCTTCGCCGGGGCCTTCTTCGCCGTCTTCTTGGCGGGCGACTTGGCCCGCTTCTCGGCGAGCAGCTCGTAGCCGCGCTCCGGGCTGATGTCCTCGACGCTGTCGCCGGAGCGCAGGGTCGCGTTGGTCTCGCCGTCGGTGACGTACGGCCCGAAACGGCCGTCCTTGACGACGACGGGCTTCTCGCTGACCGGGTCGGTGCCCAGTTCCTTCAGCGGCGGCTTGGCGGCGGCCCGGCCGCGCTGCTTGGGCTGGGAGTAGATCTCCAGCGCCTCTTCGAGGGTGATCGTGAAGAGCTGGTCCTCGGCCGTCAGCGAGCGGGAGTCCGTGCCCTTCTTCAGATACGGCCCGTAGCGCCCGTTCTGCGCGGTGATCTCCACGCCCTCGGCGTCCTTGCCGACGACGCGCGGCAGCGACATCAGCTTGAGGGCGTCGGCGAGCGTCACCGTGTCGAGGGTCATCGACTTGAACAGCGAGGCCGTACGCGGCTTGACGGCGTTCTTCCCGGTCTTCGGGGTGCCCTCGGGGAGCACCTCCGTGACGTACGGGCCGTAGCGGCCGTCGCGGGCGATGATCTGGTGGCCCGACTCGGGGTCGGCGCCCAGCTCGAAGTCGCCGCTCGGCTTGGCGAGCAGTTCCTCGGCGTGCTCGACGCTGAGCTCGTCCGGCGCGAGGTCCTCGGGGACGTCGGCACGCTGGTGGTTCTCGGAGTCCTTCTCGCCGCGCTCCACGTAGGGGCCGTAGCGGCCGACGCGCAGCATGATGTCGTTGCCGACCGGGAAGGACGACACCTCGCGGGCGTCGATCGCGCCCAGGTCGGTGACGAGTTCCTTGAGGCCGCCGAGGTGGTCGCCGTCGCCGTTGCCGGCCTCGGCGGCGCCGCGGGCCTCGCCCTCGCCGAAGTAGAAGCGCCGCAGCCACGGCACGGCCTGCGCCTCGCCGCTGGCGATGCGGTCGAGGTCGTCCTCCATCTTGGCGGTGAAGTCGTAGTCGACGAGCCGCCCGAAGTGCTTCTCCAGGAGGTTGACCACGGCGAAGGACAGGAAGGACGGCACCAGGGCCGTGCCCTTCTTGAAGACGTAGCCGCGGTCGAGGATCGTGCCGATGATCGACGCGTACGTCGACGGGCGGCCGATCTCGCGCTCTTCGAGCTCCTTGACGAGGCTGGCCTCGGTGTAGCGGGCCGGGGGCTTGGTGGCGTGCCCGTCGACCGTGAGTTCCTCGGCGGTCAGCGCGTCGCCCTCGGCGACCTGGGGCAGCCGGCGCTCGCGGTCGTCCAGCTCGGCGTTCGGGTCGTCGGCGCCCTCCACGTAGGCCTTCAGGAAGCCGTGGAAGGTGATCGTCTTTCCGGAGGCGCTGAATTCGACGTCCCGGCCGTCGGACGAGGTGCCCGCGATCTTCACGGTGACGGAGTTGCCGACCGCGTCCTTCATCTGGGAGGCGACGGTCCGCTTCCAGATCAGCTCGTAGAGCTTGAACTGGTCGCCGGTCAGGCCGGTTTCGGCGGGCGTGCGGAAACGATCACCCGAGGGGCGGATCGCCTCGTGCGCCTCCTGGGCGTTCTTGACCTTCCCGGCGTACACGCGCGGCTGGGCCGGCAGGTAGTCGGCGCCGTACAGCTGCGTCACCTGGGCGCGGGCGGCCTTGACGGCCGTCTCGCTCAGGGTCGTGGAGTCCGTACGCATGTAGGTGATGTAGCCGTTCTCGTACAGCTTCTGCGCGACCTGCATCGTGGCCTTCGCGCCGAAGCCGAGCTTGCGGCTGGCCTCCTGCTGGAGGGTCGTCGTGCGGAACGGCGCGTACGGAGAGCGTCGATACGGCTTCGACTCGACGGACCGGACGGCGAACCGCGTGTCCTCCAGGGCGGCGGCCAGCGCGCGGGCGTTGGCCTCGTCCAGGTGGAGGGTGTTCGCGCTCTTGATCTGGCCGAGGGAGTCGAAATCGCGTCCCTGGGCGACGCGCTTGCCGTCGACCGCCTGGAGACGGGCGACAAGGGTCGACGGGTCGCTCGCGTCACCGGCCCGGCCGGTCCCGAAGGTGCCGGTCAGGTCCCAGTACTCGGCGGAACGGAAGGCGATGCGCTCGCGCTCCCGCTCGACGACGAGCCGGGTGGCGACGGACTGGACACGGCCGGCCGACAGGCGCGGCATGACCTTCTTCCAGAGGACCGGCGAGACCTCGTAGCCGTAGAGGCGGTCGAGGATGCGGCGGGTCTCCTGGGCGTCGACCATCAGCTGGTTGAGGTCGCGCGGGTTGGCCACGGCGGCCCGGATCGCGTCCTTGGTGATCTCGTGGAACACCATGCGCTTGACGGGGACCTTGGGCTTCAGGACCTCCAGGAGGTGCCACGCGATGGCCTCGCCCTCGCGGTCCTCATCGGTGGCCAGGAAGAGTTCGTCGGAGTCCTTGAGGAGATCCTTGAGCTTCTTGACCTGGGCCCGCTTGTCGGCGTTGACCACATAGATCGGCTCGAAGTCGTGGTCGACATCCACACCGAGGCGACGGACCTCGCCGGTGTACTTCTCAGGCACCTCCGCGGCGCCGTTGGGAAGGTCGCGGATGTGCCCGACGCTCGCCTCGACGACATATCCGGGGCCGAGGTAGCCCTTGATCGTCTTCGCCTTGGCAGGGGACTCGACGATGACGAGTCGGCGGCCGCCGTGTGCGGTCTCGCTGGTCGGGGACAACTTCGCTCTTCTCTCCGGTCGACGCTGGGGCCTCCCCCGGGGTCGCTTGCCCCGGGGTCGGGTCATGGTGACGCTGCGGAGTGTGACGGTACATCCCGCCCCCGTGTCAAACGGGAAAAGCCCGCAACGGCCACTCGAACGGTAACCCGACTACCGCCATTCCTGCCGCCCGGAGTCCCCACCGGCCTTTTCGGCGCCGTCCGGGGAGTGATCGCCCAGCTGTCCGCCGCCGGTCCGCCGACGGTCCGTGCCGCGGCTACGGCGCGCTGCTCAGACGTGCAGGAAGCACCAGGTGCCGAGGAGGAGGGCGGCGACCGCGGCGAGGCTCGCGAGGGTCGCCGATGCGACCGGGTTCACACCCTGGGCGACGGGTTCGCGGTGCCGGACCCTGACCACGGTCCACAGCAGCAGCGCGCCTCCGAACAGGGCGAACACCAACCCCGCGAAGATCGCAGGCCCGCTCTCCATGCGTGTCCCCTCCCGGCCGGATGCCCCGGTCCCGGAGGCTGGCACCTGCGGGCGACGGGCGGGCCAACCCCGGGTGAACTCGCGGCGGACAGCCCTCAGGGGGTCGTGCCGGAGGACGATATCGCGCCGGTCGTCCGGGAGCGGTCGGCCTTCCCCACGGTGCACACGACGGAGTCGAAACCGGCCTTCCAATTGCTCTCGTCGGACAGATACCCGAAGACGGAACGGTCGGATCCGGGTGCCCAAGTCGACTCGAACCTGTTGCCGCACAGCGTGTTCGCCCGCCGCAGCGCGTCCTGGAACGCCATCGCCTTCGGGGCGGTCACCGAACCGATCACCTGGTCGGTGTGCTGATCGGCACAGTCGGTCAGGGTCGCGGTGAAGTACGTCGTGTGATCGACGTACAGCCAGCAGTCGCCGACGCTCATCTCGGTGGTCCACACGTTTGACCCAGGGCTCCGGAAGCGACCTATCGCGCCACCGATCGGCGCGTGCCTGCCGAGCACGAGACACGCGGTACCGCCCCGGGCGGCCCCGAAGCCGGCCTCGGTCGGGGTGAGCGCGTAGACACCCGCGTCGGCCAGCGCCCCGGCCACCCCCTTCACGTCACCCGCACACCGCTCGCCCCCGTGATCCCGCGCATCGCCGAAGTCCTTCGCCGCGACAACAGCCATCACCTGCCCGTCCGGAACGCCATGCGCACAGCTCACAACCCCGAGCCTGGGCCGCGACGCGAACGGGGTCCCGGTCCACACGGCCCGCACGCAATCACCGGTCCGCAGCGGCGACTTGAGCCCGACGTCGGCGCCGTACGGGTAGCCGGCCCCGGCGCTGGCCCCGCCCCCGGATGACGACGACGCGCTCGGCGACGCCTTCTTCGTCGCCGCCGTGTGCTTGGCGCCGCTGCTCAATGCGGTCACGGCCCAGACACCGGCGACGACTACGAGGGCGACGGCCACGACGAGGACGAGGACCCCGACGACCGGCATCCGCCGCCGCTGGCCGCCATGTGCCGGTCCGCCGGTGAGGGGCCCCGGTCCACCGGGATGTGTCGGGCGCTGGACGCCTGCGTATGGGGGTGTCTGCGCGGGGCCCTGGTGGGGGTGTGGCTGGGGGCTCTGGTGGGGGTCTGGCTGGGGGCCCTGGTAGGGGTTCGGCCGGGGGCCCTGGCGAGGGTTCGGCTCGGTGCTCTGATGGGCGGCCGGGTGGGGTTCCGGATAGGGCGGCTCATTGGGCGTCGTGGGGGTGCTCGCGTAGGGGTTCCATTCGCCGTGCGGGGTGTGCTTGAGCGGGCTGGGGTGGCTTTGTGGGGAGTACGGGGAGGGGGCGGGGGGTGGGGAGTTGGGGGTTGGTGGGGTGGCCGACGTGGGCGGGATGTCGTACGGAATCTGCGGGATGCCCGGGGTGCGGGAGATACCGGAGGTGCTCGGAGCGTGCGGGGCGTGCGGGGCGTGCGGGGCGTGCGGGGTGTGCGGAACCTGCGTGATGCCCGGCGTGGGCGAGGTCCGCGGAGTGCCGGGGTTGTGCGGGATACCCGGAGCGTCGGGGGCGCTCGGCGCCTCCGGCGTTCCTAAGACCTCCGGGGTCCCTGGCGTCTGCGGGCTGCCCGGAGTGGGGCGACCTGCGGGCGTGAAGCCGCCGAGGACCGATGCGGACCGGTCCCCGTGCGGCGCCGGGTCCTGGTGGGTGGCCCCGGGCCCTCCCGAGGTCCGCGGAGCGTAGGGGCCGCCAACGTAGGGACCGCCCAGCGCGTATCCGGGCGCCCCGTCCGGGAGTTGACGCCGGGACGCACCGGGAAGTTGGCCTCGCACCCCTCCCGGGAGTCGGCCTTGCGCCCCGCCCGGAGCTTGCCCTTGAGGCCCACTCTCCACATGGCCGGACTGATCACTCTCGACGTTGCCGGGTGAGCCGCCCTCGGCATCGCGGTCAGGACCACTCCCCGAGTAACCACTCCCACCCTGACCGGGCGTACCCCCTGCCATGACGCCTCCACCGAGACGGCGCGCCTCCCCCGAGGACGCGTGGAACCTGTCACCGAAGGTAGCCCCGCCCCCGCCACTGACAAGAGGTCTTTTCCACAGCGGATCCGAATAATCACACCGGATACGGACACACACGACTCACGGGCACGAACAGGCCCACGCGCGACGCCGGGCCCCACGCGTGACACCGGGCCGCGCAGCGTACGACGCCCACCAGGCCAGCCCACGCACGACACCCACCGACCCGGCTCCCGTACACCGCCCCCCAACCCGGCCCCGCCTCCGCCCCCTCAAGCGCGCCCCCCCCACCACCCCGCTCAACCAACCGGCTCCAAAAACCCCTGCTCCACCAGCAACCGAATCTGCGCAGGCGTCCGATCCCGGAGCAATACCGGGTCCTCGCCCACGAGTTGGGCGATCGCGTCCAGGATCCGCCCCGCGCTCATCGTGCCGTCGCAGACGCCCGCGAAACCCGCGCCGACCGTGTCGACCTTGGTCGCGCGCCGCATCCCCCGGTGCTGGCGCAGCACGACGTGTTCGGGGTCCTCCGCGCCGGGCAGCCCGACCTGTTCCTGGATGATCTCGGGGGCGAGCCTGAAGTGGGCGGCGAGCAGGGCCGCGTCGTCATGGGTGCGCAGATAGTCGACCCGGTCGAAGTGCTCCCGCACGGCGTCCCCGAGCGGCTGCTCGACCGGGTGCGGCCACTCCTCGACGGTGATCGAGGGCGCGTCGGAGTCCGTCCTGCGCAGGGTGATCCAGCCGAAGCCCACAGCCTTGACCTTGCGCGCCTCGAACTCGTCGAGCCAGGCGTCGTAGAGCGCCTCGTACGCGGCCGTGTCGCCCCGGTGGTCGCCCGCGTCCCTGAGCCACAACTCGGCGTACTGCGTGACGTCCTGGACCTCGCGCTGCACGATCCAGGCGTCGCACCCGCGCGGCACCCACGAGCGCAGCCGGTCCTGCCAGTCCTCCCCCTCCACGTGCTGCCAGTTGGCGAGGAACTGTGCGAATCCGCCCTCGCGCAGCCGCTCCCCCGACTGCTGAACGAGCGACCGGCACAGATCGTCCCCGCCCATCCCGCCGTCGCGGTACGTCAGCCGCGCACCCGGCGAGATCACGAACGGCGGGTTGGACACGATGAGTTCGTACGTCTCGTCTTCCCGGACCGGCTCGAAGAGCGAGCCCTCGCGGAGGTCGGCGGCCTGCGCGCCGGACAGCGCGAGGGTGAGCGCGGTGATGTGCAGGGCACGGGGGTTGAGATCGGTGGCCGTCACGCGCGTGGCGTGCCGGGACGCGTGCAGCGCCTGGATGCCGGACCCGGTGCCGAGGTCGAGCGCGGCGGAGACCGGTGTCCGTACGGTGATCCCGGCGAGCGTGGTGGACGCGCCGCCCACTCCGAGGACGACGCCTTCCTCCCGGCTGCCGATCCCACCGGCCCCGCCGACCGCGCATCCCAGGTCGGACACGATGAACCAGTCTTCGCCGTCGGGGCCGCCGTAGGGCCGTACGTCCACGGTCGCGGCGACCTCGTCGGTGCCCACGGAGACCAGCCAACCGCTCTCCAGGCATGCGGCGACGGGCAGGACGTCGGCCACGCGTGCGTGCGGCACGGGCTGCTGGAGGAGGAACAGCCGGACCAGGGTCTCCAGCGGGGTGTCGCCTCTGGTCGCCCGGAGCGCCGGCACGGTCTCGCTGCGGGCGAGCGCCGTGTAGGCGGGGGCGCCGAGCAGTTCGAGCAGTCCGTCGGCGGTGAAGGCGGCGCCGAGCAGGGCGTCCCGGAGCCGGGCGGCGACCTCCGGGCGGTCGGATGCGGGCAGGGCGGGGAGGCTGGAGTTACTCACACGCCCATTGTGGCCGCTCCCACCGACACCGCGTCCGGCACCGGCCGACAACCGCCCCCCGCACAGCCGAAGGCCCCGGCACGCACGCGTACCGGGGCATCTTTCAGCACCTGAAAGATCGCTGCCTACAGGAGGCTGCCCACGGGAGACGTCCTACAGGGATGCCATTTCCCGGGCCGGGTCAGGCCGCCGACGACGAAGCCACCGGCGTCGCCGTCTTGCACGCCTCCTGCTTGGTCATCGCCTTGCCGACGTCGCCCTCTTCGAGGGTCTTCAGCGCGTCGTTCCCGCTCGTGCTGAGCTTGTCCAGGGAGGTCGCGATGTCCTTGAGGCCGTCCGCGAACTTCGCCTGGTCCTTGGTGTTCAGCGCGTCCACCTGCGTCTTCAGGGTGGCGTACGACGTGGAGATGTCGTTGAGCTCCTTGACGGCGTCCTGCTGCTTCTTCGCGCCGTTGTCGACGTCCGGCGCGCCGGCGGTGTTCACGGCGGCCCCGATCGCCTTGTAGGCGTCGGACATGTCCTGGAAGGCCTGCGAGTCGGTCTTCTGGACCTCTTCCGGGGTGCTGTTGTCCGAGGTCTCCTTCTGGATCGCCGTGTTGGCGGCCTCGATCTTCTTCGCCTGCGGCTGTACCGCGACGCAGACCTGCTTGGCCCAGGAGTCCAGCTTGGCGTCGCTGTCGTCGCCGCTGCCGCCGCATCCCGACAGCCCCAGTACCAGTACCGCACCGCCGGACAGTGCGAGCGCAAGCTTCTTGTTCACCGGATCGGTCCCTTCCATGGCTCTCGGCCCCGGAACATACACGGCGGACGGGCCGCACCTCCGGGCCCAAGGTCCGATAGGAGACTTTTTGGGACCATTTGCACCAAGCGAGAGAAGGCTCACGGCGAGGTACTGAACACAGCGGAAACGGGCGGGCGGCGCCCACAACTCGCGCCACCCGCCCGCCCGTTGAGCCGAGCCCCGCAGGACCCCCTACGAAACGACGGCCGGGTCCGGCGACTTGGCCGACCGGTCGCTGCCGTCCCCGTCGCCGTCTCCCACGGCGATCCCGCGCCGCTTGGAGATGTACACGGAGACGGCGATCACGAGGAACGCGAGCACCGAGATCGTGATGCGCACCCCGATGTTCTTGTCGTCGCCGTAGCTGAACTTGATGACCGCGGGCGCGATGAGGAGCGCGACGAGGTTCATCACCTTCAGCAGCGGGTTGATGGCCGGGCCCGCGGTGTCCTTGAACGGGTCGCCGACCGTGTCGCCGATCACCGTGGCGGCATGGGCCTCGCTGCCCTTGCCGCCGTGGTTGCCGTCCTCGACGAGTTTCTTCGCGTTGTCCCAGGCACCGCCCGAGTTCGCGAGGAAGACCGCCATCAGCGTGCCGGTGCCGATCGCGCCCGCGAGGAACGAGCCGAGCGCGCCGACGCCGAGCGTGAACCCGACGGCGATCGGCGTGAGCACGGCGAGCAGACCGGGTGTGGCCAGCTCACGCAGCGCGTCCTTGGTGCAGATGTCGACGACGCGGCCGTACTCCGGTGTCTCGGTGTAGTCCATGATCCCCGGGTGTTCGCGGAACTGCCGCCGCACCTCGTAGACCACGGCCCCCGCGGACCGCGAGACGGCGTTGATCGCCAGCCCCGAGAAGAGGAAGACGACCGCGGCGCCGACGATGAGCCCGACCAGGTTGTTGGGCTGGGAGATGTCCATCATCAGGTTGAGTGGCGCGCCCGGTCCCGAGACCTTCTCGCCGACGTCGTTGGCGGCGGTCACGATCGCGTCCCGGTACGACCCGAAGAGCGCCGACGCCGCCAGGACGGCGGTGGCGATGGCGATGCCCTTCGTGATGGCCTTGGTGGTGTTGCCCACCGCGTCCAGGTTGGTGAGCACCTGCGCGCCCGCGCCCTCGACGTCACCGGACATCTCGGCGATGCCCTGCGCGTTGTCGGAGACCGGCCCGAAGGTGTCCATGGCCACGATCACGCCGACCGTGGTGAGCAGCCCCGTACCGGCCAGCGCCACCGCGAACAGCGCCAGCATGATCGAGGCGCCGCCGAGCAGGAACGCACCGTAGACCGCGAGACCGATCAACAGGGCGGTGTAGACGGCCGATTCGAGGCCCAGCGAGATCCCGGCGAGGATGACGGTGGCAGGACCGGTGAGCGAGGTCTTGCCGATGTCCATCACGGGACGGCGGTTGGTCTCCGTGAAGTAGCCGGTCAGCTGCTGGATCAGCGCGGCGAGCACGATGCCGATGGCCACGGCGACGAGCGCGAGGATCCGCGGATCGCCGTCCTTGGCCTTGATCGCCGCGTCGGTGACGCCGTCAAGATCGCCGTACGACGACGGCAGGTAGACGAAGACCGCGACCGCCACCAGCACGAGCGAGATCACCGCGGAGATGAAGAACCCCCGGTTGATCGCGGACATGCCGCTGCGGTCGGTCCGGCGTGGCGCCACCGCGAAGATGCCGATCATGGCGGTGATCACACCGATCGCCGGCACGAGCAGCGGGAAGGCGAGCCCGGAGTCGCCGAAGGCCGCCTTGCCGAGGATCAGCGCGGCGACCAGCGTCACGGCGTACGACTCGAAGAGGTCGGCCGCCATGCCCGCGCAGTCGCCGACGTTGTCGCCCACGTTGTCGGCGATGGTCGCGGCGTTGCGCGGGTCGTCCTCCGGGATGCCCTTCTCGACCTTGCCGACCAGGTCGGCGCCGACGTCGGCGGCCTTGGTGAAGATGCCGCCGCCGACACGCATGAACATGGCGATGAGGGCGGCACCGAGGCCGAATCCCTCCAGCACCTTGGGCGCGTCGGCCGCGTACACCAGCACCACGCACGAGGCGCCCAGCAGACCGAGCCCCACCGTGAACATGCCGACGACGCCGCCCGTGCGGAAAGCGATCTTCATTGCTTTGTGCGAGACGGCGGTGAGATCCTTTTCCGGCTCACCCTCCGCCGGGGTCGCTTCCCGGGCCGCCGCGGCGACACGGACATTACTGCGTACGGCGAGCCACATGCCGATATAGCCGGTGGTCGCCGAGAACACCGCGCCGATCAGGAAGAAGATCGACCGTCCGGCGCGCTGATTCCAGTCGTCCGCGGGAAGCAGCAGAAGCAGGAAGAAAACGATCACGGCGAATACGCCGACCGTGCGCAACTGCCGTCCCAGATAGGCGTTGGCGCCCTCCTGGACCGCTGCCGCGATCTTCTTCATGCTGTCGGTGCCCTCACCGGCCGCGAGCACCTCGCGGACCAGGATGCCCGCGACCACGAGCGCGGCCAGCGCCACGAGGCCGATCACCATCACGAGGATGCGGTTGTCGTCGGTCAGAACTGCGGCTGCGAAGGTTGTGGGGTGGTCAAACTGCTGAGGGGTAGAAAGCCCCGCCATTCGTCCTCCTTGACGCCTGTGCTGAGCTCAAGATGTGGACGGATTGTAGGTACCGGAACCTGATCAAAACAGAGCGCGGCAAACGGAATTGGCCTTCGCATAGTAATGCCTTAAAAGCATTGGTGCTTGATCAAATTATCGGGGCGCCCGGCTGCATTGATCGTGAATTCATTCACGAATTCGGTCGCGCCGGGGATACGCCAGGGAACACACCCCGGCCACCCTCACCCGGAAATGCCGAAGGGCCCTGCTCAGCAGGGCCCTTCGGCTGTGAACGTGCGGCGGGTCTCAGGAAAGCGTCGTGGCCGGCGGTGTCGTCGGCCAGGTCATACGGATCGAGCCGCCGTGCTCTCCGGCGGTGACCTCGACGTCGTCGACGAGCCCGCTGATGACAGCGAGGCCCATCTCGTCCTCCTCGGTCTCCGCGTCCGGATCGGAGCCCAGCGCCCCGGGCGCCTTGTCGCCGGGGGCCGAGCGCGGTGCCTCGTCGCCGACCTCGATGGAGAACTGCTTCTCCTCCTCGATCAGCAGCACCTTCACCGGGGCGGTGATCCCGCTGCTCTGGTGCAGCCCGACGGCGCGGGTGCAGGCCTCGCCGACGGCGAGTCTGACCTCGTCGAGTACGGCCTCGTCCACTCCGGCCCTGCGCGCCACCGCTGCCGCCACCAGACGGGCGGTCCTGACGTGCTCGGGCAGCGCGCTGAAGCGGAGTTCAACGGTGGCCATGCATCCCCCTCGGGACTACGGGCGTGCTGTCGGAGGGCCGGGCCGCCGAAAGCCCGGTCCACCGGTCGTCTATACGGCCGATCGGGGAGCGGTCACACGCCGCTCCCTGAACGGTCGGTCAGTCGGTGGCCGCCACCGCTTCCTCGACCGAGGTGTGAATCGGGAACACCTTGGTGAGGCCGGTGATACGGAAGATCTTCAGAATGCGCTCCTGGTTGCAGACCAGGCGCAGCGAGCCCTCGTGGGCACGCACCCGCTTCAGGCCGCCGACCAGCACACCGAGCCCGGTGGAGTCGAGGAAGTCGACTCCCTCCATGTCCACGACGAGGTGGAAACTCCCGTCGTTCACCAGCTCGACCAGCTGTTCGCGCAACTTGGGCGCGGTATATACGTCGATTTCGCCACCGACCTCGACGACCGTACGATCGCCGACGGTACGGGTCGACAGGGACAGGTCCACGGATCCTCCAGCACCTTGCTATCGAGCGGTCATCCCATGGGACACCTCGGCAGAGCCCCCAGGACGGTTCGCCAGCCGCGATGGCATTCAATCACTTACCGCAGGGCGTGCACGACGCCTTGGCTCCATTGTCCGTCACGCCAGTGACACACTCGGTGCCGATGGCCAAGAATCAGCGAACCGATCGACCCTCGGCGGACCCCGTGTCCGGCCTCTCGCCGAGCACGGTTCTGGACCGGCTGGCGTCGGGACCGAGCCGGGCTTCGCGCATCACTCATACGGAGCACTTGCCCCCACGTGCGGGCCGCCATGCCGTCTGGCCTGACCGGATTCGCGCGGAGGTGATCGCCACCGTCCAGGAAGCCGGTGTCGAACACCCCTGGGCCCACCAGGCACAGGCGGCCGAGCACGCCCTGGACGGCGAGTCAGTGATCGTTGCCACAGGCACCGCCTCGGGCAAGTCGCTGGCTTATCTGGTACCGGTCCTCTCGACGCTCCTGGACGGCTCCGAGGCGCCGAACGGCCGCGGCGCCACCGCGCTCTACCTCGCGCCCACGAAAGCCCTGGCCGCCGACCAGCTCCGTTCCGTGAAGGAACTTTCACAACCGCTGGGCAATGCCGTTCGCCCGGCCGTGTACGACGGCGACACTCCGTTCGAGGAACGCGAGTGGGTCCGCCAGTACGCCAACTACGTCCTGACCAACCCCGACATGCTCCACCGCGGCATATTGCCCTCGCACCCGCGCTGGTCCTCCTTCCTGAAATCCCTGAAGTACGTCGTCATCGACGAGTGCCACACCTACCGGGGCGTCTTCGGCTCCCACGTCGCCCAGGTCCTACGCCGCCTGCGCCGCCTCTGCGCCCGCTACGGCTCCTCCCCCGTCTTCCTCCTCGCCTCCGCCACCGCCGCCGAGCCCTCGGTCGCCGCCCGCCGCCTCACCGGCCTCCCGGTCGTCGAGGTCGCCGACGACGCCTCACCGCGCGGCGAACTGGTGTTCGCCCTCTGGGAGCCCCCGCTCACCGAGCTCCACGGCGAGAAGGGCGCCCCGGTCCGCCGCACGGCCACCGCCGAGACCGCCGACCTGCTGACCGACCTCGCCGTCCAGGGCGTCCGCTCGGTGGCCTTCGTACGCTCACGGAGGGGCGCCGAGCTGATCGCGCTGATCGCCCAGGAACGCCTCGCCGAGGTCGACCGCTCGCTGGCCCGGCGGGTCGCCGCCTACCGCGGCGGCTACCTCCCCGAGGAACGCCGAGCCCTCGAACGCGCCCTCCACTCCGGCGAGTTGCTCGGCCTCGCCGCCACCACCGCCCTCGAACTCGGCATCGACGTCTCCGGGTTGGACGCCGTCCTGATCGCCGGCTACCCCGGCACCCGCGCCTCCCTGTGGCAGCAGGCGGGCCGCGCCGGACGCTCCGGCCGGGGCGCGCTCGCGATCCTGATCGCCCGCGACGACCCCCTGGACACCTTCCTCGTCCACCACCCTGAGGCCCTCTTCGACCAGCCGGTCGAGTCCACGGTCCTGGACCCGGACAACCCCTACGTCCTGGCCCCCCACCTGTGCGCGGCGGCGGCCGAACTCCCGCTCACCGAAGAGGACCTGGACCTCTTCGGCCCGGCGACGGCGGACCTGCTGCCGCAGCTGGAGGCCGCGAAGCTGCTCCGCCGCCGGGCGAAGGCCTGGCACTGGACCCGCCGCGAACGCGCCGCCGACCTCACCGACATCCGCGGCGGGGGCGGCCGCCCGGTCCAGGTCGTCGAGAACGGCACCGGCCGCCTCCTGGGCACGGTCGACGAGGCCGCCTCCCACGCGTCCGTCCACGAGGGCGCGGTCCACCTCCACCAGGGCCGCACATACCTGGTGCGCACCCTTGACCTGGAGGACTCGGTGGCCCTGGTCGAGGAGGCCAACCCGCCCTACTCGACGGTCGCCCGCGACACCACGGCGATCTCCGTCCTGGAGACGGACGTCGAAGTCCCGTGGGGCCAGGGCCGGTTGTGCTACGGCTCCGTCGAAGTCACCAACCAGGTCGTCTCCTTCCTCCGCCGACGTGTCATCACCGGAGAGGTCCTCGGCGAGTCCAAACTCGACCTCCCCCCGCGCACCCTCCGCACCCGCGCCGTCTGGTGGACGGTCACGGAGGACCAGCTCGACGCCGCCCGCATCAACCCCGAGATCCTCGGCGGCGCCCTCCACGCCGCCGAACACGCCTCGATCGGCATGCTCCCCCTCTTCGCCACCTGCGACCGCTGGGACATCGGCGGCGTCTCCGTCCCCCTGCACCCGGACACCCTGCTCCCCACGGTCTTCGTCTACGACGGCCACCCGGGCGGTGCGGGCTTCGCGGAACGCGCCTTCCACACGGCCCCCGCCTGGCTCACCGCCACCCGCGAGGCCATCGCCTCCTGCGAGTGCGACGCCGGCTGCCCGTCGTGCATCCAGTCCCCCAAGTGCGGCAACGGCAACGAGCCGCTGCACAAGCGGGGAGCCGTGCGGTTGCTCGTGGAGTTGTTGCGAGGGGTGCCGGACGGGGCCGGGGAGATACCAGGGGATGTGTCAGGGGCCCCTGGAGAGAGGGTGGGCGGGGTGTGACGGGCCGCCCGGCACGGCGGGGCCACGACGCCGCACGGCATCGGTAGGCGGCGGCTCAGGGCGCCGGTGGTGCGGGTGCGGAGGCCGAGGGTTCGGGTGCGGAGGCCGCACGTGCGGGTGCGGAAGCCGCAGGTGCCGGTATCGACGCTCCAGGGGTGACGCAGGCGCCGGTCGACGGCTCAGGGCACCGATGACGGGGCCGGCGCCGGCAGTCCGGGCACCGGGGGCGCCACCGGCCCCGCAGGTCCCGCCCGTGACCTCACCTCCGTCGCGAACGGTCCCCCGCCCGCCGACGCCGTCACGTCCGACGTCTCGCCCACGATCACGCACCGCACCAGCCGGATCCCCTGCGCCCGCGCCACCCGCTCCGCCCGGGCGCAGGCCCCCGCACCGCCCTCGGCCCAGTGGTCGGCCGCCGCAAGCGCCGCGAGATCCGCACCGCCGGCCGCACGGTGCCGGGCCACGACGGCCTGCCCCAAGGCCAGCACGACCCCGAACACGACACACATCACGGCCATCCCGCCAAGACTCCACACGGTGGCGGACCCGCGATCCGAGCCCCGGGATCTCCAACGCCGGCCCAGCGCCCGCAGCACACACCGCCCCGCCCCGATCCGCCGCCTCACGGCCCCGCCCTCCCCTCGCCCACCGTCTCCTCCGCCAACGCCACGGCCTCCTCCCGCACTTCGAAGGGCAGCCCGCTCAACACCGGCGGTTTCGCGACGACGACCACATGGACCTGGTCGCCCTCCCGGCCGACGGTGACCTTCGCGCCGCGCGGTGCCGTGTCCCGGACCACCTGGACGACCGCCTCGGCCGGGTCCTGCCGAGCCGCCGCCCGGGCGCCCGAACGGGCCGCGTCCACGCACTGGATCTGCGCGGCCACCACCAACAGCCCCCACACCAGCGCCATCGCGAACATCACCAGCACCGGCAGCACCACGGCCGCCTCCGCCGTCACGAACCCCCGGTCCCCGCCCCGGCCTTCACACCTGCGCATCGAGAGCCCGCTTCACGATGCTCTGCAACTCCTCGCTGACCACCCCGCTGGTCACCACCTTGTAGAGCACCACCGCGAACGCCACCGCCGCGACCAGCCCCATCGCGTACTCGGCGGTCGCCATCCCCGCGTCCCGACGCGCAGCCGCACCCCACCTCGCCCGCACCGCTCGCACACCCCGTACCGCCACTGCCTGCATCGCCTGCACTGCCTTGTACATCTCAACCCCCGTGAGGTTCTTGTCAGTTCACTTGCTTGCTAGGTCGTCGTTCGTCGTACGTCCGTCACCGCCGCGCTCCGCCCGTCAGTCACCACCCCCTCCCACCGCTCCGCCCGCGAGCCCGATCACCACGGGCAGTACGCCGACCGCGATGAACGCGGGCAGGAAGCACAGCCCCACCGGCGCGGTGATCAGAACGGCCGCCCGCCGCGCCCGTGCCGTCGCGGTACGGGTCCAGTCGGCACGAGCCTCCGCCGCGAGCCGCGCGACCGGTCCGGCGGCGGGGAGCCCCGACTCGTCGGCCCGCTCGAGCAACCGGGCCAGCGGTCCCGCACCCGGAAGCGCGGCCAACCTCCGCCAGGCATCGGCCGGTTCGCCACCGAGCCGCACCTCCGCCGCGGCCCGCGCCAGCCGTTCTCCCACGGGCCCTGCGAGCGCCTCCCCCACCGCCTGGGAGGCGATCACCGGCGAGGCACCGGCGGCGATGCAGGCGGCCAGCAGATCGGCGGCAAGGGGGAGTTGGCGGGCGGCGGTGGCGGCATCGCGCTCGGCGCCGGTGTCGCCGGCCACCTGCCGTCGCCGCCATTGCCACAGCCCACCGGCGACGACCCCGCCGACCACGACCCCGACAACCC
Organism: Streptomyces sp. NBC_00252; assembly: GCF_036187565.1. Classification (NCBI taxonomy): domain Bacteria; kingdom Bacillati; phylum Actinomycetota; class Actinomycetes; order Kitasatosporales; family Streptomycetaceae; genus Streptomyces; species Streptomyces sp. NBC_00252. Next base: position 5,647,268 of record NZ_CP108087.1, on the reverse strand, counting down.
CGCCGACCACCACCCACCCGGCCCCCACCACACCGGCCACGGGCAACCACCGCCGGGCAACGTCCCGAGCCCCGAAGCGCGGCCCACCAGACGCACCTTCCGGAACCTCGCGGGCTTCCCGACCTCCTCGGGATCCCGACGCTCCCCGGATGCCGAGCGCTCCCTGGATTCCCCGCGCCCCCTGGATTCCGAGTGGTCCCCGGCCCTCGCGAACTTCCCGGACTTGCCGCGCTTCCCGCACCTCCCGAAGCAGCAGCCCAGCCAGCCTCCGCCGCGCCCTCCGCTCACGCCGGACCCCCTCCAGCCACCACACGAACCACCCCACGGCCAACACCGCCCCCAGGGCCACCCCCAGCCTGTGGACAACTTCCGCGCTCATACGACCTCCCGCCTCCGACTCCGACTCCCACTCCGGCCAACTACCGCCACCGAGCCCCACCCCACCCCCGCTCACGCCGCCTCCACCCCCCGCACAATCCGCATCGCCCACCACAACCCCAGCCCCTCCAGCAACCCCCCGACCACCAGGCACCCCAACCCCGCTCCGCTGTGCAGCAGCACCCGCAACGGATCCGCCCCCATCGCCGCCCCCAGCAACAGCCCGAGCACCGGCAACCCGGCGAGCATCACCGCGGTCGCCCGAGCCCCCGCCAACTGGGCGCGCAGATCAGCCCGTTGATCCCGGTCGGCACGCAACGCCCCTTCGAGCCGGTCGAGTCCCGCCGCGAGCCCGGCCCCCTGATCCACGGCGACCCGCCAGCACGCGGCCAGTCCCAACAGCCCCTCCGCGCCCGGTTGTCGCGCCGCCGAGGTGAGCGCGCCCGGCACATCCCCGCCGAACCGTGCCGCCGCCAACACCGCGGCCTGCGCCTCACCGAGCCCACCGGAGTCCTGCGCCGCCCGCAGCAACGCCTCCCCCGGCTGCCGCCCGGCCCGCACCTCACCGGCGAGCGTCGAGCACAGCGCGATCACCGCGTCCCCGCGCACCTCCCCAGCCCGCCGTGCCTCCCCGGCGACCCGCACCCGCCGCAGCAACGGCACCCCGACCGCCCCCGCGACGACCGGAACCACCGAGGCCCCCAACACCGCGACCACCAACCCGACCCCGAGCGCCCACCACTCGACCCTCAACCGCCTCCGGATCCGCCGCAGTTCACCGAAGGCCCGCTCCCACGAGGGCGGTCCGACACCCACGCCCCCACCACCCGCGAACAGCAACTCGGCCCGCCGAGCCCCGGGTTGGCGCCCACCCATCAGCCACACCAGAACCCCGACACACACCACGACCACCCCGCCCGACACCTCACCCATGACCACTCCCACTCGCCATCACCGCGACCCGTCCCGCACTCACGCCCATCACCACTCCGCCCCACTCCCACCGCCCAACTCCCGCACCGCACCCAGCCCACCGCCCACCCCTAACCCGCCTCACCGCCACCCCGAATCAGCTCCCGCAACCGCTCCCACCCCCGCTCGTACGCGAACGCCTCCACCCCCCACCGCAGCGCCGGCACCGTCCGCACCAGCCCCGACGCGTCCCGCTCCAGGACATGCACCTCGGCGATCCGTCGCCGCCCGGCCCGGTCCCGTACGAGATGCAGGACCACCGACAGCGCGGCCGCCAACTGGCTGTGCAGCGCGGCCCGGTCGAGGCCAGCGGCCGTACCCAGGGCCTCCAGGCGGGCCGGTACGTCGGCCGCCGCGTTCGCGTGGACGGTGCCGCAGCCGCCCTCGTGGCCGGTGTTGAGCGCGGCGAGGAGGTGGATGACCTCCGGGCCGCGCACCTCGCCGACGACCAGCCGGTCCGGTCGCATCCGGAGTGCCTGGCGGACGAGGTCCTGGAGGGTGACGAGCCCGGCTCCCTCCTGGTTGGCGGGTCTGCTCTCCAGCCGTACGACGTGGGGATGGTCCGGTTTCAACTCCGCGGAGTCCTCGGCCAGTACGACCCGCTCCCCCGGTCCGACCAGTCCCAGCAGCGCGCTCAGCAACGTCGTCTTGCCGCTGCCCGTACCGCCGCTGATCAGGAACGAGAGCCGTGCCTCGATCAGCGCCCGCAGGATGCGGTCCCCGCCCGGCGGCACCGTGCCCGCAGTCACCAACTCGCCGAGCGTGAACGCGCGCGGTCGTACGACCCGCAGCGACAGGCAGGTGCAGCCGACGGCCACCGGGGGCAGCACCGCGTGCAGTCGGGTCCCGTCGGGCAGCCGGGCGTCGGCCCAGGGGCGGGCGTCGTCCAGCCGGCGTCCGGCCACCGCGGCCAGCCGCTGCGCAAGGCGGCGTACGGCTGCCGCGTCCGGGAAGGAGACGCCGGTCAGCTCCAGGCCGCCGCCCCGGTCGACCCACACCCGGTCCGGGGCCGACACGAGGACGTCGGTCACGGAGGGGTCGGCGAGCAGGGACTCCAGCGGGCCGCTGCCCACCAGCTCCGACCTCAACTGCTCGGCGGCGCCCAGCACTTCGGCGTCCCCCAGCACCCGCCCCTGCTCCCGCAGCGCCTGAGCGACCCGTGCGGGCGTCGGCTCACCCCCGCTCTCGGCCAGCCACCGGCGCACCCCGTCGAGCAGCCCCGCGGGCATCTCCGGCCCACCGCCACCCGAAGCCCAGCGCCCCGAGTCCCGCACCGGCTCAAGCCCGGCAGCCCCACCCACCGGTGCACCCGCCGAAGCACCGGCTCCAAAAGAAGAGCCCGAAGTCGCGCCCCTCGACGCGCTCGGCGAACCACTCCCGGAAGCCCCGGCACCGCTCCCCACCAGCCCCCTCATACGCCACCCGCCTCGACCAGCGCCCGCTCCAGGAACTCCCGGCAGAACCGCGCCAGCGGCCCCTTCCCCGCCGTCCCCGGTGGGGACTTGCCCTCGTGCGGTCGCAGCAGCCCGGACTCCACGGGCACCTCCCCGGCCAAGGGCAGGGCGAGGAGGCGGGCCACCTCGCGGTCGTCGAGGCCGGGGGCGTACGGGCCGCGTACGGCCACGCGGAGGTCGCGCAGGACCATGCCGACGGCGGACGCGACGCGGCCGGCCGCTGCCACGGCGCGGAGTTCGGCGGGGACCACCAGGAGGCCCACGTCGAGCTGGGCCAGGGCCTCGGCGACGCCGTCGTCGACGCGGCGGGGCAGGTCGACCACGACCGTGCCGCCGCGCCTCCTGGCGGCGGCGAGCACCGCCCGTACCGCCTGCGGCGGGATGGCGACGCAGTCGCCGCGGTCCCAGCTGAGCACCCGGAGCGAGTGCAGTTCGGGGAGGGACTCCTCCAGGGCGCCGCCGCCGACCCGGCCGCGCGAGGCGGCGAACGCGGGCCAGCGCAGGCCTTCCGCCGTCTCGCCGCCGAGGAGTACGTCGAGTCCGCCGCCCAGCGGATCCGCGTCCACCAGGAGGGTGCGCAGCCCCTCACGCGCGGAGGTGACGGCGAGCGCGCAGGCCAGCGTGGACGCCCCGGCCCCGCCGCGGCCGCCGATGACGCCCACGGTGAGTGCGGGGCGGCCGACGCCCTCGGCGACGTCGGCGATGCGGTCGACCAGCCACTGCTCGCCGTCGGGCAGCATCAGGACGTGGTCGGCGCCGATCTCGACGGCCCGCCGCCAGACCCCGGAGTCGTCCTGGTCGCGGCCGACCAGCACCACCCCGCGCCGGCGGGCCGCCCCGCGCACCCGTCGGACCGCGTCGTCGCCGACCAGGACGAGCGGTGCCGTCTCCCAGTCGCCCCTGCGCTCCGGCACTCCGTGGTGGACCTCGGGTGTCGCGCCGGCCGCCGCGCACAGGCGCAGCAGGTCGTCGAGGAGGTCGGCGTCCTCGGTGACGATCAGCGGTCCGCCCTGTCGTCCTCCGGCGGCGGGCCGCGGATCGCCTGTGACAGTTCCGGCCATGTTTTGCATCCCCCATCGATGTCTCTCGCGTCACCCCTGCGGCCACGCGATTCCCAAACGTGCGGAGAACCGGCGATCGGCCCTCTTATGCACGGCCGACAGAAACCGGCCAAACGCGTCCGACAAACGGAACGGGCCCATGAACTCGGCGCGAGCGAGGACGCGTTGGAATCACGGTGCGGGCATCGCGGAAATCGTGTGGATCTTGGTCAAAAACTGTGGACAACTCAGGGCCTGTGAATATCGCCTTCACCCATACCGGTGACCCCTGTACTGGCCTCTGTGCGAGTTCCGCAGCGCAGTCCACCGACTACGCACAGTGACGGGTTCTGGGCATGAAAAAAGGCGGCATCAGCCGCCTCGGGTTGGTCTCACGACCACGTGCAGGGAGCGAAAACGCGTCCGGACATGCGACGACCCCCACCGGGGGGGAGAGTGGGGGTCGTCTTCACGGCCGACTCGGGGGGGGAGGAGCCGGACCGCGTTAGCACGGTCGCGAACGATCCGTGACTTCCATGGTGTACCCGAGAGGCCTCTCAGGCAAACCCACGCGCCTCACCTTACGCCGAATGGGCTGCGCCTATGCTCTGGGTTGTGGAAAACCACTCCTTGCCCCGCACAGCAGCCTTCTTTGACCTGGACAAGACGGTCATTGCGAAGTCGAGCACGCTCACCTTCGGCAAGTCCTTCTACCAAGGCGGACTGATCAACCGCAGGGCCGCCCTGCGGACCGCCTATGCGCAGTTCGTCTTCCTCACCGGTGGCGCCGACCACGACCAGATGGAGCGGATGCGCAAGTACCTGTCCGCACTCTGCCGCGGCTGGAACGTCCAGCAGGTCAAGGAGATCGTCGCCGAGACGCTGCACGACCTGATCGACCCGATCATCTACGACGAGGCGGCCTCCCTCATCGAGGAGCACCACTCGGCCGGCCGGGACGTGGTGATCGTGTCCACGTCGGGCGCCGAGGTGGTCGAGCCGATCGGTGAACTCCTGGGAGCGGACCGGGTGGTGGCGACCCGCATGGTCGTGGGCGACGACGGCTGTTTCACGGGCGAGGTGGAGTACTACGCGTACGGCCCGACGAAGGCCGAGGCGATCAAAGAGCTGGCGCAGTCCGAGGGGTACGACCTCGACCGCTGCTTCGCCTACAGCGACTCGGCGACGGACGTGCCGATGCTGGAGTCCGTGGGCCACCCCTACGCCGTGAACCCGGATCGCACGCTGCGCCGCGAGGCAGTCGCGCGCGGGTGGCCGATTCTGGACTTCAACCGCCCGGTGCGGCTCAAGCAGCGGCTGCCCACGCTCTCCGTACCGCCCCGCCCGGCGCTGGTGGTGGCCGCGGCGGTGGGTGCGGCGGCGGCCACGGCGGGGCTCGTCTGGTACGCGAGCCGACGCAAGGCGGCGACCGTTTAGGACGGTTGGTGACCCTTTGAACGTAAAAGTAAAGAAGCGCGGCGAGGGGTTCCGCTTCCTCCGGGCCAGGAGTACAAAGGATTCAACGGCCCGCGAGACCAAGGACATCCGAAAGGATCACCTTAATACCGCATTTGGCCCCACGGACCGCGCATGAACATCGAGCACCCACGCGACGTCGACCCGTCGATTACGGGCCAGCCGCACCAGGTGACGGGCCAAGTTCCCGACCTGATGGGCAATATTTCGAGGACGCTTGGTAACCCGGTGGATCATGCCAGCGGCGGTACGAATCCTCGTACCGCCGCAACCCTGTGATCGCCCCCCTGTAGGGGGCTTTTTTCATATGAAAGCGCGCTATTAAGCAGCGCCGCGCTGGAGCGCCTCGCACACCGCCGTCGACTCGCGCGCCCCCAGCTCGACCGCCTTGCCGCAGTGCGCGATCCAGGCGGCCATGCCCTCCGGGGTGCCCGACACGTACCCGTCCAGTGCGGCGAGATAGGCAGCGCGCCCCAGTTCGGCGTGGCCGACCTCCGCAGGGCAGACGGACTTCGGGTCGAGGCCGCTGCCGATGAGGACGATCCGCTCGGCGGTGCGCGCGACCAGGCCGTTGCGGGAGGTGAAGGGGCGCAGGGCGAGCAGTTCGCCGTGCACGACGGCGGCCGTCACCAGCGCCGGTGCCGAGCCGCCCGCGATGATCAGGTCCGCGAGTCCGTCCAGCCGCCCGGACACCTCGGCCGCGCCCGGCAACGGCAGTTCGACGAGCGGTTCGTGAACCGCCTCCCCCTGCTGCCGCGGCCGCCCGACCGTGTCGTCGTTGCTCGCGGCCGCCACGAGGTGCAGCCGGGCGAGCACCCGGAGGGGCGACTGCCGCCAGATGGACAGGAGTTGGCCCGCCTCGGCGGACAGCCGGAGGGCCGCGCCCATGGTGCGCGCCTCCTCGTCGCCGCTGAAGTCGGTACGCCGGCGCACCTCTTCGAGGGCCCAGTCGGCCCCGGACAGCGCGGCCGAACCGCGCGCCCCGCGCAGGGCCGCCTCGGCGGTGAGCTCGTTGCTGCGACGCCGCATGACCCGGTGCCCGTAGACCCGGTCCACGGCCTTGCGCATGGACTCCACGGCCTCGGGCACTCCGGGCAGCGTGCCCAGGGCCGCGAGCGGATCGGCGGTCGCGTCTGTCGTACTCATGAGTACGACAGTAGCCATCCCCGGGGTCCGCCCCACGATGGAGTGGTCTTCTTCACGCACACCTGCCACGTAGAGCAAGGTCACGACTACTCTTCGTGAACATGAAAATTGCTTTCGTCGGGAAGGGCGGCAGCGGGAAGACCACCCTGTCCTCCCTGTTCATCCGCCACCTCGCCGCCACCGGCCGACCCGTCGTCGCCGTCGACGCCGACATCAACCAGCACCTGGGCCCCGCCCTCGGCCTGGACGAGGCGGAGGCAGCCGCACTGCCCGCCCTCGGCGAACACCTCCCGCTGATCAAGGACCACCTGCGCGGCACCAACCCGCGCATCGCCTCCGCCGACACGATGATCAAAACCACCCCGCCCGGAGAGGGCTCCCGGCTGCTGCGGGTGCGCGAGGACAATCCGGTCTACGACGCCTGCGCGCGACCGGTGGAACTCGACGGCGGCACCGTCCGTTTGATGGTCACGGGCCCCTTCACCGACGCCGACCTTGGGGTCTCCTGCTACCACTCCAAGACGGGAGCGGTGGAGCTCTGCCTGAACCACCTGGTGGACGGGCGGGACGAGTTCGTGGTGGTGGACATGACGGCGGGCTCGGACTCCTTCGCCTCCGGCATGTTCACCCGCTTCGACATCACGTTCCTGGTGGCCGAGCCGACCCGGAAGGGAGTCTCCGTCTATCGCCAGTACAAGGAGTACGCCCGCGACTTCGGAGTCGTCCTCAAGGTCGTCGGCAACAAGGTGCGGGACCAGGACGACCTCGACTTCCTCCGCGCCGAGGTCGGGGACGACCTACTGGTGACGGTGGGGCACTCGGACTGGGTGCGTGCCATGGAGAAGGGCCGGCCGCCCCGGTTCGAGCTCCTGGAGGACGCCAACCGCCGCGCCCTGCGCCTGCTGGAGGTCGCCGCCGACGCGACGTACGCACTGCGGGACTGGGAGCGCTACACGCGCCAGACGGTGCACTTCCACCTGAAGAACGCGCAGAGTTGGGGCAACGAGCGCACCGGGGCCGACCTGGCGGCGCAGATCGACCCCGGTTTCGTGCTCGGCGAGAGCGTCACCGCCACCGCGTGACGCCACCCGCGCGGCGGGCCCTCCCGGGACTGCCTACTGCTTGACCGCCGGCGCCCCGGGGACGCCCTTCGGGGCCGGGGCGGGGCGGCCGGTCAGGAAGGACGTCCAGCCCTCCTTCGGTGCCTCACCGACGTTCAGGCCACGCAGCTTGGCCAGGGTCTGCGGGTCTTGGGCGTCCAGCCAGTCGGCCAGCTCCCGGAAGGACACACAGCGCACCTCGGACTTGTTGCAGACCTTCTCGATGACCTCGTCGAGGGCACGCATGTAGGTGCCGCCGTTCCAGGACTCGAAGTGGTTGCCGATGACCAGGGGCGCGCGGTTGCCGTCGTAGGCGCGGTCGAAGCCCTTGAGCAGGCCGTCACGCATCTCGTCGCCCCACTGGTCGTACTTGTCGGGGTCGCCCTGGGTCTGCGTGCCGGACTGGTTGACCATGAAGTTGTAGTCCATGGTCAACTGTTGGTAGGAGTGGCCCGGGAAGGGGACGAGCTGCATGGACAGGTCCCACAGCCCCTCCTTCTTCTTGGGCCACATCTGCTCGTTGACCCCGCTGGTGTCGTAGCGGAAGCCCAACTGGCTGGCCGCCTTCATGAAGTTGGCCTGGCCCTCCAGGCAGGGCGTGCGGGCGCCGACCAGTTCCTTGTCGTAGTCGAAGGGCAGCGGAGACGCCTTCTTCATCCCGGAGTTGGTCTTCCAGGTCTTCACGAACTGCTTCGCCTGGGCGATCTCGCTCTTCCACTCGGCGACCGACCACTCGCCGACCCCGCCGTTCTTGCCGCAGAAGTGGCCGTTGAAGTGGGTGCCGATCTCGTTGCCCTCCAGCCACGCCAGGCGCAGCTGCTTCACGGTGTCGGAGATGCCCTGCTCGTCGTTGAAGCCGATGTCGGAGGCGCCCGGCGAGTGCTCCGGGGGCTTGTAGAGGTCGCGCTTGTCCTCCGGCAGCATGTACACGCCGCTGAGGAAGTACGTCATGTTCGCGTGGTTGGCCTTGGAGACCTTGCGGAAGTGGGAGAACAGCTTCTGGCTGTCCTCGCCGGCGCCGTCGAAGGAGAAGACCACGAACTGCGGAGGCTTCTGACCGGGCTTGAGCCGCTCGGGTCTGGGCAGATGCGGCTGCGCTCCGGTGTACGACGTGGAGCCGTCCCCGATGAGGCGGACTCCGCTCTTGGGTGCCGGGGCGGGCGCCGCCTTGTGCGGACCGTGCGCTCCCTGCGGGGAACCGTTGTCACCGATCGCGCAACCGGCGAGCGACGCGGCACAGGCCGCGGCGATCACGGCGCCCGCGGTGATCCTCTGGGTGGCGGCCATGTCCGCCCACCTTCTTCCTTCGTTCGGACCGACGCCGGTCAGGGCGTTCTCTGGCGATGTGCCGGGAGTCCCGACAGCGCCGCCAAGGTCGCACGGGGCCGAAGGTGGGATTAGTACGACAAGCCGATGAAATTTCCACTTCACTCCACGAGGTGACTTATTCGCCCATTTGCCCGCAATCCCTATGCTTGACCTTTACTCTGCATTACGATCCATTTACCGAGCGTTGAGAAATCCCGCCGCTGCACGCCGTGACCCACGGCCGCGACCGACCCCCGCCATCGACGGGGACCACCAGTTCCGCGACCGCGCTGCCCCGGAGGAGACGGGAAGACATGTCAGCCTGCGTACCCACCCGCGCCACCGACTCGCATCAGAATCGGACGAAGCGCGCCCCCCAGCCCCACAGCCCGCCGCCGTCCCCGCCCCGCCGTTTCCGGATCGCGGGCGCCGACGTGTCGGCCTCCATCGCGGTCTTCCTGATCGCCCTGCCCCTGTCCCTCGGCATCGCCCTCGCCACCGGCGCGCCCCTCCAGGCCGGCCTGGTCGCCGCCGCCGCGGGCGGGCTCGTCGCCGGCCGGCTCGGCGGCTGCCCCCTCCAGGTCAGCGGCCCGGCCGCCGGGCTCACCGTGGTCACCGCCGACCTGATCCACCGTTACGGCTGGCGTACGACCTGCGCGGTCACCGTCCTCGCGGGCCTCGCCCAACTCGCCCTGGGCTGCCTGCGCGTGGCCCGCACCGCGCTCGCCGTCAGCCCCGCGATCGTGCACGGCATGCTGGCCGGCATCGGTGTCACCATCGCCGTCGCCCAGCTGCACATCGTGCTGGGCGGCACCCCCCAGAGCTCGGTCCTCGCCAACCTCCGCGCGCTGCCCGCCCAGTTGGCGGACGTGCACCCCGCCGACGTGGCGATGAGCGTGCTGACGCTGGCCCTTCTGCTGTTGTGGCCGCGCGTCCCTGGCCGGCTCGGACAGCTGATGCGCAAGATCCCGGCCGCGCTCGTCGCCGTCGCCGGAGCCACCCTCACCGCGTCCCTCACCGGGCTGAGCCTGGCCAAGGTCGACCTGCCGTCCTGGAGCAGTCACGCACTGGCCGGCCTGCCCGAGGGCCCGGCGCTCGGCATCGCCGCCGCCGTCCTCACCACCACGCTGGTGTGCAGCGTGCAGTCGCTGCTCGGCGCGGTCGCCGTGGACAAGCTGGTCGCCGGACAGCCCGGGCTCTCCGCCCGCGTCGGGCGCTCCAACCTGAACCGCGAGTTGCTCGGCCAGGGCGCCGCGAACATCGTCTCCGGCACGCTCGGCGGACTGCCCGTCGCGGGCGTGGCCGTACGGAGTTCGGCGAATGTGCAAGCCGGTGCCGTGAGCCGGAACTCCACGATGCTGCACGGCGTTCTCGTAGTGGTAGCCGCGCTGCTGATGGTCCCGGTGCTGGAGCTGATCCCCCTCGCTTCGCTCGCCGCACTCGTGATGGCCGTCGGCATCCAGATGGTGTCCCTGAACCACATCCGCACGGTGACCCGCCACCGCGAAGTCCTGGTCTACGCCGTCACCACCCTCGGCGTGGTCTTCCTCGGCGTCCTCGAGGGCGTGCTCCTCGGCGTCACCGTCGCCGTGGCCGTCGCGCTCAACCGCCTTGCCCACACCCGCATCACGCACGACGAGAAGGAAGGAGTCCATCACGTACACGTCCGAGGGCAGTTGACGTTCCTCGCGGTGCCGCGGCTCAGCCGCACCCTGCATCTCGTACCCCAGGGCACCCACGTCGTCGTGGAGTTGGACGGTTCGTTCATGGACCACGCGGCGTACGAGTCACTGCAGGACTGGCAGAACTCGCACACCGCGCGCGGGGGCACGGCCGAACTGACCGGACGCCGCATGGGAGTTCGCGACACAGCCTCGGACCGCACCGGGTTCGAGGCGGCACTGGCCGACACCGCGACCGGTGCGACGAGCGGTACGACGACCGAGGCTCCGGCCCGCACCACGGCCGACACCCCGACCGGCGGGCCGACGACGTCCACCATCTGCCGCTGCCACCCCTGGACGCCCTGGCGCAACCACCAGTGCGACCACCGGCGTTCCACCCCGGCCGGCGGACACCCGGCCGACCCGACGGACGAGCCTGCGGACCGCCCCGCGCCGGGCACCGCCGAGCCGAACAGCCCCGGCACCGCCGAGCCAAGCGGCCCTGGCACTGGAACCCATCCCGGGACCGGAACCCACCCCGGCGCCGTACCCAACCCCGGCGCAGACGAAGGAACCCACCCCGGCACCGCCGGGCCGAGCAACCCGGGCACAGGCACCCCCACCAACACCGGCACCCCCCGCTCCGGCACCGGCACCGGCACCAGCACCGCCGGCAGCCAACTGGCCCGTGGCATCAGCGCGTTCCAGCGCGACACCGCGCCCCTCGTGCGGGGCGAGCTGGCCCGGCTGGCCAGGGAAGGGCAGCGGCCCTCACAGCTCTTCCTGACCTGTGCGGACTCGCGGCTGGTGACGTCGATGATCACCTCAAGCGGTCCCGGCGACCTGTTCGTCGTGCGGAACGTGGGCAACCTCGTGCCACCGCCCGGCGAGGAGAGCGGGGACGACTCGGTGGCCGCGGCGATCGAGTACGCGGTGGACGTGCTGCGGGTGAGATCGATCACGGTGTGCGGGCACTCCGGATGCGGGGCCATGCAGGCGCTGCTCAACTCCGAGCCCGGGAGCGCCCGGACGCCGTTGAAGCGGTGGCTGCGGCACGGGGTGCCGAGCCTGGAGCGGATGGCCGACGACGGCCGGCCCTGGGCGCGGCTGGCGGGAAGGGCGCCCGCCGACGCCGTGGAGCAGCTGTGTCTGACCAATGTGGTGCAGCAGTTGGAGCATCTGCGGGGGCACGAGTCCGTGGCCCGGGCCTTGCGGGAGGGGGCGTTGGAGCTGCACGGGATGTATTTCCATGTCGGCGAGGCGCAGGCGTACTTGCTGACCGAGGCGGACGGGGGCGGGTTGTTCGACGGGGTGGGGGTGGCGGACATGTCTGCCTGAACCTGGTTCACCCGGCGTCCGTGGGTACGAAAGACCCTCGCCAGGCGTCTCCGGCCCTGGGTCCGATGACAGGTCTAAACCAATATTTCGGCGACCCTTGTCATCGGACCCCCGGGTCTGATGAGCTGGCCCGGGACACAACGGACACCCTGGGAAAGGCAGATGCCGTGAGCAACGAAAGCCTGGCCAACCTGTTGCGCGAGGAGCGCAGGTTCGCACCCCCCGCCGACCTGGCGGCGAACGCCAATGTCACGGCGGAGGCGTATGAGCAGGCCAAGGCTGACCGGCTCGGCTTCTGGGCCGCGCAGGCCCGCCGCCTTAGCTGGGCGCAGGAACCGACCGAGACGCTGGACTGGTCGAACCCGCCGTTCGCCAAGTGGTTCAAGGACGGCACGCTCAACGTGGCGTACAACTGCGTGGACCGGCACGTCGAGGCGGGCAACGGCGACCGGGTCGCCATCCACTTCGAGGGCGAGCCCGGCGACAGTCGCTCGATCACCTACGCGGAGCTGAAGGACGAGGTCTCCAAGGCCGCGAACGCCCTGCTGGAACTGGGAGTTCAGAAGGGCGACCGGGTCGCCGTCTACATGCCGATGATCCCCGAGACCGCGGTCGCGATGCTGGCCTGCGCGCGGATCGGCGCCGCGCACTCGGTGGTGTTCGGCGGTTTCTCGGCGGACGCGCTCGCGACCCGCATCCAGGACGCGGACGCCAAGGTCGTCATCACCACGGACGGCGGCTGGCGGCGCGGCAAGCCCTCGGCGCTGAAGCCGGCCGTGGACGACGCGGTCGACCGCGCGGACAGCGGCGTGGAGCACGTGCTCGTGGTCCGCCGTACGGGCCAGGACGTCGCGTGGAACGACGAGCGGGACGTGTGGTGGCACGAGATCGTCGACCGGCAGTCGGCGGAGCACACGCCCGAGGCGTTCGAGGCGGAGCAGCCGCTCTTCATCCTCTACACCTCCGGTACGACGGGTAAGCCCAAGGGCATCCTGCACACCTCCGGCGGCTACCTCACCCAGGCCGCGTACACCCACCACGCCGTCTTCGACCTCAAGCCGGAGACCGACGTCTACTGGTGCACGGCCGACGTCGGCTGGGTCACCGGCCACTCGTACATCGTCTACGGCCCGCTGGCGAACGGCGCGACCCAGGTCATGTACGAGGGCACCCCCGACACCCCGCACCAGGGCCGCTTCTGGGAGATCGTCCAGAAGTACGGGGTGACGATCCTGTACACGGCGCCGACCGCGATCCGTACGTTCATGAAGTGGGGCGACGACATCCCCGCGAAGTTCGACCTGTCCTCCCTCCGCATCCTGGGTTCGGTGGGCGAGCCCATCAACCCCGAGGCGTGGATCTGGTACCGCAAGCACATCGGTGCCGACAAGACCCCGATCGTGGACACCTGGTGGCAGACCGAGACGGGCGCGATGATGATCTCGCCGCTGCCCGGCGTGACCGCGACCAAGCCCGGTTCCGCGCAGACCCCGCTGCCCGGCATCTCCGCGACGGTCGTCGACGACGAGGCCAACGAGGTCCCGAACGGCGGCGGCGGTTACCTGGTCCTGACCGAGCCGTGGCCCTCCATGCTGCGCACGATCTGGGGCGACGACCAGCGGTTCCTCGACACGTACTGGTCGCGGTTCCCAGGCAAGTACTTCGCCGGCGACGGCGCGAAGAAGGACGACGACGGCGACATCTGGCTGCTCGGCCGGGTGGACGACGTGATGCTCGTGTCCGGGCACAACATCTCCACCACCGAGGTCGAGTCGGCGCTCGTCTCCCACCCCGCCGTCGCCGAGGCGGCCGTGGTGGGCGCGGCCGACGAGACGACCGGGCAGGCGATCGTCGCCTTCGTGATCCTGCGCGGCACGGCGAACGCCGAGGACGAGAACCTCGTCGCCGACCTGCGCAACCACGTCGGCAGCGTGCTGGGCCCGATCGCCAAGCCCAAGCGGATCCTCCCGGTGGCCGAACTGCCGAAGACCCGCTCCGGCAAGATCATGCGCCGCCTGCTCCGGGACGTGGCGGAGAACCGGCAGCTGGGCGATGTCACGACCCTGACCGACTCCACCGTCATGACCCTGATCCAGGACAAGCTCCCGGCCGCGCCCAGCGAGGACTGACCTGCGGTTACGACGAGAAGGGGCGCCCGGCGGCGAACATGCCGGGCGCCCCTTTCGCGCATAACGTGAGATCCACAGGGCCCATCCCGCCGCATCTTAGGTAAGCTAAGTAAAGCGTCAAGAACGCGCCAAGGTGTGCCGGGAAGTCTGGTCGGCAAGTGCTCTGTGCTGCCCGCCACCCCGGAGGTCTCCCCGTGACCGCGCCCCGCCCCACCGCCGCCCGCAAAGTACTGGGACGGCTGTCCCTGCCCGAGCGGAACTTCGTCGCGGACGCGCTGCGCACCGAGACCGTCGGCGGTGTCCTCCTCCTGATCGCCGCCATCAGCGCGCTGATCTGGGCCAACGTCCCCGCGCTGCACGACAGCTACGAGAGCGTCAGCCACTACCACTTCGGCCCCGCCGCCCTCGGCCTGCACCTGTCGGTCGCCCACTGGGCCGCCGACGGCCTCCTCGCCGTCTTCTTCTTCGTCGCCGGCATCGAGCTCAAGCGCGAACTCGTCGCGGGCGACCTCCGCGACCCCAAGGCCGCCGCCCTGCCCGTCGTGGCGGCCCTGTGCGGAATGGCCGTACCGGCACTCGTGTACACGCTCACCAACCTCGCCGGCGGCGGCTCGCTGGAGGGCTGGGCGGTGCCGACCGCCACCGACATCGCCTTCGCGCTGGCCGTCCTCGCGGTGATCGGCACCTCCCTGCCGAGCGCGCTACGCGCCTTCCTGCTCACCCTCGCCGTGGTCGACGACCTGTTCGCGATCCTGATCATCGCGATCTTCTTCACCGACCGGATCGACTTCGCCGCGCTCGCCGGCGCCGCCGTCGGCCTCGCCGTCTTCTGGCTGCTGCTGCGCAGGGGCGTGCGCGGTTGGTACGTCTACGTCCCGCTCGCGCTGGTGATCTGGGCGCTGATGTACAACAGCGGCGTCCACGCGACCATCGCGGGCGTGGCGATGGGCCTGATGCTGCGCTGCACCACCCGCGAGGACGAGAAGCACTCCCCCGGGGAGCACGTCGAACATCTCGTGCGGCCACTGTCGGCGGGGCTCGCGGTGCCGCTGTTCGCGCTGTTCAGCGCCGGAGTGGCCCTCTCCGGGCGAGCGTTGGGTGACGTGTTCACGAAACCGGAGACCCTGGGTGTGGTCCTCGGACTCGTCGTCGGCAAGGCGGTCGGCATCTTCGGCGGGACCTGGCTGACGGCCCGTTTCACCCGGGCCTCGCTCAGCGAGGACCTGGCCTGGCCGGACGTGTTCGCGGTCGCCTCGCTGGCCGGCATCGGCTTCACCGTGTCGCTGCTCATCGGGGAACTCGCGTTCGACGGCGACCAGATGCTCACCGACGAGGTCAAGGCGGCCGTCCTCGTCGGCTCGCTCATAGCGGCCCTGTGCGCGACCGTGTTGCTCAAGCTGCGCAACGCCAGGTACCGCAGGATGTACGAGGACGAGGAGCGCGACGAGGACCTCGACGGCATCCCCGACATCTACGAGCAGGACGACCCGGCGTACCACCTGCGCATGGCCGAACTCCACGACCGCAAGGCCGCCGAGCACCGCAGGATCGCCGAGGAGAAGGCCGCGGAACAGCGGCACGGGCTTGCCGAAGTGGCGGGCGGGGCAGGCGAGGACAACGACGGTCCGGCATGATCTGACCAGACGGTACAAACACATGCAGATGAGGGAGTACGCGATGAGCGCACCCGACGGCAGCCCGGTCGGCGCCGAACGCAGCATCGGCCAGCTGTTCGCCTCGGCGACGACCGAGATGTCCGCGCTGGTGCACGACGAGATCGCACTGGCCAAGGCGCAGCTCAAGCAGGACGTCAAGCGCGGTGTCGCGGGCGGCGGCGCGTTCACGGTCGCCGCGGTGGTCCTGCTGTTCTCCCTGCCGATGCTCAACTTCGCGCTGGCGTACGGCATTCGCACCTGGAGCGGCTGGAACATGGCCCTCTGCTTCCTGCTCTCCTTCGCGGCGAACGTGCTCGTCGCGATCGTCCTCGGGCTGGTGGGCGTGCTCTTCTTCAAGAAGGCCTCGAAGAGCAAGGGCCCGCAGAAGGTGGCCGCTTCGGTGAAGGAGACCGCGGGAGTCCTCGGCAACGCCAAGCCGCATCCGCGGCCCGCGATCGAGGACCGCGTCCCCGAAGCCATCGAGGCTGTGGCACGCTCGTCCTCATGACGGACCCCGCCAATCCTTGGGCGCAACCTGCTTCGGTCGTACGGCTCGGCATTCCCGGCGGGCGCGAGGTGACCCACCGGGATGTCGCGGCCAACGGCGCGCGCTTCCACATCGCGGAGGTGGGCGACGGACCGCTGGTGCTGCTGCTGCACGGCTTCCCCCAGTTCTGGTGGACCTGGCGGCACCAGCTCGGCGCGCTGGCCGACGCCGGTTTCCGGGCCGTCGCCATGGACCTGCGGGGCGTCGGCGGCAGCGACCGCACCCCGCGCGGCTACGACCCCGCCAACCTCGCCCTCGACATCACCGGCGTGATCCGCTCCCTCGGCGAACCCGACGCCGCGCTGGTCGGCCATGACCTCGGCGGCTATCTCGCGTGGACGGCGGCGGCGATGCGCCCCAAGCTGGTGCGCCGGCTCGCCGTCTCCTCGATGCCGCACCCCCGGCGCTGGCGCTACGCGATGCTCTCCGACGTCAAGCAGACGGCGGCCGGCTCCTACATCTGGGGCTTCCAGCGCCCCTGGCTCCCCGAACGGCAACTCCTCGCCAATGACGCCGAGTTGGTCGGCACCCTGATCCGCGACTGGTCCGGCCCGAGCCTGCCGGACGACGAGGCGGTCGAGGCGTACCGGCGGGCCATGCTGATCCCGTCGACGGCGCACTGCTCGATCGAGCCGTACCGCTGGATGGTGCGGTCGATGGCACGCCCGGACGGCATCCAGTTCAACCGGCGCATGAAGCGGCCGGTGCGGGTGCCGACGCTGCATCTGCACGGCTCGCTGGACCCGGTGCTGCGCACCCGCAGCTCGGCGGGGTCCGGGGAGTACGTCGAAGCGCCGTACCGCTGGCGGCTGTTCGACGGGCTCGGGCACTTCCCGCACGAGGAGGACCCGGTGGTCTTCTCGACCGAACTCGTCAACTGGCTCAAGGATCCCGAACCCGATCGTTGACCGATACATGACCGAAACGTGACCTGTGCGTGACCGGTCGACTGCGCCTGGTATCCGCATCTGAACACCTGTCCTACGAACGGCTACTTGCCTCGCGCATAGGCCAATTGGGGCCCCAAGGGGTGGTTATCGACCTTGGGGCAGGGGCAGACGTCGGGGTATGGGCTGGACGCACGACTACAGTGACGCAGCACGCAATCGCCGCTCGGACCACGGTCTGAGCTCCCACCAACGGGGCGCCCCGCAACTCCAGGGCACAGACCTCAGGGTGGGGATCCCGCGCATTCTGCGCCGCCGGGCCCGCTGGGTCTCGGTACGGCTGCGTCATCCCCGAGGCTGACGCGCCCATCTCCTACAGGGCACGCATGTCAGTCCGCACACCTCTCAGAGTGCGCAACTGTCGCTGTCCACCTGCTCGTTGGCACTGCGCCCCTTGACGATGTCCGGCCGGATCTCGTCCGCGGTGAGCGCGTACCCGGTGTCGGGGTCGTCGAGGGACTTCGCGAAGACCACTCCGTAGACCTTGCCCTCGGGCGTCAGCAGCGGGCCGCCGGAGTTGCCCTGACGGACGGTCGCGTAGAGGGAGTACACATCGCGGCGGACCGTGCCGCGGTGGTAGATGTCCGGGCCGTTGGCCGTGATGCGTCCCCGCACGCGCGCGGCACGGACGTCGTACGACCCGTTCTCCGGGAAGCCGGCGACGATCGCGCTGTTGCCGCTCGTGGCGTCCTTGGTGGCGAACTGCAAGGAGCGCGCCCTCAGGTCCGGTACGTCGAGTACGGCGATGTCGCGGTGCCAGTCGTAGAGGACGACCTTGGCGTCGTACTTGCGGCCCTCGCCGCCTATCTGGACGGTGGGTTCGTCGACGCCGCCGACCACGTGCGCGTTGGTCATGACGCGGCGGTCGCCGAAGACGAAGCCGCTGCCCTCCAGGACCTTGCCGCAGCTCTGGGCGGTGCCCATGACCTTGACGATGGACTGCTGGGCGCGGGTGGCGACCGCGCTGGAGGCGAGCGCCGGGTCGGGCGGCTGGACGTCGTTGATCGGCTCGTTCGCGAAGGGGCTGAAGACCTGCGGGAAACCGTTCTGCGCGAGGACCGAGGAGAAGTCCGCGAACCAGGTGTCGGCCCGCTGGGGCAGCGCCCGGGAGACCCCGAGGAGCACCTTGGAGCTGCGGACCTCCTTGCCGAGCGTCGGCAGGGTGGTGCCGGCCAGCGCGGAGCCGATCAGCCAGGCGACCAGGAGCATCGCGAGGACGTTGACGAGAGCGCCGCCGGTCGCGTCCAGGGCGCGGGCCGGGGACCAGGTGATGTACCGGCGCAGCTTGTTGCCGAGGTGGGTGGTCAGGGCCTGGCCGACGGAGGCGCAGACGATGACGACGATGACCGCGACGACGGCCGCGGTGGTGCTGACCTCGGCCTTCTGGGTCAGCGCGTCCCAGATCACGGGCAGGGTGTAGACGGCGACGAGCCCGCCGCCGAGGAAGCCGATCACCGACAGGATGCCGACGACGAACCCCTGGCGATAGCCCACGATCGCGAACCACACGGCGGCGACCAGCAGCAGGATGTCCAGCACGTTCACCGGTTCAGGCCTCGCCTCAGCACTTCGCGATCACTCCAGGTCGGTCGGGGGGCCGGCCCGCCGCGCAGCGGCAATCGACTACGGCGTCCCCCGGGAAGACACAGCACGACGGACACCTTGTCATGACCGCCAGTCGAGCGGGACCTGCTTCTCGCGGTCCCACGGCCGCTCCCAACCGGAGTAGTGCAGCAGGCGGTCGATGACCCCGGCCGTGAAGCCCCACACGAGGGCTGATTCGACCAGAAATGCCGGACCCAGGAAGCCGCTGGGGTGCGTGACCGTGACCCTGTTGGCCGGGTCCGTGAGATCCGCCACGGGGACCGTGAACACGCGCGCCGTCTCATTGGGGTCGACCACGCCCACCGGTGTCGGCTCCCGCCACCAGCCCAGCACCGGTGTCACCACGAAGCCGCTCACCGGGATGTACAGCTTGGGCAGCACCCCGAAGAGCTGCACGCCGGCCGGGTCGAGCCCGGTCTCCTCCTCGGCCTCGCGGAGAGCGGCCCGCAGCGGTCCGTCACCGGTCGGGTCACCATCCTCGGGGTCGAGGGCACCGCCGGGGAAGGACGGCTGGCCCGCATGGGACCGGAGCGAGCTGGAGCGCTCCATGAGCAGCAGCTCGGGTCCGTGCTCCCCGTCCCCGTCGCCGAACAGGATCAGGACCGCCGACTGCCGTCCCGCCCCGTCCTCCGGCGGCAGGAAGCGGCTCAGCTGGAGCGGCTCCACCGTCTCCACGGCGTGCACCACCGGATCAAGCCAGCCCGGCAGCCCGTCCTTGCTGAGCCCCACGCCCTGGGTATGGCTCGCGCGTGTCATCCCCCACCCCCGTTCCCACTGATCAACGCCCCGTACCTCCGCGATCGTTCCGTCATCCGGCCCCCGACATCGTCGTCACGCGGCCCCCAGCGGCGGCGCCGGCTTCCCGCCCGCGTCCAGATAGGCCTGCGGGGGGTTGAGGCGCTGGCCCGGGTAGCCGCCCTTCTCGTACTTGAGCAGCTTCTTCGCCTTCTCCGGGTCGGTCTCGCCCTCGCCGTACGCCGGGCAGAGCGGGGCGATGGGGCAGGCGCCGCAGGCGGGCTTGCGGGCGTGGCAGATCCGGCGGCCGTGGAAGATCACGTGGTGCGAGAGCATCGTCCAGTCACTCTTCGGGAAGAGCGCTCCCACGGCGGCCTCGATCTTGTCGGGCTCGCTCTCCTCGGTCCACTTCCAGCGCCGTACGAGCCGCTGGAAATGCGTGTCCACGGTGATGCCGGGCCGCCCGAAGGCGTTGCCGAGCACCACGAAGGCGGTCTTGCGGCCGACACCGGGGAGCTTGACGAGGTCTTCGAGCCGCCCGGGCACCTCGCCGCCGAAGTCCGCGACCAGCGCCTTGGAGAGCCCTATCACCGACTTGGTCTTGGCCCGGAAGAACCCGGTCGGGCGGAGGATCTCCTCGACCTGCTCGGGGTCGGCGGCGGCCAGGTCCTCGGGGGTGGGGTACTTGGCGAACAGGGCCGGTGTCGTCTGATTGACCCTCAGGTCGGTGGTCTGCGCGGACAGGACCGTGGCGACCACCAGCTGGAAGGCGTTCTCGAAGTCGAGCTCCGGGTGGGCGTACGGATAGATCTCCGCCAGCTCGCGGTTGATCCGGCGGGCGCGGCGGACGAGGGCGGTGTGCGATTCGGTCTTCACACCAGCTGCCACTTTTGCCCCTTTTGCCGCTTTTTTTCCGTCACCCTTGCCGCCGTCAGGGCCCTGTTCGCCCACAGCGGAATCACGAGGTACAACCATCCGCCCAGCCCCCTTGGCCTGTGCTCTCACCGGCGATTTGGACACCCGGCCAGCCTAGAGCCCGGCACTGACATCCGCCCCGGACCCCGAAGATCAGCCCCCAATTGGACCCCTGCCGCTTACCTCGGGACACCTGTGCGGCATCCTTGTGACAGATCACACTGTTTGGACGGTCCAGCAAAATGGGGAGCACGGTCCCCTGGTACCAAGGGGGAACACCTTCCCCTGAGCAGGTCGACAAGGAGAGAACTCGTGGACGACGTTCTGCGGCGCGCCCCGCTCTTCGCGGCGCTCGATGACGATCAGGCCGCGGAGCTGCGCGCCTCCATGAGTGAGGTGACCCTCGCGCGCGGGGACTCCCTCTTTCACGAGGGCGACCCGGGCGACCGGCTGTACGTGGTCACCGAGGGCAAGGTGAAGCTCCACCGCACCTCCCCCGACGGCCGCGAGAACATGCTGGCGGTCCTCGGCCCCGGCGAGCTGATCGGCGAGCTGTCGCTGTTCGACCCGGGCCCGCGCACGGCGACCGCCAGCGCGCTGACCGAGGTCAAGCTGCTCGGCCTCGGCCACGGCGACCTCCAGCCCTGGCTGAGCGCCCGCCCCGAGGTGGCCTCCGCGCTGCTGCGCGCGGTCGCCCGCCGGCTGCGCAAGACCAACGACGCGATGTCCGACCTGGTCTTCTCGGACGTCCCCGGCCGCGTGGCCCGCGCCCTGCTGGACCTCTCCCGCCGCTTCGGCGTGCAGTCCGAGGAAGGCATCCACGTGGTGCACGACCTCACCCAGGAGGAGCTGGCCCAACTGGTCGGCGCCTCCCGCGAGACGGTCAACAAGGCCCTCGCCGACTTCGCGGGCCGCGGCTGGCTGCGCCTGGAGGCCCGCGCGGTCATCCTGCTGGACGTGGAGCGACTGGCGAAGCGCTCCCGCTGATCATTCCGCACGACTTCTCCGTATGAGTTCTTCGTACGGACGAATGCCTTCGAAGGGCCCCGCTCGTACGGCGGGGCCCTTCGTGTACCGCCGGGTGGGGCCCAAGGGGTGGGGATGGACGTGGACAAGGCGCCGGAGTCGGTCTGGAGACGCTCTTGGTGGCGAAGATCGGCGCGCCGGCTGTGGCGGACCCCCGACGAGACGGACGACCCGGGCGGCAGACCCCTGGGCCTGTGGCTGACGGACGACACCGTCGTCGTCGCCCGCGTCGACGGAGTGCGGGCCTTCCGGACGGCCACGGGCGAGCCGCTGTGGACCTGGCGGCCGCCCGGCGGCCAGATCGTCGGCCTGGTGTCCGCCGACGCCCAGGGCGGCGAGGGCGTGGTGATGCACTACGAAGAGTCTCGCCGGGACGTACGCCGCGTCGGCCTCACCACCCTGGCGGTCGCCACGGGCGAGGTCGTATGGCGCCGGAAGCAGGACGCCGCTCCCCTGGGGCACCTCCCCTCCAAGGTGGCGCTCGGCGGGGGCCTGCTCGCGACGGCCGGGGAGTCCTGGAAGGACTGGGAGACACGGCCGGTGATGCGCGCCCTGGACGTGGACACGGGCGAGGTCCGTTGGAAACACGAACTGACCGACCCGCGCGTGGAGAGCGCCTCCGTCATCAGCGCCAGCCCCTTCGTGGCCTCCCTGAGGACACGCGGCGCAGGCGGCCGACGCAGCCTCCTTTTCCTGGGAGACGGCGACACGGAGGCCGTCACGCTGCAACTCCCGGAGGGATACGAGAAGTTCGGCGAGCGGGTCGCCGTGACCGGGGGCGTCCTGGTGGTGGGCCTCGTCCCCAAGGACCGCACCGAGCACGACCCGGGCAGCCCCCTCGGCGCGTACTCCCTCACCACGGGCGAGCTGATCTGGCGGTGGCAGGGCGGGGACACCCACCACGACACCCCCCTCGCCCACCGCGGCTGGCTGCTGATCGTGCACGGCTACGGCGGCCGGCTCAGCGTGCTCGACCCCGCGAACGGCCGGGTGGTGGCCCGGCGCCGACTCCGGGGCACCGCCTTCGACTCGCTCGCCGCCGCCTCCGGGGACTTCATCGCGGTGGGCTGCGAGGCGGGCGACTACAGCCACGGGCTGCGGGTGTTCCGCTGGCGATGACCACGCTCCCCCAGCCGGATCCGCCGGAGACGACCCCGCCCGGCGGCCGGAAAAGTGCCCCCCGGGGGCCCGTCCCCCGGCACAGTGATCCCATGGCCGGAACCGTTCACCACAGAAGGCTCGACGCCCAGGGATACATCGAGCGCGAGGGCTCCCTGGGCCGGATCCCGCCCGCCTTCCGGCCGGTCGTCGCCGCCGCGCGTGACCGGCTGCTCGACGTCTACGGGGGACGCCTCAACAGCGCGTACCTCTACGGGTCGATCCCGCGCGGCACCGCGCGCGTGGGGCGCAGCGATCTGGACCTCCTCGTGGTGACCCGGCAGGAGCCGACCGAGGAGGACCGGGACGCGGCCCGGAGCCTCGGCGAGGCGCTCGACAAGGAGTTCCCGGAGATCGACGGCGTCGGCACGCTGCTGTACGGCCGGGCACGGCTGCTGAGCGAGCCGGAGACGTACGACATGGGGTGGTTCGTGGCCTGCCTGTGCACCCCGCTGCTCGGGGAGGACCTCGCCGAGGACCTGCCCCGCTACCGCCCCGACTCCCTCCTCGCCCGGGAGACCAACGGCGACCTGGCCCTGCTCCTCCCCCGCTGGCGCGACCGCATCGCCGCCTCCGGGGACACGGACGAGGCCCGGCGCCCCCTGGTGCGCTTCATGTCGCGCCACCTGGTCCGCACCGGCTTCACCCTGGTGATGACCCGGTGGGACGGCTGGACCAGCGACCTCGGGGAGATGGCCGAGGCGTTCGCCGCGTACTACCCGGAGCGCGCGGAAGCCCTGCGCAGGGCGGCGGAACTCGGACACGAACCGACGGGCGACGCGCGCGTCCTGCGGTCCTACGTCGACGACCTGGGCCCCTGGCTGGCCGAGGAGTACGCGCGCGTGCACGGCGTCAAGGCAGCCCGCCCCGCCGACTAGATCAGGCCGTGTTCCTTCAGGTAGTCCAGCTGGGCCCGTACGGACAGCTCCGCCGCCGGCCACAGGGAGCGGTCGACGTCCGCGTACACGTGGGCGACGACCTCGGCCGGGCTCCGGTGACCGTTCTCGACGGCCGTCTCGATCTGGGCGAGCCGGTGGGCGCGGTGGGCGAGATAGAACTCGACGGCACCCTGGGCGTCGTCCAGGACGGGCCCGTGGCCCGGCAGGACGGTGTGGACGCCGTCGTCGACGGTCAGCGACCGCAGCCGCCGCAGCGAGTCCAGATAGTCGCCCAGGCGGCCGTCAGGATGCGCCACCACGGTCGTACCGCGCCCCAGGATGGTGTCCCCGGTCAGGACGGCCTGATCGGCCGGGAGATGGAAGCACAGCGAGTCCCCGGTGTGCCCGGGCGTCGGCACGACGACCAGTTCCAGCCCGCCGACCCGGACCACCTCCCCGGCGCCCAGCCCCTCGTCCCCGAGCCGCAGCGCCGGATCGAGCGCGCGCACCTTGGTGCCGGTCAGCTCGGCGAACCGGACGGCGCCTTCCGCGTGGTCGGGGTGCCCGTGCGTCAGCAGGGTCAGCGCGACGCGTTTGCCCGCCTTCTCGGCCACGTCGAGGACGTTGCGCAGATGCCCCTCGTCCAGCGGCCCCGGGTCGATCACCACGGCCGACTCGGAGTCCGGCTCCGCGACGATCCACGTGTTCGTCCCGTCCAGCGTCATCGCGGACGCGTTGGGCGCGAGCACGTTGACGGCCCGCGCGGTGGCGGGCCCGCTGAGCGCCCCGCCGCGTGGCTGACCGGGGAGGGCGGCTGCGTCGGTCATGTCAAGGCGCCTTCCTTGGCGATGGCGGGGTGAGGGGTGCCGTCGGAGCGGGTGGTCATGCGGATGCCCCACCCGTGGGGATGTGTTTCGTGAACTCACCGTGGCCCGGCCAGCTCAGGACGATCTCCCCGGCCTCCAGACGGGCCTGGGCGAGGACAGGCGTGAGATCGCGCCCCGGGGCCGCCGAAAGGGCCTCCGCCGCGCTGCCGTACGGGATCAGCCCGCGCAGGGTCGCGATGGTCGGCGGCATCATCGTCAGATCGCCCTTGTCGTACGACTCCGCGGCCTCGCCCGGGGTGATCCACACCGTGCGGTCGGCCTCCGTGGAGGCGTTCCGGGTGCGCTGCCCCTCCGGGAGGACGGCCACGAAGAACCAGGTGTCGTAGCGGCGGGACTCGAACTCCGGGGTGATCCAGCGGGCCCACGCGCCCAGCAGGTCGGAGCGCAGGACCAAGCCGCGGCGGTCGAGAAACTCCGCGAAGGACAGGTCACGGGCGACCAGGGCGGCACGGTCGGTCTCCCAGTCGGCGCCCGTGGTGTCGCCGACGACCGAGTCCGGGGTGCGCCCGGCCAGCAGGACGCCGGCCTCCTCGTACGTCTCGCGCACGGCCGCGCACACGATCGCCTGGGCCGCCGTCTCGTCCACGCCGAGCCGGTCCGCCCACCACGCGCGTGTGGGGCCCGCCCAGCGGACGTGCAGGTCGTCGTCGCGCGGGTCGACACCGCCGCCCGGGTACGCGTACGCGCCCCCGGCGAAGGCCATGGAGGCGCGTCTGCGCAGCATGTGGACGGCGGGGCCGGTGTCGGTGTCCCTGAGGAGCATCACCGTGGCCGCCCGCCGGGGCACCACCGGCGTGAGCTGCCCTTCCGTGAGCGCCCTGATCCGCTCGGGCCACTCCGCCGGGTACCACTGACCGTTCGCCATGGGCGGAGGCTATCCCGTAGCGCGCGGATGTTCGAGAGGCAACAAGACGTACCCCTGGGCTGCGATTACACCCGGTACGGCCGATCACCCGGTACGGGAGGGGTGCCAGGGCCGATCACTCGTCCCGGGACGGTGAGTGCGGTCACGTGAGGTCGTCGTGCGCCCCGGGACGGCGACGGCGATCGACTCGGCCCGCCACCGACCCCGGGACGACATCAAACGCTCAGCCGCCCCGGGACACCGACTATGCCTCCGTCAGCTCCACCTGGATCTCGACCTCGACCGGCGAGTCCAGCGGCAGTACCGCCACGCCGACCGCGCTGCGCGCGTGCACGCCCTTGTCGCCGAGGACCTCGCCGAGCAGCTCGCTGGCGCCGTTGATGACGCCGGGCTGGCCGGTGAAGTCGGAGGCCGAGGCGACGAAGCCGACGACCTTCACGACGCGCGCGACACGGTCCAGGTCACCGGCGACGGACTTGACCGCCGCGAGGGCGTTCAGCGCGCAGGTACGGGCCAGTTCCTTGGCCTCCTCGGCGGTGACCTCAGCGCCCACCTTGCCGGTGACGGGAAGCTTGCCGTCCACCATGGGCAGTTGGCCCGAGGTGTACACGTAGACCCCGCTCTGCACGGCGGGCTGGTACGCGGCGAGCGGCGGGACGACCGCCGGCAGGGTCAGACCGAGTTCGGCCAGCCGGGCGTCGACGGCGCTCATGCCTTCTCCCGCTTGAGGTAGGCCACCAGTTGCTCGGGGTTGTTCGGCCCGGGCACGACCTGGACGAGCTCCCAGCCGTCCTCGCCCCAGGTGTCCAGAATCTGCTTCGTGGCGTGGACGAGCAGCGGCACAGTCGAGTATTCCCACTTGGTCATGCGGCCGACTTTAGCCGCTGCGAACCGGCCGCCCGCGGTCGCGTTATCCACAGCCTCTGGCTTGGTTCGGGCGCGGACTGGTTAGGCTCGAAGACGTGAGCAGGCTCCAGGTCGTCAGTGGCAAGGGCGGTACCGGCAAGACCACGGTGGCCGCAGCCCTAGCGCTGGCCCTGGCCACCGAGGGGAAGCGGACGCTTCTCGTCGAGGTCGAGGGTCGCCAGGGCATCGCGCAGCTCTTCGAGACGGAGACGCTGCCCTATGAGGAGCGGAAGATCGCCGTCGCTCCCGGGGGCGGGGAGGTGTACGCCCTGGCCATCGACCCCGAACTGGCCCTACTGGACTACCTCCAGATGTTCTACAAACTCGGCGGAGCGGGCCGCGCCCTGAAGAAACTCGGGGCGATCGACTTCGCCACCACGGTCGCGCCCGGCCTCCGGGACGTCCTCCTGACCGGCAAGGCCTGCGAGGCCGTCCGCCGCAAGGAGAAGAGCGGGCGGTTCGTCTACGACTACGTCGTGATGGACGCCCCGCCGACCGGCCGCATCACCCGCTTCCTGAATGTCAACGACGAGGTGGCCGGCCTCGCGAAGATCGGCCCGATACACAATCAGGCGCAGGCGGTGATGCGGGTCCTGAAGTCGCCGGAGACGGCCGTGCACCTGGTGACGCTGCTGGAGGAGATGCCCGTCCAGGAGACCGCGGACGGCATCGCCGAACTCCGGGCGGCCAAGCTGCCGGTGGGCCGGATCATCGTCAACATGGTCCGCCCCGAGGTGCTCGACGCGACCGACATCGACCTCGTGCGGGCCGTCCCGCGCACCGCCGTCGCCCAGGCGCTGTCCTCCGCGGGCCTCGGCGGCGCCCGGCGCGGCGGCAACGCCGAGAAGCTGGTCGACCCGCTGCTCGCCCAGGCCGAGGAGTACGCCGCGCGGTACACGCTGGAGCACGACCAGCGGGCCGTCCTGGCCGAGCAGGGCCTGCCGTTGCACGAACTGCCGTTGCTCACCGAGGGCATGGACCTCGGGGGCCTGTACGAACTCGCCAGCGAGCTGCGGAAGCAGGGGATGTCATGAGTCCGGACCCGGCCCACACGCAGGACCCCGCCCGCGACCGCAAGACCGCCCAGGACTCCCGCTCCCACCGCATCACCCACGCGCGCGTGCTCGACGTGGACCCGCTGATCGACGACCCGGAGACCCGCATCGTCGTGTGCTGCGGCTCCGGCGGGGTCGGCAAGACCACCACCGCGGCGGCGCTCGGGCTGCGGGCCGCCGAGCGCGGGCGCAGGGTAGTCGTGCTGACCATCGACCCGGCGCGGCGGCTCGCCCAGTCCATGGGGATCGACTCGCTGGACAACACCCCCCGGCGCGTGAAGGACGTCGACGGGGACGGCGAACTGCACGCCATGATGCTCGACATGAAGCGCACCTTCGACGAGATCGTCGAGGCGCACGCGGACCGCGAGCGGGCGGCCGCGATCCTCAACAACCCCTTCTACCAGTCGCTTTCGGCGGGCTTCGCGGGCACGCAGGAGTACATGGCGATGGAGAAGCTGGGCCAGCTGCGCGCCCAGCACGACTGGGACCTGATCGTGGTGGACACCCCGCCGTCCCGCTCCGCGCTCGACTTCCTGGACGCGCCGAAACGTCTCGGCTCGTTCCTGGACGGCAAGCTGATCCGGCTGCTGACCGCGCCGGCGAAGCTCGGCGGACGGGCCGGGATGAAGTTCCTCAACGTCGGCATGTCGATGATGACCGGCACGCTCGGCAAGCTGCTCGGCGGTCAACTGCTCAAGGACATCCAGACGTTCATCGCCGCGATGGACACCACCTTCGGCGGGTTCCGCACCCGCGCGGACGCGACGTACAAGCTGCTCCAGGCGCCCGGCACGGCGTTCCTGGTGGTCGCGGCCCCGGAGCGGGACGCGCTGCGCGAGGCGGCGTACTTCGTGGAGCGGCTGGCGGCCGAGGAGATGCCGCTGGCCGGTCTGGTCCTCAACCGGGTGCACGGCAGCGGAGCCGCCCGGCTGTCTGCCGAGCGGGCACTCGCCGCTGCGGAAAATCTTGAAGAGCCCCGCATTGTCGATCAGATGGGCGGGAAAGCTGGACTTCGTAACTCTCCCGACACGTACGGCAGTTCAGATTCGCCCGGTCCCAGCTCTCCCGGTTCCCAGGCATCGGCTCGTGACGAAGGCTCCCCCGCCACCACGGACGACGAGCGATCCGCCGACCAGCAGTCCGACGACGAGCGATCTGTCGATCAACTCACCGCAGGCCTGCTGAAGTTGCATGCCGAGCGGATGCGGCTGCTCTCCCGCGAGCAGCGCACACGTGACCGCTTCACCGCACGTCACCCCGAGGTGGCCGTGGCCGAGGTGGCCGCGCTGCCCGGCGATGTGCATGACCTCGCGGGGCTGCGGGCCATCGGGAACCGGCTCGCGGCCGGTCGGCCGGAGCTGCCCGAGACGAAGGTCTGACGCGCACCCCGGGGACCTGTCCCGGGGATGCCACCCCTCGGACGCACGCCCCGGGGATCGCCCGGGGTCGGCCCCGAGGGGGACCGGTGGGGGTCAGCCCACCGCCGCGTAGTTCTCGTAGATCTCGTCGTCGTCGAGGGGGATGATGCCGACCCCTCGTTCGTACTCGATACGCGCGGTCTCCAGTAGCCGGCGCCATGAAGTGACAGTGGGCCGCCTGCGCAGCAGTGCGCGGCGCTCCCGTTCCGTCATTCCTCCCCACACGCCGAATTCGACGCGGTTGTCGAGCGCATCGGCGAGGCACTCCGTGCGTACCGGACATCCGGTGCACACTGCCTTCGCCCTGTTCTGCGCTGCTCCTTGAACGAACAGTTCATCCGGATCGGTAGTGCGGCAGGCCGCCTGCGCACTCCAGTCGGTTACCCAGCCCATACCGGCGCCGTCCTCTCCCGAATCGAGGCTCCCCCACGGCGGCAGCGGCATATTCACCGCCGCCAGTTGAGGACGTTACGGAAGGTGGGCACAGCGCAACACCCCCTTCGGGCCCAATCTTGAATGGCCCGAACGGACTATGGGTAAGCGGCAGATCACCCGGGGGAGTGAGCTGACGACATGCGTGACTATCCCGGCAAACCGGGACAGTTGACATGCGCCACAAGGGGCACCAGGTGACACAGGAGGCGGATTCGGACACGCCCCCGACAAAAAACAGGGGACGACCGGAACGATTCGGGGTCGCCGGACGTATTGATACGTGACCGCTCTGCTGTGACAGTTGAGAGCAGCTTAGGCCAACGCCTATACACGTGTCCGGCGAATGAGAACGTAGGCTGCCCCCATGCCAAAAAAGCGCTCGGGTGGTGGCCTGTCCCCCATGCAGCAGGCCGCCAAGTTCCTCGGTGTCAGTGTGCTCGCCGGTGCCGTCATGGCCGGAATCGCGATGCCCGCGGCCGGCGCGCTCGGACTCGCTGCCAAGGGCTCGGTCCAGGGATTCGACGACATCCCGGACAATCTGAAGAGCCCTCAGCTGAGCCAGCGCACCACGATCCTGGACAGCAAGGGCAACCAGATCGCCTCGGTCTACTCCCGTGACCGCACGGTGGTGGAGCTCAAGGACATCTCGCCGTACATGCAGAAGGCGATCGTCGCGATCGAGGACTCGCGCTTCTACCAGCACGGCGCGATCGACCTGAAGGGCGTCCTGCGCGCCCTCAACAAGAACGCGCAGAGCGGCGGGGTCTCCCAGGGCGCCTCGACGCTCACGCAGCAGCTGGTGAAGAACTACTTCGTGGAGGAGGCCGGTGACGACCCGACGAAGGTCGCCCAGGCCACCCAGCAGACGCTCGGCCGCAAGGTCAAGGAGCTGAAGTACGCGATCCAGATCGAGGAGAAGCTCGGCAAGAAGAAAATCCTCGAGAACTACCTGAACATCACGTTCTTCGGGGAGCAGGCCTACGGCGTCGAGGCCGCCTCCGAGCGCTACTTCTCCAAGCACGCCAAGGACCTCACCCTCCCGCAGTCGGCACTCCTCGCGGGCATCGTCCAGTCGCCCACGCGCTACGACCCGATCAACGACGAGGCCGAGGCCAAGAAGCGGCGCAACACCGTGCTGGCCCGCATGGCGGAGGTCGGCGACATCTCCAAGGCGGAGGCGGACGCGGCCGAGAAGACGGACCTCGGCCTCAAGGTCAGCCAGCCGAAGAACGGCTGCATCACCGCCGCCAAGGGCGCCAGCTTCTTCTGCAAGTACGTCGAGAACGTCTTCCTGAGCGACCCGGTCTTCGGCAAGACCAAGGAGGCCCGGGCGAAGATCTGGAACCAGGGCGGCCTGACGATCCGTACGACGCTGGACCCGCAGGCGCAGGACTCGGTGCAGGCCTCGCTCAAGGACCACATCTACAAGTCGGACTCGGTCGCCGCGGCGGCCACCCTGGTCGAACCCGGCACCGGCAAGATCCTCGGGATGGGCCAGTCGAGGCCGTACGGCTACGGCAAGAACGAGACGGAGTACAACTACTCGGTCAACGCCGACATGGGCGGCTCGAACTTCGGCTTCCCGACCGGTTCGACGTTCAAGCCGTTCGTCGCGGCGGCGGCACTGGAGCAGGGCCTGCCCGCCACGCAGCAGTACCCGGCGCCGTACTCGATGGACTACCCGAGCCCCGTCTCGACCTGCAGCGGCAAGAACTGGGTCAACACGGGCGGCGCGACGGTGGAGAACGAGAGCGAGTCGGAGCACGGTCCGTACGCGTTGAAGGAGGCGATGGCCAAGTCGGTCAACACCTACTTCGTTCAGATGATCTCCGACATCGGTCTGTGCCCCGTCGTGAGCATGACCAACAAGCTCGGTGTCGTGCAGGGCAACGGCGACAAGATCCCCGAGGTCCCGGCCATCGCGCTCGGCTCGAAGGGCCTCTCGCCGCTGACGATGGCCACCGCCTACGCGGCCTTCGCCAACGAGGGCACCTACTGCACCCCGATCGCCATCGAGTCCATCACCCAGAAGGTGGGCAACGAGGAGAAGTCGCTCGCCGTCCCGAAGTCCACCTGCTCGCGGGCGATGAGCAAGAAGACGGCCGACACCATCAACACCGTGCTGCGCGGCGTGGTCGACTCCGGCACCGGCCAGGAGGCCGGCCTCACCGACCGCGAGAGCGCCGGTAAGACCGGTACGACGGACGCCCGCAAGAACGCCTGGTTCGTCGGCTACACGCCGAACCTGGCCGGCGCGGTCTGGGTCGGCAGCCCGAAGCAGAACGTCGAGATGACCAACATCCGCATCGGCGGGGTCTACCACGACGAGGTCTACGGCGCCGACACCCCCGGCCCGATCTGGAAGGACGCCATGTCCGGCGCCCTCGAAGGCAAGCAGGCCCAGTCCTTCACCCTCGTCAACATCCCGGACCCCACGAAGGACAAGGACAAGGGAAACGACGGCGGCAAGAACAACGACAACGGCGGGAACAACAACGGCGGGAACAACAACGGCGGCAACAACAACGGGGGCAATGACAACGGCGGCCTGACCACCAACGGCGGCACCATCGGCACCACCGACGGCGGCGCCAACCCCGACCCGACGTTCTCCCTCCCCGACGGCTTCTTCCAGGGCAACGACAACGGCGGGAACAACGGCAACGGAAACGGCGGCAACAGGGGCTAGCCCCCGGCCGACCGAACCGCCTTTTCGTCTACGACGACGGGGGCGCCCCTTGTGAAAAGGGGCGCCCCCGTCGTCGTGGAGAAACGGCTCTCTCCAGGCGGGCGATTCAGCCGGCGAGGAGCTTCTTCACCGCGGCGGCGACGCGGCCGCCGTCTGCCAGGCCGGCGACCTTCGGGTTCACGATCTTCATGACGGCACCCATGGCGCGCGGGCCCTCGGCACCGGCCGCCTTCGCCTCCTCGACCGCCTGGGAGACGATCGCGGCCAGCTCCTCGTCACCGAGCTGCTTGGGCAGGTACTCGGCGAGGATCTCGCCCTCCGCCTTCTCCTGCGCGGCCTGCTCGGGACGCCCGCCCTGCGCGAAGGCGTCCGCGGCCTCGCGGCGCTTCTTCGCCTCCTTGGTGATCACCTTGAGGACCTCGTCGTCGGAGAGCTCACGCTTCTCCTTGCCCGCGACCTCCTGGTTGGTGATCGCGGAGAGCGTCAGCCGGAGCGTGGAGGAGCGCAGCTTGTCGTGCGCCTTGATCGCGGCGTTGAGGTCTTCCTGCAGCTTCGACTTGAGCGTGGTGGTCATGGGTTTGATTCTCGCAGGTGCGTGAGTGCGGGCGCCCGCAGATTTTCCCGACCGCCCGCGGGGACGCTGGCGGGGTGCTTGCGGGGGTGCTTAAGCGGCCGCGCCCGACGGGGTGTCAGTGCGGTCTGACACGATGGCGGTATGCGCGCGCGATACGGAGTACCTCTGGGAATTGCGGCGGCCGGCGCCGCCGGTCTGGTCTACGCGGCGGGCTTCGAGGTCCGCTCCTTCCGGCTGCGGCGGGTGACGGTCCCGGTGCTGCCGGCGGGGATGCGCCCGCTCAGAGTCCTCCAGGTCTCCGACATCCACATGGTCGGCGGCCAGCGCAAGAAGCAGCGCTGGCTGCGCTCGCTGGCGGGCCTGCGCCCCGACTTCGTGATCAACACCGGCGACAACCTCTCCGACCCGGAGGGCATCCCCGAGGTGCTGGACGCGCTGGGCCCGCTGATGGACTTCCCGGGGGCGTACGTCTTCGGCTCGAACGACTACTACGGCCCCAAGCCCCGCAACCCCGCCCGGTACCTGTTGGAGAAGAGCGCCGGCCGCCACGGCCTGAACGGCAACCCGCCCGTCACCGGCGTGATCCACAACCCGTGGGAGGACCTGCGGGACGGCTTCGACGCCGCGGGCTGGCTGAACCTGACGAACACCCGGGGGACGCTCAAGTTCGAGGGCGCCTCCGTGGAGTTGACCGGCCTGGACGACCCCCACATCAAACGCGACCGCTACGCCCAGGTGGCCGGCGGCCCGTCCGACAACGCCGACTTCTCCATGGCCGTGGTCCACGCGCCGTACCTCCGCGCCCTGGACTCCTTCACGGCGGACGGCTACCCCTTGATCCTCGCCGGCCACACCCACGGCGGCCAGCTGTGCATCCCGTTCTACGGCGCACTGGTCACCAACTGCGACCTGGACGCGGACCGGGTCAAGGGGCTGTCCCGGCATACGGCCGAGGGGCGGACGTCGTATCTGCATGTGTCGGCGGGGTGCGGGACGAATCGGTACACGCCGGTGCGGTTTGCTTGTCCGCCGGAGGCTACGTTGATGACGTTGGTGGGGCGGGAGTAGGGGGACCCGGGGTTCCTCGGAGGGCGGGCGGGGAGTTCCGGGGGACGGGAGTAGGGGCGTGCCGGAGGTCCAGGGGGCCGGGTGGGGCGCTCCGGGGGCGGGAGTAGGGACGTACCGGAGGTCCAGGGGGCAGTGCCGGAGGGCCAGGGAGGTAGTGCCGGAGGTCCGTACGCAGGACGTGCTGAGGGCGAGATCGGGGTGTGCGTCGGGGTGTACGTCGGGGTGTACGTCGAATTGTGTGGACAGCCGGGGTGAGCTCCGGACCCGGGGCCGGAGCGGCGGAGTGCGTCGCAGCCGGCGTCGCGTCGGTTAGACCGGCGTAGCTCGTCCAGCCCACCCGTATCGCCCGATTCGTCCCCGCTGCCTAGCGTGAGGGCATGACCGCCCCGATACCCAGGGACATCCCGGACCTCCCCGCGGTACCCGGCATGCCCGCGCTGCTCGCCTCGCCCGTTCCCGCCACCGCGGTGGTGGCCCCGTACTCCCGCCCGCTGACAGCGGCGTACCGACTGCTGGTCGCGTTGGTGGCGGCAGCGGCGGTGACCGTCGACCTGTTGCTCGGCAGCCCGATCCGGGTGCTGACGTACTTCACGATCCAGAGCAACATCCTGCTCGCGCTGGTCATGCTCGCCACGGCCCGCCGAGCGTGGACGGCCCGCCGCCCGGTCTCCCCCCTGATCACGGGCGCGGCGCTGCTCTACATCACGATCACGAGCCTGGTGTACCACCTGATCCTGGTGCCGCACGCGTCGAGCCCGTTCGCGATGACGGGCGGAACCGTCACGGGCTGGCAGGCGGTGACCAACCAGATCCTGCACACGGTGACGCCGATCGCCGCGGTGATCGACTGGCTGTTCCTGACCGCCCCCGGCCGGCTACGGCTGCGGATGGCCGCGACGTGGCTGCTGTACCCGCTGACATACCTGGCGGTGTCGCTGGGCCGCGGCGAACTGATCCTCCCCGGCACCCCGGGCCGCTACCTCTACTCGTTCCTGGACGTCGAACGGCACGGCTACAAGAGCGTCCTGGGCAACGCCCTCCTCCTCGGCCTCGCCTTCTACGCCCTCTCCGTCCTCCTCGTGGCCCTCGACCACGCCCGCCCGAACCTCACCCGCCACCGCACCAAAACCGGATTTCGTCTCCAGCCACCGGTGGGCTAAAGTAAACGACGTCGCCGCGATGAGCAGCAACACTCGCAAGATGAGTGGCGACATCGGGGTGTAGCGCAGCTTGGCAGCGCGCTTCGTTCGGGACGAAGAGGTCGTGGGTTCAAATCCCGCCACCCCGACAGCCAAATAGCAGTTCAGAGGGCCCGGTGTGTACGTTGCACCGGGCCCTCTGGCATTGTGCGTAGCTTTTTCTTCGGAGGCGGGGGCGGGTGTAGGTCGAACTCCTAAAGCGGTGGGTTCCTGACCAGCGGCAGCGGCCAGCCGGCGCAGGCCACCAGTGTGCTGCCGTCCTCGGTGAGGAAGAGCAGGGTGGTCCATGTCCGGTCGGCGGCATCGATGAACCCTGTGCGCACGGGCTGGCCATGTTCGCGGACGAGCTGCACTGCTCGTTCCAGCCCAAGGGGTTCGAGTCCGTGCATCCGCATGCGTTGAAGTCGGCCCTTGAAGACTCCGGCGTGCCGGGCTGCGGGTTGCGCCCGAGCCGTCATCCAGTAAGTGGCGCCGTCTCGGAGGGTGGCCAGGGCAGCCACGGACGCCTCGTCATCACCGGCCAACAGCGATTCCAGCACATGCCGTTCCATGGTCACCCCCGCTTGGAGCCTGCAGTACGGCAGCCAGGTACCGCAACCCCGGCGATCGCCCGCGTCGGGTAGCACCCCCGCAGGGATCGGTAGTGGCCGGGGTGGCAGGGAAACGAGCTATACGGGGGGGCATCAGCGCAGTTGAGGGCCGGTACTGAACCAGTACCGGCCCTCTGATCTTCCACGTCCCCGGTACTCAGTACGTCAGTACGTCAGCGCGTCCTGCGCGCTAGACAGCCAGTACGTCACCCGCAGCGAGTCGTCGATGTACACGCCCTTCGTCGGAAGGGAGGGTGTTGCTGCCGGGCTGATGCTGTTGTTGTTGCGGTCGAAGAAGTAGACGGCGAGGGACTTGGCGGTGTGGCCGTTGGTGCCGGTGCCGTTGTCTCCGTCGGCGAGGGCGACGCCGGCGTAGCCGGACTGGCCCGGGGTGAGGGTGGTGACCGCCTGGGGCTGGGACTCCTTCATGACCGGGGGGACCGACTGGGCGTCGTCGAAGTTGAGGGCGGGGTAGTAGTAGAGGTCGCAGGTCTTGGTGCCGGTGTTGGTGACCGTGAGCAGCATGTGGTTGATGGGGCGGGACACCGACTGGGCCGTCACCTTCGTGTTGGCTCCGCTGCACGGGACGCTGCTCGCCGAGGTGTTGGAGCCGGAGTTCGCACCGGAGTTCGCGCCGGACCCCCCACTCGTCTTGCCCGCGCCCGTCTTGCCGCCGCTCGACTTGCCTCCGTTCGAACCCGTCGCGCCGCCTGACCCCTTGTCACCCCCGGTCGAGGAGTTGCCCGACGTCGAGTTGCCCGACGTCGAGCCCCCGGTATGGCCCGCCCCACCCGTCTTCTCCGGCGCCTGCGTCGACGTCGGTGCCGTCGTGCCGGTCTGGGCCGCTCCCTCGTCCTGTACTCCCAGCTTGTCGTTGCAGGCGGTGAGGGAGAGGGCGGCGAGGGCGACCGTGGCCGCGGCGAAGAGGCGGGTACGGGGACGGGCGGTGAACGCGGACATGGTGATCCCTTTCGGAAAGGTGGGGAAGGGTGGGGAAACGTGGGAAGTCGCCGGCCGCCCAACCGTTCGGCGGGCGGCGTGCTTTGATGACCGCAGCTTGTGCCGCTTTCCGTCCCACCCGCTACGACAGCCGGGATCTACGGGAACCTGGAACGTTCGCACCGGCTCTTACCTGGGGGAACAGTGACCCCCTGGAACGCTCGACTGGAATGGGGGCACGGTGGCGGGGGCTGAGGAGACGGCCGATTTCGCGGCGCTGATACGGGAGCTGAAGGACCGGTCGGGGCTGAGTTACGGCGTGCTCGCGAAGCGGCTGCACATGAGTACGTCGACGTTGCACCGCTACTGCAACGGCGATGCCGTACCCACGGAGTACGCCCCCGTCGAGCGGTTCGCCCGGCTCTGCAAGGCGACCCCGGACGAGCTCGTCGAGGCCCACCGCCGGTGGATCCTGGCCGACGGGGCACGCCAGCGGGAGCGGAAGGCCGCCATCACCGGCACCCCAACCAACACCGCGAGCGCCACGACCAGCGCCACGAGCGCCACGAGCGCCACGAGCGCCACGAGCGCCACGAGCGCCACGACCAGCATCGATAACGCCACGAGCGCCACCCCGAGCCCGACCGCCGCCGCAAGCGCACCCGAGGCCGCCGCGACACCCCCGGATCCGGGCACCGACACCGGCACCCCCGCTCCCACCAACACCAGCACCAACACCCCTGCTCCCACCGGAGCCACCGCCGAAGCCAACGCCCACGCCAGCACCGCCACCGCCACCGCCACCGGCACCCGCACCCGCACCCGCACCCACACCGCCACCGAACCCCCCACCACCCCCCAACCCCCCGCACCCAACACCCCCACCCCCCGCACCCCCCACACCCGCCGCCGCACCACCCTCTTCGCCGCAGCCGCCGTAGCCGTGGTCCTCGCTGCCACCGCCCTCGTCCCCCGCCTCCTCTCCGGTGACGACGGCGGCGGTGACCGCAAGCAGGAGGCAGGCTCCGTCACCTCCACCGGACAGGGCAACGGCACCGGCTCCACCTCGGCCCCGCCGAAGTCGACGTCGGAGGCGACCTCCTCGCCCTCCTCCACCTCCCCCTCCGACAGCACGAACCCCTCCGCGTCCGCGAGGACGAGCGGCAACGCGGCCGCGGGCACGGCGAGCGGAGGCGGCGGCGGAGGCGCCGGCACGGACCAGTCCGCGGCCGTTCCGCTGACCGTCACGACCCGGCCGTACGCCTGGGAGAGTCCGTGCAGTCAGACCTACCTGGTCGACGAGAACGCGGCGAAGGTTCCGCCGCCGCCCACCGAGCAGGACGCGCCGAGCTGGGTGAGTGCGCTGGGGGCGGTGTCGGCCGGCAGTCAGTATCTGGAGCTGACCGTGCAGGGCACCGGTGCGGACACCGTCGTACTGCAGTCGCTGAACGTGCGGGTGGTCGGCAGCGGGGCGCCGCTCGCCCGGAACGCGTACACGATGGGGTATGTCGGCGTCGGCTGCGGCGGCGGGGTGCCCACGCACTCCTTCGACGTCGGGCTGGACGCGGCCCGGCCGGGGGCCACACCCATGGCCGGGCAGACCGGGCTGCCGTACAAGGTGAGCGAGAGCGATCCCGAGGTCCTGTACATCACGGCCGCCGCGGACTCGCACGACGTGCGCTGGTATCTGGAGCTGGCGTGGTCCAGCGGCACCCGGCACGGGGTGCTCCGCATCGACGACCAGGGGAAGCCGTTCCACACCAGCGGGATGAACGGCCGTCCGCGCTACGGCTATTCACTGGACAAGAGCGAGTGGGTACCGCACCAGGACGACTAGCGAGCCGACACCCGGCCCGCTCGACCACTGACCGGCGAGCACCCCGCGGCGCACCCACCCGACACCCCGCTATCGCATCCGCCCGCCCCGCGCGACGACAAGGCCGAAACCGGTACCCGTTAGCCGGAAACGATTCCCGGCGGCTCCCGCCCCCGCAGTACCGTGGCCGTACGGCAGCCCGAGTCCCCGGCCCTCTCCGTGGTGGTCCCGTTCCGCGCAACTGAGGCCCTGCGCACGACGAGAGTGATCAACTCACCGGGAGTCGGTGGCCATGGCACCGCGACCTGATCTGTTCGACGAGTTACGAGTGGTCCTGGCGGACGGCGAGCTGGATCTGACGACCGTGCCGGCGTTCGCACGTGAGCTGGACGCGGCCCGGCACGGCACGGGGCGGCTCTTCGTCGTCGTGGACCTGCTCGGCGTGACCTTCATGGACGGCAGTGTTCTGGACCCGCTGTGCGTGGCGTGGGAGGAGTGTCGTGAGCGGCTCGGCTGGCTGCGTGTCGTCCATGTCCGTCCGGGGCCGGAGCTGGTGTTCCGGGCCAGTGGTCTGCTGGAGCGGTTCCCGCGGTACGCGAGCACCCTGGACGCCTGGAAGGACGTACCGGCGCGGCGGGCCACGTAATGTACGGCGCATGCCGGTCGGCGTCTCGTCTCGAGGTGTCCCGGCCGCCGCGGAACGGAGCAGGGTGATCAGCGACGGCATGGCCGAAGTCCTGCGGTCACTGCGCCTCGGCGAGGGCGGCGATCCGGCGCAGGCCTGCGCCCGGGCGCTGGGTGCCGCGGGCGTCGCGCTGTCCCTGCTGGTCGGCGACGACCGTACGGCGGAGCCGCTGTGGTGCCATCCAGAGCTGAGCGCCCGTTTCGAGGAGCTGCAGTTCACGCTGGGCGAGGGTCCGGGACCGGAGGCGGTCCGTACCGGGCTGCCGGTGCTGGAGCCGGATCTGGAGCGGGTGCGGCCCGAGCGCTGGCCGGTGCTCCTGCCGGCCGCGCGCGATCTGGGGGTGGCGGGTGTCTGCGGGTTCCCGCTGGGCATCGGGGCGATCCGGGTGGGCGTGCTGACCGTGCTGTGCGACGGCGAGCGCCGGGTCAGCGAGCAGCAGTACGCGGACGCGACCGCCCTGACCTCGGCGCTGACCGTCACGTTCCTCAGCGGCAGCGGCGACATCGGCGGGGGAAACATCGGCGGCGGAAACGGCGGAAATGGCAACGGGGGCGGGTATGACGGGGAGTACGACGGCGGGTACCCGGACGGCACGACGGGCCCGGAGACGGTTCCGCACTGGCCCTCCGGGCTCAACCGGCCGGTCGTGCACCAGGCCACCGGCATGATCAGTGTGCAGCTGGGCGTGTCCATCCAGGAGGCCCTCCTCCGGTTGCGCGCCCACGCCTACGGAAGTGAACGCCCCCTCGGCGAGGTCGCCGAGGACGTGGTCGCCCGCAGGCTCCGTTTCAAGGACGGACTCGACGGCGACATGGACGACAGAAGCGGGCCGTACTCGCCCGACGGTGGAAAGGGATGATCGGCATGGCCCGCGAACGACGTCTGGCCGAGATCTTCGTGGAGGTCGCGGACTCGCTGGTCGAGGACTTCGACGTCATCGACCTGTTGCACCGGCTGTCCGCGCGCTGCGTCGAGCTGCTCGACGTGTCGGCGGCCGGCATCCTCCTCGCGGACGCGCACGGCGAACTGCAGATCATCGCCGCGTCGGACGAGCACACCCGGCTGCTGGAGCTGCTCGCGCTCCAGCACGACCAGGGTCCGTGCGTCGAGTGCTACGCCACCGGCGCGGCCCGCACCAACATCGATCTGACCCGCGCGGAGGCGAGCGCGGCCTGGCCGCGGTTCGCGGCGCAGGCCCGTGCGACGGGGTATGTGACCACGCACGCCATCCCGCTGCGGCTGCGCCACCGGGTGGTCGGCGCGCTCAACCTGTTCCAGACCGCCCCGAACCCGCTCGGCGACGACGACATCGCGCTCGCCCAGGCCCTGGCGGACGTGGCGACGATCGCGGTGCTCCAGCAGCGCACGCTGGAGCAGTCGCACGTCGAGAACAGCCAGCTGCAGAACGCGCTGACCAGCCGCATCCTCATCGAGCAGGTCAAGGGTGTGCTGGCGGAGCGCTGGAACACCTCCGTCGACGAGGCCTTCGCCGCGTTCCGTGCCTACGCCCGCGCCCGCCATCTGCGTCTTTCGGACCTGGCGGCCCGCATCATCGCCGGCGACTTCGACACCGGCAGCATTCCGGCGCCCGAGCGGTCGTAGCGAGGGGCGGGCACGGGTCAGGCGCGGCGGGCGGTGATCCGGTCCGCGGTCGGCCAGTGCACGTCGTGGACCCAGCCGGCGCGCTCCATCAGGCGGATGACGGCGGCCGAGGGGTCGATCTGGCCGCGGTCGACGCCGTGCCGGGCGCTGGTGGGTTCGGCGTGGTGGAGGTTGTGCCAGCTCTCGCCGAAGGAGAGCAGGGCCAGCGGCCACAGGTTGGTGGCGCGGTCGTGGCGCCGGGTGCGGAAGGGGCGTTCACCGATCATGTGGCACAGCGAGTTGACGCTCCACGTGACGTGGTGGAGCAGCGCGATGCGCACAAGTCCCGCCCACAGCAGGCCTGTTACGCCGTACAGCCAGCTGCCGCCGATCGCCCAGCCGAGGCCGAACGGCAGCGCGAGGGTGACCAGGCACAGCCACGGGAAGGCGCGGGAGACGGCCCGGATGTCGGGGTCGGCGACGAGGTCGGGGGCGTAACGCTCGGGCGGGGTCTGCTCGTTGCGGAACAGCCAGCCGACGTGCGCGTCGAACAGTCCGTGCAACTGGCCACGCAGATGGGTGCCGTAGCGGTACGGCGAGTGCGGGTCGCCGGGCCGGTCGGTGAAGGCGTGGTGGCGGCGGTGGGTGGCGACCCAGCCGATGACGTCGCCCTGGAAGCTCATCGACCCGGCGACCGCGAGCACGATGCGCACGGGCCGGATCGCGCGGTACGAGCCGTGGGTGAGCCCGCGGTGGAAGCCGACGGTGACGCCGAGGCCGGTGACCGTGTAGAGGACGGCCGCGAGCACGATGTCGACGGGGTGGATCAGCCGCCCCCACAGCAGCCAGCCGGCCAGGCCGAGGCCCACGAACGGCAGGACGACGATCGCCGCCGTGATCCCGACGTAGATCCGGTCCCCGCTGCTGCGGACGGGCGCCGGGCCCTGGTCGGGCGGGAAGGGGGACGTGCCGTCGTAGGGCGCGGGCGGTGTCGGGGACGGGGGCGGCGGGTCGGTGCCCGCCGGGATGCCCGTCGGGGACGGGGTGGAGATGGTCGACATGCCGGGACTCCTCGGCCTCGCTGCGGATGGCGCGGCCGGGGTCACGGGCTGCCCCTGGGAAGGGAAACGCGAGGACAGGGCGCCGGAGCGGAGGATCGGCGCGCGCAGGCCTCGGTCCTTCCACGGTACTCCGGCCCGCGCCGGAACGCGGCGGCCGAGGCGGCGTGACCGTCGCGTTGACACGGACCGTCGCCGCACGTTGACTGGCAGCACGGCGCAGGGCAGTGGCCGGTGCACGGACGAATCCCAGAAACGCCTTCGGGCGGAACGGAAGCGACTCCCGATGATGTACGACCAGACACGCGCCCAACAACCCGCAGGTCAGAACAGGGTTCCCTCCGAGCGCCGCACCCCGGGACCGGAGCCGCTGCTCCCGTCGGGCGAGCGGGACCAGGTCCTCCAGCGGCTGCGGCACGCGCTGAACACCTTCGCGGACACCCCGCGCGACGCGTTGCAGGAGGCGGAGAGCGCCTACGACGAGGCGACCGCCCACCTCGCCTCCGCCCTCGCGGCCCGCCGCGACCTCCTGCGCGCCGCGTGGGCCGACCAGGACCCCGAGGCCCAGGCGGAATCGGAGTCCGAGGAGTTCCGCAACGCGCTGCGGCAGTACCGCGAGATCACCCAACGCCTGTTGCAGCTCTAGCAGTTGAGCGGGCGGGTCGACGGCCGTCCCGCCGAGGACACGGCTCCACGACGGCTCCGTGGCCGTCAACTCGCCCCGCTCGCCCGGGTGATCGCCGACTCCACCGCG
The DNA here is from genome assembly GCF_036187565.1 of Streptomyces sp. NBC_00252. Taxonomy (NCBI): domain Bacteria; kingdom Bacillati; phylum Actinomycetota; class Actinomycetes; order Kitasatosporales; family Streptomycetaceae; genus Streptomyces; species Streptomyces sp. NBC_00252. The sequence continues at coordinate 5,605,275 of NZ_CP108087.1, read as the reverse complement.
CCGATCCGCTCGGCCAGCACCCCGAGTGCGGCGACCGCGCGGCGCAGCGGCTCGTCCTCCCCGGCACCCCGCTCCCGCACATAGGCCGCCTTCAACTCAGCCCAGCGCACGGCCTGTTCGGCACTCAGGGTGCCGCGCAGCTCCCCCAGCTTCAGCAGGTTCGCCTCGGCTCCGGTCGCCAGGGTCTGCGCCTCGGCGGTGTAGTGGTCGTCCACCACGGCGGCCACCTCACGGGAGTTCATCACCGGCTCGATGCGCTGGGCTATGCGGTTCATCGTGCGGTACGACCCCTGGAGCCGGAACGGCGGTTCCGTGCGGGCCGCGTCCGTCGCCCCCGCCGACGCCATGTACGCGGAGTTGACCGCGAGCACGGTGTCGCGGGCGGTGAGCAGCTGCCCCAACACCGCGACGATACGGCCGAGTTCGGCCGGGTCGCAGGCGTAGGAGAGCCGGTCCGCGCGGGCCGAGGGGTCGCCCTGCGCCAGCCGGATCAGCAGGTCCAGGTCGTTCCGGTCGCGGCCGGCGAGTGGGGCGAGGACCGGGTTGGAGGTCAGCGCGTTCTCGACGAAGCTCAGCGCGAACACCGCCTCCTTGCCGGTGAGGACGTCGCCGAGGTTCCAGACGTCGGCCCGGTTGGCCAGCATGTCGGGGACCCGGAACCGCCCGCCCGACTCCGTGTAGGGGTTGCCGGTCATGCAGACGGCGAACCGTTTCCCCCGTAGGTCGTATGTACGCGGCACGCCCTCCCACACGCCCTCCACCCGTCGCGTCGCATCGCACAACGGGATGAATTTCTCGAGGAGTTCGGGCGAGGTGTGCTGGATGTCGTCGAGGTGGAGCAGCACGTTGTTGCCGGCCGCGAGCGCGAAGTTGACCTTCTCCACCTCCTGGCGGGCGGTCGCGTTCGGCGCCTCGGCCGGGTCGAGGGAGGTGACGCCGTGTCCGAGGGCGGGCCCGCTGACCTTGACCAGCACCAGCCCGAGCCGCTCGGCGACGTACTCCATGAGGGTCGTCTTGCCGTACCCCGGCGGCGAGACGAGCAGCAGCAGGCCGCTCGTGTCGGTCCGCCGCCCCTCCCCCGTCGTACCGATCTGCCGCGCCAGGCTGTCGCCGACCAGCGGCAGATACACCTCGTCGACCAGGCGCCCCCGCACGAAGGTCGACATCACCCGCGGCCGGAACTCGTCGAGCCGCAGCCGGGCACGCTCGGCCGCGACGAGCGCCGTACGGCGGCGCTGGTACGCGCGATGACCAGGGACGTCCGACGCCCTGAACTCCCGCGTCCTGCCCAGGAAATCATCGACCCGCAGCGACAACGCCCCCGCCTCGATGCGCGGATGGGTGCCCAGCAGTCCCCCGACCGTCTCGGTCAGCCGCGCGTCCGACTCGTAGCGCGGTACGTCCGGGCAGAGTTCGGCGGCCACCGCCTCCGCGAGGTCCCCCGGGCCGGCCTCCGTGCCGGACGCCGTCGTGTACGCGGTCAGCCACGCCTCCACCAGCTGACGGCGGGCGGACAGGTCGGCGACGGCGCGCACATCGTCGTCGTAGGCCGAACTCCCGACCGCCCGGCGGAACTTGTCGAGCAGGGTGCGGGCGGCGGCGCTGATCACGAAGCCCTCGGGGCCGGTGGTCAGTTCGTCGAAGAGGTACGCGGCGGCACTCTCGCCCATGTCTCCGGCCAGTTCGGTGAGGAAGTCGGCGACGGCCGGGGTCGGCCCGAAGGTGTCGCGGGCCCGCGCGAGCGACCGCGCCCGGCGGGTCCATCCCGCGCGTTCCTCAGGGCTCGTGTCCTGTGCCCAGAACTCCAACGCCCGTGCTCGGGCGACAGGTTGGTGCCGCAGCAGGCCCGCGCCCTCGTACCGGCGGAGCACGGCGGTGAGGATCGCGGTCGCGTCGTGGTCGTGCACCCCGAGTTCGTAGCCTTCGTCGTACGACTCCTGCGCGGCCCGGCGGACCAGGGCGGCGAGGTCGGGTTCCTGGGCGAGGGCCTGGGCGCCGTGTTCGTCGAGGAGGCGGGCGGCGAGGTGTTCGGCGCGGTAGACCTGGGGTGACTCGGAGGGCAGCGGGCGGTCCCAGAAGCGGCGGGTCTCCGCGAACTCCGGGTCCCTGACCGGGGTTCGGTAGTCCGTGCCGGTGAGGGCGAAGGCGAGACCGTCGCCGGACGGGACCAGGGTCAGGTCGAGGGGCTCGGTGTTCACGGCGAACCGGTGGCGGCCCAGGCGCAGGGTCCGGCCGCCGTCCGTGTAGAGGTCGGCGCGGTCGCGCAGGGCGCGGGCCGCCTCCTCGCGGGCCGAGGCCAGCCGGCCGGTCAGTTCCTCCGCCCTCACCTGGTCGCCCAGGTCCCGCAGTCGGGCGACCGTGCGGTGGATCTTCGTGACCATCGGGTCGGAGGCGAAGTACGTGCTGACCGCGTCGGCGTCGGCGAGCGTGGCCGCCCGGCGCACGACCGTCTCCAGGACGCGGGTCGCCGAAGCCGCCAACTGCTCGGCCTTGCGCGCGCGTTCGTCGGCCAGAGCCTGTCGGCGGGCGGCGAAGGTCTCGTAGATCTCGGTGCGCTTGCCGGTGAGGTCGGCGAGGAAGTCGTCGAAGTCGGTGAAGCGGGCTTCGAGGTTCTCCAACTGCACCAGCAGCCGGGCCAGTTGGGTGTCGCAGGCCTCGGGTGTCGTCGCGTCCGCGAGCGCGCCGGTCACCGCCTGCCCGAGCAGCGCGAACTCGGCCGCGAACTCCGCCCGGCCTTCCCGGTCCTGGAGTTCCCTGCGCCGGGCGTCGAGCGTGGCGCGGGCCCGGTTGACGCCGCCCAGGACCTCGGCGATCCGCTCCAGGATGGACGTACGGACCGTGGCGTCGCCGATGTCGAGCCCGGCGACCACCTCGGTCACCGTCCGCAGCCCGTCGGTGAGTTCGTCGAGCCGGGCGGCCACCGGTGCCGCCTGCGCGACCGTGGCCAGCTCCCCCGCCTCCGCGACCAGCCCGCCGATCACCTCGTGGTGCCCGGCGAACGCGTCCTCCCGCCCCAGGAACGCGACCGCCCGCTGCCCGAACGCCCCGAGTTCCGCCTCCGCCTCGCCCGCGACCTCGTCGATCCGCGCGGTGTCCGCGTACCGCATCTCCTTCAGCGTCAGCACGTGCCCCTGCGCACGCCGGAGTTCGGTCAGCCCCGCAACCCATCCGGCCGCGTCCCGGGGCACCTCGCCCCGCAGCCGTCGCACCAGCCCGGTGAGCCGCTCCGAGGTCCCAGCGAGGGCGTCGGCGGCCTGCCCGGTGAGCGTCCTGACCGTCTCGAACTCGGCCAGGACCTGCTCCGCCGTTACCCGCACCTCCTCCAACGGTCCACCCAGAGCGCCGAGTTCGGCGTCCCCGAGCCAGTGGTACGAGTCCGCCGCCCGCACACACGCGCCGACCAGCGCCTCGTACACCTCCGCCGTGGGCTCCATCCCGGCGACCGCCCCCGCGAGGGAGAGACAGTCGGAGATCCCCCGCACGAGATCGGCGTTGCCGACCCTGAACAGCGGACCGGCCCCTACGAGTTGAGCGGCGGCGTACGTGTCCGAGACGAACGGGGTACGCCAGACCCGCACCGGATGGACCCGGGCGGTCTCCCCCTCCCCGCCCGCACGCAGCACCGTCAGCACACCGTCGTCGAAGAGCGCCCACCCCTGGCAGGACAGCGGGTTGGCGACCTCCTTGCGGATCATGTTGTACGGCAGCAGCAGGCTCCGGCCGGGCACCCGCGCCCGGTACGCGAACAGCACGTCCTCACCGTTGGGCGAGCGCACCACCCGCTCCAACTCCAGCCCGGCGGTGTCCACTTCGAAGGTCTTCCACGCCCCCGTGGCCAGGCAGTACCCGCCCGGGAACACGATCCCCTGCTCCTCCGGCAGCCGCCGGCACGACAGCCCGATCCCGTCGAGCCGTACGACCCCTTTGGTCAGCGTGTTGAAGACCAGGTACCGGCGGCTCTCCTCCTTGTAGGGGCGGACGCGCAGCAGCACCAGCGCTCCCACCCGCGCGTACGCGATCTCCGCGTCTGCCGCCGACTGCAACGGCTCGTCCACGGGTTCGGAGTAGATCCCCTCCCCCGTCTCGGTGTCGTCCTCCACCTTCACGGTGAGCGTGCCGCCGACCGTGCCGACGTACAGCCCGTCCTGGATGCGGACATGCGGATGCCGTCCGGGGACCTGGTCCTCGCGGGCCGTCTCCGTCCAGTCGACGTCGTAGGGCGGCGGAAGGACGTGATCGCGCTCGCCGTGCGCGTCCAGGAAGGTCGCCGACCGCCCGTCCTCCGGCACCGCCCAGCGCAGCACCCGGATGTCGTCGGCCTTCTCACCGGTGCGGAAGACGGCCAGCAACTTGCCTTCGATCCGCCGGAGTTGGAGCAGTCGGGCCTGGCGGTAGTACCGGTGCAGGGCCGTGAACTCGCGTACGAAGTCCGGGTCGTCGAGGAGTCCGGGCACGGCGTCCTCGGGCAGCCGGCTCAGCTCGTGGCGGTCGTGCAGGGCGAGGACGTCGGCGACCGTCGTCTCGCGGGTGACGCCGTGGGAGACCTGGCGGCCGAAGAGGAGCGTGTCCCCTACGGCGACGAGGTCGCGCGGCGCGGCCGGGTGCTCGGTGTCGAGGCGTTCCGTGCCGGTGAGTTCGAGGCGGGTGGAGCCGAACTCCTCGGTGCGGCGGGCGTTGAGCGCCTCCGCGCGGCGGGCGAGTTCGGCGGCCTGTGCGGCGAGGCGGTCGCGCAGGACCTCGTAGGTGCCGGTGTCCAGGCCGGTGGTCATGGGTCCCTCTCAGGTCTTGGGTGGGCTCGGCAGGGTCCGGAACTGCCGTCCCCTGTGCGGCAGTTCCGGACCGTCGGTGGGGTCAGACCTTCGCCGGGTGGCCGTTGAGCGCGGCCAGCGGGGTGTCCGCGAGGCCCAGCTCGCCCGCCTTGTCCAGCAGTTGCCGCAGCTGACCGGCGTTCGCCGTGTCCGAGGTCATCAGCTTCATCAGCAGCGCGGACACGGTGAGGTTCTGCACGTCGGCCGTGGAGACGGAGCCGAGGACACGGGCGAGGTCGTCGGCGATGTTCGACGTGCCGTCCAGCCAGGGACGCGCCAACGCCTGCGCCGTCTGGGAGTTGGCGACGAAGCCGTCGACGCTCCTACCCAGCGAGATCGACGACATCAGCCGGTCGAAGAAGACCGAGTCACCGCCGACGATGTCGATGTCGGCGTGCTCCAGGCCGGTCGCGAGGACCGTGGCCTGCGCCTCGGCGACCTGCCGCTGCACATCGAGCCCGGCGAGCCGGATCTCCTTCTCGGCCTGCAGCCGCAGCCGGTACTCCTCGTGTCCGCGTGAGGCGTCGTCGAGGGCGGCCATCGCGGCGGCCTTCTCGGTGAGGCCCTCCGCCTCGGCCTTGAGCTTCTCGCCGATGCCGGTGGCCTCAGCGAGCGCGTTCGCCCGGACGCCCTCGGCCTGCGCGAGCACCTTCGCCTGCGCCCCCTCGGCCTCGGCGAGCGCCTTGGCCCGGGTGCCCTCGGCCTCCGCGCGCAGCCTGGCCTCGGTGGCCTCCGCCTCGGCGCGGCCCGCCTTCACGGTGACCTCGGCCTCCTTGTCGCGGACCTGGACCTCGGCGAGTCCGGCCGCCGCCGCCTCCGCCTGAAGGCCTTCCGCGAGCCGCAGCTTGGCGCGGGCGTCGAGGTCGGCGGACTTCAACCGGGCCTCGGCGAGGGTCAGTTGCTCACCGGCGCGGTGCTTGGCGGCGGCCTCCGCGGCCTCGGCGCCCTTGATGTCCTTGACCAGCTTCTCCTGCGCCTCCGCCTCGGCGGCGATGATCACCGACTGGCGGGTGCGCTCGGCCTCCTCGACCACCCGCAGCTTCTTGATGGCCTCCTCCTGCTCGGCGACCGTACGGTCCACGGCGATCCGCTCCCGGACCACGTCCGCGACCTCGCGCCGCTCCGCCTCGACCTCCTTGTCCCGGGCGATCCCGGACAGGCTCGTCTCCCGTTCCCTGGCGATGACTTCGAGGAGCCTGTCCTTCTCGATGCGCTCGTTCTCGACGGCGATGACCCGCTCGCGGTTCTTCTGCGCGACGGCGATCTCGCGGGCCTGGTTCTCGCGCTGGACGCCGAGTTGCTCCTCGGTGCGCAGGAACGCGGTCTGCGCGCCGAGCCGTTCCTCCTCCTGCACCTTCGCGGTGGCGGCCTCCTCCTTCGCACGCAGGGTCTCCACCTCGCGCCGCTGCCGGATCTCCGCCTCCGCCTGCCGGCGCTCCAGCTCCAGGATGGTCTCCCGGGCGTCGACGTTCTGCCGGGTGATCTCCTTCTGCTCGGTGCGCTGGAACTCGTTCGTGCGCACATGCTCGATGGTCGTCAGCTCGGTGATCTTCCGGATGCCCTGCGCGTCCAGGATGTTCTGGTTGTCGAGCTGCGTCATCGGCGTCTGCTCAAGGAAGTCGATGGCCGCGTCGTCGAGGTGGTAGCCGTTCAGGTCGGTGCCGATGACCTGGATGATGCGGTCCCTGAACTCCTCGCGCTTGGTGTAGAGATCGACGAAGTCCAGCTGCTTTCCCACGGTCTTGAGCGCCTCGGAGAACTTCGCCGCGAAGAAGTCCTGGATCGCCGCCGGGTCGCTCGCCGTCTGCGTACCGATGGCCTGCGCGACCTTGATGACGTCCTCGACGGTCTTGTTGACCCGCACGAAGAAGCTGATGTGGATGTCGGCGCGGATGTTGTCCTGGCAGATCAGGCCTTCGCGCCCGGTGCGCCGGATCTCGATGGTCTTCACCGAGATGTCCATGAACTCGGCCTTGTGCAGCACCGGCAGCACGACCGCCCCGGTGAAGGTCACATCGACCTTCTTCGTCTTCGACACGATCAGCGCCCGCCCCTGCTCCACCTTCCGGAACAGCCGCCCCACCACGAGGAGCAGGGTGAGCGCGATGAGCAGGACTACGGCGACGAACACGCCGATGCCGACGGTGATGGCGTTCATGACATGGGTCCTCGTTGGGTGAGAGGGGGTGGATCGTGGTGGGTGGTGAAGTGGGCGTACGGCAGCCTGCGCGGGCCAACAGGGTCCGTTGTCGCGGCTGTTGGCGTGCGCCTGGTGGCAGGCCAACTCGCCTCAGTTGCGGGCTGGTTGGCGGCCCATCGGCCTATCCCGGCGTGCCGGGCGGAGCCAGCAGCCCCAGGCCCGGTCCCAGCTCGCCGTCCGGCGGATACGGGGTGACCCAGAAGAACTCGCCCACCTCGTCGTAGGCGTAGAGCAACCCCGTGCTGCCACTGCCGAGCACGCCCGCCGCGGTGTCGCCGGCCGGCAGCCGGACCTGGACCACCGCCGCCGAGCCGTCCGTCGCCCTGACCTCGGCCTGGCCGAAGGCCGCGTCCACCCGCCCGGTACGGATCGTGCAGGTCAGGCCGACGAAGTCCAGCCGCGAGGGCCCGGGTTCGTCGGGGAACAGGCGGTGCAGGGGTCGTACGAACAGCTTGGTCGCGCGCCAGGAGACATACACCGTGCCGATCAGCACGGCCGCCCCGACCAGGATTCCGACGGGCCCCGACGGGACCAGCAGCACGCTCGCGCAGTAGCTGATCAGCCAGCCGACGGAGACGAACAGCGAGAAGACGAGGGTCACCGGGACCCCGCCCAGACCCCAACCGTCGCCGTGCGCACGGGAGTTGAGATGCATGTGGGCGTGTCCGTGCGCGTCCGCCGCGCCCAGCGCGACCAACAGCCAGAACAGGACGACGACCACGAGCGCCGCGGTGAAGACGACGGTGGGGAAACCGGTCGCGGCAGCGAGAAACGCCCCCATGACCCCGGCCCCCCGTTCCCCGTCCAGTGCCCACGACGCGACTCGCGCGTGCGGCACGCGTCAAGATTCCGGGGATGCGCGGATCGCGGCCCCGGTGCTGGACACCTGCCGGTGTCCGGCACCGGAACCTTCCGCGGTGCTCCCCTGGCGCCATGGTGCACGCGGGGTGCACGCCCGCGCATTGCCGGAACCCGGCAGTGTTCATTAGGGTCTTGATGCCGGTGACGCGCTAAGAAAGCGTCACCGGGGCGTCAAGGAAAACGGGGGCGGAGTTGTCGGAGCGCGGAATACCTGAGCACTATCTCGAGGGGTATGCGCGGCTCCTGGCGGAGGTCGCCGGTACCGGACGCCGCCTGACCCGGGCCGAGTTGGCGGCCCGCCGCACCCTGGGCGAGCAGGCCGCCGAGGCCGGTCACGAACTGCGCGCCCTGGTCAGCGCCCATCTCGCCGCGACCCGCGCCGCCTGGCCGCAGACCCCCGGTGCCGCCGACTGCACCCTCGCCGCGGTGCAGCAGGCCGTCGACGCCTTCGCCGAGGGCTACGAACGCGCGCAGCGGCTCGCCGTACGCCAAGAGGAGGCGGCGCGACGGGAGTTCATCGACGACCTCCTCTACGGCCGCAGCGATCTCGGCCGGCTCGCGGAACGCGCCGAGCGCTTCGGCCTGCGCCTCTCCCACACGCACGCGGTCGCGGTCGTCCAGGGTCCGACGCCGTACGACGAGAGCGCGCCGGTGCCGCGTCAGGTGGAGCGCGCGATGATCAGCCGTTTCGGTGACCGCAACATCCTGCTCACCACGAAGGCCGGCCGGATGCTGTGCGTCGCGCCCGGCGACCAGGACGACATCCTCACCCACTTCGCCAAGCAGGCGTACGCCGCCGCGGAGCGCACCCGCGCGGCGATCGGCCGGCCGCAGCCGGGCGCGGGCGGGATCGTCCAGTCGTACGAAGAGGCCCTGAACACGCTCGAACTGGCCGAGCGGCTCGACCTGGACGGCCCGCTGCTGCGCGCCGCCGACCTGCTGGTCTATCCGGTGCTCACCCGCGACCGGCAGGCGATGGCGGATCTGGTGCTCGACGCGCTGGGCCCGCTGACCAGGGCGCGCGGCGGTCCCCGGCCGCTGCTGGAGACGCTGTCGACGTACTTCGACAGTGGCTGCGTGGCCGCGGAGACCGCCCGCCGGCTGTCGCTGAGCGTGCGCGCGCTGACCTACCGGCTGGAGCGCATCCACCAGCTCACCGGTGCCGACCCGGCGGACCCCGGCCAGCGGTACACCCTGCAGACCGCGGTGATCGGGGCCCGCCTGCTGGACTGGCCCGACAAGGAGCTGTGACGAGCGGGGAAGCAAAGAGCGACCTCGCGCCCGGATGGTGCTTCGGCGGCGTGGTCGCTCGGGGTGTGCGGGGACGTGCGGGCGGAGGCGTCAGCCCAGTGTGGTGCCGATGTACGACGTCGAGTCCGGGCCGGAGTCCGTGGGGTTCTCCGTGGCGGGGGCCGGCGCGGGCGCGGGGGTGGCGGGCGCGGGCGGCGTCTCGTGGCAGGTGAAGCCGAGCCGGGTCAGGGCCCTGGTCACCTCGAAGGCGGTGAAGTCACGGCGGTCCTGCTTGGTGATCACCTCGCCGACCTGCTTCACCGGGTACAGCTTGCGACTGATGACGGCGCAGGGACCGGTGACGGGCTGCTCCGGCCGGATGCCCTTGAGCATCTCCTCCACCTCGCTCTTCGTCAGATCGAAGGGGTAACGGGCGATCACGCAGCGCATGGTGCCTCACCAAGGGGTTCGAGCGGGAGGAGAGGGGAGGATTTTCTCCTCGGGGAAAGCAAACAACGGCCGTGGAACGGCGGGTAAATGAACAGATACGAAAAGGGGCCCGCACCCAAGGTGCGGGCCCCTGTTTCGCAGTCTCGCGTGCTTAGGCGGGAACGATGTTCTCCGCCTGCGGGCCCTTCTGGCCCTGCGTGATGTCGAAGGTCACCTTCTGACCTTCCTGCAGCTCGCGGAAGCCCTGGGTGGCGATGTTCGAGTAGTGGGCGAAGACGTCAGCGCCGCCGCCGTCCTGCTCGATGAAGCCGAAGCCCTTTTCCGCGTTGAACCACTTCACGGTACCGGTGGCCATGTCTTAACTCCTAGGCAGTGCACGAGATCCGCACTTTACGAATCTCCTCCATCGCCGTGATGATCACCTGCACCGGATGTCCGGTTCAAAATTGGCAACCACAACTGCAACTGAAGTCAGCCTAGCACGGAACCCATTTTCGCGACGGGGGAATTGGGCCGGAAAAGGGCCGCCCGAAACGGTGAATTTCTGTTTCGGGGACATCAGATTTTCTCACCGTGGGATGCGCCGCGCCGACCGTCGTGCGCATGCTGCCGGTCGGGGGAACGCAACTCCTCGTTGACCCTCAGCGCCTCGTCCAGCCGGTCCTCCAGGCTGATGATGCGGCAGGCGGCCTCGATGGGGGTCCCCTGGTCGACCAGCTCGCGGGCGCGGGAGGCCGTACGGAGCTGGTGGCGCGAGTAGCGGCGGTGACCGCCGTCCGACCGCGTCGGAGTGATCAGCCCTGCCTCGCCCAGTGACCGGAGGAAACCGGGAGTGGAGGCGATCAGCTCGGCGGCCCGGCCCATGGTGTAGGCCGGGTAGTCGTCGTCGTCGAGCCGGTCGGCCGCGGGCTGCTGGCTTTCTGCGGGCATGTACACCTTTCCTGCGGACCACCGGGGTCGGGACCGCCGCCCCGGGAGACCTGGTTCCCCCGTGAGGGAACTCTAGTCGCACCGGGCGAATCTCTGTCGCGGCGAACACAGATGTCCTGACGCCGATCGGCGCGGTCAGGGAGCCAGGATCAGCACCCGGCAAGAGCCCGGGAGCCGTGGATCAAGGCCATCCGGGTCCCCCGGGGAGCCTCGTTCGGCGGCTCGCACGGGGCGTACGGGACGTATGGGGTCAGCCGCGGCGCCCGGTACGACGTCCTGCCAGCCCCACGCGCGGTACGCCGTCAGAGTGGCGGTGTCCGCGCGGGGGATCAGGGTGACGCCGACGGCCGGGGCGTGATCGGCGAGCAGCCGGCGCTGGAGGCGGCGGGCGAGGTTCCAGTCCCGGTCCTGGTAGTGGGTGCGCACGCGGGGCGGGACGACGATCCCGGAGACCGCGAAGAGCCCGCCGGTCAGCGCCAGGCCGTGCAGCCGCCGGGGCAGCCGGGCGTCGTGGCCCTGCCACCAGGGGTCGGCGGCGCGCACGGGAAAGCCGTAGGCGCAGGCCGTCAGGGTGGTGTTCTCGGCGATGAGCAGGGCGAACCCGGGCCGGCGGACCTCGCCTGCCAGCCGGCGGAGGAAGGCATCGCGGTTGCCGTTGCGGCTGCCGCCGCTGGTCTCCTCGTACAGGACGCCCAGGTCCTGGAGGCGGTCCTCGATCTGGCGGCGGCTGAGCGGGCGGACGCGGTCGCCCTGCCAGGGCGAGGGACCGCGGTCGCGGGCGCGACCGGAGCCCGCGCCCTCCGCTCCCTGCGTCTTCTCCCAGGCCGCCGTACCGGCAGCACCGTCCCCGCCGGGGGCCGCGGTCGCCTCCGCGGTCGCCGGCCGACCGGGCACATTCACGGTCATGGGCCGAGCCCTGCCCCGGGCGCGGACACGTCCGCCCCGGCGTCGTGGTTCGCCGGGAACGGCACCGGTGCGATCCGGCGCACGGGTAATTCCCGGTCTCTTCACGGTACGCCCGCGGGCCGCGGAGGGGGGCGGAGTGCCTCCGGCGCGGGCCCGCCCGCGCGGGGCGGGAGTACCGTGAGCCATACCGGGAGTTCTCCGTACCTCGGCTCTGGCGCCGGCGTCGTTCCCAGTGCACCACGGCACCGGACCGCCGCCCGACGGACGGCCGGGGACAGGGACCGCGACATGAACGCGCCCACGGACACGCACAGTTCGCCCACCTCGCTCACCCCGGCCGACGCGGACCTCCGCGTGGCTCCCGGCGTGGAGCAGAGCGACCCGCCACTCCTCAGGCTGCGCCTCGCCGCGCACACCGCCGTACCGCGACGGCTCGACGGGGCGTGGTGGCCGTACTCCTACGACCTGCTGACCGAGGTGCCGCGACTGCTCGCCGGGCTGCCGCGGACCTGGGGACACATCGTCAGCGTGATGGTGAGCGGGCGGGTGTGGTCCGCCGCGCCGGGCCGGATGCTCGTGGCCAACCAGGTCGTACGGCTGCACCGGACCACCGCCGCGCACGCCCCGAACACCGTCGTGCTGCTCGCGCCGGGACGCGGCCGCTGGGACCTGCTGGTCGTACCGCCGGAGCTGACGGCTGAGGCGGCCGAGCCGCTGATGGCCGCCGCGGTCGCCAACCTCCGCTGAGGTCGCGGCAGTTGACCGCTCCGGCCGTTACTGGTTCCAGCTCTCGTCGTACGGGTCCTTCGGCGTCGGGACCGGTTTGGCCTGGGTGACCTGGAAGTAGGGGATCGGGCGGTTGTTGATGGGGTCCTTGGTCTGCTTGGGGCTGTACGTGCCGGTGATCTCCAGCCAGGTGTCCGGCTGAAGTACCGGCGGGATCTTGCCCGTCAGCGCGATCTTCACCGGCTGGGCGTCCGCGGCACAGCAGTTGAGGGCCATGCGGACGAGGAACGGCGACCCCGACTTGTCCAGCGCGACGAAGCCGGTGACCTTCAACTGCCGGGTGCCCAGGGACCGTCCGTGGTCGTAGACCGCGCGGCTCGCGTAGTCGACCAGGCCGATGGTGAGCGGGTTGCTGTTGGGGAGCTTGAGCAGGCCGTACGGCTGCTGGATGGCCGTGCCGGTGCGGACCGCGCTGTACGAGCCGAGGGCCGGCGGGGCGACCAGGATCAGCGCGAAGAGGGGGAGGATCAGGAACCAGGAGATGCGGGGTTCGCGGTGGACGTGACCCGCGTGAGTGCCGGCCTCGGTGTGAGCCTCCGCGTGGGCCTCCGTGTGCGCTTCCGCATTCGCTTCGGCGTGCGCCTTCTCCAGCCGCGTGCGGCGCCACTCGTACCACGCCGTCGCCAGCGCCGTGATGATGAGGACCGCGCCGGAGAGCAGGAGGAGCGGTTGGAGGCCTGCCTTGACGTAGCGCAGGTAGAGGTTGGTGAAGCCCGCGTGCAGGAGGGCCGCGCCGACCAGGAACAGGACCGCCGCCTGCGCCTGCCGGTTCACAGGAGCACCGCCCCGGTGACGACCGCGCCCGTGATGGCGAGGACGAAGGTGGCGGGTGCGAAGCGCAGGGCGAAGCCCCGGCCGAACGTGCCCGCCTGCATGGCGAACAGCTTCAGGTCGATCATCGGGCCCACCACCAGGAACGCGAGTTTGGCCGTCAGCGAGAACTGGGTGAGCGACGCGGCGACGAACGCGTCCGCCTCCGAGCAGATCGACAGCAGGACGGCGAGGATCGAGAGGGCGAGGATCGCGACCACCGGGTTGTCGGCGGCCGTGCGCAGCCAGCTCGCCGGTGCGACCGCCTTGAGCGTCGCCGCCGACATCGCGCCGAGCACCAGGAATCCGCCGGCCTGCATGACGTCGTGCCGGACCGAGCCCCAGAACGCGGCCCCCTTGGTCTCCCCCTCGTGCGGCTCGTGAGCGGGCAGGCGCAGCCAGTCGGTGCGGCCGAGGCGGGTCCACAGCCAGCCCATCACACAGGCCACGAGCAGACTGCCGACGAACCGGGCGAGCACCATCTCGGGGTTGCGCGGGAACGCCACCGCCGTCGCCGTCAGCACGATCGGGTTGATCGCCGGGGCGGACAGCAGGAACGCGATCGCCGCCGCCGGGGTCACGCCCCGCCGCACCAGCGCCCCGGCCACCGGCACGGACGCGCACTCGCAGCCGGGCAGGATCGCGCCCGCCATGCCCGCGATCGGCACGGCCAGCGCGGGGTTCTTGGGGAGCGCGCGGGCGAAGAAGGTCGCCGGTACGAACACCGCTATCCCGGCCGACAGCAGCACGCCCAGCACCAGGAAGGGCAGCGCCTGCACGACCACGGCGACGAAGACCGTCATCCAGCTCTGCATCACCGGCGCGGAGAGCGCCTGACGGATCGGGCCCTGGGCGAGCACGACCAGGAGCAGGACCATGGTCAGCACGAGGGGCGAGTTGAGCTGCCAGCCGTCCTTCGACGCCTTGGCGGGATCGGCGCCCTGTGACCGCTTGGCGGGCGCGGTCGGTTTCGTCTCCGGTTTCGTCTCCGGTTCCGTCTGTGGGTCCGGCGGCGTCTCGGTGGTCGGCGCGGCTGGTTCGGTGATGATGGCCACGGGTGAGATACCTCCGGCAGACGCCTGGTTTCGCGAGTTTTGCTCCCTGTCTCTGCATACGGCAGCAGGGGCACGGGTGTTCAGCGGAATACTGGAACCACCCGCCTCCTTGGGGCAGTCTTTCCCCTCGTGGCGAGCAGCGTTCCGAATCAGACCCCGCCGGGCGGTGCCCGTGCGCACATGGTGGTGTGCGGAGACGACGCCCTCGCGCACCGGCTCGCCGCCGAACTCCGCAGTGTCTACGGCGAACAGATCACCCTCGTCGTCCCGCTCTCCGAGGCCACCGCACGCCCGCCCGTCGTGGGCCGGGCGCGTGCCGCCTCGGCCGCGCTGCTCGACCGGGTCAACGCGGCGGTGGGCCGGACGGGCGCCAACGGTGGTGCCAACGGCGGGCCCACCACCCCCGAACCCCCGCGCGGGGAGCGGGTGTTGGAGGCCGCCGAGCTGACCGAGGCCGTGTTCGCCGAAGCCGGGGTGGAGCGGGCGACCGCACTGGCCCTCGTCCATGACGACGACGAGACCAACATCCGCGCCGCGCTCACCGCCCGCCGCCTCAACCCCCGGATCCGGCTGGTGATCCGCCTCTACAACCGGCGGCTCGGCCAGCACATCGAGGAACTCCTCGACCAGGCGGCCGCGTTGGCGACCGGGGACGGTACGGGTGACGGGTCGGGCGGCGGGGCGGGGAGCGGGCCCGGTGCCGGGTTCGACGCGTCGACGACCGTGCTCTCCGACGCCGACACGGCCGCGCCCGCGCTGGCCGCGACCGCCCTCGCCGGGACCAGCAAGGTCGTCCAGACCGACGGGCTGCTGCTGCGCGCGGTGGAACGGCCGCCGCCCGCACCCGGGGAGGTCGCCGACCCGGGGCTTGCCACGCTCGCCCTGCTCTCGGCGACCAGCAGTGACCCGGCCGGTGCCGACGGCTCCGAGGGCATGGGCGAACACGGGCCGCGGCTGCTGCCCGACGCGGCGGCCGTCGCCTCCGCCACCGGGCGCGGCACCGTCGTCCTGGAGCAGGTGTCCTATGCCGGGCCGCAGTTGCCCGGCGGGCGCGGGGGCGGGGTCGTGCCCCCGTTCTCCTCGCTGTTCTCGCGGCGGCTGCGGTGGTCGCTGGCGGGCATGGTGGCGTGTGTGATCGCGCTCGCCGTCTCGCTGTGGCTGGTGACGCAGATCCATCCGCTGACCGCCTTCTATCTGACCCTGCTCGATCTGTTCGCGATCGACGACCCCGCGATCGGGGCGTCTCTGGGGCGGCAGATCCTTCAACTCCTCTCCGGGCTCGTCGGGTTGCTGATGCTTCCGGTGCTGCTGGCCGCGGTGCTCGAAGCCCTCGGTACGTTCCGTACGGCGTCCGCGTTGCGCAAGCCGCCGCGGGGGCTCGGCGGGCATGTCGTGCTGCTCGGGCTCGGGAAGATCGGGACCCGGGTGCTGACCCGGCTGCGTGAACTCCACATCCCCGTCGTCTGTGTCGAGGCCGATCCCGAGGCACGGGGGCTCGCGGTCGCGCGGCGGCTGCGGGTGCCGGTGATCCTCGGTGACGTCACCCAGGAGGGCGTCCTCGAATCCGCGAAGATCCATCGGGCCCACGCGCTGCTCGCGGTCACCAGCTCCGACACGACGAACCTCGAAGCGGTGCTGTACGCGCGGTCCGTGCGGCCGGATCTCCGGGTCGTGCTCCGGCTGTACGACGACGACTTCGCCACCGCCGTGTACCGGACCCTGCGGGCGGCTCATCCCGGTGCCCTCACCCGGAGCCGGAGTGTGTCCCATCTGGCCGCGCCCGCGTTTGCCGGGGCGATGATGGGGCGGCAGATCCTGGGGGCGATTCCGGTGGAGCGGCGGGTGTTGCTGTTCGCCGCGATGACCGTGGGCGGGCATCCGCAGCTGGAGGGGAAGACCGTCGCGGAGGCGTTTCGGGCGGGGTCCTGGCGGGTGCTGGCGCTGGACACGGCCACGCGGGATGCGGCGGAGGATGTCCGGCGGTCGGGGCTGGTGTGGGATCTGCCTGACTCGTATGTGCTGACCGGGTCGGACCGGGTTGTGCTCGCGGCTACGCGGCGGGGGTTGGCGGAGTTGCTGGGGCGGCGACCACGGGATCGTACGGGGGCTTGAACAAGTACCCCGTGCCGAAGCGGGCGTTGCTGGGGGCTGCGCCCCCAGACCCCCGCTTCGGCCCTGAAGGGGCCTCGTCCTCAAACGCCGGACGGGCTGAGTGATACCGACCGGCGCTCAAAGGCTTTGAGGTCAGCTCCCCAAATGCCGCTCCGCGAAGTCCAGTTCCAGCTTCACCTGCTTGATCCGCTCGTCCACGACCAACGACCCGTGCCCCGCGTCGTACCGGTACACCTCGTGCACCGCGCCCCGGGACTCCAGCCGCTTCACGTAGTTGTCGATCTGGCGGATCGGGCAGCGGGGGTCGTTGACGCCGGCCGAGATGTAGACCGGGGCGGTGACCTCGTCGACGTAGGTCAGGGGGGAGGACGCCTCGAAGCGGGCCGGGACCTCTTCCGGGGTGCCGCCCAGCAACGTGCGGTCCATGGCCTTCAGGGCTTCCATCTCGTCGTGGTAGGCCGTGACGTAGTCGGCGACCGGGACGGCCGCGATGCCGAGGGTCCACGCGTCGGGCTGGGTGCCGATGCCGAGGAGGGTGAGGTAGCCGCCCCAGGAACCGCCGGTGAGGATCAGGCGGGCGGGGTCGGCGAGGCCGGAGGTGATCGCCCACTCACGGACCGCCGCGATGTCCTCCAGCTCGATGAGACCGACGCGGTACTTCAGGGCGTCGGTCCAGGCGCGGCCGTAGCCGGTGGAGCCTCGGTAGTTGACCCGGACGACCGCGTAGCCGTGGTCCACCCAGGCCGCCGGGCCCGCCGAGAAGGAGTCGCTGTCGTGCCAGGTCGGGCCGCCGTGGATGTCGAAGACCGTGGGGAGCGGGCCCGTCGCGCCCGCCGGTTTCTGGACCAGGGCGTGGATACGGCCGCCGGGTCCCTCCACCCACACGTCCTCCACCGGGACCGAGCCGGGTGACTTCAGGCCGGGCGGGTCGAGGACGACCTCGCCCGTCGTCGAGCGCACGGCGGAGGGTTCCGCGGCCGACGACCAGAGGTACTCGACGCTGCCGTCCGGCCTGGCCGTCGCGCCCGAGACCGTGCCCGGAGGGGTCGGCACCTTCTCCAGCTCGCCCGACGCGAGGTCGTAGCGGAAGACCTCGCTGCGGGCCTCGAAGCTGTGCGCGATGAGGAGGGACGAACCGTCCGGGTACCACTCGGCGCTCACATCGCCGGGCAGGTCCAGGGACAGGTCCGTCTCGCCGCCCTTGACCACGTCCCACACCAGGGGCTCCCAACGGCCGCGCCGCTGATGACCGATGAGGAGACGCGTGTCGCCGTCGACCGGGGCGAAGCCGAGGACCTCGAGGCCCAGCTCCTCGGTGCCGCCCTTGGTGTCGTCCAGGTCGGCGACCGCCGTGCCGTCCGGGCGCAGGACGCGCAGCGCGGAGTGCATCGCGTCGCCGTGCTCCGTGTGCTCGATGGCGATCAGCGAACCGTCGTGCGAGAGGTCGCCCACGCCGGCCGACTCGCGGTGCCGGTAGATCAGCGTGGTCTCGTCATCGGTGCGGGCGAGGTGGATCGTCGTACCGTCCTCGTCCGTGGAGCGGCCCACCACCGCCGTTCTGCCGTCGCGGGCCAGGGCCAACCCTGCCGGATAGGACGGTTCGAGGCCCGGTACCGCCGGTTCGTCGGGGCCGCCCTTGAAGGGCTGGCGGCGCCAGACGCCGAACTCGTCGCCGTCCTTGTCGTCGAACCACCAGATCCACTCCCCGTCCGGGGAGAGCACACCGTCCGTCGTGCCGTTCGGCCGGTCCGTGACCTGGCGTTGCTCACCCGACGCACGGTCCCAGGCGTACAGCTCATACGTCCCCGTCGCGTTCGACACGAACAGGGAACGGTCGGGTGCGTCCTCCGCCCAGTCGGGCAGGGACACGCGGGGCGCCCGGAAGCGCTTCTCCCAGTCCGGTGTGTTCTCGGACCCGTTGCTCTCAGTCATGGCCCCATACTGCCCGCCCACGACGACATTGCACTGGCCGGATCCTCAGCCTGTGGATAACTTCGACCAAGTCCCGGTCGGAGCATTGCCGACGCCCGGTGAACCGTCGGGCCGACCCCCGGGCCGAGCGCCCCACGGGAGCCCCGTACCGTGGAAGGCGTGTACCGGTTTCTGCTGACATCGCGCTGGTGGGGCATCAACGTCTTCGTACTGCTCGCCATCCCCTTCTGCATCTTCATGGGGTCGTGGCAGCTGAGCCGGTTCCAGGCGCGCGTGGACAGCAGCCACCAGGCCACCAAGCAGGTCGAGACCGACCGCACGGAAACCGCGCGCCCGCTCGCCTCACTGCTGCCGGTCGACCAGAGCACCTCGGGCCGCCAGACCACCGCGACCGGCCGCTACGGCAAGCAACTCCTCGTCCCCGACCGCCAGTTGGACGGGAAGAACGGCTTCTACGTCCTCACCCTGCTGCGCACCGACGCCGGCAAGGCCCTCCCCGTCGTCCGCGGCTGGATCCCCGGCGAGCCCGACGCGGCGAAGGCACCGGCCGCGCCCACCGGCGAGGTCACCGTCACCGGCTCGCTCCAGGCGTCCGAGACCCCCGGCGACAACGGCGTCAGCGCCCAGAGCGGCCTCCCGTCCGGCCAGACCGCCGCGATCAGCGCGGCCTCGCTGGTGAACCTCGTCCCGTACCACCTGTACGACGCGTGGGTCACCCTCGACAAGGGCGACTCCGGGATGAAGGCCGTGCCGGCCACCGCGCCCGCCAACACCGGCCTCGACCTCAAGGCCTTCCAGAACCTCGGCTACACCGGCGAGTGGTTCGTCTTCGCCGGCTTCGTCGTCTTCATGTGGTTCCGGCTGCTGCGCCGCGAGGTGGAGTTCGCCCGCGACGCCGAGCTGGGTCTGGTCCCGGAGGACGAGAACGAGGAAGCGGCCCACGCGACCGTGTGACGTGGCCGGGTCCCCCGACCCGGCCGACCTCGTGCGGACCGACAGTCCGGTCTACGACCCCGCCAGCACGCCCGTCCGGTACACCGTGCCCGCGCACGCGTTCGTCACGGTCGCCGTGACCGTGGGCGAGCCCGTGTCCGGGGTGTGGGTGACCTGGACGCTGCCGTCGAGCGTGCCGTCCTCCAGGAGCTGGGTGGACGTCCCGGTGTCGCCGGTCGTCGAACCGCTGCTGGTGCTCGCGTCCTCGGTGGGCGACGGGCTGGCCGTCGAACCGCCGGTGGTGGTGCCGCCGGTGCTGGTCCCGGTGGTGGGGCAGGTCTCGGAGGGCACCCAGGCGAACTTGACCAGGTAGGCGGAGCCCGGCGCCAGCACCAGCTGGGAGACCTCCGTCGACGGGTCGGGCAGTCCGGCCGCCGCGTCCCCCGCGCTGTGCTGCACCACGGTGATCTTGGTGCTGTCGGCCGCGCCGATCGCGGTGGTGCCGACCGTGCCGGGGCCGCTGACCGTGCAGCTGGTGCCGGAGGTGTTGGTGACGCTGAACGTGCCGTAGACGACGCCCGCCGCGTCGGGGGCGTCGACCGTCGAGTTGGACGAGCCGAGCTGTGTGGCCGTACAGGCCAGGGCCGAAGTCCCGGTGGTGGCCGAGGGGTTCGCGCTCACGGTGCCGGGGCCGGGGGCCTTGCCCGCGCCGTCGTCCTTCTTGCCGCCGGGGCTCTCCGAGGCCCGGCCCGAGGCGCCGCCCGCGGTGCTCGCGCCGCCGCCGGGGCCCTTGCCCTGGCTGGTGCCGCCCTGTGCCTGGGAGCTGTTGCCCGCCATGGACGGGTCCGGGTTGGAGCCGGTGGAGTTCGAGACGTGCACGAGGGCCGGGATCGCGGTGCCGAAGAAGAGCAGGGTGGCGGCCATGCCGACGAGGGCCTGGCGCTTGCGGGCCCTGCGGGCCGGTACCGCCTTGCGCAGGTGGTCCAGCGTGCCGTCGCGCGGCTCGACCTCCTGGACGGCCTGGTGCAGCAGCCGCCGCAGGGCCAGCTCGTCGGGGCCGAAGCCCTCCGGGGCGTGGAGGTCGTCGCCGTGCACGTCGTCGCCGTGGTCGTGGGAGCCCTGTCCTGCGGACCCCAGGCGCCCTAGGGGTCCTAGGGGTCCTACGGGCTCTACGGGTCCTACGGGGGGCCGTTCCTCGATGTCCTCGGTGTCCCCGGAGTTCTCAGGGTTCTCGGGGTTCCCGTCGAGGCTCGGCCCGGTGGGGCTCTGTTCGTCGGGGGCGTGGTTCACAGTTCCGTTCCCAGCGTGTGTTTCGTTCGGCTGTTCCTTGCGCGCCCAGGTCGGGCCGCGCCGGACGTCCTTGCCGCCGGCCGTGCCGTTTCCGTTTCCGTCGGCCTTGTCGCTCATGCCGTGGCCTCCATGGCGATCCGGAGGGCGGCGATCCCGCGCGAGCCGTACGCCTTCACCGAGCCCAGCGATATGCCGAGCGACTCGGCGACCTGCGCCTCCGTCATGTCCGCGAAGTAGCGCAGGACCAGGACCTCGCGCTGGCGGCGCTGCAGTCCCTTCATGGCCTTGATGAGGGAGTCGCGCTCCAGCAGGTCGTAGGCGCCCTCTTCCGCGCTGGCCATGTCCGGCATCGGCTTCGAGAGGAGCTTGAGGCCGAGGATGCGGCGGCGCAGGGCCGAGCGGGAGAGATTGACGACGGTCTGGCGGAGATAGGCCAGGGTCTTCTCGGGGTCACGGACGCGTTTGCGCGCCGAGTGGACCCGGATGAACGCCTCCTGGACGACGTCCTCGCACGAAGCGGTGTCGTCGAGGAGGAGTGCGGCCAGGCCCAGCAGCGAGCGGTAGTGCGCCCGGTAGGTCTCGGTGAGATGGTCGACCGTCGTGCCGGCCGCGACGGCGTCGTCGACACCGTCGCGCTGGTTCGGGATGCGGGCGGGCCGCGCTGCGGGCATCGGCGCGATCACCGGCATGCCGCCGGGCGCACGGGATCCACGCGGAGGCCGTAGGGCTGTTCCGCGTGCCGCAGTGAAGTCGAGTACCTGAGCCACGCCAGTTGGACACGCTTCCCCCCTTGGGGGTTGTACGCGTCGGCCGTCACATTTACGTCAGACGGAACACACCGTCCACCCGACCGCCCGGCGACATCACCCACCCGTCTGGTGTCAGGCAGCACAACCGGCAGTGCGTCGAACACCCTCATGCCTACCCGCTCTTCCCCTGTGTCACGAAAGTCCGGGGCGTCCCCACGCCCCTTGCCGCATCACCGCGCGCCCACCTGAAGGGCGTTCGCAAAGACGCTCCCCGCTCGCCGCGCGGTTGCGGGAAGCGGGGAGTGAAATCTTCGGATGCGAAGGCGGCCGGATTCAAGGGTTCCCAACCATTAATCCGGCCACATCAAGCACGCCGATCCTACAAACTTGTGCGCCACTGGCCAGCGGATTTACGGCCGGGCAGGCCGAGTTGACCCCGCGGTCAGGCCAGTTCGCGCGCCACCAGCTCGGCGATCTGCGCGGTATTGAGGGCCGCTCCCTTGCGCAGATTGTCGCCGCAGACGAAGAGTTCGAGCGCGGTCGGATCGTCCAGCGCCCGCCGCAGCCGCCCCACCCAGGTCGGGTCGGTGCCCACCACGTCGGCGGGCGTGGGGAACTCCCCGGCGGCCGGATTGTCGAAGAGGACGACCCCCGGCGCCGTAGCGAGAATCTCGCGCGCCCCGTCCACGGTGACCTCGCCCTGGAAGCGGGCATGGACCGTGAGGGAGTGCGTGGTGACCACCGGCACGCGCACGCACGTGACGGCGACCGGCAGCGCGGGCAGCCCGAGGATCTTGCGGGACTCGTCCCGCACCTTCATCTCCTCCGAGGACCAGCCGTCCTCGCGCAACGACCCGGCCCACGGTACGACGTTGAGCGCGACCGGCTCCGGGAACGGCCCGGTGTTGTCGCCGACGGCCCGCCGCACGTCACCGGGCTTGGTGCCCAGGTCGGTGTGGGCGACGAGGGCGAGCTGCTGGCGCAGGGTGTCGACCCCGGCCCGGCCCGCCCCGCTCACCGCCTGGTACGAGGACACCACCAGTTCGCGCAGCCCGAACTCGGCGTGCAGCGCGCCCACGGCGACGATCATCGACAGGGTGGTGCAGTTCGGGTTGGCGATGATCCCGCGCGGCCGGTGCCGCACCTTGTGCGGGTTGACCTCGGGGACCACGAGGGGCACCTCCGGGTCCATCCGGAAGGCGCCCGAGTTGTCGACGACGACCACGCCCTTGGCGGCGGCGATCGGCGCCCACCGGGCGGAGACCTCGTCGGGGACGTCGAACATGGCGACGTCGACCCCGTCGAAGGCCTCCTCCGTCAGGGCCACCACCTCGACCTGCTCCCCGCGCACGGCCAGCTTGCGGCCGGCCGAGCGCGGGGAGGCGATCAGGCGGATCTCGCCCCAGATGTCCGCGTGCTGGGACAGGATCTGGAGCATGACCGTGCCGACGGCCCCGGTCGCGCCGACCACGGCGAGCGTCGGACGCGCGGTCGCTCCGGTGCTGGCCATCAGCGGCCGGTGCCTCCGTAGACGACGGCCTCGTCGCTGTCGGAGTCCAGGCCGAACGCCGTGTGCACGGCGCGGACGGCCTCGTTGACGTCGTCGGCGCGGGTGACCACCGAGATGCGGATCTCGGAGGTCGAGATCAGCTCGATGTTGACGCCCGCGTCGGACAGGGCGGTGAAGAAGTCGGCGGTGACGCCGGGGTTCGTCTTCATGCCCGCGCCGACCAGGGAGATCTTGCCGATCTGGTCGTCGTAGCGCAGCGACTCGAAGCCGATGCCGCCCCGGTTCTTCTCCAGGGCGTCGATGGCCTTGCGGCCCTCCGCCTTGGGGAGGGTGAACGAGATGTCCGTGAGACCGGTCGAGGCCGCCGACACGTTCTGCACGATCATGTCGATGTTGACCTGCGCGTCGGAGATCGTCCGGAAGATCACCGCGGCCTCGCCCGGCTTGTCGGGCACGCCGACGACCGTGATCTTGGCCTCGGAGGTGTCGTGCGCGACACCGGAGATGATGGCCTGCTCCACCTTCTGGTCCCCAATCGGCTCACTGCTGACCCATGTGCCCTGAAGTCCGCTGAAGCTGGACCGCACATGGATCGGGATGTTGTATCGGCGGGCGTACTCCACACAGCGGTGGAGCAGCACCTTGGAGCCGGAGGCGGCGAGCTCCAGCATGTCCTCGAAGACGATCCAGTCGATCTTCTTCGCCTTCGGCACCACCCGCGGGTCGGCGGTGAACACGCCGTCGACGTCGGTGTAGATCTCGCACACCTCGGCGTCGAGGGCGGCGGCGAGCGCGACGGCGGTCGTGTCCGAGCCGCCCCGGCCCAGCGTGGTGATGTCCTTCTTGTCCTGGCTCACACCCTGGAACCCGGCGACGATGGCGATGTTGCCCTCGTCCAACGCGGTGCGGATCCGACCGGGCGTGACGTCGATGATCCGTGCTTTGTTGTGGACCGAGTCGGTGATGACGCCTGCCTGGCTGCCGGTGAACGACTGGGCCTCGTGACCCAGGTTTTTGATCGCCATGGCCAGCAGTGCCATGGAGATCCGCTCTCCGGCGGTCAGCAGCATGTCGAACTCACGCCCGGCGGGCATCGGAGATACCTGCTCGGCGAGATCGATCAGCTCGTCCGTCGTGTCGCCCATCGCGGAAACGACGACGACCACTTGGTGGCCGTTCTTCTTCGCTTCGACGATTCGCTTGGCGACGCGCTTGATGCCCTCGGCATCGGCTACGGAGGAGCCTCCGTACTTCTGCACGACAAGGCCCACGTGCGCTCCTCGCTCAGTCCTGGTGTGTCGGCTCAGTTTAACGAGCACCCGAAATTCGCTTCCGCGGTATCGCATGGTGAGATTCGGACGCCCAGGTCAGCGCATGCCCACTTACGAGCTGCGGGAAAAGTGCCGAGTGTCACAGGTGACCCCAAGGAATTGGTTTTCCCGCACTGAGGTGCGCCGTGTGCGCGTACCTGACGCTCGGGACCGGTGGTCGCGGCGACCGTGGGATCGGAATGATGTCGCTCCATGACCACCGACATACTCCTGGGCGGAATCGTCCTGCTCGGCGCTTCCGTCCAGTGGCTGACGGGCATGGGCTTCGCCCTGGTCGCCGTACCCGCCCTGATCCTGCTCCTCGGCCCGGCCCAGGGTGTCGTCCTCGCGAACTGCGCCGGCGGCGCGATCAGCGTCGTGGGCCTCGCGGGCGGCTGGCGGCAGGTGCGGCTGCGGGCGATGGTGCCGTTGTGCGTCGCGGCGGTCTGCACGGTTCCGGCGGGCGCCTGGACGACCCGTCAACTCCCGCCGCCCGTGCTGCTGTTGGTGATGGGCACCCTGGTGACGGCCGTCGTCCTGCTGGTGATGCGCGGCGCCCGGGTCCCGGCCCTGCGCGGCACGGAGGGCGCGGTCGCGGCGGGCGCGGCGGGCGGTTTCATGAACGCGGCGGCGGGCGTGGGCGGCCCGCCGGTCTCCCTGTACGCGGTCAACGCGGGCTGGACGGTACGGGAGTTCGTCCCCAACGCGCAGTTCTACGGCGTCGTCGTCAACGCCTTCTCGGTCGCCGCGAACGGGGTGCCCAGCTTGCGTACACCGCAGTGGGTGGCGGTCGTCGCCGCGATGGCGGTGGGCGGGGTGATCGGGCGCGGCCTCGCCGGGCGGATACCCGAACACCGGGCGCGCGCACTGGTGTTGACGCTGGCGCTGGCGGGTGGACTCACGGCCGTGGGAAAGGGGGCCTGGGGGCTGTGACGCCCGCCGAGCCCCCTTCTGTCCGGCAGCGAACCGGTTACTTCACCGGCCTGATCCCCAGCGGTCCCGCGATCTCCTCGGCCATGACCGCGCCCGCCTCGAACTCGAGGGTCTCGTCGCCCATGCTGACGTCCGTGTCCAGGCCGTCCAGCTCCGGGAGGGGCTGGTTGAGGCGGACGTGGGCGACCAGGGACTGGAGGGCGCGCAGGGCGGCCGAGGCGGTGGAGCCCCAGTTGGAGAAGTAGGAGAACTGCCACCACCACAGGGCCTCCGTGGTGCGGCCCGCGCGGTAGTGGGCCATGCCGTGGCGGAGGTCGGTGAGGACGTCGGCGAGGTCGTCGGAGATACGGGCCGGGACCGGGGCCTTGCGCGGCTCGTAGGGGTCGAAGACCTCCGAGTACACGTCGATCGGCTCCAGCATCACCGCGAGGCGCTCGCGGATCTCGTCCACGTCCGCCTCCGGGCCCAGGTCGGGCTCGTAGCGCTCGTCCGGGACGATGTCCTCGTGCGCGCCCAACCGGCCGCCCGCCAGGAGGAGTTGGGACACCTCGAGGAGCAGGAAGGGGACCGCCGAATCGGGGTCCTCGCCCTTCGCTACCTCCGACACGGCCACCAGGAAGCTCTCGACCTGGTCGGCGATCTGGACCGCGAAGTCGTCCGGGTCCTGCGCAGTGGCATGCAGCGTGGCGTCAGACATCTAGGAGTCGTCTCCCCTCGAAGGCGCGGCCGAGGGTCACCTCGTCCGCGTATTCCAGGTCGCCGCCCACCGGGAGGCCGCTGGCCAGGCGGGTGACCTTGAGGCCCATGGGCTTGATCATGCGGGCGAGGTACGTGGCCGTGGCCTCGCCCTCCAGATTCGGGTCCGTGGCAAGGATCAGTTCCGTGACGGAACCGTCGGCCAACCGCGCGAGAAGTTCTCGTATACGCAGGTCGTCGGGTCCGACCCCCTCGATCGGGCTGATCGCGCCGCCCAGGACGTGGTACTTGCCCCGGAACTCACGCGTCCGCTCGATCGCGACCACGTCCTTCGGCTCCTCCACGACACAGATCACCGTGAGGTCGCGGCGCGGGTCGCGGCAGATGTTGCACAGCTCCTCCTGCGCGACGTTGCCGCAGGTCGCGCAGAAGCGGACCTTCGCCTTGACCTCCATCAGGCACTGCGCGAGCCGGCGGACGTCCGTCGGCTCCGCCTGCAGGATGTGGAAGGCGATCCGCTGCGCGCTCTTGGGACCGACGCCGGGGAGTCGCCCCAACTCGTCGATGAGGTCCTGGACCACGCCTTCGTACAACGGACTGCCTGCCCTTCCTGGAGTCGTGCGGGTACGTGCCGTACGTACCGTAGTTGGCCGCGGGCCGTCTTAGAAAGGCAGACCGGGGATACCGCTGCCGCCACCGCCGAGACCCTGGGCCAGCGGGCCGAGCTTCTGCTGCTGGAGGGTCTGCGCGTTCTCGTTGGCCGCCTGGACGGCCGCGACGATCAGGTCCGCGAGCGTCTCCGTGTCGTCCGGGTCGACGGCCTTCGGGTCGATCTTCAGCGCGCGCAGCTCGCCGGAGCCGGTGACGGTGGCCTTGACCAGCCCGCCGCCCGCCTGTCCTTCGACCTCGGTCCGCGCCAGCTCCTCCTGCGCGTTCGCCAGGTCCTGCTGCATCTTCTGGGCCTGCTGGAGCAGCTGCTGCATATTGGGCTGGCCACCACCGGGAATCACGATCAGCTCCTGGTTTCGTACGGCTGTCAGTCATGGATACGGCTGTATGGGCGAGGTTTTCCCCGCTCGGCACGAGCCTACGTGGTCCGGGGAGTCATCGCTTCAGCACTCTTTCGAGTGAGTCCTCACCGTGTCCTATACCTGATCAAGACCCACTTCCGGGCGGAAAAGAGGTGAAACCAGATCCTTCGCCACCCATTGGGCGGTAGGAAGGGTCCGGCACATCAGCATCAGGTGTCACACGACGTAAGGGAGTGCCGGGTGGGTCAGCCCGAGATTCAGCCCGAAGGTGGCGATCTGGCCGGGCGGACGTTTCCGCTCGGGGACTGGGGCGAGCCGACGGCACGGCTGGACGAGCTGTACCGGTGGGTCGAGCGCGGGGCGCTGGAGACGGCGTCCGGCTATCTCACCGGCCGGGTGTGGAAGCGGCGCGGGGCGCGGGTGCTGCGCGCGGGCGCGGCGCTGGGCACGGTGGCGGGGGCGGCGCTGCCGCTGCTGGACCTGACCGGGGCGGTGGGCGGGGTGGCCGCGTGGGGTTATCTGGCGCTGCTGCTGGGGGCCGCGTGCGTGGCCGGGGACCGGTTCTTCGGGATGACGTCCGGGTGGATGCGGGACGTGGCCACGGCGCAGGCGGTGCAGCGGCGGCTTCAGGTGCTCCAGTTCGACTGGGCCTCGGAGGGTGTCCGGGAGTTCCTGGGGCCCGCGGAGGGCACGGCGAGCGAGGCCGCGGAGCGGTGTCTCGCGGTGCTGCGGCGGTTCTCGGAGGACGTGACGGAACTGGTCCGGGTGGAGACCGCCGACTGGATGGTGGAGTTCCGGACCGGGGCGGGGCCGCTGGGCATCCAGTCCTCGGTGGTGCCGGGCGGGCGGCAGGAGGGGACCGTGGTGCAGGGCAGGTTCCCGATGCCGCCGGGACCGGCGGGCGGGACGCGGCCGAACATGCCGAGGCAGCGGCCGCCGGAGCCCCGGTGAGCGGACCCGCTCGCTGAGGCTAGGCGCAGAGTTTGAGGCCCTCCGGGGTCCAGCACGGGATGTGGCCGTGGGTGCGGATCACGTCCTGGCCGTTGCCCCGGGACAGATAGGTCAGGAAGCTCGACGCGAGGGAGTCGGCCGGGGGCTGGCCGTAGGTGTAGGCGTACTCGATCTCGCGGTACGGGTAGTCGCTCGTGCCGTGCTCGATGGCGTCCACGGACGGCGGGTGGCCGTCGAGGTCGAGGGTGTGCAGGCCCTTGGCGCCGGAGGCGAGGGTGAGTTCGCTGTAGCCGATGGCGCCGGGGAGTTCGGCGACCTGCGTCAACACCTGGTCGGTGGAGTCGAGTTCACAGCGGATGACCGGCGCGGTCGGGTCGTCCTTGTGGACGCAGTCGACAGAGGAATTGGCGATCTCGCCGCGTTTCAGCACCCGGCGCTGGAACACCTGGCGCGTCCCGGAGTTGGCGTCCCGGCTGACCAGGTGCACTGCGAGGTCCGGTCCCCCGAGCTGCTTCCAGTTGGTGATCTCACCCCGGTACAGCCGTCGTACGTCCGCCGTGGACAGGTTCTTCAGGCGGACGCCGTTGTTGACGACGATCGCGAACACCGACACCGCGATCCGGTTCTCCCGCAGCTGCGGCATGTCGCTGGGCTTGGGTCCGTCCGACAGCGCTACGACGGCCGGTGAGCCGTTCTTCGCGGCGAGCCCGGTGGCCTCCAACTCCCGTACGCCCGCGGTCGATCCGTGCGGATCGACGGTGACCTGCGCGCCCTCGCAGTCCCGCGCGTACTTCTTCCCGACCTCCTCCACCACCGGCGCGAACGCGGTCGAACCGGTGACGGTGAGGGTGCCGCGCGCGCAGCCGATCGGGGGCGGGGAGTCGTCGCGGAGCACGACGATCGCGGCGAGGGTCACCACGCACACCGTGAGCATGATGGTGATCAGCCGGGAGGCGCGGCTGAACAGGGGCGCCTTGTCGTCCGGGGTTGCGCTGCGGTTGGGGTGCACCTCGCCGTCGCGGATGCCGCCGATGAGCCGTATCGGGCAGCCGACGTCGCCGCCGGAGAGCAGTACCAGCAGCTTGAAGTGGTCGCGGGGGTTGAGCGGGACGCGCGGGATGCGCAGGGTGTTGCCGTCGTAGCCGAGGCCGGCCGCCGGGGTGAAGTGGTCCATCAGATGGTCGGTGCCGACGGGCTGGGTGACGGAGACGCCGCGGATCGTGCGGTCGGTGAACACCGCGGTGAGGCCGTGGAGTTCACGTCCGGTGTAGTCGTTGTCGGCGATGCTCTGCGAGCCGTCGTTCTCGATGCGCAGCAGGACGAGGGTGGCGTCGGACATGCCGGGGACCTCGTCGAAGAGGCCGAGGCGTCGGTTGGCGCGGCCCGAACGGACGTCGTCGCCGATGGGGTTGTCCATCTGGACGCGGTAGCCGATCCTCTTCCGGCGCGGCACCCGGCGTTCGTACCAGACCATCACGCCGGACGCGACGATGCCGAGCAGCGCCGTGCCGACGGCGACGACGTTCTCCGCGCTCAGCCACTCCACTGCGGGCCCCCGCTCCCCAGTCGGATCGTGGGGTCACGGTACGAGCGGGACCGGGAAACCCGCAGGGGGTCTTGGCCGAAGTTCGCGTGACGTTCAACTGGAGCGGCCGTGACGGGAGTTGCCGGTCGCGGTCAGCCCGACTTGGTGTACGTCAGCTTCTCGCCGGTGCTGGTGCTCACGCGCTGGAGCGTGCTGTCGGAGAGCAGGGTGATCTCGGTGGCGGAGCCCGGGTTGCAGGACGAACGCGGTTGCCCCGAGGTGACGGTGGAGGCGCCGATCGCCAACGGGCTCTCGCCGCCCGGCTCTTGGGCGAGGTCGGCGCTGAACTCGCAGTGGTAGCCGGGTCCGTCCGCGACCAGGGTCAGCACCGGGTCGCCCACCTTCCCCTGCCTGATGGTGAGTTGGCGGGTGTTGTGGCCGGTGTCGTTGTCGATGGACGCGTTCCAGGTGCCGAGATAGCCGGTCGGTACGGCGCCGTCGCCGGTCGGGGTGGCGGACGGGGAGGGTGACGCGCTCGGCTCCCCCGTGCTCGGACCCGGGGTCGTGGGCGCGGCGCTGGTGGCCGCGCCGCCGCCCGAACCGGCCTTCGTACGGCTGCCGTTGCCGCCGTCCTTCATCAGCGCGTACACCGAACCGCCGGCGCCCAGCGCGACGATCAGCGCGACCACGACGAGCAGCGCGGTCGACCGCCCGTTGCGGGGCGGCGCGTGGGGCTCGCCGCCCGGGCCCGGGCCGTAGGGCGGGGTGGGGCCGAGGCCGACGTCGTGGTTGTGCGGGTAGGGGTTGTAGGGCACCTGCCCGCCCCAGCCGACGAGTTGGCGGGCCGGGGGCTGCTGTTCCGGGTAGCCGTACGCGGCGGGCGGGGGCGGCGGGTTGTAGGCGGCCGGCTGGGGATGCTGCTGCGGGTAGCCGTAGGCCGGGTGCGGGGCGGGCGGGTTCGGAGTGCGTGAAGCTCCCGCCCGGCCGGCGACCGCCGTGGGGAGGTGGTTGTCCGGCACGGTGGGCGTCGGGGAGGAGTCGTCGGAGGCGGGGGCGTGTTCGGGGGATGCCTCGGAGGAGGGGGCGGGAGCAGGGGCGGGTGCGGAGGCAGGGGCGGGGTCAGGAGAAAGGGCAGGGGTTTCGCGGAGGGAGGTGTCCGGCTTCTCCAGATCGACGGGAGTGGCCAGGGGCACGGACGGGACAGCGGGCACGGCCCCCTCGACTGCCGCGGGGTTCCGCAGGGCGGGGTTCTGAACGGCCGGGGTTTCGGCGCCCGGATTTTCGGCGCCTGAGTTCTGGACGGCCGGATTCTGGACGCCCGGGTCCTGCCCGCCCGGGTTTCCGGCGCCCGAGCTCTGGACGGCCGGATTCTGGACGGCCGGATTCTGGACGCCCGGGTCCTGCCCGCCCGGGTTTCCGGCGCCCGAGCTCTGGACGGCCGGATTCTGGACGGCCGGATTCTGGACGCCCGGGTCCTGCCCGCCCGGGTTTCCGGCGCCCGAGCTCTGGACGGCCGGGTTCTGGACGGCCGGATTCTGGACGCCCGGGTCCTGCCCGCCCGGGTTTCCGGCGCCCGAGCTCTGGACGGCTGGGTTCTGGGCTGCCGGATTCTGAGCTGCCGGATTTTGCACACCCGAGTTCCGGACTGCCGGGCTCTGGACGCCCGGGCTCTGCACGCCCGGATTTTGCACACCTGGGTTCCGGACTGCCGAATTCTGGACGCCGGGGTTTTGCACACCCGGGTTCCGGACTGCCGGATTCTGGACGCCCGGATTTTGCACACCCGGGTTCTGCACGCCCGGGCCCTGGACGCCCGGATCTTGCACACCCGGGTTCTGGACTGCCGGGCTCCGGACTGTCGGGTTCTGCCCGTCCGGGTCCTGCCCGCCCGGGCCCCGCGTCTCCGGAGCCCGCCCCTCCGGGCTCATCTGTCCCGGAGACGCCGACCCCGAGCCGGGCCGGTCCGAACCGGGCCGCTCCGAACCGACGCCCTCCACACCAGCACTCCCCGAACCGGCGCCCTCCGGACCAGGCCGCTCCGAACCGGCACCCGCCGAAGCGGCACCTGCCGAGCCCGCCTGTACCGAACCGACGCCCTCCGAACCAGGCCGGTCCGAACCGACACCCTCCACACCGGCACCCCCCGAACCAGCACCCCCCGAAGCGGCGCCTGCCGAACCGGCACCCTCCACACCGGCACCCCCCGAACCAGCACCCCCCGAAGCGGCGCCTGCCGAACCGGCACCCTCCGAACCAGGCCGGTCCGAATCGGCCCGTACCGAATCCGCGCCGTCCGCAGCCGCGCCCTCCGCAGCCGCCCCCTCCGAGCCCGGCGTCGCCAGGGCAACCCGCTCCAGTTCCGCCGTCTCCGGGTCCTCCGTGTCCAGCAACTTGACTGCGTGGCGGCCCAGTTGGGCGACGAGGGTGTTGGGGAGCCAGGGGTCGTGGGAGCGGCCGTCGGAGACCGTGTCGTCGGCGCCTGTGCGGTCGAGGATGTGGTGGAGGGTCGGGCGGGCCGCCGGGTCCTTGCGGAGGCAGTCGCGGACCAGGTCGGCGATGCCCTCGGGGACGCCCGACAGGTCGGGTTCCTCCTGGGCGATGCGGAACATCAGGGCGTGGACTCCGCTGTTGGCGGCGCCGAACGGCAGGGTGCCGGTCGCCGCGTAGGCGAGGACGGAGCCGAGGCAGAAGACGTCGCAGGCCGGGGTGATCCGGTCGCCCCGCACCTGTTCCGGTGCCATGAAACCGGGCGAGCCGACCAGCGAACCGGTGCGGGTGAGCCCGTCCCCGGCGAGGGTCTCCAGGGCGCGCGCTATGCCGAAGTCGATGACACGGGGACCGTCGATGGTCACCAGCACGTTGGACGGCTTGAGGTCGCGGTGGACGATCCCGGCGGCGTGGATGTCCTGCAGCGCGTGCGCGAGCCCGGCCGCGAGGATCCGTACCGACCGCTCGGGCAGTGCCCCGTGGTCGCGCCCGACGACCTGCTGCAGTGTGGGTCCGGCCACATACCCGGTGGCCACCCACGGCACCGCGGCCTCGGTGTCCGCGTCCAGCACGGGTGCCGTCCAGTGCCCGCCGACCCGCTGCGCGGCCCGCACCTCCTGCCGGAACCGGGCCCGGAACTCCTCCTGCGCGGCCAGTTCCTCGCGCACCAGCTTCACCGCGACCGTGCGTCCCCGGTCCGAGCGGGCCAGGTACACCTGCCCCATGCCGCCGGCCCCCAGCCGGGCCACCAGCCGGTACGCCCCGATCCGCTGCGGATCGGCCGCCCCCAGTTTCTCCATGGCCGCGCCGCCTCCCCCGAAATCCCCGGTCACACCCCTGTGCCCTGCGCGAGACCGAGAATAGTGCGGGGACACGGCCCGATGACCGGGGCGGTGTCTACGGTTCCGTAACGGGAGACCCTGGACAACCTGTCGTGGAAAGCCGCCGACCGCAGACAGGACGCCGATACCGCTTCCGCATC
Organism: Streptomyces sp. NBC_00252; assembly: GCF_036187565.1. NCBI lineage: Bacteria > Bacillati > Actinomycetota > Actinomycetes > Kitasatosporales > Streptomycetaceae > Streptomyces > Streptomyces sp. NBC_00252. The sequence continues at coordinate 5,572,798 of NZ_CP108087.1, read as the reverse complement.
GCGGACATTTACGCTCACCCGCATGACCCCTCATCCCCACCCCCAGGCCGGCGCCGCCGTGAAGGCCGCGGACCGTGCGCATGTGTTCCACTCCTGGTCCGCGCAGGAGCTCATCGACCCGCTCGCCGTGGCCGGCGCGGAGGGGTCGTACTTCTGGGACTACGACGGGAAGCGCTACCTGGACTTCACCAGCGGGCTCGTCTACACGAACATCGGGTACCAGCACCCGAAGGTCGTCGCCGCGATCCAGGAGCAGGCCGCGACCCTCACCACGTTCGCGCCCGCCTTCGCGATCGAGGCCCGCTCCGAGGCGGCCCGGCTGATCGCCGAGCGCACGCCCGGCGACCTGGACAAGATCTTCTTCACCAACGGCGGCGCCGACGCCATCGAGCACGCGACGCGCATGGCCCGGCTGCACACCGGTCGCGCGAAGGTGCTGTCCGCCTACCGCTCGTACCACGGCGGCACGCAGCAGGCGATCAACCTCACCGGGGATCCCCGCCGTTGGGCCAGCGACAGCGGCACGGCCGGGGTCGTGCACTTCTGGGCGCCCTTCCTGTACCGGTCCCGTTTCTACGCCGAGACCGAGGCGCAGGAGTGCGAGCGCGCGCTCGAACACCTGGAGACGACGATCGCCTTCGAGGGCCCGGCGACCATCGCCGCGATCGTCCTGGAGACCGTCCCGGGCACCGCCGGGATCATGGTGCCGCCGCCGGGTTACCTCGCCGGGGTCCGTGAGATCTGCGACAAGTACGGGATCGTCTTCATCCTGGACGAGGTGATGGCCGGGTTCGGGCGCACCGGTGAGTGGTTCGCGGCCGACCTGTTCGACGTCGTACCGGACCTGATGACCTTCGCCAAGGGTGTGAACTCCGGCTACGTGCCGCTCGGCGGTGTCGCCATCTCCGGCGCGATCGCGGACACCTTCGGCAAGCGGCCCTACCCCGGCGGACTGACGTACTCGGGGCACCCGTTGGCCTGTGCCGCGGCCGTCGCGACGATCAACGTCATGGCCGAGGAAGGGGTCGTGGAGAACGCCAAGACCCTTGGTGCGACCGTCGTCGAACCCGCTCTGCGGGCGCTGGCCGAGCGGCACCCGAGTGTCGGCGAGGTGCGCGGGGTCGGCATGTTCTGGGCGCTGGAGCTGGTGCGGAACCGCGAGACGCGGGAGCCGCTGGTGCCGTACAACGCGGCCGGTGACGCGAACGCGGCGATGGCCGCCTTCGGGGGTGCCGCCAAGCAGCAGGGGCTGTGGCCGTTCGTGAACATGAACCGCACCCACGTCGTCCCGCCCTGCAACGTGAGCGAGGCCGAGCTGAAGGAGGGCCTCGCCGCCCTGGACACGGCACTCTCCGTGGCCGACGAGTTCACGGAATAGTCCGCGCGTACCCGGATCGGGGCCGGAATCGGCCCTTCCACAGAGTGGGTGCCCGCATCCGGGCAGGGCGGGAACCCGAACGCGTAAGGTGGCGTGCTCGTAGACATATACGAGTACGCCATCGAACGCGACGAGGGAGACGCCCCGACGATGCCCGGAAGCAGCGGCAGCGGCGCCGTGACCCGCAGCACCCTGCGGCAGCAGATCGCCGACGCGCTTCGCGACGAGGTCCTGGCCGGCCGGCTCCAGCCCGGCCAGGAGTTCACGGTGAAGGAGATCGCCGAGCAGTACGGCGTCTCCGCCACCCCGGTCAGGGAAGCTCTCGTCGATCTCTCCGCGCAGGGACTCCTGGAAGCCGACCAGCACCGCGGCTTCCGCGTCCACGAGTACTCGGTGGCCGACCACCGCGGGATGATCGAGGCCCGCGCCCTGGTCACCGAGGGCATGTTCCTGGCCCTGACCGGGGGGCACCCCGTCTTCGACCGCACCGACGACCCGCGGACGGTCGCCGCGCTCGCCGGGGTCCGCCGCCGCGGCGAGGAGGCGCAGCGCGCCGCCGACGCCGGTGACCTCTCCGTGCTGATCGGCTACGACCTGCGCTTCTGGCGCGAGTTGAGCGCCATGTTCGGCAACCCCTACCTCGGCGACTTCCTGCACCGGCTGCGCGTCCAGTCCTGGGTGTGCACGGTGCAGCACCTGCGGCGGCTGAGCGATCTGCGCGGCCGGCTGTGGTCCGAACACACCGAACTCGTCGACGCCCTGGCGCGCCGCGACACCCCGGCCGCCCGCTCGATCGTCCTCGCGTACAACACGCACTCCCTCGACCTCATCGAGCGGCTGGCCGCCCGGTGACCGGACCGGAAAGGGCCGCTCCGGCCGTGGACAGTGCCTCCGTGGACCTCAGTGTCGTCGTGCCCGCCTACAACGAGGAACGGCGGCTCGGGCCGACGCTGGACGCGATCACCACGTATCTCGCCGACAACGAGGGCCGCTTCGGCGAGTGGGAGATCGTCGTCGCCGACGACGGCTCCGACGACGGGACCCGCGAGGTCGTCAACTCCCGCGCCGACCCCCGGGTGCAGCTGGTCACCAGCCCCCGCAACCGCGGCAAGGGCCACGCCCTGCGCCTCGGCGTCGCCGCCTCGCGCGGCCACCGGGTGCTGGTCACGGACGCCGATCTGGCCGCGCCCATCGAGGAGTTGGAGAAGCTCGACAAGGAGCTGAGCGAGGGCCGCGCGGCCGCGATCGGCTCCCGCGCGGCGCCCGGCGCGACGATCGAGAGCCACCAGCACCCCATACGTGAACTCCTGGGCCGCGCGGGCAACTTCCTCATACGCCAGGCCGCGGTGCCCGGCATACGGGACACCCAGTGCGGCTTCAAGCTGTTCGAGGGCGACCGGGCCCGCGAGGCCTTCGCCGCCTCCCGCATCAACGGCTGGGGCATCGACGTGGAGGTCCTCCAGCACTTCCGCCGGGCGAACTGGGAGGTCGCCGAGGTGCCGGTGCGCTGGGCCCACCAGTCCGGCTCGAAGGTGAGACCCCTCGACTACGCCAAGGTCCTCACGGAACTGGGCCGCCTCCGCGCCCGCTCCCTGCGCCCCGCCGACCTCCTGGTCGTCGTCCTCTTCCTGCTGATGTCGGTCGGCCTCTACTCGGGCCGCCTCTTCGACCCGAACCACCGCTACCTGGTCGACTCGCTCCAGGACCAGAACCAGTGGGAGTGGTTCTTCGCGGTCACGGCCGACAACGTCGCCCACTTCCACAACCCGCTCTTCAGCGACCTCCAGGGCTTCCCCGACGGCGTGAACCTCATGGCCAACACGGTCATGCTGGGCCTGTCGGTCCCCTTCGCGCCCCTCACCCTGCTGGCAGGGCCCGCGGTCTCGCTGAGCGTCTGCATGGCGCTGGGTCTCGCGGTCACGGCCGCCGCCTGGTACTGGCTGATCGTGAAGCGCGTCGTACGGCAGCGGGCCGCGGCCTTCGTCGGCGCCTCGCTCGCGGCCTTCGCCCCGCCGATGGTCAGCCACGCCAACGCGCACCCGAACTTCGTCATCCTCTTCATGATCCCGCTGATCATCGACCGCGCCCTGCGCCTGTGCGCGGGCACCCGGGTCGTCCGGGACGGGATCGTGCTCGGCCTGATGGCGGCCTACCAGATCTTCCTCGGCGAGGAGCCGCTGCTCCTGGCCACGATGGGCATGATCCTGTTCGCCGCCGCCTACGGAGTCCTCCACCGGGACGTGGTGAAGGCGTCCTGGCGCCCGCTTCTGAAGGGCCTCGGCATCGCGGCTGCGGTCTGCGCCCCGATCATCCTGATCCCGATCTACTACCAGTTCGTGGGCCCGCAGAGCTACAAGAGCGTCCTGCACGGCGACAACGCGGGCAACAGCCCCCTCGCGCTGCTCTCCTTCGCCGAACGCTCCCTGATCGCGGGCAACGAGGTCCGCGCGAACTCCCTCTCCCTCAACCCCACCGAGCAGAACGCCTTCTACGGCTGGCCGCTCGTCGCCCTCGCCTTCGCGATCGTCGTACGGCTGTGGGAGCACGCCCTCGTCAAGGCGCTCGCGTTCACCGCGGTCGCCGCCGCGATCCTCTCCATGGGCCCCAAGATCCGCATCCCGCTCACGGACACGGTCTACCCGGGGCCCTGGGCCCTGCTCGCCCACAAGCCGCTCTTCGAGTCGGTGATCGAGGGCCGGGTCGCGATGATCTGCGCGCCCGCGCTCGGCATGCTGCTGGCCATCGCGGTCGACAAGCTGGCGGCGACACGGCAGCTCGGCACGCAGTACGTGGGCCTGCTCGCCGTGGCCATGGCCCTGATCCCGATCATCCCGGCGCCCCTGAAGGCCGTCGACCGGGCGACCGTGCCCGCCTTCTTCACCGACGGCACCTACAAGTCGTACGTCCGCGCCGGCGAATCGATCGTCCCGCTCCCGCTCGCCGACCCCGGCGCGGCGGAGCCCCTGCACTGGCAGACCGCCGCCGACCTCGGCTTCAAGATGCCGGGCGGCTACTTCAACGGCCCCTACGGCGACGACCGCATCGGCATCTACGGCGCCCCGCCCCGCTACACCTCCAACATGCTGCGGGACGTCCGCTACACCGGTGTGATCCCGACCATCGGCAGGAACTGGCAGGCGCAGGCCAAGGTCGACTTCGCGTACTGGCACGCGGGTGCGCTGGTGGTCGCGCCGCAGCCCAACGACGACAAGCTCCGCGCGGCGGTGGAGAAGCTGGTGGGGCGCCCCGGTAAGTGGGTGGACGGTGTGTGGGTATGGGACCTGCACGAGGGGAGCTGACCCGGGCCGCACCGACTACTCTTCCCCCTACTCTTGCCTGACCACCATGCGAGATCCACGATGCGCAGCGAGTAACCGAGGAGCCCCCTTTTGGCCTGTGACCTGTGGCTGGTCCCGCTCGTCGACGTGTTGTGCCACACCCCCGACAACCCGTTCGCCGACGAACTCGCGCTCTACAACTCCCTGTTGGCCGAGGCCGGGCTCCCCCCGGTGCCGGTGTACCAGTACATGCCGGGACTGTCCGGCGAGGTCGCCCCGGTCGCGGGTTTCGACTACGACGCGCTGCACTTCCTGCGCCGGGCCTACCTGCTCCAGGTCTGCGGCCTCCCGGTGACGCCGGTCGACGAACTCGGCGGCGACTACGAACAGCTCCTGGAGATGTTCGAGAACACGGCCCAGCAGTCCCACCTGGTCTGGCACTACGACCACGCGGGCGCCTATGTCCCGGTCGACTTCCCGCATCCGCTGTCGAACGACGAACTCCTCGCGGGCGGCGGCCCGTTGGGCTCGTCCCAGACGCTGCTCCGCGAGCTGGAGTTCGTCGCCCCGACGATCGGCATCGACCCGGCGAACCCGCCGGCGACGCCCGAACCTCCCGCCGCGCCCACGGAGTTGGAGGAACCGGCCGTTCCCGCGCCGTACGACCCCAGCCCGTTCGCCCGCGAACGGCACGTGTGGCTGGGCCTGCACGCGGCGGCGACCCGCAGCCTGGCCCAGGGCTCGATGATCGTGTTCAGCTAGCGCCGCGTGCGGAAGGTGTTCTCGTCCGCCGCCATGTCCTGTGTGCCGATGACGCCGAGCAGTTCGAGCTGGGCGGCGCCCTCGGTGCCGGGCGGGGCCGTGAACCACAGGAGGCGCTGACGGCCGTCCTCGCTGAACAGGCTGTGGCAGTCCAGCTCGATGACGCCCAGCGTGGGATGCACGATCCGCTTGTGGTCGGTGCGCCGCAGGCCGACGTCCTGTGTGTCCCACAGCGCGGCGAACTCCGGGCTGCGCTTCCGCAGGGCCGCCGTCATCCCGGCGACCTCGCTGTCCCGGCTGCGGCGGGCGGCCACCGCGTGCAGGTCGGCGACGAAGACCCGTGAGTGATGCGCGTGGTCCTCGGGCGGATAGACCGCGCGGGACGCCGGATCGGTGAACCACCGGTACGCGAACCCGGAGACGGGCCCACGCGGCTCCGGTGCCCGCCCGAGCAGCGCGACGGCCAGTTCGTTCTGTACGAGGGTCTCGTGCAGGTCGGTGATCACCTGGGCCGGGGTCGTCGCCAGCCGGTCCAGCAGCCCCAGCAGCGCGGGCTGGACGTGCCGTGCGCCCACCCCGTGCGCCGACTCCGGCAGCGGCCGGTCGGCGAGGTGGAACAGATGGTCCCGCTGGTCACCGCCGAGCCGCAGCGCACGGGCGAGCGCGGACAGGGTCTGGGCGGAGGGCTGGGCGCCGCGCCCGCGCTCCAGCTCGGTGTAGTAGTCGGCGGACAGCCCCGCGAGCTGCGCGACCTCCTCCCGGCGCAGACCGGGCACCCGGCGCCGGGGCCCGACGGGCAGCCCGACGTCGGCCGGCCGGACCCGGTCACGCCGGGACTTCAGGAACGCCGCGAGCTCGGGAAGGTTCACCCGTCCATCGTCCCCTCTCCGCGAGGTCCGAGCCAGGGGCCGCCAACCCCTGGGTGGGCTCAGCCCTGGCCGGGCGGGCGCGGCGGACGGATGGTTGTCCCGTCCCGCACAGCACCACGAGGAAACACAGCAGCACGAGGAAAGAGAGCACCATGCCTTTCGCCAACTTCAAGGTCCCCGCCGGCGCCCTCACCGCGGAGCAGAAGGAGCAGATCGTCACGCGCACGACCGACCTGTACGCCGAGATCTTCGGCGACGGCGCCCGCGCCACCACCCTCGTCCTGGTCGAAGAGGTCGCCGACGCGGGCTGGGGCATCGGCGGCGGGGTCCTGACCCTCGCCAGGATCCAGGGCACCCCGCGGGAATGAGGCCCTACCGCACCTTGCCGAGACCCGCCTCGACCTCCTCCGGGTTCATCACCGGTACGTAGGTCAGCTCTGCGCCGAGGTTGAGGAAGAGCGGCTCGCTGATCGCCGGAATGTCGGTCGGGTCCTTCAGATCGAAGAACACCAGCGCGGTCCGCTTGCCGTTCTCCGCCGTGAAGTACGCGGCCTCGGGCTTGATCTGCTCCAGGGACTCCTGGATCAGCTTCCCCAGAGTCCCGCTCCGAGCGGCATCGTTCGCCTTCTCGGTGTCCAAGGACGCCTTCAGCATCATGCGCATCGCAGTCACCTTCTTCGGGTTGGCGTGCGCGGGGTGGACTCCGTCAGGATATGCCCGATATGCGGGTGATGTTCGATTTCCTGACGGATCCACGACGGAACCGGGCGGAGCGGTCGGGCTAGAAGACCGCCGTACCGGCCTGCGTCAGCTTCCAGTTCACCGCCGCGAAGTCCGCCGGGTCCAGGCTGCCCTTCGCCGTGACGTAGGCGATCATCAGGTCGCGGACCTGGTCGGGGGCGCTGTAGACGGTCTCCGCCGACGCGATGTGCGGGTAGCCGGAGCCGCCGTTCGCGCGGTAGTTGTTGACCGCGACGACGAAGACCTGGTCGTCCGTGACCGAAGTGCCGTTGTACGTCAGGTTCTTGATGCGCGAACCCTCGGCCTGGGCGATGTCGATGTCGTAGGAGACGCCCACGGCCACGTCGTACATGTAGTCCCAGAAGCTGTTGGCGTTGGTGAGGGTCGCGGTGTCGACCTTCGTGCCCGCCGGGACCTGGTGGTAGTACTTCGCCGCGTACTCCAGGTAGTCCTTGAGCTGGGCGCCGGTGAGCTTCTTGCCGTAGAGGGTGTTGTCGTAGATGTAGAGGCCGGCGATGTCCTTGATGGTGACCGCGCCCTCGGGGATGTCGGCCGTGCGGCTGAAGGGGGCCGCGACCGAGATCAGCGGGAGGGCCGCGTCGGCGGTCGAGAGGCCCGCCTTCACCGAGTCCATCTGCACCTGCTGGATGAAGTCCATGATCGGCACGTCCTTCCAGCAGGACTCCGCCGCCGAGAGGTCCTCGGTGCAGGTGCCGACCGCCGTGTTGACGTACTTCACGACCAACTCGTGGTCCGCTTCGAGGAGTTTCCTGATCTCCGGGTCCTCGTCCACCGTGTTCGGGTTGAGGGTCTGCGCCGTCTTGCTGGTGATCTTCCACTGGCCGCGGACGAGTTCGAGCTCGAAGTCGAAGACGCTCAGGCGGTAGCCCCAGCAGTACGGCTCGGAGAGCAGGACGTCCGCGCCGGTCTTCTCGTTCTTCACCGTGTACGACGGCACCTCGACGTGGGTGTGGCCCACGAGGATCGCGTCGATGCCGGGGACCTGCTCGGCGACGAGGTTGGAGGCGTTCTCGACGTACGGCAGCTCGTCGCCGTAGGACGAACTGCCGTCCAGGCCCGAGTGGTCGGTGAGGAAGACGACGTCACAGCCGAGCGCGCGCAGCCGCGGCACGTACTTCTTCGCCTGCTCGACGAGGCCCGGGAAGACCATCTTGCCGCTGACGTTGTCCTTGTCCCACAGCGCGATGCCCGGGTTGGTGAGGCCGAGGATGCCGACCTTGATGTCGGGGGCGCCGGGGACCCGGATGTGCTTCACGGTGTACGGCGCGAACGCCGGGCGCAGGGTCTTCGCGTCCAGCGCGTTGGCCCCGAGCAGCGGAAAGTGACACTGCTGCTCGAACTTGCGCAGGGTGTCGATGCCGTAGTTGAACTCGTGGTTGCCGAGGGCGGCGGCGTCGTAGCGCATGTGGTTCATGGCCGTGGCCATCGGGTGCTTGGCGCCGCTCGTGATGGGGTCCACGCGCGCGAAGTAGTAGCCCAGCGAGGTGCCCTGGATGATGTCACCGGCGTCGACGAGCAGGACGCGGCCCTCGCCCTTCGCCTTGCGCTGCTCCTTGATGAGGGTGGCGACGCGGGCGACGCCGACGGAGTTGCCCTTGCTGTCCGAGTACGCCTTGTCCGAGTAGTAGTCCCAGTCGAAGACGTGGCTGTGCAGGTCGGTCGTGCCCAGGATGGAGAACGACCAGGTCTTCGGCCGGTGTGGGGGCTTGTGGTGACGGTCGGCCGCCTCGGCCGGGGTCACCGCCGCCGTCCCCGCGACGGCCGCGACGGCGCCCGTGACGGCGGACTTCTGCACGAACTCACGGCGATTCATGGGATTGACGGGCATTCAGGACTCCTGAGGGGGCGCGGAGGGCGGGTGGTGGCGTACGGGGTGCGGCGGGCTACCCGCGTAGATGTTGGCCTCCGCCCGTTACCGGCGTAACCACGGGCAGCCCAAGGGCCGGTCAAGGATTCCCAAGACCGGCCCAAGCACCCCAGCCAACCGCCGTGCTAGATGAACGAGTTGATCTCGATCGTCTCCGTACGGCCGGGCCCGACGCCGATCGCGGAGATCGGTGCGCCGGACATCTCCTCCAGCGCCTTCACGTACGCCTGCGCGTTCTTCGGGAGGTCCGCGAAGGTCTTGGCCTTCGTGATGTCCTCGCTCCAGCCGGGCAGGGTCTCGTAGATCGGCTTCGCGTGGTGGAAGTCGCTCTGCGAGTACGGGAGTTCCTCGACGCGCTTGCCGTCGATCTCGTACGCCACGCAGACCGGGATCTCCTCCCAGCCGGTCAGGACGTCCAGCTTGGTGAGGAAGAAGTCGGTCAGGCCGTTCACACGGGTCGCGTAGCGGGCGATGACCGCGTCGAACCAGCCGCAGCGCCGGTCACGGCCGGTGGTGACACCCCGCTCGCCGCCGATGCGGCGCAGCGCCTCGCCGTCCGCGTCGAACAGCTCGGTCGGGAACGGGCCCGAGCCGACCCGGGTCGTGTACGCCTTGAGGATGCCGATGACCCGGCTGATCTTCGTCGGGCCGACGCCGGCGCCGGTGCAGGCGCCGCCCGCGGTCGGGTTCGACGACGTCACGAAGGGGTACGTGCCGTGGTCGATGTCCAGGAGCGTGCCCTGGCCGCCCTCGAAGAGGACCACCTTGTCGTCGTCCAGCGCCTTGTTGAGGATCAGGACGGTGTCCGCGACGTACGGCTTGAGCCGGTCCGCGTAGCCCAGCAGCTCCTCGACGACCTGCTCGATGGCGATCGCGCGGCGGTTGTAGAGCTTGGTGAGCATCTGGTTCTTGACGTCGAGGGCAGCCTCGACCTTCTGCGTCAGGATCGACTCGTCGTAGAGGTCCTGGACCCGGATGCCGACGCGGTTGATCTTGTCCGCGTAGGTGGGCCCGATACCCCGGCCCGTCGTCCCGATCTTCCGCTTCCCGAGGAAGCGCTCGGTCACCTTGTCCACCGTCACGTTGTACGGCGTGATGATGTGGGCGTTACCGCTGAGCAGGAGCTTGGACGTGTCGACGCCGCGCTCGTTCAGTCCGTCCAGCTCGGAGAACAGGACCGACGGGTCGACGACGACACCGTTGCCGATGACCGGAGTGCACTCCGGTGTGAGGATCCCGGAAGGGAGCAGGTGAAGGGCGTACTTCTGATCGCCCACGACTACCGTGTGGCCGGCGTTGTTGCCGCCCTGGTAGCGCACCACATAGTCGACCGACCCACCTAGCAGGTCCGTCGCCTTTCCCTTGCCTTCGTCACCCCACTGAGCACCGAGCAGCACAAGTGCGGGCACGCGCGTACACCCCTTCCGGGCGGGGCATGTCCAAGGTCAGAGGCGTACGTGACACATGTGTGCCTCGTACGCCCGCGACCCTCGTCGGCCGCAACCCGTCGGACCGGATGCCCCGGAATAGACGAAGCCCCTGGCGCAATAGCGCAAGGGGCTCTTGCACAAAGATGCTACCCGAGGAAGCGAGGCATGGCCGAGGTGGCGACTTTCGCGACTTCAGATCAGCTGCTGGTCGTCATCGATCAGGTCGCCCGGCGCGCCGACGCGGAGTCCGTCCGTATCGCGAAAGACGTGCTCAGCGCGGGTGCGGCGACGAAGGTGTGCCTGCCGGACGGGCCCGAGGAGTTCGCCCGGGTGCTCGCCCGGCGGGGCTCCCGGCGCCCGGTGGTGATCGGCGACGACCGCGCCCTGCTCCGCGCAGTGTCCCTGCTGTACCGGCAGCGGGAACTGGCCGGATGTGCTCTGTCGATGGTGCCGGTGGGAGCGGCCCTCTCCCTCGCGGGGGCGCTGGGCGTGCCCACGGGCGCGGTCGCGGCGGCGCGTGCGGTGCTCGACGGCGTCGTACGGCGGAAGGACCTGCTGGTCGACGAGAGCGACGGGGTGGTGCTCGGCGCGCTGCGGATCCCCTCGCTTCCCGTGCGGGCGGCTCCGGCGGAGGAGCAGACCCCGGTGCCGTCCGGTTCCGGTCACGCGTCCTGGCTGCGGACCTGCCAGTCGCTGGTACGGACCCTGGTGCCGCCCCGGCCGCCCCGCGAACCCCTCGCCGGGGTCACCCGGCTCGGGCCCGCGCGGCTGCGGGTCGAGGTGGACGGGGTGACGCTGGTGGACCTGGACCAGCCGGTGGACGGGGTGTCCGTGACCCCGGGCGCGTCCGGCTTCGCCGAGGTGGAGGTACGGCCCGTCTCGGTCGGCGCCGAGGCGTCACCGCTGTGCGCGCGGGGGCGGAGCGTGACCGTGTCGGGGGCGGATTTCCGGTACCGGGCGGATGCGGTGGTCGGGGGGCCGGTGCGGACACGGACGTGGGTGGTGCGGGAGGGAGCTTGGGGGCTCACGCTGCCCGGGTGACGGGGGTGCCGTGGGGGTGGGGCCGGGGTGGGGGTGGGCGGTTCGGGTCGGTTGGGTGCGGGGTGCGGTCCGGGTGTGTGCGCGGTTCGGGTCGGTTGGGTGCGGGGTGCGGTCCGGGTGTGTGCGCGGTGCGGGTCGGTCGGGTGCGGAGTGCGGTCCGGGTGTGTACGGGGTGCGGGTCGGTCGGGTGCGGAGTGCGGTCCGGGTGTGTACGGGGTGCGGGTCGGTCGGGTGCGCGGTGCGGCGCGGTGGGGGCTGGTCGCGCCCGCGCGGCGGAGCCGCAGATCGATGCGGCCTCGCGCCCCTGAGGGGGTTGGGGTGGGCGGGGTGGGGCGGGTGCCGGAATGCGGTCTCCCCCCGGCGCGTCGGTGGCCGGAGGGACCAGGGGAGGGTTGGTTCAGCCGCCCTGGCCGGCGCTGCCGATCGGGCCGACCTTGACCGAGGAGCCGGAGCCGTCGGTGACGGGCAGGGACGCGGCGCCCGGCCAGGCGAGGGTGACCGAGTGGGTCTCGTCCGGCGGGGTCACGACCAGCCCGGTGATCCGGACGCCGGAGCCGCCCGACGTGTTGAGCGGGTAGCTGACCGGGAAGTACGTCGACTCACCGTTCTTGAGCACGGCCGACACGGTCTCCTGACCGGTGCGCTTCGCGGACAGCGACCCCGCGTTGGTCTTCAGGTCGACGCCCGCGTACCCGGCGACGGTGCAGTCGTGGCCGCTGCGGTTGGTCAGCGTGACGACCACCGTGCCGTCGGTGTCACCGCCGATGGTGCCGTCCTGCGCGGTGATCTTCAGACCGGCGGTGAGGCACTTGCCGGTCCTGGCACTCGCACCGGTGCCGGACCCTGACCCGGCGGTCTTGCCCGAGCCCTTCGAGCCGGAGCCGGACGAGGTCCCGGTCCCCGTCGAGGTCCCACTCCGGTCCGAGGCGTTCGTACCCGAACCACCGCCCGTGGACGAGGAGTTGGAGTCGGAGCCGGAGCCGCCCCCGGTCGACGCGGAGGACGTGGACGACGGGTCGCTCGGCCCGTTGCCCGCGTTGTCGTTCCCACTCTGGCAGGCGGTGAGCGAGAGACCGGCGGCGACGGCCAGGGCGGCGAAGGTGAGCTTGTGAACGCGCATCGTCTTGATTCCTCGGTGTCGGTCAGCAGTGAGCGTTTCCGACCAGGAGGAGCGCCCGAGGCCACACCGCCGTTCCTCCCAACCCCCTCCCAGGACATGCCTGTTACACACACCTACCGGCACCACACCCCCCGGTCACCGCCCCGGCCCAGCCCCGACAGGCGTTCCGGCCCCTGACATCAACCCACCCAAGCGGACAGCCCGTTGGGACAGACCCGTGACCCGCGCCGGCGAACCCCCCACCCGCCCCCCGCCTCACCCAGGCAACCCCACCCCCACATCCGCGTCGTCCTTCAACCCCACCCCCGTGACCCCCAACTCCCGCGCCCTCCCCATGAGCCCCGCCAACTTCCCCGCAGCCACCTCATACGCCATCCCCGAGGGCGGGCGAATATTGGAAAGGCAGTTACGAGACGCATCCGTGGTAACCCCCGGCACAGGCCGGTACGTCAGATACGCCCCCAACGAATCCGCCGCCGACATCCCAGGCCGCTCGCCGACGAACACCACGATCATCACCGCCCCCATCGCGGCGGCCACGTCATCGCCGAGGGCAACCCGCGCCTGCTCTGCCAACACCACCGGCCCCACCCGCCACGCCGTCGGCAACAGCGCCGTGGTCGCCCGCACCATCGCCGCCCCGTGCTCGTGCACCGCCCGGCTGGACAGCCCGTCCGCCACGACGAACACCACGTCCCACTCCCCCACCGGCAGATGCGCCCGGTCGGCAGGATCCAACCGCCGCCCCAGATCAGGCCGTTGGAGATAGGTCAGCCGGTCGGGCGCGGCACTCCGCACCCGCACGGTCGGCTCTCCCCGCAACGCCCCCGCCACCAGCTCCGGTTGAAAGGGCGAGTGCACCGCGTCCCGCGCCGCCGCATGCGCGGCCTGCAACTCCAGCCGGTGCTGCGTGGGCAGCCCCGACCCGGCCCGCCCCAGCCCGATCCGCGCCTGCGTGTGCCGACGCAGGGCAGGCCACAAGTCCCGTTCCACCAAAGCTATTTGAGCGTTCGTCATGCGGCCAGTTCCCTTCCGATCGCGGTCAACGGGTGGGCCGTACCGGACACGTCCTGGATCGCGCCGCCCTCGCCCAGCAGGCCGATCGAGTCGAGCCAGGCCTCGAACTCCGGTGCCGGGCGCAACCCGAGGACCTCACGGAGGTACAACGCGTCGTGGTACGAGGCGGATTGGTAGTTGAGCATGATGTCGTCGCCGCCCGGGGTGCAGATCACGAAGGACGCGCCGGCCACGCCGAGCAGGGTGAGCATCGTGGCGATGTCGTCGTCGTCCGCGTCGGCGTGGTTGGTGTAGCAGATGTCCAGGCCCATGGGCAGGCCGAGCACCTTGCCGCAGAAGTGGTCCTCCAGGGCGGCGCGGAGGATCTGCCGGCCGTCGTAGAGGTACTCCGGGCCGATGAAGCCCACCACCGTGTTCACGAGGAACGGGTCGTAGCGCCGGGCCACCGCGTACGCCCGTGCCTCGACCGTCTGCTGGTCCACGCCGTGGTGCGCGTCGGCGGAGAGGGCGCTGCCCTGCCCGGTCTCGAAGTACATGACGTCGGAGCCGACGGTGCCCCGGCCGAGGGCCTTCGCCGCCTCGTACGCCTCGTCGAGCAGGCCGAGCGTGACGCCGAAGGAGGCGTTCGCCGCCTGGGTGCCCGCGATGGACTGGAAGACGAGGTCGACGGGCGCGCCGGACGCCATCAGGTCGACGCTGGTGGTGACGTGGGACAGGACGCAGGACTGGGTGGGGATGGCGTACCGCTGGATGACTCCGTCGAGCAGTTCCAGCAGGTCACGTACCGCCTTCGGGCTGTCCGTCGCGGGGTTGATGCCGATCACCGCGTCGCCGGAGCCGAGCAGCAGCCCGTCGAGGAGGGCCGCGGCGACACCGGCGGGGTCGTCGGTGGGGTGGTTGGGCTGAAGGCGGGTGGCGAGCCGCCCCGGCAGACCGATCGTCGAGCGGAACGCGGTCACGACCCGCACCTTCCGCGCGACGGCGACGAGATCGGCGTTGCCCATCAGCTTCGAGACGGCCGCGACCATCTCCGGCGTCAACCCGGGTGCCACGGCGGCCAGTTCACCGCTGTCCGCAGCGAGCAGCCACTCCCGGAACCCGCCGACCGACAGCCCGGCCACCGCCGCGAACGCGCCCGTGTCGTGCGTGTCGAGAATCAGCCGCGTCACGTCGTCGGTCTCGTACGGGATCACCGGCTCGGCGAGGAACGCGGCCAGCGGCACGTCCGCCAGCGCCCAGCGAGCGGCCACCCGCTCCTGCGCGGACTCGGCTGCCAGCCCCGCCAGCCGGTCGCCGGACCGCTCCGGGCTCGCGGCGGCGAGCAGGCGCGCGAGGGAGCCGAAGCGGTAGCGGTGGCCGCCGAGCGTGGAGGTGTACGTACTCATGCCGGTGACCGTACGAGGGGCGTGTTGCGGCCAGATTTCTAATGGTCTGGTTGACAAACATTTAACGTCCCGCAACCCTTGCCCGACTTATTCGGCCTACAGAGTTCCGGTTCGACGCACCAGCCGAGCAGCAGGAGAGGAGCCATCCCGATGGCAGTGGACGAAGGAGTCGCCCCCGCGGCGGACGTAAGCGAGGACGGCGCCGTTCACCGGCTCAAGCCCAACGCCATCGGCCTGCTGGGCGTGGTCTTCATGGCCGTCGCGACCGCCGCTCCGATCACCGCGATGACCGGCAACGTGCCCTTCATGGTCTCGTCGGGGAACGGCATAGGCGCCCCGGCGAGCTACCTCGTCGCAATGGTCGTCCTGGCAATCTTTTCCGTCGGCTTCACGTCGATGGCGAAGCACATCACCTCGACCGGCGCCTTCTACGGCTTCATCTCCTACGGCCTCGGCCGCACCGTCGGACTCGCCTCCGGGATGCTCGCCACCTTCGCCTACATGGTGTTCGAGCCGGCCCTCATCGGCATCTTCTCCACCTTCGCCACCGGAACCTTCAAGGACCAGACGGGACTTGACGTCCCGTGGTGGGTCTTCGCGATCGTCATGCTGGCCGTCAACGCGACGGGCACGTGGTTCGGCGTCTCGGTCGCCGAGAAGCTGCTCGTCGTCCTCCTCGGCACCGAGGTGACCGTCCTCGCCGCGATGGCGATCTCGGTCGCCCTGCACGGCGGCGGCCCGCACGGTTTCACCTTCGGTCCGGTCAACCCGGTCAACGCGTTCAAGGGCACCAGCGCGGGCCTCGGCCTCTTCTTCGCGTTCTGGTCGTGGGTCGGCTTCGAGTCGACGGCGATGTACGGCGAGGAGTCCCGCGACCCGAAGAAGATCATCCCCAAGGCGACGATGATCAGCGTCCTGGGCGTCGGCGTCTTCTACGTCTTCGTCTCCTGGATGGCCATCATCGGCAACGGCGAGAGCGAGGCCGTGAAGGTCGCCTCGTCGGCGAACCCGCTCGCCCTCTTCTTCAACCCCACCGAGCACTACGTCGGCCACTGGGCGGTCGACCTCATGCAGTGGCTGATGATCACCGGCTCGCTCGCCTGCGGCATGGCCTTCCACAACTGCGCCAGCCGCTACATGTACGCGCTGGGCCGCGAGGGCGTCCTCCCCTCCCTGAAGAACACGGTCGGCCGCACCCACGCGAAGCACGGTTCCCCGCACATCGCCGGGTTCGTGCAGACCGTGGTGAGCGCCGTCCTGATCCTCGCGTTCTGGGCCACGACCAAGGACCCGGCCAACGCGCTCTACGTCCTTCTCGCCATCCTCGGCACGATGGCGATCCTCGTGGTGCAGGCGGTGTGCTCGTTCGCGGTGCTGGCGTACTTCCGCAGGAACCACCCCGAGAGCCGGCACTGGTTCAAGACGTTCACCGCGCCTCTCCTCGGGGGCATCGCGATGCTGGCGGTGGTACTGCTCCTGGTGTCCAACATGAGCGTGGCGGCGGGCTCGGAGTCCGACTCCCCCGTACTGAAGGCAACCCCGTGGCTGGTACTCCTGGTCGCGGCAACGGGCATCGGCTACGCCCAGTACCTGAAGCGCCGCTCCCCTGAACGCTTTGCCTTGCTGGGGCGCACGGTCCTCGAGGAAACCAAGGAGCGCTGAGGTTCTTTCAGGGGCGCGGGGCTGTGTCGTACTTGTCCGCAGGCCGGTGGTGGGCTGGTCGCGCAGTTCCCCGCGCCCCTTCAGGGCGCGTCCCCTCAGGGCGTAGTGCCGAACCGCTCGTCCCGGTGGACCCGCCAGCGCTCCATCATCGCCGTGATCTCCCCGTCGACGAACTCGAAGAACGCGAGCGTCTCGGCCATACGACGTCCGGCGGGGGTCTCCGCGCCGAGGCTCGCGACCCCCTCCCCCAACGCCGCCTCCCACCGCTTGAGCACGGCCTCGCGGTTGGTCAACGCCTCGTACCACTGGTTCCCCTGAACCCGGTACCGCTCGCGCCGCGAACCCGGTTCCCGTTCGCGCGAAACCATGTGCTGCTGAGCCAGATACCGCACCCCACCCGACACCGCCGCAGGACTGATCCGCAGCTGCTCCCCCAGCTCGACGGAGGTCATCGCCCCCTCGTCGGAGGACAGCAGCGCGGCGAAGATCCGCGCCGGCATCCGCTGCATCCCCGCTTCCACGAGCTGCGCCGCGAACGACTCGACGAACTTCGACACGGACTCCGCGTCCCGCGCACCAGGTGTATCCGTCATGACCTCACCCTAACCCGGGCTTCATACACTTCCTTAACTTCACAAATTTCTGAAAGAAGCGTACGTTCTGAACCATGACGAAGGCCATCACCGTCTCCGGACTGCACAAGTCGTTCGGCACGACGCATGCCCTCACCGGTCTCGACCTGGACGTCGAGGCCGGCGAGGTGCACGGCTTCCTGGGGCCCAACGGCTCCGGCAAGTCCACGACGATCCGCGTCCTGCTCGGCCTCCTCCACGCGGACTCCGGCGCCGCCCAGCTCCTGGGCCGCGACCCCTGGACCGACGCCGTCGAACTGCACCGCCGGGTCGCCTACGTCCCCGGCGACGTGACGCTGTGGCGCAACCTCTCCGGCGGTGAAGTCATCGATCTCTACGGCAAGTTGCGCGGCGGCCTCGACAGGTCCCGGCGCGCCGAACTGATCGACCGCTTCGAACTCGACCCCACCAAAAAGGGCCGCACGTACTCCAAGGGCAACCGCCAGAAGGTCGCCCTCGTCGCCGCGTTCGCCTCGGACGTGGACCTGCTGATCCTCGACGAACCGACGTCGGGCCTCGACCCGTTGATGGAGGAGGTCTTCCAGCGCTGCGTGGAGGAGGAGCGCGACCGGGGCCGGACGATCCTGCTCTCCTCCCACATCCTCAGCGAGGTCGAGGAGTTGTGCGACCGGGTGAGCATCATCCGCAAGGGCCGCACGGTGGAGACCGGTTCTCTGGCCGACCTGCGCCACCTCACCCGCACCAGCGTGACGGCCGAACTGGTCGGTGTCCCCGAAGGGTTGGGAACCCTGCCCGGCGTCCACGACCTCGACATCCAGGGCAAGCGGGTACGGCTCCAGGTGGAGAGCGACCAACTCAACGCGGTTCTAAGGTTGTTGAGCGAGTCCGGCGTGCGGTCGCTGACCTCGAAGCCGCCGACACTGGAGGAGCTGTTCCTCCGCCACTACCAGGAGGCGGACGGCGGTACGGCAGGCGAACCCGGCGGCGGTACGGTCACGGAAGGCGCGGTGTCCCGATGACCGCCGCCGCCACCCTCGCCGTACGCCCCGGCGGCGGCTCACGCCAACTCACCGGCACCGGCGCCCTGTTGCGCTTCAACCTGCGCCGCGACCGCGTGGTGGTCCCGGCCTGGGTGGCCGTGACCGGCCTCCTCGTCCTCT
The DNA here is from genome assembly GCF_036187565.1 of Streptomyces sp. NBC_00252. NCBI lineage: Bacteria > Bacillati > Actinomycetota > Actinomycetes > Kitasatosporales > Streptomycetaceae > Streptomyces > Streptomyces sp. NBC_00252. The sequence continues at coordinate 5,554,474 of NZ_CP108087.1, read as the reverse complement.
CCCTCCCCGGCTCGCTCAAGAGCGTGTACTCGACGCCCGCCCAACGCGCCGACATCGCCCGCCAGATGCTCACCAACAGCTCGCTGCGCGCCACCTACGGTCCGGTGTTCAGCGACTCGCTCGGCGGTCTCACCGCGTGGCGCATCGGCGGCTACGCCGCGATCCTCGCCGGGATCATGAGCCTGATCGTCGTCGTACGGCACACGCGTGACGAGGAGGAGAGCGGCCGTCAGGAGCTCATCTCCTCGGCGACGGTGGGCCGCAGCGCACCACTGACCGCGGCCCTGCTGACGGCCCTGGTCGCCAACTCCGCGCTCGCCCTGCTGATTTGGGGTGGCCTGGCAGGTCAGGGGGCGGCCGGAGCCCTCGCACTCGGGCTCGGCATCGGCGGGGCCGGCATGGTGTTCGCGACGCTCGCGGCGATCGTCGCGCAGTTCACGGACAGCGGCCGACTGGCGAAGGGCCTGACCGGCGGACTGCTGGGCGCGGGCTTCGTCCTCCGCGCGGTGGGCGACTCGACCACCGACGACGGCTCCTCCCCGGCGACTTGGATCTCCCCGATCGGCTGGCTGGAGAACCTGCGCCCGTTCGCGGCCGAACGCTGGTGGGTACTGGCCCTGTTCGCGGCTGCCGCACTCGTACAAGGCGTGGTGGCCTACGAGTTGGCGGGCCGCCGGGACGTGGGCATGAGCTTCTTCCCGGCCCGCCCGGGTCCGGCGCACGGCCGTCTCGGCACGGCGGCGGCGCTGGCCTGGCGGCTCCAGCGGGGCAGCGTCCTGGGCTGGAGCCTGGGCTTCCTCGCGGCCGGGGTCGCCTTCGGAGGGATCACGAAGGGCGCGGCGGACCTCGTCGGGGACAACGCCAGGACGCGGGAGATCATCGAGCGGATGGGCGGCCAGTCCGGCGTCCAGAACGCGTTCCTGGCCACGATGGTCGGCCTGTTCGGCATGCTGGCCGCGCTGTACGCGGTCGCGTCGGTCCTGCGCCTGCACGGCGAGGAGACGAGCGGCCGAGCCGAACCGATCCTGGCGAACGCGGTGGGCCGACTGCGCTGGGCGGCAGGCCACTTGGTCATCGCCTTCGGCGGCGCGGTACTGATCATGCTCCTGAGCGGCCTCGGCCTGACCCTCGGCTACGGCGCCGACCCGGGCCCGATCCTCGCGGCCTGCCTGGTCCAACTCCCCGCGATCTGGACCCTGGGCGCCCTCGCGGTCCTCCTCCACGGCCTCTTCCCCCGCCTCGCCCCGGCATCCTGGGCGGCGGCGGGACTGGCCCTCGCGCTCGGCTGGATCGGCCCCGCGCTGAACCTCCCCCAGGCGGTCCTCGGCATCTCCCCCTTCGGCCACCTGCCGAAGCTCCCGGGCGGAGACATGGCCTGGGGCCCGGTGATCGTCCTCACGGCGATCGCCGCGGCCCTGGTCGCCGTAGGCCTGACGGGTCTGCGGCGGCGGGACCTCACGACCTGACCGACGGCGGCACGGGAACCTCCGGGGCCGGACCAGCGGGATTCCGGTCGGCCGGGACGGGCGGCCCCTCAGCCGGATGCCGCGGGCCGATCGGTCACCGGAGCGACCTTGTCGAGGCGTCGGCGGGTCTCGTCCGCGTCGAGGGGGCCGCCGTGGCCGGGGAGCAGGCGCTGCGGGCGGCGGTCGAGTGCGGTCATGAGCGCCCTGCGCACTCCGGCGGCGTCCTCGGTGAAGAAGTGGCGCTTCGGGCTCCGGGGGCGCAGCACGCCACCGCGGACCAGGTCGCCGACGAGGGTGTCGTCGCCGACGCGGACGACGAGCGACCCGGGGGTGTGGCCGCCGAACCGCTCGGCGTGCGCGTCGACGCCGTAGGGACTCAGGTCGAACGTGTCCTCGACCAGGATGTCGGCCTCGACCGGCTGGGCCTTCGCGCGCAGGACCATGGGCTTCAGCAGGGCGCCGGCGGGATGACTGACCGGGAGGGCACCGATGCGTCCGGTGCGCAGGAGGTGTTCGTCCCCCAGGCCGACCGCGATCGGCACGCCGGCCTCCGCGAACGAGGCGGCCGTACCGCTGTGGTCGTTGTGGCCGTGGGTCAGGAGGACCAGGGCGATGTCGCGAGGCCGCAGACCCTGCGCGGACAGCGCGTCGCGGAGGCGGTCGCCGTCCTCCGGTCCGCCCGCGTCCACGAGGACGGCCTGCTCACCACGGAGGAGGTAGGCGTTGCTGTTGCCCATGGAGAGCGGGGTGACGGTCGTGGCGCTCATGCGCTGCACCGCGAGGCCTCGGCGCCGGCACCGGCGGCCGTGCGGCCGTCGGCTGTGGATATACGAACGGAAACGTCCATGACCATCCTCTGTCGCGCTACCCATGTAACCTTACGGCCGTAAGTAGAGCATGGGAACTTACGGCTGTAAAGTCATCGTCATGGCTCCACCCGCAGCACGGCGACGCAACCCCCGAGGCCAGGGAGGGCAGCTCCGCGACGAGATCCTGACCGCAGCACGCGAGCTGCTGATCGAGACCGGAACGGACAGCGCGGTGACCCTGCGGGCGATCGCCCGCAAGGTCGGCATCGCGCCACCGTCGATCTACGCGCATTTCGACACGCCCGACCAGATCGTGGAGGCCGTGGTCACCGAGACCCGCTCCCTGCTGGTGCGTCAGCTGGAGACCGCCCGGGCGGAAGCGGACGGCGCGCGTGAACGACTCCTGGCCGACTGCCGCGCCTACCTCGCCTTCGGCGCCGAACGGCCCGAGCTCTACGCCCTGTTGTTCTCCCGGCCGCGCCCCAGGGGCCACAGCACCACGGAAGAACGCGTCGACCAGGCGGTGCACCACCTCGCGCCCATCGTCGGCGAGACCGTGGCGAGCCGGCTCGCGCCCGCCGAGGCGTTCTCGATACTCCTGCGCGACGTCGCCGACGCGATGCACGACGGCACGTCCCGTGCGGAGGACCCCTTCACCACGGCGACCGCCCTCTGGGCGGCCCTGCACGGCCTCATCATGCTCCGCGCCCGGATTCCCCGCTTCCCGTGGCCGCCCCCCGGCCCACTGGAGGACGAGATCATCAGCCGCCTCGCCTTCCCGCCCGGGCCCACGACCGCATGACGTTCCCGCGCGACGCCCCAACTCGCCCTTCCCCAGGAGGAGTTGTCACCTCATGAGAGTGTGGATCACCGGTCACCGCGGACTGTCCGGCGAGGTCGAGCGGAAGGTGCGCGCGCTCATCGAGGCGGCGGTCACGTCATACGCCGGTACCGGCATCGGCAACGCGGGCCTGGTGGGCGTCAGTTGTCTCGCCGACGGTCCCGACGTCTGGTTCGCCCGGGCCGTCCTCGCCCACGACGGCCGACTCGAAGTCGCCCTGCCCGCCCGGCAGTACCGCGCCGCCCTGCCCACCTGGCACCACCCCGCCTACGACGACCTCCTCTCCCGGGCCACGCGGGTCCACCGCACCGGACTCGACGCCTCGGGCCCCGACGCCTACATGGCGGGCAGCGAACTCCTCGTGGACCAGGTCGACGAACTCCTCGCCGTCTGGGACGGCCACCCCTCCCGCGGCCACGGCGGCACCGCCGACGTCGTCGCCTACGCGCGGCGGCACGACGTACCCGTGAAAATCCTCTGGCCCGAGGGCGCCGCGCGCGACTGACCGGGGACCGGCGACCGGCGGGCAGGTGGTCGCCTCGGTGAAGGTGTGGGCGGCCACGGCTGCTGAGCAAGTGCAGCTCAGGTGGTCCCGGGCTCGTTGTCCACCGCCCTGCGGGGCAGTGCCAGGCACAGCGCCGCGCACAGGACGTAGGCCGCGATCGCCCACGGGGCCGCCTTGGTCAGGGCGGGGGTGAGGCCCGTGGCGGTGTGGGAGAAGAACGCGGTGCCGATGACGGCGACGCCGAGCGCTCCGCCGAACTGCTGGGCGGTGGAAAGGATTCCGGAGGCGCCGCCCGCGAGGTCGCTCGGGACGGTGCTCAGGATCGTGTTGACCAGCGGGATGACCAGGAAGATGAGGCCGACCCCGGCCAGGACGAGGCCCGGGACCAACGGCCAGGCGCCCGTGTGGAGTCGGGCCGAGTGCTGAACCTCGTGACGTACCCAGAACAGGCCGCCCGCCATCACCAGGGCACCCAAGACCAGTACGGTACGCCCGAGTCGGGCGACCAGCGGGTCGACCGCCGGGGCGGCGAGGATGGCGCCCGCGCTGAACGCGACCATCAACAGGCCTGCCTGCGTGGGGGTGTAGCCCTGGCCGGACTGCAGCCAGATGGTGAAGACGAGCATGAAGCCGGACATGCCGCCGTAGAAGAGGAGTTGGATGAGGAGGCCGGCGCCGAAGGCGGGCTTCTTGAACAAGTCCGTGGGGAGCAGGGGGTGTTCGAGGCCTCGGCGCTTCTCCGAGAGCGTCAGCGCGGCGATCGCGGCCACGCCCGCGGCCAGACAGAGCCAGCCCCACAGCGGCCAGCCGTTGGAGCGGCCCTGGACCAGCGGCAGCACGATCGCGACCAGGCCAGCCGCGAGGACCACGTTACCGGGCAGGTCGATCCGGCCGCTGAAGGCGCGGTCCCTGGACGCCGGGATCCACCGGGCGCCGAGGACCAGGACCACGGCCGCCAGCGGGAGGTTGATGACGAAGATCGTGCGCCAGCCCCAGCCGAACAGGTCCCAGTCGGTCAGCACCCCGCCGAGCAGCACGCCCACGGCGGTGGAGACGCCCGCGATCGCGCCGTACAGGGCGAACGCCTTGCCGCGTTCCTCGCCGTCGAACATCGTGCGGAAGGAGGCGAGGATCTGCGGCATGATCACGGCCGCGGCCACGCCCTGGAGGCCTCGGGAGGCGACGAGCACCCCGGCCGAGGTCGCCAGCGCGCTGGCCAGACTCGTCAGCGCGAACGCGGTGACGCCGGACAGGAACAGGGTCTTGCGGCCGTAGCGGTCGCCCAGGTGCCCGGCGATGATCAGCGTGGCGGCGAAGCCGAGCATGTACGCCGACACCGTCCACTGGAGGTCGGCGGGGGTGGCCCGCAGGCCCTTGCCGATGGACGGCAGCGCGGTGTTCACGATCGATCCGTCGATCATGTCCAGCAGCGCCGCGAGGATCATCACGAACGCCGCGGCCCACCGCCGTGGATAGGGCACCGGCCCGCTGCCGGCGTCAGCGGATAGGTTCCTCGTGTCGGTCGTGCTGGACGACATGGCGTCTACCCCTCAGTTCAGCTTGACTCTCATGTATCTTGGCTTTCAAGACAATAACCACGATGAGGAGAGATACCTCGAATGTCAAGCGGAACGGATTCGGCGGTGGGCGACGGACCGGACTCGGTCGAGGCGCGGCTGGGTGCCGCCGTGCAGGGCTACCAGAGCGCCGTCGACGACTTCGACCGCGAACTGGCCCGGCTGATGGGCGTCAACGAGACCGATCTGCGCTGCCTGGAGATCCTCATCGCGGTGGAGGAGACCACCCCGCGCGAGCTGAGCCGGCAGCTGGGCCTGACCACCGGGAGCGTCACCACGATGCTCGACCGGCTGGAGAAACTCGCCTACCTCACCCGCGCCCCGCACCCCAGCGACCGGCGCAAGACGCTGATCCGCATCACCCCGGAGGCGTCCCGGCGTGCCTACGGCCTGATCGCGTCGTTCCTCGACGACGCCGGGGGGCGGGTGCGCGCCCGCTACACCCCCGACCAGCTGGAACTGGTCATCGACTACCTCACGTTCACCCGCGACATCCAGCAGGAGCACGTCGAACGGCTGCGGAAGACGCCCGCCGCCCACCCGACCCGGACGGGCGGACGCCAGTCACCGGGGCCCCGCGGCGGAGCGGCGTCGTAGGCCCGACCCGGCCCGGTCCCCACGAGGGGTCCTCACCCGACCTCGACGCTCAGCCCCTCCAGGCCCCGGATCACGAAGTTCGGCTTCCGCTCCGGCTCCGCCGCGAGGCGTAGCGTCGGGGCCTTCTCCAGCAACGCCCCCATGGACGCGGCCAGTTCGATACGGGCCAGGGGTGCGCCGATGCAGTAGTGGATGCCCGCGCTGAAGCTGATGTGCGGGTTGTCCGTGCGGGTGAGGTCCAGGCGGTCTGGGGCGGCGAAGACGGCCGGGTCGTGGTTCGCGGAGCCGAAGAGCATCGCGATCTCCGCGCCGCGCGGGATCGTCGTACCGTCGATCTCGATCTCGTCCAGCACCCAGCGCTCGAAGAGCTGGAGCGGGGTGTCGTAGCGCATCAGCTCCTCGACGGCGGACGGGATCAGGGAGTGGTCCGCGCGGAGGGCCGCCAACTGGTCCGGGTTGCGGAACAGGGCCCACCAGCCGTTCACCGTGGAGTTCACCGTCGCCTCGTGGCCCGCGTTCAGCAGGAGTACGGCGGTGGAGATCAGCTCCTGCTCGGTGAGACGGACGTCGTCCTCGTCATGGGCCGCGATCATGCCGGAGATGAGGTCGTCGCCCGGGTTCTTGCGGCGGGCCGCGATCAACTCGCGCAGATACGCGGAGAACTCGTCCGACGCCCGGACCGCCTTCGCCGCCGTCTCCTCCGACGGGCTCAGCTCGTACATCCCGCAGATGTCCGCCGACCACGGGCGCAGCGGGGCACGGTCCGACTCCGGGATGCCCAGCATCTCCGCGATCACCGCGACGGGGAGGGGCTCCGCCACGTCCGTCAACAGGTCGCCGCCGCCCTTCGCCACCAGACCGTCCACCAGCTCGCCCGCCAACTGGCTGACGTACGGCTTCAGTTGCTCGACCGTGCGCGGCGTGAACGCCTTCGAGACCAGACGGCGGATACGGGTGTGGTCCGGGGGCTCCAGGTCGAGCATGCCGTGGTCGTTGAGGGTGTGGAAGGACTCGTGCTCGGGCGGGGGTGCCGTCCGGCCGAAGTCCTCGTGGGTGAAGCGGTGTTGGTAGGTGCGGCCGAGGCGGCGGTCGCGCAGCAGCGCCGAGACGTCAGCGTGGCGGGGGACGAGCCACTGGTCGGTCGGCTCGTAGTACGTGACCCGGCCGCGCTCCCGCAGTTCGGCGTAGGCGGGGTACGGGTCGGACACGAACGCCGGGTCCCAGGGGTCGAAGGCGAGGTCGTCAGCAGCTGCCATGAACGGACGCTAACTCCTGGACGAGCTTCTGACCAGGGGTGTCTTCAGCGGTGTGCGCCGCCTGGACGTCCCGAGCGGCCACTGGAGCCCGGGCTCACCGCGCCGGAACCCGGGCTCACCCCGGCCTCACCAGCCTCGCCTCGTACGCGAACACCGCCGCCTGGGTCCGGTCCCGGAGGCCCAGCTTCACCAGGACGCGGCTGACGTGGGTCTTGATCGTCGACTCGGCGACCACCAGCCGCTCGGCGATCTCCCCGTTCGACAACCCCTGCGCGATGAGGACCAGCACCTCCGTCTCCCGCTCGGTCAGCTCCCCGTACGTCCCCTGCGCCGCGGCCGGCATCACGCGGGGCGAGTCGGCCAGCTTCGAGAACTCCGTGATCAGCCGGCTGGTGACCGAGGGGGCGAGCAGGGCCTCGCCTGCCGCCACCACCCTCACCCCGTCGGCCAGTTGACGTGCGGAGGCGTCCTTGAGGAGGAAGCCGGAGGCGCCCGCCCGCAGCGCCTGGTACACGTACTCGTCGAGGTCGAACGTGGTGAGCACCAGCACCTTCGCCGCGCCGTCCGCCGCGACGATCTCCCGGGTCGCCTCGATGCCGTTCAGCTCCGGCATGCGGATGTCCATCAGGACCACGTCCGGGGCCAGTTCGCGTACGCGCTCCACCGCGTCGCGTCCGTTCACCGCCTCGCCGACCACCTCGATGTCCGGCATCGCGCCCAACAGGACCGAGAAGCCCTCGCGCACCATCATCTGGTCGTCCGCGATCAGCACGCGGATGGTCATGCGTCCCCCCCACTCGCACTCGGGACCGGCAGGAACACCGTCACCTCGTAGCCGCCGTCGTCCGCCGGGGCCGCCGTCATCTCGCCGTTCAGCATGGAGACCCGCTCGCGCATCCCGGTGATACCGTGCCCCGCGCCGGGCGAGGGCTTCACCAGACCGGGCTCGGGCATCGGGCCGTTGACTATCCGCAGGCCCAACCCGCCCAGTACGTAACCGATCTCCACGCGGGCACTCGCGCCGGGCGCGTGCCGCAGGGTGTTGCTGAGCGCCTCCTGCACTATCCGGTACGCCGACAGCTCGACGCCCTGCGGGAGTTCACGCACCGCGCCCGTCACCGCCTTGTCGACGCTCAGGCCCGCGTCACGCACATTGGCGAGCAGCGCGTCCATGTCGGCGAGGGTGGGCTGCGGGGCGTCCGGCGCCTCGTAGTCCTCCGCGCGGACCACGCCCAGGACCCGGCGCAGCTCGGTCAGGGCCGCCACCGCGTTCTCCCGGATGGTGACGAACGCGCGCTCCAGCTCCGGCGGCGGGTTCTCCACGCGGTAGGGCGCGGCCTCCGCCTGGATGGCGACCACCGACATGTGGTGAGCGACCACGTCGTGCAGCTCGCGGGCGATCGTCGTGCGCTCCTCGAGCAAGGTGCGGCGGGACCGCTCGTGGGCCGTCACCGTCTGCTGCGCGGTCACCTCCTGCCGGGCCTCCCTGCGTATCTGCCAGACGGCGACGCCGAGCAGGGCCAGCGCGGAGGCGAACAGCATCTGCGGAGTGTCCGAGGGGAAGGCGTGGCCGCCGACGACGTTGCCGGCGACGAAGCCGTAGCCCGCTGTCAGCGCCCACATCCAGGCGGCCGTGCGCGGCCGGGTGCGGATGGCCACGATCGTCAGCACGAACAGATGGCAGGCGAAGCTGCCCCCCAGCCACGGCCACGAGTCGTCCCACTCCGTCGCCAGGGCGCTCGCGATCGGCGTCGCGGCCATGGACAGCCAGAACGCGCCGACCGGCCGCACCATGGTCAGCAGCACCGGCGCCAGGGCGAGCAGGCCGAGGACCGTGTTGCTGCCCGCGCCGCGGATCCCGTCCTGCGAGGCGATGAGCATCGCGAGCAGACCGGCCGCGAGGATCAGGGCGTGCGGGGTCCAGGCCGCGTACTCCCGCGCCCGCCCCTTCAGGCGCCGGGTCAGCGGGCCGTCGGCGGTGGAGTGGGGCAACGGGCGGTAGGCGAAGGCGTCGTGGTGGAACAGCTCCTGCCGCAGCCCGCGCAGGGCGTCCACGGCCAGCCTGAACTCCGGGCTGCGCGGCTTGGTGGCGGCGCCTGGTGGCATCTGCTGGGTCGTCTCGGTCACGTTCGAAACGGTAGGCGGCGGGGCGGGTGGCCGTCGTCACCTGTGAGAAGGGTCCTGGGCCGTCCGTCTCAAGTACTACGGCCGTGACCGGAGCGCCCGGACGACGCTCCTCGCCGCCCGTTCACCAGGCGAGCTGGGCGATCTCCTCCGCCACCACCGCGCACGCGTCCGCCGCCGGGTCGATGAGGGGGAAGTGGCCGACGTCCTCGAGGAGCGTGAGGCCCACGACCTCGCCGGACTTGGCTGCCGCGTCCGCGTAGGACTCGGCGACCGCCTGGGGGACGTCGAGGTCGGCGCGGCCCTGGACGAGGGTGGTGGCGATGCCGGTGGGGAGGAGGAGGGAGGGGTCGGCGTACGGGAGGCGTTCGGCGAACTTGGCCGGGCCGCCGAGGAGTTGGGCCGCCGCTCCGCCGCACACGGACAGTTTCTCGGCGACGGTGAAGTCGGCGATCGGGGCGAGGGCGACGACGCCGCGCAGGGGGGCGGGGGCGGCGGTGTGCCAGGGGGCGTCCTTCGGGAGGACGTGCCGGGCCGCCGCCCACAGGGCGAGGTGGCCGCCCGCCGAGTGCCCGGTGAGCACCGTGCGGCGCGGGTCGGCCTGGGGCAGCGCCTCCCGTACGAGTGCGGGGAGCGCGTCCAGCGCCGCGGCGACGTCGTCGAAGGTGTCGGGCCAGCGGCCCGCGACGGGGCCCCCGGCAGCGTCCTCGGCCGAGCCGCCCTGCGCCGGGATCGAGGCGCCCTCCGCAGGGATCGCCGGTCCCCGCCGGTACTCCACGCTGGCCACCGCGAAGCCGCGCCGGGCCAGGAAGTCCGCGAACGGGGTCATGTGCCTGCGGTCGTACGGGGCGCGCCACGCGCCCCCGTGCAGTACTACGACCAGGGGTGCGGCCTCGCCCGGCATGCGTTCGCCGCGCGGGACGTAGAAGTCGATCACCTGGTCGGGGTGGTCGCCGTACGCGGCGGTGGAGTCGGGGTCGACCTCGGGGTGCGAGAAGGCCGACTCCTCTTCTGCGGCGGCACGTGCGGCGGCACGTGCGGCGGCGTCGTCCGGCATGCTCCAACCTCTCAGCGGTGAAACGGACTTGGATGGTTCGGATGTGACGGACCTGGAGAAGATTGCGGCCGTGGGCGGGACGCTACCAGGCCGGTGACGTGCGCGGACACGCGGATGTCACGCTGGGTGAGGATTAAACGGTTCTCCTGTTTCGTTACGCTGACGCCGTGCCCGTCACCGCACTTCATCGGCACCCCCACGGCACCCCACTGGCACTGCAAGGAGACCCCATGTCCGCCGAGCCCGGCCCCGAACCCGGCCCCGAACCCGGTCCGGAAACCGGCCCCGAACCCGGCACCCTGCGCCCCGGCGGCCGTACCGCACGCGTGCGTACGGCGGTGCTGCGGGCCGCGGGTGACGTGCTGGCCGAGCAGGGCGTCGACCGGCTCGACCTCTCGGACGTCGCCCGGCGGGCGGGGGTCGGCAAGACGACGGTGTACCGGCGGTGGGGTTCGGTGACCGCGCTGGTCGCCGACCTCCTCGTCGACATGGCCGAGCAGTCACTGCCCCGCGAGGAGACCGGCTCGCTGCTCGGGGACCTGCGCGCCAACGCCCTGCTGGTGCAGCGCACCCTCGCCGACCCCCGGCAGGGCGCCCTGTTCCGCGCCGTCATCGCCGCCGCGACCTGCGACGACCGTACGGCCGACGCCCTGCGCCACTTCTACGAGGTACGGGTCGCCGAGTGGGCGCCCTGTGTCGAACAGGGCCTGGCGCGCGGGGAGTTGCCCGCCGACACCGATCCCTCCCAGGTCGTACGGGCCGTGTCGGCGCCCCTCTACTACGAGCTGCTGACCACCGGGACCGCCCCGGACGCCCCCGCCGCGGAGCGCGCGGCGCGCGCCGCGTGGGCCGCCGCCGTGGCAGGGGTGTACGTCACGAAGCCCAGCCGCTAGCGGACCACGTCTCCCAGCACCCGCGCCGCCCGCTCCACGTCCGCGAACCCGACGTACAGCGGCGTGAATCCGAACCGCAGCACGTCCGGGTGCCGGAAGTCGCCGACCACGCCCCGCTCGATGAGCCGCTTCATCACGTCCCCGGCGTCCGGGCAGCGCAGCGCGACCTGGCTGCCGCGCTCCGCGTGGGCCGCCGGGGTCACCGACTCCACCCGCCCGGCGGGGATGTACGACTCCACGCACCTGAGGAAGAAGTCCGACAGGGCGAGGGACTTGGCGCGCACCGCCCCGATCGAGACGCCGTCGCCGTCCCACACCTCCAGGGCCGCTTCGAGGGCGAGCATGGACAGGATGTCCGGGGTGCCGACGCGGCCGCGCACCGCGCCCGCCGCCGGTTCGTAGGCCGGTCGCATGCCGAAGGGTTCGGCGTGCGAGTTCCAGCCGGGGAGCGGGGAGTCGAAGCGGTCCTGCAGCGACCGGCGCACATACAGGTACGCGGGTGAACCAGGGCCGCCGTTCAGGTACTTGTAGGTGCAGCCGACGGCGAGATCGACCCCGTGCTCGTCGAGCCCGACCGGCAGGGCGCCGGCGCTGTGGCACAGGTCCCAGACGACCACGGCACCGGCCGCGTGCACGGCGGCCGTCAGCGCGGGCAGGTCGTGCAGGCGGCCGGTGCGGTAGTCGACGTGGTTGAGGAGCACTGCCGCCGTCCGGTCGCCGAGCGCGCCCGGCACCTCCGCCGGGGTCACCGGCCGCAGGGTGCAGCCGGTCATCCGGGCCGCCGACTCGGCGATGTACCCGTCGGTGGGGAAGGTCGTGGCGTCGACGACGATCTCGTCCCGCCCCTCCCCCGCGAGCCGCACGGCGCCCACAAGTGCCTTGAAGACGTTGACACTTGTGGAGTCGCCGACGACGATCTGCCCGGCCGCCGCCCCGACCAGCGGGGCGATCCGGTCGCCGATCCGCTCCGGCGCGGTCCACCAGCCGCTCTCGTCCCAGGAGCGGATGCGCAGCTCGCCCCACTGACGCCGGACGACGTCCTCGACCCGGCCGGGGACACCGGCCGGCAGCGCGCCGAGCGAGTTCCCGTCGAGATAGACAACGTCGTCGAGAACGAACTGCGCGCGTACGCCCGCCAGTTCGTCGGCGGCGTCCAATTTCTCTGCTTCGGCGGCGAGTTCAGACATGGGACCGCGCCGTCCACAGCTCCGGGAACACGTTCTTCTGCGCGCGCTTCTCCAGCCAGGCCACCCCGGCGGAGCCGCCCGTCCCGGTCTTCGCGCCCATCGCGCGCCGGGTGGCGACGAGGTGGTCGTTGCGCCATCGCCACACCAGCTCGGCGACATCCGTCAACGCCTCGCCGAGCCGGGCGAGTTCGTCGTCGGCGTCCCCGGAGTAGAGGGCGGTCCACACCGCCTCGACCTCCTCCGACGGCTCGTACCGCAGCGTCACGTCACGCGTCAGCACGGCCTCGGGGACCGCGTGCCCGCGCCGGTCGAGGAGCCTCAACACCTCGTCGTAGAGGCTCGGTTCGTGCAGGGCCTTCTCCAGCTCGGCGTGCACGCGCGGCGCGCCCCGGTGCGGGACGAGCATGGACGCGGACTTCTCGCCGAGCAGGAACTCCATCCGGCGGTACATCGCGGACTGGAAGCCGGAGCCCTCGCCGAGGGCGGAGCGGTAGGAGTTGAACTGGGCCGGGGTGAGCTGTCCGAGGGGCCGCCAGGACGCGTTGAGCGCGTCGAGCTCCCGTACGGAACGCTTCAGCGCGTCGACCGCGACCGGCACCCGGTCCTCGCGCAGGGCCCGCGCGGCGGTCTCCCACTCGTGGACGATGACGGTGAACCACAGCTCCATGACCTGGGTGGTGACCAGGAAGACCATCTCGCCGGGGTCGTCGGAGCGGGTGTGCTGGAGGTGGGTGAGGACGTCGGCCTGGACGTAGTCCTCGTAGGGGGTGGTCCCCTGGAAGTCGAGATGCGGGGCCTCGGGCTCCTGGATTTCCTGAGCCGGTTGGGACATCGCTGTCTCCTGATGCGTACTCCGGGTAGCGGTCCGCCCCTGCCGTTACCGACACGGGGGCCCCGGTCCCCACCGGGCATCCTCCACAATCGTCCCCCGAGACCGCAAGGTCCGCCTGGTCACACCAGGCGGACCTGCACCAGAGTCCCCGGACTAGCCGAGCGTCTGGGCCGCCGTGGGCGAGGAGTCCTTCAGGAACTGCGAGCAGCGCGCGTACTCCTCCTGCTCCCCGATCGCCTGCGCGGCGCGGGCGAGCGCGTGCAGGGCGCGCAGGAAGCCGCGGTTCGGCTCGTGCTCCCAGGGCACCGGGCCGTGGCCCTTCCAGCCGTTGCGCCGCAGGGAGTCCAGGCCGCGGTGGTAGCCGGTACGCGCGTAGGCGTACGACTCCACGACGCTTCCCCGCTCGTACGCGTCGTCGGCCAGCCGGGCCCAGGCGAGCGAGGAGGTCGGGTACTTCGCGGCGACATCGGCGGGCGCCGTACCGCCCGCGAGGAGGTCGCGCGGGCCCGGGTCTTCGGGGAGGTGGGTCGGGGGCGGTCCCCCGAGGAGGTTCTCGTGAATCGTCATGGGTTCCAGTCTCCCCCAGCGGCGGCGATTGCCCGGCATCCCGGTCCCGGCAGCCCGGCGCCGCACGGCGGCGAGCCGCTATTCGAGGGGCCCCTTCCCCACCCGGGGCTCCAGCGGCGGGGCGGTGACCCAGCCGTGGGTGAGGCACTCGGGGCGACGGCAGTCGGGGGCGGGGCGCCGTACGGTCGCGAAGGCCAGGACCGAGCCGGCCACCAGGACGCCCGCGCACCACAGCATCGCCCGGTCGAAGGCGTGGTCGAACGCCGGGGCCGAGCGGTACGCCTCCGGGCCCATCCCGGCGAGCAGCGGCAGCGCGGCGATCGCGATGAGGCCGGCCGCGCGGGCCGCCGCGTTGTTGATGCCGCTGGCCAGGCCCGCGCGGGCGGTGTCGACGGAGGCGAGGACGGTCGCCGTGAGCGGGGCCACCAGGGTGACCATGCCGGTGCCCATCACCAGCAGCGCCGGTACCACGTCCGCGAGATACGAGGCGTCCTGGCCGACGCGGAGCATCATCAGCATCGCCGCCGCGCACAGCAATGGCCCGACCGTGAGGGGGATGCGGGGGCCGATCCGCTGGGCCAGTTCGCCGGAGCGGGCCGAGAACAGGAGCATCAGGGCGGTCGTCGGGAGCAGGGCGGTGCCTGCCTGGAGCGCCGAGTAGCCCGCCACGACCTGGAGTTGGAGCGCGGTCAGGAAGAAGAAGCCGCCGAAGGCCGCGTACACGCAGAGGGTGACGAGGTTGACCGCCGTGAACTGGCGCGAGCCGAAGATGTCCGGCGGCATCATCGGATCGGGGCTGCGCTTCTCGACGTGGACGAAGGCGACACCCGCCGCCACGCCCGCGACGGCGGTCAGGACCACGACGACGAGCGAACCGTCGCCCGCCTCGATCAGCGCGTACGTCACGAGCGCGAGCGCCACCGCGCCGAGGGCCGCGCCGAGCACGTCGAAGCGGCCGTGCTGACGGCCGTCCGCGGACTCGGGGACGTGCCGTACGGCGATGGGGGCGCAGATGAGGGCCATGGGGACGTTGATCAGGAACACCCAGCGCCAGCCGGGCCCGTCCACCAGCCAGCCGCCCAGGAACGGACCGACCGCCGCGCCGATGCCGCCGAACCCGGACCACAGGCCGACCGCCTTGGCCCGGTCGTCGGGGTGGAAGGAGGCCTGGATGAGCGCGAGGGAGCCCGGGGTGAGGAGTGCGCCGCCGATGCCCTGGAGCGCGCGGGCGGCGACCAGGACGCCCACGTTGGGCGCCAGGCCGCACAGCAGCGAGGCCGCCGCGAACCACACCACGCCCAGGACGAAGATCTTGCGGCGGCCGTAGCGGTCGCCGAGGGAGCCGCCGAGGAGGATCAGACCGGCCAGCGTGAGCATGTACGCGTTGACCGTCCACTGCAGGGCGGCCAGGTCGGCGTCGAGATCCCGGCCGATGCGGGGCAGGGCGACATTGACGACGGTGGAGTCCACCATGGCCATGCTGGAGCCGAGGACCGTGGTCAGCAGGATCCACTTGCCCTGGGGCGAGGCGAGCCGGACGTCGGACATGCCCCTAGGTATACAGCGAGCCCGGCGCCGTAGACAGACAGCGCCGGGCCCGTGATGCGGTGCGGGTTACTTGATCTTCGTGCCCGTGGAGCGCAGGTTCGCGCACGCCTCGGTGACGCGGGCCGCCATCGACGCCTCGGCGAGCTTGCCCCAGGTGCGCGGGTCGTAGGTCTTCTTGGAGCCGACCTCGCCGTCGACCTTCAGGACGCCGTCGTAGTTGCGGAACATGTGGTCCGCGATCGGGCGGGTGAACGCGTACTGGGTGTCGGTGTCGAGGTTCATCTTCACGACGCCGTTCTCCAGCGCGGTGGCGATCTCCTCCGGGGTGGAGCCGGAGCCGCCGTGGAAGACGAAGTTGAACGGCTTGCTGCCGGCCGGCTGGCCGTACTTCGCGGCCACGCCCTCGTTCAGCTCCTTGAGCAGCTCGGGGCGCAGGACGACGTTGCCCGGCTTGTACACGCCGTGCACGTTGCCGAACGACGCGGCCAGCAGGTAGCGGCCCTTCTCGCCGAGGCCGAGCGCCTCGACCGTACGGATCGCGTCGTCGACCGTGGTGTAGAGCGAGTCGTTGATCTCGTGCGAGACGCCGTCCTCCTCGCCGCCGGTCGGGGTGATCTCCACCTCGAGGATGATCTTCGCGGCGGCGGCGCGGGCCAGCAGCTCCTGCGCGATGGCGAGGTTGTCGGCGAGGGTCTCCGCCGAGCCGTCCCACATGTGCGACTGGAACAGCGGGTTGCCGCCGGCCTTCACGCGCTCCTCGGAGACGGCGAGCAGCGGACGGACGTAGCCGTCGAGCTTGTCCTTGGGGCAGTGGTCGGTGTGCAGCGCGACCGTGACCGGGTACTTCTCGGCGACGATGTGCGCGAACTCGGCCAGGGCCACGGAACCCGTGACCATCTCCTTGGCGTACTGGCCGCCCAGGAACTCCGCGCCACCCGTGGAGATCTGGACGATGCCGTCGCTCTCGGCCTCCGCGAAGCCGCGCAGCGCAGCGTGCAGGGTCTGGGTCGAGGTCACATTGATGGCCGGGTAGGCGAACTTGCCTGCCTTCGCCCGGTCGAGCATCTCGTTGTAGACCTCGGGGGTTGCGATGGGCATCTGTCCGCTCCTTGTATGTGCGGGTGGGCGATCTTCGCGATCTGCGTGCTACGGCCCTGACCTAGACCTTGGGTGCGACGTCATCGTCGGCCCCATCTTTCCAGACCCGGCCGGATGGTGGCCCCTGCCGTCTCGCCCTGTGGATGACCCGGGCGGACGCGGGGGCGGTGGGCCTCAGTCCAGGCCCAGTTCGTCCTTGGAGTAGGCGAAGAGGTACGGCACTCCCGCGCCCTGCTCGATCTTCTCGGCGGCGCCGGTCGCCCGGTCCACGATGGTCGCGACGGCGACGACCTCGGCACCGGCCGCGCGCACGGCCTCGACGGCGGTGAGCGGGGAGTCGCCGGTGGTGGAGGTGTCCTCGACGACCAGGACCCGGCGGCCCTTGATCTCCGGGCCCTCGACCTGACGCTGCATGCCGTGCGCCTTCGCGGCCTTGCGCACGACGAAGGCGTCCAGCTTCCGGCCGCGCGCGGCGGCGGCGTGCAGCATCGACGTGGCGACCGGGTCGGCGCCCATGGTCAGCCCGCCGACCGCGTCGAAGTCGAGGTCCGCGGTCAGGTCCAGCAGCACCTGCCCGACGAGCGGGGCGGCCTCGCCGTCGAGGGTCACACGGCGGAGGTCGATGTAGTAGTCGGCCTCCAGCCCCGACGACAGGGTCACCTTGCCGTGCACCACGGCCTTGTCCTTGATCTGCTGCAGCACCACGCCGCGTACGTCCGTCATGCCTGTCAGCTTAAAGGCGCGTCCAAGTCCAGGTCATCGTGGCTTCCAGCGGCTCGATCGGGGTGACCAGCCGGGGCAGGGTGTTGAGGCCGTTCGGCGGGCCGGTCTGCGGTTCCACGCACACGGCGGCCTCCTGCTCGTCGTAGACGACGACCCACTCCTCCGGGCTCGTCACCTTCAGCTCCAGCTGGCCCGGCCAGGTCAGCGTGACGTCGACACCGCCCGGCATGCCGAAGCAGTCGTCCCAGGGGCCGGGTTTCCGGTCGACGCGCTTGCCGGTGGGGAGGTGGTCGTCGCCGCGCTCCTCCTGCCAGGCCGGGGCGAAGTCGACGGTCACGTCCTCGCCGCCGAGGTTGCGGTGGAACCACGGGTGCCAGCCGATCTGCGCCGGGAACGAGTCCCCGTGCGCCTCCACCGCCATCGTGACCGTCAGGGCGTCGCCGGTCAGCGCGACGGCCTGGGTGACCCGGCCGGGGAAGGGCCACGGCTCGACCAGGTCGTACGTGATGACCGTCTCGTCGGCCGTGCGGCGGGCGGTGCGCCAGGCGCCGTCGCGGACGGTGCCGTGGATGGCGTGCGGCGGGGAGTTGAGGGGCATCTGGTGGACGGTCCCGCCGTCCAGGAAGCGGCCGTCGCGGATCCGCCCGCACCAGGGGACCATCGGGAAACACCCGAACCGCTCGCCCTGGCGCAGGAGTTCGGTGCCGCCGATCCGCAGTCCTCCGATACGGCCGCCGTTGCCCGGCTGCACCGTCACTTCCGCGTCGCCCGCGGTCAGCGTGATCTCTTCGTTACTCACGGCACGACCCTACTGGGCGGATCAAGAGGGCGGACGGCGACCCGTCAACGGCGTTTGCGCAGCACCCTGTTGACCACGATCGCCGACGCCACGACCAGCGCGGCGGCGGGAGCGGCCCAGCGGAGCGTGGCACTCGACGAGACGCTCTGCGGGGCGGGCACGGGGGCGTAACGGCCGCGCGGAGGCGCGTGATCGACCTCCTCCGCGCTGCGGCCGATCATCGTGCGGCGCGCGTGCGCGGCTTCGGCGGGGGGAGCGGGGCTGTCGCCGAAGTTCTCGGAGACATGCGGGTCGTCCAGGCCGCCGATGTCCCCGATGCCGGCGACGGTGTCGGCGATCTCGGGGATTCCGTCGATGTCATCGGGGTCGTCGAGGTCGTCGACGTCATCGGCCGCTTCGAGGTCGTCCCGCGCTTCGACGGCATGGGGCTCGTCGGGCTCGGCGGCTTCCGCTGTCCCGAACTCGGGCGCGGGGGCGGGGGGTTCGGGCTGTTCGGGCTGTTCCGGCTGCTGCTCCTCCACGTCCGCCCCGAGGTTCTCCGCGAACCGGTCAAGCAGCCTCGTCGTCGCCGACCTGACCGCGTCCGGGGCCAGTTCGGTGATACGGCCGTCCGCCGTCGCCGTGCCGTCGAAGGTGACGGTGGAGCCGTCGCCCGCCTCGCGGACGCGCAGGGTGAGGGCGAGTTTGACGGAGCCGGTGCCGCGGGTCTCCGTCGCGTCGCCCTCCATGGCGTACGAACCGTCGTCCTGCACGGAGACGCGCAGCGCACCCCGGTAGGTGATGGAGTGGCTGCCGACGCGGACCTTCAGGCGGCCGGCGACGGGTTCGGTGCCGGCGTCCTGCTGGAGGCCGGGGACCGCGCGGGCGATCCTCGCGGGGTCGGTGAGTGCGGCCCGCAGCCGGGCGGGCGGAACCGGAACGTGCACCTCATGCTCCATGCTTGCCGAGCCTACCCAGGTTGTCCGGAGGTGCACCTGTCGTTGCCCTTAAGTACGGCCGTGTTGGGGCCCGCGCTGAAAAAAGCCGCCCCCGTGGCCTCAGTACCGCGGATGCACCAACGTGGAAGCCGCCAGCCCCGGCACCCGGGTCCGTTCCGCCGCGCGCTCCTCGCTCTCAAGGCCCGGTTCCGCGGGTGCCGCTCCCCGGGCCGCCAGTACGAACCCCCAGTCGCCCGGCGCCCGGGACGTGCCGGTCGTACGGTCGGGGCCGGCCGCGTAGCCCGAGGCGCGGCCGCCGACGCGGTACGGGACGGGGTGGAGGCCTGCGGCGCGGATCGTGGAGACCACCGTCCAGAAGACGTGGGGCCGGGACGTGACCGGACCCGCGTGCACCACCAGCCGGCCCCGGTCCGTGAGGGCGCGGCGGGCGAGGCCGTAGAACTCCTGGGAGTACAGCTTCGTGCTGGCGGTGATGCCGGGGTCGGGGAGGTCGGCGACGACCACGTCGTACGTGCCGGGGCGGACCGCGCGCAGGCGGTCGAAGGCGTCGCCCGTGGTGACGTGGACGCGCGGGTCGTCGTAGACGTGGTCGTTGAGGGCGGAGAGGGCGGGGTCGTGGCGGGCCAACCGGACGACGCCCGCGTCGAGTTCGACGATGTCGACGCGGCGCACGCCCCCATGGCGCAGCACCTCGGCGGCGGCGAGGCCGTCACCGCCGCCGAGGACGAGCACGCGCGCGTGGGGGCCGTTCATCGCCGGGCCCACGAGGGCCTCGTGGTAGCGGTGCTCGTCGCGTCCGCTGACCCGCAGGCGGCCGTCGAGGAAGAGGTCGAGGGGGCGGCCGTGGTCGCCGCCGGTGAGGACGACCTCCTGGATGTCGGTCTGGAGCGCGACGCGGACGTCCTTGCCGTAGATCGCGTGCCGTGCGGCCCGTTCGAAGTCGTCGACCAGGACGGCGGCCGAGGCGAGCAGGCCGAGGACGGTGAGGTTGGTGATGACCAGGAGCCAGCGGCCCCGGCGGGTGAGGTCGCGGCGGAACAGGCCGAGGACCAGGGAGCCGCCGGCGACCACGTTGACCGTGCCGGTGAGGAGGGTGCCGGTCAGCTGGCCCAGGAAGGGCAGCAGGAGGAACGGGAAGGCCAGGCCGCCGACCAGCGCGCCCACGTAGTCCGCCGCGAACAGGTCCGCGACCGCGCCGCCCGCGTCCTGGCGGCGGATGCGCTGGATCAGCTCCATGAGGAGCGGGACCTCGGCGCCGATCAGCAGCCCGATGGCGAGGGAGAAGGCGACCAGGAGGCAGCGCGGGCCCTGGGCCCACAGGCCGCCCCAGTTCCCGGTCCAGGCGAAGACCGCGTACAACGCCATCGCGCTGCAGCCGCCGATCAGCGCGAGGGCCGCCTCGACCGCGCCGAAACCGGCCGCCGCGTGCCAGCGCAGGCGCTTCGCCGCGAGGGAGCCGATGCCCATCGCGAAGACCATCACCGAGAGGACGACGGAGGCCTGGGTGACCGAGTCGCCGATCAGGTACGAGGCGAGGGCGACCAGTTCGAGTTCGTACACGAGTCCGCAGGCCGCGCAGACGAAGACGCCCGCGAGCACCAGGAACCGGCCCGTGCCCGGCCGCACGGGCAGCCGCGCGGGGCCTTCCCACGGTGGCTGGGTGCCCGGACGGGCCGGGGCGTGCGGTTCGATCACGCTGCGACGTTACGTCACATGATGGGCACGCTTCGTCACCCACACGTGTGGAATGTGTTTACAGCGCCCCGGGTCGGTGTCGGCGATCCGACCCGGGCCCACGAGGTTTCATGGGCATTCATGACGTTTCATACGGGCGACGGCATCGCGTGCCCGACCGGCACCCGTACCCCCACCCGGGTCCGGGTGGCGACCAGTTGGCCGTCCTGCGGATAGGCGTGCCAGGTGCGCCAGTGCACCTGGCCCTCGTACCGCTGGGCGAGCATCGCGGTGAAGGCGTGGGGGCTGCCGGGGAAGACCCCGGCGAGGCCGTTCGGGTGGTCGGCGACGAGGGCCAGCAGTTCCTGGGCGCGGCCCGCGAACTGTCCCGGGGACAGCACCTCGACCCGGGCCGCGAACTCGTACTCCCAGTCGCCGACCCGTTTGGCCACGCCGAGCGGCAGCGGTGTGCTGGAACCCGGGATGCACGCGACCGTCTCCGAACAGCTGCCCCGCTCCTCGTCCAGGAGTACCTGGTGGGATGCGCCGAGCAGTCTCAACTGGAGCGTCGCACCGGCCAGTTCGAGATCGAGCGTGGCCAGGGCGGGCAGCGGCTCGCGCCCCAGGGTCCAGGCGAGGTCGGCCGCGCGCGTATCGGTGTAGGAGGTCTTCAGGGTCGTGAGCATGGATCGGCTCCGCTAGCACGCAAAAAGGGGAGGAGTGGGGTCCGGCACACCCCGTTCGACACCGGGAGAGGGGCCCGGCCAGCCCGTCAGCCCAGTCAGGAGAAGGTGCCTGCAGGCGTCCGAGGGGCTGCGTTGGGGCTGCGTTGATGTATTAGAGGGAATCATGAGCGATGGCGCCACCACAGCGTTTTTACCCAACTTCGTGGGGTTTCCATCCCTCAGGGGGCTGCACAGCTCAACTGTTCAACCAAGGCGTACGCCCAGCCGTGTCAGGCGCACGCCGGAGCGGGCGCCGCGGGCGGCGTTCTGAGAGGGCGGGGCCTTCCGGCTGACGCTTTTCGATAGCTTTCGATATGTTTTCGGGGGCGGGGTGGGTGTTGGCGGGGTGGTGTGTTGGGGGTGGGGGTGGTTGGGCGGGGTGTTGGGGAGTGGGGTCGCCTCCCCGGCGCGATGCCCTGGAGGGACGGTTGTCTCTGCGGCCCGATGTCTTCGGGGTGCGGTTGCCTCCGCAGTCCGATGCCTAGGGGGCAGTGCCTCCGCGGCTCGACGTCTTTGGGCGGGGGCGGTTGCGCCCTTGCCGTCGGCTGTCATTAGGGGTGCGCAGCCGACCCCGCCCGACATCTGGCGCAGTGCTTGGGCGCCGCGCTCGACACCTGGTGCAGTGCCGCAGTCACCCCGCCTGACGCCTTTCGCGCCGCGCGGTCGCCCCACGCCTCCCGTCGGGGTGCCGAGTCACCACACCCGATGTGCTTCGCGGCGCCCGGTCACCCCCGCGCGACACCGTCGCGGTGCCGGAGTCGCCGGCGCTCGATCTCTTTCTCGGTGGGAAGTCACCCCCCGCCCGGCATCCGGCACATGCTCGGGCGCCGCGCTAGACACCCGGCGCGGTGCCGCAGTCACCCCGCCCGATGCCTTTCGCGGCGCCCGATCACCCCCCCAACCGACACCGTCCCGGTGCTTAATCACCTCACCCGAGACGGCTCGCGGTGCTCAACCGCCCGCACGAGAAGCCCCGCGGCGCTCAACCGCCCCCGCCCGACACGCCCCGCGAGGCCAGTCACCCCGCCCGACCCGCCCCGCGAGGCCAAGTCGCCCCCCGCCGTTCAGTTCCCCCCGCCGCAGCCGCCGCCCCCGCAGGACGAGCCTCCGCCGCAGGAGGAGCCTCCGCCGCAGGACGAGTGGCCGCCGCCGCAGGAGTGGTGGCCGCCTCCGTGGTGGCCGCCGCCGCCCGAGGACGACGAACCGCCGTCCCCTGCCCACCAGCTGGTCGAACCGGCCGCGCTGCCGCCGGTGAGGCCCGACCGCCGGCCCGATCCCTTGCTGAGTTTGTCCTTGCGCCCGGCGCGGACGACCGCGCCTACGAAAGCCACTGCGATGACCGCCAGGATGATGCCGAAGAACATGGCCCCACCCTCCTTCCGATTCCCCCGAAGCGGCCCCCCGTGGGCGCCTCGGTTGGTGCGTGAAGCAGAGATGCCCGGCCGTCTCCGCCGCCAAAGCAGAGTTGAGGAACTCCAGAGCTTGGGCGCAGGATGACGGCCATGACCTCCACCGCGCGCCCCCTCCTCAACCGCCGGCTCGCCGAGTTCGGGACCACGATCTTCGCCGAGATGTCCGCCCTCGCCCTGAAGACCGGTTCGATCAACCTCGGCCAGGGTTTCCCCGACACGGACGGCCCCGAGGAGATCCGCGAGGCGGCGGTGCGCGCCCTGCGCGACGGACGCGGCAACCAGTACCCACCCGGCCCCGGCGTCCCCGCACTCCGCACCGCGATCACCGCCCACCAGCAGCGCCGCTACGGCCTCTCCTACGACCCCGACACCGAGGTCCTGGTCACGGCGGGCGCGACGGAGGCCATCGCCGCGGCCCTGCTCGCCCTGGTCGAGCCCGGCGACGAGGTCATCGCCCTGGAGCCGTACTACGACTCCTACGCCGCCTGCATCGCCATGGCCGGCGGCACCCGCGTACCGGTCACCCTGCGCCCCTCCGAGGCCCCCCGCGACGGAGTCGCCCAGCGGCACTTCCGCCTCGACCTGGACGAGCTGCGCGCCGCCGTCACCGACCGCACCCGCCTGCTCCTGATCAACACCCCGCACAACCCCACCGGCACCGTCCTCACCCGCGAGGAACTCGCCGCCATCGCCGAACTCGCCGTAGAACGCGATCTGTTGGTGATCACCGACGAGGTGTACGAACATCTGGTCTTCGACGACGCCGAGCACATCCCGCTCGCCACCTTCCCGGGGATGCGGGAGCGGACGGTGTCGATCGGGTCGGCGGGCAAGACGTTCTCGTTCACCGGGTGGAAGGTCGGCTGGGTGACGGCCGCGGCCCCGCTGGTCACCGCCGTACGCTCGGCGAAGCAGTTCCTGACGTATGTGGCGTCGGGCCCGTTCCAGTACGCGGTCGCGGAGGCCCTCGCGCTCCCGGACTCGTACTTCGACGCGTTCCGCGCGGACATGCTGGCCAAGCGGGACGTCCTGGCGACGGGTCTCACGGAGGCGGGCTTCGGGGTCTTCAGCCCGGCCGGCACCTACTTCGTCACCACCGACATCCGCCCCCTCGGCCCGGAGCTGTCCCGGAACGGCGACGGCTTCGCCTTCTGCCGCGCGCTCCCGGAGCTCGCCGGGGTCGTCGCCATCCCGAACGCGGTCTTCTACGACCACCGGGACGCGGGCGCGCCCTTCGTCCGGTTCGCGTTCTGCAAGAAGGTGAGTGTCCTGGAGGAGGCGGTGGACCGGCTGAAGAAGCTGGCCGGCTGAGGCCCAGGCAGAAGCCGGCTGGGGCCCACGCAGAATGGCCTGCGCCCGTCCACAGGCTGTGGACGGGCGCAGGCCATACGTCGTTCGGAACCCAGGAGAGGCTTGGAGGACTACTCCTCGTCGTCCTCGGGCTTCTCAGCGGCCTCGTCTACTTCCTCGGTGAGGCCGAGCTGCTCGACGAGCCAGCGGTCGAACTCGATCGCGGCACGCACCCAGCTGACCGTCGAGGACACGAAGTGGTTCAGGTCGACGCCGGTACCGATCAGCATCTGCGCCTCACCGATGAGACGGACGGTGCCGTCGTCATGGGTGTGGCTGTAGACCTTGGGCCACAGGGTGCGGCGGTTCCAGTCGTCGATGGACTCCAGCAGCTGCGGCTTGGCGTCGATCTCGTGCGGGCGGTCGTAGAACGTCCGCACCGAGAAGACGAGCTGGTCGTCCTCGCCCCGGAACATGAAATACGTACGGAACTGCTCCCACGGCGCCGCGAGGTCACCCTCGTCGTCGACGACGTACTTCAGCTCCATCTGGTCGAGGAGCTGCTTCACAAGGTCCTGATCCGGGACGACGGGGCCCGCCGGTCCTTGGGGGTTCGGCTCGGGCTGGCCCCCGAAGTTCGGAATCGAGGACGGGTCGATGCTCACCGTGTATTTCCCTTCGTACGGATTCCGCCATCCTCCCCCATCCGGGGAGGGGGGTGGCAACCCCTGCCGGGACTGTCCGCCCTGGGCTGACCTGATCCGGTCGGCCCAGGGCCCTACGGTGCCACCTACAGCGTCTTCCCCGTCGACGGCCCCACGATCAGGCCGTCCCCGAAAGCGTCGACCCGGACCGTGTCGCCGTCCTTGACCTCGCCCGCCAGGATCTCCTTGGCGAGGCGGTCGCCGATCGCGGTCTGGACGAGGCGGCGGAGCGGTCGCGCGCCGTACGCCGGGTCGTTGCCGTTGTCCGCGAGCCAGGTCAGGGCCTCGTCGCTGATCTCCAGGGTGAGGCGGCGTTCCGCCAGGCGCTTGGCCAGGCGGCCGATCTGGAGGGCGGCGATGCGGCCGAGCTCCTCGCGGTTCAGGGCGGAGAAGACGACCAGGTCGTCCAGCCGGTTCAGGAACTCCGGCTTGAAGGACGCCCTCACCACCTGGAGGACCTGGTCCTTCTTCTCGTCCTCGCCGGTGACCGGGTCGATCAGGAAGTTGCTGCCGAGGTTGGACGTGAGGATCAGGATCGTGTTGCGGAAGTCGACGGTGCGGCCCTGGCCGTCGGTGAGGCGGCCGTCGTCGAGCACCTGGAGCAGGACGTCGAAGACCTCGGGGTGCGCCTTCTCGACCTCGTCGAGCAGGATCACCGAGTACGGCCGCCTGCGCACCGCCTCGGTGAGCTGGCCGCCCTCCTCGTAGCCGACGTAGCCGGGCGGGGCGCCGACCAGCCGGGCCACGCTGTGCTTCTCGCCGTACTCCGACATGTCGATGCGGACCATGGCCCGCTCGTCGTCGAAGAGGAAGTCCGCCAGGGCTTTGGCGAGTTCCGTCTTTCCCACGCCCGTCGGGCCGAGGAAGAGGAACGAGCCGGTGGGGCGGTCCGGGTCCGCGATGCCCGCGCGGGTGCGTCGTACGGCGTCCGAGACCGCCTCCACCGCCTCGCGCTGGCCGATGAGCCTGCGGCCCAACTCCTCCTCCATGCGCAGGAGTTTCTGGGTCTCGCCCTCCAGGAGACGGCCTGCGGGGATGCCGGTCCAGGAGCCGACGACGTCCGCGATGTCGTCCGGGCCGACCTCTTCCTTGACCATCGTGTCCTTGGAAGCTTCCTCCTCCGCCTGGGAGGCCTCCTCCAAGTCCCGCTCCAGGGAGGGGATTTCGCCGTAGAGCAGCTTGGACGCGGTGTCGAAGTCGCCGTCGCGCTGGGCGCGTTCGGCCGTGCCGCGGAGTTCGTCGAGCTTTTCCTTCAGCTCGCCGACGCGGTTGAGGGACTGCTTCTCCTTCTCCCAGCGGGCGTTGAGGCCGCGCAGTTCTTCCTCGCGGTCGGCGAGGTCGCGGCGGAGCCTCTCCAGGCGCTCGATGGAGGCGGCGTCCGTCTCCTTGTCGAGGGCCAGCTCCTCCATCTTCAACCGGTCGACGGAGCGCTGGAGTTCGTCGATCTCGACGGGGGACGAGTCGATCTCCATACGGAGGCGGGAGGCCGCCTCGTCGACGAGGTCGATCGCCTTGTCGGGGAGGAAGCGGGAGGTGATGTACCGGTCGGAGAGGGTCGCGGCGGCGACCAGCGCGCTGTCCGCGATGACGACCTTGTGGTGCGCTTCGTAGCGTCCCTTCAGGCCGCGCAGGATCGCGATGGTGTCCTCGACGCTCGGCTCCGCGACCAGCACCTGCTGGAAGCGGCGCTCCAACGCCGGGTCCTTCTCGATGCGTTCGCGGTACTCGTCGAGGGTGGTCGCGCCGACCATGCGGAGTTCGCCGCGGGCCAGCATCGGCTTCAGCATGTTGCCGGCGTCCATCGAGGAGTCGCCGCCGGCGCCCGCGCCCACGACGGTGTGGAGTTCGTCGATGAAGGTGATGATCTGGCCGTCGGAGTCCTTGATCTCCGCGAGGACGGTCTTCAGCCGCTCCTCGAACTCGCCGCGGTACTTCGCGCCCGCGACCATCGCGCCCAGGTCGAGCGAGACCAGCCGCTTGTTCTTCAGGGACTCCGGCACGTCCCCCTTGACGATCCGCTGCGCGAGCCCCTCGACGACGGCGGTCTTGCCGACGCCGGGCTCACCGATCAGCACCGGGTTGTTCTTCGTACGGCGGGACAGCACCTGGACGACCCGCCGGATCTCCTGGTCCCGCCCGATGACCGGGTCGAGCTTGCCCTCGCGCGCGGCGGCCGTGAAGTCCGTACCGAACTTCTCCAGCGCCTTGTACTGCCCCTCGGGGTCGGGTGTGGTCACCCGGCGCCCTCCCCTGCTCTTCTGGAACGCGTCCAGCAACTGCTTCGCACCGGCGCCCTGCCGGGAGAGTACGTCCCCGGCCGCCCCGCCCTTCGCGGCGATACCGATGAGCAGGTGCTCGGTCGAAAGGTAGTCGTCACCGAGTTCCTTGGCACGCTCGCCCGCGTCCGCGATCACCGCGAGCAGCTCACGGCTGGGCTGCGGGGGCGCGACGGTCGATCCGGTCACGCTGGGCAGCGCGCCGAGCACCCGCTCGGCCCCGGAGCGTACGGCGGCCTGGTCCGCGTCGACGGCGGCCAGCAGGTCGGTGATGTTCTCGTTGTCCTGCCCCTCAAGCAGGGAGAGCAGCAGATGCGCCGGGGTGAGGTCCGCGTGCCCCCCGGTCACGGCACGGTTGCTGGCCGCGTTGATCGCGTCCCGGCTCCTGTTGGTCAGCTCGGCGTCCACGTTCCGGTACTCCTCCTCCTACGACCTGCGTGCGACCTTCGTGCACGGAATGACACGGTCAACGTGCACAAAGTTGAGTCTATTCCACTCAAGGCAGTGGAGGGAGCGATCCGGCGACTAAGTTCCGGAGACATGACCACCCACCCCGTCGACCCCGGCGCCCCCGACCCGTCGTACCTCGGCTTCTGGCAGGAACGGCACCTGTGCACCCTCACGACCCCGCGCCCCGACGGCAGCCCGCATGTCGTCCCTGTCGGAGTGACATACGACCCGGAGGCACGCCTCGCTCGGGTCATCGCGAACAAGTCGAGCCGGAAGGTGGCGAACGTGCTGGCCGCCGGCCCCGAGGGCGCGCGGGTCGCCGTCTGCCAGGTGGACGGGCGGCGCTGGGCCACACTGGAGGGCCGGGCCTTCGTACGCGCCGAACGCGACCGGGTGGCCGAGGCGGAGCGCCGGTACGCGGAGCGGTATGAGCGGGCGCCGTCGCCGAACCCGTCGCGCGTGGTGATCGAGATAGAGCTGACACGGGCCATGGGAAAGCGCTGAAGCGATCATTTCCGGCCACTGCGGCAGGGGGCATACCCGCACATTCCGCACAAACTGCAGCGGCGTCACCGTGTTCAGGTCACGGTGACGCCGCTGCGGGGGGAAGCACCTGAGCGATCTTTTACGACGGGGGAATCGCGTCAGGCACTGCGGGGGGTGGCTGAGATGGTCTGGACGTCGGGGGCATCCGGTTCCACCAGCCGGTGGTCTCGCTGGTCAAGATTCACAAAGATCATTCCGTACCGAATGGCACATCGCACTGGCTGCGGCGCCCCCCGTGGCCGCCGCAGACACCGGTACGCCCGTACGTCCTCGTCCTCGTCCCGCGTCACGACGACCGGCTCACCGAACACGGTCACCATGAGCGAGTCACCGCTGTGGGGGATGGCGGTGGCCAGGTCGATGAAGTGCCAGCCGGAGCGGTAGGCCGTGGCCATTTCGCGACGGAAGCTGCGGTCGTCAGGAGGCGTTGTCATATCAAGACCATTGGGTGTCGCCGGGTGTGGCCACTACGGCTTCGCTGACGACCGCGTCGGCCCTCACCGCTGACCACTGGGTGTCCCCCGCTCGCATGTCGCTCTTCGCACCAGAGAGGCCACTCAGCGTTCCGAAGGCCACAACGGCGGAGAAGGCGGCGACAAGCACCGAGCGAAGCATTCTCTTACGCATAGTCGGCTTCGTCCTCACTTGAAGGTCCCCTCTTCCCCCGTCTGATAAGACGATGGCTCATTCAGGCACGTCATGACCACACAATGAGTGCATCATGTTCCTGCATGTTCAGGACCCTGGGGGGTGGAGATTTGACGACAAATCCGACAGAAGCGGCACATCCCCACACCATCGCCGAACTGTGCGAGGAGGGGAGGCGCGTATATGCCAACGCTCTGCGCACAGGACGAGTCGCCCGTGTGGATGTGGAGGCCGCTCCCTGTCTGATGGAGTTCGCCCTCCTGCACGCCGATCCTGACGACGAAAACTGGCTCCGCCCGGTTCCCCCCGCGGTGGCGCTGTCCCTGCGGCTCAACCCGCTCGAACGCGAGATCTCCGACCGCAGGCGTACGTCCATGGAGCTCGCCGAGGTCTTCGAGCCGTTCATGACGCTCACCGCGCAGGGCTCGGCCCCGGCGCACTCGATCACCGTGCTGGAGGGCCTCGACCGCATCAACGGAGCCCTCGACCTGGCCACCGACCAGTGCCGCAACGAGGTGCTCACGGTGCAGCCGAGCGTCCGCCACCCCGAGCGCCGGATCATCGAGGGCCTGGAGCGCGACAGAACCCTGATCGAGCGCGGCGTACGGATCCGGACCCTGTACCAGCACACCGCCCGGTACATCCCCGAGCGGCTGGCCTACGTGGACCAGTTCGCCAACGGCAAGGCGGAGTACCGGACCATCGACGAGCTGGTCGAGCGCCTGATCATCTGCGACGAGACGGTCGCCTTCATCCCCATCCGGGACGACCGGCAGGTCGCCCTGGAACTGCGCCACCCGGGGCTCGTCGGCTATCTGATCAAGGTCTTCGAGTTCATGTGGAGCCGCGCGGTCCCGCTGAGCGCCGGCAGCCCCTACGAGACCGCCGCCGACGGCATCACCGACATCCAGCACTCCATCGCCAAGCTGCTGGTCGAGGGCCATGTCGACGAGGCCATCGCCCGGCGCCTGGGCATGAACGTGCGCACCTGCCGGGCCCACATCGCCAAGCTCGCCACGGCCCTGGGCAGCGGCAGCCGCGCCCAGCTCGGCTTCCTCATAGCCCAGTCGGGGATCCTGCAGAAGGACCAGCCGGCGCAGGAGGGAGACAGCCCGACGTGACCGAGGCACACACGCACGGCGCGGAGGAACTGTGCGCGGAGGGCCTGGGCCTGTACGTCCGCGCGCTGCGCGACGGGCGAGTCCCTGCCGAGGACGCGGAGTCGGCACCCTGCCTGGCCGGTCTCGGACTGCTGCATCCCGACGAAGCGGATCCCGGGCGGCTGCGCCCGGTCGCACCCGCCTCCGTGCTCAACCGCCTGCTGCGGCGGTCGGCCGAGCGCATCGCGGACGAGCGGCGCCGCGAGGAGCGCCTGGAGACCGCCTTCGCGCCGCTGCTGCGGCTCGACGGGTCCCGCACGGCCGCGGACTCCCCCGCGCTCACCGTCCTCGGTGACAAGGAACGCATCAACGACGCGATCACCGAGGCCATGGCGGACGCCACGGACGAGCTCCTCGCCATCCAGCCCAACGTCAGCCCGCGCAGCGTGGAGGCCCAGGCCGTCGCGCTCGTCCGCGACCAGGCCCTCCTGGACCGCGGCGGCCGGATCCGCACCCTCTACCAGCACACCCAGCGCCACAAGCCGCTCGTGCTGGCCCGCTACGAGCAGCTGCGGGGCGACGCGGAGGCCCGCACCCTGGACGAGGTCACCGACCGGCTCATCGTCGTCGACCGCAGGGTCGCGTTCATCCCGGCGAGCAGGGACCGCAGCCTCGCCCTGGAGGTCCGCCACCCCGCGCTGATCGACTACTTCACCAACGTCTTCGACCGCCTCTGGCACCTCGCCGTGCCGATGCACCCGGAGGCGGTCCAGCGCCCCTCCATGAACGGCATCAGCCAGCGCCAGCGCGCCATAGCGAACCTCCTCGTCGAGGGCCACACCGACGCCGTCATCGCCGACCGCCTCGGCATGAACATCCGCACCGCCCGCGTCCACATCGCCAAACTCGCCGCCACCCTGGGCAGTGAGAGCCGGGCCCAACTCGGCTATCTCATCGGGCAGTCGGGGATTCTCGCTCCGCCGGAGTGAGCTGGACCGGGACGTCCGGGTGGCGGGTCGGGGTGCCGTCGAGGCCCACCTGGGCTATGCGGACGCCGAGTTGGGTGCGGCTGGCCGCGCCGAGGGTCTCCGAGAGGCGGGCGATGTGGGCGCGGCAGGTGCGCACGCTTATGCCGAGGCGTTCCGCGATCACCGCGTCCTGGTGGCCGTCCGCGAGGAGGGCCGCGATGGACTGTTCGCGGTGGGAGATGCCCTCGATGCCCGTGTCGGGCAGGGCGGCGGCGACCGGGATGGCGAGGCGCCACAGGCGGTCGAAGACCGTGACGAAGTACTCGATCAGCGCGGGGTGGCGCAGTTCCAGGGCCATGGTGTGGTCGGCGTTGGCGGGGATGAAGGCGACCGTGCGGTCGAAGAGGATCAGCCGGTCGACGACCTCGTCGAGCGTCCTCGCCTCCACCGCGTCGCCCATCAACTCCAGGTAGTTCAGCAGGCCTTGGCCGTGGCGGGCCACGTGGGTGTACAGGTCGCGCATCCGCACCCCGCGTGAGCGCAGCGCGAGGGCGCGGTGCAGGCCCTCCGTGAGTTCCGGTTCGCGACGGATGCCGCCGGGCTGGACGGTGAGGACCTCGCCGGTGCAGGCCTCGGTCGCGTCGTCCATCGCCGCCTGGATCCGGGACAGCCCGTCCAGGACGCGGATCGCGGCACCGCCTTCCAGCGACGCCGACGCCACCGCGGACGCCTGGATACGGCGGCCGAGACCGGCGTACCGCTCGAAGGCGGCGACCGCGGAGCCGACCCGGCGGTGGCTCTCGCTGACCTCGTCGTAGACCCCGCGCAGCAGGCGGGTCATGACCTCCTGCGGGGAGGTCGGGACCAGCCAGGCCATGTCGTCGGGGTCGGGGTGGAGGAGGGCCAGCTCCAGCAGGCACGGCACCGGTTCGGCGTCCGTGCGCGGCACCCGGCCCCGTCGTACGGCCCGGGAGTACACACGGTCCCCCGCATCGCAGAGTCGGTCAGCACCGTGTGGATGCTCGTCCGTCCCGTGCCCGGCCATCGCCCATCCCACCCCCGCTTCCCGCCTCTTTGCAGCGCAACTATGCGCGGACCCGACCTGCTCCGCAACACGGCTGCCCCTCGAACAGCCCCCGAAAACCTCCTATTTACCCCGCTATCTCCCGGCCTCCGTGGCTCACCTTGCAACAAGCTGGGGGGTGTCCGGCCAGACGCATCGAGCCTCTCGTCGTATCACTTTCCGCGTGAGCTGCCGGAAATCACTCAGAGATCACGGTGTTACCTATCGCACTTAACGTCCCCTCATGGCGGACATATTTGACGCATACGCATTGGCCGATGCGTGGGACGAGATGTTTGTGCGGCCGGGTGAGGTCAGAACCGCCTATGAGCCGGTCCTGGCGGCACTCCAGCCGATCGAGCCGAGTGAACTGCGCTTCCGCGCGGACCAGATGGCCCGCGCCTTCACCGACCGCGGCGTGACCTACGCCTTCGCGGGCGAGGAACGGCCATGGCCCCTGGACCTGGTGCCGAGGATCATCGACGCGCTGGAGTGGGACCTCATCCAGCGCGGGGTGGCGCAGAGAGTGCGGGCCCTCGAGGCCTACCTCTCCGACGCGTACGCGCACTGCCGCGCCTTCGAGGACGGGGTCGTGCCCTGGCGGCTGCTCCTCAACTCGGCCCATTTCCACCGGGCCGCGCAGGGGGTCGAGCCGCCGGGCGGGGTCCGCATCCACGTGGCCGGCATCGACCTCGTGCGCGACGAGGCCGGCGACTTCCGGGTCCTGGAGGACAACGTCCGGGTGCCGAGCGGGGTCTCGTACGTCATCGAGAACCGCAGGGCCATGACGCGGATCTTCCCCTCCCTCTTCGCCGAGCAGCACGTGGTCCCCGTCGACGGGTACGCGCACCGCCTGCTCGCCGCGTTGCGGGCCGCCGCGCCCGCGGGCACCCAGGACCCGCGTGTCGTGGTCCTCACCCCGGGGCCGAGCAACGCCGCCTACTTCGAACACGCCCTGCTGGCACGGCTGATGGGCGTGCAGCTGGTCGAGGGGCACGATCTGGTGTGCCGCACCAACCGGGTGTGGATGCGGACCACGCGCGGCGAGGTGCCCGTCCACGTCGTATACCGGCGGCTCGACGACGACTTCCTCGACCCGCTGCACTTCCGCCCCGACTCGGTGATCGGCTGCCCGGGGATCATGAACGCCGCCCAGGCCGGGAACGTCACACTCGCGAACGCGGTCGGGAACGGCATCGCGGACGACAAGCTCCTCTACACCTACGTCCCCGACCTCATCCGCTACTACCTCTCCGAGGAACCGATCCTGCCCAACGTGGAGTCCTACCGGCCCGACGAGCCGGGGCAGTTGGAGGCGGTCCTCGACCAGATCGACCAGCTGGTGGTGAAGCCCGTCGACGGCGCGGGCGGCACGGGCATCGTCATCGGGCCCAAGGCGGACGCGAAGACCCTCGAACGCACTCGCAAAGCCGTCGCCGCCGACCCGCGCGGCTGGATCGCCCAGCGCCCGGTCGCCCTCTCCACCTCCCCCACCCTCGCGGGCGAGCGCATGGCACCGCGCCACATCGACCTGCGTCCGTTCGCCGTCAACGACGGCACCGACGTCTGGGTGCTGCCCGGCGGCCTCACCCGCGTCGCCCTCCAGGAGGGCAACCTGATCGTCAACTCCAGCCAGGGCGGCGGCTCCAAGGACACCTGGGTGCTCGCGGAGGGCCCCGCCGAACAGCCCGAACCGGTCACCCCGGACGGCGAACCGCCCGAGGTGGCACCCCGCCAGCTCGGCCCCGACGGCAACCCCGTGGTCGTACAGGAAGGGGCGCAGCAGTGAACGACGTGATCCTCTCCCGGATAGCCGAGGCCCTGACGTGGACGGGCCGTTACGTCGAGCGGGCGGACGCCACCGGGCGCATCCTCGACGCCTATCTGCACCGCCTGCTGGAGGACCCCTGGCGCGACGAGGACGCGGCCTGCCGGTCGCTGTACGCGATCCTCGGGGTCGACGCGGGCGGCCAACGCGTCGACATGCAGCAGGTGTTGGACCAGCTCGCGTTCGACGCCCGGTCGACCTGTTCCATCGAGGGCGCGCTCGGCGCCGCCCGGCTGAACGCCCGCAGCGCCCGGGAGGCCGTCTCCTCGGAGATGTGGGAGTGCCTCAACTCCACCTGGCACGCCCTGGCCGACCAGCGCCTCGCCGCCCGCCGCACCGGCCCCTACGCCTATCTCGAACTCGTGCGCAGACGCGCCGCGTTGTTCTTCGGCCTCGCCGACTCGACGATGAGCCGCGACGACAGCTGGCGTTTCGTCGTCCTCGGCAGGAGCCTGGAACGGGTGGACATGACCGTACGGCTGCTGTCCGTAAGGGTGTTGGACGCGGCGCACGCCCCCGACTGGCCGACGCTGCTCAGCGCTTCGGGCGCCGACGAGGCGTACGCGCGGGTGTATGGCGGGTTCGGGGACACCCCGCGCGTGGCCGAATTCCTGTTGCTGGACCGGGACTTCCCGCGTTCGGCGCTGCACGCGCTGACGACTGCCGAGGAGTGCCTGACCGCGCTCGGCCGGCAGCGCCAGGACCCCGCCCGCCGCCCGATAGGCCGGCTGCGCACCCGTCTCGAATACCTGGACTCGCACGCCCTGGAAGAGCAACTGCCCGCCCTCCTCAAGGACTTGCAGCACGCCTGCATGGACTCGGCGGAAGCGGTCGCGGAGTTGTTCTTCCCGTACCAGGGGCCCGTCGAGTGGGCCCAGGAAGGAGCCTGAGATGACCCGGAGGCTTCGCATCCGTCACACCACCCGCGTGTCGTACACCCAGGCGGCCGTCTCCTCCCACAACGAGGTCCGGATGACCCCGCTCACGCTGCCCGGCCAGACCACGCTGGACGCCCGCGTGACCGTCAACCCGACGACGCCGACCTGGTCGTACTGGGACTACTGGGGCACCCAGGTCACCGGCTTCGACCTGATGGACCCGCACGCGAACCTCACGATCACCGCGTCGAGCCTCGTCGAGACGTCCCCGCCGGAGGAGCTCGCCCCCGCGCCCACCTGGCAGGAGGTGGCCGAACGGGCCACGAACTCCCGCCTGTTGGAGTTCCTCGGCCCCACCGTCCGTACGACGGTCCCGCCCAAGCTGCTGAAGAAGGCGCGCAGGACGGCCGTGGACCTCGATCCGCACGACACGGCGGTGGCGGTCTCCGCGCTGGTCGCAGACCGGGTGGCCTACCTCCCCGGCGTCACCGGCGTGAACACCTCGGCCGCCGAGGCCTGGGAACAGGGCGCCGGGGTCTGCCAGGACATCGCCCACGTGACCATCGCGCTGCTGCGCGGCCTCGGCCTGCCCACGCGCTACGTCTCCGGATACCTCCACCCCGAGCGGGAGGCCGAACTGCACCGCCCGGTGGCCGGACAGAGCCACGCCTGGATCGAGTACTGGGCGGGCGACTGGTGCGGCTACGACCCCACCAACCGCACCCGCCCCGACGAGTCCCATGTGGTGGTCGGACGGGGACGGGACTACGACGACGTGACCCCGCACAAGGGCATCTACCGAGGGGTGGCGGGCGGACCGCCCGAGGTGACGGTGGAGTTCACCCGGGTGGCATGAGCGAACGGCGGCGGGACACCTCCGGGACGGGATCGACAGCCCCTTGTCCGGCCCGTCCGCCCAGTCCGGCGGAATCCTCCACGTCGGCACCGGCAAGGCCGTCAGGCCGTCCCCCACGGTCGCGGACGGCACCGTGTACGCGGGGGACGACGACGAGCGCCGCTACGACGCGGCCACCGGTGAGATCAGGTGGCGCTTCCGGACCGACGTCACCGACGCCGGGGACCGGGCGCTACTTCAGGCCGATGGCCGAGCACGCGGACTTGTAGTCGGAGGTGCAGATGTCGGAGATCTTGTAGATCCCGTCCGCGACCACCGTCGACTTGATGTTGTCCTGGGTCAGCGCGACCACGGACACCAGCTGCGAGGGGATCTTCTTGTTCGTGGGGCTGTCGACGGTGTCACGGGTGAGGGCGTCGAACTCGATGTCCCTGCCCTGGACCTTGGCGACGGCGATCTTCGCGGCGGCCTCGGCGAGGTCGGGGTACGGCTTGTAGACGCTCATGTACTGCTCGCCGGTCACGATCCGCTGCACGGCGGTGAGTTCGGCGTCCTGGCCGGTGACGGGGGGCAGCTTCGTCAGGCCCGAGGCCTTCAGGGCCTTGATGATGCCGCCGGCCATCGCGTCGTTGGCGGAGTACACGGCGGCGATGTTGCCCTTGCCGAGCTTGTTGATCGCCTCGGTCATCTCCTGCTGGGCCACGACCGGGTCCCAGGCCTTGGTGTTGTAGCTCTCGGCGATCGTCACCTTGCCCTGCAGCTCGGACAGCGCCCCGCCCTTGAACACCGCGGCGTTGGGGTCGGTGGGCGAGCCGTTGATCATCACGATCTTGTCGGAGGTGTCGACGTTGCTGCCCAGCGCCTCGACGAGGGAGCGGCCCTGCACCTCGCCGACCAGTTCGCCGTCGAAGGAGACGTACGCGTCGATCGGGCCCTCGGCGAGACGGTCGTAGGCGATGACCGGGATGCCGGCCGCCTTGGCCTTGGCCACCATCGTCCGGATGGCGTGCGAGTCGACGGCGTCGAGCACGATGATGTCGACCTTCTCGTCGATCATCTTCTGCATCTGCTTGTCCTGGACGGACGCGACGCCACCGGCGTTCTCGTAGTCGGCCTTGCCCTTGTTCGCGGTGAGTTCCTCGATCTTCGCCTTCATGATCGGGTAGTCGAACTCCGCGTACCGCGTGTTCGTCTTCTCCGGCATGAGCACGCCCACCGTGATGTCGTTGCCCTTCGCCGGAGTCGCGTCCGAGCTGCTCCCCGAGGAGTCGAGGACGCCACAGGCGGCCAGGGGGAGGGCCAGCGAGAACGCGGCCACGGATATGGCGATACGACGCATTGGGGTGCTCACTTCTGGTGCCGTCCGGACGAGGGTGCAGCATTGCAACCCAGGTGACTGAAAAGCCAACGCGGATGCGACCACCGGCGTCAAGCGGAACCACTTAACGAGATGGCAACGCCACGTTCCGTTCGGTATGTGGAGACCTTGCGAAACCACCTCCAAACACTCTTTACGGACCCTCCATCCAAAGGGAGTTCATGAAACGGCAAAGATCGCCACAACCGACGGCACACGGAAGGGGCCCGGAGAAATCTCCGGGCCCCTTCCGTGTGTGCGTGGACGTCAGTCCGAGGACTGCTGCCGCTTCGGCCGCCACACCACCAGCGCACTGGTCTGCTGGACCTCCTGGTACGGCACCAGGTCGCGCCGGTACGACGCGTGCACCGCGGCCTCGCGCTGCTGCATGGTCGCCGCCGCGCCCTCGACCGCCGACTGGAGCTCGGCGACGCGCTGCTGGAGCGCGACCACCTGGTTCTCCAGCTCGATGATGCGCTTGATGCCCGCCAGGTTGATGCCCTCGGTCTGCGACAACTGCTGGACGGTGCGCAGCAGTTCGATGTCGCGGGCCGAGTAGCGCCGGCCGCGCCCGGCCGTGCGGTCCGGGGAGACCAGGCCGAGGCGGTCGTACTGGCGCAGCGTCTGCGGGTGCAGGCCGGAGAGCTGGGCCGCCACCGAGATGACGTAGACCGGGGTCTCCTCGGTCAGCTCGTACGGGTTGCGTCGACGGCCGTCCATCACTCTCATGCTCCCTTCGCGGCCTGGAACAGCTCCGCCCGCGGGTCCTCGCCCGCGGTCGCCTCTCTGTACGCCTCCAGTGCGTCACGAGCATTCCCCGTGACGTCCTTCGGGACACTCACCTCGACCGTGACGAGGAGATCGCCCCGCGTGCCGTCCTTGCGGACCGCGCCCTTGCCGCGGGCGCGCATCGTCCGGCCGTTCGGCGTGCCCGGGGGCAGCTTCAGCGTCACCGGGGGCCCGCCCAGGGTGGGCACCCTGACCTCGCCGCCGAGTGCCGCCTCGGCGAACGTCACCGGGACGGTCACCGTGAGGTTGTCGTCCTTGCGGCCGAACACCGGGTGGGCGTCGACATGCACCATGACGTACAAGTCGCCCGCGGGGCCGCCCCGTTCACCCGGTGCGCCCTTGCCGCGGAGCCGGATGCGCTGGCCGTCCGTGACCCCCGCGGGGATCCGGACCTGCATGGTCCGGGACGACTTGGCGCGCCCGCTGCCCTTGCACTCGATGCAGGGGTGCTCGGCGATGAGGCCGCGGCCCTTGCAGTCGGGGCACGGGTCGGTGAGGGAGAAGCCGCCGCCGGAGCCGCGCGCCACCTGGCCGGTGCCGACGCAGGTCGGGCACACACGCGGTGTGCCGTTCTTGTCGCCGGTGCCCGAACAGGCCTTGCAGGGCTGCTGCGAGGACATCCGCAGCGGCACCGTGGCCCCTTCGATCGCTTCCGTGAAGCTGAGCGTGACCTCGGACTCGATGTCCTGGCCGCGCCTGGGCTGCGTACGGGTCGTGCCCGCGCCGCCCCGGTTGAACAGGCCCCCGAAGACGTCACCGATCCCGCCGCCGAAGCCGCCGGCACCCCCGGCGCCACCACCGCCCTGGGCGCCGCCTCCGAAGAGGTCGCCCAGGTCGAAGTTGAAGTTGCCGCCGCCCGCGCCGCCCGGTCCCGGGCGGAAGCCGCCGTTGCCGAACAGGGCGCGGGCCTCGTCGTACTCCTTGCGCTTCTTGGGGTCACCGAGGATGTCGTTGGCCTCGGAGATCTCCTTGAAGCGCTCCTCGGCCTTGGCGTTGCCCTTGTTGGCGTCCGGGTGGAACTCGCGGGCGAGCTTCCGGTACGCCTTCTTGATCTCGGCCTCGGTGGCGTCCTTGGGGACGCCGAGGACCTTGTAGTAGTCCTTCTCGATGAAGTCCTTGGTGCTCATCCTCGACGTCCCTCCTTTCCTTTGGTGCTACTCGCTCTGCGGGTCCCGTGGGGTGCGATGTCAGCCCTCGTCCGGGCCACCGCTCTCCTTGTCGTCGTCCGCCGTCTCGGCGGCGTCCGAGGACTCCGCCTTGCCGGTCTGCGCGGCGCCGGGCTGCGGCTCCGCGACCGCCACCCGCGCGGGGCGGATGGTGCGCTCGCCGATGCGATACCCGGGCTGCAGGATCGCCACGCAGGTCGTCTCCGTGACGTCCGGCGCGTACGAGTGCATCAGGGCCTCGTGGATCGTCGGATCGAAGGGCTCGCCCTCCTTGCCGAACTGCTGCAGTCCCATCTTCGCCGCGGCGGTCTCCAGGGATTCCGCCACCGACTTGAAACCGCCGACGAGTTCACCGTGTTCCCGCGCGCGACCGATGTCGTCGAGCGTGGGCATCAGCTCGGTCAGGAGGCTCGCGACGGCGATCTCCTTGACCGCGATCCGGTCGCGCTCGACCCGGCGGCGGTAGTTCTGGAACTCGGCCTGGAGCCGCTGGAGGTCCGCGGTGCGCTCTTCGAGCGCCTTGCGCACCTGGTCCAGCTGGGCCGTCAGACCGGCGATCTGTGCACTTGCGTCCCCTGCCGGGGCCGCCCCCTCCCCACTGCTGGAGGGGGAGGCGGCCTGCGGCTCGGCGTCGTCGGGGGTGGCGCCGGAGGGGACGTCGGGCTTCTCTTCGAAGCCCGGGGTCTCCTCCGTCACGCGGCACCGTCCTTGCGCTCGTCGTCCACGATCTCGGCGTCCACCACGTCGTCGTCGGCCTTGGGGGCCTCGGCACCCGGGGCGTCGCCTGCGGCGGCCTGACCGGCCTGGGCGTCGGCGTACATGGCCTGGCCGACCTTCTGCGAGACCGCGGCGACCTTCTCGGTGGCGGTGCGGATCTCGGCGGTGTCCTCGCCCTTGAGCGCGGCCTTCAGCTCCTCGACGGCGGCCTCGACCTCGGTCTTGACCTCGCCGGGGACCTTGTCCTCGTTGTCCTTGAGGAACTTCTCCGTCTGGTAGACGAGCTGCTCGCCCTGGTTGCGGGACTCGGCGGCCTCGCGGCGGCGGTGGTCCTCGTCCGCGTACTGCTCGGCCTCCTGGCGCATGCGGTCGACCTCGTCCTTCGGCAGCGAGGAGCCGCCGGTGACGGTCATCTTCTGCTCCTTGCCGGTGCCGAGGTCCTTGGCGGTGACATGCATGATGCCGTTGGCGTCGATGTCGAAGGAGACCTCGATCTGCGGGACGCCACGCGGGGCCGGCGGCAGACCGGTCAGCTCGAACATTCCGAGCTTCTTGTTGTACGCCGCGATCTCGCGCTCGCCCTGGTAGACCTGGATCTGCACGGAGGGCTGGTTGTCCTCGGCGGTGGTGAAGATCTCGGACCGCTTGGTCGGGATCGTGGTGTTGCGCTCGATGAGCTTGGTCATGATCCCTCCCTTGGTCTCGATGCCGAGGGACAGCGGGGTCACGTCGAGGAGCAGGACGTCCTTGACCTCACCCTTGAGGACACCGGCCTGGAGGGACGCGCCGATGGCGACGACCTCGTCCGGGTTGACGCCCTTGTTGGCGTCCTTGCCGCCGGTCAGCTCGCGCACGATCTCCGCGACGGCCGGCATACGGGTGGAGCCACCGACGAGGACGACGTGGTCGATCTCGTTGATCGAGATGCCGGCGTCCTTGATGACGTTGTGGAACGGCGTCTTGCAGCGCTCCAGCAGGTCGGCCGTCAGCTGCTGGAACTGGGCGCGGGTGAGCTTCTCGTCCAGGTGCAGCGGGCCCTCGGCGGACGCCGTGATGTACGGCAGGTTGATCGAGGTCTCGGTGGAGCTGGACAGCTCGATCTTGGCCTTCTCGGCAGCCTCGCGGAGACGCTGGAGGGCCATCTTGTCCTTGCCCAGGTCCACGCCGTGGCCCGCGGCGAACTGCTTCACCAGGTAGTCGACGACCCGCTGGTCCCAGTCGTCACCACCGAGGTGGTTGTCGCCGTTCGTCGCCTTCACCTCGACGACGCCGTCACCGATCTCCAGGAGGGACACGTCGAAGGTGCCGCCACCGAGGTCGAAGACGAGGATCGTCTGGTCGTCCTTGTCGAGGCCGTACGCCAGCGCCGCGGCGGTCGGCTCGTTCACGATGCGCAGGACGTTCAGGCCCGC
This sequence comes from Streptomyces sp. NBC_00252, assembly GCF_036187565.1. Lineage (NCBI taxonomy): Bacteria > Bacillati > Actinomycetota > Actinomycetes > Kitasatosporales > Streptomycetaceae > Streptomyces > Streptomyces sp. NBC_00252. Next base: position 5,513,798 of record NZ_CP108087.1, on the reverse strand, counting down.
GATCTCGCCGGCCTCCTTCGTCGCCTGGCGCTCCGAGTCGTTGAAGTAGGCCGGGACGGTGATGACCGCGTCCGTGACCTTCTCGCCCAGGTAGGCCTCGGCGTCGCGCTTCAGCTTCTGCAGGATGAAGGCGCTCATCTGCTGCGGGTTGAAGTTCTTCCCGTCGAGCTCGATCTTCCAGTCCGTGCCCATGTGGCGCTTCACGGAACGGATGGTCCGGTCAACGTTCGTGACCGCCTGGCGCTTGGCCACCTCTCCGACGAGCACCTCGCCGTTCTTGGCGAAGGCGACGACGGACGGCGTGGTCCTGGCGCCCTCTGCGTTGGTGATGACGGTGGGCTCGCCGCCTTCAAGAACGCTGACGACGGAGTTAGTCGTGCCCAGGTCGATGCCGACCGCACGTGCCATGGTTGATTCCTCCAGCAATGACTTGAGTGGAACGGACTCAAGTGTGCACGACACTCACCGCTGGGTCAACAGAGCTGAGTCGGGCAGGCTCAACTCTTATCCGTTCCTTACACGCAACTGGGCTCTGACCTGCGTCGACGCGGCACGCCGTCCCCCGTAGACAGAGACTTTAAGCAGCCCGAACACGACGACCAGGGCCCCGCCCACCACCCACATGACGGCGGATCCGTCCGCCCACCCGTTGTGCACGAGCACCCCGACGAGCACTCCGGAGAACCCTCCGATCGCCACCAGGACCACCGCCCCCTGCGGGGTGAGCCCCAACCGCCGCAGCCGGTGGGCGAGATGGTCCGGCCCGCCGCGCAGCAGCGCCCGCCCGGCCAGCCGCCGCGACAGCAGCACCAGTACGGCGTCGGCACTGGCGACCGCGGTGAGCGCGAACAGCACGCCCGCACCCTGACCCGGACCGCGCCCGGCCTGGGTCAGCACCGCGGCCGAGGCGAGCAGGAACCCCGTGAACAGCGACCCGCAGGCACCGAGCGCGATCCGCGCGGGATGCCAGTTGTGCATCAGGAACCCGGTGAGCGCGGCGGCCAGCACACTGAGCAACACCGCGAGCCCGTCCATCACTTCCATCGCGGCACAGGCCCCGACCCCGAAGGCGGTGACCACCCCGATGGTCCCCGCGAGCCCGTCGGCGTGATCGAGCCCCTTGAAGGCACCGGCGACGAACACGATCCACACCACGGCCAGCGCGCCGCCGGGCACCCCGAGCTCGCCGTACGGCATGACACAGGCGGCCGCCACCGCCGTACCGAGAACCAGGAACCGGGTCTTCAGCCGCCACACGTCGGCGACGAGCCCCAGCCCGGCGACCGCGGCCCCGGCGGCCAGCAGTCCGTCGACACCGTCGCCGAGGGGGGCGAGTCCGGTCCGGTCGCACACCCAGGTGACCGCCGAGACGGCGAGGGCCACCGCCAGTCCCCCGAGCAGCGGAACGGGTCGGGTCCGTCGCCGCCGGTCGACGAGTCCGGCCTTGAGCGCGGGCACTCGGAGCAGTGCGGCGAGCAGGGCGGAGAGGAGGAGGGCGGTCGTGGCGGCGAGAATCCCGTAGAGCACGGATCCAAATTAGCCGCAAATGTACCAATTCCGTACGAATAACACGATCAGACCGTAACAAGCTTGCGAACTGGCCCGGAGCAGGTCTTTTTAGGCGACCCTCAGCGACGCACGTCACCGCACGCCTGGCTACAGTGCGACGCAAGATAGGGGTAGTCTCGGTCGAACCGATTAAGTTACCGCTTAGTAATGTGCTGAGCGGTGATGCCATTGACCCCTCGCAGGCCCGAGGAGCCCTGAAATGCAACTCGCCGCGATCATCGTGTCGCTGGTTCTGATCGTGGTCGGTGTGGCGCTGTTCGCCCGCGCCGTCCTGCAGATCTACACCTTCATGCGACTCGGCCAGAACGTGCCCAAGGGCACCCGCACCGACGAGCCCGTCCAGCGCACTGTCACCGTGGCCAAGGAGTTCCTCGGCCACACCCGGATGAACCGCTGGGGTGTCGTCGGCGTCGCGCACTGGTTCGTGGCGGTGGGCTTCTTCTCACTGCTGCTGACGATCGTCAACGCCGTCGGCCAGCTCTTCCAGGCCGACTGGCTGCTGCCGATCATCGGCGAATGGGCGCCGTACAACGTCTTCGTCGAGTTCATCGGCACGATGACGGTCCTCGGCATCGTGGTCCTCATCGCGATCCGCCAGCTGAACAAGCCGAACAAGCCGGGCCGCAAGTCCCGCTTCGCCGGCTCCAACTTCGGCCAGGCGTACTTCGTCGAGGCCGTCATCCTCATCGTCGGCGTCTGCATCTTCATGCTGCACGCGCTCGAGGGCGCCCAGCACCACGTGGACGCGTACGAGGCCTCGTTCTTCATCTCGTACCCCGTCGTCTCGGCCCTGCGCCACCTGGACGTCTCCACCCTCCAGAACCTCACGTACTTCTTCGCGGGCCTGAAGATCGCGACCTCCTTCATCTGGATGATCACGGTCGCCCTCAAGACCGACATGGGCGTGGCCTGGCACCGTTTCCTGGCGTTCCCGAACATCTGGTTCAAGCGCAACGCGGACGGCGCCACGTCCCTGGGTGGGCTGCTGCCGATGACGTCGGGCGGGAAGCCGATCGACTTCACCGACCCGGGCGACGACGACGTCTTCGGTGTCTCCCAGGTCGAGCAGTTCTCCTGGAAGGGCCTGCTGGACTTCTCCACCTGCACCGAGTGCGGGCGCTGCCAGTCGCAGTGCCCCGCCTGGAACACCGGCAAGCCGCTCTCCCCGAAGCTCCTGATCATGTCCCTGCGGGACCACGCCCACGCCAAGGCGCCCTACCTGCTGGCAGGCGGCGGCAAGTCGATGGAGGGCGAGGAGAAGGCCACCGCGGAGCAGCTCGCCGGCGTCCCCGCCGCGGCGCTGGCGGAGGCGGAGCGCCCGCTGATCGGGACGGCGGAGGAGAACGGGGTGATCGACCCGGACGTCCTGTGGTCCTGCACCACCTGCGGCGCCTGCGTCGAGCAGTGCCCGGTCGACATCGAGCACGTCGACCACATCGTCGACATGCGCCGCTACCAGGTGATGATCGAGAGCGCGTTCCCCTCCGAGGCGGGCACGATGCTGAAGAACCTGGAGAAGAAGGGCAATCCCTGGGGCCTGGCGAAGAAGCAGCGCCTGGAATGGCTCAAGGAGGTCGACTTCGAGGTCCCCGTCGTCGGCCAGGACATCGAAGACCTCACCGAGGTCGAGTACCTGTACTGGGTGGGCTGCGCGGGCGCCCTGGAGGACCGGGCGAAGAAGACCACGAAGGCCTTCGCGGAACTCCTGCACATCGCGGGCGTCAAGTTCGCGATCATGGGCGGTGACGAGAAGTGCACCGGCGACTCCGCCCGCCGCCTGGGCAACGAGCCCCTGTTCCAGGAACTCGGCATGGACAACGTCATGGCCCTGAACACGGCCTTCGGCGAGGAACTCGACGACGACGGCAAGGTCGTCGCGGAAACGGCGAAGCCGAAGTCGGCGAAGAAGATCGTCGCGACCTGCCCGCACTGCCTCAACACCATCGGCAACGAGTACCCGCAGCTCGGCGGCGACTACGAGGTCATCCACCACACCCAGCTCCTCCAGCATTTGGTGGATGCGGGCAAGCTGGTGCCGGTGACCCCGGTCGAGGGCATCATCACCTACCACGACCCCTGCTACCTGGGCCGCCACAACAAGATCTACACACCCCCGCGCGAGATCATCGCCAGCGTCCCCGGCCTGCGCAACGAGGAGATGCACCGTCACAAGGAACGCGGCTTCTGCTGCGGCGCCGGCGGCGCGCGCATGTGGATGGAAGAACGCATCGGCAAGCGCATCAACAACGAACGCGTCGACGAGGCACTGTCGTTGAACCCCGACATCGTCTCCACGGCCTGCCCCTTCTGCCTCGTCATGCTCACCGACTCCGTCAACGGCAAGAAGAACGACGGCAAGGCCAAGGAATCCATCCAGGTCGTCGACGTGGCCCAACTGCTCCTCGACTCGGTCAAGAAGCCGACCGAGGACGAGCCCCCGGCGGGCACCTCGGAACCGGAGAACGCCCCAGAGCCCGAGCCGGTGAAGTAAGAACCTCATTGCCTACGACGACGCCCCGCGCCCTCACGAGAGGGCGCGGGGCGCTGTCGTGTGCCGGGGGGGCAGCGGGGGGGGGTGTAGCGGGGGGTGTAGCGGGCTCCACCACGCATCCGGGAGAGCGGCCCCTCGTGACGACGAGCGCGCGACGGAATCGTGGAGGGCAGAGATCAGCCCGCCCTCCTCCGAAGGAAACCCCCGTGAAGTCGCTTCTCACCACCGCGAAGTCGTTCGTCACCAACCTCCTCCTGTGGTCGTCCTTCATCGCCGGCCTCGTCGCGAGCACGGCCTCCGGGGCGGTGCTGGACGGCACGGCGAAGACCGCCGCCACCTTCACCGGAATCGCCGTCTCACTGCTGACTGGCTCACGCATCGCGAAGAAGCCGAGAATCAAGGCGTTCCTGTCGAAGCGGTCGACGCTGTGGTTCCTGTTCCTCTTCAACGGCGGCGTGGCAGCGTTCTGTTACCTCTCCATGGCCGGCGCCAAGGGCATCGCGACGGCCGCCGGCATGGGCCTGGTGTCCCTCGGCGCGGCAGGCGGCCTGCTGACGGCCCGGCGAGCCCCGGTGGCCAAGACGGCAGCGCAGGAGCCCTGGGCGTGAGCCTGTCCATCCGCCGTGGTCGGCGCGGCAGCCGATAGCCGATAGCCGATAGCCGAACCCTGCCCCGCCCTGCCCCGCCCTGCCCTGGCTTGCCCGACATGGGGACGTGTCCCGAGGCGCCCCCTCAACGCCGACCGCGGACGCAGTTCAGGGACGGGGCCTCCCACCTGGGACACCACTCCTCTCCGGCCGCCATCCACCCGGGACGCGGAGTCCCGACACCGCCCAGAAGCGGGCGGCCCCTCACCAATCCCCCACCCATCTCCGACCCCCTAGGGGATGTCACAGCTCGGCAGCAAAGCCCCTCCCGAAACCCCGCCCCGACACGTGACTCTGCGGAACCAGGTACGTTCGATGACGTGGCTGGATTCAGGAACGGACGCGGCGGCCGGGGCTCCCGGTCCCCGCAAGCGCGCCCTCAACACCCCCCATACGGTCAGCAGGTACCCCCGGCGCCCCAGGGCCAGCCGTCGTACGGCTACCCCGCGGCCCCGCAGCCGTACCCGCAACAGCGCCCCCAGCAGCCCCAGTACGGCGGCGGCGCGGGCAGCGGCGGAAACGGCGCCTACGGCGACGAGCCGGAGTACTTCGGCGACAACGGGGGGTACGGCCAAGGCGGCTACGGAGGCCAGGGCGGTCACCCCGGCACCCCGGACCCGTACGCGGCGAACAACCCGGGCCACACCCAGTCGTTCGCGGTGGGCGAGGACCCGTACAGCCAGGGCGGTACCTACCGCGCAGGCTCGGCCCAGGCTCCCAGCGGCCCGATCGGCCCCCGCCTGCACTGGAAGGACCTCCTGAGGGGCATCGTCCTGGCCCCCCAGCAGACCTTCCTCCAGATGCGGGACTACACGATGTGGGGCCCCGCCCTGATCGTGACGTTCCTCTACGGCCTGCTCGCGGTCTTCGGCTTCGACGGCGCCCGCGAGGACGCGATAAGCGCGACCCTGTCGAACGCGGTCCCGATCGTCCTGGTGACCGCCGTGGCGATGGTCCTGTCGTCCTTCATCCTGGGCGTGGTCACCCACACCCTGGCCCGCCAGCTGGGCGGCGACGGAGCCTGGCAGCCCACGGTCGGCCTCTCCATGCTGATCATGTCCATCACGGACGCCCCCCGCCTGGTCTTCGCCATGTTCTTCGGCGGCGACGCAACCTTCGTCCAGGCCCTCGGCTGGGCCACCTGGGTGGCAGCCGGCGCCCTCCTCACCATGATGGTCAGCCGCTCCCACGACCTCCCCTGGCCCAAGGCCCTGGGCGCGTCGGCGATCCAGCTGGTGGCCCTGCTGTCGATCGTGAAGCTGGGCACGTTCTAAAGGCTGCCAGAGGATTTATCCGCTACGACGACGAGGGGCTCCCGGTGTCTGCCGGGAGCCCCTCGTCGACGGCATTGGGATGATGTCGCCATGGCAGCTGGATCAGTACGTCCCCTGACCGAGCTTCGGCGAGGCGAGACAGTCCAAGCGACGATCACCAGTCACCAGCCTTGGGGCTTCACGGCGAAACTCAACGGATACGAGCCCGTGGGCGCCTCGCTGGACATGATTCGCCGCGGCGACGAGCCGGGAGTGCAGCGCCTCGCGCGGGAGCTGCCCTCGGTCGGGGCGACTGTCGACCTCGTCGTGGGCGAGATACGTACGTGGGACCACAAGCCGTGGATATGGCTGGACCTCACGGCTCCCAGCCAGTCCGAACCCGGGTGGGATGTAGGAGCGTGACGCGACGCGGCCAGGAACGGCAGGACGACCGCCGACCTCGACACCGCCGCGCGCGTCCAGGGCGTGGCGCCGGAACCCGCCTATGTCACCAAGGTCTCCGGCCGCACCGTGTTCCAGGGCCGGTCGGCGAGTACGGCGATGAGTTGCCATCGCGTACGGGACCGAGAAGCGGCAAACGGTCAGGCGTCCTGGCACAGGACAAGATCAGAACGCACCGTCTGAGAACTGTCCCAACACAAGAGGCCCTCGGTATTCATCCGAGGGCCTCTTCACTCACCAGTACCGCAGCGGCAGCGGAACCCGCAGGTCAGACAGCTTCCGTGTTCGGCTTCGCCGCTTCCCCCGACCTGTGTACGGGAGGCAACACACTCCACGGGAAGTTGATCCACTCATCCGTGCGCTTCCACACGTACTCGCACTTCACCAGGGACTGCGACTTCTCGTAGACGACCGCGCTGCGGACCTCCGCGACGGTGTCGAGGCAGAAGTCGCGGACCAGTTTGAGGGTCTTGCCGGTGTCGGCGACGTCGTCGGTGATCAGGACCTTCTTGTCGGAGAAGTCGATCACGTTCGGGACGGGCGCGAGCATGACGGGCATGTCGAGGGTGGTGCCGACGCCCGTGTAGAACTCGACGTTCACGAGGCTGATGTTCTTGCAGTCGAGGGCGTAGGCGAGGCCGCCGGCGACGAAGACCCCGCCGCGGGCGATGCTGAGGATGACGTCGGGCTCGTAGCCGTCGTCGGCGACGGTCTGCGCGAGCTCGCGCACGGCGATGCCGAACGCCTCGTAGGTCAGGTTCTCCCGCACGTCGGCCACGGTCACACCTGCGTTCGGTGGAAGTTGAGGAAGGAACGGGAGGCGGTCGGGCCGCGCTGGCCCTGGTAGCGGGAGCCGTAGCGCTCGCTGCCGTAGGGGAACTCGGCCGGCGAGCTGAGCCGGAACATGCACAGCTGGCCGATCTTCATGCCGGGCCAGAGCTTGATGGGGAGCGTGGCGAGGTTCGACAGCTCCAGCGTCACGTGACCGGAGAACCCGGGGTCGATGAAGCCGGCGGTCGAGTGCGTGACGAGCCCGAGGCGGCCGAGGGAGGACTTCCCCTCCAGGCGCGAGGCGAGGTCGTCGGGCAGGGACACGACCTCGTAGGTCGAGGCGAGCACGAACTCGCCGGGGTGGAGGATGAAGGGCTCGTCGCCCTCCGGCTCCACCAGCCGGGTCAGGTCCGCCTGTTCGACGGAGGGGTCGATGTGGGGGTAGCGGTGGTTCTCGAACACCCGGAAGTAGCGGTCGAGGCGCACGTCGACACTCGACGGCTGCACCATGGATTCGTCGTAGGGATCGATCCGGACCCGCCCGGCGTCGATCTCGGCCCGGATGTCCTTGTCTGAGAGAAGCACGCCCCGAGGATACGCAAGACGCGCGGACCGACCACAATCGGACGGACCCGCGCGCCTGCGACTACGTGCATGTACTTCTTGTACCGGCCCTGCGTCCGCACTGACCGTGCTGCCGTAAGGGCCCTGCTGCTGTACCGGTTCTGCTTCTCTCTACCGGTCCTGCTGCCGTACCGGTTCTGCTTCCCTACTGGTCCTGCTTCTCCAAGGCCACCGGCACCACACTGCGGAGCCGGGCACACCGCGGACACCTCACGAGCCGGCCGGGGCCGAGCCGCTCCGCCTGCTGCATCGGGAACGAAGCGGTACTGAACACGTGCCCATCGGCACATCGGACGACGGTGCGCTCCATCAAGTCCAAGAGTCCCTTCCCCAAGAGCCGCGTCCGACTGCTGCTCGCCGGACGCCAAATGCCACATTACGGGATGAAAGGAGCGACTCTCCAGGCGGCACTCCGACCCCACCCGGACCCTCTTCCACGCCTCCACCGTACGCCCCAACTCCGGCCCGCCGCAGCCCCCGTCGCCCCGCACCCCACCCGCCCGAACCCCACGGCCCCAGCACCCGGGGCGCGACATGCGGTACAGTGACGGAGCGTTCCGACACCGGTTCAACCGGCGTTTTCGCGGGTGTAGTTTAGTGGTAGAACATCAGCTTCCCAAGCTGAGAGTGCGAGTTCGATTCTCGTCACCCGCTCCACCAGAAACCCCCAGGTCGATGACCCGGGGGTTCTTTGTTGTCTAGACCAGTGGGCGGGGCGCGCACCATAACCGCACCATAGGGGCCCTGTTAGCTGCCGGTGGGCTTCTCCTTGTTGTGCGCGCGGTCGTCGATGTGGTGCTTCGCACGTTCGGTGCGGACCATGTCGTCGAGTCCGGCCGCCAGGTCGCGTTGCCGCTCCTCGTCGGAGTGCTGATAGATCAGCGCGGCCTTCTCGGAGGACTGACCGGCGCGCACCATCGTGTCCTTGAGGGTGGCGCCCGAGCGCGTCGCGAGCGTGTGTCCGGTGTGGCGAAGGTCGTAGAAGCGGAAGTTGTCCGGGAGGCCGGCGACCGTGCGGGCCCGACGCCACTTCCGGCCGAAGGAAGTGCGGCGGAAGGGAGCTCCTTTCTCGCCGACGAAGAGCAACCCGTCCGGCCCCTTCTCCGCGAACCACGCGAGGTGCTGCTTCACGTCCTTGTGGAGGAAGGCCGGGAGTACGACGGCACGGACACCGGCGTCGGACTTGGTCTCGCCGGGAGCGCGCTTTCCGTTGGTGCGTTCTGGCTCGGCGACGCGGACGCGGATCACGAGATTGTCGGGGTCGACGTCCCGGCGGCGGAGGCCGGCCAGTTCCTCGGGGCGCATCGGGCCGTAGGCGCCGAGGTAGACCATGAGGCGCCAACGGATACCGATCGCGTCGGCGAGGGCGTCGACCTGGGCGACGGTGGCGATACGGCGCTCGGCGGCGGACTCCTTGCCCGCGCCCTTGATCCGGCACGGGTTGCGGCTGATCAGGTCGTCGTCCACGGCCGTCTCAAGAATGCCCTTGAGGAGGCGGTACGCCTTGGCGACGGTCGTCTTGGCTTTGGTCGTGCGGAGACGCTCAGCCCGCCATTCACGGACGCGAGGAGCGGTGATCTCGTCCAGGTCGAGCGTGCCGAAGGTCGGGAGGATGTAGAGCCGGAGAAGGTGCTTGTACAGGTCCTCGGTGCGAACGGCCAGCTCCCGTTCCTCGACCCACTTCTCGGCGTAGACACGGAAGTTGACCTCTCCGGCGTCGGGGGCGCGCCAGTCTCCTCGGGTGAGGTCAGCCTCTACCTGGGACAGCCAGACTTCCGCGTCCTTCTTGGTCTCGAAGGTCTCGTCCGCACGGATGCGCTCGTCGTCGGGCCCGAGGTACGACGCGGTCCAGCGGCCTGATCGGTACTGCCGCACCGCGCCGAAGCGGCGTCTCCTTCCCTTCTTGTTGGCCATCAGGCAGCCCTCCGCAGGCTGGTGCGACGGAGCCGGATCGGCTCCACCGTGCGGGACTGGATGAACTCTTCGACCGCACTCACCGGGATGCGGACGTGCCGGCCGACCTTCACGTACCGGATGCGTCGCTCCTCGATCAGCCGCCGGGGGAAGCGCGCGGTGGTGCCGAGTAGCTCGGCGACCTGGTCGACGGACAGGTAGCGGTCGGTCACTTGGTCGGTTCTCCTTCCGTTCCGGGCGCGGGTTCGAGGGACTCGGACAACCAGGCTTCGGTGGACGAGAGGCCTGTTCCGGCGAAGACCCAGTGCGCGAGTACGTACGTGGTGTTGGTGGTGGGGCCGTTGGCGGGTGTGGCTTGTGCCCGGCGCCATTCGGCTCGGGCGTCGCGGAGGGCGCCGAGGGTGGTGGAGTAGCGGCGGGACTTGGTGGAGAAGTGGCCGCGGAAGCCGAGCATGTGGGCCCAGGCGCGCAGGCGGAGGTGTTCCAGGCTCTTGCGGGCGCCGAGGGTCCAGGCGGTTCGGATGAGGCGGCGGGCGTGGTCGCTGATGTCGAGGTGGGCGAGTTCGGCGGCGAACTTGAGCGGGCGGTCGAGAGCTCCTGTCGCTGTTTCGGCGCCCTTGGTTGCGTACTTGGCGATGTAGGCGGCGACGGCTCGTTCGGTGAGTTCCTGGCCGTCGTTGAAGTCGGCGGATCGGATGGTGCGGACGTCGAGTTGGCGGCCGAAGGTGAAGGTGTGGTTGCGGCCGTCGATGGTCGGGCCGTCGACGTGGACCTTGGCGGTCGCGGTGCGGATGGCGTCGGTGAGCAGGTCGGCGGTGGCCCAGGGCGGGGGTGGGGTGTCGCCTCCGGTGGGGCCGTCGATGCGGATCACCGCGTGGAAGTGGACGGCTCCGCGTTTCTGGTACTCGGCGACCTTGGCGAAGGACACGCGTGCGTGGTCGCGGAAGCGGCGTTGGGAGAGGCCTGCGCGCTTTGCGACCTCTCGGCGTAGGTAGGTGGAGAAGCGGCGCCAGAGGGGACCGGCGTGGGCGTTCCAGAGGACGGCTGCTTCGTAGTCGTAGGTGTCGGGGTTGAGTGGGGTGCCGAGGGTGTCGTCTTCCTGGGCGTGGTGGGTGCCGCAGCGGCAGGGGCGGCCGTCGGTGCGGCGGTTGTGGACGGGGCCGAAGCCGGGGGCGGTGAAGGTGGCGAAGACGCGGGGGTGGGTGGCGACGTGTTCGGGGGTGCCCTTGCCACCTCGCAGACCCGAGGTGATCAGGTGGAAGGTGTCGCGGCGGTAGACCTCGGAGCAGGCCGCACAGCGGGTGGTGCGGCGGTTGTTGCAGCGGACTAGAAGTTGGCCGGCCGGGAGGTCGCCGGAGTTGAGGTGGTGGAGGACCGTGCCGATCTCGCCGGTCGTGGTGTCGACCTCGTATTCCGTGCGGTGGCCGTCGAGGCGGATGGGGTTGGTGCAGCCGCCGAGGCTGGAGAGCTGGCGGAGGATACCCGGGAGGGTGCCTTGCGCGGCCAGGTTCGCTAGTTCGGGGAGTGGGGCCGGGGTGGGGCGGGTGAAGATGGCTTGCTCCTTCTGGCTGGCTCGGTCAGGAGAGACGGGCCCCGGGGCGGCGTAATGCTTGGTCGTGTGCCGCCGCCCCGGAGGTCAGGGGGCGTTCCGGGAGTCGTTCAGCGACGGTGGTCGCGGAGCATCGAGCGCAGGACCACGGCGGCGACGGCTACGGAGATGGCCGTGACGGCGACGGCGGCCAGGAGCGCGGTGAGGACGACTCCGACGACGACCAGGCCCACGACCGTGTTGCGGTCGATGGCGACCGGCGGGAGCGAACGCCGTGCGGGCACCGGCTCGGCCGAGGTGTGGGGGTGTGTGGGCGGCGGGGTCGGGTTGTCGGGGTACTTGGGCAGGAACATGGCGAACCCTTTCTCATCTACTCATCTAGTCATGTGAGCCGTTTACGACACCCACGCCGGAACGCGTGCCGGACTCGATGGCGGGGGCGAGGAAGGTGTGCGAGAGCCAGAAGCCGAACAGGGCGATCAGCACGACGATCCAGGTGCGGACGCCGAGGAACTTCACCGCTCCCCAGGCGAAGAAGCCGAGAACGACGACGAGCGGCAGGCTGACGGTCACGGGGTGGAACTCCCTTTCAGCGGACGGGGCAGCGGTGGGTGTGGGCCGCCAACTCAGCGGCGGCGCGGCTGTCGTAGTCGGCGGACGTGTTGCATCGCGGGGCAGTGCAGGCGGCGGTGTGCTTCTCCCGGCCGCGGTCGTCGTTGTACGTGGCGACCTGGACGGGGCCGATGCGGATGACGTTGCGGAAGCGGCGGCTGGCGGGCACGGATGATCTCCATTTCGTTGATCGCTCACCCAAGGGGTGTGTGGGCGTGTAGACAGGCGGCATGTCACAGGGGGCGCGGCAGCTGGCCGCCTTCGGTACGGCCGCGTTGGTACTTGGACTCGCGTGTCTTGGGGGACGGTGGTGGTTGGGCGAGTCCTGGGCCACCGTGATCACCACGTGCTGCCTTGAGGTACTGATCATTTCGGCCGTTGTCGGAACGCGGCGAGCGTTGCGGAAGCGGTAAAGCCTCCCGCCACGGACCGACTTCAGAGCTGGGCGGCGATGGCTTCGGCCATGGGTACCGGGACGCCGAGGCGGGCGCGGAGGGCCGGGGTGTCGATCGGTGCGCCCGTGCGGGCGTGGTGCTCGGCGGCGACCTTGCGGGCGTGCTCGACCAGGGCGGCCGGGACCTGCACGGCAGGGCGGTTGGGTGGTGCCTCGATGGCCGGTTGCGCCGGTGTCTGAGGTGGGGGTTCGGGCGCGTCCTCCTGGACGTCGACGGCCTCGATGTCGTTGGTCGTTGCGGGTGTTGTGGTGTGGGCGAGGAGGGTTCCGCCGAGGAAGGCGACGGCGGGCCAGCCCGCGACGAGGATGCGGAGCCAGGCGGGGACGTCTCCGAGATCGAGCAGGCCGGCGGTGGCGACGTTCGCGCCTAGGGACGCGGTCAGCGCGATGACGAACCAGCACCAGCCGGAGGCTTTCGCTTCGCCGGTCCGCAGTCGGCGCCAGGCGGCGACGAGGAGCAGGTCGACGCTGATGGGGTAGGCCCACGCTTTCCACCCGTCCTGTCCGGCCGCCGAGGCGATGTCGTGGAGGTGGGCGAAGGAGAGGGCGGCGGCGATGAGGGCTTGGACGAGTACCGCGTCGACGCGGGCCAGTTGGGCGCGCATGATGCGGCTCCTTCCGGGTTCGGGCATGGGAGGGGTAGGGACGTGGCGCGAGGCGGTCACGCCAAACCGGGGTGGGGGAAGGTCAGTTGGTTGCCGGGCGTGGCTGGACGTTGGGGCCCGGGGCCTTGACCGGTTGTGCGGGCGCGTACGGCTGGAAGCGCTTGAGGGCGGGTAGGTCGGGCACCAGGTGCGCGGAGTCGCGGCAGATCTCGGCAGCGTCGCCGAGAGACAGGTACGGGGTGCGGATGCGGGACCAGCCGCCGGAGGTGTCACCCGCGACGGCGAGGCCGGGGCGTTCGGGTGCGATGGCGCCGGCTGCTCCGACGGCTTCGGGGGCGATGTCGCCGAGTGCCATCTTGGCGGAGGCTTCGTCGTTGACGCGGTGGCAGACGCGGCCGGTGAGCTGGGCGCGGAGCATGGTGGCGCCCTTGCCGAGTTCGGCGCCGAAGCGCTGGCCGCAGACTTCGAGGTAGATGCCGGCAGCGCGGCCGAGTTGGGCGAGGCGGATGAGTTGGGTGACCATCTCGTCGCGTCGTTCCTCGTCCTTGCGGGTGGCGACGAGGAAGAGTTCGGCGACCTCGTCGACGAACAGCACGATCGGTACTGGGCGTTCGCTCTCGGGCAGGCCCCAGATGTCTGAAGTGATCTCCTCGTCGGGGGTGTTGGGGGCGATGCCCTGCCGGGACTTGATCAGGTCGTAGCGGTCCTCCATCTCGTCGATGAGCGCAGGGAGTAGGTTGGCGGCCTGGTCGGGGTCGGTGGCCAGGGCCGAGAGGCGGGCAGCGAACGGGGAGAGTTCCACGCCGCGTTTGCAGTCGATGCCGACCAGGGCGACCGGCTGATGGGCGAGTCCGGCGACCAGGTGGCGCAGGTACATGGACTTGCCCGACAGCGTTGCGCCGAGGGTGAGTTGATGCGGGACAGTGCGGTAGTCCCGCACGAACGGAGTGGCATCCTCCCGCAGAGCCACCGGCACCTTGAGGAGACCCGACGGGAGCTTGCGCGGCATCCGCACCCGCCGCAGCACGTCGTAGCCGACGAGCCGGAGTTCGACGGTGCCGGGCTTGAGGGTGGTGACGTAGACGGCGTGAACTCCCCAGGCGTGGCGGAGCCGTTCGGCGGAGGCGGCGACGTCGGCGGGTTCCTGTCCGGGAGCCAGACGGAGACGTATCCGCAGGCCGGTTGTGGTGGGTCGGATGATGCCCCGGCGGGGCGGTACGGGCCGGACCTCGCGGCGGGTGGTGGCTTTGACGGCGAGGATGCGCAGCCGGGACGGGGCGACGGTCAGGCCGCAGGCCTCCATGACCGAGCCGTACGAGCTGAGCAGGCGGGTTGTGGATATCGGCAGGCCGATCGTGGACCAGTACGCGGCCGGGTACTTGGCCCGGGTGTAGGCGGCCCCGCCGCCGAGTGCGGCGAGGGGACCACCCACCTCCAGTAGCGTCGCTAGGTCGGTCATCAGGCGGCGGCCTCTGCGACGGCCGGGAACGCGGCCGGAGTGATGGCGGCGGCGCGGAAGGCGATGCCGTGGCGCTGCTGCCCGTTGAACACGCTCTCCCACGGCCGGGCGACCAGTCCCGGGAGCGAGACCGGAGCTCCGAGCGCCAGCCCCTCGGACACCCCGCCCTCCGGGACGGTGACCTTGATGAGGGACGACTCGCCCTCCTCGATGTAGACGACGCCGAGCGTCATCAGCGCCTCGCCGCTGACGGCGTCCTTGGCGATCTCGCCGGTCTGACGGTCGCGGACCTTAGGCTCCGGGGCCTCGGTCAGCAGGATCGTCGCGGCTGCGGTCTCAACACGGATGGTACGCAAGGAAGTTTCCCTATCTACTCGTCTATATATGTAGTGATCCGAGAACCCGGCCTCCGGGTTCGTGTGGACCACCCTGCCACACAACTTGCCCACTCGTCTATACGAGTATGCATGTTGGAGTGTACGAGTTCGGAGAAGCGCCTCCCACGTGCCAACCGAGACCGACACGAACTCACCCGAAGGAACCGTCCGTTCGCAGGGCGAACAGCTCGCAACCGTCATGCTCGAAGCGTGCTCGTCCGTCGAACGCCGAGTCAGAGCGGGTGCAGACGCCCCAGTCCCGCCCCATCTCTCCACTCAGCGCGACCCAGAACCGGCAGCCACCGCACTGTTCGTCGAACCAGCCATCCCGGTAACCGGGCTGATCGGTAGACCTGTTCCGCGCACGCAACCAGCGCTCGTGGCAAGCGTCGTTGTGTTCGCGGTCGTCGCCTGTCCAAGCATCGCCCCGCATCAGGTGATCCACCCTTACGTAGCCGGGAGTTGATAGGAGAGGACGTACGCGTCAGCCGCCATGACCGTGTCGCAGACCTCCACAGCCCGCCCCTCCGTGTCATACGCGGTGCGGATGAGGTGGATCACCGGCACACCTGCGGCGAGCCGGAGCGTCTTGACCTCGGTGGGCGAAGGCATCCGGGCGCGGATCTCCTCCTCGAAGTGGTCCAGGTGGTGGCCGAGTTCTTCGAGGCGGGCGTAGATGCCGCCGGGGCCCGGGTTGGGTTCGGCGATCGGTGTCCCGCGGGCGATGTCGAGGGGGAGGTAGGAGGTGGCGAACTCGACCGGCTTCCCGTCGAGGAGATACCGGCGCCGGCGAGCAAGCACGCGCCGCACGGAACCGAGCCGGGTGGAGATGTCCTGGCTGGCCTTCTCCTCCTTGACCTCCAAGCTGTCGACCTGGGGGTGACTGCCAGCCGCGTCCGCCTCGACGATGAACGCGGACTTGCCCTGCTCGCGATGGCGGCGGGCGAAGCGGTCGGAGGCGAGACGCCGTACGGGTGGCCGGGGTCGGACGAAGACGCCCTTGCCGTGCTCGGCGTGCACCAGGCCCTCGCCCTGGAGGACGGAGAAAGAGTTGCGGACGGTCATCCGGGAAACCCCGTAGTGCTCGACGAGGTCAGCTTCGGAGGGCAGCTTTTCGCCCTCCTTGAATCGCCCACGGTCGATGGACTCGCGCAGTTGGTCGGCGATCTGCCGGAAGACCGCACGATCACTCGTGGGGTCGAGATCGCCGAGCAGGCCGGAACGGAGAGGGCTCACGTCGAGTACTCCTTTAGGTATCTAGACGAGTGGGCGAGTGTTGTTGCTACGGTGGAGAGCCTAGCCAGCCGGGAGGGCCGAGGAACGTGAGCATGGACCGTCCGCACTCCGTGAGCGTCGCCGGAGTCATCGTCGACGACCACGGTCGCGCCCTCCTGATCAAGCGCCGGGACAACGGCAAGTGGGAACCTCCGGGTGGCGTCGTCGAGCGAGACGAAACCCTCCCCGAGGCCCTTCAGCGCGAAGTCCTCGAAGAAACCGGCATCAAGATCGCACTCCCTGCGACCCTCACCGGCGTCTACAAGAACATGACCGGGCTGATCGTCTCCCTGGTCTTCCGCTGCCAGGCCGCCGACGGCACACCCACCACCGGGGACGAGACCCGCGCACTGCGCTGGGCCACCCGCGAAGAAGTATCCGAACTCGCCGACGAGGCATACGCGATCCGCGTCATCGACGCACTCGATGCGGCGTCCCCGCCGGCCATCCGCGCCCACGACGGCGTGAAACTCGTCTAGCCCGAACCCGCTGCACATGGCGGCCTACCAGCACGAAGGAACTTGTATGCACGAGTATACGAGCACTGCGCGGGTCTGGGGGCTCACTTGCCCAGGTTTCCCGGAAGAGGTCAGCAGGGCGCGGCGCTGGACGCGGGACATCCTGCGCGGCTCGCCCTTGGCCGAGGACGCCGAACTGATCGTGAGCGAGCTGAGCGCGAACGCGATCCTGCACACGGCCAGTGGGCGGGAGGCCGGGAGCTTCCATCTGGCGCTTGCGGTGTCCTCGCAGGTGGTCGCCCTTTCGGTGACGGATGGCGGGGGCGCAGGTACGGCTCCGAAGGTCGAGCACCGGGGCCAGGAGGCGGAGCACGGCCGGGGGTTGGGCATGGTCAGCGCGATTGCCCACCGGGTCGTGGTGCACGACAGCGACGGCGGTCACACGGTCACCGCGGAGCTCTTCACGGACGTACGACGAGGAGGGCACCCGTGCTGAACGTCACGACCAGGAGGGGGTTCTGGTGCGAGTGCTGGACGGAGGGCTTGGACAGGCAGTTGCCGCCGACCCTGTTCGGCCCCTACGACGCGTACTCGGAGCGCGAGGCGGACAGTTGGGTATCGACGACCCTCCGCACCATCTCACCGGCCCTCGACACCGATGCATCTCAAGAAGCATGGGAGCAGCTCTACGACCACCGCATCGACACGAGACGAGCCCTCTTGCGCAGGGAACCGTGGGCGGTATCCGTCACCTACGGCACCACGCGCATCACGTGGACAGTCCGACCGGCACTCTTCTTGCCGCTAGCGCACCGCCAGGGCAGCGAACTCCCGGCGTGCGCGCACGACTTCAAGCCCCGGCAAGGTGGTTGACGGGCCAGCGTCGGGTGATGGGCTACCACCCCTCCTCAGTGGGCCCTACGATTCGGGCGCCGACTCGTGCCGCCAGCCAGGCGGCACGCGCCTCGTGTCCGGGCCGTGCATGGATGAAGACGGTGTGCTCAGCCGCCCACTCCTGGCAATGGATGTCGTGGCTGTTGCACGCAACCTGCAACTCGGCGTACTTGTACTCCTCGTCCAGCCCAAGCTCAACCACGGCCGGCCACTTCATGTCATGCCACAGGACATAGCACCTGGTGATGCCCGCCCAAGTTGTCAGTGCCTCCTCTGCCTGCGCAAAGGCGGCCGCCCCCAGGCTCACAGTCGCAGGGAAGTCACCAGGGCCCTTGCCGTACCACCTGACCCCTGCTCCTAGAAGAGCCTGAATCAGGCGCCGCAGCTCACCGTCATCGTGCACCCATGCGTTCAAGTGACAGGCGTTCGGGTTGTACCAGGACGCGACCGAGAGCAACTTCTCCGCGAGCGTCAACGCCTCAGCCAGGTCAGTGGTCCGCAGTATTGGCCACGCACACGTGTTCCCCATGACGGCATCCTGCCAGGGTGATCCCTGTGCCCGCCGAGACATAAGTCGAGGCCGAGGCACACGGTGTCAAGCATCAACCGAGGCACGACAGCCCCAGCAGCCTTACTGAGTTACAACTTTCTCTACTGGTTCAAGGCGGCTCGCTCCGCTCCCCGCGCGCGGCACAGCCCCCGGCCAGGCCTGCGCTCCTGTCTCCGCCCCGCTCCAGCCCGGCCGGCGCCCGTGCCGCGCGGACCGGAAACAGCCACGGGTTACAAAGGGGAACATCGTGGCCGGTGTGTTCGGCCTCAAAGATCATGCCCTCAGATCGCACTGCACGGGCGAGATATACAAGCTGCCCGAATTTTATGGCGTCTGACTATTTGCGTCAAATAGCAGCGTTTTAAATCCGACACACCAAATCTGCAGATTGCTAGCAGTGGCGTAGCAGGTCACTGCTCCCAGCGCCCATCCAATGATCTATTCTTCAGCTTTCGATCTTCTTCGGTCCGCGCCCCCGCCTTGAGCCAATCTATGGCGACCTCCTCAGCCTTAGAGGGATTTACCCAAACAATCCCACCCAGCTTCCCGCAGTTCCGCGAAATGGCTGTGAATATATTTCGAACAGTATCGTCGAGAGAGCTAACCAAGCCATCCGTCACCCAAGCGCAATGCGCAAGGTGCACATCCTTAAGCGCGGCTTGCTGTTCGTTTAGTGTTAGGTTATCGGCTTCATTAATCAGCTTTGCCAGATATTCTCTATCCACCGTTGGGCATTTGACGGATACAACCCTTCTTCTGCTTTGCATCAACCCAAACCATCTGAGAGCGTATCCAGACTGATGCTTCCTCCACTCGGCCATCAGAACAGCATCAAATGCCGCCTTATGTCCTACCGAATACATCTCCTGCAGAAAGTCTCGGCATGCCTTGGAAACTGGATGCTCAGTAGTTCCGGACGATCTGGCGATTGACGCGTCGACAACGATGGTCCGTTCCATTCGACTCACAGCTTAGCCGCCTTTTCCATTGCGGCATCGAGGTAAGCAGCCTCGGAGCCGAGATATACGTCGTCAAAGTCTTCTGGCCAGTCTCCAAAAGCTCCATCAGGAGAAAGCTCGGCGGTCGAGATCTCGGTTTCTCCCGTTGTAAGACTTCTGGTAAACCAATGTAGCGCAACGTCGTTAGCGTCCATCTCATCGCGCGCGATCATAGTTTGAACTGCCCTGATCAATAGCGAGCTGTGAGTCTCAATAATGACACGAACCTGCCTTTTTAGGGCGCGATTCACCAACCGAGCAAAGTACAGTTGAGCGCGTGGATGCAAGTGAATTTCAGGCTGCTCCAGATAGACAGTTTGCCCGGGATCGGCAGCCAATAGGGCTACCACGACAGGCAGCGTTTGCGAAACGCCGAAGCCAACATCGGCAATGTTAACGAGATCTCTGGCGCCGCCCTGTCGCGCATGAGGCAACCGCCCAACTAGAAGTTCGACCTGAGTGTCGTCCAGTTGTCGAGCTTCGACTTTCCAGGTAAGACCAAGCTCTTCGACGTCCCTCTTGAGCTGATTCAGTTGCTCTGTGCGTCCATTGTTTTGCCAGTAGGAGATGATGCCAGCCGTATAGGTGTCGAATGTCCCGGGATATCGTCCCTCAATCGCGGCTGTTCGATAGGTACGCTTAGGGTTTCCCCGGAGCGCAGGAAGGTGAATGATTCTGGATACCTCAGACGAAAGTTCCGTCCCTCCAAGGATCAGAGGAAGGAGGGTTGAGGTATCCCCAGCCTGAATCGTAATTCCTACTTGAAGGGCGAACCTGTCCCGAGCGACGGAAAGTTTGGCCTCGTTGCGTTGAAGAATGCTGGACGGGAATTCATTCTTCTTGAGGGTCGGCGCAAAAATTTTGCGAAGAGTACTGTCCGTCATCCCCTCCCGCAAGGTAACGGGTTCGCTTTGCCCTGCCATGAAAAGCGCGGTGTATTCGGCTACGCGTAGATTGCCGCCTGTGTCACGACTAAATTTCGCCTTCGTGCGATGACTGTCAATACAGAGTTCAACGGAGAAGCTTGTCACTCTACTGGCGACTGAAGCGCCCCGCGACAGGATCTGATCTACAGACGTGATACTAACATTTGGGCCATCGAGTTGCAGAGGTCCCGGATCGTATGCAGCATCGACTGTCTGCTTCAATAGAAGCAGTGGTTGCATGATGCTGGACTTTCCAGAGCTATTGACCCCGGCAATTACTGTGAGGGGAGGAGTTGAAATCTCTTTACGTGTTCGAAGGGACTTGTATCCCTCAATTGCGATACTCTGAATTCCGGAATGGATAGAGCGCTTACGGGTAGCCACTGCCGCAGTTCTCCCCTTGGGTAGGTTAGATCACTCTGCTCGAAGAGGAGGCATGTTAGTAGATTTGCGACCAAATAGCTTCCCCTAGAACGTCTGTCCTCCCTGCCAGACAATCATCGCCGCAGGTGAACCAGCCAACGCCTACGAGCAACGTGGCTGCCCCCGTACGCTGACTAGTTCTGGAGGCATGGACGGTGGCCGTGTCAACGAGCAGCGTGGTTAAGGCCCGGTTGTGAGTGCCCTCGCACACGCGCGCCTGATCCGTCGGCGCACTCACCATCGTGGCTGACTGTCGTGGGCTGAGGTACGAGCACCGACAACGCACCGCATCTGGTCAGTTCGAAGGGGTGAAGCCGGCGGACTGATCGAGGTGGAATGGGGAGCCCGGAGCCGTCGGAGTCCAACCCTCACGCCGAGCAAGCCGGACAGCCGCGGCAACACCAGATGGCAGTACAGGCTCAGCCTCACGACCGAACCAGTTGTTCGAATGCGGCTGGTCGGTGGCGACCACGAGCGTCACGCCCGGGGCGGCATGCTCGACCGCGAACGTGCACGGCGACCAAGCCATCCCCTGGAAGTAAGTCGGCCTGCCTCCCAGCCGCCAGCGGTAGACCATGCCGTCGACAACGATCCGTCGTGAACCCTTGCGGACCAGTGCCATGGCTCCCCTTCAACAGCGTCGATGATAGCTAGTCCGACCCTGCTCTCCGTCTCAGTTTCCGTCTCATTCATCGCCGTTCACGGCCGTTGAGACGGGACTGGAGGCGGTAGTTGCCCAGACGACCGGCCGCCCATGAACCCAGGTGAACGCCCTCGCACACAACCCACAGCCCCACCACCACAGTTGGAAAGCGTGTTGGTCCTCGCGGCAGCGCTGACCCACGACACCGCCAGTTGCGGCAGCTAGGTTGAGGACGTGGACGAGGGAGCGATCACCATCAGGCTCACGCGCGATCAAGCGTTCGCGGTTGTCGGACTGGCTCTACCAGGTCATGTTCCAGTCCGACGACCTTGAAGGGATCGTGCACGATCGAGCCGTCTGGTCGCCGATCTACGCAATCTCCGGAACGCTGGACAAGACGCTGAGCGAGATCTTCATGCCCGACTACGGCTCACGCCTCAAAGCGGCCAAGGAGCGTCTACGCGCCGATCTGTACGGCGTAGCCGGCGAGTCGACGGCACCGCGCCACGACACGACCGACGCACCACAAGCGCACCAGATAGAGCGGGGAACAGCGGGGAACCACGGTGAAAGCAGCCGAGCCCGGCGAGGCCCCTGTTCCACCGTTCGTCCAGGTCAGCGCCCGAACCAGCCCCAAATGCCCGCAGCTTCCCAAGCTGAGAGTGCGAGTTCGATTCTCGTCACCCGCTCTTTCTGAAGCCCCAGGCCAGCGGCCGGGGGCTTTTTCATATGCCACCAGCCTGCGGCTTCGCCACGTCAGCTCCCTCGGCCACGCCGGTGAGTACTCGGCTTGCCCGTCCCCTCGGAGCAGGTCCGCCGCCCTCGCCTGACGCAGGCACGTCGGACGTGTCGAACAGGTGGATCACCGGCCGTGCTTCCCCGCCCGGTGCAGACGCTCCGCGTCCTCGACAGCGAACACGGGCCGCGGCCTCGGCGATCGCCGGTGAGGGCCGGTGGAGGATCAGTGAGGGGGCGATGCCGATGACGGGTGCCCCGCACGCTACGGTGTCGTGTTCATGTCGCGCACCTATGGGGGGTTTGATGCGGCGAACCACGGCAGCCGCGAGTGTCGTCACCATGCTCGTGCCGCTTCTCCTGGCCGGCGCTTCCGCTGCGTCGGCCGCAGCCAATGGCTCACTCACCGTCAGGACGTTGGACCGCAGCGGCAAGCCGGTCTACGCCCAGGTGGCGGTCTACAACACGAGGACGAACGACTTCCGCTACATCGACGGCAACAAGAAGACGTCGCTGCCCAACGGCAGTTACGAGCTCGCCACTTCCTTCACCGGCGGCAACAGCGAGGACGGCATCGTCGGCGGCCACAGTGTGAAGGTCTCGGGGGCCACGACGACCACGTTCGACGCCCGCAAGGGCCGTGCGGTCAAGGTCTCGATCAGTCCCGCCCCGGGCAGCGGATACGACCGTACGGTCAGCGCGGCCGTCTGCGCCGCCGACAACAGTCCGGCGACCATGAGCACGTCGGCCGCGCCGGGCGACCTGTACGTCATCCCGAACAGCAGCAAGGCGTACGAGCTGGCCTACGGCACCACCTACACACCGCGGTCGACGACCGGCGGGGACTTCTGGCTGGCCTCCGCCACGCACAGCCGCGGCGTGCCGTCCGGGGTGTCCGCGACACTCAGGAAGTCGGGGCTGACCACCCTGAAGGTGTCCGCGCGCTCCGGTCCCGACAGCGGGCAGGCGCAGTTCTCGTTCAACGGCGAGCCGACGGGCGGCTCCGACTGCTCGTCGTCCATGGACATCCTCGACTTCCAGCGCGACCTGCCCAACTCCTTCAGCGTCCACGTCCCGGCCGGCCAGTGGTCGGTGGGTCAGCAGGGCAACGACTTCATCTACGACGGCTTCCACACGTACGCGGCCGGCAAGACCACCTCGCTGTCCCTCGGCCACGCGGTCTGGGGGCCGGGCGGGCAGCTACCGTACACCTGGTACCACCAGCTGTACTTCGGGAACGACAACCCGTTCGCCGACCCCACGCTCACTGCGGGCGGCATCCTGGCCTCCGGCACCGTGAAGCTGACGCACGCGGGCAGGACGCTCTACTCGCACAAGTACAGCCCCTCGCAGGAGCTCGGCGCGCAGCCGCGCATCCCGGGGTCGGGCTGGTACACGATCACTGAAACCGGTCACCGCGACCATCTGCCGGCCGGCTCGCTGTCGACCTCGTCCAGCCTCGCCCTGCACTTCTACGCCGACGCCGGCAAGAACCAGCAGATCCGTGCCTACATCACCCGGTTCTCGCCCGAGGCACTGAACTCCAGGAACCAGGCGGCTACCGCGTCGACCACGACCGTCGACCTGGGCATGCAACGCAACGGCACGGGCGACAGCACGATCGGCCGGCTGTCGGACGGGGTGAAGTCCGTACGTGCTTGGTACACCACCGACAACGGCTCCACCTGGCATGCCATCACCGCGAAGCTGTCCCACGGCAAGTGGACCACCGCCGTCCACAACCCGGCCTCTGGCCGCGTCGGCCTGCGCTCGACCGTCACCGACACCCACGGCGACAGCTCGACGACCACGGTGTACAACGCGTACGCCGTGGCCTGAGGACCGGCAGAACCGCCACCGCCACACCGTCGGCCCGTCCGGGAACCCCCCGGACGGGCCGACGACTGCGTCCCGGCCACCGACGTGCCTCGGCCGCGCCGATACGGCGACCTCCCCGCCCCGCAAAGCAACCCAGCCACACCCCCACCCCGTTCCCCCACCCACCCCAACACCACCCCCCACGTGTGACACAGCTCACCCCTAGGAGAAAACCCGCCGTCCCCGCCCCACGTCTAGCCGGTGTGAGACGAGTCAGGAAAGTGCCGGGGGAGATGGACGAGGAGCGGCTCGTCCGGCTGGTGGCCCGGGGGGACCGTGCGGCGTTCGACGAGTTGTACCGGCGCACCGCGCCCTGGCTGGCCGTGCGGCTGCGGCGGCGGTGTGCCGATGAGCAGATCGTCGCCGAGGTGATGCAGGAGACGTATCTGGCGGTGTGGCGGGCGGCGGGGGCGTTCGCGGGGGCCTCGGTGGGCGGTACGGCCGTCGGGTGGCTGTGGACGATCGCGGCGCGGCGGCTTGTCGACGCCTTCCGGCGCCGGGCCCATCACGCCGAGCCGCCGCCGGCCGCCGCTCCCGCCGGTGCTGCGCCCGCCGCCGAGGAGGAGGTGCTCGCGGCCACCGTCGGCGGGGACGTCGGTGACGCGTTGCGGTGTCTCGCGCCCGAACTCCGCCAGGTTCTGCAGGCGTTGGTGCTCGACGGGCTGTCCGTGCGCGAGACCTCCGTCCTGCTCGGACTGCCCGAGGGCACGGTCAAGACCCGCGCCCGCCGGGCCCGGATCGCGATGCGGAGGGCCCTGACATGAAAGCGGAGGGCCCTGACATCGATGCCGACGTGAACACCGACATGAAAGCCGCCACCGAGGCCGACGTGAAAGGCGACACCGAGGCCAACGAGGCCAACGTGAAGGGCGACACCGAGGCCGACGCGAAAAGCGACACCAAAGCCGACGTGAAAGCCGACGCGGACACCGGCAAGAAAGCCGACGTGGATACCGAGAAGAAAGCCCACCTCAGGGCTCACCTCAAGGCCCGCCTCAGGGCTCACCCCAAAGCCCGCCCCACCGCTCACCTCGAAGCCCGCCCCACAGCTCGCCGAAAAGCCCACGTGAAAGGTGACATGAAGGCCCACCGCAGCGTCGCGCACGTCTCGGCCCGGTTGATCGACGGGTACGCGCGGGGGCTCGGCGAGCCTGACCTCACCGCCGATGAGGTGTGGGCCGTAGAGGCGCATCTGGAGGGATGCCAGGGGTGTCGGGAGCGGCTCGCGGGGGCTGTCGGCGGGCGGGTTGCCGGGCTTGTCGAGGGGGTGTGGGCGGGGCTTCAGCCTCGGCTGGACGTTCCTGTCGCTCGGCGGCGGTATCGGTCCGTGCGGGTGTCGGGGTGGGTGACGCCGGTGATGGTGCCGTGGCTGGGGATGGTCGTCAGCGTCGCGCTGGTGGCCTTGCTGCTTGATCTCGTCGGAGGTGGGTTCGGGTTCGGCGGTACGGGCGGGGGTGTGTCGCTCGTCCTGCTGTGCGCGCCTCTGCTGCCCGTGCTCGGGGTCGCCGCCTCGTGGGCCCAAGGGCTCGACCCCGCCTACGAGTTGACCGCCTCCGTGCCCCGGGCCGGGCTGTATCTGGTGTTGCGGCGTACGGCGTCCGTGCTCGTCGTGGTCGTGCCCGCGCTGGCCGTCGGCGGCTGGGCGACGGGCGTGCCGGGGGTGACGGCCGCGCAGTGGCTGCTGCCGTGTCTGGCCTTCACCTCTACGACGCTGGCGCTCGGCGGGGTCGTCGGGGTGACCCGGGCCGCGGTCGCGGTGGTCGTCGTGTGGGCCGGGGTGGTGGTGACGCCGACCGTGGCCGCTCATCGTGCGACCTTCGCGCTGCAGACGGGCGGGCTGCCGGTGTGGGGGGTCGTGCTCACGCTCGGTGTCGGGGTCGTGGTCGTGGCGGCCCGTAGGGGTGCGTACTCCGTGCTGGGGGCTCATCGGTGAGCGAGCGAACACCTGCCACGCAATCCAATGGGACCGGGACTGGGACTGGGACGGATATGGATATGGATATGGGGCTGGGAATGAGAGGGAACCTCACGTGATGTCCTCGGTGAGCGCGGCCGATCTCGCGCCGACTGCCTATGCCTGGGAGATCCGGGCCAGTGGGCTGAAAGTCAGGGCCGGGCGCAAGCGGATGGCCGTCGACGGGCTGGATCTGTCGCTGGGTACCGGAGTGCACGGAGTTCTCGGGCCGAACGGGGCCGGGAAGACCACACTCATCCGGGCGTTGGCGACCGTACTGCGGCCCGCCGGGGGGACGTTGGAGCTGCTCGGCGAGTCCGCGGGCGGGGTGGGTGAGCATCGGGCGCTGCGGCGGCGGATCGGGTATCTGCCGCAGGAGTTCGGCTACTACAAGCGGTTCACCGTGCGTGAATTCGTCGAGTACATGGCCTGGTTGAAGGAGGTGCCGAAGTCAGAGATCCCTGGGGCGGTCCAACGGGCCGTGGAACGCGTCGGGTTGGCCGACCGCGCCGACGACCGGATGAAGTCGCTCTCCGGTGGCATGGTGCGGCGGGTCGGTATCGCCCAGGCCATCGTCAACGACCCGGCGATCCTGCTGCTCGACGAACCGACGGCGGGGCTCGACCCGGCCCAACGGCTGCGGTTCCGGGGCCTGTTGCAGGAGTTGGGGGCGGACACCTGCGTGGTCGTGTCGACCCACCTCGTCGAGGACGTCGCCGCCGCATGCAGTGACGTGGTGCTCTTCGCCGAGGGGCGGCTGGTCTTCCAGGGCACCCCGGACGAACTGGCCGCGGCCGGTGGTTCCGAGCACGCGGGGGACAGCCCATGGGAACGCGGGTACTCGGCGCTGCTGCTGGACCCCGAGCGCGAAAGGGGTTCCTGGTGAACGCCCGTGCCCTGCGCGTCGGCGCGACCTCCCGCGCCCCGCGCCTCGACCTCAACCTCCGTGTCCTGCGTACCGAGTTGAGACGTTCCGTCGCCCCCTGGGCGGGCGGGGTGATCCTGACCGGCGCGCTGGCGTTCCTGTATCTGCTGGACGCCGGCTGGTGGCGCGGCACCACCGCGTGGACGGCGCAGTGGACGTCCCTCGCCCTGTGGACCCGCGGTCTGCTGTTCTATCTGTGGCCGCTCGCCGTGGGGTTCGGGACGTTGCAGGGGCTGCGCGACCGCCGCTCGAAGATGGTCGAGCTGCTGACGAGCACGCCCCGGCCCGCCCGGCACCGCGCGGCCGTACCGGCGGGCGCGACCGCGCTCACGCTGGCCTCGGCCTTCGCGCTCGTCGTCGCGGTGGGCGGGGTGCAGGTGATCGCCAACACCGGTTACACGCAGGTCGGTTGGCTGCCGATCACGCTGATCGCGATGCTCTTCCTCGTCGCCGGGGCCGTCCTCGGCATGGGCGTCGGACGGGCCCTCCCGTCGGTGCTCACCCCGCCGCTGATGGCCATGGCCGCCTTCGCGTTCACCGCGCTCATGCACTCGTCGCTCGGCCGTACGGCGAAGCTCGACCCGGCGATCGGGTTCACGACCACCGAACCGAACCGCCTGTCCCTGCTGTCACCCGAGGTGGACGAGGTGCGCAGCACGCTCGTCACGCTCTCCTCCGCCGTGCACATCGGGCAGACGATCTGGGTCCTCGGCATGGCCGCGACCGGCTTCGCCCTGCTGGTCGCCGCGAACCGGCGCGCCCGGCTGATCGCCCTCACCCCCGTCGTGGCGGGCGCCGCACTCGCCCTGCTCGTCCTGCCCTCCGCCCCGAACCGGATGTACGTCGTCGACACGGCCGCCGCCGCGCCGGTGTGCGACGGCCCGGTCTGCGTGGCCAGGGTCCACGAGGACCGGCTCGCCGCCCTCGCCGGTCCGGGCAAGGAGGCGCTACGACTGCTGCACCGCGCCCTCGGCGACCGGGCGCCGGTCTCGGTCCGGGAGAACACCACCGTCGCGCCGTGGGGCTCCACGCCCAAGTGGTCCCGTACGACTGTGCTGTTCACCTTCGACGACGACATCGTCGCGGACGCCACGACCCCGGAAGAACTGACCTCGGCCCTGCTCGCCGAAGGCATGGTCCCGGGGTGCAGTCCGGTCGGCTGGAGCGGGTTCGGGGGCGACCAGTACGCGCAGAGCGTCGCGGTGGGCTGGATCCTCGGCAGGCTTCAGCCGCTGCCCGGCACGCCGGCGACGGTACGTGACGAGGTCGAGGCCAAGTCCCGTCCTGTGTGGGAGAAGCTGAAGGCGCTTCCCTGGTCGGGACAGCTCGCGCGGATCAACGCGATGCGGGGCGCCGCGCTGGCTTGCAAGGGGGACCCGTTCGAGGTGGTTTCGGGGCGGGGGGCGGGGTGAAGTCGCCCCGCTTGCGGGTGGGACGGCCGCGCCCAGCTCTGAAGGTGCCTCGCACCTCGCCGAGATGTCACCGCCCGCCCGCGAACTCGCCCCGTCTCCCGCTGAGATGGCTGACCCTCTACGCCCGTTCCCGTCACGTACCCGCCTCCCTCGCCGCCTTGGTGATCGGTGCCGTGACCGTGTGGGCGCTCGCGCCGAGCAGTGCTGTCGGGGGCGGTGATCCTCGGTCGGCGGTGCTGGGGATGGGCGTAGGGGTGGTGGCTGTTTCGGTGGGGTTCGGGGGGCAGGATCTCGCGCTGGACCGGACGGCGGCGGTTCGGTGGGTGCCGAGGCGGGCGGCGCACGTGTTGCTGGCCGGTGTGGTGGTCGCCGCGGTGTCGTGGGGATTGTGGGTGCCCGGGCCGGAGTCGGGCGGCGTCGAGGTGCTCGTGCGGGGCAGTGCCGGGCTGACGGGGCTGGCCGCGCTGGGGGCCGCCCTGTCGGGTGGGCAGTACGCGTGGACGTTGCCCTTCGGCTGGCTGTCGTTCTCGTTCTTCGCGCCGCCCGCCACCAGTACGGCGACCCGGGTGGCGGGCTGGATGCTGCTGCCGCCCGGCACTCCGGCGGCGACCTGGACGGCCCTGGTCCTCCTGGTCGCCGGCACCTCGGCGTACGCCCTCGCGGGGCCGAGGCGGTAGCGGCAAGGGAGTCAGGACAGGGTGCCGGTCACCGCCAGCGACGTGCCCGTCTTCATCGACGTGTAGAACCACTTCGCGTCGGTCGCGCTCAGGTCGATCCAGCCGCCGCCCCCGGAACCGCCGACGTTCTCCTTGTCGTAGCGGAGGGCCGCGCCGACGTAGACCGGGGTGTTGTCGGCGTCGCGCAGTTCGACGGCGTACGAGATCTCGGCGTTGTAGCGGGAGCCGTCGGCGGGGTTGGCGACGGTGACGAGCTTCATGTCGGGTCGCCTGTTGTACACCGTCAACGGGCCGGTGAACTTGGGGGTGTTGGTGGAGCCGTTCGACAGCGAGATGATCCGCTTCCCGATGAACATGACGCGTTTGTCGAGGCTCAGGGTGCCGACGACGGGGTGGGCGCGGACCGGAGTCGATGGGACGACCGAGGGGGTGGCCGGTGAGGGGGCGGGTGTCGCGGCCGTGGTCGTGGCCGCCGGGATGCCGTTGTCGTACCCCGGGGCCGCGGGTTGGGTGGAGTGACGGGGGTTCGAGGAGTCGGTCAGGTCCAGGGTCGAGGCGTAGGCGACCAGGGCTACGGCCGCCGTGGCCGCGACGAGGATGCCCGTCATCCGGCGGCGGCCTCGGCGTGCGGCCCGGCCGCGTACCTGCGCGCCGGTGAGGGGCGAGTAGGTCTCGTTTTGTGCGGCGAACTGGCGTAGCGCGAGGGAGAGTTCGGCGTCGGTGGGGTCGGTGTCGGTGCCGGAGATTTCGTCAGACACGGCCGCTCTCCTTCCGAACCGGGGCGACCGGGGTGACCGGAGCAGCCGGAGTCACCGGGGTGTCCGGCTCGTCGACCGTCAGGTGTTTCGCCAGGGCCGCCCGGCCCCGGAACAGCCTCGCCTTGACCGTCCCCACCGGCGCCCCCGTCTCCGACGCTATCCGCTCGACGCTCAGGTCGCACAGATGGTGCAGGACGATCACCCTCCGTTGTGCCGTGGGCAGTTGGCGCAGGGCGGCGACCAGGGCGGTGTGGTCGGGGTCGGGGCCCGGCACGGACTCGGGCGGTGGCGTACGGCGCACCAGCTCCAGCCAGCGCCGCGCCCGGCGCCAGCGGCTGACCGCCAGCCGCATGGCGACCGTACGGATCCACGCCTCCGGCGCCTCGTCCGCGAGGAAGTCCCCGCGCCGGTCCCAGGCCCGTACGAACGCCTCCTGGACCACGTCCTGCGCCTCCTCCCGATCTCCGGTGAACGCCGCGAGCTGGCCGGTCAGACGGGGAAACGTGGCCGCGTAGAAAGCGTCGAACTCGTCCTCGGTCATGACCTCACCGGCGTCTTGGAATTCCCGTGCAACCTGTCGGCCCTCACCGTGCGTACAGGTCTCGAACGCCGCGTTCCTCACCACACGGCCCACAGGAAAGACGAAGAACACACGTCTCTGGATCCACTTCCCCCACAGCAGTACCGGAGGACCACCGAAGTGCCCCACCCCCACGACGACTTCGCCGTGTACGCCCACGCGGGCCTGCACCGCCTGGCCACCACCGCCCACCTGCTCTCCGGCGCCCCGGCCGACCCGGGAGAGGCGACCGAGCTGGTGCGCAGAACGCTGGTGCGGGTGTGCGCGCGGTGGCGGCGCATACCGCGGGCCGACGTGGACTTCTATGTACGACGGTCCCTGGTCAAGGAGTTCCTACGGCGCTCCCGGCGCCAACCCGCCCCGTCCGAAGGGGTGTTGAAGGGCCTGTCGGCGCGGCAGCGGGCGGTGCTCGTGCTGCTGCACCGGGAGGGGCTGCGGGAGGCCGAGGTCGCCCAGCTGCTCGGCTGCTCCACCGGCGCGGTCAGGAGCCGGGCCCGGCGCGCGCTTGCCGTGTACGGGGGTGATGTGGAGGAGCTGCGGAAGCGCCTTCGCCAAGCCGCCGAGGCCGCTCAAGTCGCGGCCGGGGAAGGGGCGTTCGACGTGCCGCTCGATGTCGTCAGGCGGCGGGGGCGGACGCTGCGGCGGCGGCGTAGAGGCGTGGTGGTGGGGGTGTGCGCGGCGGTGCTGGTTCCTGCCGTCGTGGTCGGGGCGGGGCAGTTCGTGGGCTCGGGGTCCGGTGGCGGGGCGGAGACCGGTGCGGTCGGCGTGGCGTTGAGTCCGATCCGGGTCGTCGCGCCCGGGGAGCGGGTGGACGCGGTGCCGGGGGTGCAGGTCTGGCTGACCGCCGACGGGGAGCACTGGTCGACTCCGCAGGGGTCCAGTCGGTTCCGGGGGTTGAACGACCGTGGCTACACGGACAGTTACTGGGAGAAGGTGAAGGGCGGGCGCGGGGGCGGGGCCGAAGTCAGCGGCGGGAGTGGCAAGTCGGGCGTGTCCGTGCGGCTCGACCCGGTGAACAGTTCCTACTTCCTGTCCGGCCTGTACCGCGGGCTGTCCGCCGATCCGGCGCGCGTCGAGGTGAGCGTCGACGACCGCAGGATCACCGGCACCGTCCTCACCCTGGCGGGCGGCCCGGGTTGGGGCGTCTGGTACGCGCGGTCACCGCTGTCGCTGACCGAGGTGAAGACGAGCCTGACCGGGGACGGTCCGACCGTCACGGTGTACGACACGGCCGGCAAGGTCGTCGCCCGGGGCGGGGTGGACGAGTGAACCGCCCCAAGCCGGACGGGTCGGCCGATTCCCCCGTATCCCCCGCGCCGCCCAACTCCCCGTCCCCCGAACCCCTCGGCCCCACCAACACCCCCACCCCACCGACTCCCCGCGTCCCCCTCCGCCTCCGTCTCCGCCGCAACCGAGGCCGCCTCCTGCGCCGTTCGCTCGCCGCCCTCCTCGTACTCGTCGTGGCCCTGTGCACCGCCGCGGTCGTCGCGTACCGGATGACGGACATCCCCGAGCCGCACCCGGAGACGGTCACGCAGAGCACCGTCTTCGTCGACGACAAGGGGTCCTATCTGGGCCGGCGTGGGCCGGTCGACCGGCAGGAGGTGGCGTTGTCGCAGGTCCCCAGGTATGTGCAGGACGCGGTGATCGCGGCGGAGAACCGTACGTTCCGTACCGATGACGGGGTCTCGCCGCGGGCCATCGCCCGCGCGGTGCTGGCCTCGCTGACCGGTGGGGAACGGCAGGGCGGTTCCACCATCACCCAGCAGTACGTGAAGAACGCGCTGCTGAGCCCGGAGCAGTCGCTGTCGCGCAAGGCGCGCGAGGCGCTGATCGCGATCAAGCTCGACCGGACCCGTTCCAAGGACGCCATCCTGGAGGGGTATCTCAACACCGTGTACTTCGGCCGGGGTTCGGCCGGTATCGAGGCGGCCTCCCGCAACTACTTCGGTGTGGACACCCGCCGACTCACCGTCTCCCAGGGCGCCGCGCTCGCGGCGATCGTCAACATCCCCTCGTACTACGAGAAGGCGGGCTCCGACCCCGAGGTGACCGCGACGCTCCGGGCCCGCTGGGTGTGGGTGCTGGACGCGATGGCGGCGAGCGGCAGCATCACGGCGAAGCAGCGCGCCGAGGCCGCCTTCCCGGCGTTCCGTTTCTATCCGCCGGGCACGACCGAGGGGCAGCGGCAGTACATGATCGACGTGGCGGCGCAGGAGGCGGCCGACCGGCTCGGCATCACCGAGGACCAGTTGGCCCGTGGCGGCTACACCGTGCACACCACCTTCGACCTGTCCCTCCAGGACGCCACCACCGAGGCGGTGAAGGACCTCAAGGGCGGCAAGAGCGGCAAGGGGAGCAAGGGCGTCACCCTGCACGCCGCCGTCGTGGCCATCGCGCCCGGCGACGGCGCCGTACGGCTGCTGTACGGAGGGTCGGACTACGCCCGGCAGCCGTTCAACGACGCGGTGGGTGGCGCGGTGGAGGCGGGTACGGCACTGGACCCGTTCCGCAAGGTCCGGCTGAGCGGCCCGCTGGGCGCGCTGCGGAAGACCGCCGCGCCCACCCCGCTGAAACTCGCCTCGGCGTACGCGGCCGTCGCGGCGGGCGGGGTGTACGCGGCGCCGTACACGGTCACGAAGATCACCCGGGACGGCCGGCAGGTGTACGCCGCGCACCCGGACACCCGGCGCGCGCTGGACGAGAAGGAGGTGTTCATGGTCGACCAGCAGATGCTCACGGCGTACCAGCAGGCGGCTCCCTCGATCCGGGCCGTTCCCTCCACGTCGGCGGACGGGAGCGTCCCGCGGACCTTCTTCACCGCCGGGGCGGGCGGCGGGATCACCCGGCGGACCGTCTGGTCCACCGGCCTTGACCCCCAACTCGCCCTGACCGTGGCCCTCTTCGCCGACCGCCCCGGCAAGAAGAAGGACACGACCGTGCCCGCGCAGCTCCCGAACGATCCCCCGCCGACCGACTCCGCGGCGGAGACGGCGGCCCAGATCTGGCAGCTGGCCATCACGGGGGCGAAGAAGGGATAGCCCTCGCCGCGAGCCCCGCGACCCGCGTACCCCCTCCCCTTCTTCGAGGTCGCCGGTATCGACCCTTTGAGGTCGGCGGTATCGACCAAAGTCGTAGGACGCGCAGACCTTGCGCCGATGTGCGGTGCGGGGGTGTCGTCGCAGGCTGGGGGTATGGACATGGACACGGAGCGGACAGAAGCGGCGCGGCGGACCCGGGGCGAGTACGTGGGGGCCACGGCGGACGAGTTGCGTGCGAAGACCGGTGCCGACCGGGTCTCGGCCGGGGTCAGCCAGAAGGTGCTCTTCCAGCGGCGCGGGACCATCACCCTCGACGGCGACCGGCTGGTGCTGGGCCAGTGGGACGGGAGCACGGACCTGACCCTGCGCCGCGCCGACATCACGGCCGTGGAGACCCGTTTCACCCGGTTGTACGGCCGTTTCCTGGGCGGCCTGCTGAACGCGGGCAAGCCGCTGATCCTGGACACGACCACGGTCGGGCAGGTCTATCTGCTGATCGACCGCAAGGAGTTCATGGAGACGACCCGGGACCGTGCGTGGGAGCGGCACATCACGGCGTGGCTCGCGGCCGAGCCCGGTCGCTGAACCCCGGAAGGACGGGGGCGGCCGCCATGGGGACGAGCCCGGAAGCCGCTGCGGTCGGAAGGGGATCGCGGCCGGCCGGGGTCGCGTTCCCGGGGCTGGTGCCGTCCGCG
Organism: Streptomyces sp. NBC_00252; assembly: GCF_036187565.1. Taxonomy (NCBI): domain Bacteria; kingdom Bacillati; phylum Actinomycetota; class Actinomycetes; order Kitasatosporales; family Streptomycetaceae; genus Streptomyces; species Streptomyces sp. NBC_00252. Next base: position 5,480,189 of record NZ_CP108087.1, on the reverse strand, counting down.
CTGGGCGGGGGGCCGCGTACGGCCCGGGATCATGCCGTGGACGGGGCGTGTGTGCTGGTGGCGGCGGGGCTGGCGGCGGCCGGAATGTGGCTAATGCCGGCGGAGGACCGGCTGCCGGTCGGGGTCGATGTCGGCGCGGCGGTGGCCGGGTGCGCGGGGCTGCTGTGGCGGCGGCGGTTCCCGGTGGCCGTGGCGGTCGGGCTGGTCGTGCTGTCCGTCGTCCTGCCCGTGGTGGGCGGTGCGAGCGCGATCGCCCTGTTCACGGTCGCCGTCCACCGCAAGGCGGCCGTAGCGGGGGCGGTCACCGTGCTCGCCGTGCTGACCGCGCCGCTGGAGTATCTGCTGTGGCCCGGCGCGGCCGGACCCGCCGGGGTGCTCGTCGCCTCCGCCGGCGCGGCCGTCGTGTGTCTGGCGGTGACCGGCTGGGGCGCGGTGGTCCGGGCCCGCCGGCAGCTGGTGCTCGCCTGGGCGGAGCGGGCCCGGCAGGCCGGCACCGAGCAGTGGCTCCGGGTCGAGCGGGGCCGTAGAGCCGAACGCGAGCGGATCGCGCGGGAGATGCACGACGTGCTCGCGCACCGGCTGTCCCTGCTGAGCCTGCACGCGGGCGTGCTGGAGTACCGGCGCGGTCTGCCGCCGGAGCAGCTCGCCGAGACCGCCGCGCTGATCCGGGCCGGTGCCCACCAGTCGCTGGAGGACCTGCGCGAGGTCATCGGCCTGCTGCGCGCCCCGGACGGCGAACGCGACCGCCCGCAGCCCACCCTCGCCGATGTGCCCGGCCTCGTCGAGGAGAGCCGTACGGCCGGACTGCGCCTCGCCTACGCGAACCGGCTCGACCCGGCCGCGGACATCCCCGAGCGGCTCGGCCGGACCGGCTACCGGATCGTGCAGGAGGCGCTGACCAACGCCCGCAAGCACGCCCCGCCCCGGGCCGCCGGCCGCCTCGAACTGCGCGGCGGCCCCGGGGAGGGGCTGACCGTCGAGGCCGTCAACCCGCTGGGAGGGTTCGGCGGTACGACCGTCCCGGGCAGCGGCACCGGTCTGGTGGGGCTGGCCGAACGCGTGTCGCTGGCCCAGGGACGGCTGAGCCACGGGCCCACACCGGACGGCGAGTTCCGGCTCACCGCCTGGCTACCCTGGGCGCCATGAGCGCCCCCGCCCCGGTACGGGTTCTGATCGTGGACGACGACCCGCTGGTCCGCGCGGGACTGGTCACGCTGCTGGAGGGCGGGCCCGGCCTCGAGGTGGTCGGCGGCGCGGGCGACGGAGCGGCGGCCCTGACCGCCGTCGAGCAGGCCGTGCCGCCGGTGGACGTCGTCCTGATGGACATCCGGATGCCCGGCGTCGACGGGATCACCGCGACCGCGCGGCTGCGCGAACTCCCCTCCCCGCCCCAGGTGTTGGTGCTCACGACCTTCGACACCGACGAGCAGGTGCTGCGGGCGCTGCGCGCGGGGGCCGCCGGGTTCCTGCTCAAGGACACCCCGCCGGAGCGGATCGTGTCCTGCGTGCACAGCGTCGCGGCCGGCGAACCGGTGCTGTCCCCGGCGGCGGCCCGCCGCCTGATCGACTTCGTCGCCGACGACCCCGCCCCCGCCCGCCGCGACCGTGCCCGCACGGCGCTCGCCGCCCTGACCGAACGGGAACGCGCGGTCGCCACCGCCCTCGCCGACGGCCTCACCAACCAGGAGATCGCCGCCGCCCTCCACCTGAGCGTCGCCACGGTCAAGGCCCACATCACCCGCCTCCTCCGCGAACTCGGCCTCAACAACCGCACGCAGGTTGCCCTGTTGGCGTACGACGCGCGGGGCGAACGCTGAGCACTCCCGCGTTCGCGAGCCGCCGGTCGGCGCCTGCCGGGTTCCGGTCTACGGCTGTGAGGTGCCGCTCGGCGGGCCGGGTTCGGGGGCGTGGTGAGGGTCGCCGTGAGCGTGCCGGCCGGCCGGGTCTCGTACGCGTCCGTCGACCAGCCCCGGCCGGGCGTACAGGGCCCCGAACTCCCCTGCCCCACCGGCCTTTTGAGTTCTACGCCGCCGCGACGACCGCGACCCCGGTCCTCCCCCCGTCCACGTCGACGACGGTCCCGTGCACGAACGCGGACTCGTCGCTGGCCAGCCAGACCGCCGCGTGGGCGACCGCGTCCGGGGTGCCGATGGTGCCGGCCGGGGTGCCCTTCATCATGATCTCGCCGGGGTGGGGCTCGCCGCCCTCGGGTGCCGGGGGCACGATGACACCCGGCGACACGGCGTTCACCCGCACGCCGAGCGGGCCGAACTCCGCGGCCCAGGCCCGGGTCAGGGTCTCCACCGCGCCCTTGGTCGAGCTGTAGAGGCTGCCCATCGGAACGCCCAGGCGGGCGATCCACGAACCCAGGTTGACGACCGCCCCGCCGCCCGCATCGACCATGCCGGGGACGAGGGCGGCGGTGAGGAAGAACGGCGCCTTGACGTTGACGCCGTAGACCCGGTCGAAGGTCTCCTCGTCGGTGGCGAGGGTGCGGGCGGGCGGGTAGATGCCGGCGTTGTTGACCAGGATGTCGACCCGGCCGCCCAGGGTCGTACGGGCCCGGTCGGCCAGGTCGCGCGAGGCGGCGGCGGTGCCGTCGAGGTCGGCGGCGAGGAAGTCGGCCCGGCCGCCGGACGCGCGGATCCCGGCGACGACACGGGCGCCCCGTTCGGCGTCGCGCCCGGACACGACGACATGCGCTCCCTCGGCGGCGAACGCCTCGGCGATGGCCTGCCCGATATTGCTGGTGGAACCGGTGACCAGCGCGGTCTTGTTCCGCAGTCGTCCGCCGGTGACGTGCTCGCCCATGACGTGTTCTCCCTCTCATCGTGGTGTGCGGACCAGGGTGCGTCGTGGAAAATGGACCGGCAAGTTCAGAAAATGCGGGTCCAGGAGGAGCAGGAGGCGAGGGAGCAGATGCCGGACACACTGACCGCGAAGGGCCGCGCGCCCGCGAAGGACGGCCTGACGACGAAGAACCGCCCGACCGCGAAGAACAGCCCGGCCACCAAGGACGGCCTGACCGCGAAGGGCCGGGCGACCCGGGCCCGCATCGTCGAGGGCGCGGCCGAGGTGCTGCGCGAGCGGGGCGTCGGGTTCACCACCCTCGACGACATCCGCGACCGCACCGCCACCAGCAAGAGCCAGCTCTTCCACTACTTTCCCGACGGCAAGGACGAACTCCTGCTGGCGGTCGCCCAGTTCGAGGCGGACCGCGTCCTGGAGGACCAGCAGCCGCACCTGGGCCGCCTGGACTCCTGGGAGTCATGGCACCTGTGGCGGGACACCCTCGTCGAGCGCTACGAACGGCAGGGCGACCACTGCCCCCTGGGCTCCCTGTTCCTCCAGGTCGGACGCTCCCGCCCGGGCGCCCGGGCGATCGTGACGGAACTCCTGCGCCAGTGGCAGGAACAACTCGCCCGAGGCATCCGCGCCCTCCAGTGCAACGGCCTGACCTCCCCGACCCTCGACCCGGACCGCGCAGCCGCCGCACTCCTCGCGGGCATCCAGGGCGGCGTGACGATGATGATGTCCACGGGCGACTCGACCCATCTCCGGGCGGCACTGGACGTGGGGATCGAGAACCTGGGGACGACGGGGAGCGGGGGCGGGGGCGGGCGGTCGTAGACGGGGGTCACGCATGTACGTCACGCATGTCGGGGGCGGACCCGCTCACCCGGAGGTCTGCGGCTGCTCCTCCCCCGCGACAAGCCCCTCGATCGCGGACAGGACCGCCTCCAAAGCCGTGGGATCGGCGGCGAGGACGGGCAGGGAGACGGACGGCCAGCCGTTGTAGCCCTTGGCGGGGAGGGCGGCCAGTCTCTCCGTCAGGCCGGGGAGGGACGGGAGGGAGGCCGCGAAGGCCGCCGCCCGGTCGTGGCCGAGGTGGTAGGTGATCGAGCCGAAGGCGAAGGAGAGGTCGTCCTTCGCCGGATCGTCGTGGAGGGAGAGGGTCGCGACCGGTACGCCACGGCCGGAGACGCGGTAATAGGCGCGCATGCTGCGGTACTTGGCCGTGCCGCACTCCAACCGCCCCTTGGCCGCCGCGTGATCGAGCAGGGCGGTCGCGGTGCGCCGTACGTCCGGGTCGGTGCGGGACCGGATCGCCGCGTCCATGTCGTCGCGGGTGGTGCGCTGAGTGGTGCGACCCGAGGGGGACTTGGCCGCGGTGGCGACCTCCCCGTGCACACGCGGGACGAGGACACGGAGGTCGCCGCCGCCTCGGTACTGGGTCAGCTCGACGGCGTACACATCGATCTGCCGCATCTGCCGGTTGAGGAACTCGACGATCGCCCGCAGCTCCAGCGGGATCTGGTCGGCGACGAACAGCAGCCGCATCTGCCCGGCGGCGAGCCGCTCCTCGACCGTCGTCCAGAACTCCTCCGCCGAACGGTCACCGTGCTCGCCCTGATCACCCCGGTCGCCGAGGAGTTCCCCGTACGCCTCCTCCAGCGACCGCCCGTCCTTGGCGCAGGTGTCCTCGAAGGAGTGCCGGAGCAGGGCAGCCGGCCAGTAACGGGCCGCGTTCGCCGCGTAGTCCAGCATCTGCCCTACGACCTCACGCCGGATGCGGGTGTCGGTGGCCCGCTTGACCTCCACCAGGGTCGGTACGCCGTCGGCGTCGACGAAGAGGTGGTCCAGCCAGTACGCGGGGGCGCCCTCCGCGCCCGTCGGCACCCCCATCTCCCGTGCCACCAGCACGAGTCGGAGGGGCCGGCCGTCCGCCAGCGAGCCGAAGTCCAGGACGCGTGGATGGCGGGCGAGCAGTTCCTGGAACTCCGCCTCGGTCTCGAACCCGGCCCGCTCCAGCGCCCGCAGTTCGTCGCCCAGGACGAACACCGGCTGGTTCGTCATGTGCCCCCACCCCCGTGATCCCGATCCCGCAACCACCCGTGACTACCCCGCGTTTCCGCACCCCTTGATACCGGAATCCGTCGGCAGGGGTGCCCGGTGCCGGAGATGTACGTCGAAAGTAGGGGCCGCCGGCCGAAATGCCCGAAGCGTGTCCACCTTTTGATAGAGCCGCCGCTCCTCCCTGCCGCCGACGACTCAATCTCCTGGCGGCGGAAGGCTGTTGGGCATGGACATCTCGTCGCTCACCGTCGTGCTCAGCGGGATCGCTGTCGTCGCCGCCTCGGTCCTCATCGCGTGCAATGAACCTCCGCTGTGGGTCTGCCTGTTGGGCTGTGCGGGGTCGCTGCCGCTGAGCAGTGCGCTGCTCGACGGGGTGGACTTCACGTCCGTCGTGGGGGACGGGTCCGTCGGGGCGTGGGCGCTGCGGGTGGTTGTCGCGGCCACTGTCACGGTCGTCCTGAGTTTCTTCTTCGGCAAGGACGGGCGGGTGCGGGCGGTTTGACGGTGGGTCAGGTGGCCTGTCCGGTGACGGGTACGGCGGCGGGTCGACTTCTTACGGACCCGGGACATCAACCTGAAGCGCCCCTTTTGCCCGTTACCTCACCCTGAACTCGCTCTAGCGTGGCGACACCTGGTTCCCCTCAGGTTCCCCTTCTCGCACGTCACGCAGAGGAGTACGCCCGCATGTCCCTCGCCAAGACCCGTCCCGTCCGCACCCTGGCCGCCGTCGCCGCCGGTGCCGCCCTCACCGCCGCCGTCCTCGTCGCCGCCCCCGCCGCCGGGGCCGTGGAGGCGCATCACGACCGCGGTTCCGCGGTGTTCGTGCAGAGCGACAACACCGCTGCGAACACCGTGGTCGCCTACGAGCGCGCCGCCGACGGCACCCTCGCCCGGAAGGGCGTCTACTCCACCGGCGGCAAGGGCGGCATGCTCGCCGGCACCGTCGCGGACCACCTGGCGTCGCAGGGGTCGCTCGCCTACGACCGGCACAGCGGACTGCTCTACGCGGTGAACGCGGGCAGCGACACCGTGACCGTGTTCGCCGTGCGCGGTACACAGCTGCGGCGGGTCCAGGAGATCTCCAGCGGGGGGAGCTTCCCGGTCAGCGTGACGTTCCACGGTGACCGGGTCTACGTCGCGAACACGCTCGGCGGCGGTTCCGTGCAGGGCTTCGCGCGGGTCGGCGAGCGGCTGGTGAAGGTCGACGCGTGGCACCGAGACCTCGGTCTGGACAAGGGGACTTCGGCGGTCGGGCAGATCTCGTTCACGCCGGACGGTTCGAAGCTCGTGGTCACCACCAAGGCCGCCGGGCAGAGCATCGACGTCTTCCCGGTCGGCCGGCTCGGCGGCCCCTCCGCCCACCCCGTGGTGACCTCGACCCCGGGCGCCGTACCGTTCGGTTTCGCCTTCGACGCCGCCGGGCGGATCCAGGTCACGGAGGCCGGTACCAACTCGGTCGGCACCTTCGTCGTAGGCCACGACGGGAGGCTGACGGCGAAGGGGACCGTCCCGACCGGCCAGACCGCCACCTGCTGGGCGGTGACCGCCGGTGACCACGTCTACGTGTCGAACGCGGGCAGCGGCACCCTGTCCGGCTACCGGGTGGGCCACGGCGGCGGGCTGACCGCGCTCGGCGACACGGCCACCCACCCCGGCACGGTGGACGCGGCGGCCTCCTCCGACGGCCGGTACCTGTACGTCCAGACGGGTGTGCAGGGCACGGTCGACGCGTTCCGGGTCGGCCCGAAGGGGGCGCTCACCGCGATCGGCTCGGTCGTCGTACCGGGCGCGGTCGGCGGCGAGGGCATCGCGGCGGGCTGATCGACACCGGCAGGATCGAGAAGGGGCCCGTCGCTGCACAGCGGCGGGCCCCGGACGCGTCCCCGGCCCCGTACCCCTCCCCCCGTCTTTTCGTTGGCACCGCATCCAATCCGAGGTCCCGGCAGGAACGGATTACGCCCGGACATGTCCCGACCGCGGAGGCCCTCGGTGAAAGAAGCAGTGCACATCGGCAGCAATCCAGCCGCTGGGCCCGACCTGGAGGAACTCGTCGGCCGGGTGGCCCTGGGGGACGAGGACGCCTTCGCGGGTGTCTACGACGCCGTGGCGGGCCCGGTGCTGGGGGTCGTACGGGCCGTGCTGCGCGACCAGGCGCAGTCGGAGGAGGTCACGCAGGAAGTGCTGGTGGAGGTGTGGCGGACGGCTCCCCGTTACCGGCGCGACCGGGGCACCGCCGTCAACTGGATCCTCACCCTCGCGCACCGCCGCGCGGTGGACCGGGTGCGCTCGGTGGACGCGGCGGCGGCCCGCGACCACAAGGCCGCACTGCTGGACCGGCTCCCCGAGTACGACGAGGTGGCCGAGCGCGTCGAGGCCCGGCTGGAACGCGAACAGGTACGCCGCTGCCTGCGCACCCTGACCGAACTCCAGCGCCAGTCCGTCACGTTGGCGTACTACCGGGGCCTGACCTACCGCGAGGTCGCGGAGGCTCTGGCACTCCCCCTGGGCACCGTGAAGACCCGCCTCCGCGACGGCCTCATCCGGCTGCGCGACTGCCTGGGGGTGACGGCGTGACGACCGCCGACCACGCCACCCGGCCGAGCGGCACCCACACCCCGCGCGCGCTGCCCGGACGGGACTGCGCGACGGCCACCGCCTCGCACCACGAGATCGACACCGCCGCCCTTCCTGCCCGCCCGGAGGTGACCCCGTGACGACCGCCGACCTCCACCTGCTGACCGGCGCCTACGCCCTGCACGCGCTCCCCGACGAGGAGAGCAGTGCCTTCGAGCGGCACCTCACCGGGTGTGAGGCCTGTGCGCAGGAGGCCGCCGAGCTGTCCGCGACCGCCGCCCGGCTGGGGCTCGCCGTGTCCTCGACGCCTCCGACGGAGCTGCGCGCGCAGGTGTTGCGCCGGATCACCACCGTCCGGCAGGAGACCCCGGGCCGGCGCCCGCAGAACCGCACCACCCTGGCCGGTCTGCGGACCCGCGCGCTCTCCCGCTGGGCGCTCGCCGCCTGCCTCGCCGCGGCGACCGCGCTCGGCGGTACGGCCGTGTGGCAGCACCAGCGGGCCGAGGACGCCCGGGACCGGGCGCGGCAGGCCGTGCAGGCGTCGGACGAGATCGCCGCGGTGCTGGCCGCGCCGGACGCGAGGACCCGGGCCGCCGCGCTGGCCGGGGGCGCCACCGGCACGGTCGTCGTCTCGCACGGCCGGGACCGGGCCGTGTTCGTGGTCTCCGGGATGGCCCGGCCGCCGGGCGGCAAGGTGTACCAGCTGTGGTTCGACGACGCCGGGACCATGCGCTCGGCCGGTCTGATGAACCCGGCCCGCAGCGCCCAGACCGTCCTGCTGCGGGGCACGGTCGACGACTCGTCGGGCATGGGCATCACCGTCGAGCCGGCCGGGGGGTCCCTTCACCCCACCTCCGCGCCGGTCGCGCTGCTGACGTTCCCGACGTGAGGTGACGTGACGCGGCCCGCCCCGGTCAGACGAGCCCGGTGACCGTCACCGTGACGCGCGGCGCGGGCAGGGTCGGAGCGAGGGCGGCCAGCCGCCGTTCGACCGTGTCACGGACTACGCGGGCCACATCCACGGTCCTGGCCCGCCGTAGCGCGACGACATGGATCTCGACCTGCCAGGGGCCGTCACCGTCCACCCGGCTCATCCGCACCCCGGCGGGCACCCCCGCCGCACCCCGTCCGAGCACCGACCGCAGCCGGTCGGTCAGTCCGGGGCGGAGGAAGGCGACCCCCGAGACCCCCTCGACGGCGGCGGCGACCTCCACGGCGAGCGTCGCGTCGGCGGGGTTCTGGTACGGAGCGGCTTCGTCGACGCGCTGCGCGGTCATGCCGTACCGCCTTCCTGATCGTCGTCGTCGGGCAGAGAGGTGGACACGAGGTCCGTCACGCGGATGTCGACTGCCGTGACGCCCATGCCCAGTTCACGGTCCGCCGCCTCCCACACGCGTTCGCGCACCTGGGCGGCGAGGTCGGGCAGCGGCGCGTCGGCCGGGGCGTGGATGTCGAGGCGGACCTCGACCGTGCCGGGTTCGGCGCCGTCGCGGAGCCGGCAGGAACCGGCCCGGACACCCGGCACCGACTCGGCCGCCGCGCGCAGCGCACGGGCCGCGACGGCCTCCATGATCCAGAGGTCCTCGGCGGGCTCCCCGAGCGGGAGCGGCCGGCCCGGGCGCAGTTCGAGGCGTACGACGTCCATGATCCGGCGGGTCAGCGGCTCGGTGTCGTAGGCGGAGGCGGTGGTGTCCGTCTCCGCCTGGAGGCCGCGCACGACGGACTCCAGGTCGTCGAGTCCGCGCACGGCCTGGCCGCAGTACGGGCAGGAGTGCAGGTGCGGGTCGTCCACCCCGCGCTCCCAGTCGTCCCAGGTCCGGGACAACAGCCGTCCGCAGGGCAGGAGTTCGTCGTCGGCGGCCTGGGTCGGCGTGGTGTTCGGCTGGTCGGTGCGTTCGGTCATCGCCAGGCCCCCATTGCTTGGGTCAGAGATCGGCGGGCGCGGAACACCCGGGCGCGGACGGCCTCCTGGCTGATGCCGACCGTACCCGCGATGAACTCGTAGGAACGGCCGTCCAGTTCGCGCAGCACCCAGCACGCGCGCTGTTCGGCGGAGAGCAGGTCGAGGGCCTCGCGCAGTTCGCGGACCGCGTCCCGCCCCTCGGCGATCCGGGCCGGGGAGGTCGTGTACTCGGCCGCGGCCACGTCACCGGCCGCCTCCAGGGAGGCCACGGGTCTGCGGGCACGCAGCACGTTCAGACAGCGGTTGGTCACGATGCGGTAGATCCAGGTGCCGAAGGCGCTGCGCCCCTGGAACTCCGGCAGCCGCCGCCACGCGCTGAGAAAGGCGTCCTGTACGGCGTCCTCGGCCTCCGCGCCGGTGCCGAGCAGACTCGTGGCGAGCCGGATCAGCGCGGGTGCGTGCCGGTGCACGAGCACGGCGAAGGCGTCCTCGTCGCCCTCCGCGGCCCGGACCGCCAGCAGGGCGTCGTCCGTACCGGCAGGGTCGGCCGTGTCGGCTGTGCCGGCTGTGCCGTCCATGTCCTCGTCCATGGCATCCATGTCGTCCGCGTCGGCCCGGCTGTCCGGTGGTGCGTTCTGCGTGCGGGGCCCCGCCACTGGGCGGCTCCTCTCGTCCGGTCTGTCCGGTCATTGGACACGGCGGCGCCGTCCCCGTTACGGAGAACTTCCGGGAAGGCGCTCGTACGGATGCGGTACGGCCGCCGACCCGGGCGCCCACAGGGCATCCGAGTGGCCGGCCGAACTCTCCGCGTCACAGACCCGGCCGGGGCGGGTCTGAAGAAGTGAGAGCACATCGGCCACAGAGAGAGGGCATGTCATGACCACTCAGACAGCACCGGTCGTCACCAAGGACCGGACGGCCGGCAAGGACCTGGCCACCACCGCCGTGTCCGGCGGAACCAGCGGCGCCGACCAGCCCGCCGCCGACCGCGGCCGTACGTCGATCGCCGATGTCGTCGTCGTGAAGGTGGCCGGCATCGCCGCGCGGGAGATCCCCGGCGTGCACGCCATGGGCGGCGGCCTCTCGCGCAGCATCGGCGCCGTCCGCGACCGCGTACCGGGCGGCCGGCCCAACGTCGGGCGCGGTGTGAAGGTCGAGGTCGGCGAGCGGCAGACCGCCATCGACCTGGACCTCGTCGTCGAGTACGGCGTGTCCGTGATGGACGTCGCGCAGGACGTGCGGGAGAACGTGGTGGGCGCCGTGGAGCGCATCACCGGCCTGGAGGTCGTCGAGGTGAACGTCACCGTCAACGACGTCCACCTGCCCGACGACGACGAGCCCTCGCACGCCGGTGAGACCCGCGTGGAATAGGGCAGCCGGTCAGGGGCACGGGCAGGAGTGGAGTGGTGGATCCGGTGACAGGTGGAGGTGGACGGGCATGCGCACACCGTTCGTGGGGATGATCGCGGGCATGGCCCTGGCGTTCGCCGGCTGGTTCGGCGGCTTCGGCGCCTTCCTGCTCGTGGCCGCGCTCGGCGGCCTGGGCTGGGCGGTGGGCCACTGGTTCGAACGCGGCGGCACGGTCCAGGACGTACGGGACGCGTTCGAGCGGGGCCGTCGATGACCACGGCCGCGCAGCGGGAGGCGGACCCGCTCCCTGCCGAACAGGGCGCCCCCGCCCCGGAGTTGGCGCCACCCGCCGCCTCCTTCCGGGGCACCACCACCGTCTCCGAGCGGGCCGTGCGCAGGATCGCCGAGCGGGCGACCGCGGAGGCGCTGCCCGGCCGTACGGCCAAGGCGACCGCGACCGTGCGGGGCGGAAGGGCGGAGGTGTCGCTCGGGGTGACGCTCCCCTATCCGGCCCCGCTGGCCGAGGGCGCGCGGGACGTCCAGCGCCATGTGGTGGACCGTACGAGGGAGTTGACGGGCTTGGACGTACCGACCGCGCACGTCGACGTCACCGCGCTCGCGGCGCCGAAGTACTCCCGCGCTCCGGTGTCCCCGACCGAGGACACCGACTCCCCCGCCGCGGCCCGCCGTTGGTGGTCGGGGCGCAGAACTCCGCTCACCCTCCTGACCCTGCTCGCCACGGTGGCCTGCGGAGCCCTCGCCTTCGACCTGATCCAGGTGCACACCGCGCACCGTCCGGCGGCGGCCTGGCGCATGTCGGCGGTCCACTGGCTCGCGGACCACGGTCCCGGCGACCCGGTGGTGGTGATCGCGGGCGCGCTGATGGGGCTGCTCGGCATCTGGATGGTCGTCCTCGCGCTCACGCCCGGACTGCGCCACCGGTCCACCGTCGTCACGGCGGCCGAGCGGGTGGACGCGGCCGTGGACCGCTCGGCGGTGGAGTCCCTGGTCCGCGACGCGGTGGGTGACGTACCCGGCATCGCGTCGGTCCGGGTCAGGGCCCGCCGCCGCCGGATCACCGTGCGCACCCGGCTGGCCTTCGGCGACCGCGCCATCGCCCGCGCCGCCGTTACGGCCGCTGCCCGCGCCGCCGTGACATCCTGCCGACTACGACGCGAACCCCGCCTACGGGTCACGGTCACCCCGGACCCGGTGTGGCAGCCGCCCGCTCAGCCCCCAACCCCTCGTGTCGCCAAGGAAGTTGACCAGTGATGCGTACCACCCACACAGCCGTCAACCGAACCGTCCTCGGCGCCACCGGCCTCGCCCTCCTCCTCACCGGATCGTGGCTGGCCGCGACCGACCGCACCCTCACCCCCCACCTGCCGTCCTGGTGGCCCACCGCCGGCACGGGCACGGTCCTGCTGGACCCGGACCGGCTGGCGCGGCTGCGCGGCGAGGGCTGGTGGACGCCGACGGTGATGGCCGCGTCGATCGGCCTGACCGTGCTGCTGGCGCTCTGGACACTCGGACAACTCCGTACGGGCGCCACCCGCCGCCTGGCCCTCCCTTCCCCCGGCTGCACGGTCCGCCCGCAGGCACTCGCCGAGGCGCTGGCGGCGCGCGCGGCGGCCGTCCCCGGGGTGGCCCGCGGCCACGCCCGGGTCCTGCCCCGGCGCGGCCGACGGCTGGAGGTGGAGCTGCGGATCTGGCTGGCGCCGGACACCTCCCCCGACGCCGTACTCCCCGCCCTGCGCGCGGTGACCGCAGAGGCGGACGCGGCGGCGGCCCCGTACACCGCGCACACCAGGCTGCGGCTGAGCGCCACCTCGCACCGCGCGCCCCATGTCCGCTGAGTCGCACCTCGGCCGGGTCCGCCGCATCGCGGGGGCCCGGCCCCCGGCTGCCTGGTGGCCCGCGCTGCGCCGCACCCCGGTGTCCCTGTGGAACGACGACATCTCGGACTACGCGGCGGCCCTCACGTACTACGCCATCCTCGCGGTGCTCCCGGCGATGCTCGCCACGGTCATCGCGTTCGGCATGATCAGCCCGGAGACGGCCGAGGAGTTCGTCACCCACGTCACGGCGTACGCCCCCGCGGACTCCGGCACCGAACTCCACGCGGCCCTGATCCACGTCCTGCGCACCGACCGCACGGCCTGGCCCCTGCTGGTCGCGGGCAGCGTGAGCGCCCTGTGGTCCTCCACGAGCTACCTGGCCGTGTTCCGCCGAGCCCTGCACCGCATGCACCGCACCCAGGACCGCCGTTCCCCCCTGCGCAAGGCCCCCCGCATCGTCCTCACGGCACTGGCGCTCCTCGGCCTGCTCCTGGTCGGCTCCCTGACCCTCCTGCTGACCGGCCCCCTGGCAGAGGCGGTAGGCCGCATGGCAGGCGTCGACGAAACAGTGGCCTGGGCCTGGGACCTCCTACGCTGGCCGGTCCTCCTCTGCCTGGTGGCCCTCCTGGTGGTGGTCGTCTTCCACACCGGCCCCACCGGAGCCCGCCGCCGCAGCCACAGCCTCCCCGGCGGCGTCCTCGCCGCCGCCCTCTGGCTCCTCGTCTCCGCCGGCTTCTCCACCTACGCCACGACCCTCGGCGCATACAGCCGGCTCTACGGCTCCCTCTCCGGAAGCGTCGTGTTCCTCGTCTGGCTGTGGCTGTCGAACCTGGCACTGCTGAGCGGGGCGCAGTTCGCGGCGGAACTGTCCAAGGGCAGGGCGGGAACAGCCGGTACGTCCCAGGAGGGCTGGGACTCGAGCAAGCACAGGCCGGACACACCCAGCCCGTCCGGCGTGTGAGGACAAGGCCCTTCGGGGCCGATGGGGATCTGGGGCCGCAGCCCCCAGGGGCGGTCACCCCCGCTCACCCGCACCCCTCAGAGGACCGGCACCTCCCCCACCCCATAACTCCCCTCAGGCAACGGGTCGGCGAGACCGCCGGGGTCCAGCAGGTGGGCGACCAGGGCGGCCGTCATGTCGTGCCAGAGGCCGTGGCGGCGGAGCATCCCGTGGTCGCCGTCGGCGATGCGTGCCATGCCCGCCCGGGTCGCGCCTTCGTCCCGTGCCCGGCGTACGCAGTCCGCCGTTTCCGCGGGGGAGGTGACGTGGTCGCGTTCGCCGTGCAGCGCGACGACATGACGCCCCGCCGTCTGCCCGACCGGCTCCCCCGGCGGCCACCACGGGGCGAGGGCGACGACACCACGCACCTGGGGATGACCCGCCGCGCGCAGCGCTGCCCGGCCTCCCATGGAGTGGCCGAGCAGCACCGTCGGTACGGGACCGGTGAGTTCGGTCAGGGCGTCCAGCGCGCGCAGGGTGTCGTGGGCCGCGTCGGCACGGTCGCCGTTCCAGCCGCGGACGCGGTAGGCGACCCGGGCCACCAGCACCTCAGGGAAAGGGAGTTGGGCGACCACCGCGCGCTCGACGGAGTTCATGCGCAGCGCGGCCAACTGCCAGGGCCGCGCGGGGCGTTCACTCGTCGACTGGCCCCCGTGCAGGACGAGGACGGCGGCCCGGGGGTGCGCCACGCGCCGCCGTACCCTCAACGCCGCGTGCTGACCGACCCGTTGGGAGATGCCGGGCTCTGCCTCGATGACGTACCCCTTCCTCACTCCCGCGCCGGCGGACGCGGGAAGAAACCGCTGGTGCGGGCACGGTACTCGGCGTACCCGGGCCGGTCGGCCATGTGCTGTTCCAGGAGGCGTTTTCCGCTGCCCTGGGTCAGCAACAGGCTCATCACCACCGGCGATACGACGGACACGGCGGCCGCCGCCGCGGAGTCGCAGGTGAGCAGGAACAGGCCCCACCACACGCAGAAGTCACCGAAGTAGTTCGGGTGCCGGGTCCAGGACCACAGCCCGCGGTCCATGAGCTTGCCCCGGTTGGCGGAATCGGCGCGGAACCGGGCCAGTTGGGCGTCCCCGACGGCCTCGAAACCGATTCCGACCGCCCACAGCGCCGTACCGGCGATGTAGTTGACGAGGGACGGCCGACCCGGCACGTACTGCGCCGCCTGTACCGGCAGGGACACCAGCCAGACCAGCGAGCCCTGCAGGAGATAGACCATGCGCAGGGCGTACGCGTTGCGGCTGCCGGGCGCCTTGGCCAACATCTTTTCGTAGCGCGGGTCTTCGCCGTGGCCCCGGCCCCGGCGCCCGATGTGGATCGCCAGCCGCAGCCCCCAGACCGCCGTCAGCACCGTCACGACCAGCCGTCGTACGACATCGCCCTCGCCGGCGGAGGCGGCGAAGGTCGCTACGGCCACCGCCGCGAAGGCGGCACCCCAGGCGACGTCGACGATCCGGTGCACGCCGATGCGCAGCGCCACGGCGAAGGTCGCGAGCATCACCGCAAGGGAAGCCCCGGCCGCCCAGGCGAGGTTGAGCGCGAAGGCGCTCCAAGGGAAGCCCGAAGAGAAGCCGTTCATCGCCCGTCCCGCGTCTCGGGGTGCGGCTTGGTGAACAGGTACTGCTGGACGTCCAGATAACCGGAACGGAAACCGGCCTCGGAGTAGGCGAGGTAGAAGGTCCACAGCCTGTGGAAGACCTCGTCGAAGCCGAGCGCGGCGACCTCGTCGGCCCGCTCGGTGAACCGTTCGCGCCACAGGCGCAGCGTCTCGGCGTAGTGGGCGCCGAAGGCGTCGCGGCGGGCCAGGCGCAGGGCGGTGTGGTCGCGGGCGGTCTCCTCGATCGCGTCGGTGGAGGGGATGAGTCCGCCGGGGAAGACGTACTTGTGGATCCAGGTGAAGGTGTCCCGGGACGCGAGCATCCGGTCGTGCGGCATGGTGATGGCCTGGAGCGCCAACCGGCCGCCCGGCGCGAGCCGTTGGTCGATCGCGCTGAAGTACACCGGCCAGAACTCGGCGCCGACGGCCTCGATCATCTCGACGCTGACGACCGCGTCGTACGTCCCCGACGCCTCGCGGTAGTCGCACAGTTCGATGGAGACCCGCTCGCCGAGACCCGCCGCCCGCACCCGTTCCACGGCCAGGTCGCGCTGTTCGCGGGAGAGGGTGAGCGAGGTGACGCGGGCGCCCCGGGCCGCGGCCCGCAGGGCGAGTTCGCCCCAGCCGGTGCCGATCTCCAGGAGCCGGGTGCCCTCGCCGACGTCCGCGAGGTCCAGCAGGCGGTCGATCTTGCGGTGTTGGGCCGCCGCGAGGAGGTCCTGGCTCGCGGGGAAGCCGCGGAACACGGCGGAGGAGTAGGTGAGGGTGTCGTCGAGGAAGAGCGCGAAGAGGTCGTTGGACAGGTCGTAGTGGCGGCTGATGTTGGCGCGGGAACCGTCGGGGGTGTTGCGCTCGGTGTGCGGGTGGCGCGGCGCCCAGAGGGTGCGCAGCCGTTGCAGCGGGGCCGGGATCAACTCGGCCGCGTGACCGGCCAGCACGGTCAGCGCGGCGACCAGGTCGGGGGCGTCCCACTCACCGGCCATGTACGACTCGCCGAAGCCGACCAGGCCCTCGGTGCCGATGCGGGCGTGGAAGGCGGCCGGGTCGTGGACGTCGATCAGCGGGCCGCCCTTGCCGACGTCCGGGGCGCCCGCGAACCGGGCCCGGAGCGGGAGTTGGGCGAGGGCTCGGCGGACGAGAGCCCTGGTGAGGGCGGTACGGACGCGGGAGGCGCGGGGTATGGCGGCGATGTCGGGCCAGGCCGTGGGGTCGACGGGGCGCGGGTGGCTTGCGGGCACCGCACCGGCGTCGGCGATGGGCGTGCCGGTGGTGAACCGGCGCTCTGCTGTCGTCATGTCGCTGTCTCCGAAGTGCGGTGCTCGGGGCGGTCGTCGGAAGGGAGTCCGGGGCGTTCGTCGGCTCGGCGGCGGGGCTGGACCGGCAGTCCCCGCAGGTAGAGGCGGATGCCGTGGACCCGGATCGCGGCCGAGACCGCGAGGGTGGACAGGGGGTGGCGCACCGCCAGCCGCAGCAGCCGCGCGGTGCTCGCCTCGCGCCGGGTGCCGCGTACCGTCGCGGTGAAGGCACGGCCGCCCTCGCGGTCCAGGTGCACGGTCAGGGAGAGGTGGGCTCCGGGCGCGGGCAGCCGCATGCGGTAGTGGCCGTCGACCGGGAAGAACGGCGAGACGTACAAGGCCTTCTCGGTGTCCGCGGTCCCGGTCGCGTCCGGCCGGAGGAGGTAGCAGTGCCGGCCGCCGTAGGTGTTGTGCACCTCGGCTACCACACACCGCAGCTGCTCATCGGGGCCGTGACACCAGTACAGCGTCAGCGGGTTGAACACGTACCCGAACACCCGCGCGTGCGCCAGCATCACCACCCGGCCGCCGTCCAGATCCACCCCGTGCCCGGCGAGGAAGGCGTCGAGCCCGGCCCGGATCGAGGGCTGGCCGTCGTCGCCGGTGAAGTGGTCGCGCGGGTCGAAGCGGGCCAAGGGGCGCAGCAGGCGCGGGAGCCGGGGCGGCCGGTCGGGGTCGATGAGCCACATGTACGTGCGATGCCGCAGCGCGTAGCGGCTCGGGGTGGTGCGGACGTGGGCGATCGTGCAGGAGTACAGGGCGGGTACGGCACTCGGCGGCGCCGAAGCCTCCTCCGGCGCCGGACTCCCCCACGCTGCCTGTCCGTTCACCACCGCACCCCCAGCGCCGCCGCGGCCTCCACACCCGACCGGCACCCGTCCTCGTGGAAACCCCACCCGTGATAGGCGCCCGCGAACACGCAGACATCACCGGCGAGTTCGGGCAGTCGCTGCTGCGCGGCCACCGACTCCGGGGTGTAGACGGGGTGTTCGTAGACCATGCGGGCCAGCACCCGGCCGGGGTCGACGCGGTCCTCGCCGCCGAGGGTGACCACGAACGTCTCGGTGGCGTCGAGGCGTTGGAGGCGGTTCATGTCGTAGCTGACCCGGACCCGTTCGGCGCCGACCTCGCAGGACGGCATCAGGTGGTTCCAGGACGCGCGGGCGCCCGGCGCGCGGGGCAGGAGCCGGGTGTCGGTGTGCAGGAGCGTGGTGTTGCGGGAGTACGGGAACGCGCCGAGCACCTCCCGCTCCAGCGCGGTCGGTTCGGCGAGCAGCCGGAGCGCTTGGTCGGGGTGGACGGCGATCACGACGGCGTCGTAGGACTCGGTGGTGCCGTCCTCGGCGGTGATGTCCACGCTGTCGGCGTGACGGCGTACGGACCGCACGGGGGTGTTGGTCCGGATCTCGCCGATGTGCTTGGCGATGCGGTCGACGTAGGTGCCGGAGCCGCCGGTGACCGTGCGCCACACGGGCGAGCCGCTGACCGACAGCATGCCGTGGTGCTCCAGGAACCGGAACAGATAGGCGGCCGGGTAGCGCTGGGCGGTCTCGGCGTCGCAGGACCAGACGGCCGACACCATTGGCGTGACGAAGTGGGTGCGGAAGTAGGCGGAGTAGCCCTCCCGGTCAAGGAACTCGCCCAGGGTGAGGGCCTCTTGGCCGCCCCGGGCCAGCAGGCGGCGGGCCGCGCGGTGGAAGAGGGGCACCTCGGCGAGGAGCCGCAGATAGCGGGGACGCAGGAGGTTGCGGGGCTGGGCGAAGAGCCCGGCGGGGCCGCGCGCGCCGGCGTATTCCAGTCCGCAGCCCTCGCAGCGGACCGACATGCTCATCTCCGACTCCTGCGTGGGGATGCCGAGTTCGTCGAAGAGCCGCAACAGGCGGGGGTACGTACGCCGGTTGTGCACGATGAAGCCGGAGTCGACGCGGTGCACCCGGCCGTCGTGCGGCGAGGTCAGTTCATGGGTGTGCGCGTGTCCGCCGAGTCGGTCGTCGGCCTCGTAGAGGGTGACGTGACCGGCCCGGCCCAGGAGGTAGGCGGCGGTCAGCCCCGCCACCCCGGAACCGATCACCGCGGTCCGGCGCCCGTACCGCGCCGTCCGCTCCGTCTCCGTCTCCTGCTCCATCTCCGTCACGTCTCCTTCCGCCGGTCAGAGGTCCACGCGTAATCCGGATCAGGTCGGGGAGCGGATTGGCCGAATGTCGAAATGAGTGGCGAGGCGCCCGCCCCAGTACGAAACCCCCAGGTCAGAGACCTGGGGGTGGGGTGTCGAGCGGGCGGAACGGGTCTAGCGCGTGGGCGTCGAGCCGTCGTAGACGTGACCGGGGGTGGCGATCTGCGTGATCGCGCGGGCGACCAGGGTGGACGGCTCCTGGCCGCCGGTGGTGATGTCCGTGTTGAGCAGCACGACCAGGGTCGCCTTGAGGGCGGGGAGGTAGACCGTCACGGACTCGTAGCCGGGGATGGAACCGTTGTGCCCGATCCAGCCGCCGGTCTCGAAGATCCCGAGGCCGTAGTCGAGGCCCGGGAAGCCGGTCGGCAGCACCTTCAGACGCTGCTTCTGGGTCTCCGGGCTGAGCAGGGCGCCGGTGGCGACGGTCTTCGCCCAGCTGTGCAGGTCGTGCAGGTCCGAGATCATCGCGCCGGCCGACCAGGCCCAGCTCGGGTTCCAGTCGGTGGAGTCGGTGACGGCGCCGGTCAGGGTCTGGTTGGTGTAGCCGTGCGCGTGCGGCTCGGGGAACTCGCGGACGTTCGGGCCGTCGGGGAACAGCGTGCGCTCGAGGTGGGCGGGGCGCAGCACCCGCCGGTTGATGACGTCGGCGACGTGGTGGCCGGTGACCTTCTCGATCACCAGGCCGAGGAGGACGAGGTTGCTGTTGTTGTAGACGAAGACCTTGCCGGGCGCGCCGGTGTTGCGGTGCTTGAAGCCGTACGCGAGCAGCTCACGCGGGGTGAACGTGCGGTACGGGTCGCTCAGCAGGTCGTGCGCGAAGCCGGCGTCGGCGCTGTACGGGTACAGTCCGCTGCGCATCTCGGCCAGGTGGCGCAGGGTGATGTGGCGGCCGTTCGGTACGCCCGGGACGTAGCGCGAGATCGGGTCGTCGAGGCGGATGCGCCCCTCGTCGACGAGCTGGAGCAGCGCGGTGACCGTGAAGGTCTTGGTCTCGCTGCCGATCCGCGAGTAGAAGCCGGTGCTCATCGGCTGCCCCGTGGCCTTGTCGGCGACGCCGGTCGCGCGGACGTAGCAGCCCTTGCCCGGCATCCACAGCCCGACGGCGACACCGGGGATACCGGCGTCGCGCCGGACCCCGGCGATGGCCTTGTCCAGCCGGGCCGTCACATCCCGGCCGAGCCCGGGGCCCGAGGAGCACTCGTCGTGGGCACTGCCGTGGGTACGGACCACGCCGACGGCGGTCGCGGCCGGCGCCGCCGTCATCGGGACGGCCAGCACGGACGCCATCAGCAGCGCGGCCGCGAGGAGTCGTCGGGGAGGAGTACGTCGCATGTGGGGGCGCTTCTTCCGGGTCGGGGGTGGGGATGCGTCGGGGTGGGAGTTCCACGGCACCATCCGGGGCCCGCCGCACGGCCGTCCTGCGGCACGCGTCCCCCCGAGACCACTCGATCGGACCGATGTTCGTCTACGGCACGGATGTCCTCCGGTGCGGCGGACGGGGACGGCCGGTGAGGGGGCGGCCGGTCACTGGGCGCGGATCGCGTCCGCCGGCGGAGTCCGCAGGGCCTGCCGGGTGGGCAGCTCGATGGTGAGGAAGGCGGTGACCGTCACCGTGAGGGCGAGGCCGGGCAGGAGCCAGACCGGGCCTGCGGGCCAGGGCCGGCCGAGGAAGCCCTGGCCCAGCAGCGCCAGCGGGATCGCGGAGAGCAGGAGGGCCGTGGTGAGGGCGGTGGCCGCCGTCATCGCGGCCTCGCGGCGCATCATCGCCCGGATCTGCCGGGGTGTGGTGCCGTTGAGGCGGAGGGCGCCCAGTTCGACCCGGCGCTGGGCGGTGGCCGCGACGAGCTTGTTGGCGATGCTCAGCAGGAGGTAGACGAGCAGGACCACGATCGTGGCGAGGTTGATCCACACCTCGGGCGGTGCGTCCTTCAGGCCGCCGGTGGACGGGGAGGTGGCGGGTCCGAGGGTCAGGCCGGGGCGGGACGCGGCGAGCGCCGTCAGGTTCTGTCGTGCCGCCGCCGTGCCGTCCGTGCGAATCAGGAGGGACTGGTCGAGGGCCGTCGTGGTGTGTCCGGCGGCGAGGTCGTGGGCCAGCACCACCGTGCCGAAGCCGAGCCCTCGGTCGTAGACCGCGACCACCTTGGGGTGGACCTCCGTGCCGTCGCCGAGGACCAGGTCGATCGTGTGGCCCACGGTCGCGGACCGCGTCCGGGCGACATCGCTGCTGACGGCGACGGTCGCGCCGGTGAGGCGGCCGAGGCTGCCGTCCCGTACGCCGAGGTCGAGGACGCCCGCCGCGTCCGGGGTGAGGATCGTCGCGGCACCCGACTCGGCCGCCGGGTCGCCGAACTCCTTGTACTGCCACACCACGGTGGTCGAACCGACGGGCGCGGCGGCCCGTACGCCCCGCGTCGTGCGTACGGCGGCGGGCGTGCCGTCGGGCAGGCCGCCCAACGCCGTTGCGCTCAGCCGGAGTTGGGCCAGGGTCCCGGTCGTCGTGTCCTGTGCGGTGGCGGCCAGGACGGTCGTCTGGGTGAAGGTGTACGTCAGCACGAACACGACCGCCATGGCCAGCGTGGAGACGATCCCCGCGTTGCGCAGGGCGTAGGCGCGCAGGTTGGCCATCGCCAGCCAGGTCGGCGCGGAGCCGCCGTGCCGTGTCGCACGGGCCGCCGCCCCGCCGACGCCCCGCACCAGCGCCGGTCCCGCCAGGGCCAGCCCGATCGCCCCGATGATCCCGGCGAGCGAGGTCGCGGTGGCGCCGATGACCGTGCGGGAGAACAGCGGCAGCGCCGACCCCGCGGTCGCCACGACGATGACGGCCACGCCGATCCGGGTCCGGGTCCGCGACGGATCACGCGGCTCGCTGCGCGACTCGGCGACCGCCTCGGTCGCCGGCATCCGCGAGGTCCGCCAGGCCGACCCGCGTGCCGACACCTGGACGGCGAGCAGCATCAGCACGACCGCGGCGAACGCGGGCAACGGGCTGAAGGTGAGCGGCAGTTGGGCCGGTATCACACCCCGGTCCGCGAGCAGTCCCCTGAACTGTCCGGCCAGCAGATACCCGAGCCCCACCCCGGGTGCCACGGCGACGGCCGCGACCACCGTCGACTGCGCCGCGGCCAGCCGCCGGATCTGCTTCGGCGTCGCGCCCACCGCCCGCATCAGCGCCAGGTCCCGCCGTTGCCCGCCGATCGCCACGGCCAGCGCGCTCGCCATCACGAACCCGGTGATCAGCAGCACGATCCCGGACAGCGACCCGGCCAGCAGCACCAGCAGCGACCGCGAGGCCCCGGCCCCGGGCGCCGCCGTGTCGCCCCGCCCGGCTCCGGTGACGGCCAGGAGTCCGGTGCCCTTCAGCTTCGTACGGACTTCGGCGGCGACCCGCGACTCGGCGCCGGGCGCGGTGCGCAGACCGACCAGGTCGACACGGCTGGACAGGCCCGACAGTTTTGTGGCCGTCCTGTCGGCGAAGTAGACACCGGCGCCCGGGGCGTTGACCACCGCCGACACGCGATAGCCGCTCGCGGGCCGGGAGTTGACGACGACCTGGACGCGGTCGCCCGGCTTGACACCGGCCGCCGCGGCGGTCGTACCGTCCACCGCGACCTCGCCGGCACCGGTGGGCGCGCTGCCCTCGATGCGCGGGGCGGCCAGCAGCTTCGTCGAGGACCAGCCGTGCCCCGTCACCTGCGGGTCCTCGGACGACGCCGCCACGACCCGGCCGTGCGCGTCGACGAGAGCGGCCGGGAAGCCGATGTCGCCGACGGCCTCGGTCACGCCCGGCAACGTGCCGAGCTCGCCGACAAGTTGGGCCGGGACGCGACGACGTTCCGGGAGGGCGAGCGGGAGGTCGCCCGGCGGGTGGAACTCCTGGTCGGCGGCGACCACGACGGAGGCTCCGGCGAGGCGGCCCGCGGGCAGGTGGGAACGGAGGCCGGACTCGGCGAGGACGCCGGTCGCGGTGACCAGGGCCGCGCCGCCGAGCACCGCGCAGGCCACGGCGATCAGGGCGGTGACCCGGTGGCCGACCATCTGTAGCGCGAGACGGAACATGGCTCAGGCCCTCCCCAACTCGACGAGACGGCTTGCCAGTTCGGCGGCGGTGGGTGCCTTGAGGGCGTCGACGACCCTGCCGTCGGCCATCACCAGCACGTGGTGGGCGCGGGCGGCGGCGGCCGGGTCGTGGGTGACCATCACGACCGTCTGGCGCAGGTCGTCGACGAGGTCGCGGAGCAGGTCGAGTACCTCGTGGGCGCTGCGCAGATCGAGCGCCCCGGTCGGTTCGTCGGCGAACACGACAGCGGGGCGGGCCACCAACGCCCGTACGACGGCGGCTCTTTGCTGCTGGCCGCCGGACAGCTCGGCCGGGCGGTGGGACAGCCGGTCCGCGAGCCCGACCCGCTCGACCAGCGTGCGCAGCCAGTCGCGGTCGGCGGTGCGGCCCGCCAGCCGGAGCGGCAGCGTGATGTTGTCCTCGATGGAGAGGGACGGGATCAGGTTGTACGCCTGGAACACGAACCCCACGCGCTCACGACGGAGTTGGGTCCGCTTGGTCTCGTTCAGCCCGGCGATCTCGCGGCCTTCGATGCGGACACTGCCCGACGTCGGGGAGTCGAGCCCGGCGGCACAGTGCATCAGCGTGCTCTTGCCGGAGCCGGAGGGCCCCATCACGGCGAGGAAGGTGCCGCGCTCCACGGTCAACGACACGTCGTCCAGGGCGCGTACGCCCCCGGGGTAGGCCTTGCTGACGCCGTCCAGGGCGATGGCGGCGGTGCTCACTGCGGTGGTGGTGGTGTTCATCGCCGGCCCCGCAGACCGCGTACCGCGAGGGTGCCCGCGCACAGCACGGTGACCGCGCCGCACACCAGGTGCACCCAGGTGTCGGCGCCGCCGAAGGACACCGCCATGTTGGCGACCGCGCTGGCCACCACCGCCGTCCAGAGGAGGGTGCGGGCGATGTCCCCGGGGCTGAGCCGGTCGGGATCGGTGCTCGTCGTGTCCGGCATGGGGGCTTCTCCCGTGGTCGTGTGCCGTACGTCCTGTCGTCACCGACGCTATGGATCAGCACCCCTCGCGGCCGATCCCGCAGCCCGCCCGGTTCGGGGTACAGCAGGCTGTACTCCTTGTTTCTCCACCCTTCCTCCGCCCCCGGGGAACAGCCGTACGGCATAGGGTCCTCCGCATGACAGCGAGCACGCGCGAGGCCGGTGACGGGGCGGTCGCGGCCATCCCCCGCGAGAGCGCCAAGGACATCGCGCTACGGACCCTGCGCGCCGCCGCCCGTGCCGTCGCGCAACTCGCCTCCGGCCTCAACACGGCAGCGCGTGCTGTGCTGTTGACGCTGTGGCTGGCCCTCGCCGCCGTGACGAGCGTGGTCGGGGTGGGGCTGCTGATGGCGCCCGCGGCGCTGCGCGCCCTGCACTCCCTGGCCGGACGGGAGCGCGACCGGCTCGCCCGCTGGGGCCCGGAGGTCGTCGCCCCGGAGCCACCGCCGACGCGGCTGCGGGCGGCCCTCGCCGACCCCGCCACCCACCGTGAACTGCGGTGGCTGGTACGGCACTCCACCGTCGGGGCGCTGCTCGGGGCGGCCGGGGTGCTGCTGCCGGTCCTCGCCGTGCGGGACACCGCGTTCCCGCTGTACTGGACGTTCATGCCCGCGAACACGACGGCCACCTCGCTCGGCGTCGGCAGCGCGCACACCTGGCCGGACGCCCTCGCCGTGGCGCTGCTGGGCATCGGCTGGATCGCGATCATCCTGGGGTTGACACCCGGCATGGCCCGGCTCCAGTCGGGCCCGGGACAGCTGCTCCTGGCGGCCGGTCCGGACGTCGATCTGTCCCTGCGAGTAGCGGAGTTGACCGCGACGCGGGCCGCCGCGCTCGACGCGCACGCGACCGAACTCCGGCGCATCGAGCGGTCGTTGCACGACGGCGCGCAGAACAGGCTCGTCTCCGTCGCCGTGTTGCTGGGAGCGGCCCGCCGCATGGTGGCCCGCGACCCCGAGGGCGCCGACGAACTCCTCGAACGCGCCCAGTCCGCCGCCGAACAGGCGCTGGCCGAACTGCGCACGGTCGCCCGCGGCATCCTCCCGCCGGTGCTCGCCGACCGGGGTCTCGCGGGCGCGCTCTCCGGTCTCGCCGCGGACAGCGCGGTGCCGTGCCGGATCGACGTGGACGTGCCCGCGCGCTGCGCCGCGTCCGTCGAGGCCACCGCCTACTTCGTCGTCGCCGAGGCCCTGACCAACATCGCCAAGCACAGCGGGGCGCGGCACGCGACGGTCACGGCACGCGGCAGCGGCGACCGGCTCCTGCTGCGCGTCGAGGACGACGGCCGGGGCGGCGCGGACGCGGAGGGCGGCTCGGGGCTCACCGGCATCCGGCGCCGTGTCGCCGCGCACGACGGCGGCCTCACCCTGACCAGCCCACCGGGCGGCCCGACCGTCCTGGCCGTGGATCTCCCCTGCGGTATGTGAGGCGGGGATCGTGACGAGCGAAGAGAGCCGAGAGCCTGCGATGCGGTACCTGAACAGGAAGGCCTGACGGACATGCGGATCGTGATCGCCGAGGACGACGCGCTGCTGCGCGAGGGGCTCGCCCTGCTGCTGCGCGCCGAGGGCCTGGACGTGGTGGCCACCGCCGGCACCCCGGACGAGGCCCTGGACGCCATCGACGTCCACAAGCCCGATGTCGCCATCCTCGACGTGCGGATGCCGCCGACCCACACCGACGAGGGCATCGTCGCCGCCGTCGAGGCCCGGCGGCGCCGCCCCGACCTCGCGGTGCTCGTGCTCTCCGCGTACGTCGAGCAGAGCTTCGCCACGGAGCTGCTCGGCGGCGGGGTCAGTGGGCTGGGGTATCTGCTCAAGGAACGGGTGGGCCGGGTCGAGGAGTTCCTCGACGCGCTGCACCGCGTGGCGGCGGGCGGCACCGCCATCGACCCCGAGGTCGTCGCCCAGCTCTTCACCCGCTCCCGCCAGGACACCCGCCTCGACCGGCTCAGCCCGCGCGAACGCGACGTACTCGCCCTGATGGCCGAGGGGTTGGGCAACTCGGCCATCGCCGGAAAGCTCGTCGTCACCGACGGCGCCGTCCACAAACACATCCGCAGCATCTTCGCCAAGCTCGACCTGTCCCCCACGGACCAGGTCGACCGACGGGTCGCGGCGGTCCTGCGCTATCTGGAGGACCTACGACGGCAGGGGTGACCGGCCGTCGGGCCGAGCCCCTTGGTACAGCAGGCTGTACGGCGGACCGGCCCGTGCGCTGGATCGATCACCGTGTGCCGTCTCCCTAGGTTGGTGAACACACCGCGAGTCCGGAGCGCCGGACCACCAACTCCCCTGGAGACAGCCCATGTTGAAGCCCCGTCACCTCACCGCCGTAGCCGCGCTGGCCGCCGTCGGACTGGGTCTGGCGACGCCCATGGCGAGCGCCACGGAGTCCCGGCACCGGAGCACGCTCCAGCAGAGCGTGGACGCCATCGAGAAGACCGGAACGGTCGCCGTCGTGGCCCAGTCGACGGGTCCGGGCGGCCGGCGGTACGCCACCACCGGGGTCTCCGACACCGCGACGGGCCGGGCGGCCCGGGTCACCGACAAGTTCCGGATCGCCAGCAGCACGAAGGCGTTCGTGTCCACGGTGATGCTCCAACTGGTCGGTGAGGGAAGGGTGTCGCTGGACGACACGGTCGAACACTGGCTGCCCGGCGTGGTGGACGGCAACGGGAACGACGGAAACGCCATCACCGTACGGCAGTTGCTGAACCACACCAGCGGACTCTTCAACTACACGGCGGACTTCCCGGCGATCACGACGGCGGCGGGCTTCGAGGCCGACCGCTACACGACGTGGACCTCGCAACAGCTGGTCGGCATCGCGATGCGGCACGCCCCGGACTTCGCGCCGGGCACGCAGTGGGAGTACTCCAACACCAACTACATCCTCGCCGGGATGATCGTCCAGAAGGCCACCGGCCACACGTGGCAGCAGGAGGTGACCCGGCGGATCATCCGCCCGCTGTCCCTGCGCGACACCTCCGCCCCGGACACGTCCGCCCGCATCTCCGGCCAACACCTGCACGGTTACTCGGACTTCGGCGAAGGCGGCCCGGTCATCGACGTCACCGACTTCAACCCGTCGGCCGCGGGTTCGGCGGGCGCGATGATCAGCACGACGGGCGACCTGACCCGCTTCTTCTCGGCCCTCGTCGGCGGCAAACTCCTGCGCCCGGCCCAGCTGGCGGAGATGAAGACGACGGTACGAGCCGCGTCCCTCGACCCCGTCTGGCCCGGCGCCCGCTACGGCCTCGGCCTGATGGAGATCCCCCTGACCTGCGGCGGCGTCTACTACAGCCACGCTGGCGACCTCTCCGGCTACACCACCCGCGACGGGGTCAGCGCGGACGGCCGCCATGCCGTGGTGCTGGAGGCGACGGGGGACGGGGCGTCCGATCTGTCGACCGAGGTGGCGCAGAACGCGTTGATCGACACGGAGCTGTGCGGCGCCGGGGGGAAGTAGGGGACCTGGGGGAGGTCAGGGTCGTAGGGGATCTCAAGCACCTAGGGGATGTCGGGGGGTCGTAGGGGACGGGTTCGGCTGGCGGCGCCCAGGGTTTCTGGGCGCCGCCTCCTGCGGTCAACTGCCGTGTGCCACCGGCTCGATGACGTCCTTGCGGGTCACCGCCAGGTGGACGACCAGGCCGAGGATGACGGCCAGGAACAGCGCGCTGGTGACGACGGTGCCGAGGCCGATGCCGCCGTCGCCGGTCGGCTGGGAGAGGTAGTCGCCGATCGAGGCGCCGAGCGGGCGGGTGAGGACGTAGGCGATCCAGAAACTCACCACCGCGCCCAGGCCCAGCGCGCGGTGGGCGATCGCGACCGCGCCGATGGCCAGGGCGAAGAGGGTCGCGGCGAGCCAGTAGCCGAGGTTCATGCGCTCGGAGACCAGGTCACCGGCCGCCGTGCCGAGGGCGAAGGTGAACAGGACGGCCAGCCAGTAGTACGCCTCGCGGCCCGTCGTGTCGATGCTGTGGATCGACAGGGTGCCCTCGCGCCGGTACCAGACGACGAAGACGACCGCGAGGGCGATCGCGAACACCGTGGTGGTGGTCTCCAGCGGGACGCCCATGTTGTCGGTGAGGTTGTCGCTGATCAGGGTGCCGACCACGCTGATGAGGGCCACGGCGAGCCAGTACACGCCCGCGCGGTAGGCGGCCGTACGGAACTGGACGACCAGGACGACCGCGAGCAGCGCGCTCATCAGCAGCGACACCCCGGTCAGGCCCAGGCCCGCCTTCTCGTTGAGCAGGTCGGCCGCGGTCTCGCCGACCGTCGTGCACAGCACCTTGATGATCCAGAAGTACGCGGTGACTTCGGGGACCTTGTTGCGGCGCGGGCGGGGCGGGGCGGGTGGCGGCGGGGCGGCGGTGTCGCCGCTGCGGGGGATCTCGTAGGTCATGGGGTCCGACGGTGCCAGCGGGTGCCTGAACGCATCCTGACTGCCGCGGGGCGCCGGCTTCGTCTACAGTTCGGTAGACCGTCTACATGACTGTAGTCACCATGGTCACGGCACGGCAGTCAGCACAGGAGGACCATGCGCCCGGCCATCCTGGTCGTCGAGGACGATCACACCCTGCGGGACGTGCTGATGCGCGGGCTGCGCGACGAGGACTTCGACACCGTGCCCGCGCCGGACGGGGCGACCGCGCTGCGGCTGGCCGGTGCGGACATCGCCGCCGTCGTGCTCGACATCGGGCTGCCCGACGCCGACGGGCGGGACGTGTGCCAGGCGATGCGGGCGAACGGCTTCCGCTCCCCCGTCGTCTTCCTGACCGCCCAGCACCGGCTGCCCGACCGGCTGTCCGGGTTCTCGGCGGGCGGCGACGACTATCTGACCAAGCCGTTCCATCTCGTCGAACTCGCGGCCCGGCTGCGGGCGGCGCTGCAGCGGACGGCGCGTCCGCCCGCCGCGCCGGAGGGAGAGCCGCCGGAGGGTGACCTGATCCTGGATGCCGTCCGGCACGCGGTCGGCGTCCGGGACACCCGGGTCGGCCTGACCCCGACCGAGTTCCGCCTGCTGGCCGCGCTCATGGCCGCGTCGGGCGGGCTCGTGGGCCGCCGCGAACTGGTCCGCGCGGCCTGGCCCGAGGGCGCCCGCGTCCACGACAACACCCTCGACCAGTACCTGACCCGCCTCCGGCGCAAACTCCGCGAGGCGGGCAGCACCCGCACGATCGGGACGGCTCGCGGGGTCGGGCATCGGTTGACCTGAGCGGGGACGGGGATGGGGAGGGGGATGGGGCGGGCGGCGCCGGGGAGCGGCACGTCGTAGCGCCAAGGGGAGGGGCTCGTCGTAGCGGCACCGGGAAGGTCCCGTCGTAGCGCCACGGGGAAAGCCCCGTCGTAGCGCCAGGCGGAGGGTCTGTCGTGACATGGGGCTGAACTCCCTTGCCTCGTAAGGCGGGAGGACCGGACGAACCGAAGAAACGGGACGGGCCGGACGAGCCCAGGGGGCAAGGGAACCGAGGGAGCCGAGGGAGCCGACGCCGTACCGCCGTGTCACACCACCGCGTCGCGCCGTACGTCCTTGCCCGAGACCGCCAGGTAGCCGACGAAGCCGAGGATCGCCACCGTCCAGGCGGCCGTGACCGGGCCGAGTCCCAGCGCGAGCCCGCCCCGGCCGTGGCCGACGGCCATCCAGTCGGCGACGGAGGCGCCGAGCGGGCGGGTGATGACGTAGGCGGACCAGAAGGCGAGGACCGCGCCCATCCGGCCCGCGCGGTGCGCGACGGCGGGGACGGCGATCGCGACGGCGTACAGGACGGCGGAGCCGAGGTAGCCGAGGCCGATCGTGGCGGTGAGGTCGCCGGCGGCGGTGCCGAGGGCGAAGGTGGCGAGGACGGCGGCCCAGTAGAAGGTCTCGCGGCGGCGGGTGGTGATGCTGTGGATCGACAGGGTGCGCTCGCTCGCGTACCAGAGGGCGAAGACGGCGGCCAGCGCGAGCAGGAAGAACGGCGTGGAGAGGGCGTACGGCACCCCGAGCCCGACGTGCAGCACGTCCGCGGCCATCGTGCCGAAGACGCTGACCATGACGATCGCCGTCCAGTAGATCCAGGCGACGTACCGGCGGGCGGTGAACTGGACCGCCAGCGCCGCGACGAGGGCGAGCCCGCCGAGGCCGACCGCCGGGATCGGGCCGAACAGATGGGCCAGGAAGTCGGAGGCCGTCTCGCCCATGCCGGTGGTCAGCACCTTGATGATCCAGAAGTAGACGGTCACCTCCGGCACCTTGCTCGCCGCGTGCGGGATGCGGCGCGGAGGCCGGTCGTGGGTGAGGTGATCTGTCGTCATGCGGGCACCCTGACACGGTCCCCGACCCTCCCCCCAGCCCCCTTTGCCAGAGCTTTTGCGCTTCCGGTGCATGAGTTGCCCAAGTCCCACACGGACCTGAAAGCAACCTGAACGAGAGCGGGGAAGCGCTGGTCAGGGGCGTGGGCGGGGTGCTATCGGCGCTCGGGGGCCACTCTTCCCGTCCCAGCCCGCCGAGCCGTCCGCACGAGACGCGCGACTCTCATCGTGAGAGTGGACTTGCATAAAGAGAGCCGACCCCCTACCTTCATGAGAGCCAGCTCTCAGCACGCGAGAACACGAGAACAAGCGACAAGGACCCCACCATGACCACGCCTGCCTCCACCCCCGCTTCCACCCCGGCCTCCACCCGCACCGTCGCCCTCCCCGGCGGACTCTCGGTCACCGTCCAGGAGTTCGGCGAGAACACGGAGGGCACCGGCGTCCTGGTGCTGCACGGCGGCGCCGGCCCGCGCACGGTGGCCGGCTTCTCCGCAGCCCTGTCCGAGCACGTCTACGTCGTGGCGCCGACCCACCCCGGTTTCGACGGCACGCCCCGCCCGGACGGCTTCGACTCGGTCGCCGACCTGGCCATCGCCTACCTGGACCTGCTCGACGCCCTGGACATCAAGGACGTCATGGTGATCGGCAACTCGGTCGGCGGCTGGATCGCGGCGGAGATGGCCCTTCGCGACAACAAGGGCCGCATCGGCGCCCTGACCCTCCTGAACGCGGTCGGCATCCACGCCCACATGGTCGAGAACCGCGTCGTCGACCCGCGCACCATGGCCCCGGCCGACATCAGCCAACTCTCCTTCGCCAAGGCCGAGTTCCGCCCCGACTTCACCTCCTTCACCGACGCCCAGCGAGCCGCGACCGCCGCCAACCAGCAGACCCTCGCGATCTACGGCGGCGACCACTTCACCTACGACCCGAAGCTCCGCGCCCGCCTCCACCGCGTGACCGTCCCCGTCCTGGTCGTCTGGGGCGAGGAGGACGGCATAGCCCCCCTCAAGTACGGCCGCGGCTACGCCGACGCCTTCCCCGAGGGCCACTTCGCCCCCATCCCGGACGCGGCCCACTTCCCCCAGATCGAGGCGCTCGGCGCGACGCTGGAGGCGATCGGCAACTTCGTGAACACGGTGGTGAAGCCGGGCTCGACGGACTGAGGTCGCTCCAGCCACACGACCGGGGCCCGGGTCGTCAACCTGGGCCTCAAGGCCGACAACCGGGTCGAGCTCGACGCGCTCAGGGTACGAACTCGCGATGTCATCAGCCGACTTGTCGGCCAGGGCAAGCAACACCTTTGATGCGTACGCCGGACAAGAAGTGCGCGGCCGGCTCTGACAGGTCACCTCTTGGCCATCAGCTGAGCCCGACCGTCGGTTAGGTCCCGGACACGTTCTCCGGGCCGCCCCCGGGAAGATCGGGGATGCAACCATTCCCTACGGAGCTGGAACCCCCGGAAGCCGGCCGCGCGCTTGCGACCATAGCCGTAGGCACTGACAACGGGCCTGTCGGAGAAGGTCTGTTGGTGCATGCCAGTGGTTCCTCGACAGACAACTCCGGCCGTGGACGCGGGCCCGCATTCCGTCAGATCCAGCCCCCCCCTCACCGAAACGCCGCAACATTCCGCCCCGCCCACTCAGCGAACGTACGCGGCGCTCGCCCCAAGACCCGCTCCACATCCGGGCTGATGCGGAGTTCCTCCGGCGTCGGGGCGCCGAGGATGGTGAGGGTGTCTTCGGCGAGTTCTGGGGGCATCGCCTGGGACATGGCGGACTTGGCCTCGGCTCGGGTGAGGTTGTGGAAGTGGATCGGGGTGCCCAGGGTGGTGGCGATGGCATCGGCCTGGGCGCGGGGGGCGATTACCTCCGGGCCCGTCAACTCGTAGGTTGTGCCAGTGTGTTGGTCGGTCAGGAGGCCGGCCGCCGCCACCTCGGCTATGTCCGTGGGATCGATGATCGGTACGCCCACGTCACCGAAGGGGGCCGCGACGACCCGTTGGGCGCGGACGGACTCGGACCACCACAGGGCGTTGGAGGCGAAGCCGCCGGGGCGGAGGATGGTCCACTCCAGGGTGGAGTTCCGTAGGACGTCCTCCAGGGCGCGCATCGCTATGCGGGTCGGGCCGAAGGGCCTCGTCGACACGCCCTGGGTGGAGAGGAGGACGATGCGGCGGACTCCCGCGGTGTCGGCCGCGCGGATGATGTCGGCGGGGTTGGAATCGGGGGAATGCAGGTCGCCGGAGAGCAGGAGGAACAGTGCCTTCGCTCCCGTCAACGCGGGTGTCAGGCTTGCCGGTTGGGCCAGGTCGGCGACCACGTGGCGGACGCCGTCCGGCACCGTCGCCGTGTGCCTGGACACCGCCGTCACCTCCTGGCCCGCTTCCGCCAACGCCCTCGTCAGCGGCCTGCCGATGTTGCCGGTGGCCCCGGTCACCACGATCATGTTCAGCTCCTTGTCGCCCGTACTTCGGTGGGCCTCACGCTAGGAGCTGGGCTAACTTTCGGTAAGGACATACCCCGAGGTAAGCTCCTCACGTGACTGAAGGCTTGCAGCGCAGGCGGGTTGAGCCCGGGGCTCGGTATGAGGTGTTTCACACCGACTGCCTCGCGCGGACTGTCGTCGACCACGTCACCAGCCGGTGGGGGATCTGGGTGCTGATCTCCCTGCGCCGCAACAGCCTCCGGTTCTTCGAACTGCGCGAGAGCATCCAGGGGATCAGCGAGAAGATGCTCGCCCAGACCCTGCGCTCCCTGCTCGATGACGGCCTGATCTGGCGCGAGGTCGAGCCGACCACCCCGCCCCAAGTCACCTACGGCCTCACCGAGTTCGGGCGTGATGTCGGGGAGCCGCTGTCGGAGCTCTTCGATCGCATCACGCGCCGGTTGTCGGAGCGGGACGTAGCTCTCTAGGCCTGCAGCGCGTCGTCCGTACGGCACCCTCACCGCACGCGTCACCCTTCCGACGTACGGGTCACACCCCCGCCACCCCGGATCCGCTGGCCGATGAAGAACGCCGCCCGATCCAACGCCTCGTCCGCCTCGTCCAGGACGCCCGCGAAGGACTGGAAGACGTGTGGGACGTCGGCGGTGATGTCGAGGATGACGTCCACCCCGGCGTCCCTCGCGCGGGTGGCCAGGCGGGTGGAGTCGTCCAGGAGTACTTCGTAGGTGCCCGCCTGCAGAAGGAGAGGGGGCAGGCCGGTCAGGTCGGCGGAGACGGCGGGGCTGAGCAGGGGGTGGTGGGGGTCCTCTCCCCCGCGGTACATCGCTCCGGTGTACTCCAGGCCCGCGCGGGTGAAGTACGGGTCGACGTCCGCCTTGGTCTCCATGCTCTCGCCGGTGCGGGTCGCGTCGAGGCCGGCGGAGAACGTGACGATCGCGGCGGGCAGCGGCAGACCCGCGTCGCGGGCGGCGAGGCAGGTGGTGACCGCGAGGCCGCCGCCCGCGGAGTCGCCGGCGAACACGATCGTCGCAGGGTCCTCGCCGCTGTCGAGCAGTGCGCGGTACGCGCTGAGGCAGTCGTCGATCGCGGCCGGGAACGGGTGCTCGGGGGCGAGCCGGTAGTCCAGCGAGTACGACCTGACCCCGGTCCGGGTCACCAGGTTCCCCGTGAGGGACAGCGCCGTCTCCGGTGAGCCGACCACGAAGCCGCCGCCGTGGAAGTAGAGGATCGTCCCGGTTCGCGGGGTGCCGGTCGGTTCGACCAGCAGTGCGGGGCGGTCACCGAGGGACGTGGCGCGGGTGTCGAGCCCCGCCGGGACCAGCATCTCCGCCATCAACACCCGGAATCCGGCCCGGAGTTCCTCCACCGACGCGGGGGCCTCCGGCTCGCCGCCCTCCGGCCGGGGCCGCCGTACCATCGCGTCGATCTTCGCGCGCTGCTGCCTGCTCATGGTCGCCTCCGTCGCACGTACCACCCAAGAACCGCATGCCAAGAGCCACACACTCAAGAACCGCATGCTCGGGAACCGCATGCCCAGGAATTACCTTCCCAGGAATGTAGACTAAACTATATGCCATGGCATCCAAGTCAAGCCGCGGCCCGATCGACCTCCCGGGCTTCTTCGCCGATCTCGTCCGCTGCGAGACCCGCCTCTACAACGCGCTCAACGACCGTCTTCGCGAGCGGCACGGGATCGTCACCTCGCAGTACGAGTCCCTGCGCTTCCTGCGTGACCACCCCGGGTCCCGGGTCGCGGACCTCGCCACCGAGTTCGCCATCGGCATCGGCGCGAGCAGCAAGGGCGTCGACCGGCTGGAGAAGCAGGGGTGGGTCGTACGGCGGAGCAATCCGTCGGATCGCCGCTCGTCGCTGCTGGAGCTGACCGCCGCGGGCCGGCAGCTCATCGAGGCGGCGGAGGGCACCTTCACCACGACCATGACCGAGCTGGCCGCGGACATCCTCGACGGTCCGTCGGGAGCGGCCGCCGCGCACTTCCTCTCGGAGCTGCGCGCCACCCTCGAACACGACCAGATCGGCCTGCCTACGGGCTGATCGCCCGTCCTGTGCGGCTGCCCGTTCCGACGGCGAGCGAGCCGGAGGACAGCCGCCTGACGCTCGTTCACATTACCGAAACGTAACCTACCGACGGGTATCACGAGTAACTTACCGGTAGGTAAGTTCGAGACGAACCACTTCTCCAGCGGCGCCGGCGCACCCGTGGGACGCGGGTGCGCCGGCGTGCCGCCGCTTCCTGCCGGCCGCTTCACAGGAGGTTCGTCATGCCCACCCCACCTGTCATGACCACCACACCCAGCACCTCTGCGCGCCAACGACGCCTGTTCGGCGCCTCGTTGACCGTCGCCGTCTGTCTCACCGCCCAGGCCGTCGCCCTCACGAGCGCCACCGCCGCCACCGCCGCATCCCCCTCCGCCACGGCCGACGTCGTGTCCAGAGGCGTCACCATCCCCGAGTTCTACAACCCGCCTGCCACCCTCCCCGCCGCCGACGGCGCCCTCGTCCGCAGCGAGCCGCTCCCCCTCGCGCTCAGCCTGCCGGGGCTCGACGGCTCCACCCTCCCCGGCACCGCGACCCGCCTGATGTACAAGTCCACGGACTCGAACGGACAGCCCGTCGCCGTCACCGGCGCCTACATCGAACCGTCCGCCGACTGGTCGGGCACCGGTCCGCGCCCCCTCGTCGCGGTCGCCCCCGGCACCCTGGGACAGGGCGACCAGTGCTCCGCGTCGATGGGACTGGAACACCCGCTGTCCCTCAACAGCCAGACGGTGACCGTGGGTTACGAGGACCTGGCGATCTACCGGCTCCTCGCGAAGGGCGTCGCCGTCGTCGTCACCGACTACGTCGGCCTGGGTGCGACCGACCGGCTGCACACCTACGTCAACCGGATCGACGAGGCGCACGCGGTGCTGGACGCGGTGCGTGCCGCGCGTTCGGTCGGCGGGGCCTCGGTCACCGCCGGTTCGCCGGTCGGGCTCTACGGCTACAGCCAGGGCGGCGGGGCGACCGCGGCCGCCGCCGAACTCCAGTCGTCCTACGCCCCCGACGTCACCCTCTCCGGCACCTACGCCGGTGCCCCGCCCGCCGATCTGACCTCCGTCACCAAGGCCATCGACGGCAGCGAACTCGCGGGCGCGCTGGGCTGGTCGCTCAACGGGTTCCTGCAGTCCGACCCGTCCCTGAAGCCGCTCGCCGAGGCGCATCTCAACGACGCGGGGAAGGCGGCGCTCACCGACCTGTCGACGATGTGCGTCGGCGACGCGCTGTTCGGCTACGCCTATAAGAAGAGCACCAGTTGGACCACGGACGGCGAGTCCCTCAGCGAGATCATCGCCTCGACTCCCGCCCTCCAGAGCTTCCTCGACAGCCAGCGCATCGGCACGATGAAGCCGTCCGGCCCGGTCCGCCTCGCCACCGGCGTCAGCGACAACCTCGTCCCGCACGCCCAGGCCCGCCAACTCGCCCTCGACTGGTGCGCGAAGGGCGCCGACGTCACGTACAAGCCCGTCGTCCTGCCCAGTGTCGGCAGCGCGCTCCTCAACCACTTCGCGCCGCTGCTCACCGACCAGGGCGCCGCCATCTCCTGGCTCACCGACCGCCTCGCCGGAAAGGCCACGACCTCCAACTGCTGGACCATGCCGGTACAGCCCTGACCGGTCGCTCGACCGGTAATCGGTCGCGGCACCGGTCGGCTCGTCACCGGGTCGGGAGGCGATTCGCGATCTCCCCTACGACCGCTGCCGCCAACCCCCGCGCCACACCGCACAGTTGCTTGCCCGGTCGCGGCGCGTACACGGTGAGCTGGAACAGCTCGGTGGTCTCCTCGCCCACCGAGTCCGTGTACGTGCGGTGCGGGGTCCGTACGGTGCAGCTGTCGTCCTCGGCCTCGTCGGCGACGACGTAGCTCTTGACGCCGGCGACGTTCACGGGCGTTCCGTCGTCGGCGTCGAGGGAGTTGTCCCGGCTGAACTGGATCTCGACGTCGCGCTTGCCGTCGTCGCTCGACCAGTCGCAGTCCCAGGCGCCGAACCCCCGGTCCTGGTTGTCGTGTTGGACACCGGGGACCTGCTTGAGGTCGGTGGCGTCGAGCAGGTCGCAGGCGTCCAGGCGGGCCAGGGAGTTCGCTGCCGGTGCCGAGGCGCGGCGGGGTACCGGGCCGCCGGACAGGACGCCGACCACGTGATCGGTCGCGGCGTCGGCGAGTTGGCACGGGTCGGGTGACGACGGGGCCAACTGCTGCCCGATGACCCTGATCTGGGTGCCGTCGGTGGGCAGCACCGCCCGGTCGCAGGTGTTGCCGTCCCGTTTGATCGTGACGACCGTGATGCCGCCGACCAGGCGCGTGGACTGGATGCCGTCGAAGTCGTCCCGGTCCGTGTCGAGGTTGACCTGGATGTCCGCAGTGTCGTCGCCGCCGGCGTTGTGCACGAGGACGTCGCACCGGTCGATCTCCCCGTAGTCCGGGTCGAGTTCGGTGTGCCCGAAGCGGCTGAGCGAGGCCGCGTCGACGAGGCCGCAGGGGTCCGCCGTGCGGGCGTCGCCCATGGTCCCGGCGCGCGCGGAGGCTGAGTGCTTCGCGTCGGTCAGGCCAATGTCCTTGCCACCGTTGTCCTTTGAGTCCCAGGGGCCGAAGAGGACCAGCCCGGCCGTGACCGCGCCCACCGTCACCAGGGCCGCCGCCGCGATCGCCGGCGGGCGGCGGCGGATACGGCGGGGCAGCGGGAGGGTGAGGACGTCCCGGGTACGGCGGGCGGCGCGGCCCAGCCGGAGGGTCGAGGACGCGAGGTCGAGGGTGCGGTGGTCGTCCAGTTGCTGCTGGATGTGCGCGGGCGGCGGGGCGGCGCGGGTCAGCAGTTTCCGTGCCTGCGCCGCGTCGGGCCGGTCCCGGGGCTCGACCTCCAGCAACGCGGCCAGTGGCTCGGCGAGTTGGCCGGCCCGGCGGGTGGGCTCGATGTGTCCTTCGACGGCCCGGGCGAGATAGGTCATGAGGTGTTCGGCCTCGCCGTACGGCGACTGTCCCTCGACCGCCGCGAACAGCGAGGCGCCCAGGGAGAACACGTCCGCCTTCTCCCCCGCGGGTTGCCCCTTCGCCAACTCCGGCGCCAGGTAACGGGGTTTGCCGCGCACGGTACCCGTCGTGCTCTGGGTGGCGTCGTTGCCCAGGGCGCGGGAGATGCCGAAGTCGGTGAGGCGGGCGACGCCTTCGTCGGTGACGAGGATGTTCTCCGGGGTGACATCGCCGTGCACCACGCCCGCGGTGTGCGACTTCACCAGCGCGTCCGCGATCTGGCAGCCGATCGACCCGGCCTCCTCGGGCGCCAACGGGCCGCGCTCGGCCATGAGTTGGGCGAGGCTGCGGGAGGGGACGTACTCCATGACGATCCAGCAGGTGGTGCCCTCGTCGACGTAGTCGAAGACGGCCACGATGTTCGGGTGGTGCAGGCGGCCCGCGTTGCGGGCCTCGCCCATCAGGCGCCGGGTGGCCCGGTCGTCGTCCAGGCGGGCGCACTTGACCGCGACCCAGCGTTGCAGCCGTTCGTCCCAGGCCCGCCAGACGACGCCCATGCCGCCGGTGCCGATGGGTTCGTGCAGGAGATACCGGCCGTCGATCCTGTCCCCGGCCGCTGGCGCCACCGACACCGCCCCCACCCCACCCTTCACTCACGCACGGTTCTGACGGGTAACGGAGTGTACAGATCGGGCACTTGGAGGTGATCGCATTCACGGGACTTCAGGCGGACCCACCCCGAACCACCACACCCCGTCCTCGGCCGCCGCGGCCTGCTCACCATGACCAGGTCACCGGCAGTTCGCGCAGCCCGTACACGATGGCGTCCCGGTTGTAGGTGAGCTGGTCGGCGGGGACGGCCAGGCGCAGGGCGGGCAGGCGGCGGAGCAGGGTGGTCAGGATGATCTGGAGTTCCACGCGGGCCAGGGTCTGGCCCAGGCACTGGTGGATGCCGTAGCCGAACGCGACATGGCGGCGGGCGTCGCGGGTGAGGTCGAAGTCGGCGCCGGAGGTGAAGAGTCGCTCGTCACGGTTGGCCGTGGACAGCATGCAGATCACGCCCTCGCCCGCCGGGATCGTCACCTCGCCCACCCGTACGGTCTCGGTCGCCGCCCGGCCGAGACCGAGGTGGATGATCGTGAGGTGACGCAGGAGTTCCTCCACCGCCCCGCGCACCAACTCCGGCTGTTCGCGCAGCAGTTCCGCCTGGTCGGGGCGGCGGAGCAGGGCCAGGACGCTGACGGCGGTCATGTTCGCGGTCGACTCGTGCCCGGTGACCAGCAATAGGAAGCCGAGTGACGCGGTCTCCTGGTCGGTGAGGTCGTCGCGGGCGGCGAGCCTGCTGAGGATGTCGTCGGCGGGCTCGCGGCGTTTGCGCTCCGCCAACCGCGCCAGATAGCCCATGAGTTCGGCATGCGCCCGCTCCGCGTCCGGGCGGCTGGTGCGGTTGTCGAGGAGGGTGCGGCTGAGCGACTGGAACAGGTCGTGGTCCTCGTACGGCACCCCGAGCATCAGGCAGATGACCAGCGACGGGATCGGCAGCGCGAAGTCGGCCACCAGGTCGGCCGAGTCGCGGCCCTCGGTCATGCGGTCCACGGCGCGGTCGACGATGTCCTGGATACCCGGGCGCAGTTCCTCGATCCGCCTGACCAGGAAGTCCTTGGTGACCATGCGGCGCAGCCGGGCGTGCTCGGGGTCGTCCATGCGGATGAAACTCGGCTTGGCGGTGGCCAGTTCACGCTGTCCGGCGGAGAGGAACGGGAAGCCCGGGGTGCGCGCGTCCGCGCTGAAGCGGGCGTCGGCCAGGACGGCGCGGACCTCGTCGTAGCCGGTCACCAGCCAGCACGCGGTGCCGTCCGGGAGCGTGGCGCGGGAGACGGCGGCCTCGCGGGCGGCGGCGGTGTAGGCGGGCGGCGGGTCGAAGGAACAACTGCCGTAGGGGGCAGGCAGGTTGAGGGCGGGGAGGGCGGTGACGGTCATGAGTGGGCGGTCTCCTCGTGGTCGACGAGTGTGATGGCACCGCTGGGGCACAGGTCGGCGGCGAAGCGCACCTCGTCGGCGTAGCGCGCGTCCGGGTCCGGGACGAGCAGGGTGACCCGGCCGTCCGACTCGTCCTGCTCGAACACCTCGGGCGCCACGCCCACGCACTGGCCCGCGCCGCAGCAGCGGTCCCGGTCCAGGAGCACGGTGAGCGAGGGCTGCCGGTCCGAGGGGGTGCGGAGGGTGTTGAGCGTCGTGCACATGGTGGCGGTCTGGCCTGCCAGGACCAGGAGTTCGACGAGTTGCTCGGGGGTGAGGAAGCGGGCCAGCCGGTCCCAAACAACCCCGGGAATGGGTGAGTTGGCGGCGAGCAGGTCGGCCGCCTCCAGGAGGGCGCGGTCCTCCGGCTGCCAGGGGTGGACGGCCAGGCCGGCCGCCGTCGCGTCGATCTCCGCGCCCGTCAGCCCGGCGTCCTCGGCCGGGACGCGGTGCCGGCCGTGGACGTAGGGCGCGTCGAGCCGGTGCGCGACCCGCAGCACGACCAGCTCGCGTCTTCGGTGACCGAGGGTGCCCTCGTGGGTGAGGACCCGCGCGAGGGAGAGCCAGGCGTGGGCGAGGACGGGGTGGTGGGCGAGCGTGCCGAAGAGGTTCTCCCGGCCGGGGCCGTCCTGGCGGGAGTCGGCGAGCAACGACCGCAGAACCGGGGGCCATTGGGCGGGCGGGAGGGGAGGGATGCGCGGGGTGCGGGTCGCGGTCATGGGGCTCTCACCTTCTTACGGTGGCGGGGTCTGGGGAGTTGTCGTGGTGGCCGGACACCTTCACCAGCGGCACACGACCACCCCCGCGCTCGCCCCGCTCGCGAAGCCGAACATGCCCACCAGGTCGCCGCGTTGGAGGCGCCCGCTGTCGAGGGCGGCGGCGAGCTGGAGCGGGATGGTGTTGGTCGCGACGTTGCCGTGGGTGGGGAAGGTGGCCAGGATGCGGCCCGGGTCCACGCCCACCCAGTCGCAGACGACCTTGGTGAACGGCACCGACGGCTGGTGCACACAGACGAGGTCTAGGTCGTCGCCCTCGACGCCCAACTCCCGCAGCGCGCCCCGCACTTTGCCCGGCAGTCCGTCGAAGGACCCCACCAGCTGGGCGGAGTCGATGCGGAGATGGCCGAGGGTGCGGTGCTGCGCGTACGGGTTGGGGAGGGTCGCCGCGCGCCAGCCCCAGGAGTTGGCGAAGAACCGGGAGCCGAGGATGCCGGGCCGGTCCCCCGCCTCCACCAGCAGCGCCGAGCCCATGTCGCCGGTGCTCAGGCTGGGCAGCGCGGTCGGCAGGTCGGCGGGGTCGTCCAGTTCCCACCGGCTCTCCCGGGTGCTGACCTCGGCCGTGGTCACCAGCACCCGCCGGTACTGGCCGCTCCGGATGAACGCGTCGGCGACCTCCAGCGCGTTGAGGACGCCGTTGCACGCGTTCTTCAGGTCGAACACCGGGCAGCCCAGGCCGAGTTTGTCGGCGACGACATGGGCGGTGGCCGGCTCCTCCATGTCGGCGAGGATCCCGGCGTAGAGCAGCAGGTCCACGGCGCCCGGGTCGGTAGCGGTGTCCGCGAACAGCCGCCGGGCCGCGTGCGCGGCGAGGTCGGAGGGCTGCTCCAGGTCGTCGGCCACCGTGCGCTCGGCCAGGCCGTACATGCGCTGGAGCACGCCTCGGGAGAGCGGTACGCCGGGGCTGCCCGCGCGGAACCGGTCCTCCACCGCGGCCACGGTCTGGCGTCCCTCGGGGATGTGGACGGTGGCGTGAACGATCCTGCTGTGAACGGTCATTGGTCCCTCCTCGGTCGTGGTCGTCGGTCTGGGTCCCGGCCCCCGGTGACCGC
Organism: Streptomyces sp. NBC_00252; assembly: GCF_036187565.1. Lineage (NCBI taxonomy): Bacteria > Bacillati > Actinomycetota > Actinomycetes > Kitasatosporales > Streptomycetaceae > Streptomyces > Streptomyces sp. NBC_00252. Next base: position 5,438,922 of record NZ_CP108087.1, on the reverse strand, counting down.
TGATCAGCCCCCGGCGTTCAGTCCTCGGTGTTCAGTCCTCGGTGTTCAGTCCTCGCCGGTGAAGACCAGCACCACGTTGTGCCCGCCGAAGCCGAAGGAGTGGCTGGCGGCGGCCCGGACCTGCTGGGCGCGGGGGCGGCCCGTGACGCAGTCCAGGTCGTAGGGGAGGGTGTCCGGGGTGAGGTTGGCGATCGGCGGGACCGTGGCGCGGTGCACGGTCAGGGCGGTGAGCGCCGCCTCGATCGCACCGGCCGCGCCCAGGCTGTGCCCCAGAACTCCCTTGGCGGCGGTGACACTTGGCCGGTGCGGCAGCACCCGCTGGATCAACTCCGCCTCGGTCAGGTCGTTGAGCGGGGTCGAGGTGCCGTGCGCGTTGACGTGATCGACGTCCCCTGGCCCGAGCCCCGCCTCCGTGAGCGCCGCCCGCAGCGCCGCCTCGGCGTGAACTCCCCCTGGTGCGGGCGCGGTCGGGTGATGCGCGTCGGACGTCTGACCGGCGCCCGCGAGACGGGCGTAGCGCCGCTGTCCACGGGCGCGGGCGTCCGCCTCGCGTTCCAGGACGAGGATCGCGGCACCCTCGGAGATGACGAACCCGTCCCGGTCCGCCGCGAAGGGGCGCGAGGCGGTCTCGGGGTCGTCGACGCGGGACGACAGCGCCCCCATCCGCTGGAAGCCGGAGGTGATCACCGGGGTGACCGCCGCCTCCGTACCGCCCGCCACCGCGATGTCGCACAGCCCGGCCTGCAGCAGCCCCCGCGCCACGGCCAACGCGCTCGCCCCGGACGCACACGCGCTCTCGGTCGCGAGGGACGGGCCACGGGCGCCGAGGTCCAACAGCACTTCCCCGGCAGCCATGTTGGAGATCAGCATCGGCACCAGCGCGGGTGACACCAGTTCGGGTCCGCCCTGGTGGTGGCGGAGGGTCTGGTCCTCCAGGTGCGCGGCCCCGGCGAGCCCCGAACCGATCACCACGGCGACCCGCGCGCCGTCCCACCCGGCCGGGTCGAGCCCGGCGTCGGCGACGGCCTCGCGCGCCGCGAGCACGGCGAGCTGGCTGAACCGGCCCATGCGCCACGCCTTGCCGCCGCCGATCCGGGCCTGCTCCGGGGTCATCAGCGGGATGCGGCACGACAAGTCGACGGCGCAGCCCTTGAGTTCGGGGTCGGTGGCGGCGGTGGACCGCCCGCTCAGGACCCCCTGCCAGGTCTCCTCGCGGCCGACCCCGGCCGGGGTGATGAGCCCCAGGCCGGTGACGGAGACAGGAGTGCGGGAGGCCTGCATCACGCGCGCTTGGCGTTCAGCGTGGCGACCAGCTCGCCCACGGTGCTGTGCTTGGCGGCCTCGTCCTCCGCCACCGGAACCCCCAGCGCCTCCTGGAGCGCCAGGGCGAGTTCGGCGAGCGCGAGCGAGTCCAGGTCGAGGCTCTCCAGCGTGGCCTCGGGACGGATGTGCTCGGGGCTGACCTCGAACTTCTCGGTGAGTACGGCGGTCACGGCGGTCTGGACGGGGGACATGGGGTTCCTTTCGACGGGTGGGATCGGCGGGCGGGATCGGTGGGCGGGACAGATGGCTGGACAGGTGGCTGGATCGGCGGACGGGATCGGTGGGCGGGCGGATAAACGGACAGCGGAACAAGGTCGTCCGACCCGTTTCGCGCGTATCCGGAGCCGAAAGCCGGGGAGCGGCGGCGCGCCCCGGCACTGGCAAGGCTTCGGGCGGGGTTTCCGGCGAGGTGCGGGTGGGGGTCTCGTGCGGTGTTTCGGGTGAGCGGTGGTACGGGTGAGCGGTGTCTCAGACGATCGGGGTCGTCCGTGGGGCGGGGTGATCGAGATCGTCGATCCGGGGTACGGCCGGCAGCTCCGGCCAGACCAGGGCCGCCGAGCCCCAGGTGAGTCCGGCACCGAAGGCGGTGAGCAACACCCTTTCGCCGGGCCGGAGTTCACCTCGCGACTGGGCGTCGGCGAGGGCCAGCGGGATGGAGGCGGCGCCGGTGTTGCCGACCCGCTCGATATTGGTGACATGCCGTTCGCCGGGTACCGGGATGCGGTCGCCGACGGCGGACAGGATCCGGGCGTTCGCCTGATGGGCGCAGAACCGGTCCACATCCTCGGCCGCCCAGTCCGCGCGCTTGAGCACGGTGTGGGCCGACTGGGTCATACGCGTGACCGCGTGCTGGAACACCTCACGTCCCCGCATGCGGAAGTAGCGGTCGTCCGGGCCGTAGTCAGCGGGGCGGGAGCGTTCCTGCGCACCGCCGCCCGGCACCTGGATCAGTTCGTCGCCGGAGCCGTCGCCGCCGAGGTCCAGGGCGAGGACGGCACCGGGTTCGTCCCGTTCGCCGCGCCGCAGGACGACCGCCCCGGCGCCGTCCCCGAACAGGATTCCGGCGGAACGGTCCTGCGGGTCGAGCAGCGTCGAGTACACCTCGGCCGAGACCAGCAGGACGCGGTCGGCGCACCCCGAGGTCAGGGCGCCGACGGCGGCGGCGAGGCCGTAGACGAAGCCGCTGCACGCGGCGGACACGTCCCAGGCGGCGATCTCGCCGAGGCCGAGGCGGGTGGCGAGGCGGGGGGCCATGGCGGGCATCGGGCGGTCGGGGGTGGAGGTGGTGACGATCACGGCGTCGACCAGGGGGGCGCCCGCGACGGCGAGTGCGCGGGCGGCGGCCGTCAGGGCGAGGTCGCCGGTGGTGACGCCGGATGCGGCGCGGTGGCGTTCGCCGATACCGGTGCGTCTGCGGACCCAGGCGTCGTCGACGTCCCACGCGACGGGCAGGGCGTCGTTCGCCACCGCGTCCGGGGGGACGAAACCGGCGAGGCCCTCGAGGACGGCCGTCTGCGGCGTCTTCAAGAGCGGGGCTGCGCTGGGCAGTCGGAAGGTCACACACGCCTCGATGGGAAGTGATCTTGGACGAGCGGCACGACTGTAATTCGGATCAAGAGGGGGGCGTGGGCGTGACGCGACTCGAATACCTGCGCAGTTTCGCGCGCCCGTCCGTAAAACCCCAGCTCAGCGACCGAAGTGAGGAAACGTTACGTCTGTTATGTCGTCCTGAGATCACCCGAAAGGGGGCGGTTGGGGGCGGCCGTTCGACACACAACCGCCAACAGGGTCATGTCAGTTCGTGAAGTCGAGCGTCAAGTGCCCCGGCACCAGCGCGGTGAGGAAGCCGCGGGCGTCCGCGAGGGCACCGGCGGTGACCACCCCGGACGGCCGGTGCGGGTCGGTGAGCACGCGGCAGGCAGCCTCCACGACGAGGGGGGCGGTGACCGCGTAGATGTCCTGGCCGGAGGCGACGGCACGGCGGGTCTCGCCGTCGCGCGTCGCCACGACCTCGACGAGGAAGGTCTGCGCGGAGCGCCCGGAGTCGTCCACGGCGACGGGCCCTGACGTGTCGGCGGAGCGCAGGTCCTCCACGGCGGACACCGTCATACAGGTGTCAATGTCCGGTACGGAGAGATGAGTTGGGATGGTCGCACTGTCGGCCATGGTGAACTCGCCCACGACGGGCCGGGTTCCGATCGGGTCCGGGAACGTCCAGTCGGCGCGGGGGGCGTCACCGGACCGGGTCTGGACACGTCGTCCGCACCGATCACGGGGCCGCGGTGGCGAACGCGCTCGCCCGTACCCTGGTCGTACCACCCCACCGGCTGGGCGGGCAGGCCCAGTTCATCCCGGCACCGGTGGCGCACGGCACGCGCGACGGGACGGGACACGCCCTCACGGAACTGCTGGCCTGGGCGACGGGCCGCCTCGACGAGCCGCTCACGGTCACCGCTCTCGCCCGGCACGCGGCGATGAGCCCGCGGACCCTCACCCGCCACTTCCACGCGGTCACCGGCACCAGCCCCCTGCAGTGGCTCCTGGTCCAACGGGTCAACCGGGCACAGGAGTTGCTCGAACGGACCGATCAGGGGATCGACCAGGTCGCCGCCGGCTGCGGGCTGGGCAGTGGGGCGACACTGCGGCGGCACTTCAACCGGGTGCTGGGGGTGCCGCCGGAGGCCTACCGGCGGACGTTCCGGGAGGGTCTGCGGTCCTGAGGACCCTCCTGCTGAACAATGGGACCCATGAGCATCGTCAAGATCAACGTACTCACCGTCCCCGAGGAGCAGCGCGAGACGCTGGAGAAGCGGTTCGTGAACCGGGCCGGGACGGTGGACAGCTCGGACGGGTTCGAGTGGTTCGAGCTGCTGCGTCCCGTCGAGGGCACCGACACCTACCTCGTGTACACGCGCTGGCGTGCCGAGGAGGACTTCCAGAACTGGATGTCCGGCATGGGCCGGGCCGCCCACCGGGGCGCGCCCCAGGAGGGCGGCGCACAGGGTTCCGCCGAGGGTTCCGCGCAGGGTGGGCGGCCCCGGCCCGCCGCGACGGACTCGACGCTGTGGACGTTCGAGGTCGTGCAGCAGGCCGGGCCCAGGGAGAGCTGAGGCTTGACCGTCGGCTCCCGCGGCGGCACCGCGAAAGGGCCCGCGCTACGACCGCTCGCGCACAACCGGTCTCAACTCCCTTAGTACGCGCGCCAGATCGTCCGGTGCCGCCGCGAGCCGCACCGTCCGCCCCCCGTCGTCGAGTTCGGCGATGTGCCAGTCGCCCGGGACGGTGTCGCCGTCGGCGCCGCGGACGCGTCGTACCGTGCGGACGGTGAGGCGGTCCACGGGGATGCGGCGGGCCGCGAAGCGGTCGGGGCCCGGGGTGACCGCGGGCGGGCCGTCGCCGAGGGCGATGTGGGTGCCGAAGCCGTGCGGGTTGTAGTCGGTGTGGTCCAGGAAGCGGGCCCGGACGAAGACCTCACCGGGGAGGTCCACCAAGTCCGTTGTGTCTAGGCGGACTTCGGGCCTCTTCGGTGGGTGGATCTTCGTCGCTCGCCAGGCCCACGTGAGGAGTGCCAGGGTCGCGAGCGTGCCCGCTGCCGCCCAGGCGATCGTCGTCGCCGAGGCGAACAGGGTCGTCGGGTGGAGGTAGCAGAGGGGGAGCAGCCACGCCGCCGTGCCGGCCAGGGCGAAGGCGAACGGCAGGGCGGACGGGAGGACTTCGTCGTCGGGGAGGCGGCGGTTGCGCAGGGCCAGGAGGAGCAGGGCGGCGGGGTAGCCCGCGGCTACGGCGGCCAGGGATGCGAGGGCGGCCAGGCCTCCGGCGGACTGGACGTGCCGGTGCCAGACGTAGTGGGCGCCGGTGATCGTTCTCACCTCGCCGCGCCAGAAGGTGAGTTGGACCTTGTCGCCGGCCCGGAAGCCGTCGGCGGCCTCGACCGGGACGGCCAGGCGCTCGAAGGGACGGTCGTCGGCGAAGTACACCCAGCTGGTCTTCTTGGGAGTGTTGCGGTCGGTGCGGGCTATCACCGTCGAGGAGTGGCTCAGGCATTCGCCGCGCTGCGCGACCGGGGTCGCGGCGGTGCAGGGCCTCGCCGCCTCCCAGGCCCGCTGGTCCGCCGCCGTGCCCGACACGAACGCCGCCGCCACGCCCGCGCCCACCAGCAGCGCCACGCACCACGCGAACGCCGCCACCGGGGCGCTCCCCGCGCTGTGGTCCGCGATGACGGGGACACGGGACGACTCCGGCGGGACGTCGGTTCCGTAGTGGTGGTGCAGGGCGCGGAGGGCCGTCAACTCGTCCTCGAATCGCGGGAGTTCCTGGTCGCGGCCGATCGGCAGGGGCAGGGTCCGGCGGCGGCCGTTCCGCAGGAGCACGCTCACGTGACGGCTCTGGCCGCCGCGCGAACCGCTCGTGTGGCGCAGTCGTATCCGGAGGTCGGCGATCTCGTCCCACGGCGCGCTCCAGCGCCGTAGCAGGGTGCGGGAGCGCAGGCCGTGGGCGTCGGCGTCCACGCGGGCGGTGACCACGTGGAGCGCGACGACGGCGATGAGGGCCAGGGCCGCGCCGAAGGACAGGGACAGCGGGTCCGGGCCGCGGTACGCCGTCCACGCCCCGGCGCCGCCCGCGCCCACCGCGCCGATCGCGACGGAGGACCACAGGGCGCGGGGCGCCCCGGGACGGCAGGTCACCTCTCGGGGTTCGGTCATACCGGTGACTGTGCCGGAGCGCGGGCGGCGGGCGCTTGTGCGGACTCCGGCAGTGTTCCGGCAGGCCAGGCTGCCTGCCCGTGTCCTCCGACGGCCAGGTGGGGCGTCCGGGACGTACCCCGCCTACGGCTGCTGACCGGTCGCCTCCGGGGCGGGGGCGGGACGGTCCGCGGGCCGGGGTGCGGTCAGGTCGAGGAGGAGCAGGGCGTCGTGGTCGGGGGTGCCGGGTTCGGCGGTGTAGACGCCGATGCGCTGACCGGGGGTGCCTTCCACGTGCAGGGACTGGGAGGTGAGGGTGAGCGTGCCGACCTGGGGGTGGAGGAACGTCTTGTGGGCGGGCTTGCGGCCGGTCACCTCGTAGCGCTCCCAGAGACCGGCGAAGTCCGGGCTCTTGAGGAGGAGTTCACCCACCAGGTGGGTCAGGTCGGGTGCGTCGGGGGCCGTACCGGCGATGACGCGCAGGCGGGCGACGCAGCCGGTGATCTGCCGTTCCCAGTCGGTGAAGAGGGACCGCGCCGAGGGGTGCAGGAACAGGTAACGGGCCAGGTTGCGCTGCTTGACCGGCCAGTCGTCCAGACCCGGGTACAGGGCGAGGCCGCCGGGGTTCCAGGCGAGCATGTCCATGCTGCGGCTGATGACGTAGGCCGGGTTCGGGCGCAGTGACTCCAGGATCAGCTTCAGGTGGGGGCGCACGGTACGGCTGGGGGCGGGCGGCGGTTCGGGGGCGTAGCGGGCGGCGCGGGCGGCGAGTTCGCGCAGGTGCTGGTGTTCCTGGTCGTCCATGTGCAGGGCGCGGGCGAGGGAGTCCAGGACGGCGGGGCTGGGGCGGGTCTCCTTGCCGCGTTCCAGGCGGACGTAGTAGTCGATGCTGATGCCGGACAGGGTGGCCAGTTCCTCGCGGCGCAGCCCGGGGGTGCGGCGGATGCCGGTGCCCACGGTGAGGCCGACGTGCTCGGGGCTGGTCTGGGTGCGGCGGGCGCGCAGATAGCGGCCCAGCTCCGCGCCCTCGCTGTGCGCGCTCTCGGATGCCATGCCTCCAGTCTCACCCGCCGGGCGTCCGCCACGCAGCGGGGAGGGGAGCCCTGCCATTACCCCTGAAGAGCCCGCCCTGCCACATCGGATCACTCCGCGCGAAGGTGGGTGAGGAAGACGTCGGACCCCGCGCCGTCTCCCAGGCTTCGACCGGCACGATCTGCCGGGCCGGGCGTGGGTGCGGGGACGGGCGACACCACCGAGCGGAGAAGGCGAGATGCGGTACATAAAGTTGCGTGACCTGGAGGTCTCCCGGATCGGGCTGGGCGCGATGGGCATGTCCCACGGCTACACGGGCGCCGGCACCGACGACGCGGAGTCGATCAGGACCGTGCACCGGGCGCTGGAGCTGGGCGTCACGCTCATCGACACCGCCGAGATCTACGGCCCCTACACCAACGAGGAGTTGCTCGGGCGGGCGCTGAAGGGCCGTAGGGACCAGGTGGTGCTGGCCACCAAGTTCGGCCTGGTCTCGCACTCCGGTGAGGGTGCGTGGAACCTGGACTCCCGCCCGGCCAACATCCGCACGGCGGTCGAGGGGTCCCTCAAGCGGCTGGGCACCGATCACATCGACCTGTACTACCAGCACCGGGTGGACCCCGAGACGCCGATCGAGGAGACCGCGGGAGCCGTGGGCGAGCTGATCGCCGAGGGCAAGGTGCGCGCCTTCGGCCTGTCCGAGGCCGGCCCGGACACGATCCGCCGCGCCCACGCCGTGCAGCCGGTCACCGCGGTGCAGTCGGAGTACTCGCTGTGGACCCGCGGGGTCGAGGAGCGCGTCCTGCCCGTCCTGCGGGAGCTGAACATCGGGCTGGTGCCGTTCTCCCCGCTGGGCCGCGGCTTCCTCACCGGCACCGTCCACTCCACCGACGAGTTCGACGAGAACGACTTCCGGCGCGACAACCCCCGCTTCACCGGCGAGAACTTCCGGCACAACCTGGCGCTCGCCGACCAGGTCACGGCGCTGGCCGACGAGGCCGGTGCCACGCCCGCGCAGGTGGCGCTGGCCTGGCTGCTCGCCCAGGGCGACGACATCGCCCCGATCCCCGGCACCAAGCGCGTCAGCCGGATCGAGGAGAACACCGCCGCCGACGCGCTCACGCTGACCGCCGAGCAGCTCGACAGGCTCACCGGCCTGCCGCCCGCCGCGGGCGACACCCACACCGAGGCCCAGGCCCGGATGCTCGAACGCTGATCACCCGAACCACCCTCGTCGGAGCAGGCCCGTCACGCGTACGGCACTGCTCCGGCGCCGATCACCCGGACCGCCGGGCACGAACCCGTTGGGAGCAGACCCCTCATGCGAGCGGCAGTGATGTACGGAGCCGGCGACGTCCGCGTCGAGAACCGGCCCGACCCGAAGATCGTCCGGCCCACCGACGCCGTGGTCCGCACGCTGGCCGCGTGCGTGTGCGGCAGCGACCTGTGGCCCTACGCGTCGATGCCCGCCACCGGCACCGGCCGCCCCATGGGGCACGAGTTCCTCGGGATCGTGGAGGAGACCGGCGCCGACGTCACCGGGCTGAGGCCGGGCGACCTCGTCGTCGCCCCCTTCACCTACAGCGACAACACCTGCGACTACTGCGCCAAGGGCCTGCAGATCTCCTGCCGCAACGGCGGACGCTACGGCTTCGACGGCGTCGACGGCGGCCAGGGCGAGGCGGTCCGTGTGCCGTACGCCGACGGCACCCTGGTCGCCCTCCCGGTGGCCGCCGACTCCGCGCTGATCCCGTCGCTGCTGGCGCTGTCGGACGTGATGACCACCGGCCACCATGGCGCGGTCACCGCGGGCGTCGGCCGCGGCGACACGGTGCTGGTCGTCGGGGACGGCGCGGTCGGCCTGTGCGCGGTGATCGCCGCCAGGCGGCTCGGCGCCGAACGGATCGTGCTCACCGGCCGCCACGCCGTACGCACCGACCTGGGCCGGGACTTCGGCGCCACCGACGTCGTCGCCGAGCGCGGCGACGAGGGCATCGCCCGCATCCGCGAGCTGACCGGCGGTGTGGGCAAGGTCATCGAGGCCGTCGGCACCCGCCAGGCTCTCGACACCGCCCTGGGCGCGGTCCTGGACGGCGGCACGATCAGCCGGCTGGGCGCCCCGCAGTACGAGGAGGGGCCGCTCGGCCGGGCCGAGTTCATGCGCAACCTCACCCTGACCGGCGGCGCGAGTCCCGCCCGCGCCTACATCCCGGACCTGCTGCCCGACGTCCTCGACGGCTCGATCACCCCAGGCCGCGTCTTCGACGAGACCTTCCCCCTGGACCGCACCCCGGACGCCTACCGGGCCATGGCCGACCGCCGGGTCCTCAAGCCCCTCGTCCGCCCCTGACGGGACGAGAAAAAAAGCGCGCTCCCGATGTTTGGATCGCCGGGAAGCGGTCAGGCGAGCCGAATGCGTGCTTCTCCCACCGCCTCCACGGGGGGCTCCGCCTCCGCCGGGGCCCTCGGCTCCGCCCGGCCGTCCCCCGCACCCGCCGAGGTCCCCTCGGCGGAGCGCACCCGGGGAAAGCAACGCGACCCGTTCTTCGACAACGCCAAGTACCTGGCGATCGTGCTGGTGGCGATCGGCCACTCCTGGGAGCCGCTGCGCTCGGGCAGCCGCAGCGTCACCGCGTTGTACACGCTGGTGTACGCCGTGCACATGCCGGCGTTCATCGTGATCTCCGGGTACTTCTCGCGGAGCTTCCGGGCGACGCCGCCGCAGATCCGGCGGCTGCTGGGGGGAGTCGTGGTGCCGTACGTCGTCTTCGAGACGGCGTACACGCTGTACACGCGGTGGACGGACCACCAACCCGACCGCGCCATCAGCCTGTTGGACCCGCTGTATCTGACGTGGTTCCTCGCGGCGCTGTTCGTGTGGCGGCTGACCACGCCGATCTGGAAGCACGTACGGCAGCCGCTCCCGGTGGCGCTGGTCATCGCGATGCTGGCGACGCTCTCGCCCTCCATCGGCAACGACCTCGATCTGCAGAGGGTGTTGCAGTTCCTGCCGTACTTCGTGCTCGGGCTGTGTCTGAAGCCGGAGCACTTCCAGCTCGTACGGCGGCCCGAGGTACGGCAGTTGGCGGTGCCCGTCTTCGTCGTCGCGCTCGCGGTGGCGTACTGGTCGGTGCCGCGCTTCGACTACTCCTGGTTCTTCCACAACGCGAGCGCCGAGCAACTCGGCGTGCCCGCCTGGGAAGGGCCGCTGATGACGCTGGCCCTGTTCGTCTGCTCGACGCTCCTCGTCGTCTGCTTCCTGGCCTGGGTGCCGCGCCGCCGCACCTGGTTCACCGCGCTCGGCGCGGGCACGCTCTACGGCTACCTCCTGCACGGGTTCCTCGCCCAGGGCGCCAAGTCCTGGGGCTGGTACGACCCTTCGTGGATGCGGGGCCCGCTCGGCGAGGTCACGGTGACGGTGGTCGCCGCGGTCGTCGTGACGGCACTGTGCACCGCGCCGGTGCGGCGGGTGTTCCGGGGCGTGATGGAACCGGAGTTGACGTGGGCGTTCCGCCGTGACGCGGACGAACTGGCCCGTACCCCCTAGCGAGGGTTGTGGCGGATCGGCGGGCCGGTTCAGGGTCCTGACGGGGGCTGTCGGGCCACCCCCGACAAACTCCTTTCCCCGCTGTCACAGGCATGTCATACGCTGCTCCCAGCAGCCGCGCCCCGCGCGTCACCGCGTCTCTCATCCGCGGTCATGTCCGGGTGCTGCGCGGCGCTCTCAACTCCCGGTCCCCGGACCGGATTTCCTTGTGGGGGAACAGCACGTGCGGATGCGCAGCATCTCGACCGCGACAGCGCTCGCGGTCCTTTTCGGTTCGGCGGCGCTCAGCGTCGTAGCGACGGGTACGGCCTCGGCGGCGACCGCCAACATCACCTCTCCCGGCGGGCTCGTCGCGGACGGCGCCCTCAAGCGGGTGTTCGTCGGCGACAGTTCGACCGGCTGGGTCGTGGGCACCGACTACTCGGGCAATGTCGTCGCCTCGGTGAGCGGCATCAGCGGGGTCAGCGCGGTGACCGTGTCCGACGACGGGTCCACCGTGTACGCGGCGGCCCAGGGCTCGCACGAGATCGTGGCGCTCGACGCGACCACGCTGAACGTGAAGGCCCGTTACCCGGTCACCACCAGCAAGGGCCCGCTCCACCTCGCCTTCTCCGCCGGCAAGGTGTGGTTCACCTACGGCAACCAGTGGGACGGCAACCTCGGCTCGGTCGACCCGGCGACGGACCCGGCGAGCGGCACCGACCCGGTCACGCTCGGACTGCTGCCGGAGGGCGTCTCGATCTACGACCCGGGCTTCCTCGACACCGCCGCGTCCCGGCCGGGCGTGCTGGCCGTCGGCGAGACCGGTATCTCCACGGACTCGATGGCCGTCCTGGACGTCTCGGGGGCCACCCCGCAGAAGATCGCCTACTACAACCGCGACTACACGCTCAACAGCGGTATCTGGGACATCGACCTGGTGCCCGGCGCCGACGAGGTGCTGGTCAACGGCTACCTGCGGGACGCCTGGGCGAACGGCGCGTTCACCCAGGTCGGGACCTACCCGGGCGGGATGCCCGCCGACATCGCCCCGGACGGGACGGTCGCGCTGGCGAGCGGCACCTCGATCGCGACGTACAAGCCGAACGCCACGAAGTCGATCCGCACCTACGCCGTCGCCCCGTACGGCACGGCCGACCTGACCTGGGCCCCGGACAACTCGCGGATCTTCGCGCTCGTCGCGAAGTCCGGCGGCGGCTACACGCTCAAGGCGCTGACCGACCCGGAGAAGAACGTGCCGACCCTCACGGTCAGCGCCCCCTCCTCCGCCGCCCGCGCCAAGAAGCTCACCGTCACCGGCAAGCTCTCCGCGACGGTCGCGCTGCCCGCCGGAGTGAAGCTCCAGGTCACGCGCACCGACCTGGAGTCCACGAAGGGCAAGGCGCTGCCCACCGTCACGGTGAAGGCGAACGGCACCTACTCCTTCACGGACACCCCGCCGGTCGGCGGCACCGTCACGTACAAGGTGAGCTACGCGGGCGACGCCGGGCACGCGGCGGTCAGCGCCTCCGACAAGGTCGCCGTCTCCCGCGCGGCCACGACCCTGAGCCTCAACAACAACGGCAAGCTGTACGGCTACGGCGCCGACGTGAAGTTCACCGCGCACCTCGGCAAGACGTACAAGAACCGCACGGTCGCGATCTACTCGGACCCCTTCGGCGGCGACAAGCCGAAGAAGCTGGTCAAGACCGGCAAGGTCAACTCCAGCGGCAACCTCACGGTGACCGTGGACATGACCCGCGACACGGCCGTCTCCGCGGTCTTCGCCGGTGACGCCCGCTACGCGTCCAGGACGGTGAAGGTCACGGCGTACGCCAAGGTCAAGGTGTCCGAGGCGATCAGCAGGCACTACAAGACGGCGAAGATCGGCTCGACGTCGTACTACTGGTTCCACAAGAACTCGGCGCCGGTCGTCACGACGACCATGTCGTACTACAAGAACCGCCAGGAGCGGCTCGACCTGCAGGTCTACTACAACGGCAGGTGGTACGACTCCGACTCGGAGTACTTCGCCCTGGGCACCAGCGGCAAGGTCGCCGTGGACCTCGGCGCCCCCGGCCAGTCCGGGATCAAGGCCCGCGTCCGGTCCGCGTACATCAACGGTTCGTCCGGGGACACGGTCAACTCGACCACGTACACCGGGTGGAAGTACCTGTACTTCTCCAACTGAGCGTCGGGTACGTCTCCCCCTGAGCGTCAGGCGTAGGGCAGCCCGGTCATGAGCTGCCCGTACGCCCGCTCCGCGGCCGTCACGGCATCCGCGTACGCCTCGTCGGCGGTGCGTCCTGACGTGATCGTCCGCCAGTTCTCCTGCCCCAACTCCTGCTGTACGGCGATCAGATGGGCCGCGGCCAGGTGTCTCACGACGGGTGGGGTGCCGCCGGGGTCGTGCGGATCGGCCGGGAGGGCGTCGGCGAGTGCGTCGACGTCCTCGCTGGTGTAGCGCAGACGCATGCCGATGCGGAGGCTGGGCGTGCGGTAGATGAGGTCCTGGAAGGACAGGATCTCGGGGTGGTCGTTCAGACCCGTGATCGGGTCGCGGGCCGCGAGGCCGGCCAGGAAGTGGTCACGCAGGGCGGCCGTCGGGGTCACTCCGGCGGGGCGCGCCCGCACCACCCGGGCCGCCTCGCCGAGATGGTCGGCGAAGCGGTGCAGGACCAGGTCCTCCTTGGTCGGGAAGTACCGGAACAGCGTGGCCTTGGAGATCTCCGCCGCGGCCGCGACCTCGACCACGGACACCTCGTCGAAGCCCTGTGCCCGGAAAAGGCGCAGGGCTTCCCGTGCGATGAGGCTCCGCGTGCGTTCCTTCTTCCGCTCGCGCAGGCCTGCGGGTTCGTCCATGCCGGGCAGTCTACACGAGAGGTGAGGCTCGGGCTCGAACAAGACCGAGGAACTTTTGAGACCAGGAGACTTCTGAGTCCGAGAAACTTCTGAGACCTGGTTGCATTTTCTCGTCGGGCGATGTTCCATGGACGCACGACGACGAGAGGGGCCGCCATGACCGACGGCGTTGCACGGAACGAGGATGTGCTGATCGCGGGCGCCGGGCCGACCGGGCTCACGCTCGCCGTCGAGCTGGCCCGGCGCGGCGCGGGAGTGCGGATCGTGGACGCGGCGCCGGTCCCGCACCGAGAGTCCCGGGGCAAGGGGCTTCAGCCGCGCACACTCGAGGTCCTGGAGGACGTCGGCATCACCGAGCGCGCCCTCGCCGCCGGGACGACCCGGCTGCCGTTCCGCAAGTACTTCGACGGCGCGCACGTGAGCGACACGGACCCCTTCGCCGACGCCCGCCCCACACCGGACGCGCCGTACGAGCGGGGGCTCCTCATAGGGCAGTGGCAGGTGGAGAAGCTCCTGCGCGAGCGGCTCGCGGAGTTCGGGATCGGCGTCGAGTCCGGCACCGAGGTCACCGGGTTCGAGCAGGACGAGGACGGTGTCACGGCGTTCCTCGCCGACGGCGGGCGGATCAGGGCCGGTTACCTCGTCGGCTGCGACGGCGGGCGCAGCCGGGTGCGCAAGGCGATGGGGGTGCGCTTCGACGGGACGACGGACGAGACGCAGTCGATGGTCGTCGGCGACGTCGAGGCCGAGGGGATCAGCCGGGACGTCTGGCACCAGTGGTTCGCGTCGGACGGAGCCGGGGTGATGCTCTGCCCGATGCCCGGCACGAACTCCTTCCAGTTCCAGTCGGGACCCGAACTCGGCGCGGACGGCGAGCCGTTGCCCCCGTCGCTGGAGAGCTTCCAGCGGATCTTCGACCGGTACGCGGGCGTGCCCGGCGTCACGCTCACCGACCCGACCTGGCTCTCCGTCTGGCGGGTCAACGTCCGCATGGCCGACCGGCTGCGCGTCGGCCGGGTCCTGCTGGCCGGGGACGCGGCCCACATCCACCCGATAGCCGGCGGCCTCGGCATGAACACGGGCATCCAGGACGCCTACAACCTCGGCTGGAAACTCGCCCTCGCGACCGCCGGCCTGGCCGGCCCCGGCCTCCTGGACACCTACGAGGAGGAGCGCCTCCCGGTGGCCGCCTGGACCCTGGGGATCAGCACCGAGCTGTACGCCCGGGTCCGCGAGGCGGTCAGGGAACCCGGCACCGGCGTCGAGGCCGCCGCCCCGCCGCCGATGGGCACGGGGTACCGCTGGAGTTCCCTCGCCCGGGGCTCCCTCGCCGACCCGCGCACCGCCAGTGACCCCGCGACCGTCGGTGACCCCGCCGTCCTGCGTCCCGGCGACCGTGCCCCGGACGCTCCGTGTCTGGACGCCGCGGGCGACCCGGTCCGGCTGTTCCAGGTGTACGCGGACCCGCGGTTCACGCTGCTCGGCTTCGGCGCCGAAGTCGCGAGCGCGGTGGGCAAGTTGGGGGCCGAGCACGCGGGGCTGGTGCAGGCGTTCGCGATCGACGGCGGCGACCTGCGGGACCACGAGGGGCACGCGCATCGGGCGTACGGCGTGACCGACCCGGCGCTCGTCCTGGTGCGGCCCGACAACCACGTGGCGCTGCTGACCCGGGACCCCGACGAGGTGACGGAATACCTGTCTCGAATCGTGCTAATTACGCCCAAAGAGTGATACTCGGAGTATGAGCATGGCAACGTACGAAGTACTCGCCGCGTCGCACAACACGCTCGACGTGGGCGCCGCTTTTCTCGGTGGCCTGCTGATCGCAGGCGCGCTGGTCTGGGCCATCCATTTCGGCATGAAGGTCCGGGACCAGGAATCACCCCGGCCGCTCCCCGAGGAGCAGCCCCACCTCCCCGCCGGCGGGGCCGTCCATGAGATGCGCGAGATGCGCGAACCCGACGAGATGCCCATCGCCACGAAGGAGGGTGAGCGGCTGATGCCCTACCAGCTCCACCACTCCGGGACGAGAACCGGAAAGGACCAGAGCCGGTTGCGCTGGCTGCCCGGGCGGAGCGGGTCCTTCGGGGGCGGCGGCATAGGCCACGTGTGACGGTCGGCTCCCGGCAGGGAACGGTCGGCTCGCGGCGTGAGGGGTCGGCTCACCGCCTGACCGGTGGGCTCACGCCTCCGCCGCCGGGAGGATGACCTCGAAGCGGCAGCCGCCGGAGACGTTCCGTACGGCGGCGCGGCCCTGGTGGGCCTCCACGATGCCGCGCACGATCGCGAGGCCGAGACCGGCTCCGGCCGGTGGGGTCCTTGCGTGGGTGCCGCGCCAGCCGGTGTCGAAGACCCGGGGCAGATCGTCCTCGGGGATGCCGCCGCAGCCGTCCGTGACGGAGAGGACGACGCCGTCGGCGGAGCGTTCCGCGGCGATGGCGACGGTGCCGTCGGCGGGAGTCCGGCGGATCGCGTTGACCAGCAGGTTTCCCAGGACGCGGCTCATCTCCTTGCCGTCCACCTCGACGGGCACCGGTTCGATGCGGTCGCCGACCAGCCGGACGCCCAGTTCGCGGGCGAGGGGGTCCGCGCCGGCGAGGGCGTCGCCGATCAGGTCGTAGAGGGACATGCGGGAGCGGGTGAGGGCGAGGGAGCCCGCGTGGATGCGGGAGAGTTCGAAGAGGTCGCCGACCATGTCGTTGAGGCGTTCGACCTCGGTGCGGATCTGGCGGAGGTAGCGGTCGGGGTCGGCGGCGACGCCGTCCTCCAAGGCCTCGGACATCGCCCGGAGACCGGCCAGCGGGGTGCGCAGGTCGTGGGAGATCCAGGCGACGAGTTCACGACGGGACGACTCCAACGCCCGTTCACGGTCGCGGGATTCGGCGAGCTTGGCGCTGGTGGCGGCCAACTCGCGGCTGAGGTCGGCGAGTTCGGCGGTGGCGGGGCCGACCGGGGCGGAGAAGTCGCCGCCGTCGCCGAAGTCGCGGGCGGCGAGAGCGAGTTCACGGCTGCGGGCGACGACCCAGCGGCCAAGCAGCAGGGCGGTGAGGAGGGAGACCACGGCGGCCATGGCGACGACGGTCGTGACGACGGAGAGGTCGTGCGAGGAGAGGAACATGGCCTGGGCCACCGCGAGGGTTCCGGCGAGCATCGCGGTCACGGCGACGGCGGCGACCACGGCGACGGACGCGGTCAGCGAGCGGCGGCGCAGCAGCCACAGGGCACCGGCGCCGAGCACCCCGGCAGCGGCGGCACCGAGGAAGGCGAACAGGGCGATGAGCAGGGCGTTGTGCATCGGTCAGCCCTCGTCGCTCTGCTGGGGGTCGAAGCGGTAGCCGATGCCCCACACGGTCTGGATGTAGCGCGGGCGGCCGGGGTCGTCCTCGACCTTGCCGCGCAGCCGCCGGACGTGCACGGTGACGGTCGACAGGTCGCCGAAGTCCCAGCCCCACACCTCGCGCATCAGGTCCTCGCGCCCGTAGACCCGCCCCGGGTGCCGGAGGAAGAACGCGAGGAGGTCGAACTCGCGGTGGGTGAGGGAGAGTGGAACGCCGTCCTTGCTGGCGCGGCGGGCGGCGGGGTCGACGGCCAGGCCGCCGGCGTTCAGCGGGACGGGCGAGCCGACCGGGGTGCGGGAGCGGCGCAGTACGGAGTCGACGCGCAGGACCAGTTCACGGGGGCTGAAGGGCTTGGTGACGTAGTCGTCGGCGCCGACCTCCAGGCCCAGGATGCGGTCGTCCTCGTCGCCGCGGGCGGTGAGCATGATGACCGGGACGGGTCCGCGGCCCCGCATCCGGCGGCAGACCTCCAGGCCGTCCATGCCCGGCAGCATCAGGTCGAGCACCACGAGGTCGGGCCAGTGGGCGTCGGCCCGGGCCAGTGCCTGGGGGCCGTCCTCGGCCCGTTCGACGATGTATCCGGCGCGGTCGAGATAGCCGGAGACGACTTCGGCGACGGTCGGGTCGTCGTCGACGACCAGCACACGGGCGCCGCCGATCCCGCCGGGCTCGCCGGTGTCCTCGACCCGTCCGGCCTTCCCGGGCCTCTCCTGCGGCTGCTGCATGCTGCCAGCCTCGCACTCCGCCGGCAGCCGGTGCCGCCGCGCACCGGCTCAGGGTGCCGGACGTCCGTAAATCGTAAGAACCCCGGCGCCCCGCACCGGCCCGCTCACCGCGTTGCGGCCGGCCGGCCCGCTTGCCCGACCGGCCGGCTAGGCGTCGTGCTTACTGGCGTACGCCCGCCCGCTCCGGGTTGTACGTCGCCAGGGCCCAGATCACGAAGACGTCGACCGCGATCATGATCACCGACCAGACCGGGGCGTACGGGAGGAACATGAACTGGAGGATGGCGCTGAGGCTGGCGAGGACGATGCCGCAGACGCGGGCCCAGCTCATGCCGCGGAGGATGCCCCAGCCGGTGATCACGCCGACGGCGCCGAGGCAGAGGAGGATGACGCCCCAGCCGGTGAGGTTGATGCTGTAGACGTACGAGCCGACGCGCGTGTACACGTCGTCCTTCGCGAGGGCGGATATGCCCTGGAGGATGGCGATGACGCCGTTCATCAGCATCAGGACGCCGGCGAAGACCGCGCCGCCCATCGCGAGGCCGCCGCCGGGCGGGGGCGGGACGTGGCCCCGGGTGCCGGGGGCCTGGCCGGAGTCGTTCCAGACCGGAGGCGTCTCCTGGCCGGGGGACGTCGAGTGCGGCTGCTGCGTCGAATGCGGCTGCTGGGTCATGGCCGTGCCCCACCTCTCTGTGGTGTGTGGTGCTTCGACCATCCGGCCGCGTCACCCCCTCCACCAGGGGGGTTACGCCATTCGGGTGACACCCGACGCGGCCCCCGGCCCCGGGCCCGGTCCGTCCGCCGGTTCCGCGGGTTCCGCCGGTTCCCCCGGTTCCGCCGCGAGGAACTCCACCACCGCCAGCGCGAACAGCAGCGCCAGTGCGAGACCGACCACCACCCACCCCGTCGGATACGACCACAGCAGATAGGCGAGCAGGGCCCCGCCCACCAGCACCCAGCCGATCCACATCCGGTACCGGCGCACGAACGGTCCGACCGGCCCCGTGCGCAGCCCCGCGCCGTCGGCCACCGACCGCACCGCGCCGATCCCGGAGGTCCACAGGCGCCGTACGAGGCCGGCCCGGCGGCCGGGGCCGGTGAGCCAGGCGGCGAGGGCGATCACCAGGCCCAGGGCGACGACGTTCCGGACGGTCGTGTGCAGGAAGCGGGTCAGCGCGTCGTACACCGCGCCGGCCGCGGGCGGGGAGACGCCCGCCGGGAGGGCGTCGAGGTAGACGGTGCGGAAGATCCGTAGCGCGATGCCGAGCAGGGCCGTCGCGGCGGCCACGCCCAGGGCGCCGGTCACCAGGGCGCGGCGTCGGCGGCCCGCCAGCAGGACACCTGCCGCGACCAGCACCACGGCCACCAACGGGAGCCAGGTACCGGCGAGTTGGAGGAGACGGAAGTACGTCTTGTACGTGTCGAGGTCGTCGCTCTTGAGGAGGGTGATCGACGTGTGCAGCTCGGGGATCTTCCCGGCGACGGTCATGCCGTCGTCGACGAGCCGCTGTTTCACCTGGTCGACGACCGGGCCGACATCGAGCGTGACCGCGCCGTCGTCGAGTTTCACCGCGCCGCCGCCGCTGCCGGTCAGGGCCTTGTCGACGGTGCGGTGGATGCGGCGGTTGGCTTCCTTCCAGATGGTGGCGAAGGTGCCGGACGCGGCGACGGACTGGGCCTTGTCGTGGACGAAGGCACGGACCGCGTCCTCCAGCGAACCGCCCAGCGCGCCCAACGCCTTCTCCAGCAGCGGGCGTTGGTCGGGTGCCGCGCCGGAGAGGAGGTCGGTGAGGTCGAGGTGGTCCATGACGGCCGAGGTGACCCGGTCGGCGACGGCGTGCTGGATGTCGCGGTCGGCGGCGAGCGGCGCGACCGTCGCGACATAGCGGTCGGTGTCGCCCACGGTGTCCGCCGTCCACGCGGCCACCGCCGCGAGCGGCGCGAGCACGCACCCCAGGACGACGAACACCACGGCGAGCAGCGAACGCGCCCGGTGCCGCGGGCGCCGCTCCGCCTCCAGTACGGCGACCCGCGCCCGCAGCCGTTCCAGTTCCCCGGCGTCGTTGTCCGTCACCCGCTCCTCCTCCGCCGATGCTGACGCCGACACCGATGCCGATGCCGACGCCGTGACTGCCAGGTCTTCAGTGCGGCCGGACCTTCGCGAACTCCGTCAGGAACAGCGCCTCCACGTGCGCCATGTGCTCGATCTCCGTCGGGTCGACGCTCTCGTTCGGGGCGTGGATGAGGCAGCGGGGTTCCTCGACGCCCATGAGGATGATCTCGGCGCGGGGGTAGGTCTCGGCGAGGACGTTGCACAGCGGGATGGAGCCGCCCTGGCCGAGGTAGGCGAGGGGTTTGCCGTAGACCTCCTCCATCGCGGTGCCGAGCGCGGTGTACGCCGGGCCGTCGGTGGCGGCGCGGAACGGGGAGCCGGTGCCCTCCGTCTCGACGGTCACCTTCGCGCCCCAGGGGGCCGCGTCCGTCAGGTGTCCGGTGAGGGCCTCGCGGGCCGCGCCGGGGTCCGTGCCGGGCGGGACGCGCAGGCTGACGCGGGCGCGGGCGGTCGCGGGGACGGCCGCCGCCGAGCCGACCACCGGCGGGCAGTCGATGCCGAGGACGGTGACGGCGGGGCGGGACCAGAGGCGGTCGGCGACGGTTCCGGTGCCGGTCAGGCGGACGCCGTCCAGGACGCCCGCGTCCGTGCGGAACTGCTGCTCGTCGTAGCCGACGCCGTCCCACGTGCCCTCGCAGTCCAGGCCGTTGATCACCGTCGCGCCGGTCTCCGGGTCGCGGAGGGAGGCGAGGAGCTGGATCAGGGCGGCGAGCGCGTCGGGGGCGGGGCCGCCGAACATGCCCGAATGGACCTCGCCCTCAAGGGTGTCGACCGTGACGACGACGTTCGCGAGGCCGCGCAGGGTGGTGGTCGCGGTGCCGACGCCGACCGCCGCGTTGCCGGTGTCGCACACCAGCAGGGCGTCCGCGAGGAACTTCTCCGGGTGCTGGGCGACGTACTGCTCAAGTCCGCCCGTGCCCTGTTCCTCGGAGCCCTCGGCGACGAACTTCACCCCGACCGGGAGGTCTTCGCCGAGCGCGCGCAGGGCGGTGAGGTGCATGACGATGTTGCCCTTGCAGTCGGCGGTGCCGCGTCCGTACCAGCGGCCGTCGCGCTCGGTGAGCGTGAAGGGCGGGGTCGTCCAGGCCTTGTCGTCGAGCGGGGGCTGGACGTCGTAGTGGCAGTAGAGCAGGACGGTGGGGGCGCCGGGCGGGGGCGGGCGGTGGCCGATCACGGCGTGGCTGCCGTCCGGGGTCTCCGCGAGGTGCACGTCGCGCAGGCCCGCCTCGGTGAAGGCGTCGGCGACCCACTGGGCGGCCTTGTGGCATTCCTCGGGCGGGTACTGGCGGGGGTCGGCGACCGAGGGGATGGCGACGAGTTCGGTCAGGTCGGCCTGCGCGCGGGGCATCAACGCGGCGATACGGGAAGCGAGTTCGGTCATCGTGGTCACTGCCTCACCGTGTTGTCGGTCTTCAGGTCGTCGATCTTGTCCTGGATCTTGTGCAGCTTGTCGGGGCAGTAGATCTCCAGGATCTTGATCTCGGCGCGCAGCGCGGCGGTGTCGCCGATGACCGGGCGCTGGCCGACGAACGCGGCGCCGTTCGAGACGTTGATCTTCCACAGGGCCGACTTCAGGGCGCTGCCGGGGTTCTTGCAGACGATGCCGCCGTCGGTGCCGAGCGCGCGGGCGATCGTCTTGGTCTCGGGCCGGGGGTAGCCGGCCGCCACCGCCGCGTCGGCGAGCTGGTTCGCCTTGTCCGTGGCCTTGTTGGTGGTCTTCACGCTGTCGTACTGGATGACACCGACGACGGCGAGCGCGACCAGCAGGACGACCGCGCCGACGTAGATCCACCGGTGTTCGGAGGCGAACTTCGTGGGGCTCATGCGGCACCGCCCGTCGTCGCGTCCTCCGCGGCGGCTTCCGTACGCCAGCCCGGTTTGCGGAACTTGAGGAACGCTCCCGGGATCAGCAGGCCGAGGATGATCAGGCCGCCGCCGATGATGCCGATGTACGACCAGATGCTGCCGCCGCCGAACTGCGAGGGCGGGACGAAGCCGATCGCGAGGGCGGCGACCGACGCCAGCAGGCCGACGGTGCACAGGAGATGGAGGGCGGGGACGCGGTAGCCGCGCGGGTGGTCGGGCTGGGTCTTCCGCAGCCGCATCGCGGCGGCGAACATCAGCAGGTAGACGATCAGGTACACCTGCGTGGTGATGGTCGAGAAGATCCAGTACACGTTGGAGACGTTGGGGATGAACGCGTACCCGAGGGCGATGACGGTGGTCACCACGCCCTGGGTGACGAGGATGTTCTGCTGCACCCCGAACTTGTTCAGCTTCTGCAGGAACGGCGGGAGATAGCCCTCGCTGCGGGAGATCTCCAGCAGGCCCTTGGACGGTCCGGCCAGCCAGGTGAGCATGCCGCCCAGCGAGGCGGAGACCAGCATCACGGCGGCGATCGGGGTCATCCAGCCGATGTGGAAGTACGAGAAGAACGCGTTGAACGCCTGCATCACACCGGCGGTGAGGCTCGTCTGGTCGGAGGGCACGACCCAGCTGATCGCCAGGGCGGGCAGGATGAAGATGAGCAGCACGAGCCCCATCGCCAGGAACATCGACTTGGGGTACTCCTTCGCCGGGTCCTTCAGCGACGAGACGTGGACGGCGTTCATCTCCATGCCGGAGTAGGAGAGGAAGTTGTTGACGATGAGGACGAGGCTGGCGAGGCCGGTCCACTCGGGCAGCAGGTGGCTAGACGTCATCGGGGCGGCCGACGGGTTGCCCTGGGCGAGGAAGATCATGCCGAGGACGACAAGGATCGTGCCCGGTACGAGCGTTCCGATGATCAGGCCCCAACTGGACAGTCCGGCAAGGGCTTTGGTGCCGCGCGAGGACACCCACACGCCGGTCCAGTACAGGACCATGATGACGATCGCGGTGTAGAGGCCGTTCGAGGCGAGGGCCGGGTCGATGACGTACGAGATGGTGCTCGCGACGAAGGCGAGCAGGCTCGGGTAGTAGAAGATCGTCATCGCGAACTGGCACCACACGGCGAGGAAGCCGAGCGGTTTCGACAGGCCCTCGCTGACCCAGCGGTAGACGCCGCCGCTCCAGCCCGAGGCGAGTTCCGCGGAGACCAGCGCGGTCGGCAGCAGGAACACGATCGCCGGGACGAGGTACAGGAACACGCAGGCCAGGCCGTACACGGCCATCGTCGGGGCGGCCCGCAGACTGGCCACCGACGAGGTCGTCATCAGCGCGAGGGTGACCCAGGTCAGCGTGGGCGCGGGCCGGGTTCTCGCCGCCGTGCGTGCCGACGGCACCGGTTTCGGCAGGTCGGCGGGGACGTCCATCGAGGCCACAGGCCCTCCCTGGGGATGACTTCCGGGTGGTGTGGCCAGGCTCTGCGGTGGTCGCGACGGGCGCAGGTCGGGTGGGCCGTCCGGGTGAGGTGCGGGTGCCCGGGGTGCCGGTGCGGCGGGGAGCGTCCAGGCTGGTCGTGACCGTGGTCTCCGTGGCCGCGGGCCACGCGAGGGAGGCGGTCGTGGAGCACCAGCGCACGGACGCCGCGCTCGACGAACTCACCCTGTTCCTGGCCCGGTTGACCGGGTTGCTGCTGCGGTCGAGCGGTGAGGGCGCCGAGTTGATCGAGGACTCGGTGCGGTCGGCGGCCCGGTCGCTGGGCGGGGAGGCGTCCCTGCTGCTGGTGCCGGACGCGGCGGCGCTCACCGTCACCGCCGGGGGCGGGACGCGGACCGTGACGGTGCGCGGCTTCCCCGAGGTGTTCCGGCTCGACCAGGTGATCGCGCTGAAACCCCTGCTCACGGACGTGCGGGAAGGCCGCCTCGGTGTCCTGGAGGCCGACCGGCGGCTGACCAGGATCGAGAACGCGCCCGCCCCCTACCCCTGGCCGCTGAAGCTGCTCGGCATCGTCCTGTTCTCGCTGGGCTTCGCGCCGCTGATGCAGCCCACCTGGTACGAGGTCGGGTCGACGGCCGTACTGGCGTCCATCGCGGCGGTGTTGGCGATCGCGGCCGACCGGCTCCCGCGCCTGGAGAAGGTGTTGCCGCTCGTCGTCTCAACGGTCGTGTCGGTGGTGGCACTTGAGGTGTTCGCCCGTGAACCCTCGCACGGCGGGCCGGTGTTGCTGATGCTGCCCGCCCTCTTCTTCTTCGTCCCCGGCGACTATCTGAGCGCCGCCACCGCCGAGTTGGCCGCGGGCCTCATCACCACCGGCGCGATCCGGCTCGTCTACGCCGTGTTCCTGCTGGTGCAGCTGTATCTGGGCGTGATGCTGGGCGTGTTCGCCACCGGCACCTCCACCCACGCGCTCTGGGACATCGCCGCCGACTCCGACATGGCGCGCTGGGCGCTGTTCCTCGGCTGGATCGTGTTCACCTTTGGCACGGTCCTGGCGTTCGCGATCCCGCGCCGCCTGTTCTGGCCGCTGCTCCTGCTGGTCTACGTCACCGTCGGCGTGCAGTCGCTGTTCACGAAGCTGGTGGGGGAGGTCGGCGGCACGTTCGTGGCGGCGGCGGTGCTGGCGGCGGCGGCCACCCTGCTGGCCCGCGCCGAGCACCGCCCGCCCCGCCTGGTCCTGCTGCTGCCCGGCTTCTTCACCCTCACCGTCGGCTCCCTCGGCATGCGCGGCCTGACGACACTGGCGGGCGGCCATCCCGTCGAGGGCTTCCGCGACCTGCTGAAACTGGTCACGATCGTCACGGCCATCGCGGTGGGGATGGTGTTCGGGGCGGCGCTGACCGAGCGCCGGGGCCGGCAGGGAACGTAGAAATCCGCCGGTCGGCTCCTTCCGGGACCCGGTCAGGCCATCCAGAAGAAGACGGCCGTCATGCGCTTCTCCTCCAGCGTGCTGCCGTGGTAGCCGGTCGCGCTGTGCACGAGGTTGGCGTGGTAGAGCAGCAGGCTGTTGTAGCGGTGGGGCACGCGGACGTCCTCCTCGAAGGCGTCCGGGGCGACGAAGCGGGTGCCGAGGGCCTCGACGAGGTTGTTGTGCGGGGCCTGCACGACGTTGCCGCCGAGGCGTCCGCCGGGGAGGTGCTGGCGGTAGAAGCTGGTGCCGCAGTCCTTCGGCACGGACGGGTTCAGGTACAGCACGGCGGCGTACCGGCACAGGGAGCGGGAGTCGGTGTGCGGGCGGGGCTCACTCTCGCCCTTCCCGACGACCTGGATGCAGTTGTGGTTGAGGGTGCCGCCGCCGGGCGCCTGCTGCACCCAGAGCTCCTTGGCCCCGGTGGCCTGCCTGACCAGGCGCTCGATGCGCCCCATCTCGGCGGGTTCGAGACCGGGCATCGTCCGCAGCCCCGGCCAGGTCTCCGACGTGTACGGATACCCCTTGACCCAGTCGTCCTTCGCGAGACACCGCTCCCGTACGGCGTCCACGTCCGGGAGCACGTCGTTCAGCACCCAGTAGTCACGGCCCTTGGTGGGCTTGCGGTACGGGAGGACGGGCAGGGGGGCCTGCTGCCGGGCCCGCTGGGGGTGTGGGGGGAGTGGTGGCATGGGGCCGAACGTATAGCCGGGGTTCACCAATGCTGTGCCATACACGGGTCAACATTCCGTCAACGAAGGGGAGTTGACCACCGGGGTACGACGGGGCCGCGCGGCGAGATCCAGGTCACAGACGGGCGTTGTCACATCCGCGGGGGTTCGTTACGTCAGAGCAGTGCAGGCATCGATCACGGCAGTACACACGACAGAACAGAGGAGCCCATCATGGGTGCTCGTTTGAACGCCTTCGCCAGCCCCCTCGCCGGAAAGGCCCTGAAGCACTTCGTCGCGGCGGGCAAGGTCGTGGAGGACTCGCCGCTCCCCGCCGCCACCCAGGAGCTGGTGAAGATCCGGGCGAGCCAGATCAACGGCTGCGGTTTCTGCACCGACATGCACACCAAGGACGCCGCCGCGGCCGGTGAGACGTCGCTGCGCATCAACCTGGTCGCCGTCTGGCGCGAGGCGACCGTGTTCACCGACGCGGAGCGGGCGGCGCTTGAGCTGACCGAGGAGGGCACCCGGATCGCCGACGCGGCGGGCGGGGTGCCGGACGACGTGTGGGCGAACGCGGCCAAGCACTACGACGAGGAGCAGCTCATGGCGCTCGTCATGCTGATCGCCCTCATCAACAGCTTCAATCGGATGAACGTCATGCTGACGATGCCGGCCGGTGGTTACGAGCCCGGCCAGCACATGTGACCGACCCGGTATCGGGCGCCGGGCGCGGTCCCGGGGCGGGTACGGAGGGTGGCGGCCGGTCCCGGTCCGCCGCCCTCCGTACCCCCGCGCGAACCGGAGGACCCACCCGTCACTTGTGACGCGCCCCACTCGGGCTTTACCAAAACCAAAGACTTCGCGCGCTTCCCCGATCCGTATTCCTGACTGTCCGTACCGCCGACGGGCGGTCCACGACACAGGAGGTACGGTGCGCTTTTCGCGGAACGCGACGGGAACCATGGTTGTGGGAGGTGCCCTCAGCCTGACCCTCGTCGCACTCGCCTATCCGGCAATGCTGGGCGTCAACACGGTCTCCAGCGCGCCCACACGCGTGATCGCCAACACGCAGTGGGGGCCGCTGACCGAGGCCGACCGCGACTTCGTGGTCAAGGTGCGCGCGGCAGGGCTGTGGGAGTACCCCGTCGGCCAGATGGGCCTGAAGAAGGGGGCGAGCCCGGCGGTCATCACCGCGAGCAAGCACCTGATCGACGGGCACGCGGCGCTGGACGCCAGCTGCCGCAAGATCGCCCCCATGCTCAACATCACCATCCCGAACCAGCCCAGCCCGCAGCAGCAGGGGTTCATCAACACCCTGAACGGCGACAGCGGCAAGCAGTTCGACACGGACTTCGCCAACATCCTCCGCGTGACGCACGGTTCGATCTTCAACACCATCGCGAAGATCCGCTCCACGACGGAGAACACCCTCGTGCGGATCCTCGCCAACCAGGCCAACGCGACGGTCCTGGACCACATCACGGTGATGGAGGAGACCGGCCTGGTCAACTTCAGCCAGGTCCTCTTCCAGGAGACGACCCCGCCGAAGCTGCCCGCCACCGACCTGACCCCGCCGCCCCCGCCCGCCGGGCAGCCGGAGGTCGTGCTCACCCCGCCGGTGAACAGCACCACCCGGCCGCCGCTCCTGCCGGGCGAGTCCCCCACGGCCAGTGCGGGCAACCCGAGCCAGACACCGACCGTGGGGTGAAGCCCCTACACGCCGAGCCACACCGTCGTGTCCGGCGCCAACTGCCGCTCCCCCGCCGCCGGTTCACTGCTCAGCAGCAGTTCCCCCGGCGGCAGGGCGACCGGCGCGCCGGACAGGTTGGTGACACAGCGCCAGCCGTCGGAGCGGGCGAAGTGCAGCACCCCGGGCGGACTGTCGGCCCAGGTCAGCGCCTCCCCGTCGAGCAGTTTGCGGCGCAGGCGCAGCGCGGTGCGGTACAGCTCCAGGGTCGAGCCCTCGGTGCCGTCCTGCGCCTCGACGGCGTACGCCGCGAAACTCGCCGGCTGCGGCAGCCACGCGGGCCCCGCCCCGAAGCCGTACGACGGCCCCGTCGTGGTCCACGGCAGGGGGACCCGGCAGCCGTCGCGGCCCTTGTGGGTGTGGCCCTGCTGTTCCCAGATGGGGTCCTGGAGGGCCTCGACGGGCAGGTCGGCGACCTCGGGGAGGCCGAGCTCCTCGCCCTGGTAGACGTACGACGAACCGGGCAGCGCCAGCATCAGCAGGGTCGCGGCCCGGGCGCGGCGCAGGCCCGCCGCGGTGTCGACGGGGGGCGTGTGGCCGTTGGAGAGCAGCCAGGTGTTCGGGTCGGTGCCCGGGGGGAGCATCAGGCGCGAGGCGTGCCGTACGACGTCGTGGTTGGAGAGCACCCAGGTGGCCGAGGCGCCTGCCGCGCGGGCCGTGGCGAGGGAGCCGGTGATCACCTCGCGCAGCTGCTCCGCGTCCCAACCGGCCTCCAGGTACTCGAAGTTGAAGGCCTGGCCGAGTTCGTCCGGGCGGGCGTAGAGGGCGCGCCGGGCGGACGGGACCCAGGCCTCGGCGACCGCCATGCGGGGCGGGGTGTACGTGTCGAGGACCGAACGCCGCCAGTCGCGGTAGATCGCGTGGACCTCGTCGCGGTCGTAGTACGGGTGGCTGCCGGGCGGGATCGAGTCGAGGACGTCCTCGGAGTTCGCCGCGAGGGGGCCGATGTCGCGGAGCGGTTCGGTGAGGTCCTTGGCGAGGGCGTGGGCGACGTCGACGCGGAAGCCGTCGACGCCCCGGTCGGACCAGAACCGCAGCGTGGTGCGGAAGTCCTCCCTGACCTCTTCGTCGTCCCAGTCCAGGTCGGGCTGTTCGGGGGTGAAGAGGTGCAAGTACCACTGTCCGTCGGAGACTTGGGCCCACGCGCTGCCGCCGAACACCGACGGCCAGTCGGTGGGCGGGAGTTCACCGTGTTCGCCGCGGCCGTCCCGGAAGACGTAGCGGCCGCGGGCGGCGGAACCGGGCGGGGCGGCCAGCGCCTCCCGGAACCAACGGTGCTGCCGCGAGGTGTGGTTGGGCACGATGTCGACCATGACCTTCAGGCCGAGCCGGTGGGCCTCGGCGACCATCGCGTCGAAGTCGTCGAGCGTGCCGAGGCGCGGGTCCACGTCACGGTAGTCGGCGACGTCGTAGCCGCCGTCGGCGAGTTCGGACGGGTAGAACGGGCTGAGCCAGAGCGCGTCGACGCCGAGCGCGGCGAGGTGGCCGAGGCGCTGGGTGATGCCCTTGAGGTCCCCGAGTCCGTCGCCGTCGGCGTCGGCGAAACTGCGCGGATAGACCTGGTAGACGACGGCTTGCCGCCACCAGTCCGGGTCACGGGAGGACAGGTCGGTCACGTGGTCTCCTTATGAATTCCCGCTGCGCTTGCGGAAGTTGACAGTCAACTTCCGGTAGACCCACGATGTGCACACGCTGTGGCGCATGTGACCGATGAGCCCGGTGTCGCTGAGCTTCTTCGCCTCGTCGCCTCCTCGACTCTCCGCCTGTGTGCTCCACCACCCTCCACTCCTCGCACCGCCAGATGGGATCAGTATGTCCATAGCCAGTCGTGTCACCGTGCGCCGCCTGTTGGGGACGGGCGCCGCCTCCCTCGCCCTCGCCGCCGCCTCCGTCGGCGGGGCGTCCGGGGCCTGGGCCCACGGCGGCGGCGGTGACGGCTGGGGCTCCGGCCACTACCGGCCCGGGTCCGGCGCCGGCACGGTCACCGAGACGGAGGGCTGCCAGTTCTCGCTGAACGGGACCGACTTCTTCCCCTCGGTGAAGGTCGACGACCAGAACCTGAAGCCCACCGACGACGGCAAGATCCACATCAGGGTCCGCACCGCCGGTGGCGCCTCCACCTGCACCGCCTCCCTCGCCTCGTACACCGCGCACGGCCCGACCTTCGCCACCTCCGCGCAGCAGGTCTTCGTCGACTTCGACACGGCGACCGTGAAGAAGGGCCAGACGGACTCGCTGGACATCGCGGTGCCGGACGAGGGCTGCTTCGCGCAGATCGACCTCTACCGCGGCGCGGTGAAGTTCGACGGCAACCCCGCCGCCGGTGACGGTCTCGTCCACGGCGACCTGCCCAAGGGCCCCGACCACCCGGTCATCAAGGACAAGCTGATCGCGGCCTGGAACGGCGGCACGAAGGACTGCACGACCAAGGAGTCCCCGTCCCCCTCGGCCCCCGCGTCGGTCCCCCCGTCGGCCCCGGAGTCCACCCCGCCCGCCTCCGAGTCCTCGGCCCCGGCCCCGAGCGCGTCCGAGTCGGCCCCGGAGTCCACCCCGACCCCGGCCGCCTCCGGGTCGAGCAGCGCCCCGGCCGCGGCGCCCTCCCCCAACGGCGGCGGCGGTGACCTCGCGGAGACCGGCGGCGGCGGCAACACCGGCGCGCTGGTCGGCGGGGCGGCGGTCCTGCTGGCGGGCGGCGCGGCGATCGTGGTCGCGACGCGGCGTCGGCGGGCTTCGCACTCGTAGCCCGTGATCTGACGAACAGGACGCCGGGCCGGGACAGGATCCCGGCCCGGCGTCCGTCTGCCGTCGCCCTCGTCCTAGCCCTCGACCGTCTCCAGCCACAGCTTCACGTACCGGTCCACGTCCACGTCCAACCCCACGTCCACCAGGGCCTGTTCGCGCAGGCCGTCGTGGATCTCGGACTCTCCGTGGCGGGCCCGGCGGTCGACGATGGTCTGGCCGCGGGACGGTCCCGGGGCGAGGGAGACCTCGACCGGGAGGAGGCGGGTGGTGAGGCCGCCCGGGTCGGCGACGGCGCAGACCGCGCCCGCGTCGCCGAGGCCGCCGGTGGGGGTGGGGTCGGCGGTGACGGCCGGGTCGCGGTGGGCGAGGAGGGCGCCGGCGAGCTTCAGCCGGGGTTCCGGGCTCTCCCGCAGCCGCTGGATGTCGGCTGCCTGGACCTGGACCCGCTCGAAGACGTCCAGGCCGTACATGGTGATCGGGACCCCTGCGGTGAGCATGATCGCGGCGGCCTCCGGGTCGTGCCAGACGTTGAACTCCGCGACCGGCGAGGCGTTCCCGACCGCGACCGCGCCGCCCATGAACACGATCCGCTCGATGTTGCGGGTGACCTCGGGGAACGTGCGCAGGAGCAGCGCGATGTTCGTCAGGGGTGCGGTGGGGATGAGCGTGACCGGGCTCGGCGAGGCGAGGATCTCGCGGCGCAGCAGGGTCACCGCGTCCACGTCGACGGGCGTGCGGGCGGAGTCCGGGAGCCCCATGTCGCCCATGCCGTCCTGGCCGTGGACGTGGGCGGCCGAGCGCGCCGGTTCGATCAGCGGGCGGGCCGCGCCGCGTGCGACGGGGATGTCACCGGCGCCCGCGTGGTCGAGGACGATCAGCGTGTTCCGTACGACCTGGTCGACGTCCGTGTTCCCGGCGACGCAGGTGACCGCGCGCAGGTCGAGGCCCGGGTGCCGGACGGCGAACAGCAGCGCCAGGGCGTCGTCGACCCCCGTGTCGCAGTCGATGATCACGGGGGTGGGCTGACCGGTCACGTCAGGCTCCTCTCGGGGGCGGTTCGGCGGATCGAGGCAGTTCAAGGCAGTTCAAGGGTGACCTTACGCATCCGCCCACAGCGCGGTGCCGCGCGCCTCGACCCGCGCCCCGATGTGGTGCAGCAGCTCGGCGGGCGCCAGCGGCCCGATCCGCCGCCCGTCCCGCAGTCGTACGGCGACCAGACCGTCGGCGGCCTCCCGTTCGCCGATCACCGCCTGGTACGGGGTGAGGCGGGCGGCGCGGACACGGGCGCCGAGGCTGCCGTCGCCGGGGGCGGCCAACTCCGCCCGCAGCCCGCTCTGTCGGGCTCGGCGAAGCAGCTCGTGGGCCGGGCCCGCCTGCGCCTCCGACACCGGCAGGACGGCCAGCTGCACGGGGGCGAGCCAGGCCGGGAACGCTCCGCCGTGTTCCTCCACGAGGTGCGCCACGGCCCGTTCCACGCTTCCGATGACGCTGCGGTGCACCATGACCGGCCGGTGTTTTCCGCCGTCGGCGCCGATGTAGTGCAGGTCGAAGCGTTCGGGCTGGTGGAAGTCGATCTGGACGGTGGAGAGGGTGGCCTCGCGGCCGGCCGCGTCGGTGATCTGGACGTCGATCTTCGGACCGTAGAAGGCGGCCTCGCCCTCGGCGGACTCGTACGCGATGCCGGAATCGTCGAGGACCTCGCGCAGCAGCGCGGTGGCCCGGCGCCAAAGGGCCGGATCCGCAACGTACTTGCCGCCCTCGCCCGGCAGCGAGAGCCGGTGGCGGGAGGCGCGGATGCCGAGGTCGGCGTAGGCGCGGGTGATGAGGGCGAGGGCCTCGCGGGCCTCCTCGACGGCCTGGTCCAGGGTGCAGAAGATGTGGGCGTCGTTGAGCTGGATGGCGCGGACGCGGGTGAGGCCGCCGAGGACACCGGAGAGTTCGGAGCGGTACATGGCGCCCAACTCGGCGATACGGAGCGGCAGTTCGCGGTAACTGTGCGAGCGGGAGCGGTAGATGAGGGCGTGGTGGGGGCAGAGGCTGGGCCGCAGTACGACCTCCTCGGCCCCGAGTTTCATCGGCGGGAACATGTCGTCGCTGTAGTGGGACCAGTGGCCGGAGATCTCGTACAGCTCGCGTTTGCCGAGGACCGGCGAGTACACGTGCCGGTAACCGGCGGACCGCTCCAACTCCCTTACGTACTGCTCCAGTTCGTGCCGGACGACGGCTCCGTCCGGGAGCCAGTACGGCAGGCCCGCGCCCATCAGGGGGTCGGTGTCGAAGAGGTCGAGTTCACGGCCGAGGCGGCGGTGGTCGTGCATGGCGGGGTTCCTCGCTTTGCGGCTGGCGGGGCGAGGAATCCGGCGACGACGAAGCCCCGGGGCACTCGCCCCGGGGCTTCGACTTGAGTCAGCAGTCAGCGCGCCGGGACAGGGTCCGGCGTCGTCGTCCAGGCGGACGGGAACGGCTTGGCGCGCTTCATGCGGGGGACCGTAGCAGTCGTACGCCGGCTGCGGCGACGGAATTTGCCGCCGCCTTCGATCAGCCGAGCTTCTTGAGCAGCTCGTCGGCGACGGGGGCGGAGGACGCCGGGTTCTGGCCGGAGACGAGGTTGCCGTCGACCACGACGTACGGGGCCCAGGGCTCGCCCTCCTGGAAGTCGGCGCCGAGGGCCACGAGGCGGTCCTGGAGCAGCCACTTCACCTTGGGGGCCAGGCCGCCCTGGGTCTCCTCTTCGTTCGTGAACCCGGTGAGGCGGCGGCCGGCGAAGGCGTTCGTGCCGTCGTCCTTGGTGGCCGTGAGGAGCGCGGCCGAGCCGTGGCAGACCACGCCGAGGGGCTTGCCGGAGGCGAGGGCCTCGGTGAGGAGGCGGCCGGAGTCGGCGTCGACGGCGAGGTCCTCCATCGGGCCGTGGCCGCCGGGGTAGTAGACGGCGGCGTAGTCGGCGAGGTCGACCTCGGTGAGCTTGACCGGGTGCTGGAACTCGGGGGCCGCGGCGAGGATGCCCGCTACGCGGTCGGCGTTCTCCTGGCCGCCGTTGTAGTCCGCGGCGAGGCTGCCGCGGTCCACCGGCGGTACGACGCCGCCGGGCGTCGCGACGACGACCTCGTGGCCGGCCGCCTTGAACGCCTCGTACGGGGTGACGGCCTCCTCGGCCCAGTACCCGGTGGGGTGCGGGGTGCCGTCGGCGAGGGTCAGCTGATCGGCGCCGGTCAGCACGAAGAGGATCTTCGACATGGGGGTCTCCCGGGGGGCGTGGGATCGGTGAGGTGTCTTCGACAGTAGGCGGGGCGCGAAAACTCGGCCAATGAGGATTCAAATGGCCGGTATTGGATTCCCGATGACAAGCCCGTCCGGGGGTCGGTCGGGTGCGGGCCGGTGGGGGCTTGTCGCGCAGTTCCCCGCGCCCCTGGAGGGGGGTTGCGCTACGGATTTTCGGGTGCCGGTTCGGTGGGGGCTGAGCGCGCAGTTCCTCGCGCCCCTGAGGGGGGTGCGCTTGGGGCGGCCTGAGTGGCAACCCCCTAGGGGCGCGGGGAACTGCGCGACCAGCCACGACGGCGCGGCACTCGAAATCCCTGGAGCAACCCCCTTTAGGGGCGCGAGGAACTGCGCGACAAGCCCCCGCGGCGCCGCAGCCGGAATATCTACGCGCTTCCGTCGAGCGAACTCACCGCATCCGTCAGGGACGTTCGGGCCAGGGTTCGTAGCCAGATGTGGGCCGGGTCGGTGTCGTAGCGCTGGTGCCAGGACAGGTAGACCGGGGCGGGTGGGAGGTCGAGCGGGAGGGGGAGGACGACCATGCCGAGGTCCGCCGCGGCCGAACGGCACGTGGCCTCGGGCGCGGTGACGACGAGATCGGAACCCCGCGCGAACTCGAACGCGGCGCTCTCCGTCGGCGCGGTGACCACCACCCGCCGCGTGAGCTCGAGACGCGCGAGCGCGTCGTCGAGGATGTTCGAGAGCCGGCCCCGCCGCGACACGCTGATGTGATCCGCCGCGGCGTACCGCGCGGCGGTGACCTCCTCGACCCGGGTGAGCGGATGCCCCCGCCGTACGACGACGACCTGCCGGGTCTCGGCCACCCGGTCGGCGTGGATCTCCGGCGCGGTCGGCCGGCCGGCGTCCGACGCGAGGTCGACCTCTCCGCGCCGCAACTCCGGTGTGTCGACGCTCGATTCGGCGATGAACCGCAGCCGCACCCCGGGCGCCTGCTCCCGCACGGCGGCCAGCAGCGCGGGCCCACTGAGCGCGACCAACGCGTCATGCCAGCGGAGCGTGAACGTGCGCTCAAGGGTCGCGAGGTCGAGCTCACGGCTCGGCGCGAGCACACCCCGTACCTGCTGGAGCAGATCGTGCACCTGCTCCCGCACGGCGATCGCGTACGGCGTCGGGGTCATCGTGCGTCCGGTGCGCACCAGGATCTGGTCCCCCGTCGTACGCCGGATCCGCCCGAGGCTGCGGCTCATCGCGGGCGCGGTGACATGCAGGCGGTCGGCGGCACCGGCCACGCTGCCCTCTTCCAGCAGCGCGTCGAGCGCGGCGAGCAGATTCAGATCCAGTTGCATGGGAGTCATCCTAGCCGTGCTTTACATGCACTTGATGTTAACGATGACCTCTCCTACCTTCGAAGCACGGGCACGAACGAACGAGGTTCTCGCCCGGTCGACCTCACTCCCCGCAGTTCAGACAGGAGCACCGCCATGTCCGCATCGATCCAGGACCCCGCCACCACCTCCGACGCCGACCTGCTCGCAGGGACCGAGACCGCCGTACGCGCAGCGGGTGCCGCCCTGCGCGAGCGCTTCGGCGACGTCGCCCCGTACCGCACCTTCGACGAGCTGATGCAGGCGCTCGCCGCCAACGACGACGCGGTCCTCGACATCCTGCGCCCCCGCCTGACGGCCCTGCGCCCGGACGCCCGCTGGGTGGAGGAGGAGTTGGACGGCGGCGCTCTCCCGGCCGGCGAATGGTGGGTGGTGGACCCGGCCGAGGGCAACGTCAACCACCTGCACGGTCTGTCGGACTGGGCGGTGACCGCGACCCTCGTACGCGACAACCAGCCCGTGCTGACCGTGGTCCACCTGCCGCTGACCGGCGAGACGTACACCGCGCTCGCGGGCGCCGGCGCCCACCTCGACGGCCGGCCGCTGCACGTGTCCCGGACCCCGGAACTCGGGCTGAGCATCGTGGCCACGAGCCAGGCCAGGCCGGACGAGGACGAGAAGGTCGTACGACGGGTCGGGGCATCGATCACCGAGATGCTCGTCGACGCGCTCGTGGTGCGGACGTCCGTGCCCGCCACCCTGCACCTGGTGAACGTGGCCGCGGGCCGGATCGAGGTCTTCTGGCAGTTCGCCGGGGCCCGCGCGGACCTGCTTCCCGGGGTCCTGCTCGTCACCGAGGCCGGCGGACGGATCACCGATGTCGAGGGCCGCCCGTGGACTCCGGAGAGCGAGAGCTTCCTGGCCGCCGCACCTGACGTGCACGCCGACGCGGTCGCCACGCTGTCCCGCTGAGCCCATTCGGCACCAAGCCCAAGTGCCCCTGAGCACTGATCACTGAGTACTGAGTACTGATCGCTTTCGACACGACAGAAGGACCGGATCGACATGACTGACATCACCATTCTCGGCGGCGGCCGCGTCGGCGGCGGCCTGGCCACCGCCCTCACCCGGGCCGGACACCAGGTGACCGTGGCGCCCCGCTCCCCGGAGGCCACCGCGGACGCCGTACGGACGGCCCGCGTCGTCATCAACGCCACCCCCGGCGCGGGCTCGCTGGAGCGGCTCGCCGCGCTGCGCACCGAACTGCGGGGCAAGATCCTCGTGGATGTCTCCAACGCCACCGTCGACGGACCGGACGGACTGCCCGCCGACCTGCTGTACCCCGGTTCGAGTCTCGCGGAGCAGCTTCAGGAGGCGCTGCCCGAGACGCTCGTCGTCAAGACGCTCAACACGATGCTCCACACGGTGATGACCGAGCCCTCCTCGCTCGCCCAGCCGCCCACCGCGTTCCTCTCCGGCGCGGACGCGGAGGCCAAGCAGGTCGTCCGCGGGCTTCTCGTGGACCTCGGGTGGCGGCAGGAGTGGATCACCGACCTCGGCGGGATCGAGACGGCCCGGGCCACCGAGGGCGCGATCCTGTTCGTACCGCATGTCATCCGGGCCGGCGGATTCGCGCCCTTCGCGATCTCGATCGCCCGCTGATCAGGCGTTCTCGCGCTCGGCACGCCGCTTGACCAGTTCCTCCACCGCGGTCGGCAGGGTCGTCTCGAAATCGATCAGCTTCACCCAGGTCGGCGTCACCACGATCCGGACCATCCCGTCGTAGAGGGAGTGGACCTCGGCCTCCCACTCGACCCGCTGCTCGGGCGTCATCTCGTAGGAGCCGTTCATCTGCAGGTACTCCTCCGGGATGCCGTCGACGGCGTCCAGCTCCGCCCGGCCGCGGATCAGCAGGATCTTGGGCGGATGCACCTCGGTGTCGATCGTCAGCGCGACCGTCGGGTTCTCCCGCAGCGCCGGGATCTTCGGGGCGTTCTCCGTCGTACACATGACGATCTCCGCGCCGTTCCAGGTGAACGCGATCGGGACGTTGCGGGGTGTGCCGTCCTTGGCCACGTAGGCCAGCCGGAGCACATCGCGTGCCAGCAGCTCCTGGCTGAACGGCCGGTCCAGAATCTCGGTGATCTCACTCGCTCGCATGATCGTCCTCCAGGGAAGTCGTCGCCATCCGCCCCGGGGACGGAGCCGTCACCGCGTTCTCGACACGGGCAGCCGCATCGCGTGAGGCGATATCGCGGCGAAGCGGGGTAGCCGCCAGACACACGGCGGTTGGACGCCCCATTTCGAGGAGAGCCATGTTCGCACTCACGTCCCGACGTCTGCGCGGCACCGCCCGTCGGGTCTTCGGCTGGCAGCACCTGCGTCCGGCCCAACTGAGCGCGATGAAGGCCGTGATGAAGGGGCATGACGTCCTCGCCGTCATGCCGACCGGCGCGGGCAAGTCCGCCGTGTACCAGGTGCCCGCGGTCCTGCTCGGCGGTCCGGTCGTGGTCGTGTCGCCGCTGATCGCGCTTCAGCGGGACCAGATGCAGAGCCTGCTCGGATCCGGCGCGCTGCGTACCGCCGCCGTCAACTCCGCGCAGCGCAAGAGCGACAACGAGTCGTCGTGGGCCCGCATCAGCGCCTCCTCGGTCGACGTGGTCTTCCTCGCCCCCGAGCAGCTCGCCAAGCCGGAGGTCACCGACCGGCTGGCCGCCGTACGGCCCCGGCTGCTGGTGGTGGACGAGGCGCACTGCGTGTCGTCCTGGGGGCACGACTTCCGGCCGGACTACCTGCGGCTGCGCCACGCGCGCGAACGACTCGGCAACCCGCCGGTGCTCGCCCTGACCGCGAACGCGGCGGCCCCGGTACGGCGGGACATCGCCGAACGGCTCGGCATGAACGACCCGGTGGAGATAGTCGCCGGCTTCGACCGGCCCAACATCCGCCTGGAGGTGGCGGCCTTCCAGGACGCGGCCGCCAAGGAGCGGTTCGTCGTGGAGCGGGCGGCCGTGGAGGAGAAGCCGGGAATCCTGTACGCGGGGACACGCAAGGCGGCGGACAACTACGCCGAGCAGTTGAGCGAGCTCGGGCTGGCCGCCGCGAGCTACCACGCGGGCCTCTCCGCCGCCGAACGCCAGGAGGCCCAGGACCG
This sequence comes from Streptomyces sp. NBC_00252, assembly GCF_036187565.1. Classification (NCBI taxonomy): domain Bacteria; kingdom Bacillati; phylum Actinomycetota; class Actinomycetes; order Kitasatosporales; family Streptomycetaceae; genus Streptomyces; species Streptomyces sp. NBC_00252. Next base: position 5,401,695 of record NZ_CP108087.1, on the reverse strand, counting down.
GTTCAGCTCCGGTGAACTCGACGTGGTCGTGGCCACCTCGGCGTTCGGGATGGGCATCGACAAGGCGGACGTACGGTTCGTGCTGCACGCGTCCGTTCCCGGCTCGCTCGACGCCTACTACCAGGAGATCGGCCGGGCCGGCCGCGACGGGGCGCCGGCCAGGGCGATCCTCGCCTACCGCTCGCAGGATCTGGGCCTGCAGCGCTTCTTCGCCACCGGCGCTCCCGACGCCGACGCGCTGCGCCGCGTCGCCGAGTTCCTGCGCGGCGAGGGGGACGCCGTGAGCGCGACCCGGCTCCGGGCCGAGTGCGGCATCGGGGCGACGGCGCTGTCCGCGGTGCTGAACCTGCTGGAGGAGACCGGGGCGGTCCGTACCGGGCGGAAGGGCAGCCGCTACGTCGGTACGGACGACGATGTCGACGCCGTGGTGCGGAGCGCTCTCGCCGTCCACGCGACCCACGTCAAGCTGGAGCGGTCCCGGGTCGACATGATGCGCGGGTACGCCGAGGCGACGGACTGCCGACGGCGGTTCCTCCTCGGGTACTTCGGCGACGCCGGTCCCGTCCCGTGCGGGGGGTGCGACAACTGCACGGGTCCGGTGCCCGAGCGGCCCGGGGGCACGGACCGAACCGACAAGGCGCCCGCACGGCAACGCCGTTGGACCCGGACCGGTGCCCGCGCCGCCACCCCGGCGGAAGCCGACCGGCCGGCGAAGCCCGACACACCCGACCACGCCTACCTGCCGGGTGTCCGTGTCAGTCACGACCAGTGGGGCGAGGGCGAGGTCATGAGCGAGGGCGACGGCAAGATCACCATCCTGTTCGAGTCGGTCGGCTACCGCACCCTGTCCCTGGCAGTAGTAACCGACAAACAACTCCTCGTCGCCCTGCCGTAGCCCTGTGGGGTGCGGGTCCGGGGGGGGTGCTCCAGGTATTTCGTCTGCGGCGCCGTCGTGGCCGGTCGCGCAGTTCCCCGCGCCCCTAGGGGGTCGCCACTCAGGACGCCCCAAGCGCACCCCCCTCAGGGGCGCGAGGAACTGCGCGCTCAGCCCCCACCGAACCGGCACCCGAAAATCCGTAGCCCAACCCCCTCTAGGGGCGCGAGGAACTGCGCGACCAGCCCTCACCGGCCCGCACCCGAAAATCCGTAGCGCAACCCCCCTCTAGGGGCGCGGGGAACTGCGCGACCAGCCCCCACCGGGCCCGCACCCACAAGAACCGCCCCTCACCCGGACGGCCCGGCGCGCTGGTGGACCGCCGGAGGCGATGGTGCGGTGGGGAGGGAACCGCACCCCGCCCCAGGAGGCACCCTCGATGACCCGCACCCCGGCCCGCGTCCTGCTCGCCGTGATAGCCGCCGCAGGCACCCTCACCACCGCCGGCTGCGCGAACGAGGCCATCCTGCACAAGGTGACGACCGCCCCCTCCCCCTCGGCGGTCCGCACGCCCGCAGCCCACGCGTCCCCCGCCGCCGCCCCCGTCCTCACCCCCGCCCAGGCCCAGTCCGCCCTGATCACGGACGCGGACCTCGGCGCCCCCTGGACCCCGACGCAGGGCACGGCGACCTGGCGGGACTCCCTGCTGAAGGCGAAGACGAACATCCCCGACTGCCAACGCCTCCTGGACGCCCTCTACGCCGACGAACTCCTCGGCACCCCGGCGACGACCCAGGCGGTGACCACCCTGGACGACCCGGACGACGATGCCCAACTCCGTTACCAGGTGGCCGCGTTCCCCCAGGCAGACGTGAACCGCACCCTGGACTGGCTCCGCACCCTCCCCCAGAAGTGCGCCAACTTCACGGCGACGACGACCCGTTCGGGCACCCAGACGATCCAGGTCACCGAGGCCACCCTCCCCGAGGTCGGCGACGCCCGCGAGGCCCTCCACCTCACCCTCACCGGCACCACCCCCGAGGGCGACCAGTCCACCCTCACCCTCGACACGGCCGCCGTCCGCGTCGGCGACGACACCATCACCCTCACGAACGGCGGCCTCGGCACCGTCCCCACCGACGCGATGCAACAGGCGGTACAGACCGGCACCCAACGGCTGACGGACGTACAGAAGCAGGGACGGGTGCAGGTCTAGGCACAGGTCGGCGACGTCAGCGCTTGTCGTACGGGTCAGCCGGTTCCTTCACCTGTGTGACCGTCGTCGCCTTCAGCACCGGCGGCCACGCCCCGTCCGTCCCCAGCTTGCCCTTCGGGATCCACACCCCGGTGACCGCGACCCAGCTGTCCGTCTGTGGGGCGCCGTCCGCCTCGTCGCCGTGGATCTCGACCTTGCTGATCGTCGCGTCGGCGGCGCAGCAGGTGACGAGGAGGCGGGTGACGTACCAGGTGCCGTGGGAGCCGTGGGTGACGAAGCCGGTCAGGCGGAGGGTGCGGCCCTTGAGGGAGTGGCCGGTGTCGTAGATCGCGCGGGAGCTGTACTGGGCCACCGAGATGTCCAGCGGGTTCCCCGCGGGCAGCGCCGAGAAGGTGCCGACGCCCTGTGCCGCCCGTTGGGCCTCCTCGCGGGATGCGCTGTACGAGCCGAGGGCGGGGGGTGGGAAGAGGAGCAGGGCCAGGGCCGGGAGTGTCAGCAGCCACGCGATGCGCGGGCCGCCGTGCGCATGCCCCTGCGGGTGGTTATGCCCTTCTTCCTCCTCCCCTTGTCGCATCCCCCTCACCGCCGCCACCGACCCCAACAGCATCAACAGCACCCCGGAGACCACCAGATACGGCCTCAACGCCGGCTGCACATACCGCAGATACAGCTCGCTGAAGAGGGAGATGCGGAGGACCGCTCCGCCCACCAGCAGCAGCAGGACCGCCGAGCCGTATCGCCTCACAGCAGCCACCAACCCACCAGCGTGCTGCCGGCCACCGCCACCAGCCAGGTCGTCGAGGAGAAGCGGAAGGCGAAGGCTCGGCCGAAGGTGCCTGCCTGGAGGGCGATCAGTTTGAGGTCGACCATCGGGCCCACGACCATGAACGCCAGTTTCGCCGCCGGGGAGAAGCCGCTGAGGGAGGCGGCGACGAACGCGTCCGCCTCGCTGCACACGCACAACACCACGGCCAGCAGGGCCAGGAGGAGGAACGACAGCCAGGACGAACCCGTGAAGACGTCCAGGATCGAGCGCGGTACGGCGATGTTGAAGGTCGCCGCCGCTGCCGCGCCCAGGACCAGGAAGCCGCCCGCGTGCAGGAAGTCGTGCTGCAGGCCCGCCACGAACGCCTTCACGCCGACAGCCGAGTGCGCGGTCCGCGTGCGCTTGGGCAGGCGCAGCCACTCCTCCCTGCCGAATCTCGCCCAGAGCCAGCCCATCACCACCGCCGTCGCCAGCGACGCGACCAGGCGGGCCAGCACCATCTTCGGCTGGTTCGGGAACGCGATGGACGTGGCTACCAGGACCACCGGGTTGATCGCGGGGGCCGAGAGCAGGAACGCCAGCGCCGCCGCCGGGGCCACGCCCCTTCTCATCAGGCTGCTCGCCACCGGTACCGACGCGCATTCGCAGCCGGGGAGGACGACTCCCGCCGCGCCCGCGAGGGGGACCGCCAGGGCCTGGTTGCGGGGGAGGAGCTTCGTGAACACCCGCTCGGGTACGAACGCTCCGATCGCCGCCGACACCACCGTGCCCAGCAGCAGGAACGGCACGCCCTGCACCGCGACCGCCGTGAAGACCGTCCACCAGGCCGCCACGGGCGGGGTGTAGAGGTCGATCGCCAGCATCGGGCCGAGGACCGACACCACGGTCGCGATCGCGAGCAGCGCCGCGCCGCCGAGGACCGCGTAGACGAGCGCGCGCACGGCCAGCCGCAGGCCGTCGGCCACGGTCCGCTCCGGCGGCTCGTCGGCCATGGTCCGTTCACGCGGGCCGTCGGCCACGGTCCGTTCGTTCTGCACGCGCACGCGCCCGTCTCATCCCGTTTCGCACGACTACGGCTACGACTCGTCCGTCGCACGGTAACCGTCCGGGCTGTGCGGTATCCCCGATTTGTCAAAGAGGAGGCTGTGCGGGGGCCGGACCCAGGGTCGTGGTGCCGGGGGCGGTGCGGTGGCCGAGGCCGGTGCGGTACGCGTCGAGCGCCGCCTCCACCCGGCCGGTACGGCGGAGCAGGTCGCCGAGCATGCGGCACAGGTCGGCCAGGTCACCGGCGGCGCCCGCGCGTTCCAGCAGGCTGAGGGCGCGGACGTAGTGCTCCTCGGCCGCGTCCGTGTCCCGGGAGTCCTCGGCGATGATGCCGAGGAGGCGGTGCGCGGCGGCGGAGTGCAGGGCGCCGCGTTCGGAGCTGAGGTCGCTGAGGACGTCGTGGAGGAGGGCGGCGGCCTCGTCGGACTTGCCGCGTTTGTGGAGTACGTCGGCCAACTCGACGGCGACCTGACTGCTGTACAGCGCCGCGCGCTTCGCCGTCAGCATCGCCAGGGCCTGCCTCAACTCGACCTCGGCGCGCTCCAGTTCGCCGTCCTGGGCGTAGACGTAGCCGCGCATCCAGTGGCAGTTGGCGAGTTCGGTACGGAACTGGAGTTGGCGGTACAGATCGGCCGCCTTGGCGAGGGAGGCGTCGGCCTCCGCCACCTTGCCCTCCGCTATCAGCGTCCGCGCCACCGACCGGTGCATGCGCGCCAGCAACGCCGGGTCCGCCACCTGCGGCGCCAGCGCGAGCGCCAACTCCGCCGCCTGGGCCGCCCGCGCGTGCGCACCCATGTCCATGTACGGCCCTATCGCGCTCGCGTAGAGCAGCAGCAGGGCGTCCGGGTCGTGCAGGCCGCCCCGGTTCAGCTCGTCGAGCGTCGACTCCAACAGGTAGACGGCGTAACGGAGTTCACCGGTCAGGTAGTGCGCCACCGCGCGGCCCCGGATCGCCGGGACGCGCGACGGGAGCGGTTCGTCGGCGAGGCGCTGTTCGGCGCGCTCGAAGTACAGGCGGGCGGCGGACAGATCACCGGTGTCGAGGCCGCACTCGCCGAGACCCAGCAGCGCCACGGCCTCCTCGTCCGCGAGGCCGAGCGACTCCGCCTCCTCCAGGAGGTCGGCGTACTGCTCGGCCGCTTCCTCCGACTCCCCTGTGGCCAGGGTGCGTTGGGCCTCGGTGAGGCGCAGGCGGAGTTCGGTGGCGAGGTGGGCGGGACGGCCGGTCGCCAACTCCTCGTAGGCGACGCCGAGTCGCTCCGCGAGGTGGCGCAGCGCGTCGTCCGAGGGGCGGACCCGTCCGGCCTCAAGCGTGGAGATGTACGCCGGCGTATAGGCGGGCTCGGCCAACTGCCGCTGCGTGAGCCCGCGTTCGTGCCGCAACTGCTGGACCCTGCGCCCGATGACTTCCGGGTCGTCCCGTCTCACCATGCATTAATCATGCCAGTAAGCCGACTTACGGACTGGCCAGTAAGTCAGTTACATGGAGAGGGAGTTGATGAATTCCTCGAAGCGGGACCGGTTGACGGTCAGAACGGCACCGTCCGGGTTCTTGGAGTCACGGATCGCGACGCAGGGGGCGCCGGTGGCCACCTCGACGCAGTCGCCGCCGTTGCTGCCACTGAAGGACGACTTGCGCCACGCGACCGTGCCGATGGGGGCGCACTCCACGCACTCGCCGCCGTTAGTGCTGCTGTAGCTCGACTTCCGCCACGTCTGTCGGCCGGTCTCCATAACGCTCCTCCATCACGCGGGCGATCAGGTCGGCCGAGTCCTCCACCGAGAGGGCGCAGGCCTGCAAACGAGCATATCCAACCGAACGCTCCCTGATGGCTTCCGGGTTGGCGGTCATGTGGGCCTGGTCGTAGCCCTCGGAGTAGTGGATGTCAGGGTCGTCGTCGAAGCGGAGAAGGGTGAAGGAGCCCAACAACCCGGTGTGCACGCCCACAGAGAACGGGATCACCTGAATGTTCACCCAGGGGTCGCCGCGAAAACTCATCAGACGAGCGAGTTGCTTGCGCGTGACCTCGCGCCCGCCGACCTCGCGGTACAGCACGGCCTCGTCGAGAACGACCCACACGGCGGGCGGCTGGCCCTTCTTCAGGATGCGCTGTCGTTCCATGCGCGCCGCGACCAACTCCTCGACGCGGTCCGGCGCTTCGACGCCCACCAGGGCACCCGCATATTCCGGCGTCTGGAGCAGGCCGTAGATCACCTGGCACTGGTACGTGGAAATGAACGCAGCCTTCGCCTCCATGTCCGCGTACGCCTGGAACCAGTTGGGGAGTTGGCTCCGCAGAACCATGCCGATCATCCGCGTGAAGGACCCGTCCGTCAGGAACGCCGCGTCGAGGCGTTCGGCGAAGTTCCGGGTCGGTACCTTCTGTGCCGTCTCCACCTGCCCGATGAGCGAGCCCGTACAGAAGAGGATCTTGCCGAGACCTTCCAGCGTGAGGCCCGCCGCTTCCCTCAAGCGGCGGCACTCGTAGCCGAAGTAGTCCAACGGCGATGCGCTCGGGTCGAGTTGACGAACGTTGGCCATACGACAGCCACCTCCGAGTAGTTACGGCCTGTCGCCGAGAGTAACCACGCGGAGCTCTCCGGGTGACGAGAATCACGAACTCTCCCTGACGCACGTACCGTACGGTGGAGAAATGTCCCCTTTGGCCAAGATCAGCAGCGCGTACGGGCCCCGCTTCGCGGAGTTCGCGTTCGAGCCTGCCTTCGTGGCCGAGGTCGACCAGCACGTGGCTGAACTGCGCGAACGGCTGTCGGCCGGCGGGCCCGGGCTGACACCCCCGGCGCCGGACCACGCGGACCTCACGGACTACGCGCTCGGGTTCCTCGACGCGCTCGCGGAGCTGGACTGGCGGGAGCCGGTCGGGCACGACTACGCGGTGTGCAGGCTGACCGCCATCAGCTGGCTCGTACACCGGCACGGACTGCTGCCCGAGCAGCGCCAGGGTGACTGAAAAAGGGTTTCCACTGGCTCAACTCCCCCTGGGCCTCTTCCCGTTGCGTACTCCGACCCCCTAAGTTAGGCACGCATTAAGCGTGTTTAATTCGCTACTGTCGCTGCTGTTGCCGTCGCTGTCACTGTCGTTGCGAGGTAGGTATGTCCGCGCGTTACGTCAGAGGATTCTGCGCCGCCGTCATCGCTGTCGCCGCCCTGATCGGAGCGGCGAACGCGAGCCCGGCCAAAGCGGCCGAGCCCGGTCCGGCCCACGAGGCCACGCGGGTTCTGCATCTCCACACGGCCCCGTAGGGCTGCCCCCACTCACATGCCCGACGACCCGGGCATGTCCCGTCGACCATCCGTCCCCATGTCCGTCCCCAGGTCGGTGCGCTCGCGCACCGGCTGGTTGGTCATCGCGTCCTCACGGCCCGACTGGTAGGCCGTGAGGCTGCCCTTCGCGTTCGTCGTCTCGCGCTCGGCCGCCGTCAGCATGCGCTCCATGCGCTGGCGCATCGGGCCGATCATGCCGCCGCCGACGCCGACGATCATGATGCCGGCGGCGGTCGCGAGGGCCGCGTACAGCACCGGCTGGGTGACCGAGGTGGCGATGCCCGCCTGACCCAGCGCGGCGATCACGCCGAGGGCGACGATGCAGGCCCAGACGATGGTGGCGAGCATCCTGCCGTACGACATCGAGGAGAGGGCGCTGCCGACGATGCCGCGCACCGCGTTCGCGATGGCCATCGCGACGACGACCAGGACGACCGCGACGATGCCGCGCGGCAGCCAGGCGACGATGCCGTTGATCATCGTGCTGACCGGGTTGGTGCCGAAGACACCGAGCGCGAGCTGCAGGGTGATCAGCATCAGCGCGTAGTACACGATCTTGCAGACGATGCCGGTCATGTCGTACTTGGAGTCCCGCAACATCCTTGCCGTACCGGCCCGTTCGGAGAGTTTCTCCGAGCCGACCTTCCGCAGCACCCGGTCCAGGACGCGGGCGATCATCTTCGACACGAACCAGCCGATGACCAGGATGACCAGGAAGCCGACGAGTTTGGGCACGAACTGCGCGACCTTGGACCAGGCGTCGTTCAGCCCCTGGGTGAAGTTGACGGCGAGGGTGGTGGCCATGAGCGGCACATCCTTCGGTGGGTGCTAGTGGGTACTACCGGCCCCCTTGTTTCGTATCCATCAGTGGATCAGTGCCGCGCGGGCGCGGCCGGGTGGGCTGGGCCGTACGAGTGACCCGCAGGTCCGGGCGTCCTACGCTGACGCCATGACGTCTGCTGCCGCGCGCATCGCCCTGGATCTCACCGCCGACCTCCCCGTTTCCGGGCTGGAGGACTTCTACCGGGATCTGCACCGGCATCCCGAGCTGTCCGGCGAGGAGCACCGTACGGCCGGGAAACTGGTCGAGCGGTTCGCCGAGGCGGGGTTCGACACCCTTGAGGGGATCGGGGGGACCGGGGTCGCCGGGGTGCTGCGGAACGGGGACGGGCCCACCGTCCTGTTGCGGGCCGACATGGACGCGCTGCCGGTGCCGGAGGAGACCGGGCTGTCGTACGCCTCCTCGGTGGACGGGGTGATGCACGCCTGCGGGCACGACATGCATGTGACCTGGCTGGCCGGGGCGGCCGGGGCGCTGGCCACCGGGCGGGACGCCTGGTCGGGGACGCTGGTGCTGGTGGGGCAGCCCGCGGAGGAGACGGGCGTGGGTGCGGCGGCGATGGTGGCCGACGGTCTGTACAAGCGCGTCCCGCGTCCTGACGTGCTGCTGGGCCAGCACGTGGCGCCCGGGCCCGCCGGGTTCTATCCGCACTCGCCGGGGCTGATCATGTCGGCGACGACCGATATCGACATCGTCATCCACGGGCGGGGCGGGCACGGCTCACGGCCCGAGACGACCGTCGACCCGGTCGTCACCGCCGCCTATCTCGTCACCCGGCTGCAGACCGTGGTCTCCCGCGAGATCGCCGCCCGCGACTCCGCCGTCCTCACCGTGGGCCGCATCGAGGCGGGCACCCGGCACAACATCATCCCGACCACCGCCCGGCTCTCCCTCAACCTCCGCACCCAGTCCCCCGACGTACGGGACCGGATGCTCGCCGCGATCCGCCGTATCGCGACCGGCGAGTGCCTCGCCGCGGGCTGCCCGAGCGAGCCCGAGATCACCTTCGGCAACGACTTCCCGATCACCGTCAACGACGCCGACACCGACCGCCGCGTCGCCGCCGTGCACACCGAGGTCCTCGGCGCGGGCACGGTCTTCGACCCCGGCCCCGCGATGGGCAGCGAGGACTTCCCGCACCTGGTCCCGGACGGGGTGCCGTACTCCTACTGGTTCGTGACGAGCACCTCGGCCGACGTGTGGGACGCGGCGCCCGGCACGGATCTCATGGAGAAGTTCCACGCCGTGCCCAGCAACCACAGCCCGCAGTTCGCACCCGATCTGGTGACCGTCGCGCCGGGCGTGCGGACCCTGGTGTCGGGCGCGTTGGCCTTTCTCGCCGGCTGACCGACTCAGTTGGGCAGGGCCTTCTTCAGCGCGGTGTCCAGCCTCTTCGCCAGGGTCGCGTCGCTCGGCGGGTCGTCCCGGAACAGGGGGCCCAGCTGTGCGGTGAAGGTCTGGGTGAACGCGCCGTACAGCGGGGTGCGCGGGCGCTGAACCGCCTTGCGCAGCGCGGGGAGCAGGGTGGTGCGGGCGTACGCGGGGCGGCCGGCCGCGTCGCGGGGCATGCTGTCGGTCCGCTCGCCGGTGGGGGAGGCCGACGGCGTCGGGGCGGTGCCGACGCCGCAGGTCACGTTGTTGTCCTGGTAGGCGGAGGTGCGGGTGGCCGCGAACCCCGCGTCCAGCAGGCAGCGTTCGCTCTGCTTGCCCGTGAGGTACTTGATCAGGTCGGCCGCCTTCGCCGCCCGCCCGGACGACTCGGTCACCGCGAGGTTCTGCCCGCCGAGCACCGCGCGGCCCGGCAGCGGGGCGACCCCGAGCCGGCTCGCGTCGAACGACTGGTGCAGGGTGCGGTAGGCGTACGGCCACTGCCGCAGGAACTCCGTCCGGCCGTCCGCGAAGTCGCCCAGCGAGTCGGCCTCGTCGGACGAGAAGGCGGCCGGGAGGGTGTACGAGGGGTCGGTGCGGCTGCGGAGTTCGGCGATCCCGGCCGTCAACTTCCCCACGGAGGCGTCGTAATGGCCGTTGTCGTCGGTCAACTCGAAGTCCGGGTCCGCCGATGCGAACGCCTCGATCGCGTTGACCGTACGGCCCTCGTAGGCGCCCAGCTGGGTGGTCCAGCCGGCGACTTCGGGGAGGGCCTGCCGGACGGCGCGGCTCAGTTCCTGGAGCCGGGCCCAGGTGATGCCCTGGTTCAGGTCGGGCTGCGAGACCCCTGCCTTCTTCAGGAGGTCGGTGCGGTAGTACAGCAGCCCGACATCGCTGTTGAAGGGCGCCGCGTACACCTTGCCGTCCCAACGGGCCGTGTCCGCCACGGACTTGATGACATCGGCGTCGACCGTGCCGTCGGGCAGCGGGCGGACGAGGTGCGCGGCGGCGAACTCCGGTACCCAGGTGACGTCCAGGTTGACCACGTCGTAGTCGGCGCTCCCCGACTGGAGGGCGCCGAGCAGCTGGCTGCGCTGTTCGTCGGCGTTGCCGGGGAGTTCGACCAGCCGGGCGTGGTAGCCCGAACCCGCCTTCCGCTGCTGGTCGTTCCAGGCGGCGATGAGCTGCTCGCGGATGCCGCTCTTGCCGGTGACGTCCCGGCCGCTGGCCACCACGATCTCGCCCGGCCCCTCGTCGGCGGCCGGCCCCGCCGAGGTGTGGCCGCCGGTGCAGCCCGCGAGCAGCAGCAGGGTCAGCAGTGCCGCGTACCTGCGCCGGGCCATCAGTCCTCCCCCATTCCGGTGCGCGCGACCTCGTCGTGCAGGCCGGCGCCGAGATCCGTGTCGGCGTCCAGGCAACGGCCGCCGCTCGCACCGGAGATCCGCTCGTCCGGCTTGCCCTTGTCGCAGCCGCCGCCCACCAGCGACACCATCGCCACCGGCACCTTCACCGACCGCGCCTTCGTCAGTACGGCGTCCAGTTCCGCGCCGGTGAGCCGGTTGTTGTCCTCGTCGTCGGTGACGTACACGATCAGCCGGGGCTGGTGGTCGTCGGCTCCGCGCGCGGCCATGTAGTCGAGCGCGGCGAGCAGCGCGGCGTGCGGGTCGGCCTGGGCGTCCTGGATTCCGATCCTGCCGATGACCGTCTCGGCGGGGCCCCGCTTGTGCGGGCCGAAGGGGAGCACCGCCTTGTACGGCGCGTGGGCGTCCAGCCCGGACACGCCCCACACCCCGTACTGGTCCTTGCCTCCGAGCCCGCCGAGGGACTGCTTCACCAGGCCGGGACCGCCGCTCGGCCCTTCCCAGAGGGCGCCCATCGAACCGGAGTCGTCGATCAGGAAGAGCACCCGGCCGGGGCCGTCGGCACCCCGGTAGCCGGAGAGCGCGTCGACCATGGCCTGCTGTTCGACAACGCTGGTCGGCAGGTCCGCCGGGGTGGGGTCCACGCCGGCGCCGGGCGCGCGGGGGTCCAGCAGGTCGCGGTCACCGCCCGCCGAACGGAAGCCGTCCGCCGCGAACACGGCCCGGCCGCCGCTCCCGGCGAGCCACCGGTGGAAGTCCTCAACCGCCGTGTCCCGCGCCTCCCGGTCCCGGTCGGCGCCCTGCCAGCCGACGCGGACGAAGGCCGGTTCGATGCCGGCGGTGTCGTCCGGGTACTCGGCGACCCGGGGCACCCGGGTCGCACGGTCGCAGCCGACCCCGCTCTTCAGCAGGAACTCGGGGACCAGGGCGGCGGTCGTGCGGTCCACGGTCGAGTCGTCGGGCAGCGTGCACAGCAGGTCGGCGGCCGTGGGCGCGGGCGGGCCCGGCGAACGCACCAGGGCTTCCGCGCTGCGCACGTCCGAGTTGTGGTAGAGCCCCATGGTCGCGAGCAGGGCCGCGTCGGTGAACTCCGGGTCGGGACGGGTCACTTCGGCGTCCGGGGCCCGGCCGCGCAACACGGTGATGAGCTCGTTCAGCCGCAGTCCGCTCCCCGAACTGCCTTCCCCCGCAAGGCTCTTGGGCACGGCGAGCACCAGTGGCGAATAGGCGAGCGGCTCGGCGTCCGAGGTCAGTGCGACGACGGAATCGATGTCCTGGTGGGCGGTCACCCGGGCGGCGTCGGCGACCGAGGCCGGGATCCAGATGTCCGGCTGCGGGCCGATGTCGCGCTGCGGGTCGATGTCGTCGCTGGGTTCCTGCCAGGCGTCCGACTGGCGCTGGAGCGCGGTGACGACATCGGCGGAACCCGCGCTGTAGACGGTGATGCCGCTGCGGCGGCAGCCGTCGCCGGTGGTGTTCGCGTCCGAGGTGAGATACGCGTCGGCGAGCGAACGGACCGTGGACTCCAGATCGGGGTCGGCCAGCACCCGCAGTTCGAGCGGCGGACCGCACGATGGACTGCCGGCGGCGAGCGTGTAGATGCCGTACGACCCGAGTCCCAGGGCGGCGAGGGCCAGCACCAGGGTGATCCGGGTCGCGGCCCGCGGCAGCGCCCCCCAGCGCCCGAACCACCCGGCGACGACACCGCCGGACGCCCGCAGCGCGCCGAGCAGCGCCACCCCCGCGCGCCGTAAGGCGGACGGCCCGCGCTCGGGTCCGACGGTCCTCCGCACCGGCCTCCGCACCGGAGGATCAGGCCGCTCCCCCCGCACCGGCCGGGCCGACAGCAGCACGTCCTCCTCGGGCTCCCACCGCCCGCGCGGCTCCCAGGGGTCACCGCGCACGGTCCTGTACCCGTCCTGGCGCATCAACTCCCGCAACTGTCTGGAGAGTTCGACGAACCGCACCTCGCCGTCCCGGTCGAGGAGCCGGACGAGCCGCTCCGTGAACGGCGTCGGGCCCGTGCCGTCGCCCGCGTCGATGCGGTGGTTGGCCTGCACGCTCAGCTGGAGCAGCACGCGTCGCTTGTCGCGGAAGTTCTCCCAGATCCAGCCCGCGTTCCCGGCGAAGCAGCAGTCGAGGACCACCACGATCCGCTCGGCACGGCCCGCGGCCAGCATGGTCAGCATCGTGGTGACCATCTCGGCGCCCGGGAACACCGCCTGGCCGCCCGCGACCACGCTCGCGTTGCGCATCTGCAGGAACAGCTCGTCGCCCGCCGCGGTGATCGCGCCGTGCCCGGCGAAGTACACCAGGAGCAGACCCTCGGCCTCCTGCGCGGCGGTGCGCAGCGCCCGGTCGAAGTCGTCCAGCGTCGGCGACCGCAGCACCCGCACCTCGTGGTCGCCGAACACCCGGCCCCTGGGCAGCACGTCCCGCAGCAGGTTCAGGTTGTGCTTGACGGCCGGGAGATCACCGGGCACACCGAACGGCGGCACGGTGGTGTCGTACTCCGAGACACCCACCAGCAGCGCCCGGTTGACCTTCCCCCGCGGGTCGAAGTCGGACACCGGGCTACCCGTTGCCGTCGGAGGACACCACATCCACGTCCACCTGCGGCGGGTCCCCGTGCTCGACTTCCCGGCGGTTGTCCCGCCAGGCCACGACGGCCCGTCTGATCTCCTGCACCAGCTGGTTGAAGACAGGCGCGGCGGCCGAGCTGACGAGCGCCACCACGATCTCCGAGCCCACCCCCATGGGCGCCCCGGACTCGGGCTCGCTCGACCGCGCCTCACTGATCCGCAGGCCGCCCGCGCGCACCCGCTCCTCCAGCGGCTCCTCGCGCGCCAGCCACGCCATCAGCGCGCCGACATCGCGCGCGTCCGCGGTTCCGTCCAGCCGTAAGCGAATTGTTTGGTCGGCCACTCCATCCCCCTCAGCCCTGACGCACCATCATGGCACCGCCGTTGACTCCAGGGGAGGGAGATGCGGGGAGCTTCACGAGTCTTCACGAGGTGAGCGGCTGCGACTCCAACTGCCCCAGCTGCCTCCGGACATGATCCAGAGCACCCTTCCGCCGCCCCGGCACGAGCTCCCTCAACTCGGCCAGCGCGAGCCCGAGTTCCCTGGCCGCGGCGGGATCGTGGATCTGCCCCCACTGATGATGCGCCCGATCCACAGCGGCCTCGACAGCGACGGCCCCAGCCGCCTGCCCCGCCGCGAGCCGCGCCCCCGCCACCGCGAGCCACGCCTGACAACTCCGCACCGGATCCCCCGCCAACATCGCCAGATCCGCCCGCACTTCGGTCCAGTGCAGAGCCTCTTCGGAACCCCGACCATGAGCACGGACCGCGGCCTGCTCGTGCTCGGCGGCGAGAGCGTCGGCGTCGGGGTGACGGCCCGCTTGGACGGCGGCGGTGATGGCACCGTGCGGATCGGCATCCTGCGGCCGACCTGGGCTGTTCAGACTCCGGCCGGGGTTGTTCAGCCCCCGCTCGTCTTCCCAACGCCCCGTACTTTCCAGCCCGTCCGGCGTTTGAGGACGAGGCCCCTTCAGGGCCGACGGGGGTCTGGGGGCGGAGCCCCCAGGAACGGCGGCGGCCCCCACGAACCCAGGAGAAGCCAGGAGCACGTCCGCGTACCCCTCCGCCCCCAGCCTCTCCACCGCCTGCTGATGCAACTGCTCCACCGGCGGCCGCCACCCGCTCCGCAGAATCGTCGCCACCGCCTTCATGTACGACGGAACCGCCACCACCCGACGGGCGGGCGGCGGCGCGATGCGACCGTAAACGGCGTTCGTGCGCCCCGAGTCGAGCGGATGCGCCCGCAACCACTGCCAGGTCTCCGCGTCGGTGTGCAGATCGAGCAGCAACGTCGTCGTGCCCGGCGCCCGCAGCCGCAACTCCTCCCGCACCCACGCCCACGGAAACCCGGTGTAGCGAACCGTCGCCGGAGTGGTCCGCGCCAGCGCCAGATGCGGAAGGTGCTGTTTCCGGTCGAGTTGAAGCTGCCCGGCGACGAACACGGTCAACGGCCCGGGGGCCGTGGCGGCGGCGCGCAGCCGCGTCAGCACGGCCTGCGGCTCCAGCGGATCGGCGAGTTCGACAACGTTGGCCGTGTCCGCGCCGGACAGCACCGAGGGCTCGACCGCCGCGAGCACCGGCAGGACGGAGGCCGCGTCCACCAGCCGCCCCTTGCCGACCGGCGAGGCCGCGAGCAGCAACACCGTTCCAGGCATGGCGCCCTCCCCCGAACCATCCGTCACCCACTTCGTACCGAAGCACCGTAACCTCTGCTTACCCTCTGCTGCCGCAAAGGGTGATGTCAGGACCGCCGTACCGCGAAGATCGTGGTGTCGTCGGCGAGGTGTCCGCCGCCGTGCCGCAGTGTGCCGTCCCGGACGAAGGTGACGAGACGGTCCGGTTCGGTGAGCTGCGGATCGGCCAGCACCCCGTCCCTGACAAGGGACTTGAGCGGATAGAAGACACCGTCCCCGTTCCGCGCCTCCGTCACCCCGTCCGTGACGACGAGGAGCGTCTCGCCGGGCGCGAGCCTGATCCGGAGCGTCGGCGGCGGCCCGTCCATGTGGGCCAACTCGCCCAGCCCGAGCGGGAGTCCGTGCCCGGGCGGCAGGGACCGTACGCCCTGCGGGCCGACCACCAGCGGGGGTTCGTGGCCGAAGTTGACGACCTCGACGATGTCCGGTTCGCCGAGGGGGAAGCCCAGCAGCACGGCGGTGGCGAACCGGTCGACGTCCTCGCCCGCACCCAGCGCCGCGAGATGCAGCCCGTGCCGCTGGATCCGTGTCTCCAGCCGCGCGGCGACACTGGCGAGCTCCGGCTCGTGATAGCCCGCCTCGCGGAACGTGCCGAGCAGCGCCGCCGCGGCCTCCACCGCGCCCAGGCCCTTGCCCTGGACGTCACCGACGAGGGCGCGGGTGCCGTACAGGCCGGGCTGGATGTCGTAGAAGTCGCCGCCGACGCGGGCGAAGGCGTCCGCCGCGAGATAGACGGCCGCGTGGTCGAGGCCGCCCCAGCCCGGCGGCAGCGGGCGCAGCAGGGTGCGGCGGGTGGTCTCGGCGACATCCCGCATGTGCAGCATCCGGCGCTCGCCGCGGACCCGGACCACGCAGGCCAGGACGGCGAGGACACCGCCGACGCCGACGAGGATGAAGTCGGGCAGGCCGGTCTGGTACTGGCGCGGCCATGCGTGGTCGGCGAGCGCGTAGGTGGCGACCCCGAGCACGGCGAACACGGCCGTGCCCCACACCCCGCAGATCGCGGCGGCGATGCCGGGCACGAGCACGATCCAGGAGACGGTCCGGAACTCGCCGCCGGTGTACCAGTCGACCTGGAGGATGGTGATGAGCACCAGCAGCGGCGGTATCCAGGCGACGCTGCGCCCGCGCACCCGCAGCAGATGCTGGCGCCGCAGCGCGTCGGGGTCCCCGGCGCGGGGCAGCCGGTCGAGCGGGGAGCGCCCGGAGTCGCCGTGGCGCCAGGGCCCGAGCCCGCGGCGCACCGGTCCGGTCCCCTGGCCGCTCACGGCGTCAGTACGCGACCGACATCCGGGCGCGCGGGTGGGCGTGCTGTTCGAGCTCGTCGACGAAGGCGACCGCGTAGTCCTCGGCGCTGATGAGGCTGCGGCCCTGGTCGTCGGTCATGAACCGGTCCCCGTCGACGCGGAAGCGGCCGGTGCGGGTGCCCGGGGCGATCTCGGCGGCGGGGGAGACGTACGTCCAGTCGGGGCCGTCGTCGAGGGCGCGGTAGTAGGCGAGGACGGCGCGGTGGGCGTGGGCCTCCGGGAGGTAGGCCTCGGGGAAGCCGGGCTGGTCGCTGAGCGCCTGGCCGGGGGCCACCTCCAGGCCGCCGGCGCCGCCGACCACCATGAGCCGTCCCACACCGGCCGCGCGGACACCCGCCACGAGCGCCTCGTTCAGGGCGAGGAACGGATCGCGCGGATCGCTGCCGTCGCGGGGCGGCACACACGCGGAGGCGACCACGTCGGCGCCGCGCGCCACCTCGGCCACCCGGTCCGGGTCGGTCGCGTCGGCCGCGGTGGCGGTGACCCCGGGGACCGGCGACTGGCCGGAACGGCTCACCGCCAGCACCTGGTGGCCGCGGGCCGAGGCCTCGGTGGCGATCCGGCTGCCGACCATGCCGGTGGCGCCGAAGAGTACGAGCTTCATGCGCCCCAGCGAAACACGGGCCAACCGAGGCCGCACTCCGACTTGCCACCGTCTCCGCCGGGGTGTGCATTGGTAGTACGGGGGAGAGAGAGGAGTGCTCTCATGGCCCAAGCGGCACCCACGCCCGGCGGAATGAGCGGCCCGAACCGTATGACAGGCCCGCGCACCACCGGCCCGCGTGGCTTCACGAGCAATCTGCCCGACATCTTCGACGCCCGCGTCCACCGCGTCGCGAAGATCGCGATCCCGGTCGTCCTCGGGCTCGTCTACGGCTACTGGGCGGCGGCCAACCGTCGCAGCGGCGGCCCCATCACCGGCTGGAACATCCTGTTCGGCTTCGTCACGGCAGTCGCGTTCATCGTGCTGTGTCTGGCGGTCGCTCAGTTCGCCCCGCTGCTGAAGCGGGAACTGCACTCGCTGGTCAAGTCCGGCTTCGCGGGTGCCGCGGTCGGCTTCCTGTACAGCCAGACCGGCGAGAGCGTGCTCCGCTCGGCGGCCATCGGTCTCGCGACCACGGCGGGCGTGTTCCTGGTGTTCTTCTACCGCTACTACACGCGCGAGGACGGAGCGGGCAACCGGGTCCGCTGACCCGCACGGACAGCAACACGTGGCCCCCGGCACCGAGTTGGTGCCGGGGGCCACGCACTGCTCACGATCCCTTCGCTACGACCGCGTCACGGCGACCAGCTCCAGATGCCGCCGCCGGTCGACGAACCGGAGGCGCTCCAGCTCCAGGAGCCCGACGCGTCCGACCCGGAGGCCGAGGTGCTCCACGAGGACGAGCTGTTGTCGTTGTTCCAGTCGGAACTGTTGCTGCTCCAGCCGGAGTTGCCGCCGCCGTCCTTCCAGCCCGGACACGGGTCCGAGCAGGAGGGCACGCCGTGGCCGCCGGTGTCGACGAACGCGGCGCTGGCCCAGGCCTGGGCGCCGACGAGCCAGTACCAGTCGGGGTTGCCGTTCACGCTCTGGCCCCTGACCACGCATTGGACGCGGTCCTGACTGCCGGGTGAGAGCGAGTCGACGACGGGTGAGTGGGTGGTGGGCGATTCCCGCACGTTCAGGTCCGTGCGGGAGACGATGGTGCCCCAGATCGGACTGCCGCCACCGCCACCACCGCCATGTCCTTCGGCGTACGTGGTCGGTGCTGCCGACGCCGTGGTGCCCGCCGCCGCGACGGCGAGGGTGCCACCGGTGAGCAGGGCCGCGGCCAGAGTCCGCAGGGCCGGAGTGGTGCGCATGTTCGGCCTCCTTCTCCCCAGCTCCAGGAAACACCCGTTCGGGTGAGGCCTCCACCGGAGAGCGGACCGCCCAGTTCCGCCAAGGGTTCCGGGGCGTTCCGCGAGCCGGCCCACCCATTCGGTTCGACATTTGACCCATACGCAGTCAAAAAGGGCCGACCCGCTCGCGTACGGCGCCTCCCGGGCCTGTCCTGGGGAGGTGCCCCCACGTCTCCGGAGCGCCCTGTCGGCCGTCCTCGTCGCCCTCTCCTGCCTCCTCACGCCCTTCGGCGTGCTGGCGGCCTGGGCGGCGTACGGCCTGACGGACTCCGGCCGCTACGTCACGACGATGGCGCCGCTCGCCGCCGACCCCGCCGTACGGGACGTGATCGCGGACACCGTCGGCACGGGCATCCTGCGCGAGGTGCGGGTCGGCCGTGCCCGGATCGGCGGGACCAGGGTCGACGGGGTCCGGATGAGCGCGACCCAGGGCGTGATGGCGCCCTTCGTCCACGACGCCATGCACTCCTTCACCAAGACCCGGGCGTTCCGTGTGGCCTGGGACGAGGGCAACCGCGTCACCCACGACGCCGTCCTGCGCGCCCTGGAGGACGAGGGGCGGTCCGGCACGGTCACCGTCGACCTGGCCCCCGTCACCGCCAGCGTCAAACACCAACTCGCCCACGAGAACCTGCCGTTGGCGAACAACATCCCCGTCCGGCACACCGAGGTCGCGGTCCTGCCCGCCGGTGAACTGGGCCCGCTCCGGAAGGAGTTCCACGTGCTCCAGGTCGCCGGTTTCTGGCTTCCCGTGGCCGCCGCCGTCTTCGCCGTCACCGGCATCGCCGTCGCTGTGCGCCGCCGTCGCGCGATCAC
Source organism: Streptomyces sp. NBC_00252 (assembly GCF_036187565.1). Classification (NCBI taxonomy): domain Bacteria; kingdom Bacillati; phylum Actinomycetota; class Actinomycetes; order Kitasatosporales; family Streptomycetaceae; genus Streptomyces; species Streptomyces sp. NBC_00252. The sequence continues at coordinate 5,382,659 of NZ_CP108087.1, read as the reverse complement.
CGCGACCGCGCTCGGCACGGCCCTCGGCGGCGCCCTGCTCGGCCTCGCCCTCGTCATCGGCCGCCACTTCACCGTCGCCGACCTGCCGGCGGAGGTCACCGAGGCGGCGGGCGGCGCGATCTACGACGCCCTCACCGCAACCCTCCGCACCGTCGCCTGGCTCCTCCTCGGCGTAGGCCTCACGGTCGCCGCCATCGCCTGGCTCACCCGCTACGCCCACCAGGCAAGGGAGTTCGTCCTCCTCCGCCTGCTCCGAGACCGGCAAGCCCCCACCGCAGACCCAGCACAACAGCCAACCCGAGCCCAAGTCTGACCACACTCGAACGGCTCACCCAACACGCCGACCAGGCAAGGGAGTTCGCCCTGCCACGCGTCGCGCGAGAACGGCGAGCGCCCGCAGCACCCGCCGCAGACCGGTAAGTAATCCCACGCCCGCGCGACTCACCCAACACGCCCACCAGACACGGGAGTTCCGCCCGCCCCACCCCCGGCGAGAGCAGCCAGTGTTCGTAGTGCTCGGCGCAGGTCGGGGACCGTGGCTGACGCCAGGCCGAGTCGGACTGCGTTCGGGGATCGGGTCGGGTCGGCGGTGAATGTGGTTCCCGGGGTGACCGCGATGCCGTGGGCCGTGGCGGCGGCCGTGAAGGTGTCGGCCCGCCACGGCGGAGGCAGCTCCCACCACGCGTAGTAGGTGAGCGGATCGGCCCGTACGGTGAAACCCGCCAACTCCTCGGCCACCAGCCGCTGTCGGGCCCCCGCGTCCGCCCGCTTGGCCTCGACCAGCCGCGCCACCGTCCCGTCCGTCATCCACCGCACCCCGGCCTCCAGCGCGAACCGCCCCGCACTCCACCCACCCGACCGGATCGCGCCGGCCACCTCGTCGACCCGCTCCTCCGGTACGACGACGAAGCCGACGGTGAGCCCCGGCGCGACCCGCTTCGAGAGCCCGTCCACGGCATGCACGAGGTCGGGCGCGTGGGCGGCGAGCGGGGCGGGGGAGTCGGGATGGAGGAAGGACCAGATGCGGTCCTCGACGCAAGGCAGTCCCAACTCCCGCACGACATCGGCGATTTCCCGCTTCCGGGACTCACCGGTCGTCACGGAGGTCGGATTGTGGAGCGTCGGCTGGAGGTAGAGCGCGGAGAGGGGCCCGGCCCGATGCGCGGCACGGACCGACTCCGGACGCAGCCCGCCCCCGTCCGCCTCCAGCGCGACCAGGGTGACCCCGAGCCGCCCCGCGATCTCCCTGACCAGTGGATACGTCAGCGGCTCGACCCCGACCCGGCCGCCCGGCCGGACGAGGGAGGCGAGGGTGGCGGCGATGGCCTGACGGGCGTTGCCGGTGAAGAGGATCCGGTCGGAGGCCGGGCGCCAGACGGGGGTCGCGAGCAGGTCGGCCACCGCCTCACGGGCCGCCGCCGTACCGGTCGCCGGCGCCGGACGCAGCGCCTCGGTGAGGACGTCCGGACGGAGAAGCGGCGCGAGCGCGGGCGCCAGCAGCTCCGACTGCCCCGGCGCGGAAGGGTAGTTGAGCTCCAGATTCACCGGCGCCGCCGTCGACGGCTCGACGAGCGCCCGCCCGTACGGCCCCGCCGACGCCGCCGCCCGGACGAACGTGCCGCGCCCGACCTCCCCCACCACCAGCCCCCGGCGCACGAGTTCGGCGTACACCCGCCCCGCCGTGGACCCGGCGATCCCGCGCCGCCGGGCGAACACCCGTTGCGGGGGCAGCTGTTGGCCCGGGCGGAGCCGGCCGGAGGCGATGTCGGCGGTGATGCGGTCGGCGATGCGCCGGTAGTCGTCCACTGGTGGTCCCCGTTCGGTGCTCCCGGCCCGATTGCACCGAGGGCAAAGATTTTATTGCACCGAGGAGTTGAGCGGACCTAGGGTCGGTCACATGCCACCCCTTACGCCCACCGGTACCCCACTTGTCCTCATTCACGGCCACCCCTTCGACCACACCATGTGGACCCCGCAGATCGAGGCGTTCTCCCCCGCCCGCCGGGTCGTCGCCCCCGACCTGCGCGGCTACGGCCGTACACCCACGGCCCCCGCCGTCACCCGGTTCGCCGACTTCGCGGCCGACCTCGAGGCGCTGCTCGACGAGCTGGAGGTCGAGACGTTCGTACTGGCCGGGCTGTCGATGGGCGGGCAGATCGCGATGGACTGCTACGGCCGGTTCGGCGAACGCGTCCGGGGTCTCGTCCTCGCCGACACCTTCCCGGCTGCGGACACCCCGGAAGCCGCCCGCACCCGCCGCGAGACCGCCGACCGCCTCCTCCGCGAGGGCATGCGCGGGTACGCAGACGAGGTGCTGGAGCGGATGGTCGCGCCGTACGCCGACCCGCAGGTCAAGGCGCACGTCCACCGCATGATGACGGACACCGACCCCGGCTCCGCTGCCGCCGCCCTGCGCGCCCGCGCCCAACGCCCCGACTACACGGACCTGTTGACGAAGGTGACCGTCCCGGCCCTGGTCGTCGTCGGCGCCGACGACACCTACACCCCGGTCGCCGACGCGGAGGCGATGCACGCGGCGCTCCCCGACTCCACGCTCCGGGTGATCGAGGGCGCGGCACATCTGCCGAATCTCGAACGCCCCGAGGAGTTCAACGAGATGCTGGGGGAGTTCCTGGTACGCGTGTGACAACCCCGGAACCCATGGATGATCTCGGAACGCGTGGGATGATTCGGACACCTGCTCCCAAGACCGGAAGGTCATCACTTGGGCACCGCGACGACCGACTGGCTCGCCTCCGACTTCGTGCCCGAACGCCACCGAGCGCGCCGCTTCTGGCGCTGGTGCGCCGGGCTGCTGTTCACGGGCGTGAGCGTGGTCGTCGGCTGCCGCACGGCGGACACCGACGGCGTCACCCCGGTCCCCCAACTCCTCGCGTTCCTGCCCTGGTTGCTGGTCCCGACCGGCTTCGGTCTGTTCCTCGCGCTGTTCTCCCGCTGGCGGCTCGGCCTGGTGTGGGGGGTCGCGCTGCTGGGACTACTGGCGTGGTTCATCGAGCCGTACGGGAAGAGCAGTGACCCGAGCGGGCCCGCGATCGCGGAGTTCCGGGTGCTGACGTCGAACGTCGAGTTCGGGCGGGGGACCGGTTCGCTGGTGCCGGTGATCCGGCGGGAACGGCCCGACGTGGTGTTCGTGGAGGAGTGCGAGTACACCTGCCAGGCCACCCTGCGGCGGGACTTCGGCACCGGGTACCCCTACCGGCAGGCGGTCGCGGCGGCCGGTTCGCACGGGTCGGTCATCCTCAGCCGCTTCCCGCTCAAGGGCACGAAGGGCGTCACCGGCACGATGGGCATGCCCGGCGCCGTCGCGGACGTGAGCGGCCACCCCGTGCGGCTCCAACTCGCCCACCCCATGCCGCCGTTGCCCCGCCAGGTCGCCCTGTGGCACCGCGAACTGGGCAGGCTCCGCGCCTTCGCCGCGGCCGACCCCACCACCCCCACCGTCCTCGCCGGGGACTTCAACTCCTCCCAGGACCACGCGGCCTTCCGCCGCATCCTGGACACCGGTCTGCGCGACGGCGCCCGCATGGCCGGCCACGACCGCACACCGAGCTGGCCCGAGCGCTGGGCCCCCACCTTCGGCACCCAGATCGACCACGTCCTGCTGTCCCCGGACTTCTCCACGAACAGCGCCCGCTTCCTCGACCTCGCCCACACCGACCACCGCGCGCTGCTGGTCGACATCACCCTTCACCAGCACGAATAAGCGGAGAGGCCGCCCATAATGGGCGCATGTCCCGCGAGTTCCCCATCGGCCTCACACCCCCCGACTGGCTGGTGAGGAACCTCCAACCCCAGCAGGCCCCCCTCAACCGGCCGGCCGTCGCCCGCGCCGCCGTCGCGATGGCCCTCCCCCTGGCCATCGGCCTGGCCGTCGGACAACCCGCCTACGGCGCCCTCGCCTCCATGGGCGCCCTCTCCGGCGTCATCGGCGACACCGCCGACGCGTACCGGATGCGCATCCTCAACATCGCGATCCCCCAGCTCTTCGGCGCGATCGGCGTCACCCTCGGCTCGGCGGCCTACGGCCACGGCTGGTGGGCGGTGGCCGCGCTCACCGGCATCGCGCTGGTCTCCGGGATGATCTCGACGATCGGCGCGGTGGCCTCCGTATCGGGACTGCTGCTGCTCCTCAACTCGGTGATCGGCGCGGGCCTCCCGCTCCCCGGCGCCTGGTGGGTGGCCCCCGCCCTGATGTCCGGCGGCGGCCTCCTCGTCCTCCTCCTCGCCCTGCTGGCCTGGCCCCTGCGCTCCGGAATCCCGGAACGGGCGGCGGTCGCCAACACCTACCGCACGGTCGCCGACCTCCTCGCGACCTGCGGCGACGACCCCACGGCCGGATACGACGCGGCCCGCCAGGCCGTCACCCAGTCCCTGAACCAGTCGTACGACCTCGTCCTCGCCCGGCGCGCCCGCCACCACGGCAGCAGCCCCGACCTCACCCGCCTGCTGGCCCAGTTGAACGCCATCACCCCGGTGGTCGAGGCCGCCCCCGCCGTCCACCAGTCCGGCCGGCCGCTCCCCCCGCAGATCCGCGACACGGTCCGCCACCTCGCCCACGCCGTGGAGACCGGCTACACCGGCCCGATAGGCCTCGACCTGCCCACCCCCACCGGCGAGAGCACCCGCGCGGTCGACCACGCCCTGCGCCACGCGGCCGAGGTGGTGACGGCCCCGGACGTGGACCCGCGAGGCATCGACGACCGCCTCGGCCGCCCGGCCGCCCTCCGCATCCGCGCCACCCGGGCCGCCCGCAACGTCCTGCTGTCCTCCGGCTCCTGGCGCTACGGCCTCCGCCTCGCCGTCTGCATCGGCCTCGCCCAGATCCTCGTCTCCACGGTCCCCGTGGCCCGCTCCTACTGGGTCGCCCTGACCATCACCTTCGTCATGAAGCCCGACTTCGGCTCGGTCTTCTCCCGGGCCCTGCTGCGCGCCCTCGGCACGGTGGTGGGCCTGGTCATCGCGGCGGCGGTCCTGTCCGCGGTCCCGCGCGGCTGGTGGGACGTCCTGGTCCTGCTCCTCCTGGCCCCCCTGATCCCCGCCCTGACCCCCCGGGGCTACGGCTACCAGACGGCCGCGATCACCCCGGTGATCCTCCTCCTCTCCGACGTCCTCAACCACCAGGGCACGGCCCTCCTCCTCCCCCGCCTGATCGACTCCCTGATCGGCTGCGGCATCGCGCTGATCGCGGGCTACCTCCTCTGGCCGGAGAGCTGGCACACGCGAGTGGGGGACCGACTGGCGGAGGCGGTGGCGGACACGGCGAGGTATGTGGAGGCGGCGTTCGGCACGGCGGGAGGTGTTGTGGGGGAGGGTGCCGTCGGGTCGGCGGAGGGTGTCGTCGGATCGGCGGAGGGTGCGGTCGGATCGGCGGAGGGTGCAGTCGGGTCGGCGGAGGTGGATCCGGCGGCCCGCGCGCGGATGCGGCGGCGCCTCTACCGCGACCTCTCCGTCATCCGTACGGAGTTCCAGCGCGCCCTGACCGAACCCCCGCCCACCGGCCGCCTCGCCGCGGGCTGGCTGCCGCTGGTCGTCGCCGTGGAGCGGATCGTCGACGCGACGACGGCGGCGAGGGTACGGGTGAAACACGGGGCGCCCGAGCCGTCACCGGCCGAGGTGACCCAAGTGGCCCGTCAGCTGAGGGAGTTGGCGGAGGGCGTGCGCGAGTCGGAGGTGCTGGTGGAGGTCCGTACGGAGCTGACGGGTCCGGCGGAGAGTGTGCTGGAGCCGCTGCGGCAGGAGGTGGCGGCGGCACGGGCGATCGCTTCGCCGCACTGAGGTCAGGGGAGGGGAGGTCGGGGACCGGGCGGCCTATTCGGGATCGGCCAACTCGGTCTTGGACAGGTCGAGTTCGGGCAGGCCGAAGAAGTCCGAGATCACCCGCACCTGGCGTTCCTCGTCGTCGCCCAGGTCGATCTCCGCGTCCGGCCCGATCAGCCCGGCCGCCGTGAGGGCGGGCGCCAGGAGTCCGGGTTCGGCACCGAAGCCGTAGGACGGGCTCTCAAATCTGATCCCGCTGACGAGGCGTCCGTCGCGGTAGTACGCGAACTCGGGTCCGTGCACCTTGGCGATGCACGGCTCGGTGACGAAGACGGCCAGTTCACCGCCGCTGGCCCGGGACACCCGCTCATAGTCGTCAGGGTCGTAGTAGTCGTCGTCGTCGTTCCAGCCGAACATGTCGTGCATGACGAGCCCCCACGTGGTGCCCTTGGCGTAGGCGAGGGGGAGGAGTCGTTCGGCGAGGAGCGCGCGGGTCAGCGCGTCCAGGGAAGTCCCCCGGAAGAAGACGACGTTGATCTCCTCGTGGCCTTCGAGCGGGCGGTGTATCCAGTGCTGCTTGTAGGGCGAGGGCCTTCCGGTGTACGTCATGGAAGGCACCGTAGAGGCCGCCACTGACACTCCGTTGGACAGCCGGCCTGAGGGGCGGGGGCACGTGGGAGGGCCGGCGTTCGGGATGAACGGCGGGTGAACGGGGCGGCGGGCGGACATTCGGCCGCGGAGGTGAACACGCCGGTGAACGGGTGAGCGAAGTGGCCGTTGAAACGGGGGGTGTTGACGGCGGGCGTCCCACGCGCCCCGACCCTGCCTAAGATCGCCGTCTGAGGCCGCTAACCTTACGTGTCCGTCCTGGCCAGGGATTGACGGGCTTCAACTCACGCGAAGGGTTGCGCACATGGGCATTCTCACTCTCCTGCGGAACGCATTCGGCAGGTCACGCAAGGAGCGTGCCGCCGAAGCAGAGGGTGCGGAACGCACTCCTTCGCACGAGCCACCGACGACCACGGAACCGGACGCCAAGGTCCCGTCCCCGTCCCCCGAACCCGACCTCACGTCGACGCCGACCCCCTCACCTGCGGCAACGGTCCCGGAACCCCGGCCGTCCTCCGCGCTGGAGGACGACGACGAACACGACCTCGTGGCCGCGGCCTTCGACAACGTGACCGTCCCGAAGCCGGCGACGTCCGTCGAGGGGGCGGAGGGTAGCGGGCTTGTCGACGAGCCGGTGACTGAAGTTACCGAGCCGGCCGCCGAGACTGCCGAGCCGGAGGCTGTGGCTGAGCCGGAGGCTGTGGCTGAGCCGGTGACTGAGGCCGAGGCTGAGGTGGCGCCGGTTGTTGAGGCGGAGCCGGTTGCCGAGGCCGTTGCGGAGCCGGTTGCCGAGCCTGCGGCTGAGGTGATGCCGGAGGCTGAGGCGGAGCCGGTTGCCGAGGCTGCGCCGGTCGTTGAGACCGTTGCGGAGACTGAGCCGGAGCCGGTTGCGGAGGTCGCGGCGGAACCGGAGGTCGAGGTTGCGCCGGTCGCGGAGGCCGAGCACGAGGTGGCGCCGGTCGCCGAGACCGTTGCGGAGGCCGAGCCTGCGGTTGAGGTGACGCCCGAGCCGGTCGCTGAGCCCGAGCCCGAGGTGGCGCCCGAGCCGGTCGGCGAGACCGAGCCCGCGGTGGCGCCCGAGCCCGCCGCGGAGCCCGAGGCCGAGGTGGCGCCGGTCGCTGAGGCGGAGCCGGAGGCCGCGAGTGAGCCGGAGACTGTCCGCGGCGAGGCTCCCGAGCCCGTGGCGGAGCCCGTCGTAGAGCCCGTCGTGGAACCCGTCGTCGAGCCGTCCCCCGTGCTCGCGCCCGTCGCGGCAGCCGGCGCGGGCGCGGCCGCCGACGGTGGGTCCGCCCCGCAGGGGCCACTCGCACCCGACGACGAGACCGTCACGGGCGGTGCGGGTGGGGAGACGTTCGAGGCCGAGGGCGTAGCCGAGGCCGGGGGGCTGGATTCCGCCGCCGCCGCTCTCGCCAAGGCGAACCTCACCGGTACCCAGGCAAAGCTCTACCTCGTCCTGGACCGCTCCTCGAGCATGCGCCCGTACTACAAGGACGGTTCCGCCCAAGCCCTCGCCGACCAGACCCTCGCCCTGGCGACCCACCTGGACCCGGACCCCACCCCCACCGTCCACGTCGTCTTCTTCTCCACCGAGGTCGACGGCACGACAGACCTCACCCCCACCTCCCCCGAGAACGCGATCGACAAGGCCCACGCCGGCCTCGGCCGCATGGGCCGCACCAGCTACCACGCCGCCGTAGAAGCCGTACTCAGGCACTACGACCAGAACGCCACCCCCGGCACCCCCGCCCTCGTCGTCTTCCAGACGGACGGCGCCCCGGACGCGAAGACTCCGGCCACCCTGTCCCTCACGGACGCGGCCAAGTCCCACGCCTCGGTGTTCTTCTCGTTCGTCGCGTTCGGTGACCACGACAACAAGGCCTTCGACTACCTCCGCAAGCTGAAGACCGACAACACGGCCTTCTTCCACGCGGGCCCGACCCCCCTGGAGCTCACGGACGCGGAGCTCTACGACGGCGTACTGATCGACTGGCGCCCGTAACACCCGTAAGCACGACGCAGTACCCGCAGGCCCCGTGCCGCCCGCTTCTCACCCCGTAAAACGGGAGGCGGGCGGCACACCCGTGTCGGCTACGATTTCAAGGTTCGCCAGCACGACCAGAAGCCACACCGACAGACCGACCTGGGAGCAGCCCCCGATGGCTCGACACCTCATCACCAGCGCCCTTCCGTACATCAACGGAATCAAGCACCTGGGCAACATGGTGGGGTCCATGCTCCCGGCGGACGTGTACTCCCGCTACCTCCGCCAGCGCGGCCACGACGTGCTGTACATCTGCGCGACGGACGAGCACGGCACCCCGGCGGAACTGGCCGCGAAGGAGCAGGGCCTCCCCGTGGCGGAGTTCTGCGCGCAGGCGCACGACGCGCAGAAGGCGGTCTACGACGGCTTCGCGCTGGCCTTCGACTACTTCGGCCGCAGCTCCTCCCCGCAGAACCGCGAGATCACCCAGCACTTCGCCCGCCGCCTGAACGAGAACGGCTTCATCGAAGAGCGCGCGATCCGCCAGGTGTACTCGCCCACGGACGGCCGTTTCCTCCCGGACCGCTATGTCGAGGGCACCTGCCCGCACTGCGGCTACGACAAGGCCCGCGGCGACCAGTGCGAGAACTGCACCCGCGTCCTGGACCCGACCGACCTGATCAACCCGCGCTCGGCGATCTCCGGCTCGACCGACCTGGAGGTGCGGGAGACCAAGCACCTCTTCCTCCTCCAGTCGAAGCTCCAGCACGAGGTCGAGGAGTGGGTCGCGGCCCACGAGGAGGAGTGGCCGCAGCTGGCGTCCTCGATCGCCCGCAAGTGGCTCACCGAGGGCCTGCACGACCGCGCGATCACCCGCGACCTGGACTGGGGCGTCCCGGTCCCCGCCGACACCTGGCCGGAGCTGGCGGCGGAGGGCAAGGTCTTCTACGTCTGGTTCGACGCCCCGATCGAGTACATCGGCGCGACGAAGGAGTGGTCGGACGCGGCGCCCGCAGGTGAGACGCGGGACTGGAAGTCCTGGTGGTACGAGAGCGACGCGACCGTCCGCTACACGGAGTTCATGGCGAAGGACAACGTCCCGTTCCACACGGTGATGTTCCCGGCCACGGAGCTCGGCATCCGCGAGCCCTGGAAGAAGGTCGACTACGTCAAGGCCTTCAACTGGCTGACGTACTACGGCGGCAAGTTCTCCACGTCCCAGAAGCGCGGTGTCTTCACCGACCAGGCCCTGGACATCCTCCCGGCGGACTACTGGCGCTACTTCCTCATCGCCAACGCCCCCGAGTCCGACGACTCGTCGTTCACCTGGGAGCACTTCACCGCCACGGTGAACAAGGACCTGGCGGACACCCTCGGCAACTTCGTCAACCGCGTCCTGTCCTTCTCGAAGAAGCGCTTCGGCGAGGAGGTCCCGGCGGGCGCGGACGCGGGCGAGGCGGAGACGAAGCTCGGCGAACAGATCGCGGAGCTCCTCGCCGAGTACGAGAACCAGATGGAGGCGCTCCAGTTCCGCAAGGCGGCGGCGGCCCTCCGCGCCCTGTGGTCGGCGGGCAACTCCTACCTGGAGGAGAAGGCCCCCTGGCTGGAGATCAAGACCGACCCGGAGGCCGCGGCCCTCACGCTGCGCACCGCGATGAACCTGATCCACCTCTACGCGGTCGTCTCGGAACCCTTCATCCCGACCTCTTCGGCGGCGATGCGCCAGGCGTTCGCCCTCAAGGACGACACCGCGACCTGGGTCTCGCCGGACGAGGCGAAGTCCCTGACCGCCGTCCCCGCAGGCACCCCCTTCATCGTCCCGCCGGTCCTCTTCGCCAAGCTCACGGACGAGGACCTGGAGACGTACAAGGAGCGCTTCGGCGGCGACCAGGGCTGACCCGACGGCGTACCGAACAGGGATGACCCGATGACGTACTACGTCACCACCCCCATCTACTACGTCAACGACGCCCCGCACCTCGGCCACGCCTACACCACCGTGGCCGCGGACGTCCTCGCCCGCTGGCACCGCCGGCGCGGCGAGGACGTCTGGTTCCTCACGGGCACGGACGAGCACGGCCAGAAGATCCTGCGCACCGCGGAGGCGAACGGCGTGCCCCCGCAGGAGTGGGCGGACCGCCTGGTCGAGGAGTCCTGGAAGCCGCTCTGGTCCCATCTCGCCATCTCGAACGACGACTTCATCCGTACGACGGAGCGCCGGCACACGGACCGCGTCCAGGAGTTCGTGCAGGACCTGCACGACAAGGGCGAGATCTACAAGGGCGGTTACGAAGGTCCGTACTGCGTGTACTGCGAGGAGTACAAACTCCCCGGCGAACTGGTCGCGGCCGAGGACGGCACCCCGCTGTGCGCCATCCACCGCCGCCCGGTGGAACTCCTCAAGGAGGAGAACTACTTCTTCCGGCTGAGCGAGTACGGCGACCGTCTCCTCGCCCACTACGACGCCCACCCCGACTTCATCCAGCCCCCCTCCGCCCGCAACGAGGTCGTGAACTTCGTCCGGCAGGGCCTCCAGGACCTCTCGATCTCCCGCTCGACCTTCGACTGGGGCGTCAAGGTCCCCTGGGACGACACGCACGTGATCTACGTCTGGGTCGACGCGCTGCTCAACTACGCGACCGCCGTGGGCTACAACGAGAACCCGGAGAAGTTCGGGGCGACCTTTCCCGCCGACGTCCACCTCGTCGGCAAGGACATCCTCCGCTTCCACGCGGTGATCTGGCCGGCGATGCTGATGGCCAACGGCCTGCCGCTGCCCGGCCGTGTCGCCGCCAACGGCTGGCTGCTGGTCGGCGGCGAGAAGATGTCCAAGTCGAACCTGACCGGCATCAGCCCGGACACTCTGACCGCGCACTTCGGCGTCGACGCCTACCGCTGGTACTTCCTCCGCGCGATCGCCTTCGGCCAGGACGGTTCCTTCTCCAGGGAGGACTTCACCGCCCGCTACACCAGCGAACTCGCCAACGGCTACGGCAACTTGGCGTCCCGGGTGACCGCGATGACCGTCCGGTACTTCGACGGCGTCCTGCCCGCGCCGGGGGAGGAGACCGAGCCCGAGCGGTCCCTCAAGTCGGCACTTGTCAGGGCGACTTCGGAGGCCGACCACCGTATCGGCGACCAACTCGACTTCCAGGGCGGCATCCTGGCCGTCTTCGACTTCATCCGCCAGGTCAACGGCTATCTGACCGACCAGGAACCCTGGAAGACCGCCAAGTCCGACTCCCCCGAGGCCCGCGCCCGCCTGGCCACCGTCCTCTACACCGCCGCCGACTCCCTCCGCGCGATCGCCGTCCTCCTGGAACCGGTCATGCCGGAGACGTCGGGCCGCCTGTGGGACTCCCTCGGCGCCTCGGCCTCCCTCGGCCCGCTGCGCGACCAGCGGATCGGGCAGGCCTCGGAGTGGCGTCAACTCCCGGCCGGCTCGCCGGTGTCGAAGGGCGCGGCGCTCTTCCCGCGCCTGGACGACCGTACGGAATGATTCCTGACCGACCCCGTCGCATACAGCTCGACGCGAACCCGTAGGGTTCCGCCATGGCAGTCCCCGAGGTCATCCCGATCGCCTACGAGCCGAACCAACGCAGCGGTGCCGTCGGCCGCTACGCGGACGGCCAGTTCCTGGCGTCGGTCACCTACGCGTTTCCCCAAGGCTTCCGTCCCGACGACGGCTGGGAAGAGCAGAAACGTCTTTACACGGTGCTCCACACCTTCGACACCGCGGGCCGGTACCGCGACTCGGAGATCTGGTGCGCCGGCACGTGGGCGCAGCAGCAGAGCGCCCCGGACGGCGACGGTTCGGTCCTCTCGCAGGCCCGTATCCACCTGGCGAAACTGCTCCGCGCCCTCCCCCGCCGCAGCTACACCGACATCGCGATCCGGCCCTTCCAACGCACCGTCGACGGCGTCCTGTTCGGCCTCCTGATCGAGGAGGACGAGGAGGGCAGCTGGGCGGAGCTGTACCCGGACCGGCACTGTTTCGGCCCGCCGTGGGACGGCACGTACGACACCTGACCCCGGACACACCGGCCCGGTGCCGAACCGACCGGTGTTCGCCGGTGCCGCCCCATGCCCGCTAGGACAGGACGCCGGCGCCGGTAGTGGTCGCGAGTTCCGTCGGCAGGTTCTTCGCCGACGTCTCCAGACCGGCGGTGAGGGCCGGCGTCCAGTTCACGGTCGTCCTCAGCTTCTTGGAGTGGGCGGCGTTGTAGACGGCGACGAGGTCGGTGGCGGTGCCGTTGACGAGGTTGCCGCCACCGGCGATCGACCCGGTGCCGTCCCCGCTGAACAGCTTGCTTGTCTTCTGACTCGCGGGAATCCTCCAGTAGTTGTCCTCGGCGACGACCTGCGCCTTGGCGCGGGAGTTGACGCTGTACTGGAGGACGTAGCCGTTGAGGTCGGTGGTGTCGTAGAAGTTGTTGTAGATGTGGATCTGCCCGATCCGGGCCAGCGGAGCGCGCTGCACGATCCCCTTCCACACGTTGTGGTGGATGGAGACGCGCAGCTTGCCGACGCTGTCCGTGTCGCTGGCGCCGATGAGCATCGTCTTGTCGTGGTTGGTGAACTGGTTGCGCTCGACGGTCACCAGGTCCGAGCCCTTGGTGATGTCGAGGTCGCCGTCATGGATCTGGTACTGCCGCCCGTAGTACGTCGGGTCGGCGGAGTCGAGCCCCGGCGCGTCGGTGAACGTGTTGTGGTCGGCCCAGACGTGCGTGGCCCCGCGCAGGGTGACGGCGTCGTACTGCGAGTTCCAGTTGCCGCTGTCCCCGTCCGTCGGGTCCCACTGCGGGAAGCAGTCCTGGGTGGCGGCGAAGGTCAGGTTCCGCACGATGACGTTGTCCACGCCCTGGATCTGCAGCATGCCGCCGGTGATCCCGGCGTGCGTACCGGGCACGCCCACGACGGTCGTGTTGGCCGGCACCCGGAAGACGACGTTCTTCCCCTGCCTGGCCTGCGCGGCGGCCCGCGCGGTCTCCTGCGTCCCCGATGGCAGCTTGGAGGTGCCGTACGTGGCCGGATCGAAGGCCTTGAGGTAGGCGGCCAACGAATACCCGGTCCCGGCCGAGTAGTCGGCGCAGCTCAGCTTCTTCCCGGAGTCATCGGTGTTGGCGTCGATCGTCCCCGTGACCTTGACGATCCGCGGCGCGGTGTCACCGCCGGACCCCAACGCCTTCACGAGCTGGGCACGGGTGGCGACAGAGAAGGTATGCGCGGCATCGGCCTTCGCCCCACCGGTCGTCCCGACCCCGGACGACGCCCACCCGTCCTTCGCGGCAAGGGTCTGGTGAGAGAGACCGACGGACGTACCGGCCGCGTTGGCATTCAGCACAAGAAACCCGGCACCGATACCCGCGACAGCCGCGGCGGCGGTGACGACGAGAGTGCGACGCTTGCGAACTGACCGGCGATGGGAGGGCGTTGCCACGGGGGAGTCCTTAACTGCTGTGTGCGGTGAGGGGGTTACGACTCCTCAGTGGCCGTGGAGATCGAGAAGGTTGCCGCCGACCCGTGAATTTCTCCGCCAACGCGGTGATGGGCCCGTCAGCGATTGGGTCGGGGAGCGGAACACCGCCGGTTGATCACCACGCGCAGAACATCCCGGAGTTGGGCCTCCGACGACCCTCCGTCCTGGCGCCCCTTGCGTCTACGCCGCTGAGTCCGCGAGTGCCGGGCGGTTCTCCAGTGCCGCTCGTGCCGTGGCGACATGTGCGAGCCCCTCCTTCGCTGCCCGGGTCGCCTCCGCGTATTCCGCTGGCGTGTGGGCCTCGGAGAGGCGGGTGGTGGCGGTGCGGTGGCATTCCGCGGCGGCGGTGAGGGCTCGGGTGGCTGGTTCGCCGGCGTCGGACCAGAGGTGGGCCTCGGGGGCCGAGAGGCTTGCGCCGAGGCGGAGTACCCAGCCGCTGGCTTCGACCTCGGCGTCCAGGTCGGAGACGTCGGACCGGTTCCGGGACCGGTGCGAGCGGCGCTGCGCGGCGACGGCGAACGCCGCCCCGGCGATCAACAGCAGTGCGAGCACGACGTATCCCATCGCTACCTCCAGGCCTCACATGGCACGGGCCGGGCGGTTCCGGCCCCGTACGTCCATGACACGCCCTGCCTCTGTGCAGGCACATCGATATTCCTGTGTGTCCGCTGCGAGGTTTCCATGGTGGGGGCGGGAGGGGGCGTACGGGGCCTTCGTTCCGTCAGGCCGCCGAGGGTGACGGTGACGTCGACGGGGATGTGGTCGGGCCGCCGGGGCCTCCCGGTCCCCCGCCGTCCGAGCCGTCGTGCGTCTCGTCGGGCGCCACCCCGAGCGTCAGGCGCGCGCGTACGCCCCGGCCGATCCGGCGTCTGTCGTACTGGAGGTAGAGCAGGCCGCCCGCGTGGCCGTTCTGGGGGTAGATGCCGTCCTCGGCGAGGGTCGTGCGGGTCGTGGTGTTGGAGACGTACGGTTCGAGGACCGACGTCGCGAGGACCGACTTCTCGTCGAAGAAGAGCTGGCCCGTGTGGCAGGTGTGGCCGCCCTCGTAGCCCGCGTCGGTCCAGGTGCCGTCGACGTGGACCTTGACGTGGATGTGGACGCAGCGGCCCTGGTACCAGCCGGGGAAGACCGTCCTGAAGGTGACGTGGCCGTGGCGGTCGGTGTGCCAGGTGCCGCGCAGGAAGCGGTCGTCGTCGGTGGGTTCCTGGTGGCCTCCGCCACCGCCGGGCGGGCCGTCCGTGGGGGTGCCGGTCGGGGTGCCGGACGGCGGCGGGCCCGTGGGGGCCGGGCCACCGCCGCCGCCCGCCTCGTAGCCGGAGTAGACGCCGGTCGCGTTGCAGTGCCAGATGTCGACGGCCGCGTTGCGCAGCGGCCTGCACGTGTCGGCGTCGATCACCGTGAGGTCCAGGGCGAGCGGGATGCCCTCCTGGTCCTCCGTGACGTCGCGGCGGAGCTTGTCCGCGTCGATGTAGTACGGGCCCTCGACCAGCTCCGAGGTGAGCTGGTAGCAGGTGTCCGCCGTCGGGCTCGCGGCCGCCAGGCCGGCCTCCTGCGCGGAGGCGTTCGCCGACAGCACGCCGCCCACGCCCACCGCCGTCACCGCCGCGCCTCCGGCCACCAGGACCGTACGGCGCGTCAACTTCCCCTTGTCCTCGGGGAGTTCAGAATCCATGGGGGGTACTCGGGAATCCGTCATGCCGGGGACGCTAGGGGCAGCCAACATGACATGAACATGAGAATGCGCTGTGAATGCTGTGGGCATACGAAAGGGGCTCGAAACCGTCGTCGGTTTCGAGCCCCCTCGCCTGCCTGGTGGTGCTACTTCGGCTGCGGCTTCCGCACCGACAGGTGCAGCTCGCGCAGGCGCGTCTCGTCCAGCTCCGTCGGCGCGCCCATCATCAGGTCCTGCGCGTTGCCGTTGAGCGGGAACGCGATCGTCTCGCGGATGTTCGGCTCCTCCGCGAGCAGCATGACGATGCGGTCGACGCCGGGGGCGATCCCCCCGTGCGGCGGGGCGCCGAAGCGGAACGCGCGCAGCATGCCGGCGAACTGCTCCTCGACGGTGTCACGGTCGTAGCCCGCGATCTCGAAGGCCTTGAGCATGATGTCGGGCTCGTGGTTCCGGATCGCGCCGGAGGACAGCTCCACGCCGTTGCAGACGATGTCGTACTGCCAGCCCAGGATGTCCAGCGGGTCCTGGGTCTCCAGGGCCTCCAGACCGCCCTGCGGCATCGAGAACGGGTTGTGCGAGAAGTCGATCTTCCCGGTCTCCTCGTCCTTCTCGTACATCGGGAAGTCGACGATCCAGCAGAAGCGGAAGACACCTTCCTCGAAGTGACCCGCGCGCTTGGCGGCCTCGACGCGGACCGCGCCCATGATCTTCGAGACCTCTTCGAACTCGCCCGCGCCGAAGAACACCGCGTGGCCGGGGGCCAGCGACAGGCGCTTGGTCAGCTCGGCGATGTTCTCCTCGGTGAGGAACTTCGCGATCGGGCCCGTCAGCGAGCCGTCCTCGGTCACGCGGACCCAGGCCAGGCCCTTCGCGCCGAGGGTGACCGCGAAGTCGCCGAGCTGGTCGAAGAACTTGCGGGGCTGCGCCGAGACGTCCGGCACCGGCAGCGCACGCACGTGCTTGCCGGCGAAGGCCTTGAACTCCGAGCCCTCGAACACGTCGGTGATGTCGGTGAGTTCGAGCTTGGCGCGCAGGTCCGGCTTGTCGGAGCCGTACTTCAGCATCGACTCGCGGAACGGGATGCGCGGGAACGGCGAGGTGACCTCCTGGCCGCCGCCGAACTCCGTGAACAGCTCCGTCATCAGCTTCTCGATGGGCTGGAAGACGTCTTCCTGCTCCACGAAGCTCATCTCGACGTCGAGCTGGTAGAACTCGCCCGGCGAGCGGTCCGCGCGGGCGTCCTCGTCGCGGAAGCAGGGCGCGATCTGGAAGTAGCGGTCGAAGCCGGAGATCATCAGCAGCTGCTTGAACTGCTGCGGCGCCTGCGGAAGGGCGTAGAACTTGCCCGGGTTCAGACGGGACGGGACCACGAAGTCGCGCGCGCCCTCGGGGGAGGTCGCGGACAGGATCGGGGTGGCCATCTCGTTGAAGCCGAGGGCGACCATCTTCGAGCGGATCGAGGCGATCACGGAGGACCGCAGCATGATGTTGCGGTGCATGCGCTCGCGGCGCAGGTCCAGGAAGCGGTACTCCAGGCGCCGCTCCTCGTTGACCCCGTCCTCGGTGTTGATCGTGAAGGGCAGCGGGGCGGCGGCACCGAGCAGCTCGACCTCGCCGACCTCGACCTCGATCTCACCGGTCGGCAGATCCGGGTTCACGTTGTCCGTGCCGCGGGAGACGACCTTGCCGTCGACGCGGACCGTCGACTCCTTGGTCACCTTGTCGAGAGCCTCGTACGCGGGCGTGCCGGGGCGGGCGACGAGCTGCGTGATGCCGTAGTGATCGCGCAGATCGATGAAGAGGATGCCGCCCAGGTCTCGGCGATTGTGCAGCCAGCCGCTCAGCCGGACGTCGGTGCCGACGTCAGAGGCGCGGAGCTCGCCGCAGGTGTGGGACCTGTACCGATGCATCGTCGTTCATCCAGCCTTCGCGGATCGGGGAGTGTTTCACGTGAAACGTCCGGGGCCGGAGCCCGGACGTCCCAAGGGTACCGGCCACCCATTGATCGCCTCCCCACCATTAACGCAAGGCTCCCTCGGTGGCAGGTTTCGATCCCGTCTTCTTACAGTGGGGCAATGCGCACTGGTGAGCCCCTGCCCGCCGTGGGGGAGGTACTCGCCGCCCTCGCGACCGGCCTGTGGCACTGGGACACCGCCTCGGACCTGGTCACGGTGGACGCCGAGGCCGCACGGCTGCTCGGGCTGCCCCCCGAACAGACCACCCTCACGGAGGCCCAGACCCGGGCCCGACTCCACCCCGTGGACTGGAACGAGATCACGGGGGTCGTCGGGCTGGCCGTCGCCGAGGGCACCCTCGCCGAGGTCCGCATCCGGATCATGGACGAGCGGGGCCGGATCATCCGCGTCGTCCGCAGCCGCTCCAAACCGTCGTACAACCCCGAGAAACGGTCGTACGAGCTGATCGGCACCCTCCAGGAGGTCGCCGAGCCCACTCCGGGCACCCCGGCCGGACGGACGGCCGTCACCGGTGACTGGCGGCGCTCGCGCGAGGCGTTCCTGCTGGACGCGGGCCGGGCGCTCGCGGAGGCGCGGTCCACGGCGGAGGTGCTGCGGGTCGCGGCGGGCCTGTCGATGCCGGGCTTCTCACCGGACGGGCTCGCCGTGTTCGGCGTATCGGGCGACCGCCTGACGATAGTCGGCCACCACGGGCACCAGCCGGGCGACGAGGACCCGTTCTCGCACATGTCGATGGTGACGGACTACCCGGCCGCCGAGGTCGTCCGGACGGGCCGTGCCGTCTATCTGTCCACGCCCGAGCAGTACAAGGAGCGCTATCCGGTCACCTGGCCGCTCGCCCAGCACTTCCACCGGCAGTCCTGGGCGTTCCTGCCGCTGACCGTGGCCGGGCGGACCATGGGCGCCTGGATGGCCGCCTTCACCTACCCGGTCGCCTTCACGCCCGACGAGCGGTCCGTCCTCACCACGGTCGCCCGCATGCTCGCCCAGGCCCTCTCCCGCGCCGGCGTCGCCGAGTCCGAACGCGAGCTGACCGACGGCCTCCAGCGCTCGATGCTGCCCACGCTGGGCCCGGAGATCCCCGGCATGAGCGTCGCCGCCCGCTACATCCCGACCGGCGGCGGCCTCCAGGTCGGCGGCGACTGGTACGACATGATCCCGCTGCCCGGGGGCCCCTCCGGGGGAGGCCGTATCGCCCTCGTCATCGGTGACGTACAGGGCCACGACGTGCGCGCCGCCGGACTGATGGGCCAGCTCCGCATCGCCCTGCGCGCCTACGCCTCCGAAGGCCACCGCCCCGACGCGGTGCTATCCCGCGCCTCCCGCTTCCTGCACGGCATCACCAACGGCGACGCCGAGAAGGCCGACCCGCGCTTCGCGACCTGCCTCTACGTCGAGGCCGACCCGGCGACCGGGGTCCTGGAGATCGCCCGCGCCGGCCACCCCGACCCGGCCATACGCATGGCCGACGGCACGGTGCTGACCCGGCCCACCGCCGGTGGACTGCCGCTCGGCATCGACCCGGACGCCGACTACCCGACGACCACCCTCGCCCTGGAGCCCGGCGAGACCATGCTGATCTGCACCGACGGCCTGATCGAGACCGGCGGCCACGACCTCGACACCGGCTGGCAGCGCATCCGGGCGATCCTGGAGGAGCACAAGGGCGACCTGGAGGAACTCGCCGACGCGCTCGTCCAGGCCGTCCACGGACCCTCCTCGCACCACACCACCGGCCCGCTCGCCGACCGCCGCGAGGACGACATCGCCGTACTCCTGCTGGCCCGGGAGGGCGAGACCTGCGGCTGCGGCGACACCGTCACCGTGCCGCCGAGGATCCGCCGTACGGTCCTCACGGTCGCGCAGGCCGAGCCCGAGCGGATCGCGGTGGCCCGCCAGCAGCTGCGGGAACTCCTCCACGACTGGACCGGCGCCGACCAGGTCGACTCGGCGGTGCTGCTCGTCTCCGAGATGCTCACCAACGTCCTCGTGCACACCGACGCCGACGCCCTGCTGACCGTCGAGGTGACCGGCGAGGTGGGCGAGCGGCGGCTGCGGGTCGAGGTCACCGACGCCGGCGACGACCTCCCGCACAAGCGGCACCCCGGTGAACTGGCGTCCTCCGGGCGCGGGTTGCTCCTCATCGAACTCCTCGCCGACACCTGGGGCGTCGACCCGAGGGGCGAGGGCAAAAGCATCTGGTTCGAGCTCTACGAGTCCGACGGCTCGGGCGACGGCGCGGTCGCCGGTGACATCGCGGAGTTCGGTTCCTGGGACGCGTAACGCTCCCGCAGTTCGTGCACGACCCCGAAGGCGGCGGCGGTCAGCGGCACCGCGAGCAGCATCCCGAGGATCCCGGCGACGGACGCGCCCGCGGTGATCGCGACCATCACGACCGCCGGGTGCATCTGCACGGTCCGGCTCTGGATCATCGGCTGGAGCACGTGCCCCTCAAGCACTTGCACGGCCAGGACGACCCCGAGCGCCCACAGCGCGATCACGAAACCCCGGTCGGCGAGCGCGACCAGCACCGCGACCGCGCCCGAGAGGAACGCGCCGAGGTAGGGGATGTAGGCGCCCACGAAGACGAGCGCGGCCAGGCCGAACGCGCCCGGCACGTCCAGGATCAGCAGTCCGACGCCGATGCAGAAGGCGTCGATGAGGGCGATGACGGTGGTGCCCCGCATGAAGCCCTCGACGCCCTCGAAGGCACGGCGGGCCATGGCCTCGACGACATCGGCGGTGCCGCGCGGCGCGAGCGAGCGCAGGAGTCCGGCGGCGCCGTCGGAGTCCCGGAGGAAGAAGAAGACGAGCAGCAGCGCCAGGACGGCCATCGCGAGGGTCTCGCCGACGACACTGACTCCGCTGATGACGTTCGAGGCGGCCGTACCGCCGAACTTGGTCAGCAACTCCTTGGCGTTGGACGCGAGATCGCCCACCGACGTGCCCGCCGCCCCGAAGTGGTCGGCGAGGGAGTTCCCCGCGTCCTTCAGTGAAGCCACGATCTGGTCGCCGGTGTCGATCAGCGCGGCGACCACGATGTACACGGCCCCGCCGACCACCGCGACCACCGCGACACACGTGATCATCGCGGCCACCGACCGGTTCACGTGCGCCTTCACCAGCCGCCGGTACAGCGGCCCGAGCAGCGCCGTGCCCAGCAGCGCCAGCAGCACGGGCGTCACCGCGGTCTTCAGCTCGGAGCAGAGCCGGATCCCGACGTAGCCGACCCCCGCGACGAGCAGGATGACGGCGCACCAGGCGGCGAGCCGTCGTACGGGATCGGGGAGGAGCTGCACACACCCACCCGATCACGCGCCGGGCGGCCGGGCGCCCGGGACGGGCCGCCCGGGTGACGGCGGGCCGGGACGGGCGGCGTGGCGTGTCCGGGGGCCTGCGTCCGTCGTTGCCGGTGCATGAAGAAGATCATGATGCTGGCCGCGCTGCCCGCCGCCGCCCTTGCATTCGCCGCCCCCGCCGCGCACGCCGACGACGACTCGAACTTCGGGACCGGTGTGAACGCCGCGAACAACTGGAACTTCTCCGCCGCGTCCGTGTGCTTCCAGGAACTCGCCGTGGTGCCGGTGGGCAGCCCCTGGGTGGGCAACACGGTGAACCACTGCGTGAACGGCAACGTCCTGGACCCCTCCTGACGCGACACTGAGTGCCGGTACAGTTACTTTCCGTTCATCGCGTCCAGCTCAAGGGAAGACATCGCATGGCTGAGGGAACTGTGAAGTGGTTCAACGCCGAGAAGGGGTTCGGCTTCATCGCGCCGGACGACGGCACCCCGGACGTCTTCGTCCACTACTCCGCGATCGACTCGGGCGGCTACCGCAGCCTCGAGGAGAACCAGCGGGTCTCCTTCACGACCACGCAGGGCCCCAAGGGCCCGCAGGCCGACCAGGTCCAGGTCGCCTGACCGTCGCCTGACCCGGCTGCCGCGCCGAACCCAACCGGCATAACCCGAAGCCCCGTCCGGCATGGACGGGGCTTCGGTCATTTCCGGTGCGGTGAGGCTTACAGGCCGCCCTCACCCATTCCGTGCACGGCCGGGATGGTGCCCAGCCGGCCCTTCTGGAAGTCCTCGAACGCCTGCTGGAGCTCCTCGCGGGTGTTCATGACGAACGGACCGTAGTGCGCCATCGGCTCGCGGATCGGCTGACCACCGAGGATCGCGACCTCCAGGTCCGGGGTGTTGCCGTCCTGCTGCTCGTCCGCGCGGACGGTCAGCGAGGAACCGGCGCCGAACACGGCGGTCTGGCCCATGTGGACCGGACGACGGTCGGCACCGACCGAGCCCTTGCCCGCGAGGACGTAGACGAGGCCGTTGAAGTCCTCGCGCCAGGGCAGGGTCACTTCCGCACCCGGAGCCACCGTCGCGTGGATCATCGTGATCGGCGTGTGGGTGATGCCCGGCCCCTGGTGACCGTCCAGCTCACCGGCGATGACGCGGAGCAGCGCGCCGCCGTCCGGGGTCGTCAGCAGCTGCACCTGGCCACCGCGGATGTCCTGGTAGCGCGGGGGCATCATCTTGTCCTTGGCCGGGAGGTTCACCCACAGCTGCAGGCCGTGGAAGAGACCGCCGGACATGACGAGCTGCTCCGGCGGCGCCTCGATGTGCAGCAGGCCCGCGCCCGCCGTCATCCACTGCGTGTCGCCGTTGGTGATGGTGCCGCCACCGCCGTTGGAGTCCTGGTGGTCGAAGACGCCGTCGATGATGTAGGTGACGGTCTCGAAGCCGCGGTGGGGGTGCCACGGGGTGCCCTTGGGCTCGCCCGGCGCGTACTCCACCTCGCCCATCTGGTCCATCATGATGAACGGGTCGAGGTGGCGGTAGTTGATCCCGGCGAACGCGCGGCGCACCGGGAAGCCCTCACCCTCGAAACCGCTGGGCGCGGTCGAGACGGCGAGCACGGGACGTGCCACGGCGTCGGCCGGCGCGGCCACGCGGGGCAGGGTCAGCGGGTTCTCTACGGTCACTGCAGGCATGTCGGGACCTCCTTGTGCGTCGAGTTTAGTTGAGCGTTGAACTTTCTGCTACCCCACAACAGAAGAAGCCCGGAGGGCATTCCCTCCGGGCTTCCACAGGAGACGGGGCGATCGAGCGCCGCGGCGCGGGTCAGCCGTACATCCGGCGCATCGCGAACTCCACCATCTGCTCGACCGCCTTCGCGTCGAACACCATCCGGTGCTCGCCCTCCATGTCGACGACGAAGCCGTACCCCGTCGGCAGCAGGTCGATGACCTCGGCGCCGGTGATGACGAAGTACTTGGACTCCTTGCCGGCGTAACGGCGCAGTTCCTTGAGCGAGGTGAACATCGGGATCACCGGCTGCTGGGTGTTGTGGAGCGCGAGGAAGCCCGGGTTGTCACCGCGCGGGCAGTACACCTTGGAGGTCGCGAAGACCTGCTGGAAGTCCTCGGCCGCCATCTGCCCGGTGGTGAACGCGCGCACCGCGTCCGCGAGCGAGGGCGGCGACGGCTCGGGGTAGAGCGGCGGCTGCTGGCCGTAGCCGCCCACGCCACCGGCCATCTGCTGCTGGGGCGGGACGTACCCCTGCTGAGCGCCCACGTTCTGGTCGTAGCCGTACATGGGGGCAAGACTACTGAGTCACAGATGGACGGCTTGGGGTTGCTTCTTATTACCGGCGGGTAGCATCATCGTAGCTACTGCTTGGTACGCAGCTCGATACGCAGCTCAGTACACATCTCGTTGCACATATCTCTTACGGAGTCGTCGCCATGGGGCACTACAAGTCGAATCTCCGCGACATCGAGTTCAACCTCTTCGAGGTCCTCGGGCGCGACAAGCTGTACGGAACCGGTCCGTTCGCGGAGATGGACACGGACACCGCGAAGAGCGTCCTGGCGGAGCTGACGCGCCTCTCGGAGAACGAGCTGGCGGAGTCCTTCGCGGACGCCGACCGCAACCCTCCCGTCTTCGACCCCGAGACCAACACCGCGCCCGTACCGGCCTCCTTCAAGAAGTCGTACAAGGCGTTCATGGACTCCGAGTACTGGCGTCTCGGCCTGCCCGAGGAGATCGGCGGCTCCACCGCGCCCCGCTCCCTCATCTGGGCCTACGCGGAGCTGGTGCTCGGCGCGAACCCGGCCGTCTGGATGTACTCCTCGGGTCCCGCGTTCGCGGGCATCCTCTTCGAGGAGGGCAACGAGGTCCAGAAGCACATCGCGAAGATCGCCGTGGACAAGCAGTGGGGCTCCACGATGGTCCTCACCGAGCCCGACGCGGGCTCGGACGTCGGCGCCGGCCGCACCAAGGCCGTCCAGCAGGACGACGGCTCCTGGCACATCGAGGGCGTGAAGCGCTTCATCACGTCCGGTGAGCACGACATGTCGGAGAACATCCTCCACTACGTCCTCGCCCGCCCCGAGGGCGCCGGCCCCGGCACCAAGGGCCTGTCGCTGTTCCTCGTCCCGAAGTACGAGTTCGACTTCGAGACCGGCGAGCTGGGCGAGCGCAACGGCGTCTACGCCACGAACGTCGAGCACAAGATGGGCCTCAAGGCGTCCAACACCTGCGAGATGACCTTCGGCGACCGCCACCCCGCCAAGGGCTGGCTGATCGGCGACAAGCACGACGGCATCCGCCAGATGTTCCGCATCATCGAGTTCGCCCGCATGATGGTCGGCACGAAGGCGATCTCCACCCTGTCGACGGGCTACCTGAACGCGCTGGAGTACGCCAAGGAGCGCGTCCAGGGCCCCGACCTGGCGAACTTCATGGACAAGACCGCGCCCAAGGTCACCATCACGCACCACCCCGACGTGCGCCGCTCGCTCATGACGCAGAAGGCCTACGCCGAGGGCATGCGTGCCCTGGTGCTGCACACCGCCGCGATCCAGGACGAGATCCAGGTCAAGGAGGCCTCGGGCGAGGACACCGCCACCCTGGAGGCCCTCAACGACCTGCTCCTGCCGATCGTGAAGGGCTACGGCTCCGAGAAGGGCTACGAGCAGCTCGCGCAGTCGCTGCAGACCTTCGGCGGCTCCGGGTTCCTCCAGGAGTACCCGATCGAGCAGTACATCCGGGACGCCAAGATCGACACCCTGTACGAGGGCACCACCGCGATCCAGGGCCAGGACTTCTTCTTCCGGAAGATCGTCCGCAACCAGGGCGCGGCCCTCAACTCCCTCGCCGAGGACATCAAGAAGTTCCTCGCGCTGGGCACCGGCGGCGAGGACCTGGCCGGGGCGCGCGAGCACCTCGCCAAGGCGGCCGTCGAGCTGGAGGCCATCGTCGGCCTGATGCTGACCGACCTCGCGGCGACCGAGCAGGACGTCAAGAGCATCTACAAGGTGGGCCTCAACACCACCCGCCTGCTGCTCGCCTCCGGTGACGTCGTCGTCGGCTACCTGCTCCTCAGGGGTGCCGCGATCGCCGCCGAGAAGCTGGAGACGGCCCCGGCCAAGGACAGGGCCTTCTACACCGGCAAGATCGCGGCGGCGAAGTTCTTCGCGGCCACGGTTCTGCCCGGCGTGACCCTCGCCCGCAAGGTGGCCGAGGGCGTAGAACTGGACCTCATGGAGCTGGACGAGGCAGCCTTCTAGGCGGCCGCGAACACGTTCCAGGACAACACCGGTACAGCTTCGCGAAACCCCACATCGCCCTTGTGAGGGCCCGCTCCCGACACCGGGGGCGGGCCCTCGTACGTCGTTAAGGTGAACCCCATGAGCGAACCCTCCCGCTTCGACCGCGGCCACACCGACGACCTGATGTCCTTCCTGGCGGCGAGTCCCACGCCGTACCACGCCGTGGCGAACACCGCCGAGCGGCTGGAGAAGGCCGGATTCAGGCAGGTCGCCGAGACGGACGCCTGGGACACCGGGACGCCGTCGGCCGCCGCGGGGATCGGCGGCAAGTACGTGCTGCGCGGCGGCGCGATCGTCGCCTGGTTCGTCCCCGAGGGCGCCGCACCCCACACCCCCTTCCGGATCGTCGGGGCCCACACCGACTCCCCGAACCTGCGGGTCAAGCCGCGCCCGGACACCGGCGCGCACGGCTTCCGCCAGGTCGCCGTCGAGATCTACGGCGGCCCGCTGCTCAACTCCTGGCTGGACCGCGATCTCGGTCTCGCCGGGCGGCTGAGCCTGCGGGACGGTTCGACCCGGCTGGTGAACGTGGACCGGCCGCTGCTCAGAGTGCCCCAACTCGCCATCCACCTGGACCGTTCCGTGTCGGCGGACGGGCTCAAGCTCGACAAGCAGCGCCACCTCCAGCCGATCTGGGGCCTCGGGGACGACGTCCGCGACGGCGACCTGATCGCCTTCCTGGAGGAGGAGTCGGGGCTCGCGCCGGGCGAGGTCACCGGCTGGGACCTGATGACGCACTCCGTGGAGGCGCCCGCCTACCTGGGCCGCGACCAGGAGTTCGTCGCCGGTCCGCGCATGGACAACCTGCTGTCCCTGCACGCGGGCCTCGCCGCCCTCACCTCCGCCGCCGCGCACGAGAACCTGCCGTACATCCCCGTGCTGGCCGGCTTCGACCACGAGGAGAACGGTTCGCAGTCCGACACGGGCGCGGACGGGCCGCTGCTCGGCGGCATCCTGGAGCGCTCGGTGTTCGCGCGGGGCGGTTCCTACGAGGACCGGGCGCGGGCGTTCGCGGGGACCGTGTGCCTGTCCTCGGACACGGGGCACGCGGTGCACCCGAACTACGCGGAGCGGCACGACCCGACGCACCACCCGCGCGTCAACGGCGGCCCGATCCTCAAGGTCAACGTCAACAACCGCTACGCCACGGACGGTTCGGGCCGTGCGGTGTTCGCCGCGGCCTGCGAGAAGGCCGGTGTGCCCTTCCAGACCTTCGTCTCCAACAACTCGATGCCCTGCGGGACGACGATCGGTCCGATCACCGCGGCCCGGCACGGCATCAAGACCGTCGACATCGGCGTGGCGATCCTCTCGATGCACAGCGCCCGCGAACTCTGCGGGGACAGCGACCCGTTCCTGCTGGCCAACTCGCTGAAGGCGTTCCTGGAGGGCTAGTCAACTGCCGCCCGGCGCATGGGTGTTGTTTCCCCGGGTACCCGGTGTCCGACCGGGCCGACCGGACCGGACACAGGGAGGCGACACTCATGGGCCTGGGCGGATGCATCATCCTCATCGCCGTCGGCGCGATCCTCACGTTCGCGACCGACTGGCACATGCAGGGGGTCAATCTCGATCTGGTCGGCGTCATTCTCATGGTCGTCGGGCTGATCGGTGTGGCGACGTTCGCCAGCATGGCCCGGCGCCGCCGCGTGGTGATTCCGGGTCAGACGACGGTCGTCGAGGACGAGGAGTCGCGCGGCTACCGCGGTGGCTACGGCGCCTGAGCGGTCGCCGGACAGGACATGCACGCGCAAACCTGAGCAATCCGCGACGCGGTGCGCGATGGGCGCTTGTGTGAACCTCGTGAAGACTTTGTGCGGTTGAGGGCCCGGGGCTGAGGCAGCCCCGGGCCCTTCTCACGTTCTTCTGTCACAGGCCTCTGTCTCAGGCGTCCTTGTCGTCCATCCCCGCCAGCACCAGGGGGAGCCGGTCCGCGCCGCCCTCGGCGAGGCGGACCGGGACGCCCCAGTCCTGCTGGTGGACATGGCACGCGGGGTATTCGTTGGCAGGGTCGTCGTCGCAGGACGCGGCCATCGCGGAGACGTGCAGCACGCCTTCCGATACGGCCGGGTCGAGGGTCAGGGTGCGGTTCAGGTCCGTGCCGGCGCCCTCGCCCGCGAGGAGCAGCTCGGGCGGGGTCGCGGAGACGAGGAGCCGGGTCGAGGGGCCGTAGCGCGTGTCGAGCTTCTGGCCTGCCGGGGCCTGGAAGATGACGTCCAACTTCAGCTCGCCGGGGGCGACTTCGGTGGCCGCGCGCTGGGTGCGGTGGGCGACGGACTCGACCCGCACGGCCTCCTCCGGGAGGCGCAGCCGGGTCAGCCGGTGCCGGGCCGACTCGACGACGAGGATCTCGTCACCGGCGAGCACGGCGTCGCTGGGCTCTCTCAAGTCCGTGGCCAGGGTGGTGACTTCGCCGGTCGCGGGGTCGTAGCGACGCAGTGCGTGGTTGTACGTGTCGCTGATCGCGACCGAGCCGTCCGGGAGGACGGTGACGCCCAACGGGTGCTGGAGCAGCGCCTGTTCGGCCGGTCCGTCGCGGTGGCCGAAGTCGAAGAGGCCGGTGCCGACGGCGGTGTGGACGGCGCCGCCGACGTCCACCCAGCGCAGCGCGGAGGTCTCGGAGTCGGCGAGCCACAGCCGGTCGGCGGTCGCGGCGAGGCCGGAGGGCTGTGCGAACCAGGCCTCGGGTCCGGGGCCGTCGACGAGTCCCTCGTTGGTGGTGCCCGCGGTGACGGCGACCGTGTCGTCGGCCGGATCGTAGGCCCAGAGCTGGTGGACGCCGGCCATGGCGATCCACACCCTGCCCTGCCACCAGGCGACGTCCCAGGGGGACGAGAGGCTGATCTCGCGCGCGGGGCCCGCGGTGGGCTCGCCCTGCATCCACTGGCGGCCCGTGCCGGCGAGGGTCGTGACGGCGCCGGTGGTGAGGTCGAGGCGGCGCAGGGCGTGGTTCACGGTGTCGGCGACGACGACCGAGCCGTCGTCCAGGAGCGTGAGGCCCTGCGGTTCGTTGAAGGTGACCGAGTCGGCCGGGCCGTCCTGGAGGCCGCGGGCGCCGGAGCCGATCCGCCGGACGACCGTCTCGCCGTCCGCCGCCAGCTCGACCAGCTGGTGCCGGGTGGTGTCGCTGACCAGGAAGGTGCCGCCGGGCAGCGCGATCGCCTTGCCGGGGAAGCGCAGCACGGTGGGCTCGGGCTCCGGCGGCACGTACGGGCCGTCGCCGCGGCGGAGGGTGCCCTTCGCCGCGTGCTCGGTCTCCAGCTCCGTCACCAGGCGCTCGATGGCGTGCGCGTGGCCCTCGCCCGCGTGCTGTGCGACGACGTAGCCCTCCGGGTCGATGACGACGAGCGTCGGCCAGGCGCGGACGGCGTACTGCTTCCAGGTCGCGAGCTCCGGGTCGTCCAGGACCGGGTGCTCGACGCCGTAGCGCTCGACCGCGTCCACGACCGCCCGGTGCTCGGCCTCGTGCACAAACTTCGGGGAGTGGACCCCGATGATCACGACCGTGTCCCGGTGCTTCTCCTCCAGCTCGCGGAGCTCGTCCAGGACATGCAGGCAGTTGATGCAGCAGAAGGTCCAGAAATCCAGGATGACGATGCGTCCCCGCAGGTCGGCGAGGGTGTACTGCTTCTCGCCCGTGTTCAGCCAGCCGCCCTTGCCGGTCAGCTCGGGGGCGCGGACGCGGGCTCGGCGGGGCGTCGGGGCCGGGGTTGCATCGGTCATGGATCAAGAGTGCCACCCGCCACTGACAGTCACGACAGCGCGTGCCCCGTCGTCGCGTCCACGTGGTCGGGTACGGCCTCGTGGTGGTCGCCGACCGTGAGGGTGCCGGTGGGTTCGAGCAGGAGGATCTCGGAGGGGACCAGGGCGTAGGGCTTGTGCTCGGTGCCGCTCGGGACGGTGAAGACGGAGCCCTTGGGGAGGACGACCGTGCGTTCGCCGGAGCCCGGCTCCCGCAGGGCGATGCGCAGTTCGCCCTCCAGGACCAGGAAGAACTCGTCGGTGTGGTCGTGGGTGTGCCAGATGTGTTCGCCCTCGACCTTGGCGACGCGGACGTCGTAGTCGTTGACGGTGGTGAGGATGCGGGGGCTCCAGCGGTCGGTGAACGAGCCGAGGGCGGCCGAGAGGGAGACGGGTTCGGTGGAGTGCGTGGGTTCCGTGGTTGTCATGGGGTCAGCCTGCGGGGTGTCGGGGCGGCTCCACGAGTGCTAGGAATCGCATATGCCGCAAGAATCCTCTCAGCGCCCGCAGCGCCCCGATCCGTCTTCTCGACCTCATCGGGTCGCCGTCATCGTCGACGAGGGCACCAACCCCTTCGAGGTGGGCGTCGCCACCGAGCTGTTCGGGCTGCCGCGGCCCGAACTCGGGCTGCCCGGGCCGCTGTACGAGGTGCTGGTGTGCACGCCCACGCCCGAGGTGCGGATGAACCACGGGTTCTTCACCCTCTCCGAGGCGCACGGACTCGACGCCGTGGACTCGGCGGACACCCTCGTGGTGCCGGGGCGGCCGGACAACGTCGTACCGCGCGGGCCCGCGGTCCTGGACGCCATCCGGCGCACCCACGCGCGCGGGGCCCGTGTCATGAGCCTGTGCACCGGCACCTTCGCGCTGGCCGAGGCGGGGCTGCTGGACGGACGCCGGGCCACCACCCACTGGATGTGGGCCGAGCTCTTCCGCACCCTGCACCCGCGCGTGCGGCTCGAACCGGACGTTCTCTTCGTGGACGACGGCGACGTCCTCACCGCCTCCGGGAGCGCCGCCGCGCTCGACCTGGGGCTGCATGTCATACGGCGTGACCATGGCGCGGAGATCGCCAACGCGGTCTCCAGGAGGCTCGTCTTCGCGGCCCACCGGGACGGCGGGCAACGGCAGTTCGTGGAACGGCCGCTGCCCGATGTGCCCGACGAGTCCCTCGCGCCGCTGCTCGCGTGGGCGCGGGAGCGGCTGGGCGAGCCGTTGACGGTGGCCGGCCTGGCCTCCCGGGCGGCCGTCTCCCCCGCGACCCTGCACCGGCGGTTCAGGGCGCAGCTCGGGACGACGCCCTTGGCGTGGCTGACCGGGGAGCGGGTGGCGCTGGCGTGCCGGCTGATCGAGCGCGGGGAGGAACGGCTCGACGTGGTCGCGGCGACCTGCGGTCTGGGCAGCGGCGCGAACCTCCGGATGCGGTTGCGGAGAGAGACCGGATTGAGCCCGTCGGCCTACCGGCGGCGTTTCGGACCCGCGTCCGGGGAAGCCGTAAGGGCATGAGATTCCTCGTACGCGATCGGATCCTCGGCTTCGGTGAGGATTACTGGATCGAGGACCAGCACGGCAACAAGGTGTTCCTGGTCGACGGCAAGGCCATGCGCATCAGGGACACCTTCGAGCTGAAGGACACGCACGGGCGCGTGCTCATCGAGTTCCACAAGAAGATGCTCGCCCTGCGCGACACGATGGTCATCGAACGGGACGGCGAGCCGCTGGCGACCATCAAGCACAAGCGGTTCTCCCTGCTGCGCAACCACTACCGGGTGTCCCTGGTCGACGGCACCGAACTCGACGTCAGCGGCAAGATCCTGGACCGCGAGTTCGGCGTCGACTACGACGGCGAGCTCCTCGCCCAGATCTCCCGCCGCTGGCTGCACCTCCGGGAGACCTACGGCGTCGACATCGTCCGGGAGGACGCGGACGCGCCCCTGCTCATCGCGGTGGCGGTCTGCGTGATCCACCTGGCGGAGAAGGAACGGGAGGACTAAGGAGCGGGAGGACTAAGGAGCGGGAGGACTAAGGAGCGGGAGGACTAAGGAGCGGGAGGACTAAGGAGCGGGAGGGCTGACGGCCCGTCCGGGACGACCGACGCCCTGACGGAGACCGCCGCTCACCCGGCTCGGCGCGGAGGCTCCAACCCCAGCACCCGGTCCTTGAGGGCCGGGAACTGGTCCCTCGTCACGCCCACCTTCGCCGGGTCGAAGTCCACCGTCAGGATCTGCTCCCCCGCGCCCGCCTCCGCGAGGACCTCGCCCCAGGGATCGACCACGATCGAGTGACCGGCCTGGGGAACTCCGGCGTGGGTACCGGCCGTTCCACATGCGAGGACGAAGGACTGGTTCTCGACCGCGCGGGCCTGCGCCAGCAGGGTCCAGTGGGAGCGGCGGCGCTCGGGCCAGCCCGCGGGGAGGACGAGGGTCTCGGCGCCGGCGTCGACGAGGCCGCGGAAGAGTTCGGGGAAGCGGAGGTCGTAGCAGGTGCCGAGACCGATGACCGTCTCGGGCAGACGGACCGTCACCAGCTCGCTGCCCGCGTCCATCAGCACGGCCTCGCCCTTGTCGAAGCCGAAGCGGTGGATCTTGCGGTAGGCGGCGGCCAGTTCACCGGAGGGGGAGAAGACGAGGGACGTGTTGTAGAGGGAGCCTGAGTCCGTGGCGGAGCCGCTGTCGGATGCTGTGCGCTCGGGGATCGAGCCCGCGTGCAGCCACACGCCCGCGTCGCTCGCCGCCTTGGCCATCGCCTCGTAGGTGGGCCCCTCCAGCGGCTCGGCCTCGTCGGCGAACCGCTCGTAGGCGAACGCACCCGTGGTCCACAGCTCCGGCAGGACGACGAGGTCCGCACCCGCCTGCTCACGCACCAGGGACGCCACCCGCACCCGGCGAGATTCGACCGATTCGCGCTCTTCTACGGCGATTTGAAGGAGAGAGGCGCGCACACTACCACCGTCCTGGCATTCGAGCCGTTCACACGGGCCTACGATCGTCACACGAAAGCACTGCCGGGGTGCCTCACAGCAGCGTAACTTAGCGTTCCAAAGCACCCGCCGACAGCCACCTCCCGCTGGCAACGCCGCCCGCCACCAACCTGTACCGACCGCTGAGGGGTCCCGTTTCCGTGAGTCTGCATCCCACTCTCCAGCCCTACGCCGACGCTTGGACCCACTCCATCGACGCGATATCCGAGCTGGTGACCCCGCTCGCGGAGGGAGAGTGGAACCGGCGAACGCCGTGCCCGGGCTGGTCGGTGCGTGACGTGGTC
Source organism: Streptomyces sp. NBC_00252 (assembly GCF_036187565.1). Classification (NCBI taxonomy): domain Bacteria; kingdom Bacillati; phylum Actinomycetota; class Actinomycetes; order Kitasatosporales; family Streptomycetaceae; genus Streptomyces; species Streptomyces sp. NBC_00252. The sequence goes on along the minus strand of NZ_CP108087.1, from coordinate 5,350,545 downwards.
TCCCATATCATCGGGCTGGACAACGAGATGCTGGGCGACCCCCGCCCGATCCACACCCTCCCGCGCGACCTCTACCACGTCAGCAACGAGCACCAGCGGTACATGGAGATGCAGGTCGACGTACGGCGGCACCACACGGCGCCGGAGATGACGTCGGAGCTGGAGTACACGATCATCCGCCGCAACCGCCAGCTGCGGAACGAGTCGCGCGACCCCGGCACGAAGGTGCGCGGCCATGTCAGCACCGAGGTCACGCTGGAAGAGTCGATGCGGAACCACGCGTTCAACGTGTGGGTGCACGAGCAGGACCTGCGCGCCGCCCTCGGCCGCCCCGGCAACCTGGACTCGCCCGGCGCGCACATCGCCCGTGACGTGCTCCTCGACGCGCTCCCGAAGGTCGTCGCCGACGACTCGGGCGCCCCGCGCAGTTCGGCGGTCGTCTTCGACGTGCACGGCCCGATCGAGTTCCTCCGCACGATCCGCGTCGACATCCAGGGCCGCGGCACCCTGGAGACGGCCCCGGCGCTCGGCCCGGCGGCGACGCTGATCCTCGACTGGGAGACGTACGTGCGGCTGGCCTGCGGGCGGGTCTCCCTCGACTCGGTGTCGGACAAGGTCAAGGCGGACGGCGATCCGGAGCTGTCGGCCTCGATACTGCGGAACTTCACGGTCACCAAGTAGGAACGGTCACCGGGCGGGAGCGGCGCGGGGAGCCGGAGCGGCGCGGGGAAAGGGAACGGCGCGGGGAGCGGCCGGGTGGAAACTCGGTGTTGCCGGCCCACCGACTGTCGTTAGCCTCCGCCGCATGTCTGACGTGACGTCCACCGGTACAGAGACCGCCGACCGTACAGAGACCGCCGACCGTGCCGAGGCCGCCGAGCCCGGCGACGGGCCTCCCCGGCTCACCCGGCTCACCTTTCACAACCCCCTCTCCGAGGCGCGGGCCGACCGGATCGTGCGGCGGCTGGCCGGTGCGGGGCCGCGCACGGTGCTCGACATCGGGTGCGGCTGGGGCGAGTTGCTGCTCCGGGTCCTGAGCGTCGTACCGGAAGCGCGGGGTGTCGGGGTCGATGTGAACGCGCGGGACCTGGCGCGCGGGCGGCGGGACGCCGAGGCGCAAGGGCTCGCGGAGCGGGTGGAGTTCGTCGAGGAGTCGGCCGTGGGGACGGGGCGCGGGCCCGCCGATCTCGTGCTGTGTCTGGGCGCGAGCCAGGCTCTCAGCGACGCGGAGCCTCCCCGGCACACCGTCGAGGCGCTGCGGGAGCTGCGGCGGCTCGTCGCCGACGGGGGGCGTGTGCTGCTCGGTGAGGGGTTCTGGCAACGCCCGCCCACGACGGCCGAGTTGGCCGGCATGTGGCCCGAGGCGCGTGCCGACGAGCACCACGACCTGGCGACGCTCCTCGATCTCGCCGTGGCGGCCGGGTTCCGGCCCGAGTGGACCGAGACGGCGAACGCGGACGAGTGGGAGGAGTTCGAGTCGGGGTACCAGGCGGACGCCGAGGTCTGGCTCGCCGGGCACGGCGACCATCCGCTGGCCGCCGCGACCCGCGAACGCCTCGACCGGCACCGGGCCCAATGGATGAGCTACCGGGGCGTGTTGGGGATGGCCTACCTCACGCTCGTGGCGGCCTGAGACTCGCGGCGACCCGCACTCATGTCGACCTGAGACTCATGTCGACCCGCACTCATGGCAGCCCGATACTCGCGGCGGCCCGAAAGAGGTTCACGCGGGCACGTGGACCGTCTCCACGCGGCTCGCCACCAGCCGTTCGCGCTCGCGGCGGGCCGCCCGGCCGCGCAGCCGGAGGATCTGGCTGATGCCGACCGCCTGGAGGACGAAGATCACCGAGAAGGCGATCGAGTAGTTGTCGCCGGTCGCGTCGAGGAGCACGCCGACCAGGAACAGGGTCGTCATCGAGGCCACGAAACCACCCATGTTGGTGATTCCGGAGGCGGTGCCCTGACGCTCCGGGGGGTTCGCCGGGCGGGCGAAGTCGAAGCCGAGCATCGAGGCGGGGCCGCAGGAGCCGAGCACCGTGCACAGCACGATCAGCAGCCACATCGGCGCGTGCTCGCCCGGGTAGAGCAGCGTGACCGCCCACACCAGGGCCGTGGCGCCGACCGTGCCGAGCGCGAGCGGGAGCCGCGCGGTGTGGTGCCGGGCGACGATCTGGCCGTAGACCAGGCCGACGACCATGTTGGACAGGACGACGAGGGTGAGGAGTTCGCCCGCGGTGGCGCGGGACAGGCCCTGGGCCTGGACCAGGAAGGGCAGGCCCCACAGGAGCAGGAACACCATCGCGGGGAACTGGGTGGTGAAGTGCACCCAGAGGCCGAGGCGGGTGCCCGGTTCGCGCCAGGAGGCGGCGATCTGCCGGCGGACGTAGGCCGCGCCGCGGTGCGGGAACGGCTCCGGCTCGTGCCCGTCCGGGTGGTCCTTGAGGAACAGCAGGAGCAGGACGAGGACTACGACGCCTGCGAGCGCGCTGCCCGCGAAGGCGGCCGTCCAGCCGATGCCGTGCAACAGGCGGGCGATGACCAGGGTGGAGACGAGGTTTCCGGCCATGCCCGCGAGGCCGGCGAGCTGGGCGACCATCGGGCCGCGGCGGGCCGGGAACCAGCGGGTGCCGAGCCGCAGGACGCTGATGAACGTCATCGCGTCGCCGCAGCCGAGCAGCGCGCGGGAGGCGAGGGCGGTGCCGTAGGACGGGGAGAACGCGAAGCCCAACTGGCCCGCTGTGAACAGCAGGACGCCGATCGTCAGGACCTTCTTGGTGCCGAGGCTGTCGACGAGAAGGCCTACGGGTATCTGCATGCCCGCGTAGACCAGCAGCTGGAGGATCGAGAACGTCGACAGGGCCGAGGCGTTGACGTGGAACCGCTCGGCGGCGTCGAGGCCGGCGACACCGAGGGACGTACGGAAGATGACGGCGACGAAGTAGACGGAGACGCCGATGCTCCACACGGCGACGGCGCGGCGGCCGCCGGGCGGATCACCGGGCAGGGACAGCGAAGCGGCGGAACTCGAACTGCTGCTGCTCATCGGACCTCGCCCCGAGCCAGGTGGGAGAACCAGTCGACGTGCTGATGGACGATTCCCGCCGCCGCCTCGGCGTCCCCCGTGCGCAGCGCGTCGAGGATCGCCGCGTGCTCGGTGAGCGTCTTGGCGATGCGGTCGGGATGCGAGTGCATGATGGCGACGCCCATCCGGAGCTGGCGGTCGCGGAGTTGGTCGTAGAGCCGGGACAGGATCTCGTTGCCGCCGCTGCGGACGATCTCGGCGTGGAAGCAGCGGTCGGTGACGGCGGCGCCGGCCAGGTCGCCCGCGGCGGCCTGTTCCCTCTGCCGGTCGAGGAGTTCCTCGAGGCGGGCGATGAGCGTCGGGGAGGCCGGTACGACCTTGCGGACCGCGTGCTGCTCCACCAGCATCCGGGTCTCGACCACGTCCGCGATCTCCTGCGAGGAGACGGGCAGGACCAGGGCGCCCTTCTTCGGGTAGAGCCGGATCAGCCCCTCGACCTCCAGTCGCAGCAGCGCCTCCCGCACGGGTGTCCGTGACACTCCCACCGCCTCGGCCAGCTCGCCCTCGGTGAGCAGGGTGCCGCCTTCGTAACGCCGGTCCAGGACACCCTGCTTGACGTGGGTGTAGACGCGGTCGGCGGCGGGCGGCTGCTTGACGGCGGGCGCGGTGGAGGGGCCGGAAGGGGCGGAACCAGCGGCGGCGAGGGGCGGAGCGGGGGACGGGGACGGCATGAGGACAGCATAGATACAACACGTACGCATGAGGACGGGCGTCCAGGATGCGGACGGAACCGGGAGGGGGGTGCGGGGCGTCTACGACGGTGCGCTTCGGTCGACAGGGGTCCACAGGGGGTGTCACCGGGGCGGGGCATCGGGGGGTGCATCGGGGGGGTGCGTCACACCTTCGTGAACCCGGCGCAGCAACCGCACAACCTTCTGTGCTAGTTACGTGTCACACACGTGCGGCCCTCCCATCCCCCTCCAACTGGGCCGCTCCTCAGGGGCATTCAACGTATTCGGGGTACCTCAGTTGATTACTGCCATTACCGGCATCAAGGGCAGCCGCTTCCGCAGAGCCGCCGCGGTCACCGTGACCGCAGGCGCCGTGCTCGCGGGCGGTGCCCTGACCGCGGCACCCGCGCAGGCCGTCACCACGCCCACGATCGTGGCCAAGGGCGGCTACCTGATGAACAACGCCAACGGGTCGACGTTGTTCAACAAGAAGATGGACACCAAGCTGTCCACCGGCTCGACCACGAAGATCATGACCGCCAAGGTCGTGCTCTCCCAGTCGAACCTGAACCTCGACTCGAAGGTCACCATCCAGAAGGCCTACAGCGACTACGTCGTCGCCAAGAACGCCTCACAGGCCCACCTGATCGTCGGCGACAAGGTCACCGTCCGCCAGCTCCTCTACGGGCTGATGCTCCCGTCCGGCTGCGACGCGGCGTACGCCCTGGCCGACAAGTACGGCTCCGGCTCGACCCGGGCCGCGCGGGTGAAGTCGTTCATCGGCAAGATGAACTCGACGGCGAAGACGCTCGGCCTGAAGAACACCAAGTTCGACTCGTTCGACGGCATCGGCAACGGCAACAACTACTCGACGCCGCGCGACCTGACGAAGCTCGCCAGCAACGTGATGAAGAACGCCACGTTCAAGACGGTCGTCAAGACCAAGTCGTACAAGGCGAAGACGATCACCAAGACCGGCAGCACCCGCACCATGGCTGCCTGGACCAACACCAACACCCTGCTCAACAGCTACAGCGGCACGATCGGCGTGAAGACCGGCTCCGGCCCCGAGGCGAAGTACTGCCTCGTCTTCGCCGCCACCCGCCACGGCAAGACGGTCATCGGCACGGTCCTCGCGTCGACGTCGGTCAACCAGCGCTCGGCGGACGCGACGAAGCTGCTCAACTATGGCTTCGCGCGACTTGGCTGACATTCGCTCAGCCTGTTGACCAACCAACCAGAACCGAGGGACCTGCCGCATGCCAGCGGCGGGTCCCTTTGTCGTGTACGGCCCCTGCCTCCGGCCGGGCTCTTCAGTCGGTGTCCGTCGCCGTCAGCACGGCAATACGGCGACGGTCGGGGGAGAGGGCGGCTATCCCGTAGTCGGAGTCGATGTCACCGTGGAACCAGTCCGTGTCGGCCTCGAAGTGGAACCAGGTGCTCTGCAGGGCACGCTGCTCCACCTCCTCCGCGCTCGCGCCGGCCGGGGCACCGCAGAGCCCGGCGACCGAACGCCATGCCCACAGCCGGCCCCAGGCGCCGTGCACGCCCGAGTCGAACATGCCGCCCATCGACGCCGTGGCGAAGAGGAGCCGCCAGATCTCGTCCGGCGTGCGGACGGCGACCCCGAAACGATCCGTGGGGCCGAGCCCGTCGACACACGGCATGGGCAGCGTCGGCAGCAGCACAGGCACCCGCTCGGGTGCGACGGCCTCGTCCAGCAGGAACACCCAGGCGCCGCGGTCACCCCATTCGCCCGCCCGCACGGCGGCGACGATGCTCTCGTGTACGTCCGCGGTGGCCATGTCGCGCAGGGCGGACCGCTCGGACGTACGGGGCGTCGGCGGGTCCACGCGGCCCTCGACGGGCAGCTGACTCGGCACCCCGAAGGAGGAACCGTTGATCGAACGGCGCGGGAAGTCGGCGCCGGCCTCAAGACCGCTGCGGCGCACCGGAAGCCAGGCCAGGGCGTGCCAGCCGGGTCGGACGATCGTCCATGTGCGCAGCGCCGGGAACGCGTCGGCCTCCACACCGCGGAGCACCAACTCGTGGAAGAGGCAGTCGCGCAGTTCGTCCAGGTGCTCCTGTTCGCGACGTTCGAAGATGGCGGCCGCGAGGTCGGCGACCGGGTGGTGCTCCGCGAGGAGTGAGGCGACGAAGGGCAGCAGGGGGTGACGCCCAGTCGACGGGCGCTTCCCGTCGAGGAGTTGGAGCAGGTGCCCCAGACTGTCCCGGCCGGGGGTCAGGGCCAGCACCCTCACCACGTGAGCGAGTTGGCGCTCGTACTCCCTTACCTGCCGTACGGCTTCCGCGTGTTGGTCGGCCAGCTGCTCCCCCAGTTCACGCATGGACGCGGAGTCGCCTTGGGCGGCGCGTTGTTCGGCGTGGCTCCAGAGACCGACGAGATCGCTCACCTCTGGTGGTCACCTACGTGTGCGGCGAAGGCGGTCCAGGCGGAGGGGGTGAGCCGGACTATCGGCCCGTCCACGTCCTTCGAGTCGCGGACGGCGATCGTGCCGGGGATGTTGCGGGCGACCTCGACGCACTCCTGACCGGCATTTCCGCCGCTGTAGCTGGACTTGACGAACTCGAATGCGGGCACGCCGGCTACGTCTCCTTCAGGATCGCGTCGATCAGTCTGACCGAGTTCTGCCCCGCGAGGCCCAACCGCGTGATCCGGTCGAAGAGCCCGTTGTGGTGGTCGGCATCAGTATCGCTCTCCAGCCAGACGGTCGACGAGGTGGTGTCCACGTGAACCACGTCCAGGGCACCGGGTTCGGCGAACGACACGATGGTGAAAGCGCTCGTCATCCCCGGATGCGCACCAGCCAGGTAAGGCAGCACCTGGAGCTTCACGTTCGGTCGGCGCGTCATGTCCAGCAGATGCCCCAGCTGGGCTCGCATGACCTCACGCCCGCCCACGAGTTGACGCAGGGCGGCCTCGTGCACGACCGCCCACAGTTCCAGCGGGGCCTCCCCATGCAGCCGAGCCTGCCGCGCCATTCGGGACTCGACAAAGGGTTCGATCTCATCCGGGTCCTCCCAGTGGCCGTTGCCGACCGCCAGTGCCCGCGCGTAATCCGGCGTCTGCAAGAGCCCCGGGACGACTGCCAGTTGCCATGTCCGGATGTTGGTGGCGATGTCCTCCAGCGCCACGTACTCGACCATCGCCTCCAGTTGGGGGTACTGGTTCCACCAGCCGTGGGCTTTGCGCCGCTCACGGTCCGCCTTGGCGAGGGCCAGCAGCTTCCCGATCACCACCTCGTCGCTCTCGCCGTACAGGTGGCACAGCGCCCTGACATCGGGGTCTCGCATCGGCACCTGACCGCGCTCGATCTTCGCGACCTTGGTCACGGACGCCGTCAGCGCTTCGGCGGCATGCGCCTGCCTCAGGTCACGCGCCTCCCGCATCCGAAGCAGCTCGCCACCAAGCCTGCGGCCCAACACGGTGGTCACCGTCCGCCCGCGGTCAGGGTTGTTGCCCATACAGCGTTCCTTCCCCATGAGTCGGCCCAGTCTGTAGCCCTCTCGAAGCAACCCACAACCGAGGCAGGAAATTTTCTGCCGAAAACTAGTTGCTGCCAACTATCCCGAAACGCTACCGTCAGTAGCCAACAAGCCACCCAGCGAAACCAGTTGGCGGAAGTGCACCGCGCTGCCCTCACACAGCCCGGCAGAGCCACCCCACCTGGCCCGTCCCCCACGGAGGTGCCTCCCGGTGACCGACTCCTGTCCTCCCGGACTCCCCAAGCCCCACGACCGCCGCTACGACCACTACGACGCCGTCACCTACACCCCGTACCCGATCAACATCCCCCGCGCCCGCAGACACGTCGCCCACCTCACCGCAGCCTGGGGACACCCCCACTCCGCCGGCGACGCGGCGCTACTGGCAAGCGAGTTGTGCACGAACGCCTTACTTCACGGGTGCCTCCGGGACCGCCTGTTCCGCGTGGAGACGTCCCTCACCGGCAACGCCCTGCGCGTCGCGGTCACGGATCCGAGGGGCGAGCGACTCCCGTACCCCCAAACCTCCACCCCGGACGACCAGTTCGGCCGCGGCCTGCTCATCGTCCGCACGCTGGCAGCCCGTTGGGCCGTGGAGAGACTCACCGTGGGGAAGACCGTGTGGGCGGAGCTGAACATCGCGGGGCGCCACGAGGCGTAACTCCGTGACCCGACACGGCCATTCGACGACCTGACCGCCTCGCTTCGAGGTCACTGCGAACCGTAGGATTATTGCAACAGCAAGTGACGTGTGATGTCGACGCGACGGGGGCGGAGATACGGCATGGCAGTGCCCGGAACCGGAACGGGCCAGGGCGGCAACCCTGACCTGCACGTCACCTCCGCCGACCTCACCAAGCTCGCCGGTGACCTCGACGACATGCAGGACCACCTCGACAAGCAGGTCAGACGGATGGACGCGGTCGTCGACCGCGTCGAGGCCGGCTGGCGCGGGCCGGCGGCGACGGCGTACCGCGAGTTCCACCGCGCGGCGACCGAGGACGCCGTACGCATCCGCGAAGTGATGAAGCTGCTGGAGCAGGCCGTGCGGATGAGCCGGGACGGTTTCTCCGCGCACGACATCGAGGTGCTGGAGCAGATGCGGAGGATCCAGGTGGACGTCGGCAGCGAGGTCGACAAGCTGTCGACGCCCAACACGGAGGCGGGGACGGGAGACGACGCGGCGCCCCCGCGCAGCAGCCTCGACTCCTTCTGAAATCTGCTGACCACCCTTCCGACTCTTCTCGACGCGGGCTGCCAACTGCCGCTCAGCCAGCCATAGTTACCGACCGATATCCAGGGGGATCATGTCGACCGGGGCTTCCGCCGACGACCACATAGCCGTCTCCTTCGCCACCCTCCACGACCTCGCCGCCGAGCTGGAGGACATCCTCAAGCAGCTCAACGGCAAACTCGACGACCTCTACGACCGCGCCGAACCGGTCGTCCTCTCATGGAAGGGCGAGGCCCGCGAGGTCTTCGTCGAGAAGCTCGACGAGTGGGACAGGTCGGCGCAGGACCTGCAGACCGCGCAGAAGTGGCTGCACGCGTATGTGACGACCGGTCATGCGAACTACGCGGCGGCCCATCGGGCGGTGCTGCGCGGCTGGGGAGCCGCCTGATGGGAACTCCTGCGCCGTCACAGAACGGGACCATCGACGTCAAGCCGTCCCATCTCCACTACGTCGCCGGCGGCTTCGCCGGACAGCAGACGCCCTTCGACAAGGCTGCCAAGGATCTGCTGACCGAGTTGCACAAGTACCCGGACGCGGGTGGCTACGGGACAGCCGCGCAGAACTTCGCCAAGTCGTATGTTGAGGTCGCCAATCTCTTCCTCGACGTTTGGGCCAGGTCTGTGGAGAGCGTCGGCGGTGCCGCCGTCGGTTTCGCCACGACCGCAAACAACTACTCCACGGCCGAGGCAGCCAACGATGCGTCCGGCAAGACCAAAGCGCAGATCCAGCCGCCGCCTCAGGTGATCGACAAAGCCCCGGCCCACGGCCCGGTGCCCGATCTCAAATGGGGTGACGACGATGGCGGCGACGACTTCATCCGGTCCCTGCTGGAGTGCATACCTGACCTCATTTGGCACATCATCCGCCCCCTGCTGCACCACGCCTTCCGCTGGGGCAAGGTCGCCGAGGTATATCCCTATCCACAACAGCATTACCTGAACTCCCTCTCCCAGGCGTGGGGGAACATGACCATAACGCTCTCCACGACAGAGAGCATGCTGACCGGCTTTGTGAACGGCATCACTCAGCAGAGCAACAGTGAGTGGTACGACGCCATGCGTCATTTCTGCAGTGCGCTGTGGGGAACCACCGCGTGGGCAAAAAACGATCCGAACGCCGCTTACAAATGGAAGCACGACAGCGCATCGAGTCCCACCGCCACACACCCGGTCATGTCGGTTCTGTTCGATAGTGCGAAGAAGATCAGCGACCTGCTCTACGAACTCGCAGAGGCCGCAGTCGAACTCAATGGCAAGGTCTGGGACATCTATTTCGAGGCCGTGAAACAGGCGGTAGGCCAGATCGATCTCAGCGACGGCTTCGACCTGGAGGATGTAAAACAGGGAGTCAAGACGGTCGGCAGTGTCGTCAAGGGAATCTTCTCAGCAGGGGCGGAGGTTGGTGCGGAGATCACGCTCAACCTCGATACCGCCGCATTGAATGCGGTGGTCGAGCACTACAACACGCGGGTCAACGGGCTGACACCCCAGTTCCGCGCGCTCAAGCCGAACCTGGAAGAAGCCAAGCGAAGTGCTCCCACTTATGAGGCAGAGGAGGCGCGGGCCGAGGCTTTCGGTGCCCGCACCCTCGACGAATTCAAGAAAGATCACAAATGGACTAATCCAGAGGACACAAAGAATGGCGTATACAAGATAGACCTGGCGAGCAGCGAATGGCTCGACGACGGGCATACCATCGACAAGCATGTCGGAAAGACGCCTGAACAGCTTGCGCAACGTCTACGTGATCAGTCAGACCCACCGACAGCAGCATGGCCCAACAATAAGCCTATGATTGCCGGAGCATCCAGCTTCAAAGACATTGAGAGCGCACAGCGGCTCACTCAGTACAATGTCAATGCACATTCCACTCAAATCAAGGCCTGGCTGGATGGTCCACCTCCACCGGAGGAAGGAGAGGTGAAGAAATTTGTCGGCCCGGGCTCCAATGGGGAGGTCACCGGCATCAGCGTTACAAAGCAGCCCTACGACCCCAACGATCCGATGACTGGATTCAAGCAAGGCGGGATGGATGCCAAGCCTGTCGATGTGAAGAACATCGACACCCGGCTAAAGTACGATTCCGATCTCGACCCTCCTTTTGTTGTCATGACCTCCATGCCGGCTCGCTGATAAATTCCTTTGAGGACGAGAATGGAAACCCTTGCGCAAGCCGACTGGGAAGCAGCCTTGCTTCGCCTCCTGGAGGACGTCTACACGTTCGCGGCAACCGGACCAAAAACCGATACAGACTGGCAGAGCGACATGCTGGCAGTCATGAACCGAGAAGTGAACGACCCTCGCGGCTGGCACATTCTGGACTGGGACAAAAAAAACGTGGAGGAGCGGGAACCGAATGCCCCATCCTTCCCGTTCCTCCCTCTGTCCCACGAGACATTGGCAACGCGGCTATTCCCTGTCACTCCAGACACGGCTGCTCGACTACTGGTAACAATGACATTCGAATGGGGGCCGGTCGAACCCGAGAAAAACACACAGGAATTCCTCGCGGATGCCCGGACTGTGCTCAATCGGTACGGCGACAACATCTCCTGCTACACCAACATCACCGACGCACGCATTTCACCGTCACCGGACCTCACCACCGGTGTCCATGGCTGGACGCCTCTCACGCGGTACGACGGTGATTTCGGACTCGTTGTCGTTTCACCCGAAGAAGTCGGCGTCTTCTGGTCGTTCAACCCCATCTGACGGAGCCCGACACCATGCTTACCCGCACCGCCACCTACCCCGACCGAGAAACCGCCCAATGGGCCACCCAACAAACCGTCACCGCCAACGAACAGGCCATCCATCGCTGGCTCGCCCAGTCCACCCGCCCCCGCCTGACCATCGAGGCGAGCTGGCCCTCCCGCCCCGAACCGGTCGGACGGGTCCTGCTCCAGGCGATGATGCTGGCCGGACGAGACCCCGTGGACGTCCGCGCGGCCCGGGTGATCCTGAAGCGGGACACGTCCCGGCCGCACGGGTTCGCCGTGCACGCCACGTTCCCCGTCTACCTCTAACCCGTAGCCGTAGCCGTAGCCGTAGCCGCACCCCGCACCCCGCACCCCGCACCCGCACCCCATGACGACCCACCCGTAGCGACCCCATCCGAAGCGACCCGACCCGACCCGACCCGTAGAGGCTGACCCCCGTGCCCCTGAGCCCCCTCGAACACGACCGCCGCTACGGCGAGTTGGACCAGGTGATCCGCGCCTACGCCGGTCAGTCGGCCGACGACACCCCGGAGAAGCCGAGCGACGCGCTGGTCGCCTACCTGCGTCACACCTGGCACAGCCGGCCGTGGGCCCTCGCCGTCGCGGAGCGGCAGCTGCGGGAGTACGCCGACCGTCCGCCGGGCCGACTCCGCCTGCGGCTCGGCGAGTTCTACGCGATCCCGGACGTCGGGCTCCCCGAGGGGGAGATCCAGCAGTGGCTGTACTGCCTCGCCGATCACCTCAAGCACAGCGTCGAGGAGGGCGAGGTCCCGCCCCCGGCGACCCCCGCCACCCACTGGGAATGGCACGCCCGCTTCCCGGAACTCGGCCAGTTCCTCGGCGGCTGGTTCTCTCAGGACATGCCGGACGAGTTCGACGACCACGACGCGGCGACCGACGACTACCGCACCGCGACCGACCCGCACCTCGTCGCCCGCCTCACCGGCGAACTCCACGAACTCCTCGCCCTGGACCTCGACGAGTCCGACTACGCCCTCGCCGTCGCCGAGTTGGGCATGGAGATCGACCCGCCGACGCCGTACTCACCCAGTGGCTGGCTCGCGCTGGTCGCCGACCGGCTGACCGCACCGCGCGCCGACTACGGGAATCCCGCGGACCAGAGCTGAGCCGCGCGCCCCCACTCACAGAGACGCGCGGCCCATGAAGGCAGCAGCCGCTACCCCCAGGTGATCAACCGCTTCGGCTGCTCCAGCACCGCCGCCACATCCGCCAGCACCTTCGAACCCAGCTCCCCGTCCACCAACCGGTGGTCGAAGGACAACGCCAGCGTCGTGACCTGACGCGGCTTCACCTTGCCCTTGTGGACCCAGGGCTGGAGTTTGATCGCGCCGACCGCGAGGATCGCGGACTCGCCGGGGTTGAGGATCGGGGTGCCGGTGTCGATGCCGAAGACGCCGACGTTGGTGATGGTGACCGTGCCGCCCTGCATCGCCCCGGGGAATGTCTTGCCCTCGCGAGCCGTGGCCACCAACTCACCCAGGGACTGGGCCAGTTGCGGCAGGGTCTTCGCGTGGGCGTCCTTGATGTTCGGGACGATCAGGCCGCGCGGGGTGGCCGCCGCGATGCCCAGGTTGACGTAGTGCTTGAGGACGATCTCCTGCGCGGCCTCGTCCCACGACGCGTTGACGTCGGGGTTGCGCTTGATCGCGACCAGCAGCGCCTTGGCGATCAGCAGGAGCGGGTTGACCCGGAGGCCCGCCATGTCCTTGTCCTGCTTCAGCTCCTCGACCAGCTTCATCGTGCGCGTCACGTCCACCGTCACGAACTCCGTGACATGCGGTGCCGTGAACGCCGAGCCGACCATCGCCGCCGCCGTCGCCTTGCGGACGCCCTTCACCGGGATGCGGGTCTCCCGGGACGTGTCGTACGTCGCGGGAGCGGCCAGCGGTGCGGTCACCTGAACCTGAGCCGCCGTCGGAGCCGGTGCCGGAGCCGCCGCCGCGTGCACGTCCTCGCGGGTGATCACGCCGTCCGGGCCCGACGGGGTCACCGTCGCCAGGTCGACGCCCAGGTCCTTCGCCAGCTTGCGCACCGGCGGCTTCGCCAGCGGGCGCTGCTCCACGACGGCGGGCGCCGCCGCATGGCCGTTCAGCTCCGCCTGTACGGCCGCCACCGCCACCTGCACGGTCTCCTGGGCCGGGATCTCCGCCCCCTTGCGCGGGCGGCGCTTGGTGGCGGACGTGGACACTCCGTAGCCCACGAGGACCGGTGTGCGGGCCGCCGGCTTCTCCTCCGCGGCCGGAGCCTCGGGGGCGGCCTCGGCCGGGGTCTCCGCCGGAGCGGCGCCGCCCGACACGTCCACCGCGATGATGGACGTGCCGACGTCCACCGTCGTCCCCTCGGGGAAGCGGAGTTCGCGGACCACGCCGTCGTACGGAATGGGCAGTTCCACGGCGGCCTTCGCCGTCTCCACCTCGCAGACGACCTGGCCGTCGGTGACGGTGTCGCCGGGCTGGACGTACCACTTGAGGATCTCGGCCTCGGTGAGGCCCTCGCCCACGTCCGGCATCTTGAACTCGCGTACGGACGCTTCTGTCATCGTCGTCACGACCCTCTCCTCAGTACGCCAGAGCGCGGTCGACGGCGTCGAGCACCCGGTCCAGGCTCGGCAGGTACTCCTCCTCCAGGCGGGCCGGCGGGTACGGGGCGTGATAGCCGCCGACCCTGAGCACCGGGGCCTCCAGGTGGTAGAAGCAGCGCTCCGTGATGCGGGCCGCGATCTCGCCGCCGGAGCCGAAGAACACCGGCGCCTCGTGGACCACGACCAGTCTGCGGGTCTTCTCGACCGAGGTCTGGATCGCGTCGAAGTCCAGCGGGGACACCGAGCGCAGGTCCAGGACCTCCAGGGACCTGCCCTCCTCGGCGGCCGCGTCGGCGACCTCCTGGCAGAGCTTCACCATCGGGCCGTAGGCGGCGAGGGTCAGGTCCGTGCCCTCGCGGACCACGCGGGCCTTGTGCAGCGGGCCGGGGATCGCCTCGGTGTTGACGTCGCCCTTGTCCCAGTAGCGCCGCTTCGGCTCGAAGAAGATCACCGGGTCGTCGCTGAGGATGGCCTGCTGCATCATCCAGTAGGCGTCCGACGAGTTCGACGGGCTGACGATCTTCAGGCCCGGGACGTGCGCGAACAGGGCTTCCGGGGACTCCGAGTGGTGTTCCACCGCGCCGATGCCGCCGCCGTAGGGGATGCGCACGACGACCGGGAGCTTGACCTTGCCCAGGGAGCGGGCGTGCATCTTGGCGAGCTGGGTGACGATCTGGTCGTAGGCCGGGAAGACGAAGCCGTCGAACTGGATCTCCACGACCGGGCGGTAGCCGCGGAGCGCGAGGCCGATGGCCGTGCCCACGATGCCGGACTCCGCGAGCGGGGTGTCCACGACCCTGCGCTCGCCGAAGTCCTTCTGGAGGCCGTCCGTGACGCGGAAGACGCCGCCGAGCTTGCCGACGTCCTCGCCCATGATGAGGACCTTGGGGTCGGACTCCAGGGCGGCGCGCAGCGATTCGTTGATCGCCTTGGCCAACGGCAGGTTCTTGAACGTCGTGGTCTCCGCCATGTCACTTACCCCCTTCTTCGTCCGCGAACGACGCCTGGTAGGCGGCGAACTGGGCCCTCTCCTCGTCGACGAGCGCGTGCCCGTCCGCGTACACGTGCTCGAAGATGGCGAACCGGTCCGGGTCCGGCATGGCACGGACCGCTTCGCGCACTCGCCTGCCCAACGCTTCGCTCTCTGTTTCGAGTTCCGCGAAAAATCCCTCGTCCGCGTGGTTTGAGGCCTCGAGGTACGTGCGCAGGCGCAGGATCGGGTCCTTCGCCTCCCACGACTCGCGCTCCTCGTCGGCCCGGTACTTCGTCGGGTCGTCGGAGGTGGTGTGCGCGCCCATGCGGTACGTGTACGCCTCGACGAGCGTCGGGCCCTCGCCGTTGCGGGCCCGCTCCAGCGCCCACTTGGTGACCGCGAGACAGGCCAGGACGTCGTTGCCGTCGACGCGGACGCCCGGGAAGCCGTAGCCCTGCGCGCGCTGGTAGAGCGGGACGCGGGTCTGCTTCTCGGTGGGCTCGGAGATGGCCCACTGGTTGTTCTGGCAGAAGAACACGACCGGCGCGTTGTAGACCGCGGAGAACGTGAACGACTCGGCGACGTCGCCCTGGCTGGAGGCGCCGTCCCCGAAGTACGCGATCACGGCGCTGTCGGCGCCGTCCATGGTGACGCCCATCGCGTAGCCCGTGGCGTGCAGCGTCTGGGAGCCGATGACGATCGTGTACAGGTGGAAGTTGTTCGTGTTCGGGTCCCAGCCGCCGTGGTTGACGCCCCGGAACATGCCGAGCAGGTTGGTCGGGTCGACCCCGCGGCACCAGGCGACGCCGTGCTCGCGGTAGGTCGGGAAGACGTAGTCGTCCTCCCTGGTGGCCCGCCCGGAGCCGATCTGGGCGGCCTCCTGGCCGAGCAGCGACGCCCACAGGCCCAGCTCGCCCTGGCGCTGGAGGGCGGTGGCCTCGGCGTCGAAGCGGCGGGTGAGCACCATGTCGCGGTACAGGCCGCGGAGCTCATCGGGGGTGATGCCGGCGACGTACTTGTCGTACGGGGCGGTCTTCGCGTTCTTGACTCGCTTGCCCTCGGGCGTCAGCAGCTGGACGAGGTCCGGGTCGGCGCCCTTGGCCTTGCTTCCGGCGCTGCGTCGCGGCTTGCGCGGGGCAGTGCTCTCCACGGTCACGTGTGCTCCTCCGTCGGTCCGGCTCCCCGGGTTCGCCGGGTGCCAGTGCGGCTCACCTGCGCCCCACGGACGCACAGGGTGGGTGCGGTTCGTCGGGAGCAGGCGTGACAGGTGCCCCGGCGAGCGCCCTGCACAATGCACGTTACCCAGTGCTCCACATTTCTGTGAAACCCCTCCTGACCTGCGATTTTGCTTGGATTTCCAAGTAAATCGCGAAAGTCGGGAACAAGTCCTGGTCACAGCCTTGCAGGGGGCCGGAACAACGGCACGTTATCCCGCTCACCTCAGGCACGGGAAGAGGCCGTGTGTGAGACTTGCCGCGTGCCCGGAGACGGAAAAATCAGCGTATTTCTCCTCGATGACCACGAAGTGGTCCGCCGGGGTGTCCACGAAATGCTCTCGGTGGAGGACGACATCGAGGTCGTCGGCGAGGCCGGCACGGCCGCCGACGCGCTGGTGCGGATCCCGGCCACGCACCCGGATGTGGCGATCCTGGACGTACGGCTCCCGGACGGCAGCGGGGTCGAGGTGTGCCGCGAGATCCGCGCCTTGGACGAGTCCGTGAAGTGCCTGATGCTGACCTCCTTCGCGGACGACGAGGCCCTCTTCGACGCGATCATGGCGGGCGCCTCCGGGTACGTCCTGAAGGCCATCCGGGGCAACGAACTGCTGTCGGCGGTACGGGACGTGGCGGCCGGCAAGTCGCTGCTCGACCCGGTGGCGACCGCCCGGGTCCTGGAGCGGCTGCGCAACGGCGGGCCCAAGCAGGACGACACGCTGGACCGACTCACCGACCAGGAGCGCAGGATCCTCGACCTGATCGGGGAGGGGCTCACCAACCGGGCGATCGGCGAGCGGCTGCACCTCGCGGAGAAGACCATCAAGAACTACGTGTCGAGCCTGCTGTCCAAGCTCGGCATGGAGCGGCGCTCGCAGGCGGCGGCCTTCGTGGCGCGGAGACAGGCCGAGCAGCAGCGCCAATAGGCACCCACCTAAGGGCCGACACGCACCCTTCTAGGGACTGATTCGGCGCCATTGGGGACCAAAGACCCCTCCCCCGGAGGGGTCGCCCACCCGACAGTAAGTGCATGTCCACCGATCAGCAGCCGGCCGTCGATCTGCTCGCGCGCACCGATCACGGCCGGGTGGCCACCACCCTGGGGGCGCTGCCCTTCCTGGCGCCCGCCCGGCACATCGTGGCGGACGAGCGGCTGCTGCTGCGGATGCCCCGGAGCAACGGCCACCACCACGCGTGCGTGGACCGTGTCGTCGCGTACGGCGCCGACAACCTGGACTCGGCCGGGCCGGGCGACGACCTGTGGTCCGTGCAGGTGATCGGCACGTGCGAGCCGCACGAGCCGACGGCGGAGCAGATCGAGCGTTTCGGCCCGGCCCGGGACGCGATGGTCTACCTGCGGATCGAACCGCGGCTCAGCACCCTGCACGCGGCGGACGGCGGCCTGGAACGGCGCTTCGGGCCCACCCTGTGACCGAAAGCGACCATCGCCGACCGAGCGGTGACTTTCTGTGACAAACCGCAGGTCAATGGCGCATCCCGTGCCCTAGCATCTGCCGCGTGCCGCGCTTACGTGTACCACCCCCCGTGCCCCACGCGCCCCCGCTGGGCGCCCTCCTCCGCCAGTACGCCGCCGGGTCCGCCGTCACCTGCGAACCCGTCGAACAGGGCCTCCTGAACCGCGGCTACCGGCTCCGCACGACCCAGGGCCGCTACTTCCTCAAGCACCACTTCGACCCCGAGACCGCGGACCCGGCGGCGATCGCCCGCCAGCACACCGCGACCCGGCGCCTGGCCGACCTCGGCGTCCCCGTCGCCCCGCCGCTGCCGGGCCGCGACGGCCGCACGGTCGCCGTCGTCGGCGGTCACGCCTACGCCCTGCACCCCTGGATCGACGGACGGCACCGCCACGGCGGCCAGTTGACCACCGACCAGTGCGGACGCCTCGGAGCGCTCCTGGGGGTCGTCCACGCGTGTCTGGAGCGGGTCATGCCGGGGCGCCGGGAGGAGTGCGCGCCGGGGGCCGACCCCGCCGACACCTTCGCGCTCATCGACGACCTCCTGGGGCACGTCCACCGGCACCGGCCCGCCGACGCCTTCGACGAACTCGCCCGCTACCGGCTGCTGGAGCGCCGCGAGCTGCTGGAGCGGCACGCGGACCGGCGCCCGCCGCGCGGGGGCCTGGTGGGGTGGGTGCACGGCGACTTCCACCCGTTCAACCTGCTCTACAAGGGTGACGCCCCCGCCGCGATCGTCGACTGGGACCGCCTCGGCGTGCAGCCCCGCGCCGAGGAGGCCGTACGCGCCGCCGCGATCTTCTTCGTACGGCCCGACGGGGCGCTGGACCTGCCGAAGGTGCGGGCGTACGCGCACGCGTACCGGCGCACGGCGCGGGCCGAGCCCGCCGAACTGGCCGCCGCCGTGCACCGGGTGTGGTGGGAGCGGCTCAACGACTTCTGGATGCTGCGCTGGCACTACGAGCGCGGCGACACCCGCGCGGACCCCCAGTTCCCTGCGGCGTCCGCGCTCGCCGTGTGGTGGACGCGGGAGTACGACGCGGTGCGGGAGGCGTTCGCGGAGGACACCGCCCCGTAGGACAGCCGTAGGCCGGAAACGGCACGCGCGCGTGGACCCCCGTTTTCGATGCCCCTCCAGGGGGACCGTTTCAAGGGGCGCACGCGCGCGTGAATTCTCTTCGGTGCCGGGGGTGTCGGCCCGCCGGCACCGAGCTGTCAGCCGCCGCCCAGGGCGCCCGCGACACTGCCCGCGTCGCCGCCGTCGTCACCGCCGGCGTCACCCGTGCCGCCGGTGTCCGTCGGGTCCGCCGAGGTCGTCGCGCTCGGGGTGTTCGAGGGCTCCCGGGTGGCCGACGGGGTCGGCGTGTTCGAGGGCTTCTCGGTGGCCGACTCCGACGGGGTGTACGAGGGCTTGTCCGACGGCGTGTACTGCGAACCGGACGTCGTGCCGTTGTCGTCCGTGTCCGTCTCCGACGGGGACGCGGTCGCGTCGTCGCTCGGCGACTCCGTGGCCGTGTCGTCGGTCGCGGTCTGCGAGGTGGTCGGCGACTGCGTGGTGCCCGGACCGTCGCCGCTGTTACCGGTGTTGTTCATGGCCAGCGCGACGCCCGCCGCGATGGCGATCACCGCGAGCACCGCGAGGATCCACAGCTTGCCCCGGCCGCTGCCCTGGTTGCCGTGCCCCTCGAAGCCGCCGTCGTCGCCCTTGCCGTAGCCGCCGGGCAGGATCGGCTGCGGGATCTGCGTGGTTCCGGAGGCGTCGCCCTGGGGCATCACGGTCGTCCCGGCGAAGCCGCCGGGCGGGGTCGCCTGGCCGTTGGCCACGGTCACCGGGCCGGTGTTCCAGGTGCCGGTGTGGCCGCCCTGGTCGTAGAGCATCTGCAGGCCGTACTGGACGAGCCCGCGCATCTCCTCGGCCGTCTGGAAGCGGTCGTCCGGGTCCTTCGCGAGGGAGCGCATGACGAGGCCGTCGAGCTCCGGCGGGCAGACGCCGTTCGACGTCTGGGACGGCGGGACCGGGATGTCCTGGACGTGCTGGTAGACCACCGACAGCGGCGTCTCCCCGGTGAACGGGGGCCGCAGCGCCAGGAGTTCGTAGAGGAGGCAGCCCGTCGCGTACAGGTCGGAGCGGTGGTCGACGGCCTTGCCGAGCGCCTGCTCCGGGGAGAGGTACTGGGGCGTGCCCATGACCATGCCGGTCTGCGTCATCGTCGTGGACGCCCCGTGCAGGGCGCGCGCGATGCCGAAGTCCATGACCTTGACGGCGCCGTTGTGCGTGATGATCACGTTCGCGGGCTTGATGTCGCGGTGCACGATGCCGTGCTGGTGCGAGTAGGCGAGCGCCTCCAGGACGCCGGAGACGATGATCAGGGCCTGCTCGGGCCCGGGCGCCTCGGCGTTGAGGAGGAGGTCGCGGATCGTGCGCCCCTCGACGATCTCCATCACGATGTACGGCACCGACATGCCGCCCACGTAGTCCTCGCCGGAGTCGTACACGGCGACGATCGCATGGTGGTTGAGGCCGGCCACCGACTGGGCCTCGCGCGTGAAGCGGGCCTTGGACGTCGGGTCCTCGGCCAGGTCGGAACGGAGCAGCTTGACCGCGACCGTGCGCCCGAGCCGTACGTCCTCGGCCGCGAAAACCTCGGCCATACCGCCCCGACCCAGTCTGTGGGTCAGCCGGTACCGGCCGTCTCCGACCAGTCCGCCGTTACCCCACAGCTCCGGTGCGTCCGACATTCCGCCGCCAGCCGTCTCGGGGTCGGACGGGCCCTGAGCGTGCTGCTGTGCCATCAGTCCTCGCCGTCGTTTCTGCCCGCGGTGCGCGCGGTGTTGTTACGGTCTCCGTCGGCCACGCTACAGGCTCGGCGCAACCCGCCGGTCCGGGATCGGCGCCGGAATCGTCCGGACACGGACCGGCCATCAAATCGGTATCACGCGCCGTCGTGCAAATTCTGTGTACCGCCGGTACAGCACCTGTAACGCTTCCACGACTCTTCTTTCGCGTACGGTCACGGAACGGGCACCGCGCTTGACGTGTCAGTGCCCTCCGGCAGACTTGGCCGGGAATGGCACTCGATCACTGAGCCGGCGCCGATGGGGGACACGGAAGATGAGCCAGGACGGCGCACAGGGCCGGTACGCGGGGCGCGCGCTCGCGGGCGGCCGCTATCAACTGCGCGACCTGCTCGGCGAGGGCGGCATGGCCTCGGTGCACCTCGCGTACGACTCGGTGCTCGACCGCCAGGTCGCGATCAAGACACTGCACACCGAACTCGGCCGGGAACAGGCCTTCCGCGAGCGCTTCCGCCGCGAGGCCCAGGCCGTGGCCAAGCTCACCCACACCAACATCGTCTCGGTCTTCGACACCGGCGAGGACGCACTGGACGGCACCACGATGCCGTACATCGTCATGGAGTACGTCGAGGGCCGCCCGCTCGGCTCCGTACTCGACGAGGACGTACGGCAGTTCGGCGCGATGCCCGCCGACAAGGCGCTGAAGATCACCGCGGACGTGCTCGCGGCGCTCGACATCAGCCACGAGATGGGCCTGGTCCACCGGGACATCAAGCCGGGCAACGTGATGATGACCAAGCGCGGCGTCGTCAAGGTCATGGACTTCGGCATCGCCCGCGCCATGCAGTCCGGTGTCACCTCGATGACGCAGACCGGCATGGTCGTCGGCACCCCGCAGTACCTCTCCCCGGAGCAGGCGCTCGGCCGGGGCGTGGACGCGCGCAGCGACCTGTACTCGGTCGGCATCATGCTGTTCCAATTGGTCACCGGGCGGCTGCCGTTCGACGCGGACTCGCCGCTGGCCATCGCGTACGCGCATGTGCAGGAGGACCCGGTCGCGCCCTCCTCGATCAACCGTTCGCTGCCGCCGGCCGTGGACGCGCTGGTCGCCCGCGCGCTGAAGAAGAACCCGAACGAGCGCTTCCCGAACGCCGAGTCCATGCGCGACGAGGCCCTGCGGGTCGCCTCCTCGCTGCACGCGGCCCCGCCGAGCATCGTGCCGGGCGCGCCCGCGCAGAGCGGCGCGGGCGTCGGCTCCGCGGTCTTCCCGCCGGTCGACCAGGCGGCCCCGGCACCCACCGGCCCGGTCCACACGCCGTACCAGCCGGGTCCCTACGGCGGCACACCCGCGCCGGCCCCGTCCTACGGCTATCCGCAGCAGGCGGGCTACCAGCCGCAGCCCTCGGCCGGGTTCGGGCAGCAGGGCATCTCGACCCCGCCGCCGTACAACCTGAACCCGCCCCACCCGACCCCGGCCTCCGGGGGCGGCGGCAAGAGCAACAAGCCGGTGATCATCGGCTCCGTGGTCGTCGCCCTGGTCGCGGTCGGCGCGCTGATCGCCGCCCTGACGATGAACAACGGCGGCGGGGACGACGCGAAGGGCGGCGGCGGCAGCGCGAGCGCGAGCACCTCGGCGACGGCGGTGGAGGGTCACCGCGACGGCGACACGTCCAAGACGATCGCGACGACGGCGTGCACGGAGCCCGAGGAGTCGTACAACGACCCCAGCAAGATCCAGATCCCGAACTTCCAGTTCAAATACATCAGCTCGGTCAAGTCCTGCCTCCAGGCCGCGGGCTGGAAGGTCAAGATCAAGTCCGAGGACGAGAACACCTACGGCCAGGGCACGGTCATGGATCAGTTCCCCTCGGCCGGCACGGACGCCGACCCCAAGAACATGCCCGAGATCGAACTGGGCGTCTCGACGGGCAACCCGTCCTGAACCCGTGACGCGGAAGGGCCCGGCAGCAACCGCTGCCGGGCCCTTTGGCCAAGTGGGAGTTCCTACAGGTACGGGCCGCCCACACGTCCGGCGCCCGGCTGACCCTCCTCGGTACCGTCACCGACGCCCGGCGGCAGGGCCCGGCGCATCTGCTCCAACTGCGCCCGCGCGGCCATCTGCTGGGCGAACAGCGTGGTCTGGATCCCGTGGAAAAGACCCTCCAGCCAGCCCACCAACTGGGCCTGCGAGATCCGCAGTTCCGCGTCGCTCGGCGTCACGTCGTCGGTGAACGGCAGCGAAAGACGCTCCAGCTCCTCCACCAGCTCGGGCGCCAGACCGTCCTCCAGCTCCTTCACGGAGCTGCGGTGGATCTCCTTGAGCCGGGCCCGGCTGGCTTCGTCGAGGGGAGCCGCACGCACCTCCTCGAGAAGCTGCTTGATCATGCTGCCGATCCGCATGACCTTGGCCGGCTGCTCCACCATCTCCGTCACCGGGATCTCGCGGGAGTCCTCGTCCCCGGCGCCACCGAGAGCCATCCCGTCCTGTCCCACGACCAGGATCTGAGGCTTCTCCGGCGACCTTTCGTTCCTCGGCATCTCCATACGGCCATTCTCTCGCACCCGTCCACCTCGGCACCGTGGCGCCCCCCTCGAAAGGTGATCCACCGTTTCCGCATGGCCGAATCCGGAATGCCGGACAGCCCGCAGGATGTGACGCTTGTCCCGTCGATCTTGCCGCCTCGGCCCGGGAGGGGGTCACGGACGTGACTCCATGGCTGCGTACATGGCCGTCGCTGCGCGCGACGGGACTGCTGCTCGTGCTGGGCACGGGGGCGGTGGTGAACCCGGCCGGGGGTGTTCTTCCGGCGTACGGGGTGGAGGCGGGGAGCGGTGCGGGCACCGGTGGTGCCGGGGACGGCCGCGTCGCCGGTACCGGTGGCGCCGGGGAGCGGGGCAGTACCGGCGGTGCCGGAGGCGGTCGCGTCGCGGTCACGGCCTCCGCGTCCGACTCGGCCTCGGCTTCTTCTTCCCCCTCCGCCGTGAGACCTGTTTCCGGTCCCGACCCCGCCCGTGCGTCCGCCGAGCCGTCCAGGGCGGGCAGCGAGGCGGGCGAGGGGCGGGAACGGCCGGGCCGTACGGCGGAACCGAGCGCGAACGAGGACGAGGACGAGAGCGGGGGCGTGGACGGGGGCGTGGACGGCGGTGACACGGCCGGGCCGAAGGCCGACGGGGACGATGACACCCCTGCCCCCGACGACTCCGCGTCCGCCGATCAGGCGGCACCCACGCCCACCTCGTCGCCGCTCCAGCCCGCGCAGCAGACCGTCAGCCGCGCCACCGGCTCCGCCGAGCCCATGCTGCGGATCCTGCCGCTGGGCAGCGGCCTGATCCTCATCGGGCTCGGCCTGGGCCTCGCCTTCATCGCCCTCCGAGTGCGCCGGAGCTAGCACCCGACGGTTCTACGGCGCTACGAGCAGCACCTTGCCGATGTGCCCGCTGTCCTCCAGCACCTGGTGCGCGGTGGCCGCCTCGCTCATCGGCAGTTCCCGGTCGACGACCGGCCGGATCTGCCCGGCCTCGATCAGCGGCCACACGTGCTCGCGTACGGCGGCGACGATGGCCGCCTTCTCGGCGAGCGGGCGGGCTCGCAGCGAGGTCGCGCTGATTGCGGCCCGCTTGGCGAGGAGCGCGGCGATGTTCAGCTCGGCCTTGATGCCGCCCTGCATGCCGATGATCGCGAGCCTGCCGTTGACGGCGAGGGCCTGGACGTTGCGGTCCAGGTACTTGGCGCCCATGTTGTCGAGGATGACGTCGGCGCCCGCGCCGCCCGTGGCCCGCTCGATCTCCGCGACGAAGTCCTGCTCGCGGTAGTTGATCAGGATGTCGGCGCCCAGCTCGGCGCAGTAGTCGAGCTTGTCCTTGCTGCCTGCGGTGACGGCGACCTTCGCGCCGACGGCCTTGGCGAGCTGGATCGCCATGGTGCCGATGCCGCTGGAGCCGCCGTGCACGAGGAGCGTCTCGGCGGGGCGGAGGTGGGCGACCATGAAGACGTTCGACCAGACCGTGCAGACCACCTCGGGCAGCGCAGCCGCCTGCTTCAGGTCGAGGCCTGCGGGCACGGGCAGCAGCTGCCCGGCCGGTACGGCGACCTTCTGGGCGTAACCGCCGCCCGCGAGCAGCGCGCACACCTCGTCGCCGACCGACCAGCCGGAGACCCCGGCGCCGATGCCGACAATCCGGCCGGAGCATTCGAGGCCGGGGTAGGAGGACGCGCCGGGCGGCGGGTCGTAGAAGCCCTGGCGCTGCATGATGTCGGCGCGGTTGACGGCGCTGGCCACCACCTCGACCAGGACCTCGCCCTCGCCGGGCACCGGATCAGGGACCTCGCCCCACACCAGCGCTTCGGGTCCACCAGGTTCGGGAATCGTGATCGCATACATGAGGCCGACGCTACTCCTCGACCTACGACAGACCGCCGAAGGCGGGTCACTCAGGCAGCGGCCGGGTGTCCGGCGCGACCTGCGAACCCGGCGAGACCCGCACGATCGTGATGAGCCGGTCCGTCAGCTGGAGGGTCCCGATGGCCGGGTCGTCGTAGCCGAGCACCCGGTGGCCGCGGACGACGCTCACCACGAGGTCGTCCGTCTCACGCGGGGTCCTGCCCACCTCGGCCTTTATGACCGGGCGTTCGGTCATGTCGAGGCCGCTGCCCTGCTGGATGAGGTCCTCCATGACCATGCCGGCGGCGGGGCTGAGCACGGACAGGCCGAGCAGCCGGCCGGCCGCGCTGGCGCTGGTGATGACGGCGTCGGCGCCGGACTGCTTGAGCAGCGGCGCGTTCTCCTCCTCGCGGACGGCGGCCACGATCTTCGCGGAGCGGTTGAGCTGCCGGGCCGTGAGGGTGACCAGGACGGCCGTGTCGTCGCGCTGGGTGGCGATGATGATCTGCCGCGCCTTGTGCACCTCGGCGCGCTTGAGGACCTCGCTGCGGGTGGCGTCCCCGACGACCCCGACGTAGCCCTGGCTGCTCGCCGCCTCGATCGCCTTGCCGCTGGGGTCGACCACGACGACCTGTTCCTTTTTCAGTCCGGTCGCGCACACGGTCTGGATCGCGGACCGCCCCTTCGTCCCGAAGCCGATGACGACGGTGTGATCCCGCAACGTGGACCTCCAGCGGTTGAGGCGCCATTCCTCCCGCGTGCGTTCGGTGAGGACTTCGAGGGTGGTGCCGACCAGGACGATCAGGAACAGCACGCGCAGTGGGGTGACGACCAGGATGTTGGTGAGCCGGGCGCCGTCGCTGACCGGGGTGATGTCGCCGTAGCCGGTGGTCGAGAGGGTGACCGTGGCGTAGTAGAGGGCGTCGAGGAAGTCGACCGAGCCGTCCGAGTTGTCGTTGTAGCCCTCGTGGTCGGCGTAGACGATCAACGCGGTCGCGATCAGCAGGAACAGCGCGATGGACAGCCGTTTCGCGACCTGCTGGAAGGGGTGCTCGACCACTTTCTTCGGGAGTTCCACCCGATGGGTCACGAGATGTTCGTCCGCCTGGCGGGCGATCGCATCATGGCCCGACTGTTTCACGTGAAACACACCCCGATCCCGGCAACAGCCCAGGGAAGATCGATGAGTTCGGCCCGCTGCCCCTGCCGCGCACCACCCGGCGGTACGACCGCGAGCGCGTCGGCCGCCGCGATCCCGCGCAGCATGGCCGGGCCGTTGAAGTGCAGCGGCTCGGCACCCTCGCCGCGCAGCACGGCGGGGATGAGGCGGGTGTCGTATGGGTGCCCGTGCACGGCATCCAGGAGGGGCAGCGCGTACGGCTCCGGGGCGGGGCGGGCGGACAGGGTGCGCAGCAGCGGTTCGGCGAGGGTGAGCAGGCCGGAGATCGCGGCGAGGGGGTTGCCGGGCAGGCCGACGAGGTGCTGGTCGTCCTTGATGCGGGCCAGCAGCATGGGGTGGCCGGGGCGCACCTTCACGCCGTCCACGAGGAGTTCGGCGCCCATGCGGCGCAGGATGGGGTGGACGTGGTCGACCGGGCCCGAGGCGGTGCCGCCGGTGGTGACGATGAGGTCGGCGGAGCTGCCGGTGATGGCCTTGTGCAGCGCTTTCGCGTCGTCGCCGAGCCGGCGGACCGCGATGACCTCGGCGCCGAGCGCACGCAGCCAGGACGGCAGCATCGGCCCGAGTGCGTCCCGGATGAGCCCGTCCCGGGGCAGCCCTTCGGTGAGCAACTCATCGCCCAGGATGAGGACTTCGACCCGGGGCCGGGGCACCGCGGTGACCGTGTCGTACCCGGCCGCCGCGGCGAGGCCGAGCACCGCCGGGGTCACGAGGGTGCCGCCGGGCAGCAGTTGGTCGCCGCTGCGGCACTCCTGGCCGCGCGGGCGGATGTCCTGGCCGTGGCCGATGTCCCGGGCCGCGTGGAGGCGCCCCTTGTCGTCGGTGCGGCCGTGCTCGCTGCGGATGACGGCGGTGGCGTCCGCGGGGACCCGCGCGCCGGTCGCGATCCGTACGGCCTCGCCGTCGCTCAGCGGCTCGGCCTGCGCGTGCCCGGCGAGCACCCCGTCCTCGCGTACGGCCCAGGGGCCGGGGCCCGCCACCGCCCAGCCGTCCATCGCCGAGGTGTCGAACGAGGGCAGATCGCTGAGGGCGACGAGCGGTGCGGCCAGGACGAGGCCGAGGGCGGTGTCGAGGGTCACGGAGACGGGGGCGCGGCGGGTCCCGGAGCGTGTGGCGCGGCCGGCGATCGCACGGGCCTCGGGCCAGGGGGTGGCCTTGTGCGGGGCGGTGTCGGGGTGGCGCGCGGTGGTGTGGGTCTGCGGGGTGCCCTGCGGTTGCGGGGAGGGCACGGCGGGTTCGCCGGAGCCTGTGCTGCCTTCGTTTACGAGGGCGAGCACCTCCTCGACGTCGAGGTCCTCGGCGTCCGGGGCGTGCCCACCGGCGTGAACACCGCGCGCGGTCATCCGGCGACGTCCGGACCCGGGGCGGCCTGCGGGGACTCGGCACCGGATGCGGTGCCGGGCCCGGCCTCGGGCTTCGCCTCGGAGGGGGCTTCCTGGGTGTTCTCGTCGGCCCAGCGCAGCGCGAGGGCGGCGGCCTTGCGGGAGGCCTCCGCGACCGCTTCGGGGCCGCCCTTGCCCTGCGCCGCCGCGTAGCCGACCAGGAAGGTGGTCAGCGGTGCCGCGGGCCTCGCCACCCCGTGGGCGGCGTCGCGGGCGAGGTCGAGCAGGATGCCGGTGTCGACGTCCAGGTCGATGCCCAGTTCGTCCTTGACTGCGGAAATCCATTCATCCAACACGTGCCCATGCTCCCTGATGCGTGCCCTGGCGGTGACGAGGTCGTCCCAGGTGTCGCAGTCGAAGGACGCGACAGGATCGGGGACGCGGGTGAGTGCGAGCGCGGCGGTCAGCCGGCGCAGAGGCAGGCCGGTCAGGCCGCCCGCGGCGGAGTCGCCGACGAATGCGGCCGAGGCGAGCGCGGTCAGCTCGCGGCGGAGCGCCGAGGCGAGGTATGCGGCCACGAGCGGCTGGTCGCGCCCGTCGGCGTCGGTGAGCAGCGCCCCTTCGGCTCCGCTGGCCCGCAGCGCGGTCAACAGCCGCCGCACGGTGGCCGGTTCGAGGAACGGCAGGTCGGCCGAGAGGACCACGACGGCGTCTGCGGTGGTGTGCCGCAGACCTGCGTCGAGCGCGGCGACCGGGCCGGCGCCGGGCGGCTCCTCGCGTGCCCAGCGCACCGGCCGGGCGGTGGGCCTCGGATCCGCCACGACGACGGTGGTCCCGGCGTCCGCGCAGGCGGCGAGCACCCGGTCGAGCAGGGCCCTGCCGCCCACCCGGAGGCCGGGTTTGTCGGCGCCCCCAAGCCTGCGGGCGGCACCACCGGCGAGCACGACGGCGTCGTAGGAGGCGTCGTGAGCGGCGTCGGGGGGCTCGTACGCGGTCACCCCCCGAGTATGCGGCCCCCTCTGATCACAGGGAACTCGCCCGCGCCGCCGTGATCACAGGTTGCGCAACAGCACCGCCGGCTGTTCCACGCAGTCCGCCACATACCGCAGGAAACCGCCCGCCGTGCCGCCGTCGCACACCCGGTGGTCGAAGGTGAGCGAGAGCTGCACGACCTGCCGGACCGCCAACTCCCCCTCGTGCACCCAGGGTTTGGCGACGATCCGGCCGACGCCGAGCATGGCCGCCTCGGGGTGGTTGATGATCGGCGTGGAACCGTCCACCCCGAACACCCCGTAGTTGTTGAGCGTGAAGGTGCCGCCGGTGAGGTCCCCCGGCGTCAGCGCCCCGGTCCTGGCCGCCTCGGTCAGCCGCGCGAACTCCGCGCTCAGCGCCTCCGCGTCCCTTCCCTGCGCGTCCCGTACGACGGGCACGACCAGCCCGCGCTCGGTCTGCGCGGCGAAGCCGAGGTGCACCCGGTCGAACCGGACGATCTCCCTCGCCTCCATGTCCACGCTGGAGTTCAGCTCGGGGAACCGGGCCAGCCCGGCCGTGCAGATCCTGGCGAGCAGCGCCAACACGGAGATCTTGGGGCCGCCCGCGGCGTTCATGGCGGCGCGGGCGCGCATCAGCTCCGTCGCGTCGGCGTCCACCCAGCAGGTCGCGTCGGGGATCTCACGGCGGCTGCGGGAGAGCTTGTCTGCGACGGCGCCGCGGATGCCGCGGAGGGGGGTGCGGGTGACTCCGTCGGCGGGGAGCGCGGGGGTCGGCTTCGAGTCGGCGGGCGTGGGCCGGGCCGTCGCGCCGGGAAGCGTGGGCTGGGCCGTCGGGTCGGGGAGGGTGGCCGGGGGCAGGAGGGTCGCTTCCTGCGCGATCGCCTCCTGGGCCGCCGCCGCGCGGAGTGCCTGCTCGACGTCCGCCCGGAGGATCAGGCCGTCGCGCCCTGAACCGGTCAACTCCCGCAGTTCCAGGCCGTTCTCGCGCGCGAGGCGCCGTACGAGGGGGGAGATCACGGGGACGGGGCCGTCGTCACGCACGGGGGTCCCGTCTGCGGGGGCAGGAGCGGCGGGGACGTCCGCCACCGATGTCACGACGTCCGCCGCCATCCGCCGTACCCGCCGGCGGCGCGCCGGAGGCGCTCCCGTGCCGTAGCCCACCAGCACGTTCCCCGAGCCCTCGGGCTCGGAACCGGCATCGGACGCCGGTGCGCCCACCGCGACCGTCAACAGGGGGGAGCCGACGGGCAGTTCGGTGCCCTCCTCGCCGAAGCGGGCCGTGACCACACCGCCGTAGGGGCAGGGGACCTCGACCATCGCCTTGGCCGTCTCGACCTCGACGACCGGCTGGTCGATGGCGACGACGTCGCCGACCTCGACCAGCCAGCGCACGATCTCCGCCTCGGTGAGGCCCTCGCCGAGGTCGGGGAGCTTGAACTCCAGCACCTGTGCCATCAGTTGTCCGCCTCCCACTGGAGCCGGCCCACGGCGTCCAGGATCCGGTCGACACCGGGCAGATGGTGGCGCTCCAGCATCGGCGGCGGATACGGGATGTCGAACCCTGCGACGCGCAGCACCGGCGCCTCCAGGTGGTGGAAACAGCGCTCGGTGACGCGGGCCGCGATCTCGCCGCCCGGGCCGCCGTAGCCGCCGGACTCGTGCACGACGAGGGCGCGGCCGGTGCGCCGGACGGACGCGCAGACCGTCTCGTCGTCGAACGGCACCAGGGAGCGCACGTCGACGACCTCGAGGTCCCAGCCCTCGGCCTTGGCCGCCTCGGCCGCTTCCAGGCAGACGGGCAGGGACGGGCCGTAGGTGATGAGCGTGGCGCTGCGGCCCGGGCGGCGCACGACCGCGCGGCCGATCGGCTCGACGGGGGTCGGCTCGTCGGGGTTCCAAGTGTCCTTCGACCAGTACAGGCGCTTGGGCTCCAGGAAGACGACCGGGTCGTCGGAGGCGATGGAGGCGCGCAGCAGGCCGTAGGCGTCGGCGACGGTCGCGGGGGTGACGACGTGCAGGCCGGGGGTGGCCATGTAGTACGCCTCGGAGGAGTCGCTGTGGTGCTCGACGCCGCCGATGCCTCCGCCGTAGGGGACACGGATGGTGATCGGGAGGGGCATGGCGCCGCGGGTGCGGTTGCGCATGCGGGAGACGTGGCTGATCAGCTGCTCGAACGCCGGGTAGGCGAAGGCGTCGAACTGCATCTCCACGACCGGGCGCAGGCCGTACATCGCCATGCCGACGGCCGTGCCGAGGATGCCGGCCTCGGCGAGCGGGGTGTCCGTGCAGCGGTCCTCGCCGAACTCCTTGGCGAGGCCGTCGGTGACCCGGAAGACGCCGCCGAGGGTGCCGACGTCCTCGCCCATGACGTGCACGGTGGGGTCTTCGGTCATGGCGTCGCGCAACGCGCGCGTGAGGGCCTGCGCCATGGTGGCCGGTTTGAGGGCGACGGTGGTCATCAGTGCGTCCCCTCCCGCTCGGCCGCCAGCTCCGCCGCCAACTGCTCGCGCTGCTCGCGCAGTTGAGGGGTCAGCTCGGCGTACACGTCGGCGAACAGGTCCATGGGGTCGAGCACCGGGTCCTGGTTCATGTGCGCGCGCAGCTCGGCCGCCATGGCCTCGGCGGCGTCGCGCGCGGCCTTGATGCCGTCCTCGTCGATGAGCCCGCGCTCGGTGAGCTCGTGCTCCAGGAGGGCGATCGGGTCGTGCGCACGCCAGGCCTCGACCTCGGTGTCGCCGCGGTAGCGGGTCGCGTCGTCGGCGTTGGTGTGGGCCTCCATGCGGTACGTGATGGCCTCGACGAGCGTGGGACCACCACCCTCGCGCGCGTGCCGTACGGCGTCGGCGAGGACCTCGTGGACGGCGGCCGCGTCGTTGCCGTCGACCAGGCGGCCGGGCATGCCGTAGCCGACGGCCTTGTGGGCCAGGGAGGGGGCCGCGGTCTGCTTGGCGAGGGGGACGGAGATCGCGAAGCCGTTGTTCTGGACCAGGAAGACGACCGGGGCCTGCCAGACCGCGGCGAAGTTCAGCGCCTCGTGGAAGTCGCCCTCGCTGGTGCCGCCGTCGCCGACCAGGGCGAGCGCGACCACGTCGTCGCCCTTGAGGCGGGCCGCGTGGGCGAGGCCGACCGCGTGCGGGAGCTGCGTGGCGAGGGGGGTGCTCAGGGGGGCGATGCGGTGCTCGCGCGGGTCGTAACCGGTGTGCCAGTCGCCGCGCAGCAGGGTCAGGGCCTGCACGGGGTCGAGGCCGCGGGCGACGGCGGCGAGCGTGTCGCGGTAACTGGGGAAGAGCCAGTCCTGCTCCTGGAGGACCAGCGCGGCGGCGACCTCGCAGGCCTCCTGGCCGGTGGTGGAGGGGTACACGGCGAGGCGGCCCTGCTTGGTGAGGGCGGTCGCCTGCGCGTTGTACCTGCGGCCGCGCACCAGCTCGGCATACAGCCGGCGCAGCAGCGCGGGGTCGGCCTGCGCGGCCGCCTCGGTGCCGAGCACGCGGTACGGCGAGGCGTCGGGCAGCAGCGGCGCGGGGTCCGTGCGCGGCTGCCAGGCGGGCGGCGGTGTGGGCCGGTACGCGCCCCGCTGCTCCATGACCGTCATGACGGCACCTCCTCGTGGGAGTGGCTCGGAGAGGCGCGTCGGACGAGCCGCGCCTCCCTACCGATTGTTCGGTCGTCGGCACATTTTGGCTACAGGCACCTCCAGGCTGTGGACAAACGGTTCTCCACAACCTGGAATGAACGCAGTACGTCCATGGTAGGGAGGCGGGGGGACATGGCACCTGAACAAATGGCCGAAGGCCCGGACGACAGCAGCGCCCTGCCGCCGCCGCGCCCGCTCGACGCCATCGATCAGGACATCCTGAAGATGCTCCAGGCGGACGGCCGCGCGTCGATAAGGTCGGTCGCCGAACGGGTGCACGTCTCCCGCGCCAACGCCTACGCGCGGATCAACCGGCTCATCGAGGACGGTGTCATCCGCGGCTTCGGCGCCCGGGTCGACCATGAACGCGCGGGACAGGGCACCTCGGCGTACATCACCCTGAAGATCGTGCAGAACTCCTGGCGCACGGTCCGCGACCAGCTCAGAGCGCTCCCGGGGGCCTCGCACATCGCGCAGGTGGGGGGCGATTTCGACGTCCTGCTGCTGGTGCACACCCTGGACAACCGGTCGCTGCGCGAGCTGGTCCTCAACCGGCTCCAGGCGATCCCCGAGGTGCTCAGCACGCGGACGCTGCTGGTGTTCGAGGAGGAGGACCTGGAGCCTCAGGGCTGAGTGGGGTGAGGGAGGGCCTGGACGGCCTGGGGCTGGGTCGGGCGAGGGCCTGGACGGCCCGGGGATGAGTTCGAGTGAGGGGCGGACGGCCCGCGGGTCGCTCAGCCCTGGCTCTGCGCGCGCAGTCCGGAGAAGACCAACTGGGCCACCGCGTCGGTCACTTCGCGCTCGCCCATGCCCCGCGCGTCGGGCCGGTACCACTCCACGATGGAGTTGATCATCCCGAAGACGAGCCGGGTCGCGAGCCGCACCTCGACGTCACCGCGCACATCGCCGTCGGCCGCCGCGGCCTTCAGCAGGTCGGCCACCCGGTGGTCGAAGTCCCGCCGCCGCTCCAGGGCCCACCGCTCGGTGTCGGTGTTGCCGCGCACCCGCAGCAGCAGCGTCACGTACGGCAGCTCGGAGGTCAGCACCTCGACCATCCGCCGTACGACGTACTCCAGCCGCTCGACGGCGCGCCCCACGCGTGCGTGCTCCTCGTCGAGGATCCCGAAGAGACCGTCCAGGGCGCGGCTGACCGCGCGGCGGAGCAGCTCCTCCTTGCCGGTGACGTGGTGGTAGATCGACGACTTGGAGATGCCGGCCGCCTTGGCGAGGTGCTCCATGGAGGTGCCGTCGTAGCCGCGCTCGATGAAGACCTGCACGGCGACGGAGAGCAGGGTCTCCGGGGTGTACGTGTCGCGCTTGGCGGTGGTCATGGGGTGCCCTCCCGCTTCTCGGTGGCGTACGCGTGGCGGTAGAGCGCCAGGGACGGCGCGTACCGTCCCGACGGATCACGCAGGTGCAGGTCGTCCAGGAGGTCGTAGGCCCAGCTGCGGCCCAGCCTGCGGCTCCATTCGAACGGACCCAGAGGGTAGTTGACACCCAGGCGCATCGCGGTGTCGATGTCCTCCTCGGTGGCGACGCCCTTGGCGACGGCGTCGTGCGCCAGGTCGACGATCCGGGCGACCGTCCGGGCGACGATCATCCCCGGGGCGTCTCCCACGACGCTGACGTTCTTGCCGAGCGCCTGGAAGAGGCCGGTCGCCTCGGTGAGGGTCTGCGACGCGGTGTCCTGGGAGGCGGACAGGGCGATACGGCCGGCCCTGCGGTAGTCGAGGGCGAGGTCGAAGTAGACGACGTCCCGGAACTCGACGGAGGTCTGCCCGTCGGCGAGCGCCAGCTGGCCACCGCCCGGCAGAACCATGCGGGTGCCGTGGTCCTCTTCCTCCTCGCGGACGACGATGCCCGCCTCGCGGATCAGCGCGACCAGGTCGGCGGCGGGTCCCAGGTCGCCCTCCACGACGACGTAGGCGGGCGCCTGGGCCGGTTCCGCGGTGTGCGGCTCGGGCCGCTCGGCGCCGTCCCCGTGGTCGTACCAGCCCTGCCCGGTCTTGCGGCCGAGGCGTCCCGACTCGACCAGGCGGCGCTGCGCGAGGGAGGGCGTGAAGCGCACGTCCTGGAAGAAGGCCTGCCACACGGAGTGGGTGACGGACTCGTTGACGTCCTGCCCGATGAGGTCGGTCAGTTCGAAGGCGCCCATCTTGAAGCCGCCCGACTCCCGGAGGACGGCGTCGATGGTGGCCGGGTCGGCGGCCTGTGCCTCGTAGACCGCGAAGGCCTCGGCGTAGAACGGCCGGGCGATGCGGTTGACGATGAAACCGGGGGTGTCCGCGCAGGCCACGGGTGTCTTGCCCCAGGCGCGGGACATCTCGTACGCGCGCGTGGTCGACGTGACGTCGGTGGCGAACCCGGAGACGACCTCGACGAGCGGGAGCAGCGGCGCCGGGTTGAAGAAGTGCAGGCCCACGAAGCGGCCGGGGTTGCGCAGGGCGGCGCCGATGGCCGTCACGGAGAGGGACGAGGTGTTGGTGGCGAGCAGACAGTCCTCGTCGACGACGTCCTCGAGGTCGCGCATCAGCTGCTGTTTGACGTCCAGCCGCTCCAGCACGGCCTCCACGACCAGGGTGCAGTCCGCGAGGTCGGCGAGGGTCTCGGCGGGCAGCAGACGGTCGCGTGCGGCGTCCCGGTCGGCGGCGGAGAGCCGGTCCTTCTCGACGAGCCGGTCGAGCCGGGCGACGATCGCGGCGGCCGCGTCCCGGGCCCGCCCGGGGACGGCGTCGTGCAGCCGTACGACGTGGCCCGCGGTCAGCGCGACCTGGGCGATGCCCTGGCCCATGGTGCCGGTGCCGACGACGGCCACGGGGCTGCTGAGGTCCAGTGCTGTCATGTGCGCGATCCTCCCGCACGGGGTTTTCCACAGATGCGGCGGACCCCCTTGTCCCGACCGATCGTTCGGTTACTCTAACTCTGACCGCCTGTTTCCGCCCATGTTCCTGCCCAGGTCATGAGCTTGTAGACGAGTTCTTGAGACGAGGAGTTGGTCCCGCATGGCCGCCGAACTGACCACGCCCGAGCTGATCGCCCGGCACCGGCCCACACTGGACCAGGCGCTGGAATCCATCCGCACGCGCGCGTACTGGTCACCGCACCCCGAGCACCCGAAGGCGTACGGCGAGCACGGCAGCCTGGACGCGGCCGCGGGCAAGGCCGCCTTCGACGCCCTCCTGGGCACCCGCCTCGACCTCGGCCAGCCCGGCACGGACGACTGGGTGGGCGGCGAAGTCTCGCCGTACGGCGTCGAGTTGGGCGTGACGTACCCGCACGCGGACCTCGACGTCCTGCTGCCGGCCATGCGCGCCGGGCAGCGCGCATGGCGGGACGCGGGCGCGGAGGCGCGTGCCGTGGTCTCCATCGAGATCCTCAAGCGGATCAGCGACCGGACGCACGAGTTCGCGCACGCGGTCATGCACACCAGCGGCCAGGCCTTCATGATGGCGTTCCAGGCGGGCGGCCCGCACGCCCAGGACCGCGGCCTGGAGGCGGTGGCCTACGCGTACGCGGAGCAGATCCGCACGCCCGACGTCGCGGAGTGGACCAAGCCCCAGGGCAAGCGCGACCCGCTCGTGATGAACAAGCGGTTCACGCCCGTGCCGCGCGGCACCGCCCTGGTCATCGGCTGCAACACCTTCCCGACGTGGAACGGCTATCCGGGCCTGTTCGCCTCCCTGGCCACGGGGAACGCGGTCCTGGTGAAGCCCCACCCGCGCGCGGTGCTGCCGCTCGCGCTCACCGTGCAGATCGCGCGCGAGGTGCTCGCCGAGGCCGGCTTCGACCCGAACCTGGTGGCGCTGGCCGCCGAGCGCCCCGGCGAGGGCATCGCCAAGACGCTGGCCACCCGCCCCGAGATCCGGATCATCGACTACACGGGGTCGACCGGCTTCGGCGACTGGCTGGAGGCCAACGCCCGCCAGGCGCAGGTCTACACGGAGAAGGCCGGTGTCAACACGGTCGTCGTCGAGTCGACCGACGACTACAAGGGAATGCTGTCCAACCTGGCGTTCTCCCTGTCCCTGTACAGCGGCCAGATGTGCACCACCCCGCAGAACCTGCTCATCCCCCGCGACGGCATCACCACCGACCAGGGCCCCAAGTCCTACGACGAGGTCGTCGCCGATCTCGCGCGCGCGGTCGACGGTCTCCTGGGCGACGACGCCCGTGCGAACGGGCTGCTGGGCGCGCTGGTCAACCCGGACGTGAAGGCCCGCCTGGAGGCTGCCGCCGGGCTGGGTGAAGTCGCCCTCGCCTCACGGGAGATCGCCAACCCGGAGTTCCCCGACGCGGTCGTCCGTACGCCGGTCATCGTGAAGCTGGACGGTGCGAAGCCGGATGACGAGGCCGCGTACATGAGCGAGTGCTTCGGGCCGGTCTCCTTCGCCGTCGCGGTCGACTCGGCGAGCGACGCGGTGGAGTTGCTGCGGCGGACCGTGCGGGAGAAGGGGGCGATGACGGTCGGGGCGTACACCACCGACGAGGGGGTTGAGCGGGACGTCGAGGAGGTGTGCCTCGAGGAGGCCGCGCAGCTGTCGTTGAACCTGACGGGCGGGGTGTTCGTCAATCAGACCGCGGCGTTCTCCGACTTCCACGGGTCGGGGGGCAACCCGGCTGCCAATGCGGCTCTGTGTGACGGGGCGTTTGTCGCGAACCGGTTCCGGGTCGTCGAGGTTCGTCGGGACGCCTAGGGGCTCAGCCGCAGATTGACACAGCCCCGCGACCCTAAAGGGGCGCTGCTGTGCCCGTGCTCCAGTGGTAGAGGGTCATCGCCACGCTTGTCGCCAGGTTGTAGCTGGAGACCTGGGGGCGCATCGGCAAGGACACCAAGTGGTCGGTGTGGGTGCGTAGTTCGGGGGACAGGCCGGTGCGTTCGGAGCCGAAGGCGAGGACGGCGTCGTCCGGGAGTTTGAGGGCCCGGATGTCGTCGCCCTCCGGGTCGAGTGCGAACACCGGTCCGGGCGGGAGTTCGGCGACCGTCAGGCGTTCCACGGCGGTCGCGTAGTGCAGGCCCGCTCCGGCGCGTACGACCGTGGGATGCCAGGGGTCGAGGGTTCCGGTGGTGACCACTCCGGTCGCGCCGAAACCGGCGGCGAGGCGGATCACGGCGCCCGCGTTGCCCAGGTTGCGCGGGTTGTCGAGGACGATCACCGGTGCGCTGCGGGGCGTGTGGGCGAGCTGCCGGAGATTGGCCTCACGCGCGGGGCGTACGGCCAGGGCGGCGACCCCGGTGGGGTGTGGGCGCGGCACGAAGGAGCGGTACGTGTCCTCCGGGACCTCCGTCAGCAGCGCGTCCAGTGTGTCCCGTACATCGGGGGCCAGGTCGTCGGCGAGGGCGAGCGCCGCCCGCCGGTCCGTGGCGACCGCCACCGGGACGTCCGCCCCGAAGCGCAGCGCGTGCTTGAGCGCGTGAAAACCGTCGAGCAGCACGGAGGTTCCGGCGAGCCTCCGCCAAGCGGCCAGGGCGGGATCGGGGGCGGTGGCGGTCATGCCGTGCAGCCTACGTGGGGGCCGCCCGCCCTTTGGACCTACGTGGGGGCCGCCCGCGCTCCAGACCTACGTGGCTGCGCTGCTGCCCTCCGGGCCCACGTGGGTGTGTTCGGGGTCGTCCGGTGGTGGGGCGGAGTCGGCCCCTTCGGGGAGCGGTTTCGGGGTGCGCGACGAAAACAGCCGTCCACGCGCGTGTGCCGCCCAGCCGCCGAGCAGGAGCAGGAACGACGTCGGCAGGAAGACCGCGTCCGTCGCGATCATCGCGAGGGAGAAGAACGGCAGCCCCAGGAGGACGGCGATGACGGCGTGCTCGGTCATCATCGCGGCCAGCAGGACGTTCTTGACGCGCCGGTTGAAGAGGGTGAACGGGAAGGCGACCTGCACGATCACGGTCCCGTAGGTCACGAGCATGACCATCGTGCCGCTGCCGGCCAGCAGGTCGGCGAGGGCGGGCCAGGGCGAGAAGTAGTCCAGGTGGAGCGGGTAGTAGACGGCGGTGCCGTCCTGCCAGCGGGAACCCTGGATCTTGTACCAGCCGGCCGTCGCGTAGATCAGACAGGCCTCGCTCGCGATCACGAACAGGGCGCCGTTGTGGACGACGTTCGCCACGATGTCGAGCAGCACCCGGGGCTCGTACGACCTCGCGTACCGCTCGATCGCCCACCACAGGGCCTGCGCCAGCCACACGCCCCACAGCAGCGCGGGCACGAACCAGTCGCTGTCGAACCGGCCCCCCGAGGTCACGGCGACGAGCACCGCGCCGAGCACGACCCACAGGACGGGACCGACCCGGTCGGGAATCCACTCCCCACGCGCGCGTGCGTCCCGCGTACGCGCGGCCCTGCGTGCGTCGAGGGACCAGACCTGGCCGCAGCGGGTGAACACCAGGTAGATGGACATCAGGTGCAGGACGTTGTCGCCGCCGTCACCCATGAAGACGCTGCGGTTCTGCAGCGAGAGCACGCCGACCATGAACAGCACGGACATCGTGCGGGTGCGCCAGCCGAGCAGCAGCAGGACGCTCGCCAGCACGGCCAGCGCGTACACCGCCTCGAACCAGAACTGCCCGTCCGACCACATCAGGGCGGTGAACGCGCCGTTGTCCGCGACCAGTTGGTGGGCGAGGTCCCAGCTCCACGGTCCGTCGGGGCCGTAGAGCTCCTGGCGGTGGGGCAGTTCGCGGAGCAGGAACAGCAGCCAGGTGCCGGCGAAGCCGATGCGGATCACGGCGCTCTGGTAGGGGCCGAGGGCCGACTCGGTGACGCGGGCGATGCCCCGGGACACCGACAGTGCGAAACGGTTCACCGGACGCCTCCCGCGGCCTCGTCGGCCGGGACCTTCCACCAGGGCAGCAGGCGGTACTGGGGGGTCGTCGACACCTGCTCGTCACTCCACTCGGGCGGGGGCACGTTGGTGGTGCGGGAGCGGATCTGGACGCGCTGGACGGCGCCGCCCTTGCCGGCCGCGTCGTCCCGGCCCAGGCGCAGCACGACGATGCGGCGCAGATACGTCTCCGCGAGTGTGCCGCGCAGGCCGATCGGGCGGTTGGCGTTGTCGTGCGTGGCGGTGAGGAAGTCCCAGGCCCGGCGCAGTTCGTTCTGCTCGGTGTGGCTCGGCAGCAGATTGCCGTCGATGGCAGCGCCGTCCTCGGCCGACAGGTCGTACCAGCCGGTCGTACGGGTCGACCCGTCCGCGCTCCGCACATCCGCGCGCACCTGGACCTCGATGTTCTGCTGCAACGGGTTCGGCGCGAACAGCTTCCAGTTCTGCTCGAACTCCGGATAGATCCACTCGTCGATCGCCTTGCCGTGCTGCTTCGTCACCGTGTTCGACGGCGCGACATGCAGAAACACCATGCCCAGATGCACGAGCGCCCCCACCGCGACGACGGCGACGGCGAGCGCGGCGACGACCTGATAGCGCAGGGAGAGGGCGGATACGCCGATTCGGGCACCTGGGTACGGGTCGGCGGGAGCGTCCGGATACGGGTGAGTGAGGGCGTCTGCAGGAGCGGCGGGATCGTACGGCGACTCCGACTCCGGCGCCCGCTCCGGTATCGGTTGCGCCAGTGGGCCGGGCGGGGGGTGAGGAAGCTGCTGGGCGGGCACGCGCGGCCATCCGGAGGTGGCGGCCGTGTTCGGGTTCTTCGGGGCGGAGGGCGGGGGCGGGATCTCCGGGGCGGAGAGCGTCTGCTCGTCCTGGTCGGAGCCAGGAGTGCGCGGCACCTCATCGGAGACAGGCCCGCGTGGCTCCCCAACGGAGGCAGGAGTGCCGGGCCCCTGGCCGGAGGCAGACGCGCGTGGCTCCCCTACGAAGGCTTGCGTGTGCTCCCCGTCGGAGGCAGGCGGCTGCTCGCCCTCGGAGGCAGGCGGGCGTGACTCCTCTGCGGGGCCCGGCTCGTGCTCACCGTCGTCGGAGACGGGCGCGTGCTTGCCCTGCTCGGGGGCGTTCGAGCCTCCGTCGTTCGCGTCCATTCCGCCCCGTTTCCGGTTCCTGTCCGTCTTTCGGCCAGCTGCCGCCGTTCACCGCGCCCGTCCGGCCGGACAGCGCGCGGCGGTCCACACCTACCGCGCCCCGGTGTCGCACGGAACGGTACTCAGGCGCGCGCCCCGGGCACAGTCCTGTGCCTCACAGGCCACGCACGTTGTCCACAGCGGCTGCCCGCAGGTTATCCACAGCCGTTGACGCCTCTCCTCGGCGGATCCCACCATGGAATCCCTGGACCGAACGATCGGTCGATGGACGGCGCCTGCGGGGAGGCCGCCGGACACGTCGACCGCAAGTACATACCCCGGAGGTGCATCCGTTCCCTTCTTCTAGAACCTGTTCTATCTTGACGCTCCGTCAGATCTGGTCGGACGCCCGGCTGTTGGCCGGTGTGCGCGTGCGGGAGGGCAGGGACCGTGGACTTCACCTTCAGCGAGGAGCAGCAGGCGGCGGCCGAGGCGGCGGCGGGGGTGTTCGCCGACGTCGCGCCGGACGGTGTACCCAGTCCTTCGGACACCACGGGCGCCGTAGCCCAGGACTTCGACCGCGCGCTGTGGGCCAGGCTCGCCGAGGCGGACCTGCTGAGCCTGCTGATCGACGAGGCGTACGGCGGCGCCGGCCTGGACGCGATCGCCCTGTGCCTGGTGCTGCGCGAGTCGGCGAAGGTGCTGGCCAGGGTGCCGCTCCTGGAGAGCAGCGCGGCCGCGGCGACCGTACAGGCCTACGGCGGTGAGGAGTTGAGGTCCGCCCTGCTCGCCCGGGCCGGCCGCGGCGACCTCGTGCTGACCGTCGCCGCGAACGGCCGCACCGGCCACGACCCGGCCGAGCTCGCCGTGACGGCACGGCGGGACGGTGACCGGTGGGTGCTGGACGGGGTGCAGACGGCGGTGCCGTGGGCGTACGGCGCGGACCTGGTCGTCGTACCGGCGCACACGGACGCCGACCGGACCGTCCTCGCGCTGGTCGCCCCGGACCGCGAGGGCGTCGTCCTCGCCGAGCAGATCTCCACGACGGGCGAACGCCTCGCCGAACTGCGCCTGGACTCCGTGCCGATCGCGCGGGTCGACGTCATCGACGCCGAGGGTGCCTGGGAGTGGCTGCGGGACCTGCTGACCGCCGGCACCTGCGCGCTGTCCCTCGGCCTCGGCACCGCCGTGCTGCGCATGACCGGCGAGTACACCAGCAGGCGCGAGCAGTTCGGGTTCCCCGTCGCGACCTTCCAGGCCGTGGCCGTACAGGCCGCCGACCGCTACATCGACCTGCGCGCGATGGAGGCCACCCTGTGGCAGGCGGCCTGGCGGATCGCCTCGGACGCGCCGGGCGCGCTGCCGGCCGCCGCGGACCTGGCCGTGGCGAAGATCTGGGCGGCGGAGGGGGTACGACGGGTCGTGCAGACCGCGCAGCATCTGCACGGCGGGTTCGGCGCCGACACCGACTACCCTCTGCACCGGTACCACGCCTGGGCCAAGCACCTGGAACTGTCGCTCGGCCCGGCGGCGGCCCACGAGGAGGCGCTGGGGGACCTGCTGGCGGCCCACCCCTTGGGATAGTCCGCGCCAGGACCTACGCTCCTGAACCCCTGATGACGGGGACCTACGCTCTTGAACCCCGCAGGACCGGGACCTGCGTTCCTGAACCCCTCAGGACGGGACCTACGCTCCCGAATCCCGCAGGAGCGGCCCCGGAGCCCTCAAGTCCTAGAGCACGAAGCCCGGTTGGCCCTCGTCCGTGACGACGGGGCGGCCCGCGGCGGCCCACACCTGCATGCCGCCGTCGACGTTCACCGCGTCGATGCCCTGCTGGGCCAGGTACATGGTGACCTGCGCCGAACGCCCGCCGGAGCGGCAGATCACATGGACCCGGCCGTCCTGCGGCGCCGCCTCGGTCAACTCGCCGTACCGGGCCACGAATTCACTGATGGGGATGTGCAGCGCCCCCGTGGCGTGACCCGCCTGCCACTCGTCGTCCTCGCGGACGTCCAGCAGGAAGTCGCCGTCCTTGAGGTCTCCGACCTCGACCGTGGGCACACCAGCTCCGAAACTCATGCCCCGACGCTACCCGAAGACCCTTCCGACGTGCCTGGCTCCCCGAGCAGTGCCGCCAACTCGGCCTCCCGCTCGGCGACCTGGGCCAGCAGCTGCTCGGCGATCTCGTCGAGCAACCGGTCCGGGTCGTCCGGGGCGATCCGGAGCATGGACCCGATGGCGCCCTCCTCCAGCTCGCGGGCGACGAGCGTGAGGAGTTCCTTGCGCTGGGCGAGCCATTCGAGGCGGGCGTAGAGCTCCTCGCTGGGGCTCGGGCCGCGCTCCGCCGGGGCCGGTCCGGCCGCCCACTCCTCGGCCAGCTCTCGCAGCAGCGGCGCGTCACCGCGGCTGTAGGCGGCGTTGACCCGGGTGATGAACTCCTCGCGCCGCTTGCGCTCGTCCTCGTCCTGCGCGAGGTCGGGGTGGGCCTTGCGGGCCAGCTCGCGGTAGAGCTTGCGGGCCTCCTCGCTGGGGCGCACCCGCTGCGGGGGCCGTACCGGCTGGTCCGTGAGCATCGCCGCGGCCTCCGGGAACAGGCCGTCGCCGTCCATCCAGCCGTGGAACAGCTCCTCGACCGCGGGCATCGGCATCACCCGGGCCCGCGCCTCGTCCGCCTTGCGGATGTCCTCGGGGTCGCCGGTGCGCGCGGCCTTGGCCTCGGCGATCCGGGCGTCCAGTTCGTCGAGGCGGGCGTACATCGGGCCGAGTTTCTGGTGGTGCAGCCGGGAGAAGTTCTCGACCTCGATGCGGAAGGTGTCCACCGCGATCTCGTACTCGATCAGCGCCTGCTCGGCGGCGCGGACGGCCCGCTCAAGGCGTTCCTCGGGGCGGGGCGTCGCGGTGTCCGCGGGGCGGGCGTCTGCGGGGCGAGGGTCGGTCGGGCCGGGGTCGGCCGCTTGCGAGTCGGCCGAGGGGGCGCCGGTCTCATCGGCACCGGTGCCCTGGGGGTCCAGGGATTCCTGGGTGCCCTCGCTCGCGGAACCGTCGCCCGCCACGGCTCCGTTGGCGGACGGCACCTCGGCACCCGTCTGCTCCGGCGCCGGTTCACCAAGGGGCGCGGACTGGGACTGCTCAGCTTCCGGGGTCGTCACCCGCCCAGCGTAGGCCACGGCCCGACGGCCCAGGGGGCATCGGGTGGGCCGGGGCTCCACAGCGGAGCCCACACCCGCTCGGCACTCGCCGCTCCCAGCCCCCCTGCACCTCCATCTCCCCTACACGCCCATCTCCGCGGCGATCCGCCCCGACCGCACCGCCCCCACCAACTCGGCGTGGTCCGCCTCGGTCCGGTCGGCGTAGGCGACGGCGAAGGTCGCTATCGCCTCGTCCAGTTCGTCCTTCTTGCCGCAGTACCCGGAGACCAGGCGGGGGTCGGCGCTGTGGGCGTGGGCGCGGGCCAGGAGGGCACCGGTCATGCGGCCGTAGTCGTCTATCTGGTCGGCGGCGAGGGCGGCGGGATCGACGCTGCCCTTGCGGTTGCGGAACTGCCGTACCTGGAACGGCAGTCCGTCGACCGTCGTCCAGCCCAGCAGGATGTCGCTGACGACCTGCATCCGCTTCTGCCCGAGCACCACGCGCCGGCCCTCGTGCGGAACCTGTGGCGCGTCGAACCCCGCGGTCAGCAGGTGCGGGACCAGCGCCGAGGGGCGGGCCTCCTTCACCTGGAGGACGAGGGGTTCGCCGCGGTGGTCCAGGAGCAGCACGACGTACGACCGCGTGCCCACGCTGCCTGTGCCGACGACGCGGAAGGCGACGTCGTGCACCGTGTGCCGGGCGAGGAGCGGGAGGCGGTCCTCGGAGAGGGTGTCCAGGTACTCCTCCAGGGACGCCGCCACCGCCGCGGCCTCCTCGTCCGGGATCCGGCGCAGCACCGGCGAGGCGTCGACGAAGCGGCGCCCGCCGTCCTCGACGGCCTCGGTCGACCTGGCTGCGAACCGTCCGCTGGTGTTGCCCCGCGCCTTCTCGGAGACCCGCTCCAGCGTGCCCAGCAGGTCACGGGCGTCGGCGTGGGAGACCAACTCCTCGTCCGCGATGGCGTTCCACGCGTCCAGCACCGGGAGCTTGGCCAGCAGGCGCATGGTCCGGCGGTAGGAACCCACCGCGCCGTGCGCCGCCTGGCGGCAGGTGTCCTCGTCTGCGCCGGCCTCCCGGCCCGCGAGCACCAGCGAGGCGGCGAGCCGCTTGAGATCCCACTCCCAGGGGCCGTGCACGGTCTCGTCGAAGTCGTTCAGGTCGATGACCAGGCCGCCGCGAGCGTCGCCGTAGAGGCCGAAGTTGGCCGCGTGGGCGTCGCCGCAGATCTGGGCGCCGATCCGGGTCATAGGGGTGCGGGCGAGGTCGTGGGCCATGAGCCCCGCCGAACCGCGCAGGAACGCGAAGGGGGTCGCCGCCATCCTGCCCACCCGTATCGGAGTGAGCCCGGGGATGCGGCCGCGGCCGGACTCCTCG
This sequence comes from Streptomyces sp. NBC_00252, assembly GCF_036187565.1. Classification (NCBI taxonomy): domain Bacteria; kingdom Bacillati; phylum Actinomycetota; class Actinomycetes; order Kitasatosporales; family Streptomycetaceae; genus Streptomyces; species Streptomyces sp. NBC_00252. The sequence goes on along the minus strand of NZ_CP108087.1, from coordinate 5,306,312 downwards.
ACCGCGGTCACCGCGTCCGGGCGGCCGCCGTCCAGGTCGAGAGCGGCGTGCGCGCTGCGCGGGACGCTCGCCCGCAGCGCCTTCCCCTCCTCCTTGGGCGACCCCGCCACGGGCCACGTGGCGAAGCCCCGCACCCCTGGCAGCCTGCGCCCCACACCGACACCTGCCTCGGCCATAGCGACCGCCTCCCCCGTACCCACACCCACGCTCACACGTGCGCTCGCCCGAACATCAACTCGCGACGACCGTACCGCCGCCACCGAAAACACGTCAGGCCCTGTGGACAACTCCGAGGCTGTGGAAAACCGGGGTCGCCGGGTTCGGTGAGGAGGCCGTAGAGCCACGGGCTGTCGTAGAACCGCGGGCTGTCGTAGAACCGCGGGCTGTCGTAGAACCGCGGACTGTCCTAGGGCCGGGCTGTCCTAGGGCCGGGCTGTCCTAGGGCCGGACTGTCCTAGGGCCGGGCTGTCGTAGGGCCGGGCTGTCGTAGGGCGGGCTTTGGGCTCAGTACGCGATGCGACAGGCCGAGCCGCGATCATGCCCGACGACCCTCAGCACCCGCCCGACTGCCACCCCTCGCGCAAGTGCACCTGAGCCCACGCGCCCAGTTCCCGCAGGGCCGGGCCCAGCGCCTTCCCCGACTCCGTGAGCCGGTACGAGACGCGCAGCGGCGGGCCTTCGTCGACCTCGCGGACGAGGAGGCCGGCGGCGCCCAGTTCGGTGAGGCGGTCGGAGAGCATGCGTTCGCTGATGCCCGGGATCGCCCGGCGCAGGTCGGCGAAGTGGACGGGCTGTGCCATCAGGACGGCCACGATCGGCCCGGTCCAGCGCTTGCCGAACAGCTGGAAGACACGGGTGATGCCGTCGTCGACCTTCTTGCACTGCCCCATGTCGTGACTCTGCTCGACCGCCATGCCCTCAGGGTACTGCCCTCCCGTACGGGGATGAAAAAAAGTAAGTACCTGTGTTATTCATAGTCGAGTACGAAATCTCAGCTACTGAACAACCCGACGAGCCCTCCGCGCCCAGCGCGTGCTCGCTTCCCTGGAGACCCCCATGGCCACGCTCCTGCACATCGACTCCTCCGTGTTCCCCGCCGGCGCGTCCGCGTCCCGCGCCGTCGCCGACGCCTTCCGCACGTCCTGGGAGGAACAGCACCCGGAGGGCACGGTGATCCACCGCGACCTCTCCGTGAACCCCGTCCCGCACATCACCGTCGACGCCCACACCGCCGGTTTCGCCGACCCGGCCACGCACACGCCCGCGCAGGCAGCGGCCTTCGCCGAGCGCGTACGGCTCATAGAGGAGCTGGAGCAGGCGGACGCGGTGCTGATCGGCGCCCCGATGTACAACGCCACGATTCCTTCGACCCTGAAGGCGTGGCTGGACAACGTGATCCTCATGGGCCGCACCGCGGGCACCGAGGACTCGAAGCTGAAGGGCATCCCGACGGTCGTGATCGCCAGCCGCGGCGGCGCGTACGGACCGGGCACCCCGCGCGAGGGCTACGACTACGTCCAGAACTACCTGAAGGCGATCCTCGTCGACGCCCTCGGCCTCGACGCCGAGTTCATCGTCCCGGAGCTGACCATGGCCCCGCAGAACCCTGCGATGGCCGACCTGGTCCCGCTCTACGAGGCGTCCCGCGAGCGCGCCCTCGACGACGCGGCCACCAAGGCAAAGGAACTGGCCGAACGCCTCGCCGCCTGACCCGGCACCCGGCCCCGCGCCCGGCCCCCGCCTCAGGTAAGGACATCGTGTGATTGTCCTCACCTGAGGCGGGGCTCACCGAAGGTTCAGGGTGAGAAGGCGAGGAAGGCGATTGCGAGGACAAGGCCCGCCATGAACACGCCTTTCCATAACGAGGCAGCGTCCGGGGAGAGTTGTTCCGCATCGGGTCGATCTTGCACTCGGGTGCGTCCGTCCCCGGGACCGCCGATAGGTCCTGTTGTCGGTGTCGACGTACGTGAAGTCGATGCGCCAGTTGCAGAATCCGCTGCTCAGAGCGCCTACGAAGGCACAGTCGACGCCCGTGTTTCGGGCAGAGCCGATGTCGAGATGCCTCCCGAGGACGACTATGGCCACGCTTCCCGCTCCGGCGACCTTGGTCTTCACGGTCACTGGTGCTGGGCACGGTGGTGACCGCGTCGAAGCTGGAGATGGCACAGCGGTGCGCGATGCAGTCGTCGCGGCGGAATCGACGATGGAACGGCAGGCCGGCGAGTGAGACAGCCCACACTCCAGCGCCCTCTGAAGATCAACGGAGCCAGACCCGACGCCTCGCCGACCACCCCGCAGTCACCGGTGTAATCACGATCACACTGCGCGCAGCCCAGCCCAACGCTCGGCCGAAGTCGGCTCACCGTAGACACGAAGAAGCCCCCCAGGTCCGAGACCTGGGGGGCTTCTGTCTGTGCGCGAGGGGGGAGTTGAACCCCCACGCCCTTTCGGGCACTGGAACCTGAATCCAGCGCGTCTGCCTATTCCGCCACCCGCGCATTGGGTGTGTCCTCGGGCCCTTGCCCCTAGGGGGCTGGCGCCTTCCGACATGCAGAAGATTAGCACGGTGCACGGGGTGGATTCACATCCCTTTCCCCTGAGCAGGAGCCCCACGCGGGACCCTGGCGCAGCCCCCGGCAGAGACCCCGGCAGCAGCCTCACGCAAGCTCCCGCCCAAGCCTCGCCCGAGCCCCGCCGCAGCCCCGCGCAGGCCCCGAGCCAGGCCCCGAGCCAGGCCGCCCCCAGCCTCTCTCCACGACCCTGCCCCCACCCTCCCCACAACCCCGCACCCACTCCCATCAGCACCCCCGCTCCTCACCGCCCCCTCCTCACCGCACTCCACCCCTCACCCGACCCTCCGCCGAACACCCCCGCACCCACCCCACCCAACGCCCAGCGCAACACCCACCCAACGCCCGCCGAACACCCAGCCGGACCCCGACCCGAAGCCCCACTCGACCCCGACCCGAAGCCCCACCCAAAGGCCGCCAATCACCCGCCCAGCACCCTTGAGCCCCCTCCCGAAGCCCACTCCCAGCCCTCTCCCCAAACCCCGCCACACCCCCACCACCCCACCGAATCCCCCCACTCCCTCCCGTCGAACACTCCCCACCCCCACCACGTATCAACGTGACCCCCTCCACGTATCAACCTCGTACCGGTAACCCCCATCTCCCCAGGAGGCGGGCAAGGTGCACAGTCAGGTGCGGGACACTTGTCTGCGGCCCCCTCTACGATCCTGGGCAGGAGTAGTGCACAGGTAGTGGTGCAGAACGAGTTCGACCGGGCCGACAAGGGGGAACCAGCCGATTTACCGGCGCGTGGATACGATCAGTAAGCAGTACCAAGGCAGTCAGCACAGCGGTAAGCACGGCAGTCTGTACGACAACCAGTGCGGCAACGACGGAGGAGGTGCCCCGTGGGAGTCCTGAAGAAGTTCGAGCAGCGCCTCGAAGGTCTGGTCAACGGCACCTTCGCCAAGGTGTTCAAGTCCGAGGTCCAGCCGGTCGAGATCGCCGGCGCGCTCCAGCGTGAGTGCGACAACAACGCGACGATCTGGAACCGCGACCGGACCGTCGTACCCAATGACTTCATCGTGGAGCTGAGCACGCCGGACTTCGAGCGGCTCAGCCCCTACTCCGGACAGCTCGGTGACGAGCTCGCCGGCATGGTGCGCGACTACGCCAAGCAGCAGCGCTACACGTTCATGGGACCCATCAAGGTCCACCTGGAGAAGGCGGACGACCTCGACACCGGTCTGTACCGGGTGCGCAGCCGTACGCTCGCCTCCTCCACCAACCAGCAGGCTCCCGGCACGCCCGCCCCGGCGGCGCCGCCGGCAGCGGGACGGCCCGGCGGGTACGGCTATCCGCCCGCCGCCGCCCCCGCGAGCGCCCCGCCGCCCATGCCGTCCGCACCGCCCCCCGGCGGCCGCGGCTCGGCGCCGTACCTCCAGCCGGCCCCGGCCGCCCCGGCGGCCGGCGCACGGATGCGGTACTGGGTGGAGATCAACGGCGCCCGCCATCAGATCTCCCGCGCGACGTTGGTGATGGGCCGCAGCACCGAAGCCGACGTGCGGATCGACGACCCCGGCGTATCTCGCCGGCACTGTGAGATCCGGACCGGAACGCCCTCGACGATCCAGGATCTCGGGTCCACCAACGGCATCGTGGTGGACGGGCAGCACACCACCCGCGCTACGCTCCGCGACGGCTCGCGGATCGTCGTGGGCAGCACCACCATCATTTACCGGCAAGCCGAAGGGTGAAGCGGGGGCAATGTCAGAGCTGACCCTCACGGTCATGCGGCTGGGTTTCCTGGCCGTACTGTGGCTGTTCGTGATCGTGGCCGTGCAGGTCATCCGCAGCGACCTGTTCGGAACGCGTGTCACACAGCGCGGCTCGCGACGGGACGCCGGACGACCGCAGCAGCAGGCCGCCCGGCAGGCGGCCCCTCCGCAGCAGCGCCAGCAGCAGCCGAGCGGGGGCGGTCGGCGGGGCCGTAACGCCCCCAGCAAGCTGGTCGTCAGTGAGGGAATCCTCACGGGCACCACCGTCGCGCTCCAGGGCCAGACCATCACCCTGGGCCGGGCGCACGATTCAACGATCGTGCTGGACGACGACTACGCCTCCAGCCGGCATGCCAGGATCTACCCGGACCGCGACGGCCAGTGGATCGTCGAGGACCTCGGATCCACGAACGGCACGTACCTGGACCGGTCCCGGCTGACGACCCCCACACCGATTCCGCTGGGCGCGCCGATCCGCATCGGCAAGACCGTCATCGAGCTGCGGAAGTAGTACGAAAATGAGCGAGCGGAGCGAGCACGCAGCGGCGGACCGTCTGGCGGACCCCGGCGCGCTCCCGACCGGAGGGTGGGCACCGTGCGGATGTACCCGGAGCCGACGGGCGAGGTGCGCATGAGTCTGTCACTGCGCTTCGCCGCCGGATCGCACAAAGGCATGATCCGCGAGGGCAACGAGGACTCGGGCTACGCCGGTCCACGCCTCCTCGCGATCGCCGACGGGATGGGCGGCCAGGCCGCCGGTGAGGTCGCCTCCTCGGAGGTGATCTCGACCATCGTCTCGCTCGACGACGACGTGCCGGGCTCCGACATCCTCACCTCGCTCGGCACCGCCGTGCAGCGGGCCAACGACCAGTTGCGCATGATGGTCGAGGAGGACCCGCAGCTGGAGGGCATGGGCACCACGCTCACCGCCCTGCTGTGGACCGGGCAGCGGCTCGGCCTGGTCCATGTCGGCGACTCCCGCGCCTACCTGCTGCGCGACGGGGTGCTGACCCAGATCACCCAGGACCACACCTGGGTGCAGCGGCTGGTCGACGAGGGCCGGATCACCGAGGAAGAGGCCACCACCCACCCGCAGCGCGCCCTGCTCATGCGCGCGCTCGGCAGCGGTGACCATGTCGAGCCGGACCTGTCGATCCGTGAAGTCCGCGCCGGCGACCGGTACTTGATCTGTTCCGACGGGCTGTCGGGCGTCGTCTCGCACCAGACGATGGAAGACACCCTCGCCAGCTACCAGGGCCCCCAGGAGACCGTGCAGGAGCTGATCCAGCTCGCCCTGCGCGGCGGCGGCCCCGACAACATCACGGTGATCATCGCCGACGTCCTGGACCTCGACACCGGCGACACCCTCGCCGCGCAGCTGTCGGACACCCCGGTGATCGTCGGCGCGGTCGCCGAGAACCAGCTCCACCAGCACGACAACGGCATCATGCAGACCCCGGCGGGGCGTGCTTCCGGGCTCGGCCGCCAGGTGCCCGGACAGAACGGCGGGGGCGGCGAGTTCGGCCCGCCCGGCTCCGGCGACACCACCGGTTACACCCCCGAGGGCAGCTTCGGGGACTACACCGACGAAGACTTCGTGAAGCCCTCCAAGGGCCGCAGGTGGTTCAAGAGATCCTTCTACACGGTGCTCGCGCTCGCGGTCATCGGCGGCGGCCTGTACGGCGGCTGGCGCTGGACGCAGACGCAGTACTTCGTGGGCGCCAACGGCGAACACGTCGCGCTGTACCGGGGCATCAGCCAGGACCTCGCGTGGGTCTCGCTGTCGAAGGTGGAGAAGGACCACCCCGACATCGAACTCAAGTACCTCCCGCCGTACCAGCAGAAGCAGGTCAAGGCGACGATCGCCGAGGGCGGTCTGCAGGACGCCCGGAAGAAGATCGACGACCTCGCCGTACAGGCCTCCGCGTGCAAGAAGGAGGCCGAGCGGGACAGCGCGACCAAGAAGCCCGCCGGCACCACGGGAACCACCAGTACCTCGCTCACGTCCAAGGCCACGCCGAAGCCGACCCCTTCGGCCACGACTTCGACGTCCCCGACCCCGTCTGCGACTCCCAACCCCGGTCCCAGCCTTTCGGAGGAAGAGCAGCAGGTCGTCTCGCAGTGCAGCAAGTAATAGGCAAGCCGTGAGAGGCCCCGTCACACGATGAGCAGTTCTACCAACACGCCGTCGCACCACACGTCCACGATCGGCTCCATCGGCGCACCGAGCCGACGCAACACCGAGCTGGCGCTCCTGATCTTCGCCGTCGCCATCCCGGTGTTCGCCTATGCCAACGTGGGCTTGGCCATCAACGACCAGGTGCCGTCCGGGCTGCTGAGCTACGGTCTGGGCCTCGGCCTGCTGGCCGGCGTCGCGCACCTGGCCGTACGCAAGTTCGCGCCGTACGCGGACCCGCTGCTGCTGCCGCTGGCGACGCTGTTGAACGGCATGGGACTCGTCATCATCTGGCGGCTCGACCAGTCGAAGCTGCTGCAGTCCATCAACCAGGCGGGCAACGCCGCGCCGCGGCAGTTGATGTACACCGCGATGGGCATCGGACTGTTCGCCGTCGTCCTGATCTTCCTCAAGGACCACCGCGCCCTGCAGCGCTACACGTACATCTCCATGGTCGGCGCGCTCGTCCTGCTGCTGCTGCCGCTGGTGCCGGGCCTCGGCGCCAACATCTACGGCGCGAAGATCTGGATCTCGGTCGGCGGATTCTCCATCCAGCCCGGTGAGTTCGCGAAGATCGTCCTCGCGATCTTCTTCGCCGGCTACCTGATGGTGAAGCGCGACGCGCTCGCGCTGGCCAGCCGCCGCTTCATGGGCCTCTACCTGCCGCGCGGCCGCGACCTCGGCCCGATCCTGGTCGTCTGGTTCATCTCGATCCTGATCCTGGTCTTCGAGACCGACCTCGGAACCTCGCTGCTGTTCTTCGGCATGTTCATCATCATGCTGTACGTCGCCACCGAGCGGACCAGCTGGATCGTCTTCGGTCTGCTGATGTCCGCGGCCGGCGCGGTCGGCGTGGCCACCTTCGAGCCGCACGTCCAGCAGCGGGTCCAGGCCTGGCTCGACCCGATGAAGGAGTACACGCTCAGCCAGCAGGGCGTGGGCGGCCACTCCGAGCAGTCAATGCAGGCCCTGTGGGCCTTCGGCTCCGGCGGCACCCTCGGCAGCGGTCTCGGCCAGGGCCACTCCGACCTCATCCGGTTCGCCGCCAACTCCGACTTCATCCTCGCCACCTTCGGCGAGGAACTGGGCCTCGCGGGCATCATGGCGATCCTGCTCATCTACGGCCTGATCGTGGAGCGCGGTGTCCGCACCGCCCTCGCCGCGCGCGACCCCTTCGGCAAGCTCCTCGCCGTCGGCCTCTCCGGCGGTATGGCCCTCCAGGTCTTCGTCGTCGCGGGCGGCGTGATGGGCCTCATCCCGCTGACCGGTATGACGATGCCCTTCGTGGCGTACGGCGGTTCCTCCGTGATCGCCAACTGGGCCCTCATCGGCATCCTGATCCGGATCAGCGACACCGCCCGCCGGCCGGCCCCCGCGCCCGCCCCCAGTCCCGACGCCGAGATGACCCAGGTGGTCCGCCCGTCATGAACAAGCCCCTGCGCCGGATCGCGCTCTTCTGCGGCCTCCTGGTCCTCACCCTGCTGCTGCGCGACAACTGGCTCCAGTACGTCAAGGCCGACGGTCTCAAGGACGACCCGAAGAACCGCCGTGTCACCATCGCGCGCTACTCCACCCCGCGCGGCGACATCATCGTCGACGGCAACCCGATCACCGGCTCCACCGAGACCAGCACCTCCGGGCTCAACGACCTGAAGTACAAGCGGACGTACAAGAACGGCGCGATGTGGGCGCCCGTCACCGGATACGCCTCCCAGGCCTTCGGCGCCAACCAGCTGGAGTCCATCGAGGACGGCATCCTCACCGGCAACGACGACCGGCTCTTCTTCCGCAACACCCTCGACATGATCACCGGCAAGGCGAAGTCCGGCGGCAACGTCGTCACCACCCTCAACGCGGCCGCGCAGAACGCCGCGTGGAAGGGGCTGAAGAACCAGGGCGGCAAGGGCGCCGTCGTCGCCCTCGACCCGTCCACCGGCAAGATCCTGGCGCTGGCGTCCTACCCGTCGTACGACCCGTCGTCGTTCGCGGGGAACTCCACCTCCACGGACTCCAAGGCCTGGCAGAAGCTGCAGAAGAAGTACGACCCGAACGACCCGATGCTGAACCGGGCGCTGCGCGAGACTTACCCGCCGGGCTCGACCTTCAAGGTGGTCACCGCGTCCGCGGCGCTGCAGAACAACCTGTACTCGTCCGCCGACGAGGCCACCGACTCGCCGCTGCCGTGGACCATGCCGGGCACCACGACCCAGCTGAAGAACGAGGGCAACATCCCCTGCAAGAACGCGACCCTGCGCGTCGCGCTGCAGTACTCCTGCAACACCGTCTTCGGCAAGGTCGGCTCCGACCTCGGCAACGACAAGATGCTGGCCGAGGCGAAGAAGTTCGGCTTCGACTCCGAGCAGTTCACCCCGATCCGCTCCAGCTCCTCGGTCTTCTCCGACAACATGAACCAGTCGCAGACCGCGCTCTCCTCGATCGGCCAGTACAACACCGCCGCGACCCCGCTGCAGATGGCCATGGTCGCCTCCGCGGTCGCCAACGACGGCAAGCTGATGAAGCCGTACATGGTCGACAAGCTCCAGTCGTCGAACCTCGACACGATCTCGCAGACCGAGCCCGAGGAGATGAGCCAGCCTCTCTCCTCGAAGAACGCGCAGATCCTGCAGTCGATGATGGAGACGGTCGTCGAGAAGGGCACCGGCACCAGCGCGAAGATCCCCGGCGTCACCGTCGGCGGCAAGACCGGTACCGCCCAGCACGGTGTCGAGAACAGCGAGAACCCGTACGCCTGGTTCCTCTCCTACGCCAAGCTCTCCGACGGCAGTTCGCCGGTCGCTGTGGCGGTGGTCATCGAGGACGACAAGGCCAACCGTGACGACATCTCCGGCGGCGGCCTCGCGGCCCCGATCGCGAAGAGCGTTATGGAGGCGGTCATCGACAGCAAGAAGTGACCCCGCTCACGTCCCCTTCACATCGGTGCACGTTGCGATACCGGTCCTGTATCGGGTGACGGGCTTGGCCAGGTCACACAAAGCCAGCCGGGTACGGTAGGCCCGGACGGCTAGCCTCCGACCGCACACCCGTGCGGGTCGGGACCGACGGAGAGGGCTGGTAGGGAACTATGGAAGAGCCGCGTCGCCTCGGCGGCCGGTACGAGCTGGGCCAAGTGCTCGGCCGTGGTGGCATGGCGGAGGTCTACCTCGCCCATGACACACGCCTCGGCCGCACGGTGGCGGTGAAGACGCTGCGCGTCGACCTTGCGCGCGACCCTTCCTTCCAGGCCCGGTTCCGCCGGGAGGCCCAGTCGGCCGCCTCGCTCAACCATCCCGCGATCGTCGCGGTCTACGACACGGGCGAGGACTACGTCGACGGGGTCTCGATCCCGTACATCGTCATGGAGTACGTCGACGGTTCCACGCTTCGTGAGCTGCTCCACAGCGGCCGCAAGCTGCTGCCGGAGCGGACGCTGGAGATGACCATCGGGATTCTCCAGGCCCTGGAGTACTCGCACCGCAGTGGCATCGTGCACCGCGACATCAAGCCGGCCAACGTCATGCTGACGCGCACCGGCCAGGTCAAGGTGATGGACTTCGGCATCGCCCGCGCCATGGGCGACTCCGGCATGACGATGACGCAGACGTCCGCGGTCATCGGCACCGCCCAGTACCTCTCGCCGGAGCAGGCGAAGGGCGAGCAGGTCGACGCCCGTTCGGACCTCTACTCGACGGGTTGTCTCCTCTACGAACTGCTGACGGTACGGCCGCCCTTCGTGGGCGACTCGCCGGTCGCGGTGGCGTACCAGCACGTGCGCGAGGAGCCGCAGCCGCCGTCGGTCTTCGACCCCGAGATCACGCCCGAGATGGACGCCATCGTCCTGAAGGCCCTGGTCAAGGACCCCAACTACCGCTACCAGTCGGCCGACGAGATGCGCATGGACATCGAGGCCTGCCTCGACGGCCAGCCCGTCGGCGCGACGGCGGCACTGGGTTCGGTCGGCTACGGCGGTTACGGCGACGACCACGCCACCACGGCCCTGCGCTCGGACGCCGGCGCCACCACGATGCTTCCCCCCATGAACCCGGACGACGGCGGCTTCGGCTACGACGACCGTCCCGACCGGCGCCGCCAGCAGAAGAAGAAGACGAACACCTCGACGATCCTGCTGGTCGTGGCGGCGGTCCTGGTGCTGGTGGGCGCGATCCTGATCGGGAAATGGGCGTTCAGCGGGAACGACTCGTCGAACGACAACGTCAGCACACCGAACTTCATCGGGCAGACCAAGGATGCCGCCGACACCATGGCGAGCAACATCGGTCTGAAGCTGTCGTACACGTCGAAGACCTGCGAGAACCAGGTCAAGGGCAAGATCTGTACGCAGGACCCGGACCCCACCACCTCGGTGAAGAAGGACTCCACGGTCAACCTGGTCGTCTCGACCGGGGCACCGAAGGTCGTCGTACCGAGTGTCGTGGGCCAGAACGTCGACGACGCGACCTCGACGCTCGAGGGCGACAAGTACAAGTTCGTCGTGAAGACGAAGCAGAAGGTGTCCGGCGAGGACCCGGGGACCGTGCTGGACCAGGACCCGGCGCTGGGTGCGGAGGTTCAGAAGGGCACCACCATCACCCTGACCGTCGCCAAGGCCCAGGCGAAGTCCACGGTCCCGGACGTCAGCGGCAAGAGCTGTGACGACGCCAAGGCGCAGATGCAGCAGAACGACCTCGTCGGCAACTGCACCGAGGTGGCGACCACCGACACCAACCTGAACGGCAAGGTCGTCGCGACCTCGCCCGCGGCCGGGACGCAGGTCGACAAGAACTCGGCGGTCAACATCCAGATCGGCAAGGTCTCCCAGACCCAGGTCCCGAACGTCGTCGGCCAGACGGTGAAGAACGCCAAGCAGATCCTGCAGCAGAACGGCTTCACCAACGTCCAGTTCACCGGCAACAGCGACCAGGGCGACAACGCGATCGTGACCCAGCAGGACCCGGGCCAGGGCACCCAGGTCAATGACCCCGGCAGCACCCAGATCAACCTCACCAGCGTCGGCACCGGCAACGGCAACGGCGGCAACGACGGAGGCGGCGGCTTCTTCGGAGGCCTGAACGGCTAGCCCCGGAACGCGAAGAGCCCCGGCACCCTGTGGAGGGTGCCGGGGCTCTTTCGTCACCGGGGCCGTGCCGTCAGCGGAGTTCCTTCGGCGGTGTCCGTGCGCTGTCCACCTTGTCGACGCGGACCAGTTCGCCCCACACCACGTAGCGGTACCGGGACGTGTACACCGGCGTGCAGGTCGTGAGGGTGATGTAGTGGCCGGCCTTCTTCTTGCCGGACTCCGTGGGGATCTGGGCGAGGGTCTTGACGTTGTACTTCGAGGTCTCGGGAAGGATGTCGTAGACCTTGTAGACGTACCACTCGTCCTTCGTCTCGAAGACGATCGGGTCGCCCTTCTTGATCTTGTCGATGTTGTGGAACTTGGCGCCGTGGCCGTCGCGGTGGGCGGCGAGGGTGAAGTTGCCGTTCTTGCCCGTGGTGGGGAGGGCGGCCTTGATCGGGTCCGTGTAGTAGCCGGCGACGCCGTCGTTGAGGACGCTCGTCTCGGTGCCCTTCTCGACCAGCACCTCGCCGTTCTTCATCGCGGGCACGTGCAGGAAGCCGATGCCGTCCTTGGTGTCGAGGGCACCGGGGCCGGTGTCCTTGTCCTTGGACCAGTTGTTGCGGACCTTGTCGCCCTGCTTGTCGGCCGTGCGGTCGGCGACGACGTTCGTCCACCACAGGGAGTAGACGACGAACAGGCCGAGGATCAGGCCCGCCGTGATGAGGAGTTCACCGAAGACGCTGACGGCCATCGCGACCCGGCCGGTGCCGCGGGGGCCGTCCGGCGGGGAGGCGGGCGTGTCGGTCTGCTCTTCGGTGTCGTCGGTGGTCGCTGCCACGTTCAGTTGCCCCTACTCGATGAGCGCATCCGGCTTGCCCTTGCTGCGCGGCCGTTGCTCGACCATCTTGCCCCAGACGATCAGCCGATACTTGCTGGTGAACTCCGGCGTACAGGTCGTCAGCGTGATGTAGCGGCCGGGCTGGGTGAACCCGGAGCCCTTGGGGATGGGGTCGATGACACTGGTGTTGCTCGGTGACGTCACGGGCAGCGTCTTCGTCATCTTGTAGACGTAGTACGTGTCCTGGGTCTCCACCACGACCTCGTCGCCCGGCTTCAACTGGTTGATGTACCGGAACGGTTCGCCATGGGTGTTGCGGTGCGCGGCGAGCGCGAAGTTGCCGGTCTTCGCGTCCGGCATCGCGGTCTTGAGGGCGCCCTCGCTGTAGTGCCCGACCATGCCCTTGTCGAGGACCTTCTTGTTGCTGACGCCCTCGGCGATCGGCGCGATCACGTCCAGCTTGGGGATGTGCAGGATGGCGAAGCCCTGCCCCGGCGAGAACTCCCCGGGCGCGCGCTTGCCGTTGGCCCAGTCGTTCTGCAGCTGGCTCGCCTCGCTGCCGGCCTGCGCGTGCGCCCGGACGTTCGTCCACCACAGCTGGTAGGTGACGAACAGCAGCATCAGCACGCCGGTGGTGATGAAGACCTCGCCGATCGCCCGGCTCGCGACGACCGCGGCCCCCGGCTTGTTGGCCCGCTGCCGCCGCCGCGCCTCGACCCGCGAGAGGGGCGCGCCGCCACCGGCCGAGGCCGACGCCGACTCCGCTGCCGTGGCGGCCTCGGCGGTCTCGTCCGTCGCGCCGCCGGCCCCATGACGCCCGTGCCGCCCCTTGGCGGCCTTCCTGCGGGCCGCACGGCCCCCGGTGGGGGTTCCAGTGACGGACGAGGCGGCTGTGGCGTCAGACGCCGATATGGACCGGCCGTGGCCCGTCCCCTCCTGGGGGAGGTCCGCCAGCCGCAGCGCGACGGTCTCTTCGTCGATCGGACCGTACGGCACCCCGGGCGCACCCTGCGCCTGCGCGCCGTGCCACTGGTCGAACCCGCTCTGCTCCGCGTACGGCTGCTCCCCGTACGCGGCCTCGGACTCGCGCTCGGGGCGCAGGGCGGTCACGCCGTGGCCCTGCCCACCACCGGGGCGAGCCCCGCCGACCTCGCCACGGCACCCTGGTCGCCGCACTCCACCAGCCAGTTGGCCAGCATCCGGTGGCCGTGCTCGGTGAGCACCGACTCCGGGTGGAACTGGACGCCCTCGACGGGCAGTTCGCGGTGGCGCAGGCCCATGATGATGCCGTCGTGCGTTCTCGCGGTGACCTCGAGTTCGGCCGGGACCGTGCCCGGCTCGGCCGCCAGCGAGTGGTAGCGGGTCGCCGTGAAGGGCGAGGGCAGTCCGGCGAAGACGCCCTTGCCCTCGTGCTCGACGAGCGAGGTCTTGCCGTGCAGCAGTTCGGGGGCGCGGTCCACGACGCCGCCGTAAGCCACCTGCATCGACTGCATGCCGAGGCAGACGCCGAAGACGGGCACGCCGGTCGAGGCGCAGTGCCGCACCATCTCGACGCAGACGCCGGCCTCCTCGGGGGTGCCGGGGCCGGGCGAGAGGAGGACGCCGTCGAAGCCGTCCTGGGCGTGCGCGGTCGACACCTCGTCGTTGCGCAGCACCTCGCACTCGGCGCCCAGCTGGTACAGGTACTGGACCAGGTTGAAGACGAAGCTGTCGTAGTTGTCGACGACGAGAATCCGTGCACTCACTGGTTGTCCACCGTCACATCGTTGAAGGGCAGCAGCGGTTCGGCCCACGGGAAGACGTACTGGAACAGGATGTAGACCACGGCCAGGGCCAGGACGAGCGAAATCAGCGCCTTGACCCACACGTTGCCCGGCAGATGCCGCCAGATCCAGCCGTACATGCCGTCCCTTCCGTCGCGCCACGGCACCAGACTCACGCCGTACGTCACCAGACTAACGGCGCAGCGCGTCCGGTTTCCCGGCCTCCACAGGCTGTGTGGAGTCCAGGTGTGCCCAGACGATCAGCCGGTGGCTGTGCCCCCACTCCGGATCGCACGTGGTCAGCGTGAGATAGCGGCCCGAGGCCGTGTACCCGGACTTACGTGGCACAGGATCGATCACCTCAATGTCGGTGGGCACTGTTTTGTAAGGCCCTTTGTCGATCCGATACGTGAACCAGGTGGTCCCGTCCGTCAGCACCACCGCGTCGCCCACCCGCAGCTTCGGAAAGTCCACGAAGGGGTTGCCGTACGTCCGCCGGTGTCCGGCCACCGCGAAGTTCCCGACCTGCCCCAACTGCGCGGTGCCCGCGTAGTGTCCGAGCCCCTTCTTCAGGGTGCTCACGTCGGTGTCCTCGAGAACCGGCTTGTTCCACGTGAAACCAAGCCGCGGGATGTACATGATCGCGAAGGACCTGCCGTCCTTGTACGCGGCCGGTTTCGCCGGAGCGGGCGAGGCGGCGGGCGCCGGCGCGGGAGACGCCTTCGGGTGCACGGTCTGCCGCGACCACTGGTTCTGCAGCTGGTGGATCTGGTCGCTCATCGTGTGGTCGGCCTTCACGCCGGTCCAGAACAGCACATAGACCACGAAGAGGACGATCAACGTGCCGACGGTGATGCAGAGTTCGCTGACGCTCCTGACGATCACGCGCACCGGCAGCTCCCGTACGGACGCCTACTCCACTGGCTTCGCGTAGTGCAGATCCACTGTGCCCGAGTACCCGGGAAGAGTCACCGTCCCGTCGTCGGTCACTTTCCACCCGAGTCCGTAGACATCGACGTACACCATGTAGTTCTGGATCGCCTTGGACGCCGTCAGCGCCGCCTGCAGCTTCCCCGGGTCCCCGACGGCCGTGATCTTGTACGGCGGTGAGTAGACCCGGCCCTGGAGGATCAGGGTGTTGCCCACGCAGCGCACGGCGCTGGTCGAGATCAGCCGCTGGTCCATGACCTTGATGCCCTTGGCGCCGCCCTGCCAGAGGGCGTTCACCACGGCCTGGAGGTCCTGCTGGTGGATGACCAGGTAGTCGGGCTGCGGCTCGGGGTAGCCGGGGAGCTTGGCGGTGGCGTTGGGCGGGGCGTCGTTCAGGGTGACGGTGACCGCCTTGCCCTTGAGCTGCTGCGCGCCCGCGGTCCGCTCCAGTGCCGTGAGCTTCGTGCCGTCGGCGCCGGTGCTGGTGTCGTCCTCCTTGCGGAGCGCGTCGACCTCGTCGCGCAGGACCCCGTTGGCGTCCTCCAGCCGGCCGTTCTTCTGGCTGCGGTTCTGGATGAGGTCGGACAGCTTCAGCAAGGAGGCGTCCGTGCGGATGTTCGTGCCCTTGGCCGTGTTGAAACTGGTGAAGAAGATGAGCCCCGCGAGGGCGAAGACGGCCACCGTGAGAATCCGCACCGGACGGAAACGGCGGATACGGGCAGGACTGGTACCCGTCCCGGGGGAGTCGGCAGAATTGCTCAACGTACCCTTATCTCCTTCGGCGCCGCGGAAGCACTACGCTAACGGACGCCCGGGGGAGCACTCAGTGTCCCCTTGTACGCTGCCCCGGAGCCCGCCCCAGTTCCCTGCGCGGCCACGCAGCGCATCGACAGGAGAGACCCTCGTGCCGAAGTCACGTATCCGCAAGAAGGCCGACTACACGCCGCCGCCGGCGAAAGCGGCGACCGCCATCAAGTTGAACAGCCGTGCCTGGGTCGCACCGGTCATGCTGGCCATGTTCGTCATCGGGCTGGCCTGGATCGTCGTCTTCTACGTCACCGACGGCTCCATGCCCATCGACAGCCTGGACAACTGGAACATCGTGGTGGGCTTCGGCTTCATCGCCGCCGGGTTCGGCGTCTCCACGCAGTGGAAGTAGCTCTGCCCACGGCTTTCCACTGAGTTATCCACAGCCTGGGAAGGTATCCACAGCGGGCCTGGGGAAAAAGAACGACGATCTGTGGATAACCTCCCGGGTGTTGACGCCGGTGTGACTGACACACCGGCACCCGCAAACCTGTTCGCCCCCTGCCTGACCTGCGGAAACACGGGTCAGTGACAGGGGGCACAGCTGTTCCCGCACCGTGTGCACAAGATCCGGCACACGCTGTGGACAACGGTTTGATATCAGCTGAGCTGAGCCGTCCTGATCAGCGTCAACACCACGACGACGACCAGTACGACGGCACAGGTGCCGTACTGGATCAGGGCCCGCCGCTCCCGCGGGGCG
Organism: Streptomyces sp. NBC_00252; assembly: GCF_036187565.1. Classification (NCBI taxonomy): domain Bacteria; kingdom Bacillati; phylum Actinomycetota; class Actinomycetes; order Kitasatosporales; family Streptomycetaceae; genus Streptomyces; species Streptomyces sp. NBC_00252. Next base: position 5,289,751 of record NZ_CP108087.1, on the reverse strand, counting down.
TGCACCATCGCGTACCCGGTGATCACACCGGCGACCAGGCCGCCGATGTGGGCCTGCCAGGCGATGTTGGCCCACCCGAAGGTGAAGATCAGGTTGATCACCAGCAGCGCGATGACCGGCCGCATGTCGTACCGGAGCCGACGCATCAGCACGGCCGTCGCGCCGAAGAGCCCGAAGATCGCGCCGGAGGCACCCAGCGAGGGCTGGTTCGGGGCGGCGATCAAATACGTGAGCGCGCTGCCCGCGAGACCCGAGACGAAGTACAGGGCGAGATAGCGGGCACGGCCGAGCGCAGCCTCCAGGGGACCGCCGATCCACCACAGGCTGAGCATGTTGAAGATGATGTGGATCGGGCTGGCGTGCAGGAACATCGCGGTCAGCAGCCGGTAGGGCTGGCCTTCGGCAATGCCCTCGACGGAGCCGAAGAGCGGGACGTACGCCTGGCCGAGGAGCTCAAGCCGCTCGGTGAAGCGGTCGCCCACCGCCAGCTGCACCAGATACATGGCGACGCAGAGGCCGATCAGGATCTTGGTCGCGAGCTGCGGATCCGCCGCCACCGTGCCGCCGGCGAGCGTACGGGGCTGGGCCGCGGTCGGGGCGTGACCCGTGCCGGAACCGCTGCGGACGCAGTCGGGGCACTGGAAACCGACCGAGGCGCTGACCATGCACTCGGGGCAGATCGGCTTCTCGCAGCGGGTGCAGCGGATGCCGGTCTCGCGGTCCGGGTGGCGGTAACAGACCGGCAGACTCTGGCCGTCCGGGGGCCGCTGCTCCTCCGGGCCCGTCGGGCTGCCTGGCGCCTGGTCCATGGGGTCCCCTCAATCCTTCGTACGCAATGCATCGCCCCGCCCATCCTTACGGATGAACGGGGCGTTTGGTTCCCGGCGGTAAGGACCAGTGTCCGGTCCTAGCGGGTCTCGACGACGACCGACTCGATGATGACGTCCTTGACCGGACGGTCGGTGCGCGGGTTGGTCTCGGCCGCCGCGATGGCGTCCACGACCTTCTGGCTCGCCGGGTCGGTGACCTCACCGAAGATGGTGTGCTTGCGGGTCAGCCAGGCCGTCGGGGAGACGGTGACGAAGAACTGCGAGCCGTTGGTGCCCGGCCCGGCGTTGGCCATGGCCAGCAGGTAGGGCTTGTCGAAGCGCAGGTCGGGGTGGAACTCGTCCTCGAACTGGTAGCCCGGGCCACCCGTGCCGTTGCCCAGCGGGTCCCCGCCCTGAATCATGAAGCCGCTGATCACCCGGTGGAAGACCGTGCCGTCGTAGAGCTTGTCCGTGGACTTCTCACCCGTGGTGGGGTTGGTCCACTCACGCTCCCCCTTGGCGAGCTCCACGAAGTTCTGGACCGTCTTGGGCGCGTGGTTCGGCAGCAGCCGGACCTCGATGTCGCCGAGATTGGTCTTCAGGGTGGCGTAAAGCTGCTCAGCCACGATCTGCCTTCCGTTGTCTTCCTGTGACCCTCAGATCCTCGCACGCTCCACGCATCGCGTCGTCCGACGCCGTTCTCTCGGGGGCATTCCACAGGGTCCGCTTGCAGAAAACCGGTCGAGTGGCTCCGGGACAGGGGCACGGCACGGGGATCCGTGGCATTGTCGACGACAAGCTCCCGTTCCCTCGTATTCATCCGGTATCGCACGTAATCGTGACCCGGATGCCCGCCCTCTACATGCCTCGCGGCCCGTTCGCAGGCATGATCCGTAAATGGGTGGATAGACGAAAATGCGTACCGCCACCGAGGAGGAGGAATCCCGTGACCCGCATCGACAGCGTGCGTTCCGCGACCGGTTCGGCGAAGGACAGCGTGCTGCACGCCGCGGAAGTGGTGGCGCCCTACGCCGACACGGCCAAGGACAGGGCTTCGTACTACGCCCATGAGGCACGTGTACGACTCGCGCCCAAGGTATCGCTGGCCGCCGACCAGGCCCGCGTCCAGTACGACGCCCACGTCGTGCCACGTCTTGAGCAGGCCCGCACTCATGTACCGCCGAAGGTCGACCAGGCCGCCCAGGAGGCCGCCGTCCGTACGCGCAAGGCTGCCGTGCAGGCCGCCGAGTACTCACGGCCGAAGATCGAGCAGGCGGTCGCAGCCGCCGGCCCGGTCAAGGACGAGGCCGCGGCCCGCGGTGCGGCGGCGTTCGCCGCGCTGCGCGGTCAGGTCACGCCCAAGGAGATCCAGAAGCTGGTCCGCAAGCACGAGCGGCGGGCGAGGGCCGGCCGTCTCGCGAAGGGGCTGGCAGTCCTGGGCATCCTTGCGGGCGGTGCTTTCGCCGCCTGGAAGTGGTGGGACAAGCAGGCCAACCCCGACTGGCTGGTCGAGCCTCCCGCCGCGACCGAGGTGCCCGAGCCGGGCCACCTCACCGCGGTGGACGGCAGCCCCGAGGCCGTGCTCGACCCCGAGGTCGAGGCCAAGCAGGCCGAGGACGAGGCCGCGGACAGCGACGACCACCGCTGACGTCCGACGCACTTTCAACATCGCCGTGGGGCAGGAGACTTGAGGGTCTCCTGCCCCACGGCGATGTTTCACGTGGAACGGCCAGCGGGGTTTCACGTGGAACAACCGCCGCCGGCCGCCAACTCCCTTGATTTACGCAGGCTGTCCGCGATGACGTTTGCAACGGCCCAGGTGTACAAGCGCCGCACAGACTCCCTTAACGGACCGCACACCCCTGATTACACGGCCGTATTCGCACCAGCTCACACACCTCCCGCACACGCGGGCACATCACCCCCACACCATGGAGATCACCGGCGCGACGCCCCGCGGATCCCGTCCGGCGCTGATATTTGCGCAAACAACTGCAACGAAGATCGTCCATAGACGTGACGCACGTCACCTACCGGGCGCACAAAAACACCGGCCGGACGCCACTGAGGGCGACCGGCCGGTGCGGAATGTGGAGCCTAGGGGAGTCGAACCCCTGACATCTGCCATGCAAAGACAGCGCTCTACCAACTGAGCTAAGGCCCCGCTAGAGAAGCATCCGACGGTAGAACCACACACCGGCGGGCTTCGGGGACAAGCGTACCGGGTCATCCCGGGTATCTCGCAAAAACTTGGGGCTCCCGGTGAACGACCACTCTCCGTAAGATGCTCGTCGTGGTTCGCTAGAGCGAACCGCGGTTTTGGGGAAGCGATGGGGAGACGCAATGGACGCCGCACAGCAGGAAGCCACCGCCAGAGCGCGGGAGCTGCAGCGGAATTGGTACGGGGAGCCTTTGGGGGCGCTCTTCCGTAAGCTCATCGACGATCTTGGGCTCAACCAGGCTCGTCTCGCGGGGGTGTTGGGACTGTCCGCGCCGATGCTGTCCCAGCTGATGAGCGGTCAGCGGGCGAAGATCGGCAATCCCGCGGTGGTGCAGCGGGTGCAGTTGTTGCAGGACCTGGCGGGACAGGTCGCGGACGGCAGCGTCAGCGCGGCCGAGGCCACCGAGCGCATGGACGAGATCAAGAAGTCCCAGGGGGGCTCGGTGCTCAGCAACACCACGACCACGACGAGCAGTTCAGGGGCGCCCACGGTCAAGCGGGTGGTCCGGGAGATCCAGTCGCTGCTGCGCTCGGTGGCCGCCGCGGGCGACATCATCGACGCGGCCGACACCCTCGCCCCGACCCACCCCGAACTGGCAGAGTTCCTCCGGGTCTACGGCGCGGGCCGCACCTCGGACGCGGTCGCGCACTACCAGTCCCACCAGAGCTGATCCCCACGGCCCGGCAGCCGATCGGGGGTTCGGCAGCCGGGCACGCGGTCGGGGCGCGACACGAGGGGGCCGTGTCGCTCACCGGCAGCACGTGCGGAACCGCCGCGAGGGAGTGCCATGAGGAACTGCCGTCAGGGGGAGTCGTATCGCTCGTCTCGGGGGAAGCAACGGAGGTAGCCGAAGGGGGAGGAGCGACGCACAGCCATGGGTGAGGTCTTCGCCGGCCGGTACGAACTGGTCGACCCGATCGGACGCGGCGGTGTCGGCGCGGTCTGGCGCGCCTGGGACCACCGACGGCGCCGCTATGTGGCCGCCAAGGTCCTGCAGCAGAGCGACGCGCACTCCCTGCTGCGCTTCGTACGGGAACAGGCCCTGCGGATCGACCACCCCCATGTACTGGCTCCGGCCAGCTGGGCCGCCGACGACGACAAGGTCCTGTTCACCATGGACCTGGTGGCCGGCGGCTCGCTCGTCCACCTCATCGGGGACTACGGTCCCCTGCCTCCCGCCTTCGTCTGCACGCTGCTCGACCAGCTCCTCTCCGGTCTCGCCGCGGTGCACGCGGAAGGTGTCGTGCACCGGGACATCAAGCCCGCGAACCTGCTCCTCGAAGCCACCGGCACCGGCCGCCCGCGTCTGCGTCTCTCCGACTTCGGCATCGCGATGCGGCTGGGCGAGGCACGCCTGACCGAGACCAACCTCGTGGTGGGCACGCCGGGTTATCTCGCGCCCGAGCAGATGATGGGCGCCGAACCCGACTTCCCCGCCGACCTGTTCGCCGTAGGACTCGTGGCGCTGTATCTGCTGGAGGGGGCCAAGCCGGACTCCAAGGCCCTGGTGCAGTACTTCGCGGAGCACGGGACTCCGGGGGCGCCCAAGGGCATTCCCGAGGCGCTGTGGCAGGTCGTGGCGATGTTGCTGCAGCCCGACCCGCAGGCCCGCTTCCGCACCGCCACGGGGGCACGCAAGGCGCTTGCCGCGGCCGCGGAGCTGTTGCCCGAGCCCGGCCCCGACGACGAGTTGATCGAGATCTTCGACCAACTCGGCCCGCTTCCTTTGGGGTTCGCGCCCGAGGGTCCGCTGAAGCGGGCGTCCGGGGTGGACACGGGGGCGACGACGTCTGTCGTGCCGTCGGCGTCCGAGGGCGGGAATGGAGGGGGTGGTGGGGATCAGCTGGGCGACGGGGGCGATGTCGGCGGTAGCGGGGTCAGTGGCGGCGGGACCGGTGACGGCGGCGGTGTAGCCAACGGGGTCATAGGCGTCGGCGGCGTCACAGGCGAGGGCCCCGAGTCGGCATGGCCCGGCACGGACTCCGTACCCGTGGATCCCAGGCAGGGCATCACTTCCCGGCCGACCCCGACCGAACCCCCAACCCGGGCCCCGGCTCAGTCTCCGCCCCCTGCGCCGACCCCGATACCGGCTCCGCCCCTGCCGCCCTCCCCGATGTCGGACACCGGCAGCTTCCATCTGCCGCCCCCGCGAGCCTCGTACGGGCAACAAACAGACCAGGCGCGGCAGTTGGAGCAGCCGGAGCAGCTGGGGCAGGCACATCAGGACGGCCACGACCAGTACCAGGACGGCCGCTACCAGGCCGACCAAGGCCAGCACCAGCCCGCGCACTCCTCCCCGTACGCCGCTCCCCACGGCCTGACCTCCCCCCACGACCCCACGCATGTCCTGCCCTCCCCCCAGCCGCGTGCTGAACCCTCTACTGCTTCATACACCGCTCAGGTCCCGCAGGTTCCACCCTCCGCGTCGCCGGTTCCGCAGCACCGCGGCAGGCGGGCACGGCGCCGGCCAGGGCCGCCCGCGAAGGTGGCGATCCCGCTCCTGCTGCTCGCGCTGGCCTGCTACGCGGTGGGGTTCTGGGCACTGACCCGCATCTGAACCGGACTCACAAGGCCGCCGTCGAAGCCCTGTCCCGATCCCGATCCCGATCCCGCTCCCGGCCCCCGTCCCGCCGCCGGGCCGAAATCGTCCACACGCCGAGGCTCGCCAGCAACACACTGCCCGCCCCGATCCCGGCCACCGCGAGGACCTTCATCGAGCGGTTTCCGCCTCCCCCTGCGCCCCCCGTCACAGCCGCCGCGCGGTCCTGCGTTGTCACCTCGAAGATGTTCCGGGGCTCGGGCTTCGCCGCGTATCCGGGACCCGCGTGCGCCGACCCGTCGACCCGCACCCGCAGTGTCACCGGCAACGGTCCCTGGCCGAAGCTGTCGGCCAGCTCCGTGGAGAGGTGCACGACGAGGTAGTAGGAACCGGCGAAGCGCATCCCGTTCACGTGGTCGACGACGGAGTAGCGGTTGCGGTACTCGACGGGCGGCAGCGGCTCCAGCGCCACCGACCGCTCGCTGCCCCGGTATCCGAGGCCCGCCTCGTCTACGGAGCCGCGCACGGGGTTGTAGAGCGCCAGGTCGAGCGCGCGGGTCACATAGCCGCTGCCGCCGTCCGAACCGCCCAGTTCGGCGGTGACGGACAGCTGTTGACCCCAGTCGACCGGCACCTTGTAGAAGAGGGTTCCGCCGGGCCGGACGTCGTCCTGCCACACGCCCTGTCCGACGGCGGCCGCCCCGGCGAAGCCCGAGCCGCCGAGGCGGCGCCGGGCCTCCCCCGTGACGGCCTCGGGCGACGCGGAGTCCCAGACCTGAGGTGCCTCGGTCGTACCGGCCTGAGCCAACGGAGGCTCCGAGACCGCGGTCAGTTCCAGCCCCCAGGTGTCGGACGACGAACCCGACGCGTCGACGCGCTCGACGACCACGTAGTACCTGCCGCCCCCGTTGCACAGCGCCTTCCCCGCCTCCCGCGCCGCCCAGGCGGCCACGGGGTGGGGACTCCTGCTCGCCCCGAAGGTGGCGCTCCGGTGGGTGCAGGCGGTGCCCGAGGCGTTCTCCATCGACACCCTGATGCCGTCGGTGGCGGCGACCGTGGTGCCCGCCGGAGGCACGGCGGTCACGGAGACGTAGGCGTTCGAGGTGGCGTCGAGATCGATGCCGTAGTAGACCTTGGCGCCCTTGGGAAGCGAACTCCGGTACGCCCCACCGGCTTTCAGCGCTACGGCGTCCCCGGTGCCGGTCGCTCCGTCGACGACGTGGTCGCCCTGGTCGTAGCCGTAGGCTCCCGGCGACCCGTCCGCCGTCGAGGGCCGCCCCGTGAGGGCGACCGTCGCGCACAGCGCCGCTGTGAGGACCACGACACGTCGTCCTAGGGCCCCGGCCCCGGCGACGGGCCTACGGCCGCCCTGTGCCCGCGTCCGCGTCCGCCACCACGCCGTACGCCGCCGCCCCATGACGCGCCACCCCTCACCGTTGCTCCGGACGTGGCCCATCCTGCCCCGCACGCGCGCGTGGCATCCGGGCAATGCGTACGAGCGTCCGAAACAGCGGGGTCCCGGCGGCCGTAACCGCAGCCGGGCGGGGGCGCAACACAAAGCCCCGACCGCTAGGGCGGCCGGGGCTTGCTCAGAACTGGATCTCGGTACTCACGAACCCGTGGGCACGGAGTCGGTCGCCTCCGTCCACAGATCCTGCTCGGCGCGATCCGCCTGGATCTGGCGGTACACGAGGAGCCCGCCGATGGCGGCCAGTGCGACCAGGAGAAGCTTCTTCACCGCGCGACCTCGTCTTTCCTTGACGTAGGGGACCTCTGTCGCCCGACTATACACACCGACCGAGACCGATCAGTGACCTGCGTCCTGGGCCAACTCCCGCCCGGGACAGCGCAGTAGAAGCGGACCGAGCCGCTCCGATCTGAGGGTGATCACATCCCCACGGAGGGTTACTTCGCCCTCCTTTCGCGCATATTCGGCCCTTTTATGGCTACTTGCACCCATCCGAGTGGTGTTCATCAGAACATCGACGCGCCACGGGCGTCGGTCCACCACTTCGCGAGCCCCATACACATCATGAGGAAAGTACGCAAATCGCCCAACCTGAAAGTGAGGGGCCATGGCCCAGATCAAGGTCATGAAGTTGTGGAACGCCTTCGTCACCGGCTTCCTGGCACTCTGCACGGCGCTCGGACTCATCACGGTCACCTCGACGGTCGCCGCCGCGACGACGCGGGTCGAGGCCACGAGCACCAGCACGGTCGCCGCAGCCACGACACCGGCGGTCTCCCCCTGGACCTTCACCAGGTCCCTGCCCCCCACGATGAAGCAGCGCATCCGCGCCGAGGCCCACGGCAAGTCCCCCAGCTGCCGCCACCGCCCGCCGTCGGACACGGACGAGACGACGGAGCCCATGGACTCGCTGGAGCCGGCCCACACCGACCAGGCGGCCCCGCTCCAGCGCTGACCCGGGCGCGGCCCCTCAGCACAGAGCAACACGGCCCGGCACGAGACACCCCGCCGGCCTTGACCGAACTGCTCAACCTGCCTGAGCTGCCCGACCTGCTCAACCTGCCAGAGCCGCTCGACCCGCTCGAGCTGCTCGACCCGCTCGACCCGCTCGACCCGCTCGACCCGCTCGACCCGCAGGACCTGCCCGACCACCCGCCCTCTCTGACCCAGCGGCGAACTTGCGTACAACGCTCCAGAGACAACACAAAGGACCCCGAAAACCCCTGGCCGCCCCGGCCGGGGGTCTTCTGGCGTGCCCTCGGGGATCTGCTGACCTGCCTCGGGGATCGGGGTTCTGCTGACGTGCCCCGGGGGGCTTCTTACGTGCCCACGCCCTCCAGGCCACAACTCCACCAGGGGCACAGCCCATTGGCCCGGGGAGACGACCGAGCTGCCGGCACTGAACCGGCCCGGCGAGTGGGCCATGAACGCCAAAGACCCCCAACCGCAACCGGTTGGGGGTCTTCATGCTGTGGGGCTAACAGGATTTGAACCTGTGGCCTCATCCTTATCAGGGATGCGCTCTAACCAACTGAGCTATAGCCCCGCCGCGCTCTGCGGAGTGTGTCCCGCGCGCTGACTCCTGAAGATTAGCGCACGACATGGGCAGTCCCAAAATCGATAGTCACAGGACCGTCGAGAGGGGTTTCAACCCGCGTTCACTCGGCTTCGCGCTGGTCCACTCACTCGTCCTCGGCGAGCGTCAGCTCGATGCCGCCGACGAAGCCGGCGGAGAGGTTGTAGATGAAGGCGCCGAGCGTCGCGAGGGCCGTGGCCAGGACGATGTCGATGACCGCGATGATCCCCGCGAACGTCAGGACGTGCGGAAGGGACAGGAAGGACTGCAGGTCGAAGCCGTTCGACTCGTTCGAGCCGGTCGCCTCCGAGATCGTGCCGCCGACCGTCGAGAAGACCCCCATCGCGTCCATGACCATCCACAGCACCGCGGACGCCACGACCGTGCAGATGCCCAGCGCGATGGAGAGCAGGAAGCTGACCTTCATCACCGACCACGGGTCGGCCTTGGCCACCCGCAGTCGCGCCTTACGGGTGCGGGGCGCGGTGCGCGCACCCGTGCGAGGACGTCGTACGGCACCGCTCTGGGCGGCGGCGGGCGACTGCGTGGGGTACGCCTGCGGCGGGTGGTACGGCCCCGCCGCCTGCTGCGGCTGACGCTCCCCCGGGAGGGGCGAACCCGGCAGCGGGGAACCCGCGGGCGCGCCCGGTGCGGCCTGCTGGGCCGACGACTGCGCCTGGCCCGGGGCCTTGGCGCCCGGCGCGGCCGGACCCGCCCCAGCCGACTGCTGCTGGGTCTGCGGGCCTCGGGTGTCCGTCACAGTTCCCCCCTGGGATCCATGCGTGTCGGGCGAGTGCGCGTCGTTCTTCTTCACGTCGATCGCCCGCAGTTGGGTCGTGTGCGGATCTGTCGCGTTCGCGGCGGAGCCACGGCCGCCGCCGTCCGTGTCCGTACCGGTCGATCCGGCGCCCGTGGCTCCGCTCACGATGACTCTCTCCTCGTGCTACTCGTCCGAGGGTGCGTCACCCTCGTCCGTGCCGGTGGTCGCGGCACCCTCGGTGGTCTCGTCGCCGGCATCGTCGCCTACGACTTCCTCCGCCTCCGGTCCCGCCTCGGCGTTACGAGCGATACCGACGACGGCATCGCGCTTGCCCAGGTTGATCAGTTGGACGCCCATGGTGTCACGGCCCGTCTCCCTGACCTCGTTGACTCGCGTACGAATCACACCGCCGGACAACGTGATGGCGAGGATCTCGTCGGTCTCCTCGACCACCAGCGCGCCGACGAGAGAACCGCGGTCCTCGACGATCTTGGCGGCCTTGATACCCAGGCCACCGCGACCCTGGACGCGGTACTCGTCGACGGCGGTGCGCTTCGCGTACCCGCCGTCTGTGGCAGTGAACACGAACGTACCGGGTCGAACAACATTCATCGAGAGAAGCTGGTCGCCCTCGCGGAAACTCATGCCCTTGACACCGGAGGTCGCACGCCCCATGGGGCGCAACGCGTCATCCGTGGCGGTGAACCGGATCGACTGTGCCTTCTTGCTGATCAGCAGCAGATCGTCCTCGGACGAGACGAGTTCGGCGCCGATCAGTTCGTCGTCGGAACCGTCCTCCGTCTCACGGAGGTTGATCGCGATGACACCGCCGGAGCGGGGCGAATCGTAATCCTTAAGAGGCGTCTTCTTGACCAGACCGCCCTTGGTGGCGAGCACCAGGTAGGGCGCCGCTTCGTAGTCGCGGATCGCGAGGATCTCCGCGATGGCCTCGTCCGGCTGGAAGGCGAGCAGGTTCGCGACGTGCTGCCCGCGCGCGTCCCGGCCGGCGTCCGGGAGTTCGTAGGCCTTCGCGCGGTAGACGCGGCCCTTGTTGGTGAAGAACAGCAGCCAGTGGTGGGTCGTCGACACGAAGAAGTGGTCGACGATGTCGTCTTCCTTCAGCTTCGTGCCGCGGACGCCCTTGCCGCCGCGCTTCTGGGAGCGGTAGTCGTCCGCCTTGGTGCGCTTGACGTAGCCGCCGCGCGAGATGGTGACGACGATGTCCTCTTCGGCGATGAGGTCCTCGATGGACATGTCACCGTCGAAGGGCACCAGCATCGTCTTGCGGTCGTCGCCGTACTTCTCGACGATCGCGGCGAGTTCCTCGCTGACGATGCCGCGCTGGCGGACCGGGGAGGCCAGGATCGCGTTGTACTCGGTGATCTTCGCCTGGAGTTCGTCGTGCTCCTGGATGATCTTCTGGCGCTCCAGGGCGGCCAGTCGGCGGAGCTGCATCTCCAGGATGGCGTTCGCCTGGATCTCGTCGATCGTCAGGAGCTCCATCAGGCCCGTGCGCGCGATGTCGACGGTGTCGCTGCGCCGGATCAGCGCGATGACCTCGTCGATGGCGTCCAGGGCCTTCAGGAGGCCGCGCAGGATGTGCGCCCGCTCCTCGGCCTTGCGCAGCCGGAACTTCGTCCTGCGGACGATGACCTCGATCTGGTGCGCCACCCAGTGCCGGATGAACGCGTCCAGGGAGAGCGTGCGCGGCACACCGTCGACCAGGGCCAGCATGTTGGCGCTGAAGTTCGACTGCAGATCGGTGTGCTTGTAGAGGTTGTTCAGTACGACCTTGGCGACCGCGTCCCTCTTGAGGACGATGACGAGGCGCTGGCCGGTACGGGACGACGTCTCGTCGCGGACGTCGGCGATGCCGCCGACCTTGCCGTCCTTCACCAGGTCGGCGATCTTCTGCGCGAGGTTGTCGGGGTTGGTCTGGTAGGGGAGTTCGGTGACCACCAGGCACTGGCGGTTCTGGATCTCCTCGACCTCGACGACCGCGCGCATGGTGATCGAGCCACGCCCGGTGCGGTACGCCTCCTCGATGCCCTTGCGGCCGACGACGAGCGCGCCGGTCGGGAAGTCCGGGCCCTTGATGCGCTCGATCAGCGCGTCGAGCAGCTCCTCGTGGGAGGCCTCGGGGTTCTCCAGGCACCATTGGGCGCCCGCCGCGACCTCACGGAGGTTGTGCGGCGGGATGTTGGTGGCCATGCCGACCGCGATGCCCGCCGAGCCGTTGATCAGCAGGTTCGGGAAGCGGGCCGGCAGGACGGTCGGCTCCTGGGAGCGGCCGTCGTAGTTGTCCGTGAAGTCGACGGTCTCCTCGTCGATGTCACGGACCATCTCCATGGACAGCGGCGCCAGCTTGCACTCGGTGTAGCGCATGGCGGCGGCGGGGTCGTTGCCCGGGGAGCCGAAGTTGCCGTTCGAGTCCACCAGCGGCATCCGCATCGACCACGGCTGCGCGAGGCGGACCAGCGCGTCGTAGATCGAGGAGTCGCCGTGCGGGTGGTAGTTGCCCATGACGTCGCCGACGACACGGGCACACTTGTAGAAGCCCTTCTCGGGCCGGTAGCCGCCGTCGTACATGGCGTACAGGACGCGGCGGTGGACGGGCTTGAGGCCGTCGCGGACGTCGGGCAGGGCTCGCGACACGATGACGGACATCGCGTAGTCGAGGTACGAGCGCTGCATCTCCGTCTCGAGCCCGACGGGCTCGACGCGCTGGGCGATGATGGCGCCCTCTTCAGGCGTACTGGGAGTGTTCTCGTCGGCCATTGCTGGTGGGGATCCTTCCTGGTGCGGTCAGCTGAGACCGACTCAGATGTCGAGGAAGCGGACGTCCTTGGCGTTGCGCTGGATGAACTGGCGGCGCGCCTCGACGTCCTCGCCCATGAGGACCGAGAACAGGTCGTCGGCCTGCGCGGCGTCGTCCAGGGTGACCTGGCCGAGGACGCGGTGCTCCTGGTCCATCGTGGTGATGCGCAGCTCCTCGGCGTTCATCTCGCCGAGACCCTTGAAGCGCTGGATCGAGTCTTCCTTGATGCGCTTGCCGTTCTGCCGGCCCAGCTCGATCAGGGCGTCGCGCTCGCGGTCCGAGTACGCGTACTCGAAGTCGTCGCGGCCCCACTTGATCTTGTACAGCGGGGGGCGGGACAGGAACACGTGCCCGGCCTCGACCAGCGGCCGCATGAAGCGGAACAGGAAGGTGAGCAGCAGGGTGGAGATGTGCTGGCCGTCGACGTCGGCGTCCGCCATCAGGATGATCTTGTGATAGCGGAGCCTGGCGATGTCGAAGTCCTCGTGGACCCCGGTGCCGAAGGCGGAGATCAGTGCCTGGATCTCCTGGTTCTGCAGGATCTTGTCGATCCTGGCCTTCTCGACGTTGAGGATCTTTCCTCGGATCGGGAGGATCGCCTGGTACTGCGGGTTCCGGCCGGACTTGGCCGAGCCGCCGGCGGAGTCACCCTCGACGATGAAGATCTCGCACTTGGTGGGGTCGTTCGACTGGCAGTCGGACAGCTTGCCCGGCAGGGACGCGGTCTCCAGCAGGCCCTTGCGACGGGTGAGGTCGCGGGCCTTGCGGGCCGCCACGCGCGCGGTGGCCGCCTGGATGCCCTTCCGGATGATGTCCGACGCCTCGTTCGGGTTGCGGTCGAGCCAGTCGTTGAGGTGCTCGTAGACGGCCTTCTGTACGAAGGTCTTCGCTTCGGTGTTGCCGAGCTTGGTCTTCGTCTGGCCCTCGAACTGCGGCTCGGCCAGCTTCACCGAGATGATCGCGGTCAGACCCTCGCGGATGTCGTCACCCGTGAGGTTGTCGTCCTTCTCGCGGAGCAGCTTCTTGTCGCGCGCGTACTTGTTGATCAGCGACGTCAGCGCGGCCCGGAAGCCCTCTTCGTGCGTGCCACCCTCATGCGTGTGGATGATGTTGGCGAAGGAGTACACACCCTCGCTGTAACCACTGTTCCACTGCATCGCGACCTCGAGGGACAGGCTCTTGTCCTTGTCCTCCGCCTCCAGGTCGATGACGGTCGGGTGCACCACGTCTCCCTTGCGGGAGTTGAGGTACGTCACGTAGTCGACGATGCCGCCCTCGTAGTGGTACGTGACGGTCTTTACTTCGTCCTTCTCGTCCGCACCCGCCTCGTCGGCACCGGCCGTGGCCTTGGCCAGCTCGCGCTCGTCAGTGAGTTTGATCGTCAAACCCTTGTTGAGGAACGCCATCTCCTGGAAGCGCCGCGACAGCGTCTCGAAGGAGTACTCGGTGGTCTCGAAGATGTCCGGGTCGGCCCAGAAGGTGACCGAGGTGCCGGTCTCGTCCGTGGCCTCGTGCTGCGCGAGCGGGGCGGTCGGCACGCCCAGCTTGTAGTCCTGCGTCCAGCGGTAGCCGTCGGTCCTGACCTCGACGGCGACCCTGCTGGACAGCGCGTTCACCACGGACACGCCCACGCCGTGCAGACCGCCGGAGACCGCGTAACCGCCGCCCCCGAACTTGCCGCCCGCGTGCAGCACCGTCAGCACGACCTCGACGGCGGGCTTGCCCTCGGAGGGGACGATGCCCACCGGGATGCCTCGGCCGTTGTCGATGACGCGGACGCCGCCGTCGGGAAGGATCGTGACGTCGATGGTGTCCGCGTGCCCGGCCAGCGCCTCGTCGACCGAGTTGTCGACGACTTCCTGCACGAGGTGGTGCAGGCCGCGCTCGCCGGTCGAGCCGATGTACATACCGGGTCGCTTGCGGACCGCGTCCAGACCCTCGAGGACGGTGATGGCGCTGGCGTCGTACGAGGCGGTGACCTCGCCGTTCGAGGCGTGGGCCTCGCCGGTGGCGCCGGCGTCGGTGGACGGGATGTTCTCGTTGGGGTTGCCGGAATCGGCCACGAAGCGCCCTTTCTGGCACAGCACAAGCCAGGCACCCGGCTGATGGCCGGAGCGGCTGCGGCGTGTTGCGTTGGTAAGCCTTAGTCAGCGTTGCTCGGTGTGTGTCCCACAAGTGGGGCGGGATTGCTTCCAGTCTACCGGTAGCGCCGACATGGATGGGGGTTTGCCGGTACCTGAGTCCTCATGTGCCGCCCTCAACCGGTCTCTCCCGACTCCCCATATGCGGAACGGGGCTCAAAGAGGCTCACGGAGGCACTCAGCGCTTCCGGGTGTCAACCCTTTGCTACTCAAGGGTCAGGTCGGTGTTCGCAACCGCGTCGGGTCACCCGCCGGAGCCCTCGCTGTGATGTCAGTCACCCATAGGTGTCGCCGGGACCCGTGCTGCCTGGAGCGCGCAGGGGACCGTAGCGACGGGGCGGCCCACCGGGGCCGTTCACCTTGAGGAACCGCACTGTGCCGTGGCCCAGGTCCTCGTTCAGCCGGGCGACCAGCTGCGGGGCGAGCAGCCTAAGGTTCGTCGCCCAGGCGGTGGAGTCGCAGCGCACGATCAGGACCCGCTCGTCCTCGTCGTACTTCTCGGGGACGCAGTGGTTGGCCAGGTCCTCGCCGACGATCTGCGGCCAGCGGCCCATCACACCGCCCACCGCGGCCGGCGTCTCCCAGCCGCGCTCGGTCAGCAGCCGGTTGATCGCGGCGCCGAGCGCCATGGGGTCACGGCCGTCGGCGCGCGCGCCGGAGCGCAGGCCGCCGCGCCGCGCCTGCTTCTTCTGCTGCGCCGCGTCCCCACGCGCGCGTGCCTGTTCTTTCGCGGCGCGCAACGCCACGCGCGCGAGGTCGACGCCGGAGGGCTCGGCCCCCTTCTTGGCCGCGGGCTCCTCGGGGCTCCCGGCGGGCTCGTCGGCGCTCATACGCGCTCCACCGCCCCCTCCGCCACGCTGTACCGCGTCCCCGCCAGGACATGCGGTACGTCGTCGTCGACGGCGGCCGTCACCAGCACCTGCTCGCCGGGCGCCACCAGCTCGGCCAGCCGCTCCCGACGGCGCGTGTCCAGCTCCGCGAACACGTCGTCGAGCACCAGCACCGGCTCGTTCCCCTCGGCCCTGAGCAGGTCGTACGACGCGAGCCGCAACGCCAGCGCGTACGACCAGGACTCGCCGTGCGACGCGTACCCCTTGGCGGGCAGCTGACCGAGTTTGAGAATCAGATCGTCCCGATGCGGCCCTACTAGAGTGACGCCCCGCTCGATCTCCTGCTTGCGCGCCTCCGCGATCGCCGCCATCAGCTGCTCGTAGAGACCTTCACGCGTGTGTGCCTCACCGGGCGCCGACGGCTTGTACTCCAGGGCCACCGGGCCGCCGCCGGGCGCCAGTTGCTCGTACGCCTTGTCGGCGAGGGGCTGCACCGCGGCGATCAGATCGAGCCGCTGGGCGAGCAACTCGGCCCCCACGCGCGCGAGATGCTGGTCCCACACGTCGAGCGTGGACAGGTCCATCGACCGCCCGCCGTGCCGCCGCGCCAACGCGGCGGACTTCAGCAGGGTGTTGCGCTGCTTGAGCACCCGCTCGTAGTCGGAACGGACCCCGGCCATCCGCGGCGACCGCGCGGTGATCAGCTCGTCCAGGAACCGCCGCCGCTCCCCGGGGTCCCCCTTCACCAGCGCGAGATCCTCGGGCGCGAACAGCACGGTCCGTACGATGCCCAGTACGTCACGGGGCCTGACCTGCGAGGACCGGTTGATGCGGGCGCGGTTGGCGCGGCCGGGGTTCAGCTCCAGCTCGACCAGCTGCTGCCGGTCGCCCTGCCTGACCTGCGCCCGGATGATCGCCCGCTCGGCGCCCATGCGGACGAGGGGGGCGTCGGAGGAGACGCGGTGACTGCCCAGGGTGGCGAGGTAGCCGATGGCCTCGACGAGGTTGGTCTTGCCCTGCCCGTTGGGTCCCACGAACGCGGTGACGCCGGGGTCGAGCGGGACGTCGACCCCGGCGTACGAGCGGAAGTCGGCCAGCGACAGATGCGTGACGTGCATGGTCGTTCGCCGACCTCCCCCAGGTTGTGGATCCACAGGCTGGGCCCGTGGATCTGCGGATCTGTGGACTACTTCGTCGTGGTGGACTACTTCGTCTCTACGGCGTGGCCACCGAACTGGTTGCGCAGCGCGGCGACCATCTTCATCTGCGGCGAGTCGTCCTGACGCGAGGCGAACCGCGCGAACAGGGAGGCCGTGATCGCGGGCAGCGGCACGGCGTTGTCGATGGCCGCCTCGACGGTCCAGCGGCCCTCGCCGGAGTCCTCGGCGTAGCCCTTGAGCTTGTCCAAGTGCTCGTCGCCGTCAAGGGCGTTGACGGCCAGGTCCAGCAGCCAGGAACGGATGACCGTCCCTTCCTGCCAGGAGCGGAAGACCTCGCGGACGTCCGTCACCGAGTCGACCTTCTCCAGCAGCTCCCAGCCCTCGGCGTAGGCCTGCATCATGGCGTACTCGATGCCGTTGTGGACCATCTTCGAGAAGTGGCCCGCGCCGACCTTTCCGGCGTGCACGAAGCCGAAGTCACCCTCGGGCTTGAGGGCGTCGAAGATCGGCTGGACCTTGGCGATGTTCTCGGCGTCGCCGCCGACCATCAGGGCGTAGCCGTTCTTCAGGCCCCAGACGCCGCCGGAGACGCCCGCGTCGACGAAGCCGATGCCCTTGGCGCCCAGCTCCTCGGCGTGCTTCTCGTCGTCCGTCCAGCGGGAGTTGCCGCCGTCGACGACGACGTCACCGGGCTCCAGGAGGCCGGCCAGCTCGTCGACGGTGGCCTGGGTCGGGGCGCCCGCGGGGACCATTACCCACACCACGCGCGGGCCCTTGAGCTTGCCCACAAGCTCTTCCAGGCTGTGGACATCGGCGAGGTCCGGGTTGCGGTCGTATCCGATGACGGTGTGGCCTGCGCGGCGGATGCGCTCGCGCATGTTCCCGCCCATCTTGCCGAGGCCGACGAGACCGAGCTCCATCAGTTGTTCCTTAGGGTGCGACGTGGCATGAAGGCACTTGCGTACCTGTGTCCGAGCCTAGACCCGGACGGTCATGCACACCTGTGGGCATACGCGCTCAGAAGTACCGAGCCGTATGCCCCGACCTGCGGTGTTCTCGTCGGTACGGCTCAGCCGCTCAGGCGAACCGGCATGATCAGGTACTTGTAGGCCTCGTCCGCCTCCGCGTCCAGGGCCGGCTTGCCGCTGAGCAGCGCGGGCTTGGTGGAGGTCGTGAAGGAGAGCTGGGCCACCGGGGAGTCGATGGCGCTCAGGCCGTCCAGCAGGAACGTCGGGTTGAAGGCGATCGACACGTCGTCACCCTCCAGGTTCGCGTCGACGCGCTCCACAGCCTGTGCGTCGTCGCTGGAACCCGCCTCCAGGATCAGCACGCCCTGCTCGAAGCTCAGCCGCACCGGGGTGTTGCGCTCGGCGACCAGGGCCACGCGCTTGACGGCCTCCACGAAGGGCGCGGTCTCGATCACGGCGATGGAGTTGAACTCCGTCGGGAACAGCGAGCGGTACTTCGGGAGGTCGCCCTCCAGGAGACGCGTCGTCGTACGGCGACCGGCGCCCTCGAAGCCGATGAGGCCTTCTCCCGCGCCCGAGCCGGACAGCGCCAGGATCACGCTGTCGCCGCTCGTGAGGGCCTTGGCGGTGTCCAGGAGCGTCTTGGCGGGCACCAGGGCGACCGCGGACGCCTCCGGGTTCTCCGGCTTCCACAGGAACTCCCGGACCGCGAAGCGATAGCGGTCGGTGGACGCCAGCGTCACCGTGTCGCCCTCGATCTCGATGCGCACACCGGTGAGGACGGGCAGCGTGTCGTCACGGCCGGCGGCGATGGCCACCTGGGCGGCCGCCGAGGCGAACACCTCACCGGGGACGGTGCCGGTCGCGGTGGGCATCTGCGGCAGCGCCGGGTACTCCTCCACAGGCAGTGTGTGCAGGGTGAAGCGGGAGGAGCCGCAGACCACCGTCGCCCGTACACCGTCTGTGGAAATCTCCACCGGGCGGTTGGGAAGAGCGCGGCAGATGTCGGCGAGCAGCCGGCCGGAGACGAGGACCGTGCCCTCCTCCTCGACCTCGGCGTCGACCGACACGCGCGCGGAGACCTCGTAGTCGAAGCTGGACAGGCTCAGCTGCCCCTCCTCGGACTTCAGCAGGAGGCCGGCGAGGACCGGCGCCGGCGGACGGGCCGGGAGGCTGCGTGCCGCCCAGGCCACTGCCTCCGCGAGTACGTCGCGTTCCACCCGGATCTTCACTGTTGCCGCCTCCTGCTGTTGCCGGCGCTTCTCGGCCTGCCTGGCTTCGTCATCTGTCTCGGTGTCGTCGGTCCCTGTGAGGGGAAGGACATCGGGGAACAGTCTGACGCACAGCACTGACAGTAGGTGCCTGTCGGGGTCAAGTCGTGACGAGCGGCTGTCGGACGACGAAGAGCAAGTTGTGCACAGGCCCCACTTCGAAACGGATTCCTAGCTCTCTCTAGTTGCTAGTAGTAGTAGGGGCTGTGGATACCGTGGATAACCCCGTTTTCGCAGGTCAGAGCAGGAATTTTGTCCACCGACCCTGTGGGCGACGACGGTGGACAACCTCGGGTTTCTGTGGAGAACGGAAAGTTCTGCACACCCCATGCACAGCCGAGGGCCACTTCTCCCCAGCGCCGTCCCCAGCTTTACCCGCCTTTCCCACAGCCCAACCCGGCACCTTCGTGTGACGCCTTTCACTCGACACGGTGAGGTGGCGCGTTGCGTTGCCGAACAGTGGACAGCGGTGTGGAGAAGCTGAAGATCGCTGGGGACAACCGGCCCCAGCCTGTGGGTTGTCGGTGGACAACTCCGTCCCCAGCCTGTGGATCACGGATTCGTCCCCAGCCTGTGGATATCTTTCGTCCACGGATCCACAACCACCTGACCTGGTCTGATCGTCTCGCACCCACGGCGCCTGTGGACACAGTCTGGACAACTTCGCGGTCCCCAGGATGTGGACGGGAGAAAGTCCCCAAATCTGTGGAGGGGGGCCGTAACCGAGCTGGAAATCGAACAGCGGGCCTTGCTGCGGTGCCCCTCGGGGGCACGGGCTCTGCCGACACGCGGCTCCGCCGCGTGGGTGTGACCAGCCCCCACCGACCGGCACGGGCCCTGGAGTGACCATCGACGGCACCCTCCGTGGCGCGCCCTTCCGCGCCACGGTCACCTTCAACCAGGCCGCCATCCCTCACGGCGGCACGATGACTGCACCAACACCACCATCTCCGGCGGCACGGGCGACCTCGCCACTCGCATCAAAAGGTCCGCCCGTTGCGAAGTGAAGCTCGCGACAAGCGGGTTGATGGTCTGGGTCCGGTCTTGGCCTCGGTGTTTCACCGTGGATTCCAAGATTCGTGACGTTCTGACAGGCACGAGGAAGGTGCCCCGTCACCTGCGATGATCCGGCCTGTTGAAGACATGGATCATGAGCGGGTGGGGCCACTTTCACGTGCAGGATTGTGAGTGGACACGCGGTCTGGTGATGTCGGGGGACGGAAAAGGGCAGGTCGGGCATGTGGGAGGCGTACATGTGCGGTTGCTCGCGGAGCGAACGCGGCTGAGAGGGGCACTGTCGGCGGCCCTCACGCGGCCGGGAGGCGTGCCCGTTCACGACCCGGGGGCAGGCCATGGCCGACCTTGCGGTGGCGATTGCGTTGGGCGCGAACTGCATCCGTGACATCTGTCTGCCGGAGCACCGGCGTCCGGTACTCGGCCTGGTTGGTTCCTAACCCACTCTCTGGCGGACGCTGAGCGAGATCGACGCACTGACTCTGGCCCGGATCGACAGGGCTCGGGCTGTGCTCCGCCGACATGTGCACGCACTGCTGTGGGATTGCCCCGAGGGCTTCCTCGGGGGCGAGCGTCGAGGGGGTGCCGCTCCAGGGGCGGACGGTGATCGACAGTGACGGCACTGATCGGCGCACCATCCGAGAAGGAACGCGCGCACGCCACCTAGAAAGGGTTCCTGGGCCACCATGTTTTAGTCCCGACGTGCGACAACACCGGCGAGGAGCTGGCCACACGCTGGATCCGGGCCACGTGACTGCGAACGACGCAGACGTGAACAACGACGCCCTGACCCGTGAGGTGGCCCAACTTCCTTGATGGCGAAGGCAGAAGATCCTCTCCCGAGCCGACGGAGCAGGGTTCCGCACAAGCCGATTAAGTGGATCGCCTTGGCCAGCGGTCGGGCCAGCCCGCGCTTTCCGCTGGGAGCACTCCACCGGCTGGGCCTTCACCGCCCGCGAGCAGGAGGCCGTCGAACTGGTCGACAGACCGGGACTGTGGCAGCTGGCCGGCGGCGGTGCGGACTGCGGTGTGCGCGAGGCGGCCTTCGTCGCCGACACCACCGCCCTGCTGGGCGAGTTGAACAGTAGGCCCCCGCATCACCGGGTGATCGCCCGGAAGGAGTCGCTGCATCCCCCACTACTTTAGGGACGCCAGCATCTATGAGCTGAAGCACCAGGCGCGCTATCAGACTTTCGCGACCAACAGCTGGTGCGGCCAGATCGCCCACTTGGACGCCCGGCATCGCAAGCACACCCGCGTCGAGCAGGGACCCGCGATCCGAAGGTGTCCGGGATGGATCTGCTGCCCTCTCTGGAGATGCGCGTTGACGCCGCCTGGCTGGCCGCGGCGATGCTGGCCGCCGATCTCCATGCCTGTCTCCAACTCCTTTCTTTGGACGGTGAGTTGGCCAAAGCCACCCCGAAAACCCTGCACTACCGCGTCCTCCACATACCTGGCGCCTCGTGCGCGGCCAGGGAAACGCCGTTTCAAGCTCCCTGCCACCTGGCCCTGTGCCACGGCGATCATCCGCGCCGTCGAACGGATCCTCGCCCTTCCCTATCTCACCTGACCAGCATGAACGAACCCGCCGAGCATCGAGAGGGGAGTCATCCGCACGCTCCGCGACAGTGGAACCCGGCGTCATCCGGCACGAGAGCTGACACACACCCTGACCAGCACCACCCCCGGACAGGGATCAGCGCGACATCACGGGCGCGAAACCCGCCGACCGCCTCTGTGAAACAACGAGGCGGCAGCAGAGCGAAAAGGCCTCATCAGTGTCTGGTGTGTTGGGGAGATACGCCGTAGCGGGCGATCTCGCCAACTAGAAGCCAAGGGTCTGCGCAGTGCGGACAATCGTGACGCGAGGTCACCGTCTTCGCAGGAAATCACTGTAGTCGTTGAACTGGAATTGTTCCGATCTTTCATAGAAGTGAATGATGTCCTTGGTTGCACCTGTTTGGTGGGCTAATCTCCGATTCGCATGATCTTCCTTCTTGACCGTGGGTCGAATTTACTGTTTGCTTACCGTGAAGCATCGCTACCGGGGCAAGAGCGAAATTTCCCGGATGGCACGTGTCACTTCCCTGGACTGGCCTGTTGCGACGGCTGTCGCCTCAAGGCGCCGCGCCATAAACGGCGTGGGGCGCGACACGGTGCAAGCGAACACCAGGCGCTCATACAGAGACCGAAACAAAGGAATAAGTCATGCTCAGTCTTCGTAAGGCCTTCACGGTGGCTGGAGTGGCCACCGGTGCGGTGGCACTCGCTCTCGCAGGCAATAGTGCCTACGCAGCCGGATCCGCTTACCTGGTTTATACAACGGATGGCGATCCTGGGGGTTCCCTGGACTGGCTTGGCGCATACTCGGGCTCTGTGGAGAAGTGGGTCGTATGCGACGAGCAGGCTGATGGCTATGCTGCCAAGGGCACTGTGTCATGGTCGGGTGGCTCGACCACCCTCTACGCCAAGTCGAACGGGGACTGCACCTGGTCTCCGAGTGGTTGGAACTTGGCCGAAGGAACGAAGGTCACACTTCGGGTGTGCCTGAATAACGCGGCAGAGGGTGACCGTTACTGTCACACCGTCTCGTCGTCGGCCTGATTGAGAAACTTTCGGGTGTTCTCTACGATGCGTTCGCCGGACATGGAAAAGTGGCGAAAGCATCATGATTCTGTTTGGCCGGAATAAAGAGGCTGACCCGTAATGTCGACGCCCTTTGGCCTGATCCAGGCCAAAGGGCGTCGGCGCTTCCTAAGGGGTTTTGCAGCTCGGTGTTGTTCTCCTCCGCGGCGTCGAGGCGGGGGATGTGAATTTCGTGAGGCGCTCGCCGCGCCGCCGGCCGTTGTAGACGGTCGAGGTAGGTGCCGTCACTCAGGCGCTCGTCGACGGGCAGGGCGAAGAGGTCTGAGACGCGCCAGCGAGCGGGTCCCGCACTCGCCCAGCGCGACCATGAAGGCCGTGAATCGACGGAGGACGGCCGTAGGCCGCCGCGTACGCGCTGGAGTCGGCACATCGAAGCAGGTCCCATCCATCGACGTCACCTGCACCTCACGCCAGAACACTCCTGGCGTCGCCCGCGTACCCTGCACCCCTGCGACCTGTCTAACAGCCACCGCAACGGCGTCTGACCGATCCAGCCACGCGCCTTCGTGATCGCTCCGCACGAGCCGGGGCGCCACAACCCCCTTTGGGCAGCAGGAAGTGCTCCACCGGCTCCCGCAGCATCGCCCGTACGCCAGGTGCCTGAACAGCCACATCGTCAGCGTGAAATACACCCGCCGCCCCGACCCATGCCAGCCCCCTCCGCACCACCCCAGGACGTCGAAAAGGTGCCCCTGGATTCCTCCAGGGCGCCCTGAACGCCGAGGAATCGTCGGCTCCACCCCTACCCGTTCTTAATGCGGTTGGTCAGTTCGGTGACCTGGTTGTAGATCGAGCGGCGCTCTGCCATCAGGGCGCGGATCTTGCGGTCGGCGTGCATGACCGTGGTGTGGTCGCGGCCGCCGAACTGCGCGCCGATCTTCGGCAGGGAGAGGTCGGTCAGTTCGCGGCACACGTACATGGCGATCTGGCGGGCCGTCACCAGCTGGCGGCCGCGTGAACTGCCGCACAGGTCCTCGACGGTGATGCCGAAGTAGTCGGCGGTCGCTCCCATGATCGCCGTCGCGGTGATCTCCGGTGTGGAGTCCTCACCGCCCGGGATGAGGTCTTTGAGGACGATCTCGGTGAGACCGAGGTCGACCGGCTGCCGGTTGAGCGACGCGAACGCCGTCACCCGGATCAGCGCCCCCTCCAGTTCGCGGATGTTGCGCGAGATGCGGGAGGCGATGAACTCCAGGACCTCCGGCGGGGCGTTGAGCTGCTCCTGCACCGCCTTCTTGCGGAGGATGGCGATACGGGTCTCCAGCTCGGGCGGCTGGACGTCGGTGATCAGTCCCCACTCGAAACGGTTCCGCAACCGGTCCTCCAGCGTGACCAGCTGCTTGGGCGGCCGGTCGCTGGAGAGCACGATCTGCTTGTTCGCGTTGTGGAGCGTGTTGAAGGTGTGGAAGAACTCCTCCTGCGTCGACTCCTTGTCCGCGAGGAACTGGATGTCGTCGACCAGAAGGATGTCCATCTCGCGGTACCGCTTGCGGAAGCTGTCGCCCTTGCCGTCGCGGATCGAGTTGATGAACTCGTTGGTGAACTCCTCGGAGCTGACGTACCGCACGCGCGTGCCGGGGTACAGGCTCCGCGCGTAGTGCCCGATCGCGTGCAGCAGGTGCGTCTTGCCGAGCCCCGACTCCCCATAGATGAAGAGGGGGTTGTACGCCTTCGCGGGCGCCTCGGCGACGGCCACCGCCGCCGCGTGCGCGAAGCGGTTCGAGGCACCGATGACGAACGTGTCGAAGAGGTACTTCGGGTTCAGGCGCGCGGTCGGCTCCCCCGGACCGGCCGCGGGCGCCGGCTTCGAGCCCAGTGGTCCCGGAGAACCCGGACCGCCGCGGTGCACATGCCCGGAGCTGGAGGGCGCGTGCGAGTCCGACAGGTCGCGGCGCGCGTCCCGCTGGTTGTACTCCGCGCGGGACTTCTCGTACTCGGCCCGCGACTGCTCGTACTCCGCGCGCTGCTGCTCGTACGACGGACGCTCCATCGACTGCGGGCGGTACTCCTGCCCCGGCGGCGCGTACTGGTCCTGCTGCGGTTGGTACGAGTCCTGGGGCGGGCCGTACTTGTCCTTCGCCTGCGACCCGTACTGGTCCTTCGGCGGTGCCCCGTACTGGTCCCGGTCGCGGTCCCTGTCCCGGTCCTGGGGCGGCGAGCCGTACTGGTCGCGGTCCTGGGGGCCGTACTGGTCCTGCGGCGGCGACGCGTACGGGTCCCGCTCGGGGAAGCCGAGGCGCTGCTGCTGCCAGCCGTAGTCGTCCTGCGCCGGCCGCGGCCAGGCGCCCGGCTCGGGGCGCTGGTACTCCGACGGGTAGGCGGGACGGGCGGTGGGCAGCTGGTCGCCGGGGCCGCCCGGGAGCGGCTCGGCGCGGTGGCGGCCGTAGCCCTCGTAGGGGTCGCGGTTCTGTTCGGGCTCTTCGTAGCGGCGCTGGGGCGGCGCGGGGGGCGACGGCGGGCCGGAGGGTTCGCCGGCGGAGTCGTCGACGGTGATCGCGATCCGGATCGGCCGGCCGCACTCGCGGCTCAGCGTCTCGCTGACGATCGGGGCGAGGCGGCCCTCGAGCACGCCTTTCGCAAACTCGTTCGGTACGGCGAGCAAGGCTGTGTCGGCGACGAGTGCCAGGGGCTGGCAGCGCCGGATCCAGTGCTCGTCCTTGGTCTCGACACCCTGCCCACGCCCCTCACCGAGAAGTTGCTCCAGCACTCGTGGCCACACTGCGGCAAGATCGGCAGGTACGTCAGCCACAGGGCACGCTCTCTCACAGGTCCCACGAACGTGTGGTTCGCGGACGGGACGGGATGTAAATCGGGTGGGACGCTGGGGAAAAAGGTGTCGGGGCGGGGGACAAAGGAACGAATCGGAGTCCAGCCACGGTAGTCAGGGCGACGGGTGCGGTTCAAGTTGTTGTCCCCAGCCTGTGGATAGTGTCTCCTCGTGACCCCTGGTTTGACCGGATGGCGTAGCCCCGCGTACCGTGACCAGGTCGAGTTGTCGATGGCTGCTGCCGCCTGCCTCCGATGGGCACAGATCGCTTCGAGGTGATCGGGAAGCGGTGCACTCGGGCGTTACTGCGAGCTTCTCGTGGGCGCACGGTGACAGCCAGGACGGCACCCGCCACCACCGATTTATTTCTGGAGCCCCCTCGTGAGCAAGCGCACCTTCCAGCCGAACAACCGTCGTCGGGCCAAGACCCACGGCTTCCGCCTGCGGATGCGTACCCGTGCCGGTCGCGCGATTCTCGCGAACCGTCGTGGCAAGGGTCGCGCAAGCCTGTCCGCCTGATCCCGATCAGGTCATGACGTCGTGCTGCCTACCGAGCATCGGCTGAGGCGGCGCGAAGACTTCGCGACCGCGGTACGACGGGGTCGCCGGGCCGGCCGCCCGCTTCTCGTCGTCCACTTTCGTAGCGGTGCCACGGACCCGCACGCGCCAGGGGAGAGCGCTCCCCCGACGCGTGCGGGTTTCGTCGTCAGCAAGGCAGTGGGCGGCGCCGTGGTGCGCAACAAGGTGAAGCGCAGACTTCGCCATCTGATGCGCGAGCGAGTCGCCCTGTTTCCCCCCGGTAGCCTGGTAGTCGTACGAGCGCTGCCCGGAGCGGGCGACGCCGACCATGCACAGCTGGCCCGAGACCTGGATGCCGCCGTTCAGCGGCTGCTGGGAGGGGGCGCGCGATGAAGTACCCGCTACTGGCGCTGATCAAGCTCTACCAGTGGACGATCAGTCCACTGCTGGGGCCGGTGTGCAAGTACTACCCGTCGTGCTCCCACTACGGCTACACGGCCATAGACCGGCACGGCGCGATCAAGGGCACCGCGCTCACGGCCTGGCGCATCCTGCGGTGCAATCCGTGGTCGCTCGGCGGTGTGGACCATGTCCCACCGCGTAAGCGTCCGCGGTGGCACGAGATGCTGCGCGGCGCACGGCGCGCAGACAAGGGCGGGACCTCCGCCGCCGAAACGGCCACTGAAGGGCTGAGTCCTTCGAGCCCGGCCGCAGAGACACCGTCCCATGCCCAAGGAGCATGATTAGTGGACACGATTGCCAGTCTTTTCAGCTTCATCACGACACCCGTTTCTTGGGTCATCGTCCAGTTCCACTCGGTGTACGGGAAGGTTTTCGGTCCCGACACGGGCTGGGCCTGGGGCCTGTCCATCGTGTCCCTGGTGATCCTGATCCGCATCTGTCTGATCCCGCTCTTCGTGAAGCAGATCAAGGCGACCCGGGCCATGCAGACCCTGCAGCCCGAGATGAAGAAGATCCAGGAACGCTACAAGAACGACAAGCAGCGTCAGTCCGAAGAGATGATGAAGCTGTACAAGGAGTCGGGTACCAACCCGCTCTCCTCGTGCCTTCCCATCCTGGCGCAGTCCCCGTTCTTCTTCGCCCTGTACCACGTGCTCAACGGCATCGCGTCGAACACAACCATCGGCGTGATCAACGACTCCCTGCTTGCCAGTGCCCAGAAGGCGCACATCTTCGGCGCCCCGCTGGCCGCGAAGTTCACGGACGGCAGCAGCAAGGTCGAGGCGCTCGGCGCCACGCTGACCGACGTCCGGGTCGTCACCGCGATCATGATCGTGATGATGTCGGCGTCGCAGTTCTACACGCAGCGCCAGCTGATGACGAAGAACGTCGACACCACGGTGAAGACCCCGTTCATGCAGCAGCAGAAGATGCTGATGTACGTCTTCCCGGTCATGTTCGCCATCTTCGGCATCAACTTCCCCGTCGGTGTCCTCGTCTACTGGCTGACCACCAACGTGTGGACCATGGGCCAGCAGATGTACGTCATCCGCAACAACCCGACCCCGGGTTCCAAGGCCCAGGCCGCCTACCTGGAGCGCCTCACCAAGCACGTCACGCACCACGAGAAGACCCGCAGCCGTGGCGAGCGTGCCATCGTCAAGGCGATCGTCTCCAAGGGCCGTGACCGCAACGAGTTCGAGCGCAAGTTCATCAACAGCCTGACCAAGGTGGGCCTGGTGGCCCAGGCCGACGGCACCGTGGCGAAGGGCGAGAGCACGGCGGTGGAGACCGAGGACGGTACGCCGACCACGGCCACCCCCAGGCGCCAGCAGCCCAAGCGGCAGACCAAGGCCCAGCGCCAGTCCGCCGCCGCGAAGGCCGCCGACGACAGTGCCGAGAACGCGCCCGACGACGCTGGCGAGCCGAAGACTTCGCTGAGCAAGTCGGACGAGCCCGAGGACGCCAAGCCCGCCACCGCTGCGAAGAAGCCCGCGCCGAAGCCGGCCGGCGGTACCCGCAGCAAGGCCCAGTCCGGACAGCGCAAGGGTCCGCAGCGGCCCAAGTCCCCGTCCAAGAAGTAAGAAGGAGTCCATCCCGTGACGGAAGGCACCACCTCCGCCGCTGCCGAGGGTGCAGACACCCTGTCCCGCCTGGAGCAGGAGGGCGAGATCGCGGCGGACTACCTCGAGGGTCTGCTGGACATCGCCGATCTCGACGGCGACATCGACATGGATGTCGAGGCCGACCGCGCCGCTGTCTCGATCATCAGCGACAGCAGCGGCCGAGACTTGCAGAAGCTCGTCGGCCGTGACGGTGAGGTGCTGGAGGCACTTCAGGAGCTCACCCGCCTGGCCGTGCACCGTGAGACCGGGGACCGCAGCCGGCTGATGCTGGACATCGCGGGCTACCGCGCCAAGAAGCGCACCGAGCTCTCCGAGCTGGGCGCCAAGGCGGCGGCCGACGTGAAGAACACCGGCGAGCCGGTGAAGCTGAACCCGATGACCCCGTTCGAGCGCAAGGTCGTGCACGACGCGGTCAAGGCCGCGGGACTGCGCAGCGAGTCGGAGGGCGAGGAGCCGCAGCGCTTCGTCGTCGTGCTTCCCGCCTGATCGGTCCCCGCGTAGTACCGGCCCCGTCTGTTGAGCAGACGGGGCCGAACTTTGTCAGCCTGATAGTCCTGATAGTCCTGTAGTTCTGGTGGTCCTAGTGGTCAGCGCCCAAGGCGCTATTGCGGTACGGAAGGACGGTCCCCCGTGACGGAGGCAGCGGAGCTTCCCCCCGCGCCCGAGCAGGCGCGCGAGGTGTTCGGCGATCGCTTCGACGATGCGGTCCGGTACGCCGAGCTGCTCGCCGACGCGGGTGTGCAGCGCGGCCTGATCGGCCCACGTGAGGTGCCCCGCCTGTGGGAACGGCACCTGCTGAACTGCGCGGTCCTCTCGGAGGTCGTGCCCGACGGAGTGACGGTCTGCGACGTCGGCTCCGGCGCCGGCCTCCCGGGCATTCCCCTGGCCCTGGTCCGCGAGGACATCAAGATCACCCTGCTCGAACCGCTGCTCCGCCGTACGAACTTCCTCACCGAGGTCGTCGAACTCCTGGGCCTCGACCACGTCACCGTCGTGCGCGGCCGCGCCGAGGAGGTCATGGGCAAGCTGCAGCCGGTCCATGTGGTGACGGCCCGAGCCGTGGCCCCCTTGGAGCGACTGGCCACGTGGGGCATCCCCTTGCTGCGTCCCTACGGCGAGATGCTTGCCCTCAAGGGGGACACGGCCGAGGAGGAGCTCAAGAGCGCTGCGAGCGTGCTCAGCAAGCTCGGCGCCGTGGGGACGTCCATCCTGCAGGTCGGCGACGGCATCGTCGATCCGTTGTCCACGGTGGTCCGTGTCGAGGTCGGGGAGAGCCCCGGCGGGGTGCGTTTCGCGGCCAAGCGGGCCAAGGCGGCTCGTACGGGGCGTACGCGTCGACGTCGTTGAGGATGTGTCAGCGGCTGGGGCGGGTCGGTCCCAGGGCTTGCGGCACGTGGGTCTCAACGTTTGAGGCGGGTCGGTCTTAGCGCTGAGGCCTGTCCCGATCCGTCCTGACGACGAGACTTACTCCACACAAGCTGCCAAAACTACGCATGCCGGAGTGTCGCGGCAGTTCGGCCTTGGCGGCTGTGCATCGTGTTTCACGTGAAACGTCGCTCACTGCTGCACGGCATCATCGGTCGCACCCGCGCCGCGGCCGAACCCCGCGACCGGAAGCCTCTCGGATCACTCGGAGAGGGCACGGAGTTGTCCACAGAGGTGGAATTCTCCACAGAACCCCAGGCCTCACTGGTTCACGACCCTGAAGACATGGGAGGCTCTGTTCATTGCGAGCCTGAAGTCGAGGAGAGTGAATCCTTGCGGTCCGACGCCAACATCGCGGGACCGATGACCGATCCGGTCCCCGGTCCCCGTACCGAGTCGATGGGGGAGGATGTTTCACGTGAAACACCGCCCCCTATGGACGACACTCCCATCGGTCGTGCTGCCCAACTGGCGGTGGAAGCCCTAGGCCGTGCCGGCGAGGGCCTGCCACGTCCTGAGCAGACCCGCATCATGGTCGTCGCCAACCAGAAGGGCGGGGTGGGCAAGACGACGACGACCGTCAATCTTGCCGCTTCGTTGGCACTGCACGGCGCCCGTGTTCTGGTGGTCGACCTCGACCCACAGGGCAATGCGTCCACGGCACTGGGGATCGACCACCACGCGGAAGTCCCTTCCATCTACGACGTGTTGGTCGACAGCAGACCTCTCTCCGAGGTCGTGCAGCCGGTCCCCGATGTCGAGGGTCTCTTCTGTGCCCCCGCCACGATCGATCTCGCCGGTGCGGAGATCGAGCTGGTGTCCCTGGTGGCCCGAGAGAGCAGACTCCAGCGGGCGATCCAGGCCTACGAACAGCCGCTGGACTACATCCTCATCGACTGTCCGCCCTCGCTCGGCCTGCTGACGGTCAACGCGTTGGTCGCCGGCGCGGAGGTTCTCATCCCGATCCAGTGCGAGTACTACGCGCTGGAAGGCCTCGGACAGTTGCTCCGCAACGTCGACCTGGTCCGGGGGCACCTCAACCCCAACCTGCATGTGTCGACCATCCTGCTCACCATGTACGACGGCCGGACGCGTCTGGCGTCCCAGGTCGCGGACGAGGTGCGCAGTCACTTCGGCGACGAGGTGCTGCGGACGAGCATTCCCCGCTCGGTCCGTATCTCCGAGGCACCGAGTTATGGGCAGACGGTACTGACCTACGATCCCGGATCGAGCGGTGCCCTCTCCTACTTTGAGGCAGCAAGGGAAATCGCGCTGAAGGGTGTGGGCGTCAGCTACGACGCGACGCACGCGCACATCGGCGCTCAGAGCGACCAGAGCATGGTGGAGGGCATCCAGTGAGCGAGCGACGGAGGGGTTTGGGCCGTGGGCTCGGCGCACTGATCCCCGCAGCCCCGACCGGGGAGAAGACGGTGGCTCCGGCCGCCATGGGTTCCGCGTCCCCGACCGCGGTTCCGGTCATCACCGGCGACCGAGGGGTGGCCGCAGCGAAGGTCACCACGCTGCCGCCGGTTTCCTACGACATGGAGGAGCCGTCGACGAACGGTGCTGTGGAGACGTTCACGCCTCCCATCGGCGCCCACTTCGCCGAACTGCCCCTCGACTCCATCACGCCGAACTCGCGCCAGCCGCGTGAGGTCTTCGACGAGGACGCGCTGCAGGAGCTCGTCACCTCCATCAAGGAGGTCGGCCTTCTCCAGCCCGTCGTCGTACGGCAGATCGGCCCGTCCAGCTACGAGCTCATCATGGGCGAGCGGCGTTGGCGGGCGTGCCGTGAGGCGGGCTTGGAGGCGATCCCGGCGATCGTGCGGGCCACGGACGACGAGAAGCTTCTCCTGGACGCCCTCCTGGAGAACCTGCACCGCGCCCAGCTGAACCCGCTCGAAGAGGCGGCCGCCTACGACCAGTTGCTCAAGGACTTCAACTGCACGCACGACCAGCTGGCGGACCGCATCGGTCGTTCCCGTCCGCAGGTCTCCAACACCCTGCGTCTGCTGAAGCTCTCGCCGTCGGTCCAGCGCCGTGTCGCCGCCGGGGTCCTCTCCGCCGGTCACGCCCGGGCGCTGCTCTCGGTCGACGACTCGGAGGAGCAGGACCGGCTGGCCCACAGGATCGTGGCCGAGGGGCTCTCGGTGCGTGCCGTCGAGGAGATCGTGACCCTCATGGGTTCGCGGCCCCAGACGGCTCAGCGTTCCAAGGGACCTCGGGCCGGCGCCCTGGTCTCCCCGGCGCTGTCCGATCTCGCCACACGTCTCTCCGATCGCTTCGAGACCCGGGTGAAGGTGGACCTGGGCCAGAAGAAGGGCAAGATCACTGTCGAGTTCGCCTCGATGGAGGACCTGGAGCGCATCCTCGGTTCGTTGGCTCCGGGCGAGGGACCGGTCCTGCAGCGGAGCCTGCTGGACGACGAGACGGAGGACGAGGCCTGAGCCCTCCTGCCTTCGGGCATGGGTTCTGTCCGCTCGACCAGAAGTGCGGGCCGTGTCCGGTGTGTACCGGATCGCGGCCCGCTCTTTGCTTTCTGTCGGTATCGATGGAATCGCATCATGGATACGATGCGACTCGGGTATGGCGCATCCACCTGGCAGCACCTCTTAGGGGAGGCGGGGGCCATGCGAACGGTGAGCCGCACCGGACTGGTGAGCGCGGGTCTGGGCCTGGGGGCGGTCGGCGGCTTCGTCGGCAGTCTGATCAGGCAACGTAGCGCTCTGACAGCCGCTCGCGACGCTGCGGGCGAAGGAAGCGAGGATCAGCCTTCATGGGGCGTCGGCTCGTACCGCTCACGCTGGACAACCTCCCGGACATCCCCAACCGCTGTCGGTCGTGCGTCTTCTGGGAGCTGGACCCCGTCAGCGGCCAAGCCGCGGTAAAGGCAGACACGGCAGCCCTGGAGAAGGAAGGCTGGATCTCCGCGGTCCTCCTCGACTGGGGCTCCTGCGGCCGGGTCGTCTACGTCGACGACGTGCCGGTGGGCTTCGTCCTCTACGCACCCCCTGCCTACGTCCCCCGCTCGACGGCGTTCCCCACGAGCCCTGTGTCTCCGGACGCCGTGCAGCTGATGACGTCGTTCATCATGCCGGGATACCAGGGCCAGGGACTGGGACGGGTCATGGTCCAGACGGTCGCCAAGGACCTGCTGCGGCGGGGCTTCAAGGCGATAGAGGCCTTCGGCGATGCCCACGGGAAGGAGGCCGCCTGCGTATTGCCGGCCGACCATCTGCTCGCCGTGGGCTTCAAGACGGTTCGCCAGCATCCCGCCTACCCGCGGCTGCGGCTGGAGCTGCGCACGACGCTCTCCTGGAAGGAAGACGTGGAGCTGGCGCTCGACCGGCTGCTGGGGGCCGTACAGAAGGAACCAGCGCTTCGACCGCTGTAAAGCAAATGGGCCGACTCCGGGGAGTCGGCCCATTCATGTTTCACGTGAAACACGGTTTCACGTGAAACATCACTCGGAGATGAAGTCCTCGAGGTCGCGAACGATCGCGGCCTTCGGCTTGGCGCCGACGATGGTCTTGGCGACCTCGCCACCCTGGTAGACGTTCAGCGTCGGGATGGACATGACGCCGTACCGGGCAGCCGTGGCCGGGTTCTCGTCGATGTTGAGCTTAACGATCTCGATCTTGTCGCCGTGCTCGGCGGCAATGGCCTCGAGGGACGGAGCGATCTGGCGGCACGGACCGCACCAGGAAGCCCAGAAGTCCACCAGGACGGGCTTGTCGCTCTTGAGGACGTCCTCGTCGAAGGAAGCGTCGGTCACATTCTTCAGAGTGCCGGCCACGGCGGGCTCCTTAACTTGATCGTGCGGTGGGGAGGATGGGGGTCAGACGGTGGTCTTCGCGGGCTCTGCCTTCTCCTCGTCCGCGAGGGCGGCGAGGAAACGCTCGGCGTCCAGAGCGGCGGAGCAGCCCGTGCCGGCGGCGGTGATCGCCTGGCGGTAGGTGTGGTCGACGACGTCACCGGCGCCGAAGACGCCGGTCAGGTTGGTGCGCGTCGAGGGTGCCTCGACCTTGAGGTAGCCCTCTCCGTCCAACTCCAGCTGGCCCTTGAAGAGTTCCGTGCGGGGGTCGTGGCCGATCGCGATGAACAGGCCCGTCACCGCCAGGTCGGAGAGTTCCCCGGTCTTCAGGTTGCGGAGCTTGAGGCCGGCGAGCTTCGGGTCGCCCTCGATCTCGGCGACCTCGCTGTCCCAGACGAACTTGATCTTCGGGTCGGCGAAGGCGCGTTCCTGCATCGCCTTGGAGGCACGCAGGCTGTCCCGACGGTGGACGATCGTCACGGACTTGGCGAAGCGGGAGAGGAAGGTCGCCTCCTCCATGGCCGTGTCGCCACCACCGATGACGGCGATGTCCTGGTCCTTGAAGAAGAACCCGTCACAGGTGGCACACCAGGAGACACCTCGACCGGAGAGCGCGTCCTCGTTCGGCAGGCCGAGCTTGCGGTGCTGGGAGCCGGTGGTGACGATGACGGCCTTCGCCTGGTGCACGGTGCCCGAGGTGTCCGTGACGGTCTTGATCTCACCGGTCAGGTCGACGGAGACCACGTCGTCCGGGATCAGCTCGGCGCCGAAGCGCTCGGCCTGGGCGCGCATGTTGTCCATGAGCTCGGGGCCCATGATGCCGTCCTGGAAGCCCGGGAAGTTCTCGACCTCGGTGGTGTTCATCAGCGCGCCACCAGCGGTGACGGCACCTTCGAACACCAGCGGCTTCAGCGACGCGCGCGCGGTGTAGAGCGCCGCCGTGTAGCCGGCGGGCCCGGAGCCGATGATGATCACGTTTCGGACGTCGCTCACGGCTTGGTTCCTCGTCTCTGGACTGCGTCAGTACGACCGGTGGGAGCCCCTCTCAGAGCCTCCACACCACCCAACGGATCCTACGGGGCCCGCATTCCCGCTGTGTCCGGGCACACGGAGAGGGCACATGGAGAGGAAGTACCCAAGGAAGTGCCACGCAGGCCGGAGAGGAGACGTCCGGAATCAGGAACGGGGGTACGACCGCGTCAGAAGGACCTTGCCAGGAGCCGACGTGTGGTGGCTCACGCAGGTCGCGTCCACGACGTATGCCGTGACCCGGTTGCTGTCGGAGGCGTCGGGCAGCACCGCGAGATAGGCGGCGGAGCCGTTGTAGGTGCCTTCCTTGAAACCGAGGACCTCCGTGGTGCCACGGTTGATGCCCTGCCGGATGCAGTCCGGAACGGAGGTGGAGGGCTCGATCAGGGTCTTGGGAGCCTTGCTGGACGGCTCCGTATTGGTCCCCGGATCGGACTCGGCGTTCCAGGGCTTCATGGTGCCCGTGCTTCCGGTGCCCTGGTTCGGGGCTGCCTTGGTGGCCAGGAGATCCGAGACCACGTTCTCCAGCTTCCCCTTGGAGAAGGTGTCCGTGGAACTGGTCGCGTTCCCCTGAGCCGTGTCCGATGCCTTGTGGTCACCCAAGGACTGAATGAAGAGAGAGCCGGCTCCCAGAACGGCCGCGGTGAACACGGCTCCCAGGACGATCCGCCCACGACGTCCGCCGCGGCTCCGGTCCTTGTGGTCCTTCCGGTCCTTGCGTCCGGGGCCGGTCGCCGCGCGGGAGTGTCCGGACGGACGGGCCGCCGCCGTCGTTGTGGGCGATGTTTCACGTGAAACATGCGCCTCGGCGTGCTCGCCGTCCTCGTCGATCTCGTCCGACCCGTCTCGGGACGCGCCCACCAACGTCGGCGCGGCCAGGGACTCGGGGGCGCTGGCACCCAGCAGAGCCTCGGCGGCGAGCGCCGCGTCGATACGGCCCGCGATCTCGGCGGGCATGCGCGGTGGGCCGGGCAGGGTGCCCAGCAGACCCCGGATCTCCTCCAGCGAGTTGTGGACGTCCGCGCAGAGTTCGCACGTGTCCAGATGCTCTCGTACCTCTGCGGTCCTGGACGGGGAGAGAAGGCCCTCGGTGAGGTCGGAGATCTCCGCGACGTCCGGGTGCTCGGCCGTGTCTGTCGTGGATGTCACGCTCGCCCACCTCCGCCCTTCACAGCAGCTGAATCGCTCGGCCCTGCATCCTCGGGACCCGCGTCTCGGGGTCCCGCTGCCGGTGGGACGGATGTCCCCTGCGCCCGGTTCCGTCCTGCGCCCGGTTCCTTGCCGTCACCGGCTCTTTCCGGCCGGAGATGGGTGAGAAGGGGCAGCAGTCTGGCTCTTCCTCTGGCGCAGCGGCTCTTCACCGTGCCGGTCGGCACGTCGAGGATCCGGGCGGCCTCCGCGACGGGGTAGCCCTGCATGTCCACGAGGACGAGAGCGGCGCGCTGGTCGGGCGGGAGGGTGCCCAGGGCTTCCAGCAGCTGGCGGTGCAGGTCGTTGCGTTCCGCGGGAGCCGACGCCGACTCGTGCGGTTCCAGGAGTTGTTCCAGGCGCTCGGTGTCGTCGACCGGGGAGGTCTTCCTGGAGGCGGCCTTGCGGGCGCGGTCCAGGCAGGCGTTCACCGTGATCCGGTGCAGCCACGTTGTGACGGCCGACTGGCCGCGGAAGGTGTGGGCGGCCCTGTAGGCGGAGACGAGAGCGTCCTGGACGGCGTCAGCGGCCTCCTCGCGGTCCCCCAGCGTGCGCAGGGCCACCGCCCAGAGCCGGTCCCGGTGCCGCCGGACGATCTCACCGAAAGCGTCCGGGTCGCCATCGACATGGCGGGCGAGCAGATCCTGATCGCTCGTCCCGTCGTACCCGGCGCCTTCCGCCATCGGACCCCCTCCCCCTCCGGTGAGCGTCAGCCCGTGAACTTCACGTCGGTGATGGCCTGCTTGTAGCCGGAGCCGCTGTAGCCGTCACTGGTCGCCAACGGCACGTCGGTGATCCACAGGAGCACGTACTGCGTCTTCAGCGATTTCGTCGCCTTCACCGTAAGAGAGGATCCGCTGGTGGTGGCGGTTCCGATCTCGGTCATCCCGTCGACCCCCGTCGAGGGCGTCAGTGAGTCGGTGGCGTAGAGGTTGATCGTCGTGTGGTCGCCGGCGTACCGGAGCCCTATCGAAGCAGCCGAGATCTTCTTGGCCGAGCCGAGGTCGTAGACGATGCCCACACCGGGCTTGTAGGGCGCCAGCTTGGGACCGGAGTTGTAGCGCTTGGTCCGCCAGTAGGTGGTGCTGTCTCCGTCGTACGTCTTGTCGACGTCGCCGGGTGCCTGGGCATCCCCGCTCGCCACGTACTCCTTCGCGCCCTGGATCGTTATGGGAGCGGCCGGCTTGATCTTGTCGCCGGTCTTGTCGTTCCCGTCCGTGGTCTGGGTCTGCTTCGTGTCCTCGGACTTGTTGCCCTGGTCCATGAGCGCGTCGGCGAGCTGCCAACTGCCCAGGCCCAGCGCGGCGATCAGCAGCGCGGACACGGCCCACTTGAGGGCCTTGCCGGTGCGGCTCTGCAGCGGGGGCGGCGGGGAGGACACGGGCTGGGCGGCACCGGGATGCGCCGACGGGCGGCCGTACGTGCCCTGTTGGTACGTGGTCTGCTGATACTCGGGCGGCGCGGTGAACGTCGGCTCCGGCGGGCGGATGCGGGGCATCTCACCGATCGCCTTCACCAGCTCCTCCGGCGTGGTGCACGCCGCCTCGTGCCGGGAGGCCGTGGCGCCGTCGTTGGCGAGCGCGCGCATGGCGAGCTCCGACAGACCGCGGTGGACACCCGCACGCACCTGGTCGGGGGCGATCAGACCGACGCCCTTGGGCAGCCCGGAGAGGCCGTAGGCATCGCTCTCGTACGGCCAGCGCTGGGTGAGCGCCGCGTACAGCAGGGCGCCGATCGCCTCAGTGTCAGTGCGCTGCGGGGTGTCCGAACTGATGCCCCGCAGTGCGGCGTTGACGGCCAGTCCGCGGATGCGCCACTGGCCGGACGAGGTGCGCAGCACGGCGTTCGGGTTCAGCCGGAGATGGGCGAGGCCCTCGCGGTGCGCGGCGGCCATGGCCGAGGCGATCTGGCTGACCATCTGGTAGGCCTCGTGGACCTCCAGCGGGCCCGGCGCCAGAAGCGTCGTCAGTTCCGTGGCGTCGGGCAGCCATTCGTGGACGACGTAGACGAGGTCGTTCTCCTCCACCGCGTCCAGGACCTGGACGAAGCGGGGGTCGCCCAGCAGCGCCGAGGAACGGGCCGCGGCCAGCACGGAACGGGCTCTCGCGTGGTCGGCGGGCAGGATGTGGACGCCGACGGCACGGCGGAGTTTCTCGTCCACCGCACGCCAACTGCTGAAGCCGTCCAGACGGGTGACGCACTCTTCGAGGCGATAGCGTCTGGCGAGCTTGTGACCGCTGTGCAGTTCGGGAGGCGAGGCCTTCTCGGTTTCCTCGATCCCGCCGCTCCCCTGTGCCTGGTCGCTTTCCGTGTCCCGCTCCGGGTTCTGGGCCACCCCGTCGGCCGTGGACTGGTCCGCCTTGGCGGTCAGCGGCTTGTCGCCGCTGTTGTCTGCCACGTCGACGGCAGCCGTGCTCCGTTCCGCCACCGTCGCTCCTGCCTCCCCATCCGTTGCACCCTGTTCGACGCCGAAACCAATTGTGCCCACAGTCTGCCGCTATGCACGACACACAGCGGCAGACGATGGTTGTGCGAGTGCCCCCGCGTCAACGTCCCAAGCGCCCGCGCACCATGCCGACGAGGGAGTTGAGTTCCTCGATGCGCATGCGGCGGGCCGCGACGTAGAAGATTCCGAGCAGTACGGCCCCACCCACCACGAGCGCCGCGAACGAACCGACGACGCCCTGGCCGAGCGTATGACCGATCCCGTAGCAGGCCGCACCACTGAGCAGTGCGGCCGGCACGGAGGCGATGCTGAGCCGAGCGTACGTCCGCAGCACGCGCGCCCCGTCCAGGTCGCCGTTCAGCCGCTTGCGCAGCCGGTTCCAGGCGACACCGACACCGATCGCGTACGCGAGGCCGTACGAGGCGGCCATGCCCACCACGGCCCAGCGGGCCGGGAGGACGAAGTAACAGACCGCCGAGGCGCCCGCGTTGACCGCGGCCACGATGACGGTGTTGTAGAAGGGCGTGCGGGTGTCCTCGTAGGCGTAGAAGGCACGCAGGACGACGTACTGCACCGAGTACGGGATCAGGCCGAGGGCGAAGGCCATCAACATGAAGCCCATGTTGGTCGCCGCGTCCGTCCCCGAGGACCCGAAGATGAGGGTGCACATCGGGATGCCGAGGGCGAGCAGGCCGAAGGCGATCGGCACGATCGCGACGGCGGTCGTGCGCAGTCCCTGGGAGATGTCGTCCCGGACGGCGCCTCCGTCGTCCTCGGCCGCCGAGCGCGAGATGCGCGGCAGCAGGGCGGCCATGAGAGACACCGTGATGATCGCCTGCGGCAGGCCCCAGATGAGCTGGGCGTTGGCGTAGGCGCTGAATCCGGTTCCGGCGATGTTCGTGTCCGCGACCGATGCGGTGGCGAGCTGGGTGACCACGAGGGCACCCGCCTGGTTGGCGAGGACGAAGAGGACGGTCCACTTGGCGAGCATCGCGGCCTTGCCCAGGCCGTGGCCCTTCCAGTCGAACCGCAGCCGCAGCTTGAACCCGGTCTCGCGCAGGTACGGGATCATCGCCAGCGCCTGGACGACCAGACCGAGCAGAACGCCGATGCCCAGGAGACGTTGGGCCTCCGGCGGGATGTTCTGGACCCCCATGCCGGAGTCCGCGGAGGTGCCGTAGACCCAGAGGAACATGCCGAGCGTCACGATGATGACGACGTTGTTGAGGACCGGGGTCCACATCATCGCGCCGAACTTGCCGCGGGCGTTGAGGATCTGGCCCATCACCACGTGGATGCCCATGAAGAAGATCGAGGGCAGGAAGTAGCGGGTGAAGGTGATGGCGACGCTGTCGGCCGCGGGATCGCTCGCCACCTTCACCGACAGCAGGCGGACCAGGAGAGGCGCCGCGAACATCGCCAGCGCGGTCAGTACCCCGAGCGCCACGATGACCAGGGTCAGCAGACGGTTGGCGAATGCCTCGCCGCCGTCGTCGTCCTCCTTCATGGCGCGCACGAGCTGCGGCACGAAGACGGAGTTGAGTCCGCCGCCGACGGTCAGGATGTAGATCATCGTCGGCAGCTGGTAGGCGACCTGGAAGGTATCACCGAGGAGAGCCGTGCCCAGCGCCGCCACGATCAGCGCGGAGCGGACGAAGCCGGTCAGGCGGGAGACCATCGTGCCCGCCGCCATCACGGCGCTCGACTTCAGCAGGCCGGTGGCCTTTCCGCCCTTCGTGGGAGCGGCCGCGGGCGCCGGTGCCGTCGGCGTGAGCTGCATCGTGGCGTCGGACATCGCGGGCGGGGGCGCCTGGCCCGAGGGCGGTGCCGGGGACGGGCCGGGAACCCCTGGGGGGTCCATCTGCGGTCGTGCGCCGCCCTGGCCCTGGTCCCGGAAGAGATGGGCGAAGGCGTCGGGCTCGTGGTACTCCTCGCTCGCCCCGGTCACCAGGTCGTCCACGCCCACGAACTGGGTCGTACGGGCGTCGTCGCCGTACGGCAGGTACTGGGTGGGGCCCTCCGGCTCGGGCGCCGGGGTCTGCGCCCACACGCGGGGGTCGGGGGCGTACGGGGACTGGGGCGGCTGGGCGTAGAGCGGGGGCTGCGGCTGGTACGTGCCCGGAGGAGGCGGGGGGTGTGCGGCACGGTCGTAGAGCGCCTCGGCGACCGGGTCCTGGGCGGAGAGGTCCTGCGCCCGGTAGGGATCCTGGTCGTAGGCGTCCTGGAGGTACATGTCCGCGGGGGGCTGCGGCGGCACCTGACCGTGTTCGGGAGGCGGACCCTCGGGGTAGCCCGAGCTGCCCGCGCCCTGACCGCGGTCACCGTCGTACGGCGCGTTCATGGTTACCCCACCTCATCGTCCCCGGGCCCACCGGCCACGACATCGCTCAACGGTCCACTCTCTCACCCGTGCCGGACGGGTCGGCGCTTTCCGGTGCGGTGTCCGGTGTCGGGTCACTCGGGTGCTCCGGGTCGTCGGCCCGGGACGGAGTGCCGGACTCCTCCTGCTGGAGACGGTCCTGAGGGCCTTCGGGGTTCTCCGGGCCTTCGGGTTCCGGGTTCGTGTCGTCGTCGGGCCCGTCGGGGCCCTCCTGCTCGGCCTGGCGGGCCACGGCGCGCTTGCGGTGCGTGTACATCCGGAAGCCGGCGAGGACGAGGAGCAGGACACCGCCGCCGATGACCAGCATGACGGTGGCCGTGACCTCGGTGACCTTCACGTCGAACCTGACGGCCTGTCCGTACTCCTGGCCGTCCTCCGTGTACAGCTGGGCGATCACCTCCACCTTGCCGTTGGCGTTGGCCGACGTGGTGAACTTCACCGACTGGCTGTGCCCGCCGTTGACCGTGACCCGCTGCTCCGTGTACGCCTTGCCGCCGATGTTCAGGCGGGTGGGGCTCGTCGAGGTGAGCCGCAGAGTCAGGTGCCCGACGCCCTGCACCAGGTTGTTCTGCACGGTCACGGGGATCGTGGCGCTGCGGCCCGAGAGCTTGGTCTCGGACTTGTCGATCAGTTTGACCTGGTCGGTGAGGTCGTCGAGATAACCCAGCACGCCCTGGCGGAAGTTGGACGCCTCACCCGCCTGGCCGCGCCACGAGGTGGACATCTCACGGTTCATGGCCCGCCCGAAGGGGGTCACCACCCGCGACTCGTCGGTGAGGATCACCCGGAAGTTGTCGAGCTTGTCCTGGGTGGTCGCGATCTCCTCGAAGGCCGACTTCGGCAGTTCCTGCCTGCGCAGCGAGGAGGGGTACGAGGAGGACGACGGGATCCTCGTGGTGGCGCTCTGGTCGGGCTTGGCCTTGGCCGCCGTGGCGAGGTCCTGGGACTCGCTCCAGTTGCTGCTCTGGAGGGTCGTCAGCGCCTCGGCCATCGTCTGGGCCTGGCTCGCGGTCGGCATGCGCTGCGGGACGACGACGATGCTGCGCTGCTTGTCCGTCTGGAGGTCCAGGGCCAGGCTCTGGGCGAGGAACTGCTGCTCGGCGAGCGTGGCGGCCCCGGCCTTCGTCAGATCGCCGTCGAACGCCGTCGAGAGCCGTGCGTCCGCG
Organism: Streptomyces sp. NBC_00252; assembly: GCF_036187565.1. NCBI lineage: Bacteria > Bacillati > Actinomycetota > Actinomycetes > Kitasatosporales > Streptomycetaceae > Streptomyces > Streptomyces sp. NBC_00252. Next base: position 5,248,708 of record NZ_CP108087.1, on the reverse strand, counting down.
ACCACCGCCGTCGTACCACCGCCTACGGGGCGGGCGGCCGAGGGCGTGTACGACAGGCCGCCGGTCTCCTGGAGGCTGTCGCTGCGGGCGATCACCTTGTCGGCGCCGGCCGAGGTGGCGACCTTGATGATCGACGGGTCCACGGCGCCGTTCACCGGCCACGCGAAGTCCGTGTTCGGCGTCACGTGCAGCACCGTCTGCACGGTGCTCGCGGCGACGTCGGTGGCGTCCTTGAGGTGGCTGAGCGAGCCGGTGACGCTGGTGCCGTTGTGGGCGAGGGACGCCAGATCCGGGTCGGCGAAGGGGAGGGCGACGACCTCCTTGTCCGCCACGGCCGACTGCAGCTCGGCGAGCCACGCCTTGGCGACCGCCTGGTGCGTGCCCGTCGTGGTGGTGTCGCCGTCGCCCTGGATCTTGTAGCTGCGGGTCATCGCGTCGACCGAGGCCAGCAGGTCCGGGTCGATCACCCAGGTGACGTCGAGATCCTTGCCGAGCGACAGCATCTGGTCGAGGCGCCCGCCCGGGGAGATCTCCTTGGCGAGGTCGTCGTTGAGGAAGACCGGCGTCTGCTGCTCGTTGGAACCCGTCTGCGCCGTCATGTGGACGCCGGAGATGAGCGGCCACAGGTACGTCGTCTTCGTCTTCGTGTCGGCGTCGCCGGGCTGCCACGGCAGGAACGTCCGCTGGATGCCCAGCACCTGCTCCCAGGGCTGCGCCGAGGTCTCGCCGGAGAGCGCGACACCGAGCGGGTAGACGCCGTCGTCACCGAGGTCCAGCTTGTCGACCGGGACGGAGAGGGTGAAGGGCTCGGCGACGCCCGGGGTGAGCTTGGAGAACTTCTCGCTGTACTTGTCGTCGATCTCCGAGCCGTCGACGCCCTGGATGTAGTCGGTGCGCTTGGCGACGGTGTCGATCGCCGAGCGGGTGCTCAGCGCCTGTCCCAGGCGCAGGCCCACATGGGCGTCGGTGACCGTCTGCTTGCTGTTGTTGGTCACCGTCCCCGAGACGGTCAGCGTGTCCCCGTCCGTGGGGACGCTGGGGCTGAGCGTGTCCAGGGAGACGGACACCGACTGCGAGCCGGAGGCCGCCTGCGCGGACGTCTGCTCGGCCGCACCCGCGGGCGCGACGGCGGACAGCTGAAGGAGGCCGGCCAGCAGAGGCGCCCCGGCGAGCAGTGTGCCGGTGCGCCGCAGCCACCGGCGGGCAGGTGAGGGAATCGTCCCCTGGAAGTCTGCCGCCTCGGCCACGCGCTCGCCCGTCCCTCGTCATCGTCAGTGGTCGTCGCAATGTGCGTCCACGCATGGTAACGATGCGCGCTGAGGGTAAGTGCCGCGGACTGGTCCACAAGATCGGAGAACGGCGACGGACCGTCCCGTATGTGCCCGTATAAAAGGGAGCACTCTCGTACGTCGCAAGGGCAGCGCTTGTGCGGGTATCGGGGGGCGTGTCCATGCACGTTTGATGGGGACGACGGCGGTGGCCGGGGTAATCGAGGCGCCCGTGGTGGTCGCGGCCACGTAACCTTTTCTGTTGTGCCGAACGCCAACGAAGACAATCCCAGTGCCCTGAGCCAGGTGCAGCACCGCGCCGTGAGCGAGCTGCTGCGGGTGGCTCCCGTCGCCGACGACCTCGCCCGCCGTTTCCAGGAGGCCGGGTTCTCTCTCGCCCTGGTCGGCGGCTCGGTCCGGGACGCGCTGCTCGAGCGGCTCGGCAACGACCTGGACTTCACGACGGACGCGCGTCCCGAGGACGTACTGAAGATCGTCCGGCCGTGGGCGGACGCCGTGTGGGAGGTCGGGATCGCCTTCGGCACCGTCGGGGCGCAGAAGGACGGCTACCAGATCGAGGTCACCACCTACCGGTCCGAGGCCTACGACCGGACCTCGCGCAAGCCCGAGGTGTCGTACGGCGATTCCATCGAGCAGGATCTCGTCCGGCGGGACTTCACGGTGAACGCGATGGCCGTCGCGCTCCCGGAGAAGGTGTTCATCGACCCGCACGGCGGCCTCGACGACCTCGCGGCCCGGGTGCTGCGGACGCCGGGCACTCCCGAGGCGTCCTTCTCGGACGACCCCCTGCGGATGATGCGGGCGGCACGCTTCGCCGCGCAGCTCGACTTCGAGGTCGCCCCCGAGGTCGTCACGGCGATGACAGAGATGTCCGGGCGGATCGAGATCGTCTCGGCCGAGCGGGTGCGGGACGAGCTGAACAAGCTGATCCTCTCCGCGAACCCCCGCAAGGGGCTGACCCTGCTCGTCGACACCGGGCTCGCCGACCACGTCCTGCCCGAGCTTCCCGCCCTCCGGCTGGAGAGCGACGAGCACCACCGGCACAAGGACGTCTACGAACACACGCTGATCGTTCTGGAGCAGGCGATCGAACTGGAGGAGAACGGTCCCGACCTGACCCTCCGCCTGGCCGCGCTGCTGCACGACATCGGCAAGCCGCGCACCCGTCGCTTCGAGAACGACGGCCGGGTCTCGTTCCACCACCACGAGGTGGTCGGCGCGAAGATGACCAAGAAGCGGATGCTGGCGCTGAAGTACTCGAACGAGTTGGTGAAGGACGTCTCGCGTCTCGTCGAACTCCACCTGCGTTTCCACGGCTACGGCACCGGCGAGTGGACCGACTCGGCCGTCCGCCGCTACGTCCGCGACGCCGGCCCGCTGCTCGACCGCCTCCACAAGCTGACCCGCTCGGACTGCACCACGCGGAACAAGCGCAGGGCCGCCGCGCTGTCCCGTGCGTACGACGGCCTTGAGGAGCGCATCGCCCAGCTGCAGGAGCAGGAGGAGCTGGACTCGATCCGCCCCGACCTCGACGGCAACCAGATCATGGAGATCCTGGGGGTCACTCCCGGGCCGGTCATCGGCCGCGCGTACAAGTTCCTGCTGGAACTGCGGCTGGAGAACGGGCCGATGGAGCATGAGGCGGCGGTGGCCGCGCTCAAGGAGTGGTGGGCCGCGGAGGGCTGAGACCGTGAAACGGGGTCATGTTTCACGTGAAACATGACCCCGGACAGCATCAGGGGCGGTGTTTCACGTGAAACACCGCCCTCGTCGCGTCATCGCTACTTCGAGTAGTCCGTCAGGCAGAGCAGGAAGTCGCTGCCGTCACCGCTCTCGGTGTACGAGTACTTGAAGTCCTTCGCGGCCGCCGTGCACTTGGCGTTGGCCTCGGTCTCGGAGTACTTGCCGTTGATCTTGGCCAGCACCGTGTACTGGGCCTTCGAGTCGCTGCACTTCACGACCTCAAGGTCCGGGTTGGTGTCGCTGGTGCTGCCGCGGTGCATGCAGTCACCGACCTTTGCCGTGTTGGCGTCGTCCCGGCTCGATATGTAGCCGAAGATGGCCACGCCGATCCCGATCACGATGATGACGGCCAGCCGGATCATCTTGAAGCTGAATTTGCGTCTCGGCTGCGGCGGGATCGGAGCGTACGGCCCCGCTCCCTGCGGCGGGAAACCGGGCTGACCGGGCTGCTGCGGGTACCCGCCCTGGGGCGGGTACGGGGCCTGCCCCTGCGGCGGGTACGGACCGGGAGTCTGGGCGTGCGGCGGGTACGGCGTCGGCGTCTGCGGCTGGCCGTAGGGCTGCTGGCCCTGGGCGTATGGGTTCGGGCTCTGAGGCGGCGGAGTTGTCACTTGGGTTCCCCCCTGGAACGTGGACGCATGGCACGGCATGACCCATGGTCAGGCGTGCGGCATGAGGTGAAATAAGACGCCCGTAAGCTACCTGGAGCCACTGACACCGCTGAGACCGCATTGGACTCCGTGTCAGTGATGTGACACTTCTCGGCGCTCAAACTGGGCCATAGTCGCAGCAACTACGCCGTAGACGAGGGCCACGGTGATCACCAGCACCGCTGAGCGGCCGTCAGGGGGAAGCATCAGAGCGGCCATCGCGGCGGCGCCGACGAAAGCGATGTTGAACAGCACGTCGTAGACGGAGAAGATGCGGCCGCGGAAGGCGTCGTCGACCGAGGACTGCACGATCGTGTCCGTTGCGATCTTCGCGCCCTGGGTCGTCAGGCCCAGGACGAAGGCCGCCGCGAGCATGGGGGCGGTGGCGAACGGGAGGCCGAGCGCCGGTTCCAGGAGCGCGGCGCCCGCGGCGCACACGGCGATCCAGCGGCCGGGGCCGAGCCGTCCCGCGGCCCAGGGCGTCACCACGGCCGCCACGAAGAAGCCGGCGCCGGACACTCCCAACGCCAGCCCCAGCAGGCGCAGTCCGTCGTCCGGGGTCGAGGAGAGGGCGTAGCGGCAGAGCATCAGCAGCAGGACGGTGAGGGCGCCGTAGCAGAAGCGCATCAGCGTCATCGCGCCCAGAACCCACAGCGCCTCTCTGCGTTGCGGCGCGGCGAGGTGTCGTACCGCCGCTGTCAGGTCCCGGGCGGTGCCGGCGAGTGCTGTCGCGAGGCGGGGGTGGGTCAGGGCGCGGTCGGGGCCGAGGAGTTCGGGCGCCATGCGCAGGGAGGTGAGGGCCGCGCCCAGATACAGGGCGGCCCCGAGCAGGACGACCGCGGCGGCGGTGTCCGCGACCAGCAGTCGTACGAGGAAGGCGAGGCCGCCGCCGAGCGTCGCGGCCAGCGTTCCGGCCGTGGGGGAAAGGGAGTTGGCGACGACCAGGCGTTCGTCGTCGACCACCCGGGGGAGGGCCGCGGACAGGCCGGCGAGGACGAAGCGGTTGACGGCGGTGACGCACAGCGCGGAGACGTAGAAGAGCCAGTCCGGGACGTGGCTCAGCATCAGGACGCCGGTGCCCGCGGCCAGCAGGGCGCGCAGCAGGTTGCCGTAGAGGAAGACCTGGCGGCGGCGCCAGCGGTCCAGGAGGACGCCGGCGAAGGGGCCGATGAGGGAGTACGGGAGGAGCAGGACCGCCATCGCGGAGGCGATCGCGCCGGCCGAGGTCTGTTTCTCCGGTGAGAAGACGACGTAGGCGGCGAGTGCGACCTGGTAGACGCCGTCCGCGCCCTGGGAGAGCAGCCGTACGGCGAGCAGGCGCCGGAAACCCTGGAAGCGCAGGAGGATGCGCAGGTCACGGACGACGGCCATGGGCACAGCCTCACATACGAGGAGGGTCCCCGGGCAACATGCCCGAGGACCCTCGACGAACGGACCGTCGGCGCGTCTTAGCGCTCGACCTCGCCCTTGATGAACTTCTCGACGTTCGCGTACGCCTCGTCGTCGAAGTACTGGACCGGCGGGGACTTCATGAAGTAGCTCGACGCGGAGAGGATCGGGCCGCCGATGCCGCGGTCCTTGGCGATCTTCGCGGCGCGCAGGGCGTCGATGATGACACCCGCGGAGTTCGGGGAGTCCCACACCTCGAGCTTGTACTCGAGGTTCAGCGGGACGTCACCGAAGGCGCGGCCCTCGAGGCGGACGTAGGCCCACTTGCGGTCGTCGAGCCACTGGACGTAGTCCGACGGGCCGATGTGGACGTTCTTCTCGCCCAGGTCGCGGTCCGGGATCTGCGAGGTGACGGCCTGCGTCTTCGAGATCTTCTTGGACTCGAGGCGGTCGCGCTCCAACATGTTCTTGAAGTCCATGTTGCCGCCGACGTTGAGCTGCATGGTGCGCTCGAGACGGACACCGCGGTCCTCGAACAGCTTCGCCATCACACGGTGCGTGATGGTCGCGCCGACCTGCGACTTGATGTCGTCGCCGACGATCGGGACACCGGCCTCGGTGAACTTGTCCGCCCACTCCTTGGTGCCGGCGATGAAGACCGGGAGGGCGTTGACGAAGGCGACCTTGGCGTCGATGGCGCACTGCGCGTAGAACTTCGCCGCGTCCTCGGAACCGACGGGCAGGTAGCAGATCAGGACGTCGACCTGCTTGTCCTTGAGGACCTGGACGACGTCGACCGGGGTCTCGTCGGACTCCTCGATCGTCATGCGGTAGTACTTGCCCAGGCCGTCGAGGGTGTGACCGCGCTGGACCGTGACGCCCTTGTTCGGGACGTCGCAGATCTTGATGGTGTTGTTCTCACTGGCACCGATGGCGTCCGAGAGGTCGAGGCCGACCTTCTTCGCGTCGACGTCGAACGCGGCGACGAACTCGACGTCACCGACGTGGTAGTCGCCGAACTGGACGTGCATCAGGCCGGGCACCTTGGCCGCCGGATCGGCGTCCTTGTAGTACTCGACGCCCTGAACCAGTGACGCGGCGCAGTTGCCCACGCCGACGATGGCTACGCGAACCGAACCCATTCCGGTTGCTCCCTGTGTGTGCGAGGTGAGGCCCTGACTGGACCTCATGTGGTGGTTTCGTCGGACGGATCCGGCCCGGGGGTGGCGCCCCCGAGCCGGGGCAGGCCGCCCGACTCCCCAGATGTGCTGTCCTGCTGAGAGGAGCCTCCGGAGGCGGGACCCTTCAGGTCCCGTCCGGCTCGCTCGCTCTCGATGAGCTCGTTCAGCCAGCGCACTTCGCGCTCCACGGACTCCATTCCGTGGCGCTGCAGCTCAAGCGTGTAGTCGTCGAGGCGCTCCCGGGTCCGCGCCAGAGAGGCACGCATCTTCTCCAGACGCTCCTCCAGCCGGCTGCGGCGACCCTCCAGTACGCGCATCCGTACATCGCGCGACGTCTGCCCGAAGAAGGCGAAACGAGCGGCGAAATGTTCGTCCTCGTACGCGTCGGGCCCCGTCTGCGAGAGAAGCTCCTCGAAGTGCTCCTTGCCGTCCGCCGTCAGCCGGTAGACGATCTTGGCGCGACGTCCGGCGAGGGTGGCGGTGAGGGCGTCCTCGGGAGTGCTCCCCGTCTCTTCGATCAACCAGCCGTTGGCGACCAGCGTCTTGAGGCAGGGGTAGAGCGTTCCGTAGCTGAACGCACGGAACACTCCCAGTGACGTGTTGAGTCGTTTGCGCAGCTCATAGCCGTGCATCGGGGATTCGCGGAGCAGGCCGAGGATGGCGAACTCGAGGATGCCTGAGCGTCGGCTCAAGGTCGCCTCCTTCCTGTCCGTGGTTCCGCCGTGACGGCCTTTATGCCGAGCTGATGTATCGACTCGATACATCCAGACGATAGAACGGCCTTCCGGATGCGACAAGTGGGGAGATGGTGAGCGGCGTCACATCACCGATTCGTTGGAATCAAGTTGCCTGATTTGGGGTGAACTTCGGGGCTAAGCAGGTTTTGACGGTGCGTAGTCTGTGCGGCATGCACACCACCGGGAACCAAGTGACGCGTGGGGGCGTCGTCGTCCCCGGTGCGGTACGGGTGAATGCAGAACCGACCACATCCGTACTTCGGGGGGACCGGAAACCAGCCGCCGTTTCCAGGCGCGCACGGATGCGCCTGCCCGAGGAGTAATCGTTCGATGAGCGAGCACCGTCGCAAACCGCCGCAGCCGCAGGGAGGCGGACGTGCCGCGGCCCGACGCGGCCAGTCCGGACCGACCTCCGGCCGCCGCGCGGCACCGCGAGGCGCCACCACCGGGTCTCCCTCCGACTCCTATGGGTCGAACCCCGCAGAGCCGGGGGGTGAGGAGCGCCAGTACGGCAGCCGCGCCGAAGCACGTCGGGCTGCCCAGAGAGGCGGCGGCCGTCGCAGAGAGCCCGCCGGCCAAGGTCCCGGCGGCCCGAACGGGCCCGGCCGGGGCAGAGGACGCGCTCCCGCGCCCGGCAAGAAGCGGTTCATCGACTATCCGCGCTTCGACAAGTACGGATGGCGCCGCTGGATGCCCTCCTGGAAGCTTGTCTCCGGCCTGTGCCTGTTCTTCCTCGGCAGCATCGTGGCCGCGGTCGGCGTGGGCTACGCGATGGTCGGCATCCCCAGTGAGAACACCGCGGCCAAGTCGCAGAACAACGTCTACTACTGGTCCGACGGCACGCAGATGGTCGCCACGGGCACCGGTGCGAACCGGCAGAACGTCACCATCGACCAGATCCCCAAGGCCATGCAGTGGTCGGTGATCTCGGCCGAGAACAAGAGCTTCTACACCGACTCGGGCGTCGACCCCATGGGCATCGCCCGCGCCCTGGCCAACATGGCCCGCGGCGGGGAGACGCAGGGTGGTTCGACGATCACCCAGCAGTTCGTCAAGAACACCTACCTGAGCCAGGAACAGACGGTCACCCGTAAGTTCAAGGAGATGTTCATCTCCATAAAGGTGGGCACGCAGCTCAGCAAGCAGCAGGTCCTCCAGGGCTACCTGAACACCTCGTACTACGGTCGCGGGGCCTACGGCATCCAGGCCGCCGCGCAGACCTACTACGGCGTGGACGCGGTCAAGCTGACGCCGAGCCAGTGCGCCTTCCTGGCGGCGCTGTTGAAGGGTCCGACGTACTACGACCCGATCGGCGCCACGAACATCGACCCCGCGGCGGACGCCAAGTCCAACACCGCGCGCTCCAAGGCGCGTTGGAGCTGGATCCTCGAGCAGATGCACAACGACAAGCGCATCACGGACGCCGAGTACCAGACGGCCATCAAGAAGTACCCCGAGCCTCAGGGGCTCAAGGCGACAAAGGGCATGACCGGCCAGATCAGCTATCTGGTGGACACGGCCAAGAAGTACGTCCTGAGCCACTCGGACATCTCGCAGACCGAGTTCGACCAGGGCGGCTATCAGATCTACACGACCTTCCAGAAGGACAAGGTCAACGAGCTGAGCGCGGCCGTGAAGAAGGTCCAGAAGGAGCGCATCGACCCGAAGAAGCGCGACCTGGACAAGTACGTCCAGTTCGGCGCGGCGTCGGTGGTGCCCAAGGACGGAGCGATCGTCGCCCTCTACGGAGGCGACGGCTACGAGAACGGCCACTTCACCAACAACGCCGACACCTCGGGTGTGCCGGTGGGTTCGACCTGGAAGCCGTTCGTGCTCGCCGCCGCCATGCAGTACGGCACGTACAAGACCGACGGCGTCGGGATCTCGCCGCTGAGCAAGTACAACGGCGACGACCATCTCAAGGTGAGAAACCAGGACGGCTCGTACGTCCTGAACAAGGACAACTCGATCTTCTATCAGAACAACGAGAGCAACTACCCCTGGGGCTACATCTCCCTGCGCAAGGCGATGGAGCAGTCCATCAACACGCCGTTCGTGCAGCTGGGCATGGATGTGGGGAACTCCAAGGTGCGGGACGTGGCCAAGGCGTCCGGGATACTGGACGACAGCTTCGCCACGCTGAACCCGTCCTTCGCCATCGGTACCTCGACGCCCAGCGCGATCCGGATGGCCGACGCCTACGCGACGTTCGCCGCTTCGGGCAAGCAGGCAGATCCGTACTCGGTGACCGCCGTCAAGCACGACGGGCAGGCGGTCTCTGGCTTCACCAAGCCGACCGTGAAGCCGGCGATGCCGGAGAACGTGGCGAACAACGTCACGGACACCCTGGAGAACGTCATCCAGAACGGTACGGCTGAGGCCGCCAAGGCTCTGGGTCGCACGGCGGCCGGCAAGACCGGTACCACCGACAGCAACAAGTCGGCCTGGTTCGTCGGCTACACCCAGCAGCTCTCGACGTCGATCGCGATGTTCAGGGAAAACCCCAAGGACGCCGAACTGCTCTCCATGAACGGCACGGCGGGCGTGGCGTCCATCCACGGTGGTGACATTCCGACGGCGGTGTGGACCGCGTACATGGAGTCCGCGCTGAAGGGCAAGTCGGACCCCGGCTTCCCGGACGCGACCAAGATCGACAAGGTGTCGAACGAGGACGGCGCACCGACTCCCACGCCGACGCCGGTGGTGACGCCGAGCAAGACACCCAGCGAGACCCCGAGCGAGACGCCCAGCGAGACGCCGAGTTCGACACCTTCGGCCACCGAGACCTGCCGGTTCAGCTGGCAGTGCAACGACAACGGTGGCACCGACGGAGGGGCGACATCGACGCCGACGGACACGGCTACCGCCACGGAGACAAGTGGCAGCGACAGAGGCAATCAGAACGGCGGCATCTTCGGAGGCTCGACCGGTTAGCCGCATATCGCTCGTGACGGGTGTTTCACGTGAAACACCCGTCACGGGGTGTTTCACGTGAAACATGGGCCGTCGCACCTACGAGGTGCGGCGGCCCTCGGCGTACTCCTAGGTGTGTACGGCAGGATGTCCCCCATGCCCAGTGCAGAACTGACGCCCGCGAGCGTGCACGAGCCGGATCCGGTACGGCCGACCAGGGATGACGAGGTCGCCGCCGCAGGTAGTGAACTGATCGGTGGCCCCATCGGCCGGCGCGCTCTCCTCGGGACGTCCTGGTGGACTCCCGTACGGGTCGTCGCGCTGGTGGCGATCGGCATGTTCGCCCTCGGTCTGGTCCAGAAGGCGCCCTGCTACACCAGTGGTTGGTTCTTCGGCGCCAGCTCGCAGTACACGCACGCGTGCTACTCGGACATCCCGCACCTCTACCAGGGGCGCGGTTTCGCCGACGGGCTCGTGCCGTACTTCGACAAGCTGCCCGGCGACATGCAGTACCTCGAATACCCGGTGCTGACCGGTGTGTTCATGGAAGTGGCCGCCTGGCTCACCCCGGGCAGCGGCAGCATCCAGCACCAGGAACAGTGGTACTGGATGGTCAACGCCGGGATGTTGATGGTGTGCGCGGCCGTCATCGTCGTCTGCGTCAGCCGTACGCACGCCCGTCGCTCCTGGGACGGCCTGCTGGTCGCCCTGGCCCCCGCCTTCGCGCTGACCGCGACCATCAACTGGGACCTCCTGGCGGTCGCTCTGACGGCCGCGGCGATGCTGATGTGGTCCAGGGGTCGTGCGGTCGCGTTCGGCGTCCTGTTGGGCCTTGCAACGGCCGCCAAGCTGTATCCCGTGTTCCTGCTGGGCCCCTTGTTCCTGCTGTGCTGGCGCGCGGGCAAGTGGCGGGACTTCGGGAAGGCGTTCGGAGGTGCCGCCGTCGCCTGGCTGGTGGTGAACCTGCCGGTGATGCTCTTCGCCTTCGACGGCTGGTCGAAGTTCTACACGTTCAGCCAGGAACGAGGCGTGGACTTCGGGTCGTTCTGGCTGATCCTGGCGCAGAACTCGTCCGACCCGCTCAGCACCGACACCGTCAACACGTTCGCCACCCTGCTGGTGCTGCTGTGCTGCGCGGGCATCGCGGTCCTCACGCTGACCGCCCCGCGCCGGCCGCGCTTCGCCCAACTGGCCTTCCTGATCGTCGCGGCGTTCATCCTGACCAACAAGGTCTACTCACCGCAGTACGTGCTGTGGCTGGTCCCCCTGGCGGTGCTGGCCCGGCCGAAGTGGCGGGACTTCCTGATCTGGCAGGCGTGCGAGGTGGCGTACTTCCTGGGGATCTGGATGTACCTCGCGTACACGACCAGCGGAAACGCCCACAAGGGACTGCCGACTGATGGCTACCACTGGGCCATCGGCCTGCACCTGCTGGGCACGCTCTACCTGTGCGCCGTGATCGTGCGCGACATCCTCATGCCGGAGCGGGACGTGGTGCGCCTGGCGGGCGATGACGACCCGTCGGGCGGGGTGCTCGACCGGGCGGAGGACGTGTTCGTGTTCGGCGCGGCGGCCCATCCAGGACGGCACGCGGCCCCCTTCGAGGGACCGCCGGTGGAGTGGGGCAGTGAGGACCCGGCCGAGCGTTCGCTCTGAGCGAACAGGCGCTGGTGGACGCCAACTGGTGGATGCCAACGGGCCGCTGACAAGCTGCGGTGAGGCCACGCGAAAGGCCGTACACGGAAGGTTCCGTGTACGGCCTTTCGGCTGTTCCAGTGGGGCTCAGCGGTCCATGATGCGGTCGAACTGCGTGGTGGTGTGCCGCAGATGGGCCACCAGTTCCTCGCCGACCTTCGGCTCCGCGGCCTCCGCCGGCACGAACAGGATCGACACCTGCATGTGCGGCGGCTCGGCGAACCAGCGCTGCTTGCCGTCCCAGACGAACGGGGAGAGGTTCCGGTTCACCGTGGCGAGGCCGGCGCGGGCGACGCCCTTGGCGCGCGGCATGACGCCGTGCAGCGCCTTGGGAGCCTCCAGGCCCACCCCGTGCGACGTACCGCCCGCCACGACCACCAGATAGCCGTCCGAGGCCGCCTTCTGCTGCCGGTAGCCGAAGCGGTCGCCCTTGGAGACGCGGGTGACGTCCAGGACCGCTCCGCGGTACTCGGTGGCCTCGTGGTCCCCCAGCCACAGCCGGGTGCCGATCCGGGCCCGGAAGCGGGTCTGCGGGAACTGCTGCTGGAGCCGGGCGAGTTCCTCGGCCTTGAGGTGGCTGACGAACATCGTGTGCAGCGGCAGCCGGGCGGCGCGCAGCCGGTCCATCCAGCCGATGACCTCCTCGACGGCGTCCGAGCCGTCGGTGCGGTCCAGCGGGAGGTGGATGGCGAAGCCCTCCAGGCGCACGTTCTCTATGGCCGAGTGCAGCTGCGGGAGTTCCTGCTCGCTGACGCCGTGTCGCTTCATCGAGGACATCACCTCGATGACCACACGGGCGCCCACGAGGCCGTACACGCCGTCGATGGAGGACACCGAGCGGATGACCCGGTCCGGCAGCGGAACGGGTTCCTCACCGCGGCGGTACGGCGTCAGCACCAGCAGGTCACCGCCGAACCAGTCCTTGATCCGGGCGGCCTCGTACGTCGTGCCGACGGCGAGGACGTCCGCGCCCAGCCGCGTCGCCTCCTCCGCCAGCCGCTCGTGCCCGAAGCCGTAGCCGTTGCCCTTGCAGACCGGGACGAGCCCGGGGAACTGCTGGGCTACGCGCATGTGATGCGCCCGCCAGCGCGCGGTGTCGACGGAGAGCGTGAGCGCCATGGCCGGACCTGGAACCTTTCGGGTGGCTGCGGTGTATCAGAAGTATGAGAGCTGTCGACGTTATCGAAGCGAGGACCGTGAGGTCAGCGGCGCGACATGTAGATGTCGAGCGCCTTGTGGAGCAGCTTGTTGAGCGGGAAGTCCCACTCGCCGAGGTACTCGGCCGCCTGCCCGCCGGTGCCCACCTTGAACTGGATCAGACCGAAGAGGTGGTCGGTCTCGTCCAGCGAGTCGGAGATGCCGCGCAGGTCGTAGACGGTGGCACCGAGCGCGTAGGCGTCGCGCAGCATCCGCCACTGCATCGCGTTCGAGGGCCGGACCTCACGCCCGATGTTGTCGGAGGCGCCGTAGGAGTACCAGACGTGTCCGCCGACCACCAGCATCGTCGCGGCCGACAGGTTCACCCCGTTGTGCCGGGCGAAGTACAGGCGCATCCGGTTGGGGTCCTCGGTGTTGAGGGCCGTCCACATGCGCTGGAAGTACGACAGCGGGCGGGGCCGGAAGTGGTCGCGCACGGCCGTGATCTCGTACAGCCGCTGCCATTCCTCGAGGTCGTGGTAGCCGCCCTGGACGACCTCGACACCGGCCTTCTCGGCCTTCTTGATGTTGCGGCGCCACAGCTGGTTGAAGTTCTTGTGGACCTCTTCGAGCGAGCGGTTGGCCAGCGGCACCTGGTAGACGTAGCGCGGCTGGACGTCGCCGAAGCCGGCGCCGCCGTCCTCACCCTGCTGCCAGCCCATACGGCGCAGCTTGTCGGCGACCTCGAAGGCGCGCGGTTCGATGAAGTCGGCCTCGATGTCGCGCAGCCGCTTCACGTCCGGGTTCTGGATGCCGGCCTTGATGGAGGTGGCCTCCCAGCGCCGGATGATGACCGGCGGGCCCATCTTCACCGAGAAGGCCCCTTGGTGCTTGAGGTGGGCCAGCATCGGCTGGAGCCAGTCGTCGAGGTTCGGCGCGTACCAGTTGATGACCGGGCCCTCGGGCAGATACGCCAAGTAGCGCTTGATCTTGGGGAGTTGCCGGTACAGGACCAGGCCCGCGCCGACCAGCTGGCCGGTCTTCTCGTCGATCCAGCCGAGGCTCTCGGAGCGCCACTCCGCCTTCACGTCAGCCCATGCCGGGACCTGCATGTGGCTCGCCGAGGGCAGGCTCTGGATGAATGCCAGATGCTGCTCACGGCTGATGGTCCTCAGGGTCAGACTCATTCGGGGCGCTCCTCGGGCTGGGGTGTCCCCATGGGTACAGGGGCTCCGGCTCTCGCGCCGAAGCCTACTGCGCCTCGCGAGCGCCCCGACTGGGCGTATGCAACCTTCGCCTCGGCCTGTGAGCCGCCGGGGCGATCCGTGGTGGTTTACACGGTGTTGGGGCTACGGCATCCGGGCCGTCAGCTGATGACACCGCCGAACAGGCCGCCGTGGGCCATACCGAGGAAGAAACCGACACCCGCGGCACCGAGACCCAGGATCAGGCCGAAGCGCTCCCTCGTCGTCTCGGAGATCCACTGGCCGTAGGCACCGATGAGGATGCCCACGAGACCGGTCCAGGAGCTGAGCAGATGCAGGCTGTGGAAGAACCCCGTGATGAACGCGGTCAGGCCGAGCACCAGGGTCACCGCGAGCAGCGTGTCCTGGAGCGGATGGGGCTTGCCGTCAGTGGCGAAGAGAGAGCCGGCGGTGTTGGGTCGCAATGCCTGTGCCATGTGGCACCTCCTGCGGAAGGCGGCGCGTCGTCGCGCCGGACACACCCGATGTGTACAGATTGACGCTCTCCGCCACCGGATTTCAACCGGAAGCGGGTGGGCGGGTACTCTGTACCCTCTGCACTGGTGTCTGCCCATGTCACGACTCGGAATCCCCACGAGGGGCGCCCGATGTCAGTGGCGGCTGTTTTACTGGCACACACTGTTGCTTACGCATCACAACCCTCCTGCCACGGATCGACCGTGGCCGCTGAGTCCAAAGGAGGTGGGTTCCACATGCGTCACTACGAGGTGATGGTCATCCTCGACCCCGATCTGGAGGAGCGCGCTGTCTCCCCCCTGATCGAGAACTTCCTCTCCGTCGTCCGTGAGGGCAACGGAAAGGTCGAGAAGGTCGACACCTGGGGCCGTCGTCGTCTCTCGTACGAGATCAAGAAGAAGCCCGAGGGCATCTACTCGGTCATCGACCTGCAGGCCGAGCCTGCGGTCGTCAAGGAGCTCGACCGCCAGATGAACCTGAACGAGTCGGTCCTCCGGACCAAGGTCCTCCGCCCCGAGACCCACTGAGCATTCCTGCTCAGCTGATCTCGGGATTCGAGTAGCAGCACCAAGCAGCCAGCAGCAAACCCGCCGAGAGGTTCCCCCATGGCAGGCGAGACCGTCATCACGGTAGTCGGCAATCTTGTCGACGACCCCGAGCTGCGCTTCACCCCGTCCGGTGCGGCGGTCGCGAAGTTCCGTGTCGCGTCCACTCCCCGCACCTTCGACCGCCAGACGAACGAGTGGAAGGACGGCGAAAGCCTCTTCCTCACCTGCTCGGTCTGGCGTCAGGCGGCGGAGAACGTCGCGGAATCGCTTCAGCGAGGCATGCGCGTCATCGTGCAGGGCCGGCTGAAGCAGCGGTCCTACGAGG
Organism: Streptomyces sp. NBC_00252; assembly: GCF_036187565.1. NCBI lineage: Bacteria > Bacillati > Actinomycetota > Actinomycetes > Kitasatosporales > Streptomycetaceae > Streptomyces > Streptomyces sp. NBC_00252. The sequence continues at coordinate 5,233,380 of NZ_CP108087.1, read as the reverse complement.
ACCGTGAGGGCGTCAAGCGCACGGTCTACGAACTGGACGTCGAGGAAGTCGGCGCCAGCCTGCGCAGTGCCACGGCCAAGGTCACCAAGACCGCCGGTGGCGCTCGCGGTGGCCAGGGTGGTGGCTTCGGCGGCGGCGGTGGTGGCGGCCAGGGTGGCGGCGGCTGGGGTGGAAACTCCGGCGGCGGTCAGCCGGCCGGCGGCGCTCCTGCCGACGACCCGTGGGCCACCGGCGCTCCCGCCGGCGGCAACCAGGGCGGCGGCGGTGGCGGCGGCTGGGGTGGAAACTCCGGCGGCGGCGGTGCCGGCGGTGGCGGCGGCTACTCGGACGAGCCCCCCTTCTAGGCCCTTGGGCCGAGGGTGGGCCGTACCCACACTTCTTGATCACACAGGAGATACACCATGGCGAAGCCGCCTGTGCGCAAGCCGAAGAAGAAGGTCTGCGCATTCTGCAAGGACAAGGTCCAGTACGTGGACTACAAGGACACGAACATGCTGCGGAAGTTCATTTCCGACCGCGGCAAGATCCGTGCCCGCCGCGTGACCGGCAACTGCACGCAGCACCAGCGTGACGTCGCCACGGCTGTGAAGAACAGCCGTGAGATGGCGCTGCTGCCCTACACCTCCACCGCGCGATAAGGGAAGGGTGACCGACTAATGAAGATCATCCTGACCCACGAGGTCTCTGGCCTCGGTGCCGCGGGCGACGTCGTCGACGTCAAGGACGGTTACGCTCGCAACTACCTGATCCCGCGGAAGTTCGCTATCCGCTGGACCAAGGGTGGCGAGAAGGACGTCGAGCAGATCCGTCGTGCTCGCAAGATCCACGAGATCCAGACCATCGAGCAGGCCAACTCCGTGAAGGCCCAGCTCGAGGGTGTCAAGGTTCGTCTGGCCGTTCGCTCCGGCGACGCCGGTCGTCTCTTCGGTTCCGTCACCCCGGCCGACATCGCTTCCGCGATCAAGGCTTCCGGTGGCCCCGAGGTCGACAAGCGTCGTATCGAGCTGACGTCCCCGATCAAGACCCTGGGCGCCCACGAGACGTCCGTGCGTCTGCACCCCGAGGTTGCCGCCAAGGTCAACATCGAGGTCATCGCAGCCTGATCGCTGTGCTCGGCATAGCTGAGAGAGGGGCCGCACCCATTGGGGTGCGGCCCCTCTGCTGTGTCCGGAGCGGTGAGGCACAGCCCGCGTTTGTGCGTTCGGAACGCTGGGACATGAGCCGCGGGGCGCCTTTAGGACAGCGAGACATGATTCGCGTGATGCGATCGGGCCGGCGTCCCACGGCCCGCATCGTGTGTTCGCGCGGCCCGGCGGTGCTCATGTTTCACGTGAAACATGGCAGTGCGTGGTGTTTCACGTGAAACGGTCAGCGGGTCGCGCCCGTGACCACCCAGCGGCCCGAGCGGGCCCGCAGCAGGAGCGTCAGCATTCGCACCGCCATCATCAACGTCATCGCTGCCCAGATGGCGGTCAGTCCGCCGCCGAAGGTCGGTACGAGCAGGGCTGCCGGGACGAAGACCGCGAGGGTCACCAACATCGCGCCGGCGAGATACGGCCCGTCTCCCGCGCCCATCAGCACCCCGTCCAAGACGTAGACGACCCCGCAGATCGGCTGAGAGAGCGCCACCATGATCAGGGCAGGCAGGGCGGCGTCCTTGACGGTGGGGTCGCTGGTGAACAGGGGGAGGAAGAGCGGGCGGGAAAGGATCACCAGGAGACCGAGCACCACTCCGATGGCAATCCCCCACTGCACCATGCGACGGCAGGCGGCTCGGGCGCCCTGGGGATCGTCCGCGCCGAGGTAGCGGCCGATGATGGCCTGGCCCGCGATGGCGATGGCGTCGAGTGCGAAGGCCAGCAGAGACCACAGGGACAGGATGATCTGGTGCGCGGCGATGTCGGCGTCGCCGAGGCGGGCCGCGACGGCGGTGGCGATCAGGAGGATCGCGCGCAGGGAGAGTGTGCGCACGAGTAGCGGTGCGCCGGCCTGGGCCGAGGCTCGGATCCCTGCGGCGTCCGGAGCGAGGGAGGCGCCGTGCCGCCGGGCGCCGCGGACGACCACGACGAGATACACGGCGGCCATGCCCCACTGGGCGATGACGGTGCCCCAGGCGGAACCGGCGATGCCGAGGTCGGCGCCGTAGACCAGGACGAGGTTGAGGACGGCGTTGGCGACGAAGCCTGAGATGGCGACGTAGAGCGGTGTCTTGGTGTTCTGGAGGCCGCGGAGGACTCCGGTGGCGGCGAGGACGATCAGCATGGCCGGGATGCCGAGGAAGGAGATGCGGAGATACGTCGTCGCGTAGGGGGCCGCGGTGTCCGAGGCGCCGAAGAGGTTGATGAGAGCGGGTGCCGAGGGGAGGACGACGGCTATGACGGTGGCGCCGATCAGCAGGGCGAGCCAGATGCCGTCCATGCCCTGGCGGATGGCGGCCTGGAGATCACCTGCGCCGACCCGTCGGGCGACGGCCGCGGTGGTGGCGTAGGCGAGGAAGACGAAGATGCTCACGGCTGTCGTCAGGAGGGCGGATGCGACGCCGAGTCCGGCGAGTTGGGCGGTGCCGAGATGGCCGACGATTGCGCTGTCGGCCATGACGAAGAGGGGCTCGGCGACGAGTGCGCCGAAGGCCGGGACGGCCAGCATGACGATCTCTCGGTCGTGCTGGCGTCGGGTGGCCCTGGTGGCCGCGGGAGCCTGTGTCATGAGCACTAATCTAATCGTCCACAGGTAAGAGATGCAATTGCTTCGTGACCCTTACCTCTGATCTCGCCTCGTGTCCTCTCGCGCACTGTTCGAAGCGATCTTGGTCCGATGTGGAAAGTTTTTCTTCTGCACAGCCGGTGGACGGGAAATGAGCAGGTCAGATGGGTTACGGCGGAAGTGGCGAGGGCTTGTTCACAGGGCTGTCCACCGGGTCGTGCACAGGTTTTGGTGGGTTCTCCACAGCATCGGGGCCGTCGTCCACATGGCCTGTGGATAACCAGATTGGCTGACGGTGCCCGCGGGCCTACGGTGGACCGGCGCCCGCTCCGTCCGTCGGCCTGAGAACCATCACAAAACCGACGCGCCCGTACCGGAGTTGGGCGCTTCATTTGTCAGTGCCGTGCCGTAGAAATGAGGGCACGGCGAGGTCCGCTCGGCGGACGGGAGGAGGTGGCTCGATTGAGTATTTCCGAGCCCTTGGACGACCCGTGGGCCGAGAGCGGTCCAAGTGATCGTCTGCCCGCTTCCCGACGACGAGGTGACGGGGGCCGGGGCCGGGACGAACAGCACGACCGCGGCCGGGAAGGCGGCGAGTGGGAGGGCGCTGGGTCGGCCTTCGAGCGCGTGCCTCCGCAGGACCTCGATGCCGAGCAGTCCGTACTCGGCGGCATGCTTCTGTCCAAGGACGCCATCGCGGACGTCGTCGAGGTCCTCAAGGGCCACGACTTCTACAAGCCCGCGCACGAGACGATCTACCAGGCGATCCTCGACGTCTACGCCAAGGGCGAGCCGGCCGACCCGATCACCATCGCCGCCGAGCTCACCAAGCGCGGTGAGATCAACAAGGTCGGCGGCGCATCGTATCTGCACACCCTCGTCCAGACCGTGCCCACGGCGGCGAACGCGGAGTACTACGCGGAGATCGTCCACGAGCGCGCGGTCCTGCGCCGCCTGGTCGAGGCGGGCACCCGCATCACCCAGATGGGATACGCGGCCGACGACGACGTCGACGAGATCGTCAACCGGGCGCAGGCCGAGATCTACGCGGTCACCGAGCAGCGGACCAGCGAGGACTACCTCCCGCTCGGCGACATCATGGAGGGCGCGCTCGACGAGATCGAGGCGATCGGCTCACGCAGCGGCGAGATGACGGGTGTGCCCACCGGGTTCACCGACCTCGACTCGCTCACCAACGGGCTGCACCCGGGCCAGATGATCGTCATCGCGGCCCGTCCCGCCATGGGTAAGTCCACACTCGCGCTCGACTTCGCTCGCGCCGCGTCGATCAAGAACAACCTGCCGAGCGTCATCTTCTCCCTCGAAATGGGGCGCAACGAGATCGCGATGCGTCTGCTGTCCGCGGAGGCGCGGGTCGCCCTGCACCACATGCGCTCCGGCACGATGACCGACGAGGACTGGACCCGGCTGGCGCGGCGGATGCCCGAGGTGTCGTCCGCGCCGCTCTACATCGACGACTCCCCGAACCTGTCGATGATGGAGATCCGCGCGAAGTGCCGCCGGCTCAAGCAGCGCAGCGACATCAAGCTGGTGATCATCGACTATCTGCAGCTGATGCAGGCCGGTGGCTCCAAGCGGCAGGAGAGCCGTCAGCAGGAGGTCTCGGACATGTCCCGAAACCTCAAGCTGCTGGCCAAGGAGCTGGAGGTCCCGGTGATCGCGCTCTCGCAGCTGAACCGTGGTCCCGAGCAGCGCACGGACAAGAAGCCGATGGTGTCCGACCTGCGTGAGTCCGGCTCCATCGAGCAGGACGCCGACATGGTCATCCTGCTGCACCGTGAGGACGCGTACGAGAAGGAGTCGCCGCGCGCGGGCGAGGCGGACATCATCGTGGGCAAGCACCGTAACGGCCCGACGGCGACGATCACCGTCGCCTTCCAGGGGCACTACTCGCGCTTCGTGGACATGGCGCAGACGTGAGCTAAGGGCATTGCGGGCTCACCGGGCGGACAGCTGTGCCGGACGTCAGCCGAGCAGGGCCGCCTCCCGCGCCGGCACCGCTGCCTGGACCTGGTTGGTGCGGTCGGCGCGGGTGAGGATGCTGCTGATGGGGGCCTTGACGGTGCCGGTGCAGCACGATCTCCGTACGACGTCCTCGCGTCCCTGCTTGTCCACCGCGCGCATGGCCTCCAGCAGGGCCGCGACGACGTCCCGCTCGAACTCGACCGTCAGCGCCTCGTCTCGTACCTGGTCAGGGTCAAGCCGCCGGGAAGCGTCCGCGTCTCCACCAGCTTCAGGTTCACCCAGCTGTCCAGCGCCGTGAAGAACGGTGTGCCGCCGCCCACCAGCACCGGCGCGGTGGCCAGCACGTACTCGTCGATCAGCCCGGCCCGCATGGCCGCCGCGGCGAGTGTCGCGCCGCCGATGTCCATCGGGCCGCCGTCCTCGGCCTTGAGCCGGGTGATCTCGGCGACCGCGTCGCCGTTGACCAGGCGGGTGTTCCAGTCGACCTTGTCGACCGTCGAGGAGAACACCACCTTCGACATGTCCCGCCAGCGGCGCGCGAACTCGATCTCCGCCGGGGTGGCACCCGGCAGCTGGTCGGCGGTCGGCCAGTGGGAGCTCATCGTCTGCCACAGCCTGCGCCCGTACAGCGTCAGCTCGGTCGCCTCCAACTGGTCGGACCAGAACTGGAACAGCTCGTCGCTGGGCACACTCCAGCCGATGTCGTCGCCGGGCGCGGCGATGTAGCCGTCCAGGCTCAGGTTCATGCCGTAGATCAGTTTCCGCATGCCGCCAGCCTTCCGTGAATCGGTCTCGCGCGTACAGACCGGCGCGACGCGAGAAACTCATCGGTGCACGATCTGAGCTCGCGTGGAGTCCCCGTCTCGGTAGCTCAGCCGCAGACTCGCCGCTTCGCCGTGAACATCCCGGTGCGCGATGGGTGCGCGATGGGTGCGCGGTCGGCGGCCATGCTGGAGTCCGGGCCGGAGCGGCACCCGCCAGCAGGACCCGCAGAAATGTGCTCGACGTACGGCCGTCCCGCCGGATGGACTGGGGGCATGACGACATCTCAGGACGACTTGCTTCCCGGTACCCGCCGGGCGCTGCTGCATCGGATCGCCGTGGCCCAGGCCGAAGGGCGGGCGCCTTCGTTGGTCGCGGCGGTGGTCCGCGGCGGGCGGGCGGTGTGGCACGGTGCGTGGACCTCGGTGGACGGGCACGGGCCGGACGAGAACGTGCAGTACCGGATCGGCTCGATCACCAAGACGTTCACCGCCGTCCTGGTGCTGCGGCTGCGGGACGAAGGCGTCCTCGACCTCGGTGACCCGCTGGAGAAGTATCTGCCCGGCACCGGCGCTGGGGAGGCGACCATCGCCGAACTCCTCGCGCACACGGGCGGGTTGGCTGCCGAGTCACCCGCGCCCTGGTGGGAGCGGACACCGGGTTCCCTACGGCCCGAGCTTCGCGATGTGCTGGGCGATCAGCCCCTGCTGCATCCGGCCGGCCGCCGGTTCCACTACTCGAACCCCGGCTACTCGCTGTTGGGCGCACTCGTCGAGGAGCTGCGCGGCGCCTCCTGGGAGGACGTGCTCCGGCGGGAAGTACTCGAACCGCTGGGCCTCGACCGCACGAGCGCCCAGCCGCAGGCACCGCACGCGGGTGGCTGGGCGGTGCACCCCTGGGCCGATGCGCTGCTGCCGGAACCCGCCGAGGACTTGGGCCGTATGGCTTCGGCCGGGCAACTCTGGTCCACCACGGGCGACTTGGCGCGGTTCGCGGTCTTCCTCGCCAACGGCGACGACCGGGTCCTGAGCGCGGAGTCCGTACGGGAGATGCGGACGCCGGCCGCACCGGCGGAGGCCGCGGATGTCGTGGACGGTTCCGCGTACGGGCTCGGCCTACAGGTGCAGCACCGTCATGGTCGGTTGCTCGTCGGTCATTCCGGATCGCTGCCCGGCTTCCTGGCGAACCTCACCATCAGCTTGGAGGACGACGTCGCGGCGGTGGTCCTGGCCAACTGCACTTCCGGGCCGTTGCTGTCAGCGGTGGGCGCCGATCTCGTCCGGATCGTCGCGGAGGCCGAGCCGAAGATTCCCGAGCCGTGGCGCCCGCTGTCTGAAGTCGACGCCGAGGCGCTGGAGTTGGCGGGCCAGTGGTACTGGGGCACACACGGCTTCGCCCTACGGCTGACCGCCGACGGCGGCGCCTCGCTGGAGCCGCTGGCCGGCAGCGGCCGCCGTTCGCGTTTCCGGCCGAACGGCGACGGGACCTGGACTGGGCTGGAGGGGTACTACGCCGGAGAGCTCCTACGGCCCGTACGGCGCCCGGACGGGTCCCTGACCCACCTGGACCTCGGATCGTTCGTCTTCACGCGTCAGCCGTACGGCGAGAGCGGTTCTGTGCCGGGCGGGGTGGACCCCGAGGGGTGGCGGGGGATCCGCTAGCCGGTGCGGTCGAGGAGGCGCCATGTTTCACGTGAAACGTCGTGTTTCACGTGAAACACGGCCACCCCGTTCGTTGACGGGGCCGCCGTGCTCTTGCTGGTTGAGGGATTGCTCAGAGAGGGAGCTTGAAGCCGACGTGTGAGGCGGTGAAGCCGAGCCGCTCGTAGAAGCGGTGGGCGTCGGTGCGGGTGACATCGGAGGTTAGCTGGACCAACTGGCAGTCCTGGCGCCGCGATTCGTCGATCGCCCACTCGATGAGCTGTGTGCCCAGGCCGCTGCCCCGCTCGTCCGCGTGGATGCGTACGGCTTCGACGATCGAGCGCGTGGCGCCCTTGCGGGACAGCCCGGGAACGATCGTGAGCTGGAGTGTGCCGACGACCCGGTCCTCGCGGACGGCGACGACGAGGTGCTGGTTCGGGTCGGCGGCGAGGCGCTCCAGCGCGGCCAGGTAGGGCGTCAGGTCGTCCGGTGACTCGCGCTGGGAACCCAGGGGGTCGTCGGCGAGCATGCCGACGATGGCGGGGATGTCCTCGGTGACCGCGGCTCGTATCTCAAGATCTCCCATGGCCCCACCTTAGGCAAAGGTGTGCGGGCGGTGCGGGACGGACCTAGGCGGGCACGTTCATCGACTCCACGACCCGGACCAGGGGCGCCAGTTCGGGGTTCTCGGCCGCCGCGTCGAGTGCCTCGCGCAGGGCGGTGTCGTTGGTCGGGCGGGCCTCTTCGAGCAGGGTGAGACCGGCCTCGGTGACATTCGTGTAGATGCCCCGGCGGTCGGTCGGGCACAGGTACCGCGAGAGCAGGCCACGGTCCTCGAGCCGGGTGACCAGCCGGGTGGTGGCGCTCTGGCTGAGGACGACCGCGTCGGCGACCTGCCTCATCTGCAGATGACCTCCGTCACCGTCGTGCTGCCGGCTGAGCACGTCGAGCAGCGAGTACTCGCGCATGCTCAGGTCGTGCCGGGCCTGCAGGGCGCGCTCGATGTGCGCCTCGATCCTCCCGTGGAGCAAGGAGAGGGCGCACCAGCCCTGGGCGAGGGCGGTGAGTGCGGGGTCCGTCGCTGTCATTGGCGTTTCCTCCGTCCCGGAGCGGCTGAACCCAGGATAGAGCACAGCTGAAATAGTCCGCGCTTGCACTTAGCCCGCGTCTGCAACTATTGTGAACGCACGCAAAGCGCTCCTGCAATCTTCTGGGAAGGGTACATCCCCATGCCTCTCGCGCTTCTGGCCCTCGCGATCGGGGCCTTCGGAATCGGTACGACAGAGTTCGTGATCATGGGCTTGCTGCCCCAGGTCGCGGGCGACTTCGGAGTCTCCATCCCCACCGCGGGCCTCTTGGTCACCGGCTACGCGCTGGGTGTGGTGATCGGCGCCCCGCTGATGACCGTCCTCGGCACCAAGATCCCCCGCAAGCGGATGCTGATGCTGCTGATGGGGCTGTTCATCCTCGGCAACCTGCTCTCCGCCGTCGCCCCCAGCTTCTCCGTGATGCTGATCGGCCGCGTGGTCGCCTCGCTCGCCCACGGCGCCTTCTTCGGCATCGGCTCGGTCGTCGCGGCCGAACTGGTCGCGCCGGACAAGAAGGCCGGAGCCATCGCGATGATGTTCACCGGGCTGACCGTCGCCAACGTCGTCGGCGTCCCGCTGGGCACCCTCGTCGGGCAGTCCGTCGGCTGGCGCGTCACCTTCGCCATCGTCGCGGGCCTCGGCGTGATCGGCTTGGCCGGGATCGCCAAGCTCGTGCCCGACCTGCCCAAGCCCGAGGGCGTCCACCTGCGACACGAACTGGCCGCGTTCAAGAACGCCCAGGTCCTGCTCGCCATGGCGATGACCGTCCTCGGCTTCGGCGGCGTCTTCGCGGCCATCACCTACATCGCGCCGATGATGACCCACGTCGCGGGCTTCGCCGACGGCTCCGTCACCTGGCTGCTCGTCCTCTTCGGCCTCGGCATGGTCGGCGGCAACCTCGTCGGCGGCAAGTTCGCCGACCGCGCCCTGATGCCCATGCTGTACGTCTCGCTGGGCGCCCTGGCGGTCGTGCTCGCGCTCTTCACCGTCACCGCCCACAACAAGATCGCGGCAGCCGTCACCATCGCCCTCATCGGCGCCCTGGGCTTCGCGACCGTGCCGCCGCTGCAGAAGCGCGTCCTCGACCAGGCACACGGCGCCCCGACGCTCGCCTCGGCCGTGAACATCGGCGCCTTCAACCTCGGCAACGCGCTGTCCGCGTGGCTCGGCGGCATCGTCATCGCGGCCGGTCTCGGCTACACCGCCCCGAACTGGGTCGGCGCCGCCCTCGCCGCGGCCGCCCTGGTCCTCGCGATCCTCTCCGCCGCTCTGGAGCGCCGCACGAGCACCCGCGGCGCCGTCGTGGCCGGCGGCACGCCGAGCGAGCAGCTGACCGCCGTCCACCACTGACCCCGCCGGGCCGGAGCGGGGAGGCACGGGGCCAGGGCCGTCCCCGTCCCTTCTCGCCCGGCCGTCCGACCACCACCCCACACAGCAACACCCGCAAGGAGAAACCCTGATGAGCACCACCACCGCCGTAGCCCCGCTGACCATCCAGGACGCCGAAACGCTCGTCGCCGAGGCCCGTCGGGCCGCGGAGGCCGCCGGGGTCACCGTGAGCATCACCGTGCTGGACGCCGGCGGCCATCTGCTCGCCTTCCGGCGCGACGACCGCGCCGTGCTGATCTCCGGCGAGACCAGCACCCGCAAGGCCTACACCGCGCTCCAGCTGAACGCGCCCACCGCCGACCTCGTCGACGCCGTCCAGCCCGGAGGCCTCTTCCACACCCTGCCCACCGCGCTCGACCGGCCGCTGCTGTTCATCGCGGGCGGCATTCCGGTACAGCGCGACGGTCGGCTGATCGGCGCGATCGGTGTCGGCGGCGGCGCCCCGGCGCAGGACCACGGCTTCGCCCAGGCCGCCGTAGAGGCGCTTGTCTGAGGTCTGGAGTGACGGAAACGCCGGTTCCCGACGAGGCAGGTCGGAACCGGCGTTCTGCGTGTCCGGGGAGCGTCAGCCCGCCGCGACCGTCAGGGGAGCGAACCGGCGGGTCCAGTCGCCGGGCAGCTCCGGGGTCCCGTACGTCATCACGGTGTTGAAGGCCGAGGAAACGAGCCCGTGTTCCTTCACCCAGGACAGCAACGCTTCGTGGCGTACGTCGATGTCGGTGCGCAGCGGACGGTCGGTGCGGGCGGCGAGCGAGGCGAGGAGTGCCTGCGCCGTCTCCGTGTCCTGGGCGATCAGCGGGCCCACGACCTGTGTGTCCATGTTGGGCCAGGCCGCGGCGTAGCCGACGATCCGGCCGTTCTCCTCCGCCACCCTCAGCTGGTCGGCGAAGGCGGGCAGCCGTGTGATGAGGGGCGTGCGATCGGTACCGAACACCGCTTCGTCGAGGCGAAGGATGCCGGTGAGGTCCTCGGCCGTGGCCGCGCGGGTGGGGATCGGGGACTCAGGTCCGGCCGCCGTGAAGTGGCCACGCACCGTCTCGGCCCGGCCGGTCGCCTTGAAACCGAGTTCTTCGTAGAGCGGGCGGCCGGACGAGGTCGCGTGCAGGGTCAGTGGGGTGGTGCCCATGGCCGAGACCAGGTGGCGCATCAGCCGACGTCCCACGCCCTGGCGGGCGTACCGCTCGGCGACCAGGACCATGCCGATGGCCACGAGATCCGGGCGGTCCTGCGGGCCGTACTCCGTGGTGACGCAGGCCGCGAGGAGGCCGCCCTCGGGTGCGTCGATGCCGTAGCCCTTTCCGGCGCTGAGGAGGAAACCCCACTTGTGTTCCTCGCGTGGCCACCCCCGGTCCTCGGACAAGTCGGCGCAGGCGAGGCGATCGCGGAGCGTCAGCCGGCGGATGGGCAGAGCGGCGAGGGAAGGAGTCGGCACGCAGGTCAGGCTGTCTGACATGCGTTGTCGGCGTCCACCTGTTTCCGCCGAGACGTACGTGCTTTTGGCCATGTCATGGGCGGCCGCACAAGGCATCGACAGAAGCCGGATGTTTCACGTGAAACAGCGGCGAACGGCAAGCATCCGACAGGCCCGCGGAATGTGCCACAGCTCAGCCGACTAACCTCGTTGGACATGGCGAGACTTCATCTCTTCGACCTCGACGGCACTCTGATGCACGGAACCAGTGCGCCCCTCGAGATCTCCCGGCAGCTCGGTCTGGAAGCCGAGACGGTGGCGCTTGAGCAGGCGATCTCGACCGGACTGATCGGACCGCCGGAGTATGCGACCCAGGTGTACACGCTCTGGGCGAATCTCACCGAGGCGCATGTGGCGGCGGCTTTCGAAGGCGCCCCGTGGCTGGCGCGGATTCGGGACGTCTGGGCCGAGATCAGGAGCGTCGGCGAATACTGCGCCGTCGTATCGCTCTCGCCATCTTTCTTTGTGGAACGGCTCACGGGCTGGGGCGCCCACGCGGCACATGGATCGCTTTTTCCCGCCGTGCCTTTCACCGCGCCGGCCATGGATCTGGGCGGAGTTCTCAACGCGGCGGCCAAAGTGGTGATCGCGGATCGGCTCTGTGAGGAGTTCGGGGTGACGCGGGCGGACTGTGTCGCCTACGGCGACTCGATGTCGGACAAGGACCTGTTCGGTGTCGTGCCCGTCTCCGTCGCGGTCAATGCGGATCAGCATCTGACAGGCCTCGCGACCCACTCCTATGAGGGGCGGGATCTGTGGGATGCCTACGAATTGGTGCGCGGCGCCCGGTAATTGAGGGAATCGATGGTTCGCCCCTCCTCCTGTTCGCGGGGAGTGAGGCGGCACTTGTCTGCGTAGCGCGGGCCGGTATGGTCGACTCCGGTTCTTGTCCGGGGCTGGACGCCGCGTGAGAGTACTGCGGGCAATGTCACACTCTCGCCTTACTTGTCCGTACGCAGTGGGAATGTGGGTTGGATATGGCTGTATCAGCCGCTTGATCGAACGGGGAGAAGCAAGCCGTCCGCGCGGAAAGCAGGCAGCTTCCGGATGAGGAAGCGCGCCGAACGACCGAAAGATGTTCGAGGCGAGGCACACCATGGACGCTCCGACCACCACGTCGGCCGACAACGGCACGTCCGGGGGCAGCGGCGGAAGCGGCTGGTTCACTCCGCGCAAGCAGCCGGAGACGCCTCCGGCCGAGGACCGTGAGACGACGGAGGGACGACGCCCCGCCGTACTGCGCCCGGTCCGCAGGTCCGCCGGAGGGAACAAAGAGCGCCCTTCTACGGAGGGTTCGGCCCCGCAGACTCCATCGGCACCTTCGGCTTCGCCGGGGCAACAGGCACCTCCGGCTTCACCGATGTCAGCGGCTCCACCCGCCTCACCGGCTCCGAGTGGCGATCGCGGACCCGGCGATCCCGCCAGGCACGCTGATCGGCAGGGCGTAGCGCCCGGCCAGGAGCGAATACCGTCGGCCGGGACAACCCCGCAGCCGTCAACTCCCGCTCGGCCCTCAACTCCCGCCCAGCCCATGGCTCCCGGCACTCCTGCCGCGCCTCCTGGCGCCCAGCGCATGCCTCCCGCTCAGCCCCCGGCACCCGCCCCAACGTCGGCGGCACATCCGCCGCACGCCCGGCAGCCCGCTGCCCCCGGCCCCGCTGCGGCTGCGCCCGGGCAGACCGCCCCCGCGCCGACCGCCGCCCCGCCCGCCCGCGCCCACGTGCCCGCCCAGCGTGCTTCCAGTCCCGCCTCCGCGCCTGCTCCGACCGCCGCTCCCGTCACCCCCACCGAGAAGGCCTCCCCGGACGCCGTCCTCATCCGTCGGACCATGTCCGAAGTCGGCCCCGTCGCCGACAAGGTGACCTCGTACTTCTACGCGCTGCTCTTCGTGCGCCACCCCGAGCTGCGGTCGTTGTTCCCGGCGGCGATGGACACCCAGCGGGACCGGCTGCTCAAGGCGCTGCTCACTGCCGCGGAGCACATCGACAACACCGACGTGCTCGTCGCGTATCTGCAGAACCTCGGCCGCGGGCACCGCAAGTACGGCACCCGGCCCGAGCACTACCCGGCCGTCGGCGAGTGCCTCATCGGCGCGCTGAACAAGTACGCCTCCGCCGTGTGGGACGCGGAGACCGAGGCGGCCTGGGTGCGGGCGTACACGACGATCTCGCAGGTCATGATCGACGCGGCCGCGGCGGACGAACTGCGCGCACCTGCCTGGTGGCACGCGGAGGTCGTCTCGCATGACCTCAGGACCCGGGACGTCGCTGTCGTCACCGTCCGCCCGGACCAGCCGTATCCCTTCCTCGCCGGGCAGTACACGAGCGTGGAGACGCCCTGGTGGCCGCGGATCTGGCGGCACTACTCCTTCGCGTCTGCGCCCCGCTCGGACGGGCTGCTGACCTTCCACGTGAAGGCCGTCCCCGCGGGCTGGGTCTCGAACGCGCTGGTGCATCGCGCCCGCCCCGGCGACGTCATCCGGATGGGACCGCCGGCCGGTTCGATGACCGTCGACCACACCACCGACAGCGGACTGCTCTGCCTCGGCGGCGGCACCGGCATAGCGCCGATCAAGGCACTGGTCGAGGACGTCGCCGAACGCGGCGAACGTCGCCCGGTGGAGGTGTTCTACGGCGCCCGTACGGACCACGACCTGTACGACATCGACACGATGCTCCGGCTCCAGCAGTCGCTTCCGTGGCTCTCCGTCCGGCCGATCATCGACCAGCAGGCGCATCTCCAACTGCCGGACGCCATCCGCACGTACGGGCCCTGGAACGAGTTCGACGCCTACGTCTCGGGCCCGCCCGGAATGATCCGCAGCGGTGTCCACGCCCTGCGGGACGCCGGTGTTCCCTCGGACCGCATACGGCACGACTCGGTCGAGGAGTTGGTGGTGACCGGGGACTGACCCGGTGCCGAAGGCGTCAGCCCAGGTCGGGGGCGTGCATCGCGAGGACCCCTTCGATGTTGCCGTCCAGATAGTGCCGTAGCGACAGGGGCACGAGGTGGACGGACGCGATGCCGACTCTGGTGAACGGGACTCTGACGATCTCGTACTCGCCGAGGGGCTCGTCCACCTCGGGGCCGTGGCGCAGGGCCGGGTCCATGGACTCCAGGTGGCAGACGAAGAAGTGCTGCACCTTCACGCCGGTCGAGGCCGCGTCCGCGCCGATGTGCTCGACGGTGTCCACGAAGCAGGGAACCACGTCGGAGATCTTGGCGCCGAGCTCCTCGTACACCTCGCGGTGCAGGGCGTCGACGACGGTGGTGTCCTCGGGTTCGACGCCGCCACCGGGTGTGACCCAGTAGGGATCGACACCGGGCTTGGTGCGCTTGATCAGGATCAGGGCGTCGCCGTCGAGAAGAACGGCACGTGCGGTGCGCTTGACCACGGGTCGGACGGTCATGGGAGAAATGTGGCCCGGCTGGTTCCACGTGAAACATCGCGGGACGTGACCTTGACGGTTCGGAGCGTGATGTTTCACGTGGAACCAGCGGGTTCGCCGCAGGTCGGCGGCAAAGTGCCTGGTCAGCCCCAGCGGGCGGCAGCCCGGTGCAGCCACTCGTGGGCGCGGGCGATGTGCGGCATCGCGAGAGTGCCGGTGCGGACCACCAGGAAATACGTCCGCAGTGGCGGAACCGCGGGTTCGTGGAGCGGGACGACCTCGCCGCGCTTCAGCGCCAACGCGCACAGATAGCGCGGCAGCACCGCGAGCCCGGCGCCCGCGATCGCGCAGGCGAGGACCGCGCGGAGGTCCGGCACGATCACGGTGCCTGGGGCGGCCGGGCGGGAGTCGAAGACGGAGGCCCAGTACCGGGAGACGAACGGCAGCGACTCGTGGACCTCGATCACGGGGAGGTCGTCCAGGACGGGCGCGTCCTTCGGGCCGGGCTGCGCGGAGCCGAGCCGCTCGGCCCGGTGCGGGGCGGCGACCAGGACGTGTTCCTCGTCGCAGAGTGTCGTCGCGCTGAGCAGAGCACCGCGCGGACGGGCCGTGCTGATGGCCAGATCATGATGTCCGGCGGCCAACCCCTCCAGGGTCTCCTCGGCGTTCCCGAAGGACGCCCGCAGCGCGAAGCCCTGGCCGTCGTCGCCGGTCAGCTCGGTGAGCGCGGGCAGGGCCCGCTCGGCGGTGAACTCGGGGGGACCGGCGAGATGCAGGGTGCGCAGCGAGGCGTCGTTGTCGGGGCCCGTCTCGGCTATCTCCACGAGGGCGTCGAGATGGGGCGCGGCCTTGTGCGCGAGTTCGTCGCCCATGGTCGTGGGGGTGACCCCGCGGGCCTGGCGCAGGAACAGGGGGCGGCCCAACTGCCGTTCCAGGGTGCGGATCTGGGATGTCACCGCGGGCTGGGAGAGGCCGAGCAGCGCTGCGGCGCGGGTGAAGGAGCCGGCCCGGTGCACGGTCACGAAGGTGCGCAGCAAGGCCAGATCCATGGCTCGCACGCTCCTTTCCCACCCTTCCTCCGGCCCCGGGCAGGGCCCAACTATAAATAAGTCGATAGGTCTCTGTCGCTACTGTGATTGGACACTGACACAGAGTCAACTAGCCTTGTTCGCGCGGTTCTTCGCGCGCAGAACCGAGGACGGTCCGAGCCACGAGGGGGGAGGCTCGGACCGTCCGTTGTGCGTAGCCGGACGCCTGCAGACGGCACGTAAGGCGCTCACCGCGCCGACTCGTCCAGCGCACGCAGCACGTCGGCCACCAGGTCCTCGGGGTCCTCGGCACCGACCGAGAGGCGCACGAAGCCCTCCGGTACCGCGTCCCCGCCCCAGCGCCTCCGCCGCTCGGCAGTGGACCGCACCCCGCCGAAGCTCGTCGCGTCGTCCACGAGTCGCAGCGCGTCGAGAAAACGCTCGGCACGCGCGCGCGTGGGCAGCGTGAACGAAATCACGCACCCGTAGCGCCGCATCTGCTGCGAGGCGATCTTGTGCGAGGGGTCGTCGGGCAGCCCCGGGTAGCGCAGCCCCGTGATGTCGTCCCGGTCGCGCAGGACCTGCGCGAGGGTCAGCGCGGTGGCGTTCTGCCGGTCGACGCGCAGCTGGAGCGTGGCGATCGAGCGGTGCGCGAGCCATGCCTCCATGGGCCCGGGGATCGCGCCGACGACCTTGCGCCAGCGGCGTACGGCGCCCATCGCGGTCGTGTCGGACCCGGCGACGTATCCCAGGAGGACGTCCCCGTGCCCGGTGAGCTGCTTGGTGCCGCTCGCCACGGAGAAGTCGGCGCCGAGCTCCAGCGGGCGCTGTCCCAGGGGCGAGGCGAGGGTGTTGTCGACGGCCACGAGGGCGCCACGCGCGCGTGCCGCGTCGGCGAGTCGCCGTACGTCGCACACGTCGAGCCCGGGGTTGGACGGGGTCTCGATCCACAGCAGCTTGGCGCCGTCGAGGAGGTCGAGCTGGGCGTCCCCGCCGGTCGGCGCGGTGCGCACCTCGATGCCGTACGCCTCCAACTGCTCGCGCACCAGGGGCAGCACCTGATAGCCGTCGTCGGGCAGTACGGCCACATCGCCCGCGCGCAGCTGCGAGAACAGCACCGACGAGATGGCGGCCATCCCGGAGGCGAACACGAGCGTCTCGACGTCGTCCCGCCCGGGCGCCTCCAGCTCGCCGATGGCGCGCTCCAGGTGGGTCCAGGTGGGGTTCTCGTCGCGGCCGTACTTGTACGGTCCCGTCGCGTCGCCCGGGAGATGGAAGTGCGCGGCGAACACCGGCCCGGGGAGCGTCGGTTCGTACTTCACCGGCTCGGGCAGACCCGCCCGCACCGCGCGCGTGCCGTCCCCCGCGCCGCTTCCGATACCTCCGGCTGTCGCGGAATCACTCATACCGCTCGTCCCTCCACTTCCTCACGCACTGCGGCGAGCAGCCCTGTGCTCGCTGCCTCCACCATCTCAAGACACTCCTCGAAGCCGTCCAGGCCCCCGTAGTACGGATCCGGTACGTCCAGGTCAGCGGGGGCGTCGAGGTCGTAGGAACGGAGCAGGTGGACCTTCTCGGCGTCCTGCTCGGTCGGGGCCAGTCGACGCAGAATCTTGCGGTGGCCGGAGTCGAGGGCGACGACGAGGTCCAGGCGGGCGAACCAGGAGGCCTGGAAGCGGCGGGCGACGTGGTCGGTGCCGTAACCGTGCTCCTCCAGGACGGCGACGGCGCGCGGGTCGGCGCCGTCGCCCTCGTGCCAGCCGTCCGTGCCCGCGCTGTCGACCTCGACCAGGCCGTCGAGCCCGGCCTCGGCCACCCGCGCGCGGAAGACCGATTCGGCCATCGGCGAACGGCAGATGTTCCCGGTGCAGACGAAGCTGACGCGGTACGTCATCGCGTGCTCAGTCCCCTTCGGGGAGGACGACGTTGAGCGCCCAGGAGACGACCGAGATGATCAGGCCGCCCAGGACGGCGGTCCAGAAGCCCTCGACATGGAAGCTCAGGTCGAGCTTGTCGGCCAGCCACGAAGTCAGCATCAGCATCAGCGCGTTGACCACCAGGGTGATCAGGCCGAGCGTCAGGATGAACAGCGGGAAGGTCAGCACCTTGACGATCGGCTTGACCAGGAAGTTCACCAGACCGAAGACCAGGGCGACGAGGAGCAGCGTCCAGACCTTCTTGAAGGTGCTGTCACCGGTCAGGGTGATCTTGTCGAGGATCCATACGGCGACCGCCAGGGCACCCGCGTTGGCGATCGTCTTGACTAGGAAATTCTTCATGTGTCTGATCGTGACAGAAGAGATCGAATCCGAGCGTGGACGAGGGCGATGAAGGCATTCCGGTTGGATGAACTGGAGGCGGAGCGTGCCGCCAACGACGGCGCGTACCTGCAGTTCCTGCGCGAGAAGAACATGTCGGTCGGCCTGTACGCGCTCGATTCCGGTGAGCACGACCGGCAGCAGCCGCACAACCAGGACGAGGTGTACTTCGTCGTGAGCGGCCGGGCCGCGATCACCGTCGGAATGGAGACCACGCAGGTGGCGCGCGGCAGCGTGATCTATGTGCCGGCCGGGGTGGCCCACAAGTTCCACCACATCAGCGAGGACCTGCGGGTGCTGGTGGTGTTCTCGCCTCCGGAGGCCTGAACCTCCCCAAGGCCTGCCCCTTCCGGAGCCTCCGGGTCTCCACCGGAAGCCTGATCCGCGTCTCAGGGTTCCCTAGGGGAACGGTCAGGGGAGGACAAGGGATGCGAGGCCCCCGTTCGGCCTTCGCCCGCCCTAGCATCGAGTGCAGGACATCAGAGATCCGGTGCGGGAGTGCCGGACACAGACCGGACCCGGTTCGAGCGACGGGCGGAGAGGTACAGGACGAGGACAATGCGAGAGATCTTCGCGGGACTGCCGTGGTGGGTTAAGTGGGTCGCGGTGCCGGTCATCGCCCTGGTCGTGTTCGGCGGTCTGATAGCGACCGTCGTGGGCTTTGTCATCGGACTGCTCTTCAAGGCACTGGTCTTCGTGGCGCTGGTCGGCGGACTGGTCTACATCGTGCGGAAGTTCACGTCGAGCTCCTCCTCGCGCAGCGACTGGTGAGGTCCAGCGGGGCGACCGGTGATCGGTAACAGGAATCACCGGTTCCCTCGGCCGGGGGAAGTTTCCCGGACAGGCCGTCTGCGGGCGGTGGCGGGCGGTTAAAGTCCGGAACTCCTCGCGGGGACGAACCCCGCGAGCGGCGCACCCCCTCCCCGTGTTCCCCGCACGGGCCGCCCCCTCGCGCTCCGGAAGTGACCCTTGGCCACGGTTGACACCGCATCCGTAGAACAACCCCACGCACCCCCCGCCCAGCCGGTCCCGCCCACATGGCCAAGCGCCGTGGCGATCCCGGCCCAGCTGCGACCTGTGGCGACCTCCGCACAGGTACGCGCCGGGGTGACCTCGGCGCAGGTAGGACCGGTGGCGGCTCCCGTGCAGCTACGACCGTTGGCGGACGCCCCGCCGCTACGTCCCGCCACAGAAACCCCGCCGCTACGACCCCTGACAGCCGCCGCGCGTACCCGCCCCGTCGCGGCACCGCCGCAGCAGCGCTCTGCTGAGAACGTCGCCGGCGTCGGGGTCGTCGATCCGCAGCCGTCCGCTGCCACGCTCATCGGGTCCGTTCAACGGGCCATGCGTCTGCTGGAGTCCGTCGCTGCGCACGGGCACGGGGCGCCCGCCAAGCAACTGGCCCGCGAGACCGGCCTCGCTCTTCCCACCGCCTACCACCTGCTGCGCACGCTCGTGCACGAGGGCTATCTCCGGCGTGACAAGGGGCTGTTCTTCCTCGGGGAAGCGGCTGCGCGGCTGAGCAGCAGCGGAGCGCAGGAGAAACGTCGCAGCACGATCGTCGACGCGTTGGCAGGTTGGCGCGATTCGATCGGTGTGCCGGTGTACTACGCGATGTACCGCGACGGCGAGATCGAAGTCCTGTGCGTCTCCGACACCCCCGGCAATCCGGCGGTCGAGGAGTGGGCCGACTTCCGTGAGACGGGGCACGCGCACGCGATCGGGCAGTGTCTGCTGGCCCAGTTGGACGAGGACGGCCGCCGCGACCACCTCGACCGGTACCCCGTGCGGTCCCTCACCCCGTACACCGTGCGGGACGACCACGCCCTGCTGCGGCGCCTGGAACGTATGGGGCGAATGGAGCTGGTGGTGGAGCGTCAGGAGTACGCGCTGGGCACGGTCTGCGCGGCGGTCCCGATCACGCTCGGCACCACGGCGGCCACGATGGCCATGTCCCTGCCCTCGCATCAGGCCGGACGACTGCTCACCGCGGCACGGCAGTTGCAGACCGAGGTCGGCAGGCTGCTGGGGTCGCTCGCGCTCTCTATCAGTATCTGAAAACTTACTCCTTGTAATCTAACGTGTACGTTCAGCAATATTCCTTCAGTGTTACGGGGATCATTCCCGGCCAGTCGACGGCAATTGACGGGATAGGCGATGCACGAGTCCGTTCAGGCAGAGGTCATGATGAGCTTCCTCGTCTCCGAGGAGCTCTCCTTCCGCATCCCGGTCGAGTTGCGCTACGAGACGTCCGATCCGTACGCCGTGCGGCTGACCTTCCATTTGCCGGGCGACGCCCCGGTGACCTGGGCCTTCGGTCGCGAGCTGCTGATCGACGGGCTGGGCATGGCGTGCGGGGAGGGCGACGTGCGGATTGAGCCCGTCGACCCCGAGACGTTGGGTGAGGTGCTGATCCGGCTTCAGGTGGGCAGCGACCAGGCCCTGTTCCGCACCGGGGCGGCTCCGCTCGTGGCGTTCCTCGACCGCACCGACCGGCTGGTTCCGCTCGGTCAGGAGGCCGCCCTCGCGGACTTCGACACCCACCTCGACGAGGCGCTGGACCGCATCCTGGCGGAGGAGCAGAGCGCGGGGTGACACGTTCGTCGCCCTGCCGGGGGCGGGAGTTGGCGTAACGCTTCGCCACGCGGCCTGGGGGCATTGATCCCCTGATCCCCTGATCCCCTGGACGCCGTAGAGCTCCTGGACGCGCTGAGAGCCCTGAAGGTCCGTCGGGGCCCGAAGGTTCTCCCAGGGGCCCGGAGTTCCGCAGTAACGCTTCTGCGCGGCTCCCTGGGGCGGTTCCAGCCGCCTACGGTGTTTGCGGTGCGGTGCAGTGGAGTGCGGGTGCTTGCGGCGCCTCAGGCGTTGCGGAACCTCAGCGCTTGGGGTGCCTGAGCGGTACCGGAGCCTAAGTGCCGGCGTCGCCTCCAGGGCTACGTCGCCTCAGAGCCGGGCGTCCCTCAGTGCTTACGGCGTCGACCCTTCCCTCCGCGTGCCGCCGCAGGCTTGGCGCTCGGCGCTGCGGTGGACGTCGTAGCCGAACCGGCCCCACCCGCAGCACTCGTAGCCGCCGCACCCGCTGCCCCCGCCGGAACCGCCTCGCGCCCCGGCCGGTCCGCCGAGACGACCAGGGCCGCGAGGGCCGTCGTGACCGGTACCGACGCGACCAGGCCGATCGAGCCGACCAGTGTGCGGACGATCTCCTCGGCGACCAACTCGCTGTTGGCGACGGACCCCACACTGCTCTGGGCGATGGAGAAGAGCAGCAGCAGCGGCAGCGCGGCACCCGCGTAGGCGAGGACGAGGGTGTTGACGACGGAGGCGATGTGGTCGCGGCCGATGCGGATGCCGGCGCGGTACAGCCCGCGCCAGCCCATCGACGGGTTGGCCTCGTGCAGTTCCCAGACCGCCGAGGTCTGGGTGACCGTCACATCGTCGAGCACACCGAGCGAACCGATGATGACGCCGGCGAGCAGCAGACCGCTCATGTCGATCGACGGGTACAGC
The DNA here is from genome assembly GCF_036187565.1 of Streptomyces sp. NBC_00252. NCBI lineage: Bacteria > Bacillati > Actinomycetota > Actinomycetes > Kitasatosporales > Streptomycetaceae > Streptomyces > Streptomyces sp. NBC_00252. The sequence continues at coordinate 5,212,099 of NZ_CP108087.1, read as the reverse complement.
CCGTGGATCAGGCCCGTGTTGTCGTCCGTGTTGCCGGTCAGCGCCGCCCAGTCGATGAACACCGAGCCCAGGATGCCGATCAGCACCAGCGACATCAGGGTGCCTAGCACCGCCACGGACGTACGGGCCGACAGCCCGTGGCACATGTAGAGGGCGATCAGCATGATGGCGCTCGACCCGACCACCGCCACGATCAGCGGGTTCGAGCCGTGCAGGATCGCGGGCAGGATGAAGAAGTTCAGGATCATGAAGCTGATGGCCAGCGCGATCAGCGCCATGACTCCGCGCAGCCGGCCCACCACCACGACGGCCAGCGCGAAGATCCCGGCGAGCAGCGTCATCGGGAGCTTACGGTTCACGTCGGTGACGGAGTACTGCAGATCCCTGGGCGCCGAGGGTTCGTACGCGACCACGACCTTCTCGCCCTGATGCAACTGCCGTGACTGGTCGGGCTGGACGATCTCCGTGAACGTACGGCCCTTGTCCTTGCCGGTGGAGACGGTGACCGTGGCCTTCTTGCAGGTGCCGGCCGCTTCCTGTGCCGCGGAGGAGCCCTCGGCAGTGGAGGTGTCCCCGGTCGAGCCGCCGCCGGATGCGTTCACCGACGCGCAGCTCACGCTGACGACCTTGGTGACCGTCGCCTGCTGGGTCTGCCGGTCGAAGCCGACGCCGGTGCGCTTGTGCGAGGGGGCGCCGCCGGGCCACAGCACCACCATGCCGACCACGACCGCCACGGTGAACGGGATCAGGATCGCCGCGATGACCTTCCGCAGATGGCGGGAGACGGGTGCGGCCGGCCCATGGCTGTGTGAATGACCGTGCCCACCGCCTCCACCGGAACCGTGCCCACCGGACCCGTGGCCGCCGTCGCCGCCCGCTCCATGGTCGTGCCCGGAACCGTGGTCGTCGCCGGATCCATGGTCGTGGCCGTGGGGCGGCCCGGTCGGCGGGTACGGGGGCTGCTGTGTCGTGGTCACCGCCCGATCATCGCAAGAACGCCGGAGGCCCACTGTTCACCGCGCCACTTATGGCGCTAGCGTGGAGGCACCTTTGCACACGCGGGAGCTCGGAGCACCGGGCTGAGAGGGCGCTGACCTTCGTCTCTGCGATGTTTCACGGGAAACGTCACCTGAAGCGGGTGATGTTTCACATGAAACATCGGCTGACGGAAACCGCTGCGTCGACCGCCGAACCTGTTACCGGGTAATGCCGGCGTAGGGAGTAGGTCTCATGACCAACAAGGACGCACGCACGCCTGCCTCCAGCCAGGACGAACAGCCCATTCCGGGCAAGGAGTCCGCACGGGCCGAACAGCCCACGGAGGCCGGGAAGTCCATCGGCTGGCACAAGGGGTACATCGCGGGCTCGCGCCCCGATCTACGGGTGCCGGTCCGTCAGGTGCACCTCACCAACGGGGAGTCGGTGACGCTGTACGACACCTCGGGCCCGTACACCGATCCGCTCGTCGACACCGATGTCCGCAGGGGACTGGCGCCGCTGCGGGAGAACTGGATCATCGCCCGCGGCGACACCGAGGAGTACGCGGGCCGACCCGTCCGCCCCGAGGACGACGGGATCAAGCACACCTCACCGCGCGGCGGACTGCGCAACCTGGACGCGGTCTTCCCGGGGCGCCCCCGTCAGCCGCGCCGAGGCCGTGACGGTACGGCGGTCACCCAACTCGCCTATGCGCGACGGGGCGAGATCACCCCCGAGATGGAGTTCGTGGCCGTACGCGAGAACGTCGAGGCCGAGGTCGTCCGGGAGGAGATCGCGGCCGGACGGGCGGTGCTGCCCGCCAACGTCAACCACCCCGAGATCGAGCCGATGATCATCGGCAAGCGGTTCCTGGTGAAGGTCAACGCCAACATCGGCAATTCCGCGGTCACTTCCTCCATCGAGGAGGAGGTCGACAAGATGACCTGGGCGACGCGGTGGGGTGCGGACACGGTCATGGACCTGTCCACCGGCCGCAACATCCACACCACGCGTGAGTGGGTGCTGCGCAACTCCCCTGTCCCCATCGGCACGGTGCCGCTCTACCAGGCGCTCGAAAAGGTCGACGGCCGCGCCGAGGAGCTGACCTGGGAGATCTACAAGGACACGGTCGTCGAACAGGCCGAACAGGGCGTTGACTACATGACCGTCCACGCGGGTGTGCGGCTGCCGTTCGTACCGCTGACGGCGAACCGCAAGACGGGCATCGTCTCCCGCGGCGGCTCGATCATGGCGGCCTGGTGCCTGGCGCACCACAAGGAATCGTTTCTGTATGAGAACTTCGAGGAACTCTGCGAGATCCTCGCCGCCTACGACGTCACGTACTCGCTCGGCGACGGCCTGCGGCCCGGTTCGATCGCGGACGCCAACGACGAGGCGCAGTTCGCGGAATTGCGGACGCTCGGGGAACTCAACACGATCGCGAAGCGTTTCAATGTACAGACGATGATCGAGGGCCCGGGACACGTCCCGATGCACAAGATCAAGGAGAACATCGACCTTCAGCAGGAGATCTGTGATGAAGCTCCGTTCTATACGCTCGGCCCGCTGACGACGGACGTCGCGCCTGCGTACGACCACATCACCTCCGGCATCGGTGCCGCGATGATCGCCTGGTGGGGCACGGCCATGCTCTGCTATGTCACGCCCAAGGAGCACTTGGGCCTGCCCAATCGTGACGACGTCAAGACCGGCGTCATCACCTACAAGATCGCCGCCCACGCAGCCGACCTCGCCAAGGGGCACCCCGGTGCACAGGTATGGGACGACGCGCTGTCCGACGCCCGCTTCGAGTTCCGCTGGGAGGACCAGTTCAACCTGGCCCTCGACCCGGACACGGCACGGGAGTTCCACGACGAGACACTTCCGGCCGAGCCCGCCAAGACCGCTCACTTCTGCTCGATGTGCGGGCCGAAGTTCTGCTCGATGAAGATCTCCCAGGACATCCGCCGCGAACACGGCGGAAGCCGGGAGGAGATCGAGGTCGGGATGGAGCAGAAGTCGAAGGAGTTCGCGGCGGCGGGCAACCGGGTGTACCTGCCGATCGCCGACTGACGACGAGCGGCTAGCTCTTCGGCGAACTCGCGGCGGGCTTCAGGCACAAGGCGTGATCGACGAGGGTACCCGTCGCGCGGTTGAGGGCGGCAAGGTCCGGCGGTGCGGTGGTGGTCGTGATGGAGACCGTCACCGCGCGCCTGCCGTCCGCGCTCACCGCGGGGCGGGTGTTGACGCCCGGTCCGTCGCCCTCGTGCATGTAGTAGAAGCCGCCGCAGGACAGCGGCATCTTGCGGAGGCCGAGGCCGTAGGTGCCCTCGGGCAGCTCGGCCACGTCCTCCGGGTCGTCGTTCCGCGCGACGGTCTGCCGCATCTCGCGCCACTGCTCGGCGGGGAGCAGCCGGCCGTCGGCCAGGGCGCGGAAGAAGGTGTTCAGGTCGGCGGTGGTGCTCACCACACCGGAGTCGGCGGTGTGCTGGTAGCTCTGCTCGGTGACGTCGAGGCGCTTGCCGTCGGCGGTCGTCAGATACGCGTTCACATGCGGGTCGGGGAGGAACGGGTTGAGCCCGGGAATGGAGGTGTTCCGCAGTCCGAGTTTCGCGATGATCCGGTGCTCGACGAGGTCCTGCCAGCTCGCGCCGCCGGCCTTCTCGGCGATCATCCCGGCCAGCAGGTAGTTGGTGTTGGAGTACGCCCACCGGGTGGCTCCGCCCGGCTGCGGCACGAACAGCGGCCGGTGCTTCATCGCCACCGCGACCAGGTCGGCCGTGGGGGTGTCGTCGTAGCGGTTCTCGTCGAAGTGGTTGAGCAGCCGGTCCTGGATCTCCGGGTCGTCGATGTAGTCGTACAGCCCGCTGGTCTGGCGGAGCAGGTCGCGGACGGTGATGCGGCTGCCGTCGTTGCCGTTGCCCGAGACGACCGAAGGGAGCCAGTGTTCGACGGTGTCGTCGAGCGACAGCCGCTTCTCCGCGACGAGTTGGAGGACGACGGTCGCGACGAAGGTCTTGGTCGTGCTGGCCACGCGGAAGTGCGCGTTCCAGGGGACCGGGTCCGTGGAGCCGGCGGTGCGGGTGCCGATGCGGGCCATGAGGGGCGCGGTGCCCGTTCCGTCGACCCTGGCCAGCACGTTCACGTCGCCGCCACCGGCTTTCCGTACGGCCGCGAGGTCGTGTTGGAGTGTCGTCGCGGTGTAGGAGGGGCTCGGCGTCGGGTGTCCGGCGGTGGCGGCGGTCGCGGCCAGCGGTGTGCCCAGTGCGAGCAGGGCTGCTGCCAGCGCGGCGGCGCCGGCCTTCTTCGACGACGGCATCTGCATGGTCGGATCCCCCGGTGCTCTGGTTCTCGGTCGGTGACGATCACCAGCCAACCGGATCTGCCGGCGCGGGAGGATGGGACTGCCCTCCGAATGAGGGGTACACCCAGCCCCCCTGCGGACCACGGGTTCACCCCCGGCGGCCCCCTTCGACCGCGAGGCGGGCGGCACGCAAAGCACTCCACATCGCGGACGGGCGCCCGTAGATTGGCGTTGCGCCGGGGGGGGGGAGTGCCTGGCGGGCATTGGTGTCGGACCGGGGAGGCAGCGCGGGTCGAGGAAGCAGTGCGGGTCGGGGAAGCCGTGCAGGTCGGGGACCGGTGGGGCGAGGGGACCAGGGGGAGCGATGGAGAGCGTCATTCTTCTGCAGGTGACGGACGAGGCGCAGTCGCTGGCGTGGGACGGCGACGAGCTGGTGGACATCGTGGGGGGTCGGCGGTGGGGGCCTGACGGGGTGGAGCGCCAGGTCTCGGACGACCATGGGTACTCCTTCGACCGGAGCGTCAGTTCTCCGTCCGGCCGGTTCACCGTGGTCTACGACGAGCGGGGCACCGAGGCACTGTTGTTGGAGGGCGATCGGCCGGTCCGTGAGCTGCGGCGCGATGACGACTACGCCCCGGACTTCGACTATCCGGTCGCCCTCGGGGTGCTGCGGGACGGCCGTGAGGTGCTGGTGCACTGCCCGGACGGGTACGACCTCCTCCAGATCGAGGACACGGAATCGGGGGAACGGCTCACGGTCGGCGACCGTACGCGGAACGACGTCTTCCACTCGCGGCTGGCGGTGTCTCCGGACGGGACTCGTCTGTTGTCGGCGGGGTGGCTGTGGCATCCGTACGGGATCGTCGAAGTCTTCGACCTGGAACGGGTGTTGAGGGAACCCGCTCTGCTCGACGGCCGTGGCGTGCCGTCCTTCTACCCGGACACCAGTTCCGAGGTGATCTCGGCCTGCTGGATCGACGGGGACCGGATCGCGGTGGCGACCGGGGAGGAGTTCGTCGACCAGGAGGAGATCGCGGAGACCGAAAGCCTGGGCAAACGGCAGTTGGGCGTGTGGTCGGTCTCAGAGGAGCGATGGGTGCGTCGCAACAGGGTCGACTTCCACATAGGCACGCTGATCCCGCGGGGCGACACGATCGTCTCGCTGTACGGGCATCCCCGGCTGATCGATGTCACGACGGGGGCGTCCACGGCGGAGTGGCCGGACGTGGAGGTGCCGAGCAGGGAGGGGAGTTACGGCGCCGTCCCGACGCCGGTCGCGGCCCTGCACCCGGACGGCAGACGACTGGCCGTAGCCCAGCCGGAGAGCATCGCGATCATCACCCTTCCCGGCAAGGCTTCCTGACGGGGCGTCACAAAAGGGCTTCACAATAGGGTCTGGGCTTCACAACAGGGCGTCATGACATGGCGTCCTGAAGGGACCTGCCGTCGGCCGAGTGTGGACGAGCGCACCACTCGGCCGCCCCTGTGCCTCTGCGGCCGTGCCTCTGCGCCCCAGTGACTTGCGGCCCAGTGCCTGTGTAGCCCTGCGGCTCGCCGCCCTGTGTCCCTGCGACCGGACGTTCGGCTTGCGCTCCCCGGGGCGGGGGCGCAAGCCGAGGGGCTACTCCGGCTGGTGTTCGGGCCCCCCGAAGTCCGGGCTGCTGAAGTCCGGGCTGGTGAAGCTCGGGCGGTGACCCGGCTCCGGGCCGTCGTCCGGGCTGGAGAAACCGGGGCTGTCGTAGCCGAGGTGCGGCATGCGACTGGGGCCCGAGGGGGTCGTACGGCGCAGGGCCGCGGTGCCCGGAGCCGCGAGTGCCGCCTGGAGGAACGGCAGGATGCCGCGTTCCAGAAGGGCGTCGTGCCAGGCCTCCCTGGCGCGGGTGACCTCGCCGCCCGACTCGCCGTAGGGGCCGGTGTCGAGCGAGGGCCGGTTGCGCAGTGCGGTGAGCAGCAGGCCGACGGCGGCGACGAGGATCGCCGCGGCGGTCATGGCGCCGAACACCCAGCCGGCGGTGAGCATGGTCTTGGCGAAGGCGGGCTCGGGGGTGAGCATCTTGAGGATGTAGCCCACGAGCAGGAATATCGCCGCGGCCGTGCCGGCCAGGACGGGGGTGAGGACGGCGGCGACGGCGACGGCGCCCGCACCCTCGGCCGCTTCCCCCAGGGTGGTGGCGAGCCCCATCGCGCCCACGCCGTCCGGCTCCGCCGAGCCGGACTCGCGGACGGTCGACGGGGTGGACGACGCCGGCTGGCGCAGTTCCTCGCGGACCTTCACGTAGTGCTGGTACTCGGTCGCCGCGGCCGCCGTGATGAGCGCGGTGGCGTTCAGCGCCATGGTGCGCAGCTGTTCGGGGTTGAGCCGCTTACCGACAGCGGCCAGTTCCGGGCGGGTAGGGGCGGAGCGCAGCGCCTCGTCGAGGATCCGCTCGTACTCCTGGCGGTCCTCGCTGTGCAGGTGCTGCGGAACGCTGTTCATGTGCATCCCCCGATGCTCCGTAGGGCTTGGGGCTCGCATGCCAACGAGCCGTCGGGCAGAAACGGAGGGGAGCCTGCTACGGATAAGCCGATGGTAGAGCGGCGACGGCACACGGTGACAGGGGGTTTCCAGAAATTGGCCCCTGGCCAGCGCTGTCGTCCGCCGGTCCTCCGAGGGGGACGCCTGCCCGATAAACGCTCAGATATCCAGGGGCAGTTGCTGGACCAGCAGTTTTCCGGCCATGGTCACTCCGCCGTCCATCGCGATGGCGAGTCCCTCGGCGTAGACGTGCGGTCCCTCGACCACGGGACCTGCGGTGTCCTCGCCGTCCTCGGAGCCGACGTCGCCCAGGAGGTAGGGAATCGGGCTGTGCCCGTGAACGATCCGGGACCCGCCGTACGTATCGAGGAGGGAGCGGACATGGTCTGCGCCGCCCTCGTCGCGGAAGGAGAAGCGCTTGGTGAACTTGCGGAAGACGTCCCACACCTCGTCCGCGTCGTTGCGCGTGAGGGTCTCGCGGACGTTGTCGTTGACCGCCTCGATCGAGTCGCCGTAGTCGAGGTAGGCGGTGGTGTCGGAGTGCACGAGCAGGTGGCCGTCGACCTCCTCCATGGCGTCGAGCCGGGCCATCCACTGCAGGTGGACGTCCTGGAGGCGGTCCATGTCGGTCTTCTGGCCGCCGTTGAGGAGCCAGGCCGCCTGGAAGGTGGCGGTGCCCGCGCCGGAGTTGACGGGGGTGTCGCCGAACCGCTTCGCGCCGAGCAGCAGCAGCTCGTGGTTGCCCATGAGCGCCTTGCAGTACCCGCCGGCCGCGGCGGCCTCGGCGGACAGCCGCATCACGAGGTCGATCACGCCGATGCCGTCGGGTCCGCGGTCGGTGAAGTCGCCGAGGAACCAGAGCCGCGCGGTGCCCGCGCACCAGCTTCCGGCCGCGTCGATCAGGCCCTTCTCCCGCAGGGCGGCGACCAGTTCGTCGAGATATCCGTGCACATCGCCTACGACGAACAGCGGACCGGCGCCCTCCGTCTCCTGCGGGACGGCCATCGACGCCGGGTCCACCGGGACCTGAACCGTGTCACCCCGACGGATGACGGGCAGGTCGCGCTGCGTGGGTGTGTACCCCTCCGGATAGGCCTCTTCGAAGGCCTCCTCGTCGGGTCGTACGACCTCGCCCGGCTGCGCGCTGTCGGCGTACGGACCGGTCTCGTGGACGTACGCGGGTACCCGGAAGTCGCGCAGCGTCGCCGTCCGCTCCACCTCGGGTCCCTGACCGGCCCCCTGAGTCATCGACCCCTCCACCATCGCGCCGCAGCTGCACCGCGTCGGACTGCCTGGTCGCAGCGGCCCGCGGTGTCGTGGGCCCATCATAGGAATGCGGATCGCGCCATGTGATGACCCAGGGGTGGTGAATCAGAGCAGGACTCAACTCCACCGCGGCTTTCGCCCCGATTGGCCCGGTCTTCGACCGGTCGTCGTCTCCTTGACGGGGGTGGGATCTCGCCGTGAGGGCGGCTGGAAATGGTCGGTGGGGGTGTGGGGGGTGACGGTGGGGGTGGGTGGGGTGCGGGGGGTGATTCCAGGCGGGGTGGTGCCTGGGGTTGATCGTCGGGTCCCGGGTGAGGGTGGTTGCGCGGGGTGGGGCTGGGCGCTTGGTGGGGTCGGTGCGGCTTGGTTGTGGGGTGAGGGCGGGGTGCGTGCCGGGGGGTGGGTGTTGGGTTTCGGGTGAGGGTGGTTGTGGTGGGTGAGGGCGGGGCGCTGGGTGGGTGCGGGTGCTGCCGGATCGTTCGGTGAGGTGGGGTTCGCCGGGGTGATGCCGGGTGAGGCTGCATGTGCTCGGTGGGTGCGGGCGTTTGGCGGGTGTGGGTGCTGCCGGGTCGTCGAGTGAAGGTGGGGTTCGCCCGGGTGGTAACCAGGTGGATGCGCGGGCGCAGGGTGTTTGGCGGGCGCGGGACCTGGTTGGTTCGGCGGTGAGGTTGGGCTGCTTGCCGGGGTGGGTTCTGGGCGCTTGTTCTGGGTGGGTTCGGGGTGCTTGTGAGGTGCGGGTGGTGCCTGGTCATCCGGTGAGCGGCTTGCCGGGGTGGGTCCCTGTGCGGGTGTTGCTTGGTCGGCCGGTGAGGGTGTGGCTCGCTGGGGTGAGTGGCGGGTGCTTGTGCGGGGCGGGTGTTGCTTGGCCAGTAAGGGGTTGGCCCGCCGGGGTGAATGCCGGGTGCCCAAGTGGGTGCGGGGCGGTTGGCGGGCAGGGGTGTCGCTTGGTTGTCCGGTGCGGGTGGGCTGCCTGCCGGGAGCGAGTGCCGGGTGCTTGTTCCACGGTGGGTCCATCGCCCGTGCTGCTCACCTGGACGCCGGTTCCCGTCGCTTGCCCTGCACGGCGACATGACGGCCCCTCAACCCGCCCTGGCCTCCACCGTGTCGGCCTCTACCGCCCGCTCCACGGCCCCCGGCGCCGGGTGGAAGTCCCGGCGCCGTCCGGCCCGCCACGGGCGGTCTGAGGGTGGTCCTGTACGCCGCGCGGCCGGGGAGAGCGGCGCCAGCGTCCCAGGCACCTCCTGGCGGCTGTCCGCATCGTCTTGGTCGACCCCGTGGGAGCTACTGGCATCGATCCGGTCGACCACGTGGGAGCGATCGGTGTCGACCACGTGGGAGCCCTCGGTATAGATCTGGTCGACCCCGTGGCAGCGGTCAGCACGGTCCCGTGCCAATCGCGAGGGAGCCGCCGACGCCGTCCCGGTCAAAGGTGCGGCGCCTGCTCACACCCTCCCGGCTAACCGCGTGGTGCCTCACCCCAGCCCCAACGCCGACAGGCAGCCCACCCAGCCCCGACCCTCCCCCGATTGAGCCGCCGACACCAGCACCCGCCGAGACAACCCCGCCGGCCCGGGGCCCCTAGCACCGCCGAGACAACCCCACCCGCACAGGCCCCTGGACCAGCACTGCAAGACAACCCCGCCCGCACAGGCCCCTGGACCAGCACCGCAAGACAACCCCGCCCGCACAAGCCCCTAGACCAGCACCGCAACACACCCGCCAGCACTAACCCCCGAAGCCAAGCCCCCCCGCACACCCCCCTCGCACAACCTCCACCCAGACAAGCCCCCCGGCCCGTCACCCCCCCGACTCCCCAGGGCTCCCCCCCCCGAACCCTCAGACCCCACCCGCAACCCCGAACCCGAAATCCCCGCCCCCGACCCGACCCGCCTACTTCCCCTCAGGCGACCGAGGCGGACTCACAGTGGTCCGCGGTGGACGCCGCTGGGACGACGTCCGGACGATCAGCTCCGTCGGTATCACCTGCTCGATCGGCAGATCCGACTCGACCCCCTCGATCGCATCGATGAGGAGCTGCACCACCGCCGTACCGATCCGCCGAGGCTTCAACGACAGCGTCGTGATGGGCGGCTCGGTGTTGGCATACACCGTGGACTCGCTGCAGCACACGAGCAGCAGATCCTCCGGCACCCGCATCCCGTACCGCCGCGCCGCCGCCAGCAGATCCGTGCCGTTGGGATCGAAGAGGCCGTAGACCGCGTCGGGCCGGTCGGGCCGGGCGAGCAGCCGGTCCGCGGCGACGGCCCCCGCGCACGGATCGTGCGCCGGATACGACTCGTACACCGGATCCTGGCCCACCCGCTCGCACCAACGCAGGTATGCGGTGGTTGAGAGGTGCGTATACGTGTCCGTGCTGGTCCCCGTGAGCAGGCCGATCCGGCGGGCGCCGGCGTCGGCCAGGTGGTCCAGGATGCCCAGGACCGCGGCCTCGTGGTCGTTGTCCACCCACGCGGTGACCGGGAGCGAACCGGCCGGGCGGCCGTCGGAGACGACCGGTAAACCCTGCCGGACCAGCTCGCTGACCACCGGGTCCTGGTCGGACGGGTCGATGACGACCGTGCCGTCCAGGGCGACGTTCGACCACACGTCGTGGCGCGAGGTCGCGGGGAGGATCACGAGGGCGTAGCCGCGGGCGAGCGCGGCCGAGGTGGCGGCCCGCGCCATCTCGGCGAAGTACGCGAACTCGGTGAAGGTGAAAGGTTCATCCCCGTACGTCGTCACGGTCAGGCCGATGAGGCCCGACTTGCCGGTACGGAGCGTGCGAGCCGCCGCGGAGGGGCGATAGCCCAGCCGGTCGGCGACTTCTCGGACATGGCGTCGGGTGGCGTCCGGGAGCCGGCCCTTGCCGTTGAGGGCGTCGGAGACGGTCGTGATGGAGACTCCGGCCGCGGCGGCCACGTCTCTGATTCCCGCCCGGCCCGGCCGGCTTCCTCGACGAGAGGTTTCCGCGCGGCTCACCTGGTGCTTCCCTGCTGCTGTCATGGCGAGCCGATAGTAGGGCTCATGCGGTGGGGTAGTGCGGACGCATATGCACGCGTTGACAGGCACGTTTCTGCAAGGTCAGAAAGGGTCAACTACCTTAGAAACAAAGTCAGTTAAACGATGCAATGGCATTACGTGACTTGTCGGCGCGCATGGGCCTGCCAAGCCCCCCATGTTTCGAAGAGGTCTCAACTCACCTGCACGAGGGATGCGCGCCAGGGCGCGAGCCACCGGCGCATAGATATATGTACAGCGCGCCCCCGCTTCGTGCGCCTTCGTACGGTGATGCCCCTGTTGCGCATGTGACGCGTGAGGCGACGCCGACAACCACCGCCGACCCTCCGGAAACTGCCGTCCACCTCTCCGGAACCGCTGTCCCCACCTCCGGAACCGCCGTCCCACCTCTCCGGCAACCACCGTCCGCTCCCCTCCGGTCCGGCAATCACCGTCCACACCCCTCCGGCCACCACCGTCCCCACCTCTCTGGAACCCGACCCGCGAGACGGTCGCCGACGGCAGCCGTACGACCTTCTCCGGACCCGACCTGTACGCCCCGCCCCCGAATCCTCATAAGGTGAGCAGTATTCGAAGCCGGTGGTGGTCACAAGGAGGACTGCGGTGAGCGAGACGAGCCCGAAGCTGCGCGCCGAGCTGGAGGGTATCCCCACCTACAAGCCGGGCAAGCCTGCCTCGGCGGACGGTCCGGTGGCCTACAAGCTGTCCTCCAACGAGAACCCGTACCCCCCGCTGCCGGGCGTGATGGAGAGCGTCACCGCGGCGGCCGCGTCCTTCAACCGGTACCCGGACATGGCCTGCACCGGCCTGATGAACGAGCTGGCGGAACGGTTCGGCGTCCCGGTCTCGCACCTGGCCACCGGCACCGGTTCGGTCGGCGTCGCCCAGCAGCTGATCCAGGCGACCAGCGGCCCCGGCGACGAGGTCATGTACGCGTGGCGCTCCTTCGAGGCGTACCCGATCATCACGCGCATCAGCGGCGCCACGGCCGTGCAGGTGCCGCTGACCCCGGGTGACGTGCACGACCTGGACGCGATGGCGGACGCGATCACCGACCGCACCCGGCTGATCTTCGTCTGCAACCCCAACAACCCCACGGGCACGGTCGTCCGCAGGGCCGAGCTGGAGCGCTTCCTGGACCGGGTGCCCGGCGATGTGCTCGTCGTACTGGACGAGGCGTACCGCGAGTTCATCCGCGACATCGAGGTGCCGGACGGCGTCCAGCTCTACCGCGACCGGCCGAACGTCTGCGTCCTGCGCACCTTCTCCAAGGCGTACGGCCTCGCCGGCCTGCGGGTCGGCTTCGCGATCGCCCACGAGCCGGTGGCGGCGGCGCTGCGCAAGACGGCGGTGCCCTTCGGGGTGAGCCAGCTCGCGCAGGAGGCGGCGATCGCCTCGCTGCGCGCCGAGGACGAACTGCTCGGCCGCGTCGGCTCGTTGGTGTCCGAGCGCACCCGCGTGGTCGACTCCCTGCGCGCCCAGGGCTGGACGGTCCCGGAGACCCAGGCCAACTTCGTGTGGCTGCGGCTGGGGGAGCGCACGCTGGACTTCGCGGCGGCCTGCGACCGGGCCGGCGTGGTGGTGCGGCCGTTCGCGGGCGAGGGCGTGCGGATCACGGTCGGGGAGACCGAGGCCAACGACATCTTCCTGAAGGTGGCGGAGGGCTTCCCCAAGTAGTAGCGCTGGCCGTCGCCTGAAGGGGCTCCGGCCGTCGTCTGGAAGAGCTCCAGCCGTCGCCCGCGAGGGCCCGGCCTCGACTGCCGGCGAGTGGTTCGTCACACCCCGCCGATGTGTGGGTTCGTAACGAGTGACGTCAGGGGGGTTGCCACCAGGTGACCCCCCTTCGTAATGGGGTCCTGGAACGGGACCCCCCGTCGTCTGCCGAAAATCCGTACGTCATAATAGCTTGTGAATGTGAACGCGTTCACAAGCGTGTCCCGGTTCGTCCCATGATGTGTGTGACAAAAGGGGCAAACTGCCGCTGTACCACGGCGACGTAAGGAGACTGACGACGTGGAATTGGCTCTGGCGCCGGAGACACTGGCGCGATGGCAGTTCGGCATCACCACCGTCTACCACTTCCTGTTCGTCCCCCTGACGATCTCGCTCGCCGCTCTCACGGCCGGGCTGCAGACCGCGTGGGTGCGCACAGAGAAGGAGAAGTACCTCAGGGCCACCAAGTTCTGGGGCAAGCTCTTCCTGATCAACATCGCCATGGGCGTCGTCACGGGCATCGTCCAGGAGTTCCAGTTCGGCATGAACTGGTCCGCCTACTCGCGGTTCGTGGGTGACATCTTCGGTGCCCCGCTCGCCTTCGAGGCACTGATCGCGTTCTTCTTCGAGTCCACCTTCATCGGGCTGTGGATCTTCGGCTGGGACAAGCTGCCCAAGCGGATCCACCTGGCCTGCATCTGGATGGTCTCGATCGGCACGATTCTGTCGGCGTACTTCATCCTCGCGGCCAACTCGTGGATGCAGCACCCCGTCGGCTACAAGATCAACAAGGCGAAGGGCCGTGCCGAACTCACCGACTTCTGGCACGTGCTGACCCAGAACACCGCTCTCGCGCAGGCCTTCCACACGCTCTCCGCGTCCTTCCTGACCGGCGGCGCGTTCATGGTCGGCATCGCGGCCTTCCACCTGTTCCGCAAGAAGCACATCGCGGTGATGAAGAGCTCGCTGCGGCTGGGCCTGGTCACCGTCGCCATCGCCGGTCTGCTCACCGCCGTCAGCGGTGACACCCTCGGCAAGGTCATGTTCAAGCAGCAGCCCATGAAGATGGCCGCCGCCGAGGCGCTGTGGGACGGCCAGAACTCCGCGCCGTTCTCGATCTTCGCCTACGGCGACGTCAGCAAGGGCCACAACTCCGTCGAGCTGTCGATCCCCGGGATACTGTCCTTCCTCGCCGACGACGACTTCAACTCGTACGTCCCCGGCATCAACGACACCAACAAGGCCGAGCAGGCCAAGTACGGTCCCGGCGACTACCGGCCCATCATCCCCGTCACCTTCTGGGCGTTCCGCTGGATGATCGGCTTCGGCATGGCGTCCTTCGTCATCGGCCTGGCCGGACTCTGGCTGACCCGCAAGAAGTTCATGCTGGCCCCGCATCTGAGGGTCGGTGAGGACGAGGTGCCGAACGTGGTCCTCTTCAAGAACAAGGCCCTCGGCCCGAAACTCACCAAGCTCTACTGGCTCGTGTCGATCTGGACCCTCGGCTTCCCGCTGATCGCCAACTCCTGGGGCTGGATCTTCACCGAGATGGGCCGCCAGCCCTGGGTCGTCTACGGCCTCTTCCAGACCCGTGACGCCGTCTCCCCCAGCGTCTCCCAGGGCGAGGTCCTCACCTCGATGATCGTCTTCACCTCGCTCTACGCGATCCTCGCCGTCATCGAGGTCAAGCTGCTCGCGAAGTACGTCAAGGCCGGCCCGCCCGAACTCACCGAGGCCGACCTCAACCCGCCCACGAAGATCGGCGGCGACTCCCAGGACGCCGACAAGCCGATGGCCTTCTCGTACTAGGCCGAGGGAGCTGCAACTGTCATGGAACTGCACGACGTCTGGTTCGTCCTCATCGCCGTCCTGTGGACCGGCTACTTCTTCCTGGAGGGCTTCGACTTCGGGGTCGGCATCCTCACCAAACTGCTCGCCCGCGACCGCACCGAGAAGCGGGTCCTGATCAACACGATCGGCCCGGTCTGGGACGGCAACGAGGTCTGGCTGCTCACGGCTGGCGGCGCGACCTTCGCCGCCTTCCCCGAGTGGTACGCCACCCTCTTCTCCGGCTTCTACCTCGCCCTGCTGATCATCCTGGTCTGCCTGATCGTCCGGGGCGTCGCCTTCGAGTACCGCGCGAAGCGGCCCGAGGAGAACTGGCAGCGCAACTGGGAGACGGCGATCTTCTGGACCTCGCTGCTCCCCGCGTTCCTGTGGGGCGTGGCCTTCGGCAACATCGTGCGCGGCGTGAAGATCGACAAGAACTTCGAGTACGTCGGCAACTTCTGGGACCTGCTCAACCCGTACTCGATCCTCGGCGGGCTGGTCACGCTGACGCTCTTCACCTTCCACGGCACGGTGTTCACGGCTCTCAAGACGGTCGGCGACATCCGGGCCCGGGCGCGGAAGCTGGCCCTTCAAGTCGGGCTCATCACCGCCCTGTTGGCGTTGGCCTTCCTGATCTGGACCCAGATCGACAGCGGTGACGCCAAGAGTCTGGTGGCGCTGATCGTGGCCGTCGTCGCGCTCGTCGCGGCGCTGGGGGCGATCCAAGTGGGGCGTGAGGGCTGGTCGTTCGCGTTCTCCGGGGTCACCATCGTGGCCGCCGTCGCGATGCTCTTCCTGTCGCTCTTCCCGAACGTCATGCCATCCTCACTCAACGCGGACTGGAGCCTCACGGTCACCAACGCCTCGTCGAGCCCGTACACCCTGAAGATCATGACCTGGTGCGCGGGGATCGCCACCCCGATCGTCCTGCTCTACCAGGGCTGGACCTACTGGGTGTTCCGCAAGCGGATCGGCACCCAGCACATCGCCGAAGCCGCGCACTGAGTCCACGCGCCACAGTCCGACTTGGGGCATGTTTCACGTGAAACATGCCCCTTGAGAAGAGGGTGTGTTTCACGTGAAACCGATCGACCCACGTCTGTTCCGCTACGCCCGTGCCACCCGCCTCTTCCTGATGGCGGTCGTCGGCCTGGGTGCCGTAGGGGCGGCGCTGGTCATCGCGCAGGCGATGCTCATCGCGGAGGTCGTGGTCGGTGCCTTCCAGCACCGGATGTCCGTCGGTGAACTCGGCACTCCCCTCCTGTTGTTGGTGGCCGTCGCCGTCGGCCGCGCCCTGGTCTCCTGGCTCACCGAACTCGCCGCCCACCGCGCCAGCGCCGCCGTGAAGTCGGAGCTACGGCGTCGGCTGCTGGAGCGTTCCGTGGAGCTGGGCCCGGGCTGGCTGAGCGGGCAGCGGACCGGCTCGCTGGTCGCCCTCGCCACCCGGGGCGTCGACGCCCTCGACGACTACTTCTCGCGCTACCTCCCGCAGTTGGGCCTCGCGATCGTCGTCCCGGTGGCGGTGCTGGCCCGGATCGTCACCGAGGACTGGGTGTCGGCGGCGATCATCGTCGGCACGCTTCCGCTCATCCCGCTCTTCATGGTGATGATCGGCTGGGCCACGCAGTTCCGGATGGACCGTCAGTGGCAGCTGCTGTCCCGGCTGTCCGGGCACTTCCTGGACGTGGTCGCCGGACTGCCCACCCTGAAGGTGTTCGGGCGCGCCAAGGCGCAGGCCGAGTCGATCCGCCGCATCACCGGCGAGTACCGCCAGGCGACCATGCGGACCCTGCGGATCGCCTTCGTCTCCTCCTTCGCCCTGGAACTCCTCGCCACCCTCTCCGTCGCCCTGGTCGCCGTGACGATCGGCATGCGCCTGGTCCACGGCGACATGGACCTCTACATCGGTCTCGTCGTCCTCGTCCTGGCCCCCGAGGCGTATCTGCCGCTGCGCCAGGTCGGCGCCCAGTACCACGCGGCGGCCGAGGGTCTCGCGGCGGCGGAGGAGATCTTCGCCGTACTGGAGACACCGGTCCCGTCCCAGGGCACCGCCGACGTTCCGTCCGACGCCCTGGCTTTCGACGGCGTGACCGTCCGCTATCCCGGCCGTTCCGTGGACGCCGTGGCGGATGTGTCCTTCACCGTGAACTCCGGGGAGACCGTCGCTCTCGTCGGACCGAGCGGCTCGGGCAAGTCCACTTTGCTGAACGCCCTGTTGGGGTTCGTCCGGCCCACCGAGGGCCGGGTGCACGTCGGGGGAGTCGATCTCACCGACGTCGACCTGGAGCAGTGGCGGTCCCGGATCGCCTGGGTGCCGCAACGCCCGCAGTTGTACGCCGGGACGATCGCCGAGAATGTCCGGCTCGCCCGTCCCGACGCCGACGACACCGCCGTACGGAGGGCGTTGGCCGACGCGGGTGCCCTGGACTTCGTGGACGCGCTGCCTGAGGGCATCGGGAGCATGCTCGGTGAGGACGGGGCCGGGCTGTCAGCCGGGCAGCGGCAGCGGCTCGCCCTCGCCCGGGCCTTCCTCGCGGACCGGCCCGTCCTGCTCCTCGACGAACCGACCGCCGCGCTGGACGGAGCGACCGAGGCCGAAGTGGTCGAGGCGGTACGGAGGTTGGCGGTCGGGCGGACCGTCCTGCTCGTGGTGCATCGGCCGGCCCTGCTGGCGGTGGCCGACCGGGTGGTGCGGGTGACGGAGGGCACGGCCGCGGTGCGCGCGGAAGCCGGGCCGGCGATCCCCGAGACACGGACTGCCCAGGAGATGTCGGTGAGTTCCGTAGCTCCCGACGAGCCCGAGCCGCGGCTCGTGGCGCACAAGGGCGGTGTCCTCGCGCGGGTCCGTGCCATGTCCGGTGCCCGGCGCGGTCGCCTCGCCCTGGCGCTGCTGCTCGGAAGTCTCGCGCTGGGCAGTGCCGTTGGCCTCATGGGCACCTCGGGATGGCTGATCTCGCGGGCCTCGCAGCAGCCGCCCGTGCTCTATCTGATGGTGGCCGTGACGGCGACCCGGACCTTCGGGATCGGGCGGGCGGTGTTCCGGTACGCGGAGCGGCTCGTGTCGCACGACGCGGTGCTGCGGATGCTGGCCGACACCCGGGTCGCCGTCTACCGGCGCCTCGAACGGCTCGCGCCCGCCGGGCTGCGCGACACCCGCCGGGGCGATCTGCTGTCCCGGCTCGTCGCCGACGTGGACGCGCTCCAGGACTACTGGCTGCGCTGGCTGCTGCCCGCCGGGGTCGCGGTCGCCGTGTCCGCCACGACGGTCGGCTTCACGGCCTGGCTGCTCCCCGAGGCCGGCGCCGTCCTCGCGGTCGGCCTCCTCGCGGCCGGTGCCGGAGTCCCCCTGGTGACCGGCGCCGTGGCCCGCCGTGCCGAACGGCGGCTGGCCCCCGCCCGTGGCGCCCTGGCGACCCGGGTGACGGAACTGCTCACCGGGACGGCCGAGTTGACGGTCGCGGGCGCGCTGCCCGCGCGTACGGCCGAGGCCAGGCGGGCCGACGGCGTCCTCACCCGGATCGCCTCCCGCGCCGCCACCGCCACCGCCCTCGGCGACGGCCTCACCGCGCTGGTCTCCGGCCTGACCGTCGCCGCCACCGCGCTCGTCGCCGCCCAGGCCGTCGCCGCGGGCCGGCTCAGCGGTGTCCTGACGGCGGTCGTCGTCCTCACCCCGCTCGCCGCGTTCGAGGCGGTCCTCGGACTGCCCCTCGCCGTGCAGTACCGGCAACGGGTCCGCAAGAGCGCCGAGCGCGTGTACGAGGTGCTCGACGCCCCCGAGCCCGTACGCGAACCGGAACGGCCCCGGCAGGCACCCGCGACGCCTTTCCCGCTCGTCGTGCAGGGACTGGTCGCCCGCCACACCGGGCAGGACCGGGACGCGCTCGCCGGGCTCGACCTGACGCTGGAGAAGGGCCGCAGGGTCGCCGTCGTCGGGTCCTCCGGGTCCGGCAAGACGACCCTCGCGCAGGTTCTGCTGCGGTTCCTCGACGCGGACGCCGGCACGTACACGCTCGCCGGGGTGGACGCGTACGCCCTGGGCGGCGACGACGTACGACGGCTCGTCGGGCTGTGTGCGCAGGACGCGCACCTCTTCGACAGCTCGGTGCGCGAGAACCTGCTGCTGGCGAAGAGGGACGCGACCGAGGACGAACTGCGGGCCGCGCTGGAGCGGGCCCGGCTGCTCGACTGGGCCGACGGGCTGCCCGAGGGCCTGGACACGCTGGTCGGTGAGCACGGGGCCCGGCTGTCCGGAGGACAGCGGCAGCGGCTGGCGCTCGCCCGCGCGCTGCTCGCCGACTTCCCGGTGCTCGTGCTCGACGAGCCCGCCGAACATCTGGATCTGGCCACCGCCGACGCGCTCACCGCCGATCTGCTGGCCGCCACGGAGGGCCGCACGACCCTCCTCATCACCCACCGGCTCGCGGGTCTCGAGGACGTGGACGAGGTGATCGTGCTGGACGAGGGGCGCGTGGTGCAGCGGGGTCCGTTCGCCGGACTGGCGTCGGTGGAGGGGCCGTTGCGGGGGATGGCCGCGCGGGAGGCGGAGTCGGAGCTGCTGGTGGCGGCGGGCTAGGCGGGCCCGGCCCCGAGCCGCTCGACTTTCCGTGACAAAGGGGACTAATTAGGCTCGGGGGTATGTCAGCCGCCGCGCGCCCCGGTCCCCCGTCGTCCGCCCCGGGACTCTCGGCCGAACTGGCCGTCCGCGTCCCGCAGTTGCTGGAGGCCATGCGGTCCGTGGGCAGCGGGCTCGAACTGCACTCCACGCTGGAGCGGATCTGCGAGGCCGCCGCCGCGCTGACGGACGCCCGGTACGCGGGGATCGGTGTCATCGACGAGGACGGCGACGCGCTCGCCGACTTCGTCTTCCACGGCGTCGGCAACGCGACCGCGCGGCGCATCGGACGGCTGCCCGACGGGCACACGGGACTGCTCGGCGCGCTCATCCGGGAGCCCGGTCCGGTACGGCTGACGGACGTGACCGAGGACCCGCGGTCCTGGGGCTTCCCCGACCACCATCCCCGGATGCGCGCCTTCCTCGGCGTCCCCGTCCGCGTCCAGGGCGAGGTCTTCGGGAACCTCTACCTCGGCGAGAAGCGCGGCGGGAAACCCTTCAACGACTACGACGTCAGCATGGTCCGGGTGCTGGCTACCGAGGCCGGAATCGCCATCGGCAACGCCCGGCTGTACGAGGCCGCCAAGCAGCGCGAGCGGTGGATCGACGGATCGGTGGCCGTCACGACCGCCCTGCTGTCCGGCGGGGACGCCGAGGAGGCGCTCCAGGTCGTCGCCGAACGGGCCCGCCGGCTCTCCGGTTCGGCGGCCGGGATCGTGCTGCTGCCCGCCGCCGAGGGCGGCATGGAGATCGTCGCCGTGGCCTCGGAACAGCCGTCCGCCCAGCTCGGCAGGGTCGTCCCGCCGGACAGCGAGATCATCAGGCAACTCCTCGCAGGGAAGCCGGTGTTCGTCGCCGACGCGGCCACCGACCCCCGGATGCTCAGCGCCCTCGCACGCACCTACGGGCCGATCATGGTGCTGCCCCTGCAGAGCGGCGGGCGGGTCCTGGGAGCCCTGGTCACGCCTCGCGCGCGGGGCGAGCGGCCGTTCACGGAGGCGGAGCGCACCCTCGCGGTCCAGTTCGCCTCGCAGGCCGCGCTCGCGCTGATGATGGCCGAGGCGCAGCGCGACCGGGAGCGGCTCGCGGTGTACGAGGACCGCGACCGCATCGCCCGCGACCTGCACGACCTGGTGATCCAGCGGCTGTTCGCCACCGGGCTGATGCTGGAGAGCGCCCAGCGCGGGTCGCTCGTCCCCGAGGTGCGCCAGGGCGTGGGCAACGCCGTCGACGAACTCGACGTCACCATCCAGGAGATCCGCACCGCGATCTTCGCGCTCCAGCAGGGCCCCGCCGAGGCGCCGTCCGGGCTGCGCACGCGGGTGCTGCGGGAGATCAACATGGCGGCCGTGCCGCTCGGCTTCAAGCCCGGGCACCGTTTCGTCGGCGCGGTCGACACCACGGTCGGCGACCTCACCGGCAAGAACCTCATCGCGGCCCTGCGCGAGGCCCTCTCCAACGCGTTCCGGCACGCGGCGGCGGCCCGCATCGAGGTGGTCGTCGACGCGACCGCGACCCTCCCGGACGGCCGCCCCGGCGTACGGCTCACCGTCGCGGACGACGGCGTCGGCATCCCGACGGGCGGCCGCCGCAGCGGCCTGAAGAACCTCAAGCGCCGGGCCGAGTCCCTGGGCGGCGACAGCTGGTACGGGCCGGGCATCGGCCCGGACGGCGGCGGTACGACGGTGGTGTGGCAGGCCCCGCACTGAACCCGGCCGGTACCTGTCCGACGCGGCGTCGGCCGCGCCCCCGTCACGGCTCCCGCTCAGCCGTTCGCAGCAACGCGTCCCCCATGCGTACGACGTGAACAGGGTCCTCGTCCCGCGCGCGGGTCACGATCGCTGACATGCGCTCATATCGCCGTCATCCGCTGCTCGTTCCGGTGCTGCTGTGCGCGTTCGCGGTGCTGGCGGCCAGGCCGGGCGACGGTGACGGGGGCGCTCCCACCGATGTCAGTGCGCGGGTGGCGCGGCTGTACCAGGACGCGGCCGTCGCGTCCCGGCAGTACGAGACGGGCCGGCAGGAGGCCGACGCGCAACGGGCGCGCGCCCAGCGGGTCGAGGGTCAACTGGACCGCGAACGGCGGGAGATCGCGCGGCTGCACGAGGACCTGGGCCGGATCGCCCGTGCCCAGTACCGCGGTGGTGGCGGTGTCCCGATGGCGGCCCGGATCCTCCTCGCGGACAGCCCCGAGGATCTGATGCGCGATCAGCATGTCTTCTCCCAGGCGGACCTGGCCGTCGGCAACGCGATCGGCCGGAGCCACAGGGCGGAGGTGCGGCTCGCCTCGGACGAGGCGAAGGCCGCGTCGGCGTGGCGGACGCTGGAGAAGCGGAACGCCGAACTCGCCGACCTGAAGCAGGGCATCCAGCGGCGGCTGGAGGAGGCGCGCGGCCAGTTGCAGGGGCAGGCGGACGCCTCGGTCGCGGCGGGCAGCTGCCGGGGCGCCGTCCGCCTCGACCAGCCGCCGAACCGCGTCACCGCCCCGTGGGTCGCGCCGGTGGAGACGATCGACCTGTCGGCAGGCTTCGGCAGCGGCGGCTCCCGCTGGGCGAACCGGCACACCGGCCAGGACTTCGCGGTGCCCATCGGCACACCGGTCAGGGCGGCCGGCGCGGGGCGTGTGGTGCGGGTGTCCTGCGGCGGCGCGTTCGGCATCGCGATCGTGGTCGAGCACCTGGGCGGCTACTACACGCAGTACGCCCATCTCGCCGCCGTCGCCGTCGACCAGGGGGACCGGGTCACCACCGGCCAGTGGATCGGCCAGTCCGGCACGACCGGCAACTCCACCGGCCCGCATCTGCACTTCGAGGTACGGGTCACCCCGGACATGGGATCGGCGGTCGACCCCCTGCCCTGGCTGGCCCAGCGAGGCGTGCCGATCGGCTGAGCCCGCGGGTAGGAGCCGCGCTCCGGGCCGACGGCCCTTACGGCCGCCGTTCCGCCAGTATCCGCTCGATCACGACCGCCACGCCGTCCTCGTTGTTGTCGACGGTCCGTCCGGAGGCCGCGGCGAGCACGGCGGGGTGCGCGTTGCCCATCGCGTACGACTGTCCGGCCCAGGTGAGCATCTCGACGTCGTTCGGCATGTCCCCGAAGGCGACGACCTCCTCGGGGGCGATACCGCGCTCCGCGCAGCACAGGGCGAGTGTGCTGGCCTTGGAGACGCCGGGGCCGCTGATCTCCAGCAGGGCGCTGGGGCTGGAGCGGGTGACGTTGGCGCGGTCGCCGAGGGCGAGGCGGGCGACGTTCAGGAAGACGTCCGGGTCCAGCTCGGGGTGGAACGCGAGGATCTTCAGCACCGGCTCGTCGGCCCCCGGGGCGTCCGGCGCGAGGAGTTTCTCGGCGGTGGCGAGGCTGTCCGGTATCTCCATGTGCAGCTTCGGATACGCCTTCTCCTGGTAGAAGCCGTACGTCAGCTCGATCGCGTACACCGTGCCGGGCGCGGCCTCGCGGACCAGGCGTACGGCGTCGAGGGCGTTCTCCCGGGCCAGCTCGCGGACCTTCACGAAGCGGTGGCTGCCGGGGCCGCCGTGCAGGTCGACCACGGCGGCGCCGTTGCCGCAGATCGCCAGGCCGTGGCCGTGCACGTGGTCGCTGACGACGTCCATCCAGCGGGCCGGGCGGCCGGTGACGAAGAAGACCTCGATGCCCGCCTCCTCGGCCGCGGCGAGGGCGGCCACCGTGCGCGGGGACACCGACTTGTCGTCGCGCAGCAGGGTGCCGTCGAGGTCGGTGGCGATCAGCCGTGGGGGGACGGCGGAGGCCTTGGTCTCGGGCTGTCGAGTCGCTGAGGTCACCCGGCCATTCTCCCGCATATGCCCGCACGGTCGTGCGGGAGTGCGCACATGTGAGTGGTTACCGCCCCTACCAGGGCTGTTGTGCGCCACGGCGTCCGCTGCCGGCTCAGCGGAGCTGGGCCGGGGCCTCCATGGCGATCTGCTCGAAGGTCTTCTCGTCGGCGGCGAAGTCGGAGTCCGGGATGGGCCAGTGGATCACGATGTCGGTGAAGCCCAGTTCCTGGTGCCGGCCCGCGAAATCGACGAACGCGCCGACGGACTCCAGCGGGCCGCCGCGGTCCGGGGTGAAACCGGTGAGCAGGATCTTGTCGATGCCCGCCACGTCCCGGCCGATCTCCGCGCAGGCGTCGGCCAGCTTCTCGACCTGTCCGCGAATGGCGTGAACCGACTGGTCGGGGGTGCCGTTCTCGAACAGCTTCGGGTCACCGGTGGTCACCCACGCCTGCCCGTGGCGGGCAGCGAGCCGCAGCCCGCGCGGCCCGGTCGCGGCCACCGCGAAGGGCAGCCGGGGCCGCTGCACACAGCCCGGGATGTTCCGCGCCTCGTGCGCCGAGTAGAAGTTGCCCTCGTAGGACACCGAGTCCTCGGTGAGCAGCCGGTCCAGCAGCGGCACGAACTCCCCGAACCGGTCGGCACGCTCCCGCGGGGTCCACGGCTCCTGGCCGAGCGCGGTGGCGTCGAAGCCGGTGCCGCCCGCGCCGATGCCTAGGGTGACGCGTCCGTCGGAGACGTCGTCCAGGGAGATGAGGTCCTTGGCGAGGGTCACCGGGTGCCGGAAGTTCGGCGAGGTGACGAGGGTGCCCAGCCGCATCCGCTCGGTGACGGCCGCGGCGGCGGTCAGCGTGGGCACGGCACCGAACCACGGGCCGTCCCGGAAGGTGCGCCAGGACAGGTGGTCGTAGGTGAAGCCGGTGTGGAAGCCGAGTTGCTCGGCGCGCTGCCAGGCCTCGCGGCTCCCCTCGTTCCAGCGGCGGTACGGGAGGATCACGGTGCTCAGGCGCAGGCTCATGGGTCACAGGTTATGCATCTGTCCCTGTTTCACGTGAAACCGTCACCGTATGCGGCTGTTCAGCCACGGCGTGAGGGTGATCATCGAGATCCACTCCTTGTGCGTCCGGTCGCCGGGCAGCGGGACGATCAGGTGGCAACTGGGCGGGAAGGTGCGGGACTTGACCCAGGCGCGGCCGTCGAAGACGGAGCGGAGGAAGGCGGGGACGTCGTCGCGGGCGATGTCGGGGCAGTCGATGCCGTCGACGCTGATCAGCGCGTCGTCCTCGGGGTAGAGCCGCACACTCACCCGCGGCACTCCGCCGAACTCGATGAACGCCTCGTGCGGGAGCGAACCGTCCGGGTCGGTGATGACGCCGAAGCCCGCGGAGGTACGGCGTGAGGTCTGGTCGGCGCCGATGTCATGGGTGACCTCGATCTCCCGCCCGTACTCGGACGCGATGTCGCGGAGGGCGGTGACGGCGGCCTCGGTGCTGTGGAAGTGGTCCATACCACTGATCATGCCGGGGCCGGTGCGCTCGGGACCAGGCAGGGGCGGCACTTCTCGGCCGGGCGACGTGGGTGCTCCTCGGCCCGCGCTGGGTCAGTGGGAGGCGGGGAACCGCAGATACCGCACGGGCACCGCCTCCGTGAGCCACACCCCGTTCTCGCTGACCCGGAAGACATGGCCGTCCTTGTGCATGGCGCCCGCGTCCACGGAGAGCACGACGGGCCGGCCGCGGCGGGCGCCGACGCGGGTGGCCGTCTCCCGGTCGGCGGAGAGGTGGACGGCGTGGCGGTTCATGGGCCGAAGCCCTTCGGCGCGGATCGCGTCGAGGCTGCGGGCGACCGTGCCGTGGTAGAGGTACGGCGGCGGGGTGGCCGGGGGCAGTCCGAGGTCGACCTCGATGCTGTGGCCCTGGCTGGCGCGGATCCGGGTGCCCTCGATCGCGAAACGGCGCTTGTCGTTCGTGGCCACCACATGGTCGAGTTCCTCGCGGCTGAACCGGAACCCGTTCGCCGCGCAGGCGGCGATCAGCGTGTCGATCTCGACCCAGCCGGCCTCGTCGAGGGTGAGCCCGATCCGCTCGGGCTGGTGGCGCAGATGCCTGGAGAGGTACTTCGACACCTTCACGGTGCGTCTTTCATCCATCCGGTCAGGATGACGCGAGAGACGTGGATCACGCATTTTATTTTGCGACCGATGTTTGATCCACAACCAACTGTAGTTATCCACAGGGGAATTGGCGTTTCTGTGGACAACTCCCTGTGATGTCAGCCCTCTTGGTCAACATCGGCTGGGGGCCCACCCCTTGGCATGAGCGCATCCAACGCCCGTGCCCGCACCTCCCGTTCAGCCGCCAGCGCGACGAACTCGCTCGCCCTCTCCACCCCAACCAGCGCTTCCACGGCCCGCATTGTCGACTCGGGCACGGCGACGGAACGTGACGAGGAAGCGGTCCGCGACGACTCCGCCGCCCCGAGGTGCTGCCGCAGCGAACGGTTGGCGAACAGCCGCATCGCGCGGGCGAGTTCGGCGTCCACGGTCTGCTGCGCGAGGGGCCGCAGCCGTCGTACGAGCGAGGCGGCTTCGGCGGCGTCCGCGTCGGTCGGGCGGTGCGGGCCGTCGAGGTAGCGGGCGAAGACGTGCTCGGTGGTGAACTCCAGAAAACGGGAGGCGATGTGCTCGACCTGGACCCTCAACTCCCGCAGGTGGGACGAGATCGCGGACAGCGGGACCCCGGAGGCGTACAACTCGACGGCCACCGCCAGCTCTTGGGGGCTCGGCACGAGGAAGGAATCGGGGTCTCCGGGGACCGCCTCCAGGACGCCGAGTTCGACGGCCTCGGCGACCGCCGCGTCGTCCGGGCTGCCGCCGAAGCGCTGCTCCAGCTCGGCGCGCGAGATCCGCGCCGCCTGCTCGTCCGTCCACGGCCCGTCGACCTCGGCGACCAGTCCGAGGACCCCGCCGAGCCCCCGGCCCGCGTCCCAGGCGTCCAGCAACTCCTTGATGGACGCCAGGCCGTAGCCCCGGTCGAGCAGGTCCGCGATCTGCCGGAGCCGGGCGAGGTGGACGTCGGCGTACACGTTGGCCCGGCCCCGCCGCTCGGGGCGGGGGAGCAGGCCGCGGTCCTGGTAGGCGCGGATGGTCCGGACGGTGGCGCCGCTGAGGTGCGCGAGGTCCTCGATGCGGTAAGAGGCCTCGTGCGGGCCGGAGTCGGCGCCCGGGCCGGAGCTCACGCGGCCCCCGCCCGGGCCGCCGGTGACCGCTTCAGGTACTCCACCGCACGGCTCAGCGAGCCCTCCCGCGACGGGTGGTAGGAGCGCCGCAGATAGCGGGGGACGGCCGCGCCGAGCGAGCGCCAGGTGGGCAACAGGCCTTTGCGCACGGCCATGTTGTGCTCGGCGAGCGAGTAGCGGACGCGGCCCGCGAGCTGGGGGTCGTGGCGGATCAGGTAGGCCGTGCCCCAGGCCCACAGGTAGAGCATCACGGGCGCCGTCACGGCCATGCCGGCGACGCGGCGGGCGTACCGGGGGAGGCCGTGGCCGCCGCAGTGCCGGAACATGTCGTAGGCCACCGCGCGGTGTTCGACCTCCTCGGCGCCGTGCCAGCGCAGCAGGTCGAGCATCGTCTCGTCGGCGCCCGCCCGGTCGAGGGCCTCGGCGGCCAGGATCCAGTCGCCGAGCACCGCCGTGAACTGCTCGATCGCGGCGACGACCGCCAGCCGGAAGCGCAGCCACTCCCGCTCGGGCAACGGGGCGCCGAGCGGCGGGCGTTCGCCGAGGAGCCGTTCGAAGAGGAAGTCGACGTACCGGGTGAAGTCCGCCGACTCGAGCCGCTGGGCCGCGAGATGGTCCAGCACGTGCGCGTGCTGGACGCTGTGGGTGGCCTCCTGGCCCATGAACCCCTTGACGTCCGCGAGGAGTTCGGGGTCCCTGACCAGCGGCAGGCCCTCCTTGAAGACCTTCACGAACCACCGCTCCCCCGCCGGCAGCAGCAGGTGCAGCACGTTGATGACGTGGGTGGCGGTCGGCTCGTCCGGTATCCAGTGCAGGGGTGTGCGCGTCCAGTCGAAGGCGACCCGGCGCGGGGCGATCGCGTGGTGTTCGTGCGCGGAGGTCACAGCGGCGGCTCCAGGCGGGCCATCGCCCGCAACGCGCGCGGGGCGAACCGGGACATGAGGTGGGCGCCGCGCGCCTCCGGGGTGACCGGCACGACCGCGTCGTTGCGCACGACGGCCCGCACGATCGCGTCGGCGACCTTCTCCGGCGGGTAGTTGCGCATCCCGTAGAGCCGCGCCGACTTCTTCTGGCGGCGTTTCTCCTCGTTTGCATCGACTCCGGCGAAGTGCGCGGTGGAGGTGATGTTGGTGTTGACGAGGCCGGGGCATATCGCCGAGACGCCGATCCCCTGCCCGGACAGCTCCGCGCGCAGGCACTCGCTGAGCATCAGCACGGCCGCCTTGGAGGTGCTGTACGCGGGAAGCGCCTTGGAGGGCTGGAAGGCCGCCGCCGACGCGGTGTTGACGATGTGGCCGCCCTGGCCGCGCTCGGCCATCTGCTTTCCGAAGAGGCGGCAGCCGTGGATCACGCCCCACAGGTTGACGTCGAGGACCTTCTTCCAGTCCTCCGGGGTGGTGTCGAAGAAGGAACCGGAGAGTCCGATTCCCGCGTTGTTGACCAGCACGTCCACCACGCCGTACTCGGCGGCGACCTTCTCGGCGAGCTTCTCCATGGCCTGCTCGTCGGAGACGTCGACCGTCTCCGCCCAGGCCTCGGGGGCACCGATCAGCCGGGCCAGTTCGGCGGTGCGGGCCGCGCTCTCCGCGTCCCGGTCGACGGCCACCAGGCGCGCGCCGGACTCGGCGAACGCGAACGCCGTGGCCCGCCCGATCCCGCTGCCCGCGCCGGTGACCAGCACGAGCTGCCCGCCGAACCGCTCCGCGTACTTGCCGGTCGCGGGCGTCGCCGCGGGCCGCCCGCCCTCGTGGGTGGTCACGAACTCCGTGATCCAGGACGCCAGTTGGTCGGGCCGGGTCCGGGGGACCCAGTGCTTGGCCGGCAGGGTGTGGCGCACCACCCCCGGGGCCCACAGCTCCAGTTCGTCGTAGAGCCGCTCCGACAGGAACGCGTCCCCCAGGGGTGTGACGAGCTGCACGGGCGCGTGCGCGTACGCGTCGGGGCGTGGCCTGCGGAGCCGTGCGCGGACGTTGTCGCGGTACAGCCAGGCGCCGTGGGCCGCGTCCGTGCGGAGCGAGGAGGTCGGGTAGTCGCCGCGCGGGACCTTCTCGACGCGCTCCAGGATCTTCGGCCAGCGGGTGCCCAGGGGGCCGCGCCAGGCGAGTTCGGGCAGCACGGGCGTGTGCAGCAGGTACACGTACCAGGACTTGGCGCCCTGGCCGAGGAGCTGGCCGACGCGGCGCGGGGTGGGCCGGGTCAGCCGCTTGTTGATCCAGTGCCCGAAGTGGTCCAGGGACGGCCCGGACATCGAGGTGAAGGAGGCGATACGGCCCCGGGTGCGCTCGACGGTGACGAACTCCCAGGACTGCACCGAGCCCCAGTCGTGCCCCACGAGGTGCACCGGCCGGTCCGGGCTGACCGCGTCCGCGACCGCCAGGAAGTCGTCCGTGAGCTTCTCCAGGGTGAACCCGCCCCGCAGCGGCTGCGGGGCCGTGGACCGGCCGTGGCCCCGGACGTCGTAGAGCACGACGTGGAAGCGGTCCGCCAGCCGGGAGGCGACCTCGGACCACACCTCCTTGCTGTCGGGATAGCCGTGCACCAGGACGACCGTGGGGTTCGAGGCGTCCCCCAGCTCGGCCACGCACAGCTCGACCCCGCCGGTCCGCACCCGGCGCTCCCGCGCACCCTCAAGCGTCACTTGTCCTCCGCCCAGCGCCGCACGTGCGGCAGATCGTCGTCCAGCCAGAAGGCGCTCTGCTCGGGGTCCTTGGAGTCGGTGACGACCAGGATCTCCTCGAACTTGGCGCCGGTGCCCCGGAATCCGAGATGCGGTTCGACCGCCCACAGGCCCGGGTGCGGGGGATGGTCCGAGAAGCGGTACGGCGACCACAGCGGGGACCAGCCGTCGCGGTGGCCGTGCAGCGCGTCGCTCGCGAGGCCCTTCAGGGACTGCGTGCCGAATCCGAACAGCCTTGGGGACCAAGGGCGTTCGGCGACCCGGTCGACCTTGTGCGCGATCACCCCGAAGGGATACGCGCGGTGCCGGTTGGCATACCCCTGGCGGACCATGAGGCGGTCCACGTCCTCGTAGATCTCGCGCAGCGGGCGCCGCTCGCGCACCTCCCGCAGGAGCAGCTCGCGGTGCGCCTCCAGGTCGGCCATCAGCCGGGCCTGCACCGGATTGCCGCCCAGGGAGCCCGAATAGCCGATGTCGGCCGTGAAGCCCTTGTGCACGGGGGCCATGTCCAGGATGAACGGCATCCCGGGCTCGAGCCGGCGGCCCGTGGGGAAGAACTGCAGCGGCACCCGGAAGTTCGTGAACGCCGTGCGGTCGCCGAACCAGGCGAAGGGCAGATGGAACCAGTCCGTCACTCCCCGCGCGCGCAGCCAGGACCGCTGCAGCCGCGCCGCGTCGCGCTCGGTCATCCCGGGCTCCAGCCGGGCCGCGACGGCCTCGGCGCACTCGTACGCCAGCCGCTGGACCTCTCTGAACCCCCGCAGTTCCCCGGAGAGTTCGCGTGTCACCGCCGTAGTCATGCCACCGCCCCACCTGTCCACACCGACTGCGGTACGTGCTCGTAACTTGACACTCGTGAATGTGACAGTTGTTAGAGGCTGCGTCAATAGGCGTGATCTCCACCTGTGGACAAGTGCGAGGACCCCGTCGGGTAGCCCTGAAGCAGGGGATCCCCTACGGACCCGTACGTCTGGAGTCTGACGCGAGGACAGCTCTGCGGGGTGACGACCGGGGTGGCCCGCGTCACTACCTTCGTAGACGTGACTGTGATCGCGACCGAAAGCCTGAGCAAGCGGTTCCCCCGGGTGACCGCGCTTGACCGGCTCTCCGTGGACGTCGGACCCGGTGTGACGGGGCTCGTCGGTGCCAATGGAGCCGGCAAGTCCACCTTGATCAAGATCCTGCTGGGTCTGTCCCCCGCCTCCGAGGGCCGAGCCGAAGTGCTCGGTCTGGACGTCGCCACCAAGGGTGCCGACATCCGCGAGCGCGTCGGGTACATGCCGGAGCACGACTGTCTGCCGCCCGACGTCTCGGCCACCGAGTTCGTCGTCCACATGGCGCGCATGTCCGGACTTCCGCCCACCGCGGCCCGCGAGCGCACCGCGGACACCCTGCGCCATGTCGGCCTGTACGAGGAGCGCTACCGCCCCATCGGCGGCTACTCGACGGGCATGAAGCAGCGCGTCAAGCTCGCGCAGGCCCTCGTCCACGACCCGCAGCTGGTCTTCCTGGACGAGCCGACCAACGGCCTCGACCCGGTCGGCCGTGACGAGATGCTCGGCCTCATCCGCCGCATCCACACGGACTTCGGCATCTCGGTCCTGGTGACCTCGCACCTGCTGGGCGAGCTGGAGCGCACCTGCGACCACGTGATCGTGGTCGACGGCGGCAAGCTCCTGCGCTCCAGCTCCACCACGGACTTCACCCAGACCACGACCACCCTGGCGATCGAGGTCACCGACACCGACGAACACCCGGACGGCACCCGCGCGGTGCGCGACGCGCTCCACGCGCGCGGGGTGGACACCCACGACAGCAGCGGCCTCCCGGGCGCGGGTC
Source organism: Streptomyces sp. NBC_00252 (assembly GCF_036187565.1). Taxonomy (NCBI): domain Bacteria; kingdom Bacillati; phylum Actinomycetota; class Actinomycetes; order Kitasatosporales; family Streptomycetaceae; genus Streptomyces; species Streptomyces sp. NBC_00252. The sequence goes on along the minus strand of NZ_CP108087.1, from coordinate 5,181,319 downwards.
ACGTCCTCCTCCTGACGGCCACCGGCGAGGAGACGTACGACGTGGTCCGCGACACGATCGCCGACCTCGGTCTCGGACTGGTGCGCATGGAGCAGCGCAGGCACCACATCTCCGAGGTCTTCACCGACGCCGACACGGGCACCGACCACGACGCAGAGCGGAAGGAGGCCGTAGGCCATGGCAATTGACCAGCCCCTGGTCCCCCAGCCGGGCGACCAGACCCGCATCCACAACATCGGCTACCGCAACTACAACGGCCCCCGCCTGGGCCGCGCCTACGCCCGCCGCTCGCTCTACTCGCAGTCCCTGCGCGGCGCCTACGGCCTCGGCCGCTCGGTGAAGTCCAAGGTCCTGCCGATGCTGCTGTTCGTGGTCATGTGCGTGCCCGCGGCCATCATGGTCGCCGTCGCGGTCGCCACCAAGGCGCACGACCTGCCGGTGACCTACACCCGCTACGCGATCATCATGCAGGCCGTCATCAGCCTGTACGTCGCCTCGCAGGCACCCCAGTCGGTCTCGCGCGACCTGCGCTTCAAGACCGTGCCGCTGTACTTCTCACGGCCGATCGAGAGCTCCGACTACGTGCGGGCCAAGTTCGCGGCCCTGGCCTCGGCGATGTTCATCCTGACCGCCGCGCCGCTGATCGTGCTCTACGTAGGCGCGCTGCTCGCCAAGCTGGACTTCGCCGACCAGACCAAGGGCTTCGCCCAAGGACTCGTCTCCGTGACCCTCCTCTCGCTGCTCTTCGCCGGCATCGGCCTGGTCATCGCCGCGGTCACCCCGCGCCGCGGCTTCGGCATCGCCGCCGTCATCGCCGTACTGACCATCTCCTACGGCGCGGTCTCCACCCTCCAGGCGATCGCGGACGCGCAGGACGCCACGGGCGCCATCCCGTGGATCGGCCTCTTCTCGCCCGTCACGCTCATCGACGGACTCCAGTCGGCGTTCCTGGGCGCGACATCGGCGTTCCCCGGAGGCGTCGGCCCCACCCACGCCGAAGGCGTGGTCTACGTCCTCGCCGTCCTGGGCCTCATCGCCGCGACCTACGGCCTCCTGATCCGCCGCTACCGGAAGGTGGGCCTGTGACCACGCTCTCCATCGACCACGTCTCCCGCTGGTTCGGCAACGTGGTCGCCGTCAACGACATCACCATGACCGTCGGCCCCGGAGTCACCGGACTGCTCGGCCCCAACGGCGCCGGGAAGTCCACCCTCATCAACATGATGGGCGGCTTCCTCGCCCCCTCCACCGGCACCGTCACCCTCGACGGCGAGCAGGTCTGGCGCAACGAACAGATCTACAAGCACATCGGCATCGTCCCCGAGCGCGAGGCGATGTACGACTTCCTCACCGGACGCGAATTCGTCGTCGCCAACGCCGAGTTGCACGGCCTCGGCGCCAAGGCGGCCCAGAAGGCGCTGGCCACGGTCGAGATGGAGTACGCCCAGGACCGCAAGATCTCGACGTACTCCAAGGGCATGCGGCAGCGCGTGAAAATGGCCAGCGCCCTGGTGCACGACCCGTCGCTGCTCCTGCTCGACGAGCCGTTCAACGGCATGGACCCGCGCCAGCGCATGCAGCTCATGGACCTGCTGCGCCGCATGGGCGACGAGGGCCGCACGGTGCTGTTCTCGTCCCACATCCTCGAAGAGGTCGAGCAACTCGCCTGGCACATCGAGGTGGTGGTGGCCGGACGGCACGCGGCCAGCGGCGACTTCCGCAAGATCCGCCGCCTGATGACCGACCGCCCGCACCGCTACCTGGTCCGCTCCAGCGACGACCGCACCCTCGCGGCCGCGCTGATCGCCGACCCGTCGACGTCCGGCATCGAGGTCGACCTGGCCGAGGGCGCGCTGCGCGTCGAGGCCGTCGACTTCGCCCGGTTCACGGTCCTGCTGCCCCGGGTGGCCAAGGACCACGGCATCCGGCTGCTCACGGTCTCGCCGTCCGACGAGTCCCTCGAGTCCGTCTTCTCGTATCTCGTCGCGGCGTAGGAGGCCAAGATGTACGACCCCACAGTCGCCCGACTCACCTACCGGGCCCTGCTCGGCAAGCGCCGGGCCCTCATCCTGGGCGCCCTGCCCTTCCTGCTGATCATGATCTCCGTGGTGGTGCGGGGCCTCGCGGGCGCCGACGACCAGACCGCGGTCGACGTCCTCGGCGGGCTCGGCCTCGCCACGATGGTGCCGATCATCGGCGTCATCGCGGGCACCGGAGCGATCGGCCCCGAGATCGACGACGGCTCGGTGGTGTACCTGCTGTCCAAGCCGCTGAAGCGGCCCACGATCATCTTCACCAAGCTGATCGTGGCCATCGCCGTCACCATGGTGTTCTCCGCGGTCCCCATGCTGATCGCCGGGCTCGTCCTCAACGGCAACGGCCAGCAGATCGCCGTCGCCTACACGGTGGCCGCGCTGGTCGCCTCCATCGCCTACGCGGCACTCTTCCTGCTGCTCGGCACGGTCTCCCGGCACGCGGTCGTCTTCGGGCTCGTCTACGCCCTCGTCTGGGAAGCCCTGTTCGGCTCCCTGGTCGCCGGTGCGCGCACGCTCAGCGTCCAGCAGTGGGCCCTGGCCGTCGCCCAGAAGGTGGCCGGCGGCGACCTGGTCACCTCGGACGTCGGACTGACCACGGCCACGGTGTTCCTCGTCGTGGTCACCGCCGGAGCGACCTGGTTCGCCGGGCAGAAGCTGCGCACGCTGAAGCTCGCCGGCGAGGAATGACAGGTCCTGATCTTGACGGGGGCTTCATCTCTGTCCGGGCACACTGGGCAAACGGGACGCGTGGCTAGGAGGACGGGGATGGCCGGAGAGGCTGCGTACGGCGGCGGACAGGCTGAGTCCGGGGACGGCTGGGACAAGCTGGTCCTGGACGACGACTTCATACGCTCGGCCGAGACGGCCGAGCCGTCGGCCCGGGCGCGGATGCTCGCGGCGCGCTGGCGGGCGGAGTCTCCCGAGCCGCAGCCGTGGCGTTCCGACGAGCCGCCCGCGGGGTGGTTCTTCAGCAAGGCCCGGCGGCGCAAGTGGCGGCGGCGGTAGGGGTTCTGGCCGACGGGTTGGTTCGTTGGCTGCGGGCCCGGTGGGGGCTTGTCGCGCCCGCGCGGCGGAGCCGCACAGTGTTACAGCCTCGCGCCCCTGAAGGGGCGAGTACCGGGGGCCCGGTTAATTGAGTGGCGTCCAACTCGGCCTACAGGCACAGTTGTTCTGTCGACGCCGGATCAGGCCGGCGGCATCTACTGGGAGAGGAGCTGGACGATGTCCATGCACGGCAGTACGTCCAACTCCCTTCAGGGCAGCCCGCGGCGGTCTCCGGAGTAGTTACCCTCCGTCGAGTCGCCCACCACGGGGAGCTGCCCGGGGCGGCCGCTTCGAGCACGCGACTCATTATCGCGTGGGCCGCCTTCCCTTTCGCCTCCATCGCCGGGGGCATTTCACGCTGGGGCGGGTCGGTCGCCCGGTTCGGTGCCATGAGGCACCGCTCTCCGGGGGACGGGCGCCGCCCCAGCGGCATGACCTACGGGAGCAGTCGCTCCAGCACCACCGCGATGCCGTCCTCGTCGTGGGAGGCCGTCACCTCGTCAGCCACCGCCTTGAGCTCCTCGTGGGCGTTGGCCATCGCCACGCTGTGGGAGGCCCAGGCGAACATCGCGATGTCGTTCGGCATGTCACCGAAGGCGATCGTGTCGGCGGCCTTCAGGCCCAGGCGGCGGGCCGCGAGGGACAGGCCGGTGGCCTTGGAGAGGCCGAGCGGGAGCAGTTCGACGATGCCCTCGCCGGCCATCGCGACGGAGACGAAGCCACCGGCCGACCGCCGTGCCGCCTCGGCGAGCTGGTCGTCGGTGAGGGTCGGGTGCTGGATGTAGATCTTGTTCAGCGGCGCCGCCCACAGCTCGGACACGTCCGAGAGCGGGGTCGACGGCAGCGAGCCCGTGAGGGCGTATCCGTCGCCGACCAGCACATCGCCGTCCAGGCCGTCCCGGCTTGCCGCGAGGTACAGCGGGCCGACCTCCGCCTCGATCTTCGCGAGCGCCACCCCGGCGAGCTGCCGGTCCAGGGTCACCGACGTCAGCAGGCGGTGCTCCCCGGCGTCGTAGACCTGGGCGCCCTGGCCGCAGACCGCGAGGCCGTCGTAGCCGAGGTCGTCGAGGATGTGCCGGGTCCAGGGGACCCCGCGGCCCGTCACCACGATGTGGGCCGCGCCCGCCGCGGTGGCCGCGGCGAGCGCGTCACGGGTACGCGAGGAGATCGACTCGTCGGAGCGCAGGAGCGTCCCGTCGAGGTCGGTCGCGATCAGCCTGTACGGGAAGCCGCTGCTCACTTGGCGACCGGCTCCAGCAGTTCACGGCCGCCCAGGTACGGACGCAGCACCTCGGGCACGCGCACGGAGCCGTCGGGCAGCTGGTGGTTCTCCAGGATCGCCACGATCGTGCGCGGTACGGCGCACAGCGTGCCGTTGAGTGTGGCCAGCGGCTGGACCTTCTTGCCGTCGCGCAGCCGCACCGACAGGCGGCGGGCCTGGAAGCTGTCGCAGTTGGAGGCCGAGGTCAGCTCGCGGTACTTGCCCTGGGTCGGGATCCACGCCTCGCAGTCGAACTTGCGGGACGCCGACGAGCCCAGGTCGCCCGAGGCCACGTCGATGACCTGGAAGGGCAGTTCGAGGGCGCTGAGCCACTGCTTCTCCCAGTCCAGGAGGCGCTGGTGCTCGTTCTCCGCGTCCTCGGGGAGGACGTACGAGAACATCTCGACCTTGTCGAACTGGTGCACGCGGAAGATGCCCCGCGTGTCCTTGCCGTAGGTGCCGGCCTCGCGGCGGAAGCACGGGGAGAAGCCCGCGTAGCGCAGCGGGAGCTTCTCCGCGTCCAGGATCTCGTCCATGTGGTACGCGGCGAGGGGGACCTCGGAGGTGCCGACGAGGTAGAAGTCGTCCTTCTCCAGGTGGTACACGTTCTCCGCGGCCTGGCCGAGGAAGCCGGTGCCCTCCATGGCGCGCGGGCGGACCAGCGCGGGGGTCAGCATCGGGATGAAGCCGGCCTCGGTGGCCTGCGCGATCGCCGCGTTGACGAGCGCCAGCTCCAGAAGGGCGCCGACGCCGGTGAGGTAGTAGAAGCGCGAGCCGGAGACCTTCGCGCCGCGCTCGACGTCGATGGCGCCCAGCGCCTCGCCCAGCTCCAGGTGGTCCTTGGGCTCGAAGCCCTCGGCGGCGAAGTCGCGGATCGTGCCGTGCGTCTCCAGGACGACGAAGTCCTCCTCGCCGCCGACGGGCACGTCGGGGTGCACGAGGTTGCCCAGCTGGAGCGCGAGACGCTTGGTCTCCTCGTCCGCCTCGTGCTGCTCGGCGTCAGCCGCCTTGACGTCGGCGGCGAGCTGGCCCGTCTTCTTGAGCAGCTCGGCCTTCTCGTCGCCGGAGGCCTTGGGGATGAGCTTGCCGAGCGCCTTCTGCTCGGAACGCAGCTCGTCGAAGCGGACGCCGGACGACCTGCGCCGCTCGTCGGCGGACAGGAGAGCGTCGACGAGCGCGACGTCCTCTCCACGGGCGCGCTGGGACGCGCGCACACGGTCGGGGTCCTCACGGAGCAGGCGAAGGTCAATCACGCGACCAGGCTACCGGTGACGGGTTCCGGCTCACGACTCGGTATTCCGAACTGCGCCTTACCTACGGGTATGCGGCAATTGCGCAGAGTGTCTGAGCTGGGTGACGCGGGTCAATGAAAAGGCCGTCCGCTCCCTGGAACGGGGCAGGCGTGAGGCGGCCCGTTGACCCGAATCCCTTGTGGGAAACGGGACTTGGGGATGCGGTTGTCCACAGGAATCCACATCCCGGAAGAGTTATCCACAGGGTGTGCGAAAGATCTGTGGACATCGGAAGTGATCATTTCCAAGGGGTTTCCCGCGACGGGCAATTCCTGTCCCAAACGCGGCCCCCATCCACTTTCGGGTGGAAATGCGTCGCTCCAAAGGATTGCCCGAAGGAAACAGGTGGACGAAGAGTGACCTACGCGCCGGTGGACGGATCGACCCGCTGTAGGGAGATTTGTCGACTGGATCGCACTTGGTTGTCGACTTGTCCCCAGGTCGAGAAGCGGACCTGTGGATAACTTCTGTGGATAACGAAGATACGCAGGTAGTACCGGGACGATCAGGGGGTACGACCGGTCGGAACCGTGCGGTCCCACCGGTCAGAAACGGCCGTCCTGGCAGTGCGCGACCCAGTCGGCGGCGGCCAGGAAGTCCGCGTCCGAGGTGGCCGGGAACAGCGGCCGCACCCCGTCCACACCGACGTCCGCGCGCGGGTACGACCCGAGGAAGCGCACCTGAAGGCAGATCCGCTTGAGCCCGGCCAGCGCCTCGGCCACCCGGCGGTCGGAGATGTGGCCCTCGGCGTCGATGCAGAAGCAGTAGTTGCCGATGCCGGCGCCGGTCGGGCGGGACTGGAGCAGCATGAGGTTGATGCCCCGGGTGGCGAACTCGCCCAGCAGATCGCGCAGACCGCCGGGGTGGTCGTCCCGCTGCCAGATCACCACGGACGTCTTGTCCGCGCCGGTCGGCGCCGCGGGCCGGGCGGGCCTGCCCACCAGCACGAACCGGGTCTGCGCGTTCTCCGCGTCGTGGATCTCGGTCTCCAGCGCCTCGAGACCGTACCGGGCGGCGGCGAACTCACCGGCGAACGCGGCGTCGTAGCGGCCCTCCTGGACCAGCCGGGCGGCGTCCGCGTTCGAGGCCGCCGACTCCCACAGGGCGTCCGGGAGGTTCGCCTTCATCCAGTTCCGGACCTGCGGCTGGGCGGCGGGGTGCGCGGAGACCGTCTTGATGTCGGAGAGCTTCGTGCCCGGCTTGACCAGCAGCGCGAAGGTGATCGACAGCAGCACCTCGCGGTAGATCATCAGCGGCGCGCCCGCGACCAGTTCGTCCAGGGTGGTGGTGATGCCGCCCTCGACGGAGTTCTCGATCGGCACGAACGCGGCCTCGGCCTCGCCGGTGCGGACCGCGTCCAGCGCGGACTGCACCGACACGTACGGGATCAGCTCCCGGGTGGCCGCCTCGGGCAGCGTCCGCAGGGCGACTTCGGTGAAGGTGCCCTCAGGGCCGAGATACGCGTAGCTGGCTGGCATGACCTCACCCTAATGGGCCTTGCGAAACCGGACGCACGCTTCTCGACGAGCCACCCGTGAGGGCGACGGCCTCACCCCTCCAGCAACCGCTGCCCCACGTACTCGCCCTCCGCCGCCCCGCCCGGCACCGCGAACAGACCGCTCGCCTCGTGGCGGATGTACGTCGACAGGGCGTCACCGCGGTCGAGCTTGCGCTGCACGGTGACGAAGCCACGCAGCGGGTCCGCCTGCCAGCACACGAAGAGGAGCCCGGCGTCCGGGGTGCCGTCGGCGGCGATGCCGTCGTGGTACGAGAAGGGGCGCCGGAGCATGGCCGCCCCGCCGTTCTGGTCGGGCCGGGCGATCCGGGCGTGCGCGTTGATGGGGACGACAAGGGCGCCGTTCGCGTCGGTCTTCTCCAGGTCCATCGCCGTCGTCTCACCGCCCCCGGACAGCGCGGCCCCGTTCGACTTCCGGCGCCCGACGACGTTCTCCTGGGCGTGGACCGAGAGCTTCTCCCAGTCGTCGAGGAGCATGCGGATCCGGCGTACGACGGCGTAGGAGCCGTTCGCCATCCATGCCGGGTCGGCCGAACCGGACGCCGGCACGAAGATCCGTTTGTCGAAGTCGGACTCGGTCGGCTTGGGGTTGCGGGTGCCGTCGAGCTGGCCCATGAGGTTGCGGGCGGTCAGCTTGTGGGACGTGGCACCCGGGGTCCGGTTGAAGCCGTTCATCTGCCAGCGGACCTTGGCCGCGCTGCCCGCGTCCTTCTGGATCGTGCGCAGGGCATGGAAGGCGACCAGTGCGTCATTGGCGCCGATCTGCACCCACAGGTCGCCGTTGCTGCGCGCCTTGTCGAGGTGGTCGGAGGAGAAGTCGGGCAGCGGGTCGAGGGAGCCCGGGCGCTGCTTCTCCAGTCCCGTACGGGAGAAGAAGGAGTTGCCGAAGCCGAAGGTGATCGTCAGCGACGAGGGCCCCGCGTCCCGGGCGACATCCGTGTCGTCCTGCGCCGCCGCCTCGCCCGCCATCAGCCGCTGGGCGGTCGTCGACCAGCGGCGCAACAGAGCCGCCGCCTCCTTGCGGCCCGCGCCCGCCGCCAGGTCGAAGGCGACGAGGTGGCCGCGCGCCTGGAGGCCCTCGGTGATGCCGGGCTGATGTTTCCCGTGAAACATTGCCCTGTCCTCGCCGAGCGAGGTGAGCGGTGTGGCACCGGCGGGCGCGGACGCGTAGCCCACGGCCCCGCCCGCCGCACCGAGCACGAGCCCGGTGGCACCGGCCGTACCGAGGAGTCGTCGGCGGGAAATGCCCTCCCCGGGGGAGGCTTTTTCGGAAACGGCCTCCCCAGGAGGTGCCTCTACGGTCCGGGTCTGGGGAAGGGACTGGTCAGGCATGGCGTGGTTCAGCCGATCTGCGCGTTCTTGTCGACGGTCGTCTGGTCGATGTCGGAGGTCCGCACGGTCACCGAGATCTTCCAGTCGCCCGCCATGGGGATCTGGATTCCGGTCGCGGCCCAGTGCCCGGTGGTGATGTGGTCGGGCGTCACGGGCAGCGGGCCGATCTTCTTCGCGGCCAGGGTGAAGGCGACCTTCACCTCGGGGACGTCGAAGGCCCGGCCGTTGGGGCGCTGCACGTAGACGTGCATCTCGTTGCCGCCCACGCGCGCGGGGTCGAGGTCGAGGCGTATGACGCCCTTGCCGTCCGTGCCTCCGGTGTCGAAGGACATGTCCAGGGTCAGGGCGCCCGCGGACGACGAGGAGGAGGCCGAGGAAGAGGAGGCCTTGGCCGCCTTGGCGTCCTCCTCCGTGCGGCCCGGTTCGGTGGTCGTCAGGGCCGTGGTGACGGCCAGCACGACCACGGCGACGGCGGCCTCGGCGAGCACCGACCGGCGCAGCCCGAACCGGATCGGATCGGCGTCCCGCAGCCGCTTCTGCCGCGTGGAGTCCACGGCGGCCTGCTGCCGGGCGAGTTGAGCGGCCCGCTTGGAACCGCCGGGCGCCTCGGAGTCGCCGCCCTTGGAGGACGCGGACGCGGACGGGGACGAGGGCGCGGTCACGTCGGAGTCGTCCTCGGCGGAGGCCGTGGCGCTTGAGGCACCGGCCTCGCTGGACGTCGTAGCGCTGGAGGAGCTGACCTCGGCGGAAGGGGCGCTGGAGTCGGCGGTCTTCGAAGAGGCGCTGGCGTGTGCCTTCTCCTTGGCGCGCCCCTCGACGGTGTTCTCGGTCGGCTCGGCCGCCGTTGCCGTCTCGCCCGTGTCCGCAAGCCGTGCCGTCCACCGCCGGGAGATCGACGCGATACCGACGAGCAGCGCGACCAGCCCGATCTTCACGAGCAGCAGCTGGCCGTAGCCGGTGTCGGTGAAGGCCGACCAGGAGCCGAGCTGGCGCCAGGACTGGTAGATGCCGGTCGCGACGAGGGCGAGGACGCTGCCGAAGGCGATGCGGGAGAAGTTCTGGACGGCCGCCCGCCCGACCTGGTTGTCGGCGGGCGCGCGGTAGAGCGAGACGAGGAGGGCGGAGAGGCCGCCGAGCCAGGTCGCGACGGCCAGCAGGTGGACGACGTCGACGGGCATCGCGATGCCGGGCTGGAGCCCGGTCGAGGCGTGTTCGGCCAGCGCCCAGCTCGCGGCGAGCCCGGCGGCCACCACACCGCCGCCGATCGCGAGACCGAAGGTGAGGTCCCGCTTCTCCTCTTCCTCGCGCTTGTCGTACGCCCCGAAGAGCACGGCGATGAACAGCGCGGCGGCGGCGAGCAGCAGCAGCCGGGAGACGAGCGCGGCGCCCGTCTTGGTCTGGAGGACCTGTCCCACGAGGTTCAGGTCGAAGATGTCGCCGAGCTTGCCGGTGGTCGTGTACGAGCCGCGCAGGAGCAGCAGCCAGAGCGTGGCCGCGGTGAGCGCGACCCAGCCGGAGACGACGAGGCGCTGCAGCGCGCGCACCCCGGCGCCCCGCTGCCAGCAGGCCAGGATGAACGCGGCGCCGCCGACCATGACGATGAAACCGGCGTACGACATGTAGCGCCCGAAGCCGTACAGGCCGCCGACGAGCCCGCCGCCGACGTCCTGGTCGGAGACGGAGACGGTGGTCTTGGAGGGGGCGCCGACGGAGAAGGTGAAGGCGCCGGCCACGGGGTGGCTGTCGGCCGAGACGACCTGCCAGGCCACGGTGTAGGTGCCGTCGGACAGGCCGCTGCGGACCTGGATGGCGTAGGTCGTCCCGCTGATGTTGGACGGTTTGCCGACGTCGACGCGTTTGCCCTTCGGGTCGAGGACGCGCAGCGAGTCGTTGTTCGTGGAGACCTTCTCGGAGAAGGTGAGCGAGATCTGCGTCGGAGCCTTGTCGACCACCACCCCCGAAGTGGGGTCGCTGCCGGTCAGCGCGGCGTGCGCGGAGGCGGTACCGGCCCCGGCGAAGAGCATGCCGGTGACGGCCAGGAGCAGCAGCACCAGATTGCGGACGCGGGGGGTGATGGTCGTGGTCAAGGTGGGGTCCCTCCCTCAGTGCCCGGTCGTGGGGTTGTACGTGGCCGACTTCACCGGCATCTCAACCGTGAGGGGGCCGGACTTGGCAAAGTGCAGCTTCACGGTCACGTGATCGCCCTGCTTGAGCGTGTGCTTCAGCTTGTCGAACATCAGGTGGTTGCCCCCGCTCTTGAACACGAGTTGACCGTGTGCGGGCACATCGAGGGACTTCACCTCCTCCATCGACTGGCCGACGGTCTCGTGCACGGAGACCGGGCCGAGGTCGCTGGTGACGGAGGTCAACTGGTCCTTCGCGCCGCCCTTGTTGGCGATGTCCAGGAAGCCCGCCGCCATCTCCGAGACGGGCTGGGGCATGTAGGCGGAGCTGACGGAGAGCTGGGCCTTGGCGTCGTCCGAGCCGCCGCAGCCCGTGAGGACCAGCGCCCCCGCGAGTATTGCGACGGAGGACGCGACCGCGTGTTTCACGGCGTCTCCCCCTTGACGATCTTGGGGAGGTCCTTGGTGTAGTCGTCGACGGTGGTGTCCTGGCCGTAGAGCAGATAGCCGCCGTTGGTCTTCGGGGAGAACGCGACGACCTGGGTGCCGTGGACCGAGACCAGCTTGCCGTTCTTGTCCTTCGAGGTCGGCTCGATGGAGATGCCGATCGAGCGGGCGCCGGCCTGGATGGCGGAGAACTTCCCGGTCAGGCCGACGAACTGGGTGTCGATGCCCTTGAGCCACTTGCCGAGTTCCGAGGGGGTGTCCCGGGCCGGGTCGGTGGTGACGAACACGACGAGCAGCTTGTCCTGCTCGGCCTTGGGCAGCGCCTTCTTGGCGACGGCGATGTTGTTCATCGTCAGCGGGCAGATGTCGGGGCAGTGGGTGTAGCCGAAGTAGATCAGCGTCGGGCGGCCCTTGGACTCCGCCCGCAGGTCGTACTTCTTGCCGTGCGTGTCCGTGAGCACCAGGTCGGGCTTCTCGAACGGGGTGTCGAGCACGGTGGCGGCCTGCGTCGCGGTGTCCGCGGAGACCGCGGCGACGGGGCTCTTGCCGTCGTCCCCGCTGCCGCAGGCGGAGAGCGTCAGGGTGGCGGCGGCCAGCAGAACGGCCGCCGCGAACGTCTTCTTGCGCATAGGAAAATGTCCCAGTTGTGAGAGCTCCGGCGCGCACCGGGGTCGGACGCAAGAGTCGCACGGACCCCGGTGCACGCCATCAGTGGACGGGCCTCAGACGGTCGTACGCCGTCGACCGGCCATAACGCCGTACGCCACGCCCGCAGCGCCGACGACGATGCCGACCACGCCGAGGACGCGGGCGGTGGTGTCGGACGAACCGGAGGACGACGACGTGGAGTCGGCGGCGGTGGTCTCGGTCTTCTTCGACGTCTCGGAGGCGTCCTCGGCGGTCGCGCCGGACGCGGCGGCGGAGGTCAGCTTGAGGGTGGGCGCCGGGTTGTCGGGCTCCTCCTCGCCGTCCTTCTGCACCTCGATCCAGCGCACGACCTCCTTGTTGGAGTACGTCTGCAGCGCCTTGAAGACGATCTGGTCGGCGTCCGTGGGCAGCATGCCGACGGAGACCGGGAACTTCTGGAAGTAGCCGGGCTCGACGCCCTTGCCGGTCGCGGTCCAGGTGACCTTGGTGACGGCCTCGGTGATCGTCTCGCCGTGCATCTCGGCCGGCTTGGCGAGCTTCGACTTGGTGACCTTGACGGTCCAGCCGCTGATCGGCTCCGGCATCACGGAGGCCAGCGGGTGGTCGGTCGGGAAGTTCACTTCCAGCTTGGTGGTCGAGGCGTCGTCACGCTCGTTCGGGACCTTGAAGTCGACGACCGCGTAGCCGCCCTTGACGGCTGCGCCCTCCGGCTGCACGGAGACGTGTGCGAAGGCGGGGGAGGACAGCACGAGCACGGCCGAGCCGGCGACACCAACGGCGGCGGCGATACGAGAAGCCTTCATGAAAGGAGCACTCCACTTCGAGTTCGAGTGAGTTCCGGTGGTGAAGAGGGGCGCGTGGGGTCCCAGGTGCACCGGGGTCTCCCGGCGGAGGAACACGGGCACGCGCGTGTGCCGCACGACGGCGGCCTCTCCACGCACGGAACAGAAAGGAGTGCGGGGTGGTGGTCGCGTCGCGTCAGGCGGCGAGGGTGTGTGCGGCGGCGACCGGCGGGCCGCGGCGGATCACCGAGTGCTGGAGCGCGGTGGTGTGCGGCGCGGGCGGCGCGAACAGGGCGCTGTGGCGCGGACGCGGGCCCGCCTCGGGCTCCCCCGGCAGTCCGGCCCGCAGGGCGCGCACCAGGGCGAGGGCCCCGCGCAGGGACCGTACGAGCGCCCCTTCGGCGACTCCGTGCGCCGACAGTTCCATCAGGCGCAGCAGCGCCTGGTCCCCGCGCCGCAGCAGCCAGCCCGCGGCGACCGCCGCGAGGACGTGACCGAGCAGCATCGACAGGGACGGGAACAGCGACATCGAGGAGCCGGCGGACGTGGACATGGCGTCCGCCGGATGGTGCATCGACGCCATGGACCCCATGCCGCTCATCGAGCCCGTCGAGCCCGAAGTCGGCAGCAGTCGCGCGTCGGTGAGGATCTGGTGGGCCTGCGCCGGGCTGATCGCGGCCGCGGTGGTCCCGCACAGGAGATGCGCGGCGCGCGCGACGAGCGTGGCGTCGGACGCCGGCAGGGAACCGCTGGTGGACGTCCCCGCGCTCTGCCCCAGCCCGAACAGCGTGTGCAGCACGGTCTGTCCGACCGCGAGCGGCACCACGATCCCCGGCAGCGAGCGCGCCCGCCCGGCGAGCGGCGCCACGACGAGGAAGGTCGCGAGGAAGCCCGCCCCCACGGTCCACAGCGGAACGGTCGCGCAGGAGGCGATCGCGTGTCCGGCCGCGGCCAGCACGACACAGACCGCGGCGAACACCGCGGCCCGCAGGACCCGGAGTTCACCTCCGGAGCGCGCCGTATGGGGGTGGGGGGCAGTCATGGCGGGCTCATCATCGCACCGGCTCCGTCGTGGCTATACGGCAGGTCCACCACATCGGGGCCATAGTGTGTCGTACGTCACAAAGATCACTCTCCGACGTGAGCTACCTCCGGATACACCAATTACGTTTGGGACACATCCCCCATATGGGCGGCATCACGTCAACTCCGTGCTTACGCAGGGGCACGGGCGGCAATAGGTATCACTATGTCGAGCCGCGGCCGGGAGGCTGGAGCATGAGCATCTGGTGGTCACTCCATCTGAGGCGCGAGGCCGCGAGCGTGCCGCTCGCGCGGCGACTGTTCCTCGGCACGATGGAGACCGCGGGCGTCGACCCGGACATCTCCTACGACCTCTCCGTCGCCCTCACCGAGGCCTGCGCCAACGCCGTCGAGCACGGCGGCGACACCGCGCACGGCACGTCCTCGGAGGCGTACCGGGTCACCGCCTACCTCGACGGCGAGAAGTGCCGTATCGAGGTCGCCGACTCGGGCCCCGGTTTCGCCCGCACCCAGTCCGTCCGCCCGGCCCCCAGCGAGGCGGAGAACGGCCGCGGCCTCTGTCTCATCCAGGAACTCGCCGACCACGTCCACATCGGCAACAAGCCGGGTGTGGGCGGCGCGGTGGTGAGCTTCGACAAGATCCTGAAGTGGCGGAAGGACGCGCCGCTGATGGCCGTGTGAGTTTCTGGACCCGTGACCGGTGCCGGTCAACTCGCCAGTGCCGGCCGCCTGTTGACCCCGCCCGCCGCGTCCGACTCCTCGTCCGTCTCGCGCCCGGCACCCGCCGCCCGCCGTACCGCCGGACCCATCGCGTACGACGCCACGACCGTCGCCCCGCCCAGCAGCAGCCAGCCCGGTGTCCCCCACTCCAGGAGGAGTGACGTGAGCACCAGGGGGCCCATCGTCCTGGCGACCGTGACACCGGTCCCGAAGAAGCCCTGGTACTCGCCCACCCGGTCGGCCGGGGCCAGGTCGAAGGAGAGCTGCCAGGAACCCGCCGACTGCCCCATCTCGGCAGCCACTTGGAGTACGGCGCCGACCACCAGCGCCCCCACGGCCACCCACGGCGACGCGCCCGCCGACAGCGCGAACACCGCGCAGGCCGCCAGCATGATCCAGCCCGACCGCCGCACCGCGCGCGTGGCCGACGCGAGCCCCGTGATCCCGCGGGCCGTCCGCACCTGGAAGGCCATCACCGCACCGGTGTTGAGCACGAACAGCGCGGAGACCAGCCAGGTCGGCGCGTCCGTCCGCTCGGCGATCCAGAGCGGCAGCCCGAGGCTGAGCAACGGCATCCGGAGCAGCAGCACGGTGTTGAGCAGCGTGACGACGACGTACGGCCGGTCCCGCAGCACCCCGAGCCCACCCGCCTTCCGCACCTGCACGCCCCGCACCGACGGCAGTCGCAGCAGCAGCCCGGCACACACCAGGAAGCTCAGCGCGTCCAGCGCGAACACCCCGAGGTACGCCGACCGCGTCCCCGCCCGCAGCGCGAGGCCGCCCAGGCCCGCGCCCACCGCGAGACCGGCGTTCAGCGTCGACTGCAGATGCGCCAGCAGCCCGGTCCGCTCTCCGGCGGACACCAGCCCCGCCAGCAGCGCCTGCCGGGCCGCCGCGAGCCCCGACTGCGCGGAGGCGTAGGCACACGCGGCGATCACGAACGGCACGAAACTCCGGACGACGAGGAAGGACGCCACCGCGAGCCCCGTCGCCAGCGCCAGCAGCACCGCCGTACCGCGCGGCCCGCGCCGGTCCGCCAGCCGCCCCAGCGGCACCCCGACCAGCGAACCTACGGCCCAGGCGAGGGTGAGCCCGAGGCCCACGCGCGCGGGGGCGAGCCCGACGACGTGGGTGAAGTACAGCGCCGAGGTCACGTAGTAGGCGCCGTCACCGACCGAGTTGGTCAACTGGGCGAGTGCGAGCGTGCGTTGCGGGCCCACGGGAGGGACGAGTGAGTTCGTCATGGGTACGACGTTAGAAGCTCGGTGGGCCTGTGAAGAGACCCAATGGTCGCTCCTTTTGTTGGTCCAATCAGACTCGACCGGATCTCGCCACGGCCCCCTCGCCGATCCCGTCAGCGGTCCCCTTCAGGCCCCGTCCAACACCCGCCCCAACGCCTCCAACGCGTCCGGATAGACCCGCTCCCGGGGCGTCCCGTACCCGACCACCAGCCCCTGCGGCCGCCCCTGGCTCGCGTCCGCGTCCGCGTCCACGCCCGCCGTATGCCAGTGCTCACCCAGCCGTCCCACCGCGAGCCCCTCCTTCTCCGCCCGGGCGAGCGCCGCCTCCTCGTCGGCGACCTCCACCAGCGCGTGCAGTCCCGCCGCGATGCCGTAAACGTTTGCGTGCGTTCCCAGCCGACCGAGGAGCTGGTCGCGGCGGCGCCGGTACCGCAGTCGGCACGCGCGCACGTGGCGGTCGTAGGCGTGGCTGTCGATCAGCTCGGCGAGGGCCAACTGGCCGATGGTCTCGGTGTGGTGGTCGCTGTGCAGCTTGGCGTCGGCGACCGCGTCGACGAGGTGCGGCGGCAGCACCATCCAGCCGAGCCGCAGCGCCGGTCCGAGGGTCTTGGACGCGGTCCCCAGGTACACGACCTGGCCCGGTGCCATCCCCTGGAGCGCGCCCACGGGCTGGCGGTCGTAGCGGAACTCCCCGTCGTAGTCGTCCTCCACGATCAGGCCCCCACGCGCGCGTGCCCAGTCGGTGAGCGCGCGTCTGCGTTCCGGGTGCAGGGTGACGCCGGTCGGGTACTGGTGGGCCGGGGTCACCACCACCGCCGCCGCGTCCCCCAACTCCTCGGCGCGGGCTCCCCGTTCGTCGACCCGTACGGGCACCACACGGCCGCCGTTGTGCCGGACCACCTCCCGGTGGAACGGCAGCCCCGGGTCCTCCATGGCCACGCCGGAACCGTCGAGCACGCGCGTGAGGAGCGCGAGTCCCTGCACGTACCCGGAGGTGATCACGATCCGCTCCGGGGGTGCGATCACCCCGCGCGCCCGCCCCAGGTACCCCGACAGCGCGGTCCGCAGCTCGATCCGGCCGCGCGGGTCCCCGTAGTCGTACGCCAGGGAGGGTGCCGTCGCGATCGCGCGGCGCAGGGAGCGCAGCCAGGCCGCCGCCGGGAACGCGCCGACGTCGGGGCTGCCGGGCCGCAGGTCGAAACGGGGCACGCGCGCGCGTGCCGCCGCGCCCGGTGCCTCCGCGTCGACGGAGGGCAGCAGCGCGACCTGGGTGCCGGAGCCCTGGCGCGCGGTCAGATAGCCCTCGGCGACGAGCTGGTCGTAGGCCGCCTTCGCGGTGCCCCGGGAGACGCCCAGTTCGGCCGCGAGGCGGCGGGTCGCCGGGAGGCGGGTGCCGGGGGCGAGGCGGCCGTCCCGTACGGCGTCCCGGAGGGCGCGTTCGAGACCGGCTCTGCGGCCGCCCTCCGGGTCGGGTTCCAAGTGCAGGTCGACGCCGACACCTGACCAGAAGTCGTTCACGAAAAAGCCCTCCCCCTAGGCGCGTTCATGAAAAGTGCCCTCCCCTGGGCACACGATCGGCACACGAATGGCCGGGCACCGCAGGTGTGCCCGGCCATCAGTCTTGTATCAGGTGCCCGCTGCCGGCCGTCAGCCCTTGAGGGAGGCCATCCAGCTCTCGACCTCGGCCGAGGTCCTGGGCAGGCCGTCCGAGAGGTTCCGGTTGCCGTCCTCGGTCACCAGGATGTCGTCCTCGATGCGGACGCCGATGCCGCGATACTCCTCGGGGACGGTGAGGTCGTCCGCCTGGAAGTACAGGCCGGGCTCCACCGTGAGGACCATGCCGGGCTCCAGGGTGCCCTCGACATACGTCTCGGTGCGCGCGGCGGCGCAGTCGTGGACGTCCAGGCCGAGCATGTGACCCGTGCCGTGCAGTGTCCACCGGCGCTGGAGACCCAGCTCGAGGACGCGCTCCACGGGACCCTCGACCAGGCCCCACTCGACGACCCGCTCGGCCAGCACGCGCTGCGCGGCGTCGTGGAAGTCGCGGTACTTGCCGCCCGGCTGCACCGCCGCGATACCGGCCTCCTGGGCCTCGTACACGGCGTCGTAGACCTGCTTCTGGATCTCGGTGAAGCGGCCGTTGACCGGCAGGGTGCGGGTGATGTCGGCGGTGTACAGGGTGTGCGTCTCGACGCCGGCGTCCAGGAGGAGCAGGTCTCCGGAGCGGACCGGGCCGTCGTTGCGCACCCAGTGCAGGGTGGTGGCGTGCGGGCCGGCGGCGCAGATCGAGCCGTAGCCGACGTCGTTGCCCTCGACGCGCGCGCGGAGGAAGAACGTGCCCTCGATGTAGCGCTCGCTGGTGGCCTCGGCCTTGTCGAGCACGCGCACGACGTCCTCGAAGCCGCGGACCGTCGAGTCGACGGCCTTCTGCAGCTCGCCGACCTCGAACTCGTCCTTGACCAGGCGTGCTTCGGAGAGGAAGACCCGCAGTTCCTCGTCGCGCTCGGCGGTGACCTTGTCGGTCAGCGCGGCCTCGATGCCGGCGTCGTAGCCGCGGACGACGCGGACGGGGCCGGTGGCCTCGCGCAGGGCGGCGGGCAGCTCGCGGACGTCGGAGGCGGGGATGCCGTAGAGCCGCTCGGACTCGGTGAGGGAGTGGCGGCGGCCGACCCACAGTTCGCCCTGGCCGGAGAGCCAGAACTCGCCGTTCTCGCGGTCGGAGCGGGGCAGGAGGTAGATCGTCGCCTTGTGGCCGTCCGTCGTGGGTTCCAGGACGAGGACGCCGTCCTCGGTGAGGTTGCCCGTCAGGTACGCGTACTCGACCGATGCCCGGAAGGGGTACTCGGTGTCGTTCGAGCGGGTCTTCAGGTTCCCCGCGGGGATCACCAGGCGCTCGCCCGGGAAGCGCGCGGAGAGCGCGGCGCGGCGGCGGGCGGTGTGCTCGGCCTGCTCGACGGGCTGCAGGTCGTGCAGCTCGGTGTCGGCCCAGCCGGACTTCATGCTGTCTGCGAGTTCGTCGGACACGCCCGGGTACAGACCGTTCTTCCGCTTCTTGATGGGCTCTTCAGGCTCCTCGGACTCAGTTTCCGGGCCCGCTGCGGTAGCAGCTGGATCCGGTACAGCCGGATTGAGCTCGTCGGCCACGGTCATCCTCCTAGATACGGCACTGGACCCCGTCCATCGTACGGTCGTACGGAAGGGGGTCCAGGGCCGTATGGCCTGTTACACATGGCGTCCGGACGACTACTCGAAACGGGCTGCCAGGAGGACGACGTCCTCGTCGCTGTCGGCCGTGTCGAGGCCCTCCGGGAGCACGGTCCGCAGGACGTGGTCGGCGATCTGGGCCGGGTCCTCGCGCAGCGCCCTGGGGACGCTGGCGGCCGCCGCGTGCAGGCGCGCGAAGGCGCGGTCCATGGGGTCGCCGGTGCGGTGCAGCAGGCCGTCCGTGTAGAGCAGAACCGTCTCGCCGGGCTCCGCCTCCAGCTCCACGCTCGGCGCCTCCCAGCAGGCCAGCATGCCCAGGGGCGCGGACACCGAGGTCTCCACGAACTCCGTGCGCCGCTCGCCGACCAGGAGGGGCGGGCTGTGTCCGGCGCCGGCCAGGGTGATCTTGCGCAGCGCGGGCTCGCAGTAGGCGAACAGGGCGGTGGCCGAGCGGGCGGGCTCGGTGAGTCTCAGGAGCAGTTCGAGGTCGGACAGGACCGCGACCGGGTCCTCGCCCTCCATCACGGCGTACGCCCGCAGGGACGCGCGGAGCCGGCCCATCGCGGCGATGGCGCTCGGCCCGGAACCGGTCACCGAGCCGACCGCGAGCCCGAGCGCGGCATCGGGCAGCGGCAGCGCGTCGTACCAGTCGCCGCCGCCGCGCGGACCTGTGCGGTGCAGCGCGGCGAGCTGCACACCGGCCACGCGGGGGAGCCGGGACGGCAGCAGCTCCTCGGCGATGGTCGCCACGCACGCGCGCGTGCGCTCGACTTCCAGCACGCGGGCGAGGTGCTCGGTGGCGTACCGGGCGTACAGGCCGACGAGGTGCCGCTGCCGCTCGACCGGCTCGGCGGGCTCGTCGTACAGCCACACGGCGGCCCCGAGACGCCCGGCCGCGTCGGTCGCCAGGGGCAGCGCGTAGCTCGCCGCGTAGCCCAGTCGTACGGCGACCTCGCGGTGGCGCGGGTCGAGGGCGTCCTCGGCGAACAGGTCCGGGTGCACGATCTCGCCGCCCTCGCCGCCGGGCACGCCGTCGAGGATCTGGCCGTACGACATCGCCCCGCGCGGGACCGTCTCGATGTGGCCGAGGTCGGAGCGGGCGAGGCCGAGGCCGATGGTGGTGTGGGGGCCGAGTCCGTCGCCGGGCTCCAGGACGACGAGTCCGCGGCGGGCGCCCACCAGGGCGGCTCCGGCGCGCAGCAGCTCCTGGAGGGCCTCGTCGAGTGCGTCCGTGCGTGCCAGGCGCTCCGTGAGTTCATGGAGGGTCGTGAGATCGGAGACCCACCCGGCGAGCCGGTCCTGGAGCAGGGCACCTGGCGCGTTCGGCGCGGTTTCCGGCGTGTTCCGGGTGTTCGGGGAGGGGCTCGGAGGGGTACCGGTGGCGGCAGGCGCGGGCGCGACAGTGTGTGCGGGCGAGGGAACCGTTGAATCGATTCCGGCCACTTTCGGAGGGTGAGGGGCGTTCATGGCGTCCGGCTTTCCGACCGGTGCGTATTGCTCAAAAGCATCGCAAACCCCCATGTCATTCTGCGCCGCAAGCAGTGTCTCCACATGTACACGCACTCGTGAGGGGATGTCCAGCATTGTCCTGCTGGGATTCCTGGTGTCCATGGGTTTACCGGGGGTATTTTGTTCTCCCCTTGCGGATTGGCTAAGTTGGCTTAAAACTGCATCAGGGGACGGTCCATTGCGGTCGACTGGGCTTGCTCGACGGAGCGTCACAGCGGTCGTGATGGGTACGTACTCGGAGAAGACCAGGGGTGGCGGGGGCCACCCGGAACCTGGTGAGGGACCCGGGCGTCTTAACCACCGACGATCGTGCCCCATCCTCCCGTGGCGGAGGCGGAGAGAAATACGCGGGACGGCAAACGCCATACTTCGCCACCCCCACGCCACGCCCACGCTTTTCAGCACGTACGGGCTCCCCTTGCCGAAGGCAGGGGTGTGATGCGCCAACAGGTACGCACAGTGAAGTGATCGACACATGGTGTGATGTGGTCCTCGGTGTTGCCAGCGGTGCAACGGAAAGGAACGAGCGCTCATGCGCGAGATCCTCGGAAAGCGACGCAGGCTCCTGTCCAGGCGAGACAACAGGAGGTCTGAGATGCTCAGCGCGGCCCTGACCTTCGCGACGGAATGGCAATGGCCCGTACTCCCGGGCGTGGCACCGGATCCTCAGGGCCGGGCCCGCTGCGGCTGTCCGGACCCCGAGTGCACGGTGCCCGGAGCACATCCCTTCGACCCAGGCCTCCTCGCGGCCACCACCGACGCCCGCATGGTGCGCTGGTGGTGGGGCAACCGGCCCGCGGCCCCGATCGTCCTCGCCACCGGCGACAAGGCTCCCTGCGCGGTCAGCCTGCCCGCACCCGCCGCCGCCCGCGCCCTGGCCGCGCTCGACAGCCAGGGCATGCGCCTCGGCCCGGTCGTCGCCGCGCCCACCCGCTGGTCGCTGCTCGTCAAGCCGTACTCCCTGGAGCAGCTGGGCGAGCTGCTCTACGCCAAGGACCACGTCCCCGGCTCGCTCCGCTTCCACGGCGAGGGCGGCTACCTCGCCCTGCCGCCCTCCGAGACCGGCCAGGGCCAGATCCGCTGGGAGCGTGCACCACTGCCCGGCTCCTCCTCGCCCTGGGTCCCCGATGTCGAGGCCGTGGTGGACGCCGTGGTCGAGGCCCTCACTCGTACGGGTGTGAGCGCCCCCGAGTTGTAGGGGTGTCGGGCGCGCGCGGAACGTGACGCCCGTGGTTGGTCGTTATCTTCCGACACATGCTGCGTCATTCCGGGGGACGACCCCCAGACCCCCGAATGGTTCGTCTGCTCGCCCTCGCGGGCGTCGCGGTGTGCGCGGTCGCGCTGCCGCTGGCCGTGGCGTCCGCGGGACCCGTACGCGACGAGGGGCACGCGGTCGTACGCTCCCTGGTCCGCGGCCCGGGCTCCTCGGATGCCTCGGATCCGTCCGGCGCCTCGGACCCCTCCGCTGGCGACGCCAAGGCGCCGTCCGCCGCGCCCTCGCCCGGCCGCTCCCCGCTGACACTCGGCCTGGGACTGGCCACGGCGGCCCGCTGCGGACCCGAACTCTCCTCCCCCGACGGCATCGAGGCGCAGACCTGTGTCATGACGCAGGGTGAGGACACCTGGGCGCGCACCTACTACCGGAACGCGACCGGCGACGACCTGGACGCGGTGCTGAGCCTCATGGGCCCAGGAGACCGCACCGTGCAGATGCACTGCGTCGTGGAGGCCGAGGACGAGCCCGCGCTGTGCGAGACGCCCCGGGAGCGGACGCGGGGCGAACTGGCGGGCTACACGGCCGTCGCGGAGTTCGCCGGGCGGGGCGGGAGCGGGCCGCTGTTGCTGCGCTCGGGGAGCAACTCCTCGTCGCCTACGGCGAGTTGACGGACGGCGTCGTTCCGTAAACAGCGGCCGGGCATGAAAAGACCCGGTTGCTGGCGACGGGGGATGCACCAGCAACCGGGCTACTCGAACGGTAACAAGAGATCGGCGGTTCGCAAATTCGATCTCGGCTATTCGGACACCGACTTCCCTTTCACAACGGGGAGTTGTGACAGGAGTCACCGGAGTGAACAGGCCTGTTGCGACTGAACGGCCGTTCAGTCGAACCCCTGCTCCCTTCCGGGTGTCAGCTCAGCGTGACCTGCCGGTTGGTGAGACCGCCCCGCGCGCGGCGCTCGTCCGGGGTGAGCGGGGCGTCCGTGGCCAGAGCGGCGGTGAGACGCTCGGCGAACTCGGCGGCCGGCTTCTCGATGTCGTCCGCGCCGAGCCCGCTCGGGAGGTCCCACACGGGCACGGTGAGACCGTGAGCACGGAAGGATCCCACGAGACGGGTGCCCTCGCCGAGACCCGAGCGGCCCGCCGCGTGCAGCCGGGCGAGTCCGTCCAGAAGCTGCTCCTCCGGGTACGGCATGACCCAGCGCAGATGGTTCTTGTCCGGGGTCTCGCACCAGTACGCGGCGTCCACGCCCTGGAGCTTCACGGTCGGGATGGCGGCGGCGTTCGCGCGCTCCAGGGAGGCGGTCACCTCCGGCGACGCGTTCTCCGCCTCCGGGACCCAGAACTCGAAGCCCGGGTGCACAACTGGCTCGAACGTGCCTTCCGGGTCGAGCAGATCCTGCAGTCGCGGACCGTCGGCCGGGGCGCGGCGGGCCTGCACCGGAGTGCCGGGCTCGGCGGTCAGCGCGCGCTGGAGGGTGTCGGCGAGGTCGCGGCTGATGTCGCCGGAGGCCGTGTCGTTCTGCAGGCCCAGCAGCACCGAGCCGTCGTCCCGGCGGAGGGCCGGCCAGGCCATCGGCAGCACCGTGGCGAGGGTGACCGACGGGACGCCCTCGGGGAGGCCGCCCTTCAGGGGCAGCGCGACCGTGGCCGCGGGGACCAGCTCGCGCAGGGCCACCCAGTCGCCCTCGCCGGGCAGGCCGTCGAAGGGGCGCTGGACCAGCTCGGTCACCGCGTGGGCGGCGGCGCGGCCGTGGCAGGCCTTGTAGCGGCGGCCGCTGCCGCAGGGGCAGGGCTCGCGGGCACCGACGACCGGAAAGTCTCCATCAGCGCCCGCGGCGCGGGCCCCGTCGCTGGGCTGCGGCCGCTTGGCCGTGGTCTGGGGGCGCTTCTTGGCCATCGTGGGTGTCTCCCGGTTACGGCTCGTCTCGTACGGGCGGGAGCCTAGCCGTTCACGCCATGACCGACGGGAGCCTGTGGACAACCCGGCGGCACGGAACGGTGGGCTGGGGACGACACGCGGGTGGTGCGGGGTGGTGTCGGCCGGGGGGTGCGGGTGTGGGCCGGGGTGGGGTCCGGTGTCGGCTGGTGGGTGTCGGTGTGGTGCGGGGTGGGGTCCGGTGTCGGCTGGTGGGTGTCGGTGTGGTGCGGGGTGGGGTCCGGTGTCGGCTGGTGGGTGTCGGTGTGGTGCGGGGTGGGGTCCGGTGTCGGCTGGTGGGTGTCGGTGTGGTGCGGGGTGGGGTCCGGTGTCGGCTGGTGGGTGTCGGTGTGGTGCGGGGTGGGGTCCGGTGTCGGCTGGTGGGTGTCGGTGTGGTGCGGGGTGGGGTCCGGTGTCGGCCGGTGGGTGTCGGTGTGGTGCGGGGTCCGGTGCCGACCGGTGGGTGTTGGTGTCGGCCGGGATGCGGACCGGTGTCGACCGATGCGGACCGATGGGGATCACCGGCGACCCGTGCGTGCTTGTGCCGACCGATGTGGGTCGGCGTGGACCGGCGTGGTCTTGCATGGACCTGCGCGGACCGATGTGGACGTGTGTGGCCCGGAGCGGACCGGTGTGGACCTGTGGGGTCCGGAGCGGTCCGGCGTGGACCTGTGCGGTCTGGCGTGGACCTGTGTGATGCGGAGTGGACCGGCGTAGTCCGAATGGGACCCGCGTTCAGTCCAGGTCGTCGAACGCGTCCGCGAACTCCAGCCGAGGGACGGCGGAGACGGTGGGCGCGGTGACGCGCGTAGCGAAGTCGTCGCGGCGGTGCCCGGCATCCGGATCATGAACGTCGTCGTGCACGACGACCCACACCGTGACCTCGCCCCGGGTGTCGTCCCGGACACCCCAGTCGTCGGCCAGCGCCGTGATGATGTTGAGTCCGCGCCCGCCGTGCGCCGTCACCGACGGGGTGGCCGGAGCCGGGCGGGTCGGCCCGCCGCCGTCCGTCACCTCGACCGTGAGCCGCCCGCCGGTCTCCACGCGCCAGGCGCACCGGACGTCACCGTCACCGACCGGGGCGTCGCCCAGGGGCCGGCCGTGCTTGCACGCATTGCTCAGAAGTTCGGAAAGGATCAGTACGGCATCGTCGATGACCGCTTCCGACACACCGCCCGTGCGCAACTGGTCGCGCATGCGATGTCTTGCTTCCCCCACGCCCGCAGGACCATGGGTTACGGCCATGCTCGACGACGTGGGCACCTCCTGTGCCACCACCAACGCCACCCCCGAGACCTCCTTCGCCCCACGCCACGGTGTGGATGCCCCATTGGCCTGTACCGGAAACCGGCCAATCCACGTTCAGTGACGCATTCGCAGCGATCGAACACGGACCGAACGCGCCGGAGCACTCCCTGTAAGCGAGTGGCTTGTTTTCGATGGTGTGGCCGAGTTCGGAGGATGGTGCAGGTGAGGTGCCCGGGTCAAGGGGTGTTTGACGGTCTTTATGAGGTTGTTCAGAGTTCGCGGCCGAGCTGGCTCAGAACAGCCCGCGGCCGGTTGGTGATGATGGCGTCAATGCCCAGGTCAACGCAGAGATCGACGTCCTCGGGCTCGTTGACCGTCCACACGTGCACCTGGTGACCGGCGTTTTTCAGCCGCTCGATATACGCAGGGTGATTACGCACGATGCGGATCGAGGGGCCTGCGATCCGGACACCGGCCGGAAGTCGACCGTCCCTCAGGCGGGGCGAGAGGAACTGCAGCAGGTAGACCGTGGGCAGCGTCGGGGAGGCGGCCCGCACCCGGTGCAGCGAGCGCGCCGAGAAGCTCATGACCCGTACCGGGGAGTCGGCGGCGCTGGCCGGGGCGTCCAGGCCGAAGCGCTTCAGGAGCACCAGCAGCCGTTCCTCGACCTGGCCCGCCCAGCGCGTCGGATGTTTCGTCTCGATGGCCAGCTCCACCCGCCGGCCCGCGTCCGCGACCAGTTCGAGCAGCCGCTCCAGCGTGAGGACGGAGGTGTCCCCGCGGTCCTCTGGGAGGTGCTCCCAGTCGGGCTCCTCGTCGCGCGTCTTCCAGGAGTCGCGGCTGTCGCGGGCCTTCCAGGACCCGAAGTCGAGGGCGGCCAGGTCGGCGAGCTCCAGCGCGGAGACCGCGCCGCGTCCGTTCGACGTCCGGTTCACGCGGCGGTCGTGGACGCAGACGAGATGGCCGTCGGCGGTCAGCCGTACATCGCATTCGAGGGCGTCCGCACCGTCCTCGATCGCCTTCTTGTAGGCGGCCAGGGTGTGCTCGGGGGCCTCTTCGGAGGCTCCGCGATGGGCGACGACTTGGATCCGGTGCTGCCGTGCGAGGGTCACCGCGTCATGGTGCCACCGCGACGGGGAAGGCGTGGAACCGAAGGGCCGTAGGGGGGTCGCGGGGAGGCCTGCAGGAGGGGTCGCGGACGGCTCGTAGCGAGTATGTCGTTTTAGTCCGACAGATCCCTTATAAAGGTTCGCCATGAACCCACAGGCACCGCTTATGGTGCTCTGACGGCCGGTGGGAAAAGCTGACGGCATACAAAAGCACATGCACAGCTGTTTCGCGCCGGACCGATCGACAAGCGTGAAGAGTGTGACCGCATGCTTCCGAGAACAACAGCCGTGGACCGAGGAGAAGAGCTGTGAGCACCGAGAACGAGGGCACTGAGGTACCCCCGGCCCCGTCTGCACCTCCCGTGCCGGTGGAATCTCCCGCAGCTTCCCCGCAGGCGGCCGCGCCCGAAGGGGGCGCGCCCACCACGCAGCTCCCGCCGGTGCCTCCGGGCGCCCCGCGGGACACGCCGCCCGCCGGCCCCGCGCCGGCGTACGCCGCCACGCCCCCGCAGGGCACGGGATCCGCTCCCGACGCCGCCTGGCCGCCCCCGCCGCCCGCCACCCCGGCGTACGCCGACAGTGGCGCGGGCACGGGCGCGTACGGCGGCGAGGGCGTCGGCGGATACGGCGGTGACGCGGCCGGCGGTGGATACGGCGGCTACGGAGGTGACGGCTCCGGAGCCGGTGGCGGCTGGGGCACGCCGTACCAGCAGCAGCCCGCGCCCAAGAAGTCCGGCGGCGGACGCGGTGGCCTGATCGCCGCGGTGCTGATCGCCGCGCTGGTCGCCGGCGGCCTGGGCGGTGGCCTCGGCTACACCCTGGCCAAGGACAACGACAACAACAGCAACTCCACCACCGTCTCCGCCGACACCGGCAGCAGCGCCTCCGTGAAGCGTGACCCGGGCACGGTGGCGGGCGTCGCCGCCAAGGCGCTGCCCAGCACGGTGACCATCGAGGCCGAGAGCACCAGCGGCGAGGGCGGCACGGGCACGGGCTTCGTGTTCGACACCCAGGGCCACATCGTCACCAACAACCACGTCGTCGCCGACGCGGTCGACGGCGGCAAGCTCACGGCGACCTTCCCGGACGGCAAGAAGTACGACGCCGAGATCGTCGGGCACGCGCAGGGCTACGACGTCGCGGTCATCAAGCTGAAGAACGCCCCCAACAACCTCAAGCCGCTCGCCCTCGGCGACTCGGACAAGATCGCCGTAGGCGACGAGACCATCGCGATCGGCGCCCCCTTCGGGCTGTCGAACACGGTGACCACGGGCATCATCAGCGCCAAGAACCGCCCGGTGGCCTCCAGCGACGGCAGCTCCAGCAGCAAGGCGTCCTACATGAGCGCCCTGCAGACCGACGCCTCGATCAACCCCGGCAACTCGGGTGGCCCGCTGCTCGACGCGCAGGGCTCGGTCATCGGCATCAACTCCGCGATCCAGTCGACCAGCAGCGGCGGCCTCGGCTCCACCAGCCAGTCCGGTTCGATCGGCCTGGGCTTCGCCATCCCGATCAACCAGGCGAAGTACGTCGCCCAGCAGCTGATCAAGACCGGCAAGCCGGTGTACGCCAAGATCGGCGCCTCCGTCTCCCTGGAGGACAGCAGCTCCGGGGCGACGATCACCGCCGAGGGCGTCAGCGGCGCCTCCTCGGTCGAGGCCGGCGGCCCCGCGGCCAAGGCGGGCCTCAAGGCCGGCGACGTCATCACCAAGCTCGACGACTCGGTGATCGACAGCGGCCCGACCCTCATCGGCGAGATCTGGACCCACAAGCCGGGCGACAAGGTGACGATCACCTACAAGCGCGGCGGTTCGGAGCACACGACCGAACTGACCCTGGGCTCGCGGGTCGGCGACAGCTGACCTGACGTCACACGATCAACGGGCGGGCCGGGCAAGGGAATCCTTGCCCGGCCCGGTCGTTTTTCGGCCTCCACGCGTGCGTGCGTCACGACGGGTCTCCACGCGTGCGTGGACACGGCGATCAGGCCGAAACCCTCAACGGCGTTTCACCGACGGCGCGTTGAGGACATCACGGATACCGACCCGAGGAGCCCCACGCCCGCGAAATCATGAACCATGCGACCGGACGACTGGCATCTCACCGAAGACCTGGACGACTTCCTCGCCGAAGCCGGCGACTTCCTGCGCTCGCGACCCGCCCTGCACACCCAGCAGTTGACGGTGACGGAGAAGCTGCGCACGCGCGGTCCGGCCGAACACGGCGCCCAGGCAACGCTGTTCGGCCGCCTGGAACGAGCGGGAAAGGTCGAGGCCACGTTCTATCGCCTCCCGTCCCGCGGTCTGGCCCCCACCGCCCTCACCCCCGGACTGGCCGACACCCTCGCCGCGCGTCTGTCGGACCTCGGGCACGAGCTTCCCTACGTCACGGCGGACGAGGAGACCGCCACCGTGTTCGCCGAGGCCTGGCAACGGCACACAGGCGTGACGCCGGTCTTCCGCACCAGGCTCCACCTGTACCGCCTCGGGACGCTCACCCCGCAGGAGCCGATCCCGGAGGGGCACGGCCGGGTCGCGGGAGCGGAGGACCACGACCAAGTAGTCCACTGGTGCCACGAGTTCGCCACCGCGGTGAACGAGGTCCTCCCGGACACCTGGGCCGAAACCCGCTTCGCGGACAAGCACTTCACCTTCTGGGAGACCCCGGACGGCACCCCGGTCTCCATCGCGGGCGCGACCGCGAAGATCGGCGGCATGGTCCGCGTGGACCCCGTGTACACCCCGGCCCACCTCCGGGGCCGTGGCTACGCGGGCGCCGTGACGGCCGAGGTCACCCGAGCCGCACTGGCCACGGGCGCGACGGACGTCGTCCTCTTCACGGACCCGGGCAACCCCACCAGCAACGCCCTCTACCAACGCCTCGGCTACGTCCGCATCACCGACTGGGCGGTCTACGACTTCCCGACCGCGCAGCCTCGGTAACCGCCCACCCCGCCCGCCGAAGCCGGACCACGACCCCGCGCGCGCCCCGGGCCCGGTACGCTGTACCCGCTCCGTCCCTGGTGGGCGTGTGCGCAGGTGGGTTGCCCGAGCGGCCTAAGGGAACGGTCTTGAAAACCGTCGTGGCAGCGATGTCACCGTGGGTTCAAATCCCACACCCACCGCACTGCCCGTAAGGGGCGTCCTCCATTGAGGGCGCCCCTTACGCGTGTCCGCCCCCGCGTGCACAGGGGAGCCGTCTCACGGCCGATGCCGCGTCATCCGGGCCGCCGACGCGATCGTCGCCCGGGCCTCCCGTTCCGTCAGTCCCGTGCCTACGGCCGCCTCGACCAGGGGGTCCACCAGTGCGGGGCCGATGTCGTTCTCGTAGGCGCGGCAGGCCGCCCAGAAGAGGCGGGTGTTGCGTTGGCCTTCGTGGGCTGCGAGGACGAACTGGACCAGGCCCTGGCCGTGTTGGCCGGTCGACGCCGGTGTGGGGTGGGTGCTGCGGGGCGGCGGCAGCAGGAGGCGCAGGAGCGAGGGCGGGCAGGGCGCGGGGGCGAGGTGGGCGGTGGCCGGTGCGGCGCCGTAGAGGCCGTGGTCGGTGCGGGAGCCGGGGCCGACGAGGTAGCCGCCCGCGCCGCGGATGTCGATGCCGGGGGCGAGCCGGCCCGCGGAGTTGGGGACGACCACGTCGGGCGGGCCGCTGAGCCAGAGGTGACGGCCGCCGCTGGGGGTCAGGACGACGACGGTCTCGGGGATCGTGAACAGGTGGCGCAGGGCGAGTTCGCGCAGCGCGGACGAGGAGTCGGTACCGGACTTGGTGTCGAGGTCGATGCCGATCAGGTGGTACGGCGGCAGTCCGCACGCGATGCCGTAGCCGGTGGCCCAAGGCGCGGCGGCGAACAGTTCGCGGATGCGCGCCGGGTCGGTCGAGGCGTCGTACACCCCGTGGCCCATGCGTCCGCACGCGCCGTGACAGATCGGGCCCGCCGGGTCGGGGTCGTCGCGGTGGGGGGAGCGCAGGGCCGGGAGCTTGGTGCGGGACAGGGGGATCACGGCCAGTCCGCGTTCGGCGGCTGACAGGGCGTGTGCGAGGGCCAGCGTCGTGGCCTGCCGGTCGGTGGTGGCCATGGCTCCATGTTCGTACGCATGTTCGAAAAAAGGAAGAGGCAGCGGCGCCGACTCGCCGGGCCGGGCAGAAAGGCCGGAAATCTGGCGGAACGCTTCACCTCTTGGGGCGCCTGGGGCGGACTGTCCGTACTGCACCGAACTGCGGCTTCAGGGCGGCTGAGGGGGTTTATCGACTTGTCATCACGCTTCAGGGGGAATAACCCCTTCCGCTCTGGTTCGCCGGGGATGCGGTGGGCAACTCTGGTTCCGCGACGTCGTGCACCACACCGAGGCGGTCGGCCAACTGCCCTGGTAGAAGCCGTACTTCATGTGCGTTCGGCTACGAAGCCGGTACGTACCTTGTTCTGGAGGAACAACATGGCAAGCATCCGTACCGCCCGCGTCATCGCCGCCGTCTCCGCCCTCCCGCTGGCAGCCGCCCTCTTCACCGGCGTCGCGACGGCGGACAACGGCGCCATCGCGGGCAACGGATCGAACGCGGGTGTGGCGACCGTCAGCGGCAGCGGGGTCGGGCACGACAACAAGGGCAACTCGTCCACCACACAGCAGCAGGCGGTCGGCTCCGGAGCCTCGAACCAGAGCAACACCGCCCAGGTCAACGGGTCCGCGTTCACCGCCATCAACCAGGGAAACTCGAACGTCGCCGTCAACTTCGCCAACTTCTGGTAGCCGAGCCCCGCTTCCGCGTGGGGATGCGCGGGGGTGCGTGAGGTGTGCTCTCTGGGGTTGTAACGCGTCTGCGCGGTGGCACTTCGGTGCCGCCGCGCAGGCGTTTTTCGTGCTCCACGCGTGCGTGCCCGCCGATGGAGCACCTGGGGTGGGGCGGCCGCGGGTAACGACCTTGACAGTGCACGGTATCTGACGGACAGTCAGAAACCCTCGTCCGTACGACGCCCCGGAGGTCCGCCGTCGTGCACCTCGCCCCCACCGAACGCCAGCGGCGACTGCGCGCCGAACTCCGCACGTACTTCGCCGCGTTGATGCCGGACGGCCCACCCGGAGCGGACGACCCCGAGGGCCAGCGAGCGTTGCTGCGCCAGATTGGCGCCGACGGCTGGCTCGGGCTCGGCTGGCCGGTCGAGTACGGCGGTCAAGGGCGGGGCGCGGACGAGCAGTTCGTGTTCTTCGACGAGGCCTACCGGGCGGGCGCGCCCGTGTCGATGGTCACCCTGAACACCGTCGGACCGACCCTCATGAAGTACGGCAGCGAGGAACAGAAGGCCGCGTTCCTGCCGGGCATCCTGCGCGGCGAAATCGTCTTCGCGATCGGCTACAGCGAGCCGTCGGCCGGCACGGACCTCGCGTCCCTGCGCACGCGCGCGGTACGGCGGCCACCGGAGACGGAGACGGAGGGCGAGGCGGAGGCGGAGGGGGACGTTGGTGGAGACGCAGGTGGCGATGCGGGTGGAGGCGCGGGTGGCTGGCTGATCGACGGGCAGAAGATCTTCACCTCCAACGCCCACAACGCCGACTGGATCTGGCTCGCCTGCCGCACCGACCCCGAGGCGCCCAAGCACCGCGGCATCTCGATCATCCTCGTCCCGACCGACGCCCCCGGCTTCTCGTGGACCCCGATCGAGACGGTCGGCGGGCAGCGCACGACGGCCACGTACTACGACGGGGTCCGGGTCCCCGCCGGCCACCTCGTCGGCGCGGAGAACGAGGGCTGGTCCCTCATCACCAACCAGCTCAACCACGAGCGGGTCGCCCTCGCCGCGATCGGAATGCAGGCCGAGAAGTTCTACGCCGCCGTCCTCACCGCCGCCCGCACGCCCGATCGGGTGACGGGGCGGCGCCGGGTTGACGAGCCGTGGGTGCGGTCACAGCTGGCCGAGGCACATGCCCGACTGGCGGCAACGCGCCTGCTCAGCTGGCGTCTGGTGGGTGATGTCGGGGCCGGCCGGCTGGCGCCCGGCGACGCGAGCGGCGTGAAAGTCGTGGGAACCGAATCGACGGTGGCGGTGTACCGAATATGTCAGCACATCGCCGGGACGGACGGGCCGACGGGGCTGGCGGGGATGGTGCGTTCGGGCTCACCGGGTGTGTTCGGTGACGGCGAGCTGGAGCGGTTGAACAGGGCGGCACAGATCAACACGTTCGGGGGCGGGGTGAGCGAGGTGCAGCGGGAGATCGTCGCGACGATGCGGCTCGGGATGACGAGGGGGCGGCGGTGACGGGAGAGTCGGGGGTGAGCGGTGGCTCGGGGGCGCCGGTGACAGGTGAGTCGGGGGCGGCTGAGGCGGGCGAGTCGCGGGTGCGCGGGGGCCTGGAGGCCGCGGCGAAGGGTGAGTCGGGGGCGAGTGATGAGCTGGGCGCGCGGCTCAAGGCGTTCGAGGGTCGGGCGGCGTCTGTGACGGGCAAGGGTAAGGACCTCGTCAACGAGCCGATGATCCGGCACTGGTGCGAGGCCATGGGCGACACCGACCCGGCGTACACGGGCCCGGACGCCATCGCCCCGCCCACCATGCTCCAGGCCTGGACGATGGGCGGCCTCTCCGGCCACACGGGACGGGCGGGGGCCCATGACGAGCTGTTCGACCTCCTCGACGAGGCGGGCTGCACGTCCGTGGTCGCCACCGACTGCGAGCAGGAGTATCTACGGCCCCTGCGCCTGGGAGACGAGGTCGGCTTCGACACGGTGATCGAGTCGGTGTCGGACCGCAAGACGACGAAGCTGGGCACGGGATACTTCGTCACGACGCGCACGGACGTCCGGGTGGGCCAGGACCTCGTCGGCACCCACCGCTTCCGCATCCTCAAGTACGCCCCAGCACGACAGAAAGAGGCACCGAAGGGAACCCGCGCGCGGCGACCCCGACCCGTCGTCAACCGGGACAACGCCGGCTTCTGGGAGGGCGTGGAGCGCCACCAACTCCTCATCCAGCGCTGCACGGACTGCGGAACACTCCGTCACCCCTGGCTGCCGGGCTGCAACGCCTGCGGCGGCCTGGACTGGGACACGGTCGAGGCGAGCGGCGAGGGCACGGTCTATTCGTACGTGGTGATGCACCACCCGCCGTTCCCCGCCTTCGACCCTCCCTACGCGGTCGGCCTGATCGAACTGGCCGAGGGGGTGCGGATCGTGAGCAATGTGGTGGGGGTGCCGTACGACAAGGTGCGCATCGGGCTGCCGGTGCGGCTCGAATTCCGGCGGTACGACGAACCGGACGGGGACGACGAGGGCGGTCCGCTGGTGCTCCCTGTCTTCAGGGTGCTGGAAGACCGAGCGGGCGGGGTGGGCTGACATGGACTTCACGCCTACGGAGGAGCAGGCGGCGGCGCGTGATCTGGCGGCCCGGATCTTCGGCGACCTCGCGACACCGGAGCGGCTCGCGGCGGCCGGGACGGGGAGCGACCCCGAGTTGTGGAAGGCCCTGTGTGCGGCCGGACTGGTGAGCGCCGTCGAGGAGTTGGGGTTGCTCGGGCTCGTTCTCCTCCTGGAGGAGCAGGGGCGGACCACGGCCCAGGTGCCCTTCGCGTCGACCTGTGTGTACGGGCTGCTGGCGGTGGCGGCGCATGGTTCGCCTGAGCAGCGGACGCGGTTGTTGCCGGGGATCGGGGACGGTTCGGTGGTGGTGTGCGGGGCGGTTTCGGGCCAGGGGGGTGCGCGGGCGCGGGCGGCACGGGGTGAGCGTGACGGGGATGGGGACGGGGACGGGGATCAACGGGCTTTCGCACAGGGTGAGTTGAGCGGGACGGTCCCCGTTGTGCCCTGGCTGCGGGATGCCACGCACGTGCTTGTTGCCGACGAGCAGCAGGGGTTGTGGTTGGCGCCGGTCACGGATGCCGTGGGGGTCGAGGCGGTTGAGTTGACGGCGCCTTGGGCGGCGGGGCGGTTGACGCTGGAGGGGGCGCCGGCGGAACGGCTCGGTGCGGCGGGCGTCGACGACGGTGCCGAAGCCCAGCAGTCCCACTCTCGCCCTCCAACCCCAACCCCAACTCCCTCTCCCTACGCCGACGTTCTGGCCACCGCGCGAACTGCCTTCGCCGGGTTGCAGGCCGGGGTGGGGGCCGGGTCGCTCGCCCGGGCTGTGGCTCATGTGAATGCCCGGGAGCAGTTCGGGCGCCCGTTGGCCACGCGGCAGGCGGTTCAACTCCGGGCGGCCGACGCGCACATGGACATCGAAGCGATGCGGGTGACGGCGTACGAGGCGGCCTGGCGACGGGATGCGGGGTTGCCGTACGCCACGCATGCGCTGACCGCCGCCTGGTGGGCGTCCGAGGCGGGTCAGCGTGTCGTCCACACGGGTCAGCATCTGCACGGCGGGGCGGGGGCCGATCTGGACCATCCGGTGCATCGGCACTTTTTGTGGGGGCGGCAGTTGGACGCGTATCTGGGTGGCGGGGGTGAAGTGCTCCAGGAACTGGGGGAGTTGATCGTGAGCGAGGAGGAGGAAAAGGAGAAGGAGCGGGAGGTGGGCGAGGGATGACTGCGGAAGCGAAGTCGGTGCGGTCCGCGAAGGCGGTGAGGTCCGTGCAGCCGGGGGACGAACTGCCTCCGCTGGAGATCGAGATCACCCGGACCCTGATCGTGGCCGGTGCCATCGCGTCCCGGGACTACCAGGATGTGCATCACGACGCGGAGTTGGCCCGGCGGAAGGGCTCGCCCGACATCTTCATGAACATCCTGACGACGAACGGGCTGGTCGGCCGGTACATCACGGACCACTTCGGACCGGGGGCCACGCTCCGCAAGGTGGCGATACGGCTCGGGGCGCCCAACTACCCGGGCGACACGATGGTGTTGACCGGCAGGGTCGAGGAGGTGGACGGCGACACGGCGACGGTGCGGGTACTGGGGGCGAACGGCATCGGCAGCCATGTGACCGGCACCGTGACGGTGACCGTGCCGACCGCGTCGACCGCATCGACCGCACCTGTCGTACCCGCTGCATCGGGGGAGGCCGGATGAGCGCGAGGACGCGGGACGCCCTCGGCGGGCGGGCGGCGATCGTCGGGATCGGGGCGACGGAGTTCTCCAAGGACTCGGGGCGCAGCGAGTTGCGGCTGGCGGTGGAGGCGGTGCGGGCAGCGTTGGACGACGCGGGGCTGACGCCGGCGGACGTGGACGGGATGGTGACGTTCACGATGGACACCAACCCGGAGATCACCGTGGCCCAGGCGTGCGGGATCGGTGAGCTGTCGTTCTTCTCGCGGGTGCACTACGGGGGTGGCGCGGCCTGCGCGACGGTTCAGCAGGCGGCGCTGGCGGTGGCGACGGGGGTCGCGGAGGTGGTGGTCTGCTACCGCGCCTTCAACGAGCGGTCGGGACGGAGATTCGGCTCCGGGGTGACGCACCGGGAGCCGTCGGCGGAGGGTGCGGCGCTGGGGTGGTCGCTGCCGTTCGGGCTGCTGACGCCGGCGTCGTGGGTGGCGATGGCGGCGCAGCGGTATCTGCACAGGTACGGGCTGACGCCGGAGGTGTTCGGGCGGGTGGCGGTGGTGGACCGGAAGTACGCGGCGACGAACCCGGCGGCGTACTTCCACGGCAGACCGATCACGCTCGCCGAGCACGCGGCCTCGCGGTGGATCGTGGAGCCGTTGCGGTTGCTGGACTGCTGTCAGGAGACGGACGGGGCCCAGGCGATCGTCGTCACGTCGGTCGAGCGGGCCTGCGACCTGCCGCGTCCGCCCGCGGTCATCGCGGCGGCGGCGCAGGGTGCGGGGCGGGCGCAGGAGCAGATGACCAGCTTCTACCGGGACGATCTGAGCGGCCTGCCGGAGATGGGCGTGGTCGCGCGGCAGTTGTGGCGGACGGCGGGGTGCGGGCCGGGGGACATGGACGTGGCGATCCTGTACGACCACTTCACGCCGTTCGTGCTGATGCAGCTGGAGGAGTTCGGGTTCTGCGGGAGGGGGGAGGCGGCGGATTTCGTCGGGGAGGAACGCTTGCCGATCAACACGCATGGGGGGCAGCTCGGGGAGGCGTACCTCCACGGCATGAACGGAATCGCGGAGGGCGTCCGCCAGGTGAGAGGCACTGCCGTGAACCAGATACCGGGGGCGGAGCGAGTTCTGGTGACTGCGGGGACGGGGGTGCCTACGTCGGGGTTGGTGCTGACGGAGCTTGGGGGCTTGTGACGCCGGGTGGTTTGGGGGCGGCTTCTGTTGTTCGGGGGGTGCGTGCGACTTCGGGTGCCTCAGCAGCAGCTCCGGTCGGTTTGGGGGCGCCGGCGCCGGCTACCCCGGCTGGGTCGGCCGCAGCCCCACCCGCTCTTGCGGCGCCGGTGAGTCCGGTCGGTTCGGCAGCGGTTCCGGTCGGCTTGAGGGTGGCTTCTACGGTGCCTGCGACCCCGGCGGACTTGGCGGCAGCCTGTGCCGACCTCGCGACCCGGTGACTTTCACAGGCCTGGCGTCCTCGATGCCGTCCACCGTGCCCGTAGCCCCGGCGGTTTCCACCGGGCCCGCGACCCCGGTGACCTCTACAACCCCTACCCGTCTCGCAACCCCGGCGCCTTCCCGCACCCCCACAGCCCCGGCTGCACTCACAACCCCGGACGTCCTCACAACCCCGGCCGCCCTCACAACCCCGGCCGCCCTCACGACCTCGGCCGTCCTCACGACCCCGGACGTCCTCACAACCCCCGCTGCCTCAAGAACCCCTACCGCCAACCACCCTTACCGACCCCGACGCCCCCACACCCCCTACCTCGGACGGGTGAGCCCCCAGGGGTAAACCCGCAGTAGCTGTTAGTCGCTCGTCCACCTTCAGGAGGTGGAGTCAGCCCCACCCCTACAACCTGAGGCGGAGTTCGCTTCGGGACCTGCGGGCGATCCGCGAGTGTGGGGGTCACTCATAGCGTGGAGCCATGACCACAGCAGTCTGCACCAGCGCGCCGAACGCCTCCGCAAGGGCCGCCGCCGGAGCCACCACCCGGCCTTCGACCCGGCCTGCCCCGGGTCCGGCCGCAAGGCCTGCCTCGCGGGCCGCCGCACGGGCCACGCAGACCCGGGCCGCCCAGACCCAGGCCCAGTCCGCCCAGGCCGCTCAGGCTTCCCAGCCTCAGGGCGTTCAGCCGCACGCCGGGCGGGGGCAGGCTCAGGGGCAGATGCTCACGTACCCGTCGTTCGCGTCGTACATGAGGGCCAGGCAGCCGGTGCTGCTGCGCACCGCGCGGTCGCTGACGGCGAACCCGTGCGACGCCGAGGATCTGCTGCAGACCGCGTTGACCAAGACGTATGTCGCCTGGGAGCGGATCGAGGACCACCGGGCGCTGGACGGTTATGTGCGCCGGGCGCTGCTGAACACGCGGACCTCGCAGTGGCGTAAGCGCAAGGTGGACGAGTTCGCGTGCGACGAGTTGCCCGAGCCGGAGACGGTCGGCGGCGCGGAGGACCCCGCCGAGCAGCAGGCGTTGCACGACGCGATGTGGCGGGCGATCGCGAAGTTGCCGGAGCGGCAGCGGGCGATGGTGGTCCTGAGGTACTACGAGGACCTCAGCGAGGTCCAGACGGCCGAGGTCCTCGGGGTGTCCGTGGGCACGGTGAAGTCGGCGGTGTCGCGAGCGCTGGGCAAGCTGCGTGAGGACCCTGAGCTGGGCGTGGTGCGGTAGCGGGCCCTGGTTGAAGGCGGGGCGCCGGACCCAGCTGCGTGAGGCCCCGGGCCGGACGCGGTGCGAGAGCAGCACCAACCCCCGCGTCCCCCCAGCCCAGCCGCCACGAAACCCAGTCCCCACCAAACCCAGCCCCCACCAGGGCGTCCCCCCCCAGCCCCCACCAGGGCGACCCCCACCCCCAACCCACCCAACGTGACGTGATCGATCGCCCAGCCCTAGTGACATACCGTGCGGTATGTGCGCAGAATCAGCGCAACCCTTACTACCGCGTAGGCAATGTCGCCCCGGGAGGACGCCGTGCTGAGCACGATGCAGGACGTACCGCTGCTGATCTCCAGGATCCTGACCCACGGGTCCACGGTTCATGGAACATCGCAGGTGATCAGCTGGACCGGTGAGGGGGAGCCGGAGCGCCGTTCCTTCAAGGAGATCGGTGACCGGTCGGCTCAGCTGGCGCACGCGCTCCGGGAGGATCTCGGGGTCGTGGACGGGGAGCGTACGGCGACGCTCATGTGGAACAACGCCGTCCACGTCGAGGCGTACTTCGCGATCCCCGCCATGGGCGCGGTGCTGCACACGCTCAACCTCCGTCTGCCGGCGGAGCAACTGGCGTGGATCGTCCATCACGCGGCGGACCGGGTGATCATCGTCAACGGTTCCCTGGTCCCGTTGCTCGCGCCGCTCCTGCCCCACCTCAAGACGGTCGAGCACGTCGTCGTGTCCGGGCCGGGTGATCGCACGCCTCTCGACGGCGTCGACGTCCGTGTGCACGAGTACGAGGACCTCATCGCCGGCAAGCCGACCACGTACGACTGGCCCGAGCTGGACGAACGTCAGGCCGCCGCGATGTGTTACACCTCCGGCACCACGGGCGACCCCAAGGGCGTGGTGTTCAGCCACCGTTCGATCTACCTGCATTCCATGCAGGTCAACATGACCCAGTCGATGGGGCTCACGGACCAGGACACCTCGCTGGTCGTCGTGCCCCAGTTCCACGTCAACGCGTGGGGGTTGCCGCACGCCACCTTCATGACCGGCGTGAACATGCTGATGCCGGACCGCTTCCTGCAGCCCGCCCCGCTGGCCGAGATGATCGAGACCCAGCGCCCCACGCACGCGGCGGCCGTCCCCACCATCTGGCAGGGTCTCCTCGGCGAACTCACCGCCCGGCCCCGCGATGTCTCCTCCCTCACCCAGGTCACCATCGGCGGTTCGGCCTGCCCGCCCGCGCTCATGGCCGCCTTCGACGAGCTCGGCATGCGGGTCTGCCACGCCTGGGGCATGACCGAGACCTCCCCGCTCGGCACGGTCTCGCGTCCGCCGGCCGAGGCGGTCGGCACCGACCGGGAGTGGGAGTACCGGCTGACTCAGGGCCGTTTCCCGGCGAGCGTCGAGGCCCGGCTGTCCGGCCCCGGCGGCGAACGGCTGCCCTGGGACGGCGAGTCGGCGGGCGAGCTGGAGGTGCGCGGACCGTGGATCGCCGGCGCGTACTACAACGGCCCCGACGCCGAACCCCTGCGCCCCGCCGACAAGTTCAGCGAGGACGGCTGGCTCAAGACGGGTGACGTCGGCACCATCTCCCCCGACGGTTTCCTCACCCTCACCGACCGTGCCAAGGACGTCATCAAGTCCGGCGGCGAGTGGATCTCCTCCGTCGACCTGGAGAACGCCCTGATGTCCCACCCGGACGTCACCGAGGCCGCGGTGGTCGCCGTACCGGACGAGAAGTGGGGCGAGCGGCCGCTGGCGACCGTGGTCCTCCGCGAGGGGTCCACCGCTGACTTCACCTCCCTGCGCGCGTTCCTCGCCGAGGAGGGGAAGATCGCCAAGTGGCAGCTTCCCGAACGCTGGACGATCATCGAGTCCGTCCCGAAGACCAGCGTCGGCAAGTTCGACAAGAAGGTACTGCGCAGGCGCTACGCAGACGGCGACCTGGACGTCACCCAGCTCTGACCCCGCGTACAGGTTCACGCCCATCAGGCTGATCACGCCGGTCACGCCGGTCACGCCGATCCGCCGGGCAGGGCGCCCCACGGCCCCTGCCCGGTGTACGGCCACGTCATCGTCGTAGAAGAAGAACCCACCACCTTGCAGCCGAAGGTCTCACCGCCGCGCAGCCGACGACCTCACCGGCTCCCAGCCGAAGAACCACCGGCGCCAGCGACGACCCCACCGGTGCCCGGCCGAAGAACCACCGGCGCCAGCGACGACCTCACCGGCGCCCAGCCGATAAATCCACCGGCGTGCAGCCGACGACCCCACCGGCTCCCAGCCGATGAACCTACCGCCGCGCAGCCGACGACCTCACCGGTGCCCGGCCGAATAACCACCTGGGCCAGCGACGACCTCACCGGCGCCCAGCCGATGAATCCACCGGCGTGCAGCCGACAACCCCACCGGCGCTCAGCCGATGAACCCACCGCCGCGCAGCCGACGGCCCCACCGGCGCCCAGCCGAAGAACCACCCGCGCCCAGCGACAACCGCACCACCGCCCAGCGACAACCTCACCCCCGCCCACCCGACGACCTCACCCCCGCGCACCCCGCATCGCCGTAGCCCCCCACCCGATCACGAGCCACACCCCCGCCACCACACACACCCCGCCCCAGCCCCAGTGGCTGAACGCCGGTCCCGCCAGTGCCGAGGCGATGGCGCCGCCGGCGAAGCCCGCGACGACGTACGCCGTGTTGGCCGTCGCCGGGGTCGCGGTGGTGGTCAGGGCGAGGGTCTGGTTGGCGACGTGGGAGGCGACCAGGGCCGCGTGGATCACGATCGCGGCGACGAACAGGGCCCACAGGACGTGCCCGCCGAGCCAGAACAGCGGTACGGACACGGCCGCGAGCACATACGCGGACCGTACGACCTTCCCCGCCCCGAACCGGTCGACGAACCCGCCCGCGAGCGGAGCCACCGCGCTGGCGGCCAGCCCGAAGAGCCCGAACAAGCCGGCCGTCGCGGTCGAGAAGCCGTAGGAACCGCCGGTCGTGCCGGTCAGGAGCAGGGCCAGGGTCGTCCACAGGGCGCTCCACGCGCCGAACATGCCCGCCTGGCGCAGGCACGCGCGCCACAGGTCGGGGGAGGTGCGGACCAGGCCGGGCAGCGCCGCGAGGCCGGCGAACAGGGGGCCGGAGCCGCGCCGCCTCTCGGACGGGAGGACGTACGCGGTGGCAAGGCCGAGGGCGAGGGTCAGGGCGGCCGAGCCGATGAAGACGACCCGCCAGCCGTAGGCCTGGCCGACCAGGCTGCCGACGACCCGCGCGGCCACGATTCCGGTGAACAGGCCCGCTATGACCGCCGCGACATGGCGGGCGCGGTGGTGCGCGGGGGCGCGTTCGGCGACCAGCGGGACGAGGAGCTGCGGTACGACGGTCGCCGCCGCCGCGACGAACACGGCGACCGCGAGGGCGGCCGTGCCGGGGGCCGCGGCACCGGCGAGCAGGGCCGCCGTGGTGGCGACGGAGAGCGCGGCGACCAGGGGGCGCCGGTTCACGCGGTCGCCGAGCGGGGCGAAGAAGAGGAGGCCGGTGGCGTAGCCGAACTGCGCGACCGACGCGATCCACGCCACGGCGGACGGGGTCGAGCCGAAGTCGTGCGCGATGAGGGGGAGCAGCGGGCCCGCGAGATAGATGTTGGCGGCCGTCACGGCGGTACAGACGGCGATGAGGACGAGGAAGAGGCGGTCGGCGGCCGTGGGCACCGGCGTTCCCGTCGGGACCTGCACCGGATGCACCGGCTGAGCCGTGGTTGCGGAGGACATGAGCGGGAGGACTCCTTCGAGCCAGCTCTAGCAACTAACTGGTTGGTTGGCAGCTCCAACAGCATGCGATCTCCCGGAATTCCCTGTCAACCAACCAGTTGGTTACGACCCCTCGCCGAGTACCCTGGCCCCATGGCAGTCAGAGACCCCGAGGCCACCAAGGCCCGGATCTTCGAGTCGGCGGTCGCCGAGTTCGCCCGGCACGGCATCGCGGGCGCCCGCATCGACCGCATCGCAGCCGAGGCCAAGGCGAACAAGCAGCTGATCTACGCCTACTTCGGCAACAAGGCGGAGCTGTTCACCCAGGTCCTCGGCCGGTCCATGCTCGACCTCGCCGTCGCGCTGCCCGTCGACCCGGACGACATCGAGGGCTGGATCGACCGGCTCATGGACTACCACGCGGCCCACCCCGAACTCCTCCGCCTCCTCTTCTGGGAGGGCCTGGAGTACGGCACCGCCGAACTGCCCGACGAGGCCGAGCGCCAGGAGCACTACGCGCTCAAGGTCGCCGCGCTCCAGGACGGCCAGGACCGGGGCGTCGTGAGCGACGCGATCCCGGCCCGCGACCTGCTCTTCCTGCTGGTCGCGATGGCCAACTGGGGTGTCGTCGTACCGCAGATGCGCCGCGTCCTGATCGGCGCGGACGACACGGACGGCGACCGCCTCCGCGAGTCCATCAAGGAGGCGGCGCGGCGCCTGGTCGCCAAGTAGCCCTGTTTCCGGGCTGCTTGGCGAAGTGGTCCATTTCCGGGGCTAGTTGGTACCGATCCGTGCCAGCAGATCCACGATCCGCGACTGGACCTCCGAGCTCGTCGACCGCTCCGCGAGGAAGAGCACGGTCTCCCCCGAGGCGAGCCGCGGCAGATCCGCCTGGTCCACCGCGGCCGTGTACACGACGAGCGGGGTGCGGTTGAGCTGGCCGTTCGCGCGCAGCCAGTCGACGATCCCGGCCCGCCGCTTGTGCACCTGGAGCAGATCCATCACGACCAGGTTCGGCCTCAACTGCCCAGCCAGCGTGACCGCGTCGGCGTCACTCGCGGCCCGGGCCACCTGCATCCCGCGCCGCTCCAGCGTCGCCGTCAGCGCCAGCGCGATCTCCGCGTGCTCCTCGATCAGCAGCACG
The DNA here is from genome assembly GCF_036187565.1 of Streptomyces sp. NBC_00252. NCBI lineage: Bacteria > Bacillati > Actinomycetota > Actinomycetes > Kitasatosporales > Streptomycetaceae > Streptomyces > Streptomyces sp. NBC_00252. Next base: position 5,139,117 of record NZ_CP108087.1, on the reverse strand, counting down.
CGCGGCGGATGCTGCTCGCTGTCCCGCGGCGCGAGCGCCTTCAGCAGAACGGCGGGATCGGCACCGTAGGCCGCCTCCCGCGTCGCCTGTCCGAGCCCGGCCGTCACCAGCACCGGCACCTCGGCAGCGACCGCCGCCTGCCGCAGCGACTGCAACGCCGTCCGCGTGATCGGCCCGGTCAACGGGTCCACGAACAGCGCCGCCGGGAACGCGGCGATCTGCGCGTCGACCTCCTCGCGCGAGTGCACGATGACGGGCCGGTATCCGCGGTCGCTCAGCGCCTGCGTGGTCGTCACGTCCGGCGCGGGCCACACGAGCAGCCTGCGTGGATTGTCGAGCGGCTCGGGGGGCAGCTCGTCGTCGAGCGGCTGCGGCCTGGGTGTGTCCGCGATCTCGACGGCCCCACCGGGACCGTCCAACGGCTCCGGCCCCTCGGCCGCGTTCTCGTCCGGTGCTCCTATGGCGTACGACCGTCCGGCGCCCTCGGTCATCTGCGCGAGCCGCGACTGCCCGGCCATGGACGGCTGCGCCTGCTCACCCTGCGGATGCGTCCGCCCGCCCTGCTCCCCCGCCCCACCGGCGGGTTCGGGCCGCGTCCCCAGCTTCCGTCGCCGACCGCCGCCACCCGGCTGATGCGGCGGCGGAGTCGCGGTCGGCTGCTGCACCTGAGCCGCCTGCCGCGTGAACGGCACCCCCTGCCCCAGCGTCCGCACACTGATCGCCCGCCCCTGAGTGGAGTTGGGATCGATGGGCGCGACAGCCTCGGCAGGCAACGGCTGAGCGGCCCGCGCCTGCGGAGCGTGGGGAGTACCGGCCGCGGGAGTGTGCGGATTCGCCTCCGCGTTCGGCGCTACGGCCGCCTCGGCGCCGTTCGCCACCACGGCGGCCGGAGCCGCGCCGGGCGTACCCGCGCCCGGTGCCGGCTGTGCGGCCGGGAGCGCCTGCGGTGGCACCGGCTGCCCGGACTGCCCCTGAACGGGCGCGACTTGACCGGGAATGCCGTGCGGGGACACGGGTTGCCCCTGAGCCGGAAGCCCCTGTGCGGGTACGGCCTGACCGGGAACACCCTGCGGCGGAATCGGCTGACCGGGCGCCCCGGGGACCGCCTGCCCAGGGATGCCCTGACCCGGGATGCCCTGCGGAGCGACCGGCTGGCCCTGGATCCCCTGCGGCGCGACCGGCTGACCGGGGTTGCCCTGCGGCGGCACGCCCTGAGCCGGGATGCCCTGCCCGGGCACCGCCTCCGCCGGAAGCGGCAACGGCTGACCCGTCTGCGCCTGCCCCGGAGCGCCGGGATTCTGCGCGGGAGCGAGCTGCACGGCGGCACCGGGCTGCCCGGCCACCTGCCCGACTCCCTGCTGTCCTACGCCCTGTTGCTGCCCGGCACCGACCTGCGCCGGCACCCCCTGCCCGGCCGTACCCTGCGCCGGAACCACCGCACCGGGCTGCCCCTGCCCCTGCACCTCGACACCGGACTCCCCGACCTGCGCCTGCTGTTGAGGCTGCGGCTGGGCAACTGCCCTACGCCGCCGCCCGGTCGGCGCACTCGCGGGATGCGGCTGGGGCGGAGTGTGATCGGCGCTCTGATCGACCGGAACGGCATCGTGCCGCCCGTCATCGGCAGGGTGCCCACCGGGAACCTGCCCCGGCACGACCGGAACCCCCGGCGCCTGCGCAGCCGTGGCCGCCGGTACGTCCGGCGTCCGGTCGGCGTCGGCCGGCGGCAACGCGAACACGGTTCGTGCCCCCGCCTCCTGCGCGGCGGCCCGCTCGGCCGCGGCGGCCAGCGCCCGCCTACGACGCCCGGTCGGCTGCCCGTCCTCGCCACCGGACTCGCCTGAGCCCTCGGGGCCACCGGCTTCATCGGCGGAGCCGCCCGCGGGCAACGCCGCCGGCAGCGCCTGCCGTTCGCCGCCCACCGGCACGCCTCGCGGCGACACCGTGCCGCCAAGACCGTTACCGGAGGCCGCGGTCCCGGCGGCGTGCTCCGCCGCCGTCATCACAGCGCCCTCGGAGACACCCTCGGATCCGCTCTCGTCACCGTCGGCCGCGCGCCCGCGCCGCCGCCCGGTGCCGCCGGACGCACCCTCGCCGCCCGCCTCCACGGCAGCCGCCGACTCGTCGCCCGCGCGCCGCCTGCGCCGCCCGGTCGGCACCGCGGCCTCGCCGCCCCCGGCGGAGTCGTCGGGACCCGGCACCTCGCTCTCCAGGAACGCGTCCACGGAGGGCCGCCGGGCCCGGCGCCGACCGCTGGTGCCGGACGCCTGCTCGGGCAGGGCGAGTTCGGCCCCGCCGGCCGCGGCCGGAGCGGCCATCGCGCCCGCCCCGCCGCCGATCGGCACCTCCAGGACGTACGCGCTGCCGCTCATCCCGGGCACGTCGTGCGTCTGGAGCACCCCGCCGTGCGCCCGCACGATCCCGCGCACGATCGGCTCGTGCACCGGGTCTCCCCCGGCATACGGCCCGCGCACCTCGATCCGTACGACCTCACCGCGCTGCGCCGCCGCCACGACGACCGTGTTGTCCATGTAACCGCCCGCCGACATGGGCGAGTTGCCGGTCGCGTCGACGCCCGCGACATCCGCGACGAGATGCGCGAGCGCGGTCGCGAGGAGCACCGGGTCGACCTCGGCCTCGATGGGCGGCGCGTGCACGGCGAACTGCACCCGCCCGGGCCCGATCAGTTCCACGGCCCCGTCGACACCGGCCGCGACCACCGCGTCCAACATCACTTTCGTACGGGCGAGTTCCCCGTCGCCGGTCTCCAGCCGCTGGTACCCGAGCACGTTGTCGATGAGCTGGGTGATGCGCGAGTAACCGGCCGAGAGGTGATGGAGGACCTGGTTGGCCTCGGGCCACAGCTGCCCGGCGTCGTCGGCGGCCAACGCGGCCAGTTCGCGGCGCAGTTCGTCGAGGGGGCCGCGCAACGACCGTCCGAGCAGCGTGAGAAGTTGCTCGTGCCGTCCGGCCAGCTCCTCGAAGCGGTCCTTCTCGCGCTCGCCGAGGGCGGCGTACCGCTCCTCGTTCGCCGCGAGTTCCTCCTCGTGCCGCTCCTGGAGCTCCTCCAGCTCGGTGATGTGCTTCTGGCGCAGCGAGGTCAGCTCGGACGCGTGCTCCTCGTCGAGCCGCTCCAGCTCGTCCCGGTGCAGCTTGTCGGCGGCCTCCTTCTCCTCGGCGAGCGAGTCGTAGGGCCGCCGGTCGGTGAACGTCATGACGGCGCCGACGAGTTGGTCGCCGTCGCGCACGGGCGCGGTGGTGAGGTCGACGGAGACCCGGTCCCCGTTCTTCGCGAACAGCACCTGCCCGCGCACCCGGTGCTTGCGCCCGGACCGCAGGGTGTCGGCGAGCGGCGACTCCGCGTAGGGGAACGGCGACCCGTCCGCCCGCGAGTGCAGCACGAGCGTGTGCAGTTCCTTGCCGCCGAGATCGCTGGCCCGGTACCCGAGGATCTGCGCGGCGGCCGGATTGACGAGCACGACCCGCCCGTCGGTGTCCGTTCCTACGACGCCCTCGGCGGCCGCGCGCAGGATCATCTCGGTCTGCCGCTGGGAGCGGGCCAGTTCGGCCTCGGTGTCCACGGTCCCGGAGAGATCGCGCACGACGAGCATCAGGAGTTCGTCGGAGGTGTAGCCGTAGCCGTCGTAGGCCTGCTGGCCGTCCTCGAGGTTGGCGCTGGTGACCTCGACGGGGAACTCGGAGCCGTCGGTGCGGCGGGCGGTCATGCGGGTGGGCTTGGTCCGGCCGCGCGGGTCCATCGAGTCGGGGCGGCGCATGGACCCGGGGATGAGCCGGGAGTCGAACTCCGGCAGCAGGTCCAGCAGTCCGCGCCCGACGAGCGCGGTGCCCGGTGCCTCGAAGGCCTCCAGCGCGATGGTGTTCGCGTTGACGACGGTTCCGTTGGCGTTGACCAGGACCAACGCGTCCGGGAGCGCGTCGAGTATGGCTGCGAGGCGAGCAGCGCCTCGGGATGGCCTGCTGCTCACGAGACGCTTCCTCCCTGTTACCGCACCTTTCCGACCGCGGAGGCCATCTTGCCAACCTGCCCGCGACGTGTCACGCGAGGGAGTCTAAGGGCAGTCGTCCTGCTCGCGGAGTGAGATGAGAGGGAGGTCGCACGGTGAAGTGACGTAGAACGTGTGACCGATCATTGACCGGCCGCCGATCCGCACCCTCTTCAGCGGGTGGCTCCGGCGTCCTCAGCGGCCGGTGCCGAGAGCGGGCAGCAGCGGGACCATCGCGTTCCAGCGGGAGATCTCGCAGCCGTTGCCGCGGTCGTACGTCGTGTCGACCGGGCGGCCGGCCCAGGTGCCGGTGACATGGGCGGTGGCGGGGCCGCCGTAGATCATCGTGCACATGCTGTCCGGGGGGACCGGGGCGAAGGGGTCCTTTCCCCACTGGGTGTTGCGGCCGACGGCCTCGCAGGCGCCGGTCACGTCCGGGTGGGTGCCGCCGCCGGGGTGGCAGTACAGGTCGTGCGTGCCGTCGGCCGCGGTGCCCGTGTTCCGGACGGTGACCGTGAGGTGGTCGCCGCCGGAGCCGTCCTCGTCACGGACAGGTGGTGGCGCGAGGGTGCGGGGCGCGGCGGGGGCGGTCTGGGCGCGGGCGGCGGCGGACGGCGCGGCCAGCGAGCCGACGGTGGCGGCGGACGCGGCGGCGATCACGAGGAGACGCTTGACCTGCAACATGACCTGACTAACGCCCGCCGGCCCCGGATGTTGCGGACCCGGCCGCCGGCATCAACGGCTTTGCCCTGCGGGCCGCCTGCCTAGTACCGTAGGAGGCGATTGGTGACAGCGCGCTCGTCTGTGTCATCATCTGCACGCACCACTCGCGCTCGCGCGGGTGGTTGATGCTGGAGGCGTCGCCTAGTCCGGTCTATGGCGCCGCACTGCTAATGCGGTTTGGGACGCAAATCCCATCGAGGGTTCAAATCCCTCCGCCTCCGCACCACACTCGAAGCCCCGGTCCACGCGACCGGGGCTTCGGTCGTAGCGGGGGTCGTCCTGAAGCCGCTCTGAGGCCGTTTTCGCAGCTCACAACGGGTATGGCTAACGGATTTCACATGGCGGCGGCAGTCATGTAATGTTCTTCCTGTCGCCGCGAGCGGGCCGGAAGGGCCGGGAGCGAGACAGAAAAACAAGAGAAAACAAGCACTCGTAGCTTAACGGATAGAGCATCTGACTACGGATCAGAAGGTTGCAGGTTCGAATCCTGCCGAGTGCACATCGACGAGAGGCCCCGGAGCGATCCGGGGCCTCTCGTGTGTGTCCCGGCCGCGCTCTGGTCGCGTCCTGCTCGTGCCCCGGCGTCCGTTGTTTCGAAGGCGGGCGGCGGTTTTCGGGTGGTTCCGGGGCGGGTGCGGGAAGGGCCAGGTCAGGGGCGTGAGGGGTACGTCCGGGGCGGCGTTGTGGTTCCCGAGTGCCCGATCTGTGATGAACAAGCGATGTGGACGGCCTCAGCGAGTGGCGTGTCTAGGCCCATACTGGAGTCAATGACAAAGCCAGCTGCACCGAAGCGCTATTTGCCCACCAGTCCCTTCAAGGCCCCGGCCGCGGCGGCACCCAAGCAGTTCGCCGTGGGCGACCAGGTCACACACGACATGTACGGCCTCGGCCGGGTCATCGGCATCGAGGACGGAATCGCGGTGCTCGTCGACTTCGGCTCGGTCCAGGAGCGCATCCTGAGTCCGTACGCCAAGATGAGCAAGCTGTAGGACCGCCGTGCCCGGTCACGGCACACCAGGCCCCAGCGGCCTGTAACGAACGGGAGACCCTCTCATCGACCTGACCTCGTTGTTCTCCGCCCCGGAAGGGGCGTCCCGCCATGCCAACGCGGGATCGCCCCCTCCGGCGACGAACCCCTTCCAGGCCCCGGACTTCGGGGAGGACGAGACCCTGCTGCTCGACGACGGGCAGATGGCCTTCTCGGACATGGACGAGGCGTACCGCAGGGCGGGCTAGTCACGGCGGGCCGGGCTTCCACGGCCACGGCGGGCCGGGTTCCCTGGTCATGACGGGCCGGGTTCGATGGCGCACGACGAGCCGATATCCATGGTTCGTCACCGACCACGTCCCCACGGCCACGGCAGACCAGGCCCCAGACCCCGACGGGCCAGTCCTCCACGCCCGGACCCGACGAAGCCCCGTCAGTCAACGGCGCGGCCTGCGCCGATGACGGCCGATTTCCACCCCTTTCTCCTACTTCCCGCCACGTCCCGTCCCGCGTCCTTCAGCGGGTCCGATCGGACACCGGCGGCATTTTGGCGATCCTGCGCGGGCTGACTCGGGGTCGGAACGCGGCGACGGCGGGGGCGGGCTGCGCTGTGCGGCTGCCTGGCCGATCACCGCCGAGCGCACACTGCCCGCTGGATCCGGTACTTGGTCGCCCGGGGCCTTACGCCGCCGGGCTGAACGCGGGGGAAGCGGGGGTCGGGAGTGCCGGGAGCTTGATCGGCGCGGTGGGTGTGGCCTTGCCGGTGAAGACGAACACGCGGAGGACCAGGAAGCGGCCGATGCCGGCGAGGGCTGAGGCGGTGAGGTAGACGGTCTGTTCGGTGAGCATGCCCGGGGAGGGCTGGACCGTGTGGAGGACGAGGATCGCGGCGGACGTGGCCGCGTAGGCCGCCGCCGCGGAGCCCGCCGACTGCCAGTGCTCGCGCCGGCCGGGACGGCGGCCGGTGCCGAAGGTGAACAGGGCGTGCAGTTCGGTGCAGAGGACGGTCGAGGCGATGGTGATGAGGGCGTTCGCCGCCACCCATGGCATCAGCTCGGCCAGCAGGGGTACCGCCGCGCTGGAGAGGACCCCGACACCGCCGCCGCACACCACGAACCTGACGAACGACGCCAACGCACCAGGCGCGGCCGTCTCCTTGAAGTTCTCCTCGGGCGTCCCCGTGGTCGCCGTGGTCGCCATTCCCGGCTTCGGCGAGAGCAGCGACTTCATGGAATGTCCCTCCGTACGGCGGCCGTTCGGCCTGGGCCGACCCTCTTGACCGGCTGAGGTCAACGATGCCGTCGTACGGTTCCGCGCACGATGAAGCGGTCTCCCGAACCGTTGGTGGAGCGGGCTGTACCAACGGGGTCGGGTTTACCCCCCATGTGGATGAGAAGGGCTCGCTCACAACTCCTTGTCCCTGGCGCGGAGTTCCTCGATGTAGTCGTGGGTCAGCGCCGACGCGCGGGTGAACCAGTCGGACAGTACGGCGATCTCGGCGGGGGAGTAGTCGGCGAAGAGGGCGTTGAGGCGGTCGTAGTAGGGGCCGTAGAGGGCGGTCAGACGGGCCACCGCGGCCGGTACCGAGGCCACGCGGACGCGGCGGCGGTCGGCCGGGTCGGGGACGCGGGTGATGAAACCGGCGCGCTCGAGGCGGTTGAGGATGCCGGTCACCGCGCCCGTCGTGACGTGGGCGTGTTCGGCGAGGTCGCCCGCGGTGAGGAGGTTCTCGCCGGCCTTCAGGACGCAGCCGAAGCAGAGCAGATCGGTGATGTTCAGGCCCAGCCGCTCGGCCATTTCGTGTTGGCCGACCTGGGCGTCGGCGATGAGGGAGTCCATCGCGTCCAGCGCCTGGGCCGGGGTGGCGGCGGGGCGGGGCTTGGCTTGCATCGATATTGCCTTAGCTCGTGAGAGGTTTATGCTCTAAACTTCTTAGGTCGTGAGGTAAATGTGGGGCGGGTCCCTGTGGACGGGGCTGAGGTGTCTGTGGGGTCCGTCCGTTCGGGGTCCGTCGGGTCCGTCGGGTCCGTCGGGATGTCAGGGAGGTCGACGTATGAGCGCACATCAGTATGACGAGGGGCATACGGTCGCGGGCTGGACCGGATTCGGCATCGCGACCGTCGGGACGGCCGTCGCCGGGGTCGGCGTGTGCGCGGTGTCGGCCCTGCTGATCGGTGCGGGGCTGGGGATCGTGGCGGTGAGCGTCCTGGTGACGTGGGCGCTGCACCTCACCGGCTGGGGGAAACCGCCGGGGCGGCGGGACCGGGAGCAGTGGGGGATGCGGGTACGGGACCCGTCGGCGCGGGCAGGGCACGCCGGGTGTGTGGGGTGCCGGCTGGCGGGGCGTGGCCGTGGGCGCGGGCAGGTGGCCGAGGGGCGTGCGGTCGTGGCCCGGGAGTCCGCCCCGGTCGGTGAAACCGCAGGCTGAGGGCGTTGTCAGTGGCGCCCTCTAATCTCGTGAGGGATGGCACAGACATGGAAGTGCTCGGGGTTGCGGTGGGCGGCTGATGGCCCCGAGTTGAAGTGGGACGGCGGGCGCGGGAGCCCGTTGCCCCGGGGGAAGCGGGTGGCCTTCGCGGTCGCGGAAGGGGGCGGGCGGACATGTGTGGGGGCGCGGGGGCACGCCTGTCCGGTGCGGGCGGCGGTGCCGGAGCGGAGTACGGGGGCGCGGTGCGAGGAGTGCGCGCGGCTGGACCGGGCGCACTCGGTGGCCGCCGACACCATCGCGGACGACCCGCGGCCGTACCACGTATATCTGGCCTGGTTCGGCCCCGGCCTGCTCAAGGTCGGCATCACCGCCGAAGAGCGGGGTTCCGCGCGGCTGCTTGAACAGGGCGCCGTCTGCTTCAGCTGGCTCGGCCTGGGCCCGCTGATGGCGGCCCGCCGCTCGGAGGAACTCCTGCGCGCCGCACTGCGGGTACCGGACCGGATCCCCTACGCCGAGAAGCGCGCCGTACGGTCCGAGTTGCCGGGGTCGGCGGCGGAGCGGGCGGCCGAGATCGCCGACCTGCACGTCCGCGCGGTCGCGCTGCGCGAATGGCCGGAGTCGCTGCGCCGCGAGCCGTATTGCCCTGTGGACCACGCCGAGGTGTTCGGCCTCGCGGGACTGCCTTCCGCTGTGGGCGAGGTGAGCGGGCTCGTCGCGGGCGGGGTGGTGAGCGGGGAGGTGGTGGCCGCCGCCGGTCCGGATCTTCACCTTGCCACCGAGCGGGGGGTGATCGTGCTGGACAGTCGGCTGATGACGGGGTGGGAGCTGATCCCGGCGGGTTCCTCCGGGGGTGACGTGGGGGGATTCACTGTGCCGGTGCGGGAGTTCAGGCGGGGGGTGCCGGGGGTGCAGGAGGGGTTGTTCTGAGGGTGGGGCGGTGCGGGTGGGTGGAGCAGGGGGTGCGGTTGGGGGCGGGAGTTGAGGTTGGACGAGGGGGGGTGCGGGCGGAGCGCGGGGTGGGGTCCGCAGAAGTCGGCGTGGCCGTAACGCAGCGCCCCACCCAACCTCACCCCCCAAGGTCAAGACTTGGATCCCCCGTGGATCCCTTTCGGTAAGCCGGTGGACTTCGCTCGGGGTCGGGACTGATCGTGGATGACATGAGCGATCACGGCATTGCACCTGTCCCGGCACCCGTACCCGCACCCATACCCGCACCTGTTGCCGCCCCCGGTTCTCCGCCGATCCCCGCCCCCGCGCCCGTCCCCGCCCACCAACCCCCGTACTACGCCGTCGTCTTCACCTCCCTCCGCACCGAGGGCGACAACGGATACGGGGAGACGGCCGACCGGATGGGTGAGTTGGTGAAGGGGATTCCCGGGTTTCTCGGGGAGGACTCGGCCCGGGTGCCGGGTGGGCTGGGGATCACCGTCGCCTACTTCCGGGACCTCGCCGGGATCGAGGCGTGGCGGGCGCACGCGGAGCATCGGGTGGCGAAGGAGTATGGGCGGGAGCACTGGTACGAGCGGTACTCGCTGCATATCGCCAAGGTCGAGTACAGCCGGGGATTCGAGCGGGGCGCGGAAGCGGAAGCGGACACGGCAGCCGGAGCTGCAACCGGCGCCCGCATCGAAGCCGTAGCGGAAACAGGAGCGCAGGTATGACCGAGGCCGTCGAAGTGAGCCGGTTCTGGGGGCGGTTGGGCCTGCCCGGGCTGATCGACGTGCACACGCACTTCATGCCCGAGCAGGTGTTGCGGAAGGTGTGGGCGTACTTCGACGCACTGGGGGAGGCGACCGGCGGAGTCCTGGAGTGGCCGATCACCTACCGGGACGCCGAGGCCGAACGGGTCGCGCGGATAAGGGAGTTCGGAGTACGCGCTTTCACCGCCATGCTCTATCCGCACAAGCCCGGTATGGCCCAGTGGCTGAACGGCTGGGCGGTGGACTTCGCCGCGCGGACGCCCGACTGTCTGCACACCTCGACTCTCTTCCCGGAGCCGGGAGTCGAGGGGTATGTACGGCAGGCACTCGACGACGGGGCACGCGTGTTCAAGGCGCATGTGCAGGTGGGGGCGTACGACCCGGCCGACGAACTGCTCGACCCCGCCTGGGGGTTGCTCGCCGAGAGCGGGACGCCTGTCGTGATCCACTGCGGTTCGGGGCCCGCGCCCGGCAAGCACACCGGGCCCGAGCCGATCGCCCGGGTGCTGGCCAGGCACCCCCGGCTGCGGCTGGTGTTCGCGCACATGGGGATGCCGGAGTACGAGGACTTCCTGGACCTGGCCGAGCGGTACGGCGAGGTGCGGCTGGACACGACGATGACGTTCACGGACTTCAGTGAGCGGCTCGCGCCCTTCCCACCCCGCGCACTCCCCCGCCTCGCCGCGCTCGGCGACCGGGTCCTGCTGGGCACCGACTTCCCGAACATCCCCTATCCCTACCTGCACCAACTGCACGCCCTGGAGCGGCTGGACCTGGGTGACGACTGGTTGCGCGCGGTCTGCCACGACAACGCGGCGCGGCTGTTCGGACGGTGAGGGGCACCTGAGAGACCGGCCGGTACGGGTGATGCGTGGAGAGGGTGGAGATGCGGGGGAGACGGAGGCCGGTGGAGGGAGGGTGCACGGGTCCGTGACCGTTGGATGAGGGCCGGGCAAGCGGTTCCAAGGCGTTCCCTGAGTGGTGGCTGTGCGTTTCTCAGGAAAATCACAGACTCCGGAAAGCGTGTTCTTAGGGGGCCCCGACAAGGTGTCCACTATGACCACGACCTCGCCCCAGGGGCGCACCGAACTGCTGAGGCCGGACGGGAGCCCCGTCCGAGTGCTTGTGGTGGACGACGAGCTGTCGATCACCGAGCTGCTGTCCATGGCCCTTCGTTATGAGGGGTGGCAGATCCGCAGTGCGGGTGACGGGACCGGCGCGATCCAGACCGCGCGCGAGTTCCGGCCCGACGCCATCGTGCTGGACATGATGCTGCCCGACATGGACGGCCTCACCGTCCTCGGTCGGCTCCGCCGCGAGCTGCCGGATGTGCCCGTGCTGTTCCTGACGGCGAAGGACGCCGTGGAGGACCGTATCGCCGGGCTCACCGCCGGCGGTGACGACTACGTCACCAAGCCCTTCAGCCTCGAGGAGGTCGTGGCCCGGCTGCGCGGGCTGATCCGCCGCTCCGGTGCGGCCGACCGCCGTTCGGACTCCGTGCTGGTCGTGGGCGACCTCACCCTCGACGAGGACAGCCACGAGGTGTCGCGGGCCGGCGAGGGCATCCACCTCACGGCGACCGAGTTCGAGCTGTTGCGCTTCCTGATGCGTAATCCCCGCCGTGTCCTCAGCAAGGCGCAGATTCTCGACCGTGTGTGGTCGTACGACTTCGGTGGGCAGGCCAATGTGGTCGAGCTCTACATCTCGTATCTGCGGCGCAAGATCGACGCCGGTCGTGAGCCGATGATCCACACCCGGCGTGGGGCCGGTTACCTGATCAAGCCCGCCGCGTCATGAGCGGGCGACGACGGCCGCGTGCGCAGAAGAAACGAGCGGGCAAGCCGCGCACCCTGCGGACCCGGCTCGTCGTCGCGTCCGTGACGCTGATCGCGGTGGTGTGCGCGGTGATCGGCACCGTGACGACGCTGGCGCTGCGGTCGCATCTGTACGGCCAGTTGGACGGCCAGCTGAACGAGTCGGCCTCGCGTGCGTCCGGTTCGTTCGGCCCGCCCGGCGCCCAGCAGCCCAAGGGCGGCCTGGGTGCGCCGGACGGGAAGGCGCAGACGGGCACGCAGGCCCGCTCGACCTCGCTGTCGGACTTCGTCACCAAGGGCCCGCAGCCCCAGGGCACGATCATCGCGAAGGTCGAGAACGGCTCCATCACCGACGCCCGCCGCGGTGTGAAGCAGACGAGCGACCTGCAGATGACCCCGAAGACGCTCAGCACCGCCCAGCTCGCCGCGCTCGGCTCCGTCCCCCAGGACGGCAAGCAGCACACCGTGGACATCCCGGGTGTGGGCGACTTCCGCGTCGAGTACAAGAGCGGGGACAACGGCAACTACTACGTCGCCGTACCGACCTCCGAGGTCGACAACACCATCAACACCCTGATCCTCGTCGAGCTCAGCGTCACCGGCGCCGGCCTAGTCGCCGCCGCCATCGCCGGCTACGTCCTCGTCGGTGTGGCCACCCGCCCCCTGCGCCGGGTTGCCGCCACCGCCACCCGGGTCTCCGAACTCCCGCTCCACACCGGCGAGGTCACCCTCAACGAACGCGTCCCCGAGTCCGAGACCGATCCGCACACCGAGGTCGGCCAGGTCGGCGCCGCGCTCAACCGCATGCTCGACCACGTTCACGGCGCCCTGCACGCCCGCCAGCAGAGCGAGATGCGGGTACGGCAGTTCGTCGCCGACGCCAGCCACGAGCTGCGGACACCCCTCGCGTCGATCCGCGGCTACGCCGAGCTGACCCGGCGCGGCCGGGAGCAGACCGGCCCGGACACCAAGCACGCGCTCGGCCGGATCGAGTCCGAGGCGGGCCGTATGACCCTCCTCGTGGAGGACCTGCTGCTCCTCGCGCGGCTGGACGCGGGCAGACCGCTGCAGTTCGACCAGACCGACCTCATCCCGCTCGTCGTGGACACCATCAGCGACTCGCGCGCGGCCGGGATGGACCACAGCTGGCGGCTCGACCTGCCGGACGAACCGGCCCTCGTGTCGGCGGACGCGGCCCGGGTCCAGCAGGTCCTGATCAACCTGCTGGGCAACGCCCGCAAGCACACCCCGCCCGGTACGACGATCACCGCCCGCGTGCAGCGGCGCGGGCCGTGGATGTGCGTGGACGTCGAGGACAACGGCCAGGGCATCCCGCCCGATCTGCTGCCGCATGTCTTCGAGCGGTTCGCGCGCGGCGACTCGGCGCGCTCCCGCTCCACGGGATCGACCGGTCTGGGTCTCGCCATCGTGCAGGCGGTCGCGACCGCACACGGCGGAGCCGTCACCGTGGACAGTGTTCCCGGACGCACGGTGTTCACCGTGCATCTGCCCGCGCTCGCACCGGCCGTGCCCGCGCCCGCCCCCGAAACGAATTGGCAATCGCACTCACAGGCACAGCACAGTGCCACCACATGGGTGCAACAGGGCGCTTGAGCAGAGTCGGTTCCATGCGAACCGACACTTCTCCCGGCACCCTGCCGGCGCGGGAGCACCTCCCGGCCGGAGACGCCGGTACGCCTGTCCTGGACGTAGTGATCCCCGTCTACAACGAGGAGAAGGACCTCCAGCCATGTGTGCTCAGACTGCACGAGCACCTCAAGCGCACGTTCCCGTACGCGTTCCGCATCACTATCGCGGACAACGCGTCGATCGACACCACCCCCCAGGTGGCGGCGCGGCTGGAGTCGGAGATCCCCGAGGTGACCTCGTTCCGGCTGGAGCAGAAGGGGCGCGGTCGAGCACTGCGCACCGTCTGGTCCGCCTCGGACGCCCCGATCCTCGCCTACATGGACGTCGACCTCTCGACCGACCTCAACGCGCTGCTGCCCCTGGTGGCTCCGCTGATCTCCGGTCACTCCGACCTGGCGATCGGCTCCCGGCTGGCCCGCTCGTCGCGTGTCGTGCGGGGCGCCAAGCGCGAGTTCATCAGCCGGACCTACAACCTGATCCTGCGCGGCTCGCTGCAGGCCCGCTTCTCGGACGCGCAGTGCGGGTTCAAGGCGATCCGGCGTGATGTGGCGCAGGCGCTGCTGCCGCTCGTCGAGGACACCGGCTGGTTCTTCGACACCGAGATGCTGGTGCTCGCCGAGCGCGCCGGACTCCGGATCCACGAGGTTCCGGTCGACTGGGTCGACGACCCGAACTCGACCGTCCACATCGTGAAGACGGCGACCGAGGACCTGAAGGGAGTGTGGCGGGTGGGCAAGGCCCTGGCGTCCGGTTCGCTGCCGCTCGACCGTGTCACGCGTCCCTTCGGCGACGACCCCCGCGACCGCGACATCCAGGACGTGCCCAAGGGGCTGGCCCGCCAGCTCGTCGGGTTTTGCGTGGTCGGCGGTCTCTCCACCCTCTTCTACCTGGTCCTCTACAGCCTCTTCCGGCAGTTCGGCGGCTCCCAGGTCGCCAACGCGCTCGCCCTGCTGGTCTCGGCGGTCGCCAACACCGCCGCGAACCGCCGGCTGACCTTCGGGGTCCGCGGCCGGGGCGGCGCCGTCCGCCACCAGGCGCAGGGCCTGGTCGTCTTCGCCATCGGCCTCGCGCTGACCAGCGGCTCCCTCGCCGCCCTGAACGCGGCCAGCAGCGACCCGGCGCACTCCACCGAACTCGCGGTCCTGGTGGCCGCCAACCTCGCCGCGACCGTGCTGCGCTTCCTGCTCTTCCGCGCCTGGGTGTTCCCGGACCGCGACGACAGCGCCGAGGAACCGCCGCTCGCGGCTCTCGACTCCCCTTCCTCGCCGACGTATGCGACGGCACCGCAGTCCCCGCAGCACCCGCAGTACCCCGGTTCCTACGCCCCCCTGCCGCAGCGCCAGTCCCCGCAGGGGACGTACGACACCGCCTCCACCACCCAGTTCCGCGCCGGTGAAGCCGCGGACGGCACCTGGAGGGACGCGACGATGCAGTTGCAGCCGGTGCGTCCCCACGACACCGATCCGAGGAACTCCCGATGACGACCGACACCGATCAGACGACCCGTCCGGGAGGAGGCAGCCCCTCGTCCTGGGGGCCGACCACCGGTGACGGCGACACCGGCAGAGACACGGCCGCCGAACCGGGCGCGCACACCGTCGCCCCCGGGGCCGGTGAGCCGAAGCAGCCGCTCGGCCGCCGACTGTGGCGCGGCCGGCCCGAGGACCCGCGCTGGGTGCGCCCCGCGTTCTGGAGCATGCTGCTGGCCACGGGCCTGCTCTACCTCTTCGACCTGAGCGCGTCCGGGTACTCCAACTCCTTCTACTCGGCGGCGGTTCAGGCCGGCAGCAAGAGCTGGAAGGCGTTCCTGTTCGGCTCGCTCGACGCGGGCAACGCGATCACCGTCGACAAGCCCTCGGCGTTCCTGTGGCCGATGGAGATCTCGGTCCGCGTCTTCGGCCTCAACTCCTGGGCGATCCTGGTCCCCGAGGTCCTCATGGGCGTCGGCACGGTCGCGGTCGTCTACGCGGCGGTACGCCGCCGGCACAGCCCGCAGGCCGGTCTGATCGCGGGCGCCGTACTGGCGCTCACCCCGGTCGCCGCGCTGATGTTCCGCTTCAACAACCCTGACGCGGCACTGGCGTTGCTCATGGCGACCGCCTGCTACCTCGTCGTCCGGGCCCTGGAGGACGGCCGGACGAAGTGGCTGGTCTGGGCCGGAGTCGCGATCGGCTTCGCGTTCCTCTCCAAGACCCTCCAGGCCTTCCTGATCCTGCCGCCGCTCGCGATCGTCTACGCGGTCTGCGCGCCGGTGAGCGTGAAGAAGAGGTTCGCCCAACTGGGCCTGGCCACCGGCGCATTGGTCGTCGCGGCCGGCTGGTGGGTGGCGCTCGTCGAGCTGTGGCCGGCGTCCTCGCGCCCCTACATCGGCGGCTCGCAGAACAACAGCTTCCTTGAACTGACCTTCGGCTACAACGGGTTCGGCCGTCTCAGCGGCGACGAGACCGGCAGCGTCGGCGGCGGCGGCGGCGGCACGGGCACCGGCATGTGGGGTGCCACCGGCTGGAACCGCATGTTCAACGACGAGATCGGCAGCCAGATCTCCTGGCTGCTTCCCGCCGCGCTGATCCTCCTGGTCGCGAGCCTGGTGGCGACGCGGAAGCTCAACCGCACCTCGGTCAGGCGCAGTTCGATGCTCGTGTGGGGCGGCTCGCTGGTGACGACCCTGGTCGTCTTCAGCTACATGGCCGGCATTTTCCACCAGTACTACACGATCGCGCTGGCCCCCTACATCGCGGCCGTCATCGGCATCGGCGCGGGCTCCCTCTGGGAGAAGCGCGGCGAGATCTGGGCGTCGATCACCCTCGCCGCGGCGGGAGTCGCGGCCGGCGTGTGGGGCTACGTCCTCCTCAACCGCACCCCCGACTACCTGCCCTGGCTGAAGTGGCTGGTCCTCATCGGCTCCCTCGTCGGCGCGCTCGGCCTGATCTTCGTGGCCAAGGTCGGCCGCCAACTCGCCCTCGCGGCAGTCGGCTTGAGCATCGTGGCGGGCCTGGCGGGCCCCACGGCGTACACGCTCTCCACCGTCGACTCCGCCCACACCGGCTCGATTCCTACGGCCGGTCCGGCGGGCGCGAGCATGATGGGCGGCGGTCCGGGTGGCGGCGGTCGCGGCGGCTTCGGCGGCGGCAACCGCACCGGCGGCACGGGCACGATGCCCGGCCGGCAGGGCGGCGGCACGACCCAGAACCAGGGCGGCGGCTTCCCCGGCGGCGGCACCATGCCCGGCGGCGGCACGGGTGGCGGCACCGGCACCATGCCCGGCGGCGGCACCGGCACCCAGCGGCAGGGCGGCGGCTTCGGCGGCCAGACGGGCGGCGACGGCGGCATGGGCGGCGGTGGCGTCGGCGGTCTGCTCAACGGCGCGACGGTCACCTCGGCGGCCAAGAAGCTGCTCCAGACGGACGCGGGCAAGTACACCTGGGTCGCCGCGTCCATCGGCTCCCAGAACGCCGCGAGCTACCAACTCGCCACCGGCGACCCGGTGATGGCGATCGGCGGCTTCAACGGCACCGACCCGTCGCCGACGCTGGCCCAGTTCAAGAAGTACGTGGCGGACGGCAGGATCCACTACTTCATCTCGGGCGGCACCGGCATGGGCGGCAGCAGCACGGGCAGCTCGTCGCAGATCTCCTCGTGGGTCGAGAAGAACTACAAGAAGGTGACGGTCGGTTCGGCCACCTTCTACGACCTGACGCAGAAGACGACCAGCTGACCGGAGCGACCTGAGAGGGGCGGTGACCACCCGGTCACCGCCCCTCTTCGCGTCCGACGTATCTCCGTTGTACGCCGTACAGGAACTGTTCTACGGTGTACAGCATGCCGAACTCCCCAGGCCCCCAAGCCCTCCAGGGCCACCCCCAGCGCTGGATCGTCCTCGGGGTCATCTGTCTGGCCCAGCTCACCGTGCTGCTCGACAACACCGTGCTGAACGTGGCGATCCCCTCGCTCACCCGCGAACTCGACGCGAGCACCGCGGACATCCAGTGGATGATCAACGCGTACTCGCTGGTGCAGTCGGGGTTGCTCCTGACGGCGGGCAGCGCGGCCGACCGGTACGGCCGCAAGAAGATGCTGATCGCGGGGCTGGTGCTGTTCGGCGCGGGCTCGCTGATCGCCGGACTCGCCCAGTCCACCGGGCAGTTGATCGCCGCGCGGGCCGGGATGGGGGTCGGCGGGGCGCTGCTCATCACGACCACCCTCGCCGTGGTGATGCAGATCTTCGCCCCCGAGGAACAGCCACGCGCGATCGGCATCTGGGCCGCGGTCAACGCCCTCGGCTTCGCGACCGGCCCGCTCCTCGGCGGCTTCATGCTGAACCACTTCTGGTGGGGCGCGATCTTCCTGATCAACCTGCCGGTCGCGGCGCTGGCGCTGACAGCGGCGGTGGTACTGGTCCCCGAGTCCAAGAACCCGCGCGGCGACCGCCCCGACCTCCTGGGCGCCCTGCTCTCCACGGTCGGCATGGCGGCGCTGGTCTACGCGATCATCTCCGGCCCTGCGCACGGCTGGACGTCGGGCCGGGTGCTGCTGACGGCGGCGGTGGCGGTGGTCGTCCTCGGTGCCTTCGCGTACTGGGAGAACCGCGTCCCGTACCCCATGCTCGACCTCGACTTCTTCCGCGACCGCCGTTTCACGGGCGCGGTCACCGGCGTGGTGCTGATCACTTTCGGCATGGCCGGCTCGCTGTTCCTGCTCACCCAGCACCTCCAATTCGTCCTGGGCTACGGCCCGTTGGAGGCGGGTGTGCGGACGGCGCCGCTCGCCCTTGCGATCGTCGCGCTCAACTTCTCGGGGCTGGCGGCGAAGTGGACGGCGCGGCTCGGCGCTCCGCTCGCCATCGGGCTGGGCATGGTGCTGATGTCGGCGGGGCTGGTGTCGATCGCGGTGCTCGCGGCGGGGGGTTACGCGGGGACGCTGTTGGGGCTGGTGCTGATCGGGGCGGGGGCCGCGTTGGCGAATCCGGCGATGGCTCACGCGATCATGAGTGCGATTCCTCCGGAGAAGGCGGGGGTGGGGGCCGGGGTCAACGGCACGTTGGGGGAGTTCGGGAACGGGTTGGGGGTCGCGGTGTTGGGGGCGGTGCTGAGTTCCCGGTTCGCGGCGGTGTCACTGCCGGTGGGGTTGGCGGCGGCGACCTCGGCGGCCGAACGGCAGCGGGTGACCGACTCCTTCTCCGCCGGGCTGGAGGTGAGTCAACTGGTCGGGGCCGGCGCAGTGTTGACCGGGGGGTTGCTTGCGGCGGCGTTGTTGTGGCGGGCGGAGCGGGCAGACTCGGAATTGGTGGCCGCTTAGGAGCTCGGGTGGCTGGTCGCGCCCACGCGGCGGTAGCCGCACAGGTCACAGCCCCGTGTCCCTGAGGGGGCGCCTACAGTGGCCGGGATGGAGAGATCGAGGAAGGTGCGGCATGGCCAAGACAACCCCGTCGTCCGGGCGTTCCGAGCGCACCAGCGTCTGGCTGAACCGCAAGGCACCTCGAACCGGGCGGGGCGGAGGACAACCGGGGCTCGATCGCACACGGATCACCGAGGTCACCGTAAGACTGCTGGATGCCGAAGGGCTGGCCAAGTTCTCCATGCGGAGGCTGGCGGCCGAGCTGAACGTGACGGCGATGTCGGTCTACTGGTACGTGGACAGCAAGGACGACCTCCTCGAACTCGCCCTCGACGCCGTCTTCGGGGAGCTGCGGCTGCCCGAACCGGAGGCCGAGGATGAGGACTGGCGCGAGCAACTGCGCATGCTGGCAACGGAGTACCGGGCCCTGCTCGTACGGCACGCGTGGCTGTCGCCGCTGGCCGGGACGTTCCTGAACATCGGCCCGAACTCGTTGTCGTTCTCCCGCGTGGTCCAGCGCGTGGTCCGCCGCACCGGCCTGCCGGACCAGGGGCTGACCGGGGCGATCGTGGCGGTCTTCCAGTTCGTGTACGGCTACGGCACGATCGAGGGCCACTTCTTCGCCCGCGTCGCCGACACGGGCATGACCCCCGACGACTACTTCCGCCACGCCATGACCACGGTCACCGAGGCCCCCACCGCCGCCGAGGTCCTCGCCGAGTCCCGACAGCTCATGGCGGCCCGGGGCGGCGACACGGTCGCGGAGATGATGGACCGCGACTTCACCTTCGCCCTGGACCTGCTGGTGGCGGGGATCGAGGCGATGGTGAAGCGGGACGGCGGTCACGATTCGGGGCCGCAGCAGTAACCAGCCCGTTGGGGTCTGGGGGCGGAGCCCCCAGCACCACCTCAGCCCCCGACGGCCCGCACGATCAGCTGTCGGCGAGCCGCGCCGGAAAGCCGCCGGTCGCCACCGGCCCCCATCGCTCAGGAGTGACCCGCACGATCGACTTACCCTGCTTCAGCATCGCCGCGCGGTACTCGTCCCAGTCCGGATGCTCCCCGGAGATGTTCCGGAAGTACTCGACGAGGGGTTCCACGGAGTCGGGTGAGTCGATGACCTCGGCGGTGCCGTCGATCTGGACCCACGGCCCGTTCCACTCGTCGCTCAGGACGATCAGGCTGACCCGCGGATCACGCTTCGCGTTACGGGTCTTGGCCCGCTCGGGGTACGTGGAGACGACGATCCGCCCGGAGTCGTCGACCCCGCAGGTCAGCGGCGACCCCTGCGGGCTGCCGTCCGCCCGCCGGGTCAGCAGGATCGCCCGGTGCCGGGGCCGTACGAAGTCCAGCAGCTCGTCCAGGGACACGGAGGTGTTGCTCGCGATGTTCGGTGCCATACGGATCAGCCTAGGCGCAGCGGGCCCCGGGACGCCTGCTCCGTCCGGTCACGCCTGCGGCAACGACTCCCCCTGCACCGCCTGGACGTCCAGCTCGACCTTGAGCGTCGTACCGATCGCCGCGATCCCCGCCTGGACGACCTGGTTGTAGTTCATCGCGAAGTCCTCCCGGTGCAGCTCGGTGGTCGCCCGGAACGCGGCGCGCGTGCCGCCCCACGGGTCGGCCCCGGTGCCGAGGTAGGCGAGGTCGAGGGCGACCGGCCGTACGACACCGTGAAGGGTCAGCTCGCCGGAGACCGTCCAGCGGTCGGAACCGGCCGGGGCGAGACCCGTGGAGCGGTAGGTGATCTCCGGGAAGCGCGCCACGTCCAGGAAGTCCGCCGAGCGCAGGTGGTCGTCGCGCATGCCGTTGCCGGTGTCGATGGACGCGGCCCGGATGACCGCCTCCACGCGGGACTTGGCGATGTCGTCCGGCGCGATCTCGACGGTGGCGGCGAAGTCGGTGAACCGCCCCCGCACGCTGGAGATCCCCAGGTGCTGCGCGACCGCGCCGACCGTGGAGTGCGCGGGGTCGACGGTCCACGGCCCGGGCGGCGGCAGCTCCGTACCGCCCTGCCGGGCCAGCGTCACCGTGCCGACCTCGGCCCGCCCGCTCGCGGTGACGATCGCGGTGGCGGCGGCGGGCGCGTACCCGACGGCCGTCACGATCACGGTGTACGGCCCGGGCGCCAGCGGGTTCACGTCCCGCACGGCCCCTTCCACGTCGGCCTCGGCCCGCAGCACCTGCGCCCCGGTCATGTCGGTCACCGTCACGACCGCGTGCGACACGGCCCATCCGTCCCGGGTACGGATCTTCGCGGTCAGTCCCATGTCCCTCTAACTCCTTGCCGTACAGCCGAGATTCGGCGGAAATAAGACCGGCCCGCGGAACACGCCCCTGCGTGGGGCGAGTTCCGCAGGCCGGGGTGTCATCTACTCGCCGGGGTGCGCGAGTTCGATGTCGTGGTCGTCGGCCCCGCGGCCGTTGACCGTGAGGGCGGTCGCGACCGGCGGGTAGCCCGTCGCGATCACCGTGTAGTCGCCGCCGCTCAGGTCGGTGAAGGCGTACGCGCCGTCCGTCCCGGTGGTGGCGGTGCCGACCACGTTGCCCGCCGCGTCCACGAGGGTGACGCGGGCGTCGGCCAGGGGGCCGTGCGGGGCGCGGACGACGCCCTGGACCTGGGCGCCGGAGTCGAGGTCGATCTCGACCCGGGTGACGCCGGTGCCGCCGACCTCGACGGGCAGGGCGCGCGGCCGGTACCCGTCGGCGTTCACCGCGACGGTCACGGCACCCGGCACCAGCTCGGCGAAGACGAACTCGCCCTGCTCACCGGTGGTTCCGGTGGAGAGCAGGTCACCGCGCACATCGGTCACGATGACCATCGCGTCCTTGACGGGCAGGCCCGTCTCGGCGGCCCGGACGAGTCCGTTGAGGCCGCTGGTGCCGCTCAGGAGCACGTCGTAGGAGACCGGCTCGTGGCCGTTGACGACGACCGTGGACGCCTGCGGCTGGAAACCGTCGGCGGAGGCGATCAGGACGTACGAGCCGACGCTCGGCGCGTCCAGCGCGTAGGAGCCGTCCGCCTGCGTGACCGAGCGGCCCAACTGGCGTCCCGCGAGGGAGATCAGGGTGACGGCGGCCTGCGGGACGGGCGCGCTCTCGGCGCCGCGGATGTGGCCCCGGACGGGGATCCCGCCGGAGGCGGTGTCGGACAGGGGACCGGAGGCGGATGCGGTCACGGGTGCGGTCTCCTCCCCCACCACCGTTGCCACGGTGGCGAGTCGCTCGGTTCCTTCGGTGCTGGCGGCCCAGCTGGGGACCTTCTCCTCGGCCGGCGCGGCGAACTCGCCCGCGTCCAGCACGCCCACGGCCTCCTCGGCCGCCTGGGCGAGACCGCCGGAGGTCCGCAGCGGGACCTCCTTGATGAACATCACGACGATGAAGGCGATCAGCGCGAAGGGAGCGGCGTAGAGGAAGACGTCGGCGATGCCGTGGCCGTAGGCGCTCTCCAGCCAGGTGCGGACCGAGCTCGGCAGGGCGTCCATGTCGGGCAGCGCGGTGCTGCCGACGGCCTTGGCGGCGGCGGCCTGCGACTGCGGGTCCAGGGAGGCGACGGTGTCCTTGGCGTAGTGCGTGATCCGGCCGGACATGACCGAACCGAGCACGCCGACACCCACCGCACCACCGAGCGAGCGGAAGAAGCTCACCGTGGAGGAGGCGGCGCCGAGGTCCTTCGGGGTCACCTGGTTCTGCGTGGAGAGGACCAGGTTCTGCATCATCGTGCCGACGCCGATGCCCAGCATGGCCATGTAGATGGACAGTTCCCAGTACGGGGTGTCGTACCGCATCAGACCGAGCAGGCCGAGACCCGCGGTGAGGAAGAGACCGCCGGCGACCAGCCAGCCCTTCCAGCGGCCGGTCTTGGTGATGAAGCGGCCGGAGACCATCGACGCGACGAACAGCCCGCCGATCATCGGGATCGTCATGACCCCGGACATCGTCGGGGACTTGTCGCGGGCCAGCTGGAAGTACTGCGAGAAGAAGACCGTGCCCGAGTACATGCCCACGCCGACGAACAGCGAGGCCAGGGAGGCCAGCGACACCGTGCGGTTGCGGAACAGGCGCAGCGGGATGATCGGCTCGCTCGCCCGCGTCTCGGTGAACACGAACAGCAGCGCCAGCACGAGCGTGCCGCCCACCATCGCGTACGTCTGCCACGACAGCCACTCGTACTTGTCGTCGGCGAAGGTCACCCAGACCAGCAGCAGCGAGGCCGCCGCGGTGATGAAGAAGGCGCCGGTCCAGTCGACCTTGACCTTCCGCTTGGCGACCGGGAGGTTCAGCGTCTTCTGCAGCACGACCAGCGCGATCAGCGCGAAGGGGATACCGACGAAGAGGCAGTAGCGCCAGCCGAGCCACGAGGTGTCGGTGATCACACCGCCGAGCAGCGGACCGCCGACGGTCGCGACGGCGAAGGTGGCGCCGGTGTAGCCGGAGTACCGGCCGCGCTCGCGGGGGGCGATCATCGCGGCCATCACGACCTGGACGAGGGCGGAGAGACCGCCCGCGCCGAGGCCCTGGATGACACGGGCGCCGATCAGCATCGCCGGGTTCTGCGCGAGGCCGGCGACGACCGAGCCGATGATGTAGATGACCAGGGATATCTGGACCAGGGCCTTCTTGCTGACCAGGTCGGCCATCTTGCCCCACAGCGGCACCGAGGCCGTCATGGAGAGCAGGGCCGCGGTGACGACCCAGGTGTAGGCCTCCTGGCCGCCGCCCAGACTGCCGATGATGGTCGGCAGGGCGTTGGTGACGATCGTCGACGAGATGATCGCGGCGAACAGTCCGAGCAGCAGCCCGGAGAGCGCCTCCATGATCTGCCGGTGTGTCATCGGCGCGCCGTCGGGGGCCGCGGGGGATCCCCCTCCGTGCTTGGCGTGAGCCCGCACACCGGCTGGTGTGGTCGTTGCCATGGGCTTCCTTTTCTTCCGTGCTTATGCGGGTGTACGGGTGGTGCGTTCGAGTTCGTGGTGGGGGGAGTGGGGGGTGTCGGCCACGACGGGAGGGCGGGTCGGCGGGGGCTGTGCGGTACGGCAGTCGCCGAAGCTGGCCCGCAGCCGGGCCATCAGCTGGATCAGCTGGCCGACCTCCTCGTCGCTCCAGTCGTTCAGCCGGTCGGCGAGCAGCTGGGCGGTCCGCCGGGACAGTTCGTCCACCTGGGTCCGGCCGTCGGGGGTGAGGCGCAGGATGCGGGAGCGCTTGTCGGCGGGGTCGGGGGACCGTTCGATCCAGCCCCGGTCGACGACGTGCGCGACATGGCGGCTGGTCACGGACATGTCGACGGAGAGCAGCTCCGCGAGCTTGCTCATGCGCATGTCGCCGTACCGGTCGAGCAGGGTCAGTACGGCCGCGGAGCCGGCGGGACAGTCGGACGGCATAATCCGCCCCAACTCCCTGCGTACGGCGCCGAAGGCACTGAACTGACGCATCAGCTCCTCGTACTGCGTCCGCTCGGCCATCACACCTCCCAGGTTCAGTTGCTTAGGGCAACCATAAGAGCGTAAGAGAGGTTGGTTGCTACAGGCAAATAAAACGGGTGGGTGTGGCATAAAAAGTTGGCAAAGGCAAGCATTTCTGAACGTAAACCCGCAGGTGGCAAAGGCTGTCCGAGGCCCCGCACTTGGGTGTCACCCCGGGATTCGCTAGTGTCTCGGCCCATGGCAAACACCCAGGGCCCCGAGGGCAACTACGACCCCGCCGGCAGCACCCAGATGTTCCGTGCCTTCGTCGACGAGACTCCACAGGGCAGCCGCCAGCAGGCCGCGCCCACCGCCTCGGCCGGACCCCGCGTCGGCCTGATCGTCGGCGTCGTCGTCGCCGTGCTCGTCGTGGCGGCGGTGGCCTACCTGGCCTTCATGTAACACCGGACGCTTTACCCGGGCGGGGCGGTCTGCCGCTCTGTTCAGCCCGGGTGCGGTGGTCTACCGGGTCGGCTCCACCGGGAACCGGTAGACCGTCGACTCGCGCACCCGGAAACCGAGGCGCTCGTACAGGCGGTTCGCCGCGGTGCGGTCGGGGCGCGAGGTGAGATCCACGGTCCGGGCGCCTGCGGCCCGGGCGGTGCGCAGGGCTTCGTCGAGGAGCAGGGCGGCGATGCCCCGTCCCCGGGCGGCGCTGTCGACGACGACGTCCTCGACGCGCCCGCGCAGCCCGGACGGCACCGGAGACATCACCAGCGTGAGCGTGCCGACGATCGCGCCCTCGGCCCGTGCGATCAGCACGGTGTTCGTCGCGCAGGACACCAGCCGTTCGACCGCCGCCCGGTCCAGATGCGCGGCCGTCGACGACAACTGCGGCAGCAACCGGCCGAAGGCGCCCACGAGTTCCTCGGTCGCCTCGCGTGCGACCTCCACCTGAACGTCCATGGCGCGGAGCCTATCGACCGCGCTACTGCCAGGTGACCGAGACGTCCCGTGTCTCGATGTGCATCCCCAGCGGCACCCGCCACGCGTCCACGCACACCGTCCAGGTGCCGTTCTTGCGTGTGTTCGCCGCGATGGGGGCGGGGAGTTGCTCGGTGGTCCTGATCGTCACCCAGTCGATTCCCAGGGACCCGATGATGTGCGTCCCCAGTGTCACCGTGCCCGAACGCACCGCCGTGCCGCCGGAGTTGTGGAAGGCCAGGGTCACGTCCTCGCACCAGCGTTTGTCCGTGGCCTTGCGGGTGGGGGCGGCCCAGGCGAGGGCGGCGGGGGTGGGGGGAGCCGGCGCGCGGGAATCCGTCGTAGGGGCGGGAGTTGGGGCTGAGGAGCGTGAAGTCGCCTTGCCGTCGCCCGATGTGGCGGCCGGGGGTGACGAGGGTCCTGGGAGTGACGAGGACCCCGGGGGCGACGAGGCCCCCGGGGCGGACGTCGGCGCCGGTGCCGTCCCCGGGCGGCTTGAAGTGCCGCTTGCCGTGGGGGACTTCGGGGTGCCGTCGCCGTCCAGTGGGACCAGGGTGACGCTGCCGGTCGGGCGGGCCGCCGTGGCCGATGGGCGGGGTGGGCCGACCGCCACATAGCCGTCGCCGGTGCTTCCGCAGGCGGTCAGCGTCGCGCAGACGACGGCCGCCGACGCGCCCAGCAGGGCGCCTCGGCGGCCAGTTGTCCATGTCGAACGAAGCATCGCGCCATGGTGGCTGACGCTCCGTCAAATAGGAACCCTCGGTGCCGGGTTCAGTCGGAGATGAGGCCCTCGCGCAGGGTGGACAGGGTGCGCGTGAGGAGCCGGGAGACGTGCATCTGGGAGATGCCGACCTCCTCGCCGATCTGCGACTGGGTCATGTTGGCGAAGAAGCGCAGCATGATGATCCGGCGCTCACGGGGCGGCAGCTTGGCGAGCAGCGGCTTCAGCGACTCGCGGTACTCCACGCCTTCCAGGGCCGTGTCCTCGTAGCCGAGGCGGTCCGCCAGGGAGCCCTCGCCGCCGTCGTCCTCGGGGGCCGGGGAGTCGAG
Source organism: Streptomyces sp. NBC_00252 (assembly GCF_036187565.1). Lineage (NCBI taxonomy): Bacteria > Bacillati > Actinomycetota > Actinomycetes > Kitasatosporales > Streptomycetaceae > Streptomyces > Streptomyces sp. NBC_00252. Next base: position 5,113,043 of record NZ_CP108087.1, on the reverse strand, counting down.
CGAGGACGCGGTGTACGCGTTGCCGACCGCGAGGCCGTCGACGACGTCCTCCTCGGACACGCCCAGTACCGCGGCGAGTTCGGGGACGGTCGGCGACCGGTCCAGCTTCTGGGAGAGCTCGTCGCTGGCCTTCGTGAGGGCCAGCCGCAGCTCCTGGAGGCGGCGCGGGACGCGCACCGACCACGACGTGTCGCGGAAGAAGCGCTTGATCTCGCCCACGACGGTCGGCATCGCGAACGTCGGGAACTCCACCCCGCGTTCGCAGTCGAACCGGTCGATCGCCTTGATCAGGCCGATGGTGCCGACCTGGACGATGTCCTCCATCGGCTCGTTGCGGGAGCGGAAGCGCGCGGCGGCGTACCGGACCAGCGGGAGGTTCAGCTCGATGAGGGTGTCCCGGACGTAACCACGCTCGGGGCTGTGCTCGTCGAGTGCGGCGAGCCGCAGGAAGAGGGAGCGGGACAGGGTGCGGGTGTCGATGGCTCCCGTGGTCGGGAGGGCCGGGGCCGGTACGGCGGGTACGGCCTCCAGGACCGTAACGGCGTCGAGTGCGGGCTCAGCCTCGCTCTTGGTGAGCGTGAGCACCTTCGAGCTGCCCTGGTCTGCGGACATGCCACCCCCTTTGGGTCGCGGGACGGTCGCGGCGATCGCCCCCGTCTGGGGAGCGGTGCCTTCACCTGAATACCGGAGCCGGGGCCACGGCAAACGCGCTTCCCGCAGAATGTCACATGTCGGCAACACGCTGTAGTGACATGTCGACATGTCTGTGACGAATCAGCCCTGGAAAACAGGGGTCTGACGGTTTTTCAGCGCAGAACTGTCGGAAAATGCGCGCCTGGGCGATTCGTTCGTACCGGTGACAGCTCGCTCGGGTTTTCGAACGCGTCCCGAAGTGGCGTCATGCCTCGATGCGGTTGGCGGAGCGGAGCCGCTGGAAGCTGCGCGCGAGGAGCCGGGAGACGTGCATCTGGGAGACGCCGAGCTCCGCGCTGATCTGTGACTGGGTGAGGTTGCTGTAGTAGCGCAGCAGGAGGATCCGCTGTTCCCGCTCGGGGAGTTGGACCAAGAGGTGGCGGACCAGGTCGCGGTGTTCCACGCCGTCCAGGGCCGGGTCCTCGTAGCCGAGCCGGTCGAGCAGCCCGGGCAGTCCGTCGCCCTCCTGGGCGGCTTCGAGCGAGGTCGCGTGGTAAGAGCGTCCTGCCTCGATGCAGGACAGCACCTCGTCCTCGCCGATGCGCAGCCGCTCGGCGATCTCGGCGGTGGTGGGGGTGCGCCCGAAGGCGGTCGTCAGGTCCTCGGTCGCGGCGTTGACCTGCACCCACAACTCGTGGAGCCGGCGCGGGACATGGACCGTGCGGACGTTGTCGCGGAAGTACCGCTTGATCTCGCCGACGACGGTCGGCATCGCGAACGTCGGGAATTGCACGCCCCGGTCCGGGTCGAAGCGGTCGATGGCGTTGATCAGACCGATGGTGCCGACCTGGACGACGTCCTCCATCGGCTCGTTGCGGGAGCGGAAGCGGGCGGCCGCGTAGCGCACGAGCGGGAGATTCGCCTCGATGAGCGCTCCGCGCACGCGGTTGTGCTCCGGCGTACCCGGCTGGAGCCCCTTGAGCTGACCGAAGAGCACCTGGGTGAGGGCCCGGGTGTCGGCGCCGCGGCTGCGGGGCGGAGCGGTCGGCGCCGGGGGCTGGGCGGGCGCCTCCTCCTGGGGTGGCGCTGTACTGGCCGACACGGTCAACGCCACACCTCTTCAATAGGTCAACTCATCCGTCAAAAGCGGTCATAGCATCACAAGACATGTGCACTGTGTGCAAGCACCGCCTAATACCGTGTTATGCCGTGTTGCGCAACAAAAGCCCCCTGCCGTGACGGCAAGGGGCTGTGTGGAGGTGGCGCGTTGAGGGCTTCCGGGGTGCGCTCAGAACTCGTAGTCGGCGATGACCCAGGTGGCGAACTCGCGCCACAGCGCGACGCCCGCCTGGTGCGCGGGGTGCTCGATGTACCGCTTCAGGGCGTCGGGGTCGTCGACCGCCGAGTTGATGGCGAAGTCGTGGGCGATGGGGCGGTCGCTGATGTTCCAGCCCAGTTCCCAGAAGCGCAGGTCGTCGATCAGATCGCCGAGCGGGCGGAAGGCCTCGACCCCCGCCACCACCCTCGGGTCGTCGCGCTCGACACCCTCATTGAGCTTGAAGAGGACGAGGTGGCGGATCATCTGCGCGCTCCTGGTGGGTAGTTGACTACTTCGCCCCGTCGGCCAGCCAGGTCATGAAGTCGCCGATGGCCTTCGCGGCGTCCGATATGCCCTCGAAGCCTATCTGGACGTAGTCGGCGGCCTTGGACGGGTCCGTGATGATCACGTACAGCGCGAAGACCACGAGCAAATAGACGGCGATCTTCTTCGCGTTCACCGCCATCGCGGCCTCCCCTGTGGATCCGTGCCCGTGGGCCCCCTGTTGCCGGCGGTGAGTGTAACCTTCGCGGCCCCCGAATGGATCAACGCACGAAGGGCCCCGTCTTTCGACGGGGCCCCTCAGAAGCGGTAGCGGAGGGATTTGAACCCTCGGTGACTTGCGCCACACTCGCTTTCGAGGCGAGCTCCTTCGGCCGCTCGGACACGCTACCGAGAGAGACCTTACAACAAGGTGGGGCGTGGTTTGAAATCGGTATCGGGGCCCACCGCCGACACCCCTACCGGTCGCGGAAGAACTCCGTGAGCAGGAGCGCGCATTCGTCCGCGAGGACGTCCCCGATCACCTCGGGGCGGTGGTTGAGCCGCCGGTCCCGGACCACGTCGAAGAGCGAGCCGGCCGCGCCCGCCTTCTCGTCGCGGGCGCCGTAGACGACCCGGTCCACCCGGGACTGCACCAGGGCGCCCGCGCACATCGTGCAGGGTTCGAGGGTGACGACGAGGGTGCAGCCGGACAGCCGCCACTCCCCGAGGAGAGCGGCGGCCCGTCGGATCGCGAGGACCTCGGCGTGCGCCGTCGGATCGCCGGTGGCCTCGCGTTCGTTGTGCCCGGTGGCGAGCACGGTCGTACCGTCCGGGGACAGCACGACCGCGCCGACCGGGACGTCACCGCCCCGCGCGGCCGCCGCGGCCTCGTCCAGGGCGAGCCGCATCGCGGCCCGCCAGCGGTCGCGTACCGGGTCCGGAGTCCCTTCTGTGCGTGCTGTGGTCAGCGGACGGTCTCCAGGACCTCCGAGGCCCCCAGGGCCTCGGCGATGGAGCTGAGCGCGTCGTCGGCGTCGAGGAGCAGCAACTCCTTCTCGCCGACGCCCAGATCGTCCAGGATCTGGCTGTCACCGACGGGGCTGTGCGGAACGGCCTCGGCCGAGGTGCCGTCCTCGTCGTCGTCCTCCTCGGTGTCACCGTCCTCGGTGCCGTCGAGGTCGAGCGAGTCCAGGTCGACGACGTCGTCGGCGTCCGGGTCCCGTCCGAGCAGCTCGTCGGTGAGCAGGATCTCGCCGTACGAGCTGCGTGCGGCGGCAGCTGCGTCCGAGACGTAGATCCGAGGGTCGTCCTCGCCGTCGATGCGGACGACGCCGAACCAGGCGTCCTCCTGCTCGATGAGCACCAGCACCGTGTCGTCCTCGGGCGAGGCTTCACGGGCCAGTTCGGCCAGATCCGACAGGCTCTCGACATCGTCGAGCTCTGTGTCGCTCGCTTCCCACCCGTCTTCGGTGCGCGCGAGCAGTGCGGCGAAGTACACCGTGACTCTCCCACTGGTCTTAGGCGTGCCGGTTGGGGGTCCCCCCGGCGGAGGCTGCGGGCGGGGAGAGCTCGTGCTCCGAGCCCCACCCACTCGGAATCGTGGCAGAAACAAGGCGATCAGGGGACGTCTTCGGCTCCCTGTGTCCGCCCGTTTTGATCGACCACCAGCGGGATCGTACGCGGCGATCGCCTTGCACACGCACCCGGTTGGCCTTACAAGCTGCTGTGAGACAGGCCTCAACTACCAGCGGAACGTGCGCATACGCATGGCGTGGCGCAGCCGCGCGGTCTTGGCGCGGCGGGGCTGTACCCGGTCGCGCAGCTCGCGGGCCTCGGTCAGCTCGCGCAGGAACTGGGCCCGGCGCCGCCTGCGCTCGGCCTCGGTCTCCCGGCTCGCTTCCCGGTCGGCTTCCCGGTCGGCTTCCCGGTCGTTCGACCGGCTCTTCGACTGCGACGGGTCCCCTTGGGACTCACGGTCAGGCATCGGTTCACCACCCCGTTCCGTCCCTCCCACTTTCCCCCGGACGGGCGGTTTGATGCCACCGCGGGCCGGATCGGGGCCGGTGGGAGCGCGGACCGCGGCAGCCGCGGGGCCCGGCTACTGTTGTGGACATGCGTCTCCACGTCGTCGACCACCCCCTGGTCGCCCACAAGCTCACCACGCTGCGCGACCGGCGCACCGACTCCGCGACCTTCCGCCGCCTCGCCGACGAGCTGGTCACCCTGCTCGCCTACGAGGCCACGCGCGACGTGCGCACCGAACAGGTCGACATCGTCACGCCGGTCTCCCCGACCACCGGCGTCAAGCTGTCCTACCCGCGCCCGCTGGTCGTGCCGATCCTGCGGGCCGGCCTCGGCATGCTGGACGGCATGGTCCGGCTGCTGCCGACCGCCGAGGTGGGCTTCATGGGCATGGTGCGCGACGAGGAGACGCTCCAGGCGTCCACGTACGCCACGCGCATGCCTGAGGACCTCTCCGGCCGCCAGGTGTACGTCCTCGACCCGATGCTGGCCACCGGCGGCACCCTGGTCGCCGCGATCCGCGAGCTGATCAAGCGCGGCGCCGACGACGTGACGGCCGTGGTGCTGCTCGCGGCCCCCGAGGGCGTCGAGGTCATGGAGCGCGACCTGGCGGGCACCCCGGTGACGGTCGTGACGGCCTCGGTCGACGAGCGCCTGAACGAGCACGGCTACATCGTCCCGGGCCTGGGCGACGCGGGCGACCGCCTCTACGGCGCGGCCGAGTAGGAACCCCTCAACACCCGATTCCCGTACGGCTCTTACCTGCCGGACGGGGATCGGGTGTTGTCGTAGGACCGCTTTCCACGGCCGCTCTCATACGGCCGCTCTCGTACCGCCGCTCTCGTACGGCTACGAGCACGCCTTCGGTGATGCGCTCGCCGTCGGGGCGGGGCCGGTCAGCGCGGCCAGGGCCTTGTCGGCGGCGGCCTTCGCGTCGAGGTTCTTGAAGGCGGTGCCGATGACGAGGTCGACCGCGGTGCCCTTGCGGGTGGCCTCGGTGCGGCGCTCGGCGCCGGTGAGCTGGGTGGCGAGGACGGGCAGCGAGGTGTCGAGGGCGGAGGCGGGGCCGAGCAGGACGCCGGTGCCCTTGACCTTCTTGTCCCACTGCGCGGACGCGTTGCCCACGTCACCGATCTTGAAGCCGCGCTTCTTGAGTTCGTCGGCGGTCGACTTGGCGAGGCCGCTGCGGGGCGTGGCGTTGTAGACGTTCACGGTGATCTGGGCCGGCTTCGGCACGGCGGAGTCGGTGGTGGGCGAGGGGCTCGCCTTGGACGCGCAGGCGGCCTTGGAACCGGCTGCCGCCGCCTGTTTGCCGCCACCGGTGAAGACGTCGATGAGCTGCAACGTGCCCCACCCGCCCACACCCAGTACGGCGACGGAGGCGATCACCATGAGGACGAGCCTCCCGCGGCGCCGCGGACGGCGCATGCGCGGGTATTTGTCCCCCGTGATCCGGTACTGGCCGCCCATGCCTGGGGGAGTCAGCATGCTCATGAGCGCAGCGTAGTGCGCCTGGGCGGCGATGCCTACTAGATGATCATTCGACAGCGCCGAGACCAACCCGAAAGGACGAACGGGTTAGCGGAAGGCAGCCGTCCGGGGCCGTGCGGTGGTCGGTCGTGCGGGGGCTCGCCGTGCTGGAAGGTGCGGCCCGCGCAGGGCTCAGTCCAGCTCCAGGACGCGGGCGTGGAGCACCTGGCGCTGCTGCAGTGCCGCGCGGACCGCGCGGTGCAGGCCGTCCTCCAGGTACAGGTCGCCCTGCCACTTCACGACGTGCGCGAAGAGGTCGCCGTAGAAGGTCGAGTCCTCGGCGAGGAGCGTTTCCAGGTCGAGCTGGCCCTTGGTCGTCACGAGCTGATCGAGGCGGACCGGGCGCGGCGCGACATCCGCCCACTGCCGGGTGCTCTCCCGGCCGTGGTCGGGGTACGGCCGGCCGTTTCCGATGCGCTTGAAGATCACACGGAAAGCCTACCGGTCATGACGTTCCGGGCGCAGCCATGGAGACGGAGTGCGACGCTGGAAAAGATGCCGTAAAGCCGGGCAAAACAGGAACAGAGGCCTGATATGAGTGACAGCGAGACGATCGCCGCCGGGTACGCCTTCACAGGACCTGCACTCGACCTGGGCGCCCTGCTGTGGGAAGGGGCCTGTCTGCCCGACGCGCAGATCCGCGTCCCCCTCCCGATGCTCAACCGCCACGGCCTCGTCGCGGGCGCCACCGGCACCGGCAAGACCAAGACCCTCCAGCTCATCGCCGAGCAGCTCTCGGCGCAGGGCGTGCCGGTGTTCCTCGCGGACGTGAAGGGCGACGTGTCGGGCATCTCGGCACCCGGCGTCACGAACGACAAGGTCGCGGGCCGCGCCGCCGAGGTGAAACAGCAGTGGACGGCGACCGGCTACCCGGCGGAGTTCTACGCCCTCGGCGGCATCGGCCACGGCATCCCGGTCCGCGCCACGATCACCGGCTTCGGCCCGGTCCTGCTCTCCAAGGTGCTCCAGCTCAACCAGACCCAGGAGCAGTCCCTCGGCCTGATCTTCCACTACGCCGACACCAAGGGCCTGGAGCTGATCGACCTCAAGGACCTGCGGGCGGTCGTCACCTTCCTCACCTCCGACGAGGGCAAGCCGGAGCTGAAGAACATCGGCGGCCTGTCCACCGCCACGGCCGGGGTGATCCTGCGCTCCCTCACCGCGTTCGAGGCGCAGGGCATGGCCGACTTCTTCGGTGAGCCGGAGTTCGACACGAGCGAGCTGCTGCGCACGGCGACGGACGGCCGGGGCATGGTCTCCGTCCTCGAACTCCCCGCCGTCCAGGACAAACCGCAGCTCTTCTCGACCTTCCTGATGTGGCTCCTGGCCGACCTCTTCCACGATCTCCCGGAGGTCGGTGACGCCGACAAGCCCAAGCTCGTCTTCTTCTTCGACGAGGCGCATCTGCTCTTCAACGACGCCTCCAAGGCGTTCCTGGACTCCATCACGCAGACCGTCCGCCTCATTCGCTCGAAAGGGGTCGGCGTCTTCTTCGTGACCCAGACCCCGAAGGACGTCCCCGGCGACGTCCTCGCCCAGCTCGGCAACCGCGTCCAGCACGCCCTGCGCGCCTTCACGCCGGACGACCAGAAGGCGCTGAAGGCCACGGTGAAGACCTTCCCGAACTCCCCCTACGACCTGGAGGAGATCCTCACGGGCCTGGGCACCGGCGAGGCGGTCGTCACGGTCCTCAGCGAGAACGGCGCCCCCACCCCGGTCGCGGTGACCCGCCTCCGCGCCCCCGAGTCCCTGATGGGCCCGATCGACGCGGCGACCCTCGACACGGCGGTCAAGTCCTCGTCCCTGTACGGCCGTTACGCACAGGCTGTGGACCGCGAGTCGGCGTACGAGAAGCTCACGGCGGCGGAGCGGCAGCCGGTCCCGGAGCCCCCGAAGGCGGCCTCGAAAGCGGCGCCCAAGCCGGCCAAGGAGGACGAGTCGATGGTCCAACAGGTCGTCGGCAGCGGCATGTTCAAGTCCCTGGCGCGTTCGGTCGGCACCCAGATCGGCCGCGAGATCACGCGTTCCCTGTTCGGCACGGCCCGGCGGAAGCGCTAGCCCCCGCCGGGCCGTACGCAGGCTCAGCGCCCCCGTTCCTCGGGGGGCCGCTGCGGCTCGGGTCGGCGGGTTTCCGGCTTGGGCGCGTTGCGGACGGCCTCGGCGCGCAGCAGGGCGCGCAGGACCGCGTACGGGTCGATGGGCATGGCTGTGTTCCTAGCGTCGTGGTGACGGTTGACCTGGGGAAGGCCGGTCCGTCAGCAGCGCAGGACCACCGTGCGCAGAGCGCGGAGGGTGTACGGCGGTGAGGGCGGCGCGGGGAGGGAACGCGCCCGGGGTGCCCGGGACGCCGGTGCGGGCGCGGGCCGCAGGGGTGCGGTGGGCCGTCGGACGGCGAGGGGACCGACGGGCCGCAGGGCAGCCGCGGTGTCCAGGACGTCGTACTCGATGGTCGTCTCTACGGACGCCGACGCGGCCGGTGTCGCGCGCAGTTCGGCGTGCGTGCCGGGCACCAGCAGGGCGAGGAGCAGCACGAGGGCCCGCAGCCAGGCGCGGCTGCGGGGGAGGCGGTGTGCGGGGCGCACCCTCGTGCTCATGGAAGGTCATCTCCCAGCGGCCGTACGGCGTTCATCGCGGCGGGCGCGTAAACCGCCCGCACGGCCTACCAACGAGGCTCACAGGGCCTGGGGCACCTTCTTGGCGTGGCTCCTCATCCGGACGGCCGTGACGATCTCGACCACGCCGACCGCGACCAGCCAGATGCCGCAGACGAGGGTCAGGACGGCGACCGAGCGGAAGGGGGAGTCGATCAGCACGATGCCGGCGATGAAGGTGACGATCCCCAGGAAGATCTGCCAGCCGCGGGCGGGCATCGTCCGGTCGTGGATCGCGGCCAGGGTCTGCGTGATGCCCCGGATCAGCCAGCCGATGCCGATCCACAGGGCGAGCAGCAGGATCGACTGCATCGGCCCGCGGAAACAGAACAGTCCCAGCACGATCGACAGCGCGCCGCTGATGAACGCGAGGACGCGCAGCGAGGTCGCCCGGTGCGTGCCGAACGCGGCGACCAGCTGGAAGACGCCGCTGATCAGCAGGTACAGGCCGAAGAGGATGCCGGCCGCGAAGAGGGACGCGCCGGGCCACACCAGGACCAGCACGCCGAGGATCAGGGACGCGACGCCGGTGAGCAGGACGACCTGCCACGCGGCTTTGGACAGGGCGAAGAGGGGCCCTTCGAATTCCGGGTCGTCGTGCGGGGGCCGCGGGTCGCGTGGCGCGTGGGCGCGGCGGTCGTCGTACTCCGGGCCCCAGGGGCCGCTCGGTGCCTCGGTCATGGTCCATGTTTTGACCGGGGGCCCACGGCCCGCCACCGGGGCGGGCCACCTGGCTGACGGGGTGCGGAGGCCGGGGCTACTTGCCGCCTGCCGCCTTCGCCGCCTTGGCCGCGGCCTTCATCTCCTGCTTGTGGGCGCGGACCTTGGTCAGGGACTCGGGGCCGGTGATGTCGGCGACGGAGCGGTACGACTTGGGCTCGCCGTAGGCGCCCGCGGCCTCGCGCCAGCCCTTCGGTGTGACCCCGAGCTGCTTGCCGAGGAGGGCGAGGAAGATCTGGGCCTTCTGCTTGCCGAACCCGGGGAGTTCCTGGAGGCGCTTGAGCAGGTCGGCACCCGTCCCGACGCCCTCCCAGACCTTGCTCGCGTCACCGTCGTAGTGCTCGACGAGGTACTGGCAGAGCTGCTGGATGCGCTTGGCCATGGAACCCGGGTAGCGGTGCACCGCCGGCTTCTCGGAGAGGAGGGCGGCGAAGGCCTCGGGGTCGCGGGCCGCGATGTCGTGCGCGTCCAGGTCGGTCGCGCCGAGCCGGTCGGCGATCGTCCGCGGCCCCTTGAACGCCCACTCCATCGGCACCTGCTGGTCGAGCAGCATCCCCACCAGGGCGGCGAGCGGGGAACGGCCGAGGAGTTCATCGGCGTCGGGGTCCTGGGCGAGGTGAAGGGTGACGTCCATGGGTCGATGATGGCGCGTACGGGCGCGGGATGCCCGCCGGTGCGCCGGGCCGGCGGGCATCCACCCGGGCGCGGCCCTACTGCCGGCGCTGACCCAGCACGCAGAACTCGTTGCCCTCGGGGTCCGCCAGGACCACCCAGGACTGCTCGCCCTGGCCGATGTCCACGCGGCGCGCGCCGTGCGCCTCCAGGCGGGCCACCTCGGCGGCCTGGTCGTCGGGCCGGAAGTCCAGATGCAGCCGGCTCTTGCTCTGCTTGGCCTCGTCGAGCCGGACGAAGTCCAGGCCCGGAAGGCGGTCCGGCGCGGGGCGGATCTCGTACTCGTCGGCGTCGGAGTACACCACGACCCACCCCAGCGCCTCGGCCCACCACTGCCCAAGGGCCGCCGGATCCTCCGCGTGCACGATTACCTGTTCCCATTCCAAGGTCATCCGCAGAGGGTAGACCGGCCCCGGCCTCGGAACACAGGTGTTTTCGCCGCTCCGTTCAGCCCGCCCGCCAGTACCCCAGCGCGTGCACCCGCTCCCGGTGTACGCCCAACTCCCTTCGCACGTACGACGACAGGGCCCGCGTGGTCGTCGTGTCGCAGGTGATCCAGACGTACGGGTCGCTGCTTCCCTTCAGCAGGTCGGGAAGCTCCGCCCTTACCCGCTCGGCGAGTTGGCCGCGGGCGGTCCTGTGCACCTCGTGCAGGGCCGGGTCGGTGCGGAAGGGCAGGCCCTCGCCGTCGCCCTCGAACCAGATCGTCGCCGGGACCGCCGAACCCACCGTGCCGAGAAGGGAGTTGACGGCGGGGAGGGAGGCCGGGTCGCCGATGACGAAGAGGTGGGACGGGGTCGGGTCCGGGGTCTCGAAGCCCGTGCCCTGGACCGTCGCCTCGATGGTGTCGCCCGGCTGCGCGCCCCGCGCCCAGTCGCTCGCCCGCCCCTCGTGCAGGGCGAATTCGAGGCCGAACGTGCCGGCCGCCGGGTCGGGGTCGACCAGGGTGTACGCCCGCTGGTGCGGCCTGCCCGCGTTGTCGAACCAGAGCCGGACCCACATGGTCGGGTGGACCCCGGTCGCCGCGAGCATGCCGCCGTCGGTGAGGCGGAGGCGGCGGTAGTGCGGGGTGACGTCCTCGGCTCTCGTCACCGTGAACTCGTAGTCCTTGGCGCGCAGCAGCCTGAGAACCGCGCCCTCCCAACCGCGCCCCTGCACCATGGTCTCTTCACCCTTCGCGTACGCTTTCCTCAGCAATAAATTAGGTAAGGCTAACCTAAAGAATAGCCTCAGCCCTCAGGGCGGAACCAGAACAGGGGCCACAGCGTGACGACCGAGTTCCACCGCGATGCCGCGGTCCACCGCGACGCCTGGGGGATTCCCCACCTGCGCGCCGGCAGCGCCGACGAACTCGCCCGCGCCCAAGGCCGCGTCACCGCCCTCGACCGCGCCTGGCAGCTCGAGGTCGAACGGCACCGGGCGCAGGGCACGTCTGCGTCCTTCCTCGGCGTCCGCGCCCTCCCTTGGGACCTCTTCGCCCGCCGCGTCCGGCTCGACGACACGGCCAGGCGCTGCTTCACGGCCCTGGAGCGCCGGGACGCCGAGACCGCGCGCTGGGTCCGGTCGTACGTCGACGGCGTCAACGAGGGTCTGACGGAGGGCGGTTCAGCACCCGAGTTCGCCAAGGCAGGCCTCGCGCCCGGCCGTTGGGAACCCTGGACCCCCCTCGGCATCTGGCTCGCCACACACATCCTGTTCGCCGGGTTCCCGGCCAAGCTCTGGCGCGAGGAGGCGGTACGGCACCTGGGGCCGGATGCCGTGGGGCTGTTCGCCACCGACGGGCCCGGTACCTCCGGCAGCAACGGCTGGCTGGTCAGCGGTGAGCGGACCACGACCGGCCTGCCCGTCCTCGCCGGTGACCCGCACCGCTACATCGAGGACCCCGGCGTCTACCAGCAAGTCCACCTCTCCTGCCCGGAGTTCGACGTCGTCGGCCTCACCGTGCCCGGCGTCCCCGGCATCGCCCACTTCGGCCACACCGGCACGGTCGCCTGGGCCATCACCAACGCCATGGCCGACTACCAGGACCTGTACCGCGAACGCCTGCGCCGCACCGGCGCCGGTGTCGAGGCCCTTGGCCCGGACGGCAGTTGGCACCGCGCCACCCGCCACACGGAGACGGTCGACGTGGCCGGCGAGGAGTCCGTGGAGGTCGAGATCATCGAGACCGAACGCGGGCCGGTCGTGATCGGGGGACCGGAGGGTCTCGACGGGGGCATCATCGGCGAACCGGACGGGCTGGACGGAGGCGTCATCGGCGAACCGGACGGGCTGGACGGAGGTGTCATCGGCAGGCAGGAAGGTCTCGCCATGGGCATCAGCGCCCCGCCCGGCACCCCGCCCGGCACCCCGCCCGGCACCCCACCCTCCACCCCGCCCCTCGCCATCAGCCTCCGCTACCCGCCCCGCGTCACCCGCGACCTCGGCTTCACCGCGCTGCTCCCCCTCCTCCGGGCCCGCCAAGTCGCCGACGTGGACCGGGCGTTCGACGACTGGGCCGAACCCGTCAACGTCGTCCAGGCCGCCGACACCGAGGGCGGCCTGCTGCACCGGGTCGCGGGCAAGGTGCCGTTGCGCGCCGAGGCCAACCGCACCCGGCTCGTGCCCGCCTGGGAACCCGGTCACGAGTGGCACGGCTGGCACGAGCCGCCCCGCGCCGGACTCACCGACGACGGCATCGCGGTCATGGCCAACCAGCGCGGCCCCGCCACCCCGCTCGGCGTCGAGTTCGCCCCGGGCCACCGCGCCGACCGCATCACCGAGCTGCTCGGCGGGCGCGATAAGTGGTCCGCCGCCGACATGCCCGCGGTCCACATGGACACCCATCTCGGCTCCGCAGCACCCCTGTTGGACCGACTGGCCGCACTCACCGACCTCACCCCGGAGGCCGCCGCGCTCCGCGACCGGCTGCTGGCCTGGGACCGCCGTATGGACGCCGACAGCAGCGACGCCGCCGCCTACGCGGCCGTACGCGGCGCGGTCGTCCGACGGCTCGCGGCCCACCCGGCGTTCGCCGCGCTGGCCGAACCGCCCGCGTACCCGGAGGTGTTCCTGCCCTGGCTCGCCCTGCTCCCGCGCGTCGGCTTCGCGCTCGAACACCTGCTGCGGGCAGGGGAGTTGTACGGCATCGACCGGCCGGAGGCGGTGCGGGCGGCGCTGGAGGAGACGGCGGCAAAACCGTCCGGCACTTGGGGTGACAGCCACCGCCTCGCACCCTGGCGGGCCCTCACCGAAACCAAAACCACCCCAACTCCCGCTCCCCGCCTGTCCGGTGACCACGACTGCGTCCTGTGCACCTCCTCCGTCCCCGGGCTCACCGACCTGAGCGCGCGAGGTCCGTCCGCCCGTTTCGTGTGGGACCTGGCCCGGCGGGACGACAGCCTGTGGGTGGTGCCGCTGGGCGCGTCGGGGAATCCCGCCTCACCGCACCACCACGATCAACTGCCCTTGTGGCTCAAGGGAGACATGGCCCCGGTGATCACCGACTGGCACCTCCTTGAGCCTCCCGCGAAGGAAACCGATGTCTGAGCCGCACGCCCCCGCCCGTCACCCTCTCCACTCGCAGCACGTCGACGGCTTCGGCGCCGTCCACGTCCTCCCCCTGGACCCGGAGGCCGACGCCGGGACGATCCACCGCTGGGTCAGCGAGGAACGGGCCGCGTTCTGGGGCATGAACGGCCTCACCCAGGACCGAGTCACCGAGATCTACGCCCACATGGCCACCCTCGACACCCACCACGCCCACCTCGTGCTCCGGGACGGCGACCCCGTCGCGCTCCTCCAGACCTACGACCCCGCGGCCGACCGCGTCGGCGACTGCTACGACGTACGCCCCGGGGACATCGGCATCCACCTCCTCCTGGCCCCGGCGGGCCCGGACGGCGGCCGGCCCGGCTGGTCGTCGGCGCTGCTGGGCGCCCTCGCGTCGTACGTCCTGCTCGGTCTCGACCGGCGCCGGGTCGTGGTCGATCCGGACGTGCGGAACGAGAAGGCCATCGCGCGGTTCCTGCGGCAGGGGTTCGTGCCGGGGCCGAGGGTCGTCCTCCCGGAGGTGGACATACCGGACGTCTTCCTGCCCGAAAAGCACGCTCAACTGGCCTTTCTCCCCCGCGAGGTGGCCTTCCCGTAGCCTGCCGGAGTGACCCCAGAAGACCTCGTCGCCCACTACGGCCTCGTACCGATCCCCCGCGAGGGCGGCCTGTTCCGGCAGACGTGGGCGGGCCCGGAGCGGGCCGACGGCAACCCGGAGGGCACGGCGATCGTCGCCCTGCTCACGGCCGACGACTTCTCCGCGCTGCACCGCCTCCCCGGCGACGAGGTCTGGCACTTCTACCTCGGCGACCCCCTCGAACTCCTCCTCCTCGCCCCCGACGACACCGTGCGCACGGCGGTTCTCGGCCCCGGCATACGGCACGGCCAGCACCTCCAGTTCACCGTCCCCGGCGGCACCTGGATGGGGGCGCGGGTGGTGGCGGGCGGCGCGTGGACGTTCTTCGGCTGCACCATGGCACCCGGTTTCACCTACGACGGCTACGAGCACGGCGACGCGGGCGAGTTGACCGCCCGCTACGCCCGCACTCCGGCCGAGGCCGCCCGCATCACCGCCCTGTGCCGCCCGTGAACGGCCTCCTGGCAGGGCAGTTCGCCCTGGTCACGGGCGCGAGCGGCGGCATCGGCCGGGCCATCGCGGTGCGGTTCGCGGAGGAGGGCGCGGCGGGGGTCGCCGTCCACTGTCGTACGGCGGTGGAGGCGGCCGGTGAAGTCGCGTCACGCGTACGGGAGTTGGGCGCCCGTGCCGTCGTACTGCAAGCCGATCTGACCGACGAGGACGCCTGCCGCGGGCTGGTCCGCGAGGCGGCGGAGTGGAGCGGCGGGCGGCTGACGGCGCTGGTCAACAACGCGGGCGTACAGCCCACGCAGCCGCTGCCCGGGATGACGGCGGCGGACTGGCGGACGGTCGTCGACACCAACCTGACCAGCGTCTTCGCCTGCACACAGGCGGCGGCGGAGGTCATGCGGGAGCAGAGCGAGGACGGCGGCACGGTGACGCACATCGCGTCGATCGAGGCGGGCGCCCCGGCCGCGCTGCACGCCCACTACTCCGCGTCCAAGGCCGCCGTCGTCATGCACGCGCGGTCGGCGGCCCTGGAGTACGGCCCGTACGGCATCCGCGTCAACACCGTCTCGCCCGGTCTGATCGACCGGGAGGGACTGGCGGCGGACTGGCCGGACGGGGTGCGGCGGTGGCGGGAGGCGGCGCCGACGGGGAGGCTGGGGCGGCCGGAGGACGTGGGCGACGCCTGCGTGTTCCTGGCGTCCCCGCTCGCCTCCTGGATCACCGGGCACGACCTGGTGGTCGACGGCGGGGTGACGGCGAGGCCGACGTGGTGAGCGGGACGGGAGGCTCCTCCGTACCTAACGGGAGGCCTGATGTGACCGGGGCCCGGCGGGACCGAGGGCCTGACACCACCGGGGCCCGCACGTCCGAAGACGGGGAAGTGAAGACGGAGAAGTGACGTGAGCCGACGACGGAACGAGCGCGACCAGGCCGGCCGGGGAATCCTCGGGCACCGGTGGCCCGAACGCCGGGGCCTGCAACGGGTGTTGCTCCTGGCCCCCCTCCTGTTCCTGCTCCTCCTCGGCACCGCGTCCACCGCCTCCGCCCACGCGGCCCTCGAATCCACCGACCCCGCCGACGGCAGCGTCCTCAAGTCCGCCCCCCGCACGGTCACCCTCACGTTCTCCGAGTCGGTCGCCCTGCTCGACGACTCCTTCCGCGTCTACGACCCCGACAACCGCCGGGTGTCGACGAGTTCGGCGCATCACGCCAAGGGCGCGGGCGACACGGCGAGCGTCACGCTGCCGGGGAAGCTGGGCACCGGCACCTTCACGGTCGCCTGGCGCGTGGTCTCCGCCGACAGCCACCCGGTCTCGGGCGCCTTCACCTTCTCCATCGGCAAACCCTCCGCCACCACCACCCCGGTCGCCACCGCCCCCACCGAGGACCCCCTCACCGGCACCCTCTACGACATGGCCCGCTACGTCGCCTACATAGCCGCGGCCCTCCTCATCGGCACCGCCGCCTTCCTGGCCCTGTGCCGCCCCCCGGACCCGACGGTCCTCGACAAGCCGATCCGCACGGGCTGGTGGACCCTGCTGGCGGCCACACTCGCCCTGCTCCTGCTCCGTTCCCCCTACGAGGCAGGCACCGCCCTCACCACGGCCTTCGAACCCTCCGCGATCCCGAAGACCTTGACGACCCGCCCGGGCGAGGCCCTGGCAGCCCGAGTCGTGCTCCTCGCCGCAACAGCCGTCTTCCTCCTACGACTTCGGGGCCGGACCCGCTTCGGCCGCCTGACGACGGCGACAGGCACCGCCCTGGCGATCGGACTGGCACTGACCTGGGCGTCGGCGGAACACGCGTCCGCCGGGATCCAGGTGCCGGTGGCGATGACGTCGGCGGTCCTGCACCTGCTCGCGATGTCGGTGTGGCTGGGCGGCCTGACGGCCCTCCTCACCACCCTCTACCGCTCACCGAGCCTCGACGCGGCCCCGGTCGCCCGCTTCTCCCGCCTCGCCTTCACCTCGGTCACCGTCCTGGTGGTCACCGGCATCTACCAGTCCTGGCGCGGCCTCGGCTCCTGGAACGCCCTGACCGGGACGTCGTACGGCCGCATCCTGCTGGTGAAACTCGGCGCGGTCGTGCTGCTGCTCGCGGCGGCGGGCTGGTCACGGCAGTGGACGAACCGGTTGACGGGGGCCGAAGTCCGGCTCCGGGTACCGGAGTTGGTGCGGGCGGGCGCGGACGGGGCACCGGCTTCCACGGGAGATGGGCCGCCTTCCGCGGGAGATGGCGGGACCGCGCCGGAGGCCGCTGCCGACGACTCCCAGGACCGCCTCCGCCGCGGGCTGCGCCGCTCGGTGCTGGTCGAAGTCGCCGTAGGTGTCGCGGTGTTGGTGGTCACCACGCTCCTCACCAACACCCTCCCGGGCCGCGCGGCCGCCGACGCCCAGCAGACGGCGACCCCGGCCGGCATACCCGCCGCATCCGTCACCACCGTCCCCTTCCGCGTCGGCGACGCCGGCGGCAAGGTGCAGATCACCCTCGACCCCGGCCGCGTGGGCGAGAACTCGGTCGAGGCGGTCGTCTACGGCCCCGACGGCGGCTTCGCCACCGTCCCCGAACTCCGCCTCTCCTTCACCCTCCCCGCCCAGAAGATCGGTCCCCTCGACGCCGGCATCAAGGACGAGGGCGGCTACTGGGGCACCAACTCCCTCAACCTCCCGATCGCCGGGACCTGGACGATGAAGGTGACGGTCCGGACGTCGGACGTGGACCAGGTGAGTGTGTCGAGGGACGTGCGGATCGTGCGGTAGGGGCGGCCCCTCGGGGGCCGGTTACCGCTGGCCCCGGATGCGCTGCGCGACCTCGCTGTTCTCGGTCTCCCACCAGGGGCGTACGAGGTCGGGACCCTCGGCCGACGCGGTCGTCTCCGCCGCTGTCGCCTCCTTGGGCGTCGCGCGGACCACCTCCAGTTCCTCGTCCAGCCGCCGGTCCAGGGCGACCGTCTCGGCGCGTTCCGTGCGGGCCCACTGGACGAGGATCGCGAGGAGGAAGGGGAGGGCGACGAGTTCGGCGATGCTGACCATCGCGCCGCCGCCGAGCTGCTGGTCGTGCTGGATGTCGGGGGCCCAGGACGGGGAGTGGCTGAGGTACCAGGAGCCGGCGATCAGGGTGCCGTGGGTCATCACCACGATGCCCGGGACCGCGTCGATGATCCCGTCCACGAACACCAGGCCCGCCCGCACCGGGTGGGTGCACCAGGCGGGCAGCGCCTCCTCGCGGGTGAGGACCGGGAGGACGAACAGGCTTCCGGCGAGCAGCAGGTGGAGGTACATCAACTGGTGCAGCCAGTTGTCGGCCAGTGCGGTCTCGAAGTACGGCGTGAAGTAGATCGTCAGCTCGGTCGCCAGCACCAGGGCCGTGCTGACCAGAGGGAACGTGAGCAGCCGGACCAGGCGGCCGGTCAGGGTGGCCTGCGCGCGGGCCGCGGCGCGTTCGGGCAGGGCGCGGAGGGCGAGCCGCAGCGGATCGCCGAGGGCCAGGCCGAGGGGGGCGATCAGGTCCAGGAGAACGTTCTGGACGGCGGCCGGCCAGAACAGCACGCGGTCGTAGACGGCGAGCGCGGACATCGTCGCGACGACGATCGTGCCGAGGCCGAGCACCGCGAACGCGGCGGTCCGCGCCACCGGCCACGCCTCGCCGCGCCGCCGCAGCCGCAGGACGCCCCAGCCGTACAGCACGCCGAGGACCACGACGACCAGCAGCGCGGGGACGTCCGCCTGCCAGGAGGAGAACAGCCGTCCGTCGGTGAGCTGCGGCGGGGTCTCCATCGCGATCTGCCTCCACGGGCGGTCGGCCGGCCGGACGGTGGGGTGGTTCCGTCGGTTCGGCCGGTTCTGTCGGATCTGCCGCAGCACTCTATGCCGCCGAGTGCCGCGGCGAGGACCCGACCCCGGGGCCCCGGGTGCCTACCGCGACTGGCGCATGATCCAGTCCCGGATGCCGGGGATCGTGTACGCGATCTGCCAGGTGCCCATGTGCGCGCTGGTCGTCGAGCCGGACGGCACGGTCGTGCCGGTCTTGAACGCGGAGAAGTTCACCGGGGTCCGCTGGGCCGTCATGGCCCGGACGTCCGCCGCGAACCCGGCGGCCGTGGACTGGCCGTCCCACAGCGCGGTGCTGACCTTCGTGCCCTGTTCCTGGATGACCTCGGTGATCGCCTGCTCGCCCGGGTACGCCTTGGTGTCGTCGGCCGAGACGAGGATCCACAGGTTCTTCCTGGCGAGGGGCGCCGCCTGCGCCTCCGGCCACTGCCCGGCCACGATGAACGCGGCGGCGAACAGGTCCGGGTACCGGATGTTCAGGCCGAGGGACATCATCGCGCCCATCGACTGACCGGTCGTGTAGAGGCGGTCGCGGTCGATGCTGTACTGCCCCGCGACGGACTCGACGAGGTTCGCGGTGGCGTCGAAGAGGGTCGACGGCTCGTAGGTGTCGTCGATCACCACCGCGCCGTACTCGGGCGCCAGCACGAACGCCTCGTGCCGGGCCTGGTCCTCCGGGCTCGCCCAGCACACCGCGCCCAGGCCCTGCACCAGCGGACCCTCGGTCGCCACGTTGACCACGCTCGCGTCGTGCATGAACAGCACCAACGGGTAGCTCTTGCGCGGGTTGTAGTGCCGGGGGACGAACAGGTTGTACTTCAGGGTCCGGCCGGTCGCGGGGTCGTCGAAGGTGAACTGCCGGAAGTCGTCCACGATCAGGTTCTTCACGGCGTCGGTGGTCAGCGCCGTGGTACTGGCGGCGTACTGCCTGCCGCGTGTGGTGGTGACGGCACCGGCCTGGGTGAGCGTGGCCTTCGCGGCGACGATCGTCCCGCCCGGGGTGGTGTCACCGACCTGCGGACCACCCGCGCCGACCCCACCACCGGACCCACCGGTCCCACCCGTCCCGCCGGTCCCGCCGCCGGTGGGCGGGGTGCCGGAACCCTGGCCCGTCACCCACAGGGCCGCCGCCGTGTCGTCCGGCGACAGTTCGACGATGACGTAGCGGCCGTCCCGGGACCGCTGCGCGAGGTCGGCGGAACGGTTCGTGTAGACCTTCGTCACCGTGCGGTCGGTGACGCTGAACGTCGACGTCGACAGCGTCCGCCCGTCGATCTCCCGGTCGTACTCGACGGCTACGGCGACGAGCTTCTGCCCCGCTCCGAAGACCTGGGTGATGGCGGTGACGCCCTTCACATGGTCCCCGACGGAATCAGCGGAGCCGCTCCCGCCGGCCGCGCTCGCCTCACTCGCCGAGCTGGGGCTCGCGCCGCCGAACACCGCCAGGGCCCCGGCCGTCGCGGTCGCGGTACCGGCCATGAACCTACGCCTGTCCATGAAGGTGAACTCCTTCGATCGAGGTCTGTCGGGCTGCCGGCGCCACTGTCCAGCCCCAATCTGTGAAGCCATCCGAGAAAGGAGTCCCTTTTTCACAGGTCCCGCAGAGGTTTCCTGGTGGTACGGAGGAATGCACATCGCGCAATCTCAGCTGCCGCGATGCATTGCTCCGCGGTGGTTGACCCGCATTTCCCTGATGAGGGGTGGCGGGAATTCGGCGATGGAATCAGGCCGCATTCAGAGCGAACTCAGAGGGGGGTTCGGGTGGGTTCGGGGGGTGGTGTCTACGGCCGAGTGGGCCGGTAAGCGGGGTGAGGTTGTCCCCCCCTCGAGACTGTTTCCGGCGACAATCACGGGACGAGGGCGACGACGGACGACCGCGCAGGGCGAGCAGGCCGTGCAGGTCCGGGCAGGACACGGGGGCAACGGAGTGGCAGCGATGGGCAGTTCACCGGGCGCGGCCTCGCCGCCGGAAGAGATACGCATCCGTACGACGGCATGGCAAAGGACAACACCCTTCCTCCCCCTGGCAGTTCTCACGGCGGTCCTCTACCTCACCCCCGGAACGGAGTTCAGGCCACCGGGCGGACTACCGGCGGTGACGGCGTTCTGGATCGCCCTGCTGGTACTGGGCACCCTCGTCCCGTCCCGCCTCGGTATCACCCTCACCCCGTCCGCGATCGTGGTCCACACCTTCCGCCGCCGCACAATCCCCTGGTCCGACATCCAGGACATGAAGATCGAAACAACCCTGGGCAGCCGCACGGTCGTCCTGCACGAGACGAACGGCCGCCGTACCGAACTCGGAGTCCCCACCACGGGATTCCTCGTCCGGGACAGCCACTTCGAGGAGAAGTTCCGCACCATAGAAGCCTGCTGGACGACCCACAGGGACCCGGACTGGACCCCGGCCTCGCAGTCCCTGGCCTGGTGGAACACCCAACCGCCCGCAGAACAGGACCCGTTGACCCCACCCAAGTAGCCGAGCAGCAAACCGGGTTGAGTGGCTCGGACCAAATCCGGAGCCCGCCCACGGAGGGAGGAGCGAAACCCATGGCGCTGCCCCGTAAAGGATCCCGAAACATCACTGTCGACGGCACGACCTATCGCTGGCGCCTGCGCCACAAGCCGACCTACTCCCAGGCGCTGGCCTGGTCACCGTGCACCTACGCGGTGGAGCACGCGGACGATGCCGGCACGACCCTCGTGGTCACCACCGACCGCCCACACCCCGGCAACTGGCTCGGCCACGACTCCAAGCCCGTCCTCCCCTGCGACGTCACCCAAGCCATCCAACGGGCCCTGCACGAAGGCTGGATCCCAACGGCCCCGGGCTCCCCGTTCCACCTGAACCTCTCGGCCGGGTCCACGCCCCCGCCCTGAACCGGGCAACGAAACAGCGCTACGAACTCACGCTCCGCCGTACATCATTCGTACCGTGGACGATGTTCGGGACAGCGTGCTGGGCGTGTGGCGGGTCGGGCGGTCGGGGCGGCTCGGGGGCTTTCTGCTGGCCGTCGGTCCGGCGGGCGGGGCGCTGTCCACCTGGTGGGGTGCGGTCTCGCACCCGGACACGCAGAACGTGGAAGCCACCGGCATAGCGACCGCCGTCGCGCTGGGCTTCGCGTTCTTCGCCTGGTGGTTCCTGCTGCGCGTACGTCTGGAACTCACGACGGACACGATCGTCATGGTGAACCCGTGGGGCACTCAACGCCTGCCCTGGTCACGTGTCAGCGCGGTGACCTTCGGCAATTGGGGAGCGCGGTTCCACACGAAGGACGGGTTCACGTACACGGCGTACGCCCTGAGTGACCTGGCTGCCGGAGTCCGTCAGGACGACCGGTTCGCTGACGTGAAACGCGTGGCCGATGCCCAACTCCGTGACGGACAGCCGCCGTTGTAGGAGCCCGAGGTGCCGGCGGGCCGGGGTGTGGACGGACGGTCAGCTGCCGTCCGCCGCCCCCGACAACAGATGAGGCGCGTACGCCCGCACCGCCTCCAGCAGTTCACCCTTCGACGGGTTCACCATCGCCCGCCCGGCCACGGTCACCGTCGGCACGGTCTCGTTCCCGTCCGCGACGGACCGGACGAACGCCGCCGCGTCCGGGTGCTTCCAGATGTTGACCTTGGTGAACTCAAGCTGGGTGAAACGGAGTTGGGTGAGCAGGCGGATGCAGTACGGGCACATGGGCCGCCAATAGACGACGACACCACCGGATTCCTCGGACACGTCACTCCCCCTGGCCCTCGCGTTCGTTTCCGTCATCCTCAGCAGCCGCGATGGTATGCAGAAGCCGGTGAAGAAAATAGACGGACGCCGTCGGCAACACAGGCGTATGCGGTGCATAGACCGCCAACTTCCGCACCGTACCGGGGTCGTTGAGCGGCCGCGTCACCAGTCGCCCGAAAGCCATCAGCGGCAACACCAGCCGAGGCACGGCACTGACGCCGAGCCCGTCCATGCGGCAGAGATACCAGCTCGCCCAACCCCTCATGCACACCCCGCATGAATCAAGACGACATCGATCTTTGCCCCGATCCCCTCCCCGCACCCACAGTGGTCCCATGAGCCGGACACGGACAAGGACGCCTGCAGGGCCCCGGCGCCGGATACGCATCGGCTGCGGCGCGGGCTTCGCCGACGACCGCGTCGACCCCGCCGTGGAACTCGCGGAACACGGCCGCCTCGACTACCTCGTCTTCGAGTGCCTGGCCGAACGCACCGTCGCCCTGGCCCAGTTGGACCGCCTCCGAGACCCGGACGCCGGCTACAACGAGTGGCTGGAGGAGCGCATGGAAGCCGTACTCGAACCCTGCGTCCGCCACGGAACCCGCGTCATCACCAACATGGGCGCGGCCAACCCGACGGCCGCCGCGAGGGTGGTCGCCGAGGTGGCCCACCGCCTCGGCCTCGACGGCCTGCGCATCGCGACGGTCACCGGCGACGACGTACTCCACCTGGTCAAAGGCACCCCCCTCGCCCTCCTGGACGGCCCCGACAGGACACTCACGGCGAACGACCTGGGCGAAGCCGTCGTATCGGCGAACGCCTACCTCGGCGCACCCCCCGTCGCCGAGGCCCTCGCCCAGGGCGCCGACGTGGTGGTGACCGGCCGGGTCGCGGACCCGTCCCTCTTCCTCGCCCCGCTGATGCACGAGTTCGGCTGGTCCCCGGCCGACTGGCCCCTCCTGGCCCGCGGAACCGCCGTAGGACACCTCCTGGAGTGCGCCGGCCAACTCACCGGCGGCTACTACGCCGACCCCGGCACCAAGGACGTCCCCGAACTGGCCCGGCTGGGCTTCCCGCTCGCCGAGGTGGCCGAGGATGGCCGCTTCACCGTCACGAAGGTCCCGGGCTCGGGCGGCCGCCTGACCCCGGCCACCGTCACCGAGCAGCTGCTGTACGAGGTCCACGACCCGGCCTCGTACCTCACTCCGGACGTCACCGCGGACTTCTCCCACGCCCGCCTCACCCACCTCGGGGAGGACCGGGTCGAGGTCACCGGCATCACCGGCCGCGAACCCCCCACCACCCTCAAGACCTCGGTCGGCTACCGCGACGGCTTCCTCGCCACCGGCGAGATCTCCTACGCCGGCCCGGGCGCCGTGGCACGAGCCCGCGAGGCGGCCCGCATCGTGGAAACCCGCCTGACCACCACCGGGATCAAGTGCACGAACGCCCGCTACGACCTGATCGGCGTGGACGCGGTCCACCGAGGTGTCGGCTCCCCGGCCGCAACAGCCGTAGAACCAAAGGAAGTTCGCCTACGGGTGGCAGCCCGCACCGACACCCTCATCGAGGCGCGCCGGGTAGGCAGAGAGGTGGCGTCCCTGTATCTGAACGGCCCCTACGGAGGCGCGGGCGCAACCCGGGACGTACGGGAGAACATCGCCATCACGTCGGTGTCGCTGCCCCGGGAACAGGTCCCGACGACCGTCACCGTCACCGTCACAGCCACGACCACCACCGCCGACGATGCCCCGGAGCCGTGACGTGAAACTCCACGAACTGGCCCACGCCCGCTCCGGCGACAAGGGCTCCACGGCCGACATCTCGGTCATCGCCTACACCCCGTCGACGTACCCCCACCTGCGCACACACCTCACCCCCGACCGAGTCCGCGCCCACTTCCCCGACCTCCCCCCGGGCCCGGTCCACCGCTACGAACTCCCGTCCCTCCACGCCCTGAAGTTCGTCCTCCACAACGCGCTCGACGGCGGAGTCACCCGTTCCCTGGCGCTGGACGCCCACGGAAAGAGCCTGGCGGCCTGCCTGTTGGAGATGGACGTACCGGATCTCCCGCCCCCGACGGATTCGAAGGACTGACCCGATGATCGAACCCACCACACCCACCGCACCGACTGCGCACACCGCCCAAGGCGTCCTGCGTGGGACGGGGATGGAGGACGGGGCGTCACTGTTTGCCGGCGTACCGTTCGCCGCCCCACCCATCGGCCCCCTACGCCTCCGTCCACCTCAGCCCCCCACCCCCTGGGAGGGCGTCCGAGAGGCGACCGCGTACCCCGCCGGCCCCGTGCAACGAGGCGCCGACGGCCCCGGCGGCTGGGAGACATCCGAGGACTGCCTGTACCTGAACGTATGGACCCCGCCCACGCCTCCCACCCCGAACGACCCCCGCCCGGTCCTGGTCTGGATCTACGGCGGCGGCTTCGAACTCGGCACGGCGTCACCGCCGACGACGGACGGAGCCGGACTCGCCCGCCTGACCGGCGCAGTCGTAGTGGCCGCCAACTACCGTGTAGGCGCGCTGGGTTGGCTGCTCCCGGCGGGCCCGGACGCAGCCGGATGGACAGCGAGCGCCAACCTGGGCCTCCAGGACCAGACGGCCGCCCTGCGCTGGATCCACGACAACATCGCGGCGTTCGGCGGGGACCCGGACAACATCACCATCGCCGGCCACTCGGCGGGCGCCTTCTCGATCGGCGCCCTGCTGGCCCATTCCGCCGCCCGAGGCACCTTCCACAAGGCGATCCTCCACAGCGGCAGCATCGGCCGCCTCTACCCGCCCGACCTCTCCGCCTCCATCACGGAAGACCTCCTGGCCCGGGTCGGCGCCAAGACGATGGCCGAACTGCAGGCAGCCCCACTGCCCCGCATCCTCGAGGCCCAACACGCGGTGATCGACCAGGACTTCGGCGCGCGGAACCTCCCCGGCGGCCGGGCCTGGGGCCTGGTGCACGACGGAACGGTCATCACCGAGGACCCCGCGAAATCCATCGCCGCGGGCGCCGCGACCCACATCCCACTCCTGATCGGCGCCAACCGGGACGAGTTCCGCACCTTCCAGTACCTGTACGCCAGCGAGCACTACCGGCACCCGGCGGACGAGCGGGCCCTCCTGGCCGAGATGGAACTGGCGGGCGTACAGCACCCGCGCGACCTGCTGGAGGCGTACCGGAACCACCCGGTGCGGGATGCCCCGACCGACAGCCACTCCACCGCACTCTCGGACCTGCGAACCCGCTTCCTCTCCGACGCCGTCTACCGCCGCCGAGCGACCCGCCTGGCCGAACTCCAGACACGGGCAGGCGGCCCCGCCCACACCTACCTCCTCACCGCCGAACCCCTGGGCCCCCACTACGGCGCCTTCCACGGCTCCGAACGCTTCTACGCCTTCGACCAGCTCACCCTCCTGGGCATCGACACCCCGGAACACCGCGCGACCCGCGACACCTTGGTCGACGCCTGGACAAGGTTCCTCACGGATGGCGATCCCGGGTGGCCCGCGTACGACTTGGAGACCCCCCGGGGCGCGCACACTCGCCAGATCGGAGGGAAGACGCCCTTCGTGGTGGAACCACCGGCGTATGTGTCGCCCTGGTGGAGTGGCGGGGCGTGAGGAGGGGGATATCGGGTGACTGAAGCGCGGCTACGACACCTGCGGCCAACGCTGAATGAGACGGAGTTCGAGACGACCGAGGGCGAGGCATACCCGACCGGGTGATCTGGAACGGGTTCGACATCGGTGATCACCCAGGTTTCCCTACGGTGCGTCTCGCTCTTGTCATCTCAGCGAACCGAGGAGTCGACGCAGCATGACGCCAGCGCCGGATCAGCAGCCCGCCCAGCCGTACGGGCAGCCGCCGACGATCATCATCAACAACAGCAGCTCCGCCACGGCGTCTGCCACAGCCTTCATCGGTGGGGGAGGTCTGAGGTACCGACGCCAGTCCCTGTGGGTTCACTTCTGGCTCTTCATGTTCACCGCGGGCATCGGCAACGTCTTCTACGCGGTGCACGTGAGCCGCTGGAACCGCGACAGGGGTCTGTGACTTCAGGGAGAGACGTCTTACTGGCCTTCCGGCCCCACCCGCACTCATAGGAGGGGCCTTCTTCTTGCCTCCAACGCCTCCACAGCGACGCTCTGTTGTTCCCCCGCTGGATCAGTAGGCTTGATCTTGAGCCCCTTGACCCCTGACGGAGGCTGGAGCGACAGTGGCCAACCCCTTTGCACCGCCGCCAGAGATTCCCAGCCGACCGTTATGGTCGCCGGCTGACGAATACCTCTGGCACTCGTGTGACATCGTCGCCGACGTCCTCGAAGGACGAGTGGCCCGCAGACCGGTTGTGGCCACAACCGCGCGACTGCAACACGGCGATCGCGCACTTGCCGTAGGGCCGGCACAACGCCAGACCTGGAGAGCCGTCGGTAACGGGGGGTACTCACACACCAGCGTCGCTGCCTTCGGCAGCCCTGCCTTTGTGTTCGGTTCATTGGCGGGCGCCGCCATCGGAAATTCCGCCCGCCGACGTCAGGCGGCGCGTGACGCCGAGCCACGCTGGGTTGTGGACGGGAACGGCGAAGCGACGATCACGCTGCGGAGGCTGCACTTCGCGCACACCGCTGAACTGGACCTCGAATGGGGAGGGTTGAGCTCCATCGATCTCGTGGCACCTGACGTGTTCCAAACGAGTTTCATCAATACTCGCGGTTCCCATGGGACGGTTCGAGTGCAGACGCCATGGGCTTCGCTAGCCTTCGCTCTTGCCGCGGTCACCGCGTTTCCGGCCCATCCACGCTTGCTCGCCCGTGGTTGGCTCCCTCCCGACTTCGAGGAACGGTGCGCCCGGGTGGGCCGCCCCTGCCGTCCAGCCGCACAACTCGCCCTGCGGGCAAGCGGAACTTGACGGGCACAATGCCGTCCCGCCCTCTGGCCGTCGGCCAGTTCGTCGGCAATCATCACGATGAGCGCTTTCCCGACGGGGGTGATCTGGCCGTCCTCGACCACGGCAGTGCCTGAAGGAAGCGCGTCGGGGTCGTTGTCGGTGAGGGGCGAGCTCCGGCCGCCATCGCGCTGTACGAGGTTGAACAAGCCGATCCCGGCCTCCACCGACAGGGTTGTGACGCCGCAGTACGAATCGGTCATGGCGCGGAGCGTTGCCAGGAGGCGGGGGTAGGGCCGGAGCTGAGGACTGTGGTGGCGATGCACCGTTCGTCCGGGAGCGGCGACGACGTTGGCGGTGCGGGGATCACGACGGTCATGATCGTTCTCCTTCTCGGGGAGCGCGAGAGTGAAGGCCTTCGTTGGGAATCGCTGGCTACAAGCCAGTGATCTCTGCCCCGCTTTCCTAGTCGCTCGCTGATGGGCGGCCTAAGGGATCGTGCTGGTTCGGCGGACATGCAGCCCGAAGCCGCTACCTGGCAGTACGATCCGTATTTTTGATGGCGCCTGGTCAGCACGGTGAACTGGGCTCTGAGGTCACTGACAGGCGATCGGTATTCGGGATCGATGCTGCGGACCCAGCGCGGATTTGGGCCTGGTCGATCGCTTCGCTCACCGCGGCGCCATGGAAGGAAAACAGAGGCGGCGCCCAGTACAGGACGTGGCGGGAAACGGCGGATGCAGGCCGTTCGCCGGAGGCCGTGTCCATCCCTCGACGGCAACTGCGATCACACACGACGAAGGCCTTACCGTGAACGGTGGGACCTTTCGGCATTGTGCCCGGTGAGGCACCGGCGGAAGATACGAGATTCGAACTCGTGAGGGGTTGCCCCCAACACGCTTTCCAACTGTGGTGGTGGGGTCTGGGGCATCGGACAGGGCCGTTCACTTGCGTTCATCGACGGCTGGTCGTGGGTCCGGCTACTGCCTTCGGTCTCGCCTGAACGGCCGTGAACGGCGCTGAATGAGACGGAAACTGAGACGGACAGCGGTGTTGAGGAGGGGCATGGGACTGGTCCGCAAGGGGTCAAGCCGGATCGTGGTCGACGGCATGGTCTACCGCTGGCGGCTGCGAGGTAGGCCGACGTACTTCCAGGGCCTGGCATGGTCGATGTGCACGTTCGCGGTCGAGCATGCGGACACCCCGGGGGCGACGCTGGTGGTCACCACCGAACAGCCACATCCGAGCAACTGGATCGGTCGCGAGGCCGGCCCTGTGCTGCCCTTAGGTGTTGCCGCATCGGTTCGGCTTGCCCTGCGCGAGGGTTGGGCTCCGACGGTTCCGGGCACCGCATCCCGCCTCGACCTGTCCGGCGGTTTCACGCCTTCGCACTGAACAGAGCTGGAGAATCGTTAGGGCCTGTACCTGAGCCGATGACAGCTCGCCACGATGGCGGGTTCGCCGACCGATCAGGCGCGCGTGTGCCTCGTGGTACCCCTTACCGGCCTCCGCCACGCCTCCGTCGGCGGTTGGTCAACCACCGTAGCGGCTGCGCAAATCCTCGGTGATCCTCGACATCAGCCCTATCGCGCCTTGCGGTTGTATCTCCGCCAGCGGATGTTCCGTCTGGGGGTCGTAGCCTGTCAGCCCCGTTTCCTTCTCGACGATGGCCGAAAGGGCGAAGACCTTGCCGAGCACGGCCGCAGCGTCTTCCCCTGCGTGCCAGTAGGGCACGGTGATGCTTACCTCGTCACCGAAGACGGACAGGTCGATGCCGGTGCCGGAGTGGCTGAGGTCTCGCGACTCCTGTTCGTACTCGGTGATGTCCACTTCGCCCAGCAGCAGTCGGGCCTGCGGGACTATGCGTTCCCAAGCTTCAAGGAGGCGGGCAGGGATCGGCTCGCTGTGCTCGGCCGTGTCTTCCATCGCCTCCAGGACCTCATTCCAGGACTGCCCGTCGCGTCGGCTCAAGAAGTAGATGTCGTAGCTCATCGGGCGATCGTAGACACTCCTCTCGCTGGCCACAGTCGACCCTGATCTCTCACGACGAGGGGCTGCTCACCAGTCCCGCTACCGGTCCGTGAGCTCGTGCCGATCGAGCCCATGCCTGGCAGTCAGGGCCGCGACGTCGACTCCCTGCTCGGTAAGCACCTCATCGATGTAGGCGCACAACTGCTCGCGCTCATCGGTTTCGAAGGCGCACTCGTCGTGAGCCTCGTTCACGGCCAGGACGACGAGCTCCACTGCGGCGAAGATCCGTGCGTCGTCTCCTTCGGTGAGCGTGGGCAACTCGGCCTCGAACACGTTGAGGACGGCATCGGTCGCCAGCAAGAGCTCTTCGGGGAACAACTCGACCATGCACGCGCAGTCGGGATCCAGGGTGCCGGCGGCAAGCTCCGCGGCCTCCTTGGCTATGCCACTGCGTCAGTTCGTCGTCGGTCTCTCCGCCATGGAGCGGACCGTGCCGCGCAGGTCTGACAGCAAGACCCGTCTTCACGAGGGAACCTCAGCTTGGGAAGCTTGGGTCTTTTCGCGGCGATTAATGCGCTGACCTGCGGCGGGACTGTCTTTCAGCCGTGATGAACCGTGGTCTACTCCCCGCTATTCCCCGTGAGTGCCCGTAGGATCTGGCACGTGAATGGCACGGCTGGGCATGGATGTCTGAGCCTCAGCCGACGAACGTCGAACACGGCGGCGGGGGCGTCGAACGATCAGGCGCGCGTGTGCCAGAGCAACCACTACCGGGCCTTAGCCACGCTGCCCGGCCGCGTCCGGCGTTACCGGACGGTGGGGACGCGCTTGGGATCGACTGCAAGCCAACACCCGTTTCCTATGCCAGGTGAACAGAACAGCTGACGGTCGGCAGGCGCATTGTTAATCAGCATGGAAGACAACTGTGACTCTGGTACGACCAATGGGAAATCTCGGATATAAATGATGGGAGTCTAATCGGGTCGGTCTTGCATCCAAGTTCCCTCAAAGTCCGCCGTCACAATTTTGCCAGTCGCTTCAAAAGCGTTCGATATTGAGTGATAAATTCATCCGGTTCACGAGGGTCGCTTCCATAGAAATAGGCGGAGTCGACACCGTGTTCGTCGTCTAGTTGGAGCTCTTTACGTAGGTGCTTCAGG
Organism: Streptomyces sp. NBC_00252; assembly: GCF_036187565.1. Taxonomy (NCBI): domain Bacteria; kingdom Bacillati; phylum Actinomycetota; class Actinomycetes; order Kitasatosporales; family Streptomycetaceae; genus Streptomyces; species Streptomyces sp. NBC_00252. The sequence continues at coordinate 5,083,031 of NZ_CP108087.1, read as the reverse complement.
AGGGTTGCGTCGACTTCGTGACCGTCGCTGCGATACCCGACTGTAGCGCCGTAAGTCTTCACTTTCGAAAGACCGAAAAGGCCTTTCGCTTGAACCGTACGTTGTACCTTGATCCTGTTACCGGGCATTGGGGAGCCGATCTGACAGTCAAATCGAGAAAGGATTCGACGGAGTTCGCGCCATTTCAGCAGGCGGTCTCCATGCTGTATTTGTCGACTATTTTTCAAGACCCATCGAGCAATTTCTTGAACTTCTCGGTCGGCGACTGAACTCCAGTCAGTTGATACAAGACGGTGCTGAGCTACCTTCAAAACCAACTTGAACAAGTCGTTCTCTGTGCAAGTGAGAAGCACATTATTCCGGTCTAGGAAGGCGAGGGCTGAGACGAGAGCGGTACGCTTGTTTCCATTATGAAATGGGTGGTTGTGGATAATTGAGTGCAGCAATGCCGCACCAGCCAGTTCGACGGTCGAATATTTACGCTCACCGCCCAGAGAGGTCCCAGGGCGAAACGCGGCAGATTCTAGAAGGTTATTGTCTCGCACTCCGGGTGGATCAATTGGATCTTTAGAAACTCTGAAATCTTCTACAAGAGCATCGTGGATGCTGCGAATGTCTGCTGCCGAAAGCAACTCGGCCTCGCGCTCTCGGCCGACCGTCTGCCAGATAAATTCCGGTTCGTCTGACTGCTTGCTTGATGCGGGAGTAGGAGAAGTGAGTACCGGAGAGAAAACTCCCGACCTTCTTAGTTTTTTGAGGGCGCCTTTAGGTAGCATGCGTGCATCTGGAGATACGGAAATTCCACATTTCAGCAGACGCTCACGCGCTTCTTGTTCCGTCACCTCCCAAGCCTGTACCCAGTATGCTAGACACTGCATCTTCTTAGCTGTGACTACCCCGAGCGTTGAGCACACACCAGACATATTGCGTACAGGTATCGTGTCGTCAATGTCTTCTAGCGACTCATAACCCGCATCCCACAGGGTTACAAGTGCGAGATCGTAGTCAAGGCCAGCTTCATCGGCCAGCTCTCTAATGGTCTTCGACTTGGGCAACAAGGACTCCTCATACGTGATTCTTTTGACCTTCAAGGTCATATTACGACTGAGGGGCCTTCTGCGCGAGGCTTGGGGAAATTGATCATTGACATGCCTCATCCAAGTTGGGGTTGGTGCGAGTCGAGCCGTAATGCCCAACCCTCGACAGCGGACGGTCGGCTGCTTCCCCGGTATTCCCCGTGGGTCCCCGCAGGATCTGGCCCGGGTCTGGCACGCCCGTCGTCGCTGCTGTCCAGACCCACGAATCCGCCTCTCTGGCCACTAGGGAAGCAGCTTCTCTTCCACTTCCTTTTCGCCAAGCGGAGAGATGTGTGCCATGCCTTTTGCGCGGTCGTACTCAATCAGCCTTGTTCGGTGAAGGCGATCCAGTACCCGCCTATAATTTCCAAGCTTATCTTGCTCCAGATTCTTCGCCAGGTCCTTATCTGATTGCGCTCCAAGTTCGGAGTATAGGAGAAGTAGAGTGCCGTCTGCTAGTGTCATTGACGGATCGAGAATCCTAGAGACATCCCCGACCTTCCAGATGGCCGGGACGGTCCGATCAGTTAGATTCTTGACCACTTCGCTGGCTGTTGCAGTGTCTGTGTTGTGAAAAATGCGGACTAGTTCAGCCATTACCCATTGGGCTGTATGCAGAACAAAAGTCGCATCCATATGGTTGGCGTCCACCTCTCCGCCAACATGTCCCACACCTCGGCGATTGCGCACGTCGTATAGCGGTACCAGAAGACGAGGGATAGTTAGACGCGCGGACTCGGAATAGGTCGTGGGGGCATTTGAGAGTCTCTCGCATGCATCCTTGAAGCGTGATGGCTTCTTTGCGTTGGCTGGATAGTTGTCTCCGTCGAGATGCCCGGCAATGATGGAGTATACAATCTCGCACAACCTGCCCCCATTCAGTTCGGAGGCTTCCCAGCGCCCTTCCCGATAATTCCTAGTGATCTTATCGAACTCTTCAACCAGCTCGGATCTTAGAGAAGGTGGGAGATTACCCAAAGCACTAGCCGGATCGATCTTCATGCGCAGCCCAATCCTTTACTTCTTCTGGGCCGGCAGGTCGTGTTCCACGAAGTCACGCCCTCGCTGCGTAGTCTTTATGATCCTCATGTTCGACGTATCCAGCCAGTGATGCCGACTGGAAGTTCCTTGGAGGGCATTCTCCGGGTTGCTGGGATTCCTCCAAACGGCTTCCTTGTATGCGGCCATCACGTGTCCCACTCCAATTTCATCCAGCTCAAGGACTTGTTCGAAGTAGTAGACCGCCAGCAACCCCTTCTGGTCGATTGTTGCGGGCTGCTTCTCTTCGATGAACTCCTTGAATGACACCTTTCCCTCTGGGCGGAACCCGATATCCTTTACGGCAGTCCAGTTTCGCCTAGGCTTTACCTTCCTCCTTCTTTTTTCCGTAGAAGTAGGTTCGGGTGCGGATTCGCTGTCTTCGCCACCTTGGGTGTTTTCGGTGAGTGCTTCGCTCAGAGCGGTGCCCGCGTTGGGGACATTGCCATTCTCTGTGGAGCTTTCGTGATTGACTCCGCTGATTCCCACTGGCGAGATGTTCAATGCGCCAACGAGAGCCTCAAACGCCTGCTTCTGAACTTCCTTGGAAGCGAACGCATTGATTGATTCTGCAATGCGCGGCATAGAATCCAGCAGTTTATCGAACTCTTGCTCGCCCATACGGCCCCCGGTTCACCCTGAACGTGTCTTTTCCGGCAGTTGGACTCAGTGGCCCCCACTGTCCGATCGGCTCATGGTCGCCCCAACCGGAAGGGTTCGCAACCCATTCGGATCATTTTTGACCCACATCGTTTCTAATTAAACAATAGTTCGAATTGACGAGTGTTGGTGACGAGGTCGGCGTAGCGGCTATGGGGTGGCGCTGCTTTGGCGCGAGTGATCATGGGCCCCGTAGGCTTCCGGCGCGTCGGGCAGTCTGTGGACCTGCCCGTTAAAGCACGACGTTGGGGCCATGATCTTCGAGGCTCGCGCCAAAGTGGCTCCGTAAAGCCGTGGAGCCGACCGCCCCAGCCACGATGTACCCCTTCTCTAACGCCAGGCGGCTGCATGCTTTGAGCGCGGCACGGGCGCCGGCCGGGCTGGAGCGGGGCGGAGACAGGAGCGCAGGCCCGGTCGGCGCCCGTGCCGCGCGCGGGGAGCGGAGCGAGCCGCCTTGAACCAGTAGAGAAAGTTGTAACTCAGTAGGTCGCGTGGGGCTGTTGAGTTTCCGCAGTTGGCCAGTGCGGCGCCTGGGGCTGGACGCGCGAGCCATCAGTACTGAACTGTCATGAGCGCAGACTTTTTGCCCGCCTCTGCGTTCCTGGTTGTGACCGCCATGGGGGTCAGGCTTGCGGAGAAATACGGCATCATCGGCGACGGCTGAACCCCGCACTCCTGACGACATCAGCCCCGAACACCGGAGACGCAACGACCGTGGCTCTCTCACGACACCGCATCATGCCGTGGCTGACATTTACACTCCTCGCCACAGCGGCGGCGACTGGCTGCCAGTCCGCACCCGTTGCAGCAGACAAGCCGCCGGCAACGGCCACAACTGATGCAGCTTCTACGGGAAGTGGAAAGAGCTGCCCGACCACACACGCTTCCGGCCGGACAGCAGGTCTCGCAACCCCGCCTGAGGGGGTCACCTGGCAGATGTTCCGCACCGTCGCCGTACCGACGTCTCCCACCCTGGGGCCGAAGAGGACCGCCGGGGACATCGCACGCTGCTACGCACACAACTCTGCCGGTGCACTTCTCGCCGCCTTCCAGATCGGTACCCGCTTTCCGCTGTCGCCCCAGTGGAAAGCTGTAGTGGCAGTGCAAACCTACGGTGAGGGTCGTGAGGGCTACGTGGGTGCGCGCACCAGGCGCGAAGCCGAGGTAGGCAAGCCCTCCTCGCCCAAGCCCGGCAAGATGCTGCAACCGGCCGGCTTTCGATTCGACAGCTACTCCGATCAGCGTGCCGTCATCTCCGTCGCGTACCGGCAGGCCGGAGGTGCCCTTATCCAGGCCAATACCGCCACCGTGCAGTGGCAGGGTGGGTCCAGCGGAGACTGGCGCTTTGAAATCCCTCGGTCCCCCGGCCTCTTCCAGAAACTCGACAGCCTCAAGGGCTACACCGTGTGGGGAGCGTCGTGATGAGGCATGGGGGTGTCTCGAACGGCTCTACGAGGTCGTAGACGCCCAGGGTGACGTGGAAGTCCGGGAGCTTGGAGTCCAAGCGCTGCAAGGAACGGGCGCCGAGCCCGCATGCCTGGACGGGGTTGCACTCCCTCCGGGAAGTCGTACACATCGGTGAGTTCCACGACCCGCCTGAACACGTGAACCGTCCTGTCCAGCTCCGCTAGAGAGCACTTAACACGAGGTGGACGTACGCGTGCAGCTGGTCCCGGGCCTCGGTGCCCACCGACTCGATCGGCTGGAACCCGAGCACCTGGAGCGCTTCTACCAAAAGATGCAGAGCAACGGCAGCGCGGCGGGCATCGCCCACCACGTGCACCACACCGTCCGTACCGCCCTCAGCGAGGCAGTACGGCGTGGACACGTGCCCAGCGACGCGGCCGAGATCGCCAAGGCGCCTCGACTCGAAGTGCACTGGGAAGACGTCGACCTTGCCTCGAGATACGTCCGCATTCGCAAGAACCGGCTCCGCCCCAAGTACGTGCACGACTGCGGCGCCAACCCATGCGGCCGGAAGGCTGGTTACTGCCCCAAGCGGGAGCAGACCCGGCGCGAGCGCAAGTCCACCAAGTCACGCGCGGGCCGACGCACCATTGGCCTGCCCGACCCGCTGATCAAGATTCTCCGCCAGCACCAGGAAGCTCAGGAGCGGGAGCGCATTACGGCCGGCACCGACTGGGAGGACAAGGGGCACGTCTTCGCCTCGGCGATCGGCGGCCCTCTCAGCCCCAACACCGACTTCCACACCCGGAAGCAGCTTCTCCGGGACGCGGGCGTACGGAACGGCCGTCTCCACGACGCTCGCCACACCGCCGCGACCGTCCTCCTGATCCTCGGGGTTCCTGACGTCGTGATCGGCTCGGTCATGGGTTGGGAGCCCGGGGAAGCGGCCCGGATGCGCGCTCGCTACATGCACGTGACCGGGACCATGCTCCGCAAGGTCGCTCAGCAGGCTGGCGACGCACTACGGGAGCCGCATCGGGCGGACTGAAGCTCTGAACGGAGGTCAGGGGGTGTGGGTCCCCTCTTCCCGCTCCGCGAGGAAGTCATCGAGCAGTGCGAAAAGGGTCGTGATGACACGTTCTTCCTGTCCCGGGGAGAGCTGCCAGTGATCCCAGCTTTCATCGGGGAGGGCGATGTGGCGGACCAGACCCATCCACGCGTGGTTGCATTCCCGACCGCGCCTGGCCACCAGCCACTCACGCCAACCGTCGAGCCCGGGGCCGCCGTGCCGCCGCGCGTGGGCGTCGTAGCCGATCATGAAGCTTTCCACCCGGGCGAGTGTGGCCTGCCCCACAAAAATCTCGGGGCCCTCGGAGACAAAGGCCCAGTACTCGCGCTCACTCATGTCTATGTGACTCACTTGCTCATCCTTCCGCATCCAAGTCGGTTGTCCTCGAGCCCAAGCAAGGGACCGGTGACCAACTGAGACGGAAACCGGGACGGCCAACGACGAAGGGCCTCACCGCGAACGGTGGGGCCCTTCGACATCGTGCCCGGTGAGGCACTGGCGGAGGATACGAGATTCGAACTCGTGAGGGGTTGCCCCCAACACGCTTTCCAAGCGTGCGCCCTAGGCCACTAGGCGAATCCTCCGCGGCAAACAATACAAGACGTTGAGGAGTGCTCGCGAACTCGTTCCCCCCGCTCAGATCCTGTAGCCTGTGCGGAGCCCCTCACGCGGCGCTATCTGACTGAACTCCCCCAGGGCCGGAAGGCAGCAAGGGTAGGTTGGCTCTGGCGGGTGCGTGGGGGGCGCTTGCGTTCCCGGGGTGGGACCGCCGCCGTGGATCTTGTCGGCGGCCCGCGTTGTCAGTGGGCGCCTATAACCTCGTACGCGTGTCGTCTCTCGCGCTGTACCGCCGTTATCGCCCGGAGTCGTTCGCCGAGGTCATCGGGCAGGAGCATGTAACCGACCCGCTGCAGCAGGCGCTGCGGAACAACCGGGTCAATCACGCGTACCTGTTCAGCGGGCCGCGCGGCTGCGGCAAGACCACGAGCGCGCGCATCCTGGCCCGCTGCCTGAACTGCGAGAAGGGCCCCACCCCGACCCCCTGCGGCGAGTGCCTGTCCTGCCGCGACCTCGCGCGCAACGGCCCGGGTTCGATCGACGTCATCGAGATCGACGCCGCGTCGCACGGTGGTGTGGACGACGCCCGTGAGCTGCGCGAGAAGGCGTTCTTCGGACCCGCGAGCAGCCGGTACAAGATCTACATCATCGACGAGGCCCACATGGTCACGTCGGCCGGCTTCAACGCGCTGCTCAAGGTCGTGGAAGAGCCCCCGGAGCACCTCAAGTTCATCTTCGCGACCACCGAGCCCGAGAAGGTCATCGGGACGATCCGGTCGCGTACGCACCACTACCCCTTCCGGCTCGTCCCGCCCGGCACCCTGCGCGAGTATCTGGGGCAGGTCTGCGGCCAGGAGAACATCCCCGTGGAGGAGGGCGTGCTGCCGCTCGTCGTGCGCGCGGGTGCCGGTTCCGTGCGTGACTCCATGTCCGTCATGGACCAGTTGCTCGCGGGGGCGAGCACCGACGGTGTGACGTACGCCATGGCGACCTCCCTGCTCGGCTACACCGACGCCTCGCTGCTCGACTCCGTCGTCGAGGCCTTCGCCACCGGTGACGGCGCCGCCGCCTTCGAGGTCGTCGACCGCATCATCGACGGCGGCAACGACCCGCGCCGCTTCGTCGCCGATCTCTTGGAGCGCCTCCGCGACCTGGTGATCCTCGCCGCCGTCCCGGACGCCCTCGAGAAGGGCCTCATCGACGCCCCGACCGACGTCCTGGAACGCATGCAGGCCCAGGCGGGCACCTTCGGCGCCGCCGAACTCAGCCGCGCCGCCGACCTCGTCAACACCGGCCTCACCGAGATGCGCGGCGCCACCTCGCCCCGCCTCCAACTCGAGCTGATCTGCGCCCGGGTGATGCTCCCCGCCGCCTACGGCGACGAGCAGTCCGTCATGGCCCGCCTCGACCGCCTGGAGCGCGGCGTCAACTTCTCGGGCGGCGCCGCGGCGCCCACCATGGGCTACGTCCCCGGCCCCGACGCCCACGTCCAGGCGCAGCCCCCTGCCCAGGCCCCAGCCCAGGCCCCCGTCCCCCCAGGTGGCGGAGCCGCCGCCGCGCGCGCAGCCGTACGAGGCCCGGGCGCACCCGGCACCCCTCCGCCCGCGATGCCGGCGGAGCAGCCCCCCGCACCCGCCGCCTACACCCCACCGGCCCCGCCCACCCCGGAACCCCAACAGCCCCAACAGCCGCAGCCCCAGGCGCAACCCGCGGCCCCCGCCCCCGCCCCCGGCGCCTGGCCCACCGCCACGGCCGCAGGCAGCGGCAGGCGCCCCGGCGGCTGGCCCACGGCAGCCCCGGCAGGCGGCGGCCAACCCCCGGCCCCGGCGCACCACACCCCCGCGCCCACCACCTCCACACAGGCCCCCGCACCCCAGACCCAAGCCGCTCCGCCCCCGGCCGGCGGCCCCGACCCCCGCACCCTCTGGCCGAACATCCTCGAAGTGGTCAAGAACCGCCGCCGCTTCACCTGGATCCTGCTCAGCCAGAACGCGCAGGTCACCGGCTTCGACGGCACGACCCTCCAGATCGGCTTCGTCAACGCCGGGGCGCGGGACAACTTCAACAGCAGCGGCAGCGAGGACGTCCTCAAGCAGGCGCTGGCCGAGCAGTTCAACGTCCAGTGGAAGATCGAGGCGGTCGTCGACCCGTCGGGCGGCGGCACCCCGCCCCCGCAACAGGGCGGTCCCTACGGCGGCGCCGGCGGCGGCCCAGCAGGCGGCTACGGCGGAGCCCCGACCGGCGGCTACGGCACCCCGGCCCCCGCCGCACAGGCCCCCCGCCCGACCTCCCCCCAGCCCACGCCCGCGCCCCATCCCCCCTCGTCCCAGGCGCAGGCCCCCACCCAACCCCCCACCCCGCCGCCGCCCGCCCCCCGCACGGTCTCCGCCGAGGACGACACCCCGGAGGACGACGACCCCGACCTCGACGAATCAGCCCTCTCCGGCCACGAACTGATCGTCAGAGAGCTGGGAGCAACGGTGATGGAAGAGTTCACGAACGAATAGCCCAACCTCCCGACCCCGCCCACCCCAACCCCCTCAGGGGCGCGGGGAACTGCGCGACAAGCCCCCACCCACCGGCACCCCGCAAACAACCCGACCCCCACCCCGATCCCGGCCCCCACCCCGCCCCACCTCCAAGGTGACCTAGGCTGACCCCGTGAAGGTCCTCGTCATCGGTACCGGTGCCCGCGAACACGCCCTCTGCCGCTCCCTGTCCCTAGACCCCGACGTCACCGCCCTGCACTGCGCCCCCGGCAACGCAGGCATCGCCGAGGTGGCCGAGCTGCACCGGGTAGACCCCCTCGACGGCGCAGCCGTGGCCGAACTGGCGACGAAGCTCGGCGCCGAGCTGGTCGTGGTCGGCCCGGAGGCCCCCCTCGTCGCCGGCGTCGCCGACGCCGTACGCGAGGCGGGCATCCCGGTCTTCGGCCCCTCCGGTGAAGCCGCGCAGCTGGAGGGCTCCAAGGCCTTCGCCAAGGAAGTGATGGCGGCAGCCGGTGTGCCGACCGCCCGTTCCTACGTCTGCACGAACCCGGCAGAGGTCGACGAGGCCCTGGACGCCTTCGGTGCGCCGTACGTCGTGAAGGACGACGGACTGGCCGCGGGCAAGGGCGTCGTCGTCACCGCCGACCTCGAAGCGGCGAGGGCGCACGCGAACGCCTGCGAGCGGGTCGTCATCGAGGAGTTCCTCGACGGCCCCGAGGTCTCCCTCTTCGCGATCACCGACGGTGTGACCGTCGTCCCCCTCCAGCCCGCGCAGGACTTCAAGCGCGCGCTCGACGGCGACGAGGGCCCGAACACCGGCGGCATGGGCGCGTACTCCCCGCTGCCGTGGGCCGACCCGAAGCTGGTGGAGGAGGTGCTCCAGACCGTCCTCCAGCCGACCGTCGACGAGATGCGCCGCCGCGGCACCCCCTTCTCCGGCCTCCTCTACGCCGGTCTCGCGATCACGAGCCGCGGTGTGCGGGTCATCGAGTTCAACGCCCGCTTCGGCGACCCGGAGACCCAGGTGGTCCTGGCCCGCCTCAAGACCCCGCTGGCCGGTGTCCTGCTCGCCTCCGCGAACGGCACCCTCGACGACCTCGCCCCCCTGCGCTGGAGCGAGGACGCGGCGGTCACCGTCGTCATCGCCTCGCACAACTACCCCGGCACCCCCCGCACCGGCGACCCGATCACCGGCCTCGACGAGGTGGCCGCGCAGGACGCCCCGCACGCGTACGTCCTGCACGCCGGGACCAGGCACGACGGCGGCACGGTCGTCAGCGCGGGCGGCCGCGTCCTCTCCGTCACGGCCACCGGCACCGACCTCACCCAGGCCCGCGAGCGCGCCTACGCGGCCGTGGCCCGCGTCCGCCTCGACGGCTCCCAGCACCGCACGGACATCGCGGCGCGGGCGGCGGCGGACGCGTAACCGGCGACCCACCACCCGCGACAGCACCGGGCACCGCTCGGCACTCCCCGCACCGCCCAACAGCCCGGCACCGCCCGGAAAACACCCGGTGTCACCGGACTCCGATAAACCCGACAGGCCCCGAATCCGTCTCACGATTCGGGGCCTGATCCTTGCCCTCTGTCATCCACCTTTCCCCTGAGCCATTCCATCGAGTGACCGATCCCCCAACCGGCTGACGGGGGCCGGGGCCCCAACTATGGTGCGGCGCAAGCGTTCCGGCACTTGGCCCACCGGCATTGCGATGTCAGTGACGGGTGCCACAGTGGGGGAGTGAGCAACGCCAGCAGAGCGGGACAGCACGGAGGGGGTGAGGTCCGGTCGTGACCGGTATGGGTGTGGAGGCGGGCGCGCAGGCCGCGCGGTCCAGGGCCTTGGCCGTGCTGCGGATCCGCAGCCGGGCGCTGGCCGTCGCCCTGTTGCCCGCGGCCGTCGCGGTGATCCTGCTCGCGGGCGGTTCCACCGGCCATCTCGTGGGCCAGGGCTGGGACGTCTCCCGCTGGGTGATGGGCGTGGCCGCCGTCGTGGTGCTGCTCGCGGCCGGCGCCATCGCGCTGGTCGTCGCGCGGGCCCGCCCCGCGGTCAGTCCCACGGTCGCGATCGCCGAGGAGTCCGCCCCGGACCTGTACCGCATGGTGCGCGACCTGGCCGACCGCCTCGATGTCCCCGCACCCTCCGCGATAGCGCTCACCCCGGACTGCGACAGCTGGCTGGAGGACCGCACCCACCCGGCCCACGGCCCGCCCCCGCAGGAGGACCGCGACGAGATCACGGGCGTACGGGGCATCACCCCGGGCCGTTCCCGTCGTACGGCCGCCTCGCCCGTCCTCGTCATCGGCTCGCCGTTCCTGTGGTGGATGCGGGTGGGTGAGCTGCGCGCGGTGCTCGCGCCGGTCGTCGCCGGTACGGGACCCTCCGCGCACCCGGACATAGCCGCGGCCCGCCGTTTCGTACGGGGGCTGGACGCGGCGGTGGCCGTGACCTCGGCACCCCGCGGGCCCGTGTTCCGTTCGGTGCTCGCCGGTGTCGGCTGGGTCGCCCGGCTGCTGCTGCGCAGTTGCCGGGGCCACGCGGCCGAGATGGAGCGCGGGGTGGCCGCCGCTGCCGCCGAGCGCGCACAGGCTGTGGACTACGGCCTGCGGATCGTCGCCCAGGAGCAGGTGGGCCTGGCGTACGCGGGCTGGGACCGGCTGCTGACCAGGGTCGCGCTGCCCGCGTGGCGGATGGGCCGCTGGCCGTCCCGGCTGGACGCGGGTGTGGTCGCCGCGCTGACCGAGCTGTCCCGGCGCGACCGGCTGGCCGAGGGCTTCGCGTCCCGGCTCGGCGAGCGCCCGGCCTGTGACCTGCTGGAAGAGCCCGGTTCGATCGACGAGGCGACCTCGCTCCTCGCCGCCCGCCTTTTCCACGGCGGCCCGGCCGAGGCAGGTCCCGACTGGGCGCCGGTGGACTGGCAGGAGTATCCGGAGGAGGTCGTCGACCGTAAGTGGCGTACGGACGCGGCCCGTCTCCACCGCGTCCTGGACACCCTCGGCGTCCGCCGCGCCCCCGACCCGGCCATGCCCCATCACGACGCCCCGACCCTGGCCCGGGTGGTGGAGCACCTGACGGACCCGACGGCGGAGACCGTCCGGTACGGCGAGACGGACGGGGAGATCGGCGCCGCCGGACCGTTCGGCGCGGTCACCACCCCGCCCCCGTCCCTGGACACCCCGCTCCCCGAGCCGGAGCCGTACAGGGCGATGGCGGCCGACGACGACGAGGAGCTCGGCGAGGGCGGCTCACCGCACAGCGCGGCGCTCGCCGCGGGTCTCACCGCGGAGCTGGCGCGCGAGGAGGCCGCGACCCCGCCCCCGAGTTCGGCCCCGCCCGGCCAGGGCCCGGACACGGCACTCTGGGACGACGGTTCGCTCCCCCTCTTCCCGCTCCAACCACCTCGCACAGGGCGGGAGTTGCTCGCCGACCACGTCACGGCGATGGTGTGCTGCGCCGCGATGGACACGGCGGGCGCGACTCCCGGCCTCGACTGGCTCGACGGCCCGACGCTGCTCGTGAACGGCGAGCGGGCGGCCGACCTCGCCCCGAGAGTCCTCTGCCTCGTCGAGGACGGCGACCCGGCCCCCCTGCGGGCCTGGCTGATCGACCTCGGCATACGCCCCGAGAAGCCGGTGCGGCTTGTCTGACCCCGACCCACCTCCCGCTCCCACCCGGCCGTATCGGAACCGGGGCCTCCACTTTTGGTCAATTCGCGACGACCAGTGACAGGGTGCGTGCTTAATGTGATGTGCTGGGGCCGATCCCGTACGTGGCAAGGGCACGCGACATACGACAGTTGAACGAAGGACCACCACGGGGGCATGAAGGAGGGGAGCGACCATGGGGTCGGAGCAGATCCGCCGCTGGGAGTCGGGAGCGCTGGCGCACGCCGTCACGGACCCCTTCGGACAGGGCCCCGTCCCGTGGCTCCGGGGCAGCGAGACCTACTTCGACGACACCGGCCACGTCGTCCCCTGGTACGTGGACCCGACCCCGGCCCACGCCCCCCGCACGTCCGGCAGAAACGCTCCCAAGCTCCCCGCCCCGCGCGCGTCCGAGGGCGGCGGCCCCCGCTCCGCCGACGACGTCCGCCGCCAGATCAAGGGATTCACCTCGGCCGGGGCGGTCGCCCCCGGCGAGGCCCTCGACTTCCATGTCACGGTCGACCCGCCCCAGGAGTTCGCCGTCGACATCTACCGCATCGGCCACTACGGCGGTGACGGCGCCGCGAAGATCACCACCAGCCCGCGCCTCTCGGGCATCGTGCAGCCCCCGCCGCTCACCGCCGACCGCACGGTCTCCTGCCACCACTGGTGGCTGTCCTGGCGCCTGCAGATCCCGAGTTACTGGAGCATCGGCGCGTACGTCGCCGTCCTCACCACCGCCGACGGCTACCGCTCGCACATCCCGTTCACGGTCCGCGACAGCCATCCCGCCGACCTGCTCCTCCTCCTGCCGGACATCACGTGGCAGGCGTACAACCTCTATCCGGAGGACGGCCACACCGGCGCGAGCCTCTACCACGCGTGGGACGGCGCCGGCCGGCTCCTCGGCGAGTCCGAGGCCGCGACGACGGTCTCCTTCGACCGCCCGTACGCGGGCGCGGGCCTCCCCCTCCACGTGGGCCACGCCTACGACTTCATCCGCTGGGCCGAGCGCTACGGCTACGACCTCGCCTACGCCGACGCCCGCGACCTGCACTCGGGACGCGTGGACCCCACCCGCTACCGGGGGTTGGTCTTCCCGGGCCACGACGAGTACTGGTCGCTGCCCATGCGCCGTACCGTCGAACTCGCCCGCGAGCACGGCACGTCCCTCGTCTTCCTCTCCGCCAACACCATGTACTGGCAAGTGGAGTTGGGGCCTTCCCCGTCCGGCGTCCCCGACCGCCTGCTCACCTGCCGCAAGCGCCGGGGCCCGGGCAAGCCGGTGCTGTGGCGTGAAGTCGACCGTCCCGAGCAGCAGTTGGTGGGCATTCAGTACGCGGGCCGGGTGCCCGAGCCGCATCCCCTGATCGTGCGCAACGCCGACCACTGGCTGTGGGAGGCGACCGGCGCCGGCGAGGGCGACCCGATCGAGGGCCTGGTCGCGGGCGAGGCCGACCGGTACTTCCCGCGCACCCAGCTCCCCCCGCACGACGAGCGCATCCTGCTCGCCCACTCCCCGTACACGGACGGCGAAGGCGCCCTCCGCCACCAGGAGACCTCCCTGTACCGCGCGCCGTCCGGCTCCCTCGTCTTCGCCTCCGGCACCTTCGCCTGGTCCCCGGCGCTGGACCGCCCCGGCCATGTGGACGCCCGTGTCCAGCGCGCCACGGCCAACCTCCTGGACCGCATCTGCAAGCACGACTGAGCCCGTGACCAGCGGTCGGCCAACCCCGCGACCAGAGGCCGGCCACGCATACGGGACAATCGAGCCAGTTGGAGAGACCCACTGGAGGAACCCGTGTCCGGATTCGTAGAAAAGCCCGAGCCGCTCCAGGTTCCGGGCCTGACGCACCTCCACACCGGCAAGGTGCGCGAGCTGTACCAGAACGAGGCGGGCGAGCTCGTGATGGTCGCCAGCGACCGCATCTCCGCGTACGACTGGGTGCTGCCCACGGAGATCCCCGACAAGGGCCGCGTCCTCACCCAGCTGTCGCTCTGGTGGTTCGACCAGCTCGCCGACCTGACCCCCAACCACGTCCTCGGCACCGACCTCCCGCCCGGCGCCCCCGCCGACTGGGCGGGCCGCACGCTGATCTGCAAGTCCCTCCAGATGGTCCCGGTCGAGTGCGTGGCCCGCGGCTACCTCACCGGCTCGGGCCTGGTCGAGTACGACGACACCCGCACGGTCTGCGGACTGGCCCTCCCCGAGGGCCTGGTCGACGGCAGCGAACTCCCGGCGCCGATCTTCACCCCGGCGACGAAGGCGGCCGTGGGCGAGCACGACGAGAACGTGTCGTACGAGGAGGTCGCCCGGCAGGTCGGCGCGGAGACCGCCGCGCAGCTGCGGCAGGCGACCCTCGCGGTGTACGGGCGGGCCCGGGACATCGCGCGGGAGCGGGGGATCATCCTCGCGGACACGAAGTTCGAGTTCGGCTACGACGGGGAGACGCTGGTCGCGGGCGACGAGGTCCTCACCCCGGACTCGTCCCGTTTCTGGCCGGCCGAGACCTGGGAGCCGGGGCGCGCGCAGCCGTCGTACGACAAGCAGTTCGTGCGCGACTGGCTGACCGGCCCGGAGTCCGGCTGGGACCGCAAGAGCGAGCAGCCCCCGCCGCCGCTGCCGCAGCAGGTCGTGGACGCGACCCGCGCGAAGTACATCGAGGCGTACGAGCGCCTGACGGGCCTGAGCTGGAGCTAGGCACACGAGAAGACCCCGGTCCACTGGACCGGGGTCTTCGTCTTGAGCGGACGACCAGGTTCGAACTGGCGACCTCAACCTTGGCAAGGTTGCGCTCTACCAACTGAGCTACGTCCGCGCTGCGCCGTGGCGCGAGAGCAACTATACCCAACCTCGCTCGCGTGCGAGACGCACTGCCGTATGACGGTTCTCGGCCCCGAGTTTCGAGGCGGCGGAGGAGAGATAGTTGCGCACGGTGCCCTGCGAGAGCGCGGCCCGTTCGGCGATCTCCGCGACCGGCGCCCCGTCGGCGGCCAGTTCCAGCACCTCGGCCTCGCGGGCGGTCAGCGGGGAGTCCCCGGCGGAGATCGCGTCGGCGGCCAACTCGGGGTCGACGTAACGGTTTCCGGCATGCACGGTACGGATGATCTCCGCGAGCCGCTGCGCGCTGACCGTCTTCGGCACGAACCCGCGCACCCCGGCCGCGAGCGCCCGCTTCAGATGCCCCGGCCGCCCGTGCCCGGTCACGATCAGCACCCGGCACCCGGGCAGTTCGGCCCGCAACGATGTGGCCACCTTCACACCGTCCGCCCCCGGCATCTGCAGATCGAGCACCGCCACATCCGGCTCATGAGCCCGAGCCATGGCCAACGCCTCCGGCCCACTCGCCGCCTCAGCCACCACCACAAGATCATCCTCAAGCCCGAGCAACGCGGCGAGCGCCCCCCGAATGAGGTGCTCATCATCAGCAAGCAGGAGCCTTACGACGGGGCGGGTCATGGGGTGCTCCTGGTCGGGGTGGAGAGGGGATGAGGTAGCGGGGTGATCGTGAGGCGCCCTCGCCGGCAGCTGGCAGAAGTCGTACGGCGGATCAGGTCACCGGCCATCCGGCCCCGCTCACAGCCCGCCAGGATGCCCAGGTCGTTCGCGCGGCGCCCTCGCCCGCAGCTGTCAGAAGCCGTACCGCGCCTCCGGCCACCGAACACCCCACCACCCGGCCGACGTCCATCACTCACCACCGTCACGAGCCCCCACCCCCCGCCCCCGTCGCCGAGGGCACCGGGACCGTGGCCGTCACCCGGAATCTGTCGTCGTCCACCGCGCCCGCCTCCAGTTCGCCGCCGACCGCGGTCAGGCGTTCTCGCAGGCCGATCAGGCCCGCCCCGCTGCCCAGCTCGGGCAGTGTGCCCGCGACCTTGGCGCCGTCGTTCTCGACGGTGAGTACGACCTGGCCCCCGGTCACGCGTACCTCCACCACGCAGCGCCGCGCGTCCCCGTGCCGGAGGACGTTCGTCGTGGCCTCGCGGACCACCCAGCCGAGGGCCGACTGGACCTCGACCGGCAGCCCGGCCGCGTCGCCCGTGACCTCGCACTCGATGCCCGCGGCGCTCAACACGCCCTGGGCGCCCGCCAGTTCGAGGCGGAGGTCGGCCTCGCGGTAGCCCCGTACGACATCGCGTACCTCGTGCTGGGACTCGCGGGCGATCCGCTGGACCTCGATCATCTGCTCGACGGCCTCGGTGCGTCCCCGGCGTGCCAGTTGCACGGCCAGTTCGCTCTTGAGGGCGATCACCGACAGGTTGCGGCCCATGACGTCGTGGAGGTCGCGGCCGAACCGGAGCCGTTCCTCGGCGACGGCGAGGCGGGCGCGGGTCTCGCGGGCCTCGTCGAGTTCGTAGACGGCGTCGAGGAGCCAGACGGAGAACGCGGCGGTGAAGGCGAGCCCGCCGCCCGCGATGAGGACGGCCAGCGCGGTGCCGAGCGCGGCCGGGGCGGCCACCTCCAGCGGGAGCTGTGCGAGCAGCGTGCCGGCGACCGCGCCGGCCACCACCGCGAGGATCTGCCGCGGCCCGCGCAGCCCGAGCGTCAGCGTCCCGACGCCGAAGGTCAGCACCCCGACGAAGACCGTGCTCGCGGCGGCCCGCGCCTGGTCGTCGGCGGGACCCCGTTCGCGCAGGACCAGCGCGACCAGGGCGATCAGCACGGTCACCGCGCCGAGGAACCACATCAGCCGTACGGGCCGCGCGCGCCGGTCCCGGGTCCAGTCGAGCGCCCGGGACGCGGTCGCGGAGCAGAGCAGCGCGTGCACGGCCACGAGCGCCGCGAGCCAGGTCGCCGTACCGGCTCCGACCTGCCCGAACAGCGGCAGTCCGAGCGTGGTGACCTCGATCAGGGCGAAGAAGTGGAAGGACCACCGGGTGTACGTCTCGACCTTCCCGGGCGTGCTCTTGCGTCCCCACCAGCCGCCGGATGCCTGCATCACGTGGTCCCCGTACCTCAGCGCCGCGGTTCCCAGCGGAACCACCGCCGTACAGCAAACACCGCGAGGACGGTCCAGGCCAGCGCGGTCAGGACGGCGCCGAGCGCGTCGTAGCCGGAGAGGTCGCCGTTCCAGCCGCCGCTGATCAGCCGGATCGCGGGGGACAGGGGCAGGAACCGGCAGACGTCCGCGACCCGGTCGGGCAGCAGCTGGAGCGGGATGATGATCCCGGAGCCGAGCATGGACGCGAACAGCACCGGCAGCGCGGTCACCTGCGCGCTCTCCGCCGTCCTGGTCACGCTCGCCGTGAGGGCGGCCAGCGCGGCGCACAGGAAGAGCCCGAACAGCAGCCCCACGACGACGAGTTGGGGCATCACGGGAGCCCCGGCGTCCAGCAGCAGCGTGCAGGCGACGGCCAGCAGCACGGACTGGACGAGCCCGAGGAGCATCGACGGCAGCGCGGTCCCGGCGAGGATCTCGGGGTCGCCCAGCTCGCCGGTGCGCAGCCGCTTCAGGACCAGCTCCTCGCGCCGCGCGACGAACGCGCTGACCAGCGACGAGTACACGGCGAACAGCAGCGAGAACCCGATCGCGGCGGTCAGCATCACCGCGCCGACCGTCAGCCCCTCGCCCTTGAGATCCATCTGGTCGACGGCAGGCCGCACGCTGAACGGCAGCGCCAGCGGCACCAGCAGCGCCGTGACCACCGCACTCCGGTTCCGCCCCAGCAACGCCAGCTCGGCCCGCCCCAGCGCCCGCAGCCGCCCGGCCGGAGTCGTCGTGGCACTCATGCCGCCACCCCCTGCTCGCGCGCGATCCCGAGGAACGCCTCCTCCAGCGAGGCCGACCGCACTTCCAGCCGCCGCAGCTCGACCCGCCCCCGCTCGGCCCACACCAGCAGCCCGGTCGCCGCCCGCTGCGGCTCGTGCGTCTCCAGCCGTACGACCCTCCCGGCCACCTCGTGCCCGACGACCCCCAGCTCGGCGAGCGGCGGCAGATCCCCCACGAAGAATCCGGCGGGCAGTTCGAAGGAGATCCGCGAGGGCCGCCCGGCCGTCACCTCGGCCGGGGTCCCGGTGACCGCGATCCGCCCCTCACGCATGATCGCGAGCCGGTCGGCGAGCCCCTCCGCCTCCTCCAGGTAGTGCGTGGTCAGCAGCACGGTCGTCCCGCCGTCCCGCAGCGCCCGCACCAACTCCCAGGTGTCCTGGCGCCCTTCGGCGTCGAGACCGGTCGTCGGCTCGTCGAGGAACAGCACCTCGGGCGACCCGAGCAGCGCCAGCGCGAGATCGAGCCGCCGCCGCTCACCCCCGGACAACTGCTTCACCCGTACGTCCGCCCGCCGCGCGAGCCCGACGAGACCGAGCGCCTCCGCCTCGGGCCGCGCCCCGCTCGTGCACCCGGCCCACATCCGCGCGGTCTCGGCGACAGTCAGCTCGGACGGGAACCCGCCCTCCTGCAGCATCACCCCGGTCCGCGGCCGTACGGTGGCCCGCTCGCGGTAGGGGTCGTGGCCGAGGACGCGCACCCGGCCGCCGGACGCCGGTGCGAGGCCCTCCAGGAGTTCGACCGTGGACGTCTTGCCGGCGCCGTTGGTGCCCAGGAGCGCGAAGACCTCCCCGCGCCGCACGGAGAAGCTGATCCCTCGCACGGCCTCGAACCCGCCCCCGTACACACGGCGTAGGTCAGTGACCTCAATCACGTGTTCGTGTTCGTTGGTGTCCATGACTTCAGCGTCCCGGCGGCGGGGGCGCGGGAGCAGTGCGCGGTGTCATCACTCGGCATGACAAATGTCAGTCGGGCCCGGGGCACACAAAAAACCCCGGTCCACCCGGACCGGGGTTTTTGCTGGAGCGGACGACCAGGTTCGAACTGGCGACCTCAACCTTGGCAAGGTTGCGCTCTACCAACTGAGCTACGTCCGCATTGCCTCCGACCGGCTCTCACCGATCGGCGCGAGCACCAGCCTACCCGATCCAACAGAGTGGTCCGGACGGTGATGCTGCAGAGCGGGTGACAGGAATTGCACACTGCGCCTTCCCCCTGGAAGGGGGATGTTCTGCTACTGAACTACACCCGCATGTACTCCGTGAGCTGGGCCTTTCGGCCTCGCCCCTCGGCGTGCTCCGAACTCTAGCTGACCAGGAGGGGTGCAGCGCAAGTCGGTTGTCCCGAGGGGCCGGTGACCGGCTGTCGGCTCACGTCCTACTGCGCGGCGGCGAACGCCTCGTAGACCTTCTTGGGGATGCGTCCGCGCGCCGGCACGTCCATCTTGTTCGCCTGGGCCCAGGCCCGGACGGCCGCCGGGTCGGGTGCCACCTCGGTCTGGCGGTAGGCCTTGCCCGACCTCGACCGCTTGCGACCTGCGTCCACGTACGGCGCGAGCGCCTTACGCAGTTTCTTGGCATTGGCTTGATTCAGGTCGATCTCGTACGACTTGCCGTCGAGTCCGAAGGCGATCGTTTCCGCCGCTTCCGAGCCGTCGATGTCGTCAAAGAGAGTGACCACGACCTTCTGCGCCACGAATATCGGTCCCTTCGTGCGACCCCTCCGACACCTCTATCCGTGAGGACGTACGGAGACGCCACGGAGGTGCGGAGATGTCGACTGTCCGCCTGTTAATGGGCAAAGTATCGGCTATTGCCAATTCATTTGTACAGTGCCCGGCAATGCAATGTGAAGCCCGACTAAATCTTCCCGCGTGTCTCCGCGCAATAGGGAACCGGGATCGATCCGGGATCTTTCCCTGAACTTTTCGTGAAGACCCCTGCCCGACACCGGATCGTGATGGTCATCACGTAGATTCCTACAACTCTACCCGCGTAGAAATTTTGTGCAGGTAGTCTGAAGTCACCTGCAGGGACCTGCTCAGCACCACACCACCGGGAGTGCCCGTGGCACGCGTCGTAGTCGACGTCATGCTCAAGCCGGAGATCCTCGACCCCCAGGGCCAGGCGGTGCAGCGCGCACTGCCGCGCCTGGGATTCGACGGGATCTCGGACGTACGTCAGGGAAAGCGATTCGAACTGGAAGTGGACGGACCGGTCGACGAGGCCGCGCTCGCCCGCATCCACGATCTTGCGGAATCCTTCCTCGCGAACACCGTGATCGAGGACTTCACGGTGCGCGTCGATGAAGTCGCGGAGGCCGCGAAGTGACCGCTCGTATTGGCGTCGTCACTTTCCCCGGCAGCCTGGACGACCGCGACACCCAGCGCGCGATCCGTCTCGCCGGTGCCGAACCGGTAGCCCTCTGGCACAAGGACAAGAACCTCCACCAGGTCGACGCCGTCGTCCTCCCGGGCGGTTTTTCCTACGGCGACTATCTGCGCGCGGGCGCCATCTCCCGTTTCTCGCCGGTGATGGAGACGGTCATCGAGCAGGCGAAGTCGGGACTCCCCGTCCTCGGAATCTGCAACGGCTTCCAGATCCTCACCGAGGCGCACCTCCTCCCCGGCGCGATGCTCGGCAACAACCACCTCCACTTCATCTGCCGTGACCAGAAACTGCGGGTGGAGAACGCGGACACCGCCTGGACCAGCGACTACAGCGCCGGCCAGGAGATCCACATCCCGCTGAAGAACATGGACGGCCGCTACGTCGCCGACGAGCACACGCTCGACGAGCTGGAGGCGGAGGGCCGCGTCGTCTTCCGCTACCTGGCCCGTGGCGGAGCCACTGATGAACCCGGCAACCCGAACGGCTCGCTGCGCGACATCGCCGGCATCACGAACGCCGCCGGGAACGTCGTAGGCCTCATGCCGCACCCGGAGCACGCCGTCGAGCCGCTCGTCGGGTCCGGCCGCACCGACGGCCTTCCCTTCTTCACCTCGATCCTCAAGAAGCTGGTCAACGCATGAGCCGGACGCCTCTGGACACGGTCGAGCACGCGGCCGAGACCCCCGACGTCGAGCTGCCCTGGGCCGAACTCGGCCTGAAGAAGGACGAGTACGAGCGCGTGGTCGAGATCCTCGGCCGCCGCCCGACCGGCGCCGAGCTGGCCATGTACTCCGTCATGTGGTCCGAGCACTGCAGCTACAAGTCCTCCAAGGTCCACCTCCGCCAGTTCGGCGAGAAGGCCCCCCAGTCGGACGCCCTCCTCGTCGGCATCGGCGAGAACGCGGGCGTGGTCGACGTCGGCCAGGGCTACGCGGTCACCTTCAAGGTGGAGTCGCACAACCACCCGTCCTACGTCGAGCCCTACCAGGGCGCGGCCACGGGCGTCGGCGGCATCGTGCGCGACATCATCGCGATGGGCGCCCGCCCGGTCGCGGTCGTGGACCCGCTGCGCTTCGGCGCGGCCGACCACCCCGACACCAAGCGCGTCCTGCCGGGCGTCGTCGCGGGCATCGGCGGCTACGGCAACTGCCTGGGCCTGCCCAACATCGGCGGCGAGGTCGTCTTCGACGCCTGCTACCAGGGCAACCCGCTGGTCAACGCCGGCGCCATCGGCGTCATGCGGCACGAGGACATTCACCTCGCGAAGGCCTCCGGCGCGGGCAACAAGGTCATCCTCTACGGCGCCCGCACGGGCGGCGACGGCATCGGCGGCGCGTCGATCCTCGCCTCCGAGACCTTCGACGACGCCAAGCCGTCGAAGCGTCCCGCGGTCCAGGTGGGCGACCCCTTCCAGGAGAAGCTGCTCATCGAGTGCACCCTGGAGGCCTTCGCCGAGAAGCTGGTCGTCGGCATCCAGGACCTCGGCGCGGCCGGACTCTCCTGCGCCACCAGCGAGTTGGCGTCCAACGGCTCCGGCGGCATGACCGTCACCCTGGACGACGTACCGCTGCGCGACTCCACGCTCTCGCCCGAGGAGATCCTCATGAGCGAGTCGCAGGAGCGGATGTGCGCCGTCGTCGAACCGGCGAAGGTCGACCGCTTCCTGGAGATCTGCGAGAAGTGGGACGTCATCGCCACCGTCATCGGTGAGGTGACCGACGGCGACCGGCTGGAGATCTTCTGGCACGGCGGCAAGATCGTCGACGTCGACCCGCGCACGGTCGCGCACGACGGCCCGGTCTACGAGCGCCCGTACGCCCGCCCGTCCTGGCAGGACGCGCTCCAGGCCGACGACGCCAACAAGCTTGCCCGGCCCGGCACTTCGGAGGAACTCCGGGACCAGGTCCTGGCCCTGGTGTCGTCCCCGAACCAGGCGTCCAAGAAGTGGATCACCTCGCAGTACGACCACTTCGTGCAGGGCAACACGGTGCTGGCGCAGCCCGAGGACTCGGGCATGATCCGCATCGACGAGGAGACCGGCCTCGGGGTCGCCATCGCGACGGACGGCAACGGCCGGTACGCGAAGCTCGACCCGTACGCGGGCGCCCAGTTGGCGCTCTCGGAGGCGTACCGGAACGTGGCGACGACGGGCGCGAAGCCCCTCGCGGTCTCCGACTGCCTGAACTTCGGTTCGCCCGAGGACCCGGCGGTGATGTGGCAGTTTGCGGAGGCCATCCGTGGACTGGCGGACGCCTGCCAGCAGTTGGGCACGCCGGTCACCGGCGGCAACGTCTCCCTCTACAACCAGACGGGCGACGTCGCCATCCACCCGACCCCCGTGGTCGCGGTGCTCGGCGTCATCGACGACGTGGCGCGGCGCACCCCGGTCGCGTTCCAGGAAGAGGGCCAGCTCCTCTACCTGCTGGGCGACACCCGTGAGGAGTTCGGCGGCTCGGCCTGGTCCCAGGTCGTCCACGACCACCTCGGCGGACTGCCCCCGAAGGTCGACCTGGAGCGCGAGCGGCTGCTCGCCGAGATCCTGATCTCCGCCTCCCGCGACGGCATGATCGACTCCGCGCACGACCTGTCCGACGGCGGTCTGATCCAGGCGGTCGTGGAGTCGGCGCTGCTGGGCGGGAAGGGCGCGCGGCTGATCGTGCCCGACGGCCTGGACGCGTTCACCCTCCTCTTCTCGGAGTCGGCGGGCCGCGCGGTCGTCGCCGTCCCGCGCTCGGAGGAACTCCGCTTCAACGACATGTGCGGCGCGCGGGGTCTGCCCGTCACCCGCATCGGTGTCGTCGACGGTGAATCCGTGGAGGTCCAGGGCGAGTTCACGCTCACCCTGGAGGAACTCCGCGAGGCGCACGAGGCGACGATCCCGGCGCTGCTGGCGTAGCACCGCCTGGCAGAGGACGACGAGAACGTTCGTGGAACGGTCGGCGTGACCGTTCCACGAACGTTTTTTGTTGCCCGCCGATCCGCGGCCTCTACCGCTCTACTGCTCCCGCCCCTCCTGCCAGTCCGGCCCGAAGGCCTTGATCAGCTCCTGGCCCATGGACTCGTTGACGGCCACGGCCTCGGCCGCCGCCGTGGCGCTACGGGGGAAGAGCGCCGCCTCGTATGCGGTGAGCGCGGCCTCGATGTCGTCGGGGTGCTCGGCGATGAGCTTGCCGAGTTCGGCACCGTCCTGCATCGCCAGGTTGGCGCCCTCGCCGTCCGGCGGCGAGAGATGCGCGGCGTCACCGAGGAGGGTCACTCCCGGTATCCGGTCCCAACGGTGGCCGATCGGCAGCGAGTTGAGCGGCCGTACGGCGAGAGGGGTGTCGCTGTCGGTGATCAGGGCGGTGATCTCGGGGGCCCAGCCCTCGAACTCGGCGGCGATGCGTGCGGTGGCCGCGGCCGCGTCGGTGAAGTCGATGGCGGCGAACCACTCCTGCGGCTCGGCCAGCGTCACATAGGCGTGCAGGGTCTCGCCGCTCTCGCGGTGCGCCCCGATCCACTTCCCGCTCGCTCCGGTGTCCGGGGCCAGCGCGAACAGCGAACCGCCGCCGACCGTTTTCGCGGCGGCCGGGTGCCGGGTCTCGCTTTCGTACAGGTAGGCCTCGACGAACGACCTCCCGAAATACGTGGGAGTCGCGTCGGACAGCAGCGGGCGCACCCGTGACCAGGCGCCGTCCGCGCCGACGAGGAGGCCGGTGACGATCGTGCCGCCGTCGGCGAAGGCCACCTCGTGGCGGCCGTCGTCGAGGGTGCGGGCGCCGGTGACCTTGTGGCCCCAGCGCACGGCGTCGGCCGGGAGCGAGTCGAGCAGGATCTGCCGGAGCTCGCCGCGCTGCACTTCGGGCCGGCCGCCGGTTCCGTCGTCGGGTTTGTCGAGCAGGACGGTGCCGTCCCGGTCGAGGATGCGGATGGCCTGCCGTCCCTCCAGGATGATGGCGCGGAATTCGTCCATCAA
Source organism: Streptomyces sp. NBC_00252 (assembly GCF_036187565.1). NCBI lineage: Bacteria > Bacillati > Actinomycetota > Actinomycetes > Kitasatosporales > Streptomycetaceae > Streptomyces > Streptomyces sp. NBC_00252. The sequence continues at coordinate 5,058,979 of NZ_CP108087.1, read as the reverse complement.
GTCGGCTTCCTTCAGGGCGAGTTGGCCGTTGTAATCGTGGATGTCGAGCATCCCGCCCTGCAACCGGGCCGTGGGGGAGGGATCCGCCTCGTAGACCGTGGCAGAGATGCCGTGGACGTGCAGGACGCGGGCGAGGGTCAGTCCGCCGAGTCCGGCGCCGATGATCGTGACGTGTGTGGTCATGACGGTTCCTTGCGGGTCGAGGGCCTGCCGGACGGTCATCCGACCGGTGCTCAGGAACGCTCCCAGCGCCGACCGACAACCCACCGACGCGCCACCGACGCCGCACCGACACCACCGACAGCCGACCGACACGGCTGTTGCGCGGCAGGCACGGCGCTTGCATCATCGCCGGATGGACGACACCCCGCGCTCCGCCCCAACTGCCCTGCTCCGCCTGCGTGTTGCGGCTTCCGCCGCGGATTTCACCAGGTCCTGCGACGCGCGCACCGGCAGCCTGCTGGCCGCGCTCGCCGCGGCCCGCCCGGCCGGTCGCGTCCTCGAACTCGGCACCGGAGTCGGCGAGGGCACCGCCTGGCTGCTGAGCGGGATGGACCGGGCCGCGCGCCTGACCACCGTCGAACTCGACGCCGGCGTCCAGGCGACAGCCCGCGAGGAACTGTCCGCCGACCCGAGGGTGACTTTCGTGACGGCGGACGCGGGGCGCTGGCTGGAGGAGTACTCCGGTGACCCCTTCGACCTGGTCTTCGCGGACACCTGGCCCGGCAAGTTCACCCACCTGGAACGGGCCCTGGACCTCGTCGCCCCCGGCGGCACCTACCTGATCGACGACCTGACCCCCCAGCCGGACTGGCCGGAGTCCCACGCGGCCGCGGTGACCCGCCTGTTGGCCGAACTGGACGCCCACCCGGACTTCCGCTCCGTCCGCCTGGCGTGGTCGAGCGGCCTGGTCATCGCGGTGCGGGGTGCGCCGGGAGGGCACGAGCGGTAGGTCGGCGACGGGGGTCGCTGGAAGCCAGGTGTTCCTCTGACCACTGCCGCGCCACCTGAACACTCAGAACCTGAACACTTGGAACCTGAACGGTCAGAACCTGAACGGTCAGAAATGCCCCCGGCTTCCGGAGGATGCCGGTGCGGGAACGTCGGCCACGATCCGCGCCGCCTCCCGGGGACCGGAGTGCCTCGGCAGCCGCAGGCCCATCAGCACGCACGCCGCCATCAGCACCGCCCCGCACAGGAACACCGTGTCCATCGCGTCGACGTACGACCGCACCCCCGCCACCCGCGCCGCGCCGGTCAGGGCCGTGAGCGGGCCGGGGCCGTCGTACAGCCTGGTGATCACCGTGCCGAAGAGGGCCGCGCCCAGTGCCGTGCCCAGGGTCTGGAAGAAGCGGATGGCGGTGGTGGCCACGCCCAACTGGTGTCGCGGGGCCGCGTCCTGGACCAGCTGGATCAGCTGGCCGAGGAGCAGGCCAAAGCCCATGCCGACGAGGAGCAGGTCGCCGCGGAGCAGCCAGAGGGACGTGTCCGTGCCCAGGGTGGACAGCGACAGGAACGCCACCGCGCCGATCGCGGAACCGGCTATCGCGAAGGTCCGCTCGTGCCACCCGCGTTCCGTGAGCTTGGCCGAGAGGACGCCAACCACGGTCATGCCGAGCGCCATGGGGAGCAGATAGAGGCCGGCCGAGGAGCTGGCGATGCCACGGGCCACCTGGAGATAAACCATGACGTAGTACATGGCGCCCACCATCGCCGCCCCCATCAGCCCCTGGATCGCGAACCCCCACCGCAGCTCCGGCACCCGGAACAGGGACAGCGGCAGGATCGGCTCGGGCGCCGTCCGCTGGCGCTGCAGGAACAGGGCGAGCGCGGCCACCGCGGCCAGGGCAAGACCCACGATCTGCGGTGACGACCACGCGTACTGCTTGCCGCCCCACTCCGTCATCAGCAGCAGCGACGCGGAGAACGCGGCGGCGAGGGCGGCGCCGAGGAAGTCGATGCGGTGCCGGTGCGCCTGCCGGGGGAGTTTCAGGACGAGCGCGCCGAGGACCAGGACGGTCAGGCCGAGCGGCAGGTTGACGTAGAAGATCCAGCGCCAGCTCGCGTGGTCCGCGAGGAGGCCGCCGATCCACGGGCCCAGCGCCATGCCGCCGCCGGAGACGATCCCGCCCATGCCCGCGCCCTTGGAGTCCTTCGCGCCGGGGCCTCTCAGCTGGGCGATCACGACCATCGTGACGCTCATCAGCCCGCCCGCGCCGATCCCCTGCACGGCCCGCGCGGCGATCAACTCCCCTATGGACTGGGCCGCCCCGCACAGCGCCGAGCCGACGAGGAAGACGCCCACCGCCGTCAGGAACACGCGCTTGGCGCCGAGGGTGTCGCACAACTTGCCGTAGAGCGGAAGCACCGCGGCCGACGCCAGCGCGAACGCGCTGACCAGCCACGGGATCTTGTCGATGCCGTGGGCGGGGTCGAGGTCACGGACGATCGGCACGGTGGCCGCGGACACGATCTGCATGTCCAGGACGGCCAGAACGATCGTCACCAGACAGACGAGGAAGCCGATACGGCGCTGGGTCTCTGTCATGCCACCACGATGAGGCAGACGCATATACCGAGTCAATCTTTTTTCCAGGATTATTTTTCGGCCCGGATCATAATTCGTCTTGGTACAGTGGAGTCATGGCTGCTGAGGCGATGGGGCTGCGCGAGCGCAAGAAGATCCAGACGGAGCTGCGGATCTACCGCACGGCCGTGGAGCTGTTCCTGGAGAAGAGCTTCGACGCGGTCTCCGTGCAGGAGATCGCCGACGCGGCCGAGGTCTCGAAGATGACCGTCTTCAACTACTTCGGGACCAAGGAGGACCTGGTCTTCCGCCCCATCGAGGACCACTTCTCCGACGCCGCTCGCGCCGTCCGCGACCGCGCGCCCGGCGAGTCCGCGGTGGCCGCCGTGCGTCGGCAGTTCCTGGAGATGATCGAGACCCGCGATCCGTCGATAGGGCTGCACGTCGAGCCGTTCGGGCGCCGGATCCGCCGGCTCGTCATGGAGACCCCGGTCTTGATGGAGCGCGCCTACCTCACCTCGGAGAAGGGCGCCCGCGAGCTGGCCGACCTGCTCAAGGACGAGACCGGCGACCCCGTCCTCGCCCTGATCGCCGCCGCCACCCTCACCGCCGCGCGCAACGCCCTGGTGGAGGACCACCACCGCCGCCTCGAAGCCGGCGAACCCCTGGAGGAGGTCGTCGCGGACGCCGCCGACCGCGCCCGGCACGCCTTCGCCCTGGTGGAGGGCGGCCTCGGGGACTACGCCCGCAGACCCGCCTGACCCGGGAAGCGAACCCGCCTGACCCGGGAGACAGACCGCCTGACCCGGGAGACAGACCGGCCCGCAGACCCGCCTGAGCCGGGAAGCGGACCCCCCTGACCCGGAAGACAGACCCGCCTGACCCGAGAGGCAGGCCCGCCTGACCCGGGAGACAGACCGGCCCGCAGACCCGCCTGAGCCGGGAAGCGGACCCCCCTGACCCGGGAGGCAGACCCGCCTGACCCGGGAGGCAGACCCACCTGACCCGAGAGGCAGACCCGCCTGACCCCGGAAAACGCCGTGAGCCGCCCCGGCCCGAGGATTAGGCTCACCGCCATGCCACCGGCCAAGAAGCGCGCGCGTACCTACGACCCGGCCAAGACCCGCCTCGCGGTACAGGCCCAGTTCGGGAACGTACGGAAGGCGGTGGCGACCCTCACGCCCGACCAACTCGCCCTGCCCACACGGCTGGGCGACTGGACCGTACGCGAACTCGTCGCGCACATCGGCATGGCGCTCACCGCGATCCACCGCTCCCTGGACCGCCCCGCCCCGCCCGCGCAGGACGTCGTGCTCCTCGACTGGCCCTTCGCCACCTCGGCCAGCTCCGAGGCCATCGCCGACTTCACCCGCACCCTCGCCGCGGACCACCCCGACCTCGACACCTACCTCGCCGACATCGACCGCACCCTCGGCGAACTCCTCGACACCCACCCCGGCACCCGGCTGCTGGAGACCAACGCCGGCGCGCTGCCCCTCGCCGACTACCTCGTCACCCGCACCGTCGAACTCGTCGTCCACACCGACGACCTCAACGCCGCCGTCCCCGGCCTCGACATCCCCTACGACCGCCAGGCCCTCGCCGCCTGCACCCGGCTCCTCGCCGACGCCCTCGCCGCGAAGGCCCCCGGCGGTTCGACCGAGGTGCGCGTCCCGCCGTACGCCGTCGTGCAGTGCGTCGAAGGGCCCCGGCACACCCGCGGCACCCCGCCCAACGTCGTCGAGACCGACCCCCTGACCTGGCTCCGGCTCGCGACCGGGCGGACCCGGTGGAAGGACGCCGTGGAAGAGGCGAAGGTCAGCGCGAGCGGGGAGCGGGCGGATCTGAGCGCGCTGCTGCCGATCATGGGGTGACCCCGAGAGCCCCTTCGGAGAGGCGCGGAGGGAACCCGCCCCGCGTCCCTCCCGTCCCACCCCCATGGACACACAGCGATTCACCCTCGCCGTCCTGACCCTCGTCCCGCTCGTGGTCGCGTGCGGCAGCCAGAAGGCCGACACCGACACCGGCACCGGCAGCGGCTCCGTCGACGCGCGGCGGCCCGTCACCGGGGTCGACTGGCGGGTGCAGGGCATCACCGCGGGCGGCACGGCCAGGAAGGTGCAGGGCAAGCCGTACCTCGCCTTCGACGCGAAAAGCGGCAAGGTCGGCGGCCGGCTCGGGTGCAACGCCGTCAACGCGACGGCCACCGTCCGTGCCGCGCAGATCACACTCGGCCGCCCCTCCACCACCCGAATGATGTGCGACGCCTCACTCATGGGCACCGAACGCGCCCTGCTCGGCCTCTTCGACGGCCGGGTCGACTACCGAGTGGATCACGACACCATCACGCTGACCAGCGAAAACGGCACGATCGTGCGGGCCGTCGCCGACAAGTGATCCACTACCGGCGAGTAACCCGAATTCGGACCAGTGGTCGATCTCGCCTACACTCGGTGCCGTGCCACGTGGTGACGGTCGACTCAGTCATGATCTGCTCCCCGGCGAGAAAGGACCCCAGGACGCTTGCGGCGTCTTCGGAGTCTGGGCTCCCGGTGAAGAGGTCGCCAAGCTCACTTACTTCGGGCTCTACGCCCTCCAGCATCGAGGCCAGGAATCCGCGGGAATCGCGGTCAGCAACGGCTCGCAGATCCTCGTCTTCAAGGACATGGGCCTCGTCTCGCAGGTCTTCGACGAGACCTCGCTCGGTTCGCTCCAGGGTCATATCGCGGTCGGTCACGCCCGCTACTCGACCACCGGTGCCTCCGTGTGGGAGAACGCCCAGCCGACGTTCCGCGCCACCGCGCACGGCTCGATCGCGCTCGGCCACAACGGCAACCTGGTCAACACCGCCCAGCTCGCCGAGATGGTCGCCGACCTGCCCAAGCAGGAAGGCCGTACGCCCCGCGTCGCGGCCACCAACGACACCGACCTCCTCACCGCGCTGCTCGCGGCCCAGGTCGACACCGACGGCAAGCCGCTGACCATCGAGGAGGCCGCCCACGCGATCCTCCCGCAGGTCAAGGGCGCCTTCTCGCTCGTCTTCATGGACGAGCACACCCTCTACGCCGCCCGTGACCCGCAGGGCATCCGCCCGCTGGTCCTCGGCCGCCTGGAGCGCGGCTGGGTCGTCGCCTCCGAGTCCGCCGCCCTCGACATCTGCGGCGCGGCGTACGTCCGCGAGATAGAGCCGGGCGAGTTCGTCGCCATCGACGAGAACGGCCTGCGCACCTCCCGATTCGCGGAAGCGAAGCCCAAGGGCTGCGTCTTCGAGTACGTCTATCTCGCCCGCCCGGACACCGACATCGCCGGCCGGAACGTGTATCTCTCCCGCGTGGAGATGGGCCGGAAGCTCGCCAAGGAAGCTCCGGTCGACGCCGATCTGGTGATAGCGACTCCGGAGTCCGGCACCCCGGCCGCGATCGGTTACGCGGAGGCCTCGGGCATTCCGTTCGGTGCGGGTTTGGTGAAGAACGCCTACGTCGGCCGAACGTTCATCCAGCCGTCGCAGACCATCCGGCAGCTCGGCATCCGGCTGAAGCTGAATCCGCTGAAGGAAGTCATCAAGGGCAAGCGCCTGGTCGTCGTCGACGACTCGATCGTGCGCGGCAACACCCAGCGGGCGCTGGTGCGCATGCTCCGCGAGGCCGGGGCCGCCGAGGTCCACATCCGGATCTCGTCCCCGCCCGTGAAGTGGCCCTGCTTCTTCGGCATCGACTTCGCCACCCGCGCGGAACTCATCGCCAACGGCATGACCATCGACGAGATCGGCACCTCGCTCGGCGCCGACTCCCTGTCGTACATCTCCATCGACGGCATGATCGAGGCGACCACCATCGCCAAGCCGAACCTGTGCCGCGCCTGCTTCGACGGCGAGTACCCGATGGAGCTCCCGGACCCCGAACTGCTCGGCAAGCAGCTCCTGGAGACAGAGCTGGCGGCCGGTCCGGCAGCCACGGCCGCGGCCGACGCGATCCGTCGCCCGTAGAAGCCTCGTATCACCAACCCGAAAGATCCCAGGCAATGTCTGAGACCCCTGTTCCCGGTGCTTCCTACGCGGCTGCCGGCGTCGACATCGACGCGGGCGACCGCGCCGTAGAACTCATGAAGGAGTGGGTGAAGAAGACCCAGCGCCCCGAGGTCCTCGGCGGCCTCGGCGGCTTCGCCGGGCTCTTCGACGCCTCCGCCCTCAAGCGGTTCGAGCGCCCCCTGCTCGCCTCCGCCACGGACGGCGTCGGCACGAAGGTCGACATCGCCCGCCGGCTCGGTGTCTACGACACGATCGGCCACGACCTGGTCGCCATGGTCATGGACGACATCGTGGTGTGCGGCGCCGAGCCGCTCTTCATGACCGACTACATCTGCGTCGGCAAGGTCCACCCCGAGCGTGTCGCGGCGATCGTCAAGGGGATCGCCGAGGGCTGTGTGCTGGCCGGCTGCGCCCTGGTCGGCGGCGAGACCGCCGAACACCCCGGACTGCTCGGCCCGGACGACTTCGACGTCGCGGGCGCCGGTACGGGCGTCGTGGAGGCCGACCGGCTGCTCGGGGCCGATCGCATCCGCACGGGTGACGCGGTCATCGCGATGGCGTCCTCGGGACTTCACTCGAACGGGTACTCGCTCGTCCGGCATGTGCTCCTGAACGAGGCCGGCCTGGACCTGGAGGCGCGGATCGACGAGCTGGGCCGCACGCTCGGCGAGGAACTCCTCGTCCCGACCCGGATCTACTCGCTGGACTGCCTGGCGCTGACCCGCACGACCGATGTGCACGCCTTCTCGCACGTCACCGGCGGCGGTCTGGCCGCGAACCTCGCCCGGGTCGTCCCGGACGACCTGCACGCGATCGTGGACCGCTCCACGTGGACCCCGGCCCCGATCTTCGACCTCGTCGGCCGGACCGGCCAGGTCGAACGCCTGGAGCTGGAGAAGACCCTCAACATGGGCGTCGGCATGATCGCGATCGTCCCCGAGGAGTCGACGGACGCGGCCCTGGAGACCCTGGCCGACCGCGGGGTCGAGGCGTGGGTCGCGGGCGAGATCACCGAGCGGGGCGACCACGCGACGGGCGCGGAGATGGTCGGCGACTACTCGGCCTGATCGGCGACAGCAGTCGTACGACAGGCAGCACAAAACCCGGTCCGGTGTTGATTGCCCCGGACCGGGCGAGGTGCAGTCAGCTGACGGGAAGATCTAACCGGTGAGCGCGCTGCAAGCGATACGCGTTACGCACCGCGACGTTGCGACTGGGGACCGGACTCGTCGTCCTCGTCCTCGTCGTCATCGTTATAGAGATCCGCGTACTGAGCGTACGGGTCGTCTTCTTCCTCGTCGTCGTCCTCGAACGGCTCGCCATTCGGCGGCTGGCTCGAAGTCGAAGCGCCCAGCTCATTGGCCAGACGCGAGAGGTCAGTCCCGCCGCTGCTGTACTTCAGCTGGCGGGCGACCTTCGTCTGCTTGGCCTTTGCCCGGCCGCGCCCCATGGCTCGACCCCCTCGGATACGGGGCTCGATGGCCCCAGAGTCTTGACACGCGTTCATGATCTGGAACGGACTCTCCGTGGAGAGACCGGTCCGTAGGGCTTCCACGGTACCTGAGCCCGCGCCCATACGGTACGTCGCCCGCAGCACGTGCCGGGCTCCAGGACCCGCGAGGTGCCCTGTACTCGCTGGTCAACCGCGATTTTAACCACTTCTTGGCAGGCGACCCGCCGACGAACGTGAGAGTTCTCTCGAAGTCGTCGCCGACGGGTACCGAAGACGCCTGCCGAGGGGCTTACCGGAACCTCAGCGTCCGCGTGCGGCGGCCGCCTCGTGCATCCGCTGCTCGGCGATCCGGTCGGCCGCGGCGGCCGGCGGAATACCGTCTTCCTTCGCACGTGCGAATATGGCCAGTGTCGTGTCGAAGATCTTCGCGGCCTTCGCCTTGCACCGGTCGAAGTCGAACCCGTGCAGTTCGTCGGCGACCTGGATCACGCCACCGGCGTTCACCACGTAGTCCGGCGCGTAGAGGATCCCGCGGTCGGCGAGGTCCTTCTCGACGCCCGGGTGCTCCAGCTGGTTGTTGGCCGCACCGCACACCACCTTGGCGGTCAGCACCGGCACGGTGTCGTCGTTCAGGGCGCCGCCGAGCGCGCAGGGGGCGTAGATGTCGAGCCCCTCGACCCGGATCAGCGCCTCGGTGTCGGTGACGGCGCTCACGCCCGTCGGGTGCTTGTCGAGGATCCGCAGTACGGACTCGGCGCGCACGTCCGTGATCACGACCTCGGCGCCCTCGTCCCGCAGGTGCTCCACGAGGTGGTGCCCGACCTTGCCGACGCCCGCGATGCCGACCTTGCGGCCACGCAGCGAGGCGTCGCCCCAGAGGTGCTGGGCGCTGGCCCGCATGCCCTGGAAGACACCGAAGGCGGTGAGGACGGAGGAGTCGCCCGCGCCGCCGTTCGCAGGGGAGCGCCCGGTCGTCCAGCGGCACTCGCGCGCCACGACGTCCATGTCGGCGACATACGTGCCGACGTCGCACGCGGTGACGTACCGCCCGCCGAGCGAGGCCACGAACCGGCCGTAGGCGAGCAGGAGTTCCTCGGTCTTGTCGCGCTCCGGGTCGCCGATGATCACGGCCTTCCCGCCGCCGTGGTCGAGACCGGCCATGGCGTTCTTGTACGACATCCCGCGCGCGAGGTTCAGCGCGTCCGCGACGGCGTCTTCCTCGCTGGCGTAGGGGTAGAAGCGCGTACCGCCCAGGGCGGGGCCCAGGGCGGTGTTGTGGATGGCGATGACGGCCTTGAGGCCGCTGGCCCGGTCCTGACAGAGCACGACTTGCTCATGACCGCCCTGGTCCGAGTGGAACAGGGTGTGCAGGACGCCGTTGTCTACGTCGGTCACGGTGGTGACTCCTGGGTAAGTAGCGGCGGTTGGAGACAGGCTCCCGTAGGGGTGGCGGGTGCCGTGGCATGAGCGTAGAGCCTGCGTCAGGCCGCCATCCGTGCAGTGTTCAGGATCACCTACCGAAGGGGGGTGTCCGTGCGACGATTTGCATAGTTTTCCCGCACGTTTGTGAGCGGGTTCCGGAGGTTTTCCTGGCGGACGGCGGGGGAGGGAGCAGGCGTGCCCAAGAAGGTGTCCTCGGTGATCGTTCCGTACGCGACCTATCTACGGGTCTACGAGCCGCTGGCCGCTTTCCCCGAGCCGGAGCGCGGCCACTGGACGCGCTACGCCCGCCGCCCGGACCGCCCGTCCTACCAGGACGAACTCCGCCGCGCGCTGGCCGACTTGCTGCCCACCCCGCCGGTCCCGGTCCCGGTGCACGAGAGCGCCGACGCCTTCGTGGTCGAGGTCGACGGCGTGGTCTGCGTCTGCCCCTGGCGCACCCGGCTGCGCGGCTGGCAGGCCCTGGGCGACCTCGCGGAGGAGCTGCCGCCGCCGGTCCTGGACGCCGTGCTCCCGCCGCTCGTACGGCACCAGGCCACCCAGGACTACGAGCGCTGGCTGGCCCGGAACCCGGACGCCCGGCCGTGGATCCGGACGGCGACCTGGCAGGTGCCGCTGAACTGGTTCGTGCTCGTCGGCGACGAGGAGCGCCGCTACGACAAGGCCTCCGGGGACGATCCGCCGATGCTGCGGTACCGGACGCCGATGGTGCAGGCGCGGCGGCGGGTGGCGCGGGCGCTGCGGGCCCTGAAGGACGCGATCGACGACGGCCCGCTGATCGAGGGTCTGGTGGACGTGGGGCGCTGGCTGGAGGAGTTCCACCCGCGGTCCCTGGTCGAGCTGGACTACGGCGGGCTGGTGCACGTCCTGCCGGCCGGCGAGCTGGAGGACGACCACTCGGCGGCGGACGTGGCCGCCGGCATCGAGGCGCTGCGGACCGGCGACGGGGCGGCGGCGGGCGAGGCGTACGGGCGGCTCGTGGAGCGCTGGCGGTCGGTCAGGGACCGGCGCTCGGCGAACTGATCCGAGGATCGCCCCCTGTCACACATTCGAACGTGGCTGACATCTTCGAACAGATGCGCATAGGATTCTTACGGTTCGTCAACACGGGACGTAGGTCCCGATCCGGGCGATTGCCCCCAAGCGTGACGGACCGCACGTGCAGATGCCTTGCGCCGCTTGCCCCTCCTCATGCCAAAATAGGACAAGGAGTCCGGGGAGGACTCCATCCGTCATGCTTTGGGCGGAATCTCGGCATTGCGTGCTTTGGGGGGTCTGGATGACTCCTGATCACCCCTGTGACTGATCGTCACAGTGGTGTGACTGTCCGCTATGGCATGGTCCATCGGCTTCCGTCGCTGATGGACACCTGGGAGGGCAATTCCATCGGTTTGGCCTACGCGGTTGGACAGATGGTGTAGTTGTAGTGCCGAGGACAAGCCGTTCGTCCTATAACCGACTCGACTCGCGTCCGCCATTTCGGGCAACGCGGGTCAAGGTGCAGAATTTAGAGGAAAGAACCGAGAAGGTTCGGTTCTCCCGAGGAGGCCGCTCATGACCGCTCGCACCCCTGATGCCGAGCCGCTGCTGACCCCGGCTGAGGTCGCCACGATGTTCCGTGTGGACCCCAAGACGGTCACGCGGTGGGCGAAGGCCGGCAAGCTCACTTCGATTCGCACGCTCGGCGGACACCGCCGTTACCGCGAGGCGGAGGTCCGTGCACTGCTCGCGGGCATCCCGCAGCAGCGCAGCGAAGCCTGACCAACTGAATACGGGCGAATCGGCAGGTCCCCCAACCCGCCTGACGCCCGACAGCACAGCTCCAAGCGACGCGGGTTCTGCCCCAACAGGGCCCACGCCCAAAGCTTTTGAAGTAACTGAACAGGGTGCGTCGTAGATCGCGCTGGACTCCGCCGGGTCCAGCGCGATCTTTTTTGTGCCTGGTCGTGGGTGCGTGCGAGGCCGGCGCAGGGTTCTGTGAGGGACCTTGTCGGAGTCTGGGGAGGGGTGTCGGATCTCCTGTGGACCATCCCTCGTGGGGGTGCAATTGCACATATTAAATTGACCAGTTGTAGGTGAGGTGTAAGTTCCGACGTTTCAAAAACTTATGCGGTGACACCCGTCACATGCCAGATGGCTTGTTGCCTCTGACCTATGTGCGCTAAGAGGACTGACTCTGCGGCTCGTCCTCCGGCTCCCGGGGCGGCGGGGAGTCCAACGCCAGCCGCAGGAGGCGGTGGCAGATCGGGCAGTGCCGGGTCGCGTGGCGGTACGAGGTGGCGGCCGCCAGGTGCGCACGGAGCAGCGCCCGCGTCTCGTGCCTGACCGAAGCCGCCATGTGCCACCTCCGCGGCCCTGTGTGGAACGGGGCCTGGTTTCTGGGTACCTGGCGGGTGGAGCGGCGTCAAGGGCGCCGTCCGCGTGTGGGGGCGGGCGTCGAAGAGCCTCCGCACGGACACGGGCGCACGAGTAAGGCCCGTGTCTCCGAAGAGATACGGGCCTTTGTCGATCACGTGCGGTCCTGACGGGATTTGAACCCGCGGCCTCCACCTTGACAGGGTGGCGAGCACTCCAAGCTGCTCCACAGGACCTGGTTTCGCGGCACTTGATGGTGCGTTGTGCTGCGAGATGAGACTGTACAGGAGGGGGGCCCGCCTGGTCGAACTCACTCGGTGTGCAGGCGTTGTTACGGTGCGGCGGCGTCGATCGCCTTCACGATCCGCTTGTCCGAGACCGGGTACGCGGTGCCGAGCGCGTGGGCGAAATAGCTGACCCGGAGCTCCTCGATCATCCAGCGGATGTCCCGGACGGAGGCGGGGACCGGGCGGCCCTGGGGGAGTTGTTCCAGGAGCCAGGCGTACTCGTCCTGCATCTCGTGGACCTTCTCCATGCGGGTGGTGTCCCGCTGGACCCCCGTCGCCATCTGCTGGAGGCGGCGGTCGGCGGCCACCAGGTAGCGCATCAGGTCGGGCAGGCGGCGTATCCCCACCGCCGTGACGAAGCCCGGCTTCACGAGGGCGTCCAACTGGGCTCGTACGTCCGCGAGGTTGGGCAGCAGCGCGGGGCTGTGCGCGGCCTTCAGACGGCGCTCACAGGCCTGCCAGGCGGCCAGCACCTGCTGGACCTGGCCCACCGCGCGGACCGTCGTGTCGACGATCTCGGCACGCACCTTCTCGTAGAGCTTCCGGTACGACTCCTCGTCCCACGCGGGGCCCCCGAAGTCGCCGATGAGCTTGTCGGCCGCCGCGAGCGCGCAGTCGTCGAACAGCGCCTGGATCGAACCGTGCGGATTCGCGGACAGGGCGAGCTTCTGCGCGTTGGTGAGCTTTTCGGACGCGAACTTCGCCGGGTTCACCGGGATGTTGCGCACGATGAGCCGGCGCGTGCCCTTCCACATCGCCTCCGCCTGCTCCTCCTCCGTGTCGAAGAGCCGTACGGAGACGGTGTCGCCGTCGTCGACCAGCGCCGGGTACGCCTTCACCGGCTGGCCGGCCCTGCGGGTCTCGAAGACGCGGGTGAGCGTGCCGATCGTCCAGTCGGTGAGGCCCTTGCGCTCCAGGGACTCGCCGCCCTCGCGCTCGGCCGTCGCCGCGGCCGCCTGGGAGATGGCCTGGCGTGCCTTCGGCTTCAGGCGGACCTTCAGCGCCTCTAGGTCCTTGTCCTCGGCGATCTTGCGGCGCCGCTCGTCCACGATCCGGAAGGTGATCAGGAGGTGGTCGGGGACCTTCGACCAGTCGAAGTCGTCGGCGGTGAAGGGGACTCCGACCATGCGCTTCAGCTCGCGCGCCATCGTCGTCGTCAGGGGCTCCTGCAGAGGGGTCGCCGTCGCCAGGAAGCGCTGGGCGAAGTTCGGGGCCGGGACGTAGTTGCGGCGGATCGGCTTCGGGAGGGAGCGGATCAGTTCCGTCACGACCTCCTCGCGCAGGCCCGGGATCTGCCAGTCGAAGCCCTCGTCCGTGACCTGGTTGAGGACCTGGAGCGGGATGTGGACCGTGACACCGTCCGCGTCCGCGCCCGGCTCGAACTGGTACGTCACCCGGAACTTGAGCCGTCCCTGGTGCCAGGAGTCGGGATAGTCGGCCTTGCTGATGTCTCCCGCGCGCTCGTTGATGAGCATCGAGCGCTCGAAGTCGAGGAGTTCGGGCTCCTCGTGCCGCTTGTGCTTCCACCAGGAGTCGAAGTGGGCGCCGGACACGACGTGTTCGGGCACCCGCTGGTCGTAGAAGTCGTAGAGCGTCTCGTCGTCGACCAGGATGTCCCGGCGGCGGGCGCGGTGCTCCAACTCCTCGACCTCGGTGAGGAGTCGGCGGTTGTCGGCGAAGAACTTGTGGTGGGTGCGCCAGTCGCCCTCGACCAGCGCGTTGCGGATGAACAGCTCGCGGGACGCCTCCGGGTCGATGCGGCCGTAGTTCACCTTGCGCTGGGCGATGATCGGGACGCCGTAGAGCGTGACCTTCTCGAAGGCCATCACGGCTGCCTGGTCCTTCTCCCAGTGCGGTTCGCTGTACGTCCGCTTCAGGAGGTGGCCGGCGAGGGGCTCGACCCACTCGGGCTCGATCTTGGCGTTGACGCGGGCCCAGAGGCGGGACGTCTCGACCAGTTCCGCCGACATGACGAAACGCGGGGTCTTCTTGAAGAGGGCCGAGCCGGGGAAGATCGCGAACTTGGCGCTGCGGGCGCCCAGATACTCGTTCTTCGCGCCGTCCTTCACGTCCTTCATGCCGATGTGCGAGAGCAGCCCGGCGAGGAGGGAGACGTGGACGCTGTGCTCGGCCGCGTCCTCCTCGTTGAACTGGATGCCCATCTGCTTGGCCACCGTGCGGAGTTGGCTGTAGATGTCCTGCCACTCGCGGATGCGGAGGAAGTTCAGGTACTCCTGCTTGCACAGGCGGCGGAACGCGGAGGAGCCGCGCTCCTTCTGCTGCTCGCGGATGTACCGCCACATGTTGAGGAACGCGAGGAAGTCGCTCGACTCGTCGCGGAAACGGGCGTGTTGCTGGTCCGCCTGGGTCTGCTTGTCCACCGGGCGCTCGCGCGGGTCCTGGATGGAGAGCGCGGCGGCGATCACCATGACCTCGCGGACACAGCCGTTCTTGTCGGCCTCCAGGACCATGCGGGCGAGCCTTGGGTCCACGGGGAGCTGGGCGAGCTTGCGGCCCGTCTGCGTGAGGCGCTTGCGCGGGTCCTTCTCGTCCGGGTCCAACGCGCCCAGTTCCTGGAGGAGTTGGACGCCGTCGCGGATGTTGCGGTGGTCCGGCGGGTCGATGAACGGGAACTTCTCGATCTCACCGAGACCGGCCGCCGTCATCTGCAGGATCACGGAGGCGAGGTTCGTCCGCAGGATCTCGGCGTCGGTGAACTCCGGGCGGGCCTCGAAGTCCTCCTCCGAGTACAGCCGGATGCAGATGCCGTCCGACGTACGGCCGCAACGCCCCTTGCGCTGATTGGCACTTGCCTGGCTGACCGCCTCGATCGGCAGCCGCTGCACCTTCGTTCGGTGGCTGTAGCGGCTGATCCGGGCGAAGCCGGGGTCGATAACGTACTTGATGCCCGGGACGGTGAGCGAGGTCTCGGCGACGTTGGTCGCCAGAACGATCCTTCGCCCGGTGTGCTGTTGGAACACCCGGTGCTGCTCGGCGTGCGAGAGGCGGGCGTAGAGCGGGAGGACCTCGATGCCCTGCCCATTAGCGCCTCCGGCGCGGGGGTAGTTCTTCTTCGTCAGCGCGTCCGCCGTGTCGCGGATCTCGCGCTCGCCGGAGAGGAAGACGAGGATGTCGCCCTTGCCCTCGCCCTGAAGCTCCTCCACGGCGTCGCAGATCGCGGTGATCTGGTCGCGGTCGGAGTCCTCGGAGTCGTCTTCGAGCAGCGGGCGGTACCGCACCTCCACCGGATACGTCCGGCCGCTCACCTCGATGATCGGGGCGTCGCCGAAGTGCCGGGAGAAACGCTCGGGGTCGATGGTCGCCGAGGTGATGACGACCTTCAAGTCCGGGCGCTTGGGCAGCAGTTGGGCGAGGTAGCCGAGCAGGAAGTCGATGTTGAGGGACCGCTCGTGGGCCTCGTCGATGATGATCGTGTCGTAGGCGCGCAGTTCGCGGTCGGTCTGGATCTCGGCGAGCAGGATGCCGTCCGTCATCAGCTTGATGAACGTCGACTCCGGGTTCACCTGGTCCGTGAAGCGGACCTTCCAGCCGACGGCCTCGCCGAGCGGGGTGTCCATCTCCTCCGCCACGCGCTCCGCGACCGTGCGGGCGGCGATGCGGCGGGGCTGGGTGTGGCCGATCATGCCGCGGACGCCGCGGCCGAGCTCGAGGCAGATCTTCGGGATCTGGGTGGTCTTGCCCGAGCCGGTCTCGCCCGCGACGATCACGACCTGGTGGTCACGGATCGCGGCCGCGATGTCGGCCTTCTTCTGGCTGACCGGGAGTTGCTCGGGATACGAGACGGCGGGGATACGGGTGCGTCGCGCGGCCATCCGCTCCTCGCCGCGGGCGACCTCGGTCTCGATCTCGGCGAGGACCGCGGCGCGGGCCTCCGGTTTCCGGATCCTGCGCGCGCCTTCGAGCCTGCGGCCGAGGCGGTGCGCGTCGCGCAGGGTCAGCTCGGTCAGGCGGGGGGCGAGGTCACCTAGGGCGGGGGCGCCGGGTGACGGGGCGCCGGGTGCGGAGGCGGGGTGCGTAGACATACGCCGTCAAGGATCTCACCTCGGCGAAATTCCTGGCGAATGAATTGTCCCGGGTCAATTGTCCGGGGTGGGCGCCGCCGTCGCGCGGGCTGACTATTGAGGCCCCGCGCTCGATCCGGTGCCGGCGTCCTGTTGCTGCTGGCGTTCGGCGTCCTGCTGCCTGCCGGCCTCCTTGGACATCGACTGCGCCGTGTTCGACACCGCCTTGATGCCCAGGTACGCCGTCGTCAGGCCCGCCATCGCCGTGAAGGCCGAGGTCAGGACGCCCACGATCACCGCGCGGTCGCCGTTCAGCCGCCATACGCCGAAGATCGCCACCGCGGTGATCGCGAGGTTGCTGCCCACCACCGCGAGCAGTCCGTACCGCGCCCGTATCTTCTCCAGGTCGGTGTCCTGGCCCATCGCGCCCCACCCTGTGTCGTCCGGTCACGACGAAAGCCCCGTCCCGGTGGGACAGGGCTTTCGATCCGGTGGCTGGGGCCGGGGTCGAACCGGCGACCTATCGCTTTTCAGGCGATCGCTCGTACCAACTGAGCTACCCAGCCACGAGATTCCTTGCGGAACCTCAGCGGTCCTGACGGGATTTGAACCCGCGGCCTCCACCTTGACAGGGTGGCGAGCACTCCAAACTGCTCCACAGGACCAAGCTTTGCGCGCGAACTGGCGAGAGCCAGTGTCGCACACGGTGTTGCGTGCCCCCAACGGGATTCGAACCCGTGCTACCGCCTTGAAAGGGCGGCGTCCTAGGCCGCTAGACGATGAGGGCTATCGGCCCGCCTGGGCGCTTCTCAGCGCGTCGGGGACGTGAGAAGCATATGGGATGGCGGGAGGTATCGCCAAAACGGTTTACGGGGCCGGTGGGGAGGGGCTCGGGGAGGGCGTCCGGGGCGGACTCGGAGACCGGGTCGAGGTCCCGCTCGGGGTTCCGCTCGGCGACGGGCTCGGGGACGGACTCGGCGACTGGGGTGCGCCCGGGAGGTTCTCCTTCGGGAGGTGGCGGCTCACCTCCGCCGTCGTCAGGCCGAGGCCGCCGAGTTTGATCTCGTCCCAGGCCTGGAGGCGGCGGGTGTCGCGGTCGACGTAGAGGATCGACGCCTCGATGGGGTCGGGGTACTTGCCCTCGACCGCGCGCAGGCCGCTGCCGCCCGTCGAGCCCTCGATGCGCAGCCGGGTGCCGTGCTTCATGACCTCGGTGCCCTCGTGGTGGAGGTGGCCGGCCAGGACCAGGGGGACCTCGCCGTCGGTCTGGCGGGCGGCCGACGGTTCGTGGACGAGGGCGATGTCGACCGGGGTGCCGGCGGCCCGCTGGTCGCGGAGGGCGGAGGCGAGCTGGTCGCCGGCGAGTTCCTCCGAGTTGTCGGCGCCCGTGGTGGTCGAGCGGTCCGGGGTGAACTGGGGGTCGCCGATGCCCGCGAAGCGCACGCCCGCGACCGTCTGCGCGCGGCCCTCGTCCAGGACGTGCACGTTCTTGATGTGTTCGAGGTAGCGCTGGGTGGCGAGGGAGTCGTGGTTGCCCCTGACCCAGACGTAGGGGACGCCCAGGTCGCCGATCGGGTCGAGGAAGCCGTTCTCGGCGGTGGTGCCGTGGTCCATGGTGTCGCCGGTGTCGACGATCACGTCGACCTTGTACTGCTCCACCAGCGAGGCGATGATCTTCCAGCTCGCGGGGTTCAGATGGATGTCCGAGACGTGCAGGATGCGGATCGTGGTCGGGTCCGGCTGGTACGCGGGGAGCGTCGACGTGACGTCGTAGAGCTTGGTCACGTTGGTCACCAGGCGGGCCAACTCCTGCTGGTAGACGTCGAATTCGGTCACGATGTTGCGGGCGTTGCCGACCAGGGACGGGGCGCTGGAGAGCAGGCCGGAGAACTTCGGTTCGAGGATCGACTTGGGGTTCCAGGTCGCGTACGCCGTCGCTCCGGAGGCCGCCAGGAGGGTCAGGGCCAGGCCGCCCGCCGCGAGGGCCCGGCGGGGGCGGCGGTAGATCGCGAGGCCGAGCGTCGTGGCGCCGAGGACCACCGCCGTGCAGGACCGTACGGCGAGGTCGAGGGTGCCGTGTTCCACGTCGCGGGCGACCTCGTCCTGGAGGCCGGAGATGCGCTCGGGGTGGTCGACGAGGGACTGGGAGCGTTCCGGGTCGAGCTGGTCGACGTTGACGTCCAGGCGGACCGGGGCGTGGTGGCTGTCCAGGGACAGGGCGCCGAGCGGGGACACGTTGATCTTCGTACCGCCGGTGAGGGACGGGCGCAGGGTCATCGTGGTGTCCATGGGGCCGACCTGGGCCCGGACGTCGCCGACGATCAGCAGGCCGAGCCAGGCCCCGACGATGACGACCATGACGAGGCCGAGGGCGCGGGCCCAGGGGTGCGGCTGCGGGACGAGTTCGACGGTGGGGCGGGGACGGCTGCTGCGGTACCGGCGGATCAGGGCGTGCCGGGTTCGGCGGAGGCGGTTCAGGGCTGCGAGGGGGACGCTGGCCATTGGTCCCGTATGCCCAGGGCTGGGCAAGGGTATGCGGGCGGGACAGGCCCCTGTTCAGCGAAGCGCCGCTGACTGACCAGCGCGGGTGAACGGGGCACGCCCCCCGGGGCCCGTGTCCCAAAGGGGCGCGAGGAACTGCGCGACCAGCCCCCACCGACGCACAGCCAAAAAACTACCCACTCAACGCCTCGCCCCCACCGACGCGCAGCCAAAGAACCGTCCACTCAGCGCCTGCCCCACCGGCGTGCAGTCAAAGAGCTGTCCACTCGGCGCCTCGCCCCGCCGGCGCGCGGTGAAAGAACCGAGCACTCAGCGCCTTGCCCCACCGGCGTGCAGCCAAAGAACTGCCCACTCGGCGCCTGCCCCCACCGACGCGCAGTCAAAGACCCGCCCGCTCAGCGGAGCGTCTAGCCCCAGCCCAGTTCGTGCAGGCGCTCGTCCTCGATGCCGAAGTGGTGGGCGACCTCGTGGACGACGGTGACGGCGACCTCGTGGACGACCTCCTCGGTGGTCGCGCAGTGGCGCAGCGTCGGGCCCATGTAGATCGAGATGCGGTCGGGGAGGACGCCGGCGTACCACTCGCCGCGTTCCGTGAGCGGTGTGCCCTCGTAGAGGCCGAGCAGCTCGGGGTCGGACGGGTCGGGTTCGTCCTCGACGAACACCGCCACGTTGTCCATGACCCGCGTCAGCTCCGGCGGGATCCGGTCCAGGGCTTCGCTCACCAGCTCTTCGAACGCCTCGCGTGTCATTTCCAGCACACGCCCATTGTCGGGGACGAACGCCGGTTCGGGGCGGCGGCGGAGGGACGGGCCTTTCCTATGCGCGCGGGAGCGGGGTGAAGTGGGGTGCGGAGGTGGGCAGTTGGGGACAGGGGTGGTCGTCGTAGCGGCTGCTTCCGGCCGGTGTCGGGGCGGGAAGGGGTGTTCTCCGGCCAGGAACGGGCGGCGGCGGTCGGACGCGTGTCTTCCGGTGGGCGGTGGGAGTTGAGAGGGGGACTCCCTTTTTCCGCCTCGGAGGTGGCCCCGTGCGCCCCATGTACGTACCCGTCCGTCTGGCCGCCGCGGTCGCCGTCGTCGCCGCTGCCGCCGGCTGCATGAGCGTGGGCGACGACGCGGGCGGCGGTGCCAAGCCCTCGCACTCCGCCGGGCAGCACGCCGGCGAGGCGCCCGACGGCGGTTCGGGGGTGCCGGGCGGCGGGATCGGGTTCGGCGGGTCCGGGGGTGACGGAAAACACGGGCACGGGAAGCCCAAACCGGGGGAGTCCGCGTCGGGTTCGGCCTCGCCGTCCGCGCCCGGCGGTGCGGCGAGCCCGACCGCGTCCAAGGCGCCCAGACCCGGCACGAGTCAGAAGCCGGGCGGGCCGACGACGGCCGCGCCGCAGCCGACCCCGACGCGGACCCCGCCGCCCCCGGACCCCTCGCCGAGCCAGCAGTCGCCGTCCGCGCAGCCGACCGTGGCGGAACCGTCGTCCTCCGCGCACGAGGACCCCGTACCGCAGCTGGTCGACCGTGAACCGGCGCCGGCGGCCGGATCACCGGCGTAGGAACGGTTGTGACGCACGTCAATCGAGGTCGGTTTGCCTCGGGGGGTGGTGGGTGCGTATGGTGGTAGATCGTTTGATCCCATTGCCCGGCGCCACTGCAGAGCGCGCCGTGTGGCGCGTACTCTCCCTTGCCGTGGCGGACCGCATTGAGGCGGTCGATAGCGAATCACGGAGTTGACGGGCGCGTGCCGACGGAGACTCCGGAAGGTTTCGCATTCGCATGTCCATTTCCAGTACTGATCACATCGTCATGCCCGAGAACGAGGGCACCGAAGACGTCGAGACGACCGTGGAGGCCACCACCGAGGCGGCTCCCGAGGTCACCTTCGCGTCCCTCGGCCTCCCCGACGGCATCGTGCGCAAGCTCGCGCAGAACGGTGTGACCGCCCCCTTCCCGATCCAGGCCGCGACCATCCCGGACGCCCTGGCCGGCAAGGACATCCTCGGCCGTGGCCGCACCGGCTCCGGCAAGACCCTCTCGTTCGGTCTGCCGCTGCTCGCGACGCTGTCCGGCGGCCGCACCGAGAAGAAGCGCCCGCGCGGCATCATCCTCACCCCGACCCGCGAGCTGGCGATGCAGGTCGCCGACGCCCTCCAGCCCTACGGCGACGTCCTCGGCCTGAAGATGAAGGTCGTCTGCGGCGGCACGTCCATGGGCAACCAGATCTACGCCCTCGAGCGCGGCGTAGACGTCCTCGTCGCCACCCCGGGCCGCCTGCGCGACATCATCAACCGCGGCGCCTGCTCCCTCGAGGACGTGCGCATCGCCGTCCTCGACGAGGCCGACCAGATGTCCGACCTGGGCTTCCTGCCCGAGGTCACCGAGCTGCTCGACCAGATCCCGGCCGGCGGCCAGCGCATGCTGTTCTCGGCGACGATGGAGAACGAGATCTCCACCCTCGTCAAGCGCTACCTCACCGACGAGGTCACCCACGAGGTCGACAGCGCGCAGGGCAACGTCACGACGATGTCCCACCACATCCTCATCGTGAAGCCCAAGGACAAGGCGCCGGTCACCGCCGCGATCGCCTCCCGCAAGGGCCGCACGATCATCTTCGTCCGCACCCAGCTGGGCGCCGACCGCATCGCCGAGCAGCTGCGCGAGTCCGGCGTGAAGGCCGACGCGCTGCACGGCGGCATGACGCAGGGCGCCCGCACCCGGACGCTCGCGGACTTCAAGGAGGGCTACGTCAACGCGCTCGTCGCGACCGACGTGGCCGCCCGCGGTATCCACGTCGACGGCATCGACCTGGTCCTGAACGTGGACCCGGCCGGCGACCACAAGGACTACCTGCACCGTGCGGGCCGCACCGCGCGTGCCGGTCGTACGGGCACCGTCGTGTCCCTCTCCCTGCCGCACCAGCGGCGCCAGATCTTCCGGCTGATGGAGGACGCGGGCGTCGACGCCGGGCGGCACATCATCAACACCGGTACGGCCTTCGAGCCCGAGGTCGCCGAGATCACCGGCGCCCGTTCGATGACCGAGGTCCAGGCCCAGTCGGCGGGTGACGCCGCGCAGCAGGCCGAGCGCGAGGTCGCCCAGCTCACCAAGGAGCTGGAGCGGGCCACGCGTCGCGCCGCCGAGCTGCGCGAGGAGTCCGACCGCCTGATCGCCCGTGCCGCGCGCGAGCGGGGCGACGACCCGGAGGCCGCGGTCGCCGAGGCCGCAGCCGTCGTGGAGGCCGCCGCCGAGGCGGTCGCCGCGGAGCCCGCGCCGGTCCGCGAGGAGTCCTCTTCCTACGACCGTCCGCGCCAGCAGCGTGACGACCGCGGCAACTACGAGCGCCGTGACCGTCGTGACGACCGGGGTGGCGACCGTGGTGGCCGTTCCTTCGAGCGTCGTGACGACCGCCCGTCCGGTGGCTTCCGCCGTGACGACCGCGGTGGCAACGACCGTGGTGGCTTCCGCCGCGACGACCGTCCCTCGGGCGGTTTCCGCCGCGACGACCGCGGTGGCAACGACCGTGGCGGTTTCCGCCGTGACGACCGTCCCTCGGGCGGCTTCAACAGCGACCGTCGTGACGACCGTGGCGGCGACCGCGGTGGCCGTTCTTTCGACCGTCGTGACGACCGCCCCTCCGGTGGTTTCCGTCGTGACGACCGCGGTGGCAACGACCGCCGTGACGGCGACCGCGGCGGCCGTTCTTTCGACCGTCGTGACGACCGCCCCTCCGGTGGCTTCCGTCGCGACGACCGCGGCGGCAACGACCGTCCCGCGTCCGGCGGTTACCGTCGCGACGACCGTCCCGCGACCGGTCACCGGGGCAGCGACCGCCCGTTCAACCGCGACCGCCAGGGCGACCGCCCCGGCTTCCGCACCGGCGGCCACGACCGTCCGGGCCACCGCGGCACGACCGGCACGGGCACCGGCACCGGTTCCTTCGGCCGCCGCGACGACAAGCCGCGCTGGAAGCGCAACGGCTGACGTCCGGTGACATAGCAGAGCAGTGAGATGGCCCCCGCCCGGGTTCGGGTGGGGGCCATTTTTGCGCGCTTCCTGCTGCGTGTTGTCTGTATGATCAGCCGACTTATGTGGGGGATGTGACGGCTGGGGGCCGGGGGCGGCAGGCACGCCACGCATCCCTCTCTTCTCCGGGGGAGGACCTCTTGGCTCGCCATGCTTTCGTCGCCGTCGCCACCTCGGCCGTGCTCGCCGCCGGCCTGGGGCCGTTGCTGCCGGCGCCCGCGTTCGCGGTGGGTGCCGCCCAGGAGACGGTCGTACCGGCCACGGTGCGCAGCACGTACACGACGGCCTCGCTCTTCAACGCGGACACCCAGGGGGCCGACGCGGCGGGTACCAAGGGCGTCTTCCACCGTCTGGAGGGCCACGCCGGGCTGGTGTGGACGCGTTTCTCGGACGGCCGGTCCTTCGACGCGCCGTCGGTTCCTATCGACGTGATCACCCGGGGGACGGGCGGCGACGTTCTCTCCTTCCGCCACAGCGACGGCCGGGTCGACCTGTGGGACGCGGTCGACGGCACGACCACCACCCTTCAGGTTCCCGCGGGCCAGACCCTGTACGGCGTCTACGGCGGCACGGCCGTCGCCAACCAGGACGTCACGGCCGAGGACGGGACCGTCACCAAGGTCAAGCACCTTTTGACCCCGGGCCCCGACGGGACCACACGTGACGTGACCGTCGAGGGTGTGCCCGAGGGCATGACGCTCGCGGCCCCGCGCAACGGGGATGCCGCCGGGCTGGTCTTCCTCGCCTACTCGGACGACGGCTACCACTTCCTCGACGTCGATCCGGAGACCGGCCGGGTCGCGGACTCGACGCCCGCTGTGCCGACCGGGTACACGCTGAGCAAGATCTCGCCCGAGCGTCTCGTGGCATACCGCGGCTCCAACAGCACCACGGCACTCGTGTTCTCCCGTGCCGATCTGTCGGCCGCCCCGGTCGAGGTCACCCTGGACACGGACAGTTCCGGCGACGGCCGGTCCGTCGGTCTCTCCGTGGTCGGTGACTGGATCGTCCACCGTCCCGGCATCGGTTCGCGTCTGACGGCTCTGCCGATCGCGGGTGGTGCCCCGGTCACCCTGATCGCGGCCTCGAACAGCGGTGTCTCCGTCGGCCCCGACGGCGCCGCCATCGTCATCGGCCGCACCGGCGCCGACGACTGGGGCGTCCAGCACATCCAGGCCGGCCCCGACGGCAGGCCGACCGTCACCCTCGTCAAGCCGCTGCCGAAACCGCCGTACAGGATCCAGGGAATCGCCCTGGAGCAGGGGCGGTTGGCCGTCGCGGACAGCAGCTGGGGCGGAGTTCGCGACGACTACGTACGGACCGTCGCCGCGACCGGTACGCCCACGTTCGGTGCGCGGTCCTCGTACGACGGGACCGATCTGCTCGTGGGCGACTGCCCGGGCACGGAGATCGGCTGCTCGCAGCTGTACGGCACGGACGACGACCGTGCGGTCTGGCTGTCGAAGTTCTCGGCGGGATACGACCGTCTCACCGTCAGCGGGTCCGGCCCGTACGACTACTGGGAGCATCCGGTGCCGGCCGGCGGCCGGATCACCGACGTCTCCGGCCGGTACCTGATCCACACCACGACGACCGCACAGACCGTCTACCGGATCGGCGACGACGGCACCCCGGCGCTCACCCGTACCCCCGGTGCCGCCGCCCTCTCCGGCGACACCCTGTGGACGCCGGGCACCGTCCCCGGCACGCTCACGGCGTACAACCTCACCACGAAGAAGACCACCGAGACCCTCACCATCGATGCCGGCTGCGCGCCCACCGAACTGCGGGCCAATGGCCGGTGGCTGTACTGGGGTTGCGCTGACGGCACGGCGGGCGTCTACGACCGTACGGCGAAGAAGTCCGTCCAAGTCCCCTCCGGTGACGCGGAGTTGGGCGACGGATTCGTCGTCACGCACGACAGGCAGGCCGGGCAGCTGGTCCTCACGACGGTCGCCGACGGCACACCCGTGAGCCGGGTGATCGGCGCGCTGTCCGACACCGGGGTCTCCCAGCGCGAGGTGCGCTGGACGGTCGACAAGTCGACCGGGAACGTGGCCTACGTCGACGACCAGGAGCGCGTACACCTCGTACCGACCGGCGTGGCCCTGCAGCCGCTGCGGCTGCTCGCCCCGGTCGACTCGGCGTCCACGCTCATCGCGCGGGAGACCGACACGACACCGTCCACCCTCACCACCTTGCTGCTGTCGAAGCCGGCCGCGGGCTGGCAGCTGACCGTGCGCAGCCGGGCCACCGGCAAGGTCGTGGACACGCGGACCGGCGGTGAGACGCGCGGCGAGGTGAAGGTGGGCTGGTCCGGGACGGACGCCAAGGGGGCGTTCCTGACGAACGGGTCGTACGACTGGACGCTGTCCGTCGTACCGGGCGACGGGGTCGGGGCCCCGGTGACGGCGAGCGGCACGGTCCGGCTGCTCGACGCCGCGCCGGCCCGCCACGACCACATCGGCGGCGGCGACGCCGTCGGCGACCTGGCCACCCTCAGCTCCTCGGGCACGCTGGCCTTCCGGCAGGGCTCGGGCAAGGGCACGTTCTTCTCCTCGGCCGGCGGCAGCACCGGCTGGACGACGGCCGACAAGGTGGTGTCGATCGGCGACCTGAGCGGGGACCGCTGCAACGACGTCCTGGTCCGGCTGAGAACCGGGGCGCTGCGGGCGTACAAGCCGACCTGCGACGGCACGCTGAAGACGTCGACGGCGTACACCTCGCTCGGCACCAGCGGCTGGAACCAGTACGACGTGCTGACCGCCCCCGGAGACATCAGCGGCGACGGCCGTCCGGACCTGATCGCACGGAACGCCTCCACCGGGGACGTCTACCTCTACAAGGGCACCGGCACGGGCACGCTGTCCGCCCGCGTGAAGCTGTACGCCGACTGGAAGACGTACAAGAAGGTCGTCGGCGTCGGTGACATCAACGGCGACGGCGTCGGCGACCTGATCGCCCAGGACAAGGCGAACACGCTGTACCGCTACTACGGAACCGGCAGGGGCACCTTCGGGGCCCGGGCGAAACTGTTCACCGCGTGGGGCGGGTCGTACGACACGGTGGTCGGGGTCGGGGACATCACCGGGGACGGGAAGGCGGACCTGGTCGAGCGGGACTCGGCCGGGGTGCTGTACCGCAACAGCGGTGATGGGAAGGGGTCGTTCGGGGCGCGGGTGAAGATCGCGACCGGATGGCAGGGCTACAAGGGCATTTTCTAGCCACATCGAGTCCTTATCGATTCCTTAAGTGGCGCATGTCACGCCCCCGGCGAGGGAATCGCTGGGGGCATGACAGATGACGCCATAGCGAGTGGGCTGTCAAAGGGAGATGCTCCCGGTCTCTCCGACGAGGAACGGCTTGCCCAGCTCGGCTATACGCAGGTTCTCGCCCGCCGCATGTCGGCGTTCTCCAACTACGCGGTCTCCTTCACGATCATCTCGGTCCTGTCGGGCTGCCTCACGCTGTATCTGTTCGGCATGAACACGGGCGGCCCGGCCGTGATCACCTGGGGCTGGGTGGCCGTAGGCCTGATGACGCTGTTCGTCGGCCTGTCGATGGCCGAGATCTGCTCGGCCTACCCGACGTCGGCGGGCCTGTACTTCTGGGCCCACCGTCTGGCGCCTCCGCGCACGGCGGCGGCCTGGGCGTGGTTCACGGGCTGGTTCAACGTCCTCGGCCAGGTCGCCGTGACCGCCGGCATCGACTTCGGGGCGGCGTCGTTCCTGGGCGCGTACCTGAACCTGCAGTTCGACTTCGAGGTGACACCGGGCCGTACGGTCCTCCTCTTCGCGGCGATCCTGATCCTCCACGGCCTGCTGAACACCTTCGGCGTGAAGATCGTCGCCCTCCTCAACAACGTGAGCGTGTGGTGGCACGTGCTGGGCGTCGCCGTGATCGTGGGCGCGCTCACCTTCGTCCCCGACCACCACCAGTCGACGACGTTCGTCTTCACGAAGTTCGTCAACAACACCGGCTGGGGCAGCGGGGTGTACGTCGTCCTGCTGGGCCTCCTGATGGCGCAGTACACCTTCACCGGCTACGACGCCTCCGCCCACATGACGGAGGAGACCCACGACGCGTCGACGGCGGGCCCCAAGGGCATCGTCCGCTCCATCTGGACGTCGTGGATCGCGGGCTTCGTCCTCCTGCTGGGCTTCACGTACGCGATCCAGTCGTACGACAAGGAGTTGGGCTCGCCGACGGGCGCACCGCCGGCACAGATCCTCCTCGACGCGCTGGGAGCGACCGCCGGGAAGCTGCTGCTCCTGGTGGTGATCGGCGCGCAGCTTTTCTGCGGCATGGCGTCGGTGACGGCCAACAGCCGCATGATCTACGCCTTTTCACGCGACGGCGCGCTCCCGTTCTCGAACGTCTGGCACACGGTGAGCCCGCGCACGAGGACACCGGTGGCGGCGGTGTGGCTGGCGGCGGCGGGCGCGCTGGTGCTGGGCCTGCCGTACCTGATCAACGTGACGGCGTACGCGGCGGTGACGTCGATCGCGGTGATCGGCCTCTACATCGCGTACGTCATCCCGACCCTGCTGCGGCTGGGGAAGGGGGAGGCGTTCCAGCGGGGGCCGTGGCACCTGGGCCGGTGGTCGAAGCTGATCGGCACGGTGTCGGTGGTGTGGGTGATCGTGATCACCGTGCTGTTCATGCTGCCGCAGGTGTCCCCGGTCACCTGGGAGTCCTTCAACTACGCGCCGGTCGCGGTCCTGGTCGTCCTCGGCTTCGCGGCGGCCTGGTGGAAGGCCTCGGCCCGGCACTGGTTCCTGAACCCGGAACACGCCCGCACGAAGGCGCGGGAAGCGGCGCGGGCGGGGGCGCCCGAACCGGTCGATCCGTAACACTCCACAACACTCCGGACCAGTCGGTCCCCTGTCCGGTCCCTGTTTTGCCGTCCGGCGCGGCCGTGTCCCCGATACCCGATCGGAGACACGGCCACCTCCCGCTATGCTCGGGGAGGCAACATCGCGGGGACCCTTAGCTCAATTGGCAGAGCAGTGGACTTTTAATCCATTGGTTGTGGGTTCGAGTCCCACAGGGTCTACGGGGTCTTCCCTCTCCGGAGGTTCCTGACCTGACGTTGTCCGGTGCCCCGGTCGTCCTCGGACGGCCGGGGCACCGCTGTGTCCGGCCCACCGAAGCGGCCGGCAGGCGTGGGCGCATCCCCCGTGAGAGCTACCCGGGCCGTCCCTGCGCGGGTGATTCGCGGAATCCGGCGGATTTCTAGCGTGGTCGTCAGATCGGTCGCCGTCGGAGTGACCGTTGCCGCAGGGAGGTCACGATGAGCACGCCGTCCGCCGCACACGAGGACGCAGGAACCCGCCCGGACGAGGACGGCGGTGGCCGGGGTGGCCGTCTCGGCCGGATCGTCCGCGCTCCGCTCGGCTGGATGCTGACCGGTCTGGTGGGTGTCGGCCTGGTCTCGGCGCTGACCGCGACCGGCCCCGGTCCGGTCCCGGCGCTGGGCGCGGTCGCGGCGGTCGCCGTGTACTGGGTGGTGATGCGCCGGCTCGCGGGCCGCGCCACCCCGGAGATCGCCCGGCAGGGCGCGGGCCGGGAGGCGTTGTACGGCGGTGCGCTCGGCCTGGGCTTCGTCCTGGTCTCGGCCCTCCTGATCACGGTGTTCGGGGGCTACTCGTTCTCCTGGGCCGGCAACGGCTTCTTCACCGTCGTCTGCTCCGCCGCGATGGTGCAGGCAGGCGCCGCGGTCACCGAGGAACTGATGTTCCGCGGCCTCGCCCTCCAGGCCCTGGAACAGCGCTGGGGCAGCCGCGCCGCCATCGTGGTCACCGGGCTGTTCTTCGGCGCCGCCCACCTGGCCGCGCCGGGAGCCAGTGCCTGGAGCGCGCTCGCCATCGCCCTGGAGGCCGGTGTGATGCTCGGCGCCGCGTTCCTGTGGCGGCGTAGCATCTGGTTCGTCGCGGGGCTGCACTTCACCTGGAACCTCGCCGAGCAGCTGCTCGGCATCCCGGTCTCCGGACACACCCCCAAGGGCCTGTTCACGGTCGACACCCACGGCTCCGCCCTGCTCAGCGGCGGCACCTTCGGTCTGGAGGCATCGATCGTGCCCGTCCTCCTCGGTGTGCTGCTCGCCGTCCGGATGTTCGTCCTCGCCGCCCGGAGCGGCGGTCTGCGGCCCCGCCGTCTCGTACGGCGCTGAGGCTCACCGTCGTACGGCACACCGGCTGATCGGAGGAAGAGGCAAGTGATGTTCCCTCAGGGCCTGTTGCGGACACCGTGGTTGCGGGTGCCGCTGGAGCGGTGGAAGGAGCAGGACGCCTTCCTCAAGGACGGTGTCCTCGCCCTGCTGCTCACCCTGCTGGCCTTCGTGCCGACGCTGTCGGCCATCGGGGCGCAGATCGGCGATCTGCCCGAGCGGCCGGCGAACGCGCTCGGCCTCGCACTGGTCCTGGCCCAGACCCTGCCGCTGGCGGCCCGCCGCCGAAGGCCCGCGGGCTGTCTGGTCGCCGTGGCCGCCGCGTTCGCCGTGCACCAGGCGATGGGATTCGCGACGACGTTCGGCAGCATGGGGCTGTATCTGGCGCTGTATTCGGCCGGAGCCCACCAGGTCCGCTTCCGCCTGGGTCTGGCGGGCGTGGCGACCGCGGGGTACGTGGTGCTGGCGGTCGTCCTGCACCGGCTCGGCTCCCCGCAGGACGCGATGGCCTACCTCGCCTTCTATCTGGCGCTGGCCGCGGTCCGCCTGGTCGGGAGCGGTGTGCGCAGGCGGCGCGCCGAAGAGGCCGAACGGCGGCGCCTGGCAGCCGAGTTGGCCACGGCCGCCGAACGGGCCCGGATCGCCCGGGAGTTGCACGACGTGGTCACCCACCATGTGACGGCCATGGTGGTGCAGGCGGACGCGGCACAGTTCCTGATCGCGTCCGCACCGGAACGCGCGACCACGGGAATGGCCTCCGTCAGCGACACCGGCCGCCGGGCCCTGACGGAACTCCGTTATCTGCTCGGGGTGTTGGAGGCGACCGGCGAGTCCGCGACCACCGGGTCCCTGACCGACGTGCCCGGCCGTGAGGGCTCCTCGCACGGGAGCCGGGGGCCCGCTCTCGGCCGGGTGGGCGACCTCGTCGAGCAGGCCCGCAGGTCGGGTCAGCCGGTGGAGTTCAGCGAGCGGGGCGAGCGGCGGCCCCGGAGCGTGGACGTGGAGCTGGCCGCGTACCGGGTGGTGCAGGAGGCGCTCACCAACGCGATGAAGTACGCGACAGGGCAGCCGACTCGGGTCGTGGTCCGGCACGGCGAGGAGCGCGTCGAGATCGGGGTGACCACCGACGGCCCCCTCCCCGCCACCTCACCGGCGGCCGTGCCGGCCACCCGCGAGCCGGGCCCGGCAGGCGGACGGGGCCTGGCCGGGCTGCGTGTCCGCGTGCGGATGCTCGACGGCGAACTGGAGGCAGGACCCCGGCCCGAGGGCGGGTTCGAGGTCCGTGCCACGATTCCGTCCCAGCCACAGCCACAGCCACAGCCCGTTCAGGAGTGACCACGTGAGCGAAGCGCCGCCACCGATCCGCGTGCTCGTCTGCGACGACCAGGAACTGGTGCGGACCGGCTACGCCACCATCTTCTCGGCCCAGCCCGACATGGAGGTCGTCGGCGAGGCGGAGAACGGCCACGCGGCGGTGGAGGCCGCGCGACGGCTCCGCCCCGACGTGGTCGTGATGGACATCCGGATGCCCCTCCTCGACGGCATCGAGGCGACCCGCCGACTGGCCGCCCCCGGCACCGGGGAACCGCCGAAGGTGCTGGTCGTCACCACGTTCAACGTCGACGCCCATGTCTACGACGCGTTGCGCGCCGGAGCCAGCGGGTTCCTCCTCAAGGACGCGCCGCCCGCGGAGCTGGTGAACGGCATCCGGACCGTCGCCCGGGGAGAGGCACTCCTGGCACCCGCCGTCACCCGCCACCTCATCGGCCACTACGCCGAGCACCTGCGCCCGGCCGAGTCGTCCCGGCCGGGCAGAGAGGACGTCGTGAGCGCGCTGACGCCCCGTGAACTGGAGGTGCTCCGGCAGCTGGCCGAGGGGCTGTCGAACGCGGAGATAGCGGCGGCGCTGTACATCACCCCCGAGACGGTCAAGACGTATGTCTCGCGGATCCTGGCCAAGCTCGCCCTGCGCGACCGGGTCCAGGCGGTCGTCCTCGCCTACCGGGTCGGACTGGTGTCCGGCACCCCGTGAAACGACGGGCCGCCCCTCACCGGATACACGGTGGAGGCGGCCGACGGCGGTGTGCGGGGTGCTCAGTTGTTGGTGAGCATGCCCGTGCGCAGCTTGCTGAGGGTGCGGTTGAGCAGGCGGGAGACGTGCATCTGGGAGACACCGAGGTGCTCGCCGATCTGGGCCTGGGTGAGCTCGTCGACGAAGCGCATGTGGATGATGCGCCGCTCACGGTCGTCGAGCTCGGCGATCAGGGGGGCCAGGGCGTTGAAGTCCTCGACGAGTTCCAGGGCGTTGTCGTCCAGGCCGATGAAGTCGGCCAG
This sequence comes from Streptomyces sp. NBC_00252, assembly GCF_036187565.1. Taxonomy (NCBI): domain Bacteria; kingdom Bacillati; phylum Actinomycetota; class Actinomycetes; order Kitasatosporales; family Streptomycetaceae; genus Streptomyces; species Streptomyces sp. NBC_00252. The sequence goes on along the minus strand of NZ_CP108087.1, from coordinate 5,027,853 downwards.
CGCGGCTTCGCCGTCGTCGCTGGAGCTGATGGCGGCGTCCAGGGAGGCGGAGTTGTAGCCGTTGGAGGCGAGACGCGCCTCGTTGACCTCTTCCTCGCTGAGGCACATCAGCTGGGAGAGTTCCTTGACGGTGGGCATACGGCCGAGCCGGCTGCGGAGCTCCTCGTTGGCCTTGGCGAGCTGGACGCGGGCTTCCTGGAGACGGCGCGGCACGTGCACGGCCCAGGAGGTGTCACGGAAGAAGCGCTTGATCTCGCCCGTGATGTACGGGATCGCGAAGGAGGTGAACTCGACCTCACGGGAGAGCTCGAACCGGTCGATGGCCTTGATCAGCCCGATCGTGCCGACCTGGACGATGTCCTCCATCTCGTCCTGGCTGCGGCTGCGGAACCGCGAGGCCGCGTACCGGACGAGGGTGACGTTCATCTCGATGAGGGTGTTGCGCGCGTACTGGTACTCGGGCGTGCCCTCTTCAAGAACGGCGAGCTGGTCGAGGAACAGCCTGGTCAGCTGACGTGCGTCCTTGGGCGCGACCTGCGAAGGGTCCGCGATCTCCGGCAGCACCCGGGTCTGTGCGTCTGCCGTCTTCGTCACCGTCATGTCAGGCCCCTCCCTTGTAGATCCAGCCCCCGTGCCGCCGGTTCCTTGTCTACCGACAATGATCGGCCTACCCGGGTTCGCGGAATGCATACCAAGTGATTTCAGATCGGTCCGTCGGCTGTCGTAGACAACGGTACGCCGGATCGTCCGCCCGCCCGTGTCAGGCCCCGGCCTCCCCTCCTGGACCGGGGACGACGAATGCGGGGCCGGCCGGAGTGTCTCCGGCCGGCCCCGCATGTGGGCTGGTGCTTTACGTCAGACGCAGCGCTGGGTCTGGTAGTACTCGGCGACCTGCTGGTGGTAGGCGGCGTCGCCGATGTGCTGGTCCTTGTCGAACTCCGGGGACTCCCTGATCTGGTCCCGCGTGAGGCCGACGTAGATCTTCTGTTCCTCGTGGTCGACCGAGTTCACCGTTCCGGCGGGCAGCAGGACGTGCTGGCCGAAGATCCATACGCCGGTGTCGACGACGAGGTACGCGGCGGCGACGTCGTCCGAGTGCTTGTCGACCTTGCCGATGCTGCCGTCGAGGGCCTCGACCGTGTAACCGATCAGGTCGGTGCCCGTGGCGTGACCGATGGTCGGCTGGTAGCCCCAGATGGTGTCACTCATGGAGAACCGCTCCCTCGTCGAGCTCGTCGAGATTGTTTATTGCTCCCGCATTCGAACCGCGAAGTCCTGCGGGTGCCGTCGAATTCGGTGACGTCTCCGCGTGACTTCAGAAATCCGCATGCCCCGGTCTGCCGGTCCCACACATTCACATCGGGAGGGAATGTGGTGGGAGGGAAAGTCGGCCTGCCGCCGGTGCGGCCGGCCTACCAGCGGTACCAGCGGCCGCGCTTGCCTCCGCTCGCCGTGGGGCGGATCACGAAGCCCAGGACCCAAACGACCAGCACGATGACGGCGATCCACCACAGTGCCTTGAGTGCGAAACCGGCACCGAAGAGGATCAGGGCGAGCAGAAGAACAAGAAGAATAGGAACCATAGTTATCAACCTCCGATCATCCGCTTGCCCTGTGGAGCGATCTTCACTCCTGCGGATTTTCTGTGTTTTCGGAGTGGCTCGGAACCGCCGGGAGTCCGTGCGGTGATCTTCCGGTTTGAAGGTGGGATATGCGGTGAGACGGGGGACGAACCTATTTCGAGACAGGCAGGGGTGAGTGGTTGTGACCGCGAACGAGAAGGCGCAGGCCAAGACCGAGCAGGCCGAGGGCAAGGTCAAGAAGGTCGTCGGCGGAGCGGTGGGCAATGAGTCCCTCAAGGCCGAGGGTCGCGCCGAGGAGACCAAGGGCGACCTCCGCGCGGCCAAGGAGAAGGCCAAGGACGCCATCAAGCCCAAGTAGGGCGCCCCTCCACAGCACGAAGTCCCGGCAACCTGTTGGTTGCCGGGACTTCGTGCTGTCCGGGGCCCGCGCTGCGCGGGGCGGAGGTGACGCCCCGGGGCGGCGGTGACGGGCCGGCTTCCGCGACCCGCGCCGTTTCCCGGCGCCGGCGTCACTCGCCGCGTCCGACCCGTCCGCGTCCGGCCGTCGGCGTCACCCGCCGCGTCCGGCCGTCGGCCTCAGCGGGCGAGGAAGGCGCTCACCGTCTTGCCGCCCGTCGCCCGGCGGGTCACCGAGGTGGTGTCGGCGAGGCGGTTGACCATGGGCCAGCCGAAGCCTCCCGTACCGCCGTTCAGGTCGGGGGTGCGCATGAGCGGCACCTTCGGGCTGTCGTCGTGCACGGTCACCTCGATGCTGTCCTGGTGCGCGGTCAGCTCCAGGGTGCAGCTGCCGCCGCCGTGCCGCAGGGCGTTGGTGACCAGCTCGGAGACGACCAGGACCACGGTGTCGGCGCCCTCGGCCGCGAGCGGACGCACGAGACCTTCGAGGAAGTCCCGGGCGCTGTCGCGCGCACTGGCGATGGAGGTCGCGGAGCGGGCGGGCGCCACGTCGAGGCTCATGGTGTTCATCAGGTCTCCCCGGTCTGTGGATCGTCTATGTCCGGTTCTGCCTGCCGTGTCTCGTTCCCCGGCCCGTGGCCGTTAACCAGGCGCTGTAGCCGTTCTCGACGCGCGACCCCCGTTCGACGCCGATTGCCTCTCTGTCGAACACGCGGAAATCTGCGTTTGTCAGAGTAGACATTGGAGCGTGGGCGTGGTTATGGTTCTCTCGTAGCCCAGAGAGACAGCAAGGCCTGGCAGACACGAACTGCCAGGTGGAGCAGTACACGCACGTGCAGTTCGCAGGACGGTGCGGTGGTGGAGTCGCGAAGCCAGAGCGGTTGCAGGACGGCGACGCGGCTGGCGACCGTACCGGGTGGCCCGCGGTGATCAGGGGCCGCCACCAGCAGGACCGCAGTACCGCAGTACCGACTTGCAAGCAGTTGATCCCAGAGGGAAGAACGGAGGAGCGAGCGCCATCAGGATCGCCCGGGCCGACATCTTGAACCCGGGTACCGCAGGACATCGATAGTGAGGTGGTCTCCGGTCAAGCAACCGCGATCCCAGCAGCCCCGACACGATTCAGGTCAGGGCGGCGGAAACAGAAGGCCGGTGCCTCGACAGGGCCGGCAGATGGTGTAGCAGTTCCTTCGGGGCCTTGGTGCCGTTCGGCACCAAGGCCCCTCGACGCGTTCCACAGAGAGGTGCAAATGACAGCAGACGACTCGTTCGGCCGTATCGACGACGACGACTACCCCGCTTACACGATGGGCGGAGCCGCCGAACTGCTCGGCACCACGCAGGGCTTCCTCCGCGCTCTCGGCGAAGCCCGCCTGATCACCCCGCTCCGCTCCGCCGGCGGCCACCGCCGCTACTCCCGCTACCAGCTGCGCATCGCCGCCCGCGCCCGGGAACTCGTCGACCGCGGAACCCCCATCGAGGCCGCCTGCCGCATCATCATCCTCGAGGACCAGCTCGAAGAGGCCCGGCGTATCAACGAGGAACACCGCAAGGCCGCCAAGTCGCAGCGCGCGGCGGAGGACTGACCCGTCGGCGTGGGCCGAGGGCCGTCCCCCCGTCGGCAGGTCAGAGGAAGCGTCGGATCGGCAGGACGGCCGTCTCCTTGGCGCGCTGGAGCAGGGCGCGGCGCTTCCACCGTCCGGTGCTGATGCGTTCGCTGCGCTTCAGGTCCTCCGTGAAGTGGCCGTCCAGCGTCGCGGTGAACGCGGGGTCCAGCACGGCGAGCATGACCTCCTCGTCGTGGTCCAGGGAGCGGCGGTTGAAGTTCGTCGAGCCGATGAGGGCCGTGGCCCGGTCGACGGTGACGACCTTGGTGTGGAGCATGGTCGGCTGGTACTGGAAGATCTTCACCCCGCAGGCGGTGAGCTCCTCGTAGTAGTGCTGGCCCGCGAGTTGGCAGACCCTCTTGTCGGTGTACGGGCCCGGCAGCAGGATCTCCACCTCGACCCCCCGGCGGGCGGCGGCGCACAGCAGCTCGATGAAGAAGGCGTCCGGCGCGAAGTAGGCGGTGGCCAGCCGGATCCTCTCCTCGGCCGTCTCGATCATCACGCGGAACAGGGTCTGCATGTCCTGCCAGCCGAAACTGGCCGAGCCCCGCACCACCTGCACCACGGACTCGCCCCGCGGGGTGTGGTCGCCGAACCGGTCGCGGTCGTCGAAGAGTTCGTCGTGGCACTCGGCCCAGTTCTGGGCGAAGGCGGCGGCCAGCCCGTCCACGGCGGGCCCGGTCACCTGCACATGGGTGTCACGCCATTCCTCCGGGCCGCGCGCGTCGCCGCACCACTCCTCGGCGATGCCGACGCCGCCGGTGAAGGCGGTCTCCTCGTCGACGACGAGGACCTTGCGGTGACAGCGGTGGTTCTGCTTCAGCGGGGAGAGGTACAGCGGCTTGCGGAACCAGGCCACCTGCACGCCGGCCCGCTCCATCGCCTCCAGCTGCGCCTTCTCGATGAGCCGGCTCCCGAAGCCGTCCAGCAGCAGCCGTACCCGCACGCCGTCGCGTGCCCGCTCCGCGAGCGCGTCGGCGAACTGCCGGGCGATCTCCCCCTTCCAGTACACGAACGTCATCATGTCCACGGTGTGCCGGGCGGAACGGATCCGGCCCAGCATGGCGCCGAAGATCTCGTCCCCGTTGCGCAGGGGGAGCAGCGCGTTGCCTTCCGTGGCCGCGATTCCTATGAGCCGTTCCAGTCGGCGTCTGGTGCGCCGGGCCCGTTCGTCGAGGATGCCGTCGACGCCCTCCGCGCCGTCGGACCGCTCGGACCTGACGCTCCCCGCCGTCCTGACGGATACGGCGGGGACGACGGATACGGCGTCTGCGGCGGCTACGTTCTGCGTGTTTGCCATGGCTGCACCTCCTTGTACATCGAACCGAGGACAAAACCCGGATGCCCTCGTACTTCGAGGGCATTCGGAACGACATGGCTACTGGATCGGCAACGGCACGCGGACAGGGACAGGCCCGTCGTGCGGCGAACAGCAAGGCGGTCGCGGCGGCGGCCCGCGCGGGCTTCGTCGCCCGCGGGGTCATCTACGTACTGATCGGCGTCCTCTCCGTGCGGATCGCCTTCTTCGGCGGGGGTGAACAGGCCGACCGAGGCGGCGCGATCGCGGAGATCGCCCAAAAGCCCTTCGGCACGGTCCTGTTGTGGCTGCTGGGGATAGCCCTGGCCGGCATGTCCCTGTGGCGGCTGTCCGAGGCCGCCTTCGGACAGGCCGGCCCCGACGGCGACAAGCCCGGCAAGAGGGCGATGGCGGCGGGCCGTTGCGTCTTCTACGGCTTCGTGTCGTACTCCGTGCTCTCCTACGCGGCCGGGGACAAGGGCAGCGGCAGCGGCAGCTCCGACAAGAACTCGCAGGACGTCACGGCGAAGGCGCTGGACTGGCCCGGCGGTCAGTGGATCGTCGGCATCGTCGGTGCCGCCGTGACCGCGGCCGGCCTGTGGATCGCCGCACGGGCCGTCATGCGCAAGTTCGAGAAGCACCTCAAGATGACGGAGATGTCCCCGAAGACACGTCAAGTGGTCACGTTCCTGGGCGTGTTCGGCGGCACGGCCCGCGGCATCGTCTTCGCCACCGCGGGAGGCTTCGCGATCGCGGCGGCCGTCCAGCACAAGCCCGGCAAGGCCAAGGGCATGGACGACACCCTGCGGACCTTCGCCGACACCCCGGCCGGCCCCTGGCTGCTGACGGTGATAGCGATCGGCCTCATCGCCTTCGGCGTCTTCTCCTGGGCCAACGCCCGCTGGCGGAAGGTCTGACGGAGGACACGGCACGACGCCGAGGCCGGTCAGCGCGGCACATCCCGCGCTCGACCGGCCGCGTCGGCGGGTCAGGTGGTCAGGCCGGCGGTGGTCAGCCAGATGTGTTCGCAGGTCGCGGATGCCTTGTGCAGGTCCGTGCCGGACTCCTGCGAGGCGTGGTAGAAGGTCCGCTCGATCATCCAGCACAGGGCGCGCGCCAGCGCCGGTGCCTGTTCGGGTCCGGGACCGGCCGGAATGCCGGCTCGTTCCAGGACGGCGGTGATGGCCGAGCTGAACAGGTCGGCCGTACGGCTCCACAGGGCACCGATCTCCGGCACGGTCAGGGAGAGGTCGATCGCCGTGCGCATGACGAGGCCGTGCTCGTTCCACAGCTCGACCGTGCGGCGCATGGCCGCCGCGACGGCCTGGCGCGGATCGTCGGCCTGCGCGGTGGCCCGGGACCGCTCCCACAGGTGCTCGACGGTCCGGGCCACGAGCGCCGTGACCACTTCCTGCTTGGAGCCGAAGTAGAAGTACAGGGCGCCACGGGTGATGCCGGCGCCCTCGGCGATGTCGCCGACGGTCATGGCGTCGTAGCCCTTCTGCGCGAGCAGGGCTTCGCAGGTGTCCAGGATGGCCCGCTCCCGGACATCGCCCTTGCGCTCGGTGGTGCGTCGGCTGCGCGCGGGGTGGTGGCCGGGCATCAGAGCTGAGCACCCTCGGCGAAGTCGGTCGTACGCGAGAGCGTCTCCCATGTGCGGATGTCCTCGTCCACGGCCGTGCGCGCGGCGGTGATCAGCCGCAGCGCGTCCGAGCCCAGGACCAGGTGGGCCGGCGGTCGGTCCAGCGAGGTGATGTGTACGACGGCTTCACCGGCCTTGGCCGGGTTGCCCAGTTGGTTCCCGCTCGCCTTCTGCCGTGCCTCGCGGATCGGGGCGAACAGCTCGTCGTAGTCGTCGATGGACTGCGGGGTGCGGATCATGGACCGTCCGGCCCAGTCGGTGCGGAAGGAGCCGGGCTCGATCGCCGTCACGTGGATCCCGAACTGCGCGACCTCCCTGCCCAGCGCCTCGAGGATGCCTTCCAGCGCGAACTTGCTGCCGCAGTAGGCGGACAGACCGGGCACGGCCATCAGCCCGCCCATGGAGGTGACGGCCATCAGGTGTCCGCGGCGCCGCCTGCGCATGGGGGGCAGCGCCGCCTGCAGGGTGGCCACCGTCCCGAGCACGTTCACCTCGAACTGCCGCCGCACCTCCGCCAGCGGGGTCTCCTCGAAGGTGCCCTCCAGGCCGTACCCCGCGTTGGCGATGACGACGTCCAGGGCGCCGACGTTCTGCTCCACCTCGGCGATCACGTCGGAGACGGCCTCGCCGTCCGTCACGTCCAGGATGCGGCCGTGGGCGTGCCCGGGGCCGAGCTCTTCGAAGGCCCGCAGGTCCTTCTCCGAACGGACCGTGCCGACGACGGTGTGCCCTGCGGCGAGGGCCGCCTGGGCGAAGGCACGTCCGAGGCCCGTGCTGACACCGGTGATGAGCCACTTCTGTTCCTGCATCGTTCCTCCAGCCGGGAGTCGGAGGGTGCCTGATCGCTCTCCCTCACCCCAAAGTCTACACAGCGTCGATTTTTATCGTCGCCGTGCAGATTCTTGTGCCGCCTTGTCGGGGGCTCCATCCGGACACCCGCTGGGTCGGCGTCGTCGCCGAGGCCGTGGTTTCCTCTTCCCCATGACTCTGCTCGTCGCCGCCGTCATCGTTCACGACAAGGCCACCGGCCGGGTCCTGCTCCTTCAGCGAGGCGAGTACGCCAAGTTCGGGCAGGGGATGTGGGATCTTCCCGTCGGCAAGACCGAACCCGGCGAGCCCGTCACCGAGACCGCCGTGCGGGAGCTGTACGAGGAGACCGGCGTCGTCGTGGAGGCGGGGTCGCTGAAGGTCGTGCATGTCGTCCACGCCGCCCACGGGACCGAGGCGCCCAGCGGGTATCTCACCCTCGTCTTCGCCACCGACAAGTGGACCGGCGAGGCCGAGAACCGCGAACCCCTCAAGCACGCCCAGGTCCGCTGGGTCCAAGTCGACGCCGTGCCCGAGGAGTTCGTCAGGGGGAACAGGGTGGCTCTCCGCCAGTACCTCGACGGGGTCGAACCGCAGGTGCGGCTGTACGGGTGGGAGTGACCGGCCGCCACCGACCACTCCCAGCCGCCGACCACTCCCACCCACAGGTTCAGTACTCCGTCGTCTGCGACTCCAAGTAGCCCTTCAGGAACGCGTACTTGGCCGGGCTGTCCGCCGCCGCCAGCGGTGCGAAGTGGTCGCCCAGTTCCATCGACTGCGGCTTCGTGGTGCGCAACTCCGGCCAGGGCGGCAGGCCGTGGCCGTTCGGGTTGCCGGTGGCGACGAAGTTCGCGACGTACGACGACGTGCGGTCGGCTATCGCGTGGTCCGCCGAGGTCCAGGGGCGGTCCGTGCCGTACAGGTTGCCGAAGAAGTAGTACTTCTCGGCGCCGTGGTACGCGCCCACACCGTCCGCCGGTTCGATGGGGTTGGTGGTGTCGTGGCCCGGGGGGACATGGGTCCACCAGTAGGTGTAGACGGGGCTGCGGTTGGCGGCGGTCGCGCGGAATTGCGTGCCCCAAAGGAACGTCGAGACCCGCTCCTCGTCCCTGGCGTAGTTGTTGTACTGCGTCGCCGCCTCCGTGTCCGTGGTCGCGGGGTAGAGGGCGAGGAAGTCGGCCGCCCGGTCGCCGAACGTCGTCGCCGCGAACGCCTGGTACGCCGCGACCGTCATCGTCAGGGTCGGCGACGCGCCGTTCTCGTCCTTGTTGTTGCCGGTGAGGACCGGGATGTCGTACTCCGTACGGGACTTCATCGCGGCGGTGTAGGACTTCGGGAGGACATAGCCGTCGAGTACGTTGCCGAAGTCCGTGCCCGCCGCCGGGGCGTCCGGCGCGTACACCTTGGTCACGATCTCGTCGGCCGTCAGGGCGCGCAGCTCCGTCAGCGTGGACGCGCCCATGTACGTCGCGAACGCCGTGCCGTTGGCCTCCGCAGCCGCCAACGGGGAGTAACCGCCCGCCACATGGCCGAGCGCGGGGTCCTTGGTGTACTGCACGCCCGCCGACAGCAGCGCCCGGTGGAACAGGCCCCGCGCGAGCTTCGAGATCATCAGGATGTTCACGAACGACGAGCCGTGCGACCAGCCCGCCAGGGTGACCCGCTCCGGATCGCCCCCGAACGCGGCGATGTTGCGGCGGATCCACTGCAGCGCGGCCACCGTGTCCCGCACCCCCCAATTCCCTGAACCACCGTGCCCGCCTTCCGAACTCAGCGCCGGATGCGCGAGGTTGCCGAAGGCGCCGACCCGGTGGTTGTACGTCACCACGACCGCGCCCTTGGCCGCGAGGTTCGCCCCGTCGTACACCGGCTGCGAGGCCCACATGGCGCTGTTGCGGCCGCCGTAGATCCAGACGAAGACCGGGCGGAGGTCACGGGAGCGGGTCGAACTCCCGGCCCCTGTCCAGATGTTGAGGTTGAGGCAGTCCTCGCTGAGTGGGGGGACCTTGTCGGCCGCGATGCCGGTGACCGGCTGGGGGCAGGCCGGGCCCCAGGTGTCGGCCTTGCGGACGCCTCGCCAGGAAGCGGGGGGTTGCGGGGCGCGCCAGCGGTTGGGGCCCGCGGTGGAGGCGGCGTAGGGGATGCCCTTGTAGACGGTGATGCCGGGGAGGGCGGCGGGGGTACCCGTGACCAGGCCGGACTGGGTTCTCACCGGGTGGCTCGGGGAGTTGCGGGAGGTGGCCGCCGCCGTGCCGGTGTCCAGCGTGCCGAGCAGGGTGGTGGCGGTCGCCACGGCCGCCGTACCGGCGAGGAAGTCGCGGCGGTCCAGGCGGGGCGTGTCTCGTGGGTCCACGGTGTCTCCCGGTGGCTTGAGGACGGGTCGCCTCATGCTGTTGCGGGAGGTCGGGGACCGCCTAGCCTGCGGTCGTCACTCACAGTTCCCAGGGGTGGAACATAGGTTGCGTGGCACGGGGTTGACAGGCACAGCCCCCAATCCGCCCGCTACAGAGCCGACTTGACCGCGCGCAGGACCGCGTCCGCCATGCCCCGCTCACCCCGCGCGTTCGGGTGCACCGGTGCCGCCGGGTTCTCCGGGGTGAGGGGTTCGATCCAGCGGGTGTCCTTCGTCGTGCAGGCGTCGTGGCCGGCGGAGGGGGCGTACGTGTCGACGTAGGTGACCTTGGCGTCCGAAGCCCGTTGGCGCAGCATGGAGTTGAGTTGTTGCTCCTTCTCGCGGAGGAAGGTCACATCGCCGGGTGCGAGGGACATCTCCCGGCCGCAGTCGGCGCCGTCGGACGGCAGGATCGCCGGGTACGAGACGACGTAGACCCGGGCCTCGGGGGCGCGGCGCTTCACCTCGGTGAGTACGCGGGTGAGGCGGTCGGCCGCCGTGGCGATCTTCGTGCGCACCTCGTCCGAGTCGCCGTTGACGTAGGCGCGTGCGCAGGGGGCGTTCTCGGCGAGGTACTCGCCGCTGCCGGTCAGTCGGTAGAGCGCGCCCATCGCCACGCACCGTTCGATCATCGAGCTGAAGCCGATGTCGTTGCCGCCGATGCCGAGGGTGACCAGCCGGGTGTCGGACGAAAGGGCCCTGAGCTGGGGGGAGTTGGTGCCGTCCGCCGTTTTCTGGGCGGAGGTGAGGTCGGTGGTCGTGGCGCCGCTGCAGCTCACGTCGTGGAAGTCCCGTCCCTTCAGGCCGAGTTCGGCGGCGACGAGGGCCGGGTAGTTGCCGGCGGAGCGGTCGCAGCCCGCCGGGGTGCCGGTGGGGTCGGTGATCCCGGGGCCCGCGGTGTAGGAGTCGCCGAGCGCCACGTACGGGCCCTTCGCCGGGGCCGAGTAGGCGATGCCGGTGTGGGTGTCGTCGCTGTCGCGGGTGACCAGGACGACCGTGAGCAGGGTGCCGCAGGCGAGGAGTCCGGCCACCCCGGCCTGCACGGAGGTTTTCATCATGTGCCCTCTCTGGATTGTGGGTTGTGGACGTCCGCGGGCCCGGCGACAGGCGGGGGGAGTGCCCCGTCGCCGGGCCCGCGGACCTGCGCCGGTCCCCGTCCCCACGGGATCCGGGCGCCACGGGGCCGCCACCGCTCTCGGCGGCCCCGGACTGGGGGCCCCTAAGGAACCGGGGTGAGCTGGACGGGGGCGTCGGGCACCGGTGCCGGGACCCTGCGGGTCAGGGCCTCGCCCTCGACGTCCATGCGGGGCAGGATCCGGTCGAGCCAACTCGGCAGGTACCAGGCCTTGTTGCCCAGCAGGGAGAGGACGGCCGGCACGATCGCCATGCGGACGACGAACGCGTCGAAGAGGACCGCTATGGCCAGCCCGAAGCCGATCATCTTGATCATCGAGGCGCCCGCGCCGATGAAGCCCGAGAACACCGCCATCATGATCAGCGCGGCGGCCACCACCACCCGGGCGCTGTGCCGGAACCCGGAGACGATCGCCGCGCCGGGGCCGTCCCCGTGGACGTACGCCTCGCGCATCCGGGAGACGAGGAACACCTCGTAGTCCATGGCCAGTCCGAAGACGATGCCCACCAGGAAGATCGGCATCAGGCTCATGATCGGGCCGGTCTGGTCGACGCCCAACAGGCTTGCCAAGTGGCCTTGTTGGAAGACCGCGACGACCGCGCCGAGCGCCGCGAGGACCGAGAGCAGGAAGCCGAGGGCCGCCTTCAGGGGGACGAGGAGCGAGCGGAAGACGAGGAGCAGCAGGACGATCGCCAGGCCGACCACCAGTGCCAGGTAGGGGATCAGCGCGTTCTGCACCTTCTGCGCCACGTCGATGTTCAGCGCGGTGGTGCCGGTGACCTCGAAGCTCGCGCCCGCCGTGCCGGACTCGATGCCGGCCCGCTCGTCACGGATCGTCTGGACGAGCTGCTTGGTCTTCTCGTCGGTGGGGCTGGTGGCGGGGGTCGCGCTGAACACCGCTGTGTCGCCTGCGGAGTTGAAGCGGACGGGTGAGACCGAGACGACCCCGTCCGTGGCCGCGATCTCCTTCGAGACGGTCGCCACGGCGCTCTTCGCGTCGCCGGCCTTCTTCGCGTCCACGACGATGGTCAGGGGGCCGTTGAAGCCGGGGCCGAACCCCTGCGCGAGGTCGTCGTAGGCGCGGCGTTCGGTGGTGGCGGTGGACTTGGCCTCGTCGCCGGGCATGCCGAGCTGGAGGTCGAGGGCGGGCAGCGCCATCGCGCCGAGGCCCACGACGCCGAGCAGCAGGACCGGGACCGGGCGGCGGACCACGAGCCGGGCCCAACGGCTGCCGCCGTTCTCGCCGCCCGCCCTCTTGGCCTTCTTCTTCCGCTCCCGCCGGGAGAGCACGGCGTCCGGCCAGAAGCCGAGGACGGCCGGGACGAGGGTCAGGCAGATCAGCACCGCCAGCAGGACCGCACCGGCCGCCGCCAGGCCCATCTTCGTCAGCATCGGGATACCGACCACGGACAGCCCGGCCAGGGCGATGACCACGGTCAGACCGGCGAACACCACGGCCGAACCCGCCGTACCGGCCGCCAGCCCGGCCGCTTCGCGGGGCGCGTGGCCCTTCTCCCGTTCCTCCCGGTAGCGGGAGACGACGAAGAGCGCGTAGTCGATACCGCAGGCCAGGCCGAGCATCGTGGCGAGCGTGCCGGTGGTCTCGGAGAGGCCGAGGGCGCTGCCCAGGGCGAGGATCGCGGACATGCTGATGCCGACGCCGAGGATCGCGGTGAGCAGGGGCAGCCCGGCCGCCGCCAGCGAACCGAAGGTGATCAGCAGCACCACGGCGGCTATCGCGATGCCGATCGCCTCCGCGCTGCCGCCCGCGGCGGGCTGGGTGGCGAGGGCGTCGCCGCCGACCTCGACGGTCAGGCCCGCGTCCCGGGCGGTGTCGATGGCCCGTTCCAGATGGGTCTTGGCTGCGCCGGTGAGGTCGTCGGCCTTCACTTCGAATGCGACGGTGGAGTACGCCGTCGTCGCGTCCTCGCTCACCGCCCGCGCGGTGAACGGGTCGGTGGCGGAGGCGACTTGGGAACCGTCGGCCGCCTCCGTGACCAGCTTCTCGATCGCGGCCCTGTTGTCGGTGGCGGTGACCTTCTCGCCGCTCGGGGCGACGAAGACGATCCGCGCGCTCGCGCCGTCCGCCGCGGTGCCGGGGAAGCGCTGTTCCAGCAGGTCGAAGGCGCGCTGCGACTCGATGCCGGGCATCGTGAAGCCGTCGTCCGGGGCGGCGGGCGCCTTGGTGGCCGCGAAACCGACGGCGCCGAGGACCGCCACCCACAACAGGGTGACGCACCAGCGCCACCGGAAGGCCGCACGGCCCAAGCGATAAAGGAGAGTTGCCATGGCTGGGGAAGGCCTCCACGTCGGCGGTCGGTCGAGAAACAGATCCGGATCGAGATCCGGCTACAGGTCCCGATCGAGTTCGTGATCGTGGTCTCAAGCCTTCCGGCGGCGGCCCCCAGGCACGAGGGAGTGCCCTCCCGAATGGATGGTGTAGCCCGCTACACCATCGCCGTACGGCAACCCGTGGTCAGCCCGCGTTCAGCTCGGTCAACTGCCCCAGCGGCAGCGTGTGTTGGGTCTGCAGGACCTTGGCGCGGAGGTACCGGACGTTGTGGGGCGTGGTGAACACACCGGTCGGCACCCGGTCGTGCACGTCGATGCCGAGCCCGCGCAACTGGTCGGCCTTGTCGGGGTTGTTGGAGAGCAGGTCCAGGGAGGTGATCCCGAGGGCGGTGAGCATCTGCGCGGCGGCCGTGTAGTCACGGGCGTCCTCGGGCAGGCCCAGCGCGGTGTTCGCGGCGTAGGTGTCGAGGCCCTGGTCCTGGAGGGCGTACGCGTCGAGCTTGTTGTAGAGGCCTATGCCGCGGCCCTCCTGGCGCAGGTAGAGCAGGACGCCGCCGCGCTCGGCGATGCGCTCGACGGCCTCGCGCAGCTGGGGTCCGCAGTCGCAGCGGGCGGAGCCGAAGACATCGCCGGTGAGGCACTCGGAGTGCAGGCGGACCAGCGGGGTGGTGCCGGGCGCGGGGTCACCGAGGACGACGGCCACGTGTTCCTGGCCGTCGGTCAGGCCGTGGAAGGTGACGAGTTCGGCGTCGACGCCGTAGCCGTCCTGGAAGCGCAGCGGTACCCGGACGCGGGCACGCGGGGTGGCGGCGGGGAAGTCGGGCATGCGGGTCTCCGTGGTCCGGCGGCAGGTACGCGGATGCGTGTCGTGAGGTGCTTCAGTTTTGAAACACATCCACGATCACGGAGACTACCTCATGCTTGAAATTTGAAGCAACAGAATTGTGGGACGGCTCACGAACGCCGTACGGACACCGGCCGCCCTATGAACACGAGGGCGTGGAGCGCCGCAGCCACGGCACGTCCTCCGGCTCCTCCAGCGCCCGCGCGATCCCCGCGCTGATCTCCTCCAGCTGCCCCACCTGTTCCGGGGTGAGGTGGTCGAAGATCGCGGCCCGTACGGTCTCGACATGACCCGGCGCCGTACGCTCCAGCACGGCCATGCCCTCGGCGGTCAGGACGGCGGTGCTCCCGCGCTTGTCGGAAGGACACCCCTCCCGCCGTACCAGGCCGTCCTTCTCCAGCCGGGTCACGGCGTACGTCAGCCGGCTCCGGGTGATCTTCGACTTCTCGGCGAGATCGGTCATCCGCAGCCGCCGGTCCGGTACCTCGGAGAGGTTGGCGAGGATGGAGTAGTACAGGTGGGGCATGCCGGCGTCCTGCTGGAGCTGCCGGTCGATCGCGTCCTCCAGGAGGTGCGTCGCGGCGATGTACGCGCGCCAGGCGCGCTGCTCCTCGGCGGTGAGCCAGCGGGTCGTCATGCCCCCAGTGTAGTTTTGTTTCAAACTTGAACCAAGCCCCACCGTTCCACTCGGCCTCACCGCCCCGCCCGCCTCGGAGAGAGAGCGCGTCGATGCCCCACCCGTACGTCCCCTACGTCCTCCTGTCGGCCGCCGTCTCCCTCGACGGGTACCTCGACGACACCGGCCCCGACCGCCTGCTCCTCTCCAGCCCGGCCGACTTCGACCGGGTGGACGAGGTCCGGGCGTCGGTGGACGCGATCCTCATCGGCGCCGGCACGATCCGCGCGGACAATCCCCGCCTCCTCGTCAACTCCCCGCAGCGCAGGGCGAGTCGGGCGGCCGAGGGCAAGCCGGAGTACCCCCTCAAGGTCACGGTCACCGCGTCCGGCGAACTGGACCCGGCGGCCAACTTCTGGCACACGGGCGGCGAGAAGCTCGTCTACACGACGGACAAGGGCGCGGAACGAGCCCGCGAACTGGGCCTGGCGGCGGACATCGTCTCCCTGGGCCCGCACCTCGGCTGGCGCACGCTCCTCGAACACCTGCACACGGCAAGGGGAGTTGACCGCCTGATGGTCGAGGGCGGCGGCACCATCCACACCCAACTCCTCCAACAGGGCCTGGCCGACGAACTCCACCTGGTCCTGTCCCCATTGTTCGTCGGCGACGAGAAGGCGCCCCGCCTCTTCGGCCCGGGCACGTACCAGCCCGGCCGCCTCCGCCTCCTGGAGACCCGTCCCATCGAAGACGTCGTACTCATGCGCTACGAACCCACCGCCCCCGGCACCGACGCCCTCCCCTCCGCCGCCGACCACCACTGGCTCGCCCTCGCCTGCGACCTGGCGGCGGACTGCCCGCCCTCGGAGACGGCGTTCAGCGTCGGCGCGGTCGTGGTCGCGGAGGACGGCACGGAACTCTCCCGGGGCCACTCCCGGGAGGCGGGCGACCCGGTGGTCCACGCGGAGGAAGCGGCCCTGGCCAAGCTGGACCCGAAGGACCCGCGCCTCCCCACGGCCACCGTCTACACCAGCCTCGAACCCTGCACCCACCGAGCCTCCCGCCCCAAGCCCTGCGCCCGACTCATCCTCGAAGCGGGCGTCCGCCGCGTGGTCACCGCGTGGCGCGAGCCGGACACGTTCGTCGAGAGCGCGGACGGAACCGGCGCACTGGCCGCGCAGGGGGTGACCGTGGTCGTACTCCCGGAACACGAGGAACAAGCAAAGGCCCCGAACAGCCACCTGCTGAGCTGAGCCATTCGACCAGGGCCGGCATCGATCAGCCTTCCGGCCACCTCTCAACGCAGGCCGGCACCACTCAGCCCGTCCGGCGTTTGAGGACGAGGCCCCTTCAGGGCCGATCGGGGGTCTGGGGGCGGAGCCCCCAGAAGGACGCCCGCCCCCACCACGACCAATCGGCCCAACAGATCCTGCGCCCCACCCCGCCCCGCGTCACGCTCGCAAGGAACCGGTGACCAAAGGCGGAGGTAAGACACATGAGGGCAGCCGCGCTGCTGGGCGCATCCGTGGCCGTAGGACTACTCGCCGCGTGCGGAACGACGGACACCGGTACCCGGACCATGGCAAGGGCGCTCCCCGCGGACGCCGCCTTCACCCACCCCGGAATCCTCGTCAGCAAGCCCCAGCTGGACGCCGTACGCAAGAACGTGGCCGCCGGAAAACAGCCCTGGCTGAAGGCGTACTTCGGAATGCGGGACAGCAAGTACGGCTCGTACAAGTACGCGCCGAAGCCGTACGCCGACGTCGACTGCCCCTGGAACGGCAAGGCCGCCCACGGCTGTGTCGAGGAGCGCGAGGACGCGATCGCGGCGTACACGCAGGCCCTTCTCTTCAGCATCACCGGCAAGCAGCACCACGCGCTGAAGGCGCGGGAGATCATGGACGGCTGGTCGGCGAAGATGAAGGAGCACACCTCCGACGACGCGGGCCTGCAGACCGCGTGGGCGGGTTCGACGTGGGCGCGGGCCGCGGAGATCGTCCGGTACGCGCCCGGCGCGGGCTGGCCGGCCGACCGGGTCAAGCGCTTCGGGACGATGCTGCGTACGGCCTACGAGCCGGAGGTCACCAAGAACCTGCCGGACTACAACGGCAACTGGGACCTCGCGATGACGGACGCGGCGATCGGCATCGCGGTCTTCCTCGACGACCACAAGGCCTTCGACGCGGCCGTCAAACGCTTCCAGGACCGCGTCCCCGCGTACTTCTACCTTGCCAAGGACGGCAAGGTTCCGCTCACCCCGGTGGGTTCGAAGCTCACCACCCCGCAGAAGCTGACGACGTACTGGTTCAAGCAGACGACCTTCCACGACGGCCTCGCCCAGGAGACCTGCCGCAACTTCAAGCACGTCGGCTACTCGCTGGCGGCGACCGCGCACATCGCCGAGACCGCCTGGCACCAGGGCGTCGACCTCTACGACGGCGTCAAGGACCGGCTCAAGGCGGCCCTGGAGTTCCACTCCCGCTACCAGCTCGGCGAGCCCGCGCCCGCCTGGCTGTGCGGCGGGAAGGTCGACCGGAACATGGGCCCCGACGTGGAGGTCGCCGTGAACCACCTGGAGAACCGGCTCGGCGTGAAGGTGCCCGCCGCGCACAAGCTCGCCGAGTCCACCCGCCCGGCCGGCAGCGACGACCTCTTCGTCTCCTGGGAGACCCTCACGCACGCCGAGAATCCGGCCGACTGAAACCCGTGTGACATCGGACCCCGCGCATGGCGTATAGTTGCAATCACAACGGCGCGGGGTGGAGCAGCTCGGTAGCTCGCTGGGCTCATAACCCAGAGGTCGCAGGTTCAAATCCTGTCCCCGCTACTCAGGCCAAGGGCCGGAATCCAGAAATGGATTCCGGCCCTTGGTGTTTCTCCCCCTGTCGGCCCACCCCGCTCGCCGCCCTCCCCCCACCGGGAAAAACTGGTTCCGTGGAGGAGGAGGGTCCGTATGTGCGAGCCGGCGGGCGTCTGCCCGGCGATCCCGTGCCCGACCCCGGCCTCGGCGACAGCCCCGCGCCCCGGCCCGAGAGCGAGGGCCGGCGGATCTCGTACACCCGCGCCGTCGTCCGCCGCCTCCCCGTCCTGCTGCTGATCGCCGCCGCGCTCTACGACTACCTCACCGCGGCCGACTTCACGGCGGCCCCGCTCTTCACCGCCGCCCCGCTGGTGGCCGCCCCGCTCTACTCCCGGCGCGGCACCGTCCTCACCGGCCTCGCGTCCGTCGCCGTCGTCCTCGCCATCCACATCAGGCTCGGCATCGTCTACGACACCGACGCGCTGACCGAGGTCGCCACCGTGGCGACGGTCGCCGTCCTCGCCGTCCTCATCAACCTCCTGGTCCGCCGCAGCAGCGAACAGCTCGCCTCCGCGCGCGAGATCGCCGAGGCCGCCCAACGGGCCGTACTGCCCGAACCGGCCGAGCGCATCGGCGGGTTCGAGATCGCGGCCCGCTACGAGGCGGCGCAGGAGGGCGCGTTCATCGGCGGCGACCTGTACGCGGTGCAGGACACCCCGCACGGGGTACGGCTGGTCGTCGGTGACGTGCGCGGCAAGGGCATGGGCGCGGTCGCCGCCGTCGCCGTGGTCATCGGGGCGTTCCGGGAGGCCGCCGAGCAGGAGGCGACCCTGGAGGCGGTCGCGCAGCGGCTGGAGCGGGCGCTCGCGCGTGAGGGCACCCGGCGCGACGGGCTCGACGCGTTCGAGGGGTTCACCACGGCCGTCCTCGCCGAACTCCCGCACGGCGACGGCGTCGTACGCATCGTCGACCGGGGGCATCCGCCGCCGCTGCTCCTCCACGTGGACGGCACCGTCAGCACGTTGCAGGTCCGGGAGCCCGCACTGCCCCTGGGAATGGGCGAGTTGGGGGTCTGGCCCGACCGGGCCGAGGAGTTCGCCTTCCCGGGCGGGGCCACTCTTCTCGTGCACACCGACGGGCTGTCCGAGGCGCGGGACTCCCGCGGGGTCTTCTACGACCCGGCGGCGCGGCTGGCCGGGCGGACCTTCCGTACCCCCGAGGTGCTGCTCGGCATCCTCGCCAAGGAGGTGCGGCGGTACTCCGGGGGCTGGATGACGGACGACATGGCGATGATCGCCGTACGGCATCCCTAGCCGCTGTTACCAGGTGT
Organism: Streptomyces sp. NBC_00252; assembly: GCF_036187565.1. Taxonomy (NCBI): domain Bacteria; kingdom Bacillati; phylum Actinomycetota; class Actinomycetes; order Kitasatosporales; family Streptomycetaceae; genus Streptomyces; species Streptomyces sp. NBC_00252. Next base: position 5,009,112 of record NZ_CP108087.1, on the reverse strand, counting down.
GACCGGGCGGGTGCCCTCCGCATAACAACTGACATACCGTCAATACCTGTGGGAATTCTGAGACTTGGCCAACTCGCCCGTTTTTCGCCGGTGGTGGGCTGTTCGTCCAGCAAGGAAAGGTTAATGATCAAGCCGAACAGCTTGGAAACGGGCGCCCGTGTCTATTAACGTTCGATAACGCAGCGCGGTCGTCCCGGCCGTCACAAGAGACGGCTCCGTGCGCACGCGCCGAATCCCGCAAGGGAACCGGGGAACCACCACTTGGGGTGAATCGCTCGTCGACAGCCGTGGAGACACGGCCTGTTTACGCGCGTAGGAGACCTTCCTGCTCCGAACCCGTCAGCTAACCCGGTAGGCGAGAAGGAAGGAAAGGAGCACGCCCACGTGGCGTCAAACCAGGCTGCCCCTGAAGCCCCTGTCGTCTACGGCGGTTACCGCCCCGACGAGGGCCCCTGGGAGGAGTGGAATCCCAGCGCGGAGACCGTTTCCCCCAACCGCGGCAAGCACCGTGTCGCGAAGCAGCGTGGTGGCGGAGGATTCGCCCGCAGCTCCACCGTCCTGGGCGTCGGTGTCATAGCCGCCGTCAGCGCGGGCGGCATGGCCAGCGCCAACACCGGCAAGCCGCCGGTCTCCATCTCGATGCCCGACCTGCCCTCGGTGGGCCACCTCCTGGACGACTCGTCCGGCAGCACCCCCAAGGGTTCCGCGACCGCGCTCAGCAGCGTCGGCGTGACCACCACCGAGACCGCCAAGGGCGCCTCGAACGCGGGCGAGCTGCTCCGGAACCGGATCATGGCGCAGGCCGAGTCGCAGCAGGTGCAGGTCGACGGCAGGACGCAGGCCGTCGCCGAGGCCGCCGTCGCCAAGCAGACCGTCGACGCCGCCGCCAAAGCCGAGAAGGACGCCGCGAAGAAGGCAGCCGACGCGAAGAAGGCCGCGGAGGACGCCGCCAAGAAGAAGGCCGAGGCCGCGAAGCTCGCCGCACTCGCCAAGCAGTACACGCTGCCCGTCGCCTCGTACACGATCACCGGGACCTTCGGCCAGGCCGGCTCGATGTGGTCCTCCGGGTACCACACGGGTCTCGACTTCGCCGCGCCCACCGGCACGCTGATCAAGGCCGTCCACAGCGGCACGGTCACCGAGGCGGGCTGGGCCGGGTCGTACGGGTACCGCACGATCCTCACCCTCGACGACGGCACCGAGCTGTGGTTCTGCCACCAGTCCTCGATCAACGTCAGCGTCGGGCAGAAGGTCTCCACCGGCGAGGTCATCGGCCGCGTGGGCGCCACCGGCAACGTCACCGGGCCGCACCTCCACCTGGAGGTGCACATCAACGGTGCCGCGACCGCGAGCGACCCGGCGCCCTGGCTGCGCAGCAAGGGCCTCAACCCCTGAGCAGCCCCCTGACCGGACCCTGAGTCGACCCCGTCCGCCCGTGCTGTGCCGGAATATCCGGTTCCGGCGCGGGCGTTGACGTACGGCATGACTTCTCTTCGCAAGCTGGGCCGGTCCGATCTGGAGATCTTCCCGCTGAACCTCGGCGGCAACGTGTTCGGCTGGACCGCCGACGAGGCGGCCTCCTTCGCCGTGCTCGACGCCTACACGGCCGCCGGGGGCAACTTCGTCGACACCGCCGACTCGTACACGGCGTGGATCGAGGGCAACAAGGGCGGTGAGTCCGAGACCGTCATCGGCAAGTGGCTCAAGGCCCGCGGCAACCGCTCCGACGTCGTCATCGCCACCAAGGTCAGCCAGCACCCCGAGTACCCGGGCCTGTCCGCCGCCAACATCAAGGCCGCGGCCGACGCCTCCCTGCGCCGCCTGGGCACCGACTACATCGACCTGTACTACCCGCACTTCGACAAGGAGGAAGTGCCGGTCGAGGAGATCGTCGGCACGCTCGACGAGCTGGTGAAGGCGGGCAAGGTGCGGCACATCGCCGCCTCCAACATCTCGCCCCAGCGCCTCCAGGCGTCCCTGGACTTCTCCGACCGCGAGGGCCTGGCGCGGTACATCGCCATCCAGCCCCACTACAACCTCGTCTCCCGCGACACGTACGAGGGCGAGCTCCAGGACGTCGCCGCACGCGGCGGACTGTCGGCCCTCCCGTACTTCTCGCTGGCGGCCGGCTTCCTCACCGGCAAGTACCGCCCCGGTACGACCGTGGAGAGCGCCCGGTCCGGGCGGGCCGCGCAGTACGCCGAGTCGGAGCGCGGCCGCAGCGTCCTCACCGCCCTCGACGAGGTCGCCCAGGCCCATGACGCCCCGGTCGCCACGGTGGCCCTCGCCTGGCTCGCCGCGCAGCCCACGGTCGCGGCCCCCATCGCCTCCGCCCGTACGGTCGAGCAGCTCCCCGCGCTGCTGGGCGTGGCCGAACTGAAGCTGACGGACGCGGAGATCACCCGCCTCACGCAGGCGTCGGCGTAACCGCCCTCGAGGCTATGACCGGTACGGGTTGTACAGGGGAGTCCCGTACGACCCGTACACCGGCGGCCACGGCGGTACCACCACCGGTACCGGGGGTGCCGTGCGGCGGGCCGCGTAGTCCAGGGCGGGGCGTGCCACCTCCCGGCGCAGCCACAGCTCGTGCAGCAACTCCCTTTCCCGTACGGCGAATTCGGGGCCCACGCGGCCCCGGCCCGCCCGGTGCCGCAGGAACGCGAGGGCGGTCGCGTGAGCCTCGTACCGGGCGACCGAGCGGGCCGCCTCGCGGCCGAGGTGATGGCGGGCGTACTCGCGGGCCAGCCGGCGGGCGCTCATCGAGCCCAGCACGAAGGGTTCGGACGGGGGCAGCCAGCCCGCGTGCACATAGACGGGCAACTCCTCGCGCACACTGCGGAGTTCGCGCTGCCTGGTCCACACCGCGAGCCAGGTCAGCAGGCCGAACGCGGGGACCATGAAGACGCCGTAGACCTCGAAGAAGCCGTACTGGCCGAACGTCGAGGAGCCGTTCCAGATCGCGTGCATGCCCATCGCGAGGAGGAGGCCGGTCAGGGGGACCAGGACGCGGCGGACGTGGTGGCGGTCGGGGGAGAGCGCGGCGATGCCGAAGCCGATGCCCGTCAGGACCGTGAACAAGGGGTGCGCGAAAGGGGACATGACGATGCGCACGAAGAAGGTCGCTGCGGTGACGGAGGTGAAGCCGCGGTCGCCGGTGAGCTGGTCGGTGCCGAAGGCCGTGCCCAGATAGAGGATGTTCTCGGTGAACGCGAAGCCGGTGGCGGTGACCCCGGCTATCACCACCCCGTCGACGATCCCGGTGAAGTCCCGTCTGCGGAACAGGAAGACGAGCAGGACGGCCGCCGCCTTCGCCGACTCCTCCACGATCGGTGCTATCACCGTCGCGCCGAGGGTGTCCGCGCTGGTCGGGTCCGCGGTCGTGGTCGCTATCCATCTCGTCGCGAAGCTGTTGGCGACGATCGCTATGAGGGCCGCGGCGCAGGCGCCCCACGCGAAGGAGAAGAGCAGGTTGCGCCAGGGGCCGGGGTCGACCCGGTCCAGCCAGCGGAAGGCGGCGAGGAGCAGGGGTACGGGCAGTACGGCGAGCCCGAGACCCACCAGGAACCCTTCCGTACCGGTCTGTTGGCGGACCAGCGCCAGGATGACGAGCCCGGAGAGGGTGAGCAGGGTGATCAGCGCGACGTGCCGGACCCAGTTCCGTTGCCACCAGCGTCCGCGCGGCGCGTGGGCGGGGCGGCCGGGGTGTGGGGGGAGGGGCGGAAACGTGGCCACGGCATCGACCCTAACGAGGTAAGGGCACGGCCCGCGATGGAGCCTGGCGTCAGCGCTGGTCGTCGTGGGGTACGCGACGGAAGACCAGATCGTTCACGACATGTCCCTTGTCCAGTCCCTGGCCCTCGAAACGAGTCAGCGGCCGGAAGTCGGGACGGGGCGCAAAACCGCCGTCGGGTTGGCTGTTCTCGAAGTCCGGGTGCGCGTCGAGCACGTCGAGCATCTGCTCCGCGTACGGCTCCCAGTCCGTCGCGCAGTGCACGGTGGCGCCCGGCTTCAGGCGGGTCGCGGCGAGGGTGAGGAACTCCGGCTGGATCAGGCGGCGCTTGTGGTGGCGGGCCTTGGGCCAGGGGTCCGGGAAGTACACGCGCAGTCCGTCGAGGGAGTCCGGGGCGAGCATCTCGCGGAGCAGGATGATCGCGTCGCCGTTCGCGACCCGGATGTTGGTCAGGCCGTGGTGGTCGGCGAGGCCGAGGAGGTTGCCCTGGCCCGGGGTGTGTACGTCGGCGGCGAGGATGTTCGTCGCGGGGGCGTCGGCTGCCATCTGGGCGGTCGCCTCGCCCATGCCGAAGCCGATCTCCAGCATCACCGGGTTGTCGTTTCCGAACAGCTCCGGGAGGTCGAGGGTGCGGTGGCCGTCGATGTCCAGGCCCCACTTGGGCCACAGGCGTTCCAGGGCGTCGGCCTGGCCGGCCGTGACGCGGCTTCTGCGGGGCTGGAAGCTTCGGATGCGGCGCTCGTGGTGGGAGCCGGCGGGGTCGGGCGTCGGGCCGCCCGGGAAACGGGGTTCGCCCTTGGGCCGGGTTCGCTGCGCCGCCGCTGGCGCTGGCGCTGGCGTGGGCTCGGTGGGGGTGGCGGGGGTGTTGGGGGTGTCAGACACAATGCGTCGATTTTACTGGGCTTGCGCGTGGGCGTCTGCGTGGCTTGGGTTGTCTGGCGAGTGCGGGCCCGGTGGGGGCTGGTCGCGCAGTTCCCCGCGCCCCTTGAGTGGGTTGCCCTGCCCGGGGTTGGAGGGGGGCGCGCTCGCGCGGCGGAGCCGCACATGTCACGGCCCCGCGCCTCTTAGGTGGGTCTCGTGCCCCGGGGTTGGAGGGGCTCTCGGTCCTCGTGGAGTACTGCCAGGGCTCGGCGGGCTATCTCTCTGCCGATCGGTAGCGACGCTGTTGCTGCGGGGCTGGGGGCGTTGAGGACGTGGATGGCTCGGGGGGATTCCTTGATCAGGAAGTCGTCCACGAGGGTGCCGTCGCGGAGGACTGCCTGGGCTCGGACGCCGGCCGGGGAAGGGGTCAGGTCGGCCGGGGTCACCGCCGGGAGGAGGCGTTGTACGGCGCCGGTGAACGCGGTCTTGGAGAAAGACCGGCGTAGCTCGCCCGCGCCGTAGCGCCAGTGCCGGCGGGCCATGTGCCAGGCGCCGGGCCACGCTGCCGTGGTGGCGACTTCCCGGGGGCGGACGACTCCCCAGTCGTAGCCCTCGCGGGCCAGGGCCGGGACCGCGTTAGGGCCCAGGTGGACCGTGCCGTCGATGCCGCGGGTCAGGTGGACGCCGAGGAACGGGAAGGCCGGGTCCGGTACCGGGTACACCAGGCCGCGGACCAGTTCGGGGCGGGCGAGGGTGTAGTACTCGCCGCGGAACGGGACGATCCGCATGCCGGGGTCGTCGCCGGTGAGCCGGGCCACCTCGTCGCAGTGCAGGCCCGCGCAGTTCACCAGCACGCGCGCGCGGACCACGTCACCGCCGGTCGCGGTCACCGTGCGGACGGCCACCCCGCGCTCCGGGCGGCGGTCGATGTGGGCGACCCGCGCGCCGTAGCGGATCTCGGCGCCGGACGCCTCGGCCAGCCGGCGGGCGACCTCGCCGTAGTCGCAGATCCCCGTGGTCCCGACGTGTATGGCGGCCAGGCCGCGCACCTCCGGTTCGTACTCGGCGATCTGGGCGGCGCCCAGCTCCCGCACCGGAATGCCGTTCTCCCGGCCGCGCTGCACGAGTGCGTGCAGTCGGGGCAGCTCGGCCCGCTCCGTGGCCACGATCAGCTTCCCGGTCACGGCGTGCGCCACCCCGTACTCCGCGCAGAACGCCACCATCTCGGCAGCCCCCCGCACCGCATACCGCGCCTTGAGCGACCCCGGCCGGTAATAGATCCCGCTGTGGATCACCCCGCTGTTGCGACCTGTCTGATGCCGCGCGGGCCCGCCTTCCTTCTCCAGCACGGTGACGCGGGTACCGGGCGAGGCGCGCGTGATCGCATACGCCGTCGACAGCCCGACAATCCCGCCACCCACCACGAGCACGTCACAGTCGAACCCGACCTCAGCCCGCACGTGCACCACCTCCCGCATCCGATAGTGCACTGCACCACTGACAATGCCTTCAAACCCCGGGAGGGCCCTGCGCCCCAAGGGGCGCGGGGCTGTGACATGTGCGGCTCCGCCGCGTGGCGCGACAAGCCACGACGGCGCCGCACTCACAAGACAACGCAAGCCGGGCAGACGCTCAGGCGGGAGCCATCAACAGCGGCCGAGCCCTCTCCCGCAGTTCGACTACCCGCGGTTCGTCCCCGTACGGCTCCAGCCGATGCAGAAGATCCTTCACGTACTCGGTGGTCCGAGCGGAAGAGATCCGCCCGGCGACCTCCACCGCCCGCACCCCCTGCTCACACGCCGCGTCAAGATTCCCCGACTCCAGCTCCGCCACCGCGGACACCACCAGCCGAAGCCCGTGCGACCGCACGAACTCCTCCGTCGGCTTCGACAACGCCTGCTCGGTGAAGCGACGGACCTGCCGGGGCGCCTTGAGGTCCCGGTAGCACTCGGCCGCGTCGGCGGCGAACCGGTCGTAGGAGTAGAACCCGAGCCAGGACGGGTCGTTGTCCCCGTCCCGCGCCCGCTCCAGCCACCCCTCGGCCGCCTTGAGCGCCGCGCCCGCCGCCTGCGCGTCCCCCGCCTTCGCGTGGGACCGCGCCTCGACGAGCCGGAAGAAGCTCATGGTGCGGGCGGTCGCGAGGCCGCGGTTGCGCTCCAGCGCGGCTTGCGCGAGGTCGACGCCCTCGTCGCCGAAGCCGCGGTACGTCGCCTGCAACGACATGGACGCCAGCACATAGCCGCCCAGGGGGACGTCCGCCGCCGCGCGGGCAAGGCGCAGCGCCTGGATGTAGTACCGCTGCGCCGCCTCCTGTTGGCCGGTGTCGAAGGCCATCCACCCGGCGAGGCGGGTGAGTTCGGCACTCGCGCCGAACAGGGCTCTGCCGACCTCGTCGGAGTACGAGCCGAGCAGCAGCGGTGCCGCCTCCACCCGGAGGCACTCGGGCACCATCGACGAACGCCAGTCGCCGCCCCCGTACTTGGAGTCCCAGCGCCTGGCGTCCTCCGCGGCCTCCCGCAGTTTCTGCACGTCGCTGTGGCCGACTTTGAGCGGTGTCCCGGAGCTCTCAGCGGAGTTCGCCTCGCGTGCCACCGAACTGTCGGCCGGGGTTATCAGCCAGCGTGAGGCGGGCGTTGCGTATGCGCTGACTGCGAACGACCCGGCGAGGGACTGCCAGATGCCGCCGCTTCCCGCGCGGCGGCCGGCGAGGTCGAGGCGGTACAACTCCGTTGCGGAACGCACCGCTTGGCCGACGTCCCGGGGGAACGCGAGGCCCACCTCGGGTGCGGGATCCGCGTCCGCCAGGCCGATCTCGTGGAGCGGCACCGGGCGGCCGAGCTTCTGGCCGATGGCGGCCGCGATGAGGTGCGGGGCGGCGCCCTGGGGCACCATCCCCTTCGACACCCAGCGCGCCACCGACGTCTTGTCGTAGCGAAGTGTCAACCCGCGTTGAGCGCCAAGATCGTTGACGCGACGCGCGAGTCCTGCGTTGCTGATTCCCGCGAGGGCGAGAACGGTGCCGAGTTTTTCGTTCGGCCCGCGTTGCTCCCTGGACATGCGCCACCCCTCGACACAGACGGCTGCCGCGCTGGCATAACCACCCGGCATTCGTAAACCCAGCGTAGTTCGCCGCATCCCAAGCGTTAAGGGGCATTGTTCCGGATGGCGGGATTGTGGTCCGTACGCGAGTGCGGGGTTTGCACGCAGGGTTGCGACGTGCCCCCGTCGTGTGGCCGTGCGCCCGTGTGTGCGCTCTTCTCCGGCCATCACGGGAGCGGTTCCATGGATCGTGCGTGGGTCGGCCCGCTGTACTGGATCCAGTGGGCTGGGGGACACCGCCGCCTACATCCCCGCGGGCGGCGGACCGGTCCGGGAGGCGAACTCCGCCTCCCGGACTGTGCGCGGCACGAAGCGGTGCGCAGGGCATGTACGGAGCGTGTCCGAGCCTGTCCTTGTCACGCCGATTTGGCCGAAAAACGCCCCTGCCTCCCGAGGTCGAATACCGCTCCTACCACGGGAGTTGAGGGCGCGTTAGGTGTTTTGGGGGAGCGTATCGGGGGCGCATTCGCGTCGCGGACGTAGGGTCGTCCTTGTCCGGTTGTCCCTCGTCCAGGGCGTCCTCGCGCGATCTCAAGCGGCTTCTCCGGCCCTCCGGAAGGCGTCCTTCATGGCAGCATGGTGCCCAGTTCGTGCGGTGCTCTGGTTGTCCACAGCCTGTGGAGGCGTCGATGCGGTGGTTGGTGGGATGGAGCAGTACCGCCGCTGGAGCCGCCGTGATCGGTTCCGCGGGGGCGACCGGCCTCGACGGTGAGACGGTCCACCCGGTGGGGTCCCAACTCCTGTGGGGGGACCCGGATCCGCTGTGGGCGGTCGGCGACTGGCGGCCCGACGAGGTGCGGGTCGTGAAGGTCGACGCGGAGACGCGCATCGCGGTCCTCGGCACGTGCGGTGCCTCCGACGAGGAGCTGCGCCTGAGCCTGTTCTCCGCGCGCGGAGGGGCACTTCGGCATCTGACGGCCTGGTCCGGCAGTTACACGGCGGTCGTCAAGGTCGGCCGCCGCACCATGGTGTGCGGTGATCTCGCGGGCGCCAAGCCGGTGTTCTACACCCCGTGGGCCGGCGGTACGGCGTACTCCACGGCCGCGCTCCCGCTCGCCGACCTCATCGAGGCCAACCTCGACTTCGGTCACCTGGCCGCGCTGCTCGCCGCCCCGGACGTCCCGGCCGCGCTGCACGACTCGACGCCCTACGACGGGGTACGGCGCATTCCGCCGGGGCATGCGCTGATCCTGCGCGCCGGGGCGCGCGAGATCGCCGGGTACGAGCCGGTGGCCTCCCTGGCGGTGGCGGCGGCGCCCGTGGATCCGGACAGCGCGGTGGACGCCGTACGCGACGCACTGGTGGACGCGGTGCGCGTGCGGCTCTCCGCGCCCCGGCATGTTCCCGACATCGACCCCGGTCCCGTCCCCGGCATGGGGCCCGCCGAACGGCGTGCCGCGCGCGGGATGCCGGTCCCCGGGATCGGCGCCGACCTCTCCGGGGGGCCCGCCTCCGGGACGCTCGCCCTGCTCGCCGCCGGGCTGCCGGGGGCGCCGGGCACGGTCCTCGGGCACGGCACCGGCGCGGGCGAACGCCTCCTCGCCGTCACGTTCAACGATCTCGCCGTCCCCGGGCGCGAGTCCGAGGTGGAGCGCGCGGGCGCCCTCGCGGCCAACCCGCGGCTGCACCACGTGGTGGTCACCGGCGACGAGTTCGTCCTGCCGTACGCCGAACTCGACGGCCCCCTCACCGACGAACCCGGCCCCTCCCTGATCATCGCCGCCCGCCACCGCGCCCGCCTCGCCGCGGGCAGTGCCGACCACTTCACCGGGTACGGCGCCCGCCAGGTCCTGGACGCGCACCCGGCCCGCCTCGCCGACCTCCTCATGGACCGCAAACGACGTCATCTGGTGCGCCCGGTGGCCGCGTTGGCGAAGGCGGACGGTTCGGTGATGGTCCCCGCGCGCGTGTACGGCGCGGCCCGCCGCCTCGCCCGTACGCCCTACGGCGCGGGGCTCGAGGTCCTCGCCGACCGGCTGATGAACCAGCGTTTCGAGGAGCCCGGCGGCGCGGTCGGTGCCTCCCTCGCGGCGCTCACCTGGGCCAGACCGGGGCCCGCCGCACGCTGGCTGACGGGTGAGGCGCTGGCTGAAGTATCGGTTCGCCTGCAGAGCGCGCCCAGCCGACAGGGCAGCGGCCCCGGCCAGCGCCCCGGCGACTTCCGTGCCCGTGCCGCCCTCGCCCGCCACGCCTCCGACCTCCGCGTCCTGGAGCAGGCCGCCGAGATCCGCTCTCAGCGCCTGCACACCCCCTTCCTCGACAACCAGGTGGTCCGCGCCTGCCGTTCCCTCCCCGAGGCGCTGCGGGTCCAGCCGGGCGCCCGCGCGGCGATCCTCCGTACGGTCCTGGAGGGCGCCGGCGTGGGCGACCTCCCGCCCGGCTGGGGCGCCCCGTCCCACGCCCCGGCCGCGGCCGCCGCCCGCAAGGGTCTACGGGTGGCCGCGGACTCCCTGATGGACCTCTTCGCCACGCCGCTGCTCGCGCAGGCGGGCCTGGTCGAGGCACGCGTGGTCCGCAAGGCGCTGAGAGCGGCGGCCCAGGGCGAGCCCCTGCCGCTGGACGGTCTCGCGGACCTGGTCTCCCTGGAGCTGTGGCTGGGGCGGCTGCTGGCCCGCCGGGGCACCTGCTGGACGGGAACACCGGCCCGCGCGCGTGCGGTCCCGGAGGGAATCCGGCCGCAGCGGGGGGCGTTGGCATCGGGCGCGTGAACAGGCGTGCCGGGAGCGGGACGTGAGCCTGCCGCCCCCGACACCCACAGAGTCACACCGCGCCCCTCGGCTCAACTCCCCATGGCCGCCCGCACCGCGGCCACCAGCTCCGCCACCCCCCGTTCCTTCAGCACGCCGTAGTGGTCCCCGTCCAGGTCGACCACGGCCGGCGGCTTCGCGGAGTACCCGGACGCGCCCTCCAGGAACGAGTAGTCGTCGCCCCGGGCCTTGAAGACGGTGATCGGGGCCTCGACCCGCCGCTCCGCCAACTCCCGGAAGGTGTAGTCGAATTCGTACGTCGTCGAGACGATGCGGGTGATCCGGCGGATCGTCTCCGGGTCGAGCGCCGGGAGCAGCTCGCCGACGTACGACACGAAGCTGTCCTCGTCCCGGGTCGCCGCGAGGCAGGCGTCCAGCGCCGCGCCCTCGATGGTGCCGGTGAAGACGGAGAAGAGGATCGTCACGTACGCGGGGTTCGTGTACGACGCGTCGCGGCCCCAAGTGGCCCCGTCCGTCCGCCGGATCTCCGGGTTGCCGGGGCAGATCAGCAGCAGGCGCTCCACCTTCTCGCCCGCCTGCTCCAGCTGCCACGCGGCCTCGAAGGCGACCCGGGCCCCGAAGGAGTAGCCCCACAGGGTGTACGGCCCGCTCGGCTGGACGCGCCGGAGTTCGCGCAGGTCGGCGCTCGCCATCTCGCGGATGGTGGCGTACGGGGTCTCGCCGGCGTTGATGCCGTGCGCCTGGACGCCGAAGAAGGGGCGGTCCAGGGCGACTTGGCCGCCGAGGAGGCGCAGGTTCATCGGGTAGCCGCCGAGCCCGGGCCAGCAGAAGACGGGGGTGAAGCCGCCCTCGCGGGCCAGCGGGATCAGCCGGGAGACCGGTGCGGTGGGGGCCTCGTCGATGCGTGCGGCGAGTTCGCGCAGGGTCGGTGCCTCGAACAGGGCCTGGAGGGGGAGTTTCGTGCCGTACTCCCTGTTGATCCTGTTGACGAGGGCGACCGCGATGAGTGAATTGCCGCCGCTGGCGAAGAAGTTGTCCTCGGTGGAGACGTCTTCCGGGTCCGGGTACTTCAGGGCCGTGCCCCACGTCACCGCGAGGCGGACCTCCGTGGGGGTCTCCGGCGCGACGTACGGACCCGCCGTGCGGGCCGCGGTGACCTCGGGGGAGACCGCGAGGGCCTTGATGTCGATCTTGCCGTTGGCGGTCAGGGGCAGCGCGTCCAGGACGAGGACGCGGCTCGGGAGCATGAAGTCCGGGAGCGAGCGGGCGAGTTCGTCGCGGATCATCTCGGCGGGACCCTTGGTGTGCACGGCGTCCTCGCGCATGCCCTCGCTGGCGACCTGCTCGGCGCTGACCCGGCCGCCGAGGAAGAAGTACGACGCCCCGCCCGGGATGCCGGCGGCGGCGAGGAGGTCGTCCAGGCGGCGGGCGGCCGGCAGCGGGTGCCCGGTCTTCGAGGAGTAGCCCGAGGACATGAAGCCGAAGCCCGGGGTGCGCTGGAGGTGGTGCAGCCGGGTGCCCAGCTCGATGTACTCGAGCCAGGGTTCGGCGGCCCGGCTGACCGCGCTGATGCCGAAGCTCGCCCGGTCGTAGACGCCCTGGTTGATGGCGATGACGTGCCGGGGTTCGATCAACTCCTCGCCCAGCGGCTCCAGTCGGCCGTCGCGGTAGCGGTACTGGCCGCCGGGCAGGCCCTCGACCCGGCCGGGGTGCGCCTGGACGAACAGCTCGGTGGAGTCGCGGCGCGGCTCACCGTCGTCGTCCGGGGTGATCGCGAACGTGCCGAGGTAGTAGTCCTCGTCGGCGACGTCGAGGGTGTCCTTGACGGCGGGGAAGTGGCCCAAGGGCCGTACGGTCAGGCCGTGTTCGGGGAGTACCTCCTCCAGGACGCCGAGCATGTGACCGGTCTCGAACTCCAGGACTTCCTGGATGTTGGTCTTGTAGACGGGTTCGATCGCGCGCCGCTTGCCGAGGAAGTGCAGGACGAGCCCGTCGTCCGGGCAGTGGCCGCTCGGGTCGCCCACGCGGACCAGGGTGTGGTCGGCGGGGTGGTGGTAGTAGACGCCGGGCGCGAGGCCCGCGATCCCGCCGGACTCGATGTGCAGCTGGGTGGCGTACAGCGCGCCGGGGGAGGCGTAGGAGTACTTGGGGAGCAGCCGCTCCTCGCTGCGGAAGGGGCCCAACCAGCGGAGCACCGTGCCGAGTTGTCCGAGGGTGAGGTCGGTGAGCGGGCGCGGGTTCCCGGGCGCCCGGCGCGGGGCGAGCAGGGTGAGGAGGTCGGCGCGGGTGACCGGGCCGCCCTCGTAGAAGCGGTAGGTCTTGCGGGCGAAGGTCTCGCGGCGCTGTTCGGGGGTCGCCTCGCGGCCCGGCAGGGCGACGACGGGGCGGCCCGCCAGCTCGGCGGGTTCACGCAGGCCCGGGTTGGAGAGCTGGGCCTTGACCTGGAGTTTCGACGCCTTGGACTGGTGGTGGGCGCCGTGCGAGCCCTGGTCCATGACGGCGGCGGTGCGGGGGTTCAGCTCCACGCAGGCGACGAGGGCCTGGTGGCCGGTGCGGGCGTCGTCGGTGACGAGCGTGGCCGCGCGGCGCACCCAGGTGTGCTCCTCGATACGGGCCGCGACCTCTTCCAACTCGACGCGGTAGCCGCGCAGTTTGACCTGGTTGTCGGTACGGCCGACGAACTGCAGCGTGCCGTCCGGGTTCCACAGGCACACGTCACCGGTGCGGTAGAGGCGCTCGCCCGCGGCGAACGGCGAGTCGACGAACCGTTCCGCGGTCTGCTCGGGGCGTCCGAGGTAGCCGCGCGCCAACTGCACTCCGCCCAGGTGGAGTTCACCGCTCTCGCCGATGTCCACGGGCGCGCGGTCCGCGTCGAGGACGTAGGCGCTGAGGCCGTCGACGGGGACGCCGATCGGGACGGTCGCGCTGGTGCCGCCGCCGAGGGCGTCGGGGTCGACCTGGTGGGCGGTGGCGTTGATGGTGGTCTCGGTCGGGCCGTAGAGGTTGATCAGGGAGACGCCGGGCAGTTCGGCGAGGAGGTCGCGGGCGAGCCCGTGGGTGAGGGCCTCGCCGCCGGAGAAGACCCGCTCCAGCGAGGTGCAGGACCCGAACTCCTCGGTGTCCAGCAGGGCTTGGAGCAGTGTCGGCACGCACTGGAGGGTGGTGACCCCGCTCGCCCGTACCGCCGCCAGGACAGCTTCGGGGTCGCGGTGGATGCCGGGGGCACCCATCACCACCCGGGCGCCGGTGGCCGGGGCGAGGATCTCCCACTGGGCGGCGTCGAAACTCATCGGCGTCTTCTGCAGCACCGAGACCTGCGGCCCGAGGTGACCGCAGTCCGCGAGCCAGCGCAGCTGACTGACGACGGCCCGGTTCTCGATCATCACGCCCTTGGGGCGACCCGTACTGCCCGAGGTGTAGATGACGTAGGCGAGATGCTCCGGGGCCGGCACGGACGCGGCCGGTGGCAGGTCGCCCTCGGAGGGCGCGTCCTGCGGGGTGAGGACCGTCGTGCCGCGTGGCGCCAGGGCGGTGACCCGGTCGCGCAGGTGCGGCTGGGTGACGACGACCGAGGCCCCGGAGTCCTCCAGCATGTAGCGCAGCCGGTCCTCCGGGTAGTCCGGGGACAGCGGCAGATAGGCGGCACCGGCGGCGAGGATGCCCCACGCGCCGACCATCAGATCGAGGGACGGCTCGGTGAACAGGCCCACACAGGTGTCGGGGCCGATCCCGAGTCGGGCGAGCCGGTCGCCCAAGTCGCGGCTACGGCGGTGGAGTTCGCCGTAGGAGAGCCGGGTGTCGCGGTAGTCGACGGCCGTCGCGTCGGGGCGCAGGGCGGCCTGGTGGGCGAGCAGGTCGGGCAGGTGGCTGCCCGTGAGCGGTATGCCGGACGTAGGTGCACTCGCGGTCTTCATTGGCGTGGTTTCCCCCTGTTGATCAGCCGTTGATCAGGTTGCGGTCGGGGGCTACCGAAGGCTTCCCGTGCCGGTACCGCGGGGCGCGGGAACGGCACGGGACGGGTTCGGGACCGGCGGGGGTCAGGCTCGGAGCCAGCCGAGAACTGAGGGGCAAGCCGCCGTGACCAAGATCGTGCTCATCTCCGGGAGCGTCCGAAGGGACTCGCTCAACGCGTCCGTCCTCGCCACCGTGCGCCGCCTGCTGGCCGAGCGGCCGGACGGGGACACGTACGAGATCGAGTCGCTGTCCGTGGGCCTGCTCCCGCACTTCGACTGGGACGTCGAGCAGGCGGACGGCTCGCCCGAAGTACGGGCCGCCAAGCGGCTGGTGGGGGACGCGGACGCGGTCTTCATCAGCACGCCCGCCTACAACGGCGAGATGCCGGGCGTCCTCAAGAACGCCCTCGACTGGCTCTCCCGCCCGAACGGCGAGAGCGCGCTGAGCGGCAGGACCGTCGCGCTCACCAGCGCCTCGCCGGGTGCCCGCGGTGCCGTCGACGCGCAGACCGCGCTCGCCCGGGTGCTGACCAGGTGCGGCGCGCGGGTGGTCGACCACGAGCCGGTCGCCGTCGGCCGAGCGGGCCAACTGCTCACCCTCGAGGGCGACTTCACGGACCCCGGGACCGTCGCGGCCCTCGGCGGGCTGATCGACGCGACCCTGGCGGCCGTACGGGAACCGGCGGGAGCGAGCGCATGACGGACCGCGTATACGCCCAACGGCCCTCGGAAGAACGCCTGTTGAGCACGCTCCGCGAGGACCTCCGCGTGGTCGTCGAGCGCGACCCGTCCATCCGCAGCCGCCGCGAGGCCCTGCTGCACCCGGCGCTGCCCGCCCTGTGGACCCACCGGGTCGCCCACCGCCTGCACCGGCGCGGCCACCGGATGACGGCCCGCCTGCTGGCCTACGGCGCCCGGCGCGCCACCGGTGTGGAGATCCACCCCGGCGCCGAGCTGGGCCGGCGGGTGTTCATCGACCACGGCGCGGCCGTGGTGATCGGCGAGACCGCGCAGGTCGGCGACGACGTGACGATCTACCACCAGGTGACGCTGGGCGCGGTCGGCTGGTGGAGCGATGTGAAGCGGCCCGAGGGGGAGCGCCGGCACCCGCGCGTCGGCAACGGCGTCGTGCTCGGCACCAACGCCACCGTGCTCGGCCCGGTCACCATCGCCGACCACGCCGTCATCGGCGCCCAGGCGCTGGTCAACAAGGACGTGCCCGCGTACGCCCGGGTCCTCGCGCCGACCGCCGTGATCCGCGCCAAGGGGCACCAACCCCGTCTGATGGAGGACCTGTTCGCGGTGACCGCGTCGGCGGGGTCCTGGTGACCGCCCGCACCGTCCACCGACCGCTTCCCACCGAGGACCGCTCATGTCTCTGGCCGTAGTCGACACCATCGCCGACCTCGTCGGCTCAACTCCGCTTCTGCGGCTGCCCCTTGAGGGCGCGGAAGGCCGCGTGCTCGCCAAACTGGAGTGCGCCAACCCGCTGTCCAGCATCAAGGACCGGGCCGCCCTGTTCATGCTCACGGCCGCCGAGGAACGCGGCGAACTCCGGCCGGGCGACACGGTGGTGGAGTCGACGTCCGGCAACACCGGTATCGCGCTGGCCGCGTTGGCGGTGGCACGCGGCTACCGGTGCCTGATCGTGCTGCCCGACAACGCCACCCAGGAACGCATCCTGACCCTGCGGATGCTGGGCGCCGAGATCGAACTCACCGACCACACCCTCGGGTTCGCGGGCTGTGTGGAGCGCGCCGAGAAGCTGGCGGTCGAGATCCCCGGCTCCTGGTACGCGAGCCAGCACACCAACGCCGACAACGTCCGCGCCCACTACACGACCACGGGCCCGGAGATCTGGGAGGCCACCGAGGGCCGGGTCACCCACCTGGTCTGCACGGTGGGCACCGGCGGCACCCTCACCGGCACCGCCCGCTACCTGCGCGAACGCAACCCGCAGCTGCGGGTCGTGGCCGTGGAGCCCACGGGATCGGCCCTGTTGTCGGGCGGCGAGCCCGGTCCGCACCGCATCCCCGGTCTCAACGGCGGCTTCATCAGCCCGGTCACCGACGTCGAGCTGATCGACGAGGTGATTGCGGTCTCCGACGATGACGCGGCGGCGGCCACCCGCGCCATCGCGGCCCGCACCGGACTCCTGGTCGGCATCTCCTCCGGCGCCGCCGCCCACGGCTGCGCCGAGCTGGCCCGCCGCCACGACCTCACCGGCGCGACCGTGGTGACCGTCTTCCCCGACACCGGTGAGCGGTACCTCAGCTGGTGGCCGGCGGAGCCCATGGACGCCGAGGCCGGCCGGTGAACCTCAAGGAGCTGCACCCCAACCTCCGGCTGCGCATAGCCGTCGCCTTCGTCCAGCGGTTCTTCGACATCATGCTCGTCCCGCTGATGGTGATCCACTTCGCGAAGCTCTACGGCGCCGCGACCGCCGGTCTGATGACGCTGGTCGTGGCCCTCGCGGCCATCACCTGCAACCTCGTCGGCGGCCACCTCTCCGACACCTACGGCCGCCGCCCGGTCCTGCTCGGCGGCGAACTCGGCGCCTGCCTGGCCTACTTGGGCCTCGCGTTCGTGGCGTCACCGGCGGGCGGCGGCAACGGCGTCGTCATGTACGTCCTCTACCTCCTCGCCGCCTGCTCGGCCGGCACCGCGCTGCCCGCCAACGACGCGATGCTTGTCGACGTCACCACCGTCGAGTCCCGCACCGCGATCTACACGATCAACTACTGGTCCACGAACATGGCGTTCATGCTGGGCTCGCTGGTCGGCGGCTTCTTCTACTACGGCTACTTCTTCCAACTCCTCGCCGCGGCAGGCATCTGCCTCGGCGCCGTCTTCACGACCACCTTCCTCGGGATCAAGGAGACGGCGCCCGAGGACGGCGTCGAGAACCCGCGCGGGGTCAAGTCGGCGCTCACCGGCTACCTGTTCGTCGTACGCGACCGGGTCTTCCTGCGCCTGATCGTCGCCGCGCTGCTGATCCGCTCCATCGAGGTGCAGATCTCGTCGTCGATCGCGGTACGCCTCGGCGACCACTTCACCACGCAGGACCTCATCGACCTCGGGCCGTGGCACGTGCGGGTGAACGGGGTCAACATGCTCGGCATCATGCGGGCCGTCAACACCCTGCTGGTCGTGTGCTGCGCGCTGTGGGTCGGCAAGGTGCTCGGCAAGGTCGGCGAACGGCGCCGGCTGATGGGCGGCATCGTGGTGTTCACCGTCGGCTACATGGTGTGGGCGGTCAGCGGCGACGCCTGGACGCTGATCATCGCGACCTTCGTGGTCACGGCCGGCGAACTCATGAACGCCCCCGTGAAGCAGACCCTGCTGGCCAACTCCGTGCCGGACGCCTCCCGCACCAAGTACATGGCCGCGTACGGCCTCCAGGTCCGCCTGGGCCTGCTCGTCGGCTCGCTCTGCGTCACCATCAGCGCGCTCATCCCGGCCTGGGGCATGGCCGTCGTCTACGCCCTCTTCGGCCTCGCCGCGATGGCCCTCTACCAGTCGCTGTTCCGCGCGCAGGACGCCCGCGCGGACCGCGTCGCCCACGCGGTGCCGACCGCCGGCTGACCCTCTCGACCGCCGTATCCCGCACACCGTTCGCGCATCTTCCTGAAAGGGCCCAGCAGTGACCGAGAACCACCGGATCCTCATGGTCCAGCCGTACCGCCAGCTGGTGGAGAAGGCCGTGGCCGCCGGCTTCGAGGTCGTCTCGATCTGGGACCCGACCCTCCAGACGCCGGACTACCTGCGCGAAGTGGCAAGCCACTCGGTCGAGTTGCTCCACGCCGACTTCACCGACGAGGCCGCCCTGCGCACTCTGGTCCGCGAGACGGCCCGCGCCCACGACGTCGCCCACGTCCTGCACCTCGGCAAGGAGTCCACGATGCTCCCGGCCGCCCTGGAGGCCGACGCCCTGGGCCTGGCCCTCAACCCGCCCGAGGCCGTCCGCCGCCTCAACGACAAGGCCGCGATGCGCGCACTCCTCGCCGCCCACGCCCTCTCCCCGATGCGCAGCGCGAGCACCGACACCCCCACCGAAGTCCCGGCACTCCTGCGGGACTTCGGCTACCCGGCGATCGTCAAGCCCACCCGCCTCCAGGGCAGCGCGGGCGTCCGCCTGGTCCGCACCCCCGACGAACTCCGCGCCTGGCAACAGGAGTTGCAGACCTTCTCCTACGACGGTCCCGTGGTCGTCGAGGAGTTCCTCGACGGCCCCGAGTTCAGCGTCGAGACGCTCAGCGCGGCCGGGGTCCACCAGGTCGTCGGCATCACCGCCAAGCAGGTCACCGACGGCGACCTGTTCGTGGAGACCGGCCAGCTCTTCCCGGCGCCGCTGCCCGCCGAAACCGCCGCCGACATGGGCGAGTTGGTGACGGCACTGCTCGACGCGGCCGGGCACCGCTTCGGGCCCGCCCACACCGAGATCATCCTGACCGCCGACGGCCCGCGCATCGTCGAGTCGCAGGCCCGGCTCGGCGGCGACCGCATCCCGCACCTGATCCGCATCGCCACCGGCTTCGACATCGAGGCCGCGATCTTCGAGGCGCTCGCCGGGCGACCCGTCACCCCGGGGCCCGTCGAGCGCTCGGCGGCGATCTCCTTCTTCCAGCTGGAGCCGGGCCGCATCGACCACGTCCAGGGACAGGACGCCATCGGTGAGCTGGCGTACGTCCACGACCTGCGGTTCCCCTACGGCCCCGGCGACGAGCTGCCCGTCACGGTGCACTCCGGAAGCCGGCACGGGTTCGTGGTCGTCGAGGGAGCCGACGCCCGGGAGACCGAGCAACGGGCGCGGGCGGCGCAGGAGTTGCTGACGGTGACGTACACCTCGGCGCGGCTGAACGCCGTACAGCCGGGGACCACGCAGCCGATGGTCCCCGAGCGCACCCTGCTGCTGCTCGGGCATCTCACCGAGCCGCTGCGGATCGCCAAGTCGCTCGGCCTGAACGTGATCCTGATCCAGCACAAGGACAAGTTCGACCCGGAACAGGCGAAGCTCGCTGAAGTCACCTTCGTCGCCGACTTCACCGACTGGGCCGTGGTGGAACCGCTCGCCAGGGCCGCCCACCAGGTGTGGAACTTCGCCGCCGCGCTCTCCCTGACCGAACCGGGCCTGGAGATCGCGGGCCGGATCAACGACCTGTTCGAGCTCGGCGGCACCGGCCACGAGACGGCACGGCTGCTCCGCGACAAGCTCGCGATGCGCCGCCATCTCGCGCAGGTGGCACCGGAGTTCGCGATCGGCGCCGGACCCCTGACCGACCGGGACAGCCTGGCCGCGTTCGGGCCCGCGCACGGCTACCCGTTCGTCGTGAAGCCCACCGACCTGACCGCCGGGTTCGGCATCTTCAAGGTGTCGGGGCCCGAGGACGTCGACGAGGTGTGGCGGCACATCGAGACGCTGCGCGCCGACGGCGTCGACCGGGGCACCACGCTCTACCAGGTCGGCGGCTACCTCATGGAGGAGTACATCCCGGGGCCCGAGTACAGCATCGAGTCCTTCAGCTTCGGCGGCCGGCACGTCGTCGTCGCGATCACCGAGAAACTCGTCGACGAGACCCACTTCGCCGAACTGGGTCACGCGATGCCGGCCAGGCTGCGCGCCGAGGACGAACGGCGCATCGAGGCGGCCGTGGCCGCGTTCCTCGACGCGGTCGGCCTCAAGGACGGCCCCGCGCACACCGAGTTGAGGCTCTCCCCGCGCGGGCCCCTCGTCATCGAGGGCCACAACCGCAACGGCGGCGGCCGCATCCAGACCCTCGTCGAGGCGGCCTACGGCATCGACCTCGTGCGGTACGCCATCGCCTGGCCCTTCGGCCTGGTCGAGCCGCTGCCCGCCCGCCCCGAGGCACGCGCCGCGGGCTGTGTACGCGGACTGCTGGGACGCCCCGGCACGGTCGCCGAGATCACCGGCGCCGAGGAACTCCGCGCCCACCCGGACGTCCTCGCCGTCGACATCGCGGCCCGTAAGGGTTCCGTCCTGCGCGCGGCCCGCGACAACTGGGACCGGCTCGGCCTGATCGCCGTCACCGGCCCGGACACCGACAAGGCGGTCCTGCTGTGCGAGGAACTGGTCGCGACCGGGCTCACGGTCCGCATGGAAGGGGAGGACCGGGCATGACGGTCGTCGTACTGCACCGGCGGTCCCTGGGGGAGCTGCCGTACGGGGAGTGGCTGGGCGGGGACGCGATCGTGGTGGACTCCTCCACCACCGCCGCCGACTCGGCCTCCGCCACCGCCGAACTCGCCGTCCTGAGCCTCGCGTCGAACACCCACGTGACCGCGCTGGTCGCCCTGCACCCCGACGACCAGATCCGCGCCGGCGCGCTCCGGGACCGGCTGGGTCTCCCCGGGCAGACCCGGGACGAGGCCGTCGTCGGCGCCGACGCGATCCGCGCCGCCGACCTGCTCGGCGCCGCGGGAGTGCCCGTCGTACCCCGGGCGCCCGCCGCCACCATCCCCGACCTGTACCGGGCCGCCCACACCTGGGGATATCCCCTGGTGGTGCGGCGGAGGCGCGGCCCCGAGCGGGCGGTCGTCGCCGGGCTCGCGGACGAGACCGCGCTGCGTGCCTTCGCCCGGGGCGGTCTCGCCGAGGGCGACACGGCCGCCACCGCGGGGCTCACCGTCGAACCCGCGACGACCGGACCCCGGCACCGCGGCCCCGGCAACCCCGCCACCGACGCGGCCCTCGCGGCGCTGCCCGCCATGCCGGGCCATCCGTTCGAGGTCGAGGCCGTACAGGACGCACTCGGCACCTGGCGCGTCGACATCGTCCGGTACACGGGAGACACCGCCGACGCACGCCACCTCGTGGACGCGCAGGCACGGCAGTTGGAAAGCGCGGAGGCGGTCTGAATGAGTGTTCTCGTCCTGCACCAGGTCGGCTCGCTGCACGCGGTCCCCTACGACACCTGGTTCGCCGACCACGCCGGAGACGTCCTGCTGCTCGCCTCGCGCGAGAACCTGGACCGGGTGGGCGAGCAACTCCCGCTGTCCGGCGCCGGATACGCGTACACCGAGTCGGTCGACGGCTACGACACGAGCGGCCGGCTGGAGGAACGCGCGCTGGACCTCGCCCGCGAGTACGGCGTCACCCACGTCGTCGCCCCGCACGAGCGGGACCTCGAACGGGCCGCCGTACTGCGGGAGATACTCGGCCTGCCCGGTCAACGCACCGAGACGGTCCTACCGTTCAGGGACAAGTCCCTGATGAAGGAGCTGGCGGCGGCGGCCGGGGTGCGGGTGGCCGCGTACCGGGAGATGGAGACGGCGACCGACATCGTCGCGTTCGCCGACGAACACGGCTTCCCCGTGGTCCTCAAGCCGCGTGACAGCGCGGGCTCGGTCGGCCTCCATATCCTGGACAGCCGCGAGGAGTTGGACACCTACCTCGCCGAGGACTTCGACCTCTACGGCCCCGACCTGCCGAACCTCATCGCCGAGGAGTACGTCCCCGGCCCGCTCTGCCACATCGACGGCCTGGTGCTCGACGGCCGGCTCGCGCTGGCCTGGCCCTCGCAGTACCAGTACGCGCTGGCCACGTTCGCCACCGACACCGGGCCCCGGATCGACCTCACCCTCGACGTGGACGACCCGCTGGCGCACCGCCTGCTCGCGTTCACCGAGCGGCTGCTCGCGGCGCTGCCGGGGCCGGAGAACTTCGCCTTCCACGCCGAGGTCTTCCACACGCCCGACGACGAGCTGGTGCTCTGCGAGATCGCCTGCCGCACGGGCGGTGCCGCGATCCGCGACATCGTGACGCTGCTGTTCGGCGCCGACCCCACGGAGAGCTGGCTGCGCGCCGAGCTGGGCCTGCCGGTGGCCGTCGAGCAACTGCCGTCCGGCGAACGGCCGGTGCCGCGCACCATGACCGGCCAGCTGGTGCTGATGAAGCGGCCGGGGCGGGTCGCCGCCGTACCCGACGCCGTACCGCCGGAGTTTCCCTGGGTCGAGCGCTTCCGGGTGTTCGTGCAGCCGGGCCAGACCCTGGCGGCGGCCCGGACCTCGTCCGACTTCCTGTGCACGGTGCTGGTCTCGGGGCCCGACCGGGCGACCGTGGAGGCGCGGTTGCGGCAGGTCGAGACCTGGTTCCTTGAGCAGCTCGTGCTCGAAGACGCCTGATCCCTTCCGACCCACGTGAGGACACCGTGCCCCAGCCCATCGCCGACAGCATCGCCGACCTGGTCGGCTCAACACCCCTGGTTCGGCTGCGTATGGACGAAGCCGCCGACGACGTACGGGTGTTGGCCAAGCTGGAGTCCGTGAACCCGCTGTCCAGCATCAAGGACCGGGCCGCCCTGTTCATGCTGCGGGCCGCCGAGGAACGCGGCGAACTCCGGCCCGGCGGAACGGTCGTGGAGGCCACCTCCGGCAACACGGGCATCGCGCTGGCCGCCCTCGCCGCCGCGCGCGGCCACCGCTGTGTGATCGTGCTGCCCGACAGCGCCACCGCCGAACGCGTCGCCCTGCTGGGCGCGCTCGGCGCCGAGGTCGTCCGCACCCCGCGCGAGGCCGGCTACCAGGGCGCGATCGCCCGCGCCGAGGAGATCCACGCGGCCACACCCGGCTCCTGGTTCACCCGGCAGCACGAGAACGAGGACAACATCCGCGCCCACTACGAGACGACCGGCCCCGAGATCTGGGCGGACACCGGCGGCCAGGTCGACGTCCTGGTGTGCGGGGTCGGCACCGGCGGCACCCTGACCGGCATCGCCCGGTACCTCAAGGAGCAGAACCCGGCCGTCCACGTCGTCGCCGTCGAGCCGGACAACTCCCCGGTGCTGTCCCGCGGTTCGGCAGGGCAGCACCGCATCCCCGGCCTCAACGGCGGGTTCGTCGCCGCCACCACCGATGTCTCCCTCATCGACGAGGTCGTCACCGTGACCGACGCGGACGCCCTGCACACCGCACGTGAACTCGCGCGCGGGCAGGGCGTGTTCGTCGGCGTCTCGTCCGGCGCGGCCGTGCACGCCTGCGCCCGGCTCGTCGCCAAGCCCGAGTACGCGGGCCGGACCGTCGTCACCGTGCTGCCCGACACCGGCGAGCGCTATCTGAGCCTGTGGCAGGACGACACGGACACCGCCCCTCGCCACACCCCCAACACCCCTTCTTGCAAGGAGCATTGACATGCCGGTGATCACCGTCGACTGGTGGCAGGGCAACGACCGTGCCGCGCGCGCCGAGCTCGTGGCCGAACTGACCGCCACCGCCTCCCGGATCGCGGGCTGCCCCAAGGAGGCCGTGACCGTCCTCGTCCGGGACGTGGCGCACGACCACTGGGGCAGCGGCGGCACCCTCGCCGACGAACTCGTCGGACTGGACCGGTCACCGGCCGGCACATGAGGTGCGGAGCAGACCGGCGGCTGCTCCTCGTCCGGCCCTGTCACACCTCGGTGGTCAGGGCCGTGACGGCCGGGTTCCGGGTCTGGTCGGTGCAGGACCCGGCGCTGTGCGCACCGCACTGCCTCGCCGAGACCGAACGGCTCTCCCAGGGAGTGCAGTTGACCGACACCGGCGACCCGGCCGGCCTCGCCGCCCTGCTGGGCAGGACCGCGCGCCGGCACGGCATCGCCCAGGTCCTGCACCTGGACGACCGGCGCCGCAGCCTGGCCGCCCTGGCCGCCGCCGACCCGGCGGGACCGGCCTCGGCCACCGCCCAGTCCGTGCGGCGGATCAGCGACCACACCGCGATGCGCCGCCTCCTCAACGAGAACGGCCGCTCGCCCGTCCGCGCCCGGGTGGCCCGGTCGGTCGCCGAAGTCCCGGCGCTGGTCAGGACATTGGGGCTCCCGCTGGTCGTCAAGCGGACCGACGCGGCGGGCACGCACCACGTCACCCGGATCACCTGCCCCGGCGATCTGGCCGCCTGGACGGCCCGGCGCGCCGCTGACGCCGCCCCCGGCCCCTATCTGCTGGAGGAGTACCTCGCCGGACCCGCCTTCGGCGTGCACACCCTGACGGTCGACGGCGCCCACCACGTCCTCGCCATCACCGCCCACCACCAGGCCGACGGTCCCGTCACCGAGCTCTACCCGGCCCCGCTGGGCGCCCCCGCCCGGGCCGAACTCCGGGCGGCGGCACGGGCGTTGCTCGACCTGGCGGACTACCGCGCCGGACCGGCGTACACCCGTCTCGTGCTCACCGCGGGCGGCGCCCGGGTGGTCGCCGCCGAGGCGTCCTTCGCCGGGCGCGGCCCCGAACCGGCGCGCGCGGGCGCCGATGCCGACCCCGAACTGAGGCTGTTCCGCGCGCTCGCCGGGCGGCAGGATGACCGACGGTATCCGAGCGGTATCGCTTCGGGATCGCTCGACGACAGCATGAGGGACGTCGAACGACATCACCACCACAGGGGGGAAGAACGATGCGCAGGAAGACGGTCGGGCTCATAGGGATCGTGGCGGCGGTTCTGGCACTGGGCTGGGGGGCCACGGTGGTTCCGGCGAACAACGGGGGACCCGACACGGTGGTCGCGGGCGCGATGAACAACGGGGGGCCGGACTTCATCACCGGCTGACGGCCGCCCACGGCACGACAGTGCCCCGCACCCGGACGCACCGGATGCGGGGCACTGTCGTAGGCGACGGGGTGTTCAGCCCGTGCCCTCCGGCATGTCCATCGACGCGAACAGGTCGTCCGCGCGGGTGCGGTGCAGGCGGGCCGAGGCGCCGTCGCCCAGCGCGGCGGCCGCGTGGGCCATGCCGTCGTGGGCGCGCGCCAGCTCCACCCGGTACTCGATGGCACCGGCCCGGCGCGCGGCGCTGCGGTGCAGCTCCAGGGCCTGGGCGTGGGCGCCGCGCTGGCGGTGCATGCGGCCGACGATGTTCTCGACGTCGCAGCAGCGCAGCGCCGTACCGCGCTCCCGCACCAGGTCGAGGGCCTGCTCCGCGTACGCCGACGCGGTGCGCTGCCGCCCGAGGCGCTGCTCGGCGTCGGCCGCGAGCGCGAGAGTGAGGGCCAGGTCCTCCGGGAACGAGGACTCGTCGCCCACGGACATCGCCTGCTCCAGGCAGGCGCGGGCCCGCTCGGGCTCGCCGAGGCCGAGGAGGGCGATCGCCAGGTCGTTCAGGGCCGGGATCTGGCTGACCGGCTCACCGAGCGAGCGGCGCAGCTCGACGGCCTGCTCGGCGGCGACGGCCGCCTCCGCGTACCGGCCGAGCCAGGCGGAGACGGTACTGAGGTTGCACAGGGCCATCTCCTTGCGCATCGCGTTCTCGTGCAGCTCGATGCTGCGGACCAGGTTGTCCCGGCCCTCCTTCAGATGGCCGAGGCAGCTGTGCAGCAGCCCCAACTGGTCGAGGCTGACCGCCTGTCCGTGGATGTCACCGGCCGCCCGCGCGATCTCCAGCGCCTCCCGCGCCGAGGTCAGACCGTCGCGGAACTTGCCCAGCTTCCAGTGCGAGGACGTCAGGTTGGACAGCCCGGCGCGCAGCGCGGAGGGGTCGCCGAGCCGCCGGGCGGAGGCCACGGCGAGGACGGCCACGTTCTCGTACTCGTCGAACGAGCCGCGCAGGTTCAGATAGAACATCGCGTTGCGGGCGAGCTGCCCGGTCTGCACGTCGAGACCCTGCTCGTGGGCGACGATCACCGCCGACAGCAGCGCCGAGTGCTCCTGGTCGAACCAGCCGCGCGCCTGCTCCACCTCGTGCAGCGGCGGCAGTTCGGCCACGTCGGCGGGGGCCGGGGTGGCATGCCGGGCCCGGCGCGGGAACAGCACCGCGCACGCCTGCTCGGAGGCGGCCACGTAGTAGTCGAGGACCCGCTCGAGCGCCGCGTGGTCGGTGGCCCGGGCGGCGTCCGTGCGCAGGCTCTGCGCGAAGCTGCGCACCAGATCGTGCAGCGCGTACTGCCCGAGCGTGTGCTGCTGCACCAGATGCACGTCGAGGAGCCGCTCCAGGATGTCCTCCGCCGTGCGCCGGTCCGTGCCCAGCAGCGCGGCGCCCGAGTGCACGTCGACCTCGGTCCCCGGATGCAGCCCGAGCAGCCGGAAGGCCCTGCGGTGCTCCTCCTCCATCGCCTGGTACGACAGCTGGATCGTCGCCGCGACACTGCGCTCGCCCGAACTCAGCTCGCCCAGCCGCCGCGTCTCGTCGCACAGCCGGTCCACCAGGTACTGCACGGTCCAGCGCTGGCGGTTGCGCAGCCGGGCGCTCGCGATCCGCAGGGCCAGCGGCAAGTGGCCGCACAGCTCGGCGAGTTCGGCCACCGCCTCCGGTTCCGCCGCCACCCGCCGCTCGCCGAGTGTCTCCGCGAGCAGCGTCAGGCTCTCCTCGGGCGGCATCACCCCGAGCGAGATCCACTCGGCGCCGTCCAGGTCCATCAGCCGGGCCCGGCTGGTGACCAGGACCAGGCAGCCGGGGGAGGCCGGCAGCAGCGGCCGTACCTGGGTGGTGTCGCCCGCGTTGTCGAGCAGGAGCAGCACCCTCCGGCCCGCGAGGGTGGCCCGCCACAGCGCCGCCCGGCCGCCCTCGTCCTCGGGGATCCGCTGGTCGGGGACGCCGAGGGTGCGCAGCAGGGCGCCGAGCACGGCGGCCGGCTGCAGGGGTTCCTCGCCGGGGGAGTAGCCGCGCAGGTCGAAGCAGAGCCGCCCGTCCGGGTACTGGTCGGCGAGCTGGTGGGCGGCGCGCACCGCGAGGGAGGTCTTGCCGCTGCCGCCCATGCCGTCGACGGCCACGATCCGCGTCCCGTCGCAGGGTTCGGCGGCGTGCCGCAGCAGTGTGCGCAGCTCCTCCTCGCGGCCGGTGAAGTCGGAGAGGTCGTAGGGGAGCGTGGACAGGGAGGGCGCGGTGACGGGGGCCTGCGGGACGGTGGCGGGCTGCTGCGGCTCGGGGCCGGTCAGCTCGTCGCTGTCGCGCAGGATCGCCTCGTACAGCTTGGTCAGCCGGGGGCCCGGGTCGATGCCGAGTTCCGCGACGAGCACGTCCCGCACCCGGCCGAACTCCTCCAGGGCCTCGGCCGCGCGGCCCGAGCGGTACAGGGCGAGCATCAGCTGGCCGCGCAGGGTCTCGCGCAGCGGATGCTCGACTATCAACTCGCGTAGCTCCACGACAAGTTCGCGGCTCTCGCCCTGATCGAGACGGAGCTGGAAGAGCTGTTCGGCGGCGGCCAGCCTGCGTTCGTCGAGGGCGGTGGCGGCCGCGGCGAGGGTGGTGCCCCCGGAGCCCGCGAGGACCGGGCCGCGCCACAGCGCGAGGGCCCGGCGCAGCAGGTCGGCGGCCTGGGCGGCGGCCCCGGCGGCGAACTGCTCGCGGGCCTCGCCGGTGAGCCGGGTGAAGCGGCTGAGGTCGACCTGCTCGTCGGCGACGGCGGCGCGGTAGCCGGGCCCGTCGGTGACCAGCAGTCCGGCCCCGCCGGGTATGCGGCGGCGCAGATCGGCGACGGCCTTGCGGATCTGGTGGACGGCGGTCGCGGGCGGCCCCTCGTTCCACGCGGCCTCGACGAGACGTGTTACCGGCACGACACGTCCGGGCTCCAGCAGCAGGGTGACCAGGACCCGTTCCTGGATCGGCCCGCCGAGCCGCAGCCGCTGCTGGTCCGCCCAGATCTCCAGCGCGCCCAGGATGTTGAAGTGCACCGCCTGCGGTGCTGCTCCGGTCAACGCGTCCCCTGCCCCCAAAAACATGCCGAAGCCCAGGTGGGGGCTCCGCTGCGCAGCCTAGGCCCAGGTGAGGGCTTTGGCTGTATACGGACATTAACTGTTCACACACAGTCGTTGCACCGATCCGGGAGGTGATGGGCAGCACACCGCAAACCACCCCATCCGCCGCCCCGCCGGGAAACGCCGTGACCCCGGCCCGCGCACCCGGCGACAATGGTCCGGTGCGGTACAGAATCCTGGGCAGTACCCGGGCCGAGGACAGCCGGGGCACCGCCCTGCCCCTCGGCGGCGCCCGGCTGCGCGCCCTGCTCGCCGCCCTCGCCCTGCACCCGGGCCGGGTCGTCCCCCTCACCACCCTGATCGACGAGGTGTGGGCGGAGGAACCTCCCCAGGACGCCCCGGCCGCCCTCCAGGCCCTCGTCGGCCGCCTCCGCCGCACCCTCGGCAAGGACGCCGTCGCCTCCGACCCCGGCGGCTACCGCCTCGCGGCCACCCGCGACGACGTCGACCTGTACGTCTTCGAACACCTCGTACGCCGGGGCACGGCCGCCCTCGACCGGGGCGACGCCCCCGCCGCCGCCCGCGACCTCGGCGACGGGCTCGCCCTGTGGCGCGGCCCCGCGCTCGCCGACCTGCCGGACCGTTCCGCCGCCGCCCGCCCGGACGCCCTGCGCGAGGAGGCGACCCGCGCCCGGATCGCGGCCGACCTGCTGCTCGGCCGCGCCGCCGACGCCCTACCGGAACTGAAGGAACTGACCGCAGCCCATCCCTACGACGAACCCCTGCACGCCCTCCTCGTCCGCGCCCTGCGCGACTCGGGGCGCGGAGCCGACGCGCTCGCCGCCTACGAGACGGTCCGGCGCGCGCTCGCCGAGGGGCTCGGCACCGACCCGGGGCCGGAACTCCGGTCGCTGCACGCGGAGTTGCTCACGTCGACAGCACCCGCGACTACGACGGCCCCCGCGCCGGGGCGTGCCGAGCGCGACGGCAACCTGCGTCCACGGCTCACCTCCTTCGTGGGCCGGGAACCCGAGATCGCCGCCATCCGTTCCGACGTGCACAGGGCCCGCCTCGTCACCCTCACCGGACCGGGCGGCTCCGGGAAGACCCGGCTCGCCGAGGAGGCCGCGGCCTCGCTCCCGCAGGCGTGGCTCGTCGAGCTGGCCCGGCTCGACCGGCCGGAGGCGGTGCCCGGCGCGGTGGTCAGCGCCCTCGGCCTGCGCGAGACCGCCCTGCGGACCACCGAGCTGATGACCACCCAGGACGACCCGGTCGCCCTGCTCGTGGAGCACTGCGCCTCGCGCGCCCGGCTCCTGATCCTCGACAACTGCGAACATGTCATCGGCGCGGTCGCCGACCTCGCCGAGACCCTCCTGACCCGCTGCCCGCGGCTCACCATCCTCGCCACCAGCCGCGAACCCCTCGGCGTCCCCGGCGAGTCCGTGCGCCCGGTCGAGCCCCTCGTCCCCGACCAGGCCCACCGCCTCTTCGCGGAGCGCGCCGCCACCGTCCGCCCCGACGCGCGGACCGTGCTCCGGGACACCGACGCCGTCGCGGAGATCTGCCGCCGCCTCGACGGCCTGCCCCTCGCCATCGAACTGGCCGCCGCCCGGCTCCGGTTGCTCACCCCGCGCCAGATCGCCGACCGCCTCGACGACCGCTTCCGCCTCCTCACCTCGGGGAGCCGCACGGTCCTGCCCCGCCAGCAGACCCTGCGCGCCGTCGTCGACTGGTCCTGGGACCTGCTCGACGAACCGGAGCGCACCGCCCTGCGCGAGCTGTCCGTGTTCGCCGGCGGCTGGAACCTCGCGGCCGCCGAGACCGTGTGCACCGGCCCCGCGGCCCATCTCCTGGGCTCCCTCGTCGACAAGTCCCTGATCGTGGCCACCCCGGGCGAGACCGACGGCGGCATGCGCTACCGCATGCTGGAGACCATCCACGAGTACGCCGTGGAGCGCGCCGCCGAGACCCCCGACCTGCGCACCGCGGCCGAGCACAGGCACCGCGCGTGGGTGCGCGCCCTCGTCGAGACCGCCGAGCCGCTCCTGCGCTCCTGGGACCAACTCCCCTGGATCGCCCGCCTGGAGACCGAGCTCGACAACATCCGGGCGGCCCTCGCGCGCTCCGTCGCCGACCGCGACGAGGCGGAGGCGGGCGCCCTCGTCCTCGCCGTCGGCTGGTTCTGGTGGCTGCGCAACTACCGCCCCGAGGGCGCCGACTGGGTCCTCCGCGTCCTCGCCCTCACCACAACGGAGAGCCCCGACCAGGACCCGGACGAGAGCTACGTCGATTCCTACCTCGCCGACCCGGAGGCCGACGCCCGCCACCCCCTGCACGGCCGGCGGATGAACCTCCGGCTGCTGAACCTCTTCCTGCGGGCCGAGTCCGAGCTCCTCGGCCGTACGGCGGACGGCCTGCCGGACGAGCGCATGGTGCAGTACATGAAGCTGATCCAGGGCCACTTCGCCGCGGGCGGCCCGCACGCGGCCCGGATGCCCGGACTCATCTGGCCGCTCACCGCCTACTTCATCACCGAGTCCATGGACATCCGCCCCGCCATGGAGGCCGCGGTCGCCAACGTCCGTGTCCACGGCGGCGACTGGGAGAACGCGGTCCTGCTGATGTTCCGCACCCACCTCCTCGTCGACTCACCCGGCGGCATGGCGGGCATCGACGACGACCTCACCACCCTGCAGGTCCTCTGCCGGCGCGTCGGCGACCGCTGGGTCCGCGCCCAGTTCTCCAGCGCGGTCGGCGAGGCCGCCATGATCCGCGGCCACTTCGACGAGGCGAAGACGGCCTACGAGGAGGCACTTGAGCTGGCCTACGAGGTCGGCGCCTACACCGAGACCCCCTTCCTCATCGCCCGCCTCTCCGAACTCGCCTTCCGCGCGGGCGACCGCGACCGCGCCCTCGCCGGCCTCGACGAGGCCACCACGGAGGCCGACCGGCACGGCGTACCGGACGCCCGCGCCTTCGTCCTGATGCTGCGCGCCCACATCGCCCTGGAGGACGGGGAGATCGCCCGCGCCCGGGAGTTCAGCGACCAGGCCGCGGCACAGAGCGAACGGGGCACGCCCCCACCGCAGTTCAGGGCCGGCCTGCACGCCGTCTCCGCGCTGATCGCGGCCGCCGAGTCGGGCCCCGAGCGCGGGCTCGCGATGATGACCGCGACCCTGCGCGAGGCCGTCGAACAGCACTGCGCCGACGCCGTGATCGCCATGCTGGTCGACCACACGGCCCTGCTCTCCGCCGACCTCGGCGAACTCCCGCGCGCCGCCCGCCTGTTGGCCGCCGGTGACCGCCGACGCGGCCCGCACCCGCGCCCCATGCCGGAACGCGTCGGCGCCGACCGCACCGAGGCGACCGCCCGCGCCGCACTGGGCGCCGAGCGCTACGCCGCCGAGCGGGCCCGCGGCGAGACCCTCACGATGGACGAGATCCTGGCGGAGCTGCCCGCACCGGCGTAGCGCCGAGGCGGTGCCCAGGGAGCGGACGCCCGGCGGGCGGGCACTCGGTGGGCACGCACCAGGCGGCCACGCGCCCTACTGGCAGGTGAACTTGGACTCCGCCCAGTCCGCCAGCGCCAGCTTGTCGAAGGAGCTGTGCGGTTCGACCACGAGCCGTACGGTCCTGCGCCCCGAGAGGTCCACATGGACCGGCACCGCCCGGTCCCCGCCGGAGATCTCCCCGGACCGCCACAGCCGGACCCCGTCGGCGTACACCGAGAACGAGACCCGCCCGATCCCCAGCATCATGTCGTCGACGCCGACCGTCGCGTCGTAGGAGACGCACGGACGGTTGAGGTCGATCGTCACGGAGGAGCGGCCGTGCACGGTCGCGCCGTGGGTGTAGCGCGCGCCGCCGATCGAGACGCCGTAGCGCTGCCACACCCAGCTGCTGCCGCCGAGCCGGATCTCCGGGGTGGTGCCGTCGCCGTTGACGTCGTACGAGAGCTCGCTGACCTGGAAGATCGTCGGCGCGGGTGGGGGCGTCGGGGTCGGGGTCGGCGTGGGCTTCGGGGTCGGCCTGGGGGTCGGCTTCGGGGGCGGGGTGGGCTTCGGGGTCGGGCTCGGGGTCGGCCGGGGGGTGGGCTTCGGGGTCGGCTTCGGGGTGGGAGTGGGGGTCGGGTCGGGCCTCAACACCGCCGGTTCCGGGCCGGGTTGCTTCTTCGGGGGCGTCGGGGGCGTCGACTCCGGCTTGGCGACCGGGGAGGACGAGGGCGCCGGCTTCGCCTCGGGCTTCTTCGCGGGGGTGTGGGTGCTGCCGGCCAGCGCGAGGGCGATCGCCGCCGCTGCCGCCGTGGCCACCACTCCGGCCGCGATGCCCGCCTTCACCGGGGCGCCGAGCCCCTCGGAGGCGGCCGCGCCCCCGGCACCCGCACCGCCGGACGAACTCCCGCCCGCGGCGGCCGCGGCACCCGCGGCACCGGCCGCGCCCGCGCTCGCACCACCGGCGATGAGCGCGACCGCCTTCGCGTACCCGGCGGCACCGAACCAGCCGATGACCGCGACCGGGACGACCGCCGGGATACCGCTGGCGACCTCCTCGATCTGCAGCGCGGCCAGCCGGCACTTCGCGCACTCCTCCAGGTGCTTGCGCAGCCCCCGCTCGGCTCGCGTGCGCAGCCGGCGGCGGGCGTAGGTGCCGAGCTGGTCGGCGTAGCGCGCGCACTCCTCGTCGTCGGTGAGGGTCGCGCTGACATGGGCCTGGAGATAGGCCTGCTTGAGCCCCTCACGGGCCCGGCTGGCCAGCACGCGCGTGCCGTTGGCGTCGAGCCCGAAGAGCGTGGCGACCTCGCTCGGCGACTCGTCCTCGACCTCGGTGTGCCACAGCACGGCCTGCCACCGCTCGGGCAACGACCGGAAGGCCCGCATCGCCATCGACTGCTCGGCCTCGTGCATGGCCCGCACGTCGGCACCCAGGCCGAGGGTGTCGTCGTCCGACACCTCCGACACCCGCGCGGACTGCGCCGCGAACACCGCGAAGTCGTCCACGAGTTGCTCGCGCTTCGCCGACTTCGTCCAGTTCGCGGCGACCCGTCGGACGGAGGTCAGCAGATACGCGCGTACGGCGTGCTCGGGCCCCGAACCGCCGCGCACCGCCTGGAGCATCCGGGCGAAGACCTCGGCGGTCAGATCGTCGGCGGTGTGCGCGTCCCGGCAGCAGGTACGGGCGTACCGGCGCACGGCGTCCGCGTGGCGCCGGTACAGCTCCTCGTACGCCGTGTCGTCTCCGGCGCGCATCCGCTCGATCAGCGAGGCGTCGGCGGCGGGCATCTCCCGCGGCGGCAACGGCGGCGGCAGGACACTGCCCTCACGCTGCGGCGGGACGCTGCCCTCGTCCGGGTCGCCCCCGTGCGGGACGGCACCACCGTGTGGAACGGCACCGCTGGGTCCACCCTGACTGGGCACCTGTGGTGAGGTCAGCCCACCGGCCTCCGCGTCACCGTCACCCAGTGACTCGTCACGCCCGTCAACGCTCATCGCGCAAAGCCCCCGCCGCCTGCCCAGCCAGTCCCGAACACCGGGTCAGCGTGCCATATTGGCTTTTGTTCAGGACCCCGTCCCACAGACCTTCCACTCATCCGTGGGGACTTCCCGCAACGCAGTACTAGCGTTCACCCGTCCGGGGAAGCCTCAACTGTCGCCCCCACGCGGCCAGTTGACCCAGCCACCCGAAATGCTCCCGGGTGAGCGGCGAGGCGGGGGCACCAAGGCACCCCCGCCCCACAGTCACCTATTCGAGTCACCGGGGAACGGGTCAACCTGCCGACGAAGGTCGACGTTGATCAGCCCGTCCGGCACCCCTCAACGCCGGCCGACATCGCTCAGCCGTCCGGCGCTTTTCAACGCAGGCCGGCATTGCTCAGCCGTCCGGCGCTTTTCAACGCAGGCCGCGAATAATCAGCCCGTCCGGCGTTTGAGGACGAGGCCCCTTCAGGGCCGATGGGGGTCTGGGGGCGCAGCCCCCAGAAGACGCCCGCCACCTCAAAGGGCTCGCCACCTCAAAAGGCCCGCCACCTCACAGGGGTCGAGACCGCAACCCCTCCAACAAGATGTCCAGCAACCGCGCAGACGCCGCCGCCTGCTGCGCCGCATCCGGCAACGAGGGCGCAGCCGTGGCAATCACCAGCAGCACATCCGACACGGACACATCCGCCCGCAACTGCCCCGCGGCCCGAGCCCGATCGACCAACTGCCCCACAACCTCCAGCAGCGCGGTCGCCCCGGCGTCGTACTCCGCGGACCCCAGAGCCCCCGCAGAGTCCTCCGGAACCAGCCGCAGCTCACCCGCCCCCGGCTGCGTCCGCTGCTGCGGCACCCGCGCCTCGTCGAGAAGGCCCGCACCCTCCCCCTCATCGGCGACGCCGACCCGCAGCACCTGCGGCGGCAGCAACCGCCCCGCCCCCGACGCCACCGACGTCCGCAGGAAGCGCGACAGCGCCGACCACGGCTCGTCCTCCTGCCCGAGCGCCGACCGCGCCTGGTCGGTCAGCCGGGAGGTCTCCTCCTCAGCTATCCGCCGCACCAGGACGTCCTTGCTGGGAAAGCGCCGGTACACGGTCCCGACACCGACCCGCGCGCGCCGCGCCACGTCCTCCATCGGCGCGCCGTAACCCAGCTCGCCGAAGACCTCACGCGCCGCGCGCAGTACGTGCTCCAGATTGCGCTGTGCGTCCACCCGCAACGGGGTCGTCCGCGAGGTGTCCCCGCGTCCGTTCCCCGCCGCTCCGACCGCGCCGCCGGATGCGATGGCTGACGCGGATGTCCAATGAGAGTCCTGAATATGCATACACGTTCCCCCGGTTAATGACGTCTCCCCCCGGAGACTCCCCGCCATTGGCAGCCGGAGCATCGTGAGACAAGCCCGGTTCGCGAGCCTCGCTCTTCGCGGACCCGCTGAGCACATCCCCCTTCACCCCGTCGACACACGAACATAGTTGAGAGGGGGTCAATTCAGAAGGGGCAGGTTCCGCACGGAGCGCCCCCCGATCGGAGTACGGGTCGCATACGTCCCGATTGCACCCCGGAGCACCACCCCGATCACCCCCGCTGACCTGCGAACCTGCCCTGAACGACGGCACTTTCGGCACCCCCGCGCACCCTCCCTCGCCGGTCACACAATTTGTCGAGGCTGTGGACAAACTCAAGCGCCGGGTGCGTCATGGGATGGTGAAGGAACGCGCGCGCATTCTCGTTGTCGGTGGCGGCTACGTCGGGATGTACACGGCCCTGCGCCTTCAGAAGAAGTTGAAACGTGAAATCAAGCGCGGGCAGGTCGAGATCACCGTAGTCAGCCCCGACCCTTACATGACGTATCAGCCGTTTCTCCCCGAGGCCGCCGCCGGTTCGATCTCCCCCCGCCATGTCGTCGTCCCGCTGCGCCGTGTCCTCGACCGCTGCCGGGTCGTCATCGGCGAGGCCACCGCCATCGACCACGGCAAGCGCACCGCGACCCTCAGCACTCTCGCCACCGAGGAAGAGGGCACCGGCACCGAGGAGTTGGCGTACGACGAACTCGTCCTGGCGCCCGGCTCGATCTCGCGCACCCTCCCGATCCCGGGTCTCGCCGAACACGGCGTCGGCTTCAAGACCGTCGAGGAGGCCATCGGCCTGCGCAACCACGTCATCGAGCAGATGGACATCGCCTCCTCCACCCGCGACCCCGCGATCCGCGACGCGGCCCTGACCTTCGTCTTCGTAGGAGGCGGTTACGCCGGCGTCGAGGCGCTCGGCGAACTGGAGGACATGGCCCGCTACGCCGTGCGCTACTACCACAACATCGACGCCGACGACCTGAAGTGGATCCTCGTCGAGGCCACGCACCGCATCCTCCCCGAGATGGGCGAGGAGATGGGCACCTACACGGTCACCCAGCTGCGCCGCCGCAACATCCAGGTCCTCCTGGAGACCCGCCTCGAGTCTTGCGTCGACCGGGTCGCCGTCCTCAGCGACGGCCAGCAGTTCCCGACCCGCACCCTCGTGTGGACGGCCGGCGTCAAACCCCACCCGGTCCTCGCCGCCACCGACCTCCCGCTGAACTCCCACGGCCGCCTGAAGTGCACCCCGGAGCTGACGATCGACGGCGCCACGCACGCGTGGGCAGCGGGAGACGCGGCCGCCGTCCCCGACGTGACGGCCACCGAACCCGGCACCGAGACCGCCCCCAACGCCCAACACGCCGTACGCCAGGCCAAGATCCTCGGCGACAACATCGCGCACTCCCTGCGCGCCGAGCCCCTGGAGACGTACGCCCACAAGTACGTCGGCTCGGTCGCCTCCCTGGGACTGCACAAAGGCGTCGCGCAGGTCTACGGCCGGAAGCTGAAGGGCTACCCTGCCTGGTTCATGCACCGCGTCTACCACCTGAGCAGGGTCCCCACCTTCAACCGCAAGGCCCGTGTGCTCGCCGAATGGACCCTGGCGGGGCTCTTCAAACGGGAGATCGTCTCCCTCGGCTCACTCGAACACCCCCGAGCCGAGTTCGAACTCGCGGCCGGTGGAAAGCCTCCACACGACCCGAAGGGGTCGAACTGACCGGACCGAGGAACTCCACCGGCCACCCCGGCGTCTGACGAATGTCGGCCCGGTTCGGTCACACTGCCAGACTGGTCCACGACTTCGGGCGGGCCCACGCTCGCCCTTCTCACCCAAGAGGCTTTCCCCACTGTGAACTTCACGCGCTGGAGCGCCCGACTCCCCGGAACGCAGCGCCGCGCCGCAGCCCGGACCGACCACACGGTCACCTCGGACCGGCGGGGAGAGGGCTCCGTGCCCGCGGCCCGCGCCGAGCAGCTCACCGACGAGCCGCCGATGGTCCCCGCCGTCGACGACCTGCCCGTCCGCGAGGTCCTCGACCGCGTCCCGGCCCTCGTCGCCCTGGTGCACGGCCCCGACCAGCGCATCGCGTACGTCAACGACGCCTACGCCGCGGCCTTCGGCACCCGCCCCCTCGGCGCCCCGGCCCGCGAGGCACTCCCCGAGCTGGACGAACTGGGCCTGCTCCCGCTCCTCGACCAGGTCCTGCGCAGCGGCAAGCCCCGCACCCTCAAGTCCCGCAAGGCGCCTGGCGGCCGCTCGTACACGTTCACGTGCACCCCGGTCGCCGAGAGCGCCGACAGCGCCGAGGGCGGCGTCCTGATCTTCGCCACCGACGTCACCGACCACGCCGAGGCCGCCGAACGCCTGCGCGCGAGCGAACGCCGCCAGCGCGAAACAGCGGTGACCCTGCAGCGCTCCCTGCTCCCCCAGGAACTCGAAGAACCCGACGACCTGCGCATCGCCGCCACCTACCAGCCCGGCGGCACCGAGGCCGCGGTCGGCGGCGACTGGTACGACGTGATCACCCTCGGCGGCGGCCGCACCGCCCTGGTCATCGGCGACGTCATGGGCCGAGGCGTCCGCGCGGCGGCGGTCATGGGCCAACTCCGCACCGCCGTCCGCGCGTACGCCCGCCTCGACCTGCCCCCGCACGAGGTCCTCCAGCTGCTGGACGGCCTCGCCACGGAGATCGACGCCAACCAGATCGCCACCTGCGTGTACGCCATCTTCGACCCGAACGAGGGCCGCCTGGTGTACGCCTCCGCGGGCCACCTCCCGATCCTCGTCCGCGACGAGACGGGCACGGTCCAGCGCGCCGACGAACCCACCGGCCCCCCGCTCGGCACCGGCGGCTGGATCCACGCCTCGGGCTCGATCCCCCTCAGCCCCGGCTCCACCGCGGTCCTCTACACGGACGGCCTGGTGGAGCGCAGGGACGAGGACCTGGACGAGGGAATCGCCTCCCTGGAGCGTGCCCTGGCCGGCGCGACCGGCACCCCCCAGGTCGTCTGCGACCGCCTGGTCCGCTCGCTCGGCGTCACCGCGGACCACGACGACGACGTGGCCGTCCTGGTCCTCCAGCACCCGGCCCGCAGCGGCCCTTCCGGCGACCTCTTCCGCAATGCGGCCCTGGAGCTGCTCGGCGGAGTGGAAGCGGCCCCCCGCGCGCGTGCCTTCGCCTCCGGGGTCCTCACCAGCTGGCGCTTCCCCACCGAACTCCACGACCTCGGCGTCCTGGCGGCCAGCGAACTGGTCGCCAACAGCCTCCAGCACGGCACCCCGCCCATGCGCCTGCGCCTGCGCCGCACGGACCGCCGCCTCATCGTCGAAGTGACGGACGGCGACGACCACCTGCCCCGCCGCCGCAGAGCGGAACCGGCCGACGAGTCCGGCAGAGGCATCGCGATCGTGGCGACGATCGCCTCGAACTGGGGCTCCCGCCGCACCCCCGGCGGAGGCAAGGCCGTCTGGTGCGAGTTCGTACTCCCCAAGACGGCCCCGGCCTGACCTATGCCTCCACACCCACGGGCTCGACACTCCCGCGCGCCACGACCAGGCTCCCCTTCGCACGCCACGGCTGGTCCTGCACCACGCTCAACTGCCGTCCCAGCCGTACGGCGAGGACACTGATCCCCAGCGAGAACAGGAAGAACGTCACGACATACGGCCCCGGCAGCGAGGCCCCGAGCGGCCCGCCCACCGCGGGCCCCACGGCCAGCGCGAGCTGCTTCACCAGGGCGAAGGCGGAGTTGTACTGCCCGGCCATCCCCTCCGGCGCCAGATCGGCGACCAGCGGAGCGACGGTCGGCGACAGCATCGCCTCCCCGAGCCCGAACAGCGCGTACGTCGACACGAAGGCCGCCGTGGCCATCTCCTGACTCCCGTGCCCGAGCCCGGCGAACCCGGCCGTCACCCACGCGAGCGCCCAGATCATTCCTACGACCGCGATCACGCGCGAGCGCCGGCGCCGCTCGACGAACTTCAGCACCGCGAACTGCGCGACGACGATCATCGCGGTGTTCGCGGCCAGCGCGGTCCCGAGCGCGGACGTGGAAATACCGGCGGCCTCGACGCCGTAGGCACTCAGCCCTGACTCGAACTGCCCGTAGCAGGCGAAGAACAGCACGAAGCCGAGCACGCTCAGCTGCACCATGGCCCGGTTGCCGAGGAGCTGCTTCCAGGCACCCTTGGCCGACTGCGAGGGCGCGTCACCGATCGCGGGCGAGTGCGGCATCCGCACGGTCGCGATCACTCCGGCCAGCACCAGGAACATCGCCGACTCGATGCCGAAGAGCAGCGTGAACGACGACGCGCTGGTCGTGTCGACCAGATGACCGCCGATGAGCCCGCCGACGCCGAGCCCGAGGTTCTGCAGGAAGAACTGCATCGCGAAGGCACGCGACCGCGTCTCCGCCGTGGAGCAGTCCACGATCATCGTGGCGAGCGCTGGCTGCATCACGGCCTGCCCGGCCCCGAGCGCCGCAGCCGACACCAGCACGGCCGTCGCACTCCCCGCCAGCCCCAGACTCATCGACCCCACGGCGGCCAGAACCAGGGCGACGATGAGAACCGGCCGCGGGCCACGCCGGACGATGGCCCGCCCGGCGAACGGCAGCACGATCAGCGCGGCCACGGCGAAGACGGCGAGTACGAGACCCGCCGTCATGGCTCCCAGTCCCCGCACCTGCGCCACATAGACGTACAGGTACGGGACCGTGAAGCCGAGCCCGAACGCGCTGAGTGCGTTTCCCACGTGGATCCGGCGCATCGCTGCGCCCATCGCCCTGGTCACGTTCACCTCAATCATGAGAGTTGGTCAGTCCCGGTACTACTTAGAGCCGAAGACTTCGAAGCTAAAGTTAGAAGCTAAACAGTACACCTAGAAGGACTTCAACGCCAAGCAGGCCCGTGCCATACTGGCGCCCATGGGCGACACCCCCGGCACCCTCGGCGAACCGACACTCGACGAGCAGATCGCGGCCTACCAGCGTGAGTTCCAGGACCTCGACCCCCAGGTCGAGAAGATCGTCTCGGCCCTCGGCCGCCTGAACCGCCGCATGAACGTCGCCTACGGCCGCCAGACCGCGAACCTCGGCATGAGCAACGCCGAGTGGGAGGTCCTCAAGGCCCTCGTCCTCGCCGGCGCCCCCTACCGTCTGGGCCCGAGCGACCTCGCCAAGCGCCTCGGCCTCACCCCGGCCGCGATGACCCACCGGATCGACCGCATGGTCGCCGAGGGTCTGGTCACCCGGGAGCGGGACGAGTCCAACCGTGTGCGCGTGATCGTCGAGCTGACGCCCGAGGGCCGCGGCAAGTGGCTGGAGGCGATGCGCATGGCGACGGTCTTCGAGGAGGACCTCCTCCAGGACCTCTCCCAGGACGAGCGCACGGCTCTCGGCGAGGTCCTGACCCGCCTGCTGCGCAGGGTGGAGCACGCCCAGCCGGACGCCGGCGGGCGCCTGAGCGACCTGGACTGACCGCCGACCCGTTCAGCGCAAAAGATCTTGACAGGGGCGGTTGACACACCCCATCTCGATCCGTAGAGTTCTTCGGGTTGCCGCCGAGCCGTAACGGTTCTCCGGCAGCACCTCCGCCGCGACAGCGGCAACCCAAACCATCCGCACGATCTCCCAACGGGATTGATTTCGGCGTGCCCGAATTCAATTCGATTTGGGCTCGACTGTGTTCGATCAGGTCCCTAGGACTCGATTGGAACTCCGCCGGGGGAATCGGCTAAGGTTTGAGACGTCGGAACGGCCCAACAGCCGGG
The DNA here is from genome assembly GCF_036187565.1 of Streptomyces sp. NBC_00252. Classification (NCBI taxonomy): domain Bacteria; kingdom Bacillati; phylum Actinomycetota; class Actinomycetes; order Kitasatosporales; family Streptomycetaceae; genus Streptomyces; species Streptomyces sp. NBC_00252. Next base: position 4,968,552 of record NZ_CP108087.1, on the reverse strand, counting down.
AAGGCAGCCCACTCTGACTGGGAGTCAGGCCCGAAAGGATCTGATAGAGTCGGAACCGCCGGAAAGGGAAACGCGGAAGCGGAAACCTGGAAAGCACCGAGGAAATCGGCACCGGAAACGGTCTGATAGAGTCGGAAACGCAAGATCGAAGGGAAAAGCCCGGAGGAAAGCCCGAGAGGGTGAGTACAAAGGAAGCGTCCGTTCCTTGAGAACTCAACAGCGTGCCAAAAATCAACGCCAGATATGTTGATACCCCGTCTCCGACTGTCATCTGACGGTTGGGACGAGGTTCCTTTGAAGAAAATACACAGCGAGGACGCTGTGAACGGCCGGGCTTATTCCGCCTGGCTGTTCCGCTCTCGTGATGTATCACCGGATAACCGGTACACATTCACGGAGAGTTTGATCCTGGCTCAGGACGAACGCTGGCGGCGTGCTTAACACATGCAAGTCGAACGATGAACCACTTCGGTGGGGATTAGTGGCGAACGGGTGAGTAACACGTGGGCAATCTGCCCTGCACTCTGGGACAAGCCCTGGAAACGGGGTCTAATACCGGATAACACTTCGGGCCTCATGGTCTGTGGTTAAAAGCTCCGGCGGTGCAGGATGAGCCCGCGGCCTATCAGCTTGTTGGTGAGGTAATGGCTCACCAAGGCGACGACGGGTAGCCGGCCTGAGAGGGCGACCGGCCACACTGGGACTGAGACACGGCCCAGACTCCTACGGGAGGCAGCAGTGGGGAATATTGCACAATGGGCGAAAGCCTGATGCAGCGACGCCGCGTGAGGGATGACGGCCTTCGGGTTGTAAACCTCTTTCAGCAGGGAAGAAGCGAAAGTGACGGTACCTGCAGAAGAAGCGCCGGCTAACTACGTGCCAGCAGCCGCGGTAATACGTAGGGCGCAAGCGTTGTCCGGAATTATTGGGCGTAAAGAGCTCGTAGGCGGCTTGTCACGTCGGGTGTGAAAGCCCGGGGCTTAACCCCGGGTCTGCATTCGATACGGGCTAGCTAGAGTGTGGTAGGGGAGATCGGAATTCCTGGTGTAGCGGTGAAATGCGCAGATATCAGGAGGAACACCGGTGGCGAAGGCGGATCTCTGGGCCATTACTGACGCTGAGGAGCGAAAGCGTGGGGAGCGAACAGGATTAGATACCCTGGTAGTCCACGCCGTAAACGGTGGGAACTAGGTGTTGGCGACATTCCACGTCGTCGGTGCCGCAGCTAACGCATTAAGTTCCCCGCCTGGGGAGTACGGCCGCAAGGCTAAAACTCAAAGGAATTGACGGGGGCCCGCACAAGCAGCGGAGCATGTGGCTTAATTCGACGCAACGCGAAGAACCTTACCAAGGCTTGACATACACCGGAAAGCATTAGAGATAGTGCCCCCCTTGTGGTCGGTGTACAGGTGGTGCATGGCTGTCGTCAGCTCGTGTCGTGAGATGTTGGGTTAAGTCCCGCAACGAGCGCAACCCTTGTCCTGTGTTGCCAGCGTGCCCTTCGGGGTGACGGGGACTCACAGGAGACCGCCGGGGTCAACTCGGAGGAAGGTGGGGACGACGTCAAGTCATCATGCCCCTTATGTCTTGGGCTGCACACGTGCTACAATGGCCGGTACAATGAGCTGCGATACCGTGAGGTGGAGCGAATCTCAAAAAGCCGGTCTCAGTTCGGATTGGGGTCTGCAACTCGACCCCATGAAGTCGGAGTTGCTAGTAATCGCAGATCAGCATTGCTGCGGTGAATACGTTCCCGGGCCTTGTACACACCGCCCGTCACGTCACGAAAGTCGGTAACACCCGAAGCCGGTGGCCCAACCCCTTGTGGGAGGGAGCTGTCGAAGGTGGGACTGGCGATTGGGACGAAGTCGTAACAAGGTAGCCGTACCGGAAGGTGCGGCTGGATCACCTCCTTTCTAAGGAGCACTTCTAACCGAGTTCGCTCGGTCAGAGGCCAGTTCATCAGCGAACGTCTGATGCTGGTTGCTCAAGGGTGGAACGTTGATTATTCGGCACTCGTGACTGTCTTCTCCTTCCAGTACTGCTCTTCGGGGCGTGGAACGTTGAGGGAAGCGGCAAGAGTGTCGGGCACGCTGTTGGGTGTCTGAAGGTACGGCTGTAAAGCTGCCTTCAGTGCCGACCCCGGTAAAACATCGCGTGAGTGGTGTGTGACGGGTGGTTGGTCGTTGTTTGAGAACTGCACAGTGGACGCGAGCATCTGTGGCCAAGTTTTTAAGGGCGCACGGTGGATGCCTTGGCACCAGGAACCGATGAAGGACGTGGGAGGCCACGATAGTCCCCGGGGAGTCGTCAACCAGGCTTTGATCCGGGGGTTTCCGAATGGGGAAACCCGGCAGTCGTCATGGGCTGTCACCCTTGCCTGAACACATAGGGCAAGTGGAGGGAACGCGGGGAAGTGAAACATCTCAGTACCCGCAGGAAGAGAAAACAACCGTGATTCCGGGAGTAGTGGCGAGCGAAACCGGATGAGGCCAAACCGTATGCGTGTGAGACCCGGCAGGGGTTGCGTATACGGGGTTGTGGGATCTCTCTTTCACAGTCTGCCGGCTGTGAGACGAGTCAGAAACCGTTGATGTAGGCGAAGGACATGCGAAAGGTCCGGCGTAGAGGGTAAGACCCCCGTAGTCGAAACGTCAACGGCTCGTTTGAGAGACACCCAAGTAGCACGGGGCCCGAGAAATCCCGTGTGAATCTGGCGGGACCACCCGCTAAGCCTAAATATTCCCTGGTGACCGATAGCGGATAGTACCGTGAGGGAATGGTGAAAAGTACCGCGGGAGCGGAGTGAAATAGTACCTGAAACCGTGTGCCTACAAGCCGTGGGAGCGTCGCGCATTGAGTTTACTCAATGCGTCGTGACTGCGTGCCTTTTGAAGAATGAGCCTGCGAGTTTGCGGTGTGTTGCGAGGTTAACCCGTGTGGGGAAGCCGTAGCGAAAGCGAGTCCGAATAGGGCGATTTAGTAGCGCGCTCAAGACCCGAAGCGGAGTGATCTAGCCATGGGCAGGTTGAAGCGGAGGTAAGACTTCGTGGAGGACCGAACCCACCAGGGTTGAAAACCTGGGGGATGACCTGTGGTTAGGGGTGAAAGGCCAATCAAACTCCGTGATAGCTGGTTCTCCCCGAAATGCATTTAGGTGCAGCGTCGTGTGTTTCTTGCCGGAGGTAGAGCACTGGATAGGCGATGGGCCCTACCGGGTTACTGACCTTAGCCAAACTCCGAATGCCGGTAAGTGAGAGCACGGCAGTGAGACTGTGGGGGATAAGCTCCATGGTCGAGAGGGAAACAGCCCAGAGCATCGACTAAGGCCCCTAAGCGTACGCTAAGTGGGAAAGGATGTGGAGTCGCAGAGACAACCAGGAGGTTGGCTTAGAAGCAGCCACCCTTGAAAGAGTGCGTAATAGCTCACTGGTCTAGTGATTCCGCGCCGACAATGTAGCGGGGCTCAAGCGTACCGCCGAAGTCGTGTCATTCCAGCAATAGGGCCAACGCCTGCTGGGATGGGTAGGGGAGCGTCGTGTGCCGGGTGAAGCTGCAGCGGAAGCTAGTGGTGGACGGTTCACGAGTGAGAATGCAGGCATGAGTAGCGATACACACGTGAGAAACGTGTGCGCCGATTGACTAAGGGTTCCTGGGTCAAGCTGATCTGCCCAGGGTAAGTCGGGACCTAAGGCGAGGCCGACAGGCGTAGTCGATGGATAACCGGTTGATATTCCGGTACCCGCTGTGAAGCGTCAAACATCGAGCATCGTGATGCTAAGGCCGTGAAGCCGTTCCGGACCCTTCGGGGAATGGAAAGTGGTGGAGCCGCCGGCCCAAGCGGTTAGTAGGTGAGTGATGGGGTGACGCAGGAAGGTAGTCCATCCCGGGCGGTGGTTGTCCCGGGGTAAGGGTGTAGGACGAGTGGTAGGCAAATCCGCCATTCATTAAGTCTGAGACCTGATGCCGAGCCGATTGTGGTGAAGTGGATGATCCTATGCTGTCGAGAAAAGCCTCTAGCGAGTTTCATGGCGGCCCGTACCCTAAACCGACTCAGGTGGTCAGGTAGAGAATACCGAGGCGTTCGGGTGAACTATGGTTAAGGAACTCGGCAAAATGCCCCCGTAACTTCGGGAGAAGGGGGGCCATCACCGGTGATTGAATTTACTTCATGAGCTGGGGGTGGCCGCAGAGACCAGCGAGAAGCGACTGTTTACTAAAAACACAGGTCCGTGCGAAGCCGTAAGGCGATGTATACGGACTGACGCCTGCCCGGTGCTGGAACGTTAAGGGGACCGGTTAGTCACTCTTCGGGGTGGCGAAGCTGAGAACTTAAGCGCCAGTAAACGGCGGTGGTAACTATAACCATCCTAAGGTAGCGAAATTCCTTGTCGGGTAAGTTCCGACCTGCACGAATGGCGTAACGACTTCTCGACTGTCTCAACCATAGGCCCGGTGAAATTGCACTACGAGTAAAGATGCTCGTTTCGCGCAGCAGGACGGAAAGACCCCGGGACCTTTACTACAGTTTGATATTGGTGTTCGGTTCGGCTTGTGTAGGATAGCTGGGAGACTGTGAAGCTCACACGCCAGTGTGGGTGGAGTCGTCGTTGAAATACCAGTCTGGTCGTGCTGGATGTCTAACCTGGGTCCGTGATCCGGATCAGGGACAGTGTCTGATGGGTAGTTTAACTGGGGCGGTTGCCTCCTAAAGAGTAACGGAGGCGCCCAAAGGTTCCCTCAGCCTGGTTGGCAATCAGGTGTTGAGTGTAAGTGCACAAGGGAGCTTGACTGTGAGACCGACGGGTCGAGCAGGGACGAAAGTCGGGACTAGTGATCCGGCGGTGGCTTGTGGAAGCGCCGTCGCTCAACGGATAAAAGGTACCCCGGGGATAACAGGCTGATCTTCCCCAAGAGTCCATATCGACGGGATGGTTTGGCACCTCGATGTCGGCTCGTCGCATCCTGGGGCTGGAGTCGGTCCCAAGGGTTGGGCTGTTCGCCCATTAAAGCGGTACGCGAGCTGGGTTTAGAACGTCGTGAGACAGTTCGGTCCCTATCCGCTGCGCGCGCAGGAACATTGAGAAGGGCTGTCCCTAGTACGAGAGGACCGGGACGGACGAACCTCTGGTGTGCCAGTTGTTCTGCCAAGGGCATGGCTGGTTGGCTACGTTCGGGAGGGATAACCGCTGAAAGCATCTAAGCGGGAAGCCTGCTTCGAGATGAGTGTTCCCACCCCCTTGAGGGGTTAAGGCTCCCAGTAGACGACTGGGTTGATAGGCCGGATCTGGAAGCCCAGTAATGGGTGGAGGTGACCGGTACTAATAGGCCGAGGGCTTGTCCTCAGTTGCTCGCGTCCACTGTGTTGGTTCTGAAACCACGAACAACCCCATTGCCATGGTCACGGTGATGGTGCGGTTGTCTGTTTCATAGTGTTTCGGTGGTCATAGCGTGAGGGAAACGCCCGGTTACATTCCGAACCCGGAAGCTAAGCCTTACAGCGCCGATGGTACTGCAGGGGGGACCCTGTGGGAGAGTAGGACGCCGCCGAACAAATATTGCGAAAACCCCCGTACCGTTAATTCGGTACGGGGGTTTTCTGCGTTTCGGCTACCGTGGCTGGCATGAACTACAAGATCCGGTCGATACGCGCCGACGAGTGGGCCGCGGCGAAGGAGCTGCGGCTCGTCGCTCTGCAGGATCCCGTCGCGCACCTCGCCTTCCTGGAGACCTACGACGCGGCGCTGGCCCGGCCGGACTCCTTCTATCAGGAGCGGGCCGTAGGAGCTGCTGAGGGCGCTGAGGGGGCTCAGCAGATCATTGCCGAGGGGCCTGACGGGGAGTGGGTCGGGACGGCGACCGTGCTGATCGAGGAGGCCGGGACCGTCGACTGGGCCGGCTTCGCGGTCGAGCGGAAGCAGGGGCACATCGTCGGGGTGTTCGTGCGGCCCGAGGTGCGGGGGATCGGGCTGACGGAGGTGCTCTTCGATGCCGCCCTTGAGTGGGCCTGGGGGCGCGGGGTCGAGCGGGTGCGGCTCATCGTGCACGAGGACAACGAGCGGGCCCGGCGGTTCTACGGCAAGGTCGGCTTCGTACCAACTGGCGTCGTCGTGCCGCTCGGTGGGAAGGCGGACGAGCGCGAGCTGGAGATGGTGGTCGAGCGGCCGTAGCCGCGCAGTGCCGTAAGTGCTGTTGCTACACCGGTAGTTCGTGGTGGGGCCAGCGGGCTCTGGCCTGTTCTCTGGAGCGGAGGAGGGCCAGGGTCGGCAGGCCGCGGTCTGCTCCGGTGGCCAGGAGGTCCGGGAGCTGGGGGAGCGGGGCGACCGCCGCGATGTCGTCCAGGACAAGCGTCATTGGTGGGTCGAGGCGACCGGCCGATGACCGTTCGGCCATGTGCCGGCCGCGCTCGACCACGCTTGATGCGAGGGCGGTGAGGAGAGGCATCGCGCCCGGGTTCGTCCGGGGGTCCTCGATGGATTCACCGACCAGATAAAGCGTGCCCCCTTCGTTCACGAAGGAATCCAAGGAGAGCGCGTCAGTTCTGTTGGGTGTGCATGCCTCGCGGATGTTGACCGTGAAGAGGGCGGACAGGGCGCGGCTCGTCAACTCCTGGGCGATGTCCCTGCGTTCGGGGTGGGACGTGAGAGCCGCCTCGAGTTCGCCTGCCGCGCCGGGGGCTGCCTTCGGGTTGGTGCGGAGGGTTCGTACCGCGTCCTGGACCTGGGTGCCCTGGGACCAGCGGTGGACGTGGCGGATGGTGCGGCCGTCGATGGCGGCGGCGTGCAGGTAGCTGCGGAGGAGTGTCTCGGCTGTGTCCGCTACCGCCTGGTCGATCTTCGCGGTGGGTCTGACCGGGGCGAGGAGGGCAGCGGCTCGTTTCAGCGCGGTCTGCTTGTCCTCGCAGCCTGTTGTGGGGGACCAGTGGAGGCGGGCCGGGGTGTCGCAGAGGTGGGTGGGGTCGTAGAGGAGGACCGGGCCCAGTTTGGCTCTGGCGTCCTTGGTGTCCTGCCAGATCGCTTTGTTGGACGTGACTACCAGGGCTGGGCCTTCTGCGTCCCGTACGGCCTGGGTGGCTGTGGATTGGCGGCTTTCCGCCGTCGCCAGGAGGATTCTTTCCCACCCACCCACCCGTTCACCGTTGGCCAGAGAGGTTGAAGTGACAGGCACGGGTGCCGTCTGTTCCAGGACGGCCGTGGGCTGCAACTGGGGTTCCGGTTCCGGGCGTTGGGCTGGTACCTCTTGTGGCTCCGGGCGCTGTATCGGTACCTCGTGCGGATCCGGTGACGGCGGGGCCGCCAGCGCCTTCGCCCGGGTTCTTGTGCGTACCGCTCGCCATCTCGCCAGGGTGCCCATCACGAAGATCGTGAGGACGACCAGGATCATCAGCTGGCCGATGAACAGGCCCCAGAAGAGGCCGTAGCCGGAGAACTCGGCGGGTGGGGACTGGGGCCAGGCGCCGGTGATGTCGTGGGGCTGGGCGATGAGGTGGCGCATGGCCATGGGGGTGCGAGCGAAGGTCACGCCGGTCGGCCAGGTGCCCTTGGAGAACAGGGCGGCCAGGCCGGTGGCCGACCAGACCAGCAGGGTCATGCCGATGAGGAACGCGAGCAGGCCCACCAACAGGCCGTCGGGGATGCCCCCTTGGCGCTCGCGTCCACCGTCGTCCGGTCTCATGTCATGCCACCGCCGTTCACGCCACCGTGGACTCGGAGGAGCCGTCGAGATCGTTCAGGTGCTGTTCCATGAAGGCGGCGGCGCGTTCCTCCGCCTCCAACTCGGCGGCGCGCAGGGCGTCGTCGGTCAGCTCCTGGTCGTGTTCGCGGGAGGACTGGGTCATCGCGCGGTCGGTGAAGACCAGGGGGCGTTCCGTTTCGGTGATCAGGTGTTTGACCACCTGGACGTTGCCGTTGACGTCCCAGACGGCGATGCCTGGGGTGAGGGTGGGGATGATCTCCACCGCCCAGCGTGGCAGCCCCAACACCCGCCCGGTGGCGCGTGCTTCGTCCGCTTTCTGGGCGTAGATCGTTCGTGTCGACGCCATTTTGAGGATCGCCGCCGCTTCCTTCGCGGCGGCTCCGTCGACGACGTCCGAGAGGTGGTGGACCACCGCCACGAACGACAGGCCCAGGCGGCGGCCGAACTTCAGCAGGCGCTGGAAGAGCTGTGCCACGAAGGGGCTGTTGATGATGTGCCAGGCCTCCTCGACCAGGAAGATGCGCTTCTTCCGGTCGGGGCGGATCCAGGTGTGTTCCAGCCAGACGCCGACGATGGCCATCAGGATGGGCATGGCGATGGAGTTGCGGTCGATGTGGGACAGGTCGAAGACGATCAGCGGGGCGTCGAGGTCGATGCCCACCGTCGTCGGGCCGTCGAACATGCCGCGGAGGTCGCCGTCGACCAGGCGGTCGATGACGAGGGCCACGTCCAGACCCCAGGCGCGTACGTCGTCTATGGCGACGTTCATCGCCTCGGCCGACTCCGGCTCCGGGTGCCGTAGTTGCTCGACGATGTCCATCAGGACGGGCTGGCGTTCGACGATCGTCTCGTTGACGTAGGCGTGCGCCACCTTCAGCGCGAAGCCGGAGCGTTCGTCGAGGCCGTGGCCCATCGCCACCTCGATGATCGTGCGGAGCAGGGCGAGTTGGCCCGTGGTGGTGATCGCCGGGTCGAGGGGGTTGAGGCGAATCCCCATGTCCAGGGCGGCTGTCGGGTCCAGGCGGATGGGGGTTATCCCCAACTCCTCCGCGATCAGGTTCCATTCGCCGACGCCGTCCTCGCCCTGCGCGTCCAGGACGACCACCTGGCGGTCGCGGAAGCGCAGTTGGCGCAGGACGTACGTCTTCTCCAGGGCCGACTTGCCGTTGCCGGACTCGCCGAGCACCAGCCAGTGGGGCGCGGGGAGTTGCTGGCCGTAGAGCTGGAAGGGGTCGTAGATGTAGCCCTTGCCGGAGTAGACCTCGCGGCCGATGATGACGCCCGAGTCGCCGAGGCCGGGGGCCGCGGTCGGCAGGTAGACCGCCTGGGCCTGGCCTGTCGAGGTGCGGACCGGGAGCCGGGTGGACTCGATCTTTCCGAAGAGGAAGGACGTGAAGGCGTCGGTGAGGACGGACAGCGGATCCCGCATCTGAGCCCTACCTCCGGATGCCCGTGGCGAACGGCAGTGTGTTCACAAACGCGCGGTGGTGTTCGCGGTCGCACCACTCCAGCTTCAGATACGACTTGCCGGCGGACGCCCTTATCGTGCGCTTGTCCCGCGCGAGGGCCTCGGGGTTGCGGGAGGAGACGGTGATGTAGCCGACGAGGTTCACCCCGGCCGCGCCGCTGGCGAGGTCCTCGCCGCGCTGGTCCATGCGGCCGTGCGCGGCGACGTCACGGGGGTCGACGGTGCGGTTCATCTTGGCGGCGCGGGAGGCGTCGGCCTCGTCGTTGGTCTTCTCGGTCAGCATGCGCTCGATGGCGACCTCGGTGGGTTCGAGGTCCATCGTCACGGCGACCGTGCGGATCACGTCCGGGGTGTGAACCAGCAGCGGGGCGAGGAAGTTGACGCCCACGGGGGTCATCGGCCACTCCTTCACCCAGGCCGTGGCGTGGCACCACGGGTCGCGGGTCGACGACTCACGGGTCTTCGCCTGGAGGAACGTCGGTTCCATGGCGTCGAGTTCGGCCGGCCAGGCGTTGCGCTTCGTCATCGCCTGGAGGTGGTCGATGGGGTGGTCCGGGTCGTACATGGAGTGGATCAGTGAGGCGAGCCGGCCCTGGCCGAGCGGCTGGCGTACGCGGATGTCCGCCTCCTGCAACCGCGAGCAGATGTCGGTGAGTTCACGCGCCATGACGACCGCGAGACCGGCGTCGCGGTCCAGCTTGCGGCCCGCGTGGGGGCGGGACGCGCGGGCCATCGCGTGGGCCTCGGCGGAGAGTTCGCGGGTGAAGTGCATGCAGGCGACGAGGTAGGCGCGGTGCTGCTCGCTGCTGGTGGACACCATCGACTGCAGCTGGTCGTACGACTGCTGGAGCCACGTCAGCGACTTCTCGTCGCCGCGCTGGGCGACGTCCTTGGCGTGGGCGTCCGGGTCGGCGGGCAGCGTGCGGGCGAGCATCTGGATGCGGGTGACGAAGCCGTCGCCGTTGGCCACGTGCTTGAGCAGCGTGCCGAAGCGGTCGACGAGGGCCTCCTGGTCCTCGCTGTCGCGCAGGCCGACGCCCGGGCCCTCGATCTCGATCGCCGCGGTGACCGTACGGCGGTCCGCGTGCAGCAGTACGGCGATCTCGTCCGGCCCGAAGGGGGCGGCCAGCCAGTTGATGCGGCCGATCCCGGGGGGCGGGCCGATCTCCACCTCGCGTCCGTCGAGGTGCACGCCGGCCTCCATGACGGAGGAGCGGTACGTGGTGCCCTGGCGCACGGTGCGCTTGTAACTGCGGTTGATCTCGAACCACTTGTAGAACGTACGGCGCTTGTACGGCACGTAGACCGCCATCAGCGCCAGCATCGGGAAGCCCGTCAGCAGCACGATGCGCAGGGACAGGACCGGGACGAGGAGCCCGCACATCATGCCGAGGAACGCGCCCACGATGATGAGCGCGATCTCGCCGGTCTCACGATTCTTGCCGACGATCGCGTTCGGCCGGGCACGGCCGATGAGATATGTCCGGCGGGGCGTGATCGGATGGGACAGGTGGGACTCTGTCGTCAACGCCCTTCACCTCCCGTGCGGTTGTTGCGGGCGTTGCTGGCGTGCGGGGTGTTCGCCGGGCTCTGGCGGGGCGCGGGCGCGGCGGAGGGGACGGAGCCGCCGCCGGACGGGCGGCTGCTGTGCGCGGCCACGCCGCCGGAGACCGGGTTGGACGGGCGGGCGCCGGACGAGGACTGGCCGCCCCCGCCGTCGTTCGTACGGGCGCTGTGGGTCTTGATGCCCTGGGCGACCATGGTGGCCGGGGAGCTGATGACCGCGGCGGCCTTGCCCTCGGCGCCCTGCATGATGCGGTTGTTGCGGCCGCTGGCGATCTCGTCGCCGAAGCCGGGGACGAAGCGGTAGATCATCGCGCTGGCGAAGATGGCGAGCAGGATGATGGCGAGGCCGGAGACGACGGCGGAGAACGAGTCCGGGCCGTCGGCGCTGGACAGGGCGCCGGCCAGGCCGAGCACGATCACGATGACCGGTTTGACCAGGATCACCGCGATCATGATGCCGGCCCAGCGGCGGACGTGGCCCCACAGGTTCTTGTCGACGAGGCCCGCGTAGACGACGGTGCCGAGGAGGGCGCCGACGTAGAGGAGGGCGGCGCGGATGACGAGCTCCAGCCAGAGGACGCCGGCGGCGAGGATCGACACCAGGGAGACCACGATCAGCATGATCGGGCCGCCGCCGATGTTGTTTCCCTTGGCGAGGGCGCCGGAGAAGGTGCCGAAGAAGGTGTCGGTCTGGTCGCCGGTGGTTTTCGCGAGGACCTGGGTGATGCCGTCGGTGGCGGAGACGACGGTGTAGAGGATCAGGGGGGTGAACGCGGAGGCGATGACCGTGAGCCAGAGGAAGCCGACGGCTTCGGAGATCGCGGTGGTGAGGGGGACGCCTCGGACCGCGCGCTTCGCTACCGCGAGGAGCCACAGGAGGAGGGTGAGGATGGTGGACGCGGCGAAGACGACGGCGTACTGCTGAAGGAACCTGGGGTTCGTGAAGTCGACGTTCGCCGTCTCCTTGACGGCGTCGCTGAGCTTGTCGATGGTCCAGGAGGCGGCTTCGGCACAGCCCTTTCCGAGGGAGGAGAGGGGGTCGAGGGTGTCGGTGACGCCCGGGTCGGTGGTGATGCCGCTCTTCTGGTTGCCGCGCTGGCAGTACTTCTTCGCCTCGCCGACGATGAGCTTGCAGGAGTCGGCGCTCTTGGACGCCGAGGGCGAGGGACTGGGGGGCGCGGCGAAGGCGTGGGTGGCCAGCAGCACGAGTGACGTCTGTACGGCGGTCACAACTCCGGCGAGCCGGAGTACGCGTTGCGGGTTACCGGGCATACGTGAACCCTCCGTACTCGTCGATGGCCTTGCTGATCTCGTCCGAGGTGGCGGCCGTGTCGTCGCCGGGGACCGGGGCGGGGCCGTCCTTCTGGGAGTCCGTGACGATCTTCCAGTCGCCGTCGGACCACTGGAGGTCGAACGTCCAGGTCTTCCACGAGGTGGTGACCGGGTCGGTCGAGGCCTGCCCGGACATGCCGATGAGACCCACGTACCAGACCGCGACCTTCGCGTCGTTGTCGCTGTACTGCTGGACGGTCGTCCCGACCGGGATCACGCGCGAGACGAAGGTGCTGCCGGTCGGTGCGTTGCCGTTGGCGTCGAGGCCCAGCTTGCCGAGGAAGTCGGCGGAGTAGGCCTGGTCCATCGGACCTGTCAGTTTGGCTGCCGCGCTGGACGTGTAGAGCGAGTTCACGAGCGAGTGGCGGATGTCCTTCTGGAACATCCCCGTAGAGCCCAGGGACACGGAGTAGTTGGCCGCCGCCGACTGCGCTCCTTGCTGGGTGCGCGCGAACCCCGAGGGAATCCCCCCGGTCTTCGTCTGCACCGGCTTCGTCCCGCTCGCTGCCGTGGAGGCTGCGTCCGGTTTTGAACCGCTTGACGTGGTGCTGTCGTTCGAGGACGACGTGCCGTCGCCGCGGTTGGCGAATGCGATGGCGGCGATGAGGAGTACGACGACTCCGACGACCGTCACCAGGCTTCTGGACGAGGAGCGGCCGCCTCTGCGGGCGCCGCCGTAGATGTCGGTGCCGCTCTGCGGGAGGCGGGTGCGGGTCTGGCCGGTGCCGCCGTAACCGCCGGAGGTCTCGTGCTCGTCTCCGGGACTCATGCCGGGTACGCCCCTTCGCCGTCGTCCAGAAACATCTGGAAGTACGACGGTAGCCGTGCTGGTTCCCGCGCGGGCGCGGTGTGGTGACTCGACATCAGGGAAACGCAACCTCAGCCGGTGGGCACGACGGGCGGGTGGGGTGGGGAGCGGGGCTCCGGTCGGGACCGGCTACACGGCCATGCCGTACACGATCGTGAAGAGGGTGCCGAGGGAGCCGATGATGAAGACCCCGGTCAGACCGGCGATGATGAGGCCCTTGCCCTGCTCCGCGCTGAACGTGTCGCGGAGCGCCGTCGCGCCGATGCGCTGTTTGGCCGCACCCCATACGGCGATCCCGAGGCAGAGCAGGATGGCGACCGCCATCACCACCTCGATCATCACCTTCGCCTCGTTGCCCAGGCTGCCGAAGGGCCCCCAGTCCGGAGCGATCCCGCCGATGATGGTGTTGATGTCGCCCTTGTCGGCCGCAAAGAGCATGTAAGTCACCGCCCCTGGTGGGTAGTTCCGCATCCCCTGCAGGTGCGCAGAGGTCAGGCATCATTGTCGCCGACAAAGGCGCCGTCGGATGTCGACTTGGCGTCATTGATTGGCGGGTTTCGTACGAATACCCCGTACGGTCACTCTGTGTATCACGGTAGGTAACGCCGGGCAACGATTCCGGTGCGGAACCTGTCCGTGGTTTGGTCGTTAGCCCCTGATTACTGGATTTGGTTCGCCTTGATGTTCTCATGATGAACGGGCCGCGGCTGGATGCCGCGGCCCGTTCTCTCGTGCCACGTGTGGCCCCCACGACCCACGGTGGCATGACATGTGACTGTGGATCAGTTCGTGTGGGGCGGGGAGTACGTCAGCCGGTGAAGGCGGAAACGCCCTCCGGGGTGCCCCAGCCGGTCGGGCCGTCGTAGCCCGTGGTGGCGGTGCAGAAGTACGACGTGCTGCAGGTGCCGTTGTTGCCGCTGGTCACGTCGTTGAGGGCGGAGGTGCCGGCCTTGGCGTAGGGGAAGGACGCCGGGTAGGAGCTGGTGGACGGGGTGCCGGCCAGGGCGTAGACGCTCGCGATGATCGGGGACGAGACGCTGGTGCCGCCGAAGGTGTACCAGCCGGCGGTGACGCCGTAGGAGTCGTAGACCGAGACGCCGGTCGCGGGGTCGGCGACCGCCGAGACGTCGGAGATCATGCGCTTGGTACAGCCGGTGTCGGTCTGCCAGGTGGGCTTGGCGTCGTATGCCGAGCAGCCGGAGCCGGTGCCCTCGGTGCTGCTCGTCTTCCACACCGTCTCGGTCCAGCCGCGGGTGGTGGAGGAGGTGGAGAGCTTGGTGCCGCCGACCGACGTCACGTACTTCGACGCCGCCGGGTACTCGGCGCCGTAGGCCTCGTCGCCCGCGGAGACCGTGACGGCGACGCCCGGGTGGTTGAAGTACGAGGAGTCGTACGACGTGTCCGAGGAGGACTCGGAGCCGCCGTAGGAGTTGGAGACGAACTTCGCGCCGAGGGTGACCGCGCGGTTCACCGCGGTGCCGAGGTTGGCCATCGTGGCCGAAGTGGCCTCCACCAGAAGGATGTTGCACTTCGGGCAGACCGCGCTCGCCATGTCGAGGTCGAGGGAGATCTCCTCGGACCAGCCGGCGTCGCTGGTGGGCAGCGAGGTGGTGGAGCCGCTCTGACTGACCTTCTTGAAGCAGCCGTTGGCCGTCGTGCAGGCCGAAAGGCCGTAGTACGAACGGTAGGTGGCGAGGTCGGACTCGGCGTTCGGGTCGTTGTACGCGTCGACGATCGCGATCGTCTCGCCGGCGCCGTTGGAGGCGGCGGCGGAGGTCAGGCCGTAGGCGGCCTGGATGTTGGCGGGGCTGTAGCCCGAGGGGGTCGAGGCGTCGGCGGCCTTCGGGGTGATGCCCGTCCGCTCCGCCTGCGCCTGCTGGTAGGCGGTGAGTCCGCCGGTCACCCGGTAGGACTTACAGGCGAGTTCGCCGGCCTTCTTGGGGGTCGCGCAGGGGGTCGCGGCGTAGGTCACCTTGGTGGAGGTGGTGGCGGCGCTCTGTGCGGCGTCGGCCTGTACGGCGGAGCCGAAGCCGGTGAACACCAGCGCGGCGGTGGCTATGGCGGTGGACCCTATGCGGCGCCATCTACCGTGCGTGTGGGGGGAGTTGGGGGTGGTGGTACGCAAGGTGCAGCCTCCTGAGTCGGTGGAACAGGGGCAGTGCGGGTGCGTGTCGCCGGTACGGTTTCCCCGGCGCTGGGGGGCGGCCCGCGATGACCATCCCTTGTTGAGTACGCGACAACAAGAGGCTGCTGGAATCCTGACCTCCGTATCGCCGAACGGGGTCCCGGCCTTACTCCTCGATGGCTGTCCGATGGCGATCGAGTGGCGGTCGCTTGACCCAACTCACAGTATTTCCATGGTGTTTCCACTGGTCACGCAGGTGCTTGGCACACGGCGAACGGGCCGCGGCTGGTTGCCGCGGCCCGTTGCCACTTGCTCCGCCGAGGGGACCCCACGTCCCCCTCTTGCCGGCGGCTCCCCGTGACCCGACGGGGAGGTTCAGTGCCGAGTGCGTCAGCCGG
The DNA here is from genome assembly GCF_036187565.1 of Streptomyces sp. NBC_00252. Lineage (NCBI taxonomy): Bacteria > Bacillati > Actinomycetota > Actinomycetes > Kitasatosporales > Streptomycetaceae > Streptomyces > Streptomyces sp. NBC_00252. Next base: position 4,953,160 of record NZ_CP108087.1, on the reverse strand, counting down.
TGAAGGCCGAGACGCCCTCCGGGGTGCCCCAGCCGGTCGGGCCGTCGTAGCCCGAGCCCGCGGTGCAGAAGTAACTCGTCGAGCAGGAGCCGTTGTTGCCGCTCGTCACGTCGTTCAGGGCGGAGGTGCCGGCCTTGGCGTAGGGGTACTTCGCCGGGTAGTCGCCGGAGCCGGGCGTGCCGGCCAGGGCGTAGACGCTGGCGATGATCGGGGACGAGGCGCTGGTGCCGCCGTAGGTGCCCCAGCCGGTGCCGTCGGCGCCGTAGGTGTCGTAGACCGAGACGCCGGTCGCGGGGTCGGCGACCGCCGAGACGTCGGAGATCATGCGCTTGGTGCAGCCGGTGTCGGTCTGCCAGGACGGCTTCGGGTCGTAGGCGGAGCAGCCGGAGCCGGTGCCCTCGGTGCTCGACGTCTTCCACACGGACTCGGTCCAGCCGCGGGAGTTGGAGGACGTGGAGAGCTTGGTGCCGCCGACCGAGGTGACGTACTGCGAACCGGCCGGGTACTCGGCGCCGTAGGCCTCGTCGCCCGCGCTCGCGGTGATGGCGACGCCCGGGTGCTTGTAGTACGAGGTGTCGTACGACGTGTCGGAGGAGGACTCCGAGCCGCCGTAGGAGTTCGAGACGAACTTCGCGCCCAGCTTCACGGCCTCGTTCACCGCGGTGCCGAGGTTGGCGTCGCTCGCCGACTTGGCCTCGACCAGGAGGATGTTGCAGTTCGGGCAGGCGGCGCTGACCATGTCGAGGTCGAGGGACTCCTCGCCGGCCCAGCCGCTGTCGGCGGTCGGCAGCGAGGTCGTCGAACCGGTCTGACTGACCTTCTTGAAGCAGCCGTTGGCCGTCGTGCAGGCCGAGAGGCCGTAGTACGAGCGGTAGGTCGCGAGGTCGGACGCCGCGTTCGGGTCGTCGTAGGCGTCGACGATCGCGACGGTCTCGCCCGAGCCGCCGGCGGACGCGGCGCTCGCCAGGCCGTAGGCGGACTGGATGTCCGACGGGCCGTAGCCGGTGGGGTCGTCGGAGGCGGCCTTCGGGGAGATGGTCTTCGGCGTGACGCCCTTCAGGGCGGCCTGCTTCTCCATGAAGGCGGTGGTGCCGGCGGTGACGCGGAGGGCGTCGCACGCGGCGTAGCCCGTCTTCGGGGTGGCGGCGCAGCCGAGCTTCGCGTACTGCACGTGGGCCTTGGCGACCTGGGTGGCGATCGTCTTGGCGGTCGCCTTGTGGGGGGTGGTGGCGGCGCTGGCGTGGGCCGCGGTGCCGAGGCCTGCGAGCAGGAGTGCGGCGGTGGCGGTGGCTGCGGAGCCGAGTCTGCGCCAGTTGGCGCGTATGTGGGGGGAGTTGGGGGGTGACGTACGCAACGTACAGCCTCCAGGGAGAGGTTGGCAGAGGCCTGCGGGTGGGGGGTCCACCGGGGGGTTTCCGGTGGGGGCGGCGGCCCGCGATGACCATCTCTTGTTGGGTACGTGACAACAAGGTGGGTTCGGGAGTTCTGACTTCCGCGTTACTGAAGGGGGTTGGGGGATTGCTGATCAGTTGCGGCGGGATGGGGTGGGGATGGCTCGGGCTTGACCCTCTCCACGGGAACTTCACAGCGGGACGCGCGTTGACTTGGGTTCCGGGCGGGTCGGGGGTGGGGGGTTCGGTTGTGTGCGGAGTGCGGGGCCGTGGGGGCTGGTCGCGCAGTTCCCCGCGCCCCTAGGGGGTTGGGGGTGGCGGGGTTGGGAGGTGTGGGGGCTGGTCGCGCCCTCGCGGCGGAGCCGCATATCGATGCAGCCCCGCGCCCCGGAGGGGGTTGGGGGTCGCGGGGTTTAGAGGTGTCGCGGCCTCGCGGTGGAGACGTCTGTCGATGTGGCCCCGCGTTCCTTAGGGCGTCAGGGTTCGCGGGGGGTCAGGCCCGTTAGCAAGTGGTGGATCAGGGTGGGGATGTCTGAGATCGCTGCTTCTGGGGTGAGGGTGCCCTGGGCTGCGAAGGAGGCTGTGCCGTGGAGGGCGGCGCCGATGACGAGGGCGATGGTCCAGGGGGGACCGGGGACCATCTCGCCGCGCTCCTGGGCGTCGATGACGATCTGTACGAACTGGGTCGTCGTGCCGTCGACCGCTGCCCGGAGCTGCTCGGAGATGTCCGCGTCGTGCTTGCGGGAGTACATGACCTCCAGCAGCTCGGCGTTGGTGACCGCGAAGCGGACGTAGGTCGTGGCCAGTTCGGTGAGGCGGGCCTGCAGGGGCAGGTCGGGGTGGTCCGCGGCGGTCAGTTCCCTGGCCATGCGCTCGAAGCCGGTCAGGGCGAGCGCGTCGACCAGGGCCTGCTTGTCCTTGAAATGGCGGCCGGGCGCGGCGTGGCTGACGCCGATGTCGCGGGCCAGCTCGCGCAGGGACAGGGCCGCGACCCCCTTCTCCAGCAGGGTGCGTTCCGCGCTCGCGAGCAGGGCGGAGCGCAGGTCTCCGTGGTGATAGGGGCGTACAGACATGCGAGCCATGGTATCGCGATGTTGACGGCGACAGCATTGTTGTCGGCGTCACCATTGTTGTCATTGACAGCATTGTTGTCGTTGCCTACATTGGGAGGCATGGACACCACGGGCAAGGCCATCAGCAGCAAGAGCGGGACCAAGGGCAAGTGGGACGCCGGGCGGATCCGCGATCTCTCCGGGCGTACCGCCGTCGTCACCGGCGCCAACAGCGGGATCGGCTTCGCGGCCGCCGCCGAGCTGGCCCGGGCGGGCGCGCACGTCGTGTTCGCCGTACGGGACCTGGAGCGGGGGCGGGCCGCGGCGGCGAAGGTGAGCGGGAGTACGGAGGTGCGGCGGCTGGATCTCGCGGATCTGGCGTCCGTGCGGGAGTTCGCCGACGGGTGGGACGGGCCGATCGACCTGCTGATCAACAACGCGGGGGTGATGCTCCTCCCCGAGAGGCGCACGCGGGACGGGTTCGAGATGCAGTTCGGCACGAACCACCTGGGCCACTTCGCGCTCACGAACCTGCTGCTGCCGTACGTCACCGACCGCGTGGTGACCGTCTCCTCCGGCGCGCACCGGATGGGCGACCGCCGGATCCACTTCGAGAACCTGAACCTGGACGGCATCTACGCCCCGCAGCGCGCCTACTCCCAGTCGAAGCTGGCCAACCTGCTCTTCATGCTCGAACTGCAGCGCAGGCTCACGGAGTCGGGCTCCCCCGTCCGCTCCCTCGCCGCGCACCCGGGCTGGGCGGCGACCAACCTCCAGAGTCATACGGCGAACCCGGTCACCCGTGTCCTCATGGCCATGGGCAACAAGGTCGTGGCCCAGGACGACAAGGGCGGCGCCCTCCCGACCCTCTTCGCGGCCACGGAGGACCTCCCCGGCGGAAGCTTCGTCGGCCCGAGCGGCCCGGTCGAGATGCGGGGCGAGCCGACACTGGTCGGACGGAGCACGGCGGCGAGCGATGTCGCGGCGGCGAAGCGGCTGTGGGACGCGTCGGAGGAGCTCACGGGGGCGGTGTTCCCGCTCACGGTGGCCGCGCGCTAACTCCAGGTGCGGGCCTGGGAGGTGAAGACGTCGGGGTCGCTGTGCACGGGCAGGACGCAGAGCAGGTGGCCGCCGGGGGCGCGCAGGATCCGGCACTCCAGCCAGCGGGCGATCCGGGTCGCGCCGAGGGCGAGCAGGCGGGCGGTCTCCGCCTCCACGTCGTCGGCCTCGATGTCGATGTGGAAGCGCGGGTTGGGGTCGTCGATCGACTGAACGGCCGTGACCAGACCGGGAATTGCCTCGCGGAGCGACGTGAACTGCTCCTCCCCGGGGACCGGTACGGCGGGGGCGCCGAGCGCGGCCGACCAGAAGGCGGCGGCTGCGGCGGCCTCCGGGCCGGGGGTGTCGATCAGGAGGGCGGAGACTCGGCTTCTGTGCATGGGCTCGCTCCCGGGCGAGGGCGGAGAGGGATGCCGAAGAGTGTGCCGGAGGCGATGTCGGGCATCCGGGTTTTCTTCGTTCGGGGCCGGGGACACGGGGGATAGAGCGCAGGAGAGGCGGGCGGGGCGGGGGGACAGTACGGTGGACTGACCGCCGGACCGAGCGTCGACCGTCTTACGAACGCGCTGTTCACAGCGAAATTTCAGTAAACGTCGACGTCCTTTCTCACCTTTGTGGGACAGAGTGGGGCCCGATGAAGCGCAGCTCACGCATCTCCCGTTCCGCGCGCCTCGCGGGCAACCGCAGGTACGCGCTGTTCGTCGCCGTGGTCACGCTGGCACTGACCTCGGCGTCCGTGGCGACCGCCGACGACGGTCCCGGGCCCTTCGGGGTGACCACGGTGACCGAGGTGAGCAAGCAGAGCGTCCGGATCGGCGCCCTGTTCGGGGCGGCCCACGCCACCAGCCTGGCCGGCGGCCACCACTGCACCGCCTCCGTGGTGCACAGCGCGGGGCACGACCTGATCGTCAGCGCGGCCCACTGCCTGGACGGCGACCCCGGTGACGTGTTCGTGCCCGGCTACCGGGACGGCAAGGCGCCGTACGGGGTGTGGAAGATCGAGCAGCGGTTCCTGCCGGACGGCTGGTCCAAGGGGCAGGCCGAGGACAGCGACATCGGCTTCGCCACGGTCGCGGAGGTCGGCGGCAGGAACATCGAGGACGTGGTCGGCGCCGACCGGTTCACGACCGGGACGGCGACCGGCGCCACGGCGGTGACCGTCACCGGGTACCCCTCGGCCACCGACCAGCCCATCAGCTGCACGAACAAGCCCACCCAGCACAGCAGCACCCAGCAGCGCATCGACTGCCCCGGCTTCACCGGCGGCACCAGCGGCAGCCCCTGGGTCAACGGGGACCAGCAGGTCGTCGGGGTCATCGGCGGGCACGAGCAGGGCGGGCTCACGCCGGACATCTCGTACAGCGTCGTGTTCGGGAAAGAGGCGGCCGAGCTGTACAAGGACGCGACGGCGGCCGACCCGGCGTAGCGCGGCTGATCGGTCGTATGGCCGGTGGTGCGTGTCGTAGGGCCAGTAGTCCGTAGTCGTATGGCCGGTGGTCCGTAGTCGTATGGATCGTCCGTATTGAGGTGCTGTAAGGCGCGGTGTGCGGTGGGTGCGACTCGCTGAATACGCGTCAGATGTGGCGTAAGCACGGCGAAATGCCGCCACCCTCCCCCGAAATAGCCTTGAACAGGGCCGACATGGGGGAGGGTTGAGCCGTGCGAAAAGTATGGGTGGCCGGTGGGGTCGCGGCTGGGCTCGGGCTCAGCTTTGTGATGCTGCTCGTCGTCGGGGTCTACCTCGTCGCCGGGAACCTCGTGAACGGCGCCGGCGGCGGCAGCGTCGCGCTCGCCAAGGGCGCGGTGCCCACGGCGTATTCGGCGCTCGTGCAGAAGTGGGGCAACCTCTGCCCCGCCCTCAACCCCGCCCTGCTCGCCGCCCAGCTCTACCAGGAGAGCGGCTTCAACCCGAACGCGAAGAGCCCGGCGAAAGCCGAGGGCATAGCGCAGTTCATCCCCGGGACCTGGGCCACGCACGGGATCGACGGCAACGGCGACGGCGTACGCAACGTATGGGACCCGAATGACGCGATTCCGTCGGCCGCGACCTACGACTGCGAGCTCGCCAAGTACGTGAAGGACGTGCCGGGGAACCAGACCGCGAACATGCTCGCCTCGTACAACGCGGGGGCGTACGCGGTCATCAAGTACGGGGGCGTGCCGCCGTACTCCGAGACCCAGAACTACGTGAAGACGATCACAACGCTCTCGCAGAGCTTCGCCGCGCCCGTCAGCCGGGTCGATCCCTCCGAGCAGGCCGCCACCGCGATCACGTACGCGCAGGGCAAGCTCGGTACGCCCTATCTGTGGGGCGGGAACGGTACGGCCGACCAGGGCGGACGGTTCGACTGCTCGGGGCTCACCAAGGCCGCGTTCGCGGCGGCCGGGATCACCCTGCCGCGCGTCGCGAACGATCAGTACAACGCGGGGCCGCATCCGCAGCGGGCCGAATTGCTGCCGGGAGATCTGGTGTTCTTCTCGGACGACCTCACCAATTCCCGGGCCATCCGGCATGTGGGGATTTATGTCGGCGGCGGGTACATGATCGACGCACCCCGGACGGGTGCTGTGATCCGGTTCGACCCCATTGACACCCCCGATTACTTCGGCGCCACCCGGGTCACCGAAGATGGCGCGAAAGCACTCCCCACGACGGTGTGAACCGAGCGTGAACCCACCCCCTGAGCTGCGGCGATGAGTCTCTCTTCGATAACGTCTGAGTGATCATTCGGTGGATGGTGGAACGTAATAAGAGGGACCGTGCGTTCCTGTTGAGTAATGCGCACGAGAGGTGCGCCCGGAACTACGACGAAGGAGCCGCAGCACCATGGCTGTACTCGCCGAATCCGGGTCGAACCCCGACGTCGATCTGCTCTACGACATCAATGGACTCGCGAAGGACGCACCGCACTGGTTCGACCGGGTCGTGGAGTTCGTCGGTGAGTACGGGCTGTTGGTCGCGATGGTGCTGCTCGTGGTGTGGTGCTGGTGGTCCGTGCGGCGGCGGGGAGGCGAGGACGCGGCTGCGTCCGTCGCCGGACTCGTGTGGGCGCCGATCGCCGCGTCCCTCGCTGTCCTCGTGAATGTGCCCATACGCGGGTTCGTGGAGCGGCCTCGGCCCTTCCTCGACCACACCGGGCTCGATGTCCTCATCTCCGGGAAGACCGACTACTCGTTCGTGAGCGATCACGCCACGATCACCATGGCGATGGGGGTTGCCCTGTTCGTGGCGGATCGGCGGTTCGGGATGGCGGGGATCGGGCTCGCGCTGGTCGAGGGGTTCTGCCGGGTCTACATGGGCGTTCACTATCCGACCGACGTGATCGGTGGGTTCGCGCTCGGTACGGCTGTCGCTCTGCTGTTGTCTCCGCTGGCCATGGCTCTGCTCACGCCGGTGCTGAAGGCGGTCGAGGGGTCGGCTTGGGGTGGGTGGGTTGTTTCCTCGGGTGGGGTGCGGGGGGTTGTGATTCCGGGGGCGCGGACCGAGGCGTCCGAGGCCGAGGAGCGGGACCTCGCGGCGTGATGGCCGACACAGCCTCGCGCCCCTAGGGGGTGCGCCTTGCCGGGGCTGACGAGTTCCGCCCCGGCTCGTCCCCCTACAACCCCTGCGGGTACGTGAAGAAGTGAGCGGGGTCGTACTGCTTCTTCAACGTTGTCAGGCGGGTGGCCGCGTCGCCGTAGTACGCCTTGCGCCAGTTCGTGAGAGTCGGGTCCGTGTAGTTCTGGTAGGCCGCGCCGGAGGCGTAGGGCTTCATGGCGGTGTGGAAGGACGTCAGCCAGGACTGGGCCGAGGAGCCGGCCGTGCCGGCGGGCCAGGAGACTATGTACTGGGCCAGCATGCGCGAGCGGCGGTGGACGAAGGCCGTCGCCGTGGGGGAGACGCGGTTGACCGCGCCGCCGAGGGCCGTCAGGGCGATGTCGCCGGAGTTGCCGCGGACCGCCTTCAGCTGGTTGAGCATCGTCTGGATGCCCGTGGCCGAGATCGAGCGGTCGAAGAAGTCGGAGCGGCCCACGTAGGTCTCCCGCCCGAGCGCGCCCTGCGGGGAGCGGCCCGGGGTCGAACCCGGCAGGTGGCACTGGGCGTCCGTCGAGAAGGACGTGCAGCCCGCGTACGCCTCCATCGACTCCTCGTAGGTGTGCCGCTTCAGCGAGACGCTCGACGCGTTGCCGCCGACCAGGTGGGCCAGCTTGTCGACCGCGTTCTGGAGTTCCGTGTAGGTGCCCAGCGAGAAACAGGCCACTGAGACCTTGGGGGTGCCGCCCGGGGTGTTCGTCAGGTGGCAGGACGACCAGATCTCGTCGGGCTGGTTCGGGCCCCACTCCTGCCAGGCCTTCACCACGGCCGCCGCCTTCGACGAGGGCCAGGTCAGATAGCCCGATACGGCCTGGGGCGCGGGGTGGGTCTTGAACTGGAGCTCGGTCACCACGCCGAAGTTGCCGTTGCCCGCGCCGCGCAGCGCCCAGAACAGGTCCTTGTTCTCCGTGGCGTTGGCCACCACCTGCTTGCCGTCGGCCGTGATCAGCGTGGCCTGGGTGAGGCTGTCGCAGGTCAGGCCGTACGCCCGGGAGACCACGCCGTGGCCGCCGCCCAGGGTGAGGCCGGAGACGCCGACGGTCGGGCAGGAACCGGCGGGGATGGTCATGCCCTTCGCCGCGAGACCCCGGTACACGTCGATCAGCTTGGCGCCGGCGCCGACGACCGCGGAGGAGCCGCTCGCCCGGATCTTGTTCAGCTTCGACACGTCGAGGATGAGGCGGCCGTCGCCGGAGGAGTAGCCGGCGTAGGAGTGGCCGCCGTTGCGGATCGCGACGCGGATGCTGTGGGCGCGGGCGTAGGAGAGGACCGAGCGGATGTCGTCGGGGTTCGCGACGTACGCCACCGCGGCCGGCTTCAGGGAGTCGAAGCGGGTGTTGTAGAGCTGGTGGGCCGTCTTCCAGGAGGCGTCACCGGGGCGGACCAGGGTGCCGTCCAGTTCGCGGGCCAGGGCGGACCAGTTGGCCGCGGCGGCCGCGGTGGTGGTGCGCAGGCCCGGTGTGCTCGTCGAGGTGGAGGCGCTGGTCGCCGTCGCGGACGAGTCACCGCCGCCGGTGTTCTTGCCGTTGCACGCGGTGGCCGCGGCCGCCGCTATCGCGGCCACGCCGCCGCCTATGAACGAACGCCGTTGCATTTCGCCTCCTGTGGGGTTCCGTGAAGTGAGATACGGGTCGGACCCCACAAGTTCTCGTGGTCATGTCACAGGTTCGGAACAGGCAGATGCCCGGTGGCATCCGTCCTGGCCTGGCTTCTCGCGCGTCTCGCCGGGCCCCTCCAGCCGCAGACGCAGCGGGCGAAGCAGAAGGGGCCCTGCTCGACCGTCGTCGTGCTGTGTTCGGGATGTACGGGGGAAGCCTGTCCATCGTCCTGCTGCGCCACATCGACCACGGTACCGAGGTTGCGTAAAGGGTTCGTATGGCGGGCGTATCCCGGCGGCCCGGCACCGGGTCCGCGTGACGGGGTCACCCACCCGTCGTTAAGCGGAACGACGGGGTTCCCGTGACGACGTACCGGGGGTACGGCAGGCTATGGAGCGGCAGCAGGTGGGGGTCACCCCGGTCGAGCGGAGCCGGGACCGGGGGAGAGCGGCCGGGGCGGTCGTCGCTGCGGGGCTCGTGGTCGGGGTCTGTGTCGGGGCCGGCGGATGCAGCGGTGACGGGGTGGCGAGCGCGGACGCGCGCGGTGCCGGGGACCCGGTCGCGGTGGTGCGGCGGGCGGCCGACTCCCTGACGGCGGCGGGGAGTTCACAGGCCCGTACGTCCATGGAGATGGCCACCGGCGGCACCCGCGTCACCATCCGCGGCGAGGGCGTCTACGACTTCCGGCGCCGGCTCGGCCGGCTGAAGGTGCAGCTGCCGCAGGACCCGGCGGGCACCAGCGAGCACCGGCCGATCACCGAACTCCTCGCGCCCGGCGCCCTGTTCATGAAGAACCGGGGTGCGGGAGTGCCCGCGGACAAATGGGTACGGGTCGACACCGGGACGCTGTCCGACGGGAACCTCGTGACGGGTGGGGCCACTGATCCGTACGCCGCCGCCGAGCTGCTGCGCGGGACGACTACGGCGACGTATCTCGGGAAGACGGAGGTGGCCGGGGCCCCGGTGCGTCACTATCGGGGGGTCGCCGATCTCGCCGTCGCGGCGCGCAGTGCTTCGGCGGGGAACGAGGCGGCTCTGAGGTCGGCGGCGAAAGGGTTCGCCACCGCGCGGGTACCGTTCGACGTCTACCTCGACGACCAGGGCCGCGTCCGCAAGCTCGGGCAGCGGTTCAGCTTCGTCAACGGGCAGCGCCACAGCACGGTGGCGGTCACCTCGACGACGTTGCTGTACGACTTCGGGGTCGCCGCGGACGTACGACTTCCGGCGTCGAAGGACATCTACGCCGGGCAGATCGCCGAGAAGTGACCGGAACCGATCGGTGTGAGTCCGGGTGCGGACTAGCCCGTCCGTGCCATGCGCGTTGTGTAGACCGCTCCCTACTCTAGGAAGTCGGTGACGGCAGAGAAGAGGTGATGCACGTGGCTCCGGTCGGCGGTACGGCAGTTCAGGACCACGTGGCCCTCGCCGAGATCGAGCTGTGCGGCGACCTGATCATCGCGGCCTCGGCCGCCCAGGACCGGCTCAGCCTGGAGAGCATCGACGAGGTGCTGAAGGTCGCCGAGGAACGGGACGCCCGCGGCGGGGCCGGCGACTGACGGACCGGAGGGGCTGGGGGTCAGGTGCGGAGCAGACGGGCGATCGCCTTCGTCGCTTCCTCGACCTTCGCGTCGATCTCCTCGCCGCCCTTGACGGCCGCGTCGGCGACGCAGTGCCTCAGGTGCTCCTCCAGGAGCTGCAGCGCGAACGACTGCAGCGCCTTCGTGGAGGCGGACACCTGGGTGAGTATGTCGATGCAGTAGACGTCCTCGTCGACCATGCGCTGCAGACCGCGGATCTGGCCCTCGATCCGGCGCAGGCGCTTGAGGTGCTCGTCCTTCTGCTTGTGGTAACCGTGCGTCACCGGCTCGTGGGCCGCTTCGCCCGCCGGTCCGGAAGGCGCCGCCGCCGCGCCGGCCTCAGTGGTCGTCATCGCGTCCATCGCGTCCTCCAGACGTATACCCCTAGTGGGTATATCGTAACGAACTTTGCTGGGTATAGGGCCCTTGGTACGCCCCCGTGCGGATCACTGTGCCTGATGGGCGACACTGGGGGACGGCCCATTAGCCGTGGCCGGATGATGCACTTAGCATCAGCCTGACCGAAACCGATGCATCCCGAGGACCCCTTGTGCGCTTTCGTCTGACCCCCAGGGAGACGAGCTTCTACGACATGTTCGCCGCGTCCGCGGACAACATCGTCACGGGCTCGAAACTCCTCATGGAACTGCTCGGGGCGGACACCGCCGGCCGGGCCGAGATCGCAGAGCGTATGCGGGCCGCTGAACACGCCGGTGACGATGCCACGCACGCGATCTTCCATCAGCTGAACTCCTCCTTCATCACGCCCTTCGACCGCGAGGACATCTACAACCTCGCCTCCTGCCTCGACGACATCATGGACTTCATGGAAGAGGCCGTCGACCTGGTCGTCCTCTACAACGTCGAGGAACTCCCCAAGGGCGTCGAGCAGCAGATCGAGGTGCTGGCGCGGGCCGCCGAGCTCACCGCCGAGGCCATGCCCAACCTGCGCACGATGGACAACCTCACCGAGTACTGGATCGAGGTCAACCGCCTGGAGAACCAGGCCGACCAGATCCACCGCAAGCTGCTCGCCCAGCTCTTCAACGGCAAGTACGACGCCATCGAGGTCCTGAAGCTCAAGCAGATCGTGGATGTGCTGGAGGAGGCGGCGGACGCGTTCGAGCACGTGGCGAACACGGTGGAGACCATCGCCGTCAAGGAGTCCTGACCTCTCCATGGACACCTTCGCTCTGATCGTGACCATTCTGGTCGCGCTCTTCTTCACGTACACGAACGGTTTTCACGACTCCGCCAACGCCATCGCCACGTCGGTCTCGACGCGGGCGCTGACGCCTCGGGCGGCGCTCGCGATGGCCGCCGTGATGAACCTCGCCGGTGCGTTTCTCGGTTCCGGGGTCGCCAAGACCGTCAGCGAGGGGCTGATCGAGACGCCCGAGGGGTCGAAGGGGATGGGGATCCTCTTCGCCGCCCTGATCGGTGCGATCACCTGGAACCTGGTGACCTGGTACTTCGGGCTGCCTTCGTCGTCCTCGCACGCGTTGTTCGGCGGGATGGTGGGGGCCGCGCTGGCCGGCGGTACGGATGTCATCTGGCACGGGGTCGTCGACAAGATCATCGTGCCGATGTTCGTGTCGCCGGTGGTCGGGCTCGTCGGCGGTTATCTCGTCATGACCGCGATCATGTGGATCTTCCGGAAGTCGAATCCGCACAAGGCCAAGCGGGGGTTCCGGATCGCGCAGACCGTGTCGGCCGCGGGGATGGCGCTCGGGCACGGGCTTCAGGACGCGCAGAAGACCATGGGTGTCGTGGTGATGGCGCTGGTGATTTCCGGCCACTCGACGTACAAGGACCCGATTCCGGTCTGGGTGAAGATCGTCTGTGCGTTGATGCTGTCGCTGGGGACGTATGCCGGGGGGTGGCGGATCATGCGGACGTTGGGGCGGAAGATCATTGAGCTGGATCCGCCGCAGGGGTTCGCTGCGGAGACCACGGGGGCGGCGATCATGTTCACCACCGCGTATCTCTTCAAGGCGCCGGTTTCCACGACCCATGTCATCACCTCGGCGATCATGGGTGTCGGGGCGACGAAGCGGGTGAATGCCGTGCGGTGGGGTGTCGCCAAGAACATCGTCCTGGGCTGGTTCATCACGATGCCGGCGGCGGCGATCGTGGCGGCGTTCTCATTCTGGGTGGTCGACCTGGCCTTCCTGTAGGCCGGGGGCTGCGCCCCCTGGCCCCTCGGTTTCCCACCCACCCACCCGTTTGCGGTTGGCTGGGAGGGTGCCGTAGAGGCGGGGCGAATGGGCCGGGGTTGCTGAGCGCTTGAGCGCTCGACCTTTCGGCCTGCCGAGTAAACGGCTGGGCGGGCAAGCGAGTCGAGACGCTGGTCGCCGTGTGACCCGGGTGATTTGGCTCGCCCACCTCTCGACCCACCGCAAACGGGTGGGTGGGTGGGAAACCGGTGACAGGTACCCCCACCGGCCCGCACGGACGCACGGCCTTCCGCGGTTGCCTCTCAGCCCACCCACCCCCCCCGCACAACGAACGGGCCCGCCCCCGGGAGCCAGGGGCGGGCCCTTTTCGTCCTCGCGGTGGCACCGCCATGCAGCACCGCGAGGGGTCGGGAGAGGACGGCTCGGGTCAGCCGAAGCGGCCCGAGATGTAGTCCTCCGTGGCCTGGACCGACGGGTTGGAGAAGATCCGCTCCGTGTCGTCGATCTCGATGAGCTTGCCGGGCTGGCCGACCGCCGCGAGGTTGAAGAAGGCCGTACGGTCCGAGACGCGCGCCGCCTGCTGCATGTTGTGCGTCACGATGACGATCGTGAAGCGTTCCTTCAGCTCGCCGATCAGGTCCTCGATCGCGAGGGTGGAGATCGGGTCCAGGGCCGAGCAGGGCTCGTCCATCAGCAGGACCTTGGGCTCCACAGCGATCGCCCGCGCGATGCACAGCCGCTGCTGCTGGCCACCGGACAGGCCGGAACCGGGCTTGTTCAGGCGGTCCTTGACCTCGTTCCAGAGGTTCGCGCCCTTGAGGGACTTCTCGACGACGTCCGACAGCTCGCTCTTCTTGTAGCTGCCGTTCAGCCGGAGCCCCGCCGCCACGTTGTCGAAGATCGACATCGTCGGGAACGGGTTCGGGCGCTGGAACACCATGCCGATCTCGCGCCGCACGGACACCGGGTCGATCGCGTGGCCGTAGAGGTCCTCGTCGTCCAGGAGGACCTTGCCCTCGACGCGGCCGCCGGGGGTGACCTCGTGCATACGGTTGAGGGTGCGCAGGAAGGTCGACTTGCCGCAGCCGGAGGGGCCGATGAAGGCCGTCACCGTGCGGGGCTCGACCGTCATCGAGATGTCGTCGATCGCCTTGTGGGAGCCGTAGTAGGCCGTCAGCCCACTTACGTCGATTCGCTTCGCCATGACTACTTCACTTCCAAAAGTCTGTGTGTCGCTGGAGGGGCCCCGTGCGGCGGTAGCCGCGTGGTGTTACGTCAGCGAGCGGTCTTGGGGGCCTTCCAGCGGGCGATGCCGCGGGCCACCAGGTTGAGGATCATCACGAAGGCGATCAGGGTGAGGGACGCGGCCCAGGCACGGTCGTAGGCCGCACCGGAGCCCGCGCTCTGCGCGAACTGCTGGTAGATGTACAGCGGCAGCGACGCCTGTGCCCCGTGGAACGGGTCGTTGTTGATGAACGGGTTGCCGAACACCAGCAGCAGGACGGGCGCGGTCTCACCGGCGATACGCGCCACCGACAGCATGATGCCGGTGGTGATGCCGCCGATCGCGGTCGGGAGGACGACCTTGAGGATCGTGCGCCACTTCGGGATGCCGAGGGCGAGCGATGCCTCGCGCAGCTCGTTCGGTACGAGCTTGAGCATTTCCTCGGTGGAGCGGACCACGACCGGCATCATCAGGATGGCCAGGGCGCAGGAACCCGCGAAGCCGAAGGGCTGCATGTCCCACATGAGCATCAGGGACAGGATGAACAGGCCCGCGACGATCGACGGGATGCCGGTCATGACGTCGACGAAGAACGTGACCGCCTTGGAGAGGGCGCCCTGTCCGTACTCGACGAGGTAGATCGCGGTGAGCACTCCGATGGGGGCGCCGATCAGGGTGGCGAGGCCGACCTGCTCCAGGCTGCCGATGATGGCGTGGTAGATGCCGCCGCCGGGCTCGGTGTCGGCGACGACGCCCATCGAGTGGGTCAGGAAGTAGGGGTCGAGGACCTTCACACCGCGCTTGATCGTCGTCCACAGCAGGGAGACCAGCGGGATGACGGCGAGGATGAAGGCGACCCAGACCAGGCTGGTCGCGATCCGGTCCTTGGCCTGGCGGGTGCCCTCGACGCGCGCGGCGATGACGTAGGTGCCGAGGACGAAGAGGACGGCCGCGATCAGACCCCACTGGATCTTGCTGTCGAGGCTGCCGACCAGGCCGATGAGGACGGCGAGGACGATGGAGCCGCCGGCGATCGCGTACGGCGACCACTTCGGGAGGGTGGCGCCCTGCAGGGTGCTCACGGGCTTCTCGGCTACGGCTGCGTTGCTCATGCGTTGGCCCCCGAGTACTCCGCGCGGCGGGCGATGATGAGCCGGGCCGCGCCGTTGACCAGCAGGGTGATGACGAACAGGACGAGACCGGAGGCGATGAGCGCGTCCCGGCCGTCCGCCGTCGCCTCGCTGAACTTGCTGGCGATGTTCTGGGCGAAGGTTCCGCCGCCCGGGTTGAGCAGGCTGGCGTGGATGATGAAGTCGGGGGAGAGCACGGTGGCGACGGCCATCGTCTCGCCGAGCGCGCGGCCGAGGCCGAGCATGGAGGCGGAGATCACACCGGAGCGGCCGAAGGGGATCACCGCCATGCGGATGACCTCCCAGCGGGTGGCGCCGAGTGCGAGGGCGGCCTCTTCGATCATCTGCGGGGCCTGGCGGAAGACCTCGCGGCT
Source organism: Streptomyces sp. NBC_00252 (assembly GCF_036187565.1). NCBI lineage: Bacteria > Bacillati > Actinomycetota > Actinomycetes > Kitasatosporales > Streptomycetaceae > Streptomyces > Streptomyces sp. NBC_00252. The sequence goes on along the minus strand of NZ_CP108087.1, from coordinate 4,938,003 downwards.
GACGTTGGTGATGATCGGCAGGATCATGATCGCCAGCAGGATGCCGACGGTGAGCATCGAGCGGGGTGCGCCGCCCTCCCAGGAGAAGATCCCGGTCCAGCCGAAGAAGTCGTTGAGCCAGCCGTAGAGCCCGATCATGTGCGGTACCAGGATCAGGGCGCCCCACAGGCCGTACACGATGGACGGTACGGCGGCCAGCAGGTCGATGACGTAGGAGACCGGGCCGCGGAGCTTGCGCGGGGCGTAGTGCGTGGTGAAGAGGGCGATGGCGACCGCGATCGGGACCGCGATGACCATGGCGATGATCGAGGACACCACGGTGCCGAACGCCAGGACGGCGATGCCGAACTTCGGCGGCACGAGGTTGGTGTTCCACTCGAAGGTGGTGAGGAAGTTCGCGTGGTCCTTGCTGATCGCGAGGGAGGCGCGATAGGTGAGGAAGACCGCGATCGCGGCCATGATCACCAACAGGAAGATGCCCGACCCGCGGGAGAGACCGAGGAAGATCCGGTCACCGGGTCGGGTGGCGCCGCGGGCTGCGCGCTTCTGCTCCGCGGGCGAGGGTTCGGGGGTGGGGGGCGGTGCTTCTTCGGGGTTCTTCGTAGATATATCCATCGGGATTCTCCGGTCTGCGGGTCCACACGTGCGGTGTGCGGTCCGTGGCGGCGGTGCACCGGACGGTGCGGCCGGGCCCCTGGAGCGGGACCCGGCCGCACACTCGGACTAGCTGATGCTCGCGATGGTGCTGCGAACCTTGGTGATGATCGCGTCGGGGATCGGCGCGTAGTCGATGGTGGAGAGGACCTTCTGGCCCTCCTCGCTGGCGATGTAGGTGAGGAACGCCTTCGTCGCGGGCAGCGTGTCGGCCTTGTTGCCCTTGTCGCAGACGATCTCGTACGTGACCAGGGTGATCGGGTAGGCGCCCTCGGCCTTGGTGTTGTAGTTCAGCTTGAGCGACAGGTCGGAGCCGGTGCCGACGACCTTGGCGTCGGCGATGTCCTTGGTCGCGCTGTCGGTGCTCGGGGCGACCGGGGCGGCGGCACCGGTGTTGATGCTGACGGCCTTGACGCCGTCACCGACGTAGGAGAGCTCGAAGTAGCCGATGGCACCCGAGGTCGCCTTGACCTGCTGGGCCACGCCCGCGGAGCCGGCGGCGGACTGGCCGCCCTTGGCCTGCCACGCCTTGCCGCCGGAGTACTTCCAGTTGTCGGCGGTGGTGGCGATCAGGTACTTGGTGAAGTTGTCCGTGGTGCCGGACTCGTCCGAGCGGTGGAACGCCTGGATCTTGAGGTCGGGCAGCTTGGCGGACGGGTTCAGCTTCTTGATCGCCGCGTCGTTCCAGTTGGTGATCTTGCTGTCGAAGATCTTGGCGAGCGTCGGGGCGTCCAGGACCAGGTTGTCGACACCCGGGACGTTGTAGCCGAGCGCGATCGGGCCGCCGACCATCGGGAGGTCGATGCCCTGGCCGCCGGAGCAGACCTTCTTCGAGGCGGTGACCTCTTCGGGCTTCAGCGCCGAGTCGGAACCGGCGAAGGCCAGCTGGCCCTGGTTGAAGGAGGTGACACCGGCGCCGGAGCCGCCGCCCTTGTAGTTGATCTGGACGCCACAGGCCTGGCTGAAGGCCTTGACCCACGCGTCGATCGCGTTCTTCTGCGCGGACGAGCCGTCGGCGAGGAGCTGCTGGCCCTTCTTCGCCGTGCCGCAGTTGGCGGAGCTGGCGTTGGCCGACGACGAGGAGCTGCTGCTGCTCGACGAGCCGCCGTTGTCGTCAGAGCCGCACGCCGTGAGGGCCAGGGCGCCGGAGACGGCGAGAGCACCGAGGGTGAGGGCCCGCCGGTTCATGCGCTGAAGCTTCACTTGAAAGAGTTCCTTCCGAGAGCCGCCGTCCTGAATTACGGCGGCGTGCGAAGACGGGGTGACGCGGGTGGCGACCCCCAGGTCGCGGCTCGCATCGCGTAAGGCCGAAATTAGGCAGAACAGGTGAAGGCGCCTATGGGCATAAGTGAACGGAGGGTGAACCCCTGTGGGCGGTGCGGTTAGGTCACGGAACGCTCACGTCGAGGACACGGGCTGATTCCGGACTATGCCAGGTGTGGAGCGGTCCGCAGCGCGTCCACGAGGGGGCGTTCCCCCGGCTGGGTGAGGCGGTTTCCGGCGGCCTCCGGGGCGGTTCCGGGCGGCCTCCGGGGAGAGCCGCGCGCGCTCTTCACCGTTCCCGCCCGTCCTCGTCCGTGGCGATGGCGATGAGGGCCAGCGAGATCAGGTCCCGGTCCCGTTCGTAGGAGAGCCGTTCGTGGGCCTCGTCGGGACTCAGCCAGCGCAGCGCGTTGACCTCGTCGTTCGGTGCGAAGGTGCCGCCGGTCGCCTCCGCCGCCCAGTAGCGGACCTCTTTCGGGCGCCCGTGGTGGTCGAGGTACTGGGCCGAGGGGAGCCGCGTCCCCAGCCGGCAGGTGTAGCCGGTCTCCTCCAGCACCTCGCGGCGGGCCGCCTCCTCGAACGTCTCACCGCGCTTGAGCTTGCCCTTGGGCCACGACCAGTCGGCCCACTTGGGCCGGTGGACCAGCGCCAGTTCGAGATCCCCGGCGGCCGGGCGGCGCCACAGGACGCAGCCGGCCGCCTGGACGGTGGTGTCGTTCGTGGAAGTCACTGGTCGTTCACCGTCTCCTCCGCGCGGGTTGGTGCAGGCGGTCAGGGGGTGCCCACCGCCTGTTTCTGCCACGACTGCTGGAAGGCGAAGCGGGCCGCCTCCACCTCGTGGCGCTGGTCGGCGTGGAGCACGCCGAGCGCGTACGCGGTCGCCGGGGCGATCCGCGGGGTACGGGCGGCCGACGCGGCCGCCGCGGCGGCCTCCGAGGCGTCCCGGTGCAGATTGAGGGCCTGGCCGGCCGCCAGCAGGCGTACGTCCGCCGGAGCGCCGTCCCCGTGCAGCACCTCACCGGCGTAGCGGTGCAGCCGCAGCAGCAGCCGGACCTGGTGCCAGGGGCCGTCCTGGGGGTGCGGGGCCGGGTCGGGGGAGAGGCCGTGGATGAGGGCCTCGGCGTTGTAGGGGTGCCCGGCGGTGACCAGCGGCAGTGCGGTGACCGCGTCGGTGAGGCGTTCCCCGGCGGCGGTGGCCAGCGGGCGCAGGTCGGCCGTGGCGGCGGCCGGGGTCAGCGGGACCTCGCTGGCCAGTACGGCGACCTTGTCGGCGACCGCGTGGAAGCGGGACGAGCCGAGCGCCTGGAGCGCGGTGGAGTGGGCCCGGGTCCTGGCCAGGGTGAGCTGGCGTTCCAGCAGGGCGCCCGCCTTGGCCGCGCCCACGGTGAGGTTGCCGCGTTCGGCGGTGGCCGTGGGGGTCGTGGCGGGGCCGGTGCCGGGGGCTCGGGCGCCCGCGGGGGCGGGGATGCCGCGGCCCGCGCCGGTGACCCGGCCGCCGACCGCGGAGGCCGCCGACTGGGCGGGGAAGGCCGCCGAGCCGGAGAGCCGGTGCAGTGCGAGGAGCAGCCGCTCCAGCCGGGCCGCGCAGGCGTGCTCCAGGGCCAATGTGCCCGAGAGCCATGCCAGTTCGGGGCGCATCTCCTCGGACCAGTCGCTGTCGAGGAGCGGCCGGAAGGTGTGCAGGCTGCCGCTGATGCGGCGGGCCGAGTGGCGCAGGGCGCGCGCCGCGTCGACGGACTCCTCCGTGCCGTTCTGCCCGCTGCCGGTCTCCCGGTGCAGTCGCAGGGCACGGAGGAACTCCGTGGCCTGGGCCCGCAGGTAGCCCGCGAGGGCGTCACCTGTGGCGGCCCCGCCCGCCCGGCCGGGGTCGGGTGGGGAGGGCCTGGCCGCGGCCGGGTCCGTCGGGTCAAGGTGTTGCTGTGCCACGCCGGCGCCTCCGGGCGTCTATGAGCATCTCCTGGACGTTGCGCAGGGGTTGGCCTTCCGCGTCGGTCGCGTGCCGGGTCCACTCGCCGTCCGGGCCCAGGTGCCAGGACGAGGTGGTGTCCGACATACCGGTTTCCAGCATCCGGTTGAGCGCGGCGCGGTGGGCCGGGTCGGTGACCCTGACGAGGGCCTCGATCCGACGGTCGAGGTTGCGGTGCATCATGTCGGCGCTGCCGATCCACACCTCGGGCTCGCCTCCGTTGCCGAAGCCGAAGACGCGGGAGTGTTCGAGGAAGCGGCCGAGGATGGACCGTACGCGGATGTTCTCGGACAGGCCGGGGACGCCGGGCCGCACCGCGCAGATGCCGCGCACCCACACGTCGACCTGGACGCCCGCCTGGGACGCGCGGTAGAGCGAGTCGATGATCGCCTCGTCCACCATCGAGTTGACCTTGATGCGGATGAACGCGGGGCGCCCGGCACGGTGGTGCTGGACCTCCTTGTTGATCCGGGCGATCAGGCCGTCGCGCAGGGACTTGGGGGCGACCAGCAGGCGGCGGTAGGTCTCGCGGCGCGAGTAGCCGGAGAGCCGGTTGAAGAGGTCCGAGAGGTCGGCGCCGACCTGTGGGTCCGCGGTCAGCAGGCCGAGGTCCTCGTAGAGCCGGGCCGTCTTCGGGTGGTAGTTGCCGGTGCCGACGTGGCTGTAGCGGCGGAGCGTGTCGCCCTCCTGGCGGACCACGAGCGACAGCTTGCAGTGGGTCTTGAGTCCGACCAGGCCGTAGACGACGTGGCAGCCCGCCTCCTCCAGCTTGCGCGCCCACTTGATGTTGGCGTGCTCGTCGAAGCGGGCCTTGATCTCGACCAGGACGAGGACCTGCTTGCCGGCCTCGGCCGCTTCTATGAGCGCGTCGACGATCGGGGAGTCGCCCGAGGTGCGGTACAGGGTCTGCTTGATCGCGAGGACGTCGTCGTCGTTGGCCGCCTGTTCCAGGAACCGCTGGACGGAGGTGGAGAACGAGTCGTACGGGTGGTGCAGCAGCACGTCCCGGTTGCGCAGGGCGGCGAAGATGTCGGGCGCGGAGGCCGACTCGACTTCTGCGAGGTCGCGGTGGGTGCCCGCGATGAACTTCGGGTACTTCAGCTCGGGCCGGTCCAGCGAGCCGATCCGGAAGAGGCCGGTCAGATCGAGGGGACCGGGCAGCGGGTACACCTCGGCCTCGCTGATCTTCAGCTCGCGGACCAGCAGGTCGAGCACCTCGCGGTCGATGGACTCCTCGACCTCCAGGCGCACCGGCGGCCCGAAGCGGCGCCGCATGAGCTCCTTCTCCAGGGCCTGGAGCAGGTTCTCGGCGTCGTCCTCCTCGACCTCGAGGTCCTCGTTGCGGGTCAGCCGGAACGCGTGGTGCTCCAGGATCTCCATGCCCGGGAAGAGTTCCTCCAGGTGGGCGGCGATCACGTCCTCCAGCGGGACGTACCGGCCGGGGGAGGACTCCAGGAAGCGGGAGAGCAGCGGCGGCACCTTGACGCGCGCGAAGTGGCGGTGTCCGGTGACCGGATTCCGTACGACGACCGCGAGGTTCAGCGAGAGACCCGAGATGTACGGGAAGGGGTGCGCGGGGTCGACGGCCAGCGGGGTCAGCACGGGGAAGATCTGGTGCCGGAACAGGGTGAAGAGGCGGGCCTGCTCCTTCTCGGTCAGCTCGTTCCAGCGGACCAGGTGGATGCCCTCCTCGGCCAGCGCGGGGGCGATGTCCTCGTGGTAGCAGGCGGCGTGCCGGGCCATCAGCTCGCGTGAGCGGGCCCAGATCATCTCCAGCACCTCGCGCGGCTGCAGGCCGGACGCGGAGCGGGTGGCGACACCGGTGGCGATACGGCGCTTGAGGCCGGCCACCCGGACCATGAAGAACTCGTCCAGGTTGCTGGCGAAGATGGCGAGGAAGTTCGCCCGTTCGAGCAGCGGGGTGTTCGGGTCCTCGGCGAGTTCCAGGACCCGTTCGTTGAACGCGAGCCAGCTGCGCTCCCGGTCCAGGAAGCGGCCCTGCGGCAGCTGGGGCCCGTCGTACGGCGACTCCTCGTACTCGTCGAGGTCGGCGTCGATGTCGGGTTCCAGATCGGAGACCGCCGCCGACACGGTGTGCGGGCGGTGCGCGGCTATGGAGCCCACGGAGGGCTGCGCGTGCTGGACCTGTGCCTGGGCGTTGGGCTGGCTGCTCATGTGCCCATTGTTCCGCGCCACCGGTGATACAGGCGCGTCGGACAGCGCCGGAAGGAGCGGGACGACGGCCCCGTTGCTCCCGTGCGCCTCGGGAGGCGGCGAAGGCTCTGGCACGGCGGGCTGCATTGGCCGAGCCTCGCAAGCCCGTCTGAACCGTTGGTTACGGCGACATGGCGTGCGGGATATCGGGGGGCGGCTCCCGGACGTCTACGGCACGGAAACGAACGTAACGGATACCTGGGAGCCGCGGTGAGGGGGGATCCGGTCAGGCCGTGCGGCGGCGCAGCAGGGTGAAGGCGGCGCCGAGGACCAGGGCGGTGAGGGCCAGGGCGATGCCGGTCTCCACGAGCTGGAGGGGCCAGAAGTGGGAGGCGGGGTGGTACTGGACGTAGTACCCGGTGACGTCGGCCGTCTTGAGGCACTTGGCCTGCTCGAAGCACAGGTCGGGGACGTGGCCGCCGCCGGAGGTGACGGCGCCCCGGTCGCCGACGAGGACGTTGCGCGGGGCGTCGTAGCCGGTGTTCAGGGGGCTGGTGCGGGTCACCCACGGCCACAGGTGCGGGCGGGCGTAGGTGAGGGCGGTGCGGGCGAGGCCCATGGCGGCGATCGAGAGGCCGATCGCGGACGGCGCGCGGCGCATGAGCAGGCCCGCGAGGGTGCCCACGGCGAGACCGAGCAGCGGGTAGACGATCGCGAGGGTGCCGTTGGCGGTGAAGGTCTCGTCGTTCCACCAGTGCCAGCTGACCGGCACCAGGTGGGCGTCGAACAGCAGCCGGTGCAGCAGCACCATCAGGGTGCTGCCCGCGACGACGAGCGCGGCCGGTACGGCGAGGGTGGTGGCGAGCCAGCGGGTGGGGGAGACGCCCTGGGTCCAGGCGAGGCGGGTGGTGCCGCGCTCCAGTTCGCGGGCGAGGACGGCGCCCGCGAAGATCGCGGCGAGGTAGGGCGCCCAGCCGATCGCGAACTCGGCGACGGCGCGGGCCGCGTGGTAGAGGCTGATGGCGCCGCTCCAGTCGCAGCCGTGCGCGGTGCACTTGCGCCGCCAGTCGGCCTGCGCGGCGCTCCCGCCGGGGCCGTAGGCCCACAGCAGCAGCCCCGAGACGACGGCGACGTACACGCCCCACCCGATCAGGGCGCCCCGCTGCAGCCGCAGCACGGCGCGCCACGCGCGGGCCGGTCTCGGGCGGACCACCGGGTCCGCGGCGAGTGCGGTCATACGGCGGCTCCCTTGATGTTCGTACGCCGGCCGAGCAGTGCGTACGCGGCGGCGAGGGCGAGTGCGGCGAGGACGAGGAGCAGCGCGGTCGCGGTGAGCTGGACCGGCCAGAAGTGGCGGGTGGGCCAGATGTCGTCCCACGTGCGGCCGAAGAAGTACCGGGCCGCGTAGGTGACCCCGGCCGCCACCGCGAGCGCGGGCAGCGCGCGGCGGAGGGCGACTCCGGCGAGGGTGCCGGCGGCGAGGGCGAAGACGACCAGGGCGACGGAGAGCGGGCCGGCCGGGACGAGGACGCGGTCCCAGGACCAGTTGGTGACCAGGACGTCCTGGCCGGAGGTCCAGACCCAGGCGAAGAGGAGGCCCACCAGGGTGGTACCGGCGACGAGGGGCAGCGCCGCCGCGGTGAGCTTGACGGTCAGCCAGCGGGCCGGGGTGACGGACTGGGTCCAGGCCAACCGGGCGGTGCCGTCCTCCAGTTCACGGCCGACGAGTGCGGCGCCCGCCCAGGCGGCGACGGCTATGGAGACGTAACTGAGCACGTCACCAAGGAAGTTCATGACGTTGTTGACGTCGGTGAGGACGAAGTACGAGGCGAAGTGGTCCTGCCGCGCAGCCGGTGCCCGGAACAGGTGCACCCACAACAGGGCGCCCACCGCGAGCAGTTGGAACACACCCCACACGATCAGCGCCGGCCGGTGCAGCCGCAGGGCGGCGCTGCGCGGGCGGGCGGTGGGGCTCAGGGGCAGGGCGGTCATGCGGCGGCCGCCTTGCGTGCGGGCGCCGTCGGTCCGGTCCGGCGCTGGAGGAGGCGGAACGCGACCACGGTCAGGGCGGCGGTGACCGCGAGGATGATCGCGGTGGCCGTCAACTGGAGGGGCCAGTAGTGGGATTGGGGGTGGAACTCGTTGTAGTAACTGACGGCGTCGAGCTTGCCGTAGACGGCCTTGCAGGGCGCGTAGTCGATGGTCCCGCACTGCGGGTCGGCGATGTGTGCGCCGGTGGAGGTGACGAGTCCCTGCTCGATGACGATGCCGGAGCCCGCCGGGCGGTCGTGCTTGAGGCTGCTGAGCTGGGTGACCGTGGGCCACAGATGGGGCGTGGCGATGGCCATGACGCTCCACAGCAACCCCGTGCCGGCCAGTGAACCCACCAGCGAGCCGAGGGAGTTGGGCTTGCGCAGGCCGAAGAGGGCGCCGATCGCCAGGCCGGCCAGGGCCATGGCGGCGGTGGCGGTGCCGTTGGCGGCGTAGGTGCCGACGTCGTACCAGCTCTTGGCGGTGTCGATGTGGCCCTGGCTCCTCGACCACGCCCAGTGGTGCAGCCCGACCAGCAGGCCGGAGCCGACGGCGATCAGGACGGCCGGGACGGCGAGCTTGAAGGCGAGCCAGCGGGCCGGGGAGATCGACTGGGTCCACGCCAGCTGCGCGGTGCCGTTCTCCAGTTCGCGGCTGGTCAGCGTCGCGCCGGACCAGGCGGCGACCAGGAAGGGGACGGCGAGGACGGCGACGGTCGTGTAGGTGTACCAGTCCTTGTAACGGCCGATCGCGCTCGCGTCGTACCGGCACTCGCGGCCTGGCGAGCAGGCGGCGTACTGCTTCCACGCGGCGGCCGACGCGTCGGTCAGCGGGCCGCCCAGCCACAGCAGGAGGCCGCCGAGGACGAGCACGAGGCCGAGCCAGCCCAGCAGGGCGGGGCGGTGCAGCCGGATCAGCCAGCGGAGCAGGTGCGGGCGCGCGGGACGGCGGGCCGCGGCCGGGGGCGCGGGGGTGGCGAGCGCGGTCACGCGACGGTCTCCTCGGTCTTGACGGGGGCGGTGGGGGCCGCGGGGTTGCGCAGGTAGGCGAGGACCAGCTCCTCCAGCGAGGGCGGGCCTGCCTGCCAGCCGGCGGGCAGCGGGGCCGCCGGGCGGATCAGGGCGGTGAGCTGGCGGCCGGTGGTGCGGGACTCGACGACCGTGTGCGCGTCGAGGTCGACGGCGTCGGCCGGGGCGGAGACCAGGGCGTGGGCGTCCCGCAGGTCGTCGATGTCCCCGGCGAGGCGGACGTGTCCGTCGCCGATCAGGAGCAGGTGGTCGCAGGAGTTCTCCAGCTCGGCGACCACGTGCGAGGACATCACGATGGTGGTGCCGGACTCGGCGGCCTGCGCCATGAGGAGGCCCATCATCTCGTGCCGGGCCAGCGGGTCCAGGTCGGCCATCGGCTCGTCCAGGAGCAGCAGTTCGGGCCGCTTGGCCAGCGCGAGGGCGAGCGCGACCCGGGTGCGCTGCCCGCCGGAGAGCGAGCGGATCCCGGACTTCGGGTTCAGGTCCCCGTCGGCCACGACGCGTTCGGCGACGGAGGCGTCCCAGCGGTCGGTGTTGAGGTCGGCGCCCATGCGGAGCGTCTCGGCGACCGTGAGCTGGGTGTAGAGGGGCTTGTCCTGCGCGACGTAGGCGACCCGCTCGCGGGCGGCGCCCGGGCGTTCGCCGAGGACGGCTATCGAACCCTCGGTGGGGGCCAGCAGTCCGGCGGTCAGCGCGAGGAGCGTGGACTTGCCGGCGCCGTTCGGGCCGACGACCGCGCAGACCCGCCCCGCGGGCAGCCGGAAGGCGCAGTCACGCAGCGCCCACCCTCCCCGCCGGCCGAACCGCTTGCCGAGCGCGGCGGCCTCTATCGCGGCGGTGCCTGTCATGAAGGTTCTCCTTGGAAGTGCTTGTCGAGTACGGCGGTGAAGAGCGCGGCGACGTCGTCGCGCCCCAGTCCGGCGGCCCGGGCGCGGTCCGCCCAGTCGTCGAGTTCGGTGCGCAGGGGCGAGTCGGCGGGCGTGGTGCTGAGGCCGCGGCGGACGAAGGTGCCCAGACCCCGGCGGGCCTCGACCAGGCCCTCGCGCTCCAGCTCGCGGTAGGCCTTGAGGACGGTGTTGGGGTTGATGGCGGTGGCCTCGACGACCTCGCGGGCCGTGGGCAGCTTGTCGCCGGGCTCCAGCATGCCCAGGCGCAGGGCCTGCTTGGTCTGCTGGACGATCTGTACATAGGTGGCCACGCCGCTGTGCCGGTCGATGCGGTACTCGACCACTGGGGTTCCACCACCCTTTCACTAATTGAGTAGTGAAAGGGTGGTACAAGGGGCCTGAGAAAGTCAAGACGAGAGAGTTCGGCACAGGCAGACGCAGGCAGACGCAGGCAGACGCACGCAGACACAGGCCGGCAGAGGTCCACGGAGATTCATGAGCCGATCCGTGAACCGATCGGCGGGGCTCGTCCGATGAGGAGACGTGAGCGATACGGGAAGCGACGGGGAGCTGCTGCGGGCCATCGCGGCGGACGGCGACCGGCGCGCGTTCGAAGAGCTGTACCGGCGGTACGCGCCATGGCTGACCGCCAGGCTGCGCGGCCGGTGCGCCGACGCCGGCATGGTCGACGACGTCGTACAGGAGACGTTTCTCGCGGTGTGGCGGGGCAGTGCCCGCTACCGGGAGGACGGGTCCTCCGAAGACGCTGCCGGGTGGCTGTGGCGGATCGGGTCGCGGCGGCTGATCGATCTCCTGCGCGGTGACGGGGCGCGCGGGCGGCTGCGGCAGGCGCTGACGCGGCTGCGGCACCGGGACGAGGCCTCGGCGGAGGAACGCGTGCTCGCGGGGGTTGAGCACGGGGACCTCGCCGGGGCGCTGGTCCGGCTCTCCCCGGAACTGCGGGCGGTCCTCCAGGCCACCGTGATCGACGGGCTGACCACCCGGGAGACCGCCGTGCTGCTGGGCATCCCGGCCGGCACGGTCAAGACGCGGGCCATGCGGGCCCGTAAGCAACTGCGGGAGGAGCTGGCATGACCTGGCATGTGGCCGAAGACGACGTACGCGCCTATGCGCGGGGCGAGTTGGCACCGCCCCTGCTCTGGTCCGCCGACACCCATCTCGCCCAGTGCGCGGACTGCCGGGCCCTGCTGGCGTCCGTCACCGACCCGGTGGCGCTCGACGCGGGCTGGGAACGCCTGGACGCCGAACTCGACGCCCCCAAAAGGGGATTGCTCGAATCCCTGCTGGTCAGGGTCGGCGTGGCCGACCACACGGCACGGCTGCTCTCGGCGACCCCGGTGCTGCGCCGATCGTGGCTCGGCGCGGTCGTCGCGCTGCTCGTGATGACCGTGCTCGTCACCAACGCACAGCAGGCCTCGGTCTCGCCCACCCTCTTCCTGGTCCTCGCCCCTCTCCTGCCGCTCGGCGGAGTGGCCCTCTCCTACGGCCCGAGGTTCGACCCGACCTACGAGATGGCCGTCGTCGCCCCGCTGCACGGCTTCCGGCTCCTCATGATCCGCACGGTCGCCGTCCTCGTCGCCTGCCTCGGCCTGAACGGCCTGGCGACCCTGGCCCTGCCCGAGTACGGCCTGCGCGCCCTCGGCTGGCTGCTGCCCGCGCTCGCCCTCACCACCACCGGCCTCGCCCTCATCCCCCGCCTCGGCCCGGTCCTCGCACCGTCCCTGGTGGGCGGCGCCTGGGCCCTCTCTCTGCTCGCCGCCTACGAGATCCACGGCGGCACGCTCGCACCCTTCACCCCGGCGGGCCAGGGGGTGGCCGCGATGGTGGCCGCGCTCGCCGCCGGACTCCTCTACCTCCTGCGGGACCGCTTCGACACACGGCCGGGGGCGTTCCCAGGCGTGGCGTGACCCCGGCTCCCCTCCACAAGGCGGACGGCACGAAGTGCGCCCCGCCCTCTCAACTCACCGCGCGCGACCGGGCACTTCGGCCTGCCCGCACGAACGCACACCGCTGAACCTCAGCAGCTCCGCACCACCGAACCTCCGACATCTCCGCACCACCGAACCTCCGACATCTCCGCACCACCGAACCTCCGACTTCTCCAAACCTCCGACATCTCCGAACCTCTGACTGGAGTGCCGTACATGACCACCACCGTCTCCGCGGCCGGGCTCAGCCTGCGCTACGGCTCGACGCAGGCCCTCGACGACGTGTCGCTGCGCCTGGGCGAAGGCGTCACCGGCCTGCTCGGCCCCAACGGGGCAGGGAAGACCACCCTGTTGAGGGTGCTGGCCACCGCCGCGCCCGCCGACTCGGGCAGCTTCACCGTCCTCGGCCACGACCCGGGCACGACCGCCGGACGCCAGGAGGTACGGCGGGTGCTCGGCTACCTCCCGCAGACGCCCGGCTTCCACCCGGACTTCACCGCCTTCGAGTTCGTCGACTACGTCGCGATCCTCAAGGAGCTGACCGACCGCGCCGGACGCCACCAGGAGGTACGGCGCGTGATCGAGGAGGTCGACCTGTCGGACGTGCGCGGCAAGCGCATCAAGAAGCTGTCGGGCGGAATGCGGCAGCGGGTCGCGCTCGCGGCGGCGCTCGTCGGCGACCCGGGCTTCCTGGTCCTGGACGAGCCGACGGTCGGACTCGACCCCGAACAGCGCATGCGCTTCAGGGAGTTGATCGCCAGGGCGGGCGAGGGCCGCACGGTGCTGCTCTCCACCCACCAGACCGAGGACGTCGCGATGCTCTGCAACCGCGTCGTCGTCATGGCCGCCGGCGTCATCCGCTTCGACGGCACCCCGGCCGAACTCACCGCACGGGCCGCGGGCCGGGTGTGGAGCAGCGCGGAACGCGAACCCGGCGCGATGGCGGGCTGGCGCACCGGCCTCGGCGTCTTCCGCAACGTGGGCGACCCGCCCCCCGGCGCGGAACTCGTCGAACCCACCCTGGAGGACGGCTACTTGATCACGCTCGACGGCATGGTCGCGGAGGTGACGGCATGAGCGCGGTCCTGGACAAGACGCCCCTCACCGCACACACCGAGGGCCAACGACAGCCCTGGGCGGCCGTGGTGCAGCTGGCCCGCTTCGAGGCACGCAAACTCCTGCTGTGCGCACCGGTGTTGGGCACGTTCGCGCTCTACGTCGTCTGGATCGTGTGGCGCATGCCGAGCACCGGCAACGGCTTCCCGGCGCTCCAGGACGTCGACCGCGCGACCCAGACCGGGCCGATGCTGCCCGCCCTGGCCGTCATGCTCTGCGCGAACCAGGCCGTCCTGCGCTCCCGGCGCCAGGACACCGACCGGCACTTCGGCGTCCTGGTCCTGGAACCCTGGCGCCGTACGGTCGCCCACGTGCTGTCCGTCGTCCCGGTCGTCGCGCTCACCGCGCTGCTCGTGGCGGCGCAGTTCACCTGGGCGGTGCTCGACCCCGGTTCCGTCGGCAGCGGCTCGGTCAACGAGCTGCTCGTCGGCCCGCTCACGGTCCTGCTGGCCGGCGCGGTCGGTGTGCTGCTGGCCCGGCTGGTGCGCTCGCCGTTCGCGGCCCCGATGCTTCTGGTGCTGGCCTTCTTCTCCACCCTGTTCCTCGGCGCGGTGGCGTCCGGCGGCGAAGGCAGCGCGACGCGCTGGCTGGTCCCGGTGGTCGAAGGCTCGAGCAGCACCTCCCTCCCGTCCGACCTCCTGGGCCGCCCGGCGGCATGGCACGCGCTGTACCTGCTGGGCCTGGCGCTGACCGTGGCCCTCGCCGCGGTCCTGGTCAACGGCGGCCGTACGAAGACGGTGGCGGCGCTGCTGGTGTTGGCGATCGGCCTCGGCACGTGGGGTGCGGTGGGCCAGGCGGGCAAGGTCCCGAAGGCGACGATCACCGCCCGCGAGGTGGCCACCGTCACCCCGGAGAAGGTCCAGTCCTGCGAACGGCACGGCCGTGCGACGTACTGCGCGTACCCGGAGTGGATGCCCCGCGCCACGACCTGGGCGAACGTGACGGACCACGTCCAGTCCCTCGCCGGCGGCACCGCGCCCCAGGAACACCTGCTGGTACGCCAGCGCGTCGACGCCCGCTACGGCATGGACGGCGACGGCGCGATCCAGCCGTCCCCCGTCCCGTACCAGGTCACCGTCGGCACGGGTTGGGGCGGCCCGCGCGTGCCGGAGTTCGCCGCGGCCGTCTCCGCGGTCCTGGTCCTCCGCACCGAGAAGGCGTCCGAGCAGCTGTGCGACGGCCGCATGGTCACCATCATGTGGCTCGCCCTCAACTGGCAGTCCGACCCCCTCGCCGAGCTGAGCAAGGTCCGCCTCGACGACAGCATCACCGGCTCGGCCCTGGTCCTCTCCCCGACCGACCCGATGTCCATGACCGCCGAACAGACCACGGTCGTAAGGGAGTTGTTCAAGGCAGGCAGCACGTCGGTCGCCCCGAAGGTGAAGGCCCACTGGGCGGAACTGACGGCCCCGAAGGTCACGACGGCCCGCGTCGCGGAGCTGCTGGGGGTCAAGGCGCCGGCGGGGGCGGACAAGTGCAGCTGAGGGAAGGGGTCTTGGGCCGGGGCCCGACGGGGACGCCGGGCCGGGGGTCGGTAGGGGTGTCGAGCTGGGGGAGTGATGGGATGCCGGGCCGGGGGCCCGCGGGGACACCGGGTGGCGGATCGGTAGATGTGGCAGGGCAGTTGGCGCAGCTGCTGCGGCCCGTCGTCCGTGCGATGCCCTGGCGGGCGCTCGGGGCCGGTGCTGTCGCCGGGCTGGTGTTGGCCGCGCTGCCTCGCTTCACCTCGTCGGACCCGAACCCGTGGACGGCGTTGCTGCTGCTGCGGGGAGCCGCGCTCGCCTTCGCGCTGGGGCTGACGTTCCTGCTGGACGACCCGGCCCGGCAGGTCACCGTCGCGGTACCGACCCGGCGCATGGTGCGCGGCGCCCTGCGGACCGCGCTGGCCGCTCCGCTCGCGGTGCTGTGGTGGACGGCGGCGGTGCTGCTGATCCCGGCGAAGGTACGGCCCCCGGTCGGTGACATCACCCTGGAGGCAGCCGCCGCCGCGGTCGTCGCCCTCGCCGCGTCAGCCGCGGCGGTCCGCCTCACGGACGAACCGGAACCGGGCCAGCGAGTAGCCATCGCCCTGCTGGCCACGTCCATGGCAGCGGCCCTGTTCCTGCCCTCCAGCTGGGGCCTGTTCGCCACCCCGGGCGCGAAGACCTGGGCCCCGGGACACGACCACTGGGCGATGATCCTCGCGGTCGCGGCACTCACATGGGCTGCGTGCGGCCCGGAACCGATCAGACGAAGGCACTTGTTCCCGACGCGACGACCGACACGGTCGGGCCTGTCGGGGGCGTGAGAACGGGCGTCTCCGACCGCCTAGCGGGTGCGGGTCCAGCGCGCTGCCTTGCGGTTCGGGGCGAGCGCGCTGGCTTGCGTTTGGGGGTGGGGGCGGTGACTCGTGGTCGGGGACGGGCGGGGGCGGCACGATCCAACCCGTCCGTCGCTTGGCAGCGGGCTAGGTCGCACAATCCAGCCCGCCTCGCGCCTTGGGAGCTCGGTGGCTACTACTCACCCAGCCCGTCCACCCTCCAGCCCAGGCCCGCAATATTCAGCCCGTCCACCCTTCAGCCCAGGCCCGCAATATTCAGCCCGTCCACCCTTCAGCCCAGGCCCGCAATATTCAGCCCGTCCACCCTTCAGCCCAGGCCCGCAATATCCAGCCCGTCCGGCGTTTGAGGACGAGGCCCCTTCAGGGCCGATGGGGGTCTGGGGGCGGAGCCCCCAGGGGGTCACCGGACCAACCCCCGCCTCACGACTCCGAGCGGTACATCAGGTCCGTTTCGTACGTCGTGAACCCGAGCCGCTCATAAACAGACACCGCCGCCTTGTTGTCCGCGTCGACGTACAGCATCGCCGTAGGCAGCCCCTGCGAGGCAAGATGACGCAACCCGATCGTCGTCAGCGCCTTGCCGAGCCCACCCCCCTGCACCCCGGGCAACACCCCCACGACGTACACCTCACCCAGCCCCTCCTCGGCGTGGACCTTGGTCCAGTGGAAGCCCACCAGCTCCCCACCCCGTTCGGCGAGAAAGAACCCCGCGGGATCGAACCACGCCTCGGACATCCGGTCATCGAGGTCGCGCTGCGTGAGAGACCCCTGCTCAGGATGGTGCGCGAACGCCGCCGCGTTGACGGCGAGCCAGGCCGCGTCATCCTGCCCGGGCACGAAGGTCCGCACGGTCACCCCCTCGGAAAGCACCGGCTCGGGCAGTTCCAGCCCGGTCAACGGCCGCCGCAGCTGCCGGAGTTCACGGAACATCGTGAGCCCGAGGACCTGCGCGAGATGACGCGCGGCGGAGTGCCCACCATGCGCCCACACCCGCAACCGCTTCCCGGACGCGGCAAGCAGCGCAGCGCCCAGCGCCCGCCCGTGCCCATGCCCCCGGTACGAGGGATGCACGACGAGCTCCGCCGCCGGCGCCTCCACCGGATCGGTGTCCTCCAGCTGCGCGTACCCCACGAGTTCGTCGCCCAGGGTCAGCAGCAGATGGGAGACCCCCGCCCGCTCACCCCCGCGGATCCGCAACCGCCCCTGCTCGGACACCGCCTGCTGCCCGTCGACGCGGGCGGCCTCGGCGATCAGCGCGAGGACGGCCGCGCCCTGGTCCGGGGAGAGCGCGGAGTAGGTCTCGATGGAGCGGGAGGAGGGCGCGGGCCGTGCGGTGTCGTCGCTGGTCATGGGCATCAGGGTAAGCGGATCCCGCAGCAAAGTGGCGGCAAAGAAGAAACCAGGATGTAACCAAGAACCCCCTGCCGCGCTACGCGCGTTGACCCTAGGCTGCGCCGGAAAGTGGTGACTCTCAGCCGACACACAGGGGGGCTCATGCCAGCCACGACCCAGCCGCACCGCCCGCGCAGACGCCGTACCGCCGCACTGCTCGCCACCACGGTGAGCCTCGCCACGGCGGCGGCGCTGGCCTCCGCACTGCCCGCCGACGCCCACGGCAACTCCGGCGGCCACGGCCACCACCCCAAGCCGAGCCGCTACCAGGACGTACAGCTGCTGTCCTTCAACGACCTGCACGGCAACCTGGAGCCCCCGACCGGTTCCTCCGGCCGCGTCACCGAACTCCAGCCGGACGGCACGACGAAGACGATCGACGCGGGCGGTGTCGAGTACCTCGCCACGCATCTGCGCGACGCCCGCAAGGGCAACCCGTACTCGATCACCGCGGCCGGCGGCGACATGGTCGGCGCGTCCCCGCTGATCTCGGGCCTGTTCCACGACGAGCCCACCATCGAGGCGCTCAACAAGCTGGACCTGGACGTCACTTCGGTCGGCAACCACGAATTCGACGAGGGCGCGAAGGAGTTGGCCCGGCTGCAGAACGGCGGCTGCCACCCCACGGACGGCTGCTACACGGACAAGAAGTTCAAGGGCGCCGACTTCCCCTACCTCGCGGCGAACGTCCTCGACGAGAAGACGAAGAAGCCGATCCTCAAGCCGTACTGGGTCTGGAAGAAGAAGGACGTCAAGGTCGGCTTCATCGGCGTCACGCTGGAGGGCACCCCGGGCATCGTCTCGGCGGACGGCGTCAAGGGCCTCCAGTTCAAGGACGAGGTCGAGACGATCAACAAGTACGCCAAGGAACTGCAGAAGCAGGGCGTCAAGTCGATCGTCGCGCTGATCCACGAGGGCGGCTTCCCCGCCTCCGCGTCCTACAACTACGACTGCGACGCGTCCGGCGGCGGCTCCGGCATCTCCGGCCCGATCGTCGACATCGCGAAGAACGTCACCCCGGCCGTCGACGCCCTCGTCACCGGCCACACCCACAACGCGTACGTCTGCACGATCAACGACCCAAGTGGCAAGCCCCGTATGGTCACTTCGGCGTCCAGCTTCGGCCGCCTCTACACGGACACCACGCTGACCTACGACCGCAGGACGGGCGACATCGCGCGTACGGCGGTGAAGTCCGCGAACCACGTGGTCACCCGGGACGTGCCCAAGGCCGCCGACCTCACCAGCCTGATCGGCAAGTGGAACACCCTCGCTGCCCCCATCGGCAACCGCCCGATCGGCTACATCTCCGGTGACGTCAACAGCACCGGCACCGAGTCCCCGATGGGCGACCTCATCGCCGACGCCCAGCTCGCCTACGGCAAGAAGCTGGACCCGGAGACCGACCTCGCGCTGATGAACCCGGGCGGGGTGCGGGCGGGGCTGACGTACAAGGCCACCGGGGCCGAGGGCGACGGTGTGGTGACGTACGCCGAGGGCTTCACGGTGCAGCCGTTCGCCAACACGGTGAACCTCCAGGACTTCACCGGTGCGCAGGTGGTGCAGGCGCTCAAGGAGCAGGTGAGCGGGGCGAACGCGGCGGCGCCGAAGGTGCTTCAGGTGTCTTCCGGGCTGACGTACACGCTGGACCTGACGAAGACGGGTGCGGACCGGGTGGTCACGGACTCGATCAGGCTCAACGGTTCCGCCATCGACCCGGCGGCCACGTACCGCGTCGCGACGAACAGCTTCCTCGCGGGTGGCGGTGACGGCTTCACGACGCTGGGGCAGGGCACGGGTGACCTGGTCGGTACGGACGACCTGACCGCGCTCGCGGACTATCTGACGGCGAACTCGTCGGCCGCGGGCCCGCTCGCGCCTCCGGCGGCGAACCGGATCACGATCGTGCAGTAGCAGCCAGCAGTTCTTCAGCAGTCCCCTCTGCTCAGGGGCCCGGTGCCGGGTATGTCGGCACCGGGCCCCTTCTGCTTTCCCGTTCTAAATTCTGTGTAAGGGCGGATTCAGTTCCGCGAATTGCATAAGAGTCTTCCACAGGAATTGCTCAGGAAGGTCTCAGCAGAAAAGGCTTTTCCTGCGCCGGAAGTCCAGTAGTGTTTTCCATGTCGAAAGCAAAAAACGCAAACGACAAGAAGATGAAAGATATCAAGGAGAGCCCGATGAGCTTCCACAAGATCGCCCCCGTGAAGAAGGCTGCCAAGCCCGCCCCGGCCCCCAAGAAGGCGCCCAAGAAGCCCCTGG
The DNA here is from genome assembly GCF_036187565.1 of Streptomyces sp. NBC_00252. Classification (NCBI taxonomy): domain Bacteria; kingdom Bacillati; phylum Actinomycetota; class Actinomycetes; order Kitasatosporales; family Streptomycetaceae; genus Streptomyces; species Streptomyces sp. NBC_00252. Next base: position 4,918,984 of record NZ_CP108087.1, on the reverse strand, counting down.
GCAAGCCGCTCGGCGCCCCCAAGCGCCGCCCGGTCACCCACAAGGGCTGACAAAGAATTTACAGGCGTAATTCCAAAGTAAATCAAAGAAAGGGAAACAGTCATGAGCTTCCACAAGATCGCCCCGGTCAAGAAGACCCACAAGCCCGCGCCGGCCCCGAAGAAGCCCGCGCCGAAGAAGCCGGCTCCGGCTCCGCGGCGCCCGGTCGGTCACAAGTAAGCCGGCGGGGCGGCCGTAGAAGACCCGTAGCGCCTGCAGCGCCAGTCGCAGTACTCGACAACTCGCCGCACCACCGCGGCATTTACAGGGAGGGAATCCGTCATGAGCTTCCACAAGATCGCCCCGGTCAAGAAGACCCGCAAGCCCGCCCCGGCGCCCAAGAAGCCCGCGCCGAAGAAGCACGCTCCGAAGCGGCGGCCGGTCGCCCACAAGGGCTGATTGCGCGGACCGTGAGGCGGGGCCGCTGGGTGGCGAGTGCGCTCGCTCCGGTGGCCCCGCCTCGCCATGTCCGGGCCGTGGATTCGTCATTGAACTCGACCTGTCCTGAAGGGAGTTGTTGACCATGAGGGAAGCCCGTGAGGCCTTCCGCCGTTTCTGGCCGCTGACCCGCGGTGACCGCAAGTGGCTCGCGGTGATCATCGCGTGCGTCGTGGTGTCGGCGCTCTCCGAGACCGCCGCGATCCTGCTGTTCGCGGACCTCACCGACAACGCTCTGAAGGCCGGTTCGCTGTCCGACTTCTGGGGCCCGGCCACCGCCTGGCTCGGCGTCGCCGCACTGGGCGCGCTCGTCGGCTACTTCGGAAACTCCCTCGCCACCTGGACCGCGGAGAGATTCGTCCTGCGTCTGCGCGCGAACGTGTTCCGCCATGTCCAGGACCTCCCACCCCACTTCTTCCAGAAGCACCGCCAGGGCGACCTGGTCGAACGCCTCACCGGAGACGTCGAGGCCATCGAGCAGATGGTCGTGTCCGGGGTCGTAGGCACCGTCTCGGCGGCCTTCTCCGCCGTGTTCTACGCCTGCGCCGCCCTGTACCTCCGCTGGGACCTGGCCCTCGCGACCTTCGTCCTGGCCCCCCTCTTCCTCCTCGCCGCCCGCCGCTTCTCCGGCCGCATCAAGCAGGCCTCGCAGGACGAGCGGGTCGCGGACGGCGCGATCACCTCGGTGGTCGAGGAGTCCCTCGGCAACGTCGTCCTCACCCAGGCCTACAACCGCCGCCGCGACGAGGAGAAGCGCCTCGACGTGGAGGCCCGCGCATGGATGAAGGCGTCCGTCCGCGGCGCCCGGCTCAGCGAGATGTACGAGCAGTTCGTGGAGGTCGTCGAGACGCTCTGCGTCCTCGCGGTGATCGGCCTAGGCGTCTGGGAGATCTCCGCCGACCGCATGACCCTGGGCGCACTCCTCGCCTTCGCCGCCTTCATCGGCTACCTCTACCCCCCGGTGCGCAACCTCGGCCAACTCGGCCTCACCCTCACCGCCGCCACGGCCGGCGCCGCCCGCATCAACGAGATCCTGGACGCCACCCCGTCCGTCGGCGACCCCCGCGAACCCGTCCCCGCCTGGCCCGTCCACGGCTGGGTCAGCTTCCACGGCGTGACCTTCGGCTACCCCGGCGCGCCCCGGAACTCGGTCGCCGACGTCACCTTCAGGGCGGACCCGGGCGAGCTGGTGATCATCACCGGCGAGAGCGGCGCGGGCAAGTCCACCCTGTCCAAACTCCTCACCCGCTTCTACGACCCCTCGGCGGGCGTGATCTGCCTGGACGGCGTCCCCCTCCGCGACGTACCGCTCGAATTCCTGCGGGAGAACGTCGCGTTGCTCCCGCAGCAGACCCTCATCCTGAACGGCACGGTCCGCGAGAACATCGAGTGCGGCCGCCCCGGCGCGACCGACGAGGACATCGAACTGGCCGCCCGCGCGGCGGCAGCGCACGACTTCATCACCGCACTCCCCGAGGGCTACGACACCCGACTCGCCCCCGGCACAGCCGCGTTGTCCGGCGGCCAGCTCCAACGCATCGCGATCGCACGGGCGATGCTCCGCGAGGCCCCGGTGCTGGTCCTGGACGAACCGACGGCCGGCCTCGACTCGGTGGCCGCCCGCCAGGTGGTCCAGCCCCTGCGCCGCCTGATGTCCGGCCGTACGACCATCATGATCACCCACGACCTGAGCCTCGCCCCGGACGCGGACCGCATCCTGGTGGTCGAGGGCGGACACCTCGTCGAGTCCGGCACGCACGCGGAGCTGGTGGCGAGGCGCGGCGCGTACGCCCGACTCGCGGGCCCGCTCCCCGAACTGGCCCTTGAGGGAAGGCAGTCGGACGACACGGTGACCCTGCGCGCGGTCCCGCCGCGGGCACCGGACGAGACGATGATCCTGCGGCTCCCGAAGCGCTAGGTCAGTCGGGGGCTCGGGTACGCAGGCTGTACCCGAGCCCCCGCACGGTGTGGATGAGCCGCGGTCCGCCGCGGCTCTCCAGTTTCCGCCGCAGGTACATCACATACACGTCAAGGGTGTTGGACGCGGGCTCGAAGTCGAAGCCCCACACGTGCCGGTGGATGCGGGCCCGGGTGAGCGCGGTCCCCGGATGGTGCATCAGGTACTCCAGCAGCAGGAACTCGGTCCGTGTGAGGTCGAGCGGCCGGCCGTCCCGGGTGACGTCCCGCGTGCGCAGGTCCAGGACGAGATCCTGGAAGACGAGCCGTTCCAGCTCGGGCAACGCCTCGGCCCCGGCGGCGGGTTGGGCACTGCGCCGCAGCAACGCCCTTACGCGGGCGAGCAGTTCCTCGACGGCGAACGGTTTGCTGAGGTAGTCGTCGGCGCCGTTGTCGAGCGCGACGATCCGGTCCCCGACCGCGTCCCGCCCGGTGAGCATGAGGATCGGCACGGTGGATCCGGAGGCCCGGATCCGCCGGGTGGCGGCCAGCCCGTCCAGCTCGGGCATGGTCACGTCCATCAGCACGAGATCAGGGGCGGCGACATCGTCCACCGGCCCGAGGAGATCGAGCGCGGTACGCCCGTCCCCCGCGAGAACGGTCTCGTACCCCTCGAACCTGAGCAGCCGCCCGAGCCCTTCCCGTACGTCCGCGTCGTCATCGGCCAGCAGGATCTTCCGCGCCATCTCAACACGGTGTGACGGGCGGCTGTGGTGGGGCTGGCAGGGAGGTGTGCGTGGGCTGAGGGCCCGAGGGCCGGGGGAGTGGTTCAGTCCGCGAGGCGGCGGCGGTAGGCGCGGGTCTTGTTCCGGTTCCCGCAGACGTCCATCGAGCACCAGCGGCCGCCGCCGTTGCGCGAGGTGTCGTAGAACGCCCAGCGGCAGTCCGCCGAGGCGCACAGCTTGAGGCGGCTCCAGCCGCCGCCGGCGACGTTCGCCGCGACCGTCTCGACGAGGGCGTCGAGCCCGGGCGTACCGCTGTCGGCGACGAGCCGCAGCCCGCCGCCGTCCGCGTCCGCGTCCGGGGCCAGAGTCAGGGGGAACGGGGCGAGGGCCTTGGCGGTCCCGCCGCTGTCGTCGCCGCTGAGCGCGTCCCGCAGACCGGCGCGGAGTGCGCGGGCGGCGGTCAGGTCGGACGCCCGCAGCTCCTGCCCGGCGCCGACCAGGTCATGGGCCTCCAGCCACGCCGACAGGGCCTGGACGGAGGTCAGTTCGTCGTGGCCGGTGTGCCGCTCCCCGTGCCAGCTGAAGGCTCTTTCGTCGAGCGTGTTGAGGAACTGCTCGACCACCACGAGATCCACGACGCCATCACTCACGACACCACCGTACCGCGAAGCCGGTGTTGACGGGATGCGACACCGGTTATAGCTTTCAATGGTGTCGAAAACATGGACGACCCCGACGACGGACACCACCCCCGGCCCCTTGATCGAGGTCCCGGAAGCGGCCCTCGACGACCTGCGGACCCGGCTGCGCGGGACGAGGTGGGCGGCGCCGTGGCCCGTGCCCGGGTGGCAGGCGGGAACGGACGCCGAGGAGCTGAGGCGGCTGGCCGAGTACTGGGCCGACGGCTACGACTGGCGCGCACACGAGACCGAGATCAACGCGCTGCCGTCCCGCTTCGCCGACATCGACGGCACGACCGTCCACTACCTCCGCTTCGACGCCGAACGCGAGGGCGCCCTGCCCCTCGTCCTGACCAACGGCTGGCCGAGCACGTTCTACGAACTGGTGGAGCTGGCCCGGAGGCTCTCGACGCCGTCGCGCCACGGCGGTGATCCGCGGGACGCGTTCACGGTGATCGTGCCGTCCCTCCCGGGCTTCACGTTCTCGTCCCCGCCCACGAGCCTGGACCAGTCACCGCCCACCCACGAACTGTGGCACCGCCTGATGCACGACGAACTGGGCTTCGAGCGCTACGGCGCACACGGCGGCGACCTGGGCTCGGGGATCACGGCCCGCCTCGGCCAGGCCCACCCCGAGAACGTGGTCGGCATCCACGTCCTGGACATCCTGAGCACGCCGCCGGACGCCGGCTCCGCCCGACTGACCGACGAGGAACGGGAGTACCTGACCGCCGTCACCGCCTGGTCCCAGGAGGAAGGCGCGTACGCCCACCAGCAGCGCACCCGCCCCCTCACCCTGGCGCAGGGCCTGAGCGACTCCCCGGCGGGACTGCTCGGCTGGATGGTGGAGAAGTACCGGTCCTGGAGCGACTGCGACGGCGACCTCTCCACCCGCTTCACGGACGACTTCCTGCTCACCCAGGCGTCGCTGTACTGGTTCACGAACACGATCGGGACGTCGTTCATCCCGTACTACGTGTCCGGCCAGGGCCTCCTCCCGAAACTGGACCGGGTGGAGGTGCCGACCGCCCTGGCCCTGTTCCCCGCCAACCTCGGCGCCCCCGCCCCGCGCGGCTTCGTGGAACGCAGATACCATCTCACCCGCTACACCACGATGCCCCGGGGCGGCCATTTCCCGGCCCACGAGGAACCCGAACTGCTGGCCGACGACATCACCGAGTTCTTCAGGTCGGCGAGTACCTGTTAGTGCGACAGTTCCGAGTCGCTCGGGTACTCCGGTGTCTCCGGGGGCGGAGCCGTCGGCGTTCCCGGCAGTCGTACGGTCGCCACCGTGCCGCCGCCCGGCGCGTGCGCCAACGTCACCTCGCCGCCCGCCTGTTGGACCGTGCGGGCGACGATCGACAGGCCCAGGCCGGAACCGGGGAGGGCGCGGGCGCTCGGCGAACGCCAGAAGCGGTCGAAGACGTGCGGGAGTTCGTCGGCGGGGATGCCGGGGCCGTGGTCGCGGACGGTGAGGACGCCGTGGGTGAGCTGGACGTCGATGGTCCCGCCCTCGGGGCTGAACTTCACCGCGTTGTCGAGGATGTTGACCACCGCGCGCTCCAGGGCGGAGGGCTCGGACTGCACGAACCAGGGCTGGACGTCCGCGGTGATCGTCAACTCCGGGCCGCGGAGCCTGGCTCGGCGGAGCGCCGCCTCGACGGTGTCCTGGAGCGAGACCACCTGCACCCGCTCACCCCGCTGGCCCTCCGACCGGGACAACTCCTGCAAGTCGCCGATCAGGGACGCCAGTTCGGTCATCTGGGCCTTCACCGAGGCGAGCAGGGCCTTGCGGTCGGCCGGGGGGATCGGGCGGCCCGTCTCCTCGCTGCGGGTGAGGAGCTCGACGTTCGTGCGGAGGGAGGTGAGGGGGGTGCGCAGCTCGTGACCGGCGTCCGCGATGAGCTGCTGCTGCAGCTCGCGGGAGTTGGCCAGGGAGGTCGTCATCGAGTTGAACGACCGGGAGAGCCGGGCGATCTCGTCGTCACTGTCCTCATCCACCGGGATCCGGATGGCCAGGTCCTCGGTCCGTGCCACGTGTTCGACGGCCTCGGTGAGTTTGTCGACGGGCCGGAGACCGGCACGGGCGACGGCGAGACCGGCTGCGCCTGCGCCGATGACTCCGATCCCGGAGACGAGGAGCAGGATGAGGGCGAGGTCGTTGAGGGTGTTCTGGGTGCTCTTGAGGGGGACGGCGACGAGGAGCGCGGTGCCGGGGTACCACTGGTTGGGGCCGGCCGGCCCTTGGCTGACCAGCAGAGGCGTGGTCAGCACCCGCACGGAGTTGCCCTTGGCGTCGACGCCGTTGCGATACACCCCCTTGAGGGTGGCCGACATCTGCCCGAGGTTGCTCTCGTCCTTGATCACGCCCTTGTCGTCGGCGGTGACTTTGATGACGCCCGCAGAGTTCGCGGAGATGCATGCCTTCCCGTCCGACTCGACCAGTTGGATGTAGCTGGTCTGGGACGAGAAGCTGTTGAAGTCGGTGGTGTTGTCCTGATCCGTCTGGGGGGCCTGCGGGCAGCTGCTGAGGAACTCGGCGACCTGACCGGCACGTTGGGGCTGCGCCATCTTCCTCAGGTCACCGTCTACCTGGTCGTACAGCTTTCCCTGCACGATGAACCAGCACGTCACCGACACCGCCGCCACCGCGAACGCCACCGCCGCCGCCACCAACATCGCCAGCCGCGACCGAATCGGCAGCGTGCGGAACCGGTGTCCGAGCTTGCTCACTCCGCTCCACCCTGTCGCAGTACATAGCCCACGCCCCGGACGGTGTGCACGAGCCGCGGCTCGCCCCCGGCCTCCGTCTTGCGGCGGAGGTACATCACGTACACGTCGAGGGAGTTGGAGGACGGCTCGAAGTCGAAGCCCCAGACGGCCTTGAGGATCTGCTCGCGGGTGAGGACCTGCCGCGGGTGCGCGAGGAACATCTCCAGGAGGGTGAACTCCGTGCGGGTCAGCTCGACTTGGCGGCCGTTGCGGGTGACCTCACGGGTCGCGAGGTCCATGCGGAGATCGGCGAAGGTGAGCGAGTCGTCCTCGGGTCCGGTACCGGCCGCAGCCGCCGCCGCGTACGAGCTGCGGCGGAGCAACGCCCGCACCCGCGCGAAGAGTTCGTCGAGTTCGAACGGCTTGACCAGGTAGTCGTCCGCGCCCGCGTCGAGCCCGGTGACGCGGTCGCCGACGGTGTCGCGGGCGGTGAGCATCAGGATCGGGGTCGTCGTGCCCGCGCCCCGCATCCGGCGGGCCGCCGTCAGGCCGTCCATGCGCGGCATCTGGATGTCGAGGACGACCAGGTCGGGCTGGTACGCGGTCGCCTTCTCCAGCGCGTCCGCGCCGTCGACGGCCACCTCGGTGTCGTACCCCTCGAAGGCCAGGCTGCGCTGGAGTGCTTCGCGTACCGCCGGCTCGTCGTCGACGATCAGGATGCGCTGGGTGTCACGGTCGCCTTCGGCGGGACTCATGGGCTGGATTCCTCGGGTGCGGTGGGACGGGGGCAACGAACGGCTGGGCGCCTTCAGCCTCGCATGTTTCCCGCCCGGTGCGTAAAGAGGAGAAGAGGGGATGAGAGGGAGAGGTCGGGAGGGGTCGGGAGGGGTGGGGTGAAACAGGGGCCTCGGCCGGAGGCCGGTCTCAGGCGCGCATCGTCTGGAGGCGGTTGAGCGGGACCTTGCGGTGGTGCGGGCGGGCCGCGCTGGTGCGCAGGCCCATCAGCTCCGGGACGGCCGCCACTTCCGGCGCCCGCACCTGCGGCGCGTGCAGTTCGTACGCCACCCCGAGGGCCAGGCCGAGACCGGCCGCTCCGGTGTCGGTCACCGTGTGCGAAACCTGCTTGATCATGACGTACTCCCTACGCTGGTTCGTGTGGCGCGGTGCCTAGTTGTCAGAGCCGCCCGCCCGCAGCGACGCGAGGTCCGCCTTGACGGTGTTGATCGGGATGGCGAAGCCGAGGCCGACGCTGCCGGCGTCGGACGACGAGGACGAGGAGTCCGAACTCGCCGAGTACATCGCGGAGTTGATGCCGATGATGTTGCCGCTCGCGTCGATGAGGGCGCCGCCGGAGTTGCCGGGGTTGAGGGACGCGTCCGTCTGGAGCGCCTTGTACGTCGTGGTGGACGTACCGGTGTCGCCGTTGAACTGCTGGCCGCCGAACTGGAACGGCCACTGGCCGTCGCCGCCGGAGTTCTGCCCCTGGTTCTCGTCGGTGGAGACGGTCACGTCACGGGAGAGGGAGGAGATGATGCCGCTGGTGACCGTGCCGGTCAGGCCCTCGGGGGAGCCGATCGCGACGACGGTGTCACCGACCTGGACGCCGGCGGAGTTGCCGAGGGTGGCGGGCTTGAGGCCGGAGGCGCCCTCCAGCTTGAGGAGCGCGAGGTCCTTCTTGCTGTCGGTGCCGACGACCTTCGCGGTGTACGACTTGCCGTCGCTCGTCTTGACCTTGATGGTCGAGGCGCCGGAGATGACGTGGTTGTTGGTGATGATCTGGCCGTCGCTGGTGAGGACGACCCCGGAACCGGTCGACGAGCCGTTGCTGAGCGTCGCGTTGACCTCGACCACGCTCGGGCTGACGGTCGCGGCGATGGTGGCGACGTCGCCCTTCTTGCTGGAGGGCACGACGGCCGTGGTGGTGCTGGAGGTGGCGACGGTGTCCTTGCCGGTCAGCTCCTGGAAGGCGTAGGCCGTGCCGCCGCCGACGGCCGCGGCGACGATCGCCACCGCCGCGAGCAGGGCGATCGGGCCGCGCCGGGTCTTCTTCGGCCGGGGCGCGTCGCCCTGGACGTGGGTGAGGAGAGCCGTGTCGCCGCCGCCGTGACCGCCGCCGTCGGCGGCGGCGGCCGTGCCGTCACCGGCGCCGTACGCGCCGCCGTCGGCGCCGAAGGCGGCCTGCGGGGCGGGCGAGGGGGCGGGGGTGTGCGTCGGCCACCCGGACGCGGCCGGCTGCTGCGTCTGCTGGACGGGCTGGGCGGGCTGCGCGGGCTGCTGCACCGGCTGCTGGGCCTGCTGCGGCTGGTAGGCCGGCGGGGGCGGCCATTCCGGGTTCACGGGAGAAGAGGCGTGCTGCTGCTGGGGGTACGCCTGCGGCTGGTCGCCCTGGGGGGTCTCGTACTCGCCGCTGCGGCGGAAGCTCTCGGTCATGGAACAGAGCCTGTCGCGCGATCATGAGAGGTACCTGAGTGCCCGCTGAGAAGCCCGACAGAACCTCGTATGCCCGATATAAAGACGCCGGATCCCCGGAAACTCGGGGAAACGGGAGGTTGCGGGGGAGTGAGGGCACGGCACGCGCCGGACGAATACTTGTGTGACCCCTGTGCGGCCCGTGTGCGCGGTGACAGCCGGGGCCTACGATCTCCGGGCCGGAGGGGGGCTCCGCGATCAGCGCCGGTCCATGCGCCGCAGGAACAGCATGGCACCGGCTCCGCGTGGCCGCGTCGTACGCCCTTCTCGGGCCCACTACGACACCCACACCAGGAGCCCTGAGTGATACGTGCCCTGCGCGGCCGACTGAGACGCCCCACCACGGCGTTCCCGGCCGCCGCTCTCGCGCTGGCCCTGAGCTGCGCCGGCGTTCTCGCGGCGCAGCCCGCCACCGCCGCCGACGGCCCGCCCGGACTGCCGTCCACCACCGCCGCCGCCCCGGCGATCCCGCAGCACACCGCCTCCGACAAGGAACTGCGCTCCCGTGTCGTCGACGCCGCGGGAACCCAGGCGGCCGAGAAGAAGACGCCGAGCAGGACGCCGTTCATCATCGGCGGCACCGAGACGACCATCTCCAGCGCGCCCTGGATGGTCCAGCTCGCCTACTACGACGACACCAGCGGCGACGGCTACTTCTGCGGCGGCACCCTGGTCGCCCCGAACAAGGTCCTCACCGCCGCGCACTGCGTCGCCGGCCTGGACTGGACGAAGAACGGCGCGGTCCTGGCCGGTGCCACCGGCCTCTACGACGACACCACCGGCACGGTCGCGGGCGTCCTGCACCAGTGGAACCACCCGCACTTCAACGCCGAGACCGCGCAGAACGACATCGCGGTGCTCACCCTGGACCGCCCGCTGGACCAGCAGTGGATGCGCCTGGCGTACCTGAACGACCTCGCGTACGTCACCCCGGGCCAGACCGCCACGGTCTACGGCTGGGGCCTGACCTCGGGCACCGGCACCGACCTCTCGGCGAACCTGCGCAAGGCCACCCTGCCGATCGTGCCCGACGCCACCTGCGACAGCGCGATGAAGTCCGTGCTGGGTGACGACGAGTTCATCGAGGGCTCGATGTTCTGCGCGGGCACCCCCGCCTCCGGCGCCGACGAGGGCACCACCAGCCCGTGCAACGGCGACTCCGGCGGCCCGGTGATCGCCGACAACAAGATCATCGGCATCGTCTCCTGGGGCGTGGCCGGCTGCACCGCCAAGGGCGCCTACCCGGTCTTCACCAAGGTCGGCTCCTACGCCTGGGCGGCCCAGCCGCGCATCGACGACACCGACCTGTCCTACGACGGCCGCGCCGACCTGCTCGGCCGTACGCCCTCGGGCGGCCTGTTCCAGCAGGACAGCGAGGGCACCTCGCTCGCGCAGCGCGCCTACCAGGGCAACGGCTGGCAGACGGCCAGCTGGGCGCTCCAGGCCGACCTGGACCGGGACTACTTCCAGGACCTGATCATCCGGGACGCGACGGACGGCCATCTGTACCGCGAGTACGTGGACCACACCACGGGTGAGTACGTCTGGAAGCAGATCACCTCGGTGTGGGGCGGCTACAAGTCCTACGCGATCCCCGGCGACCTGACCGGCGACGCCCGCCCCGACCTGGTCGCGGTGGACGCCGACGGCTCGGTCTACCTCTACCCGGGCAAGGGCAACGGCGAGTTCTACGGCAAGGTCAAGGTCGTCGACAAGTCCTGGAAGAACGTCAAGATCTTCGGTCACGGCGACCTGACCGGTGACGGCCGCGCCGACCTCCTGGTCCGCAACTCCTCCGGCGTGCTCTACCTCTACGCCGGCACCCAGGTCGAGCACACCCCGTGGAAGACCCGCGTCCAGGCCCGCACCGGCTGGAACTTCACGTCGTACGTCGCCAACGGTGACGTCACGGGAGACGGCGTCGCGGATGTCATCACCCGCGACTCGGGCGGCACGCTGTGGCTGTACCCAGGCACCAACAAGGCGACGACGGCGCTCTTCGGGACGCCGGTCAAGCTGGGCACGGGCTACAACCAGTACAACCTGCTGTTCTGAACCCCGCTGAGTGAGACGGCGGTCCTGCTCAGCCCTCGCAGCCGCAGGACTGCCGTATCACCAGCCGGGACGGGAACACCTTCAGCCGCTCGCGGCGGGAGCCCGCGACCCGCAGGCCGTCGTCCAGGACGAGGTCGACGGCCGCGCGGGCCATCGCCGGGCGGTCCGATGCGATCGTTGTCAGCTTCGGGTCCGCGAGGGCGGCTTCCTTGATGTCGTCGAAGCCGATGACCCCCAGCTCGCGCGGCACGTCGATGCGCAGCTCGCGCGCGGCCCGCAGCAGGCCGATCGCCTGGTCGTCGGTGGAGCAGAAGATCGCGGGCGGGCGCCGGGGCCCGGAGAGGATGCCGAGGGCGACCTGGTAGGCGTCGTAGCGGTTGTACGGCGCTTCGAAGAGGCGTCCCTCGGTCGGCAGCCCGGCCTCGGTCATCGCCCGCCGCCAGCCCTCGACGTGGTCGGAGACCGGGTCGCCGACGGACGGCGTCTCCGCCGTACCGCCCATACAGGCGACGTAGTCGTAGCCGTGCTCTAGGAGGTGGCGTACGGCGAGCTGGGCGCCCCCGAGGTCGTCCGTGACGACGGCCACGTCGTCGATCGCCTCGGGGCGTTCGTGCAGGAGGACGACCCGGGCGTCCCAGGCCTCGATCTCGGCGGCCGCGTTGTCGTTCAGCGCGTGGCTGACGAGGATCAGGCCCGAGACGCGCATCCCGAGGAACGCGCGGAGGTAGTGCACCTCGCGCTCGCCCACGTAGTCGGAGTTGCCGACCAGCACCATTTTTCCGCGCTCGGAGGCGGCCTGTTCCACCGCGTGCGCCATCTCCCCGAAGAAGGGCTGGCGCGCGTCCGGCACGATCAGGCCTATGAGGTCCGTGCGCCGCGAGGCCATGGCCTGGGCGACCCGGTCCGGCCGGTACCCCAGTTCCTTGATCGCGGCGAGGACACGCTCGCGCGTGGCCGGTGCGACCGGCCGGGGTCCGTTGTTGATGACATAGCTGACAACGGCGGTCGAAGTACCCGCCAGCCGCGCCACATCATCCCGAGTCACCTTGGCCACGCGCGGAGTCTACGCGGATGGACCCGCTCTGGGCAGGGCGTTTCGAAGCTTCTCCGTGCTTCCGCGCACCAGCTGTGCGCGGAGGCGAACCGATAAGCGACGCCCTGCCCGGATACGGCTTACGCCTCGGCCGGGATCTCGGCCGCGTCCAGGGCGGTCGAGTCGGCCGTCTGGTCCGCATCCTCCGGCTTTGCCCCGGCGAGAGCGGCGCTCGCCTTGAGCTTTGCCTCCTCGCCGCCCCGGTCGCCCTTCTCCGGGGTAACGAATCGATAACCCACGTTCCGGACGGTCCCGATCAGCGACTCGTGCTCGGGGCCGAGCTTGGCGCGCAGGCGTCGTACGTGGACGTCGACCGTGCGCGTGCCGCCGAAGTAGTCGTAGCCCCAGACCTCCTGGAGCAGCTGGGCGCGGGTGAAGACGCGGCCCGGGTGCTGGGCGAGGTACTTGAGGAGCTCGAACTCCTTGAAGGTCAGGTCGAGGACCCGGCCCTTGAGCTTGGCGGAGTAGGTCGCCTCGTCGACCGACAGGTCGCCGTTGCGGATCTCCATGGGGGAGTCGTCGTTGACGATCTGCTGGCGGCCCATGGCCAGCCGCAGCCGGGCCTCGACCTCGGCGGGGCCCGCCGTGTCGAGCAGGACGTCGTCGATGCCCCAGTCGGCGGTGACGGCGGCGAGGCCGCCCTCGGTGACGACGAGGATGAGCGGGCACCCCGGGCCGGTGGAGCGGAGCAGCTGGCACAGGCTGCGCACCTGGGGCAGATCACGGCGGCCGTCGATCAGGATGACGTCGGCACCGGGGGTGTCGACGAGGGCGGGGCCTTCCGCCGGTGCCACGCGCACGTTGTGCAGCAGCAGGCCAAGGGCCGGAAGCACCTCCGTCGACGGCTGGAGGGCATTGGTCAGGAGCAGCAGAGAACTCATACGTCTGGTTCCTCCTCGGTCCCTGCGAGGACGTGTGTCGTGCGGCACAGCGTTTGCGGTCCCGGGGGCCCTGTATCACCGGCGTCCACCTGTGGTTTCCCGTGGTGTACCGCTTCGTATACAACGCTCCTGAAAGCACAAAAGGACCCGGGGGCTTCTCTGCCCGAGTCCTCTGTCCAGCAGAATAGCCCACATGAGCGCTGGTACGGCAGGTCATGTGGCACGATCCACCGTTCGTCCGAACTCTGAGACGATCAGACGTACACCTTTGCGGACGTTTCTGCACACCGACGACGGGGTGACGATCGATTCCGTATACAACCCGGGGGCGGCCGTATACGACGCCCCCCGGTCACCTTCCGGTGATCCCGTGTTCGTCGTGGCGCACGGTTTCACGGGCGACGTGGACAAGCCCCATGTCCGGCGCGTGGCCGAGGCGTTGGCGCAGTACGGAGCCGTGGTCACGTTCTCGTTCCGGGGTCACGGAGCCTCCGGCGGACGGTCCACCGTGGGCGACCGCGAGGTGCTGGATCTGGCCGCGGCGGTCGCCTGGGCGCGGGAACAGGGGCACGCGCGCGTGGTCACCGTGGGCTTCTCGATGGGCGGTTCGGTGGTGCTGCGGCACGCGGCGCTGTACGGATCGGACCGTTCCGAAAGTTCACCGGGTGATTCCGGGGGTTCGGGGCGCGAGGGGCGCACGGAAGCGCACACGGACGCGGTGGTTTCGGTGAGTGCGCCGGCCCGCTGGTACTACAGAGGCACCGCCCCCATGCGGAAGCTGCACTGGCTGGTGACCCGTCCCGAGGGCCGGCTCGTCGGCCGCTACGGCCTCAAGACCCGCATCCAGAACGGGGGTTGGGACCCGGTCCCGCTCTCCCCGGTCGAGGCGGTCCCGCGCATCGCGCCCACGCCGCTGCTGATCGTGCACGGCGAACGCGACGGCTACTTCCCCGTCGACCACCCCCGGATGCTGGCCGAAGCCGCCGCCGACCACGCCGAACTCTGGCTGGAGCCGGGCATGGGCCACGCGGAACACGCGGCCACCGACGACCTGCTGGCCCGCATCGGTCGCTGGGGCGGTTCACAGGACAGCTAGCCTGGCGGGTGTTGACGCCGGATCCGTCGACACCGATCTATCGAGGAAGCACATGCCAAAGGTCACGGTGCGCTACTGGGCCGCCGCGAAGGCCGCGGCCGGCACCGCCGAGGAGCCGTACGACGCGGACACCCTCGCCGACGCCCTCACCGCCGTCCGCGAGCGACACCCCGGGGAACTCGCCCGCGTACTGCTGCGATGCTCGTTCCTCGTCGACGGTGACCCCGTGGGCACCCGCGGACATGAGACGGTACGGCTGGCCGAGGGCGGCACGGTCGAGGTGCTCCCGCCGTTCGCAGGAGGATGAGCGAAGCGATGAGCAACCAGCCGTACGAGGGTTATGGCGAGGGCTACGACCCCTACGCCCGGCAGCAGCCCCAGCAGGCACAGGCGCAGGCCTGGCCCGGGCATCAGCAGCAGGCCTACGACGACCCGCAGGCCGACCAGCAGTACACCCAGCAGTGGCAGGGCCAGACCTGGGACACCCAGGTCCAGCAGACGAGACCCGCCGCGTCCGACCTGGCGTACTTCCCGCCGCAGAACTACCAGGCGGAACCGCAGAGTTACGACCCCTACGCGCAGGCCCAGCCCCCCAGACCCGACGTGCCCGCGGCGCAGACCCCCGCCCCCTCGGCCGGAGACGGCTACGGCCCGCCCTCCCTCGCGGGCAACGCCCGCATCACCGACGCCCAGCGGGCCAGGCTCGAAGGCCGTTCGCCGATCATCGAGCCCGGCATGCAGCCCGCCGGCCTCACCGCCGTCCTGGCGCTCCTTCTTTCCGTCACCGCGCAGGTCGGGTCGTACGCCCTCGTCGTACCGCTCGTCATCCTCCAGGCGGTGACGGCGGCGGGCTGGTTCCGGCTGAACGGGATGTGGCCCGCCCGGCAGGGCATCGCGCTCGCCTTCGCGGGGGCGCTCGTCGCGGACGTGGCGCTGCTCGCGGCCGGCCGGGAGAACGGCCCGGCCGCGATCCTCGGCACCCTCGGTGTCTGGGTGCTGCTCTCCCTCGTCATGCAGCTGCGCTCGCACGCCGACCCGGACACCAGGATCACCGGCCTGATGGCGACGGTCGCCTCGGCGGCCCTGGCCATCGTCGCGGCCGGGCACCTCGCGGCCGACCCGGACGCGGTGACGGTCGGCGCGGCGGCGGTCGCGGTGGCGATCCTGGCCCGCGCGCTGCCGCTGCCGACGGCGGCGTCGGTCGTCGTCTCGCTGCTCGCCGCCGCCGGTGCGGGCATCGCCGTGGGCGGCGCGACGGGCATGGGCGCGAAGGGCGCGCTGCTCGGCGCGGGCGCGGGGGTCTGTGCCCTCATCGGCCACCGTGTGGCGAGCTACGACTACCCGTCCCGCTTCGTCCACTTCACGGCCGGTGTGGCCCTCCCGCTGGCGGTCGCCGCCCCCGCGGTGTACGTGCTGGGGCGCGCGCTCGGCTAGAGCCTCACGGTCAAGTGCCGTGTCGTAGGCGGGAGTTAAGAGACCTGTCACAGGTGATCGACAATTTCGCGGTACACGCGTCGGACAGGACTACTCTCACGCTGGGCGGCCACCAGGTCGTTGTACCGCTTCCGTCGACGACCACCAGGTGGGGAACTCCGTACATGCGTGGGCTACGAATACTTCTGATCGTCGTGGTGATTCTCGGGGCCCTGTTCGTGGTCGTGGACCGGGTCGCGGTCCACTTCGCGGAGCAGGAGGCCGCGTCCAAGGTGAAGACCAGCGAGAACCTGGCCAGCACCCCCGACGTCTCCATCAAGGGTTTCCCCTTCCTCACCCAGGTCGCCTCCGGTGAGCTGGACGACGTGGAGCTCGGCGTCAGCCAGTACGAGGCGCCGACCGGCAACACCGCGGGCAGCGGCGGCGCCACGTCGATCCGGATCGACGACCTCAAGGCCGACATGAAGGACGTCAAGTTCTCCAACGGCTACAGCACCGCGACGGCGGCCAGCGCGACGGGCACCGCGATCATCTCCTACGACCAGCTGCTCAAGGCCGCCAAGTCCGCGCCGACGAGCGTCTTCACCGGCGTCACGGCCCAGATCGTCGGCCTCTCGGACGGCGGCGACGGCAAGATCAAGGCCGACATGAAGGTCACGGTCACCGGGATCGGCACCACGACGTATCCGGTGCTCAGCACGGTCACCGTCGTCGGCAACACGGTGAAGGTGCACGCGGACAACCTGCCCAAGCTCGTCGTCGACCTCGCGGACTCGCGGATCCGCACGATCACCGACTTCCAGCAGACGCTGGACCAGCTGCCGGGCGGGGTGCAGCTGGACAGTGTGCAGGCGGCGAAGAGCGGTGTGGACATCAAGGTGAAGGGTTCGAACGTCAAGCTGGCCGGGTAGGACCTGCTCCGGGCGCGCTCCGGACCTGGACCGGGCGCCGTCCGTGCGGGCGGTGCCTGTCCGAGGGGCGAGACGGCAGTGTCCGTGCGGCGGCGGAGTCACTCGTCGCGAGGCCCCGAAACCCCTGCCGTGGAACGCCCGGCGGGTTTCTCGTCTCACATCACGGACGATCGCGTCTCAAAATACGACACACCGGTGACATGTGCGGCGATCCGTCCCTACGATCGTCGCTATGCAGTGCACTTTGAGCGTCCTCCGGTCGCGGGGACAGGCGGACTTCACGAAGCGGCGGGCAGTAGACCTGTGCCGCGTCGCCGCCATGCTCTGTCGCACGTTCTGAGCGGAAGCGCAGCCTTCCGTCTTCCCCCGTGCCCCTGACCTCGATCAGGGCACTCGCGCGAGCGCGCACCCCCTCTCTCACGCACCGCACCGCCGTAACTGCCCCGGAGGAGAAAAGCATGAGCCGCAGTGACGTCCTGGTCGACGCCGACTGGGTCGAGGCCAACCTCGACAACCCGAGCGTGGCGATCGTCGAGGTCGACGAGGACACGTCGGCGTACGAGAAGAACCACATCAAGAACGCGATCCGGATCGACTGGACGAAGGACCTCCAGGACCCGGTACGCCGTGACTTCGTCGACCAGGAGGGCTTCGAGAAGCTCCTGTCCGGCAAGGGCATCGGCAACGACACGCTGGTGATCCTCTACGGCGGCAACAACAACTGGTTCGCGTCGTACGCGTACTGGTACTTCAAGCTCTACGGCCACGACAACGTCAAGCTCCTCGACGGTGGCCGCAAGAAGTGGGAGCTGGACGCCCGCGAGCTGGTGGAAGAGGTCCCCTCGCGTCCCGCCACCGACTACAAGGCGAAGCCGCAGAACAAGGCGATCCGCGCGTTCCGCGACGACGTCGTGGCGGCGATCGGCTCGCAGAACCTGGTCGACGTCCGGTCGCCCGACGAGTTCAGCGGCAAGCTGCTCGCGCCGGCGCACCTTCCGCAGGAGCAGTCGCAGCGTCCGGGTCACGTCCCGTCCGCGCGCAACATCCCGTGGTCGAAGAACGCCAACGACGACGGCACGTTCAAGTCGGACGACGAGCTGAAGGAGCTCTACGCCGACGAGCAGGTCGACCTGGCCAAGGACACCATCGCGTACTGCCGTATCGGCGAGCGCTCGGCCCTGACCTGGTTCGTGCTGCACGAGCTGCTCGGTGTCGAGAACGTCAAGAACTACGACGGTTCCTGGACCGAGTACGGCTCCCTGGTCGGCGTTCCGATCGAGCTCGGCGCCAACAAGTAAGCAACCGCACCACCGCTGCGACCTGAAGGAAACAAGACATGTGTGGAGCGAAGGCCGGCGGCCCCGACGCCTCGACGATCAAGCCCGGTGAGACCACCATCCAGGGCCAGGTGACGCGCAACGGCGAGCCCGTGACGGGTTACGTCCGGCTCCTGGACTCGACCGGCGAGTTCACCGCGGAGGTCCCGACGTCCGCGACGGGCCAGTTCCGCTTCTACGCGGCCGAGGGCACCTGGACCGTCCGCGCCCTCGTCCCCGGCGCCACCGCCGACCGCACGGTGGTCGCCCAGACGGGCGGCCTGGCGGAGGTCGCGATCGCCGTCTGACCACCGTCCGACGGCAGCGCTCGACTGCTGAGGGGCCGCACCTCCCGGGGTGCGGCCCCTTTGCTTTCCCTGGGCGCGACCCTTTGGCGTGCCCGGGCCTACCCTGGAGAGATGCTGGCACGTCGCCGTCGCACCTACTTCGTCATGATGGGCATCTGCATCGGGCTCTTCGTCCTGGCCTGGGGAGTCGTGCGGATCTGGTCGGTGCCCGCGGCCGTCGGGATGTGTGTGGTCGCGATGCTGATCCCGCCGGTGGCCGCGATGGTCGCGAACCGGCGAGGCCCCGACGACCGCTGGTGGGACGACCCGTCCGGCGATCCCAAGTCGGACGAGTGGTGGGACGAGCTGGACGGCAAGAAGCGCCGCCCGTGAGGCACGCGGTGAGCGGGTAGAGGGCGGGCATGTCGCCTACGAGACTGTCCACCGTGGTCCTCGACGCGCGGGACGCGCACGAGCTGGCCGGCTTCTACGTCCGCCTGCTCGGGTACGTGATCCGCGCCGAGGAACCCGACTGGGTCCTCATCGGCCCGCCCGACGGAGGCACCGGCCTCTCCTTCCAGACCGAGCCCGAGTACGCCCCGCCGGTGTGGCCCACCCGCACTCCCGGCGACCAGCAGATGATGCTGCACCTCGACATCCAGGTCGACGACCTGGCGGGCGAGTCCGAGCGGGCCGTGGCCCTCGGAGCCACCCTGCACGACCATCAGCCGCAGGACGACGTGCGTGTTCTGCTGGATCCCTCCGGGCATCCGTTCTGCCTGTGGCGGGAGGAGCAGGGGGTGTGAGCGAGGGGCGTCACGCGTGCCCGCTGCGGCTCAACCGGCCGTCGGCGCAAGGTTGTTCATGAGCAGGCCCAGGGTGAACTCGAAGCGGTCGGGGCCGGTGCCGGAGATCAGTTCGGCGGCGTGGGCTCGGGTCTGCGGGAACTTCTCGGCGGGCAGGGCCGTGAAGCGGTCCAGCAACTCCTCCTGGCTGAGCACCCATTCGGGGTTCTCCTGCCGGCGCCGCTGCCGGACCAGGGACTGCTCCAGGGCGTACGCGCCGACGTAGAGGGACAGCGCGTCGCGGGCCCAGCCCGCCGTCCTCGGTTCGATGCCGCCCGCGAGGAGGATCGCCAGGATTCCCTCGCCGACCCGCAGTGTCTCCAGGCTGGTCGGCACCATGGCCAGCGCGGCGCGTGAGATGCCGGGGTATTTCAGGTAGAGGTCGCGGATCTGCGTGTAGACCCCGGCCAGTTGCTCGCGCCAGGCGGCCGGGTCCGGTTCGGGGAGCGTGACCTCGGCGTAGAGCCTGCCGATCAGCAGGTCGTCGAGGTCGTCCTTGGTGACGATGTGCGCGTACAGCGACGAAGGACCGGTGCCGAGCACGGCGGCGACCCGGCGGATGGTCAGCGCGTCGTACCCCTCGGTGGCTACGACCTCCAGCGCGGCGTCGGTGATCCGCTCGACGGTGATCGGCTTCTTGCGGGTTGCGCGGCGTTGGCGGGGATCGCGGGGATCGGCTGGCATGCCGACCAGCTTACCTTGACACGAACTTAGTTCGTTAAGTAGAACTTAGATCGTCAGAACGAACTAAGTTCGTCAGCCAGCGCGGACCTGGTTCGTGGCGCGTCGATTTTCCGGAGGTACGTCATGCGAGTTTCCGTGGTCGGAGCCGGTCTGGGAGGTCTCGCTCTCGCGCAGGGCCTGCGCGGCGCCGGGATCGAGGCCGACGTCTTCGAGCGCGACCCGGGGATCGTCGCCCGGTTCCAGGGCTACCGGCTCGTGCTGAACCCGACCGGGTTCCAGGCGGTGCGCGACTGCCTGCCGACGCGCTGGCACCCGCTGCTCGACGAGATCGTCATGGAGGCCTCCGCCGAGCAGCTGGTCCTGGACCCGCGGCTGAACGAGATCGGCAGGCTCGGCGCGGGCCGCACCGGCATCGTGGTCGACCGGCAGGTGCTGCGACACCTGCTCCTGACCGGCCTCACCGTGCACACCGACGCCGCGCTGACCGGCTACGACGTCCTGCCCGACGGCACCGTCCGGGCCCGGTTCGCCCACCGCGCCCCCGCCACCGCCGACCTGCTCGTCGGCGCGGACGGCGTCACCTCGGCGGTCCGCGGGGTGCTGTCGCCGCGGACCACTCCGACCGACACCGGCGTCCGCTTCGTCATCGGCCGCACCCCGCTGACCGACGAGTTCGCCGCCCTGTCCAAGGCGTACGGCTCGAAGATCGCGGGCGACGGCGTCAGCCTGCTGCTCGGCGCGATGCGCTTCCGCACCCCGCCGAAGCAGGCCGCCGAGCGGCTGGCCCCCGACGTCACGCTGCCCGACATCGGCGACTACGTCCGCTGGGCCATGATCCTGCCGCCGAACGGCTCGCTGGAGAACCTGACCGCGCAGGACGCCGTGCTGGCCAGGATGGACGGCTGGCACCCGCAGCTGCGCGCGCTGATCGAGCAGGCCGACCCGGACAACAGCACCCTGCTGTCCATCCGGGTGGTCGAGCCCGCCGAGCGCTGGGCACCCGGCCCGGTCACGCTCCTCGGCGACGCGATCCACGCGACCTCCCCGACCGGGGGCAACGGCGCGAACACCGCGCTGCGCGACGCGGACCTGCTGCGCCGCCGCCTGATCGAGGCGGACGGCGGCAGCCGGGATCTGCTCGACGCGGTCGGTGACTACGAGCGGCAGATGTTCGAGTACGGCGCGGAGGCCGTGCGCAGCAGCCTTGAGAGGCTTCCCGCGTTCGCGCCCGGGGCGAAGCTGTCCTGAGGCGGGGTCGTCCTTGGAGCGGGGCGGTGTCTCAGCCCGTCGCGATGATCGCCAACAACAGGCCGCCGATGCACATCGCGGTGAGCGCGCCGGTCCAGAAGGCGTCCTCGCGGAGGGCCCGCGGTGTCCGGAACCGGCGTCGGCGACGGACCGGGGCGGGTGGAGGTGCCGGGGGCCTCTGCTGTCGTACGACGGGTAAGGGCGCCGGCGGGATGACCGGGGGCGGTACCGCCTGGGCCGGGGGGACCTGGATCAGTTGGTGGGGGAGGGGGCGGTTCATACGGGGTGGGCCTCGCTGCGGTGTTTGCGGAGCAGGACGTTCGCGTCGGTCTCGGCGCTGTGGTCGTGCTCGGCGCGGGCCAGCGAACGGAGTTCGGCCAGTTCCTCGCAGGGCGCGCAGTCGGGGACCGGGCGGGGTGGCACGTTGACCAGGAACGGGGCGTCGGTGCGGGCGCGGTTGTTCGCCGCGTGGACGCCCGCGAGGAGGCGTTCCCGGTCCGTCGCGGGGCGCAACGACTCCGGGTCGGCCTGCCATTCGCGGCCACCGCCGACGGGGCGCAGCAGGGCGTACGGGCCGGCCGAGTCCTGGTACTCGCCCACTTTGCCGGTGTCGGGGTCGTAGAGCAGCGCTCCGGGTTCCATCGGCTCTCCTCCTTTTTGTGCAACTTCCATACGTAATGCGTTAGTTGCACTACTCTGTGCAGTCCTGGGTGTGTTACGAGGATGGCCCAGGTCGGAGGCGAATGCAGTGCCAACGGGCTCAACTTCCGCGCGGGGCACGCCAAATTCCACAAATTCCACAGCACAGGAGGTTGTGATGCCGCAACGGGTGGCCGTCACGGCGCTGAGCCATGAACCCAGGAAGCGGTTCTCGGAGGAGGTGCGGAGGCTGAGGCGTGAACGGGGCCTAAGTCTGCGGGACTTGTCGAAGGCGGTTGGCTGGGACTCGTCGCTGCTCGGAAAGATGGAGGCCGGGAGCACGCTGG
The DNA here is from genome assembly GCF_036187565.1 of Streptomyces sp. NBC_00252. Classification (NCBI taxonomy): domain Bacteria; kingdom Bacillati; phylum Actinomycetota; class Actinomycetes; order Kitasatosporales; family Streptomycetaceae; genus Streptomyces; species Streptomyces sp. NBC_00252. The sequence continues at coordinate 4,897,189 of NZ_CP108087.1, read as the reverse complement.
GCGGACCCGAGGTGGTACAGGCCCTGGATCAGCACTACGGAACAGGGCCGCTGCTACTCACCCTGTGGGAGCTCGCGCTGGGGGATCCGAACCAGTTCAAGGAGCAGTACCGGCGCTACATGGTGCTTGAGGGCGAGGCGACGTGCCTGTGGCACTACTCCGTGAGCATCTTGCCTGGCCTGCTTCAGACGGACGCCTATGCACGTGAGGTTCTCGCGCTGGGTGGCTATCGCGGCAAGGATCTGGACCTACAGGTCGAAGCGCGGGTCGGTCGGCGGAAGTTACTGGAAAGGCTGGATGACTCGCCGCCGTTCCGCGGACTCATCTCCGAGGCGGTGCTGCGCACGCCCCTACGGGCCCCTGAGGCGTGGCGGCACCAGCTTGAGTACCTGTTGGAAGTGGCAGGTCGACGGGATGTCGCCATCCAAGTCCTGCCGCTCAGCACGGGGTTGTGCGGGCTGGTGAGTACTGCCGTGATGTTCCTGCGACTGTTGGACGGCACTACCGTGGCGTACACGGAGAATGCCCATCGGGGCGAACTCATCGAGGACAGCACTGCAGTTGAGCGTTTGCAACGTGCGTACGATGCAATGCGCGACAAGGCGCTCAACCTGGCTGAGTCGCGGTCGTTCATCATGCGGATGTTGGAGGAAGCGCCGTGCGTGCCATCGACCTGACCAGCGTGACGTGGCGGAAGAGCAGCTACAGCAACCCCGACGGCGGCGAGTGCGTCGAGGTCGCCCCCAACCTCCCCCTCGTCCCCGTCCGCGACAGCAAGAACCCCGCCCACGGCACCCTGTTCTTCGGGGTCGACGCGTGGGCGGAGTTCATCCGGGCTCAGTAGACCAACGCCTGCGTCCCGTCGGCCATGACCTCCTGTACGAACACCTGCGCCCCGGCGATCCGGACCCCCTCGATGACATCCTTCTCGGAGATGTCCCGCCGGGCCGCGCACTGCGTGCACAGCGTGACGCGGCCCGCTGCCAGGATCGAGTCGATCAGGTCCGGCAGCGGGGCGGCATGCGGGAGTTCGAACTCCGCCGCGCGCCCCGGCAGGGCGAACCACGCGGACTCACCGGTCAGCCACAGCGAGACGTCCACTCCGCTGGCGACGGCGACCGCGGCCACCGTGAACGCCTGTGAGCAGCGCTCGGGCGCGTCCGACCCGACCGTCACCTTGATCACGAGCTTCTTCGACATGACCGAATCGTAATCAACTCCCTTACAACTCCTTGCAGTAGCCACGGGTCTTCTGTGCGCGCATATGGAATGCGCACGTCATGTTCCGTGGGGGACGTCTTGGAAGTACCGGAAAAATCCATCGAAGAAGCAGCGGAAGTACCCGACCCTGAGCCGGAGTCGGGGCCCGCGCCCCGCCCGCGCCGCCGGGGCCGTACCACCCTCCTGATCGCCGTCGCCGCCGTGCTCGGTGTCGTCGCCGGTACCTGCACGGGGTTCCTCGTGCAGGCGAACCGCGCACCCGACGCGCTGCCCTCCCTCTCGCAGGCCACGCTGGCCCAGGCGAAGGGGCCGGCTCCGGAGCCGTTGTCCGCAGCGCAGGACCGCGAGGTCAAGGTCGACGGCGACCTGCGCAAGCTCCTGCTGAAGAAGCCGAGCGGGGCGCGGGACGCGGACTACACCGTCGGGCAGGACGGGTGGCTGGACCTGGCCGGATACGCGGAGATGTACGACAAGCCGGCCGGGGCCTTCGGTGACCTCGTCGCCAACGAGTTCCGCCGCGCGGCCGTCGTGAACTGGCGCGAGGGCAGCTCGCTCTTCGTCGAGATCAGGCTCGTGCAGTACCGCCAGCAGGACCAGCTCGTCGTCGCCGACGACGCGAGCAGCGCCTACAGCTATGCCGAGGACAAGCCCCACACCGACAGCTGGCCCATCCCGGGCACCGGTGACGGGATGGCCTACGTCCACAACTCGCCCGACCGCAAGGCCGGTTACACGGACATCTACAACGCCGACGCGCACGCCTGGCGCGGCGACATCGAGATGGAGATCTGGGTCACCTCCGGGAGCCCCGTCTCCCAGAAGAAGATCATGGATCTGGCCAAGCGGCAGATGGAGCGACTGTGACCACCGAGAACCCCGAACTGGTCGGTGGCTCCGAGGAGTTGCCCCCTGAAGTCGTCAAGAAGCCGGTGCGCAAGGGTCGTATCGCCGCCATCGCCGGGGTCGTGCTGCTGAGCCTCGCCGTGGTCGGCGCGGTCGGGTACACCGTCGTGACCGTGAACGGCGCGGACCGGGACGCGGGTGACGCCGTATGGGCGTTCCCGAAGGCGTCCTCGGAGAAGGCGGAGAGCGCGGCCAAACCGACCGGGCTCGCCGCGGCGCTCGTGCCGTACGGCCCGGACGGCTGGAGTCAGGGGCCGGACATCGCGCAGTACGGCTACGACACCTCCTTCACCGGGACGCAGGCGGCGGCGCTGCGCAAGGAGGCGCTGAAGGACCTGCCGCTCAAGCAGCGCAAGCCGCTGGAGAAGGCGATCGACAAGCAGCACACCAAGGGCCTGGCGATGCGCAGCTATGTCAGCACCGACGAGCAGTCGTCCGTCTACACGGACAAGGCGTCGACGGTGAACATCGTGCTGGCCCAGATCGCGGACACGTCGGCGGTACGGAACGCGTCCCGCTTCCAGAACGAGTTCCTCGACTCCCTGGGCGTCTTCCGGCCCGGGCCGTCGATCAACGGCTACAAGAACGCCAAGTGCTTCCTCACGCCGAAGAGCAGCGACGAGAAGCTCGACACGATCTACTGCTCCGCCTACCAGGGGGAAGTCCTGGTCTCCCTCACGGCGCAGGCCGTCAGGCCGATGCAGACGTACGCCATCGGGCGCCTGCTCCAGGAACAACTCGACCGCATCAAGGACCCGGGGGAGGCGGTATGACCGACCAGCAGCAGGAGAAGGCCGTGGAGACCGTCCCCGAACCCCGGGAGACCGTCGAGATCCCGGCCGTCGAACCCCCGGCACCCGCCGAGAGCCCGGCCGCGGTCCCGGCGCCCCCGCTCCTCCCGCCCACCGCCTTCCAAGAGCCGGAGCAGGCGCAGGAGCCGGACCCCCTGCCCGTCGCCGTCAAGAAGGACCGCCGGGTTCTTCGCGCGGTGCTCCGGTGGTCCGCCGCCGTGGTCGTCTTCGCGGTGGTCGGGGCAGCGACGGCGTACGGGATCACCGACATGAAGCGGACGGACGTGCCCGGCCTCGCGACGGCGTCGGACGGGCGGTGGGACTACCCCACCCTCACCAGGCCGCCGCTGCCGAAGGGCAGCCCGGGGCCGTTGGCCGAGGCGAACCGGTCGGGGTCCCACTTCGCCGACCTGCGGGCGCTGGTGCTGCCTGCGCCGAAGGGGGCCACCGGGGACAAGGCGCTCGACGGCAGTGACGGCTGGCTGGCCACGAAGGTGTTCCTCGCCGAGTTCTCGGCCGCCGACGACCGGACCGAGCTCGCGCAGAAGCTGACCGACGACGGCCTGCGGCACATCGCGGCGCGCGGCTGGACCACCCCGGACGGCACGCACACCCGGATCTACCTGCTCCAGTTCGACACGTCGACGGTCGCCGACGGCCTGGTCTCGGGGAACCTGGCCGGGTACGCGTCGCCCACCTACCCGGTGACCGGCGCCGACAGCTACGAACCGGACGACGACTTCCCGGACGCGGCGAAGGTCACGAGCGTCTCGTCGGTCCCGTACGCCGAGGTGAAGCCGTACGGCGCCGAACAGGTCCGGCTGGCGTTCGTCACGGCCGGCGACACCGTCGCGATGATCGTGCAGTCGAGAAAGGGCGAGGCGAACCCCGTCCCGTTCCAGCAGACGGTGACCCTGCAGAGCCAGCTGCTCGGCTAGCCGCACCTCGCAGAGAGAGCCGGGGTCCAGCCGCGTAAGCTGGGCCCCGGCCCCGTGTACACGTACCGCTCGAGGAGCACCCGTGGAGATCTTCTTCGAAACCCTGCTGGTCCTGGTCTGCGTCGGCGTTCTCGCCTTCGCCGGACTGAGCGTGAAGAAGCTGTACCAGGGCCAGCGCTGACCCCCACCGAGGAACTGCTGACGCCATGATCGAGATCCCGTCCGACCTCCACAAGGACCTGGTCCCCCTCGTCTTCCTGCTCGGCGAGTGGGCCGGCGCGGGCGTGCACGACTTCCCCGGCTCCGAGAAGTGCAACTTCGGCCAGGAAGTCTCCTTCACGCACGACGGCCGCGACTTCCTGGAGTACCACTCGCACACCTGGGTCCTGGACGCCGAAGGCAACAAGGTCCGCCCCCTGGAGACCGAGTCCGGCTTCTGGCGCATCGACGCCGACCGCAAGGTGGAAGTCACGATGACCAGGGACGACGGCGTCGTCGAGATCTGGTACGGCGACCTCGCCAAGCAGAAGCCCCAGATCGACCTGGTCACCGACGCCGTCGCCCGCACGGCCGCCTCCGGCCCGTACACCGGCGGCAAGCGGCTCTACGGCTACGTCAAGAGCGACCTCATGTGGGTCGGCGAGAAGCAGACCCCCGAGGTCGAACTCCGCCCCTACATGTCCGCCCACCTGAAGAAGGTCGTCACCCCGGACGACGTCGAGCGCTGGGCGAAGGCCCTTCCGGACGACATGCCGGACGACGGGATCGCTTTCTTCAAGTAGTCCTAGACTCTGAGGTGTGGTGAGCACCGACTGGAAGAGTGACCTCAGGCAGCGCGGCTACCGGCTGACGCCGCAGCGGCAACTCGTGCTCGAAGCCGTGGACACCCTGGAGCACGCGACCCCCGACGACATCCTCATCGAGGTGAGGAAGACGGCGTCGGGGGTCAACATCTCGACCGTGTACAGAACACTGGAGCTGCTCGAGGAGCTCCAGCTGGTCAGTCACGCGCACCTGGGGCACGGGGCGCCGACGTACCACCTCGCGGACCGGCACCATCACATCCACCTCGTCTGCCGTGACTGCACGAACGTCATCGAGGCCGATGTCGAGGTCGCCGCCGAGTTCCGGGCCAAGCTGCGGGACACGTTCGGTTTCGAGACCGACATGAAGCACTTCGCGATCTTCGGCAGGTGCCGTGACTGCTCCCTGAAGACGTCCGCGAAGACTTCGACTACCGAGTCGTAGGCTTACCCGTATGAAGAGCCCCCTGCTGTCCCTGCCCGGCGCCGTCCCCGCCGAAGGAGTGGACGAAGGCGTCGCCGCCCACTACGGCGACCTGTTCCGTGAGCAGCGCACCCTCGCCGACGGCACCGGTTTCGTGGACCTCTCGCACCGCGGGGTCGTCGCCGTCACCGGGGACGACCGGCTGAGCTGGCTGCACCTCCTGCTCACCCAGCACGTCAGCGACCTCCCCACCGGCGTCGCCACCGAGGCGCTGATCCTCTCCGCGCACGGTCACATCGAGCACGCGCTGTACCTCGTGGACGACGGCACCACGGTCTGGATGCACACCGAACCCGACACCCAGGAGGCGCTGATCGCCTACCTGGAGTCGATGAAGTTCTTCTACCGCGTCGAAGTCACCGACCGCACAAGCGAGTTCGCGGTGGTGTACGTCCCCGCCGGTTCCATCGCCGAGGTCCCGTCCGGCGCGGTCGTCCGCGAGACGCCGTACGGCCGCGATGTCTTCCTCCCGCGCGAGGACCTGGAGTCGTACGCCGAGAAGTCGGGTCCCCCGGCCGGCATCCTGGCCTACGAGGCGCTGCGCGTCGAGCACCACCGCCCCCGCCTCGGCTTCGAGACCGACCACCGCACGATCCCGCACGAGCTGGGCTGGATCGGCACGGCGGTCCACCTCCAGAAGGGCTGCTACCGCGGCCAGGAGACGGTCGCCCGCGTCCAGAACCTGGGCAAGCCCCCGCGCCGCCTCGTCTTCCTCCACCTCGACGGCAGCGAGGTCCATCTCCCGGGCCACGGCACGGAGTTGAGGCTCGCGGCGGAGGGCGCCGAGGGCCGCAAGATCGGCTTCATCACCACCTCCGTACGCCACCACGAACTGGGCCCGATCGCCCTGGCCCTGGTCAAGCGCAACATCCCACTGGACGCCCCGCTCCTGGCCGACAGCACGGCCGCCGCGCAGGAGGTCGTCGTAGAGCCCTAGGGCCTGGACGGTGCCGGAGGGGACTGACTCAGGCGGTGGGCGGCTCGATCTCCCCGGCGAAGACGATGACCTGGTCGATGAGGCTCCGCCGCAGGTGGACGACGTCCGTCCCCGCCAGGCGCGGGCCTCCGTCCGGCGTTGTGAAGACCCACTGGTACCGGGCCCACTCGTCCGGCATGTCCACCGCCGAACAGCGCACCATCGTGCCGGTCCCCGCGGGGTGGCGCCGGATGTCCAGCACGAACCGCTCGACCGCCTCGATCCCCTCGCTGCGGCCCAGCGGTCCCCAGAAGACCACGTCCGAGGTCAGGGCCTGGGAGAGCAGCGCCGTCACATAGCTGTCGTCAGAGGCGTTGAAGGCGGAGATGAACGTGTCGATCGCGGACCGCGCGGTCTCTTCCTGCATACATCAGTAATACCAGTCGCCCTGGGGACCTGGTGGCGGCTCTAGAGGTCCACGACCACCGTGAACGGGCCGTCGTTCGTGAGCGCCACGCGCATCTGGGCGCCGAAGCGGCCCGTCGCCACGGTGGCGCCCAGGGAACGGAGTTGGGCGACGACCTCGTCGACGAGCGGCTCCGCGATGTCGCCGGGGGCGGCGGCGTTCCAGGTGGGGCGGCGGCCCTTGCGGGCGTCGCCGTAGAGCGTGAACTGGCTGATGACGAGCAGCGGGGCGTCGATGTCGCTGCACGACTTCTCGTCGTTGAGCATGCGGATCGACCAGAGTTTGCGGGCCAGTTGGGCCGCCTTCTCCTTCGTGTCGTCGTGCGTGACGCCGACGAGGACGCACAGCCCCTCGCCGTCGATCGCCCCGACGGTGTCGCCCTCCACGACGACGCTCGCGCCGTCCACCCGCTGCACCACTGCTCGCATGGGTTCCATGATGCCGTGCGGGCGGGAAGGGCCGTGAGGCGGCCGTGGAAGAGCGGCGGGCGAGCGGCGGGAGAGCGGCGGGAGAGCGGTGGGAGAGTGGGAAAGCGGGGCTGTAAGGGGCCGATTTTTGATGCTTAACCCCCCATCTGGGGCCGTTCGGGGGCACTCGGTCACATAGCGGCCACTTGGGGTGGCACGATGCTGTCCACACGCCGGTCGAGGGGACGGGTTGAGGCACATGAGCACACCGAGTACCGGGCAGCCCCCCGGGACTGTCTCGCTGATCCGCGCGGGGGGACCGGCCGGCCGCCGGCCGCCCGTGCAGCGCGTCGACAGCCCGCTGCTGCCCGTCGATCCGCCCGCGCCCGACCTGACCGTCCTGCGGCTCCCGGAGCTGCGCGCGCTCCGCCGTGACGCGCAGCGCGACGAGGCCGACCTGAGTTACGTCCGCCGGCTCCTCCAGGGCCGTATCGACATCCTCCGCGCCGAACTGGCCCGGCGTTCCCCGGCGGGCGCGGCCTCCGTCGTCGACCGCCTGTCGGAGATCCTCGCGGACGCCCCCGCCCGGCACCGTTCCTCCGCCCGGCATGTCACGCTCGGCACGCCGCACAGCGAGGAGTACCGGCTGCTCGCCGCCGAGATGCTCGCCGAGGTCGAACTGTCCGACCTGGAGGCCCGCACCGACCTCGAACTGACCACCGCGATGGGGCGTCTCGTCCGCTACGAACAACAGGTGTCCCGGCGCCGTCAGGTCCTCCAGCACACGGCCGACGGCTGTAGCGCGGAGATCGCCCGCAGGTACCGTGAGGGAGAGGCACAGGTGGACGACCTGCTGACGTGAGGGGTTCCGTGTGACAGCCGACCCGTACGACATGTCATCGCCAGAGCGGGTGCCGGTGCCTGTGCCGGTTCTGGCGGAGGTGGTCCGGTCCGGCTTCGTGGAGAGCCGGCATCGCGGCAGCCTGGTGATCCTCGCGGCGGACGGCTCCGTGGAACGGGCCCTGGGTGACGCGACGACCCCCGTCTTCCCCCGCTCCTCCAACAAACCGATGCAGGCGGCGGGCGTACTGCGCGCGGGCCTCGACCTCTCCGGCGAACGCCTCGCCATCGCGGCGGCGAGCCACTCCGGTGAACTCTTCCACCGCGATCTCGTACGCCGACTTCTCTCCGAACACGGCCTGGACGCCGGGCAGTTGCAGTGCCCGCCGGATCTTCCGCTTGACCCCGTCGAGCAGGAGACGTATCTGGCGTCGGGTGCCGTGCGTGACCGCATCGCCATGAACTGCTCCGGCAAGCACACGGCGATGCTGGCGGCGGCCGCGCTGCGGGGCTGGCCGTTGTCGTCGTATCTGGACCCGGATCACCCGCTGCAAAAACTTATCCACAGGGTTGTGGAAGAAAGTTCGGGAGAGCGGGTGGCGGCTGTCGGCACGGACGGCTGCGGCGCCCCCCTGATGGCGATCACGCTGACCGGCCTCGCTCGCGCCTACCGCTCGTTCGTCCTGGCGGACCCCGGTTCGCCGGAACGGCGGGTCGCGGATGCGATGCGTGCGTATCCCGAGCACGTCGCCGGAACCCGCCGCCCCGACACGCACTTGATGCGTGCCGTGCCGGGGGTGCTGTCGAAGATGGGGGCGGAAGGGGTCCAGGCGATGGCCCTGCCGGATGGACGGGCGCTGGCCTTCAAGGTGGAGGACGGGGCGGGGCGGGCGTTGGGGCCGGTGCTGGGGCGGGCGTTGGATTTGATGGGCGTACGGGGAGGGAGTGACGCGCTGGGGAGGTCGGTGGTGCTGGGCGGGGGGCGTGAGGTGGGGGAGATCCGGGCGGTGTTCTAGGGCGTGGGTCGGGGCGGGTCGGGTCGGCTTGGGTGGGGTCGGGTTGGGTCTGGTTGGATCGGCTCGGGTTGGATTGGACGGCTCGGGTCGGCTCGGGTCGGCGTGGGTCGGATCGGCGTGGGTCGGCTCAAGTCGGGTCGGGTCGGGCCACTCGCTTCTTGGGCAGTGTCGTGCTTCCACGGCCCGAGTAAAGGGCGCTCCCTGCGGTCGCGTCGGCTGCGCCGATTCCGCTCCGCTTCACCCTTGACTCGGTCCGCTCCAGCCCGTGTGAGAAGCGAGCGAGCGGCCCGGAGGGGTGGGTGGCCAGGTGGGGATGCCCTTGCCTGCACTGCGTTGCGGGGCGGTGTGAGGGGGCGCGGGCGCGGCTCGGCTGCACGCCGGGTGGGCTTGGCGGCTATCCGCCGGTGGGTGGGCCCCAGCGTTCCGGTGGGTGGGGCCAGCGTTTTGAAGCCCACCCTTTCAACCCGGGTCGGCACCCATCACCGCTCAGTTCTCCGGCAACTTCTCAGTCCAGGCCCGCATCAGTCAGCCTCCGGCACCCTTTCAGTCCAGGCCCGCACCAGTCAGCCTCCGGCACCCTTTCAACCCAGGCCCGCACTAATCAGCCCGTCCGGCGTTTGAGGACGAGGCCCCTTCAGGGCCGTTGGGGGTCTGGGGGCGGAGCCCCCGGGCGGGGTCGAAGGGGCGCAGCCCCTGGGGATGGGACGGGTAGGGGCGGCGGGGGCGAAATAAATCCCGGCAACCCCCACCCACCCCGACCTACCGTGAATCCATGACCCGCCCCCACCCCACTCACCCCACCCTCCCCGTCCGCCCCATCACCCAGCCCGAGATCCCGGACTGGATCCGCGCCCTGAACACCGGCTTCCTCCGCACCCCAGAAGTCGGCGAAGAAGAGATCGCAGACCGCAGCACCTACATCGACCCGACCCGCACCCTCGCCGCCTTCGACAACGGCCGCTGCGTAGCCACCTTCCGCTCCTTCCCACAGGAACTCACCGCGGTAGGAGGAACCCCCGTCCAGGCCGACGCCATCTCAAACGTCACGGTCACCTCCACCCACCGCCGCCGAGGCCTCCTGACCCGCATGATGACCCAGGACCTCACCGCGGCGAAGGAACGGGGAGACGTCGTAGCCACCCTCATCGCAGCCGAGTACCAGATCTACGGCCGCCACGGCTTCGGCCCCGCCACCACCGCGACGAAGTGGCAGATCGACGTCACAAGGGCAGGCCTGGACCCCCGCTGGTCCGCCCCGGAGAACGGCGGCCGTATCGACTTGGTGGACGGCGCGGACGTACGCAAGCTCGGCCCGGAGCTGCACGAACAGCTCCGCCGCACCCAGCCCGGCGTGGTCAACCGGGACGACCGCTGGTGGCAGGTCGCCACCGGCGCCGTACGCCTGACCCGCTCCCCGGCATGGATGGAGCCGTTCTACGCCGTCTACCGGTCGGCGGACGGTGAGGTGGAGGGCCTGGCCGCCTACGTCTGCGACGACACGTGGACGGATGCCAAGCAGCCGCTGGACACGGCGACGGTGAAGGGGCTGATCGCGACCACCCCGGCCGCCGAACGCGCCCTGTGGCACCACATCTGCTCCATCGACTGGGTGACGAAGGTGACGTCGGACTGGCGGGCCCCCGACGACCTGCTTCCCCTCCTCCTGCCGGACCCGCGCGCGGCCACGATCACGACCCAGGCGGACTGGCTGTGGGTGCGCATCCTGGATGTCGTACGGGCCATGGAGGCGCGGTCGTACGAGGGGGAGGGCGCGTTGGTGTTCGAGGTGGTCGACGCTGCCGGGCTGGCCGGCGGGCGTTACCGGCTGGAGGCGTCGGCCGCGCAGGGGGCCTCGTGCACGCCGACCGCCGAGAGTGCCGAACTCACCTTGGATGTAAGGGAGTTGGGGGCACTGTGGCTCGGTGACGAGTCCGCGGTGCGGCTCGCCGCGCTGGGCCGGGTCCGGGAAGAACGAGCGGGCGCCGCCCGTGTGGCCGACGCCCTGCTGCGTACGTCCAGGCGGCCATGGTGCCCGGACATCTTCTGAACCTGGACGACCCTTCCGCTGACGCCGATCGATGGACTGGACTGGCTGTACTGGACTCATCCGTAGCTGTTCAGTTGTGGTTGTTGTTCGGTGACGCGGTGACGCGGTGACGCGGTGACGCGGTGGTACCGGCTGACCGGGCTCTCGGCTCCCCTCCAGGAGAGAGACCCGGTCGTCCAAGTTGGCTAAGTTGGCGACCAACTCACTTCTAGTTATCTCCGCTTGGAAGCGTCTCATAACCACCTTTCCCTGAACTGCCCAAAGATGGCGGGAAGTTGTAGTGTTTGGTCGTGGACCCGGAACACGCCACCGTCAATGGACGGTCGAGGTCACCACGGCCACAGTGGTCACACCGCGAGCTGGCCGACGAGCTGCGCAGCCGGATCAGGTCCGGTGTACTGCGGCCCGGCCAGCGCATGCCCACCCAGGCCAAGCTGGCGGACGAGTTCGGCGTGGAGCGCGGGGCCGTACGACAGGCACTGCGCATCCTGCAGTCCGAGCGTCTGCTCACCAATGTGACCAAGGGCAGCCCGGCGACCGTCGCTCCCGACCTCAGCCCGGCCCTGACCGGCCCCGGAGCCCCGCCGCAGCCCACGACGGTGGGCCTCGCGCCACGTATCGCGGAGGCCTTCGCGCAGCCGCACGTCGAGATCGAGGCCCTGTGTCTGACGGCGGTGTCGCTCACCCTCGCCATCGGCGAACCGCTGCGTCAGATCCACGCCGGACGACTGAAACCGGCCAAGGTCGACGTCCGGGTGCTGCTGCCGAGCAGCGACATCGAACTCGCCTTCCCGTCCCGGGTGGACGCCCCCGCCGACGGCCGGCTGCAACAGCGCTGGCTCGCCCAACGCAACGCCCAGGGACAGGTGTTGAAGCACAACCTGCTCGCGTTGCGCGCGACGCACGGCATCGATGTGCACATCACGTTCCGCGCGCTCCCCTTCACCCCACCGGTGAAGCTGTACCTGCTCAACGGCTCGGAGGCCCTGTTCGCCTACTACACGCTGTTCCAGCGGGAGGCGGAGATCGGTCACGAGCAGGTGGAGATGTACGACGCGGAGGGCACCCAGTCGATGCTGTTCGCCTTCGACCAGGGTGCGGGACTGCGGGACACGACCTTCGTGGAACAGTCGCATCTGTGGTTCAACGCGCTGTGGGAGACGATCAGTTCGGAGCTGACACTCACACCCCGGAGCTGACCGCCTCCGAGTGACTCACAGAGCCGGTCCGGTGACCAGCAGGGCCAGGACGACGGCCCCGATGGAACTGATGGCCGGGCTCTTGGCCTTGATGCCGATGGAGAGCAGTAGCAGGCCGATGATCCCGGTGGCGCCGTACTTCCACTGGACGATCTGCTCGAAGCCGACGACGAAGACGGCGGTGAGGAGGGCGATGGCAGGCACGGTGGTTCCCCCTTCGGGCTGCGGAAGCAAAACTTCCACCAACTTGAAGCAACTCGATGAAGTTGGCAGCCAACTCTGCTTAAGTTGTGCCCGATTGGCACCTACTCACACCTACTCACAATGAGGTTCCAAATAACTCCCCTTAGATGGGGCAGAGTTATACCGTTTGGTAGTGACCCAGGAGAACGTGGCAGTGAACGGCAGCAGAAGTTTCTCGCCCCAGGAGATCGCCGACGCCCTGCGCGACCGCATCCGCACCGGCGACCTCAAGGCCGGCGACCGCCTGCCCACCCAGGCCGACCTGGCGGAGGAGTTCGGGGTCGAACGAGGCGCCGTACGCCAGGCACTGAGGCTCCTCCAGGAAGCGGGCCTCCTGACCAACGTCAGCAAGGGGAGTCCGCCGCGGATCGCTGAACCGCCGGCGCCGACACACGGTGAACCCCAGCCGACGATGGTCGGGTTGGCACCACGGTTGACGGAGGCGTTCTCTGCGGGGGACGTCCGCATAGACGTGGTGTGCCACACCGCCGAGACCCTGATGGTGGCCATCGGCGAACCGCTCCGCCAGATCCACGAGGGGCGCCTGCGCCCCGAGTCGATCGAGGTCCGCATCCTCGTCCCCTCCAGGGAGATCACCCTCGCCTTCCCCGTCCCGGTCGACGGCAGCGGTGAGGACAGCCCGGTCCACCAGCGCTGGCTGTCCATGCGCAACGCCCAGGGTCAGGTGCTCCAGCACAACCTGCTGGCCCTGCGCGCCACACACGGCATGGAAGTCAAGGTCACCTTCCGCGCGCTCCCCTTCACCCCGCCCGTGAAGCTGTACCTCCTCAACGACCAGGAGGCGCTGCTCGGTTACTACCTGCTGACGCGGCGGGAGGAGGAGTACGGCAGCCAGACCCTGGACATGTACGACGCCCTCGGCTCCCAGTCCCTCCTCTTCTCCTTCCAGCGGCAGTCCGGCGAACGGGACGCGGCGTTCGTGGAGCAATCCCAGCTGTGGTTCGACGCCCTCTGGGAAACCATCACCACGGACCTGACACTCTCCTAGTGACTTCTGATGCAGCGCAGACTGAACAGGTGACAGTAGAGACAGAGAATCTGCGAGAACTGATCACCAAGGCCCGCAACGTCCTGTTCGACTTCGACGGCCCGATCTGTCGGCTGTTCGCGGGGCACAAGGCGGAGCGCGTGGCGGGCGAACTCGTCGAGTGGCTCGAAGGGCGAGGACTGCACGGGCTGTTGACGAAGGAGGAGCGCGACTCCCTGGACCCGCACATGGTGCTGCGCGCCGTGGACCGCCGGCATCCGGGCAGCGACCTGGTCGCGGAGCTGGAGGAACGCCTCACCCAGGAGGAACTGCGGGCCACCTCCTCGGCGATGCCCACGGCGTACGCAGACCCGCTGGTCCGCACCTGGTCCGCGGTGGGCTCACGGCTGGCCATCGCGACCAACAACTCCCCCCGGGTGGTGCGTACTTACCTGACCGGCCGCGGGCTCCTGCCCTGCTTCGCCCCGCACATCTACGGCCGCACCCAGGACCTCCAGCTCCTCAAGCCCGACCCGCACTGTCTCAACCGCGCCCTGAACGGCCTGGGCGCCGCACCGTCGGCCACCCTGATGATCGGCGACACCCCCACGGACTTCGAAGCCGCGCAAGGGGCCGGCGTGCTGTTCCTCGGCTACGCGCGTAACGACCGCAAGGAGAAGTTGCTGCGAGACGCGGGAGCCGAGCATGTCGTCGACTCCCTGCAAGCGGTGCTGCGGATCCTGCTGGTTCAGCCCTGAGCCATCAGAAGCGCGAAGACCACGACTCCGGCGGACAGACAGGCGGTGTTGCGGGCCTTGATGCCGACACCGAGCAGGAAGAGGCAGAGGAGGCCGAGGGCCCCGTACCGCGACTGCATTAGTTGGTTCACTCCGAGCGTCATGATCGCTGCCAGTAATTCGAAGAAGATCATGGGACCCCACCCCTTGTTTCTCTCTGCTCGCAACCATTCCAATTGGGCTGCTTGCCTTGAAGTTGATGTGCCCAGGGGGCTAGATCCCTTAACGTCGCCGTCCAATGTGTAGGTCGAGATGTCAACTCCTCCGCCAATATGGCTGGAAGCGGTTTGATGTTTGTGCCGAAGAGGTACGGTCGCGATGTGAGCTCAGGACGTGGTGAAGGCGGCGGCAGGGAGTTCAACGCCCTGCTGGAGGAACTCCGTGTCCGCATCGCCGACGGCCGATACGCGCTGGGCCAGGTCCTGCCCCCGCAGCGTGAGCTCGCCGACGAGTTCGGGGTCTCCCGTGACACGGTCCAGCGTGTGTTGCGCGAGCTGAAGGACGAAGGGTGGATCGAGTCCCGTCAGGGAAGCGGTTCGCGGGTGGTGAAGAGCCCCATACACTCCGGCAAGGTTCCGCAGGAGGCGCCGAGGCTCCGGGCGGCTCTGGGGCCGTTCATCACCCGGGCGTTCGCTCAGCCGGTCGTACGACTGGACGTCTTCACCCTCACGTCGGAGAGCCTGGACGCACACGTCCGTCTTCAGGCCGAGCACATCCGTACCGGCGAGATCACCACCCCTGAACGCATCGAGTTGCGGATGCTGTTGCCCGCCGAGTCGCTCGAACTTCCCTACCCGCGCGCCTTGAAGAGCGCGGACGCGGCTGAAGAGGCTGCGGGAACCGAGCAATTGGACCGGTTGCAGGAACAGATACAGGAGCGGTTGCGAGGCATCACCCGACGGCACACGACGTCGCTGCGCGCGGCCCTGCGGAACCTGGAGACGGAGGGACTGGTGCCCTCCGTGTCGGTGGAGGTCAGGAGCATCCCCCTAGTCCCGGCCTTCAAGCTGTATCTCCGCCCGGGCGCCGAGGCCCTGTTCGGCCCCTACGAGGTCGTGGAGCGCTCCATCCTCCTCGACGACGGAACGGAGATGGACGCCCTCGACGTCCTCGGCCTGGGATCCACCCTGATCCGGCACGTCAACGACGAGGGTGATCCCAACTCCACCGGATCCGTGTTCATGGAGAGCATGCAGGCCTGGTTCGACGCCTGCTGGCAGCGCCTCTCGGCAACGTTCTGAAATCCGCGGACCGTTCGCCCAAGGTCATCAAGTGCGGTGCGTTTTAGCGAGGTTGTCCTTCTCGCTCCAGCGCGGGGCATTACAGTGTGCCCACTCTCTCGCGACACATGCACATCAGTGGCGACCTACAGCAATTCAGGAGCGACCTTGGGTGGTCCGCCAATGCCCGGAACTCCCCCTCAGCCGAGGGCTACGGGTGAGGCTTTCGACGAGCTTCTGGCCTACGCCAGGAGTGAGGGGGAGTTCAGCCGGGGTCACCACAATCTGAACTACGTGGTGCAGCCGCCGGATTCGGTCACTGCCAGGTTGCCGTCGCTGAAGGGCCATGGCCGGGTCACCATCCGCCGGCGGATCGGCGACGCGCTGCCTGTCGTCATCCGGACCTGGCAGGACGAGGCGGAGATCCTCGACGCGCTGCACGGGGTGCTGCCCCATGTCCCGCAGTGCCTCGTCAGACACGGCGACATGACCGTCCTGAGCTATGTGCAGGGAGTGCCCCTCTCGACCATCTGCCGCAACGGCAAGAGGGTGGAGCCGCACCTCATCTCCGCCCTCGCCGGCCTGCTCGCGGACATGACGCAGGTACGCAGAAAGGATCTGCCACCACTGCCGCCGTCCTGGCCCCGCAACAGCCGGGACGGCCGGGCCTTCCTCCGGGCCCTGGCCCTGGCGACCGAAAAGCAGATCCGTAGGCGCAACTGGTCGAAGTTCGGGGGCCTGTTCGCCACGCTGGGCATCCCCGAGGACGCGATGGTGCGGTTCGCCGAGCGGGTCCCCGCGATGATCAGCCGCCCCTTCAGCCTGCTCCACACCGATCTGCACCGCGACAACGTGATCTTCTCGTACGACGGCGCCCCACCCTTGATCTGCGTCGACTGGGAACTGGCGACCTTCGGCGACCCGGTGCACGACCTCGCCACCCATCTCGTACGGATGGACTACCCGCGTGAGCAGTGGTCCGAGGTGATGGACGCGTGGCGGGTGGCCATGATCGAGCGGTGCGGCGAGGCCGTGCAGGGCGCCGAGCAGGACCTGAAGCACTACGTCGACTTCGAGCGCGCGCAGTCCGTCTACCCGGACGTGATGCGTGCGGTGACCTCGCTGGGCGACAAGTTCGACCAGCGGGACCTGGACGCCGCGACGCACGCGGTGCACCAGGCACTGGTGGCGGCCGAGACCCCGCTGCGGCTCAAGAGCGTGCCCGACGAGCAGGCCATCGAGGGGATCCTCTTCCGGTGGAACGTGTCCAACGGAAAGCAGCACAGCAAGGACCAGGGCAAGCTCAGCATCTACTGGAAGCCGGACGCCAGAGTGCCCGAGCACCCGAAGTTCCCGGCTTGGGCGGTCCGGGAAGCTCTCTTTCTGGAGGGCGCCGCCCCCGCCGACCACGTGTTCAAGGGAACGGCCCATCTCAGCACGGCGGTGCAGGTGCGCGGTATCCCGTTCCCGGTCATGGTGCGTCGGAAGGTGGGACCGGCCAACCCGCGGGAGAAGCGATTCCTCAACGAACATGCCGTCCTGGCGGCGATCGAGAGGTCCGGGGCCAAGGTGCGTGCTCCACGGGTGCTGGCTCTGGGCATCAGCCATCGCCGTCTGAGTGACCAGTTCACCGTCCACTCCTACGAGGGGCCGAAGGGGGCGATCCGGCACCCGGACCATCCGGCCGAGGGGCTGCTCCCGCACGAGGCCGATGATCTCGTCGACCAGCTCTGCGAACTGACGAAGATCGACTGCGAGGAACTGGGATCGGACACGCTGGGCCAGGACTTCTACCTGGGACTGCGCCTCGAACTGCTGCGCATGGTGGCTCAACTCCCCAAGGAGACCCTTGCGTTGGCCCGGGAGCTGGGGCTGCCCGGCAACATCCTGAGGCTGGGCGAGATCCTCGAACGGCACATCCTGACACCGCGTCGTTCCGCGCTCCTGCACGGTGACCTCAACCCGTGGAACCTCGTGCGCCGCGAGGACGGCACGGGGCTGACCCTCATCGACTGGGAGATGGCCATGGTCGGTGACCCGCTCTACGACCTCGTGCGCCATATGCACCTGACCCAGACGAGCCCGGACATCCGTGACCGCCTGTTCACCCGCTGGGCGAAGAGGATGCCGGAGGAGTACACCAAGGGCTGGTACGACGACTGGAACGTCTACCGCTGGATCGAGACGGTGCGATCCGCCTATGTGGACCTCGACCGGCTGGTGACCGGCGACAGCCTTGAGGCTCCCAACGTCCGCCGGGCGGTGGACACCTACGCCATGACCCTGAAAACGGCGACGGCGTCACTCGGGCTCAAGGACAGATCCACGGCAAATCCCTACCTTGCCTTGGCACTTCCCCGGCCCGACCATGGACAGGCGTGGACGCACGAGTACCTCGCGGACATCTGACTCGAGGCCATGCGCTGCGCGACGGGGGAGAGGGGCTGCGATGGCCGGCGGCGGAAGGGGGCTGCCCGAGAGCACTCTGGGTGAGCGGCTCAGGCGGTTCCAGGCTCGCTACGAACCGACGATCACGCGGCTTCTGCTCCTTCTCGTCTTCGTCGTCGGGCTGATCGCACAGTTCGTGAAACCGGTCGGTGACGCCCTCCAGAACAAGGTATTCCTCGGCAGCGCCCTCCTCAGCGTCGTCGCCTATGCGCTCTACGACAAGGTCAACGACCTCGACACGTCGCTCCGGCTGCCCTCCCGGGCCCAGGTGAAGTCACGGGAGCTGGGCACGTTCGTGACCGAGGCCTTCCGCGCCAGGGAGGTGGAGATCAGCTTCCTCGGCTACACCGGCGAGACGCTCTACAACGAGCTCTATCACCGGCTGGAGGGTCTTGACGACGATCCCGGTCCGACACGGCATGTGGTGGTCCGATTCCTGGTTCCGGACTTCCGTGCCCCCATGACCGTGCCATCCCGGGTGGGCACGGACGGTGGCCCTGTCGACGACGTGGAGTTCCGCGAGCGACTGGAGCTCAGGTGCAAGGAGTTCGACCAGAGACTGTCGGCCATCGCGCGGCGGCTGACAGCGGTGGGGAGTGTGACGGCCACGTGCGAGTACCGCTTCTACCCGGGGATACCGCGGGACAAGATCTGCATCTTCAATCGGGAACTCGTCCTGCACGGTCTCTACGACGTGTCCGCGCGCACCATGGGATTCAGTCCGGAAGCGGATTACTACGACCCCCAGGGGTACCGCACCGACCTCAACATCTGGTCGCGGGAGGACACCGACGACGCCAAGGCCGCCATCGCGACCTGGAACAAGCACTTCGACGACTTGTGGAATCTGGCCGCGAGGCCGCCCTGGCACCGGGGCTCGCTCACCTGAAAACGGTCAGCCCTATGCGTCGAACAGAGGAATCAACTCCTGCTCCTCATAAGTGAGATGGGCCTCCAGCGCGGCTGTCAGGCGGTTCACCTCTGCGCGGGTCGTCGCCGGGGCCGTGGGGGTCGTGAGAGTCTCGCGCAGGGCGTCGACCAGGGTGGCGATCTGTTCGTGTTCCTCGCGCAGGCGGGCCAGGGCCGCGGTGGCGCCGGGGTGGCGTTCGGCGATGAGGGGGAACAGGACCGTGTCCTCGCCGGTGTGGTGGTTGTGGAGGCCCTGGCAGAACGTGAGGCAGTTGACGCGGAGTTGGGCGCCCAGGGTTGAGAACTCGGCGCCTGTGCCGGTATCTGCGTCTGCGTCTCTGTCGGTGTCTGTCGCCGTGCTTTTGTTCAACTCGCCCCGTATCAGCGCGAGTTCATGGCGGAACGCGTCATGCACCACCTTGATCGCCTCGCCGAACGAGGTCGCGTTGATGGTGCCCGGGCCGCCCTGCGCCAGGCTGTGCAGGGCGACGACCGGGATGATCCGTTCGGTCTTCTCCTGGTACGCCGCCCAGCCCGGGTCCGCCTCGACGGCGCGGGCGAAGACCTCGTCGCGTTCCTCGCCGGTGAGGACGACCGCTTGCGCGTCGTAGGTGAACACGCCGCTCTCGACGGTGACTTGGGGGTGGGCGACGAGGTTGCGGAACCAGTCGGGGTGCCGGTCGGAGCCGGCCGCCGAGGCGATGACGAGGACCCGGTCGCCGTCGGGGAGGTAGCCGACGGGGGTGGTGTGCGGGGTGCCGGTGCGGGCGCCGGTGGTGGTGAGGAGGAGCAGCCGGGCACCTTCGAAGTACCCGGTCATACGGCCCTTGTTGGCGCGGAACTCGTCGATGATCGGCTGGTTGAAGTCATGGGGCATCGGGTGGTGAACTCTTCTCTCTGTCGCTGCGCGGTGATGTGTTGACTCGACTTCGACGCAGTGACAGATGGCGGGCCTCTGGCCCGCCACGGCCTCACTCGGAGGCCGGGTACCCGACTCGCTCACGGCACAAGGCCGACCCGGCAGTCATGGGGGTGACGGTAGCGTCCGGCGTATGACTGACGCCAGAGAATTCCAGGACGTCCCCACGACCACCCTCGCCGATCTGCTGGGCCACGCGCAGGTGCTCGACCTCGGTATCCGGTCACTGTGGACGCCCGTACCCCGCCTCGCCGGACCGGCCTTCACCGTGCGGTGTCCTCCCGGCGACAACCTCATGCTGCACGCCGCGATCCACCGCGCCGCACCCGGTTCGGTCGTCGTCGTGGAGTCCGGAGACGTGGAGTACGCCCTCGCCGGCGGCAACGTGTGCGCCGTGGCGCAGCGGCGCGGGATCGCCGGGTTCGTCGTCGACGGGATGATCCGGGACGTGGGGGAGGTACGGGAGGCGGGGTTCCCCGTGTTCGGGCGGGGCGTCGTACCGATCCCGGGGGTCAAGAAGGCCGTACTCCCGCTGAACGAGCGGGTGCGGTGCGGGGGAGTCGCCGTCGACCCCGGGGATGTCGTGGTCGCCGACGAGGACGGGGTCGTGGTCGTGCCGGGTGCGCGGCGGGCGGAGGTGCTCGCGGGGGCGCGGGAGCGGTTGGCCAAGGAGGCGGGGGAGAGTCTCGACGCTTGGGAGGCGGCGCATCGGGCACGGGTCGACGAGCCGTTGCGGGCGGGCGGGTTCCAGGGGTGAACCGGGGTTGCGGGCGGGCGGGTTCCAAGGGTGAACCGGGGTTGCGGGGCGCAGGGGACGCGGCTGGTGTGCATGGCGTAGAACGGCAAAGTGCTCGATCCTGGTCGCGATGCTTCTCTTTCTCGATGTCGACGGGACATTGCTCCCCTTCGGTGCGTCGCGGCCGTACCCGGTGTACGAGCCGGGCTTCGCGCCGCCGGTCGCCGGCGCCCCGCCCCTGCTGACCCGGGTCGACCCCGCGCTCGGGGCCCGGCTCACCGCGCTGGGGTGCGAACTCGTGTGGGCCACGACCTGGATGGACGACGCGAACGTGTGCCTCGCGCCCTGGCTCGGACTGCCCCAACTCCCCCTGGTGGACTGGCCCGACCCGGCCGAGGACGACGCGCCCGGCGGCCTGCACTGGAAGACCCGGCCCCTGGTCGCCTGGGCCGCCGGGCGCCCCTTCCTCTGGGTGGACGACGAGATCAGCGACACCGACCGTGCCTGGGTCACCGCCCACCACCCCGAACGCGCCCTCCTGTACCGCGTCGACCATCGGCAGGGGATCACCGGTGCGGATTTCGAGGCCATGGAGGCTTGGCTCGCGGTCAACAACAGGTAGAGGGGCGAGGGTAGTTGGGGATCAGCAGGTGGAGTGGGTGTGGCTGACTGGGTGGTGCGGGGCGCGTCGGCGGGGGACGTCGAGGTCATCGCGGAGTTGCGGGCCGATGTGTTGCGTGGCGATCTGGAGCGGGTCGGGCGGTACGACGCGAAGCGGGTCCGGCAGCGGTTGCGGGACGGGTTTGTGGCGGGGCACACCTGGGTGATCGAGGTGGGCGGGGAGTTCGCCGGGTGTGTGGCGCTGCGGGCTGATGCGGAGCGGGGTTGTCACTGGCTGGAGCACTTCTATCTGGATGCCCGGCTCCAGGGGGGTGGCATCGGGTCCGGGGTGTTGGGGGAGTTGCTGGAGCGGTGTGACCGGGACGGTGTGCGGGTCGTACGGCTGAATGTGCTGCGGGGGAGTCCGGCTCGGCGGTTGTACGAGCGGTTCGGGTTCGTCGTCGAGGCCGAGGACGCGGTGGATGTGTTCATGGTGCGGGAGGCGGGCGGCTGACCTGCGGCTTCGGTGGCCGCCGTGACATTCGCGGGGGCTGTGTCGTCGTACGGGTATGAACACAGGAATCCGGTACGTCAGCCTCGGTCTGCTGGCCGTGGTCAGTCTGTACACAGGGCTGTGGGCCTACTTCTCGCCGTCGGGGTGGTACGCGAACTTCCCCGGGCTCGGGCTGAAGTGGCTGCCCCAGCTGGGCCCCTACAACGAGCACCTCGTCAAGGACGCGGGGTCCATGTTCCTCGCGCTGGCCTGTCTGACGGTCATCGCGTTGCGGCAGGTGCGGAACACCCGGCTGGTGCAGACGACGGGGGCGGTCTGGCTCGTCTTCAACGTGCTGCACTTCAGCTATCACGTGCAGCACCTCGACATGTACGGCACGCGTGACCAGGTCCTGAACGTCGTGTCCCTGTCCTTGCTGATGCTGCTGTCGGCGGTGCTGTTGGTACCGGTGTCCGTGTCGGCGTCGGCGTCGGCGTCGGCGTCGGCGCGTTCCGAGCGGGAGGGTGACGAGCGATGAAGGTGGCGGTGGCGGGCGGTACCGGGCTGGTCGGGCGGTACGTCGTCGAGGAGTTGGGCGCGGCCGGGCATGAATCGGTCGTACTCAGTCGGTCGCGCGGTGTCGATCTCGTCGCGGGTGGCGCGGGGCTCGATGCCGCGCTGGACGGGGTGGACGCCGTCGTCGACGTGAGCAATGTGACGACCACGAGCGCGCGGAAGTCGGTCGCGTTCTTCGACGCGGCCGGGCGGAACCTGCTCGACGCGGGGGAGCGGGCCGGCGTACGGCATCACGTGGTGCTGTCGATCGTCGGCATCGACCGGGTCGGGCTCGGCTACTACCGGGGCAAGCTCCGGCAGGAGGATGTGGTGCGGGGCGGTTCCGTCCCGTGGTCGGTGCTGCGTGCCACGCAGTTCCACGAGTTCGCCGGGCAGACCCTCGATCGGGTGCCGAAGCCGTTCGCGGTCGTGCCCCGGATGCGGACCCGGCCGGTCGCCGCGCGGGAGGTCGCGCAGCACCTGGTGAAGCTGGCGAGCGGGCCCGCTCAGGGCATGGCCCCCGATCTCGCCGGCCCGCGTGTCGAGCAACTCGTCGACATGGTGCGGCAGTTGCTGCGGGCTCGCGGGGAGCGGCGGGTGGTGCTGCCGGTGCGGATGCCGGGGGCGGTGGGCGCGGCGATGACGGGGGACGGGCTGTTGCCGGTCGACGACAGCGGGCCTCGGGGCGTGGAGACGTTCGACGCGTGGCTCGCCCGGTGTGTGGTGCGGGGCGGGCCGTCGTCGGTACGGGGAGGATGATCGCCGCTGTGTCCACGTCACCCGGATCGGACCGAGAGAACGATCAGCGCACGGGCCAAGGCCCGGACCCCACCCTCGGGTCGCTCATGGCCGAGCGGCGGCACCTGCTCAACCTCGGGTACCGGATGCTCGGTTCGGTGCAGGATGCCGAGGACGTCGTACAGGAGACGTACGCCCGTTGGTACGCGCTGTCCGAGGAGGCGCAGCGGGCGATCGACGTGCCGATGGCCTGGCTGACCCGGGTCGCCTCACGGATCTGCCTCGACCAGCTGGGGTCAGCGCGGGCCCGGCGGGAGCGGTACACGGGCGAGTGGCTGCCGGAGCCGGTGCGGCACGGTGCGCGGTGGGCCAGTACGGGGGGTTCGGGGGCGGACGATCCCGCCGACCGGATCACCCTCGACGAGTCGGTCAGCATGGGGATGCTGGTGCTGCTCGACTCGATAACTCCCGCCGAGCGCGTGGCCTTTGTCCTGCACGACGTGTTCGGGCTGCCGTTCGCCGAGATCGCCGAGACGGTCGGCCGTACACCCGCCGCCTGCCGCCAACTCGCCTCCACCGCCCGCCGACGCCTCGCCCACCGGCCGCCCGGCAGCAGTACGGCGGCGGAACACGGCCGCGTCGTCACGGCGTTCCGCGAGGCCTGCGAGACCGGTGACCTCGACGCGCTCGTCGCCCTCCTCGACCCGGCCGTCGAGTCCCGCAGCGACGGGGGCGGCAAGGTGCGCGCCGCCCTGCGCCCGGTCATCGGCCGCGACAAGGTCGCCCGCCTCTTCCTCGGCCTGATGCGGCGGGAACCCGAGATGGAACTCGTCGAGGACGACGTGAACGGGACGCCGGGGGTGGCGGTACGGATCGACGGGACGACGTTCGCCGTGCTCGCGGTGGGTGTGCGGGGCGGGTTGATCACCGACCTGTGGCTGGTGGTGAATCCGGACAAGTTGGGGGCGTGGAATGGGGAGCGGGGGATGGGGGGAGGGCGGGGGTGATGGGGTTGACGGGGCTGGTGGGGTTGGAGTGGGTGGGGCTGTGGTGGGCGGGGCTTTCTGAGGGTGGCGCCCGTTTGCAATCGGCCCGCGTCACCCGCTCGCCGTCGGCCCGTGGCCCGTGTCGGCCAACCCGTGTCGGCCAACCCACGTTGGTCAGCCCGTGCCGGACAGCTCCAGCTCAGGTGATCCCGCCGGAACAAGTCCCGCCACTGCCCTGGGAGTTGTGAGCCCGGGGAGGATCTGCTGCCACCACTTGGTCAGCCGGTCGTGGAGGTCGCGGCGGTCGCAGGTGACATGGGAGAGCATCTGGATGCCGGTGAAGGAACCCACGACGCTCGCCGCCACGTCCTCGGGGGTCAGCTCCGCGCGGAGTTCGCCGGCGCCCTGTGCGCGGGCCAGGTCGCGGGCGAAGACGCGCAGCCACCAGTCGTAGGCGTTGGAGTCGTGCGACTGGAACGTGCCCTGCTCGACCGTGAGCCGGATGCTCGCGCGGAAGAGGACGTCGGTGCGCAGCCGGTGGGCCAGTTCGTGGGTGAGGTCGATGACCTGCTGCATCGGGGACGCGGAGGAGCTGCGCGGCTCGGTCGGCAGTTCCAGCTGGGAGGCCATCACCCCCTGCGCGATCTCCTCCTTCGACTTGAAGTGGAAGTACATGGCGCCCTTCTTGACGCCACTGCGTGCCTGGATCTCGTTGATGCTCGCGGCCGCGTAACCACGCTCGTCAAACACTTCGGCCGCCCCCACCAGCAGCCTCCGTCGTGTGGCGATCGCCCGCTCCTGTTGCGCCATGAGGGTGTGACTTCCTTGCTTGATCCATCACTCGGAAACCAAACATACGGTGGGTATTGTACGTGGCTACAAATAGCTGTCACGTGGACTTCTCCCTTAGAAACAAACCAAACGTTTGGGTAATGTGGCCCACCGTCCACGCCTCCTCCCGTACGACCCGGAGACCTCCGTGACACCCTCGCCCCCCTCCCGCCCGGACACGGCGACGGCACCGGCCGGCGGTCCGGTCGTCGCGTCCCCGCGCCCTTCCCCCTCCGGCGGCCTCCGCGGCTGGCTCGCGGTCGTCGCCGTGGGCATGGGCGTGTTCGCCTTCACCACCACCGAGATGGTTCCGATCGGACTGCTCCCCGCCATGAGCCGCGACCTGAGCGTCTCTGAGGGCACGGTCGGCCTGTCGGTGACTCTGTACGGCGCGATCGCGGGCCTGTTCGCACCCGTGCTGACGGTGGCGACCCGCAGGCTCGACCGGCGGCTGCTCCTCCTGGTGGTCCTGAGCGTCTTCGTCGCCGGGAACGCCTTCACCGCGCTGTCGTCGTCGTACGCGGTGCTCATGGTCTCGCGGCTGCTGACGGGCTTCGCGCACGGCGTGATGTGGTCGATCGCCGCGAGCATCGCCATCCGCCTGGTGCCGCCGGGCCAGGCGGTGCGGGCCACGGCCGTCGTCTTCAGCGGCATCTCCATCGCGTCGGTCGTCGGCGTGCCGTTCGGCACCCTCATCGGCCAGTCCGACTGGCGCACGGCGTTCTGGGCGATCTCCGGAATCGGAGTCGTCATCCTCGCCGCCGTCGCGTTCCTGCTGCCGTCCCTCGAACCCCGCGCGGTGGTACGCCTGTCCGAACTGCCCAAGCTCCTGCGCTACGGCAACCTCCGCATCGCCACCCTCGTCACCGCGGCGATGGTGATCGGCCACTTCGCCGCCTACACCTACGTCGCCCCCTTCCTCGAACAGGACGCGGGCATCCCATCCGGCTGGGTCAGCGGCCTGTTGCTGCTGTACGGGGTGGCCGGCGTCGTCGGCAACTTCGCGGGCGGCGCCGCGGCGGTGCGTGCGCTGCGCACCACCACGCTCACCTGCATCCTGCTGCTCGCCACCGCCGTCGTCCTGCTCGTGGCCAACGGCCGTTGGCATCCCGGCACGATCGTCCTGCTGCTGGTCTGGGGCATCGCCTACACCGCGCTCCCGGTCTGCCTGCAGACCCTCGTCTTCGCCAGCGCCCCGCAGGCCCCCGAGGCGGCGACGTCGCTGTACATCTGCGCCTTCAACATCTCCATCGCGCTGGGCGCGCTGGTCGGCGGCTCGGTCGTGGACGCGTCCGGGCCGTCCTCGGTGATGTTCCTCGGGGCCGGATTCAGTGTGCTGGCAGCGTTGTTGATGACCCGTTATCGCGTCGGCGGGTCCGAGTAGCCGGCCTTGGGGCGGGGGCGGGGCGGGGGTCGGGGGGCCTTGTGTGCGAGTGCCGCCTCTGGTCCGCTCTGGCGAGTCTCGGGTCGGGTGGATTCTGGTCGATCCCGCTCAGGTCGGTTCCGTTCGGCTCGCTCGGGCTGAGCGGTTCGTGCTGCGCGGACTAGGAGCTGTCCGATAGCTCGTGTGGGCTGATCGGAGCCGTGGCTCAGGCGCAGATGAGTTTCTCCAAAGGAGTCGTCGGGCTCGCTGGCACTGAGAGCTGGTCGCCAATCCGCTCGCCCTTGCCTGGGTCGGTCGGTTGAGGAATTTGGTTGTGGTGGAGAAGGCGGATGCGGTGATACTCCAGCATGAGCAGAGACGCCGAGGTCATCGTGCTCGCCCGCTGGTCGGACGAGGTGATGGAACCGCTGACCCGGGACGACCCGGAACGAACGTGGCGAGGTCGCTTCGTCCCGATAGCGGGACACTGGGGTTACGAGTTCGGGTGGGCCCTGGAGTTCGAGAAAATTCGTGCCCGCACGGGCCTGCTCAGGCACCTGGAGTCGCTGCCGTGGCCGTATCCGCAGACCGTGCAAGTTCTGCTTCGCGACCAGGACGACGACTGCTTTGGGCTATGGATGTTCCAGGAGGGCCGCCTGGTGGAAGTCACCATTCCGCGCACCGAGCGTTTCCACCAACCGGCGCCGCCCAATGAGGACTTCGAACCCGACCCGGGCGTGCTGCTGCGCACCGACCACAACACGGCTCTGCCCGAGCAGACTCCGGAAGCACGCCGCGACACCCGCTCGCCCTGGTAGACCGAGTTCGACGTTTCATCTCGGCCCATAAGCTCTGAACGAGGTGTTTCGCTCCGGACGGAGCCACAGGTGGATCGCGGCCACGGTGACCGTCCCGTGGAAGGCGTAGGCCCATTTGTCGAAGCGCGTGGTGGCGGCTCGGAAGTTCTTGAGGTTGTTGATGGTTCGCTCGACCTCGTTGCGGCGGCGGTAGATCGTCTTGTCGAAGCCTGTGGGCCGGGCTCCTTGGCTGCCGCGGCGCCGGGCAGGGCGATCCGGCGTCTCTGTCCGTGTGGTCAGTCGGAGTCGGCCCCGGGTAGCAGCAGGAGTTTTCCGTGGGCGTGGCCGGTCAGGCTGATGTCGAGGGCCTTGCGCCAGTCCGTGAGGGGGAAGGTTCCGGCGATCGGCACGGTGAACCTGCCTTCGGCGGCGAGTCGTGCGAACTCGGGGAAGACGGTGAAGCGGTCCTCGTCGGTCCGTATCGCGGGGTCTTCGTGAAAGCTGTCGCGGACCCCGAGTTCCGCCGCCGCGGCCAGGTCGGAGCAGGTCAGCACCCGTTGGGGGTCGCCGTCGACGATCTCGACGAGCTGGGGCAGGGCGCTGCTGGGCGGTGCGGTGTCGAAGGCGACGTCGACCCGGCCGGCGTCGAGGGCCTTGACCCGTTCGGCCAGGCCGTCGCCGTAGCCGACCACCGTCGCTCCGAGGGCGCGCAACCGCTCGGCGTAGGTCTCGCCGGCGGTGGCTATCACCCGGGCTCCGCGGATGAGGGCGATCTGAACGGCCGCGTAGCCGATGGTGGTTCCGGCCCCGTTGATCAGGATCGTGGTGTCCTCGGTCAGGCCGAGTCGGGCGAGGTGCCAGGACGCGGTGCTCAGTGCCATCGGGAGCGTGGCGGCCTGGATGAGGTCGAGCCCCTCGGGTACGGCGAACCAGCGGTCGAGTACGGCCCGGTCCGCCGCGCCCGCGCTCGGCTGGCCTGCGAAGTCGGCGGTGCCGAACACGCGGTCGCCGACGGCCACGTCCGAGACGCCCGTGCCGACGGCCTCGACGGTGCCCGAGACATCGTAGCCGATGCCGCGCGGCAGGGTCCTCGGGAAGAGTCCGCGGCACAGGGCCCAGTCGGCCGGGGCCAGTCCGCACGCGTGGACGGCGATGCGGATGCGGTCGGGCCCCGGCTCGGGCACGGGAGCGGTCTCCAGGCGGAGGACGTCGGCGGGCTCGCCGTTCTCGTGGAAGCGGACGGTGCGCATGGTGTGCGGTGCGGAAGTGGGTGTGGGGGCGGGTGCGGCTGTGGGGTCGGATGCGGACGCGGGTGTGGGCATGAGGTCTCCTTCTGGGCTAATCGGAACGTGTTCCGTTTGGCTCGGGGTCTAGGCTAACCCCATGAACGCCCCAACCGGAACGCGATCCGTTTAGAGATGACCGCCGAACCGTCCCCGGCTGCCTCCCCGCAGCCGCGCGCCGACGCCGTACGCAACCGAGAGACTGTGCTCGCGGCGGCCACCCGCGCCTTCGCCACCTCCGACACCGAGCCGTCCATGCGTGAGATCGCCCGGCAGGCCGGCGTCGGCATCGCCACCGTCTACCGCCATTTCCCGACCCGGGAAGCGCTCGTCGACGCCGTCTACCAGGACCAGGTCGTCCGACTGACGGCCGGGGCGCGGGAGTTGCTCGCCCGCCATTCGCCCGCGCGGGCACTGCGGCTGTGGATGGACCTGTTCGGGGAGTGGGTGGCCACCAAGCACGGCATGACCGACACCCTGCTCGCCATGGTCGACGCGGGCGCGATCTCCCTCGCGCACACCCGCCAGGAACTCCTCGCGGCCATCGCCACGATCCTCGACGCGGGCGCTGCCGCCGGGGACGTCCGGGCCGACGTCCGCCCCGGGGACGTCTCCGCCGGCATCCTCGCCATGCTCGCCGTCGGTCCCCGGTCCGGCGACCCCGACCAGACCCGCCGCCTGCTCGACCTCCTCATGGACGGCCTCAGGCCGCACCGAGGTGCCGCCGACGGACTGTCCAGCTGACGCGGACTGCCGCCTGTGGAGACCCCCGAGGCTGGGACGACTGTTGTCATGTCATTCGACGCCCGACGCCTTGGTGAACCGGGTCACCAGGGAGACGAACCGGCCGGCGTCCTGGACGAGCATCGCGTGGCCGGCGGCGGGGAACATGACCCGCGTGGCGTGCTTGGCCCGGTGGGTGATGATGCTCGCGTTGCCGGGCGGGGTGATCCTGTCGAGGGAGCCGTTGGTGATCAGCATCGGGATGGTGCTGTCGGGGAGCTTGTCCCAGGTGCCCTCGAAGGACTCGTACGCCTGCCCGGCCTGGTACTGACGCAGCAGCGTCTCGTCGCCGACCTTCTCCGGCGGGAGCAGACCGAGCTGCTCGATGTACGCGGCCCGCGCGGCGGTGGCGTCGGCGGGGAAGAGCAGGTTCATCAACTGCGGGCCCGTGGTCTTGGGGCTGTTGAGCTCCTTGGCCACGGCGGCCGGCGTGTTGATGGCCTCGCTGCCGCCGAGGTCGCCGCCTGAACTCACGAGCGCGCTGATCGCACCCGGGTGGAGCGCGGCGACGGTCAGGCCGATCTCGCCGCCCATCGACCAGCCGAGCAGCGCGGGGTGTCGTAGACCCAGCGCCTTGATCAGACCGATGGTGTCGTCGGCCATGAGCGGGATGGTGTCGGGGACCGAGGTGTCGTCGCTCGTGTAGCCGACGCCGCGGTTGTCGAAGATCGTGACGTGGTAGTGCCGCCCGAGCCGGCTCAGCAGGTCGACCGTCCAGTCGCTCATCGTGCCGGTGTCGCCCATGACCATGACGAGGTCGGGGCCCGAGCCGAACTGGCGGTAGCCGATCCGGATGCCGTCGACCGGGACCTGACGCACCGGCCCGAGGAAGGCGGCCTTGCCGGTCGGGGCGGAGTGCGGGACGGGGGCGGACGCGGTGGTGGTGGCGGTCGTGGTGGTGGCTTTGGCCGTGGCATGCGTGCTCGAAGTGCTCGATGTGTTCGAGGCGCCGGTCGAGTGCCTGCCGCCGGACGAACAGGCGACCGCCGCGAGGGCCACCGTGGCGGCGACCACGGCCAGCCGGGGGCGGGTGAGGGCACGCGGGGTGCGGTGCGATGCGGACATGGGGAGCCTCCGGGCTGATGGGGTGCGGGTGGGGTGTTGAGCGAGGTGGGCGGGGTGTCGAGCGGGGGGTGTTGAGCTGGGCGCGATGTGGGTGCGGTGCGCGGTCCGGGCGGTGTGCCGCGGGCAACTGCGCAGGATGAGCGTCCTACCCGAGCTGTCGCGCGGCCCAGGCCCACGCCCAGGCCCAGGCCCAAGCCCACGCCCACGCTCAGGCGTAGACACCCGCCCGGGACGCCGTCCGCCTCGCCTCGCGGTCGGCCTGTGCCTGGAGCAGTTGGCCGCGGACGATGATCGTGCCCAGGCGGACGACGACCTCGCCGACCGCCATCAGGAGCAGGGCGACGACCCAGGCCTGTCCGCTGGTGATGTCGTGCGCGGCGGAGAAGCTGGTCAGGTGCGCGGCGCCGGAGGCGTGCGTGGACCACACCGTGAAGCCGAGGCGGAAGCTCATGCTGATGATCCAGAGGGCGGCGGCGCTGCGGGTGGCCTTGATGAGCACGTGCCCGCCGGCGTGCCGGACGCGGGTGAGCAGACCTCCGGCGAGGCCGAAGACGACCCCGGTGACGGCGAAGACCGCGGCCAGCGGTACGTCGTTGCCGGCGGTCGGGATGTCGGTCAGGTAGTTGCTCGCGGCCCAGGCGATCATGCCGAGCGGGAGCAGGATGGTGCGGGTGGTCAGCCGCTCCTCGCGCAGCTGGCGGAGGACGATGAGCAGGAGCGCGATGTCGATGAACCAGTCGGTGGTTGTCATGTCTCAGAGCTTCCGCCGACGCGCCCCGAACTCCTTCAACCCAGGGGTGTAACCCGGGTTGAGATCCCCGCCGTCACTGCTCGGTGTTGTCCACCAGGCCGAAGCGCCAGGCCCAGGCGATCAGCGCGCCGCGATCCTCCAGCGCCAGCTTGGCCAGGACGTGGTTGAGATGCGTTTTCACCGTGGCCAGGCTGACGACCATCTCGCGTGCCACCTGCCGGTTGTTCAGGCCCTTCGCCAGGAGCCGTACGACGTCGATCTCCCGCCTGGTCAGCCCCTCGGCCTCGGGCGGAAGCGCCGCCGGTGACGACGCGGGCGCGGCGGCGGGCGCCTTCGGCTCCGTCACGACGAGCTGCACGAGCCGCCGTTGCACGGCCGGGTCGAGCACGGTCCGGCCGGCCGCCACGTCCCGGACCGCGGTGAGTACGGCCTCGCCGGTCGCGTCCTTGGTCAGGTAGCCGAGCGCGCCGGCCCGCAGCGCGGGCATCACCGCGTCGTCGTCGGCGAACGTCGTCAGGATCAGCACCTGTGTCCCGAGGCCCGCCGCGAGTATCTCGGCCGTCACCTGCGCGCCGTCGAGCCCGGGCATCCGCAGGTCGACGAGGGCGACGTCGGGCCGCTCCGCCACGGCGACCCGTACCGCCTCGTTCCCGTCGCCGGCCTGCCCGACCACCTCGATGTCCGCCGCCGAGGTCAGCAGCAGCACGACCCCGTCCCGCACGACCGCCTGGTCGTCCGCGACCAGCACCCGAATCGTCACGCGTCCGCCTTCCCGTCCGCCGTCATGCCGCCGGAGTCAGTGCCAGGTGTGCCAGTGCCGCCGGAGTCAGTGCCAGGTGTGCCAGTGCCGCCGGAGTCAGTGCCAGGTGTGCCAGTGCCGCCGGAGTCAGAGCCAGATGTGCCAGTGCCGCCGGAGTCAGAGCCAGATGTGCCAGTGCCGCCTACGACAGCGCCGCCCGCTGCGGCACCATCATCGGACGCGGTGCCTTCCGCGACGCCGGCGTCCTCCACGACCGGCACCCGGAGCGCGACCCGCCACCCCGGTCCTACGGGCGCGGGTCCTGCGGTCACCGTGCCGCCGACGGCCTCGATCCGCTCGGCCATGCCGCGCAGCCCCGTGCCGCTGCCCTGCACCCCCGACGGGCCGCGCCCGGCCGGCAGCCCGTGGTCCCGTACGACGGCGCGCAGTTCGGAGCGCTCCCACACCAGGTCCACGTCGATGGCGCTGCCGGTCGCGTACCGTGCCGCGTTCGTCATGGCCTCCTGCACCGCCCGGTACACCGCGTGCCCGGCCTCGGGCGTGAGCCGACCGGCCCGGCCGCTGACACGCAACCGCGCCTCGCCCGGGAAGCCCCTGGTCAGACTGTCGACATCGGCCACGCCTCGCAGTGGTACGGAACGCAGCGCACCCACAGCCGCGCGGGCCTCCTGCACTCCGTCGCGCGCGAGTTCGGCGGCGCGGTCCAGCGGCCCGGTCAGTGTCGCCGGGGCACCGTCGCGCCGTGCGACCGCCCTGACAGCCTGCAACTGCATGGACAGTCCGGCGAGGCTGTGCGCGAGTACGTCGTGCATCTCGTGGGCGATGCGCCTGCGCTCCTCGAGGGCCGCGGCCTCCTGCCGGGACGCGCGGGACGCCTCCACCTCGGCCAGCAGCGCGACCGCGCGGTCCCGCTCGGCCTGGAGCGCGGCGTGCTCGATCGAACGGTCGGCGAGCAGCCACACCCCGACCGCCGACAGCAGGCCCGCCACGCTGCCGAAGATCACCATGACCGCGACGCCGAAGCCGACCGCGAGCAGCGCGACGCAGGCGTTGCGCACCGGCCCGGCCGGGATGCACATCGGCAGCACGGCGGCGGCGGCCAGCACGGGAACCTCGCCCAGCCCGGCGGGCACGAGAGCCATGATGGCGAAGCCGGTCCCGATGGTCAGCGCGACCCCGAACCAGGTCAGCGGCGTCGGCTCGGCCCGGCCGCTGAGCACCATCCCCAACTCCGCGCAGAGCCCCAGCACGGCGACGACGACCTTCAGCGCCGTCCCGTCGGCCGCGATCACCGAGACCACCACACAGGCGACCAGCGCACCCGCGCCGATCACGTCACCACGCTCGAAGATCCGCCCCCGCCCGGGCCCAGCCGCGGACCGGACCACGCCGGGCCACATACTCACCATCCCCCGCGCTCCGTTCCCCATCGGCACGCCCGCCACGACGCACACACGCCCGCCGGCACACGGCGGCGAGCATATACGCGGCATCGACACGGGACGTTTGCCACCGCCCGTCCCCAAAGTCCTGGCGAAAGGAGCTGACCCCGACCTGATGCTCGTCAGTTCAGGCGGAACCCACCTCGTGGGGCGTCGACAGACAGGTGATGCCATTCGTGGCCGCAACCGTCGGAGCAGAAGCGCTCCCGTCGGCGTCCGTCGGCGACGGCCAGCACCGCGATGAGCAGCCGGAACGACTTGAGGCGCTCGTCGTGGGGGGTGAGGCCGGCGATCTTCCCGAGTTGCCGGTCCATCGGCCCTCGTGCGATCAGCACCGCCGGTGTGTGCGTGGCGCGAAGTCCGGCACGTCGGACACTTTCCGGGCCGTCCTCGGTGGTGGCGCGGGCCTGAACGCAGAACTGTGAGAGGAGGCGCAGAGTGGTGGACTGCTCCTCGGCGGAGAGGCTCTCGAACCACTGGATGCCCTGAGACATCGGCCGAAGCTCCTGGGCGAGCTGGTTGAGAATGACGTAGGGATCAGCCATGCGCACACCCCCGTCGCCCTCGGTTCGCCGTCGTCCACGGTGCTGAGACGTGCAGGCCGGTGCTGCGATGTGGAGGCCCCGAACCCGCCCTCGCCGCTTCGGATCTGCACGTGGTGATGTGCTGTGCGCTGTGCACCTTTACCTGTACGCCGTGCTGAGCTGCGCTGTTGATGGGGAGTCGAACCCCGCGTTGCTCTTCACGCGCCAGGAGTGGGCCGGAAGACCGCCGGCCCTCGGTGTGTGCCCGCCTCCGAAGCTGCTACCTGCTCCACATCGCTCGCCCCGCCTGCCGGACTTTCAGTCCAGCAGGTCCACCTCCCAGTTCGTACGCTGGATCCGCACGTCGACCTCGCGGATCTCCCGCGCGAGAACATCCGCCTGACCGCGCAGTTCCGCGACCGGAAGCGCGGAGAGCATCATCAGCTCGGAGCGGAGCTGTCGGCCGTATCCCCGGTCACCGCTGCCCGCCGCCGCGTCCGCCGCCGCGGTGACCACGGAGTGACGCAACCGCAGGACGTCCCGGCGGGCGAGGGCGTCGGTGAGCGTGCCGTCGGGACCCATCTCTACGGTGGCGTTGGTGCGGTTGATCCGCCGGATCAACGTTTCGAGGGTGCTCAGCACCTCACCGGCCTCGGCCAGCAACTGGGCGGCGTCCTCGGCGGGCACCTCCCCCTCCTGGTACCGCGCACTGCTGACGACCCGCGCTCGCAACTGCTCCACACGGCGCGTCGCTTCCGCACGTTCCGCCAGTGCCTCGGCAAGCTTCACTGTCTCCCCCTCCCCTCCATGAGCTCGCCCGAGTATAGGAGGGCGACCCGGCTCGCACGCACGTGGATTTTGCTCCAGAGGGGCCCTGACCAGCCGCTGGAGTGAGAGCGGAGCGGACACGGGCCGGCCGGTGTCACACGAAGGTGACGGTGTCGTCGACGCGTGCGGAGTGGATGCCGACCGAGGTCTCACGCATGTAGCGCTCGCGCAGTTCGTGGGCCTTCTTGTAGGCCTCGGTCGACAGCGCTTCCGCCATGGCTTCCTGCGAGTCGAAGCTGATCTGGACGATGGCGTCGATCGGGTCCTCCGCCCCGTCGGCGGCGAGGTCCGTGAGGTGGAACTGCTGGTAGGCGCGAGTCTGCGGGAGCGCCTGGTACGTCGGTCCGTACTCGTGCTTCATGAAGTGCCGGAAGTCCTCGGTGGAGACCTCGGGCTTCTTCCGGATGACGGTCATCAGAGTGATCACGGCCTGTCCCTTCGCGGTGCGCACTGCGCCTCGGGAAATATCACCACAGCACCGCGTGGCGCTCCGCGCTGTGCTCAGCAGTGGCCGACCGGAACGCTCGGTGGCCAACTGGAGTCCTCCGTCACACGTGGCATGGCGCACTTTTGCAAGCAGGTGCTTGCAATAGTTAGCGGAGGTGAGGCAAGGTGGAGGCATGGCAACGCTCAACGTCGGCAATCTCGGGGAGTATCTGCGTGAGCAGCGGCGCACTGCGCAGCTGTCTCTGCGGCAGCTCGCCGATGCCGCCGGGGTGTCGAATCCGTATCTGAGCCAGATCGAGCGCGGGCTGCGCAAGCCGAGCGCGGAGGTGTTGCAGCAGGTCGCCAAGGCGCTGCGGATCTCCGCCGAGACGCTGTACGTGCGGGCCGGCATCCTCGACGCCGAGCGGGACCGGGACGAGGTCGAGACGCGTGCCGTCATCCTCGCCGATCCCACGCTCACCGAACGGCAGAAGCAGGTGCTGCTTCAGATCTACGAGTCCTTCCGCAAGGAGAACGGGTTCGAGATCGCCGAGGTGAGCGACGGCCTGGACCTCGGTCCGGGGCTCGGTCTCGGTGTGGCCGACGGCAGCGGTGCCGAACCGCCGGAGCGGACGGCGAGACCGGGCGACAGCGGTACCGGCGGCGACGGTGCAGACCACACCGGGCCGCAGGAGACCGCCGGTTGACCCGCGGACGTACACAACACAAAACCCTCAGCTGATAGCGACTGATAGCGACCGGGAGGTCCATCACCATGGCCATCACCGATGACCTGCGCAAGACCCTGAGCGATCCCACCCCCCTCTACTTCGCCGCCGGCACTGCCGACCTCGCGCTCCAGCAGGCCAAGAAGGTTCCCGGCCTGGTCGAGCAGTTGCGGGCCGAGGCGCCTGCCCGGATCGACGCCGTGCGCGGCACCGACCCGAAGGCCGTGCAGGAGAAGGCCGCCGCCCGCGCCAAGGAGGCCGGTGCCAAGGCCAAGGAGGCGCAGGAGACCTTCCAGACCAAGGTCAACGACTTCATCACCAGCCTCGACGGTGACTTCAAGAAGCTCAGCAGCAACCTCGACGCCGACCTGAAGAAGTTCGGCGAGTCCGCCCAGGACTTCGCGCTGCGCGGGGTCGGCGTCGCCGCCGAGTACGCGGTCAAGGCGCGCGAGGCGTACGAGAAGGTCGCCGAGCACGGCGAGCAGGCCGTGAGGACCTGGCGCGGCGAGGCGGCCGACGAGATCGAGGAGCTGGCCGTCGCGGTCGAGCCCGACCCCGAGCCCGTCGTGAAGCCGGTGGCCGAGCCCGTCGTGGTGAAGGCCGAGACCCCGGCCCCGGCCGCCCCGGCGAAGAAGCCCGCCGCGAAGAAGGCCCCGGCCCGCAAGACCACCACCGCGAAGAAGCCCACGCCGCCCGCGAAGTGACACGTACGGGTGATCGGTAACGGGTCGGGCACTCATGGAGTGCCCGGCCCGTTCTTCGGGTAGCGGGAATCCGGTTGCCGGTACGGTGACCGCACAGGAACTGGCCGAGTCGGGTGGTGGACGTAGTGCTGATGCAGGGCTTCGCAGGGTTCATGTGGCTGTTGAGTGTCGCCCTGATCATTTTCAGCGGCTTCGCGCTCGTCGACGCGGCCACGCGTCGTGAGGACGCCTATCGCGCGGCGGACAAGAAGACCAAGCCGTTCTGGCTGATCATCCTGGGGCTCGCCTTCGTGGTGAACCTCATCTTCAACATCCTGTCGTTCCTGCCGATCATCGGCCTCGTCGCGACCATCGTGTACATGGTCGACGTCCGCCCGGCCCTCCGCGGCCTCCCCGGCGGCGGCCGCAGCCGCAGAGGCGGCTCCAGCAGCGACGGCCCCTACGGCCCGTACAACGGCGGCCGCTGAAGCCGTACGGCGACCACCGCACCGACGCCGTACGGCGACCACCGCACCGACGCCGTACGGCGACCACCGCGCCCACGCCGTACGGCGACCACCGCGCCCACGCCGTACGGCGACCACCGCACCGACCGCTCGCCCCACCCGCCGCGCTCGCGGCGGAGCTATAGCGCTATAGCGCTACGGCGTCCGGTCCAGCATCAGCACCGCCACGTCGTCCGTCAGCTCGCCGCCGTTGAGGTCGCGGACCTCGTTGACCGCGGCCCGGAGCAGTTCCTCGCCCCGCAGGCCCTCGGCGAGCTGGCGGCGGACCATGGCCACCATGCCCTCCTGGCCGAGCCGTTCACGGCGGCCCTCACCGACCCGGCCCTCGATCAGGCCGTCGGTGTACAGCATCAGACTCCACTCCGCGCCCAGCTCGACCTGCATCCGCGGCCAGCGGGCGCCGGGCAGCAGGCCGAGGGCGGGGCCGTTGTTGTCGAAGGGGAGAAGTTCGGCCGGGCGGCCGGGGCAGGCGAGCAGCGGGGACGGGTGGCCGGCCAGGCACAGGCCCGCGCGGCGGCCGTCGGGGGCGATGTCGACCGTGCAGAGCGTCGCGAAGATCTCGTCGTCGGACCGCTCGTGCTCCAGGACCTGCTGCAGCGTGCCGAGCAGCTGGTCGCCGCAGAGGCCCGCCAGGGTCAACGCGCGCCAGGCGATGCGGAGTTCGACGCCGAGCGCGGCCTCGTCGGGGCCGTGCCCGCAGACGTCGCCGATCATCGCGTGCACGGTCCCGTCGGGGGTGCGCACGGTGTCGTAGAAGTCGCCGCCGAGGAGCGCGCGGGAGCGGCCGGGGCGGTAGCGGGCGGCGAAGCGGAGCGGGGAGCCCTCCAGGAGGGGGGTGGGCAGCAGGCCGCGTTCGAGGCGGGCGTTCTCCTGGGCGCGCAGCTTGGACTCGGTGAGCTTGCGCTCCGCGCGGTCCGAGCGCTTGCGCTCCACGGCGTAGCGGATCGCGCGGCTGAGCAGCCGGCCGTCGAGTTCGTCGCGGAAGAGGTAGTCCTGGGCGCCCACGCGGACCGCCTCGGCGCCGCGCTCGGTGTCGCCGGACGCGGTGAGGGCGAGGACGGCGTGGTGCGGGGCGAGCCGGAGTACGTGCTTGAGCACGGCGAGCTCGTCGTCGCTGCCGTCCGCCGCGCGGGTCGGGGCGGGCAGCGCGAGGTCGAGCAGGATGCAGTGCACGTCGTCGGTGAGCAGCCGCTCGGCCTCGGTGAGGTTGCGGGCGGTGCGGACCCGGATCGGTTTGCCGGTCGGGTCGAGCAGCTCGGGCACGACCGGCGAGCCGCCGGGGTCGTCCTCGATCATCAGCAGGGTGAGGTGGCCGACGGGAGCGGCGTGGGCGGGGGAGTGGGCAGGGCGGGGCGCGGCCTCGGCCGGGTCGGCCTTCGCGCCGGTCTCGGCGCCGTCGGCCTTCTCGTCGTCGGTCGTGTCCTGCGGGCGCGGGGCGTCCACGTCTCCGGAAGCGGGTCCGGACACGGTCGTGGAGCTGCCTCCGGCGCTGCCGCCGGGGCTGTCGCCCGAGCTGTCGCCGGTGATGCCTCCGGAACGGTCTCCGAAGGGTCCGCCGATCGCGGGCTCGGCCGGCGCCTGACCACTTTCCGCGGCCGGGATCGCTCTCTGCCGCGGTATGGGTGCGGGCATCGTCCTGGTTCCTTCCCTCCCCCCGAGGGCACGGCGGGGCGAGGGACCTCGACCCACCGACGGGGACCATAGCGGTAGTGGGCGCCGTAAAGGAATGGTGTGAGACAGGTCGCCTGGCAGGCGGCCACTGTCATATGCCGTGTTCCGTACGGGAGTTGGGCGAGGCGGCTCTTACCTCGGAATGACGAAGGTCACGCCGGGTGGGGGTTTGGTGCGAGGGGTGCGTGCGCTGGGTCACATGGCCCCGGTCACCGGCCGGCGTACGACCGCTGACGGGACGTATCACGCATCCGGGCGCACAACACCCAATATCGGCATGGAGCCCGCCCCTGCCACCGTGACCGTCCGCCCCGGTCGCGGGGCGTGGATGATCGCGCCGTCGCCGATGTACATGGCGACATGGCTGGCGTCGTGGAAGTAGATGATGAGGTCGCCGGGGCGCATGTCCTTCACGGCGACGTGCGGGAGCTGCTTCCACTGCTCCTGCGAGGTGCGCGGGATCGGGTCGCCCGCGCTCGCCCAGGCCTGCGAGGTCAGCCCCGAGCAGTCGTACGTCGACGGGCCCTCGGCGCCCCATTCGTACGGCTTGCCGAGCTGGGCCGTCGCGTACGCCACCGCGGCCTTGCCCGCCGAGGTCGCCTTGCCGGTGGCGTCCTTGAGGGCGCCGGAGTCGAGCCAGGCGGTCTGTGCCTTCAGGGCGGCCTGCTGCTCCAGCTTGGCCAGCCGCTCCTTCTCCTGCTTCTCCAGCTGGGACTCGAGCTTCTCGGCCGCCGCGATCTGGGTCGTGATCTTCTTCTTGGCGGTGGCCTTGGCCTGGCGGTTCTTCTCCAACTGCTGCCACTGGGCGGAGGCGTCGGCGGTGTACTGCTTCAAGTCCTGCTGGGTGCGGGTCAGTTCGGCGATCAGGCCCTTCGTGGCGCGCTGCCCCTGGAGCACCCGGCCCGTACCGTCGAGGAATGCCTGCGGGTTGTCGCTCAGCAGCAGCTGCGCCTCGTCCGGGATGCCGCCCGTGCGGTACTGGGAGCGGGCCGCGGCGCCGGCGCGGTCCTTCAACTCGTCCAGTTTCTCCTGGCCCTTGACGATCTTCTTGGCCAGCTCGACGATCTCCGCGGACTGCTTCTTCGTCTGCTCCTCGGCCGCGTTGTAGGCGTCGGTGGCGACGGAGGCGTCGTGGTAGAGGGTGTCGAGCTTGGTGCGTACGGCCTCAAGGTCCTTGTTGCTCACGGGCGTCGAGGACGCGGACGGGGTCGCCGAGGGGGTCGGCGTGGGTGCCGGGCTCGCGAACGCGGTGCCGGGTGCCGCGAGTACGGTGACCGCGCAGACGACCGCCACGGCCGTAGTGATCAGGGCCCGCCTGGCCGTGCCCCTGTCCGTCCCCGTGCTCATCCCCTGCCCCCACATCCACGTCAGCCGCCTGTGACCGCAATCTGATTGCCCGTCAGTAACTTACGGACGCCTGGGGGATCGTGCCATGTCCCTACAGAAAACGACAGAGGTAGTACTTCCCGTACTTCTCTCCCTTCCTTCCAGGTCACGCCCGGTGACGATCTCCCCGTTCGTGTGACGTACGGCCGCCGGGGATCGTTCCCCACGCACCCCACCCGCAACCGGATTCACCCGCGTGGCGTCAACGCCCCCCAGGACACGGTGACTTCGCCCTGCCGCCAGCGCACCGGTCCGTCCGTCACCGGCCAGTCCGCGGTGAGGTCCCGTACCGCGCGGATCCAGCGTTGGCGGGCGCCGTAGGAGGCGTAGGGGGCGGCGGTGGCCCAGGCGCGGTCGAAGTCGCGGAGGAAGGCGTGCACCGGTTCGCCGGGGACGTTGCGGTGGATGAGGGCCTTGGGGAGGCGTTCGGCGAGGTCGGAAGGCCGTTCCAGGGAACCGAGGCGCGCGGCGAAGGTGACCGTGCGGGGTCCCTCCGGTCCCAGCGCGACCCAGACGTGCCGTCGCCCGATCTCGTCGCAGGTCCCCTCGACGAGGAGCCCGCCCCGGGAGTCCGCTGTCGCCGGCGCGAGTCGTCCGCACAGGTGCGCCCACACCTCGGCGACCTGGGCCTCGTCGTACTGCCGCAGGACGTTCGCCGCGCGGATCAGGCACGGGCGCTCCGGGAGCGGGATCTCGAACCCGCCGTGCCGGAAGGTGAGGCCGTCGCGCTCATAGGGTTTCGCCGCGGCGACCCGTACGGGGTCGATCTCGATGCCGACGACGTGGGTGTGCGGGGCGACGGTTCGCAGGCGCGTCAGGAGTTCTACGGCGGTCCAGGGGGCGGCGCCGTAGCCGAGGTCCACGGCGACGGGGGCGGGGGTGCGGCGCAGCTCGGGGCCGTGCGTGGCCGCGATCCAGCGGTCCATGCGGCGGAGGCGGTTGGGGTTGGTGGTGCCGCGCGTCGCCGTTCCTATGGGGCGGGTCGCTGCGCGGGCTTTCATGGGTACGAGGGTATGCGGGGTGGGGGTGGGCCGGGGTGTCGGCCGGGTTGGGGGTGGGGGGTTCGGTTGTGTGCGGGGTGCGGGTTCGGTGGGGGCTGGTCGCGCAGTTCCCCGCGCCCCTTAGGGGGATGAGGTGGGCCGGGGTTTGCCTGTCTGGGGGGCATGCGCATGACCATGGCGTGACCATTCTTAGGGTCGCCCCCGGCCTTTCCTTCGCCGCGTCTTGACTCGGGGGGCCGCAACCCTGACAGGGGGCTCGCAGGTCTTGTAAGCGCGTCCGACCCCGGGCTCCCCAACGTAAGGACAAACGTGTCCCTCTCCCCCCGTGCCGCCGGAGCGGCCCGCGTCGCAGGCACCTCGGTGGCCGCGGTCGTGCTCTCCGTCGCCGCCTCGCACACCGCGCTCGCGTGCAGCATCGGTGACTTCACCGCGACCGCCCTCTGCGACGCCCACGACAACGGCGTCATCCGCGTCACGGACAAGGACGCGAGCGGCACCCCGGCCAAGATCAGCCTGTACCTCCAGCTGAGCATGCCCGGCGGGGAACGGTGGTCGGACACCCAGACCATCCAGCACCCCACCGCGGAAGGCACCAGCGTCGACCTCAACCCGCAGGGCTGGTACCCCGGCGTCTCCTACCGCGTCCACGTCCAGGCCGGCGACCAGGTCGACGCCGACATCACCCCGCTGGTGGTCATCCCGGACGTGACGTGCGGGGCGGCGGCATCGGCCTCGGCGTCCGTATCCGCCGAACCGTCGACGTCCTCGACACCCTCCCCCGCCTCTTCCACGACCCCGAGCGCCACCCCCACCTCATCCCCGTCCTCCACCGAGAGCAGCAGCCCGGTACCCGCAGCAAGCAGTGCCCCGTCCCCCGCGGGCGGCGGCACCCACCTCGCCGACACCGGCGCGAGCAACGGCACGACGACATTCGCGGGCACCGCGGCGGCCCTGCTCGTTGCGGGCGGCGGCATCGCCATCACCCTGCGCCGAAGGACGACGACACGCGGCTCCCGCTGACAGACAAACCCGGGCCCACCCCAACCCCCTAAGGGGCGCGGGGAACTGCGCGACAAGCCCCCACGCACCCGCACCCCGCACACAACCGAACCCCCACCCCCAACCCGGCCGACACCCCCAACCCACCCGTACCCCGCAAACAACCCAAGCCCCCCGGCCCCCCAACGCCCCGCCACCTCGAACAGTTGCCCGACCCCCGGCAACGTCTCGGCAAAATCCTCCGGCACCGGAATGCGACCCCCCGCCCCCGACGTTGCAGAAACCCGGAGGGACCCCACGCCCTCCCTCAGGCATGCCCGCAGCGAGGAGGAACGCCACGTGAGCCAGTACGGGAGCAGGCTCGGGCGCCGTTCCGCGGCCTCGTCGTCGCGGTTGCGGCTGCACCGCAGACCGCGCCGGGTCGCCATGCTCTCCGTACACACCTCACCGCTGCACCAGCCCGGCACGGGCGACGCCGGCGGCATGAACGTCTACATCGTGGAGCTCGCGCAGCGCCTCGCCGCGATCAACATCGAGGTGGAGATCTTCACCCGGGCCACCACCGCCGCCCTCCCCCCGGCCGTCGAACTCGCCCCCGGTGTCCTCGTGCGGCACGTCGACGCGGGCCCGTACGAGGGCCTCGCCAAGG
Source organism: Streptomyces sp. NBC_00252 (assembly GCF_036187565.1). NCBI lineage: Bacteria > Bacillati > Actinomycetota > Actinomycetes > Kitasatosporales > Streptomycetaceae > Streptomyces > Streptomyces sp. NBC_00252. The sequence goes on along the minus strand of NZ_CP108087.1, from coordinate 4,855,029 downwards.
AGGAACTCCCCGCCCAGCTCTGCGCGTTCACGCACGGAGTGATGCAGGCGTGGGCCGGCCACCGCCCGGGGTACTACGACCTCGTCCACTCGCACTACTGGCTCTCCGGCCACGTCGGCTGGCTCGCCGCCCAGCGCTGGGGCGTCCCCCTCGTGCACGCGATGCACACGATGGCCAAGGTCAAGAACGCCAACCTGGCCGACGGCGACACCCCCGAACCCGCCGCCCGCGTCATCGGCGAGACCCAGATCGTCAGGGCCGCGGACCGGCTGATCGCCAACACCGCCGAGGAAGCCGACGAACTCGTCCGGCACTACTCCGCCGACCCCGCCAAGGTCGCCGTCGTGCACCCGGGCGTCAATCTCGAACGCTTCCGCCCGGCGGACGGCCGCGCCGCCGCCCGCGCCCGCCTCGGCCTCCCGCAGGACGCCCTGATCCCCCTCTTCGCCGGCCGCATCCAGCCCCTGAAGGCCCCTGACGTGCTGCTGCGCGCGGTCGCCGTGCTCCTCGACGAGCGGCCCGACCTGCGCTCGAACATCGTCGTCCCGATCGTCGGCGGCCCCAGCGGCAGCGGCCTCGCCAAGCCGGAGGGCCTGCAGAAGCTCGCCGCGCGGCTCGGCATCGCGGACGTCGTACGGTTCCGGCCGCCGGTCGGGCAGGAGCAGCTCGCGGACTGGTTCCGCGCCGCGTCCGTGCTGGTCATGCCGTCGTACAGCGAGTCCTTCGGGCTGGTCGCCATAGAGGCGCAGGCGGCCGGTACGCCGGTGCTCGCGGCCTCGGTCGGCGGTCTCCCGGTCGCCGTGCGCGACGGCGAGACCGGCTTCCTGATCAAGGGCCACGACCCGGCCGCCTACGCGCGCGTGCTGCGCGACCTCGCCGACGACCCGGCGCGCGCGCCCCGCATGGGCGAGGCCGCCGCCCGGCACGCGCAGTGCTTCGGCTGGGACACGGCCGCCGCCGCCACGGCCGACGTCTACACGGCCGCGGCACAGGCCCACCGCCGTCACGTACGCTCGCACCATGGGTGAGTCAGCAGCGGACCAGGAGCGGGCGGCGCAGGTCATCGAGGGTTTCCTCAAGGGAGCCGAACTCGACTGGGAGAGCCCGGAGTCGGGCACGTTCGTCGTCCAACTCCCCGGTACCCGCAAGCTGTCGACGACCGTCTCCCTCCTCGTCGGCCGCCACTCCCTCTCGCTCAACGCCTTCGTCGTCCGCCACCCGGACGAGAACGAGACGGCCGTCCACCGCTGGCTCCTGGAGCGCAACCTCAAGCTGTACGGCGTGAGTTACGCCGTCGACCAGCTCGGTGACGTGTACGTCACCGGGCGGCTGCCGCTGTCCGCCGTCACCGACGCCGAGATCGACCGTCTCCTCGGCCAGGTCCTGGAGGCCGCGGACGGCAGCTTCAACACCCTCCTGGAGCTGGGCTTCGCCACCGCGATCCGCAAGGAGTACGCGTGGCGGGTGTCGCGGGGGGAGTCGACGCGGAATCTGGACGCGTTCACACATCTGACCCAGCGTCCGACCGAGCCGACCGACTGATCCCGGCTCACTTCCCTCTGTTCGGCATCTTCCGCTGCTTCGCGCCTCCGTGGCATGCTCACGGCTGACGCAGATCTGAACGTCGTTCACATCCATGAAGAGCCGCATGGGAGGGCGTACGGACATGAGCAATGCCCGCTTCACCAGACGAGCCCTGCTCGGCACCGCGACAGCCGTGGCGCTGGGCGCGGCGACCGGCGCGGCACGAGCGGCCACCGCCGCCCAAGTCCCGTCCCTCTGGCGGGAGTTCACCCGCACCCCCTACACCCATCCGCAGATCCCGTACATCGGCGGAGCGGGCGCCCGACGCCACCCCCGGCGCCCCCTCGTCCTCGACGTCCGCCGCTACGGCGCCGATGGGGGTGCCCCCGGTCGAGCGAAGTCGAGACTGGGGGAGGACGGCGTGACCGACTCCGCCCCCGCGATCAACCGTGCCATCGCTGCTGCCGGCAGGGCCGGCGGTGGCACGGTGCTCATCCCGCCCGGCACCTTCCGCATCGACGACGTGATCCGCGTCGGCCACTCCGGGGTCGTCCTGCGCGGCGCCGGCAGCGGTCGTACGAAGCTCTACGCGACGCGGAACCTGACCGAACTGATCGGCGTCTACGGTTCCCGCTACGGCGGCGACAAGTCGTCCTGGTCCTGGGCCGGCGGCCTCATCTGGCTTGCCCCGACGGCGCGTTGGGACTCCCTGGTCGCCGCGATCCGGGCGAAGGCCTGGCCCTTCGAGGGCTGGACCGGCAACAAGCGTGACGAATGGCGGCAGTTGACGACCGTCGAACCGGCCCGGCAGGGAGCCTGGACGGTGACGGTGGCGGATCCCTTTCCACTGCGGCCCGGTGAACTCGTGTTGCTCCGGCTCTCCGACGACTCCGGTCACACCCTCCTGGAGCACATGGCGGGCGGCGGCCCCGGCCCCGAGGCGTACTACTGGGACGACAAGACGAAGCTCCTGTCGTACGTCCCCTACGAATGGCCCGTCCGCGTCGCCCACGTCCACGGCCGCAAGGTGACCCTCGAACGCCCGCTGCCCTTGGACCTCCGCCCCGAGTGGAACCCCCAACTCACCACCCACGTCGAGGAGTTGACGGGTTCCGGTGTCGAAGGCCTCACCCTGGAGGCCGTCGAGACCCCGCAGCAGCCCCACCTCCTCGACAAGGGCTACAACGGCGTCGTCCTCCAATGCGCCTACGACTGCTGGGTCGACGACGTCACGGTCCGGCACGTCGACAACGGCTTCGGCCTGGTCGCGGCCTCCGCGTGCACCCTGCGCCGGACGACGGTGGCGGGCCGCGGCTCCCACCACCCCTACTTCTGCCGCGAGGGCTCGCACGACAACCTCGTCGAGGACTTCACCATCGAGCAGCGCACGGTTCCGGCCCCGGCCAACACCCAGCTCCACGGCATCAACGTCGAGGGCCTGTCCTCGTACAACGTCTGGTCGCGCGGCGACATGCGCATGGGCACCTTCGACAGCCACCGCGGCCTGCCCTTCGCCAACGTCCGTACCGACATCACGGTGAACAACGACGGCCGCCACGGCGGTGACGCCAACGCCGGGCCGCTCTTCGGCGCCCGCTTCACCCACTGGAACATCCGCGTCACCAACGGCCGCGCCGGGCTGATGAAGCTCGACCAACTCGCCCCGTACAGCGCCACGGTGGGCCTCAACACGGTCACCGAGTTCGACCAGATCGACGTCCCCGACTTCACCGGCGACCTGCACACGCGCCTTGAGCTCTACGGCACGACGGATGTCGTACGGCCGCGGAACCTGTACGAGGCGCAGCGGCGGCTGTAGGTCAGCTGCGGCGGAGGACGTCGTAGCCGATGAAGTCGAACATGCGGGTGGCGGTGGGGAGTTGGCGGGGTGCGGCGGTGAAGCGGTGGGCGCCGACGGACTGGGGGATCGACGGGTCCGACAGCCACAGGCGCTCGAAGCCGCGCTCCTCCAGCCAGGCGCAGACCTGGGGGACGAGGTCGGGGAGCAGGTCGCGGCTGCGGGTCCAGACGAGTGTGCCGCCCGTGCGGCACAGGGCGGTGCAGTGGTCGAGGACGCGTTCCACGTCGGCGTCGCTGATGTTGCCGAGGAGGCCGCAGACCAGGACCAGGTCGGCGGGGGCGAGTTCGGCGTACTGGTCCGTCGACGCGGCGTCCCCGGCGACGACTTCGACGCCGGGGAGGTCCGCGGCGCGGGCCGCGCGGATCGCCACGTCCACGTTCCGTTCGTCCAACTCGACCAGGCGGGCGCGGACTTCACGGCCGCGGGGGTGGTCGGCCAGGACGCCGATCAGGTCGCGGCCCTGTCCCGCGCAGAGGCTGAGCGCGGTGAGGGGGCCCGGCGGGGCGGTGTCGAGGGCGGCGCGGATGCGTTCCTGGATGAGGGCCAGGCGCCGGCTCAGGTAGGAGTCGGGGGAGTCGTACGCGTCGTGCCACTCATGCCAGTCCATGCGCGGAATCTAGTGACCGCGCCGACCCCTGTCGCGTGAATAACGCCCCGGCGTGACCCCGACCAACTTCCGGAAGTGGCGGGTGAGATGGGACTGGTCGTAGAACCCGGTCACCGTGGCCACCTCGCCCGGCGGGCGGCCCTCCAGGAGGAGACGGCGGGCGTGGTCGACGCGGCGGGACATCAGGTACTGGTGCGGTGCGATGCCGTACGCGCCGCTGAACGCCCGGACCAGATGGGCCGGATGGGCGTGCACGAGCCGCGCGGCCTCGTCGAGGGCGATGCCCTCGGTGACGCGCTCGTCGAGGAGTTCGCGCAGGTCGCGGGCGAGGGTGGGCGCGAAGGGGGTGGGGGCGGTGGACGGCCGTAGGTGCGCGTGCAGCCGTTCGGCGATGAGCGACAGGCGGCTCTCCGCCTCCAGTTCGTCGCCGGGGTGGTCCAGTGCGGTGTGCAACTGGCCCACGCGCAGGCGGAGTTCGGGGTCGCGGAGGTCGGGACTGTCGACGGCGGAACCGATCAGGTCGTCCGGGAGGTGCGTGCCGTCGAGATAGAGGACGCGCTTGCGGAAGCCGTGCGGGGTGGCGGGGGAACCGTTGTGCGGGACGTGCGGCGGCAGCAGGGACACGGTGTCGTGCGGGGTGCCGTGCTCGTGCCGGTCCAGGTCGTACCGTACGGCCCCGTCGTCCACGATCAGCAGCGTCCACGCGTCGTGCACGTGCATCGGGTACGCGTACTCGGTGAAGTGGGCGTGGAAGACCTCGACGACACCGGGGATGCCGGGACGCCAGGCGGAGACTTCCTGTTCGGGGCGGGACGGGCCGGCCCGTCCCGGGCCATGTTGCGGGGCCATGCAAAGAACGTACAAGACGGAGCCGGGGAGCGGTCGGCAGTCTCGACGTATGAGCACTGACACCACCGCCGGCACCGCCACCGCTGCCGCCGAACCGGTCCGCTTCGACACCAAGATCGCCGTCCTGCTGCGGGACGACCTGGAGCCCTGGCAGCGGCTGAACGTCACGTCGTTCCTGGTCAGCGGCCTGGGATCGCAGATTCCCGAGGTGATCGGGGAGCCGTACGAGGACGCCGACGGGGTCGGCTACCTCCCGATGTTCCGGCAGCCGGTGATGGTCTTCGAGGCCACGAAGGAGGTCCTGGTGGCGGCCCACGGGCGGGCTCTGACCCGTGCCCTGCCCCGGTCCGTCTTCACCTCCGACCTCTTCACCACCGGCAACGACCGGGACAACCGGGCGGCGGTGCGGGCCGTCGCCACGGCCGAGCTGGATGTGGTGGGGCTGGCGGTGTACGGGCCGCGGAACGGGGTGGACAAGGTGGTGAAGGGGGCGCGGATGCACCCGTAGACCCCCTCCTGGTCCTGCTCGGCGGCGTCGGCCTCGGGCATCCGCAGCCGCCCTTGTGCCCAGCTCAGGCCGCGCTGACCTCGGGCACCCGCGGCCGCCTATTTCCCGCTCAGGCCGCGCTGACCTCGGGCTTCGTCGCGGCGGCCGGTGCCTCCACGGCCGTAGGCACGGAGACCGGGACCCGGCGCATCAGCGCGCCGTAGCCCACCGCCGCCACCGTGCCCACCGCCGCGCACATCGCCCACAGCCATGCCGCGCCGAGGTGGTCGATGACGGCACCCGACATCAGCGGGGCGACCAGCGCGGCCACCGCCCAGGACAGGGTGTACATGCCCTGGTACCGGCCGCGCCCCTGGACCGGGGAGAGGCGGACGACCAGGCCCGTCTGGGTCGGCGCGTTGATCATCTCGCCGAGGGTCCACACGCACACCGTGAGGGCGAAGACACCGACCGAGCCGGCGAACGCGGTGAGCCCGAAGCCGTAGCCCGCGAGGATCGACGAGACCACCAACAGCCGCTTGGCGTCCCGGTGTTCGATGAGACGGGTGACCGGGATCTGCAGGACGACGATGAGGAAGCCGTTGATGGCGATCGCGGTGCCGTAGTCCGCGGGCGTGAACCCGGCCTCGCCCATCGCGACCGGCAGTCCGACCGAGCCCTGCTGGAAGACGACCGCGACGAGGAAGGACAGTCCTACGACGCTCATGAACCGCCCGTCGCGCAGCACGGTCCCGAGCCTGACGGCGTCCGGTGCCCCCTTGCCGGCGTCCGCCGCGACGGTGGGCCGGGACTCCGGCAGCCGCAGGAACACGACGACCGCGCAGACCGCCGTCATCCCGGCCTCCAGCAGGAACCCGGCGCGGTAGCTGACCTCGGCGATGAAGCCGGCGGCCATGGACGAGACGGCGAAGCCGAGGTTGATGGCCCAGTAGTTGAGCGAGAACGCCCGGACACGGTCCTCGGGGCGCACGATGTCGGCCATCATCGCCTGCACCGCCGGGCGGGACGCGTTGCTCGCCGCCCCGACCAGGCACGCGACGGCGGCGATGGAGACCGGGTCGTGCACGAAGCCGAGCAGCGCCACGGACGCGGCGGTCGCCGACTGCGCGATGAGGAGCGTGGGGCGGCGGCCGATGCGGTCGGTCAGCACGCCCGCGCCGATCGAGGAGGCGACGCCGCCGAGGCCGTAGAGGGAGGCGACGAGGCCGGCGTAGGTCGCGGAATAGCCGCGGTCGAGGGTCAGGTACAGGGCCATGAACGTCGAGACGAACGCGCCGAGCCGGTTGACCAGGGTGCTGGTCCACAGCCACCAGAACTCGCGGGGCAGGCCGGAGACGGTCTCCCGGGCGGCGCGTCTCAGGGCGGCGAGTGACATGGATCGTTCCCCCACGGTCGGACAGCTGGCGTGTAAGCGGCGATGGCCGCGAGCACAACTTACGAAGGGGAGGTCGGGGCGGACCACTCAATTAACAGAAGCCGTCAACTGTGGGACGGGGAGGCGGGCGCCAGGCGGGCGCCCGAATGCGTGGATTACGCTCTGAGGCATGGCCGACGCACCGTACAAGCTGATCCTCCTCCGCCACGGCGAGAGCGAGTGGAACGCGAAGAACCTGTTCACCGGCTGGGTGGACGTCAACCTGAACGACAAGGGCGAGAAGGAGGCGGTCCGCGGCGGTGAGCTGCTCAAGGACGCCGGCCTGCTCCCCGACGTCGTCCACACGTCCCTCCAGAAGCGCGCGATCCGCACGGCGCAGCTGTCGCTGGAGGCCGCCGACCGCCACTGGATCCCGGTCCACCGCAGCTGGCGCCTGAACGAGCGCCACTACGGCGCCCTCCAGGGCAAGGACAAGGCGCAGACCCTCGCGGAGTTCGGCGAGGAGCAGTTCATGCTGTGGCGCCGGTCCTACGACACCCCGCCGCCGCCCCTCGAGGACGGCACGGAGTTCTCCCAGTCGGACGACCCGCGCTACGCGACGATCCCGCCGGAGCTGCGCCCGCGCACGGAGTGCCTCAAGGACGTCGTCGTCCGCATGCTCCCCTACTGGTACGACGGCATCGTCCCCGACCTCCTCGCCGGCCGCACGGTCCTCGTCGCCGCCCACGGCAACTCCCTCCGAGCCCTCGTCAAGCACCTCGACGGCATCTCGGACGCGGACATCGCGGGCCTGAACATCCCGACGGGCATCCCACTGGCCTACGAGTTGGACGCGTCCTTCAAGCCGGTGAAGCCGGGGGGGACGTACCTGGACCCGGACGCGGCTGCGGCGGCGATCGAGGCGGTTAAGAACCAGGGCAAGAAGAAGTAGACCGAGCTGAAGAAGCCCCCTGCCAGCGGGTTTTCTGCTGCCAGGGGGCTTCGTCATAGGCGGGGGCCGCCTGCGGGACGTGGGACTAGGAGCGTTGGTGGCGCCAACGCCTGAAGTTCACGCGGAAGGTCATCATGAAGGCGAGCGGGAGCGAGACGACCGCTGGGACGTCCACCCAGAAGCCGTACCCGGCCTCGCTCATGCCGATCATGCAGAACGGCAGAGCGCGCGGGCAGATGTCGATGGTCAGGCCGAATCGTGGCATGCTTGTCCTCTCCAACGTATCGAGAATCTGTTCCCCAGGTTTGCGAACACGGTTGGAGATAGGGCCGCCTCCGTTGCATCGGAGGCGGCCTTTCCAATCCGCGAGCAGAACTTAACCACGGATTGTCTGACCGTCAAAATTGTCCGCGGATACCCCCAGGGGGGATCGGTCGATAATCTCGACTACATGGCCAACCTCAGTCAGGTTAAGTGCCTCGAAGGGGTGCTGCGGCGTACTTGCCGATATTGACTCCGCTCCTCCTTCCATACCCGGGCGGCCGGCCGCCCGGCCGCCCAGGCGGGAGGGCGGGAGGGCGGGAGGGCGGGAGGGTGGCCACCCACCCGCAGATGTGGGTGGCGTCGGTGAATTGCGTGTCGCAACATTGTCGGTGGACCAAAGTTCACGGACTACAGTTCACGGATGGTGATTCCAAATGCTGTGGTCGGTGAATTGCGTGTCGCAACATTGTCGGTGGACCAAAGTTCACGGACTACAGTTCACGGATGGTGATTCCAAATGCTGTGGTCGGTGAATTGCGTGTCGCAACATTGTCGGCGGACCAAAGTTCACGGACCACAGTTCACGGATGGAGCGTTTGAGGTGCATCCTTCTGTGTGTCAGGCGAAGACGGCCGCATTCGCCTTGCGGGTGCGCTCCTCGTTGGACGGCATCAGGTGCGCGTACACGCGAAGCGTCAGACCAGGGTCCGAGCGCCCAGGTGCTCAGCGAGTGCCTTGATGTTCTCCCCGGCGTCCAAGAGCACCGAGGCGTAGAAGTGTCTGAGTGCGTGCATGCCGTTCTCGCGAGACTAGACGTACGACTCCGCCAGGCTTCCGCTCGGGGATCACGCCGGCCGAGGCCAGCGCCCGCTTCCGCACCTCCTTGTTGAGGGACGTCCGCCAGACGTGACCACCGCGCGGCCCGGTGTCCTGTCGGTCGGGGCAACGGCCAACCCGTATCCAGCTCTGAACGGACGTCGCCCGTCACCCACCTGCGACCGGCACATCAGGGTTCTGCATCCTGGGAACCATGACGAACCCCGAGGGCCCTTACGTGAAGGTGCACTTCCGGCTCGAGGTCGAGGACGACTGGCCCCCGGCATCGGTGGAGAGCCTGTGGGCTGTCGACCAAGGCGACGGCACCGCGCGGCTCGACAACGTCCCCTGGTTCGTCCGAGGCGTCGCCTGCGGAGACATCGTGGCCACCGAACCCGATGACGAAGGCGTGCGATGGGCCGGCGATGTGATGCGGCGTTCCGAGAACTGCACCATCCGCCTCATCGTGTTCCGCGACGACGGTTCAGCAGCCGCACGGCAGAGCGTGATCAACGCGTTTCGCGAACTCGGAGTCAGCGGCGAGGGGATAGAGAAGTTCGGCATGGTCGCCCTGGACGTCCCGCCCACCGCCGATCTCGCCGAGGTGCAGCGGTTGCTCAACCACGGTGTGGCCAAGGAGTGGTGGGACATGGAAGAGGGATGCATCACCGCGCAGTGGCGGGCTGCCTCCGTCGGCTGATGCCGGTCACGTGACCCATAGCCGGGCCGCCCCTGGCCCGCCCGAGGTCGCTCAACGTTGGCCAAGGACGACCGACGACGACCAACGACGAGCGCCAGGCGCACAAGCCCACCGCCCTTGAGCAGCAAAAGCCCAGCTCTCCAAGACCCCCGACGACACCCAGGGCAAGAAGAAGCAACACCGCTTCCTGACCGACCCCAGACCCCCCTCCTGGCGAAGCCCCCCACCTGCGGATTCCTTCCGGTGGGGGGCTTCGTGCTGGGCGGCGGAGGGGGCGGCGGGAGGGGCCCCGGTGAACCCCCTGGGCCCCCGGAAGCGCATCGGAAGCGGATCGGTTCTGGTGGCGGAAGCGGTGATGTTGGTGGCATGCGAGGGGTCGATCAGCCCTTTGCGGGGATCTCCCGTAGCCCCGTAGCCCCGTAGCCCCGTAGCCCTGTTGGCCCGTAGGCCCGCCCCCCACGCCGCCCATCCGCTAGCCCGCCATCCCGTCGGAGCGTCCCATGAACGACCTCGGACCACCACCGCCCACTCCCGCCGTACCGAACCCCCCGACGCCCTACCGGGCCGACGGGCTGATACCGCCCGCCGGAGCTGCCCGTACGTGGGGGCTCGCCGTCATCGGGGTGCCTCTGCTGGCCGTGCTGCTGTTGGGGCTGGTCGACGGGGCCTACTCGAGTGGCGGCGGGGCGCAGGCCCGGCCGTGGAGTCCGCCGACCGCGTCGTACACGTACAGCCAGTCCGCCGCGCCGGATCCTTATGGTGCCTCCGACTCGCTCACCACCGCGCCGGACCCGTACGCCGCCTCCGACCCGGTCACCACCGCGCCCGGGACGACGGAGACCGGGGACGCCGGGGGAGGGAGCGCGCTCGTCGATCCGACGGAGGAGACGACCACTGCGGCGGCGACGCCGGAAGCGGTCGTCACCGCCTACTTCGCCGCGGTCAACAGGCGTGACTACCAGACCGCTTGGGCCCTCGGGGGGAAGAACCTGGGTGACGGCAGTTACGGCGCGTTCGCTCAGGGATACGCCAACACCCAGCAGGACACGGTGAGTCAGCTGTCCGTCCAGGGGAGCGTCGTACGACTGGTCCTCAACGCCCTTCAGACGAACGGCACTTCGAGCAAGTTCAGCGTCACCTACACCGTCGAGAACGGTGTGATCACGCACGGCACGGCAACCCCGATCGGCTGACACCCCGCACGAGTGGAGCGCTGAACCATCGTGAGCACACAGGCACCGCACCACCCCTACGCCCCCGGCCGTCCGCCCGGAGCGCCACAGACCCCCCGCGTGTACGCACGGACCAAGGCCACCCGCCTGCTGTCCGCGGGCACATACCTCGATCCCGTCTACCGCAGAGCCGTCATACGGGAGTTGCTCAAGCACCGCTTCCGGGTGGTCGCGCCGTCGTACGGCTACGACGCCGTCTCGGTCCTCGCCCACGCGCTCGCGGCCCGCCGACTGCGCCGTATCCAAGGGGGAGTTGTGGCCGGCTCGGCGGTCGCGCTCCTGCTGCTGACGATCGGCCCGCTGAGCTTCTTCATCGCCGCCCAGCTGATGTTCTGGGTGCTGTGGGGCGCCGCCTATCTGCGCCGGATCGTCACCCTGCACATCCTGATGACCCGCCTGAAGGAGACCGGCCCCGCTGGCGGTTTCGACGGCTCCTACCCCGTCGCCGGCAGACTCACCGACGCCCTGATCGGCAAGATCGACCGCGAACAGGCAGGTCAGACCGGCCTCGTCTTCTACGGCGGTTTCCGGCCCTTCGTCGGAGCGGGCGAGCCGCTGCGCGACTGGGCGAACGCCCAACTCCTGCTCGGCGCACCGAAGAACCGCCTCGCCGCCCGCAAGGAGTTCGAGGCGTCCGGGGGCGACCTCGACGAGGTGGAGCGCAAGCCCGTCCTGCCGTTCACCGTCCACGACATCACCACGTACGTCGCCCACCGGATGGGCGCGGAACTCCGCGACGAGGCCCGCTGGGACGAACGCATCGAGGGGCTGACCGTCGAGCAGCGCCGCTACACGACGGCGATCCGCACCAACGACCGTACGGTGGGAGCCGGTTGGTCCCAGCTGCCGGGGATGGACGACCTCCCGGCCATCCACTGGCGGGAGGACTACGACTCGGCCCGCGAGTACCTGTGCATCCGCGTCGGCTCCTGGAACGAGGAGCTGGTGACCTCGATCTTCGTCGGCTTCGACCTCAAGGGCGACACCCTGCACACCGAGTTCTACACCTACGTACTCGGGCCGCTGGTAAGGGAGTTCCACCTCGTCGACCGACTGCCCGACGCGTTTGACGGACGGCTCGCGGTGCGGGTCGCGTGGGACATGGTCAAGGCCGTGCCGCGCTGGTGCCTGGCTTTTGGGCTGTGGCCCCTGCGGCTGGTTCCCCGGCGCTTCCTGCCGCGGCGGGTACGGCGGTTCGTGCGGCCCGCGCGGGGCGGCTGGAGCACGGTCACGTTCACCGGAGGGAGCGCGGAGGTCGACACCAGCGAGTTCCGGCTCGGGCGCTACGCGAAGAAGTCGGTGGACTGCGGCGCGCTCACCAGCGTCCGGGAGATGGCCACCAGCGACACCTACCACCACTTCTTCCAGAAGACCGACGCCCTGAAGTACAGCCAGATCGTCGAGCGCCGGCTGCTGCACACCATCCGGCAGTTCCTGGGCGAGCACCACGTGGATCTCGCCGACCACGACCGTGCGCAGACCAACATCCTCTTCGGGGACAACGCCCAGGCGATCCTCGGCGGCCACAACGAGAACTTCGGCTACAACTACCAGCCGCCGGGCCCCAGTTCGCCCGGCAGCGGAGGAGACTAGGCATGGGCGACAGCGACAGCCATACCTTCGGGGACAACAGCCAGGTCATCCTCGGCGGGGAGAACTCGGGCTTCGGCTACAACTACCATGCGGCGCCCACGACTTCGGCCGCCGGGCCGAAGGCCTCCGGGCAGCCGTCCGCACCGCCGCCCGTCGGTCACGACCGCAGCCGTAGCGTCTTCGTCGTGCACGGCCGGGACGAAGAGGTGCGCGCGGCGATGTTCGGACTGCTGCGCAGGCTCGACCTACGGCCCCTGGAATGGGAGGAGTTGGTGCGGGCCACCGGCAGGACCGCGCCCTTCCTGGGCGAGGTCGTCATGAACGCACCGGCGCAGGCACAGGCCGCCCTGGTCCTGCTCACCCCCGACGACGTCGCCAAGCTCCACCCGCATCTGCTCGGGAACAGCGAGCGGGACGACGAGACCCAACTCACCGGCCAGCCACGGCAGAACGTCCTGATCGAGCTGGGCATGGTGCTGATGGCCTACCCCGAGCGGACCGTCATCGTCGAGGTGGGGCGGCTGCGGCACGTCGCCGACACCGCGGGCATCAACGTCATCCGGTTCGACGGCACGGAGGCCTCCCTCGCGAAGATCGCCGCCCGGCTCAGGCTGGCCGGCTGCCAACTCGACGACAACGGGCCGGAATGGCGCGACACCCGGTACTTCCGGAATCTCTCCGCGTACCGACGGCTCGCCTGAAGCACCGGAAAAGAGCGGGAATTGAGGGGGACGGGCGCTCCGGCGTCCGTCCCCCTTCCTTCTTTTCCCGCGCGCTCTTCATACGCGGTCCAGTCCGGCCGCCAGCACCCGCAGGAACGCCCCCACCTCCCGCATGTCGATCCGCTCCAGGTCGGCGGGCCGTACGATCACCCGCAACTCCCGGCAGACCGCGCCCTCCCGGGACCGCGCGATGAACGACATCAGGATCAGCCGCAACAGGCTGTCCTGGTCGAGATGGTCGAGCCGGGACAGCCCCGAGCCGACCAACGGCATGGCCACCGCCTCCAGTTGGGCATGCCGGTGCAGCGCGTCCCACAGCCGGCCGAGCCCGAGCCAGAGGTCCTCGACACTGGACGCGGCCACACAGTCGTTGCCGATACGGCTGTACGCGACGCCGAACACCAGCCTCGGCCGGGCGCCCAGGACCGCCACCGTGCCGAGCGGATACCGGTCCAGCTTGCCCAGCGGCTTGCGCTCCCGGTCCTCCCGCCCGACCGGGGTGACCCCGGCCAGCGCGGCAGTCAGGTCCGCGTCCAGCCGCCGTACATCACCCTCGTACCGGCGGAGCAGCAACTGCCCTTGCACACTGGCCGCGTTGATGACCTCGCCGGTGGCCGACGCGGTGTCGAAGGTGTCGCAGAACCCGACGACGAGATGCGCCGGCTGGTCGAACACGTCGCCCGCCTCGACGACCACCGTCAGGTCGGGGCGTCGGAAGGTCTGCTCCACCCGCGGCACCGGACGCGCCTGGCCCAGCCCCCACGCCAGGCAGGCCGCCACGGACACCACCGTGACCGTGCCGGGATCGGGAAAGCTGCGGGGGAAGAACTGCCCGACGAACTGAAGGACCGCGGAAATGCCGCCGAAAGCCACCATCGTGCTGCGCGCGAAAATCCTGCGCGCCCGCCCGGTGCCGTAGAACCGCAGAAATCTGGAAAACACGGTTCCTCCAGGACATCATGATAATCTGCTGGTCACTTATCGGTGACGCAGAGTGATGAAGCAGAGCGGCTCAGCGATACAGGAACGCGGCGGGGGCGACGCGGGTGGCCGATGGACAAGTGCGCATTCAGGTCAGAGTGCTGGGGCCGGTCCGGCTCGACGTCGACGGGATCCCGATCCGGCTGACACCGCTGACCACCCGGCTGCTGGTCCGCCTGGTGGCCGCCGAGGGCGAGGCCGTGCCGGTGCGTCAACTGCGGCGGGACGTATGGGGGTTGGCGGACGGCCCGCGCCATCTGGACCAGCGCAATCGCAACGAGGTGCAGAAGCGCGTCCTGGAACTGCGGCGCGCTCTCGACCCCGTCCAGGACGGCACCGCCGCCCGCGTCCTGCGCACCGAGCAGCAGGTCACCGTGCACGGCCCGGAGACCGCCTACCGGCTGGTGCTGCGGCCCGAGGAGCTGGACAGCGCGCGGTTCACGGCGGTCGTCCGCGGTGCGCTGCTCGCCCCGCCCGCGACCGCGGCCCATGAGCTGGCCGAGGCGCTGACCCTGGTCCGGGGGAGGCCGCTGGCCGAGGTCAACGGCGAGAACTTCGCGGACCCCTTCATCCGCCGCCTCACCGCACTGCTGGACTCCGCCCGCCGCGAACTGGTGCGCGTGCAGGCCGACTTGGGACGTCCCGACCTCGCGCTGCCGGTCGCCGAACTGATCGTCCGCGACCACCCCGACGACTTCGACGCCGCGCGCGTCCTGGACACCCTGCGCGCCGCGCTCCGCGCCCGCCACGGTGCCGAACTGCTGCGCCACAGAGTCCCGTTGCCCGGGCAGCGGGCCGATGTCGTCCTGGTCCGGGGCGACTTGTTCGAGCAGACCGACTGCAATCTGGTCGTCGGGTTCACCGACACCTTCGACACGGAGACCGACCAGGACATCGTCATCAGCCGCGACAGCGTCCAGAGCCAGCTGGTCGACCGGCTCTTCGGCGGCCGACGCCGCCTGCTGGACGAGAAGTTGAAGGCCGGGCTGCGGGGCGTGCGGGCCGTCGGCACGGAGAGCGCACGGGCCAAGCCGCGCGGCCGGCGGGTCCGTTACCCGGTGGGCACGACCGTCGCCGTGCCCGTCGACGGCCGCCGGATCTTCGCGGTCGCCTATTCGCGCCTCGGCAACGACCTGGTGGCCAGGTCCGGGAACGAGGACCTGCGGGCGAGCCTGGACCGGCTCTGGGCCTCGGTCGCCGTGCACGGCCTGTTCAGACCGGTCGCCGTCCCGCTCGTCGGCTCCGGGCTGGCCCGGGTCACCGACCTCGACCGCGGCCAACTCGTGGGCCTGATCGTCGACTCGTTCATCGCCGCGTGCCGTCTGCACCCCGCGCTCACACCCGAACTCCGCATAGTGATCCGCCCGGAGGACCTCGCCAGCACCGACCTCTCCCCGGTCGAACGCCGCTTCCACGAACTGGTCCCGGACCTGGACGACCACACGGACCACCCAACTCCAAGGTGAGACCGGGCAGTTGCGGACGACCGGCCCCCGCACCGACAGGTTCCTCCGCAGCTCCGGCTCCCCCACGCGGCACCCCCCACCGGCCCCTGGCCCGCCCCCACCCGGCCTCACCGAGCCCCAGTGCACCGCCCCACCCGCTTCCGCGGGTAGCCACCATCCGCTTCCGATCCGATTCCGACACCACGCGCGTGCCGGATCCTGGGGGGATCCACGGGTTCCCAAGCCGATGCCACATGTCACCGTCGCCCAGTAACCTGCGGCGATCACCCGTGTCCCACAGGGAGGCTTCATGGAGGCCAGCACTCTCGTCAGTCCGGTCCGCTTGTGGTCGGCGCAGGAAGTTCTGGCGCGCCCGAGCCCCGTCCCGGCGGCGGCAGGGGTCTACGGGTGGCACTTCGAGCAGCAGCCCCACCCGGACCTGGACGCCGGGCGCCTGCTCTACGTCGGGATAGCCCCGAGGTACATGGCGAATCGGACCAGCACGCAGAACCTGCGCAAGCGGGTGCGCTACCACTACCGGGGCAACGCGGCCGGCTCGACGCTGCGGCTTACCCTCGGATGCCTGCTCGGACTTGAACTGCGGCGCGTGGGCAGTGGCAAGCGGATGACCTTCGGCAAGGTCGGCGAAGCAGAGCTGAGCCAGTGGATGGCGGACAACGCGCGGGTGTCCTGGATCGAGCAGAGCGAACCGTGGACCCTGGAATCACAGCTCATCTCCCAACTCGACCTCCCGCTGAACCTCGACCAGAACCGCCACAACGCGTTTCACGGTCGCTTGAAGGAGCTACGGGCCCAAGCACGGCGGCGAGCCCGGGAGTTGCCGGTCAGCTCGTAGGTGGCTGCCATTCCCTCGTCTCCGCCGACGCCCCCGCCTCACGGAGCACCCCGACCGCCGCCTCGGCGTCCGCCTGCGGGACGCCGTCGAGCACCACGGCCGGTGCGTCCATCACCAGGACCTTGCTGCGCCAGAGGCTGAGCCCCGTCAACCGGCGTACCACCTTGGCGACATCGAGCACCCGCGCACCGGCGTCGACGACCACGACGTCGTAGTCCACGTGGTCGCAGACCAACTCGAAGTACACGATGTGCTCGGGGCCTTCGGGCACCATCACTCCCCTCCGCCGGGATTCATAGCTCCAGCTTCCCAACTCGCGGTCCCGCGCGGCACCATGGCGTCGCAGGACAACGGGGGGTGCCGTGGGGAACAAAGAGACCGAACAGGCCGCGATCACACACGTGTTGGCCCTGGAGCGGGCCGCCGGCCGCGAGCCCAGGGATGTCCGCACGTCAGGCCTGCCGTACGACGTCGACAGCGCGCCTCGCATGATCGAGGTGAAGGCGTTCAGCCGCTCGGCACGCAGCGAACCACTGCCGCTGGAACACCGCCAAGTCGAGGCCGCCCGGGCGAATCCCGATCGCTTCCACCTCTACGTCGTCGACAACCTCGCAGGCCTGGACGGACCCGAGATCGGCGTACGCGTCCTGCGCGGCGAGATCCTCCGGGCGATGATCGAGCGCTCCGAGCCGCAGCTGACCTACTGGCCCACCTTCAGGGCGGCGGAGTACGACGACGGGGAGCGCCTCCCCACCCGGTGATTTCTCGTCATTACGTAGATACGCGACGTGACCGAGCGGGAGGATGAGGCCACGGCGTAACTCGTCCGCCCAGCGGACCTGTTGCCGCCGTAGTCCACACGCACTCTCGGGGGGAAGAGCACCCATGGCGAACCAGTACCCCGGACCGCCTCCGGAACAGCCGCCCGGGCAGCCCGGGCAGAATCCGTATGCCGCGCAGCCCGGTGGTCCCTACGCCGAGGGGGCCTACGGCTATCCCACGGCCCCGGGGGCGACCCCCGTCTACGGCTACCCGCAGGCCGCCCCGCAGCCGCAGCCGTACGCGCAACAGCAACCCCAACCCGCCTTCGCAGCACTTCTGTTGACCCTCGGGGACATCGCCGTCAACGGTGACACCATCGTCAGCCCGGCCGGGCCCATGCCGCTCAGGGGTGCGGTGTGGACGGCCACCGACATGTCGCGGACGGAGGAGCGGATTCCGCCGCATGCGATCGTGCTGGCGATCCTGTTCTTTCTGCTGTGCTTCATCGGGCTGTTGTTCCTGCTGATGAAGGAGCGGGTCACCACCGGGTTCGTGCAGGTCAGCGTCAACAGCGGGGGCCGGCACCACTCCACGATGATTCCCGTGCAGTCCCGGAACCAGGTCGTGCACGTCCTCAACCAGGTGAGTTACGCGCAGTCCATCAGCATGTGAAGTGTGTGAAGCGAGTCAACACGACTACGGCCCAGGCTTGTTGGGCCTGGGCCGTCCTCGTCGGTTGGGTCAGCGCCGGCTGGCCCGTGCCAGTGCCGGGACGAAGCGCAGCGCGTCCACCGTGCCCACGCCGGTCGCCATGTCGTAGCCGTTGACCGCGGTGTAACCGGTCACGCCCTCGTACGAGTTGTTCGTGCCGTCGTTCACGTCGACGATGCCGTTGGCCTTCGCGCCGTGCCGCGCCAGCGTGTACAGCGCCGAGTTGATGTTGCCGACCCGGTGCCCCGCCGCCTGGTCCGCGAGGGCGACGATGCCCGAGAAGAGCGGGCTGGCCTCGCTCGTGCCGCCGTAGACGTCCCAGCCGACGGCCGTCGGGTCGAAGCTGGAGTACGTCCACGCGCCGCCGTTGACCGCCGCGGCCATCGAGACGTCGGGGGTGGCACGCTGGGTGCCGACGATCTTCTTCACGCCGTTCTGGAACGACGGGCGGGCGAACACGTGGGACTGGCCGCCGCCGCCCGCGCCGTAGTCGTTGTAGACGCTGTCCGGCGTGACGCGGTCACCCTTGTCGTCCAGGTGCAGCTGCGTGCCGCCGATCGACGTGACCAACGGGTCCGAGGACGGCCAGGAGTTGACCGGCTTGTCGTAGTAACCCTTGCCGTCCGCCGTGGAGTCGGTCGCGCCGCCGTCGCCGGAGGAGGCGAGGACGGTGACGTGCTTGCGGTTCGCGTCCTGGAAGGCGTAGCGCAGCTTCTTGATGCTGGAGAAGTCGCCCTGGTCGAAGCCGGGGAAGGTGTTCTCGGTGGCGCCGAAGCTCTGTGTGATGACGTCGCCGACGCCGTGGTCGATCAGCGCCTTCTCGGCGTCCATCATCTCCGGCAGCCCGGTGACGCCCTCGGTCTCCGCGACGGCCGTCTCGACCAGCACGATCTTCGCGTCGGGCGCGACCGCGTGCGCCATCTCGACGTCCAGGGTGGTCTCGCCCGCCCAGCCGGTCATGTCGGCGTTCGTCGGGTCGAAGACGGGGACCTTGCCCCACTTGACGACGTTCACCTTGGTGCTGTGCATGCCGAACTGCTTGCTGTACGTGTCGAGATCGTGCTGGATCGTCGGCGAGCCGAACGAGTCGACGATGACGATCGTGCGTCCCTTGCCCGTGATGCCCTTCTTGTAAAGGGAGTTGAGGTTGTACGCGGTGCGGTACTGCAGCGGGTTGTAGCACGCGATGCCCCACTTGGCCTCGCACTGCGCGCTGGACAGCGGGCTGGGCACGTCGCGCGCGAGGGTGTGCCCGGTGATGGCCGGGATCGCCTTCGTCTGCGGTACGGCGGCGGGCGCGGCGCCGGCGACGACGGCCAGCGGCGCGGTCGCGAGCGCGGCGGCGGCGAGGGTGGCGGTGGCGGCCGTAGCGGCGGCGAAGTTCAGTCTCGTGCGGGCTATGTGCATGAATCCCCCCTGAGTGCTGCGGAGTTCGTCCGGCTGTCAGCCGGGCGAAACGGTCTCCGCGCATCTCATCGAGTGAGACATGCACAGGACAAGACTGTTGAACTGTCGATGCCGAACCCTTTGCCCAAACAGCACCAAAGACTCGAACGGTCCTGGTGATCCGACCTGTTGACGCGGGCGAACCGCCTCAGACCGCGGAACCGGCCAGCCGCCGGAACGCCTCCGTCGTACCCGGATGCGCGATCTCGTCCAGCAGGTGCCGCCACTCGGGGTCGCCCGGAACGGGATGCGCCCGGTCCCACGCGGCCAGGAGCGGCGCGAGGGCGTTCTCGCCGGCGACCGCGGTGGTACCGGCGTTCATGAACTGCTGCGATTCCATGGGACGTTCCTTCCGGACGGAGTGCCTGCACGATCGGTCGCGAACTGCCTGACTCCTACGATGCCTTCGCCCGCCTACAGGAACCATGGAGAGCCCCACCCGATGAGGGGTGGGGCTGGCCGCACCCCGGAGGGACCCGCTCGCCGGTCCTCAGATCGAGTACGGCACCGGGTGCACCTCGTCCGCCCGGTGACCGGCGCGTTCGTGGACGCGCTGCACCGCCTCGGGCGACGGGGCCTCCGAGAGGCAGTACACGGTCCCGGTCTCCGGATCGGCCCAGGCCCGCTCGAAGTGGACGCCCTCGTCCTTCTCCACCGCGAGGTCCGCCTTGTGGGCCGCCATCAACTGGTCGGCCGTGATGCCCTTCATTCCGTGGTGTACGTCCATGTACTGAGCCATGGCCGCGCACCTCCTTCCGTGCGCTCGCCCGCTCTCTCCTTCCCTTCCATGCTGCGCCCGTACGGTCCTCCCGGCCACCGTGCGCAACGATCAGGGGAGGGGGGCCCGGACACGGCGGAGGGGCCCCGGCGCGGTGTGCGCCCGGGCCCCTCCGGTGGTGTTACGCGGCGGTCAGCCGCACTGGCACGGATTGCCGGACTGGCAGCCGCAGCCGCAGCCCGAGCCGCAGCCGCAGGCGCCGAAGAGCGGGAGACTCTTGATCTCGGCGGGCTGCTGGGTCTCGCGCTCCTGCGTCGGGTCGGGCGTCGTGGCGGGGGATTCGGCCATGGGTCCTCCTAGAGGGCTGGTGCCTTTGCCCATTGGATGCCCGCTGCGCCAGGCGCATCAACGGCGCATTGGGGCTCCCCCGCAAGCCCCCGGCCCGCGGCGCCTCGCCCCGGACCCGGGACCTACGCGCCCTCCGCCCCCGTCACCGGCTGGATGTCCGGCTGCAACTCGTCCGCGTGCTCACCCGTGACCAGGAAGACCACCCGCTTCGCGACCGACACCGCGTGGTCGGCGAAACGCTCGTAGTAGCGGCCGAGCAGGGTCACGTCGACCGCGGTCTCGATGCCGTGCTTCCACTTGTCGTCCAGCAGGTGCTGGAAGAGCGTGCGGTGCAGCAGGTCCATGTCGTCGTCGTCCGCCTCCAGCTGGAGGGCCAGGTCGACGTCCTTCGTGATGATGACCTCGGCCGCCTTGGCCATCAGACGCTGCGCGAGCTGACCCATCTCCAGGATGGTCGCGTGCAGGTCGTGCGGCACGGCGCGGTCGGGGAAGCGGAGCCGGGCGAGCTTCGCCACGTGCTGGGCGAGGTCGCCGGAGCGCTCCAGGTCGGCGGACATGCGCAGCGACGTGACGACGATCCGCAGATCCGTCGCCACCGGCTGCTGCCGGGCCAGCAGGGCTATGGCCCGTGCTTCCAGGTCGTGCTGGAGGTCGTCGACCTTCTTGTCGGCCTCGATGACGCTCTCGGCCAGCTTCAGGTCGGAGTCCAGGATGGCCGTCGTGGCGCGTCCGATCGCCGACCCGACCAGCCGGGCCATCTCCACCAGACCGTCACCGATCGAGTCAAGTTCCTCGTGGTACGCGTCCCGCATCAGGGTTCCCTCTCCTACGTTGTGCTTCGGGGGTCAAAAGGGCTCAGGGGGCTCGGTGGACTCTGGGGGCCCGGGCCCGTCGGTGTGACGTAAAACCGGCCCTTCCACCCCACGCTCCCACGTTCCCGTTCCTACGCGACGGTTTACGCCACCCCAAATGAATCAATACTGGCTCCAAGGTGAACTCTGGGCGACGAGTGTTCGAGGTCGCACTCCGATGGCTGTGGCCAGGAGGTATCCCATGCCTAACCTGGGGGCATGGACGTGAACGCGGCGGTCGCCGCAGCGGCAGCGATCGCCGGGGTACTCACCGGTGTCATCGCCATGCTGGCGTTCCGCTGGAGCGAACGCGACCAGAAGCGACCGACCAGGACCTCCCTGCATACGGACCCGGTGCTTCCGCCGGGTGTGGACACCGTGCTCTCGGTGCTCCGCTCCTCTGCCGTCGTCCTCGACGAGGCGGACGCCGTGGTCAAGGCCAGCTCGGCGGCGTACGCCCTCGGACTGGTCCGTGGCGGAAAACTCTCCGTCGATCCGATGCTCCAGATGGCCCGGGACACCCGGCGCGACGGCGAGATACGCCAGGTCGAGCTGGATCTGCCCCGGCGCGGCACCGGACGAGGGGAGGCCCTCGCGGTCTCCGCCCGGGTGGCGCCGCTCGGCTCCCGGCTCGTCCTGCTCCTCGTGGAGGACCTCACCGAGGCCCGCCGTATCGAGGCCGTACGACGAGACTTCGTGGCGAACGTCAGCCACGAACTGAAGACCCCCGTCGGCGCGCTCTCCCTCCTGTCGGAGGCGGTCATGGACGCCTCCGACGATCCTGAGGCGGTGGAGCGTTTCGCCGGCCGCATGCAGATCGAGGCCACGCGCCTCACCAACCTCGTGCAGGAGCTCATCGACCTGTCGCGGGTCCAGAACGACGACCCCCTCGAAGACGCCGAACCCGTCCGCGTCGACGAACTCGTCGCCGAGGCCATCGACCGCTGCCGGCACCAGGCCGGCACCAAGCAGATCACCATGGCCGCCGGCGGCACCGCCGACCTGCATGTCTACGGGAACCGGGGCCAGCTGGCCGCCGCCCTCGGAAACCTGGTCGAGAACGCCGTCAACTACTCGCCCGCCCGCACCCGCGTCGGCATAGCCGCCCGCCGGGTGACCGCGCCCGGAGGCGACCACATCGAGGTCGCCGTCACCGACCAGGGCATCGGGATCTCCGAGAAGGACAAGGAGCGCGTGTTCGAGCGCTTCTACCGTGTCGACCCGGCCCGCTCGCGGGCCACCGGCGGTACGGGTCTCGGGCTGGCGATCGTCAAGCACGTGGCCGCCTCGCACGGCGGGGAGGTCACGGTGTGGAGCTCCGAGGGACAGGGCTCCACGTTCACCCTGAGGCTGCCGGAGGCGGGTGCGGCCCGCGACCGTGCCCACCAGCACCCCGACCTCGACGACGAGGTCGAGGGGTCCCCTGAACCATCCCCGTACGAACCGCTTCCCGCCCCGGAGGTCCTTCCGTGACCCGAGTGCTCGTCGTCGAGGACGAGGAGTCCTTCTCCGACGCCCTGTCGTACATGCTCCGCAAGGAGGGCTTCGAGGTCGCCATCGCGACCACCGGGCCCGACGGACTCGACGAGTTCGAGCGCAACGGCGCCGACCTCGTCCTGCTCGACCTCATGCTGCCGGGCCTGCCCGGTACGGAGGTCTGCCGCCAACTGCGCGGTCGCTCCAACGTTCCGGTGATCATGGTCACCGCCAAGGACAGTGAGATCGACAAGGTCGTCGGCCTGGAAATAGGAGCCGATGACTACGTCACCAAGCCCTTCTCGTCCCGTGAGCTCGTCGCCCGTATCCGGGCCGTCCTGCGCCGCCGCGGCGAGCCCGAGGAGGTCACCCCGGCCGCCCTCGAGGCAGGTCCGGTCCGTATGGACGTGGATCGCCACGTGGTCACGGTCTCCGGCTCCAAGGTCGACCTGCCCCTCAAGGAGTTCGACCTGCTGGAGATGCTCCTGCGCAACGCGGGCCGCGTACTGACCCGTATGCAGCTCATCGACCGGGTCTGGGGCGCCGACTACGTGGGCGACACCAAGACCCTCGACGTCCACGTCAAGCGCCTCCGCGCCAAGATCGAGCCGGACCCGGGCGCGCCGCGCTACCTGGTGACGGTCCGCGGCCTGGGCTACAAGTTCGAGCCGTAGACCGCGAGCGCGTTCTTACGGGCGCTACGACGATGGGCGGGACCTCTGCGCGAGGTCCCGCCCATCGTCGTAGCCGTACGACTGCTACCGCTGACGCTCAGCCGGTCGTGGTGGCCGACTCCGTGGCCGTCGCGCTCGCGGAGGCCGAGTCGGTCGGGGTGGCCGACGTGCTCTTGCCCGGCTTCGGCGAGCCGGAGGTGGACGCGGAGGCGC
Organism: Streptomyces sp. NBC_00252; assembly: GCF_036187565.1. Lineage (NCBI taxonomy): Bacteria > Bacillati > Actinomycetota > Actinomycetes > Kitasatosporales > Streptomycetaceae > Streptomyces > Streptomyces sp. NBC_00252. Next base: position 4,831,566 of record NZ_CP108087.1, on the reverse strand, counting down.
TCGGGGCGGCCGAGGGCATCGCGGTCGGGCCCCACTTGGTGAAGTAGCTGTCCGCCGGGACGACGAACGCGCTCAGGCTCACGGCACCGGTCGTGCTGAGGGTGAAGGTGATCTTCTGGGCGTTGCCGTCCGGGATGCTGCCGGAGTCGCTCAGCGCGGCGGAGGCGTTGCCCTTGCCGCCCAGGACGAGCGAGCCGAAGGCCGGGACGACCAGCTTGCCCTTGCCCTTGGCGGGGGACAGCGTGGCGGAACCGGCGCCGTCCACGCTGACGGAGTCCAGGGTCTGGGGGTCCTTGCCGGTGTTGAACAGGGTCGCGGAGATGACCGCGGGGCCCTTGGCCGTGGTGTCGGGCTGGGTGATGACGAGCGCGTTCTGCACCTTGATGACACCGACGGAGACGGCCGCGTTGTCCGGCTTGACCTCCAGCGTCTGGGCGTCGTTGCCAGCACCGCACGCGGCGAGCGAGGCGATCGAGAACGCGATGGCGGCGGCGGCGAGGGCGCCGCGTCGAAGGCTGCTGCTCACGGCGGCGGCTACTCCTTGAACGTGGGCGGAGCAGGGCGACTCCCGAATAAAGCCGCCCTAAGTGTCTGTCAGCGGCCTTAGGTTACCGAGCCGTTCCCGCACCACCGCACCCGACCCTCCCCCAACCGGGTGCCCGTGTGCCACAAGTGACTCACGGGTCACTTGTGCCCGCCACTCGTCCGGCATTCACATAAGCAGCTCAGCCGTCCGCCGGCGGATTTTCCGTGAAGAATGCAGGGCGCCTCGGAGAATTGATCAACGGCCGTTCCGTGGACCTCGGTGATCAATTCCGGATTCGTCTCGTACCGGGCTCCGGCCACCGAACGGAGTAGCGGAAGTCGACCACTTGGAACCAGACATTTAGGGACGTTCGTCCGCTTGGAGGCGCCTCCGGATGTGTGTAACGTACGCGTTTCACCTCGCCCGGAGAGCCGCTCCGACCTGCGAATACCCTCTTCCGCTCGGCCTCCGCAGCACGTTCCTGTTGCTGTTGTCAAGCCCCGAGATATGCCCTGACCTGCGAAAACGCCATTCAGAACCCGCAGTTTCCGTGTTACCCTGGATAGCCACGGAAGGGGTACCTGTCACATGACGTTCAAGGTTGGCGACACCGTGGTCTATCCCCATCACGGGGCCGCGCTGATCGAGGCTATCGAAACTCGCCAGATCAAAGGCGTGGACAAGACCTACTTGGTGCTGAAGGTCGCTCAGGGTGACCTGACGGTGCGTGTGCCAGCGGACAATGCGGAGTTCGTCGGCGTGCGTGATGTGGTCGGTCAGGACGGGCTGGACCGGGTCTTCGAGGTGCTGCGCGCTCCGTACGCCGAGGAGCCCACGAACTGGTCGCGTCGTTACAAGGCAAATCTGGAGAAGCTCGCCTCCGGCGATGTCATCAAGGTCGCGGAAGTCGTCCGTGACCTGTGGCGTCGTGAGCGCGAGCGCGGACTCTCCGCAGGTGAGAAGCGCATGCTCGCCAAGGCTCGCCAGATCCTGGTGAGCGAGCTCGCGCTCGCGGAGAACACGAACGAGGACAAGGCCGAGGCCCTGCTCGACGAGGTTCTCGCGTCCTGACGCAGGCGACTGGTACGCCCTGCTCAGCACACTGAAATGCCGTGGTGCCCGATGACAGCTCCCTTGTCGCCGGGCGCTTCGGCATGTTCGGGGAGATTTTCCGACCCGCCCCCGACACCGACCTCGTCGAAGAATCCATGGACTCCGCGAACTCCGGGGACCCCGAGACTCCGACTTCGTCGAACGCCAGGGGAAACGTCCCCCGATAATGGTGTGCCGGGCCCGGGCAGCAGGCTCGACCGGTGTCACGGAAGGGTCCGGTCAAGGCGTCGCGCCCGGCACTCCTGAGGCCATACCCACGTAGGTCGAGCACACAAACCTGACAGGAACCGATGTCTGACGATTCGCGCTCTTCGCAGGCGCAGTCCTCCGTCGCCGCCGTGATTCCGGCCGCCGGACGGGGCGTACGCCTCGGACCGGGCGCCCCCAAAGCGCTCCGCGCGCTGAACGGCACCCCCATGCTCATCCACGCGATCCGGGCGCTCGCCGCGTCCCGGTCCGTGTCCCTGGTCGTCGTCGTGGCCCCGCCCGACGGCGCCGCCGAGGTGAAGACCCTCCTCGACGCGCACGCCCTGCCCGAGCGCACCGACTTTCTGGTCGTCCCCGGCGGCGACTCCCGCCAGGAGTCCGTGAAGCTCGGCCTGGACGCGCTGCCTCCCGGCTACGACGTCGTCCTCGTCCACGACGCGGCCCGTCCGCTCGTCCCGGTCGACACGGTCGACGCGGTCATCGAGGCCGTACGCGACGGAGCGCCCGCCGTCGTACCGGCCCTGCCCCTCGCCGACACGGTCAAGGAAGTCGAGCCTGCCGAGACGCCGGGCGCACCGGAACCGGTCGTGGCCACTCCGCGACGCGCCCGCCTCCGTGCCGTACAGACGCCCCAGGGCTTCGACCGCGCCACGCTGATCCGCGCCCACGAGACGGTCACCGACAACGTCACCGACGACGCGAGCATGGTCGAACAGCTCGGCCTCACGGTCGTGGTCGTCCCCGGCCACGAGGAGGCCTTCAAGGTGACCCGCCCCCTGGACCTGGTCCTCGCGGAGGCGGTCCTGGCCCGCAGGAGGCTCAACGATGGCTTCTGATGCGTACCCCCTGCCCCAGGTCGGCATCGGCACCGACATCCACGCCTTCGAGGAGGGCCGCGAGCTGTGGTGCGCGGGCCTGAAGTGGGAGAACGAGGGCCCCGGCCTGGCCGGCCACTCCGACGCGGACGTCGTGGCCCACGCGGCCTGCAACGCCCTCTTCTCCGCGGCAGGCCTGGGCGACCTCGGCCAGCACTTCGGCACCGGCCGCCCCGAATGGTCCGGCGCCTCCGGGGTCACCCTCCTGACCGAGGCCGCGAGGATCGTCCGCGAGGCCGGCTTCACGATCGGCAACGTGGCGGTCCAGGTCGTAGGCTCCCGTCCCAAGATCGGCAAGCGCCGGGACGAGGCCCAGAAGCTCCTCTCGGAGGCGGCCGGAGCCCCGGTGTCCGTTTCGGGGGCGACAACGGACGGCTTGGGTTTCCCGGGGCGGGACGAGGGCCTGATGGCAGTGGCAACAGCCCTGGTCGTGAAACACGCGTGAGTGAGCTGTCTTTTAGGGGCGCGGGGAACTGCGCGACCAGCCCCCACCGGCCCGCAGCTAACAATCGACCCAACCGTCTGAGGCACAAGGAAACGCCCACTACCCTTGTACCGTGACCATTCGCCTGTACGACACCAGCGCCCGGCAGATTCGTGACTTCACCCCGCTCACCGCGGGCTGTGTCTCGATCTACCTCTGTGGCGCCACCGTGCAGGCCGCCCCTCACATCGGCCACATCCGCTCGGGCCTGAACTTCGACATCCTCCGCCGCTGGTTCGAATACCGCGGCTACGACGTCACGTTCATCCGCAACGTCACGGACATCGACGACAAGATCATCACCAAGTCCCGTGACCAGGGCCGCCCTTGGTGGTCGATCGGCTACGAGAACGAGCGCGCCTTCAACGACGGTTACAGTGCGCTCGGCTGCCTCCCGCCGACGTACGAACCGCGCGCGACCGGCCACGTCCCCGAGATGATCGAGATGATGCGCGGGCTCATCGAGCGCGGTCACGCGTACGAGGCCGACGGCAGCGTCTACTTCGACGTGCGCTCGTACCCGGACTACCTGGAGCTGTCGAACCAGGACATCGACGACCTCCGCCAGCCCCCCGAGGACGGCATCACCGGCAAACGCGACCCGCGCGACTTCGCGATGTGGAAGGCGACCAAGCCGGGCGAGCCCGACTGGGAGACCCCGTGGGGCCGCGGCCGCCCCGGCTGGCACCTGGAGTGCTCGGCGATGGCGCACAAGTACCTGGGCCCCGCCTTCGACATCCACGGCGGCGGCCTCGACCTGATCTTCCCGCACCACGAGAACGAGATCGCCCAGGCCAAGGCCTACGGCGACGACTTCGCGCAGTACTGGGTGCACAACGCCTGGGTCACCATGAGCGGCGAGAAGATGTCGAAGTCGCTCGGGAACTCCGTCCTCGTCTCCGAGATGGTCAAGGCGTGGCGCCCGATCGTCCTGCGCTACTACCTCGGCACCCCGCACTACCGCTCGATGATCGAGTACAGCGAGGAGGCCCTGCGCGAGGCCGAGTCCGCGTTCGCGCGGATCGAGGGCTTCGTGCAGCGGGTCGTCGAGAAGGCCGGGGGCGTCGTCGAGCCCGCCGCCGAGGTGCCGCCGGCCTTCGCCGAGGCGATGGACGACGACCTGGGCGTCCCGCAGGCGCTCGCCGTCGTCCACACCACGGTCCGGCAGGGCAACAGCGCGCTGGCCGCCGACGACAAGGAAGCCGCCGTAGCGCGTCTCGCCGAGGTGCGTGCCATGCTCGGCGTCCTCGGCCTGGACCCGCTGGACCCGCAGTGGGCGGGCGAGACGGACCGCGGCGAGGACCTGCACGGCGTCGTCGACACCCTGGTCCGGATGGTCCTCGACCAGCGCGAGGCCGCCCGGGGCCGCAAGGACTGGGGCACCGCGGACGCCATCCGCGACCAGCTCAACCAGTCGGGCCTGGTCATCGAGGACGGCCCGCAGGGCCCCCGCTGGACCCTCGGCCCACGCTGACCCCACCCCGGTCAACGAAGATCGACTGTGCCGCCCGGCCTCCCGGGCGGCACACTGCATAGACGTACGTATTCACCGCACTCCACGACGGATCACAGAGACAGGTAGGTCATGGCAGCCAACAACCGCCGCATGTCCGGCAAGAAGGGCGCGCAGGTCGGCAGTGGCGGCCAGCGGCGCAGGGGCCTCGAAGGCAAGGGCCCCACCCCGCCCGCCGAGGCGCGCAAGGGCCACAAGAAGAACCGCATCGCCAACTCCAAGGCCAAGCAGGTCCAGCGCCGTCCCGCACCGCGCGGCCGCGGCGGCAAGGGCACGTCCGAGATGGTCGTCGGCCGCAACCCGGTCGTCGAGGCGCTGCGCGAGGGCGTCCCGGCGGTCACGCTCTACGTCCAGCAGTTCATCGACAACGACGAGCGGGTCCGCGAGGCGCTCCAGCTCGTCGCCGAGCGCGGCGGCGTCCACCTCATGGAGGCCCCCCGCCCCGAGCTGGACCGCATGACGAACGGCCTCAACCACCAGGGCATGGTCCTCCAGGTCCCCGCGTACGAGTACGCGCACGCCGAGGACCTCGCCAACGCGGCCTACGACAAGGGCGAGGACCCGCTGATCGTCGCCCTGGACGGGGTGACCGACCCGCGCAACCTCGGCGCGATCGTCCGCTCGGCCTCCGCCTTCGGCGGGCACGGCGTCCTCGTGCCCGAGCGGCGCGCCGCCGGCATGACGGCCGGTGCCTGGAAGACGTCCGCGGGCGCCGCCGCGCGTACGCCCGTCGCCCGCGCCACCAACCTGACGCGCGCCCTGGAGGCGTACAAGAAGGCGGGTCTCGCGATCGTCGGTCTCGCGGCCGACGGTGACACCGAGGTCGGTGAACTCGCCGCGCTGGAAGGCCCGGTGGTCATCGTGGTCGGCAGCGAGGGCAAGGGCCTGTCCCGACTCGTGGGCGAGACCTGCGACTTCAGGGTCCGCATCCCGATGCCCGGCGGCGGGGAGTCCCTCAACGCCGGTGTGGCGGCGGGCATCGTGCTCTACGAGGCGTCCCGCAAGCGTTCCTGAACGGACGTTCGGCACCGTCACCCACTCGGGGCAATCTGCGGGTCGAGGGCGAGCTTGACGCTGTCCGGACACATCCGGCAAGTCAAAGCAGTGTCCTAAACACACGTCACTCGGTTAGATGAGTGTGGACACCAGAACACCCCGCACACCCACGGGGGACCGCTCGTCGGGATTCGACGACGCTCCCGCGCTGAGCATGGTGAAGGTGCCGAGCGATCCGGCGCAGGTCATCGTCAATCATGCGAGCTTCCGCGTGCAGCTGGGCGCCTCGACGCGCACCCAAAACCCGCGCCTCGCACGGCACTTGAGTGCCGCCGAGGACACCGCCCGGATGCCCGCGGCCGGCGCGGGTGCCGCGCGCCGCAGGCCCGTCGTCTGGAGCGGCAAGTCCGCCCCGGACGACACCGGCGCCCACCGGCTCCTCCAGGCCGTGCGGGGCAGCGGCGTCCGTCACGGCGAACAGCCGGCCGGCGACGCCGGGGCCACGCAGGTCATCCCCCGTATCGAGGACGGCGGTTACGCCGCCGGCTACGACGGAGACCTGACCGCGCAGACCCTGGAAACGCCCATCGTCGGCGCCCAGCGCGGCCACGCGCACGACACCGGCGAGAACCGACTCCTGCCCCAGATGCGGACCGTGGGCAGCGCCTACGACGAACCCGCCTACGGGGACCGGGAGTTCGAGGACTTCGACGCCGACGAGTCGGACGCGCGGCGCGACCAGCGAGCCCGGCGCTACGGCAACGACCCGGTACGGCACGCCTATTACCCAGGCCGCCGGATGAACCTCGGCGTCGTCCTCCTCCCGCTCCGCATCTTCCTCGGCTTCATCTCCATCTACGCCGGCATGGGCAAGCTGTGCGACCCCGTCTACTTCGACGGCGGCAAACGCGGCTCCATGGTCAAGTGGCTCAACACCCTGCACCCGTGGGAAGTGGCCGAGCCGCTACGGCAGTTCGCGCTCCAGCACCCCGTCGGCTCCGGGCTCGTCATCGCCTTCGCACAGGTCATCGTGGGCGTCCTCACGATCCTGGGCCTGTGGCAGCGGGTCGCCGCGGTCTTCGGCGCGCTGCTCTCCGCGGCACTCATCGTCACGGTCAGCTGGAAGACCGTCCCGGCCTACGACGCCCCCGACATCATCTACCTCGCCGCGTGGTCGCCGCTGATCATCGCGGGCGCCCCCGTCTACTCCGTCGACGGCCGCCTCGCGGGCAGCGCCTGGCGCCGCCTCGGACCCCGCGCCGACATCTGGGAGCTGCGCAGTTACGTGCTGCGGCGCGGCGCCCTCGTCACGGCCGTCTCCATCGGCCTCACCCTGCTCATCGGCTCGCTGCTCGGCGGCGCGGTCCGCGACTCCAGCCGCGTGGTCGTCCCCGGCCCCGGCGAGGCCCCGCGCAACGAACTGCCGGGCACCCCGCTCCCGGGCGAACCGACCAAGAGCCGCAGCAGCAGCCCCAAGGCGTCCAAGTCGCCGTCCCAGCACGCGACGTCGCCGAAGCCGACGGGTGCCGCGACGACCCCGGGCGCGACCCGCTCCTCGTCCGGTACGGCCACCAGCGGCACCCCCAGCCAGACCCAGGGCACCGCGGGCCGCACGCAGCCCCAGCAGTCCTCCCCGGCCGGCGGCGGCCAGGCCCCCAGCACCACCTCAGGACCCACGTCCAGCGGTGGCACCAGCGGCGGCGGCACCGGCACCAGCGGCGGCTCCAGCACCGGAGGATCCTCCTCCTCCGGCCAGCCGGGCCTGGTGGGCGGCCTGTTGGGGTAGCTGGGCCGGTGGGCGGCTTGCTGAAGCAGTCGCCCACCGGCTGATCCCGGTGAGTACGGCGAAGGGGCCCGCACTTTCAAGTGCGGGCCCCTTCGCCGTCGTACTCACGACGGACCGGCACCCGAAACATGACCTGGCCGACCGTCAACGCCCCAGTGCGGCAAGCTCCTTGGCGGCTTCGGTCAGGTCCTTCGCGGTGTCGATGGCCCGCCAGTAGGCCCCCTGGGGAATCGGGAACCCGGCCAGCCTCAACTCACGCGCGAGGTGAGGGAACGTCGTCCGCTCGTGATCCCCCCGCTCCGGCAACAACCCGGCGAACTCGGGCGAGAAGACGTACACGCCCGCATTGATCGCGTACTGCGTCGGCGGCGACTCGATGAAGTCCGTGACATGCCCGAACCCGTCCGTCTGCACGGCCCCCCACGGAATCCGGGGCCGGGCCAGGGCAAGCGTGGCGACCGCGTCGCGCTCGGTGTGGAAGTCCGCCATGTCCCGCAGCGAGAACCGGGTCCAGATGTCCCCGTTCGTCGCGTACCAGGCCTTGTCCGGCCGCGGCAGACGCGCGGCGGCGTACTTGAGGCCACCGCCACGGCCCAGCGGCTCCGTCTCGACGACGGTCGTCACGTCGACCGGCAGATCGGCCGACTTCAGCCAGTCCTGCAGCACCTCCGCGAGATGCCCGCAGCTGACCACCACGTCCGTCACGCCCTCCTCGGCGAGCCAGACGAGCTGATGGCCGATGATCGGAGTCCCCGTGCCGGGGATCTCGACCATCGGCTTGGGCCGGTCGTCGGTGTACGGGCGCAGCCGGGATCCCTGGCCACCGGCCAGGATCACGGCTTGGGTGGGGCGCGACGTGGCGTTCGGATCGGTCATGACCCGAACTGTACGTGGCGGCCCCACCGCATCTTTCGGCTGCAACCGTTCCTTAATCAGCCGTTACCGACCTCCTACTCCGGGCACCGGCTCCGGTCAGCTGTGCGCGGCCATGACCCCGGAGGCGAACGCGGTGTCGCACACGGGGCGGGCGTAGGACTGGGCTCGCGTCGCGCCGTAGATACGGACCGCGGCGCGGCCCAGGGCGCGGGCGATGGAGGTGCAGTGCGTGGCGAGCGACGGGTGGCCGTTCACCGCCTCCTGGAGGTGCGTCAGGACGACGCCGGGGTTCTTGTCCTGGAGCTCCGTCATGAGCTGGTCGCGCAGGATGTCCTGCGGGGCGCGTGCGGCGGCCCGCGAGGAGGCTCCGGCGGCCGTGACGTCGGTCGCGGTGAGCATCGAGCTGGAGGGGCTCCCCGACCAGTTGACCCGGGTGACCGCGAGGGTCCCGGAGAGCACCATGACGACGGGCAGGACGAGGGCGAGCGTGCGGCCGACCCGGCGAGCGGGGCCCCGGCCGCGTCGCGGCTGTTGGTTATTGGAGTGCTTCACGCGTGTGAGGGTAGCGTCCGGTAATGATTTGGCGACATTTAGTCACCAATTCGGGGGATGGATCGGTGCCTCGAATTGGGTAAGGGGTTGACGAACGCTGCTCGAAATGACCGGTCTGCCGGGGTATTTGTCGACACGGTCGGGCGTCAGGACCCAGCAGGAAGGGCCCCGCGGCGATCCGCGGGGCCCTTCCTGGGAACGTTTGAACAGACGGTGAGTTCTGGTCAGTCGGTGAGGCGCTCGCCCGTGGAGGTCGAGAACACGTGGATCTCGCCCGGACGCGGGACCACGTGGAGCGTGGAGCCCTTCTCCGGCACCGAGCGGCCGCTGACGCGGACCACGAGGTCCTTGAGGTCGTCGTCGACCTTGGCGCTGCCGTAGACGTAACCGTCGGCGCCCAGCTCCTCGACGACGTTCACGGAGACCGCGAGACCGGCCGGGGCGTCCTCGGTGTCCTTGGTGAGGGACTTCGCGGCCTCGCCGTTGTGCTCGTCGATGTCGAAGTGCTCGGGACGCACGCCGACGGTGACCGTGCGGTCGCCCTTGTCGGCGGCGGCCTTGAGGGCCTCGCGGTTGACCGGGACGACCGAGTTGCCGAACTTCACGCCGCCGTCGGTGATCGGGACCTCGATCAGGTTCATCGCGGGGGAGCCGATGAAGCCGGCGACGAAGAGGTTCGCGGGGCGGTCGTACATGTTGCGCGGCGAGTCGACCTGCTGCAGCAGACCGTCCTTCAGTACGGCCACCCGGTCGCCCATCGTCATGGCCTCGACCTGGTCGTGGGTGACGTAGACGGTGGTGATGCCGAGGCGGCGCTGCAGCGAGGCGATCTGCGTACGGGTGGAGACACGGAGCTTGGCGTCGAGGTTCGACAGCGGCTCGTCCATGAGGAAGACCTGGGGCTCACGCACGATGGCGCGGCCCATCGCGACGCGCTGGCGCTGACCGCCGGAGAGGGCCTTCGGCTTGCGGGCGAGGTAGTCCGTGAGGTCGAGGATCTTCGCCGCGTCCTCCACCTTCTGGCGGATCTCGGCCTTGTTGACGCCGGCGATCTTGAGCGCGAAGCCCATGTTGTCGGCGACCGTCATGTGCGGGTACAGCGCGTAGTTCTGGAACACCATGGCGATGTCCCGGTCCTTCGGCGGCAGGTGCGTGACGTCGCGGTCACCGATGCGGATGGCGCCGGCGTTGACGTCCTCGAGCCCCGCGAGCATCCGGAGCGAGGTGGACTTGCCACAACCGGAGGGACCGACCAGAACGAGGAACTCCCCGTCCTCGATCTCGATCTCGAGTCCGTCTACGGCGGGCTTCTCGGAACCCGGGTAGATCCGGGTCGCCTTGTCGAACGAAACAGTGGCCATGGTGAAGGGCCCCCTTCTACCGGCAGGAACGTGCCGGACGATCCGTTGTAGGAAGGTGGTGGTGTAGTCCACGCGAGTGAACTGGGTCAGGACGGTACCCGGCGTTCGCCTGCGTGTCAGTACCTCCGGGCATGTGAACTTCGCGGAAATTTTCGACAGGGGGGTGCGGGGACCTGGGTACACTGCTCGGGCATGTGATCGCGCGGGTGGTTCCGTGCGGGCGGTACGCGTCCTGACAGTCGCGGCAGCCATGGCCGTCATGGCAGCCATGGCACACGTGCAGGCCTCCTTAGCTCAGTTGGCCAGAGCAACGCACTTGTAATGCGTAGGTCGTCGGTTCGAATCCGACAGGGGGCTCCTTCGAAGGCCCAGGTCATGTCTCTCTGACCTGGGCCTTGACGTATTCAAGCCGCGCAGGACGAAGACACCACGCTCGCCGGGGACTGCCACCGCAGCGGACCTCTGGATTCGAGTGGGGGGATCTCCGGTGCGGCGGGCTCCGCGAGCAGGTGGCGTAGCAGGTTCAGCACGGTGAACCTGGGGGTGCCGTCGGCGTCACAGCCGGCTGGGCGGACCAGGCCCCGGGTGCACAACAGGTGGATGGCGCTCAGCTCCGAGGCTCCGGCCTGATCCGGGGCGGAGACGGCCTGGGCCATGGTGAAGGGGAGCGCATGGGCGGCGAGCCGGTGCAGGATGCCGGCGTCGCGTGGGTGCAGCGATGCGACGGACGCCTCGAGTGCCGCCCGTAGAGCGGCGGTGTCGTGGCCGGGCGGGGTGGCGAGCTTGAACGGATCGCGCTGGGCCATGCTCAGGAGCTGGTCCGGGTTGTGGAGGAGGAGCCATGCGGCGGCGGCCTCGATCGCTCGGGGGATGCCGTCGAGGCGCTGGCAGACGCCGGCCAGAGCGGCCATGGTCCGGCTGTCCGCCGGGGCCTCGCGTTCGAGGGAGCCGCAGCGCGACAGCATCAGCTGCAGGGCAGGGCTGATGACCGATTCACGGCCGGTGGGGCCGACCGGACGGTCCGTCACGGACAGCGGGAAGACGGGGTAATCGGTGCCCGCGCCCCCCGTCGAGCCCTCGCGGGCCTCGCACAGGACGTGCAGTCCCCGGCACCGCGCCAGCAGGCGGCGGAGCGCCGCCTCCGCGGCGGGGCTCATGGTGACGCCGTGCACCACCAGCAGGATGTCGTCGGCGCCGAAGGCGGATGCCAACTGGTCGAGGGCGGCCTGAGGGTCGAGGGCGGCCTCGCGGTCGGGGTTGGGGTCGGACTCGGGATGCGCCTCGGGGTCGGGCTCGGCGTGGGACTCGGGGTCGGGGTTGGGGTACGACTCGGGGTGCGACTCGGGATCGGGGTCGGACTCGGGGTCGGGGTTGGCGTCGGACTCGGGGTGCGACTCGGGGTCGGGGTCGGCGTCGGACTCGGGGTGCGCCTCGGGGTCGGACTCGGCGTGGGACTCGCGGTCGGGGTTGACGTCGGACTCGGCGTGGGCCTCGGGGGCGGGGTCGGGGTTGGCGTCGGACTCGGCGTCGGACTCCGGGTCGGATTCGGGCCGCACCCCGCACGTCCTCGTCATGTCCCGGGCGCCGCGGAGCAGAGTGGCGATGTGCGCGTGCAGGGAATCCGTCGGCCTGCCGGTGGGGCCGCCCTCCGGTTCCGCCCAGACGACCGGCAGCCGGCCGGAGGCGTCCACCGCCCCGGCTACCTCCTGTATCAGCCGGGACTTGCCGACTCCGGCCATGCCGACCACTCGGATCAGGCGGTGTCCGCCGAGCTCGATCAGGCGGGTGAGGGCCTCGATGTCCCGCTCGCGGCCGATGGTCGGATCGAGGACGGCGGGTGGCGGAGCGAGGGAGGCGGCCGGTAGCCCGGGAGAGGCCTGCCCGGCGGCTGCTTCCTCGACTTTCGCCCGTTGGACTCCGGTCAGCCGCAGGCCGTCCAGCAGCAGCCTGAGCGTTTCCCGCCGGGGGTTGTGCGTGAGGTCGAGTTCGAGATCGCGAATCGTCCGGACACTGACGGTCGACAGGTCGGCGAGCTGGCTCTGGGTGACGCCGATGCGTCTGCGTGCCGCCTTGAGCACGGCCCCGAGGGTCGGAGACGTCTGGCGGTCCATGGTGGCGATGCGCTCGTCGGGGTGCTGCCTCGCATTCGGAACATCCTCGCCACTGGATCTCCTGCCGGGGATGGCCAACTGAATCTCGTCGCGCACCATCGCCACATCCTCCCGAAGTGATGTTGACTCTCTGCCTCTGTCTCTGCCTTTGCCTCTGGCTCGGAAGCCAAGTCTGCGCTGAAAGATGGTCTTCTTCGGCCATTTCTCGTCGGCATGAAGGGGTCCGGTCCGGAATATGACAGGCGTGCGGGCCGAGTCCTGTTCCGGCCGTTGCACAAAGCGTCCAGACGCATGTCGTGGTGAGGGTCGTAATGTTCCCCGATGCTCGGGAACATGTATCTCGTTCACGCGCTTCTACGCCTTTCCGATCACCCTGTGCCGGCCGATTTCGCGGCCTTCGTCAGCGGCTGCGCGGAGCCCGAGGACCGGCTCGACCACGCTGATCTGCACCCGGACGCCGAGGGCGGGCCGGTGCTCGGCCTCTTTGTGACCGCGCCTTCCATGGCCGCGGCGGAGGGCACGGCTCGGGTTCTCGTGGAGCGTGCGCTGAAGCGGCATCCAGTGCTGGACGAGGGTGCGCTCGTGCGCTGCGAGGTGCCGTTCACCCTCCCCTTCTACGAGTGGCTCGCGCTTCTCCCTGATGAAGCTGGACGGCTTATGCCAGGGCGCTTTAGGCCAGCGGAAACCGATGACAAGCCCGACACCGGTCGGGAAAAGTAATGGTCATCGGCCGAGGGACTTCCCCGAAAGGCCAACTCCCACCATCAGGGGCCCTGGTCGGCCCTGCCCTGAAACAAGGAGCTGTCATGCCTGTCACCACCGCCCTCAAGACCTCCCTCGTCGCCCTCCTGATCGTCCCCGCCGTCGCCCTCGCCGCGACCCCGCGGACGGGCTCCACCGTCGACCGCGCCGACACCGTCACGGTGACCCCGGTGGACGGCACAGACACCACCGGCTGGCAGTGACGCGGAGCCGGTTCCCCGCCGGACGACGTCCCTCGCCGGACGACGTCCCTCGCACCTGATTGCGATCCCCTGATTTTTCCCCGCGGAAGAGGCTTGTCGGATGACTGCGGAAGAGGCTTGTCAGATGGCTGGCGAGGCGAATATCGCGTTCCTCGGCACCAAGGAAAACCGGTCGACCCGGTCGAATCCCGGTCGGCATGTTTCTCCACCGACCGAACAACTCAGCCCCGCCTTTGACGAGTTGCCGACGGCCCTCGTGGTCGAGACGCGGATTGACCGCCGGACGCGGGAAAGCGCCCTCCCGACCCGCCTTTACGACGAAGCCGCCCGACAGGGTTGGACGGCCGCCTTCGACAACGCGGTCACACAGCAGCTGCACGGAATTACCCCGGGTTCCTTCGCGGGCTCCCGACGATCTGCCGGCCCTCCGCGACGACTGCCCGAAGACGATGTTCCCCGCCCTCCGCGCCGACGGGCCGTGGCGACTTGCCTCGGACCTCCCGGACCTCCCGGACCTCCCGGACCTCCCGGACTCCCCAAACCCCTCGGCCGTCACGAGGCCTTCCGTTCCCTACGTGCGCTGTCCGAGCCCCGCAGTGCTCATCGCGGAGCACGCGCCGGCGTTGGACACCATCCGGTCGGCAGCACCGGGCAGAAGCTGCCGCTCGGTCGCCGCCGCCGCTGCCGCCCCTGAGGCGTCGGTGCTCCTGAGGTCGTGACCCGTCAGCCGGCGGAGCTGCCCGGAGCAGACCGACCGGCACGGTACGGAGCTGCGCCCGGCGTCACTCGTCGCCGCCGAACCGGGACGGATACGCGCCGCCCACCGTCGCGGGTCCAACTCCTCCGCCACCACCCGTCGTCGCGGGTCCGACTCTCCCGCCACCACCCGTCGTCGCAGGTCCGACTCTCCCGCCGCCACCCGCCACCCGCCGCCACCCGCCACCACCCGCCACCACCCGCACCCCCCCCTGCAGGCCGACTCCTGGGGCGAGCGCGCCCACCACCACACGGACATTCCTTTCCGATTTAGGCAGAGGACCAATGATGTCAAGCACCCTTGCGGAACGGCCCACCCTCGCGGCCGGCACCTCCCTGACCGGCACCGTCCAGCAGCCGAGCGGTATGCCGGTGCATCGCTACAAGCCGTTCGTCGGCCCGGAGCTGCCGGACCGCCGGTGGCCGGCACGCAAGCTGCGCAAGGCTCCGCTCTGGTGCTCGGTGGACCTCCGCGACGGCAACCAGGCGCTGCCCGAGCCCATGGATCTGACGCGCAAGCACCGGCTGTTCCGGCAGCTCGTCGCCATGGGCTTCAAGGAGATCGAGGTCGGTTTCCCGTCGGCGAGCCAGGTCGACTTCGACTTCGTGCGCGAGCTGATCGAGGGGGACCTGATCCCGCACGACGTGACGATCCAGGTCATTATGCAGGCGCGTACCGAACTGATCGAGCGCACCTTCGAGTCGCTGCGCGGCGCCCCGCGCGCCGTGGTCCACCTGTACAACTCCGTCTCACCGCTCCAGCGCGAGGTGGTGTTCCACGCGAACCGCGAGCGCATCCTCGACATGACGGTGGAGGCGGTGCGGCTGATCACCAAGCTCGCGGACGAGCACGTCGGCGGCGAGATCCTGTTCGAGTACTCGCCGGAGTCGTTCACCGCGACCGAGCCCGACTTCGCGCTGGAGATCTGCGAGGCCGTCATGGACGTATGGCAGCCGGCTCAGGGACGTCCGATCATCCTCAACCTGCCGGCCACCGTCGAGTGCACGCTGCCCAACGAGTTCGCCGACCAGGTCGAGTGGATGGACCGCAACCTGAGCCGTCGCGAGCACATCAGCCTGTCCGTGCACCCGCACAACGACCGGGGCACAGGGGTGGCCGCGGCCGAACTCGCGGTGCTGGCAGGGGCCGACCGCGTGGAGGGATGTCTGTTCGGCAACGGCGAGCGCACCGGCAACGTCGACCTGGTGACGCTCGGCATGAACCTCTTCTCCCAGGGCGTCGACCCGATGATCGACTTCTCGGACATCGAGACGGTCCGGCGGGTCGCCGAGGAGTGCACGCAGCTGCCGACCCATCCGCGGCACCCGTACGCGGGCGACCTGGTGTACACGGCGTTCTCCGGGTCCCACCAGGACGCGATCAAGAAGGGGTTCGACTCGATGGAGCGGGCGGCGCGGAACGCCGGAGCCCTCGTCGACGAGACCCCCTGGGGCGTCCCGTACCTGCCGATCGACCCGAAGGACATCGGCCGTTCGTACGAGGCGATCATTCGCGTCAACAGCCAGTCGGGCAAGGGCGGGGTCGCGTACCTGCTCAAGACAGGGCACGGCTTCGACCTCCCGCGCCGTCTCCAGGTGGAGTTCTCCCGCCTGGTCCAGCGGCACAGCGAGGAGAGCGCCACGGAGGTCGGCTCCGCGCAGGTGTGGGAGCTCTTCACCCGGGAGTTCCTGGCCGAGGGCAACCGGCTGCGGGTGACCGGCGCGGCGGCCGGCGTGGTCGAGGCGGAACTCGACGGAGCCACCCGCTCCTTCCGGGCCGACGGCGGCGAGGCGTTCGCCGAGGCGCTGCGGGGCGCCGGCACGGACGTGGTCGCGCGGTCCCTCACCGTCCAGCCGGCCACCGCCGACAACTCCTCGGTGGTCGTCTACGCCGAGTGCACGGTCGGCGGGGAGAGCGTCTGGGGTGTCGGCCTCCACTCCGACGAGCCCGACGCGGCCGTGCGTGCCATCGCCTCCGCGGTCAACCGGGCCTCCAGGTAACACCGCGTCAGCCCGCGTCGGACCGGGGCGCCCGCCACGGCACGGTCCCACCCGGTGTCCGGAGTCATGAGAGAGGCGAGACAACGATGTTCAGAGATCTCCGGAAGCGTCCCGAGACGTCCCCCGACGGGCTGACCGAGGAGCTGACCTGCTACTTCCTTCACCACGCGGGTGGTTCCGCCGCCGGCTACATGCCGCTGGCGCGGACCTTCCCGCCCGGCTGGCGGCTGCGCGCCGTAGACCTCCCGGGTCGCGGCGCGGCCTCCCATCAGCCGCACTGCCGTGACGCGGCGGAGGCCGTGGAACTGCTCAAGCCCGCCATCCTCGGCGAAGTGAGCGGCCCGTACGCCGTGTTCGGGCACAGCATGGGCGCCCTGATCGGCTACGAACTCGTCCGGGAGCTGGAGCGGGCCGGTCTTCCGCCGGTGTGGCTCGGGGTGTCCGCGATGCCGGCGCCCAAGCTGGCGAGCGCCCACTTCTCGGAGCGCCGCGACCTGTGGCGGCCGGAGCAACTGATCGGCTTCGTAAGGAAGTTGGGCGGCACTCCGGAGGAGATGCTGACCGACCCCGGCACAGCGGACTGGGTGGTCGGCATTCTGCGGGGCGATCTGCACCTGGTGGACACCTACGTGTACGCGGAGGGGCCACCGGTCACGGTGCCGATGTCGGTCTTCATGGGGGCCGAGGACGAGTTGTCCCGGCCCGAGATGATCGACGACTGGCAGTCGTACTGCACTCGGCCCGTGCGGTTCCATTCGCTGCCCGGGGGCCACTTCTACCTGTTCGAGCAAGCGGAAAGCCTGGCTCGGTACATGGCCGAGGACATAGAGCGGGTCAAAGAGACCGCACTGCTGTGATCACAGTCCACCTGAAGCAAGAGATCGACCCCGACTGAGAAGGAAATGCCGGTCATGGAATCGTCACTGAAGGCCATCCATCAGCAATCCGTTCCACTGGTGCGGGACATCGCGCGGATATGGGCAGAGTTTCTCGACGGTCGCGAGGTCGAGGCGGAGGACAGCTTCTTCGAGATCGGCGGGAATTCCCTGATCGGTATCCGCATCCTCGACCGTCTGTCGGAGACGTACGGCGTCCAGCTGTCCGTGCGCGACTTCTATCTGGCGCAGACCCCGGCTCGGATCGCCGAGCTGATCGAGCTGGGCAGGGCCCGGACGTGAGGCTGAAACCGGGCACCGGCCGGGACATCGACCTCGACGACGTCGATCTGCTCGACCTGGACCTCTTCACATCGGGCGATCCGCACCAGGTCTGGGACGTGATGCGGGCCAAGGCGCCCCTGCATCACCAAGTGCTGCCGGACGGCCGGGAGTTCTGGTCGGTGACCCGCTACGACGACGTCTGCCGCGTGCTCGGCGACCACCGGGAGTTCACCTCGGAGCGCGGCACGGTGATCACCCATCTCGGGGAGGACGACGTCGCGGCCGGTGTGCTGCTGACGTCCACCGACCCGCCCCGGCACAGCGAGGTCCGCAGGCCGATCGCTCCCAAGCTCACCGCGCGGGCGGTGAAGTCCTGGGAGGACAGCATTCGGCGGGCGGTCGTCCGGTTCCTCGAACCGGCCCTGGACGGTTCCCCGTTCGATCTGGGCGAGCAGGTGCAGCGCCTGCCGGCGATCGTCACGGGTCCGCTCCTGGGGATCCCGGACAAGGACTGGGACGACCTCGTACAGCTGACGTCGATGGTGATGGCCCCTTCGGACCCGCACTTCAAGCTCGGCAGCGAAGCGGCGACCCTGGCCATCGCCCACCACGAACTCGTCGACTACGTGACCCAGTGGGTCAAGCGGCGGCGGTCGGACGGAGGCGAGGGCGGGAGTCTGCTCGACCACCTGATGAGCGTCCGCGCGGGGGACGCGCCGCTGACCGACGAGGAGATCGCCCTCGACGGCTACAGCATCCTGCTGGGCGCCAACATCACGACTCCGTACACCATTTCGGGCACGGTCCAGGCGCTCGTCGAGCACCCCGAGCAGTACGAGAAGGCCGCGGCCGACCTGTCCCTGGTGCCCAACCTCGTCGAGGAGGGGCTGCGTTGGACATCGTCCGCCTGCAACTTCATGCGGTACGCGGTGCGTGACGTCGAGATCGGCGGCGGCACGGTCCCCGCCGGTGGAGCGGTCGTCGCGTGGATCGGGTCGGCCAACCGGGACGAGTCCCAGTTCCCCGACCCGCACACCTTCGACATCACGCGCGCCAACGCGAAGCGGCAGATCGCCTTCGGCTTCGGACCGCACTTCTGCATCGGGGCGCCACTGGCCCGGATGACCCTGCGCGTCTTCTTCGAGGAACTGCTCGTGCGGTTCAGCGCGATCGAACTCGACGGCGAGCTCCAGCACTTGCGGTCGATCTTCATCGCGGGGATGACGCATTACCCCATCACCGTCCAGAAAAGGCTGTGAGGCAGTCGCCGCTTTTCTGCCTCAGCAGCTGCCGGTTTCCGTCAATTACGGGCTCTAGCCTGGTTTTCCGAGCTTCGTTTGGCAGGTCGCCGTCCTTGAATTCATTCACCCACATCCCGACCGGAGTAATGATGAAAGAAACCTCATGGGAAGCAGCGGAGAGCGCCGCATGGCTGGCCGTGCGCAATGAGCAGGGGCGGCACAGCATCTGGCCCGCCGGTCTCTCCGTGCCCCCCGGATGGAGCGAGGCCGGGTACCGCGGCGACAAGCCCGGCTGCCTGGAGTGGATATCGGAGAACTGGGCGGACCCGCGCCCGGCCGGTGTGGGCCGGGTGGCGACGTGAGCACGCGAGAAGGCGGCCGGCAGTGGCTGGTCCGCGATACCGATCCCGATGCGCGCGCTCGAGTGTTCTGTCTTCCGGTGGCCGGCATCGGTGCTTCCGCCTATCGCGGTTGGCCCACGCGGACAGGTGACATCGAGATCTGCCCCATCCAACTCCCGGGCCGCGAGAACCGGTTCAGAACCCCCGCCCACACGTCCATGGACGCGTTCGTCAAGGACGCGGCCGACGCACTCCAGCCGTACCTGGACAAGCCCTTCGGCTTCTTCGGCCACTGCTTCGGGGCGCGTCTGAGCTACGGCCTCTCGGTCGAGCTCGCCGCCCGCGGCGGTCCGCTGCCGCAGCGGATCTTCGCCTCCTCCTGCCTGGCTCCGCACCGCGGCGGCTACTTCGGCGGCGGGCGCTCCGGTCCCTTCACTCCGGAGACCACGGACGAGGAGTACATGGAGGAGCTGCGCCACGGCTGCGAGCTGCGCGGTGAGCCCACGCCCCCGGACGAACTGCTCGGCCTCTCCATCCAGGTGCTGCGCGCCGACATCGCGCTGACCTGCGGCTACCGGCCCCCGGCTCCCGGCAGCACCCCCTTGAACGTAACCACCATCTCCTGGACCGGGGACACGCACATGCGCCCCGAGGAGATGGACGAGTGGTCGGCCTACGGGGACGTGCACCAAGTCCTGCTGACCGGCGACGACTTCACCCACCGATCGGCACCGGCGGACCTGCTTCAGGTCATCGCGGACGGTCTACCCGAACGAACAGGAGTGCTCACACCGTGAACACGGACCGCACGGCCCTCGGCCTGCCCCTCACCCTCACCGAACTCTTCGCCCGGTCGGCCGCCGCGCACGGCGACTCCCCGGCGGTGTCGGACGACTCCGGCCGCCGGCTCACCTACGCCGAACTCGACCGCGCGTCGGCCGAACTGGCCCAGCGCCTCGTCGACGAGGGCGTACGCCGCGAGGACCGGGTGGGCATCCACCGCGAGCGCGATGTCGACCTCGTCATCAGCATCCTCGGCGTACTGCGAGCCGGCGCGGCCTACGTGGCCGTGGACCTGCGTTACCCGAAGGCCCGGCGCGAACTCATGCTCCGCGCCGCCGACGGCCGCGTCACCCTGGTCGGCCCCGGCGAGCGGGAACAGCTCGGTGACCATGTGCGCACCCTGGTCTGGGAGTACGACGCCGAGCGCGCCCGGGCCGGCGCGCCGAAGGCCGGCCTTCCCGAGGCCGCCCCGCAGGACGCGGCGTGCGTGCTGTTCACCTCCGGCTCCACCGGCATCCCCAAGGGTGTCGTGGTCGAGCACCACAACCTCGTCCACTTCGCGGTGAATCCGCTGCTGCCGGAGCTCAGCCCCGCCGACCGCGTGGCCCAGATCGCGAACATCTCCTTCGACACCTTCCACTGGGAGCTGTGGAGTTCGTTCTGGGCCGGCGCCGAGATCGTCATGATGCCCTCGGTGCCCGACCTGGTGAAGGGCGACCCCGGCCGTGAGCTGCGCCGCCGCCGGATCACCGCGCTGCTCTCGCCGACCATGGCGTTCAACCACATCGCGGCCGAGGACTCCGACGTGTTCTCCTCGCTCCGCGTGCTGCAGACCGGTGGCGACGTGGTCCGTCCCGCCGCCTGCCGGGATGTGCTGGCGAGCAAGTTCGCGGGCCAACTGGTCAATCTGTACGGGCCTACCGAGGGCACCACCGCGGCCACCGCGTACACCATCACCGACGTGGCGCCGGACGCGACGAGCGTGCCCATCGGCGCGGGCCTCGCCGGTGTGCAACTCCACGTCCTCGACGCGGAGTTGAGGCCGGTCCCGCAGGGCACACCGGGCGAGCTCCACATCGGCGGAGCCGGCGTGACCCGCGGCTATCTGCACGATCCCGCACGGACGGCGGAGCGGTTCCTCCCCGACCCGTTCGGCACCCCCGGATCCGTGATGTACGCGACCGGCGACCTCGTCAGCAAGCGCCCCGACGGCGTACTGGACTACCTCGGCCGCAACGACGACCAGGTGAAGATCCGCGGCTACCGGGTCGAGCCGCGCGAGGTGGAGCGTGCGCTGCTGGCGTGCTCCGGTGTTCTCGACGCCGCCGTGCTGCCGCAGGGCGAGGGCCAGGACAAGCGGCTCGTCGCGTTCGTCGTCTCCCAGGGCCGGACCACCATGCCCGAGGTGCGCGCCTACGCCGAGTCGACCATCCCGGACTACCAGGTGCCCTCCGAGTTCGTCCAGGTGCCGGAGATCCAGTCGACCCCGCACGGCAAGCGGGACACGGCGGCGCTGCTGGAGCTCCTGGGCGACCGGGACCGGCGCCGCAGCGACTACGTGGCACCGCGCACGGACAGCGAGCACTACCTCACCAAGGTCTGGGAGGAACTGCTCGGCACCGAGCGGATCAGCGTCAACGACGACTTCTTCGAGCTCGGCGGCAACTCGATGCTGGCCTTCCGCATGAGCCGCCGGATCAGCCGGGACCAGGCGGCGGGCATCGGCCTGGAAGACGTGCTCGGCAACACCGTGCTGGCCGACATGGCGCTCGCCCTCGACGCGTCGCAGAGCAAGGAGCAGGTCGCATGACCCAGATGCTGGAGTCGGCCGTGGACATCGACCTCAACGACACCGAGGCCTTCGTCACCGGCGACCCCCACGAGCTGTGGGCGCGGCTGCGCAAGGAGGCCCCGGTCCACTGGAACCCCACACCCGAGGGCGGGTTCTGGGCCCTGACCAAGTTCGACGACGTGCTGATGGCCTTCCGGGACACCGAGACGTTCAGCTCGGAGCACGGCACCGTCATCGGCGGCTCGTTCCGCAACGAGGTCGACACCGCCTCCGGGCGCATGCTCGTCACCTCCGACGCGCAGCGCCACCGTCAACTGCGCCGCCGGATGCACCGGGTGTTCTCCGCCAGGATGATCGAGCGGGTGTCGGAGACGGTCCGCGAGCGGGTCGCCGTGGTGCTGGACAGGATGTGGGCCGACGGCGGCGGCGACTTCGCCACCGACGTGGCCCGCGAGCTGCCGGCCGGCGGTCTGATGGCCCAGCTGAACATCGGGCACGCCGACGCGCTGCACCTGCTGCGCCTCACCCAGACCATGATCGGGTACCGGGACGAGGACCACACCCTCGGCATCGCGCACGAGGGGCTGCGGCTCGCGACCGCCCAGGCGGACATCTTCGACTTCTTCCTGGACCTGATCGCCGAGCGCCGGGCCGAACCGGGCGACGACGCGGTGAGCACCCTGCTGCAGCCCGAGCCGGGTGAGCGTGAACTCGACGAGGACACGCTCCTGTTCAACCTGATGAACCTGGCCATCGGCGGCAACGAGACCACCCAGCACAGCGCCAGTGGCGGTCTGCTCGCGCTGATGGACGACCCGGCGCAGTGGGAGGGCCTGCGGGCGGACCCGAAGCTGGTCGGCACCGGACTCGAGGAGTTCGTCCGCTGGACGTCCACCGCCTCCTACGTGCAGCGGCAGGTCACCAGGCCCGTCGTGGTGCGCGGTGTGGAGCTGGCGGAGGGCGACTCGGTCACGCTGTGGACGGCGTCCGCCAACCGCGACGAGGACCAGTTCCCCGACCCGAACGGGTTCGACCTCGGCCGTACCCCGAACCGTCATGTCGGCTTCGCCAGCGGACCGCATCACTGCATCGGTGCCGCGATGGGCCGTACCGCGCTCGCCGCCCTGCTCCAGGGGCTGCGGGAGCGGCCCGGCCGGCTGGTCCCGGCCGGCCCGACCGTGCGGCTGCGGTCGAACTTCATGCTCGAGTACAAGAGCGTTCCCGTCGAGGTGACCGCGCCATGACCGCCTGGACCCTGCACCCCGTGCCGGCCGATGGCGACTACCTGGTCTTCGGCGTGCCGTACGCGGGCACCGGAGCGGCCTCGTTCAAGGCGTGGCCGCGGGAGCTCGGCGCGGGCCGGTTCTGCGCGGTGCAGCCGCCGGGCCGTGAGAACCGGTTCGGCGAGGACCACGTCGGCAGCCACCAGGAGTTCGCCGAGGGCCTGGTGGCGGAGATCGCCGACCAGCTGGACCGGCCGTACGCACTGATCGGTCACTGCGGTGCGGTGCCGTTCCTGCTGCAGACCGCCGCGCACCTGGAGAAGCAGGGCCTGCCGGCTCCCCGGCGGCTGTTCGCCTCCGGGTGGGGCGCCCCGCACAAGGGGCTCTACGGGAAGCTCAACTTCGTCGACCTCGACGAGGTCGACATGACCGCCGAGATCGAGGAGCGGTGCACGGCGCTGGGCCACCGACTGCCGCCGGAGTTCCTGGAGATCGCCGCGGAGACCCTGCTCGCCGATGTGCGGCTGCAGCGCGGCTACCGGGCCGAGGCACTGCCCAGCCGGAACGTCCCCGTCTCGGTGATCGGCTGGACCGAGGACGCGGTCGTCCCCGAGGCCGACGTATGGCCCGGATGGGACGAGTGCGCCTCCGCCACCTACCACGTCCTCGCGGGCGATCACTGGGAGTTCCTCCGCTTCCCCCGGGAACTGCGCGACCTCGTCGAGCGCGACATGTCCGCCGCGACCACCCAGTAGCCGGCTCCTGCGGCTGCTGCCTGCCCGACATCACGCATACGAACGCGGCCGTTCCGCATCCAGGCTGCGCAGACCGCAAAGGATCTGACATGCCCCTCAACCTGTTGAGACATCGAACCCCCGAGGTCGTCGACCGGACGCGCGTCACACTGACCGACCAGGAACGCACCGAGGTGCACGCCCTGGCGGCGGAACTGCGCCGGCATCCGGCCGGCGGGCAGGTCGACGATCCCCGCTGGCTGGCGCAGGCACGGCTGCACAGCTGCCGGCTGCCGGTCCGGCTGCTGGAAGCCCTGCGTGACTACCGCTCCGAACCCGGCCCCGACGGAACCCTGTTGATCAGGAACCTCCCCGTCGACGCGGAGACCCTGCCCGACACCCCGTCGGAGCCGGACTCGGTGGAGCGCGGAGACACGGTGCCCGCCACGACGGCGATGCTGATCGGCCAGCAGCTCGGCGACGTGTTCGCCTTCCGCGACGAGAAGCGCGGCGCGCTGGTGCACAACGTCGTGCCGGTCCCGGCACTGGCCGCCTCGCAGAGCAACGGCGGTTCCGTCGAGCTCGAACTGCACAACGAGAACGCCTTCCACCCGCACCGGCCCGACCTCATCGGCCTGCTGTGCCTGCGCAGCGACCACGAGGGAACGGCTGGCACCCTCTTCTCCTCCATCAGGAAGGCGCGGGTGCTGCTCGACGACGCCGACCTGGCGATCCTGCGCAGCCCGCGCTTCGTCACCGAGGCACCCCCGTCGTTCCGCGCGGGCGACACGACCACCGCGCACCGCGTCCTGAACGGCTCGCTCGACGACCCCGACATCCAGGTCGACTTCAACGCGACCAGGGCGGTCGACGACGAGGCCGGCACAGCGCTGCGCCGGCTCGGCGACGCCCTGGCCGAGGTGGCGTCGGAACTGGTGCTGCGGCCGGGCGACATGGCGTTCCTCGACAACCGCCTCGTGGTGCACGGCCGAACCGAGTTCACCCCCCGCTACGACGGCAACGACCGCTGGCTGCACCGGGTCTACGTCCAGCTGGACGGACGGGCCGGCCTGTCGCACCGGATCGGCCCGGGGCCCGTTCTGGCCTAGGGCAGCTCCGACCCTGGCCCCCATGAGACCTCCGAAAGGACACAGCACATGAACGCAGCTCAGACGGCTGCCATCCCGTCGGCCGAACCGGTGCGACCCAGCCTGGTGCGACAGATCCTCCTGGACATCTGGTCCACCACGCTCAAGCACGACGTGACAGTCCACGACAACTTCTTCAAGGCCGGCGGCGATTCACTGACGGCCCTCGTCACCATCGAGCAGATCAACCAGCGCCTCGGCTGGCGGCTCAACATGGGCGACCTGATGCGGTTCCAGACCATCGCCGCCCTCAGCGAGGAGAAGGCGCAGCCGCAGGCCGCGAACAACGAGACCGCGCTGATCCGGATGAGCAACCAGGGTTCGCGCACCCCGATCGTCTTCGTCCACGGCGGGCACGGCATGGTCGACGGCTACGGCCGGCTCGTCCGTGAACTGGCCGCAGACCGAGCCTGCTACGGGCTGCAGTCCCCCTTGCTGGTCGAGGGCGCCGGGAGCGTGCCGGACGACATCCCGGGGCTCGCCGCGCTCTACGCGGACGTGCTCCAGGACGAGTTGGGCGAGGACGAGTTCCATCTCTTCGGCGCCTGCGGCGGCGGCGCGCTCTGCCTGGAACTCAACCGCATCGCCGCCGACCGCGGACTCACCGTCGGCCGGACGATCGTGGTCGACGGCTACATCGAACCGGACCCAGACCCCGCGATGTCCGAGGACGAGCTGATCGTGGACTTCTACGAAGGCCTCCTGCGCATGGCGGGCGCGACGGGACAGTACCCGGCGATGACCCCGCAGGACGCCGACCTCGAACTGGCGCTGCGGAACTCGGCCGCCGCCATGTTCGGCACCGGCCTGGGCTTCGACGAGCGCGCCGAGGCGTTCTGCCGCCGCCTCTACACCGCCTACGTCAGCACCGCGCGGGCGCTGGAGTCGTACCGTCCCGAACCCGCCGACGTCGACCTGCTCCTGCTCCTCGCGAAGGACAACTACACGCTCGACGGCTGGAGTTCGGTCGTCAAGGGAGAGCTGACCGCGGAAGTGCTCGACTCCGACTTCTACGGCCAGCGGCTCTGCATCGAAGAGGCCCCGTACCTCGTGGGCCGCACCGTCGACTACCTGGGCGAGAGCTGATCAGCATGGACAGCACAGCCACCAACCCGTTCGAGGACACCACCGGCGTGTACCTCGTGCTGCGCAACACCGCGGGCCAGTACTCCCTGTGGCCGGACTCCGTCGAGGTGCCCCCCGGCTGGCACCCCGTCTTCGGGCCCGGACCGAGGGCGGCCTGCGCCGGGCACATCGAGCAGAACTGGACGGACCTGGCCCCCGTGCGCCGGGGCGCCGAGGCGGGAGAGCTGGCGACATGACCACGCAACTGGAGCGCTTCGTCCCGCACGCCCGGGGCGCGGAACCGACGGCCGGTCTCGTCGCCCGGTTCGAGGAACAGGCGGCCCGTGCCCCGCACGCACCGGCACTGATCGCCGGCGACACCGTCGTGACGTACGGCGAACTCGACGACCTGGCCGACCGGGTGGCGGACCGGCTGACCGACCGGGGTGTGCGGGCGGAGGACGTCGTAGGGGTCCTCCTGCCCAGCTCCCCCGACCTGGTCGCCGCGCTTCTCGGCACCCTCAAGGCCGGGGCGACGTATCTGCCGCTGGACCCCGGCTACCCGCCGGACCGGCTCGCGTACATGGTGGCCGACGCCGCACCCCGGGCACTGATCACCACCCGGGAGGCGGCGGCCGGACTCGACCTCCCGACCGGCGCGGACCCGGGCGCGGTGCTGTACCTGGACCAGCGGGAGGACCGGCAGGACGCGGTCCCGGCCGGCCGGACCCGTAGCGGCTACGACCCGGACCGCGCCGCCTACACCATCTACACCTCGGGCTCCACGGGCCGCCCCAAGGGCGTCGTCGTCACGCACCGTTCGCTGACGAACTTCCTGGACTGCCTGACGGACCGCTTCCAGGTGCACTCCGGTGACGTGGCGTTCTCCACCACCTCGATCTCCTTCGACATCGCCGGGCTGGAGCTCTACCTGCCGCTCGTCAACGGCGCCGTGGTGCACCTCGTGCCGCGCGACACCGCCGTGGACGGAGTCGCGCTGCGCCGCCGCCTGGCCGAGGCCCGGCCCACGCTGGTGCAGGGCACTCCCGCGCTGTGGCAGCTGCTGCGCGAGGCCGGCTGGAACCCGGCCGAACTCCCGGGCACCGCCCGCCTGTTGTGCGGAGGCGAGGCGCTGCCGCAGGACCTCGCCGACTTCCTCGCCGCGGGCACAGCCGAGGTGTGGAACCTCTACGGCCCCACCGAGACCACCATCTGGTCGCTGCTGGCCCCGGTGGTCGAGGGGGAGCCCGTCACCATCGGACGCCCGCTGTGGAACACCGGAGTCCACGTCCTGGACGAACGCCTGACGCCGGTGGCGCAGGGCGGGACGGGCGAGCTGTACCTTTCCGGGGACGGGCTGGCCCGCGGCTACCGCGGACGCGGCGCGCTCACCGCGGAACGCTTCGTGGCCTGCCCGTTCGGCGCCCCCGGCAGCCGTATGTACCGCACCGGAGACCTGGTGCGACAACGCGCCGACGGCACGCTGGACTTCGTCGGCCGCGTCGACGAGCAGGTGAAGATCCGCGGCTACCGCGTCGAACTCGGCGAGATCGAAGCGGCGCTGCGCCGGCTCCCGCAGGTCGCCCAGGCCCGCGTCGTCATGCGCGAGGACATCCCGGGCGCGGCCCGACTGACCGGGTACGTCGTGCCGGCCGCCGGCCACACGCCCGCACCGGACGAACTGCGCCACGCCCTCGGCGCCTGGCTCCCGCCGTACATGGTGCCCGCCGGCATCGGGGTCCTCGACCGGTTCCCCCTGACCCCGGCCGGCAAGGTCGACCGCAAGGCCCTGCCACCGGTCGACCTCGCCGCCACCGGTACGGGCCGAGCCCCCGCCACCCCGCAGGAGCGGGCGCTGTCCGGGCTGTTCGCCGAGGTGCTCGGCCTCGACGACGTCGGTGCCGACGACAACTTCTTCGACCGGGGCGGCAACTCGCTCCTCGCCACCCGCCTCGTCTCCCGCATCCGGGCCGGACTCGGCGTCGAGCTGCCGATCCGGGCCGTCTTCGACGAGCCCACCCCGGCGGCCCTCGCGCTGCGGCTCACCGACGCCGAGCAGGCCAGGCCCGCCCTGCGCACGATGGACCGCGCCGCCTCGCTGCCGCTGTCGTACGCCCAGCAACGCCTGTACTTCCTCCACCGGATGGAAGGCCCCAGCTCCACCTACAACCTGCCCCTCGCGGTGCGGCTGACCGGCGACCTCGACCTGGCGGCCCTGCGCGCGGCCGTCGCCCACCTCCTGCGGCGGCACGAGAGCCTGCGCACCCGGTTCGTCGACGGGCCCCTCGGAGCCGAGCAGCTGGTGGTGGACGCCTCGGACGACGCCGTGACGGCCGCCGCCGACATCCGCGTGCACGAGATCACCGACCAGGAACTTCCGGCCGCCGTCGACAGCGCGGCCGGACACCTCTTCGACCTCACCACCGACATCCCCGTACGCGTCGACCTGTTCCGCACCGGCGCCCACGAGCACGTGCTGCTGCTGTGCATCCACCACATCGCCAGCGACGGCTGGTCGCTCGCCCCGCTCGTGCGCGACCTGTGCGACGCGTACACCGCCCACCAGACGGCAACCGCTCCTACGACGCCGCCGCTGGAGGTCCAGTACGCCGACTACACGCTGTGGCAGCGCGAGCTCCTCGGATCGGCCGACGACACGGACAGCCTGATGGCGCGGCAGCTCGGCTACTGGCGCGAGCAACTCGCGGGCGCACCCGAGCTGTTGGAGCTGCCCGTCGACCGTCCGCGCCCGGTCTCGGCGACCTACCGGGGCGACGTGGTCCCCTTCGAGGTGCCGGCCGCGCTCGCGGACCGGCTGACGAAACTGGCCAAGGACGAGGGCGTCAGCCTGTTCATGGTGCTCCAGGCGGCCCTGGCCACCCTGCTGACCAAGCTCGGCGCCGGCACCGACGTGCCCCTGGGGGGCGTCCTGGCCGGGCGCGCCGACCGTGCCGTCGACGACAACGTCGGCTTCTTCGTCAACACGCTGGTGCTGCGCACCGACACCTCGGGGGACCCCGCCTTCACCGACCTGCTGGCCCGGGTCAGGACCTCCAACCTGGCCGCGTACGAGAACCAGGACCTGCCGTTCGAGTACCTCGTCGAGGTGCTGAACCCGACCCGCGGCACCAGCCACCACCCGCTGTTCCAGGTGATGCTGGTGCTCCAGAACAACGTGGCCCCGCAGTGGCGGCTGGGCGGCCTCGCGGCCACGCACGAGGTGGTGCCGACCCGGACCTCGAAGTTCGACCTGACCTTCGAGCTGACCGAGCGGTTCACCGCGGACGGACAGCAGGACGGGCTCAGCGGCGAGATCGAGTACGCGACCGACCTGTTCGACCGCTCCACGGCCGAGACCCTGACCGAACGGCTGCTGCGGGTGCTGCGGTCGGTGGCCGACGACCCGGCGCGCCCGCTGGCGTCCATCGACGTCCTCGGCGCGGCCGAGCGGCGCACGATCCTGCACGAGTGGAACGACACCGGCCTCGAACTGTCCGGCGCGGCCTATCCGCAGCTGCTGGCCGAGCAGGTGGCCCGTACCCCCGACGCCGTCGCCCTCGTCCACGAGGACACCGAGCTGACCTTCGCCGAACTGGACCGCAGGTCGAACCGGATCGCCCACTGGCTGATCTCCCGCGGCGTCGGCCGCGACGACGTGGTCGGCCTCGCGATGCGGCGCGGCCCCGACCTGCTGTGCGCACTGCTCGGCATCCTCAAGTCGGGCGGCGTGTACCTGCCGCTCGACCCGGACTACCCACCGGACCGGCTGGGTTTCATGATCGAGGACAGCGCTCCCGTCATGATCCTGACCTCGAGCGACGTCGTCGCGAAACTGACCGACGAGGCGCAGCGGTTGCCACGCCTGGAGTTCGACGACGCGGACACGGCGGGCGAGTTGGCGCGCTGCCGCGAGGACGCGCCGACGGACGCGGACCGCCGCTCACCGCTGCGCCTGGACGACCTGGCCTACGTCATCTACACCTCCGGCTCCACCGGGCGCCCCAAGGGCGTCGCCGTCACCCACCGCGGAATCCCCAACCTCGCCCACAGCTACCTGGAGCGGTTCCGGCTCCGACAGGGCTCGCGGTTCCTGCAGTTCTCCTCGATCAACTTCGACCCGACGTTCTGCGAGCTGTGCTGCACCCTGCTCGCCGGCGCGACCGTCGTGCTCACCTCGCCCGACGAACTGCTCTCCGCCGACCGGCAGCGCGAAGTGACCAGCCGCTACCGGCCGACGCACATCACCTTCTCGCCCACCATCCTCAGCGGCATGGCCCAGGACGCGCTCGCGGACTGCGGCAACGTGATGGTCGCCGGTGAGGCCTGCCTGCCCGCACTGGCCGCCGCCTGGGCGCCGGGCCGCCGGATGATCAACGCGTACGGGCCGACCGAGGCCACCGTCGACACCCTGTACTGGGAGTGCGGCAGCGGCCCGGACGGCTTCGAGGACGCGTCGGTGCCGGTGGGCCGCCCGCTGAGCAACACCGAGGTGTACATCCTCGACGCCGCGCTCCGCCCGGTGCCGCCGGGTGTCACCGGCGAGCTGTACATCAGCGGCGACGGTCTGGCGCGCGGCTATCTCGGCAGGCCGGCCCTGACCGCCGAACGGTTCGTGGCCTGCCCGTTCGGCGCCCCCGGCAGCCGGATGTACCGCACCGGGGACCTGGCCCGCTGGCGCGCCGGCGGTGCCGACGGTGTCGTGGACTTCGTCGGCCGCACCGACGACCAGGTCAAGATCCGCGGGATGCGCATCGAACTCGGCGAGATCGACGCGGTGTTGAAGGACCACCAGGACGTGGCGCAGTCCGTCGTCGTCGTCCGCGAGGACACCCCGGGCCACCAGCAGCTCGTCGGCTACGTCGTCCCCCGGGCGCACGGCGCGGCCCACGACATCGAGCACGTCGACAAGTGGCACCAGATCCACGAGCAGGGCTACAGCGAGCAGCGCGACCTCGGCACCGAGCAGGACTTCACCGGCTGGAACTCCAGCTACGACAACGAGCCGCTGCCACTGGACCACATGACGGAGTGGCAGGCGGCCACGGTCCGGCGCGTCCTGGACCTGGAGCCGGCCAGAGTGCTGGAGGTCGGCGTCGGTTCCGGCCTGATCCTGCGGCCGGTCGCACCGCACTGCACCACCTACACCGGTGTGGACTTCTCCGACGCCCTGATCCGGACCCTCGGCAGGGCGATCGAGGGCAGCGACCTGCACGACCGGGTCGAGCTCCACACCATGGCCGCCCACGAGGTCGGCGCGCTGGCGCCCGCCCGCTTCGACACCGTGGTGATCAACTCGGTGGCGCAGTACTTCCCCAGCGTCGACTACCTGATCGACGTCGTGCGCCAGACCATGAAGATGCTCGCTCCCGGCGGGCGGATCCTGCTGGGCGACATCCGCAATCTGCGGCTGCTGCGGGCCTTCGTCACCGCCATCGTCCTGCACGACGGCGCGGAGGCCGACGAGTCCCTGGCCACGGTGCGGGACATCGTCACCCACCAGCAGGAGCTGGAGAGCGAGTTGCTCCTCGATCCGGCCTTCTTCACCCGGATCGGCGATCTCGTCCCGGACGTCGTCGGCGTCGACGTACAGCTCAAACGGGGCTCCTTCCACAACGAGTTGACGGACTTCCGCTACGACGTGGTCCTGCACAAACGGGGAGCGGACCTCGTGTCGCTCGCCGACGTGCCCGCCCGGGAATGGAGCAGCGCCGAGGACATCGCCACCCACCTGAACACGGCCCGGCCGCCCGCCCTGCGCGTCACCGGTGTTCCCAACGGCCGGGTGACGGCTCAGGTGGCGACCGCGCAACGCGTGGCCTCCGGGGCCGACACGCTCGTACGCGACCTGCCCGCAGCCACCGGCCTACCGCCCGGGACCGACCCCGAGACCCTGTGCGAGCTCGGCGCCGGACTCGGCTACACCGTGCACCCGACCTGGACCGACACCGAGGAAGGCGACCGGTTCGACGTGGTGTTCCTCGCCGAAGGGCGGGCCGCCGGACAGGGGCTGACCGATGTGTTCCTGGCCTCGGACGACGACGAACGTCCGCTGTGGCAGCTGGCCAACGACCCGCAGGCCTCCGACCGCGGCCGTCTCCTCGCCACCGAACTGCGCCGCCACGCGGCACGCCGGCTGCCGGACCACATGGTGCCCGCCGCCGTCGTCGTCCTGGACGCGCTGCCGCTGACGCCCAACGGCAAGCTGGACACACGGCAGTTGCCCGCACCCGAGTTCGGCTCCCGGGCGGGGCGGCCGCCGGCCACCCCGCAGGAAGCCGCGCTGGCGGCACTCTTCGCCGACGTGCTCGGCCTGGCCTCGGTCGGCGCCGACGACCGCTTCTTCGACCTCGGCGGCGACAGCATCCGGTCCATCCAACTCGTCGGCAGGGCACGCGCCGAGGGGTTCCGGATCACCCCGCGCGATGTCTTCCACGACCAGACGGTCGAGGCCCTGGTGGCGCGGGCCGCCCAGAACGCCGAGGCACACCCGGCGGACGACGACGCGGTCGTGGACGTCGACGCCTGGGAGAAGATCCTGCGCACCCCGGACCCGGCCTACCCGGTGTCCGACGCCTCACCCGCCACCGACCGGGGGCGCATCACCCGGCGCGTCACCGGCAGGGACGCCGAACGGCTCCTGACCGGTCTGCCGCGCCTCTACCGCTGCGGACCCGAACACATCGCGGTGGCCGCACTCGCCCCCGTGCTCGTCGAGTGGCGCCGCACGCACCTGCCCGAGGCCGGAGCCTGGCTGCGACTCGACCTGGCCACCGCGAGCCTGCCGACCGCACACCCGGTACGCCTCAACCCGGGCGTCCCCGACCTGGACAAGGCGCTGGCCGAGCCGCGGGAGCTGGCCCGGGTGCTGAAGCGGGTCAAGGAGCAGGTGCGCGCCGTACCGGAAGGCGGCCGGGACTACTCCGCGCTGCTCGCCGACCCCGCGACCGCACCACGACTGTCCGCGTACGGCGCCTCCCAGGTGCGCTTGCGTCTGCTGCCCGCCGGTCCAGCCCCTGCCGACGGCGACGTGCGCTTCGGGGACGACGGCACCGAACACACGCTCAGCATCGACGTCAGGCAGGCCGATGACGGCACGGCCCTGGACACCGTCTGGTCCTGGGACGCCACACGGTTCCCCGAAGCCGCCGTGGCGGCGCTCGCCGACCGGTGGGCGACCTTCCTGGTCGCGCTGGCAGAACTCGCGGAGCATCCGGAACTCGGTGGGCTGACCCCCTCGGACGTCGCCCTGGTCAAGGCCAAGCAGTCGACCATCAACCAGTTGGAGACCGACTACCCGGGCCTCTGCGACATCCTGCCGCTCACCCCGCTCCAGCAGGGCTTCCTGCTGTACAGCGCCGCCGACCACCACGGCCCCGACCCCTACCAGAGCCAGACCCTGTTCGAGCTGGACGGGCCGCTGGACCCGGAGCGGCTGCGACAGGCGGCACACGCACTCCTGATGCGGCACGACAACCTGCGCGCCGGCTTCACCCACCGAGGCCTCCAGGCTCCGGTGCAGGTGGTGCAGGACCGGGTCGAGGTGCCGTGGACCGTGCACGACCTGTCCCGGCTCGCACCCGCGGAGCAGGAGCGCCGGGAGGCGGAGATCCTCGCCGCGGACCGGGCCCGACGCTTCGACCTGTCGGCGCCCGTACTGATGCGCTTCACCCTCCTGCGGCTGGGCGCGGAACGGCACCGGCTGCTCGTCGGCGACCACCACATTCTGCTCGACGGCTGGTCCAACTCACTCGTGTGGCAAGAGCTGTTCGCCCTCTACCGCGGCGAACGGCTGCCGGCGGCACCGCCGTTCCGCGACTACCTGGCATGGCTCGCGTCCTGCGACCGCGACGCCGCCGCGTCGGCATGGCGAGTCCATCTGGCGGACCTCGACGGCCCGACCAGGGTCCACGCGGCCAGGCCGGCCCCGGACGTCCCGCTGCGCACCCTGAACGCCAACCTGTCACCGGAGCTGACCAGTTCACTCCAACACCGGTGCGCACAGGCCGGGGTGACGCTCAACACGGCCCTCCAGACAGCGTGGGGCATCGCGCTCGGCCGGCTCACCGGCCGCGACGACGTGGTGTTCGGCAACACCGTCTCCGAACGTCCGGCCGACCTCGACGGCGTCGAGTCCATGGTCGGACTCCTCCTCAACACCGTGCCGCTGCGCGTCCGCATCCAGCCCGGCGAGCCCGTCGCCGACACCATGGCCCGGGTGCAGGAATCGCAGCTGGACATATTCCCGCACCGCTCCCTCGAACTCACCGAAATCCAGCGGCTGCTCGGGGCGGGCGAACTGTTCGACACCTGCTACGTGTTCCAGAGCTACCCCGCGGATTCCGCCGAGGAAAGCGAGATCGGCGGACTGCGGGTGCGTGAAAGGGAACTCGGCGCCAAGGGACTTCCGCATTATCCGCTCGGCATCACGGTGACTCCGCGCCGACAGCTCGGCTTCACCGTCGGATACCACCCTCAGGTGTTCGACGACGACCAGATCCACGAGATCAAGGAGTCCATCATCAGTACTCTCGAAACGATCACGGCAGGGGAAGACCGATGAAGAACTTCCTGACAATGGTCCGCGGACTCCCGTTCGCCATGAAAGTCCTGCTGGCCTCCACCGCCGCGCGCAGCCTGAGCTTCTTCGCGATCCTGGCCTACATGCCCATCTACCTTTACGACACGGTGGGCATGAGCGGTGCCACCGTCGGCTATGTGATCGGCGGCAGCGTACTGGTCGGCACAATGGCGAGCGTCTACGGCGGCTATCTCGCGGACCGGGTCACCAAAATCAACCTGGTCATCCTGCTGGATCTCGCGATCATCCTGCTCTACCTCAGTCTGACGGTGATGCACGACCCGTTCACCGTTACCGCCGTCCTGTTGCTGACGAATATCGCCTCCTCTTCCATGGGCGTCGCCGGCAGTGCCCTGCTCTCCGATCTGGTGCCACCCGAGAACCGCACCAAGGTGTTCTCCCTGCGCTATTCGCTGCAGAACATCGGGGCGGCGGTGGGTCCCTTCCTGGGCGTTGCCGCAGTCGCGGTCGGATCGGGCGGGCCGTTCATTCTCAGCGTCACCGTGATCGGTGCCTCCCTGCTGCCGCTGGTGATGTTCCGCTCCCGGTTCGTGTCCACCGGAAAGGGTGCGCCGGCACCGGCTGCGGCGGAGGAGCAGAGCGCGGAAGAGCAGGCCGAGGAAGAGACCCCCACATTCCGTCAGGTGCTCAAGGTGATGGGCGCGGACCGGCGGCTGACCTACTTCACCATCGGTGGAATTCTCAGCATCGTCGTGTACGGGCCGCTGCTGACCTTCATGTCGCAGTACCTCGTCCTGGTGGAGGACCGTGACACCGCCTACCGGCTGGTCGCCTACATCTCCGCCGCCAACGCCGTCGCGGTCATCGGCGCCCAGTACGCCCTCGGCAGCCGCCTGAAGCCGGACAACCTGCTGAAGTGGCTGACCGTCGGGATCGGCGCCTTCGTCATCGGGCTGTTCGCGATGTCGCTCTCCACGAACGCGGCCATCATCGTCATCGCCGTGGTGGTCTTCAGTCTCGGCGAGGTCATCGTGGTGCCCGCGGAGTTCACGTTCATCGACTCCATCGCACCGGAAAAACTGCGCGGCAGCTATTTCGGCGCCCAGAACCTCATCCATGTCGGCATCGCCCTGGGACCGATCCTCTGCGGTTTCCTCCTCGAGCACTTCGCGCCGGCCGCCATGTTCTACGTCCTGATCGCGGTCGTGGTCGTCAGCCTCTGGTTCTACGTCATCGGGTGCCGGGCCACGGCGACCGTCAGCGAACCGGCGCAGGCGAAGGCACAGGCGAAGGTAAAGGTCAAGGCGGTGAGTGAGACATGAGCTTCGAGGAGATAACGCAGAAGTCGTACTGCCCTTTCGCCAAGCAGTCGAAGATGGGGCCCGGGATCACCATCCGGACCACGGACGTCGAGAGCGAACTGGCAGGGCACCGCGCCATCATCTCGGACTTCTTCCGCACGGCCGCCGAACGCTCACGCGACGGCATGATCATCACCTTCGAGGACACGTCGGTCGGTATCACACTGGACGCGCTGGTGGATCTCACCCGGCGTTTCTACACCGTGCTCACGGAGCTGTTCTCAAGCGTCTACGTCCCTGATGATCCGCAGCCGGACGAACGCTGGTACGCGATGATCGAAGGCGAACTCTTCTTCCTGGTCTCCTTCGCTCCCTGCTATCCGGAGACATCACCGCGATACACCTACGGCGACCGTCGGACCTATTTCCTCCTGCAACCCGCCAGCACTTTCGAGCGGCACGCGAAGGCCATCGACCGGCAGCGGACAGGAATCGGCCGCGCTTTCCACGCGGTCGGCAAACCGTACGACGTGCGACTGGCCAATGTGGAGAACGACATGTTCAAGGCCGTCATGCCGATCGGTGCTCTTGGCCGGCACATCCCCTGGTGGATCCCTGCGGGCGACACGGCGAAACAAAAGGCTGACAGCAACCATTCGACATCAGAAGCGAGGCGTTAATGAGTCAGTACCGCGGCATTCTGAGCTACGAACTCTCCGCCGAGGAGATATCTTCCCTCCAGCAGTTGCTCTCCGACCCGAGCGTGGCACAGCACGACCCCGGTGAGCAGGCGTTCTACGACAACGCCTGGGAGCTGGTGTCGCACGTGCCGGTCGGCCTCCGTCGGTTCCTGGAGGAATTCCGGCGCAATGACGCGGCCGCCGGCTTCCTGCTGAGCGGCTTCGGCGTCGACGACGCAGCCGTCGGCCCGACGCCCCGCAACTGGGCCGAGGGCGCGGCCGCCGGACGCACACGCCGAGAGGAGCTCTTCCTCGCCTTGATGGGCCAGTGCCTCGGCGAGGTGTTCAGCTGGCCCACACTCCAGTCCGGACGACTGATCCAGAACGTGCTGCCCATCGCCGGCGAAGAAGGCGAGCAGAGCGGACACGGCAGTGACGTGCTCCTGGAATGGCACACCGAGGACGCGTTCCATCCCTACCGCTGCGACTACCTGGCCCTCTTCGGCATCCGCAACCACGACCGGGTACCGACGACACTGGCCTCGATCCAGGAAGTGAAGCTGTCGGCGGACACCCGCCAGGTGCTGTCCGAACCGCGCTTCTACATCCTCCCCGACGACGAGCACCTGCGTCAGCTCGCCGTCCAGCGGCCCAACGACCCCGGCCTGCTGCGGATGCGCGCGATGAGGGACAACCCCGAACCCGTCGCCGTGCTCTTCGGCGCCGGGGACTCTCCGTACCTGCGCATCGACCCGTACTTCATGCGCTGCGTCGACGGCGACGCCGTGGCGGAGACGGCGCTCAAGGAGCTGGTGATCGAGCTGGAACGTGTGCAGCAGGACGTCGTGGTGGAGGCGGGCACCCTGCTGGTCGTCGACAACTACCTTGCCGTGCACGGTCGTCGAGCGTTCACGGCACGCTACGACGGAGCCGACCGCTGGCTGCAGAAGGCGGTCGTCGCACGTGATCTCCGTAAGTCGCGGTCCGCGCGGGACTCCGCCGCGGGACGCCTCCTGGTCTGACCGCCGTCGGCCGGTCCTCGCGCAGGCGTGCGAGGACCGGCCCGCTGCGCGGGAAAGGCGACTCTTCTGGAACCTGGAACACACCGGTACGCTCCGAGTGAGAAGAGGTAATTGAACTCAATAAGCTCTAAGGGGGACAGGGTGTTTGACGTGCTGGGTATCGAAGGGGAAACGGCGACGATTTATCGCACGGTGCTGAGCAATCCGAACAAGGGATTCGAAGAGATCAGGGAGATGACCGGTCTTTCCGAAACCGTTCTCCGTGCCCACTTGGACCGATTGAGCGAACTCTCGCTGGTCCGGCTTCCGCCGGGTGATTCAAGGACGTTTCGCGCGGTCGGGCCGGAAGTCGGGATGAAATTGCTCCTGGCGCGTCAGGAGGCCCGGCTCGCCGCCGAGAAGAAGCGCACCGAGGACGTACGGCTCGCCGTCGAAAGCATGGTGGCGGAGTTCGCGCAGCGCTCCGGGGGAGCGGCGAGCGCGATCGAGCAGGCGACCGGCATCGACGAGATCCGCGACCGGATCAGCCTGCTCTGCCACGAGGTGCGCACCGAGGTCATGGCGTTCGCCCCCTCCGGGGCCCAGACCGTCGAGAACATGGAGGCGGCCCGGCCCCAGGACCTGGAGCTGCTGGAACGCGGCGTACGGATGCGCACCCTCTACCTCGACAGTCTGCGCAACAGCCAGCCGACCGTGGCCTACGCGACCTGGCTGACGAGCCGAGGGGGTCAGGTGCGCACGGTCCCCACCCTCCCGGTGCGACTGCTGATCGTCGACCGGGAGACGGCCGTCATTCCGACGGACGCGGAATCGAGCGCGGACGGTGCCCTTTTCCTCAAGGGAAAGGGAGTTCTCGCGGCCCTTTGTGAACTATTCGATTCGGTGTGGCAGCGAGCCGTCCCGCTCGGTGATGTGCGCGACGAAACCGACGTGCACCGGCCGAGTGCGGTGGAGGTGGAATATCTACGGCTGCTCTCCGACGGTCACACCGACGAGGTGATCGCCAGGCGCCTCGGAGTTTCTCCCCGCACCGCTCGCCGAATGGCCGCCGAGGTCATGGAGAAACTGGGTGCACGGAGCCGGTTCCAGGCCGGAGTGAAAGCGGCCCAGCGCGGCTGGCTGACCGCCGTCGGAGTCTGACAGGACAAGGAAGTCGCATCGCACCTGGGAAATGCTCCAGAACTGCTGGAGACCGGGCTCAGTACGAGTCGTCGTCGGAGTCCATGAGGTCGTGATCGTAGAGATCATCGTCTCCGGGCAGCGGCGGCAGCACCATGGCACTGGGCAGCGGCCCCTGGTCCTGCTGGCGTGCGTAGCGGTGCGTACGGACCCGCAGATGCATCTTCCGCTCCTGCGCCTTCAGCCGACGCCGCTCCCGCCGACCGGCTTCGTCGTCGTCCAGTTCCTGGGTGAGCCGGCGATTCTCCCAGTACTCACGCTCCTGGTCGGCCACCTCCTCCCCGGGAGAAGGGACACCCTCACGGTCACCGTCGTCGTCCAAGGGGGCTGTCATGCAGGCGAGATTACTGCAGTTCGGAGTCCCTCCACAGGCCGCCTTCGAGCCCGGACGCATGCTGCATCATGTGGGCGTGATCACCATTCATCTGAAGTACGAGATCGACGCCGACAAGCTCGAGGACTTCGAGGAATACGGTCGCCGCTGGGTCGGGCTCGTCAACCGGTTCGGCGGGACGCACCACGGCTACTTCCTGCCGAGCGAGGGCGACAGCGACATCGCCTACGCCCTTTTCTCCTTTCCCAGCCTCGCCGCCTACGAGCAGTACCGCACCGACAGCATGACCGACCCGGAGTGCCAGGACGCCTTCGAACTGGCCCGCAGCACCCGCTGCATCAAGCGGTACGAGCGCCGCTTCCTGCGACCGCTCGACGTCACGTCGACCTGACGGGTGCGCTGCTGCGCCCGCCGGGTCGCCCGCTGAGCTCGGCGTCCAGCGTCTCCTGTGCCACGCGCATGGCCCCGGCGTACACGGGGTCCTGCAGCCGCTGCCACATGTCGGCCTCGGAGACGTCCTCGACATGGCTGACGACCCACCAGATGTTGCCGAACGGATCCTTGATACGTCCCCCGCGCTGCCCGAAGGCGTCGTCCGCCGGAGCGGTGACCACCTGGCCACCCGCTTCGACGGCCCGCGAGAACGTCGTGTCCGCGTCGGCGACGAACACCCGCAGCAGGCTCGGCATGACGGGCCAGTCCGCGTGCCGGTCGAAGGCCAGCACCACGGTGTCGCCGACGCGGATCTCCCCATGCCCGATCAACCCGTCCTCGGTCACCACCCGCCCGAGCTCCGCACCCCCGAACGCCCGCGCGACGAAGTCGAGGAACGCCCCCGTGTCATCGGTGACGACCCAGGGAGCAACGGTGGTGTAGCCCGCCGGCGCGGCGCTGGCCTGCTCGGACATCACGGTCCCTTTCGCTGAAGTCGGTTGACGACAGCGACGTTA
The DNA here is from genome assembly GCF_036187565.1 of Streptomyces sp. NBC_00252. Lineage (NCBI taxonomy): Bacteria > Bacillati > Actinomycetota > Actinomycetes > Kitasatosporales > Streptomycetaceae > Streptomyces > Streptomyces sp. NBC_00252. Next base: position 4,791,952 of record NZ_CP108087.1, on the reverse strand, counting down.
GACGGCGGATAGGCCAGTTCCTGTCCTAGATGTCGTCGGTCACCGGGGCTGGCCCAGCTTCCGCAGCGCCTCGTCCGTCAGTCGGTACACCGTCCACTCGTCCTGGGGGCGGGCGCCCAGCGCCTCGTAGAAGTCGATCGCGGGGCGGTTCCAGTTGAGGACGGACCACTCCAGGCGTTCGTAGCCGCGCGCCACGCAGATGCGGGCCAGTTCGGTGAGGAGGGCCTTGCCGTGGCCCGCGCCTCGGGTGGTGGGGCGGACGTAGAGGTCCTCCAGGTAGATGCCGTGGACTCCGCGCCAGGTCGAGAAGTTGAGGAACCACAGCGCGAAGCCGACCGGTTCGCCGGTGGTGTCGTCGGTCGCCAAGTGGGCGTAGGCGCCGGGGTGTTCACCGAAGAGTGCCTCGTGGAGCTGCTCCGGGGTCGCTCTCGCCTCCTGGGGTTCCTTCTCGTAGGCGGCGAGTTCGCGGATCAGGGCGTGGATGACGGGGATGTCGGTGGGCGTCGCGGTGCGGATCATGGGGGGAGGCTAACCGGGGCAGGGTGGCCCGAGCGCCGGATTTTCAGGCGCCCTCGACCGCGTCCGGCACCTCGGCGGCCGGCTCCCGCGACTCCCGCTCCTTCAACTCCCTTTCCCGCGGCTCCTGTTCGTCCCGCTCGGTCGCTCCTCGCCGGGGCAGCAGCAGCGGTGACGCCAGCAGCAACACTCCGGCGACCGCGATCGCCGTCCGCGGTGTCGTGACCGCCGCCAGCACTCCCCACAGGGCGGTCGTCGCCGAGATCGCCGCGCTCGTGCTGATGGACCAGGCCGTGAGGGTGCGGGCGACCCGGTCGGGGGCGGTCTGTTCGAGGCGGGCGGTGGCGAGGAGGGGGTTGAAGACGCCGATGCAGGTCACCATGGCGAGTTGCAGGGCGGCGACGAGGAGCATGCCGGGGAGTCCTGGCGTGACGAACGCCAGGCCGATCGGCCAGCAGGCGCGGAGCGTTCCGGAGGTCCGCAGCACCCGACGCCTGCCGAACCGGGCCGCGAGCGGGCGGGCCAGGCGGGAGCCGATGAAGCCGCCCGCGCCGGAGGAGGCCGCGAGGACGAGGGCGAACTGCCAGGGCGAGAAGCCGAGTCGGCCCAGCAGGAGGACGGCGAGCAGCGGCTCGGCGGCCATGATCAGGCCGTTGACCGTCATCGCGTTGAGGAGCAGCGGACGCAGGGTGGGGTGGGCGAGGATGTAGCGCCAGCCGTCGAGCAGATCGCCCGCGCGCAGCCGGGGCCCGCCGGTCCGCTCGGGGCGCGGTTCCGTGCCGCCGATGGCGCGGATGCCGAGCGCCGACAGCAGATAGCTGACCGCGTCGGCCACCACCGTCGTCACCGGTCCGAACAGCCCGATCGCGGCGCCGCCGAGCGGCGGCCCCAGCATCGTCGAGGTCCAGGTCGTCGACTCGAAGCGGGAGTTCGCGACCAGCAGGTCCTCCGGCGGGACCAGCGACTTCAGGTACGAGCCGCTCGCCGCGTTGAACGCGATGTTCGCCGCGGCGACGACGACCGACACGACGAGGAGCTGCGCGAAGCTGAGCAGCCCGCACGCGAACGCCACCGGGACCGTCAGCAGCGCCCCGAACCGGATCAGGTCCATCGCGATGATCACCGGCCGCTTGCGGCGGAACTCCACCCACGGCCCCAGCGGTACGGCGACCAGCGCGCCCACCGCCCTGCCCGACGCGGCCAGCACGGCCACCTGGGTCGGGCCGGAGTGAAGTACGAGGATCGCGATGAAGGGGAACGCGCCGAAGCCGAGCCCGGTGCCGTACGAGCTGACCGCGAACGACGCCCACAGCCAGCCGAAACGGCGTCCCAGCGCCCGTCTGCCCGCCATTCGTGCCCCACCCGTTCCGCGTTCCGCTGGTTCGCTCGTGCCTGCTCGTTCGCCCGCGCCCGCCGATCCGGACCCGGGCCCCGACCTCGCCCCGACCCCGGCGTCCAGGCCACCGGCATCAAAGCGAGTGCCGGACCCCGGGATCAAACAACCGACGCGCCGGAGAGCCACAACCCGGAGTTGTGTCTGCTGCTCATCGGCTTCCCGCGGCCCGTTGTCAGTGGCCGCCAGTATCGTCGCAGGCGTGGATCTCGACGCCGTACGCACCTTCGTGGCCATCGCCGACGCGGGCCGTTTCCAGGATGCGGCCACGGAGTTGTCGATCACCCAGCAGGCCGTCTCCAAGCGGGTCGCCGCGCTGGAGCGGGCCGTGGGCGTGCGGCTCTTCGCGCGGACTCCGCGCGGGGCGGAGCTGACCGTCGACGGGCGGGGGTTCCTGCCGCACGCACGGGATCTGCTGCGTGCCGAGGCGCGGGCGTTCGCCTCCGTGCGGCCCGGGCACCGGGCGCTGCGCGTCGACGTGATCGGGCGCGGGCTCGCCCCGGCCGCGCTGCTGCGGGACTTCCACCGGGCCCGCCCCGAGATCGAGCTGGACGTCGTGACGCTCTTCGACGCCGACGCGGCCGTCGACGCGATCCGCTCCGGCACGGTCGACGCGTCCTTCCGCGCCGTCACGATGACCGGGCGCCGGCTCCCCGACGACATCGAGGTCAGCCGCGCCTTCGACGAACCCGTCCAGCTCCTCACCGGACCGGCCCACGCCCTCGCCGGCGCCGGGACCGTCACCCCGGCCGACCTCGTCGGGCACCGGATCTGGATGCCCGGCCTCGTCCCGGGCACCGAATGGGCCGCGTACTACGACGCACTCGCCGCCGCGTTCGGACTCACCATCGAGAGCAACGGACCGGACTTCGGGGTGGAGCCGCTGCTCGACACCATCGCCGGGTCGCGTTCGCTGGCGACGTTCGTGGGGGAGCAGACCCGGCTGGTCTGGCCCGCCCACCACGACCTGCGCCGGATCGCGGTCCGGAATCCGACGCCGGTCTATCCGCACTCCCTCGTCCGCCATCGCGACAATCGGCACCCCGCCCTTACCGCCCTTCGCGATCACCTCGGCACGACCACGGAGGCCGACCCCGCCGACGCCGGGACCGCCGAGACCTGGACGCCTGCCTGGGCGTGACGGTCCGGTCAGTGCAGGTCGCGCAGCCTTCGTGCGATCTCCAGGTGATCCGGCGCCGGGGCGCGGCCGTCCGCCAGCGACCACAGCGCGTTCTGCAGCACCCGCCCCAGCGTCCAGGCCCGCGCCCGCGCCCGGTCGAGACCGATCACGTCGGTCATCGCGTCGAAGCGCCAACGGATTTCGTCGGGGTCGAAACGGTTGTCCAGCGCCGGGAAGAGTTCGAAACCGGGGTCGCCCGCGAGGGGCTTGGGGTCGATCGCCAACCAGGGGCCACGGTCCTCGGTGGCGGTGGCGGTGGCGGTGGCGGTGGCGGTGGCGGTGGCGGGAGCTGTGTCTGTGCCGCTTTCGGTTGCGGGCCGGGTGCCGAGCACGTTGTCGTAGTGCAGGTCCCAGTGCAGCAGCCGGTCCCCGGGCTCGTCCGCGACCTCGCGCACCGCCGCCGCGCAGTCCTCGATCAGGCGTCGGTCCGCCGGGTCGGGGAGGTGGGGGAGGGCGGACGGTGTCTGCTCCAGCATGGCCGCCGCGATCGGGCCGAGACGCCGGTGCAGTTCCGGTGGTGCGGATACCGCGGTCAGGCGGGCCAGCAGACGGGCGATCACGAGGGCCGCGGCCCGGGAGTCCGGTTCGTGGGTGAGGGCACGGGACGCGTCAAGGCGCTCCAGGAGCAGGGTGCCGGTTCCGTCGTCGTACTCAAGAAGCCGTACGGCGCCGTCGCCGCCCCAAGTTCGCAGGGCGATCGGCTCGCCTGCGGTCTCCTCGTCGAGGTACTGGAGTTTCAGCGCGGCCCGGGTGCCGTCGGCGCGCAGGACCGGCAGGACCAGGGCGCACATGCCGTACATCGAGGGGCCGTCGAGCCGGAGTGACCAGCGGTCCAGGAAGCCGGCCGCGCGGTGCGGGAGTTCCGCCACGAAGGCGCGTCCCGCCGCTCCGTTGAACCTCTCCTGGGAGGTGACCAGCGCGGCCGGGATGTCGATCACGGCTCCGACCATACTTGCGTGCGTGAATCGGCTCATGCGAATTACCCGGGGCCTCCACAGGGTGTGGGCGTACGTCCGCAGCGCCCCCGGCACGTATGTCTGGCTGGGGATCCTCTTCGTCACCACGGTCGCCATGCACCACATGTCGCCGGATTTCGAACAGGACTTCCTGCGGCAGCGGTCCACCAACATCCACGAGCTGTCGAACAAGCCGGTGCGGGTGCTGTTCGCGAGCGCGATGTGGATCGACGGGGGCCGCTGGGTGCCGTACGCGGTGCTGTACACGGTGTTCCACGCGCAGGCCGAACGCTGGATCGGTACGGCGCGGTGGCTGATGGTGTGTGTGGCCGCGCATGTGCTGGCGACGCTGATCAGTGAGGGGGCGCTGCTGTGGGCGATCAAGAACGACATGGCGCCGGAGTCCGCCGTTGACACCCTTGACGTCGGGGTGAGTTACGCGCTCGCCGGGGTCGTCGGGGTGCTCGCGTACCGGATCGCGGTGCCGTGGCGGTACCTGTATCTGGTGGCCGTGCTGGCCGTCTACGGGGTGCCGCTGGCGACCGGCCGTACCTTCACCGATCTCGGGCATTTCACCTCCGTGGTGATCGGGCTCGCGTGTTATCCGCTGGTCAGAGGGTGCGGAAAAGCATGGAATCCGAAGGAGACAGTGGCCGCGCTCAGGGGTTAGCGTCCGGTCATGAGCAGCTCGGTGAGCGGTGGGGCGGACGGTGCCCTGAACGGTGTCGTGAACGGTGGCGTCTCCTTCTGGTACGCGGACGACGGCATCCCTGTGCGGCGGGAGCCCCTCGGTGGTGACGCCTCCGCGGATGTCGTGATCGTCGGGGGCGGGTACACCGGGTTGTGGACCGCGTACTACCTGAAGAAGGCGGCGCCCTTCCTGCGGGTCGTCGTCCTGGAGCAGAAGTTCTGCGGCTACGGCGCTTCCGGGCGGAACGGCGGGTGGCTGTACAACGGGATCGCCGGGCGCGACCGGTACGCGAAACTTCATGGGCGGGATGCGGCCGTGCGGCTGCAGAAGGCCATGAACGACACCGTCGGCGAGGTCATCGCGGTGGCGGAGGCGGAGGGGATCGACGCCGACATCCATCGGGGTGGGGTGCTCGAAGTCGCTTGTACGCCCGCTCAGTTGGCCCGGCTGAAAGCCTTTCACGAGCACGAGCTGTCGTACGGCGAGACCGATCGGGAGTTGTACGGGGCGCGCGAGACCGGTGAGCGGATCCGGGTCGCGGACGCGGTTGGTTCCACGTGGACGCCCCATGGTGCTCGGCTGCATCCCGTGAAGCTGGTGAAGGGGCTTGCCGCTGCGGCCGAGGCGTTGGGCGTCGTTATCCATGAGTCGACGCCGGTTACGGAGATCCGGCCCAAGCATGCGGTGACGCCGTACGGGACCGTGCGGGCGCCCTATGTGCTGCGGTGTACCGAGGGGTTCACCGCGAGTCTCAAGGGGCAGCGGCGGACCTGGCTGCCGATGAACTCGTCGATGATCGCCACCGAGCCGCTCACCGACGCGCAGTGGGAGGCGGTGGGGTGGGACGGGCTGGAGACCTTGGGGGACATGGCCCACGCCTATATGTACGCGCAGCGCACCGCCGACGGGCGGATCGCGTTGGGTGGGCGGGGGGTGCCGTATCGGTTCGGGTCGAAGACCGACAACGACGGGCGGACGCAGGCTTCCACGGTCGAGGCGTTGCGGGAGATTCTCGTGCGGTTCTTTCCGGCGCTTGCGGGGGTGCGGGTTGCGCATGCGTGGTCGGGGGTTCTTGGGGTGCCTCGGGACTGGTGCGCGACGGTGACGCTGGATCGGGCCACGGGGCTGGGGTGGGCCGGGGGGTATGTCGGGTCCGGGGTGGCCACGACGAACCTCGCTGCGCGGACCTTGCGGGATCTGGTGCAGGTGGATTCCGGGCAGGCGGGGGCCACTGAGCTCACCGGGTTGCCTTGGGTGGGGCATGAGGTGCGGAAGTGGGAGCCGGAGCCGTTTCGGTGGTTGGGGGTGCAGGGGATGTACGCGACGTATCGCGCTGCGGATCGGCGGGAGTCGGAGGGGTACGGGGTGTCGTCTTCGCGGTTGGCTCGGTGGGCGGATCGGGTGGCTGGGCGGGGGTGACACGTTGTCAGGTGCGGGCCGGTGGGGGCTGGTCGCGGCCACGCGGCGGAGCCGCACATCGACACCGCCCCGCGCCCCTGGGTGAGTGGGGGTGCCGCCTCGTGGCTGGGTGCCCGTGCGTCGTGGTTCGTCCGTGCTGCGTTGTGGGTCGGCGCCGCGCCGGGGGGTCTCCGTCCTCGGATCGGCGCGGCAACGTTTCTTGAGAGTGCGGCGAGTTGAGCGCCGACCGCTGCGGGCGGACACCCCCCGACACGTCGCCTTGCCGCCGTACGTGGCGTGCGGGACGTTCGGGTCAGGTCGCCGACCTTGATTCCGGTGCCGGGGTCGAATCCTGGGTCGGGGATTGGGCCGGTGGGGCGTGCTTCGGGGCTCGGGCTGTGACCATCAGGCCTGCTACCAGGCCTGCGAGGAGCATGACGGCTACGGCCCACCAGATGGCGACCGTGTAGCCGTGGACGATGCCCTTGCTGGTGACGAGGGCCTTCTCGGCGGGGTTGTGGAGGTGGGCGACGATGTAGGCCGTGCTGCTGGTGGTGGCGATCGTGTTGAGGAGGGCCGTGCCGATCGAACCACCCACCTGCTGGGCCGTGTTGACGGTCGCCGAGGTGACGCCCGAGTCCTGCGGGGCCACGCCTGCTGTGGCGGTGGCGAAGACCGGCATGAAGATGAGGCCCATGCCGAGGCCCATCAGGATCAGGCCGGGGAGCAGTTCGGTGGTGTAGTCCGAGTTGACCGTCAGGCGGGTGAAGAAGGACATGCCCGCGGCGGCCAGTACCGCGCCCGGGACCATCAGGGTGCGTGGCGGCACGTGCTGCATCAGGCGGGCCGAGATCTGGGTCGAGCCGATGATGATCGCGACCGTGAGGGGTAGGAAGGCCATGCCGGTCTTCACGGGCGAGTAGTCGAGGATGACCTGGAGGTAGTAGGTCATGAACAGGAACATGCCGAACATGCCGATGACCGCGAGGCCCATCGTCAGGAAGCAGCCGGCGCGGTTGCGGTCCTTGACGATGTGGAGGGGCAGGAGGGGACTGGGCGCCCTGTTCTGCCACCAGACGAAGGCGACGAGGAGTACGACGCCTGCCGCGAACAGGCCCAGGACCAGGGGGTCCGTCCAGCCGCGCGGTTCCGCCTCGCTGAAGCCGTAGACGATCGCCACCAGTCCGCCGCAGCCCAGGAGGACGCCGGGCACGTCGAGGCGGGCGCCGCTGTGGCCCGGGCGGTCGTGGAGCAGGGCGAAGGCGCCGAAGACCGCGATGATCGCGATGGGGATGTTGACGTAGAGGCACCAGCGCCAGTTCAGGTACTCCGTGAGCAGCCCGCCCGCGATGAAGCCGATCGCCGAACCGCTGCCCGCGAGTGCGCCGTAGATCCCGAAGGCCTTGCCGCGTTCCTTCGGGTCCGTGAACGTCGTGGTCAGGAGGCTGAGCGCGGAGGGGGCCAGTACGGCGGCGAAGACGCCCTGGAGGGCGCGGGCGCCGAAGAGCATGCCCGAGCTCGTGGCCGCGCCGCCCAGTGCGGAGGCGCCCGCGAAGCCGATCAGGCCGATGATGAACGTCCGTTTGCGGCCCACCAGGTCGGCGATCCGGCCGCCCAGCAGGAGCAGGCCGCCGAACGCGAGGGTGTACGCCGTGATGACCCATTGCCGGTTGCCGTCGGACATGCCCAGATCGCGCTGTGCGGAGGGGAGTGCGATGTTCACGATCGTCGCGTCGAGGACGACCATGAGCTGCGCGAGAGCGATGATCACCAGGCCCCACCAGCGCCGGGGATCGGGCTCGTCCGTCGCGGCTGATTCACCTGTTCGGGTGACACTCATCTGGCCAGAAGACCATGAATCGGTATCTATCGCATCCTGAATCGTATTCGTGTGTGCGTTCGGATGCGGGTTCGCGGGTGGGGTGGATGCGTTGGGGGTGGTCATGGTTCCAGCACCACCTTTCCGGTTGTCCGCCGGGTTTCGAGTGCGTGGTGGGCGTCTGCCGCCTTGGGCAGGGGGAAGCGGTCTACGGCCGGGCTGAGGCGGCCTTCCGCTGCTGCGGTGAGGGCGCGCAGCTCCAGGGTTCGGATGGGGCTCGGGCCGCCGGCCTTCTGCATCATCGCGGGGCCGAGGGTGTGTTCGGACCGGGTGGCGGTCGTGTACGGCTCGCCGCTCGACCAGCCGAAGACGAGGTGCCGGCCGTCCTCCCGGAGGAGGCCGGTCGCCTCGCGTGCGATGTCGCCGCCCACCCCGTCGAACACGACGGTTGCGCGCCGGTCGCCCAGCCAGGCCCGTACCTTGGCGGGCCACTCGGGGGCTGTGTAGTCGACGGCGAGATCGGCGCCGTTGGCGTGTACGAGGGCGACCTTTTCCGGGCCGCCCGCCAGGCCGATGACGGTGGCGCCGGCGTGCTTGGCGTACTGGACTAGGAGGGTGCCGAGGCCTCCGGCGGCGGCCGGGACGATCGCCAGGGAGTCGGGGGTCAGGTCGGTGAACTGCACGATTCCCATGGCCGTACGGCCCGTTCCGATCATGGCGACTGCCTGTGCGAAGTCGAGGTTCGCCGGGATCTCGTGGACGCGGTCGACGTCGACCACGGCCAGCTCCGCGTATCCGCCCGGCGCGAACCCGAGGTGCGCCACCACCCGCTTTCCGAGCCACAGCCCGGCGACCCCGTCCCCGAGCGACTCGACGACACCGGCGACCTCGCGGCCGGGGATGGTGGGGAGGGCCGGGAGTTCGGGGAGCGGGCCGCGTTCTCCCTTCCGTAGAACCGTGTCCAGGAGGTGAACTCCCGCCGCGGCCACCGCGATTCGCACCTGGCCGGGGGCGGGGGTGGGGTCGGCGGTGGGTTCGTAGGTGAGGTTCTCGGCGGGACCGAAGGTGTGGAGTCGGACGGCGTGCATGGGACCCCCAGGGTGACGAGCGTGTTCCGGTTGCTGTGGCTTGTGCGGATGGGCGGGCTTGCGCGGGTCCTCACTCTTCGACCTCAAGCGTGCTTGAGGTCAAGTGGTGGCCGTCCTCGTTGTCAGTGGCGGGGTGCAGGATGGGGGTATGGCGAGGAGAGCGGCGACGGGCGGAGTGAAGGGGGCGCGGCGGCCGGAGGTGCGGTTGCCCGTTCTGGAGGCTTACGAGGGTGGGGAGTTGGAGCCCGACGGGGACTATGACGGGCTGGACTTCCGCGACCAGGACTTCGTGGGGCAGGACGGCGGGGGCGCCCGCTTCATGGACTGCGCGCTGACGGGATGCGCGCTGGACGAGACCCGGCTGCACCACGCCCGCGTACTGGACTCCGTCCTCACCGGCATACGGGGCGTCGGCACGGACCTCGCGGAATCGACCCTGCGTGACGTCGAGGTCGTCGACGCGCGGATGGGCGGGGTCCAGTTGCACGGTGCCGTGCTGGAGCGTGTGGTGATCCGCGGCGGCAAGATCGACTACCTGAACCTGCGCAAGGCGAAACTCCGGGACGTCGTCTTCGAGGGGTGCGTCCTCGTCGAGCCCGACTTCCTCGATGCCCGGCTGGAGCGCGTCGAGTTCGTGGACTGCGCGTTGAAGGGCGCGGATTTCACCGGCGTGACCTTCACTGACGTGGATCTTCGGGGGGCCGTGGAGCTGGAGATCGCGCGCGGGGTGGAGCGGTTGTCCGGGGCGGTGATCAGCATGGGGCAGCTGCTGGATCTGGCGCCGGTGTTGGCTGTGCAGATGGGGATTCGGGTGGAGGGGTGAGGGGGTGGGGAGCGCCCAACGGGGACAAGGGGGGAGGGGCTAGGGGTTCTTTGCGGGTGTTTCTTGGTGCACCCCTCAATTCGGGCCGGCATCATTCAGCCCGTCCACTTCTCAACCCAGCCCCGCATTGATCAGCCCGTCCGGCGTTTGAGGACGAGGCCCCTTCAGGGCCGATGGGGGTCTGGGGGCGCAGCCCCCAGGGACGGTGCCGTGAGTGCCGGGCAACCATCAAGCTCAGGGCGTTCAGGCGACCCTCGGAAACTTCGCCTGGAGCGTCCAGATCGCCGGGTTTTCGCCCAGCGCCTCGTGCATATCGACCAGGTCCGCGATCAGGTCATGGAGGAAATCCCGCGCCTCACGCCGAAGGTCGGCGTGGGAGAAGGTCAACGCCTCCTCATCCCCCCGCATCCAGTCCGCCTCGACATCCACCCACCCGAACCGCCGCTCGAACAACATCCGATCCGTCGACTCGGTGAAATCCAGTTCCGCCCGCTGCGGCCGCGACGCCCGCGACCCCGCCGGATCCTGATCGATCCGCTCCACGATGTCGCACAGCGCCCACGCGAAGTCGAGCACCGGCACCCATCCCCACGCCGTGGACACTTCCCGGTCCGCCTTGGTGTCGGCGAGGTAGACGTCACCGCAGAACAGGTCGTGCCGCAGCGCGTGGACGTCCGCGCGGCGGTAGTCGGTCTGCGGGGGGTCGGGGAAGCGGTTGGAGAGGGCGTAGCCGATGTCGAGCACGTAGGAGATGGTGTCACGGTCGGGGAGACCCAAGGTCGGCCGGAGTCTCCGGTGGCCGGGCCACCGCCCGGAGCGACGCCCCCCGAGCTCATAGGATCGCGCACGTGTCCAGATCCGCACGGCTCGCCCCGACTGTCACGCCCTCTCTGCGCACCCTCACCGTCGCCCTCTCCCTCACCCTGACTCTCAGCCTGACGGCGTGCAGCGGATCGGGCGGGGTTCACGCCACCTCCGGCAGCGCGGGCGTAGGCGACCCGTACTTCCCGAAGTCCGGCAACGGCGGCTACGACGTCACCCACTACGACCTGACCCTCGCCTACACCCCCGACGCGTCCGACGCGTCCGCTACCTCCGAAACCCGCGACAGCGCCACCGCCCCCACCCTGACCGCCACCGCCACGGTCACCGCCCGCGCCACCACCCCCCTCGCCACCTTCGACCTCGACTTCCAGGGCATGAAGGTCAACTCCCTTACGGTGGACGGCAAAAAGGCCTCCTGGACCCGTAGCGGACAGGAACTGAAGGTCCGGCCGTCCGCTGCTCTCCGCAAGGGCAGGACGTTCCGGACGACGGTCCACTACTCCGGCACCCCCGAGACGATCACCGACCCCGACGGTTCGGACGAGGGCTGGCTGCCCACGGCGGACGGCGCGCTCGCGCTCGGCGAACCGACCGGCTCGATGGCGTGGTTCCCCGGCAATGACCACCCGTCCGACAAGGCGACGTACGACATCACGATCACCGTCCCGAAGGGCCTCCAGGCGGTCTCCAACGGCGAGTTGAGAAGCGAGACGACGACCGGGACCGCCCGCGCGACGACCTACAGCTGGCACACCCCGCAACCCATGGCGACCTACCTCGCCACCGTCGCGATCGGCCACTACGACATCACCCGCACCACCACGAAGAACGGCCTCCCCGTCTACGTCGCGGTGGACCCGCAGGAGGCCGCCGCGAGCCGCAAGGTGCTGGCCGGGCTGCCCGAGATAATGGAGTGGGAGGAGTACAACTTCGGCCCGTACCCCTTCTCCTCCACCGGCGCGATCGTCGACCGCGGCGGCGACGCGGGCTACGCGCTGGAGACGCAGAACCGCCCGTTCTTCCCCGGCGCCCCCGACACCGCCACCCTCGTCCACGAACTCGCCCACCAGTGGTACGGCGACTCCGTCACCCCGAAGACCTGGCGGGACATGTGGCTCAACGAGGGCTTCGCGACCTACGCGGAGTGGCTCTGGGCGGAGGACCACGACGGCGACACCGCCCAGCAGACCTTCGACGCCCTCTACAAGGGCACCTACTTCGACGACAAGGCGGACGGCGACGCCGTCTGGGCCTTCCCGCCGGCCACCCCGACCTCCGCCGCCCACATCTCCGACAGCCCCGTCTACGAACGCGGCGCGATGGTCCTCCACAAGATCCGCCGCACGGTCGGCGACGCCCGCTTCTACGACATCATCCAGGGCTGGGCAGCCACCCACCGCCACGGCAACGCCGACACGGCGGACTTCACGGCCTACGTCGAGAAGATGGCCCCGGGCAGGGACTTCACCGGAATCTGGAAGAACTGGCTGTACGGGCACGGGAAACCGGCCCGCCCTTGACCGACCCTCCTGACCTTGACCGGCCCTCCTGACCTTGATCGACCCTCCCGACCTTGATCTACGGGACCGGCCGACCGGGCCGCGCGAGGTCACGGGTCAGCGGAGCCGCTTGCGCAACACCGTGCAGGGGCGACCGAGTCGGCGGTCCTCGCGGTGGTCGATGACGTCGTAGCCGAGGGTGGTCCAGAAGGTGAGGGCGTCGGGGTTGTTGTCGAGGACGGCCAGGCGTACGGCGGTTCGGCCTGAGGCGCGGAGACGGGTCTCGACGAGGGACGCCAACTGTCGGCCGTAGCCGTGCTGTTGCTGGGTCGCGTCGATCATCAGGAGGCCGATCCAGGGGTCGCCGTCGGCCGGGTCGGGGTGGGTGGCGAGGGTGATCGCGATTCCGATCAGGTGTCCGGCGCTGCGGGCGAGCAGGACCTCCACGTCCGGGTCGGCCAACTCGTCGGCCAGCGCGGTCGCGACCTGTTCCGGCCGGATGTCCGCCGGGTCCGGGAAGTCGCCGCTGAGCGCGTGGAACGCGTGGTTCGAGGCGTAGAGGGCGGTCAGCTCGGTGAGCAGCTCACCGGGGAGCGCACCGGCCTCGGTCGGCGTGAGCGGTTCGAGGAACATGGGGGCACGCTAGGGCCTGTCCGGCGGATCCTGTCGCAGACGCGGGGCCTGGCACGCACATCTGCCGCGTTGTCGTCGGTTGCCGACGCTCCGCGTCGCCGCCCTCCTCCGCCTTGCAGCTGCACGCACCAGGCCCCGCTCACCGGCACTGATCAGTCACCGCGGATTTCCAGCGACCTGATCCGCCGGACAGGCCCTGGCCGCCGGGGGCTCCGCCGGGCTTCAACCGGAACCGTTCGCCGGCCTAGCGGAACGGGATGTTCAGCCACGGGCTGCCCGCCTCCGTCATCAGGATCCGGTGCGCCGACACCATGTCCTGGTACCAGTCCCCGAACTCCTCCTCGTCGAAGTGGAGGCAGCGGCCGAGGATGTAACCGGCGGAGAAGTCGGGCCAGGAGCGGTAGGCGAGGGCGGCGGCCCGGCCCGCCCGGGCCACGGCCGACTCGGTCTCCTGGAGGGTCGCGAAGCGGGCGCCCAGGCCCCAGCGGGCCATCTTCGAGGCGCGGCCCAGGTCCCAGGCCTCGACCGACGTGACGTAGCGGTTCTCGTCGAGGATGCCGTCGGCGCGCATACGGGCCTCGTAGCGGGTGATACGGCCGATGAGGCTCTGTACGCCCGCTATTCGCGCCTCGGTCTCCGACTCCGGGCGCGGGTCGGTCTTCGTGACGCCGTCCTCCGTGATCACCGTGGCGCCCTCGGAGTCGGCCCGGATGACCGTGGCCACGGCCTGGCGCCAGTAGCCGATGTCGACGTGGCCGCCGAAGTCGCGGGCGATCGTACGGCGCAGGCTGAGCGCGAACTCCCATACGGAGCTTGACGCTTCGCAGGCGAGCAGGTTCCGCAGGTGGTACTGCCACTCGGCGCGGGTCGTGATGCCCCACCACTCGCGCAGCCGCCGGCGCTCACCGTCGTAGCCGTGTCCGTGCCAGGCCGGGGCGTTCCAGAGGGAGCCGTTGCTGACGCAGAGGAGCGCTCCGCAGGCCAGGCCGTGGGCGACCGGGCCGTGCAGCACACCGCCCACGTGGAGTGCGCGCAGGCGCATCGCGGCGGACGGGATGTCGGGGCGGTTCGCCGCTCGCGACCAGTCCGTCGTGCCGGGTGGGCCGTAGGGGAGGGCCAGTTCGCAGGGGGTGCCGGGGTTGACGACGATCGTGGGCGGGTCCTGCGGATTCCAGACCTCCGCGATCCAGCGCAGTGACGCGCCCGAATACACCAGATCGTCGGGGCGCGGTGCGGGCAGCACGCCGTCGGTGAAGAGCTCCCAGTACCTGGCGCCGGTGCGCTCGTCGCGGGTGAACACCCGGTGGACGCGCTCCGGTTGGGCGTCGTAGGCCTCGCGTGACATCTGGTAGTAGAGGCGGACGCGGGACAGCACGTCGTAGTACGCCGTCCAGTCGCCGCGCGCCCGCGCCTCGACCAGCGCGTGCTCCGTGTCGGTCGGCGGGGTCCACGCGGGAGGCGGCGGCGGCCCGAAACCGACGGGGGAGGATCCGAACGACATAGGGCTCGCTGTCCTTCCAGGGTCAGGCCGACGACGACACACCAGGGCGACCACGGCGACCGTGACCGACGGCCATGGGGACCACGACCGAGGGCCACGGCGACCACGACCTACGACCACGGCCATGGCGACCGCGACCGAGGGCCACAGCGACCGCGACCTACGGCCACGGCCATGGCGACCGTGACCGCCGACCGCGTCGACCGATGGCCACGACAGGGCCGACCGGACAACCGGCCGACCACGGCAACCGGGCCGACCCAGCCGATCGGGCCGACGTAGCCGATCTAGCTGGCCGAGCCGACCTAGCCGGCCGAGCCGACCTAGCCGACCCAGCCGACCCAGCCGATCGGGCGGATCGGCGGATCAGGTCGGTCAGATCAGCACCGCTGCTGATCCCGGCACATTGCCATACGTGGCTGAGACCTCCCTGAGCAGCCCCGCCCCCTGTGTTCTCCGTCTCCCGGTCATGCCGAAGCCCCCGGCCGCAACCGCAGCCAGGGGCCTCACCTACGGCACTACAGGCGGTGCGGGGCTCAGACGTTGACGCCGAAGTCCTGCGCGATGCCGACCAGGCCCGAGGCGTAACCCTGGCCCACCGCGCGGAACTTCCACTCCGCGCCGTTGCGGTAGAGCTCGCCGAAGACCATCGCCGTCTCCGTCGCCGCGTCCTCGGAGAGGTCGTAGCGGGCGATCTCGGCGCCGCCGGCCTGGTTCACGATGCGGATGTACGCGTTGCGGACCTGGCCGAAGTTCTGCGAGCGGGTCTCCGCGTCGTAGATCGAGACCGGGAAGACGATCTTCTCGACGTCGGCGGGGAGGCCGGCGAGGTTGACGTTGATCGCCTCGTCGTCGCCCGCGCCCTCGCCCGTGCGGTTGTCACCGGTGTGGACGATCGTCTGGTCCGGGGTCGACTTGTTGTTGAAGAAGATGAAGTGACCCTCCGAGTAGACCTTGCCCTCGGGGTTGACCGCGATCGCCGAGGCGTCGAGGTCGAAGTCCGTGCCGGTGGTCGTGCGGACGTCCCAGCCGAGGCCTACGGTGACGGCGGTCAGGCCCGGGGCCTCCTTGGTGAGCGAGACGTTGCCACCCTTGGACAGGCTTACAGCCATGGTTGGGAGTCCTTCCCTCGTTGCGGTGCGGGCTTCGTACTGAGGACGAAGCTACCGGTACCACTATGAACGCCAAGAGGGGTACCGAAGGTTCCAGGTGACTTTACTTTCTTTACCCGCAACTCCCGGGGTAATTGGAGTGACGTGGACCGGACAGACGCGCGACCATGGGGGACATGTCCGGTCCCTATGCCATCCGCGGCTCCGTCTCCCTGCCCGAGGCCGAGCTCATGTGGCGTTTCTCGCGGTCGTCAGGGCCGGGTGGGCAGCACGTCAACACCAGCGACTCCCAGGTGGAGCTGCGGTTCGACCTGGCCAAGACCGAGGCGCTGCCCCCGGTGTGGAAGGAGCGCGCGCTGGAGCGGCTCGCCTCGCGGCTCGTCGACGGCGTCGTGACCGTACGGTCCTCCGAGCACCGCTCCCAGTGGCGCAACCGCGAGACCGCCGCCGTACGCCTCGCCGCGCTGCTCGCGGAGGCCACCGCGCCGCCGCCGAAGCCGCGCCGGGCCACCCGGATTCCGCGCGGTATCAACGAACGCCGGCTGCGCGAGAAGAAGCAGCGGTCCGACACGAAGCGCGGGCGGAACGGGCGGGACTGGGGGTAGTTCCGCTCCCCGTCGCCGTCCGCGCCGGGTGCCTGGTGTCACATTCCTCTGTCGTCCTTCGTCCAGTCGGTGAAGGGGCGGACGGCGACGAGGAGCATGACCCATGGGCGACTTCGAATTCCCCGAAAAGAACGGGCCCGTAGAGAACGAGCCCGAAGGGAACGAGCCCGAAGGGAACGGGACCGAAGAGAACGGGAACGGCACGGAAAGCGGCGGCGAATTCCTCGCCGCCCGATTCGAATCCCATCGCCCCCGCCTCCGCGCCGTCGCCCACCGCATGCTCGGTTCCGCCGCCGAGGCCGACGACGCCGTGCAGGAGGCCTGGTTCCGGCTGAGCCGTACGGACGCCGGGCGGGTGGAGAACCTGGGCGGCTGGCTCACCACGGTCGTCGGCCGGGTCTGCCTCGACATGCTCCGCTCCCGCACGTCGCGGGCCGAGGAACCCCTCGAAGCCGACGCCTCCGTCCCGGCCACCGCGCCCGGCCCGGAACAGGACGCCCTCCTCGCCGACTCCGTCGGCAGCGCGCTGCTCGTCGTCCTGGAGACCCTCACCCCCGCCGAACGCCTCGCCTTCGTGCTGCACGACCTGTTCGCCGTCCCGTTCGAGGAGATCGCGTCCATCGTCGGCCGTACGCCCACGGCGGCACGGCAGTTGGCGAGCCGGGCCCGCCGCCGGGTGCAGGGCGCTCCCGCGCCGGACGCGGATCTCGTACGGCAGCGGATGGTCGCCGACGCCTTCCTCGCGGCCGTCCGCGAGGGCGACTTCGACGCGCTGGTGAAGGTGCTCGACCCGGACGTCGTCGCCCGCTCCGAGGGTGCCGTGACCGCGGGCGCCGCAGCGGTGGCGAAGGGCGCGACGGGCTTCGCCCAGTACGCCCGCTTCGCCCGCCCCGCCCTGGTGGACGGCGCCACCGGCATCGCCCTGATAGTCGACGGCCGCCCCGAACGCACCCTGGCCTTCACCTTCGTGGGCGACCGCATCGCCGTGATCGACATCGTGACGGAGCCGGAGAAGGTGGCGCTGCTGGACGTGCGGTTTGTCTGATGCGACTGCCGCATCCTCAACATCGTGCGCGGCTAAGGCAGTTGCAGCACGCCCACCGTCTCGCCCTCGCTCAGCTCACCGGTGGGCCGGAACCCCAGCCCCAGATAGAACTTCGCCGGGCCCGACGGACCCTCGTGCCACGTCACGTACAGCTCCGTGCCGCCGCGCCGCCGGATCTCCGCGGCGACCGACTCCACGGCGAACCTGCCGTAGCCGCGGCCCTGTTGGTCCGCCGCGATGTTCAGCCGCCACAGGCCGGAGCGGATGACGGAGCCGTCCTGGTGCCAGTCGATGTCGAAGAAGGCCATGAGGAAGCCGACGGGCCGGTCCTCGTCGACGATCAGGCGGGGCCACGCGGTGCCTTGATGGACGTAGGCCTCGGCGAGGGACTTCATGACGGGGGAGACCGCGAACTCCTGGTCCGGGCGGACCTGGATGCCCACGGCGGCCTCGAAGGTGGCCGGTGTGATCTCTTCGAGGCGCGGTCCGGGCCCGGGGGCGGGGTTCGTCGTCATGCGTGCACGGTAGGCGGGGGATCTCCGGCGGGCCACCGAATTGGCCGGCGCCCCGTCCGCTACCCCAACTGCCGGTACCGGCCCCGGAAGTACGACAGCGGGCCGCCCTCCGCGCTTCCCACCTCCGCCGTGAGCACCCGCCCGATCACCAGGGTGTGGTCGCCCGCCGGAATCCGCTGTTCGGTGCGGCACTCAAGGGTGGCGAGGGCGCCGCGGACCAGGGGGGCGCCGGACGCCTCTCCGCGGGCGTAGGGGATGTCG
This sequence comes from Streptomyces sp. NBC_00252, assembly GCF_036187565.1. Classification (NCBI taxonomy): domain Bacteria; kingdom Bacillati; phylum Actinomycetota; class Actinomycetes; order Kitasatosporales; family Streptomycetaceae; genus Streptomyces; species Streptomyces sp. NBC_00252. The sequence continues at coordinate 4,774,092 of NZ_CP108087.1, read as the reverse complement.
TCGAAGAGCAGGCGGTCGCTGATGCGGCCCTTCATGGCGAAGCGGCCCGCGATGTGGCGCTGGCTCTCGGAGAGGACGGAGACGGCCCACAGGGGCTGTTCGTCGAGGAGGTCGTCCATGCGGGAGCCGTTGCGGAGGCTGACCAGGACGAGGGGCGGGTCCAGGGAGACCGACATGAAGGCGGTCGCCGTCATGCCCACGTCCTCGCCGACCGGAGCCTGGGGGTCGTCCGGGTCGTAGGGCTCCTCGTGCGCGGTCACCAGGACCACGCCCGCGGCCAGCCGGGCGAGGGCGGCGCGGAACTCGTCGTTGCTCACCCCCACAGCATGCCCGGAGGGAACGGTCTTGGAGATCGGGGCGGTCTTCAGCACGCCTGAGACGCTAGCCTCCGGCCACCGCGCACCGCATCGGACCTGCGGCCCAGTCGGGTCCTAGGTCCAATGGCCCACGCGGCGGAACATCGTCGTGCATCATGTCCACACACCCACAAAGTTTGCGTTCAGTAAACGCACAGGGAAAAAGCAGAAACTCCTCTCAATTGCTCATCTTCTGCTGTGACTTGAGTCACAAGGGGTACTAATTGTTGACCCTGTGTACCGAGTGGGGAGCGCGCTGTGATTCAGTGGCGGGGAAGATGACCCTTGATTCACTGCGAGGTCTCGGGGGGAGGGCGAGTATGGAGACCGAGTCGGAGCCCTACGTCCGTCTTGCGACCCTGCGACAACTGCACACGGTCATGGCGGACATGAACACCGCCCGCAGCCTGGCGGACACCCTGCAGACCGTCGCCGACGGCGTCGTCAACGGTCTCGGGTACGAACTGGCCTGCGTCAACCTCGTGCGCCCCGACGGCGACCTCGTGGTCGCCGCCTTCGCGGGCAACTCCGCCGCCGAGGCACTCATCACCGGCCGCGTCGGCTCCCGTGAGTCCTGGGAGCGCCGCCTCGGCATGGGCGAGTCCTGGGGCGACCTGCGCTTCATCCCGCACACCGAGGGCTGGGTCCTCGACGAGGACGACGTCCCGCAGTGGTACACCGACGGCCCCGCCCCCCGCTTCGAGGACGAGTGGCACCCGTCCGACCGGCTCTTCGCGCCGATGTACACCCCCGGCGTCTCCGGCGGCTCGTGCGGCGAACTGATCGGCGTCCTCTCCGTGGACCGCCCGCGCAACGGCCGGCGACCGGGCGCGTGGGGCCGCGAGGCCCTCCAGATGTACGCGTTCCAGGCGGCCATAGCGATCAGCAACGCCCGGCTGCGCGCCAACATGCAGCGCGCCCTGGTCCGCCTCGAGCGCGAGCAGCAGGCGCTGCGGGCGAGCGAGGAGAGCTTCCGGCAGGCCTTCGAGTACGCCCCCTCCGGCATGGCGATAGCCGAGATGGGCGGCGACCAGCACGGCCGAATACTGCGGAGCAACGACGCCCTGTGCCGCCTGCTCGGCCGCCCCGCGTCCGCGATGCGCCGCTACTCCTTCTCCGACCTCGTCCACCCCGAGGACATAGGCACCCTGCTCAGAACCTCGGCGGAGGGCGGGCGCGCGGAGCTCCGCCTGGGCCGCCGGGACGGCACCTACGTCTGGGTCTCGCTCCGCAACTCCGTCGTCGCGGACGCCGCCGACGGGCCGCGCTTCCTCCTCTCCCACGTCGAGGACATAGAGGACCGCAAGCGCCGTGAGCTGCAGCTCGCCCACCGCGCCGCGCACGACGCGCTGACCGGCCTGCCGAACTCGGCGGAGCTGCGCACCCGCCTCTCCGCCCGCCTCTGCCAGCGCCCGCAGGCCACCCACCCCGGCGAGATCGAGTCCATCGACGCCGCGTACGGACATCCGGCCTACGACGCGAACGGCCACGGCTTCGACTTCCGGCCCGGCGCCGACCTCCTCGACGCCTACGACCACCACGTCCACACCGTCGCCCCGGAGGGCGAGCGGGACGACGGCACGAAGGGGCTCGCGGTCCTCTTCTGCGACCTCGACGGCTTCAAGTCGATCAACGACCGGTTCGGGCACAACGCGGGCGACGCCGTCCTCATCGAGGTCGCGCGGCGGCTCGGGCGGGCCGTGCGCGACGGCGACACGGTGGCCCGGCTCGGCGGTGACGAGTTCGTCGTCCTGGCCGACGGGCTCGGCCGGGCGGACGCCGCCGACCTCGCCGTACGTCTGCGGAACGAGATCATCCAGCCCATCCGGGTCGACGGGCGGGCCATGCGGGTGGGGGCCAGCTTCGGTATCGGGTGGGCCCACTGCGGGATGACGGCGGACGAGGTGCTGAAGTCCGCTGACGAACGGATGTACATCGAGAAACGATCTCGTCCCAAACAGCACAGACGCGCGGGATGATCTCCAGGTCAGCGGTCTGATGCGGTCGGAGTCACCCGTTTGGACGACGCGGAGCGGGTAGGCTCGCAGTTCTGCTGACGTATCTGCACCCGCACCTGTTGAGGAGTACCTAGGGATGACGCCCGGCAACAACGGCGCGAGCACGCCCGAGGACGACGACCCGTTCGGCTACCTGTACGCCGACGGCCAGGCCGCCGGAGCCCAGCCGCCGTCCGGTGGTGGTTACGGCTACCCGGGCTCGGTCAACCGTGTGCGCCCGGTGGGCGAGCGCCAGTACGGCGGCCAGCAGGCCGCCGCGGCGCCCACTGCCCAGTACCAGCAGCCGTACGGCCAGACGGTCCCGCAGCAACAGTCCTACGGCGCCCAGCCCAACGCCCACTACCAGGCCCCGGAGACCTTCCCCGGCGGCCCCCCGGCCGGCCAGCAGCCCCCGTCGTACAACCACAGCGGCGGCACCGGCGGCCGAGGCAGGGGCCCCAACACCAAGGGCCTCCTGATCGGCGCGATCGCGGTCGTCGCCGCGGTCGTCATCGGCATCAGCGTGGCGATGATGAACGGCAACGACGACAACAAGACGAACGACCAGGCGGGTTCGACCCCGTCGGCGTCCCAGAGCGCGTCGTCGAGTCCGTCGGCGAGCAGCAGCGCGTCCAGCGGTCTGGAGACGCAGACCATAGACGCCAAGGCACTCAACCTCCAGGGCGGCGCGACCCTCGCATCGGACGTCAAGGGCGCCGACGCGGCCGGCGGTGTCTATGTGACGGGCCTGAACACGGTCGGCGCGTCGGTCAGCTGGCAGGTCAACGGCATTCCCTCGGACGGCACGTACACGGTCTTCGCGCACTACAGCTCGACCAGTGACGACCAGCACATGACGCTGAGCATCAACGGCAAGAAGTTCGGCAGCCCCTTCAGCCTGAAGAACTACGCGAAGGCCGCCGACGGCGACTTCACCAAGGGCTGGACGACCAGCTTCGCCTGGCCAAGCCTCACCAAGGGCAGCAACACCCTCACCCTGTCCTGCGAAAACGGCGACAACTGCAACGTCCTCCTGGACCAGCTGTGGGTGAAGCAGGGCCAGGTCAAGAAGTAACCCGGGGGGCGTCACGCCCCCGGCGATGTTCGACGGTCCTCGGTCAACGTTGGTCGGTTGTTTCAGGCCGCGTTGGCCTCCCCCGTCACCCTCACCCGCTCCAGCAGCTCCTCGTACGCCGTGCGGTCGAACTCGCCTGCCACCGGGGCCAGTACGGTTGCCGCGGACAGGGCGACCGCTCGTGAGAGGCGGTCAGGCCAGGGCAGCCCTTCCAGGAGGCCTGAGAGCAGGCCTGCGACTGCGGAGTCGCCTGCGCCTGTTGGGTTGCCGGGGATGTGGGTGGGTGGGGTTGCCTGCCAGGTGCCTTCCGGGGTTGTTGCCAGGAGGCCCTTCGGGCCCAGGGAGGCGACCACCGCGTGGGCGCCTCGGCGGCGGGTGTCGCGGGCGCCGCGCAACGGGTCGTGGGAGCCGGTGAGTTCGGCGAGTTCGTCGGTGTTGGGCTTGACGATGTCGGGGCGGGCGGCGACTCCCCGGCGGAGCGGTTCGCCGCTGGTGTCGAGGAGGACGGGGACGCCGGCGGTTCGGGCCGTGCGGATCAGGCCCGCGTACGCGCCCACCGGGAGTCCGGGAGGCAGGCTCCCGCACAGGGCCACCGCCGAGACGCCGGGCAGCAGGGACTCGTAGGCCTTTTGGAAGGTCGACCATTCCGCCGAAGTGACCGTCGGGCCGGGCTCGTTGAGTTGAGTCGTGTCACCGGTCAGCTCGTCCACGACCGCTATCGTGCGGCGGGTCGTGCCGGCGACCGGTACCAGCGCGTCCGATATGCCGGGGGTGCCGGTGAGTTGGGACCGCAGCTCGCGTCCCGTCGCGCCACCCGTGAAGCCGGTGACCGTCACCTCGTGGCCCAGGGCCGCCAGCACCCGGGCCACGTTCACGCCCTTGCCGCCCGGCCGTTCGGTCACCTCGGACACGCGGTGCGAACCGTGCGGTCGCAACTCCCGTACCCGATAGGTGATATCGAGAGCGGTGTTCAGCGTGACCGTGAGGATCACCGTGCCGACCTCCCCCGAAGTGTGTGCCGCCGCCGTCCGGTTCGGACCGATCATGCCAAAGAGGCGGCGGCCCGCCCAGCCTCCCGGGCCGGCCGCCGCCTCAACGGCAGTGCGAATCAGCCCAGTTGGGGATCCACCACCCATTCACCGCGCCGCATCACGCCCTTGAGGTCGAACTCCGAATCCAGCAGCACCAGGTCCGCGTACTTGCCCGGCTCCAGCGAGCCGACCTCGTCGTAACTGCCCAGCAGCCGCGCCGGGTTGGCCGAGATCGCCGCGACCACGTCCTCCACCGGCAGCCGGTCGACGGTCACCGCGCGCTTGAAGGCCCGGTCCAGCGTGAGCGTCGACCCGGCGATCGAACCGCCCTCCACCAGCCGCGCGACCCCCTCGCTCACCTCGACCTCCAGCGGGCCGAGCATGTACCGGCCGTCCCCGAAGCCCGCCGCGTCCATCGCGTCGGTGATGAACGCGACCCGCTCCGCACCGGCGTGGTGGAACGCCAACTCCAGTGCCGCCGGGTGCAGATGCGTACCGTCGTTGATCAACTCGACGGTGATGCGCCCGTCTTCGAGCAGCGCCGCGATCGGACCGGGCTCCCGGTGCCCGAGCGGCGGCATCGCGTTGAACAGGTGCGTGGCGACCGTCGCGCCCGCGTCGATCGCGGCCACCGTCTGCTCGTACGACGCGTCGGTGTGGCCGATCGCCGCGATGACGCCGAGCTCGGTGAGCAGCCGTACGGAGTCGAGGCCGCCGGGGAGTTCGGTCGCCAGGGTGACCATCTTCGCGTGGCCGCGGGCCGCGTCGACCAGCTTGCGGACGTCCGCGGGGTCGGGGTCGCGGAGCAGGGCCTCGGAGTGGGCGCCCTTGCGGCACGGGGAGATGAACGGGCCCTCGAAGTGGATGCCCGCGAGGTCGCCCTGCTCGGCCAGTTCGGACAGGAGGCCGGCGCGCTGGGCGAGGAAGTCCATCTCGCCGGTGACCGTCGAGGCGACGACCGTCGTGGTGCCGTGGAGGCGGTGGGTGTGGATGCCCTTGAGGACGTCCTCGACGGTGCCGGAGGTGAAGGAGGCTCCGCCGCCGCCGTGGTTGTGGATGTCCACGAACCCCGGGACCAGGGTGTAGCCGGTGACGTCGACGACCTGGGCGTTCTCGGGGGCGGCGCCGGTGATGCGGGTGCCGTCGATGATGAGCCGGCCGTTTTTGACGGTGCCTGTGGGCAGGACGAGGTCGGCACCGGACAGGATCAGGGGCACATGGGCCGTTGCGGGGTGCGGGCTCGTTGTGGCTGGTCGCGCCCCGCGGCGGAGCCGCATGTCGGCACTGTCTCGCGCCCCTGAGGTGGGTGCCATCAGCGTGCTACCTCCGTGCGGTCGGTTGAGTTGAGGAGATCCCAGGCCAGGAGGCCTGCGCCCAGGCATCCGGCCGTGTCGCCCAGGGCCGCCGGGACGAGCGACGGCAGTTTCTGGAAGGTGATCCGGCGGCGGACCGCTTCGCGTAGCGGTGTGAACAAGGTTTCCCCCGCCTCCGCCAGGCCGCCACCGATGATGATCGTGCGGGGGTCCAGGAGGGTGAGGGCGGTGACGAGGCCGTCGGCGAGGGCGTCGATCGCCTCGTGCCAGACGGTCGTGGCGACCGGGTCGGCGGCGTCGACGGCCTTGGCACAGTCGGCCGCGTCCGCCGAGGGGTTGCCGGAGGCGGTGGCCCACGCCTCGGTCACCGCCGCCGCCGACGCGTACCGCTCGAGGCAGCCGGTCTGGCCGCAGGGGCAGCGCAGGCCGCCGGGGCGTACGACGATGTGGCCGACCTCGCCCGCGAAGCCGTGCGCGCCCGCCTCCACCCGGCCGTCGATGCCGATCGCGCCCGCTATGCCGGTGCCCAGCGGCACGAACAGGAAGCGGTCGGCGCCCTTGCCCGCGCCGATGCGGCCCTCGGCGAGACCGCCGGTGCGCACGTCGTGGCCGAGGGCGACGGGGACCCCGCCGAGCCGGGTGGCGAGCAGATCGCGCAGGGGTACGTCGCGCCAGCCGAGGTTCGCGGAGTAGGCCGCGATGCCGCGCTCGGCGTCGACGATGCCGGGGACGGCGACACCGGCGGCGGACGCGGGCTCGCCGTACTGCTCCTCGCCGTACGCGCGCAGCTCGGCGGCGAAGCCGAGGATGTGCTCGACGACCGCGTCCGGACCGCGCTCGCGGCCGGTCGCCCGGCGGGCCCGGTGCAGCAACTCGCCCTCCGCCCCGACCAGGGCGGCCTTCATCCCGGTGCCGCCCACGTCGAGGGCGATGACATGTCTCACGGGGGACAGTGTGGCCCGTCTACCCGCGAGAGGTCTAGTCCACTCACGTGGTGTAGACCTTATGGGTTCACAGAGCGAACGTCACGAGAGCAAAGGTGGGGATGCGGCAGTGCAGCGGCGTAGGACAGGAATGATCGCGGCGACGTCCGTTCTGGGCATGACGGCGGTCCTCGGCGGCTGCGGCCTCGGCGGGGGATCCGGTGACGTGACCCTCCGGCTGGTCGCGGCGGACTACGGCGACTCCGCGTCGAACAGTTCGCGGAAGTACTGGGACGGGGTCGTCAAGGCGTACGAGGCGAAGCACAAGAACGTCAAGGTCGAGGTCAGCGTCTACTCCTGGAACGACGTCGACCGCAAGGTCAAGGAGATGGTCGCGGCCGGCAAGGCGCCCGACATGGCGCAGATCGGCGCGTACGCGGACTACGCCGCCGCCGGCAAGCTGTACTCGACGGCCGAGCTGCTCTCCATCCCCGTGGAGGCCGACTTCCTGGAGCCGCTGCTGGACGCGGGGCAGGTGAACCACATCCAGTACGGCATGCCGTTCGCCGCGTCCACGCGCGTCCTCTTCTACAACAAGACCCTCTTCACCGCCGCCGGGCTGACCCCGCCGAAGGACTGGAGCGAGCTGGCCGCCGACGCGCAGGCGCTGAAGGCGCGGGGTGTGAAGTACCCGTTCGCGCTGCCGCTCGGCTCGGAGGAGGCGCAGGCGGAGACGATGCAGTGGCTGCTCGGCGGGGGCGGCGGCTACACCGACGACATCGGCACCTACACCCTGGACTCCAAGCAGAACGTCGCCACCTTCACCTGGCTGCGCGACAACCTCGTCGCCAAGGGCCTGACCGGGCCGGTCGCGCCCGCCAGGCTCAACCGCGCGGACGCGTTCGCCGCCTTCGCCAACGGTGACGTCGGCATGCTCAACGGCCACCCGACGCTCATGCAGCAGGCCACCAAGAAGGGCGTCAAGTTCGGCACGGTCCCCATGCCCGGCCGCAACGGCAAGGCCAAGTCCACGATGGGCGTCGCCGACTGGATGACCGCCTTCAAGAAGAACGGCCACCGCGAGCAGATCGGCGACTTCCTCGACTTCGTCTACAGCGAGAAGAACGTCCTCGCCTTCTCCCGCGAGTACGACCTCCTGCCGGTGACCAACTCCGCCTCCCAGACGATGGAGGAGTCGAAGGAGGACAAGGATCTGCGGCCGTTCCTCGACGAGCTCCCGCTGTCCACGCTCTACCCGGTCGGCAACACCTCCTGGGCCGCGGTCAGCTCCGACATCAAGCAGCGCATAGGCCAGGCGGTCGCCGCGAACGGCAGCCCGGCCGGCGTACTGGGGCAGCTGCAGGCGGCGGCGTCGCTGGCGGAGAGCGGGAAGTAGCGGGAAGCGGCGGCGGGCGGCGCCCGGGGCCGTTGTCAGTGGCGGGAGCTACCGTGCAGGCATGGAGAAGGACAGGCCCGCCCGGCTTCCCGCGCTGAACCGGAGGGAACAGGACATCCTCGCGCTGGAGCGCCGGGGCTTCCCCGGCCCCGGCGTGAAGGAGCGCGCGATACGCGAGGAGCTGGGCCTGGCCCCCGTGCGCTACTACCAGCTGCTGAACGCCCTGCTGGACGACGAGCGGGCCCTGGCCCACGACCCGGTGACGGTGAACAGGCTGAGACGGGTCCGCGAGACAAGGCGTACGGAGAGGTAGCAGCAGGTGTGGGCCCCGGCCCCGCCCGGATAGGGTCGACGTATGGGCAGCCCTCAGGACTCCACCGATCCCTTGGCCGTACTGCCGACCCCCGTCACCCGCGCCGGACGCGAAGGCCTGGCGGCGATCCTCGCCGAACCGGCTTCCGCGGTGGTCGGGCTCGACTTCGACGGCACCCTCGCACCGATCGTCCCGGACCCCGAGCAGGCCCGGGCCCACCCGGGCGCGGTGCGCGCGCTGGCCGCGCTCGCCCCGAAGGTCGCCTCCGTGGCCGTCGTCACCGGCCGCCCGGCCGGCGTGGCGGTGCGCAACGGCGGCTTCGCGGGTGTGCCGGGCCTGGAACACCTGGTCGTCCTCGGTCACTACGGCGCGGAGCGCTGGGACGCGGTGACCGGTACGGTCACGGCCCCCGCCCCGCACCCCGGTGTCGCCGCCGTCCGTGCCGAACTCCCGGGTTTCCTCGACCGGATCGGCGCCTGGCAGGGCACCTGGATCGAGGAGAAGGGCCGCGCGCTCGCGGTCCACACCCGCAGGGCCGAGGACCCGCAGGCCGCCTTCGAGGCCCTCCGCGCCCCCCTCACCGACCTCGCCGCCCGCAACGGCCTGATCGTCGAACCCGGCCGCCTGGTCCTGGAGTTGCGCCCGCCCGGCATGGACAAGGGCGTCGCCCTCACCGACTACCTCCGCGAGACCGGCGCCGGGTCCGTCCTCTACGCCGGCGACGACCTCGGCGACCTCCCCGCGTTCGCGGCCGTCGAGAAACTCCGCTCGGACGGCATCCCCGGCCTGCTGGTGTGCAGCGGCAACGACGAGGTCACGGAGTTGCGCGAACGGGCGGACCTGGTGGTGGACGGCGCGGCAGGGGTCGTGGAACTGCTGTCGGCGCTCGCGGCACACCTGGGGTGAGGGGCGCGGCCGGGGACCACCTGCGGTCGCCCGGCCCCGCTCAACTCGGCTGGCCCCGCAGCGCGTTCAGCTGCTCCAGGAACCACTGGGCCGGGGGCAGGGCCGTGGCCGCCGCCGTCAGTCTCTTGGTGCGCTCGGCGCGTTCGCCGGCCGGCATGGTCAGCGCCTCGTGCAGGGCGGCGGCCGTGCCGATCACGTCGTACGGGTTGACCGGGATCGCGTCCTCGCCCAACTCCTCGTACGCGCCCGCCTCCCGGGACAGCACCAGCACACAGCCCTCGTCGGAGACGACCGGGACCTCCTTGGCGACGAGGTTCATGCCGTCGCGGATGGGGTTGACGAGGGCGACGTCGGCGAGGCGGTACGCGGCCAGGGAGCGGGCGAAGTCGTCCTTGACGTGGAGGACCACCGGGGTCCAACCCGACGTCCCGTACCGGGAGTTGATCTCGTCGGCGACCCGCTGCACCTCGGCCGTGTAGTCGCGGTAGACGGCGAGGTCCTGCCGGGACGGGTAGGCGAACGCCACATGGACGACCTGCTCCAGCAACTCCGGGTGGTCGTCGAGGAGTTGGCGGTACGCCAGCAGCCCGCGCACGATGTTCTTGGACAGCTCGGTGCGGTCGACCCGGACGATGGTCCTGCGGCCCGCGCCGATCTCCTCGCGCAGGGCCACGATGCGCTCCTCCACGTCCGCCTCGTGCGAGCGGGCCCGCAGGAAGTCGGCGTCGGCGCCCAGGCCGTGGACACCGATCCGGGTGTCCCCGACGCCCCCGGCGAACTCCGTACAGCAGGCCGTGAACGCGTCCGCCCAGCGGTGGGTGAGGAAGCCGAGCCGGTCCGCGCCGAGCATGCCCGTCAGCAGTTGCTCACGGATGTCGTCCGGCAGCATCCGGAAGTAGTCGGCCGGCGCCCACGGCGTGTGCGAGAAGTGGCCGATGCGCAGGTCGGGGCGCAGCTCGCGCAGCATCCCCGGGACCAGGCACAGGTGGTAGTCCTGCACGATCGCGACGGCCCCCTCGGCCGCCTCCTGGGCCAGCGCCTCCGCGAACGCCCGGTTGTACGCCTCGTACGACGCCCACTGGCGCCGGAACTCCGCGTCGAAGACCGGCTCGAGCGGGGTCTGGTACAGCATGTGGTGGACGAACCACAGCACGGAGTTGGCGATGCCGTTGTACGCGTCGGTGTGCACGTCGGCCGGGATGTCCAGCATCCGTACGCCGTCCTCGCCCACCCCCCGCCGCACCGCCTCGCGGTCGCCGTCGGAGAGCGCCGAGCACACCCACAGCGCGTCGGCGTCCGGCCCGATGGCCGAGAGCCCGGACACCAGCCCGCCGCCACCGCGCTTGGCGCGCAGCGAACCGTCGTCGCCCACCTCGTAGGAGACGGGACCGCGATTGGACGCGACGAGCACCTGAGCAGCACCGCGAGGGGGAGTGGAAGCCGTGGAAGCCATACGCCACAACCTAGCCCGGCCCGGAAACGCTCAAACGTACGGACGGCCGTTGGCGGACCGTATGAGTCCGTATACGACCGTCCGTGACCGTCTGCGCCCGGTTATGCGACCTTGCGGGACTGGTATTCGGTGATGTCGACCATCGGGGGCCGCTCCTCCGTGTCGACGGAGTAGGTGCGCGGCTCGAATCCGTCCGGGCCCCGCTCGAACTGCGTCAGGGACGGCCGGATGAGGTGGCCGCGGGCCAGCCGGAGCTGGGCCGTGCGGTAGATCTGCGCGGCCATCCGGCCCAGGGCCTGCCCGTCCTGGTGCCGGTGCTTGCGGACGCCGACGTCGACCTGGGCGAGGGCGTCGAGGCCCACCAGGTGCAACGCGTCGACCAGCATGCCCAGTTCGACGCCGTACCCGACCGGGAACGGCAGCTGCTCCAGCAGCGAGCGGCGGGCCGCGTACTCGCCGCCGAGCGGCTGCACGAAACCGGCCAGCTGCGGCCAGTGCATGTTCAGCAGCGGGCGGGCCATCAGCTCGGTGACCCGGCCGCCCTGTCCGGCAGCGCCGCCGAGCGGGCGGTCGTACATCGCCTTGACGAGGTCGACGCCGGGATCGGTGAGCAGCGGGCCCACGATCCCGGTGACGAAGTCCGAGGAGAACTCCTTCAGGTCCGCGTCGACGAACGCGACGATGTCACCGCTCGTCACCAGCAGCGAGCGCCACAGCACCTCGCCCTTGCCGGGCACGGCGGGGATGCGGGGCAGGATGTCGTCACGGTGCACGACCCGGGCGCCCGCCGCGGCGGCCACCTCGGAGGTGCGGTCGGTGGACCCGGAGTCGACGACGACGATCTCGTCGACGAGCGGGACCTGCTGCATGAGGTCGTGACGGATGATCGCGACGATCTCGCCGACCGTCGCCTCCTCGTTCAGCGCGGGCAGCACGACGGAGACGGACTGCCCCGTGCGGTGCTTGGCGGCCAGGATCTTGTGCAGCGGCCGGTCCGTCAGGGACCAGGAGCGAGTGCTCAGCCAGTGCTCGACATCTTTCAGCACGTTGCGCGGCTCCTCTACGTTCTCTCGGCGAGAAGGGGTCACACGGTGTGTGTGATCCGTCTCGCGGTTCGGACGGCTCTCTTCAACTGTCCTGGCCTTCGGTTACAGTCTTGAACAACGCTGATGACCATCGCATGTCGGGGGCCGTCGGCGTACACAATCGAATACCGCTCATCCAGAGGGGCAGAGGGATACGGCCCGATGAAGCCCCGGCAACCCTCCAGCCGGTCTTGGCACTCAGCTGCACGCTGACGTGGTGAGGCTCCCGGCTCGGGAAGGTGCCAAATCCGTCTCACGGCGAGATGCGTCGTGAGGAAGATGAGGAGAAAGGGCCTCCCCTCCATGGCTGCGCAGACTGTCGCAAGCACCACGAACTCCGCGAACCCGGACACGATCCCCGCGAACACCGTCGATCTCGGCCCCGCCGCCGCGCTGTCCTGCCGCGAGTGCGGCCACCGCGTCCCCCTCGGCCCGGTCTTCGCCTGCGAGGAGTGTTTCGGCCCGCTGGAGATCGCCTACGACTTCTCGTCCTACGACACCGAAGAGCTCCGCAAGCAGATCGAGGCCGGCCCCGCGAACATCTGGCGGTACGCGCCCCTGCTGCCCGTCCCCGCCGACGTGGCCGACAAGCCGAACATCAACCCCGGCTGGACCAAGCTCGTCCAGGCCGACAACCTCGCCCGCGAACTGGGCGTCGACGCGGGCAAGTTGTTCGTCAAGGACGACTCCGGCAACCCGACGCACTCCTTCAAGGACCGCGTCGTGGCCCAGGCGATCGAGGCGGCCCGCGCCTTCGACTTCACCACCCTCTCCTGCTCCTCCACCGGCAACCTCGCCGGCGCCGTCGGCGCCGCCGCCGCCCGGGCCGGCTTCCGCTCCTGCGTGTTCATCCCGCACGACCTGGAGCAGGGCAAGATCGTCATGGCCGCGATCTACGGCGGCGAGCTCGTCGGCATCGAGGGCAACTACGACGAGGTGAACCGCTTCTGCTCCGAGCTGATCGGCGACCCGGCCGGGGAGGGCTGGGGCTTCGTCAACGTCAACCTCCGGCCGTACTACGCGGAGGGCTCCAAGACCCTCGCGTACGAGATCTGCGAGCAGCTGGGGTGGCGGATCCCGGACCAGCTCGTCGTGCCGATCGCCTCCGGGTCGCAGCTCACGAAGATCGACAAGGGGCTCCAGGAGCTGATCAAGCTCGGGCTCGTCGAGGACAAGCCGTACAAGATCTTCGGCGCGCAGGCCGAGGGCTGCTCGCCGGTGTCGGTCGCCTACAAGGCGGGGCACGACGTCGTACGGCCGCAGAAGCCGAACACGATCGCCAAGTCGCTGGCGATCGGGAACCCCGCGGACGGTCCGTATGTGCTGGACATCGCTCGGCGGACCGGTGGGGCGGTCGAGGACGTCAACGACGAGCAGGTCGTCGACGCGATCAAGTTGCTTGCGCGGACCGAGGGGATCTTTGCCGAGACCGCGGGTGGGGTGACCGTGGGGGTGGCGAAGAAGCTGATCGAGAGCGGGTTGCTGGATCCGACGCTGACCACTGTCGTGTTGAACACCGGTGATGGGCTCAAGACGTTGGATGCGGTTGCCGGTACTGGGCTCACCGCGACCATCCGGCCGAACCTCGAGTCGTTCAGGGAAGCTGGACTCGCGTCCTGAGCGTCGTTCTTTGACTGCGGGCCCGTGGGGGCTGGTCGCGCAGTTCCCCGCGCCCCTGAGGGCATCATCTGACCGGAGGTTTCATCGTGAGCGTTAGTGTCCGCATCCCTACCATTCTCCGCACCTACACCGGTGGGCAGGCCGAGGTGACCGCCGAAGGTGGCACCCTCGCCGAGGTCATCAGTGACCTCGAGAAGAACCACGCCGGGATCTCCGCCCGGGTGCTGGATGATCAGGGCAAGCTGCGGCGGTTCGTCAACGTGTATGTGAATGACGATGACGTGCGGTTCGAGCAGGGGCTGGAGACGGCCACTCCGGACGGGGCCGGGGTGTCGATCATTCCGGCCGTCGCCGGTGGCTGAGCGGTCGTTGATCGGCGCCGAAAATTACCCTCGGTAACGCCGATTACCAAGAGTTCATCGAATTGCCCCCTCCGTGAGAGAAGCGGAGGGGGCAATTCTGCATGGTTGAGCGGGGTACAGTTGGGGAACGCGCTCCACTCCGCATGCCGGACGCATATGAGTACCCGCTCCGCGTGCGATGAGAAGCAGCCAAAGTGTGCATTCCTTTTGCGCGTTATGTTCTCTTTGTGGAGCCCGACTTGCCCTGAAGTCGGGCGAATTCTCCGTATATTCCCGACCGGTCCTGCCCGGAATTCTCGTCTGATTGACCTGTTGCAGACGGCAGTTGGACGGATACATTCGGCCGCGGTCGACGCGTTCCGGCGCACGCCCCCAATCCTGTGGGGGGTGAGGTCTGACCCGGATCCGCGAAGTGCGGGTCCGTGCAAGGGCCAGTAATAGGGGAGTTAGGCATGGCTCAGGGCACCGTCAAATGGTTCAACGCGGAGAAGGGGTACGGCTTCATCGCGGTCGACGGTGGTGCGGATGTTTTCGTCCACTACAGCGCGATTCAGATGGACGGCTACCGCACCCTGGAAGAGGGTCAGCGGGTCGATTTCGAGATCTCGCAGGGTCAGAAGGGGCCGCAGGCGGACATGGTCCGGCTCGCGACCAGCTGAAGCACGCGCCGACGAACAGCAGCGACGTTCTTCGTTCCTCACCGAAGGGCTCGTACTCCTGGGGGGTCACCTCCTGGGGTACGGGCCCTTCGGCATGTCCTGAGCATGCCTCGCGCGGGTGACGCGCGGGTCCCGCGCGTCCCGCTGGGAAGGGGCCCAGAACTCGGGAGCCGCTTGCACTCGACCATGCCGAGTGCTAATCATTGGCGTTAGCACTCTGAAGGTGAGAGTGATAACGAAGGACCGGGTCGGTGAGGCCCGCAGGCCAGGTGGTGCAAGGAACCACGAGGCAGGCAGGCCGTCCGTCGCGGGCGCCAGCGCGGTCCGGAGCAATCCACCCCAGTCCGGGAGGACCACTTCACATGGCCAAGATCATCGCGTTCGACGAGGAGGCACGGCGCGGTCTCGAGCGCGGGATGAACCAGCTCGCCGACGCCGTCAAGGTCACCCTTGGCCCCAAGGGCCGCAACGTCGTCCTCGAGAAGAAGTGGGGCGCCCCCACGATCACCAACGATGGTGTTTCCATCGCCAAGGAGATCGAGCTCGAGGACCCGTACGAAAAGATCGGCGCCGAGCTGGTCAAGGAAGTCGCCAAGAAGACGGACGACGTCGCCGGTGACGGTACGACCACCGCGACCGTCCTCGCCCAGGCCCTCGTCAAGGAGGGTCTGCGCAACGTAGCCGCGGGCGCCAACCCGATGGCCCTCAAGCGCGGTATCGAGAAGGCCGTCGAGGCCGTCTCCGGTGCCCTGCTGGAGCAGGCCAAGGACGTGGAGACCAAGGAGCAGATCGCTTCCACGGCCTCCATCTCCGCCGCCGACACCCAGATCGGCGAGCTCATCGCCGAGGCGATGGACAAGGTCGGCAAGGAAGGCGTCATCACCGTCGAGGAGTCCCAGACCTTCGGGCTCGAGCTCGAGCTCACCGAGGGTATGCGCTTCGACAAGGGCTACATCTCGGCGTACTTCGCCACCGACATGGAGCGTATGGAGGCCGTCCTCGACGACCCGTACATCCTGATCGCCAACTCGAAGATCGCCAACGTCAAGGACCTGCTCCCGCTCCTGGAGAAGGTCATGCAGTCGGGCAAGCCGCTGCTGATCATCGCCGAGGACGTCGAGGGCGAGGCCCTGTCCACGCTGGTCGTCAACAAGATCCGCGGCACCTTCAAGTCCGTCGCCGTCAAGGCTCCGGGCTTCGGTGACCGTCGCAAGGCCATGCTCGGCGACATCGCCATCCTCACGGGCGGCGAGGTCATCTCCGAGGAGGTCGGCCTCAAGCTGGAGAACGCGACCGTGGATCTCCTCGGCCGCGCCCGCAAGGTCGTCATCACCAAGGACGAGACGACGATCGTCGACGGCTCGGGCTCGGCGGACCAGGTTGCCGGTCGCGTCAACCAGATCCGCGCCGAGATCGAGAACAGCGACTCGGACTACGACCGCGAGAAGCTCCAGGAGCGCCTCGCCAAGCTCGCCGGCGGCGTCGCCGTCATCAAGGCGGGCGCGGCCACCGAGGTCGAGCTCAAGGAGCGCAAGCACCGCATCGAGGACGCCGTTCGCAACGCGAAGGCGGCCGTCGAGGAGGGCATCGTCGCCGGTGGCGGCGTCGCGCTCATCCAGGCGGGCCACGTCTTCGAGAAGCTCGAGCTCGAAGGTGACGAGGCCACGGGCGCCGCGATCGTGAAGCTGGCCCTCGAGGCCCCGCTGAAGCAGATCGCCGTCAACGGTGGCCTCGAAGGCGGAGTCGTCGTCGAGAAGGTCCGCAACCTGCCCATCGGTCACGGCCTCAACGCCGCGTCCGGTGAGTACGTGGACATGATCGCCGAGGGCATCATCGACCCGGCGAAGGTCACGCGCTCTGCCCTGCAGAACGCCGCGTCCATCGCCGCGCTCTTCCTCACCACCGAGGCGGTCATCGCCGACAAGCCCGAGAAGGCCGGTGCCGGCGCGGGCGCCGGTGGCGGCATGCCGGGCGGTGACATGGACTTCTGATCGACCTCTGGTTGATCAACGGTCTTACCGAGGGCGGTACTTCCTGTTCCGACAGGGGGTACCGCCCTCGGGCATGTCCGGGGGCGGGTGCCTTCCGGACCGGTGTCTTCCGGGGTCGGCGTGGCCGGGATCACAGGGCGGGGTGCCGGGCGGGCGGAATGAGGGGCTTGGCCGTGGGGTTGTCGTTGACGCATGATCGATGCATACGCACATACCGACTGGTACCCAGTAGTTACGAGGAGCCCCCACACGTGTCTACGACCGCCCCCGCCTCCCGAGCCGCCGACATCCTCGGCCGCCCGATCACCCTCAACGGCCTGACCGTCCCGAACCGGATCGTGATGGCGCCGATGACCCGGCAGTTCTCGCCGGGCGGCATTCCCGGTGATGACGTGGTGTCGTACTACTCCCGCCGCGCCGGTGCGGGCGTCGGCCTCATCGTCACCGAGGGCACCTACGTCGGCCACGACTCGGCCGGCCAGAGCGACGACATCCCGCGCTTCCACGGCGCGGAGCAG
This sequence comes from Streptomyces sp. NBC_00252, assembly GCF_036187565.1. Taxonomy (NCBI): domain Bacteria; kingdom Bacillati; phylum Actinomycetota; class Actinomycetes; order Kitasatosporales; family Streptomycetaceae; genus Streptomyces; species Streptomyces sp. NBC_00252. The sequence goes on along the minus strand of NZ_CP108087.1, from coordinate 4,757,094 downwards.
CTCGCGGGCTGGGCGAAGGTGGCCGAGGGCGTGCACGCGGCGGGCGGCACGATCGTGCCGCAGCTGTGGCACATCGGCATGGTCCGTGAGCAGGGGCAGCCGCCGTACGTGGACGCGCCTGCGGTGGGCCCGTCCGGGCTGCGGATCGGCAGTGACGAGGTCACCGGCAGGGCGATGACGCAGCGGGACCTCGACGATGTCATCGGGGCGTTCGCCGAGGCGGCCGCGGCGGCCGAGCGGATCGGGTTCGACGGGGTCGAGCTGCACGGTGCGCACGGGTATCTCCTCGACCAGTTCCTGTGGGCGGGCACGAACCGCCGTACGGACGCGTACGGGGGTGACGCGGTGGCCCGTACGAAGTTCGCGGCGGAGATCGTGGCGGCGGTCCGGGAGACCGTGTCGCCGGAGTTCCCGATCATCTTCCGGTACTCGCAGTGGAAGCAGGAGGTGTACGGGGCCCGTCTCGCGGAGACCCCGGAGGAGTTGGAGGCGATCCTGACTCCGCTCGCGGCGGCCGGTGTCGACGTCTTCCACGCGTCCACTCGGCGTTACTGGGTTCCCGAGTTCGAGGAGACCGGGTCCGAGCTGAACCTCGCGGGGTGGACGAAGAAGCTCACCGGGAAGCAGACCATCACCGTGGGGTCGGTCGGGCTCGACGGGGACTTCCTCAAGGGGTTCCGTGGTGAGGGGGCTCCGGTCAAGGGGATCGACGACCTGCTGGACAGCCTGGAGCGGGACGAGTTCGACATGGTGGCCGTGGGCCGGGCGTTGCTGCAGGATCCCGAGTGGGCGGCGAAGGTGCTCGCGGGGCGGGTCTCCGAGTTGGCGGCGTACGACGCGGCGGCGTTGAAGTCGCTCAGCTGAGCCTCCAGTTGTGAGTTCGGGGTGGTGGGGGTGCCCGGGATCTGTCCGTGCCCCCCTGACTCCGGCTAGCGTTCGCGCACATGAGGATCCTGCACCTGTCCGACACCCATCTGGAGCGCACCGACGCCCCCAACCGTCACGGCATCAACGCGACGGACTCGCTTCGGCTGATGCTGGGGGAGCTGCGGCATCAGCGGGGGGTGGACGCGGTCGTCGTGACGGGGGACATCGCCAACGACGGGGCCGTGGAGGCGTATGCGGCCGTGAAGGAGCTGGTGGGCGGGTTCGCCCGGCTGATGGGCGGGGTGCCGGTCTTCTACACGACCGGGAACCACGACGAGCGGGAGGCGTTCGGGAAGGTGCTCGGGAGCGGGCACGCGACCCCGGACGCCGTGTTTCCGGCGGAGTTCGGGTGTGCCGCCGTCAGTACGGTCGGCGGGTACCGGTTCATCACGCTGGACTCGCTCGTGCCGGGGGAGGTGTACGGGCAGCTCAGCCCGGCTCAACTGGACTGGCTGGGCGAGGAGTTGAGGACGCCCGCCGAGCACGGGACGGTGCTCGCCTTCCATCATCCGCCGATCTCCCTCGACACGCCGATGCAGCGGGCCTTCGGGCTCACGAACCCGGGGGAGCTGGCGGACGCGATCCGGGGGAGCGACGTCCGGGTCGTGCTCACCGGGCACTTCCACCTCCAGCTCTTCGGCTTTCTGGAGGCGACACCGGTGTGGGTCACGCCCGGGGTCGTCAACCGGATCGATCTCACCACCGCCTACGGCACGGAGCGGGCCGTGCGCGGTGCCTCCGCCTCGCTCGTCGAACTGGGCGGGGAGACCGGGCCGTTGTTCCACACCTTCCACGCGCGGGATCCCCGGGCGCACGAGACCGTGTACCAGCTGGACGCGGAGCAGGTCCGGTCGGTCGTCGAGCGGCATGCGCCCAACGGGGCGTAGGGCGGGCTGTGTTGGCGAAGTGGTGCGGGAAGCGGGTATAGTAGATCTTGAGCCCGTCGCCGTAACTCCGGTCGGCTGGTGCTGCGTTGGTGGTCCAAGGAAAGACGCCCCGCTTCCCGCGGGGAAATGCAGGTGCAAGGCCTGCCCGGCGCTCCGATGAAGTCCCCGTCCCGCATCGCGCGGGGCGGGGACTTTGCTGTGCGGGTGCTAGAGGTTGCCCAGCGGTTCGATGTCCACGTGCACCGGGGTGCCCCAGACCCGCAGCACCTCGTAGTCCGTGAACTCGTGGACGAGGCGGTACGCCATCGCCGGCCGGGAGCCCCGACGTTGGGCCGTGAGGTACAGCTCGGCCTCGTGGCGGTCGCGGCGCGGGGTGCCGCAGAGCTGCCAGGCCTGGCCGTTCCAGAGTTCGGGGAGCCAGCGCTGCTGGGCCTGCGGGCGGTCCTCGCGGACGCCGTAGCGGGACGGGGTGGTGTCGGTGGGCCGGGGCGCCGCCGGGCCGTTGAACTCGGAGCGGCGGGCCGAGCGGCGGCGGGTCTCGCAGAGCAGGCAGAGGTCCGGGGCGCTCTCGTCGACCGGGCCGTTGGGGTGCTCCAGGCAGCGCGTGGTGGGCGCGGAGCCGCTGACGCTGTCGTCCAGCAGGTCCAGGGCGCGCTTGAGGTCCGCCTTGACCTCGTGCAGCCGGGCGTCGGGGGTGTCGGACGTGAGCGCCTCGCCGTGCTCGCCGAGGAGGCGGAGGGCGCGGCCTAGGGCGGTCTGCTGGGCGTGGTTCATGGTTCTGTCGACCATAGTCTGCTTTGCCGCGCCGGGGGCGGAGGGGGCTGCGCCGTGGAGGGGCAGGGTGGGCGCGTTGCGCACTGGTGGCACAAACTGCCATCCATGCAGAAGGAGCCATTCCCCTTCCGTTCACCCGGGCGTCGGTGAGTGCACACAGCATCCACCGCATGAACAAGCTCACGCTCGCCGGTGCCGCCCTGGCGCTCACCGCCGCATCCGTCTCCCTCGCCGCGCCCGCCGCCCTCGCCGCACCCGCCCGGCACACGGCCGCGACCAGCCGTATCCCCTTCACCGCCGCGACCGTCACCGCGAACGACGACGGCTCGTACCGCGTCGTCTGGACGGCCCCCGGGGTGCGGTCCGTGACCGTACGGGCGAACGGGCATGTGGTCGCGCGGGGCGGTGCCCGGGGTGACGTGACCGTGCGGGGGCTCGCCGCCGCCGACCGGCAGTGGTTCGACCTGGTGCCCGCGCGCGGGGGTTCGCTGCGGCTCGCCGACCGGCTCGTGAAGCTCGACGGGGCGGTCAACTTCCGTGACGCGGGCGGCTATCGGACCGCCGACGGGCACTGGGTGAAGATGGGCGAGATCTACCGCTCCGACGCCCTCGACAAGCTCACCGCCGCCGACCTCGCGAAGCTGAAGCGGCTCGGCATCCGCGTCGACTACGACCTGCGGACCGCCTCGGAGCGTACGGCCGCGCCCGACCGGGTGCCGTCCGGTGCGCGGTATGTCGTGGCGGACGTGCTGGCCGGGTCCTCGACCATGACCAGCATGCCCACGACCGAGGCGGCGGCCGTCCGGATGATGGTGGACGGCGAGAAGTTCATGGTCAGCGGGGACACCGCGCGGGCCGCCTACGGCACCGTGTTCGCCGGTGTCGCCGACCCCTCGCGGCGCGCGCTGCTCTACCACTGCACCGCGGGCAAGGACCGCACCGGCTGGTCCAGCGCGGCCCTCCTCACGGCGCTGGGCGTGCCGCGCTCGACCGTGATGGCCGACTACCTCGCCAGCAACACGTACCGCGCGGCGGCCAACGCGGCCACGCTCGCCGCGATGCCGCCGGCGCAGGCCAAGGTGTACAAGCCGCTGCTCGATGTGCGGCCCGAGTACCTCGACTCCGGCTTCCAGGAGGTCAGTACGGAGTACGGGTCGTTCAACTCCTATGTGAGGGACGGACTGGGGATCGACGCGAAGGAGTTCCGGCAGATCAAGAAGGACCTGCTGGTCGGCTGATCCACGACGGCGTACGGCTCCGGCCCCCGGCGGGCGGGGTCACGGCACAGGTAGTGCGCGCGAGGGTAAAGGAGCGGAACCGTGAAGCCCGCCTGCTCCGAACCACCACCGTGATCGACTGACTCCATGGCCCTGATCCCGCCCCGCCTCCTCCGAGCCCTGGAGTCCTTCAACTCCGCCCACCCCTGGAGCCACAACGCGTACTACCACCCGTGGCTGCTACGGCAGTTGCCCCGCGGCTTCGGACGGGCCCTGGACGTGGGGTGCGGGACCGGTGACCTCGCACGGCTGCTGACCGTACGGACCACGGATGGAATCGAGGGCATCGACTCCGACCCCGAAATCATCCGCAGGGCAAGGGTGTTGACCCCGCCCGGTGTCCCCGTGGTCTTCACCGTCGTGGACGCCCGGGACGGGATACCCGCCGGCCCCTACGACGTCATCACCTGTGTCGCCGCCCTCCACCACCTCCCGTTCGCCGAGACGCTGACCCGCTTCCGCGATCAACTCGCCCCGGGCGGAACCCTCGTGGTGGTCGGCTGCGCCCGCGAGGCGGATGCCGTCGACTCGCTCCTCGGCGCCGTCTCCGTCGCCCTGAACGTCGTCACGGGCTGGCTGAAGAACCGGGGCCGTAGGGCCGTGTCCCGTCCGGTGGCCATGACCGCCGTCACCCGGCCGCCGGAGATGACCTTCGCGGAGATCCGCCGCGAGGCGATCCGGGTCCTGCCGAGGGTCCGGCCCCGGCGGCGGTTGTTCTGGCGGTACACGCTGGTGTGGCGGAAGGGGGCGGTGTGAGGGGGCTTCGGGATGCCCTCGGCGTCGGGCGGTCGCGTCACGTGGTTCGTGCCGGGGCTCGGGTGCCGGAGGTGTCCGACCGCGTGGGGGCGATTCCGGTGAGGCCGAAGGCGTACGTCGCCAGGAAGCCGACCAGGTAGCCGGTCAGCAGGCCCCCCGCGTAGATCACCGCCGTCGTTCCCAGTCCCCGGTTTCCGGCCAGCAACGGGAACAGGGCCCACCCCGACGGTCCGATCGCCGTCGCCCCGACCTTGTCGCCCAGCATCGCGAAGAACCCGACGAACGCCCCGCCCGCCGCCCCGCCCGCGCAGGCGGTCAGGAAGGGGCGGCCGAGGGGGAGGGAGACGCCGTAGATGAGGGGTTCGCCGACGCCCAACAGGCCTGCCGGGAGGGCGGACTTGATGGTCGTGCGGATCGAAGTGTCGTGGCGCAGGCGGAAGTAGACCGCGACCGCCGCACCCACCTGGCCCGCGCCCGCCATCGCGAGGATGGGCAACAGGACGGTGTAGCCCTGCTGTTCGATGAGGGTGGTGTGGATGGGGATGAGGGCCTGGTGGAGGCCGAGCATCACCAGGGGGAGGAAGAGGCCGCCGAGGACCAGGCCCGCGAAGGGGCCGGTGGTGGCGAGGAGCCAGTTCGACGCGGTGCCGATCGCGGTGGAGATCTCGCCGGCCGCGTACATGAGGCCGTAGAGCGTCGCGAGGCCCGCGACGAGGACCGTCAGGGTCGGGGTGAGGAGGACGTCGAGGGTCGCGGGGACCCAGGTGCGGCACCATTTCTCGATGTACGTGCCGAGGAGCGCGGCCGCCAGTGCGCCGAGCACTCCGCCCTGGCCGGGGGAGAGGGCGACCCCGAACGCCGTCACCTTCGCGACCCCGGGGTAGACGACGACCGCCGCCACCGCCCCGCCCAGCACCGGCGTCCCGCCGAACTCCTTCGCCGTGTTGTAGCCGACGAACACCGCGATGAGGGAGAGGAACGCGGAGGGGATGACGGCAAGGGCGCCCGTCACTCCCGGGAGCCAACGCAGGTTGATCAGCAGCCCGTTGAGGCCCGCGAGCACCCCGCAGCCGATCAGGGCCGGGATGAGCGGGACGAAGATGTTCGCGATCCGGCGGAGGAGCAGCTTGCCGGGCGTGGCGTTGCGCGCCCGCTGCTCCGCCTTCAACGCGGAGCCCCGAGCGGCCAGTTCACTCGCGCTCCCCACCAACTTCTCGAATTCCGGGGTCACTTTGGCCACCACCCCCGGCCCCAGCACGATCTGGTAGGTGTCGTCGTCCACGACCCCGAGCACGCCGGGCTGCGCCCGCAGCGCCGCCTCGTCCACCAGCGAACGGTCGGCCAGGCCGAGGCGCAGGCGGGTCATGCAGTGGGCGACGGAGGTGACGTTCGCGGGGCCGCCGACGAGGGGGAGGAGGGCGGCGGCGGTGTCGTACGGAGTATCCACACCCTGAGCCTGCTGGTCAGCCGCCCGCCGCCGCGAGCGCCGCGCGCAGGCGGCCGCCGGACTCCTCCAGAAGGCGGGCGGCCGTCGGGCCGTCGACCCCGGCGAGGACCACGAGGATCGCGTTCTTCACCTCGCCGTCGGTGGCGGCGAGGGCGCGCTCGATCTCCGCGTCGTCCGCGCCGGTCGCGAGGGCGACGATGCGGCGGGAGCGGGCGCGCAGCTTCTCGTTCGACGCGCGTACGTCGACCATCAGGTTTCCGTAGGTCTTGCCCAGCCGGATCATCGTGATCGTCGACAGCATGTTCAGGACGAGCTTCTGTGCCGTGCCCGCCTTCAACCTCGTGGATCCGGTGAGGAGTTCGGGGCCCACGACGACCTCGATGCCGTGCTCTGCCGCCGCGGCGAGGGCGCTGTGTTCGTTGCAGGAGAGGCCGATGGTGAGGGCGCCGGTGCGCCGCGCTTGCTCCACGGCTGCGATCGCGTACGGCGTGCGTCCGGAGGCCGAGATCCCGACCACCGTGTCGTCCGGGGTGAGGGTGAGCGCGTCGAGGTCAGCCTGGGCCAGGTCCCGTGAGTCCTCGGCGCCCTCGACGGACGTCACCAGGGCGTCCGGGCCACCCGCGATCAGGCCTACGACCTGGGAGGGGTCCGTGTTGAACGTCGGGGGGCACTCGGACGCGTCGAGTACGCCCAGGCGTCCTGCGGTGCCCGCGCCCATGTAGATCAGCCTGCCGCCCCTGCCCATGCGCTCCGCCACGGCGTCGATCGCTGCGGCGATCTCGTGCAGGCGGTGCGCCACCGCTGTGGCGACCGTGGCGTCCTCGGTGTTCATCAGGCGCGCGATGTCGAGGGTGGGGAGCTGGTCGATACCGGCGAGTTCCGGCCGGAAGGCTTCTGTGGTGAGTGTCTCCAACTCGGCGCGGAGATCACGGGGGTTGGACGTCGAGGTCATGGAGAAGCGGCTCTTTCTGTTGTTCCTTGCTACGGCCCGCGCCCCTGAAGATGTCGGGCTTGTCGTCGCGCACTTGGAAGTGCCGCTGGTGCCACACCCCCTAGGGACGCGGGGAACTGCGCGACCAGCCACAACGCGCCCGCAGACGACAACGCACCTCTAACGCCTATGTCGATGCGCCAGCGCCTCATAGGACGCCGACAACGCGGGTGCCGCCTGTTCGTACGTCCGTTGCGCCACCCCGATGAACAAACAGTCCACCACCAGCAACTGACTCGTGCGGGACGACATCGCCGCGGGCCGAAGCTCACTCTCCCGGGCGGTGGATGTCGTGAGTATGTGATCGGCGTACTGCGTGACCGCCCCGTCCGGTCGCCCGGTGATCGCCACGGTCGTGGCCCCGCGCTCGAAGGCCACCCGCAACGGCTCGATGACGTCACCGGTGGACCCGGAGTGGGTGATCGCGATGGCCACGTCACCGGCCTTCAACTGCACCGCGTTGGTCACGGCGAGATGCGGGTCGCTGTGGGCGTGGGCTATGAGCCCTATCCGCAGCAGCTTCTGGGCGAGGTCCTGCGCCACGAGCCCGGACGCCCCGACGCCGTAGATGTCGGTACGGCGGGCCCCGGCAAGCGCGGTGACGGCCGCGCCGAGCTGGACCGTGTCGAGCCCGGCCGCCGTGTCCGCGAGGGTCTGCTGCTCGTCGTAGGCGAGTTTCGCGACGACGTCGGCGATCGGGTCGTCGACGGCGATGTCGGTGGTGAGCGCGGGCGCCCGCCCGGACTGCTGCTGCGCGGCGAGCCCGGCGAGGGCGAGGCGCAGGTCGCGGTAGCCGGGGTAGCCGAGGAGGCGGGCGGTGCGGACGACCGTGGCCTCGCTGGTGCCGGTGCGTTCGGCGAGGCCGGTGACCGTGAGGGCCGCGCAGCCCGCCGGGTCGGCGGCGACGGTCTCGGCGACGCGCTGCATGGAGCGGGTCATGGAGGGGGCGAGGGTGCGCACCTTGGCGGCCAGGGCGGCGGGTGGCGTACTCCCGGAGGCGCTTCCGAAAATTTCCTTCACTTCCTGGGTCACCCTTGAAAGATATTTTCGTCCGGTGGTCGGGTCAAGAGTGCGCACAATGGGTGCATGGACCCCGACAACGACCCCATGGACGAGCCTGTGGACGGCCCGACGGACGGCCCGACAGACGGCCCCCGTGACGAGCCCGTCCCCATAAGCGCCCTGGAGCAGGCGCTGCACGCCGCCCGTGCCCTCGTGCTCGCCGATCTGGCCGCCCGCGAGGTCGTCGCCGCGGACGTGGTGTCCATGGTGGAGGAGTCCATCGTGCAGCGGCGCTGGTGGGTGGAGCAGTGGCCGGAGGGCGTGGCGTACGTCGCCGGACTGGTCGCCCAGGACGTGCAGGACGCGCTGCTGGAGGCGTACGGCCGCTGGCCGCTCTGCCCGGTCTGCGCGGCCGGCGACCCGCACGCCCTGGAGATCGAGCCGGAACTCGGACCCGACCCGCACTGGGTCTGCCACCAGGCGGGCGTGAAGGTCGCCGCCGTCGGGAACCTGGGCTCCCTGTGACCGTCTACATCGACCCGCCCACCTGGCCGGGGCACGGCCGCCTCTGGTCGCACCTCGTCAGCGATGTCTCGTACGACGAACTCCACCTGTTCGCCGAGGAGTTGGGCGTACCGCGCCGGGCCTTCGAGCGCGATCACTACGACATCCCGTCGCATCGTTACGCGGACGCGGTGGCCGCCGGCGCGGTGGAGGTGCGCAGCCGTGAGGTGGTGCGGCTGCTGACCGCGTCGGGGCTGCGGAGGCCCAAGGGACGCGCGGGGTAAGGGAGTTACTCGGGGCGGCTCAACTCGTAGGCGAACTCGCCCTCCACCTCGTCCTCGCTCACCTTCCTGAACCCGGCCCGGGTGACGACCGCCTGTGACGCGAGGTTGTCCCGCTCGATCGTCGCGAAGACCGTGCGTACGTCGTCGCGGGCCAGCGCCCAGGCCGAGAGCGCGCGGAGCGCCTCCGTCGCGTAGCCGTGGCCGCGGGCGCCCGCCGCCAGGTCGTAGCCGACCTCCACGCGGCCCTCCTCGTCGGGGAGGCCGTGGAAGCCCAGGCCGCCGACCGCGCGGCCGTCCTCGCGGCGGACGAGGGTGAAGACGCCGAACTCCGGGCGGTGGACGCCCGATCGGTAGGCCTTGAGCAGGAAGGTCGCCGCCTCCCGGGTGCCCGTGTACGGGCCGCCCTCGATCCACTCGAAGCCGCCGTCCCCGCCGCCGACGAGGTCGGTCGCGGACGCGGGGGTGATGCCCTGGAGGGTGAGGCGGTCGGTGTCGTGGACGAGGTTGTTGTGCCAGCGCCAGTCGGTGACGGGGTCGCGGCCGGGGAGGTCGCCGCGGCCGGTGGCCCACAGCAGGGTGAGCCACGGGGAGGCGTCGGGGCGGACGTGCGGGAAGATCCGGGTGAGGACGAACTCGGCCAGTTCCGGGTCGGGTCGGTAGGTGAGGCCCAGGCCCTCGGCGATGTCGTGCGTGTGCAGCAGCACCTCGGCTGTGCCCATCGCGGCGAAGCCCTCGCGGTTCGCGCTGCGGAACGGGTACGGGTGGAAGGCCCGCACCTCGCGCGGGGTGGTGCGGACGGCGGCGGCGAGCAGCGCGCCGGTCGTCCAGATCACCTCAAGCACACCGGAGTTGTCGGTGCCGTCGTCGAAGGCGATGTCGAAGGGGAAGTACGCGTTCTGTGCGCGACCGGCCAACTGCCCCGCGTACGCGATGAGATCACCGGCGATGTGCTCGGCGGTGTACCGGCAGCTCCACTCCAGCCGGCCCGCCGTGGCCTTCTCCCAGTCCGGACCGCGCCAGTCCGCGCCGGTCGCCGTGCGCAGCAGTGCGACGCAGCCCTCGACGGCCTCTTCCAGCTTGTCCGCGCCCGCGTTTGCGCCCGTGTCTCCGCCCGTGGTCCCCATGCGGGGGAGCATACGGGCCGCGACCTCATCCGGCAGTCGGGTCCGCCGAGGCCAGGAGATCCAGTTCCGACGTCAGGTTGTAGCGCGCCGTGGCCTCCCACTCCTCGGCCCCGTGCGGCGTCCTGAACAGCCTTGGAAGAGCCAGGAGTTGGCGCAGGATGGCCGAACGGCCCTCCCTGAACGCCTCGTTGGGGACGAACGCGTACTCCTCCCGGACCGCCGCCGTGTAGGCCGCGTACGCCGACGGGGGTGCCGCCAGGATCGCCAGGTCCGCGTCGCACAGGACCTGGCCGTCGCGGTCGTCGTCCGCCGGGGCGTGCGTGACGGTCAGGCGGACCAGGCGGGCCACCTCGGCCGTCCTCGCCTCCGGTACGCCCGCCTCCGTCAGCGCGCGTTCGGCCAGCCGCGCGGACCGCTCCTCGTTCTCGGAGCGGTCGGGGAGGTAGACCGCGTCGTGGAACCAGGCAGCGAGCCGTACGACGTCCGGGTCGGCGGCGTGCTTCTCCAGCACGTCGATGTGGTCGAGGACCGAGGTGAGGTGGGTGAGCGTGTGGTAGTGGCGCTGGGGTTCCTGCCAGCGGGCGAGGAGGTTCTCGGCGTACGGCGACGGGTCGGGACCGTCGGCGGAGGGGCGGGCGCCGTCGAGGGCGCGGGTCCAGCGGGCGCGGAGAGCGTCGAGATCGGGCATGCCCCGTATTTTCCTCCCGGGGCCGCGCCCCTAGCGTGGAACGCATGACTTTCGCCGACACAGCACGCGACGTACGCGATCCCGAACTGCCCGGACGGCTGCTCGTCACCGAGCGCGACGCCCTGATTCCGCTGCTCCGTTCCCGACCCGACGCCGATTTCGCGCTGGCGACCCTCGCGTGTCCCGGCTGGACCGTGCGGGACGTGCTCGCGCACTGCGCGGCCGCGCTGACGCGGGTGGTGGAGCGGCGCTTCGAGAAGGGCGTGTTCTCGCCCGAGGCCAACGACCGGGACATCGCCGAGCGGGCCGACTGGACGAACGCGCGGGTCGTCGACGAGCTGGAGCGCGGGATGACCGAGGCGGGGGCCGCGATCGCCCGCGCGGGCGGTCCGCTGGACGCCGTCGCGCTGGGGGAGTGGGTGCACGCCGGTGACGTACGGGACGTGCTCGGTGTGCCGGGCGCCTACGGGGGCGAGGGGCTGGAGTCCGCTCTCGCCCTTCTCGGCGTCGTGACCCGGCAGAGAAACCACCGGCCGCTGCACGCCGACCTCGACGACCTGGACGATCCGCTGCTGCTGGGCGATCTGTCGGGCGAGCTGACCCCGGCGCGCTACATCGGCGACGCGCCCACGCTCGTACGGCTGTACTCGGGACGGCCCGTGCCGGACGGGACGGGGTACGAGCTGGCGGGGGCCGATCCCGCGGAGCTGAACATCTTCGGCGGGTGATCCGGGGCCGGCGCCGGGGGTGATCTCGCGGGCCCCGATCTTCACGCGTACCCTGATATTGGACTAGACCTGTAGCCGCTCCAGGGAACACGACGGAAGGGGTCCTATGAGCACGCGTGCAGTCCTGGAGGTGATCGCCCTCGGCGCCGAGGACGCGGTCGCCGCTCAGGCCGGAGGCGCGGACCGTCTCGAACTGGTCACCGACATGGCGGCCGACGGGCTCACCCCGCCGGTGGAGACGTTCGCCGCCATCCGTGCCGCCGTCGACATCGACCTGCGCGTGATGCTGCGCCTCGCGGACGGGTTCGCCGCGGGCGACGTCGACCGGCTCGTGCGGATCGCCGGGGAGCTGCGGGCCGCCGGAGCCGACCAGTTCGTGCTCGGGTTCCTCGGCCCGGACGGCGGCGTCGACCTGGACGCCGTGGAGCGGGTCGTCGCCGAACTGGACGGCTGCGCCTGGACGTTCCACCGCGCGATCGACCGCGCCGCCGACCGCGACGCCCTGCGCAAGCAGCTGGCCGACCTGCCCGGCCTCGACGCCTACCTCACCGCCGGTGCGGCCGACGGCGTCGACGAGGGCTTGGCCACGCTGCTCCGCGAGGCCGCGCTGCACGGCGAACCGGGCTACGAGCAGCGCCTCCTCGTCGGCGGCGGCCTGCGCCTCGACCACGTACCGACCCTGATCGCCGCGGGAGTCGACGCCTTCCACATCGGCGGCGCCGCCCGGCCCGAGGGCTGGGAGCGGCCGGTGTCGGCGGCGGCCGTGGGCGAGTGGCGGGCGGTCCTCGACGGAGCCTGAACCGCCCGGCCCGGTGTGCGAACCGCCCTTGTCGCTCAGGCGAGTTGGGCGGGGAGCGGCGCCGTGTGCGTGACGATCAGGCCCGACACCGCTCGGGTCAGCGCCACGTACAGGCGCCGCAGGCCGGTGCGTTCGTCCGGCTCGCCGTCGACCACGGCCTGCGGCTCGTCGAGCACCACGTAGTCGTACTCCAGGCCCTTGGCGAGCGAGGCCGGGACGAGGGTCAGCCGCGTGTCCACGGTGGTCTCCTCGCCCGGGTCGATGTAGCCGATGCCCGCCGCGGTGAGGGCCTCCGCCAGCTCCGGGATCCTGGCGTCGGCGGCGATCAGGCCCGTCGAGCCCTCGTTGCGCAGCAACTCCTCGCAGGCGGCGACCACTTCGGCCGTGCCGGCCGTCTCGCGGAGGTCGAAGAAGCCCGGGTTCTCACGGACCGAGGCCACCGGGGTCAGGCCGGGCGCGATGTGCGGGAGCAGCCGGGAGGCGTATGTGATGACGTCCGTCGGCACACGGAAACCGGCCGTCAACTCCTCGATCACCCCCTCCGACTTGCCGAGGTGGGTCAGCGCCTCGTCCCAACTCCGCGTCGCCCAGGGCGTGGTGCCCTGCGCGAGGTCGCCGAGGACGGTCGCGGAACCGGTGGTGCAGCGGCGGCCGACCGCGCGGTACTGCATGGGGGAGAGGTCCTGCGCCTCGTCGAGCACCACATGCCCGAGCGAGTGCGTCCGCTGCACGAGGTCGGTCGCCTCGTCGATCAACACCGCGTCCGCGGCAGCCCACTTGGCGGCCCTGACGCTCCGCACCGGCTTCGCCCAGAGGATCGTCTTCTGCTCGTCCTCGTCGAGGATGCCGTCCGCGTGCGCGGCGAGGAAGTCCGCGTCGGTGAGCAGCCGCAGCACGAGCTTCGCCGGCTCGACCGGCGGCCACACCGCCTTGACGGCCGCCTTCACCGCGGTGTTGCGGGCCACCGCGTCCTGCACCCGGTCGTCCGGCGCCTCCCCGGACCGCTCCATCTGCACCAGCACGGCATGCGCGATGCGCTGCGGCAGGGCCTCGCGGGCGGCGCCGTAGCGGATGTCCCGGTCCAGCAACTCCCGCACGATGGATTCGAGTTCGTACGCCGGGACCCGCCAGCGGCGCGAGCCGCGCACCACCATCACCGGCTCGGCGGGCATCGTGACGTGCGAGTAGACGGCCCGGCGGAGGACCTCGGCCATGCGGGCGTCGCCCTTGATGACGGCGGCCGGTGCCTCGTCCGTGCCGCGCACCTCGACATGGGCGACCAGGTCGTCGACCGTTCCTTGACGGACCGTCAACTCTCCCAGGGCGGGCAGGACTTGCTCGATGTAGTGCAGGAAGGACTTGTTCGGCCCGATGACGAGGGTGCCGGTGCGGGCCAGCCGCTCGCGGTGGGCGTAGAGGAGATAGGCGACCCGGTGCAGGCCGACGGCCGTCTTTCCGGTGCCGGGGCCTCCCTGCACACAGACCGTCCCGCCGAGACCGGACCGTACGATCTCGTCCTGCTCGGGCTGGATGGTCGCGACGATGTCGCGCATCGGGCCCACGCGCGGGCGCTCGATCTCCTGCTGGAGCAGCTTGCTGGTCGCGGCCGCCTCGGCCGGGTCCATGAGGTGCTCGTCCTCGTACGCCGTGAGGTCGCCGCCCGTGTACCCGAAGCGGCGGCGCAGCGAGACGTCCAGCGGGTCCTTCTTGGACGCCCGGTAGAACGGCTGCGAGACCGGCGCGCGCCAGTCGATGACCATCGGGTCGCCTTCGGCGTCGTGCACATGGCGGCGGCCGATGTAGAACTGCTCGCCCTCCGCGCCCTCGGCCTGCTCGGCGCCCGGCGCGTGCAGATAGGTGAGGCGGCCGAAGAACAGCGGGGTGTCGCTCAGGTCGGCCAGCGCCTTGATGCGGTCGTCGATCTGGCGGGCGAGGACCTCGGCGTTGACCCAGTTCGCCGTGACGTCCCTGATGTCGAGCGACTCGGCGTCCTCGCGCATGGCGCGCAGCGCGGAACGGGAGGAGGCCAGGTGGGAGCGTTCGCGGGCGAGCGGATCGTCGGTGGGCGTGGACAAGGGGGTGCCTCCGGAGGGCCTGCTGGTGCGGCTGCTGGGTGGGTGCTCGGTGGGTACCGACCGGTTTCCGTCCGGGCGGTGGCACTCCCTGCGGGGAGGCGGGCAAGAGCGGAGATTCTAGGTCAGCGGAAGCGGGGGAGGCGAATGGTTTTACGGCCGCGTTGACGCCGCCGCGCGCTGTCCCCTAGGGGACGACCCCTCCACCCAGCAGGGGAACGGGTCAGCCCGGAGGCGTAGAAGGGCGGCTTGGAGGTTGGCTCTCTGGACCGATGCCGACCTTATGTCCCAAGACGCACCATGGAGACATGAGCGCAGCAACCATCACCCCGATCCCCGCCCGCCCGACCGGCGCGACACCGGTCACCGGCGGCAGCCACCCCCACCGCCTCGGCAATGCCCTGCGCGCGATAAAAGTGTTCGCGGAGGCCGCGTTCAGCGTGGTCGTCCTCGGTGAGTACGGCGAGGAAGCGGGCGTTCGCCGTAAGTGACCGCCCGCACCGCCCGCTTCACCCGCCGCATCCGTGCTTCGGCGTGACGCTCAGTTCTCCGCGAGGATCTCGTCCGCGTCCATGATCCGGTAGGCGTACCCCTGTTCCGCCAGGAAGCGCTGGCGGTGGGCGGCGAAGTCCTGGTCGATCGTGTCGCGCGCGACGACCGAGTAGAAGTGCGCCTGGTGCCCGTCGGCCTTCGGCCGCAGCACCCGCCCGAGCCGCTGGGCCTCCTCCTGACGCGAACCGAACGTGCCCGACACCTGGATCGCGACGGTCGCCTCCGGCAGGTCGATCGAGAAGTTCGCGACCTTCGACACCACGAGCACGCTGATCTCCCCCTCGCGGAACGCTCCGAAGAGCTTCTCCCGCTGCGCGTTCGAGGTCTCGCCCTTGATCACGGGTGCGTTCAAGTGCTCGCCCAGCTCGTCGAGTTGGTCGATGTACTGCCCGATGACGAGGATCTGCTGACCGGCGAAGCGCCGCACGATCGCCTCCGTGACCTTCCGCTTGGTCGCGGTCGTCGCACAGAAGCGGTACTTCTCCTCGGCCTCGGCGGTGGCGTACGCGAGCCGCTCGGAGTCCGTGAGGTTGACCCGGACCTCGACACAGTCGGCGGGCGCGATGTAGCCCTGCGCCTCGATCTCCTTCCAGGGCGCGTCGAACCGCTTAGGCCCGATCAGCGAGAACACGTCCGACTCCCGGCCGTCCTCACGCACGAGGGTCGCGGTCAGGCCGAGCCGCCGCCGCGCCTGCAGATCGGCGGTGAACTTGAAGACCGGCGCGGGCAGCAGGTGCACCTCGTCGTAGAGGATGAGCCCCCAGTCGCGGGAGTCGAAGAGCTCCAGGTGCGGGTACACACCCTTCCGCCGGGTCGTCAGCACCTGGTACGTGGCGATGGTGACGGGCCGGATCTCCTTGCGCGTCCCGCTGTACTCCCCGATCTCCTCCTCGGTCAGCGAGGTCCGCTTGATCAGCTCGTGCTTCCACTGCCGGGCGGAGACGGTGTTGGTGACGAGGATCAGCGTGGTCGACTTGGCCTGCGCCATCGCGCCCGCGCCGACGAGCGTCTTCCCGGCGCCGCACGGCAGGACGACGACACCGCTGCCGCCGTGCCAGAAGTTCTCCACGGCCTGCTTCTGGTACGGGCGCAGCGCCCAGCCGTCCTCGTCCAGCTCGATCGCGTGCGCCTCGCCGTCGACGTACCCGGCGAGGTCCTCGGCCGGCCAGCCCAGCTTCAGCAGCACCTGCTTGATCTGCCCGCGCTCGGAGGGGTGCACGGCGACGGTGTCGGGGTCCAGGCGGTTGCCGACCAGCGGGGCGATCCGCTTCGACCGCAGGATCTCCTCCAGCACCGGCCGGTCCGTGGTGGTGAGGACGAGGCCGTGCGCGGGGTGCTTGCTCAGGGTCAGCCGGCCGTACCGGTCCATCGTCTCGGCGATGTCCACGAGCAGCGCGTGCGGCACGGGATACCGGCTGTACTCCACCAGCGCGTCCACGACCTGCTCGGCGTCGTGCCCGGCGGCCCGCGCGTTCCACAGCCCCAGCGGGGTCACCCGGTAGGTGTGGATGTGCTCCGGCGCCCGCTCCAGCTCGGCGAACGGCGCGATGGCGCGCCGGCAGTCGTCGGCTCGCTCGTGATCGACCTCGAGGAGAAGGGTCTTGTCGGACTGGACGATGAGGGGGCCATTCACGCGCGACTGCCTTTCTGCGGGCCTCGGCCGGGCCTGGAGGACTCGGGACGGCCAAACGTCCAGTGTGCACTACCGGCCGGAGATCACGGCGGGGTCTGGGAGGGTGGGGGCTCGGGCGAGCGGAGGGTGGGGGCCGTGGGTGAGCTGGTGGACCGGGTGGACGAGCAGGACCGGGTGCTCGGGATCGTGGAGCGGGGGGAGGCGATCACGCGGCAGTGGTTGCACCGGGTGGCGACGGTCGTGTGCCGGGACCAGGAGGGGCGCATCCTGGTGCACCGGCGGGCCGCGGACATGTCCCGGTTCCCGGGTCAGTACAACTGGCTGATCGGGGGCGGTGTGGAGGCCGGAGAGTCGTACGAGGACGCGGCGGCCCGTGAACTCACCGAGGAACTCGGGGTACGGGCGCCGGTGCGGTTCGCGCTCAAGTTCCTGTGCCGGGGGGTGATCAGCCCGTACTGGATCGGCATTCATGACGCAGTGGTCGACGAGGACATCAGCCCCGACCCGGACGAGATCGCCTGGCACGCGTGGGTCACGGAGGACGAACTGCGGGAGATGGCGGGCAGACCGACCTTCGTGCCGGACGGCGCGGAGGCGCTGGCCCGCTACCTCAGTCCTCGGCCAGTTCCGCCACCCCCGTCACCCGGTGCAGCGGGTACGTCCTGACCTCGTCCGCCGTGTGGTCGTACGCCGTGACGAAGCCGCCCTCCACGCGGATGGGGGCGATGACGCGCTGGCTCGCGGCGCCCTCGGCGTTGACGTAGCCGATCCAGAGGGTGGTGCCGGTGAGGACGGCGGCCTGCACGGTGGCGAGGGTCTCGGCCGAACTGGTGCGGGGGAGTTCGCCGTTGGGGGGCGTGGTCGTCTTGAGGGGGGTCGTCGAGGCGCGGTCGCCCGCCCTGATCGCGCGGATCGCCGCCGACAGGAGAGTCGTGTCCGGGGTCGGCGGGCCGTCCGGCACCGGGTCAGGGGCCGTGCGGGGCGGGGTGCGGCGGGCGTGGGCCCGGGTGATGACGACATCGCCCTCGGCGGACTCGGCGGCCGGCGCGAAGCCCATCGCGCGCAGCCCGTCGAGCAGCGCCGCCGGGTCCGCCTGCGCGGCCAGCACGGTCGGGGCGAGGCGGCGCAGGCGCAGGCTCGCCGAGCGCTTGTCCGCGAGGATCTCGCTGAGCACCGCGTCGTCGTCGCAGCGGACGTACGCCGAGGCCGCGCCGATCCGCAGATGGCCGTGTCTGCGGGCCACGTCGTCGATCAGGTAGGCGAGGGGCTGCGGGACCGGCGTACGGGAGTGCGCGGTGAGGAAGTCGTGCAGGTCGGACGCGGAACGGCCCGCGTCCAGCGCACGGCGCACCGAGCCCGGCGTGAAGCGGTACACCGTCGCCCCGCCCTTCGACTCCACGTCCGCGAGCACGTCCAGCATGTCCGCCAACGGCCGCTCCAGCGGGCCGGGCGCCACCGCCGTCAGGTCGGCCTGGAGCAGGACGTGGTCCAGCGGTTCGGGGAGCAGCGGGGCCAGGATCCGCGCGGCGGCGGCACTCGCGGCGGCCTGCTCGGCGGGGGAGAGGGGGTCCGCGTGAGTGGGCGGACGGTGGTGATGGACGGGGAGCTTGTCGCCGGGGCCGGAGGGATCGGGGGAGGAGACCGAGGGGTCGGAGGGGTCGGCGCCATCACCCGCCCCCACCGACTGCAGCCCCAGCAACGCCCGCCCCTGCCGGGACAGGGCCCCCCGCCCCGTCACCCCCAACATCTCCGCCTCACCCAAGGTCCACCGGGCAAGCCGACTCCGCAGATCGTCGTCCCCCTGGGCACCAGCACCCGCACCCGCACCGGAACCCGCACCCTCAGCACTCCCGGCACCCCCGGTACTCCGCTGCCCCCCACCCGCCCCCCGCACGGGCCGCTCCCACCGCAACCGCGCCAGCACGGACTCCGCGGACGGTGACGCGCCCTCGGGCAGTCCGGCGAGCAGCCCGAGCACCCGGTGCCGTACCTCCGGAGCAGCCGAGCGGTCCAGGCCGGGGCCCAGCGCGGACAGGGTCCGTTCCTTCGCGTCCCGGCCGCCGACCAGGCCCGAGGTGCGGGTCGCCGTCAGCCAGGCCTCCGCGAGCCGGGCCCAGCGCTGGGCGGCGGGCTGGTCGAGCCACTCGTCGTAGGCCGGGGTCGCCGCGTAGCGTTCGTCGGCTTCGCCGTCGGAGGCCAACAGGCCCGCCGCGTAGGCGAGTTCGACCCAGAACGCGGCGACGGGCTCGGCCACGTCCAGGGCGACCGCCGTCCGCTTCAGGTCGCGGACGCTGAGGCCGCCCGCGCGCATGACCGCGGGCCCGCCCTCGTCCCAGTCCTTCAGCAGCTCCTCGACCGTCGCGAGCGCGGTGTACGCCTGCCCGGCCGCCGTCGTGTCCACAACCTGTGGACGGTGCGTCGCCTTCGCCTCGACCGCGGGCGCCACCGGCTCGACCTCGCGGTGCGCGCGCCCGGCCCGCAGATGCAGGGCCACTTCACGGGGGAGTACGACCGTGCCGGGCGCCGTCGGCAGCAGCAGACCCCGGTCGATGAGCCAGCGCAGCCAGGGCGCGGGGTCGGCGGTGACCTGGCCGTACGGCGGGCCCCAGACCAGCCGGTTGAGCACCTCGAGCGACTCCTCGGGGGCGCCGGCGAGGAGCGTCTTCATCCGGCGCCGGGCCGTGAACAGCTTGGTCAGTGACGCCACCGCGGACACCGGGTCGTGGGTGGAGGGCAGGCCCGCCGCCGTCACGATCTCCTGGACCCGGCCCGGCGACATGCCCGCCGTGGCCTCCGCGACCGTGGGCCCGAGACCGGTCGGCGACGGGTGCTGCGGCGACGGCGCCAGCAGCTCGCGCGCGGTCCGCACCAGCCGCAGCCGGTCGTCCGCGCCCCACACCAGCGCCTGTTCGCGCAGCGCGGCGAGGGCGCGCGGCAGCGCGTGCACAACCGCGGGGTCGCGGCGGTCGCCCGCCATCAGCGCGAGCAGTTCGTCGTACGACGCCGGGTCCGACGCGACGGCCAGTGCCTCCGCCGTCTGCAGCGCGAAACGGTCGAGGCGCTCGAGGGCGCGCACGACCGACCCGCGGGTACCGGCCCGGGTCGCGAGCTGGGTGAGGTCGGTGGGGACCGGCGTGATGAGGTCGGGGCGGCTGCGCAGCAGCGCGGCAAGGGAGGCGTCGTCCCTGGTTCGGAGGGCCTCCGCGAGCGAACGGGGCGGCGTGGCCGGGGTGCTCATCCGACCCACGGTAGCGGGTACGGGCCTCGGCCCGGTGTCCTCCGCCCCGAGGTGAGCACACCGCGACGACCCGCGTGCGCACGGTACCCGCCTGCCGGCGAACGACCCGTGAGCGTTCGAAGACGTCCCACCCCGGGCACGGCGACGACGATCACCCCCTCCCCGGCCACCGAAAAGCCCGGCTCGCCCGCGACGGCCCCGGCCTCCCGGCTGGGGCCCCTACGCGGTCGACCCCGCCTCGTATCCGGGACGGCGGCGACGATCCCCCCACCGTCCACCGAGCACACCCCGCTCGCCGACGGCGGCCACCTCCCGGACGACCGCCCGCATCCGGTACCGGCCCGTCGGTGAGCGGTCGAGGGCGTCCCACCCGGGGCACGGCGGGGGCCCCACGCGACCGACGCCTCTCCCCCGGCACCCGGGCCCGGCGGCAGAGCCGTCTCCCCACCCGGCCACCGAGCACCCCCCGCTCACCGACGGCGGCCACCTCCCGGACGACCGCCCGCATCCGGTACCGGCCCGTCGGTGAGCGGTCGAGGGCGTCCCACCCGGGGCACGGCGGGGGCCCCACGCGACCGACGCCTCCGCCCCCCCCGACACCTGCGCGCGGCGGCAGCATCGTCTCCCCGCCCGGCCACCGAGCACACCCCGCTCACCGACGCCGACCACCTCCCGCCCGATCCGCCCGCAACCGGTACCCGCCCGCGCCCGGACCCGCCGTGCGCCCCCGACGCGCGGCCGACGGGAGGGGCGACCTGCGCTACGGTCGTTGCGGCGGGGTATCCAACGCACCCGCCCCGGAGGGGACTTCGTGGGTATCGAGAGCGACCAGGTCGTCTACGAGTATCTGAGCCGCGTCGGTGACGTGGCGCAGCAACGGCAGCTGCCCTCGGTCACGCGCATGCGGCTCGTGTCCGAGCTGCGCAACGAGATCGACCGGCGCCGGGCAGGGGCCACCGTCGACACACCGGCCGCCGTGCAGCGCATCCTCAAGGGCCTCGGCACCCCGGACGAGATCGTCGCCGCGGCCGGCACCGGCGCCGGTGTCCCCCGGGCGCCGACGCCCTCCGTCCCCGTACAACGCGACCACGAGGACGATCTACGGCCCAAGGGACTGCGCCGGGTCGTACCGCTGCCGCGTACCCGCCTCACCAAGGCCGCACCCGCGGCCGAGCCCGAGGACGGCCCCTCCGCGCCGCATCTCGCGAGCGCGTCCGAGCTGGGCGCGAGCGTGCTGCAGCCGGACTGGTGGCGGGTGGAGAACGGCAACGGGTTCGCGCTCGGCGACAGCGTGCCCGGCTTCACCGGCGGGATCGAGATCCCCGAACTCCTCAAGCCCCCGCCGCCGAAGGAGACCCCGAAGGAGCCGGCGAAGGCACCGGAGACGGTGGTCGCGCCGGTCATCGAGCAGGTGCCGGAGACCCCGGCCCGCCGGCGCCGCATGGTCCCGCGGCTCCCCGTCGGCCGCTGGTCCAACCCGCTGCTCCTGATCGCCGCCGCGCTGCTCGTCGTGGGCGCGGTGCTCGGCAACTGGTTCGCCCTGCTGCTGGGTTGGCTCATCGCGTACGCGTCCCGGCGGCTGTCCGACGCCGAGACCAAGGCGGCGGTGATCGGTCTGCCGACGGCGGCCGTCGTGGCCGGGATCGTCTGGCTGTGGGGCCGCAACGACGGCCGCTGGGGCACGCCCATCGCCCAGGGCCACATGAACGACGCGATCTCCGAGACCTGGCCGTGGGTGGTCCGGGGGGCCGCGGTGGCGTCGGCGCTGTTCCTGGTGTGGCGGTCGCAGCGGCGGAGGTAGGGCGGCAGCGGACAACGGGGCCCGGTGGGATTGTCGTAGCGACTGGGCACAATGGCCCATATGACCTCGCGCGCCCAGAACTCCGTCCCGCCCGCCCTGACCGTCGGTTTCGACCTCGACATGACCCTCATCGACTCCCGGCCCGGCATTCACGCCTGCTATGTGGCGCTGGCGGAGCGGACGGGGACGTACATCGACGCCGATCTGGCGGTCACCCGGCTCGGGCCGCCGCTCGCGGACGAGTTGATCAACTGGTTCCCGGCGGACGACCTGCCCGCCATGGCCGACCTGTACCGCGAGATGTACCCGTCGCTCGCCATCGCCGCGACCCCCGCGATGCCCGGCGCCCCCGAGGCGATCGCGGCCGTGCGGGCGGCCGGCGGGCGGGCGATCGTCGTCACCGCGAAGTACGAGCCGAACGCGAAGCTGCACCTCGCGCACCTCGGTATCGACGCCGACGCGGTGATCGGCAACCTGTGGGCCGAGCAGAAGGCGGAGGCGCTGCGGGAGGAGGGCGCGAGCGTCTACGTCGGCGACCATGTCGGCGACGTGCGCGGCGCCCGTACCGCCGGGGCCCTCGCGGTCGCGGTGGCGACCGGACCGTGCGACGCCGACGAACTGCGGGCGGCCGGGGCGGACGTGGTCCTCGGCGATCTCACCGAGTTCCCGCGGTGGCTTTCGGACTACCTTCCGGCGCGCGCCTGACGGCGGCCCGCGGCGACCGACTGGAGCACGCCTCCGGCGGCGAGCAGGAATCCGACGCCCATGAGCATGCTCAAGAGGTACATGTACGTCGGAAAAGGCGTCGTGTGGAGCAGCAGCGGTACCACGGTGACGAGTGTGGCCACCGCGCCGAGGAAAAAGACGATGGCACCGGCACGGATGAGTCGGTCACCGGCCGCGGCGGAATTCGTTTGGGTTTTGTCGCGCACTGGACCAGGGTAGTTCCCTGCGCAAAGGAACAACCCGGCGACGTCTTGTCACCGGCCTGAAGACCATTAGCCTTGGTACCGGCGGGTCCCGACGACCCGCCGGTCTGCTATCCGAAGCAGTTTTCCGACGAGTACGAGGACGAGGACAGACGTGCCTACCGGCAAGGTCAAGTGGTTCAACAGCGAGAAGGGCTTCGGCTTTCTCTCCCGTGACGACGGCGGTGACGTCTTCGTCCATTCCTCGGTTCTGCCCGCCGGAGTTGATGCCCTGAAGCCCGGACAGCGCGTGGAGTTCGGGGTCGTCGCCGGTCAGCGCGGCGACCAGGCCCTCTCGGTCACTCTGCTCGACCCGACCCCGTCGGTGGCGGCGGCCCAGCGCAAGAAGCCGGACGAACTGGCCTCCATCGTCCAGGACTTGACGACCCTCCTCGAGAACATCACGCCGATGCTGGAACGCGGCCGCTATCCCGACAAGCCCGCGGGCGCGAAGATCGCGGGCCTGCTGCGGGCGGTCGCGGACCAGTTGGACGTGTAGATATCCGGGAGATTCAGCGGATCCGAGTGAGGGGGCTTCTCGACTCAGGCCGGTATGGGGCAGCCCGTCCGGCGTTTGAGGACGAGGCCCCTTCAGGGCCGATGGGGGTCTGGGGGCGCAGCCCCCAGGTACGACGCCACCAGTTCAGGGCCACCGGGAAGCTCAGGGAAACGTGAGCGCGTCCGGTCCCAGCGCGGGCACGAGCCCTTCGGCCGCCGCCCGTGTCAGCAGCCCCCGGATCGCCGCGTACCCGTCGCCCCCGAGATCCGCGGTGAACTCGTTGACGTAGAGCCCGATGTGCTGGTCGGCGACGCCCGGGTCCATCTCCTGGGCGTGCTCCATGACGTACGGCCGGGAGGCCTCGGGGTCGGCCCAGGCGGCCCGGACGGACTCCCGGATCGAGTCGGCGAGCAGGTTCAACCGCTCGGCGCCCAGCGACCGTTTGGCGATGATCGCGCCCAGCGGGATCGGCAGCCCGGTCGTGGCCTCCCAGTGCTCGCCCATGTCCGCGAGCTTGTGCAGCCCGTAGTTCTGGTACGTGAAGCGCGCCTCGTGGATGACGAGTCCGGCGTCGACCTTCCCGTCCCGCACGGCCGGCATGATCTCGTGGAACGGCATGACCACGATCTCCCCGACCCCGCCCGGAATCGTGTCCGCGGCCCAGAGCCGGAACAGCAGATACGCCGTCGACCGCTCACTGGGCACCGCGACGGTACGGCCCGTCAGGTCCCCGGGCCCCCGGGTGAGCACCAGCGGCCCGCAGCCCCGGCCCAGCGCACCCCCGCACGGCAGCAGCGCGTACTCGTCGAGCACGTACGGCAGCACGGCGTACGACACCTTCAGCGCGTCCAACTCACCGCGTTCGGCCATGCCGTTGGTGATGTCGATGTCCGCGAAGGTCACGTCGAGCGCGGGCGCGCCCGGCACCCGGCCGTGCGCCCAGGCGTCGAAGACGAACGTGTCGTTCGGGCAGGGCGAGAAGGCGATCTGCAGGGGCTCGGTGGGTTCAGCGGCTGAGGTCATGCCTGTTCCAACTCTCCAGTACGGTCGCGGACTTCCCGAATCCCGCCGTGAGTGCCGCGAGCGCGTCGCCGATCCGCCAGGCGGTGCGGTCGCGCGGGCCGACGGGGTTGGAGACCGCGCGCAGTTCCAGGACGGGGACGCCGTGGGCGGCGGCTGCCTCGGCCACGCCGAAGCCCTCCATCGCCTCGGCGAGGGCACGGGGGTGGCGGGCGCGGAGTTCGGCGGCGCGGGCGGCCGTTCCGGTCACCGTGGAGACGGTGAGTACCGCTCCGGTGCGGGCGCCGGTCGCGGCCGCGAGCTCTCGTACGAGTGCATTCGGCGGACGGTGGGTGACGGTGCCGAAGCCGAGTTCGGTGACCGGCAGGAAGCCGTCCGGGGTCTCGGCGCCCAGGTCGGCGACGGTGATCTCGTCGGCGATCACGAGGGAGCCGACGGGCGCCTCGGGCTGGAAGCCGCCGGCGATCCCGGCGGAGACGACGAGGGCGTAGGGGGTGCCGGCGAGGGCGGTGGCCGTGGCGGCCGCGGCAGCGGCGGGGCCCACCCCGGCGGCGATGACATCGACGACGCTGTCCCCGGTGAACGCCCGTGCCACCGCGTCCCGTTCGGCGGGGACGGCGGTGGCGACGAGGATCCGTGCGGAGGACGGTGTGGACGCGGACGTGGTCAGGAGTCCTTCTTGAACTTGAAGGACCACAGGCCCTTGACCGTCTTGTCGCCCTCCTTGATGGAGACGACGGTCGAGTTGCCGGTCGCGCCGTACTGGGTGTTGAAGAACACGCTGCCGGGGATCGTGCGGTACGTCTTCTTGCTGGAGTCGGTCAGCGGCTGACCGTTCATCAGGATCGTCCAGCCGTTGTCGGCGATCTTCGGGTCGACGCCGAAGCGCACGGTGTCGTCCGGGTCCACCGAGATCGACGTGGAGGCCTTCAGGCACTTCGGCAGGTCGGCGGTCTTCACCGCGTCGCCGTCGTTGTAGCAGGTGGCTTCCGTGTGGACCGAGTTCCTCCCGACGGTGATCGTCGAGATCGGCGTCGGCTTGTCGCACGCCGACAGGACGAGCAGTCCGGCGGAAACGGCGCCGGCGGCGGCGACGGCGCGGCGGCGTCGCACAGCGGATTGCATGGTCATGGGGCGAAGGCTATCGGGCCCGTCCAGTCCTCCCCCCACCTGGGGTGCGGCGTGCCGGGCCGGGTGCCGCGGGTTAGGCCACTCGCGGGCTTCCGCTGCCGCCGTGCCGGGCCGAGGCGAGCAGCCCGCGCAGGGTGGTCAGCCAGCCCAGGGCGATGACGGCGGCGGCGAGGGTGAAGCCGAGGGTGCCGTTCAGCGGCATGACGATGCCGATCGCGCCGCCGAGCACCCAGGCCATCTGGAGCATCGTCTCGGAGCGGGCGAACGCCGAGGTGCGCACCAGCTCGGGCACGTCCCGCTGGATCAGCGCGTCCAGGGACAGCTTGGCCAGCGCCTGGCAGAACCCGGCGGTGGCGGCGAGGCAGGCCACGAGTACGGCGCCGAAGAAGATCGCGGCCGTGATCGCGGCGCCCAGGACGAGGGCGACGACGGTCACGATGATGAGTTCCGGGGCGCGTTGCCGCAGCCAGGAACCGACCGCCGTACCGAGCGCGTTGCCCACGCCCGCCGAGACCGCGACGATGCCCAGCGACACGGCCGCGCTCTGCCCGGTCATCGGATGCTCGCGGAGCAGGAACGCGAGGAAGAAGGTCAGGAACCCGGAGAGCCAGCGCAGCGCCGCGTTGGCGCCCAGCGCGTGGGTGACGGCGATGCCGACCGTGCGCAGCCCCGGCCGCTTGACCTCCTTGGGGTGCGGGCCGTGCAGATGGTCCTTGTCGGCCGCGAGCAGCGCCGTGTCCTCGCCCTTGGCCGAGTCGACCTTGGGGTCGAGGAAGAAACACAGGACCGTGCCCGCGACGAAGATCACGAAGGCGCCGTAGAGCGGCCAGGGGTCGCCGATGGCGTGCAGGCCGCCGGCGACGGGCGCGGCGACGCCGGTGGCGAGGAGGCCGGCGAGGGTGACTCTGGAGTTGGCCTTCACCAGGGAGATGCGGGGTGGCAGCAGCCGGGGCACCACGGCGCTTCTGACGACGCCGTACGCCTTCGAGGCGACCAGGGCGCCCAGCGCGGCCGGATACAGCTCCAGGCTGCCGCTGGCGACCGCGCCGGAGATGATCAGTGCGAGGAGGGCGCGGGCGAGCATCGCGGCGGCCATCGCGGCGCGCCGGCCGTGCGGGAGTTTGTCGAGGAGCGGGCCGATCACCGGCGCCAGGACGGTGAACGGCGCCATGGTGATGGCGAGATAGAGGGCGACCCGGCCCCGGGCCTCGTCGGTCGGTACGGAGAAGAAGACGGTGGACGCGAGGGCGACCGTGATCATCACGTCGCCGGCGCCGTTCACCGCGTGCAGTTCGATGAGGCGGCCGAGGCCCGACTCGCCCGCGCCGTGCGCGTGGGTGGCCTTGCGGATGCCGCGGGCGGTACCGGTGACGGGGAAGTGCAGGGCACGACCCATCGCGCGGACGGAACCGCTCATCCGGCCCGAACCGCCACCTCGGATGTTCCCCTTCGTGCCACCGACACCGGTGGCACCTTGGGGCGACCTCGCGGCTGCCACCCCGTCATAGTGCCCCGAGAACGGCGCGAGTATCGCGGTTACCGCGCGTATGGAGGCGTACTTGGGTGGATTCCGAGCCGACGCACAGGTCTCCGGGAGCCCGTCGGTGTGGGCGCATGGCGCGGGAGAAGGTAGCGTGCGTAGCGCGCCGTGGCGATTGTTCTCGGCCGCGCGCCTCTCGGCCATCCCGCAGAATGGATGGTGTAGGCGTGCCCGAGCGCGATCGGGTGCGGACGTCGACGCGGCCTCTCACCAGTGCCCCCAAGGGCCTGGTACATGTCTTTCAGCCGCTCCGTCCGCTCCCTTCGCCGCAACAGGCGCACCCGTGAGACGGCGTAGGAGAGAAGCGATACCTGTGAGCGCAGCGACCACGCGAAGCCGCACCCCCGACCGCCTGTGCGCCGAGGCCGTCGACCTCGCCCGTGCCGCAGCCGAGGAGGCTGCCGCGCCCGGCGTGGTCGGCGAGCATGCCGGCTTCGAAGCCGACGGCGACCGGGTGGTCACGCACTTCTTCGAGTGCAAGGAGTTCGGCTACCGGGGCTGGCGCTGGGCGGTGACGGTCGCCAGGGCGTCCCGCGCGAAGCTGGTGACGCTCGACGAGGTCGTGCTGCTGCCCGGCCCCGACTCCCTCCTGGCCCCCGAATGGGTCCCGTGGAGCGAGCGCCTCCGCCCCGGCGACATGGGCCCCGGCGATCTGCTCCCCACGGACGCGGAGGACCTCCGCCTGGAGCCCGGCTACACCGGCGAGGACGAGCCCCCGCCGAACTCCGCCGTCTCCGAGGAGATGGCGGAACTGGTCGAGGCGGAGGACGCGGAGGTGACGGCGGGAGCGCCGTCGGCCCTGCCCGTCGTGCCGACCCGCGGCTCGATCGCCGCGGTCGCCGAGGAACTGGGCATCCGCCGCGCCCGCGTCCTCTCCCGTTACGGCCTCCATGTCGCCGCCGACCGCTGGGAGGACGGCTTCGGCCCGAAGACCCCGATGGCCCAGGCGGCCCCGGCGGCCTGCGTCAGCTGCGGCTTCCTCGTCGCCATCGGCGGCTCCCTCGGCCAGGCCTTCGGCGTCTGCGCCAACGAGTTCTCCCCGGCGGACGGCCACGTCGTCTCCCTGGCCTACGGCTGCGGCGGCCACTCGGAGGCAGCCGTCATGCCCAAACCGCCCCAGCCCCCGGCCCACGTGATCGACGAGACGGTGGTCGACCCGTTCCCCCTGCGCCCTTCGCCGGACTCGGGGTCGGTGCCGGTGGGGGCGGACCCGGAATCGGCGGAGCTGGGGCACTCGTAGGGCCGTATTCTGACGGCAGACGGGAAGGAGCAGCGCCATGAGCATCGACTCGACGATTGCGCGTACCGAGTTCCCCGAAGGACACGTGGTTTTCTTCGGAATCGACGGGAAGATCATCTTGACGCCGCGGAGTTTCGAGCACTCCAGCACCATCCGGTCGATGCAGATCGACTCGCTCTCCCTCGGCCGTCACGCGAAGGTCGCCTCCGACGTGTATATCGATTTCCCAGCCGACGAGAACTCCGCCCCCGACTTCGCCATCCTGCGCGAGGACGCCCGCCGTGATGGCGCGCGCTACAGCTTCGAGGACGTCCTGCTGATCTCCGAGGTCGTCTCGACCTCGTCCGTCCGCAAGGACTACGACGACTGCACCGCGAAGTACGGTCGCTACGGCATCCCCGTCTACCTGGTCGTGGACCCCTACGCGCGGGAAGTGGTCCTCCACACCCAGCCGACCGGCACGGGCTACATCGCTGCGCACACTCACAAGTACGGCACCGGCAAGCTCCCCATCCCGCTGGCCGACGGCCGCACCTTCACCCTCGACCTCGACCAACTCCCTCTTCCGGAGCCCGAGGCGGGCGCTCGCTGACGGGGGCGGGCGGGACGGACGGGCATCGACGCGCGGTACCTTCGTCGCGACGTCGATGAGGAGAGTGAACGTACGTGAGTAAGTTCGTGCGGCCCGCTGCCGAGGGTGCCGACCCGTTCGGGACCGCCCGTCTGCGGCGTGGGGTGCTCGATGCCTGGGCGACCAGCCCGGCCCGGTTCCGGGAGGACGCCAACGCCGAGGAGGACCTCGTCCTCGGCGGGTACCGGGACCGGCTCGTCGTCGAGCTCGCGCAGAACGCCGCCGACGCCGCCGCCCGCGCGGGCGTGGCCGGCCGGCTGCGGCTCACCCTCCGCGACGGCGTGCTGTGCGCCGCCAACACCGGCGCCCCCCTCGACGCCACCGGTGTCGAATCCCTCGCCACCCTCCGCGCCTCCGCGAAGCGCGACGCCGGTGACAGCGCCGTCGGACGGTTCGGCGTGGGCTTCGCCGCCGTCGTCGCCGTCACCGACGAACCCGCCGTCGTCGGCCGCCACGGCGGCGTCCGCTGGTCCCTCGCCGAGGCCCGCACCCTCGCCGACGACACCGCCCGGCACAGCCCGGGCCTCGGCACCGAGATCCGCCGCCGCGACGGCCACATCCCGCTGCTGCGCCTCCCGTTCGCCGCCGAGGGCACCGCCCCCGACTCCTACGACACCGTCGTCATCCTCCCCCTGCGCGACACCGCCGCCGAGGACCTCGCCGAGCGCCTCCTCGGCGCCGTGGACGACGCTCTCCTGCTCGCGCTCCCCGGGCTCACGGAGGTCGTGGTCGAGGTCGGCGACCAGGCACCCCGCACCCTCACCCGCCGCACCGACCGCACCGACACCGTCGTGGACGACAGCCGGGACGGCAGCACCCGCTGGCGCACCGTCGCCGCGCACGGGGAACTCGCCAAGGACCTGCTCGTCGACCGGCCCGTCGAGGAACGGCTGCGGCCCTACTGGTCCGTCACCTGGGCCGTGCCCGTCGACGAGGACGGAACACCCGCCCGCCCCCGCACCAGCCCCGTCGTGCACGCGCCCACCCCCAGCGACGAACCCCTGGGCGTACCGGCCCTGTTGATCGCCTCGCTGCCCCTCGACACCACCCGCCGCCACGCCGCGCCCGGCCCGCTCACCGACTTCGTGGTGGAGCGCGCGGCGGACGCCTACGTCGAACTCCTCGCCGCCTGGCGGCCGGTGACCGCCGGCATCATCGACCTCGTGCCTGGCCCACTGGGCAAGGGGGAGCTGGACGGCACCCTGCGCCAGGCGATCCTGGCGCGCCTGCCGCGCACCTCCTTCCTCCCGCCCGCCCTCGAACCCGCCGCCGACGACACGGAGTTGCCCGAGGCGCTCCGGCCCCGGGACGCCGAGGTCGTCGAGGGCGCGGGCGCCGACACCGTACGCGTCCTCGCCGAGGTGCTCCCCACGATCCTGCCCGCCGGTCTCGAACGACGCGTGGAACTACGGACGTTGGGCGTCGCCCGCGTCCCCCTCACCGACGCCGTCGACCGGCTGGCCGGCCTGGAGAAGGACCCGGAGTGGTGGCGGCGGCTCTACGACAGCCTCGCGGGCGTCGACCCCGACCGGCTCACCGGACTGCCCGTGCCGCTCGCCGACGGCAGGACGACGATCGGGCCGCGCCAGGTCCTCCTCCCCACCCCCGACTCCGCCCAGGTGGAGCCCGAGGTCCTCGCCCGCCTCGGCCTCAAGGTCGCCCACCCGGACGCCGCGCACCCCCTCTTGGAGAAGCTCGGCGCCCTGCCCGCGACCCCCCGCGCGGTCCTCACCACTCCCCAGGTACGGGCCGCCGTGGCCGCCTCCCTCGACGAGGAGGGCGGCGCCATGTGGGACGAAGTCGCCCCGGACAGCGACGAGTTGGCGGACACCGTGCTCGCCCTGGTCCGGGACGCGGGCCTCGAACCCGGTGACGAACCCTGGCTCGGCGCCCTCGCCCTGCCCGACGAGGACGGCGAACTCGCCCCCGCCGGTGAACTGGTGCTGCCCGGCAGCCCGTTCGCGCAGGTCATGCGGGAGGACGAACTCGCCTTCGTCGACGCCGAGTTGGCCGACCGCTGGGGCGAACAGCCGCTCGCCGCCTGCGGAGTCCTCGCCACCTTCGCCCTCGTCCGTGCCACCGACGTGGTCCTCGACCCGGACGAACTGGAGCCCCGCGACAGCGACTTCGCGGAACCCGACGACCCGGGCCTGCTGGACTCCGTAGACGTGTGGTCGGAGGACGTCCTCGACCGCTTCCCGGACACCCCCGTACCCCCCGTCGCCACCGAACTGGTCGCCGTCCGCGACCTGGACCTCGTCGACGACGACCGCTGGCCCCAGGCCCTCGCCCTCCTCGCGCAGCCCCCGCTCCGCGACGCGATCACCCAGCAGGTCCGCATCCTGCTGCCCGACGGCACGCACGAGGTCGTACGCCCGTACACGGCCTGGTGGCTGCGCGGCCACCCGGTCCTTGACGGCCGCCGCCCGGCGGGCCTGCTCGCGGCCGGCGGCGACCCGCTCCTGCGCGGTCTCTACGACGAGGCCGACGCGACCGGCTTCGACGACGAACAGGTGCTCCGGGCCCTCGGCGTCCGCACCTCGGTCGCCGCCCTCCTCGACGAGCCCGGCGGCGCCGCCGAACTCCTCGACCGCCTCGCCGACCCCGAACGCGAGGTCACCGGCGCCCAACTGCACGCCCTGTACAGCGCGTTGGCCGACCTCGACCCGGAACAGGTGACCCTCCCGGACGACCTGCGGGCCGTCGTCGACGGCGAGGTCACGGTCGTGGACGCGGCCGACGCCGTGGTCGTCGACTCACCCGACCTGCTCCCCTTCACCACCGGCGTCCCCCTCCTCCCCGTCCGCCCGTCCCGCGCCGCCGAACTGGCCGACCTCTTCCAGGTCCGCCGCCTCAGCGAGTCGGTCACCGGCGAGGTCACCTCCGAGGGCACCGAACACGACGTACCGGACTCCGTCCGCGTCCTCCTCGGCCCGCTCACTCCCGCGACCTACGTCGAACACGACGAACTCGTCGTGGACGGCACCGAGATCGACTGGCGCCGCAACCGGGACGGCGTCCTGCACGCCTCCACCCTGGAGGGCGTCGCCGCAGGACTCGCCTGGGCGGCGGGGCAGTGGCCCCGGCGGTTCGAGGTGGCGGCGCTGCTGGAGGACCCGTCCAGGACGGGGGAGCTGGCTCGGGACCGGTGGTTCGACTGAGCCGGGGCGTGATCTTCACGACTCTCGCGGAAATCTTCTACGAGTCGTACAACCATTCCCTTCCGTCGCGCATCTGATCGTCCGGGCCGACTGGCTCCACGACCACTTCTGTAACTGGGGAATCCATGCGCATGCGTGCCACCCTCGGCGTCCTCACCGGCGCCCTGGCCCTCTCGGCCCTCGCCGTACCTGCCGCACAGGCCGACGAGGTCCACGGGGACACCACGATCTCGGGCGTCGTGGTGAATGGCAGTAAGCCGGTCGTCGTCGCGGCGACCGCGAAGAAGACCATCACCGTCAGCTTCACCGCCAAGGACGCCTCCGGCGTCGGCTGGGCGCAGGCGATTCTGTACCACGGTGCCACCATCGACTCCTCCGACACCGGTGCGGTCGCCAACAGCAGCAACAACCGCGCCACCTGCACCAAGGTCAACGCCACGACCTCGACCTGCAAGTCGACCTTCGACCTGCAGTCGGGCGAGAACGCCTTCAACTTCGCGGCCGGCAGCTGGAAGGTCTGGGCGATCGCCACGGGCAAGGACAACGACTACGTCCAGAAGGACAACGCCAAGACCTTCCAGGTCCAGCGCCTGTCCAAGCTCACGGCGGACGCCGCCCCGGAGCCCGTGAAGAAGGGCAAGACCATCACGGTCAGCGGCAAGCTGACCCGCGCGAACTGGGACGCCGGCACGTACTCCGGCTACTCGACCCAGCCGGTCAAGCTCCAGTTCCGCAAGAAGAGCTCCAGCACCTACACCACGGTCAAGACCATCAAGACCAGCTCCAACGGCAGCCTGAAGACCACCGTCAAGGCGACGGTCGACGGCTACTTCCGCTACAGCTTCGCGGGCACCTCGACCACCCCGGCGGTCAACGCCACGGGTGACTTCATCGACGTGAAGTAAGCCGTCCCCGGTCCTGGTGGAGGGCGGAATCCCCACTCTCCACCAGGACTTCGCAATCCCCGTACAAAATCTGCCTCAGGCGTACAACCCTCACCACCCGTCGCAGATCAGATGACGTGAGCCAACAGGCTCCGCCATCACTTGGGCCCCGGCGCAGACGACGAGCCGTATGGAACGACCAGCGCGTCGGGGCCCCCTTTCTCCACTTGGGGAACGCATGCGCATACGCGCCACCGTGGCCGCCGTCTCCGGCGCCCTGGTTCTCTCCGCCTTCGCCGTACCGGCCGCGCAGGCCGCCGACGCCCCGTCCGGCAAGGCCGCGTTCGGCGCCGCCACCGCCGACGGCCCCGCGACCGCCGCCGCCACGCTCAACGTCACCTTCTCCAAGGTGAAGGTCAACAGCGGCAAGGCCGTCGTCGTGGGCGCCACCGCGAAGGTCGCCATCCCGGTCACCTACACCGTGACGCACGCCGCGAGCCTCGACGTCAGCGCCGACAACTTCGCCAGCGGCCCGCTCATCTACCGCGGCTCCTCGGTCACCACCCCGACCAACGAGCTCATCAGCGACGACCCGGGCACCTGCACCGCCGCCTCGACGACCGTCCTGAACTGCAAGGGCACCATCTACGTCCGCCCGTCCGACGGCGACGTGGCGAACGCCGACGCCGGCACCTGGAAGGCGGGCGGCCTCGCCATCACCGCCGACGGCGCCCTCAAGACCCAGGGCGACCAGGGCAACGTCCCGGTGACCCGCCTGGCCAAGCTCACCGTCAACGCCGCCCCGGAGCCCGTCAAGAAGGGCAAGACCATCACGGTCACCGGCAAGCTGACCCGCGCGAACTGGGAGACCAACACCTACGCCGGCTACTCCACCCAGCCGGTGAAGCTCCAGTTCCGCAAGAAGAACTCCACGACGTACACCACGGTCAAGACCATCAAGACCACCACCAACGGCAGCCTCAAGACCACCGTCAAGGCCACGGTCGACGGCTACTTCCGCTACGCCTTCGCAGGCACGTCCACCACGTCCCCGGTCAACGCCACGGGCGACTACGTGGACGTCAAGTAACGACAGCCAAAAGCAGCTGCCCGCGCCCCGAAGCCGGGTCGCGGGCAGCTGCTTTTAAGGGGCGCGGGGAACTGCGCGACCAGCCCCCACCGGCCGGCACCCGAAAAACCCTCACACCACCGCCCGCCGATCAACCAGCCGCCACACCACTTCCAGCACCACCCCCGCCACCACCGAGATCCCCACAGCGATCCACGGCATGGTCACCCCCACCAGCTTCAGGGCGAAGAAGTGCTGGAGCCAGGGCACGATCAGCACGACGACGAACGCCGCCCCCATGGACGCGACCAGCGCAATCCGCCACCACGTGTACGGCCGCGCGATGATCGCCAGCACCCACATGGAGATCAGGAACAAGGTCAACGTCGCCGCACTCGTCTCCGCGGCCAACGACCCCTTCCCCACGTAATGGTGACGGGCGATCAGATACGTGACGAAGGTCGCCGCCCCGGCGATCACCCCACCCGGAATCGAATACCGCATCACCCGCCGCACGAAATGGGGTTTCGCCCGCTCCTTGTTCGGCGCCAGCGCAAGGAAGAACGCCGGAACCCCGATCGTCAACGTGGACAACAGCGTCAAGTGCCGCGGCAGGAACGGGTATTCGACCCGCCAGCACACCACCAGCACAGCCAGCAGCACCGAGTACACGGTCTTCACGAGGAACAGCGTCGCCACCCGGGTGATGTTCCCGATCACCCGCCGCCCCTCCGCCACCACCGAAGGCAGCGTGGCGAAGCTGTTGTTGAGCAGCACGATCTGCGCGACCGCCCGAGTCGCCTCGGACCCGGACCCCATGGAGACCCCGATGTCGGCGTCCTTGAGGGCGAGGACGTCGTTCACCCCGTCCCCGGTCATCGCGACGGTGTGCCCGCGCGACTGCAACGCCGCCACCATGTCCCGCTTCTGCTGCGGAGTGACCCGCCCGAACACCGTGCCCTCGTCCAGGGACTTCGCCATCTCCTCCTGATCGGCGGGGAGTTGACGGGCGTCCACGACCTTCCCGGTGAGCCCCAGCTTCCCGGCCACCGCGCCGACGGACACCGCGTTGTCCCCGGAGATGACCTTCGCGTGCACATCCTGGTCCGCGAAGTACGCCAGCGTCTCCGCCGCGTCGGGCCGCAGCCGCTGCTCCAGCACCACCAGCGCGGTCGCCGACGCCTCCCGCGCCACCTCGGGATCGTCCAGTTCCCCCGAGACCCGCGCCAGCAGCAGCACCCGTAGCCCCTGCTCGTTCAGCCGCCCGGTCTCCGCGAGCGCGGGGTCGTCGTCGCCCAGCAGCACGTCCGGCGCCCCGAGCAGCCACGTGCTCGTCTCCCCGTCGCTCTCGCTGAACGACGCCCCGCTGTACTTCCGCGCCGACGAGAACGGCAGCGACTCCACGCACCGCCATTCCCCGCTGTCCGGATAGGCGTTGATGATCGCCTGCAGCGACGCGTTCGGCCGCGGGTCCGACTCCCCGAGCGCGCCGAGGACTTTGCGGACGTACGCCTCGTCGGCCCCGCCCAGCGGGCGCAGCTCGGTGACGTCCATGCCGCCCTCGGTGAGCGTGCCGGTCTTGTCGAGGCAGACCGTGTCGACGCGGGCGAGCCCCTCGATGGCGGGCAACTCCTGCACCAGGCACTGTTTCCGGCCAAGCCGGATGACGCCGATCGCGAAGGCCACCGAGGTGAGCAGGACGAGCCCCTCGGGGACCATCGGGACGATCCCGCCGACGGTCCGCGCGACGGAGTCCTTGAACCCGTGCTGTTT
This sequence comes from Streptomyces sp. NBC_00252, assembly GCF_036187565.1. NCBI lineage: Bacteria > Bacillati > Actinomycetota > Actinomycetes > Kitasatosporales > Streptomycetaceae > Streptomyces > Streptomyces sp. NBC_00252. The sequence continues at coordinate 4,721,694 of NZ_CP108087.1, read as the reverse complement.
CACGACGAGTTGGCTGATGACCAGGCCGATCGCGGTCGGGATCATCATCCACGTCACGTACTTGAGGATCGTGGAGATACCGGTGCGCAGTTCGGAGTGGACGAGCGTGAACCGGGAGGCCTCCTCGGCGAGTTGGGCCGCGTACGCCTCGCGCCCCACCTTGGTCGCCTCGAACGCGCCGCCGCCGGCGACCACGAAACTCCCCGACATCACCGGGTCCCCGCGCCGCTTGACGACCGGGTCCGCCTCGCCGGTGAGCAGCGACTCGTCGATCTCCAGGCCGTCGGCCTCGACGCACTCCCCGTCGACGACGACCTTGTCACCGGGCCCGATCTCGATGAGGTCCCCGAGCACGATCTCGGAGGTGCTCACCTCCACGGCGGCCCCGTCCCGCCGTACCGTCGGCTTGGCCTCGCCGATCACCGCGAGGGAGTCGAGGGTCTTCTTCGCCCGCCACTCCTGGAAGACACCGATCCCGGTGTTGGCGATGATCACGTACCCGAACAGGCTGTCCTGGACCGGCGCGACGAACAGCATGATCAGCCAGAGCACGCCGATGATCGCGTTGAACCGGGTGAAGACGTTCGCGCGGACGATCTCGGCCAGGGAGCGGCTGCTGCGCACCGGGACGTCGTTGACCTCCCCGCGCGCCACCCGTTCGGCGACCTCGGCGGTGGAGAGCCCGCGCGCCCGCGCCGCCGGGATGGGCACGGGGTGCACAGGATCGAGTTCGGCGCCCGCGTCGGTGTGCGTCATGCATTCGACGGTACGTGCGGTTTTACGGCTTCACCCGCCGAGTGCCCGGAAGATCCGACCAGGGGAGGACGGCGGGCGGGGCGGGCTGACGCCCCGGGTGGAGAGGGGCCTCATCACTCCGCAGCAGCAGCGGGGCCCTGTGCAGCGGCCTCGGCCGCCATGCGCTTGAGCGCCGCGTCGCGCCCCCGGACGTACCAGATGCCGATCAGCCCGAGGCCGCTTCCGGCCAGGCAGGTCCACAGCCACCACAGATGGCCGTGGTCGTCGAACCAGCCGTAGAAGGGGAGCTGGGCCAGGAAGAGGACGAACCAGAGGATCGTGCCGCCGATGATGGTCGGGACGATCGGGCCCTCCAGGGGCTCCGGTGCCTCGTGTGTCGGTGTCCACTTCGCCATGGCCCCAGCTTACGAGGCGGCACAAGGTCCGGGGATCCCGGCGTGTCTACGCGCGGAGATAGCGCCTGACGTCTTCATATGTTCATACTGAAACGGTTTCCGTCTGTCCACTTCTGCTCGTAGGAACCTCCAATGCCGACCGCGCTCGACCGTTACTTCAAGATCTCCGAGCGTGGCAGCTCGCTCCCCCGCGAGATCCGCGGCGGCTTCGCCACCTTCTTCGCGATGGCGTACATCATCGTGCTCAACCCGATCATCCTGGGCAGCGCGAAGGACATGTACGGGCACCACCTCGACAACGGCCAGCTGGTCACCGCGACGGCCGTGACGGCCGCGTTCACCACCATCCTGATGGGCGTCATCGGCAACGTGCCGATCGCGCTGGCCGCCGGACTCGGCGTGAACTCCGTGGTCGCCCTCCAGCTCGCGCCCCGGATGTCGTGGCCGGACGCGATGGGCATGGTCGTGCTGGCCGGTCTCGTCGTGATGCTGCTGGTCGCCACCGGGCTGCGCGAGCGCGTGATGAACGCGGTGCCCTACGGACTGCGCAAGGCCATCTCGATCGGTATCGGCCTGTTCATCATGCTGATCGGGCTCGTGGACTCCGGGTTCATCTCCCGCATCCCGGACGCCGCCCAGACCACCGTCCCGCTCCAGCTCGGCGGTGACGGTCACCTCAACGGCTGGCCGGTCCTCATCTTCATCCTCGGCGTGCTGCTCACCCTCGCGCTGATCGTCCGCAAGGTCCCCGGCGCGATCCTGATCTCCATCGTCGCGATGACGGTCCTCGCGGTGATCGTGAACGCGGTCGCGACGATCCCCTCCTGGGGCCTGACCACCCCGAAGTGGCCCGGGAACCCGGTCGCCACCCCGGACTTCGGCCTGATCGGCAAGTTCAGCCTGTTCGGCGGCTTCTCCAAGGTCGGCGTGCTGACCGGCATCCTCTTCGTCTTCACGGTCCTGCTGTCGTGCTTCTTCGACGCGATGGGCACGATCATGGGCATCAGCGACGAGGCCAAGCTGACCGACGGCGAGGGCAACATGCCCGGCATCAACAAGGTCCTCTTCGTCGACGGCATCGCCGTCGCGGCGGGCGGCGCCAGCTCCTCGTCCGCGACGACCTGCTTCGTGGAGTCCACGGCGGGCGTCGGCGAGGGCGCGCGCACCGGCTTCGCGAACGTCGTCACCGGCGCGCTCTTCGCCGTCGCGCTGTTCCTCACGCCGATCGCCACCATGGTCCCGTCCCAGGCGGCCACCCCCGCGCTGCTCGCGGTGGGCTTCCTGATCCTGTCGGGCTCGGTCAAGGAGATCGACTGGGCCGACTACACGATCGCGATCCCGGCCTTCATCACGATGCTGATGATGCCGTTCACCTACTCGATCACCAACGGCATCGGCATGGGCTTCATCACGTTCGTGGTGCTGCGGCTGGTGGCGGGCCGGGGCCGGGAGGTCCCGGTGCCGATGTACGTCGTGGCGGCGGTGTTCGGCTTCTACTACCTGATGCCGGCGCTGGGTCTGACCTGATCCGCGCCTCTACGGGCCGTCACGTGACGCCGTAGAACTTGTCCGTCTCCTCGACGGCGGTCTGGAACCGTTCGTCGAAGTCGTCCCGGATGAGCGTCTGGACCACATAGTCCTGGACGCTCATTCCCCTTTTCGAGGCATGGTCGCGGAGCCGTTCGAGCAGCTCCCCGTCTATCCGCAGGCTGAGCACGCTGGTCCCCATGAACACGAGGGTCCGGGGCGGCTCCGGACGGCGCGGGACGTTCCGCGTCGACATCACTCATATGGGTGACGTAAGGGTTCAGTGGCCAGGGTCACGGGCATCCCGGCGTGTCGCCATTGGTCTTTAGCGAGAGTAATGAGTTACGCTAAAGAACATGCCGGACCTTACCCATGGCGACGACGCTGCCGCTGTGAACTCCCTGCGATCAGCCGTGATGCGGTTGTCCCGTCGACTCAAGCACCAGCGGGTCGACGAGTCACTGAGCCCCACCGAGATGTCGGTGCTCGGCACCCTGTCCACCTGCGGCAGCGCGACCCCTGGCGAGCTCGCTCGCAAGGAGCATGTGCAGCCGCCCTCGATGACCCGCATCGTGGCGCTGCTCGAAGCGAAGGGTCTGGTCCAGCTGGAGCCGCACCCCGAGGACCGGCGCCAGAAGGTCGTCACCAAGACCCCCCAGGCCGAGGCGATGCTCGAAGAGAGCCGCCGCAAGCGCAACGCGTTCCTGGCCGGCCTGGTCGACGGCCTCGACGAGGACGAGTGGGCGAAGATCGTCGCCGCCGCCCCCGTGCTGGAGAAACTCGCACACCTGTAATACACGTTCTCTGTAGGAGGCGACTTTTTTGAGTTCGGGACCCGGAGCAGACTCCGCCCCCGCGCCAGCCACCCCCGACTCCCCGCCCACCCCTGATGCCGCCGGAAGCACCGGCAAGTCCTCGATGTTCAGCTCGCTGAAGATCCGGAACTACCGCCTGTTCTTCATCGGCCAGGTCGTCTCCAACACCGGCACCTGGATGCAGCGCATCGCCCAGGACTGGCTGGTCCTCAGCCTCACCGGCTCCTCCGCCGCCGTAGGCATCACGACCGCCCTCCAGTTCCTGCCGATGCTGCTCTTCGGGCTCTACGGCGGTGTCCTCGTCGACCGGCTGCCCAAGCGGCCCACCCTGCTCGTCACGCAGTCCGCGATGGCCCTCACCGGCCTCGCCCTCGCCGCTCTCACCCTCTCGGGCCACGTCGAGGTCTGGCACGTCTACGTCGCCGCCTTCGCCGTCGGTCTCGCCACGGTGGTCGACAACCCGGCCCGGCAGTCCTTCGTCTCGGAGATGGTCGGCCCCGACCAACTGCAGAACGCGGTCAGCCTGAACTCGGCGAACTTCCAGTCCGCCCGCCTCGTCGGCCCCGCCGTCGCGGGCGTCATGATCACCGGTGTCGGCACCGGCTGGGCGTTCCTCTTCAACGGCCTGTCCTTCGTGGCCCCGCTGGCCAGCCTGCTCCTGATGCGCAACCGCGACCTGAAGGTCGTCAAGCGCGCCCCGCGCGGCAAGGGCCAGCTCCGCGAGGGCCTCCAGTACGTGGCCAAGCGCCCGGACCTGATCTGGCCGATCGTCCTCGTCGGCTTCATCGGCACCTTCGGCTTCAACTTCCCGGTGTGGCTGTCGGCCTACGCGGACGACGTCTTCCACGCCGGCGCCGGCGGGTACAGCCTCTTCAACACCCTGATGGCGGTCGGCTCCCTGATCGGCGCCCTGCTCGCCGCCCGCCGCGGCACCACCCGCCTCCGCGTCCTGATCGCGGCGGCGGCGGCCTTCGGCCTGCTGGAGATAGTGGCCGCGGTGGCCCCCTCCTACTGGCTGTTCGCCCTGCTCATGATCCCGATCGGCATCGCCGGCCTGACGGTCAACGTCACGGCCAACACCGCCGTCCAGATGGGCACCGACCCGGCCATGCGCGGCCGCGTCATGGCCCTGTTCATGATGGTCTTCATGGGGGGTACGCCGCTGGGCGCCCCCATCGTCGGCTGGATCACGGACGCCTACGGCCCCCGGGTGAGCTTCGCCCTCGGCGGCGTCATCGCGGCGGCCGCGGCCGCCACGATCGGCCTGGTCCTGGCCCGGATGGGCGACCTGCGCCTGTCCTTCGGCTGGAACCACGGCCACCCGAGCGTCGCCTTCGTACCCCGCGAGCGGGAACAACTGGCCACGGTCGCCTGACAGGTGGAGCCCGGCCCGGAGCGTGTGCGTGTCACGCCCTCCGGGCCGACACCTGTCCCGGCCACCGGTCCTGCCCGACGATGAACGCCTCGGTCGCCTTGAGCGTCGAGCCAGGGGCACCCACGGTGAGGAGGGAGGGATGGAAGGCTGCCCCCATGAGACTCTTCGCGGCAGTCCTGCCACCCGAGGACGTACTGACCCAACTCGGCTCGGCCGTCGACGCGTTGCAGACCCTCCCGGGCGCGGACACGCTCCGCTGGACCGGCCGGCCGGGGTGGCACTTCACGCTCGCCTTCTACGGCGAGGTCGACGAGGACGTCGTACCCGAACTGTCCGCCCGGCTGGAGCGGGCCGCGCGGGCGACCGGGCCGTTCGGGCTGGCCGTGCGCGGGGGCGGCGAGTTCGGGCAGGGGCGGGCGCTGTGGGCCGGGGTGGAGGGGGACGTCGAGGCGCTGCGGCTGCTCGCCGGCCGGTGCGAGGGGGCGGCGCGGGAGGCGGGCGTGGCGATGGGGGAGCACCGGCGTTATCGCGCGCACCTGACCGTGGCGCGGAGCCGGGAGGCGGTGGACGTGCGGCCGTACGTCGAGCGGCTCGACGGATTCGCCGGGCGGCCGTGGACGGTGGGCGAGCTCGTGCTCGTGCGCAGCAACCTGCCGACGTCGGGTGTGCCCGGCGCGCAACCCCGGTACGAGGCGGTCGGCCGCTGGGTGCTGGGGGCGGGCGGTTAGGCTCGGGTACGTGGACCCCAAAACCCGGAACCGGATCATGGCCGGTGTGCTTGTGCTGTTGTTCGTTGTCGTCGGGCTCGCGGCGGCCCTCGGGAAGTGAGGGCGGGGCGCGGGGGACGGCGCGATCGTTGCCGGGTGCGCGTCCGCGCGGGCTGGTCGCGCCCACGCGGCGGAGCCGCACATGTCATCGCCCCGCGCCCCTGAAAAAAGGGGGCGCTGCCCCTGGCCTGCTACCAGGCGAAGGCTTCCGGTGACGGGCCTGGGCCCGGGAAGATCTCGTCCAGGGACGTGAGGAGTTCCTCGCTCAGGTCCAGTTCCACGGCGCGCAGCGCGCTGTCGAGCTGTTCGGCGGTGCGGGGGCCGACGATCGGGCCGGTGACGCCGGGGCGGGTGAGGAGCCACGCCAGGGCGGCCTCGCCGGGCTCGATGCCGTGCTTGTCGAGGAGGTCCTCGTAGGCCTGGATCTGGGCGCGCGAGGTCGGGTTGGCGAGGGTGTCCGCGGCCCGGCCGCTCGCCCGGCGCCCGCCCGTGACCTCCTTCTTGATGACCCCGCCGAGGAGTCCGCCCTGCAGCGGGGACCAGGGGATGACCCCGAGGCCGTACTCCTGCGCGGCCGGGATGACCTCCATCTCGGCGCGGCGCTCGGCGAGGTTGTACAGGCACTGCTCGCTGACCAGGCCGATGGTGCCGCCGCGGCGGGCGGCGATCTCGTTGGCCTGGGCGATCTTGTACCCGGGGAAGTTCGAGGAACCGACGTAGAGGATCTTGCCCTGCTGGATGAGGGTGTCGATCGCCTGCCAGATCTCCTCGAAGGGGGTGGCGCGGTCGATGTGGTGGAACTGGTAGATGTCGATGTAGTCCGTCTGCAGGCGCTTGAGGCTGGCGTCCACGGCCCGGCGGATGTTCACCGCGGAGAGCTTGTCGTGGTTGGGCCAGGCGTCGCCGTCGGCGGCCATGTTGCCGTAGACCTTGGTCGCGAGGACCACCTTGTCGCGATGGACGGGGCTCTTGGCGAACCAGCTGCCGATGATCTCCTCGGTGCGGCCCTTGTTCTCACCCCAGCCATACACGTTGGCGGTGTCGAAGTAGTTGATACCGGCGGCCAGCGCCGCGTCCATGATCCCGTGACTGTCCGCCTCGTCGGTCTGCGGACCGAAGTTCATCGTCCCGAGAACCAGTCGGCTGACCTTGAGGCCTGTGCGTCCGAGCTGCGTGTACTTCATGAGTGTCTAGCCAACGACTTCGAGTGCGCTCTATGCAAGGGGGGTCGGTCGCGGGGGAGCGAGTCGGTCGTGAGGACGAGGTCGACCACCCTTCCGGTCAGGTCGACCGCGGTACCGAAGTCCACCCGCACGGGGTCGGCGCAGTCGCCGTCCACGGTGACCGGGAGACGCGGAGATCACGCCGACTCACCGACCGGCTGAAGACCGCCCCCAGCCCTCAGCGCCAGGCGGATCGCCGCGACGAGGAGTGGGTCGCCCGGTATCGCTCGAAGTCGCGGGCCGTCTCCCCGTCGTCCTCGGTCGTGCCGTCGCCCTCGTCGCCGTACTCACCCCCCACCCCCCACGCCTGATGCATCGCCCCCGCGAACGCCCCCGCGATCTTGTGCTCGCCGGCCGCGTTCGGATGGGTCCCGTCGTACGTGTCGTGGTCGACGTCGTACGACTCGGGGAGGGAGGCCAGGAGAAGCGGGGAGCGCCGTTCGTCGAGGTCGGCGACCGCCTTCGCCTGGAGTTCGTTGAAGAGGGCGACCTCGGTGGCGAAGGGGACGTCCGTGCGGGCGCGGACGTTCGGGATCACCGGCAGGAACACCATGCGGACGGTGGGCTTCGCGGCGCGGGCCTCGGCGATGAAGGAGCGCAGGTTGTCGGCCGTCTGCCCCGCGTTCGTGTAGAAGCCCAGGTCGATCAGCCCGAGGGAGACGAGGAGCACGTCCGCCCGGTGCGCGCGCACCGCCTCGCCGATCAGCGGGGCCATGTGCAGCCAGCCCTCACCCCAGCCCGCCAGGTGGAAGTGCGGGAAGTCGGGGTCGGCGTACTCGTACGACGTGGGCGTGTCCGTCGCCTTGTCGTACAGCGCCTCGCGCGGGCCGACCACGGCGAACGGGCCGCCGTAGGTCGCGCGCAGGTGCTGCCACATCCGGTAGCGCCATGTGTGTTCGCCCGCGCTCCCGATCGTCATGGAGTCGCCTACGGGCATGAACCTGAGCATCCGCTCATGATGGACGATCAACCGCCGGGCGACGGAACGAGCGGGGTGTGAGGCCCACCACGCCCACCACGCCCGGCATACGCACTACGCCCACCCTGCCCGGCACACCCACCGCTCACCGCCGCACCGGCCCGCCCGCTGCCCCGCCAGGCGGGATGGCAGGCTTGCCCCATGCGTCGCTTCCTCGCGTTCCTCGGCGCCGGCTTCCTCGTCGGCGCGCTCGCCCTGCCCGCAACCGCAGCACCGGCCGTCGCCGACGACGGAGGCAAGGGCGACAAGGGGTTCACGATCTCGGACTCCCGCATCACGGAGTCCAGCGGCCTCGCCGCCTCGCACCTCCACCCCGGCATCTACTGGACGCACAACGACAGCGACGACGGCCCGTACCTCTACGCCGTCGACAGCAGCACCGGCAGGACGGTCGCCACGGTCACCTTCAGCGGTGTCGGCAAGCCCCGCGACGTCGAGGCGATCTCCATCGGCCCGCACAACGAGATCTACGTCGGCGACATCGGCGACAACCTCGACGGGACCTGGCCGTACGTCTGGATCTACAAGCTGCCCGAGCCGAAGGTGCTCAAGGACCAGACGATCCGGGCGAAGCAGTACGTCGTGAAGTACTCCGACGGCGCCCGCAACGCCGAGTCGCTGGTCGTGCACCCCAAGACCGGCCGCGTGTACATCATCGACAAGAAGGAGGACGGCGGCCACCTCTTCGAGGGCCCGGCCACGCTCTCCACCTCCGGCACCAACTACTTCAAGCCCGTCGCCGCCGTGGACCTCTGGGCCACCGACGCCGCGTTCTCGCCGGACGGCCAACAGCTCGCCGTACGCGGCTACTTGGGCGGCATCTACTACGACTGGAACGGCGGGAGGATCAAGCGGGTGGGGCGCCTCGACGTACCGCTCCAGGGCCAGGGCGAGTCCGTCAGCTACTCGGCCGACGGCACGAAGCTCATGTACGGAAGCGAGGGCACCGACAGCCCGGTGCAGGCCGAGGACGCCCCCGGCGGCGGTTCTGGTTCCGCCAAGTCCCCCTCGGGCGGCGGGAGTTCGGCGAGCGGTGACAGCTCGAACAACAACGTCAAGGTGGGCGCGGTCGCCGTCGTGGTGGTCTGCGGCGCGCTCTTCGGTCTACGGCGCCTCACGCGCCGGCGCTGAACTCCCGCGCCGTTTCCACAGGTTCTGTCGGTGGCTGTGGACGACTGACGACGTCCGTTGCCTTGACGTGTCCATGTGACGTGGCTTCCATGGAGGTTGTCGGGTAGTGGGAGCGCTCCCATGAGTTCCGGACCCGCGCCTCCCGAGAGGAAGCAGCGACATGTTCCGCAGCTTGAGAAGAGCGCTGGGGGTTGTTGCCGCGGCGCTGTTGCTGCCGCTGGCCGGCGTCCATGTGGCACAGGCGGATGTGGCACGTACGGCGACGGGTGCGGCGAGCGCGGCGGGTGCGACCGCCGCCGCCCCCGGCGCCGGTTACTGGCACACGAGCGGCCGCCAGATCCTGGACGCGGCGGGCCAGCCGGTCCGTATCGCCGGGATCAACTGGTTCGGCTTCGAGACGGCCAACTACGTGGTCCACGGCCTCTGGTCACGCGACTACAAGAGCATGATCGACCAGATGAAGTCGCTGGGCTACAACACCATCCGCCTCCCCTACAGCGACGACATCTTCAAGTCCGGCACGGTCCCCAACAGCATCGACTTCTCCAACGGCAAGAACACCGACCTCCAGGGCCTCAACTCCCTGCAGATCATGGACAAACTGGTCGCCCACGCCGGCCAGGACGGCCTGAAGGTCATCCTCGACCGGCACCGCCCGGACGCGTCGGCGCAGTCGGCGCTCTGGTACACGGCGGCGGTACCGGAGTCGACCTGGATCGCCAACCTCCGCGCCCTGGCCACCCGTTACGCGGGCCAGTCCACGGTCGTCGGCATCGACCTCCACAACGAGCCGCACGATCCGGCGTGTTGGGGCTGCGGTGACGTCGCGACGGACTGGCGGCTGGCGGCGCAGCGGGCGGGCGACGCGGTGCTGTCGGTCAACCCGGACCTGCTGATCTTCGTGGAGGGCGTGCAGACGTACAACGGCGTCTCCGGCTGGTGGGGCGGCAACCTGATGGGCGCGGGCCAGTACCCGGTCCAACTGAGCGTCCCCAACCGGGTCGTGTACTCGGCCCACGACTACGCGACGAGCGTGGCCCAGCAGCCCTGGTTCAGCGACCCGAGCTTCCCGGCGAACATGCCCGGCGTGTGGGACAAGTACTGGGGCTACCTCTTCCAGCAGAACATCGCGCCGGTGTGGGTGGGCGAGTTCGGCACGACGCTGGCCTCGACGGTGGACCAGAAGTGGCTTACGGCACTGGTGAGTTACCTCCGCCCGACCTCGACCTACGGCGCCGACTCCTTCTCCTGGACCTTCTGGTCCTGGAACCCCAACTCCGGGGACACCGGCGGAATCCTGAAGGACGACTGGCAGACGGTGGACACCGTCAAGGACGGCTACCTGGCCAGCATCAAGGCCCCGGCCTTCCCCGGCACGGGAACGGGCGGCGGCGGAGACGGAGGAGGGGGCGGCGGGTCCACGGCCGCCTGCGCGGCGACGTACACCACCACCAGCGACTGGGGTTCCGGCTTCAACGCGTCCGTGACGGTGAAGAACACGGGGGCGTCGGCGCTCAAGTCCTGGCAGGTCAAGTGGACTTGGCCCGGATCCCAGCAGATCACGAACATGTGGAACGCGACGTACACCCAGAGCGGGACGAGCGTCACCGCGGTGAACGCGGACCACGACGGGGCTGTGGGCGTGGGGGGTTCGGCGAGTTTCGGCTTCGGGGGTGCACCTGGGGGCGGGACGGCACCGACGCTGAGCTGCACGGCGACGTGAGGGGTTGAGAGGGGCCGGTCCGGGCTGTCGCTCAGGAGGACGGCTCGGCCGGTCCGGTGTGCGTGGGCAGCGGGTGGACGGCGTTCGTCGGCTCGTCGAGGAGCGTGGGGAGGGAGAGGCGGCCTTCCTCGCGCCTCGTGCCCACGCACAACCACACGTACACCAGGTCGAGCACGCTGCACATGATGCCCAGCCCCAGCAGGAAGCCGTCGTGCTGCATGGCGCCGAAGAGGATCGTGGGCGCGAGCGTGCCGAGCCACTTGGCCACCGCGATCGTCACCGACTGCCCGCGCGGCCCGCGTCGGGCGACGAACATCGCGATGAACAGGGCCGACATCAGCAGGTTCTGGAGGAACGCCGAGTACCCCGCCCCGTCCTCCGCGCCGAACTTCCCCAGGAACAGCCACTGCACGGCGAACGACATCCCGAACAGCAGCACGCTCAGCCCGGCGAACAGTCGTGGCGTCACGAACGACGGGAACTCGGCGCGGCCGTACCGGAAGAACGTGTACACGATCACGGCGTCGGCGATGCCCCACACCAGGTTGATACCGCCCTGCACCGACGGGTCGAAGACCAGGTTGTGCACCGCGTAGGTCCACTCCCAGGCGAAGTTGAGGCCCAGGGCCACGGCCGGCATGGCGTAGGTGCGTGCGCGGAACCCGAGGCGGATCGCCTCGACGTACACGATCGTCCAGGCGATGCCGCTCGCCAGGGTGAGGGTGATGCCCATGCGCGTCTCCCGTCGCGGGTCCCTGAGGGGTCGTGCGGACGCTAACAGACGGCGCCCCCTCCTCACCGTCCCCCGCGGCACGGTTGAGCAAGGGGGCGCCCGCCCTCGGCTAGCCCATCAACTCCCGGCGGGCAACGACGTGTTGGTGATCGGCAGCTTCTGTGTCGCCCCGGCCACGTACAGGTCCGTCGGAGCCGTGCGCAGCACGAACGTGTCGTCGTAGGACGAGACGCGGACCGACAGGACGAAGAAGCCGTCGTCCTCGGCGGTCACCTTCACGTGGGACTGCTGCTCCCAGTACGTCTGGAGGAAGATCTCCGTGCCCTGCGGCTCGACGCCCTGGGGGAGGGTGACCTTGCCCTGGACGGTGAGGATGTCGCCGGCCTTCACCTTCTTCTTGTTGACCGAGTAACTCACCGTGCTGGTACGGGCCTTGGTGGCGACCGTGGTCTCCGCGAAGTAGCCGTCCTGCGGGGTGTTGAGGTCGCCGTCCTCGTCGTAGAGGGCGGTGATGTGCACAGCGCGCTGGACGTTGAGCAGGCTGCTGCCGCCCTCGTGGTCGATGTCGACGTCCGGGACCGTGAACTTCCCGTTGGCGTCGGTGACCGGCTTGCCGAGGTCGCGGGGCTCGTAGTAGTTGGGGTCGATCGGGTCGCCCCACGGGTTCCAGGTCGTGAACTGGACGACTTCCTGGAGGGTGACGGGGATGTTCGCCGCCGGGGTGCCGTCGGCCTTGGTGACGGTGCCGGTGACGTCGACGTGCCGTTCCTGGTAGTTGGTGCTTGCCGGGTTCGTCGTCACGGTCAGTACGTACGCGTCGCCGGGCGCCGCGTCCGAGGGGGCCGCGGAGGCGGCGGGCGCGGACAGAGCGCCCGCGGCGAGCAGCAGCGCGGCGGTGGCGGCGAGCCGCGTCGGCAGGGACTTCCTGGGCATGGGGCAACTCCAACTTCGGTCGGGAGTCGAGGAGTTGCGCCGCAGGTGTGCGACGCACCGGGTTCGACCGGCCGGGTCGGGCAGGAGTTGTTCCCTGTACGTCCGCTGTTACGCGGCTGTGGCGTACGGGTGTTTTGTCCGGGTTACTCGTTCACCTGGACTTCGGCCCAGGGCCGCTTCGCGGTGCGGACCGGGGTGCCGACGCGAAGGCGCCCCGCGGAACTTCCCGCGGGGCGCCCTCCGTCGTCGTGGAAACGGCTACAGCTTCTCGATGACGTAGTCGACACACTTCGTCAGGGCCTCGACGTCCGCCGGGTCGATCGCCGGGAACATCGCGACGCGGAGCTGGTTGCGGCCGAGCTTGCGGTAGGGCTCGGTGTCGACGATGCCGTTGGCGCGGAGAACCTTGGCGACGGCCGCCGCGTCGATCTCGTCGGCGAAGTCGATCGTGCCGATGACCTGCGAACGCTTGGTGGGGTCGGACACGAACGGAGTGGCGTACTTCGAGTCCTCCGCCCACGTGTACAGACGGGTCGACGAGTCCTTCGTGCGGGCCGTCGACCAGTCCAGGCCGCCCTGGCCGTTGATCCACTCGAGCTGCTCGTTGAGGAGGAACAGGGTGGACAGCGCGGGGGTGTTGTACGTCTGGTTCTTGCGGGAGTTGTCGATCGCCGTGGGGAGGCTGAAGAACTCCGGGACGTGGCGGCCGGACGCGTGGATGCGCTCGGCGCGCTCGATCGCGGCCGGCGAGAAGACGCCGATCCACAGGCCGCCGTCGGAGGCGAAGGACTTCTGCGGGGCGAAGTAGTAGACGTCCGTCTCGGTGATGTCGACCGGGAGGCCGCCCGCGCCCGACGTGGCGTCCACGAGGACGAGCGCGCCCTCGTCGGCGCCCGCGACGCGCTGGATCGGGGCCGCGACACCCGTCGACGTCTCGTTGTGCGTGAACGCGTACACGTCGACGCCCGCCTCGGCGGCCGGGTCCGGGTGCGTGCCGGGGTCGCTCGCGATGACGGTCGGCTCGGCCAGCCACGGGGCGAGCTTGGCCGCCTTGGCGAACTTCGAGCTGAACTCGCCGAAGTTCAGGTGCTGGGACTTGTTCTCGATCAGGCCGTGGGTCGCGACGTCCCAGAAGGCCGTCGAACCGCCGTTGCCGAGGACGACCTCGTAGCCCTCGGGGAGCGAGAACAGCGCGGAGACGCCCTCGCGGACCTTGCCGACCAGGTTCTTGACCGGGGCCTGGCGGTGGGAGGTGCCGAGCAGAGACGTGCCGGTGGCGGCCAGGGCGTCCAGCGCCTCCGTCCGCACCTTGGAGGGGCCAGCGCCGAAACGTCCGTCGGCGGGCTTGATGTCAGCGGGAATCTGGATATCAGCCACGAGCGGGAGCGTATCTCCTCGGCGAAACGGGACGGAAACGCGTCCGTTCGATGAGACGACCGCTCCGGCTCGTGGACGGAGAGTGAGCTACGACGATCTACGACCGGTCCATGACGGCTACGGCGATCTACGGCGATCCACGGCGAGTTACGGCGTCAGCCGGACCGGCAGCTCGTAGATGTCGTTCTGCGTCACCACCGGCTTGTTGCGCAGCTCCGACGCCGGGACCGCCAGGTCGAGGGCCGGGAACCGCTCGTAGAGCGCCGGGAGGGCCACCCCCGCCTCCAGCCGGGACAGTGCCGCGCCGGGGCAGACGTGCGGGCCGTGGCCGAAGGAGATGTGCCGGTTCTCGCTGGTGCGGGTGATGTCGAACTCGCCCGCCGTCGGCCCGTGGGCCTCCTCGTCGCGGCCGATCGCGGCGTACGACACGATCAGCGCGTCCCCGGCCGGGAGGGTCCTGTCGCCGACCTGGACGTCCTCCGTGGCGAAGCGGATCAGGACGTGCGAGGTGGGCGTCGAGTGGCGCAGGGTCTCCTCGATCACCGAGGACCAGTCGGCCTCGCCGGCCAGCACCAGGGCGCGCTGGACGGGGTGCGCCGACAGGTTGACGACCGTGTTGACGATCAGCGAGATGGTCGTCTCATGGCCGGCGGCGACCATCAGCTGGAGCGTGGAGACGATCTCCTCGTCGGTGAGGTGGTCGCCGTTCTCGGAGGCCAGGATCAGCGCCGAGGTCAGGTCGTCGCCGGGTTCGGCGCGCTTGGCCGCGACCGTGTCCGCCATGATGCCCGCGAGTTCCGTGAGCGTCGCGATGACCTCCGCGGGCGGGGTCTGCGTCGAGAAGAACTTCTCGAACAGCTCCTTCAGGCGCGGGAGCCGCTCCTCGGCGATGCCCATGAGGTCGGCGATGACGTACATGGGGAGCGGGTAGGCGAACGCCGCCTTCAGGTCCACGACGTCCCCGTCCAGGCCGTCCAGCAGCCCTTCCGTGAACTTCGCTATCCGCTCCCGCATCTGCTCCACCCGGCGCGGGGTGAGCGCCTGCGCGACCAGCGTGCGCATCCGGCGGTGGTCGGCGCCGTCCACGGTCAGCATCGAGCGGCCCGGGTTCGCGAGCCCGATCAGCGGCCAGTCCGCGGGGATCTCACCGCGCTGCCAGGCACCCCAGACGTTGATGTCCTTCACCAGCCGCGGATCCGTGAGCAGCTGTTTCGCCTCGGCGTGCCGTGTCACCGCCCATACGGGCACGCCACCGGGCAGCTCCACGGCGGCCAGCGGACCGGCCGCGCGCAGCCTTGCGCTCTCGCCGTCCAGGTCACCGACGAACGGGTCGAGGACGATACGGGTCTCTTCGGTACCGGTGCTCATACAGGTGCCTCCAAGGGCAGGGGTGGGGTACCGCGTCCTCCCGGGGTCGTGGTCAACTCCCGGGCCCCCGGCGGGCGTTGTGGTGCCGCCGGGGTGACGCAGGATCGGGTCCGGAAGCTCAGAGCGCGGGCACGGGGGTGAACCGCACCGGCAGTTCCGTCAGCCCCCGCAGCCACGGCGAGGGCCTGCGGGTGAGGGACTCGGCGGGTACGGCCAGGTCGATGTCCGGCAGCCGGTCGAGGACGACCTCGATGCCGGTCCGCGCGATCACCTCGGCGACCTCCTGCGCCGGGAACGGGCACCGGTGCTCGCCGTGCCCGAAGGAGAAGTGCGCGTTGTTGCCGCCGGTGAGCGCGGCGCCGTCGGTGCGGACCTGGGGGTCGGAGTTGGCGCCCTGGAGGCCGAGGAGGAGCAGGTCGCCCGCGCGGATGCGGCGGCCGGCGAGCTGGGTGTCGCGGGAGGCCCAGCGCCCGGCCACGTTCTGGGTCGGGGTGTCCTCCCACAGGACCTCGTTCATGGCCTCGGCGACACTGTTGCGGCCGCCGAACAGCGAGGCCGCGAACCGGTCGTCGGTCAGCATCAGCCGCAGCGAGTTGCCGATCCAGTCGGCGGTCGGCTGGTGGCCGGCCGCCATCATCACCATCAGGTCCTGGGCGATCTCGACGTCGTTGAAGCCGGACTCGTGGGTCAGCATCCGCGACACGACGTCGTCGGCCGGCTCGTCCTTCCGGTCGGCCAGCAACCGCCCCATGGACGTGGCGAGATGGGTCTGCCCGGCGATCGCGCGCTCACGTCCGTCGATCATGTCGTTGAGCGCGGTCACCAGGCCAGGACCCTGCTCGTCCCGGAAGCCGTAGAGCCGCGCGAGGACGCGTACCGGCAGCAGCATCGCGTAGTCGCCGACGATGTCCGTCTCGCCCTTGGCGCAGATCCCGTCGATCAGTTCGTCGGCGAACTTCTCGGTGTACGACCGGAGTTCGGACGGGTCCACCGCCTCCAGGGCGTCGCTGATCATGCCGACGCGCTCACGGTGCCGTTCGCCGACCGTGTAGAGGATCGACGGCTGCTTGCGGCCGATCATCGGGAGCAGCGGCCAGTCGTCGGGGATGTCGTCCCACTGGTTCCACAGGTCGGAGTCACGGCTGAACAGCACCGGATCGCCGGTGACTTGGTGCAGCTCGCGGTAGCCGAGCACCAGCCAGGCCGGGATGTCGCCGTCGAGCACCACGGGCGTCACGGCGCCGTGCTCGCGCCGCATCTCCCGGTACAGCTGCGCCGGTTCGGTCTGGAACCTGGGTCCACTCAGCGGTACGGGCGCGGTCACAGGGCCAACTCCTGGTGGGGGGCGGGGACTTGGGTGTCGTGGCGGCCGCTCTGCGGGCCGTGGTGGTTCCTGACGTGCTCGACCAGGGTGATCAGGACCTGCTTCGCGGACGCGCGGGAGCGGGCGTCGCAGTCCAGGAGGGGGACGTGCGGGTCGAGGTCGAGGGCCTCGCGGATCTGCTGCGGGGCGTAGGTGGGGCCGCCGAAGTCGTTGCAGGCCACGATGAAGGGGGTGCCGTGGTGTTCGAGGCGGTCGATGGCGTACCAGGAGTCGCCGATCCGCCGGGTGTCGACGAGGACGACCGCGCCGAGCGTCCCGGAGAAGAGCCGGTCCCAGAGGAACCAGAACCTCTCCTGGCCGGGGGCGCCGAACAGGTACAGCACATTGCGGGCGTCGAGCGTGATGCGGCCGAAGTCGAAGGCGACCGTGGTCGCGGACTTGCCGCGCACCTCGCTGATGTCGTCGACGGCCTCGCCGGCCTTCGTCATCGTCTCCTCGGTGTTGAGGGGACGTATCTCGCTGACCGAGCGGACCAGCGTGGTCTTGCCGACGCCGAAGCCGCCGACGACCACGATCTTCAGGCCGTTGTCGGCGGTGGCACCCAAGGGGGTGCGCGCGTCAGAGGTTGCGGAGTCCAACGAGCACCTGTTCCAGGACGTCGGGATCGAGAACGGCCTTCCGCGGATGGCGGGCACTGACCCGGCCGGCCGCGAGAAGGTCGGAGAGGAGGATCTTGGTGATGGACACCGGGAGCTTCAGCTCGGCCGCCAACTCGACGACGGCCGTGGGGTGTTCGGTGAGCCGCAGGATCGCCGCGTGCTCCGACTGCATACCGGCCACCGGGTCGCACTCGGCGACCACGAGGGTCACCAGGTCGAACGGGTTGTCCGGTGCGGAGCGGGCGCGGCCCCCGGTGAGCGTGTAGAGGCGGTCGGGTGAGTCGTCCCTGCCGGGGCGGCTCATGACGTACGCGGTTCCGCGCGCAGGTGCTCGCCGAGCTGTTCGACCAGCTCGCTCATGTTGTGTCCGATCAGCCCCGCGTCCGCGTCCTCGGTGGTGACCAGCGCCAGGTGGGCGCCCTCGCCGGCCTCGACGATGAACAGGACCCCGCCGTAGAACTCCGTCATCGCGGAGCGCACGCCTCCGCTGCCGTCGCCGAACTCCACCGAGGCGCCGTGCGACAGCGACTGGATCCCCGCGGCGATCGCGGCGAGCTGGTCGGCCTGGTCGACGGAGAGTTCGGGGGTCCGGCACAGCTTCAGGCCGTCCCTGGACAGCACGAGCGCGTGCCGCGCGCCCGGGGTGCGCTCCAGGAGGCCCTCGATGAGCCAGGTGAGCTTCTCGTCGGCGGTCGTCGTGCCGGTCATGAGGTGGCGTTGCCTTCCGGGTGGGAGGGGGAGGTGACGGGTTCCGCGGCTGCGGAGGTGTCCGGGTCGGGTGTCGCGGCGCGTACGGCCTGGCGGAAGCTGTTGAAGCGGGCGGTGCGCGCGAGGGTGTCGTCGGCGGAGGGCGCGGGGCGGGCGGTCTCGGGGGCCGGGGACTCGGCACGCGCGCGGGACCGCTCGGCCTCGGCGAGCGCCTGACCCCGGCGGCGCTTGGGCAGGCCTTCGGGCAGGGTGCTCGCGGTGTCCGGCGCCGGGTCCGAGAGGGCGCCCCGGTCCGGGGACTCGTGCGTGGGCACCGGATCCGGGTCCAGATCGGCGAGGGTGCGCCCGGCGGCGTAGGACATCCACGGCTGCTCCACGGCCGCGGGCTCGCGAACGGCCGCCGCGGCAACCGGCGTCGACGCCTCCGGGAGCGGGAGGGAGTCCTGCGGCGCGGGGGCGTCCTGAGGTACGAGGATGTCCTGCGGTACGAGCATCAGGACGCCGGTGCCGCCGCGCGCGGAGGGCCGGTACGACACCTTCAGGCCGTACTTGCGGGCCAGCCGGCCGACGACCGCGAGGCCGAGCCGGGTGCCGGTGAGACCGCCGAGTTCGACGGCGTCACCGGACACCGCCCGTTCGGCGCGCCGGAGTTGGATGTCGCCCATGACCAGGCCGCTGTCCTCCACCGAGAGGATGACCCCGGCGGGCACTTCTTCCACGTAGACATGCACTTCGGCGCTCGGCGGCGAGAAGTTCGCGGCGTTGTCGAGGAGTTCGGCGAGCGCGTGCATGACGCCCTCGGCCGCGTGCCCGGCTACGGCGGCGTCGCTGGCGGAGTGCACACGCACCCGCTGGTAGCCGCTGATCCGGCCCATCGCGCCGCGCAGGATCGACTCCATGGCGATCGGGCGGGCCCAACGGCGGCCGGAGCGGGCGCCGGTGAGGACGGCGACGGAGTCGGCGAGACGGCCCGCCTGCGCGGTGCGGTGGTCGAGGTGGAGCAGGTCGGCGAGGACGTCCTCGTCCGAGTGCCGCTCCTCCATGGCGCGCAGGTCGGCGAGCATGCCGGTGGCCAACGCCTGCATCCGGGCCGCCGCGTTGGCGGTCGCGGAGAGCGCGGCGGCACGCTCGTGGGAGTCGCGGCGGGCCCGCTCGGACAGCTGCCTGTTCTCGGCGGTCAGCCGGGCGCGCTCCAACTCGGCCTCCTCCGTGAGGCGGGCGCGCTCCTCCGCGAAGGAAGTCGTCAGCCGCAGCCGCTCCTGGGCGAAGTCCGAGGTCAACCGGGCGCGTTCCTGGGAGAGTTCGGCGGTCAGCCGGGCCCGCTCGTGGGTCAGCTCCTCGGTCAGCTGCACCCGCTCGCGGTCGAAGTCCGTGCTCAGCCGGGCCCGTTCCTGCATCAGGCGCCCCGCGTCCAGCGTGACGGCCTCGAGCCGACGGCGGGTGATACGGGCCGTCTGGTACGCGTGCGTGGCGATCGCGACGGCCGCGCACAGCAGCAGCGCACCGGCGGTCGCCGCGCACGCGACCGCGAGGCGCTTCGCGTCGGGGGTCACATAGACCGCGCCGACGACCGCGACCGCGGCCAGGACGGCGGTGAGCACGGGAACGGGGGCGACGGTGCGGAAGGTGGGGCGTTCGCCGGGAAGCATGGGGGCGGTCATGAAGGGGGTCCTCGGTCGGGTCCTCGGGCGTCTTTGGTCGTGGTCCTCAGTCGTCCTCGGTCGTGTCCTCGGGGGGTGCTCGTCGGGTTCCTGGGCGAGAAGCGACACCGGGTGCTCAACTGACGTTCACTATATGAGAGTTAGTGATCGAACTGGGGAGGTTCCGGGTGCGATTGCAGAATCGGTACCCTGCGGGTGCCAAGTTTCCCGGAACGTTTCACCAGATGCCGGACGGTCACTGTCAGTGGCCGGGTGCATGCTGGGGGCATGGCGGATCTTCAGGCGGAACTGGCGGGTGTGCGGGCCGAGCTGCGCGGGACCGTCCGGGGCGAGGTGGGTTTCGACGTCACCTCCCGGGCGCTGACGACCATGGACGCGTCGAACTACCGACGCGTCCCGCTGGGCGTCGTCGCGCCCCGTGACGCCGACGACGTGGCGGCGACGCTGGCCGCCTGCCGGGCCCACGGGGTGCCGGTCGTCGCGCGCGGCGGCGGCACCTCGATCGCAGGTCAGGCGACCGGCACGGGCGTGGTCCTGGACTTCACCCGCCACATGGACGGCCTGGTGTCCCTCGACCCCGAGTCCCGCACGGCCGTGGTCCAGCCCGGCCTGATCCTCGACCGCCTCCAACAGGCCGCCGCCCCCCACGGGTTGCGCTTCGGCCCCGACCCCTCGACCCACAGCCGCTGCACCCTCGGCGGCATGATCGGCAACAACTCGTGCGGCTCCCACTCGGTCGCCTGGGGCACCACGGCGGACAGCGTGAGCGAACTGTCCGTGATCAGCGCGCGTGGCGACCGTCTGCGCCCGGGCCGCGACTGGGCGGGCGCCCCCGAGGGTCTACGGCCCCTGGTCGAGGGGGAGTTGGCCCGCCTGCGCACGGGCTTCCCGGACCTCCCGCGCCGCATCTCGGGGTACGCGCTGGACGCCCTCCTCCCCGAGAACGGCGCGGACGTGGCCCGCTCCTTCTGCGGCAGCGAGGGCACCCTGGGCATCGTCACGGAGGCGGTCGTCCGTCTCGTCGAGGCGCCCCGCGCGCGTGCGTTGGCCGTACTGGGCTACGCCGACGAGAGCGCGGCGGCGGAGGCGGCGGCGGGCCTGCTGGTGCACGGCCCGCTGACGGTGGAGGGCATGGCGGCCGACCTGGTCCGCTCCACGGCCGACCTCCCCCGGGGCGCGGCCTGGCTGTTCGTCGAGACCGGCGGCGACACGGCGGCGGAGGCACGCACGCGTGCCGAGACGATCGTCCGCGCGGCCGACGTCCTCGACTCCCTCGTGGTGACGGACCCTTCAGGCCAGCGCGCCCTGTGGCGCATCCGCGAGGATGCGAGCGGTACGGCGACGCGGATGCCGGACGGTTCTGAGGCATGGCCGGGCTGGGAGGACTGCGCGGTGCCGCCGGCACGACTGGGCGCGTACCTGCGGGACTTCAGGGGCTTGCTGACCGCGCATGGCCTACGGGGCACGCCGTACGGCCACTTCGGGGACGGCTGCATCCATGTCCGCATCGACTTCGACCTGTTGACGGAGGCGGGGATCGCCCGCTTCCGGGGCTTCTCGGAGGAGCTGGCCGAGTTGGTGACGGCACACGGCGGCTCGCTCTCCGGGGAGCACGGGGACGGCCAGGCGCGGGCGGAGCTGCTGCCTCGGATGTACGGCGCCGAGATGGTGACCCTGTTCGAGCGGGCGAAGGGGGTGTGGGACCCGGACGATCTCCTCAACCCCGGGATGCTGGTGCGGCCGGCCCCGCTGGACACGAACCTCCGCTTCTCGGTGCTCCCGCGCGAGCCGGTGGACGTGGTGTTCGGGTACCCGGCCGACGGCGGGGACTTCTCGGCGGCGGTGCGGCGGTGTGTGGGGGTGGCCAAGTGCCGTACTCCCGAGGCCGCCGGAGCGTCGGTGATGTGCCCGTCGTTCCGGGCGACGGGCGAGGAGGAGCACTCCACGCGCGGGCGGGCCCGACTCCTGCACGAGATGCTCGCGGGCGAACTGGTCACCGACGGCTGGCGGTCGACGGAGGTCCGCGACGCGCTGGACCTGTGCCTGTCCTGCAAGGGCTGCCGCACGGACTGCCCGGTCGGGGTCGACATGGCCACGTACAAGGCGGAGTTCCTGCACCACCACTACGAAGGCCGCCGACGCCCCGCGGCGCACTACGCGATGGGCTGGCTGCCGCGCTGGCTGCGGCTGGTGGCGCGTACGCGCACGGCGTGGCTGGTCAACTCCCTCGCCTCGGTGCGGCCGTTGGCGGCGGTGGCGAAGCGGCTGGGCGGGATCGCGGCGGAGCGGGAGATTCCGCGGGTGGCGGGGACGACGTTCACGCGGGCGTGGCGGCGAGGAGCGCGGAAGGGGGCGAGGACGCCGGGCCGGGGCCGGGTCTTCCTCTGGCCGGACACGTTCACGGAACACCTCTCGCCGACGGTCGGACTGGCGGCGGTACGGGTGCTGGAGGCGGCGGGTCTTGACGTACTCCCGATCCCGCCGGGGAAGCCGGTGTGCTGCGGCCTGACCTACGTGTCGACGGGCCAACTGGACCGCGCGCGTGCGGTGATGCGCGGGACGCTGGACGCGATGAACGGACTTCTGGAGGGTGCCCCGCACGTGGTCGTCCTGGAACCGAGCTGCGCGGCGGCCCTCCGCACAGACCTCCCCGAGCTGCTCCCCGACGACCCCCGAGCGCCGCGCCTCTCCGCCGCCGTCCTCACCTTCGCCGAGGCCCTGGAGCGCCTGGCCCCCGACTGGACCCCGCCCCGCGTCGACCGCCCGGCGGCCGGCCAGACCCACTGCCACCAGCACGCGATCCTGGGCGACACCCCGGACCGCCGCCTCCGCGAGGCAGCGGGCCTGACGGGCGAACTGGCGGGCGGCTGCTGCGGTGTGGCGGGCAACTTCGGCTTCGAGAAGGGGCATTACGCGGTGTCGGCGACGTGCGCGGAGGAACAGCTGCTGCCGTCGGTGAGGCAGGCCCCGGAGGACGCGGTGATCCTGGCGGACGGCTTCTCGTGCCGTACGCAGCTGGAGCAGCTGGCGGGGGTGCGGGGGAGGCACCTGGCGGAGGTACTGGCGGATGCACTGGAGGGTGAAGGCAAGTGACCGACGAACTGACCCGGGTGGCCGTCCTGTCCGACATCCACGGAGTGCTCCCGGCCCTGGAGGCGGTCCTCGCCGAACCGGAGGTGGCCGCCGCCGACCGCATCGTCCTCACCGGCGACATCACGGCGGGCCCTCAACCGGCCGAAGTGGTCGACCTGTTGCGTGCCCAGGCCGACCGGGTCCTGTGGATCTCGGGCAACGCGGACCGCGAACTGGTCGAGTACCGCAGAGGCGAACGCGACGAGATCCCCGACCCGATCGCCCCGTACGCGGCGACCGCCCTCCGCCCGGACCAGGTCGACTTCCTGGCCGCGCTCCCCACATCCCTGACGCTCCCGATCCGGGGCCTGGGCAAGGTCCTCTTCTGCCACGCGACTCCCCGGGACGACGAGGAAGTCGTCCTGGTCGACTCCCGCCCCGCCCGCTGGGCGGAGGTCCTGACCGGCCTGGACGACGACATCCGCACGATCGTCTGCGGCCACACCCACATGCCGTACCTCCGCCTCGCCCACGGCCGCCTGATCGTCAACCCCGGCAGCATCGGCATGCCGTACGGCCGCACCGGCGCCCACTGGTGCCTCCTGGGCCCGGGCACGGACCTGCGCGTCACGTCGTACGACATCCCCGCGGCGATCGACCGTCTGGTGCGGGATTCCGGCTACCCGGAGATCGCCGAGTGGGCGGACTACTACCTCAACGCCCGCGCGTCGGACACGGAGGCCCTGGAGGTGTTCGGGCCGAGGGACGGACGGGAGTGACTGCCCGGGCCGGCGGCCCACCAACTCGGCGCCGTCGTGGACGCGGCCGTCGCGGCCGACGCCCACGAGTTCGTCCTCCGCCTCCCCGACGGCTACGACACGAAGGTCGACCCCCACTCGGCCCGCCTGTCCGGCGGTCGGCTCCAGCGGCTGGCGATCGCGCGGGCGATCCTGCGGGACGCACCGGTTCTGCTGATGGCGCGGGGCGGGGCGTACTCGCGACTGCACCGCTCGCAGAACAACGCGGTGATGGACACCGGAAAGTTGAGGCTCCCGTCGTTCGCGGAGGCGGGGTTCGGTCACGGCTACCCCACGGCGCCCGTCTTCGCCGGGACCTCGGCACCGCAGCCGTACGTGCCGACGTACGAGACGGAGTACGGGCCCCCGCTCGGGCGGCCGTATCAACCGGCCCACCCGTGGACCGAGTGTCCGGAGTACTCCGATCCCCTCTTCGGGCCCCTGCCCGCCACCCTCCCCGACGGCCGGCCGCTGTTCCGGGACCAGGCCGAGTGACAGCTGCATAAAGAGTTCACACACCTGTCGAAGTCCATTACCATGGACCGAGCAGTGCATCGTGATGGACGAATGCGCGCTGAGCCGAGCCCTGGAAGCCCCGTGAGCATCCCCAGTACGTCGACCAACGCCCCCGCGGCCACCCCGGCCGCCGGCCCGACCGCCGACCTGGCCGTCACCCCTGGCCGCAGGGGCTCCCTCGGGCCGGTGGGGCTGGTGCTGGCCGGGGGGATCTCGGTGCAGTTCGGTGGTGCGCTGGCGGTGACGCTGATGCCCAGGGTGGGGGCGCTGGGTGTGGTGACGCTGCGGTTGCTGGTGGCCGCGGTGGTTCTGCTCGTGGTCTGCCGGCCCAGCGTGCGGGGGCACTCGCGGGCGGACTGGGGCACGGTCGTCGTCTTCGGCATCACCATGGCCGCGATGAACGGCCTCTTCTACCAGTCACTGGCCCGCATCCCCCTGGGCCCCGCGGTGACCCTCGAGGTACTGGGCCCGCTCGCCCTCTCCGTCCTGACGTCCCGGCGCGCGCTGAACGCGGTCTGGGCGGGTCTGGCCCTGGCGGGCGTCTTCCTCCTCGGCGGCGGAGGCTTCAGCAGCCTGGACCCGGTGGGCGTGGCCTTCGCCCTGGGGGCCGGCGCGATGTGGGCCACGTACATCATCTTCAGCGCTCGTACGGGGCGGCGCTTTCCGCAGGCCGACGGGTTGGCACTGGCGATGGTCGTGGCGGCGCTGGCGTTCCTGCCGCTCGGTGTCGTGGAGTCGGGCACGAAGCTCCTGAACCCGGCGACCGTCGCCCTCGGATCCGCCGTGGCCGTTCTGTCCTCGGTGCTTCCCTACACCCTTGAACTCCTCGCCCTGCGCCGCCTCCCCTCCTCCACCTTCGCCATCCTCATGAGCCTCGAACCGGCGGTGGCCGCTACGGCGGGCTTCCTGATCCTCCACCAGGCGCTGTCCGTCCCTGAATCGATGGCGATCGCGCTCGTCATCGCGGCGAGCATGGGAGCGGTACGGACGCAGGTGGGCCGGGGGAAGGCGAAAGTGAAGGCGTAGGTGACCGCAGGGCCACCCGCGGCCAAGAAGCGGGCGCTCCGACGTCCGCCCCGCAGCCCGGGGTCACGGCAGCCCCCTCGGCGGCACCCGACCTCCGCCGATTAATAATGCAAGCACGCTTGATTGTTTCTGGTGCCCCTGCCATGCTCCCCCCATGTCCGATCCGACGCGCGTGTTCGACGATCTGCGTGAGGAGGGCGAGGAACTCGACCGGCTGGTAGCCGAGTTGGGCCCGGAGGACTGGGCCCTCGAGACTCCCGCCGCACGCTGGACCGTCGCCCATCAGATCGCCCACCTGGCCTGGACCGACCACTCCGCCCTGCTAGCCGTGACGGATCAGGAAGCGTTCCGCGGGCTCGTGGAGAAGGCGCTGGCCGCTCCCTCGACGTTCGTGGACGACGGGGCGGCGGAAGGGGCCGCGAAGGCACCCGGCCGGCTTCTCGACGACTGGCGGGCCGGGCGGGCGGCCCTGTTGGACGCCCTGTACGCCGCACCCACGGGGACTCGTTTCCCTTGGTACGGGCCGCCCATGTCGGGTGCGTCCATGGCCACCGGGCGCCTCATGGAGACCTGGGCCCACGGGCAGGATGTCGCCGATGCGGTGGGCGTGGTGCGGCCGCCCACGGATCGGCTTCGGCATGTGGTCCGCATCGGTGTACGGGCCCGGGACTTCGCCTTCGGTGTGCACGGGCTTCCCGCGCCGGGTGAAGAGTTCCGGGTCGAACTCCGCGCCCCGTCAGGGGAGTTGTGGAGCTACGGCCCCGACGACGCCCCGCAGCGCGTCACCGGCCCCGCTCTCGACTTCTGTCTCCTCGTCACCCAGCGCGCCCACCGCGCCGACCTCGCCATGGAGGCGACGGGCCCCGACGCCGACCGGTGGCTCGACATCGCTCAGGCCTTCGCGGGGCCGGCCGGCACCGGGCGACCGCCGAAGGGAGGCAGGCCATGAGCCCCACCGTCGCCCCTCTTCGGATCGGGAACGCCTCCGGCTTCTACGGCGACCGGTTCGACGCCCTGCGCGAGATGCTCACCGGAGGACAGCTGGACGTCCTCACCGGCGACTATCTCGCCGAGTTGACCATGCTCATCCTCGGGCGGGACCGGCTGAAGGACCCCGGCGCCGGGTATGCCCGCACCTTCCTCCGGCAGCTGGAGGAGTGTCTCGGGCTCGCCCATGAGCGCGGGGTGCGGATCGTCACCAACGCCGGGGGGCTGAACCCGGCCGGACTCGCCGACGCCGTAAGGAAGTTGGCCGATCGGCTCGGGGTTCCCGTGCGCGTCGCGCATGTCGAGGGGGACGATCTCGCCGCCCGGTATCCGGATGCCCTGGCCGCGCATGCCTACCTCGGTGGGTTCGGGATCGCCGCCTGTCTTGAGGCGGGCGCCGACATCGTGGTCACCGGGCGCGTGACCGACGCCGCGCTCGTCACCGGGCCCGCTGCCGCGCACTTCGGATGGGGGGCCGAGGACTACGACCGGCTCGCGGGTGCCGTCGTCGCCGGGCATGTGCTGGAGTGCGGGACCCAGGCGACCGGCGGCAACTACGCCTTCTTCACCGAGCACCCGCCCGAGAAGCTCCGGCGGCCCGGCTTCCCGCTGGCCGAGGTGTACGAGGACGGTTCCTCCGTCGTCACAAAACACCCCGGTACAGGGGGAGTTGTCGACGTCGGCACCGTCACCGCCCAGCTTCTCTACGAGACGCACGGCGCCCGGTACCCCGGACCCGACGTCACCGCTCGGCTCGACACCGTCCGGCTGAGCGGGGACGGTGACGATCGGGTCCGTATCGACGGGGTGCGCGGGGAAGCGCCCCCCGCCACCCTCAAGGTCGGGCTCAACCGGCTGGGCGGGTTCCGCAACGAGGTCGCCTTCGTGCTCACGGGGCTGGACATCGAGCGCAAGGCCACCCTCGTGCGGGAGCAGCTGGACCTCGTGCTCCGCGACGCCAAGTCCCGGCCGTCCGAGGTCCGTTGGGATCTCGCCCGGACCGATCACGCCGATGCCCCCACCGAGGAGACCGCCAGCGCGCTGCTGCGGCTCGTCGTGCGGGACGCCGATCAGGATGTTGTCGGGCGGTCCCTGAGCGCCGCCGCCGTCGAGCTCGCGCTCGCCAGTTACCCCGGCTTCCATGTGCTGACCCCACCTGGAAAGGGAGCGCCCTATGGCGTCTTCGATGATGTGTACGTCCCCCATGGTGCCGTCGACCATGTGGCCGTCCTCCACGACGGGCGCCGGATCGCTGTGGCCCCGGCCCACGACACCCTCGTACTGGAAGACGTTCCGGAACCGGCCCTCCCCGAGCCTCCGCCGGACGGGCCCACGGCGCGGGCGCCCCTTGGTCTGGTCGCCGGGGCCCGCAGCGGGGACAAGGGAGGGAACGCCAATGTGGGGGTCTGGGCGCGTACGGATGAGGCGTGGCGTTGGCTCGCCCATGCGCTGACCGTCGAGCGGTTCAGGCAACTGCTGCCGGAGACCGCCGAGTTGGAGGTCACCCGGCATGTGCTGCCCAACCTCCGCGCCCTCGACTTCGTCGTCGTGGGGATCCTCGGCGAGGGTGTCGCCGCTCAGCATCGTTTCGATCCGCAGGCCAAGGCCCTTGGGGAATGGCTGCGGTCCCGTCGTCTGGACATACCGGAGGTCCTCCTGTGACCGTCCTCCCGACCGCCCTGGACACCAACGGTCCCGACTACGCCGCCCACCGCGAGGCCATGCTCGCCAAGCTCGCCGACCTCGACGCCGAGCACGCGAAGGCCCTCGCGGGCGGCGGGCCGAAGTATGTCGAACGGCACCGCAAGCGCGGCAAGTTGCTCGCCCGTGAGCGGATCGAGCTGCTCCTCGATCCCGACACGCCCTTCCTCGAACTCTCCCCGCTCGCCGCCTGGGGCAGCGACTACGCGGTCGGCGCCTCCCTCGTCACCGGCATCGGGGTGGTGGAGGGCGTGGAGTGCCTGATCACCGCCAACGACCCGACCGTGCGCGGCGGAGCCAGCAATCCCTGGTCGCTGAAGAAGGCCCTGCGGGCCAACGACATCGCCCTCGCCAACCGGCTGCCCTGCATCAGCCTCGTCGAGTCCGGGGGTGCCGATCTGCCGTCCCAGAAGGAGATCTTCATCCCCGGGGGCGCCATCTTCCGTGATCTGACCCGGCTTTCGGCCGCCGGCATCCCGACGATCGCCGTCGTCTTCGGCAACTCCACCGCCGGCGGCGCCTACATCCCCGGCATGTCCGACCACGTGATCATGGTCAAGGAACGCGCGAAGGTGTTCCTCGGCGGCCCGCCGCTCGTGAAGATGGCCACCGGCGAGGAGAGCGACGACGAGTCCCTCGGCGGCGCCGAGATGCACGCCCGCGTCTCGGGCCTCGCGGACCACTTCGCCGTGGACGAGCAGGACGCGCTGCGGCAGGCGCGCCGCGTCGTCGCCCGCCTCAACCACCGCAAGGCGTACGGCGATCCGGGCCCGGCCGAGCCCCCCAAGTACGACGAGGACGAGCTGCTCGGCATCGTCCCGGGGGACCTCAAGACCCCCTTCGATCCCCGCGAGGTCGTCGCCCGTCTCGTCGACGCCTCCGACTTCGACGAGTTCAAGCCCCTCTACGGCACGAGCCTGGTGACGGGTTGGGCGGCTCTGCACGGCTATCCGGTCGGCATCCTGGCCAACGCCCAAGGCGTCCTCTTCAGCCAGGAGTCCCAAAAAGCCGCCCAGTTCATCCAGTTGGCCAACCAGCGCGACATCCCGCTGCTCTTCCTGCACAACACCACCGGCTACATGGTCGGCAAGGAGTACGAGCAGGGCGGCATCATCAAACACGGCGCGATGATGATCAACGCCGTCAGCAACAGCCGCGTACCGCACCTCTCCGTCCTCATGGGCGCCTCGTACGGCGCCGGGCACTACGGCATGTGCGGCCGCGCCTACGACCCCCGCTTCCTGTTCGCCTGGCCCAGCGCCAAGTCCGCCGTCATGGGCCCCCAGCAGCTCGCCGGGGTGCTCTCGATCGTCGCCCGGCAGTCGGCCGCGGCGAAGGGGCAGCCCTACGACGACGACGCGGACGCGGCGCTGCGCGCCATGGTGGAGCAGCAGATCGAGTCCGAGTCCCTGCCGAAGTTCCTGTCGGGGCGGCTGTACGACGACGGCGTCATCGACCCGCGCGACACCCGCACCGTCCTCGGCCTGTGCCTGTCCGCCCTCCACACCGCGCCCTACGAGGGCGCGCGCGGTGGCTTCGGCGTCTTCCGGATGTGAGGGATCACGTGATTTCGACAGTACTGGTCGCCAACCGGGGCGAGATCGCCTGCCGGGTCTTCCGTACCTGCCGTGAACTGGGCATCCGTACGGTCGCCGTGCACTCGGACGCCGACGAGCACGCGCTGCACACCCGCCTGGCCGACGCGGCGGTACGGCTGCCGGGGTCGACACCCCAGGAGACCTATCTGCGCGGGGAGTCGATCGTGAAGGCGGCCGTCGCGGCAGGCGCCGACGCCGTCCACCCCGGCTACGGCTTCCTCTCCGAGAACGCCGACTTCGCCTGCGCCGTCCTCGCCGCCGGCCTGGTCTGGATCGGCCCCCCGCCCGAGGCGATCGAGGCCATGGCCTCCAAGACCCGCGCCAAGCACCTCATGGGCATCCCCTCCCTGGACCACGTCACCGAGAACGACCTCCCGGTCCTGGTGAAGGCGGCGGCGGGCGGCGGCGGTCGCGGCATGCGAGTCGTACGACAACTCGCCGACCTGGACTCCGAGTTGACGGCCGCCCGCGCCGAGGCGACCAGCGCCTTCGGCGACGGCGAGGTCTTCGTCGAGCCCTACGTCGAGGGCGGCCGGCACGTCGAGGTGCAGATCCTCGCCGACACCCACGGCACGGTCTGGTCCCTCGGCACCCGGGACTGCTCCCTCCAGCGCCGCCACCAGAAGGTGATCGAGGAGTCCCCGGCACCGGGCCTCACCGACCAACTGGCCCAAGAACTAAGCGAGTTGGCCATCCGCGCCGCCCGGGCGGTCGCCTACGAGGGCGCCGGCACCGTCGAGTTCCTCATCTCCCCCGACAACAAGGCCCACTTCCTGGAGATGAACACCCGCCTCCAGGTCGAACACCCCGTCACAGAAGCCGTGTTCGGCATCGACCTGGTGGCCCTGCAACTACGCGTCGCGGAGGGCGAGCCCCTCGACAGCGACCCCCCGCGCCCGCAAGGCCACGCCATTGAGGCCCGCCTCTACGCGGAGGACCCGGCGACCGACTGGACCCCCCAGACCGGCACCCTGCACCGCCTCGCCGTCCCCAACGGCGTCCGCCTGGACACGGGTTACACCGACGGCGACGAGATCGGCGTCCACTACGACCCCATGCTCGCCAAGGTCATAGCCCACGCCCCCACCCGCGCCGAGGCCCTCCGCAAACTCGCCGGAGCCCTGGACCGGGCGACGATCCACGGCCCCATCACCAACCGCGCCCTCCTCGTCAACTCCCTGCGCCACAAGGAGTTCACGACGGCCCACATGGACACGGGCTTCTACGACCGCCACCTTCCGGACCTCACCCACCAGACCCCCGACCCGCACGCCCCCCTCGCGGCAGCCCTGGCGGACACCCACGGTCGCTCCCGCTTCGGGGGAGCCTGGCGCAACGTCCCGTCCCAGCCCCAACTGAAGCGCTACGCCATGGCAGGCGAGGAGCACGAGGTCCACTACCGCCACACGCGGACGGGCCTGACGGCGGACGGGGTGCGCGTAGTGCACGCGGACGCGCGCCGAGTCGTACTCGAAGTGGACGGCGTGCAGCGGAAGTTCGAGGTCGCGAGCTACGGCGACGACCAGGTGTACGTGAACGCGACGACCCTGACAGCCCTGCCCCGCTTCCCCGACCCGACAGCCCAACTGGCCCCCGGCTCCCTCGTCGCCCCCATGCCCGGCACGGTGGTGAGAGTCGCCGAGGGTCTGACGGTGGGAGCCCAAGTGACAGCGGGCGCGCCCCTGTTGTGGCTGGAGGCCATGAAGATGGAACACAAGATCACTGCCCCGGTCACGGGCAGACTCACGGTCCTCCACGCCGGTTTGGGCCACCAGGTGCAGGTCGGAGCTCTGTTGGCGGTGGTAGAGCCCACCTGAAAGGGCCCGGGACTGTATCGACAGGCGGCTACCGCCGCGCGAGCGCGACCAGCCATGACGAGGGAGTCACATGCCCACCACCGAAACCGAAGAACACAAGGCCCTGCGCCAAGCCGTCTCCGCCCTGGGCAAACGCCACGGCCGCACCTACGACAGGGAGCAGCTCTGGTCCGAGGCGGCCAAGCTCGGCTACCTGGGCGTCAACCTCCCGGAGGAATACGGCGGCGGAGGAGGTGGCATCTCCGAACTCTCCATCGTCCTGGAGGAGTTGGGCGCGGCCGGCTGCCCTCTGCTGATGATGGTCGTCTCGCCGGCGATCTGCGGCACGGTCATCGCCCGCTTCGGCACAGAGGCCCAGAAACAGACCTGGCTCCCCGCGCTGGCCGACGGCACCCGAACCATGGCGTTCGGCATCACGGAACCGGACGCGGGCTCCAACAGCCACCGCATCACCACCACGGCAAGAAAAGACGGCACGGACTGGCTCCTCACCGGCCGCAAGGTCTTCATCTCCGGCGTGGACCTGGCCGACGCGACCCTGATAGTCGGCCGCACGGAGGACTCCCGAACCGGCCGCCTCAAGCCCTGCCTGTTCATAGTCCCGCGAGAGGCACAGGGTTTCACCCGCCGCCGGATAGACATGGAACTCCAGGCGACGGAGAAGCAGTTCGAACTGACCCTGGACGACGTACGACTCCCGGCGGACGCCCTGGTCGGAGACGAGGACGCGGGCCTGCTGCAGCTCTTCGCCGGTCTCAACCCCGAACGCATCATGACCGCCGCCTTCGCGATCGGCATGGGCCGCTTCGCCCTGGCCCGAGCGATCGAGTACGCCCGCGACCGCACCGTGTGGGACGCCCCGATCGGCGCCCACCAGGCGATCGCGCACCCCCTCGCCCAGGCCCACATCGACCTCGAACTGGCCCGCCTGATGATGCAGAAGGCGGCATACCTCTACGACGCCGGAGACGACGTCGGCGCGGGCGAGGCCGCCAACATGGCCAAGTACGCGGCCGGTGAGGCGTGCGTGCGGGCCGTGGACCAGTCCGTGCACACCCTCGGCGGCAACGGCCTCACGCGCGAGTTCGGGCTCGCCTCGCTGATAACCGCCGCGCGCGTGGCTCGTATTGCTCCGGTGAGCCGGGAGATGATTCTCAACTACGTCTCCCACCAGACCCTGGGCCTGCCCAAGTCGTACTAGCCCCAAGCCAGTACAGGCCCGCGCCAGTCCGCGCCAGGAGGAACCATGTTCCGCAGCGAGTACGCAGACGTTCCGGCCGTAGAACTGCCCATCCATGACGCGGTGTTGGCCCGGGCGGCCGAGTTCGGGGACGAACCCGCGCTGGTCGACGGCACGGACGGCACCACGCTCACGTACACCCAACTCGACGCGTTCCACCGGCGGATCGCGGCCGGCCTCGCGGACGCGGGGGTGCGCAAGGGGGACGTGCTCGCCCTGCACAGCCCCAACACGGTCGCTTTCCCCCTGGCGTTCTACGCCGCGACGCGCGCGGGTGCCTCCGTCACGACGGTGCACCCGCTCGCCACGCCGGAGGAGTTCGCCAAACAGCTGCGGGACTCCGAGGCCCGCTGGATCGTGACCCTGTCGCCGCTGCTCGCCGCGGCCCGCCGGGCGGCCGAACTCGCGGGCGGCGTCGAGGAGATATTCGTCTGCGACAGCGCGCCCGGCCACCGCTCCCTCGCCGACATGCTCGGCTCCACGGCCCACGAGCCGGTCGTCGACATCGACCCCGCGACGGACGTGGCGGCCCTCCCGTACTCCTCGGGCACGACGGGCACCCCCAAGGGCGTGATGCTCACGCACCGTCAAATAGCCACGAACCTGGCCCAGTTGGAGCCCGCGGTCCCGACCGGCCCCGGCGACCGCATCCTCGCCGTGCTGCCCTTCTTCCACATCTACGGCCTGACGGCCCTGATGAACGCCCCCCTGAGGCAGGGCGCGGCGGTCGTGGTCCTCCCGCGCTTCGACCTGGAGCCCTTCCTCGCGGCCATCGAGAACCACCGCATCACCGGCCTCTACGTGGCCCCGCCGATCGTTCTGGCCCTGGCCAAGCACCCGGCGGTCGCGCAGTACGACCTCTCGTCCCTCAAATACATCATCAGCGCCGCCGCCCCCCTCGACGCGCACCTCGCCGCCGCCTGCTCACAGCGGCTGGGCCTGCCGCCCGTGGGCCAGGCGTACGGCATGACGGAACTCTCCCCGGGCACCCACGTGGTGCCCGTACGGGACATGCCCACGGCGCCCCCGGGAACCGTCGGCAAGCTCATCGCCGGCACCGAGATGCGGGTCGTCTCCCTGGACGACCCCGACAAGGACCTCGGCGTCGGTGAGGCGGGCGAACTCCTCATCCGTGGGCCCCAGGTGATGAAGGGCTACCTCGGCCGCCCCGACGAGACCGCCGCGATGATCGACCCGGACGGCTGGCTGCACACCGGGGACGTCGGCCATGTGGACGACGGCGGCTGGCTGTTCGTCGTCGACCGGGTGAAGGAACTCATCAAGTACAAGGGCTTCCAGGTCGCCCCCGCCGAACTGGAGGCCCTGCTGCTCACCCACCCCGGCATCGCCGACGCGGCCGTCGTGGGCGAGTACAACGACGACAACAACGAAGTGCCGCACGCCTATGTGGTCCGCCAGCAGACGGCCCTGGACCTCTCGCAGAGCGAGGTCCTGATGTACGTCGCCGAACGCGTCGCCCCGTACAAACGCGTCCGCATCGTCACCTTCATCGACACCGTCCCCCGAGCCGCCTCCGGCAAGATCCTCCGCCGGGAACTGCGAGGCCGCGCATGACCCTGATCGGACGTACCCGCACCCGTGGCGTCGAGACCCTGAGCCTCGACGCACCCGAGACCAGGAACGCGCTGTCGGCGTCGCTGGTAAGCGAGTTGGCGGACGCGCTCACGGACTGCGCGAAGGACGCCGACGTACGCGCGATCGTCCTCACCCACACCGGCAACACCTTCTGCGCGGGCGCGGACCTGCGGGATCCCCCGCCCCCGGAGTCCCTGGTGGCCCTGCTCCGCCAGATCGTCGAACTCCCCAAGCCGGTCGTCGCCCGGGTGACGGGCCACGTAAGGGCAGGCGGCGTAGGCCTGTTGGCGGCCTGCGACATGGCGGCGGCGTCGACCGCGTCAGCCACCTTCGCGTTCACGGAGGTACGCATCGGGGTGGCCCCGGCGGTGATCTCCCTCCCGCTGCTGCCCCGCACGGACCCGCGCGCACTGGCCCGCTACTACCTCACCGGCGAGCGCTTCGACGCGACGGAAGCGACCCGTACGGGTCTGCTGACGGCGGCGGGAGAGGACGTGGACGAGGTACTGGCCCCGATCCTCGACGGCCTGCGCCGGTCCGCTCCCGAGGCCCTGGCCGAGACGAAACGGCTGCTCACGGCTAGGGTGCTGGAGACCTTCGACCGGGACGCGGCCGACCTGACCGCGCTCTCGGCACGGCTGTTCGGCTCCGCGCAGGCCCGCGAGGGGATGACAGCATTCCTCGAACGACGGGATCCCGCATGGGTGGTGTGAGCGCGACGACGGCGCCGGGCGGGGTCGACCGCAGACCCAAGCAGGACCGCAGCAGGGCCACCCGCCAGCGCCTCCTGGAAGCCGCCGTGTCCTGCCTCGCCGAACACGGCTGGGCGGGCTCCACGGTCTCCGTCGTCGCCGAACGCGCCGGCGTCTCCCGAGGCGCCGCCCAACACCACTTCCCGACCCGCGAGGACCTCTTCACGGCAGCCGTCGAGTACGTGGCCGAGGAACGCTCCACGGCCCTCCGCGCCCTGTTCCCCGAGGGCGCGACAGACCGCCACGCCGTACTCGAAGCCCTGGTCGACCTCTACACGGGCCCCCTGTTCCGAGCCGCCCTCCACCTCTGGGTAGCCGCCTCCAACGAGGAGCAACTCCGCCCCCAGGTAACAGAGTTGGAGGCGAAGGTGGGCCGCGAGACCCACCGCATCGCCGTCGAACTACTGGCCGCGGACGAGTCCCACCCCGGTGTAAGAGAAACAGTCCAGGGCTTCCTGGACATGGCAAGGGGCCTGGGCCTGGCCAACCTGCTCACTGATGACAGGGCAAGGAGGGAGAGGGTCATAGCCCAATGGGCAGCCCTCCTGGAACACGCCCTGGGGGAACCCACCTAGGGGCGCGGGGCTGTATCGATGTGCGGCTCCGCCGCGTGGGCGCGACCAGCCACATCCGCCCCGCACTCGCCCACGCACCCCCAGCCCCTCCTCAGTGGGCGATATCCGCATACCCGACGATCGACTGAGGCCCACGAGACTCCGGCCCCACATACCGAGCAGACGGCCGCACAAGCCGCCCCGTCCGCTTCTGCTCAAGAATGTGCGCCGACCACCCCGCCGTACGCGCACACGTGAACATCGACGTGAACATATGCGCCGGCACCTCGGCGAAGTCCAGCACGATCGCCGCCCAGAACTCGACGTTGGTCGCCAGCACCCGATCAGGCCGCCGCGCGTGCAACTCCGCAAGCGCCGCCTTCTCCAACGCCTCGGCGATCTCGAACCGCGGCGCCCCCAACTCCCGCGCGGTACGCCGCAGTACACGGGCCCGGGGATCCTCGGCCCGGTACACCCGGTGCCCGAACCCCATCAACCGCTCACCCTTGTCCAGCGCCTGCCGCACATACGCCTCGGCATCCCCGGTCCGCTCGATCTCCTCGATCATCCCGAGCACCCGGGACGGCGCACCCCCGTGCAGGGGACCGGACATGGCCCCGACCGCCCCGGACAGCGCGGCAGCGACATCGGCCCCGGTGGAGGCGATGACCCGGGCCGTGAACGTGGACGCGTTCATCCCGTGCTCGGCAGCGGACGTCCAGTACGCGTCGACGGCGGCGACGTGCTTCGGGTCCGGCTCCCCGCGCCACCGGATCATGAACCGCTCGACAACGGACTGCGCCTTGTCGATCTCGCTCTGCGGCACCATCGCCCGCCCCTGCCCGCGCGCGGACTGCGCGACGTACGACAGTGCCATCACGGCCGCCCGGGCGAGGTCGTCGCGGGCCTGCTGCTCGTCGATGTCGAGGAGCGGCTTGAGGCCCCACACGGGCGCCAGCATGGCCAGCGCGGACTGGACGTCGACCCGGATGTCCCCGGAGTGCACCGGGATCGGGAACGGCTCGGCGGGCGGCAGCCCGGGGTTGAAGGCGCCGTCGACGAGCAGCCCCCAGACGTTGCCGAACGAGACGTGACCGACCAGATCCTCGATGTCGACGCCCCGGTACCGCAGGGCGCCGCCTTCCTTGTCCGGTTCGGCGATCTCCGTCTCGAACGCGACGACTCCTTCGAGTCCGGGAACAAAGGAGGGGTCGAAGTCGGACATCAGGCGGCTCCTCATGCTGTGGCTCCACGGTCGCGGGGGACTCGCGGGCCGAAGGTAGAGACATCAGCACCATAACGCCGAGTGCCATACAAGGGGAGGGTGTACGGCACTCAGTGCCACCAGAACGCGCGACCGTACCCGGCCTTGAGGTGTCGTACGGCAGGATGACCGCGTGACCGACCGCGATGCCACCGCCGACCGTGATCCCCGCCTCGACCCCGCCGCGATGCGCAAGCAGTACCGCGTGGCAGGGCTCGACGAGAAGGAGCTGGCCGGCCGCCCGATGGAACAGTTCGGCCGCTGGTTCGAGGAGGCGGTCGTACAGGGACTCGTCTACGAGCCGAACGCCATGGTCGTCTCCACGGCCGACGCCGACGGCCGCCCCAGCTCGCGCACGGTCCTCATGAAGCACTACGACGACCAGGGCTTCGTCTTCTACACGAACTACGACTCCCGCAAGGCCCGCGAACTCGGCGCCAACCCCTACGTCTCGCTGCTCTTCCCCTGGCACCCGATGGCCCGCCAGGTCCTGGTCACCGGCATCGCCCGCCGCACCGGCCGCGACGAGACCGCCGCGTACTTCCGCACCCGCCCGCACGGCTCCCAGCTCGGCGCCTGGGCCAGCACCCAGTCCTCGGTGATCCCCTCACGGGTCGAACTGGAGTCGTCGTACGAGGAGTTGGCGGCCCGCTATCCCGAGGGCGAGCAGGTGCCGGTCCCGCCGCACTGGGGCGGTTTCCGCATCGCTCCTCAGGCGGTCGAGTTCTGGCAGGGCCGGGAGAACCGCCTCCACGACCGCCTCCGGTACACCGCCCAGCCGTCCGGCAGCTGGCATGTGGAGCGCCTGAGCCCCTGACGTGCGGCACCCGGGAAACGCAGCGACCCGCGAGCTCAGGTCCCTCCGCCTGACGGCGGGGGAGCCGGCCGGACGTACCGGCGAGCTCGCGGGTCGGGTGACTGCGTTGGGTTAGGCCGGTTGCGTGCAACTCTCACACGCTGGTCCGGCGCCGAACCGAGTACGACGGCGGGCCACTAGCCCGCAGCCACCTCTTCCGTCCGGTTTCCATACATCTGCCGAACCACCTCCTTTCCGAAGTACCGCCACCCTAAGAACCCTCCGCCGCAGGATCAACCGCTTTTACGAGCCCTGAACGCACTGGACGCGAACCCGCTGGTCACCTAGGTTCCGGCCCATGACCGACCTGCGCATCGAGCTGGTGGAACCGGACGCGGAGCACGCGCTCCAGGACTGGCGCCACGTCCACAACCTGATCGTGCCGCCCGCCGCGATGGACCTCGACGAGGTCCGCGACCGGAGCGGGCGGAACAGGCTGGAGAACGCGTACCTGGGGGACACCCTCGTGGGCTGCTCCACCGTGCGGCCCCCTCAGGGGGAGGACGCGGTGGCGACCGTCATCGCGCGCGTGCTGCCCCGGTTCCGACGCCAGGGTCACGGGACCGCCCTCTACGACAACGGCCTCGCACACGCGCGTGCGCTCGGCGCCGGCGCGGTCGAGACCGTCCTCCTGGCCGCCAACACCGACGGCGTGCGGTTCGCGGAGGGCCGCGGGTTCGTGGAGACCGAGCGGTATGTGCTGGACGGCGAGAGCGACTTGTGGATCACTATGCGATTGGCGTAGGGACGGTTTGCCGTCGTACAACGATTCCTTCAATCTTGCGGGAACTCGGTGTGTGCTGCGTCACGTTCGAGTTGAATGAGGGGGAGTGAGTGAACCGACGCGTCGTGTCCGCGGACGCAGCCTGCAGGGGGTCCAGGTGAGTGCTTCCCGGCGTAGTGGGACCACCGACGAGTTGGGTCCCGACGAGCCCGAGCGGGACGGCGGGCCCGAGGGCGTCGGTGGGTCGGATCTGTTGGCCGCGTTGCTCGACGGCATGGACGCGGCACTGTGTGCCTTCGACGCGGACGGGGTGCTGACGCACTGGAACCGCGAGGCGGAGCGCATCCTCGGCTGGACCGCCGCCGAGGCCGTCGGGCGGCACGGGCTGGCCGGCTGGGCCGTCCGCACGGCGGACGCCGAGGAGGTCGAGGCGCGGCTGATGTCCGCGATGCAGGCCCCCGGGAGGCAGGTCAACGAATTCGCCCTTCTCACGAAGGACGGCGGGCGCGTGCTGGTGCGGACCCAGTCCGCCGCCGTGCGCGGACCCGACGGGAAGCCCGCCGGGGTCTACTGCGCCTTCAGCGAAGTGCATGCCCAGATCGACCTGGAGCGGTCGATCGCCCTGAGCGAGGCCCTCTTCGAGGACGCCTCCTGGGGCGTGGTCCTGGTCGACGCCGACCTGCGGCCCGCCGTCGTCAACTCGCATGCCGCGCGGGCGCTCGGCACCGGGCGCACCTCCGTCCTCGGCCGTCCCCTCGGCGAACTGCTCGCCCAGGGCGTCGAGGAGCTGGAGGCCGCCCTCACCCACGTGCTCGCCGAGGGCGCGCCGCCCGCGCCCGCGGAGATCTGGGTGAGCGTGAGGACCCCGGAGGGCAACCTGCGGCGCTGCTGGCGCAGCGGGTTCCTGCGGCTGGCCTCGCCGCTCACCGAGGAGCCCGTGCCGCTCGGCGTCGGCTGGCTCTTCCAGGACGTCACCGAGGCCAAACAGCTCGAACAGGAAGCCTCGTTGCTCCGCTTCCGCGCCCAGCAGCTCCACCGCGCCGCCCGTGCCGCCGCCGAGTGCGAGGACCCGCGCGACGCGGCGACCGTCCACCTCGACTTCGCCCTCGCCGGCTTCGCCGACCACGCCCTCGTCGACCGGGTCGCGGGCGGATCGTTGAACGATGGTGAGGGCCTACGGAACGGCACGACAGCCGTACGCCTCATCCGCGTCGCCGCCACGCCCACGGGAGCGCCCGGTCCCAGCCTCCTCAGCGGCGCGGCCGGTCTGCCCGTGCGCTACGGAGAGGGCCATCCTGCCCTCCAGTGCGTCGATCGCGTCGGCTCCGTACGGGCCAGCATCGGCACCGCCCCGCCCGAGCAGGCCCGCGAGTGGGCCCGCGTCCGCCAGTGGCCCACGGACGCCGTGCACGCCCTGTGCGCGGTCCTGCGCAGCCGGGGGCGGACCCTGGGCGTCGTGACGTTCCTGCGGGGCGCGGGGCGCAGCCAGTTCGAACGGTCCGACTCGATCTACGCCGAGGACGTCGCCGTACGGATCGCGGCGGCGCTGGATCTCGCGGAGCGGATCGGCGAGAAGTGAGCGGGCGGCCAGGCCGAGGGCCCGCTCAGCGGCCGGGGAAGAGCACCCGGCGGCCGTAGAAGAGGCTGCTCAGTACTGGTAGAAGATCCGGTCGCGGTACTCCTCGAAGACGCGGCCGTTCCACTCGTGGCCGCCGTCGACGTTCCCGGAGCGCAGCAGGGGCGGCTCGATGCCGCGGTCGGCCAGGGTCGCGGCCGCCGTTGCCATGACCGCCTGGAGGAGGGCCGTGGTGACGGCCGTGGAGGCGGGGGCGAAGGGGGCCGGGATGGTGTCGAGGGTGAGTTCCGCGTCACCGATCGCGATCTTCGAGTCGAGGACGACGTCGCAGTGGTCCTTGAGGTACGTCCCCGAGGTGTGCCGTGAGGTCGTCTCCGAGGCGTACGCCACCGACGTCACGCCGATGACCCGCACGCCCAGGGAGCGGGCCTTCATCGCCATCTCCACGGGGAGCGCGTTCCGCCCCGACAGCGAGATGATCACCAGGGCGTCGCCCTCCCGCAGCGGCGAGGTCTCCAGGACCACGCTCGCGAGGCCGTCGACGCGCTCCAGGGCGGAGCCCAGCGTGGCCGGCATGACATCGACGCCGACGACTCCGGGAACCGTGAGCAGGTTCATCAGGGCGAGCCCGCCCGCGCGGTAGACGACGTCCTGGGCCGCGAGCGAGGAGTGCCCGGCGCCGAACGCGAACAGGCGCCCGCCCCCGGCCACGGTGTCCGCGAGGAGCGTGCCGGCCGCCCGGACGGGCTCGGCCTCTTCGTCGCGGACCCGCTGGAGCAGGGTGATCGCGGCGTCGAAGAACTGGCCGGCCGGCGTACGGTCGCTCATGCGGAAGCCTCCTCGGTGAGGGTGTGTCGCGGATCACCGTGCGGTCTGGACCATCGGGATGTCAATACGGCGACCATGGCGATCCCGGCCGCCGCGGAGCCCGTGCCGGGCCCGCCGCGGAGCAGGCGCGGAGCACCCTGGGAGGGGTGCCGAGGGCGGCCGTGACCGGCCGGTTTCGGCGGCGCGGCACGGTTGTCAGTGGTATGCGTCAGAATTGAGTCCAGGGCCAGCGCACGCGCCGCGGAGCCGTCGAGCTTCGGGCAGAGGTAATCGAGGGGCACGTATGTCCGGACTGATCGACACCACGGAGATGTATCTCCGCACCATCCTCGAGCTGGAGGAGGAAGGTGTGGTCCCCATGCGCGCCCGCATCGCCGAGCGGCTCGACCAGAGCGGGCCCACGGTGAGCCAGACGGTGGCGCGCATGGAGCGCGACGGCCTGGTGGCCGTGGCCAGCGACCGCCACCTGGAGCTGACCGACGAGGGCCGTCGGCTCGCCACCCGCGTGATGCGCAAGCACCGGCTCGCCGAGTGTCTGCTCGTCGACGTGATCGGCCTGGAGTGGGAGCAGGTGCACGCCGAGGCCTGCCGCTGGGAGCACGTGATGAGCGAGGCTGTGGAGCGCCGCGTCCTGGAGCTGCTGCGCCACCCCACGGAGTCGCCGTACGGCAACCCGATCCCCGGCCTCGAGGAGCTGGGCGAGAAGGACGGCGCGGACCCGTTCCTGGACGAGGGCATGGTCTCGCTGGCCGACCTCGACCCGGGAGTCGACGGCAAGACCGTCGTCGTACGGCGGATCGGCGAGCCCATCCAGACGGACGCCCAGCTGATGTACACGCTGCGCCGCGCGGGCGTGCAGCCCGGCTCGGTGGTGAGTGTGACGGAGTCGGCGGGCGGGGTGCTGGTGGGCAGCGGCGGCGAGGCGGCCGAGCTGGAGTCGGAGATCGCGTCGCACGTGTTCGTCGCCAAGCGCTGAGCTGCGGCTCGTCCAACTCCTGGGGCGCGACGGGTAGTTGCGGCATCGCGGCGGGGCCGTCGGCGATCCCGGCGAATCCAGGATTCAGTGCGCCGAATCGCAGCGCTCGGACGTTTCGCGTGCCAGGCTGTCGCGTGAGGCATATGACCGTGAGGGGGCGGGAGGATGTGCCGAAGACGTGGAGAGGGCCCCGGCGCCGCACGGCGCCGGGGCCTGTCCTCCCCTGTGCTGACCCGGAGCCCCGAGCTCTCAAGGTCATTCCCCTCGGACCGTTTTCCCCGAGCGGTCCGCCTCCCGCAGAAGATCTCCCCTCGGCGGCGGCGATCATTCCTGGCGCCGGGTCACTCGAACGAGGGGTGTTGCGGCCGCGGACGGCATTTTCGAATTCGTATTCGATAACCTGCGGGGGATGAAACGCGCGGGGCGTGCGCTGTAGGAAGAAACACGGCACCCGGCGCGCGGCGGGGGAGCAGGGCAGCGGTCAGAAGCGCGGAACGAGGGCAGAAGAGGAGAGACACAAGCACCGAGCAACGGCACAAGCGGCAGAGCGTGGTTCACAGGACCGGGGGCTCGAAGCGGGAGCGAGCGGTCCGTGCGGAGCTAGGGGGGTGCCAGGACCAATGGCGCGGCGCATCGACGTGACCGGAGCAGGCGGCGTACGCCTGGCCGCATGGGAGTTCGCGGACCCGCCCAAGTCGGGGGAGATCGAGCGAGCACCCGGAGTTCTCTTACTGCACGGCCTGATGGGCCGTGCCTCGCACTGGGCGTCCACCGCCCGCTGGCTCTCCGAACGGCACCGTGCCGTCGCACTCGACCAGCGCGGCCACGGCCGCAGCGAGAAGCCGCCGCGGGCGGCCTTCACCCGCGAGGCCTACGTCGAGGACGCGGAGGCCGCGCTGGAGCAGCTCGGGCTCGCGCCGGTCGTCCTCATCGGCCATGCGATGGGTGCGCTGACGGCGTGGCAGCTCGCGGCGAAACGGCCCGATCTGGTGCGGGGGTTGATCATCTGCGACATGCGGGCGTCCGCGCTGGGCGCGGCCTCGCAGCGGGAGTGGGCCGACTGGTTCAAGTCGTGGCCCGTTCCCTTCGCCACGCTCGCGGACGTCCGCAAGTGGTTCGGCGAGGACGATCCGTGGGTGGAGCGGCCCCATCCCTCACGGGGGGAGTTCTACGCCGAGGTCATGCAGGAGTCCGCCGACGGGTGGCGGCCGGTGTTCGAGCCCGAGCAGATGCTGAAGTCCCGGGAGACGTGGGTGTACGACGCGCACTGGGAGGAGCTGGCGCAGGTGCAGTGTCCCGCGCTGGTGGTGCGGGGGCTGGACGGGGAGTTGGGGCGGGCTGAGGCGCAGGAGATGGTGCGGGTGCTTCCGCGGGGGGAGTACGCGGAGGTGGCTGATGCCGGGCATCTTGTGCACTATGACCAGCCGGTGGCCTGGCGGGCGGCTATTGAGCCGTTTCTTGACGGGGTGCTGGTGTGAGATCGCCTAGGGGGGTGGGGGGTCTGTCGGGGGGCGGGTGCGGGTGCGCTGTGGCTGGTCGCGCCCACGCGGCGGAGCCGCACATCGACACAGCACCGCGCCCCTGAGGGGAGTGCCCTGCCCGGTGCTTGGAAGTCACCCCTTGCTGACCGCCGCCAGGATTTCCGGGAGGCGTCTTGCTGTTCCGGGGGCTGCCAGGCGTAGGCCCGCGTAGGTCAGGGCCGCTCCGTATGCCGCCCCTGCGGGCAGCAGTGCCCAGCTCCATTGGTCGCCGTCCGCGCTGACGTTCGCCCAGATGGTGAGGGCGATGACGGGGGAGCAGAGGAGGGCCGCGGAGATCATGCCGCCGAAGATGGAGATCCAGGCGAGGCCGGCCTGGCCGGGGGCGACGTTCTTGTGGGTGCCCTGGGGGATGGAGTAGGGGAAGCGGGCCGAGGTCCAGGCGCCGGTGGCGAGCATCGCGCCGAGGAGGGCGAAGGACAGGCCGAGGACCTCGGGGAGCCGGTGCCAGTCGCCGAGCAGCGCTGTCGTCAGGATGGTCACGAGCGCCGTGTACGGCAGGGTGATCACCAGCAACGCCAGTGCGCGTGCCCGGAGTTCGACATAGGCGTCCCGGGTCGTGGAGATCGTCATCGCGACCATCCAGAACGCGGACGTGTCCTGGCCGAACTGGTTGTACATCTGGATGCCGAGCATCCCGGCCGCGAAGCACGCGAAGTACACCGAGCCGGTGCCCTGCAACGCGTTGAACACCGGCACGATCAGACCGATCGCCAGTGACGTCACCCAAGCCGCCTTGGTCTTGGGGTCGCGCCACACGTACCGCAGGCTGCGTTCCATGACCGTCCCCGTGCGGCCCGAGGGGAGGAGGCGGGAGAGTCCTCCTGCGGATGCCTTCTCCTTCGCCGCCGGTTCCGCGGACTGGATCGTCGAGCCGTCCGGTGCCGTCATCAGCTTGGTCAGGCTGCCGGACCAGAGGGCGACCAGGGCCGCCAACGCGGCCACGGACAGCACGAGTTGGGCGGCTGCCAGGCCGTAGGAACCCTTGCTCACCGAGTCCACCGCGCCGACCGCCGTCGCCGGTGGCACCCAGCGCAACACCTCTGCCGCCGGGTCGAGTTGGGACAGGCCGTTCGAACCGAGGTGCTGCACACCGAAGTTGACCACCTGCGCGCCGACCGCGATCACCAGCCCGCTCAGCACCGCGAGGTCGCGGCCCTTGCGGCTGGTCAGCAGGCGGATGTTGGCGGCGGCGACCGCCCGGGCGAGGGCCACGCAGATCAGCAGCGCGAGGGCGACCGCCACCACCGCGGTGACGTAGGCGGCGGCGCCGTGCGCGACCGCGATCACCGAACCGAGCAGCAGCACCAGCGTGAACACCGGCCCGATGCCCACCAGCGAGGCCGCCAGCAGCGCCCGTACGAGGGGCTGGGGCCGAAGGGGCAGCATCACCAGGCGAGTTGGATCGAGGGTCTCGTCGCCGGAGGGGAAGAACAGCGGCATCACCGCCCAGCCCAGCCCCAGTACGGCGACGAGGAGGACGACCACGGAGACCGCGCTCGCGTCCCCGCGCAGCGCGATCAGCCCGATCAGCTGGAGCGCGGCGATCAGCAGCGCCACGACCGCCGACGCGACGTACGCGGCCCGGCGGCCACCGGACTGCCGGAGGCCGTTGCGGAGCAGGGACAGCTTCAGGCGGACGACGACCGGGGTGATCGAGGCGGGTGCCGTGGTGTCGGTCATCGGGTGCCGCCGCCCAGCCAGTCGAGGTCGGAACCGTGGTCGCGGGCGCCGGCGCCGACGAGTTCGAGGAACGCCTGCTGGAGCGTGGGGGATTCACCGCGGACCTCGGCGAGCGTGCCCTGTGCGCGGATGCGGCCGGCGGCCATCACGGCGACCCAGTCGCAGAGGGACTCGACGAGTTCCATGACGTGGGAGGAGAAGACGACGGTGGCGCCGGAGGCGGTGTAGCGCTCCAGGACGCCCCGGATGGTCTGCGCGGAGACCGGGTCGACGCCCTCGAACGGCTCGTCCAGGAAGAGGACTTCGGGGTTGTGGAGGAGAGCGGCGGCGAGCCCGATCTTCTTGCGCATACCGGTCGAGTAGTCGACGACCAGCTTGTGCTGGGCCCCGGCCAGGTCGAGCACGTCGAGGAGTTG
Organism: Streptomyces sp. NBC_00252; assembly: GCF_036187565.1. Taxonomy (NCBI): domain Bacteria; kingdom Bacillati; phylum Actinomycetota; class Actinomycetes; order Kitasatosporales; family Streptomycetaceae; genus Streptomyces; species Streptomyces sp. NBC_00252. The sequence goes on along the minus strand of NZ_CP108087.1, from coordinate 4,676,723 downwards.
AGTGGCCCGCTTGTCGACCTCGGCACCGGGCAGCCCCCGCAACCGCCCGCTGTACGCGAGGAGTTCACGCCCGGACAGCCGCTCGAAGAGCCGCAGCCCCTCCGGCAGCACCCCGATCCGCGCCTTCACGGCCACGGGGTCCTGCCACACGTCGTGCCCGACGACCGCGACGCTCCCCTGATCGGGCCGCAACAACCCGGTCACCATGGAGAGGGTGGTGGTCTTCCCGGCCCCATTGGGCCCGACCAGCCCGATGAACTTCCCCGCAGGCAGCTCAAGATCGATCCCGGCGACAGCAACCTGCTGCCCGAACCGCTTCCAGAGCCCACGCACACTCACAGCCGACGTCATGCCGTGCAGCCTACGGTCAGGTGCCCCACCCAAGGGGCGCGGGGAACTGCGCGACCAGCCCCCACCGAACCCGCACTCGCGCGACTACCGATCCCTCCCACACGCATAGGCGAGCGGCGAGATCAACTCCTCCGCATCCGGCAACCACCGATTCGCCGCAGTCGGCCGACAGGCCCACTGCACAGCCCCCCGGGACCCGAACCGCGTAGGCGGCGCAGCCACATACGCACCCTCACCCAGCACCACCAGATCAAGAGAAGCAGGCGCCCACCCGATCCGCCGCACCAGATCCGGCACCTTCACCGAAGCCCCGGGAAGAACGAAGAACTCCATCCGCCGTGCGGGCGTCAACGTCACAGGCCCCAGCGTCAGTTCCATCCGCTCCATCCGGGCGAGCGCGAGAAACCCCGAACTCTCCGGGACGGAAATCGCGTCGAACGTCCGCCCCGTGGGCAGCAGAATCGAGGACGCCGGCTGCTTCTGCCACATCCGCCGCGCGACCGTCGCACTGCCCGTCGCCTGGGTCGCCCAGTCCTCACGCGCCGGGTGTGCGCCGGGTGCGGCGCACGCGGTGTCGCCACAGGAGCAGTGCTGCACCCCGTCGACGGCTTCCAGCCAGGTGCCGGGGAAGACGTCCCAGTGGCGCTCCTCGGCGTAGCGTACGGCTGTCTCCAGCAGCGATTCCCCGCGCTGCTTCGGAATCTGAGCGGCTTCGGTGCCCGCGATCGTCTCTTCCACGCCCAACACAACTCCCGCACCCACCTGGAGTTACGGGGGTAGCGCGCGCGGGGGAGGGGCATCGATTCCGCAACTGGGGCGCATGGAGGCATGTGCGGGGGCGCGCGGGAGGAACGACGGCGGTAGCTGGGTAGCCACGTGTGGGGCGGGCACCAGCTTTTACCCCGGCATTCTTCGCATGCTTCGCATTTTCGCCACGTTCGCTGGGCATTGATCTTCACGGCCGGATCTTTTCGCTTCAGGGGTTGTTCCCAGGGGGTACGCCATGGCCGCAAGGCCACTTGTCGCGCGGCAGCCGAACGAACGGCTGCAGGCGCTCATCCAGGAGGCGGGGTGCTCGAACGCCGGGCTGGCCCGCCGGGTCAACATGTGCGGCGCCGAGCACGGTCTCGACCTGCGCTACGACAAGACGTCCGTGGCCCGTTGGCTGCGGGGACAGCAGCCGCGAGGGCGGGCGCCGGCGATCATCGCCGAGGCGCTGGGCCGCAAGCTGGGCCGTACGGTCACGATCGACGAGATCGGCATGGCCAACGGCAAGAACCTCGCGTCGGGCGTGGGCCTGCAGTTCTCGCCGACCGTCCTCGGGGCCATCGAGCAGGTGTGTGAGCTGTGGCGCAGCGACGTGGGGCGGCGGGACTTCCTGTCCGGTTCGTCGGTCGCCGCGTCCGCGCTGGTCGAGCCGAGCCGTGACTGGCTGATCTCCTCGCCGGACTCGCAGGTCGCCCGTGCGGCGGGGCCGAGGGTCGGGCAGTCCGACGTGGCGGCCGTGCGCGCGATGACGCAGGCGCTGAGCGACCTGGACCACCAGTACGGCAGCGGGCATGTGCGCCCGGTCGTCGTGCACTACCTCAACAGCGTCGTCTCCGGGCTGCTGGCGGGGTCGTACCGGGAAGCCGTGGGGCGTGAACTCTTCGCCGCCGTCGCCCGGTTGACGGAACTCGCCGGCTACATGGCCGTCGACACCGGTCAACCCGGCCTGGCGCAGCGGTACTACATCCAGGCGCTGCGGCTCGCGCAGGCGGCGGGGGACCGGGGATACGGCGGCTATGTGCTCGCCGCGTCCATGAGTCACCTGGCCGCGCAGCTCGGAAACCCGCGTGAGATCGCCCAGTTGGCGCGGGCGGCGCAGGAGGGGGCACGGGGGCGCGTGACCCCGCGGGCCGAGGCGATGTTCTACGCGGCGGAGGCGCGCGGGCACGCCCTGATGGGGGACGCGCGGTCCGCGCAGCTCGCGTCGGGGCGCGCGGTGAGCGCGCTGGACGCGGCTGATCCGTCGTCCGGTGACGACCCGGCGTGGATCGGGCACTTCGACGAGGCCTATCTCGCCGACGAGTTGGCGCACTGCCACCGCGACCTGGGCCAGGCCGAGGCGGCGGCGCGGTGCGCGCAGGAGTCGTTGGACGGGCACCCGGAGTCGCGGGCGCGACGGCGGGCCATCGGATATGTGCTGCTGGCGAGCGCGCAGGTGCAGCAGCGCGAGGTCGAGCAGGCCTGCAACACGGGCCTGAAAGCGGTGGAGTTGCTCGGTTCGCTGCGGTCCAACCGGGGCGCCGAGTATCTCGACGACTTCCAGCAGCGGCTCGAACCGTACCGGGACGAGCCGGTGGTAAGGGAGTTCGGGGCGCGGATGGAGTTGCAGGCCGCCGCGTGAACGGCGGGGGGACCGGCAGGTGAACACCGCTCCGGTGCGGAAAGGAGTGCGGACAGCGGCACTTGGAGCGGATGCGGGTCAGGGACTGTTACCGCCGTCACAAGAGGGCAGGTCCAGTCCAGTGCTGCGTGGCACCGGGCTCGGGGTACCCGGTAGCGTGAGCCGACGATCCCGTAGGTCCCCCATTCGTAGGAGTCCCGGTGACGCAGAGTGGACAGGGCGAGGAGCCCTCGGCGCGGCCCGCGCGCGAAGGCATCGTGCTGCCCTCCGACGGAGGTGAACCCCTCCTGCCGGGTATGACGGGCGGACGCGGTAACCAGCAGTCGGCCGGGCAGCCGTCGATAGCACCCCCGACCAGCGGTCAGTCCTGGGGCGGGCCCTGGGGCCCGGACCAGCACGACCAGCAGCAGCACCAGAGCCCGGCCCCGCCGCCGGGCCAGGGCTGGGGCGAGCAGCAGCAGTGGGGTGCCGCCCCCGAGCAGCCCGCGTGGGGCGCCCAGGACGGCATCCCGGGCCGGCCGGGCGCGCTGCCCGAGGAGAGCGCCCAGCACGCCGCCTACGGCGTGCAGCAGCAGTCGTACGCCCAGGAGTACCCGTCGGGGTACGCCCAGGAGCCCGCGGCCGGGTACGTCGGCGCGGGCTACGCGGCCGAGCAGCCGCCCGCGATACCCCAGGGCGCCGCGCAGAACTACGGCTACGGATACGGCGGTTCCGCCTCCGAGGGGCACCAGCCGTCCTCCAGCCCCTTGCCTGCCGCATTCCCGAGCGCCCCGCTGCCGCCCGCCGACGAGGGGGCCACGCAGTACATCCCGCCGGTGGCCAACGTGCCCGGTGACGAAGGCGCCACCCAGTTCCTGCCGCCGGTGCCGGCCGCGCCCATGGACGAGGGGGCGACGCAGTTCCTGCCGCCCGTCACGTCCGGGGCGCTGCCGCCCGAGGTGCCCGCCGGGCCGATGCCGCAGGACGCCCACCCCGACGCGCAGCCCACGCAGTTCCTGCCGCCGGTGCCCGCGCAGGGTGCCGCTCCCGGGTACGGGGTGCGGCCGGGCGGGCCGGACGACCGGCAGCCGCCCGCCGAGTTCGACAACCTCTTCCGCAGCGACGCCGGGGGCGAGCAGGCCGCCGGGTCCACCCAGCAGATGCCCCGCTTCCAGCAGCCGCCGCGCGCGGAGCAGCAGGGACAGCAGGGGTACGGTCAGGGTCAGCCGCCGTACGGGCAGCAGGGGTACGCACAGCCGTCGTACGCACCGCCCGGGGACGGCGGTGGCCGACGCGGCGCGCAGGGCGATGACGGCGGCCGGGGCGGGCGCCGTTCGCGGGTGCCGCTGATCGCCGGGGTCGGGATCGGCATCGCGATCCTCGGGGTCGGCGCCGGGGCGCTGCTCAGCGGGGGCGGCGGCAAGAGCGACGACAACAAGACGGTGGCCGCGACGTCGGCCGCCACGGACGGTTCGTCCTCGTCGGGCACCGACGCGGCCAAGGAACAGGCCGTGGCCCTGGACAAGTTGCTCGCCGACAGCGGCAGCAGCCGTGCCTCGGTGATCAACGCCGTCGGCAATGTGAAGGCCTGCAACAAGCTCGGCGAGTCGGCCTCCGACCTGCGGGACGCGGCCAAGCAGCGCGGCGAACTGGTGACCAAGCTGTCCCAGCTCAGCGTGGACAAGCTGCCGGACAACGCGGCCCTGACGACCGCCCTCACCAGCGCGTGGAAGGCGTCGGCCTCGGCCGACAACCACTACGCGACCTGGGCCGACCAGGCCGCCGGCAAACACGGCTGCAAGAAGGGCCAGGCCCGCACCACCGCCCAGACCGGCGCGGGCAACGCGGCAAGCGGCGTGGCCAGCAACCAGAAGGTCAAGGCCGCGGCCCTCTGGAACACGATCGCGAAGACGTACGGCCTGACCCAGCGCCAGCCGACGCAACTCTGAGGCATGGCGGGCGCGGGCCCTCGGAAGGGACCCGCGCCGGCCCCCTGATCCGGATCCGCCAACCCAGATCCGCTAGCCCAGATCCGCTAATCCAGGTCCGCTAATCCAGATCCGCGCTCTCCAGCGTGCTCGTCATGTCGAAGAAGCCTTTCTTCGCCGAGACGAGGACTCCCTTGCGGACGACCTGGAGGGTCACGCTGGCGTTCACCAGCCGGGACAGGCCTACCGACGCGAGGTTGTCGTCGCGGGAGCTCCACTGGAGGGTCGGGGTCAGGTCGCCCGTGTTGACCTTCACGCCGTCGTCGAGGGCGCGGCGCACGGTGTCGGAGGTGACGTCGCCGCTGCCGAGCGAGTTCACGACGGCCTTGAACGCGGTGTACGCGATCCAGGTGGTCTGCACGCCCGCGTCCGCGGGGTCGATGCGGTTGTCGCCGAAGGCCACCTCGTTGACGGCCTTCTTCATCGGGTCCCAGCGCGCGTCGCTCGCCACCGGGTACCAGCCCGTGATGTACGACCCCTCGTACGGCCCGGACTGCCCGCCCGTCGAGTTGATCTCGGTCTGGTCGACACTGCCGAGCACGGTCGCGGCGTGCACCGCGGGATAGTCCTGGCGGTCGCGCCGGAAGGAGTCCATGAAGGTGTCGGTACGGTCCCCGAGCGAGGGCACCACACAGCCCTCCTTGCCCGAGCCGCTGGTCGCGCTCTCCAGCGCCCGCGTCGACTGGCTGGAGTACTCGGTGGCGTCGTCGGCCGCGAGCTGGTCGGTCGCCGCCGCGTGCCCGCCCGCCGCGAGCCCGGCGTTGAGCAGCGGGGGCAGGTCGTCGCCCGCGATGGAGTCGGGCCGTACGAGGGTCACCGGGCCGCAGGCCGGGCCGAGTTCCTTGCCGAGGCCAGCCAGGAGCGCGGGCTGGCCGCCGTTGACGGGGTAGGACAGGGCGCGGGTGAACTCCTCGGTGGTGACGCCGTAGCCGCCTATGTAGGGGATGCCGGCGCCCTCCAGCGGGGCGAAGAACGAGTCGCTGAACTCGCTGTAGGAGCCGACGACCGCGACGACGTTCTTCGCCACGGCCTCCCGGGCGCACTTCGCCGCCGACACGTTCGTGTTGTGGTCGTTGCAGGTCAGGACCTTGAGCTTGCGGCCGTTGATCCCGCCGTGCTTGTTGATCCACTTCGCGTACGCCGTCGCCATGGCGGGCATGCCGGGCTTGTTGGTCGCACTGGTGTCCCACGGCGCCCACGTCATGACGGTGATGGAGTCGCCCCCGGAGCCCCCCGTGACACCGGGGATGACCCCGCAGCCGGCGAGGAGGGACGCACACGCCCCCAGGGCCGCCGCCGACAGGGCGGTTGCTCTGACGGGCCGGGTGAGGGTGGGGAGGAAGGTGCTGCGGTTGCGTCGCCTGCCGGTCATGTCCACACACGCTTCCGCCACACCGCTAACCAAGGAGTGACTCGGGGTCAACGGATGGTGACGTGGGGGTGAATTACGGGGGGTGTTCCTGTGCGTGTGACGAGGAACGTACGATCGATGACCGTGCAAGGTTCGGAGAACTCTTCCCGTCGCCCCCGTCGCTCCTCCACCATGGGCGGCATGCCACTGAACGACATGCCCTGGTGGCGCTGGCGCAGCAACGTGCGTTCCGCGCTGCACATGCTCTCCGACCCGGCGTTCCAGCAGAACGTCTGGCTGGCAGGTGTCGACGGGTACGGCGACGTCACCGACGCCGTCTACCGACTCGTCGAGGACACCTGGCTCGACAACTGGTCCGCCGAGAAGTACGTCGGCACGATCTTCCGTGACTCCCAGGAGGCGGCGCTCGTCGACACCGCGGTGCTGCGTGTTCTGCGGATCATGCACCAGGTGGGTCCCGACGCGCAGGTCTCCGCGTACGTCGACCACCAGGCTTGGCCGGAGGCGGTGCGGGCGGCGCGGGACGCGCATGTTCGGATGGCGGTGAGTGACGGGGAGGATCCGGATGTGCCGCCGCGGACGCTCGAGGTTTTGCAGATCATGACGCGGTCTGCGTAAGGGCGGGGTGCGGTCGTCCGTGAGGGCGGGTGCGTGGGGGCTGGTCGCGCAGTTCTTTTCGTAGGTCCGGGTGGCGGACGGCGATGTGTCCGGTCAGGGGGATATGGGACCCTGTCCGGCATGAACGCGCAGTCCACCCCCGCCGCGGCAGACGCCGACCAGTACGTCCTCACCCTGTCGTGTCCCGACAAGCAGGGCATCGTGCACGCCGTGTCCAGCTACCTCTTCATGACCGGCTGCAACATCGAGGACAGCCAGCAGTTCGGCGACCACGACACGGGGCTGTTCTTCATGCGCGTCCACTTCTCGGCGGAGTCGCCGGTGACGGCGGAGAAGCTGCGGGCGAGTTTCGCGGCGATCGGTGACTCGTTCCACATGGACTGGCAGATCAACCGGGCCGCGGACCGGATGCGGGTCGTGCTCATGGTCAGCAAGTTCGGGCACTGTCTGAACGACCTGTTGTTCCGGGCGCGGATCGGGGCGTTGCCGGTGGAGATCGCGGCGGTGGTGTCCAACCACACGGACTTCGCTGAGCTGGTGGAGTCGTACCACATTCCCTTCCACCACATTCCGGTGACGAAGGAGAACAAGGCGGAGGCCGAGGCGCGGGTGCTCGACCTGGTCCGTGAGGAGAACGTCGAACTCGTCGTCCTCGCGCGGTACATGCAGGTCCTGTCCGACGATCTCTGCAAGGCGCTCAGTGGGCGGATCATCAACATCCACCACTCCTTCCTGCCGAGCTTCAAGGGTGCGAAGCCGTATCACCAGGCTCATCTGCGGGGTGTGAAGCTGATCGGGGCGACGGCGCACTATGTCACCGCGGACCTCGACGAGGGGCCGATCATCGAGCAGGAGGTCGAGCGGGTGGGGCATGACGTCACCCCGGACCAGTTGGTCGCGATCGGCCGCGATGTCGAATGCCAGGCGCTGGCGCGGGCCGTCAAATGGCACGCGGAACGCCGAATCCTCCTGAACGGCCGCCGGACGGTCGTCTTCGCCTAGGAGCGCGCCGGGTTGCCGATTCGTCGGCGGCTGCGGCTGCGTTGTGGCTGGTCGCGCAGTTCCTCGCGCCCCTGAGGGGGTTCGGGTTCGGGGTGTGTGTGAGGTGCGCGCGGGTTCTCGCGTTCCTGAGGGGGTTCGCCTGCGGGTGCGTCGTGGCTGGTCGCGCCGTTCCCCGCGCCCCTTCGTAACCCAGGCCCCGTTTCAGGGGCGCGGGGAACGGCGCGAGCAACCACGAACTACCCGCACCCGCCCCCAAACGGAAGCTGTCTTAGGGGCGCGGGGAACTGCGCGAGCAACCACCGACCACCCGCACCCGCCCCGCAACCGAACCCCCTCAGGGGCGCGGGGAACTGCGCGACCAGCCCCCGCTCACCCGCGCCCCCCGACGAACCCGCAACCCACCCCTACATCCGGCTCAACGACGCCGTGGCGAACAGCACGTCCCGGATCGCCTCCCGGTCACCGAGCTGCCCTGCAGCCGCCTCCTCCGGAGAAACGTGGCCGGCAGCCAGATGGCAGAACTCGACGCCGTCCAGGGCGATATGGGCGACTTCCCGCTCGGCCGACCCCACCGCGCCGGGCGAGTCGAGGGAGATCAGCCACTCACCCCCGCCATGCCCCTCGATCTCCAGCCGAAGACTCCGCCCAGCCTCACCCGCCCCGACGAGATGCCGCCCGCTCACCGGCGAAGCCAACCCGTGCTGCCGCCGTACAGCCAGCACGGAGGGCAACATACGCGCGGCGAGATCGATCATCCGGTTGAGATAGCGCGGGGACGGCGGCTCGTACGGATAGTCGACCGCGTCCGCGATGTCCTCCGCGTGGACCCAGCACTCGAAGGCCCGGTCGAGCATCGCATCGTGCAGCGGAAGCTCGAAGTCGCCGTAGGACACGGCCAGTCCGCCGGTGCTGCCGCCGGTGAAGGACACCGTGCGGACGATGTTGTGGCTCTGCTCGCGCCACGGCGAGCGGATGGACCGGGTCGGCGGGAAGTGCGACGACCTCCAGTACGCCTCGGTACGCGCCGCCGGCGTCGACGGCTTCGCGGTCTCCCCGGTCAGCGGGTCGTCGAGGCCGAGCGCCGCCGCGACCAGGCCGTCGACGGTCAGCAGATGCGCGATCACCCCGGCGACGGTCGTACGACGGCTCGTCGGCCCCACGCCGTCGAACCACCGCAGCCGCACGGGCGCGTGCCACTCGGCGTCACCTATGTCCTGGAGCAGCGCGTCCAGCCGCGCCGTCTCCGCGTCGTACGGCGTCGCCCACTCCGGCACCGGAATGCGCGGCGGCCGGCGATCGAAGGACCCGGTCAGGACACGCGTCCGCAGCCCGGGGTCGAGGTCCAGCGGCTCGACGGGGTGCAGCAGCCCGACCGCACCGCGCAGCCGCAGCGCCTCGTCCGCGCAGGCCCCGCACTCGCCGAGGTGTTCCTCCACGGCCGTCGTCTCGTCCGCCGAGCACGCGGCCAGCGCCCACGCGCCGAGCAGCGCCTTCAGCACCCGGTGTTCCAGCACCAGCGGCACGGGCCGGGAGGCGGCCGCGTCGAGGTCGGGCAGCGGACGCCCGCTGTCCTCGACGGAGGCCCGGGGCATCGGAATGCGCGGCGGCTCACCGTCCCCTTCCCCGCTCGCGGCACCGCTGTTCGCGAAACCCCCGCCGCCGGGGCCACCGGCCTCGCCCCGTGAGTCCTCACCGCTCCCGGAACCACCGGAACCGCCGCTGCCGCCCGGTCCACCCCGCGTGCCGTCGCCGTCGTCGTTCACCGAACCGCCGTTCCCGGAGCCGTCGTTCAAAGGGCGGCCGTGCTCAGGACCACCAGGCCTGCCGGACTCACCCGCCCCACCCTGCGCGGGCACGACCCCCTCGCCTTCGCCGAACCCGTCGTACTCCTGGTGCCGTTCGTGCCGTTCGTGCCGTTCGTGCCGTTCGTGTCCCCCGTGCCCCTCGTAGCTGTCGAATTCGTCCCGCCAGGCGTCGCTCACGTGCCACCCCTCGCTCCCGGCGGCGCGCCGGCGTCGTGGGCGGTGGACAGGAGCTGGAGGCCGAGCCGGAGGCGGCGGCGGGCCTCGTCCTCGGTGACGCCGAGGTCGACGGCGGTCTGGCGGTAGTCACGGCGCTGGAAGTAGGCGAGGTCCAGGGCGGCCCGCAGCGGGGCGGGCATGGACGTGACGATGTAGTCGGCGCGGGCGGCGACGGAGGCGCGGCGGACCTTGCGCTCCAGCTCCTCCGCGGAACCCTCGCTCTCGCGGCCCTCCCGCGCGAGCGCCGCCGTTTCCGTGGCCCGCAGCCGCTGCACGGCGAGCCGGTGCGTCAGCGCGGCCACCCAGGAACGCAGCGGGCCCTGCTTGGGGTCGTAGGCGTCGGGGTGTTCCCAGACGTGGGCGAAGACCTCGCGGGTGATGCCGTCGGCCGCGCGCTCGTCGCCCAGGACGCGGTGGGCGAGGGAGTGCACGAGGGAAGCGAAGCGGTCGTACAGCTCACCGAGGGCCGCCGCCTCGCCGCGCGCGAGCCGCTGCTGCATCTTGCGGTCCCAACGGGGCGGTGCGTCCTTCGTCGCCATGCGGCCCCCTTCACCGTGCCTGTGCCCGAGTCAAGCGTGCGCTCACCGTCTCTTCGAATGTAGTGGGCACGTCTGACAGCGCACCCCCCATTCTGCAATTGCACGCCCCCGAAGCGACGCAGGTGGTAGCGGATCTGCGCCTACCCTGCCCACACCTGATCGAACAGGATCGAAGCCGACTAAAACAAGCCTCTTCCGGCCGGTTTCCGTTTCTGCCCCGGTGTTTCAGGGAACGGCCGCTGGGCAGCCGCGCTGGAAGGAAGCGTAGGTACGGCTTCCGTTTCCGGACGGTTTCCGGGAGTTCCGGCTAGCGAAAGGCGCGACGGTGGCCTTCAAAGTGAACGACGGCGAGCGCGGCGGCTGGTCCGTACTCCTCGTGTCCGGCGAACTGGACCTGGTGACCTCGCCGGTGCTGCGTCAGGCGGTGCACGACGTGGTGGCCGAGGGGCAGCACAGCCTGGTCCTCGACCTCTCCGAAGTGCTGTTCTGCGACTCCAGCGGGGTCGGCGTGCTGATCGCCGTCCGCCGTCTGATCCGCTCCTGCCAGGGCCATCTGCGCGTGGTCCTGCCCGCGCAGGGGGCCGTCGACGGCTCCCATGTGAACCGGGTTCTCGGCGCCCTCGGCGTGCGTCGCCTCTTCGACGTCTACCCCGATGTGATGACGGCCACAGAGGACGATCCCGAGGACGCGGCGGACCCGCTTTCGGCGTGACGTCGTTGTTTCGGAATTTCCCCGGTCGTGGTGCAAGCGTCGTTTTCCGCTCCCGGACCCGCCTCGGCGTCGTACGCTCCCTGGCAAGCGCACCCCACATGAGTAAGGCGGCCCGAAAGACATGGTCAGCACCGAGTACGAGCGACGGATCGCGGCCCGGTTCGCCACCTTCGACCAGGATGGCAACGGGTTCATCGACCGGGAGGACTTCAACTCGGCGGCCAAGGCGCTGCTCGCGGAGTTCGGCACGGCGGCCCGCTCCGACAAGGGGCAGGCCCTGTACATCGGCGCGGAGGCGTTCTGGCAGGGCATGGCCGGCATCGCGGACCGGGACGGCGACCAGCGCGTCAGCCGCGAGGAGTTCGTCAACGGCGCGGTCAAGCGGCTGCGCGACAACCCGGAGCGCTTCGCCGAGATCGGCCGCCCCTTCCTGCACGCGGCCCTCGACGTCGCGGACCCGGACGGCGACGGCTCGGCCACGATCGCGGACACCGTGCGCGTCCTCAAGGCCCTCGGCGTGCCGGACGACGTGGCCGCGATGGCCGCCGACGCCCTCGACACGGACAGCGACGGCAAGGTCGGCGAGGCGGAGATCGTCTCCTCCTTCGCCCGCTACTTCACCGTCCCCGAATAACGCTCCCGCAGCTTGTACTTGAGCACTTTGCGCAGGGTCTCGTTGCGCGGAAGGGCGTCCACGATCTCGAGCCGCTCCGGCAGCTTGTGCACGGACAGCCCTTCCGCGCGGAGATAGTCCGTGACGATGGCGAGGGTCAACTCCCCTGCCCCCGGCGGTTGTTCGACCACCGCGCACACCAACTCCCCCCGCTCCGCGTCCGGCAGCCCCACGACGGCCACGTCCCCGACGTCCGGATGCGCGGCGAGCAGATCCTCGATCTCCTTCGCCGAGATGTTCTCCCCCTTGCGGATGATCACGTCCTTCAGCCGCCCGGTGAGAATCAGATGCCCGGTGCCGGTCAACAACCCCAGGTCACCGGTCCGCAGGAAACCGTCCCCGTCGAACGCCTCGGCGGTCTGCGCCGGGTCCAAGTACCCCTGGCACACGGCCTCCCCGCGCAACCGCACCTCCCCGCCCGCCGCGATCCGTATCTCCATCCCGTCCGGCGGCCGTCCCTCGGTCGTCGCGAGATTCTCCACGGTGTCGTCGGGCGCCCCCATCGTGATCATCGGCACCTCGGTCATGCCGTAGCCGTGGGTGAGCTGGACCCCCATCTCGCGTACGACGGAGTGGTAGACCTCCGGCGGCTTCGGCGCACCACCGCCCGCGAGCAGGCGTAGCGAGGGGATGACCTTCTCGCCGGGCTGCTTGCGCTGCTCGGCAAGGAACATGGAATAGAAGGCGGTCGAGCCGCCGGCCACCGTCACCCCGTGCTTGCGGTACCCCTCCAGCGCGTCCGGCAGCGCGAAGTGCTCGAACATCACCGCGGGGAAGCCGTACAGCAGCAGCATCACCGTGTAGTCGGGCCCCGCTATGTGCGCGTACGGGAAGGCCATCGAGCCCACGTCGTCGGCCGTGAGGTGGAGCGCGTGGGCGAGGCAGGAGCCGCCCGCGATCAGTGAACGGTCCGTGTGCAGCACGCCTTTGGGGTCGGAGGTGGTGCCGGAGGTCCAGTAGATCCAGCGGACGGAGGTGCCGTCGGTGGGCGGTGCGGGGAGCAGGGCCGGGTCGCCGTCCGGGAGTTGGGCGTCGTCGTACGCCTCGAAGATCCCCCGTGCTCCCAGCCGCCGCGCCATCTCCCGGTGGTCGAAGCCGCGCCAGACGCCCGGTACCGCGAAGTACTCGGCCTTCGACTCCCTTAGCGCGAAGCCGACTTCGCGGTCGCGGTAGAAGGGGATCACCGGGGTCTGCACGGCGCCCAGGCGGGCCAGGGCGAAGGAGAGCAGGGCCGTCTCGATGCGGGTGGGGAGCTGCCAGGCGACGACCGTGCCGGGGCGGACACCCATGCCGTACAGGCCGGCCGCCACCCGCTCCGAACGGTCGCGCAACTCCCCGAAGCTCAGGGTGCGGTCGTCCTGGAGGAGGACCGGGCGGTCGGGGGTGAGGTCGGCGCGGCGGGCGACCAGGTCCCAGAGGGTGCGGGAGGAACTCAGGGAGTGCGCCGTCTCGTTCATGGTTCCCCTCCTTGGCTGACGACTCGTCAGGTGACATGCTATCTGACGGGTCATCAGATAAGTACCGTCCCGGCGGAGGGGAACCCATGACCACCGAACTGCCCCGCATCATCAGCGTCGACGACCACGTCATCGAACCCGCGCACCTCTTCGAGACCTGGCTGCCGAAGAAGTACCGCGACCGCGGCCCGCGGCCGCTCACCGCCGGAATCGGCGAACTCGCCTACGTGGCAGGCAAATACCAGATCACGATGGACCCGGAGGGCCCGCCCACCGACTGGTGGATCTACGAGGACCTCAAGTTCCCGTACAAGCGCAACATCGCCGCCGTCGGCTTCGACCGCGACGACATGACCCTGGAGGGCATCACCCGCGAGCAGATGCGCCCCGGCTGCTGGGACCCGGCCGAGCGGCTCAAGGACATGGACCTCAACCACGTCGAGGGCTCGCTCTGCTTCCCGACCTTCCCGCGCTTCTGCGGCCAGACCTTCGCCGAGGCCCACGACAAGGAGGTCGCCCTCGCCTGCGTCCGCGCCTACAACGACTGGATGGTCGAGGAGTGGTGCGGCGACAGCGGCGGCCGGCTCATCCCGCTCTGCCTGATCCCCTTGTGGGACGTGGAGTTGGCCGTGGCGGAGATCCGCCGCAACGCGGCACGTGGCGTACGGGCGATGACCTTCTCGGAGATCCCCACCTACCTGGGACTCCCGTCCATCCACTCCGGCTACTGGGACCCGTTCTTCGCCGTCTGCCAGGAGACGGGCACGGTCGTCAACATGCACATCGGCAGCAGCTCCCAGATGCCCGCCGCATCCCCGGACGCGCCCCCTGCCGTACAGGCCTCGCTCTCCTTCAACAACGCGATGGCCTCGATGATGGACTTCCTCTTCAGCGGCGTCCTGGTGAAGTTCCCGACCCTCAAACTCGCCTACTCCGAGGGGCAGATGGGCTGGATCCCGTACGCCCTGGAACGCGCCGACGACGTCTGGGAGGAGCACCGCGCCTGGGGCGGGGTGCGGGACCTGATCCCCGAGCCGCCGTCGACGTACTACTACCGGCAGATGTTCTGCTGCTTCTTCCGCGACAAGCACGGGGTCGCCTCGCTGGACGTGGTGGGCCGGGACAACGCCACGTTCGAGACCGACTACCCGCACGTCGACTCAACTTTCCCGCACACCAGGGAAGTTGCCCTCGACCATGTGAAGGGCCTCGACGACGAGACCGTCTACAAGCTGATGCGGGGCAACGCGATCCGCATGCTGGGCCTGGATCTCGACAAGTGATGGACCTGTCGTACACGGCTGAGGAGGACGAGTTCCGGGCGCGCCTGCGCGAGTGGCTGGGCAAGGTGCTCCCCACCCTCCCCGCGAAGCCGTCCCCGGACGACTGGCCCGGCCGTCGCGCCTACGACCTCGGCTGGCAGCGGATGTTGTACGACGCCGGGTACGGCCATGTGCACTGGGACGCGTCCCCGACGACCCGGCTGATCTTCCTCGAGGAGACCGAGAAGGCGGGCGCGCCCTACGTGGGGGCCAATTTCGTCGGGCTGTTGCACGCCGGGCCGACGATCGCCGCCGAGGGCACGCCCGAGCAGCGGGAGCGATGGCTGCCGCCGGTGCTGCGCGGGGACGAGGTGTGGTGCCAGGGGTTCAGCGAACCCGAGGCCGGTTCCGACCTCGCGGCGCTGCGCACGCGCGCGTGGCGGGACGGCGACGACTACGTGGTGAGCGGTTCCAAGATCTGGACCTCGCACGCCGAAGTCGCCGACTGGTGCGAGCTGTTGGTCCGCACGGATCCCGCGGCGCCGAAGCACCGGGGGATCAGCTGGCTCGCGATGCCGATGTCCGCGCCGGGGATCACCGTACGGCCGTTGCGGACGCTGGCCGGGTCCGCGGAGTTCGCCGAGGTGTTTCTCGACGAGGTGCGGGTGCCGGTCGGGAATCGGGTGGGGGACGAGAACGACGGGTGGCGGGTGACGATGGTGACCCTCTCCTTCGAGCGCGGAACCGCCTTTGTGGGGGAGGTCGTCGCCTGCCGTCGGGTGTTGGGGGAGCTGGCGGCGGAGGCGCGGCGGAACGGGTGTTGGGACGACCCGGCACTCAGGCGTCGGCTGGGGCGGTTGAACGCGGAGTTCCGGGCGCTGTGGCGGCTCACCCAGTGGAACGTGAGTGAGGCCGAGGCGAGCGGGGGAGTGCCCGGGGTCGGTGGGTCGGTCTTCAAGCTGCGGTACTCGCACGCGCGGCAGGAGCTGTACGACGTCGCGGCGGATGTCCTCGGCCCCAACTCCCTCGATCTGGAGCGGCCTTGGGTGCTGGGCCGGCTGTCCTCGCTCTCGTACACGATCGCGGCCGGTACGTCGCAGATCCAGCAGAACATCGTGGCCGAGCGGATTCTCGGGTTGCCGAAGGGACGCTGACGTGCGGTTTCAACTCACCGATGAGCAACAGGCGTTGCGGGCTGCCGTACGGGATGTGGTCGGTCGGTTCTTGTCCGCCGGCCCGTCGTGGCTGGTCGCGGCCCGCGGCGGAGCCGCCAAGGGACACAGCCCCGCGCCCCTTGTCGACCGGGGTCTGTGGTCGGCCCTCGGGGAGCTCGGGGTGTTCTCTCTGCGGTTGCCGGAGGCGGAGGGGGGAGCTGGACTCGGGCTGCCCGAGGCCGTGTTGGTGTTCGAGGAGCTTGGGTGGGCGTTGGTGCCGGGGCCGTTGGTGGCCACGCATCTCGCGGCCGGGGTGGTGCCCGGCGCGGCCACCGGGGAGGCGGTTGTCGCCGCCGCCGACGGCAGCCTCGTGGAGTGGCTGGACGAGGCCGATGTCGTGATGCCGGGGGCCGAGGGGGCCGTGGCGATGCGGTCGGTGGATCCGTTGACGCCGGTGCACCGGGTGCCGGCTCCGGCGCGGGTCGAGCCTGTCGCCGTGCTGCTCACCGCTGCCGAGCAGCTGGGTACGGCCGGGCGAGTGTGTGGGCTCGCGGTGCAACACGCCCGGACTCGGGAGCAGTTCGGGCAGCCGATCGGGGCGTTTCAGGCCGTCAAGCACTTGTGTGCGCAGTCGTTGGTGCGGGTGGAGGTGGCCCGGGCGGCTGTGTACGCGGCGGCCGTGACGGGGGACGCGGTGGACATCGCGGCGGCCCGGCTGCTCGCCGACGAGGCGGCCGTGCGCGGGGCCCGGGACTGTCTGCAGGTGCATGGCGGGATGGGCTTCACCTGGGAGTCCGAGGTCCATCTGCACCTGAAACGGGCGTGGGTGAGGGCTCGGCGTGGTGGCGGGGGCACGGAGAGTGAGGAACTGCTCGCGGCGGATCTGGCGGGGCGCGCGAGCTAGCGGGGGCGCCTGCCTGCGGGGATCGGAAGGGGCTCGACAACGGTGTCGCGGATCGTGGCATGTCGCAATCACAGAGCGTTGATATCGGGTTGTGTCCTACGCGTGACTTGTCACGGCCTGGAGTCACCCGGGGGCTCCGGTACCTTGTGTGGGATGCGAGTGGTTCAAGGTGCGAGCCATGCCGGTGTTGCCTGTGAGGCGGCGCCGGATCAGGCGGTGCGCTCCGCAGCTCGTACGGCAGAACGGGCCTTCACCCCTGCCTGTTCGACTCCCCGCGACGAGCGTCGCACAGTATCCCGCACACGTACTCCTTCGCGCTGGAATATGCCCGAAGCGCTTGTTGGGGTGACTGAACGTCAACCATGCTGTCTCGCAAGGGATTCACGTTCCGTGACCCCGGTTCTGGCCGTTGTTCTGGCCATGCAGGAAATGGCTACGATCGTGGCCCTCGTGAGGCGCGAGGCTAAGTGTCCGCCGGTTCGGATGGTGTGAGCGGTGCAGGTGCTTCAAGTGCAGCTGGAGATCCGGCCCGACCCCGCAGAGGTGGGGCGAGCCCGACGGTGGGCGCGTTCGCGCCTCGCCGGGTCCGGGATAGAGGCCGACGAACCGCTCGCCGAGACGCTGATCCTGCTCGTCTCCGAACTCGTCACCAACGCCGTCGTGCACACCGGCTGTCCGGCCGTGCTGCGGCTCTCGCTGCCGGGGGTGGCGACCGAGTCGGCGACCGTACGGCTGGAGGTCGCCGACACCAGCTGCAAGGCGCCCGTGCCGCGGTGCGCCGAGGGTGACGAGACCGGCGGCCGCGGCCTGGCCCTCGTGGACGGCCTCGCCGACCGCTGGGGCTGGAGCGCCGAGGGCACCGGCAAGCGCATCTGGTGCGAGCTGGACCGGGACAGCGAACCCCGGGAGGCCGCGTTCGGGGGCGGTGTCACGGCGTACGAGGGCTTCGAGTTCGAGGGCTTCGCGTACGAGGCCGTGTAGGTGCTGTCTGCAAGTGCCGGGTGGAGATGCGCCGGGGTGTGCTTCCGTGCGCGCCCGGTGACAAAGCGGGCCTAAGGCACATTTCCCCGGATGGGCGTTGACGCGACGTGACCATGTGGTCACGCTTGTGGGCAGCGATTCGCCGCGAGGGGACGACGAGGGCTTCGGTGACGGGGGTCCTCGGCGAGTGTGGGTCGTGTTCGGCGTGGGTCTCCTCGGGGCGGGGGACCAGGACGGGTACGCCGGAGTCGGATGGCGGCACGCGGTGCCGTGCTCGGGGCGGGCAGCAGCGGGCCGCCATCCGACCGTAAGTCCGGCCCTCGTCAAAACCGGACTGCCCTAGAGGATGGCGATCGGGGCCACCGGGGTTCCCGTGGCGCCCACGAAAGGTTCGGGCATCGCCGAGAGGAAGAACGCGTAGCGGTTTTCTTGTCCACAGGCTGTGGACAACTCTTCGAGATTCCAGTTCTGGCCCTGCAGCATCCCCATCTCGACGAGATCGAGCGCGTGCACGGGCAGCCACAAGTCCGCTATTTCCGGCGGAAATATCTCAAAGGTGAGGGTGTCGTTGGCGACCGCCGCGACATCGCGCGCGTGGAACCATTCCGGCGTACGGACCGACAGCCCCGGTGACGGATAGCCGTACCCCTGCTTGTCGCCCGTCAGATACACCTGCACCTGCCCGGTCCGTACGAGCACGATGTCGCCCGCGCGGACCTGCGTGCCGGCCAACTCCTCGGCGGCCTCCAGGTCTTCGGGCGTGACGGCGTGCCCGCCCTCCAGCCGGTCGACGCCCCGCGCGCGTGCCACGTCGAGCAAGACCCCGCGCGAGACGATGTGCCGGGCCTTGTCGATCCCGCTGAACTCGGCGCCGCCGTGCGGGGTCACGGTGCCGGCCGGGCGGCCGTTGTAGAGCTTCCCGGAGTGCGAGACGTGGGTCAGCCCGTCCCAGTGCGTGCCGGCCTGCAGTCCCATCGTCACGGCGTCGTCGCTGCACGCCACCGTGCCCGGGCCGAAGAGTTCCTGGTTGATCTGCACCATCGCGTGCAGCGGGTTGATCCGGCCGGGGATCATCCCGGTCTGGACGCCGTCCTGCTGGAGCGGCAGGGCGAGGGGGACGCGGCGGCCGGTGCGGATCTCGGCGGCGGCCGCTCGGACCACCTCGTCGGTGATCAGGTTCAGCGTGCCGATCTCGTCGTCCGACCCCCAACGGCCCCAGTTGTTCACGCGCTTGGCGATGTCGTGGAACTCCGGACCAAGTGTCGGCGCTGACATCGGGGCCTCCCCGGGGCTTGTCTCCAGGCATCTGACGGGTCGTAGAATCTGAGTCGAATCTAACGGACCGTCAGAAACTGCGGGAGGGGCCGGACATGGGGAACTTCTTGGCAGGCAAGGTTGTCGCCGTCACGGGGGCGGGGCGGGGGATCGGACGGGCCGTCGCGCTCGCGGCCGCCGCCGAGGGGGCGCGGGTCGTCGTCAACGACTACGGCGTCTCCATGGACGGGGCCTCGCCCACGAGTGAGATCGCCGAGGGAGTCGTCAAGGAGATCCTCGCGGCGGGGGGTGAGGCCGTCGCCGTCGCCGATGACATCTCGACGATGGCCGGTGGGCAGCGGGTTGTCGATGTCGCGGTGTCGACGTTCGGGCGGATCGACGGAGTGGTGTGCGTTGCCGGGATTCTTCGGGAGCGGATGCTTTTCAACATGTCCGAGGAAGAGTGGGATCCCGTTCTCGCCACGCATCTGAAAGGGACGTTCACTGTTTTCCGGGCGGCTTCCGCGGTGATGCGTCAGCAGCGGGGCGGCACGTTGATCGGGTTCACCAGCGGGAATCACCAGGGGTCGGTTTCCCAGGCCAATTACAGCGCGGCCAAGGGCGGGATCATCTCGCTGGTCCGGAGTGCCGCGCTCGGGCTGAACAAGTACGGGGTCACCGCCAATGCGGTGGCTCCCGTCGCTCGGACGCGGATGTCTGCGAACGTTCCCATGGAATTGGCGGAGATCGGGTCGCCGGAGGATGTCGCCGCGCTGGTTGTCTATCTGCTGTCCGAGCGCGCTCGGGACGAGGGGATCACCGGGCAGGTCTATACCGTCGCCGGGCCGAAGATCGCGGTGTGGGCGCAGCCGCGGGAGCTGCGGGCGGCGTATGCGGATGCCTCCGGCGGGTGGACGGCCGAGAAGATCGCGGAGTTTCTGCCGGGGTCTGTGGGCGTGGATCCGATGCCGATGCTTTCTCGGTTGCAGGAGATGGAGCGGGCCGCGCGGGGTGGGGAGCGGCCTAACGCCTAGTGGGGTGAGGGGTGCGGTTGTGTGGCGTGTGCGGGTGCGTTGTGGCTTGTCGCGCAGTTCCCCGCGCCCCTGGGGTGGGTGAGCTGGCCTGTGTTGGAAGGGGACCCCTGTGGAATTCGGGTTTGCTGCCGAGGACGATGTGTTCCGGGCGGAGGTTCGGGCGTGGCTTTCCGAGCATGCTGATTCCGATCCGGATCGTCGGGTGTGGGAACGGACGCTCGGCAAGAGCGGGTGGATCGGGCTGGGTTGGCCGGAGTCCGGGTACGGGAATCGGACGGGGACCCTTACTCAGCAGGTCGCCTGGGCCGAGGAATACGCGCGGTCGGGGGCGCCGCCTCGGTCGGGGCATATCGGGGAGAATCTTCTTGCCCCGACGCTCATCGCGCACGGGAGCGAGGAGCAGAAGGGGCGATTTCTGCCTGCTGTTGCCGCCGGGGACGAGTTGTGGTGTCAGGGGTACAGCGAACCCGGGGCCGGGTCCGATCTGGCGGGGGTGCGGACAGTTGCCGTGCGGGACGGCGGGGAGTACCGGGTCAGCGGGCAGAAGATATGGACCTCGCTCGCTCATGAGGCCGACTGGTGTTTTGTGCTGGCTCGGACCGAGGCGGGGTCACGGCGGCACCGGGGGTTGAGTTTTCTGCTGGTGCCGATGGACCAGCCGGGGCGTGTCGAGGTGCGGCCCATACGGCAGTTGACCGGGACCAGCGAGTTCAACGAGGTGTTCTTCGACGGGGCACGCGCGCGTGCCGAGCATCTGGTGGGGGGTGAGGGGGAGGGATGGGCGGTCGCCATGAGCCTGCTCGGGTTCGAGCGGGGCGTGTCCACCCTGGCCCAACAGATCGGGTTCGCAAGGGAGTTGGGGCGGGTCGTCGAGGCCGCCGTTGCCTCGGGGGCCGTGGCTGATCCCGTCCTGCGTGACCGACTCGTGCGGCAGTGGGCCGAGTTGCGGGCCATGCGGTGGAACGCGCTGCGGACGCTCGGGCGGGCCGGTGACGCCGGGGCTCCCAGTGTGGCCAAGTTGCTCTGGGGCGGGTGGCATCAGCGGCTCGGGGAGCTGGCGATGCAGGTGCGGGGGGCCGCGGCGACGGTCGGGCCGGTGGACTGGACGCCGTCCCTGACGTACGAACTCGACCTGATCCAGCACCTGTTCCTCTTTTCGCGGGCCGACACGATCTACGGCGGCTCGGACCAGGTTCAGCGCACGATCATCGCCGAGCGGGTGCTCGGTCTGCCCAGGGAACCCAAGGGGGTCGTCTGATGCGCGGTGTGGTCTTCGACGGCAAGCAGCTCCAGGTCGTGGACGATCTGGAGGTACGGGAGCCGGGGCCCGGGGAAGTGCTGGTCGCCGTCTCGGCGGCCGGGTTGTGCCACAGCGATCTCTCTGTGGTGGACGGGACCATACCCTTCCCCGTTCCTGTGGTGCTGGGGCATGAGGGGGCCGGGGTCGTCGAGGCGGTGGGGGCGGGCGTCACCCATGTCGCGCCCGGGGATCATGTCGCGCTGTCCACGCTCGCCAACTGCGGTACCTGCGCCGAGTGCGACCGGGGGCGGCCGACCATGTGCCGGCAGGCCATCGGGCGGCCGGGGAAGCCGTTCACGCGGGGCGGGAAGCCGGTGTACCAGTTCGCGTCCAACTCCGCCTTCGCCGAACGGACCGTGGTGAAGGCCGTGCAGGCCGTACGGATACCGAAGGACATTCCGATGGCCTCCGCCGCGCTCATCGGGTGCGGGGTGCTGACCGGGGTCGGTGCGGTTCTCAACCGGGCGCGGGTCGGGCTGGGGGAGAGCGTCGTCGTCATCGGGACGGGTGGGATCGGGCTCAATGTTCTCCAAGGGGCCCGGATCGCGGGGGCGTTGACGATCGTCGCCGTCGATGCGAATCCCGGGAAGGAGGCTGTGGCGCGGGAGTTCGGGGCCACGCACTTCCTCACGTCGGCGGAAGGCGTGCGGGAGATTCTGCCCGACGGGGCGGACCACGCGTTCGAGTGCGTGGGGCGGGTCGAGTTGATACGGCAGGCCGTGGATCTGCTGGACCGGCACGGGCAGGCGGTGCTGCTCGGTGTGCCGCCGGCCACCGCCGAGGCGTCCTTCCTCGTGTCGTCCATGTACTTGGACAAGTCGATCCTCGGGTGCCGGTACGGGTCCTCGCGGCCGCAGCGGGACATCGCCCTCTACGCCCAGCTGTATCGCGAAGGGCGGTTGCTGCTCGACGAGTTGGTGACCGAGACGTATCCCGTCGAGGACTTCGAGAAGGCGGCGGGGGACGCGGAGGCGGGGCGGGTGGCTCGGGGGGTGCTGACGTTCTGACGGGTGCGGGCGGGAGCACGGGGGGTGCTGAATCGTCGGCGGCTGCGGGGGCGTTGGGGCTGGTCGCGCAGTTCCTCGCGCCCCTTGGGGGGCTGCATCTTGCCGGGGTGCCGTCGGTCAGTTGAGGGTGTCGACCGGGCCGTAGCGCGCTGAAGCGGTGTTGGCTCCCGTTCCCGTGCGGAACGTGCGGCGGTATCCCGTCGGGGTGACCCCCAGGGCCGTCTGGAGGTGCTGGCGCATGGACTGGGCCGTGCCGAAACCGGCGTTCGTGGCCACCTGGTCCATGGAGAGGTCGGTGGATTCGAGGAGGTGCCGGGCGCGTTCCACGCGTTGCTGGGTGAGCCACTGGCCGGGGCTGACGCCGACCTCCTCGCGGAAGCGGCGGGTGAAGGTGCGGACGGACATCGCCTCCTGCTCGGCCATGTCCCGGAGTTGGAGGGGCTCGTGGAGGCGGCCCAGGGCCCAGGCGCGGGCGGCGGTCGTGGTCGCGACCTGCGGGTCCGGGACCGGGCGGTGGATGTACTGCGCCTGGCCGCCGTCGCGGTGGGGCGGTACCACCGTGCGGCGGGCGACGTCGTTGGCGACGGCGGTGCCGTGGTCGCGGCGGACCATGTGCAGGCAGAGGTCGATGCCGGCGGCGACACCGGCCGAGGTGAGGACGTCGCCGTCGTCGATGAACAGGACGTCCGCGTCGACCTCGATCTGCGGGAACAGCTCCTGGAAGCGTTCGGCTTCGGCCCAGTGCGTGGTGGCGGGGCGGCCGTCGAGGAGACCGGCGGCGGCGAGGACGTAGACGCCGGTGCAGATGGAGGCGAGGCGGGTGCCGGGGCGGATGTGGGCGAAGGCGGCGGCGAGTTCGGGGGTGAGGACGCCGTCCTCGAAGACGGGACCGAGTTCGTACGACGCCGGAACGATCACCGTGTCGGCGGTGGCGAGGACCTCCGGGCCGTTCGGGACGTGGATGGCGAAGTCGGCGTCGGTGTCGACCGGGCCGGGCGGGCGGACCGAGCAGGTGACGACGTCGTAGAGCAGCCGTCCCTCGGCGTCCCGGGGGCGGCCGAAGATGCGGTGCGGGATGCCCAGCTCGAAGGGGAGGAGGCCGTCGAGGGCGAGGACGACGACGCGGTGGGGGCGGAACTCCGGCTCGGGCTGTCGGCTCATGGCCCGATTCTACCGAATGCTGTCCTTCGGGCCAGTGGCTCGGGAGGGGGCGGATGGCCGAAGCTCATTGACGTGACGCAGACAACCGATGCCACGCCCGGTCCCGGCGCCGCCGAGGAGCCCGGCTCCGGAGCCGCCCCCGCGCCCGGTGGACCCAGCCGTCGTAGCCGTACGCGGATCAACCGCGCCTGGTTCGTCGCGGCGGTCACGTTCGTGACGATCATCGGCGCGGCGGCGTTCCGTTCGCTGCCGGGGCTGCTGATCGATCCGCTGCACCAGGAGTTCGGGTGGTCGCGCGGGACGATCGGGGCCGCGGCCTCCATCAACCTCGCGCTGTACGGGCTGACGGCCCCCTTCGCCGCGGCGCTGATGGACCGCTTCGGCATCCGGCGGGTGGTCGCGGTCGCGCTGACCGTGATCGCGCTCGGGTCCGGCCTGACGGTGTGGATGACGGCGCCGTGGCAACTGCTGCTGTGCTGGGGCCTGTTGGTGGGTCTCGGCAGCGGTTCGATGGCGCTCGCGTTCGCCGCGACGGTCACCAACCGCTGGTTCACCGCACGGAAGGGCCTGGTCACCGGCATCCTCACGGCCGCCTCGGCGTCCGGCCAGCTGATCTTCCTGCCGCTGCTGTCCTGGATAGTCGAGGAGCACAGCTGGCGCCCGGCCGCGGTGACCGTGTCCCTCGCGGCGCTCGCGGTGGTGCCCTTCGTGTGGCTGCTGCTGCGGGACCACCCGGCGGACGTGGGCGCGAAGCCGTACGGCGCGACGGAGTTCGTGCCGAAGCCGGAACCGGTGACGGGCGCGGCCCGCCGTACCGTGGCGGTGCTGTTCAAGGCGGTCCGCACGGGCCCGTTCTGGCTGCTGGCCGGGACCTTCGCGATCTGCGGGGCGTCCACGAACGGGCTGGTCCAGACCCACTTCGTGCCCGCCGCGCACGACCACGGCATGCCCATCACGGCCGCGGCCTCGCTGCTCGCGGTGATCGGCGTCTTCGACGTGGTCGGCACGATCGCCTCCGGCTGGTTCACCGACCGCTTCGAACCCCGCCGCCTGCTCGCCGTCTACTACGCCCTGCGCGGCATCTCCCTCCTCTTCCTCCCCATGCTGCTGGCCCCCACCGTCCACCCGCCGATGCTCTTCTTCATCGTCTTCTACGGCCTCGACTGGGTCGCCACGGTTCCGCCGACCCTCGCCCTGTGCCGCGAGCAGTACGGCGAGGACAGCGCGATCGTTTTCGGTTGGGTCCTCGCCTCCCACCAGATCGGCGCGGCCCTGGTCGCCTTCCTGGGCGGGGTCGCCCGGGACGCGTTCGGGTCGTACGACATGGTCTGGTACCTCGCGGGGGCGCTGTGCGCGGTCGCGGCGCTGATGGCGCTGGTGATCCGGCGGCGGCCGGTCGTGCGGGCGGGCGCGGTCGCGGTGGCGTGAGGGCTACGGCGCGGAGCTGATGTTGCCCTTCTCGTCCACGGTGTGGGTCTCCCAGTACGTGTCCCACTTGTCCTCGACGTGCTTCGGCATCTTGCCCTTCGGGTACCGCGTGTAGCCGCTCGGCGGGTTGTCGCCGTTCTTCACGCAGGCGCCGCCCGTGGTGCTGTTCACGGCCACGACCGGGTACTCGCCCTCACTGCACATGGCGTCGGCGGTGGAGAACGAACAGGCGGACAGCAGTCCGGCGGCGGATATCAGGACGGATGTGAGAACGGCTGCTCGCGTGTGCTTGCTCATGGTGGAGGTCCCCCGGTCGGATGCTCGAATCGGTCTGAGAGCAAGACTGTCGGAGGCGCGGCGGACCTTCATGAGTACGCGGGCTCAGAACCGGAGCGCGGGTTACTCAGGAGCGCTCAGAGGAACCGGCCCCGATGGAACAGCAGGGGCGCTCCGTCACCCTCGTCCGCACCCAGCGCGTCCACCCGGCCCACCACGATCAGATGGTCGCCCCCGGTGTGCACGGCGTGGATCGTGCAGTCGACCCAGGCGGCGGCGTCGGCGAGGCGGGGGGAGCCGGAGACGGGGGAGGCGTCGTACGGGACGCCCGCGAACTTGTCGGTGCCGCTGACCGCGAAGCCGCGGCACAACTCGCCCTGGTGGGCGCCGAGTACGTTGACGCAGAAGGCGCCGGCGCGGGCGATGCGCGGCCAGGTCGTGGACGTACGGCCGACCATGAAGACGACGAGCGGCGGGTCGAGGGAGAGGGCGGAGAAGGACTGGCAGGCAAAGCCGGCCGGGCCGGGTTCGCCGGGGCCCGCGGGGGCGGTGATCACGGTGACGCCGGTCGCGAACGTGCCCAGTACGCGCCGGAATTGACCCTGGTCGACCGGTGCCCGCTCGTCGTCCGTGACGCACCGAAGCTCCGGCCGCGGCAGCGCCTCGACAGGCTGCGCGGCCGGAGCGCTTCCGGCCGACCTGAGGTACCGGACGGCTGCTGCTGCCGCCCCTGCGTGTCCCATCACCACCCCATTGAAGCTGACGGATCATCAGATAGGAAGGGGTACGACACCCTCCGCATCCGATCCGGGGTGCCGACCCGAGCCGGGCCCGAGTCGGCTCCGAGGCGCCCCCGGATCGGCTCTGTGCTGGGCGGATTCAGGGACTGGCGGTCAGGTCGTGGGGGTCGCGTCGCCTCATGGACCCCCCGGGTCACCTCCCGCTCGCCGACTCCCGGCAGTGCTGTTCGGAACGACTGCCGCCGGTACTCCCGGACTACGACGGGCTGTTGGACTGACGCGCACAACGCCCCGGTTCCCGCGTGGAGGTCACCGGATCAGCTTCACGATGACCTCGTCGAAGCCGGGGAACTCCCCCGCGGCCTGCGCGATCACGACGGCCGCGGTCGTACGACGCTCGGGCGCGAACCGGGCTGCCACGGCGGCCAGTTCAGGGACGGGGCGTGAGGCCACGTCGGGTGTGAGCCGTTGCTCGGTCTCGTAGGAGGCGGCCGCTTCGTACGGGCCCGAGCCGTCGGCCAGCAACCACAGGAAGGCGTCCAGATCGCGGGCGACGACCCCGATCTCCCCTTCGGACCCCAGGAACACGACGGGCTGCTCGACCAGCGGGCGCCCCGGGCGGACCAGCCAGAACGCGGCATACCCCCGGTCCCGTCCTGCCCGAACACCCGGAAGCCGTCCCCGTCCACCTCGCCGTTGCCGGTCCACGCCCGGAACCAGTCGGTCGTCTCGTCGGCGGACAGGAACGCCTCGAAGGGCTCGAAGTCGACGTCGTCCTCGCCGCGAAGGTCGAGCCGTACCGCCATGGCGGCGGCGAGCGGGGCGGGGAACCGGCGGTCCTCGTTCGGTGTCACGCGAACAGACTAGCGACGCGACCAGGGCGGCGGGCGTGCGTCAGAAGTGGGTGGTGATGCCGAAGGCGCGGCGCAGTTGGGCCATGTCGTGGTGGTCGTGGGGGGTCGGGTCGTAGCCCTGGTGGAAGTGGACCTGTTGCTCGGCGGAGAGGCAGGGGACCGGTGTGCCGTTGATCGTGCCGGTGACGAAGCAGGTGGTGGGATAGGTGAAGGGGTGCTTCGGGTCGGGGGAGGCCTGGGTCGCGGAGCCGTCGGCGGTGAAGGTCAGGGGGTGGAGGTCCAGTTCGCGGCCGTCCGGAGCCGTCATGACGAAGCGGATCGGGCGCCAGTCCAGGGTCTCGACGAAACCCTCGGCGGAGAGGGCCGCCAACACCTCGGCCTCCTGGTCGCGGCGGTGCATCAGG
Organism: Streptomyces sp. NBC_00252; assembly: GCF_036187565.1. Taxonomy (NCBI): domain Bacteria; kingdom Bacillati; phylum Actinomycetota; class Actinomycetes; order Kitasatosporales; family Streptomycetaceae; genus Streptomyces; species Streptomyces sp. NBC_00252. The sequence continues at coordinate 4,649,863 of NZ_CP108087.1, read as the reverse complement.
TCCAGGTCGCGATGGTCCCGGGTCTGCTCGCCGATCAGGGCGTCGATGCCCCAGCCGCCGCCGATCCAGACGTCCGCCTCCGCTCGGCGCAGCAGCTCCAGGACGAACAACACCTCATCGGCACGCGTCACTTGGGACACGCTAGAAGCGACCACCCCGGACACGCCAACCCTTTGAACATCCCTCCGGTGGAGTCCCTTGAACGGCCCTTCGACTGACCCCGTTGAGCCGCCCCTCCCCCGTCTCACCGCCCCCGGTACTCCGGGCTCCGCCGTTCCACGAAGCTCGCCACGCCCTCCTGGGCGTCCTCCGTCGTCATGTTGATCTCCTGGGCCGTCGCCTCCGCCGCGAACGACGTGGTGCGGTCGGAGTCCAGGGATGCGTTGACGAGCTGCTTGGTGAGGGCGAGGGCTCGGGTCGGGCCGGTGGCGAGGCGTTCCGCCCATTCGCGGGCCGTCTTCTCCAACTCCCCGTCCGGTACGACCCTGTTGACCAGGCCGAGCCGTTCCGCCTCCGGTGCGGTCAGCGCGTCGCCGAAGAACATCAGCTCCTTCGCGCGCTGCGGGCCGACGAGGCGTGGCAGCAGATACGCGCCGCCGCCGTCCGGGACCAGGCCGCGTCGGACGAACACCTCGATGAACCGCGCGGACTCCGCGGCCAGGACGAGATCGCAGGCCAGGGCGAGATGCGCGCCGAGCCCCGCCGCCGTGCCGTTGACCGCGGCGATCACCGGTTTCTCGCAGTCCAGGACGGCGGCGATCAGGCGTTGCGCGCCCAGGCGGATCATCCGGGCCACGTCACCGGCGACTCGTTCGGCACCGGTCGACGCGCCCCCGCCCCGCAGGTCCGCGCCCGCGCAGAAGCCGCGCCCGGTGCCGGTGAGGACCACCGCCCGGATCGCCGGGTCGGCCGACGCGTCGCCCAACAGCCCGATCAGGACGTCCCGTTGGGCCGGGGTGATCGCGTTCAGGGCCTCGGGGCGGTTGAGGGTGAGGTACGCGACGCCGCCCGCGACCGTGTGCATGACCTCGGCCGTCGGAGCGCTCATCGGCACACCGCCAGCGCGTCCAGCGCCACCGCGCCCTGTCCCCGGGGCAGCACCATCAGCGGGTTGATGTCCAACTCGGAGAGCACATCGCCCAGTTCGAGCGCCATGCGCTGCACCCGCAGGATCACCTCCACCAGGGCGTCCAGGTCGGCCGGCGGGCGCCCCCGCACCCCGTCCAGCAGGGGGCGGCCGCGCAGCTCACCCAGCATGTCCCGCGCCGCCTCCTCCCCGAACGGCGGCACCCGTACGGCCACGTCCCGCAGGACCTCCACCAGCACTCCGCCCAGCCCCACCGTCACCGTCGGCCCGAAGAGTTCGTCCTGTGTGACGCCGACGACCATCTCGACGCCCCGCTCGACCATCTGGCACACGAGGACCCCGTCCAGCGTCACGTCCTCGTACCGCGCGATGTCCGTCAACTCCCGGTACGCGTCCCGGACCTGGCTCGCCGAGGTGAGTTCCACCTTCACCAGGCCCAGTTCCGTCTTGTGCGCGATCTGCCCGCCGGACGCCTTCATCACCACCGGGTAGCCCACCAGCCCGGCCGCCCGTACGGCCGCCGCCGCGCTGGTCACCAACTGCTCGCGGGGGACCCGGATCCCGTACGCCCGCAGGAGCTGCTTCGCCGCGTGCTCGCTGAGCTGCTGGCCCGGGCGCATCAGGGCCTGGGCCTTGCGGAAGGAGGGGGAGAGGGCGCGGGGGGCCTCGTCGAAGGGGGAGCGGTAGGCGTGGACGAAGCGGTGGTGGGAGAAGTAGGCACGGAGGGCGGTGATGCAGTTGCCGACCGTGCGGAAGGTGGCCACCCGGGACGAGCCCAACAGGCGCTCGCGGTAGGCCGGTTCGGTGCCCACCGGTGAGCCCCACACCACGCACACCAGCTTGTCGGTCTCCTCCGCCGCGGCCACCAGGTCCTCCACCAGCTTGTCGCTCAGCGGGGGGAACGGGCCCGTGATGGGGCAGACCAGCACCCCCACCTCCGGGTCGTCCAGGATCGCGTCGATGATCTTCCGCCCGCGCCAGTCGCCCACGGGGTGACCGCCGTTGTCGACCGGGTTCGCCACGCTCAGGTACGGCGGTATCCACTCGTGGAGCTCGGCCTGCTTGGCGGTCGACAGCTGCGGCAGCCGCAGTCCCGCCTCGCTCGCCAGGTCGGCGAAGTGGGCGCCCGTGCCGCCGGAGATCGAGTAGACGACGACCCCCTCGGCCACCGGAGGCTTCGCCCGCGCCAACAGGGCTGATGTGTCCTGGAGTTCGTCCAGGCCGTCGACGCGGATCACGCCGTACTGGCGCATCGCCGCGTCCACCACCGTGTCCGCGCCGGTGAGTTTGCCGGTGTGGGAGGCGGCCGTGCGGGCGCCGGTCTCGGTGCGGCCGACCTTCACCGCGACCACCGGGACCTGGCGGCGGGCGGCGCGGTCGGCGGCGAGGAGGAAGGAGCGGCCGTCCTTGAGGCCCTCGACGTAGCAGGCGATGGCGCCGACCTCGGGGCGCTCGGCGAAGTAGGAGATGAAGTCGGCTGTCTCCAGGTCGGCTTCGTTGCCGGTGGGGGCCCAGTGGGAGAGGCGGATGCCGAGTTCCTGGAGGGCGAAGACCGGGCGGCCCTGGTGGCCGGACTGGGTGATCAGCGCGATCGCGGGGCCGTCCAGGTCCTCGCGGAAGTGCTCGAAGGCGTTGAGGTTGGTGTTCGGACCGAGGAGACGCAGGCCCGATCGGCCCACCGCGGTGGCGAGTTGGGCCTGCGCCTGCGCGCCCTCCTCGCCGGTCTCCGCGAACCCGGACGCGAAGGCGACCGCGAACTTCACCTTCGCCTCGGCGAGTTGCTCGATCACCGGGAGCGGGTCGGCCACCAGCACCACGGCCAGGTCGACCTGTTCGGGGAGATCGGCGACGGACGGGAAGCAGGGGACGCCGAAGACCGCCGTACGGGTGGGATGGACCGGGTGGAGCCGGGCGCCCACCCGCCCTGCCCAGGCCATGAGCTGGCGGGTGATGCCGGTGTTCGGGCGGCCCTCCGCGTCCGAGGCGCCGATCACGGCGACCGACTCGGGGCGGAAGAAGCGGTCCAGGTCGGGGACGCCGGCGTACAACGGCCGCCCGCTGACGTCGAGATCGTCGACGTCGGCCGGCCTGCCGTGGACGGCGGGGCCGGGTTGCTCACCGCAGGCGATGACCCGGGCCCGGCGGGAGTCGGTGGTGAGGGTGCCGTGGGTTGATCCAAGCATCGGTTCGCCCCGCTCCTGTGTGACGTGACAGTCGTGACAGCGCAAATAACTGACGCACTGTCAGATTACTGAACTGACAGTGCGTCAGGAACTGTCGTGCACGCAAAGAACGGACGGACCCCGGGTCAGGAGGCGGCGGGCACACCCTTCCGGGCGCTCTTCGAGGCCTCCTTGGCCTCCCTCCTGGCCGCTCTCCTGGCTTCCTTCCGGGTCTCCTTGGCGAGCGCCTTCGCGATCTTCTCGGCGTCGATCGCCATCTCGCGGAACATGCCGCTGATGGGGTTGGTGAACCCGGTGAAGTAGAGGCCGGGCGCGTCCTTCGGGGTGTCCGCGCCGTGCACGACCGGCTTGCCGCGTGCGTCCAACACGCCCAGGTGGCCGACGAGTTGCTCCAGGGAGCGGCGGTAGCCCGTGGCCGCGACCACCGCGTCGGGGCCGATGCGGTCGCCGCCGGCGAGGACCACCTTGCCGTCCTCGAAGCTCTCCACCGCCGTCACCACCTCGACCCGCCCCTTGCGCACGGCGTCGATCAGCCCGACGTCCTGCACCGGGATCGACCCCTCCTTGACCCGGCTGTACAGCCCGGTGTCGGGGCGCGGCAGCCCCTGCGCCGCCAGGTCCGGCACGCTGAGCCTGCCCACCGGCCCCGCGAGCCGGTCGACCAGGGCGACCGGCAGCCGTCGTACGAGAACGCCCGTGTACTGGGCCGCCCAGCCCGCGGTCGAGCGGCGCAGGATGTGCGGGGCCGTGCGGACGGCGAGGCGGACGCGGGACGCGCCGCCCTCCACCAGGTCGACCGCGATCTCCGCGCCCGTGTTGCCGATGCCGACGACCAGGACGTCACGGCCGGCGTAGGGCTCGGCGTTGCGGTAGTCGGCGGCGTGCACGAGGTCGCCGGTGTAGGTGTCGCGGCCGGGCCAGTCGGGGATGCGGGGCGTGTGGTTGGTGCCGGTCGCGACGACGACCGCGCGGCCGGTCAGCTCACGGCCGCCGGTGGCGTGCAGCAGCCAGCCGGTGCCGTCGGCCGAGCGCTCGACGCGGGAGACCTCGACGCCGGTGACGATCTCCAGCTCGTGGACCTCGGCGTACTTCTCCAGATAGCGCACCACGTCGTCCCGCGAGACCCAGCGGCCGAACCGGCGCGGTATCGCGAGCCCGGGCAGCGCCGAGAGCCGCCGGGTGGTGTGCAGGTGCAGGCGGTCGTAGTGCCTGCGCCAGGAGGCTCCGACCCGGTCCGACTTCTCCAGTACGACGGCACGGATGCCCTGTGCGCGCAGCGCGTACGCGGCGGCGAGACCGCCGGGACCGCCGCCGATGACGTACACGGGACGGTCTGCGTGGTTCTGCGCCGCGAGGTTCGGGGACGCTGTGGAGTCGGCCATGAGCGCGAGCGTAATCACGCACTACGTTGATGGGTCTCGGTCAAGCCCGGAATTGGTTGCGGATTGATCACGGGTGTGGAGGTGAGGGTGAAGTCGCTGGCGTAGGCGCTCTGGTTGTGGGATGCGGTCGGGCGGCGCGGAGGCCGGGAGACGGGAACGACGCCGAGCCGGCAGGGTGTGCGGTGGGGCTCGGCGTCGTGGTCGGTGGCGGTGCTCGGTCGGTGGCGGTGCCTACTTGTGCTTGGCCTTGTGGCCCGTCACCTGGGCGATCCAGGTGATGAAGTCGCCCGGGTCGGTGTTGGCGCCGTGGCCCTCGTCCCAGTAGTAGAGGTGGTTCACGTCGTCGCCCAGGTTGTCGAGGCGGGCGGCGAGGTTCGCGGCGACCGTCAGCGCGGTGTCCGAGTCCTTGGTGCCGAGGCGGATCCACCAGTGCTTCGAGCGGTTCGGGTTCACCTTCTCGACCAGGTGGTGCATCGGGTTCATCAGGTCGAGCTTCGCCGGGATGTCGCTCGCGACACGCTTGCCGCTCAGCCCTGTTGAGTCGTTCTTCGCGCCGTACGCCGTGAAGTGGCGGGCCAGGGTCTTGCCCGTGCCGAACTCGTTGTTCTCGCCGGCCGACAGGTCGAAGGCGTCGAACGCGGGGGCGTCCTTCTTGCGGGCGCCGACATGGGTGAGGAAGTCGGTCCAGGTGAAGGTGGCCTTGCCGCCGGACCAGGTGATGAAGGTGTTGGCCTTCAGGTAGGTCGCGCGGGCGGTGTCCGAGAGGGCCGCGAGGTACCTGGTCGCCGAGGGCTCCAGGTACTGCTTGACCATGTACTCGTCGAGGTTGCGGGCGTTCAGCGGGCCGAAGCCGCCGAGGCCCCGCAGCTTCAGACCGGCCTGGTACTCGGCGAACTGGGCCTGCAGCGCCTTGGACACCGTCTGGTCGACCGGCTTGCCGGTGCTCAGGTCGTTGGCGCCCCAGTTCCACTCGTAGGCACCGTCCGCGTGCTCCAGGTCCGTGATCGGGCACCAGGCGCCGGTGGCGAAGACCGCGTCGGACGCGTCGGCCGCGCCCAGCGCCTTGAGGTAGGGGTCGTAGATCGGGCTGTCGCCGGAGGCGCCGAGGAGCGAGGACAGCGCGCCACCGGCGCTGGTGCCCGCGGAGACGATCCGCTCGACGTTCCCGGGGATGCGGCCCTTGTTGGCCTTGATGTAGCGGACCGCGGCCTTGAGGTCGACGATCGCGGCGGGCGCGGTGCCGTAGTACTCGCCGCCGGAGTTCTTGAGGGTGCGGCCGCGGGCGCCGGGCTCGACGACGACGTAGCCGGCGGCCAGGGCGAGGAGCTGGTTGCTGGAGGTGGCGCCGCCGGTGGCGTTGGTGTTGCCGTTGGCACCGGGGGCGGACGCGGAGGCGCTCGGGGCGGCCGAACCGCCGGTCGAGCCCGTGGGGGCGCCGCTGGGGGCCGCGCCGCCGCCCATCGCGGAACCGCCGCCGCCGACCTCGGTGGCGGTCGACACGGAGGCGGGGAGGTAGCCGCCGACGGAGTTCGCGAACAGGATCGGCGCGTCGCTCGCGTCGACCGCCCTGCCGTCGATCTCCACCGGGGCGCTGACGATCAGGGACTGGTAGGTGGCGTCGACCGGCTTGGCGACGTACGTGATCGCCTTCCAGAAGTGGTAGACGACCGTGTGCTCGGTGCCCGCGGTGTCCGTGATCGTCTTCGTCAGCTTCGTGAAGGCGTCCGGGTCGAAGACCAGGGAGCCCGCGGACGACGAGGACGCCGACTTCGAGTCGCTCGACGCGTTCGCGTTGAGCGCGATGCCGCCGACCGCCGCGACACCGGCGGTCGCGCCGATGCCCATGACTACCGTCCTGCGCTTCACTGCCCTGTGCTTCACCGTGCTGCCTCTCGTCTTCCTGACCGCGTCGTCCCGACCGCTCCGTGGCCTTGCGCTTGCGAACGTAATCGGGGGTGAACAAAATCGTCAACAATCTGCGGGGCATTCATGGGTGACCCACAGCGGCACCGCCGGTACACAGGAATTTCCTGGCCGGCTCTCGGCTTTCCTCGGCTTCTGACGTACCGTCAGATTCATGGATGCGATCTGGCTCAGCGGAGCGGACTGGCTCGCGGTCCTCCGCATAGGACTCGGGCTGTGGTGGCTGGAGAGCTGGCGGCACAAGGACAAGAAGGCCTGGTTCGAGCGGGGCACCGGCATCGCGTGGGCGTCCGACGTCGCCGCCAAACACCGCTGGACGGCCGTCCGTTCGGGCTTCGACACGGTGGTCGCGCCCCGCCCGCGCGCCATGTCGTACGTCGTCGTCTACGCCGAACTCGCGACCGGCCTCGGCCTGATCGCGGGGTTCCTCACCCCGGCCGCCCTCGTCGGGGGCCTGCTCCTCAACGTCCTCTACTTCACGCTCATGATCCACGACTGGGCGGAGCAGGGGCAGAACGCGATGATGGCGCTCATCTCGGTGGTCGCGCTGTTCGCGATGTCCTGGCAGGTGTGGTCGGTGGACGCGGCCCTGGGGTGGTTCTGATGGGCGACGCGCGCTACGACATCCCCGAGCCCGACGCGTTCACCCGCACCTACTGGGACGCGGCGGCGCAGGGCCGGCTCCTCCTCCGCCGCTGCGCGGACTGCGGACGCGCCCACCACTACCCCCGCGAGTTCTGCCCCCACTGCTGGAGCGAGCACGTCACCTGGGAACCCGCGAGCGGCCACGCCACCCTCTACACGTGGTCCGTCGTCCACCGCAACGACCTGCCGCCCTTCGGGCAGCGGGTGCCGTACGTCGCGGCCGTCGTCGATCTCGCGGAGGGCCCCCGGATGATGACCGAACTGGTGGAGTCCGACACGGCCGGGCTGCGGGCCGGAACCCCGGTCGACGTCGCGTTCCGGGACGGGGTGCCCGTGTTCAGGCTGAGGAAAAAAGACGTATCCGGGGCACGGGACGCTTGATTCAATGGCGCGATGGCCCACATACGCGAGCGGTCCCTCCAGCACCCCTTCCCCGAGCTGAACGGTCACGGACTCCGGCTGCGCCCCTGGGACCCCGACGCCGACAGCGACGTGACCGACTGGCTGCGCGGAGTCTCCGACCCCGAGTTCCAGCGCTGGAACACCCCGCTGCGGCCGATCACGGACACCACCAGCGCCCGCAACTCGCTCCGCTCCCGCGCCGAGAGCGCGGAGGACGGCGTCAGCGCCTCGTTCTGCGTCACCGACGCGGCCAGCGGTACGACGCTGGGGCACATCGGCGTCAACGACATCGACCACATCGTGCGCGTCGCCCGCGTCGGCTACTGGACCCTTCCCGAGGCCCGCGGCCGGCACGTCGCCGTCCGCGCCCTCACCCTCGCCGCGCGCTGGGCGCTGGCCGACCTCGGACTGCACCGCCTCGAACTCGGCCACGCCCTCGGCCACGACGCGTCCTGCCACATCGCCGAACGCTGCGGCTTCCCGGCGGAGGGAGTCCTGCGCGGGGCGATGTTCGAGGCCGGCAGCCAGGACGCCTTCCGTGACGTGCACCTGCACGGCCGCCTGGCCACGGACCCGGAGACCGCCGCATGACACCGCCCGGCTGGCACATCACCGGTGACTTGGCCCGATTCCTCACCCGGGCAGGCGAGTTCCTGCGCTCGCGCCCCGCACTGCACACGGTCCACCTGACGGTGACGGAGGCGCTGCGCAGCCGGGGGCTTCGCATCTACGGCGAGGGCGACCCGGTGTTCGGGGTGCTGGAACGCGACGGCGAAGTGCGGGCCGCCTTCTTCCGCACCCCGCCCGGCCGCCTGATGCTGACCCCGCTGGCCGCAGGGGAGGCCACCGGACTCGCGGCCCGACTGGCGCTGCGCGGCGACAAGTTGCCGGGAGTCATGGCCGAGCTGGACACGGCGGCGGAGTTCGCGCAGGAGTGGGGACGGCGGACGGACTCGACCGCCGGCCTCCACGCCCGCCAACGCCTCTACCGCCTGGGTGAGTTGACGCCCCCGCACCCCGTCCCGCCGGGCCGCCCGAGAATCGCGACGGCAAACGACCGCGAGCAACTCACGCGCTGGTACGTCGAGTTCACCGAGGCGATCGGGGAGAGCGGTCCTTCGCAGGACCCCGGCGAGTGGGCCGACGCCCGGATCGCGTACGGCGGGATCACGTTCTGGGAGACCCCGGACGGTACGCCGGTGTCCATGGCCGGGATCACGACGAAGGTGGCCGGCCAGGTGCGGGTGGCCCCCGTCTACACCCCGACGGACCTCAGGGGTCGGGGTTACGCGGGCGCGGTCACGGCGGAGGTCAGCAGGATGGCGAGGGCGGCGAACGCGGAGGAGGTCCTCCTCTTCACGGACCTGGCCAACCCCACGAGCAACGCCCTGTACCAGCGCCTCGGTTACCGCCCGGTGGAGGACTTCGCGGGCTACGACTTCCACGCCGGGTCCGCCCTGAGGTGATACTCACCCCATGGCAACGGGAACGGACCTCCACGAACTGCTCCGATCACTCCGCGTCTGGGACCCCGAGCTGACGAAGCTCCCGCCCCTGGACCCGGCGACGGCACCGGACGCCCCCCTCCCCCTCTTCACCACCTGGTTCGCGGAGGCGGTGGCGGCCGGGGAGACGGAGCCCCACGTCATGTCGCTGGCCACGCGGGACGGCGACCCGGCGACCGAGGGCGGCGGGCTCCCCGACGTACGGATGGTGATGCTGCACGGCGCGGACGAGGAGGGCTGGTCCTTCGCCACCCACACCACCAGCCGCAAGGGCCACCAGCTCACCACGTTCCCGTACGCCGCCCTCGCCTTCTACTGGCCCCTCCTGGGCCGCCAGGTCCGCCTGCGGGGCCCGGTGATCCCGGCCACCCCGGCCGAATCCCAGGCGGACCTCCACGCCCACTCGGCCGGCGCCCTCGCAGCGGCCCTGACCGGCCACCAGAGCGCCCCCCTCTCCTCCCTGACCGAACTGACCCAGGCCTCGGAGACCTCCTGGTCCCTGGCCCGACGCGACCCGAAGACCCCGGCCCCCTCCTGGTCCCTGTACCGCGTGTTCCCGGACGAGGTCGAGTTCTTCCAGGGCGACGCCCGACGCCGCCACGTACGCCTGAGCTACGTCCGAGAGGAGCGAGGATGGTCGACGGGCCTGCTCTGGCCGTGAGCCCATACGTGGTGAGGTGGGCGACCGGCGTCGGCGCAACCGCCGCCCTCCTGCTGAGCGCGCTCACCGCCTGCGGCAGCGGGGCGACCGACAAGGCGCCCTCGATCACCGCGCCCGAGGTGTTCTACCTCCGCCCCGTCGGCGACAGGTCCGGTCCCAAGGACAAGGCGCCCTTCGGCATGTCCGCCGACGACGGCAAGGTGCACACCGGGGGCACGGGAGCCGTCGATCACACCCTCACCGCGGACGTCCTCCCCGGCGCGAAGGCAGCGGTCGTGCTGCACAGGAGCGGTAACTGCACGGGGAGTTCCACCCATGTGACGTGCCAGGTCGGCGCCAAGTACGACAGTGCCTCGGGCGCCGGGAGTGTCTCCCCGGTCGCCGCCGAGGGCAGCAAGCCGGGGGACGCGGGCACGGTCCGGTTCACCTACGCGGATCGGAACGGCAAGAAGGTGACCGCGCGGACGCGAGCCGTCGTAGGCGAGCCGGTTGTTGAAGTGCTGACCGCCGAGGCCGTCGGCGGGGTCCGTCCCGGGGCCGCGCTGAGCGAACCCGTCGTCGTCCGGAACACCGGCGAGGTGCCGGTCAGCGGGCTGGGGCTGCAAGTCGGCCTCGAACAGCTGGAGTTCGAGAAGCGGTATGCCAACTGCCGTTATCCGGGCATCCATCGGGGCCACACCGCGGTGTGCGAGTTCCCGGATCTCCGTATCGCACCCGGTGCGACCGTGACCCTCCGGCCCGCGCTCCGGCTCCGGACGGACGAGACGGAGATGTACGCCTCCTTCAACAGCGAGGCCTGGGCGCTGGACATGGGGCAGGGGCAGTACGGGAGTCACCCGGCCGGAGGTGACCACGGGGACGGCCCCGCCCTGCGTGCCGAGACCGTAACCGCCAAGAAGGGCCCCTACGCCAAGGGCGGCGGCTGGACGCACGTCGTGCTCGACACCCACGCCGACTACTCCGTCTCCGACGTGGACCTCCACGGCGCCCCCGGCACCAGACGCACCTTCAAGCTCACCGTCCGCAACAACGGCCCCGCCGACGCCGGCGCCACGGAGCAGCTGGTGTTCAGCCCGGCGCCGGGCATGACCATGGTCAAGCAGCCGATGAGCGAGATCGACGAGGACGTCCACGAGCCCTTCTGCAAGCACCGCGGCGCGACCTACACCTGCGACCTCGACGCCCTGAAGCCCGGCAGGACCCAGGACTTCACGTTCACGATGCTCCTCGGCGAACCGGGCGCGGGCACCCTGACCCTCCGGGACAAGGCTCCGGCAGGTGGGTGGTACGCCGGTGGGTGGTACGTCGGCGACCGCGACCCCGATCCCGCCAACGACGAGGCCGTCATCACGGTCCACCCGGAGCGGTAGCGGGCCGGTGGCCGGCCGTCCGTTGAACTGCCCGGCCGGGAGCCGCGTACCACTGGCAGAGGGCCGCGTCGGAGAAAGGGTCGAGCGATTTCAGTCTCAGTGGAAGTGAGGGCGAGCAGCACACCCGTGCGTCGGCAGGTGCTGGGGCTGGACGGCCTCCGGGGGCTGGCGGCGCTGTATGTGGTGCTGTTCCACTGCTGGTTGTACACCTTCCCGGGGTACCCCCACAGTTCGGCGCCGAAGGTCCTGGACGTGCTGATGTTCGGCCGCCTCGCCGTCGTCTTCTTCCTGGTGCTGTCCGGCTTCTCGCTCGCGATCTCCCCGGCCCGGCACGGCTGGCGGACCGGCGGCGTCGGCCAGTTCCTGCGCCGGCGCGCCTGGCGCATCCTGCCGCCGTACTGGGCCGCGCTGGCCATGAGCCTCGCCGTCTCGCTGTACGTGGTCCCGGCCTCGCACCACGGCCCGCCCACCGGCTCGTCGGTTCTCGTCTACGGCCTCGTGCTCCAGGACGTGTTCTTCGCCCCGACCCCGAACGGCGCGTTCTGGTCGATCGGGGTGGAGGCCGAGCTGTACCTCCTCTTCCCGCTGATCCTTCTCGTCCGGCGCCGGTTCAGCGCGGCGGCGGCGGTCGCCTGTGTGACGCTCCCGGTGATCGTCCGCGGGCTGATGGCCCCCGGCGCCAACCCGGTCGAGGGCGACAACTGGCTCGCCCCGCATCTCGCCCCCGTGTTCGTCGCGGGTGTGGTGGGGGCGGGCATCGTCGTCGCGTCGGAGCGCGTCCGGCGCCTGCCGTGGGGATGGTTCGCCGTCCTGGCCGCCCTACCTGTCCTGGCGCTCGGTCTCGTCCAGGGGTCCGTCTGGACCGTGAACCACTACTTCTGGATCGACCTCGCCATCGCCCCCGCCATGACGATGCTGATCGCCGCCGTCGCCACCGGCCAACCTGCCCGGCTCGTACGGCTGTTGACCACCCGGCCGCTGCGGATGCTCGGCGACGCCTCCTACAGCCTCTACCTGATCCACCTGCCGATCGTCCTGGTCGTCATCCGCCGCGTCGCCCCGCAGGTCGTCGCTCCCGGGCTGCCCACCTTCTGCTTCACCCTGCTCGTGGGCCTGCCCGTCTCGGTACTGGCGGCATGGCTGTTCTCCCGGATCTTCGAACTGCCCTTCAAGCGCAACCGATCGTGGAAGTCCCTGCTGGCTCAGTCCCGCCCCAGGACCACGGTCCCCGAGGAGCAGAACCAGCCGCCGGTCCCCGAGGCGACCCCCAGCCGCGGCACGTCGCCGTCCGCGCCCGTCACCTGACGCGCCCCGCCCTCTCCGCGCAACTGCCGCACCGCCTCCACCAGCAGGAACAGGCCCCGCATGCCGGGGTGTTGGGCCGACAGCCCGCCGCCGTCCGTGTTCACCGGCAGCTCCCCGCCCGCCACCCGCAACCGCCCCTTCTCCACGAAGGCACCCCCCTCGCCCTTCGCGCAGAACCCCAGGTCCTCCAGCGTCACCAACGTCATGTAGGTGAACGCGTCGTAGATCTCCGCGAAGTCGATCTCCTCGGGCCCGACTCCCGCCCGCTCGAAGGCAAGTCGGCCGCTCACCGCCGCCGGTGACACCGTGAAGTCCGGCCACTCGGACATCGTCGCGTGCGAGACGTGCTCCCCGGTGCCGAGCACCCACACCGGTGCGGTACGGCAGTCCCGTACGTACTCCTCGGCGGCCAGCAGCACCGCCGCGCCGCCGTCGGACCGTATGCAGCAGTGCAGTTTGGTGAAGGGGTCGGCGATCATCGGGCCCGAGAGGACGTCGTCCACGGTGATCGGGTCGCGGAACATCGCCTCGGGATTCAGGGCGGCGTTCGCGCGGGCCTGTACCGCCACCTCCGCCAACTGCTCGATGGTCGTGCCGTGTTCGAGCATGTGGCGGCGCGCGGCCATCGCGTACTTCGCGATCAGCGTGTGGCCGTAGGGGACCTCGAACTGGAGCGGGCCCCGCGCGCCGAAGGAGAGATCGCCGGTACGGCGGCCCGCCTTGATGTCTGCCCGGGCCGTCGAGCCGTAGACCAGGAGGACGGCGTTCGCGTGGCCCGCCGCGATCGCGTCTGCCGCGTGGGCCGCCATGACCTCCCAGGTCGAGCCGCCCACGGAGGTGGAGTCGACCCACGTGGGGCGCAGGCCGAGGTATTCGGCCACCTCCACCGGGGCCAGGGTGCCCAGGCCCGCCGACGCGAAGCCGTCCACCACCTCCCTGCCCAGGCCCGCGTCCGCCAGCGCGCGGCGGGCCGCCTGGGCGTGCAGGGCGTAGGGGGTCGCGTCGTCCACGCGCCCGCAGTCCGACAGCGCCACGCCCACCACGGCGACCTTGCGGCTCCCCACTGGCATGAGGGGCCTCCTCCCTCTGTGCATATCGTGCCCGGACTCCTAATATGACGGACCGTCAGATCTGGAGGGAAGTGCCATGGACGCCAGCTTCACCGCCGAGCAGGACGAGATCCGCCGTACCCTCCGCGAACTGCTCCACAAGCGGTGCGGTTCCGAGGAGTTGCGCACGGCCGTCGACACCCCCGCCGGACACGACCCCGCCCTCTGGACCGCCCTCGCCCGGCAACTGGGCCTGCCCGGACTCGCCCTCCCCGAGGCCTACGGCGGTATCGGCTGCTCGGTGACCGAACTCGCCCTCGCGGCCGAGGAGACGGGCCGCTTCCTCGCCCCCTCGCCGCTCCTCGCCACCGCCGTGCTCACCGCACCCCTCGTCCTCGCCCTCGGCACCGACACCCAGCGCGCCCGCCTGCTGCCCCGCATCGCCGCCGGCTCCCTCACCGCCGCCCTCGCCGTCCCCGGCACCGAACTCACCACCGCCCTCACCCTCACCGGCCCCAACGGCGGGGAATGGGCCGGGGGCGGACGCGCGGGCGGGGTGCAGGCCCGGCAGGTCGGAGACGCCGGGTGGCGGCTGTACGGGCAGGTCGCGCAGGTGCTCGACGGGCACACCGCCGACGTGCTGCTGGTCGCCGCGCACGCCGGGGGGTTCGCCCGGTCGCGGACTCTCCTCTTCCTCGTCGCGGGCGATGCGGACGGTCTCGTACGCATACGGCAGACGGCACTTGACGCGACCCGGCCGCAGGCCCGCCTCGAACTGAGGGACGTGCAGGCCGAGTTGCTCGGCGAGGACGACGACAGCGCGGCCGACGGCCCCCGTGTCCTCCGTGAACTCTCCGCCACCGGCGACACCGTCGCCGCCGTCCTCGCCGCCGAAGCCGTCGGCGCCGCCGATCGCGCGCTGGAGCGGACCGTCCAGTACGTCAAACAGCGGGAGCAGTTCGGGCGGGCGATCGGGTCGTTCCAGGCGGTGAAGCACCGGCTGGCCGATGTGTACGTACAGGTCCAGGCCGCCAAGTCGGCCGCCTACTACGCCGCCTGGGCAGCCGGCCAGGGGGAACGGGTCGGCGGGCTCGCCCTCGCGCAGGCGCTGGAGGCACTGCGGACCGCCGCAGCCGAGGGGATCCAGCTGCACGGCGGGATCGGGTTCACCTGGGAGCACGAGGCCCATCTCTACTTCAAGCGTGCCGCCGGCGACGAGCTGCTGTTCGGGCCGGTGCACCGGCTGCGGGCGCACGCCGCCGAGGGGGCGCGTCTCTTCGAGAGCCGCGAGGTGACGGTGTGATCGGTGTGCGTGCGATGCAGAAGGTGTCGTCGACCAGGGCGTTCGCGCGGATCGCCCCGCATGTCGTCCCCGCCATGGACCGGACCGTGCACCGGCTCACCCGCGGGAAGGTGCTGCTCAGCGCCCGGATGCTGCCGGGGGTGATCCTGACCTCCACCGGCGCGCGGAGCGGGCAGCCGCGCCGAAGTCCCCTTGCCTGTATGCCGGATGACGGCGGCTGGGTACTCGTCGGGTCCAACTTCGGGCGTACCGGGCATCCCGCCTGGACGCACAACCTGATCGCCCGTCCCGACGCCACGATCAACTGGAAGGGCCGCGAAATCCCCGTCACAGCGCGGCTGTTGGAGGGCGAGGAGCGGGCCGCGGTGTGGAAGACCGCGCTGGTGTTCTGGCCGCCGTACGCCACGTACCAGAAACGGATCGAGCGGGAGATCCGGCTGTTCCGGATCACACGCAGGGCAGGCGGTGGTCCACCGGAGTGAACCACCGCCCACGAGACAGGACTTGGGACCTGGAAGCAGGGACTCCTACTTCGTCGGCTTCTTGCCGGTCACGCCCAGGTGGACCAACAGCGCCAGGTTCGGCTTGAGTTCAGCCTCCTTGACGCCCCACGTCTGGAAACCCTTCTGGTGCGAGGCGACGGCCGCGAGCATCGCGACCAGTGAACCGGCGACCGCCGCCGGGTTCACGTCCTTGTCGACCCTGCCCTTGGCCTGCAGCTCGGCGACCGCGTCCGAGAGGGAGTTGTTCACGGAGTTCAGGATCTTCATCCGGATCTTGTAGAACCGTTTGTCGCCCTCGGCGGCTCCGAGGTCGACGACCCTGAGGATCGCGTCGTTCCGGCGCCAGAACTCCAGGAATCCGTCCACGAGTTCCTGGGAGGTCTGCCAGCCCGCCTTGCCGACCCATGACCGGCCGGCCAGGAGCTCGGTCAACTGACCGCCCTCCGTGGCCATTTGCTCGGCGATCTCCAGGACGGCGCCTTCGACGTCCGGGAAGTACTGGTAGAAGGTCGCGGGTGAAGTCCCCGCCTTCCGGGCGACATCGATGACTTTGACGTCCCGGTAAGGGGAGGAGCTGAGCATCTCGCTTAGGCAGTCGAGCAGCTTCTGCCGGGTCGCCTGCCCACGCCGGCCGGCCACGCGGCCGTCGACGGTACGCACTTGTCCTGTCATGCCGTCAGCTTACCGAGGGGTGATCGGAGCGCGATTCGGCCGACTGCAAATGGGGTGCACGGGGGTCCAGAGGGTGGTGTGCCTGGTCTGCGGGGTGCGTGCGTCGCCGTTACTTTGACGGTATGGCCGAAAACAGGGCATCCGCGTGCGGAGAGGGCGTCCCCTGCTGGGTGGACGCACAGCTTCCGGACCTGGCGGCGGGCAGGCGGTTCTACGGTGAGCTCTTCGGGTGGACCTTCGAGGAGGCGTACGGCGGCTCCGTATGGGCCCGCGAGGACGGCGAGGCCGTCGCGGCGCTCGCCCACAAGGCGGACGGACGGATGCCGACCGTGTGGACGGTGTACTTCGCGACCCCGGACGTCGTCCGGCTGACCGGGCGCATCCAGGAGGCCGGCGGGCAGGTGGTGATGGCGCCGGTGGTCGTGGGGGAACTGGGCACCGCCGCTCTCGCCGCCGATCCGGAGGGGGCCGTCTTCGGGCTGTGGCAGGCGGCCCGGCACCCCGGTTTCGGGACCCGGCACAAGGCCGGCACCTTCGGCTGGGCCGAGCTGTACGCCCGCGACACGGAGACCGCGAACACTTTCTACGGCGGACTTTTCACAGCCGCCCTCTTCGGCCCGGACGCCGCTCCCGACTTCGGACGGGCACCCGTCTCCGACGTCTTCCCGGTCGAGATGCCGCCGCACTTCCTCGTGCACTTCCGGGTCGAGGAGATCACCGCTGTGCTGGGAACCGTGCACCGGCTGGGCGGACGCGTGCAGGTTCCGCCCTTCGAGACGTCGTACGGGAAAGTGGCGGTCGTCACGGACAATCAAGGGGCGTCGTTCGCGCTGCTGCAACGCTGACACCTGGACGTTTGTCCGGAGATATGGCGAGACACCCCGATTAGTCGCCGGGTTCGCAACCTGTGGCCCGGCCAGGAAGAATCAGGGTGCGTGCCGCCATGGCGGTGCGGTGGTGAGACGCTGCACGGGGTCGCGTACATATGTGGGTGGCGTGGCCCGTACGGGGAGGTGGCAGGCAAGTGGTGGATCAGCTGACGCAGCACGATCCGCGGCGGATCGGGCCGTTCGAGGTGCTGGGACGGCTGGGCGCGGGCGGCATGGGGCTGGTCTATCTCGCGCGCTCGGCGTCCGGCCGGCGGGTGGCGATCAAGACCGTGCGGACGGAACTCGCCGAGGACCAGTTGTTCCGGGTCCGTTTCACGCGTGAGGTCGAGGCGGCGCGTGCCGTCTCCGGCTTCTACACGGCGGCCGTGGTCGACGCCGATCCGCGGGCGGCCGTGCCGTGGCTGGCCACCGCGTACGTGCCCGCGCCCTCGCTCGAGGAGATAGTGAACGAGTGCGGGCCGATGCCGGCCCAGGCGGTGCGCTGGCTCGCGGCGGGGGTCGCGGAGGCGCTGCAGTCCATCCACGGGGCGGGGCTCGTCCACCGTGACCTGAAACCGTCCAACGTGCTGGTGGTCGAGGACGGGCCGCGGGTCATCGACTTCGGCATCGCCTCCGGTGTGTCGAACACCCGTTTGACGATGACGAATGTGGCCGTGGGCACCCCGGCCTACATGTCTCCCGAGCAGGCCAAGGACTCCCGCAGCGTCACCGGCGCGAGCGACGTCTTCTCGCTCGGCTCGATGCTCGTGTTCGCCGCCACCGGACACCCCCCGTTCCACGGCGCCAACCCGGTCGAGACCGTCTTCATGCTGCTGCGCGAGGGCCCCGACCTCACCGGTCTCCCGGACGAACTGCGCCCCCTCATCGAGTCCTGCATGCAGATGGAGGCCACCGGCCGGCCCAACCCGGCCGACCTCCAGGCGCAGCTGGCCCCGCACCTCTTCGGCTCGGGCTCCGACGACAGCGGCACGGCCTCGGCCTGGCTGCCCGAGCGCGCCGTCGGGCTGATCGAGACCCGGCGCGGTGGCCGGCCGCCCGTGAAACCGGCGCCCACCAGCGGGCGCAGCGGTGGCGGCCGGGTCGCCGTACCGCCCCCGCCGTCCCACGACCCCGTCGTGCCGGTCCCGGTCGGCGCCCCCGACACCGGGCCCGTACGGCTCGCGGGCGCCCCCGTCCCGATCGGTCCCGGCCCCCGTGTCGCCGACGCCCGCGCCGCCGCCGTGAAAGCGCCCCCTCCGGAGGCCGGTCTCGTCGCCTCCTGGTCCCGGCCCCGGCCCGGCGTCAACGGCGTCGACCCCGCCGCCGTACCCCCGCCCCCCGCGCTGCCCCCGGAAACGGCCTCCGGCTGGCGCCCCTGGCGGTTCCGTATGTCGAACGACGTCTGGGGCACCCCGACCGTCGCGGGCGACCTCGTCTACGTCACCTCCTTCGAGGTGCACGCCCTGGACGTGCAGACCGGCCGCCGTTCCTTCAAGACGCGGGACGTCGCCTGGTCGATGGCGGTCGCCGACGGCCGTATCCACGCCTCGGACGGCCCCACCCTCTTCGCCCTGGACGCCCGCGAGGGCGGTGACCTGTGGCGGCTGTCCACCGACGCCTGGGTGTACTCCCTCAAGGCCGAGCGCGGCACCGTCGTCACCGGCACCCGCGGCGGCGGCGTGCAGGCCTGGGAGGCGTCCACCGGGCAGAAGCTCTGGCAGCTGACCGGCGCGCAGACCGACTTCGAGTCCCCGGAGGCGGGACCGGCCCTGCACGACGGCACCGTCTACGTGTGGCAGGACGCCCGGCTGCGCGCCCTGGACGCCCGGACGGGCGACGAGCGCTGGTCGTACCCGATCGGCGACGCGGCCTCCTGCGGCGGCGTCCCCGTCCGGATCACCCCCGCCCCCGACGGACACGTGTATCTCGCCGCCGGCACCCGCGTCCTCTCCGTCGACGTCGCGAGCGGCCGCGTCCGCTGGCACTTCGAGGCCCCGGCCGTCTTCCTCTGCGCGCCGACCTTCGCCCCCGGCCCCGCGGTCACGGGCGGCGGCATCTACCTCGCCGACTACCTCGGCACGGTCTACGCCCTCGACGCGGCCGACGGTCGCGACCGCTGGCGCATCGCCACCGAACCCCGCGCCTCCATCGAACCCGTCCTGGTCGCCGCGGGCCATGTCCACGTCGGCAGCGGCAAGGGGCTCTACACCCTCGACGCGGTCACCGGGACACCCAAGTGGCGCTTCCAGGCGGGCGGCGACATCGTCGGCGCCCCCGCGGTCGCCGAGGGCCGTATCCACTTCGGCTCCACCGACCACCTGCTCTACACCCTCAAGGCCGACGACGGCCGTCTCCGCTGGAAGCTCGCCACCGGCGGCGAGATCACCGGCGCACCGGTCGTCAGGGACGGGGTCGTGTACGCGTGCAGCAAGGACCGCTGCGTGTACGCCCTCGACGCGGAGAAGGGCACGGGCACCGCGAGAACCGCGTGAGCGGTGCCAGTTGACCAGGTGGGTAGCATGATCGGATGCATACGCGGGGGCGCAGGCTCAGATTCACGGCGGTACTGGCACTGACGGTACTCACTCTCACCGGCTTCTCCACGGGACGGCACCACAGCCACAGCCGTCACGGGAGCAGCGGGGGCGGGTGCAGCAGCTCCAGCCAGGACCACGACACGTCGACATCGTCGGGCGGTACGACGCACGGCTCGACGAACGGCTCCACGCACCGTTCGCGGCCCACCTACCGTTCCACCCCCACGGCGACCTCGTCCGCCACCGCCCGGCCGCTGAAGGACGGCACCGCGGTGCTCAAGCGGTGCGCGAGCCTGGACGACCCGTACTCGACCGTCGAGGTCAGGAACCCGAACGGGCGCGAGGCGCTCTTCACCGTGAAAATCGCGTACAAGAACAGCAACGGGTCCACCCTGGCCGACACGACCAGCCAGGTGTCGGTGCCCGCGAACGGCAGGGCGACCCTCCGGATGGCCGCCGCCGGTACGGGCATCCTGGACCGGCTCGATCACTGCGAGGTCGCTCCACGGGCCACCGCCGATCGGTGACGCCCCTCGGCGCCGCTCACCGGGTCCGGAAGCCGCCGTTCTTCCGGTCGGCGAACAGCTCCGCCTGGCGTTCCGTCGGGAGGTTGCCGAGGGCGATGAGCGGCGGCGCCTGCGCGTATCCCTGCGCCCGTGCCGCCTCCTTCGCCGCCCACAGCGCCCGCACGGTCCCCTGGACCCCCTCCGTCGGATACCCGGCGACGACGGTCGCGCAGGCCACGGCGGCCTCCAACGCCCGCCCGGGCTCGGTGAGTTCGGAGACGAGCCCCAGCTCGTACGCCCGCCGCGCGGAGATCCGCTCCGCCGTCCCCATCAGCATCATCCGCGCGACCTCGCCGTACGGCATCCGGTGCGCCATCAGCACCGACTCGTAGGCGCTGACCATGCCGTAGGTGGTGTGCGGGTCGAAGAACACGGCGGTCGGGTCGGCGACGACGAACTCGCTCTCGCCCAGCAGGTAGAACGCCCCGCCGCAGGCCATCCCGGTCACCGCGGAGATCACCGGCTTCCACAGGTCGTTGGCCTTCGGGCCGATGTGCAGCAGCGGATCGTCCTGCATATAGGGCGAGTTGGGCTGCGGCACCACCGCGTCCCGGTCGAGGCCGGTGCAGAAGGCGCGCTCCCCGGCCCCGGTGAGGACGACGGCCCGCACGGAGTCGTCGAACCGCACCTGCCGCCATACGGCGCTGAGTTCGGCGGCGGTGGCGAGGTCGATGGCGTTGAGCTTGCGCGGCCGGTCGAGGGTGACGACGGCGACGCCGGAGTCCTTGTCGACGGAGACGTTGAGGGTCACGGCCGCTCCAGAACCCACTGCGGCAGCCCGCCCTCGTCGA
This sequence comes from Streptomyces sp. NBC_00252, assembly GCF_036187565.1. Classification (NCBI taxonomy): domain Bacteria; kingdom Bacillati; phylum Actinomycetota; class Actinomycetes; order Kitasatosporales; family Streptomycetaceae; genus Streptomyces; species Streptomyces sp. NBC_00252. The sequence continues at coordinate 4,629,110 of NZ_CP108087.1, read as the reverse complement.
ACACGACCTGCACCCGCGCCCCGATCCGGACCCGGTCGGGCGAAAGGGAGTCGAGGGCGGCCCCCGCCCCCGTGACCAGGTTCCCGACCAGCCGGATGCGCGGGGCGTCGACCAGCTCCACCACGATCACGTTGTACGGCGCGACGGCGGCGTAGTCGGGCAGGAGCGGCGGATGCGGGAAGACGTACGACCAGACCCGGCCCCGCCCGCTCACCGGCCGCCACTCGCTCGCGAAGGACTGGCAGTGGGGGCAGCAGGGGCGGGGCGGGAAGCGGGGTTCGGCGCAGTCGGCGCAGGTCTGGACGCGGAGTTCGCCGGCGCGGGCGTACTGCCAGAAGGGGGCGCCGTCGTCGTCGGTGACGGGAGCGAGCATGGCGGATCAACTCCTCAGGAGCAGGGCGGAGGTGGGGACGCCCTCGCCCGCCGTGACCAGGCAGGTGGCGGCGTCCGGGACCTGGGCGGTGCTGGTGCCGCGCAGCTGTCGTACGCCCTCGTTGATCAGGTTGAAGCCGTGGACGTACGCCTCGGAGAGGCCGCCGCCGCTGGTGTTGAGGGGGAGTCGGCCGCCGATCTCCAGCGCGCCGCCCTCCGTGAAGGCGCCCCCCTCGCCCCGGCCGCAGAAGCCGTAGCCCTCCAGGGAGAGCGGGACGAGGGCGGTGAACGCGTCGTAGATCTGGGCGACGTCGACGTCCTGCGCGGTGAAGTCGGCGTGTTTCCACAGGTGTCGGGCGGCGGTCCAGGCCGGGCCCGTGAGCGGGTCGTCGTTCCAGTAGTTGACCATCCCGTGGTGCTGGGCGGGGAGGCCCTGGGCGGCGGAGTGGACGTAGACGGGGGTGCGCCGGCAGTCGCGGGCGCGCTCGCGGGAGACGATCACGCAGGCCAACGCCCCGTCCGTCTCCAGGCAGTTGTCGAAGAGGCAGAGGGGTTCGCTGATCCAGCGGGAGGTCATGTACATCTCGCGGGTGAGCGGGCGGTCGTACATGATCGCGGCCGGGTTCTGGTTGGACCTGTTCCGGCAGGCGAGGGCGACGTTGAACAGGTGGTCGCGGGTGGCGCCGTACTCGTGCATGTAGCGGCGGGTGAGCATCGCGATCTCGTCGGCCGGCCTGAGGAGGCCGAAGGGGCGGGTCCACTGGGCGGGGGTGGGGAGTTGGCGGGTCGTGTTGGTCCACGGCCGGGCCCCGCTGCCCCGCTTCCGGGACCGCCAGGCCACGCCCACGGTCGCCTGCCCGGCGGCGATGGCGGTGGCGAGGTGGGCGACGGTGGCGCATGAACCGCCGCCCCCGTAGCCGACCTTGCTGAAGAAGGTCAGGTCGCCGAAGCCGACGGCCTTCGCCAGTTCGACCTCGTCGGTCTCCTCCATCGTGTAGGAGGCGAGGGCGTCGACCTCGGCGGGGGCGATGCCCGCGTCGTCGAGGGCGGCGAGGACGGCGCGACAGGCCAAGGTCCGCTCGTCCTCGGGGAGTTGCTTGGCGAAGGAGGTCTGACCGATTCCGACGATCGCGGTCGCGTCCTTCAGTCCGCCCGTGCTCTCTCCGGCCATGCTCTGTGCACCTCCGCGTGACACCGGGGCTGCTGACAGGGCGTCAGGCTACAGCTAATCTGACGGTCAGTCAGCTAGTGGGTGTGGGGAGGCCGTTCATGCGCGGAGACATGGAGTGGGGCAGCATCCCGGGCCTGGTGCGCTCGGCCGCGGAACGGTACGCGGACGCCGAGGCGGTGGTGGAGGGCCGGACCCGGATCTCCTACGCTGAGCTGGGCGCCCGGGTGGAACGCGCGGCGGGGGCCTGCCTCGCCGCCGGAGTGGAGGTCGGCGACCGGGTCGGCATCTGGGCGCCGAACTCGACGGACTGGATCGTCTCCGCCCTGGGCGCGGTGTCCGCGGGCGCGGTGCTCGTACCGCTGAACACGCGCTTCAAGGGGAGCGAGGCCGCGTATGTGCTGGGCGGCAGCGGGGCGCGGCTGCTGTTCGTGACCGGGGCGTTCCTCGGCACGTCGTACGTGGCGTCACTGCGGCGGGCGGCGGGGGAGGGCCCGGGTGACGGTCCGCTCCCCGGGCTCCCGGCGCTGGAACAGGTGGTCGTGCTGGCGGACGACGCACCGGCCGACTTCCGCACCTGGAAGGACTTCCTGGCGGGCGGGGAGGGCGTGACGGCGGCCGAAGTGCGCGAACGGGAGAGTCAGTTGGACGGCTCCACGGTCTCCGACATCATCTTCACCTCGGGCACGACGGGCCGGCCCAAGGGCGCGGTGATCACCCACGCGCAGACGCTGCGGGCGTACGAGGTGTGGAGCGACCTGGCCGGGCTGCGCCGGGGCGACCGCTACCTGATCGTGAACCCCTTCTTCCACACCTTCGGCTACAAGGCGGGCGTGATCGCCTGCCTCATGCGGGGCGCGACGATGATCCCGCAGCCGGTCTTCAACGTTGACACGGTCCTCGCGAACATCGCCGCGGAACGCGTCTCGGTCCTCCCCGGCCCGCCCACCCTGCACCAGTCGCTCCTCGACCACCCCGCCCGCGACGCCCACGACCTCTCGGCGCTGCGGCTCGTGGTGACCGGCGCCGCGGTGGTGCCGTTGCGGCTGGTGGAACGGCTGCGGGGCGAGCTGGGCGTGGACACGGTCCTGACGGCGTACGGCCTCTCGGAGGCCAGCGGCATCGTCACGATGTGCCGGCGCGGCGACGACCCGGAGGTCATCGCGTCGACCTCGGGGCGGGCGATCCCGGGCGCCGAGGTCCGGGTGGCGGCCCCGCCCGGCACCCCGGGCGAGGTGCTGGTCCGCGGCTTCAACGTCATGCGGGGTTACTACGAGGACCCGGCCGCCACGGCGGAGGTCGTCGACGAGGACGGCTGGCTGCGCACCGGCGACGTCGGCGTCCTGGACGACGCGGGCAATCTCCGCATCACCGACCGCATCAAGGACATGTTCATCGTCGGCGGCTTCAACGCGTACCCGGCGGAGATAGAGCAACTCCTCGGCATCCACCCCGACGTGGCCGACGTCGCGGTGGTCGGTGTCCCGGACACCCGCCTCGGCGAGGTCGGCAAGGCCTACGTCGTCCGCCGCCCCGCCGCCACCCTGACCGGCGACGACCTGATCGCCTGGGCCCGCCGCGAGATGGCGAACTACAAGGTGCCGCGGGTGGTGGAGTTCGTGGCGGAACTGCCCCGGAACGCGAGCGGGAAGGTGCTGAAGGGCGCGTTGCGGGAGGCGTGAGCGAGGCGCGGGGGAGGTGGACCGCCCGGAACCGGATCCAGCCCCCCCCCGGCAAACACCTCGGCCGCGACGGCTCCCCCTGGGCCGTCGCGGCCGGTCCCCCGCGGTGGGTGAAGGTCTAGCTGGGGTCGGACGTGATGTGCGTGTTGTCCGGTGTGGCGGTGCCGTCGTCGTCGGCGGCCACGACAGTCTCGACGTCCGTGATGTGCGTGTTGAGCGGCTTGATGTCGCCGGTCAGCTTGGCGTCGGTGATGTGGGTGTTGTCCGGCTTGACGACCGTCTCGTCGTTCTTGGTGTCGCTCATCTCACTGGCTCCCCTGTTACGTGCGGTGATTGGGCGGGATCCGCCCGGCAACTCCCCCGAGAACTGCCGGACGGATCCTCGAGGCCGGTTCACCTTAGATGCCCGGCCGCCTGCCGTTCCGTCTGCCCCCCGACGCGACGGCCCGACACAGCTAAGAGTGCCGGACCGCGATAAACGAACGATGAACGCCCTTCCGCGGAGGGCACCGGTTCCGTCGGCGTCAGACGGTGGTCGACGGCGCCAGCAGGCCCCGGACCTCCTCCACCTCCGGCGACTCCAGCCGCTCGTAGATCTCCAGCGCCTCGGTCCAGCAGACCTGGGCGCGGCCGGACTGGCCGATGCCATTCAGGGCCTTGCCGAGGACGGTCAGGACGTTGCCGCGGCGCCACTCGCCGCCGATCTCGCGGAGCGGCGTCAGCGCCATCTCGGCGTTGGCCGCGGCCTGGGCGGGACGCTGGGCCAGGAGGTCCACCTCGGCGAGGCGGAATAGGGTCATGCCCTCCCAGAGGCGTTGCCGGCTCGCGCGGAAGACGGTCAGCGCCTGCTTGAGATGCGCGACGGCGTCGGTCGGCTGGCTGTTCTTGCCGAGGGCCAGCCCGAGGGCGTAGTGACCGTTGGCCGCCTTGAGGGTGTGCCCGAGTTCCTCGTACATCTCGGTGCCCTGGCGGGCGAGGCCGACCGCGCTGTCGGGGCGTTCCGTCTGCAGGTGCAGGCGGGAGAGGTTGCACAGCGCCGACGCGGCGCCGGAGAGGTCCCCGCAGGCGCGGAAGCTCGCGATGGCCCGCTCCAGGAACTCCTCGGCCTCGTCGTAGCGGCTCTGGTAGAAGGAGTAGATGCCGAGGAGGTTCGCCGCCCAGCAGCACGGCAGGGCGTCGTCCGAGGCCTCCGACAGGGCGAGTGCCTGCCGTGCCTCCTGGTACGCCTGCTCGAACTGCCCGGAGAAATGGCGGGCGTTGGCCAGCACCAGGACGGCCCGGCCCTCCGCCCGGCTGTCGGCGGCCTCGCGGGCCGCGTCGCGCAGGATGGTGCCGGCCGCCTCGTACTCCTTGAAGTTCGCCCCGGACTCCGCGAGGTCGACCGCCGCCCACAGCAGGTCGACGGCGCGCCGCAGCGTCGTCCCGCCCGCCGACTGCCGCACGCAGGCCAGCAGGGGCATCGCCTCGCTGTACAGCCAGTCCTGGGCGGCCCGCCGGTCGGGGAAGACCAGGCCGTCGACGCCGGTCTCCTCCAGGTGGTCGACGAGGCGGTCGCCGGGCCGCTCGATGCCGTAGACCCCGGCGGCCGTGGCGAGATAGAAGTCCAGCAGCCGCGACATCGCCGCCGTCGTCTCGCTCGGCGGCCACTCGTCCCGCTCGGCGCACGCACGCGCGTAGAGCCGCACCAGATCGTGGTACCGGTAGCGTCCCGGCGCCGCCGATTCCACAAGGGACGTGTCCACGAGGGATTCCAGGACGTCCTCCGTGTCCTCCAGGGGGAGGTCGAGCACCGCCGCCGCTGCCGCGAGGGAGATGTCCGGGCCGTCGGCCAGCCCCAGCAGACGGAACGCGCGCGCCTGGGCCGGCTCCAACTGGCCGTAGCCCAGCTCGAAGGTGGCCTTCACGGCGAGGTCGCCGGCCTGGAGCTCGTCCAACCGGCGCCGTTCGTCGGCGAGTTTGGCGGCGAGGACGGAGACCGTCCAGGTGCGGCGGGCCGCGAGGCGGGAGGCCGCGATCCGGATCGCGAGGGGGAGGAAGCCGCAGGCCGCGACCACGTCGAGGGCCGCTTCCCGCTCGGCGGCGACGCGTTCGGCGCCCACGATCCGGGTGAAGAGCTGGAGGGCTTCCTCGGGGGACATCACGTCGAGGTCGACGAGGTGCGCCCCGGCCAGGTCCACCATCCGCACCCGGGAGGTGACCAGCGCGGCGCAGCCCTCGGTGCCGGGCAGCAGGGGCCGTACCTGGGCCGCGTCCTTGGCGTTGTCCAGCAGCACCAGCACGCGCCGCCCGTCCAGCACCGACCGGTACAGCGCGGACCGCTCCTCCAGGGAGTCAGGTATCGCGGAGTCCGGGGTGCCCAACGCCCGCAGGAACGCGCCGAGTACGGTCTCCGGCTCGGCGGCCCGGGAGCCGGCGCCCTGGAGGTCGACGTACAACTGGCCGTCGGGGAAGGTGGACCGGGCCTGGTGGGCGACGTGGACGGCGAGGGTCGTCTTGCCGACGCCGCCGATTCCGGCGAGCGCCGACACCGCCATCACGCGGCCCTCGGCCGAGGCGAGGACATCGCTCAGTTCCGACACGAAGGCCACGCGGCCGGTGAAGTCCGGGACCGTCGCCGGGAGTTGGTGGGGGCGGACCGGTGCCGTCACGGTCTCCGCCGCCGGTGCGGACGGTTCGGCGAGGTTCGGGTCGGCCTGGAGGATGCGGTGCTGGAGTTCGCGCAGGCCGGGGCGCGGGTCCACGCCGAGTTCGTCGGCGAGCAGCCGCCGGGTGTCGGCGTACACCGCGAGGGCCTCAGCCTGCCGGCCCGAGCGGTACAGGGCGAGCATCAGCAGCTCGCGGAGGCGTTCGCGGAGCGGGTGGGCCGCGGTGAGCGCGGTCAACTCGCTGACGGCCTCCGCGTGGCAGCCCTGCTCCAGGTCCATGTCCAGCCGGGATTCGAGGAGTTGGAGCCGCCACTCCTCCAGGCGGACACGCTGCGCCTCCGCGTACGGGCCGGGCAGCCCGGCCAGCGGCTCCCCCTCCCACAGCGTGAGCGCGCGGCCCAGCAGGTCCCTTGCGTGGGCCAGGTCACCCGCCGACTTCGCCTTCTCCGCCTCGGTCGCCAGGTCCTGCACCTCGGCCACGTCCAACGCGCGCTCGGGCAGCCCCCGTACGGCATAGCCGCCCGACTCGCTGACCAGGACGCCGGCGTCCAGGACCTTCCGCAGCCGGGACGCGTACGTGCGCACCGCGGCCAGCGCCTGCGACGGAGGGTCGTCGCCCCACAGGGCGTCGATCAGCTCGCCGGACGTCGCCGTGCGGCCTTCGCGCAGCAACAGCGCGGCCAGCAGGGCGCGTTGCTGAGGCGAGCCCGTGGGCAGCGCGTCGGGGCCCCGCCAGGCACGTACCGGACCGAGCACGCTGAAGCGCAGCGCGGCCGACTCCTCCGTGCCGGAGCCGGGGCGCCGCTGCTCCGGTACCCGCGGTCCACCGTCCATCGCCGTTCCCCCTAGGCAAGCCTGATAACTACGACAGTTTGCCTTGTTCATGGCGGATGCGTCAGCTCTGGGAGACACCGCTCACAGGTGGCCACGCGGGATGTCACAAGGCTCTCACACGGCCCGCGCACAGTTCCGCACACAACCGAGCATCCCGAACCCGGATCCAGCTAGCTGACGGGTCGTCAGATCGGCGCTACCGTGAGCGCCATGGACACCCAGACCACCGCCCCGACGCCCCTTCCGCCGATCATCTCCGTCGACGACCACACCGTGGAGCCCGCCGACGTCTGGCAGCACCGGCTGCCCAAGAAGTACCTGGACACCGGCCCCCGCGTGGTCCGCGCGCCACTGAAGGACATGACCTTCCTCGGCGGCCGGTTCAAGCCCGTGATGGGCGAGCCCGGCGACGACGGACCCATCGGCGACTGGTGGGTGTACGAGGATCTGCACCGCCCGCTCACCCGCCTCGACACCGCCGTCGGCTACAGCAGGGACGAGATCAAGCTCGAAGTCATCACTTACGAGCAGATGCGTCCGGGGTCGTACGACGTCCCGGCCCGGCTCGCCGACATGGACGTCAACCACGTCCAGTCCGCGCTCTGTTTCCCCACCTTCCCCCGCTTCTGCGGCCAGACGTTCACCGAGGCCGCGGACCGCGACCTCGGGCTGCTGTGCGTGCGCGCCTACAACGACTGGATGGTGGAGGAGTGGTGCGGCCCCGACGCGCAGGGCCGCCTCATACCCCTGCCCCTGATCCCGCTCTGGGACCCGGAGCTGGCCGCCGCAGAGGTCCGGCGCAACGCGGCCCGCGGCACCCGTGCCGTCGCCTTCTCCGAGATACCCCCGCACCTCGGGCTGCCGTCCATCCACACCGACGACTGGGACCCGTTCCTCGCCGCCTGCGCCGAGACCGGCACCGTCGTCGCCATGCACATCGGCTCCAGCAGCCGCATGCCGTCGACCTCGGCCGACGCGCCGCCCGCCGTCGGCTCGACGATCACCTTCGCCAACTGCTGCTACTCCATGGTGGACTGGCTGATGAGCGGCAAGTTCGAGCGCTTCCCCGACCTCAAGGTCATGTACGCCGAGGGCCAGATCGGCTGGATCCCCTACATCCTGGAGCGCGCCGACGTCGTCTGGGAGGAGAACCGCGGCTGGGGCGGCGTCGCCGACAAGGTCCACCGCCCGCCGTCCGAACTCTTCGCCGAGCATGTCTACGGCTGCTTCTTCGACGACGCGTTCGGCCTGAAGAACCTCGACTCGATCGGCGTCGGCAACGTCCTCTACGAGACCGACTACCCCCACTCCGACTCGACCTGGCCCAAGTCCCGCGAGGTCGGCGAGGCGCAGATGGGCCACCTGGCGCCGGACGTCGTCGAGCGGATCGTCCGGGGCAACGCGATCGACCTCCTGGGCCTGACCCCGGCCGGCCTGTGGGAGGGCCCCAAGTGACCGCCCTCGCCTACGGGTTGCAGCTCCCGGTGCAGTCCCAGAGCACCATCTACGCCGAGCCCTGGGAGGCCGACGCGGGCCCCGCCGACCTCGTCGGGATCGCGCGGGCCGCCGACCGGGCGGGCTTCGACTACATCGCGTCCTGCGACCACGTCGGCGTCCCGCACCGCCTGGCCACGGCCATGAGCACCATCTGGTACGACCCCGTCGCCACCCTCTCCTACCTCGCGGGCGTCACCGAACGCGTCCGCCTGCTCAGCCATGTGGCGGTCGTGGGCCTGCGCCACCCGCTCGTCACCGCCAAGCAGTACGCCACCCTCGACCACCTCAGCGGCGGCCGCCTGATCCTCGGCGTCGGCGCCGGGCACGTACGCGAGGAGTTCGAGGCGCTGGGGGTGGACTTCGACCGCCGGGGTCCCGTCCTCGACGAGTCGATCGATGCGCTGCGGGCGGCCCTCGGCCCGGACGAATTCCCTTCCCATCACGGCAAGTTGTACGACTTCGAGGGCCTGGGCCAGCGCCCCCGCCCCACGCAGGAACACGTCCCCCTCTGGGTCGGCGGCTCGTCGCCCGCCGCCGTCCGCCGGGCCGCGCTGAAGGCGGACGGCTGGCTGCCGCAGGGCGACCCCCGCGACCGGCTGCCCGCGCAGATCGAGCGGATACGGCGGCTGCGCGAAGAGGCCTCGGTCCAGGGGCCGTTCGTGTTCGGGGCCATCACCGAGCCGCTGTACGTCGGCGAGCCGGGATGGGAGGTCGGCCGCCGCACGCTCAGCGGGCCCCCCGACCTCGTCGCCGAGTCCCTGCGCGCCTACGGGGCGATGGGCGTGGACCAGATCCAGGTGCGGTTCCGGTGCCGAGACCGGGCCGAACTCACCGACCAGATAGCCGCGTTCGGGGCCGGGATCGCGCCCCACCTCGACCACCTCGACTAGGGAGACCGCATGGGCAAGCTGGACGGACGTGTCGTCATCGTCACCGGGGCGGCACGCGGGCAGGGCGAGCAGGAGGCGCGGCTGTTCGCGGCCGAGGGCGCGAAGGTCGCCGTGGCCGATGTGCTGGACGAGCAAGGGGAGGCGCTGGCCAAGGAGTTGGGCGCGCTCTACGTGCACCTGGACGTGGGGGAGGAGGCCGACTGGGGCGCCGCGGTCGGGGCGGTCAAGGAGGCGTACGGGCGGATCGACGGGCTGGTGAACAACGCGGGAATCCTGCGCTTCAACTCCCTTGTGGACACCCCTCTTGAGGAGTTCATGCAGGTCGTGCGGGTCAACCAGGTCGGCTGCTTCCTCGGGATCAAGACCGTGGCGTCGGCGATGGAGGACGGCGGCACGATCGTCAACACGGCCTCGTACACGGCGGTGACCGGGATGGCCGCCGTCGGGACCTACACCGCCACCAAGCACGCCATCCTCGGGCTCACCCGGGTGGCCGCCCTGGAGCTGGCGAGCCGGCGGATCCGGGTCAACGCCGTCTGCCCCGGGGCCGTGGACACCGCGATGTCCAACCCGGCGCGGCTCGACCCGGACGCGGACCCGCAGGAGATGACCCGGGCGCTGGACGAGCTGTACCGCAAGCTCGTGCCGCTGGGCCGGATCGGGCGGGCCGACGAGGTGGCGCGGCTCGCGCTGTTCCTGACGTCGGACGACTCGTCGTACATCACCGGGCAGCCGTTCGTGATCGACGGGGGCTGGCTGGCCGGAGTCAGTGTTATCTGACGAGGCGTCAGCTATTGACGAATCTGACGCCACGTCAGAAAGTCGTAGCACTCAGACGAACCATCTGGACTTGGGACGGTGAACCTCCTTGGAATTCGGGCTCTTTGTACAGGGATACGTGGGCAAGCGTGCCGAGACGGACCCGCTGGCCGAGCACAAGGCGCTGATGGAGGAGACCGAGTACGTCATCCAGGCGGACAAGTCCGGGTTCAAGTACGCCTGGGCGTCCGAGCACCACTTCCTGGAGGAGTACTCGCACCTCTCGGCGAACGACGTCTACCTCGGCTACCTCGCCCACGCGACCGACCGCATCCACCTCGGATCGGGCATCTTCAACCCCCTCGCGCAGGTCAACCACCCGGTGAAGGTGGCCGAGAAGGTCGCGATGCTCGACCACCTCTCGGGCAACCGCTTCGAGTTCGGCAGCGGGCGCGGGGCCGGGTCGCACGAGATCCTCGGGTTCATCCCCGGGGTGACCGACATGAACTACACCAAGGAGATCTGGGAAGAGACCATCGCCGAGTTCCCCAAGATGTGGCTCCAGGACGAGTACGTCGGCTTCCAGGGCAAGCACTGGCAGCTGCCGCCGCGGAAGATCCTGCCCAAGCCGTACGGGAAGGCGCACCCCGCGATGTGGTACGCCGCCGGGTCGCCTCCCTCGTACGCCATGGCCGCCCGCAAGGGGCTCGGGGTGCTCGGGTTCAGCATCCAGAAGGTGTCCGACATGGAGTGGGTGCTGGAGCAGTACAAGACGGCGATCGTGAACGCCGAGCCGGTGGGGGCGTTCGTCAACGACAACGTCATGGTGACCACGACGGCGATCTGCGCGCCGACCCATGACGAGGCGATCCGGATCGCCACGAGTGGGGGGCTGCACTATCTGCCCTCGCTGGTGTTCCGGTACCACGACACGTTCCCCCGGCCCGAGGGGTTCCCGGTGTGGCCGGAGACGCTCCCCGAGTACACGCCGGAGTTCGTCGAACTCCTCGTGGAGGAGGAGCTGTTGATCTGCGGGGATCCGGACGAGGTGCTCACCCAGTGCAAGCGGTGGGAGCAGGCCGGGGCGGATCAGCTGAGCTTCGGGCTGCCGGTGGGGGTGCCCAAGGAGGAGACGTTGCAGACGATCCGGTTGATCGGGGAGCACGTGGTTCCGAAGATCGACACGGATCCCGTCCACCGGACCACGCGGTTCCGTCAAGCCGCCTGATCTTTCGTCGCGGGGCGCGGGTGCGTGGGGGCTGGTCGCGCAGTACCCCGCGCCCCTCGCTAGGCGCCCCTGGCCGGAGTCTGAGGAGCTGAGCCTCGTGCTTGATCACGTCATCAAAGGGGTCACCGTCGTCGATGGGACGGGAGCCGCAGGGTTTGTCGCCGACGTCGGGATCCGCGACGGTCGTATCGCCGTCATCGGCACGGTGGCCGAGGAGTCGCGGACGTCGGAGGACGCGCACGGGCTCGTCCTCGCTCCCGGCTTCGTGGACCCCCACACGCACTACGACGCCCAGTTGTTCTGGGACCCGTATGCGACGCCCTCGCTGAACCACGGGGTGACCACCGTCGCCGCCGGGAACTGCGGGTTCACCCTGGCGCCCCTGAAACCGGGGGACGCCGACTACACGCGCCGGATGATGTCCAAGGTCGAGGGGATGTCGTTGGTGGCGCTGGAGGAAGGGGCGCCCTGGAGCTGGCGGGGGTTCGGGGATTACCTGGACGCGCTGGAGGGGCGGATCGCGGTCAACGCCGGGTTCATGGTGGGGCACTGTGCGCTGCGGCGGTTCGTGATGGGGCCGGATGCCGTCGGTGGGCAGCCCAGTGAGGAGCAACTCGCCGAGATCGTCGGCCTGTTGCACGAGGCCATGGACGCGGGGGCCTGGGGGTTCTCCACCACGCAGTCCTCCACGCACTCCGACGGTGACGGACAGCCGGTCGCCTCTCGGCATGCCCGGCCGGAGGAACTGCTCGCCCTTTCCCAGGCGGTCGGGGAGCACGAGGGGACGCAGATCGAGGCGATCGTCGCCGGGTGTCTGGATCAGTTCAGTGACGCCGAGATCGATCTGTTCGTCGAGATGAGCGCCGTGGCCGGGCGGCCGTTGAACTGGAACGTGCTGACCATCGATGCCGCCGTGCCCGAGCGGGTGCCCCGGCAGCTGTTCGCCAGTGAGCGGGCCCGGAAGGCCGGCGGCCGGGTCGTCGCGCTGACCATGCCGATCCTCACGCCGATGAACATGTCCCTCGGCACCTTCTGCGCGCTGAACCTGATACCCGGGTGGGGTCCGATCCTGGGCCTGCCCGTGCCCGAGCGGATCGCCAAGCTGCGCGAACCCGACGTACGCGCCGAGATGCTGCGCAACGCCAACAGCAAGGAGGCGGGCGTCTTCCGGCGGCTCGCCGACTTCGGGCGGTATGTCATCGGGGACACGTACAGCGAGGCCAATGAGGGGCTGACCGGGCGGGTGGTCAAGGACATCGCCGCCGAGCGCAGTCAGGAACCCTTCGAGTGTCTGGTCGAGATCTGCGCGGCCGACGAGCTGCGTACGGTCCTGTGGCCCATGCCGTCCGACAACGACCCCGCGTCCTGGGCCCTGCGCGCCGAGACCTGGCGGCACGAGGACGTGCTGCTCGGCGGGTCCGACGCCGGGGCGCACCTGGACCGGATGTGCGGGGCGCCGTACACGACCCGGTTCATCGGGGACTGTGTGCGGGGGCGGAAGCTGGTGGGCCTTGAGCAGGCCGTGAAGATGCTCACCGATGATCCGGCGCGGCTGTTCGGGCTGCGGGAGCGGGGGCAGGTGCGCGAGGGCTGGCACGCGGACCTCGTGCTCTTCGACCCGGAGCGGATCGACGCCGGCAAGGCCACCCTGCTGCACGACCTGCCGGGGGACAGCCCGCGACTCGACTCCAAGGCGATCGGGATACGGGCCGTGTGGGTCAACGGAGTCGAGGCCATCCGCGACGACGTGGTGAGCGGGAACGTGCCGGGGCGGGTGCTGCGCTCGGGGCGGGACACCAGGACGGTGAGCACCAGGTGAGTTCCGGGTCGGGGTCTCAGGGGGTGGGTTCTCAAGGGGTCGGCTCTCACGTCGCCGATGGGCAGCGGTTGTTCGTCGGGGGTGAGTGGGTCGAGCCCGACGGCGGGCACTATGCCGTGATCGATCCCGCCACCGAGGAGACCGTGGGGTGGGCGCCCGAAGCCTCTCGGGAGCAGGTGTTCGCCGCTGCCGCCTCGGCCCGTGAGGCCTTCGGGGCGTGGTCGCGTACGCCTGCCGGGGAGCGCGCGGCGGTCCTCGGGCGGGCCGCGGACATCATCCGGGAGCGGCTCGTGCCGTACGCCGAGCTCGCGCAGGCGGAGAGCGGGGCCACGACCGGGACCGCCCGGGGCATGCAAGTGGGCGTGGGCGCCGCCCGGTTCAGGCGGTACGCGACCGTGGAGCCGGGCGAGTGGGCCATCGCGCCGCAGGTGAACGAGGCGGGGCCGTTCGGGCGGGCGGCTGTCATGGGCGCGCTCGCCGTGCGGCAGCCGGTCGGGGTCGTCACGTGCGTCACGTCGTACAACAACCCCTGGGCGAACCCCGCAGGGAAGATCGCGCCCGCTCTCGCCATGGGCAACACGGTGGTCGTGAAACCCGCGCCGCAGGACCCCCTGTCCGTCTACCGCATGGCGGAGGCGCTGGAGGCGGCCGGGGTGCCGCGCGGGGTCGTGAACGTGGTCAACGGGCAGTCCGTGGCGGTCGGTGAGGCGGCCGTGGAGTCGCCGGACGTCGACATGGTCAGCTTCACCGGGTCCACGGCGGTAGGGCAGCGGATCGCCGAGGTGTGCGGGCGTTCGATGAAGCGGCAGTTGATGGAGCTGGGCGGGAAGGGCGCGGCCCTCGTCTTCGACGACGCGGACCTCGCCTCCGCCGTCTCCGGCATCGGTACGACCTTCTCCTTCTACAGCGGGCAGATCTGCACGGCGCCGACACGGGTGCTGGCGCAGCGCGGGATCTACGACCGGCTCGTCGACCAACTGGCTTCCTACGCAGGCGTGTTGAAGGTAGGCGATCCGCGCCTCCCGGACACGGTGGTCGGGCCGGTGATCTCGGCGGCACACCGGGAGCGGGTCGAGTCGTACGTCGAACTGGGCCGCAAGGAAGGCGCGGTGGTCGTGGCCGGCGGCGAACGGCCGTCCGCCGGGCCGGGGTTCCTCGTCGCGCCGACCGTCCTCGCCGACTGCGGGCCCGAGATGCGGGTCGTCCGCGAGGAGATCTTCGGGCCGGTCGTCGTGGTCGTCCCCTTCGACGAGGAGGAGGAAGGCATCGCCCTCGCCAACGACAGCGACTACGGCCTCATCGACTACGTCTGGTCCGCCGACGTGGCCCGCGCCTTCCGGGTCGCCCGGCGGCTGAGGGCGGGTGGCGTGGGCGTCAACACCGTGGGCCGCAACATGGAGGCCCCGTTCGGCGGCTTCAAGAGGAGCGGGGTCGGCCGGGACGTCGGCTCGTACGCGCTGCACGCGTACAGCGAGGTGCAGGCGATCGTGTGGTCGGGGTGAGGGACTTCCCTCAGTGCCCGTGCGGGCTCAGTCCCGCAGGTCCACCCGAACCGTCAGCAGGTTCGAGCCCATCGCCTTGACCGCCGCGCTGTTGAAGCGGGGGAGGGTGCGCAGGCGGGCGCGGGGGTCGTCGTCGGGGAGGAGGTGGGCTGTGCCGGTGTGCCAGCGGCCCATGACGCGTACGCGGACTTCAGGGTCGGCCTTGATGTTGCGGACGTAGTGGGAGAGTTCGCCGAACTCCGAGACCAGCCAGAAGGTGCTGCCGACGCGGCGGCCGCCCAGCGGGGTGCGGCGGGGCTTTCCTGAGACGCGGCCCGTGGTCTCCAGGACGGTCTGGGTGGGGAGGTGGCGGGTGACCGAGTTCAGGACGCGCTGGAATCTGCTGATGGTGCGGTACTTGGCTTCCGGGTTCGGCGTGGGCATGGGTTCTCGGGTCTCCTGTCGGGCGGGCGGGGTGTGGCCTTCAATGGTGCCGTGCGGGTCGTGACGTGGAATCTGTGGTGGCGGTACGGGCCCTGGGAGGCCAGGCGGAAGGCGATTCTGGCCGTGCTGCGTGAACTGCGGCCCGATGTCGTCGGGTTGCAGGAAGTGTGGGACACACGGGACTCCGGCGGGGAGAACCTCGCCGGGTGGCTCGCCGGGGAACTCGGGATGCACTGGGCGTGGGGAGCCTCCCACGACCCCGGGTTCTGGCAGCGGCGGCTCGGCGACCCGGCCGTGGGCATCGGAAACGCCGTCCTCAGCCGCTGGCCCGTCGCCGAGCGGGCCGTCCTGCCACTGCCGCCCGGGGACGGCGACGGCGGCCGGCTCGCGCTGTACGCGGGGCTGGACGCGCCCGGCCACCGCGTCCCGTTCTTCACCGCCCACCTCTCCTCCGCCACCGCCGCCTCGGCCGTACGGTGCCAACAGGTCACCGCGCTCGCGGAGTTCGTCGCAGAGCGGCGCGGGGACGGGCCCTTCCCGCCCGTCGTCACCGGTGACTTCAACGCCTGGCCGGACTCGGACGAGGTGCGGCTGTTCGGCGGGTACAGGACCGCGCCGCCCGTGCCCGGCCACGTCCTGATCGACGCCTGGGACTTCGCCGAACCCGGGGCGCCCTCGGCCACCTGGGACCTCCAGAACCCGTACGTCGCGGGCACGTTCGGGCCGGGCGTCCGCGTCGACTACGTCTTCGTGGCACCGACCGGGCGCGGCGGCCTCGGGCACGTACGGGGCGTACGGCGGGCGGGGGACGGGCCGGTCGGCGGGGTGTGGCCGACCGACCACGCGGCCGTCGTCGTGGACCTGAGCGACGAACCGACCGTGGATTCCGCCTGGTTCAGCGGACCGGGTCGCCCAGGAAGATCGGGTTCGTGAGCGCGGCCAGGGCACCCGGCAGCGGCCCCGCCGCCACCTCGTGCCGCACCTCCGCGCGTACGTAGGCCGCGTAGGCCGGGGTGGTGTGCCACTCCACGACGCCCGCGCCGCCGACCGGAAGGGGATCGCTGGTGAGGAGGACCCCCTGGTCGGTGACGAGACGGACCGTGCAGCGCGGCGCGCCGGTGACCTCCAGCCGTACCGTGACCGGGGTGTCCGCGGCGACCCTCAACCGGTCCCCGATTCCCGCCTGTTGGGCCCGGCCGCCGGACGCGGTGAAGGCGAGGGAGACGTTCTTGGACTCGGCGATGTAGGAGTGCCCGGCGCGGATGCCGTCCTGGACGGCCTCGCGGGTCAGGTCGTCGGCCAGCACCACGGTCTGGGGCAGACCGACGACGTCCGGGTCGCGGTGGGCGTCGCTGTTGCCCATCGCCGGAAGCCACTCCCGGTTCTCCCGCACGGACGCCACCAGCGTCGCGTCCCAGGAGGCGAGGGCGATCTCGTCGTCGGGCGTGTAGGGGCCGTTCCACACCTCGACGGCGTCCGCCTCGCCGAAGCCGAACTTCCAGGCGCAGCCGATGCAGGTGGCGTGCGGATGGGCGGGCACGACCAGGCCGCCCGCCCGCCGGATCTCGCGGGCGTACTTGCCGAAGCGGTTGTCGCGGGCCCGGTAGCGCCAGTCGACGAAGGTGCCGGGCTCGGTGCCGAGGGCGACGACGTGACCGTTGCGGGTGGTGATCTCCTCGCCCAGCATGATCAGCAGGTCGTCACCCGCCTCCGGGGCCCAATGGGGGTGCGAGGACGGGGTGTTGTGGTCCGAGGTGTTGATGAAGTCCAGGCCCGCCGCGCGCGCCAGCGCCGCGATCTCGGCGGGGGTGCGGCGGCCGTCGGAGTACCAGGAGTGCAGATGGCAGTCGCCCCGGTACCAGTCCCGCCCGCGCCCCTTCGCCCGCTCCGGCGGGTACACCGGCCGGGGTGCGGCACCCGGTGTGCCGTAGGTGAGCGTGATCGTCAGCTCGTACGCCAGGCCCTGTGGGGAGACCGTGTACGGGCCCAGCGCGATGTGCCAGGTGCCGGCGTGCACCGGGCCGGGGAGGTAGCCGGGCGTCGCGTCGTCGACGCGGAGGAAGAACTCCGTGCGGGCCCCGCCCGACCAGCCGCGGAAACCCCGGCCGCCGAGGTCCGTGCCGCGCTGGTCGAAGATGCCGATGTCGAGGGCGTTGCCCTGGGTGCCGGCCGGGACGGACGGTCTGTCGTACGTGTACGCCACCTTCAGCTCGCGGACCCCCGCGGGGACCTCCACCGGCACGTACACGTAGTCGGGCGAGCCGGTCGGGAGGGTGCCCCGTACCGTCCGGCTCTCCTGGTCGCCGTCTGCCGCGGCCGCGGCGCCGCTCGCGAAGGTCACGCTTCCCAACGTAAGCGCGGCGGCGGCGCCCGTCACGATCAGCGCGCGCCGGTTGATGCCGTTTCCGTGATCGTCGTCGCACATGCTGCTGCTCCCGGGGTGTCGTGAGTGACAGGGATGGCGTGTACGACTCTGATAGTCGGCTGTGAACTCCCGTGCAAGCACAGGGAATCGGCGGGTGTCGGGAAACCGGAGTCGGCATGGGGCGGAGCCGGGGCGGGATTGCCTCCGGTCGAAGCGCCGTGGAGAACCTGCGGGCCGGTGGGGGCTTGTCGCGCAGTTCCCCGCGCCCCTTACGAGGCATGGGTGCCCCACTGTCAGTGACACCGTGTAACGACTGCCCGGCAGGAACGAATCGGCCGCCCCTCTTTGGCCTGATCAGAGCGATCGTATGCTCGAAGGATGACGACTCCCGCGAGCTCCGGAACCGGCCCGACCGAGAACTCCATGCGTCGCGCCCTCAAACGCGCCCGTGACGGCGTGGCCCTCGACGTCACGGAGGCCGCGGTGCTGCTCCAGGCGCGCGGCGAGGCCCTCGACGACCTCACCGCGTCCGCCGCCCGGGTGCGGGACGCGGGCCTGGAGACGGCCGGCCGCCCCGGCGTGATCACGTACTCGAAGAGCGTCTTCATCCCCCTCACCCGCCTGTGCCGTGACAAGTGCCACTACTGCACGTTCGTCACGGTCCCCGGCAAGCTCCGCCGCGCCGGCCACGGCATGTTCATGTCCCCGGACGAGGTCCTCGACATCGCGCGCAAGGGCGCCGAACTCGGGTGCAAGGAAGCCCTGATCACCCTCGGCGACAAGCCCGAGGACCGCTGGCCGGAGGCGCGCGAGTGGCTCGACGCGCACGGCTACGACGACACCATCGCGTACGTCCGCGCCATCTCGATCCGCATCCTGGAGGAGACGGGCCTGCTCCCGCACCTCAACCCCGGGGTGATGACCTGGACGGACTTCCAGCGCCTCAAGCCCGTCGCCCCGTCCATGGGCATGATGCTGGAGACGACCGCGACCCGCCTCTGGTCCGAGCCCGGCGGCCCGCACCACGGCTCCCCGGACAAGGAACCTGCCGTACGGCTGCGGGTGTTGGAGGACGCGGGCCGGTCCTCGGTCCCCTTCACGTCCGGCATTCTGATCGGCATCGGCGAGACCTACGAGGAGCGCGCGGACTCCCTCTTCGCGCTGCGCAAGGTGTCCCGTTCGTACCACGGCATCCAGGAACTGATCATCCAGAACTTCCGCGCCAAGCCGGACACCGCGATGCGCGGGATGCCGGACGCGGAGCTGGACGAACTGGTCGCCACGGTCGCGGTGGCCCGGCACATCATGGGCCCGGCGGCCTGCATCCAGGCGCCCCCCAACCTCGTGGACTCCGAGTACAAGCGCCTGATCGGCGCGGGCATCGACGACTGGGGCGGGGTCTCTCCCCTCACCATCGACCACGTGAACCCCGAACGCCCCTGGCCCCAGATCGAGTTGCTGCGCGAGCAGTCGGCGGAGGCGGGCTTCGAACTCCGCGAACGCCTCTGCGTGTACCCCGAGTTCGTGGGCCGCGGCGAACCCTGGCTGGACCCGCGGCTGCTGCCGCACGTACGGGCCCTGGCGGACCCGGAGACGGGCCTGGCGCGCGAGGACGCGACGGTGGAGGGGCACCCCTGGCAGGAGCCCGAGGAGGCCTTCGTGGCGACCGGCCGCACGGACCTCCACACCACGATCGACACGGAGGGCCGCACGTCCGACCGCCGTGACGACTTCGACGAGGTCTACGGCGACTGGGGCGCCCTGCGCGAGGCGGCGGCCCCCGGCATGGTCCCCGAGCGCATCGACACGGACGTACGCCAGGCCCTGGCCACGGCGGCCGACGACCCCACCAGGCTGACCGACGCGGAGGCGCTGGCGCTGCTGCACGCGGACGGCCCGGCGCTGGACGCGCTGACGCGGATCGCGGACGACGTGCGGAAGTCGGCGGTCGGGGACGACGTGACGTACATCGTCACGCGGAACATCAACTTCACCAACGTCTGCTACACGGGCTGCCGCTTCTGCGCCTTCGCGCAGCGCCGTACGGACGCGGACGCGTACACGCTCTCCCTCGACCAGGTGGCGGACCGGGCCCAACAGGCCTGGGAGGTCGGGGCAGTCGAGGTCTGCATGCAGGGCGGCATCCACCCCGACCTGCCCGGCACGGCGTACTTCGACATCGCGAAGGCGGTCAAGGAGCGCGTCCCCGGCATGCACGTCCACGCGTTCTCCCCGATGGAGGTGGTCAACGGCGCGACGCGCACGGGCATGTCCATCCGCGAGTGGCTGATCGCGGCGAAGGAAGCGGGCCTGAACTCGATCCCCGGCACGGCCGCGGAGATCCTGGACGACGAGGTCCGCTGGGTCCTGACGAAGGGCAAGCTGCCGACGGCGACCTGGATCGAAGTGGTCACCACGGCCCACGAGTTGGGCATCCGTTCCTCGTCGACGATGATGTACGGCCATGTCGACCAGCCGCGCCACTGGCTGGGGCACCTCCGCACCCTGGCGGGCATCCAGCAACGCACGGGCGGCTTCACGGAGTTCGTGACGCTGCCGTTCATCCACACGAACGCGCCGGTGTACTTGGCGGGAATCGCGAGGCCGGGCCCGACGATGAGGGACAACAGGGCGGTGGTAGCCATGGCGAGGCTGTTGCTCCACCCCCACATCCCCAACATCCAGACGAGCTGGGTGAAGCTCGGCTCGGAGGGTGCGGCGGAGATGCTGCGCTCCGGGGCGAACGACCTCGGCGGCACGCTGATGGAGGAGACGATCTCCCGGATGGCGGGCTCGTCGTACGGCTCGTACAAGTCGGTGCGGGACCTGGTGGCCGTGGCGGAACTGGCGGGCAGGCCGGCGAAGCCGCGCACCACGCTCTACGGCGAGGTGCCGGAGGAGCGGCAGCGGGCCGCCGCCGTCTCGGACGGGCATCTGCCGGAGCTGCTGCCGGTGCTCGACTGAGCGGACGGAGCCGTGGACGGGCGACACGGTGATCGACGGGGGGCCGGTACGATGATCCGACCCCTGTTCGATCGGAACGCGGGAGCTGTGTGTAGCTGAGGAGATGCGTGCCCGTGCCTGCCTCCAAGGTCTGGGTGACCGGTCTGACGGCGGGAGCGATCGCCGCGGTCACGGTCCTGGCCGTCCAGGCCAACAAGGGGCCGCACCCGAAGGCGTCCGCCGCCCGCCCGAGCGCGTCGGCGTCCGCGCACGCCTCCACGTCCCCCAAACCGCACGCGACGGCCGCCGCCGGGGTCCCCGCCGACTCCGGCACCGGCCGCCGCATCGTCTACGGGGTGGGCGAGAAACGGGTGTGGCTGGTCGACGCGAGCGACAAGGCGGGCCGTACGTTCACGGTCTGGCCGGGCACGGTGAGCCCCGACCCGGGCACCTACACGGTGTCGGTCCGCAAGGACGCCACGACGGGCTCCGACGGCGTCCAGATCGAGAACATCGTCTACTTCGCCACCAAGTCCGGCCTCAACATCGCCTTCTCCAACGCGGTCGACGGCTCCTCGCCCCCACCGGCGGCGGCGGGCAAGCAGACGGGCGGCGTCCGCATGGCCAAGGCGGACGGCGCGGCGCTGTGGGCCTTCGGCACGACCAGCACGAAGGTCATCGTGGTCAAGTAGCGGACCGCTCGCCGGTCAGCTGCACGACGACCAGCACGACCCCGCTCAACAGGAACACCCGCGTCGCCGCGTCCAGCCCGTTCCAGTCCTTCGACTGCCACATCGCGAACCACTCACCCCCGACCGCGATGAACCCGGCCCCGAACAACACCATGAGCATGAGCAGCCCGTACGTGGACACCCGCCGCGCCCGCCCGTCGTCCCGCCGCACCCACAACCAGGTCCCGTGGACGAGCACCAGCGCGGCAACGGTCTCCCACACGATGATCACGACATAGGCGGCGTCCTGCAGCCCCCTGCTGGTCACCGCCCGCCACATCAGATCGTCGTCCTTGAACGTCGTGTCCATGGCCAGCACATGCCGCACGAACTGCTGATTCGTCCCGAAGTC
Organism: Streptomyces sp. NBC_00252; assembly: GCF_036187565.1. Taxonomy (NCBI): domain Bacteria; kingdom Bacillati; phylum Actinomycetota; class Actinomycetes; order Kitasatosporales; family Streptomycetaceae; genus Streptomyces; species Streptomyces sp. NBC_00252. Next base: position 4,607,900 of record NZ_CP108087.1, on the reverse strand, counting down.
GGTGATGTTCCCGAAGGCGACGAGGGCGATGTAGAGGGCGACGGTGGCAGTGAGGAGGGTGGCGGCGAGTGTCGCCGCGGTGCGGGGGGTAGAGGCGCTCATGACAGGTTCTTTCCCTGTGCGGGCGGGCTGAAGAGGCGCTCCACCCCTCAACCCACCGTCCCCGTTCGATTACAGTGCTGAGCTGACTCGTACGTACGAACGGCACTGTGAGGGGGCTTTGGTGAGTACGGCAGCCGGGGCCGTCTGGGGGCGGGTGGAGCAGCAGGATTTTCGGAGTCGGGTGCGGGGGACGTTGCTGGGGGCCGCCGTGGGGGACGCGTTGGGGGCGCCCGTCGATCTGTTGGCGATGGATGAGATCCGGGAGGCCTACGGGGCCGAGGGGGTCGTGGATCTCGCCTTCGGGTTCGGGCGGCGTGGGGGCGTCACTCATCTCACGCAGCTCAGTCTGTTCAGTGTGGACGGGTTGATCCGGGCCCAGGTGCGGAGAGACACCGGGGCCTGGCATCCGCCTACCGATCTGCATCGGGCCTATCTGCGGTGGGCCGCCACCCAGCACGACTGGGGGCCCGATGAGCGTCGTAAGGACGACGGGTGGCTCGCGCGGGAGGAGTGGCTCTACGCGCGGCGGGAGCCTACTCGGGCTTGTCTGCTGGGGTTCGGCGATGAGCGGATGGGGACGCTGGACGCGCCCAAGAATCCGGGGGAGGCGGGCGGGGAGGCCGCCGCTCGGTCCGCGCCCTTCGGGCTGCTCGTGGGGTGGGAGCCCCAGTTGGTGATGCAGCTCGCCGTGGAGTGTGCGGCGCAGACCCATGGGCATCCCGTGGGGTATCTCGCCGCCGGGGCCTACGCCGTCGTCGTGCATGGACTCGCCCGGGGCGAGAGTCTCGACGCCGCCGTGCAGCGGGCCCTCGCGCTGCTCGCCGCCCGGCCCGGTCACCCGCCCGTCTCCGACGGTCTGCAGCGTGCCCTCGGCGCCGTACGGCAGGGGATGCCCACCTCGGGGCGGGTCGAGGAACTGGTGGGGGAGGGGACCGCGGAGGGCGTGCTCGCCGGGTCCGTCTACTGCGCGCTCGTCGGTGAGGACGTACGGCACGGGCTGTGTCTGGCCGTGAACCACGGCGGGCCGTCCGGTGTCGTCGGCGCGCTCACCGGCGGCCTGCTCGGGGCGCTGCACGGCGAGACGGCCCTCCCGCCGGCCTGGCTGGCCGAACTGGAGGGCCGTCCCACGTTGCTCGTGCTGGCCGACGACTTCGCGGTGGAGATGACCCAGGGACCCGCGTTGCACGGGCCCGCCGGATCGTCCCCGGGCTGGATCGCCCGCTATCCGCGGGGTGCCTGAGTCCTACGACTGGCTGCCTACGACGTCGTCGCCCGCGCCCGCCTGGGCCTGCGCCGGTACCGCCACCGCGGCCGCCTCCCCGTCGTCGTCCCCGCCTCCGTTGATCTTCTCGATCAGCGCGTCCCGCTCCGGGGTGTCCTCCGGCTTCACATAGCCGATGAGGATGTAGAGGACGAGGGAGACCGCGAGCGGGATCGACACCTGGTACTGGAGCGGGACCCCGCCGTCGACCTCCCAGTTGATGGGGTAGTTGACCAGCCAGAAGGCGAACAGGCCCGCCGCCCAGCTGGTGAGGGCCGCCGTGGGACCGGACTTGCGGAACGGGCGGAGCAGACCCAGCATCATCGGGATCGCGATGGGGCCCATCAGACCGGCGACCCACTTGATGACGACGGTGATGATGTCCTTGAACGTGGGCGAGTTGACCTGGGTGGCCACCGCCATGGACAGGCCGAGGAAGACGACCGTGGTGACGCGGGCCGCGATGAGCCCCGAACGGTCGTTCCACGCACGGGCCCTGGCCGACACGACCGGTGCCACGTCCCGGGTGAAGACGGCCGCGATCGCGTTGGCGTCGGAGGAGCACATGGCCATCGTGTGCGAGAAGAAGCCGACGACCACCAGCCCCAACAGGCCGTGCGGGAGCAGCTGTTCGGTCATCAGGCCGTAGGAGTCGGAGCCGTCCGGCTTCTGCGCGTGGACCAGGAGCGGTGACATCCACATCGGGAAGAACAGGACCGTCGGCCAGATCAGCCACAGCGCCGCCGACAGCCGGGCCGAACGCTCCGCCTCGTAGGGGCTCTTGGTGGCCATGTACCGCTGGGCCTGGTTCAGCATGCCGCCGTTGTACTCGAAGAGCTTGATGAAGAGGAACGCGAGGAGGAACACCGTGCCGTAGGGGCCGACGAGCGGTTTGCCGTGGCCCTGGAGCGCGGGTTCGTCCCAGGCGCCGAGGAAGCCGATGCCCTTGTCGTTCAGCTTCAGTACGACGGCCACGAACATGGAGACGCCGGCCAGCAACTGGATGATGAACTGGCCGAGTTCGGTCAGCGCGTCCGCCCAGAGGCCGCCGATCGTGCAGTAGACGGCGGTGATCGCGCCGGTGATGAGGATGCCCTGGTTCAGGGACACACCGGTGAAGACGGACAACAGGGTGGCGATGGCAGCCCACTTGGCCGCCACGTCCACGATCTTCAGCAGCATCCCGGACCAGGCGAGCGCCTGCTGGGTCTTGAGGTTGTAGCGGTTCTTCAAGTACTCGAGCGGGGACGCCACATGGAGCCGTGAGCGCAGCCGGTTGATGCGCGGCGCGAACAGCTTGGAGCCGATCGCGATGCCCAGCGCGATCGGGAACGACCACGTGATGAACGACGTGACGCCATAGGTGTAGGCGATGCCCGCGTAGCCGGTGAACATCACCGCGCTGTAGCCCGACATGTGGTGCGAGATGCCGGAGAGCCACCACGGCATCTTCCCGCCGGCCGTGAAGAAGTCGCTCACGTTGTCGACACGCTTGTGCGACCACACGCCGATCGCGACCATCACGCCGAAATAGCCGATGAGCACGGCCCAGTCGAGCCCGTTCATATGTGCCCTCCCACGATTGAGCCGGTTCAGCCCGGGGCTCATCGTGGGCGGTCGCGCGTGAGCACGACAAGTAAGCGTGAGGTCAAGGGGGAGTAAAATCGTTCGGATTGATGTTCCGCGTTCACCTACATGAACTCATCGCATCAGCTCCCCCGCGTTGACCAGCAACGACTGACCCGTGATCGCCCGCGCCCGGTCCGACGCCAGGAACACCGCCGCGTCCGCCACATCCCCGTCCGTCGCCAGCTCCGGCAGCGCCATCCGGTCGGACAGCCGCTTCAGCACCTCCGCCTCCGGGACCTGCTCCGCGTGCGCCGTGAACTGCACGTACGCCTCCACCGGCGGCCCCCACATCCACCCCGGCAGCACGGTGTTCACCCGGATCCGATACGGCCCCAACTCCCTTGCCAGCGAGTACATCGCGCTCGTCAGCGCCCCCTTCGACGCCGCGTACGCCGCCTGCCGGACCTGCGAGGGCGCGGCCACGGCCGACTGCGTCCCGATGAACACGACCGAGCCGCCGCCCACCTCCTTCAGTGCCGGCAGACAGGCCCGCGTCATCTTCAGTGTTCCCAGCAGATTCACCCCGACCACGGACTCCCAGGTCGCGAAGTCCGCGTCCTCGACCCCGCCGAAGTAGCTGTCCCACGCGGCCACTTGGACCACCGCGTCGACCCGCCCGAACCGCTCCCGCGCCACCGCCACCAGCGCCTCGCACTGGCCCTCGTCCGTGATGTCCGTCGCCCGGTACGCCGTGTGCGACCCGTCCGGATCGATCTCGGCGGCCGACTTGGCGAGATTCGCCTCCGTGCGCGCCCCGAGGACGGCGTTCCCCCCGTCCCGTACGACGGCGGCGGCGACCTGGTGGCCGAGTCCCGCCCCGACCCCCGAGACGACGACGGTCTTGCCCGCGAGCAGCGACATCCGATCCCTCCCGGGGTCTGGCGATTTATCTGACGGGGCGTCAGAGTATGGGCGACCGGCGGAGGACGGAAGGGGAGCGACGTGAGCGAGGAAACCCGGAGCGACGTGTACGCCGAACTGGCCGCCGTGGGACCGTACGGAGTCCGGCCGGGGCATGCGCTGATCACCATGGTCGAGCCGCATCCCGGCCACGAGTACGCCTACAACCGCTGGTACGAGGACGACCACTACTACGCGGGCGCGATGGCCATGCCCTGGATGTACGCGGGCCGCCGCTGGGTCGCCACCCGGGACCTCCAACTCCTGCGGTATCCCGAGAAGTCGGCGATCGCGCAGCCCGTCACCGCCGGCTGCTACCTCTCCACGTACTGGGTCACCGAGGGCCGCTACGACGACCACATGAAGTGGACCGTCGGCATCAACAAACGGCTGAATCGGGACGGCCGCGTCTATCAGGACCGTACGCACGTCTTCACCGCGTTCCAGGACCGCGAGGCGACCGTGTACCGGGACGGCGCGGCGGGACCCCGGGACTTCCACGCCCTCGACCACCCTTACGCCGGGCTGGTGTTGGAGGTCGTCGACAGTGAATCGGCCGAGCGGCGCGCCGAGTTGCTGGAGTGGCTCCGCTCCCGCCACCTGCCCAAACGGCTCGCCGGGTCACCGGCCGCGATGGTGACCGTCTTCCGGCCGACCCCGCTGCCGGGCGACCGCATGACCTACGTCAAGCAGGTCGAAGGGGTCGACACCCGGCTCACGCTGCTGTGGTTCCTGGAGGCCGATCCGCGCGACTGCTGGGAGGAGCACTTCGCGGACCTCGAAGCGCCGGTGGCCGAATCCGGCCTGGGACGCGTGGAGTTGGTGGCACCCTTCATCCCCACGGTCCCGGGCACGGACAAGTACGTCGACCGGCTGCGCTGACTACTTCAGCTCGTCAGGACAGGGAGTGCCCCGGGGCAACTGGTACGGCGCCGCCAGCCGGTACGTCCCCGTCTTCGGTGCGAGCAGCATCGTCCACTTGTCGCCCTTGGAGTCCTCCTCCGTCTCCATCAGGCAGCCGTTGAGGTTGTCGAACGTCTTCGGCGTGCCCTCGGCGCGGTGCTTGGACGCGTCGGTCTCCTGCGGGGGCTTGAGGCTCTTGCCCTTCGCGTCGACGATGCTCAGCCACGGCGAGTACGGGATACGGATGAGGATCCGCCCCTTCTTCCTCACCTCGATGGTCAACTCGCCCTGCTCCGCCCGGTCCACGACCGAGTTCGGCTCGGCGAGCGGCGTCGGGTCGGTGACCTGGAACAGTTGCCAGTTCGTGTCGCCCCAGACCTGCTTCAGATACGGCATCCCGCGCTGGACCAGGGCCCGTTCGCGCTCGCCGCCGTCGCCGTCCAGCTTGTCCTTCGGCAGCACGACGTAGTGCACGGCCCAGCGCTGGAGCCACTCGTGGTAGTTCGCCGAGTTGAGGGTGTCGTCGTAGAAGAGGGGGTTGCGCTCCATGTCGGCCTGGCGGTTCCAGCCGCGGGCCAGGTTGACGTACGGCGCGAGCGCGGAGGCCTCGATGTGGGACGCGGCCGGGACGACCTCGACGCGGCCGCGCTCGGCGCCCACGGTCTGGAGTTCGTTGACCAGCGGCGCGAGCTCGTGCGACCAGGACGCGGCCGGGGCGGTGTTGACGACGTCGTCTATCGACTTGAAGCCGATCCAGCCGTTGAAGCCGACGAAGGCCAGCGCGATGGCGTACCACTTGCGGGACCGCGGCACCGCGAACGGCAGCGCGGCGATCAGGGCCACGCCCGCGAACAGCATCGCCAGCCGGCTTATGTTCGAGCCGATCTGCGAACTGACCAGCCAGACGAGGATGACACCGATGCTGTACACGGCCGCCGTGATCCGTACGGTCGTCCACTCGCGCGGCACCAGGAAGTAGACCAGGACCCCGGAGATCAGCGGCAGGATCATCGAGCCGAACAGCATCGGCTGCGTGCCCGAGAACGGGAACAGCCACGCGGACACGGCCACCACCGCGGCGGGAGCGAGGCCGAGAGCCCACGCGCCGGGGCGCCGCTTCTGCAGGAACAGGGCCACCGCGACCAGGCCGACGAACAACCCGGCCACCGGCGAGGACATCGTCGCGAGCGCCGCCAGCGGGGCCGCGCACAGGGCCTTCGCCCAGCGTTTGTAGCGCCAGCGGTAGGGCCAGCAGAAGACGACGGCCACCGCGCCGAGCCCGAAGACCAGACCGAGGCCGTACGTCACCCGGCCCGACGCCGCGTTGCACAGCAGCGCGAAGACGCCCGCGAGCGAGGCCCACAGCGGGTTCTTCACCGAGCGGCTGCGGATCAGGATCATGGTGAGCAGGCCCGCCGAGATGGTCCCGGCGATCATCATCGTCGTCCGCACGCCGAGGACCGACATGAGGTACGGCGAGACCACGCTGTACGACACCGGGTGCATGCCGCCGTACCAGGCGAGGTTGTACGCCGAGTCCGGATGGCGGCCGACGAACTCCGCCCACGCGTCCTGCGCCGCGAGGTCCCCGCCGCTGTTCGCGAACGTGAAGAACCACGCGACGTGCAGGACACCGGAGAGAAGCGTGAAGCCGATCACCGGGTGCCGGAGGAAAGGGGCACGGAGACGGTCGACGAACCGCGTCAGGCGGGTGTCGCCGTCGCGGGCCGCGCCGTCGTCCGTGGGCTGGGCGCAGGCTGCCGCGTCATCTGCCGCGGCGGGCGCGGGCAGGCGTATTCGCGGGCCGGTTCCCGGGCCCGGATCGGCATCGTCGGCGCGTGTCGGCTCCGCAGTGGCCACCTGAAGGCACTCCCCGTGTCCCGTCTTCTGTTCTCGGCCGCGTCCTGTCCCGTTCCCGGCCTGTTCGACGCCGCGTCTCCCCGACCGGCGACCTGCCCCGATTCGCGACGCTAGCACGCACCCCGCCGACGGGCTCCCGGGTGGGTGCCCGCCTGACGGGGTGCGGTGACGTACATCGCCTCGTGGGTCAGCCGAGACGGGTCAGCTTGGACGTCAAGGCCGGTTCCGCGAGATCCTTCTGCAGGGCGACCGGCACCTTGACCGCGCCGCCCGAACCGTCGCCCACGGTGAGCGTGCCCACCTTGGTGCCGGCCTTCGCGGTGTGCGGTACGTCGTCGGCCGCGAAGGACAGCTTCACCTTCAGGCCGGCCCAGCCGACCGCCGCGACGTCCTTGGTGACGACGACCGGGGTGTGACCGCCGAGCTGGTCGTCCACGTACCCGACCACGGTCCCCTTCTTCAGGATCTTCGCCGAGGTCATCGCGTCCTGCGCCCCGAGCATCGCCGTCTTGCTGACCGCGTTGACCGTGTCGATGATCGGCGCGGTGTGCTGGCCGAGGATCGCGCCCACGATGACGGCCGTCTCACCGCCGACCTCCTTGGTGGCGGCGAAGAGCAGGTTGCCGCCGGCCGCGGTGGTGGTGCCGGTCTTGATGCCGAGCGAGTTGTTGTACGGCACCAGGCGGTTGTAGTTGGTCCACTTGTGACCGGACGGGTCGACCCAGCTCGGCAGCTTCGTGATGTCCATCAGCGCCGGGATCTTCACCAGCTCGTTGCCCAGCTTCACCTGGTCCTCGGCGGAGGAGACGGTGGTCTCCTTCAGGCCCGAGGCGTCGGTGTACGTCGTGTTCGTCATCCCGAGTTCCTTGGCGGTGGCGTTCATCTTCTTGATGAACGCCGCCTCGGTGCCCGCGTCCCAGCGGGCCAGCAGACGCGCGATGTTGTTCGCCGACGGGATCATGATCGCCGAGAGGGCCTGCTTCTCGGTGAGGACGTCACCCGCCTTCACGGTGTTGAGCGTGGACTCGCCGTCCTTGTCGTAGCCGCCCTCCTTCTCGGCGGTCGCGTCGACGGTGATCTTCTCGCCCTCCGTGCCCGCCTTCAGGGGGTGGTCCTTGAGGACGATGTACGCGGTCATCGCCTTCGCGACCGAGCCGATGGCGACCGGGGTCTGCTTGCCGAAGTTGCCCATCGTGCCGATGCCGTTGACGTCCATCCAGCCCTGGCCCTCGGTGGGCCACGGGAGGTTCGCCTTGCTGCCGTCGAAGGTGTACGAGTCCTCGGCGGTCAGGGTGAGGGACGGGGTCGGCAGCGGGCGTACAGCCTGTACTACTGCAAACACGATCGCCAGGAGGATGACCAGGGGGGTCCAGATCTTGACCCTGCGGACCGCTGTGCGGACCGGGGTCTCCGGGGGTGGCGGGGTGTTGGTCAGTTCGGCGAGGAGGTCCAGCGGGGGCTTCGGGGGGAGCGGTTGCTGGGTGGTGTGCTCCGGGCCCACGTGGGGGACGGGGCGGGTGGCGTCCTTGGGGGGTGTGTCTCTGCGGGGGGTGCGGGGCTCGTCGAGGGGCTTGAGGGCGACGAACTTGCTGGTGCGCTCGGGGGCGGACTCGGGGGTCTTGGGGGGCTTTGTCGCGCCGCCCAGTTTGAGCATGGTGGTGGGCTGGTCGACCTCGGGCTTGGGGGGTCGAACGGCCTTGAAGACGGTGGTGGGGTGGTCGAGGGCCTCGGCCTCGGCTTCGCCCTCGGCCGTTTCCGGTTTCCCACCCGCACCGCCCGTGCGGGTCTCGTCGTCGGGTGCGGGTGGAGCCTGTGGGGCGTCCTCGCCGTCGGCGGCTCGCGGTTCGCTGTCGCCGCCGTCCGCGTCGCCTTCGGCTTCCGCGTCGACGTCCGGGGCCGCGTCGCCTTCGGGCTCGGCGTCCTCGGGCTTCGCGTCCTCGGGCTTCGCGTCCTCGGGCTTCGCGTCCTCGGGCTTCGCGTCGCCTTCGGCTTCCGCGTCGCCGTCCGTGTCCGTGCCCGCGTCGCCTTCGGCTTCCGCGTCCGTCTCGGCGTCGGCTTCCGCGGTCTTCGGGGCGGTGGCAGCGTCCGTGGCGGGGGTTGCCTTGGCCTCGGCGGTCCTCGGGTCGGGGGTTGCCTTGGCCGGGGAGGTGGCTGCGGGGGTGTCCGCCTTCGGGTCGGTCGCGTCGGCCGCGTCGGCCTTCCCGGCCTCGGCCGCAGCGGTCCCGTCCGTCTCCGGAACCGCGTCCTCGGGGTCGTCGGAGCCGGTGTCGGTGGCTTCCGTGGCCTTGTCCGCCGTGGAGGCGTCCTCGGCGTCGGCTGCCCGCTCGCCCTCGGTCACGTCGTCGTCGCTTCCGGGCTCGGCGGCAGACGCTTCGCCCTCGGTGGGCTCGTGAGCCGCCCCGGCGTCGCCGCTCGCGGCCTCTCCGGGCTTGCCGGCATCCCGGTCGGCCTCGGCCGCTACGGCGCCTTCGGCGTCCTCGGGATCATCCACGGCGGGTGCGGTCGCCGTAGCCTCGGCGTCCTCGCTCGTGGAGCTTTCACCCGCAGTCCCGGCGCGCTTCCCGGTTGCCTCGGTCGGCTCGGCGGTGTTCTCGGAGGTCCCGGCGTCGGCAACCCGGGCCGAGCCCTGGGCGTCCTCGTCCGTCATCTCGGACCCGGTCAACTCCCCGGCATCCTCGGAGACTTCCGCGTCGGCGGTCCGCTCGGAGGCCGTGGAATCCTTCTTCGCCGGAGTCTTCCCGTCCGCCGGCCCCTCGGTCCCGTCCGCAGACGTCACCCAGGCCGCCACGGCCGCCCGCAACCGCGCGTCGCCGGCCGTGCCGTCCTTGGCGGAAGGGTTCTGCTCATCGGCGCTCTCGGGGCTCTCGGGGGTCTCCGCGGACCCGGAGTCGGCCGAGTCGCCGGAGTCGCCGGACCCGGTCCCGGAGTCCGCATCCGTCCGCAGGTCCTTGATCGAGAAGACCTTCGTCGCCGTGTCCACACCCCCGCGGCGGTCCGCGGACGACGGCGAGGATGTCGGAGATGTCGCGTCATCTCGGGCCACCGCGAGCCGGGGGTCACGTTCACCCCGGGCCTCAGGAACCGGACTCGCGCTCCCCGGCGTCGGTTCTGCCGACGACTCGCGCTGCTTCGACCTGTCGGGGGACTCGCCCGCCACCGATGCCTCCTCCATGCGCCGCACGCTCCGCGTGCGTCAACCGAACCGACCGAGATAACCGAGTTGGTTACAAAAACAGCTGGAAAATCAGCTGGGAAATCTCTTACCCGCAGTCCGGACGACGCATCAACAACGCTGTCCGAACCATGTACCAGTGTCCTGTGTGCGGGCTTAACCCCACCGGTAGACGAGAACGACATACCTACCGGTTCCACTACGAAGCGGTCACGCACCCTCGACAAGCCAATGTGAGAGGGGTCACCCTGTCATTCATCCACGCGGGGAGGCATGGATGGGCAGGAGCCGCAGAACACTTCCGGAAGAGCTTCTGCTGCTGGCATTGGACCCGGCCACGGGTACCACTGCACAGCCGCAGTCGCTCGACCTCGGTCTGGCCGGAGCACAGCTAGTGGAGCTGGCGCTGGCCGGACGGATAGCCCCAGACGGGGATCGTATCGCCGTGGTGGTACCACGGCCGACCGGAGATCCGACTTTGGACTGCGCGTTGGAGTTGCTGCGAAGGCGTGGCGCTCCCGTGCGTGCAGTGAACTGGATTGGCGGGCCCCGACTGGGACTTCGCCAGACCTACCTCTCGCATCTCGAGCGGTGCGGCATGGTGCATGCCGTGGCGGGACAGATGTGCGGGGTGCTGCCGACGACTCGCTATCAGGCGACGGACAACGAGATCAGCCGCGAGATCAGGGGCCGACTCGATTCCGCGATCCGCACCGGTGTGCCACCGGACCCGCGGACGGCCGCGCTCGCCGCACTGGCGCACGCGGTCGGTCTGGGCAAGCACCTGTATCCGGGTAACGAGGGACGTTCGTCCCGCTCCCGGCTGCGGGACCTGATCAGGCACGACCCGATGGGCGGACTCGTGGCGCACGCCGTGATGGACGTCCAGAACGGAGTGGCGGCACAGCCACGCCGTAGCCCGGCCCCGGCCGGCCGTCAGGCCGCGCCCGGATCAAGGCCACCGGAACCGGCTCGTGGTGTTCCGATGCAGCCGCACCGCGGCACCATGGCGCGCGCCGTGGCTCACTGAGCCGCAGTCCCACGGCACACGTCCGCATCACGAAGGACCGCACGACGGAACCACCGCAGGACCGCGACACCGCAGGACCGCACGACCGCAGTAACGCCGCACCGCCAGTCCCCAAGACCCGGTTCGGGAGCCGCTGGTCCGAGCGGGGTGGAGTAGACGTAACGTCACTCCACCCCGCTCGGCCGCATCTACGGGCACCTTCGGCAACCCGAACCTGGCTCGTACCTGCCGCATATCCACCGTTTCCCAGCGGTAGAAACCACCTTGGTGGCAGTCTGCTCAACAGCAGATACGCAAAGTGGCAAGCATTGAGCAGCACGTAGCAGCAAGTAGAGGCATGCAGCCGGAGGTGCACGTTCCCGTGGCGTCAAGTGTCAATCCCACCGTCAGGCGACGCCGGTTGGGCCAGGAGTTGCGTCGGCTCCGCGAGCTCAAGGGCATGACGGCCGAGGAGGTCGCCGAGAGACTCCTGGTGTCCCAGTCGAAGATCAGCCGGCTGGAGAACGGCCGGCGCAGCATCAGCCAGCGCGACGTCCGCGACCTGTGCGGGGTCTACGAGGTCGAGGACGTCCGGATCGTCGACTCCCTGATGCAGATGGCCAAGGACTCCCGCCAGCAGGGCTGGTGGCACTCCTTCGGTGACATCCCGTACAGCGTGTACATCGGACTGGAGACGGACGCGGCCAGCCTGCGCGTCTACGACCCCCAGGTCGTCCCCGGCCTGTTGCAGACCCGGCAGTACGCCGAGGCGCTGATCACCGGCGCGCTGCCCGAGTCGGCCCCGGCGGACGTCGAGAAGCGGGTCCAGGTGCGGCTGCGCCGGCAGGAGCGGATCGCGGCCGCGGAGAACCCGTTGCGGCTGTGGGCGGTGCTCGACGAGGCGGCGCTGCGCCGCGAGGTCGGCAACAAGCAGGTGATGATCGGGCAGCTGGACGCGCTCATCGAGATGTCCCAACTCCCGCATGTCACCGTGCAGGTGATCCCGTTCGCGATGGGCGCGCACCCGGGGGTCAGCGGGCAGTACGCGATCCTGGAGTTCCCCGACGCGGCCGACTCCAGCGTGGTCTACATCGAGGGCGTCACCAGCGACCTGTATCTGGAGAAGGCGCAGGACGTCCAGAAGTACAGCGTGATGTACGAACACCTCAGGGCGCAGGCCCTGAACGCGGACCAGAGCCGGGAGTTCATCTCCAACGTGGCGAAGGACTATGCGCGTTGAACCGTCCCGAACCGCCCTGTGACGCGTGCGGTGCCGGAAAATACACCCTCCTCGGGTGAGAGGGAAGACACCACTGGAATATGCCACCCGGTCGAGTGAATGGCCGCTCCGTGCGGCGATGTTGGCGAGTAGCGTCGATCACGCCATCGAGCAACAACGTTGGCGCAAACCGTGTCCCGCAGGCGGAGTCATGTGCGGGACACGGCGACAGCAACTCAGCAACTGGTAATCGGAGCGAACATGGCAATCAAGCAGGGCGCCGCGGACAAGTGGATCAAGTCCTCTTACTCGCAGGGCAACGGCGCGTGCGTCGAGATCAAGTCACCGGTCGTGTCGGCGATGGCCGTCCGGGACTCGAAGGTCTCCGAGGGACCCACCCTGGACTTCCCGGCCGACGCGTGGAAGGCCTTCGTGGCATCGGTCAAGGCATAGGCACACGACACGGGGGGAGGATCTTCCTGATCTTCGAGCGATCAGGTGATCGAGAACTTCACCGTCCAGAGCTTCACCGCCGACAGCCTCACCGTCGGCCGCGTCACCATCGACAACTTAAAAAGCACCACCGAAGCCCTCTCGACCGGCCGCCGTCCTTGCCGAGAGGGCTCGGCTTTTTCCAGGACCGTTCCGGCTAGCGCGCCGAGAACTCCACCGGGAACGCCACGTCACACACCGCGTCCCCCGGCCCCGCCGCCTCCCAGTCCGCGAAGTACACCTCGCGGCACGGTCCGGCGTAGCTCAGGCCCTGTGCGGCCACCCACTGCTCGACCGCCTCGAACGCGGCCAGGATCTGCGGGTGCGCGACCTGCGCCTTGGTGATGCGGGTGCAGGCCAGTCGGCGGGCCGGTTCCACCCGGACCGCGGTCTGCCGGGCCCGCCCCTGCCGTGCGGCCCAGGCCCGCGCCGCCGCCTCGTCCGCGACCGGTACGCAGGCCTCGGCCGGGCCGTCGCTCTCCATCGACACCTCGGCGTGGTAGACGACGAACGGCGCCGCGCTCACGCCCCCGCACTCCCGCGCCGCCTCCCCGAGCCGCCCCAGCGAGGCGCCGATCCAGGCCGGCAGCTCGTCCGCGAGGGTGTGCCGGGTCTCGGTGATCAGCACCTGTTCCGGTACCTCCACCGTTTCGACCACGAATGTTCCGTACATCTCGGAGCTCCTCCCCGACAGTCGTGCACGGAGGTACTCGGCGAGCGTGCGCTGCCCGGCGATCCGGGTCTCCACGGCCGTCCAGTACGCGGCGAGGAGTTCCGCCGCGTCGCTGCCGTCGGCCTCGACCAGCTCGGCGATCCGAGCCAGCGGCATGTCCAACTGCCGTAGCAGCGCGACGAGTCGGGCCCGTTCGGTCTGGTCGGCGCGGTAGTAGCGGTAACCGCTGTCCTCGTCGACGTGCGCCGGGGACAGCAGTCCCAGCCGGTCGTACAGCCGCAACGCCTTGGCCGAAAGCCGCGCCCGCGCCGCGAACGCGCCGATGGTCAGCAGTTCGTCGTCCACCCTCGCATCCTCCGTCACCGGGCGGTTTCCGTCCGCCCGGCGAGAAGGACGCTCAGCCCTGCCCCAGGGGCAAGGTCAACACCTGCCCACGACGGTCCTAGGCGACCGCGGTCTCCACCGCCGCGACGACCTCCGCCGACTCCGGCTCGGTCTGCGGGGAGAAGCGGGCGACGACCGTGCCGTCGCGGCCGATCAGGAACTTCTCGAAGTTCCAGCGGATGTCCCCGGTGTGGCCCTCGCCGTCCGCGAAGCCGACGAGCCGGTCGTACAGCTCGTGCCGGCCGTCCCCGTTGACCTCGACCTTCTCGGTCAGCGGGAAGGTCACGCCGTACGTCGCCGAGCAGAACTCGGCGATCTCCTCGGCGCTGCCGGGCTCCTGCCCGAGGAACTGGTTGCAGGGCACGCCGAGCACGGTGAAGCCCTGCGCCGCGTACCGCTCCTGGAGCCGCTCGAGGCCCGTGTACTGGGGGGTGAGCCCGCACTTGGAGGCCACGTTCACCACGAGGACGGCCTTGCCCGCGTACTGCGAGAGGTCCGCGGAGCCGCCGGTGAGCGACCCGATCTCGACACCGAGGGGACCCGTGTTCTCTGTAGTCGTCATAACCGGATGCTAACTCCGGTAAATGTCGTTCTCCCCACGGGCCCGGAAGCCTCAGTGGTTACAGGCCGACGGCCGCCCACAACACCCCGGCCGTCCCCGGACGCCCCGGCCCTACAGCCCCGCCGCCCTCACCACGACCTCCCCCGCCGCCGTCCGCGAATACAGCACCGACCGCCCAGCCCGCCGCCGCTCCACGAGCCCCGCGTCCAGCAGCACCCGCAGATGCCGCCCCACCGACCCGAGCGCCTGCCCGGTCACGGCCGTCAGCTGGCTGGTACTCATCGGTGCGCCGAGCAGCACCAGCACCTCGGCCCGTGAGGCCCCCAGCAGCGTGCCGAGGCCCGTCGGCACCGCCCGCCCGCCGGGATCGGCGAGAGCGCCCGCGCAGGGGTAGACGATCGCGTACAGGTCCGGCTCCTCCCACGACGCCCAGCCGGCCTTCGACGTCACCGGCATGAAGAGCAGCTCCGCGCCGGAGACCTCGCGCGGCGGGTTCTCGTGCAGGTTGATCTGCAGCCGGTTCTCCCCGAGCCACCGCGTCCGCCCCGGCTGCAGGGCGTCCAGCACGGCCGCCCAGCCGCCCTGGCTCACCTGGGCCGTCCGCGCGACCACGTCCGCCTCCAGCACCCGCCGGCGCCGCGCCCAGTACGGCCGTACGGTCTCCTCCCAGACGTACTCCAGGACATGCGCCGCCCGCTCGGGCAGGTCGTCGCGGTCTAGGACGGTGGGGAGCGGGCCGGCGAGCGAGACCCGTAGGTGGGCGCGGGCGGCGGCCGGGGGAGTGGCGCGAACCCGGGCGACGGTCTCGGCGAACGACTCCTGGTCGGTCTGGGTCGGGCAGAAGAAGTCGGCGATCCAGGACCGCCCGAGCGCCGCCCGCACCAGCGCCGCGCTGACCGGATCGGCCGCCAACAGCCCCCGGTATCCGGGCAGATGATCCCGCAGCCACACCTGCTCACCGGGGTGCGCGCCCGCCCCCGCGTGCAGCAGTTTCAGCGCGGCGAAGGTCTCGGCGAACGACGACAGCACGAACCGGCTCCGCGCGAGCGTGTCCGCGTTGAGCTGCCACAACCCCATCCGCGCCCCCCGTGTTTCGCGTCCGCGCGAAAGAATAGGACCCTCGCGCGCACCCCCGCAGACTCCGCTCATGCGCAGCTACCGCGAGCTCTTCCGCACCCCTGAGTACACGCCGTTCTTCCTCTCCTTCGCCGCCCAGAACGCGGCCCTGACCATCAGCGGCCTGGCGCTGGCGACCCTCGTGTACCGGGCGACCTCGTCCCCTTTACTGTCGGCCGTCAGCATGTTCGGCCCGCAGCTCGCCCAGATGCTGGGCGCGACCTTCTTCCTGTCCGGCGCCGACCGCCTGCCGCCCCGCGCCACCCTCACCGGCATCAACACGGCCTTCGCGGTCTGTACGGCCCTGCTGGCACTCCCCGGTCTGCCGATCGCCGCGGTCTTCGCCCTCGTGTTCCTGCAAGGGCTGATCGCCTCGCTGGGCGGCGGGGTGAGCGGCGGTCTGCTGAACGAGATCCTCTCCAAGGACGGCTATCTGCTGGGCCGTTCGGTGTTCAACATGGCATCGGGGCTGATGCAGGTCACCGGGTTCGCGGCGGGCGGCGCCCTCCTGGCCCTCCTCGCCCCGCGCGTCTGCCTCCTCCTCGCCTCAGGGCTGTACCTCACCACGGCTCTCGTCCTCCGCCTCGGCCTGACCGCCCGCCCACCCCGCACCGCGGGCCGCCCGTCGGTCGCGGCCACCTGGCGCACGAACGCCGTCCTGTGGTCCTCCCGCCCCCGCCGCCTCACCTACCTCGGCATGTGGATCCCCAACGGCCTGATCGTCGGCTGCGAATCCCTCTACGTCTCCTACGACCCCGGGTCCGCGGGCGCGCTGTTCGCGAGCGCGGCGCTGGGCATGTTCGTCGGCGACCTCACCCTGGGCCGCTTCGTCCCGGCCACCCTCCGCGCCCGCCTCGACATCCCCCTCCGCCTCCTCCTCGCCACCCCGTACGTCTTCTTCGCCCTGCGCCCGGGCATGCCCTGGGCGGCCATCGCGGTGTGCCTGGCCTCCATCGGCTACGGCGCGAGCCTCGTCCTCCAGGAACGCCTGATGGAACTCACCCCCGGCGAACTCGCGGGCCACGCCCTCGGGTTGCGCTCGGCGGGCATGCTCTCCATGCAGGGCATCGGCGCCGCCCTCGCGGGCACGGTCGCCCAACTCACCTCCCCGGCAACGGCGATGACCCTGGTCGCGGTGGCATCGGTCGCGGTGACGCTGGTCCTGGCGGTGCTGGGCCGACAGGTACGGGGGGAGGTGGCGGAGGTGCGGACGGCTTGAAGGGGGGAGGTAAACGGCTTGAAGCGCAAGGGTGTTGAGGGCGTCCGGCGAGGCTGCTGAGAACCGTGCCGGGCGTCCACTCGTCTTCTCTACGCCGGTCATCGCATCGAAGGCACGCGGAGGAACCCCCGTTGACCCTTGAGCCGCCTCCGTCCCGACGCCCGGAGATCGACGCACTGCTGAGGTTCCTGACCGCCGCCCCGGCGGAACGGCCCCGCCTCGCTCCCCGCGTGGCGGAGGCGGTGGGCGCCGACACCCTGGAGCGCATCGTCCAGGCGACCCTGAGCCGCACCGGCCGCCCCGTCGCCGTCACGGACAGCCCCGACGGCCTGCTGGTGACCGGGGAGGAGGGCCAGGTGCGCGCCTGGGCCCGTGCCGCGCCGGACGGTGGACTCGCCGCCCTGTACCTCGAAGGCGCCCGCCACACCCCGCCCCGAGGCCGTCGACTCCGCGTGCCGTACGGCCTGTTGGTGATCCTCGTCGCCGTCGCGAACGTCGTCGCCCTCTGGACGGCCTCCGACCGCACCGCCTGGTGCACCGACCTGACGGTCCTCGCCCTCTGCGGTGTCCTCGTCGAGGGCCTCGGCGCCCCCGCCCAGCAACCGCGCCTGCCGCGCCGTACGGTCGAGGCGGGAACCGTCGTAGCCACCCTCGCCTCGGCTTCCCGACTCCCCGAACTGCCCACGGGGAACGGCACGTTGGGGCTGTCGATCACGGTCGTGGTCCTGCTGGCACTCCTCGGGGCGGTCGCCGTCGGGCGGACACGCACCTGGCGGGCGCCGCTGTCGCAGCCGTTGCGGTTTCCGCTGGAGGGGGTCTGGTACGTCGTCCAGGGGGGTGCCCGGCCGCTCAATCACCATGCCGGGGTGCCCGAACAGCGGGGTGCGGTGGATCTGGCGGGGCTGGGGCGGTACGGGAGCCGTACGCGGGGCGGTCATGAGCTGACGGCGTTCGCCGCGTACGGGCGGGCCGTGCGGGCGCCGTGCGACGGGCGGGTGGTGTCGGCCGAGGGGGCGATCGAGGACCAGGACGCGGGGCCGGGCGCGCGGGCCCGTTATCAACCCCCATACGGGAACCACGTGTTCATCGACACCGGGCGGGAGATCGTCAAACTGGCCCACCTGAGGGCGGGTTCACTGACGGTGAGCCGGGGCGACACGGTGCGGGCGGGCCAACTCGTAGGAGAGACCGGCAATTCCGGCAACACCACCGAGCCGCATCTCCATCTGCACGCGGAGCGTGACGGGGTCGGCCTGGACCTGCGGTTCACGGACGTTCCGGGCCGGTTGTACCGGGGAAGGGTGATCCGTACTTTTCCGTGACGACAAGCATCCTTGACGGCGTGCGTACTGTTTCGCGACGTTTGGGCCCTGCCGAACTGTTCGTGTCTCGTCGTACCTTGGGATGCGTAGGCAGGACGCGGACGACGCGTCGTGGGGGAAAGTGGGGGGACGGTCGCCCATGCGATCCAACAGCAAGGCGGACATCACGATCCACAGACCGGAGGAGCTCGGCAGCACGCTCCGCCAGGCCTGGCACAAGGCGATGGACGAGTCGCCGGACTACGCGAACCCTTTTCTGGCACCGGAGTTCGCGGACGGCGTCGGCCGTCACCGCGGCGGCGCGCAGGTGGCGGTGCTGCACGAGGGCGGGGAGCCGGTCGGCTTCTTCCCGTACGAGCGCAACCACGTGGGCGTCGGCCGGGCCATCGGCCTCGGTCTCTCCGACTGCCAGGCCCTGGTGCACCGGCCCGGTGTCACCTGGGACGTCCAGCAACTCCTGCGGGCCTGCGGCCTTTCGGTCTTCGAGTTCGATCATCTGGTGGAGGAGCAGCAGCCGTTCGCCCGCCATGTGACGGGCACGTTCGCGTCCCCGGTGATCGACCTGAAGGACGGCGACGGCGAGGTCCCGTACCCGGAGTGGCTGCGCGGCGCCTACCCGGGCATCGCCAAGACCACCCTGAAGAAGGAACGCCGGCTGGGCCGCGACCTCGGCGAGATGCGGTTCGTCTACGACGAGCGCGACCCCGAGGTGCTGCACACGCTGATGCGGTGGAAATCGGCCCAGTACCGCAGGACCGGCCGCATGGACCGCTTCGCGCGCCCGTGGATCGTCGACCTGGTGGACCACCTGTTCCGCGTCCGCGAGGAACACTTCACCGGGATCCTGTCCGTCCTCTACGCCGGGGAGCGCCCCGTGGCGGCCCACTTCGGCCCGACGTCCCGGACGCTGTTCGCCGCGTGGTTCACGGCCTACGACCCCGAACTGCGGTACTACTCACCGGGGTTGATCATGCATCTGCGGATGGCCGAGGAGGCGGGGCGGCACGGCGTGCGCCTGATGGACCTGGGGCGCGGCGACAAGGAGTGGAAGGACTGGCTCAAGACGCGCGAGCTGCGCGTCGCCGAGGGGTTCGCCACCCGTCCGCACCCGGTGGCGGCGGCCCATCGCCTGTGGCGGCGCCCGGTGCGCGGGCTGCGCAACACGGTGCTGGCCCATCCGTCCCTGCGCGATCCGGCGGACCGGCTGCTCAAGACGGTCGGCACGCTGCGGACGACGGGCAAGGTGGCACCGAAGAAGTGACGGCGAGGTGTGTCGGCCGGGGCCCTGGACCGCTGAGGTCGGGGCCCCTTCCGCGTTCCCAGGGCCGCCCCCCGACACCTGTACGACAGGCGGTCGTGGTAGACAACGCCGATGATGGTCAGGGCTGTTGTGCCCGGCCCGCGGGCGACCGCGCGACAACAGGAAGGGGCAACCCGTGCTTCTGAAGACCTTCCGCTGGTCGTTCGCGGTCACCGCGGTCGGCCTGGCTCTCGGGGTCTGGTACGGCGGCTGGACGGCGTTCGGTGTCATCGCGATCCTCGCCGTGCTCGAGATCTCGCTGTCCTTCGACAACGCGGTCGTCAACGCCGGGATCCTGAAGAAGATGTCGGCCTTCTGGCAGAAGATCTTCCTCACGGTCGGCGTCCTGATCGCGGTCTTCGGGATGCGCCTCGCGTTCCCGGTGCTGATCGTCGCGGTCACGGCGAAGAAGAGCCCCTTCGAGGCGGTCAACCTCGCGCTGACCGACAAGGACCGCTACGAACAGCTGGTCACCGACGCCCACCCGGCGATCGCGGCGTTCGGTGGCATGTTCCTGCTGATGATCTTCCTCGACTTCATCTTCGAGGACCGGGACATCAAGTGGCTGGGCTGGCTGGAACGCCCCCTCGCCAAGCTCGGCAAGGTCGACATGCTGTCGGTCTGCATCGCCCTGATCGTCCTCCTGATCACCTCCTTCACCTTCGCGACCCACGCCCACCAGCACGGCGGCGCCCACGCGGACAAGGCCCAGACGGTCCTGATCTCCGGCATCGCCGGCCTCATCACCTACATGATCGTCGGCGGCCTCTCGGGCTACTTCGAGGACCGCCTGGAAGAGGAGGAGGAACGGGAGCGGGAGGGCGAGCGATCGGCGGTCGTCCTCGCCGGCCAGGCCGCGTTCTTCATGTTCCTGTACCTCGAAGTCCTGGACGCGTCCTTCTCCTTCGACGGCGTGATCGGCGCCTTCGCCATCACCAACGACATCGTGCTCATGGCCCTCGGCCTCGGCATCGGCGCGATGTACGTCCGCTCGCTGACGGTGTACCTGGTCCGCCAGGGCACCCTCGACGACTACGTCTACCTGGAGCACGGCGCCCACTACGCGATCGGCGCCCTGGCCGTGATCCTGATGGTGACCATCCAGTACCAGATCAACGAGGTCATCACCGGGTTGGTGGGGGTCGTGCTGATCGGGTGGTCGTTCTGGTCCTCCGTGCGGCGGAACCGTGCGGCGGCGGAGAACGACGGGGCCGTGGGGGCCGCGGACGAGGCGAAGGTGCCGTAGCCGACGGGCGGGTGCAGGGACAGGCTGTCCCTCATCCGTGTCCCGAGACGCCGGAGGCCCTCCCGTCCACCGGACGGAAGGGCCTCCGGACCAACCTCTTGCTGTGCCCTCGGCAGGATTCGAACCTGCGACACCGGCTTTAGGAGAGCCGTGCTCTATCCCCTGAGCTACGAAGGCGGGGGAACAAACCCGCTGGTCAGTGCCGGTGTCACCTCCCCCGCGCCCTTGCTGGGGCGGACGACGCGGCGTACCGACTACTGGCCAAGGACAGGGTAGCGGATACGAGCGGACGAGGGTTGCGGGGAGGGGGCGAAGCGGGGTCGCCCTTCACCGCGGGACGCGGGACACGGGCCGACCATGAGTCGCCGGTGGTCAGGCCGCCGACACGCTGGTGAAGCGGCCGGCCACCCGTAGGTCCGCCTCGATCGCGCCCGCCGTCACCGTCAGCTCGGGCAGCACGTCCCGGACGTACTCCGTGACCGTGCGGCCGGTCACATGGGTGGCCGTGTTCAGCGCGGCCACCACCCGGCCCGTGCGGTCGCGGACCGGTACGGCGATCGAGCGCAGGCCCGCCTCCAACTCCTCGTCGACCAGGGCGTATCCCTGCGTACGGACCGTGTCCAGCGCCGCGGCAAGCGCCGCCGGGTCGGTCAGTGTGCGCGGGGTCAGGGCGCGCAGCTCGTGTTCGCGCGGCGGCGCGTCGGCCAGCAGGACGCGGCCCAGGGCCGTCGCGTACGCGGGGAGGCGGGTGCCCACGGCGATGTTCACGCTCATCACGCGGCTGGTGGCGACCCGGGCCGTGTACTGGACGTCGTCGCCGACGAGGATCGCGAGGGACGCCGGTTCGTGGATGCGGGCGGCGAGGGCGCTGAGGTGGGGGAGCGCGAGGGCGGGCAGGGTCGTACGGGAGAGGGGCGGGAAGCCCAGGGACAGCACGCGGGGGGTGAGGGCGAAGCGGCGGTCGCCCGACGGGGTCACCAGGCCCAGGTGCTCGTACGTGATCAGGGCTCTGCGCGCCGTCGCGCGGGCCAGTCCCGTCGCCTGGGCGACCTCCGTGAGGGTCAGTTCGGCGCGGCCCTCGCCGAAGGCCGTCAGGACGGTCAGGCCGCGGGCCAGGGACTCGACGAACTCCCGGCCCAGTTCCTGCTTGGACGCGCCCGTCCAGGTCGCGAGTCCGGAAGGGGCGGGGGACTCGCCGTGCGGGGTCTCGCGCAGGTCCTCCGCCAAGTCCTCCTCCATCGTGCGCACCGCCGAACGCAGCCTGGGCAGAAGGGAGTTCCGCAGATCGTCGGCGGTGTGCCGGCTCGTGTGGCTCACGACGCTCGCCACGCACGCGATCGTGCCGGTACGCGGGTCCCGTACGGGCACGGACACCGCGACCAGTCCGGGTTCGATCAGCTGGTCGTCCAACGCCCAGCCGTCCTCCCGGACTTGGGCGGTCCACTGCTCGAAGTCCGGCCCGGGGGAGGACCGTTCGGGTACGGCCGGGAAGCCCTCGTCCCTCGGGTCGGCGGCCCGGCGCTCCCGCCAGTGCCGCCACTGCGCTTCCGTCCACTCGGTGGCGAACAGCGGGCCCGGGGCGGTGCGTTCGGCCGGGAGCAGGTCGCCGATGCGGAAGCTGAGGGACATCGCGCGGCGGCGGGTGGCCTGGTGGATGAAGCGGATGCCGTCCCGGTCGGCCACCGCGAGCGACACCGACTCGTCCAGCTCGTCGGCCAGCGCGTCCGCGCGGGCGTCGAGCAGGGCGGGCAGGCGCAGCGCGGCCAGGTAGGCGTTGCCCAGCTCCATGATCCGGGGGGTGAGCACCGCGTCCCGGCCGTCGAGACGGACGTATCCCATCCGGGCGAGCGTCCCGGTGATCCGGTCCACCGTCGAACGGGCGAGCCCGGTCGCCCGCTCCAGCCCGCTGAGGCTCAACACCCCGCCCGCCTCGGTCAGTTGCCGCACCACGGCAACCCCACGGATCAACGGCGCGACCGCCTCGGCGGGCACGGCACCGGCGGCGTCGGTCAACGTGGTCTCAGCGGGCATCGATTCTCCGGTACGGCAATCTCGGCAGCCCTACGGTAAGCCCGACCTCGCCGCCTTCGTCGCCGGCGTACTCCTACCGGGTCCGGCTCACCGCCACCCGATACGCCCCCGCCGTGTCGGTTCCCGTGACCGTGATGCGGATTCCTCGTCCGGGGTCCTTGAACGTCTCGCCCACTCCGAAGGGCGCGTCCGAGAGTTCGGCCTGGACGTTGGGGCTGCGGGTGCAGCCGCCGCTGTCGCGGTGGGCGTCGTAGACCTTCACGGGGCCCATGCCCGTGTCGACGTCCGCCTCGACCTTGTAGATGAGGACGCCGGGGCGGCAGACCGCCTCGTCGTTGCCCTCGCGGGTGCGGAGTTCCAGGGCGTAGCCGGTGCGGCGGTCGAGGGGGACGAAGATCAGGCGGGTGCCGTCGCCGCCGGGCCGCTCCAGCGGGGTCAGGGTGTACTGCGTGGTGCCCGGGGTGCGCGCGCAGGTGACCTGGGACGGGTCGAGCCAGCCGAGCTTCCACTTGTGCCAGCCGAGGAAGTCGTTGTTGGCGCCCCAGTCCTCGCTCATGATGTCCCAGTGGCCGACCGCGCCCCCGCCCTCCTGGGTGTAGAGGTCGGGCAGGCCGAAGACATGGCCGTTCTCGTGCGGGAGGACGCGGTAGCCGGTCTGGGAGTACGAGCCTGAGCCGTCGTCCTGGCGGGAGTACACGAACGAGGCGTTGGAGACCGGGACGCCGTCCGCGACCGGGGCCTCCGTGTTCCCCGCGAACGTCACCGACAGGACCGTGTCGAGGGCGGAGGGGCCCGCGTTCGGGGTGACCAGGACGTTCAGGAGGTCGTACTGCCGGAAGTCCACCGTCGGGTCGGCCGCGGCCACGATGTCCTGGACGAGCTGCCGGTACCCGGGGTCGAAGGGCGCGCCGCGCTCTATGCCGTAGGACCGGAACGGCTTGGGCATGCGGAGCCAGTGGTCGACCGGGGTCTCGGGGCGGTAGTCGAGGCGGCCGTAGGAGCTGGTGGCGAACCATTCCTGGGTCTTGGGGAAGAACTCGCGGTACCGGTCCATGGCGCTGCCCTCGCCGGGCGCGTCGGAGAAGTCGACCATCAGGGTCAGGGCGTGGACCGTGCCGGTGGAGCGGGAGTAGCCGCCGGGGGTGGGGATGCCCTCGGACATCTGGACGTCCAGCGGGCCGTTGATCATGCAGGGGCCGAGTGCGGAGGTGCGGGCCAGTGCGACCGGACCCGCCGCCGTCATGGCGCCCGGGGTGAAGCGCTCCGTGCCGGCCGAGGTGCTGACCGCGAGGGTCAGGACGGTCACGGACGCGAGGGCTGCCACGCGGCGCGGGGATATCCGACGGCTGGGCTGCATGCAGGGACCCTTCGCGCCAACGGCAGCCGCCGGTCTCCGGCTGCACCCTTTCGATCACCCTGTGTCGACTCCCGTGCGGGCGCGCGCTGGAGGAGACCGACCGTGTGTTTCTCGCTGGTAGGGGGCCGAACGAGGAGCCCGGAGGGGCGGTGCGCGGAGATCCAAACCGGGAATCCGGTGAATGTGACTCAGGTCACATCGAAGAAATCGCGGAGGCGGAAATAACCGGGGAGCGTCTCCCCGTTTAGCCATGTGTCCGAGCGAAACGGGGACTGCCTCCCCGGATCGCCTCAGCAGTCCAAGACCTTCAGGAGCACGCCGTGACGACCGCGACCCCCGTACAGCGAAAGGTGACCCGGCCCCGCGCCGACGCTTTGCGCAACCGGGAGCGGATCGTCACCGCCGCCCGCGAGATGTTCGTCGAGTTCGGCCCCGATGTGCCGCTCGACGAGATCGCCCGCCGGGCCGGCGTCGGCAACGCCACGCTCTACCGCAATTTCCCTGACCGCGACGCCCTCGTCCGCGAGGTAGTGGTCTCGGTCATGGACCGTACGTCGGAGGCCGCCGAGCAGGCGCTCACCGAGACCGGCGACGCCTTCGCCGCTCTGGAGCGCTTCGTGCACGTGTCCGCCGACGAACGGATCAGCGCGCTGTGCCCGATGATCTCCAGCACGTTCGACCAGTTCCACCCGGATCTGGAAGCCGCGCGGCAGCGGGTCGAGCAGCTCATCGACGAGGTCATGGACAGGGCCAGGAGGTCCGGACAGCTCCGCACCGACGTGGGTGTCGGTGACGTGATGGTGGCCGTGGCCCAGCTCAGCCGGCCCCCGGCCGGCACCGGTTGCCTCAGCGCCGACCGCTTCGTACACCGACACCTGCAGCTGTTCCTGGACGGACTGCGGGCCCCGGCCCGCTCGGTCCTGCCCGGTACGGCCGCGACGATGGAGGATCTCCGGCAGCCCTGACCGATCAGTTCAGAGCGTCACGCCAGTCTCGACAACAAGCACCGGCTCTCGTCCCGTAGCGACCGCAGAGTGTCGCTCGTAGGACGAGCCGTCCCCGAACACGTCCTTCTTCCGAATTTTTCCGTCACGAAGTCCCGAAGTGGGTACCACCATGTCTGAAACAGCTCGAAGCGCTCCAAGCGCTCTCGACAAGGCCGCCGAGGCCGCCGCGCACGAAGCCCATTCCAACCGCTGGAAGGCGCTCGCGTTCATCGCGCTCGCCCAGCTGATGGTCGTGCTCGACGCGACCATCGTGAACATCGCCCTCCCGTCCGCCCAGACCGACCTGGGCATCTCCGACGGCAACCGCCAGTGGGTCGTCACGGCCTACGCGCTCGCCTTCGGTGGACTCCTCCTCTTCGGTGGCCGCATAGCCGACCTGTGGGGCCGCAAGCGCGCCTTCGTCGTCGGTCTGACCGGCTTCGCCGCCGCGTCCGCCCTCGGCGGTGTCGCCACCACCGGCGCCATGATGTTCGGCGCCCGTGCCCTCCAGGGCGCGTTCGGCGCGCTGCTCGCACCCGCCGCGCTCTCCCTGCTCGCGGTCATGTTCACGGACGCCAAGGAACGCGCCAAGGCGTTCGGCATCTACGGCGCGATCGCCGGTGGCGGCGGCGCCGTCGGCTTCATCCTCGGCGGTGTGCTCACCGAGTACCTGGACTGGCGCTGGACGTTCTTCGTGAACATCCCGTTCGCGATCGTCGCCGCGCTCGGCGCGTACTTCGTCATCCGCGAGCCGGCCGGCGGCCGCAACCGCAACCCGCTCGACATCCCCGGCGTGCTCCTGTCGACCCTCGGCCTGGTCTCGCTGGTCTACGGCTTCACCCGCGCCGAGTCCAACGGCTGGGGCGACTCCTCCACCATCGCGCTCTTCATCGCCTCCGCGGTCCTGCTGGTCTCGTTCGTCATCGTCGAGTCCAAGGTCAAGGCCCCGCTGCTGCCCCTGCGCGTGATCACCGACCGCAACCGCGGCGGCATCTACCTCTCGCTCGGCATCGCCATCATCGCGATGTTCGGCACGTTCCTGTTCCTCACCTACTACCTGCAGGTCGTGAAGGGCTTCTCGCCCATCAAGACCGGTTTCGCCTTCATGCCGATGATCGTCGGCATGATGGTCGGCTCGACCCAGATCGGCACCCGGCTGATGACCCGCCTGCCGGCCCGTCTGCTGATGGGCCCCGGCTTCCTGGTCGCCGCGGTCGGCATGCTCCTGATGACGCAGCTGGAGATCGGCTCGTCGTACGCCTCGATCATCCTGCCGGCGATGCTGCTGCTCGGTCTCGGCATGGGTACGGCGTTCATGCCGGCCATGTCGCTGGCCACCCTGGGCGTCGAGCCCCGGGACGCGGGTGTCGCCTCCGCGATGGTCAACACCTCGCAGCAGGTGGGCGGCGCGATCGGTACGGCCCTGCTGAACACGATCGCCGCGTCCGCGACGACCGCGTACATCAAGGACCACATCGCCGGTGCGGGCACCTCCAAGACCCAGCAGCAGCTCGTCGCGCTGCAGGGCCAGGTGCACGGCTACACCAACGCCATCTGGTTCGCCGTCGGCATGCTGGTGACGGCCGCCGTGATCGTCTCGGTGCTCGTCAACGCCGGCAAGCAGGGTTCCGACCCGGTCGCCTCCGGTGACGACGTCGAGGACGACTTCAAGATCCCGGTCGTCGCCCACTGACGACGCCCGGCCGGTCGTACCCCCTTCGCACCATCCGTGCCTACGGGGAAGGGGACGCCCCGTAGGTACGACTCCCAGGAACTGCCCTGGTTCTCCGCTGAGTTGAGCGGCTCAGCGGAGCCAGGGCAGATCCGCACCCGCTTCGTTCGGCTGAAGTCCCTCGGCGACGATCTCCATGATCTCGCCGAGGGACTTCTGCTGTTCCGGGGTGAGCCGCTCGAACAGCGCCTGCCGTACGGCGGCCACATGGCCCGGCGCGGTCCGGCTGAGGACGCCGTAGCCGTCGTCGGTCAGCACCGCGAACTGGCCGCGCTTGTCGGAGGGACAGTCCTCGCGGCGCACCCACCCGTTCTTCTCCAGCCGCGCGATCGCGTGCGAGAGACGGGAGCGGGTGATCTTCGCGTTCTTGGCCAGCTCGGTCATCCGCAGCCGGCGGTCCGGGGACTCGGCGAGCTGCACGAGCAGTCCGTAGTAGATGTGCGGCATGCCCGCGTCCCGCTGGAGCTGACGGTCGAGGTAGTCCTCCAGGAGGGTGCTGGCGTGCATGTAGAAGCGCCAGACGCGCTGCTCCTCGGCGGTGAGCCAGCGGGCTTCAGCGGGTGCGGGTGCGGATGCCGTGTTCATGCACCCACTGTACGAGAAGGCTCCTTGAAGGTTAAACAAACGAGGCGTAAGCTCTGACGCAGGAAGTTTGAGAGTTCAAGCATCGAGTTCGACCCTGGGGAGTGACCGTCATGTCCACCGCCGCACCGGAGCGCATGCCCGCCCTGTACCTCAGCCACGGCGCCCCGCCCCTCGCGGACGACCCGATCTGGCCCGGCGAACTCGCCGCCTGGTCGGCCGGCCTCCCCCGCCCCAAGGCGATCCTCATGGTCTCCGCCCACTGGGAGGAGGCCCCCCTCGCCCTCGGCGCGGTCGACCCCGTCCCCCTGGTCTACGACTTCTGGGGCTTCCCCGAGCACTACTACCAGGTCCGCTACGACGCACCCGGCGCCCCCGAACTCGCCGATTCCGTACGGAAGTTGCTGCGCGCCCCGGGCATCCCCGTCCAGGACGTCCCGGACCGCGGCCTCGACCACGGGGCGTACGTCCCGCTCGTCGAGATGTTCCCGGCCGCCGACATCCCCGTCCTCCAGGTGTCGATGCCGACCCTCGACCCCGCCAGGCTGATGGACATCGGCCGCAAGCTCGCCCCGCTGCGCGACGAGGGCGTCCTGATCGTCGGCTCCGGCTTCTTCACCCACAACCTCGCCGCCCTGCGCCACACCGGCGGGGGAGTGCCCACCTGGTCCTCCGAGTTCGACGACTGGGGCAGGAGGGCGCTGGAGTCCCGCGACTGGGACGGCCTGCTCGACTTCCTCCACAAGGCACCGGCCGGGCGCTACGCCCATCCCCGCACCGAGCACTTCGCCCCGCTGTTCGTCGCCATGGGCGCGGCGGAGGCGGCCGGGGAGCTGGACGCGCGGGAGTCGGTGAACCCGTCGGTGATCGACGGGTTCTGGATGGGGATGGCGAAGCGGTCGGTGCAGTTCGGCTGAGGCCGGGGCGGCGGGTGCGTGCCCTTCCCCGCGGGAGGGGCTACAGCTCCTTCTCGTACCAGGCGACATCCCAGTAGCGGCCGAACTTGCGGCCCACCTCCCGGTAGGTGCCGACAGGCCGGAACCCGAAGCGTTCATGCAGCCGCGTGGACGCTTCGTTGGGCTGTGCGATGCCCGCGTACGCCCGGTGCACGTCCTCGTCCGCCAGGGACGCGAACAGGGCCTTGTAGAGCAGCGTCCCGATGCCCCGGCCGCCCGCGCCCGGGGCGAGGTAGACCGTGACCTCGACCGAGGTCGAGTAGGCGGGCTTCGCCCGGTAAGGGCTGGATGTGGCGTAGCCGAGGATTCGCTGTGAGTTTCCTTGGAAGGTCCCGTCCACGGCAACCTTCAGCCGGTATGGGCCGTCTTCAGGGTGGGAGAGCAGCCAGGGGCGGCGCTCCTCCGGCGTGAAGGGGGCGGTGTCGAAGGTGATCGGGGTCTCGCGCACGTAGTGGTTGTAGATGTCGGTGAGGGCATCGAGGTCACCCTCGACTCCCGACCTGACCTGCACCTCTGTAGGTTCCGGCGGCATCGTGACCCCCTTGTGGCCGGACAGGGTACTGCAAGATCAGAAAAATAGGGGAGCGGGTTGGGAATTCTGTCCGGATTCCAGTCGTTGTTTCCATCAGATGCAGGGCACACGAGAAGAGTGCCAGAGCATCGGACGAACAGCTGCTGACCCTCCCCCAGTGCCAAAGGGCCTGGGGGGACCCCCATTCGCAAGGGAGCACGCATGGCAACCCGTGCCGTCGCCCGTCGTAAGTCCGCCACCGGCGAGACCTCCGACGCGGCACGCAGTGTTCGCGCCCATGGCGGCGAGATCGCCGACCGCGACCTGGTCGGCATGTATCTCGACGAAATCGCGCGTACACCGCTGCTCGACGCCGCAAAGGAAGTCGAGCTTTCGCAGACCATCGAAGCGGGCGTGTTCGCGCGCCAGGTTCTCGAGGGCGAGGAGAAGTCCCAGGCGGACGCCTCCCGCGCCGAGCTCGAGGCCCTGGTCGCCGAAGGGGAGCGTGCCAAGGACGTCTTCATCCGTTCCAACCTCCGCCTGGTCGTGGCCGTGGCCCGCCGTTACCCCCGTAGCGGCCTGCCCCTCCTCGACCTGATCCAGGAGGGCAACGCGGGCCTGGTCCGCGCCGTCGAGAAGTTCGACTACCGCAAGGGCTTCAAGTTCTCGACGTACGCGACCTGGTGGATCCGCCAGGCCATCACCCGCTCCATCGCCGACCAGTCCCGGACCATCCGGCTCCCCGTCCACCTGGTGGAGGAGCTGGGCCGCATCCGCCGAGTGCAGCGCGAGTTCAACCGGAAGAACGGCCGGGAGCCCGAGCACGCGGAGATCGCCGCGGAGCTGGACTCGACGCCGGAGCGCGTGACCGACGTGCTCGACTGGGCCCGTGACCCGGTCTCGCTGAACATGTCGGTGGACGACGACGGCGACACCCAGTTCGGCGACCTCCTGGAGGACACCTCCGCGGTCTCGCCCGAGCAGTCCGTCATGACCCTGCTGCGCAGCGAGGAGCTGGACGATCTGATCGGCCGGCTCGACCAGCGCACGGCGTCCATCATCAAGATGCGGTACGGCATCGAGGACGGCCGTGAGCGGACGCTGACGGAGGTCGGCAAAGAGCACGGGCTGACGCGGGAGCGGATCCGGCAGATCGAGAAGCACGCGTTGCTGGAGCTGAAGAAGCTGGCGAGCCAGACCGGGTTCGACGCGGCGGCGTGAGCGGGGCGCTCCCTCGCGGCGCTGTCAGGCTCGCCAACTATGGCTGTGTAACGCCGCTTCAACCCCAGGGGCCCAGGGAACAAGACTTCAGGGCCCAGGAGTTGGGGCCCGGGGTACGCCCTGAGACCCCCTGAGCCAAGTCCCGACGCAATCCCCCCCCCGGCGCCGGGACTCTCCGGAACCGGGCTTCGGCGCCTACCCCCCAGGCGTCGGGGCCCGGTTCTTTCTGCGTGAGCATGCTTGGATGGCGGGGCACCCCGTACCTGAACTCCGGGGTGGCCCGCCGAATGGCAGATTGTGCCACAGAGGCATAGCCTGCCGATGTGAGCAGCCCCACCCCAGCACCGGATTCCGCCTCCGCACCGCACTCCCGTACCGCCTCCCCCTCCGCCCCGCTCTCGCTGACCGAGCGGCGCAAGGCCGAGACCCGGATGGAGATCGCCCGGGCGGCGGCCGGACTCTTCGTGAGACACGGGCTGCGCGCCACCCGCGCCGAGGACATCGCCCAGTCGGCCGGTATCGCCCCGCGCACGTTCTACCGCTACTTCGCCACCAAGGAAGAGGCCGTCGCCCCGCTCTACGCGGCCGGCGCCCAGCGCTGGGCGGAGGCGGTCCGCGCGGCCCCGGCCGCCCTGTCGGTGCCGGAGGCCCTGGAACACGGGGCACGCCACACACTGACCCCCGGGGTGGGCGTCTCCGTCAACTCCTGGACCTGGGTGCGCACCCTGATCGGCCTGGCCGAGTCCAGCCCCGCCCTGCGCCGGGTCTGGGCGGAGGTCTGCCAGGCCTCGGAACACACCCTGGGCGAGGTCATCATGGAACGCCTCGCCCGGTCCGACGACACCCCCGCCGACCGGACCCCGCCGCCCTCCCCGGAGCTGCGCTTCGCGGCGGCCGTGGCAAGTGCCGCCGTACGCACGGCGGTCGAGGGCTGGGCGGCCGAGGAGGCGCACGGCGGCGCGACGGCGGGACCGGCCGAGATGGCGCTGCGGAACCTGCGGGTGCTACGGGACTTCCCCTGGGGGGAGCTGGGAGGGGCGGGACCGGGCGGGGTGTGAGCCCGGCTCAGGTGTCCCCGCCACCGGCCCGGATCAGCCGCTCGCCCAACTCCCGTACGCAGCTGGCCAGTTCCGTCGGCCCCTGCACCGTGAACTCGTACCCCAGCATCGCCAGCCGTACGGCCAGCCAGTCCACCGCGTCGCCCGTCGTCGCGCGCAGGCGGCAGCTGTCGTCGCCGAGCGGCTCCGGGGCGCCGAGCCAGGCCGGGATGTTCGCCGCCACGGCCTCGGCGGAGGCGGCGAAGGTGACCGTGTACTCGTAGGTCTCCTGACGCCGGTACATGGACTGCCGCAGGTACTCCGCCGCGTTCCCCGTCGGGAGCTCGCGCGGGGTGAACCGCGCCCCCGTGGCGAAGGGCCGGCTCACCCGGTCGACGCGGAACGTGCGCCAGTCCTCGCGGTCGAGGTCGTAGGCGACGAGGTACCAGCGCCGGCCGGTCGAGACGAGGCGGTACGGCTCCGTCACGCGGCGGGACTCGGTGCCGTCCTTGGTGCGGTAGGCGAAGCGCAGCCGCTCCTGGCCCGCCACCGTCGAGGCCATCACGGTCAGCGTCTCGGGGGCGATGCTCGCGCCGTCGCCACTGGTCAGCGGGGTCGTGGCGGCCTGGAGGGTGGCGACCCGGTGCCGTAGCCGCGAGGGCAGTACCTGTTCCAGCTTCGCCAGGGCGCGTACGGACGCCTCGTCCACGCCCTCCAGCGCGTGACCGGCGCCCGCGCGCAGGCCGACCGCGATCGCCACCGCCTCCTCGTCGTCCAGCACCAGCGGGGGCATCGCCTTGCCCGCGACGAGCCGGTAGCCGCCGTCGGAGCCGAGGCTCGCCTGCACGGGGTAGCCGAGTTCGCGCAGCCGGTCGATGTCCCGGCGGACCGTGCGCCGGGAGACCCCGAGGCGGTCGGCCAGCTCGCCGCCGGGCCACTCGCGGGGCGTCTGGAGGAGGGAGAGGAGCTGGAGGAGCCGGGCCGGGGTGTCCGTCGTCATGAGCGCTCCGTCGTCTTCATGGGGTCGTCGTCACGGGGTCGTTGTGTCATGGGGCCGCCGTCATGAGGCCGTCTTCACGAGGTCGTCGTCACGGGTTCGAGGATGCCGTAGAACTAGGACACGATCTGACCTAGTAGGGTCATAGCTTCGACTCATGACCTCCACCGAAACCCTTGTGGACAGCCCGGCCCCCGAGGCCCCCGCGGCCGGCGCGGGTGACCGGCGTCGCTGGTTCGCCCTCGCCATCGTGATGACGGCGGCCTTCATGGACCTCGTCGACGTCACGATCGTCAATGTCGCGATCCCGTCGATCCAGCGGGACGCGGGCGCCTCCTTCAGCCAGATCCAGTGGATAACGGCCGGTTACGCGCTCGCCTTCGCCGCCGGGCTGATCACCGGCGGACGGCTCGGTGACATCCACGGCCGCAAGCGGCTGTTCCTCGTCGGCATCGGCGGCTTCACGCTCGCCTCCGCGCTGTGCGGCTTCGCGGCGAACCCGGAGATGCTGGTCGCCTCGCGCATCCTCCAGGGCGGGATGGCCGCGATGATGGTGCCGCAGGTGCTGTCGATCGTGCACGCGACCTTCCCGGCGCACGAACGCGGCAAGGTCTTCGGGCTGTTCGGCGCGATCGTCGGGCTGGGCGCGGTCTCCGGTCCGCTGCTCGGCGCGCTGCTCACCGAGTGGAACCTGTTCGGGCTGGAGTGGCGCCCGATCTTCCTGATCAATCTGCCGGTGGGCATCGCCGGTCTGATCCTCGGCAGCCGCTTCATCACCGAGTCCAAGGCTCCGCGTGCCCTGAAGCTGGACCTGGTGGGCGTCACCCTGGTCACCCTCGGCCTGCTGATGCTGCTCTATCCGCTCACCCGGGGCGACGAACTGGGCTGGCCCGCCTGGGGGTTCGTGTCGATGTCCGGCTCGATCGGGGTCTTCGCCGGACTGGTGGCGTACGAGCGGCGGAAGGCGGCGCGGGACGGTTCGCCGCTCGTCGAGCTGTCGCTGTTCGAGGTGAAGAGCTTCGCGGCCGGTATCGCCGTACAGACGGTCTTCGGGATCGGGCTCGGCATCTTCTTCCTGGTCTGGACGCTGTACATGCAGATCGGGCTGGGCTGGAGCCCGCTGCGGGCGGGGCTGACCGGCGTGCCGTTCTCCATCGCCTGCTCTGCGGCAGCCGGGATGTCCGTGCAGAAACTGGTGCCGCGGCTCGGCGGGCGCAACGTGCTGCAGACCGGCGCACTGGTGATGGTCGTCGGCGTGCTGCTGTACCTCTGGGAGGCCGACCGGTACCAACTGGCCATCGCCTCCTGGCAGATGGCGCTCCCGCTCATCGTGATGGGCGCCGGCATGGGCCTGATCTTCGCCCCGCTGACCGACACGATCCTCTCCGAAGTGCCGCGCGAGCACGCGGGATCGGCGTCCGGGCTCATCAACACCGTTCAGCAGATGGGCAATGCGCTGGGTCTCGGGCTGGTGTCGGTGGTCTTCTTCGGCTCGATCGGGGACCGGCTGACCCCGGCCCAGGTGGGACCCGCGTTCGTCAACGCCTTCCAGAACTCGCTGGGTTGGGTCGCCGCGGTGATGGGGCTGATCTTCCTGCTGATGTTCGCGCTGCCGGGGCGGGCGGCCGGGGCGGCGGCCAAGGAGGCGGCGGCCAAGGAGGCTGCGGGCACTGAGGCGGCGGCCAAGGAGGCTGCGTTCGACGGGAGTTGACGCCCCACGCAGGTACGTGACAGCGCCCCGCCCCGGGCAGTACGGGGGCGGGGCGCTCGACGTGAAAGAGCGGACGATGGCGTACGCCGGGGGACGGGCGGGGCGTACGCCCGGCAGCTCGGACGGCGCACCGAGGGTCGAACGCCGCAGTACGTCCCCTAATGCTCGCTTCTGGGAGGAACACTCCGGCTTCGGGGGTCTCGTGCGCCCAAGTCGCCTGCGCCGAGGGAAAAC
Organism: Streptomyces sp. NBC_00252; assembly: GCF_036187565.1. NCBI lineage: Bacteria > Bacillati > Actinomycetota > Actinomycetes > Kitasatosporales > Streptomycetaceae > Streptomyces > Streptomyces sp. NBC_00252. Next base: position 4,574,176 of record NZ_CP108087.1, on the reverse strand, counting down.
TGACAGACCGTGAGATGCCGGTGTGACGGGCGGGTCGGGTGCGCGGGGCGGGGGTGCGGACACGGGATCGGAGCGGTGTCCTTATTATCTTGTCGACACTTTACGATGTTGCGGCGGCGAACCATTGATTTCCGTTCAGGAATCCGTCCGGCACCCCGGACGACCGCATTTTCTGTCGCCTTTGATTGCCTCGGAAAAAAGAATTCCGGCAGCGTGGGCCGGTTAATCGGGCGGGCCGGAGTGACGCCCTCCGCGGGCTTTGCCGGGTAGGCTTCCGGTGGCCGGAGTCGGCGGTCGCGTCGGCCAGTACTGGCCGAATCTGTTTACTCTTGATCGATGGCAATCATTTGATAACGCTGTCATGTCCCTGTGGGCGTCGGAAGCGCCTTGCCCACGTGCGGGCAAAGGGGACAAAAAGCGCGGCCTTTCGAGGCGTCCCGACGGCGCGTGTGGCGAGGTTAGCTGTCGGTGACAATCCCCACGGGCGGGGATTCTGCTGGACTATCCGTCGCCGGTGGCGGGCGGGGAGTGACCCAAACGGCATCCGTGGTGTTTACTGGGCAGCGGTCTGATCCTTGGTGGGTCCGGACCATTCCGGGAGGCCCTGGGGGTGGTGCCCCGGGGCCTCTCGTTTTTTGCCAAGGGTTTGTGCGGGTGTCATATCTCGGCCACCCGAGAAGGGTCCCGCCACCCCTCCGGAACGGGGCGGATAACCAGGACAACCGCGATCGAGAATGCGGTAAAGGGTGTTTTCTTTCCCCTTCGTATTGCTCGTGATCTTCTGTAATAAAGCCCTACGGCCAGGGGTTTTCGAAACGATCTACATTCTCCGCCGCCACCTTCGAAAACGCGGCTGGCTCTTCACTCCTGGCGAGGGGTACCGTGCTATCTCGCGCCACTGTTTCCACCCGCCGGGCCCCACCAGCCGGGCGGTGCCGTACCTCCCGGAACGTTCCGGACCCACCACCCGGAACCTCGCTGACCAGCGGGGTTCTCCTGCGTTAACACTACGAGGATCGCACTATGCGTACCGTCAACGGCGACGGCGTACGTCCGCCGTCGCGCCGCGGCTCCCGCGGCACCCTCCTGGTGACGCCCCGTCACCACCCCACGTCTCAGGGCGAGTGCGCCGGTGCGCGCGCCGCCGCGACCGCCGGGACGGGGGAGTAAGCGTGCCCTCGACCGCCGACACCAACCGGCCGACCGACCACCCTCTCATGGGCCACGAGGACAAGCCTGAGGGAAGCTTCCTGCAAGGCCTGTCCGCCGACGACTGGCGTTTCCTGCTGGAGGACGACCTCCGGGGCCGCAGCTTCGGCCAGGACGAACACCTGCCGATGGCGTCGGACGACCGGAACGTCTACATGATCTGGGACGGCGTCGTACGCCAGGACCGCTTCCCGCTCGGCGACTGGGACGGCGCCCCCGCCGTCACCCGGTTCCGGGGCGGCGGCCAGCTGGTCGGCGAGGCCAAGCTCATCAGCCCCGAGTCCGCCGTCCGCACCCGTTGCCTGACCAGGACCGTCGTCATCCCCTGCCGCGCGCGCCGCTTCAACGTGCTGCTGAGCAAGCGCCCCGAGGCCAAGCTCGCGCTCCTGCGCAGCCTGGAGCACCGCAACCGCAGCGACGAACTCGTCTACACCCTGACCACCAGGCCGCCCCTGGAGCGCACCAGCCGGCTCCTGGCGCATCTCGCCGACACCGCGGGCACCCCCGACCCCCGGACGGGCGTCACCCACATCACGGGCCCGGCCCAGAAGGACATCGCGGCCGCGCTCCAACTCGCCGTGTCCACTACGGAGAACGCGCTCAGGACCCTGCGCTACCACGGGATCGTCGAGGCCCGGTACCGCAAGTTCCTCGTCCACGACGTCGACGCGCTGCGTCACCTCGCCGGCCCGGTCTGACCCCGCCCGGCGCACCGATTCCCTCCCCGCTCGCGTTTCATCCCCGAACGGATCACCTCATGATGATCAGCACCTTCCTGGTGCCCAGCGCCACCGCCATTCTCGGGGCCCTGACGTACCGGCATCACCGGCAGGTCTTCGCCTGGACGAAGAAGCTCCGCCACAAGGACGAGACGAACGCCGACTTCAGCAAGCCCGCCGAGTGGCTCGCCGATCTCTACAAGGCACAGTGCGGCCTCGCCCAGAAGCCCTGTGTCGCCGAGGACTTCAAGGGCATCGCCACGACCGGCACCATGCTCGCGGGCATAGCCGACCACACCGAAGGCGTCCGGTTCGAGCTGGCGAAGGTCGTCGAGAGCGTGCGGGCGTATGTCGCGACCGCGCTGCCCGCGGAGGGCCCGACCGTGCGCGTCGGCCTCGTGGAACACCGCGCGCGGCTCGAACAGGCCATGCGCCAGGAGGCCGCCCGCGACGCACTGGCGCACGCCATCCTCGCGGCCGAGCAGCGGATCAAGGAGCTGCGTCACAGCTGACGACGGGCCTGGTGCCACGGCCGCTTACGGCTCCCGTGACACGGCTGGCTACGGTCCCGTGACACGGCTGGCTACGGTCCCGTGACACGGCCGGCTATGGCTCCCGTGACACGACTGATCGCCCCCGTCTGCCCGTTCATGTCTACCTGATGCCCGAACCTGTTTACTTTCCGGAAATCCGGGCGTAGCCTCCCCAGCGAAACCACAAGTTCGGGCACAGGTCGGAGGCGAACGGACATGTACGCACCGGAGCGGCAGCAGGAGATCCTCCGGCTGGCCCGTGACGGCGGCCGGGTGGACGTCGTGTCGCTGGCCGAGGAGTTCCAGGTCACGGCGGAGACGATCCGCCGGGACCTGAAGGCCCTCGACCGCGCGGGACTCGTCCGCCGGGTGCACGGCGGTGCCATACCCGCCGGGCGGCTGGACTTCGAGCCGGACCTCGCCGAGCGCGAGTCGACGGCGGCCGACGAGAAGGACCGCATCGCCAAGGCGGCCCTCGCCGAGCTGCCGATGCAGGGCACGGTGATCCTCGACGCCGGTACGACGGTGGCCCGACTCGCGGGCATCGTCCCGCTGGAGGCCGAGCTGACCGTCGTCACGCACTCCCTGCCCATCGCGGCCCGCCTCGCGGACCACCCGGGCATGCAGCTCCACCTCGTCGGAGGGCGCGTGCGGCACCGTACGCGCGCCGCCGTGGACGCCTGGGCGCTGCGGGCCTACGGCGAGATCCGCGCCGACGTCGTGTTCGTCGCGGCCAACGGCTTCTCCGCCGGACACGGGCTGACCACCCCCGACCTCGCCGAGGCCGCGGTCAAGCGCGCGGCGATCGCCGCCGCCCGCCGGGTGGTGCTGCTCGCCGACTCCGCCAAGCACGGCCAGGAGCACTTCGCCCGCTTCGGCGCCCTGAGCGACGTGGACCTCCTGATCACCGACAGCGGGCTGAGCCCAGAAGACGCCACCGCCATGGAGCGCGGCGGCATGGAAGTAGTGCGCGCATGATCCTCACCGTCACCCCGAACCCGTCCCTCGACCGCACCTACGAGGTCCCCTCCCTCGACCGCGGCGAGGTCATACGGGCCACCGGCGAGCGCATGGACCCCGGCGGCAAGGGCGTCAACGTCTCCCGGGCGGTGTCCGCCGCGGGCCGTCGTACCGTCGCCGTCCTGCCGTTGGGCGGTGCTCCGGGCGCGCTGGTCGCGGAGCTGCTCGACGCGCAGGGCATCGAGGTCGCGCCGGTCCCGGTCGCCGGGGCCACCCGCTCGAACATCGCGCTCGCGGAAGCGGACGGCGTCCTCACGAAGATCAACGCACCCGGGCCCGAACTGACCGCCGCCGAGCAGGAGTTGCTCCTGGAGACGGTCAGGCGGCAGTCCCGTGACGCCGACTGGATCGCCTGCTGCGGCAGCCTCCCGCGCGGCCTCGCGCCGTCCTGGTACGCCGAGTTGGTGGCCCGCGCGCACGCCGCCGGGGTCCGGATCGCCCTCGACACCTCCGGTCCCGCGCTCATCGAGGCCCTGCGGGAACGCCCGGACGTGGTCAAGCCCAACGCCGAGGAACTCGCCGAGGCCGTCTCCCGCCCCCTCGCCACCGTCGGCGACGCGGTCAAGGCAGCCGAAGAACTGCGGGAGTTGGGCGCCGGTGCCGTCCTCGCCAGCCTGGGCGCCGACGGGCAGCTGCTCGTGGACGGCTCGGGTGCCTGGTACGGCAGCGCGCGCGTCGACGTCGTACGCAGCAATGTCGGTGCGGGGGACTCCTCGCTGGCCGGCTTCCTGATCGCCGGCGGCAGCGGCCCCGACGCCCTCGCCTCGGCCGTCGCCCACGGCGCCGCCGCCGTCCAGCTCCCCGGCAGCGTGATGCCGACCCCGGCCGACCTGGACCCGGCCGCGGTGACCGTCACGGCGGACGTCCCGGTGGACCGCGTCCTCACGGAGCCGGTGACATGAGCGCGCCCGTCGCCCCTACGGCCGCCCGCCCCCGCTCCCCGTCAACCGCCGCCCCCTCCCCGCAGTGCCGCAGCAACCCCGTCCCCGTCCCCACCCCCGCCCACGGCAGTCCCCGGGCGATACGCGAGCGAAGGAGCCCGCGATGAGCGAGATGATCACCGCGGACCTGGTCGACCTCGACCTGTCCGCCGATACCAAAGAGGCGGCGGCACGTGCCCTCGCCGAGCGCATGGTCGCCCAGGGCCGGGTCACCGACCTCGACGGCTTCCTCGCCGACGTGGCCGCCCGCGAGGCGCAGATGCCGACCGGCCTCGACGGCGGCATCGGCATCCCGCACTGCCGCAGCGCGTACGTCACCGAGCCGTCCCTCGCCTTCGGCCGCAGCGCCGGGGGTGTCGACTTCGGCGCCCCCGACGGCCCCGCCGACCTGATCTTCCTGATCGCCGCGCCCGCAGGCGCCGACGACGCCCACCTCACGATCCTCTCCTCGCTGGCCCGGCAGCTCATGAACGCCGAGTTCACGTCCGCGCTGCGCTCGGTGGGCGATCCGGAGAGCGCGGCGGCGCTGATCCGCGGCGACGAAGCCCCCGCGGCCAGCACCTCCGAAGCCCCCGCGGCGCGCACCTCCGAAGACTCCGTGGCGGCGTCGGCGGCGGCCTCCGCCGACGCCGCCACGGACAGCACCGCACCGGCGCCCGACGGGGACGGCGGCAGCGACGGCCCGTTCCGCATCGTCGCCGTCACCTCCTGCCCCACCGGCATCGCGCACACCTACATGGCGGCCGAGTCGCTGGAGAACGCGGGCCGCGAGGCCGGTGTCGACCTCGTCGTCGAGACGCAGGGCTCGGCCGGTTTCACCCGGCTCGACCCGGCGGTGATCGCGGCGGCGGACGCCGTGATCTTCGCCCACGACGTGCCCGTACGGGACAAGGACCGCTTCGCCGGGAAGCCGACCGTCGACGTCGGCGTGAAGGCGGGCATCAACCGCCCCGCCGAGCTGATCTCCGAGGTCCGCGGCAAGGCGGAGCGCGGCGAGGTCACCGGCGGCGCCACGCCCACCCCGGTCGAGCGCGGCGGCGAGGAGGGCGAGGGCTACGGCTCGATGCTCCGCAAGTGGCTGATGTCCGGCGTCAGTTACATGGTCCCGTTCGTCGCGGCGGGCGGTCTGCTGATCGCCCTCGGCTTCGCGATCGGCGGCTACGAGATCAAGTCGGCGCCCTCGGTCATGCAGCACTTCGTGTGGACGCAGACCGACAGCTGGGCCGCCCTGATGTTCCAGATCGGCGGCGTCGCCTTCGGCTTCCTCGTCCCGGTCCTGGCCGGTTACATCGCCTACGGCATGGCCGACCGGCCGGGTCTGGTGCCCGGGTTCGTCGGCGGCATGATCGCCTCCACCATCAACGCGGGCTTCCTCGGCGGTCTGGCCGCCGGTCTGATCGCCGGTGGTGTGGTGCTGGCGATCCAGAAGGTGAAGATCCCCAAGGCGGTCCGGGGGATCATGCCGGTGGTGGTGATCCCGCTGATCTCCACGGCGATCGTCGGGTTCCTGATGTTCGTGGTCATCGGCAAACCGATCGCCTCGGCGCAGAAGGGCATGACCGACTGGCTCAACGGCCTCAGCGGCTCGAACGCGATCCTGCTGGGCGCCCTGCTCGGCCTGATGATGTGCTTCGACCTCGGCGGCCCGGTCAACAAGGTCGCGTACACCTTCGCCACCGCCGGTATCGCGGTCTCCAACCCCAGTGACTCCGCGATGAAGATCATGGCCGCGGTGATGGCGGCCGGCATGGTCCCGCCGCTGGCGATGGCCCTGGCCACGACCGTGCGCGGCAGGCTCTTCACCGAGACCGAGCGGGAGAACGGCAAGGCCGCCTGGGTGCTGGGCGCGTCCTTCATCTCCGAGGGCGCGATCCCGTTCGCGGCGGCCGACCCGCTGCGGGTCATCCCGTCGTCGATGGTGGGCGGCGCGATCACCGGAGCCCTGTCGATGTCCTTCGGCGCGACCCTGCGGGCCCCGCACGGCGGCATCTTCGTGGTCCCGCTGATCGGCAACCCGTTCCTCTACCTGATCGCCATCGCGGTCGGCATGTGCGTCACGGCGGCGCTGGTCGTCGTACTGAAGGGCATGCGCAGGCCGGTCGCGGGCGGCACCGCTCCGGGAGCGCCGGATGACATAGCCGCTCCGGCGGCGGACACGAAGCAGCCGGTCGCGGCCTAGCCCTTGTCCGACCTCCGTCTGGCCTCTTTTGGGCCGGTGTGAGGTGTTCACGGCAACTGCGATATACGTCACGGTCCGGGACCACGGTCCCGGACCGTGGTGTCTACTGGAACGCATGCCTGAGCACGTCTCGATCCTCCAGCTGACCGGTGCGGCCGTCCTCGCCCTGGCGACCGTCGCCTGGGTGGTCGGCCTGACGCGCGTCCTGCGCCGCTCCCTCGCGGAGCCCACCGCATGGCACGCGGCCCACCCGCTCTACGGCCTTCCGCCGCAGCGCGCCACCCCTCCGCACGTGGAGTCCGTCGAACTGACCCCGGCCGAGCGCGACGCGTTCGCGGGTCTCGTACGACAGCTCAGCGACGGGCGTTGACGCGGCGGCGGGTGCTGATCCGGCGACGGGCGTTGACGCGGCGACGGGTGCTGATCCGGCGGCGGGTGTTGAGCGGCCCGGCTCGCGGCTCGGGGGAGACCTGCGCCGTCCCGGTCGCTACGAGACCTGCGCCGCCCGCCGCTCCATCGCGTCGCGGGCCGCGTCCTCGCTGACGTACACCTCGCACATGTGCCGGCCGTCGGGCGTCGCCGTGTGCTCGACCTCCCACAGGGAGATCTCCGTCCCGTCCTGCAGCAGGAACGCGTGCTCGTAGAGCGAGAAGCACAGCGCCGCCCTGCCCGCCCGGAACGGTCGGCCGAAGGCCTGCGTGATCTGGTGCGCGAACGCCGTCTCCAGCAGCTCGGCCGTCTCCTCGTCCGGCTTGTCCGCGTTCTCCGCCCGGCGCAGTAAACGGCGCGCGTGGTCCGCGGAGTCGTCCGCCAGATACGTGTGCCGGGGCTCCGGGAGCGGCGACAGCTGGACCAGCACCGGCAGTTCGAAGTCCGGGGTGTCCGGCGGCAGCGGGAGCCGCACGGTCGCGGTGCGCAGCTCCTCCTCGTCGACATACACCTCGTGCTGGGTCTCGCGGCCCAGCACGGTGTTGTGGACGAGCTCCCACAGGGTGAGCGCCGAGCCGTCGGCGAGCAGCCATGTGTGCCGGTACGTCTCCCGGTGCAGGCCGGCGCTGTGGTGCGCGGAGTGCAGCGAACTGTCGTGCGCGAGCGCGCAGTCGAGGCGCCTTATGGTCTCGTCCGGCAGCTCGAAGGAGTTCAGGGCCCGGCCGAGGAGTCGCTCGAGGTGCTCTTGCGGAGACTCGGGCGACTCGGGTTGTTCGTACGCTGCCGTGTCGTACGGAACGCTCAAGGCTTCTCCCGGCGTTGCTGCATGTCACCTTGTGGGTGCATACCGTAGCCCCTCGGTCGGACATCATGTCCGGGAACCGAGAAAACGTATGCCCAGAAAACGCGCGGGCCGCGCGGGATGTTCCCGCGCGGCCCGAGGTTCCGTCAAAATCCGCCGGTCAGGCGGCACTTCCGGCAGTCCAGTCGCTCCATGACATGTTCCAGCCGTTGAGCCCGTTGTCCGGGTCCACCGTCCTGTCGGGGGAGTGCTTCACGATCACGACGTCCCCGATGAGGGAGTTGTCGTAGAACCACTTGGCGTTCGTCGCGCCCTGCGCGCCCTGGACGTCCGCGAGGCCGACACAGCCGTGGCTGGTCCCCGTCTGACCGAAGGGCGGGTTGGCCTTGTTGTACCAGTAGTTGCCGTGGATGAACGTGCCCGTCGAGGTCAGGCGCATCGCGTGCGGCACGTCCGGGATGTTGTACTCGCCGCCCAGACCGACCGTCCGGCTGTCCATCCGCGTCTGCGTGAACTTCTCGGAGATCACCATCTGGCCGTTGTACGTGGTGTGTTCGGGGCTGCCGGACGAGATCGGCAGCGACTTGAGGGTCTGGCCGTCCCGAACGACCGTCATCGTCTGCGTGTTGACGTCGACCGTGGAGACCTGCGAGCGGCCGATCGTGAAGCTCACGGTCTTCTTCTGCACGCCGTACACGCCGTTCGCGCCCTGTACGCCGTCCAGGTCGATCTTCATCGTGACCTTGGAACCGGCCTTCCAGTAGTCCTGCGGCCGGAAGTCCAGCCGCTGCGCGCCGAACCAGTGGCCCACGACCTGCTGCCCGGTGCTCGACGTGACCGTGATGTGCGACTGCACGGCCTTCTTGTCGCTGATCACCTTGTTGAACGTGAACGACACCGGCATCCCCACGCCGACCGTCGTCCCGTTGTCCGGGGTGTACGTCCCGATGAAGCTGTTGCTCGAAGTGACCGTCGTGAAGATGGAGTTGGCCGCCGCGGTCTTGCCGGCGGAGTCCTTCGCGGTCGCCGATATCTGGTACTTGGTGCCGCGCTCCAGCTGCTCCTTCGGCTTCCAGCTGGCACCGTTCGCGGATATCGCGCCGTCCACGGCCTGCCCGGAGCCCGCGACCGTCATCTTCACGTCGGTCAACTTGCCGTCGCTGACCCGCACTCCGGTCGCGTTGATGGACGCGTTCGTCGAGCCGTCCTTCGCCGAGATGACGATCTTCGCGGTGGACGTCTTGGCGGTGTTGCTGCCGCTGCCGTTCTTGATGTCGGTGTTGGCGTCCGCGCTGGCGTTCCCGCCGCACGCGCTGAGGGTGAGGGTGCCGACCACCAGGGCGGCGATGGCCCCCAGTACGCGCCGCGCTGCTATGTCCGGCGTTGTCACGGGCTGCTCCAGGTTCGGTGTGGTGTGCGTTGTCCGCTGTCCGCTGTGATGCGTGAACGAAGAGGGGCGAGGGGACTGCGCGGGTTCCCGGCGTTTCTCTTGGACGTCATCCGGTGACAGAACCGGGACATATGTGGGGGGTGGGGAGTTCCGGTGGGGGAGGACACGGGGTGGGTGGGGAGTTCGGCTGGGGGAGGAAGCGAGGCGGCTACCGTCTGCCGTACAGCTCCTCGTACGACGGCCACGTTCCGCCCGGGCCCTCCACCGGCTCGGCTGCTCGTACCGCTCGCACGATCGCCCTGGTCACCGTCTCCGCGCCCGCCGCCAGGATCTCGTTCAGGGCCAGGGGGTTCTGCGTGTTCAGGGGGCGGGTTCCGGTGGCCAGCGTGAATACCGTGTCGCCGTCGTTCAGCAGGTGTACCGGGCGTACGGCGCGTGCGATGCCGTCGTGCGCCGTGCCTGCCAGCTTCTGCGCCTGGGCCTTGGTCAGGGTGGCGTCCGTGGCTACCACCGCGAGGGTTGTGTTCAGTGGGGGCGGGGTGTTCTTCACGGCGGCCTCGGTCAGGCGTTGTCCTGCCGCCTCGTGGACCTCTGGGTCGGGGTACGTCACTCGGCCGCCTTGCAGCAACTCCCCGTACAGCACGCCCGTTTCCGGGTCCGTTGCCGAGCCGGCCGCGTTGGCCACCACCAATGCCGCCACCGTGATGCCCGACTCCAGCACGATGCTCGCCGTTCCGATGCCGCCCTTCAGCTGTCCGACCACCGCCCCCGTGCCGGCGCCCACGCATCCCTCCCGCACCCGCACCCCGGGGCCGCTGATCGCCGCGGCCTCGACTGCGGCCCGGCCGGTGGACGCGTCCGGTCTGGCCTTGAAGGTGCCGCCTCGTCCCAGGTCGAAGACACAGGCCGCGGGTACCACGGGTACTACGTGCAGCGGGTCGGGTCCCACCCGTACCCCGCGTCCCTGTTCCTCCAGCCAGGCCATCACCCCTGACGCGGCGTCCAGCCCGTACGCGCTGCCGCCGGTCAGGACGATCGCGTCCACCCGTTGCACCAGGTTGCGCGGGTCCAGCGCGTCCGTCTCCTTGGTGCCGGGGCCGCCGCCTCTCACGTCCACGGCGGCCACCGCTCCGCCCTCCGGCGCCAGCACGACCGTGGTGCCGGTGAGCCAGCCGTCGCCCGCCCTTGTCGCATGGCCCACCCGCACGCCGGCCACGTCCGTCAATGCGTCAACTGTCATGGCTCCCAGTCTTGCCCAGCACCTGGTCGATCCGGGGACCTTCCGGATTTCGGTCAGGCCGTCCGCGCCGTTGCCCCGGGCCCGCTCTCCGCGGCCGCCATGCGTGCCGTCAGGGTCACCCCTACCGCCACCGTCAGCGCCGACACCAGGCCCGCCGCCAGTACCGCCCAGTGGCCCAGGAACGTGCAGCAGATCACCAGCAACGCGGCCACCGGGAGCACCAGTTGCTGGGCGATGCCCACCTTGTAGTGGCGGGCGTGCAGGGCCCACACGCTGAGCAGGTAGAGGGCCGTGGGAAGGGTCACCGCCGCGGAGGCCGCCAGGGTGGAGATGTGGGCCTTGCCCACGGCCTCTGTCACCGACACCTCCAGGCCCGCGCCGATCGTGGCCGCGGCGGCGAAGATCAGGTAGTGGCCGTAACCCCACAGGAACGCCTGCTGGTTGGTGCGCAGGTGCCCGTGGATCGGCACTACGAAGTAGATCCACCAGGCGGCGAACACGATCAGCAGTCCGCCCGCGGCGATCGGCAGCAACTCGCCCAGCGCGTCGTGCTCGTCCACCCCCGACTTCACCGCCACCGTCGCCGCCGCGATCGTCTCGCCCAGCACGATGATCGTGAACAGGCCGTACCGCTCGGAGATGTGGTGCGGATGCCAGGGCGTGGTGAAGTCCTTCTCCGCGTAGAGCGGCACGCACAGCTCCGCGATCACCATCACGAGGAACACCCACGCCCGTGCGTGCTCCGGCAGGACCACCAGCCCCAGCCAGCCGACCAGGCAGAGGAGTACGCCGCCCGCGTACCTCAGGGCCATCGTGCGCTCCGGGCCCTGTGCCGCCCGCGCCGCCCGCAGCCACTGCGATGCCATCGCCAGCCGCATGATCAGGTAGCCGAGCCAGACGACCACGTAGTCGTGCTGGTCGAAGGCCCGCGAGACACCGGCCGCGAGGACCAGGACGCCGGCGATCTGCACCAGGGTGACGACCCGGTACAGCACGTCGTCGTTGTCGTAGGCCGAGGCGAACCACGAGAAGTTCATCCACGCCCACCAGATGGAGAAGAACTGCATCGCGTAGTTCAGGATGCCCTCGCCCGCGTGTCCCTCGCCGACGGCGTGGGCCAGCTGGAGGCCCGCCTGCGCGATGGCCACGACGAAGCACAGGTCGAAGAAGAGCTCCAGCGGCGAGGCGACCCGGTGCGGCTCGTCCCGGCCTCGGGCGGTGAGCGGGCGCACGGAGCGCAGGGGTCTCTGGGGGCCGTGGGAGCTGGGGGAGCTGTGGGTGTCCGACGTCATGGGGACTAGCACAGCAGATGACGTCCGCAGGTGGCCGTACCCTGGAGGCATGAGTACCGCCCCCGACCCCGGGCCGCGCGATCCCAAGCCCGCGCTGGTCTTCGACGACCCGCTGAGCCGGCCGTCCTCCGACGACACGGACCGTGGGTGGGGCGAGCGTCCAGAGGGCGACAGCGCCGCCGATCTGAAGCGCTTCCTCGACGAGAAGCCGCCCCACCACATCTGAGCCGTCGGTTACGGCTCGCGGTGTCCTTCGCCGCGCTGCGCGACGAGCGCGTCGCGGATCTCCTTGAGCACTTCCAGCTCCGTGATCTCGATCATCTCGTGCGTGCCCTCCTTGGCCTTCCGATGGGCCTCGATCCGCGCCAGGTACTTCGACATGGGCAGGACCATCAGGAAGTAGACGACCGCCGCGGTGATCACGAAGCTGAGGGTGGCTCCCAGGACGGAGCCCCACATCAGCTGGATGCCCTTGTCGCCCGAGCAACTGCTGCTCAGACACGAGCTGTAGGTGTCCAGGTTCTGTGTGCCGATCGCCCCGACGAGCGGGTTGATGATCCCCTTCACCACCGAGTTGACGATGTTCGTGAAGGCGGCACCGATGACGACCGCGACTGCCAGATCGACGACGTTCCCGCGCATCAGGAAGGCCTTGAAGCCCTGCCAGACGCCCGGTTCCTTCTTCTCGCTCAACTCGGAGCCTCTTCTCGCACGCGCGGGGTGTGGAACCAACAGGTCCGCAACCTACGTCAAGGTCCGGCCGTCCTGTCCAATTCAGTAACTCCAATGAGGGACTTGACAGCAAGTCGCCGAGTCCTCGAAAGGCACGGTTCACCCCCCGGACCAGCACCGACACCAACCGGCTGATCAACACATCGTCACCGCCAGCCGTGCCGTGGCACTCGCGCCGGCCAGCCGCGCCGCCGTGCCGCGCGGCACCGACAGCACCACCAACGCCCCGCCGCCGCCCGCCACTTCGACCGGTTCGGGCACCTTCGTCACCCGCGCCCCGCGCGCGACCACGTGCGCGTCACCGCCTGCCGCCGGCTCCTCCGCGGCGATCACATCGACCCGGTCGCCCGCCCGCAGCAGCCGCACCGTGCCGGCGTCGGCGATCCGCACCGGGGCCGACACCCACTCGACCGCCCGGCGCTGCCGTACCGGATCGACCACCGGGTGCCCGCGGGGCCGTTCACTGTGCCGCGCCTCCGCGGCCTCGCGCGGGCCCGCCGCCACGAGCGCCGCGGCCGTCAGCGCCAGCCCCGCGGCCACGGCCCGCCTCCGATGCCGTAGCAACCGGCGCAGCTGCTGACGGCCGCCCCGCACCCGCACCGGTGCGAAGTGCGGCACCTCGCAGGTGGGCGGGGCGTCGGTGCCCAACGGGCGCGGGAAGGGGGCGAGATGGGGATCGGGATCGGCTGAGAGTGAGGTCGTGAAAGGCGGTCCTGACGGGGCTGTGAAGGGCGGACGGGACAGGGACATGGGAACACCACCTGCGACGAGGGATCGGCTTGCGGTCCCACGATGAAGGTTTGCGCCGATGTCTGCCGGAGCCCGTGTGTTACCCGTCGGTTGTGGACAACTCCCTCACCCGAACGGGACGTTCCGCCGCCTGGGCCCCGGTTACGGCAGTGCGAAGCCCGGGTCCATCCCGCCCAGCGCGTTCGCGCACAGGCAGTCCCGCTCCCCGCTCTCCGGCAGCGCGGCCACCGTGTCGAACAGCACGCCCCGCAGCCGGTCCACGTTGGCCGCGAACACTTGCAGCACCTCGTCGTGGGAGACGCCCTCGCCGGTCTCGGCGCCCGCGTCGAGGTCGGTGACGAGGGTCAACGACGAGTAGCAGAGCTCCAGTTCACGGGCGAGCGCGGCCTCGGGGTGGCCGGTCATGCCGACCACCGACCAGCCCTGCGCCTGGTGCCACAGCGACTCGGCGCGGGTTGAGAAGCGCGGGCCCTCGATCACCACGAGCGTGCCGCCGTCCACCGGCTCCCAGTCGCGCCCGCGCGCCGACTTCAGCGCGGCGGCCCGGCCGGTGGGGCAGTAGGGGTCGGCCAGCGACACGTGCACCACGTTCGGCACCGCGCCGTCGGGCAGCGGGAGTCCGTCGAAGTACGTGCCCGTGCGGGACTTGGTGCGGTCCACCAGCTGGTCCGGCACCAGCAGCGTGCCCGGCCCGTACTCGGGGCGCAGCCCGCCCACCGCGCACGGGCCGAGGACCTGGCGGACGCCGACGGAGCGCAGCGCCCAGAGGTTGGCGCGGTAATTGATGCGGTGCGGCGGCAGATGGTGGCCGCGTCCGTGCCGTGGCAGGAACGCGACCCGCCGGCCGGCGATCTCGCCGAGGAAGAGGGAGTCGCTGGGGGGTCCGTAGGGGGTGTCCACCTCGATCTCGGTCACGTCGTCGAGGAACGAGTAGAAGCCGGAGCCGCCGATTACGCCGATCTCTGCGTTCGCCATGCCCCGCACCCTAGCGGCCGTCGAAATGGCGCGGAAACCGGCTCCGGAAACGCCGAAGACCCTGTCGTCGTGCGACGACAGGGTCCCGCGGAAGTGTCCTACGCGGCGGAGCTGTTACTGGACGAGGAGCCCGAACTCGACGACTTCGAGTCCGAGGAGGACGACGAGGTCGAGGGGGTGGACGGCTTCGAGTCCGAGGACGTCGACGGCTTCGGGGTGGCCGGCGTGCTGCTCGACGAGGAGCCGCGGCTGTCGTTCCGGTAGAAGCCGGAGCCCTTGAAGACAATGCCGACCGCGGAGTACACCTTCTTCAGGCGTCCGCCGCAATTGGGGCACTCGGTCAGCGCGTCGTCGGTGAACTTCTGGACCGCTTCAAGGCCCTCGCCGCACTCGGTGCACTGGTACTGGTAGGTCGGCACTGTTGTCTTCCTCCTGGCACTCTCACTCAATGAGTGCTAACGAGCGTCCATACTGACGTATTCCCGGGGATCAGTCCACTGCCACCGGCACGCGGTGACCGACGCCACGTGCCACGGTCCGGCTGTGGGGCCGGGTCGCGAGGCGTGAGCGCAGGGCCAGCAGGGTCCCCAGGGCGAGCACGGTGCCGACCATCGGGACCAGGAAACCGGCGCCGCCCCACAGGCGGTCCTCCAGCTGTCCCGCGACCGTGACGGCGGCGGCCTGGCCGAGGGCGACCGCGCCGGTCAGCCAGGTGAAGGCCTCCGTACGGGCGCCGGCCGGGACGAGTCCCTCGACCAGCGTGTAGCCGGTGATCAGGGCGGGCGCGATGCACATGCCGACCAGGAGACCCAGGCCCGCCAGCAGCGCCACCGAGTGCGCGGTCCACAGGGCGGACGCGGTCAGCGCGAGCGCCGCGTAGCCGATGAGCAGGCGGCGCTGCGGGGCGACCTTCCAGGCGACGGCACCGCAGACGATCCCGGAGAGCATGTTGCCGGCGGCGAACGTGCCGTACAGGACGCCGTTCAGGCCCGGTTCGCCGATCGACTCGGTGAACGCGGCCAGGGAGACCTGCATCCCGCCGAAGACGGAACCGATGCCCAGGAAGGTCACGATCAGCACGCGCACCCCGGGGATGCTCAATGCGGAAACGTGCTCCACGCGTGCGTGCCCGGCGGTGACGGCCACCGTGGGCTGGGTGCTCTTCTGGGCGGCGAACAGCAGGCCGCCGACGAGGGTCAGCGAGGCCTCGGTGATCAGGCCGGCGGCCGGGTTCACGGCGGTGCACAGGGCGGTGGCCAGGAGCGGGCCGAAGACGAAGGTCAGCTCGTCCGTGACGGACTCGAAGGCCGCGGCGGTGCTCAGCAGCGGGGAGTCCTGGAGCTTCACGCCCCAGCGGGCGCGCACCATGGGCCCGATCTGCGGCACCGAGGCGCCGGTGGGCACGGCCGCCACGAACAGCGCCCACAGGGGCGCGTGGCCGAGCGCGAGGGCCGTGAACGTGAGGCCCGACAGGGTGTGCACCAGGACGCCGGGGAGCAGGACGGTCCGCTGTCCGTAGCGGTCGGCCAGGCGGCCGCTGTAGGGCGCGAACAGGGCCATGGAGACGCCGGTGACGGCCGCGGCGGCGCCCGCCGCGCCGTAGGAGCCGGTGGTGTGCTGGACCAGCAGCACGATGGAGATGGTGAGCATCGCGAACGGCTGGCGTGCCGCGAAGCCGGGAAGCAGGAACGTCCAGGCGCCGCGCGTGCGCAGCAGCTGCCCGTATCCGGGACGGGATCCCGTCCCGGAGGTGACCGTGGATGCCACGGCCCGTGCCTTTCTGCCGCCTGGTAGCGCGCCCTGTGCGGGGGGCGCCGAGAGCTGTCCTCTTGCGCGGAACTGCGGTAGATACCGGTGCCCACTGCGGAGAGGGTCTCGGCCGCCATACGGTCGCGCCAGCACTGCTTCAGGCAGAGTTGGTTCGATCAGAATGTGCCTTCATCGTACAGGTGGAGAGGTGCGGTGAGCCTGTGAAAACGGGCACCACGCGCGCGTTCACCTGTGATTGGTGAACATGTGAACCGTGCGAAACATGCCCTTAACGGCCGGCGCCGGTGACGTCCGTGCCCAGCCACCCCGCGAGCTTGCCGCCGTGGCCCACCGCGCGCAGACGCTGCTCCGCCGCGTCCCGGACCGGGTCCGTGGTGACCACGAGGAGTTCGTCGCCGCGCCGCAGGACCGTCGAGGGCAGGGGGACGAACGATTTTTCATCGCGTACGACGAGGGTGACCGCGGCCCCGGCCGGCAGTCTCAGCTCGTTGACCTCGACGCCGTGCATCTTCGACTCCGGGGGGATCGCCACCGACAGCAGATGCCCGCGCAGCCGCTCCAGAGGCGCTGATTCGACTCCGAGGTCGGCGGCCTCCGCACCCTCGCCGAGCCGCAGCTTGCGCGCCAGCCAGGGGAGTGTCGGCCCCTGGATGAGGGTGTAGACCACGACCAGGACGAAGACGATGTTGAAGATGCGGCGGCTGCCGGAGACGCCGTTCACCATGGGGATCGTCGCCAGGATGATGGGCACCGCGCCGCGCAGCCCGGCCCAGGACATGAGGGTCTGCTCCTGCCAGGGCACCCGGAACGGCGTGAGGCTCACCACCACGCTGAGCGGCCGGGCGACCATTGTCAGCACCAGGCCGATGATGAGCGCGGGCCAGACGTCGTCCCCCAGTTCGTGCGGGGTGACCAGCAGGCCGAGCAGGACGAACATGCCGATCTGGGCGATCCAGCCGAGCCCCTCGGCGAAACCGCGTGTGGCGGGCCAGTGGGGCAGCTTGGCGTTGCCGAGCATCATCGAGGCGAGATAGACCGCCAGGAAGCCGCTGCCGTGTGCCAGGGCGCCCGCCGCGTACGCGGTGACCGCGATGGCCATGACGGCGATCGGGTAGAGCCCGGAGGCGGGCAGCGCCACGTGCCGGATCCCCCAGGACCCGAGCCAGCCCACCGCGACACCCATGGCCGCGCCGATGGCCAGTTCCAGGGCTATCTCGCCCACCAGGAGGTACCAGTGCTCGACGGGGCCCGCCGTGGAGAAGGCGACGACCAGGATGACCACCGGGGCGTCGTTGAACCCGGACTCGGCCTCCAGCGTGCCCGTCACGCGCGCGGGGAGGGGGATTCGGCGCAGCACGGAGAAGACCGCCGCCGCGTCCGTCGAGGACACCACCGCCCCGATGATGAGCGCCTGCCGCCATTCCAGGCCGACCACGTAGTGCGCGGCCGCGGCCGTGACGCCGACGCTCACCGCCACTCCCGCCAGCGCCAGTGTGGCCGCGGACGACAGGACGGGCCTGACCTCTTTCCACTTCGTGCCGAGGCCGCCCTCGGCCAGGATCACGACCAGGGCCGCGTACCCGATGACCTGGGTCAGCTCGGCGTTGTTGAAGTGGATGTCGCCGACGCCGTCCTGGCCCATGGCGACGCCGATCCCCAGGTACACGAGCAGGCTCGGGAGCCCGCTGCGCGAGGAGATCCGGACCGCCGCGACGGCGACGAGCAGGACGAGCGAGCAGACGAGCAGAAGCTGGTCGAGGTGGTGGACAGTCAGTGGCCTTCCCTTCCTCGGCTGACGCGCCTCTGGGGCGACAGCACACGTACAGGGGACGCGAGGCTGCGGCGCCATGCATCCAAGTACTTCGTTACCTTACCTAACTCTTGACGCTTTCTTGACACTTCTCGAGGCAAGATCGAACGCCCGTCCGCGTCGGTACCCGACTCCGCGTCAAGTCGCCCGGGACCCTGCGCCTATGGTTGCTCCAGCGCTCAGTCAAAAGCACAGCCCGCCCTGCCGCTCGCGTTAGGACAGCAAGGACAGCGATGCCCCCCAACACCACCGCCTCATCGGGTCATAAGCCCGGCAAGTCCGGCAGGAAAAAGGGGCGCAAAGCCCGTCTATTGGTGCTTGTTCTGGTACTGGCCATCATCGGGGGCATCGCCTACGGCGCGTACTGGTCGATCAGCACGGTCCGCGCGTCGCTTCCGCAGACCACCGGATCGATCACCCTCGACGGCCTGTCCGGACCCGTCGACGTGAAGCGCGACAGCTACGGCATCCCCCAGATCTACGCGTCCTCCGACGCGGACCTGTTCATGGCCCAGGGCTACGTCCAGGCGCAGGACCGGTTCTACGAGATGGACGTGCGCCGGCACATGACCTCCGGCCGGCTCTCCGAGATGTTCGGAAAGGGCCAGGTCAAGAACGACGAGTTCCTGCGCACCCTGGGCTGGGACCGAGTGGCCCAGAAGGAGTACGACACCACGCTGTCGGCCTCCACGAAGAAGTACCTCCAGGCGTACGCCAAGGGAGTCAACGCCTACCTCAAGGGCAAAGACGGCAAGGACATCTCCCTGGAGTACGCGGCCCTCGGGTTCGAGAACAACTACAAGCCGCAGAAGTGGACCCCGGTCGACTCGATCGCGTGGCTCAAGGCGATGGCCTGGGACCTGCGCGGCAATATGCAGGACGAGATCGACCGCGCCCTAATGACCAGCCGCCTCGGCCCCCAGCAGATCGCGGACCTGTACCCGGAGTATCCGTACAGCCGCAACCAGCCGATCGTCACCGAGGGCGAGTACGACGAGTACACCAAGACCTTCGGCAGCTCTGACAGCTCCACCAGCACGTCCACGAGCGGCACGACGGGGTCGACGTCGTCCTCGTCGGGTTCGGCCCTCACGAGCCAGCTCTCGAGCCTCTCGAACGTCCTGGAGGACCTCCCGACGGCCGTCGGCGTGAACGGCCAGGGCATCGGCTCCAACTCCTGGGTCGTCGCCGGCAAGAACACCATCACCGGCAAGCCCCTCCTGGCCAACGATCCACACCTGGAGGCGTCGCTGCCGTCGGTGTGGTACCAGATGGGCCTGCACTGCCGCGCGGTCTCCAGCAAGTGCCAGTACGACGTCTCCGGCTACACCTTCGCGGGCATGCCCGGCGTCGTCATCGGCCACAACCAGAACATCGCCTGGGGCATGACCAACTCCGGGGTCGACACCACCGACCTCTACCTGGAGAAGCTCTCCGGGGACGGCTACCTGTACGACGGCAAGACGAAGCCCTTCACGACCCGCACGGAGACCATCAAGGTCGCCGGCGGCGCGTCCAAGAAGATCGTCGTCCGGGAGACCAACAACGGCCCGCTGCTGTCCGACCGTGACGACGAACTCGTGAAGGTCGGCAAGAAGGCCACCGTCGACGCCGCGGCACCCGACAGAGGCGACGGCTACGGCATCGCCCTGCGCTGGACCGCCGAGGACCCGGGCACCACCATGGACGCCGTCTTCGCCATCGACAAGGCGTCGAACTGGACCGAGTTCCGCGCGGCCTCCACGAAGTTCGACGTGCCCTCCCAGAACCTCGTCTACGCCGACACCAAGAACAACATCGGCTACACGCTGCCCGGCAAGATCCCCACGCGCGGGAAGGGCGACGGCTCGCTGCCGGTGCCCGGCTGGGACCCCAAGTACGACTGGAACGGCTACATCCCGCAGGCCGCCCTGCCGTACGAGTTCAACCCGAAGCGCGGCTACATCGTCACCGCCAACCAGGCCGTGATCGACAAGGACAAGTACCCGTACACACTCACCACGGACTGGGGCTACGGCACCCGCAGCCAGCGCATCACCGATCTGATCCAGTCGAAGATCGACGGCGGCGGCAAGATCTCCACCGACGACATGCGGCAGATGCAGCTCGACGACAGCAGCGAGATCGCCAAGCTGATCGTGCCCAAGCTGCTGAAGCTCGACATCGACGACCCGGACGTGCGCGAGGCGCAGAAGCTCCTGGAGGGCTGGGACTACACCCAGGACGCCGACTCGGCGGCCGCCGCCTACTTCAACTCGGTCTGGCGCAACATCCTCAAGCTCGCCTTCGGCAACAAGCTCCCCAAGGAGCTGCGGGTCAAGGGCCAGTGTCTGATCGTCAAGCCGGTCGACACCACCGGGCCCGCCGACGAGGACAACCAGAAGGTCCGCGAGTGCGGCGAGCGCGATGCCGACGAGGCCCAACCGGACGGCGGCGACCGCTGGTTCGAGGTCGTCCGCAAGCTCATGGACGACCCCACCAGCGACTGGTGGAAGACCCCCGAGTCGGGCAACCGCCCGGGTGCGAGCAACATGAACCAGCTGTTCAAGCGCGCCATGATCGACGCCCGCTGGGAGCTCACCGCCAAGCTCGGCAAGGACATCGACACCTGGAGCTGGGGTCGGCTGCACCGCCTGTTCCTGAAGAACCAGACCCTGGGCACCGAGGGCCCCGGCATCGTCAAGTACGTCCTCAACCGCGGCCCCTGGAAGCTCAGCGGCGGCGAGGCCACGGTCAACGCGACCGGCTGGAACGCGGCCGGCGGCTACGGAGTCGTCTGGGTGCCGTCGATGCGCATGGTGGTCAACCTGGACAACTTCGACAAGTCCAAGTGGATCAACCTCACCGGAGCCTCCGGACACGCCTACAGCGCGCACTACACCGACCAGACCAGCAAGTGGGTCAACGGTGAACTGCTGCCCTGGTCGTTCTCGTCCAAGGCGGTCGACGACAGCACGAGCGACACCCTGGTGCTCAAGCCGTGAATCGTTGAACGAACTGAAATGGCCCTCCACGCGTGCGTGGAGGGCCATTTCAGTTCTCGGTGAACCGGTGCGGACCGCTCGGTGTGACCGCCGCCCGCACCGGCCGGTCGTGCGCCTCCGCAGGGACCCGCTCGACGACCTCGGAGTCGTACAGCAGCACCACCAGCGCGGGATGCGCG
Organism: Streptomyces sp. NBC_00252; assembly: GCF_036187565.1. Lineage (NCBI taxonomy): Bacteria > Bacillati > Actinomycetota > Actinomycetes > Kitasatosporales > Streptomycetaceae > Streptomyces > Streptomyces sp. NBC_00252. The sequence goes on along the minus strand of NZ_CP108087.1, from coordinate 4,553,222 downwards.
CCCGCCCGCTCCAGCCGCGCCAGTACGCGGTCGTACGACCCTCCGCCGCGGCCCAGGCGCATCCCGCGCCCGTCGACCGCCAGGCCGGGCAGCAGGACGACGTCGGCGGCCGTCACGGCGTCCGGGCCGAGCCGCTCGCCGGAGGGCTCGAACAGCGCCATCTTTCCGCCGTGTTGGACCCTTGCGAGCGAGCCCTCGCCGTCGTAGGCGCCCCAGTCCAGGTCGTTGTCCGGGAGGAGCACCGGCAGCAGGACGCGGACGTCCCGCGCGCGGAGTGCGTCCAGGAGCGCGAGCGTTCCGGGTTCGGTCCCGACGGAGACGTAGGCCGCCACCGTGCGCGCGTGCGCCAACTCCGGCAGTTCCAGGGCGCGGTCGGCGAGCGCGTCGCCCGCCTCCCGTACGTCATCGGCCGTCAACCTGTTCCTCACCGCGAGGAACTCTCGCCGCAACATTCGCTTGTCAGGCTCGGCTTCATGTCCTAGGTGACGCACAGGTCCCACCCGTACCCTCTCTAATGTGCTCATATGAGAACGTTTCAACCGGTGCCACAGATTGCGCACAAACGCACCGGATAAGGTTCGGGCATGACTCAGTCGCACCCCAGGATCAGCAAGGCTGTCATTCCCGCAGCCGGTCTCGGCACCAGGTTCCTGCCGGCCACGAAGGCAACTCCCAAGGAGATGCTGCCGGTCGTGGACAAGCCCGCGATCCAGTACGTGGTCGAAGAGGCCGTGTCGGCTGGGCTCGACGACGTCCTCATGATCACCGGACGCAACAAGCGCCCTCTTGAGGACCACTTCGACCGCAACTACGAGCTCGAATCCGCCCTCCAGAAGAAGGGCGACGCGGGCCGGCTCGCCAAGGTCCAGGAGTCCAGCGACCTCGCGACCATGCACTACGTCCGCCAGGGCGACCCCAAGGGCCTCGGCCACGCCGTCCTGTGCGCCGCCCCGCACGTCGGCCACGAGCCCTTCGCCGTCCTCCTCGGGGATGACCTGATCGACCCCCGCGACCCCCTCCTCGCGCGCATGGTCGAGGTCCAGGAGCTGCACGGCGGCAGCGTCGTCGCCCTCATGGAGGTCGAACCCGAGCAGATCCACCTCTACGGCTCCGCGGCCGTCGAGGCCACCGCGGACGACGACGTCGTCAAGGTGACCGGCCTGGTCGAGAAGCCCGACGCGGCCGACGCCCCGTCGAACTACGCGATCATCGGCCGCTACGTCCTCGACCCCCACATCTTCGACATACTGCGCAAGACCGAGCCGGGCCGCGGCGGCGAGATCCAGCTCACCGACGCCCTCCAGCAGCTCGCCACCGACGAGAAGGTCGGCGGCCCCGTGCACGGCGTCGTCTTCAAGGGCCGCCGCTATGACACCGGAGACCGGGGCGACTATCTGCGTGCCATTGTCAGACTCGCGTGCGAACGTGAAGACCTGGGGCCGGACTTCCGGGCCTGGCTTCGCAGTTACGTAGCCGAGGAGATGTAGCAACGTTGAGCACCGCCGCGACCCGCACCGCAGGACCCGACCACCTCTGGACGGTGGACGAGCACCTGGAGGACATCCTCGCGACCGTCCGCCCCCTGGACCCCATCGAGCTCCATCTGCTCGACGCCCAGGGCTGCGTCCTGGTCGAGGACGTCACGGTGCCGGTCTCGCTCCCGCCCTTCGACAACAGCTCGATGGACGGGTACGCGGTGCGGGTCACGGACGTGGCGGGCGCGAGCGAGGAGTACCCGGCCGTCCTGACGGTCATCGGTGACGTCGCGGCCGGGCAGGCCGAGTCCCTCCACGTGGGCCCCGGAGAGACCGCCCGCATCATGACCGGCGCCCCGCTCCCGCCCGGCGCCGAGGCCGTCGTCCCCGTGGAGTGGACCGACGGAGGCCTCGGCGAGGGCCCGGTCACCGGCATGCGGGCCCGCAGCCAGTCCCCCGAGGGAGCCGGCGGGCACGTGCACGTGTACCGCTCGGCCGAGGCACGCGCGCACGTCCGCGCGCAGGGCAGCGACGTGAAGGCGGGCGACCGCGCCCTGGAAGCCGGCACCGTCCTCGGCCCGCCGCAGATCGCCCTCCTCGCCGCGATCGGCCGCGGCACGGTCCGCGTACGCCCCCGCCCGCGCGTGGTCGTCATGTCCACCGGCAGCGAACTCGTCCAGCCCGACGAGCAGTTGGGCAACGGCCAGATCTACGACTCGAACAGCTTCGCCCTCACCGCCGCCGCCCGCGACGCCGGAGCCATCGCCTACCGGGTGGGCGCCGTCGCCGACGACGCGGAGACCCTCCGCTCCACCATCGAGGACCAGCTCGTCCGCGCCGACCTCATGGTCACCACCGGCGGCGTGAGCGTCGGGGCGTACGACGTCGTCAAGGAGGCGCTGTCCTCCGTAGGGGACGAGGACGAGGAGGGCGCCGGGATCGACTTCCGCAAGCTCGCCATGCAGCCCGGCAAACCCCAGGGCTTCGGCTCCATCGGCCCCGACCACATCCCGCTGCTGGCCCTCCCGGGCAACCCGGTCTCGTCGTACGTCTCCTTCGAGCTGTTCGTCCGCCCCGCGATCCGCACCCTCATGGGCCTGGACGACGTGCACCGCCCGAGGACCCGGGCCACGCTCACCGCGGACAAGGCGCTGACCTCCCCGAAGGGACGCCGGCAGTTCCTGCGCGGGACGTACGCCGACGGCGCGGTCACCCCCGTAGGGGGCGCCGGATCGCACCTCGTGGCGGCCCTCGCGCTCGCCGACGCGCTGATCGTCGTCCCCGAGAACGTCGAGTCCGTGGAGCCCGGCACCGAGGTCGACGTGGTCCTGCTCGGCTGAGTACTGCTGGTTGGCGGTACCGTGTCGCGCACAACACGCCCGGACCGGGAGCGCCACACAGCATGACTGAGCCTTTCCGGGGGAGCACCCCCGGACCCCCTGCGCACGACCGACTGACGCACATCGACGAAGCGGGCGCCGCCCGGATGGTCGACGTGTCCGGCAAGGACGTGACCGCGCGCACCGCCACCGCCACCGGACGCGTCCTCGTCTCGCCCCGCGTGGTCGAACTGCTGCGCGGCGAGGGGGTCCCCAAGGGCGACGCCCTCGCCACCGCGCGCATCGCCGGAATCATGGGCGCCAAACGCACCCCGGACCTGATCCCGCTCTGCCACCCGTTGTCGGTGTCGGGTGTGAAACTGGATCTGTCGGTCGCGGACGACGCCGTACGCATCCGGGCCACCGTGAAGACGACGGACCGCACAGGCGTCGAGATGGAGGCGCTCACCGCGGTCTCCGTCGCCGCGCTCACCGTGATCGACATGGTCAAGGCGGTCGACAAGGGAGCGGTCATCACGGACGTGCGCGTGGAGGAGAAGACGGGCGGCAAGTCGGGCGACTGGAGCCGGACATGACGCCCGACAGCACGCTGTCCGCGCCGTACCGCGCCCTGGTGGTCACGGCCTCCAACCGGGCCGCCACCGGCGTCTACGAGGACAAGGGCGGCCCACTGGTCGCCGACGGCCTCAAGGGTTTCGGCTTCACGGTCGAGGGGCCACAGGTCGTTCCCGACGGCGACCCCGTGGAGGCCGCGCTGAGAGCCGCCGTGGAGGCCGGTTACGACGCCGTCGTCACCACCGGCGGCACCGGCGTATCGCCGACCGACCGCACCCCCGAGGCGACCCGCGCGGTCATCGACTACGAGGTGCCGGGCATCGCCGAGGCCATCCGGGCGTTCGGACGGGAGAAGGTGCCGACCGCGGCGCTCTCCCGGGGGCTCGCCGGAGTCGCCGGGTACACACTGATCGTCAACCTTCCGGGGTCCACCGGCGGGGTGAGGGACGGCCTCGCCGTCCTGGAGCCCCTGCTGGCGCACGCCGTCGACCAGATCCGCGGCGGCGATCACCCCAGACCCGCCGACACCAGTGGGGGTGCGAGCTGAACAGCCCATCCTGGCCTGCCGTGCTGGTGGACGGCGACATCGTCCTGAGGCCGATAAAACTGCGCGACCAGCGTGCCTGGCGCGAGGTCAACCGGCGCAACCGGGACTGGCTGCGCCCCTGGGAGGCGACGATTCCGCCGCCCACTCCCAGCGGGCCGATCGCGCACCGGCCGACGTACCGGCAGATGGTCCGGCATCTGCGTTCCGAGGCGAACTCGGGCCGGATGCTGCCGTTCGTCATTGAATACCAGGGGCGCCTGGTCGGGCAGTTGACGGTGGCGGGGATCACCTGGGGTTCCATGTGTTCGGGCCACATCGGTTACTGGGTGGACGAGTCGGTGGCCGGGCGCGGAGTGATGCCGACGTCCGTGGCACTCGTCGTCGACCACTGTTTCCGGTCCGTCGGACTGCACCGCATCGAGGTCTGTATTCGCCCGGAGAACGGCCCCAGCCGCCGCGTCGTCGAGAAACTCGGATTCCGTGAGGAGGGGCTCAGGCCCCGTTATCTCCACATCGACGGCGCCTGGCGCGACCATCTCGTCTTCGCGCTCACCGCGGAAGAGGTGCCCGAGGGGTTGCTGAGCCGCTGGCAGCGGGCACGCTCCCGGAGTACCCCGCACGACAATCCCGCATAGCCCGGAGGGGTGGAAGTCCGGGACGCTGGAAATGGAATAAGTGTTCGAAAGTGATCGGCGGATGACCGTCTTAGGGCAATGAATTCGCCAACTCGGCGGCCTGTTGATCGCATCGGTCACAAAAAAAGCTCGAAATATCAGCCAGATCGTGCGACACACCGGCTCAATTGGCAGATGGCCTCACGCAAACCCCTCTACCGTGTGAGGCGTGAGCAGCAGCGGCCTCATCTACGCAGTCATTGTCGGGGCCTGGGCCGCCTACTTGGTGCCGATGTGGCTCCGTAGGCAGGACGAGCTGAACGAGGCCCGTCCGACGGAACGCTTCAGCACCGCCATCCGGCTGCTGTCCGGACGGGCGGGAATGGAGCGCCGGTACGCCAAGGACCTGCGGGCGCGCTCCGCCGAGGAGGGGGAGCCCAGCGCCGACGCCTCGGACGCCGTCACCGACTCGGTGGACGTCCGGGCCTTCGCCATGCCCCCGGTCCGTCCCCAGGTGCACGCACCCGTCCGCCAGCAGAGCCACGAACGGCCGGAAGCGCCGCGAGAACCGGAACGCGGAACGGTCCGCGAGCCGGAGCGCGCGGCGGCGCGGGAAGCGGCGCGCGAGTCCGAGCACACGCCGCCCGTCCGTGAACCGGCACGCGAGCAGGCGCCCAAGTCGGCACCCCCGCAAGCCCCCGCGTCCGCCAAGGCGCCCAAGTCCCCCTCCGCGTCCGCGCGCAAGCGTGTCCCGGTCGCTCGGCGCAGCCCCGCCGAGGAGGCCGCGGCAGCGCGCGCCCGGCGCGTGAAGGTGCTCGCGCGCCGCAGACGTACCACCGTGATGCTCTTCCTCGCCTTCACGCTCGGCGCGATCGTCGCGGCGGTCGGCGGGCTCGCCCTGCTCTGGGCGCCCGGCGTGCCGGCGGTACTGCTCAGCGGATACATCGCCTACCTGCGCACCCAGGAACGCCGCCGCTTCGCCTACCAGATGGACCGGCGCAGGGCCGAGGTCGCCGCGCAGCGACTGCGGGAGCGCCAGCCGCGTCGGCGCGCGTCCGTGGACGCCTCGCTCGACGACGCCGAGGAGGGGCCGGAACCGCAGACCGACCCCGGGCTGTCCGCGCTCGCCGCCGACCGCCGCGCCCTCGTCGAACAGACCGACCACGCCGAGTGGGTCGACCAGCAGCGCGAGCGGCAGCGCCGGCCGGGCCAGGGCGACAGCTGGGACCCGGTACCGGTCCCGCTGCCGACGTACGTCACCGCACCGGTCGCGCCGCGCGCCACGTCCGACGTGGACCTCGGGGCGCCGGACGCGTGGAGTTCGGCCCGGTCCAGTTCCGTGGCGCCGGAGCAGGAGGCGCAGTCGGGTGCGCGGGACGACCGCGACGCCCAGCACGCCCACGACGTTCAGGACGAGGACGCGGAGGACGGGTCGGAGGACAGGACGACGGCGGACGGCCGCACCGACGCCCGCCGCGCGGCCTCCGCCCGCCGCGCCCGCGAGCGGGGCCGCACCCCGCTGTTCGATCAGTACGAGGACGGCGAACGGCCCCGCGCGGCCAACGAGTGACCAGGCAAGGAACGGATTTCCAAGCACCCTGACGGGGATGCTAGAGTTTCACTCGTTGCAAGGGCCTGTGGCGCAGTCTGGTAGCGCACCTCGTTCGCATCGAGGGGGTCTGGGGTTCAAATCCCCACAGGTCCACCGCAATGACTGTTCTTGAGTTCACTCAGGGGTAGTTGACGAGATCCCGTCCGATCTTCACGATCGGGCGGGATCTTCGTCGTTTCCGGGGGCCTTCGCCCGCAGCCGAGTTGGGGTCATTCGGCGGGGAGGGCGAACCACCGCAGATGGACGGGGCGGGCGCCGGGCGGTGCGTCTTCCGGGCCGCGGGAGAAGCGGGCCAGCAGCTCCAGATAGGCGTCGTGGAAGGCGTCGACCTCTTCCGCGGTGAGGTGGCTGAGGCTCCGTGAGCCTCGCATCCAGCCTTGTGAGTCCGCCTGTTCCGCCATGAAGCGGCGGGCGAGCTCGATGTCCTCCTCCATCCTCATCCGGTCGAGCGTGCTCGCGACGGCACGCTCGCCGTCCGTCATCTCCTCCTGCGCGGGCCTGCGAATGTCCAGCCCGCGCACCGCCCGCCACCAGCGCTCGCGTCCGCCGGGGCTGTCCGGGACGTCCTCGATGAACCCGCCCTGCTCCAGCCGGCGCAGGTGATAGCTGAGGGTGCCGGTGTTCTCGCCGAGGGCGGCGGCGAGGGTCGTCGAGGTCGCTGGTCCGGAGACGCCGAGGTGACGCAGGATCCGTAGCCGCAGGGGGTGGGCGAGGGCCTTCAGTGCGGCGGGGTCGCTGACTTGGCGCCGGGTGTCGTCCGTCGGTTCGGGAGCCGGGGTGGAGTCCGGTGCGGGGGTGGGCGCGGGGTCCGGTGCGCGGTCTGGCGCGAGGTTCGGCTCAAGGGCGTCCCGTGCGGGATCCGGTGCGGGGAGCTCCTGCGATTCGCTCATGGCGGCAGCGTACAGCCAATGCTCTGCAGATTTTTCTCTGCAGAACTTCCCATGCAGAGAAAAGCCTGTAATGCTGGATGGAGGCCGCTCCTTCGAGTCGGCCGACTCGACGCTTCATTCGGAGGTCGCCATGCTTCGTGCCGCCCGCACAGCTCGTGCAGTGCGCACAGTTCACGCAGCCCGTTCGGTCAGTTCAGTCCGTTCGGTGCGCCCGGCCCGTCTGGCCCGGCGGCTCGTGCTGTCGCTGGCCGCTCTGACTCTGGGGGTGGGTGTGACGGCAGGGTCGGCCCATGCGGCGGCTCCCGCCCCCGTGCCGGGTGCCGACTTCAGTGCCTGTCCGGCGCTTTCCGAGCTTCCTGAGGGTGCCGATCCCGGGGACTGGCGTTGCGAAGCGATGACTGCCGTCGGGCATCTGACCCTCGGGCGCATAGACCAGTCGCTCGACAAGGGCATGGCGATCACCTTCGCCGAGGGCACGGTCGACGGAGAGTTCCGCCAGGTCTTCGGCGCGATGACGGCCGCTCCTGTGCGCGTCCGGGGCACGTGGTTGGAGATCACGCCTCGGTACGCGGGTTACTTCGACTTCCAGTCGAACGATCAGCGGCGCGGCGAGCTGAACTTGAAATTCGGGATCTCGGGGCCGGCCGTGCCGTCCGGCTGTTCCATCGGTACCGATGAGGATCCGGTGCGGCTGGTGCTGAAGGAGACCGCGGCGTCGACCGTCGTCTCGCAGGATCCGCTCGTCGTCGCGTTCGGGGTGGCGGACAACCGGTTCACGGCACCGAGGACCGCGGGCTGCGGCCGTCTGGGGCCGGTGCTCGACGCGGTGCTCCGGATGCCGTCACCGGCCGGGGCGAACAGCCTGGAGTTGGATGCGCGGGTGGGCCTCCGCGGCTATGGCGAGGCAGGGACGGCCGCGTCTTCGCCGAGTGGGCTCATATCAGGGATATCCCGGTGAGCCGCGCTGCCGCCCGGCCTGGGCTCGCGTTTCCGCTGGTCGGTGAGGTCGGTGAGGTCGGTGAGGTCGGTGAGGTCGGTGAGGTCGGTGAGGCGGGTACGGCGAGGGGCGTCGTCTAGTTGCCCGGCTGCCTCATCGCCCGCCTGACGGATCCCACCTGCTTAACGGACCCCACCCGTCTGACGGACCCCACCCGCTTAACGGACCCCACCCACCCGCCGGACGCCCCCGAGCCAGCCCACCGCCCCGACGAGACTCACAGCCCCTTCGCAAAACACCGACTGTCCGCGTGGAAGCGGTAGTAGCCGAACTTCACGCAGGGCTCGTAGCCGCTGGAGGTGTAGAGGGCGATGGCCTCGGGCTGCTTGATGCCGGTTTCCAGGACCATGCGGGTGCGGCCGGCCGCGCGGGCGTTTTCCTCCAGGGTGGCCAGTATGCGGCGGGCGAGGCCCAGGCCGCGGGCCTGCTCGATGACGTACATGCGCTTGAGTTCGGCGTCGCCGTCCTCGTTGCCCTCGCCGTTGGCGTCCTGGGCGCGCCAGCCGCCGGTGGCGACGGGGGAGTCGTTCTCGTCGTACGCGATCAGGTACACGCCGTTCGGCGGGGTGAAGTCCGTCGGGTCCAGGGTGGTGGCGTCGCCGCCGTCGCCGTAGCGGACGTGGTATTCGGCCTGGACCTGGTCGTTCAGCTTCACGGCGTCGGGGTGGTCGAACGGGACGGGGCGTATTTTCATGCCGAGTATCGTACTTCTATGCGTAGGGAGGGCCTGCGGAAGACCGGGTGGAGCCGCGGAGGACCGAGGGGGTCCGCGCAGTGCCGCGAGGGTTCATGGAGGACTGTGAGGGTCCGCGCAGGGTGGATCCGGACTCCGTCCAGTGTGCCGGTATTGTGCCCGAGTGCTCACTGTGACCTCTGCCAATGTGAACGGACTGCGGGCCGCCGCGAAGAAGGGCTTCGTGGAGTGGCTCGCGGAGACCTCCGCCGATGTGCTCTGTCTGCAGGAGGTGCGGGCCGAGCCGCAGCAGCTGCCGGACCACGTCCGCGCCCCGGAGGGCTGGTACGTCGTGCACGCGCCGGCCGCCGCCAAGGGGCGTGCGGGTGTCTCCCTCTACAGCCGGCGTGAGCCGGACCGGGTCCAGGTGGGCTTCGGGTCGGCCGAGTTCGACGGGAGCGGTCGTTACGTCGAGGTCGACCTGCCCGGGGTCACGGTCGCGAGTCTGTATCTGCCCTCCGGTGAGGTCGGTACCGAGCGGCAGGACGAGAAGGTGCGGTTCATGGGCGAGTTCTTCGCCTATCTGAAGGGGCTGCGGGAGCGGTCCGCGGCCGACGGGCGTGAGGTCGTCGTCTGCGGTGACTGGAACATCGCCCATCACCCCGCGGACCTCAAGAACTGGCGGGCCAACCAGAAGAGTTCGGGGTTCCTGCCGGAGGAGAGGGAGTGGCTGGGCACCGTCTTCGACGCCGGGGACGGTGGGTTCGTTGACGTCATGCGCGGACTGCACCCCGATGTCGAGGGGCCGTACTCCTGGTGGTCCTACCGGGGGCGGGCGTTCGACAACGACAGTGGTTGGCGCATCGACTATCACGTTTCGACGCCGGGGCTCGCGGCGAAGGCGGTCAAGGGGTTCGTCGAGCGGGCGGCCACGCATGACGAGCGGTGGTCGGACCACGCGCCGGTGACGGTGGTCTACGACCTCTGATCGGCGGTCTGCGGCCTGGAGACCGTGGTGGAGGCGCCCCGGCTCCTCCCGTGCCGCCTCTGGTCGGTGGTCTACGACCTTGATCGGCGGTCTGTGTCTTGGACGCCGATGTGCAGGCGCCCCGGCTCCTCCCGTGCCGCCTCTGACCGGTGGTCTACGACCTCTGATCGGTGGTCTACGTCCTCCGGTCGGTGGGCTACGACCCCTGGTCGGGCTGGCGGAGTCGGCGGTCCATGGCCATGGAGAGTTCCGCCTCGACGACGCTCTTCGCGAGGGGGCGCAGTCGTTGCAGGTCGTCCGGGGTGCGGCCGCCGGAGATGACCAGGGCGGTGAAGAGTTCGGCGAGGGCGTCGGTGTGCTCGCGGACCCGGCGGCCCGCGGCGAGGACGTCGGCGAGGGGGATGCCCTCGCGGACCAGGGCGGCCGTGACGTCCAGGAGGCGGCGGCTTATGTGGACGATCTCGCTGCCGTCGGTGCCGAGGTAGCCGAGTTCGAGTGAGGCGGCGAAGTTCTCCGGGGTGGCCTGGTCGCCGAAGTAGTCGGCGAGGGCCTCCGGGGTGAGCCGGACCGGGGTCTCCTCGGTGGGGGCGCCGAGGCCGAGGAGCTCGCCGACGTTGCGGCCGTGGTCGAAGGCCTCGGCGAGTTCCGCGATGCCGTTGAGGGTGTGGCCGCGTTCCAGGAGCGCCGAAATCGTGTGCAGGCGGGCCAGGTGCGTCTCGTCGTACCAGGCGATACGGCCCTCGCGGCGCGGCGGGTGGATGAGTTTGCGCTCGCGGTAGAAGCGCAGGGTGCGCACGGTGATGCCGGCCTCCGCGGCCAGTTCCTCCATGCGGTACTCGCGCTTCTCCGTCTGCTCTGCCTTCTCCGCCACGCCCGCACCCTACGTCGTGGCCCGGGGGCGCGTGTTGGCGGCCGCTGATTCAAATGCCCTCCTCCCGACCCCTACCCATCGGTAAGGAGCTGCTCTACGCTCCGATTGCGCCAGTGTTCACTGGCGCGGTTACTTGGTCGTATGGAAGGGCACGGGATGACCGAACACGAGCATGTGCGGGTGGCGGTGATCGGGTCCGGGTTCGGCGGGCTGGGAGCCGCCGTGCGGCTGCGGCGCGAGGGCGTCACCGACTTCGTCGTCCTGGAGCGCGCCGACAGCGTGGGCGGGACCTGGCGGGACAACAGCTATCCCGGCTGCGCCTGCGACGTACCGTCCCATCTGTACTCGTTCTCCTTCGCGCCGAACGCCGACTGGCCGCGCACGTTCTCCGGGCAGGGGCACATCCGCGCCTACCTGGAGCACGTCACGGACGTCTTCCGGCTCCGGCCGCACCTCCGCTTCAACAGCGAGGTGAAGATGATGACGTGGGACGCGGAGCGGCTGCGGTGGGAGATCGAGACCACCAGCGGGTCGTACTCCGCCGACCTCGTCGTCTCCGCGACCGGGCCGCTCTCCGACCCCAAGGTCCCGGACGTGCCCGGGCTCGACACGTTCCCCGGTGAGGTCTTCCACTCGGCGCGCTGGGACCACGACTACGACCTGCGGGGCAAGCGCGTAGCGGTGGTCGGTACCGGGGCCTCCGCGATACAGATCGTGCCGGCGATCCAGCCCGAGGTGGGGCGGCTCACCCTCTTCCAGCGCACCCCGCCCTGGGTGATGCCCCGCGTCGACCGGGCCATCAGCGGCGCCGAGCGCGCCCTGCACCGCGCGCTGCCCTTCACCACCCAGGCGCGGCGCGGACTCCTGTGGGGCATAAGGGAGTTGCAGACCCAGGCGTTCACCAAGCGGCCCGACCAGCTGGCCCTGGTGGAGCGGGTGGCCAAGCGGAACATGGCCCGCTCGATCAAGGACCCGGCGCTGCGCGCCAAGCTCACCCCCGACTACCGCATCGGCTGCAAGCGCATCCTGCTCTCCAGCGCCTACTACCCGGCGCTCGCCCAGCCCAATGTCGACGTCGTGGCCAGCGGGCTGAGCGAGATCAGGGGTTCGACCGTCGTCGCGGCCGACGGCACCACGGCCGAGGTCGACGCGATCGTCTTCGGCACGGGCTTCCACGTCACGGACATGCCGATCGCCGAGCGCGTCATCGGCGTGGACGGGCGGACGCTGGCCGAGGCCTGGCAGGGCGGGATGCAGGCGCTACGCGGGACCTCCGCGGCCGGGTTCCCGAACTGGATGACCGTCATCGGGCCCAACACCGGCCTCGGCACGTCCTCCATGATCCTGATGATCGAGTCCCAGCTGAACTATCTCGCCGACTACATACGGCAGTTGGACGTCCTGGGCGGACAGGTCGCCCTCGACGCCCGGCCGAGCGCGGTCGGCGCGTGGAACCGGTGGGTGCAGGAACGCCTGAAGCGGACCGTGTGGAACACCGGCGGCTGCACCAGCTGGTACCTGGACGCGAGCGGCCGTAACACCACGATCTGGCCCGGTACGACGGCCGAGTTCCGCAAGGCGACCCGGCGCGTGGACCTCTCCGAGTACGAGGTCGTCCGGGCGCAAGCACGGTCGACGGAGGCCGCGGAGACGGAGGAGACAGAGGAGACGGAGGTGGCCAGCGCATGAGCCGGCTCCTGCATGTCGCCACCGGGGTGTACGCCCCGCCCACTCCCGTACGGGAGTTGACCGTCACCTCGGCCGACGGCTCCCGGCTGCACGTCGAGGTGCACGGGCCCGAGGACGGCGTGCCGACCGTCGTCCTCGCGCACGGCTGGACCTGCTCGACCGCGTTCTGGGCCGCGCAGATAAGGGAGTTGGCGGTCGACCACCGGGTCGTCGCCTACGACCAGCGGGGCCACGGGCGCAGTCCCGCGGCCCTCGCGCACAGCGCCGACGCGCTCGCCGACGACCTGGACGCCGTACTGGAGAAGACGCTTCGGGGCGGGGAGAAGGCGGTGGTCGCCGGGCATTCCATGGGTGGGATGGCGGTGCTCGCGGCTGCTTCGCGGGCGCGGTTCCGGGAGCATGTGGTGGCCGTTCTGCTGTGCAGCACGGGGAGTTCGCGGCTGGTGGACGAGTCGCTCGTGGTGCCCTTGCGGGCCGGGCGGGTGCGGTCCTGGCTGACCCGGAAGGCGCTCGGGTCGCGGGCGCCGCTCGGGCCGGTCACGCCGACCGCGCGGCGCATCCTCAAGTACGCGACGATGGGCGCCGGTTCGGCACCCGACATGGTCGAGGCGTGCGCGCGGATCGTGCACGCGTGTCCGCGGGGTGTGCGGCACGCGTGGTCGGAGGTCCTCGACTCGCTCGAACTCGACCACCAGGTGCGGGAGTTGGCGGTGCCGACGGCGGTCGTCGTCGGGACGGCGGACCGGATGACGCCGCCGGTGCACGCGCGGGGGCTGGTCGCCGCGCTGCCGCAGTGCGTCGGCAGTACCGAACTTCCCGGGCTCGGCCATATGACGCCCGTCGAGGCGCCCGAGCTGGTCAGCGCGAAGATCCGCGAACTGGCCGCCACGTACGCGCAGTTCAGTCAGGGCGATCAGGTCAAGGAGGGCGCATGAGCAGGGTGAGTCTTGAGGGTCAGGTCGCGGTCGTGACCGGGGCCGCGCGAGGTGTCGGCGAGCTGCTCGCCCGCAAACTCTCCGCGCGCGGGGCCAAGTTGGCGCTCGTCGGGCTGGAGGCGGACGAGCTGAAGCAGGTCTCCGAACGGCTGCACACCGACAGCGCCCACTGGTACGCCGACGTCACGGACCACGAGGCGATGGCGCGGGTCGCGGCCGAGGTCAAGGAGCGGTTCGGGAAGGTCGACATCGTCGTCGCCAACGCGGGTGTCGCCAGCGGGGGGCCGTTCCTCGACTCCGATCCCGTCGCCTGGCGGCGGGTGATCGAGGTCAATCTGATCGGGTCCGCGGTGACCGCGCGGGCGTTTCTGCCCGTGCTGATGGAGAGCCGGGGGTATCTGCTGCAGATCGCCTCGCTGGCCGCGATCACTCCGGCGCCGATGATGACCGCGTACTGCGCGTCCAAGTCCGGCGTCGAGGCGTACGCGCACAGTCTGCGGGCCGAGGTCGGGTACAAGGGCGTGCGGGTCGGGGTCGGGTATCTGTCGTGGACCGACACGGACATGGTGCGCGGGGCCGATCAGGACGACGTCATGCGGGAGTTGAGGTCGCGGTTGCCGTGGCCCGCGAACAAGACGTATCCGCTGGGGCCGGCCGTGGACCGGATCGTCGCGGGGATCGAGCGGCGGTCCAGCCATGTGTACGGGCAGTGGTGGCTGCGCGGGATGCAGGGTGTGCGGGGGTATCTGCCGGGGGTCATCGGGTCCGTGGGGCAGCGGGAGATGCGGCGGTTCGGGTCGCGGCTGGACGGGATGCGGTCGGGGCTCGTCGGGGCGGGTGGGGCGGCGGACGACGCGGCCCGTGCTACTCAGCGTGACTGATCGAGATGCGGGGGGTTAGCGGGCGTGTGAGTCTGGATGAGGCCCCACCGAGGGGTCATGAATTCCCCCCCACCTGCACGGGAGTGAACCCACATGGGTATGAAGGACCAGTTCCAGGACAAGGCCAAGGACCTCGCCGACAAGGCGAAGGAGCGGATGGACCAGGGTAAGGACCAGGCGCGGGACCGGGGGCAGCAGCGGGACGAGGACGTTCAGCGTACGGGGCAGGGTGCGCGTGAGCGGGTGGAGCGGGAGATGGACCAGGACTACGACGCGTAACTGTTCGTAGTCTGTATGCGTGGGGCGCCCTGGTTTTTGGGGCGCCCCACGTTTCGTTGTCGGGTGCGGGCCGGTGGGGGCTGGGTGCGCAGTTCCCCGCGCCCCTGAAAGGCCTCGCTCATCCCTGTTTTAGACGTGGCGGCGCGGTTCCCTGCGCCTCTGAAAGGCCCCGCCCTTCCCTGTTTTAGAGCGTGGCGGCGCGGTTCCCCGAGCACCTGAAAGGCCTCGCCCCTCCCCGTTTTAGAACGTGGCGGCGCAGTTCCCCGCGCCCCTGAAAGACCTCAAGAGCGTGGCGGCAGCTTTGGTCTGCTTCGGTTTGGTACGGCTGAGTGGTCCGGTGGGGTTGCCGGGGGGTGGATGGACAGGAGGTCAAGGGCCAGTTTGATCGCGTCGTCCAGTTGGGCGTGGCGGCCCTCCGCCCAGTCCAGGGGGGTGCGGAGGATCTCCAAGTCGGGGGTGACTCCTCGGTTTTCCACCGACCAGCCGTAGGCGTCGAACCAGGCCGCGTTCATGGGCACGGTGATCACCGTGCCGTCGCCGAGCTCGTGGCGGCCGGTCATGCCGACCACTCCGCCCCAGGTGCGTTGGCCCACCACCGGGCCGAGTTTCAACAGCTTGAACGCCGCCGTGATCATGTCGCCGTCCGACGACGTCGCCTCGTCGGCCAGGGCAACCACCGGGCCCCTGGGGGCGTTCGAGGCGTAGGACACCGGTTGGGCGTTGCGGGTGAGGTCCCAGCCGAGGATCGTGCGGGTGAGTTTCTCGACCACCAGCTCGCTGATGTGGCCGCCCGCGTTGCCGCGTACGTCGACGATCAGGGCGGGGCGGGAGACCTCCAGGCGCAGGTCGCGGTTGAACTGGGCCCAGCCGGAGCCGCCCATGTCGGGGATGTGGAGGTAGCCGCAGTGGCCGCGGCTCAACTCCCGTACCACGGCCCGGCGTTTGGCCACCCAGTCCTGGTAGCGCAGGGGGCGTTCGTCGATCAGGGGGACCACGGCGACCCGGCGGGCCCTGCCTTCGCCCTCCGCCGGGGTGAAGGTCAGCTCGACCGTGGTGCCGCCCGCGCCCGCCAACAGGGGGTAGGGGCCGGTGAGTTCGTCCACCGGGCGGCCGTCGACGTGGGTCAGGATCGCGCCCTCCCGGATGCCGGTGCCGGCCAGGGGTGAGCGGGCCTTGGAGTCCGAGGACTCGCCGGGGAGGATGCGGGCCACCGTCCAACCACCCTCCCTGCGCACGAAGTTGGCGCCCAGCAGGCCCTGGCGGCGCTGGTAGTGGGGCGGGCCCTCGTTGCGGCGGGACGGGGTGACGTAGGCGTGCGAGGTGCCCAACTCGCCCAGGACTTCCCGCAGCAGGTCCGCGAAGTCGTCGGGGGAGGCGACCCGGTCGACCAGCGGGCGGTACTGGTCAAGGACCCCGGTCCAGTCGATGCCGCACATCTGCGGGTCCCAGTAGTACGCGCGGATCAGGCGGCCCGCCTCCTCGTACGACTGGCGCCATTCGGCGGGCGGGTCCACCTCGTGGAGGATGCGGCGGAGGTCGATCCAGACCGTGGAGTCGCTGTCGCCGGACTCCGTCGAGGGGACCGCGCGCAGTTCGTCCTCGTCGACCACGACCAGCCGGGTGCCGTCGCCGCTCACCGCGAACCAGTCCAGGTGGTCCACGAGTTCGGACTTCTTCGCCTTGCTGATGTTGAAGTACTCGAGGGTCGGGCGGCCGCTGGTGTCGTCCGGGTTGGCGAAGGTCTCGCCCAGCGCGCCGGAGATCGGCCAGCGCAGCCAGACCAGGCCGCCGCCCGAAACCGGGTACAGCGCCGAGTACTTGGAGGCCGAGACCGGGAACGGGGTCACCCTGCTCTCCAGGCCCTCCACCTCCACCGTCACCGTGCCGTCCGCGCCCTCGTCGTCCTCCGCCGCGTCCAGGCCGCCGGCGGCCGGGCGGCCCTCCGGGGTGAGCGCGAAGGGGGAGGGCGTGGCCGAGGAGAGCGGGACGAGGTAGGGGCGGCAGCCGAGCGGGAAGGACAGGTCGCCGGTGTGGACGTCGTAGACCGGGTCGAAGCCGCGCCAGGAGAGGAAGGCGAGGTAGCGGCCGTCCCTGGTGAAGACCGGGTTCTCGTCCTCGAAGCGGCCGTTGGTGACGTCGACGATCAGGCGGTCCTTGATGCGGGCCATCTTGATCTGGCGGAGGGAGCGGCCGATGCCCGGGTGGGACCAGGTCAGCCAGCTGCCGTCGGGGGAGAAGGCGAGGTCGCGGACGGGTCCGTTGATCGAGCGGATCAGCTCCGTCACTTCGCCGTTGGACTCCTCCGTGGCGTCCAGGAGCAGGAGCCGGCCGTCGTGCGCGGCGATCGCGAGGCGCTCGCCCGCCGAGTCCGACACCAGCTCCAGCGCGCGGCCCACCTCGCCGGAGGCGAGCCGGCGGGGCTCGCGGTCGCCGGTGGCGCGGGGGAGGTAGGCGATCTCGATCGCGTCCTCGCCGTCGGCGTCGGTGACGTAGGCGACCTGGCCGCCGGAGCCGAGCATCTCGGGGAGCCGGACGCGGACGCCCGGGGTGTCGGTGATGGTGCGGGCGGGGCCGTCGCGGTGGGTCAGCCAGTACAGGCTGCCGCGGACGACGACGGCGCTCGCGCGGCCCGTCTCGTCGACCGAGATGCCGTCGACGTGCTGGGCGGCGGGGACCTGATACGTACGGCGGCCCGCGCGCGGCCCGCTCAACCGCACGTCCAGCGTGCGCGGGGTCGACGTGGGGGACAGGTCGTCGACGATCCACAGGTCGCCGGCGCACTGGTACACGACGCGGGTGCCGTCGCTCGCCGCGTGCCGGGCGTAGAAGGCGTCGTGGTCGGTGTGGCGGCGCAGGTCGGTGCCGTCGTAGGAACAGGAGTAGAGGTTGCCGATGCCCTCGTGGTCGGAGAGGAAGGCGATACGGCCGTCGACGAACATCGGGGAGTGCAGATGGCCTTCGAGGTCGGCGAGGAGGCGGCGGCCGTGCAGCCAGAGGCGGCCCATCGCGCCGCCGCGGTAGCGCTTCCAGGCGGCCGGCTCGTGCGGCGGGGTGCCGGTCAGCAGCAGGGTCCGGTGTTCGCCGTCGATGTCGGCGAGCTGGATGTCGGCGACCGGGCCCCAGGGGAGCCGGCCGCCGGGGTCGCCGTCCGTGGGGACCTTGTGGGCCCAGGTGAAATAGGAGAACGGTTCGCCGTGCGAGGCCACCGCAAGGATGTCGCCGTCGGGGGTCCAGCCGCAGACCTGGGTGTCGGCGCTGCCCCAGTACGTCAGGCGGCGGCCGGGGCCGCCCTCGACCGGCGCGAGATGGATCTCCGGGACCAGGCTGCGCCAGCTCGTGTACGCGATGTGGCGACCGTCGGGCGAGAAGCGCGGGTGGCCGACCTTGGTGCGGTCGACGGTGAGCCGCCAGGCGCGGCCCCTGCCGTCGAGGGGGGCCAGCCAGAGGTCGTCCTCGGCCACGAAACTCAGGAGGTCGCCACTGAGGTGCGGCAGGCGCAGATAGCTCACGTCCCTATGCTTTTCCGGGGGACGGACCGGAGCAACTCGTGAAAAATCCTCGAGGGTGACTCAACACACGTACGAAACGGTTTCGTTTCGTTGTGGAGTGCGCTACATTCGTGACCACGAGGTAGGTACGAAACCGTCTCGTTCGGATCCGGAGAGGTGAGTGGCATGACTGAAGTCGCAACGGCGCGTCGCAGTCGCATCACGCCCGAGCGCGAGGCCGAGCTGTACGCGGCCGTGCTCGACCTGCTCCGGGAGGTCGGCTACGACGCCCTCACCATGGACGCCGTGGCGGCCCGCACCCGGTCAAGCAAGGCGACGCTCTACCGCCAGTGGGGCAGCAAGGCCGAGCTGGTGGTGCGTGCCATGCGGCACAGCAAGCCGGGACGGGTCACCGACGTCGACACCGGGACGCTCCGGGGCGACATGCACGCCATGGTGGTCCGCGAGGACGACTGCCGGATGGAACAGAACTCCGCGCTGATGCGGGGCCTGGCCATGGCCACGCACAACAACCCGGACCTGCTGCGGGCGTTCCGCGAGCTGATGGTCGAACCGGAGATGGAAGAGTTCCGGATCGTCATGCAACGTGCCATCGACCGGGGTGAGGTCCGTGCGGACTGCCCGGCGCTGCGGTACGTCGTGCACATGATGATCGGCGCCTTCGCGACCCGGACGCTCATCGAGGACCAGCCGCCGACCCAGGAGTACCTCACCTCGTACATCGACGCCGTCATGCTCCCCGCTCTCGGCGCACCCACCTCCTGACCCACCCACAGCACGCCCTCCTGACGTAACCGCTCACGTCGTCGGGCCGATCATCCGCGTCCCCCACCGGCTGATCACCCCTGCCCCGAAGAACCCCACGACCTGACCGGGAGTACGCCCTCGTGGCCACGTTCCTCTACAAAGTCGGCCGGCTCGCCTTCAGGCGACGGCACTACGTCGCCCTGCTATGGATCGCGCTGCTGACGCTCGCGGGAGTCGGCGCGGCCAGCGCGCCCGCCGCCGGCGCCTCCTCCTTCTCCGTACCGGGAACCGAGGCCCAGAAGGCCTTCGACCTGCTGGAGCAGCGCTTCCCCGGGATGAGCGCCGACGGCGCCACCGCCCGGGTCGTCTTCAAGGCCCCGGCCGGCGAGAAGCTGGACACCGGCGCCAACAAGGCCACCGTCGAGAAGACCGTCAAGGACCTCGGCGACGGCTCCGAGGTCGTCTCGGTCGCCGACCCCTTCAAGGGCAAGGCCGTCAGCAAGGACGGCACGATCGCCTACGCGTCCGTGAAGTACAAGGTCTCCGGCATGGAGCTGAAGGACGCCTCCAAGGACGCCCTGACGGACACCGCGGAACAGGCGCGCAAGGCCGGACTCACCGTCGAGGTCGGCGGTGACGCGCTCACCGCGACCCCCGAGACGGGCTCCACGGAGATCATCGGCATCGCGATAGCCGCCGTGGTCCTCGTGATCACCTTCGGCTCCCTGCTCGCGGCCGGCTTCCCGCTGCTCACCGCCCTCATCGGGGTCGGCATCGGCGTCTCGACGATCACGGCACTCGCCAGCGCCCTCGACCTCGGCACCACCACCTCCACCCTCGCGATGATGATCGGCCTCGCGGTCGGCATCGACTACGCCCTGTTCATCGTCTCCCGCTACCGGGCGGAGCTGGCGGAGGGCCGCGAACGCGAGGACGCGGCCGGACGAGCGGTCGGTACGGCGGGCTCGGCGGTCGTCTTCGCCGGCCTCACGGTCGTGATCGCCCTGGTCGGCCTGGCGGTCGTCAACATCCCGATGCTGACGAAGATGGGCGTGGCCGCGGCCGGCACGGTCGCGATAGCGGTCCTCATCGCCCTCACCATGATCCCGGCGCTGCTCGGCTACGCCGGCAAGAAGATCAAGCCCACCGGCCAGAAGAGCAAGCTCCTGGGCGGCGGACGCGCCAAGTCCGCCGAGAAGTCGGCCCGCCCGAACATGGGCACCCGCTGGGCGAGCTTCGTCGTACGACGCCCGCTCGCGGTGCTGCTGCTGGGCGTGATCGGACTCGGCGCGGCGGCGATCCCTGCGGCCTCCCTCGAACTGGGCCTGCCCGACGACGGTTCGCAGCCCACCTCCACCACCCAGCGCCGGGCCTACGACCTGCTGTCCGAGGGCTTCGGCCCCGGCTTCAACGGGCCGCTGATGGTCGTCGTCGACGCGAAGGACAGCAAGACCCCGAAGGCCGACGTCACCACGGTGACCGACAAGATCAAGGCCCTCAAGGACGTCACCACCGTCACCCCGGCGAGCTTCAACAAGGACGGCGACACCGCGACGATCACCGTCGTCCCGGACTCCAAGCCGTCGTCCGTCACGACCGAGGACCTCGTCCACGGCATCCGTGACGCGGGCGCGCAGGTCAAGGCGGACACCGACTCGTCGGTCCTGGTCACCGGTACGACGGCGATGAACATCGACGTCTCCCAGAAGCTGAACGACGCGCTGATCCCGTATCTGATCCTGGTGGTGGGCCTGGCCTTCCTGCTCCTGATCGTGGTCTTCCGCTCGGTCCTGGTCCCCCTGAAGGCGGCCCTCGGCTTCCTGCTGTCGGTCATGGCGGCGCTGGGCGCGGTCGTGGCGGTCTTCCAGTGGGGCTGGCTGTCCGGCCTGATGGGCGTCGAGGAGACCGGTCCCGTCATGTCGATGATGCCGATCTTCATGGTCGGCGTGGTCTTCGGACTGGCCATGGACTACGAGGTGTTCCTCGTGACCCGCATCCGCGAGGCCCACGTCCACGGCGAGAAGCCGAGCCAGTCGATCGTCACCGGCTTCCGGCACAGCGCCCGCGTGGTGACCGCGGCGGCCGTCATCATGATCGCGGTGTTCTCCGGCTTCATCAGCTCCAGCGAATCCATGATCAAGATGATCGGCTTCGGCCTCGCGATCGCCGTCTTCTTCGACGCGTTCGTGGTCCGCATGGCGATCGTCCCGGCGGTGCTCGCGCTGCTCGGCAAGCGGGCGTGGTGGCTGCCGAAGTGGCTGAACCGGATCCTCCCCAACGTGGACGTCGAGGGCGAGGGCCTGCGCGAACTCGACTCCAAGGACTCCGACCCGGACGAGGACCGCGAACTGGTCCGCGCCTGACCTTCCGAGTCCTGACCGTCCAGGTACGGCACAGGTGGACCCCGGCCCGTCGTCACGGTGCCGGGGTCTTTCCCTGCCCGCGGCCGGTCCGGTCGATAACCTCCTGAGGCATGACCACTCTGTCCGAACGTCCGCACACCGCTCTGCTGTTGATCGACGTCCAGGTCGGCGTCGTCGCCGAGGCCCACGCCCGTGACGCGGTCGTCGCCACCATCGCCGGGCTCGTCGACCGGGCCCGCGCGGCCTCCGTGCCGGTCGTCTGGATCCAGCACTCCGACGACAACATGCCCCAGGGCAGCGAGGCCTGGCAGTACGTCCCCGAACTCACCCGCCGCGACCCCGAACCCCTCGTCCCCAAGAGCTACCCCGACTCCTTCGAGGACACGACGCTGGAGCAGGTCCTCGCCGAGGCCCGGGTCGGACACCTGGTCGTGGCCGGCGCCTCCACCGACGCGTGCATCCGCTCCACGATCCACGGCGCCTTCGTACGCGGCTACGACGTGACGCTCGTCGCGGACGCGCACACCACGTCGGACCTGAGCGGGTGGGGGGCGCCCGTGCCGGAGCAGGTCATCGCCCACACGAACCTGTACTGGAAGTACCACGAGGCGCCTGGGCGCACGGCAGCGGTGGTCCAGGCGAAGGAGGTGACGTGGGCGTAGGGCCACGCGCTTCCCGGCCGGTCCGGCGGTCGGAACTCGGTCGCAGGTCCGGTGGACCCACGGCTACCGTGCCCCCATGAGCATGAACGACACCGAAGACGGCAACACCGGCGCGAACCCCCGATTCGCCGACGCGCTGAGGGAGTTGGGGCTCGCGGAGCTGCTCGGTCGTATCCGGCGCTTTCCGGATGCCACCCGTACCGCGGCCGAGGCAGCCGCCGCGATCGGGTGTGAACTGAGCGAGATCTGCAAGTCCCTGATCTTCGCGGCGGACGGGGTCCCCGTGCTGGTGCTGATGGACGGGGCGTCCCGGGTGGACGTGGAGCTGGTGCGGCGGGAGCTCGGCGTGGAGAAGGTCACGCGGGCCAAGGTGGATGTCGTACGGGAGACGACCGGGTACGCCATCGGGGGTGTGCCGCCGTTCGGGCACCGTACGAAGACCCGGGTGCTCGCCGATCGGTCGCTGCTCGCGCATGACGTGGTGTGGGCCGCAGCCGGGAATCCGCATGCCGTGTTTCCCATGGAGCCCAAGGAACTTGTCGCCCACGCCGGTGCGACTCTGGTGGATGTGCGCGAGCAGGACGCGTGACGCCGCTGGTCGCTGCCGCTGTTCTGCTCGCCGCCGTGACCCACGCCTGCTGGAACGCGCTCGCGCACCGGATCACCGACAAGCTGGTCGGATTTACGCTCATCGCGGGCGGCGGGACGGTGATCGGCCTCGCGATGGTGCCGTTCACGGACGTCCCGGCGGCGGGAGCGTGGCCGTATCTCGGTGCTTCGGCGCTGATCCACGTGGCGTACTACCTGCTGTTGATGAAGTCGTTCCGGCTCGGTGACTTCGGGCAGGCCTATCCGATCGCCCGGGGTACCGCGCCGCTCGTGGTGACCGTGCTCGCCGCCGTCTTCGCGCACGAGGTGCCCGACGGGTGGGCCGCCGCCGGAATCGCCCTGTCCTGCACGGGACTTACCGGTGTCGCCCTGTGGGGGATGCGCGGGCGGCGCCCCAACTGGGCAGCGATCGGGGCCGCGTTGGCGACCGGTCTGTCCATCGCCGCGTACACCGTGGTCGATGGGCTCGGCGTGCGTGCCTCGGGGTCCTCGCTGGGGTACATCGCCTGGCTGATGGCGATCCAGGGGTGGATGATCCCCGCGTATGCCCTGCATCTGCGGGGCGGCCGTCAACTGGCGTCCGGGGTACGGCCGTTCGTCGGGGTCGGGTTCCTCGGCGCCGCCCTGTCGGTCACCGCGTACGGCCTCGTGCTGTGGGCCCAGACCCGCGCCGACCTCGCTCCTGTCGCCGCCCTGCGGGAATCGTCCATCATCGTCGGCGCGGCGATCGGCGCCGTCTTCTTCAAGGAGCGGTTCGGCGCGCCGCGTATCGCCGCCGCGGCTCTCCTCGTCCTCGGCATCGGGCTGATGCTGCGGGCGGGTTGACGGGGGCCGCGCAGACCGTTCGTTTACCCGGCTTGCCGTTGGTTTGACGATCCGTTCCCCGGGCGTTCAGTCAACTGCCTGTGTGCGGGATGTGTGGTGTCCCTAGGGTCCCTGAGGATTCAGGAAGAGAAGGGGCCTCATGGACACACTCCACGCGGTCCGGGCCGGCGGGATCACCCGGTGCTTCGGCGAGGTCGTGGCACTCGACGGCGTCGATCTGGATGTGACACAGGGTCAGATCCACGGTCTGGTGGGGCCGAACGGCGCGGGGAAGACGACCCTGCTCGGCCTGCTGCTGGGGCTGGCCGTCCCCGACCGCGGCCGGCTGGAGATCCTGGGCACGCCGGTGGAGCGCGCGCTCGCCGTGCCGGACGGTGTCGCGGGGTTCGTGGACGCCCCCGGTCTCTATCCGTCGCTCACCGCCCGGCAGAACCTCGTCGCGCTGGCCGGCCTGCGGGGCGAGGACGCGCGGACGGCGGGGGTCGACGACGTGCTCGACCAGGTCGGGCTCACCGATGTCGCCGACGACAAGACCCGCGGCTTCTCCCTCGGCATGCGGCAGCGGCTCGGACTCGCCGCCGCCCTCCTCACCCGACCCCGGCTGCTCGTGCTCGACGAACCCGCCAACGGCCTTGATCCGGCCGGGAAGAGACATGTGCACCGGGTTCTCAGCCGGCTCGCCGCCGAGGGCACGAGCGTGGTGCTCTCCAGCCACCACATGGACGACCTGGAGGCGTTGTGCGCCGAGGTCACCATCCTCGACACCGGACGCGTGGTGTTCTCCGGGCCGCTGAACAAGCTCGCCGCCGAGAACCGTGAACTCGACTACCGGCTGCGGACCTCCGACCCGGAAGCCGCACGCCGGCAGGCCGACGGCACGGCCGGGATACGCGTCCTGGACGGCGTCCAGCAGGACAACGAGGTGCTCGTCGTAAGGGCGTTGGTGTCCGCCCTCGACGAACTCGTCGCCGGGCTCGTGCGGTCGGGGGTCGCGGTGCGTGAACTCGCCCCCGTCGTATCGCCGCTTGAGGCCGCGTTCCTCGCCCTCACCGAGCGCCGGGAGCATGACGGATGACCGCCACCGCCATACGGCCCGCCGCCGCCACCCGGCGTGTTCCGGTCGCCCGCGCCTACCGCTTCGAACTGGTCAAGCTCGTCTCGCAGTGGCGGATCCGGCTGCTGGTGCTGGCCTGTTGGGTCGCGCCCGCGCTCTTCGTCGCGGGAGTGAGCCGGCAGAGCACGCTGCCCTCCGACACGCTCTTCGGGCGCTGGATGCTCGCCACGGGGTGGGCCGGGCCGCTGGTGGTGCTGGGGTTCGCCGGCACCTGGGCGCTGCCGGTGCTGACCTCGGTGGTCGCCGGTGACGTGTTCGCCGCCGAGGACCGGCTCGGTACCTGGCGTCATCTGCTGGTGGCGGTCCGCTCGCCCCGGCGGATCTTCGCGGCGAAGGCCCTCGCCAGTCTCACCGTCATCCTGATGCTGGTGGCGGGGCTGGTCGGTTCCAGCGTGATCGGCGGGCTACTGGCGGTCGGGAACCGGCAGTTGGTCGGTCTCGACGGTCAGCTGCTGACGCCGGGGGACGCCGCGGGCCGGGTGCTGCTCGCCTGGCTCTGCGCGCTCGCCCCCACCCTGGCCCTGGCCGCGATCGGACTCCTCGGGTCGGTCGCGCTGGGGCGGTCCCCGATGGGGCTGCTGCTGCCTCCGCTGGTCGCGCTCGCCCTGCAGGTCGCCCAGATGCTGCCGCTGCCGGTGGCCGTCCGCCTCGCCCTGCCCGGCTACGCCTTCATCTCCTGGAACGGCCTGTTCACCAGTCCCGCCCAGCTCGCCCCGCTCCTCATCGGCGTCGCGGTCGGCCTGGTGTGGGCCGCCCTCGCCACCGCACTGGCGTATCTCCTGTTCGTACGGCGGGACTTCACCAACCCGGCCTACGACGGGTCCGGGCGCCGCGCGCTCACCGTGGGCCTGCTGCCGCTCGCCGCGCTGACCGCCCTCACCGTCGGAGCGGTCGCCGTGGCCACCCCCTCGACGGGTTCCGGGATCGGGCAGGAGAAGGTCGAGCGGTCCCTCGCCACCGCGTTCGCGCACCTCTACCGCATGCAGACCGGCCAGCTGCACCGCCCCGCCGTCACCGAGGCGCAGCTGCG
The DNA here is from genome assembly GCF_036187565.1 of Streptomyces sp. NBC_00252. Taxonomy (NCBI): domain Bacteria; kingdom Bacillati; phylum Actinomycetota; class Actinomycetes; order Kitasatosporales; family Streptomycetaceae; genus Streptomyces; species Streptomyces sp. NBC_00252. The sequence continues at coordinate 4,528,017 of NZ_CP108087.1, read as the reverse complement.
GACCTCGGCGGCCTGCACCAAGAGCGACGGGCAGGCCGCCCAGGAGGGACCCGGCAACGACTGGCGGTGCGTGGTGAGTTGGCACCTCCCCGGTGTCGCGGTCACCGGGACGGCGATCTACCAGCTCGACATCGGCCCGGACGGACGGTACGTGGCCGACGGCGACGGGCCGAAGGAAGTCAACGGCTACTTCCTGGTGCGGACGCCGGCCGGGGACACCCCGAACCCGCTCTGGCAGTTCGACGGCAACGTCGACCTGCTCGACACCACCTCGAAGGGATAGGCCCATGCAGGTAACGCGGCAACGCCGGGTCCATGAGAAGGAGCAGGTCAACCTCTTCGGCAGACGCGTCGGCCGCCGGGCCGTGCTGGTGACGGCCGGTATCGCCGTCGCCCTCGGTGTCACGGGCACCGCGGTCGCCTCGACGTACCGGTTCGGCACCCAGCAGGTCGGCCAGACCACCGCGAACGGCCAGGTCATCTCCAGCGACCAGTACATCAAGCCGTACGGCAGCCGTACCGTCGTCAACGACGGAAAGATCATGTCGTCGACGGTCAGCCCGGACGGCACCCGCCTCGCGGCCTCGGTCACCGACGGGGACGCCTCCCTGATCGTCATGGACCTCGCGACCGGGCAGGTCAAGCAGAGGATCGGCACCAACGCGGCGGACGACCTGCGCATCGGCAGCGCGGCCGTCGGCCAGGAGGGCCCCACCTACTCGCCCGACGGCAAGCAGCTGTGGCTCGGACAGGCGAACGGCTACACGAGGTTCACGGTCGCCGCCGACGGCACCCTCTCCGCTCCGACCGCCGTGCCGATAGCGGCCGACGGCACCAAGCAGGCCCTCGTGGGCGCGGCCGTGTTCTCGGCGGACGGCACCACCGTGTACTCCGCGGTCAACGGCCAGAACAAGGTGGTCGCCATCGACACGGCGACCGGAACCGTCAAGCAGAGCTGGGCTGTTGGCAACGCCCCGCGTGGAATCGCCCTGGTCGGCGGCACGTTGTACGTCAGCAACGAGGGCGGCCGCCCGGCGAGGCCCGGCGACACCACCATCAACTCCTACGGCACCGACGTCGTCGCCGACCCGAAGACCGGCGCCAGCACCACCGGCACGGTCAGCGTCATCGACACGGCGAAGCCGGCAGCCGCCGTGGGCACCATCGACGTAGGACTGCACCCGACCGCCGTGTACGCGAAGAACGGCGCGGTGTTCGTCACCAACACCGCCGACAACAGCGTCTCGGTCATCGACACCCGCAAGGGCAAGGTCGTCCAGACCATCGGCACCCAGCCGTGGCCCGAGGCGTCGGTCGGCTACGAGCCCAACGCGGTGACCCTCACCGGCGACGGCCGCCTGCTGGTGACGCTCGGCCGGGCCAACGCGGTCGCCGTCTACCGCTACACCTCCCCGCAGCAGCCCGCCCGCTATGTCGGCCTGCTCCCCACGGACTACTTCCCCTCGGAGATCACCACCGTCGGCAAGAGGGTCGTCGTCTCCAACACCCGCGGCGTCGACGCGCTCCGCCCCGACGCCGCCGGGCACAACACCCACGACACGACGTCGAGCCTCACGCAGTTCACGCTGCCGAGCGACCTCACCATCAGGTCGCAGACCGCCAAGGTCTTCCGGCAGAACGGCTGGACACCCGGCTCCGTCACCACCGCCAGGAACAAGAGCCACGCGAAGGCCGTCCCGGTCCCGACCCGCATCGGCGACCCCTCGACGATCAAACACGTCTTCCTGCTGGTCAAGGAGAACCGCACCTACGACCAGGTCTACGGCGACCTCCCGCAGGGCGACGGCGACGCCTCGCTCACCCAGTTCGGCGAGAACGTCACGCCCAACCAGCACGCCCTGGCCGAGCAGTTCGGGCTCTACGACAACTTCTACGACATCGGCACCAACTCCGCCGAGGGCCACAACTGGCTGATGCAGTCGGACAACCCGGAGTACACGGAGTCCTCGGCCGGCGAGTACACGCGCAGCTACGACACCGAGAACGACGTGCTGGGCCACCAGAAGTCCGGGTTCATCTGGACCGGCGCGCAGGCGGCCGGGAAGAGCGTCAAGGACTTCGGCGAGTTCCAGTCCCTGGAGACCAAGCCCGCCGGCGCGAACTGGCAGAACCTGTACTGCGACAGCAAGAACATGGCCGCGACGGGGGCGCAGACCGCCTACCCGATCAAGACGGGGTCGGCGATCCCCTCCCTCAACGACGTGTCGGTGCAGGGCTTCCCGCTGTTCGACCTCGACGTGCCGGACATCTACAAAGAGCAGATCTGGAAGCAGGACTTCGAGAAGAACGGCCCGGCGAACCTGAACATGTTCTGGTTCTCCAACGACCACACCGGCGGCCCGGCCAACGCCGCCGCCGAGGTCGCCGACAACGACCTCGCCGTCGGCCGGATGGTCGACGAGATCACCCACAGCACGTACTGGAAGGACTCGGCGATCTTCGTCGTCGAGGACGACTCGCAGGCGGGTCTCGACCACGTCGACGGGCACCGCGCCCCGGTCCAGGTCATCAGCCCGTACGCCGAGCACGGCACGGTCGACAACCACTACTACTCGCAGATCACCATGGTCCGCACGGTCGAGCAGATCCTCGGCATCCACCCGATGAACCAGCTCGACAGCGCGGCCACCCCGATGTACGGGGCGTTCACGAAGAAGGCGGACGACACCCCGTTCACCGCGGTGCCCAACCGCACCTCGCTGACCCTCGGCGTGAACCCCCAGCCGTCCTGCGGCTCGGACACCCCGGCGGCCCAGGACACCAGGGCCGCGGCAGCGCCGACCTCCGTCGCGGTGCCGCAGGCCGAGCAGCAGCTCGCCGCCCAGTGGAGGACCTGGGCCTCGCACCAGCGGCTGACCGGCCCGAACGCCGTGCCCGACTACGCCAACCCCACCCAGATGAACCGCTACACCTGGTACCAGACCCACAACTGGACCAAGCCGTATCCCGGCGACAAGAAGGTCTACGCGCCGAACGACGTGCCCGGCGCCTACCTTCCGTCGTCGGAGTCCGACGGCTGACGGGGCACGACCCCGGACAGGTCGTGGGCGCGGACGCTGTTGCGGTCCGTGGCCGAGCGGCCCAGCGCGTGGTGCGGCCACATCCCGCCCGCCACGCGCCGGGCGCGCTCGCCCCACTCGCGCGCCTCGGCGGCACCGGCCTTGTAGTGGTTGAGGGCGTAGCCGCCGGAGTGGATCCGCAGCAGGGAGAAACCGCCGGGGTAGTCCTTGGCGGCGGTGACCTCCTGCTGGACGACGTGCGGCGCCCGGTTCAGGACGGTCCGCTTGTTCCGGTGGGTGTGGCCCGCGTGGTGCAGGAAGACACCCGGCGCCGAGACGTACGCGTCGACGATCGCGCGGGCCTGCTTCCGGTCGAGGCTCTGGCCCCGCGTCACCGGGAACACGGAGTCCCGTACCGTCAGCGGATGGTGGCCGAAGACGAGCGTCGGCCGGTCCGGGTCTTCCCTCAACTGCGCCTGGAACCAGGACAGTTGCTCGGCGCCCAGCCCGCCCGCGTCGCCGCCGTTGCCCGCCTTGTGGTAGGTGTCGAGGCCGAGGACGCGCAGCCCGCCGAGGTCGTGGGCGAAGTAGCCGGGGGTGCCGCTGGTGGTGAACGTGTCGCCGAAGGGGTCGGCCCAGTGGACCGGCGGGCGGTCGTGGTTGCCGCGTACGACGAGGTAGTCCCGGCCGAGCGTCCCGAAGCCGTCCAGGATGCGCCGCGCCGTGGCCACGTCCCGCGGCCCGCCGCCCGCCGAGAGGTCCCCGGCCGCCAGCAGCACGTCCGCACCGCGCAGCCGGGCCTCCTCGACCAGGGCCCGGCTCATGATCTCCGGGTAGGCCCCGAGACCCGCCGCCTGCGATATCCCGCGCATGCCGGGGACCCCGGAGACCAGCCCCGCGGTGGTCTCGCCGAGGTGCAGGTCGTTGCAGAGCGCGATCGACAACAGGTGTCTGCCGGGCGGGGGTTGGGGCGTGGTGAAGGAGTACGTGCCGGTCCGCGAGCCCCCGAAACCGTGCCGGGAGGTGCCGACCGCGTTGCCCCGCACATGGTGCAGCGGAGTCGGTACGGCGGCCACGCCCCGCGAACGGGCCCGGTAGTAGTACGTCTGCCCCGGTTCCAGACCGGTCAGCTCCACCTGGTGGTGCGCGGTGGGCCGGTCCTCGGCGGCGGTGCGGTTGAGGTGGCCCGGGTGGGTGCCGTAGACGACCTCGCCCTCCGTGACCGCGGGGAGCATATGGCCGAGGCCGTCGTCGGTGCCCGGGATCCCGGTGTGCCAGGTGACGATGGCGCGGTCCTCGGTGAGCGTGACCAGTTCCAGGTGGACGGCGGCCAGGGAGCGGCCCCGGCCGCGCGGGGGAGCGGCACGCAGCAGCGCGGGGACGAGGAGGGCGCCGGAGCGCAGGACGTCGTAGGGCGTGGGGAGGGCGGCGAGGGTCGCGAGGGGAGCGGAGAGGCAGCAGCGCATGTCTCTCCTCCTGCCCGTCGGCCGTGAACGGCAGCCGTGGTGGCGGCTGCCGTGGTCGTACCAGTGTGCTACATGAGGGAGGCGCGCACGGCGCGCACCAGAGCCTGCGCCCTGGGGTCCGCCGTGACGCTCTTGCGGAAGCCGTTCGTGACGTAGCCGAACGCGATGCCCGACTCGGGGTCCGCGAAGCCCAGCGCGCCGCCCCGGCCCGGGTGGCCGAAGGACGTCTCCGAGAGGAGCGGGGACGCGCTGCCGTGCAGCATGTAGCCCAGGCCGAACCGGGTGCTGATGACGAGGACGCGGTCCGGGCCCGACGAGCGCTCCGTGCGCGCCCGTCGCATCGTCTCCGGGGTGAACAGCCTTGTCCCGCCGTCGACTTCGCCGATCAGCGACGCGTAGACACGGGCCAGTCCGTCCGCCGTCGCGATGCCGTTCGACGCGGGCAGTACGGCCGCCCGGTACGCGGGATCGTTCTCGTCCGGCATCGGCGTGATCGCCCCGAACGCCCGCCGGGTCAGGGAGCCGGGGTCCGCGTACGCCTCGGAGACCGAGCGCTTGGGGCGGGTGCGGAGGACGCCGGGGTCGGTCGCCGGGGTGTCCAGCTGCGCGACCCGGCCCACCCGGTCCGCCTGAGCCGCCGGCAGGCCCACCCACAGGTCCGCCCCGACCGGCCCCGCGATCTCGTCCGCGATCCACGCCCCGATCGACCGGCCCGTCACCCGGCGGACCAGCTCACCGGTCAGCCAGCTGTACGTCTGCGCGTGGTACCCGTGGTCCGCGCCCGGCTCCCACACCGGCGCCTGCGCCGCCACCGCCGCCGCGCCGAACGCCGGGTCGGCGGCCTCGTCCGGGGTCAGCGGGCGGTCCAGCACCGGCACGCCCGCGCGGTGCGCCAGCAGATGCCAGACGAGGGTGTGCTCCTTGCCCGCCGCCTTGTACTCCGGCCAGTACTCGCCGACCGGAGCGTCCAGGTCCACCTGCCCGCGCTGGGCGAGCAGCAGGAGGGCGGCCGCCGCCACGCCCTTCGTCGCCGAGCGCACGATCTGGGCCGTGCCCTGCTCCCAGGGCGCGGTGCCGTCGACGTCCTTCGTGCCCGCCCAGAGGTCCACGACCCGGTGCCCGTGCCGGTACACGGACACGGCCGCGCCACGGTCGCCGCGCATCTCGAAGTTGGCCGCGAACGCCTCCCTGACCGGCTCGAAGCCCTCGGCCACCAACCCGTTCACGTCCACGCCCGCGCTCCCCGTCCCGAATGTTCCGCCGTACCGCTCTCCTCTTTCACCCAAGCAGGATCGTCACGTCGATGTTCCCGCGGGTCGCGTTCGAGTACGGGCAGACCTCGTGCGCCGCGTCCACCAGCTTCGCGGCGATGCCCTGGTCGAGGACCGGCAGGGACACGCTCAGGGCGACCGCGAGGCCGTAGCCGCGCTGCTTGTTGGGGCCGATGCCGACCTTCGCGGCGACCGTGGAGCCGGTCAGGTCGAAGCCCGCCCTGCGGCCGACCAGGACCAGCGCGTTGTGGAAGCAGGAGCTGTAGCCGGCCGCGAAGAGCTGCTCGGGGTTGGTGCCGTTGCCGTCGCCGCCCAGCGCCGGGGGCATCGCGACCTGGAGGGCGAGCTGGCCGTCCTGGCTGCTGACGAAGCCCTCACGGCCGCCGTGGGCGGTGGCCTCAGCGACGTACATGATCTTCGTCGGGCGGGTGTCGACAGCGGTGTCAGCGGTGTCGTCGGTCAAGGCGGGACCTCCCCCAGGGACGGAAACACGAGAGCGCGCAACTACATCGTGCACAAGATACTGACCGGTAGGGCGCCTCTGCCCGCCAGGGGGTACGAACCAGCGGTAACCCGAGGTCGGCCGGTCAGCGAGCCCTTTCCGCCGCCGCCTCCGCGCGCTCCGCCAGCCGCCACAGCTCCGCCCGCAGCCGCGTGACCTCGGGCATCTCCAGTTCCGTCGCCGCGAGCAGCGCGCCGGGGACGCTCGCCGCGCGCCTCCTGAGCGCCGTACCGCGCTCCGTGCAGGCGACCAGCACCGAGCGCTCGTCGTGCGCCGCCCGCTCGCGCTGGACGAGACCCGCCGACTCCAGGCGCTTCAGCAGCGGGGACAGCGTGCCGTAGTCGAGGTGCAGGGCGGTCGCCAGGTCCTTGATCGGGGTCTCGCCGCGCTCCCAGAGGACGAGGAGGACGAGGTACTGCGGATAGGTCAGCCCCAGCTCGTCGAGGAGCGGGCGGTACGCGGCCGTCAGCGCCCGCTGGGCCGCGTACAGCGCGAAGCACAGCTGCTCGTCGAGGAGCGGCGACCCGGCCTCGGTGTGGTCCTCGTTCGTCACGCGCCCATTGTCACGGACCGCGGGTCGAACCCGAAGGGCAACTCCAGGCGATGCGCCCGCATCAGCTCGTCGTCGGCGAGGACGTCGCCGGTCCTCCCGTCCGCCGCGATGACGCCCTCGCTGAGGATCAGCGCACGCGGGCACAGCTCCAGGGCGTACGGCAGGTCGTGCGTGACCATGAGGACCGTCACGTCCAACGACCGCAGGATGTCGGCCAGTTCACGGCGCGAGGCCGGGTCGAGGTTGGAGGAGGGCTCGTCGAGGACGAGGATCTCCGGCTCCATCGCCAGCACGGTCGCCACGGCCACGCGCCGCCGCTGCCCGAACGAGAGGTGGTGCGGAGGACGGTCCGCGAAGTCCGCCATCCCCACCGACTCCAGTGCCGTGCGCACCCGTTGCTCCAGCTCGGCGCCCTTCATCCCGGCCGCCGCCGGGCCGAACGCCACGTCCTCGCGGACCGTCGGCATGAAGAGCTGGTCGTCCGGGTCCTGGAAGACGATCCCGACCCGGCGCCTGATCTCCGCCATGTGCCGCTTGCCGACCGGGAGTCCGGCCACCGTCACCGTCCCGGCACCGGCCGTGAGGATGCCGTTGAGGTGCAGGACGAGGGTGGTCTTGCCGGCACCGTTCGGACCGAGCAGCGCGACGCGTTCACCACGCCCGACGGTGAAGTCGACGCCGAACAGGGCCTGTTGGCCGTCGGGGTAGGCGAAGGCCAGTCCGGCCACTTCGAGCGAGGGGGTCACAGCGTCCATCCCAGTAGGCATACGACGAGGGCGGCACAGGGGAGAGCGAGGGCGTACGACCACTGCGCCCGGGACGCGGTCACCTCGTCGATCACCGGCATTGAACCGGCGTAGCCCCGACTCACCATGGCGAGATGGACCCGCTCCCCGCGTTCGTAGGAGCGGATGAACAGCGCGCCCGCCGACTTCGCGAGGACGCCCCAGTGGCGGACGCCCCGGGCCTCGAAACCCCGTGACTCGCGGGCGATCCGCATCTGGCGCATCTCGTCGGTGATGACATCGCCGTAGCGGATCATGAACGACGCGATCTGGACGAGGAGGGGCGGGAGCCTCAACCGCTGGAGACCCAGGAGGAGTTCGCGGAGTTCGGTGGTCGAGGCGAGGAGGACCGAGGCTGCCACGCCCAGCGTGCCCTTGGCCAGGACGTTCCACGCGCCCCACAGGCCGTTCACGCTCAACTGCACGCCCAGGACGGTGACTTGGTCGCCCTCCGCCACGAACGGCATCAGCACCGCGAACGCCACGAACGGGACCTCGATCAGCAGGCGACGCAGCAGGAAGCCCGCGGGGACGCGGGCCGTGTACGCGACGCACGCGAGCAGCACGGCGTACAGCCCGAACGCCCACATCGCCTCGCGCGGGGTCGACACCACGACCACCACGAAGGCGAACACGGCGGCCAGTTTGGTGTGCGGCGGCAGCGCGTGCACGGGGGAGTGGCCGTGCCGGTAGAGGCGGTGGGCGTGGCCCGCGCCCATGTCAGGCCACCTGCGAGGTACTGCGGCGCCTGCGGACCGCCCAGAAGACGCCGGTGCCCGCGACGACCGTCACGCCCACGCCGATCACACCCGCGAGGCCCCCGGACAGCCGGGCGTCTTCGACGTCGCGCACGCCGTAGTCCGCGAGCGGGGAGTCCGCCGAGGCGTGCTCCTTCGTCTGCCGGTCGATGCCCTGGTCGGCGGCGACCTTCTCCAGTCCGTCGGGGTTCGAGGACGCGTAGAAACTGACGAAACCGGCGAGGACGAGGGAGGCGACCAGCCCGCCGATCCACAGCTTCCGGCGCGAGGTGTCACGAGCGGCGACCGGCTCCGACGGCCTTGGCGCGTCCACGAGTTCGCCGTCCACGCGCAGCTTGAGGCGCTGCTCCAGGCCGCGCGCGCCGTGCACGAGATCCGGGCGTACGGCGATCACGGCGCCGACCGTCAGCGCGGTGATCGCGGCCTCGCCGACGCCGATGAGGACGTGGACGCCGATCATCGCGGTGGCGACCTTGCCGAGGGAGACGTCGGTGGTGCCGCCGAGGGCGTAGAGGAGGGTGAAGACGAGGGCGGCGGCCGGGACCGAGAGCAGGGCGGCCACGAAGGACGCGGCGGTGATCGAGCGGCGGCTGCGCGGGAGGATCGTGACCAGGCCGCGGAAGACGGCGTAGGCCACGACCGTCGTCGTGATCGCCATGTCGGTGATGTTCACGCCGAGCGCGGTCAGGCCGCCGTCCGCGAAGAGGATGCCCTGCATGAGCAGGACGACCGAGACGCAGAGGATGCCGGTGTAGGGGCCGACCAGGATCGCGGCCAGCGCCCCGCCGAGGAGGTGGCCGCTGGTGCCGGCCGCGACCGGGAAGTTCAGCATCTGCACGGCGAAGATGAACGCGGCGACCAGGCCCGCGAGTGGTGCCGTGCGTTCGTCGAGCTCGCGGCGGGCACCGCGCAGGCTCACGGCGATGGCGCCGGCGGCGACCACGCCGGTCGCGGCGGACATGGGGGCGTCGATGAATCCGTCAGGCACATGCACGGGATGATTTTAGATGGTTATTGCGAGTGCTTTGCAAGAGCCAGGCACTTGTGGAATGGGGCCGCTCCGAAGTGAAACGTGGTCGCTCCGGAATGTGAGATCTGTCGCCCCGACGGGCGCTCCCGGGAAAATGTGCGACATTTGGGTAGTGGAAGCGGATGCATAGCTCTCACACAGGTCACTCAGCGTAAGGGGCCGCCCGATGTCCGTAGTCGAACAGTACGCGCGAGCCCATATCGTCACCGACGAGGACGTGGACCGGCTGGATGCTGACGCGGTCCCTGTAGTCCTGCGGTACGACCCCGAATCCGACCCCCGAGCCGTCCGCATCGGTCTCCCGGGACCGCATGAATGGACCTTCGACCGGGCCCTGCTGGAGCAGGGGCTGCGATCCCCGGCGGGCAGCGGCGAGGTGCGGGTGTGGCCGTGCGGCCGCGTGCAGGCCGTGGTCGAGTTCCACTCCGAACAGGGCGTCTCCGTCGTCCAGTTCGAGACGAAGACGATCATGCGCTTCCTGCGCCGCACCTACATGGCCACCACTCCGGTCGCCAGCTGAGCCTCGCGGCCGCAGCGGACCGAGGGCTCAGCCGGCTGAACGGGCCGGGCAGGCTCAGCCGCCGAGGCCGGCGCCCAGCTTGAGCAGGGCCGCCACGATCGGGCCCGCCGTGTCGCCGCCGTGGCCGCCCGCCTGGACGACGCCCGCGGCGACGAGGTCGCCCTTGTACGCGGTGAACCAGCCGTTGGGCTTCTTCTGGCCGTCGACCTCCGCGGAGCCGGTTTTCGCGCCGTAGTCGGGACCGAGCCCGGACATCGCCTGGGCCGCCGTGCCGTAGTCCGCCGTGTACTTCATGACCTCCTTCAGCTTGGCCTGGGTCGCCGACGACATCGAGCGCGACGCCTTCGCGATCGTGCGGTTGTCGACCGTCGGCGAGACCAGGTACGGCTGGTGGAAGGTGCCCGTGTCGACCGTCGCCGCGACCGACGCCATGTTCAGCGGGTTCATGCGGACCCCGCCCTGGCCGATCAGCGAGGCGCCCATCTGCGCGCCGCTCTGCACCGGGACCGAGCCGTCGAAGGTGGGGACGCCGATGGCCCAGTTGTTCATGCCGAGGCCGTAGACCTGCTGGGCCTCCGTGGTCAGGTCGCTGTTGGACAGCTTGGGCGCGAAGTTGATGAAGGCGTTGTTGCAGGACGCCCCGAAGGCCATCTTGAACGTGCCCTTCTTGATCTCCGAGTCGTCGTCGTTGTGGAAGGTCCAGCCCGCCAGCTTGTACGTCTTGGGGCAGGGGTGGGACGCGTCCGGGGTGATCAGGTTCTTCTCGAAGAGCATCGTCGACGTCACGATCTTCATCGTGGACCCGGGGGCGAGGGAGCCCTGGAACGCCACGTTGAAGCCGTGCGAGGCGTTCGCCACGGCCAGGATCTCGCCGGTCGAGGGGCGCATCATGACGACCGAGGAGTTCTTCTGCTTGGCGACCTGCGTCTCGGCCGCCGCCTGGAGGGTCGGGCTGAGCGTCGTCTTCACCTTGCCCGGCGTGCCCTTGCTCAGCTCCAGCAGCGTCTTGTCGGACTCCTTGGACTTCTTGCCCCGGATCACCCGCAGCTCGATGCCCGCCTTGCCGCCCGCCTTCTTGCCGAACTTCTCCCGCAGCCCGTCCAACACCGTGCCCAGGGACGGGTACTTGGCCGCCGTCAGCTCGCCGCCGTCCCGGTCGTAGGCCTTGATCGGCGGGGTGCCGGACTCGCCGGTGACCAGGGTGTCGCCGTCCGCGAGGTCCGGGTGGACGACGGAGGCGTGCCAGGAGACATAGGGCTTGCCGTCCTTCGTGCTGCGCACGACGGTGAGTGAACTCGCGTACGACATGGGCTTGTTGATGCCCTTGTACGACACCGTGCACTTCACGGAGAAGGGGACCTTCGCGCCGGCGCGGGCGCCCTCGGTGACGGTGATGCCCTTCATATGGGCGTTCTTCGTGTACCCGGTGAGCAGGGCGCCGGCCGCCGTCGATCTGTCCGTCGTCGCGGCGGCCTGGGCGACCTTGCCCTGCTGCCAGTCGGCGAGGAACCGCTGCGCGGTCGTCTGCACCTCGGTCGCCGACAGCGGGCCCGTCTTGATCGCCTTGTGGTCGGCGGAGCTCGACGGGCGCGCCTCGGCGGACGCGCCGCCGTCGTACAGCGCGTAGGCGCCGACTCCCGCGCCGACGACCGCCACGGCGATCACGCCGCCGACCACGGCCGGTCTGGCCTTGCGCTTCTCGGGTGCGCGCCTTCTCTTGCCCCTCGTGCCCACAGTTTCCGATCCTCCGCGAATCCCATTGGGCCCCGCCGTCCCGGCCCTCAGCCCTCACACACCCCAACGACGGGGCACACCCTAGAGTCCCGTCCTGTGCGGGTGAGTTCCCGTCTCACGGGGGTGAGTTCAGCCACCCGCCGCCAGGACGGCCCGGACGATCGGGCCCGCGGCGTCGATGCCGTGGCCGCCGTCCTGTGTCATCGCGGCCGCGGCGACGTCGTCGCGGTAGCCGGTGAACCAGCTGTTGGACTTCGACTGCCCGTCCACCTCGGCCGACCCCGTCTTCGCGCCGATGCTGCCGCGCAGACCCGACATGATGCCGGCGGCGGTGCCGGTGGTCGCGGTGCGGTTCATCATCGCCCGCAGCTGGGCCGACGTACTCGCCGACAGGCCCCGGGCGGTGGCCAGTTGGCGGTCGTCGAGGCTCTGCGCGACGAGCACCGGCTGGCGGAACGTGCCCGTCTTCGCGGTCGCCGTCACCGACGCCATGTTCAGCGGGCTCATCTGCACCTGGCCCTGGCCGATCATGTTGGCCGCGGTGTCCGGGCCGCCGGACGCGGGGACCGAGCCGTCGAAGGACGGGATGCCGGTCTTCCAGTTGTCCCGGCCGAGGCCGAAGCGGTCCTCGGCCTCCTTGGTCAGCGAGTCCACCTTGACCGAGTCGGCGAACTTCACGAACGCCGTGTTGCAGGAACGGGCGAAACTGTCGGCGAGGGTCGCGCCCTCGTCCGGCGACAGGCCCTCCAGGTTGTGGAAGGTCTGGCTCTGCCAGGTCGCGGTGGGCGGGCAGGGTGCCGCGCCGGTCATGCTGGTGATGTCGTTGTCGATGAGCGTGGCGGCGCTGATGATCTTCATCGTGGAGCCGGGCGCCAACTGGCCGAGGAACGCGGCGTTGAAGCCGTCGTTGCGGTTGTTGGCGACCGCCAGGATCTGGCCGGTGCTCGGCTGCACGGCCACGACCGACGACTCCGTGTACTTCATCACGGCCTGCTCGGCGGCGGCCTGCGCGCTCGCGCTGAGCGTCGTGCGCACCTTGCCGGCCTTGCCCTTCTCCAGGGTCAGCAGCGCGGTGTCGGCGGAGTCCGCGACGGGGTGCTTGATCGCCAGCTCGATGCCGGGGGTACCGCCCGCCTTGTCGCCGTACTTGGACCGCAGCTCGTCGAGTATCGGCCCGAGGGACGGATACTTCTCCTTGGTCAGCACGGCTCCGTTCCGGTCCACGGCCTCGATCGCCGGGCTCTCGGACTCGCCGGTGACGAAGGTGTCGCCGGTCTTCAACTCCGGGTACACGACGGAGGGTTGCCAGTCGACGAGGGCCCGCCCGGTGGTCTCCCCGCGGACGACCGTCAACCGACTCCGGTAGCTCAGCGGCTTGCTGATGCCCTTGTACGACACCGTCGCCTTCACCGTGAACGGCACGGTGGCGCCCGTCGTCGTACCGGGCGTGATCTTCACCTTCGTGATGTGACCCGCTCCGCCGTACGACTCCAGGACGGGGTCGGCGGCGGCGTCGTTGTTCGTGAACGACGCGGCGGACACGGCCTCGCCGCTCTCCCAGGCCGCGAAGAACTTCTTGGTCGTCTCCTTGACCTCGTCGCCGCTGGGCGGCCCGGTCTTCTTGGCCGCGGCCCCGCCGACGCCACCCACGCCGTCCGAACCCCCCACCGCGGACACGAGGTTGAACGCCCCGTACCCCGCTCCACCCACCATCACGGCGAACACACTGCCGATGACGGCGGCCTTCACCCCCTTGCGCATGCCCCTGTCCCTCCCCGTTATCAGTCCTTCGACTGTAAGTGGCGTGGGAGAAAGGTGTGAGGGGTGTTGCCTTTTGTTGTCCTAACAGAGATCAGGTGACTGAATCACGCCGCAGCTAGACCCAGGTGTCCAACCACATCCGCGACCGCCACTGGTCGATCGGGATCGCCGTGCCCGTGTACAGGGGCCAGAAGTAGATGAAGTCTGCGTGGTGGGGCCCGATGGGGCCCCGACCAGCATGTTTGCCTTGAGGCGGGGTCGGTTCAGGCGGCTTGGGCCGTCTCTGGGCCGTGATCTTGAGGAATCGATGCCAGATAGAGGCTGTCGACTGCCTTCCTGGTGCGTCCCTCGCTGCTCGGCATGAGATGCGTGTAGGTCCGCAGCGTGAACCCAGGGTCGGCATGACCGAGGTAGGAACTCAGGGCCCGGATGCTCTCGCCGGCGTCCAGCAGGACAGACGCGTAGAAGTGCCTGAGCGCGTGCATGCCGTCCTCGGCGGCTGACGCGTACCGCTCACCTGCCTTCCGTTCCGGAATGATGCCTGCGGTGGCCAGAGCGGGCTTCCAGTGGTGATCGTTGAAGTTGCTCACCCGGACGTGCCTTCCCTCGACTCCGCTGAAGATGAGTCGCTTCGTCACCAGAGGGCCGTCAGGTGTGCGCCACGGAAGCGTCACGTCGATGGGCTCGAACTCCTTCGAGTGGTCCCGGAGCGCGGCAGCAACGGCCTTGGGCAACGGCACGTTTCGAGTTTTGCCACCCTTCGGCAGTGCGAAGACGTACTTGCCCCGGATGCGCTTGAGTTGTTGACCCACGGTCAGCCAACCGCCCGTGTAGTCGAGTTCATCGACTGAGATGCCGAAGATTTCACCCTGTCGAAGTCCGCAACCTGCCCCGGTATCCACGGTGGCCCGGTAGCGCTGGGGGAGCCCGGAGCGTACGGCGAAGACCTGTGCTGACGTCCACGGGTCGACGCGCGGCTTGCCGGGTTTCGGGAGCGTTACCGAGCGAGCGCGGCAGGGGTTCTTGCTCAGTAGACCGTCCTCGACTGCCGCGCTTAGCGCTGCGGACACCGTGCCGACGATGATGCGGCGATGTGACTCCGCCGGCACGGTGTCCTCCAGCTCGGCGATCCAGGCCCGGATGTGCTCGGGCTTGAACGAGCCGAGCGGGCGGGTGCCGATGTGGGGGTACGCGTGCAGTCGCAGTCGACGCTCCGCGGCCTCACGGCTGTTGATCTCGCCCGTATGCGTCTTCACCCATCGTTCCGCGTACTGCCGGAACGTCGTTCGCGCGGTGCGCGGGTCGATGTACTGGCCGCGCGACATGTCCGCCTCGATCTGCGCGAGCCACTGCTTGGCCAGCCTCAATTCCTTGTCGCGGAACGACTTGCTCTTCTCGGTACCGTCAGGGCCGACGTAGCGGGCGCGGTAGCGCAGGCCGGTTCCGTAGCGGTCGGTCTTGGTGCGGACGGCTTTGCCTGCTGTGGTCGTTTCGGTCTTGTACCAGCGGTCTTGAATGTGGCCTGCCACGCGGGGGTGTTCCCTTCTGAACATGGGAAGGGAGGGCCACGGTGTGGCCCTCCCTGGGGCGTTGAGCTGTGCGGCTGCGTTAGGCGGCGGCCTGGTCGGCGCTCTTGCGTTCGGCGACGTAGGCGCGGATGTCGGTGGGGTCGTAGCGCAGGTGCTTGCCGATGCGGAAACCGGGCGGTCCGGTGCGCTTCTTGCGCCACTGGTAGACGGTTTCGATGGGCACCTTGAAGATCACGGCGACGTCGTCGGGGGTGAGGTACCGGTCCGGAAGACCGCCCCGGAGGGTGGCGCGGGGGTCGGCCCGGACGGGGGTGGGTGCGCTCACTGCGTCCTCCGCAGGTTCGAATCACATTGCTCTGAGTCGTGACTCATCGCGACTCAGAGCGGGTTGGCGTGGTTCTGAGTCGCGATGAGTCACGACTCAGGCAGATGTGGTTCGCGCTGGTTGAGCGTGATCCCGCTGTAGGTGGCCACCTGTTGGCCGTAGGCGTCGCGGGGGCGGATGCGGTTGAGTTGGGGTACGACGGAGAGCAGGTTGCGGCCGAACACCTGCTTCGTGCCGGCGCGGACGCCGTTGTCCTCGGCCCACTCGCGCCAGACCGTCCACAGGGCGTCCACGGGGACGCTGCATGTGGGTCCGGTCGTGCAGCGCTCACGCACGAATGCGCTGGTAGGGGAGGCGGTGTCCTGCATGGTGGTGACCGCTTCGCGACTGGACTGCGGTTGCGTGATCCGTCCGGTGCGCTGGAGTCGGGCGAGTCCGTCCAAGGCCCAGTTGAGGATGCCGGGCATCTCTGCGGTGAGGCGGTCGACGAGGGTGGGATCTTCCTTGCCCAGCCACGACAGCCGCATGCTGAGCAGCACGAACCGCTTGGCGATGACGCCGGAGGAGTCGCCGAAGTGCGGCAGTTCGTTGGACAGGAGCATCAGCCGGGTGGGCAGTTTCCCGGTCCACACTTCGCGGTACTTGCGGTCGACGTCGATGGTGTCCTCGCCGGAGATGGTCAACAACCGTTCCACGACTTGGCTGTTGTCGTTGCCGGAGAGGCGGGCGTCGGAGATGACGGCGAGGGGCTTGCCGACGAGGGTGGACAGTCCGAAGTTCGTGCCGAGTCCGGCGAGGGTGGGGCCGGCGAGGTTCTCCTTTCCGACGAGTGTCTTCAGGACGCGGGCGATGGTGCCTTTGCCGGAGCGGGAGGGGCCGACGATGAGCAGGATCTTCTGTTGGTCGGTGCGGCCGGAGAGGACGTAGCCGAACCATTCCTGGAGTGCTGCGATGGCGTCGGCATCGTCGGGCCAGACCTGAGCCAGGAAGCGTTCCCAGGTCGGCGCGGTGGCGGTGGGGTCGTAGGCGAAGGGCACGGAGCCGAGGTTGAAGAATCCCGGTCCGTGCGGCATCAGGGCGCGGTCGCGGATGCGCAGCAGGCCGTTCTCGCAGGCCACGATCAGGCCCTGGTCCTGCTCCGGGGCGCCCTGTTCGTCGATCCACGAGGGGGCGTCCGTGTCGGTCGGGACCAGGGTGATGGAGCCGAGCGCATCGAGCAGGTTGCTGATCTTCTGCTTCGTGGGTGCCCAGTCGCGTTCCTCGGTCTCCCCGTCCTTCGTGGGGGCGAGGAAGACGACGTGTTCGAGGCGCTCGTACATGGCCTTGCGGATCTGTGCCTCGTCGATCTCGCGCCAGCAGGTACCGGTCCAGCGCATCCATGAGGCACGCCAGCGCCGGAACACGAGCTTGCCGTTCTCGCTCTGCCAGTCGGGCAGCAGGCGGCGCGCGACTGCCAACGGGTTGGAGGGCGGGGGCAGTTCCTCGGTCTGGGTGTCAGGGCGATTCATCATGCGGCCGTCCTCCCTTCCTGCGGGGCCCGAAGCGGGCATGCGTTGCGGTGGTCGGCGTGGTCGGTGATCAGGGCGAGCACCTTGCGGGCGCCGAACGCGCGGCGGTCCCAGCCGCACAGGCACGACGACCGGGCGGTCGGGGTCGCGCCGTACGGGGTGCAGATGGTCAGCCACGCGATGGGGTAACGCCCGTCGCCTGTCTGCGAGTTGGGGCGAAGGGCTGAAGGGACGCCCTTGCGGGCGGCGACCTCTGATTCGCCTACGGAGGCCCGCGGTGGGCCCTGTGTGGCGCCCTGAGGGTTGTTTGTGGGGTTAAGGGCTGCTTTGTTCATGCCGCGCCCCTCACGGTCGTCTGGAGGCCGTTGGTGACCGCGCGGCGGGCGTAGGGCTCGGGGACGCCCACGGAGACGGCGGCGGCGACGATTTCGTCCCCGGCGATGTCGAGGGCGCAGGGGCCGGGGCAGTGGGTGTGCTGGATGGCGAGGAAGCGTGCCGTGCCGAACGCCTGTGATCCGGCCCCGGATTCGGTGCGCGCGCGGACCAGGGCGAGGCCGCGATCCAGGCCGGTGCGGACGTACCGCTCCGTGTGCCGGCATCCGGTGGCGACGCTCCGGTTCCACGGGGCGCGCTCCGGGAGGGAAGACACCACCTCCCCGGGGGCGGGGGTGGTGTCTTCCTTCATCGCGAGGGCGCGCACGGTATCCGGCAGCGCGGTGACGGCTCCGGTGCCGGGTCCGAGCCAACGGGCGTAGGACATGAGCGACTTGATGTCCACGCCGGGCCGTACGGCGTTGTGGGAGGGCATGACGCCCCGGTAGATCCAGTGCTGCCCCCGGGTCGTTGGCACGATCCGTGTGGCGGGCAGGGTCTCGCGGGCCCATGCGACCGCTGCCGCGTTGTCGAGGTCGACCACGGTCAGGCGAGATCCGCCGGGGTGGTAGCCGACACAGACGGCCCGCTCCCATGCCGCCGTCCACAGGGGCGAGGTCACGATGGCTCGGTCGGTGGTGGCGGCGGCCCACGCGTGGCACGGCGCGGTGCAGTGACAGGCGCCGGCGCGCTTCATGTTCGGTCGGCCGCCGCACGCGTTTTTCGCGCACGCGCGGCAGTTGCCGAACGGTCCCTTGCCGTCCCGCAGCGGCAGCACGGGCACGCCGAACGTGGCCAGGTAGAGCGCGGTCCGCAGGTGGGCGATCGTGGTGGTCATGCGGCGGTCCTCCCTTCGAGGGCGAGGAACTGTGCGGCGATCCACTGGGTGTAGGCGGGGGGTACGGCTTTTCGGGCTTCGAGGTTGGTCATCCAGGTGCAGCCCATGGCGTCGGCATAGGCGCGCTCGCCCTTGTGCTCGAAGGCGAGCAGGTCTTTGCGGTGCCAGCAGGGTGCGACCAGGTCACCGCCGCCGCCCCATGAGGTCTCGAACACGCGGTGGCGGCGGACGTTCAGGCCGAACTGGGTGCCGCACAACAGGTAGTCGGGCCTGAGCGGGGCTTCGGGGACGTTCTCGATGACCCAGGGCCGCCCGGTCGCCTGCATCACGTCGCGGCCGGGGCCGATCAGGTCGGGGTGGCTGTCGGGGTTGCCGCGCCACCTGGTGACCCTGGCGTAGCGCTCGCAGGGCCAGGAGCCGTGGACTAGGTCGAAGGTGTGGCCGTGTTCGGCGGTGTAGTCCAGGCCGTCGGCCTGGATGAACGGGAAGGGGTAGTTGGGCTGGGGGTTGATGTCGACGCCGGTGACGTCGAATCCGGCGAGGTAGTAGCCCATGGACAGGCCCCCGGCGCCGCAGCAGACGTCCAGCAGGCGCAGGCCGTTGGGCCTGCGCAGGGGCAGCACGCGCGCGGTCATGCCGCCACCGCCAGGGCGCGCAGGCTGTAGCGGGCGTGGGTGCCTGTCCAGCGGGCGTAGGCGGGCGGGATGCACTCGCGGATGCCGTCGCGGTTCATCCACGGCACACCCATCACGCGGCGGGCGTGGTCGACGCCGGAGAAGTTGCCGACGAACTGGCCGTAGTGGCCGGGCGGGATCGGACGGCCCATCTTGGCCTGAGGCACGGTGTGTTCGGGGTGGTGGGGCTGGGGGAGGGTGAAGCCGCCGCCGGACTCGAAGAACCGGTGCCGGTAGGTGGCCAGGTGGAACATGGGCCCGCACAGCATCACCGGAGCGTTCAGCTTGGGTACGGCGCCGCCGACGTTCTCGATCACCCACGGGCGCCCGGTCGCTTCCAGGGCGGCGCGGGTGGGGGCGATCAGGTCGGGGTGGGTGTTGCCCTGGATGCGCTGGCAGTCGCTGTCGAACTGGCACGGGCACGAGGCGTGGATGAAGTCGAACTCGGTGCCGTGTTCGAGGACGAACGCGATCGCGTCGGCCTGGACGAACCGGAAGGGGTAGCGGGGCTGGGGGTCCTTGTCGACGCCGGTGACGTCGAAGCCGGCGTCGTCGTAGCCCTTGGCGGCGCCGCCCTGGCAGCAGTACAGGTCGAGCAGGCGCAGGCGCGGGCCGCGTACTCGCCGGATACGGGTGGGCTGGGTCATGCCGTCGTGCCTCCGTCTGTCCACAGGCTGAGGACGCGGTCGTTGAAGGCGTTCCCGGCGGCGGCGATCGCTGTCTTGTCGTCGGCGCGGACGGCGGCGAGCAGGGCGGCGGCTTCCGGAGTGGGTCCCGGGACGGGCACGTCGTGCAGGTCGCGGGTCAGGGTGCAGAGCAGGGAGCGGGTCAGGTTCTTGTCGAGGAACATGCGGTGTTCGATCAGAACGAGCGGCGGACCGACGACGAGCAGGGTGAGGACGGTGCTTCCGTCGGGACGGGTCTCGGTTCGCGCGGTGACGACCCGTTCGGTGCCGTCGGGCAGTCGCGGGTGAGTGCTGGGCTCGGGCATGCTGGATGTCTCCAGTTCCTTGATGGGTGACTGGCTGGCAAGGGCGGCCCCGGACTTTGGCGAGACGGGGGCCGCCCTTGGCGTAGCTAGCTGTGGAAGTGGTTGCGCTTGAAGATCGCTTTGCGGATGTTGACCGTGGTCCCGCCCTGGTGGCCGCGCGTGCTGAACACCTGCACGGCGACCCAGCCCCCGAAGATGACGGCCGCGAGGGTGATGAGCTGGGTGATGAGCGCGGTCAGCGCGGCGATGAACGATGTGAGCAGGATCAGGCCGCCGCACACCGCGAGGAAGCCGACGCCCCCGAGCGCGATGTTCACGGCCGCGCGGGAGACGGGCGGCTTGGCGACGAGGGGTTCGGGCTGGGCGGGGTTGATGGCGTAGCCGGTGACGACGCGTCCGTCCGGAAGGACGATGCTCGCCACGGACGGGATACTGCCCGGCTGGACGGGAACGAGCGGCGCCGGCACCACTGCGGCGGGTGCGAGCGGGGTGGGTTGGTGGACGGTCACGGCCCGTTCGGCGGGGGCGTGGCCGGGTGTCTCGGGGTGCATGCGGAATCCCTTCCGGGCATGGGTCAGGGAGGCAGACACACCCCCTTCGGGGGGCGCTGCGGAGGGGGTTTCAGAGGGCCGACCTGGGATGCCTCCCTGCCTCCCTGAACGATCATCAGTGCAGGTCAAGGCCAGGGAGGCGGGTCAGGGAGGCAGTCAGGGAGTTCTCCCTGCCTCCCTGACCCGGGCGGGGTTGGCTCCCTGTCATCCGGAGAAGGAAGCGGAACCCTCGTCGTCGCGGTTGGCGAGAGCGGTAGCGAGGCGGTCGCGGCTGACGACCATGCGGCCGTCGGACTTGTGCGGCTCGGCTCCGGTGCCGTCCAGGACGCGCTTGAGGTCGATGAACGACCACTTGCCGTAGGCGTCCGTGTTCAGCGCGGCGAGCCGCTTGAGGACGGTCTGGGTGAGGACCCGGGAGGCGTCGCCGACCACGGAGGCGATGTCGGCGAGCGGGTCGCGGTCCTCGCCCCGCTCGATCACGGTCAGCGTGGTGACTCCGTCACGCAGGGCCTTGGCCCGCTCGATGATGGCGACGGCCGCGTCGTCGTCGATGTAGTGCGTGCGGACCGTGATGGACGCCTGGCCGGCCGGGATGTCGATGCCGTCGGAGGCGACGACGAGCGTGCCCTTGTCCAGCCCCGGGCGCAGCATGTTCGGCGCGGCGCCGCCGTCGACTGCCTTGTCCCCCAGTGCCATCCGTGCCTGGGACTCCGTGCCCAGCGCGAGCGAGGCCCTGGTATGGGCGCCCTCCCGGACCAGCTTGGGGAGGTTCTCGTTGGTGGGGTCTTGCGTGCCCTGCCACATCAGGACGTTGACCGCACGCCCCTGATTGTGGATCTTGCGTACGGCCGTGTAGTAGCGGGAGTTGGCCTTCGAGCCGCCGTAGGGGACCTTGGCGTCGTCCTTGGCCGGGCACATGAACGCCACCTGCGCCTCATCGACCAGGACGATGAGCGCGGGGAAGACGGTGCCGGGAGGGGCCATCAGGCGGCGGTTCATCTCGTCGACGGCGCCTTCGACCATCTCGGTCACCTGGATGACGTGCTCGTCGGTCGGCCCCTGGATGAGCGTGGTGGCCACGCCGTGGAACATGGCCCAGTCACCGACGCCCTTGAGGTCGCCCATGAGGAACTGCACGGAGCGGTCCAGCGCGACCCACAACGCGAGGGAGCGCAGGGCCACGGTCTTGCCCTGGTTCGACAACCCGGTGATCAGCAGGTGGCGCTGATACAGCGACAGGGCCGCCGCGTCACCGCGCAGATCCTGCCCCCAGGGGGCGCGGCCCTTGGCGTAGTTGGCGGTCATCGTCTCGTCGGTGACCAGCGGAGAGGGGCCGATCGGCTCGTCGAGGGCGCCGGAGTCGGCGACCCACAGGCGGACCGTGCGGGCGGCGGTCGGGATCGTGATGAACACCTCGTGCTCATGACGGGCCAGGTTCTCAGCGAGCTTGCGGCGGCGCTGCTGGATCTCGTTCGTCGACACCCCCGAAGGGAGGGTGACGTCGACCTCGACTCCGCACCCGGCGATCGTGATCGGGCCCAGCATTGAGGCGCCCGCGTCGCCCATCTCCTTGATGGCGTTGCGCAGGGCGGGTACTCCGAGGTCGCGCAGGGCCTTGACCACGATGGACGGAGTGATCGGCTCACCCTCCCCGGACCGGACGTTCGCCGGGAGTGCCCACTGGGGTGCGGCCTGCTGCTTGCTGCCGACCGCCCACAGACCGAGCAGCGCGAACAGCGGACCGAGGACCATAGCGGTCGGCCACACCATTTGAACGATCCGGATCAGGGTCGCGATGAACTCGATCGTGGCCTTCAACGGCGTGATGACGTCGCGGATGTCGTGGTTGTTGATGGCCATCACGACCCCGAGCGCGACCAGCACTCCGACGCTCATGGCGGCGCCGACCCCGACCCCCTTGGCGGCCTCTACGGGGGAGTGGAGGAGGTCCATGCGGCGGTGGTGGCGGGCCTGGCGGAAGCGCGTGAGCCGCTCCTCCCACTCCTCCGCCAGCTCAAGGTTCCCCGCGGCTTCCGCCGCGCGGATCATGCGCTCGTAGCGGGCCCCGGTCTTGCCGTCCCAGGTGCGGCGGGCCACGATCCGGCCGCCGTTGAACGTGTAGAGGCTGTGCCGGGCGACCGCACGGGCAGCGGAGCGGGTGTTCTCGTGGGTGACGGCCGTCTTCACGGCCCTCCCCGAGCGCACCCACAACGGCACCAGGCGCGCGGGCGGGGCGTCGGGGACCACGGTCAGCACCGTGGGAGTGACCTCCGGCTCAGCACCGGTGGGCGAGCTTTTGACGAGGCGTACGACACTCTCGGACATGCGGGAACTGCTCCTGACTGCCCTTGTGGGGGCGGGAGTTCGAGGAAAGACGTGGGGGTCAGTGCTGGTGCCGGGTGCGGTTCTCGGCGTGGCTGAGCTGGGACGGCTTACTGCGGGGGCCGTCGAACCAGCAGAAGGGGCGGGTCGTGTCGGCGGTCTTGAACACGCGGATCGCGGCGCCGGCCGGGGCGTCGGGCAGGGGGTAGACGCGGCCCCCGTCCAGGGAGGCCAACAGCCGGGCGCCATGGTGCTCGCACCCGTCCGCGCCGGCGCCCACCGCGTCCAGCACGCTCACGGCGGGCGGGCCCACGCAGGGGGTGGGGTCCTGCGGGTGGGCAGCGGGGCAACGCTGCCGGTCCACGCTCACCACCACCCCGACGCCTTCCTCGCGGCCTTGGCACGGGCCGCTTCCGTGATGAGTTGCTGCTTCGCGGTGTGCAGCGCGATCAACTCCGCGTTCAGCCGGCCGGTGATCGAGGAGTCGATCGACTCCATCCGGCTCTCGGCTCCGCTCGTGGACCGGCCGCGGTGGATGCTGCCGGCACCACTGGCCAGCGCGCGCGTCATCGCGAGGCGTTCGCGGGCGGTCAACGGCCACCACTCGCCCCGCTGCACCGCTTCCAGCTTCTTCTGTGTCTTTCCGATCTCGCGGTCCAGGCGGCGGATCTCGGACTTCGACACGCTCAACTCCCTTCCGGAGCAGGGGTGTTGGTGGGGTAGGCGCACAGCACGCAACAGCCGAGCGAGCGCGGCAGGCAGTAGCTGGTCTGGCGGGCGAGCATGGCCAGCGCGAGGGCGCCCCACTTCCGCGAGGTCATCGGCCGTACCGGCAGCGCCAGGTCGATGCGGTAGAGGTAGGCGACCCGGACCGTGCCGGAGCGGCGGTTGATGCGCATGACCTGCGCCGCTACCGGCTGACCCCCCGGACGCAGGCCACGCGCCCTCAACTGGCGGCGCGTGGCGTACTGCTCGTCACTGGGGGCGTACTTCCAGGGGAAGGTAGGCACGCCGTAGCGGGCCCCGGACGGGTCGTAGCACTTGCCGAACGCGGCGGACATCACGGCGTCCCGACAGCCGTACCGGCGCGCTCGGCAAGGATCGTGTCCCGCAGCATCCGGGCGTTGGCCGGGGACGTGCGGATCTCGCGGCGGATGCCCTCAGCGGTCACCTTCGCGTCCGGCAGGCTGGCAGTCGCCTTGCGGGCCTCATCGAGCAACTGCGCCTGCGTGCGCCTGGGTTGGGGCGATCGGGCCGCACTGGGAACCCGACCGGTCGCCGCACGCGGACGGGTCGACGTCGCCGCAACCGTTGTCCGCTTCGGAGTCGACCCGATCGAGTTGACCAGGGCCGACCCGATCGCGGGTACGGGCTTGAGCGGGAGAGCCGACTTCAGGAACCCGAGCGGCACCGGATCGGGTGTCCGAACCGGGTTCGCCACGGCGGGCGCGGTGATCGGTGCGGGGGGCGATTCGGGCAGGTCAGCCGTAGACCGTTTCAATGCTGTCTCGGTAGATTCCTCCGCATTCACGATCGAGGCGGGCATGGGGATGGGGGCGGTGGCGAACATCGAGGCGAGCGCGGCGTCCGCGCCGTCCGTGATCCGGTCGCGCTGGACGTCCAGCAGCCTCGATCCGAGCGCCACATCCCCGACCCCGATCTTGCGGGCCAGACGCCATGACGTGCGCTCCGACGACTTCCGCACCCGGTCGCTGGGGTGGTGAGCGGCGCGGGCCCGGTGGTAGGCGAGCGCCTGGACCAGGTCGGCGGTGTGCCGCTCGTTCTCCGCGTCGCGGCCGTCGGTGTGGACCACGATCCGCCGGGCGAGGAAGGCCATGCCTTCCGCCGACACCGACATGCCCATCGGGGTCAGGGCGTAGATCACGGTGCGGCCCGGGTCGGGTGCGGCCATCGCGCCCATCGCGGACGCGGCGGCGGGCAGCGCCCACAGTCCCATCCGTACGACGCGCGGGGAGGACTGTCCCAGCATGGTCAGCCCGAGCAGGACCAGGGCGAGCACGGCCGTGGCGCCCTCTCCGGCCCCGAGCGCTCCGAGTGCGGTGCCCTTGCCGTAGGCGTGCCCGATGTTGCTGTAGGTGCCGATCCCGCCGACCACGCCCGTGGCCAGCATCGGCACGAACGCGGCCGTCAGCACACCGATCTGAATGTGCGTCAGCTTCGTGCGGTTCACCGGAACCACCCCCGCTTCCTCGGCTTCGCCTCGATCGCCGCGTCCGCAGCGGCCGCCTGCGTGCCCATCCGCTCCCACTCACGGGCCTCGCTCTCCCGCCCGTCGAGCCGGGCGAGGTGCGCGGCCTGCTGGTGCGGGGTCATCTGACGCCACTCGGAGCTGCCGGCCGGACGGACCGACGCCCCGGACTGCGAGGCGGGACGCTGTGCCTGACGGGCCGCGTACTGCTGCTCGGGGGTCTGCATGTCCTTGAAGCGGCGGCCCATCACGCACCCCCTACCGCGATCAGCAGGGCGGTGACGAGCAACGCCCCGCCGGCCTGGGTCAGGTCGACGGCGCGGCGCAGGCAGGTGAACTTGGCGACCGCCAGGCGGGACAGGCCCGCGATATCGGCAGCAAGGTCACCGGACACCGCGTCGGCGATCTCCTCGGGGGTGAGGGTGGCCCACAGCGGGAAGCCGTGCCGGCCCCGCAGGTTAGGGCGTACCGAACGCAGCAACAGCCCCGCCGCCGCGATCAGCAGCCCCATACCGAGCGCACCGACCACCACGGTGGGCGCGTTGAGGGGGAGGCTGCGGGCGATGGTCCAGGCGCCGGCGAGGACCGCGCCGACGAACGCCAGCAACAGGGCGGTTTTGTTGTCGGTCCGCGCGATCTCCGCCTTCACCTCGGCGTGCGCGGCGGTCAGGTTCTGCTCGGTGGCGGTCATGCCCCAACCTCCGGCAGCATCCCGTCGGCGGTGCGGTTGGCCTGCTCGCGCTGCGCGGTGAGCAGGCGGCGCCAGGCGCGGCGCATGCGCTGGGAGTCCAGCTCACTGGGGGTGCGGTCCAGGGTGATGATCTGCGCTTCGAGCAGGTCGACGTCCGCCAGGATGACGGGCATCTCCTGCTCGATCGCGTCCAGTTCCGCGTCGGTGGGCTCAAGCCATTCGGCGAACGCGGTAACAGCCTCTTGAACAGTGACGATGTTGCTCATTGGGTCGTGGTTCCTCTCGAAGGCGAACGGCCCGAACAGCGGCTCCCGGGGTGCATCCCGGGAGCCGCGCGCCGTTGGGGTAAGAGCCGCGCGAGACGCGCGGCATGACCGCTGAGCAGCGGTCGGAGTGCCCCGGGCGGGATTCGGTCCCGCGCCCTCACGGCATGGATGCCGGGGCTGTGCATCGTGCGCGGACCAGGCCGCGCGGCCGTCTTTTCGACTCGGGGAGACGGGGCCCACCTGTTGAGTTGTCAACCAATGCGCGCTTCCTTCGTACTCACCCCTGCGGGCTTTCCTCCGAGCACATCCATAGACTGGACCGGTGGACCGGTCCAGTCAAGCCTCAACTCCCCTCCGTGTGCAGCGAACTGACTATCTGTGCAGTTCAAGGGCGCGAAAAAGAAAGAAAAAAGCTGGACCGGCGGACCGGTCCAGCTCTCTTACGGCTCACTCTGGCCTACATCGCATAGGTCTCCACCTGTTCGAAGTGAGGGGAGGGCGTGACCCCCTCCTCGCACACGAGCGGACGGCCTTCTTGGTCGTACGCGGTGTGCAGAACCACGGCGACCGCCGTTGCTCCGGACAGTCCGAGGTGAAGGACTTCCGACTCGGTTGCCAGGCGGACCGTAGTCACGTCCACGCCCTCGGCGGGGAAGCGGCCGGTCTGCCGACGTACGTAGCGAGTGGTCCCCTCCGGGATGGGCGCGGTCTGCGCCAGCCGGGGGGAGGCTTCTGCGATCTCGGGCGGGAACCACGCTTCCGCGTAGCTGTGCGGACTCCCGTCCGGGAGCTGGAGAATGCGGATGCGCCGCAGCGTGGTGACGCCTGAGTCCATGCCCAAGACTGCAGCCACCCGAGCGGGAGGCTCTGCCCAATCCGGCTCACCGACGCGCAGGAAGGGCATGCCGCCGGTGACGCGGGCGGAACCTGCTCGCCGTGCGCCCGCCGGCCGTGCGACGGGGGTCTCCGTCACCACGAAGCCTGTCCCCTGCTTAGCCACGACAACTCCATCGTTGCGTAGCACGTCCATCGCTTTGATGGCGGTCGCGCGGGAGACCGACCATTGTTCTGCCAGGTCACGCCCGGATGGCACGGTCTCGCCTGGCGCGAACTCGCCGGCGGCGATGCGGGCGCGTAGCGACTCCGCGATCTCCTCGTACTTCAGTAGCGCCATGACTGCCTCTCTTGCTGTCTCCTTGCTGGACTGGTCCACCGGTACACAGCATACTGCCACTATGTCGAATCTCGGATTGGCTCCTTCCGTTCTGCGCTTCTACGGCGAGACCGTGGACGAGAGCAGGCGCCTGCATCGCTCAGCGGACGGCCGTCTTGAGCTGGCCCGAACCAAGGAGCTTCTACGTCGCTTCCTTCCGCCAACGCCCGCGAGCGTGCTAGACGTTGGAGGTGGGACCGGCGTGCATGCAGAGTGGTTGGTGAAGGATGGGTATGCGGTCTCTTTGGTCGATCCCATTCCCCGCCACGTTGAACAGGCATCTACGATCTGTGCCGCGTCGCTGGGGGATGCGCGAGTACTGGAAGCGGCTGACGACAGTTACGACGTGGTCCAGCTACTCGGCCCGCTTTACCACCTGCCCGACGCTGACGACCGCCGGCGAGCGCTCGCTGAAGCGCGGCGTGTGGTCAAGCCCGGTGGGCTGGTAGCCGCGGCAGCGATCAACCGCTACGCGTCCCTTTTCGAGCACGTCACGTACGCGCACCTCCATACCGAGCGCATGTATGAGCCGGTGTCCAAGATTCTCCGCACCGGGGTGCACGATGGCGCCCACTTCACCCTGGCGTACTTCCATCGGGCAGAGGAGCTTGCCGACGAGCTTCACGAGGCGGGGCTGACCGAGGTGGAAGTCTTCGGGATCGAGGGCCCGGCATGGTCACTCGTCAAGGCCGTCGAACAACAGCCTGGCGATGGCCCCACCGATGACCTGATTGCCTCCGCCATGGCAGCCGCCCGGATGGCTGAGCCGTATCCAGAACTGCTCGCCGCTAGCTCCCACTTGCTCGCGGTGGGGCGTGCCCCGACAGTCGGTTCCTGAGTGCTTGTGGGCCATGTGTGGGCCAGAGCTTCGAAATTGACGCCCCGGTGGCGCTGCGGTGCAGCTCAGAGCGGGTTTAGCAACTGACACCGTGACCCTCTTGAAAACCGTCGCTGCGCGAGCCCTGTAAAGCTTTCCCTACTCGATCAAGGCGGCTCGCCCCGCTCCCCGCGCGCGGCCTGACCCCCGGCCGGGTTTGTGCTCCTGTCTCCGCCCCGCTCCAGCCCAAAGCCGCTCCGCCGACCTGTGAAGCACTCTGATCCAGACCATGCCTTCTTGTGGTTTGAATACAGATGAGAGGAGCAAAACAGCCATCATCCGCCCCCGTCCGAAGGCAGGATCGGCTTCATGGCAACCTCCACCCCTCCGGCAGAGCAGCAGACAGACCTCTACAAGATCTTTTACCAGTGTCGACTAGGTAAGGGGGATCTTGAGCGGCTGTTCACCATGGCATGCGAGGGAATCCCCCTGCCGGAGGTCAAAATATCAACGAACACAGGAAATACCCTATTCTGGAAGAAAACATTGCCCGATCTAGTCGAGGCAGTCCATAGCGGAGCACCCGAGATCAACACCGATTGGAAGAATTTGACACTTGAAGCCAGTACACCCTCGCAGGAGAGAGGGATTAAAATAACCATAACCAGTCAGCGAACCGAGGCTTGCACGTACGGGTCTGACGCAACTTGGGCGTTTGGTCAGATTGCTCGGATTGAAAAATTCCTAGTCTCGCGCGGAGCTGTATTTAGCTCACCCAGGTACGAGAATACAATGATGTATTTTGCCGCTCTCATCTTTCTCTGCTTTGGGACATTCCTGCTCGTGCATGGCATAGATAATGAAAGCGCCGCAGAATGCATTAAGCGAGCCACGGACATCAGCAAAAACGCAGCCATCGATAACTCCCTAATTGCTATCACTTACACCTTCGGTACACTCTTTCCGTTTTACCACATCATGAAGCGTAGAACTTTGCGCGCCAGGCTGGACGTGAAAGAAAACCTACCGACGGGATCTTGGTGGTCGCGACTTTCTGTCGCTGAGAGAGTGGCAACTATCGGCCTTCCCGTGGCAGTTCTTGCCATGCTCGGTACGCTGGTGACGGCTAGTAACAACGTGTGGGGTAAATGATCGTCAGGATCACCCCGGCTTAGGCCTCGCGAAACGATTCAAGATCACTTGTCCCCGCCGCGACATCTTTGCAGCAGGGGGCCGGACCGAGTAATTCGCCGCACGCTGTGAGTCCCGGATATCAGCCAAGGGGACCCACTCGATATGCTAGGCCTCTTCGAGATCTGTTGGCAAGCCGACTTTTTCCGCGCCGTGCGCTCTCATGGGCTTTGGTCGCCTTCGGTCCCATCGCGGCACACTCTCGTCTGGCGTAGTGTGTACGGTGCAGCGGTGGCAGGTGGCGAAGGGAATCAGAACCTCAAACAGTGTACCTATTCGTCCTCCGCTATAACACTGAAGTATCCGAGATCCCGTGCTGCCCGAAACAGCTCTTCCATAAGGTCATCTCTTTTGGAGCGAACCGAATAATAGGACGCGTCAGTTACTTGAGCGAGATCTTGGCGCGATGATGACCCAATGGAATCGACAGCCGTTTCATACTCGTGGAGATATGAGCGATATGCTACCAAAGCGTCCGGATATGACTCGCCG
The DNA here is from genome assembly GCF_036187565.1 of Streptomyces sp. NBC_00252. Taxonomy (NCBI): domain Bacteria; kingdom Bacillati; phylum Actinomycetota; class Actinomycetes; order Kitasatosporales; family Streptomycetaceae; genus Streptomyces; species Streptomyces sp. NBC_00252. Next base: position 4,498,628 of record NZ_CP108087.1, on the reverse strand, counting down.
ATAAATCTTGCAATGTCGTTATATGTAGACCCGTATGTGTAGCGGAGTGAGGTGAACGCCTCCTGTGGAGGTCGTGGCGGTGGGCCCATGGCAGATCCTACGCCGTTCGCCCAATCGTCAAGATATTTCAACTCGGTAAGTTGGAATCTAGTTGATTCGCGAATCGCAATCATCCGGCCGAGGAGAAGCCTCCGCTTCGCCTCCGTTTCATCCGTTTCTCTTTGCTGTTCCGCTTTTAGCGCTGCCGCTTTCCTGTCGGTTTCATTTACCTTACGTTGTGCGTACGGAACGAAAAGTGTCGCACCCGCACCGATTGCGGCACTCGATAGGGCGATGATCAGCTCTATCATTCATCACCCCACTTGCTGTTGTATTTCAATTGGATTGCCGAATTGCACCAGGTTCCGGCCTGGCGCCCCAGTAGGGCCATGCTCCCGTAGGCGGTCAACGGAGCCTGCAGTGAGTCTGCCGAAAGGCGCCGGGGATAGCTCGAGATGGTGAATGGATATGAGGCTGCCGGGCGTATGCCGGTGCCGATGACGTCGAAGCTGGCCATGCCTTGCCTGCGTCTAGGCTCGGCAGAGATGCCTTCACAGCGGCGTTTTGACGTTATCCGTCGTGCGCTGGACCAACGAGGCGCCTGCTGAGTGCGCTCTCGCTAGATCTATCTTCAGGCGGTCCCCGAAAAGGTCGGCACCGATGATCGGAACCTCTCGCGGCGTCCTGACTCGCATTCTGAGGTCCTTCATGTCGGCCAATGGCGTCAGGTCGAGTGGATCGCCAATGGGGTTGCGCGTGCTCAGGTTGAGTCGCAGATTCTGGAGGGCGGGAAAAATTCCTACGATCTGCCCGAGACCGGAGGGATCATCCACTCTGGCTAGGGTCAGCGTGGAGACTCGGGGAAGGGATGGTACGAGAACCAGATCCGAAATCCGACGTAGTTCGATGTGCAACTCTGTGAGGTCCGGCAGCTCTTGTGCGAGATGCAAAGCGGCGAAGATGTTGACGGGCCCGGCGAGACGCAAACTCTGCAAACTGTGCCACTCGGGCAAAGATTCGAGTGGCACGGGATGAGCAACAATTAGTGAGAGTTGCTTGATGCCGGGATGTGCGCGGGGCAATGTATCCCGGTAAGAAGAGGGGAGTGGTTCCAGGTCGAGCCGCTCCAAAGTCTCAATGCTGCGGATAGCGTCCAGCGCATCTGGGGGGATGTGCTCGACGCTCAACTTAAGGGAGCGCAACGGCAGTGCAGCAAGAGCCGACAGATCCGTGACACCGGGGCAATTCGTGACCTGGAGGTCACGGAGGCCATGCTGTCCAGCCAGGAAATCGAAGTCCTCAACTGACGGATTACGCATCAGGGTCAGATCGTGGACTTTACCTTCGGGCAAGTCCTTGGCCATCGCTGCGGGCGGCAAAAGGCCACGCAATGTCACCTCTCCGAGTGTGCCGAGCTCGCGGAGCTGCGCCAGCTTCTCGAGACTGTCGATGGTCAACTGCACACCCGTGAGCGATACCTGAGAAAGTACCTCTTGAGCGTATTGCCGAATAGGGAAATGCGTCCAACTCATGGTCAGGCGGCGCCGCACGATGTATTCCATGCGCGTCGTGAAGCATTGCAGGATCTCCATGGCTTCACGGCCCGCTACACCAGCCGCGGTTTGCACCACCCAAACGGCCTCAAGCGGACTGAGGCCGTCCGGCCTCGGCAGTAGTGGCAGGACATCCGGTCCCAGCGACGCGAGCCGGTTGGCTTCTTCGGGACTCGTGGGCGGCATGATGCGCCCCAGGCGTTCCTCGACCTCGTCCATGTCTTCAAAGTAGGCCGATTCGAAGGCGCAATGCGCCGCCAGCACGTACAGATCGACCTGATTCTCGCGGTCATTCGCAGAGTCGCCCTGACCGATCAGGTCCTCCACGATCCTTTGTGACTGCCTACGGTCACAGTGCCCGGCCACGAGCCGGATCACGTCCTGCCATTCTTCCTCGCCCGCATGGCGCAGCATTTCGTTCAGAGAGCCGCTCTCAAGGAATTCCTTGGCCGCCAGATAGTCCTGGAACGTGCGGTGGATGAACTGGATCGCATCCTGGCTGCGTTCCTGGAGCAGACCGCTGCGATTAAGAAGGTGGATCAGCAGCTGCTTCGGCGTGGCGCTCTTGCGAACCCGGGCCATGCCTTTAAGTGCGAGGCTGATCTGTTCGAACGCTTCCTCGTGTGATAACTGGGTCTGGCCGCCGCGCACTAGCCAGACCGCTATGCGCTGCAGCAATTGCTGCTGATTCTCGACGCTGAGTGTGATGCCTTCGGCGGCACCTATCTGCCGCTGCTTGTCCCGGCTGCCCAAAAGCATGGCCAGCGCGGAGCGGTAGAGAGCCCAACGGTTGTCCGGCAGCAGTCCCCGATTGCGGTGATGCAGGGCACAGATCACGGCGCAGAGCAGAGGCGTCCGAGCAAGGTCTCGCAGCGCGGGATTCCTGGCGAGCTGCCGGTTCAGATCCAGCTCCAGCCCAGCCAGTTCGTCACGATCGCCCACGGCTGCGCGGTGCCACGCAGCCACGAATGTCTGGATGTCAGGGTCACGCATTGGCAGTAACCGCAGCTCGTCGAAGCCTTCTTCGGTGAGCCAGCTCTCCTCGACGGCGAGGGGGCGAACCGTTGCCATGCAGCGCGTCTCCGGAAACCGGTGCAGGAACTCGGAGAGCCAACTGGCCGCGGCCTTGCGGTCCTCACGCGGTACTTCGTCCAGCCCGTCGATCAACAGCAGCCCGCGGCCGGATTCCAGAACCCGACGTGCCCAGCCCTCCGGCGGGTTGTCGACCTGGAGTTCGGCGGCGAGGGGAAGTTCGGCCGGTTTTGGGAAGGCGCGGCCCTGGGCGCGGAGGTTACGCAGGGGAACGACGAACGGCACCAGGTGGTTGAGGTCGGCGAGTTCGGGGCCCAACGTGCCCACGCTCGAGTGCGCCGCAAGCCACCAGACCAGCGTGGTCTTGCCCGCGCCAGCCTCGCCGCGGAGCAGGATGCGGGGCCGGTCCGCGAGCAGGTCGTTGACGCGTTGAGGGCCAGGCCCTGGCTGACGCTGTTTCACCCGGACGGAGGTTTCGGCCTCCAACGTCAGATATGCGGTCTCCAGGTCCCAGGTGGATTCATTGCGCCCGAGCTCCTCCAGACCGAAGATCTCCGTCTTCCGGTAGCGAGCGCTCACAGCGTTCGCGTAGTCCGGCTCGTAGCGCAGGTCTTGGCGTTGGAAATCAGTGACGCGTTCGCAGCGGAATGAGGCACACATGCGGCGGAACTGGTCGGAGAACCGCTGATCCGCCATCAGGCGTGCCATAGCGACCGCCATGACGCGCTGGTGGTTGCGTTCTTTCGGTATCTCTGTGACCAGGCCCAGTAGCACGGGCCCGGCGAAAAGCGGGGACCCAGACAAGCCAGCCAGGGGCGAGGTGCCGTCACCACGCTCGGTGGCGGCAGGTAGATCCAGCGCGCAGGTCAGATCACCACGGACCCGCCCTGCCATCGGCAGCACAGTGCCAGTGTAATGATCCAAGTCGAGCCGACGCTCGGCACCGTATCGCTGCACGTCCGGAAAACCGACGATCTCACAGTGAGGCAGGGGCGAGTCGGTGGCTAGTTCACCGAGCCGGATGCTGCCGAGGACTGCCATCTGGTCGGCGCTCAAGACGTACTGCTCAGCGCGCAAGAGCGCCGCGTCGAGCTCGGTGCTGTACCAGACCACCTCGCAAAGAACGAGATCGGCGCTGCGCGGGTGGGCCACTGATGGAGCCTGGCTTTGGGGCTGGCCAGCAAGCAGCTGACCACTGCTCAATAGGTGTGCACTGGTCAGGACCAGGTCTGGGGCGAGTAGAACGCCGGTGCCCTGGCTTTGGCCGAGCACGGCTACCACACGCTCGGCGGGGTGGGTAGCCGTGGCTGTGTGGGCCCCAGCTCTCAGGGCGGATGCCGTCACCGAGACCCGAATCCGGCGACGCTGCCCTGGTTCTCATTGCCCACCTTCCAGCGTTCTCCGGTGCGGTTGTCCTTGGGTTTGAGCGTGAACGCCACCTTGTGGGTTCTGGCTGTTGTCCGCGTCGCGTCGGCTCCGGCCTCCAGGACCCAGGCCTTGACCTTGCCGCCACCTTTGAGTTCTTTGCGCAGCTCTACGGTGAATTCCATCTGAATGTCACCCAGTTCAAAGGTCAGATCCTGCCCCTCGGCCTGCTCGGCCGCGGCGATCAACCCGTCCCGTATAGCCTGCACGGCCTTGTCTAGTTCGACGGCATGTTCCGTGCCTTCATGAATCTCGTCGTTCATGCGGTCCCCCGGTTGCTTGTCATGCCTGCTGTCTGATGTGGGATCAGCAGCGTAGCGGCGTAGAGCCGGCTCTGCCGGGGCTTCGCGTCTCCTCTCCACCAGCATCGACAGCCGGCCCTCGGTACCTACCGCATCAACAAGCGTCTTGAATCTCTGAACTAGTGTTACGAGGCTGACCGCTTGAAGGACGACGTGGGTGCAAGGCGTCGCCGTGGGCTTGCGCACTCGGACTACGTATGGCTGCTTTGAGTTCGACGTGGAGGAGCACGCAAGTCCTGATTCCTCAGATGTCCCCCGAAGGGTTTGCGACTGACCGTGTTACCAGGCCAGGCGGCAAGGGGACGTTCCACTGTAAATCTGCCGGGGCCCAGGGCCGGGCCGTCCTCGGGCCGCCCGAGGGTGGCCCACGACAACCGCCAACGACCAACAACGACCACGGGGGCGCGGCTGATAGCCGCGCCCCCGTGGTGTGTCTGCCCAGCTAGACCCAGGTGTCCAGCCACATCCGCGACCGCCACTGGTCGATGGGAATCGCCGTCCCCGTGTACAGCGGCCAGAAGTAGATGAAGTTCCAGGTGACCAAGAGGACGAGGACGCCCGCGCCGACCGCGCCCGTCACTCGGCGGGTGTCGCTGGAGCCCGGTGGGCCGATGACCGCGCCGATCAGCATCGCTACCGCCAGGCAGAGGAACGGGAGGAAGACGATGGAGTAGAAGAAGAAGATCGTGCGGTCCTGGTACATGAACCAGGGGAGGTAGCCGGCCGCCACGCCGCAGGCGATCGCGCCGGCGCGCCAGTCGCGGCGGAAGGCCCAGCGCCAGAGGACGTAGAGGAGGGCGAAGCAGGCGGCCCACCAGAGGAGGGGGGTGCCGATGGCGAGGACCTCGCGGGCGCACTTCTCGCCCGCGCCGGCCGGGCAGCCGGCCGAGCCGGGGGACGGGGACTCGTAGAAGTAGGAGACCGGGCGGCCGTCGACCAGCCAGCTCCAGGGGTTGGACATGTACGTGTGCGGCGAGTGCAGGCCGACGTTGAACTCGTAGACCTCGTGCTCGTAGTGCCACAGGCTGCGGACCCAGTCCGGCATGAAGTGGCTCCAGAAGCCGCCCTTGCCGTCGGTGGCGGCCCAGTTGCGGAAGTAGCCGCCGGTGCCGTTCGCGGGGGAGAGGATCCAGCCGAGCCAGGAGAGGACGTAGACCGAGATCGCCACGGGGGCGGTCGAGAGGAAGGCCAGGCCCACGTCGTGCTTGAGGACCGCCGCGTACGGCTTGCTCGCGCCCGCCACCTTGCGGGAGCCGACGTCCCAGAGGACGGCCATCACCACGAAGGCGGCGGCGTAGAACATGCCGTTCCACTTGGTGGCCATCGCGAGGCCGAGCGTCAGGCCCGCCATCCACCGCCAGGGGCGCCAGCCGAGGGAGAGGGTGTCGGCGATGTGGGCGTCCGGGCGGACCCGGCCGTCGGAATCGACCGGCAGCGCCGCCGCGAGTCTCGCGCGGGCCCGGTCCCGGTCCAGCAGCAGGCAGCCGAACGCGGCCACCACGAAGAACATCAGGACGCCGTCGAGCAGCGAGGTGCGGGCCATCACGAAGGCCAGGCCGTCGAGCGACATCATGACGCCGGCCACGCAGCCCAGGAACGTCGAGCGGAACAGGCGGCGGCCGATGCGGCACAGCAACAGGATCGCGAGGGTGCCCAGCAGCGCCGTCATGAAGCGCCAGCCGAAGGGGTTGAAGCCGAAGATCAGCTCGCCGAGGCCGATGACGTACTTGCCGACCGGCGGGTGCACGACGTAGGCCGCGTCGGTCGGGATCGGGACATGGCCGTTGTGCTGGAGGATCAGGTCGTTGGCGTTCTTGTCCCAGTTGACCTCGAAGCCGCGGTGGACCAGCGCCCACGCGTCCTTCGCGTAGTACGTCTCGTCGAATATCACCGCCTTGGGGCTGCCCAGGTGGTAGAAGCGCATCGCGCCCGCCAGCAGCGTGACCAGCAGCGGGCCGCCCCAGCCGGACCAGCGGTTGATGCGGTCGACGAGGGCGGGCGAGAAGCCGAGCGCCGCCCACAGCCGCGGACTGGGCTCGGCGTACGGCGGCACCAGCCGGTCCCGTACGTCGCTTCTGGGCCCCGCCGAATATCCGAATCGGCGCAGCCGCTGCTGCCACGACGGCCGCTGCTCGTGCGGGGCCTGCCCTTGCCGGGTGTCCGTGGAGGACGCGGTACTGGTCACCGCGCCATCGTAGGGAACAGGTCTGTGTGAGTCCCGCCTCTCTCCCCTGAGAGGATGGAAACGTGACAGTTGCTCCCGGAACTCTGGTCCTTGCCGGCACCCCCATCGGCGACATCGCGGACGCCCCGCCGCGCCTCGCCGAGGAGCTGGCCGGGGCCGACGTGGTCGCCGCCGAGGACACCCGGCGGCTGCGGCGGCTGACCCAGGCGCTCGGCGTGCAGCCCAAGGGGCGGGTCGTGTCGTACTTCGAGGGCAACGAGGCCGCCCGGACACCGGAGTTGGTCGAGGCGCTCCTCGACGGCTCGCGCGTGCTCCTGGTGACCGACGCGGGGATGCCGTCGGTGTCCGACCCCGGGTACCGGCTCGTCGCCGCCGCCGTGGAGCGGGACATCAAGGTGACCGCGGTACCGGGGCCGTCCGCCGTGCTCACCGCGCTCGCGCTGTCGGGGCTGCCGGTGGACCGGTTCTGCTTCGAGGGGTTCCTGCCGCGCAAGGCGGGCGAGCGGCTGTCGCGGCTGCGGGAGGTCGCCGGTGAGCGGCGCACCCTCGTCTACTTCGAGGCACCGCACCGGCTCGACGACACCCTCGCCGCGATGGCCGAGGTCTTCGGCGCCGAGCGGCGGGCCGCCGTCTGCCGCGAGCTGACGAAGACGTACGAGGAGATCAAGCGCGGCCCGGTCGGCGAGCTGGCCGAGTGGGCGGCGGAAGGGGTCCGCGGGGAGATCACGGTCGTCGTCGAGGGCGCTCCCGAGAAGACCGAGGAACTCGACGCGGACGAGCTGGTCCGGCGGGTCCGGGTGCGTGAGGAGGCGGGGGAGCGGCGCAAAGAAGCGATCGCTGCCGTGGCCGTCGAGGCTGGCCTTCCCAAGCGGGCGGTGTTCGATGCCGTGGTGGCGGCGAAGAGTGCGCAAAAACCCGTCTGACCTGCGGGAAAGGTTCCTCTGAGCGGGGCGCTGTTCCTATGAGCGCGCGCCCCATGGCGGGGCAAAGCACCGTCCGCGAATGCAAAAGCCGGGCCGCCTTGCCGGGGTGATTCGACAAGGAAAGTCCAAATCGCCTCCAACAGTCGACAGGACTGATGCGTTCGCCCTGCCGGAGGCGTCCACTGGATGAAGGGACACACCCGTCCCTCGCCTCCAACGGGATTCCGGGGGGAATCCCCTCGCCGGAGGTATTTGTCCAGCGGAAAGCAAGCAGGAGCTGGCATGAGTGAGATCGCAGGGCAGACCGGCCTTCGTGGCGGTGCCACCGCCGTGGTCAACGAGTCGTACTCCTTCGCCTGCATGCGGTGCGGGCACGGCTGGGAGCAGTCGTACGAGATAGAGCACCACGTCGACACCGACGGCCACCAGTTCGTGATGTACGTGGCGGAGGGCCAGGTCGTGCCGTCGCCCCTGAGCCGCCCCGCGTGCGTCAACTGCGACGGGCACGTCGTGCGCATCATGCGCGCGGGCCAGGTCTCGTCGGTGCGCGAGGCCGCGCAGCGGCAGTACGCGCCGCCGCGGCCCCGCCCGGCGGTGGCAGCCGCGGACGCGGACGCGGACACCACGGCCCCGGAGGACGGCGACGCCGCCGTGACCCCGCTGCCGGAGCCCAAGGACCACCACTGGCACCTGTCCGACCTGCTGCACCCCTTCCACCGCAAGGCGAGCTGACCGGCTCCGGCGACCGGGCGGGCATGCCCCTTTCGTAGGATCGGGGCATGCCTTCCTCCAGCGACAGCGACAGCGCCGGCGACCGCGCACGCGGCAGCGAGAAGAACGCGGCGCCGCCGCTCCCGGAGCCCCTCCGGGTGCCCGTCGCCGACTCCCACACCCACCTCGACATGCAGTCCGGCACGGTGGACGCGGCGCTCGCCAAGGCCGCCTCGGTCGGCGTGACGACGGTCGTCCAGGTCGGCTGCGACCTCAAGGGCTCCCGCTGGGCCGCCGACACGGCCGCCCGCCACGACTCCGTCCACGCGACGGTCGCCCTGCACCCGAACGAAGCCCCGCGCATCGTCCATGGCGACCCCGACGGCTGGTCCCGGCAGGGCGCGCGCGTCCCCGGCGGCGACGGCGCCCTCGAAGAGGCCCTCGCCGAGATCGACCGCCTCGCGGGACTCCCGCAGGTCAAGGGCGTCGGCGAGACCGGCCTCGACTACTTCCGCACGGGCCCCGAGGGCAAGGCGGCCCAGGAGAAGTCCTTCCGCGCCCACATCGAGATCGCCAAGCGGCACGGCAAGGCCCTGGTCATCCACGACCGCGACGCCCACGCCGACGTCCTGCGCGTCCTCAAGGAGGAAGGCGCCCCCGAGCGCACGGTCTTCCACTGCTACTCCGGCGACGCCGAGATGGCCGAACTCTGCGCCCGCGCCGGGTACTTCATGTCCTTCGCCGGCACGGTCACCTTCAAGAACGCCCAGAACCTGCGGGACGCGCTCGCGGTCGCCCCGCTCGAACTGGTCCTGGTCGAGACGGACGCCCCCTTCCTCACCCCGGCCCCGTACCGCGGACGGCCCAACGCCCCCTACCTCGTTCCGGTCACGGTCCGCGCGATGGCCGCCGTACGGGGCATCGACGAGGACGCGCTGGCGACGGCACTCGCCGCCAACACGGCCCGGGCGTTCGCCTATTGAGCCCTCGCGGCCCCACCGAACGCATCCCGGGGATGTCATCGAACACAACTCTGGGTAGCCGTGCCGCTTTGGAGAGTGACGGTCGCTCCGCTAGGTTCTGTTGGCCCGATCCGGACCCCCGTGGCCTTCTGGAGCGTGTCGGCGTGAGCAACTACGAGACCTACGAGACGTACGACCGCGGTGTGCGCGCGGACACGTACACCGACGGCCCGACCGCGGTGTACGAGGACACGTACCGGCCCGCCTACGAGGCGTACGAGCCCGTGTTCCCCCGCCAGGCGGGCACCGCGGAGCCGGAGAGCGAACCGGCGGCGCGGCACGGGCGGCGCCGAAGAGCCGACCGCCCGGACACCGGTTCCGCGATGCGCAGGCTGGTCCCGCAGGCCCTGGTCGTCGCCTTCCTCGCCGGCGGCACCACCGCGTTCGTCGCCAAGGACAAGGCGATCGAGCTGAACGTCGACGGCAAGCCGCGCACCCTGCACACCTTCGCCGACGACGTCACCGAACTCCTCGCCCAGGAGGGCGTCGACGTGGGCGCCCACGACGTGGTCGCCCCCGGCCGCGGCGCGCCCCTCACCAGTGGCGACGAGGTCGCGGTCCGCTACGGCCGCCCCGTGCGGCTCACCGTCGACGGCCAACGCCGCGAGGTGTGGACCACGGCCCGCACGGTCGACGCGGCCCTCGAAGAACTCGGTGTCCGGGCCGAGGGCGCCTACGTCTCCACCTCGCGCTCCCAGCCCATCGGCCGCGCCGGACTCGCCCTCGACGTCCGCACCGAACGCACCGTCACGATCATGGCCGACGGCCGCGCCCGCACGATCCGCACCAACGCGGCGACGGTGGGCCGCGCGGTCCAGGAGGCCGGCATCGGCCTGCACGGCGAGGACACCACCTCCGTCCCGGCCGACAGCTTCCCCCGCGACGGCCAGACCGTCACCGTCCTCCGGGTCACCGGCACCAAGGAGATCCGCGAGGAGGCCATCCCCTTCAAGGTCGAGCGCAAGGACGACCCCACCCTGTTCAAGGGCACGGAGGTCGTGGAACGCGCCGGCCGCCCGGGCCTCCGCCGCGTCACCTACGCCCTCCGCACGGTCAACGGCGTCAAAGAGAAACCCCGCCGCATCGACGACCAACTGGTCCGCGAGCCCCATCCCCAACTGGTCAAGGTCGGCACCAAGCCGATGCCCACCTCCGTCCAGGGCGCCGACCAACTCAACTGGCACGGCCTCGCCACCTGTGAGTCCGGCGGCCGCCCCGGCGCGGTCGATCCCTCAGGCACCTACGGCGGCCTCTACCAGTTCGACACCCACACCTGGCACAGCCTGGGCGGCAGCGGCCGCCCGCAGGACGCGAGCGCGGAGGAACAGACCCTCAGGGCAAAGAGGCTCTACGTACGCCGAGGCTCAAGCCCCTGGCCACACTGCGGAACGAGACTCCACGGCTGATCAGGGGGTATGGGGGGCTCGCCCCCCCATAGGGGCGCGGGGCTGTTTCCCTGTGCGGCTCCGCCGCGTGGGTGCGCCAAGCCACGGCGGCGCGGCAGACAAAATCGGCCCCGTAACCTAGGAGACGTGAGCACCGACCCCCTCCCCGACGCACTCCTCGGCCCCGCCGAAATTCGCGAACTCGCCGCCGCCCTGAACGTCCGCCCCACAAAGCAGCGCGGCCAGAACTTCGTGATCGACGCGAACACGGTCCGCCGCATCGTCCGCACCGCGGACGTCCGCCCCGACGACGTGGTCGTAGAGGTAGGCCCCGGCCTGGGCTCACTCACCCTCGCCCTGCTGGAGGTGGCCGACCGCGTCACCGCCGTGGAGATCGACGACACCCTCGCGAGCGCCCTCCCGGCGACGGTGGCCGCGCGGATGCCGACCCGGGCGGACCGTTTCGCGCTGGTGCACTCGGACGCCATGCAGGTCACGGAGCTGCCGGGCCCCGCCCCGACCGCCCTGGTCGCGAACCTGCCGTACAACGTGGCCGTACCGGTCCTGCTGCACATGCTGGAGCACTTCCCGAGCATCGAGCGCACGCTGGTGATGGTCCAGGCGGAGGTGGCCGACCGGCTCGCCGCGGCGCCCGGTTCGAAGGTGTACGGCGTCCCGTCCGTGAAGGCGAACTGGTACGCGGAGGTCAAGCGGGCCGGTTCCATCGGCCGCACCGTCTTCTGGCCCGCGCCGAACGTCGACAGCGGCCTCGTCGCGCTCACCCGCAGGACGGAGCCGCTGAAGACCACCGCCGACCGCCGCGAGGTGTTCGCCGTGGTCGACGCGGCCTTCGCGCAGCGCCGCAAGACCCTGCGGGCGGCGCTCGCGGGCTGGGCGGGATCGGCGGCGGCGGCCGAGGCGGCGCTCGTGGCGGCCGGGGTCTCGCCGCAGGCGCGGGGCGAGTCGCTGACGGTGGAGGAGTTCGCGCGCATCGCGGAGAACAAGGTGGCTGCCGAGGGCGCAGGACAGGGCACGCAGGCACCGAAGGCACCAGCCGTACGGTCCTACGACACCCCGCACGAGGAGCCCGGCCGCTGAGCGCGACCGCCCCCGCCACCCCAACTGCCCCCGCCGCGTCGAGGATCAAGGTCCCGCACGAGGAACCCGGTAAGTGACCGTCCCCGTCCCGGTCCGCGCGCAGCCCACCGTCCACCACAAGGAGCCCGGTAAGTGAGCGTCACCGTCCGCGTCCCCGCCAAGGTCAACGTCCAGCTCGCGGTGGGTGCCGCGCGCCCCGACGGGTTCCACGACCTGGCCAACGTCTTCCTCGCCGTCGGTCTTCACGACGAGGTCACCGTGACCCCCGCCGAGGAACTCCGCATCACCTGCACGGGCCCGGACGCCGCCCAAGTCCCCCTGGACGGCACGAACTTGGCGGCGCGGGCGGCTGTGGCACTCGCCGAGCGGTACGGACACGACCCCGCCGTGCACATCCACATCGCCAAGGACATCCCCGTCGCCGGGGGCATGGCGGGCGGCAGCGCGGACGGGGCGGGCGCGCTGGTGGCGTGCGACGCGCTGTGGGGCACCGGTGCCTCGCGGGCCGAACTGCTCGACATCTGCGCGGAGTTGGGCAGCGACGTGCCGTTCAGTCTGGTGGGCGGGGCGGCGCTCGGCATCGGGCGGGGCGAGAAGCTGACCGTCCTGGAGACCGGCGGCACCTTCCACTGGGTGTTCGCGATGGCCGCGCGGGGGCTGTCGACCCCGGCGGTGTTCCGGGAGTTCGACCGGCTGGGCGAGGGCACCGACATCCCCGAGCCCGTCGCCTCGCAGCCCCTCCTCGACGCCCTCGCGAAGGGCGACCCGGACGCGCTCGCCGCCGCCGTCTCCAACGACCTTCAGCCCGCCGCCCTTTCGCTCTTCCCGGAACTGGCCGACACCCTCGCCGCGGGCCGCTCCGCGGGCGCCCTCGCCGCGCTGGTCTCCGGCTCGGGCCCGACGACGGCGTTCCTCGTCCGCGACCCCGGTTCGGCGACGAAGGTCGCGGAGGCGCTGACGGCCTCCGGAACCTGCCGGACGGTCCGCACGGCGACTGCTCCGGCGGCGGGGGCGACCGTACTCGACCGCCCTTCGGCCTGACGCCGGCGCTGCGGCGGGGTCCCGTCAGGGGCGCGGGGCTGTGTCGATGCGCGGCTCCGCCGCGGGGGCGCGACCAGCCGCGAAGCAGCCGCGGACGACCGACAGCACCCGCCTGACCTGCACGGACAGTCAGCCCCTCGCCGCGCATTACCCTGGGAGGCTGACCGTCCCCCCTGTCAGGAGAGAAATGGCCGTCAACCTGGTCAATGTCGAGAACGTCAGCAAGGTGTACGGCACCCGTGCCCTGCTCGACGGCGTCTCGCTCGGTGTCTCCGAAGGGGACCGGATCGGGGTCGTGGGCCGCAACGGAGACGGCAAGACCACCCTGATCCGGATGCTCGCCAAGCTGGAGGAGTCCGACACCGGCCGCGTCACCCACTCCGGAGGACTCCGCCTGGGCGTCCTCACCCAGCACGACTCCCTGGACCCCGAGGCGACCGTCCGCCACGAGGTCATCCGGGACATGGCCGACCACGAGTGGGCGGGCAACGCCAAGATCCGCGACGTACTGACCGGACTCTTCGGCGGGCTCGACATGCCGGGCTTCCCGCAGGGACTCGACACCGTCATCGGCCCGCTCTCCGGTGGCGAGCGCCGCCGTATCGCGCTCGCGAAGCTGCTCATCGAGGACCAGGACCTGGTCGTCCTGGACGAGCCCACGAACCACCTGGACGTCGAGGGCATCTCCTGGCTCGCCCGGCATCTGCGCGAGCGGCGTTCCGCGCTCGTCTGCGTGACCCACGACCGCTGGTTCCTCGACCAGGTCTGCACCCGCATGTGGGACGTGCAGAAGGGCGACGTCTACGAGTACGAGGGCGGCTACTCGGACTACGTCTTCGCCCGCGCCGAGCGCGAGCGGATCGCCGCCACCGAGGAGACCAAGCGGCAGAACCTGGTCCGCAAGGAGCTGGCCTGGCTGCGCCGGGGCGCCCCGGCCCGTACGTCCAAGCCGCGCTTCCGCGTCGAGGCCGCCAACGAGCTGATCGCGGACGTGCCGCCGCCGCGCGACACCAGCGAGCTGATGAAGTTCGCCTCGTCGCGCCTGGGCCGTACGGTCTTCGACCTGGAGGACGTGACCGTCCAGGCCGGGCCCAAAGTCCTGCTGAAGCACATCACCTGGCACCTCGGCCCCGGCGACCGCGTCGGCCTGGTCGGGGTCAACGGCGCCGGCAAGACCTCCCTGCTGCGTGCCCTCGCCGAGGCCGCCCGCAGCGACGGAGAGACGCAGCCCGCGGCCGGCAGGGTCGTCGTGGGAAAGACGGTGAAGCTCGCCTACCTCTCGCAGGAGGTGGCCGAACTCAAGCCCACGCTGCGGGTGTTGGAGGCTGTGCAGCAGGTGCGGGAGCGGGTCGATCTCGGCAAGGGGCGGGAGATGACCGCCGGGCAGCTGTGCGAGACGTTCGGCTTCAACAAGGAGAAGCAGTGGACGCCGGTCGGGGACCTGTCCGGCGGTGAGCGGCGCAGGCTCCAGCTGCTGCGGCTGCTGATGGACGAGCCCAACGTCCTCTTCCTCGACGAGCCCACGAACGACCTCGACATCGAGACCCTGACCCAGCTGGAGGACGTCCTCGACGGCTGGCCGGGCTCGATGATCGTGATCTCGCACGACCGGTTCTTCGTCGAGCGCACCACCGACAAGGTGTTCGCGCTGCTGGGTGACGCGACCCTGCGGATGCTGCCGCGCGGGATCGACGAGTACCTGGAGCGCCGCCACCGCATGGAGGAGGCCGCCGCCGCTGCCGCCCCCGTGGTGGAGAAGGCCGCGCCCGCGGTGAGCGCCGCCGACCAGCGGGCCGCGAAGAAGGAACTCCAGAAGATCGAGCGGCAGTTGGACAAGGTCTCCGAGAAGGAGGCCAAGCTGCACGCCCAGATCGCCGACAACGCCACGGACTTCGCGAAGGTGGCCGAACTGGACGCGCAGCTGCGGGACTTGAGCGGTGAGCGGGACGAGCTGGAGCTGCGGTGGCTGGAACTCGCCGAGGACGCGTGAAGGGTGCGTGAAGGCGCATAACGGGGGCGTCACGGGCCGGTCCTCCCTTGGGAACAGGGGGGAACCGGCCCGTTCCTCATGGACAGCTCAGTGATAGAAAGAGCCGACTGAGAACTGTCGAACACCGTCTGAATACGACTCCGGGCCCTCGCAAGCCTCGGGGCGTGGCTAAAAATCAGTGAACGAGGGGGAACCGCTGATGACTCAGCCGCCCGAACAGCCGCCGTCCGGCGGTTACGGAGCGCCGCCGAACCAGCCGCCACAGCCACCGTCCGGCGGCTTCGGCGCCCCGGTCCCGCCCCAGCCCGGCTACGGCTATCCGCAACAGCAACAACCCGGTCCCTACGGCTATCCGCAACAGCCGCAGCAGCAGCCGGGGCCGTACGGCCAGCCGCAGCCGCAGCCCGGTCCGTACGGTCAGCCGCAGCAGCCGGGGCCGTACGGTCAGCAGCCCGGTTACGGCTACCCGCCGCCGCAGTTCACCCCGCCGCCACCTCCGGGCGGCGGCTCCCGCAACCCCTTCAAGGGGCGCCCGGCGCTGGTGATCGCGGCCGCGGTGGCGGGGCTGCTGGTGGTCGGCGGCACGGTGTGGGCGGCCACCAGCGGTGGCGGCGACGACAAGAAGCCGGTCGCCCAGAAGAGCGACAGCCCGACGCCCTCCGGCGACAGCGCCAGCGACGACCCGGTCAACCCCGGTGACGGCAGCGGCGACGGCGGCAGCGACTCCGAGGACCTCAACGCGGGCCGCAAGTCCGGCGAGGCGAAGGTGCTCTGGTACAAGGAGGCGCCGGACGCGCCCGGTTCCGGCGCCGACGCCCCCGGCATGTGGATCACCGGCAGGACCGCGGTGAAGGCGGCGTACAAGGAACTCGTCGCCTACGACGTGAGCAACGGCAAGCCGACCTGGCCCACGGTCACCTTCCCGCAGAAGATCTGCGCGGTCACCCCGGCGAAGTCGGCCGACGGCAAGATCGTCGTGGCGTACGAGAGCGGTGTCAGCGACAACGCCAAGTGCAACCAGCTCCAGCAGATCGACCTCGGCACCGGCGCGAAGGGCTGGTCGGGGACCGTCCCGGACGGCGGTCTCTTCGACAGCGCGATCAGCGTCGGGCTGTCCATCTCCGGCAGGACGCTGATGGTGGGCCGCTCGGAGTCGGGGATCGCCTACGACGTGGACACCGGCAAGAAGCTCTTCGAGAAGAAGAAGTACGGCGCGGCCTGCTTCCCGTCCGCGTTCGCGGGCGGCACGAAGCTGATCTCGGTGGCGTCCTGCGGCGCGAGCACCTCGAACGAGCACGACGAGGTGCAGGAGCTGGACCCGGCGACCGGCAAGGCCAAGTGGACCAAGTCGATCCCCAAGGGGTGGTCGGTCTCCCGCACGTACTCGGTGGACCCGGTCGTCCTCTACATGACCGACTCGGACCACAAGCACTGGAACATCTCGACGCTGAAGGCCGACGGTTCGGTCCGCTCGCAGGTCGACTCCAAGGCCGCGTTCGCGCCGACGTGCAGTTCGTCGTTCCTCGACAGCGACCTCCAGGGCTGCCAGGGCGTCGCGGTCGCCGCGGACACCCTGTACCTGCCGACGGAAGCGACGACCGGCGCCAACCAGATCGTGGCGATCAACCTGGCCACCGGCAAGGAGAAGTGGCGCGTCAAGTCGCCCGCGGCCGTGTCGATGGTCCCGGTCAAGGTCCAGGGCGGCAAGCTCATCGCCTACGTCGAGGCGTCGTACGACGGGGGCGGCCAGATCGTGTCCCTCCCCACGGCGGGCTCCTCGCACCCGACGACGAAGCTGCTGCAGATGCCCGCGGGCACCGCGCGGATCGAGTCGAGCTTCTTCTCCCGGGACATCGACTACGTCGACGGACGCTTCTACATCTCGTCGACCCGGCTGAACGGCAATGACGACACGAAGGAGAAGTTGATGCTCGCGTACGGCAAGTGAGACCCCGACTTCTCCCCGTCCCGCCGTCCTCCCCGAGGTACTCGTCATGACCACGCCCCCGCCGCCCCCGCCGAACGAACCCCCCAAGGGCGGCTTCGGCCCACCCCAGGACCAGCCCCCGCAGCAGCCGCCCCAGACCCCGCCGGGCTACGGCTACCCGCAGGCTCCCCCGCCCCAGCAGCCGCCGGTCTACGGCTATCCCCAGCAGCCCCAGCAGCAGCCTCCGCAGCCGCCCCAGGGACCCCCGCAGGCCCCGCCGCCGGGCTACGGCTACCCGGGCCAGCAGCCGAACCCGTACGCGCAGCAGCCGCAGCCGCCGTACGGTCAGCAGCCCAACCCCTACGGCCAGCAGCCGGGTTACGGCTATCCCGGGCAGCCGGCGACCATGCCGCTGCACCCGCAGCCGGGCCAACCGGGCGGCGGCGGGCGGAAGTTCGGGGCGCCCGCGGTGATCATCACCGCCGCGGTCGTCGCGATCGCGCTCATCGTCGGCGGCGGGATCTGGTACGCGTCCTCGTCCGGCAAGAAGGACGACGACACGAAGAAGACCGCCAGCTCCAGCGGCACCACCGGCGGCACGAACGACAAGGGCGGCACCACGTCCGGCGGCAAGGAGAAGGTGCCCGCCGACGCCGCGTCCAAGGTCCTCTTCGAGGTCCCCATGCCCAAGGTCGCCGACACCATGGTGACCTCCGGCTCCTGGCTCACCGACAAGGTGTACGCCAAGACCGGCAGCGCCGAGGTCGTCGGCTACAACCGCGACACCGGCGCCAAGCAGTGGACGATCAAACTGCCCGGCCCGGTCTGCCAGGCCACGAAGCACACCACCACCGACGGCAAGACGGCGATCCTCTACGAGCCCGCCATGCCGACCAAGGACAAGCCCTCGCACGGCTGCAGCCAGATCGCCGCGATCGACCTCAACGCGGGCACCAAGCTGTGGACGAAGACCGCCAACTCCGGTGACCAGCCGATCAGTTTCGAGAACGTCACCGTCAGCGCGAACACCGTCGCCGTGGGCAGCACCGACGGCGGCGCCGCCTTCGACATCTCCACCGGCAAGGTCCTGTGGAGCCCGAAGGTCGCCGACTGCTACGACGCCGGATACGGCGGCGGCGCGAAGCTGGTCGCGGTGCGCCGGTGCGGGACGTACGACTCGCCGATCCTGCACATCCAGACCATCGACCCGGTCTCCGGGAAGGTGATCTCCGACTACAAGATGGCCCAGGGCATCGAGTACGCGAGCATCGTGTCGACCGACCCGCTGGTCGTCGCGGCCGACGTCGGCGACAGCGCGGGCGACGGCAGCGGCATTTCGGACTTCTTCTCCATCGACAACAAGACCGGCGCGCTGCGCTCGCACATCTCGGCGCCGGGCAAGCAGTACGCGGCCCGCTGCGACGGCATCACCCGGGTCGAGTACTGCACCGAACTGGCCGTGGGCAACGACCGGTTGTACATCCCCACCGAGGACCACGACGGGTCCGGCGACTCCTACAGCCAGACCAACGAGATCGTCGCCTTCGACCTCGCCAGCGGCAAGCAGACCGGCCAGCGCGCCGACGCGGGCGACGGCTACACCATCACCCCGCTGCGCATGGACGGCACCAACGTCATCGCGTACAAGTCCCCGCCCTACAACAAGGGCGGCCAGATCGTCAGCATCGACGGCACCTCCTTCAAGGAGACCAAGCTGCTGGAGAACCCCAGCGCGGAGAAGACACGGGAGGCGGAGACCACCTTCCTGCCGGACTACGCGGAGATCCTCTACGCGGAGGGCCACCTCTACATGTCGGCGGTCTACGCGGACAAGGCCTCGACGTCCTCGACGGGCGACAAGGACCTGGCGATCGCGTTCGGCACCACCGGCTGACCCGACCGCGTCCACGACCCCGGCCCCGCCCCTGCTCAGGGACGGGGCCGGGGTCGTACCGCTCAACAGCCCCGAATGCGAGGAATGCGAAAAAGTCAGTCGATCCGGGGCACTTCTCTCCAGTAGGGGCAGCGCAACGTCGAACAAGCGTGTAGCTTCCGGGGGCATGAAGGACGGGGGTGCTGGGGGCCCTCTGTTCGTGGGGACCGGTGGGCATCCATAGTGGGCATCCATTGGGGGGACTGGGGGGTTGCTCGATGGGAGTGCGGCTGATGGTGGTCGACGACCACCGATTGCTCGCCGAGGCACTGGCCTCGGCACTGAAGCTGCGGGGACACCGGGTGCTGGCGGCGGCCGCACCGGCGGCTGGGGCGGCGGAGTTGGTGATCACCCGCGCCCCCGAGGTGTGCCTGCTCGGCACGGCGACACCGGCCGAACCGGGCATCTTCGACCCGGTGCTGAAAATCAAACGGGAACGCCCGCAGGTGGCCGTCCTGGTCCTGGGCCCGGTCCCGAGCCCCCGGGGAATCGCGGCGGCCTTCGCGGCCGGCGCCTCGGGCTACGTCCGCCACGACGAACGCATCGAGGGCGTGGAACGGGCCATCATGAAAGCCAGGGCGGGCGAGGCGGCGGTAGCCCCCCAACTGCTCCAGGGCGCCTTCAGCGAACTCCTCAACCCAGCCGCCCAACCAGACGACGAGGGCCAACGCCTCCTCCAAATGCTCACCCCAAGGGAGGTGGAAGTCCTGGTCAGAGTCGCAGACGGCGAGGACACCCGCCTCATCGCAGCGGGCATGGGCATCGCCCCATCGACAGCCCGGACCCACGTCCAGAGGGTGCTGATGAAACTGGGGGTGGGTTCGAGGCTGGAGGCGGCAGCACTGGCAGCGAGGACAGGACTGCTGGACAGGGCGGGCCCACTGAGCAACTCGGCGGGGTCGGACGCCTAGGGGCAGGGGACGTGAGCCACTGGCGGACCGATCCGACGTTCGCGATGTGCCGGGAGCTGGCGGACGGGGCCGAGTTGTCCTCGTTCGCGGGCGGGCCGTTCGACGTGCGGGCGGTGGTGGCCGGCATCCGGCCGGAGGCCAAGGACGGATTCCTGCTCGGTGAGATTCCCTGGGAACGCTTCCCGCAGGGGGACCAGGTCAGGGAGGCAGTCCACCTGCTGCACACCGGCGACTCGTCCGGTCGCACCGGAACGGGTGTGGTGGTCGGTATGTGCGCCAACGACATGCGGGCCGCCGCCGTGCTCGCCGTACCGTTCCTGATCCGGATCGCCGCCGACACCCGTCACGCCCGCCGTGCCGACGCGCTGGCCGAGGTCCCCTGCCCGGCGCGCGCCCGCCATTTCGGCGTCGCCTCCCGTGACCAACTGCTGCTGCATCGCGGTGACATCCGGCACGATGCGCTCTCCGACGACTACGACGACTACGGCATTGAGGTGACCGGCTACCCGGCGGGCTGGTCGGTCGCCGCGGCTCGGTCCGCGATCAGCGCCGGCACCGCCCTTCTGCAACCCCTGCTCGACGACCCGGACCCCGTGATCCGAGTCCGCACCGCCTACGCCTTGGCGGTCGCCGACGACACAGACGGCAAGATCCGCGCCGCCTTCGGCATTCGGCTCGCCACTGAGCAGGACCCGCTGGTCCGGGCCGCCCTGATCCTCGCCACCGCCGAAGCCACCCGCGCCCACCCCAACGCGCAGACCACCACGTGGATGAGAGAGCGCTGGCGGGACCGGACGGAGATGCCCGAGGCCCGACTGGCCGCAGCGATCGGCTGGCTCTGCCTCACCGACGAACCCGCCCCCACCGACCTGCGCACCCTCACCGACACCCTCACCACCGACGCCCGCGCCCACACCATGGACACCCTGCCCTGGCTGTCGGCAGCCGCCGGCTCCAACGAAACAGGCCTACAACGCTGCGTCCGAGAATCCCTCCACCCCGAACAACCGGGCCCAGGGACCTGTGACGACCCCTGGACCCCAGGCAACTGACCAACACGGCCAGCCCAATTACCCCAAGGGGCGCGGGGCTGTGACATGTGCGGCTCCGTCGCGCGGGCGCGATCAGCCACAGTTCACCCGCGCCCGGCGCGCGGCCTAAACCCCCTCTTTCTCCTCCGTGGGCTCGATCTCCACCGGAGGTACGGGGCGGAGCTTCAGCCAGCCCAGGAAGAAGATGCCGAGGAGCAGCATCGCGATGCCGGTCCAGAGGTTGATGTTGACGCCCTCGGCCTTGTCCAGCGTGGACTGGGACGGGCTGATGCCGGCGATCGTGACGATGATGCCGTAGACGACGAACAGGCCGCCGATGATCAGCCGGAGGTCGAAGAGGCGGGACGCCGTCGTGGACTTGGTCTCCAGGTCGGTGACTTCGCGGTGGACGTCGTGTTCGGAGCGCCCGGAGTGGTCGGGGGTTCCGGGGTTTCCGGGGTGTCCGGAGTTTTCAGACATGGGGTTTCTCTATCCTTCCGCGGCTAGAACGAGAACGGGATGTAGCAGACGGCGGCCAGGATGACCGCGCCCCAGCCGAGGAGGGCGGGCCGGCGGTACCACGCGTCGTCGCCCGCGGCCGGTGCCTCGGTCATGCCGGGGCTGGTCGTGCCGTAGACCAGGCCCTGGAGCTGTTCGGCCGGCTTGGGCTGGGTGAAGAGGGAGACGGCGAACATGACCACCGCGCCGGCGACGAAGCCGGCGATCGCGGAGACGAAGTTGGCGCCCTGGTCGGAGGGGATGGAGATGATCCCCTGCTTGTAGATCCAGAAGTAGTTCACCATCGCGGTGACCGTGCCCGCGAGCAGGCCCCAGAAGCCGGACTTCGGGGTGGCCTTCTTCCAGAACATGCCGACGATGAAGACGACGAACATCGGCACGTTGAAGAAGGAGAACAGCGTCTGGAGGTAGCTCATGATGTTGGAGAAGGACGAGGCCAGGAAGGCCGTGCCCACCGACGCCGCCACGCCGATCACCGTGATCAGGCGGCCGAAGCGGACGTAGTACTCGTCCTCGCGGTCCTTCACCACGTACTTGGCCCAGATGTCGTTGGTGAACACGGTGTTGAAGGACGACACGTTGGCCGCCATGCCCGCCATGAAGGCCGCGAGGAGTCCGGTCACCGCGATACCGAGGACGCCGTTGGGCAGCAACTCCTGCATCAGGTACGGAATCGCGTCGTTGTACTGGAGGTCCGAGCCGCTGGTGCCGATCTTCGGGACGAGCGCCGCGGCGACCAGGCCCGGGATCATCACGAGGAACACGATGAAGACCTTCGGGTACGCGGCGATCAGCGGGGTGCGCTGGGCCGCGGACAGGTTCTTCGCGGACAGCGCGCGCTGGACCTCGGCGAAGTTGGTCGTCCAGTAGCCGAAGGACAGCACGAAGCCGAGGCCGAGCACGATGGTCAGCCAGTTCGCGCCCAGCGGGTTCACGCTGCCGATGCCCGTGCCGCCCCACGCGGTGGTGAAGTTGTGGCCGTGGGCCGCGTCGAGCTTGTGGGTCAGCCCGTCCCAGCCGCCGACCTTCTTCAGGCCGAGGAAGGAGATCGGGATCAGCGCCGCGAGGATGACGAAGAACTGGAGCACTTCGTTGTAGATCGCCGACGACAGTCCGCCGAGGGTGATGTACGCGAGGACGAAGGCGCCGGCGACCACGATCGCCACCCACTGAGGCCACCCCAGCAGCGCCTCGACGACGATCGCGAGGGCGTAGAGGTTCACGCCCGCGATCAGGATGGCGGCGAAGGCGAACAGGATCGAACTCAGCAGGTGTGCCGCCTTGTCGAAGCGCAGCAGCAGGAACTCGGGGACCGAGCGCACTTTCGAGCCGTAGTAGAAGGGCATCATCACCAGGCCGAGGAAGACCATGGCGGGGATGGCGCCGATCCAGTACCAGTGGACGGTGTAGGCGCCGTACTGGGCGCTGTTGGCGGCCATGCCGAGGATCTCGGTCGCGGCCAGGTTGGCCGAGATGAAGGCGAGACCGGTGATCCAGGCGGGCAGGGAGCGCCCGGAGAGGAAGAAGTCGAGGCTCGTCTTCACCGATCTGCGGGCGGCCAGGCCGATGCCGAGGACGACCACGAAGTAGATCGCCAGGATCGCGTAGTCCAGCCCGTTGGTGGGGAGTCGCAGCTCGGCGGCGAGAGAGGTGGGGTTCTGCATCAAGCGCTCACCTTGGTAGGGGTTGGCAGGTGGTCTTACGGGTTTCCTTGATCGGTGCGGTTGATGTACTCAGTCTGGTGTTCTTTGTTTGATTGTGATGGTGACGGCTGGGGGGATTTGTGGTTTGATGTGTTTGGTTCTGTGTTGGGTTATGTGTGAAGCGTGGATGTACGTACGGATGGAGAGCCCGGCGTGAAGAAGACCTCGACCCGGTTGGCCGACGGTCGTGAGCTCATCTACTACGACCTGCGGGACGACACCGTGCGCGACGCGGTGGACCGACGCCCGCTGGAGCGCACGGTCACCACTTCGGAGGTACGGCGGGACGTGCTGCTCGGCGACGCGGTGGCCATCGCCTCGCACCGCCAGGGCCGCACCTACCACCCGCCGGCCGACCAGTGCCCGCTCTGCCCGACGACCGGCGACCGGCTCAGCGAGATCCCGGACTCGTCGTACGACGTCGCGGTCTTCGAGAACCGTTTCCCCTCGCTGGCCGGCGACTCCGGGCGCTGCGAGGTGGTCTGCTTCACCTCCGACCACGACGCGTCCTTCGCCTCGCTGACGGAGGAGCAGGCGCGCCTCGTCCTCGACGCGTGGACCGACCGGACGTCGGAACTGTCGCATCTACCCTCCGTCGAGCAGGTCTTCTGTTTCGAGAACCGGGGCGAGGAGATCGGTGTGACGCTCGGTCATCCTCACGGCCAGATCTACGCCTACCCCTTCACCACCCCCCGCACGTCTCTGATGCTGCGTTCACTTGCGGCACACAAGGAGGCGACCGGCGGGGAGAACCTCTTCGACTCGGTCCTGGAGAGCGAACTCGCCGGTGAGCGGGTCGTCCTTGAGGGTGAACACTGGGCGGCCTTCGTGCCGTACGCCGCGCACTGGCCCTACGAGGTCCACCTGTACCCGAAGCGCCGGGTGCCGGACCTGCTCGGGCTCGACGAGGCGGCGCGCACAGAGTTCCCCAAGGTCTATCTGGAACTCTTGAGGCGCTTCGACCGGATCTTCGGTGAGGGCGAGCCTCCGACGCCGTACATCTCCGCCTGGCACCAGGCGCCGTTCGGCACGCTGGAGGAGTTCGACGGGGTGAGCCGCGACGACTTCGCGCTCCACCTCGAGCTTTTCACCATTCGCCGTACGTCCGGCAAGCTGAAGTTCCTCGCGGGTTCCGAGTCCGGCATGAGCGTGTTCATCAACGACGTGCCGCCGGAGCGCGCGGCCGAGCGACTGCGAGAGGTAGCGAGTTGATGAGCGGTAAGTACCTGGTCACGGGCGGAGCGGGTTACGTGGGCAGCGTGGTCGCCCAGCACCTGCTGGAGGCGGGCCACGAGGTCACCGTCCTGGACAACCTCTCGACGGGGTTCCGTGAGGGCGTGCCGGCGGGTGCTTCCTTCATCGAGGGCGACATCAGGGACGCGGCCAAGTGGCTCGACTCCTCCTACGACGCCGTCCTCCACTTCGCCGCGTTCTCCCAGGTCGGCGAGTCCGTCGTGAAGCCCGAGAAGTACTGGGACAACAACGTCGGCGGCTCGATGGCCCTCCTCGCCGCGATGCGCGAGGCCGGCGTCCGCAAGCTCGTCTTCTCCTCCACGGCCGCCACCTACGGCGAGCCCGACGAGGTCCCGATCGTCGAGACCGCCCGCACCTCCCCGACGAACCCCTACGGCGCGTCGAAGCTGTCGGTCGACTTCATGATCACCAGCGAGGCGCAGGCCCACGGCCTCGGCGCGGTCTCGCTGCGCTACTTCAACGTGGCCGGGGCGTACGGCAGTTGCGGCGAGCGCCACCAGCCCGAGTCGCACCTCATCCCGCTCGTCCTCCAGGTCGCCCAGGGCAAGCGCGACGCGATCTCCGTCTACGGCGACGACTACCCGACGCCGGACGGCACCTGCGTCCGCGACTACATCCACGTCGCGGACCTGGCCGACGCGCACCTGCTCGCGCTGAAGGCCGCCACCCCGGGCGAGCACCTGATCTGCAACCTGGGCAACGGCGAGGGCTTCTCCGTCCGCCAGGTCATCGAGACGGTGCGTCAGGTCACCGGGCACCCGATCCCCGAGGTCGTGGCCCCGCGCCGCGGCGGCGACCCGGCGACCCTGGTGGCGTCGGCGACCCGGGCCAAGGAGCGCCTCGGCTGGAACCCGTCCCGCGCGGATCTCGCGGGCATCGTCGCGGACGCGTGGGCGTTCGCGCAGAACGTATCGAACTGATCGAAGGGCTAGGGGATCGCACGTGGGTGTACGCGAGGGCTTCGGGGAGCTGTACGGGACGGCTCCCGAGGGCGTCTGGGCCGCGCCGGGCCGGGTCAACCTGATCGGCGAGTACACCGACTTCAACGAGGGCTTCGTGATGCCGCTCGCCCTGCCGCACACGGCGGTGGCGGCGGTGTCCCGCCGTACGGACGGTGTCCTGCGCCTGCACTCGGCGGACATCGAGGGTCCCGTCGTGGAGCTGCATGTCGAGACACTCGCCCCGCGCACGAACACCAGCTGGGCCGCGTACCCGGCGGGCGTGGTGTGGGTGCTGCGCGAGGCGGGGCACGAAGTGACCGGTGCGGACATCCACTTGTCGTCCACGGTCCCGACGGGCGCGGGCCTCTCGTCGTCGGCGGCGCTTGAGGTCGTCACGGCGCTCGCGCTCAACGACCTCTTCGAACTCGGCCTGTCCGGGCAGGAGTTGGCCCGTTTCTCGCAGCGCGCGGAGAACGACTTCGTCGGCGTGCCCTGCGGCATCATGGACCAGACGGCCTCGGCCTGCTGCGAGGACGGCCACGCGCTGCACCTCGACTGCCGGGACCTGTCGATCCGTCAGATCCCCTTCGACCTCGCGTCGGAGGGCCTCTCGCTGCTGGTCGTCGACTCCCGCGTGAAGCACGCGCTGGGCGACGGCGAGTACGCGGAGCGCCGCGAGGGCTGCGAGGAGGGCGCGCGGCAGCTGGGCGTGCCGTTCCTGCGGGACGTGGCGTACGAGGACCTGGAGTCGTCGCTGGCCCGTCTGTCGGACGAACGGATCCAGCGCTACGTCCGCCACGTCGTCTCCGACGACCACCGCGTCGACCAGGTCATCGGCCTGCTCGACGCGGGCGAGGTACGCGCGATCGGCCCGGTCCTCACCGAGGGCCACATCTCCCTCCGCGACGATCTGCGCATCTCCTGCCCGGAGTTGGACCTCGTCGTCGACACCGCGGTCGGCGCGGGTGCCCTGGGCGCCCGTATGACCGGCGGCGGCTTCGGCGGCTCGGCGATCGTCCTCGTCGAGGCCGACGACACGGACACGGTCACGAAGGCGATCGAGGAGGCCTTCGCGACCGCGGGCTACACCGCGCCGCGCGTGTTCCCGGCGGTGCCTTCGGCGGGCGCGCGACGCCTGAGCTGACGGATCGCTCGAGAAGACGCCCCGGGCAGCCGGGGCGTCTTCGTTCACCGGCCGGATCCGGGTGCAACCGCCGCTTCCCGTACCGCCGTTGCCGGTTGTGACGGTCGTCGGCTGCCCACCGCCCCGCCCCCTGGTCAGTGCGTCGCGCGCAGCTCCCGTACCCCCGGAGCCAGCAGCGCTCCGAGCGTGGCGAGGACGATCAGGGACGCGCAGCCCGCGAGGGTGTGGCCCAGGCCGACGGTCGCCGCGAGCGGGCCCGCGACGAGCAGGCCCAGCGGGGCGAGGGCGAGGGAGCCGAAGCCGTCGTAGGAGCTGACGCGGGAGAGGGACTCCTCGGGGATCTCGCGGTGGATGGTGGTGGCCCACAGGACGCCGAAGACGTCGTTGGAGATCCCGGCGGTGAACATCGCGGCGGCGATCAGCCAGACCGGGGCGCGGACCGCGAGGAGGGCGATCGGGACGGCCGCGGGGAAGGTGGCGAGGACGGCCACCAGGATCGGGCGACGGACCCGGACCCGGGCGGCCAGGCCCGCGCCCGCGATCGTGCCCAGGGCCTGCGCGGCGACGATGACCGACCAGGCGCGGGCACCGCCGAGGTAGTGCTCGGCGGTCAGCGGGCCGAGGACTCCCACGTTCGCGTTGAGCGCGGCGATCACGATCGACCACTGGGCCACCACGGCCCACAGCCACTGGCGGGACGCGAACTCCCGCCAGCCCTCCCGGAGATCGGCCCAGCCGGTGGATTTCCTGGGCGGGCGTGCGGCGACCGGGAGGCGGACGGTGAGGGCCGCGCTGACGACGAAGGACGCGGCGTTCAGCGCGAGCGCCCAGCCCGCTCCCACCAGGGCCACCGTCACACCCGACAGCGCGAGGCCCAGCAGCCGGGCGCTGTTGGTGCCCACCCGCAGCAGACCGTTGGCCTGCTGGAGGCGTTCGCCGGAGACGATCAGCGGGACGATGCCGTCCATCGCCGGGAGGAACAGGGCCGAGGCCGTGCCGGCCGCCACCGCCAGCACGCACATCGCGGGCAGCGGCGCGTGCCCGGACAGCACCAGCGCGGCCAGGCCCGTGTACGCCACCGCGCCCATCAGCTCCGCGAGCGCCATCAGCCGGGCGCGTGACATGCGGTCCGCGATGACCCCGCCCGCCAGGATGAACATCAGCTGCGGCAGCGCCTGGCAGGCCAGCACGAGCGAGAGCCGGCCGGGGCTCGCTCCGGGGAGGGCGAGGACCGCGAAGGCGAGGGCGACGGCGGCGAAGCCGTTGCCCAGCACGGACACGGTCCGGGCGCTCGCGAGCAGCACGAACGCGGGCTCACGCCACAGTGATGTCGGTCCCGGACGCTCGGCGGTGGTGGCTGAAGTGGATGTCACGGCCAGGGACTTTAGAGGACCCGCGTCGGCCCGCGGCGCCCGATTCCGACGCGCGGCGGGAACCGGCCAATTCGCCGACCGGGGTCACCGGTTCACAGAGATCCCACAGCCGTCCTCACCTCAGGTTCTTGGTGAGGGTGTACTCGGTGATCCCCGGCGGATAGTCCGGGATCACGCTCACCACCTCGTATCCCCGCTTCTGGTAGAACCCCGGCGCCTGGAAGTCCCAGGTCTCCAGGCGGGACGCCCCGCAGCCGCGCTCCTCGCGGGCGATCCGCTCCGCCTCGTCGAGCAGCCGTGAGCCGAGCCCGGTGCCGCGGTGCTGGCCGTCGATCCACAGGTACGTCACATGCAGCCAGTCCGCCCAGCTGTGCCCGACCAGGCCGCCCGCGAGATCACCGACGGCGTCCAACGCCCAGACGTGGAGCGGTACTTCACGTTCGCGAGGGGTGCCGCGCAGCGCGCGGAGCACCGGCGACGCGGCCGTGTTGGTTTCGAGCAGCCGGGCGCGGAGCAGATCGCGTCGCTCTCTGTCGACTTCCGTCTCAATACGAAACATGCGGCTCACCATAAACGCGCCGGACAGTCAGTTCTGCAAATTGGGTTCCGCTATCGCGCCCCGGCCGTACGCTGTGAGCAGCACCGGTGGGGGCCGGTGCCGATCAGGGGGCGAGACAAGTCGGGTACGACGCCCGATGTGGGGGTAACAGTGTCTGCACGGCGGCGGCCGTGCGACGCGGACCGCTCCCGGGCGTCGTACCCGCAATCATCGCTTCGTCTCCCGACGACGAGGTATCCCCTGCTCCACCAGGAGCCTGGGGAAGGGGGTTTCGTGGTTCGCATCCGAGTCCTGGTCGTCGACGACCATCGCATCTTCGCCGAATCGCTCGCCGCGGCACTGGCGGCCGAGCCCGATGTCGACGTCTCCGCGGCCGGCAGCGGTCCGGCCGCGCTGCGCTGCATGGAGCGCGCGAACGCGGAGGGCCGCAAGTTCGACGTCCTGCTCGTGGACGCCGATCTGGGCGGCAATGTCCCGGGCGTCCGGCCCGCCGTCCCTGTTCAGGCGGGCAACGAGGACGGGCTGGTGGACGGGATCTCCCTGGTCGCCGGGGTCCGTTCGGCCCAGCCGAGCGTGCGGATGGTCGTGCTGGCCGAGAAGGACGATCCGCGCCGGGCCGCGCTTGCGCTGCAGGCGGGGGCTTCCGGCTGGGTCGCCAAGGACTGCTCGCTGTCCAGGCTTTTAACCGTCATACGAGGTGTCCTGCGCGACGAGACACATCTGCCGCCGGCTCTGCTGACCGGCGTCCTGCGGGAGTTGACGGCCGCGCGCAAGCACCGCACCGAGAGCGAGCGCCTGGTGGAGTCGCTGACCCCGCGTGAGCGCGAGGTGCTGCGCTGCATGGTGGCCGGCTTGGGGCGCAAGGCGGTCGCCGAGCGACTGTTCCTCTCGCCGCACACGGTCCGGACGCATATGCAAAACGTGCTCGGCAAGCTGGGCGTCCACTCCACCCTCGCGGCGGTCGCGCTGGCGCGGCGTGCGGGGGTCGGTCCCGTCGACCTAACCGGGGATGTTGTCGAACGGGGCGGTCAACTGGCGTAGCAGGCCCGCCAGTTCGCCCCGCTGGGCGCGGGAGAGTTCCGCGAGGATCGCGCGCTCCTGCGCCAGCAGTCCGGCCAGGGCCTGGTCCGCGCGGTCCTGGCCCTCCTCGGTGAGCCGGACCAGTACGCCCCGGCGGTCGCTGGGGTCGGGGAGCCGCTCGACGAGACCCTTCTGCGCGAGCCGGTCGATACGGTTCGTCATCGTGCCGGACGTCACCAGGGTCTGCGTCAGCAGCTGGCCGGGGGAGAGCTGGTAGGGGCTGCCCGCGCGCCTGAGCGCCGTCAGCACGTCGAACTCCCAGGGCTCCAGGCTGTGCTCGGCGAACGCCAGCCGCCTGGCCCGGTCCAGATGCCGGGCCAGCCTGCTCACCCGGCTGAGCACTTCGAGTGGCTCCACGTCGAGGTCGGGGCGCTCCCGGCGCCACGCTGCGACAAGCCGATCGACCTCGTCCTCCATGACGATCAGTGTAGTGGTTGTGTCGACATGAAGTCTCTTGATATCAAGCCTCTCGGTGAGGAGTCTCTTGACATCAAGATATGTGGGCGGGGAAGGTGGAGGCATGACGACTTGGGACCCCGCTCAGTACCTGCGCCACGCCGGCCACCGCGCCCGTCCGTTCGCGGACCTGCTCGCCCGCGTCGGCGACCTCCCCGCCGCCGCGCCCCGCATCGCCGACCTCGGCTGCGGCCCGGGCAACGTGACCACCGTCCTCGCCGACCGCTGGCCCACCGCGCACATCACCGGCTACGACAACTCGCCCGAGATGCTCGCCAGGACCGAGGCCCACGCCGGTCCCACCCCCGGCGGCGGCCGCCTCGACTTCGCCCACGCGGACGCGACGGAGTGGACACCGGCCCAGACGTACGACCTGATCGTGTCGAACGCGGCGCTGCAGTGGGTGCCGGGTCACCTGGACCGGTTCGGCGACTGGGTCACCGCGCTGGCCCCCGGCGGCACCTTCGCCTTCCAGGTCCCGGACAACATCGACGCCCCCCTGCACGCCCTGATGCGCGAACTGGCCGGCACCGCCCGCTGGAAGCCCCGCCTGGGCGAGGTCCTGCGCCGCGAGGACTCGGTCCACGGCCCCGGCGTCTACCTCGACCACCTGGCCCGGCTGGGCTGCGCCCCCGACGTCTGGCAGACGACGTACCAGCACATCCTCCCCGGCGAGGACCCGGTCCTCGACTGGGTCAAGGGCACGGGCCTGCGCCCGGTCCTGACGGCCCTGGCCGACGACCCCGAGGCACGGGACGCCTTCGTCGCCGAGTACCGCGACCTGCTCCGCGAGGCGTACCCGACGAAGGCCTACGGCACGGTCCTCCCGTTCCGCCGGCTGTTCGCGGTGGCCCGCAAGGAGGCGTGAGGGATGCTCGAGGCCGTGGACCACGTGCAGCTGGCGGCCCCGCCGGGCTCCGAGGACGCGCTGCGGCGGTACTACGTCGACGTCCTCGGGATGACCGAGCTCCCGAAGCCGCCCGTGCTGGCCGCGCGGGGCGGGTGCTGGTTCGCGGCCGGGACGGTGCGGCTGCACCTGGGGATCGAGGACGCCCCCGCCGAAGGCGGAAAATGTCACTTTCGCCCGGCCAGGAAGGCGCATCCCGGGCTTCGGGTGACCGGCATCGAGGCGTACGCGGCGCGGCTGAAGTCCCTTGGGGCGTCCGTCACTTGGGACCACGATCTGCCGGGGCACCGGCGTTTCTACTCCGAGGATCCGGTGGGGAACCGGCTGGAGTTCCTGGAGCCGACGGGCTGAGCCGTGTTTGCCCTCCGGTATCGCGGCTACCCG
The DNA here is from genome assembly GCF_036187565.1 of Streptomyces sp. NBC_00252. Taxonomy (NCBI): domain Bacteria; kingdom Bacillati; phylum Actinomycetota; class Actinomycetes; order Kitasatosporales; family Streptomycetaceae; genus Streptomyces; species Streptomyces sp. NBC_00252. The sequence continues at coordinate 4,467,800 of NZ_CP108087.1, read as the reverse complement.
GTCGGTGGCGCCGAGTTCCTAGTTCCGAACCGACCGGGAGTGATGAACCGTGGCAAAGGACGAGAAGGCCAAGGCCAAGAAGGAACAGGCCAAGGGCAAGGCCAAGGAGACCGTGGGCCGTGCGGTGGGAAACGAGACCATGAAGGCCAAGGGCCAGGCCGAGAAGTCCAAGGGAGACGCTCGCCAGGCCAAGGAGAAGGCGAAGGACGCGTTCAAGCGCTGACGCCGGAAGCGGTGAGGGGCCCCTGCCGGACGGCAGCGGCCCCTCTTGCGTGCGCTACGGCTTCAGCTCTTGCGGTGCCCTATCAGCCGGGGCTTCGCCTCCAGGCCGTCCAGCCCGTGCCAGGCCAGGTTCACCAGATGCGCGGCGACCTCGGCCTTCTTCGGGCGGCGGACGTCCAGCCACCACTGGCCGGTCAGGGCGACCATGCCGACGAGGGCCTGGGCGTAGAGCGGGGCCAGCTTCGCGTCGAAGCCCCGGCTCTTGAACTCGCGGCCCAGGATGTCCTCGACCTGCGTCGCGATGTCCGAGATCAGGGACGCGAAGGACCCGGTGGACTGGGGGATGGGGGAGTCGCGGACCAGGATGCGGAAGCCGTCCGTGTACTCCTCGATGTAGTCGAGGAGGGCGAAGGCCGCCTGTTCGCACAGCTCGCGGGGGTGGCCGGCGGTCAGCGAGCTGGTCACCATGTCCAGCAGGCGGCGCATCTCGCGGTCCACCACCACCGCGTACAGGCCCTCCTTGCCGCCGAAGTGCTCGTAGACCACCGGCTTGGAGACCCCGGCCTTCGCCGCGATCTCCTCCACCGACGTGGCCTCGAAGCCCTTCGTCGCGAAGAGCGTGCGACCGACCTCGAGCAACTGCGCCCGGCGTTCCGCTCCCGTCATCCGGGTGCGGCGCGCGCGTCGGGGCTTCTCGTTGCTCGGGGTACTGCTGGGATCGGTCGCCACGGCGTCAATCATGCCGCCTCCGCCGACTCCTTCCGGGGCTGAGAGCCGTCCGTACCGGAGATACGGCGCGAATCGATACGCGAGCGTGACGGCCAGCGCACGTCATAGGCCCAGCCGAGCTGCTCGCACCAGCGGATGATCCGGGCCGAGGAATCCAGCTGGCCGCGCATCACACCGTGCCGCGCGGAGGTCGGGTCGGCGTGGTGCAGGTTGTGCCAGGACTCGCCGCAGGACAGGATCGCCAGCCACCACACGTTGCCCGAGCGGTCCCGGGACTTGAAGGGGCGCTTGCCGACCGCGTGGCAGATCGAGTTGATCGACCAGGTCACGTGGTGCAGCAGCGCGACCCGCACCAGCGAGCCCCAGAAGAAGCCGGTGAACGCGCCCCACCAGGACATCGTCGCCAGTCCGCCGATCAGCGCCGGCAGCGCGAGCGACAGCATCGTCCAGTAGATGAAGTGGCGGGAGATCGTCCGGATCGCCTTGTCCTTGATCAGGTCGGGCGCGTACTTGTCCTGCGGGGTGCGCTCCTCGTCGAACATCCACGCGATGTGCGCCCACCACAGGCCCTTGATCAGGGCCGGCACCGTCTCGCCGTAGCGCCACGGCGAATGCGGGTCGCCCTCGGCGTCGGAGAACTTGTGGTGCTTGCGGTGGTCGGCGACCCAGCGCACCAGCGGACCCTCGACGGCCATCGACCCGGCGATGGCGATGGCGATCCGCAGCGGGCGCTTCGCCTTGAACGAGCCGTGCGTGAAGTACCGGTGGTAGCCGATCGTCACGCCGTGGCAGCCGAGGTAGTAGAAGAACACGAGCAGGCCGAGGTCCAGCCAGCTCACCCCGCCCCAGCTCCAGGCCAGCGGCACCGCCGCGACCAGGGCGAGGAACGGGACGGTGATGAAGAGGAGCAGTGTGAGCTGTTCCAGCGACCCCTTCTTCTCGCCGCCCAGCGTGGCGGCGGGCAGCGGAGTGCCGTCGTCGTTCGCCCGCGGGGCGTCGTCGATCACATCGGAGCTCGTGGTCATGGGCGTCCCCTGTGGGGTTCGGAGGTGGAGGCGGAGCGTCGGACGGCGGGAGCCGGGCAGTGGCAGTTCAGCATGGACATCCCTACGGTTCCGTAACCTACGGCGACGTAAGTATGGCAGTGCGTCGACCGGTGGACGAAGCCCGTGAGACCGCGCGTCAGAGTGGACACCTATCCTTGGTGTCGGTCGGACAGCGCGGTCCGCTCTGTTTTCTTCCCGGATGTCCGTCCCGTATGCGGCAGCCGCCGTGGGACCGCCGTCCGGGTTCCCTCCAGACGAGCTTCAAACACTGCAAGGAGCCGCACCTGTGAGCAGTGCCGACGACCAGGCCACCACGACCAACAACGAGTTGCGCGCCGACATCCGGCGCCTCGGCGACCTCCTCGGCGAGACCCTCGTCCGCCAGGAGGGCCCCGAGCTGCTCGAACTGGTCGAGAAGGTCCGCCGCCTCACCCGGGAGGACGGCGAGGCCGCCGCCGAGCTGCTGCGCGGCACCGAACTGGAGACCGCCGCCAAGCTGGTCCGCGCCTTCTCCACCTACTTCCACCTGGCCAACGTCACCGAGCAGGTGCACCGCGGCCGCGAGCTGCGCGCCCGCCGCGCCGCCGAGGGCGGTCTCCTCGCCCGGACGGCCGACCGCCTCAAGGACGCCGACCCCGACCACCTGCGCGAGACGGTCAAGAACCTGAACGTGCGGCCGGTCTTCACCGCGCACCCCACCGAGGCCGCGCGCCGGTCCGTCCTGAACAAGCTCCGGCGCATCGCCACGCTGCTGGAGACCCCGGTCATCGAGTCCGACCGCCGTCGCTACGACACCCGACTGGCCGAGAACATCGACCTGGTGTGGCAGACCGACGAGCTGCGCGTCGTACGCCCGGAGCCCGCCGACGAAGCGCGCAACGCCATCTACTACCTCGACGAGCTGCACGCGGGCGCCGTCGGAGACGTCCTGGAGGACCTCACGGCCGAGCTGGAGCGCGTCGGCGTCAAGCTGCCCGACGACACCCGCCCGCTCACCTTCGGCACCTGGATCGGCGGCGACCGGGACGGCAACCCGAACGTCACGCCCCAGGTCACCTGGGACGTCCTGATCCTCCAGCACGAGCACGGCATCAACGACGCGCTGGAGACGATCGACGAGCTGCGCGGCTTCCTCTCCAACTCCATCCGCTACACGGGCGCGACGGAGGAACTGCTGGAGTCCCTCCAGGCGGACCTGGAGCGGCTGCCCGAGATCAGCCCCCGCTACAAGCGCCTCAACGCCGAGGAGCCGTACCGCCTCAAGGCCACCTGCATCCGGCAGAAGCTGGAGAACACCAAGAGCCGGCTGGCCAAGGGCACCCCGCACGAGGACGGCCGCGACTACCTCGGCACCGCCGAGCTGCTGCACGACCTCACCCTGATCCAGGCCTCCCTGCGCGCCCACCGCGGCGGCCTCTTCGCCGACGGCCGCATGGACCGTACGATCCGCACGCTCGGCGCGTTCGGCCTCCAGCTCGCCACCATGGACGTGCGCGAGCACGCGGACGCCCACCACCACGCGCTCGGCCAGCTCTTCGACCGGCTCGGCGAGGAGTCCTGGCGGTACTCCGACATGCCCCGCGAGTACCGCGCGAAGCTGCTCGCCAAGGAGCTGCGCTCGCGCCGTCCGCTCGCTCCCACCCCGGCGCCCGTCGACGCGGCCGGCGAGAAGACCCTCGGTGTCTTCGAGACCGTCAAGAAGGCGCTCGCGGTGTTCGGGCCCGAGGTCATCGAGTCGTACATCATCTCGATGTGCCAGGGCGCCGACGACGTGTTCGCCGCCGCCGTGCTCGCCCGCGAGGCCGGGCTCATCGATCTGCACGCCGGGTGGGCGAAGGTCGGCATCGTCCCGCTGCTGGAGACCACGGACGAGCTGAAGGCCGCCGACACCATCCTCGAGGACATGCTCTCCGACCCGTCCTACCGGCGCCTCGTCGCGCTGCGCGGGGACGTCCAGGAGGTCATGCTCGGCTACTCCGACTCGTCGAAGTTCGGCGGCATCACCACCTCGCAGTGGGAGATCCACCGGGCGCAGCGCCGCCTGCGCGACGTGGCCCACCGCTACGGCGTCCGGCTCCGCCTGTTCCACGGCCGCGGCGGAACCGTCGGCCGCGGTGGCGGTCCCTCGCACGACGCGATCCTCGCCCAGCCCTGGGGCACCCTGGAGGGCGAGATCAAGGTGACCGAGCAGGGCGAGGTCATCTCCGACAAGTACCTCGTGCCGTCACTGGCCCGCGAGAACCTCGAACTGACCGTCGCGGCGACGCTCCAGGCGTCCGCCCTGCACACCTCGCCCCGCCAGTCCGACGAGGCGCTGGCCCGCTGGGACGCGGCCATGGACGTGGTGAGCGACGCGGCCCACTCCGCCTACCGCAGGCTGGTCGAGGACCCGGACCTCCCGACGTACTTCCTCGCCTCCACGCCGGTCGACCAGCTCGCCGAACTGCACCTGGGCTCGCGGCCCTCCCGCCGCCCCGGCTCGGGCGTCTCGCTCGACGGACTGCGCGCCATCCCGTGGGTGTTCGGCTGGACCCAGTCCCGGCAGATCGTGCCCGGCTGGTTCGGCGTGGGCTCCGGCCTGAAGGCGCTGCGCGAGGCGGGCCTGGACACCGTGCTCGAAGAGATGCACGAGCAGTGGCACTTCTTCCGCAACTTCCTCTCGAACGTCGAGATGACCCTCGCGAAGACGGACCTGCGGATCGCCCAGCACTACGTCGACACCCTCGTCCCCGACGAGTTGAAGCACGTGTTCGACACCATCCGGGCCGAGCACGACCTGACCGTGGCCGAGGTGCTCCGCATCACCGGTGAGACCGAACTCCTCGACGCCACCCCGGTGTTGAAGCAGACGTTCACCATCCGCGACGCCTACCTCGACCCGATCTCCTACCTCCAGGTCGCCCTGCTGAAGCGCCAGCGCGACGAGGCGGCGGCGGGCGCGGACCCCGACCCGCTGCTCAGCCGCGCCCTGCTCCTCACGGTGAACGGCGTGGCGGCGGGCCTGCGCAACACCGGCTGACCGGCGAAACCACGGGTGCCCCCGAGCTGTCGTAGAAGCTCGGGGGCACTTTTCTGTCCTACGGCCGTTCAGAGGGCCAGGAACGCCGCCGTCAGCAGGGCGATCCCCGACCCGGCCAGCACCCACGCGGCCCGGGTCAGCCGGAGGCCGCCCGCGACCACCACCGAGGCCAGCAGGAGGGCGCCGCCGAGGGGGATCCAGGCGTAGAGGATGCCGGCGGGACCGGAGCGCAGGACCTCGTCGGTGCCGGGCTTCACGACGACGGTGTACGTCTTGCCCTTCTTCACCGCGACCGTGTGCTCGATGACCACCTTGGCGCGGGCCTTCGACCCCGTGGAGACCGGTGTGTACGGCCCGGTGCAGGTGTCGTCGCCGCACGCGGTGACCTCGACCGTGCCGCTCTCGCGGCCCTTGGTCAGCATCACGTTGTGCGCGGTCGGCCACGAGCCCCACACCCCGGCGATCAGGAGCAGCACGGTGACCGTGCCCATCGCCGCGAGCCGTCCGAAGGTCAGGGCGGCGAAGGCGCCGGGCGAGGCGGAGGCTGCGGGTGACATGGCGGGGATCATTGGCCATACCTGCACGCGCGGTCAACTCCCGCATGGGATAAACCGGTTGATGCCGGGTGATCGAGGTAAACAGGGCAAGTCGGACAGGTCAGGAGTTGTACGCGCTCTGCGCCCGCTCCAGGCCCTCGCTCACCAGGCACTCCACGGAGTCCGTCGCCCGGTCCACCAGGAAGTCCAGCTCCTTGCGCTCCGTGGAGGAGAAGTCCTTCAACACGAAGTCGGCGACCTGCATCCGGCCCGGCGGACGCCCGATGCCGAACCGCACCCGGTGGTAGTCCGGGCCCATCGCCTTGGTCATCGACTTGAGACCGTTGTGGCCGTTGTCGCCGCCGCCGAGTTTGAGGCGGAGGGTGCCGTAGTCGATGTCGAGTTCGTCGTGCACGGCGACGACGTTCGCGAGCGGCACCTTGTAGAAGTCGCGCAGCGCGTTGACCGGGCCGCCCGACAGGTTCATGAACGACGTCGGCTTCACCAGCACGACCCGGCGGCTCGCCGGACCCGGGGCGCCGATCCGGCCCTCCAGGACCTGCGCCTGTGCCTTGCCGGCCCGCTTGAACTTGCCGCCGATCCGCTCGGCCAGCAGGTCGGCCACCATGAAGCCCACGTTGTGCCGGTTGTTCGCGTACTCGGGGCCAGGGTTCCCGAGCCCCACGATCAGCCAGGGGGCGTTGGCGTCGGTCGTCACGTCCATGTCTCCATTGCTGTGATGCGCGGGGACACCCCCCGGACTACCGGCAGCCGGCCGCTGCCCCCGGTGGGAACAGCGGCCGGCGAAACGGTGAGCGGTGAGGATCAGGCCTCGGCGGACTCGCCCTCGGCGTCCTCCGTGGAGGCCTCCTCGGCCTGCGCGGCCAGGACCTGGAGGACGACCGCGTCCTCGTCGATCGCCAGCGTGGTGCCCTTGGGCAGCGGGATGTCCTTGGCGGCGATGGAGGCACCGGCCTCCAGGCCCGCGATGGACACGGTGACCGACTCGGGGATGTGCGTGGCCTCGGCCTCGACGGTGATCGTGCTCAGCACGTGCTCCAGCAGGAAGGAGCCCGGGGCCAGCTCGCCCTCGGTGTGGACGTAGACCTCGACGGTGACCTTCTCGCCGCTCTTCACGGTGAGCAGGTCGACGTGCTCGAGGAAGCCCTTGATGGCGTCACGCTGGACGGCCTTCGGGATGGCGAGCTGGGTCTTGCCCTCGATGTCCAGGGTCAGCAGGACGTTCGGGGTACGCAGGGCGAGCTGGAGCTCGTGGCCCGGCAGGGTGACGTGCAGCGGGTCGACACCGTGGCCGTAGACCACGGCGGGAACCTTCTTGTCCCGGCGGATACGGCGGGCGGCACCCTTGCCGAACTCGGTACGGGTCTCGGCGGTGAGCTTGACGTCGGCCATGGCTACTCCTCGTAGAACAGGTGGGGTGGGGGTCCCCCCGCTCGAGCGAAGTCGAGAGTGGGGGCGGTCACCCGGCCGAACATCGGCCTGCTACGAAGAGCGCGTCGATAACGGACCGCCGTACCCCAACAGGTACGGCCTCCCTCGCCGAGCAACTGTGGCAGCTTACTCGGCGGGGAGGCCGTAACAGAAATCGATCTTTCAGAAGCGCCGGTCAGTCAGCGCCCCCGAAGGGGCCCCTCCAGCGGAGCGTTCAGTGCTCGTCGAAGAGGCTTGTGACCGAGCCGTCCTCGAAGACCTCGCGGACCGCGCTGGCGATGGTCGGGGCGATCGACAGGACGGTGATCTTGTCCAGGTCGGCGCCCAGTTCGCCCGGCGTCGGGAGGGTGTCCGTGAGGACGAACTCGCTGACGCGGGAGTTCTTCAGACGGTCGGCGGCGGGGCCGGACAGCACGCCGTGGGTGGCCGTCACGATGACGTCCTCCGCGCCGTGCGCGAACAGGGCGTCCGCCGCGGCGCAGATCGTGCCGCCGGTGTCGATCATGTCGTCGACCAGGACGCAGACGCGGCCCTTGACCTCACCGACGACCTCGTGGACGGTCACCTGGTTCGCCACGTCCTTGTCGCGCCGCTTGTGCACGATCGCGAGGGGCGCGCCGAGGCGGTCGCACCAGCGGTCGGCGACGCGCACGCGGCCGGCGTCCGGGGAGACGACGGTCAGCTTGCTGCGGTCGACCTTGCTGCCCACGTAGTCCGCCAGCAGCGGGAGGGCGAACAGATGATCCACGGGGCCGTCGAAGAAGCCCTGGATCTGGTCGGTGTGCAGGTCGACGGTGAGGATGCGGTGCGCACCCGCCGTCTTCATCAGGTCCGCGACCAGCCGGGCCGAGATCGGCTCACGGCCGCGGTGCTTCTTGTCCTGGCGGGCGTAGCCGTAGAACGGCACGATCACCGTGATGGAGCGGGCCGACGCGCGCTTGAGGGCGTCGATCATGATGAGCTGTTCCATGATCCACTGGTTGATCGGAGCCGTGTGGCTCTGGATCACGAAACAGTCCGCACCGCGCACCGACTCCTCGAAGCGGACGTAGATCTCGCCGTTCGCGAAGTCGAAGGCCTTCGTCGGGACGACCCCGACACCCAGCTGCTGGGCGACCTCCTTGGCAAGCTCGGGGTGGGCGCGGCCGGAGAAGAACATCATCTTCTTCTCGCCGGTCGTCTTGATCCCGGTCACAGCACTGTCTCCTCAGAGGGTTATCAACTGGGTGTGCGTTTATCACGGTACGCCGTGTTCGACGCACCCGTTTCCGGTCAGTCTTCGCTCTCGCCCTGGCGGGAAGCCGTTTCGGCGGCCTTCGCCGCCGCGCTGCCCGGACGCTTGCGGGCGACCCAGCCCTCGATATTCCGCTGCTGGCCCCGGGCCACGGCCAGCGAACCGGGCGGTACGTCCTTCGTGATCACGGAGCCGGCGGCGGTGTACGAGCCGTCCCCGATCGTGACGGGTGCCACAAACATATTGTCCGAACCCGTCCGGCAATGCGATCCCACGGTGGTGTGGTGTTTGTCCTGTCCGTCGTAGTTGACGAACACGCTTGCCGCTCCGATGTTCGTGTACTCGCCGATCGTCGCGTCCCCGACATAGGAGAGGTGCGGGATCTTCGTCCCCTCGCCGATCGTCGCGTTCTTCGTCTCGACGTACGTCCCGATCTTGCCCTTCGCGCCCAGCCGGGTGCCGGGACGGAGGTAGGCGAACGGGCCGACGGACGCCTGCGGGCCGATGTGCGAGCTGAAGGCGACGGTGTTGTCGACGCGGGCGCCGGCCTCGACGGTGGTGTCCGTCAGGCGGGTGTTGGGGCCGACCTCGGCGCCCTCGCCGATGTGGGTGGCGCCGTGCAGCTGGGTGCCGGGGTGGACGACCGCGTCCTGGGCGAAGGTGACGTCGACGTCGATCCAGGTGGTCGCCGGGTCGATGACGGTGACGCCGGCGAGCATGGCCTCGGTCAGCAGGCGGTCGTTCAGGATGCGGCGGGCTTCCGAGAGCTGCACGCGGTTGTTGATGCCGGCGATCTCGCGGTGGTCGCCCGCGACGGAGGCGCCGACCCGGTGCCCGGCCTCGCGCAGGATGCCGAGGACGTCGGTGAGGTACTCCTCGCCCTGGCTGTTGTCGGTGCGCACCTTGCCGAGGGCGTCGGCGAGCAGCTGGCCGTCGAAGGCGAAGACCCCGGAGTTGATCTCGCGGATCGCGCGCTGCGAGTCGGAGGCGTCCTTGTGCTCGACGATCGCGGTCACCGCGCCGGAGGCGCCGTCGCGGACGATACGGCCGTAACCGGTGGCGTCCGGGACCTCGGCGGTCAGGACCGTCACCGCGTTGCCGTCGGCGGAGTGGTTCGCGGCGAGGGCGCGGAGGGTCTCGCCTTGGAGGAGGGGGGTGTCTCCGCAGACGACGACCACCGTGCCGTCGACGGTGCCGAGTTCTTCGAGCGCCATGCGTACGGCGTGACCGGTGCCGTTCTGCTCCGCCTGGACCGCGGTCCGTACGCCGGGGTCGGTCTCACCGAGGTGGGCGGTCACCTGCTCGCGGGCGTGGCCCACGACGACGACCAGGTTCTCCGGCTCCAACTCGCGGGCGGCGGCCAGCACATGACCGACGAGGGTCCGGCCGCAGAGCTCGTGCAGGACCTTCGGTGTGGCCGACTTCATACGGGTGCCCTCACCCGCTGCGAGGACGACGACGGCTGCCGGGCGAATGGCGCTCACGGGTTTGCCCTTCGGCTTCGGAATGCTGGGGGGTGGACATTCGCAGGATACCGGGGCGTTTCATGGGGGACATGAGAGTGGGCCCTGACGGTGCTGTCAGGGCCCTAACAGGTGTGTGAGGGGAGGGAGTTGCTCAAGTGCCGATCAGTTGCGATCGGGTTGGGCTCCCCCGCCAGGACTCGAACCCGGACAAATGGCACCAAAAGCCACGGTGCTGCCAATTACACCACGGGGGATCAAACTCGTGAGAACCGGACATTTAGCCTGGTCGCCGAGTGGGCACCCAACACTATGCCGTACCGGATGGCCTCCGTGCGACGGTACTTCTCCACGGTGATCGAATTCGTCACCGTCCGACTACGCGTCGTGGTCTGGGCCACGCGGCGAAACTCACCGGAAAACCGGGCCCCGGCGCCCTTAGGCTGGAGGCATGACCACGACGGGGGAAGACCATGCCGCGGCCCGGGGAGGGCCGTGGTGGTGGACCAGGTGGCGCAGTGCGGTGCTCGACGCGGGGCTCGCGGCGGGGTCCGCCGCGGAGTGCGGGGCGGAGGGCGTCCGGTTCGCCCGGGACGCCGGGGTCCCGGTGGCCGTCGGTGTCGTCTTCGGGGTGCTGGCCGGCTCGACGCTGATCGTCCGCCGGAAGTGGCCCATCGCCGTCGTCCTCGTCTCCATCGCCATCACTCCGGCCCAGATGGGCTATGTGATGGGCATCGTCGGCCTGTACACGCTGGCCGCGTCCGAGCTGCCGCGCCGGATCATCGGGGCGCTCGCGGGGATGTCGTTCCTCGGGATGCTCATCGTCATGTTCGTGCGGGTACGGCAGGACATGCAGCACGGCACGTGGGAACTCGGCGACTGGTTCCTTCCGTTCGCCTCCATCACCACGGCGGTCGGGATGACCGCGCCGCCTGTGCTGCTCGGTATGTACGTGGGGGCCCGGCGGCGGCTGATGGAGAGTCTTCGGGAGCGGGCGGACAGTCTGGAGCGGGAGCTTCAGCTTCTTGCCGAGCGGGCGGAGGAGCGGGCCGAGTGGGCCCGGGGGGAGGAGCGGACTCGGATCGCCCGTGAGATGCACGATGTCGTCGCGCATCGGGTGAGTCTGATGGTCGTGCATGCGGCGGCGTTGCAGGCGGTGGCTCGGAAGGATCCTGAGAAGGCCGTGAAGAACGCTGCCCTTGTGGGGGACATGGGGCGGCAGGCGCTCACCGAACTCCGGGAGATGCTCGGGGTGTTGAGGAGTGGCGACGGGCGGGGTGAGCGGGAGCGGGCGGCCGTGCCGTTGGTCGCGGTGGCCGCGGCTGCTGCCGCTGCGGCTTCTCGGGCCGTCGATGACGAGGGTGTTGGTGAGGGGCCCTGTCTGTCCGACGTGGACGAGTTGCTCGGGCAGTCCGCCGCGGCCGGGATGGCTGTGGATCTGTCGGTGGAGGGTGAGACCCGCTCTTATGCGGCCGAGATCGAGCAGACCGCGTATCGGGTGGTGCAGGAGGCGTTGACCAACGTCCACAAGCATGCGGCGGGGGCGAAGACGCATGTGCGGCTTGCGCACCGGGTGTCCGAGATCGCCATGCAGGTCGAGAACGAACCTCCGCCGGAGTTGGCGTCGGCGTCTGCTGCGCGGTTGCCCTCTGGGGGGAACGGGCTGGTGGGGATGCGGGAGCGGGTGCTCGCGCTGGGCGGGGTTTTTGTTTCCGGGCCTACGGATGCCGGGGGGTTCCGGGTGTCTGCGGTGATTCCGGCGGTTTGAGTTTCGGGTGCGGTCTCGTGGGTGGGTGCCCGTGCGTTGTGGTTCGCCTGTGGTGCGTTGGGGGGCGGCGCCGCGCCGGGGGGTGTCCGTCCTCGGATCGGCGCGGCGGCGTTTCTTGAGAGTGCAGCGGTGTTGAGCGCCGACCGCTGCGGGCGGACACCCCCCGACACGTCGCCTTCTCGCCGTACGCGGCTTGCCGTCCTCTTTGCTTGGTGTCAGCCCGCAGTGAGGCGTACCGGCTCTATGCCCGCGACCAGGGTCGCCAGGGCCTGGTCGATGTCGTGGCCCAGGTACCAGTCGCCGGTGTGATCCAGGGCGTAGACGCGGCCCTCGGCGTCGATGGCCAGGAGGGACTGGGTGTCGGGTTCCTCGCCCAGGGGGCTGACGTCGGTGTCCAGGGCGCGGCCCAGGTCGCCGAGGGTGCGGGCCATGTGGAGGCCGTGCAGGGGGTCCAGGTGGAGTGATACGGGGGAGATCTGGCGGCCGGGGCCGGAGGGTGTGATGTGCAGGCCGCCGAACTCGGCCCAGACCTCCACCGCTGCCGGGAAGACGGCGTGCTGGTGGCCCGCGGGCGAGGTGTGGTCGCGCAGGGTGTCCGCCCAGATCTCGGCCTGCTTTATGTCCCAGCGGCCCGGCTGCCAGCCGGCGGCGCGCAGGGCGGCGTCCACGGGTACGGAGAAGCGCGTGGTGGAGTGGCGGTCGGCTTGCATCTGCCTTCGATCGTCGGCGTCAGGGACGGTGGAGCCTGTGGTGCCAGTGGTGCGGTGGAGTTTTGGTGCCGGTGGTGCCGGTGGTGTCGGTGGTGTCTGTGGCGCGGTGGAGCTGTGGTGCCTGTGGTGCCTGTGGCGCGGTGGCGCGGTGGTGCCTGGTGCGGTGGTGCCTGGTGCTGTGGAGCTGTGGAGCTGTCGTGCCGGTGGTGCCTGTGGCGGGGTGGTGCGGTTGTGTTGGTCGTGCGGTGGAGATGTGGTGCTACGGGGGTGGGGTCAGCCTGATTCCGTCGTGGGGTCGACGATTCGGACGCCGAAGTGGGCGCTGAGGGCTGTGCAGGCCTGGCAGGGGGGCGCGAAGCTGCCGTGCAGGGGGTCGCCGTCCTCGCGGATGCGGCGGGCGGTGAGCTTGGCCTGCTTGAGGGTTTTGCGGGCCTCGCCGTTGGTCATCGGCTTGCGGGCGGCGCGTTTGCTGCGGGTGGCGTCGGCGGCGGCGATATGGCGGGAGATGAGGATCGCCTCGGCGCAGCGGCCGGTGAACCGGTCCCGCTGTGCGCTGCTGAGGGTGTCGAGGAAGTCCTGCACGAGCGGGTGCAGCGCGGGCGGCTGGTCGCCGCGGGCCGCGGTGCCGGTGAGGGTGGTGGCGCCGCGCACGGACAGGGCGGCGGCGACGGTCGGGAGTATGCCGTCACGGCGGTGGTTGAGGGCCGGTGCGTGCGGCGCCTCGGTGGCGCTCCAGCCGACTCTGGGGTCGCCGGAGGGCCCGGTGTGCGCCCCGGTGTGCGGTCCCGTCTGCGTCGCGTTCATGATCGTCATCCCCTCCCGAGCATCCCCCGGCGGGTCACAGAGTGCCAAATGCCGTGGCTGGTGCGGTAGCTGGGGCGGTGCGACACGCCAGGGCTTCGGCGGGCTGTCACGGCGGGGTGACGTCAGGTCACGGAAGTGAGGGTTCGGTGACGGGTGCGGTGCGTTCGGTGAGGGGTGCGGGGAGCGGGTGCTGCCGACCGCTGCCGGTGACCGGTGTCGCCGTACCGCATAGGCTGTCCGCACCGCGATCCACGCGGTCGACGCGTGGAGACAGTCGAACGAAGACGTCAAAAAGACGAGACAGTCGATACGGGGCACAGCAGGGCGAGTTGGACATTCGGCCGCTGTGAATCGTACTGAATGCCGCAGGGGGCAACCGCCATGACGACAGGTCGGCTCGGGCAGCGAGCCGCGCCACCGAACGCGGCCTACGCCGGGCAGGTCGTGCACTTCCCGGACCCGGTCCGGGCGGCCCGTCACCCCCGAGGGGTGCGGATGGACGAGCACGGCTACCCCGACTTCTCGCCGTACGCCCGCGCGGCGGCCGAGATCGCCGAGCCCCCCGAGGGGTTCGGGGTCGATGAGCTGCGGCTGACGGACTACGTGTCGGCGAACGCGGCCCTCGCCGCGACCGGCCACGAGCTGTGGGACACCGTGCCCGCGGTGGCCACCCCGCACGGCTGGACCTGGCACCACGTGGTCGGCACCCGGCGCCTCGAACTCGTCCCCGTCGACGTGAAGGCGCTGCTGCGCCACCACGGCGGGATCGCCACGGCCGCCGTCGACCACGAGAAGCGCGGCACCCGCCCGCTCCAGGAGACCCGCCCCGCGCACTTCGGCCTGCCGAAGTCGGCGGTCGCGGTCACCGAGGCGCAGGTACAGGGCGTCGAGGAGGACCTCGGCTACCGGCTCCCGGGCGCCTACCGCGCGTTCCTCAAGGCGGCCGGCGGCTGCGCGCCCGTCGGCACCGCGCTGGACGCCGAGTTGGGCCTGCTGATCGACCAGCCGTTCTTCACGGTCCGCGACGAGGCGGCCGTCAACGATCTCGTGTACGTCAACAAATGCCTCCGCGACCATCTCACCAAGGACTACCTGGGCGTCGGCTTCGTCCAGGGCGGCCTGCTCGCGGTGAAGGTCAAGGGCCAGGCGCTCGGTTCGGTCTGGTTCTGCGCCTACGACGACGCCCGCGACGTCGACCCGTCGCAGGCGCCGGCCGACCGCGTGGAGCGGCTGCTGCTGCCCGCCGGGGACGACTTCGACCAGTTCCTCGCCCGACTCGCGGGAAATCCCCCGGAGTTGGAGACGGTGGCGAATCTGATGGTGGACGGCGGGTTCGCGACGGTGGTTCCGGCGACGGCGTCCTCGGTGGGGGAGTGAACTGAACGATGGTGACCTTCGCACAGGCGCAGGAGCGCGCCGAGGAGTGGATCAACGGCGATGTGCCGTCGTACCAGCATCGCGAGGTGCGGGTGCGGGAGTTCGACCTCGGCTTCGTGATCTGGGCCGAGGACCGCGCCGACGGCCCGCGCTCGGACGGCGGCGCGCAACGCATGGTGCTCGCCCGCGACACCGGCGAGGCCACGCTGTGGCCCGCCCTGCCGGTGGGTGAGGTCGTGCGCCGCTACGAGGAGGAGTACGGCCGCGCCGACGAGATCGCCGACGCGGTGCCGGCCGCTCCCGCGCGGGTCGACCTGAATCAGACGTCGTTCCTGCTGAGTCCGCCGGAGTGGTTGCAGGAAGCGGCGGACAAGCTGGGGATTCCGGATCGGCGGGAGCCCTCCTCTTCGACTCCGGCCGGTGGTACGGGGGTTGGGGCTCAGGGTTCGAGTTCGGGTTCGGGTCATGGTTCCGCGGGGCGGGCGCTTCCCGAGACTCAGGCCGGGGTGCCTGCCGCTTCGGCCTGGCCGGATGCCGGGGGGTCCGGGGTGCAGGACGCGCCCGCGGTGCCTGCCGGGGCCACGCCCTGGGCCGGGACCGACACCAACGCGGATGCCGGCGACGACCGTTCGGTACCGCTGCCCGCGACCGTCTTCGCGCCGCCGCTGAGCGAGCCGGAGGACACGACCCCGGCCGAGGCCAAGACCGCGCTGATCTCCGGCGGCAGCCAGCTTCCGCGCACGACGATCTCTCCGGCCGTGGATGAGGCCAACGGTGGGGCCGGGGACGGAAGTTCGCAGGGGAGCACGCCTCCGTCGTATGGGTATCCGCAGGGTGCTCCGCAGGCTCCGGGTGGGCCGGGTGCGGGTGCGTCCGGTTCGTCGTACGGGTATCCCCAGGGGCCGGGTGGCAACGCGCCTCAGCCTCCCGGCGGTCCCGGTGCGCCGGGGCGGGCGCTCGCGCCCAACGCCGGGGACATCGCCGACGCCGCCACCAGCAAGGCGGCGCCTCCGCCGCGCCGGGGCGGGGGTTCGACGACCCCGCCTCCGCCGGGTGCGCCGGGGACGCCGGGTGCGCGGGCGGGCGGTTCGGCCGGTTCGCCTCCGCCTCCGCCGGCTTCTCCGCCGCCGCCCGGTGGGTATGTGGCGACGCAGATGGTTCCGGGGCTCGGTCCGGAAGGGCCGGGCGGGCCCGGTGGGCCTGGTGGGCCTGGTGGGCCTGGTAATGCGGGTGGTCCGGGGGCTCCGGGTAGGCCCGGGGGTCCCGTGGGCTCGGGTGGGCCTGGTGGTCCGGGTGGGCCCGGTGCGCCGCAGCCGCCCGGCGCGCCCGGTGCTCCGAACACCCCCGGGGGTCCGCCCTCCGGTGGAGTGCACTACGCCGCGACGATGTTCGCCGACCCGGGTCAGGGTGGGCCCGCAGGGCCGGGGGCGCCGCAGCCGCCTGGTGCCCCTGGGGTGCCGCACGCGCCCGGTGCTCCCGGTGTTCCGGGTGCGCCCAAGTCACCCGGTGGGCCTGGTGGTTCAGGTTCTTCCGGCGCGTCCGGTGGCCCCGGCCGACCTGGCGCTCCGGGTGCGCCCGGTGCGCCCGGTGCCCCCGGTGGCGCTGGTGGTCCCGGCGCCCCCCAGCCGCCGAGTGCCCCCGGCATGCCCGGCGCCCCTGGTGCGCCCGGTGCACCCGGTGCGCCCGGCAACCCTGGTTCCCAGGGCGGAGCCCGCGGTGCTGTGCATCATGCGGAGACCATGCTTGCCGGGCCTCCGCCGGGTGGTCCCGGTGTGCCGCCTCCGCCGCCGCCTCAATTCCCGGGTGCGCCCGGTGCGTTGGGTGGCCCCGGTGTGCCGCCGGGCGCTCCGCCGCAGCCGATGCCGCCGGGTGCGGTACCTCCTGGTGCCGTGCCTCCCGGCGCGATGCCGCCGCCGGGGCAGCCCTTCCCGGGGCAGCAGCAGCCCGCGTACGGCTATCCCCAGCAGGGGCAGCCGACCGTAGGACCGGGGTATCAGGCCGTGTTGCGGTACCGCGCGCCGGACGGGTCCGAGCAGCAGTTGATCCGGCGGTCCGCGCCGGGGACGCCGCACCCGGAGTGGCAGATCTTCCACGAGCTGCGCGGCATGAACATCCCGCCGGACCAAGTCCTCGAACTGCACACGGAGTTGGAGTCCTGCGAACTGCCGGGCGCCTACTGCGCGCGGATGATCCGCGAACAGTGGCCGCAGGCCCGCATCGCGAGCATCGCGCCGTACGGCACGGATCACGCGAGCCGGCAGCAGGGCATGCGTGAACTCCTCGCCCACCAGGGCGAGTTGCACCAGGTCGCCGACGGCCCGGCCCGACTCGCCCCGGTGCGGGCGCCGTTGCCGCCGGTGCAGCCGACGCCGCCGATCCCGCCGGAGGCCATCGCGCAGGAACTCGCGGGTGCCTTCGGGCCGGGCGTGTTCCGGTTCGAGCAGGCGGCGGTGTCCCGGCAGGGCGTACCGCCGGTCGTCGCGCACACGCTGGTCGCGGCGGGGCTGCCGATGGACATGGGCCCGTTCTTCTGGGCGCAGGCCCAACCCGGGCGCCCCGTACCGACGTTGGCCGAACTCGCGCAGGAGCGCGGGGTGCGGCCGTCCGCCGACGCGGGCTCGTACCTCGTCATGGGCAGCGACTTCGGCCGCGCGATCTGCGTCCAGTACGGCACGGCCAACATCGTCGCCGTGCCCGTCGAGGCGGGGCCGGGCGGTGCGCCCGTACCGCCGCAGTTCGTGAACACGGGGCTGCCCGAGTTCGCGCGCTGTCTGGCGCTGCTCGGCCGGATGTGGCGGCTGCGGTACGGGCTCAACCAGGAGCAGGCGGGGCGCTGGACCGTCGACTTCCAGGCGCAGCTCGCCTCGCTGGACCCGGCGGCGCTCGGTTCGCCCGAGAGCTGGTGGTCCGTGTTGCTGGAGCAGATGTGGGACGGGCTGCTGTGACGCCTTTGTTCAGCTGAACAGGTTGTAGGGAGTTGTGAGGAAGGGCCGGACCCGGTCGTGCGATCGGGTCCGGCCCCTCTGCGTGCCCGTGTGCCCGTGTGCGCCGGTGATCGTTCACGTTCGCGTGATGCCCGTGACCTGTCTGCGGAGTGTCGCGTTATGAACACTTACGCCCGATCCATCAAGATATGCGGCAAATCATCATGTCGTGTCCGTCGGATGGAGAGGGGTTCCAGGATGAGCAGCGCAACGGTGTCACCACGTGGCTTCGTGGCCGTACGGGGGCGCGGCTACCGACCCGACCAGGTCGACGCGTACGCGGCGGCGATCTCGCAGTACCGGGACGTGGCCTGGGAACGGGCCGCGCGGCTGACCGTGCTGGCCAAGGACATGGAGGCGGAGGCCGAGCGGATGCGGGAGGCCGTCTCCCGGCTGGCGCCGCAGACGTACGAGGCGCTCGGCGAGCGCGCGCACCAGTTGTTCCGGCTGGGTGAGGAAGAGGCGGCCGCGCTACGGGAGTCCGCGCGGCGTGCGGCGCAGGAAGAGGTCGCGCAGGCCGAGGCGCACGCCGCGAGTGTGCTCCAGGCGGCGCGCGACGAGGCGGACGCGCTGCGTACGGAGGCGGAGGAGCGGGCCCGGCATCGGCTTCTCGCCGCCCGTGCCGAGGCCGACGACATCCGGATCGGGGCTCGGCGCGAGGTGAAGGAAGGGCGCACCGAGGCGTTGTCCGCGTTGCGCGAGGTGCGGCAGCGGACGGCGGCGATGCTGGGGGAGCAGGCCAAGGAGCAGGACGAGCGGTGGGCCCTCGCTGAGCGGGAGGCGGCTGAGCGGGTGGCTGCCTTTGACGCGGAGTATGCCGAGCGGGTGGCTTGCGCGGAGGCGGCCTTGAGCGAGGCCGAACAGGCCCTCGCCGAGGCCGAGTTGTCGGATCGGCGGTGGCAGGAGGACGCGGCCGAGCGGGCGGCGGAGGTGGTGGCGGAGGCTCGGGTGCGGGAGGAGCGGGTCGCGCGGGACACGGAGCGGGTACTGCGGGAGCACGGGGAGACCTGGGATGACGTGCGGGCGCATATGGATCACGTGCGGAACAGTCTGACCACGCTCACTGGGCGGGCGCCGGCTGAGTGACGTGCGGGGCGCGGTTGTGGGGACGCGGCGGCCGGTGGGGGCCGGTCGCGCCCACGCTGCGGAGCCGCATCTCGATACCGCCCCGCGCCCCTGGGTCAGTTGGGGTGATCGGCGCAGCAAGGTGTCGGGTTGGGGACCTCGAAGGGGGCCAGGGTGTTGCCCACCGCCGGCACCAGGGCCAGAACCAGTTGGCCCTCGTGCCATTCGGGGCGTACGTGGTCCTGGGTGAGGATCGGGGTGGTGGGGTCCGGGGTCGTCAACGGGGCTCCTACCACCCTCAGTTGGTCGATCGCCGTTGAGTTCAGCAGGTCGGCCACCGTGACCGTGCCGGTGAGGCGGTCCACGCCCGCGTAGAGCACCGCTCGGCCCGACCGGCGTGCCGCGTGCTCGGCCGCCGCGAAGGCCGCCGCCTCGGCCGGGCCGTGGCTGCGGTCGTCCCAAGTCGCGGCCAGGTCCATCTCCGTGAGGTGGCGCCAGATGTCCTCCAGCCGTTCCCCGTCCTCCGGCAGCGCGAGGGAAACCGCTGTTCCCCTGCGGGTCTCCGTGCGGATCAGGTGGGTGCAGGCGACCGTGTCCGGGGGAAGCGCGAGGGTGGCGGAGAGGTCGCGGATCAGGTGGTCCGCCTCGCGGAGGGTGGTCGTGCCGGCGTCCACCCCTATGACGGAGTGGACGCCGGACGGGTCGTAGGGACCGCTCATGCGGGGAGGACCCACATCGGGTTGGAGTAGAACCAGAGGTCCTTCCACGGGTCGGCGTCGCCGAGGACGTCCATCGCCGGGCCCGCGGGGTCCACGGACGCGCCGTTGATGCCTACGGCGGAGCGGTTGCCGTCGGTGCCGCGGAGGCGGACGTAGACCGGCTTGTCGAGGCGGCCGAGGGAGTACGTGAGGCGGACGGTGCCGTTGGCCTTGTCGACCTCGAAGGACTTGACGACCTTCGTCTTCGGGGTGGCGAACACGTCCCGGTCCTTCACCGGGCCGGTGACGTCGCCCTGGATGACGTCGACTCGGGCCAACTTGGGCTGGAACTGGGCCCAGTTGGGGCCGTTCGCCAGGCTGATCCTGATGGTCAGGTCTACCTGTGCGCCTCGGCGTACGTGCAGTGCGCCGCCGAGGGTGACCTCGCGGCCGCCGTAGGACAGGCGGGCGTCGAGGCCGCTGATCAGGCCGCCGTGGTCGACCCAGACGCGGCCCGCGCGGATGCCGTCCATGACCGCCTTGTACGAGAAGGAGGCCGCGCCGACGTGCGTGCGGGAGTACTGGCCGGGCCAGAAGTCGGTGTCGGTGAGGCTGATGCCGCCGCTGTACACCGGGTCGTTGTAGCGGCCGTTGGCCTCGAAGTCGCTGTTCGGGCCGCGCACCGCCGTGTCCGCGTACACGTTGTGGGAGTCGGAGTTGGCGGTGATCCACCACGGCTTGCCCTCGGCGAGGAGGCTGTCCCACAGGCCGCCGACCGTCGACGTCATCCAGTCGAAGCCGCCCCAGGTGCGGTAACTCTCCAGCGGATAACCGGGGAACGAGTCCGCGCTCGGGCTGCCGTCGTAGATGCCGCGACCGCCGCCGGGGCCGTTCGGCTTGGGGATGCCGCCCGCTTGGTGGCCGGGCGCGCCCTCCATGCCGACCGCGATCGACGGCTGCGCGTCGCGCCAGCCCCGGATCTCGTGCGGGGAGTCGATGCCCTTGCGCGCCGGGTGGTTGGCGAGGAACAGCGCGTCCTTGACCTTGCGGCGGCGGACCTGGTCGGCGAGGAAGTTGACGCCCGCGATGGCGAGGGCCTCGTTGGCGGGCGAGTTGCCGCTCGCGTTCTTCACGCTGCCGTCGAAGGAGTTCTCGAACTCCTTGAGTACGGCGACCTCGTTGGAGCCGGGGTGCACGAACACCGTGCCGTGCTCGGCGCCCGGGATGTTCCACTCCAGGCCCTGGAAGACGAGGGTGTCATCGGTCTGGTCACGGGCCTCGACGATGTCCGGATTGACCTTCTCCACACCGATCTTGGCGTGCGCGACGCTGCCGTGGTCGGTGATGACCATCCAGTCCAGGCCGTGCGCGTTCGCCTGGCGTACGTGGTCGATGACCCGGTACTTGGCGTCGCTGCTGTACTGGGTGTGGATGTGGTGGTCGCCCGCCAGCCACAGGTATCGGCCGTTGCCCTGCGACGACTTGGCCGCCTGCTGCGGCGCCGACTGCTGCACCGACGCGGCTGCCTCCCCCGCGCCGGCGAGCACGCTGCCCGCGGCGAGTCCCGCGCCCAGCAAGCCGGTTCGGCGCAGCATGCCTCTTCGTGACAGCTGACTGGGCGTCAACTCGGTGTCCGGTATCGACGTGTCGAGGGCCGGAGGCAGCGACGAGGTGTCGCCGTCCCCGTGGTGGTGATGGTGGTGGTGACCGTGGTCGCCGTGACTGTGGCCGTGGCTCATGCTCAACTCCCGCTGAATGCAGGGACCTTCACGCTCGGACGTGCAGAGTCTGAGAAGGAGCGGTGAACAGCGGGAGTCGCGGTGGTGGTGTGGCAAAGAACGAGTCATGCACGGCTATAACCCCGGTCATGCGGTGCTTTTGCGCCGGTCATCCAGCGTGTCTCCCTGTGTGCCTGCGGTGTCTCTCCGTACCGGGCCGGCCAGGATCGACCCCTCCAACGCGTCGTACCGCCGCCGCTGTTCCTCCTCCGCGCGGCGGCCCGAGGCGACCGTGCCGAGCCAGCCGAAGGCGAAGCCGAGCGGGATCGTGACGAGGCCCGTCGTGGTGAACGGGAACCAGTTGAAGTCGGCGTGCGGGAAGGCGGCGGCGGGTGAGCCGGAGACCAGGTTCGTGCCCGGCATCAGCACCAGGACCGCGAGGGTGCCGCCGATCAGCGTGCTGAGCAGGCCTGTTCGGGTGTAGCGGCGCCAGAAGAGGCTGTAGACGAGGGCGGGCGCTATGGCCGAGGCGCCCAGGCAGAAGGACAGGGTCACCAGGGGTTGCAGGCCCCGGTGCTGGATCAGTGTCGCGAGCGCGATCGCCGGGACGCCCACCGCCAGCGCCGAGTAGCGGGCCAGCGTCATCTCGCGGCGGACCGGCATCTCCCGGACCCGGGTCGCGAAGACGTCGTGGGCAAGGGAGTTGGCGCAGGCGAGGATCATCCCGGCGACCGAGGCGAGCAGGGTGAGGAAGACGGCCGTGGTGACGGCGGTCAGGAGCAGGGTCTCCGCCGTCGACACGTCGGCCCCGAACACCGCCCGCGAGCCCAGCAGATAGGCCGTGTTGCCCTGCGGGTCGGCCTGCGCGACCGCCGCCCGGCCGACCAGCGCGGTGGCGCCGAACCCGACGACCGTCACGATCACCACGAACAGCGCCACGCTCGACACCGCCCACGACATCGACCGCCGCACCTGCCGGGCGCTCGACGCGGTGTACATGCGCATCGTTATGTGCGGGAGGCAGGCGCCGCCGATCACGACCGTCAGCTGTGAACTGATCATGTCCAGGCGGGGAGTCGGTCCCTCCGAGAACTGAAGTCCCGAGTGCAGGAAGGCCGGTCCTACGCCGCTCCTCCGCGCCGCCGTGTCGAAGAAGGCGCCCAGGTCCCAGTGGAAACGGTTCAGTACGAGTACGGCGATCACGGCGCCCGAGCCGAGCAGCATCACGATCTTCAGGATCTGGATGAGGGCGGTGCCCTTCATGCCGCCGATCGCCGCGTAGCTGATCATCAGCGCGCCGAGGCCGATGATGCAGCCGGTCTGGAGCGCGTCACCGGAGAAGCCGAGGATGAACGCCAACAGCTGGCCCGCGCCCGCGAGTTGGACCAGCATCAGCGGCAGCAGCGCGAGGATCGTCACCGTGCACGCGACGATCCGTACCGAACGGCCCGGCATACGGCGGGCGAACGCGTCGCCCATCGTGAACCGGCCCGCGTTGCGCAGCGGTTCGGCCAGCAGGAACATCAGCAGGAGCAGCGACAGGGCCGTGCTCAGCGCGAGCACCACGCCGTCGTAGCCGTACAGCGCGATCACTCCGCCGGTGCCCAGCACGCTCGCCGCGGAGATGTAGTCACCGGCTATGGCAAGGCCGTTGCGGAGCGGGGAGAGGGAGCCGTAGCCGGTGTAGAACTCGTCGAGGTCGTCGCGGTCCGGGCCCGTCATCACGCACAGCAGCAGGGTGATCGTGGCGACGCTGG
This sequence comes from Streptomyces sp. NBC_00252, assembly GCF_036187565.1. Lineage (NCBI taxonomy): Bacteria > Bacillati > Actinomycetota > Actinomycetes > Kitasatosporales > Streptomycetaceae > Streptomyces > Streptomyces sp. NBC_00252. The sequence goes on along the minus strand of NZ_CP108087.1, from coordinate 4,445,218 downwards.
TGAAGGCCACCAGCGACATGGTCTGCGAGGAGTCCCTGAGACCGGCCGCCGCGGTCACGGTGATCGTCCCGGTCATCGCGCGGCCTCCCGTCTGGCGTCCAGCTCGGCCCGCTTGCGGAAGCGGTCCGCGAGCGGGTCGACGTGCTGCCGGGCGGTGTGCTCGTAGAGCCCTATCGCCAGCCAGGTGACCGGCAGTTGGACCAGGGCGAGCAGCAGCCCGGTCGGCACCCCGCCCGTGACGGTGCTCGTCATCAGGCCGGGCGCGAACGCGGAGAGCCCGAGGAACAGGCAGAAGTAGCCGAGCGCGGCGGTGGTCGCCACCCGCCGCTGACGGCGGTACGCGCCGCGCAGGATGCGCAGGTCGCTGTGGTTGCCGAGGGCGGGGCGACGGGGGAGTCGGCGGCGCTCGGGCGGGGGCGGGGGTGGCTGCCAGGGGTAGGTGACGGTGGGCGGGGGTGAGGGGACGTACGGGGTGTACGGGTCGGGTGATGAACGCACATCATCCGGACGGTACGAATCATGCGGAGGGTACGGGTCGTAGGACATCCCGTGCTCCTTGCGTGGCTCGGGTCCGTGGCGGCGGACCGCAGGGAGTGGGCGAGCGAGCCACGCACGTTACTCGCCGGTTGGGGTATGTGGGTGCTTTTCGCCGAACTGGGCGGTCGGTACGGGGCGGGTGGGCGCCGGGCCCGTCAACCCCGCGCTGACCTCGGGTGTTACGCGAGTTGACGGTGTTTCCCGGGAACGGTGGAGGTGGGCACGGCGGTGGCGTCCGTACGGTCGAGCGAAGTGATCACCCGATCGTGAGTTTCCCCTCGGGGGTGCCCGGGCTGTCGCGATCCTGACAGAAGGGCGGGTGATCGGTGCCGTCCGGAAGTACTACGGGCGGGAGTGGCATGACACGGGCGGCGGAGCGGCACGAGGGCCTGGACGAACGGGCGTTGTTGCTGGCGGCGGGGCTGGCCGAGCTGGCGGTGAGCACGGTGGGGTCGGCCGTGGGATCGGCACTGGGGGCGGTGCGGGGGCTGCTGCTGCGGTCGGACGCGGGGGAGCTGGCGGGGGAGGCCGAGCGGGATCTCGCGGCGCGCGGGCGGCTTGTGCTGGACCGGTACACGGGGCTGCCCCCGGCGCATCTGGAGACCCTGGCCCGGCTCGCGCTCGCCCGGCAGGCCGCCGCCGATGACGTCTGACCGGTGGGAGTCGGCCGCGTTCAAGACGCGCGTCGACCAGGTGCTCCGGCGGTTCGTGGCGGAGGAGGCCGAGCGGTTCGCGGAGATCGACCCGGCGCTGGAGCCGGTCGCCGGGCAGCTGGAGGCCGCGGTCGCGGACGGCAAACGGCTGCGGGCGGCGTTCTGTTACTGGGGCTGGCGCGCGGTGGGCCAGCCCGACAGCGACGCGCTGGTGCGGGCGGCGGCCTCGATGGAGCTGGTGCACGCCGCCGCGGTCGTGCACGACGACCTCATCGACGAGAGCCCGCTGCGGCACGGCCGCCCCACCGCGCACATCGCGCTGCGCGGTGCCGTACGCCGCAGGCCGCGGGCCGTCGCGGCGGCCAGGTCGCTCGCCATGCTGGTGGGGGATCTGCTGATGGGCATGGCCGGGGAACTCTTCACCACCAGCGGTCTGCCGGCCGCGTATCTTGCCCGTGCCCGGCCGCTGTGGGCGGTGCTGGCACGGGAGTTGATCGCGGGCGAGTGCCTGGAGATCCTGCGGACCGGCGCCGAGCCGGACACCGGCGCGTCCTTGAAGGTGATCCGCTACAAGACCGCCAAGTACACCGTCGAACAGCCCCTGTTGATCGGCGGCGCGCTCGCCGGTGCCGGTGGCCGGCTGCGTGCGGGCTACTCGGCGTACGGGCTGCCGCTGGGCGAGGCCTTCCAACTGCGGGACGACGTCCTCGGCCTGTTCGGCGACCCGGAGGCCACCGGCAAGGCCAACGCCGACGACGTGCGCGGCCACCGGCCCACCGCCCTCCTCGCGGAGACCTGGCGCAGCGCCGGGACCGAGGACCGGGAGCGGCTGCGTGCGCTCATGGGTCAACGCTCGCTGAACGGCGAGGAGTTGGACTCGGTGCGCGCGACGATGCGGCGGCTGAAGGCGCCCGACCGCGTCGAGGGCATGATCGCCGCCCGAGTCGAGGAGGCGCTCGACGCCCTCCAGGAACTGAACCTCCCCGCCCCCGCCGAGGCCGCGCTGACCGCGCTGGCCCACTCGGCGTCGGCCCGCCTGTCCTGATCCGTGACCCGCGAACTCCCAGGAGATCCCCGTGACGTACACCGAGACCTCGATGGACGGCCTGCGCCGGGCCGGTGACGAACTCGCCGACGCCACCGTCGCCGCCCTGTTCGACCGCGGGGAGGTGGGCAAGTTCAACACCCTCATGCGCTACGTCTCCGTGGCGGGCGCCCCGTTGCCGGACGGCCTGCCGTCCGTGGCCCTGGAGTACCTCAACGCGACCAGCACACCGCCGAGTTGGGTCGACTGGGCCGAGATGGAGCGGGCCCGGCTGTTCTTCATCGACAACAACGTGCACATCTCCACCGCCCTGTCCTTCGCCTCCATGCCCGCCTGCTACGTCGTCCCGCCGGTGGCGAAGCTCCTGTCGGCCAGCCACGGGCTGCGGTACCCGTCCAAACGCATGGCGGAGACAGGGCAGTTCACCGTCTACCTGATGCGGCCCGACGCCTTCGAGGCAGGCAGCCGCTTCATCCCGGCCGCGCAGAAGGTCCGGCTCCTGCACGCCTCGATCCGCCACCACCTCCTGCGCGAGAACCAGTGGGACACGGGCGAGTTGGGGACGCCGATCTGCCAGGAGGACATGATCGGCGGGCAGATGTTCTTCTCCATGCTCGTCCTGGACAGCCTGCACCGGCTCGGTATCCACATGTCGACGGAGGGCGCCGAGGCCTACTACTACGCGTGGCGCGTGGTCGGCGCGATGCTCGGCGTCGACCAGGACGCCGTACCCAAGTCCCTTGAGGAAGCACGGCAGTTCCTCGACCTCTACATGCTGCGGCACATGGGCCCGTCCGAGGAGGGCGCCGTCCTGACCCGCCAGCTCATCGACCTCTACGAGGAGGTCGTCCCCGGCACCTTCTTCGACCCGGTCGTCTCCGCCCTCATCCGCCACCTCGTCGGTGACACCTGCGCCGACTGGCTCCAGGTGCCCCGCACCCGGTGGGACACGCTCGTCAAGGCCGTGCCCCACCTCCTCGGCGTCCTGGAGACCATCGAGGACCGTTCCCCGCTCGGCGCCTGGGCGTTGGATCGCCTCGGCCACCTCACCACCGTCCTGGAACTGTCCTCCCTGACCCGGGGCCGCGTCATGCACTACGCCATCCCGGAACAGCTCAAGAAGGACTACGGCGTCCCCAACTCGGTGCCGCGCACGCGCCGTTGGACACCGCCCGCCGCCACCGTCTCCTGAACTCCCCTCCCTTTACTGCTCCGTGAGGACCGGGAAGCGCCGCGGTGCCAGGAACAGCAGCACCAGGAAGGCGACCGCCGCCGCGCACCCGGCGCCGATGTACACCGCGTGCACCGCGTCCGCGATCGCCCGCCGGGTCGCCTCGGGGACCGCGCCGCCGTCGAGGCCCCGTGTCACCGAGTCCAGGTCGCTCGCGCCGCCGAGCCGGGAGGCCAGCACGCCGTTGGCGACGGCGCCGAAGACGGAGGCGCCGATCGTCTGGCCGGTCTGGCGGCAGAACAGCACGGACGCGGTCGTCACACCCCGCTCCTCCCACCCGACCGTCGACTGCACCCCGACGATCAGCGGGAGTTGGAAGAGTCCGAGGGCCGCGCCGAGCAGCAGCATCAGCACCATCGGCTGCCAGGCCGCGCCCGGGTACGGCAGGAACGGGAACGCGAACAGGATCAGCGTCGCCGCCCCGATCCCGAGCATCGCCGTGTTGCGGAAACCGATCCGCCGGTACACGTGCTGGCTCAGCGCGGCCGACACCGGCCAGCTCAACGTCCATACGGACAGCACGAATCCGGCCGCCACGGGCGCGAGCCCGAGCACCGACTGCGCGTACGTCGGCAGGAACACGCTCGGCGCCACCATCAGAAACCCCAGTGCGCCCAGGGCCAGGTTGACGGCCGCGATCGTACGGCGGCGCCACACCCACCCCGGGATGATCGGCTCGGCCGCCCGGCGCTCGATCGCCACGACGAGCCCGGCCAGCCCAAGTCCCAGGGCGAACAGGGCGATCGAGGGCGCGGACAGCCAGTCCCACGCGACCCCGCCCTGCACCAACGCCGTGATGAGGACGCCTCCGCAGGCGAACACCGCCAGTGCGCCGGCCCAGTCGATGCGGGGGCGGGCGGTGCGGGCGCGTGCCGGTTCGTGGAGGTAGCGGACGATCAGCCACAACGCCACCGCCCCGACAGGGAGGTTGACGAGGAAGATCCAGCGCCAGCCCGCGTACGCGGCGAGCAGCCCGCCCACCCCGGGGCCCGCGACCGCCGACACCGCCCACACCGTGGACAGCTTCGACTGGATCTTCGGGCGTTCCTTCAGCGGGTACAGATCGGCGGCGAGCGTCTGCACGGTGCCCTGCAGCGCACCGCCGCCCAGGCCCTGCACGATGCGGAACGCGATCAGCGCGCCCATGTTCCAGGCCACCGCGCACAGCAGCGAACCGGCGAGGAAGACCGCCGCCCCGACGATCAGCACCGGCTTGCGGCCGAAGGTGTCGGAGAGCTTGCCGTAGACGGGCAGCGTGACCGTCACGGCCAGCAGGTAGCCGGAGAACAGCCAGGAGAAGACGGAGAAGCCGCCGAGGTCGCCGACGATCTGCGGTACGGCGGTGGAGACGATGGTGGAGTCGAGGGCGGCCAGGGCCATCGCGAGCATCAGGGCCGCGACCACGGGGCCCCGGCGCCGGTCGGGAGGGGCCGGCGTGGGCTGCTCGGCCGCCTCGGGTCGTATCTCGGTGTCACTGTCCCCCTGGTCCACAGGAATCCTTTCCCCTTGCATCTATCTGCCGCGCACCAGCTTCCCACCTGACCCTCACGTCGCGGCAGGGCGGAAGCTCACAGGGTCACCGGGTGGACCGAACCCCTAGAGCGGCTCCACCCGACGGTGGAGAGCCCCTAGGGGTCCCTCCGTACTACGACCTGGGGACGGTTCGTACCGGCGGAGGAGGAGAAGGGGGAGGGGCCGTCCTTAACCTGGCTTTATGCCGCTGGGGGGCGGCATACCGAACCCAGGAGGGTGGGGTTTTCCCCCGGGAAAGACTGCGCTGAGCACCAGCGCGCCGGACCCCCTCCCGCCGACAGAATCATCGTCGTAACCAGTTGGAACACCTCGACCGGACACCGGCACGCACCTCTGCCGACCGACTTAGGAGACATACCGTGACATCGGCTGTGACCATTCCCAGGCACGGGGGTACTGGAGGGCGTACGGCCGTTGCCGCGCGAGCGCGGCAGGTCGTCAAGGCGTACGGAGCCGGGGAGACCCGCGTCGTCGCCCTCGACCATGTCGACGTGGACATCGCCCGCGGTCAGTTCACCGCGATCATGGGCCCCTCGGGGTCCGGCAAGTCCACGCTCATGCACTGCCTCGCCGGGCTCGACACCGTGACGTCCGGGCAGATCTACCTGGACGAGACCGAGATCACCGGCCTCAAGGACAAGAAGCTCACCCAACTCCGCCGCGACCGGATCGGGTTCATCTTCCAGGCCTACAACCTGCTGCCGACGCTGAACGCGCTGGAGAACATCACCCTCCCGATGGACATAGCCGGCCGCAAGCCCGACAAGGGCTGGCTCGCGCAGGTCGTGGAGACCGTCGGCCTCTCCAGCCGGCTCAAGCACCGGCCCAACCAGCTCTCCGGCGGTCAGCAGCAACGCGTCGCCGTGGCACGGGCGTTGGCGGCCCGGCCCGAGATCATCTTCGGAGACGAGCCGACCGGGAACCTCGACTCCCGTGCGGGAGCAGAGGTGTTGGGCTTCCTGCGCCGCTCCGTCGACGACCTGGGCCAGACCATCGTGATGGTCACGCACGACCCCGTGGCCGCCTCGTACGCGGACCGTGTCCTGTACCTCGCGGACGGCCGGATCGTCGACGAGATGTTCAAGCCCACCGCGGAGACCGTCCTCGACCGCATGAAGGACTTCGACGCGCGGGGGCGTACGTCATGACCGTCCTCAAGACCTCGATGCGCAACTTCTTCGCGCACAAAGGGCGGATGGCACTCTCGGCGATAGCCGTCCTGCTGTCGGTCGCCTTCGTCTGCGGCACGCTGGTGTTCACCGACACCATGAACACGACGTTCGACAAGCTCTTCGCGGCCACCGCGTCCGACGTGACGGTCATGCCGAAGGCGGCCAAGTCCGACGGCAGCACCCCGCAGAACGGACTGCCCGAGTCCCTGCCGGCCTCGACGGTCGCACAGGTGGCCAAGGCCCAGGGCGTCAAGTCCGCCGAGGGCGGCGTCAGTTCGATGAACGTGACGGTCGTCGACAGCGCCAACAAGAACATGGGCTCCTCGACCGGAGCGCCCACCATCGCGGGCAACTGGACGAAGAACGACCTGCGTTCGATGGAGATCACCTCCGGCCACGCCCCGCGCGGCCCGACCGAGACCATGGTCGACGCCGACACCGCCGACAAGCACCACCTCAAGATGGGCGACTCGCTGCGCACCATCTCCCAGACCGGTGACTTCACCGCGAAGATCGTCGGCATCGCCACCTTCAAGGTGACCAACCCCGGTGCGGCCGTCGTCTACTTCGACACCGCCACCGCGCAGCGCCAACTCCTGGGCGCCACCGGCCGGTTCACCCAGATCGGCGTCACCGCCGCGAGCGGTGTGACGGACACCCAGCTCAAGCAGAACGTGGCACAGACCCTCGCCTCGTCCGGGACGTACAAGATCCAGACGGCCAAGGAGAACGCCGACGAGAACCGCAAGGGCGTCGGCCAGTTCATGAACGTCATCAAGTACGCCATGCTCGGCTTCGCCGGGATCGCGTTCCTGGTCGGCATCTTCCTGATCATCAACACCTTCTCGATGCTGGTCGCCCAACGGACCCGCGAAATAGGCCTGATGAGGGCGATCGGGTCCTCCCGCAAGCAGGTCAACCGCTCGGTCCTGGTCGAGGCGACCCTGCTCGGGATCGTCGGCTCCGTCCTCGGCGTCGGCGCCGGGGTCGGGATCGCCGTAGGCCTGATGAAACTGATGAGCGCGGCGGGCATGGACCTGTCGACCCGGGACCTGACGGTCAAGTGGACCACCCCGGTGCTCGGCCTGCTCCTCGGCGTGATCGTCACCATCCTCGCCGCCTACCTCCCGGCCCGCCGGGCCGGCAAGGTCTCCCCGATGGCCGCGCTGCGCGACGCCGGTACACCGGCCGACGGCAAGGCCGGCTGGGTGCGCGGGCTGATCGGCCTGGTCCTGACCGGCGCCGGAATCGCCTCGCTGGTCGCGGCGGCCACCGCCAAGAAGGCGACGGACGGTTCGCTGGTCCTGGGCGCGGGCGTCGTGCTCTCCCTGATCGGCTTCGTGATCATCGGCCCGGTGCTCGCCAACGGAGTCGTCCGGGTCATCAGCCTGGTCCTCCTGCGGGCCTTCGGCCCTGTGGGGCGTCTGGCCGAACGCAACGCGCTCCGCAACCCCAGGCGTACGGGTGCCACGGGTGCGGCCCTGATGATCGGCCTCGCGCTGGTCGCCTGCCTCTCGGTGGTCGGCTCCTCGATGGTCGCCTCGGCCACGAGCGAACTCGACAAGTCCGTCGGCGCCGACTTCATCGTCCAGGGCAACCAGCGGATCGTGCCGCAGGCCGAGAAGGCGATGGAACACGCGCCCGACCTCGTCCACGTCACCCGCTACAAATTCCTCGACGTCACCCTCACCTCGCCCGACGGCCAGAAGGACACCGACGGCCTCACCGCCGCCGACCCGTCCTACGCCCAGGACCTGCGCCGCGCCACCACGGCCGGCGACCTGTCCGCCGCCTACGGCACCAACGCGATGTCGGTCGGCTCCAAGTACGCCAAGAAGCACGGCGTGCACCTCGGGGACACGATCAGCGTCGCCTTCAAGGGAGGCGACACGGCGAAGCTCAAGGTCGCCGCGATCACGGACGACGACGTGGCCATCGACCAGGGCGCGCGGTACACCAGCATCGCCACGATGCAGAAGTACCTCCCGGCGAACAAGATCCCGCCGAACGAGATCATGTTCGCCAAGGCCAAGGACGGCCAGGAGAAGCAGGCCTACGCGGCCCTGAAGAAGGCCATGGCCCCGTACCCGCAGTACCAGGTGCGCGACCAGACCGACTACAAGCAGGAACTGAAGGACCAGATCGGCCAGCTCCTGAACATGGTCTACGGCCTTCTCGCCCTCGCGATCATCGTCGCGGTCCTGGGTGTCGTGAACACCCTGGCCCTCTCGGTCGTCGAGCGGACCCGCGAGATCGGCCTCATGCGAGCGATCGGCATGTCCCGCCGCCAGCTCCGCCGGATGATCCGCATGGAGTCGGTCGTGATCGCCCTCTTCGGAGCGCTGCTCGGCCTGGGCCTGGGGATGGGCTGGGGCGCCACCGCCCAGCGGCTCCTCGCCCTGGAAGGCCTGAAGGTCCTGGAGATCCCCTGGGGCACGATCATCGCGGTCTTCATCGGCTCCGCCTTCGTGGGCCTGTTCGCCGCGCTGATCCCGGCGTTCCGGGCGGGCCGGATGAACGTCCTGAACGCGATCGCCACGGAGTAGCCACCAGAGCCACCGCCCAACGGGGGCAGGCCCGGCGCCGAGAAGTCACGGGGGACTTCTTGGCGCCGGGTCTGTTTGTCGTCGTGGGATTTGTTTTTTCTTTGCGGGTGACTTTGTGGCGGACCGAGTCGGGCGGTGGGTGGGCACAGGCCGGGGGTCCAGGGGGCGGAGCCCCCTGGTGCGTCAACAGCAGCGCGGGGTGCCGGAAAAGCGCGGTTATCCACAGCCCCGGCACACGGCAGCGCACCGACGTACGCTGGATACCCCCCGGCCCACCACTCGCGTCGGGCCCTTCGTGTTGCCCACCCCCCAGACGGAAAGCCCTCCATGAGCCTGCACGGTCTGCTCGACGCCGTAGTCAAGGACCCCGCCCTCGCGGAAGCGACCAAGGCGGCGGCCGACGGCAACCGCATGCACATCGACCTGGTCGGCCCCCCGGCGACCCGCCCCTTCGCCGTGGCGGCACTGGCCCGCGAGACCGGCCGCACGGTCCTCGCGGTGACCGCGACCGGCAGGGAGGCCGAGGACCTCGCCGCGGCCCTGCGCTCACTGCTCCCGCCGGACGGAGTCGTGGAGTACCCGTCCTGGGAGACCCTCCCGCACGAGCGGCTGAGCCCGCGCAGCGACACCGTGGGCCGCCGCCTCGCCGTCCTGCGCCGCCTCGCCCACCCCAGGGAGGACGACCCGGAGACGGGCCCGGTCTCCGTCGTGGTGGCGCCCGTGCGGTCCGTGCTGCAACCGCAGGTCAAGGGTCTCGGAGACCTGGAGCCGGTCGCCCTGAGGACGGGCCAGACCGCCGACCTGAACGCGATCGTGGACGCTCTCGGAGCCGCCGCGTACGCGCGCGTGGAGCTCGTCGAGAAGCGCGGCGAGTTCGCCGTACGAGGCGGCATCCTGGACGTGTTCCCGCCCACCGAGGAACACCCCCTGCGCATCGAGTTCTGGGGCGACGACGTAGAGGAGATCCGCTACTTCAAGGTCGCCGACCAGCGCTCCCTGGAGGTCGCCGAACACGGCCTGTGGGCACCCCCCTGCCGTGAACTCCTGTTGACGGAAGACGTCCGCACGCGTGCCCGTGCCCTCGCCGAACAGCACCCCGAACTGGGCGAACTGCTCGGCAAGATCGCCGAGGGCATCGCAGTGGAAGGCATGGAGTCGCTGGCCCCGGTGCTCGTCGACGACATGGAACTGCTGCTGGACGTGCTCCCCAAGGGCGCGATGGCCGTCGTATGCGATCCGGAGCGGGTCCGCACGCGTGCGGCCGATCTCGTCGCCACCTCGCAGGAGTTCCTCCAGGCCTCCTGGGCGGCCACCGCGGGCGGCGGCGAGGCACCGATCGACGTGGACGCGGCCTCCCTGTGGGCCATCGCGGACGTACGGGACCGGGCGCGCGAGCTCGACATGATGTGGTGGTCGGTGTCGCCGTTCGCCGCCGACGAAGAGCTCGACGCGGACACCCTGAAGCTCGGGATGCACGCCCCCGAGACGTACCGCGGCGACACCGCGAAGGCCCTCGCCGACACCAAGGGCTGGCTCGCCGACGGCTGGCGCACGGTCTTCGTCACCGAGGCCCACGGCCCCGCCGCCCGCACGGTCGAGGTCCTCGGTACCGAAGGCGTCGCCGCCCGCCTGGAGACGGAGCTGGGGGAGATCGAACCCTCCGTCGTCCACGTGGCGACCGGTTCGATCGACTACGGCTTCGTCGACACGGCGCTCAAGCTCGCCGTCCTCACCGAGACCGACCTCTCCGGCCAGAAGGCCGCAGGCAAGGACGGCGCCCGGATGCCGGCCCGCCGCCGCAAGACCATCGACCCGCTCACCCTGGAGGCGGGCGACTACATCGTCCACGAGCAGCACGGTGTGGGCCGCTACATCGAGATGGTGCAGCGCACGGTGCAGGGCGCCACGCGCGAGTACCTGGTCGTCGAGTACGCCCCCGCCAAGCGCGGCCAGCCCGGCGACCGGCTGTACATCCCGACCGACCAGCTGGAGCAGATCACCAAGTACGTCGGCGGCGAGTCCCCCACCCTGCACCGCCTGGGCGGCGCCGACTGGACGAAGACCAAGGCGCGCGCCAAGAAGGCCGTCAAGGAGATCGCGGCCGACCTGATCAAGCTGTACAGCGCCCGCATGGCCGCCCCGGGCCACACCTTCGGGCCGGACACGCCCTGGCAGCGCGAGCTGGAGGACGCCTTCCCGTACGTGGAGACGCCCGACCAGCTGACGACCATCGCCGAGGTCAAGGACGACATGGAGAAGTCGGTCCCGATGGACCGCCTGATCTGCGGCGACGTCGGCTACGGCAAGACCGAGATCGCGGTCCGCGCCGCCTTCAAGGCCGTCCAGGACGGCAAGCAGGTCGCCGTCCTCGTCCCGACCACCCTCCTCGTGCAGCAGCACTTCGGGACGTTCAGCGAGCGGTACTCGCAATTCCCGGTCAACGTAAGGGCGTTGAGCCGCTTCCAGACCGACACCGAGGCGAAGGCCACCCTGGAGGGCCTGCGCGAAGGCTCCGTGGACGTCGTCATCGGCACCCACCGCCTGTTCTCCTCCGAGACCAAGTTCAAGGACCTCGGCCTGGTCATCGTCGACGAGGAGCAGCGCTTCGGCGTCGAGCACAAGGAGCAGCTGAAGAAGCTGCGCGCCAACGTCGACGTCCTGACGATGTCCGCCACCCCGATTCCCAGAACCCTGGAGATGGCGGTCACCGGCATCCGCGAGATGTCGACGATCACGACGCCCCCGGAGGAGCGTCACCCTGTGCTGACGTTCGTCGGCCCCTACGAGGAGCGGCAGATCGGCGCGGCCATCCGCCGTGAACTCCTGCGCGAGGGCCAGGTCTTCTACATCCACAACCGCGTCGAGTCGATCGACCGCGCGGCGGCCCGGCTGCGCGAGATCGTCCCGGAGGCGCGCATCGCGACCGCCCACGGACAGATGTCGGAGCAGGCACTGGAGCAGGTCGTCGTCGACTTCTGGGAGAAGAAGTTCGACGTCCTGGTGTCGACGACGATCGTCGAGTCGGGCATCGACATCTCCAACGCGAACACGCTGATCGTGGAACGCGGCGACAACTTCGGTCTCTCGCAGCTCCACCAGCTCAGGGGCCGTGTCGGCCGAGGCAGGGAGCGCGGTTACGCGTACTTCCTGTACCCCCCGGAGAAGCCGCTGACGGAGACCGCCCACGAGCGCCTCGCCACCATCGCCCAGCACACGGAGATGGGCGCGGGCATGTACGTGGCGATGAAGGACCTCGAAATCCGGGGCGCGGGCAACCTGTTGGGCGGCGAACAGTCCGGCCACATCGCGGGCGTCGGCTTCGACCTGTACGTCCGCATGGTCGGCGAGGCCGTCGCGGACTACCGCGCCTCCCTGGAGGGCGGGGTCGAGGAGGAGCCGCCGCTGGAGGTCAAGATCGAGCTCCCGGTCGACGCGCACGTTCCCCACGACTACGCCCCCGGCGAGCGCCTGCGCCTCCAGGCCTACCGGTCCATCGCCTCCGCCAACACGGAGGAGGACATCAAGGCCGTACGCGAGGAACTCGTCGACCGCTACGGCAAGTTGCCCGAGCCGGTGGAGAACCTGTTGCTGGTGGCGGGCCTGCGCATGCTCGCCCGCGCGTGCGGCGTCGGCGACATCGTCCTCCAGGGCACCAACATCCGCTTCGCGCCGGTGGAGTTGAGGGAGTCCCAGGAGCTGCGCCTCAAGCGGCTCTACCCCGGGACCGTCATCAAGCAGGCCGCCCACCAGGTGCTCGTGCCGCGCCCGAAGACGGCGAAGGTGGGCGGGAAGCCGTTGGTCGGGCGGGAGTTGCTCGGGTGGGTGGGGGAGTTCTTGGCTTCGATTCTGGGGTCGTGAGGGTGGGGAGGGGTTCCCGGGGTTCGGGGGGCTCGGGGGATTCCGGTGATCCGGGGTTTCCGGGGTGTGGTCCTGGAGTTGTAGGGCGTCGGGGGCGTCGGGGGCGTCGGGGGCGTCGGGGGCGTCGGGGGCGCGGGTGGCGCTGAGGGTGCTGAGCGCACCGAGGGCGTCGCGGGAGGCACTGAGGGTGCTGAGCGCACCGAGGGCGTCGTAGGAGGGGCCGGTCGGTCGGGGTCGTAGAGGCGCCCGGCGGCCGGTCGCTTCGGGTTCGGCCGTGATCCGCTGGCTCCGGTCGCTCCGGTCGCTCCGGTCGCTCCGGTCGTGCCAGTCGCCCCGGTCGGTTTGGTCGATTCAGTCGCCTCAGCGGTCACGGAGCCCGGCTGCCGGCGGGAAGACCCCCGTCACGTCACTCGGCAGGTGCCTGGGACAGCATCGACGCCAGCGCCCGGAACACCTCCTCCGGGTCCCGCTCGCTCACCGCCCCGTCGAGGTTGTGGCCGAGCAGCAGCGTCGCGAAGCCGTGGGCCAGAGACCAGGCGGCGACACCGGCGAGGCGGGCGTCGGGGCCGCGGCCCTCGGGGGGTACGGCGGACACGGCGTGGCTCAGCGTGTCGGCGGCGAGGGCGCGGGCCGTGGTGAGTTCGAGGTCGCCGTCGCGGAGCAGTTCGGGCGCGAACATCACCTGGAAGTGCGCGGGGTGTTCGCGCGCGAAGCGTACGTAGCGGACGCCCGCGTCCTTCAGGTCCGCCGCCTCCCCGATCGCGCCCGCGAGCAGGCCGAAGCCCTCCGCCGCGATCGCCGTCAACAGCCCTGTGCGGTCCTTGAAGTGATGCGCCGGCGCCGCGTGCGAGACACCGGCACGGCGGGCGAGATCGCGCAGGCTCAGCGCGGACGGGCCGTCGACGGCGATGACGTCGAGCGCGGCGGTGAGGATGGCGCGGCGCAGATCGCCGTGGTGGTACGAGCGGCGGCTGCTCGCGGAGGCCTTGGCGTTCTTGGCGCTCTCGCTGGCGGTCTCGCCGCTCTCGGCGGTGCTCTCGGCGGTCCCGGCCGGCTTCGCGGGCTTGGCTGTGCTCATGGTCAGCAGCGTACGCCGAATCTAGGCATTGACAAGTTTGGGCGGGTGGGGCAATCTTGTCAGTGTCAAGTTGTGGAAGGACCGGGACGCGACGAGGAGTTACGTCATGTCGGAGAGCGTGCGGGGAGTGGAGACCACGAAAAGCCCCGTCACCGTGGAGCTGAGCCGCGTGCGCCAGCTCTGGCATCTGCTCGAACCTCTGCACGCTGTGCTGTATTACGCGCCGGAGGTCTTCGAGGAGGCCGCCGCCCTCGGGTACGGCACGGAGGAGCGCTGGCCGAGCTACTTCCCTTTGCGCGCCGCCCCGTTGGGCCCGGTCGGCAGTGAGCGCGTGACCTCCGCCTTCTATAGCTTCAGCCCCCGCATGGTCGCCGAGCACATGGGCTCGGCGTGGAGCGTCGCGAGCCCGGACGCCGTACTGCGGGCGAGGCTGCGCGGAATGGACCGGGCCTACCGCGCGATATTCGGCGACCGCGTCGACAGCCCCGAGCTGGCGGAGGCCGCCGCCTTGGCTCGCCGCGCCGCCGAGGCCGTCAACCTGGAGGGCCGCCCTCTCGCCGCGGCCAACGCCGAGCTGCCCTGGCCGGAGGAGCCCCACCTCCAGCTCTGGCAGGCGGCGACGATCCTCCGCGAACACCGCGGCGACGGCCACCTCGCCGCGCTCCTCGTCGCCGGCCTCGACCCGGTCGAGTCCCTGGTCTCCTTCGCCGCGATCGGTGCGGCCTCCGTCCAGCGCTTCGAGAGCCGAGGCTGGAGCCGGGACGAATGGACGGCGGCACGCGGACGGCTGGTGGTCCGAGGCGTCATAGACGACATGGGTACGGCGACGCGGGCGGGGCGCGAGCTGCGCCAGGAGGTCGAGCACCGCACCGACCGACTGGCCGCCGCGCCCTGGGAGTTGCTCGGCCGGACCGACACCGGCCGACTCACCGATCTGCTGGGGGAGTTCTGGGTCGCCGTCCTGGGGTCCGGGCTGCTGCCCTCGGAGTCGACGCTGGGCATCGGCAAGGTCTGAGTCGGCAAGGTCTGAGGATGAGGGGGCGTCACATCCGCTGCGGAGCAAGGGGAATAAGGAGAGGGGGTGAGGGAAGCCGGTACTTCGGCCTGTTCCACCGCTGCGGCACAGGCGAGTTGCGAGCCATGCGGGCTTAGGTCCTGTATGCCCGTGACGCGTCCGCCGCTACCGTGGGGACCAGGCAATATCCGCCCCTGCAGGGGCGGGGCCGGGTGAGCAAGGGGAGGGGCGCACGTGATGCGTCTGAGGGGTGGGGCGGCAATCGCCGCTCTGGTCATGTTGTCGGTCGCCGGATGCAAGACGGACACCACGGGGACGGGCGACTCCGGACCCGAGGCGACGGCCGGCGGAGGCGGTGGCGGGGGAGCGGCCCTGACCGCCGCCCAGGCTCTGCCCGTGAAGGGGCGTGCGCCGAAGACCGGTTACTCCCGTGAGCGGTTCGGCGCCGCCTGGGCCGACACGGACTCCAACAGCTGCGACACCAGGGACGACATCCTCAAGCGGGACCTGAAGCAGGTGAAGTTCACCGACGGCGACTGCAAGGTGTCGTACGGCGTCCTCGAATCCGATCCGTACTCCGGCAAGGAAGTCGTCTACAAGCGCGGCGCCAGCCTCGTCGACATCGACCACCTGGTCGCCCTCTCCGACGCCTGGCAGAAGGGCGCCAAGTACTGGGACGCCAGCAAGCGCATAGCTCTCGCCAACGACCCGCTCAACCTGCTCACCGTCGGTGCCAGCCCCAACCGCAGCAAGGGCGACGGCGACACGGCCACCTGGGTGCCGCCCAAGGCGTACCGCTGCACGTATGTCGCCGCGCAGGTCGCCGTGAAGAAGAAGTACGGCCTGTGGGTCACGTCGGCGGAGAAGGCCGCGATGGTCAAGGTCCTCTCCACCTGCTCGAAGCAGGCCCTCCCGACCGGGGGCAACCCGACGAACGCACCGGCGAGGTTCCACGCGAACTGAGGTGGCGTGAGCGGCGGTCTCGCTGGAGGGGTGGCGCGGTTGGACCGGAGCATGGTCGCGCCGTCCAGGTCGAGCCCACCGTGCGGCTACGGCACGCCCCGTGAACGTGCCGTAGCCACAGGCCTGTTGGGGCGAATCAGCCGTTCAGCGCGTCCAGGTCCAGGATCTTGCCCGCGGGCTTTTTCGCGGGGACGGGCTTCTCGTACTCGCCGAACGTGAGCGTGCCCGGGTCCTTGGCGGAGTGGCTGTCGATGCGCAGCACGTACGGCTTGCCCTGGGTCGCCACGTACAGCGTGTAGGAGTCCTTGCCGTCCTTCTCGTGCAGGATGATCGCCGGGGTGCCGTCGACGGTGGTCGTCCTGCCGCGCGTGGCATCGGAGTTGGCGTCCTTGGCGCTGCCGAGTACCGAGTTCAGATCGCAGAAGCTCGCGATGTCCTTGGCGTCCTTGCCCTTCGCGGACATCTTGGTCCACTTCCCGGCCATCATGGCGACGACCGCGTCGGTGTCCGCCTTGGACTCACCGTCGCTCTGCGCCCGCAGGAACGCCTCGTCGTACTTCATGTAGACGGTGTCGCCGGTCTTGATCAGGTCGGCCTTGCCCTTGCCGCCCATGCCCATCGTGCCGGCGCACTCGCCCTTCTTGTTCAGAGCCATGTCGATCATGATCGTGCCGCCGCTCTCGTCGTCGGGCACATCGCCCTTCATCCGCAGCGACGAGGCGCCGGTGGTGGCGGTCAGGGACCGGTCGGCGATCTGCCCACCGGTCAGCCCGGCGAACGGGCCCTTCGGCTTGCTGTCCGCCTTGTCCTCCCCGGGCAGACACCCGGAGAGTCCCGCGGCGGCCACGGTGGTGAGACAGAGAGCGGCAAGTGCGGTACGACGCATGGCAGTTCCTTGGGTGACGAGGTGTGAGGTGAGAGACGTGAAGTGAGAGACGTGCGGTGCGAAGTCGTGGGCGCGAGGTGCCGTCGGGCAGGCGAACGGAGCGCCGGTCCTGCCGATGTGGCGGTCGCGCGGGGTGTGTCGGAGAGAGGGGGCGGCGATGGCCGCTGAGGGAGCGGCGAGTGTGGCGGGCCCGGTCGGGTCGGGGCGACTCGAAGGTCAGGCCGTCTTCGTCCAGTCGTTGCAGCCGGCCGTCGTGAAGTAGGCGTCCTGGGTGCTGATCGTGACAACGGCCGTGCCGGTCACAGTGTCTTTCGCGAGGATCGAGTTCGGCCCGTGTTCGGCGTCCTTCGTGCGCTCCCAGTGGCAGCCGCCGTCCGTGTTGCCCGTGGACGTGTAGGGGCCGGGGGCGATGTCGACGCCGACCCGGAACATGCCGCCGTCGCCGGTCATCCGTGTCGCGGGGGAACCCTGCGCCTTCGCGCCGACGGCCGCCCAGGCCTTGCAGCCGCTGGACTTGAAGACCTTGTCGGTGGCCTTGACGGTGACGTAACCGGTGCCGCGCACATGGGCGTCGGCCAGCACCGAGTCCGTGTCCCCTGAGGTGTCCTCGGCCCGCTTCCAGTGGCACAGACCGTCGGTGTTGCCGCGGGAGCGGTACGTACCGGGCTCGATGTCCCTGCCGACCCGGAAGTCGCCGTCCCCATCGATCGAGACCTTTTTCCGCGTGGCGGCCTGCGGTGTGCCGGGGTCTTTCGTGCCGGTGGTGTCGTGCTCGGCGGACGCCGAGGAGCCCTCGGTGCCATGTCCCGAACTGCCGCCGCCGGCACTGGTGTTGGCGTTCGCCGACACGACCCCGATGACGACGACCCCCACGACGGCGCTCAGCGTGAGCCTGCCTGCCATCCCCATGGTTGTCCCCCCTCCCCGATGCGGCGACCGCCTCCCTCCGACGGTCGTTTGTTCGCTGGGTCAATAAGAGCAGAGACTGTGAACCGAGTCAACACGGTTCACGGGAAGTAGTGTGTACACGGCTGTGAAGGGGTAGATCTTGTTCGCGTCGGTATGCTCGGCGCCACAGACGAACGGCAGACGTAATCGAGGCGAGCGGGCGCGACGGCCGACGCGATGAGGTCGGTGTGGCGAGGGGAGTGGGGCGAGTGCAGGACAACGCGACAGAGGTGACCGCCGCCGGTATCGCACGGCTCGCCGGCGTCGGCCGTGCCGCCGTCAGCAACTGGCGCCGCCGTCACGCCGACTTCCCCAAGCCGGTCGGCGGCACCGAGACCAGCCCCTCCTTCGCCCTCGCGGACGTCGAGTCGTGGCTGCGTGAGCAGGGGAAACTCGCCGAAGTCCCGCTGCGTGAACGGGTCTGGCAGCAGCTCGTCGGCCACCCCGAGGGCCCGGTCACCGCGCTGGTGTACGCCGGCTGCGCCCTGCTGCTCATCCAGGAACGGCCCACCGTCTGGCTGGCCGCGAGCGCCGGTTCCGACGAGCGGTTGGCCGCGATGCTGCCGGGTGCGCTGGAGGGGGTGATCGTGCCGCGCTTCGGTGCGGCGCGTGGGCGTGGGCGCGGTGTTCACAGGGGGCGGGAGGTCGGCGGGACTGCGGCTGTGAACTCACCGGGTTCGGCGTCCGGCTCTGTGAACACTCCGGCGGAGGGGTCGGCTGCGGCGGCCGCGTCAGGCATGTCGGCCGTGAACTCCGCGAGCGCTGTGAACTCCGTGAGCGCCGTGAATGCCGTGAACACCGCGAACACGCAGACCGCCCCGAACACCCCGAGTGCCGTGAACACCCCGGCCGACCCGACAACACCCCCGGCCCCTGTGAACACCGCCCCCGCTGTGAACACACCCCCGGCCGCGAACAACACCCCCGCCGTCCCCACCCCCGCTGTCCCCACCCCCACCGGCCCCCAACTCCTCCCCACCGCCCCCCTCCTCCGCGGCGTCGCCGACCTCGCCGCCGAGCTGGGCACGCGGGAGACGTTCGAGTTCCTGCTCGGGCGGCATCTCGACGCGAACCCGCGGCAGTACACGCTCACCCCGCCCGAACTCGCCCGCCTCATGGCCGAGTTGGCGGGCCCTGCCGGTACCGTGCTCGACCCGGCGTGCGGCACCGGCACCCTGTTGGGCGCCGTCACCCCCCGCCCCGAGCAGCAGCTGTACGCCCAGGACAACGCCCCCGACCTCGCCGCGCTCACCGCGCTCAGGCTCGCCCTGCACGCGCAGGCCACCGTGCGCGCCACGGCCGGGGACACGCTGCGCGCCGACGCCTACCCGGAGCTGCGAGCCGACGTAGTCCTGTGCCATCCGCCGTTCAACGAGCGGAACTGGGGGCACGACGAACTCGCCTACGACCCCCGCTGGGAGTACGGCTTCCCGGCCCGCAACGAGTCCGAACTCGCCTGGGTGCAGCACGCGTTGGCCCGGCTGGCGGACGCCGGCACCGCCGTGCTGCTGATGCCGCCGGCCGCGGCGTCCCGGCGTTCCGGTCGCCGGATCCGCGCCGACCTGTTGCGGCGCGGGGCGCTGAAGGCGGTCGTGGCACTGCCGATCGGGGCCGCGCCGCCGTACAACATTCCGC
Source organism: Streptomyces sp. NBC_00252 (assembly GCF_036187565.1). Lineage (NCBI taxonomy): Bacteria > Bacillati > Actinomycetota > Actinomycetes > Kitasatosporales > Streptomycetaceae > Streptomyces > Streptomyces sp. NBC_00252. Next base: position 4,426,118 of record NZ_CP108087.1, on the reverse strand, counting down.
TCCACCTGTGGGTGCTGCGGCGGCCGGAGCGGGTGCTGGGGCAGCCGGAGGTGCTGTTGGTGGACACCGGGCGGTTCGCCACCGAGGGGCGCGGCGGGCCGGACTGGCAGGCGGTGCGGGGCGCGGTGCTGGACGCCTGGCGGGCGTTCGACCGGGCGGGGCGGCTGGACGACGAGCCGGGGCTGGCGCGTTCCGTGCCGGTCATCGAACTCCTCGACGACGACGTCGACCTGGCCCCCGCCCGGCACCTCCCGCCCGCCACCGCGGCCGAGGGCGCCGACGAGCTGACGGCCGTGCGCGAGAGGCTCGGTGAGACGCTCCGGCTGACCGCCGACCTCACCCCGCCGCCCGTCGACCACACCAGCGACCCCGACCGGCCCACGCGCTGGCCGCTCACCACGATCGGTGAACTCGCGCGCGGGGGCGCCCTGGTGATGCGTACCGGCGGAAACGGTGGCCACGCGCGTGTGCCCGTTCTCACCGACCACGACGTCCTCGCCGGAACGACCCCTTCCGGCCTCCTCCCCGAGAGCGACGAGGAGGCCGTCCTCACGGAGGCGGGCGATGTCGTCGTCCCGGTGCTCGGCGGCGGCTCCATGGCGCGCGTGATCGACGACAGCACCGTGGGTGCCGTTCTGGGGCGCAGCCTGGTGCTGCTGCGGCCCGATCCGGCGGCGCTGGACCCGTGGTTCCTCGCCGGGTTCCTGCGGGGCACGGCCAACAACCGCCAGGCCAGCAGCTACGCCTCCACGGCGACCCGCCTCGACGTCCGCAGGCTCCAGCTGCCGCGCCTCCCCCTGGACGAACAGCGGCGCTACGGCGCCCGGTTCCGCGCCCTGGAGGACTTCGAGCGGGCGCTGCGCCAGGCGGGCCGGCTCGGCGAGCAGCTCGTGCGCGGGATGTACGACGGCCTGACGGACGGCACGGTCATGCCTGAGTAGGAGTTCCTGTGCGCCTCAGTAGAAGTGTGTACAGGTCTGAGTAGGAGTGCGCACCCGCCGGCACCTGCGGCGTAGTACGGAAGCGATCACTGTGTGGTCGGCACGACAACGGTTCGGTACAACCCGGGACCGCTTGTCGGTGTCGGCCTATACGCTCGAAGCGACAATCGGACGACCGGTGTTGCCCGTATCGCGGAGCGCACCGGCCGCGAACCCGTACGCCCTCCGAAGGCACCAGGAGCAGCCATGCAAGGCCACGGCTACCCGCAGCCGGCGAAGCCGCCGCCGCCCACCGGGGCGCTGGTCGTCGTGCGTGTGCTGCTCGTGGGGGTCTCGGTGTTCTCCATCGGGTTCCTGGCCTGGACGATGCTCCTGCGGCTGGCGATCGTGACCCGCAAATCGCTGGACTGGGGCCTGCTCGTGGCCGCGCTCGCGGCGGACGTGCTCAGCATCGTGCTGCTCGGCTCCGAGCCCGGCGAGGACGTCCACACCGCGGGCGGCTATCTGGGCCTCGCCCTGCTCCTGGGCACCCTGGTGGCGTCGATCGTGTACTACCTGGCGGCGGACATACGCCACTTCCAGCAGCTCAGGCAGGGCGCCTACGGCGGGCGTCCGTCGGCGGCGTACGGCTATCCGCAGCCCCCGTCGCCGTACATGGGGACGACGGTTCCGCAGCACACCCCGCCGCCGATGCCCCACATGCCCGTGCCGCAGCCGCACACCCCGCCCCCGATGCCGCACACGCCCGTGCCGCAGCCGCCGATGTCCACCCCGCCGCCGGGACAGCGCCCCACGCCCGCCCGGATCGACCAGGTGCGGGCCGAGCTCGACGAGCTGAGTGACTATCTCCGCAAGCACGACGAGGGCGGCAGGTGACCGTGACGGCAGGGCGTGTCGTCGCCGACCGGTACGAACTGTCCACGCTCATAGGGCAGGGCGGCATGGGCCAGGTCTGGACGGCCTACGACCGGCGGCTCGACCGGCGCGTGGCGGTGAAGCTGCTGCGCCCCGACAAGGTGGCGGGCCACGAGGCCGACGAGCTGCGCCGCCGCTTCGTGCGCGAGTGCCGGGTGACGGCCCAGGTCGACCACCCCGGCCTGGTCACGGTGCACGACGCGGGCAGCGAGGGCGAGGAGCTGTTCCTCGTCATGCAGTACATCGACGGCGCGGACCTCTCCGACCACCTCGCCGAGCAGGACCCGTACCCCTGGCAGTGGGCGGTCGCGGTCGCGGCCCAGCTGTGCGCCGTGCTGAGCGCCGTGCACGCCGTGCCGATCGTCCACCGCGACCTCAAGCCGCGCAACGTGATGGTGAAGCAGGACGGCACGGTCACCGTCCTCGACCTGGGCGTCGCCTCCGTCATGGACGCCGACACCACCCGCCTCACGCACACCGGCACCCCCATCGGATCGCCCGCCTACATGGCGCCCGAGCAGGCGATGGGCGGCGCGGTCGGCCCGTACACCGACCTGTACGCGCTCGGTGTGGTGCTGCACGAACTCCTCAGCGGGGACGTGCCGTTCGCGGGTTCCACGGCGCTCGGCGTGCTGCACCGCCACCTGTACGAGCCGCCGGTCCCCGTCCGCCGCATCCGCCCCGAGGTCCCCGAGCCGCTCGAGGCGCTCGTCCTGCGTCTGCTCGCCAAGGACCCGCAGCACCGGCCCGCCTCCGCGCAGGAGGTCTACGAGGACCTCGCGCTGCTGCTGCCCGCGCGCGGGATGCCCAGCGGGGCGCCGCTCGACCCCACCCGCCCGTTCCTGCGCCCGCACGCCCCCTGGCCGGACCGCGCCCGCACCCCCGCGCCGCAGCCCGCCCCGCTGGCCCCGCCCGCCGCCGAGAAGCGCGATGTCGCCGCCGCCGTCGACGAGGTCAAGCGGCTGCTCGGGGAGGGCCGGATCACGCAGGCCGTCGACATCCTGGGCGCGATCCTGCCCACGGCCGCCGAGCAGCACGGAGCGCACTCCCCGGTCGTCCGCACCCTGCGCAAGCAGTACGCGGCGACGCTCATGGACGACGGCCAGTACCGGCGCGCGCTGCCCGAACTGCGCCGCCTCGCCGACGAACGCGCCGCCGAGGCGGGCCCCTCCGACCCGCAGTCCCTGCGCTACCGCTACGAGGCCGCCCAGTGCCTGGAGTCGCTCGGCGACCCGGCGGCGGCCCTCACGGAGTACCGCGCGCTGCTGCCGTACTACGAGAACCAGTACGTCGCGGGCGACCCCGAACTCGCCCACGAGGTCCGCCGCCGGGTGGGTCATCTGCTGCTCGCCCTCGGCGACCGCGGCGCGGCCCACGAGACGCTCGCCCGCCTCCTGGTCGACGTCGAACGCAGGCAGGGCCCCGGGCACCCGCTCGCGGCGGACATCCGGCGGACGCTGCAGTGGCTGGGGCAGGTGCGGGGCTAGCGCGGACGACGGCTAGATTTGGCCGGCACGCGCGCGTAGCGGGCGATTTCGAGCACATACACACCAGGGGTGGGGTTTTCCATGTCCAACCATCGGCAGTCCAGGAAGCGCAGATACATCACCTGGGGCGTCGCCGGTGCCGCCGTCGTCGCCGGAGGCGGTATCGCCGCCCAGACCTCGATGGCCGCCACCGTCTGGCCCGCCCAGAAGACCTACACCGGCCGCGCCTTCGACACCTGCGCCGCACCCTCCCTCGCCGCGATGAAGGCCTGGCACGGCGGCCTCTACGGCGCCGCCGCCGTCTACATCGGCGGCAAGAACCGCGGCTGCAGCCAGCCCAACCTCACCGCCTCCTGGGTCAAGTCCCTCACCACGGTCGGCTGGAAGTTCATCCCCCTCTACGTCGGCTCGCAGCCGTCCTGCGGCTCGGGCGGCTCGGTGAAGATCAGCGCCTCCACGGCCTCGGCCGTCGGCAAGTCCGAGGCGGACGACGCGGTGACCAAGGCGAAGGCCCTCGGGATCAAGGCCGGCAGCCCGATCTACCTGGACATGGAGTCGTACGACATCACGAACACGGCCTGCAACAACGCCGTGTTGACGTACGTGCGCGCCTTCGACAAGGAGCTGCACGCCAAGATCTACCGCTCCGGCTACTACGGCTTCAGCAGCTCCAGCGCCAAGGCGATCGCGACCGCGACCAACAAGACGGACCTGCCGGGCAACCTCTGGTACGCGCTGTGGGACAAGACGAACACCACCACCTCGGACTGGCCGTGGGGCTCCACCCAGTTCACCAACCACAGCCGCGCGCACCAGTACATGGTCAACAGCAAGGAGACGCGCGGCGGTTACACGATCACCGTGGACCGCGACGCCTGGGACGCCCCGGTCGCCATCACCGGCTGACCGCGGGGGAGCCCGTGGAGCCCGCGAGGGCGCGGCGGTGCCCGAAGTCCTGGTGAATCGTTGGTCGAATGGGTTGGCCACAGCCGACCCACTGCCTAACATCGATCACCGCAAGACTTTGTGCACCGTCGCACAATCTCCAACGGGAGGTTCCCTTGCACCGCCGCCGTCGCACCGCGCTCGTCCTCACCGCCGTGATCGCCGCCGCGGCCCCCGCACTGACCGCCTGCGGAAGCGATGCGCACCCAGGCGCCGCGGCCGTCGTGGGCGGCCAGCGCATCACCGTCGCGCAGCTGCAGAACCGGGTCAACGAGGTGCGCACGGCCCAGCGGGCGGCCGTCCAGAACCAGGCGCAGTACGAGCGGGCCGTCGCCACCACCGGCGGCCTCACCCGCGAGACGCTCTACGGCATGGTCTTCGACCAGGTCGTCCACCGTGCCGCGCAGGACGCCGGGGTCACCGTCACCCGCAAGGACATCCAGGACATGCGGGCCGGCCTCGCCCAGCAGGCGGGCGGCTCCAAGGCCCTGGAGGCGACGTGGCTCGCCCAGTACGGCGTCCCGCCGCAGCGCCTCGACGAGAACCTCCGCCTCCAGGTGGAGGGCCGCAAGCTCGCCGCGAAACTCGGCACCGACACCAACCAGCCCGCCTTCTGGAAGGCGCTCTCCACGGCCTCCAAGGAACTCCACGTCGACGTCAACCCGCGCTACGGCACGTGGGACGTGGAGAAGAGCAGCCGGGTGGACGCGAAGACGCCGTGGGTACGCGAGGTCACGGCGAAGCAGACGCAGCAGTCGGCGTAAGGGCCGTAAGGGGCGTAACGGTACGGCGGCCCGGCGGGCCGGGGCTCACGGGCCGGCCCGTGAGCAACACCGGGAGCCGATGCGTGGCGACCTGTGGACAACACCCGGGGCCGGTGCACGGCGGCCTGTGGATAACTCCGGGGCTGTCGGCGACGTGGGTTACGTTCGGTGGGTGAACGCAACCAGCCCCGCCTTCGACGGCACCCCGGTCCCCGCCCCCGGCCGCATCGTCCTGCTCACCACCAGCCACCGCGTCGCCCCCGGCCTGCTGTCCTGGCCCGCGTGGCAGGCGCTGCGCGACGCGGACCAGGTGCTGTGCGCGGACGGTGCGCACCCACAGCTGCCGTATCTGAGCGAGGCCGGGATAGCCGTCGTCGAGGCGTCCCCGACCGCCGAGGAACTGGTCGACGCCTGCGCGGGCGGCGCCACGGTGGTGGTCGTCGCCACGGGTGAGGGCGAGCCCGCCCTCACCGACGGCCTGGCCCGCCTCGCCGGCTCCGGCCGCATCCAGATGCCGGACCTGGAACTGCTCCCCGCCTCCTACGACCTTCCCGGCGCCCGCCTCCTCGACCTCGTCCAGGTCATGGACCGCATCCGCCTCGAGTGCCCCTGGTCGTCGCAGCAGACACACAAGGGCCTGGCGAAGTACGGCATCGAGGAGGCGTACGAACTCGTCGAGGCGATCGAGGAGGGCGACCGCGACGAACTGCGCGAGGAGCTCGGCGACGTCCTCCTCCAGGTCGTCTTCCACGCCCGCATCGCCGAGGAGGACCCCGAGACCCCCTTCTCCATCGACGACGTGGCCGCCGGCATCGTCACCAAGCTGATCCACCGCCACCCCCACGTCTTCGGCGACGAGACGGCCTCGACTCCCGAGGAGGTGAAGGCCCATTGGCTCCGGACCAAGGCGGAGGAGAAGCAGCGCACCTCCATCACCGAGGGCATCCCCATGGGCCAGCCCGGCCTCGCCCTCGCATCGAAGCTCGCATCACGCGTACGGACGGCGGGACTTGAGGTGCCGTTGCCTGTCGCGGACGGCGGCATCGGCTACGAACTGCTGGCACTGGCCGTACGAGCGGAGGCGGCCGGGGTCGACCCGGAGGCGGCGCTGCGGGCGGCGGGACGGGCTTATCGGGATGCGATCAGGGCAGTGGAGGGGAGCGCGGCCGGGCGGTGAAGCGGCGGCGTGTGAAGTAGGCCGGGGGAGGCTGGTTCGGTGCGGCGGCCAAGCGCTGGTAGCGCAGAGCCGCTGACATGAGGCACCCCATCGCCCTGGCCGTCGCGGAGCGTCCCGGCACCCCGGATACCGTCAAGGAGTGACAGACCAGCCGCACCCCCACCACCCCGCCCCCGAACTCTTCACCTGGGAGTTCGCCACCAACCCCTACCCCGCCTACGCCTGGCTCCGTGAGCACGAGCCTGTGCACAGGACGCGGTTGCCCAGTGGTGTGGAGGCGTGGCTGGTCACTCGTTACGCCGATGCCAAGCAGGCGCTCGCCGACCCGCGGCTCTCGAAGAACCCCGCGCACCATGACGAACCGGCGCACGCGAAGGGCAAGACCGGTATCCCCGGTGAGCGCAAGGCCGAGTTGATGACGCATCTGCTGAACATCGACCCGCCGGACCACACGCGGTTGCGACGGCTGGTCAGCAAGGCGTTCACACCCCGGCGGGTGGCCGAATTCGCGCCCCGGGTGCAGGAGTTGACGAACGATCTCATCGACCGGTTCGCCGCGGAGGGCTCCGCCGATCTCATCCACGACTTCGCGTTCCCGCTCCCCATCTACGCCATCTGCGATCTCCTCGGCGTACCCCGCGAGGACCAGGACGACTTCCGCGACTGGGCGGGCATGATGATCCGGCACGGCGGCGGCCCGCGCGGCGGAGTCGCCCGGTCGGTCAAGAAGATGCGCGCCTACCTCGCCGACCTCATCCACCGCAAGCGCGAGGCCCTCTCCGACGCCCCCGACCCGCTCCCCGGCGCGAACCTCTCCGACACCCCCGTCTCCACCCCCACCGAAGACCTCCTCTCCGGCCTCATCCGCGCCTCCGACCAGGGCGAGCACCTCACCGAGAACGAGGCCGCGGCGATGGCCTTCATCCTGCTGTTCGCCGGGTTCGAGACGACCGTCAATCTCATCGGCAACGGCACGTACGCCCTCCTCACCCACCCCGAGCAGCGCGCCCGCCTGGAGAAGTCCCTGGCCGCGGGGGAGCACGGCCTTCTCGAGACCGGCGTGGAGGAACTCCTGCGCTACGACGGCCCGGTGGAGCTGGCCACCTGGCGGTTCGCCACGCAGCCCCTCACCCTCGGCGGGAAGGACATCGCGGCCGGCGACCCCGTGCTGGTCGTGCTCGCCGCCGCGGACCGTGATCCGGAGCGGTTCGCCGACCCGGACGTCCTCGACCTCGGACGGCGTGACAATCAACACCTCGGTTACGGCCACGGGATCCATTACTGCCTCGGCGCCCCGCTCGCCCGCCTGGAGGGCCAGACCGCGCTGGCCACCCTCCTCACCCGCCTCCCCGACCTCCAACTCGCCGGAAACCCGGCCGACTTGCGCTGGCGCGGCGGGCTCATCATGCGCGGACTGCGCACCCTGCCAGTGGAGTTCACCCCGGAACGCCGCTGAACGGACGGACGGTCGTCAGACCCCGCGACCCGCCCCCGAACCCAGCCCACCCGTGAACCCGACCCACCAACCGGCCCACCCCCGAACCCGGCCCACCAACAAGTCGTCCCGCCCCCTCAACCCGCCCCCCCACCCAGCGACCCCGCCCCGCCAACTCGCCCTCCCCACCCAGTCATCCGGCCCCTCCAACTCGCCCTCCCAGCCAGCCACCCCGCCCCACCAACCCCACCTCCCCACCCACACACCCCACCCCGCGAATCCACCCCCCTGAACCCGTCACCCCGCCCCCTAAACCCGAAAGTGACACTTCTTCAACTCTGTGATCTTCACGTGATCTCCGTGGCATTAACTTGTGACAAGTGATCGACTGTGGATACGTTCACCTACCAGCGCGGCGACCCGTACGACCTCAACCCCCCTCCGCCGCGCGGTCCCCCGCTGTCACGCGAAAGGCCTCCGCATGCTCTCCGGGAACGGTCGTCACCGTCGCCCCCGTCAGGCTCCGGCTCTGCTCGTCGCGGCCGGGGTGACCGGCTCCGCCATCGCGATCCCGCTGCTCGGCGCCGCTTCAGCGAACGCCGCCGACGGCACCACCTGGGACAAGGTGGCCAACTGCGAGAGCGGCGGCTCCTGGAGCGAGAACAGCGGCAACGCCTACTACGGCGGGCTGCAGATGTCCCTGGACGACTGGGACAAGTACGGCGGCCTCGACTACGCCCCGAGCCCCGACCTGGCCAGCCGCTCGCAGCAGATAGCCGTCGCCGAGAAGATCCTCGACGCCGAGGGCACCACCCCGTGGCTCACCTGCGCGCTGCTCTCCGGCCTCACCACGAACTCGGGTTCGACGGACGTCGACACCGGCGTCGCGAGTGACTCCCCGTCGGCCGGTGCGACGGACTCCACCGGTTCCTCCGGCTCTTCGGACTCCTCCGGCTCCTCGGACACGTCCGCCTCGTCCGGCCTGTCCGATTCCGGCACCACGGATTCATCGTCGTCCGGTTCGTCCGACTCCTCGGTGAGCCCCTCGCCCACCGCGACGGACAACTCGACCAACTCCACCAAGTCCGACAAGTCCACCACTCCTTCGAAGCGTGGCACCCCGGTCGAGGCCTCTCCGAAACTCGACGAATCGGACAACTCGGCCCAGGCGGCGGGTAAATCGAGCCTCGTCGACACCGGAGCGCTCGATGACACGAGCGGCGCGGGTGAGAGCGGCGGTGTGAGCGGTGGGACCGAGCAGCAGAGTGTCGGGAAGCATCGCGGGGCGAGTGCCGAGGAGAGCGTGACACCGCAGACGTACACCGTCCGCGCCGGCGACTCCCTCGCGTCCATCGCCGACTCCCTTGGCTTCGACGGCGGATGGCGTGCGCTCTACGCCGAGAACAAAAAGGTGATAGGCGCCGATCCGACCCGGATCGCCGCCGGTCAGACGCTGGACGTCGGGACGGAAACGGGCGGAAAGTAGCAGGAAAACAGCGGGAGTTCACGTCACGCTTCGCGCTGAATGTCCGGTTTGGTGAAAGTGTGGGATGAGTCTCAGAAGCCCTGATCGTCTTTGAATTCCCACGGATTCTCTGTCTACGGTCAAGGCCGCTCGTCACCACGAGCATCCGGTTGCCGCAACGCCGAGTCCTGCCAGCGGCCTCCGGGAACAGTCGTCGCGTAAAGCGCCGTAGGCAGGAGCGGGGGACCCAAGGTAAGTGCCGGGCCCGGCAGTTGATGCCGGGTGCGGCTCGGGGTGAAGTCGTGCGCCGAGAGGTGCGCGGCCGGGCAACTCACACGGCCCGAACCCGACAGCTCACCTCGCAGGCGTCGGTGAGGGGATCTTCCATGCTGCTTTCCGGCAAGGGCAAGCACCGCCGCCCGTCCAAGGCCACCCGCGTCGCCACGCTCGCCGGCGTCACCGGTGTCGCCATCGCCGCCCCGCTCATGGCGACGGGCAATGCCTCCGCCGCGACCGCCTCCGAGTGGGACGCCGTCGCCAGCTGCGAGTCCGGCGGCAACTGGTCCATCAACACCGGCAACGGTTACTACGGCGGTCTCCAGTTCTCCGCCTCCACCTGGGCCGCGTACGGCGGCACCGCCTACGCCTCCACCGCGAACCAGGCCTCCAAGTCCCAGCAGATAGCCATCGGCGAGAAGGTCCTCGCCGCCCAGGGCAAGGGCGCCTGGCCCACCTGCGGCACCGGCCTGTCGGGCGCCGCCTACTCCGGCGGCAGCTCCTCCAGCTCCAGCGGCTCCAACAGCGGCAGCTCCTCGAGCAGCAGCTCCACCAGCGAGCGCTCCAGCAGCGACACCACCGCCTCCCGCTCCGCCGAGCGTCCGGCCGCGAAGAAGACCGTCACCACCCCGACCGGCAAGAAGGTCAAGAAGGGTGACGGCGAGTACAAGGTCGTCAAGGGCGACAGCCTCAGCTCCATCGCCGAGAAGCACAAGGTGAAGGGCGGCTGGCAGCAGCTGTTCAAGCTGAACAAGGACATCATCGACGACGCCGACTTCATCTTCCCGGGCCAGCAGCTCCACCTGAAGTGACCTACGCGGCTCGTAGCTGAACCACAGCCCCCTCATATCCGCGGTGTCCATCATGAAGACCCCGTGAGGGTCACCCCCGTCCCCCACGGGCTCCCCGCTCCGGTGCGTGTTCCCCCGTACGCACCGGGGCGGGGCTTTTTGCGTCCCGGGCCCGCCGCCCCCGTCGGCATGCCCGCCGCTTGCCGGGACTTTTTGTTCCGTTCGGAAACAATTTACTCTCGGTTCTGTCCATCAGGCGGCCGACCGGATGGCCAATCGCCCTGAGCCGGTTAGGCTCGTCTCGCAGAGCCGCTGCGGTGCTGCCGTAGCCGCGTCAGATCCCAAGAAGGAGATGCTCGTGCCGTCCATCGACGTCGTCGTAGCCCGGGAAATCCTGGACTCCCGAGGCAACCCCACGGTCGAGGTCGAGGTCGGCCTCGACGACGGCAGCACGGGTCGTGCCGCCGTTCCGTCCGGCGCCTCCACGGGTGCCTTCGAAGCCATCGAGCTGCGTGACGGTGACCCCAACCGCTACGGCGGCAAGGGTGTCGAGAAGGCCGTCCTCGCCGTCATCGAGCAGATCGGCCCGGAGCTCGTCGGCTACGACGCCACCGAGCAGCGCCTGATCGACCAGGCCATGTTCGACCTGGACGCCACCGACAACAAGGGCTCGCTCGGCGCCAACGCCATCCTCGGCGTCTCCCTCGCCGTCGCGCACGCCGCGTCCGAGGCCAGCGACCTCCCCCTCTTCCGCTACCTCGGCGGTCCGAACGCGCACCTGCTGCCCGTTCCGATGATGAACATCCTGAACGGCGGCTCGCACGCCGACTCCAACGTGGACATCCAGGAGTTCATGATCGCCCCGATCGGCGCGGAGTCCTTCTCCGAGGCGCTGCGCTGGGGCGCCGAGGTCTACCACACCCTCAAGAAGGTGCTGAAGACCAAGGGCCTGTCCACCGGCCTCGGCGACGAGGGCGGCTTCGCCCCGAACCTGGAGTCCAACCGCGCCGCCCTCGACCTCATCATCGAGGCCATCAAGCAGGCCGGTTACATCCCCGGCGAGCAGATCGGGCTCGCGCTCGACGTCGCCGCGTCCGAGTTCTACAAGGACGGCAAGTACGAGTTCGAGGGCAAGTCCCGCTCGGCCGCCGAGATGACCGAGTACTACGAGGAGCTCGTCTCCGCGTACCCGCTCGTCTCCATCGAGGACCCGCTGTACGAGGACGACTGGGCCGGCTGGAAGGTCATCACCGACCGCCTCGGCGAGAAGGTCCAGATCGTCGGCGACGACCTCTTCGTCACCAACCCCGAGCGCCTCGCGCGCGGCATCGAGGAGGGCACCGCCAACGCCCTGCTCGTCAAGGTGAACCAGATCGGCTCGCTGACCGAGACCCTGGACGCCGTCGAGATGGCCCAGCGCAACGGCTTCAAGTGCATGATGTCCCACCGCTCCGGCGAGACCGAGGACGTCACCATCGCCGACCTCGCCGTCGCGGTGAACTGCGGCCAGATCAAGACCGGCGCCCCGGCCCGCTCGGACCGCGTCGCCAAGTACAACCAGCTGCTCCGCATCGAGGAGATCCTCGACGACGCCGCCGAGTACGCGGGCCGCAGCGCGTTCCCCCGCTTCAAGGGCTGAGCCGTAAAGGGCCAAGCCTTAGCCAGTCGTACGTACGTCCCCGCACCCGGTCCCGTACCGTGTGCGGGGACGTACGCACGTGTGAAGGGGAGGCGGGACATGGCCGCGACGGACCGGGACCGGTTCTCCACCGCGACCAGGCTCAAGCTGCTCGGCGAGCAGACGGCGGCCCGTGTCTACCGTTCCCAGACCAAGCGGCAGGCCCGCCGCTCCCGGCTCACCGGCCGGGCGGCCCTCCTCGCCCTGGTCCTGTGCTCCCTGATCGTGGCGCTGGCGTACCCGATAAGGCAGTACGTCTCCCAGCGCGCCGAGATCTCCGATCTGCAGCGGCAGCAGGACCAGGCCCGGCAGCGCGTCGAGCAGCTGCGCGACCTCAAGGCGCGCTGGCAGGACGACTCGTACGCGGAACAGCAGATCCGGCAGCGGCTGCACTACGTGATGCCCGGGGAGACCGGTTACATCGTGATCGACCCGGACGCGGCGAAGCAGTCGCGCGCCGAACTGGGGGCGGCCGACCGTCCCTGGTACGCGAACGTGTGGGACGGCGTCGACAAGTCCGACGCGTCCGACCAGTGAGCACCACCAGCGAGAACTGACCCATAGAAAGACGTCCTGAAGACAGTCATGGAAACGCCCCCGCCGCCCACCCCGCGCACCGAGCCCACCGACGCCGACGTCGAGGCCTTCAAGCAGCAGCTCGGGCGTCCGCCGCGCGGGCTGCGCGCGATCGCGCACCGTTGCCCGTGCGGTCAGCCGGACGTGGTGGAGACGGCCCCCCGCCTCCCCGACGGCACCCCCTTCCCGACGACGTACTACCTCACGTGCCCGCGCGCCGCCTCGGCGATCGGCACCCTGGAGGCGAACGGCGTGATGAAGGAGATGACGGCCCGTCTGGAGACGGACCCCGAACTCGCCGCCGCGTACCGCGCCGCGCACGAGGACTACATCGCGCGCCGCGACGCCATCGAGGTCCTGGAGGGCTTCCCGAGCGCGGGCGGCATGCCGGACCGCGTGAAGTGCCTGCACGTCCTGGTGGGCCACTCCCTGGCCGCGGGGCCGGGCGTCAACCCGCTGGGCGACGAGGCGATCGCGATGCTGCCGGAGTGGTGGGCGAAGGGCCCGTGCGTGAGCGTGCCCGGGGTGCCTTCCGCCGGCGAGGGCCGGCAGACGGACACGACCGAGGACGGCACGGGCCACTTCGCGTTCGAGCCCGTCGAGAAGCCCGCCGAGGCGAAGGAGGACGACCAGTGACCCGTGTCGCCGCCGTCGACTGCGGTACGAACTCGATCCGCCTCCTCGTCGCCGACGTCGACCCGGCGACGGGTCAACTGGTCGACCTGGACCGGCGGATGACGATCGTCCGGCTCGGCCAGGGCGTGGACAAGACCGGCCGGCTGGCCCCCGAGGCGCTGGAGCGCACGTTCGCGGCCTGCCGTGACTACGCGGCGATCATCAAGGAACTCGGCGCCGAACGCCTCCGCTTCGTCGCCACGTCCGCCTCCCGCGACGCCTCGAACCGCGACGACTTCGTCCGCGGGGTGCTGGACATCCTCGGCGTCGAACCCGAGGTCGTCACCGGCGACGAGGAGGCGGAGCTCTCCTTCACCGGCGCGACCAGGGAACTGACGGGCCGTGACGACCTCGCCACGCCCTACCTGGTGGTGGACATCGGCGGCGGCTCGACGGAGTTCGTGGTCGGCGACGACGCCGTCCGCGCGGGCCGTTCCGTGAACATCGGCTGCGTCCGCATGACCGAGCGCCACCTGGTCCGCGACGGCAAGGTCACCGACCCGCCCACCCCGGACCAGATCACGGCGATGCGCGCGGACATCGAGGCCGCCCTCGAGCTCGCCGAGGAGACGGTCCCGCTCCGCGAGGCCCGCACTCTGGTCGGCCTGGCCGGTTCGGTCACCACGGTCTCGGCCATCGCGCAGGACCTCCCCGCGTACGACACGGAGGCCATTCACCACTCCCGCGTCTCCTACGACCGCGTCCGCGAGATCACGGAGTCCCTGCTCCGCTCCACCCACGCCGAACGCGCCGCCATCCCCTCCATGCACCCCGGCCGCGTCGATGTCATCGGCGCGGGCGCCCTCGTCCTCCTCTCGATCATGGAGCGGGTCGGGGCGAGCGAGGTCGTGGTGAGCGAGCACGACATCCTGGACGGGATCGCCTTCAAGGCGGCCGAAGAGGCAGAGGCGGGCAAGTAGCGCGGCAGGGCGAGGCAGGGGGTCAGCGCCGGACGCGGACCACCAACTTGCCGGTGGCGCGGTCGTGTTCCATGTCGTCGTGGGCCCGCGCCACCTCCTCCAGGCCGTCGTAGACCCGGTCCACGGGGAAGGCGAGCCGACCGGCGGCGACGGCGTCCAGGATCTCCTGGAAGACGGCCGGCGGCAGGTCGCTCGCATCGCCGAAGTAGCCCGCGAGCCGCACGCCCCTCGGCAGGTACTCGTTCGGGGCGAAGTCCCGCACCGTCCACTGGTTGGAGAGGCTGCCGCCGAAGCAGCCCGTGCCGTGGACGCGGACCGCGCGCAGGGTGTCGGGGAGCGTCGGGGTGCCGACGAGGTCGAGGGCCGCGTCGACACCGTCCGGGTACAACTCCCGTACGGCGGGCGCCACTTCGCCGGTGTCGAGCAGCGAGTGGTCGACACCGTGCTCCTTGAGCGCGGCGAGGCGGTCGGGGCGGCGGGTGGTGGCCAGCACCGTGGCACCGCGCCAGCGGGCGAGCGCGGCGGCGGCGAGGCCCACGGAGGAGGTGCCGCCGCGGATCAGTACGGACTGCCCCGGCTGCAGATCAAGGCCGACGGTGAGCGAGCCGTACGCGGTCTGCACCATCTCCGGCAGCGCGCCCAGCACCTCCCAGGGCAGCTCGGTCTCCACGGGGATCACCTGCGCCAGCGGCACCGACGTGTACTCCGCGTACCCGCCGTCGTAGGTCCGCCCCATGTCTCCCATCATCGCGACGACCTTCTGCCCCCGCGCCAGCCCGCTCCCGTCCGGCGCCGCGTCGACGGTCCCGGCGGCCTCGATCCCCGGCACCCGGGGAAAGCTGACGCCCTCACTCACCCCCAGCCGCAGCTTCAACTCCGACCGGTTGACCCCGAACGCCTCGACCCGGATCCGCACCCACCCCTCCCGCTCGGCGGGCAACGGAAGCGTGATCAGCCGCAGGTTCTCCACGGGCCCGGGTGCGGACAGCCGGACGGCGCGCATGGTGATCGGCGAGGAGGTCATGGGCGTGCCTTCTTCCCAGGGGGAGGGGACCCGGTCGGCCCTGCACAACGTGCGAGGCCCGCGGCTTCATTCCCGACTCGGCCTGGAATCACGGCTGTTGACGTAGGGGTGGGACAGGAGCCGCCCTCAGGAGCCGGTTGCCGACACCGAGGGCGTCGAGCGCGAGCAGGTCGGCATGACGTTCGGGTGGCGGCCGGTTGCGGGGGTGTGCTGGGGCTTCGCCGGGCCGGGGGCGAGGCAGGCGTGCGGGCGGCGCCAGTACGTCGGCCCGAAAACCGTCCGCGCAGTCACGCGGGACGGGGACGGTCTCCTCGCCGAGCAGCACGGGCCGGCCGTCCGACCGGGACGGCGAGGGTGTCGTCGTAGGCGACCGCCGGGAGGAGGCAGCCGGTCGTCGTGGGCGACCGCTTGGAGGAGGCAGCCGCGCATGAGCCGGGACCGCTCGCGCGGAAGACCGGCCGGTCCTAGGGCGGCACGAAGGCGTGGCGGCGCGCGATCCGGCGGAGTTCCGCGCAGCCGGGCCGCTCCAGCGGTGGACCGTCGGCAATGCAAGGCGGCGTCGGCGGTCGATGGCACACCGCCGCCCGCTCGCCGTCCGCGCACCCGGGGGCGCGCGGGCGCCGGGGCGGCCCGATTCGGCCGGGTCTCAGGGCGAGACCCGCGCGCGGTGGTTCGTAGAAGCCCGTGTCAGGCCGCCCCTACGCCGATCTCCCCGCCCGCGCCGACAACTCCGCACTGCCCCCGGGCCCTCCGTAACCCCGAATTATTACTGACCAGTAGTAAACTCCTGAGCGGCCCATATAACGTATGAGCGGAAGCAGGGGCGCTCACGGACCCCCTTCAGAACGTGTCCGTAAGAAAGTTCGTGAAGTTCTTCACAAGGAATTCTGTCCAGTTGAGGGACCGGACTGCCCCGGTTGGCCCTTCCGGGGTGTGGATGGGTCTGGGAACGTGCTCGACGGGGTGGTGCGGGAGTGATTCGCGGGTGTTTCGGGAGGGTGTCGCTGAGGTGTGGTCCAGGGGGTCCCGGGGGGTAGAGCGGCAGCTCACGCGGCCTTGACAACGGGGCGAACCGACCCGTGGTTCAGCACCCGCGAGGTGCCCTGGATCATGCGAGTCGCGGAGGATAACACAGCCCCTGTGCAAGCTTGTGAAGGGGCGCACGAGCGACCCCCCAGGGGCAGGTGGATACTCGATGGCATGAGCACCACGGAGCGTCCCAGGATCCTCGTAGTAGGCGGTGGGTACGTAGGCCTGTACGCAGCTCGGCGCATTCTCAAGAAGATGCGCTACGGCGAGGCGACCGTCACGGTCGTCGACCCCCGGTCGTACATGACCTACCAGCCCTTCCTCCCCGAAGCCGCCGCCGGCAGCATCTCCCCTCGGCACGTCGTCGTCCCGCTGCGACGCGTCCTGCCCAAGGCGGAGGTCCTCACCGGCCGGGTCACCACCATCGACCAGGACCGCAAGGTCGCCACGATCGCCCCCCTCGTGGGCGAGGCGTACGAGCTGCCTTTCGACTACCTCGTCATCGCGATGGGCGCGGTCTCCCGCACCTTCCCGATCCCCGGCCTCGCCGAACAGGGCATCGGCATGAAGGGCATCGAGGAGTCCATCGGCCTGCGCAACCACGTCCTCGAGCAGCTCGACAAGGCCGACTCCACCACCGACGAGGAGATCCGCCGCAAGGCGCTCACCTTCGTCTTCATCGGCGGCGGTTTCGCCGGTGCGGAGACCATCGGTGAGGTCGAGGACATGGCCCGGGACGCGGCCAAGTACTACACCAACGTCTCCCGCGAGGACATGCGCTTCGTCCTCGTCGACGCCGCCGACAAGATCCTCCCGGAGGTCGGCCCCAAGCTCGGCCTCTACGGCAAGGAGCACCTGGAGAGCCGCGGGATCGAGATCTACCTCTCGACCTCGATGGACTCCTGCGTCGACGGCCACGTCGTGCTGAAGAACGGCCTCGAGGTCGACTCCAACACGATCGTGTGGACGGCCGGCGTCAAGCCGAACCCCGTTCTCTCCCGCTTCGGCCTCCCGCTCGGCCCGCGCGGTCACGTCGACGCCCAGCCGACCCTCCAGGTCACCGGCACCGACTACGTCTGGGCCGCCGGCGACAACGCCCAGGTGCCCGACATCGCCAGCCGCAAGGCCGGCGTCGAGAACGCCTGGTGCCCGCCGAACGCCCAGCACGCGCTGCGCCAGGCGAAGGTCCTCGGCGACAACGTGATCTCCGGTATGCGGGGCTTCCCGCAGAAGGAGTACTCGCACGCCAACAAGGGTGCGGTGGCGGGCCTCGGCCTCCACAAGGGCGTCGCGATGATCGTCATGGGCAAGATGAAGATCAAGGTCAAGGGCCGCCTCGCGTGGTACATGCACCGCGGCTACCACGGTCTGGCCATGCCGACCTGGAACCGCAAGATCCGCGTCTTCGCCGACTGGACGCTCGCGATGTTCCTCAAGCGCGAGGTCGTCTCGCTCGGCGCCATGGAGAACCCCCGCGAGGAGTTCTACGAGGCCGCCAAGCCGGCGCCGGCTCCGGCCGCCGCCGCGGCGAAGACCGAGGAGAAGGCCAAGGCCTCCTGACCACCTCCGGTCACCGCTGACCCGTAGTACCCGCAGTACCCGCAGTACCCGCAGTACCTGCAAGCCCTAAGGGGCCGTCCGCCATCCGTGGTGCGGGCGGCCCCTTCGGCGTGCTGCACGTGTCACCTCCATGGCCGCTACATCTATTTTGCCTACTCGTAATGCTCAAGCAGGACTGCGATCGGGCCTGGCCGGTGTTTACGTAGTGATGGACAATTCCGGGATCCGCGTCACGGAGGTGTGCGCCATGGCTGATGCCGCGCTGCGGCTCAAATCCCTCTTCGAACAGCTGCTGGGAACCCCGATCCCGGTGCGCATCCGCGCCTGGGACGGTTCCGAGGCAGGGCCGCCCGATGCGCCGACGTTGGTCGTACGCAATCGCCGTGCCCTGCGCCGACTCCTGTGGAAACCCGGCGAACTGGGCATGGCCCGCGCCTGGGTCTCCGGCGACCTGGGCATCGAGGGCGACCTGTACGCGGCGCTCGACGCGATGTCCGAGCTGGTGTGGGAGCGCGGCGAGGACGCCCGTACCCTCGCCCAGGCCCTGCGCGACCCCGAGGTGCGCTCCGCCGTCCGCGGACTGGTCAAGCTCGCCGGACTCCCGCTGCCGCCCGCCCCGCCCCCGGAAGAGGTCCGCCGCAGCCGCGCCCATCTCCACACCAAGCGCACCGACAAGCGCGCCATCAGCCACCACTACGACGTCGGCAACGACTTCTACGAGATCGTCCTCGGCCCCTCGATGGTCTACTCGTGCGCCTACTGGGAGTCCCCGGACGGCACCCTGGAGGACGCCCAGCGCGACAAGCTCGAACTCATCTGCCGCAAGCTGGAGTTGACGCCGGGTCAGCGCCTCCTCGACGTCGGCTGCGGCTGGGGTTCGATGGCGATCCACGCGGCCCGCGAGTACGGCGTGAGCGTGGTCGGCGTGACCCTCTCCCAGGAGCAGGCGGCCTACGCCCGTAAGCGCGTCGCGGGCGAGGGGCTCACCGACAAGGTGGAGATCCGGGTGCAGGACTACCGGGACGTCGCCGACGGGCCCTACGACGCCATCTCCTCCATCGGCATGGCCGAACACGTGGGCTCCGAGCGGTACTTGGAGTACGCCAGGGACCTCTTCGCCTTGCTCAGACCGGGCGGGCGGCTGCTGAACCACCAGATCGCCCGCCGCCCCTGGCAGGACGAATCGGCGTACGACATCGACGAGTTCATCGACGCGTACGTCTTCCCCGACGGTGAACTCGCCCCGATCGGCACCACCGTGACGCAGTTGGAGCGCGCCGGCCTCGAAGTGCGGGACGTCGAGGTCATCCGCGAGCACTACGCGCTCACCCTGCGCCGCTGGGTCGCCAACCTGGAGGCCGACTGGGCACGTGCCGCCAAGCTCGCCGGGGTGGGCCGGGCGCGCGTGTGGCGGCTGTACATGGCGGCCTCCGCGCTCGCCTTCGAGCGCAACCGCATCGGCGTCAACCAGGTCCTGGCGGTCCGGACCCCGGACGGCGGGAACTCCGGGATGCCGTTGCGCGCCCGCAGTTGGAACTGACGCGGCTTTCCGAACAACAGAAGGGGCCCCGTTCCGGATCGGAACGGGGCCCCGACTCGTTTGCTGCTACTCGGACTTGATGGCCGACAGCATGTTGAGCCTGGCCGCGCGCCGGGCCGGCCACAGGGCCGCGAGGACGCCGACCGTGCCCGCGAGGAGCAGGAAGAGCGCCATCCGCGCCCACGGGATGACCAGCGCGTACGTCGACATCTTCGCGCCGATCAGCTCACCGGCCGCCCAGCCGAAGAACACGCCGAGGCCGATGCCGAGCACCCCGCCGAAGAGCGAGATGACCAGGGACTCCAGGCGGACCATCCGCTTGATGCCCTTGCGGTCGAGGCCGATCGCGCGCAGCATCCCGATCTCCTGCGAGCGCTCGAAGACCGACATGGCCAGGGTGTTGATGACCCCGAGGACCGCGACGATCACCGCCATCGCGAGGAGGCCGTAGACCATGTTGAGGATCAGGGTGAAGACCTGCGCGATGCTGTCGGAGAGGTCCTTCTTGTCCTGGACCTTCACGGCCGGGTTGGAGCCGAGGGCCTTCTCCAGCTTGTCCTTCGTCGCACTCGACGCGCCGTCCGCCGTCTTGACCAGGATCTGCATGTCGGCCGGGTCGGTCTGGTGCGGGGCGAGCGTCGCGTTGTCGAGCATGATGCCGCGGATGAGCGCGTTGCCCTCGTAGACCGCGGAGACGGTCAGCTGCTGCGCCTTGCCGTCCTCGTAGTGCGCGGTGAAGGTCGAACCGGCCTTCCAGTGACGGGACTTGGCCGTGTCGTCGTCTACGACCACCTGGGTACCGGCGACCTTGAAGGTGCCGCTGTCGACCTTGAGGTCGGTGAGCTTGGTGATCGCCGAGCCGTTGACGCCGGTGAGGAACTCGGAGGTGCCGTCGATGCGCGAGGGGGCGTTGCGCAGCGGGCTGGTGGCGGTGATGCCGGAGGTGGTGGTGAGGGTCTTGTCGACGTCCGGGGAGAGCGAGTTGCCGTTCGCCATCGAGACGACGTAGTCGGCGCTGATCGCGGACGAGGCCATCTTGTCGATCGCCTGCTGGAGGCTGCCCGCCATCACCGTCATACCGGTGATGAGGGTGAGGCCGATCATCAGCGCGGACGCGGTGGCGGCCGTACGGCGCGGGTTGCGCACCGAGTTCTGGCGGGCCAGCTTGCCGGAGATCCCGAAGATCCGCAGGACCGGAGCCGAGGCCGCGATCAGCGGGCGGGACAGCAGCGGGGTCAGGATGAACACACCGATGATGAGGAGGACGGCGCCGAGCCCCATGGGGGCCTGGCCGTCGGAGCCGCTCATCGACGTGGCCGCGATGACGACCGCGATGCCCGCGCCGGAGAACAGCGCGCCGAGCGTGTTGCGCAGGACGAGCGACTTGGTGGTGGCCGTCGCGTGCAGGCTGCTCATCGCGGCGACCGGCGGGATCTTCGCGGCGCGACGGCCGGGCAGCCAGGCGGCGAGCATCGTGATGAGGATGCCGACCGCGAGGGCGCTCAGGACCGTGTTCGAGGTGATGACCAGCGGGCCGTCCGGGACGGTCGCGCCGATCGTGCCCATCAGGGCCCGCAGCCCGGCGCCGATGCCGATACCGGCGACCAGACCGGCCACCGCGGCGACCGCGCCGACCACGAACGCCTCGAGCAGCACCGACCGTGTGACCTGCCTGCGGGAGGCGCCGACGGCGCGCAACAGGGCCAGTTCCTTGGTGCGTTGGGCGACCAGCATGGTGAAGGTGTTGGCGATGATGAACGTGCCGACGAAGAGCGCGATGCCCGCGAAGACCAGCAGACCCTGCTTGAGCCCGCTCATCGAGGAGGCGATCGTCTCGGCCTGGTCGTCGGCGAGCTTCTTGGCGGTGGTGGTCTCGGTGAGCCCCTTCGGCAGGGCACTGTCCAGCTGCGCCTTCAGCGCGGCCTGACTGGTCCCGGCCGCGGCCTTCACGTCGATCTCGTCGTACGTCCCGGCCTTGCCGAACAGCTTCTGCGCGGTCGCGGTGTCGAAGAGGGCGAGGCTGCCGCCGGCGGTGACATTGCCGTCGTCGGTGGTGAAGATGCCGGTGACCTTCGGGGTCAGGACGGGGCCGTCGACCGAGATGCGCACGGTGTCGCCGACCTTGTACCCGGCGCGCTTGGCGGTCTCGGAGTCGATGGCCACCTCGCCCGAACCGTGGGGCGCCGTACCGGACGTGAGGGGGTAGCGGGCGTCCTTGTCCCCCCAGTAGTTGCCGCCCTCCGACTGGAAGCCGCCGCCGATGAGCTTGCCCTTCTTGTCGGCGATGGCGGTGAAGCCGTTGACGACACCGGTCGCGGACGCGGCGCCCGGCACCTTGGCGCTGGTGTCCAGCATGGCCTGGGTCAGCTCGGGGGTCTTGCCGACGGTGTCGCCCTCGCCGTCCTGGTGCTTCGCCTGGACGGCGACGTCGACCTGGTCGAAGCCCTTGGCCGAGCTGTTCTGGAAGGCGTTCGAGATGGTGTTGGTGAAGACCAGGGTCCCCGACACGAACGCGACGCCGAGCATCACGGCGAGCACGGTCATGAGGAGCCGGGCCTTGTGCGCGAGTACGTTGCGCAAGGCGGTACGGAACATGGGTCTACTCAGTCCAGGTCTACGAGGGGTGAGCCGGGCGGCGGAGCCGGGCCGGGGCGGTGAAGTCGGGCCCTGGGCGGCGGAGTCGGGCGCCGCCGGGCAGCGAAGTCGGGGGCCCTGGCGGTGAAGCCGGCTGCCGGGGCTGCGATGTCGGGGGCGGAGACGGTGAACGCCGCGCCCCGTACGGCGGGTTGAGGTGCCGTCAGGTGACGCGGCCGGAGCCGGTCAGCTGGTGCGGCCCTTGGCGTCGAACTCGGGGGTCTGGGGGTTTCCCCCAGAAAGGCGCAGCATGCGGTCGAGCACCGAGTCCGCCGTCGGCTCGTGGACCTCGTCGACGATGCGGCCGTCCGCGAGGAACACCACCCGGTCCGCGTACGCCGCGGCCACCGGGTCGTGGGTGACCATGACCACCGTCTGCCCCAGCTCCCGTACGGAGTTGCGGAGGAAGCCCAGCACCTCGGCGCCGGAGCGCGAGTCCAGGTTTCCGGTCGGCTCGTCGCCGAAGATGATGTCGGGGCGGGAGGCCAACGCCCGTGCCACGGCGACGCGTTGCTGCTGGCCGCCGGAGAGCTGGGAGGGGCGGTGCTTTAGCCGGTCGGCGAGGCCGATCATCGTGATCACCGAGTCCAGCCACTGCTTGTCCGGCTTGCGGCCCGCGATGTCCATCGGGAGGGTGATGTTCTCCAGGGCCGTCAGCGTCGGCAGCAGGTTGAACGCCTGGAAGATGAAGCCGATCTTGTCCCGGCGCAACTTCGTGAGCTGCTTGTCCTTCAGGGAGCCCAGCTCGGTGTCACCGATCCGCACGGAACCGGACGAGAAGGTGTCGAGGCCGGCCACGCAGTGCATCAGCGTGGACTTGCCGGACCCGGAGGGGCCCATGATCGCGGTGAACTCGGCCTGCCGGAAGTCGATGGAGACCCGGTCGAGGGCGACCACCTGGGTCTCGCCCTGTCCGTAGATCTTGGAAAGATCCGTGGCACGCGCGGCCACGGCGGTGGTCCGGTCGGCGATGGGGGTGGTGGTCACGGAAGGCGCTCCTGTCGGGACGACGGTACTGCTGGGGACGTGTCCCATCCTCTCCGCCCGATCGCGCCGTGTAGTCAGCCGCTGTTCCGGTTCCTGGGACAGCCTCCAGTCGGACTGCGCTCAGCGCTGTCATACCTGGGGATGAGGACCGACCCGGAGACGGCCCCTGAGTCGGCTTCGCGTCAAGAACCGGTGGAGCACCCTCGTTCGGGCGGTGAAATTCCGTCATTCCGCATGCGAGCCCCCAGACCGCGCGCAAGGCTATTGGCAAGTGCTGATGGCTCTTTCCACGGTCTGATGCACCCTCAGACATCAATAAAATAAGACAACATCGGTCCGCCCGCCCGCTGTTGGGGAGGCGCGTCCCGATAGGCTCGTGACCTCGATGCGGAGCCCACGGCCTGCCCGGATGGTGGAATGCAGACACGGCGAGCTTAAACCTCGCTGCCCCTTCGCGGGCGTGCCGGTTCAAGTCCGGCTCCGGGCACCTCCGACGTTTTTTCGCACACTTCCCCAACCGTTGACAGGCGACCCACGCGGTCGGAGACTTGGGGCGTACCAGCAAGGTGAAGGAAATTTCACCATGCGAACACGCGTCGAGGGCGCGCCCTGCGGCTACGCACCGCGAGCGTGCACGGGGGCCGCGCGTGACCGTCGCCCGCTCGAAAGGGAACGTCCGATGCGTACCACCGTCGGCATCATCGGAGCCGGCCCCGCCGGGCTCCTGCTCGCTCGGCTGTTGCACAACGCCGGGATCGACTCGGTCGTGCTGGAGAGCCGGGACCGGGAGTACGTGGAGCACCGGCAGCGGGCCGGGATTCTGGAGCAGGGCACGGTCGACGTGCTGCGGGCGGCCGGTGCGGGGGAGCGGCTGGACCGGGAGGGGCTGCGGCACGACGGGATCGAGCTGCGGTTCGACCGGAAGCGGCACCGGGTGGACTTCCCGGCCCTCACCGGCGGTCGTAGCGTCACCGTCTACGCGCAGACCGAGGTGTGCAAGGACCTGATCGCCCTTCAACTCGCCGACGGGGCACCGCTGTTGTTCGGGGCGGAGGCGTTGGAGGTGGAGAGGGCGGCGAGTGACAGGCCGCGCGTCCGCTTCCGGTACCAGGGGCGTGAGGACGTCCTCGACTGCGACTACGTCGTCGGGTGCGACGGGTTCTGGGGCGTCGCGCGCAACGCGATCCCCGCGGAGCTGACCCGCGTCTTCGAGCGGTCGTACCCCTACGCCTGGCTCGGCATCCTCGCCGACGTCGCGCCCTCCCACGACGAGCTGGTCTACGCCCGCCACGACCGCGGCTTCGCCCTCCTCTCCATGCGCTCGCCGTCCGTCTCCCGGCTCTACCTCCAGGTGGCGGAGGGCACGGACGCGGAGAGCTGGAGCGACGACGACATCTGGGACGAGCTGGAGCGGCGGTTCGAGACGGAGGACGGATGGCGGCTGGAGCGCGGGCCCGTCACCCAGAAGTCCGTCACCCCGATGCGGTCGTACGTCCACGAGCCCATGCGACACGGACGGCTCTTCCTCGCGGGGGACGCGGCGCACATCGTCCCGCCGACCGGAGCCAAGGGCCTCAACCTCGCCGTCGGCGACGTCGTCACCTTCGCGCGGGCACTGACGTACAAGAAGGAGACGGGCGGCGACGAACGGCTCGACGCGTACTCCGCCACCTGTCTCCGACGGGTCTGGCAGGCCGAGCGGTTCTCCTACGACATGACGAGCCTCCTGCACCGCGCGCCCGGCGCGACGCCCTTCGAGGGGCGGCTCCAGCTGGCCCGCCTTGAGCGGATCGCGGCGTCCAGGGCGGCCGAGACGGATCTTGCCGAGGCGTACACCGGGTTCCCCTTCGACGAGCAGGGATAAGGGGTCTTCAAGGGCGGCGTCACGGCTTGGTACCAGTGTGCGCGGGGCGTGCGCTCCACCGCGTACCTTGGCAGGACGAGGGGAAGATCCTCCCCAAGAGGTAGGGTCAATCCTTTGCCTACCTATTACTCTTGAGCCCAAGGCCGCGCGAGGCGGCCATGGAGGAGTGAAATGAGGAGCAGAAACCCGGTCTTCTCGCGACGGGGGTTCAGCCGCGACAACGGCTACGCGGGCTTCAACACCGCGCCGCAGGCCGGGAGCCCCGCCGTGGGCACGCAGGGGAACCCCTACGCGGGCGGCAACCCGTACGCGCAGAACCCGTACGCCCAGCAGGACCTGCAGCAGGGCGCCCCGCCGCAGGCCCCGGCCACCACCGGCCGGATGACCATGGACGACGTCGTCCTGCGCACCGGCACCACCCTCGGCACGCTGATCGTGACGGCCGCCCTCGCCTGGGCGCTGCTTCCGGTCGACGACGCCAACATCAACCGCTCGTACGGCATCGGCATCGGTGCCGCGCTGGTCGCGATGGTCCTGGCGTTCGTCCAGTCCTTCAAGCGCAAGCCCGTCCCGGCGCTGATCCTGTCGTACGCCGCACTGGAAGGCGTCTTCCTCGGCGTCGTCTCCAGCGTCGTCGACAACCGCATCGCGAGCGGCGCGGCCATGCAGGCCGTGATCGGCACGATGGCGGTCTTCGCCGGCGTCCTCATCGCGTACCGCGCGGGCTGGATCCGCGTGAACCGCCGGTTCTACGGCTTCGTGATGGCGGCCGCGCTCGGCTTCGTGCTGCTGATGGTCGTGAACATGCTGTTCGCGGTGTTCGGCGGCGGTGACGGCCTCGGCTTCCGCAGCGGCCCGCTCGGCATCTTCTTCGGCGTCGTCGGGATCATCCTCGGCGCGTGCTTCCTCGCCCTGGACTTCAAGCAGGTCGAGGACGGGATCGCCTACGGCGCGCCCAAGGAAGAGGCCTGGCTCGCGGCCTTCGGGCTCACGCTGACGCTGGTGTGGATCTACATGGAGTTCCTGCGACTCATCTCGATCCTCAACAGCAACAACTAGCGGTACGCCGGCGCCGGCCGCGTCGGCTTGCGCGAAAGGGCCCCGGGTTCGTTCCCGGGGCCCTTCGTCATGTCCGTGATGGGTTCGTCCGTGGTGCGCGCCTAGAGCAGTTTGCGCGCGGCCCTCCTCAGGTCGTACTCGTGAATGATCGCCTTGGCGTGGCCGTACGCGAGGTCGTGCTCGGCTCGGAGCCAGCTGACCTTCTCCTCGAAGCGGAAGAGGGCGGGGCCTTCGTCGACGGTGCGCAACCAGTCGGACACTTCACGACCGGTGCAGTGGGGAATGCGGGCGAGCAGATTCTGGTGGGTCTCCTGGGAGAACACTTGGGACATCGGCGCCTCCGGACGCATGGGGTGTAAGCCGGTCCTTCAGGTCACCGTGCCTGAGCGTTCGCCCGTTGGCAACAGTCCCGGTACGGCGCGTAGTCTCGCGGCGTGGTGGATACGACGCGGTTGACTCAAGCGGTGGATCACTTTGCGGACCGGCTCAGGGCCGCGCCGCAGAGTCGGTTGCAACGGGGCGCTGCCGCTGAGGCTTTGGGGCTGGCCAGGGAGTTTGCCCTGTGGGCGCAGCGGGTTGAGGATCCCTCGGGGGAGGCTCGGGAGATGCCGGATGCGGGGATGTTCGCCGCGGCGGATCAGATCACCGTTGCTGTCCATGACTTGGCGGTTGTGCTGGTGAGTGACGCCGAGGTTGAGCGGGCGGTGGAGTTGGTCGCGGAGGCGCAGAAGAGGGCGGGGGTCTGAGCTTCGTCGGCGGGTGCGGGTGCGTCGTGGCTGGTCGCGCAGTTCCCCGCGCCCCTGAAAGACGTAGGTCTGCCGGGACTTTCAGGTGGCCGCCGGGCGACTCTGAACGCAGTTCCGCCCGGGCTCCCTCAGGGGCGCGGGGAACTGCGCGACCAGCCCCCACTCGCCCCCACTCGACGACGTACCCGGACGTCCCCGGAATCAAAGGGACGCTATGACCCGGTCCGCCAGGATGTAGACGTTCTCCTCGCCGCACGCGAACGTCAACGTGTACGCGCCGGAGACTCCCGAGCCGCCGAGGAGGAACGGGGTTTCGCCCGCGTGGAGGGCCGCGGCGAGGCGTTCGGCGGTTTCGCGGTGGCCGGGGGTCATGCAGAGGGTCGTGCCGTCGACGAAGACGTAGACGTCGAGGGTGCCCAGAGGGCCGGGGCGGACGTCGGCCAGTTCCACGGCGGACTCGGCCAGCTCCTCCAGCGTCGCCACCGTGCGTTCGTGGTCGTTGGCCACGGGTGACTGGGCCGGGACGAAGTCCGGGTGGGACGGGTGGCGGCGACGGGCCGCGGCCAGTTCCGGGGACTCGCCGGCGAACTCGTCGGCGTCCGCGGACAGCTCGGTGACCGGCTCCAGCGGTTCGAGGCCCGCGAAGTCGCTCTGACGGGGCAGGAACAGCTCACTGTCGGGCAGACCCAGCAGGGTCGGCACCTCGGTGTCGCGGGCTTCCTGGGCGGCCCAGAAGGCGCGCGCCTCGGCCAGCTCCCGCTCCCGCTCCTCGGCCAGCGCCTCGGCCACGGCGGCGCGTATCTCATCCGCGTCGGTGTGGCTGCGTGCGGCGGGGACGAGCGCGCGTACGGCGGCGGCTCTGCCCTCGGCGAGTTCGGTGTGCAGGGCTGCCACCTGGCGACGGAGCACCAAGAGGGTGCGCAGGACGGCGACGCCCACGGCGCCAACGGCGGCCGTGGTGAGCAGCAAAGCGATCGGCATGGCGCTCACTGACGTACTCCCGGTTCAAAGTCGACCCCCGACTTCCTACATCAGCTTGAAGGGCGGACTAACCAGCTGTCAGTGCGTAACGTCACGAAACGGGCAGGACTTTGGGCCCGATGTTTGGTGGTGAAACGGTCCTGACCTGGGGAAATCCCTCTTCGAAGGGAGATAGGTCACATCCTGGGGGAGATTGGATCACAAATCGGCCCAGAACCCAGGCGGTTGCTGGGTTCCGGGCCGGAAGGTGACGCAAAGTTCCCGTGCGGCTACGGGCAGTTGACTAGCTGAGGCGCTCGATGACCATCGCCATGCCCTGGCCGCCGCCGACGCACATCGTCTCCAGACCGAACTGCTTGTCGTGGAACTGGAGGGAGTTGATCAGCGTGCCGGTGATGCGGGCGCCGGTCATGCCGAAGGGGTGGCCGACGGCGATGGCGCCGCCGTTCACGTTCAGCTTCTCCAGCGGGATGTTCAGGTCGCGGTAGGACGGGATCACCTGGGCGGCGAACGCCTCGTTGATCTCGAACAGGTCGATGTCGTCGACGGTGAGACCGGCGCGGCCCAGCGCCTGCTTCGACGCCTCGACCGGGCCGAGGCCCATGATCTCGGGGGAGAGGCCGGAGACGCCGGTCGACACGATCCGGGCCAGCGGGGTCAGGCCCAGCTCGCGGGCCTTGGTGTCGCTCATGATGACGACCGCGGCCGCGCCGTCGTTCAGCGGGCAGCAGTTGCCGGCCGTGACCATGCCGTCGGGGCGGAACACCGGCTTCAGGCCGGAGACGCCCTCCAGGGTGACGCCGGCGCGCGGGCCGTCGTCCTTCGACACGACCGTGCCGTCGGGCAGCGTGACCGGGGTGATCTCGCGCTGCCAGAAGCCGTTCTTCAGGGCTTCCTCGGCGAGGTTCTGCGAGCGGACGCCGAACTCGTCCATGTCCTGGCGGGTGACGCCCTTGATCCGGGCGAGGTTCTCCGCGGTCTGGCCCATCGCGATGTACGGGTCGGGGAGCAGGCCGTCCTCGCGCGGGTCGTGCCAGGTCGAACCCTCGGACGCGGCGGTGGCGGCGGTGCGGGCCTGCGCCTCGGCGAAGACCGGGTTGGTGGTGTCCGGGAGGCCGTCCGAGCTGCCCTTGGCGTAACGGGAGACCATCTCGACACCGGCCGAGATGAAGACGTCGCCCTCGCCGGCCTTGATGGCGTGCAGGGCCATGCGGCTGGTCTGCAGCGACGAGGAACAGTAGCGGGTGATCGTGCAGCCCGGCAGGTGGTCCATGCCCAGCTGTACGGCGACGATCCGGCCGAGGTTGTAGCCCTGCTCACCGCCGGGGAGGCCGCAGCCGAGCATCAGGTCCTCGATGAGCTTCGGGTCCAGCTCGGGGATCTTCGCGAGGGCGGCCTGGATGATCGTGGCGGTGAGGTCGTCCGGGCGCAGGTCCTTGAGGGAGCCCTTGACGGCGCGGCCGATGGGGGAGCGGGCGGTCGAGACGATGACGGCTTCGGGCATCACGGCTCCATTGGCGTACGTACGGTGATGTGCAGGGCTTCTTGGGAAGTTACCCGCACGTATGGCCAAGGTCACGGCATGGGCGGTGTGACCCTGGCCGCAATTGTCTAAGCGCTTGCTTGGGCCTTCGGCGGACGGGTGGACGCGTCGGCAGGGATGGGCGTGCCCGGGGGCCGCGCCCCCAGACCCCCATCGGCCTGAACGGCCTCGCCCTCAGACCCCGGACGGGCTGGAGGGTGCCGTGTCCGGCTCGGGTACCCGCCGCCGCTTCCGGCGCTTCAGCAGGGCCCATGGACCCCGGGGACCCGTCGGCATCGCCGCCGTGACCTCCGTGCCCGGCTCCGAGGCGGCCTCCGCGGCCGCTCGTGCCACCGGCAGGAAGCCCTCGCGGCGGGACGCGTCCGGGCGGTCCTCGTCGGCCGGCCAGAGGCCCAGCGCGGCGCAGACGGTCGGGAGGACCGCCATGGCCGCCGTGGCGTAGCCCTCCGCGGAGGGGTGGAAGTTGTCCGGGCCGAACAGCTCACGCGGGTTCGCCGCGAACTCGGGGCCCAGCAGGTCGCCCAGCGACACCGTGCGGCCGCCCTGCTCGACCGTGCCGATCGTCTGGGCCGCCGCCAGCTGTCTGGACGCCCGGCGGGCCAGCCAGCGCAGGGGCTGCTGGACCTGCTCCACCGTCCCGAGGTCGGGACAGGTGCCGACGACGACCTCGGCGCCGGCCGTGCGCAGCCGTCGTACCGTCGCCGACAGATGGCGTACCGAGCGGGTCGGGTGCATGCGGTGGGTGACGTCGTTCGCGCCGATCATGATCACGCAGATGTCCGGCACCCGGGTGGTGTCCGCGAGGGCCAGCGCCACCTGGCGGTCCAGGTCGTCGGACTGGGCGCCGGGGAGCGCCACGTTGTGCAGCTCGACCGGGCGTTCCGCGACCGCCGCGAGGCCCGAGGCGAGCAGTGCGCCCGGGGTCTGCGCCGCCCGGTGCACGCCCTGCCCCGCGGCCGTGGAGTCGCCGAGCATGGTCAGGCGGAGCGGAGGTTCACCCGGGGTGTCGTAGGAATGGCCGTACCGGCCGTCGGCGCTGGGCACATGGTTGCTTCCCGGGCCGTGGCCGTTGCCCACATGCCGCTTCACGAACCGGACCTCGGCCAGCACCAGCCCGACGGCCGCCGCGCCCACCAGCCCGACCCCGCCACCGCCGTACGCCGCACCGGCCGCGATCCGCCGGGCCACCCGTGCCCTCGACATCCTCGTCATACGTCGCCGCCACCTCCTCTGAGCCGTCATCCACTCCTTGCCCCGAACAGCACGTCGCCCAATCTCAACAGTCGGTGAACGTGGATTTCGGGTGGCCCGGAGTGCGCCCGGCGGATGGTGCCGCGGGCGGGGATTCCCTGCGTACCGACCCCCCGAACGGGCCTTACGCTGACAGGACCATTCACGACACTTCTTTGCAGCAACCGGAGACAACGGTGCAATTCCACGACTCGATGATCAGCCTCGTCGGCAACACCCCGCTACTGAGGCTCAACAGCGTGACCGCGGGCATCCAGGCGACCGTTCTGGCCAAGGTGGAGTACTTCAACCCCGGCGGATCCGTGAAGGACCGCATCGCGCTGCGCATGATCGAGGCGGCCGAGAAGAGCGGGGAGCTTCAGCCCGGCGGCACCATCGTCGAGCCGACCAGCGGCAACACCGGCGTCGGCCTCGCCATCGTCGCCCAGCAGAAGGGGTACCACTGCATCTTCGTGTGCCCCGACAAGGTGTCCACGGACAAGATCAACGTGCTGCGCGCGTACGGCGCCGAGGTGGTCGTGTGCCCCACCGCCGTGGACCCCGAGCACCCGGATTCGTACTACAACGTCTCCGACCGCCTGGTCCGTGAGACGCCGGGTGCCTGGAAGCCGGACCAGTACTCGAACCCGAACAACCCCCTCTCCCACTACCACTCGACCGGCCCCGAGCTGTGGGAGCAGACGGAGGGGAAGATCACCCATTTCGTCGCGGGTGTGGGCACCGGCGGGACCATCTCCGGCACCGGGCGTTACCTCAAGGACGCCAGCGAGGGCCGGGTGCAGGTCATCGGCGCCGACCCCGAGGGGTCCGTCTACTCCGGCGGCTCCGGGCGGCCGTATCTCGTCGAGGGTGTCGGTGAGGACTTCTGGCCGACCGCCTACGACCGGACCGTCGCGGACGAGATCGTCCCCGTGTCCGACAAGGACTCCTTCCAGATGACCCGCCGGCTGGCCAAGGAGGAGGGGCTGCTGGTCGGCGGCTCCTGCGGCATGGCCGTCGTGGCCGCGCTGCGGGTCGCCGAGCGGCTCGGGCCTGACGATGTCGTCGTCGTGCTGCTGCCCGACAGCGGGCGCGGTTACTTGTCGAAGATCTTCAACGACGAGTGGATGGCCGACTACGGCTTCCTCGAGGACGAGGGTCCCAGCGCCCGCGTCGCCGACGTCCTGAACGACAAGGTGCACGGCGCCATCCCGTCGCTCGTGCACATGCACCCGGAGGAGTCGGTCGGCGAGGCCATCGAGGTGCTGCGCGAGTACGGCGTCTCGCAGATGCCGATCGTGAAGCCGGGCGCCGGTCACCCCGACGTCATGGCGGCGGAGGTCGTCGGCTCGGTCGTCGAACGGGAGCTGCTGGACGCCCTGTTCACCCAGCGCGCCTCCCTGACCGACCCGCTGGAGAAGCACATGTCGGCCCCGCTGCCGCAGGTCGGCTCCGGTGAACCGGTGGGCGACCTGATGTCCGTGCTGGGCGCCGCCGACGCGGCCATCGTCCTGGTCGAGGGCAAGCCCACCGGTGTCATCAGCCGGCAGGACCTGCTGTCCTTCCTCGCCAAGGGCGGGAAGCAGTAGCGAACGTCCGGTGAACGGGCCGTGTCGACGGCGACTTTGCGGTTGCCCACCGAAACGGTGGACTTCGCGGAAGTGGTACGAGGGCGTCACGTCCACGCAGCACACGCTTAACAAGCGTCGTGCAGATTAGTGGGTGTCGGCAGGGCGGGAGCGGCTCCCCGCCTCGCCGACACAAAAACGGCGTCACGGACCTCCGGAGCGGCTCCCGGACCTCCACCGACGCCTAGGACGCGCACGCCCGGTCCTGACCCGGCACGCGTCCCTCGCGGGGACCGCCGTCGTCCCGCCCTCCCGGCAACGGGGGGTGCGGCGGTCCCCGCGCATAGCTTTTCTACGGCCCGTACTTCTCCGCGGCCCAACTGCCCAGGCGCGTAAGGCCGTTCAGCCTTCGCGACCTTCCCGGCCCGCTCAGTCCTCCCAGTCGCTGTCCTGGGACGACGTGCGCCGCCGTCCGCCGAAGAGCCCCGGGTTGGACCGCGCGGCCTGGACGACGTTCACGCCGACGATGCCGGCCCAGGCCACCAGCAGGCCGGGGAGGTGGGCGATGCCGCCGCCGATCGCGGAGAGCGGGATCGCCAGGACCATGGAGACGATGCCGAAGCCGAAGCGTTCGCCCCAGGAGTCGGCGCCCTGGGGTGAACGGGAGCCGCGGGCGACCACCATCTGCTGCTCGGCCATCTGCCGTCGCACCCGGCGCTCCACCGCGCCGTCGATGCGCTGGTCGACCTTCTCCAGGAAGGAGTCGACCAGCGCCGACTCGTACTCGTCGCCCAGTTCCCTGCGCGCCTGCAGGGTGGCGTTGAGTTCCTTCTTGAGTTCGACGTCGTGCGCGTCCATTCCCGTCATGCGACTCAGGTTAGGGAGCCGTCGCCCCCGCTGCACTGGGGATAGCCCCCCTGTTGGGCGTGGGGTTCACCGCGAGTACCCCGAGCGGGTCGCGCTACGGCAGCAGGGTCACGAGGCCCGTGTCGAGGTCGAAGCGGGCCGCGACGACGTGCGCGGAGGTGAAGGCGGGGTCGGCGCGGATCGCGTCCCGGACCCAGGCCGTGTGCGCGGTCATCGTGTGCTCGGCCCAGTCGCCGGGCAGGGCGCGGGTGCGGCGCGCGGCCGGGGTGATCTCGTCGACCAGGAGCGCGAGATGGCCGGGGACGGGCGCGCCGGTCTCCAGGTGCGCGAGGGTCGCCGCGACCGCGCCGCAGCGCTCGTGGCCGAGCACCATCACCAGGGGGATGCGCAGTTCCTCGACGCCGTACTGGATGGAGGCGAGGACCGCCTCGTCCAGGACCTCGCCCGCTGTCCTTATGCACAACAGGTCGCCGAGGCCCTGGTCGAAGACCAGCTCGGGCGGCACCCGGGAGTCGATGCAGCCGACGATCACCGCGAACGGGTGCTGAGCGGCGGCCAGTCGGCGGCGCAGCCGGCGGCTCTCGTCAGGGTGGCGGGAGTGGTCGGTGGCGTAGCGGCGGTTGCCGTCCAGGAGTTCGGCGAGCGCGGCGGAGGCGGTGGTCGGGCGGGTGAGCGGATCGGCGGCGGCGGTCGCGGGGGCGGTGGCCAGCGCGCCGACGGCGGTGGCCGTCAGGAAGGCCCTGCGGTTGGAGGCCATACGGTTCCTCAGGTGGTGAGCGTTTCATCACCCTACGCATGTGATCCGTCACCCTGAGTGTTCGTTTAACGACACTTGGCTGATTCCGCGTCAGATCATCGACCGGTCATTACTTCGTGATGCCGTGCTGTTCGGCATACGTGTTCGCCACGTCCTCCGGATCCTTCTTGTCCTTGTCCACCTGCCGGTTCAGCTCGGTGAGTTGGGCGGTGGTGAGGATGTTGCCCAGGCGTGCGAGGGCCTTGCGGACGGTGGGGTCGGCCACGCGGTCGGCGACGAGCGGGACGATGTGCTGACTGGGGATCAGCGTCTTGGGGTCGGTGAGGACGACCCAGTCGTTGGCCTTGATGTCGGTGTCGGTGGTGAACAGGTTCGCCACGTCCACATCGCCCTTCTTCAGCGCGCCCTTCACCAACGGCCCGTCGGAATCAAGGGACTTGAACTCCCTGAGCTCCACGCCGTAGACCGACTTCAGTCCTACGACGCCCACCTGACGGGTCTTCACCTCCGCGGAGGCGCCCAGGGTCAACTTGCCGTTGTGCTTCGCGAGATCGGCCAGCGAGGTGAGGCCGTACTTCCGGGCGGTCGCGCGGGTGACGACGAAGCAGTCCGCGTCCTCGGCGACGCCGTAGGGGAGGACCTGGAGGCCGGAGGGGAGGGCGAGGGTGAGGGCGTTCTGCATCTCGCCCGCCTCCGCGACCTTGGACTTGGGCTGGAGGTAGGTGAGCAGGGAGCCCTGGTACTCGGGGAGGAGGTCGATGTCGCCGCTCTGGAGGGCGGGGAAGACGATCTCGCGGGTGCCGAGGTTGGGGCGGACCTTGACCTTCACGCCGGCCGCTTCGAGGGCGGCGGCGTAGAGGTAGCCGAGGACCTGGTTCTCGGTGAAGTTGGCGGTGCCGATGGTCACGCCGTTCTTGCTGGAGGCGCTGCCACCGCCGGACGAGCCACCGCCGTCGAGCGAGGTGACACCGCTGGAGCAGGCGGACAGGACGGGGATCGCGACGGCCGTTCCGGCGAGGGCGCCGAGGAGGGTGCGACGGTTCATTTTCGGGTTCCTTCAGGTTCGGCGGGCGCCAAAGGGGGCGGGACTGTAGCGATGTGCGGCTACCGCAGCGCGAGCGCGACCAGCCACGACGGAGCCGCAGACGATCGACGGCATATCGAGCGAAGGGCTCACGCCGTGCGATGACGGAAGAGGAAGCGCTGAAGCCCGGAGAGACCGAGGTCCAGCACGATGGCGACAACGGCAACAAGCACCGCCCCGCCCAGCACCTGCACAAGATCCCGCTGGGCGAGTCCGTCGAAGACGTAGCGGCCCAGGCCGCCGAACGAGACGTAGGCGGCGATCGTGGCGGTGGCCACCACCTGGATGAGGGCGAGGCGCAGGCCGGTCATGATCAGGGGGAGCGCGAGCGGCAACTCGACCTGGAACAGCACCTGGTGGCCGCGCATGCCCTGGCCGCGTGCCGCGTCCTTCACGTCCGGGTCCACGGCGGTCATGCCGGCGTAGGTGTTCGTGACGATGGACGGGACCGCGAGGGCGACCAGCGCGATGTACACCGGCCACATCGACAGGCCGCTGGCGAGAAAGACGAGGACGACCAGGCCGACGGTCGGCAGGGCGCGGCCGAAGGACGCGAGGTTGATCGCGAGGAACGCGCCCTTGCCGGTGTGGCCGATCAGCAGGCCGAGGGGGAGGCCGATCGCGGCCGCGATGAGGGTCGCGAGCAGCGAGTACTGGAGGTGCTCGGCGAGGCGGTGCGCGATGCCGTCCGAACCGGCCCACTGGGAGCCGCTGGTCAGCCACTTGGCGAGGTTCTTGAAGAGTTCGTACATCAGGCTCGCCGCCTCTTCCACGGGGTCAGCACGTACTGGAGGGCGACCAGCAGGGCGTCCGCCACCACGGCCAGGAGCAGGGTCAGGACGACGCCGACGATGACCGGCGTCGGGAAGTCGCGCTGGAAGCCGTCGGTGAAGAGCTGGCCGAGGCCGCCGTCGCCGATGTAGGTCGCGACCGAGACGAGCGAGATCGACATGACCGTGGCGATACGGACACCGGCCATGATCACCGGGAGTGCGAGGGGGAGTTCGACGGTGAGGAGAGTGCGCAGGGGGCGGGTGCCCATCGCCTTCGCGGCCTCCTTCGTCTTCGCGGGCACCGAGTCGAGGCCCTCGACCGTGTTCCGCAGCAGCACGACCAGCGTGTAGACCGTCAGGCCGATGACCGTGGTCGTACGGGTGAGACCGCTGATCGGGAGCAGCAGCACGAAGATCGCGATCGACGGGATCGTGAAGAGGACGTTCGACAGGCCGAGCAGGAAGCCCCTGAGCGGGCGGACCCGATGCGCCACGACGGCCAGCGGGAGCGAGATCAGCAGGCCGAGGAGGACGGCGGTCATCGCGGCCTGGAGGTGCGAGAAGGTGAGGCTGGTCAGGTCGTCGGTGTGGTCGCCTATCCACGACCAGTCGATCGTCATGCCGCGACCCTCGCGTCGGCGTGCGCCCGGCCCGCGTGGGTGTGGATGTCGTCGCGGGACGAGACGCCGGTGAGGACACCGGCCGCGTCGACACGCGCGATCAGGCCGTTCGGGGAGGCGACGGACTCGTTGAGCGCGGCGAGCAGGGAGTCGTCGTCCGTCAGCGGTCGTACGGGTATGACGGCGTCCTTCGCGGCCCAGTGCAGGGGCCTGCGCGCCGCGTCGAGGACGAGGGTCCAGGTGCCGCCCTCGGGGGCCGGGCCCTGCGGGACCTCGGCGAGGGTCGTCAACGAGAGCAGCTTCAGGCCGCGTTCGGCGCCGAGGAAGTCGGCCACGAAGTCGTCGGCCGGGCGGGCGAGGAGTTCGGCGGGGGCCGCGCACTGGACGAGGTGACCGCCGGTGCGGAAGATCGCGATGCGGTCGCCGAGCCGTACGGCCTCGTCGATGTCGTGCGTGACGAAGACGATGGTCTTGTTCAACTCCTTCTGCAGGCGCAGCAGTTCGTCCTGGAGTTGGGTGCGGACCACCGGGTCGACCGCGCCGAACGGCTCGTCCATCAGCAGCACGGGCGGGTCGGCGGCGAGTGCGCGGGCCACGCCGACGCGCTGCTGCTGGCCGCCGGAGAGCTGGTGCGGGTAGCGCTTCCCGGCGTCGGCGGCGAGGCCGACGGTCTCCAGGAGTTCGGCGGCGCGGGCGCGGGCCTTCTTCCTGCCGTGGCCCAGCAGGAGCGGCACGGTGGCGATGTTGTCGAGGACCGTGCGGTGCGGGAAGAGGCCCGACTGCTGGATGACATAGCCGATGGAGCGGCGCAGTTCGGCCGCGTCCTGCCGGGTGACGTCCTTGCCGCCGACCTTGATGACACCCGAGGTCGGGTCGATCATCCGGTTGATCATCCGAAGGGTGGTCGTCTTGCCGCAACCGGAGGATCCGACCAGTACGGTGACCCCGCCCTCCGGCATCTCCAGGGTGAGGTCGTGAACTGCTGTCGTGCCGTTGGGGAAGCGTTTGTGGACCGCGTCGAACTGGATCATGAGTTGTCCCTTGCCCGGCTGTATAACGTCATGCAGAGTTCTCGGTGTCTGAATAGTTTGTCAATGTCTCCGCGTTAATCCGAGGTAACGGATGACCGGTGGGCAAGATCGAGTGTCCGGATTGAGGGGAGTTTGGGGCCATATGTCGTCTCGGATCGTGGGCACCGCTGATGCGATGGTGTCCGGGGGCTCCGACCTCGTCGTCCTTGACGGGGTCGGCTTCGGCGTCACCGATGTCGTCCGGCTCGCCGACGGGGACGCCCGGCCGGTCCCCGGCACCGACGCGATGAAGCGCGCGACCGAGTCCTGGGACGCGGCCCGCCAGATCGCCGCGACCGGCCGCGTCTACGGCCGCTCGACCGGCGTCGGCGCCAACCGGAACGAGGACGTGCCCACCGAGGCCGCCGCCGAGCACGGCCTGCGCCTGCTGCGCAGCCACGCCGGTGCGATCGGCGACGAACTCCCGGCCCGGGAAGTACGGGCGATGCTCGCGGTCCGCGCGAACCAGCTGCTGGCGGGCGGTGCTGGGCTGCGGCCCACGGTCGTCACCGCACTGTGCGAGGCGCTGGAGAGCGGGGTGTACCCGGTCGTCAACGAGTTCGGATCGGTGGGCACCGGGGACATCGCGGCGCTGGCCCAGGTGGGGTTGGCGCTGGTGGGGGAGCATCCCTGGCGGGGGGCGGGGGATGTTGGTGGGGCGGCTTCCGGGGGGCGGGGCGCGTCGGCCTCAAGTGCACGTTCCCTCGCCGGAGTTCCCGAGCCCCAGCCCCTCGCGGGAGTTCCGGAACCCCAGCCCCTCGACAACAACGACGCGCTCGCGCTCATCAGCAGCAACGCGCTCACCCTCGGCCAATCCGCCCTCGCGCTGGACGAGTTGAGGGGGCTGATCGGGGCCACGCAGGTCGTCGGGGCGCTCTCGCTGCTCGCCGTGGACGGGTCGCACGAGCCGTACGCCGCGCCGGTGCACGCCGCCCGGCCGCACCGCGGGTCGACCGAAGTCGCGCGCCGGATGCGGGAGTTGATCGGGGCCGCCGACCGGCCCACCCCTCCGCTCGGGCGGATCCAGGACCCGTACGGCTTCCGGTGCCTGCCGCAGATCCACGGGCCCGCGCACGACGCGGCCGACGCGCTGGAGGCGGTGCTCGCGATCGAGATCAACGCCGCCGCCGAGAACCCCTTCATCTCCGCCGAGGACATGACCGCCTACCACCACGGCGGCTTCTACCAGGCCCAACTCGTCCTCGCCCTGGACCACTTCAGGCTCGCCCTCACCCAGGTGGCCCGGCTCTCGACATCCCGGCTCTCCTCGCTGAACGAGCCCGCGTTCACCCGCCTCAAGCCCTTCCTCGCCGACAACGAGGCCGCGTCCTCCGGCGTGATGATCCTGGAGTACTCCGCCGCCGCCGCCCTCGGTGACCTGCGGGCCTTCTCCGCTCCCGCCTCCCTCGGGCACGCTGTACTCTCCCGGGGCGTCGAGGAACAGGCCAGCTTCGCCTCGCTCGCCGCACGTCAGACACTGCGCGCCTGCCGCGCGTACCGTCTCGTCGTCGGCTGCGAACTCGTCGCCGCCGTCCGGGCGTTGCGCCAGCGGGGTCTGCGGCCCGACCCGGAACTCCCGGTCGGCCGCGCGCTGGAGCTGGCCGAGTCGGTGCTCGACGACGAGACGGCGGACCGGCCGCTCACGGACGATGTGACGGCGGCGGCGGGACTGCTGGACCGGTTCACCGAGATCTGGAGGGGGAGCACGTCATGAGCGTGGGCAGGAGTGGGGACGGGAGTGCGGACAAGAACGCGGAGCCGGGCGTGGACCCGGCCGCGGACAGGAGTGTGGGTGTGACCGACAGCCCGGCCGCACGGCTGCAGGCGCTCTTCGAGGGGCACCGGCTCACGCCGACCCAGCGGCGCATCGCGCACAGCATGGTGCGCCGCGCCGCCGACGTGCCGTTCCTCTCCAGCGTCGAACTCGCCGAACTCGCCGGTGTCAGCCAGCCCTCCGTGACCCGCTTCGCGGTCGCCCTCGGCTTCGACGGCTACCCGGCGCTGCGCAGACACCTCCGCGAGGTGGCGCCCTCCGAGTCTGCTCCGGACACGGCGTCGTACAACGAGTACCAGCAGGCCGTAGAGGCCGAGATCGAGAACCTCAAGCACCTCGCCGAGATACTGGCCGACCCCCGGCCGGTCGCCAAGGCGGGCCGGCTGCTCGCCGCCTCCCGCCCGCTGCCCGTCCTCGGCCTGCGCGCGGCGGCCTCCCAGGCGTACGGCTTCGCGTACTTCGCCGCGAAGGTCCACCCGGACGTACGGCTGCTCAACGAGGGCGGCACGATGATCCACGACCGGATCGACGCGGCCGTCCGGGCCGGTGCCACCGCCCTGCTGTGCTTCGCGCTGCCCCGGCATCCGCGCGAGGTCGTGGACACGCTGGCGTACGCACGGGAGGCGGGCCTGACCGTCGTCACCGTCGCCGACTCGGCGTTCGCCCCCGTCGCCAAGGTCTCCGACCTCCTGATCCCGGCCGCCGTCGGCACGGGCCTCGCCTTCGACACGGCGTGCGCGCCGATGCTGCTCGGGCGGGTGCTGCTGGAGGCGATGTGCGACGACCTGCCGGATGCGCAGGCCCGCCTGGAGGAGTTCGACGCGCGGGCGGCGGCGCGGGGGCTGTTCGTGGAGTGACGCCGGTCGACGCGACGAGGCGGTGCGTGGAGTGGGACGGCCGGTTCCAGTCGGTGCGTTCTCAGACTCGTCTCACGTTCGCTCACTAGTCTCCCCGCCGGACGGAACTGTGCCGGGACGACCAGGAGGCGGGACGTGGCACGCGGAGACCGGAGAGTTCAGGGGCTGGCCCGAGTGGCTGTCGTCGTACGGGCCGGGGCCGCCCCGATGTGGTGGTTCGGGGTGCTGGCGGCGGGTGTCGGGGTGTTGCCGCCCGGGATCACCGGACGGCGGATCGGGGTGATGGCCGGGGCCGCGCTGTTCATCGTCGCGGCGGCCGTGGTGTCGTACACACGGCGCCGGCGCTACACCGCGCTGGCCCGTGGCGCCGCCCGGGCCGGGAAGCACGACGTGCTCCAGGACCGCGCGGTGAGCACGCGGAACTGGCGACGGGCCCACCGCTGGTGGCTCGTCCTCGCTCTCGCGCTCGCGCTGGCCAGCTCGTTCGCCGTGCCCGCCGCGGGCGGCATGCTGCTCGCCGGTGCCGGTACCGGACTCCGCCTGAAGGCCGCGTGGCTCGGCCGCCGCGAGCGTGCCGACGACGTGCTGCTCTGGATCCGCGTCGACTGGCTGGACAAGCGCCACGGCGCCCCCGCCGGCAAGCCGGTCAAGGGCTACCGCTCCACCGGCATCGCCGCGGGCGACGCGACCCCGGGCGGGGCGCGCCGCCGTAGCGACGTCTTCGCCTAGGGCGGCTACACCTCCAGGTCCGCCTCGATCTTCTTCAGCTGGTGGCGGGCCATCGCCAGGTTGGCCCGGTTGGCGTCCAGGACCAGGTAGAGGAAGAGGCCGTT
Source organism: Streptomyces sp. NBC_00252 (assembly GCF_036187565.1). Lineage (NCBI taxonomy): Bacteria > Bacillati > Actinomycetota > Actinomycetes > Kitasatosporales > Streptomycetaceae > Streptomyces > Streptomyces sp. NBC_00252. Next base: position 4,385,673 of record NZ_CP108087.1, on the reverse strand, counting down.
GCCGCCGCGCCCCTTGAGCAGGCGGATCAGGTGGTACTGGCTCGACAGGGTGATCAGGATGTCCTCGATCTCGCCCTTCAGGCCGAGGTGCTCCATGGTGCGCAGCTTGGAGCGCACCACGTCGGTGTTGCCGGCCGCGGCGACGCCGAGGTCGAAGGTCTTGCTGCCGCCCATCGTGCCGAGCGCCATACCGCTGGTGTAGTCGACGAGCGCGACGCCGGTCGCGCCCTCGATGGAGGTCAGCGCCTCTTTGAGAGAGGTTTCGGTGTTGGCCATGACAGTGCTCCCTTGGGTCCGTTCAACTTTCCGTGGTGGTACGCGCGTTGGTGGTGCGTGGTGCGCGCGCTGTTCTCGGTCGTGCGGTGGTGGTTCTCGGGGGCGCCTTGGCGGACGCCGTCGCCTCGGACCGCTCCTCGGCCTCGGTCTCGGCCGCCGCCTCGGCGTCGACCAGTTCGCCGATCCGGGCCCCCGCCCGGCGGCCCTCCAACAGCAGCCGGCCGAGGTTGACGCGGTCCTGGGCGAGCACGGTCAGCACGGCGCCGCGGCCCGCCGCGTAGGTCGCGACATAGCCGTAGACCCCGCGCACGAGCAGCTCGCGGAAGTCGCCCTGCCCGGTCGCGTCCGCCATCCGTTCGGCCACGCCGAGCGCCGTCACGGTCAGCGCGGCCACCCGCTCCGGCTCGACGCCCGGGGTGTCCTGGGCCAGGACGAGACCGTCGACGCCCGCCGCCAGCGCCCCGGTCAACTGGGGCACCCGGGCTCTCAGCCGGCGCAGCTCGTCGAGGATCTCGGCCTCGGAGGCCATCGGCTCTCTCCTCTCGGCGCGTGCTCGCTGCCACTCAAAGGGCCTCCAGCGCATCCCTGAGCCTCTTCAGCAATGTGATGTCGGGATCGACGACGTCCAGCACGGGTGGGGCTCCGGGCGCGGGTCCGGGTGCGGTCACCGCGGCGGGCGCGGCCTGCCGGGGCGAGACGAGCCCCGCCGACACCAGCCGCCGGACGTCCAGCAGCGTGGGATACGCCCGCCGCCCCAGCGTCCGCGCGATGTCCGTCGCCGTACGGACGCCGTCCACCAGGGCCAGCACCGCGGCCTGCCGGGGCGTGACCGGCGCGGGCGCGACGGGGTCGGCCCGCACCAGCGGCGCGCCGTCCGTCGCCGCGTCCGGCCAGACGCGGTGCAGCAGATCCCGGCGGCGCAGCGTCTCCCGCTCCAGTGCGGCCACCGGAACCGGCCGCACACCCCCGAGCGGATGCGTCACGCCGTACCGGAACCGGCCCGGGGTGCTGCTCGGCGCGAGCACGAAGTACGCCGCGTCGTACAGCGCCCCGAGATGGCACAGCTCCAGCGCGCCCGGGCTCAACAGGCCGCCGTCCAGCAGCAGTCGGGTCGTGGCGTGCCGGTCGTCGGTCGCTCTCGCCGCGGCCTCCCACGCCTCGGCGCCCAGCGTGCCGTGCGCGGTGAGGAGCAGGTCGAGACCGGGCGCGGACGGGCTCTCGGCGTGGACGACCCCGCCGTCCACGAGATGCAGGCTGCCGCGCTCGCGGACGAGGACACCGGTGGCCTCCTCGGCGGCGAGCCGGGTCAGCATCGGCGAGACGCCGCCCCAGCCCCGGTCCCCGGCGGCGGCCTTGTCCCGCACCGGCAGCCGGGGCGGCGGGGTGGTGGGCGTGGCCTTGACCGCGGTCATCCCAGCACCAGCCGTCCGGCCATCTCGCCGAGCCGGATGCGGGCCAGCGCGAGGTTGCCCTCCGCGCGGGCCAGCCACAGGTGCAGGAACACGCTGCTGTCGAACGACGTCCGCACGAACCGGAGCACGTGATAGCTGTCCCGGTTGCTGACGATCAGATCCTCCAGCGGCGGATCGTCGGCCTCCTCCCCGTCGGTTCCCATGGACGCGAACGCCCGGTGCTCGGCCGCGAGCCGCGCCAGCTCGGCGGCCTCGGCGGCGCTGGCCTCCTGGTCGCCGCCCGGGGACTCCCCGACGACGCCCAGGGCCAGCCCGCTCGTCCAGTCGACCAGCGCGGCGCCCCGGGCACCGGGCAGTCGCATGGCCTCAAGTAAGCACTCGTCGATTCCGGGCACCCTGGCTCCCCTCCCGCCTGCGGTTCGGCTGAGTGACGACGAAGCTACGCACCGTGTGGCCGAGGGGTGAGGGATCTGGCATTTTCCGGTGGAACATGCACCCGAGTGACTAAGGTGGGTCAACTGACCCCGTTTTCAGACGAGTTGCATGGGTCAGTTGAACCCTGCTCGCACCGGTGTGCGTCAACGGCTCCCGGGCGCGCGGAGGGTGGTGAGCGCGGCGGCGTGCGCCCCGCCGGATTCGGCCACGATCTCCGCCACCGTCTGGGGCTTGCGCACGGTCGCGAACGTCACGCCTCCGGCGCCGTCCTGCACGAAGCCGTAAATGCCGGGCCGGGCAAGGGAGTTGTAGGCGTAGTGCGCCGCGAAGTAGTACGCCCCGGTGTCCAGCGCCGCCGCGTGGTCGCCCTGCTCCAGCAACGGCAGCGCCTGCCCCTCGGCGAGCAGGTCACCCGCGAAGCAGGCGGGTCCGGCCACGTCCTGCACCACCTCGGGGCCCGACTTGGGGCGCCCCTTCCCGTCGTAGGCGGCGATCCGCAGCGGCCACGACTGCGGCGCGTACACCGTGCGGGTCGCCACCTGCACGCCCGCGTGCGTGATCGCGATGGGCCGGCCGCCCGCGCTCTTCGCGTACTCGACCCGGGCCACCACCGTGCCCTGCTTGGCCAGCATCGACCGTCCGAATTCGGTGACCAGCCCGTACCGCCCGTCGAACAGCCCCGGCACCGCCTCCCGCAGCAGCCGCGCGTACTGCGCGTAGGTCGGGGTCGTCGCGTCCGAACCGAAGTTGACCCCCAGGCCGCCGCCGATGTCGAGCGTGTCGATCTGCGGCCGCCCGATCCGCGCGTTGATCTCCTCGGCCAGCTCGTACGTCTCCGCGACGCCCCGCGCGAGCAGGGCCAGCGGGATGCCCTGCGACCCGGTGTGCGCGTGCAGCCGGGTCAGCCACGGCCGCTCGGCGTAGGCGCGCACCACCCACTCGCGCGCCCCCTCGTCCCGCAGCGCCACCCCGAACTTCGAGGTCGCCGTCGCCGTGGAGAGCGCCGCGATCGACCCGCCGCCGATCTGCGGATTGACCCGGATCCCGAGCGGCGAACGGCTGCTCGCCGACCGCATCAGCCCGTCGATGCGCTCCAGCTCCTGCGGGTTGTCGGCGTTCACGGCGATCCCGAGCGCCAGCGCCTCCCGCAGCTCCGCCGGTGTCTTCGCGGGCGCGTCCAGCACCGTCCGCTCCGGCCGTACGCCCGCCGCCCGGGCGAGGGCCAGCTCGCCGGGGCTCGCGACCTCGGCGCCGATGCCCTCCTCGTGCAGCAGCCGCAGCACCGGCACCAGCGGGCTCGCCTTCACGGCGAACGCGTGCAGCACCGGAGTTCCGGGTGCCGTCACCGCGTCGAACGCCGCCCGCAGCTCCGCCGCCGACTCCCGGATGCCGGTGACGTCCAGCAGTGCGGCGATGGGGGCGCCGGGTCCCAGCAGCCCCTGCTCCACGGCGGCCCGGACCGCCTCGTCCCGGCGGGCGCTGCGTTCGGCGCCGGGTTCGGCGGCGTCCGTGTGACCCTGGATTCCGTTGCGCATCGCATCCCCGTCGTGTCGTCGCCCGTGCCGGTACAACCGGCTCGTACATCCGGCCAAACATCCTGAGCCTGCCCAGAGAGACGCCCTGATGTATTGACTAGTTCTATTCACGAAGCCAGGATGTGAATAGCTGTAGTAGAAATCCGCTGAACGCAGTCCGCTAGGAGGCAGACCATGTCAGGACCCCGCCCCGTACGAGCACCGCGCGGTACGGAACTGAGCGCCCTGGGATGGCAGCAGGAGGCCGCCCTGCGGATGCTGCAGAACAACCTGGACCCCGAGGTCGCCGAACACCCCGACAAGCTCGTCGTCTACGGCGGCACCGGCAAGGCCGCCCGCGACTGGCGCTCCTTCGACGCCATGGTCCGCACCCTGCGCACCCTCAAGCAGGACGAGACGATGCTCGTCCAGTCCGGCCGCCCGGTCGGCGTGATGCAGACCCACGAGTGGGCCCCGCGCGTCCTCATCGCCAACTCCAACCTCGTCGGCGACTGGGCCAACTGGGAGGAGTTCCGCCGCCTGGAGGCCCTCGGCCTCACCATGTACGGCCAGATGACCGCCGGTTCGTGGATCTACATCGGCACCCAGGGCATCCTCCAGGGCACCTACGAGACCTTCGCCGCCGTCGCCGCGAAGAAGTTCGGCGGCACCCTCGCGGGGACCATCACCCTCACCGCCGGCCTCGGCGGCATGGGCGGCGCGCAGCCCCTCGCCGTGACGATGAACGACGGCGTCGCGATCTGCATCGACGTGGACCCGCGTGCCATCGAGCGCCGCATCGAGCACCGCTACCTCGACGTCAAGGCCGACAACCTCCGCCACGCGCTGGAGCTGGCCGTCGAGGCCCGCGACGCCCGCCGCCCGCTCTCCATCGGCCTCCTCGGCAACGCGGCGGAACTGCTCCCGCAGATGCTCGCCGAGGGCGCCCCCGTCGACATCGTGACCGACCAGACCTCGGCCCACGACCCGCTGGCCTACCTCCCCGTGGGCATCGCCTTCGAGGACATGGCCGACGCGGCCGCCAAGGACCCGGCGGGCTTCACCACCCGCGCCCGTGAGTCCATGGCCACGCACGTCGAGGCGATGGTCGGCTTCATGGACGCCGGTGCCGAGGTCTTCGACTACGGCAACTCGATCCGCGGCGAGGCCCAACTCGCCGGGTACGAGCGGGCGTTCGCCTTCCCCGGCTTCGTCCCCGCCTACATCCGCCCCCTCTTCTCCGAGGGCAAGGGCCCCTTCCGCTGGGCCGCCCTGTCCGGCGAGGCGTCCGACATCCACAAGACGGACAAGGCGATCCTCGACCTCTTCCCGGAGAACGAGTCCCTCCACCGCTGGATCAAGCTGGCCGGCGAGCGCGTCCACTTCCAGGGCCTCCCGGCCCGCATCTGCTGGCTCGGCTACGGCGAGCGCGACAAGGCCGGCGAGCGCTTCAACGACATGGTCGCGAGCGGCGAGCTGGCAGCGCCCCTGGCCATCGGCCGCGACCACCTCGACTGCGGCTCCGTCGCCTCCCCGTACCGCGAGACCGAGGCCATGCTCGACGGCTCCGACGCGATCGCCGACTGGCCCCTGCTGAACGCCATGGTCAACGTCGCCTCCGGCGCGTCCTGGGTCTCCATCCACCACGGCGGCGGCGTCGGCATGGGCCGCTCCATCCACGCGGGCCAGGTCACCGTCGCCGACGGCACCCCCCTCGCCGGCGAGAAGATCCGCCGTGTCCTCACCAACGACCCCGGCATGGGCGTCATCCGGCACGTCGACGCGGGCTACGACATCGCGGAGCGGGTCGCGGACGAGCGGGGCGTGCGGGTTCCGATGCGCGAGGGTGACGACGCGTGACCCTTCCGGGAGACGAGCGGGGCCGTGACTCCGCGGCCCCGGACGCGGGTGTGGCCGGCGCCTCCTTCCACGAGATGTGGCGCGAGCTGCTCCCCGTCGGCCGGCACCCCGACTCCGGCGGCTACCGCCGGTTCGCCTGGACCGCCGCCGACGCCGAGTGCCGTGCCTGGTTCGAGGAGCAGGCCCGGTCCCGCGGTCTGGCCTACGAGCTCGACCGCAACGGCAACCAGTGGGCCTGGCTCGGCGATCCCGCAGCCGGGGACGCCGTCGTCACCGGGTCGCACCTCGACTCGGTGCCCGACGGCGGGGCCTTCGACGGACCCCTCGGGGTCGTGTCGTCCTTCGCCGCCCTCGATGAACTGCGCCGCAGGGGAGCGCGGTTCACCAAGCCGCTGGCCCTCGTGAACTTCGGTGACGAAGAGGGCGCCCGCTTCGGGCTCGCCTGTGTCGGCTCGCGGCTCACCGCCGGGCAGCTCACCGTCGAGCAGGCACACCGGCTGACCGACGGCGACGGGGTCACCCTGCCGCAGGCCATGGCGGCGGCCGGCTACGACGCCGACGCCATCGGCCCCGACCCCGAACGCCTCGCCCGCATCGGCGCGTTCGTCGAGCTGCACGTCGAACAGGGCCGCGCGCTGGACCTGTCCGGCGACCGGGTCGGCATCGCCAGTGCCATCTGGCCGCACGGACGCTGGCGGTTCGACTTCCGGGGCGAGGCCAACCACGCCGGCACGACCAGGCTGGTGGACCGCCGCGACCCGATGCTGTCGTACGCGGAGACCGTGCTCGCCGCCCGACGCGAGGCCCGACTCGCCGGTGCCGTCGCCACGTTCGGGAAGATCGCCGTCGAGCCGAACGGCGTCAACGCCATCCCCTCCCTGGTGCGCGGCTGGCTCGACTCCCGCGCCGCCGACCAGGACACCCTGGACACGGTGGTCACCGGCGTCGAGAAGGCGGCCCGCGAGTACGCGAAGGCGCACGGCGTCGACCTCGACGTCGTCCGGGAGTCCTTCACCCCCGTCGTCGAGTTCGACCACACCCTGCGCGACGAACTCGCCCGCGTCCTGGGCAAGGACACCGACCTCACGGTCCCCGTCCTGGGCACCGGCGCGGGACACGACGCCGGGATCCTCTCCGGAAGCATCCCGACCGCCATGCTGTTCGTGCGCAACCCCACGGGTGTCTCGCACTCCCCGGCCGAGTTCGCGGCCGAGGACGACTGCGTGGCCGGGGTGACCGCACTCGCCGACGTACTGGAAGGGCTGGCCTGCAGGTGACATCCCCCGGCACACCCCGCACGCGGACGTACTGGCTGGAACACGCCTGGCTCGACACCAACGTCGAGCCGGGCGTCGCCCTGGAGGTGAGCGACGGGCGAATCACCGCCCTCCGCACGGGAGTCGACACCCCGCCCCCCGGCGCCGAGATCCTCCGCGGCCTGACCCTCCCCGGGCTCGCCAACGCCCACAGCCACGCCTTCCACCGGGCCCTGCGCGGCACCGTCCAGGTCGGCTCCGGGACCTTCTGGACCTGGCGGGAGTTCATGTACTCCTTCGCCGACCAGCTGACCCCGGAGACCTACCACGCCCTCGCCCGCGCGGTGTACGCCGAGATGGCGCTCGCCGGGATCACGGCCGTCGGCGAGTTCCACTACGTGCACCACGCGCACGGCGGCACCCCGTACGCCGACCCCAACGCCATGGGTGAGGCCCTCATCGCCGCCGCCTCCGAAGCCGGCATCCGCATCACCCTCCTCGACACCGCCTATCTCTCCTCCGGCTTCGGACAGCCCCCCAACCGGCACCAGCTCCGCTTCTCCGACGGCAGCGCGGACGCCTGGGCCGAACGCTCTTCACTTCTCAAGGAACGGGATCACGCACGGATCGGTGCCGCCATCCACTCCGTACGGGCCGTGCCCGCACGGGAGTTGGCGACCGTGGCCCGCTGGGCCGAGGAGCGGCGGGCCCCGCTGCACGTCCACCTGTCCGAGCAGACCGCCGAGAACGATGCCTGCCGCACCGCCCACGACTGCACCCCGACCCGGCTCCTCGCCGACCACGGAGTGCTCGGCCCGCGCACCACCGGCGTCCACAACACGCACCTCACGGACGAGGACATCGCCCTGCTCGGCTCGACCGGCACCGGCACCTGCATGTGCCCGACGACGGAACGCGACCTCGCGGACGGCATCGGCCCCGCCGTCGCCCTCCAGCGCGCGGGCTCACCGCTCTCCCTCGGCTCCGACAGCCACGCCGTCATCGACCTCCTCGAAGAGGCCCGCGCGATGGAGCTGAACGAACGCCTGCGCACCCGCACCCGGGGTCACTGGACGGCGGCGGCCCTGCTCCGCGCGGCCTCGGCCGACGGCCACGCGGCACTCGGCTGGACGGACGCGGGCTCGCTGGAGGCAGGCGCGCTCGCCGACTTCACGACGATTGCCCTCGACTCGGTCAGGACAGCGGGCCCGGTGCCCAGGCTCGGCGCCGAGACGGCCGTATTCGCGGCGACGGCAGCGGACGTACGGCACACGGTCGTGGGCGGCCGGCACGTCGTGCGCGACGGTGCTCACACGCTCGTACCGAATGTGCCGCAGGCGCTGGCGCAGGCCGTCGAGGCCCTGCGCTCCCACTGACCGCCGAACCCCGCACCCACGAGGACACGATGAGCAGCACTGTCATCACCAACATCGCCACGCTGGTCACCAACGACCCCTCCCTCGGTGACGGTTCCCCTCTCGGACTGGTCCAGGACGCGGCCGTCGTCATCGACGGCGACCACGTCGTGTGGACCGGTGAATCAAGCAAAGCACCCGCCACTGACAACCGGGTCGACGCCGGTGGGCGGGCGGTCCTGCCGGGCTTCGTGGACTCCCACTCGCACCTCGTCTTCGCGGGCGACCGCACGCGGGAGTTCAACGCCCGGATGTCCGGGCGGGCGTACAGCGCGGGCGGCATCCGCACGACCGTCGCCGCGACGCGCGCCGCGAGCGACGCGGAACTGGAGGCGAACCTCACCCGTTACCTGGACGAGGCGCTCCGCCAGGGCACCACCACCTTCGAGACCAAGTCGGGCTACGGCCTGACGGTCGCCGACGAGTCCCGCGCGCTGCGCATCGCCGCCGCGCACACGGACGAGGTGACCTACCTCGGCGCCCACATCGTCTCGCCGGACTTCGCGGACGACCCGGCCGGATACGTGTCGCTGGTCACCGGCGAGATGCTCGACGCCTGTGCCCCGCACGCCCGTTGGATCGACGTGTTCTGCGAGAAGGGCGCGTTCGACGGCGACCAGGCCCGCGCGATCCTCAGCGCGGGCAAGGCGAAGGGCCTCCACCCCCGCATCCACGCCAACCAGCTCTCGTACGGCCCCGGCGTCCAGCTCGCCGTGGAACTCGACGCGGCCAGTGCCGACCACTGCACCCACCTCACCGACGCCGACGTGGACGCCCTGGCGAACAGCGGCACGGTCGCGACGCTGCTGCCCGGCGCCGAGTTCTCCACGCGCGCCGAGTGGCCCGACGCCCGCCGCCTCCTGGACGCGGGCGCGACCGTCGCCCTCTCCACCGACTGCAACCCCGGCTCGTCCTTCACGTCCTCCGTCCCCTTCTGCATCGCCCTCGCGGTACGGGACATGGGCATGACCCCGGACGAGGCGGTGTGGTCCGCCACGGCCGGCGGCGCGGCAGCCCTCCGCCGCGACGACATCGGCCGCCTCACCCCGGGCGCCCGCGCCGACCTGACCCTCCTGGACGCCCCGAGCCACGTCCACCTCGCCTACCGCCCGGGCGTCCCCCTGGTCACGGGCGTCTGGCGGCAGGGGGTCCGGGTCGTCTGACCGGCCCTGAAACCGCCCTGAAAGCACCCTGAAGTCGCCCTGAAGGCCCCGTGAAACCGGGCGGGCGCAGGCTCTGGATCACAACGAAGGCGAGCGGCCCCGACCCGGGGCCGCGCCGGATCCAAGGAGAGCGTCACCATGGGCATCAACCTCACCGACCAGGACAAGAACACCCTCCGCACCGCCGCGTACGGCGCCGTCTCGCTGATGGCCGCCGCCGGGGCCGCCGGTTCACCGCACAAGGTCGCCACCCAGGGCAGCATCGCGCTGGCCTCCGCGACCGGCCCGATCGGGTACGTGCTCGCCGAGAAGTCGCGCATCAAGGGCCTCAACGGCAAGTCCGTCGCCGAACTCGCCGACCACGTGCTGCCGGCCCTGACCGAGGCCATGAGCGTGCTCAAGAAGCAGGACCCGGCCGAGGCCGACAACTTCCGCGGCACCGTCCTCGTCGCCCTCGACGCGGGCACCCGCGCCGACAAGAACGCCGACAGCCCCGTCATGGCCGACATGACCCGCAAGATCACCGCGGCTCTCGACGCCGCCTGAACTCCGCAGGTCCGCCCGCCCGCCCGCCGATCCGTTGCGCGGGCGGGCCCGGTCGTAGGGTGCTCGGCATGAGCATCATCGGGGTTGGTATCGACGTGGCCGAGATCGACCGGTTCGCGGCGTCCCTCGCACGTACACCGGGAATGGCCCAACGCCTCTTCCTGGACAGCGAGTTGCTGCTGCCGAGCGGGGAACGGCGGGGGAACGCCTCACTCGCCGCCCGCTTCGCCGCGAAGGAGGCCCTCGCCAAGGCGCTCGGCGCCCCCGCCGGACTGCACTGGACGGACGCCGAGGTGTACGTCGAGGACAGCGGGCAGCCCCGGCTGCGGGTCACCGGCACGGTCGCCGCCCGCGCGGCCGAACTGGGCGTGCGCTCCTGGCACGTCTCCCTGAGCCACGACGCCGGGGTCGCCTCGGCCGTGGTCATCGCGGAGGGCTGACAAGGACCTGCCCCGGGCGCCCGGATGCGCGGCCCGGCCCATCCGGGGCAGACTCGACCGCATGCGGACTGCGTACAGCGTGGAGACGGTAAGGACGGCCGAACAGGCCCTCATGGCACGGCTCCCGGAAGGCACGCTCATGCAGCGCGCCGCCGCCGGACTCGCCGTCGCCTGCGCCCAGTTGCTGGGCCGGGTCTATGGCAGCCGGGTCGTCCTGCTGGTGGGGAGCGGGGACAACGGCGGCGACGCCCTGTACGCCGGCGCCCGGCTGGCCCGGCGCGGGGCGGCCGTCGTCGCCGTACTCCTCGCGCCCGACCGCACCCACCCGGGCGGGCTCGCGGCGCTGCTGCGCGCGGGCGGCCGTACCGTCGCCGCCGCCGAGGACACCGTCCTGCGCGCCGATCTCGTCCTCGACGGCATCGTCGGCATCGGCGGCAAGGGCGGCCTACGACCCGACGCCGCCCGGCTCGCGACGCTCGCCGGGGACTCCGGGGCGCTCGTCGTCGCCGTCGACCTGCCCAGCGGCGTCGAGGCGGACACCGGCGAGGTGCGCGGTGCCGCCGTGCGCGCCGACGTCACCGTCACCTTCGGCGCCCACAAGCCCGGGCTGCTCATCGACCCCGCGCGCGAGTACGCCGGTTCCGTACGGCTCGTCGACATCGGACTCGACGCCGAACTCCCCGCCGAACCCGAACTCGAGGCCCTCCAACACGCCGACGTGGCACGGCTGTTGCCCGTGCCGAGCGCCGAGAGCGACAAGTACCGGCGCGGTGTCGTCGGCATCGCCGCCGGGTCCGGGCGGTATCCCGGGGCGGCCGTGCTCGCCGTCGCGGGGGCGTTGCGGGGCGGGGCGGGGGCCGTACGGTACGTCGGTCCCGCCGCGGACGCGGTCATCGCGCGGTTCCCCGAGGTACTGGTGTCGGACGGGGGGCCGCTCAAGGCGGGGCGGGTGCAGGCGTGGGTCGTGGGGCCCGGTGCCGGCGACGACGCGGCGACCGTCGCGGACGTCGTGACCGCCGAGGTGCCCGTGCTCATCGACGCGGACGGGCTGCGGCTGGCGGATGCGGATGCCGTACGGGCGCGTAGGGCGCCGACGTTGATGACTCCGCACGCGGGGGAGGCGGCGGCGCTCCTCGGGGTGGATCGGGGGGAGGTCGAGGGGGCTCGGCTGGAGTCCGTGCGGGAGTTGGCGGGGCGGTACGGGGCGACCGTGCTCTTGAAGGGGTCCACGACGTTGGTCGCGGATTCGGGGGGTGGGGCGGTGCGGGTCAACTCGACCGGGACGGGGTGGCTGGCCACGGCCGGGAGTGGGGACGTGTTGTCGGGGCTTGCCGGGTCGTTGCTGGCGTCGGGGCTGTCGGCGTTCGACGCGGGGAGTGTGGGGGCGTATCTGCATGGGCTGGCGGGTCGGTTGGCTGCGGAGGGGGCGCCTGTGGGGGCGCATGATGTGGCCGAGGGGGTGCGGGGGGCCTGGCGGGATGTGGTGCTGGGGTGAGTTTTCGCCCCCGATCGGCCCCGAAAGGGCCTCGTCCTCAAACGCCGGACGGGCTGATGGGTGCCGGTCTGCGCTTGAAGACCTGGGCTGACAGCACTCGCGCTCGTCAATAAGGGTGACCCCTCCGCGCGGCAGCCGGGTCGGGTCGTGGGGGCGCGTTTCTCTGATCGCATGATCAGTACACGAATCGCGCACAGAAGTATCGCGGTGCTGCTCACCGCGGTGATCGCCCTCCCCGTCGGGACCGGGAGTGCCTGGGCCAGCGACGGGCCCGTGCCCGTGCCGGCGCCTGCCGCCGGGCCCGCGGAGAGTGAGTTGGTGCCCGGGGTGCCGCCGGGGCCGTATCAGCCGTGGCAGATCGACACCCCGGACCAGGCGCTCGCGCCGAAGGTGTACACGCCGACCGCCGAGGAGGACCGGGTCGAGCCCCGGGACGCGGCCGTGGGGACGTACGCGCTCGTCGAGTACGTGCCGATCGGCGACGCCGTCGCCAAGGTGACGTGCAGCAAGCAGACCGGGCCCTACCAGCGGGGCGTGGAGCGGTGGCTGAAACTGAGGGTGGACGGGAAGCAGTCGGGCGCCGACTGCAAGGCCATCCGCGCCTTCCAGAAGAAGCAGGGCATCAAGCCCGCGATCGGCTTCGCGGGGCCCGTCACCTGGGCGCGGATGCAGTTGCTCGCGGCGAAGAAGAACCCCAACGCGGCCAAGAAGTGCCCCGTGCGCTCGTACCGCGTCGCCTGTGTCGATCTCAACCGGCAGCTGACCTGGGTGCAGAAGGGCAAGAAGGTCGTCTTCGGACCGGTGCCGATGCGCAGCGGACGCAACGGGCATGTGACCCGCGGCGGCTGGCACAAGATCTACTGGAAGCACAAGAACCACTGGTCCACGCTCTACAACAGCCCCATGCCGTACGCCCAGTTCTTCGACGGAGGCATCGCCTTCCACGCCGTCTACGGCAGCATCTACACCACCGTCGGCTCCTGGGGCTGCGTCAACCTCCAACTCGCCGACGCCCGCAAGCTCTGGGGCGTCCTCAAGAAGGGCGACCGCGTCTACGTCTGGGGCCACCGGCCCGGGAACTAGGCGGGCCTGCGGGATTGTCAGTCCCCTCTGAGAGACTGGGGGCGTCATGAATGAGACAGCTGCTGTGCCGACCTCGCCCCTGCGGGCCCGTGCCGAGATCGATCTGGGCGCCCTGCGGGCCAATGTCCGCGCCCTGCGCGCCCTCGCGCCGGGCGCGGCCCTCATGGCCGTCGTCAAGTCCGACGCGTACGGCCATGGGGCCCTGGCGTGTGCCCGCGCGGCCGTCGAGGCGGGGGCGGCCTGGCTCGGTACGGCGACGCCCGAGGAGGCCCTCGACCTGCGCGCCCGCGCCGGGCTGCCGGACGGCACGCGGATCATGTGCTGGCTGTGGACCCCGGGCGGACCCTGGCGCGAGGCCGTCGAGGCCGATCTCGATGTGTCCCTCAGCGGGATGTGGGCCCTCCGGGAAGTCACCGCGGCCGCCCGCGCCGTCGGGCGTCCCGCGCGCGTGCAGCTCAAGGCGGACACCGGGCTCGGGCGCAACGGATGTCAGCCGGGCGCCGACTGGACCGAACTCGTCGAGGCGGCCCTGCGCGCCGAGGCCGAGGGGCTCGTCCGTGTCACCGGACTCTGGTCGCACCTCGCCTGCGCCGACGAACCGGGACACCCCTCCATCGACGCCCAACTCGCCCTGTTCCGCGAGATGGTCACCTACGCGGAGACCCAGGGCGTACGCCCCGAGGTGCGGCACATCGCCAACTCGCCCGCCACCCTCACCCGCCCGGACGCCCACTTCGACCTCGTCCGCACCGGCATCGCCGTCTACGGCATCTCGCCCAGCCCCGAGGTGGGCTCCCCGGCCGACTTCGGGCTGCGCCCGGTGATGACCCTGAAGGCGTCCCTCGCCCTGGTGAAGCAGGTCCCGGGCGGCCACGGCGTGAGCTACGGCCATCACTACATCACCCCGGGCACCACCACCCTCGGCCTCGTCCCCGTGGGCTACGCGGACGGCATCCCGCGCCACGCCTCCGGCACCGGCCCGGTGCTCGTCGGCGGCAAGTGGCGCACGGTCGCGGGCCGGGTCGCCATGGACCAGTTCGTCGTGGACCTCGGAGGGGACGAGCCGGAGGCCGGTGACGAGGCGATCCTCTTCGGCCCCGGCGACCTCGGCGAGCCGACCGCCGAGGACTGGGCGCAGGCCGCGGGCACCATCGCCTACGAGATCGTGACCCGCATCGGAACACGCGTTCCCCGCGTCTATGTCAATGAGGCCGCCCCCGGGTATGAGGAAGGCGACACAGCGCAGGGCCCTGACGTGAAGAGGAGCGGCACGTGAGCGAGAGCAGTGCGGAGGCGGTCGCCGCGGTCGCCTCCGCCGCCACGGGGGTGGCCGGCAACTGGCGCAAGGCGACCGGTATCGCCGGTGCCGCGATAGGCGTGATCGCCGCCGGCGCCGCGGCCGGTGTCGCCATAGAGCGGATGACCGTGGGCCGCGGCATGCGCGAGCGGGCCCGGCTCGCCCTCGACTCGACGGGACCCTACGGCTCGCTGCGCGGCACCCCCGGCACGGCCCACGCCGACGACGGCACCGAGCTGTACTACGAGGTCGACGACATCGAGCCCGACCTCGCCGCCACGTCCAAGCGTCGCCGCCTCTTCGGGCGCAAGGCCCCGGCCCCCGTCACCGTCGTCTTCAGCCACGGCTACTGCCTCAACCAGGACTCCTGGCACTTCCAGCGCGCCGCCCTGCGCGGGATCGTGCGGACCGTCCACTGGGACCAGCGCAGCCACGGCCGCTCCGCGCGCGGGGTCGCCCAGCTGGAGGACGGCATGCCGCTCACCATCGACCAGTTGGGCCGCGACCTGAAGGCCGTGATCGACGCGGCCGTGCCCGAGGGCCCGATCGTGCTCGTCGGCCACTCCATGGGCGGCATGACGGTCATGGCCCTCGCCGACCAGTACCCCGACCTCATCCGCGACCGGGTCGTCGCCACCGCCTTCGTCGGTACGTCCTCCGGGCGCCTCGGCGAGGTGAACTTCGGCCTGCCCGTCGCCGGGGTCAACGCGGTACGGCGAATCCTGCCCGGCGTGCTGAAGGCGCTCGGACAGCAGGCCGCGCTGGTGGAGCGGGGGCGGCGGGCCACCGCCGATCTGTTCGCCGGGATCATCAAGCGGTACTCGTTCGCGTCCCGGGACGTCGACCCGGCGGTCGCGCGGTTCGCCGAGCGGATGATCGAGGGCACGCCCATCGACGTCGTCGCCGAGTTCTACCCGGCGTTCACCGACCACGACAAGACCGCCGCGCTCACCCACTTCAAGGACATGCCGGTGCTCGTCCTTGCCGGGATCGGCGATCTCGTGACGCCCAGTGAGCACAGCGAGGCCATCGCCGACCTGCTGCCGGACGCCGAGCTGGTGCTCGTGCCGGACGCCGGGCACCTGGTCATGCTGGAGCACCCGGAAGTGGTCACCGACCGCCTCGCCGACCTGCTCACCCGCGCGGGTGCCGTGCCCGCAGGGGCTACCGTAAGTGGCTATGGAAGCACCAGCAGCACCGCACAACGCGGCTGAGCCCCTGTCCGTGTCGATCACCGTCAACTCCCCCGAGCAGATGCGGGAGTTGGGCCGCCGCCTGGCCAAACTGCTGCGCGCGGGCGACCTCGTGATGCTCACGGGCGAGCTGGGCGCGGGCAAGACCACCCTGACCCGGGGACTGGGGGAGGGGCTCGGGGTCCGGGGCGCGGTCACCTCGCCGACGTTCGTCATCGCGCGCGTGCACCCCTCGCTGGGGGAGGGGCCGCCGCTCGTCCACGTCGACGCGTATCGCCTCGGCGGCGGGCTCGACGAGATGGAGGACCTCGATCTCGATGTCTCGCTGCCCGAGTCCGTGATCGTCGTCGAGTGGGGTGAGGGGAAGGTCGAGGAGTTGACGGACGACCGGCTGTCCCTCGTCATCCACCGGGCCGTCGGAGACACCACCGACGAGGTACGGCATGTCACGGTCACCGGGCTCGGTGAGCGGTGGGCCTCCGTCGAACTGGGTGTGCTCGACGCCTGACCAGGTGGTGCGGGTGATGTGGGTTCCGACAAGGTGTCGGCAAGATGTTGCGTTCCGGGTCCCGGGCGTGGTCACATGGTATCCAGTTCGTAGTTAGGTCTACCTAACCACGTCTGCCCCCGGCTCCCAGGAGGCGTCCATGTCGGCTTCAGAGGATCAGCGTGAGTGGGCGCGGCCGTGTGCGGTGTCCATGCGGGAGTTGTTGGCCGCGGGGGAGGCGGCGCGGGCTGTATCCACCCCGCCTCGGGCGCCGGAGCCCTTGGATGTGCCGGGCGAGCAGGCTCAGCGAAAAGCGGCGTAGTCGGTCGTCTGCGGGGCGGTGGGGGCTTGGCGCGCAGTTCCCCGCGCCCCTGGGGGGTGGTCCGCGAGGCGTCCAAGTCGTCTAGCGGATCACTACGATGTTCTGGCCGATGGTGGCGAATTCCCACATGGCCGCGCCGTCGGCGATCGACTCGCGGATGCCGCCCGACTTGGTCGTGGGGTCGGGTTCCGCCGTTTCGCCGCTGACCGGCGCGCTGAAGCCGATGGCGACTCCCTTGGCGTTGGTGAAGCGGACCACGTGCTGGATGGGGGTGCCGTCGGTGCCGAGGATGGCGTTCGAGCGGGAGGTGACCGGGTAGCTGCCCGTGGGCGGGTCGACCGTGCCGGGGGTGACCTTGAACGTGCGGGTGACCTTGTTGTTCTCCGCGACCAGCCACACCCGGTCGTCGTCCACCGAGTACACGACCCGCTCGCCCCTGCCGGACCCGGCGGGCAGCGCGGCGGGGTTCCTCTTGTCGCGCGGGGCCTTCTTGGCGGCCACCGCGGCGGGGGCGGCGCTCGCGTGGGCCGCGTCCCCCATTCCGGCCGGGACCGTCGCGGACGCCTGATAGGCGAGGAAACCGACCGTGGCGACGGCCGCCACGGTGAGCCCGGTCACGATTCCCGCGCTGCTGCCGGCCATCGGCGGCCACCTCCGCGTCTCGTCCGTCCTGTGACGGTGTCCGTACGGTCCCGTACATCCCGTAAGTCCGGTGACCCCAGGTGACCGTAGCAGCCGGGGCCGGGGTCGCCGGGGCGGCCGTGCTCGCGGCGCCGGAGCCGTAGGCTGTTTGCGTGCTCTTGCTCGCTCTGGATACCGCCACCCCCGCTGTCACCGTCGCCCTGCACGACGGCGAGGCCGTCATCGCCTCGTCGAGTCAGGTGGACGCGCGCCGCCACGGTGAGCTGCTGCTCCCGGCCGTCGACCACGTGCTCGCCGACGCGGGGCTCAGGCTCGACGCCGTCACCGGAATCGTCGTGGGCATCGGCCCCGGCCCCTACACCGGACTGCGCGTCGGGCTGATGACCGCCGACACCTTCGGCCTCGCGCTCGGCGTCCCCGTGCACGGTGTGTGCACGCTGGACGGCCTCGCCTACGCAGCCGACCTCGACGGCCCCTTCGTCGTGGCCACGGACGCGCGGCGCAAGGAGGTGTACTGGGCGCGCTACTCCGACTCCCGTACGAGGGTGACCGACCCGGCGGTCGACCGGCCCGCCGACATCGCCGACGAGGTCGCTGGGCTGCCCGCGGTCGGCGCCGGTGCGCTGCTCTACCCGGACACCTTCCCGGCCGCGCACGAGCCGGAGCACGTGTCCGCCGCCGCGCTCGCCTCGCTCGCCGTCGAGAGACTCGCGGCGGGTGTCGAACTCCCCGCGCCCCGGCCGCTGTATCTGCGCCGGCCGGACGCCCAGGTGCCCAAGAACTACAAGGTGGTCACCCCCAAGTGACCGAATCCCTGAGCCCTCGGCTGCGCGAGATGCGCTGGTGGGACATCGATCCCGTGCTGGAACTGGAGAAGGACCTCTTCCCCGAGGACGCCTGGTCCCGGGGCATGTTCTGGTCCGAGCTGGCGCACGCGCGCGGCGCCGAGGCGACCCGGCGGTATCTGGTGGCCGAGGTGACCGGCGAGCAGTACGAGGGCGGTGTCCGGGTCATCGGCTACGCCGGTCTCGCCACCACCGGCGACCAAGCCGACATCCAGACCATCGCCGTCGCCCGCGACCACTGGGGCACCGGCCTCGGCGCCACCCTGCTGACCGAACTGCTCACCGCGGCGAGCGAGTTCGAGTGCGCCGAGGTCATGCTGGAGTGCCGCGTCGACAACGTCCGCGCGCAGAAGCTGTACGAGCGCTTCGGCTTCGCCCCGATCGGATTCCGGCGCGGCTACTACCAGCCGGGCAATGTCGACGCCCTGGTGATGCGCCTGACCGACCCGTCAACTTCCGTACAAGGAACCGAGATCCATGGCTGACGAACCCCTTGTGCTCGGCATCGAGACCTCCTGCGACGAGACCGGCGTCGGGATCGTCCGCGGCACCACGCTGCTGGCGGACGCGGTCGCGTCCAGCGTCGACGAGCACGCCCGCTTCGGCGGGGTCGTACCGGAGGTGGCGTCCCGCGCCCACCTGGAGGCGATGGTCCCGACGATCGAGCGCGCGCTGAAGGACGCGGGCGTGAGCGCGCGCGACCTCGACGGCATCTCGGTCACGGCCGGGCCGGGGCTCGCCGGTGCCCTGCTGGTCGGCGTCTCGGCGGCCAAGGCGTACGCCTACGCCCTCGGCAAGCCGCTCTACGGCGTGAACCACCTCGCCTCCCACATCTGCGTGGACCAGCTGGAACACGGCCCGCTGCCCGAACCGACGATGGCGCTCCTCGTGTCCGGCGGCCACTCCTCGCTCCTCCTCTCCTCGGACATCACGTCGGACGTACGGCCGCTGGGCGCGACGATCGACGACGCGGCGGGCGAGGCCTTCGACAAGATCGCGCGTGTGCTGAACCTCGGCTTCCCGGGCGGGCCGGTCATCGACCGGTACGCGAAGGAGGGCGACCCCACGGCGATCACCTTCCCGCGCGGCCTGACCGGGCCGCGCGACCCGGCGTACGACTTCTCCTTCTCCGGGCTGAAGACGTCCGTGGCCCGGTGGATCGAGGCGAAGCGGGCGGCGGGGGAGGATGTGCCGGTGCGCGATGTGTCGGCGTCCTTCCAGGAGGCCGTCGTCGACGTCCTGACCCGCAAGGCCGTACGGGCCTGCAAGGACGAGGGCGTCGACCACCTGATGATCGGCGGCGGCGTCGCCGCCAACTCCCGGCTGCGCGCCCTGGCCCAGGAACGCTGCGAGGCCGCCGGCATCCGCCTCCGCGTCCCGCGCCCCAAGCTCTGCACGGACAACGGCGCGATGGTCGCCGCCCTGGGCGCGGAGATGGTCGCCCGCAACCGCACCCCGTCCGACTGGGACCTCTCCGCGGACTCGTCCCTCCCGGTGACGGACCCGCACGTCCCGGGACACCACCACGACCACGTCCACGAGGTCAGCAAGGAGAACCTGTACTTGTGACGGTCGCGCTGATGTGGGAGGCCCGAGCGGTCCCGGGCAGAGGCGAGGACCTCCTCACCTGGGCACGCGCCCAGCAACTCCCCACCGAACCCCTGCGCCGCGAGTTCCTCCGCGCCCCCCAGGACCGAGTCCTCGTCCTCACCTGGTGGGACGCGGACTACGACGCGGAACTGCCCGAACTCCCCGAGCCGGATGAGGAGTTGGTGACTCGGGCGGTGCATCGGTGGCGGTTCGAGTCGGTGGGCGAATAGGCCGCGGGGCGAATAACAAGAGTTTTGTTAAAGTGGGGTCATGGCTGAAGCTCCCATGCCCGGTGAAGGCCCCGTCCGCCCGGTGTCGGTGTCGCTCCATGAGGGCACCATCGCCGCCCTCAGAGCGCGTACCGGCAAGCGAGGCATGTCCGCCTACGTCGAGGCACTCATCCAGCGTCAGCTGGAGCGGGATCGGCTGCGGGAGCTGATCGAGGACGCGGAGGCCGCGCACGGGCCGGTCGACCCGGCCGCGGTCGAGGCCAAACGGGCCGTCCTGCGCGGTGGCTCGGCCGGCTCGGCCGATGCCGCGTGAGCGGCACGCTTGTCCTCGACTGCGAGGGCCTGTCCAAACTGGTCCGCCGCAGTCCGGACCTCACCGAGTGGCTCGTCGCGGCGGAAGCCGAGGACATCCGCGTGGTCGTCAGCTCGGTGACCCTCGTCGAGGCCCGCGACCCCAGGACCCACCAGGCCCGCTTCGATCATGCCGTCTCGCGCGTCAACGTCGTCCCGCCCAGCGAGGCGATCGCCCGCCACGCGAGCAAGCTCCTTGCCGCGGCCGGTCTGCACGGGCACAAGTGCGCACTTGACGCGATCGTCGCCGCGACGGCGCTCGCCTCGCCCGCACCCGTGACCGTGCTGACCTCGGACCCCGAGGACCTTCGGGACCTCTGCGGTGCCGGCATCCACGTGATCAAGATCTGACCTGCACCGGGGTCACGCGTCGCCCCGCACCTCCGTCTCGCACCGCAACCGCCGCTCCGTCCCCACCTCCCGTACGGGACCGGTGACGTTCAGGCGGGTCGTGTGGCGTACGTCCGCGCTCGATGACGCCAGCCGCAGTTCCAGTGCGCCCGGTTCGACCACTCGGCGGCCCGTGCGGTCGGTGAAGGCCGAGAGGTCGGTGTGGAAGTGGAAGGTCAGCCGGGTCGACTCGCCGGGGGCCAACCGCAGGCGCTGGTAGGCGATCAGGCGGACGTCCGGGCGGGTGACCGAGGCGACCGGGTCGTGCAGGTACAGCTGGACGACCTCCGTGCCGGGGCGGTCGCCGGTGTTGCGGACGGTGACCGGCAGGTCGTAGGAGCCGTCCGTGTCGATGTCCGGGGTCTGGGACTCGGTGACCTCCCACGCGAAGCTCGTGTACGAGCGGCCGTGGCCGAAGGGGTAGAGCGGGGTCGGGTCGAGGTTGCTGACCTCGTCGGCCAGGCCCAGCGGGGGTTGGAGGTACGTCCAGGGCTGGCCGCCGGGGGCCTGCGGGACGCTCACCGGGAGGCGGCCGGACGGGTTCACCCGGCCGGAGAGGACGCCGGTGACCGCCGGGCCGCCCTCCTCGCCGGGGAAGAACGCCTGGACCACCGCGCCGAGCCGGCCCTGCCAACGGCCCAGCGCGTAGGGGCGGCCGGTCAGCAGGACCAGCACCACCGGGACACCGGTCGAGACCAGCGCGTCCAGCAAGTCGGCCTGGACGCCGGGCAGTTGGAGGTCCGCCACATCGCAGCCCTCACCCGACGTGCCGCGTCCGAACAGGCCCGCCCGGTCGCCGAGCACCGCCACGCACACGTCCGCCTCCGTGGCCCGCGCGACCGCCTCCTCGAACCCGGAGGCGTCCGGGTCGGAGACGTCGCACCCCTCCGCGAACGTCACCTTGGCGTCCGGGAGTTCGGCCCGCAGCGACTCCAGCACCGTCGGGATCTCGATGCCCATCGGCACCTCGGGGTGGTGCGTCCCCACATGGGAGGGGAAGGAGTAGCAGCCGAGCATCGCGAGCGCGTCCGCCGCCCTCGGGCCCACCACCGCGATCCGCGCCTCCGGCGGGAGCGGGAGCATGCCGTCCGGGTTGTCCAGCAACACCACCGATTCTTCGGCGAGTTGGCGGGCCAGGGCGCGGTTCGCCGTCGAGTCCAGGTCGACCGGGCCCGTCGGCTCCGGTGACCAGTCCTCGTCCAGGAGCCCCAACTCGGCCTTCTGCAGCAGCACTCGACGCGCCGCCCGGTCCACCAGCGACTCCGGGATCTCCCCCGCCCGCACCGCCTCGACCAGAGGCTTGCCGTAGCACTTCAGCGTCGGCAGCTCCACGTCGATCCCCGCCGCCAGCGCCGCGTGCGCGGCCTGCGCCGGGCTGGCCGCGACCCGGTGGAGCGTCTCCAGGAAGCCGATGCCGAAGTAGTCGGCGACGACCGTGCCGGTGAACTGCCAATCCTCCCGCAGGAGTTCGGTGAGCAGGCGCGGGTCGGCCGACGCCGGGACGCCGTCCGTCTCGTTGTACGCCGCCATCACCGACCGCGCCCCGCCCTCCCGCAGCGCCATCTCGAACGGCGGCAGCGTGACGTCCGCGAACTCCCGCACCCCCGCCCGCACCGGCGCCAGATTCCGCGCCCCCACGGAGGACGCGTACCCGGCGAAGTGCTTCAACGTCGCGACCACCCCGGCCGATTCGAGCCCCCGCACATAAGCCGCCCCGATCGTCCCGACCAGATACGGGTCCTCACCGATGGTCTCCTCCACGCGCCCCCACCGCGGATCCCGTACGACGTCCAGGACCGGGGCGAGTCCTTGGTGGACGCCGGCCGAGCGCAGGTCCGCGCCGATGCGCCGGGCCATCTCCTCGACCAGCCCCGGGTCGAAGCTCGCGCCCCAGGCCAGCGGCACCGGGTACGCCGTCGCACCCCACGCGGTGAAGCCCGCCAGGCACTCCTCGTGGGCGACCGCCGGGATGCCGAAACGCCCCGCCGCCGCGATCCGCCGCTGCGCGCGGGCCAGCGCCTGCGCGCCCAGCTCCGGGTCCACCGGCGCCGTACCGAAGGAACGGGTGAGCTGGCCGAGCCCCAGGGTGATCAGCTCGTCCCAGTCGTAGTCCGAGGTCATCTCGCGCTGGAGCGGGGCGACCCCGTCGCCGTCCGTCGCGGCGCCCACCCAGACGCCGTAGAGCTGGGCGGTCTTCTCCTCCAGGGTCATCCGGGCGAGGAGGTCGTCGACGCGGGCGGCGGCGGGCAGGGCGGGGTCGCGCCAGGGGGCGGTGGTCATGAAACTCCGTTCGGAAAAGGTGAGTTGGGGCAGCTCACTTGCCGCCCACGCCCATCAGGCCGCCGACCAGGGCGCGCCGGGCCACCAGGTAGACGGCGAAGATCGGGATGCCGGAGAGGACGACCGAGGCGAGCAGGGCCGGGATGTTCACGCCGAACTGGCTGACGTAGTTGAAGAGTCCGAGCGTGAGGACCCGGGGCCCGTCGGACTGGGTGAAGATCAGCGGGAAGAGGAAGCCGTTCCAGGCCTGGAGCGCCGAGTAGACGACGACCGTGCTGATCCCGCCCTTGGTCATCGGGATGACCAGCTGGAACAGCATCCGCGTCGCCGAGGCCCCGTCGAGCGCCATCGCCTCGTACAGGTCCTCCGAGATGTCCCGCAGCGTGCCGGTCAGGATCAGCACGGACACCGGCATCGCGAAGGCCGCCGTAGGCAGGATCACCGCCAACAGGCTGTCGTACAGGTCGAGTTTGGCGATCATCAGGTACAGCGGGACGACGACCGCCTGCGCCGGGATGGCGACTCCCAGCAGGAACAGCCGGAAAGCCCCGCTCGCCCACACGGTCCTGGTGCGTACGGCCACGTAGGCCAGCGGCACGCACAGCACCAGGACGATTCCCACGACCGCCGCCGCGACCAGCGCGGTGTTGGCGAGGAAGTGGCCGAAGCCGTTGTGCAGGACGGTGTTGTAGTTGGCGAACGTCGGATCGGTGGGCGGCTTCAGGGCGTTGTTGCCCAGCGCCTTGTCCTGGCGGGTGAGCGAGGCCGAGATCATCGCGTAGATCGGCACGATGACGACGGCGAGCCAGAGCAGCGAACCGAGCCCCGCCACGGGGTTGGGCCGCTTGCTCCAGTGCCGGCGCCTCCGGGTGCGCGGCGGTTCCACCGGTTCCCCCGCCGTCTTCACCGGACGCGGCAACGTGTCGTGTGACACTCCGTCACATCCCTTCGCGGGTACTGCGCATGGCGCCGAAACCGGTGAGCCGGACCAGGACCAGGGACAGCGCGGTGGCGATGACGACCAGGAAGGTCGCGATCGCGCTCGCGTAGCCGAAGTCGTAACTCTTGAACCCGGCCTCGTACATCAGGTAGGGCAGGATCGCCGTGTCCGTGCCCGGGCCGCCCTGGGTGAGGATCAGGACGGTCTCGAAGTACGTCAGCGACCCGACGATCATCAGCACGCTCGACGTCGTGGCCGTGTTGCGGAGCTGGGGCAGCGTGATCGAGAAGAACTGCCGGTACCGCCCTGCCCCGTCGATGGCCGCCGCCTGATAGAGCACTTCGGGAATCTGCCGGGCCCCGCCCTGATAGATCAGCGTGTGGAAGGGGATGAACTGCCATCCCCCGACGAACACGATCGCGAGAAACGCCCCACTCGTCGTCCCCAGCGTGTCCTGGTGGATGACCCCGAAGTTCGGGTCGAGCAGCGCGTAGAAAAGCAGCGCTATCGCCGTGGAGGACAACAGGAACGGCACGAAGAAGATCGCGGAGAGGACGGCCCGGTTGCGCTGCCGCCCCGCCGCCCACACCCCGAGCAGCAGAGACACGACGGTCTGGAAAACCCAACTGGTCACCGTCAACAGCACGGTGATGGTGAGGGATTGAGTCAGCCGGTCGTCATGCAGCAACTTGTCCCAGTTGGCGAGGCCGACCGGTTTCGGATCCCCGAGCCCGTTCCATTTGGTGAAGGACAGATACACCGCGAGGACCATGGGAGCCACGGCGAAGAAGACGAAGAACAACACCCCGGGCACAGCCAGGAGGGCGTGCGGCGCACCGCCCCGATAGGGGCGCGGGGAACGGCGCGACAAGCCACGACGCGCCGGCACCCGATGAAGCACCCCACCCGCGGAGCGCTCGCTCACTTCAGCCCCTTCAGCGCCGACACGAACTGCGCCGGCGAACTCTTCCCCACGAACAGCTTGTTGATCTCGGTCAGCATCGGCGTCGACACATCCGGATCCACCGCCTGGTCCCAGCTCAACGTGAACGCGGGCGCCTGCTGCACCATCTGGTACTGGAACTTCGCGAACTCGGGGTTGGGCGAGGACTCCAGCAGCTTCTCGGCGTTGGACGTGGTCGGAATGTCACCGTTGGCGACCAGGTCCTTCGCATACGACTCCGACGCGCAGTCCCGCAGAAACGCGATGGCCGCGTCCTTGTTGCCCGTACGCGCGTTCACGGACCAGTAGTTGGTGGGGTTGCCGACGACGTTGCGGATGTCGCCCGCACCTCCTTCGTACTTCGGGAAGGCGACCCACCCCAGGTTGTTCTTCGCGAAGTCGGGGAACTTCCCGAGCTGCGTCGAGTACTCCCACGACCCCATCAGATGCATCGCCGCCTTGCCCTTGGCGAAGACCGCGGGCGCACCCCCGTTGACGTACGACACGGAGCTGAACCCCTTGCCGAACGCCCCGTCGTCGATGAGCTGCTTGACGGTCTCGGCGGCCTTGAGGACCGCGGGGTCGCCCCACCCGGACGCGTCGCCGTTCTTGATCCTGTCGAAGACCTCGGGCCCGCCGATCCGGTCGACGAGGTACTCCAGCCACATCAGTTCGGGCCAGATGTCCGCACCCCCGAGCGCGAACGGAGTGATGTCCGCGGACTTCAGCTTCTTGTTGATGTCGAGCAACTCGGCCCAGGTGGTGGGCGGTTGGAGCTTGTGCGCGGCGAAGACGGTCTTGTTGTAGAAGAGGATCACCGGCTGCATGCCGCGCATCGGTATGCCGTAGTTCTTGCCCTTGAGCGCGCCCGCCGCCAGCACGGAGGGCAGGAAGCCGTCCTTGAGGACCGGGTCGCTCTTGATGGTGTCGGTGAGGTCGATCAGCTGGTCGGCCTCCTGGTAGGCCTTGATCGAGCCGCCGCCCCAGTTGAAGAAGACGTCCGGCGCGTTCGGCGAGCCCATCGCCGTGCGCAGCTTGGCCGGGTAGTCCGTGCCGGGCACCTTCTCCAGCTTGATCTTGCCCTTGGCCTTCTTCGCCGCCGCCGACGCGTTGAACCGGGTGACGGCCTTGACCTGCACCTTCGCCGCGTCGTCGCCGTAGGTGAAGGCGGTGACCGTGCTGCTGCCGCCGGTGCTGTCACTGGAACCGCAGGCCGTGAGTCCGGTCGTGAGCAGGGTGGTGGCACCGGCGCCGAGCACCCAGCGCCTGCTGAACGTACGCCCGCCGTTGGACGTGTTGGGCTCCATGGACAGCACCTCTCGTGCGAATGTTTCGAGCCGTTCTACGAATGTTCCGGGAACCTAAGACGCGCGAGGGGGTTCGTCAAGAGGTCGCGCAGGGATACGATCGCCGCCATGACAGCCCCGGATTCCGCCGAAACCCAGACAGCGGGTCGGCCGACCCAGACCGCCACGCTCGCCGAGATCGCCCGCGAGGCCGGAGTGTCGGCTCCGACTGTTTCGAAGGTCCTCAACGGCCGTGCCGATGTCGCCCCCGCGACCCGCACCCGCGTCGAGGAACTCCTGCGCGTCTACGGCTACCGGCGCCGCCGCGCCGAGGCGACCCGCTCCCCGCTGATCGACCTGGTCTTCCACGAGCTGGAGAGCGCCTGGGCGATGGAGGTCATCCGGGGCGTGGAGAACGTGGCGCGGGACTCCGGGCTGAGCGTGGTGCTGAGCGAGAGCGCGGGGCGGCTGACCCCGGGCCGGACCTGGGCCGACCAGGTCGCCGCGCGCCGCCCGCACGGCGTGATCCTGGTGCTGTCCGGGCTCGACGAGTCGCAGCGGGCGCTGCTCACCAGCCGTTCCATCCCGTTCGTGGTGATGGACCCGGCCGGTGACCCGGGCGCCGACGTGCCCTCGATCGGCGCGACGAACTGGCAGGGCGGACTCGCCGCCACCCGGCACCTGGTCGAACTCGGCCACACCCGGATCGGCGCGATCAGCGGGCCGTCCCGGATGATGTGCAGCCGCGCCCGGGTCGACGGGTACCGGGCCGCGCTGGAGACGGCCGGGCTGCCGGTCGACCCCTCACTGATCACCACCGGTGACTTCCACCACGAGGCCGGCTACCGGCTCGGGCTCCAGCTGCTGCGCCGCCCGGACCGGCCCACCGCCGTCTTCGCCGGCAACGACCTCCAGGCGCTCGGCCTGTACGAGGCGGCGCGTGAACTCGGGCTGCGCATCCCGGAGGACCTGAGCGTGGTCGGCTTCGACGATCTGCCGGTCGCCCGCTGGGTCGGCCCGCCGCTGACGACCGTACGACAGCCCCTGACCGAGATGGCCGAGGCGGCGGCCAAGCTGGTGCTCGACCTCGGGCGCGAGCAGGAGACCTCGGCGGCGCGGCGGGTGGAGCTGGCGACCAGCCTGGTGGTGCGCAGCAGTACCGCGGCACCGGCCGCGGAGTGAGGCGGGTGGCCGGAAGCGGACCTGACCGGGACGGGCGTGGCCGGAAGGTGACGTATTGACGGGTGGGGTGTGTCGCCCCACACTCCTCCGAAGCCAATCGGTTGCACAACCGAAACTTTCGGAGGCACCCGCATGAGATCTCTGAGAACCGGCTTATCCCTGGCGGCCCTGTTCACCGGCGCCGTCATGCTCTTCGCGGCTCCCGCCGCACACGCCGCCGACACCCCGCTGCGCGACCTCGCCGCCGCGAAGGGCAAAGTCATCGGCACCGCCGTCACCGGCTCCAAGCTCAACGGCACCTACGGCGACATCGCAGGCGGCCAGTTCAGCTCGCTCACCCCCGGCAACGCCATGAAGTGGGGGACCGTGGAGCCGACGCAGGGCAGCTTCAACTGGTCGGAGGCGGACCAGATCGTCGCCTTCGCGCAGGCCCACAACCAGCAGGTGCGCGGCCACACCCTGGTCTGGCACAACCAGAACCCGAGCTGGCTGACCAACGGCACCTGGACGCAGGCCCAGTTGAGCAGCCTGCTGCAGAACCACATCAGCACCGAAGTCGGCCGCTACAAGGGCGAGATCACCGCCTGGGACGTGGTGAACGAACCCTTCAACGAGGACGGCACCTACCGCTCGACCCTCTGGTACGACGGCCTCGGCGCCGACTACATCGCGCAGGCGCTGACGTGGGCGCACACCGCCGACCCGGCGGCCAAGCTCTACATCAACGACTACAACGTCGAGGGCGTCAACGCGAAGTCCACCGCCCTCTACAACCTGGTCAAGTCCCTGAAGACGGCGGGCGTTCCGATCGACGGCGTCGGCCTCCAGGCCCACCTGATCGTCGGCCAGGTGCCCGCCACCCTCCAGCAGAACATCCAGCGCTTCGCCGACCTCGGCGTGGACGTGGCGATCACCGAACTGGACGTACGGATGGCGCTCCCGGCCGACAGCGCCAAACTCGCCCAGCAGAAGGCCGACTTCAAGAGCGTCCTGGCCGCCTGCGTCGCGGTCACGCGCTGCGTGAACGTCACCGTGTGGGGCTTCACCGACTCCGACTCCTGGGTCGACAGCACGTTCCCGGGCTACGGGGCGGCCACCCCGTACGACGCCGACTACGCGCCGAAACCGGCGTATTACGGCATCTCGGAGGCGCTCGGCGGCACGACCACCACCCCGCCGCCGACGAACGGCGCGTGCTCGGCGACGTACAGCGTGACGAGTCAGTGGAACGCCGGGTTCACCGGACAGGTGACGATCGCGTGTTCCGGGGCCTCGCTGTCGTCCTGGAAGGCGAGTTGGGCGTACGGCGCGGGCCAGCGGATCACCTAGGCCTGGAACGCGACCTGCACCCAGTCGGGCACGGCGGTGAGTTGCGCGAACGCGAGCTACAACGGGTCGGTCCCGGACGGCGGTTCGGTGTCGTTCGGGTTCAACGCGTCCTGGAGCGGGAGCAATCCGATGCCGGTGGTGACCCTGGGATGAGGGAGGCGGGGGAGCGCGCGGGGGTGAAGCGGGGCTGAGAACCGTGAGATTTTCCGCAGAAAACCGTATCCGTGCGGCTCCCCTAACTTTCTCCTAATAATTCGGACTTACGTTCCTGTCCGTGACGGACAACGAGAACGCCGAGGACGACAGACGAGTGGGCCGGCGGTCGCGCGTACTGAAGATCGTCGGCCTCACTCTGGCCGGTGCCCTCGTCCTGGGCGTCGGCGCGGCGGGCTGGGCCTACTGGCACCTCAACAACAACATCAAGAGCGTCGACATCGACAGCGCGCTCGGCACCGGCCGCCCCGCGAAGGCGGTGACCACCCCCTCCGCAGCCGCGTCCGCGTCCCCCGTGCCGACCGGCTCCCTGAACATCCTGGTCCTCGGCTCCGACTCGCGCAGCGGCAAGGAGAACAAGGCACTCGGCGGCGGCGACAGCTCCGGCGCCCGCTCCGACACGGCGATGGTCGTCCACCTCGACGCGGGCCGCACCAAGGCCACGATCGTCAGCATCCCGCGCGACACCCTCGTCACCCGCCCGTCCTGCCCGCTGTCGTCCGGTGGCTCGACGTCGGTGGCGTACAACGCGATGTTCAACAGCGCGTACTCGCTGGGCGGTCCGGTCTGCGCGGTCAAGACGGTCGAGTCGATCACCGGCGTCCGCATGGACCACTACCTGGAGATCGACTTCGCGGGCTTCGCGAAGCTGGTCGACGCGCTCGGCGGTGTCACGGTCACCACGACCCAGGACATCGACGACGACGACAGCCACCTGCACCTCAAGAAGGGCACCCACCACCTCGACGGCAAGCAGGCCCTGGCCCTCGCGCGCACCCGGCACGGCATAGGCGACGGCAGCGACCTCGGCCGCATAGGCCTCCAACAGATGCTGGTGAAGGCCCTGTTGACCCAGATATCCACCCACGACCTGCTCACCGATCCGGCCAAGCTCTACGAGATCACCGACGCGGTCACCGACAGCCTCACCACCGACACCGGCCTCGACTCCCTGAGTGAACTGATCAGCCTCGGCCAGAGCCTCAAGGGTCTGTCGGCGGACGCGGTGACCACGGTGACGATGCCGAACGTCACGGCTCCGTCCGACCCGAACCGGGTGGTGGCGAAGGAGCCGGCGGCGAGCGATCTGTGGGAGTCGCTGCGCTGAGGCGTCGGCCGAGCCCCGGCTGACCTGCGGAAACGTGCGGGCGGAAAAAATCTTCGAGGTTTTCCGGCGAGTGTGTCGATCCGGGCGACCCTCGTTCGACGCATGGTTGAAAGGCCGGGAACGACCCGGCCGGAACGACCCGAGGAGTCACCATGCCCCGCTACCTCTCCCTCGTGCAGATCGACGAGAAGTCCGCCCCCGCCGAGGGACCGAGCCCCGAGCTGATGCAGCGCATGGGCGAGCTGATCGAGGAGATCACCAAGGCCGGCGTCATGCTCGACACCGCCGGCCTCACCCCGACCACGCAGGGCGCCCGCGTCCACTGGGAGGGCGGCAAGATCTCCGTGACCGACGGCCCCTTCACCGAGTCCAAGGAGGTCGTCGGCGGCTACGCGCTCATGCAGTGCAAGGACATGGCCGAGGCGGTCGAGTGGACGAAGCGGTTCCTGAAGGTGCACGAGGAGTTCTGGACGATGACCTGCGAGGTGCGGGAGATCGCGGAGGGCTGAGCACTCCCCGCTCTCCGTGGCCCTTTCCGGCCTTCCTTGGTCTGAGGCCGCCGGAGGTGTTGCATGGTGGGTTGTGACCCCGGAATCACAGCCCACCGCAGCCCCGCACGGCACCGCCACCGACCCGCACAGCACCATCGAGACCGTCTTCCGCATCGAGTCCCCCCGCATCATCGCCGCCGTCGCCCGCCTGGTCCGCGACGTCGGCATCGCCGAGGAACTCGCGCAGGACGCGCTCGTCGCCGCGCTGGAGCAGTGGCCGAGGGACGGTGTGCCCGACAACCCGGGCGCCTGGCTCATGGCCACCGCGAGGCACCGCGCCGTCGACCTGATCCGGCGCCGGGAGAACTACGCCCGCAAGCTCCAGGAGATCGGCCGCACCCTGGAGACGACGGCCCCGCCCGAGGAACCCGCCGCCCCCGACGACATCGACGACGACCTCCTGCGCCTCGTCTTCACCACCTGCCACCCGGTCCTCTCCGCCGAGGCCCGCACCGCCCTCACCCTGCGCCTCCTCGGCGGCCTCACCACCCCCGAGATCGCCCGCGCCTTCCTGGCCCCCGAACCGACGATCGCCCAGCGCATCGTCCGCGCCAAACGCACCCTGGCCACCAAGAACATCGCCTTCGAGGTCCCCTACGGCCCCGACCGGGAGGCCCGCCTCGGCTCCGTCCTGGACGTCATCTACCTCATCTTCAACGAGGGGTACGCGGCGAGCGCGGGCGACGACTGGCTCCGCCCGAGCCTCTGCGAGGACGCGCTCCGGCTGGCCCGGCTCGTCGCCGCCCTGATGCCGAAGGAACCCGAAGTGCACGCCCTGGCCGCCCTGTTGGAGTTCCAGGCGTCCCGCTCGGCCGCCCGCACCGGCCCCGACGGCGCCCCCGTCCTCCTCAGGGACCAGAACCGCCGCCGCTGGAACCGCCTCCTCATCGCCCGCGGCATCACCGCCCTCGGCCGCGCCGACGCGGTCTCCACCGGCGCCCCCGGCCCCTACGCCCTCCAGGCCGCCATCGCCGCCTGCCACGCCCACGCGTACACCTACGACGAGACCGACTGGCGGACCATCGCCGTCCTCTACGGCCTCCTCGCCGCCCGATCCCCGTCCCCGGTCGTGGAGTTGAACCGCGCGGTGGCCATCTCGATGGCGGACGGCCCGGCCCCGGCCCTCGCCCTCGTCGACACCCTCGCCTCCGAACCAGCCCTGCGCGACTACCACTTGCTCCCCAGCGTCCGCGGCGACCTGCTGCTCCGCCTGGGCCGTACGGCGGAGGCGAGGGCCGAGTTCGAACGCGCGGCCTCGCTGGCCCGCAACGAACGCGAACGCCAACTCCTGCTGCGCCGGGCGGGGGAGGCGTCGTAGCGCGGGCGGGAATGGGTCACGGAGGGTCAGGCGGGCCGTCCGATCAACATGGTGGGCGCCCCCGCGACCCGAGTGAGGAACACCGTCGCCGAGTTGGGGCCCTGGGGCTTCACCTTCCGGCGCAGTTCCTCCGGTTCGACGGCCGACCCCCGCTTCTTCACGGTGAGGACGCCCACCTCGCGCTCCCGCAGCAGCGCCTTCAACTTCTTCACGCCGAAGGGGAGTTGGTCGGTGATCTCGTAGGCGGCGGCGTACGCGCTGGGCCGTAGCTCGTCGGCCGTCACGTATGCGATGGTCTCGTCGACGAGGCCGCCGCCGACCTCCTCCGCGACCTCGGCGACGAGGTGGGCGCGGATGACGGCGCCGTCGGGTTCGTACAAGTACCGGCCCACGGGGCGGACTTCGGGGTCGGGGAGTCCGCGGCCGTGCAGAACGCGCGGACCGGGCAGGAGAGTTGCGCGCACGGCACCCGGGCGCACTCCCGCCCCGAACCACAGCACCGCCTCCTTCACGTCACCCCCGTCCGAGATCCACTCCGCCTCGGCCGTCGCCGGGATCGCCTCGTGCGGCACCCCGGGGGCGATCTTCAGCGCGGCGAGCGGAGCGGTCGTAGCGGCGTCGACGGCCCAGGACAGCGGGGGCGAGTACGCCTCGGGGTCGAAGATGCGGCCGCGGCCGCCGCGTCGTGCGGGGTCGACGAACACGGCGTCGTACGCGGACGTGTCGACGTCCGTCACATCCGCCTCCCGCACCTCGATGAGGTCGGCCAGGCCCAGGGCCTCGGCGTTGGCGCGGGCGACGGCGACGGTCAGGGGGTCGCGGTCCACGGCGAGGACGCGCACCCCCGCCCGGGCGAGCGCGATGGCGTCGCCGCCGATGCCGCAGCAGAGGTCGGCGACGGAGGTGACGCCGAGGTCCTTGAGGCGGGCGGCGCGGTAGGCGGCGACGGTGGTGCGGGTGGACTGCTCGAAGCCGTTCGGGGTGAAGAACATCCGGTCGGCGTCCTCGGGCGTGAACTTCGCCGCCGCCGCGCGCTGCCGCAGTCGGGCCTGGCCGAGGGCCGCCGAGACGAGGTCGGCGGGGTGGCCGCGGCGCAGCCGGGTGGCGACGGCGAGTTCCTTGGCCGGGTCGGTGCCGCGGACCTCGTCGAGGAGGGCGCGGCCCTCGGGGGTGAGCAGGGCGGCGAAGGCGAGTACGGGGTCGTTCACCGGGACATTGTGGGCCAGTCGGAGGACGGTGTGCCTCCGGTGGCGGTGTCCCCGCGGTGTCGTCGCGGGATCGGGGCCGTGGCCTGAAAAGATCCGGCCCCATGCGAGTAGTCGTACAAAATGACATCAATCGGGCGCGCGGGAACCGGGCGCACGCGAATCCGCGCCGGAGGGCGGGCGCCCGTGGCGCGCTCGCCGCTCTCGCGCTCGCGGCCCTCGTCTCCGGCTGCGGCCAGTCCGGCCCCGGAGCGGCCGTCCACCCGGCCCAGGGCGCACAGCCCCTGCACGCGCCCCCCGCCCGCGCGCTGGACTCCTACGCGACGAAACTGCGCGCCGAGTACGCGGCCCGCGTCGCCGCCGCGAAGCGCTGGGGACTGGCGAAGGTGCCCCTCGCGGCCCCGCCGGCGCCCGCGCGGAAGCCGGAGATCACCGCGCGCAAGGGCTTCGAGGTCGACGACCAGGAGGAGCTGAACCTCCCGCCGGTCTTCACCACGATCCCGACCAAGAAGAAGATCGTGTTCCTCACCATCGACGACGGCGAGAACAAGGACCCCGCGTTCCTGCGGATGATGAGCGACCTGAAGATCCCGTACACGGCCTTCCTCAGCAACTACCTGGTGAAGGACGACTACGGCTACTTCCGGAAGATGCAGGCCCAGGGGCACACGGTCAACAACCACACCCTCACGCACCCGTACCTGCCGGGCCTGTCCTACGCCGAGCAGCGGCACGAGATCTGCGGCATGCAGGACATCATGAAGAAGCAGTTCGGCAAGGCCCCGACCGTCTTCCGGCCGCCGTACGGGAACTACAACCACGACACCCTCGTCGCCGCGAAGTCCTGCGGCATCAAGTACGCCCCGATCTGGGACGAGGAGGTCTTCGTCGACCACTGGGAGTACCGCGAGGACGACCGGTCCCTGCACCCCGGCGACATCGTCCTGACGCACTTCCGGGGCCGCGAGGACTGGAAGGGCACCATGGTCGACGACATGCGCCGCTTCCTCGGCAAGGTCACGGCCGAGGGGTACGCGGTGGCCCGCCTGGAGGACTACCTGTGAGACGCGCGACACTACGGACGCCGGTGACCGTCGTGTTGGCGGCCACCCTCCTCACCGGCTGCGCGCAGTCCGTCGACCCCATCGAACGGCTCGGCAAGAAGGCCGCCCAGCGCGTGCACCAGCACGGCCCGACCCATGAACAGCCGTACCGTCACTGGGGCCTGACCGCCCCGCTGGCCCCCGCCCCGACCCCGTCACCCCGGCCCGCCGCACGCTCGGCGGGCCCGGGGCTCCCCCCGGTCGTGGACCACGTCCGCACCCGCGACCGCGTCGTCTTCCTCACCTACGACCACGACGCCCGCGCCCGCCGCGACCCCAGGTTCACCGACCTGGTCCGCGAACTGCGCCTCCCGGTCACGGAGTTCCGCACACCCCCCAGGCCCACCCGCTTCACCGGCCTGCCCTACGCCGCCCAGCGCACCGAGATCTGCGGCCACCGCCCCGGCTCCCGCCTGCTCCGGCCCCCCGAGGGCACGTACGACACGACGACCCGCCGCGCCGCCGCCGACTGCGGCATCTCCGCCCTCGTCCTCTGGCGAGCCTCCACGACCACCGGCACCCTCACCTACGCCCATGGCGACCACCGCCTCACCCCCGGAGACATCGTCCGAATCACCCCGACGGGCACGACGTCCCGCCTCCTCAGGGGCATCCAGGAACGGGGTCTGACGGTGGGGCGGCTGGAGGACTATCTCTAGGGGGCGACCCCTGCCGGCACCGATCGGCACTCCCATGGACACCGGTCGGCACCATCAGCCCGTCCGGCGTTTGAGGACGAGGCCGTTCAGGCCGAAGCGGGGGTCTGGGGGCGCAGCCCCCAGGGGGACGCCGGCACCAGCACAGCCCCGCCAGGCAGCTCAGGGTGGTGAAAAAATCCGGTGCGGCGCCGCGGGCATTGGCACTCCGCTTGACCGAGTGCTAATCGCAGTCATAGTCTCAGGTCTGGCACTCCCCACTGGAGAGTGCCAACAGCGACGGGCAGGTCCGGCACCCGCGACGACGGATCGACCTGGTCGCCACCTCAGACAGTTAACCCCGTGAGATCTCCGAAGGGGGAGGTCGGATCGTGACGACCGCCAGCTCCAAGGTTGCCATCAAGCCGCTCGAGGACCGCATTGTGGTCCAGCCGCTCGACGCCGAGCAGACCACGGCCTCTGGCCTGGTCATCCCGGACACCGCGAAGGAGAAGCCCCAGGAGGGCGTCGTCCTCGCCGTGGGCCCGGGTCGCTTCGAGAACGGCGAGCGCCTGCCGCTCGACGTGAAGACCGGCGACATCGTGCTGTACAGCAAGTACGGCGGCACCGAGGTGAAGTACAGCGGCGAGGAGTACCTCGTCCTCTCGGCTCGCGACGTGCTCGCGATCATCGAGAAGTAATTCACCACCAGCACATTCTGCTTTTGAGCTGCGCCCCTGGCCCCCGCGACCTTATGAAGCCGGGCGTCAGGGGCGCAGTTCGTTTCACCCACGTTTTCCGAGAGGGCTGAACCGCTCCCATGGCGAAGATCCTGAAGTTCGACGAGGACGCCCGTCGCGCCCTCGAGCGCGGCGTCAACAAGCTTGCCGACACGGTCAAGGTGACGATCGGCCCCAAGGGCCGCAACGTCGTCATCGACAAGAAGTTCGGCGCCCCCACCATCACCAACGACGGTGTCACCATCGCCCGCGAGGTCGAGATCGAGGACCCGTACGAGAACCTCGGTGCCCAGCTGGTGAAGGAGGTGGCGACCAAGACCAACGACATCGCGGGTGACGGCACCACCACCGCCACCGTGCTCGCCCAGGCGCTCGTGCGCGAGGGCCTGCGCAACGTCGCCGCGGGTGCCTCCCCGGCCGCCCTGAAGAAGGGCATCGACGCCGCCGTCAAGGCCATCTCCGACGAGCTGCTCTCCACCGCGCGCCCGATCGACGACAAGGCCGACATCGCGGCCGTCGCCGGTCTGTCCGCCCAGGACAGCCAGGTCGGCGAGCTCATCGCCGAGGCGATGGACAAGGTCGGCAAGGACGGTGTCATCACCGTCGAGGAGTCCAACACCTTCGGTCTGGAGCTGGACTTCACCGAGGGCATGGCCTTCGACAAGGGTTACCTGTCGCCGTACTTCGTGACGGACCAGGAGCGCATGGAAGCGGTCCTCGAGGACCCGTACATCCTCATCCACCAGGGCAAGATCAGCTCCATCCAGGACCTGCTGCCGCTGCTGGAGAAGGTCATCCAGGCCAACGCCTCCAAGCCGCTGCTGATCATCGCCGAGGACGTCGAGGGCGAGGCCCTGTCGACCCTGGTCGTGAACAAGATCCGCGGCACGTTCAACGCCGTCGCGGTCAAGGCCCCCGGCTTCGGCGACCGCCGCAAGGCGATGCTCGGCGACCTCGCCACCCTCACCGGCGGTCAGGTCATCGCCGAGGAGGTCGGCCTCAAGCTCGACCAGGTCGGCCTGGACGTGCTGGGCTCCGCCCGTCGCGTGACCGTCACCAAGGACGACAC
The DNA here is from genome assembly GCF_036187565.1 of Streptomyces sp. NBC_00252. Taxonomy (NCBI): domain Bacteria; kingdom Bacillati; phylum Actinomycetota; class Actinomycetes; order Kitasatosporales; family Streptomycetaceae; genus Streptomyces; species Streptomyces sp. NBC_00252. Next base: position 4,349,529 of record NZ_CP108087.1, on the reverse strand, counting down.
GACCGTCGTCGACGGTGCCGGTGACGCCTCTGAGGTCGCGGGCCGCGTCAACCAGATCAAGGCCGAGATCGAGAACACCGACTCCGACTGGGACCGCGAGAAGCTCCAGGAGCGCCTCGCGAAGCTGGCCGGCGGCGTGTGCGTGATCAAGGTCGGCGCCGCCACCGAGGTGGAGCTGAAGGAGAAGAAGCACCGTCTCGAGGACGCCATCTCCGCGACCCGCGCCGCGGTCGAGGAGGGCATCGTCTCCGGTGGTGGCTCCGCCCTGGTGCACGCCGCCAAGGTGCTCGAGGGCAACCTCGACAAGACCGGCGACGAGGCCACGGGTGTCGCGGTCGTGCGCCGCGCGGTCGTCGAGCCGCTGCGCTGGATCGCCGAGAACGCCGGCCTCGAGGGCTACGTCATCACCTCCAAGGTCGCCGAGCTGGAGCCGGGTCAGGGCTTCAACGCCGCGACCGGCGAGTACGGCGACCTGGTCAAGGCCGGCGTCATCGACCCGGTCAAGGTCACCCGCTCCGCCCTGGAGAACGCCGCCTCCATCGCCTCCCTCCTCCTCACGACCGAGACCCTGGTCGTCGAGAAGAAGGAAGAGGAGGAGCCGGCCGCCGGTGGTCACAGCCACGGCCACTCCCACTGACGCCAGTCGGTGAACCCGTAGTACGTACGTCGAAGGCCCGGCGCCCCTCTGGGGGAGCCGGGCCTTCGCGCGTGGCTTCCGTGGTGTTCGTGTTCGCAGTCTTCGTCGTCGTCGAGGCCGCCGTCATCGAGGCGGCTGCCGTCACTGCGGCCCGTACTTCCGCCCGGTCTTCGACGTGATCCCGCCCAGCACCGCCTGCGGGGTGACCTTCACCAGGCCCATCAGCGCCTTGTAGCGCGGGTCCGGGATCGACAGCGACTTGCCGCGCGCCAGATCCGCGAGCGCCGCCGCGACCAGCTTGTCCGCGTCCAGCCACATCCAGTTCGGGATGTTGTCCGTGCCCATACCGGCCCGCTCATGGAACTCGGTCCGTACGAAACCGGGCGCCAGCGCCATCAGCCGTACGCCCGTACCCGCCAGGTCCTTGGCCGCGCCCTGGGTGAACTGCACGACCCACGCCTTCGACGCGCCGTACGTCCCGCGCGGCACGAAGGCAGCCACCGACGCCACGTTGACCACCCCGCCGCGCCCGCGTTCCCGCATCGCCCCGGTCGCCGCGCTGGTCAGCCGCAGCACCGCCTCACAGTGCACCTTGAGCATCTTCAGCTCGTCGGCCATCGGTACGTCGAGATAGCGGCCCTTGTTGCCGAAGCCCGCGTTGTTGACCAGGAGGTCGACGGGGTTCTTGCGGTCGGCGAGGCGGGCGGCCACCGCCTCGATGCCCTCGTCGGTGGCGAGGTCGGCGGTGAGCACCTCCGCCTCGATGCCGTGCCGGTCGTGCAGTTCGGTCGCCTGCTCCCCGAGCCGCTCGGTGTTCCGTGCCACCAGCACGAGGTTGTGTCCGTCCGCCGCGAGCCGCCGCGCGAAGGCGGCACCGATCCCCGCGGTCGATCCCGTAATCAATGCCGTTGTCATGGCGCAAGATTAGTGACACCGGGCGGGCCGGTCCGATCTCTGCACAGGCCCTCCCGATCCGTGACGAACACGTGTCGAACATTGCGTCGAACGCGCCGTGACGGCAGGTCAGGCCGGGTACTCCGCCACATACTTCCGGGCCTGGGCCAGTGCCTCCGGATGCAGCGCCTCGCCCGCAGGAAGCAGCCGCGGCAATAGCTCCCGCTCGGTCGTCACGGCCCGGAACTGCAGGGCCACCGTCACCTCGTGACCGGGCCGGTGCACGATCTCGATCGCGTCGCCCGCGCGGATCTCACCGGGTTCGATCACCCGCAGGTAGGCCCCCGGAGCACCCTTCACGGTGAACCGTTTCACCCACCCCCGTTCGCCCAGATGGTCCTGGAACGTACGGCACGGGATCCGCCCGCAGGTGACCTCCAGGACCACCTCGGGGCCGATCCGCCAGCGCTCGCCGATCCGCGCGCCGGACACGTCCAGACCCAGGGTCGTCAGGTTCTCCCCGAAGGAACCGCTGGCCAGCGGGCGCCCCAACTCCCGCTCCCAGTCGTCGAGATCCTCGCGCGCGACCGCGTACACCGCCTGGTCGTCGCCCCCGTGGTGACGCCGGTGACACACCGCGTCCCCGGCCAGCCCGCTCCCGGCGACGCCCTTGGGGCCGGGCGCGCTCACCCGCACCGGCGCGTCGGTCGGCCGCTTGTCGATGCCGGTCACGCCGTCGGGCTGTTCCGTGTACGGCACGGCCGTGGCCCGGCCCAGGTTCAGCGAGAGAAGCTTCATGACGGCACGGTAGACGAGAGGGCCCCAAAGGCGCGGTGCATTATTCGGCGCCGTAGCAAAGGAGCGCTTATGCTCGGCGCATGATCGAGGCCCGACACCTCCGTGTGCTGCGCGCCGTCGCCGCCACCGGCTCCTTCTCGGCGGCCGGGCGCGAACTGGGCTGCACCCAGCCCGCCGTCAGCCAGCAGATGAAGGCGCTGGAGACCTCGGTCGGCACCCCGCTGCTGGTCCGCACCGGCCGCGAGATGCGGCTGACCCAGGCCGGCGAGGCCCTCGTCCGGCACGCGGCCGGCATCCTCTCGGGGCTCACCGCCGCCGAGGAGGAGGTCGCCGCGATCGCGGGCCTGCGGGCCGGCCGGGTCCGCCTGGTCTCCTTCCCCAGCGGCAGCTCGACGCTCGTCCCCACCGCGCTGGCCGCCCTGCGCGCCGCCCACCCCGGCACCCGCGTCTCCCTGGAGGAGGCCGAGCCGCCGAACTCCGTCGAGCTCCTCCGGGCGGGCGACTGCGACATCGCGCTCGCCTTCCGCTACGAGGCGGCGGCGGGCGCGGAGGACTGGTCCGACCTGGTGGTACGCCCCCTGCTCAGCGACCGCCTGGTCGCTCTGGTCCCGGAACGACACCGCCTCGCGCGCGCGGAGTCGGTGTCGATCGGCGAGCTCGCCCGCGAACCCTGGATCGCCGGCTGCCCGCGCTGCCGGGGCCAGCTGGTCGAGGTCTGCGAGAGCGCGGGCTTCACCCCGCGCATCGACTTCGCGACCGACGACTATCCGGCGGTCGTCGGCCTGGTGAGCGCGGGCCTGGGCGTGGCCGTCCTGCCCCAGCTCGCCATCGAGTCCGTACGGCCCCGGGGTGCGCGGACGGTGACGCTGGAGCCGGCGGTGCGGCGGGAGATCGTCGCGCTGACCCTGCCCGACCTGGCGCGGGTGCCGGCCGTGGCGGCGACGCTGGACCGGCTGGAGCGCGTGGCCCGCGAAAAATAGAGGGGCACGCGTGCGCGTGCCCCTGGTGGGGAGTTCGGTGTGCCCTTGGTTGAGAGCTAGTTGGAGAAACGTTCCTTCAGTTGTTCGAAGCCATGTCCCCGGCGGCCGAAGCCGACACCAGCCGGTTGCGGGCACGCCCCATGAGCTCTTCGCGCTCGTCCTCGGTCAGGCCGCCCCAGACGCCGTACGGCTCGCGCACCGCCAGCGCGTGCGCCGCGCACTGTGCGCGGACCGGGCACCTCATGCAGACCTCTTTGGCCGAGTTCTCACGAGCGCTTCGTGCCGCACCGCGCTCGCCCTCGGGATGAAAGAAGAGCGAGCTGTCGACCCCTCGGCAGGCAGCCAGGAGCTGCCAGTCCCACAGGTCCGCGTTCGGTCCGGGAAGGCGGGAGAAATCTGCCATTGCGTGACCCCTTGTAGCCGTTATGGGCGGATACGGTGTCCACGACCGTACAACTACGATCTAAGGAGATGAAAATATGACTCATTGCGAATCTAGCCTCAGACACCAGCAAAAGGGAAGAAATAGGGCTGAATGGGGCACCGGTTGTGATGAAAGCTTGAGGGTCGGCCCCGCACGTCTCCACCGTGTCCGCACCCTCACGTAGAGTGCCGAAGATGGCACACGGCCCCGTAACTCTTTCGAGTGACCGTCGTTGAGAGTGCGAGGCGGTTGAAAACACAAGTGCTCGGGCAGGCGTCCGAGACGGTCGACCGCACAGGTGACGATTTCGTACCAGCCTGGAGGCTCAAGGTGACGCGCATCAGTTGCGGAGGGCGGCCATGACATCCGTCCTCGTCTGTGACGACTCCCCGCTTGCCCGAGAGGCGCTCCGCCGCGCGGTCGCGACCGTGCCCGGTGTCGAGCGCGTGACGACGGCGGCCAACGGCGAGGAAGTCCTCCGCCGCTGGGGTGCCGACCGCTCGGACCTCATCCTGATGGACGTACGCATGCCCGGACTCGGCGGTGTCGAGACCGTGCGGCGACTGCTGTCCGCCGACCCGGGCGCACGGATCATCATGCTCACCGTCGCCGAGGACCTGGACGGCGTGGCCCTCGCGGTCGCGGCCGGCGCCCGCGGCTATCTGCACAAGGACGCCTCGCGCGCCGAACTGCGGGCCACGGTCACCCAGGCCCTCGCCGACCCGACCTGGCGGCTGGCCCCGCGCCGGCTGCGCTCGGCCGAGATGGGCGCCGCGCCGACGCTCACCGCGCGTGAGATCCAGGTCCTGGAGGGCATGAGCCACGGCCGCTCGAACGCGGAGATCGGCCGAGAGCTCTTCCTCTCCGAGGACACGGTCAAGACCCACGCACGGCGGCTCTTCAAGAAACTCGGCGCCTCGGACCGGGCACACGCCGTGGCGCTCGGTTTCCGGTGGGGCCTGGTCCGGTAGGACCAGGTCAGTGGGTCGTAGCGGGGGTACGAGTATCCCCGCCCGCCGCAGGGTGGGCGGGGACGGTGAAGGGGCCCGCCGGGTACCCGCTGCTCGTTTCGCCGCGGATGCCGCATCCTTGAGGTGTGGAGTTCCTCGGGGACGAGTCGGTCGAGCGGGAGGGGAGGGCGCAGGAGATGACTTCCGGCGCACCTGCTCATAACGCTTCGGTGCACAACAACGGACGCGGTGCCACGGACCCTTCGGCCGCAAGGCACCATGGACCGATGCGTGACGACGAGGCGGCCAGTGCCCCAGGGGCGATTGGTGGGCTCGTCCTTCGCGCGGTCGACGGAGACGAGCAGGCCACGCACGATCTGCTCGCCCATGTCCACCCACTGGCGCTGCGGTACTGCCGCACCCGTCTGTCCCGACTCCCGGGCGACGCACGGCACTTCGTGGAGGACCTCGCCCAGGAGGTCTGCGTCGCCGTCCTGCTAGCGCTGCCGCGCTACAAGGACACAGGCCGTCCCTTCGAGGCCTTCGTCTTCGCCATCGCCGCCCACAAGGTCGCCGACCTCCAGCGCGCCGCGATGCGCCACCCAGGGTCCACGGCCGTGCCCTCGGACGAGATGCCGGAGCGCCCGGACGACTCCCTCGGCCCCGAGGAGCGCGCCCTGCTCAGCAGCGACGCCGAATGGGCCAAGAAACTCCTGGCCAACCTCCCGGAGAACCAGCGCGAACTGCTCCTGCTCCGCATCGCCGTCGGCCTCACCGCCGAGGAGACCGGCCAGATGTTGGGAATGTCACCCGGCGCGGTCCGGGTCGCCCAGCACCGCGCCCTGAGCCGGCTGCGCGCGCTGGCCGAGCAGTAACTCCCGTGCGGGCACTGCCCTCGGCGGCGGAGCCCTGCGCCGGGGTGCCTGCCATGAACAGCGAGCCGACGGCGTACGTACGAACATACGAAGCCCGGAGCGGGCCGTAGCCGTGGAATCGTGGAATTCGGTGACCGCGCTTCCCGTTAGCATGGACATCCGCACCGATCAAGGCCATTTGGGGAAGGTGTCATGACTGCCAACGTCGACGGAGTGCCCGCCAAATTCGCGACACTAGGGCTGACCTACGACGACGTGCTGCTGCTGCCGGGCGCGTCCGACGTGCTCCCGAACGCGGTCGACACCTCGTCCCGCATCTCGCGCAACGTCCGTGTCAACATCCCGCTGCTGTCCGCGGCGATGGACAAGGTGACCGAGTCCCGGATGGCGATCGCGATGGCCCGCCAAGGCGGTGTCGGCGTCCTGCACCGCAACCTGTCCGTCGAGGACCAGGTCAACCAGGTCGACCTCGTGAAGCGCTCCGAGTCCGGCATGGTCACCGACCCGATCACCGTGCACCCCGACGCCACGCTCGGCGAGGCCGACGCCCTGTGCGCCAAGTTCCGCATCAGCGGCGTCCCGGTGACCGACGGAAATGGCAAGCTGCTCGGCATCGTCACCAACCGTGACATGGCCTTCGAGACCGACCGCTCCCGGCAGGTGCGCGAGGTCATGACCCCGATGCCCCTGGTCACCGGCAAGGTCGGCATCTCCGGCGCCGACGCCATGCAGCTGCTGCGCCGCCACAAGATCGAGAAGCTGCCCCTCGTCGACGAGGCCGGCATCCTCAAGGGCCTCATCACGGTCAAGGACTTCGTCAAGGCCGAGCAGTACCCGAACGCCGCCAAGGACGCCGAGGGCCGCCTCATCGTCGGTGCCGCCGTCGGCGCCAGCCCCGAGGCCCTGGAGCGCGCCCAGGCCCTCGCCGAGGCCGGTGTGGACTTCCTGGTCGTCGACACCTCGCACGGCCACAACAGCAACGCCCTCAACTGGATGGCGAAGATCAAGTCCAGCGTCGGCGTCGACGTGATCGGCGGCAACGTCGCCACCCGCGACGGCGCCCAGGCCCTGGTCGACGCCGGTGTCGACGGCATCAAGGTCGGCGTCGGACCGGGCTCGATCTGTACGACCCGTGTCGTCGCCGGCATCGGCGTCCCGCAGGTCACGGCGATCTACGAAGCGTCCCTCGCCGCCCGCGCGGCCGGCGTCCCGCTCATCGGCGACGGCGGCCTGCAGTACTCCGGCGACATCGGCAAGGCGCTGGCCGCCGGCGCCGACACGGTGATGCTCGGCAGCCTCCTCGCGGGCTGCGAGGAGTCCCCGGGCGAGCTGCAGTTCATCAACGGCAAGCAGTTCAAGTCGTACCGCGGCATGGGCTCGCTCGGCGCGATGCAGTCCCGCGGCCAGGGCCGGTCGTACTCCAAGGACCGCTACTTCCAGGCCGAGGTCGCCTCCGACGACAAGCTCGTGCCCGAGGGCATCGAGGGCCAGGTGCCCTACCGAGGCCCGCTGGCCAACGTGCTGCACCAGCTCGTCGGCGGCCTGCGCCAGACCATGGGTTACGTCGGCGCGGCCACCATCGAGGAGATGGAGACCAAGGGCCGCTTCGTCCGCATCACGTCCGCGGGCCTCAAGGAGAGCCACCCGCACGACATCCAGATGACGGTCGAGGCACCGAACTACAGCCGCAGCAAGTAGTCGGCAGGCTTCCTCAAGGGCGGCCCCGGGGACACCGGGGCCGCCCTTGTCGTGTCCGTCGGCGATACTGGAAGACGCTGAAACGCAGAGGAAAGGCCACAGACGTGACTGAGATCGAGATCGGGCGCGGCAAGCGCGGCCGCCGGGCGTACGCCTTCGACGACATCGCCGTCGTCCCCAGCCGCCGTACGCGGGACCCGAAGGAGGTCTCGATCGCCTGGCAGATCGACGCCTACCGCTTCGAGCTGCCCTTCCTGGCCGCCCCCATGGACTCGGTCGTCTCCCCGGCCACCGCGATCCGCATCGGCGAGCTCGGCGGCCTCGGCGTGCTGAACCTCGAAGGCCTCTGGACGCGGTACGAGGACCCGCAGCCGCTGCTCGACGAGATCACCGGCCTCGACGTGGACGCCGCGACCCGCCGCCTCCAGGAGATCTACGCCGCTCCCATCAAGGAGGAGCTGATCGGGCAGCGCATCAAGGAGGTGCGCGACTCGGGCGTGGTCACCGCCGCCGCGCTCTCCCCGCAGCGCACGGCCCAGTTCTCCAAGGCCGTCGTCGACGCGGGCGTGGACATCTTCGTCATCCGCGGTACGACGGTCTCCGCGGAGCACGTGTCCGGTTCGCACGAGCCGCTGAACCTGAAGCAGTTCATCTACGAGCTGGACGTCCCGGTGATCGTCGGCGGCTGCGCCACGTACACCGCCGCCCTGCACCTCATGCGCACCGGCGCGGCCGGCGTCCTCGTCGGCTTCGGCGGCGGCGCGGCGCACACCACGCGCAACGTACTGGGCATCCAGGTCCCGATGGCCACCGCGGTCGCCGACGTGGCCGCCGCCCGCCGCGACTACATGGACGAGTCCGGCGGCCGTTATGTGCACGTCATCGCCGACGGCGGCGTCGGCTGGTCCGGCGACCTCCCCAAGGCGATCGCCTGCGGCGCGGACGCGGTCATGATGGGCTCCCCGCTCGCCCGCGCCACGGACGCCCCCGGCAAGGGCCACCACTGGGGCATGGAAGCGGTCAACGAGGAGTTGCCGCGCGGCAAGAAGGTCGACCTCGGCACGGTCGGCACGATCGAGGAGATCCTCGCCGGCCCGTCCCACATCCCCGACGGCTCCATGAACATCTTCGGCGCCCTGCGCCGCGCGATGGCGACGACCGGCTACAGCGAGCTGAAGGAATTCCAGCGCGTCGAGGTCACGGTGGCCGACTCCCAGCACAAGCGATAGATGTAGAGCGCGCCAGCCGTACGACGCGGTGGCTGTACGGCGCTTTTAGGGCCCGGGCCTGAATGGTCCGGGCCCTTTCGCATGCCCAAGTGGGGCTGGCGGGGCGTGTGTTGGGACCAGGGGGCGCGTCAGAGGCGGTGGGCCGCGCCCGTCGGGGTTGCGCCGCGTGTGTCCAGGAGCAGCTGGGCCTTTACGGACAGGCCCTGGAGGTCGTACGTCCGGTGCTGCTGGAGCAGGATCGTCAGGTCGGCGTCGGCCGCCGCCTCGTAGAGGGAGTCCGCGCGGGGGACCGGGCGGTCGAGGACGCTCCAGGACGGGATGTGCGGGTCGTGGTAGCTGACGGAGGCGCCGAGTTCCATCAGGCGGATCGCGATCTCCTGGGCGGGGGTGCCCTGCTGGTCGGCGAGGTCGGCCTTGTAGGTGACGCCGAGGAGCAGGACGCGGGCCCCGCGCGCGGACTTGCCGTGCTCGTTGAGGAGCGTGGCGGCGCGCTGGATGACGTAGCGGGGCATCTGGTTGTTGACCTGCTGGGCGAGTTCGACCATGCGCAGGGGGCGCGCGCCGTGGCCGGTGAGGTCCTGGGGGACGGCGTGGCCGCCGACGCCGGGGCCGGGGCGGAAGGCCTGGTAGCCGAACGGCTTGGTCTCCGCGCAGCGGATGACGTCCCAGAGGTCGACGCCCAAGTCGTGGCACAGGACGGCCATTTCGTTGACGAGGGCGATGTTGACGTGCCGGAAGTTGGTCTCCAGGAGCTGCACGGTCTCCGCTTCGCGCAGGCCACGCGCGCGTACCACCTTGTCGGTGAGCCGGCCGTAGAAGGCGGCGGCCGACTCGGTGCAGGCCGGGGTGAGCCCGCCGATCACCTTCGGGGTGGTGGCCGGGGTGAAGTCGCGGTTGCCGGGGTCGACGCGGCTGGGGGAGTAGGCGAGGTGGAAGTCGCGTCCCGCGCGCAGGCCCGAGCCCTCTTCGAGGAGGGGGCGCAGGAAGGTTTCCGTGGTGCCGGGGTGCACCGCCGACTCCAGGATCACCGTGGTGTGCGGCCGCAGGTGGGCCGCGAGGGCGCGGGCGGCCGTCTCCACCTGGCTGAGGTCGAGGCCGCCGTCCGCGTCCCGGGGCGTCGGGGCGCAGATCACGGCGGTGCGTACGCGGCCGAGCTCGGCGGGGTTGGTGGCCGGCCGGAAGCCCCCCGAGAGCATCCGGCGCAGTTCTGCGGGGCTGAGGGAGCCGGCCTCAGGACCGGTCTTGAGGCCGACCGTGGCGATACCGGCGGCGACAGCGGCCTGGGCCAGGGGCAGGCCGAGAGGACCGAGTCCGATGACGGCGAGATCTGCGGGCATGGCGTGGGCCGTCCTTCCCAGTAACCGAAGCGGGACAGGTGCGCAAGCCCTGTGGACAGAACGAGCGAGCGCAATGTCAGACTAGGAGTAAATATGACCGTTATGCGGGATTGGACGGCTGTGTTTCTCGGCAGTCCCGTGATTGTTGTCCACAGGCTGGGGGCGAGTGGTGGCTGAAGTCGGGCAACCCGGTCAGAATTTGGGCAGGAGGGAAACGAACCGGGCTTCGCCGAACGGGTGCGGCCGGCGCTACCGATAGCGGGAGGCAGCGGTGAGGACAGCGACACTGGGTCCGGCGCAGCGAGCCGAGGCACTGGCGGGAATGGCCGAGCGCGAACTGGATGTGCTCGTGGTGGGCGGAGGTGTGGTCGGCGCGGGCACCGCCCTGGACGCCGTGACGCGCGGCCTGTCCACCGGACTGGTCGAGGCGCGGGACTGGGCGTCCGGCACGTCGAGCAGGTCGAGCAAGCTCATCCACGGAGGGCTGCGCTATCTGGAGATGCTCGACTTCGCCCTCGTCCGGGAGGCCCTCAAGGAACGCGGACTGCTGCTGGAGCGCCTGGCCCCACACCTGGTGAAGCCGGTGCCGTTCCTGTACCCGCTCCAGCACAAGGGCTGGGAGCGGCTCTACGCCGGTTCGGGCGTCGCGCTCTACGACGCGATGTCCATGGCCCGCGCCCACGGCCGGGGCCTGCCCACGCACCGCCACCTGAGCCGCCGTCACGCCCTGCGCGTGGCACCCGCCTTGAAGAAGGACGCCCTGGTCGGCGCGCTGCAGTACTACGACGCGCAGATGGACGACGCCCGCTATGTGGCCACCTTGGTGCGCACGGCCTCGTCCTACGGCGCGAAGGTCGCCAACCGCGCGCGGGTGACCGGTTTCCTGCGCGAGGGCGAGCGCGTGGTCGGCGCCCGGGTGCAGGACGTCGAGGCGGGCGGCGAGTACGAGATCCGCGCCAAGCAGATCGTGAACGCGACGGGGGTGTGGACCGACGACACCCAGGCGATGGTCGGCGAGCGCGGCCAGTTCCATGTCCGCGCCTCCAAGGGCATCCACCTGGTCGTCCCCAAGGACCGCATCAACTCCACCAGCGGGCTGATCCTGCGCACCGAGAAGTCCGTCCTGTTCGTCATCCCGTGGGGCCGGCACTGGATCGTCGGCACCACCGACACCGACTGGGACCTCGACAAGGCCCACCCGGCCGCGTCCAGCGCCGACATCGACTACCTCCTCGAACACGTCAACTCGGTGCTCGCGGTCCCGCTGACCAGGGACGACGTCCAGGGTGTGTACGCGGGGCTGCGCCCGCTGCTGGCCGGCGAGTCCGACGCCACCAGCAAGCTGTCGCGCGAGCACACCGTCGCGCACCCGGTGCCGGGGCTCGTCGTCGTGGCGGGCGGCAAGTACACGACGTACCGCGTGATGGCCAAGGACGCCGTGGACGAGGCGGTGCACGGCCTCGACATGCGGGTCGCCGAGTGCGTCACCGAGGACGTGCCGCTCCTGGGCGCGGAGGGCTACCGGGCGTTGTGGAACGCGCGGGCGCGCATCGCCACCAAGACCGGCATCCATGTGGTGCGCGTGGAGCACCTGCTGAACCGCTTCGGCTCGATGGCCGAGGAGGTCCTCGAACTCATCGAGAAGGACCCCACCCTCGGCGAACCCCTCCAGTTCGCCGACGACTACCTGCGCGCCGAGGTCGTCTACGCCGCCTCGCACGAGGGCGCACGCCACCTCGACGACGTCCTCACCCGCCGCACCCGCATCTCCATCGAGACCTTCGACCGGGGCACGCGCAGCGCCCGTGAGGCCGCCGAGCTGATGGCACCGGTGCTCGGCTGGGACAAGGACCAGATCGAGCGCGAGGTCGAGCACTACGAGAAGCGGGTGGAGGCCGAGCGGGAGTCCCAGCTCCAGCCGGACGACCTCACGGCGGACGCGGCGCGGCTGGGGGCGCCGGACATCGCGCCGCTGTAGGAACGCCGGGTGAGGTCGGCCCGGCTTCACTCGAACGAGTGTCACGAGTTGGGATCTTTGTCCGGAACCCGGCCGTTCTACGAGGTGCGGGGGCAGAACTCGGCGGCGAGCAGGGCCGGTTCGAGGCCGGGGTCTGCGATCTCGCTCGTGTTCACCCGGAAGGTGAGGACACGACGGCCGTCGACGGTGGCTGCGGTGCGCACGTAGCTGCCCGAGATCCGGCCGTTGTGCCCCCACACCGTGGTGCCGCACGGCAGCTTCACCGGAAACAGCCCCATGCCGTACGAGCCGTGTGCGGTGCGGGTGTCGAGCATCTCGCGCAGCCAGCGCGGAGGCAGCAACTGCCCGCCGAGCAGGGCCGAGTAGAAGCGGTCCAGGTCGGCGAGCGTGGTCACCAGCTCGCCCGCGGCCCCGGCCACCCGCGGGTCGAGATCGGTGACGTCGGAGCCGTCGGTGGCATAGGCCCGGCCGTGCGGCGAGGGAAGAGTGGTGCGGGAGCCCGGGAAGGAGGTGCCCGTCAGACGCAGCGGAGCGATGATGCGGCGCTCGGCCTCGGTGGCGTACGAGTCGCCGGTGACCTGTCGGATCACCAGGCCGAGCAGCACGTAGTTGGTGTTCGAGTAGGAGAAGCGGCCTCGATCGGCCGGAGGGTGGGTGACTGCTATACGGACGGCCCGAGTTGGGGACACGGGGACCGTGCCCCCGGTGTCCGCGGTGAAGTCGTACAGACCGCTGGTGTGAGTGAGCAGGGAGCGGAGGGTCAGCGCGCGCCCGTCGTTGCCCGCCCCGTGTACCAGACCCGGGAGGTGCTGCTCGACCGTGTCGGACAGGGACAGCCGGTGTTCGGCGGCGAGTTGGAGGACCACGGTCGCGATAAAGGTCTTCGTGATGCTGCCCGCGCGGAAATGGTCGGCGCGACTGATGCCGATGCCTGAGTGGGCGTACGCCGTCGTGCCGAGGGCGTAGTCGGTCGCGGCCCGCTCATGGTCCGCTCCGGCCGGGGTGGTGCCAAGGCCCGTGCCGTCATGGGCCAGTAGCGCCGCCGCGGGGGCTCCTCCCCGGGTGACCAGCAGGCTGACCAGGGCGTTTGTGTCCGGTGCCGGGCCGGCCTGGGAGGTGGCCGTGGACAGACAGAGGAAGGCCAGGGACACCGGAAGGGCCAGCAGTGTCCGAGGTGTGGGCATCGCGATCCTCCGTTCTCAGCGGTCATCCTGCCGGACTTGGCTGTGTGACCTGCGGCGGATGTCTGACGGGATGTGGCCGGGGTACCCGAGGAGAGGCCCCCTGGGCGTTGGGCACTTGTTCGGTGGGGGACAATGGAGGCTCTGTCAGGGCGGGTTGCATGAGGGGACGCATGTCGGAGGCGGAGCGGGCGGGGACATCCCGTCAGGACACTCGTCGGGACAAGAACGAGCGTCTTCTCGCCGGGCGGTACCGGCTGGGAGAAGTGCTCGGCCGCGGAGGCATGGGCACGGTGTGGCGTGCCGAGGACGAAACCCTGGGCCGGACGGTCGCCGTCAAGGAGTTGCGGTTCCCGACCAGCATCGACGAGGACGAGAAGCGGCGGCTGATCACACGGACGCTGCGCGAGGCCAAGGCCATCGCGCGGATCCGCAACACCAGCGCGGTGACGGTCTATGACGTCGTGGACGAGGACGACCGGCCGTGGATCGTCATGGAGTTGGTCGAGGGCAAGTCCCTCGCCGAGGCCATCCGCGAGGACGGTCTGCTGAAGCCGAGGCGCGCGGCGGAGGTCGGGCTCGCGATACTCGACGTCCTGCGGTCCGCGCACCGCGAGGGCATCCTGCACCGCGACGTGAAGCCGTCGAACGTGCTGATTGCCGAGGACGGCCGGGTCGTGCTCACCGACTTCGGCATCGCGCAGGTCGAGGGCGACCCGTCGATCACCTCCACCGGCATGCTCGTCGGCGCGCCCTCCTACATCTCCCCGGAGCGGGCCCGCGGGCACAAGCCGGGTCCGGCGGCCGACCTGTGGTCGCTCGGCGGGTTGCTGTACGCGGCGGTCGAGGGCGCACCGCCGTACGACAAGGGTTCGGCGATCGCCACGCTCACCGCGGTGATGACCGAGCCGTTGGAGGAGCCGAAGAACGCCGGGCCGTTGAAGGACGTCATCTACGGCCTGCTGAACAAGGACCCGGCCCAGCGTCTCGACGACGCGGGTGCCCGGGCGATGCTCACCGCGGTGATCCACGCGCCCGAGCCGAAGCCGGCCGAGCCGGAGCCGCCGTTGGACGCGACCCGGGTCGTGCCGTTGCCGGCGCAGCCGGGGCCCGCGGAGTCCGGTGGCAAGAAGAGCGGTGGCGGCAGCGGGGGTTCGGGAGCCTCGGCGGGGGCCGAGCGGTTGCGCGGCGCGTTGCGGTCCATGCGGAAGGCGGCCGGGGGATCGGCCGCGGCCGGGGCGGCCTCGGCGGGCGCTTCGGCGGCTGCGGGGTCGGCGACGAGCTCTGGTGCGGGGCCGGCCACGGGGACGGGGGCCGGTGCGGCTCCTTCCCGCGGGGTTTCTCGCGGGGCTTCCGGTGCGACCACTGGCGGGGCGTCTCGTACGGGTTCCGATGCGGCTACCGGCGGGGCGTCTCGTACGGGTTCCGATGCGGCTACCGGCGGGGCTTCTCGTACGAGCTCCGGTGCGACTACCGGCGGCGCTTCCGGCGGGGCTTCAACTTCCGCTCCTGGTAAGCCGGGTGGCTCCGCGCCGGGTGCGGGTTCTGGTGCCGCTGCCGCCGGGGCCGGTGCTGCCGGGGCCGGTGCTTCCGGCAAGGGCGGTACCGGTGGTGCGAAGGGCGCTGCTGCCGACAGCAGTTCAGGTACTGCGGGCACCAAGTCCGGTACGTCCGGGGTTCCTTCGGCTCGGTCGGGAGGCGGTGCCGGTGCGGCGACGCGTTCCGGGACGTCGGTCGGTGCGGGGACTGCGGCCGGCTCGGCGGCGAAGGGCGGTGCGACGGACTCCGGTTCGCGCGACGCCGGTTCGCGTGACTCGGGTGTGCAGTCGTCGGGGCTGCGGGAGCCGGGTCTCGGAGATACCGGTACCAAGGGGCTGAGCGCGACCCGCGAGGTCGGTGCGCGTGAGGACAAGTCGGGTGCGGGCGGGCGGAGTTCCGGCTGGCCCGTGATGACGCCGCCGGATCTGCCGCCGCGGCCGGTGCCGAGGGCGCCGCTGACGGACGTGGTGCCGAAGCGCACGCTGGTGATCATCGCCGTCGTGGCCGCGCTCGCGGTGATCGGTGTCGTGCTGGCGCTGACGCTCGGCGGCGGTGACGACAGCGGCTCGAAGGGGTCGAAGGACAACAACGGCGCCAAGGCCGGTGGCGGTGTCAGCGCGAGCGCGAGTTCGAGTGCCGGCAAGAAGAAGGACGACGACGACACCAAGAGCTCGGGCGGTGCGCAGAC
The DNA here is from genome assembly GCF_036187565.1 of Streptomyces sp. NBC_00252. Lineage (NCBI taxonomy): Bacteria > Bacillati > Actinomycetota > Actinomycetes > Kitasatosporales > Streptomycetaceae > Streptomyces > Streptomyces sp. NBC_00252. Next base: position 4,334,321 of record NZ_CP108087.1, on the reverse strand, counting down.
CGACTCCTCGGCGACGGCAAGTGCCGGGCAGAACACGGCGAGTTCGGGCACGGGCGCGTCCAGCGGGTCCGACGACGAGACGACCGGTTCCTCGGGCGGTGCCCCGGTCGTGAAGACGTACAGGGCGAGCCAGGGTTTCTCGATAGGCCTGCCCGCCGGGTGGTCGTACCAGTCGACGGACTCCGCCGGGGTCCGGCTGGCCGGCCCCGACGGGCAGAAGCTGCTGATCGCCTACACCAGTACGCCGAAGAGCGACGCGGTGGCGGACTGGAAGAACCAGGAGCAGTACATGACGCGCTCCGAGTACTCGCGGATCCGAATAGAGAAGGTGGACTACCGGGGCTGGAACACGGCCGACTGGGAGTTCACCTATCAGGACGGTGGGACGAAGTACCGCACCATCGACCGCGGGTTCGTCGTCAACAGTCATCTCGGATATGCGCTCATGTACACCGCGAAGTCTGCCAATTGGGGTACTGAGCTTCGTAAGGACACCTGGGCGACCCTGACGAAGTCGTTCCAACCGAAGTCGTGAGGCGGGTGGGGCCGGGTTTGGCGCGCCAGATCCGTCAACCCCTCTTTGTGGGTTGCCTCCGGCACGTATCGTGAGTGGTTGCGGACCGTACGCATCTACGTATGCGGACGGAACGGGCCGCAAGGCGAACGGAATTGACCAACCGGGCGGCCGGGGGAGGCAACGTGGACGACTATGCGGGTCGGGTGCTCGCCGACCGCTACCGCCTGCCGCTGCCGCCCTCCGACGAGTACGAACTCACCGAGACCCGCGCCTTCGACACGTACAGCGGGCAGGAAGTCCTGGTGCGCCAGGTGCCGTTGCCCGAGGTCGTCGAGGCGGAGGTGCTCGGCGACGACGGGTTGCCCGACGGGTTCACGGCGCGCGACCGCGGGGCCCGGCGGCCGACCGCGGCACGGACCGCCACGCGACGGCCCTCCGATCCCGCCGTACGGCGTGCGGTCGAGGCCGCGCAGGCCGCGGCGCGGATACCCGACCATCCCCGGCTGGACCAGGTCTTCGACGTGTTCGCCGAGGGCGGTTCGCTGTGGATAGTGAGCGAACTGGTGTCCGCCCAGCCGCTCGCCGCCCTGCTCGCCGAGAAGCCGCTGTCTCCGTACCGGGCGGCGGAGGTCGCCGCCGACGTGCTGATGGCGCTGCGGGTGCTGCACGCGCACGGCTGGGTGCACCGCAACATCACCGCCCGTACGGTGCTGGTCTGCGACGACGGCCGCGTCATGCTGACCGGCCTCGCGGTCGGCGCGGCCGAGGAGGCACTGTGCGGCTACGACCCGGTGCCGGGCCAGGACGGCGCGGACGGCGACGCCGCGATCCCCGCGGGCTCCAGGGCCCCGGGCGGCGCGATCGCCCCCGCGGGCTCCACGACACGGGCCGGTTCCCCGGCTCCCGGCGGTTCTACGGTCCCTGCGGTCCCCGGTAGCACGCGGGGCACCGGTGGCGGAGCGATCGGCTTCGGCGGCGCGGGCGCCGGGGCGGCTGCCGCCGTGGGCCCCGGTGGCGCGGACCCCGAGGCCGCCCGGCGGGCCGCGATCGAGGCGCGGGCCGCCGGAGGGCTGCCCGGAGTCGGTGTGGAGAGCGCCGGCGCGAGCGGTGCGCCCGCCGTGCCCGCCCGCAGGGAGCCGGACGGCGGTGACGTACGGGCCGCGCGCGCCGGGGCGATCGCCGCGTACCGCGCGGGCGCCCGGGCCGCGGCGCGGGTCCAGGAGTCCCAGCAGGGCCGCCCGGCGCTCCCCGGCGCCCGCCCCGCCCCCGAGGGTGAACACGGCCCCGCCCAGGCCAACGGTGCGGCCCAGCTCCCGTACGCGGGAAGCAATGGCGTGCAACACCCGACCCCCACCACCCCACCGGGCCAGATAGCCGACCCCTACGGCGTCCGCAACACCGCGTGGCACGGCGCGACACCGCGCCCCGGCACCGGCGAGCAGGGCTCGGCGACACAGGGCGAGCGGGCGTACCCGCCCCTGGAGGGTGGCGGTTCGCAGTCCGCGTTCGGGTCGGGACCGGGGCGCCCTGGTCAGGGCGACCAGGCACGCCCGCCCCTGGAGGGTGGCGGCGGTTCGCAGTCCGCGTTCGGGTCGGGCCCGGGGCGTCCCGGCCAGGGCGACCAGGCGCGCCAGCCCCTTGAGGGCGGCGGCGCCGGTGCGCTGCCCCCGGGTGGAACGGGCACGTTCCCCGGCGCGGACGGCCGTTCCTACGGCACGGAAGCGCCGGCGGGCTACGCCGGTGCCCCGCGCCCCCACGGCACGGACACCCCGGCCCACGGCGGAGACACCCCCCGCCCCCGCACTCCCGACCCCACGGCCTACGGCGCCCTCACAGCCGCCACCGGCCAACACCCCGTACCCGCACAGCCCGCGGGCACATCCCGCACTCCGGGCCTCGAAGGCCCCGTCCCGCCCGATGCCGCCTCCGGTAACTCGCCGCATCCTCCCGCCCGTTGGGACGACCTCGCCGCCGTAGGCGCTCCCGTCCGCCGGGGCCCCGCCACCGCGCTCGCCGCCGAGCGGGCGCGGCAGGTGCGGATGACGGTCGTGGGGCCGGTCACCGAGCGGTGGGCGCCCGAGCAGGCCGTACCGGTGCATGAGAACTGGCAGTTGGCCGCGCCGATCGGCCCCGCCACCGATCTGTGGGCGCTCGGGGCGCTGCTCTTCCGGGCCGTGCAGGGGCATGCGCCGTATCCGGAGGAGGCGACGGCGGAGCTGGTACAGCTGGTGTGCGCGGAGCCGCCCGCCTTCGCCGAGGAGTGCGGGCCGCTCAGGCCGGTCGTGGAGTCGTTGCTGCGGCAGGACCCGACCGAGCGGCTGGACTTCGAGGAACTGCGGGGCTGGCTGCGGTCGTTGGTGCGTTCGGCGCCGGAGCCCGAGGCCGGTACGTATGTCGTCGCCACCCCGCCGACCGACCCGCGGCGGCTGCCGATCGTGCGCAGGCGCGGCGAGTTGGTGCGCAGGCGACGGGCCGGGCTGCCCGCGACCAGTCCGCACGGGCGGCACAAGCGGGGCAAGGAAGAAGTCGGCGGATCACCGCGGCGGTTGGGCAGGACGCTGCTGATCCTCGTCTTCCTGCTGCTGGCCGGCGCGGTCGCGTACGCGATGCTCTTCATGCCCAAGTCCGGGGAGAACACCGGTGCGGGGCAAGGGGACCGGACCGGTGCGGCGGGTGAGGTCAGTACCGCGCCCACCCAGTCGTCGGACGGTTCGAGCAGCCAGCCGCAACCCGACCAGACCTCGCCGTCGAGCGGCAACAGCCCCTCCAAGTCGGCCAGTTCGACCGAGACGCAGACCGACCCGAACGTGGCCGACGGCTTCACGCTGCGCAAGGACCCCGAAGGGTTCCGGCTCGCCGTGGCGAAGGGCTGGACCCGGACGCCGAAGAACGGCAGCGGCCAAGTCGTCTACTCCCACGGCGGTTTCGAGCTGATCGTCGTGCCGGGCCGGGACAGCGCGGCGTCCGACGGCAGCGACCCGATGGTCTACCAGCGGGACAAGGAGGCCGAGTTGCAGCCGTACCGCAGCTCCAGCTGGGCCACCGCGACCGGGCTGCGGACCATCACGGTCGGCGGAAAGACCATGGCCGAGGGCCAGTTCACCTGGACGGACAGCCAGGGCGGCGCCCTCTTCGTACGCAACATGGTGTACCTCATCAACGGCCGCTACCACATCGTGCAGGTCCGTGGCCCGGAGGCACAACGCGACCAAGTGACGAGCCTGTACGAGCAGGCGTCGTCGACCTATCAGTACACCGGGTGACCCGCGGAGGCGGCGCGCCGAGGTCCGTTGGTTCCCGACCGGTAGCAGAAGTCGGTTCCCGATCGGGCGCAGAAGCGACAACCGTCACAGTGCGGTCTCCGTGGTACCCCGCTGGTTCCCTGGACGAGGCCCTGTCCTTACGCTGAGCCTGTCAAGAGCATTGCGGGGAAACGTGAATCAGATGCAGGGCCTGCTCCTCGCGGGGCGCTATCGGCTGGCCGAGTCCATCGGCAGCGGCGGTATGGGCCGGGTGTGGCGGGCGCATGACGAGGTGTTGCACCGGACCGTCGCCATCAAGGAGTTGACGGCCGCGCTCTACGTGTCCGAGAGCGACCAGCCGCGCCTGCTGGCGCGCACCCGAGCCGAGGCGCGCGCCGCCGCGCGGATCAACCACTCCGCCGTCGTCACCGTCCACGACGTGCTCGAACACGACGGCCGCCCGTGGATCGTCATGGAACTGGTCGAGGGCAACTCCCTTGCCGACGAGGTCAAGGAGCAGGGCCGCATCGAGCCCGCCGAGGCCGCGCGCATCGGCCTGTGGGTGCTGCGTGCCCTGCGTGCCGCGCACGCCGCGGGCGTCCTGCACCGCGACATCAAGCCGGGCAACGTGCTGCTCGGCCAGGACGGGCGGGTACTGCTCACCGACTTCGGTATCGCCCAGATCGAGGGCGACTCGACCATCACCCGCACGGGAGAGGTCGTAGGGTCCGTCGACTACCTCGCCCCCGAGCGCGTCCGCGGCTCCGACCCCGGTCCGTCCTCGGACCTGTGGGCGCTGGGAGCTACGCTCTACACGGCAGTTGAGGGCCGCTCACCCTTCCGTCGCACCTCGCCGCTCTCCACGATGCAGGCCGTCGTGGAGGAGGACGCGGGCGAACTCCGTTACGCCGGGGCCCTCGCCCCCGTCATCACCGCCCTCCTGAACAAGGACCCCGCGCTGCGCCCCGACGCCGACCAGGCCGAGCAGATGCTCGCGGAGGCGGCGGAAGGGCGACGGCCGCGCTCGGCGGAGGAGTGGCTGCCCACGCAGCAAGTGGGCTCACGCCAGGGCGGGTTCGCCGAGAACTCCGGCTCGGGACCGACGCCGTACCCGTCGGCGGCCATGGGCTCCGCACCGTATCCGTCGGCGACCGGTGCCACCTACCAGCACACCCCGCCCGTCTCCCTCGCACCCCCCGGGTCGGCCGCGCCGCCGAAGCGTCGCCGGCTGCGCTCGGTCGTCCTCGTGATCGTCGTCGCCGCGCTCGTCGGCGGCGGTACGGCGCTGGGGCTGCAGAAGTGGAATCAGGACCGGGACCAGGACCAGGGCGGCACCCCGGGCTCCTCGACCTCACAGAGCGCCACGCCGAGCCCGCACAGTTCGGGCCCCGTCAACTGGCAGGCGTACCACGACCCTTGGGGCTTCGACATATCCCTCCCCAAGGGCTGGGCGCGGAAGGTCTACGGCGACTCGGGCGGCATCAAGCAGGTCGACTACTCGCCCGACAACGGCAAGCACTTCGTGCGCATAGCCATCGACACGTCGCCGGACTTCCCCACCGCGAACGCCCACCAACTCGACCTGGAAGTGCAGCTCCAGCGGCTGGTCGACTACAACCGCGTGACCCTGGAGGCGAACACCTACCGCGACCGTCCGGGCTCCCTGTGGGACTACACCTGGACCGCGCAGCCGAAGGACACGCCGTTCCCGGGACCGCGGCGCGCCATCGAGGAGACGTACATGTCCCGTGACGGCGTCGAGTACGCGATCTACATGTCCGCGCCGGCCGCCGACTGGGCGACGACCAGCGCGCAGTTCAAGTCGGTCCTGCAGGGCTGGAGTCCCGGCTCGGGCTGACCGCTTCCGCTTGCGTCATGATGGTGCGCATGGGGACCGAGGGGGACAACGCCCGGGTGATCGCGGGGCGTTACCGACTGGAGAAGCGGCTCGGGCGCGGCGGCATGGGCGTCGTGTGGCGGGCGGCCGACCAACTCCTGGGCCGGCAGGTCGCGGTGAAGGAGATCGCCCAGGACGACTCCCTCTCCGAGGAAGAGGCCCGCCAGCAGCGCGAACGCACCCTGCGCGAGGCGCGGGCGGTCGCGCAACTGCGCCACCCGCACATCATCGTCGTCCACGACGTCGTCGAGCAGGACGAACGCCCGTACATCGTCATGGAGTTGGCCGACGGCGGCTCGCTCGCCGAGCGGATCTCCGCGCGCGGCCCGGTCGATGCCGCCGAGGCCGCCCGCATCGGCATCGCCCTGCTCGGCGCGCTGCGTACGGCGCACGCGGCGGGCGTCCTGCACCGGGACATCAAACCGGCCAACGTCCTGCTCCAGACCGCCACCGACGAGGACGGCTCCGAGCGGGTCGTCCTCACCGACTTCGGCATCGCACAGGTCGCAGGCGCCACGACGCTCACCGAGAGCGGAGCGTTCGTCGGCTCGCCCGAGTACACCGCGCCGGAGCGGATGTCCGGTGTGCGGACCGGGCCGGAGTCCGACCTGTGGTCGCTGGGCGCGCTGTTGTGCACGGTGCTGAGCGGTGAATCCCCGTTCCGCCGCGATTCGTTGGGCGGCATCCTGCACGCGGTCGTCGTCGACGAGATCCGGCCGCCCGAACAGGCCAGGCCCCTGCTGCCCGTCATACGAGGACTCCTCGAACGCGATCCGGAACGGCGGCTGGCGGCGGCGGAGGCGGAGCGGATGCTGCGCGCGTTCCTGGACACCGGGCGCACGCCGAAGGCGGCGGGGGCGTCGACGGGGCGGCATCCCAGGGCGACATCCGGCCACGCGGGAAGGCCATCGCCCGGGTACACCCCGACCCAACGGGACGTTCCCCGCAGAAATTTGATACCGCCCCCGGCACCCCTTCCCTCCCCGCCCTCATCCTCTGCGGCCGACCGGACCTCCCGGCGTTCCACGCGCGGGGTGCTCGTGGCCGCGTTGCTGGTCGCGGCGATGGCGGGGGCCGGGGTGTCGGCGGTGGCCCTGCTGATGCAGGGAGACGACAGCAATGGGGGCGCGGCGCCTACGAGTTCGGCGCCGCTGACGTCGACGAACGCCGCCGGTACGCCGTCACCGTCACCGAAGCCCTCGACCCCGGCCGACACCCCCACCAAGCCCTCGGTGAGTGCCGGTACGCCCAACACCCCTACCGCGCCCTCCGGTTACCGGATCGCCCGCGACCCCGACGGTTTCTCCCTCGCCGTACCGGAGGACTTCGTGCGGGTGCCGCAGGGGGAGCGCATCTTCTACATGTCGCCGGGGGAGACCTTCCGGCTCGGCATCAGGATGTCCGACCCCCAACAGGGCGGCCCGCTCGCGGTGATGAAGAGCGCGGCGGCCAACGGGGAGTCCACCAACCCCGGTTACCACGACGGCAAGGTCACCGACACCACGCACTCCGGACACCCCGCCGCGCTCTGGGAGTTCACCTGGAACGGCTTCAGCACGGCGGAGGGACCCCGGCACACCTACGACATGTGCTGGGAGGAGAACGGCCGGCTGTACGACGTGTGGGTGTCCGCGCCGGTCGGGAAGGTGCGGGAGGCGAAGGAGTACTTCGACGTCGCGCTGGACACCTTCGCCCGGGCGTGAGGCCGTGGGCACGTAACGGGCGATAAGCCGCGCACTCGGTCACGGGTCTGTGACCGGAAAGCATCAGAGGTGGATAGGGCGGCGTCTGGCGCGATATGGATGGACGTATGAGCAGCAACGGGGGAGCCCGACACGGAGCCGACGAGCCGACGAGCTTTGCTCTGCAACCACCGAACCCACGCGGGGACCGGCCCGCGCCCAGACCTGCGGCCGCACCTGCGCCCGCGTCCGCGCCGGCAGCTGTGCCGCATCCCAACAACCCCTACGCGACGCCGAGTTCCACGCCCGGCCAGGCGCCCGACCCGCGTACCGGACGCCTCATAGCCGGCCGGTACCGGCTGCTCGGGAAGCTCGGGCACGGCGGTATGGGCACGGTGTGGCGTGCCAAGGACGAGACGGTGGACCGCGAGGTCGCCGTGAAGGAACCGCGCGTCCCGGACCATCTTCCCGAACGCGAACGGGAGAACGCCTTCGAGCGGATGCGCCGGGAGGCCCGTGCGGCGGCCCGGCTCGACCACCCGGCCGTCGTGAACGTGCACGATGTGGCCGTCGTCGACGGTCAGCCGTGGATCGTGATGGAGCTGGTGACCGGCCGTTCGCTGGGCGACGCGTTGCAGGAGGGCACCCTCGACGCACGGGATGCGGCCCGCATCGGCCTCCAGGTGCTCGGCGCCCTCGAAGCGGCCCACGCGGCGGGCGTCCTGCACCGCGACGTGAAGCCGGACAACGTCCTGCTGGGCCGCCACGACCGCGTCGTCCTCACCGACTTCGGTATCGCGCAGATCGAGGGCGAGACCAACCTGACGGACACCGGCGGGTTCGTCGGCTCGCCCGAATACATCGCCCCGGAACGGGTGTTGGGCCAGCGCCCCGGCCCCGCGTCCGACCTCTGGTCCCTCGGCGTGGTCCTGTACGCGGCGACGGAGGGCGTCTCCCCGTTCCGCCGCAGCAACACCCCCGCCACCCTCCAGTCGGTCCTCAACTCCGCTCCCGCACCGCCGACTTCGGCCCCGGGCCCGCTCGCCGACCTCATCACCGCCCTCCTCGCCAAGGACGCCTCGAGCCGCCCGAACGCGGCCCAGGTGCGCGCCGTACTCGAATCCGTGGCCAACCCGCCGGCACCGGTGCCGACGCAGGAGGTCCGGTACGTCGAGAGCCCCAGGCGGGGACAACTCCTGGGCCGCAAGACATGGTTCGGGCTCGGCGCACTGGTCGTCGTGGCGGCGGTGACGGCGTATCTGCTGATCGCGAACCCGTTCGCCGGATCGCAGAGACTCCCCGACGGCTGGAGCAAGCACCACGAGACGGACGTGGCCGCGACGATCGCCGTCCCCGCCAAGTACCAGCGCGGCGCCCCCGACCGCAAGACGGACAAGGGCCACTGGATCACGTACACCGACTGGAGCGGGAGCATCTCGGTCGGCCTGACCCTCGTCAAGAAGTCCGAGGACACGCTCGGCGAGATCAAGGACTCCGCCGCGGCCCAAATGTACGACGACAACGGCGACTTCAAGCAGAGCGGCAGCTCCAGCCTCGACATGCCGGAGAACCCGAAGACGAACACCAAACCCACCGGCACCTACCGCGGCAGGCCCGCCGCCACGAACACGATCAACTACAACACCAACGACAGCCAGTACCCCCGCCCCCGCGAGGTCCAGATCCTCTACTACAAGACCACCTCCGGCAACATGTACCGCCTCACGGTCAGTTACCCGGGCAACGGCGACTTCACGGCCCGGGGCCGCGAGGTGGCGAAGGCGGCGATCGCCAACTTGGACGTCGACAGGCTGTGAGCGACGGTACGGAGGCCGCCGACCTCGCGGTCATGAGCGTGCGCGCGCTCGGCGACCGGGGTCTGCCGGCCGATGTGATCGACGTGTACACCGCCCGCCGCCACTACTCCGCCGTGGAACTGGAGCAGTTGGGCCTCCGAGCCGACGGCACGGACTTCGACCTCTTCCACCTGCGGGACCGTCTGGAGAGTGTCGTGTGGGTCAGTGACGAGGAGTTCGCGGCGCACGGGCTCGATGTCGACGAGATCGCGGAGCTGCGGCGGTGGGCACTGGAGTGGGAGTCCGATCTCGGGCTGCGGCTCGCGGAGGAGTACGACGACGAACCCGACGTCGAAGCCCACGGGCTATGAACTCGACGCCCCCACGCGGTACTTGCCCGGCGTCACCCCGAACTCCCGGCTGAACGCGTGGGACAGGGCGTACGGGCTGCCGTAGCCCGCCTCGCGGGCCACCGTCGCCAGGGGGGCGTCCGTGTCGCGGAGTTGTGTCGCCGCCAACGTCAGCCGCCACCACGTCAGATACGCCATCGGGGCCCGCCCCACCAGAGCGGTGAACCGGCGGGCCAGCGTCGCCCGGGACACGCCCGCCGCGGCGGCCAGGCGGTCGTTCGTCCAGGGTGCGGCCGGGTCCGAGTGGAGGGCTCGTAGGGCGGCCGTGGTCACCGGGTCGCTCAGCACCGACGGCCAACTCCCCGTCTCCGCCTCGGACATCCACGCCCGCACCATGTAGATGAGCAGCAGGTCGAGCAGACTTGGCAGTGCCAGGCAGGAACCCGGTCGCCTTTCGTCCAGTTCGTTCGCCAACAGGTCGACGGCGGAACGGAGTTCGGGGTGGCGGCCGACCCGGTTCGGCAGGTGGACGACCTCCGGCAGCTCCGCCATCAGCGGATGCGTCCGGCTCCGGTCCAGCCGGTACTTCCCGCACAGCAATTCGACCTCCCGCCCGTCCCCGCCCCCGTCCGGCCGCCGCATCTCCTCGAACGGCACCGCCCGCGCCGTGTCCCCGGGCGAGTCCGCCAGCACATGCCCCGCCCCGTGCGGCAGCAGTACGACGTCCCCCGCGCCCAGCGTCACCGGCTCCCCGCCCGTCTCCGGCACCAGCCAGCACCCGCCCGCGAGTACGACATGGAACCCGGCCCCCTCGTACGGCGCCAGCCGCGTGCACCAACTGCCGCCCACCCGCAGCCGGTTGGAGGAGGGCCGCCCGGTCCGCACGGCGGAGATCGCGTCGCTCACCACGTCCATGGGGTCAGATTACGCCGGGGGAGCGGTGGTGAGCCACATGCGTATTCATGTGAGCCGATCACGTATTGAGAAGCTCACTTCGTCCTCCCTACGCTTGTTCTCATGACCGAGGACAACACACAGACCCTGACCATCGGTGACGTCGACGTCATCCGTGTCGTCGAGTGGGCGCGGCCCTTCGCCCCCGCCCGCACCCTCGTCCCGGACGTGCCGCCCGAGGTGTGGGAGGACAACCGCGACATGCTCGCCCCCGATCACTGGGAGCCCGAGACCGACCGCGCGGTCGTCGCGCTCCAGACCTGGGTGGTGCGCAGCGCCGGGCTGACCGTGCTCGTGGACACCGGCGTCGGCAACGGCCGGGAACGGCCCGGCAATCCGCTGTTCCACATGAGCCAGGGGGACCTTCCGGGGCGTCTCGCGCGGGCCGGGGTACGGCCGGAGGACGTGGACGTCGTCGTCAACACGCACATCCACGGCGACCACGTCGGCTGGAACACCCATGACGTGCAAGGGAGTTGGGTGCCGCTGTTCCCCAACGCCCGCTATCTCCTGCCCGCCGCCGACGACTTCCACTTCGGGCCCGCGAACAACTACGGCGGTGCGGTACGGCCCGACGACCGGCTCATCTACGAGGACAGCGTCGCGCCCGTGCACCGCGCCGGGCTGGCCACCCTGTGGGACGGCACGCACCGCGTCGACGAGCACCTGACGCTGGAGTCCGCGCCGGGGCACACGCCGGGGTCGTCCGTCCTCCGGGTCGCCTCCGGCGGTGAACGGGCCGTGTTCGTCGGGGACTTGCTGCACAGCCCCGTCCAGATCACGCATCCGGAGTGCAGCAGCTGCTTCTGCCTCGATCCCGGGCAGGCCGCGCGGAGTCGGCGACGCGTGCTCGAACGGGCCGCCGACGAGGGGGAGTTGGTGATTCCGGCGCACTTCGGCGGTACCGGGGTGGCGGAGGTGCGGCGGGTGGGCGACACGCTGATGCTCGGGAAGTAGGGCGCGCGTCGACAAGGCCGTATCCGGCACGGTACTGATGGGGCATGAGCGAAGTCGGCGAACAGGTGCGCGACGGACGTCTGGTCGGCGGTCGCTACCGGCTGCTCGAACGGATCGGCTCCGGCGGCATGGGCACCGTATGGCGGGCGTTCGACGAACTCGTGGACCGCGAAGTCGCCGTGAAACAGCCCCGGTTGCCCGGCGATCCGGAGGACGAGGAGTTCCAGCGCGCCTCCCACCGGCTCTACCGCGAGGCGCGTGCCGCCGCCCGGGTCGACCATCCCTCCGCCGTCGCCATCCACGATGTCGTCATCGAGGACGAACTCCCCTGGATCGTCATGGAGTTGGTGCGGGGCGAGTCGCTGCACGGACTGCTCGCACGCGGCCCCGTCGCCCCCGCCGAAGCCGCCCGCATCGGCCGCGCCGTCCTCGGCGCCCTGTGCGCCGCGCACTCCGTCGGGATCGTGCACCGGGACGTCAAACCCGCCAACGTCCTCCTCGGCCCGCACGACCGCGTCGTCCTCACCGACTTCGGCATCGCCCACATCCAGGGCGAGGAATCCCTCACCGCCAGCGGGGAGTTCGTAGGGTCGCTCGAATTCATCGCCCCCGAGCGCATGTCCGGCACGGGCGCCTGGGCGGGCCCGGCCTCCGACCTGTGGTCCCTGGGCGTCCTGCTGTACGCGGCCGTCGAAGGGGCATCTCCCTTTCGCCGTACGACCGTTGAGTCCACCCTCGGCGCGATCCTCGCCGGCGACCCGCCCGAACCGACCCGCGCGGGGCCCCTCGGGCCGGTGATCCTGAGGATGCTGGCGCGGGAGCCGGAGGCGCGGCCGGGTGCGGAGGAGGTCGGCGCGGTACTGGACGCGGTGGCCGAGGGGAAGGACGTACCGGAGCCGCCGGTCATCACGGGTCCGCGTGATGCGGTGCCGGAGGCGGTGCCCGACGCCGTGCCCGAGGAGATGCCGGAGGTGCCGGAGGGGGAGCCTGAGGGGGCGTCTGCCGAGGCGTCCGCAGAGGCGTCCGGTGCCGAAGCCGTCGTAGCGGAGCCCGAGACCGCACCCGCACTCGACCTCGCGCCCGACCTCGAACCCGCACCCACACCCGCACCCACACCCGACCTTGAACCCGCGCCCGAACCCATATCACCCTCCAAGTCCCGGCCCCGGCGCCCCCGTTGGGCTCGCCGTCTCCTCCTCGCCCTCGGTGCTCTTCTCCTGGCGGGCCTGGTCTTCGGTACGGTCGTCGACGGTCTCCTCGACACGGCCGACACCGAGGCGAGCCGCCCGTGGATCGCGCACCCGGAGCGGGAGTTGTCCGCGGTTCTCTACCTTCCGTCCCCGTACAAGCGCGTCGCCGAGCAGACGGATTCCGGTGCCCGCGTGGTCACGTACGCCCTCACCGCCACCGCCGTCCTCCGCGTCCGCCTCACCGAACGGGCCGCGACCACCGCGTCCCCGCTCACCGAGGCGCACGCCCTGACGCGGGGGACGTCGAATCCGCAGTACACGCGCACGAGCTTCCGGGGGAACAAGGACGCGGTGCTCGCCGACACCGTCCAGGACGGCTCCGGCGTCCCCACCCGCATCATGGCGTTGATCATCCGCACCGCGGACGGCCGTACGTACGAACTGCGCGTGGACATGCCCAAGGGCACCCCGGACGAGAAGAAGGGGACCGCGCTCTTCAAGGGGGCCCGTGACCGGCTCACCCTTGCGGGAAAGTGATGCGGTGGCGATTCCGGGGTGATCATCCCCGCACAACGCCCTGATCAGGGCATTCGTTGCCAGTGATCACTGGCGTGATGTGAGTACTGCGTGAATCCCGATTACCGACGGGTACCCAAACCTCTCCTAGCGGCATACCCTGCGGCACATGACGGACTCGCAGGCCCCGGAAAAGACCGGCACGGAAACGACGACCGGCACGAACCCCCTCGCGCCGGCCCCCACAGGCGCCCGTACCGCCGCCGATGTGGTCACCCCGGAGCTGGTCGCCCAGCTCACGAAGGGTGTGGTCGGCTCCGGCCGGACCGCCAACCACTCGCCGTTCACCGGCGAGAAGCTCGCGGACCTGCCCGAGTCGACTCCCGAGGACGTGGCGAAGGCCTTCGACGCGGCCCGCGCCGCGCAGGCCCTGTGGGCGCAGACGCCGGTACGGGAGCGCGCCGCCGTCCTGCTCCGCTTCCACGATCTGGTGCTGGCCCGGCAGGCCGAGGTCCTCGACCTGATCCAGCTGGAGACCGGCAAGGCGCGACTGCACGCGCACGAGGAGGTGCAGGCCGTCGCCGTCGCGGCCCGCCACTACGGCCGCAAGGCCCCCGCCTACCTCAAGCCGAAGCGGCACACCGGCGCCGTCCCGACCCTCACCAAGGTCACCGAACTCCGGCACCCGCGCGGGGTAGTTGGGCAGATCGCCCCCTGGAACTACCCGTTCGAGCTCTCCGTCGGCGACGCGCTCCCGGCCTTCGCGGCGGGCAACGCGGTCGTCATGAAGCCCGACACCGAGACCTGCCTGACCGCCCTCTGGGCCCGTGACCTCCTCATCGAGGCCGGTCTGCCCGCCGGGGTCTTCCAGGTCGTCCTCGGCGAGGGCCCGGTCGTCGGCCCCGAGGTCGTCAAGCACGCCGACTACGTCTCGTTCACCGGCTCCACCCGCACCGGCCGCGAGGTCGCGCAGGCCGCCGCCGCCCGGCTGGTCGGCGTCTCCCTCGAACTCGGCGGAAAGAACGCCATGGTGGTCCTGGAGGACGCCGACATCGAGAAGGCGGCGGCGGGCGCGATCCGTGCATGCTTCTCCTCCGCCGGTCAACTCTGCGTCTCCATCGAGCGGTTGTACGTCCACGAGTCGATCGCCGACACCTTCCTGGAGCGCTTCGCCGCCCGCACCAAGGCGATGCGCCTCGGCACGTCCCTCGCGTACGGCGCGGACATGGGATCGCTCGCGGGGGAGCGGCAGTTGGAGTCCGTGACCCGGCACGTGGACGAGGCGGTCGCCAAGGGCGCGAAGGTGCTGGCCGGTGGGGTCGCCCGTCCGGACATCGGCCCGTACTTCTTCGAGCCGACCATCCTCGACGGCGTCGAGGCCCCCATGGCCGTCTGCGCCGAGGAGACCTTCGGTCCGGTCGTCTCCGTGTACCGCTTCAAGTCGGAGGACGAGGTGGTCGAGGAGGCCAACTCCACGCCGTACGGCCTCAATTCCTCCGTCTGGACGAAGAACGGCAGCCGCGGCCGTGCCATCGCCGCCCGCCTCCGCACCGGCACGGTCAACGTCAACGAGGGCTACGCCTCCGCCTACGGCAGCGTCCAGTCCCCCATGGGCGGCATGAAGGACTCCGGCCTCGGCCGCCGCCACGGCTCGGAGGGCATCCTCAAATACACGGAGGCCCAGACCATCGCCCAGCAGCGGTTGTTGCCGATGGCCCCGTCCCTGGGAATGACCGACGAGGCCTACGCGCAGTTCATGAGCCGCAGCCTGCGCGCGATGAAGGCGTTCCGGCTCAGGTAGACCCTCCACAACGCACCCGCACGTGAAACTCGAAGAGGAGAACCCGTGCCCCAGGAAACCTACGACTACGACGTCATAGTCGTCGGCTCCGGCTTCGGCGGTTCAGTGACCGCCCTGCGCCTCACGGAAAAGGGCTACAACGTCGGCGTGCTGGAAGCAGGCCGCCGCTTCACCCCGTCGACGCTCCCCAAAAACTCCTGGGACCTCAAGAACTACCTCTGGGCCCCCAAGCTCCACATGTACGGCCTCCAACGCATCCACCTCCTGGGCAACGTCATGGTCCTCGCCGGCGCGGGCGTGGGCGGCGGCTCCCTGAACTACGCCAACACCCTCTACGTCCCCCCGAAGCCGTTCTTCGAGGACCCCCAGTGGCGCGACATCACCGACTGGGAAGAGGAGTTGACCCCGTACTACGACCAGGCTCGCCGCATGCTCGGCGTACGCCTGAACCCGACGATGACCCCGTCGGACGTCCACCTGAAGGCCGCCGCCCAGCGCATGGGCGTAGGAGACACCTTCCACATGGCCCCGGTCGGCGTGTTCTTCGGCGACGGCGAGGACGCCGGGGGAACGGCGAAGGCCCGCCCCGGCGAACAGGTCGCCGACCCGTACTTCGGCGGCGCGGGCCCGGCCCGCAAGGCCTGCACCGAGTGCGGCGAGTGCATGACCGGCTGCCGTCACGGTGCGAAGAACACCCTGAACGAGAACTACCTCCACCTGGCCGAGAAGGCGGGTGCGACGGTCCACCCGATGACGACGGTCGTGTCGGTCACGGACGACTCGCAGGGCGGCTACGCGGTGGCGACCCTCCCCACGGACGCGCGGAAGTCGTCGAAGGGCCGCACCTTCAAGGCCCGCCGTGTCGTCCTCGCCGCCGGCACCTATGGCACCCAGACCCTGCTGCACCGCATGAAGGCGGGCGGGCAACTGCCGTACCTCTCGGAGAAGTTGGGCGAGCTGACCCGCACCAACTCGGAGGCGCTGGTCGGCGCGCAGACGACCGGCCGGCGTTACCGCAAGGCGACCGGCACCGCGCAGGTCGACTTCACCCGCGGGGTCGCCATCACGTCCTCGATCCACCCGGACGAGAACACCCACATCGAACCGGTCCGCTACGGCAAGGGCTCCAACTCGATGGGCGGCCTCTCCATCCTCCAAGTCCCGTACGCGGAGGGCTCGTCGAGGGCGCTGGCCTGGCTGGCGAACGCGGCCAGGCACCCGCTGCTGGTCCTGCGTTCGCTCTCCAACCGGCGCTGGTCGGAGCGGACCATCATCGGCCTGGTCATGCAGTCGCTGGACAACTCCCTGACGACGTACCTGAAACCGGACGGCGTGGGGAAAGGGCTGCTGACGGCCCGTCAGGGTCATGGCGCCCCCAACCCCAAGCAGATCAGGGCGGCTTCGGAGGGCGCGGCCGCCATCGCCGCCGAGATCAACGGCTTCCCGGGCTCGAACGTCGGCGAACTCATGGGCACCCCGCTCACCGCCCACTTCCTCGGCGGCTGCCCCATCGGCGCCTCCCGCGAGACGGGCGTCATCGATCCGTACCACCGGCTCTACGGCCATGCCGGTATCTCTGTCGTCGACGGCTCGGCGGTCTCCGCGAACCTCGGCGTCAACCCGTCCCTCACCATCACGGCGCAGGCCGAGCGCGCGATGTCGTACTGGCCCAACAAGGGCGAGCAGGACCCGCGCCCGGAGCAAGGGCTGTCGTACGAACGCCTGAAGCCGGTGGAGCCGCGTCGACCGGCCGTACCCGAGGGCGCGTTCGGCGCGCTGAAACTGCCGTTCCTGGGGATGCCGACGGTGCCGCCGAAGTCGTAGGCGATGCTCAACTCGTATGCGGGCAGCGGCACTTGAAGTAGCTGCCGGTACAGACAGAAGGACCTGCGCCCCCCTCCGAGCGCAGGTCCTTCCTCGTACGACGAGCTACGTGTTACGCGCTCGCCCCGCTCTTGCGCCGGCGCACCATGACCACCGCGGCGGCACCCGCGACGACGGCGGCGCCGCCCACGAGGCCGATCACCGGGAGTGCGGAGCTGGAGCCGGTCTCGGCGAGATTGCCGGTCGGGAGGTCGGAGATCTCGCCCTGCGGCTTCTTCACCGAGGTGTCCTTGTCACCGGTGCTCGGGGTGGCGGTGCCCGGGTCGGTGTTCGAGGTGCCGGCCTTCAGGACCTCGAAGTCGTACTGGGCCCAGCCCTCGGCGATGCAGTCCTGGCCCTTGACGTTGTCGAGGTAGGCGCCGGAACCGAAGGAGTAGGCGTCGCCGGCCGGGGCCTTCGCGCTGATGCTGACGCGCAGGTCGACGCTCTCGCTCTTCCCGGACTTCAGGGCGTTGACGTAGAAGAAGTAGTCACCGGCCCACTCGTCGTTGCCGATCCGGTCCCACTTGCCGGACTCGGGGTTCTTGAACTCCAGGTCGACGTACGGGCTGAGGAACTTCGACTCGTCGAGCTCGTAGTTCTCGACCTCGGCGTAGAAGGCGACGCCGTCGACCGTGGTCTTCGAGTCGTTCGTCACGGTCAGCTTGAAGCTGTGGAAACCGTCACCCGCGACGATCTTGCCCGGCAGGCCCTTGATGTCCGCGGACACCCTGGCGTTGGAGAAGTCCTCGTCGATGTCCTCGCAGAACGGCACGTCCGGGTCGGTCGGCTCCCCGCTCGGCTCGGCCGACGTCGACGGCGTGGCCGACGTGGACGCGCTGGTGCTCGCGGAGGGGCTGGCCGAGTCGCTCGGCAGGGTGCTGGTGGACGGCGACGCGGAGTCGGACGCCGACGCGGAGGGCGAGTCCGACGGCGACGCGGACGCCGACTCGCTCACACTCTCGCTGGGGCTCGCCGACGGCGACTCCTCCGCGAACGCGGCGGGCGCGGAGAGCAGGGCGAGCGGAGCGATGGCGGCCGTCGCGGCCGCCGCGGCCATGGCACGGCGCAGCTTCATGAAGTCCTCAAGAAGTCCGGTGTGCTGCGGCAGACTGCAGCACGCTGGGCGGAGGGCTCCGCGTGTGGGGCGCGGGTGTGGCCCTTGCTTACGCAGGTGAGACCCGGGAAGTGTGGGAACGGTTGTACCCACTCTCACCGAATTCTTATGTGGGCTGTGTCACACCTGGGTTCGCCTTGTGAACAGGCTTTCGGTACGTCTAGAACTTGGGGACGTGCCTGAGAAGCCCGCCGAGGAACCGCCCTCGCACCCGGAGATCCCCGACGATGTCTGGGAGCAGTTCGCCCGAGACACGGAGCGCGACATCCGCGCCTCCGCTCCCAAGGAACCGTCCGCCCGCAACCGTGAGGTGACCGGCCGGCTGAAGCCGGGCAAAGGCGAGGAGCCGCCGGGCTGGCGCACCGGCCCCGCCTGGCAGGAGATGAACGGACAGGCCCAGCGCAAGCGCCGTGCGTGGGCCGTCGTGGGCATCCCGCTCGCCGTGGCCGTCGTCGTGGTCGCGATGAAACCGTCGATCATCCCCGGCGACCCCTTCGACAAGGGCGGCAAGGGCGGCGACGGCAGCCCCGAGGCCGTCGCGTCCCCGCTCGCGCCGGAGACCGCGGCGCCGACCGCCGCACCCTCAGCGGTGGACCCCGAAACCCCCACGCTGGACCGGCCGTTCGCCGGTTCACCCGCGCTGAACTGGGCGGACGGCGCGGCCGGTATCGTCCTGCCGCCGGCGAAGGCGGTGGGCGTGTTCTCCAAGAGCCAGGTCCAACGCGCCCTGAAACAGGCCGAGAAGCTCCTCGTCGACGCCAACCTGAACCCGAAGACGCTCGCCGGTGCCCGTCCGGCCGCCGCGATCTCGGTGCTCGACCCCCAACAGCCCGGGATGATCGAGGAATTGAACACCGCCCTGAAGACCCCGGCGGAGGCCCACGACCCGCTGAACCTGTTCAGCCGCTTCGACCCCAAGGACGTACGGCTCGTCGGTGACGTCGTGAAGACCCGCGGCCGGATCACCTTCAAGGAGGGCAAGCACTCCGGCATGGTGATCCACTCCGACTACACCTTCGTCTACCCGGTCGTCCAGACGAACGGTTCCACCGAGGTCACCCGCACCATCGTCCGCCGCGTGATCGACCTCGAACTCCTCGACCCGGTCCGCTACCAGGTCACGTCCGGCCGCCTCAGCGTCGACCGCTACGACTCGGACTTCGGCAACAGCGCCTGCGACGTCTACGACGGCTACTTCCACCCGGAGTTCTCGTCGCCCTCCACCGCGGAGCCCACCGGGCCGGAGCCGTCCGGTCCGACGACGGATCCGTACGACCGGAGCAAGGATCTGGGCGCCGGGGGCGAGAACGAGACGTGCGGGACGGTGAGCCGGACCTAGCCGGATCTGTTCAGGGCCGAGGCCGGACCCGTTCAGGGCGAGGTCGGACTTGTTCAGGGCGAGCGAAGGGCCCCGCGGGACGGAGCCGCGGGGCCCTTCTCCGTCAGCACCGACGTCAGGGCAGCGCCGGTGCCTGGGGAGCGGCGCCGGGGGGTTGCGCCGCTTGTCTCGCGTGCCCTGGGTCGGCGCCCCGGCGCACACGGGGCGCACGCTTGGTCTCGACCTTTGGCAGGGGGACAGTGCACTGCAATACGGTTGTCTGCTCCGGGACTTGGGGGCTGTGAAGCCTCCGGGGCCCTCTACGCATCGTGCTGGATGGACGCGGCCTCCGCAACCGTTCGATCCGGCTTTGTGCATTTTTGCAGTTTCCGCCGGGCGGCCCCGGGCGTCCCCGGGACCGACCGTTCTCTTGGGTGACCGGGCTGCTGTCCCCTGCCGTCCGGTCACGACCCTGGAGCGAGGTCCCACGACGCACGGCACGTTCCGTACGTCTCATCGCCCCAGCGAGCCACGCGTGGTTCTTTCGGGCCCGCCCCTGGCTGGCACGGACACCACCACCAACGAAGCGGTTCGCGGGCCGGTCACGCGCCGTACGGGTGAGAGCGGGCCCGAACTCAGATACGACCCCGGGACAGTTCGAGCAGCGTCATCGCGAGCGCGGTACCGGGCTTGCCGAGCGCGTCGCTGTAGTGGCGGAGGATCTCGTTCTCCCGGGTGAGGCTCACCCGCCGTCCGCCGGACGAGATCCGGGTCTCCTGCACCACGGCGGAGACGGCGACCCGTTCCTGGATCAACCCGATGATGCGGTCGTCGAGGGCGTCGATACGGGCGCGGGCGTCGGAGATCGTCTGCTCGGGAGTGGTCGTCGGCGTGGTCGTGGTGGCGGTCATCGGGGGCTCCTTGTCGGATACGGACGCGGTACCCCGGGGCGACGGTCCGGGAAAACAACAGGCGCCCCGGACCTGTCGGCCCGGGGCGCCTGGGAAGTCGCTTGTCAGTAGCTCAAGCAGCACGACCATGGCAGCCGGCGGGCCGGTTGCCATAGGTAAAGAGGTAGGTCGGGTGCGTGAGCATGGGGGCGAGTATGGCACAGAACGGATCCGGGGTCCGGGGTGGCTGTGCGGGCCGCGGGGCAGGGCGTTGTCAGGGTGTCCGTGAGGCCTGGCGAGCCGGGCGCGGTACGGCACCTCCGCAGCACACCGAGACCGGTGGTCGGACGGCATCGATCCGGGGGTCCGGGAGGGGAGCCCCCGGGGACGACCAGGTGCCCCACCCGAGCCCCGTTAGAATCGATGACCAGAACCCCCGCCCAACCGCCGGAAGGCCCCCGTGTCAGCAGCGACCCCCGCCCCCGACACCGTCCTGGTCGTCGACTTCGGCGCGCAGTACGCCCAGCTCATCGCCCGCCGCGTCCGCGAGGCCCGGGTCTACAGCGAGATCGTGCCGAGCACCATGCCGGTCGCGGAGATGCTCGCCAAGAACCCGGCGGCGATCATCCTCTCCGGCGGCCCCTCGTCGGTGTACGCGGAGGGCGCCCCCCGCCTGGACCGCGCCCTCTTCGAGGCCGGCGTCCCGGTCTTCGGCATGTGCTACGGCTTCCAGCTGATGGCCACGGCCCTCGGCGGCACCGTCGACAACACCGGCGCCCGCGAGTACGGCCGTACGGAACTGCACGTCTCCAAGGCGTCCTCCACCCTCTTCGAAGGCACCCCGGTCGAGCAGTCGGTGTGGATGTCGCACGGCGACGCCTGCTCCGCCGCCCCCGAGGGCTTCACGGTCACCGCGTCCACGGACGTCGTCCCGGTCGCCGCCTTCGAGAACGACGAGAAGAAGCTCTACGGCGTCCAGCACCACCCCGAGGTGATGCACTCCACGTACGGCCAGCAGGTGCTGGAGCACTTCCTGTACCGCGGCGCGGGCCTCACCCCGGACTGGACCACCGGCAACGTCATCGACGAGCAGGTCGCCCTCATCCGCGAGCAGGTCGGCGACAGGCGCGCCATCTGCGGTCTGTCCGGCGGTGTCGACTCCGCGGTGGCGGCGGCCCTGGTCCAGAAGGCCATCGGCTCCCAGCTGACCTGCGTGTACGTCGACCACGGCCTGATGCGCAAGGGCGAGACCGAGCAGGTCGAGAAGGACTTTGTGGCCGCGACCGGCGTACAGCTGAAGGTCGTGGACGCCGAGGAGCGGTTCCTGACCGCGCTCGCCGGGGTCTCCGACCCGGAGCAGAAGCGGAAGATCATCGGCCGCGAGTTCATCCGCGTCTTCGAGCAGGCGCAGGCCGAGATCATCGCGGACGAGGGTCCCGAGGTCGCGTTCCTGGTGCAGGGCACCCTCTACCCGGACGTCGTCGAGTCCGGCGGCGGCACCGGCACGGCCAACATCAAGTCCCACCACAACGTGGGCGGCCTGCCCGAGGACCTGGAGTTCCAGCTCGTCGAGCCGCTGCGCAAGCTGTTCAAGGACGAGGTCCGGATGGTCGGCCAGGAGCTGGGCCTGCCGGACGAGATCGTCCAGCGCCAGCCCTTCCCCGGCCCCGGCCTGGGCATCCGGATCGTCGGCGACGTCACCAAGGACCGCCTCGACCTGCTCCGCGAGGCCGACGCGATCGCCCGCGAGGAACTGACCGCGGCCGGTCTCGACCGTGACATCTGGCAGTGCCCGGTAGTCCTCCTCGCGGACGTCCGCAGCGTCGGCGTCCAGGGCGACGGCCGCACCTACGGCCACCCGATCGTCCTGCGCCCGGTCTCCTCCGAGGACGCGATGACCGCCGACTGGTCCCGCCTGCCCTACGAGGTCCTCGCGAAGATCTCCACCCGCATCACGAACGAGGTCGCCGACGTCAACCGGGTCGTCCTCGACGTCACGTCGAAGCCGCCGGGGACCATCGAGTGGGAGTAGTCCCCACCGTCACCGCCTCCGGAGTGTGCGCACCGGCGCTCCGGGATGCCAGACCTGAGTGACGAGATACGTCTCGTCCTCGACGTAGGTCCGCACGACCTCCGTCACCTCGGTGCGGAAGAGGTGGAACGGCTCCGGCGGTTCCACCTCTTTCATGTACGCCCCCTTCACCCCGGGGTCGGTGACCTCCACCGCCCGCCCGCCGATCCGTACGTCCCCGCCGCCCAGCTCCGTCCCCGGCCCCGGATTCGCCTGGAGCGCGAACCGCGGATCCCGCCGCAGATCCAGCGCCTTCAGCGAGTCGGGCATCATCCCGAACCACAACTCCCCGTCCAGGAAACGCACTTCGAGCCCGCTCGTCCGCGGCGACCCGTCCTTGCGCAGGGTCGCGAGGGTGTGGTGCGTGAAGGCCCCGAAGCGCTTCTCCACGGTCGCGGCGAGTTCGGGTTCGGCGGCGACGAATACGGCCCAGTTCGATGTCATACGGTCACTGTCCCGCCGATACCCGACATCCACTGTCCGGATTAGGGGCCGCCCGGCACGCTTGGTGCCGCATCTTTACAGAACACCACTGCCCTTTTCGCCTCACCGACGGTAACTTCCGCCGGTAACAAGGAACCCAGTGCTGGAGGACCGATGCACGGGCCGACGCCGCCCTCCCCCCTGCCCACCGACCGGCTGCAGTTCGCCATGCCGCCGATGCACGAGTCGGTCGAGGACGAACGCCGGCACCGCAAGGAACGCCTCGCGGGCGCCCTGCGCCTGTTCGGCCGGCTCGGCTTCGAGGACGGGGTCTCGGGGCACATCACCGCGCGCGACCCCGAGTTCACCGACTGCTTCTGGGTCAACCCCTTCGGGATGCCCTTCCGGCACGTCACCGTCAGCGATCTGGTGCTGTCCAACTCGGACGGCCAGGTGCTCCAGGGCCGCCACCACGTGAACCAGGCCGCGTTCACCGTGCACTCCCAGGTCCACGCCGCCCGCCCGGATGTCGTAGCGGTCGCCCACTGCCACTCCGTGCACGGCCGCGCGCTCTCCGCCCTCGGCGACTTCCTCGACCCGATCAGCCAGGAGAGCTGCGCCTTCTACGAGGACCACGCGCTCTACGACGCCTACAGCGGGGTCTCCGTCGACGCCGAGGAGGGCAAGCGGATCGCCGCCGGGCTCGGCTCCCGCAAGGCGCTCGTGCTGCGCAACCACGGACTGCTCACCGTGGGCGACTCGGTGGACGCGGCCGCCTGGTGGTTCCTGTCCATGGAACGCTCCTCCCAGGTCCAGCTCCTCGCCAAAGCCGCCGGCCGCCCCCTCCTCATCGACCACAAGCTCGCCGTCGCCACCCGCGAACAGACCGGCGGCGACCTCGTCGCATGGATCAACTACCAGCCCCTGTGGCAGGACATCAGCCGCAGCGAACCCGACCTCCTCAGCTGAGACCCTTACCGGAAACCCCGCAGCACCGCCGCCTTGGTCATCGTGAACTCCTCGTCCGTGAGCACCCCTTCGCGGTGCAGCTCCCCCAACTCCCGCAACCTGCGCAGGAGTACGTCGTGATGGTCGGTCGGCGGCGGGACGCGGGCCGCCCGCGGCGGACGGTCCCTGAACCCGCCGTCGCCGTCGCCCTCGCCCTCGCCGCGCGCCGACGGATGCGGCAGCCGCGAGGTCACCGCCGTCGCGACCAGCGCGGTGAGCAGATCCCGGCGGGTGCTGCCCCACAGATCCAGGGCGTACGGGTCCTTCTCCGGCGGCAGCTTCGAGAACACGGTCTCGTGGGTCACGAACCGCATGAACCCGTCCTCGTAACCGGTGTTGGGCAGCCACTCCACCTGCACCAGATCGCCCACGGCGACGATCCGCGGCCCGGTCGCCCGCTTGACGCGCTCCGAGGTGTCGGCCCAGTCGATCCGCACCTGCGCGCCGTCGAAGGACACCGTGCCGTCCGACGACCGCACCGACACCGGAACCGGCGGGCCGGGCAGCAGATACGCCTTCGTCGGGTCCTTGGGGATCTGGTCGAGGAGCAGCGCGTGCCGGATCTCCTCCGCCACGTACTCGGCGACCCCGGACCGGTCGATGTCCACCAGCAGCCGGTAGGGATCCGCCGCGTCCGGCAGCCGTCCCCCGGTCGCCTGGAGCAGCGGGTCGGCACCCTCGCGCAGCCTCAACCGCAGGCGGCCACGTCGGCGTTCGGGTTCGTAGACGACGCCCGCGACGGCTTCGAGGGGCACGGTGATCTCCCCGTACGTCTGCCGGAACAGCGGCACGGAGCGGTGAAGTCCCGGCGTGATCCGGACCGTTGTGCCGTCGAAGGCCCAGGTCCCGTCGCGCTGGATGATCTCGGCCATAGGGAAATTCTCGCAGCCGGGTCAACACGGCGGCCGTCACTTCACCCGCGCTGACCAGACCTGCCGGACGCGGGCCGTGTCCCGTAGGGCACAATCCGCTGTTGTCGTACGGGAGTTGCAAGGCGGTGGCCAAAGGCTTCGGAGCCGGCCGCCGAACATGAGGGCCCGGGGTCGCGGGCCGCGGGGCATGGGGAAGGCAGGCGTCGGGCGTGGCGGTGCAGGAGGCGAGACAGGGCGGCGAGCACGCCGGTGTCCACGGAGGCGGCTGCACCTGCGGGGACTGCCCGCACGGAGCACGCGAGGGGCACCGGCGCGCGGTCGCCGCGTTCCTCGTCAAGCGGGACGGGTTCGCCGCCGGGGAGGGGCTGCCGGCGGCGGTGGCGCACTCGGCGTCCGCCTCCCGGCAGTGGGTCTCGGACGAACTGACCCAGTCCGCCGACGTCGTCGCCGAACGCGGTCGCGCCGAGGGCGGCGCCTGGCTGGCCCGGCTCTGGCACCGCACGGCCTTCGCGGTGTGGGGCGCATTCGTCGTCCTGCTCCTGGTGCAGGCGCTCACCGCGATCGGCGCGGGCTGGACGGCGGCCCGCACGGCCGGGCTGCTCGCCGCGCTCGTGGTCGCCGGTGCGCTGACCGCGGCCTCCTGGTTCCACCGGGCGCGCGGCGGGGCACTGGCACCGGTCATCGGTGAGGACAACCGGCTGTCGACCTCCCGTGCCGTGGCCGTGTCCTGGGTGCTGTTCGTGGTGTACGCCGTACTGGTCCTGGCCGGGCGCCTCGCCGCCGCCTCCGACCACGCCGAACGCGACGCCCTCATCTCCGGCCTCGAACTCGCCCGCGCCGCCGGTGTGGTGACCGTCCTCGCCGTGGTCTGCGCGATCGCCGTCCTCGTCCGCCGCGTCGTCGGCCTGCGGGTGCTGGGCCAGCGCCTCCAGAAGCTCCCCGCGGACCGCCCCCGCGCGGCCGACCTCCTCACCGACGACGCGGGCCGCGGCACGTTCGCCGACATCCAGTACGTCGCGATCAGCGCCGTCGCCCTCGTCTTCGTCGCCGTCCGCCTGGCCCGCCGCCCCGACCAACTGCCGGACCTGCCCTGGGGGTTGGCGGTCGTGGTGCTGATCTCGGCGGCGACGTACCTGGCGGGTAAGTACGCCGAGGGCGGGCGCCCGGTCATCCTCTCCGTGGTGCGCTCCCGCGAGGCCGGCGACCTGGACGCCCCCATCCGCACCGGCGACGACATCGAGATCCGCGGCGCCGGCTTCGTGCCCCCGGGCGCCCAGACCGCCGACCGCCTCTCCCGCATGGTCGTCCGCATCGGCCCCGTCAACGTCCACGTCCCCCTGGTCCCGGTCACCGGCGGCTTCTCCAACCCGACGGACACCCTCCTCACCGTCCCGGTCCCGGCCGACGTCGAACCCGGCCGCGTGGAGGTGCAGGTCGTGACGGCCGCGGGTGTGGAGACCAACGCCTGCGTCGTCGACGTCACGGACTGACACCCCCGACGGGCCGCCCGCCGCAGGAGCCGTGCCAAGGGCGCGAAAACTAGTTGAAGAATCATTGAGCGGGTCCCCCTATTCGTACGTATGGTCTGTTGAGGGGTCACGGCACAGCGGGCGAGAGGCGGCTAAGGGCGATGACTCACGGCACTCGAATGGATACGCAAACCCCCTACCTCGACGGCGACCGGAGCTGGCGGGACACCGCCACCCGATACGCACTGCTCCCACTGCGCGTCTTCCTCGGCGTCACCTTCATCTACGCCGGCCTGGACAAACTCACCGACAGCGCCTTCATGAAGTCCTCCGGCGCCGGCTCGATCGGCGAGACGATGCGCGCGGTCCGCGACTCGTCGGCGATCCCGGCCCTGGTCGACCTGGCCCTGAAGAGCCCCGTCGGCTTCGGCTACGCCATCGCCTTCGGTGAACTCGCCGTCGGCATCGGCACGTTGATCGGCCTGCTGGCCCGGCTCGCCGCACTCGGCGGCGCACTGATCTCGCTCAGCCTGTGGCTGACCATCAGCTGGGCCAACGACCCCTACTACTACGGCAACGACCTCGCCTACCTGATGGCCTGGCTGCCCCTCGTCCTCGCGGGCGCCTCCATGTTCTCGCTGGACGCGGTGATCCGCGGCAGGCGGAGGCAACGCAGCGGGGGCTACCGGTAGTTCCGGTAGTTCCAGTAGGTCTCGTAGTTCCCGAGGGTCGAGCCGACGGAGGTAGCGCCGCCGTCAGCCGGATATGTTCGGACCCGGGTCGGCCGTGTTACCGCGGCCGGCCCCTCGGCGTCTGCGGACCGCGCCGTTGATGCCCGCCGCCACTCCGGCCAGGACCAGGCCGACCGTGACCAGCGGGATCACCGCGAACCACTCGGTCACCCACAGGCCGCCCGCATCCCCGGCGTAGACCACGCCCGCGGCGGCGAGGAAGAGGCCGGCGACCAGCTTTCCGGGCTGGAACTCATGACGCAGCACGGCTGACCTCCGCCTGTCCGACGCCGACATGGAGGTCCAGGGTCAGCGTGCCGGTGCTCTTGACGCCCGTCGCCGGGGTCAGGGTGACCTGCTGGTGCTTGCCCGGCTCCACGTCCACGTCCTTCTTGTCGTCACCGGGCAACTGGATGTCCCCGACGCCCACGTCCACATTCAGCTTCACCGTCGCGTCCGACGGGACGATCACCTTGAGCTGCCCGACGCCGACCTCCGCGTCCGTCGCGACCGTCTGTCCCTCGGCCAGGCGCAGGCCGGTCAGGTCGAGCGTCCCCACCCCGTTCCCCAAGTCGTACTTCTCCTGGACCTGCGACACCGCCGTCGGCTGCCATATCACGCGCTCCCAGTGCGTGGTGAGGTCCTTGGGCAGGGCCGCCGAGGCGGCGAGCAGGCCGGCCGTGACGATCGCGAGGAACACCGAGCCCGCCCCCGTCCGCCCGAGGAACGCGCTGACCGCGATCCCCAGACCGAACACCACGAGCGCACAGGCGAGGCCCGCCTGCAGGCTGGTGCCGAGTGCCTGGTCGTCCCACTTCGCGGCGGTGCCGACGGCGCCCGCGGCGAGCGCGAGGAGGAAGATCCAGCCGCCGATCCAGCGCGGCCCGCGCGGCTTCGGGGGCGCCGGGCGCGCGATGCGCTGGTCCTCGCGCCAGTGCGGGTACGCAGGGGAGAGTCTGGCGTCGATCACGTCCTCGATGTCACCGTCGCGGGAGTCGCCGGGACCCCACAGATAACCGGTGCCGCCGACGTGGGTGCCGTCCTTGACGATCGGATCCCGCCACCAGGAGGGATAGGAAGTGACCACCGGCGGTGCCTGGGCCTCCGGCGGGGCGTCGGCGACGGCCTGCGCGGCCAGCGGGTCGGGGTCGGGGGCACCGCGCTGCTGCGACCAGTACCCCGCGCCCGCCAGCAGGAGGGAGAGGACGACGGCGAACGTCAGCACACTTGCGTTGCTCAGCATCGACAGGAACACACCGCAGCCCACCAGCGCGAACAGCACGGCCGCCAGGGCCTGGCCGTCGACGCGGCCGGTGAAGAGCTTGCGGACCTCGTTCTCCTCCTCGTCGTCGTACGGGACGAAGAGCCAGGCGAAGCCGTAGAAGATGAGGCCGATGCCGCCCGTCGCGGAGAGCACCGCGAGGGTGATCCGGAAGATCACCGGGTCCATGTCGCACTGCCGCCCGAGCCCCGCGCACACCCCCGCGAGCACCTTGGACCGCCGGTCCCGCCGGAAGCGGTGCGGAGCCGCGGCGCCCTCGCCGGGCACGGCGTCCCGCGGCCCGCCGCCCGCTTCCGGGACCGGGCCGGAGCCGGGTCCCGGACCCGTCGCGGCGTGCTCGTGATCTGTCATGCGTCCATGCTGCCCGCCGCGAGCCGCCGATGGCAGTCGGGACAACCCTGGCCGAACCCTGAGATCCGCCCTGACCCGGACCGGGGGAGTGTTCGACAGCGCCCCCGACCCCGCGAAAGCCGCTCGCCGCACGCCGATTTCGAGAGCGCGGCCCGTCCGATTCGAAGATCAGGGGAGTCTCGGGGGTCGACCCTGATGCCCTGAACGGCGGGGCGTGTGAACATCGGTGGCATGCCGGAAGCCGCAGCATTGCCAGTCGAGGACCCGCGGCCGCCGCGCAAGCTCTACCGCAGCAGTGACGGTCGCTGGCTCGGCGGAGTGGCGCGGGGGCTCGCCGGGCATCTCGGCCTGCCGGTGATCTGGGTGCGGCTGGTGTTCGTCGGGCTGTTCCTCGCGGACGGACTCGGCGCGCTGTTGTACGCGTCGTTCTGGTTCTTCGTGCCGCTCGGCGTCGGCGGTGTCGCCGGCCAGCGGCCCCCGTCGCTCGTCTCCACCGAGACCTCGCCGGACGGCCGCCGCAGACTCGTCGCCCGAAAGCCCGACAAGGGCCAGATCGTCGCCCTTCTCCTCATGGTCGTCGTGGCCCTGGTCTTCGTCGGCAACGTGAATCTGGGCAACGGCGCGAAGGCCTACCTCTTCCCGACCGTCCTCGTCGGCGCGGGCGTCGCCCTCGTCTGGCGCCAGGCGGACAACGCCCGCCGTGCCCGCTGGGCCGAGGTCGGCAGCCGCCGCCGCACGCTCAGCCTGCTGCGCGCGGGCGGCGGCGTCCTGCTGGTCACCGCCGGTGCCACCGCGATCTTCGTGCTGCAGGGTTCCGCCGACCACCTCGGCTCGGTCCTCCAGGCCGCCCTCGCGGTCCTCGTCGGCATCACACTGCTGGCCGGCCCGTATCTCGTGCGGATGACCCAGGACCTCTCCGAGGAGCGCCTGATGCGCATCCGAGCCCAGGAGCGCGCCGAGGTCGCCGCCCATGTCCACGACTCCGTGCTGCACACCCTGACCCTGATCCAGCGCAACGCCGACAGCCCGAGCGAGGTGCGCCGCCTGGCCCGCGCCCAGGAGCGCGACCTGCGCGCCTGGCTGTACAAACCGGAGGGCACCGGCAAGGACGAGGCCGACGAACCCGACACCCTCGCCGAGGCGGTCCGCCGCAGCGCGGCCGAGGTCGAGGACAAGCACGGTGTTCCCATCGAGGTCGTCGTGGTCGGCGACTGCCCGCTCGACGAGAGAATCGGCGCCCAGATGCAGGCCGCGCGCGAAGCGATGGTCAACGCGGCCAAGTACGGTGGCGAGGGCGGCGCCGTGCAGGTCTACGCCGAGGTGGAGGGGAAGAAGGTCTTCGTGTCCGTCCGTGACCGCGGACCGGGCTTCGACCTCGACTCGATACCCGCGGACCGCATGGGCGTCAGAGAATCGATCATCGGCCGTATGGAGCGCCACGGCGGTACGGCACGTCTGCGCGCGGTGCCGGACGGCGGCACCGAGGTCGAGCTGGAGATGGAGAGGGCGGAGAAGACGTCATGAGCGACACGACCGAGACGAACGAACCGGCGGAGCCGACCGGCGGGAGCGCGGGCGGGCGTCACGTGCGGGTGGTCCTCGTCGACGACCACCGCATGTTCCGTACGGGGGTCCAAGCCGAGATCGGCCGGACCGACGAGACCGGTGTCGAGGTGGTCGGCGAGGCCGCGGACGTCGACCAGGCGGTCACGGTGATCACCGCGACCCGCCCCGAGGTGGTCCTCCTCGATGTCCACCTCCCGGGCGGCGGCGGGGTCGAAGTCCTGCGCCGCTGCGCCCCGTTGATGAGCGACGCCGAGCAGCCCGTCCGCTTCCTCGCCCTGTCCGTGTCGGACGCGGCGGAGGACGTGATCGGCGTGATCCGCGGCGGTGCGCGCGGCTACGTCACCAAGACGATCACCGGCACGGACCTCGTCAACTCCATCTTCCGGGTCCAGGAGGGCGACGCCGTCTTCTCCCCGAGGCTGGCCGGCTTCGTCCTCGACGCCTTCGCGTCGACCGACGCCCCGCCGGTCGACGAGGACCTCGACCGCCTCACCCAGCGCGAGCGCGAGGTGCTCCGCCTCATCGCGCGTGGGTACGCGTACAAGGAGATCGCCAAGCAGCTGTTCATCTCGGTGAAGACGGTCGAGTCCCATGTCTCGGCGGTGCTGCGCAAGCTCCAGCTGTCCAACCGGCATGAGCTGACCCGGTGGGCGACGGCACGGCGACTGGTGTGACCCGTAAGGGAGTTCACCCGGGGATTCACACCACCCGGGTCGCCCCCGCGAACGGCATCTCGTCGATGGGCGCCAGCCGCACCGGAGCCGTCGGGTTCGGGGCGTGGATCATCTGGCCGTCACCGACGTAGATGCCGACGTGACTGATGCCGGAGTAGAAGAACACCAGGTCGCCGGGGCGCAGTTCGGAGCGTGAGACGCGCTGCCCGGCGTTGATCTGGGCGTAGGTCGTGCGGGGCAGGGAGACGCCGGCGGAGTTGTAGGCGGCCTGGACGAGGCCCGAGCAGTCGAAGGCGTGGGGGCCCGTGGCGCCCCAGACATAGGGGCTGCCGAGCTTCTGGTAGGCGTAGGAAACGGCCGCCGCGGCGCGGGAGTTGGGGGCGTCGGCAGCGGCCGAGGAGGCACCGGGGGCGGCCAGTGCGCTCCGGGCCGTCGTGGACGAGCGGGACGCGCGGTGGGCGGGCGTGGGGTCGGTGACCCGGGCCTGTTGCTGCGGGGTCAGGCGGGAGAGCAGGCGGCGGGCCTGGTCGAGCTTGCCGTTGATCGTGGTCTTCTGCTTCTTCAGCTCGGCCTGCCGCGACTTCAGCGAGGTCAGCTCGATGTGCGCGGCACCGCGCAACTGCTCGATCTCGCGCAGCTGTTGGCGTACGAGTTCCACGGCCGCCGTCTGCCGGTGGCCGACCCGGTCGGCGAACTCGGCGCCGTCCAGATAGCGTTCGGGGTCGCTCGAGAGCATGAGCTGCACCGCGGGGTCGATCCCGCCGCTGCGGTACTGCGCGGCGGCGACATAACCCAGTGATTCCCGGGCCGAGTTGAGCTTCTCCGTCTTGCGTGCCGCCTCGTCCCGCAGGGTGTTCAGCTTCTTCTCCGCCGCGTCCGCCTTCTCCTTCGCGCCGTCGTACTTCTCGGTCGCGACCTCCGCCTCCTGGTACAGCTTGTCCACCTTGGCCTTGACCTGCGTCGGTGTCAGCTGTGGCTCGGCGTTCGAGGTCCCGTCGAAGGCTGTCGCCGTCGCCGCGCCCGCGAGGGCGATGGTGACGGCGGTGCGGGCCGTATTGCCGCTGAGCGAGCGCTGTCGGAGCTTGCGGTGCGCTGCCACGTGGACTGCACGTCCTTTCGTACGACCGCCGGGGGAGCGGGCGATTGCGCGTCCGGCGGCGGCCCGCACAGGGGGAGCGGGGCCGCCGCCGGACCTTTTCGGCGGTGGTGTCCGGCTGCCGCCCCTGGTCCGGGCGGCGGTGGGGAGCCGGTCACCTGGTGGAGGACGCTAAACCTGACGGTGACGGCCCGGTAACGCATGTCCGGAACTGACAGGAGGTGACCGCGCATTGACCATGGATGACTGTGATCGCGGTCCGGGGTCGCCGCCTTCACGCGGCGCGCTGACCGACCTGGCGGTTCCGGCGTGGGGCGGTGCGGCACGGTGCTATGGGCCGCATATATGCGACGGCCGCCAAGTAGCTCGGGAAGTGGCTCGGGAGGCAGCTTGGGAAGTGGCTCAGGAGGCAGCACGGGAAGCGGCTCGAGAGGCGCTACGCAGGGGCGGTGTCGGCCGGCCTCAGGGCCCCTGATTAGGCTCCGGACCCATGGACGTACTCATCCATCTCTTCGTCGGCCTGCACATCATCGGCATCGCCGCGCTGCTCGGCGGTTTCCTCACCCAGATGAAGGCGATGGGCCAGGGCACCGCCCGCTTCGTCCCCGGCATGCTGCACGGCGCGCTGACCATGCTGGTCACCGGCGCGATCCTCGTCGGCCTCAACCAGGCCGACGACCAGCACGTCAACAACATCAAGATCGGCATCAAGCTCGCGCTGCTGGTCGTGATCCTCGGGCTCGTCTATGTGAAGCGGGACGAGGAGACGGTCGACAAGGGCCAGTTCGCGCTGGTCGGCGGCCTGACGATGGTGAACGTCTTCATCGCGGTCCTGTGGACGTGACCTGCCCCTCGGGCCCCGCGTAGAACCGCACCGCCCCGACCGCGACCACCAGCCAGCCCGCCACCGCGATCCACACGAGCACCTCCCCGGGCGTCCTGAGCCACGAGAAACCCAGGGCCGTCCCCACGGAGAGCACGGCCACCGCCGTCATCCCCAGGGGGAACACGGTCGCCCAGCGCCGCACGTCGTAGCGCAGCCGGGGCCGGACCACCTCCGCGACCGCCAGGACGACGTACCAGGCCATGACGAGCACCAGCAGGGCCTCCGTCACGGCGCGCAGGACGCCCCGGTCGTCGGAGTTCCACAGGTACAGCCCCCCGTTGCCCGCCGCGACCAGCTTCGACCCGGCCAGCGTCGAGATCGCCAGCGCGCCGCCCACCACCCAGTGGTCCCCGGCGCCCGTCACCACCTGCCGTACGTCGAAGTGGCCCAGGGCGACCCCGTAGAGGACCAGTCCGAGCCAGAACAGCACCAGCGCGGTGTGCGCGAGCCAGGCCACCGACTCCGCCGCCGCGAGCGAGGCGCCAAGTACGGCGAGGCCCTGTGTGGCCACGCAGACGAGGAACACCGCGCCCGCCATCCGGCGCTTCCAGTGCCGTACGACATCGACGAGCAGCCCCGGCCACAGCACCGAGGCCAGGGCCAGCAGCGCCTCCGCGAGGGTCTGCCAGCCGGCCGCCGAGAAGCGGGTGCCGATGACGGTGGTCGCGGCCACGGCGGTCAGCCCGGCCGGTGTCTCCGCCTCCGCGAGCCACCGCTGGCGGTCCCGCAGCAGTCGTACGACGAAGTCCGCGGCCAGGGCCAGCCAGGCGGCGCAGGCCAGGGCGAGGACGATGCGGGACAGCGTCTCGTGGCCGATGAGGTGCAGGCCGATCGACACGATCGCGGCGGCCATCACGGCGGTTCCGGCCGCCGCGGGCCGCTGGGACCACCAGGCGCGGAAGCGGGACATACCGGTAGCGGACATGGGCCGATGCTAGGGAGCGGTCCCGGTGCCGACGACGGGCCACGCGCGCGTGGAGCTCAAAAACACCTGCACGCGCGTGTGCGTGCCGAGAACCCGCTCAGGCGGGCCGCACCACGCTGTGGATGACCGCCGTGGCGTCGTGGTGGACCGACTCCTCGCGGACGTAGGCGCCGGGCTTCGGGGCGTGAATCATCATGCCGTCGCCCGCGTAGACACCGACATGGCTGATGTCGTCGTGGAAGTCGTGGAAGAAGACCAGGTCACCGGGTTGTGCGTCGGCCAGGGGGACCGTGGTGCCGGCGTCGGCCTGGTCGGTGGTCGCGCGCGGGAGGGTGACTCCGGTGGCTCTCCAGGCGGCCTGGGTGAGGCCGGAGCAGTCGTAGGAGCCGGGGCCGGTGGCACCCCAGACGTAGGGCTTGCCGACCTGGGCGCGGGCGAAGGCGACGGCCTTGGCGGCCTTCGTGGCGTTGGAGGCGTCGGAAGGGATGCCCGTCGCCGGGTCCGTCTGGGGCGCGGCCTGCTGCTTCTGCGCGGTCAGGTGCGCCAGCAGCTCGCGTGCGGTGGCGAGCTTCTTCTGGACGGCGACCTTGGCCGTCCCCAGGTCGCTGTGCGTGTCGGCGGGGACCGCAGGGCTCCCGGTCGCCGACGGTCCGGTGGCGTACGCGTCACCGGCGTCACCGGCGTCACCGGCGTCACCCGCGTCACCCGCGTTCCTCCGGCGCATGGCCAGCCGGTTCATCAGCTGGGTCTGCTCGAAGTAGTCCGGCGGGATGTCCGCGAGCCGGGAGGCGGAGGCGTCCGGCGCGGAGGCCCCGGTGCGGTACTGCGCGGCGGTGAACGAACCCAGCCACTCCCGCGCGGAGTTGGGCCGCTGCGCGCGCCCTGTCACGTCGTCCAGGATGCTGTCGACGCGCTTGCGCGGCCTGGCCGCGCGCTCCCTGGTCGCGTTGTACTTCTCGGTCGCCGACTCCGCCCGCCGGTAGAGGTCGTCGACCTTCTTCTCGACCTCTCCGAGGCCCGGGTTGCCTGCGATGCGCTTGCCCGTGGAACGCGGCTTGCGGTGCGACGACGCCAAGGGAGGCGACCCCTTCCAGATGGTGCCCGAAGGGCCGTTGCTGTCCTGTCGGGCCGCGACTGACCCACGGTCCGTGCCCGGAAAGGGAGTTGGACCGACGCGCCCCAGGTCGGCGGGGTCGTGCGGCTTGATCGAACGCTAACCAATATGTGTGGCTCGTGTGAAGGTCGATGTTCGTTATGCCCGGTACGCGCCCGTGACCTTGGCCATGCGCGGGATCGGTCGTCGCTGATCGTGATCGAGCGGTTCTGGTCCGTGAATTTTCCCGAGTTCTCGGGGTGGCGGCCGGTTGTCAGTGGGGCGCCCTAAACTCGGAAGGCGATGAGCAGCCTCTTTGACGACAGCTTCCTGGCGGATCTCCAGGGCCCCCGTGCCCACGAGGGAGAGCCCCCGCCCCCGCCCGAGGACGAGCACGGCCCTGAGCCGATTCCGGACGACCTGTTCGGCGGGAAGTTCGACGTGCCCGCGAGCAGGGACGCCCACTACCGGGACGGCGCCCCCCGCCCGGTGGTGGACCCGGCGGCCCTCCTGGACGGGCTGAACGAGAACCAGCGCGCGGCCGTCGTCCACTCGGACACCCCGCTGCTCATCGTGGCCGGCGCAGGCTCCGGCAAGACCCGCGTGCTCACCCACCGCATCGCCTACCTCCTGGGCGAGCGCAATGTGCACCCCGGGCAGATCCTCGCGATCACCTTCACCAACAAGGCCGCGGGCGAGATGAAGGAGCGCGTCGAGCAGCTCGTCGGCCCGCGTGCCAACGCGATGTGGGTGATGACCTTCCACAGCGCGTGCGTGCGCATCCTGCGCCGCGAGTCGAAGAAGCTCGGCTTCACGTCCTCGTTCTCGATCTACGACGCCGCCGACTCCAAGCGCCTGATGGCCCTGGTCTGCCGCGACCTGGACATCGACCCGAAGAAGTTCCCCCCGAAGTCCTTCAGCGCCAAGATCTCGAACCTGAAGAACGAGCTGATCGACGAGGAGGACTTCGCCGCCCAGGCCACCGACGGCTTCGAGAAGACCCTCGCCCAGGCCTACGCCATGTACCAGTCGCGGCTGCGCGAGGCCAACGCCCTCGACTTCGACGACCTGATCATGACGACGGTCAACCTGCTGCGCGCCTTCCCGGACGTCGCCGAGCACTACCGCCGCCGCTTCCGGCACGTCATGGTCGACGAGTACCAGGACACCAACCACGCGCAGTACGCGCTCGTACGGGAACTCGTCGGCACCGCCGCGCACGACGAGGACACCCCGCCCAGCGAACACGACCTGCCCCCGGCCGAGTTGTGCGTCGTGGGTGACGCCGACCAGTCGATCTACGCCTTCCGGGGCGCGACGATCCGCAACATCCTCCAGTTCGAGGAGGACTACCCGAACGCGACGACGATCCTCCTGGAGCAGAACTACCGCTCCACGCAGACGATCCTGAGCGCGGCCAACGCGGTCATCGAGCGCAACGAGTCCCGCCGCCCCAAGAACCTGTGGACCAACGCGGGCGCGGGCGCGCAGATCACCGGCTATGTCGCCGACACCGAGCACGACGAGGCGCAGTTCGTCGCCGAGGAGATAGACCGTCTCACCGACGCGGGTGACGCGAAGGCCGGGGACGTCGCCGTCTTCTACCGGACGAACGCGCAGTCCCGTGTCTTCGAGGAGATCTTCATCCGCGTCGGCCTGCCCTACAAGGTCGTCGGCGGGGTCCGCTTCTACGAGCGCAAGGAGGTCAGGGACGTCCTGGCCTACCTCCGCGTGCTGGCCAACCCGGAGGACGCGGTCCCGCTGCGCCGCATCCTCAACGTCCCCAAGCGCGGCATCGGCGAGCGCGCCGAGGCGATGATCGACGCCCTCTCGCAGCGCGAGAAGATCAGCTTCCCGCAGGCGTTGAAGCGCGTCGACGAGGCGTACGGCATGGCCGCGCGGTCGACGAACGCGGTCAAGAAGTTCAACACGCTGATGGAGGACCTGCGGACGATCGTCGACTCCGGGGCGGGCCCGGCGACGGTCCTTGAGGCCATCCTCGAACGCACCGGCTACCTCGCCGAGTTGCAGGCCTCGACCGACCCCCAGGACGAGACCCGCATCGAGAACCTCCAGGAACTGGCCGCCGTAGCCCTGGAGTTTGAGCAGGAGAACAGTTCGGGCGATGGGGAGAGCGAGACGCCGGTCGGGCTCGCCGCGTTCCTGGAGCGGGTGGCGCTGGTCGCCGACTCGGACCAGATCCCCGACGAGGACGAGGACGGCTCCGGAGTCATCACGCTGATGACCCTGCACACCGCCAAGGGACTCGAGTTCCCGGTCGTCTTCCTCACCGGCATGGAGGACGGCGTGTTCCCGCACATGCGCGCCCTCGGCCAGGCCAAGGAGCTGGAGGAGGAGCGGCGCCTCGCGTACGTGGGCATCACGCGCGCGCGGGAACGCCTCTACCTCACCCGCTCCTCGCTGCGCAGCGCCTGGGGACAGCCGTCGTACAACCCGCCCTCGCGCTTCCTGGAGGAGATCCCGGCGGCGCACGTGGAGTGGAAGCGGACCGGCGCCATGGCGGCCCCGCCGTCGACGGGTCCGGCCTCGGGCATCGCGGCCTCGCTGTCCTCGTCCCGCTCGCGCTCGTCGGCGTCGGGCGCCTCGGGCTTCGCGACCCGCCGCACCTCGGAGAAGCCGGTCGTGGCGCTGTCCGTCGGCGACCGGGTCACGCACGACCAGTTCGGCCTCGGCACGGTGGTCGGCGTGAAGGGCACGGGGGCGAACGCGGAGGCGACGGTCGACTTCGGGGAGCCGAAGCCGAAGCGGCTGCTGCTGCGGTACGCGCCGGTGGAGAAGCTGTAGCCCGTAAGGGAGTTGCCCTTACGGGGTCTGCCCGTAAGGGAGCCGGGGCGGCGGCTTACGTCGGGTCGAGTCCGTGGCTGCGGAGCCACGGGAGCGGGTCGATGGCCGCCCCGCCCGCCGGGCGCACCTCGAAGTGCAGGTGCGGGCCGGTGGAGTTGCCCGAGTTCCCGGAGTACGCGATCGGGTCGCCGGCCTTCACCGTCGTACCGGAGGCGACCCGGTAGGTGGAGAGGTGGCAGTACCAGGTCTGCGTGCCGTCCTTCTCGGTGAGGATCAGCATGTTGCCGTAGGCGCTGTTCCACTTCGTGCTGACGACGCCGTCGGTCGCGGCCATCACCGTCGTGCCGTACGAGACGGGGAAGTCGATGCCCGTGTGCACGGACATCCAGTTGACGCCGGCCTGGCCGAAGTAGGCGCTGAGGCCCCTCTGCGTCACCGGCAGCACGTACTTGGGGCGCAGCCGCTCCTTGCGGGCCGCCTCCGCCGCCGCCTTCTTCTTGTCGGCCTCCTGCTGCGCCTTGAGGTCGATGCGTTCCTGCGTACGGCTGGCCCGGTCGGCGAAGTCGTCGGCACCGGCCGACAGGCTCTTGATCTGGGCGTCCAGCTTGTTGTTCGCGACGGACGGCTGGACCGTGGTCGCTTCGGAGGCGGACGCCGTGGTGTCACCGCCCCCGGTCAGCGTGCCGACGGACGCGGCGGCGATCCCGGCGACACCCATCACACACGCGGACGGTACGGCGATGGTCATCAGCGCGGACCGCTTCGGGGGCGTACGGCGCCGGGAACGGCTGCCGTTGCGGGACGCGGCGCGCGAGGCGGTCTCCGGGGCCGGGGTGAACTCCTCCTCGTCCTCGAGGAGTTCGTGGTGCGGCTGGGCGCCGTCGTGGTCCGGGTCGGCGTCGTCGAGGGCGGGCAGCTCGCCGGTGGCGGTCAACTCGCCGTCCTCCGGGGCCGGTTCGCCGTACGACTCGCCCGCTCCGCCGTACGTCCCGTCGTAGGAGGCCTGTTCGAAGGTGGTGGTGGCCTCGGCGGGGGTGCCGTCGGCGTTCCACTGCGTGGCGTCGTACGCGCCGGTGTCGAAGGCCTGCGTGCCCCATTCCCACTGCTGGGTCTGGTCGGCGGGGGCGGGGTGATGGGCCGAAGTGTCGGGCTGGAGCCAGGCGTTGGCGTCCCACTGGCCGCTCGCGTCGTGACCGGCGGTCTGCGGCGGGATGGCGGACAGCTGCTGGTAGTCGGCCGACCAGGCGGTGGTCTCGTAGGCGCCCGTGTCGTACGTGGCGTGGTGCTGGGCCGCGTACGGGTCGTAGTTCAGGGTGTGTTGGGCATCCGTGGACCAGGCGGAGGAGTCGTAGGCGCCGGTGTGGTGCGATCCGGTGTCGTGGGCGTGGCCCGACATGTCGCCGAAGAGGGGGTCGGTCGCGAAGCTCGCGGTGGCGTGGCCGCCGGTCGCGCTCTGCTGAAAACCCGTGGCGGTGTGGTCGCCGTACGTGGTGAAGTCACCGTACTGGGCGTCCTGCCCGCCGTACGACGCGTAGTGCGCCGCGGTGGCATCGGAAGCCGGAGCCGGGGTGGTCATGGTCCCCGACGGGTGACGATCGTTCACCAACTTCTCTATTCGCCTCGACAACAGGGGCTGCCAGAGCAGTGCGGTGGACTGTACCCGGCGGTATGCGGGCACGACAATCTTCGTCAGGTTTCGCGTCAGCAGGAAACGGGCATTCGGCCGTGTTTCGGGGGACGGCGGGCACGGGTTTGGCCTTGGGTTCGAATATCGTTCGATCTTCCCGGGGCTGTGAGCCCGCTGTCGGTCTCCGGTCAGGCCACTGTCAGGCCGCCCGCGCGGGTCGCGGGCCGGGCTTCCGGACGCGGGGTGTCGAGGGCCTGGCGTATGCCCGTCGCCACGGCCGGGTGGACCGGAAGGGCGAGATGGCCGATACCGCTCACCTGGACGTTCTGGGTGATCAGGTCGGGGTGGTCGACGCAGGCCGTCTCCAGCGGCTCCATCAGGTGGTCGAGGTCGCTCCAGAAACTGACGAAATGCGTGCGGCAGCCGGGCGCGGGCCGGGACAGCTCCTCGATCACCGGCGAGCCGGGCCGCATCTGGCGGACGATCGGGTGCGCGTTCGCCAGCGGGACCACGGCGGTGCCCGAGTGCGGGGTGCCGAGCGTCACCAGCGTGCGGACCCGCAGGTCGCCGCCGAGCCGCTGCACGTAGTAGCGCGCGATCAGCCCGCCGAGGCTGTGCCCGACGATGTCGACCTCCCGGCTGCCCGTGCGCTCGCAGATCTCCTCGATGTGCCGGCCGAGCAGCTCCGCGGCGGTGCGGATGTCGCAGGTCAGCGACTCAGCGCACCTTCGGTGCGCGCCGGGGGCGTGGTAAATGCCGTGGCGCGCGCCGGAGATGCTTCTGTCTGCCCTGACGTGGGCTGATGTCGGTCCGGGACGCTGGAGGGGTTCGTTCCGGCCGAAACCGATGCCTCTGTGATGCCGGTGAGCTCGCAGGTCAGCGTGGTACTGGGGACCGTCCACGGGAACCGTGGAGTGTTGCTGTGAAGCACGTGCGTCAGAATTCCTGATCCACCCTGGTCCTCCCGGAACGGCGTACGACGGGTCCGTCCGCCAGGGAGGGAGCAAGGCCGTGGACGTGCTGCACGAACGCTGCGCCGGCCTCGACATCAGCAAGAAGGACGCCAAGGTCTGCATCCGCACCCCGAGTTCGAAGCGGCGGGGGTCCTTCACGACCGAGACCACGACGTGGGGATCGACGACGAACGCGATCCTGGATCTGCGGGACCATCTGCTTGCCGCACGGGTGACGCTGGTGGTGATCGAGGCGACCTCGGACTACTGGAAGCCGTTCTACTACGTGCTGTCCGAGGGCCTGAACGTGATCCTGGTCAACGCCCGGCAGGTCAAGAACCTGCCCGGCCGCAAGACGGACGTCTCCGACGCGGCCTGGCTGGCCCAGCTCGGCGCCCACGGCCTGGTCAGGCCCTCCTTCGTGCCGCCCGAGCCGGTGCGCGAACTACGGGACCTCACCCGGGCCCGGACCACCGCCACCCGTGAACGAAGCCGTGTGGTCCAGCGGCTGGAGAAACTGCTGGAGGACACCGGCATCAAACTCTCCGCGGTCGCCTCCGACATCATGGGCGTCTCCGGCCGGGCCATGCTCGAAGCCCTCATCCGCGGCGAAGGCGACCCCCAGACCCTCGCGGACCTGGCCAAACGCAGGCTCCGCAACAAGATCCCTGAACTCACCGAGGCCCTGACCGGACGCTTCCGCGAACACCACGCGTTCCTGACCCGCCTCCACCTGGACCAGTACGACCAGCTCACCACGATGATCGACCAGCTCAGCGGACGCATCGAAGAGGCGATGGCCCCCTTTCGTGGCGCCCTCGACCTGCTCGACACCATCCCCGGCATCAACCAGGCCGTCGCCGAAGTGATCATCGCGGAGACCGGCGGCGACATGAACCGGTTCGCGACGGCCAAGCACCTCGCTTCCTGGGCCGGAGTCTGCCCCGGCCACCACGAATCCGCCGGACGCACCAAGAACACGAAGGTCCGCCCCGGCAACCCCTACCTCAAAGGCGCCCTCGGCCTCGCCGCGTTCGGCGCGGTCAGAACGAAGGACACCTACCTCGCCGCCCGCTATAAACGGCTGACCGCACGCCGCGGCCCGCTCAGGGCACTGGTCGCCGTCGAGCACTCGATCATCACCGCGATCTGGCACATGCTGAGCGATCACGTCGGCTACCAGGAACTCGGCGGCACCTACTTCACCCAACGTGATCCCGAACGGGCCACCCGCCGCGCGATCACCGCACTCAACCAGCTCGGATACACCGTCACCCTCAACCCGCGGGAGACCGCAGTCTGACCGGCAGTCCCGGACACCCGGCGACCTTTTACGGCCACCGGGCACTCAGCCCTACCCACACCCACCCTGACCTGCTGCTATTTACGCGTCAGGGGCGAGTAGTTCAGCGACTCGACCTGGCGGTGGCCGTGCTGGGCCAGGGAGCGGCGCAGCAGCACGAACACCGAGCGGTTGTCGATGAACCCGTGCAGCAGCACCACCGGCGGCTTCGCCTCGGTCGGCAGCTGGGTCGCGTCCTCCGGGGACGGCGGCTCGGGCAGCGGTTCCCGGCGTTCCTGGACGATGCCGGAGGGATAGAGGAGGAGGTGGCCCGCGAGGATCACGATCTCCAGGGCGGTCGCTTTCAGGAGGGTTATGGAGAGGCCCGCCAGCCTGTCGGGCAGGAGGCGCTGACAGAGGGGGAGAACGGGCGCTGCGGCCCCGGTGACCTTCATGGCCGACCTCCTGTCGGCACACGGAACGACAGCTCCGTCCCCCGTGTGCCCTCGTGGGAGGCCACGGCGAGGATCACCGACGGTGCGCGAGTGGTGCGCGTGGGGTGAGCGCGGCGTACGGCGGAACCGATGCCGTCGACCGGACGGGGAACCCTGCCGAGGTGGCGACGAGGCTTCCCGGTGTCGTGCCGAACCTGCCCTGCGTGCCCTTCGTGCCTGCGCCGATGCGCCGCACCACCACGGCGCGCGGCCTGCGGCGCGGTGGTGCGGCGACCTCGTTGCGGCTCCCGGTGCGCGTGTTCCCGCCGGAACGTCGCGCGGTGAACGTGTCCCATTGTGTGATTTCCCCCTCGGTATCCGCCGCGAAACTGCCGGTTGCGGGATGCTGGAGATAACGTTCGTTCACTTCCCGCGATGACGCGGGTGCCGCGGTACCCGTGGGTAGGGATGAACGCAGTCGCTTCATGGAGGCAGTGATGGGTGTGGCAGCCGGTCCGATCCGCGTGGTGGTCGCCAAGCCGGGACTCGACGGCCACGATCGCGGGGCCAAGGTGATCGCGCGGGCGCTGCGCGACGCCGGTATGGAGGTCATCTACACCGGCCTCCACCAGACGCCCGAGCAGATCGTCGACACCGCGATCCAGGAGGACGCCGACGCGATCGGCCTCTCCATCCTCTCCGGCGCCCACAACACGCTCTTCGCCGCGGTGATCGACCTGCTGCGGCAGCGCGAGGCGGAGGACATCCTCGTCTTCGGCGGCGGCATCATCCCCGAGGCGGACATCGCCCCCCTCAAGGAGAAGGGCGTCGCGGAGATCTTCACGCCCGGGGCGACCACACAGGCCATCGTGGACTGGGTGCGGGAGAACGTGCGACAGGACTCCACCACCGGAACGCGGTGACGTTTTCGGCCCGTCCGGCGTTCGAGGACGAGGCCGTTCAGGCCGAAGGGGGGTTTGGGGGCGCAGCCCCCAAGCTTCTACGGCGCCTCCAACTCCCGCGCCATCGCAGCCCGTAGCTGCAATGTCGTGACCAGCCGCTGAAACGCCTCCGCCCAGTAACTCCCCGCCCCCGGCGCCGCGTCCTCCGTCTCGTCCGGCACCGCGAGCAACCCGTCCAGCCGCCCCGCCTCGCCCGGATCGAGACACCGCTCGGCCAGCCCCATCACCCCGCTGAAGCTCCACGGATAACTCCCCGCGTCCCGCGCGATGTTGAGCGCGTCCACGACAGCCCGCCCCAGCGGCGCGGCCCACGGCACCGCACACACCCCGAGCAGCTGGAACGCCTCGGACAGCCCCTGCGCGGCGATGAACCCGGCCACCCAGTCCGCCCGTTCGCCCCCGCCCAGCGTGCTCAGCAGCTTCGCCCGCTCGGCCAGCGACACCGCCCCCGGCCCACCCGCCTCGGGCGCGGACGGCATCCCGAGCAGCGCCCGGGACCAGTCGGCGTTCCGCTGCCGTACGGCCGCCCGGCACCAGGCCGCGTGCAGTTCGCTCCGCCAGTCGTCCGCGACCGGAAGGGCCACGATCTCCTGGGGCGTACGACCGCCGAGCCGGCGCTCCCACGTCCCGAGCGGCGTCGCCTCCACCAACTGGCCGAACCACCACGAGCGTTCACCTCGTCCCGCCGGAGCCTTCGCCACGACACCGTCTCGCTCCATGCTCGAGTCGCACTCGTGCGGCGCCTCGACGACCAGGCCAGGCACCTCGCGCGTCCGGTCCACGGCCACGCAGGCCGACGCCCGCACCGCCATCCGCGCGGCGAGCGCCGAGTCCGGCAGCGCCGACAGCAACTCGGCCGCCGTGGCACGCACATTGCGGCTCCGGTCGGCCAACGCCTGCTCCAGGAACGGCTCGTCGTCGGCCGCGAGTCCCGTCCGCAGCGAGTCGAGGAACATCAGCCGGTCCTCGGCCCGCTCCGTCGTCCACGTCGTGGCCAGCAACTCGCGCGCGGCAGCGGGCTGTTGCGCCCGTATCGCCGCGAGCAGGGCGACCCGCTCGGCGAACAGGCCCTCCTGCCACAGCTGTTGGACCTGGTCCGGGGCGTCGAGGTCGGGCAGGGCGGTACCGCCGCCCGGGGTGGCGCGCAGGGCGAACCGCCAGTCCGGGTTCAG
The DNA here is from genome assembly GCF_036187565.1 of Streptomyces sp. NBC_00252. Classification (NCBI taxonomy): domain Bacteria; kingdom Bacillati; phylum Actinomycetota; class Actinomycetes; order Kitasatosporales; family Streptomycetaceae; genus Streptomyces; species Streptomyces sp. NBC_00252. The sequence goes on along the minus strand of NZ_CP108087.1, from coordinate 4,290,549 downwards.
CCGGGCCAGCCACAACGCGCGCGGGCCCGCGAACTCCAGCGCCGCAGGCCGCAGATCCGTCCGCCCCCGCGCTGCGTCCAGCAACGCCGGCAACGCCTGGACCGGCGCGGCGAATCCCCGCGCGTTGGCCGCCGTCAGCCACTGGGGCAGCAACTCCATGAGATCCGGCGAGGTGCCCCTACGGCCGCCACCGCCCGCGCCGGGACGGTCGGCCAGCAGCATCGCCAGCCTGCGTGCCGCCGCGGCGGGCAGCGCCGGACGCGCGTCGGGCGCGGCGGGCTCCGGACGCTGTGCCGCCGGCGCCGGACACAGCCCGGCCCGCCGCCGTACGGTCTCCACGGCCGCCGCGTCCAGGAGGGTCACGGGTGCGTCCTGGCCCGGGGCGTGGCCCGGAGGTGTGCGGCGGTCAGTGCCGAGCAGGGCCGTGGTGACGAGGTCCTCCCAGTCGCCCGCGGGGGGCGCCGGAGCGGAGGTGCTGTTCATGCGGTGCCTTTCCGTCGGTGTGTCTGAGGGGTGGGGTTCAGCACAGGGACACGGCCTCTCCCGCCCCCTCCGGCCAGGCCGTCAGCGGGGTGAAGCCTCGGTGGCCCAGCTCGCCGAAGACCTTCACCGGGGCGCCCCCGGAGAGCGCGACGAGCCGCCACAGGCCGGGGCGGGCACGGGCGCTCGGGGTGAGCGGCACCGCCAAGTCCGCGTCGACGTCGGCCAGTTGCCAGGAGTCGCCGTCCGGGGTGGGCACGACCCGGTCCAGGGTCACCGGGACCGCGTCCAGCCACGGGTCGTGGCGGAGCGCCTCTCCGTAGCGTGCGGCGGCCTGAGCCGTCGACACCCCGCTCGGCCGTGCCGTCGTAGAGGAGGGCGCCGCGAACTGCTCGCCCAGGGCCGCCCGGAGCTGCCCCGCGCCCGGGAACGCCGATATCTCCGCGTCCAGGGCCAGCCCCATCGGCAGCGCCAGCTCGGGGGCGCGGCCACCGGCGCCGTAGGAGAGGAGGAGGGATGTGCGGTCCGACTCCGTGCCGTGCAGCCAGATTCTTCGGGTCGTCAGTTTCGGGTCCACCGTGTCGTACTGGGCGAGGACCAGCCAGTGGTCGCGCAGCGGCGGGCCGTCCGCCGTGCCGGAGAGGCCGATGCGGGAGCGGACCGTCGCCGCCAGGTCGTCGGGCAGGCGCTCGCGGCGCAGCCAGGCCTGGTCGAGGAGGTGGAGCAGCGCGCACTCCTCCAGCAGTCGCACGGGCCAGCCGGGGCCCGATGCCGGGATCGCCCCCAACTCCCTTGCCCGCGCGGCCAGTCCGGGGGCCTGCGCGTCGACCATGCGGGCCGCGGTCTCCTCCCACAGCGCGTACCCGCCCTGCTCCGCCGAGGCGAGGCCGGTGCGCAGCAGGTCCGTCAGCCGCTGCTCCAGCTCGCCCGCGCCCGCGCTGATCCGCTCGGCCCGGCGCTCCGCCCTGCGCCGCGCGGCCTCCGGGTCAGCGGCGGCCTGCGCACCGGACGCGCCCGCCGCCCGCTTCTCCTCCGTCCGCTTCCGCCGCCCCGCGAGCCACTCCTCGGCCCAGTCCGGCGCCTGGCCCGACGACGGCACCGCGCCGTCCCCGCCGGCCCAGAGCAGCAGCAGTCCCAGCGCGTGCTTGCACGGGAACTTCCGGCTGGGACAACTGCACTTGTACGCCGGACCCGCGGTGTCCGCGATGTCGACGACCGTCTGATACGGCTTGCTGCCACTGCCCTTGCACAGCCCCCACACCGTCCCCTCGTCAGAACTCCCCGCCTCGGACCACGGCCCCGCCGCCCCGAGCTTGCTTCCCGCTTTGCGTGACGCTGCGTCAGGCGCCAGTGCCAGCACCTGGTCAGCCGTCCAGCGCACCCCCTGCTGAGTCATGTCGTCGAAGGTAGATCCCACCACTGACAATCGGTCCGCGAGCGGTGGACGGGCTGAGCTGTGACAGGGGTCCGCGACGGTGTTTTCGCAGGTCGGATCGCGTTGTCAGTGGCGTGGTGCACGGTGGACACCAGATCCGAACCGGCCGAGCTGGAGGGGGCCTCAGCCATGACTGTGTCCGTAGAACCCACACCGTCCACGTCCGCGGTGGCGAGCGAGAAGCCGTCGAGCGAGGCGTTGCGGCCGCACGCCGAGGACGCCTTCGCCGATGAACTGGCCGCGCTGGCGGCGCAGGACGACCGGCCGCGTCCGGTCCGCTGGAAGATGTCGCCGTGGGCGGTCGCCACGTATCTGCTCGGCGGCACGCTGCCGGACGGCACGGTGATCACACCGAAGTACGTCGGCCCGCGCCGCATCGTCGAGGTCGCCGTCACCACCCTCGCCACCGACCGCGCCCTGCTCCTGCTCGGCGTGCCCGGCACCGCGAAGACCTGGGTGTCCGAGCACCTCGCGGCGGCGGTCAGCGGCGACTCGACCCTGCTCGTGCAGGGCACCGCCGGCACCCCGGAGGAGGCGATCCGCTACGGCTGGAACTACGCGCAGCTGCTCGCCAACGGCCCGAGCCGCGCCGCCCTCGTGCCCAGCCCCGTCATGCGGGCCATGGCCGAGGGGATGACCGCGCGCGTCGAGGAGCTGACCCGTATCCCGGCCGACGTACAGGACTCGCTCATCACGATCCTGTCCGAGAAGACGCTGCCGATACCGGAGCTGGGCGGAGAGGTGCAGGCCGTCCGCGGCTTCAACCTGATCGCCACGGCCAACGACCGCGACCGCGGGGTCAACGACCTCTCCAGCGCGCTGCGCCGCCGGTTCAACACGGTGGTGCTGCCACTGCCGGAGAGCGCCGACGCCGAGGTCGAGATCGTCGCCCGCCGCGTCGACCAGATCGGCCGCTCCCTCGACCTGCCCGCCGTGCCGGAGGGCGTCGACGAGATCCGCCGCGTGGTGACCGTCTTCCGCGAACTGCGCGACGGCATCACCGCCGACGGCCGCACCAAGCTCAAGTCGCCCAGCGGCACGCTGTCGACGGCCGAGGCGATCTCCGTCGTCACCAACGGCCTGGCCCTGGCAGCCCACTTCGGGGACGGACTGCTGCGCCCGAGCGATGTCGCCGCGGGCATCCTCGGCGCCGTCGTCCGCGATCCGGCCGCCGACCGCGTCATCTGGCAGGAGTACCTGGAGGCGGTCGTCCGCGAGCGTGACGGCTGGAAGGACTTCTACCGTGCCTGCCGCGAGGTGAGCGCGTGAGCGGCTACGGGGGGCAGGACGACGAGGACTCCAGCTGGAGCTACTTGAGCTACTGGAGCTGCGGGGACTGGCGGAGCGGGATCCGGAAGGGAGGGGGACGACGTGGCAGGGACTGAGGGGGGCCGGGGCGCCGGGCCGCTGCTGCTCGGGGTGCGGCATCACGGACCCGGTTCGGCGCGGGCCGTACGGGCGGCGCTGGCCGCGGCCCGGCCGCGGGTCGTCCTGATCGAAGGGCCGCCCGAGGCCGACGCGTTGATCCCGCTCGCCGCCGACGAGGGCATGCGGCCGCCGGTCGCGCTCCTCGCCCACGCCGTGGACGAGCCCGGCCGTTCCGCCTTCTGGCCGCTGGCCGAGTTCTCCCCGGAATGGGTCGCCATCCGCTGGGCCCTGGAACACGAGGTCCCGGCCCGCTTCATCGACCTCCCGGCCACGCACACGCTGGCGTGGGGAAAGGACGACGAGGCCGACGCCGAGGGCGAGTTGACGGGGGAGGAACAGCCGCCGGAACCGACTGCCGGGACCCCGGCCGCCGAGACTCCGAGTGCCGGGAGCCCGTCCAGCGAGTCCCCTTCGGCCTCGGACCCCGCTGACCCGGATCCCTCCACCCCGGATCCCTCCACACCGGACATCGACATCCGCGTCGACCCCCTCGCCGTCCTCGCCGAAGCCGCCGGTTACGACGACCCCGAGCGCTGGTGGGAGGACGTCGTCGAGCACCGGGGTGCGAGGGAGCGGGACGCGTTCGCGCCGTTCACCGCCCTGGAGGAGGCGATGGGGGCGCTGCGCGAGACGTACGGGGTCGGCGGGCGCGACCGGGATCTCGTGCGCGAGGCGTACATGCGGCTTCAAGTGCGGGCGGCGCAGCGGGAGTTCGAGGACGACGTGGCCGTGGTCTGCGGAGCCTGGCACGTGCCCGCGCTGCGGCAGAAGGCGTCGGTCGCCGCGGACCGCGCCCTGCTCAAGGGGCTGCCCAAGGTCAAGGCCGATCTGACCTGGGTGCCGTGGACGCACCGCCGGCTGTCGCGGGCCAGCGGGTACGGCGCGGGGATCGACTCGCCGGGCTGGTACGGCCATCTGTTCGGCGCGCCGGACCGGCCGGTCGAGCGGTGGATGACCAAGGTCGCGGGGCTGTTCCGGGAGGAGGACCGGATCGTCTCCCCGGCCCATGTCATCGAGGCCGTACGGCTGGCGGAGACCCTCGCGGTGATGCGGGGGCGGCCGTTGCCGGGGCTCGGAGAGACCACCGACGCGGTGCGCGCGGTGATGTGCGAGGGGTCGGACGTCCCGCTGTCGCTGGTGCGGGACCGGCTCGTGGTCGGGGATGTGCTGGGCGAGGTGCCGCCGGGGGCGCCCGCGGTGCCGTTGCAGCGGGACCTCGACCGCTCGCAGCGCAGGCTGCGGATGAAACCGGAGGCGCTGGAGCGGGAGTTGGAGCTCGACCTGCGCAAGGAGATCGACGCCGGACGCAGCACGCTGCTGCACCGGCTGCGGCTCCTGCGCATCGAGTGGGGCGAGCCGGCCGCGTCGCGGGGGAGCACGGGGACGTTCCGGGAGACCTGGCGGCTGCGCTGGGAGCCGGAGTTGGCGGTGCGGGTCGCCGAGGCGGGCGTGTGGGGCACCACGGTGCCGGCCGCGGCGACGGCCAAGGCGGAGGCCGACGCCGTCGGGGCGGAGAGCCTCGCCGACGTCACCGCACTCGCCGAGCGCTGCCTGCTGGCCGAACTGCCGGACGCGCTGCCGGTGGTGATGAAGGTCCTCGCCGACCGCGCGGCCCTCGACACGGACGTCGGCCATCTCGCCCAGGCGCTGCCCGCGCTGGTCCGTTCACTGCGCTACGGCGATGTTCGCGGCACCGACACCGGCGCGCTGACGGAGGTCGCGGCGGGCCTCGCCGAGCGGGTCTTCGTCGGATTGCCCCCGGCCTGCGCGGCGCTCGACGGGGACGCCGCCGAGGAGATGCGGCGGCATGTGGACGCGGTGCACGGGGCGGTGGGCCTGCTGGGCGACGCGGGCGGGTCCGGGGCGGAATCCGGTCACGGAGACCTGCGGGTCCGGTGGCGGGCGGTGCTGCGCACCCTCTCCGCGCGGGACACCGTTCCCGGTGTCATTCGCGGTCGGGCGGTCAGACTCCTGCTGGACGAAGGGGAGTTGGGGGCGGACGAGGCAGCCCGGCTGATGGGGCTCGTGCTCTCGCCCGGGACACCTCCGGCGGACGCGGCCGCGTGGATCGAGGGGTTCGTGGGCGGCGGGGGCGGGCTGCTCCTCGTGCACGACGAGCGGCTGCTCGGGCTGGTGGACGAGTGGCTGACCCGGGTGCCGGCGGAGGCGTTCACGGACGTACTGCCGTTGCTGCGGCGGACGTTCTCGTCGTACGAGCCGGGGGTGCGCCGGACGCTCGGGGAGTTGGTGCGGCGCGGGCCGGGGAAGCAGACGGGGACGACGGCGGCGGTCGCCGGGATACCCGGATTCGGCGCGGAGCCGGACGCCGGGCGCGCGGACGCGGTCGTGCCGGTGCTGCGGCTGCTGTTGGGACTGGACGACGACGAGCTTGTGGGGGTGGCGGGATGACGGACAACGGCAGGCAGGGCATCAGGAAGCCGGAGACGCCGGGTGCGGGCGAGGGCGTGCGCGGGCGGCGGGCCGAGGGCGTCCGGACGAAGGGCGTGCGGGTCGTACCGCTGTGGGAAGGGCTGCGTACGGGGGTGCGCGGATGAGTACCGGGATCACGGGGGAGGCCGAGGCGGTCGCGGGCGGCGGGGTCGCGGATCCCGGGCAGGAGCGGTTGCGGCGGTGGCGGCTGGTGCTCGGGGGCGGGGCGGCCGACGGCACCGGGTGCGAGCTGGCCGGGCAGGACGCCGCGATGGACGGGGCGCTGACCGCGCTGTACGGCAGAGGGGACAAGGGGCGGACGTCGAAGGACCGTTCGGCGGGGCTCGGGGCGTCGGCGCCGTCCGTCGCGCGCTGGCTCGGGGACATCCGGACGTACTTCCCGTCCTCCGTCGTCCAGGTCATGCAGCGTGACGCCATCGACCGGCTCGGGCTGTCCGCGCTGCTGCTCGAACCGGAGATGCTGGAGGCGGTCGAGGCCGACGTGCACCTCGTCGGCACGCTGCTCTCCCTCAACAAGGCGATGCCGGAGACCACGAAGGAGACGGCGCGGGCGGTCGTCCGCAAGGTCGTCCAGGACCTGGAGAAGCGGCTCGCCACCCGCACCCGGGCCACCCTCACCGGCGCGCTCGACCGCAGCGCCCGGATCAACCGGCCGCGCCACCAGGACATCGACTGGAACCGCACGATCGCGGCCAACCTCAAGCACTACCTCCCCGAGTACCGGACGATCGTGCCGGAGCGGCTGATCGGGTACGGGCGGGCGTCCCAGTCCGTGAAGAAGGAGGTCATCCTCTGCATCGACCAGTCCGGTTCGATGGCGGCGTCCGTCGTCTACGCCTCCGTGTTCGGGGCGGTGCTCGCGTCGATGCGGTCGATCAACACCCGGCTCGTCGTCTTCGACACGGCGGTCGTCGACCTCACCGACCAGCTCGACGACCCGGTGGACGTGCTCTTCGGGACCCAGCTCGGCGGCGGCACGGACATCAACAGGGCGCTCGCGTACTGCCAGTCGCAGATCACCCGGCCCGCCGAGACCGTCGTCGTGCTGATCAGCGACCTCTATGAAGGGGGCATCCGCAACGAGATGCTCAAGCGGGTCGCGGCGATGAAGGCGTCGGGGGTGCAGTTCGTGACGCTGCTCGCGCTGTCCGACGAGGGCGCGCCCGCCTACGACCGCGAACACGCCGCCGCGCTGGGCGCGTTGGGGGCGCCGGCCTTCGCCTGTACGCCGGATCTGTTCCCGGAGGTGATGGCGGCGGCGATCGAGAAGCGGCCACTGCCGATACCGGACACGACGTGACGAACCGTCCTGAGTCCTCGTGAAGAACTGCGTTGAGTCGTAGGGGGCTTGTGCGTCCACTGGACACGCGTGCGAGGATCGTCGCCTCATGAACTGGCCCGCCGAACTGTCCGGTGCCGCTGTGCGCGTGACGCGTACGGCGGTTGGGCGGCGTGTGCTCCAACTGACGCTGCTGGTGGGCGGGTTGTTCGCCCTCGGGTTGCTGTGCGGGGGACAGGCGCAGGCGGCGGACGGGGCCACGGGGCAGCGGCCGGTGCTTCCGGCGGTGGCTTCGCCGGCCAAGACGGTTTCGGCGGCCGAGCAGATTCCAACGGCCAAGCCGGTTCCATCAGCCAAGCAGGTTCCAACGGCCAAGCAGGTTCCGGCTTCCGTTCCTGTTCTCGCTCCCGTGCTGGCTCCGGTCGCGGACACCGTGGAGCAGGTCGTGCGGCCCGTGGCGGACGTGGTGACGAAGACGGTGACCGAGGTGGTGACCAGGACACCCTCGCTGCCCGCTCTGCCCACGCTGCCGTCGGTCCCCACGATCCCGGTCCCCACAGTGCCTACGGTGCCCTCGGTCCCCGTGATACCGGGTCAGCCCGCGTCTCCGGTGCCGACGCCTCCGGCGCACACCGCTCCCGTTCCGACGCCGGTGCCCGCACCCGTCCGGTCGACCCCGCAGTCCTCGGGCGCCGGGCAGCGTGCGGATGTGGGGCCCGCCGCGGTGACGGCAGGCGTAGGCGACCCGTACGGGCCGCGCTTCGGCACGGAAGCCGGCGATGCGGTCGGCGCCGTAGGGCATGCGGTCGTAGGTCACGCTCTGAGTTCCTCCGTCGGGCACGCGCCCGTCCGGCATCAGGCGCCCGCCGGTGATCCCGACGGGGCTCTGCGGAATCAGTCGGGTGTGGACAGCGGGGCGTCGCGGCACTGTGACGCGCAGGCGGTGACGGCGGAGTACCGGGTGGCCGTGCGGATCGTGCCCGGTGTCGTGGCGCGGGCGGACGCGGCGGAGACGCAGGACAGGTACCGGGACGTTCCCGTTTTCCCGGGTTAGGCAGGGCCCTTCCGGCAGTTGAGCTGTCCGGAACATCGCCATGTCTCCAACCCCGGAATCCCTGAGGAACCGACGCACGTATGAGCACGAACCGTCTGAGCGCGTACAGCTTCAGCGCGAACACCGACTTCACCCCCGCCGAACTCCGCCGACGTCTCGTCGACGCCCATGTCTCCGTCCCGAGGCACTCCAGGGTCAGGGCCGCCGCGGCCATCCAGGGTGCCCAGGCCGCACGCAATGTCTGCACCCAGAAGGCCGCCCCCGCCCCCGAGGCGTGCCGGGCCCGGCACTGGGAGTGACCGACTCCGTGAGGCAGTGACCCCGGACGGTCGAATGCCGTCGGTTTGTCCGGAGTACGTCTCACGGTCCGGGGCCTCGCCGGGCCAACCCCAACCCGGTGAGGCCCCCCGCAACCTCTCCCGCCCATCCCCGGGCCCCCGAACCGCACCCGAACCCCACCCGAACGACCTGCCCGTACGTCCCGCCCGCGGCACTCCGTGTCACGGAAACCGGCATCATGTGACAGGTATCACCGCTCAGGTGTGACCCTCGATTTAGGGGCCCCCTGCAAGCAGCGATAACCTGCGAGACGGACATGCCGCGCGCTCGGTCACCGTGTGCGCCTCCCTTGTGACAGCGGACGTCACGTTGCCCTTCGCGGCACGCCCACGCATCCAACGAACCGCGATATCACTGAGGACGGAAGCGCGTGGACCTGTTCGAGTATCAGGCGAGGGACCTCTTCGCCAAGCACGATGTACCGGTGCTGGCCGGTGAAGTCATCGACACGCCTGAGGCGGCCCGCGCAGCCACCGAGCGGCTCGGTGGCAAGTCCGTCGTCAAGGCCCAGGTGAAGGTCGGCGGCCGTGGCAAGGCCGGTGGCGTGAAGCTCGCCGCCACCCCGGACGAGGCAGTCGCCCGGGCGACGGACATCCTCGGCATGGACATCAAGGGCCACACGGTCCACAAGGTGATGATCGCCGAGACCGCGCCCGAGATCGTGGAGGAGTACTACGTCTCCTTCCTCCTCGACCGCACCAACCGCACCTTCCTCGCCATGGCGTCCGTCCAGGGCGGCGTGGAGATCGAGGTCGTCGCGGAGGAGAACCCCGAGGCCCTCGCGAAGGTCCCGGTCAACGCCAACGAGGGCGTGAGCATCGAGAAGGCCCGCGAGATCGTCGCGCAGGCCAAGTTCCCGGCCGACGTCGCGGAGCAGGTCGCCGCGATCCTCGTGACGCTGTGGGACACCTTCGTCAAGGAGGACGCCCTCCTGGTCGAGGTCAACCCGCTCGCGAAGGTCGCCGACGGCCGCGTCATCGCGCTCGACGGCAAGGTCTCCCTCGACGAGAACGCCGAGTTCCGCCAGCCGGAGCACGCCGCGCTCGAGGACAAGGACTCGGCGAACCCGCTCGAGGCGGCCGCCAAGGCCAAGAACCTCAACTACGTCAAGCTCGACGGCGAGGTCGGCATCATCGGCAACGGCGCGGGTCTCGTCATGAGCACCCTCGACGTCGTCGCGTACGCCGGTGAGAACCACGGTGGCGTGAAGCCGGCCAACTTCCTCGACATCGGCGGCGGCGCGTCCGCGGCCGTGATGGCGAACGGCCTGGAGATCATCCTCGGCGACCCGGACGTCAAGTCCGTGTTCGTCAACGTCTTCGGCGGCATCACCGCGTGCGACGAGGTCGCCAACGGCATCGTCCAGGCGCTGCAGCTGCTCGCGGACAAGGGCGAGGAAGTCACCAAGCCCCTCGTCGTCCGCCTCGACGGCAACAACGCCGAGCTGGGTCGCAAGATCCTCTCCGACGCCAACCACCCGCTGGTCCAGCGCGTGGACACCATGGACGGCGCGGCCGACAAGGCCGCCGAGCTCGCGGCTGCGAAGTAAGGGACGAGGGACAAAACAGCCATGGCTATCTTCCTCACCAAGGACAGCAAGGTCATCGTCCAGGGCATGACCGGCTCCACGGGCATGAAGCACACCAAGCTCATGCTGGCCGACGGCACGAACATCGTCGGTGGCGTGAACCCCCGCAAGGCGGGCACGTCCGTCGACGTCGACGGCACCGAGATCCCGGTCTTCGGCACGGTCGCCGAGGCGATCGAGAAGACGGGCGCGAACGTGTCCGTCCTCTTCGTACCGCCGGCCTTCTCCAAGGCCGCGGTCGTCGAGGCGATCGACGCCGAGATCCCGCTCGCGGTCGTCATCACCGAGGGCATCGCCGTCCACGACTCGGCCGCGTTCTACGCGTACGCCGTGGCCAAGGGCAACAAGACCCGGATCATCGGCCCGAACTGCCCCGGTCTCATCACCCCGGGTCAGTCGAACGCCGGCATCATCCCGGGCGACATCACCAAGCCGGGTCGTATCGGCCTGGTCTCGAAGTCCGGCACGCTGACGTACCAGATGATGTACGAGCTGCGTGACATCGGCTTCTCGTCCGCCGTCGGTATCGGTGGCGACCCGGTCATCGGCACCACCCACATCGACGCGCTCGCCGCGTTCGAGGCCGACCCCGACACCGACCTCATCGTCATGATCGGTGAGATCGGTGGCGACGCGGAGGAGCGGGCGGCGGACTTCATCGCGAAGAACGTGACGAAGCCGGTCGTCGGTTACGTCGCGGGCTTCACCGCGCCCGAGGGCAAGACGATGGGCCACGCCGGTGCCATCGTCTCCGGTTCCTCCGGTACGGCTGCCGCGAAGAAGGAGGCCCTTGAGGCCGCCGGCGTCAAGGTCGGCAAGACCCCGACCGAGACGGCGAAGCTGGCCCGCGAAATCCTGGCCGGCTGACCCACCCCGCCCCACGTTGATGGGCCCGCTCCGCGAGTTGGAGCGGGCCCATTCGCGTCATGGGGTGCCGGGTTCGGTTGTCGAGCGGCTGCGGGCCCGTCGTGGCCGGTCGCGCAGTTCCCCGCGCCCCTTAAAGACAGCCCCGTTTGAGCCGACCTGCTCTTAAGGCACACCTACCGACTCAACGGTGCCAGCCTCTCCGGACCGCTCGTCATCCCGTTCCGCAACCGGTCCCGGAGGGCGATCTCCTCCTCCGACAGAGATCCCTGTACTACCCGAGCCGGCACCCCCTCCACCCGTTCCCCGACGGGAACCGGCGCCTCGTAACGCGTGGGCGCGACCCGGAGCGTGAAGGTGGTCGCCCCGATGATCGCGACGGTGAAGGCAATCGCGGCCCGGGTCCAGAACACGGTCCGCCGTTCCCCCACGAACCGCACGGTCGGCGGCTTGGCGGCATGCAACCGCCCCGTGGAGGCAAGCTCGGTCATCCGCCGACGCAGCTCACCCGGGTCGGACAGATCAGGCAACTGCGCCGCGATCGCCTCCCGCGCATGAAGCAACCGGTTGGCCGCCGCGGGCGTACTCGCCTCGGTCTCCGCCGCCGTCTCCGCAAGCCCGAGCCCGACCCCGTCGTAGAGAAGCAGCGTGCGGCGGTACGACGGCGGAAGGTTCAGGAGGGCGGTCAGCAGCGCGCGGTCGGACGTGTCGGGCGGCGGCGGCTCGGGGTGGCGGTATCGAGGGCGGAACCGGTGCCACGGGGAGAGGGCGTACTCGTAGGCCACCGACCGCACCCAGCCGGCCGGGTCCCGGTCGACCGCGACCTCGGGCCACCGCTGCCAGGCGGTCTGGAAGGCCCGCTCGACGGACTCGCGCGCCAACTCCCGCCGCCCGGTGAGCAGATAGGCCTGCCGTACGAGGGCGGGCGCACAGAACGCGTAGAGCGCGTCGAAGGCCTGAGCGGGCGTCAGGGACGCGCGCGCCGGCACCTCGATCGGCACGGGGACGAGGACGGGTTCGGGGTCGGACGCGGGGTCGGGTGCGGGTGCGGGGACGGGTTCGAGTACGGCGGTGTCGTCCACCGTGACCACCTCGTCAACCGTCACCCCCTCATCCACCGTGACCACCTCGACCGGCACCACCACCTCGGCCGGCACCCCCGCTTCGGACACCTCCACCTCGGGTGCCCGCAGCGCCACCGGCGCCTCCGTCACCGCCTTCTCTTCACCCAGGCTGGTGAGCAATTTCGCGTACGCCTCCCGTTTCCGGCCGCGTGGTGTCGTGCGGCCGGTCTCCCACGACCGCACGGTCTCGCGGCTGACGCCCACCCGCTCGGCGACCTGAGCCTGTGTCAGCGAGCCCGCCTCGCGCAGGCGTCGGCGTTCCTTGGGCGGAGGGAGGGGGGTTGCAGGGCTCTGCGTCACCGGACGCCCCTTCGTACGAAAAAGTACATAAACGTATATTGAGCGACACTTCCGAGTTTCGCCTGTTACGACGAGAAAGCGCGTGTCGTTGGGAGCATGGCGGGCGTGATGCCGATGACCCACCGCCGAGCGCTGTTGTCGCCCCTGCTCACCCGGATGCGCGACCGATCCCCCGGACTGGCCGCCAGCCTGTTGGGTGGCGCGGTCGCGGCGGGGCTCGGGCTCGGCTCGTGCGCGGTGCTCGTGATGGTGCTGTGGATCAGCTCGCCCTACCCCGACAGCGGACCCGGCGGCGCCCTGCACGTGGCCGCCGCCCTGTGGCTCCTCGCGCACGGCGTCGAACTGGTCCGCACCGACACCCTCTCCGGCGTCCCCGCACCGGTCGGCGTGACCCCGCTCCTGCTCCTCGCCCTGCCGCTGTGGCTGCTGCACCGGGCCGCACGGCACGCGGTGCTGGGCGGGGAGACCGAGGAGGACGACCCCGAGGGTCCGCCCCTGATCGCCGCCCGCACGGCCTGGACCGGCGTCGCCGTCGGCTACCTCGCCGTGGGCACCGCAGCCGCCCTCTACGCGTCCGGCGGCGAACTCTCCCCGTCCTGGAGCTGGACCGCGGTCTGCCTGCCGCTGCTCGCGGCGGGCGCGGCCGGTTCGGGTGTGTGGTCGGCGTACGGGCGCCCGCGTGAGCCCGTGCTGAGCGTGCTGATCCTGCTGCCGGCGGGGCTACGGCGGCTCGTCCTCGGCCCGGAGGCCCGCGAGTCCCGGGCCCGCATCGGCACCGCGGTGCGCGCCGCGGGACTCGGCACGTCCGTCCTCGTCGGCGGTGGCGCGCTGCTGCTCGGGACGTCCCTGATCTGGCACGGCGGTGCCGCCCGGACCTCGTTCCTCCAGCTGACGGAGGGCCTGTCGGGCCGCTTCGCCGTCCTGCTGCTCTGCCTCGCCCTGATCCCGAACGCGGCGGTGTGGTCCGCGTCCTACGGCCTCGGCCCCGGCTTCGCGCTGGGAGTGCACCACACCGTCGCCCCCCTCGCCTCGGCCCCGGCCCCCCTCCTCCCGCCCTTCCCCCTCCTCGCGGCGGTCCCGGACGCGGGCACCGGAACCCCGCTGAACTGGCTCGCCGGGCTGGTGCCGGTGGCCGCCGGGGTGATGGCGGGCTGGTTCGTGGCACGGGTCGCGGTGGGCGGCACGGCGAGTCAACGGGCCCACGGTGCAAGCGAGTTGACGGAGGAACAGCAGCGCCGGGCGATCGGCGCCGGGCTCCGGCAGCAGCCCACGCAGGCCCCCTCGGCGAAGTCCTCCTCGGCGCAGGCCCCCTGGGCGCGCGGCCGTACCGCGGCCACCGCCCTGCTCGCCGCCGCGCTCTGTGCCGTGGTCCTGGCGCTGCTCGCGGAGTTGTCCGGCGGACCGCTCGGGGGTGCGGCGCTGGCACGGTTCGGGCCGGTGTGGTGGCAGACCGGGGGAGCGGCGCTGGTGTGGATCGCGGCGGTGGCCGTGCCGACGGCGGTGGGACTGCGGGCGCGGCGGCTGCGGGAACGCCGGGTGCCCGCGCCGACGATCGGGAAGCCGCGGGAGGGAGGAGCCAAGGTCACCCCGACGCCGGTGTCCGCGCCCGCCTCGCCCGTCTCCCCTGCCTCGCCCGCCTCGCTCGCCTCGCCCCTCTCCGTACCCGTGCCGGTGTCCGCCGGTGCCGACTCGGAGCGCTGGTTCCGGAAGCCGTTCACGGTCGCCCGGGGCTGGTTCGCGCGCAAGCCGAAGGCGGAGCAGCCGCTGCCGGTCCCGGTGCCCGCGCAGGCGCCCGTCGACCAGCCGTACATCGCCTACGACCACGACCCCACGTTCGACCCGTACGACTTCCTGCCCGTCGACGTGCCGTCGGAGCCGGCACCCACGCCCTGGTACGACGACGCCTCCCGCGAGGCCCGTTGGGCGGCCCTGCGGGAGGCGTCCACGTCACCGGAGTCCTCGGATCACACCGAACCCTCTGACCCCACGGACGAGCCGGAACCGCCGGCGGCGAACTGACCGGCGCCGCCCGTGAGTCGGGTCAGTTGCTGGTGCCCAGGATTCCCCGCAGGTCCTTCGGCAGCAGCTGGTTGCAGGACTGCTTGGCCTGGTTCGTGAGGGCGTCGTTCGTGCAGGTGTAGAAGTCCTTGTAGGCCAGCTGCGCGACGAACATCGCGGCGACCAGGGCGATCGCCAGGGACGCGGTGACCAGGCCGCTGACCGCGGCAGTCGTCTGCGGGCGGGCCTGCGACTCGGGCACCGCGGGGGTGTCGGGGTCGCCGGTGCGGGGCTTGGCGCGCAGGGCGCTGCCGCCCCAGTAGAGAGCGAGCGCACCGAGCAGCAAGGCCACGTACGGCCAGCTGAAGAGGGCGAAGAAGAAGGCCCACATGCCGCTCAGCAGCGCGTACCGCGCGCGGCGCTGTGCCGGGTCCGTCGGGTCCCAGCGCATGCCTCCCTGGCCGGGGCCGCCGGGTCCCTCGGGACCGCCCTGGTTGCCCGGTCCGCCCTGCCTGCCGGGCCGGTCGCCGAAGCCGCCCTGGGAACGCCCGGGCTGCTGGTCGCTCCACTGACTGCCCCACGGCGAATGCCCGCCGTCGCCCTGCGGGGCGTCACCACCCTCACCGCCCTCGGGCCGCCGCGGCTGCCACGGCCGGTCGGGGGTGCCCTCGGGCGGCGCCGCGAACGGATTGTCGTCCGAGGAGCCTGAGGAGCCCGAAGAACCGGACGAGCCGGACGAGCCGGTGGAACCAGAGTCACCCGAGGGCGCGTCGGGCGGTGAGGAGGGCCGCTCCCTGAGCAGTACCGACTGCGGCGGGAACGTGAGAAGTCGCAGACTGCGGTCCGGCATCAAATGAGCGTCTTCCCCTTGGTGGATACGTCTCCGGCATGAACTGTCACTTCATGAGCTGACACTTCGTGAACGCGTCGCACGAGGGCGGCGTTCCCGAACCCGCTCGCCCCAGACGCTACCTTCCGGCCACGCCCCCGTCCCGTGGGGGCTGTCCGGTGTGCCGGTATCGTTGCTGACGGTCGGCCGCTTCGTAGACTTCCCCGTATCCCGGGGCGCGAAGCATTCGTATGAACGCACGAGACATACGGATGCACCAGCCGGCCGCACAAGACGACGCTCCCCCGAGAAAGGGCCCCGCCGTGGCCGCCAAGCCCGTGGCCAAGCGCCTCGTCGTGCTGGTCTCCGGATCCGGTACGAATCTGCAGGCGCTCCTCGACGCCATCGAGACCGCAGGCACCGAGGCGTACGGCGCCGAGATCGTGGCCGTGGGGGCGGACCGTGAGGGCATCGAGGGCCTCGCCCGTGCCGAGCGGGCCGGGCTGCCCGTCTTCGTCCGCAAGGTGAAGGACTTCGGGACGCGCGAGGAGTGGGACGCGGCGCTCGCCGAGGCCACCGCCGCGTACGAGCCGGACCTGATCGTGTCGGCGGGGTTCATGAAGATCGTGGGCAAGGAGTTCCTGGCCCGCTTCGGCGGCCGGGTCGTGAACACGCATCCCGCCCTGCTGCCCAGTTTTCCGGGAGCCCATGGCGTACGGGACGCGCTCGCGTACGGCGCCCGGGTCACCGGCTGCACCGTCCACTTCGTCGACGACGGCGTCGACACCGGGCCGATCATCGCTCAGGGCGTGGTCGAGATCCGGGACGAGGACGACGAGAGCGCTCTGCACGAGCGCATCAAGGAAGTCGAGCGCACGCTGCTCGTCGATGTCGTGGGGCGGCTCGCCCGCAACGGCTATCGCATTGAGGGACGAAAGGTAGTTATCCAGTGACCGCCGAGAGCAACAAGCGAGCCATCCGTCGCGCGCTGGTCAGTGTCTACGACAAGACCGGCCTGGAGGAGCTGGCCCGCGGCCTGCACGAGGCGGGCGTGGAGCTCGTCTCCACGGGCTCCACCGCCGCCCGTATCGCCGCGTCCGGTGTCCCCGTCACCAAGGTCGAGGAGCTGACCGGCTTCCCCGAGTGTCTGGACGGCCGGGTCAAGACCCTGCACCCCAAGGTGCACGCCGGCATCCTCGCCGACCTGCGTCTGGAGAGCCACCGTCAGCAGCTCGACGAGCTGGGTGTGGCCCCCTTCGACCTGGTGGTCGTCAACCTGTACCCGTTCCGGGAGACGGTCGCGTCGGGCGCGTCCGCCGACGAGTGCGTCGAGCAGATCGACATCGGCGGCCCGTCGATGGTCCGCGCCGCCGCCAAGAACCACCCGTCGGTCGCGGTCGTCACCAGCCCCGCGCGCTACGCCGACGTCCTGAACGCCGTACAGAACGGCGGCTTCGACCTCACCACCCGCAAGCGGCTCGCGGCGGAGGCGTTCCAGCACACGGCGTCGTACGACGTGGCGGTGGCGAGCTGGTTCGCGAGCGAGTACGCCCCGGTCGACGACTCGCAGTTCCCGGACTTCCTGGGTGCCACCTGGGAGCGCGAGAACACCCTGCGCTACGGCGAGAACCCGCACCAGCCCGCAGCCCTCTACGTCGACGGCAGCGGCGGCGGCCTGGCGCAGGCCGAGCAGTTGCACGGCAAGGAGATGTCGTACAACAACTACACGGACACGGATGCCGCCCGCCGTGCCGCGTACGACCACGACGAGCCCTGTGTCGCGATCATCAAGCACGCCAACCCCTGCGGTATCGCGATCGGTTCGGATGTCGCCGAGGCCCACCGCAAGGCGCACGAGTGCGACCCGCTGTCGGCGTTCGGCGGTGTGATCGCGGTCAACCGTCCGGTGACGAAGGAGCTGGCCGAGCAGGTCGCGCCGATCTTCACCGAGGTCATCGTCGCGCCCGACTACGAGGACGGCGCGCTGGAGGCCCTGGCCAAGAAGAAGAACATCCGGGTGCTGAAGGCGCCGGGCGGCCCGGCGAACGCCGTGGAGCTCAAGGCGATCGACGGGGGCGCGCTGCTCCAGGTGACCGACCGCCTCCAGGCCGACGGCGACGACCCGGCCAACTGGACGCTGGCGACGGGCGAGGCGCTGTCCGCGTCCGAGCTGGCCGAGCTCGCCTTCGCCTGGAAGGCCTGCCGGGCCGTGAAGTCCAACGCGATCCTGCTGGCCAAGGACGGCGCCTCGGTCGGCGTCGGTATGGGCCAGGTCAACCGCGTCGACTCCGCGAAGCTGGCGGTCGAGCGGGCGGGGGCCGAGCGGGCGCAGGGTTCGTACGCGGCCTCGGACGCGTTCTTCCCCTTCCCGGACGGGCTTGAGGTCCTGCTCGACGCGGGCGTCAAGGCCGTTGTCCAGCCCGGCGGTTCGCTCCGCGACGAGCTGAGCGTCGAGGCGGCGAAGAAGGCGGGCGTCACGATGTACTTCACGGGGACGCGGCACTTCTTCCACTGAGGTCCGACGGGCGGTGTGGATGCGGGCTCTCCAGCTCGCACCACACCGTCTTGCCCTCCGACCCCTGCGTCACGCCCCACCGCAGGGCGACGGCGTCGAGCAGCAGCAGCCCGCGCCCGTTCTCGTCGTCCGGCCCGGCATCCCGTACGACGAGCCAGGCGTACGGCTCCGGGTCGGTGACGGAGACGCGGGTACGGCCGGGGGCGTGGGTCACCGTGAGGGTGACCGGGGTGCCCTCGCCCAGGTGTTTGATCACGTTGGTCAGTAACTCGCTGACACAGAGCTGGACTTCGGGACACGGGACGCCGAGGTGTTCCCGTACGGCACGACGGGCCTCCGGTACCGCCTTGGCGGCGGCGAGGAGTTCGAGGCGGAGCGAGGTCACCGGCCGGCCGCCTTGCGGAGTGCGGCGGTGAGGGCCCTGGCGGTGTCCAGGTTGCAGTTGCCGAGTTCGACGAGCGGGGCGCGGTAGGTCTGGACGACCGAGGGCAGGTCGACACCGAGGGACGGCAGGATGATCCCGTGCGCCGCCAACGCGGCCTGTAGCTCCGCGACTTGGGTGTTGGCCTCGTGGGACCGGGGACTGATCATGGCCGTACGCCTCTCTCTGTGACGAATCACTCACAGAGTGACGCGAAGTCTCGTACCGTGACAGTGGTTTGGGTTGCACCCGGGAACTGGCAAAAGGCGGTGGTGAGTTGTGCCCCCACGCAAGGACACCGACGCGTCGGCGAATGTCCCTTCCTTCTACGGCGCGGAGTTGCGCTTCAAGAGGGAGGCGGCGGGCCTCACGCTCGAACAGCTGGCGGAGGGAAGCTTTCGGGGCGTCCCGTTTCTGAGTCTCATCGAACGGGGTGAGCGACGAATGCCGTTGGATCTCGCCCAGCACGTCGACAAGCGGCTCGGTACGGACGGCTTTTTCGAGCGACGCTGTGAAGACGCCCGGAAGGCGAAGCAGTCGGGGCACGCGGAGTACTTCGCGGATGTGGCGGAGATGGAGACACACGCGGAGACGATCGAGGAGTGGGCGCCGATGCTGGTGCCTGGGCTGCTTCAAACGGCGTCTTATGCGAGGGCGATCGTACGCGCGGCCATGCCCCGAGCCTTCGATGCGGAGGTCGAGGAGCTGGTGTCCGCCCGGATCAAGCGGGCGGAGCTTTTCGATTCGGAGATTCCGCCAAAGTTCTGGGCGATCTTCGACGAGTCGCTGATCCGTCGTCGGGTGCTACCCAACGAACAGATGGCTGAGCTGCTGGAACACATCGCGCAGGTGGCCAGGGGCACGCGCTCCATTTTGCAGATCGTCCCGGAAACTGCCTCCGCTCACGCATTCATGATGGGCATGACCAAGTTCATGACCTTCGTGGACGCACCTCCGGTGGTGTACGTCGAGAGTCTGCACAGCGGCCAGTTGATCGACTATCCGGCGCTCGTGAAGGACTACCGGCAGTCGTACGATCTGCTCAGGGCCGTCGCACTGTCACCTGAGGCGTCCCTGTCGATGATCGAGACTGCGGCAGAGGACTATCGAAATGGCAAGCCACAAGACTGACTTGAGCTCCGCGCGTTGGCGCAAGAGCAGCTATAGCAATGGCACCGGCGGTGACTGCGTCGAGGTCCATGACGACCTCCCTGGTGTCGTCCCTGTGCGGGACTCCAAGGTCTCGGATGGCCCGGCGCTGCTCATTGCCGCTTCTGCCTGGGCGTCCTTCGTCGACTGGGCCGGTACTGCATAGCCTTCTACGTCGGAGGTACACAGAAATGGCAACCACAGGGCCTGACTTAAGTACCGCGATGTGGCGCAAGAGCAGCTACAGCAACGGCACCGGCGGTGAATGCGTCGAGGTCCGCGACGGCCTCCCCGGCCTCGTCCCCGTCCGGGACTCCAAAGTTCCCCACGGCCCCGCTCTCCTCATCCCCGCCCCCGCCTGGACCCCCTTCATCGACGCCCTGAAGTAGCGGAGCGGTAACGCGAAAAAACCCCGGGGCCGCATCACCACCTGGTGACACGGCCCCGGAGGGCACCGCGGCGAACCCGCGAGCTGCTACTGCGTGCGGATCACGATCGAGCCGCAGACCTTGTCCGCGAACGTCTGGCGCTTCGCGTCCCACGCCGGCCACAGCCAGCCCAGGTAGCACGCTATGGAGTCGAGGAAGTGGGCGAGGCGGCGGACGAATGCCATGCCGACGCCGAGGGGCTGGCCGTCGCTCTCGCGGACCAGGCGGATGCCCAGCGCCTTCTTGCCGACGGTCTGGCCGGTCTTGCCTTCCTGGATCAGCTGCCAGATGGCGATGCCGATGATGATGATCGCGCCGATCGCGAGCAGCACGCCCTTGCCCTGGCTGACGATGATCAGGATGTACGGCACCAGGAAGATGAGCCCGTCGACCAGCGTGCCCAGGAACCGCTGACCCCAGTTCGCGTACGACGGGGCCGCGCCGTAACCGGCCTGCGGGTAACCGGGGTAACCCGGCTGCTGCTGCGGGTAGCCGTAGCCCTGCTGCGGCGGGACGCCCTGGGGCGCGCCCTGCGGGTAGCCGTAGCCGGGCTGGCCCTGCGGCTGGCCGTAGCCCTGCTGGGGGTTCTGCTGTGGCTGCCCGTAGGGGTTGTTCGGGTCATAGCTCATGGCGGGTTTTCCTCCGTTGGCAATGCGGGGACGATGCGGATTGCGCGGAGGTACGTCACGAGATGAGCGGCTTGCCCCCCAACACCTACCGCAGTACTGCGGCGTTCATCGTTCTATTCGGGGCGAGTTTTTGTCCAGCGGCATTCCATAGGTGTTGTGTAAGTGCAACATCAGTGATCATGGCGATACACCCGGGGTGTACCCGGATTGGAACCCGGAGGGCGTCATCCGCGAGGATGGGTCCATGACCGCCCAGATTCTCGATGGCAAGGCCACCGCAGCCGCGATCAAGTCCGACCTGACCGCCCGCGTGGCGGCGCTGAAGGAGAAGGGCGTCACGCCCGGCCTCGGCACGATCCTGGTCGGGGACGACCCCGGCAGCCAGAAGTACGTCGCGGGCAAGCACCGGGACTGCGCCCAGGTGGGCATCGCGTCCATCCAGCGTGAACTGCCCGCCACCGCCACGCAGGACGAGATCGAGGCGGTGGTGAAGGAGCTGAACGAGGACCCGGCCTGCACCGGCTACATCGTCCAACTCCCGCTCCCCAAGGGCATCGACGAGAACCGCATCCTCGAACTGATGGACCCGGACAAGGACGCCGACGGCCTCCACCCGATGAACCTCGGCCGCCTCGTCCTCAACGAGCCGGCCCCGCTGCCCTGCACCCCGAACGGCGTCCTGACCCTGCTGCGCCGCTACGGCGTGGAGATCAAGGGCGCCGAGGTCGTGGTCGTGGGCCGCGGTGTCACCATCGGCCGCCCCATGCCCCTCCTCCTCACCCGGCGCAGCGAGAACGCCACCGTGACCCAGTGCCACACCGGCACCCGCGACCTCTCCTCGCACCTCAAGCGCGCCGACATCATCGTGGCCGCCGCCGGTTCCGCCCACCTGATCCGCCCTGAGGACGTGAAGCCGGGCGCCGCCGTCCTCGACGTCGGTGTCTCCCGCAACGCCGACGGCAAGATCGTGGGCGACGTCCACCCGGGCGTCGCCGAGGTCGCCGGGTTCATCTCCCCGAACCCCGGCGGAGTCGGCCCGATGACCCGCGCCCAGCTGCTCGTCAACGTGGTCGAGGCGGCGGAGCGCAGTGTCGCCTGACAGCAACCCCGGCAAGACCGAGGGCACCCAGGACACCCAGGACAAGGACACCGAGGCCACCGAGGTCGCCGAGGGCCCGGACGAGATCGAGGTCACGGATCCGGTCAGCGCGCCCGACGCCCAGGGCAGGGCGCGCCGCGTCACCCGCCGCTTCCCCCTCTTCACCCGGGACACCGCCCGCCCCGAGGGCGGCGGCCGGGCCGCTCCGCGTGACGCCCCGGCCCCGGCCCGCCAGTGGCCGATCCTCGCGGTCCTCGGCACGGTCGGCCTCGGCCTCCTGCTCACGGCCTTCGACGTCTTCCGCTACGGCATCCTGCTGATCGGCGCCGCCCTGCTGGCCGGTGCCGTCCTGCGCTGGGTCATGCCGGACGTCGGCATGCTCGCCGTGCGCTCCCGCTTCACCGACATCGTCACCTACGCCATCCTCGGCCTGGCGATCGTCCTGCTGGCGCTGATGGCACAGCCGAAACCGTGGCTGACGATCCCGTACCTCAAGGACACGCTGCACTACACGGTCAACAGCAACTAGCGCACGGCGCACGGCGGTTCACGACACACGACGGCGGCTCGTCCCCTCCCCCGAGCAAGGACGCGCCGCCGTCTGCATGCAGCCTGTCGCCCTGTCGCCGCCCTGTTCAACGGCTGTCGGCGCGCTGTGGCAGGGGGGTGACCGTTTCGCTACGTGGCACGCACCGCGCGGCGACGAGGGAACCGTTCCCCTTCCGGTGTCGTCATTTCGCTCGGAGCGGGCGCAACGGGACACGGGGGACACCGGGGAGGTGCGATGGGCGGCTGGCAGCCGCTGCCGGACGAACTGCCGGCGGAGGTACGGCACTTCGTGGAGCAGCTGCGCCTCCTCAAGGACCGCACCGGGCTCAGCCTGGTCGCGCTCGGCGCGCGCACCGCGTACAGCAAGTCGTCCTGGCACCGCTATCTCAACGCCACCCAGCCCCCGCCCCGGCAGGCCGTGCTCGCCCTGTGCCGGGTGGCCGGGGTCGACCCCGAACGCATCGGAGTGCGCTGGGAGTTGGCGGTCCAGGCCTGGCCCCGGCCGGTGCCGGTCCCCGAACGGGCGGACGGCGGGGACGAGTACCGGGACGACCCGACCCTTCCCTGGTGGGACACCCCTCCCGAGGAGCCGGAGCAACGGCCCGGCGGACGGCTGCTCCGGTACACGCTGGTGCTGTTGCTTCTCCTGCTCCTCACTGCTGTCGTGGGGGTCGCGGCCCTTGTGTCGATGTATTGACAAGTTTGAGGATATGCAGCGAAGCCGACACACAACCGCGTTGGCGTGGGCAATTCAGGGCAGAGGGGGAAGCAATGCCTCGTTGGAGGGCCTTGCCGGGTGAACTCGATCCGCAGGTCAGGGAGTTCGCGGGCCAGTTGCGCAGACTCGTGGACCGCAGCGGCCTGAGCATCGCGGCGCTGGCCGACCGCACGGGCTACGGCAAGACGTCCTGGGACCGCTATCTCAACGGTCGGCTGCTCGCGCCCAAGGGTGCGGTCATCGCCCTCGCCGAGGTCACCGGCACCAGCCCCGTCCATCTGACCACGATGTGGGAGCTGGCCGAGCGTGCCTGGAGCCGCTCCGAGCTGCGGCACGACTCGACCATGGAGGCACTCCGGATCTCCCAGGCGCGGGCGGCGCTGGGCGAGGCCGGTGCGGCCCCGGCGGCGCCCGCGAAGGGCGGCAGGGTGTTCCGCAAGGGGGGCGGCAGCGTCACCGCGACCCCGGGGATCGCGGGTCCGGCGGGGGTGTCACCCACGGTGCCGCCGCGGCCGGTGGCGCCCGACAGCGACGTACGGGAAGCTCCTTCGAAGGGTGTGCCGGAGGGGCCCGCGAAGGTCGCCAACTCGTGGGGGATCGCCGGGTATCCGGGGCCGACACGGCCCGGTGGCCCGGCGCCCGTGGCGAGGCCCGAGCCCGAGACGGCGGTGCCCGACAGCGAGCCCGTGCGGCCCGCGCCGCCCGAGGGCATGGGCGGGGCCAAGCGGCGGGCACTGATGTTCGGCGCCGGGGTCCTGGGGGCGCTCGTCGTGATCGGGGCCGTGTTCCTGTTCACCGGCGGCAACGGCGGCGACGACAAGAAGGCCGGGGCCGCGCACACCTCGGCCCCGGCGTCCACCGGCCCGAGTCCCGAGCTGCCGGCCGGGGTGAAGTGCGTGGGTGACGGCTGCACCGGCAAGGACGCCGAGGCGATGGGCTGCACCACGGAGGCGGGCGCGGTGACGACCGCGCGGACCGCGACCGTCGGCACCACCGTCGTCGAGGTCCGCTACAGCAAGACCTGCGGCGCCGCCTGGGGCCGTGTCACCACGGGGGTCGCGGGGGACTCCGTGCAGGTCAGCGCGGGCACCGTCAAGGAGACCGACACCATCACGGCGGCCGACGACGCCATCGCGTACACCCCGATGGTGGCCGTGAAGGACGCCGGTGAGGCGAAGGCGTGCGTGACGCTGGCGTCGGGGCAGAAGGGGTGCACCGCCTAGGCCGTAAGTGTGGGGATTCGGTGTACGTACGGAATGGCCGTCCCGGTTTCGGGCAGGCGGACAGTACCCCCACGGGATTCCGGACCCCGGGTTCCCCCCACGGCGGTCGTCCGGTGTTTCCTCTCCCGAGCCGGACGGCCGCCTTTTGTGTGCCCCGGTCCGCGTTTCCCATGCGCCGGACCCGGCTCTGTGGGGTGGGCCACACGGACCCGGGAGTCCGGGATCGCGGATGCGCGATAGCCTGACCGGTGGATCTCTTGACGCCAAGAGATCGATCATTTGTACGTCCCGCACCCCGGGGCAGTGCCGCCCCACCGCCAGCTGTCATAACGGAGAACGCCATGACCCGCACTCCCGTGAACGTCACCGTCACCGGCGCGGCCGGCCAGATCGGTTACGCCCTGCTCTTCCGCATCGCCTCCGGCCAGCTGCTCGGCGCGGACGTGCCGGTCAAGCTGCGTCTCCTCGAGATCACCCCGGCGCTCAAGGCCGCCGAGGGCACCGCGATGGAGCTCGACGACTGCGCCTTCCCGCTCCTCCAGGGCATCGACATCACGGACGACCCGAACGTCGCCTTCGCCGGCGCCAACGTCGCCCTCCTCGTCGGCGCCCGCCCCCGCACCAAGGGCATGGAGCGCGGCGACCTGCTCTCCGCGAACGGCGGCATCTTCAAGCCGCAGGGCAAGGCCATCAACGACAACGCCGCGGACGACATCAAGGTCCTCGTCGTCGGCAACCCGGCCAACACCAACGCGCTCATCGCGCAGGCCGCGGCCCCGGACGTACCGGCCGACCGCTTCACCGCGATGACCCGCCTCGACCACAACCGCGCGCTGACCCAGCTCGCGAAGAAGACGGGCACCACGGTCGCCGACATCAAGCGGCTGACCATCTGGGGCAACCACTCCGCCACCCAGTACCCCGACATCTTCCACGCCACGGTCGCCGGCAAGAACGCCGCCGAGACCGTGAACGACGAGCAGTGGCTCGCCGACGACTTCATCCCGACCGTCGCCAAGCGCGGCGCCGCGATCATCGAGGCCCGCGGCGCGTCCTCGGCGGCCTCCGCCGCGAACGCCGCCATCGACCACGTCCACACGTGGGTCAACGGCACGGCGGACGGCGACTGGACCTCGATGGGCATCCCGTCGGACGGCTCCTACGGCGTCCCCGAGGGCCTCATCTCGTCCTTCCCGGTCACCACGAAGGACGGCGTCTACGAGATCGTCCAGGGCCTGGACATCAACGAGTTCTCCCGCGCCCGCATCGACGCGTCGGTGAAGGAGCTGGAGGAGGAGCGCGAGGCGGTCCGCTCCCTCGGCCTCATCTGAGCCACTCCTGTTGGTGGTTGAGGGCCCAGCCACGGGTTCTCGTGGGCCTCGCCCCGGTTTCGACCGGCGCGGGGCCCCTTGCTATTCCATGCCCCGCTTTCCCGGCGCCCAGAACGGCTTCGTCAGCACGGACCGCCGGTCCCAGCCCAACTCCCGTACCAGCACCTGCCGGACCTGCTGGACGGTACGGGCCTCCCCGGCGACGTACGCGATCCCGCCCGGCTCCGGCGCGAGGTGCTGTACGGCGTCCGGGAGTGAAGTGCCGCCCCTCGTCAGCCAGTCGAGGCGCTCGGAGTGCGCCATCGGCAGCCGGTCCTCCGCCGTCTCCGTCTCCACGCAGCCGGAGACCCGCGCCCCCTCGGGCAGCGCGTCCAGCATCGCGGCGAACGCGACGGACGCCGTCTCCTCGCCGACGAAGACATGGTGGGTGGCGTCCGGGCGGAGCGTGAAGGTGCCCTCGGGCTTCCGCAGCCGCACCTGCTCGCCGACGCCGACGCTCTTCCCCCAGCGCGCCCCGGGTCCCCCCTCCGAGTGGTCCAGCACGCACAACTCGACGGCGCCGGACGGGTCGTGGCGCCACACCGAGTACGTCCGCAGGGTCAGACCGGTGACCAGGACGCGGACCTGCTGGCCGGGGCGGACGTCGAGGCCGGTCAGGGCGTCGCCCTCGATGCGCAGTCGGCGCATGCGGGCGGTGATCTGCTCGGCCGCGGTGACGGTGGCGCGGAGGGTGACCAGGTCGAGGACGGGGTTCAGGAGGGCGGTGGGCACGGGTGGCTCCTCAACTGGGCGGTGCGTAGGGGGAGTTGACGATCAGGACTGGCCGGCTGGACGCGATAGTACGCGTTCCTCCTCGGACGCGATAGTACGTGTGACCGGCGGGCGGGTGCGGTGGCCGACGACCACGACCGCCGTGGCGGCCAGGACGATCACGGCGACCGTGCGCAGCGCAGGGCCCATGCCGTGGCCGAGATCCGGATGGGCGGCCAGGATCGTGCCGGTCACCGCCACGCCCAGCGCCGCGCCGAGTTCACGCGCCGAGGTGCCGAGACCCGAGCCGAGGCCCGTCTGGTGCGGCGGCAGCGAGCTGACGACCCCGACCGTGAGCGCGGGCATGGAGAGCCCGGTCCCCGCCGAGATCACGAGCAGCCAGCAGGCGTACGTCCAGTACGGGGTGCCCGCGTCGGCGGTGGACGCGCCCAGCAGGCCCAGGCCGATCAGGGCGAGCCCGGTGCCGATGACCGCGCGGGGGCGGTGCGACCAGCGGACGGCGAGCTTCGGGACCAGCGCCATGCCGATCGTCAGCGGCACGATCGCGAGACCGGTGACGGCGGCGCCGTAGCCCTTGATGCCTTGCAGGTACTGGGAGTTGACGTAGAAGAGGGAGAACAGGCCGAAGAAGCCGGTGGCCGTGCCGAGGGTGGCCGCGCGCAGGGTGGGGGAGGCGAAGACGCGCGGGTCCAGGAGCGGTGCGGGGGAGCGGAGGGCGTGCCGGGTGAACGCCGCGACGAGGACGGCGGCCGCCGCGAAGGCCGTGACGATGCGCGGGGAGGTCCAGCCGTAGGCCGGGCCCTCGATGATGCCGAAGAGCAGCGCGACCAGGCCGGTGGTCAGCAGGACGGTACCGGCGGGGTCGAGGTTGCTGCGCGCCGAGCGGGCCGTACGGGGTGTGGTGAGGGTGACCGCGAGGGCCAGCAGGGCGGCCAGCGGGACCATTGCCCCGAACAGGGCACGCCAGGACAGGAATTGCCCCACCAGGCCGCCACCGAGGTTCCCGGCGAGTCCGCCGAGGCCGAGCGCGAGGGTCCAGGACGCCAGCGCGCGGGAACGGTGTTCCGGCGCGGAGAGGTGGACCAGGATCGACATCGTCGCGGGCGTGATCAGGGCCGCGCCCGCGCCGGACAGGCCGCGGCCCGCGATCAGCGTCGCCGGGTTCTGCGCGAGCGCGCTGGTGGCGGCGCCCGCCGCGAACAGGGCGAGCCCCGCGAGCAGCGCGCCCTTGCGGCCGTGCCGGTCGCCGAGCGCGCCGGCCGGGATGAGGAGCCCCGCGAAGACGATGACGTACGCGTCGACCATCCACAGCAGCTCGGTGTGCGAGGGATGCAGGGAGGACGAACTCAGCTGCGGGATCAGGAGGTTGATGGCGGCGACCATGCTCTGCGCGACGAGGACGCAGGCGCAGAGGGTGAGGAGGGTGGAGCGCTTGAGGATGCGGTCGGGAGCGGGCTCGGGGATCGGTGTCTGGGCAGGTGAGGGCACGGCTCCTCCAGGGAGTCCGGTGTGGTGGTGGGTGCCCTGTCACCGTAGGCTCGGGGGTGACCTGCTTTCCAGTGCAACCTTTGCAGGGGGCGAATGCGTGTGACGCAATCCGGAAGTGCCGGAGGGCTGGACCTCAATCTGCTGGTCGCCCTCGACGTGCTGCTGGAGGAACAGAGCGTGCAGGGCGCCGCGCACCGGCTGCATCTCTCCGAACCCGCGATGAGCCGCACGCTGGGCCGCATCCGCAAGGCGCTCGGCGACCCCGTGCTGGTGCGCGCCGGGCGGAAGATGGTGCCCACCCCCCGCGCGCTGGCCGTGCGCGCCGAGGTGAGCGCGGTGGTGGAGCGGGCGCGGGCCCTGTTCGCGCCGGGCCGGGACACCGACCTCAGGACCGTCAGCCGCACCCTCACGATCATCGGCCACGACTCCTTCCCCGCCCTCTACGGCGCCCGGCTGCTCGCCCGCGCCGCCGCCGAGGCGCCCGGCATCCGCGTCCGGTTCCTCGCCGAGAGCCATGTGGACACGCCGTATCTGCGGCAGGGCACCGCCGACCTGGAGGTCGGGGTGGTCGACTCGACGGCGCCCGAGGTGCATGTCGAGATGCTGCACGAGGACCGGATGGTCGGCGTGGTGCGGGCCGGACACCCTTTGCTGGAGGGGGAGTTGACGCCCGAGCGGTTCGCCGGGGACGCCGACCACCTGATCGTCTCGCGGCGCGGCAAACTGCACGGCCCCATCGACACCAGCCTGGCCGAACTGGGCCTGAAACGCCGGGTGGTGGGGACCGTCGGCACCTTCCCGGCCTCGCTCTTCGTGCTGCGCGACACGGACCTGGTCGGCCTGATCAGCCTCTGGAGCGTGTCCATCGCCCACTCCCTGGGCCTCGTCACCTTCGACGTGCCGCTCCGACTCCCCGTCCTGGAGGTCGGGTTGGCCTGGCACCCGCGCCACGACGCCGACCCGGCCCACGCCTGGCTGCGCACCTGCGTGCGGGAGCTGCTGGCGGCGGAGTGGTCAGCGCGCCCCGGTTAGCCGCTTCTCGAACCAGTGGTCCGCGTAGACGTGGTCGACGTAGGCCGGGATCTCCGCGTACCCGCACGCCCGGTACATCGCCTGCGCCTCCGTGAGCGCCGCGTGCGTGTCCAGCCGTACGACGGTGAACCCGTGCTCCACGGCGGCCTGTTCGAGTTCCGCGAGGATGCGGCGGGCGAGGCCGAGGCGGCGGGCGTCGGGGTGCACCCAGACGTGCCGGATCTCGCCGGTGCCCGGCTCCAGGGTGCGCAGCGCCCCGCAGGCCACCGGGCGCCCCTCCTCGTACGCGACGAAGAACGCGCCCGCGTCCCCCGTCACCTCCTCCGGCCGTACGAGGTCGGTCTTGTCGAAGCCCTCCGGGAAGCGGGCGTCGATGTCGGCGGCGTAGGCGTCGAGGCAGGCGCGGGCGTCCTCGGCGGCGCCGTCGACCAGGGCGACCGTGATGCCGGCCAGCCGGAGGAGGCGTTGCGTGGTCGCCAACGCGCTTGACAGTTCGGCGCGTTGGGGCGGCGAGAGGGTGGTGAGGAGACCGGCCGCGAGCGCGTCGGCGCGGCGCTGCTGCTCCTCGACCTCCACGCGGCCCGCTTCGGTCAGCTCGACCAGGCGCAGCCGGGTGTCGTGCGGGGGCACGGTCAGCCGGACCAGGCCCTGCGCCTCCAGGGACTTCGCCATCCGGCTCAAGTACCCGGCGTCCAGGGCGAGTCGGCCGCGCAGCTCACGCAGCGAGATCCCGGCGCCGATCTCGAACAGCAGCCGGGCCTCGCCGAGCGGGCGGTCCTGACCGAGGTAGTGGTCGTCGAGGGCGCCGATGCGGCGGGTGAAGTAGCGGTTGAAGCGGCGGAAGGACGCGACGTCCTCCGCCGACACCGGTTCTGTGACGGGCCTCATATTTCTTTGACTTTAGTCAAAGGATTAATTGGCGTCCACCGTCGCGCAGCGCGGGTCTATGCTGACTCTCTGTCAGTAACTGCTGGGGCGTGGGTGTTCAGCAGGTCGTTTCCGCGCATCGGGGGAGTCGCGTGAGTACCGCTTTCGTGCCGCAACAACCACAGCCGCAGCCGCCGCCCCCCGTCCCGCCGCACGCCAGCGAGGCCAGCCGGCTGCTGTGCGCGGGCACCTATCTGGACCCCGGCTACCGCGACCGCGTCATCGACGAGCTGCATCTCAACGAGCAGCGCATCGTGGCCCCTTCACTCGGATTCGACGCGGCCCGCGTCCTCGCGCACGCGGTGCGGGCCCGCCGCCAGGAGCTGCAGTGGGCCGGGGCGATCCTCGGCCTGTGGGTGGTGGGCTCGCTGCTCAGCGCCGGACTGCTGGCCCTGTTCCTGTTCCCCAGCCTCTACCTCGCGGTCGGCGGCTGGATCAGGGGCCGCGCCGCGCATCCGCCGCTGTACCGGCTGATCGCCGCGTTCCTGCTCCGCTGGTGGGGCCGGTTCATGTTCGCGTTCCTGCTGTTCTTCACGGTGGTGATCGCCTTCGGCGGCGGCTCGGACGACTCCTCGTCGTCCTACGGCTCCACCTCCGGGTCCTACGGGTCGTACGGGTCCTACGACTCGTACGGCTCCTCGGGCTCCACCAGCGCCACCGATCTCCTGGTCCCCAGCACCGACGACTTCGACAGCCTGATCAAGCCCTGGCAGGCCTGGCTCACGCTCGCCCTGTTCGCGCTGATCGCGTACTGCCTGGCGGCCCAACGCGGCCAGTTCGCCCGGGTGTTGGCCGCCGAACTGTCTCCGCAGCGCTTCCCGGACGCCGCGAACGACCCCGCCGAGCAGGGCGAGGGCCAGCGCTTCCAGCGGCTCAGGAACCGGGTCCGGATCGAGCAGCACGCGCCGCTGGTCATGTACCACGAGTCCCGCCCGTTCTGCGGGGCCGGCGAGTCGTACGAGACCTGGGTGCTCGCCGCCGAACTCCGGCCCGACCCGGAGAAGCAACAACGGCCGATCAGCAACCGCACGGTCCTGGAGACGATCCGCCCCCTGCTCGCCCAGCTCCGGCTGCCCGCCGACCACGCCGTCCACCTCGGCCGTGACCGGCTGCGCTGGCTGGAGATCGACGAGTGCGTGTTCCTGCCCGCGGAGGGGCTGCTGCGGCGCGACGAGGCGCCGTACTACCCGCAGGCCTTCGAGGAGCACCGGGCGCGCGCGGTCGAGGAGGGGGCCGAGAAGCGGCGGCACTTCCTGCGTATCCGCGTCGGCGGCTGGGAGGAGGAGCTGGTCGTCACGGTGTTCGTGCGCGTCCACACGCAGGGTCGCATGCTCACGCTGGAGATCGCCCCGCACGTCCTGCTGCCGATCCGCGAGGACTTCAAGAACGCGGACCGTACGGCCCACCGCTTCCGCCACAACAACGCCTTCGGCAAGGCGGCTTGGGCCGTCGCCCGGGTGCCCCGCTCCGCTGTCGGCTCCCTCGTCGTGCTCGGCCGGGGCGTGCTGTACGCCTGGCGGCTGCTGACCGGGGGCTACGCGGGCGCGCTGCCCGACGGACCGGCCCTGTCCGTACGGGAGTTGGGGTCGGCGCCGGCCGGGTCCACGTTCCAGGAGATGGACGTGCGGCGGTATCTGCGCAATGTTCAGGACCGGGTCGCCCACGGGGTGACGAACGCGCTCGCCGAATCGGGGTACCTGACAGGCGAGTTCGTCCAGAAGATCACCAACGTCAGCAACAACACGGTGCACGCGGACAGGGTGGAGGGGAGCACGTTCGTGGTCGGCGACCACGGGTCGGCGTCCTCCACGCGCACGACGAATGCGACCAACTCCACGAACTCGACGAACTCGACGAACTCCACGAACTCCACGAGGGGGCCTTCGACCAATGGCAACGGATGAGCCGAACGTCAGCTTCGGGGACGTCTCCCACAGCACCTTCGCCGTGGGCAGCCACGCGCAGGCCGTCAGCCACCACGGCGTGGCCCCGGGGCGCGACCAGGCGTCCGAGGAACTCCTCAAGGCCGTACGGGAGTTGCGTGCCGATCTCACCCGGGTGCGAGGCACGGACCAGACGGCGGTACTGGACGCCGCGCTCGCCGACACGGAGGACGAGATCACCCGCACGGGGCAGGCGGCCCCGACACGTCGAGAGCGTCTGCGCGAACTGCTGTCCGACTCCCAGGCCCTGCTGAGCGTCCTCGCGTCGGCGGGGGCCGTGGCAGGGCTGGTGGGACTGTGAGCCGGGCGGGGAGAGGGATGCGATGAGTGGGGGAGCGGGTTGGGGGTCTGGCTCGGGATCGGGCTCGGGGTCAGGGTCGGACTGGTGGTCGGGCTCGGGGTCCGGTTCGGGGTCGGGCTCGGGGCCGCGGTACTGGAACGAGGAGACCCAGCGCTGGGAGGACGGTGACGGGTCGGGGGCGGGGCGGGGGGCCGGGGCGGAGTCGGAATCGGGGTCGGGGTCGGGGTCGGAGTCGCCGGATTCCGGGGCGGAGACGGAGTCGGGGCCGGGTCCGGGGTCGGAGTCGGGCTGGGGTCCGGGTTCCAGGCCGGGGTCGGGCTGGGGTCCGGGTTCCGGGTCTGAGTCGGATCCGGGCTCCGATTCCGCATCGGGGACGGAGTCGGGTCCGGGGTCCGGTTGGGAGCCGGGTTCGCGTTCGGGTGCAGAGCCGGGTTGGGGTCCGAGTTCAGGGCAGGGCTGGGGCTCAGGTTCGGAGCCGGGTTGGGGTTCGGGTTCCGGCTCGGGGTCGGGGTCGGGTCCGGGGTCCGGTTCGGGTTCGGGGGCGGAGTCGGAGTCGGAGTCAGGTTCGCGTCCGGGGTCCGGTTCGGGGTCGGGGCCGGGTTGGGGTCCGAGTTCAGGGCAGGGCTGGGGTTCAGGGTCGGGGTCGGTTCCGGGTTGGGGTTCGGGTCCGGGTTCCGGTTCAGGGTCGGACCCGGGTTGGGGTCCGGGCTCGGGCTCGGGGTCGGGGTCGGGTGCAGATTCGGGCTCGGGGTCGGGTTCCGGGGCGGGTTCGGGGGATGTGGACCCGGAGGCGCCGACCGCTTCGGTCGCTCCGCCTCCCGACTGGCACTCCGTCCTGCCTCCGGTCGCTCCGCCTCCGGACTGGCACTCGGTTCAGCCTTCGGGTCCGCCTTCGCCCCTGCCTCCGTCCAACCTGCCTCCGTCCTCCCTGCCCCCGACCACCCTTTCGTCGGGGTTGCCACCAGCCCCGTCGCAGGCCCGTCCCGCGTACAGTCGGCGGCTCGTCTGGTCCGTGGTTGTGGGGGCCGCCGCGGTCGGGGTCGCCGTAAGCCTGGTGCTGACCTTCGTGGTCGACCGGGGTGATGACGACGCGAAGGGCGGGGGCGGTCACACGGTCGCCGCTTCCTCGTCGACACCGGGCGCCTCGCAGTCCACGGACGTGTCCCCGTCGCCGTCTCCCTCGCCGTCCGCCTCCACCCCCCAACTCCCGCCCGGCTACCGCTCGTTCGACGACCCCGAGGGCTTCCGGATCGCCTACCCGGACGGCTGGACCCGCTCCACGGTGGCGTCGACGTACGGCATCGACGTGGTCAACTACCGCAGCGGGGACGGCGAACACCGGCTGCAGGTGTACCAGGTCGCCGAGCCCACCCCCGCCGCGTCGTTCGAGCTGTACCTCTCCGACCAGACGCCCAAGCCGGCCGGGTTCCGCAAGCTGGGCCTGCAGACCCTCGACGACGGCAGCTTCACGGGGACCCGGCTGGAATACACGGCCGACTCCCTCAAGGGCGAGCCCGACATCGGTACCTGGCATGTCTACGACGAACGGTTCGTCGCGTCCGACGGCGCGATCTACGCCATCGCCGCCTACGGCCCCGACGCGGACGGTCACGCCGACGAGCTGGAACTGCTCGCCACCGCCGTGACCTGGTTCTGCCCGCAGGCCGGTACCTGCGACGACGCCTCCGCCGACTGATTCAGCTGCCTCAGCCTGATACAGATGCTCCGGCCTACGTTTCGCACCTTATGTCCGCATGTTCAGTGACGCGGCCCACTTTCCACCAGGGATTGCGCATGCATACGGACGTCCCGGGCAGGCGCTCGCAGTCCCCGAGAGTGACAGTTAGGTGACGTTGGGGCACTGAACAGGAACGGAAGGCAATACCGATCATGGCCGACAACACGGAACAGCAGGTGGGGAAGACCATTCACGCGGGCGGGGAGTGGCTCGAAGCGGTCTCCGGCGCCACGCGCGAGATCATCGACCCCGCGGACGCGCTGCCGTTCGCCGTGGTCGCGGAGGGCGACGAGAAGGACACGGACATAGCCGTCGCCGCCGCCCGTGCCGCCTTCGACGGCGGTCAGGGCGCCTGGCCGCTCACCCCCGTCACCGAGCGTGCCGCCCTGCTGCGCCGCGTCGCCGACCTCCTCGTGCGCGACCGCGAACAGCTCGGCCTGCTGGAGAGCCGGGACGCGGGCAAGACCGTGGAGGAGGGCCGGGTCGACATCGACTGTGTCGCCGACGCCTTCCGCTACTTCGCCGACCTCGTCACCGGCGAGGCCCCCGGCCGGGTCGTCGACGCGGGCACCCCCGAGGTGCACAGCGTCGTCGTGCACGAGCCCGTCGGTGTCTGCGCGCTGATCACCCCCTGGAACTACCCGCTGCTCCAGGCGAGTTGGAAGATCGCGCCCGCCCTCGCGGCCGGCAACACCTTCGTCGTCAAGCCCAGCGAGATCACCCCGCTGACGACGATCGCCCTCATCGACCTGCTCGTCGAGGCCGGTCTGCCCGCCGGTGTCGCCAACATCGTCACCGGCCCCGGCCACACGGTCGGCGCCCGCCTCGCCGAGCACCCCGACGTCGACCTCGTCTCCTTCACCGGCGGCCTCGTCAGCGGCACGAAGGTCGCCCAGGCCGCCGCCGTGACCGTGAAGAAGGTCGCCCTCGAACTCGGCGGCAAGAACCCCAACGTCGTCTTCGCCGACGCCTGCGCCACCGAAGAGGGCTTCGACACGGCCGTCGACCAGGCCCTCAACGCGGCCTTCATCCACAGCGGCCAGGTCTGCTCCGCGGGTGCCCGCCTCATCGTCGAGGAAACCGTCCGCGAGCGCTTCGTCGCGGAACTCGCCCGCCGCGCCGAGAAGATCCGCCTCGGCCGCGGCACCGAGGACGGCGTCGAGTGCGGTCCGCTGGTCTCCGAGCAGCAGCGCGCCAAGACCGAGTCGTACGTCGTCGCCGCCCTCGCCGAGGGCGCGGTGCTGCGCTCCGGCGGCAAGCGCCCCGAGCCGACCGCGTCCCGGCCCGCCACTGGCTACTTCTACGAGCCGACCGTGCTCGATCAGTGCCACCGCGAGATGACCGTCGTACGCGAAGAGGTCTTCGGGCCGGTCCTCACCGTCGAGACCTTCCGCACCGAGGACGAGGCCGTCGCGCTCGCCAACGACACCGAGTACGGCCTCGCGGGCGCCGTCTGGACCGCCGACGCGGGTCGGGCGCGCCGCGTCGCCGGACGGCTGCGGCACGGCACCGTCTGGATCAACGACTTCCACCCCTACCTTCCGCAGGCGGAGTGGGGCGGCTTCGGAAAGAGCGGCGTGGGCAGGGAGTTGGGCCCCACCGGACTCGCCGAGTACCGCGAGACCAAGCACGTGTACCAAAACCTGGCGCCGACACCGGTCCGCTGGTTCGCAGGCTGATCCCATCGACCTACCGACCTCGCTACCCCAGCCCACCTAGCTGGTTCGCGGGCGATCCTGTCGACTCCCTGACCCCGCCAACCCCCGCCCACCTGGCAGTTTCGCGGGCTGATCCCGTCGACTCCCTGACCCCGCCAACCCCTGCCCACCTGGCTGTTTCGCGGGCTGATCCCGTCAACTCACCGACCCCGCTACCCCCAGCCCACCTAGGGGCGCGGGGAACTGCGCGACCAGCCACAACGCACCCGCACCAGTACTCGCACCCGCACCCGCCCCCGCACCCGCCCCCGAAGAGACCACCTCTACCCGGAGTTGCTCCATGCCTGAGACCCCTCACCTATACGACTACGTCGTCATCGGCGGCGGAACGGCCGGCTCCGTCATCGCCTCCCGCCTCACCGAGAACCCCGACGTCACCGTCGCTGTCATCGAAGGCGGCCCCAGCGACGTCGGCCGCGAGGACGTACTGACCCTGCGCCGCTGGATGGGCCTCCTCGGCGGCGAGCTGGACTACGACTACCCGACCACCGAGCAGCCGCGCGGCAACTCGCACATCCGGCACAGCCGCGCCCGCGTCCTCGGCGGCTGCTCCTCGCACAACACCCTGATCGCCTTCAAGCCGCTGCCGTCCGACTGGGACGAGTGGGAGGCGGCCGGGGCGAAGGGCTGGGGCGCGATATCGATGGAGGCGTACTACGCGCGCCTCCTCAACAACATCGTCCCGGTCGACGAGAAGGACCGGAACGCCATCGCCCGCGACTTCGTCGACGCGGCCCAGGAGGCGCTCGACGTCCCGCGCGTCGAGGGCTTCAACAAGGCCCCGTTCACGGACGGCGTCGGCTTCTTCGACCTCGCCTACCACCCGGAGAACAACAAGCGGTCCAGCGCGTCCGTCGCGTATCTGCACCCGGTGATGGACGAGCGCCCCAACCTCACCCTCTTCCTCGAGACGTGGGCCCACCGCCTGGAGCTGGACGGCACCCGCGCGGAAGGCGTCCACGTCCGCACCAAGGACGGCGAGGAGATCCTCGTCCGCGCCCGCCGCGAAGTCGTCCTGTGCGCCGGCGCCGTCGACTCCCCGCGCCTGCTGCTGCACTCGGGCATCGGCCCCCGCGCGGACCTCGAAGCGCTCGGCATCCACGTCGCCGTGGACCTCCCGGGCGTCGGCGAGAACCTCCTCGACCACCCCGAGTCGGTCATCGTCTGGGAGACCAACGGGCCGATCCCGGAGAACTCCGCGATGGACTCCGACGCGGGCCTGTTCGTCCGGCGCGACCCCCAACACCCGGGCCCCGACCTGATGTTCCACTTCTACCAGGTGCCCTTCACCGACAACCCCGAGCGCCTCGGCTACGAACGCCCCGAGTTCGGCGTCTCCATGACCCCGAACATCCCCAAGCCGAAGAGCCGCGGCCGTCTGTACCTGGAGAGCGCCGACCCGGCCGTCAAACCCGCCCTGGACTTCCGGTACTTCACCGACGAGGACGACTACGACGGCCGCACCCTCGTCGACGGCATCCGCATCGCCCGCGAGATCGCGAAGACCGAACCCCTCGCCGGCTGGCTCAAGCGCGAGGTGTGCCCCGGCCCGGAGATCCTCGGCGACGCCGAGCTGAGCGAGTACGCCCGCAAGGTCGCCCACACCGTCTACCACCCGGCCGGCACCTGTCGCATGGGCGCCGACGCCGACGAACTCGCCGTAGTAGACCCGGAGTTGCGTGTGCGCGGCCTGGACGGTCTCCGGATCGCCGACGCCTCCGTCTTCCCGACCATGCCCGCCGTGAACCCGATGATCGGGGTGCTCATGGTCGGCGAGAGGGCCGTCGACCTGATCGGAGGTGGTGCGCGATGAGTACCGTCAGCACACCCAACGGCCTTGACGAGTCCGGCAGTTCCGCGAACACGGGAGCCGCCGGCAGCTCCGCGAGTACGGATGCCGTCGGTGGTTCCGCGGGTACAGGTACGGCCGGTGACCCCGTGTTCTCGGTGGACGGCCTCTGGAAGGTCTTCGGCCCGAAGGCCGACGAGGTCCCCGCCGACCCCGAACTCACCTCCCTCGACGCCGCCGCCCTGCGCGCCCGCACCGGCTGCACCGCCGCCGTCCGCGACGTCTCCTTCGACGTCCGCAAGGGCGAGGTCTTCGTGGTGATGGGCCTCTCCGGCTCCGGCAAGTCCACCCTGGTCCGCTGCCTCACCCGCCTCATCGAACCCACCGCCGGCACCATCGCCATCGACGGCGAGGACGTCCGCGCCATGGACCGGTCCCGGCTGCGCGAACTCCGCCGCCACCGTGCCGCGATGGTCTTCCAGCACTTCGGCCTCCTCCCGCACCGCACGGTCCTCGACAACGTCGCCTACGGCCTGGAGATCCAGGGCGTCTCCAAGGCCGAGCGCCGCCGCCGCGCCGCCGAGGTCGTCACCAAGGTCGGCCTGGAAGGCATGGAGCAGCGCCGCCCCGGCCAGCTCTCCGGCGGCCAGCGCCAACGCGTCGGCCTCGCCCGCGCGTTGGCGGTCGACCCCCAAGTCCTGCTGTTCGACGAGCCGTTCAGCGCGCTCGACCCGCTGATCCGGCGCGACATGCAGGAGGAGGTCGTCCGGCTGCACCAGGAAGAGGGCCGCACGATGGTCTTCATCACCCACGACCTGAACGAGGCGCTCAAGCTCGGCGACCGCATCGCCCTGATGCGCGACGGCCGCATCGTCCAGCTCGGCACCCCCGAGGAGATCGTCGGCTCACCCGCCGACGACTACGTCCGCGAGTTCGTCCGCGACGTCCCGCGCGCGGACGTCATGACCGTCCGCACGGCCATGCGCCCGGGAGACTGCGGAGGCCAGGAGCACCCCGGCGCGCTCGCGGCCGACGCGGTCGTCGCCGAGGCGATCAAGGTCGTGTCCCGGAGCGGGAAGCCCGCCTGTGTCGTCGAGAACGGCCGCTGCCTCGGCGTGGTCGACCAGGCACGGCTGCTGGACGTCGTGGCAGGGGCGGAGCTCCACAAGGAGGCGGTCTGATGGCAACGGTCACCGCACCCGCCCCGCGCCCGGCCCTCCCCGGCATCCTCCGGCACCGGGCCGCGCACAAACTCCTGCTGCTCGCGCTCGCCGCCGCGATCCTCGTGCCGCTCGCCAACGCGTACTGGTCCAGCGGCAGTTGGCCGAACGCTCTCACCGTCGACCTGTCCGGTCCGCTGGGCCGGGCCAACGACTGGATCATCGACAACCGCGACAGCTCCCCGCTGTTCCTCTACTTCTTCGGCTACATCAGCAATGCCGTCGTCCTCTCCGTACGCGCCGTCTACCTCGTCCTGCTCGCCGCGGGCTGGGCCGGCGTCACCGCGTTCGGCGCGCTCGTCGCCTGGCGGGTCGCGGGCGTACGGCTCGCGATCGGCACCGGCGTCGCCTTCCTCGTCTGCGGACTGCTCGGCATGTGGGTGCCGACCATGCAGACCCTCGCGCTGATGGTGGTCGCCGTCCTCACCTCGGTCGTCGTGGGCGCCCTGCTCGGCCTGGCCGGCGGCCTCTCCGAACGCACGGACCGCGCACTGCGCCCGGTCCTGGACACCATGCAGGTGCTCCCCGCCTTCGCCTACCTCCTCCCCGTCGTCCTCGTCTTCGGCATCGGCGTCCCCGCCGCCGTCCTCGCCACGGTCGTCTACGCCGCCCCGCCCATGGCCCGCCTCACCGCGCTCGGCCTGCGCAACGCCGACCCGGAGGTCCTCGAAGCCGTCGAGTCCCTGGGCGCCACCGGCCGCCAACGCCTGCTGACCGCGCGGCTCCCGCTGGCCCGCAAGCAGCTCCTCCTCGGCCTCAACCAGACGATCATGATGGCCCTCTCCATGGCCGTCATCGCCTCCGTCATCGGCGCCGGAGGCCTCGGCGACCGCGTCTACCAGGCCCTCGCCTCCGTCGACGTCGGTGCCGCCCTCGCCGCCGGCATCCCGATCGTGCTCCTCGCCGTCGTCCTCGACCGCGTCACCGCGGCCGCCGGTGAGCAGACCGACGCGTCCGCGGCCGAACCGGGCTCGAACCTCCGCCCCTGGCTCTACGCCCTCGGCGCCACCGTCGCCGTAGCCGTGGTCGCCCGGCTGGCCGGCGCCCTGGACTGGCCCTCCGGCTGGACCCTCGGCATCGCCGAACCGGTGAACCGCGTCGTCGACTGGATGACCGCCCACCTCTACTCCGGCGTCCCCTACCTCGGCGGCACCGCAGACTGGGCCGGCCACTTCACCACCTGGGTCCTGGACCCCGTACGCGACGGCCTGCAGTGGCTGCCGTGGTGGTCGGTGCTGCTGATCGTCGCCGCCCTCGCCTGGGTGATCGGCACCTGGCGCACCGCGCTCACCGCCGTCCTCGCCATGGCCGCGATCGGCGTGCTCGGCATGTGGAAGCCGTCCCTCGACACCCTGTCGCAGGTGCTCGCCGCCGTGGCCGTCACCCTCGTCCTCGGCTTCGCGACCGGCATCGCCGCCGCCCGCAGCGACCGCTTCGAACGCGCCCTGCGCCCCGTCCTCGACGTCTGCCAGACCATGCCGCAGTTCGTCTACCTGATCCCGGTCGTCGCCCTCTTCGGCGTCGGCCGCGCCCCCGCCGTCGCGGCGGCCGTCGTCTACGCGCTGCCCGCCGTCGTCCGCATCACCGCACAGGGCCTGCGCCAGGTCGACCCGGCCGCCCTGGAGTCGGCCCGCTCGCTCGGCGCGACCAGCGCCCAGCAGCTGCGGCAGATCCAACTCCCGCTCGCCCGCCCGGCGTTGCTCCTCGCCGTCAACCAGGGCGTGGTCCTGGTCCTCGCCGTCGTCATCATCGGCGGCCTGGTCGGCGGCGGCGCCCTCGGCTACGACGCCGTGTTCGGCCTGGCCCAAGGCGACCTGGCGACCGGCCTGGTCGCCGGTGCCGCGATCGTCTGCCTCGGCCTGATGCTCGACCGGGTGACCCAACCGACCGAACGCCGCACCAAGAAGGGAGCGTGACATGCGAACCCGTACGGCTTACTCAGTGGCCGCGGTGACGTCCCTCGCCCTGCTCTCGGGCTGCGGCGCCGCCGACATGACCAAGCAGGCCTCGCCCTTCGCCAACGCGCAGGGCGCCAAGACCGTGACCCTCTCCGTCCAGTCCTGGGTGGGCGCACAGGCCAACGTGGCGGTCGCGCAGTACCTGCTGGAGCACAAGCTCGGCTACCGCGTCGACACCGTCCAGGTCGACGAGGTCCCCGCCTGGGACGCGCTCAGCCAGGGCCGGGTCGACGCGATCATGGAGGACTGGGGCCACCCCGACCAGGAGAAGCGCTACGTCGACGACAAGAAGACGATCACGCGCGCGGGCGGCCTCGGCGTCACCGGGCACATCGGCTGGTACGTCCCGACCTACCTGGTCAAGCAGCACCCGGACATCACCGACTGGAAGAACCTCAACAAGTACTCCTCGCTGTTCCGCACCGCCGAGAGCGGCAGCAAGGGTCAGTTGATGGACGGCTCGCCCTCCTACGTCACCAACGACAAGGCCCTGGTGACGAATCTGAAGCTGAACTACCAGGTGGTCTTCGCCGGTTCGGAGGCCGCGCAGATCACCCAGATGAAGCAGTTCGCCAAGGAGAAGAAGCCCTTCCTCACCTACTGGTACGCCCCCCAGTGGCTGTTCAAGAAGGTCCCCATGACGGAGGTCAAGCTCCCCGCCTACAAGGAGGGTTGTGACGCCGACGCCGCCAAGGTCGCCTGCGCCTACCCCCACACCCCGCTGCAGAAGTACCTCAACACGGACTTCGCCAAGAAGGGCGGCAAGGCGTCGGCCTTCCTGAAGAAGTTCACGTGGACGACCGAGGACCAGAACGAGGTCTCCCTGATGATCGCCGACCAGAAACTCTCCCCGGCCTACGCCGCGAAGAAGTGGGTGGACGACCACCCCGCCACCTGGAAGGCCTGGCTGTCCTGACCCCGCTCACCGCTTCAGCTCTACGGCCCTCTCCTCGAGCGCGAGTGCCGTCCAGCGCTGGAGCCCCGGCCCGAACGTGATGCGCGTGGCCCCGAGTTCACCGAGTGCGGTGGGCGAGGGGCCCTCGCCGTCCAGCCGGCCCAGCACGTTGACCGGACCCTGGATACCCGACCGCAGCAACGGCAGCACCTCCGCCGGAGCCATGATCGGATAGACGCAGTCGGCACCCGCCGCGACATACAACGCGGCCCGCTCGATGGCCCGTTCGGGATCACCGTCACCGTGCAGGAAGACGTCGACCCGCGCGTTGACGAACAACCGGTCCGCCGCCACCGACCGCACCTCCGCCAGCCACTCCGCGTGCCGCCGCGGGTCCTTGAGCACCCCGTCCTCGGAGTCCTCGAGGTTGCAGCCGACCGCCCCCGCCTCCAACAGCCGCTCCACCAGCTCCTTCGGCGCGAGCCCGTATCCACCCTCGACATCGGCGGACACCGGCACGTCCACGGCCCGCACGATCCGCGCGACCGCCGCGAACATCTCGTCCGCCGGCGTCGCCCCGTCCTCGTACCCCAGCGAGGCCGCGACCCCGGCACTGGGCGTCGCGAGCGCCGGGAACCCGGCCGCCACCAACGCCCGTGCACTTGCCGCGTCCCAGGGGCCGGGCAGCACCAGCGGATCACCGGGCTGCCGCCGCCGATGCAGACTCCGGAACAGCTCGACCTTGCCACTCACGGCTGATAACCCCCAGGTTCGATACGGCGGCTGACCATCACCCGGTTCCAGTTGTTGATGGCGGTGATCAGCCCGATGAGATGAGCGAGTTGACGGTCGTCGAAGTGCGCGGCGGCGCTCGCGTACACCGCGTCCGGCACGAACCCCTCCGTCAGCACCGTGACCGCCTCGGTCAGCGCGAGCGCGGCCCGCTCTCGCTCGTCGAAGACGTCCTCGGCCTCCTCCCAGGCGGCCAGCAGATCCAACTGCCGCTCACTCACCCCGAGTTCACGCGCCACCCGCAGGTGCATGTCCAGGCAGAACGCGCAGTGGTTGAGCTGCGAGGCACGGATCACGACGAGTTCGGCGAGCGCGGGATCGCCCAGCCCCCTCTTCGCGGCGGCGCTGACCGAGGACAGCGCCCGCCCGACCTCACGGTCCAACAGCCGCGTCCGCTCCGTCACTTGTACTGTCCCGCCTTGTAGTGCCCCGGCACCATCCGCGTGCTCACACCGAACCGGTTCCACGCGTTGATCACCGTGATCGCGGCGATCAGCTGCGCCAGCTCGGCCTCCTCGAAGTGCTCGGCCGCCCGCTCGTACACCTCGTCCGGCACAAACCCGTCCGTGAGCACGGTGACCGCCTCGGTCAGCTCGATCGCCGCCAGCTCCTTCTCGGTGTAGAAGTGCCG
Organism: Streptomyces sp. NBC_00252; assembly: GCF_036187565.1. Taxonomy (NCBI): domain Bacteria; kingdom Bacillati; phylum Actinomycetota; class Actinomycetes; order Kitasatosporales; family Streptomycetaceae; genus Streptomyces; species Streptomyces sp. NBC_00252. Next base: position 4,248,115 of record NZ_CP108087.1, on the reverse strand, counting down.
CGACTCCTCCCACGCGCCGAGCTGGATGATCCGCTCCACGCTCTCGCCCGCCGCGAGCGCGTCCTTGGTGTGCATGTCGAGGCAGAACGCGCAGTGGTTCAGCTGCGAGGCGCGGATCTTCACCAGCTCCAGCAGCGTCGGGTCGAGCCCCTTCCGGGCGGCGGCGTCGAGCCGGACCATCGCCTTGTAGACCTCGGGGGCGAGCTGGGCCCAGTCCAGACGGGGGCTGTGTTCGGGGGCGTAAGGAGCTTCGTGTGCTGTGGTCATGTCTACGACCCTAGGAGCAAGGCAGCCCAGGAGTATGGTCCATTTCCATGGTGAAATCTTGGGCCAATCTGGGCGTCGACCTCCATGTCGAACCGACCGGCACCGGCGTCCGCCGCGGCCTCACCGACGCCCTGCGCGACGCCGTCCGCACCGGCCGCCTCGCCCCCGGCACCCGGCTGCCGTCCTCCCGCACCCTCGCCGCCGACCTGGGCATCGCCCGCAACACCGTCGCCGACGCCTACGCCGACCTCGTCGCCGAGGGCTGGCTCACCGCCCGCCAGGGCTCCGGCACCCGTGTCGCCGAACGAGCCGTCGTCCCGCCCGCCGACACCACCCCGCCCCGCCGCCTCCACGGCCGCCCCACCTACGACCTCGTCCCCGGCACCCCCGACCTCGCCGCCTTCCCCCGCACCGAGTGGCTCAAGGCCGCCCGCCGCGCCTTCACCGCCGCTCCCTACCAGGCCCTCGGCTACGGCGACCCCCGCGGCCGCGTCGAACTCCGCACCGCCCTCGCCGCCTACCTCTCCCGCGTCCGCGGCGTCCGCGCCGACCCCGAGCACATCCTGATCAGCGCGGGCATCTCCAGCGGCCTGAGACTGATCGCCGCGGTGCTGCGCGCCCGCGGCGCCCAGGACATCGCCGTCGAGTCCTACGGCCTGACCGCGCACTGGCAGATCCTGGACGAGGCCGGCCTGCGCACCCGCCCGCTCCCCTTCGACGAACTGGGCACCGACCCGGGCCGGCTGACGGACGAGTCGGCCGTCCTCCTCACCCCCGCCCACCAGTTCCCCATGGGCCTCCCCCTCCGCCACGAGCGCCGCTCCGCCGTCGTCGACTGGGCCCGCCGCACCGGCGGCCTGGTCCTGGAGGACGACTACGACGGCGAGTTCCGCTACGACCGCCAGCCGATCGGCGCCCTCCAGGGCCTCGACCCGGACCAGGTCGTCTACCTCGGCACCGCCAGCAAGTCCCTCGCTCCCGGCCTCCGACTGGCCTGGATGGTCCTGCCCCCGTCCCTGGTGGAGGAGGTAGCGAAAGCCAAGGGCGGCATCGACACCTGCGGCGTCCTGGACCAGCTGACCCTCGCCGAGTTCATCACCTCCGGCGCCTACGACCGCCACGTCCGCTCCGCCCGCCTGCGCTACCGCCGCCGCCGCGACACCCTGGTCGACGCCCTCGCCCAGCACGCCCCCGACGTTCACGTCACCGGCATCGCCGCCGGCTTCCACGCCGTCCTCAGCCTCCCACCCGGCACCGAACAGTCCGTGGTCCAAGCCGCCGCCTGGCAGGGCCTGGCCCTTCACACCCTGTCCTTCTACCGCCACGAACACGCCCTGGCCGACCCCCTGGACGCCCTGGTCGTGGGCTACGGCACCCCACCGGACCACGCGTGGACGGGAGCGCTGGAGGCGCTGTGCCGGGTGTTGCCGTGAGGGGGTGCCTTTCATTTGGGGGACGGCGCCCCTCACACGCAGGCCGCTATCCCTCAGCCCGTTCGCCGTTTCAACACAGGCCGGCACAACTCAGCCCGTTCGCCGTCTCAACACAGGCCGGTACAACTCAGCCCGTCCGGCGTTTGAGGACGAGGCCCTTTCGGGGCCGAAGGGGGGTCTGGGGGCGCAGCCCCCAGGGACGCTCACCCCAACTCACCCGCACCGTCAACCGCCTCACCGCCGGAGGCAGGCGCCTCGCCGAACCGCGCCAGCGCCAACGCCCCCGCCACCGCGACCAGGAACCCCAACACCGCCAGCCACTCCAACCCGTCCCGCGTCCGGTCCCCGAGCCACACCACCCCCACCGCCGCCGGGCCCAGCGTCTCCCCGATCACCAGCCCCGCCGTGGCCGTCGTGACAGACCCCCGCTGCAGAGCCGTCGTCAACAGCAGAAACGCCGCACCCCCACCGACCAGCAGCGCATACGTCGCCGGATTGGTCAGCAACGTCGCCGGCTCGAGCGAGTCGATCAACCGCACCGCCACCTCGACCACCCCGAACCCGAACCCGGCCCCCAACCCGAGCGTCAACGCCCGCCCCCGCTCCGGCAGTCGCCCACCGATCAACCCGAGCAACAGCACTGCCACCGCCGTCGCCAACATCGCCCACTTCAACGCCATGGACCCGTCCCGGTGCCCCTCCGCCCCGGACGCCAGCCCCAGCATCGCCAGCCCCGCGCACACCACACCCACGGCCGCCCACTCGACCCCGCTGAGCCGAACTCCCAGCAACCGGGCGGCCACCACCGCCGTCACCGCGAGGCTCGACGCCAGCGCCGCGCCGACCGCGTAGATGGGCAGCGACCGCAGCGCGACGATCTGGAACACGAACCCCAGCCCGTCCAGCCCCAGCCCCGCCAGATACCGCCACTGCCGCAGCGCCCGCAGCAGCAGCGCCGCGTCCCCGCCCCCACCCGTCGAGGCCGCCCGCGCGGCGACCGCCTGCAACACCGTCGCCGTACCGAAGCAGACCGCCGCGCCGAGCGCGCACACCATTCCAAAGAGCACAAAGTGACTCTAGGGGAGCGGAGATCGCAACGGTCTCTCAGGCGAGCCCTCTCACCGAACTCCCGGAACCGGGAGGCGACCTCCCGGAACTCGATGGCCTTCTCCAGGAACTCCGGGGGGTCTTCTCCAGGAACTCCGGGGGTGGCGGCTAGACCCCCAACACCGCGCGCAGCTGGGCCAGTCCCCAGTCCAGATCCTCCCGGCTGATCATCAGCGGCGGCGCGATCCGGATCGTCGACCCGTGGGTGTCCTTCACCAGAACGCCCCGGTCCATCAACCTCTCCGAGATCTCCCGCCCCGTCCCGACCGCCGGAGCGATGTCGACCCCCGCCCACAACCCCCGCCCGCGCACCGCCGTCACCCGGCCCGTACCGGTCAACTCCCGCAATTCCCTGAGCAGATGCTCCCCGAGCTCAGTGGCCCGCGCCTGGTACTCGCCCGACCGCAGCATCGCGATCACCTCCAGCGCCACCGCACACGCCAGCGGATTCCCGCCGAACGTCGACCCGTGCTCCCCGGGCCGGAACACGCCCAGCACCTCCGCACTCGACACCACCGCCGACACCGGCACCACCCCGCCGCCCAGCGCCTTGCCGAGCACGTACATGTCGGGCACCACCCCCTCGTGCTCGCACGCGAACGTCCGCCCCGTCCGCCCCAGCCCCGACTGGATCTCGTCGGCGACGAAGAGCACGTTCCGCTCGCGCGTCAACTCCCGCACCCCCGCCAGATATCCGGCGGGCGGCACCACCACCCCCGCCTCCCCCTGGATCGGCTCCAACAGCACGGCGACCGTGTTCTCACTGATCGCCGCCCGCATCGCGGTGAGATCGCCGTACGGCACGATCTCGAAGCCCGGCGTGTACGGCCCGAAGTCAGCTCGCGCCTCCAGGTCGGTCGAGAAGCTGACGATCGTCGTCGTACGGCCGTGGAAGTTGTTGCCCGCCACCACGATCTTCGCCCGCCCGGCAGGCACCCCCTTGACCTGAGACCCCCACTTCCGGGCCGTCTTCAGCGCGGTCTCCACCGCCTCCGCGCCCGTGTTCATCGGCAGCACGAGCTCCATGCCGCACAGCTCTGCCAACTCCTCACAGAACGCGCCGAACCGGTCGTGGTGGAACGCCCGCGACGTCAGCGTCACCCGCTCCAACTGCGCCTTCGCCGCCGCGATCAGCCGCGGGTTGCCGTGCCCGAAGTTCAGCGCCGAGTACCCGGCCAGCAGATCGAGGTACCGCCGCCCCTCCACGTCCGTCATCCACGCACCCTCAGCGGTGGCGACCATCAACGGCAGCGGGTGGTAGTTGTGCGCGGTGTGCGCCTCGGCGGCGGCGATGAGTGCTTCCGTACTGGTCACGGCGTCTCCAGGGGGTGAGAGTGACCCCTTTCTTATCCCCGCCCGCATGGTGGACGCAGGAGCCGCACCGTCGGGCACGCCCGGTAGGCTGACCGGCGGGCCGTGACTGGCGCGCTGGGATGGGACCGACCATCGGGGAGCGGCCCGAGCTGGAATGTGTGCCGTGCGCCTGGGCCGTACCGTGAACGCCGAACGCCACGTCCGGAGGTCCCCATGCCCGACAATTCCGTGCCTCTCTCCAACGAGTCCACCGCCTTCCGCGCCGCCCTCGACGTGATCCGCGCCGTCGAGCCGCGCGTCGCCGACGCCATCGGCCAGGAAGTCGCCGACCAGCGCGAGATGCTCAAGCTCATCGCCTCCGAGAACTACGCCTCCCCGGCCACCCTCCTGGCCATGGGCAACTGGTTCAGCGACAAGTACGCCGAGGGCACCATCGGCCGCCGCTTCTACGCCGGCTGCCGCAACGTGGACACCGTCGAGGCACTCGCCGCCGAGCACGCCCGCGAACTCTTCGGTGCCCGTCACGCCTACGTCCAGCCGCACTCCGGCATCGACGCCAACCTCGTCGCCTTCTGGTCCGTCCTCGCCGCCCGGGTCGAGGCCCCCGCCCTCGCCAAGGCCGGGGTCCGTCAGGTCAACGACCTCTCTGACGCCGACTGGGCCGAACTCCGTCAGGCCTTCGGCAACCAGCGCATGCTCGGCATGTCCCTGGACGCCGGCGGCCACCTCACCCACGGCTTCCGCCCGAACATCTCCGGCAAGATGTTCGACCAGCGCTCCTACGGCACCGACCCCGTCACCGGCCTCATCGACTACGACGCCCTGCGCGCCTCCGCCCGCGAGTTCAAGCCGCTGATCATCGTCGGCGGCTACTCCGCCTACCCGCGTCTCGTGAACTTCCGCATCATGCGCGAGATCGCCGACGAGGTCGGGGCGACCCTGATGGTGGACATGGCGCACTTCGCCGGCCTGGTCGCGGGCAAGGTGCTGACCGGCGACTTCGACCCGGTCCCGCACGCACAGATCGTCACCACCACCACCCACAAGTCGCTGCGCGGCCCGCGCGGCGGCATGGTCCTGTGCGACGACTCCCTCAAGGACCAGGTCGACCGCGGCTGCCCGATGGTCCTCGGCGGCCCGCTCGCGCACGTGATGGGCGCGAAGGCCGTCGCCCTCGCCGAGGCCCGGCAGCCCTCCTTCCAGGACTACGCCCAGCGCATCGTCGACAACTCCCGCGCGCTGGCCGACGGTCTGATGCGCCGCGGCGCCACCCTCGTCACCGGCGGCACCGACAACCACCTCAACCTGATCGACGTCGCCTCCTCCTACGGCCTCACCGGCCGCCAGGCCGAGGCCGCCCTGCTCGACTCGGGCATCGTCACCAACCGCAACGCCATCCCCGCCGACCCCAACGGCGCCTGGTACACCTCGGGCATCCGCATCGGCACGCCCGCCCTGACCACCCGCGGTCTGGGCACCGCCGAGATGGACGAGGTCGCCGGTCTCATCGACCGCGTCCTCACCACCACGGAGCCCGGCACCACCAGCAAGGGCGCGCCGTCCAAGGCGCAGCACATCCTCGACCCGAAGGTCGCGGACGAGATCTCCCACCGCGCCACCGACCTCGTCGCCGGCTTCCCGCTCTACCCGGAGATCGACCTCGGCTGACGGCTGACCAACGCCCTCTGTTGAGTTGTCAAAGATCGGCGACTCTCACAGATCGATGAGTTCCTGTCGTGGTTCCTCGCGCGGCGGTCCGGCCTCACGCCGGGCCGCCGCGCGGCGTATCAGCAGCGAGCCGCCCACCCCGAGGGCCACGCCCGCCGCCGCCCACCAGACGGCTCCGGCGGGCCCCGCCGATTCGGCGCCGTTCCCAACTTCCCTTCCCGCGCCGCCGACTTCACCGAGCGACCCCGCCCGCTCCCACTGAGCGAAGACCGGGCGCGGCGCCCGATGCCAGCGGATGTCGTCGTCCGCCACCTCCGGCGCCGGATCCGTCCGCACCCACGGAGTACCGTCCGAGGCCACGAACAACTGGTCCTCCCGCTCCACCGCCACATCACCACCCGGTGCCCGATTCGTGCTGGGCCAGCCCCCGACCCCGGTCAGCCCCCACACCACGGTGATCCGCACCGCCGGATACCGGCCCGCCTCCCACTCGTCCGACACCCGCTCCGTCCCCGCGTACGTCGGCTGCATCAACGCCCACAGACGAGCGAACGACGACTGCCCCGACCGCCACGTCTCCGTCCGCCCCGTGCCACCCGCCACGACCAGCGCCAGATCCGGGATGTCCCGGGCCGGGTCCTGCGCATGGTCCCGTGCCTGGACCTGCGCCCGGTTCATCTCGACGGCCTGGCCTTGAGCCACCCCCGCCAGGGTCATCAACACCGACCCCGCCACAACACCAACACCAAGACACAGGCCCCGAAACCTCGTTCGCCCCCACCCGCGTGCCATCCATCCCCCCTCCATCGCAGCTCGCCCCCTCTCCTCGCTCCTCGCGCCCTCCGTCCTCACACGTCCCGCAACTCCTGCCGAGGCCCCGGCTCCCGCCCCCTCCGCCACCGCCCCAACGGCAGCCGCGCGGCGAACGGCCGTAGCGCCAGGGCAAGTACCGCACCGGCCCCCGCACCCGGTATCGCCCACCACCAGTCGGTGCCGTCGCCCTTGTCCTGCGCCGCCACCCGCACAGTGGTGGTCGCCGTGTCGGTCTCAGGCGCGGCGGTGGCGGACCCGCCCGACTGCCACGGTGTCGGGAAGATGCCGGCATAGCCCTCGCCGGTGTACTTGCCCATCACGGCCAACTGCTTCAAGAGGGCGCGTAGTTGGGCGGGGTGTCCGGCCCGGTGCCAATAGCCGTTCAGGTTGGTGTTCGCCGACACGTCCGCCGCCGTGTGAATCCAGACCGCCTGCGGCTTGGACTCGACCGGGAAGACCCGGTCGATCCGCCAGGGAGATATGTCGTGCGCCAGCCACGTGACATTGATCTGACGGGCGTGGGCCAGATCGGCCTCGGGTGGCTTGTCGCGGGTGCCCTTGCCCTCCGGGCCGAGCAACTGCTGCAGTTCTCCGTACTGTTGGTCCGAGTAGTACAGCGCCTTGGCCTGGCCGCTCTCCGGTGAGGTCACGACCACGCTGGTCGGTCCGCCCGCCGCCGCGTCCGACGCGCCCCACACCATCAGGGCCAGCGTCACCGTCAACGCCCCGCCCAGCGCCGCGAGTTCACGAACCCCGCCCGCGCCCCTCCCCACTCGGCCCGCACTCCCACCCGTCCCGACCGCACTCCCGCCTCCGGACATCCGAACCTCCAACCAGCCGATCCCGTACGGCCCACCCGCGAGCCGCCTGTCACTTCTGGTACACCGCTCGAACCGCCGAGGTTCCCATCCCGCCCGCGTTGCTTGAACTCCCCGCATCACAGGCCCAGTTCGCGGCACCTACCCCCGCCGCTCCACCGACCGCGCGATCTCCACAGCCCGCCGCTCGGACGCCACGCCCTCCAGACGGAACGTCAGATTCTCGCCCGGTACCCCACCGACCACCTGGGTCCACAGCAGCGTCGGCCCCGCCGTCCGCTCCTCCCGCGTATAACGGTGCCCGTCCGCGCCCACCAGCCAGAAGCTCAGCAGATGCGGTCGCGCGAACCACAGCGCCGGGTTCTGTATGCCCTCCGGCGGGACCGTCCCGTCCAGCGACAGCCACTCCGGCGGCTCGCGCACCGTCTTGGCGAAACCGATGTCCAGCCGCGCCGGATACTCGTCGACCCGGACCGTGTGTCCGCTCTCCCGCCAGCACAGGCTCACCAGAAAGCGCCCCTGTGGTTCGGCGGTCACCGTCACCGCGTCCGGCACCCCCAGCACGTCCGGCACCAGCGGCTCGAACCCGGCCCGCTGACGGGCCTGCGCCAAAGTCACCGACCGCCCGCATCCCGGCACCTCGGCCCCGGCCGACGGCACCGCCGACGGGTCGTACCGCACCTCGACCCCGCCGAAGCCGAACCAGTCGAAGACCGCCGCGCGCACCGGGGGCGTGAGCACGAGCACCGTCAGCAGACCGCACAGGCCCGCCACCAGCGCCCGCCGCCGCAGCCGCGTCCAGCGCCGGACGGCGTGCAGTCGCGCCCGGACCCCGGTCGGGGCCGGCTCCTGGACGGGGACCGGGAGGTGCTCGGCCAATATCTGGGCCAGCACCCGCTCGACCATCGTCTCGGACCCGGCGCCCTCACCACCGCCCCGCGCGTCCAGCGAACGCCCCAACGCCCGCAGCTCGGCGGGCAACCGGGAGGCATCCACGTGCCCGTCGCGGCCCACCGGCCGGCGCCCGGCGTCCTCACCGGCGCCGTCGTCGTCGTAGGACTCCCGTCCGTCACTCATCCTCGTCACCCCCTTCCCGAGGTCGGAAATCCGGCAGCAGGCGACCCAGTTTCTTCAGGGCGCGGTTCAGTCGGGATTTCACCGTGCCGCGTGGCCAGCCGAGAGCCTGGGCCGTCTCCGGCTCGTCCATCTCCAGGAGATAGCGGTAGGTCACGACCAGGCGGTGGTCCTCGCTCAGCTGCTCCAGGGCGGACAGCAGGGCCGCGCGGCGCTCGGTCTCCAGCGTGGCGACCGCCGGGTCCGCCGATTCCGGTATCAGCGGCTCGGCCTCCGCGAACGAAGCCTCCCGGCCGGCGAGCGTGCGCTGACGCGCCGCCGTACGCACTGTGTTCCTCGTCTCATTGGCGACGATCGACAGCAGCCACGGCTTGAACGCCGCGCCGTCCCGGAACTTGCCCAGCGCGCAGTACGCCTTGACGAAGGCCTGCTGCACCACGTCCTCCGCGTCCGCTCCCGCCCCGAGTGCCGCGGCCGCCCTGAGCGCGATGCCCGTGTGGGCGAGCACCAGCTCCGCGTACGCCTCCGGCTCTCCGGCGCGTACACGTGCGATCACCGCGGCCTCATCGACGATGCGGCCCCCCTCCCGCGTTCTCACACTCTTGTTACACCGCCGGAGCCCCATCGGTTCCCACCTGTTTCCGACCAGTTCCGGACCGGCCCCCAACACCTGAGAGAATGGTGAACATGGCCTCTGATCGACCCCGCGTGCTCTCCGGAATCCAGCCCACAGCAGGCTCGTTCCACCTCGGCAACTACCTCGGCGCCGTCCGCCAGTGGGTGGCACTGCAGGAGTCCCACGACGCGTTCTACATGGTCGTCGACCTGCACGCGATCACGATCCCGCAGGACCCGGCGGACCTGCGCGCCAACACCCGGCTCGCCACCGCGCAGCTGCTGGCCGCCGGACTCGACCCGGAGCGCTGCACGCTCTTCGTCCAGAGCCATGTCCCCGAGCACGCCCAGCTCGCCTGGGTCATGAACTGCCTGACCGGCTTCGGTGAGGCGTCCCGCATGACCCAGTTCAAGGACAAGTCCGCCAAGCAGGGCGCCGACCGCGCCAGCGTCGGCCTGTTCACGTACCCGATCCTCCAGGTCGCCGACATCCTGCTGTACCAGGCGCACGAGGTGCCGGTCGGCGAGGACCAGCGCCAGCACATCGAGCTGACCCGCGACCTCGCCGAGCGCTTCAACGGCCGCTTCGGCGAGACCTTCACGATCCCGAAGCCGTACATCCTGAAGGAGACGGCGAAGATCTACGACCTTCAGGACCCGTCGATCAAGATGAGCAAGTCGGCGTCCACCCCGAAGGGCCTCATCAACCTTCTCGACGACCCGAAGGCGACCGCCAAGAAGGTCAAGAGCGCGGTCACCGACACGGACACCGTGATCCGCTACGACGTGGTGAACAAGCCGGGCGTCAGCAACCTCCTGACCATCCACTCCACCCTCACCGGCAAGTCGGTCGCCGAGCTGGAGCAGGAGTACGAGGGCAAGATGTACGGCGCGCTCAAGACGGACCTCGCCGAGATCATGGTCGAGTTCGTGACGCCCTTCAGGGAGCGCACCCAGCAGTACCTGGACGACCCGGAGACGCTCGACGCGATCCTCGCCAAGGGCGCGGAGAAGGCGCGCGCCGTCGCGGCCGAGACCCTCGCCCAGGCGTACGACCGGGTCGGCTTCCTGCCCGCCAAGCACTGAGGCGTACGACCGCACTGACGTACCACTGGACAGAGCGCTGCACATCACTACGGTTGCGCCTGCCCACAACTCGGTCGTGGCCGTACAGTCGATAGCCGGGTGGCCGCACGCGTGGCCGCCCCGCTCACCATCAGCACCATCTACAGGACGACAGGAGACGACGTGGGGACCGTAACGATCGGTGTGTCGATCGCGGTCCCGGAGCCTCACGGCAGCCTGCTCCAGGAGCGGCGCGCGGGCTTCGGCGACGCCGCTGCTCACGGCATCCCCACGCACGTCACGCTGTTGCCGCCGACCGAGGTGGACGCCTCGCAACTGCCCGCGGTCGAGGCCCATCTCGTCGAGGTCGCCGCCGCCGGGCGCCCCTTCCCGATGCGGCTGTCCGGCACCGGCACCTTCCGGCCGCTGTCCCCGGTGGTCTACGTCCAGGTCGTCGAGGGCGCCGCGGCCTGCAACTGGCTGCAGAAGCAGATCCGTGACGACTCCGGGCCGATGGCGCGCGAGCTGCACTTCCCGTACCACCCGCACGTCACCGTGGCGCACGGCATCGACGACGCGTTGATGGACCGTGCCTTCGAAGCGCTCGCCGACTACCGCGCGGAGTGGTCGTGCACCGGCTTCGCGCTCTACGAGCAGGGTGCCGACGGCGTCTGGCGCAAGCTCCGGGAGTTCGCCTTCGGGGGAGCCGTCGTACCGCCCCAGGCGGCCCACACCGAGCGCGGCACGATCCCCAGCCACCAGTAGACGGTCGACAACTCGCGGCCCGCCCCGCGAGGGGTCACACCGGCAGGCGTCGGAACAGCGCCCTCGGCAGGTGCCGCAGCGCCGCCATCACCACGCGCAGCGTCCCGGGCACCCAGACCGTCTCCGAGCGTCGGCGCAGGCCCAGTTCGATGGCCGTGGCGACAGCTCCGGGTGTCGTCGCGAGCAGGGTCTCCTCCCGGCCGGCCGTCATCCTCGACCGCACGAACCCCGGCCGTACGACCATGACGTGCACCCCGGTGCCGTGCAGCGCGTCGCCCAGCCCCTGGGTGAAGGTGTCCAGGCCGGCCTTGCTGGAGCCGTAGATGAAGTCCGCGCGGCGGGCCCTTTCGCCGGCGACGGAGGAGAGCACCACCAGAGAGCCGTGCCCCTGGGTCTGCAACGCCCGCGCGCTGACCAGACCGGACGCCACGGCACCGATGTAGTTGGTCCGTGCCACGTGCACCGCGGCGGCCGGTTCCCGCTCGTCCCGCGCCTGGTCGCCGAGGACCCCGAAGGCGAGCAGCACCATGTCGACGTCGCCCTCCGCGAAGACCTTGCCGAGCACGATCTCGTGGGAGTCGGGGTCGAGCGCGTCGAAGGCGACGGTGTGGACCTCGGCCCCCAGGACACGCAGTTCCGAAGCGGCCGTCTCCAGGGCGGGCGACGGACGGCCCGCCAGCCACACCGTGCGGGTACTGCGGGCGATCATCCGGCGAGCGGTGGCCAACGCGATCTCGGACGTACCACCGAGGACGAGCAGGGACTGGGGGAGACCGAAAGCGTCCTTCACGACAGCTCCTAGGGGTTCGATTCGATGAGGGGTCCGGGCCGGTCGGAGACGGGAGGGGGGCGCCGGGGAGCGCGGGTCGAAACGGGTGCGGTGCGACGCGAGGGGAGCGTCGATACGGGGGCGGTCCGACGAGGCGTGTGCGTCGATACGGCGACGGCTCGACGGGAGGCATGGGCCGACCGTCCGGTGGCGGAAGCGGGGTCGGCAGCCATGCCTGTGACCGTATCGTCACCTTATGGGCGATACGTCGTGCGCCGTCGACGCCCTCCCCGAGATGGGTGATTAGTCGGATGTCGCTCACTATTTGCGGAGTTCGGCCCAGTCGTGCGGCGGTTGCGCGTTCTTGGGGTACCCGCACACTGGTCCTCCGCGAGGGAGGTCGCATTCAGGTCATGGACTGAGGGCAGAATCGGATCATGGACTGGCTGAAGAAGCTCCCCTTCATCGGGCCCCTGGTGGCGCGCCTGATGCTCACGCACGCGTGGCGGTCGTACGAGCGGCTGGACCGGGTGAAGTGGGCACAACTGGCCGCCGCCATGACGTTCATCAGCTTCATCGCGCTGTTCCCGCTGCTGACCGTGGCCGCCGCCATCGCCGCCGCGACCCTCAGCACCGACCAGCAGCACGAACTGCAGAACAAGATCGCCGAGCAGGTCCCCGGCATCTCCGACCAGCTCAACATCGGTTCCCTGGTGGACAACGCGGGCACCATCGGCCTCATCGCCGGTGCCGTCCTGCTGTTCACCGGCATCGGCTGGGTCGGCTCGATGCGGGAGTGCCTGCGCGCGGTGTGGGAGCTGCCCGACCGCGACGAGAACCCCCTCCTGCGCAAACTCATCGACACCGGAGTGCTGCTCGGGCTGGGCGGCGCCGTCCTCGCGACGATCGCCATCTCGACCGTCGCCTCCGCCCTGGTCGACTGGATCAGCCGGGAGATGGGCCTGGTCGAGGGCGGCTGGGGCGGGATCCTGCTGCGCATCGCCGCGTTCGCCGTCGCCGTGTTCGTCGACTTCCTGCTGCTGCTGTACGTCCTGACACTGCTGCCCGGCGTCGAGCCACCGCGCCGCCGGCTCTCGGTGGCCGCGCTGATCGGCGCGATCGGCTTCGAACTGCTGAAGCTGCTGCTGAGCGGCTACATCCAGGGCGTCGCCGCGAAGAGCATGTACGGCGCGTTCGGCGTCCCCGTGGCGCTGCTGCTCTGGATGAACTTCACCTCGAAGCTGGTCCTGTTCTGCGCCGCCTGGACGGCGACGCCGAGCAAGGACGAACCCGAGGACGACGCCTACGACCCCGCCGACGAGACCGAGAACCCCAAGGTCAGGGACGACGGCGCCGAACCAGGTCCGGCAGCGGCCAGCGCCGGTTGACCAGGAAGACACCCGCCGCGAGCAGCACCAGCAGCCCGCCGGTCACGGCGAGCGCGATCCCGACGCCGCTCGAACCCTCGTCCTCCGAAGCCACCGCCGAGGCCGATCCGCCGGCGGTCGGCTTCGTGGACGTGTCCCCGCCCGCCTCCCCGGAGGCCGTCGCGCCCGGCTGTGCGCTCGCCTGAGGGACGTTCTTCGGCGGGACCAGCTCACCCACCGGCTGGACCTTCCCGTCCGCCTGGAAGCCCCAGTCGAGGATCTTCGCGGCTTCCTTGTAGACCTCGTTGTGCTCGTCCTTCTCCGGGTTCATGACGGTCACCAGGAGCACCTTGCCGTTGCGTTCGGCGACGCCGGTGAAGGTCGCGCCCGCGTTGGTGGTGTTGCCGTTCTTGACGCCCGCGATGCCCGGGTACACCGACACGTCCGAGTCGCCGCTCAGCAGCCGGTTGGTGTTGCGGATGTCGAAGGTCCCGCGGACCGACTTGCCCTTCTGCTTCGTCGTCTCGCCCGGGAACTTCGCGCTCACCGTGGAGCAGTACTCCCGGAAGTCCTTCTTCTGCAGCCCGGAGCGCGCGAAGAGCGTCAGGTCGTACGCCGAGGAGACCTGACCCGGCTCGTCGTAGCCGTCCGGCGTCACCACATGCGTGTCCAGCGCCTGGAGGTCCTGGGCGTGCGTGTTCATGTCGGCGACGGTCTTGTCGACGCCCCCGTACATGTGCGACAGGACATGCACCGCGTCGTTCCCGGAGCGCAGGAAGACTCCGAGCCACAAGTCGTGGACCGTGTAGCTCTCGCCCTCCTTTATCGGCACCACGCTGGAACCGGCGCCCATTCCGGCCAGGTCGGTCGGGACCACCTTGTGCTCGGTCGTCTTCGGGAACTTCGGCATCACGGTGTCCGCGAACAGCATCTTCAGGGTGCTCGCCGGAGGCAGCCGCCAATGGGCGTTGTGCGCGGCGAGCACCGCGCCGGACTCGGCGTCGCTCACGATCCACGACCGCGCGGTCACGTCCTTCGGCAGCACCGGGACCCCGGACGTCAGATTGACCTGCGTCCCCGCCATGGCGAGGCGGGCACCGCCCACCGACGACATGTTCGCCGGGGGAGTCGCCGTAGGAGTCACCGACGAACTCGGGGTCGGCGTCGGGGCCGCGAGGGCGACGGGCGCGGTCAGCGCGAGGGACGACAGGGCGGCGGAGAGCACCAGCAGGGGTCGCCTGATGGTCTGCAGTGGAGCGGGCACGGACGAGAACGTACATGCCAGGGGACCCGAAGTCCCGTCACCCGCCCCACCCCGGGCACGGGCCCCCGGGGACGACGGCGATACTGGTCGCATGAAGCTCAGCCGCCCCGTCTCCTGGTTCCTGCTCGCCTTCGGGGTGTGGAGTTGGGTCATCTGGGTCACTTTCATCAAAAACCTGGTCAAAGACAGCAGCGGACTGGCCTTCGACGACGGCCGTCCGACGGCGTACTTCTGGGTGCACCTGACGCTCGCCATCGTGTCCTTCGTATTGGGGACGGTCATCGGGGGCCTCGGGTTGCGTGGACTGCGCGCACTGCGCCGGACCTCATAAAGAAGTGGCCGTTCTCGTGATCGCGCTCGTGGCGCTGGTCGCCGTCGCCGTCCTCGGCGGGCTCCACTGGTACGTCTGGCGCCGCCTCGTCCGCGACACCACGCGCGCGTGGGGCCCCGCCCGCATCACCGGCACGGTGGTGCTCGTCGCCGGCCCGGTGCTGATGATCGCCGCCCTGGCCGCCGAACGCGGCGGCGCGCCCTTCTGGCTCCAACAGACCCTGGGCTGGCCCGGGTTCCTGTGGATGGCCCTGGCGATCTACCTGCTGCTGGCCGTCCTCACGGGAGAGGTCCTACGGCCGCTGCTGCGCCGGTTCCTCGAACGGCGCGGGCAGGCCGGGACCGCCGTGGCGGACGGCGAACCGCAGGCCCCCTCCGCACCGGCCTCCGAAGAAGCCGCCTCCGAAGAAGTCGCCTCCGCGCAAGCCTCCGAAGAGGGCGCCTCCGAGCCGGCCTCTGAAGCAGCCCCTGAAACCCCGCAGAACGCCCCCTCCCGCCGTCTCTTCGTCTCCCGCGTCGTCGGAGGCGCTGCCGCCGCCGCGGCCGTCGGGACGGTCGGCTACGGCACGTACGGCGTGCTGCGCGGGCCGAGGGTCAAGCGGGTCACCGTGCCCCTGGCCAAACTGCCGCGGTCCGCGCACGGGTTCAGGATCGCGGTGGTCAGCGACATCCACCTGGGGCCGCTCCTGGGCCGGGGCTTCGCGCAGAAGGTCGTCGACACGATCAGCGCGACCCAGCCCGACCTGATCGCGGTCGTCGGTGACCTGGTCGACGGCAGCGTCAAGAACCTGGGACCCGCGGCGGCACCCCTGGCCGGACTGAAGGCCCGCCACGGGAGCTACTTCGTCACCGGGAACCAGGCTTAAACATACTTCTGCACCCAAGTAGGGTCCAGGGCTGTGACGTTGGCTCTCTAGCCCGTAGCACGACAGAACCCCATGTTTCCTAGCTGCGAGGAAACATGGGGTTCTCTGTTGAAGCGGCTACACGTTGGCGCTGCGTGCGAACGCCACGAGGGCAGTGAACGCTTCGGGCGAGAGCATGAGCGCCGGAGCGCTGGGGGTCTTGCTGTCTCGTATCGGGACGACACCGTGAGTCATTGCGTACGACGGTGCCCACTCGATGCAGTTGCCGCCCTGCCCGTCGCTGTACGTGCTCTTGACCCACACATCGTCGCGT
This sequence comes from Streptomyces sp. NBC_00252, assembly GCF_036187565.1. Taxonomy (NCBI): domain Bacteria; kingdom Bacillati; phylum Actinomycetota; class Actinomycetes; order Kitasatosporales; family Streptomycetaceae; genus Streptomyces; species Streptomyces sp. NBC_00252. Next base: position 4,232,267 of record NZ_CP108087.1, on the reverse strand, counting down.
GGGGCGGGGGTGTTGCTCATCTGGCGTGCTCCTCCATGATCGAGTGGATCAGGGCCAAGGAACGTGTCTCTGACTCAGCTGCCGCACGTAGCCGCTCATAGGTAGCCGACCAGTCCCGCACGGCAGACGGCGAGTCGTTGACGGCCCCCTTGCCGGTGGTCTCTGAGTACAAGACCGTCGCCCCGTCGTCTGGCGTAAGCAGGATAAACGGCAGACCGGACGCGGGGGCACCCGCCTCGAAGGCCAGAACTTGAAGCGTGACGTGCGGGCTTTCCGCCATCTGCACAAGGTGTTGTAGCTGTCCGGCCATAGTCCCCGGAGTGCCCACGGTCGTGCGCAACACGGCCTCGTGGAAGATGACCCACAGGAACGGCGGCTCCGGCCGGTCCAGGACGTCACGGCGGCGGAGACGGAGTTCGACCCGCGCCTTGATCTGACCTTCAGTCTCGCGAGGATGCGCCGCGCGGAAGACCGCTTGCGCGTACTCCGGTGTCTGCAACATGCCCATGACGAAGCTGGTGCTGTAGTCCTCGATCTTGGCCGCTGACTTCTCCAACTCCACGTACGGCACGAACCACTCAGGGTGTCCGTGCTGCGAGATCCTGATCAGCAGCCGCGCGAAAGAGCCAGGGGTGTTGAAGAAGTGGTCGCACCCCTCCGCGAAGTGGAACGACGGAAGCGCCTTGCCGTTCTTGACCTTCGACACGTACGGGGCCTTGTAGCCGGTGAAGTCCGCTAGCTCCTGCTGCGTCGCCCCTTTGTGGTCTAACGCTGCGGCTAGCTCTTGCCCGAACCACTCAAGGCCGTTCGCCGGTTCCGGCTCCTCGCTCACCTGTTCAACTCACCAGCCTTTCCAGCTGTGTTGGAAACCCCTTCCCCCTGTTGAGCGTACGCGTCCGCACGCCATGGTGTGACGGAGAGGGCACACGCAGCAGCGAGACACGGAAGGTACGGCAACCCGTCATGACCAGCACCACCACGACGACCACACGCACGCCGGATGACGTGGCGCAGCTGGTCGCACTACAGCGGGAGTTGGGCCCCTGGGCCTTACTGGCTTGGCGTCCGCGCGGCGGCTTCACTGACCCGAACACCGTCGATCTCCGGGCCGTTCAAGCCGGGCTGCGGCGGCTGATCGCATGAGGGAAGAGCCACCCGTCGGGACCACCGTTACGGACTCTCTGCAAGGAGCCGTCGGCCGCGTCATGGGGCACGTTGGCGGACGCGTACAGCTTCGTCCGCTAGAGGGTGGCAGAGAGTGGGACGCCGAGACGATGAACCTCGAATACGTGCCGCTGTCCAAAGCCCTGAGTCCGGCCGTCTCCGAAGCGAATTCCCGTAGTACATGGGGGGATTTGAAGTGAGTCGCAGCCTCCTCCGGTACGTGCCCTACACCACTCGCCAGGACCCCACGGTTGAACCCGAGTATTCCGCGTACTGCGTAGCGGGTGACGAAGAAGCCTGCGGGGCTCAATCCGAAAAGCGCGACAACCCCACCGACGTAGACGACTGGATGAGAGGGCATATGAAGGTGACCGGGCACATGCACTTCAGGCGCCGGTTCGAGGATTTCGCGGAACTCACTGTTAGCGGGATGCCAACGGATCTTCAACCGGCTCACGTCAAACGGGTGACGACATGAGGCGAATTCCTTACGCTGCTCAGTGGGCGGGCTTAATGGTAGTCATCGGGCTTAGTGCCACGTGCGGCTTCATCGTCGGAGTATCCTGGGGTATGTCGTAGATGTCGGTATCTCTGTTCGCTAATTGCGGCACAATGCTTGAGGTGCCCGATGGGATACGTATCGCCGCCCTTGAAATGGCGGACAGTGCGGCTACCGGGGATGCAGTTCCGGAGTCTGTGAGTTGCGAACTCGATCCTCACCTTTACGGTGAGCATGTTGCCCTACTGCTGGACCTTGCGCCCGATAAGAATGACGTAGACGTATGGATCACCTGGGGCGCGAATGAGGGTGAAATCACAGTCCAATTCCGAAGCTACTGCCCTTCGAAGGGTCCTTCAAAAGATGACTCTTGTTGGCTGCATGCCGCACATAGGGGAGGTCATACATGGGAGCGTTACGAATAGCCTAATGAGTAGCGATGGAATAGATGCGCGCGAACTATATGACCAGACGCTTTCTGCGGCTGAGAGGCTAACTCAGCCTGCATATGCAAAAGACCTCAAGAATGTCGCCAGTTGGAGATCTGCTGCTGTAGGTCTGGCTCATCTCGTGCTCAGCCTCAATGAGGCGCTGGCTGAAGGAGGCGACATACCCATGGAATGGGTTATTGGCGGCCTTACGGATGATATAGAAAACGAAGGTGAATGTCCGTAGTCGACGGATGTTCGACGAAAAAATGGATGCACGCTCACAGACTCCGTCCCTGCCGGATGGAAGCAAATTTTCGTTTCCCCCACGGAGATTAGTGATCCCGGCAGGGGCGGGCCAAATCCCGTCCGGCTGTCTTTTCGACGGTGGCAGCCGGACGGGGCTGGGAGTCGACAGGGAGGATTGAATGCACCAGGTAATAGTAAGTCCACAGAGCGATAAGTTTGTAATTGTGCGTCCAGGCGCACAGAAGGGGATTCAGGTTCCCTACGCAATGTTCTGTGAGCTGTCGAAGGCTGTGGAGGATGGCGCCCCCGTCCCGAGGTGGCTTTCCGATGCTGCGCGGCAAGCCTGGGGCGTTGAACTGTCTGGCCGCTCCAGCAAGGAAGCCATGGTTGCCCGTGCCGTTACACCCCTCAACTACAGCCGCGCGTCATGGGAGATCAATAAGGGATGCAACTTCAACTGCGAGCACTGCTATCTGGCAGAGCGAAAGTTCGCGGGCCTTCCCATGGATGGCAAGCGGGAATTACTCTCCCTGCTTCGTGACGCTGGCGTTCTGTGGCTTCAAATCACGGGTGGAGAACCCACGATTGACAGGGATTTCCTTGCGGCCTACGAACATGCGTACCGCATGGGAATGATGATCGAGATCCTGACGAACGGCTCTCGGCTTCACCGACCTGAAATGTTAGATCTCCTCGGGGACATGCCGCCGCACAGGGTCAAGGTCTCGCTCTACGGAGCAACAGCAGAGAGCTTCGACTCTCTGACCCGAAAGCCGGGAGCTTTCAAGCTCTTACTCAAGGGGCTCAAGTCGGCGAAGGACGAGGGAATTCCCCTTGAGCTGACCCTGATCATCACAAAGCACAATGCGCATGAGGTGGAATCCATGCGCGCTATGGCTGCGGATTACGCCGAAAAGTACTCGGAGTACTCGAACATCTCTCCTACCTACGACGGCACATCCGAACCCCTTGCTGCGCAAGCGCCGGGACTCTTGGATAAGTCTTCTGTATTCGGAGGGTGTCCGGCCGGACACACTTTCTTCCATGTCGACCCTCACGGATTCGCGACCATGTGCAAGATCGGGCGCGAAAACCCAATCAGCTTGATAGCTGAGGGGCTTGACGGTCTTTTGCGTCTGCCTGCAATAGCAGACGCTCAAATGCTTCGCACCGGTGGCTGTAGTGGTTGTCAGCTTTCGGGAACGTGCCGAGTATGCCGACCACTCGCAAAGGCATACCAGGCTGCGAAGGCACCACTGGAAACCTACTGTCAGCACGAAAAAGGAGATGCCGCATGACCGCTGTTGCTGTCGAGATCACCACCCGCCCCGTATCGGCGTTGATGGTGCCGCCCCTTCCGCTGAGCCCCCCGCCCGTCCGTCCGGAAAGCACCGAGCCGACCGGACTCGTCATCGTCGAGGACGTCGAGTCGCTGACTCCGGCGACCCTCGCCGCGTGCAACGACGACAACCCGTATCAGGGATAGTAGATAGCGCGACCCGCGCGGGCTCCATGACGTTTACTCGTCAGGGGGCCCGCGCGGGCCGTTACATGAGAGCGTAGGAAGCTGTGGCCACATCGCGAATCACCTTTGAAGACCTTCCACTTGCCGTGCTTGCTGCTGTCGAGAGGCAGACCGGGCCGGTAGTCAAGACTGAGGCAGTAAGCCAGGGATTAAACAGCGAACTTGCAGTGCGTGTATTCACAGAATTGGGGTCGTGCTTTGTTAAGGGGCTGCGCGCCGACCACAGATGGGTAGGGACTCAGCGTCGCGAAGCTGAAGTGAACCCGTTCCTTCAAGGAATCGCGCCCACCTTGTTCTGGCAGATCGAAGAAGCCGGTTGGGTGCTCCTGGGGTTCGAGAACCTGCAAGGGCATCACGCCGACTACTCGCCCGATTCACCGGACCTTACAAAGGTCGCCGAATTGCTGCGCCGGCTCGGAGAAGTCGCCTGCCCAGAAATCCAGTTGCGGCAGGCGGAGCAACGTCTAGGGGTGTACGCGGCCAAACCGACAGACCTCGATTACTTCGCTGGCAATTCGCTGCTTCACACGGACCTGAACGACCACAACGTCATCGTTGACAGCTCCGCTTATCTCGTCGATTGGGCATGGGCAACGCGCGGCGCGGCATGGCTAGATGCCGGGTACTGGGTCGTTTGGCTCATGGCTGCCGGACAACACGAACCGCAGTCGGCCGAACGGTGGGCGTCTGAGATCCCCTCGTGGCGCGCCGCTCCCACGGAAGGAATCACCGCTTTCGCTCAGGCGACTGCGAATGTGTGGGAGGAAATCGCGGGCGACGATGCAGACGAATGGACCGCACGAATGCTCAATGCTGCTCGTCGCTGGGCTACGTTCCGGCAGCGCGTCTGACCCTGCGCTTGCTCTGTCCGTCCGTCGTTCCCTGCGACGGACGGACAGTGTTCCGGCCCGACCCTAGGCAGCAACTCATCCGGATAAGTGGTTGACCTGAACGGTGCGCCTGACGGATGCTGGCCACTCATCCGGATGAGTGGCTACCTCATGGCGGTTGGTAGTTGCTCGTCCTCTTTCGAACCGAAGGGGTTTTGATCATGGGACGTAATGCACTGCGGTCGCTGGCCGTGTCGACTGCCCTGGTGGCCGGTGTCGGGCTGGTGGGTACCTCGGCAGCGTCGGCGTTGACGCCGGACCTGGAGCGGTCGGGCGTCGGTACCAGTCAGACGGCGACGATCAACGGCGTGAACGACGGTCCGTACAAGACGGTCACGGTGAACGGGTTGCGGGTGCGCACGGGTCCGGGCACGAACCGGATGATCCTCGGGTTGGTCTACCGGGGGCAGCGAGTTCGTGCCATCGCGTCGGCGCGTGACCGTCATGGGCAGCGCTGGGACAAGGTCCGGCTCGTGAAGGCGTCGTCGGGCGGTCTACCCCGTGGCTTCACGGGCTGGGTGACCGAGATGTATCTGTACTGATCGAGTGCCGGGAGGTCTGTAGGTCGACGGCCCTTCTCCGCTACGGCGGGGGAGGGCCGTTCCTGTGTGCTCGCGATTCAAGATTGAGGAGATTTAGTGAAGGAAACATGCAGAAAGTGTGGTGATTGACTCAGTTCCGTGACCACGCTGCCGGTGCCTGGACCCCCGTGTGACGCGTGCGCATATTCTGTTGATCTATTTGCTCGTGCTAAGCAATGCTCTATCCCTGACGGCATGTCCGGCTTCATTTGGGGTGTGAGCGGCAGCGACGGGGACAGGGGAGTGTGTGCGATGGTGAATAGCTCGGAGGGGGAGTACGGCGAAGCTGAGGACGCCGTGTATGTGCCAGGCGTCGACTACGTGGCGGGCTGGCGCATGGCGGCGGAGGCGGCCGATGAGATGAACGGCGCTCTCCGGGCCATGGGCGTTGACGAGGGAGCTGTGCGGGCTGTGCCTCACTCGGGGGCGCACGGTGAACCGGTGGTGTGGCTGAGACCGGAGGATGCACGGCTGATAGCTCGGGTGCTACGGCGGGCGCGATGACACATGCTGAGGGATGAGAGGGAAGGGGAGCGGGGATGGCGCGGGATGACTGGAAGACGGCGAAGGGCTCTCGGGTGAGCGTCCAGAGAGATCGGCACGGAGAGTTCATTGTGTGCCGGGGATGTGGGAAGCGGATCAAGGTCACGGGCGCGGGTCCTGTGATCTTCGCCGTTCGGAAGCACACGGAGAGCTGCACCAAGTAGTAGTGGGACGAGCGCAGGTCAGTCCTGGAGATCGAGTGATCGTTGACTGATCCGTTGAGAACGGGTGGTGTGAGGTGCGGGGACGTCTGGGAGGGTGGGGGGCGGCCGTCGCCCGTTGTCGGTGATGGACGGCGGCCGTCATCATTCAGCAGCGTAAGTCTGGTCCTGGCGCGGGTTGTTGGCCACGAGCAGAGCCGTCAGGAAGACTTTGTGAAGGCGGTTAACGGTGGCGTGTCTACGGTGAGCGCTGCTCGTTAGCCCGCGCATGCAACCGGATGAGGATGACGGTCTGGCTCCGCATGGTTCGGCCGAACTGCTTGGCGCCTATTGGCTGATGGAAGATTCTGTTTCGTCCCGCCACTCTGGGTGCGCTTGGTGTCGGCCGGGGCGGTTTGCTGAGGCACAGTGGGCTGTGGCGGATGACGGCCAGGTGGGCAGGAATGGTCCAACTTTCCTGAGTCGCCGGGAGCTTTCATTACCGGATGTCTGTCTGACCTGGTTCACAAAGGCGCGCGCGCTCATAGTCGTTGTTGCGTTCTCTGCGGTCGTGGCTGGGATTTGGGCAGTGCTTGCCAAGGTCGCTGCCTGACAGGAGCGGGGAGCATGGTCGGGATAGTGCCGGCTGTTGGCCAGAGGGCTGTTGAGTACCCGGTCACGGCGGAAATCGGCTGGTCAACGTGCGTGATGACCTCAATCGCACACGGATCTGCACCACGACGTAACGGCATCTGCGATTGAGGTTGTCACGCCTAGGCGGGGTCCAGGGGTGTGCTGTAGCACCCCTGGTACCCCCGGCCGCTGGCTAGTTCTTCCCCCCCCTCGATGTCCGCGAGTGATCCAACCAACGCGGCGACCCCGCTCGAACCGTCTACTGCCATAGCACAGCACAACGCTTGACGTATCTACGCACGGCGAATCACTGCCTGCATCGGGGGGTGGTGACAGGATTAAGAAGCCAGCCACAAACTGACGGCAATGGGCGCCAGGCTCCCCCACCTAGACGCCTGCCCAGTTTGCGGCTGGCTGGCCCCAGCTAAGTCGGCGATGCTGGGGCGTGGTCGCGTGGCCCTGCGGGAGTGGGGACGCGACCGGGCATGCGTCCTTGCGTGCAGGGTTCATCACACGCAAGGACGCGGCGCTCAGGGCAATCCACACCGTTGCGTAGACGAGCCCTATGCGGCTGCTGCCCGTGAACCTGGTTGCCCATGCCTACAACTTTCAGTCGTCTCACCTCTGCGCAGCACTGGACTGAGCCAAGGTCCACATAGCGGGTGCCAGGGCGGGCCCACGTGGCTCCGAGGCTCTCGCGGGCCTTGAGTGAATCTGGGTCGTCACGGCGCTGTGTGTCTCGGTGAGCGGTGTTGGCGCTCTTGTGAACCAAGGTGTGAGCGGGCCGAGTCGGGGCCGCAAGGGACAGGTGTAGGCCTCGATCGATTTCGTGCGGCTCACCTCCCCAGGCGACTGACCGGACAGACGACAGAAGCCCCTCACGCTGACTGCGCGGGGGGCTTGTCTACTTGGTCGGGGCGTGTGGAGTGTCGGGCGGTTGCCGACCGGACGGGACCGGCCGAAGGCCGCATGCCCGGGTGGGGCGGCAGGACCGCCCGGCGCGCCGAAGGCGCGCCCTTGAGGAAGTAAAGAGAAGTTACTCCGATGCGGGGCGGCGACGGGCGGGGCGCTTGGCGGCGGGCGCCTTGGTCGGCGTCATGGGGTAGGTGAGCTGGCATGTGGCGGCGGGTGCCTTCAACTCCTCGCACAGAAGCGGGCGTTCCTCGGCGTCGCCGGTGATGCGGTAGGTGATCAGTAGGGGGCTGGCGTCTGCGATGCCTAGTGCGGTCCGCTCGTCGGGGTAGGGAGTGCGGGCGGTGACGTGCTCGGTGAACGTCAGGCTCAGTCCGGTGTCGGCAAGCTGCTGGTACAGCTCCGTGATCTCGGCGCCGGGATGCTCGGCGATCGAGGGAACGTCGGCTGCGGTGGCCATCGGGATCAGAACGCGGTGAGCCATGCGGGCGCCGGTGGCTGGGTCATGGATCATGCGGTCAACACTGATGGCGTCTTGGTCCTGCTGGCCCAACAGAAGTGCCGGGGGCCCCTCCAGTGCGGTACGGCTGACGGCGGGCGGCTCTGTCTCCGCGGTCTCGGGCAGGTGCCAACTTCCCTTGCTGGTGCGCTGGATGGAGCGTTCGACACGAGTGGCGGGCAGGACTCCACCGGTGGGAAGGACGATGCTGCCCTTGCCCTGCTGCGACTCGGCCAGTCCCATGCGGCGCAACTCCGCGATGGCAGAGCGCACGGTGTGCTTGCCGACGCCGTACATCTCGACCATCGCGCTCTCGGACGGCAGGACTTCGCCGGGCTGGTAGCGGCCCCGCCGGATGTCGGTGGCGATCTTCTGAGCGACCTGCAAGTACATGGAGGGGGCTCGTTCGATGGGCTCTCGGGCTGCTGCCATGTCGGGGTGTCCTTGTCGGTCGCCGGTGGGCCTGCGGGTGCGGCTGGGTCGGTGTGTCTGTGGCCACTCATGAGGATAAGTGGTTGTCCGCCCGTCTTACGCCTGCTTGAACTCATCCGGATAAGTGGTTGACCTTCATAGTGTTTGCGAGTGAAAATAATTGCTCCACCTCATCCGGACGGATGTTCGGGCGGGGGTGCGTACTGAGAAGAGAGGTGAACTCCCATGGACAACAAGCCGATCGATGTCGCGCGGCTGGGTGCGATCCGTTGTGTGATCGCTCCGGAACCGCGCACCACGCTGGAAGGTGATCAGCGCCGGGACCGTGAGGGCAACCCGCTGTGGATCACTGGTCTGTCGGTTCGGCAGGCGGAGGGGCGGCGTACAGATGTCGTGCACGTGGTCACCAGCGGTCAGCCGCAAGCGGTCACGGAGGGCGTTGAAGTACAGGTCAGGAACCTGTGGGCCAATGAATGGGCGGTCGACGGCCGGACCGGTACCACCTACCGCGCCGATGCCATCACGCCTTTGTCGGCCTCGGGCGCCAGCTCGGGTCCGGCTGCTGCGGCGCCCGGTCCGCGTGGCAAGTCGGCAGGCGGTGAGGCGTGATGGAGCGCTACTTCTGGCACCTGAGCGGTCCTCAGACTGACGGCCTGGCCTGCGTCGTGTGCAGCGCGAATTTCCTTCTGAAGAGGATCGCGTCTGTTGCGGTCGGCCGGTCACCGGCGGACGAGTCGCAAGTGTTTGCTTGCAAAGAGACGTGCGCGGAACGCATCGCTGAGGACGCTGAGCGCATGGCGCGCGAGATGCGGACGGCGACGGGAACGGGCGCTGTCGGCGTGCCCCAGGGTGACGACTCGCCGTTCGGAGTCGACGGCCCGTTTGGCTCGCTTCTGCGGGACCTGCGGACGCTGGCCGGAACGGAAGCACTGTTGACCACGTCGGAAGACATACCCACGATTCGTTTCCTGCTGTCCCTGACGGCCCGTCACGCCGAAGCGGCTATGAGGCTCGCCCGCGTCGTGCTGGCGCAGACACCGGAAGGCGGCGAGTGATGCCGTCCTTGCCGCTGTGGATTGTGGGCGGCCTGGTCCTGGTCGGCGTGCTGACTCGGAAGTGGTGGGAACCGCGTCTGGAGGCTCGGGGTGTGCCGGTGCGGCGGTGGCCGTGGCGGTGGTGGCTGGCCGGTTACCCGGGGACGGCGCTGCGGGTCCTGGTGACGTGGCGGCGGCTGGCCTACCTGAACGGCCTGTCGGTGAGTACGCGGCCCGATCGTCGAGTGATCGGCCGCGACCTGGTGGTGCAGGGGACGGCGCTGCGCCCCCGGCCTCCTCGGCTGCTCTGGCCCATGCCGACGAAATCCGGGCTGCGGCTGCGGGTGCTGCTGCACGCCGGGCAGACTCCGGCGCCCTACTACCAGGCTGCCCGTGCGATGGAACACGCCTGGCACGTCTACGCCGTGCGGGTCACGTCACCTCGACGGGGGCAGGTCCTCATTCACGTCACGGCTGTTGACCCGCTCACCGGGGAGGTCCCTTCCGCCCTTATGCCGGCTCATGGGTTCATGGCCGCTGACGTGGGACGCAACGAGGATGATGAGCCCTGGCTGATAGACCTGCGGCGCGTGCCCCACTGGCTGATCACGGGGGCCACGCAGTCCGGCAAGTCGTCCTTGCTCGCGGCCCTGGTGCTCGCGCTGGCACCCCAACCGGTCGCCCTGGTCGGCGTCGACTGCAAGGGCGGCATGGAACTCGGCCTGTTCGGCGGGCGCTTCTCCGTCCTGACCACCAACCGCACACAGGCTCTCGGAGTGCTGTCCGGTGTGGTCGACGAGATCCAGGAACGCATGCGGGTGTGCCGGGCTGCGGGCAAGCGGTCCATCTGGGACCTGCCCGACGAACACAGGCCGGTGCCCTTGGTCGTCATCGTCGACGAGTTGGCAGAGCTGTACTTCACGGACGGCTCGCGCGAATCACGCGATGAGGCGGAGCAGTGCGGAACGCTCCTTCTGCGCGTCGCGCAGCTCGGCGCGGCCCTCGGCGTCCACCTGGTCATCGCGGGACAGCGGGTCGGCTCAGACATCGGCCCCCGCGTGACGGCGCTGCGCGCACAGCTCGGCGGACGCGTCGCCCACCGGGCACATGACGAAGCGTCAGCAGAAATGACCCTTGGCGACATCAACCCGGATGCCGTGGTCACCGCGCAGAGCATCACGGAAGACGAACAGGGCGTGGCTGTCATCGCCACGGGCGGCCGGTGGATGCGGGCCCGCTCCCGGCTGGTCACCCCTGCCGATGCCGCCGTGATCGCGCGGACCAAGCCCCCGGAAGACCCGTTCCTGATCCACCCCGATCCCGTGCCGTTCCAGAAAGGAGGGGCAACCGCATGACACAAACAGACCTCTGGGTCATCGACGCATTCCTGTTCCTGTACGTCGTCCTGACCGCCCGATCGCGGGAAATCCGCTGGTACCAGGCAACCCTGATATCCCTGTTCGGGTTCATCCTCGCCGGAACTCCGTTCGCATATCCGGTGTGGCAGATGGTCAGCATCCTCGGAAGTCTCTTCTTCGGCTGACACCGAAAAGGAAGCCCGAAATAGGACTGGGTAATGTCAAGCCATCACATCATGGCGTAATTCGTAGAACTGCCCCGCGGGACCTTTTCTAAAACGTGAAATACATTCCTTTAGCCAAGTCATAGCCATAGCCGAGCAGAGAAAAGCCAGGAGTTGAATTCATGAATGCCCCGCTGATTCCTTGCGAAAGGGGACCTCCCCGTGTTTCCGATATCAGAAAAGGCGCGACGCTCGGTCCTGAATCAGGCTGAGCGTCTGCGCCATCTTTCGTCCACCGAGCGTGACCTGATCCGGCTCGTCCACGAACCGGGATTCCCGCGCTGGGTCGAACAGATCAAATCCATTGGCGGTTGCGCCCACCCCATCTATCTCGCCGGACGCACCACGACCCGTGACGCACTCACAGGCGAAGTGCTGCGGCACTACGACACGAGTGAGGAACCGGGCGGCCGGATGCCGGTGCGCTGCCGCAACCGCCGTGAAGCGCGCTGTGAGCCGTGCTCCTACCTCCACGCAGGCGACACGTTCCACCTCGTCCGCTCCGGCCTGCTGGGCGGTAAAGGCGTCACAGACGGCGTCCGCCATCACCCCCGGCTCTTCGTCACCCTCACTGCTCCCTCTTTCGGTCCGGTGCACCGTGCGGGAGGTCCTGACGAAAAGGTTTGCCGTCCTCGACGAGATGGCGGAGTCTGCGAACATGGGCGGCCGGTTGGCTGTGGCCAGAAGCATGCCGACGAGGATTCCAGCGTGGGACAGCCGTTGTGTCGGGACTGCTACGACTACCCCGGACACGTCCTGTGGCACGCTTCCGCCGGCTCACTGTGGAACCGCTATTGCCACATGCTCAGACGGCATCTGGCGACTGCCGTAGGAATCACACAAACCCGCCTCGGCGAACACCTGAGAGTGTCCTTCGCGAAAGTGGCTGAATATCAAAAGCGGGGCGCTGTTCATTTTCATGCGGTTATCCGGGTCGACGGGCCGGAGGGCCCTTCCTCGCTTCCGCCGCTGTGGGCCACAACCGAACTCCTCTCGGGAGTGGTGCGTTCTGCTGCGCAATCGGTAGAAGTGCACACAACGTATTCTCCGGCGACCAGTGAGCGGGTCATCGGGTGGGGTGAGCAGATTGACGTACACCCCATTCGTAGCGATGCATTCACGGAAACCTCGGCGGTCACCGACAGTGCCGTTGCGGCCTACGTTGCGAAATACGTCTCAAAGAGCGTGGGTGACGCGGGCGGTATCGACTACCGCATTACCGACTTCGAGAGCATTCGCCTAGCCCCGGTGAATTCACACGTACGCGCCCTTATGGCTACCTGCTGGCGCCTAGGCGGCCTGAGGGAATTGGAGGCGCTGAACCTCCGTTCTTGGGCTCACACGCTCGGTTACCGGGGTCACGTCCTTACTAAATCGCGGCAGTACTCCACTACGTACGGGGCGCTGCGAGTAGTGCGGGCTGACCATCAGAGCGGCGATCTGCTCGCCCTGGAAGACCGAGTTGCGGCCACAGAATCGGCCTGGCGTTATGTGGGATCGGGGCATTCACCAGCCGAAGCGGAAATTTCATATGGTATAGCCGAAGACTTGGCGAATCTGCGCGAAATAAGAAAGGAAATTAAGGAGGAATGGGGGTCGGTCAATGGCTGACGTTGCGGGTCACTTCTCCCCCGGATTTGAGCAAAGGGGAGTGATGGCGTCTTCGTCAAGTTGGGTTGTTGCTACCGGCGATTGGCATACGGCAAAAAGAGTTGCAACCCTCCTCGGTGGTGCTGCTCAGATGGATGATGGGTCAAGCAGAAGGACTTGGGCGGTTGTTACCCAATCAAGCGAACTTGTTATCGTTACCGCCCAAACGGATGATCCGGCCCCCCGTTTTCGGCTAATCAACGAAAGTGACCTAGGGGTCTTTAGGCTGACCGTGAGATCCCAGATGCTCGCTTCGGCGCTCATTCGCGATTTTAGTGAAATGTCCGGCAGGGTCGTTTGTAAGCTGTCGATAGAGCCATTTCAATTCAAGACGCGTAATGGTCTAGTGGTGCGCTATATGCGACCTATTTTTACTACTCTTGCCTAGCGTTCAACGTGAAAGTGCCCCAATGCCTGTATGGCTATTGGGGCACTTTCTGGTTTCATGTCCGGCGTGGCTAACTCGCTATGTCGTAAACGTTCTTTCCCGTGATTTTTACGCGTTCCTTCGCTTGCAGGGAAAATAGTTCGACTCGCACCTCGAAGTCATTCAGAATTTCGCGTCGCTCGGCGTCGTCTCGCGCTGCTGCCCATTCGTCCGCGACTGTGCGCCCGGTCGGAACCATGACGACTTGTGGAGCCTGCTCAGGAAGCTCTTTGAGCCTTGATATCTCATCACCCATTCGCTTGTACTCGGTGCGGTACCACTCCGCATCATCGTCTGAGTCATACAGGCCTGCGTTACGGTCGTCTCTAAGCCTTTTCCGGTCTCGTTCAAGGTCGGCAACCTGGGTGGCGTAATTCGTCCCTGGTGTGAACACTTTCTTCATTACCTGGCCATCGCCATACTCCTCCAGGAACCAATTCGTGACTCTAGCGTCGAGTCGCCTGATTTTCATAGTTGGAGCTGGCTTGCAATCCTTTGAGGATATGATCCCGCGAACTCGTGCAGTGCAGCCGTAACCCTTTGAGCCGTTGATGTTTAGCCGCTCCCGGCAACAGCCACAGGTGCCGATATCTACAAGAAGCGTTGTTCCTTGTGCGGCGCGAGCCTTCTTTCCGTCGTGCCTTGAGCCTGGCTTTCGCTTTGTCTTCTCGATTAGAGCCTCTCGTGTTGCGCTGTCCCATAGTGGCGGTGCAATTTGAATGGGTCGTCCGTTATCGCCAATGACGGGCTTGCCCTTGTGCATCAAGTAGCCGAGAGCTGCTTCACTCCAAAGAATCTGCTTCAGGCTCTGATAAGTCCACGGCTTCATCTTCGGCTTACGGCCGTACATCTCGGCCAATAATTCGTGAGGAGTCAGTACGCCTGCGCGAGTGAGTCGGGTTATCTCCGTGGAGATAGTGATCTTTCCTGTTGTGTCAATTAGGATGCGCTCAGCCACTTTGCGGATTTCCCGCGAGGAATCTGGGTGAAAAACAATCTTTTCGACTTTCCCCATGGGGACCTTGCGCACGTACATATAGCCGTATGAGGGCTTCTTCTTGACCTGTCCAGCTTTACGCGCCCTTACATGCTCGTCCTGAATCCGCCTCCGGGTGGAGCGGTGCTCAAGTTGAGCACCGAGGGCTTTGACGAGTAGTTCCGACTCCTGGTCCGGGTCAGATAGGTCCCAGACTCCCGGATGGTCGGCGGTAATAAGAAGCTGGCCGGACTCATAGGTCTCGTACGCGGTGTTGAGTACATCCCTCGCGTTGCGGCCGATCCGGTCGACGGCGGCACCGACGATGCCGTCGTACGGTCCTTGTTCGCCCCGGAGCCATGGGCCGAACTGCGCCCGGTCGCGTGGGTTCGTGGCGCCTGAGACTTCCCAGTCATCGGCCCAAGCGATGATGTGGGCGCCTACCTCGTTGGCGGCGCGCACGATCAAGTCGCCTTGCTTCTCAGGCGAGTTGGTGGACTCGGTCTTGCGAGACAGTCGCCTGACAGCTACCAGGCACTTGCCACACCCGTCATAGTCTGTGGTGCCTCGTACGTCCATGAGCGCCATGGTCCACCAACCTTCGTAAAGTACGTCTTAGGTTGATTCCCGACGGGAAACCACGAGTACTTCTCCGGCGCCCAGCAATGGCTGGAAGAAGTCCGCACGCTGGGCATCCACCCCCTGGAGAACGCCCGGACCGAACTCGCCGGATTCGACCTCGCCGGGGTCAACGACCTCCAGGGCGAGAGCGAGGGCCAGGGGCCCGACTTCGGGAAGGCGCTCGGCGACCGGGACACCACGCGCGCGTGCGTGCTGCTCGCGCATCAGCCGGTGCAGATCCACGAGGCGGTCAAGCACGGCGTCGACCTCCAGCTCTCCGGGCACACCCACGGCGGCCAGCTGTGGCCCGGCAACTTCATCGCGGCGGCGGCCAATCCGACCGTCGCGGGCCTGGAGCGGTACGGCGACACCGAGCTGTACGTCAGCCGGGGCGCGGGCGCCTGGGGGCCGCCCACGCGCGTGGGGGCGCCCTCGGACATCACGATCGTCCAACTGGCCTCGAAGCAGGCTTAGTTGCCGATGCCGGAGGATGTCTGCGCGCCGGCTGGGAACCGCCTGTGAAACGGGCATTTAACACTCGTCGGTAAGTTCTTTCCCATCTCGGCAGAACCCTCTTCCCTCGGATGAAACTCCTGTGGTTAGGTGATCCGCGCCACTAGGGGAGTGGCGTATGTGAGGGGCCCGGGAGGGCCCTTGGGAGGGCACACCGATGCGGTCGGTTCGCATACGGATTCTCGCGACGCTGCTGGTTCTCGCGGCCGTGGGAGTCGGGGGCTGGCAGTTGCTGCCGGCGGACGGGAGCGAGGACAGGACGATCACGGTCGGCACGACGGACGCGGTGACGTCCCTCGACCCGGCCGCCGCGTACGACGCCGGTTCCTGGGCGTTGTACAGCAACGTCTTCCAGTCGCTGATGACGTTCGACTCCGGGGGCACGACACCCGTGCCGGACGCGGCCAAGAGCTGCGCCTTCGTGGGCGGCGGGCTGACGACGTACCGCTGTGTGGTGCGCTCGGGGCTCACCTTCCCGAGCGGGCGCGCGATGACCGCCGAGGACGTGAAGTTCTCGTTCGACCGGGTCAAGAAGATCAACTCGGATGTGGGTCCGTCGTCGCTGCTCTCCACGCTCGGCTCGGTCGACGCCTCCGGGATGACGGTCACCTTCCATCTGTCGTCCCCGGACGCCACGTTCCCGTTCAGGGTGGCCACCGGTGCCGGCGCGATCGTCGACAGCACCAAGTACCCGAAGGACGCCCCGCGCAACGGCTACCAGGTCGACGGCACCGGGCCGTACACCCTGTCCGCGTATACGAAGGACAAGAAGGCGGTCCTTTCGCCGAACAGCCACTACAAGGGGGCCGTCAAGAGCACCGGCAGTCCGGTCGAGCTGCGGTACTACGCCGACTCGGACGCGCTGCAGAAGGCGTACCAGGCGAAGCAGGTCCAGGTCGCCACCCGGCAGCTGCCCCCGAAGATGCTCTCCGGGCTCTCGGCGAGCGACCCCGACCAGCGTGTGTCGGAGGCGGACAGCTCCGAGACCCGCAACCTGTACCTCAACACCCGCAAGGGCACGCCCCTGCACGACGTCCTCGTGCGGCGGGCCATGGCCTGGCTGGTCAACCGCGAACAGCTGGCCGCCACGGTGTACGACGGCACGGTCGACCCGCTGTACTCGCTGATCCCCACCGGGATCGTCGGCCACACGACGTCGTTCTTCGACGACTACCCCTCCCAGAGCACCGACAAGGCGAAGGCTCTCCTCGATGAGGCCGGCGTTTCCCTGCCGGTGCGCTTCACCTACGGCTACGGCATCGGGCACGGCGCGGGCAAGGAGGAGGCCGCCGAGCTGAAGAAGCAGCTGGAGGCGAGCGGGCTCTTCAAGGTGGACGTCAAGGGCTACGAGTGGACCGACTTCCAGAAGCGCTGGGCGACCGGCAAGCTGGACGCGTACGCCGTCGGCTGGGTCGCCGACTACCCGGACCCGGACACCTTCGGCTCGCCGCTCGTCGGCACCGGGTCGACGATGAACACCGGCTACAGCAACAAGATCGTCGACCAACTGATCCTCAACAGCCAGAAGTTCGCCGACCGCAGCCGTGTCGACGACGACTTCCGCGACCTCCAGGCGGACGTGGCCGACGATGTGCCGCTGATCCCGCTGTGGCAGCGCAAGGAGTACGTCGTGAGCAGCGAGGACGTCGGCGGCATCTCCTACCTCACGGACGGCACCGGCGTGTTCCGGCTGTGGGCGCTGGACTGGATCTGACGCGGTCGCGCGCCCTCGGACGTACTCCCGTTCCGCTGACCTTCGTTCGATCTTTCGTCCGAGTGACGTCGGACGGCCCGCGCACGCAGCACCATGTGACGGAGGCGTGCGTGGGGTGAGGAGCCGACGTGGTCAGACGCAACTCCTTCCGGCTGCCCCGGCACCCGGCTTCCGTGGGTCTCGCCCGGCGCCGGGTCCGGGACCATCTGGCGGACTGGGGGCACCGGAGCGATGATCCGGCGCTCCTGGACGCGGTGCTGCTCGTGTCGGAGCTCGCGACCAACGTCGTACGCCACGGGCCGCTCCTGGAGCGGGAGTTCGAGGTGGCGGTGACGGCCCTCGCGGACGGCTCCTGCCTCATAGAGGTCTCGGACGAGGGCCGGGCCGAACCCCGCCTGCGGGCCGTGACGGCCCTGGAGGAGGCCGGCCGGGGCCTCCACCTCGTGGAGGGCGTCGCGGCCGCCTGGGGCGTCTGGAGCCGCGGCATCCACGGCAAGACGGTGTGGGCCCTGATCCAGGCCGACCTCCCCTGACAGCCTGTTGTGACATCCGCGCTGTCCTACGACGGCACAGGCGTCCGTGTCGGCAGGGTCACGGTCACCGCGAGCCCCTCGCCCGGCGCCGTCCGCACCGCCACGTCCCCGCCGTGCGCCTGGACGACCCCCTGCACGATCGCCAGCCCCAGACCGCTGCCCGCGCCGCCGCCCGCCCGGAAGAAGCGGTCGAAGATGCGCGCCGCGTCGTCCTCGCACAGCCCCGGACCCTGGTCCGCGACACACAGCCGTACGACCCCGTCCTCGCGCTCCAGACCGAGCCGCACGGGCACGTCCGCGGGGGTGTGGGTGCGGACGTTGGTCACCAGGTTGCCGAGTATCTGGCGCAGGCCCGACTCGTCGGCGCGCACCAGGAGGGAGCCGTCGGCGCCGACCGTGACGGGCCGCTCCGGCTGCTGCACCCGCAGGTCCTCGGCGGCGTCGCGCACCAGGCGGCTCAGATCGACGCTGCGGAAGCGCAGTTCGGGCCGCTGGTCCAGGCGGGCCAGCATGAGGAGTTCGTCGACGAGACGGCCCATGCGGTCCGCCTCCGCGTTCATCCGGTCCCAGGCCCGCTTGCGCTCGTCGGGCTCGGTCAGCATGCCCTTGTCGTACAGCTGGAGGTAGCCGCGTATCGCCGACAGCGGGGTGCGCAGCTCGTGCGAGGCGTCCGCGACGAAGCGGCGCAGCTGGGCCGCCGTACGCTCGCGCGTGCGGTACGCCGACTCCACCTGGTGGAGCATGGAGTTGAGGGCGACCCGGAGCTGCTCGACCTCCTGGGTCGGGTGGTGGCTGGAGGGCACGCGGCGGGTCAGATCGCCCTCCGCGATGGCCGTCGAGGTCTCGACCATGTCCTCCAGGGGCAGCATCCGGCGGCGCACGTTCATCATGGTGAGCGCGGCGAGCAGCACGAGCAGGAGGCTGCCGAAGGCGAGGTCCAGTTTGAGGGCCTTGGCCATGGCGTGGTGGAGGCCGCCGGTGGAGGCGGCGATGAGGATGTACGTGCCGTCGGCGAGCCGGGTCCCGATCGCGCGGTACGGGTCGTCGCCCAGCGAGATGTCGCGCGGTGTGCCGTCGGCGGCGAGGGCGGCCGGGTCGCTGAAGAGGGCGGCGAGCGCCCGCTGGTCGGCGGTCGGGGCGAAGCCGGCGATGGTGAGCACCTTGCCGTGGGCGTCGACCGCCGCGAACACCTTGTCCGGGTTCGCCGAGGCGGCGCTCCGCTGGGGCATCAGCTGGTCGCCGAGGCCGGACAGGGTGCTCAGCATGTTGAGCTGGTCCATGGTGAGCTGCGAGCCGCTCAGCGAGTCACGGGACTTGGTCAGCTCGGTGTCGACCTGGGCGAGCAGGTAGTGCCGCATGCCCATGAGGCTGACGGCGGTGGCCATGACGATGCCGAGGGCCAGCAGCACGAGGTTGGCCAGGGTGAGCTTGGCGCGCAGGGAGTGGGCGCCGCGCTCGCAGTTCGGCAGGCAGAAGTTCATGCCAGGCCGTATCCGACGCCCCGCCGCGTGGTGATCACGGGCGGTCCCAGGGTCTCCAGCTTGCGCCGCAGATAGCTGATGTAGGTCTCCACGACGGTCGACTCCGGCGGGGTGTGCTCGTACTGCCAGACGTGGCGCAGGAGTTGCTCCTTGGGCACGACCCGGCCGCCGTTGCGCACGAGGAAGCGCAGCAGGGCGTACTCCGTGGGGGTCAGCTCGACCGAGTTGCCCGCGCGGTGCACCGAGTACGTCGTCTCGTCCAGCTCCAGGTCGCCGTAGCGCAGGGGCGGGCGCTGGGGGAGGACGTCGGCGGGGCGGGTGCGGCGCAGGACGGCGGTGATGCGGGCGACGACCACGTCGATGTCGAAGGGCTTGGTGATGTAGTCGTCGCCGAAGCCGAGGGCGCCGACGATCTCGGCCGGCGCGTCCCGCGCGGTGAGGAAGACCAGTGCCAGATCGGGCCTGCGGGCGCGCAGTTCGTGCCCCAGGGCGCGGCCGTCGCCGTCCGGGAGCATCACGTCGAGCAGCGCGCAGTCGGGGCGGGTGCGCTCGGCGAGGGCGAGCGCCTCGCGCACGGTGCCCGCGACCATCACCTCGAAGCGGTGGTAGCGCAGCGCGATGGCGAGGACGTCCGCGATGCTCGGTTCGTCCTCGACCACCAGCACGGTTCCTGGAGCCGTCATGCCCCCAGTATCGGCCGGGGCACCGACAGCCGGGCCGGTTCGGTCTTTGGAGTTCCTTGAGAGTCATGGCCGATACGTGTCCACGCGTGCGTGCCGCCGCCAATTCTGTAGCCCAGGACCTGGGGGACCAACCGACCGATCGAATGATCGACCGATTCAACTCGGTTTCGAATAAGGAGCGTTGAACGTGGCGGCATTGGCACGGTGGTGCTATCGGCACCGGCTGGTGGTCCTGTTGCTGTGGGTGGGGGCGTTGTTCGGCCTGGGTCTGTCGGCCTCGACGGCCGGGACGGACTACGCGAACGTCTTCTCCCTCCCGGACACGGACTCCAAGAGCGCGTACGACCAGATGGCGAAGGCCTTCCCGAACACCTCGGGCGACACCGACACGGTCGTCTGGAAGGTCGACTCGGGTTCGGTGAAGGACCCGTCCGTGCAGTCCCGGATCCAGCCCGCGCTGGACAAGATCGCCGGCATGAAGGGCGTCGGCGGAGTCACCGGCCCCTACTCGGGTGCCCGGGGCGCGGGTCAGATCAGCTCCGACGGGACGATCGCGTACGCGCAGATCACCTTCGCCGACCAGGCGAACGCCGTCCCCAAGGACCTCGTCCAGAAGGTCGTGGACACCGCCCAGGACGCCGGACGCAAGGGCCTCAAGGTCGAACTGGGCGGCCAGGCCGTCCAGCGCGTGGAGGAGCCGCCGGGCGGCATCGCCGAGGGCGTCGGCATCCTCGCGGCGGCCGTCGTCCTGTTCCTGGCCTTCGGCTCGTTCTACGCGGCCCTGCTCCCGATCGGCGTCGCGGTCTTCGGCGTCGGCACGGGCCTGTTCTCCACCCAGCTCCTGAGCCACACCACCGACATCCCCGACCTGGCCCCGCTGCTGGCCACCCTGATCGGCCTCGGCGTCGGCATCGACTACGCCCTGTTCATCGTCACCCGGCACCGACGCGGCCTCCAACGCGGCCTGGATCCCGAGGAGTCGGCGGTCATCGCCCTCAACACCTCGGGACGCGCGGTGCTGTTCGCGGGCGGCACGGTGTGCATCGCGCTCGCCGGGATGCTGGTGACGAACCTGCGCTTCCTGGACGGCGTGGTCATCGGCACCTCGCTCACGGTGGTCCTGAGCGTGCTCGCCGCCACGACGCTGCTGCCCGCCCTGCTCGGCTTCCTGGGCATACGGGTGCTCAGCCGCAAGCAGCGGCGCAAGCTGGCCGCGACCGGGGTCGAGCCGGAGCGCACCGACAACCTCGCGGTCCGCTGGTCGGCCGCCGTGCAGAAGCGGCCGCGCCGGATCGCCGTGTTCGCGCTCGTCGTCATGGCCGTCCTCGCCTTCCCGGTCCTGTCGCTGCGTCTCGGCGCCACCGACCAGGGCAACGACGACTCCTCGACGACCACCAGGCAGGCGTACGACCTCCTTGCCGACGGTTTCGGCCCCGGGTTCAACGGCCCGCTCCAGGTGGTCACTTCGAGCGGTGACACGGCCACCCTGGTCAAGGACATCCAGGGCACGGAGGACGTGGCCCAGGTCGCCGCGCTGCCGCCCGCGCACGGTGTGACGGTGATCCAGGTCGTCCCGAAGACCTCACCGCAGTCCCAGCAGACGGACGACCTGATCGACACCCTGCGCGACAAGGTCATACCCGGGGCCGGTGCGACCGGCCACGTGGGCGGGGTGACGGCGATCTCGAAGGACTTCGCGACCGTCACCGGGGACCGTCTCCCGCTCTTCGTCGCGACGATCATCGGCCTGAGTTTCCTGCTCCTCCTGCTGGCCTTCCGCTCGCTGGTGGTCCCGCTGACGGCCGCCCTGATGAACCTCGTCGCGGCGGCAGCCTCCTTCGGTGTCCTGGTGGCGATCTTCCAGTGGGGCTGGGGCCTGGACATGCTGGGCCTCGGCAAGGAGGGCCCGATCAACGCCTTCCTGCCGGTCATCATGCTGTCCCTGCTGTTCGGCCTCTCCATGGACTACCAGGTGTTCCTGGTGAGCCGGATGCACGAGGAGTGGGTCCACACCAAGGACAACGCCCGCGCGGTCCGCGTCGGCCTCGCGGAGACCAGCCGCGTCATCAACAGCGCGGCCCTGATCATGGTCTGCGTCTTCCTGGCCTTCGTCCTGAGCGGCAACTCCGGCGCGGCGACGGCGGGCGTCGGCCTGGCCGCCGCGGTCGCCCTCGACGCGTTCATCCTGCGTACGGCCCTGGTGCCGGCCGCGATGCACCTGCTGGGCAAGTCCAACTGGTGGCTGCCCGGCTGGCTGGACAAGGCGCTGCCGCACCTCGCCGTGGAGCCCGCCGAGGAGCCCGTACAGGCCGCCCCCGAGGGCCCGGCGTCAGCCGTCCACGGCTTCGTCCGCACGGCCGAGGGCGAGCCCCTGGAGGGCGCCGCGGTGACGCTGCTGTCGGCGGGCGGACGCCAGCTGGACCGCGTCGAGACCTTGGCCGACGGCTCGTACATCGTGTCGGTGCCGGGCCCGGGGACCTACCTCCTGGCGACGACGGCCGCTTCCTACGGCTCGATCGCCCGCCACGTGGCGGTGACGGACGGTCCCGTGATCCACGACGTCGAGCTCGCCGAGGGCGAGGTGGACGCCGTCAACTGAGCGGCGGAGGGCGCCTGTCGGAGGTCCGGGCAGGCTCCTCAGGAGGGCGTTTTACGGAACGCGTCTCAGGGGCGCTCGTCGTCGGCAGGTCCGGCGGCGGGCGCCCCGCGCTTCTCCTTCTTCGCCTTCGCCGGGTCGGGCAGCGCGTGGGTCATGCCCGGCAGGAAGTCCGTGAACAGGTCGTGCACCTCGAGGACGAGCGGCCGCAGCACCCGGAAGCGGGCGAGGGACACCCCGCGCGCGGTGAGCCTGGCCCCGCGCGCGGCCAGCCGGTAGCTCCGCTCACGGCCCTCGGTGCGGTCGAACACCCAATACAGCACGAGCCCCATCTGGGAGAGCCACATCAACTCCGGGAGCACGTCCCGCAGTTCCGGCGCCACCTTGGTCTTCGCCCCGTACAGCACCTCCTTGTGAACGTCGATGGCCTGCACACGCGCGTGCTCGCTCTCCGCGGAGAACGGGCTGAGCGGGCTGTCCGGGTCGGCGGCGTTCTTGAAGAACTGCACCGCGAACTCGTGGTACGGCGTCGCGATGTCCAGCCACACCCGGAGCACGCCCGAGAGCCGTGCCTCCAGGTCGGTCTCCCGGTCCAGCACCTCGCGGACCGCGACCCGGTGCTCCTCGGCGAGCCGGTCGTAGAAGCCCTGGATCAGGTGCTCCTTGCCGGCGAAGTAGTAGTACGCGTTGCCGACCGAGACGCCCGCCTCCTTGGCGATCGCCCGCATCGTCGTCTTGTCGTAGCCGTGCTCCTGGAACAGCCGCATGGCCGTCTCCAGGATGAGCGCACGGGTCTGCTCGGACTTCGGGGACCTGGCGGGCGTACCGCCGTCCGCTTCGGGGCTGTCGTTCTTCGCGGGCACGGGAAGAGAGCCTATCCAGTGGGGCAGGAACCGTCCGCGCAGCCCGGCGCGGTGTAGCTCCACCCTCGGTGCGGGTCGTACGACCAGCCGTCCCCCTGCCGGTACACCCCGCCGCCCCACCGTCCGGCGCCCCACTGCGCCCCGCGCCACTTGGCGGCGGCGAGGACGGCGCCCCGGGCGAGCCGGGCCCCGGCCGGGGTGTTCAACCGGTGTGCCAGGGGCCGCTGTTCGCGCAGGGCCCACAGGGTGACGATCCAGGCGGCGGCGCCCTGGTAGACCTGCCCGGAGTCGCCGATGACGGTGACCTCGTCGAGGGTGGCCCGGTGGTCGAGCCCGGGGAAGCGCTGCCGGGCCTCTTCGGAGGAGGCAGGCACGAGTTCCAGGGGCACCAGCTGCGGCTGCCGTACGAGCCAGTCGCGGACGAAGGCGCACAGGGAGCAGTCGGCGTCGTAGAGGACGGTCAGCCCGTGGACCGGGACGCGCGAGGCGTCCCGGTCCTGGGTCCCGCCGAGGGCCGGGGCCACCCCCGTCACGCCCCGGCCGTCGGCGGGACCCACCCCTGCGGCGCGATGGGCGGTATCTGCTCCCGCTCCATGACCCCCCGCCGCCGGATCTTGTTCAGCACGAACACGTTCCCCAGGTGCATCACCCCGAGCACCAGCAGCACCACGCCCACCTTCTTCGACAGGGCCTCGAAGATGCCCCGGGTGTCGTCGATGGTGCCGTCGCCGCTCAGGTACAGGGCGACGAACCCGAGGTTGACGAGGTAGAAGCCGACCACCAGGAGGTGGTTCACGGCCTCCGCGAGTTTCTCGTTCCCCCGGAGGACGTCGGAGAGGAAGATCCGTCCGTTGCGGCTGAGGGTGCGGGCCACCCAGACGGTGAGTCCGATGCTGACGAGCAGGTAGATGACGTAGGCGATGACCGTGCGGTCCATGCGCCTCCCCCTTCTTGAACGCGTTCAAAAACGCTGACAGGAAGAACTGTAGGAGCAT
Organism: Streptomyces sp. NBC_00252; assembly: GCF_036187565.1. NCBI lineage: Bacteria > Bacillati > Actinomycetota > Actinomycetes > Kitasatosporales > Streptomycetaceae > Streptomyces > Streptomyces sp. NBC_00252. Next base: position 4,208,104 of record NZ_CP108087.1, on the reverse strand, counting down.
TTCTGAACACGTTCAACTTGCTTGCGCTGGGACCTGCGTCACACCCGTCGCGCCAGCTCCGGGCGCTTCGAATAGTCCGTGAGACCAAGGACGTTGCCCCACGGATCGGCGATCTCGACGGTCCACCCGGTGGCCACGGAGAACGGCGGATCGAGCAGTGCGACACCGGCCGCGGTGAGGTGTCGCGCGGCCCGCCGCGCGTCCGGCACCTCCAGCCACACGCGCGGTGAGGGCCACGGCGGCGGCCGGTGCCCGAGCCCCTCCTCCTGGCGCAGCAGCACCCCGGGGGTCTCGCCGCCGACCTTCAGCAGCGCGATGCCGGCCTCGTCGAGCCGGAACCCGACGGTGAACCCCGCGCGCTCGTAGAAGCCGACGGCCTCGCCGAGATCCCCGACCGGCAGGAGGACGTTGTCGAAGCCGAGCAGTTCGTACGACTCTTCATCTGACATGCCATCAGATTAGGGCGATGATCGGCGCGGGCCCGGGATTGCCGACGGGACGGGATTGTCAGTGCCGCCTCGTACTGTCGCAGGCATGGGAATCGTGACGTTCGTCGACGAGACGACAAGCGGGGGCCGCAGCGACGGCTGGGCACTGGAGATCGCCGAAGAGCGCATCGACGCGGGCGAGTTGATCCGCCGCCGGGTCTTCCAGGAGGTCGCCGAGTACCACGCGCGGACACCTGCCGTCTTCCAGGGCCTCGTGCAGCCCCAGGACACCGAGCGGGTGCTGAACGGATACGCGCTGCGCACCCCCCGCCGGATAGACCCCGAGGCACAGACGGAGCTGGCGCTCAAGGCCTTCGCGGGCAACGGCTTCCTGCTGCTGGTCGGCGACCGCCAGCTCACCGAGCTCGACGACGAGATCGAGCTGGGACCCGGCGTCGAGGTCACGTTCCTGAAGCTCGTCGCGCTGGTGGGTGGCTGATGACCGACACCACCACCACACCCGACCAGCAGGCCCGTGACGTCCTCGGCCTGGTCGCCGCCGAGGAGAGCGACATCGTTCCCCACCTGCTCGTGCTCGCCGAACTGGTCGACGACCAGTGGCACTCCCGCTCACCCGGCGGCCCCGTCGTCGAGGCGGTGCTCGGCTCCGGCCAGGACTTCCGGAGCCGCCTGGCCCGACGGCTGGCGGAGCGCTACGAGACAGCGGCACAGGACGCGGTCGAGCGCCGCCGCATCAAGCGCCTGCTCCAGGCCGTCCGGGGCCTGGAGAGCCTCGAGGGCCGGCCGTCTTCCCGCGCCGCCCTCATGCGTCTGCTCGCCGACCAGGAAATGCACTACCACCCCAGCCAGTTGGTCCGGCTCGCCGAGCTGGAGTCCGCCGAGGGCCGCGAACTGCCCGGCGCCTTCGTGGCGTTGATCCGCCGCACCCAGCTGCTCGGGTGGAGCCCCACCATGAGCGTGCTCGGCCCGATCATCGCCCGGTGCACCGACCCCGTCGTGAACCCCGGCGAGGCCTGGTCCGACCTGGCCCTGGCGGACCTGGCCGGCCTCGGCGAGGACTGGCGGCGGCTGGTCGCCCACGCCACGACCGCCACCGCCGCCCGCCCCTCCGCGAAGTGGGACAGGACCGGGCGGACCCTCGTCGACACCGTCGGCCCGGACGCCGTGCGCACCCAACTGCTGTCCTGGCTGCGGCTGGTGGGCCGGCCGCGCACCCATCCGCTGGTCGACACGGGGCACGCGGGCGAGAGCTTCGACCCGTACAACGCCACTATCCTGCGCGGCCTCGTCTGGCTGCTGCCCCTGCTGCCGGCGCACCCCGACACCGCCCGGACCCTCGGCGCCCTCGTCGAGACCTCACTGCGCAAGGTGGCGGGCCTCGGCCCGGTCAACCCCAAGGTCGCCAACGCGGCGGTCCTCGCGCTGGCCCGCATCGACAGCGAGGCCGCCCTCGCCGAACTCGCCCGCCTCGGCACCCGCGTCACCTACAAGGGCACCCGCAAACTGCTCGACACCGCCCTGGACACCCGGGCCGAGGAGAAGGGCCTCAGCCGCGAGGAGGTCGAGGAACTCGCCGTCCCCGCCTACGGGTTGACCGAGGTCGGCCGCACCGAGCAGGCACTCGGCGAGACCACCGCGGTGCTGGAGGTGCACGGCCCCAAGGCGGTGCTCAGCTGGCGCAACGCGGCAGGGAAGCCCGTGAAGAGCGTGCCCGCCGCCGTCCGCCGCGACCACGCCGACGAGCTCAAGGAGCTGAAGGCCGCCGTCAAGGACATCGACAAGATGCTCACGGCGCAGAGCGAGCGCCTGGACCGCCAGTTCCTCGCCCGCCGCACCTGGGCCTACGCCGCCTGGCGCGAGCGCTGCGTCGACCATCCCCTCGTCGGCACACTCGCCCGCCGGCTGCTGTGGACGGTCGACGGGACGACGGTCGGACACGCCGACGGCGAGCTGCGCACCCTCGACGACACCCCGGTGACGGAGGGCACGGAGGTCACGCTCTGGCACCCCGTCGGACACAGCCCCGACGAGATCGTCGCCTGGCGTGACTGGCTCGAACGGCACGGCGTCACCCAGCCGTTCAAGCAGGCCCACCGCGAGGTGTACCTCCTCACGGACGCCGAGCGCACCACGGACACGTACTCGAACCGCTTCGCCGCGCACGTCCTGCGCCAGCACCAGTTCCACTCCCTGGCGGCCGTCCGCGGCTGGCACAACAAGCTCCGCCTGGCCGTCGACGACGAGGCACCGCCCGCCGTCCGCGAACTCCCGCGGTGGGGGCTGCGCGCCGAGTACTGGATCGAGGGCGAGGGCGGCGACGACCACCTCGACATCACCGAGTCCGGCAGCTTTCTGCGGCTGCGCACCGACCAGGTCCGCTTCTACCCGCTCGACGCGCCGCCCAACTCGGCACACTGCTACGGCGGCGAGTACCGGATGCACCTGCGCGACGGAGCGGCCCCCGTCGACCCGCTGCCCCTCACCGCGATCCCGCCGCTCGTCCTGTCCGAAGTCCTGCGCGACGTCGACCTGTTCGTCGGCGTGGCCAGCGTCGGCAACGACCCGACCTGGCAGGACGGCGGCCCCGGCGGCCGCTTCCGGGAGTACTGGACGTCGTACGGCTTCGCGGAGCTGAACCAGAGCGCCCAGACCCGCCGCGCCCTGCTCCAGCGCCTGATCCCGAGGCTCGCGATAGCCGACCGCTGCACCTTCGAGGGCCGGTTCCTGCACGTCAGGGGTGAGCGGCACACGTACAAGATCCACCTCGGGTCCAGCAACATCCTGATGACCCCGGACGACCGCTACCTCTGCATCGTCCCGGGCTCCAACCCGTCCGCCCCGCAGGCCGGTTACCTGCCCTATGAGGGGGACCGGATGCTGGCGCTGATCCTCAGCAAGGCGATGCTGCTGGCCAGGGACACGGAGATCACCGACCCGACGATCCTGAGCCAGTTGTGAGCGGGCGGCGGGGTCAGTCGCTCTTGGGCTGACCGGCCTTGAGGATCTCGGCGACGTCGAGGGTGACTTCGGCGCCGATGGACTTGGGCAGGGTGACCACTTCGCCGGGGGAGTGCGGGCGGTGGCTCTCGTAATCGTCCCCCGTGGGATTGGTCAGGACGTGGAGGCGCTGATGCCTGCGGTCGATGATCACGTAAACCGGAACCTTGGCGGCGGCGTACGCCTTCACCTTGTCTCGCAGGTCGGTCCGGTAGTTGCTGGAGGTGACCTCAAGGACCAGGCGGAAGCACACGGGGTCGTAGCAGTTGTTCTCGATGCGGTGATCCCGGTAGTCCGCGTCGACCACCACAAGGTCGGGGATCGCGTAGTCCTCTGTTCCGGTCGGCAGCCAGAGGCCAATTCCTTGGAGCACCTTCGACTCCGTCCCGTGCAGACCGGAAGCCGCGAAGAGCAGCATGAGCTCGGTCAATGCCTCGGCGTGCGGGCCGTCCGGGGGCGGGCTCACGAGGATCTGGCCTCCGATGATCTCGACTCGGTAGCCCGGGTTGCGATCCATGAGACGGTTCGCCTCCGCGATCAGCGGACGGTCGTCGTGGGGCCGCTCGACGGATGCTGCGGACATCGCGTGCCTCCTGCTGGGCTGGTGTCGAGAGCATCATCGTAGGCCGGACAGCGCCGGTATGTCCTTAACGATCACGTTCACCCGAACGGGCACCGCGCGCAGGAGGGCCCCGCTCCCAACCCGGAAACGGGGCCCTCGCAGCCGTAAAGAAAACAACCTCAGAAGCGGCGCGTGATCAGTGCGCGCTTCACTTCCTGGATGGCCTTCGTGACCTCGATGCCGCGCGGGCAGGCGTCCGTGCAGTTGAAGGTCGTGCGGCAACGCCACACGCCGTCACGGTCGTTGAGGATCTCCAGGCGCTGCTCGCCCGCGTCGTCACGGCTGTCGAAGATGAAGCGGTGCGCGTTGACGATGGCGGCCGGGCCGAAGTACTGGCCGTCGTTCCAGAACACCGGGCACGAGGACGTGCACGCGGCGCAGAGGATGCACTTCGTGGTGTCGTCGAAGCGCTCGCGGTCCTCGGCCGACTGGAGGCGTTCCCGCGTCGGCTCGTTCGTGTCGTGGGTGATCAGGAACGGCATGACGTCGCGGTACGCCTGGAAGAACGGGTCCATGTCGACGACCAGGTCCTTCAGGACCGTCAGACCCTTGATCGGCTCGACCGTGATCGGCTTCTCGGGGTTGAGGTCCTTGATCAGGGTCTTGCAGGCGAGACGGTTCTTGCCGTTGATCCGCATCGCGTCCGAACCGCAGATGCCGTGCGCGCACGAGCGGCGGAACGTCAGCGAGCCGTCGAGGTCCCACTTGATCTTGTGGAGACCGTCGAGGACGCGCTCCTTGGGGTCGATCTCCAGCTGGAAGTCCTCCCAGACCGCTTCCGCCGAGACCTCGGAGTTGAAGCGGCGGATCCGGAAGGTGACCGTGATGTAGGGGGAGTCGGCGAAGCCGGGCTCGGGCTGGCCGGCCGCTTCCGCCTTGTCCAGAACAGGGGTAGCCATCAGTACTTACGCTCCATCGGCTGGTAGCGGGTCTGGACGACCGGCTTGTAGTCGAGACGGATGGACTCGGTGCCGTCGTCGCCGACCTCGCGGTACGCCATGGTGTGGCGCATGAAGTTGACGTCGTCGCGGTTCGGGTAGTCCTCGCGGTAGTGACCGCCGCGGGACTCCTTGCGGGCGAGCGCCGAGACCGCCATGACCTCGGCGAGGTCGAGCAGGTTGCCCAGCTCGATGGCCTCGAGGAGGTCCGTGTTGAACCGGCGGCCCTTGTCCTGGATCGAGACGTTGCGGTAGCGCTCGCGCAGCTCCGCGATCTTCTCGACCGCCGTCTTGATGGTCTGCTCGGTGCGGAACACCATGACGTTCGCGTCCATGCACTCCTGCAGCTCGCGCCGCAGGACCGCCACGCGCTCGGTGCCCGTCGAGTTGCGCAGGTGCTCGACCTGGTCGATGACCTGCTGCGCGGGGTTCTCCGGCAGCTCGACGTAGGACGCCTTCTGCGAGTACTCCGCCGCGGCGATGCCCGCCCGGCGCCCGAACACGTTGATGTCCAGGAGCGAGTTGGTGCCGAGGCGGTTGGCGCCGTGCACCGACACGCAGGCGACCTCGCCGGCCGCGTACAGGCCCGGGACGACGGTGGTGTTGTCGGTGAGGACCTCACCCTCGACGTTCGTCGGGATGCCGCCCATCGCGTAGTGCGCGGTGGGCTGGATCGGGATCGGGTCCGTGTACGGCTCGATACCGAGGTAGGTGCGCGCGAACTCGGTGATGTCCGGGAGCTTCGCGTCGAGCTGCTCCGGCGGGAGGTGGGTGAGGTCGAGGTAGACGTGGTCGCCCTCGGGACCGCAGCCGCGGCCCTCACGGATCTCCGTGTAGATGGAGCGGGACACGACGTCACGGGACGCGAGGTCCTTCATGACCGGCGCGTACTTCTCCATGAAGCGCTCGCCGTCCTTGTTGCGGAGGATGCCGCCCTCACCGCGGGCGCCCTCCGTCAGCAGGATGCCCATGCGCCAGATGCCGGTCGGGTGGAACTGGAAGAACTCCATGTCCTCCAGCGGCAGCCCGCGCCGGTACACGGCCGCCTGGCCGTCGCCGGTCAGGGTGTGCGCGTTCGACGTCACCTTGAAGAACTTGCCGCAGCCGCCGGACGCGTAGATCACGGCCTTCGCCTGGAAGACGTGGATCTCGCCGGTCGCCAGCTCGTACGCGACCACGCCGACCGAGGTCTTCACGCCGTCGACGTCGGCGATCAGCTGGTCGAGGACGTAGAACTCGTTGAAGAACTCCACGCCCTCCTTCACGCAGTTCTGGTACAGCGTCTGGAGGATCATGTGGCCGGTGCGGTCGGCCGCGTAGCAGGACCGGCGGACCGGGGCCTCGCCGTGGTTGCGGCTGTGACCGCCGAAGCGGCGCTGGTCGATCGTCCCGTCGGGCGTCCGGTTGAACGGCAGGCCCATCTTCTCCAGGTCGAGGACCGAGTCGATGGCCTCCTTCGCCAGGATCTCGGCGGCGTCCTGGTCGACCAGGTAGTCACCGCCCTTGATCGTGTCGAAGGTGTGCCACTCCCAGTTGTCCTCCTCCACGTTGGCGAGCGCGGCGGCCATACCGCCCTGCGCGGCGCCCGTGTGGGAGCGGGTGGGGTAGAGCTTCGTCAGGACCGCGGTGCGGCTGCGCTTCGTCGACTCGATCGCGGCGCGCATACCGGCGCCGCCGGCGCCGACGATGACGGTGTCGTACTTGTGGATCTTCATCAGGAAATTCCTCAGCCCCGTTGCCTAACGGATGTTCGGGTCGAAGGTGAAGATCACCAGCGTGCCCAGCAGGATGGTGAACACCGTGGCGGTGTAGAGCAGGCCCTTGAGCCACAGCCGGGTGTTCGCGCGCTCCGCGTAGTCGTTGATGACCGTGCGCAGGCCGTTCGCGCCGTGCAGCATCGCGAGCCACAGCATCAGCAGGTCCCAGACCTGCCAGAACGGCGAGGCCCAGCGGCCGGCCACGAAGGCGAAGCCGATCTTGGAGACACCGCCGTCCAGCACGAGCTGGATCAGCAGGTGGCCGAGGACCAGGACGACCAGCACGACGCCGGACAGGCGCATGAAGAGCCAGCCGTACATCTCGAAGTTGCCCCGGGTCGACTTCGGGGTCTTCTGGGTGCGCTTGCGGGGGGCCTCGATCAGCGGCGCGGGGTTGTCTACGGTGTAGACGGACGCGCTCTCGACCGGGCCGATGCCCGACGCGGTTTCAGTCGTGGACATCTGCGTCAGCTCCCGAACAGAACACGAGCGGCGTGGCCGAGCACGGGGTAGATCGCCCCGAGCATGAGCACGAGCCACAGGCCTACGACGGACCAGAGCATCTGCTTCTGGTAGCGCGGGCCCTTCGACCAGAAGTCGACGGCGATGACGCGCAGGCCGTTGAGGGCGTGGAAGAGGATCGCGGCGACGAGGCCGTACTCCAGCAGTGCCACGATCGGCGTCTTGTAGGTGGCTACGACCTTGTCGTAGTCCTCGGGGGAGACACGCACAAGAGCGGTGTCCAGCACGTGTACGAACAGGAAGAAGAAGATGAGGACGCCGGTGACTCGATGAGCCACCCAGGACCACATTCCTTCCCGGCCGCGGTACAGCGTTCCAGCCGGCACGGAAGAACCCTCCGGGAGCGGGGATTTAGGGCCGCGCCGGCTTCTCTGTCGGTCGGGCCCGGCCGGGTACGGTCCTCCGGCCCTCAGCATCGTATCCAGCCGTTGACGTCGGTCTTACGGCGGGCCTGCCTGTGTGATCAAACTGGCACCCAAAGGTGCACGTACGGGCTAGTTTCGGGCGGCTGGTGGAGGTGGGTGGTTCATGTTGTTCGCCGGATACGCGCCGTTTGTGGCTGGTCGCGCGGTTCCCCGCGCCCCTAAAAGCCGAAAACCGCCCGCAGCCGCCCTTTTGCGAGGCGCCGCAGCTCCTCTGCCACCACCACCCGCTCCTCCTCCGGATCGTTCGTCAACCGTGACCGGATGCCTGCCAGTACGTGGTCCAGCACCTCGTCCGGGGCGATTCCGTCCACGCAGATGACGAACACGTGGCCGAATCTCGCCTCGTACGCGGCGTGGGCCGCGTCCAGGGCCATGTGGGCCGCCTCGTACGTGTCGTCGGGGAGCGCGGGAAGGGACTCGCCCGCCAGTGCCTCTGTCAGGTCGCCCGGGGTGAGGTCGTAGGACGCCTCGTCGGATGCGGCGAGTAGGGCGTCGAGGTCGGGGTAGGGGCGGTGGTCTGTGAGGCGGTGGGACCAGCGGTGGCTGCGGAGGCAGGTGAGCAGGGTGTGCCGTACGTCGTCGGCTGGCGCGGTGTTGAAGGCGTCCAGCGAGTGCGGGGACGGCGAGGTGCGGGACTGTTCGGGCAGCGCCGGGACGGCCACTCGGCCGGGAAGGTCGGGGAGCTGGGGAAGGCGGTGCGCAGGCAGGGTGGGTCCTCGCGTCGCGGATGGTGCGGCAGGGGAGGTGGTGAAAGGTGCGTCGGAAGATTATCGGGAGTGGTCATGACGTGTCCGACGGATGCCCGAATTTCACCCGGACGGGAGAGTTTCGGAACGCGTGGTGGACACCCGCGATCCGCTCGGGGCCGTAGGTTGGCGCCGTGAGCCAGCACAGGCGCCGCTCGTCGGCGAAGCAGGTGAAGCAGGGGAAGAAGCGAGGGCTGATCGCGGTCGCCGCCGCCACTGTGGTGGTCGCGGGCGGGGTGGGGCTCGGGCTGTGGGCGGCGTCCGGCGACGAGGGGGGCGCGTCGGTCGGGTCCGGCGACGAGACCTCCGCCGCCTCGCGCGCCGCGGCCTCCCGTTCCGCGTCGCCGAGTCCGACGCGGTCGTATCCGCTGTCGCAGGCGCCCCGCACCATCCCGGCCGTGCGCTCGCACACCCCCGCGCGGGGTCCCGGCTGGCGGCCCGCGAAGGGGGACCGGGTCGTGGTCGAGGACGCCGATCTCGCCGACGAGGGGCGGCTGATCGCCGGTGAGCTGGGGCTGACGTACGGCGGCGAGTCGAGTGACGTGCGCGCCGGGGACGTACGGCTGGCGCTGAACGACGACGAGGGCGCGAACCCGGAGTCGTACGCGATGACCGTGCGCGGCGGGCGGGTCAACATCAGCGGGCCCTCGGACGCGGGCGTGTTCTACGGGACGCGCACGCTCAAGCAGGAGGTGCACGGGGGCGGTACGGCGCCGGAGGGTGTCGTGCACGACCAGCCCGCCAAGCCGCGGCGGGGGTTCATGCTGGACATCGCGCGCAAGCCGTTCACCGCGGCCTGGATCGAGGACCGGGTACGGGAGCTGGGCGACCTCAAGTTCAACGAACTGGGGCTGCACTTCTCCGACGACCAGGGCTTCCGCATTCAGTCCACGACCCACCCCGAGATCGTGTCGAAGGACCATCTGACCAAGGCGCAGGTCAAGCAGATCGTCGAGCTCGCGGCCAGTCGGCACATCACCGTCGTGCCCGAGATCGACTCCCCGGGGCACCTCGGTGCGGTGATCGCCGCCCATCCCGATCTGCAGCTGCGGAACGTGTCGGGGGTCGCCACACGCGGCGCCATCGACATCTCCAAGGACGCGTCCGCCGCGATCGTCGACGAACTCCTCGACGAGTACGCCGGGTTGTTCACCGGCGACCAGTGGAACCTCGGCGGCGACGAGTACCAGGCGCTGACCGTCGCCAACCCCCAGGCGTCCTTCCCGCAGCTGGCGGCCGAGGCCGTGAAGGCCTACGGCTCCGGCGGCACCGTCGCCGACCTCACCACCGGCTGGCTCAACGACCGCGCCGACACGATCCGCACCCACGACCGCACCATGCGGGTGTGGAACGACGGCTTCTTCGCCGGCACGTCCGTGCAGGCCGCCAAGGACCTCCAGGTCGCGTACTGGACGGGCAAGGAGATCGGCGCCCGGCAGCCCGTCGCGTATCTGAGCGCGGGACGCAAGGTCCTCAACTACAACGACGAGTACATGTACTACGTCCTCGGCGAGCCGCAGACCTTCGTCTACCCGACGGGACAGCGGATCTACGAGCACTGGACCCCGCGCGTGCTGCGCGGCACGACGGCGGTCCCCGCGAAGTACGACGCCCAGATCCTCGGCGGCTCCTTCGCCGTCTGGTGCGACCTCGCCAACTCCCAGACCCAGAACCAGGTCGCGGCCGGCATCCGCATGCCGCTGCGCGCCACGATCCAGAAACTCTGGGACCCGGGGACGCCGTCACTGACCTGGACCCAGTTCAAGTCCCTTGCGGACAAGGTGGGTTGACGGGCCCGGAGAAAGGCGGGCCGGCGAGGGCGGTCGGCCCGCGGAGAACCCGGCCCCGTTGGCTGAAAACCTCTTCTTCCGTTTTCCCTGTCTGCGCGAGGGTGTCCCATGTGACACTCCCGGGGTGAGGCGCGCCGTCAGGGGAGATGCGGGCCTCATAGGGGAGGGGCCCCGCTGAGGGAGGTCTGGATGAGTCTGGTGGAACTGATCGCGCAGGCCGACGATCGCGCACTGGCCGCAGGCGGACTGGCTTGTTTGGATCGGTGCGTGCCGCTGCTGGGCGGGGACGACGAGGTGCTGCGCCCGCTGTGGACGAGCCTCGCGGACGGTGCCGTCGGGGAGACGTGGGGCGAGTCCCTGGAGCAGGCCCGTGCCAAGCTCCCCGCCCTCTTCGAGGAGCCCGGCGAGGACGAGGCCGTCCGGCTCGCCCGCACGATGCTCGCGGCCGCGCCGCTCGATCCGGCCGGCGCCGAGGTGCGGGCCTGGGCCGACGCCTGCTCGCTCGACTCGCTGCGGATCCACCGGCTGCTGGAGGTCATGACCCCGGTCGGCGACGCCGATGACGTCGAGGGCCGCCGCGAAGGACGTACCGACGACATGTCACCGCTCGTCGCCGCCGAGCTGCGCCGGCAGATCGCCGTCCTCGAACTCCTCGCCGCGACCGGCTCGAGCGGACTGCGGCAGGTGCTCGCGGTGTCGACCGAGGGACGGCGGGTGCTGCGCGCGGTGGTCTCGCGGCGGGCGCGCGGGCGGAGTTGAGCGGCCGGTCTGTGACCGTCGTGCGGCGGGGGTGGGGCGGTCCTGCGCGGGTCCGGGGAAATGTCCGGATCGGGGTGCCGGAACACCGGCCCGCCGTGCTTCTCCTGGTGTGATGACACAGCAGCTGACAGAGCAGACGACACGCCGGCCCGCCGCCGCCGCGCAGCCCGTGCGGTGGGCCGCGGACACCGTGGCGACCATGCGCGAAGGCGCCCGGGTACGGCTCGACTACTCGGCGCGGAGCCTGTGGCGGGTCGACCGGATGATCGAGGAGATCCGGCGGGAGGGCGCGCCGTACGCCGCGATGGAGAGCGAGTTGCGCGGGTTCGGGGCCTACGCCGGTGAGGTGATCGCACGTCAGACCGGCGGTGAGTGGTGGGCGACCGGGGGCGAGCACTGGCTGCGGACGCCTGAGGGGCGGCTGTGGGACCCCATCGACGAGGCGCGGCGGTGTTTCGGCGGCGACGGGTCGCTGCGGCTGCTGTGCCGGGACGCGGTGAACGGCGTTCGCCCGTAGGGGAGTTCGGCAGGGGAGTCGCGCGGAACGGGAGTTCGGCAAAATCGGCGTAATAAGAAACGCCTGCGTTCCCCATGGGCGGGGTCCGGGAGGACGATGAGGGCGGCCGTCGGACCGGGGAGGGCATATGGCCGAGAACCGTCGTTGGTGGGCACTGGTCGTCATCGCGCTCGCGCAGTTGATGGTCGTCCTCGACATGACCATCGTCAACATCGCACTGCCGTCAGCGCAGGTCGACCTCCACATGTCGGACGGCAACCGGCAGTGGGTCATCACCGCCTACACGCTCGCGTTCGGCGGGCTGTTGCTGCTCGGTGGCCGGATCGCGGACCTCGCCGGGCGCAAGAACACCTTCATGATCGGGCTGATCGGCTTCGCCGCCGCGTCCGCGCTCGGCGGCGCCGCGGCCAACCAGGGCATGCTGTTCGGCGCCCGCGCGCTGCAGGGCGTCTTCGCCGCCCTGCTCGCGCCCTCCGCGCTGTCCCTGCTCACGACGACGTTCACCGACCCGAAGGACCGGGGCAAGGCCTTCGGAGTCTTCGGCGCGATCGTCGGCGCGGGCGCGGCAGTCGGGCTGCTCGCGGGCGGCTTCCTCACCCAGTACCTGGACTGGCGCTGGTGCCTCTACGTCAACGTCCCCATCGCGCTGGTCGCGTTCGCCGGTGCCTGGGTCCTGCTCAGCGACAGCGCCCGGCACCCGGACGCGCACCTCGACATACCGGGCGCGCTCCTCGGTTCCCTCGGCATGCTGACCCTGGTCTACGGCTTCTCCGAGGCGGAGTCGCGGAGTTGGGGCGACGGACTGGTCCTGACGCTGCTCGGCGCCGGGGTCGTGCTGCTCGGCGCGTTCGGGTTCTGGCAGACGCGGGCGCGGGTGCCGCTGCTGCCGATGGCGGTGGTGAAGGACCGTCAGCGGGTCGGGGCGTTCCTGACCATCCTGTTCGTCACCATCGGCATGTTCGGTGTGTTCCTCTTCCTCACCTACTACATGCAGCGCGTCCTCGGCTATTCACCGGTCAAGACGGGCGTCGCCTATCTCCCCATCACCGTCGGCATGATCACCGGCTCGACCCAGATCGCGGCCCGGCTGCTCAACAAGGTGCCGCCGCGCACCCTGATGGTCCCGGGCCTGCTGCTCGCGGCGGGCGCGCTCGCGCTGATCGCCCAGGTCGGGGTGGAGCCCGCGTACGCCACGTACATCCTGCCCGGCATGCTGATGCTCGGCCTCGGCATGGGTACGGCGATGATGACCTCGGTGTCCCTGGCCACCGGCGGGGTCGCACCGCGCGACTCCGGCGCGGCCTCCGCGACCTTCAACACGGCCCAGCAGGTGGGCGGTTCGATCGGTACGGCCCTCCTCAACACGATCGCCGCCAGCGTCACCGCCCGCTACGCCACCGCGCACGCGGCCCCCGGCGCCAACCGGCGGCTCCTCGAAGCGAAGGCCGCCGTGCACGGCTTCAACGTCGCCACCTGGTGGGCGATGGCCTCGATCCTGCTGGCCGCCCTCATCGCGGGCGTCCTGGTGAACGCCGACCGCGTGCCCACACCGGGCACGGTGGCCAAGGAGACTCCTCAGCAGCCCGTGGACACCACCCTCTAGGGCCGCTGGCCCCGCTCGACATAGGAGACAAGGTCCGATCGAGCGGCGGCGCCCGGCCAGCCAATGGACGACGTCCAGGTCGTGCGCGGCCTTCTGGAGCAACAGGCCTGTTCTGTACCGGCGTTCGGCGTGCCAGTCCTTGAAGTGCCGGTCGCCGCCGTAGCCCACGAAGTGCCGTACGGGCACCGGCCTGTGCGCGTGCGGCGCCTCGCGGGCGAGGCCGGCGTGGGTGTGGTCCGGGGCCAGAGGGACCGTGCCCGGTCGGCGGGCCGGAGATGTGTCGGGCGGGCCGCCTGCTGTGACGTTTCTGTGAGGGGCGGCGCTGAGGGCGATGAGGGGTGCGGGGGACCGTCGCGCCCGGCACGGGTCCTGCCGTACTCGGCACGGGCCCTTCGCGCACCGGTATCGACGAGGACAGTCCTTGGGCCAGACAGGCGAGCCCCGGCGCGGGCACGCGCACGACGGGGAACTGGGCGCGGCGGTCGCGCGGGCCCAGCAGGGCGACGAGCGCGCGTTCGCCGTCGCGTACCGGCTCGTGCAGCCCGGGCTGCTCGGGTATCTGCGTGGGCTGGTCGGCGACGAGGCCGAGGACGTGGCCTCTGACGCGTGGCTGGAGATCGCCCGTGACCTGGGCCGGTTCCGGGGTGACGGGGCCGGGTTCCGGGGCTGGACGGCGACCATCGCCCGGCACCGGGCGCTCGACCATCTGCGGCGGCAGCGGGTACGGCCCCGCTCGGCGGCGCTCGAACAGGACGTACTCGAACTGCCCGGCCCGCACAGCACCCACGACCAGGCGCTGGAGTCGCTCTCCACGGAGTACGCGCTCGGGCTGGTCCGGGGGCTGCCGCGGGATCAGGCCGAGGCCGTGCTGCTGCGGGTGGTCGTGGGGCTGGACGGACCCGGCGCCGCGCGGGTACTGGGGAAGCGGCCGGGGGCGGTACGGACGGCCGCGTACCGCGGGTTGAGACGGCTGGCGCGCGAACTGGGCGTGGCGGAACGGGACTTGGCGAGGGGTTCGGCGAGGGATCCGGAAAGGGATGGGGACGGACATGGCTGATCACGACACGGGACGCGCGGGTCTTCCGGGCCACCGGAGTCCTCCGGATCCCCGGGCCCTTCGGGAGCACGCGGGTTCTCCGGCGGGCCCGGTGCTTCCCGCTCTCCCCGCGCTGCTGGGTGCGGCGCTGCGGGAGGGGGACGTGGACCGCGAGGCGGAGCGGCGCGCGGTGGCCGCCTTCCGGGCCGTACGGGACGCGGGGTGTCCGTCGGCGCCGACGCGCAGGCAGGACGACTGGCGGCCGGGCGGTGCCGGATAGGGGTACGGACCTGGTCCGCGCCGAGGCCATCGCGGAGACGGCCGGAGCCGCCACCCCCCACAGGAGAGGCCCCGGCCGTCGCGCGGTACGGGCCGCGCGGCGGCCCGTATTTTTTACAGCGCCGGGAGTGCGTTTTCTGTCACACCGTGACGGAGAACCAAGTAGTTGCACCTTGTACGGACATGGACGAGGAACAGTTTCAGGTCGTAACGTGCCTTTCGCGCCGGAGTGCGGACGCGACCAACAAAATTCGAGGGACCACGTGCTGGGGGACGACGCGGAGCTGACCGCCGCGGTGCTTGCGGCACAGGACGGGGACGAGACCGCGTTCCGGACTGTGTACCGCACGGTGCATCCACGGTTGCTCGGATACGTACGGACGCTGGTCGGCGATCCGGACGCCGAGGATGTCGCGTCCGAGGCCTGGCTGCAGATCGCCCGGGACCTCGACCGGTTCAGCGGGGACGCGGACCGGTTCCGCGGGTGGGCGGCGCGGATCGCCCGCAACCGCGCCCTCGACCACATACGGATGCGCGGCCGGCGCCCCGCGATAGGCGGCGACGAGACCGAACTGACCGGCCGCGCCGCCGAGTCCGACACCGCGGGCGAGGCCATCGAGGCGCTGGCCACCGACACCACCCTTTCCCTCATCGCCCAGCTGCCGCAGGACCAGGCGGAGGCCGTCGTCCTGCGGGTGGTGATGGGCCTCGACGCCAAGACCGCCGCGGAGACCCTCGGCAAGCGGCCCGGCGCCGTCCGCACGGCCGCGCACCGCGGTCTGAAACGGCTCGCGGAACTCCTCGGCGGCGACCCGGAATCGGCCGGAGCCCTCGACGCCCTGCCGCCCCAGCGAGACCCGCGCGACCGCGCGGTGACGTCCGCCACTGTGACGCATACGCGTGCGCGGACGCAGAAGGACATGTGATGGCCGACGAGCGCTCTGCTTTTCCGGGGGACCCCGAATCCGCCGGCGGCTTTGCCGCGGGCCGGACCCCCGGCCGATGGCTGGACCGTGAGACCGCCGAGCTGCTGCTGCGCGGCGAGTCCCTGGAGGCCGTCGACCCGGCCGCCCGCGACCAGGCCGAACGGCTCGCCAGAACCCTCGGCGCGCTGGCCGGGGAACCCTCCCAGACCAAGGTCGAACTCCCGGGCGAGGAAGCCGCGTTGACGGCGTTCCGGGCCGCGCGCAACGGCAACGATGTCGAGCGCGCCGGCTTCGGCGGACGCGGCCCCGCGCACTCCTCCGACGCCGGTCTCGTCCGGCTCGGGCGGCCCGCCTCGGCCGTCCCGGGTTCCCGCTGGGGAAGACCCGTGCGGTACGGGCTGACCGCCGTGCTCGCCGCCGGGATGCTCGGCGGGGTCGCGGTCGCGGCCGGCACCGGGGCACTGCCGTCGCCCTTCGACGACGATCCGACGCCCGCCGCCTCGATCTCCGCCGCCGTGCCGCCCGACCGGACCCCGGTCTCGCCCTCGCCGACGGGCACACGCGGCTCGGGTACGCCCTCGCCCGGCGCCGGTTCGGACGACTCCTCCGGCGAGGCGGTCGGGAGCGGCGCGCAGCCGACGCCGTCCGCCGAGGCCGGTGACGGCACGTCGGACGGGTCCGGCACCTGGTGGCGCGGTGTCGCCTCGTCCTGCCGCGCCGTGCGCGACGGCACGTCCCTGGCCCCCGGCCGCAGGCGGGCCCTGGAGGGCGCCGCGGGTGGCACGACCCATGTGTGGACGTACTGCAAGGGCCTCCTCAAGCACACCGGCGCCGGTTCGGACGGCAAGGACGGCAAGGGGAACGGCAAGGGCACCGGCAAGAACGGCGGTGCCCAGGGCAACGACCAGAACGGTCCCGGAGACCAGGGCGGTGGCGGCCAGGGCGGTGACGACGACGGGCACATATCCCCGGTCGCACCCGGTGGCAGCGGCGGCGGCAATGGTGGTGGCAGTGGCGGCGGGCACCAGGACAACGGCGCCGCAGCTCCGGGCTCGACGGGGTCCTCGGGCTCCTCGGGGTTCGCGCCCTTGACCCGGCACCCGTCGGCGCACACCACCGCGAGCCGGCGGACCCCCTCGCCGAGTCCGACGTACAGCGCCCTCTGACCTGCGCTTTTGTGGGCCGTGGAACTTTTTTCGCGCGAGGTGTGACGTTTTCGGCCCGGGTGGCGCAGTACTGAATGAGCCGACTGGTCATCGGCCAACGCACAGAGCCGGGGTTCCCCCCGTACCTACGGCTCGTGCACCCGGCGCGGGCGGGACACGTTCCCCCGGTCCCGCTCGCGCCTCATAACCCGCTCACTTGTAGACGACGACCTTGTCGCCCGTCCGTACCTGTGCGAAGAGGCTCGAGATCGCCGCCTCGTCGCGTACGTTGACGCAGCCGTGCGAGCCGCCCGCGTAGCCCCGCATCGAGAAGTCGTACGAGAAGTGCACCGCCTGGCCGCCGCTGAAGAACATCGCGTACGGCATGGGGGAGTGGTAGAGCGTGGACACCCAGTTGCGGGCCTTCCAGTAGACCTGGAACTCACCGTCGCGCGTCGGGGTGTACTGCGCGCCGAACCGGACCGCCATCGTCGACACCGTGCGGCCGTCGATCATCCAGCGCAGGGTGCGGCTCGTCTTGTCGATGCACAGCACCCGGCCGGTCAGACAGCGTGGGTCGGGTGCGCCGGTCGGCTGGCCGCCCATCAGATACAGGTCCCACTTGCCCGGCTCGTGCGTCATCCCCACCAGCCGCTGCCAGGTGACGCGGTCGGTCTGCCCCGTCTTCGGCAGCCCGCGCTTGCCCTGGAAACCGGCGACGGCCTGCTCGGTGAGGTCGTCGTAGGTGCCGGTCGGGCCGTCGAAGAGCCAGTCGACCTGCCGTAGCCGCGCCTGCAGTTCGCGTACGTCCATGCCGCTGTCGCCGCGCGCCCACAGGACGTTCGCGGCGCGGGCGGGGGCCGGGGTCGCGGAGGACTTGCCGTCGCCACCGCTCCTGGTGGTACTGCTGCCGGGGAGCTGGATGCGCACGGGCAGATGGTGTCCGCCGTCCGCGCCCTGCGCCGTGCAGCCGCACACCGTCACCAGGGCCGACAGGGCCGCCGAGACGGCGAGCGCTCTCCCCATGCCCGTAGTACGCATCACGCACCCCCGTCGTCTCACCGGCGTCGTACCCCCGGACACGTACCCCCGGATGCCGGGCCGCGAACGGCGGCCGGGTGGGGGACCCCGAACGGCTGTGGGGCCACGCGACCGCGTGCGACACTCGTGCTCATGTTCGGTGTCATCGATCTCCCCACCTACCTCGCGGGCCTGGTCCTGATCGTCCTGCTGCCCGGTCCCAACTCGCTGTACGTCCTCTCGGTCGCCGCCCGCCGCGGGACCCGTGCCGGGTACACGGCGGCCGCCGGTGTCTGGTGCGGCGACACCGTGCTGATGACGCTCTCCGCGGCCGGGGTCGCCTCGCTGCTGCAGGCCAACGCCGTGCTGTTCGGGATCGTGAAGTACGCGGGGGCCGGGTATCTGACCTGGCTCGCGTTCGGGATGCTGCGGGCCGCGTGGTCGCTGTGGCGCAGCCGCAAGGAGCGGGCGGCCATGGAGCCGGCGCCCGTCGCCGAGGCGGCCGAGGAACGGCCCTACCGCCGCGCCTTCGTCGTGAGCCTGTTCAACCCGAAGGCGATCCTGTTCTTCGTCGCCTTCTTCGTGCAGTTCGTCGACCCGGGGTACGCCTACCCCGCGCTGTCGTTCGTCGTGCTCGGCGCCTTCGCGCAGCTGGCGAGCTTCCTGTACCTCAGCGCCCTGATCTTCAGCGGCACCCGGCTGGCGACGGCCTTCCGCCGCCGCAGGCGCCTCGCGGCCGGTGCGACCTCGGCGGCCGGGGCGCTGTTCCTGGGCTTCGCGGTGAAGCTGTCGCTGGCCAGTTCCGTGTGACCGACTAGCCGTCCAGACCGAAGCGTTCGGTGTACTCCGCCAGACCGCCGTCCGTGTCGCCCGCCCAGCCGACGTAGCCGTCGGGACGGACCAGGAAGAGACCGGTGCCGTACGTCTCGGCGGCCGGTCCTTCCACGACACGTACGGCGTCGCCGACCGCCGGTGCCTTCGTGCCCAGTGCGAGCAGGGTCCAGTGCGGGCCCCGGAAGGCGTCCAGGAGGCGTACGCCCGCGACGGTGCGGTTCGGCGCGCGGTCACCGGCGCGCAGGCCCTCGCCCAGTGCTCGAGTGTCCGTCGTGAGGCTCGACTCCCGGTAGCCGATGCCCAGTTGGCGGGTCGCCTCGCCGCGCCGGGCCTCGCCGCGGTGGACCTTCGTCGACAGGCCGAGCATCTCGGCGGCGTTGGGCCGCCGCTCCTCCTCGTAGGTGTCGAGCAGGCTCGCGGGAGCCTCGCCGCGCAGGACCGCGCCCAGCTTCCAGCCGAGGTTGTAGGCGTCCTGGACGCTGGTGTTGAGGCCCTGTCCGCCGGCCGGCGAGTGCACGTGGGCCGCGTCCCCGGCGAGGAAGACCCGGCCCCGCTGGAAGCGGTCGGCGAGGGCGGCGCGGGGGCGGAAGTCCGAGGCCCAGCGGATCTCGGTGAGGTCTTCGGGGGCGAGGTGCGAGCGGGCGGCGACGATCTTCCGTACGCCGTCGAGGGACAGGTCGGGTGTGCTGTCGTCCAGGATCTGGGCGATCACCTGGAAGTCGTCCGTGCCGGCCAGCGGGCAGATCGCGAGGAAGCCGTCGTCGCCGCGCGGCGGGAAGATGTGCCAGTTGTCGCGGTCCAGGCCGGTGATGCGGGTGTCGGCCACCAGGATCGGGTTCGGGTCGACGGTCTCGCCGGTCATGCCGATGCCGAGCCCGCGCCGGATCACGGAACGACCGCCGTCGGCGGCCACGACGTACCGGGCGCGGACGGGGGCGCCGGACGCGAACCCGACCGTCACTCCGTCCTCGTCCTGGGTGAGGCCGGTGACCTCGCGGCCGAAGGACACCCGGCCGCCCAGCTCGTCGAGCCGGGCCCGCAGGATCTCCTGGGTACGCCACTGCGGCACCATCCACGGGGCCCCGTACGGCGAGTCCTCGGTGGTCTCGGCCGGGTCGAACATGCTCTGCTCGGCGACCCGCTCGCCGTCCTGCCAGACCATCCCGACGGGGTACTCGCCGCCCGCCGCGAGGATCGCGTCCAGGACGCCGAGGTCGTCGAAGACCTCCATCGTGCGCGGCTGGATCCCCTTGCCGCGCGAGCCGGGGGACAGCTCCGGGCCGCGCTCCACGACCAGCGCGTCCACCCCGCGCCGGGCGAGGTCCACGCCGAGGGCGAGTCCGGTGGGGCCGGCGCCCACGATCAGTACGTCCACGTGCTCGGTCATGATCCAGTCTCCTTAACGCTGTTAAGTGCCGCTGGTTCCGAGAGTGGCCTTAACGGTGTTAAGTTGTCAAGCGTGAGCACGGAACGACGCACCCCCCTCGACCGCAAGCGCGTCGCGGACACCGCCCTGAAGCTGCTGAACGAGGTCGGCCTCGACGGGCTGACCCTGCGCGCCATCGCCAAGGAACTGGACGTCAAGGCACCCGCGCTGTACTGGCACTTCAAGGACAAGCAGGCGCTGCTCGACGAGATGGCCACGGAGATGTACCGGCGGATGGTCGCCGACGCCCCGCTCACCGACGAGGACACCTGGCAGGAGCGGCTGCTGAAGTCCAACCGCGGACTGCGCGACGCGCTGCTCGGCTACCGCGACGGCGCCAAGGTCTTCAGCGGTTCACGCTTCACCGGCACCCTGCACGCGGTGGAGATGGAACGCACCCTGCGCCTGTTCACCGAGGCCGGCTTCACCCTCGCCCAGGCGGTCCGCGCGACCTCGACGTCGTACCTCTTCACGATCGGTTTCGTCAGCGAGGAGCAGGGCGTCAAGCCGCTGCCTGACGAGCGCCGCGAGGGTTACGACGTACACGAACGCGCCCGCCTGATGGCCGACTTCCCCCTGTCGGCCGCGGCGGGCGCGGAGATCTTCGAGGACTACGGCCGGCACTTCGAGGAAGGGCTCGACCTGCTCGTCGCGGGTATCGAGGCGCGGTTCAGGACCGGCTGAGGCCGTTGCGGATCGCGCGCGTCAGGATCGGCGGCAGCACGTCGGCCGCGAGACGGCGGGTGCGGCTCCGGCCGGTGCGGCGGGGCGGCGCGGTGGCCGCCGCGGGCCGGTGCGCGGCCTCTTCCGGGACGGGCTCGTGCGCGAACCGGGACGGCGGGAAGGGCGGGGCCTGCATGCCCTTCTTGGACTTGAAGCGGACCAGGCGGTGTCCGGCGGCCTGCTGGATGCTGAGGTGACAGTCCTCGCGCCCGCGCACCATCGCCAGCAGCTCCTCCTGGATCGGCTCGGGGTCGCCCCACGTGCCGTAGAGCTTCTGTGTGCTCAGACAGATGGGGCGCAGGCCCCTGTTGAGCACGGCTTCCCAGACGGCGACGGAGACGCCGGGCGTGTGTTCCGAGCGGAAGTCGTCCAGGACCACGATCCCGCCGGGCAGCAGGGCGTCATGGGCCGCGCCGATGTCGTTGTGGACGTGCTCGTACAGGTGCGAGGCGTCGATGTGGACGAACCGGCAGCTGGCGGGGGCGACCTCCGCCGGGACGATGCTGCTGGGCCCCTTCAGGACGCGGGGCAGCTCCTCGTGGAAGGCGAGGTAGTTCTCCTCGAAGGTGCGCTGCGTGAGGGAGGAGTACGACTTCGTCGACTCCGCCTGGTTGGCCTCGTCGAGCGCGTCGCCCTCGAAGAGGTCGCACACGGTGAACTGCTCGCCGTCCCGGCTGTGCCGGCCGACACAGATCGCGCTCTTGCCCATGTACACCCCGACTTCCAGCAGATCGCCCCGCGTTCCCGTCGACTCCTGCCGGTCCAGGAACCACTCGAACAGCACCTGATCGAGAACGGGGAACCAGCCGGGAACGTCGTCGAGGCGACGGGGCGGTCGTATCGTGCGAGGTACGAGGGTCATTGTCGAGAACACTCCCTGGTACGGACGGGCCGGCCGGTTTGAGCCAGTGCGGACTCCCCAGCATCTGCCCTACGGCGCCCGGTGAAACGGACAGAGAAGTGAACGGCAGACCAATTCCTGTGCGGGCGTTGTACGAAGGCCATGAAAGGGAACTCGGCATCGATAGCGGCATGCGGAACATCGAATTCCAGGGACTGTCGGATGGCCGAAAAAATGCGCCCGCCTGACGGCCGACATCCACCTGTCGGTCGTGGGGCGGGCGCGAAGTGCCGTGAAAAGGCCGTTGGTCAGCGGCGCGGACTCGGGGGATTCGACAATGCCGAGCGCAGCACCGGTGTCAGCCGGTTCTCGACGAAGCGGTTCAGCAGCCAGGCCAGGACGAGCATCGTGACCACCGTCAGGATGACCGTCGCGTACGACGGAATGCCCAGGGTCTGGTGATAGGCCTTGATGGCGACCCAGCCCAGGTGTTCGTGGACGAGATAGAAGGGGTACGTCAGCGCCCCCGCGACCGTCAGCCAGCGCCAGTTCGCCCAGTGCAGCCAGCCCAGGGCGATCGCCGCGACGGCGACGTAGCCGAAGGTGACGACCAGGATGATGCCCCAGGCGGAGCGGTTCGAGAAGGCCGTCGTGTTGGGCGAGTGCCACAGGCTCGCCACCGCGTAGTGCTGGCCGATCAGCCAGCTCACGGCGACGATGCCCCACGCGTAGACGTCCTTGCGGTCGCGGTGCACGAGGTAGAGGCCCACGCCGCCGATGAAGTACGGCGCGTACTCGGGCATCACGACGATGTCGAGCAGTGGCGACTTCGCGCCCTGGGTGATCACCGCTGCCAGCGTCCAGCAGGCGCAGAACATGATCACCCGGCGCCGGGTCGCGCCCGGCAGCACGATGCACAGGGCGAACAGCGCGTAGAAGCGGATCTCCGCCCACAGGGTCCAGCAGACGCCGAGCACCCGGTCGACGCCCAGCGGCATCTGCATCATCGTCAGGTTGACCAGCAGATCGCTCGGCGCGGCGGCCTTGTACGCCACCATCGGCAGCGCGAAGACCGCCGTCACCAGGAGCAGCGCCGCCCAGTACGCGGGCAGCAGCCGGGAGGCGCGGGAGGCGAAGAAGGAGCGCAGCGGGCGGCCCCAGCCGCTCATGCAGATGACGAAGCCGCTGATCACGAAGAACACCTGCACGCCGAGGCAGCCGTACGAGAACAGCAGGTGCATGGTGGGGAACTGGTGCTTCGGCGAGGAGCCCCACGCCTTGGTGACGTCGCCGTCACGGCCGCCGTAGTGGTAGGCGGCCACCATCAGCGCGGCGACCAGACGCAGGCCGTCCAGTGCCCGGAGGCGGCTCTCCCGGCGCTTGGGAGGCGCCGGCGGGTCGGACGGGGGAAGCGTGTCGGCGGTCGGCGGCAGGACGGCGCGGATCACGTTGCCCGTCGGGTTTTCCCGAGTGTCCGCGGGCGTGTCGATCACAGGTTTCCCCTTGGTGGGACGTTGCTGGGTCACAGCACACTAGTCCGACATCCGGGCGGGTTTGCGCTCTGGACGCGACCCTTCGTCACCCCGTCCGCGGGTGTTCACCCAGGTTTCGTTTTCGCGTACCCAACCTCTTGGCGCCACCGCAACGGACCCCGTGTACCGAGCCCGCACACCACAGAGCGGGCCGGCCTCCCGAGGGAGCCGACCCGCTCTGTCCGTGCCGTGTGTCAGCGGCTGACGGTCCGCTTCAGCAGCCGTGCGCGCCGCGCGACCCGGCGCACCGTCGCGTTGCGCGGGATGAACGCGAGCTGGGCCGGCACCGCGCCGGGCAGCGCCAGCGAGGTGAGCCGCTTGCGCTTGAAGTAGCGCCAGCTGTGCGCGTTCAGCCGCCGGGACAGATAGGCCTCGGCGGCCAGGCGCAGACTCGGGTAGATCTTCGGCTGCATCGCGTAACCGACCGCCCGGACCAGCTCGTTCAGCAGGTCGATGTCCATGCCCCGGCGCTGCTCCGCGACCGCCGCGCGGTCCGTCAGCTCGGGCAGCAGCGCGTCGACCACCGTCACCGGCACCCGGTTGCTGTTCTCGTACGGCGTCAGCCGGTCCAGCAGGGTGGCCGTGCCGACCCGGGCCACCGGCAGCTCGTACAGCGCGCCGGCGGTGAGCAGGGCGGTGGAGAAGCAGCCGACGACCAGGACGGGCCGCAGCCGCTGGTAGAGGACCTCGGCGAGGACCGGGGTGTCGAGCACCGTGAGGTCGGCGCCGAGCCGCTCGGCCTCCTGCTCCAGCGCGCGCGACCAGCGGGCCGGCGCGGAGGGGTGCGGCTTGAACACCACGCGGGTGTGGCCGAGTTCGACCACGCCCTTGAGCATCCGGACGTGCAGGTCCTCCTCCTCCTCGGCGGTGAGGATGTCGAGCGCGGAGAGGTACTGGCCGAGCAGCAGGGCGGGTTCGTCCGGCAGCGCGGGCAACTCCTCGGCGGTGTCGACGAGTTCGGACAGCACCTTCACGAAGGCGTCGGTCGGCACGATCTCCGGCTCGACGCCGAACTCGGTGAGGAGCAGCGGCACCAGGCCCGGCACCAGGTCCAGGTGGAGCAGGCGGTCGACCCGGGTGCCGACCAGCGGGTCGATCTTGTTGCGGGTCGGGCCGTAGCTCATCAGGCCGTCGGCGTAGACGGTGACGGGTGCGCCGGTGAAGATCTGGGTCACGCCGAGCGCCGGGTTGACCTGGATCGACTCGACGGCCAGTTCCACAGGGTCGTCACCGAGGTCCCACAGGAGCCGCAGATGCCGCTCCCACATCGGGACGTCGTCGAGGCGCGGGGCCCAACCGCCCGGGTGGAAGGGCGAGATGGTCTCGTTCCACGACTTCACGTCGTCGAAGCGTTCCCGCAGCCGCTCGAAGCCGGGCGCCTCGTCGAGGCCGGGGGTGGTCTCGGGGGTCGCCGCGTTGTTGCAGACCAGCAGGATGCGCCGGTCGGCGGGGCGGAAGCAGTCGGCGTCGAGGGCCGCGGCGAGTGTGGCGGTGCCGTAGAGCGTCGACGCCAGGAAGATCTGGGTGGTCACGCGGCGGCCCCCGCGGCGGCGGGACGGCGGCGCAGTCGGCGCAACCTCGTCGCGCGCTGTATGTCCATGGAGTCGAGCGCCTCGTCCACCACGTCCTGCGGCATGCGCCGCAGGGCGACGGCGCTCATCGACTTCAGTTTTCTCGCCACCGCCGGCTCGAACCTTTCGATGGATCCCAGATGATGGGAAATGATTGCGCAGTACGTGCGGACGGCTTTGGGGAGCAGGACCGCCGCGTCCCGGTCCTGTGCCGTCTCCTCGATGACCTGGTCGAACGCGCGGATGAAATCGAGCTGCCGGACATCACCGATCTGGGTGAGCGAGGAGGCGACCCCGCGCCGGTAGAAGACGCCGAGCAGACTCACCGCGGCGAACGACTCCGCCTCCCGGTGCAGCTTCCAGATCCACGGCCGGTCCTCGGCCGTGCGCAGCCCGTCGGTGAAGTGGAGCAGGCCGCGGTCGACCAGCCGGCGGTGGTAGATCCCCGCCCAAGCGTACGCGTAGTCGACGGAGGTGGACCGGTCGGCGGGCAGGATCGCCTCGCGCGGATTCATCACGACCCCGCGCCTGCCGTGCGGCACGCGGTTGATGGTGCGGGCCCGCGCGGTGCACTGGACATGGTCCGTGCGCACGAAGTCGCAGCCCAACTCCGCGATGGCGTCCACCAGTTGGGGGAAGTAGCCGGGAGCGAGCCAGTCGTCCCCGTCGAGGAACGTCAGGTACTCCCCCCGGGCCTTGTCGATCCCGGTGTTGCGCGCGGTCGCCAGTCCTCCGTTCTTCTCGTGTCTGACATACACCGCGCCTGGCAACTCGCGCTCCGCGCGCGCGAGAATGTCGGGTGTCCCGTCGCGCGAGCAGTCGTCGACGAGGATGAATTCGTAGTCCGCACGCGCGTTCGCCCGCAGGCTCTTGAGCGTGTCGGGCGCGTATTGCTGCACGTTGTAGAACGGCACGATGACGGAGAGCTTGACCACGCAGTCGACGTTAGGGGGCGGCCCGTCATCCGTCTTTACCTTCACCTTGATATTGGATGAACGCCGCGTGGCGAAGCAGTGAAGCGGGTTGTTTTTCACCCCCGCCACGCCCTGATTCGCCATTCGGCGGTGCGCTGTTAACCGTTTGTTGCCCTCTGGTTGGGCCGATCAACGGAATGGCTTCCTAGCGTCTTCGGTGTGCCAGCAAGTGCAACGCAGACCCTGCGAGTCGCCGTCCTCGCGGATTCCGACACCCGGTGGAAATGGGGTTCGCTCACCGCGAACCGCATCGCTCCACCGCATTCGGACATCTCTTTGGACGGGTACCTCCTGCGGGGTCGTGCCACCCCAACAGCCCGCCAGCTGAAGGAAGTCGGCGTCACCGCCGACTCCCTCCGCGAGGTGACCGCCGTCGAGTTCCTGCGCGCCATGGAGACGGAGCCGTACGACATCCTCGTGCTCTCCCTCGTCGGCGGCGGGGTCCAGGCGATGCTGCACGGGCTGGCCCGCGCCTGGGACGGGCGCAGCAAGCGGCCCGTGGTCGTCACCGGCTACGTCGGCGTCGTCTACGAGAAGCTCACCGACGGCCTGCTGCTGCGACACGGCGCGGACCTCGTCCTCGCCAACTCCCGCCAGGACGCGGACCGTTTCAAGGCGGTCTACGACGGCGTCGGCGCCGACTCCACCGCGGTCACCGAGGTCGCCCTGCCGTTCCTCGGCGGGGCCGCCTACACCGGTGAGCACGACCCGTACACGGTCGTCTTCGCGGTGCAGCCCTCGGTGCCCGACAACCGCAGGGACCGCGACTACCTGCTCAACCGGGCGATACAGCACGCCCGTTTCCACCCCAACCGCGAGGTGCTGCTCAAGCTGCGCTCCAAGCCCGGCGAACACACCACGCACATCGAGGAGTTGCCCTACCAGAAGCTGGTCCAGGGCAAGGAGCTCCCCGCCAACTTCAGCCTGGTGTACGGGCACATGGGCGAGGTGCTCGACCGCACCGACCTCCTGGTGACCATCAGCTCGACGGCCGCCCTGGAGTCCCTGCACCGCCGTATCCCCACCGTCGTGCTGACCGACCTCGGCATCCGCGAGGGGCTCGGCAACCACCACTTCGTGGGCTCCGGGTGCCTCGCCTCCTGGGAGCAGCTGGACGCCGGGTACCGGCCGGTGCCGGACGCCGAGTGGGTGGCCCGGCAGGGGGTGGGGGCTGGGGGTCCCCCCTCTGGGGGAGGGTCGTACGAGACGGCCTTCGACGCGGCCCGGGAGCGGATCGTCAAGCTGCTGGCCGGCGACGAGATGGTGCCGCTCACCCCGTACTACACGCCCGAGACCGCCCCCGGCTATCTGCCCGGCATCCTCGCCCGCCACCACCTCGGCCCGGACGGCACCCCGCTGCCCGGCGCCCCCGCCGCGGACAGGGCACCGGGTCCCGTCCGGCAGATCGTCCGCCGGGCCGCGCGGGGCGCCTACCGCCACGGAGTGCAGCGCGTGGCGCCCGTCATCCGCCGGATGGGGGAGCTGTGAACGCCGAGTCTTCCGCTCAAGGAGTAGAGCCCATGTCCAACCCGCAAGCGGGCCAAGGCGCTTCGGTGCGCCGGGTGCTCGCGGTGATCCCCGCGCGCGGCGGCTCCAAGGGCGTCCCCGCCAAGAACCTCGCCCCCGTCGGCGGCGTACCGCTGGTGGCCCGCGCGGTGCGCGAGTGCCGCGCCAGCCGGCTGGTGACCGACGTCGTGGTCTCCACCGACGACCAGGCCATCGCCGCCGCCGCCCGCCAGGCCGGCGCCGAGGTCGTGCTGCGGCCCGCCGCCATCGCCGGTGACACCGCGACCTCCGAGGCCGCCGTCCTGCACGCCATGGACGCCCACGAGGCGCTGCACGGCGCCTCCGTCGACGTGGTCCTGCTCGTGCAGTGCACCAGCCCCTTCATCGTCCGCGAGGACGTCGACGGCATCGTGAACGCGATCGTCGCGAACGGCGCCGACACCGCGCACACCGTCGCCCCCTTCCACGGCTTCGTCTGGCGCGACGCCGACGACGAGGCCACGGCGGTCGTCGAACCCGCCCGCAGCGAAGAGGTCGGAGGCGCCACCAAGGTCGCCAACTCGACGGTCGCCAGCGGCGGTTACGGCGTCAACCACGACAAGTCGTTCCGCCCGCGCCGCCAGGACCGCCCCCAGGACTTCCTGGAGACCGGCGCCGTCTACGGCATGGACGCGGCCGGCTTCCGCAAGGTCGGCCACCGCTTCTTCGGCCGCACCGAACTCGTCCGGACCGACCCCGCACGGGTGTTGGAGATCGACGACCCCCACGAGCTGGCCAGGGCACGGGCGTTGGCCCCGCTGTTCGACGCGGACCGCCCCGGCTCGCTCCCGACCGCCGACGACATCGACGCGGTCGTACTCGACTTCGACGGCACCCAGACCGACGACAGGGTGCTGATCGATTCCGACGGACGGGAGTTCGTCTCCGTGCACCGCGGAGACGGACTCGGCATCGCGGCGCTGCGCAAGAGCGGCCTGAAGATGCTCATCCTGTCCTCGGAGCAGAACCCGGTCGTCGCCGCCCGGGCCCGGAAGCTCCAACTCCCGGTCCTGCACGGCATCGACCGGAAGGACCTCGCACTCAAGCAGTGGTGCGAGGAGCAGGGCATCGCGCCGGAGCGCGTGCTCTACGTCGGCAACGACGTCAACGACCTCCCGTGCTTCGCCCTCGTGGGCTGGCCCGTGGCGGTCGCGAGCGCCCACGACGTCGTACGCGGCGCCGCACGAGCGGTCACCACCGTGGCCGGTGGCGACGGCGCTGTCCGAGAGATCGCCAGCTGGATCCTCGGCCCCTCTCTCGATTCCCTCACCAAGTAAGGAAACCCGCTGTCATGAGCATCAACTCCCGTCTGCGCCAGTTCGGTTCGAAGACCGCAGGCCCCGGCCGGCCCGTCTACGTGGTGGGCGAGATCGGCATCAACCACAACGGTGAGCTGGAGAACGCCTTCAAGCTGATCGACGCCGCCGCCGAGGCCGGCTGCGACGCCGTCAAGTTCCAGAAGCGCACCCCGGAGATCTGCACCCCGCGCGACCAGTGGGACATCGAGCGCGACACCCCCTGGGGCCGCATGACCTACATCGACTACCGCCACCGCGTGGAGTTCGGTGAGGACGAGTACCGCCAGATCGACGAGTACGCCAAGTCGAAGAACATCGACTGGTTCGCCTCCCCGTGGGACACCGAGGCCGTCGCCTTCCTGGAGAAGTTCGACGTCCCGGCCCACAAGGTCGCCTCCGCGTCCCTCACGGACGACGAGCTGCTCCGCTCGCTGCGCGCCACCGGCCGTACGGTCATCCTCTCCACCGGCATGTCGACCCCGAAGCAGATCCGCCACGCGGTCGAGGTCCTCGGCTCGGACAACATCCTGATGTGCCACGCCACGTCGACGTACCCGGCGCAGGCCGAGGAGCTCAACCTCCGCGTCATCAACACCCTCCAGGCCGAGTACCCGAACGTCCCGATCGGCTACTCCGGTCACGAGACGGGCCTGCAGACCACCCTCGCCGCGGTCGCCCTCGGCGCCACCTTCGTCGAGCGTCACATCACCCTCGACCGCGCCATGTGGGGCTCGGACCAGGCCGCCTCCGTCGAGCCGCAGGGCCTGACCCGCCTCGTCCGCGACATCCGCACCATCGAGGCCTCCCTCGGCGACGGCGTCAAGAAGGTCTACGAGTCGGAGCTCGGTCCGATGAAGAAGCTGCGCCGCGTCACCGGCGTGGTCGCCGAGGCGGAGATCGCCGCGGCAGCGGGCGAGCCGGTCTCGGTCTGAGTCCGAGCCATTAAGCGCCACTTACGGTCACGGGACGGTCGGACGACAATGAGCCCCCACGCCGGCACCGCCGGCCTCACCCCCCACACTCTCGCGTTCGTGGAGAGTCCGGTACAGCTGCTGAACGTGCTGGAGTGGGCGCACCTCCGTGCGCCCAGGGCCGAGGAGGCACCCGGCGGGGGGCTCACCCTCGTGGTCCTGTCGCCGACCGACCCGATGACCCGCGGCCAGCTGCGCCGCATGGCCGACCTCGCCCGCGACGAGGGCCACACCGTGCGCTGGGAGGAGGCGCGGGGCGGACCCGCGGCCCCCTTCCAGACCATCGGCGGCCTGACCCGGCTCCTGCGCAGGGCGGACCGGATCGTCATGGGAGACCCGTTCTCCCGCTACGTACAACTCCTGCTGACCATCACCAAGGCACGCGAGCTGGTGGTGGTCGACGACGGCACCGCGACGATGGAGTTCGTCGCCCAACTCGCCAGCGGTGAACGCCTGGTGCGCTGGCACCGCAAGGGCGGCCGCCCCGGCCCCCGCGACCTGGTCTTCGCCCCGGTCTCCTCCGCGGCCCGCCGCCGCCTCACCCCGAGCACCCGGCGCACGGTCGAGGTCTTCTCCTCCATGCCGATCGAGACCACCCCCGAGGGCGTCACGATCACCCCGAACGAATTCGCCTGGACCCGCGCCACCTTCGGGCCGCCCCGCATCACCAAGGGCGCGGACATGGTCGGAACATCCCTGGTGGAGACGGGAGTTGTCGACAACGACCGCTACCTGGAGGCGGTCTCCGCCCTCGCCAAGACGCACGGCGCGACCCGCTACTTCGCCCACCGCCGCGAAAGCACCGAGAAACTCCACCGGCTGGCGGTCGAGACGGGCCTGGAGATCGTCCGCCCGGACCTGCCCCTGGAGCTGATCGCCCGCAGGGGCCCCATCGGCCGTACGATCCTCAGCTTCCCGTCGACCGTGGTGCACACCCTGCCGCTGGCGCTGGTCGGCACCGAGGTCCGGGTCGCGGTCTGCGACATCGACCCGGCCTGGCTGACCGAGAACGCCTCACCCCGCGCGCAGGGCTTCCTGTCCGGGGTCACGGGGACGGCGCGGGACGTGCACCGGCTGTCGGCGGTGACGGCGGCGTAGGCGGTTCAGCCGGCGGTCGGGGGCTTGTGGGCCAGAGTGAAGGCCCGGCCCCACTTCTGCTGGCCCTGCCGCTCGATCCGGGCCTGGGCGTACACGCTCAGGCCCGCTTCCGTGAGGTACGTCGCCACCTCGGCCGGGGTGCGGAAGTAGTAGTCCAGCGAGATGTCCTGGCCGTAGCGCTCCGCCATGTGGATGTGTTCGCCCTCCGACGCCTGGAACGCGAGCAGGACGTAGCCGCCCGGGAGCAGCACCCGATGGAACTCCGCGAGGACGCCCGGCAGTTCGGCGTCCGGGACGTGGATCGTGGAGTAGAGCGCGAGCACGCCGGCGAGCGTCGCGTCCGGGACGTCCAGAGCGGTCATCGAGCCGACCTGGAACCGGAGTCCGGGATGCGCCTCGCGGGCCAGCGCCACCATGTGCGGGGAGAGGTCGATGCCGAAGGCCTGGAGGCCGAGCGCGTTCAGGCGGGCGGTCACATACCCGGGGCCGCTGCCGACGTCGGCCACCTGCGGCTCGTCCGCCGCCGTACGGACCAGCTCGGCGAAGGCGGTCAGCAGGCCGGTCTCGACGGGGCCGTCGCCCAGGCCGTCCGGATGCTCGGCGCTGTACGCGGGCGCGATCGCGTCGTAGGAGGAGCGGGTGGCCTCTGTGAAGTCCGCGGTCAGGTCCGCGTTCGGGTCGGTCACGTCGGCGGACCCTACCAAGCGACCCGAGAAGGACACCCGGGTCCGGGAATCTCACGCTGCGTAGCAGTGTTGCCACTGGTGTACGGCAGTACGGATTCCGGGATGCGGACGGGTCGAGCCGGCCTGTGGTGAGCCGTGGTATCCCAGAAGAAGCGGGGAGTTTACCCACCTCCACAGGCAGCTATGCGGCCGGCGGTCAGATTTTCTTCGACTAACGGGTTGAACTTTTGTTGATCGAGGGTCAGTTGACCACCCGGGCGCCCTACCCTTCAGAGGGTGAACCAATTGATGTCAGCAGAGTCCGAGGCAGAGTCCGAGGTCGAGCCCGTCGGGAATGTGCTCCCGGGCACCCTGCCGGAGCTCCTGCGTGCCGAACTCGTCGCGTTCCGGCGCGACTTGCACATGCACCCCGAGCTGGGCAACCAGGAGTTCCGGACCACCGCCTCGATCAAGGCACGGCTGGAGGCCGCCGGTCTCGAACCGCGCGTCCTCGCCGTCGGCACCGGCCTCGTCTGTGACATCGGCCCCCGCGACCCCGCCGTACCCATGCTCGC
Organism: Streptomyces sp. NBC_00252; assembly: GCF_036187565.1. Classification (NCBI taxonomy): domain Bacteria; kingdom Bacillati; phylum Actinomycetota; class Actinomycetes; order Kitasatosporales; family Streptomycetaceae; genus Streptomyces; species Streptomyces sp. NBC_00252. The sequence goes on along the minus strand of NZ_CP108087.1, from coordinate 4,176,520 downwards.
GCTGCGCGCCGACATCGACGCCCTGCCCATCCCGGACACGAAGAGTGACTGCGCGTACCGCTCCACCGCGCCCGACCGCGCCCACGCCTGCGGCCACGACGTGCACACCACCGTCGTCCTCGGCGCCGGCCTCGTGCTCGCCCGGCTGCACGAGCAGGGCCTGCTCCCGCGGGCCGTACGCCTCCTCTTCCAGCCCGCCGAGGAGGTCCTGCCCGGCGGCGCCGCCGACGCCATCGCGTGCGGGGTGCTCGACGGAGTGGGGCGGATCATCGCCGTGCACTGCGACCCCAAGGTGGACAGCGGGCGGATCGGGCTGCGCATCGGCCCCATCACCTCCGCCTGCGACCGGCTCGAGGTCTCCCTGGACGGCCCCGGCGGCCACACCGCCCGGCCGCACCTGACCACCGACCTCGTCACCGCCGCCGCCCGCGTCGCCACCGACGTGCCCGCGCTCGTCTCCCGCCGCATGGACGCGCGCAGCGGGGTCTCGGTGACCTGGGGCCGCATCGAGTCCGGTCACGCGCCCAACGTCATCCCGCAGCACGCCGAACTCTCCGGCACCGTCCGGTGTCTCGATCTCGACGCCTGGCGGCAGGCGCCCGACGTCGTGCACGCGGCGATCGACGAGGTCGCCGGGCTGTACCGCGCCAAGTCCGTGATCGAGTACGTCCGCGGGGTGCCGCCCGTCGTCAACGACGCGCTCGTCACCGAGCTCCTCCGGGACGCCATGACCGCCCGCCGCGGCCCCCTCTCCGTCGAGGACACCGAACAGAGCCTGGGCGGCGAGGACTTCTCCTGGTACCTGGAGCACGTGCCCGGCGCCATGGCCCGGCTCGGCGTCCGCACCCCGGGGGAGCGGACCGTGCGGGACCTCCACCAGGGCGACTTCGACGTCGACGAGTCGGCGATCACGGTCGGCGTGGAACTGTTCACCGCCGCCGCCCTGATCGACGGCGCGATCTGACCGGCACACCGTGACCCAGGGGACGTGAGGGCGCCCGTTCGGTACCCCTACGTCCCCTTGTGTCACCCGGGTGTAACCACCGGCGCGTGAACGTAACGCGTCGGCGGCACGATCCGGTAACGGCGAGGAGAAACACCGTTCCCCTCCTCTTCTACGCGCGTTACTGTGCGCGGAAATCGCCACAGAGGCGGCGGCTTGGGGAAGCGGTCCGGTGACGGTGCCGTGGGGACGAAGGAGTGCTTGCTGTGCGTCAGACATCTCGGAGGACGAAGTTCTCCCAAGCTGCGGTGGCCGTCACGGTCATCGCCCTCGCGGCCACCGCCTGCGGTAGCTCCAGCAAGGACGCCGACAAGGCGAGCGACACCTCGTCGTCCTCGTCCGGCAAGTACACCGGCAAGGGCATCGGCCTCGCCTACGACGTCGGCGGCAAGGGCGACCAGTCCTTCAACGACGCCGCCTACGCCGGTCTGCAGAAGGCCGAGAAGGACTTCAAGCTCACCGGCCGCGACATCGAGCCGCAGGACAACGAGTCCGACGCGGACAAGGTGCAGCGCCTGGAGAGCCTCGCCACGGCCGGCTACAACCCGGTGATCGGCGTCGGCTTCGCCTACGCGCCGGCCGTCAAGGAGGCGGCGGCGAAGTTCCCGAACACTACGTTCGGCATCGTCGACGACGAGCAGATCAAGGCCGCCAATGTCGCCGACCTCGTCTTCCACGAGGAGCAGTCCTCCTACCTCGCGGGTGTGGCCGCGGCCAAGGCGACGAAGAAGAACCACATCGGCTTCATCGGCGGCGTGAACGTACCCCTGATCCACAAGTTCGAGGCAGGGTTCGACCAGGGCGCCAAGTCGGTCAACCCCAGCATCAAGATCGAGTCGCAGTACCTCACCCAGACCGCGGAACAAGGTGGCTTCGCGAGCCCGGACAAGGGGAAGGACGCGGCCAGCGGCCAGATCGACGCGGGCGCGGACGTCATCTACGCCGCAGCCGGTCTGTCCGGCCAGGGCGTCATTTCCGAGGCCTCCGCCAAGAAGGTATGGGCCATCGGCGTGGACTCCGACCAGTACGAGCAGAAGGCGCTGGCCAAGTACAAGGACTCCATCCTCGGCTCGGCGCTCAAGAACGTCGGCGGAGCCGTCTACGACCTGGTGAAGTCGGTGTACGAGGGCAACCCCAAGACCGGCGTGATCCGCTACGGCCTGGACAACGACGGCGTCGGCTTCTCCGACACCAACCCGAAGTACAAGGCCATGACCGACGCCGTCGCCGCGGTGGACAAGGCCAAGCAGGACATCATCGACGGCAAGGTCACGGTCGCCACCACGACCAAGTGACGATGACGTCGGTCTCCGCACGCTGACAAGGGAGCCCCGGGCCGTGATGGCCCGGGGCTCCCTCATGTCCGCTGTCCGCGAGCGTTGGACACGCTCGTCAGGACCGGTCGGATCAGGGCGTCTCCGTCTCGGTGCTGAGGCTGAACACCTCGACACCGGACTGGGACGTGTTGGTGGTGCAGATGGCCTTCGAGGTCTCGCCGGCGCGGGTGTTGACCCACTTGCCGTAGACGTTGAACTTGCTGCCGGTGGGGCCGATGCAGACCGCCTTCACCCGGTGGGTGTCGAAGCGGGTGACTCCCCCGGTGCACTTGCCGTAGCCGGTCGCCCGGTCGGCGGACGTCCAGGTCTTGCAGCTAGTGGAGGCCAGCGCGGGTGTCGCGAGGCCTACCACGGTGGCCGACAGGGTCAGGCCGATGCCTACCGTCGTGGCGGCCAGCTTCTTGAGTTTCATGATCCTCCCCATGGATACGAGAGACACGCCGCGGGTTGGTCCGACCCGCGAGAGTGCGTATCTCGATCAAGGATTCTGGTGGGGAGCCACGGAGGAAAAGATCCTTCGGCGGGTGGATCTTGAGGGTGGGATTGTCTGATACATGTCACCCGGTCGATGGCGTTTGGCAAAGGTTCAAAACGGTCGGATAACGCTCTGGCAAGTTGGGGTTCTCCCGGCTGTCTACGCGCGTTACTCTGCGACGGAACCAGCGCCTGGTTGGGGCGCTTGCACGAAGGAGTCTCGTTCCATGCGCCGGGTGTCCCGTATCGCCGTTGCAGGCGTTGCAACCGCAGCTCTTGCAGTAACCGTCTCCGCCTGTGGCAGCTCGTCCAGCGAGTCCACGACCAGCAGCAGCTCCGGGGGCACGTCCAAGGGCATTGGCCTTGCCTACGATGTCGGCGGCAAGGGCGACCAGTCCTTCAATGACGCCGCGTACGCCGGTTTCACCAAGGCCGAGAAGGACTTCGGCGTCAGCGGCCGGGACGTCGAACCGCAGGACGGTGAGTCCGACGCGGACAAGACGCAGCGTCTGGAGACGCTGGCCCGGGCCGGCTACAACCCGGTGATCGGAGTCGGCTTCGCCTACGCGCCCGCCGTCAAGGAGGCCGCCGCGAAGTTCCCGAAGATCTCCTTCGGCATCATCGACGACGACAAGACCAAGGCCGACAACGTCGCCGACATGGTCTTCCACGAGGAGCAGTCCTCCTACCTGGCCGGCGTTACCGCCGCACTCACCACGAAGTCGAACACCGTCGGGTTTGTCGGCGGGGTCGACGTGCCGCTCATCCACAAGTTCGAAGCCGGCTTCGAGCAGGGTGTCAAGGACACCAAGAAGGGCGTCACGGTCAAGTCGCAGTACCTGACCCAGACCGCTCAGCAGGGCGGCTTCTCCAGCCCTGACAAGGGCGAGGCCGCCGCCGACGGGCAGATCGAGGCCGGCGCAGACGTGATCTACGCCGCCGCCGGTCTCTCCGGCCAGGGCGTCATCAAGTCCGCCGCCGCGCACAAGGTGTGGGCGATCGGTGTCGACTCGGACCAGTACAACCAGGCCGCGCTGGCCAAGTACAAGCCGTACATCCTCACCTCGGCCCTGAAGAACGTCGCGGGCGCGGTCTACGACCTGTCCAAGTCCGTCATCAAGGACAAGAAGCCGCTGAGCGGCGAGATCCGCGGCTCGCTGAGCAACGGCGCGGTCGGCCTGGCCGACTCGAACCCGACCTTCAAGAACAACGCCGCGCTGCAGGCCGCCCTCAAGAAGGCCGAGGCGGGCATCAAGGACGGCTCGATCAAGGTCAAGACCTCCTGAACCGTTGATTCCAGGCCAGTCACGACCATGGCCAAAAGAGCGCTGTAATGACAGCGTTACGGCCACGGAACGGGGTGTGGGGAGGATGTCTCTCCGCGCCCCGTTCGCGCGGCAGAATGCTCGGAACGGATCGGATGCCAGACAGAGAACGATCAGGTCCGGGCACTATTTAAAGCAGGGGCGCTACGCGCGTAGAGAGGCCCCTTTCCACGAGGAGAGTTCGCCATCGACGCGTCCAGCAACCCTCCACTCGGCGATCGGTCGACGATCGCGGTCGAGCTGGTGGGGATCACCAAGCGCTTCCCGGGTGTCGTCGCCAACAGCGACATCCACCTGAGTGTCCGCAAAGGCACCGTGCACGCCCTCGTCGGCGAGAACGGCGCCGGCAAGTCGACCCTGATGAAGATCCTCTACGGCATGCAGAAGCCGGACGAGGGCACCATCGCCGTCGACGGCGAGCAGGTCACCTTCTCGTCCCCCGCCGACGCCATCGCCCGCGGCATCGGCATGGTCCACCAGCACTTCATGCTCGCCGACAACCTCACCGTCCTGGAGAACGTGGTCCTGGGCAGCGAGAAACTGCACGGCATCGGCGGCGGCGCCCGCAAGAAGATCAAGGAGATCTCCGACCGCTACGGCCTGAACGTCCGCCCGGACGTCCTCGTCGAGAGCCTCGGCGTCGCCGAGCGCCAGCGCGTCGAGATCCTCAAGGTCCTCTACCGCGGCGCCCGCACCCTGATCCTGGACGAGCCCACCGCCGTCCTGGTGCCGCAGGAGGTCGACGCCCTCTTCAGCAACCTGCGCGAGCTGAAGTCCGAGGGCCTCGCGGTCATCTTCATCTCCCACAAGCTCGGCGAGGTCCTCTCCGTCGCCGACGAGATCACCGTCATCCGGCGCGGCACCACCGTCGGCACGGCCGTCCCCTCCGCGACGACCCCCCGTCAGCTCGCCGAGATGATGGTCGGCAGCGAACTCCCCACCCCCGAGACGGCGGAGTCCACGGTCACCGACACCCCCGTCATCGAGGTCAAGGCCCTCACCGTCTACGCGGCCGGCGGCGCCTCCCTGGGCGCCGACTCCGAGCCCACGGCCGGCGGCCTGCTGGGCGACGCGGCCGTCGGCGGCACCGCCAAGCGCGTCCTGGACGACGTCACCTTCACCATCCACGCCGGTGAGGTCATGGGCATCGCCGGCGTCGAGGGCAACGGCCAGACCGAGCTGATCGACGCGCTGATCGGCCTGAAGAACGCCGACTCCGGCACCATCGGCTTCCTCGGCGACGACATCACGCCGTGGGCCACCCGCAAGCGCCGCGAGAAGGGCATCGGCTACATCCCCGAGGACCGCCACCGCCACGGCCTCCTCCTGGAAGCCCCGCTCTGGGAGAACCGCATCCTCGGCCACGTCACCGAGAAGCCCAACTCGCGCGGCCGCCGGGGCCTCTGGCTCGACATCAAGGGCGCCCAGGCCGACACCCGCCGGATCGTCGAGGAGTACGACGTCCGCACCCCCGGCATCGACGTCACCGCGGCCTCCCTCTCCGGCGGCAACCAGCAGAAGCTGATCGTCGGCCGCGAGATGAGCCACAAGCCGAAGTTCCTGATCGCCGCCCACCCCACCCGCGGTGTGGACGTCGGCGCGCAGGCCGCGATCTGGGACCAGATCCGCGAGGCCCGCCGCGACGGCCTGGCCGTCCTGCTCATCTCCGCCGACCTGGACGAGCTGATCGGCCTGTCGGACACCCTCCGCGTGATCTACGACGGCAGGCTGGTCGCCGACGCCGACCCGGCCACCGTCACCCCCGAGGAACTCGGCTCGGCCATGACCGGCGCCGCCTCCGGTCACCTCGAGCACGTCGAGGAAGAAGCGGACGGCGCGGAGAGCACCGTAGACAACGGCGCGGACAGCACCGTAGAGAACGCGGACGACACCGCCGCCCCGGAGGACGAGGCCCGATGAAGAAGTTCGACAAGGAGCGCGTGCTCCTCGCCGTGGCCGGACCGGTCATGGCGCTTGTCGCGGCGATCCTGCTGACCTCGGTCGTGCTGCTCGCCTCGGGCAAGAACCCGATCGAGCCGTACAACCTGATGCTCCAGCAGATCGGGTACTCGGACGTCCAGGTCCTGATCGTCAACCAGGCGTCGATGTACTACATCGCCGCCCTGGCGGTCGCCCTCGGCTTCCGGATGAACCTGTTCAACATCGGCGTCGACGGCCAGTACCGCCTCGGCGCCGTGATGACCGCGGTCGTCGGCGCGCACGTGGGCCTGCCGGCCGTCCTCCAGGTGCCGCTGCTGCTCCTGGTCGCCGTCCTCACCGGCGCCTTCTGGGCCGGGATCGCGGGCGTCCTCAAGGTCACCCGTGGGGTCAGCGAGGTCGTCGCCACGATCATGCTCAACGCGATCGCCACCAGCCTGATCCTCTACCTCACGCAGACCAACACGTGGGGCGTGCAGGTCGGCAACAACATGACGACCGGCATCATGAAGAAGTCCGGCTGGATCCCGGGCATCGACCTGGGCTCGGACGTCGGCGAGATCTACGGCCTGGTCTTCCTCGCCGTGATCATGGGCGTCCTGTACTGGCTCGTCCTCAACCGCACCCGCTTCGGCTTCGACCTGCGCGCCACCGGCGAGTCCGAGTCGGCCGCCGCGGCCTCCGGCGTCGACGCCAAGCGCATGACGCTCACCGCGATGCTGATCTCCGGCGCTGTCGCGGGCCTCGCCGGGCTGCCGCTGCTCCTCGGCGACAGCCACACCTACAGCCTCACCTTCCCCGAGGGCCTCGGCTTCACCGCGATCGGCATCGCCCTGCTCGGCCGCAACAACCCGGGCGGCATCGCACTCGCCGCCCTCCTGTGGGCCTTCCTCGACAAGGCGTCCCCCGCCCTGGACTACGCGACCCCGGTCGCGTACCAGAAGGAGATCGCCACGATCATGCAGGGCCTGATCGTCTTCGCGGTCGTCATCTCGTACGAGGTCGTCCGCACCTGGGGCCTGCGCCGCCAGCAGAAGCGCGTCGGTGAGGAACTCGCCGCTGCCGCCCGGAACAACTCCGAGAAGAAGGAGGTGGCGGCCCGATGAGTACCGCGACCATCGCCAAGCCGCAGGCGCAGCAGCCCGGCAAGGGCGGCCGCCGTTTCTCGCTCCCCGTGCTCCTGCTGATCATCGCGGGCGCCCTGATCCTCACCTCGCTGGTCCGCGTCATCACCGGCGCCGACGGCATCACCTCCACCGGCCAGATGTCCACCGCCCTGAGGGCCGCCGTGCCGATCGGCCTCGCCGGTCTCGGCGGTCTGTGGGCCGAGCGCGCGGGCGTCGTCAACATCGGCCTCGAGGGCATGATGATCCTCGGCACCTGGTTCGGCGCCTGGGCCGGCTACCAGTGGGGCCCGTGGGTCGGCATCGTCTTCGGCATCATCGGCGGCTGCCTCGGCGCGCTGCTGCACGCCATCGCCACGGTGACGTTCAACGTCAACCACATCGTCTCCGGTGTCGCCATCAACATCCTGGCGCTCGGCACCACCCGCTATCTGTCGAAGTTCACCTTCGCCAACACCGAGCAGGGCTCCGCCAAGCAGTCCCCGCCGATCGACTCGCTGGGCACCTTCGACATCCCCGGCCTCTCCACCTGGCTGGACAAGCTCAACGAGAAGCACTGGTTCCTGATCTCGGACCTCGGGGGCCTGATCGGCGGTCTGTTCACCGACCTCTCCCCGCTCACCGTCATCGCGGTGGCCCTCGTCCCGGCCACCTGGTGGATCCTGTGGCGCACGGCCTTCGGCCTGCGCCTGCGCTCCTGCGGTGAGAACCCGGTGGCCGCCGAGTCCCTCGGCGTCAACGTCTACAAGTACAAGTACATCGCCGTGATCATCTCCGGCGGCTTCGCCGGCCTCGGCGGCGCCTTCCTGTCGATCGTCGCGTCCAACGTCTACCTCGACGGCCAGACCGGCGGCCGCGGCTACATCGGCCTCGCCTCGATGATCTTCGGCAACTGGATGCCGGGCGGACTCGCCCTCGGCGCGGGCCTGTTCGGCTACACCGACAGCCTCAACCTGCGCGGCGGCTCCACCAACGTGCACGCCCTGATCCTGCTGCTCGGCTTCCTGCTGGTGGTCGGCTGCGCGTACATGATCTGGAAGAAGCGCTACGTCCCGGCCGTCGCCACCGCCGTCGTCGCGGCCCTGATGTTCGTCTGGTACGCCACCACCGACGACGTCCCGACCCAGCTGGTCGGCGCCAGCCCCTACATCGTCACCCTGCTGGTGCTCTCGCTCTCCGCGCAGCACCTGCGGATGCCGAAGGCGGACGGCCTGCCGTACCGGAAGGGCCAGGGCAAGTGACCTCGCCCGCCGCCGAGTCGGCCGTGGACTGGGACGAACTGCGCGCCGAGGCGCGGGAGGCGATGTCCCACGCGTACGCGCCGTACTCGGGCTATCCCGTAGGGGTCGCCGCCCGGGTCGACGACGGCCGCACGGTCTCCGGCTGCAACGTGGAGAACGCGTCCTACGGCCTCGGCCTCTGCGCCGAATGCGGGCTTGTCTCCGACCTCCAGCGCACCGGCGGCGGCCGGCTGACGCACTTCACCTGCGTCGACGGCAAGGGCGACATCCTCGTCCCGTGCGGCCGCTGCCGCCAGCTGCTGTACGAGTTCGGCGGCCCCGCTCTGCTGGTGGAGACACCGGCGGGCATCCTGCCGCTCTCGGAGATGCTCCCGCAGGCCTTCGGGCCGGACCATCTCACCAAGTAACTCCCGTGCGGCCCCGCTGAGTTGGGTTCTGTCCCGCAGCGGGGCCGCGCATTTTCCGAACGTCCGGAAGGAAAGCCAAGCCATGGCGCAAGTGTCGATGGATGCCATCTCCGTCATCCGTACCAAGCGGGACCGCGGTGAACTGAGCGACGAGCAGATCGACTGGGTCATCGACGCGTACACCCGCGGGGACGTGGCCGACTACCAGATGGCCGCCCTCAACATGGCGATCCTCCTCAACGGCATGAACCGCCGCGAGATCGCCACCTGGACCGCCGCGATGATCGCCTCCGGCGAGCGCATGGACTTCTCGTCCCTGTCCCGCCCGACGGCCGACAAGCACTCCACGGGCGGCGTCGGCGACAAGATCACCCTCCCGCTCGCCCCGCTCGTCGCGGCCTGCGGCGCGGCCGTCCCGCAGCTGTCCGGCCGGGGCCTCGGCCACACCGGCGGCACCCTCGACAAGCTGGAGTCCATCCCCGGCTGGCGCGCCCTGCTCTCCAACGAGGAGATGCTGCACGTCCTGGACACGACCGGCGCGGTGATCTGCGCGGCGGGCGACGGACTGGCCCCCGCGGACAAGAAGCTGTACGCCCTGCGGGACGTCACGGGCACGGTCGAGGCCATCCCCCTCATCGCTTCCTCGATCATGTCGAAGAAGATCGCGGAGGGCACGGGCTCCCTGGTCCTGGACGTGAAGGTCGGCACCGGCGCGTTCATGAAGACGATCGAGGACGCGCGTGAACTGGCGTCCACGATGGTGGGGTTGGGCACGGACCACGGCGTCAGGACGGTGGCCCTGCTCACGGACATGTCGACCCCGCTGGGCCTGACGGCGGGCAACGCCCTCGAGGTCCGCGAGTCGGTGGAGGTCCTGGCGGGAGGCGGCCCCTCCGACGTCGTCGAGCTGACGATCGCCCTGGCCCGGGAGATGCTCGACGCGGCCGGAGTGAAGGACGCCGACCCGGCGAAGGCCCTGGCCGACGGCTCCGCGATGGACGTCTGGCGCCGGATGATCGCGGCACAGGGCGGCGACCCGGACGCGGAGCTGCCGGTGGCCCGCGAGCAGCACGTGGTGACGGCGTCGGCATCCGGCGTCCTCACCCGTCTCGACGCCTACGACATCGGCGTCGCCGCCTGGCGCCTCGGCGCGGGCCGCGCCCGCAAGGAGGACCCGGTCCAGGCAGGCGCGGGAGTGGAGATGCACGCCAAGCCGGGAGACACGGTGACCGCAGGCCAGCCGTTGCTGACCCTCCACACGGACACCCCGGACCGCTTCGAGTACGCCCTGGATGCGGTACAGGGTTCCTACGACATCGACGCCGAGGGCACGGACTTCAAGGCATCGCCGGTGGTGCTGGAGCGCATCGCCTAGTCGGTGACCGGTAGTTGGTGACGGGGGAGGGGCTGGGACTTTTGGGTTCCGGCCCCTTTCGCGTTGCCTGGGACTTGCAAGTGCCGTTTCCCGTAAGGCTGTTCAGGGCCGAGGGGTGACGGGCGGGAACTTTTGGGCGCCGGTGACTGACGGCATTCAGGGGCGCGGGGAACTGCGCGACCAGCCCCAACGCACCCGCAGACGAACAACAACCGGCCCCTACCCAAGCAACGCCGCAACCACAACCAACACCGGCACCGACAACACCGTGGACAGCAGAATCGAGTCCCGAGCCAACCCCTCACCCACCCGATACCGACTCGCATACGTGTACAGGTTCTGCGCCGCAGGCAACGCCGACGTCACCACCACATCAAGCAACCCCGCCCCCCGCATACCGAACACCACCACGGCCAACACCCACGCGATCACCGGCTGCCCCAAGGACTTCAGCGCCACGGACAACAACACCGGCCACCGCTCAACCCCCCGCCCCGGCAAGGAACTTCCCCGCAACGAGATCCCGAACCCGATCAACACCGCCGGCACAGCCATGTTCCCGATCAGCGTGAGCGGATTCATCACCGGTCCCGGCACATGAACCCCGGCCCCCGCCACCGCAACCCCCGCAAGCGACCCGAGCGCGATCGGATTACGCAACGGAGTCAGCAGCCGCAGCCACAACGGCCCCTTCTCACCCGCCCCGGACAGATCGAGGACCGTCAACGCGAGCGGACTCACCACCACCAACTGGAACAACATCACCGGCGCCACCAGCGACGCATTGCCCAGGACGTACACCGAGATCGGAATCCCGAGGTTGCCGGAATTGACGTAACTCGAACAGAGCGCCCCGATCGTCGTACGGCCGACGCCCCACCCCCGTACGACCCCCACCACGACGAACAGCCCCGCCACCGCGGCCGTACTCAGCATCGTCACGAGCAGCCCGCTGGAGAAGATCACCGAGAGGTCGGCCCGCGCGAGGGTCGTGAACAGCAGGGCGGGAGACGCGACGTTGAACGCCAGCTTGGTCAGGACGTCACGCCCGTGCTCGCCGAGGGACCCGCGCACCCCGATCAGATAGCCGACCGCGATGACCACCCCGATGACCGCGAACCCGGTCAGCACCCCCTGCACGGCACCCCCTCGGCGGAGCCGTCCGCACGCGAGAGGCCGTCGGGTATCCAGGGCGGGGCTGATCCGTGGGGCATACAGCAAACCTAGGCGGTCACCCCCGATGAGTTACGCCCGCCCACCCGGTCTACCGATCGTGGACGCCAAGACACCCGCTGTACTCGTGCCGGCCCGCCCCGTCACCCCCGACGAGGTGGCGGAGCTGTGCGCCGAGGTACGGGCACTGCTGGAGACGACGACCGGTGCCGGAGTGGTCCTGGTCGAGATCGTCGGCCCCGGACCACCGGGGCTCGGCGCCGTCGACCTCCTGGCCCGCCTGCAGCTGACCGCCCGCCGGTCCGGAGGCCGGATACGGCTGCGCTCACCCGCTCCCGCGCTACGCGCCCTCCTCGATCTCGTCGGACTCCGCTTCGAGGTGGAGGGGCAGGTCGAACAGCGGGAACCAGCGCTTGGTGTCCAGGAAGAAGTGGAACCCGGTGAGCCCGCCGTCTGAGATCTCCAGGACCTGGACCGCCCAGGGGGTGTAGCCGCCCGTGTCCGGGTCCGGCTTGTACTGGGCGAAGCCCGGGAGGCCGTTCACCTGGACCGGGATCAGGCGGGAGCCCTCGCAGGCGGAACCGAGTGTCGTCATGAAGCCGGTGATGTCGTCGTGGCCGGTCAGCCACAGGTCGAACGGCGGCATCGTCATGATGGCGTCCTCGTGCAGCAGCGCGGTGAGCGCGGCCATGTCGTAGCCCTCGAAGGCCGCGACGTAGCGCTCGAGGAGCTTGCGCTGCTCCTCGTCGAGCGGGTCGGACACGGCGGCGTCGGCCGCCTTCTCGTCCCGCTCGGCGAGGGTCGCGCGGGCCCGCTGCAACGCGCTGTTCACCGACGCGACGGAGGTGTCGAGCAGCTCGGCGACCTCGGTGGCCCGCCAGGCGAGGACCTCGCGGAGGATCAGCACCGCCCTTTGCTTCGGCGGCAGTTGCTGCAGGGCCGCCATGAACGCGAGCCGTACCGACTCCTTGGCCACGGCCGCCTCCGCGGGGTCTGCGACGGTCGGCAGCACGCGGGCGTCAGGCATCGGCTCCAGCCAGGTGTTGTCCGGGCGGGGGGACAGCGCGGCCTGCGCGAGGGGGGTGGAGTCGCTGAGGTCCACGGGGCGGGCCCGCTTGTTGCCCGCGGACAGCATGTCCAGGCAGACGTTCGTCGCGATCCGGTACAGCCAGGAACGCAGGCTGGACCTGCCCTCGAACTTCTCGTAGTTCCGCCAGGCGCGGACCATGGTGTCCTGCACGGCGTCCTCGGCCTCGAAGGAGGAGCCGAGCATTCGGTAGCAGTAACCGGTCAGCTCGACGCGGTGCTTCTCCAGCCTGACGTCGAGGTCGTCCGTCGTAGTCACAACGCTGTCACTCATGGTCTCGCCCACCCACCCCTGTGGCCGTTCTTCCCTTACCCCGCAACGTAGCGCAGCCCACTGACAATGGCGCGAGGAGTGAATGAACGTGCAGGTCAGGATGGTTGTGAGGCGCAGGGTGTTGATGTGGACGCAGCCGGGGGCTCCGCCCCCAGACCCCCGATCGGCCCCGAAAGGACCTCGTCCTCAAACGCCGGACGGGCTGAGTGGGAGCAGCTTGTACTGGAAGGCCGACCGGGACTGAGTATGTCGGCCTGTACTGGAAGGCCGACCGGCGCTGAGTGGGAGCGGCCTGTACTGGATGGCCGACCGGCGCTGAGTGGGAGCGGCCTGTACTGGATGGCCGACCGGCGCTGAAAATGGCGCGGCCCGCATCGAGCAGCCGCCCGGGCGCCGGACTCAGGCCGCCAGGCCACCCAGCCCCGAACTCACCGCCACCAGCCCATCCAAGCCAAGGACTCAGGCCGCCAGGCCACCCACCCGCGCAGCCCGCCACCAGCCCCGGACTCAGGCCGCCCGGCTGGCCAGCCCCGAACTCACCGCCACCAGCCCATCCAAGCCCCGGACCCAGGCCGCCAGGCCATCCACCCGCGCAGCCCGCAACCAGCCCATCCAAGCCCCGGACTCAGGCCGCCAGGCGCCGCCCACCCGCGCTGCCCGTAACCACACCCCGCCCCACGGCTCAGGCCGCAACCACGCCCCGCCGCTCCACCCGAGCCGCCCGTGACCCGAGGACGGTGATCGTCACGACGCCGAGGATCGCCAGGATTCCGATGCCCACCGTCCCGGCCCAGCCCCCCGCGTGGAACGCCATCGCGCCGACCGTGCTGCCGGTGCTGGAGCCGATGTAGTACGCGGACTGGTAGAGAGCGGAGGCCTGTGCACGCCCCGTCGTGGCCGTCTTGCTGACCGCCGAGGACGCGACCGCGTGCCCCGCGAAGAAGCCGGCGGTGATGAGGACCAGGCCCAGCAGGACGAGGGGGAGCGAGTCGGCGAGGGAGACGAGGAGGCCCGCTGCTGTCGTGCCGCCGGCCAGGTACAGCGCGCCCCGGCGGCCCAGCCGGCCCACCAGCCGTCCGGCCGTGGACGCGGACACGGTGCCCACCAGGTACACCAGGAAGATCGAGCCGATGAGGCCCTGGGGGAGGGAGAAGGGGGCCTCGGTGAGGCGGTAGCCGATGACCGTGTAGACGCCGCCGAAGACCGTCATGAAGAGGGCGCCGATCGCGTACAGCCGGCACAGCAGCGGGTTCGCGAGGTGGTCGCGGACCGTGCGGGCCAGGACGCGGGGGCGCAGCGAACCCGGTGTGAAGTGCCGAGGCGCGGGGAGCAGGAGCCGGAAGGCGACCGCGCAGCCGACCGCGATGACGCCGATCACCCCGACCGCGACCCGCCAGCCCCACTCCTGCGCGACCCAGCCGGTGATGACCCGGCCGCTCATCCCGCCGACACTGTTGCCGGCCACGAACAGCCCGATCGCCGTCACCAGCGCCTTCGGCCGGACCTCCTCCGCCAGATACGCCGTCGCCGAGGCGGGCAGCCCCGCCAGCGCGGCACCCTGAAGGAACCGCAACGCCACCAGCGCGCCCAGCGACGGCGCGAACGGCACCAGCACCCCGATGCCCACCGCGACGACCAACGACGCCGTCATGACCGTACGACGTCCAAAACGCTCGGACAGCGCGCTCATCGGCAGGACGAACAACGCGAGCCCGCCCGTCGCCGCCGCCACCGTCCAGCTCGCCGCACTCGCCGACACCGCGAAACCGGAGGAGATCAACGGCAGCAGGGCCTGCGTGGAGTAGAGGAGCGCGAAGGTCGCCACGCCCGCGAGGAACAGCGCGAAGCTCATACGGCGATAGCCGGGACCACCCGGCGTCAGCCGTGAGTCGGAGTCGGGGGCAGGGAGGGTGGCGGCCACGGTCGTGGACGCCCCGGTATCGGCGGAAGGCATGCGTCGAAGCTACGTACGCGCCCGCTCATCCGTCCAATGCACGGAAACGCCATAATCGTTCCCATGGTGCATCAGCAGAGGTCGCAGGCTCACCTGTCACCGTCCGGTGACACAGAAGACATCGTCGCGCTGCTCGCGCCCCGCCTCGCGTACTTCGCCGGCGTCGCCCGCACCGAACACGTCACCCGGGCCGCGCAGGAGATGCAGGTCCCGCAGTCCACCCTGTCGCGGGCGATGGTCCGCCTCGAACAGGACCTGGGCGTCGACCTGTTCGCCCGCAGAGGCCGTACGGTCTCCCTCACCTCCGCCGGCCGCACCTTCCTCACCTCGGTCGACCGTGCCCTCGCCGAGATCGAGAGGGCCGCCGACGAGGTCCGCGCCGACGCCGACCCCACCACGGGCAAGGTCGCCTTCGGTTTCCTCCACACCCTCGGCTCGGAGACCGTCCCCGGCCTCATCCGAGCCTTCCGGGCCGACCACCCCCGCGTCCGCTTCAGCCTCGTCCAGAACTACGGCGAGGCCATGCTGGAGCGATTGCGCGCGGGCGAGCTGGACCTGTGCCTGACGTCCCCGGTCCCGGACGCCCCTGACCTGGTGGCCCGCCGCCTCGACGAACAGAAACTCCGCCTGGTCGTCCCCGCCGACCACCGCCTGGCGACCCGCAAGCGCATCCGCCTCGCGGAAGCAGCCGACGAAACCTTCGTAACCCTGGAACCCGGCTACGGCCTCCGCCGCATCACCGACGACGTCTGCAAGGAAGCCGGCTTCAGGCCCCGAGTCGCCTTCGAGGGCGAGGAGGCGGAGACCCTGAGGGGCTTGGTGGCCGCAGGTCTAGGGGTAGCCCTCCTCCCTCCACCGGCCGTACCCCGCCCGGGAGTTGCCGAGCTGACAGTCACAGCCCCGAGAGCGGTGAGAGAGATCGGCGTCGCATGGCTGGACGGCCACCCGGACACCCCGCCGGTGGCAGCCTTCAAGCAGTTCCTGATGTCCAAGAGGGGCACCTTGCTACCGACGTAGGGACTCTCAGCCCTTACGAAGCGACCGCCCGAACCCGGCAGCCAACGGCATCCTCAGACCCAAGGGCGGCGGAGCCTGAAGCGCGTCCTCGACCGGTCGCGAGAACGCCCGCCCGAACAACGCCCCCATCACGAAATCCTCGGTCAACGCGTGCACTTCCTGCCGATGCTGATGCAACGCATGCCCGTCGGAATGCACCTCGAACCGACAGATGTCCCGGTTCGCCTTCTTCGCCCGCGCCGCCAACCGGAACGACAACTCGGGATCGGTCCGCTCGTCGTTCGTGCCGTGCACGATCAACACCCGCCGCCCGGCGAGTTGTTTCACCGGTTCGGGTGGCGCCGCGACGTCCTGTTCGGGCAGCCAAGGCGCAAGCGCGACAACGGAGTTCACCGCCTCGTGCCCCGCGGAGCGCAATGCCGCGCGGGCGCCCATGTCGATGCCGGTGAGACACACGGGCACGTCCCCGTACCGCCGTACGACCTCCTCGACCGCCCAGGTCGCGTCGTGCGCGAGAGACGCCTCGCTGCCGTTCCAGCCGCGGCAGCGGTAGTGGACGACGTGCGTCGCGAGCCCGTCGGTCTGGCCCGCGCGGGCGAGCCTGCGGCCCAACGTCCGTACGGAGGCTGTCGCCATCATGGGGGAGGGCCTGCGGCTGGAGACCTCCTCGCCGCCGGGGAGCAGCAGCACCACGCCGCTCACCGAGGTCGGTTCGGGGCCGAGCGCTCTCCCCAGCCGGGCCGTCCTGACCGGCGTCGCTTGCTGTGCCATGACAGAACAGTGTCAGAAGTGAGCGTGTACGCCACCCTTCCGCGCGGTCACCGTTACGTATCGACGGATTCGTACAGCGGGTGATCTACGCGCGTAGGAGTTAGAGTGCGGAAATGACGAGCCAGACCACGAACATCCCGAGCTCGGACCAGATCCGCCGGGCGCCGAAGGTTCTGCTGCACGACCACCTCGACGGCGGTCTCCGCCCGGGGACGATCGTCGAACTCGCCCGGGACGCCGGGTACTCCGAACTCCCCGAGACCGACCCGGACAAGCTCGGCGTGTGGTTCGCCGAGGCCGCCGACTCCGGTTCGCTGGAGCGGTACTTGGAGACGTTCTCGCACACGGTCGCCGTGATGCAGACCCGGGACGCGCTGATCCGGGTGGCCCGCGAGTGCGCCGAGGACCTCGCCGAGGACGGTGTCGTCTACGCGGAGGTGCGGTACGCGCCCGAGCAGCACCTCGACGGCGGGCTCAGCCTCGAAGAGGTCGTCGAGGCCGTCAACGAGGGCTTTCGGCAAGGGGAGTTCGCGGCCCGCGAGGGTGGGCGGCGGATTCGGGTGGGGGCGCTGCTCACCGCCATGCGGCATGCCGCCCGGGCACTGGAGATCGCCGAACTCGCCAACCGGTACCGCGACTTGGGTGTCGTCGGCTTCGACATCGCGGGCGCGGAGGCCGGGTTCCCGCCCACCCGACACCTGGACGCCTTCGAGTACCTGAAGCGCGAGAACAACCACTTCACGATCCACGCCGGTGAGGCCTTCGGGCTGCCGTCGATCTGGCAGGCGCTGCAGTGGTGCGGCGCCGACCGGCTCGGGCACGGGGTGCGCATCATCGACGACATCCAGGTGAAGGAGGACGGCTCGGTCGAGCTGGGCCGCCTCGCGTCGTACGTGCGCGACAAGCGCATCCCGCTGGAGCTGTGCCCCAGCTCCAACCTGCAGACCGGGGCCGCCGACTCCTACGCCGAGCACCCGATCGGGCTGCTGCGGCGGCTGCACTTCAGGGCGACGGTCAACACCGACAACCGCCTCATGTCGCACACCAGCATGAGCCAGGAATTCGAGCACCTTGTCGATGCGTTCGGTTATTCGCTCGACGACATGCAGTGGTTCTCCGTCAATGCTATGAAGTCAGCATTCATTCCTTTCGATGAACGACTCGCGATGATCAATGACGTGATCAAGCCCGGATATGCCGAGCTGAAATCCGAATGGCTGTTCCGGCAGACCGCTTCCACCAGCGGTTCTGTGGCCGAAGAGGGCTGAACGGGGGAGCGGGGCGGGATCGGAATGCGGGCGGGTGTTCACAATCCGTCCGCATTTCGATGTTTGCGGCGGGTGCCTTCGCGTGTTTACGGTCTTGGACCGCTCACATTCCCCGTCACACCATTCAAGGACGCATTCACCATGAAGCAGTCTGCTGCCAAGACCCTCGGTGTCGCCGCCCTCGGTGCCGCTTTCGCCGCTGCCGGCGCGGGTGCCGCGAGCGCCGCTCCGGCGCTTCCGGACGCCACCCAGGCGCTGGGTGCCGTGACCCACACGCTGCCCGCGGAGAACGTCGCCAAGGCGCTGCCGGGTGCCGGCCAGGCGCTGAGCCAGGCGCAGCCCGCGCTCGCCGGTGGTCTGTCCGCCGTGCAGCCGGCCGCCGAGAAGGTCCTGTCCGACGGTCCGACCGCGCCCGTCGCCGGGCTGCTGGGCGGACTGCCCCTGTCGCAGACGGGCCTCCCCACGCACGGCGTGCCGCTGAACGGCATCCCGCTGGGCTGACCCCACCTCCGCACGCGCCGATGGGGCGCACCCCTGGACGAGGGGTGCGCCCCATCGGCGTACGCGCGCCGGGTTCTCACCAGGCCTCGGTACGCACCTTGTTCTCGGCCGGGAACAGGATCCACAGCGCGATGTAGAGCAGGAACTGCGGGCCGGGCAGCAGGCAGGAGACCAGGAAGATCACCCGCATCGTGGTCGCGGAGGTCCCGAAGCGCCGCGCCAGCGCAGCGCACACTCCGCCGATCATGCGGCCTTGGGTGGGGCGGGCAATGGCGGTCATGGTGGCGCTCCTTTTGTTGGGTCGTTCGCCTACGGGGGCGCCTCAGCCGGTGTCGAGAGCGCGATCGTGCTCGACGCTTCGCGCCTCCGCGCGGTCGCACTCTCGACACCGGCGCGCCCCCTACGGCTCTCTCCCGGCCGACGCGTGGGGACACTGGCCCTTGGTGGGCCCTGGGCGTTCGTTGCGGTGGGCGGGTTGGTCGCCCATCTGCCATCAACGTTACGGACGAGCAGCGCACCCCGCGTCGCTCTACGGTGCGATGCCGACCCTGGGAATCGTCGGGGTCCGGCCCTGAGTCGGTTCCTCCTGGAGGACGGTCGGCGGGGGGATCGTCTCGGCCCTGCGGCGGAGCCAGGCGCGGGCCGTCGGGACGATCGCGGCGTGGGCCATGGCGACGCCCACCGTGTTCATCAGCAGGGAGTCGATGTCCACGACCTGGCCCGGGACCCCGGTCTGGAGCAGTTCGACGCCCAGGGAGATCAGGGCGCCCGCGGCGACCGTGCGGATGAAGGACGCGAGCGGGGAGACATGGAGCCGGCCGCTGACCGTCGGGAGGAGGATGCCCAGGGGGGCCAGCAGGGCGAGGCCCTCACCGATCCGCTTCGACGCCTCGGGCCAGCCCATCGCCAGGTCGGCTCTGATGCTGGCCAGCGGGTGCAGGTTCGGGGGCATCACCCAGGGGACGTCCCGGGGGCGCAGCGTGACCCAGGCGACGAACACGAGATGTGCGACGAGGAGGACACCTCCTGCCACACGGATGCGAATCGCGGCGCTGCCGCCGATGGAGCCTTGACGCTGCACGCCCCACAAGACGCCCTGTCCGGCACGATCGGTTCCGGGTAGGTGCCACGCACCAGGGTGAGGCCTGCGCCACACGCCCCTTTTCGCGCCCCGTTCACCGTCGTGGCGCCCGCGGCTTCAGCCGTCCGTCACCTCGCTGGACGGTGGCGCCTTGGTGCCGGGGTCGGTGCGGACGTCGTCCGTGCACTCGTAGCGGCGCAGCGGGGTGCCGTCCGGGCCGCCGAGGATCACGGAGCCGTCGCCCTCGGCCGCGGCCGAGTCGGAGAACGTACAGACGATCTGGGCGAGCGCGTACGACGTGAGGTCGGCCGGTGAATTGCTCAGCCGCAGCGCGTCCTTGGGATCTCTCGCCCGCGGCCCGCTCACCGTCATGCCGCCGCGCACGTCGGTCGTGTACCCGGCGTCCCGCTCGCCCGAGGACGGCGACTCGGCGAGCTGGTCGAGCAGTCCCTGGGCGACGATGACCCGGCGCTGCACGTCCGCCGTGCCGTCCGGCACCTGTACCGCCCGGTCGACGGTCACCAGCGACGACCCGCACAGCAGGAACACCTGCACGGGCACCCCGCGCGCGGCCTGCGTCGACACGTCCGGCTCGGTGAGCGTGCACGGCACCCGCGAGGGCGCGGCCCCGAAGTCGGTCGGCACCTCGGTGGCCCGGATCCCGCACCCGGCGAGCAGCAGCCCGAGCAGCGGAAGGGCGACTGCGCTGCCGTAGCGGCGTCGTACGGTCATGACGCGTTCTCCTCGGGGCCGGAGCCCTCGCCCTTCTCGCCGTTCTCGGTGCCGGGTTCCTCCGTGAGCGCGGAGGCGTCCCTGGGCAGGCGGAGGGTGAACACCGCGCCGCCGTCGGGGGAGTTGGCGGCGGTGATCTCGCCGCCGTGGATGTGGGCGTTCTCCAGGGCGATGGAGAGGCCGAGGCCGCTGCCCTCGGAGCGGGGCCGGGAGGCGCTCGCCTTGTAGAAGCGGTCGAAGACGTGCGGCAGGACGTCCTCGGGGATGCCGGGGCCGTGGTCGCGGACGGCGATGACGAGGTCGTCGTCCTCCAGGCGGACCGAGACCCGGACCGGGGAGCCGCCGTGCTTGAGGGCGTTGCCGATGAGGTTGGCGAGGATGACGTCGAGGCGGCGCGGGTCGAGCCGGGAGTGGATGCCGCGCTCGGCGTCCAGGTCGACGGCGTCCAGCCAGGCGCGGGCGTCGATGCACGCGGTGATCTGGTCGGCGATGTCGACGTCGTCGAGGACAAGCCGGGCGGTGCCCGCGTCGAAGCGGGTGACCTCCATCAGGTTCTCGACGAGGTCGCCGAGCCGCTTGGTCTCGCTGACGACGAGGCGCACGGCGGGTTCGATCATCGGGTCCACGCTGCCGGTCTCGGCGTCGAGTTCCTCTTCCAGGACCTCCACCACGGCCGTGATCGCGGTCAGCGGGGTGCGCAGTTCGTGCGACATGTCGGCGACGAAGCGGCGCGAGGCGTCGTCGCGGGCGGCCATGTCGGCGACCCGTTTCTCCAGCGCCTCGGCGGTCTGGTTGAACGTCCGTGACAGCTCGGCGAGTTCATCGGTCCCCGAGACCCGCAGCCGGGTGTCGAGCTTGCCCTCGCCGAGCCGGCGCGCGGCGATGCCGAGCCGGTGCACGGGCTTGAGGACGGTCGTCGCGGCGGCCTGCGCGAGCAGCGCGGAACCGATCAGCGCGAGCCCGGTGGCGATCCCGAGCGACCAGGCGAGGGAGTTGAGGTCCTTGGCCTCCGGCTCAAGGGACTTGAGCATGTAGCCGGTCGGGCCGCCGCCGATCATCCGGGTCCCGGCCACCAGATACGGCGTGCCGTGCTCGGTGACCCGCTGCCAGTACAGGTGGTACGGCTCCTTGTTGCCGTCGGACACCGACTGCTGCTTGTTCACCGCCGTGCGCAGCGACTTGGGCACGTCCTCCAGCGAAAAGCCGTTCAGGCCGCCGGAGTTGCCGTAGACCGTCTTGTCGTTCGTGTCCTCGGCGACGAGCAGGACGCTGAAGCGCTGGCTGCTGTTGGCCATCTGGCCCGCCGTGCGCATCAGTTCGTCCTGGGTGGGGTGGACGGGCAGCGCGCCGGCGCGGTTCTGCATCTCCTGGCGGAAGTCGCGCAGGACCGCGTCCTGGGCGCGGGTGAGGACCGCCTCGCGGTTGAGCCAGTACGCGATGCCGGACGCGGACACGGCGGCCGTCAGCGCGACCAGCCCGAAGACCACGACCAGCCTGAGGCGCAGGCTGGTGAACCGCAGCCGCCACAGAACTCCCTTACGACCCGGGCGCCAGCCGCGGATCCCCCCTGGTGCGTCCGTCACTGAGGCGAGTCCAGGCGGTAGCCGACGCCGCGCACGGTACGGATGAGGGTCGGGGACGACGGGATGTCCTCGACCTTGGCGCGCAGCCGCTGGACACACGCGTCCACCAGCCGCGAGTCACCGAGGTAGTCGTGCTCCCACACCAGCCGCAGCAACTGCTGCCGGGACAGGGCCTGTCCGGGCCGCCGGCTCAGCTCCAGGAGCAACCGCAGCTCGGTGGGCGTGAGTTGGAGGTCCTCGCCGTTCTTCGTGACGGTCATCGCGGCGCGGTCGATCACCAGCGAACCGAACGTGGCCGCGTCGTTGGCCTCGCGCTCCCCGCGCCGCAGCACGGCCCGGATCCGGGCGTCGAGAACACGCCCCTGCACGGGTTTGACCACATAGTCGTCGGCGCCGGACTCCAGTCCGACGACGATGTCGATGTCGTCACTGCGCGCGGTGAGCAGAATGATCGGCAGCTGGTCCGTGCGCCGGATACGACGGCACACCTCGAAACCGTCGATGCCGGGCAGCATCACATCCAGCACGATCAGGTCCGGCCGCTGCTCACGCAACAGCTTCAGACCGTCCTCGCCGCTGGCAGCGGTGGCTACCCGGTGTCCCTGGCGCGTCAGAGAGAGCTCCAGGGCCGTCCGGATGGCGTCGTCGTCCTCGATCAGCAACAGGGAAGGCACGGGGCTCATTCTGGCCCATGGCGGGCCGGGGTTTCGACACCTGTACGTGTACGGAGACCTTGCGGGCACGTGCGCGCACTCCTAGCGCCCTTTTCTGTGACCGGACTGTCCGTTTTCTGAGGTCGGCTCCGGAGACCGGGCCCTGTGACAGGTCTGTGACAGTCGGGGGACACGTCCATGAAGTGACCCCGGCAGGATTTTCGGCACAGGCAAGGAACCACGCCGGAACATCCGAACACCGGGCAAGTCCACTACGGGGGGCGCGAGATGAGCACGCTGCACAGCACCAGCAACAACGCAGTCATCACGCGTCTGCACGACGTCACCCGGGGTTCGGAGAAGTCCGGCGCTGTGAGCGGGCGGGGGTGCGCTCGCAGCGCCGGGCGTCAGCACACCGGTTACATGACGGTGGTTGACGCGCACACGGGGGAGGCGCACGGGGGAAGCGGGTACAGGGAGGACACGGGGGAGCGTCGTTCGCTGTCGGAGGCGGAGTTCACCGCCTACGTCCAGGAGCGCCGCGCCTCCCTGTACGCGACCGCCTACCACCTGACCGGCGACCGCTTCGAGGCCGAGGACCTGCTGCAGAGCGCGCTGTTCTCGACGTACAGGGCGTGGGACCGGATCAGCGACAAGGCCGCGGTCGGGGGCTACCTCCGCCGCACCATGACGAACCTGCACATCAGCGCGTGGCGCCGCCGCAAGCTGAACGAGTACCCGACCGAGGAGCTGCCGGAGACGCCCGGCGACACGGACGCGATGCGCGGCACGGAGCTGCGCGCGGTCCTGTGGCAGGCGCTGTCCCGGCTGCCGGAACTCCAGCGCACCATGCTGGTCCTCCGCTACTACGAGGGCCGCACGGACCCGGAGATCGCGGAGATCCTCGACATCAGTGTCGGCACGGTGAAGTCCAGCATCTGGCGGTCGCTCCGCCGTATGCGCGAGGACGAGGTCCTCAGCTTCGGCCGTGACGAGGAAGACGCCTTCGGGGAGCTTGTCGCCTGAGGGTTCGGGGGGGAGTAGGTAACGGGGGAGGTCCGGGGGACCACGGGGGATCGGTACCGGGGGGTGCCGACGGGGTCACCGGGACCACGGGGGGGGAAACACGGGGGAAGTACCACGGGGGAACGGAAGAGCGGGACTGGAGGGCCGGGGGGTCCGTCCAGTCCCGCTCTTTTCGTACCCGGTCAGGTGCTGGGCGTGGGAGCAGCCGCAGGGCGCCGCCCCACCGCCGCGGCGGCCAGCCGGCCCAGTGCCTCGTCCTTGCCGCAGGCGTACGCGCCGAGCCCGGTCTGCCGGGCCACGATCGACCGCTCCAGCCGCATCAGCCGCCAGCCCCGCCGCACCAGGAACGGCACGGACTTACGGCCCTCCTTGAGATCCCGCAGGAAACGGCGCCGGAAGGTGCGCACCGGACCCCGGCTCAGACACAGCGCGTCCGCGAGCACGCCCAGTTCCTGGCAGCGGGTGATGACCTCGGCGGCGAAGATGCCCTCGGCTATGAACAGCGGGGTACGGCCCACGTCGACCGCCTCCGTGCCCGTGCGCGCGCTGAGCGAGAGGTCGTAGACCGGCACGTTCGTACGGCCCGTGCGGCACAGCTCGACGATCGCGGTGACCGCGACGTCCGCGTCCCAGGAGTCGGGGTGGTCCCAGTCGATGTCCGAACTCCCCGCCACCAGCGGCAGAGTCGGGTCGTCGCCCTCTTTGTAGAAGTCGTCGAGCCGCAGCACGGGCAGGCCGGACCGGGCGGAGACGAGGGACTTGCCGGAACCCGAGGGGCCGCACAGCAGCACGACACGGGCCGGTGACGGGGAAAGGATGCTCACGGGACACCAGTTTGACGCATTCCGTACGTCCTGCCGACCCCGCGGGTCGCCAGTGGAACGCGCATCACACGTCAACTACCCTTCGTGCTGACCTGATTACCCTGCGCACCAGAAGGTGGCACCAGCAATGGCACGACACACGTCCTCCCAGCATCCGACCGCCCAGCGGGCCCTGGTCGCCCTCGCGACCGCCGGAGTCGCCCTCGGTGCGGGGGCGGCGTCGGCCGCCGCGGACACCTCGCCGGTGGCCGACATGGTGCGGACGCGGCCCACGTCCCTGGGCAAGATCGACCCCGCGGCGGGGCTCGGTGCCCTGACCGGCACGGTGGGTTACGTCACCGGGCCGGTTGCCGGTCTCAAGCCCAACCCCCTTGCGGGTACGGGAGTCGACCCGCTCGACAACGGGGTCGCCACCCAGCTCGCGGACTTTCAGCCGCTTGCCTCGCAGGCGTTGACCGGGCCGGTCGCCGAGGCTCAGTCGATCGGGAGCATGCCGGTGGTGGGGCAGGTGACCGGGTTGCTCGGGGGGTGAGGTGCGGGGGTGGGTCGGGGGACTGCGGACCTGGTGCCGGGTGTTCGTCCGTCGTGACTGGTCGCGCAGTTCCCCGCGCCCCTGCTGAGCGGCCTGCGGCCTGCTCAGTAGGACGAGCCGCCTGCCCCCAGTGAACCCGTGGGGTGCCAGACCGTCTTCGTCTCCAGGAAGGCTGTCAGGCGGTCGATGCCCGGGGTCTCCGAGTAGTCCACAGGCTGTGGACGGAGGACCCGCTTGAGGTTGTCGGCCGCTGCGATCTCCAGGTCCTTCGCCAGTACGTCGTCCGCGCCCGCCAAGTCGATGGCGTTGACGTCCTGGTGGGCGGCCAAGGGGGTCGCGATCTCCGCCGTCGCGCCGGAGAGGATGTTGACCACTCCGCCGGGCAGGTCGGAGGTGGCCAGGACCTCGCCCAACGACAGGGCGGGGAGCGGGGACTTCTCGCTGGCGATGACGACGACCGTGTTGCCGGTCGCGATCGCCGGGGCCACCACCGAGACCAGGCCGAGGAACGAGGAGTCCTGGGGGGCCAGGACGGTCACCACGCCCGTCGGCTCGGGGGAGGAGAGGTTGAAGTACGGGCCCGCCACCGGGTTCGCGCCGCCGACCACCTGCGCGATCTTGTCCGTCCAGCCCGCGTACCAGACCCAGCGGTCGATCGCCGCGTCGACCACGGCGGCCGCCTTCGCCTTCGACAGGCCCTCCGCGTCCGCGACCTCACGCGCGAACTGGTCCCTGCGGCCCTCCAGCATCTCGGCGATGCGGTAGAGGATCTGGCCGCGGTTGTACGCCGTCGCGCCGGACCAGCCGCCGAACGCCTTGCGCGCCGCCACGACCGCGTCACGCGCGTCCTTGCGGGAGGACCGCGGTGCGTTCGCGAGCCACTTGCCCTTTGAGTCCGTCACTTCGTACACCCGGCCGCTCTCACTACGGGGGAACTTGCCCCCGACGTACAGCTTGTAGGTCTTGAAGACACTCAGACGCTGCTGTTCGGACTTCTCAGACATCGAGGTACGCCTCCAGGCCGTGGCGACCGCCCTCGCGGCCGAAGCCCGACTCCTTGTAACCGCCGAACGGCGAGGTCGGGTCGAACTTGTTGAACGTGTTGGACCACACCACGCCCGCGCGCAGCTTGTTCGCGACGGCCAGGATGCGGGAGCCCTTCTCGGTCCAGATGCCCGCAGAGAGGCCGTACTGCGTGTTGTTGGCCTTCGCCACCGCCTCGTCGGGTGTACGGAAGGTCAGCACCGACAGCACCGGGCCGAAGATCTCGTCGCGGGCCACGGTGTGCGCCTGGGTGACGTTCGTGAAGAGCGTCGGGGCGAACCAGTAGCCGGAGGACGGGAGTTCACAGGGCGCGGACCAGCGCTCGGCGCCCTCCGCCTCGCCCTGCTCGACGAGCGAGGTGATCCGCGCGAGCTGCTCGGCGGAGTTGATCGCGCCGATGTCGGTGTTCTTGTCGAGCGGGTCGCCGAGGCGGAGCGTGGAGAGCCTGCGCTTCAGGGAGTCCAACAGCTCGTCCTGGATGGACTCCTGGACGAGGAGACGCGAGCCCGCGCAGCAGACCTGGCCCTGGTTGAAGAAGATGCCGGTGACGATCCCCTCCACCGCCTGGTCGATGGGGGCGTCGTCGAAGACGATGTTCGCGCCCTTGCCGCCGAGTTCGAGGGTGACCTTCTTGCGGGTGCCCGCGACCGTCCGCGCGATCTCCTTGCCGACCGCCGTGGAACCGGTGAAGGCGACCTTGTTCACGTCCGGGTGCGCGACCAGCGCGGCGCCCGAATCGCCGTAGCCCGGAAGGATGTTGACGACACCCTTGGGAAGGCCGGCCTGGCGGCAGATGTCCGCGAAGAACAGCGCCGACAGGGGAGTGGTCTCGGCGGGCTTCAGGGCGACCGTGTTGCCGGTCGCGAGGGCCGGGGCGATCTTCCACGCGAGCATCAGCAGGGGGAAGTTCCAGGGGATGACCTGGCCCGCGACACCGAGCGGCCGCGGGTTCGCCCCGAAGCCGGCGTGGTCCAGCTTGTCGGCCCAGCCCGCGTAGTAGAAGAAGTGCGCGGCGACCAGGGGGAGGTCGGCGTCGCGCGTCTCCTTGATGGGCTTGCCGTTGTCCAGGGTCTCCAGGACGGCCAGTTCGCGGCTGCGCTCCTGGATGATCCGGGCGATGCGGAACAGGTACTTCGAGCGCTCGGAGCCGGGCAGCGCCGACCATTTCTCGAAGGCCTTGCGGGCGGCCTTCACCGCGCGGTCCACGTCCGCCTCGCCCGCCTGGGCGATCTCGGAGAGGACCTCCTCGGTCGAGGGGGAGACGGTCTTGAAGACCTTGCCGTCGGCCGCCTCGGTGAACTCGCCGTCGATGAACAGGCCGTAGGAAGGCGCGATGTCGACGACGGAGCGGGACTCGGGCGCCGGTGCGTAGTCAAATGCGGATGCCATGTGGATCAGTCCACCGTCACGTAGTCGGGGCCGGAGTAGCGGCCGGTGGCCAGCTTCTGACGCTGCATCAGCAGATCGTTCAGGAGCGAGGACGCGCCGAAGCGGAACCAGTGGTTGTCCAGCCAGTCCTCGCCCGCCGTCTCGTTGACGATGACCAGGAACTTGACGGCGTCCTTGGAGGTGCGGATACCGCCCGCGGGCTTCACGCCGACCTGGACACCGGTCTGGGCGCGGAAGTCGCGCACCGCCTCCAGCATCAGCAGGGTGTTCGCGGGGGTCGCGTTCACGGCGACCTTGCCGGTGGACGTCTTGATGAAGTCCGCGCCGGCCAGCATGCCGAGCCAGGAGGCGCGGCGGATGTTGTCGTACGTCGACAACTCGCCGGTCTCGAAGATGACCTTCAGGCGCGCGGCGCCCGAGGCCTCCTTCACGGCGACGATCTCGTCGTAGACCTTCATGTACCTGCCCGCGAGGAACGCCCCGCGGTCGATGACCATGTCGATCTCGTCGGCGCCCGCGGCGACCGCGTCCCGCACGTCGGCCAGCTTCACGTCGAGCGCGGCGCGGCCGGCCGGGAAGGCGGTGGCGACGGAGGCGACCTTCACGGAGGAACCGGCGACGGCCTCCTTGGCGGTGGCCACCATGTCGGGGTAGACGCACACGGCCGCGGTCGAGGGGCTCGTGCGGTCGGTCGGGTCGGGGCGGACCGCCTTGGCGCCGAGCGCCCGGACCTTGCCCGGGGTGTCCGCGCCTTCCAGCGTCGTCAGGTCGACCATCGAGATGGCGAGGTCGATGGCGTACGCCTTCGCGGTGGTCTTGATGGAACGGGTCCCGAGCGAGGCGGCACGCGCCTCCAGGCCGACCGCGTCGACGCCGGGCAGCCCGTGGAGGAAACGGCGCAGCGTGCTGTCGGAAGCCGTTACCTCGCCGAGTGCGTGTGCAGCAGCAGGTGCAGTGGTGGGCATGGTCACCACCCGAGCATATCTACGCGCGTAGCAGCTGTACACCCCGGGCAAGTGGTCCCACCTAGGGGGCGCGGGGAACTGCGCGACCGGCCACAGAGCACCCGAGGTCGCGAACGCACACGGCCCCAACGGCGACCGTGCGCACCCCTGAGGCACAATCGGCACCATGACGACCCCGCTCCCCGTGCAAAAAGACCGGATCTACCGCTCCCCCGCGGGCCTCGTCGCCGGTGCCCTCCTCCTGGTCATCGTCGGCTGGCTGGGCATCGACGCCCTCGCGAGCGGCCACGGCCGCACCCCGTGGCTCGCGCTCGCCGGTCTGATCCTCGTCGTACCGGTCCTCGTGGCGTTCACCCTCCGCCCGGCCGTGTACGCCAACGAGAACCGCCTCCGCGTCCGCAACCCCTTCCGGGTCGTCGTGCTGCCGTGGGGCGAGATCGCCAGCCTGCGTTCCGGGTTCTCGAACGAGGTCGTCACGAAGGCGGGCGCCAAGTTCCAGCTGTGGGCGGTGCCCGTCTCGCTGCGGGCCCGCAAGAAGGCGGCACGGCGCGAGGCGAAGGCCGCGGCGGAGGCGGCGGGCACGCAGCGCGGCGGCCGGGCCGGAGGCCTCGGCTTCGGCGGCGCGCTCGGCGGCTTCGGCGGCGGCATGGGCGCGGGCAGCGCCATGCGGGGCGGGACCGCGCAGGCCGGGCCCACGCGTGCGGAGTCCGACCAGATCATGACCGACCTGCGCGAGCTGCTGGAGGGCCGGGCGGAGGCCGAGTCCGCACAGGGCGAGGTCACCGTGCGCTGGGCGTACGAGGTGATCGCACCGGCGGTCGCGGGCGCGGTGCTCCTGGCGATCCTGCTGGCGACGGGCTGACCGGACGGGCGCCGCCCGCCCCCCGCGCTCACCCTCCTCACCCTGGGATGTCATGACCACGAACGTCCGGGAGCCGTCGCTGCTGCCCGCCTCCGCGATACCCGACGGATGCGCGGCCTGGAACGGCGAGCACGCGCGCGCGTGGACCGCTGCGGCGCTGCCGTCGTGGGTCCCGGTCCGGCCGCGGCGCTGGTCCCTCGAACTGACCCTCTGGTGCGCCGTGTTGGCCGCCTTCGGCCTGCTGGCCACGACGGATCTCCCCCCTGACCTGGTCGCCCTGCTGCCGCTCCAGGTCGTCTGGTGGCTGTGGCGCCCCGAGGCCGTACGGTTCTCCGGCCCCGCGCTGGTCGTCCTGGTGGCGGCGCGGGGGACCGGGCTGCCGTGGCCGGCCCTGGTCGGTGCCGCCCTGCTGGTCCTCGCCTCCGTGACGGCCACCGAGCTACGGGCACGCGCGCGTGCACGCCAGCGGGACAGCGCCCTGGCGGCGGCGGACGGCGTCACGGCCGTACTGCCGGACACGGACGTACCGGTACGCCGGGGCGGCCTGTTCCTCAAGCTCGGCGCCGGTCTGGCCGTACCCGGTGTCGTCCTGCTCGCCACCTCCGGCCTCTGGCACGGGACCGATGACCGTCAACTGGCTTTCGCGGAGGGCCTGTTCGCGCTCGGCCTGGCTCTCACCCTGCTCCTCTCCGGCACCCTCGGCCGCCGCCGCGCGACCGCCCTGCGCACGACCCCTGCACCCGTACTGCGCGTCCTCGTCGGCAAGGACGAGCACGAGGACGCGGTGATCTACGCGGCGGACGACCCGCAGGCGCTACGGCCGCTGTTCACCGTCGCGACGCGGGCGGCACGCGACGACGAGGGGGAGGGGGACGACCAGGGCGACGAGGCGGCTCGGGAGGAGCTGGAGGAACTCCTCGAAGCGGCCGGCGCTCCCAGCCCCGGCCCCCTGCGCGAGGCCGTCCTCTATGGCGCGCCCTACGACGGCGCCGAGATCCTGCTGGTCGGCGCGGCGGAGGAGCCCGGTGAGCCGCCGGAGGCCGAGTGGTCGACCGGGCCCGTGCGGCCGTTGCCGGAGGGTACGGCGGGACGGCGGCGCGCCCGGGAGGAGCGGGCGGCGGTCCGGAAGGCACGGGACGAGGAACTGGCCGTGGCCGTGCGGGCGGAGACCGCCGTGGTGCCGGTGCGGCAGTGGCGGGCGGGGGCGGTGGACCGGCTGGCGGCCTTCCTGACGGCGCTGTGGTGTGCGGGGTACTTCCTGCTGGCGATCGACGACAGCCTCTGGTTCCGGGCCCTGCTGCTCCTCACCGGCCTGATGTGCGCCGTCCGCGTCCCCGTCAAACTCCGCTGGCGCGTCACCGCCGACCGCACCGGCATCTGGCTGAACCGGCTGCGCGCCCCGCGTCACATCCCCTGGGACGACCTCCGCGCGGCCCGCCGCGAGTCCTTCGAGCTCCAGCTGCGCGTGCGGGACGGCGACAACTGGGCGGTGGCCGCGCCCCGTTGGCCCTGGCTCCAGCGCAGACGCCGACTCGTCCATCCCTACGACGCGTTGGCCGCCGAACTCTCCGCGATGATCGCCGACCCCGCCCTCCGTCCCACCGGCGAGAGCGGTGCGAAGGAGCGCGGGCGCCCGCTGTGGCCGTTCGCCGTGATCCTCGGTATCGCCTGGACCGCGGTGCTCGTCACCCGGTGGCTGCCCTGACCCCGGTGCGGGCCAGGCACGACGGGCACCCCACCGCCTACGACGACGGTCGGATACCGGCCGCGGCCGACAGATCCCGCTTGATGGTCGCGAGCGTCTCGGAAGCCTCGTCCCGGGCGGCCGGGAGGTCGGCGTGCGTGGCGACCGGCACCACGACCTCCAGGTAGCACTTCAGCTTGGGCTCGGTGCCGCTGGGCCGGACGATGACCCGGGCGCCGTCGAGCGTGTACCGCAGCCCGTCCGTGGGCGGCAGTGCCTCGGTCCCCTCGGTCAGGTCCTCGGCCCTGGTGACGGCCAGCCCGGCGAGCGCGGTCGGCGGCTGCTCGCGCAACCGCCGCATGGCGTCCGCGATGACCGACAAGTCCTCGACCCGCACGGAGAGTTGATCGGTGGCGTGCAGCCCGTGCTCCACGGCGAGGTCGTCGAGGAGGTCGGTCAGATCACGCCCCTCGGCCTTCAACTCCGAGGCCAGTTCGGTGATCAGGAGGGCGGCGGTGATGCCGTCCTTGTCCCGCACACCGTCGGGGTCGACGCAGTAGCCGAGGGCTTCCTCGTAGCCGTAGCGCAGACCGTCCACGCGGGCGATCCACTTGAAGCCGGTGAGGGTCTCCTCGTAGGGCAGGCCCGCCTTCTCGGCGATACGGCCGAGGAGGGACGAGGAGACGATCGACTCGGCGAACGTGCCCTGGGCGCCGCGCCGTACGAGGTGCGCGGCGAGCAGCGAGCCGACCTCGTCGCCGCGCAGCATGCGCCAACTGCCGCCCTGGGTGCGGTCCTTGACGGCGGCGGCGCAGCGGTCGGCGTCCGGGTCGTTGGCGATGATCAGGTCCGGGTCGCTCGCGCGGGCCTGCGCGAAGGCGAGGTCCATCGCGCCGGGCTCCTCCGGGTTGGGGAACGCGACGGTCGGGAAGTCCGGGTCGGGCTCGGCCTGTTCGGCGACGAGCACGGGCTCGGGGAACCCGGCCCGCGCGAACGCGGCCAGCAGCACGTCCTTGCCGACGCCGTGCATCGCCGTGTAGACGGTGCGGGCGGTACGCGGGGAGTCCGGGGCGAGGACGGCGTCCGTGCGGGCGAGATAGGCGTCCAGGACGCCCTCGTCGAGGATCTCCCACCCTTCCGCCGGGCGGGGCACGTCGTGCAGGGACCCGATCGCGTCGATCTCGGCGGCGATCTCCGCGTCGGCCGGGGGCACGATCTGGGAGCCGTCGCCGAGGTAGACCTTGTAGCCGTTGTCCCGGGGCGGGTTGTGGCTGGCGGTGACCTCGACGCCCGCGACCGCGCCCAAGTGCCGTATGGCGAAGGCGAGTACGGGGGTGGGAAGGGGCCGGGGCAGCACGGCGGCCTTCAGTCCGGCGCCGACCATCACGGCCGCGGTGTCGCGGGCGAAGTCGGCGGACTTGTGCCGCGCGTCGTAGCCGATGACGACGGTGCCGTCGGTCCCGCCGTTCTTCTTCAGGTACGCGGCGAGTCCGGCGGCGGCGCGGATGACCACCGCGCGGTTCATCCGCATGGGCCCGGCGCCCAGTTCGCCCCGCAGGCCCGCGGTGCCGAACTGGAGCGTGCCGCTGAAACGCCCGGCCAGCTCGGCGACGTCCCCGGCCTCGATGAGCTTCCCCAGCTCCTCCCGGGTATCCGCGTCGGGATCCTCGGCGAGCCAGGTCCTGGCCCGCGCGATGAGTTCGTCGTCGTGCACGGCGGGTGAGCCTTTCGTGTGGTGTGGCGGTTCTGCGTCAACGTCCTGGCCGACGGTGAACAGGTGGGTGGGTGGGAGACATCCGGGGGTTCCAGGGGGCGGGAGCCCCCTGGGGGACGGTGACTACAGCCGCCCGAGCACCTGGGCCAACAGTGCCCCCATCTGCGTGGCGGAATCCCGCCCGGCCTGAAGAACTTCCTCGTGGTTGAGCGGCTCACCCGTCATCCCCGCGGCAAGGTTCGTCACCAGGGAGATCCCCAGCACCTCCGCACCGGCCTCACGCGCGGCGATCGCCTCCAGCACGGTCGACATCCCCACCAGGTCCGCCCCGATCACCCGGGCCATGCGGATCTCGGCCGGAGTCTCGTAGTGCGGGCCGGGGAACTGGGCGTAGACACCCTCCTCCAGCGCCGGATCGATCTCCTTGCACAGCGCGCGCAGCCGAGGCGAGTACAGATCGGTGAGGTCGACGAAGTTGGCGCCGACGATCGGGGACGTGGCGGTGAGGTTGATGTGGTCGCTGATCAGCACCGGCTGCCCCGGCCGCATCCCCTCGCGGAGCCCCCCGCAGCCGTTGGTCAGCACGATGGTCTTGCAGCCCGCGGCGACGGCCGTACGGACGCCGTGCGCGACGGCGGCGACACCGCGGCCCTCGTAGTAGTGGGTGCGCCCGAGGAAGACCAGCGCGCGCTTGTCGCCGATCTTGTACGAGCGGATCCGCCCGCCGTGGCCCTCGACGGCCGGCGGCGGGAAACCGGGCAGCTCGGTGACGGGGAAGTCGGCCTCGGGTACGCCGAGGGCGTCCACGGCCGGCCCCCAGCCGGAGCCCATCACAAGGGCGACGTCGTGGGTCTCGGCGCCTGTCAGTTCGCGCAGGCGCGTGGCGGCGGCGTCAGCGGCGGCATGGGGGTCGCCCTGGATGTCGTCCGGAAGAAGAGATGCGTTCACGCGGATGAGCGTAGCCGGTTCGGGCCTACGCGCGTAGATGACAGAGCGCACGGGATGGCGATCGTTGTCTTGTCGTTTCCAACGAGACCTGTGACGCGGTTGTGTGTGGGAAACCCTCAGCAGGGGCGCTTCCGCAGCTCCATCACATAGTCGTGCGGGGCGCCGGCCGACTCGGCGGCATCCGCGAGCTCCCCGAGGTACCGGGCCGACGGGAGTCCGCCCTCGTAGCCGTTGAGGACGTACAGCCAGGCGGGCTCCTCGCCCTCCAGGGTGTGCACGCGGACCCGCATCCGGCGGTAGACGTCGAGGCCGACGCCCTCCCACCGGTCCATGGACTCCTCGTCGGGCGGCGCGATCTCGTACAGCGCGACGAAGACCTGGGAGCGCGGGGCCTCCACGATCGTCGCGAGCGCGCCCTCCCAGCCCATGTGCTCGCCGCCGAAGGTCAGCCGCCACCCGTTCAGCCAGCCCGTGGCGCGCAACGGCGAGTGCGGGGCGCGGCGGGTCATCAGCCGCGCGTCGAGATTGCCGGCGTACGCGGCGTAGAGCGACATGGTTCGAGAGTACGGCAGCGGAACCACCAGCCACTCCCGTAACCGTGGGTACTCCGACCCGACGACAGCGGACCCCCGCGGCCCCGCGGACAGCGCCCCCGTCGCCCCCGGGCAGAAGCATCTTGAAGCGTGCGGGACAATGGGGTACGTGACTCGGATCGTGATCATCGGTGGCGGACCCGGCGGCTATGAAGCGGCGCTGGTGGCAGCGCAGCTCGGCGCGGAGGTGACCGTCGTCGACTGCGACGGTCTGGGCGGGGCGTCGGTGCTGACCGACTGCGTCCCGTCGAAGACCCTTATCGCGACGGCCGAGGTGATGACCACCTTCGACTCGTCGTACGAGGAACTCGGCATCATCGTCGCCGACGACACCCCACCCCTGGAGCAGGCGGCCCGGGTCGTCGGCGTGGACCTCGGCAAGGTCAACCGCCGTGTGAAGCGCCTCGCGCTGGCCCAGTCGCACGACATCACCGCCTCCGTGACCCGGGCCGGCGCCCGTGTCATGCGCGGCCGGGGCCGGCTCGACGGCATGCAGGCCATCGACGGTTCCCGCAAGGTGATCGTGAAGGCGGCCGACGGCACCGAGGAGACCCTCGTCGCCGACGCCGTCCTCATCGCGACCGGCGGCCACCCCCGCGAGCTGGACGACGCCCGCCCCGACGGCGAGCGCATCCTCAACTGGACCCAGGTCTACGACCTCACCGAGCTCCCCGAAGAGCTGATCGTGGTCGGCTCCGGCGTCACCGGCGCCGAGTTCGCCGGCGCCTACCAGGCCCTCGGCTCCAAGGTCACCCTCGTCTCCTCCCGGGACCGCGTCCTGCCCGGCGAGGACCCGGACGCCGCCGCCGTCCTGGAGGACGTCTTCCGGCGCCGCGGCATGAACGTCATGGCCCGCTCCCGCGCCCAGTCCGCCAAGCGCGTCGGCGACAAGGTCGAGGTCACCCTCGCCGACGGCCGGGTCATCACCGGCTCTCACTGCCTGATGGCGGTCGGCGCCATCCCGAACTCCGAGGGCATGGGCCTGGAGGAGGCGGGCGTGAAGCTGCGCGAGTCGGGCCACATCTGGACCGACAAGGTCTCCCGTACGACCGCTCCGGGCGTGTACGCGGCCGGTGACGTGACCGGGATCTTCGCGCTCGCCTCGGTGGCCGCGATGCAGGGCCGGATCGCGATGTACCACTTCCTGGGCGACGCGGTGGCCCCGCTGAACCTGAAGACGGTCTCCTCGAACGTCTTCACCGACCCCGAGATCGCGACCGTCGGCTACAGCCAGGCCGACGTCGACGGCGGCAAGATCGACGCCCGCGTCGTGAAGCTCCCGCTGCTGCGCAACCCGCGCGCGAAGATGCAGGGCATCCGGGACGGCTTCGTCAAGATCTTCTGCCGCCCCGGCACCGGCATCATCGTCGGCGGAGTGGTCGTGGCGCCCCGCGCCTCGGAACTGATCCACCCCATCTCGATCGCCGTCGACAACAATCTGACGGTCGAACAGATCGCGAACGCCTTCACCGTCTACCCGTCCCTTTCGGGCTCGATCGCCGAGGTGGCCCGGCAGCTGCACACCCGCAAGGCGACGGGCGAAGTCTGAGGCAGTGCGGACTCCCCGCTGGTCACGGGGAGTTGCCGCCCATTCGCACGGCATAGGCGCGTCGACTAAGCCCTATACCACTTCTCGCCTCCCTGTGCGAACAACTTCTGCTATTCACCGCAAACAGCTGAAAGCAGACGGTCGTTGGGGTTACTGTCAGTTTCGTGTTCGCTGCAGAACGTCGCCAATTGATCCTCGAAATGGTGCGAGCGAATGGGGCCGTATCGCTCCGTGAGCTCGCCCGCGTCGTCCAGACCTCCGAAGTGACCGTACGGCGGGACGTGCGCGCACTGGAGGCAGAAGGACTCCTCGACCGCCGGCACGGCGGTGCGGTATTGCCGGGCGGGTTCACGCGGGAGTCCGGCTTTCCGCAGAAATCGCATCTCGCGACCGCCGAGAAGACGGCCATCGCCGATCTCGCCGCCAGCTTCGTCGAAGAGGGCGAAGCGATTGTGGTGGGGGCGGGTACCACCACCCAGGAGCTGGCCCGCCGGCTCGCCCGGGTGCCGGGACTGACCGTCGTCACCAACTCCCTGTTGGTGGCCCAGGCGTTGGCCCATGCCAACCGTGTGGAGGTCGTCATGACCGGGGGCACCCTGCGCGGTTCCAACTACGCGCTGGTGGGCAGCGGGGCCGAGCAGTCCCTCCAGGGGCTGCGGGTGTCCCGGGCCTTCCTCTCCGGGAGCGGGCTGACCGCCGAACGCGGCCTGTCCACGTCCAACATGCTCTCGGCGTCCGTCGACCGGGCACTCGTCCAGGCGGCGGCCGAGGTCGTCGTCCTCGCCGACCACACCAAGCTCGGCACGGACACCATGTTCCAGACCGTGCCCACGGACGTCATCACCCGCCTCGTCACCGACGAGCCCCCGGGCCACGACGACCGCGCCGCGACGGAGTTGCAGGCGCTGGCCGACCAGGGGGTGCAGATCGCTGTCGCGGGCGGTTCGGGAGCCCAGGGGGGTGATCAGACCCCGACGCGCGACCAACGCCGCCGGGATGTCCCCCTCCCGGCACCGCGACGGGGTCAAGTACCGGGCGGAGCACCGGGGTTGAGGTCGGCGGGCGTCCTTGCGGGGGAGTCCCCCGAGCGAGAACGCGCGGCGAGGGTGGCGGATTTGCGCAGGCGTTGATCGCATCGTCGGCGGGCGCGGTTATTCGGGTGCGGCGCCGTCGTGGCTGGTCGCGCAGTTCCCCGCGCCCCTTAAAAAGCAGGTCGGCTGAACGAGGCCATCTTTTAGGGGCGCGGGGAACTGCGCGACCAGCCCCCACCGGCCGGCACCCGAAAACCGAACCGAACCAGCCCTACGGCTTCAGCCCGCGCAACGTCAACGTCAGCAACCGGTCCGCCAGTTCAGCATCCCCAGGATTGCCCTCGGCCGCGAGAGCAATCGCGTGGGTCAGCTGGAGAAGGTCGCCGATCTCCACATCCCCACGCACATCACCCGCTTTCTGAGCCCGGAACAACAACGTACCGCCCGCTTCCCGAATGGGATCACTGCACCGGGCCAACGCGGACGACCCGTCACGATCGACCGCCATCAACGCCCGGGACAACCCCCGGTACTCACTCGCGTGCGTCACCATCTCCCGCAACCACGTCACCAACGCCCCACACGGCTGCGGAGCGGACAGCAACTCCCGCGACCGTACGAGGAGTTCACGAGCCGCGTCCTCGAAGACCGCGCTCATCAGGGCCTGCCGATTCGGGAAGTGCCGGTACAGCGTGCCGATACCGACCCCGGCCCGCTTCGCCACGTCCTCCAGGGACGCGTCCGTACCGTGCGCGGCGAAGCACACGCGGGCCTCGGCGAGCAGCCGCTCGTAGTTGCGGCGGGCATCCGCGCGCAGCCCGGCCGGCGGCTTGGCCATGGCTTCCACCCGCCCTCCTCGACTCGACTCGTGCCCTCAGCATGCCAGGCGTTCACCACGGAAGTGCGCGCCGCGGTGAGTGCAGAAGTGCCCGGCGAGGACAGGCCGTTCCTGTCCGCCGGGCACCTCTGGACGTGCGGTGGGGTCAGTCCTTGATCTCGCAGATCGCCGCGCCGGAGGTGACCGACGCACCGATCTCCGCGCCGAGTCCCTTGATCGTGCCGGACTTGTGCGCGTTCAGGGGCTGTTCCATCTTCATGGCCTCGAGGACGACGATGAGGTCGCCCTCCTTGACCTCCTGGCCCTCCTCGACCGCGACCTTGACGATCGTGCCCTGCATCGGCGAGGCGAGGGTGTCACCGGAGGCGACGGGCCCGGACTTCTTGGCCGCGCGGCGCTTCGGCTTGGCGCCCGCCGCGAGCCCGGTGCGGGCCAGGGACATGCCGAGCGAGACCGGGAGGGAGACCTCCAGGCGCTTGCCGCCGACCTCGACGACGATCGTCTCCCGGTCCGCGTCCTCGTCCGCCTCGGCGTCCGTGGGGGCCGCGAAGGGCTTGATGTCGTTGACGAACTCGGTCTCGATCCACCGGGTGTGGACCGTGAACGGGTCGGCGGAGCCGGTGAGTTCGGGGGCGAACGCCGGGTCCTTGACGACCGCGCGGTGGAACGGGATGGCCGTGGCCATGCCCTCGACCTGGAACTCCTCCAGCGCCCGCGCGGCCCGCTGCAGCGCCTGCTCACGGGTCGCGCCGCTGACGATCAGCTTGGCGAGGAGCGAGTCCCACGCCGGGCCGATGACCGAGCCGGACTCGACACCGGCGTCCAGGCGGACCCCCGGGCCGGACGGCGGCGCGAACAGCGTCACCGTGCCGGGCGCGGGCAGGAAGCCGCGGCCCGGGTCCTCGCCGTTGATGCGGAACTCGAAGGAGTGGCCGCGCAGTTCGGGGTCGCCGTAGCCGAGTTCCTCGCCGTCGGCGATGCGGAACATCTCGCGGACGAGGTCGATGCCGGCGACCTCCTCGGTGACCGGGTGCTCCACCTGGAGGCGGGTGTTGACCTCCAGGAAGGAGATCGTGCCGTCCTGGCCGACGAGGAACTCGACGGTCCCGGCGCCGACGTAGCCGGCCTCCTTGAGGATCGCCTTGGACGACGCGTACAGCTCGGCGACCTGGGCCTCGGAGAGGAACGGCGCGGGCGCCTCCTCGACCAGCTTCTGGTGCCTGCGCTGCAGCGAGCAGTCACGCGTGGACACGACCACCACGTTGCCGTGGGAGTCGGCCAGGCACTGGGTCTCCACGTGCCGCGGCTTGTCCAGGTAGCGCTCGACGAAGCACTCGCCGCGACCGAAGGCGGCGACCGCCTCGCGCACCGCGGAGTCGTACAGCTCGGGGACCTCCTCGAGCGTCCGGGCCACCTTCAGCCCGCGACCGCCGCCACCGAAGGCGGCCTTGATCGCGATGGGCAGCCCGTGCTGCTCGGCGAACGCCACGACCTCGTCGGAGCCGGACACCGGGTCCGGCGTGCCGGCCACCAGCGGGGCACCGGCGCGCTGCGCGATGTGCCGGGCGGCGACCTTGTCACCGAGGTCACGGATCGCCTGCGGCGGCGGTCCGATCCAGATCAGGTCCGCGTCGAGCACGGCCTGAGCGAACTCCGCGTTCTCCGACAGGAATCCGTAGCCGGGGTGGATGGCGTCGGCACCGGACTCGCGGGCCGCGTTGAGGACCTTGGTGATGTCCAGGTAGCTGCTCGCCGGTGTGTCACCGCCCAGGGCGAACGCCTCATCCGCGGCGCGGACATGCAGAGCGTCCCGGTCCGGGTCGGCGTATACGGCCACGCTCGCGATCCCGGCGTCCCGGCAGGCCCGGGCTACGCGGACAGCGATTTCGCCACGATTGGCGATGAGCACCTTGCGCACGATTGAGGCTCCCTCCTTGAAACAAGCCGAGTTTAGGGACTGCCGACACGGCGCATCGACCCGTCCCCAATGGTGAGCTTGCCCACACGGAGCGTGATTCGAGGCTCGCTCGACCCGCGAAATCCCTTGTCGCACCTAGGTGCCCAGGACTCCTCGGGGAAACCCTAGCCCTCCGATGTGGTCAAGGTCTCTGTGAGAGCGTGCCGCGCCCCACTCCGTTTCTTTGTGGAGTCCCTACGAATGGCCCAATGATTCTTTGCCCCCATCACAACCCTTGTCCCGCGGTTTACCCGTTAGTAGCGTTCGGCTTGTCCTGAACGTACTTGGGGTAACGGCGGAAGTGGGTGGGCCCGGTGGTGCGCAGGCCGGTGGCATGGATCTTGGCGCTCGTCCTCTTCGTGGAGGCGCTCGGAGTGGCCGCGCTGAACTGGTTCCTCGGCATCGTCGTCGACCGCCAGGACATGTCCCTGGCCGGTCTCGACCCGGACGCGATGTCGGTGTCCTCCAAGGTCGGCGGGATCGTCTTCGGGCTCTACTTCGCGCTGTGCGGTGTGGTCGCCCTGCTCGTCGCCCTGCGCGACCGGGCCCCGGCCGGCTTCGGCCGCGTCCTGCTGATCAGCGTCGCCGTCGTGCACGGCCTGCTGGCCGCCTTCGCGTGGGGCCTGGTGGGCCCGGGAGCGTTCGTCTCCATGGTGGTGGTGCTCGGCCTCGTCGTCCTGCTCCTGATGACCTACGACCGCCTTGAGGCCCCGTCCGAGGGGAACCCCGAGCAGAGCGCGGGCAAGGACGAGGGCCCGGGACCGATCGCCCCGGCCGCCCCCAACCCCTCCTGACCCACGGCTACTTCTCCCGCGGGGCCCACAACTCCGTGATGCCGACGCCCAGATGGGCCAGCAGCCGGCGGACCAGCGGCAGGCTGATGCCGATCACGTTGCCGTGGTCGCCGTCGATGCCCTCGATGAACGGCGCCGAAAGACCGTCGAGGGTGAACGCCCCCGCGACGTACAGGGGTTCACCCGTGGCGACGTACGCGGCGACCTCGGCGTCGGTCGGTTCGCCGAAGCGGACGACGGTGGACGCGGTCGCCGAGACGTACCGGCCGCTCGTCGTGTCGTAGACACAGTGTCCGGTCTGGAGCGTCCCGGCCCGTCCGCGCATCGCCTTCCAGCGGGCGGTGGCCTCCTCGGCGTCGGCGGGCTTGCCGAGGGCCTCGCCGTCCAGGTCGAGGACGGAGTCGCAGCCGATGACGAGCGCGCCCTTGACCTCGGGCTTCGCGGCGACGACGGAGGCCTTGGCCTCGGCGAGCGCGAGGGCGAGTTCGGCGGGGGTGGGGGCGCTGACGGCGTCCTCGTCGACCCCGCTGACGATCACCTCGGGGTCGAGGCCGGCCTGGCGCAGCAGGCCCAGCCGGGCGGGGGACTGGGAGGCGAGCACGAGTCGGCGGCGCGGCTGATCTGTCATGCGTTCAGGGTATCGGCGTGGCCTCCGCCGCTCATGCCAGACCGATCACGATCATCGCCAGCACCATCGCGAGCGCCATGAGGATTCCGAGCCGCCGCAGCATGACCTCCGTCTCCCGGAGTTCCTCGGGAGGTTCGTTGTCGGGGTCGGACCACAGCATGTCACCAGCGTGCGGCCTGGGCGGGGCGGGCGCCTGAGTACGGGTACTCAACTTCCGGCCTTGCTAAAAGGGTCTCCAGTTCCGTTAGAGTAATGGGACCAGGGTTCCTTTTGGAGAGGTGTGCCATGTTCACTACTGCCTGGACCGCGTCGCCCCAGCTCCCCAGCGAGGGCTTCACGCCGAACTGGTCCCGTGAGGGGTTCTGGCGACAGTCGTTGCGGCAGGTCGTGCGGCTTTCGGCGGGCGGGGAGCGCGTGCGGGTGCGGTTCTCCAACGCCTACGGGAACTCGCCGGTGCGGGTCGCCGCGGGGGCCGTGGCCGCGGGTGGGGTCGCGGTGCGGCTTGCCTTCGGCGGTGCGGGGGAGGGAGTGATGCCCGCGCGGGGGGAGTTGGTGAGCGACCCGGTCCAACTCGCCGTGGCGGCGGGGGAGTCTGTCGCTGTCACGGTGTACTGCGACTCGGCCACTGGACCGGCCACGTTTCACGCGCAGGCGTTTGCGACCAGCCATCGGGGTGCCGGGTGCCTGCTGGACGGCGAAGGGTTCAGTGAGTCGAGCGAGTCGTGGTACTTCCTGTCCGCCGTCGAGACCGACTCCGGGCGCGGCGACGGGATCGTGCTTTTCGGGGACTCCATCACCGACGGGTTCGGGTCCACGCCGGGGGCCGATCGGCGGTGGTCCGACGCGTTGGCCTCACGGACCGGGCGGCCTGTTCTGAACGCGGGGATCGGGGGGAATCTGCTGCTCAACGACTCCGCGTGGTACGGGGAGCGGGGGGTGCGGAGGTTTGCGCGGGACGTGCTTCGACTGGCCGGGGTGGACACGGTTGTTGTGTTGCTCGGGCTCAATGACATCGGGTTCAGTGAGACGGATGTGCAGCCCACGTACAAGCCGGCGCCGGTGGTGTCCTCGGGTGAAGTCATCGGCGGGTAACGGGAGTTGATACGGCGGGGGCGGGCTTGTGGGGTTGCCGTGATCGGGGCGACCTTGTTGCCGTTCGGGGGGTCCGATCACTGGGGGGAGCGGGCGAGGAAGGTCAGTCATGAGGTCAACGAGTGGGTGCGGTGTGCTGGGGAGTTCGGCGGGGTCGTTGATCTGAATCGGGTGATGGCCGACCCGGGGGATCCGGATCGGCTGCACCCTGCATATGACTTCGGGGATCAGTTGCACCCCAATGACGAGGGGTACGGGGTGATGGCTGAGGCTGTGGTGCGTTGTTTGTAGGGTGCGCGCCGGTGGGGGCTGGGCGCGCAGTTCCCCGCGCCCCTTAGGGGGCTCTCCCTAGCTGGGCCAGTAGGTGCGGGTCCATGCGCTGGGGCCGGGGTGGGGGAGTCCTGTCCTGGCGATCCGCGCCGGGTCGGACCAGGCGTCGCGTTGCCTCGGGGTGGCCGGTGATGTCGCTGCCGCCGCTGTTGCTCGGGCCCTCACCACCGCCAGTGCGGCGGCCAGCTCCTCCGGGGTCGGGTTGCCCCGGACTACTTTGATGTTCATGGGGGCGCTCCTTTACAGGGGGATGTTGCCGTGCTTCTTGGGGGGCAGGGTCTCGCGCTTGGTGCGGAGTTGGCGCAGGCCTCGGACCACGTGGCGGCGGGTGTCCGAGGGGAGGATCACCGCGTCGATGTAGCCGCGTTCGGCCGCGATGTAGGGGTTGAGGAGGGCGTCCTCGTACTCCTGGATCAGGCGGGCCCGGGTCGCCTCCACGTCGCCTGCCGCCTCTGCCTCCGCGATCGTGCGGCGGTGCAGGATGTTGACCGCGCCCTGGGCGCCCATGACGGCGATCTGGGCGGTCGGCCAGGCGAGGTTGAGGTCGGCGCCGAGGTGCTTGGAGCCCATGACGTCGTAGGCGCCGCCGAAGGCCTTGCGGGTGATCACCGTGATCAGCGGGACTGTCGCCTCCGCGTACGCGTAGATCAGCTTGGCGCCTCGGCGGATGATGCCGTAGTGCTCCTGGTCGACGCCCGGGAGGAAGCCGGGGACGTCCACGAAGGTGATGACCGGGACGTTGAACGCGTCGCAGGTGCGGACGAAGCGGGCCGCCTTCTCGGAGGCGTCGATGTCCAGGCAGCCCGCGAACTGCATCGGCTGGTTCGCCACGATGCCCACCGGGCGGCCCTCGACCCGGCCGAAGCCGGTGAGGATGTTCGGGGCGAAGAGGGGCTGCGTCTCGAAGAACTCGGCGTCGTCCAGGACGTGTTCGATCACCGTGTGCATGTCGTACGGCTGGTTCGCGCTGTCCGGGACCAGGGTGTCCAGCTCGCGGTCCTCGTCCGTGACGGCGAGGTCCGCCTCCTCGGGGAACGCCGGCGGTTCGCTGAGGTTGTTGGACGGGAGGTACGACAGCAGCTGCTTGACGTACTCGATCGCGTCCTTCTCGTCGCCCGCCATGTGGTGGGCCACACCGGACACCGCGTTGTGGGTGCGCGCGCCGCCCAGCTCCTCGAAGCCGACGTCCTCGCCCGTGACCGTCTTGATGACGTCGGGGCCGGTGATGAACATGTGCGAGGTCTGGTCGACCATCACCGTGAAGTCGGTGATCGCGGGGGAGTACACCGCGCCGCCCGCGCACGGGCCCACGACCAGGCTGATCTGGGGGATCACTCCGCTCGCGTGCGTGTTGCGGCGGAAGATCTCGCCGTACGCGCCGAGGGAGGCCACGCCCTCCTGGATGCGGGCGCCGCCGGAGTCGTTGATGCCGATGACCGGGCAGCCCGTCTTCAGCGCGAAGTCCATCACCTTGACGATCTTCTGGCCGTAGACCTCGCCCAAGGCGCCGCCGAAGACCGTGAAGTCCTGGGAGAACACCGCGATCGGGCGGCCGTCGACCGTGCCGTAGCCGGAGACGACCCCGTCGCCGTAGGGGCGGTTCTTCTCCAGGCCGAAGTCCGTGGAGCGGTGCCGGGTGAACTCGTCGAACTCGACGAAGGAGCCCTCGTCGAGAAGCAGCTCGATCCGCTCACGGGCCGTCAACTTGCCCTTGGCGTGCTGTTTTTCGACCGCACGTGCCGAGCCGGCGTGCGTCGCCTCCTGGGTACGGCGGTGAAGATCCGCGATCTTCCCGGCGGTCGTGTGAATGTCGATCTCTTGAGGCGCTTCCGGCTCGGACATCGGGATTGCGGCTCCCTGCCTGCTCAAAAGGGGGGACGGTTACTCATCCGTAGAGTAGTGGCGGGCCTACCGAT
Source organism: Streptomyces sp. NBC_00252 (assembly GCF_036187565.1). Lineage (NCBI taxonomy): Bacteria > Bacillati > Actinomycetota > Actinomycetes > Kitasatosporales > Streptomycetaceae > Streptomyces > Streptomyces sp. NBC_00252. The sequence goes on along the minus strand of NZ_CP108087.1, from coordinate 4,132,487 downwards.
CGGCAGTGCGGCGTACAACACACCTAGGGTGGCTTGCATGACGCCGCGAGATGCCTCAGACGACAGCAGCCGTTGGTCCGATCTGGAACGGCCGCCCCTCAACGCCGGCGCGCTGCGCCGCGGACTGGTCCGCGCGGGCGGGCTGTGGACCGGCGTGGAGGTCGTGCAGCGCACCGGTTCCACCAACTCCGACCTCGTCGCCCTGGCCGCCGCCGGCAAGGCCGCCGAGGGCACCGTCCTGGTCGCCGAGGAGCAGACCTCCGGGCGCGGCCGCCTCGACCGGCAGTGGACGGCACCGGCCCGCTCGGGGCTTTTCTTCTCCGTGCTGCTGGAGCCGGGTGACGTGCCCGTGGCCCGCTGGGGCTGGCTCCCGCTGCTGACCGGGGTCGCCGTCGCGACGGGCCTCTCCCGGTCCGCCGGGGTGGACACGGCACTCAAGTGGCCCAACGACCTCCTGGTGACTGTCGGCGGCGAGGAACGCAAGGCAGGCGGCATCCTCGCCGAGCGCGCGGGGGACTCCGCCGTGATCGTCGGCGTCGGCATCAACGTCACCCTCCGCGAGGAGGAGCTGCCCGTGCCCCAGGCCGCCTCCCTCGCCCTCGCCGGAGCCGTCACCACGGACCGCGATCCCCTGTTGAGGGCGGTTCTGCGGTCCCTGGAGCACTGGTACGACAAGTGGCGCGCTGCGGGCGGCGACCCGGTGGAGAGCGGCCTCCAGGAGACCTACGCGGCCGGCTGCGCCACGCTCGGCAGGACCGTGCGGGCCGAACTGCCCGGGGACCGGTCGATCACCGGCGAGGCCGTCGCGATCGACGGCGACGGGCGGCTCGTCCTCGCCACCGAGGACGGCGTGCAGGAGCCCGTGGGGGCGGGCGACATCGTCCACCTGCGCCCCGCGTGACACCGACCGCTCTTGCGGCCACCATGTCCGTGTGACTCACGGAGTGAGCTGGCCCACACCTGCCGTAGCATTGGGCCCGGTCGATACCTGACCGTGGCAGATCGGAAGGGCAGCAGGCGTGACCGTCGACGACACGGGCTCCGGCGCGGACGCGGACGGCCGGGTGGCCCCCGATGCCGCCGATCCCGGCGAGAACCCGCTCGCGCTGCGTCTCGAAGGACTCATCCTCGGCGCGGAGCGCCGCTACACCCCCTTCCAGGCGGCCCGCACCGCCGGCGTCTCCATGGAGCTGGCCACGCGCTTCTGGCGGGCCATGGGCTTCGCCGACGTGGGCCAGGCCAAGGCGTTCACCGAGGCGGACGTCCTCGCGCTGCGGCGCCTGGCCGGTCTCGTCGAGGCGGGGCTGCTCAGCGAGGCGATGGCCGTGCAGGTGGCCCGCTCCACCGGGCAGACCACCGCGCGGCTGGCCGGCTGGCAGATGGACTCGTTCCTCGAGGGCCTGACCGAGCCGCCGGAGCCGGGCATGTCCCGCACCGAGGTGACGTACCCGATCATCGAGCTGCTCCTGCCCGAGCTGGAGGAGTTCCTCGTCTACGTCTGGCGGCGCCAGCTCGCCGCCTCGGCCGGCCGGGTCGTCCAGGCGGGCGACGACGAGGAGATGGTCGACCGGCGCCTGGCCGTCGGCTTCGCGGACCTCGTCGGCTTCACGCGGCTGACCCGGCGCATGGAGGAAGAAGAACTCGGCGAGCTGGTCGAGGCCTTCGAGACCACCGCCGCCGACCTGGTCGCCGCGCGCGGCGGCCGACTCATCAAGACCCTCGGCGACGAGGTCCTGTTCTCCGCCGACGACGCCGGGGTCGCCGCCGAGATCGCGCTGCGCCTCATCGAGACCATGGCGGGCGACGAGACGATGCCCGAACTCCGCGTCGGCATCGCCTTCGGCACGGTCACGACCCGCATGGGCGACGTCTTCGGCACGACGGTCAACCTCGCCTCCCGCCTCACGTCGATAGCTCCCCGCGACGCCGTCCTCGTCGACAGCGCCTTCGCCGAGGAACTCATCCGCAGCGGGGAGGCCCCCGCCTCCGAGGCGGAGGCGGCGGAGGCCGCGGCCACCGCCGAGAAGGAGGGCGAGGAGCCCCCGACCTACCGCTTCGCGCTCCAGCCGATGTGGCAACGCCCCGTGCGCGGCCTGGGAGTTGTCGAACCCTGGCTCCTCACCCGCCGGGACTCCTCACCGGCGTAACCCCAACTCGCCTACGGGATCGACTGGTTGGCGAGCCCGTCCACACAGAGCCCGATGATCGGCACGCACAGCCGCGGCCGACTCGGCGCGGGCGACGGGGAGTTGGCGGGCCGGCTCGGGGTGGGCGTGGGCTCCGGCGCGGTGCTGGAAGTGGGGTGGGAAGCCGGCGCCTCAGGCGCTGGCGTGGCGGCCGCGGGAGCCTCCGGGACGGCCGGCGGGTGCACCTCCGCGGGCGGGTGTGCCGTCGTCGCGTACGGAGTCGGTACGACCCCGGAAGTCGTCGTGGGAGTCGCGCTCTCGCCGCCCATCACCGAGGTGGCGGAGGGGATCGCGGACGGGATCGTGGAGGGGATCGCGGTCGGGTCGGCGCGGATCGTGGCGGCCGCGTTGGCCGGGCGGTCGGCGCCCCGGGTCGCGTCCGGGCTGGGCTCGGCCTCTGCGGTGCCCAGGCCGCCGACTCCGGACTCCGGCGCCAGTCGTACGAGGCTCAGCACCCCGGCGGCCACGGCGAGCCCACCGACGGCCAGCAGGATCTTCCGGGGCCGGGGACGGCGGTGCCGGCCCCTCGGGAGCGGCGGCGCTATCTCCTCGGTGTCCTCGGCCGGCTCCGCCTTCGTGGTCGTCGTCACGATCCCTCCCCTGTGGTGTGGCGGACGCACGTTATGCGCTTCTCCGGGCGGTGCGGCGGGAGTTGGGCGTGATGTCACCCGAACGGGGAACCCGCGTGCGATGATCGGGACCAGTCAGTTAACCCACGTTAACCAGGAGGCGGTCATGAGCGAGGAGCGGTTCGGGGAGTTCGTGCTGGTGCGGCGGCACGAGTACGTCGCGGAACTGGTCCTGGACCGGCCCAAGGCCATGAACGCCGTCTCCACGGCGATGGCGGGCTCGATCGCCGAGGCCTGCGCGGCGCTGGCGGCGGACCGGGACGTCCGGGTGACCGTGGTGACCTCGTCGAACGAGCGGGCGTTCTGCGTCGGCGCGGACCTGAAGGAGCGCAACTCCCTCACGGACGCGGAACTCGTACGGCAGCGCCCGCTCGCCCGTGCCGCGTACACGGGCGTCCTGGAACTCCCCATGCCGACCATCGCCGCCGTGCACGGCTTCGCCCTCGGCGGCGGCTTCGAACTCGCCCTGTCCTGCGACCTGATCGTGGCGGACAGTACGGCCGTGGTGGGCCTGCCGGAGGTGTCGGTGGGCGTTATCCCGGGCGGCGGCGGCACACAGCTGCTCCCCCGAAGGGTGGGCGCGGCCCGCGCGGCCGAGCTGATCTTCACCGCCCGGCGGCTGCCGGCCTCCGAGGCGGCGGAGCTGGGCCTGGTGGACGTCCTGGTCGAAACCGCCCAAGACCGCGAAGAGGCCCTCGCCCTGGCCACCCGCATCGCCGCGAACTCCCCGATCGGCCTACGCGCAGCCAAGCGAGCCCTACGCCTGGGCCACGGCCTCGACCTCCGAGCCGGCCTGGAGATCGAGGACGCGGCCTGGCGCTCGGTCGCCTTCTCAGGAGACCGAGCCGAGGGAGTAGCAGCCTTCAACGAGAAGCGAAAGCCGGAGTGGCCGGGGGAGTAGCGGAGGAGAAATAGGGGGCTTACGCGTTTGCCGGGTGCGGGGTATCCGCGGATGGGGACACAGGCCCACCCGCCAACACAGGCCGGCGCAACCCCCCAGGGGCGCGGGGCTGTGACATGTGCGGCTCCGCCGCGCGGGCGCGACCAGCCCCCACCGGACCCGCACTCAACAGACAACCCAAGCCCATCCCACCCCACCCCACCCAGAACCCACCCCACGACACCTATTCGCCGCATCAATGTCCCGCTATGCCCCAAACCTCCCTAGCCTGGAGCGATGGGTGAGGACAGGCGGCTGGCGGCCGTGGTGGAGCTCGCGCAGGGAATGGCGGCAGCGCACACCCCGCGAGAGTCCTGGCAGGCGGCGGCAGCCGGCGCATGCCGTGCACTGGACGCCAGTTTCGCCGCACTCTCGGTGTGGGAGCGCGAGCTGGGCAGACTCAAGGTCCTGGTGAACGTCGGCGAGCGCGCCGAGGGCGAGGAGGAGTTCCCGGACGCCGAGACCTACCCGGTCCACCAGTTCCCCGAGATCACCGAGTTCCTCCACGAACGCTGGGCCGGCGGCGGCGAGCCGAACGCCTGGGTCGAGACCGCCGAGGGCCCGGCCGCGGGCAGCCCCGGCTACTGCCACCAACGCGTCGCCGCCCTACGGCGCCGTAGACGCGGATGCTGTGTCGTCGCGCCGATCGTGCTGCACGGCCGCGCCTGGGGCGAGCTGTACGTGGCCCGCCCGGTCGGCGCACCCCTCTTCGGCCGGGGCGACGCCGACTTCGCGACCGTACTGGCGTCCGTCGTCGCGGCCGGGATCGCGCAGACCGAGCGGCTGGAGGAGGCCAGGCGGCTCGCGTTCACGGACGCGCTCACCGGCCTCGCCAACCGCCGCGCCGTGGACGTACGGCTCGACGAGGCGATCGAACGGCACCGACGCGACGGGGTCGTCGTCAGCCTCGTCGTGTGCGACCTGAACGGGCTCAAGCGCGTCAACGACACCCAGGGCCACGCGGTCGGCGACCGGCTCCTCGAACGCTTCGGCTCGGTGCTGTCGCTGTGCGGCGCGATGCTGCCGGGCGCGCTCGCCGCACGGCTCGGCGGGGACGAGTTCTGTCTGCTCGCGGTCGGCCCGCCCGCCGACGAGGTGGTCGACGCGGCGGTCGAACTCTGCCGCCGCGCGGCCGAGTTGGAGCTGGGCGAGGGCGTCGCGTGCGGGGTCGCCTCGACGGAGGACCCGATCGGGGCGGTACGGTCCGGGCGCCGGCTGTTCCGGCTGGCGGACGCCGCCCAGTACCGTGCGAAGGCACTCCGCGCGGACAAGCCGGTGGTGGCCGGGCGCGACGGCCCGGACGATCCGGTCGTACGGCTCGCGGACTCCCCGACGCCGGAGATGCCGGCGGAACGGCGGCGGTTCCGGGGCCGTAGGACGTGAACGGCCCGGGGCCGACGCGTGTGACCTACCTGTAAGGGTCTCAGCGGTCACCCGGTAGTGACACCGCCACATTCAATGCGTACGCTCCTGAATATGGATATGCACACTGTGGTGGTGGGGACGTCCGGGGTCACCGCGTCCGACGTCCTCGCCGTGGCGCGTGGGGGCGCCCGGATCGAGCTTTCGGCCGAGGCCGTCGCGGCGCTCGCCGCGGCGCGCGAGATCGTGGACGCGCTCGCGGCCAAGCCTGAGCCCGTGTACGGCGTGAGCACCGGCTTCGGGGCGCTGGCGTCCCGGCACATCAGCCCGGAACTGCGCGCCCAGCTGCAGCGCAACATCGTCCGCTCGCACGCCGCAGGCATGGGCCCGCGCGTGGAGCGCGAGGTCGTCCGCGCGCTGATGTTCCTGCGGCTCAAGACCGTCTGCTCGGGCCACACCGGCGTCCGCCCCGAGGTCGCCCAGACCATGGCCGACGTCCTGAACGCCGGGATCACGCCCGTCGTCCACGAGTACGGCTCCCTCGGCTGCTCCGGCGACCTCGCCCCCCTCTCCCACTGCGCGCTGACCCTCATGGGCGAGGGCGACGCCGAGGGCCCGGACGGGGTCGTACGGCCCGCGGGCGAGCTGCTCGCCGAACACGGCATCGCCCCGGTCGAGTTGCGGGAGAAGGAGGGCCTCGCCCTGCTCAACGGCACCGACGGCATGCTCGGCATGCTGGTCATGGCGCTCGCCGACCTCGACATGCTCTACAAGTCCGCCGACGTCACGGCGGCCCTCTCCCTGGAGGCGCTGCTCGGCACCGACAAGGTGCTCGCGCCGGAGCTGCACGCCATCCGCCCGCACCCCGGGCAGGGCGCCAGCGCCGCCAACATGCTTGCCGTGCTCGACGGTTCGGAGCTGACCGGGCACCACCAGGACGACGCGCCGCGCGTCCAGGACGCCTACTCGGTGCGGTGCGCCCCGCAGGTCGCCGGTGCCGGACGCGACACCATCGCGCACGCACGCCTCGTCGCGGAAAGGGAGTTGGCGTCCGCCGTCGACAACCCCGTGGTGCTGCCCGACGGTCGGGTCGAGTCCAACGGCAACTTCCATGGCGCGCCGGTGGCTTACGTCCTCGACTTCCTCGCCATCGCCGCCGCCGACCTCGGTTCGATCGCCGAGCGCCGCACCGACCGGCTCCTCGACAAGAACCGCTCGCACGGGCTGCCGCCGTTCCTCGCGGACGACGCCGGTGTCGACTCCGGGCTGATGATCGCGCAGTACACGCAGGCCGCGCTGGTCAGCGAGATGAAGCGGCTCGCGGTGCCCGCCTCCGCCGACTCCATCCCGTCCTCCGCGATGCAGGAGGACCACGTCTCCATGGGCTGGTCGGCCGCCCGCAAGCTGCGCACCGCCGTCGACAACCTCACCCGGATCATCGCCGTCGAGCTGTACGCGGCGACGCGTGCGGTGGAGCTGCGCGAGGGGCTGGCGCCCGCGCCCGCGTCCCGGGCGGTCATCGATGCCGTACGCGCGGCGGGAGTCGAGGGTCCGGGTCCCGACCGGTTCCTGTCTCCCGACCTCGCCGCGGCCGACGCGTTCGTGCGCGGCGGGCACGTGGTCGAGGCCGTGGAGAAGGTCACCGGGCCGCTGCGGTAGGGCAGTTGGGGCCCGGCCAAGCCAACGGCCGGGCTCCCTACGTCACTTCAGCTTGCCCGTACGTCACTTCAGCTTGGCGGACTGCGCGGTGATCACCGCGGCCGGGACCGTGTAGGCCTTGTCGGCGACCATCGCGCCGACGTTCATCGTGTAGTACGTCGCGACGACGTTCCCGTGGCGGACGACCACGGCGTGCGAGACGGGGGTCGTGCCGTCCTCGGCGTCCCGCTCGCCGTACGCCGCGTACGCCACCGACTCGTCGCCGGTCCCCGTGCCCTTCTCGGCGCTGACCTTGGTGAACTTCTGCGGTTCGCCGCCGGCCGTCCCGGTGAAGCCGCCGGCGCAGCCCGCGACCGCGTCGGACACGGCCTCGAAGGCCTTCTCGGCGCCGTCACCGTCGTACGACGAGAGCCCGACCATCGTCAGGTCGACGCTCATGGAGTCGGTGAGGGCCTTCTCGACCTCGTCGGCGCTCATGTCCTCCACGTCGGTGGAGGCGGCGGCCGAGGGCTTCTTGTCGGCGGTGGCCATGCGGTTGGTCTCCGCGGGCGCGTCGGCCGGGGCGACGCCGCTCAGGACGTAGAGAAGGGGCTTGCACTTCTCGTCGCCCTTGATGCCGCTCCTGCCGCCGGGGAGCGCGTCGGCGGTCGCGACCTTGTAGCCGTCGACATCGCCCTGGGCGAGGATCCGCTTCTTCAACTCGGCGGCGGTGAGCGCCTTGGCGGTGTTCTTCGAGGAGTCCTGGGCGGAATCCCCGGTGCTGCTCCTGGTGTTGCTCTCGGCCTTGTCCGAACCGCCGTCGGAGCAACCGGTGATGAGGGCCAGCGACAGTGCGCTCACCGCGACGGTGACGCACAGCCGTATGCCCGATGATCTCTTCATGAGCGGACTATGAAGCTTCGGTCAAAGAAGCGTCAAGCGAGTTAAAAGCCCAGCCGTTCCCGGCGCATCGAATACGCCACGAATCCGGCACCGAGGCCGAGGAACGCCGTGCCGCCGACGATGTACGGCGTGGTGTTCGGGCTGCCGGTGTCGGCGAGCTGGGTGTGGTCCGAGGTGGTGGTGACGTCCGTCGAGGTGACCCGGGCCTGCTGGGTGACCTGCGAGGTCGGCGTCGCCGAAGTCTCCACTCCGGCCTGGGCGGTCACCGTCGCGTTGGCGGAGGGGACGAACCACAGGGCGCCCAGCAGGGTGCCCGCGGCGGTGGCGGTCAGCATCGTTCGGCGAGCGGTTGACACGGAATATCGATCCCCTTGTGGCGCTGGCGAATTGGCCGTGTGGGGCGATGCTAATGAACTGTGCGGGTTGCGGGAAAGTCACGGGAGCCGTGGGCCGTACGCTCCCGGCATGAGCACCCCAGAGACATCACGTTTTGTACGCCTTCGGGTGGAGCTCGTTCTCGAAGTCGAGAACGAGGACGCCGTGACCAAGGCCGCGCTGGCCAAGATCGCCGAGGATCCCGAGCTGCCCGGCGACGAGCGCGGTCACGCCGAGACCGCTGTGACCGAAGACACCGCCGAGGCCCTCGCCTATCTCGTCGACCCGTTCGACCTGGTCAGCGAGATGCCCGGGGTCGAGCTTGCGCAGGCCTCGTGGAGCAGTGAGGAGATCGACTACGACCCGGATTCGCCGGATTGGGACATCGACGAGGATGATGTCGACGGCGACGAGGAATCAGACGGGACGGCAGTGGCCGGCTGAGCCGTGCGCGGGACGACGAGGCCCCGGGCGGCGACCGCTGTCCGGGGTCTCGTCGTGGACGTGGTGTGCCCCACACCTGGGCGACAGGCGGAACGGTGGGCACCAGTCGTAGCGTTGGTTTCTTAAGAATTTGTTTCAAGGGGAACTACGTACGGGGCCAACGGGGTCACTCGGGGTTTTCAGGTTTTTCGGCAACGATGGAGAAGCGTGTGATGACGGACAGTAAGCGGCGCAAGGGTCTGGTGGCCGCGTCCGCACTGCTCGGCGGTGTGCTCGTGCTCACGGCGTGTTCCGGCAGCGACGACAAGTCGTCCGGAAGCGATTCGAGCCAGAGCTCGCAGTCGAAGGTCGACGAGGCGGCGGCGAAGAAGTCCTCCGAGGCCCAGATCAAGATCACACCGGCGGACGGCTCGGACAACGCCTCCATCAACAACTCGGCCGCGGTCACCGTCAGCAAGGGCACGCTCACGGGCGTGACGATGACGACGGCGGACGGCAAGGCCGTCGCGGGCACCATCTCGGCGGACAAGCTGAGCTGGAAGCCGAGCGCACAGCTGGACCGTTCGACCACGTACAAGCTCGCGGCCACCGCCAAGGACTCCGCGGGCCTCGTGGCCCACGAGAACGCCTCCTTCACCACGGTCTCCCCGGCCAACAGCTTCATAGGGAACTTCACCCCCGAGGACGGTTCCACGGTCGGCGTCGGCATGCCGGTGTCGATCAACTTCAACAAGGCGATCACGAACAAGGCCGCCGTCCAGAAGGGCATCACCGTCACGTCCAGCGGCGGCCAGGAGGTCGTCTGCCACTGGTTCAACACCCAGCGCATGGACTGCCGCCCCGAGGACTACTGGAAGGAGAACTCCACCGTCACGCTGAAGCTCGCGCTCGACGGCGTCGAGGGCGCCTCCGGGGTCTACGGCGTGCAGCAGAAGACGGTCACCTTCCACATCGGCCGCAACCAGGTCTCGTACGTCGACGCGAAGTCGAAGCAGATGAAGGTCGAGCAGGACGGCAAGGTCGTCAAGACCATCCCGATCTCGGCCGGTTCCCCCGAACACACCACGTACAACGGCCAGATGGTGATGTCCGAGAAGTTCACCCAGACCCGGATGAACGGCGCGACGGTCGGCTTCACGGACGACGACGGCAAGGGCGAGTACGACATCAAGGACGTCCCCCACGCCATCCGCCTCACCAGCTCCGGCACGTTCATCCACGGCAACTACTGGGGCTCCCCGTCGGTCTTCGGCTCGGTCAACACCAGCCACGGCTGCGTCGGCCTCCAGGACGTGAAGGGCGCGGGCGACAAGAACATGCCGGCGGCCTGGTTCTACAACAACTCGATCGTGGGCGACGTCGTCGTCATCTCCAACACCGGCGACAAGACGGTGGCCCCGGACAACGGCCTCAACGGCTGGAACATGGACTGGGCCCAGTGGAAGGCGGGGTCGGCGGTCTGACCTGACCCGCCGACCCAGGCTCACCTGAAGGCGGTTGCCCCCGAGCGGGGGTGACCGCCTTTTTCGTTGCCTGCTTCAACTGGTCAACGGCATATGCGAGTTGCCGGTAATATCCGTCATATGACGCGCCCTCGGGTGCGCCTCCCTTGTTCCGGGTCCCGTCCCCTCGGGGCCCGGCCCGAAGCGAGGCGGTTCCGGGTACGAAAAAAGGCCGCCTCCCTGAGAAAAGGGAGGCGCACCCATGGGACGTCATGCCAGACCAAAGCTGACTCTTGTGTGTCGGTTCACCCGGTTGCTGCCGGAATCGTGGGCCAAGCATGTGAGGAGGTGGTGGCTCTGGTGGCTCACCAGGTAGCCGGAGGCCCCCAGGAAAATTAGGGGCCTCCGAAGGCTCCTGAGTGAGCCTGAGCCCCTGTCACGGATACCCGCCGTGGCGGGGGCTCGTTCCTCTTCACCGACGACGATACCGGCTACGGCGTGCGCAGCAACCCCCGACTCGTCAACAGGGCGCCCGGGCGCGGGCAGACCGGAAGACGGTGTGGTGGGAGTTCGGCAGGCTCAACGGCCTTACCCCCGATAGGTGTTGAGATCAGCCCAGTTGCCGGGTCACGGCCTCGCGGGCGGCGGGGGAGAGCAGGGTGCCCGCGCGGGTGAGGAGGGCGTGCAGGCCTGGGCCGTAGCGCTCGGCCAGTTCCGCGTTGTGGGCCAGGACGTCCAGTTCGTTGGCGGCCGTGATGTCGAAGAACGCCCGCAACTGGTCGGCGGGTGGGTTGAGTTCGCGCCCGGTGAAGCGGTCTCGGAAGGCGAGTTCCGTCGTCCCGTCGACGCGGGGGTATACGGCGCCGCGGTCGCAACTGGCGTAGAGATAGACCAGCGCCTCGGCCCGTTCACCGATCAGCGCGATGAGCGTGGCCCGGTCGGCGACGGGCAGCAGGTTGGGTGCGAAGCCGTCCGTGCCGTACGTCGCGTGACACAGCCCCGCGGTCTGTACGGCGGCATCCGCTCCCCATTCCGCCAACAGCCCCTGGACGCGCCCCAGATGGGCCAGCAGCGTGCCGCCGGGATGAGACATGTCATCGGCTCCCCGATCCCGCAGAAACGCGTCGATCGCGGCGCGCCCCTTGCCCGTCAGGTGCTGCTGCTCGGCTGATGCCATGACTGGGGGTCCTCTCGCCGGGGTGCCGTAAGCGCTTGGTGACTGCCTGGGATTCTGTCGGGGGAGAAGAACCCGGGAACGGATTCCTCGACGCCCACTTCCTGCACACTCCAAGCCAAGTACTTGTTCGAGCGGCTCAGACGGAATATGGGTAGACGTCGATGTGAGGCACCGAGAGTTCGATGCGGTCGTCGATCGAAGGCATGAAACGCCTGCCCTGTTCTTCTGAATGCTCGGCCGCGGCGAACTCCACGAGAAGTACATCTGTGCCCAGTCGGATCGACACCACCGCGTCCTCGTCTGCAGCGATGACGGTCCCCTGGATTCGCACCGGTGCCCCCGCAGCCTCCGCCAGCAGTGCGTCCGGCCCCTCCGTGTGGACCCAGCGCACGACATCGTCCGGGATGTCGATCTCGACGTCCACGGTGTCGCCCACATGCGGTGCTGCTGACCCGCGCCAGCGCGCCCAGGCCTGTCCGAGCGGGCCGCGGAAGGCGATGCGGGATCCTTGGGTCTCTGCCGGGTTGTCAAGGACGTCCAGAATCTCAATGCGCATTACTTCAGTCCTAGCGGTACTCGAACCATGGTGTTATCCACGATCCATTCGTTTGTGGGGGAGATGAACGTCCAGGTTTCCATGTGGAAGTGGAATTTGGTCGGTTTGCTGTTCATCTCGTGCGGCCCGAGGCGGATACTCCGTTGGCCGTCTGCAGAGACGAGACGATCTGGATCCGTCAGACCGGTGCGCGGGTGGATGTTGGTGTAAGGGCCTTCACCCAGGAACTTTTCCCACTCGTCCATTACCTGGTGGGGCTTCAGCGGCTTGGGCGCGACCACTTCTGGGGTCTGGGTGACTTTTTGTTCAGGGGGGCATGGGGTCAGGCCGAGGGGATCGCTCCAGGTCAGGGGGTTGTCGACATACGCTGCCGGGTTGGGAGCAGCGGCGAGTCCCAGCGGGTCGGGAGATAGGTAGCGGGCGGTTCCCGGCTCGTAATGCCGGAAGTAGTTGTAATGCAACCCCGTCTCGGGGTCGAAGTACTGCCCCGGGAAGCGGAGCGGTGTGTACGTGGTGCTGTCTGCTGACCAGGCTGTTGTGCCCCACAAGGTGCTGCGGGTGTGCCAGGCGATGTCGCCCTGTTCGTCGATGAGTTCGGTCGGGGTGCCGACGAGGTCGGTGATGATGGCGAAGAAGCGGGAGTCGATCTCGTCCTGAGGCGCTTCGGCCGCGGTGATGCGTTCTGTCTGGGCTATGGGGGTCAGGCCCTGGTGGTCCCAGGTGAGGGTCACCGGGTGGGGGAGGTCCAGGGACGTGGTGGTCTGTTCGCAGAGGGTGGTGCCGTCCCAGGTGAACGTCACCTTTTCTACGACCGTTTCGGCGTCCGCGGCCAGGCGGGACTTCGCCGTGCGGCGGCCGAGAGGGTCGTAGGTGTAGCGCCACCGGGTACCGTCCGGCGTGGTCACCTGCGTGAGGCGGTCCTCCGTGTCCCACTCGTAGCGCCACGTGTCCGGCCTGCGGGACAGGCGGGTCTTCTGGCGGAGGGTGATGCGGCCCAGCGCGTCGTGTTCGTAGCGGACGTTGCCCGCGTGGGTGATGCGGGTGCCGGTGTAGGCGCGGGCGCCTGTCGCTTCCTGGCCCGGATGTCCCGTCGGCCAGTGGGCCTGCGTCTGGTTGCCCGCCTCGTCGTACGCGTACGTCTCGGTCCAGTTCGCCGCGTGGACCGCCGTCACCCGGCCCGCCGCGTCCAGGTCGAAGCGGCGGGCGCCGGAGAGCTGGTCGTCGATCGCCGTGAGGTTGCCGTCGGCTCGGTAGGTGTAGGCGCGGTGCTGGAGGGAGCGGCCGGTCGAGCCCCTCACCGACTGGGTCGTCAGGCGGCCGGCCGTGTCGAAGGTGTGGTTCAGGGTGAGTGTCTCGCCGACCTGGCGGGCCAGTTCGCGGCCGACCTCGTCGTACGTGAAGTCGATGGCGCGGCCCGATGCCGTCATGCCGGTGCGTCGGCCGGTGGCGTCGTACGACCAGGTCGTGGTCCCGCCGGTCGGGGTCGTACGGCCGGTGCGGCGGCCGAACTCGTCGTACGTGGAGGTCAGTTCGCGGCCGTCGACCGTCTCCGAGCGGACCCGTCCGTGGCGGTCGCGCAGGATCGTCAGGGTGGTGTCGGGGCCGGTCGCCTGGGCGAGGCCGTCCGTCATGTCGTAGGCGTACGTGGTGATTTGGCCTGCCGCGTTCTTGCGGGTCACCTGGCCCAGTTCGTTGCGGTCGAACTCGATGACCTGGCCCAGGGTGTTCGTCCGGGTGGTCAAGTGGCCGGTCGCGTCGTGGGTGTAGGTGAGGGTGCGGTCGTCGAAGTCCGTCTCCGTGACGAGGCGGCCGGCCGCGTCGTAGGCGTAACTCCACGTCAGACCTTGGGGGTTGGTGACCCGGGTGAGATTCAGTTCGGTGTCGTGGGTGAAGTCGTGGCGGACTCCGTCCGGGCCGGTGCGGGACGTCAGCAGGTCGAAGTGGGTGTACGCGAAGTGGGAGACGCCGCCCAACGGGTCCGTGTGTGTGGTGCAGTTGCCCTCGCCGTCGTACGTCCAGGACTCCGTCGTGCCGTCCGGTGCCGTGCGGTGGGACAGGTGGCCCTCGGGTGTCCACGTCAGGCGGGTCGTCGCGCCCAGTGCGTCGGTGACGGTGACAGGTCGGCCGAAGCCGTCACGTTCGTAGCGGGTGACCCCGCCGAGTGGGTCGGTGATCTCCAGCGGGAGGCCGGTGCGGTCGCAGTGGACGGTCGTGGCCCGGCCCAGCGGGTCGGTCACCTTCGTGAGGCGGCCCGCGTCGTCGTAGGCGAAGTGGGTGGTGTGGCCGGTCGGGTCGGTCACCGATGTGCGGTTGCCGCGGGCGTCGTAGGTCTGGCGGAGGACCGTGCCGTCCGGGTTCACCAGCCTTACCGGCAGGCCGAGTTCGTTGTACTCGGCCCGCGCCTCGCGCCCGTCGGGGCGGGTGACCGTGAGCAGGTTGCCTGTCTCGTCGTAGCGGAAGGCGGTGGTGCGGCCGAGCGGGTCGGTGCGGGACAGGAGGCGGTTGCGGCGGTCGCGCCGGTAGCGGGTGACCGAGCCCGTCTCGTCGATCTCGGCCGTCACCTGGGCGCGGTCGTTGACCAGGTAACGGGCCGTGTGGCCCAGTGAGTTGGTGATCGCGGTGACCCGGTCGCCCGTCTCCGGGTCGGTCGTGTCGTAGGTGAAGGCGGAGTTGAGGTGGCCTGCCGCGCCCGACTGGTGGGTGCAGCGGTCCCGGTCGTCGTAGACGTAGTCGAAGCGGCTGCCGTTGGTGTCCGTCCACGACGTGATGCGGCCGTGTTCGTCGCAGCCGAAGTGGAGGGGGACTCCGGACGAGTTGGTCACCTCGGTGAGGTGGCCGTCGGTGTAGCCGTAGCGGAGGATCTCCTGGGCGTGGCCCTCGCCTGCCGCCCCGGTCAGGGTGAGGGCGGTGATGCGGCCGTGCGCCGTGCTGAACCTCAGCTGGTAGCCGCCGCTGTGGGTGATGCCGAGCGGGGCGCCTTCCGCGTCGTACTCGAAGGTGATCCAGTTGCCGTTGCGGTCGTCGAGCTGTTCCAGGACCGCCAAGTCGGCTCCGCTGTCGGCGAAGTGCCACACCCGGCCGGTGTCCGGGTCGGTGATCGTGTAGCCGCCGTCCTCGCGGTTCAGGGGCCATCGCGGGCCGTGGGCGGGGAGGGTGGGCAGGCCCGGTGCGGGGTGCGGGTAGGTCAGCAGCAGGCCGTCCTCGGCGATGAGGACGACACCCTCGGCGTCGATCTCCAGCCGCTGGTCCACCGTCGACGACCATGTCGGACCGAACCAACGCCCGGCCCGATAGGCCGAGTTGAACGAGCGCTTCAGGATCAGCGGCAGTGAACCCGGCAGGGACAGGTCGGTCTGCGGCAGGACCATGTGGCCCGTGGCGACGTCGATCGGGTCCCGCTCGCAGACCGTCTCCTCGGGGCGACGACTTGCGCCCTCAGGATGCTCCGTAGCCCCCTTCCGCCCCGCCCCCGCCGCATCGCCGGCCGCATCGCTCGCCGACCGCCGCACCCCCGTCTCGACCGCGCTCTCCACCCCGTCCTTGAGCGCTGCCCGCCCGAACGCGGCCTCCAACCCCGCCCCGTCCCCCACCAGATTCGGCAGCAACCGCCCCGCCCCCTCGGACGGGTCCTTCATGAAGTCGTCGAGCATCGTCTTCGCGGCCCGCTCGGGGTGTGCGCTCGTCGAGATCAGGCCCGCCAGGGTCATGTTGACGTTCTGGAGGTAGGCGGCGGGGTGGGTGAGGTTGTACGGGTCCGTCGGGTTGAGGCCGCGGGCGAAGGTGAGGATGCCTGCGGTGCCCTTCGCTATGCCCGCGTCGAAGTGGAGGATCTCCGTGTTGACGGCCTGGTAGCCGTCGACCGCGTCGGCCTTGAGGCGGGACAGCGGGGGCGGTTCGGCGGGGGCGTGAGCGAGGGCCTTGCGGACGGCGCTCGCGGCGGTGCGGGCGGCCTCGTCGCGTTGGCGGCGGGCCTCGTTCAGGATCTCGTGGGCGCGCTGAACGGCGGCGGCGCCCGGGTCGGTCGACGGCTCCGGCTTCTTGTCGTCGTCCTTGTGCTTCGCCACGTCCGCCTTGTACGCGTCCGACGCCTTCTTGCCCGGGCCGTACAGGCGGATCGCGTCCTGCGCCTGGCCCTGCGCCCACTCCACCGTCTCCGCGTACGACGACAGCGCCTTGCCCGCCGCGTCGCAGGCGTCCGCCGCCTGGAGCCACTTCGTGGGGTGCATCGCGAACTTCTCGCGGAAGGTGTCGGCCGCCTCGCCCTGCCAGGAAGATGAGTCGAGCTTGCGCATGCCGTCGCCGACCTTGTCGAAGGCGGTGAAGAAGTCGGCCAGGTGCTTGGCCGTCGCGCGGATCGCCTTCGAGTCGCCGTGGACCAGGTCGGACGGCAGGTCGGTGTCGCCGAGCTGCTTCTCGCCCGGTGTGGCGCCGAGCTTCGAGGCGATCTGGTCGCCGGCGTTCTCCACCGCGACGGCGTAGCGGTGGGCGCCGACGTGGTCCAGGCCCTCCCCGATGAGGTCGGTGCCCTTGTCGACCCCCTCGCCGACCAGCTTCTTGCCCGAGTCGACGACATCGCCGACCTTGCTCAGACCGGAGTTGACCAGATCGCCGATGCCCATCAGCCCGCGTCCCCGCCCTGGGCCTCGGCCGCCTTCGCCCGTTCCTCCGGCGACGGGCCCAACTCGCTGTCCAGGAAGGCGTTGTACTCGTCCCCGCTCACCCCCGCCGCGCTCGCCAGGTTCGCCGGGTTGAGGCCCGGGCCCAGCGGGCTGACGGTGTGCGAGGTCATCACGTCACGCGCCGCGTCCTTGTAGGCCTGCTTGCTGTTGTCCATCGCCTTGTCCATCGACTCGGCGCTGTAGTCGACGCCGCCGGTGTACTCGTTGTTGCGCACGAGGTCGCCCCAGCTCTCCTTGGTGACCTCGTCCTCGGTGGCGTACGGGTTGCCCATGCCCGCGTTCACCACGATCTTCATCGCGCCCTGGACGTACTGGTCCGTCTCGTACAGCGTGCCCGCCGAAAGTCCCACGCCCGCCGCGAAGTTGTTGCCCTCGGCCACCAGCGCGCGCACGCCCCACTCCCAGCGTTCGCAGAACGACGTGAAGTCGGAGAGCAGCTCCTCGTTCCCCAACTCCAGCCCGGAGAGGCCGAGTTCGGAGAAGCCCCGGCCCGCTCCTGCCAGGCTGTCGATGCCCAGGTCCTTCAACTCGCCCAGCACCAGGGTGATCCCCTGTGCTATCTCGTCGAGCCCGGCCGCCTTGATGTCCTGACCACTGTCGCCGCTCATCCCCGTACCTCCATAGCCGCGTCCACATCCACGCCCGCGTCGACCGCCGCATCCTCCGGCACGATCCCCGTCACCGGCGGAAACAGCACGCCCTCGCCCTCGGTCCCCACATCCAGCGCCACCCCGCACGGCACACCCACCGCCGGCACCGCCGCGTCCAACAAGCGGGCTCCCAGCAGCCGTTGATACGGCCACTCCCGCCCGCCTTCACCCCTCGCGATCGCGAACCGCGCCAACGCCGACTCGTTGGAGAACGCGTAGATCCACCGGATACCGCCGAAATCGCCGACCAAGGGCGCGTCGTCCTCGTCTGTCGGCACCAGCACCGCCGCGCGGCGGAACTCGCCCAGCAGTACGGCGAATTCATGCCGCCGGCGCGCGACGGCGTCGTCGCTGGTCAGGGGTTCGGACGCGGCGACGGGCGCGGCGGGTGGTTCCGCCCCGCCCATCTCCGCGTAGTCCAGCAGCCGGGACCGGCGTATGCCCCCGGTCTCCCCGGCGCTCTCGTCGCCGTCCGCCATGTCGTTGTCGTTTCCCCCGCGATCGGACATGGGTGAAATCATCACACCAGCACATCGCGTACGGCAACGCGGAGAGCGGCGACAGGCCGGGGACGGGGTCGTAAACGTCGTAAAGCGGTGCGCAGCGCTCGCCCATTGACAGCCCTGCGTGGGCTCATTCTTTGGCCACGGACAGCCTTCTCATCGTTCTCTTATGTCGGCCTTATGGCATCATCACGCGCTGTACCTAGCTTGCGGGCCATGTTCTTCACCTACCTGAGGCGCGAGTTGCGCCGCCGCAGAAAAGCGGCCCTCGTCGTCGCCTCCGGCCTCGCACTGGGCATTGCGCTGGTCATCGTGGTCAACTCCGTGTCCTCCGGCATGGGGAAGGCCCAGGACAAGGTCCTCCAGTCCCTCTACGGACTCGGTACGGACATGACCGTCACCAAGGCGGCCACGCCCACGGCCAGCGGCTCGCAGCAGCCGCGGTTCCAGTTCGACGCCAACAACAACGACGACAGCAAGACGCAGAGCAGCGACCGCGTCATGGTCCAGGGCTTCACCACGCTGGCCTCCTCCACCGTCACCAAGGTGGCCGGGCAGAAGGGCGTCTCCGACGCCGTCGGCGGGCTGAGCCTCAACGTCGTCAAGGTCGACGGGCAGTTCACCCGCGGCCAGTTCAAGCAGAACCAGGGGAGCGGCACCGGAGGCGGCGGCGGCAACCGCGGCGGCGGCACCGGCGCGCCGCAGGGTTCGGTCACCGGTGGTGGCGCCAACTTCAACATCAACGCGTACTCGGTCTACGGCACGGACGTCACCAAGCCCGCGCTCGGCCCGCTGACCTCCTCGAAGATCACCAGCGGCCGTACGTTCACCACCGCCGAGGCCGACTCCAAGGTCGTCGTCGCCGACTCGGCGTACGCCAAGGAGAAGAAGCTCAAGGTCGGTTCGACCGTCACGATCAAGAGCGTCAAGTACAAGGTCATCGGCATCGCCACCGCGACCAGCGGTGACGCGGCGGCCAACCTGTACGTCCCGCTGAAGCAGGCGCAGACCCTGAGCGGCGACACGAACAAGGTCACCACGATCTACGTCAAGGCGACCGACTCCCAGCAGATCTCGGCCGTCAAGAAGACCATCACGAGCAATGTCTCCGGTACGACGGTCACCACGTCCGCCGACCTGGCCGACACGGTCTCCGGGTCCCTGTCCACCGCCTCCTCCCTCGCCACCAGCGTCGGCAAGTGGCTGTCGATCGCGGTCCTCATCGCCGCGTTCCTGGTCGCCGGGCTGCTCACCTCCTCGGCGGTCTCGCGCCGGGTGCGGGAGTTCGGCACGCTGAAGGCGCTCGGCTGGAAGTCCGGCCGGGTGACCCGGCAGGTGGTCGGCGAGGCCATCGTCAACGGCCTGGTCGGCGGCGTCCTCGGCATCGCGCTCGGCCTGGCGGGCGCGTACGTCGTCACCGCGATCAGCCCGACCCTCTCGGCCTCCCTCGGCAGCACGGCCGGTGGCGGCGCCCGCGCGGGCGGCGGACCCGGCGGCGGTGGCGGTGGCTTCGGCGGCGGCCGGCAGGCCGCCGCCAAGACCCTCGACGTCGCCCTCACGGCCCCCGTCAACGCCACCACCATCGCCCTCGCGGTCGGCCTCGCGGTGGCGGGCGGCCTGATCGCCGGAGCCTTCGGCGGCTGGCGGGCGTCGCGACTCCGCCCGGCCGACGCCCTGCGCAGAGTCGAGTAGCGAGCACCGGTACGGGTCTGTCGTGGTCGGCGTGCAGCGCGCTCCGAAGGGGCGCGGGGAACGGCGCGACCAGCCACGACGGACCCGCCGACGAATGACGGCGCCCCAACCCCCCTTACCCTCCCAGGAGTTACCCCATGTACGAACTAAGAGGCGTCACCAAGCTCTACTCACGCGGCAAGGAAACCGTCCACGCCCTCGACGGCATCGACCTCACCATCGGCGACGGCGACCGCCTGGTCATCCAGGGCCCGACCGGCGGCGGCAAGTCCACCCTGCTCCAGATGATCGGCGCCCTGGACCGCCCCACCGCGGGCGAAATCGTGCTGGACGGCACCGACTTGGCGAAACTCTCCGAGGCCAAGCTCACCAAGGTCCGCAGCGAGAACATCGGTTTCGTGTTCCAGTCCTTCAACCTGATCCCGACGCTCACCGCCCAGGAGAACGTCGAGACCGCCCTCGTCCCCCTCGGCACCAAGGCGAAGGAACGCCGCGAACGGGCCGCCGAGGCACTGAAGTCGGTGGGTCTCGGCGAGCGCCTTGGCCACCTCCCCGGCGAGATGTCCGGAGGACAGCAGCAGCGCGTCGCCATCGCCCGCGCACTCGTCAAGCAGCCCAAGGTGCTCCTCGCGGACGAACCGACCGGCAACCTCGACGAGTCGATGCGCGACGAGATCATGGACGTACTGGAGCGCATGTGGAAGGAGCACGGGCTGACCTTCATCATGGTCACCCACGACTCCGCCATCGCGAAGAAGGCCCCGCGTCTCGCGACCATCCGCAAGGGCAAGATCACGGTGAAGGAGAACGCCGGGTCCAAGTGATCCCGATGCCGGGCTCGGCCAACTCCGGTTTGGGGTAAGGGAGTTCGGCGCTCGGCTGAGTGACTCGGCGAGCCCCTACCCGAGTTTTCTCAGCCTTCACCCGTCGACTGCGTAACGGAGTCCGGGCGACGGCGTAACAGTTCGCGGCTGCGCTTTCTCACCCTTCTCTCATCTCTTGAGCGGGTGATCACCCCTCGGCATACTGCGTATTCCGGGGGGTGTTGCGCACAGGTGTGCGGGCTTTCCCCTGGCCGGGTGAACGGGGAATTCGCCCGGTACCTCAGCTCCAGGGGGAGCCTTGCGCAGACACGTGAAGAGAGCGTGCGCGGCCACCGTCGCCGCGTCCGCCGCCGTAGCCCTCGCCGCCGGAATGACCAGCCCGGCGTCGGCGAAGCCCGAACCGAGTGCGGCCGGTGCCGCCCAACTCGGAGCCGCCCAGGCGCGGGTCAAGGGCAGCCATCACATCACCCTGATCACCGGCGACCGCGTCACCGTCGACGCGAAGGGCCGGGTCGCCGGTCTGGAGCCGGCAAAGGGCCGTGCACACATACCCGTTCAGGTCCGCAAGCTCGACGGACACACGCTCGTCATACCCGTGGACGCGGCCCGGCTGATCGCGTCCGGCAAGCTCGACCAGCGGCTCTTCGACATCACCGAGCTCAACAAGTCGGCGGAGCGCGCCTCCCAGAAGTCCGGTCTGAAGGTCATCGTCGGCTACCAGGGACCGGCCGCCGCGACCAGGGCCGACGTCCGGGACGCGGGCAGGCTGCGCCAGTCCCTGAAGACGCTGAACGCCGACGCCGTCCAGACCCCGCAGCAGGACGCGCCCGAGCTGTGGAAGGCCGTCACCAACGGCGACAGGTCGGCGTCCGGCATCGCGCACGTCTGGCTCGACGGCGTCCGCAAGGCGAGCCTCGACAAGTCCGTACCGCAGATCGGCGCCCCGAAGGCGTGGGCGGCCGGCTACACCGGCAAGGGCGTCAAGATCGCCGTACTGGACACGGGAGTCGACGCCGATCACCCGGACCTGAAGACGCAGGTCATCGAGTCCAAGAACTTCTCCACGGCCGCCGACGCGAACGACCACTTCGGGCACGGCACGCACGTCGCCTCGATCGCGGCGGGCACCGGCGCCAAGTCGCACGGCAAGTACAAGGGTGTCGCGCCCGACGCGAAGATCCTCAACGGCAAGGTCCTCGACGACAACGGCTCGGGCGACGACTCCGGCATCCTCGCCGGCATGGAGTGGGCGGCCGGGCAGGGCGCCGACATCGTGAACCTGAGCCTCGGCGGCCAGGACACCCCGGGAATCGACCCGTTGGAGGCGGAGGTCAACAAGCTCTCCGCCGAGAAGGGCATCCTGTTCGCGATCGCCGCGGGCAACGAGGGCCCCGAGTCGATCGGTTCGCCCGGCAGCGCCGACGCGGCCCTCACGGTCGGCGCGGTCGACGGCAACGACAAGCTCGCCGACTTCTCCTCCACCGGCCCGCGCGTCGGCGACGACGCCATCAAGCCGGACGTCACCGCGCCGGGCGTCGACATCACCGCCGCCGCGGCCCCGGGCAGCGTCATCGACAAGGAGGTCGGCGAGAACCCGCCCGGCTACCTGACCATCTCGGGTACGTCGATGGCGACCCCGCACGTCGCCGGTGCCGCCGCCATCCTCAAGCAGGAACACCCCACTTGGGGCTACGCCGAGCTGAAGGGCGCGCTCACCGGGTCCGCGAAGGGCGGCAACTACACGCCGTTCCAGCAGGGTTCGGGACGGATCGCCGTCGACAAGGCCATCAAGCAGAGCGTCGTCGCCGACCCGGTGTCGGAGAGCTTCGGCGTCCAGCAGTGGCCGCACACCGACGACACCCCGGTCACCAAGCAGGTCACCTACCGCAACCTCGGCACCACCGCCGTCACCCTCAAGCTCACGGTCGCCGCCACCAACCCCAAGGGCCAGGCGGCTCCTTCGGGCTTCTTCAAGCTCGCCAGGACGTCGGTGACCGTACCGGCGGGCGGCACGGCCCCCGTCGGCCTGACGGTCGACACCAAGCTGGGCGGCACGCTCGACGGCGCCTACTCCGCGTACGTGACGGCGACCGGCGGCGGGCAGAGCGTCCGTACGGCCGCGGCCGTGGTGCGCGAAGTCCAGTCGTACGACCTCACGTTGAAGTTCATCAACCGTGACGGCACTCCCGCCAAGTACTACACGGCCTCGGTCGCGGGCCTCTCCGGCCTCGGTGCGGGCAGCTTCGCCTCTCCCTACGACGCCTCGGGCACCGTCAAGGTCCGTGTCCCCAAGGGCGGTTACGTCCTCGACACCGGCGTCTTCGTGGACCCGGACGACTTCTCCAAGGGCGCCGACTGGATCGCCCAGCCCAAGCTGACCGTCGACCGGAACATCACGGTCACGCTCGACGCGCGCACCACCAAGCCCGTCGACGTGACCGTGCCGGACGCCGGCGCCAAGGCGGCCTTCGCGGCGCCGAGTTACTCGCTCACGACGGCGGACGGCGGCGCCTCTTTCGGCTGGCTCATGGACTCGTACGCCGGCTTCCGCTCCGCGCACCTCGGTCCGCAGGTCACCGACGGCTCGCTCACCGAGCAGTGGGACGCGCACTTCCTCAAGGGCGCCGACGAGCAGTACGACACCACGACCGGCGGCGAGGTCAAGCAGCTCGCCACCGGCTTCACCAAGCACTACAAGGCGAGTGAACTGGCCACGGTGAGGGCCCGCATGGGCGCCGCCGCCCACGGCAAGACCGGGGTGCTCAACGCCTTCGGCTACCTGCCCGACGCCTCCGGCGCCTCCGGCATCGGCAGCCCGCAGCCGCTGCCCGGCACCCGCGTCCTGCACGTCTCCACCATCAACGGCGCCCAGTGGGAACTCGACTTCGAGCAGGACGCCGGGCTCGACCCGGACGGCTTCCCGATCGCCGAGGCCTACTACGTCTCGAACAGCCCGGAGACCTTCGCGTCCGGCCGGACGTACACCCGGACCTTCAACACGGCGGTCTTCGGCCCGCACCTCGACGACGTCTACGGCGTCTACCGCAACGGCAACGAGATCTCCGGGATCGTGCCGCTGTTCGCCGACTCCGCGCAGCACGCGGGCTCGTCGCTGTTCACCTCGGTCAACACGACCCTGTACCGCAACGGCACGAAGGTGGGCTCCAACCAGGACCCGCTGCTCGGGGACGGGATATTCAAGGTCCCGGCCGCCAACGCCTCGTACAAGCTGACCACTTCGGTCATCCGGAGCGTCAAGGTCGCCGCCGCCTCCACCCGGATCGACGCGAGCTGGACCTTCTCCTCGAAGAGGCCGACCGGCGCCGACGTGGTCCAACTCCCGGTCTCCACCGCCCGGTTCAACGCCACGACCGGCCTCGACAGCCGGGTCGCGGCCGGCAAGAAGGCGACCTTCCCGGTCACCGTCGAGGGCGCGGCGGCCGGCCGGAACCTCAAGTCCCTGGGCGTGTGGGTGTCGTACGACTACGGCCAGACCTGGAAGAAGATCCCGGTCGTCAACGGCAAGATCACCGTCACCAACCCGGCCAAGGGCAAGGCCATTTCGTTCCACGCGAAGATCGCCGACAAGAAGGGCAACAAGTCGACGATCTCGATCTACAACGCGTTCTACGGCAAGTGAGCCGCTAGTGCCTGAGTAGGCCGACAGCGAACGGCCCGCCGGAAGTGCAGCTTCCGGCGGGCCGTCCGTGTTTCCGTGACCCCATGACAGCCGAGAGCGTCGAATACATCCGGTACCGCGTCCCCGAGGAGCGGTCGGCGGAGTTCCTGGCCGCCTACACCCGTGCCGCACGACAGCTGGCCGCCGCCCCGCAGTGCGTGGCCTACGAACTGGCCCGCTGCGAGGAGGACGCCGAGCACTTCGTCCTGCGCATCACCTGGACATCGACCCAGGCACACCTGGAGGGCTTCCGCAGGTCCGAGCTGTTCCCGCCGTTCCTCGCCGAGATCGGCCCGTACGTCGAGGACATCGAGGAGATGCGCCACTACCGGCCGACACCGGTGCGCGGCGACGGCTCGGCCGTGCCCACCCCGTACGACTGGGCGGGCGGCGCCGAGACCTTCTCCCGGCTGACCGAGGTCTTCTACGACAAGGTGCTCAAGGACGACCTCCTCGCCCCGCTCTTCGCCGGTCTGGCCCCCGAGCACGCCGAGCACGTCGCCCTCTGGCTCGGCGAGGTCTTCGGCGGCCCGGCGACGTACTCCGCGACCCAGGGCGGCCACGGACACATGGTCGCCAAGCACTTCGGCAAGAACATCAGCGAGCGGCAACGGCGCCGCTGGGTCGACCTCATCCAGGACGCGGCGGACGACGCGGGCCTGCCGACGGACGCGGAGTTCCGGTCGGCGTTCCTCGCGTACGTGGAGTGGGGCACGCGGCTGGCGGTGTACTTCTCCGGGCCGGACGCGCAGCCGCCCGCCGAGCAGCCGGTGCCGCGCTGGGGGTGGGGGTCGATGCCGCCCTACCAGGGGTGACATCGGCGTGCCGGGGTCCCATAGGGTCACCCCCATGACCGCCGCCGTCACCGCCATGATCACCGCCGTCGTCGGTGTGCTCGGCACCCTCTTCGCCCCCGTCCTCAGTCAGCGGCTCACCGCGCGGCAGCGTGCAGACGAGGCCCAACTCGCCGAGCGCAGGCGGCGGTTCGAGGAGCGGCGGGGGGCCTACACGGCGATGAACAGGGCCTCGCGGCAGTTCCACACGCTACTCAAGGACGCCCTGCACCGGCTCCGCGACGGCGTCTACACCGAGCTGGAGCGCGACCAGCTGGAGGAGGCCCGCCGCGACTACCGGGACCGGTACGCCGAGGCGCAGATGGTCGTACCCGAGCGGATCCTCGACGCGTCCCGCGCGGTGAACCAGGTCCTCGCCGAGGCCGACGCCGCCGTGAAGCGGCTCGACCGGGGCCTGGCCCGCGACGGCGAGAGCGCCGAGGCGTCGCTGCTCCGACTCAAGGACGCGGAACCGCGGTTGGCGGCGATGCGGCAGCTGATGCGGGCGGACCTCGGCGTCACGGAGTGAGGTCGGGGCGCTGCGTCGACGCGCCCGCGCGGGTCGCGTCCGTGCCCCAACTGGCCAGCAGGCGCAGGGCGTCGGCCGACGGGGAGTCCGGCTCCGCGTGGTAGGTGATCAGGCTCGTCTCACAGCCGTCGTCCAGCCGGAAACCGTGGAAGTGCAGGGTGAGATCGCCGACCAGGGGGTGGTGCAGGCGCTTCACGCCGTACGTCTTCTCCTTGACGTCATGGGTGGCCCACAGCCGCCTGAACTCGTCACTCTTGACGGAGAGTTCGCCCACGAGACCGGACAGCCGCGGGTCGTCCGGATGGCAGCCCGCGTCCATGCGGAGCATGCTCACGATGTCCGAGGCCTTCTGGTCCCAGTCCACGAACAGCTCCCGGTACTCGGGCCGCAGGAACACCAGACGCGCCCAGTTCCGGTCCTGCGGCGCCAGCTCCGACCAGTCGCCGAAGACGGCCGCGGCCATCCGGTTCCACGCCAGGATGTCCGAGCGGCGGCCCGTGACGTACGCCGGGACCGACTCGAACGCGTCGAGCAGCTGCCGTAGCGGAGCGCGGACGTGCTGGGTGGGGGCCGACGGCTTCTTCTTGAGCTGCTTCGGCTTCGCGAGGTGGGTGAGGTGCGAGGACTCGGCGTCGGACAGCCGCAGCGCGCGGGCGATCGCCTCCAGGACCTCCGCCGACACGTTCCGCCCGTTTCCCTGCTCCAGGCGGGTGTAGTACGCCACCGACACCCCGGCCAGCTGCGCCAGCTCCTCGCGGCGCAGCCCGGGCACCCTGCGGTGCCGCCCGAAGTCCGGCAGGCCCACGTCCTCGGGCTTCAGCCGGGCCCGCCGGGTGCGCAGGAACTCGCTCAGCTCGGCCCGCCGGTCCAGCGGCCGACCGGCGTCTGCGGGCCCGGGGGCGGATTCGGGGTGTTCGTCCATACGGTCCAGTATTCCCGGTCGTACGACCGGGAGCCTGACCTCGCTGGTGGTAGGCACAGCGGACGTACGCAGAAGTGTGGCCTGGGTAGCCCCGCGACTTTCGGGCAGGCTTGCCATCGTGCCCGGTCAGAAGGCAGCCGGGCGCACAAACCCCCCGCTAGGAGAGTGTTCCGGCATGACCACAGTCGCCGCATACGCAGCCCCCGCCGCCAAGGCTCCCCTGGAGCGCACCACCATCGAGCGCCGGGCCGTACGTGAGTTCGACGTCCTGATCGACATCAAGTTCGCCGGTATCTGCCACTCGGACATCCACCAGGCCCGCGAGGGCTGGGGCGAGGCCATCTTCCCGATGGTCCCGGGCCACGAGATCGCCGGCATCGTCTCCGAGGTGGGCCCCGGGGTTACGAAGTTCCAGGTCGGCGACCGTGTGGGCGTCGGCTGCATGGTCGACTCCTGCCGTGAGTGCGACAACTGCAAGGCCGGCCTCGAGCAGTACTGCACCGGCGGCAACGTCGGCACGTACAACTCCGTCGGCAAGGACGGGGAGCCCACCTACGGCGGCTACTCCGAGAAGGTCGTCGTCGACGAGAACTTCGTCGTCGGCATCCCCGAGGGCATCTCCCTCGACGTGGCGGCGCCGCTGCTCTGCGCCGGCATCACCACGTACTCGCCGCTGAAGCACTGGAACGCCGGTCCCGGCAAGAAGGTCGCGATCATCGGCATGGGCGGCCTCGGCCACATGGGCGTCAAGATCGCGCACGCCCTCGGTGCGGAGGTCACCGTCCTCTCGCAGTCCCTGCGCAAGCAGGAGGACGGCCTGAAGCTGGGCGCCGACCACTACTACGCGACCAGCGACCCGAAGACCTTCGAGGAGCTGCGCGGCACCCTCGACCTGATCATCTCCACCGTGTCGGCGCCGCTCGACCTCGGTGCGTACCTCTCGCTGCTGAAGACGGACGGTGCGCTGGTCAACGTGGGCGCCCCCGAGGAGCCGGTCTCCCTCAACCTGTTCTCCGTGATCGGCGGCCGCAAGACCCTGGCCGGTTCCGGTATCGGCGGCATCCGGGAGACCCAGGAGATGCTGGACTTCTGCGCCGAGCACGGTTTCGGTGCCGAGATCGAGGTCATCTCCGCGGACCAGATCAACGAGGCGTACGAGCGGGTGCTGGCGAGTGACGTGCGCTACCGCTTCGTGATCGACACGGCGACGATCTGACCGCGTCGGTTCATGCAGGGCCCCGGTGAGCGGTGGGGGTGCGTGGTCGGGTGCGGGTGCGTCGTGGTTGCTCGCGCCGTTCCCCGCGCCCCTGGGGAGGGGCACGCCAGGCGTCCTTAAGGGTGCGGGTGCGTTGTGGTTGCTCGCGCAGTTCCCCGCGCCCCTGAAAGGCGCCTGGCGACTCCCCACCTAGGGGCGCGGGGAACTGCGCGACCAGCCCCCACCGGGCCGCGGTCGCCGATGAACGTCAGGCCCCCGTCCGGTTTCGGCCCAGCAGCCACAGCAGGTACGGCCCACCGACCAGCGAGGTGAGCGCCCCCACCGGAACTTCCAGCGGAGGCAGTACCGTGCGGGCGGCGAGGTCGGCGGTCACCAGGATCACCGCGCCCGTCAACGCCGAGCACAGCAAGGGCAGTTGAGGCGTACGGGTGAGCCGCCTCGCCAGCTGCGGCGCGGTCAGCGCCACGAACCCGATCGGCCCGGCCGCCCCGGTCGCCGTAGCCGCCAGGACCACCCCGAGCACAGTCACCGCGAGCCGGGTCCGATCCACCCGCACCCCCAGCGAGGCCGCGGTATCGGCGTCCAGCCCGAGCGGCCGCACGGCCCGGCTCGCCCACACCAACGCGGGCAGACACGCCAGCAGTACGACGGCCAGGGGCGCCGCCTGCTCCCAGCCCCGCCCGTTCAGTGAACCGGTCAGCCACAGCTTCACCGTCTCGGCAGCCTGCAACTCGCTGTCCGAGAGATACAGCTGCACGACGGCCGACAGCGCGACCCCGATCCCAACTCCCGTCAGCACGAACCGACTCGGCTGCATCCCGTGCCGCCACGCCAGCGCGTACACGAGCGCGGCGGCCACGAGCCCGCCCACGACGGAGACGGCCGGCATGGCACTGGGCGAGTCGACGAGCCCCGCGGACAGCGCGAGCACGGTCGCGGCGGCGGCACCGTGCCCGACCCCGATCACGTCCGGACTGGCGAGCGGATTCCGGGTGACGGTCTGCACGAGCGCCCCGGCGAGGCCCAGCGCGACACCGACCAGCGCACCGAGCATGATCCGGGGGACCCGCAACTCGTTGACGACGAGGTCGTACTGACCGGATCCGGTGCGGAGGGTGTGCCAGACCGCGCCGGGCGGGATGTAGGTCTGGCCGAGACAGGCGGCGGCGAGCATCGCAACGGCCAGCAGGAGTACGAGAGTTGCGGCTACGGCGGCCGAACGCCGGTGCAGGAGAAGGGAGACGGAGGGGTGCGGGCGCAGGACACTGACACCGGTGGGGCTCATACGGCCGTCGCCTTCCGCCGTACCAGTACCACCAGCACCGGCACCCCCACCAACGCCGTCATCACCCCGGCCGGCACCTCCGCGGGGGAGCGCACGACCCGCCCCGCCACATCCGCGCCGACCAGCAGCGCGGCGCCGAGCAGCGCGGACAGCGGGAGCAGGCCGCGGTGGCCGCCGGAGGTGAGGCGGCGGGCGAGGTGCGGGACGGCGAGTCCGACGAACGCGATCGGCCCGGCGGCGGCCACCGCGGACGCCACCAGCAGGGTCGCCCCGAGCGCCGCACACACCCGTACGACCCCCACCCGATGCCCCAACGCCCGCGCCGTCTCGTCCCCGAGGGCCAGCGCGTCCAGCCCCCGCGCACAGACGAGCACCAGCAACGCCCCGACCAGCAGGAACGGCAGCATCTTCACGACGGTGTCCGCGTCCCGGCCGCTCAGCGAGCCGACCTGCCAGAACCGGAACTGGTCCAGCGTCGCCGAACTCGACGTCAGGACGACGGTCGTACCACCGGCGGTCATCGCCGACAACGCCGTACCGGCGAGGGCGAGTTTGACCGGCGAGGCCCCGCCCCGGCCGCGCGCGGCGATGCCGTAGACGAGACACGCGGCGAGGACGGCGCCGGCGAAGGCGTACCAGACGTAGCCGCTGAAACCGCTCGCGAGGCCGGTCGCGATGGCGAGGACGACACCGGCCGCCGCGCCCTGGCTGAGGCCGAGGATGCCGGGGTCGGCGAGCGGGTTGCGGGTGACGGCCTGGAGCGCGGCGCCCGCCACGCCGAGCGCCGCGCCCGCCGTCAGCCCGATCTCGGTGCGGGGCAGCCGCAGCGACCGTACGACCAGCGCGTCCGGTGAACTCCCGCCGTGGAACAACGCGTTGAGCACCTCGGACGGAGGGATCGGACGCGTGCCGACGGCGAGGCTGAGCAGCACGGCGGCGGCCAGCGCGAGGGTGGCCGCCGGCCAGGCGAGGCGTTTGACGCTCACGGCGTACTCTCTGCTGCTCCGCTACTTGCTGATGTCCTCGGCGAGTTGGAGGACGACGAGGCGCGCGGCGGTCGGGCCCGCGTTGAGGTACCAGGGGTCGTCGTCGACCTTCACCGCGTGGCCGGCCTCGACCGCGCTCATCGACTTCCAGAGCGGTCCGGCGAGCACGCTCGCGGCGTCGGTCCTGGAAGCGTCGCCCTGCACCGAGTAGAAGATCCAGTCACCGTCGGCCTTGTCGATGCTCTCGGCGCCGATGTCCTCCGAAATCGCCTTGAACTGCTGGGACTTGGGCCGGTCGAGGCCCATGTCGACGGCGATCGAACCGGTGAAGGAGGAGACGCCGAACATCCGGGTCCTGCCGGGCGTGAAGCGCAGCATCGACACGGAGGTCTTCGACAGCGCCTCGCCCTTCTCGTCCGCGTCCTCGACGATCCCGTCCAGCAGCTTCCGCGCCTGCTGGCCCTTGCCGATCGCGTCGCCGACGAGGAGGAGGTCGCGCTTCCAGTTGATGCCGTTGCCCGCCGTGATGACGGTCGGCGCGATCTTCGACAGCTTGGGGTAGAGGTCGCCGAGCGAGTCGTTGGCGAGGATCAGGTCGGGCTTCGCGGCGGCGAGGGTCTCCAGGTTGGGCGCCTGGCGCGTCCCCGCGTCCGTCATCGCGGCGAGCTTCGATTTGTCGGAGGGGAAGGCGTTCGCGAGGTAGTCGGGGACGAGTCCGGCGTTGTCGGCGCGGGTGGTGGCCGTGGGGACCGTACCGAGGGAGAGCAGGTCGTCGAGCTGACCGGTGCTCAGCACGGCGATCCGCGTGGGCTTCGCCTTGATCGTCGTGCTGCCCTCGAAGTGCGTGACGGTGCGGGGGAAGGTGCCGTCGGTGTCGGTGTCGGAGCCCATGCCGGTCTCCAGCGTGCTCGGCGCGGCGGACGGGCCCTCGGAGGCGCCGATCACCTTGTTCTGCCGGCCGTCACCCGTCTTCTCGGCATCGTTGTCGGCGGACGACGACGAGCAACCGGCCAGCAACCCGCCGACGGCGGACACGGCGACCATCGCCGTGACAGCCTTCCTCCTGAACGCACGCACTATCACTGTCTCTCCGATCAAAACTGGCCAGGTAAGGCTTACCTTATCTTGCCGTCGGAGTAGCTTGGGCATGAGGAGGCCCACACGATGACCGTGCAGCTGAACCACACCATCGTCGCCGCGCACGACAAACACACGTCGGCCCGATTCCTCGCCGACCTGCTGGGGCTCCAAGTGAGCCCGCAGTACGGCCCGTTCATCCCGGTCGCGATCCCGAACGGGGTCACCCTCGACTACATGGACCAGCCCGGTTCGGGCTTCGCCGAGATCGCCTCGCAGCACTACGCGTTCCTGGTCTCGGAGGACGACTTCGACGCGATTTTCGGTCGCATCCAGGCGGCGGGACTCAGGTACTGGGCGGACCCGGCGCATCGCGTCGAGGGCGAGATCAACACGAACGACGGTGGCCGAGGCGTCTATTTCGACGACCCGAACGGACACGTCCTGGAGATCCTGACCCGGCCGTACGGCAGCGGAATCACCCGGTGAGACCGTTGAGATCGGTGAGATCGTCGAGACCGGTGAGGAACGACTCGCCGGCCCCGTAGGACCGTACGACCACGCCACCGTCCCCGGCATCGGCCGGCCGTACGGAGTGCGCGCGCCCCAGTCCCGACACGTGGGCGCGGCCGTCCGTCGCCACCTCGACCAGCGTGTTCTCGTCGACGGCGACGCCGTGCGGGAGCCGGTACCGGGTCACGGCGGCGATCAGCCGGGGCAGCGTCCCCCACTGCGCCGCGTGCGCGTCCACGGCGAAGGGCACCAGCCCCAACCCGTCCCGTACGGCGATCTCGTCCAGGTCCTCACCGGTGTCCTCCGGACACACCGCGATCCCGTCGAGCAGCCACCCCCCGACGACGGCGGACCGCGCGGCGAGCGCGGCACCGGCGGAGAACCCGGCGTAGGGGATGCGCCGTTCGGCGAGCAGCCGCGGCAACCGGTCGAGGCAGTCCGCGAAGGCGTCCTGGTAGGCGGGCGTCAGCCCACCACAGACGAGCAGCCCGTCCGCGTCCGCTGCCGCCCCGACGTCGAAGCGGGCACCGATCGGCACGAGTACCGGTACGGGAATGCAGTCGCCCGCACTTCTCAACGCCTCGTCGTAGCGGGCGAATTGACGCTCCCCGTCGCCTTCGCCCTCGTCGAGGATCACGCAGGCGACGCGGGGCGTGGATCCGGGGGTACCGGCCGCCGCGCGGAGGAAGGGGTCGTAGACGGCGGGGTGGTCCCACCCGCCGCCGATGAGGAAGGTACTGGGGAGGGAGGCGCTGGCTTGGCTGGGTTCGCTCGGCTGGTCCACGGGGGCATCAAATCCCGTCGCCGCGGACCCTGTCACACGCTTTTGCCGGCCTGGAGCCGCCGCTGTCCGCTCGCGCGGCAGATCGGCAGGATCGTGCAAGAGGTCGGTGGGATCGGTCTAACGATTCCGCAGGTCACAGTGGTGTCCTTGAGGAGTCGGTTTCCCAGCGACTCCCCACAGGAGCATTCCATGGCACTCGA
Organism: Streptomyces sp. NBC_00252; assembly: GCF_036187565.1. Classification (NCBI taxonomy): domain Bacteria; kingdom Bacillati; phylum Actinomycetota; class Actinomycetes; order Kitasatosporales; family Streptomycetaceae; genus Streptomyces; species Streptomyces sp. NBC_00252. The sequence goes on along the minus strand of NZ_CP108087.1, from coordinate 4,100,463 downwards.
CTCGTACGTCGGACTCGGCCGTTCCGGCCTCAAGGTGAGCCCCTTCTGCCTGGGCGCGATGAACTTCGGCGAGGACGGCGGCTTCGGCAGCGGCGTCGAGGAGTCGGAGAAGATCCTCCAGACCTACCTCGACCGCGGCGGCAACTTCGTCGACACCGCGAACTTCTACACGAACGGCCACTCCGAGGCGATCCTCGGCGACTTCCTCGCCGCCCGCCCCGCCCTGCGCGACCGCCTCGTCCTGGCCACCAAGTTCTACGGCAACCTCCACCTCGGCGACCCGAACGGCGGCGGTGCGAGCCGCAAGGCGATCATCGGCCAGCTGGAGGACTCGCTGCGCCGCCTCCGCACCGACTACATCGACCTGTACTGGCTGCACAACCACGACCGTTCGACCCCGGTCGAGGAGACCCTGCGGACGCTGGACGACCTGGTGACGGCGGGCAAGATCCGTTACGTCGGCTTCTCGGACACCCCCGCCTGGTTCACGGCCAAGGCGCACACCACCGCCCTGCTGCGGGACTGGACCCCGGTCACCGCACTGCAGATGGAGTACTCCCTCCTGGAACGCACCATCGAGGGCGAGTTGATCCCGCTCGCCCAGGACGCGGGGATGGGCGTGCTGCCGTGGAGCCCCCTCAAGAGCGGTTATCTGTCCGGGACATACACGCGCGAGCAGTCAACTCCCGCCGACACCAGGCGTTCCGCGGTCCTCGGCGCCCCAACTCCGGCCCAGTTCACGGTGATCGACGCGGTCGCCGAGGTCGCGCGGGAGACGGGCGCGACCTCCGCCGCCGTAGCGCTGTCCTGGATCCAGAACCGCCCCGGCATCACCTCCACCCTCATCGGCCCCCGCACCCTCGCCCACCTGGAGGCCAACCTCGCGGCCCTGGACCTCCACCTCACCCCGGCCCAGACCGCCAAGCTCGAGGAGGTGTCCACCCCGACCCTCAACTTCCCCTACGACCTCAACCGCCAGGTCGGCGACATGCTCAAGTACGCGGGGGCGACGGTGGACGGTGTGGAGAGCGCGGTGTATCCGCCGTTGGCGGCGAGTGGGGTTCGGTACTGAGAGGGAGCCGGGAGCCGGTAGTCGTACCGGGCCCGCCGATGGCCTCAAATCCCTTGTACGGAAAGGTATTTCGTGGCTTGCCCGAGGGGTCGTTACGGTCGATTCCATGGATGCTCAGAACCTCCCGACGGCCGAGGAACTCATGGCCGCACTGCGCGCCGATGACGTGTCCTCGGTGGAACTGACCGACGAGGCGATCACCCGTATCGAGCGGGACGACAAGGCCATCAACGCGATCTGCGTACCGGACTTCGACCGGGCCCGGACCGCCGCACGCGCCGCCGACGAGGCACGCGGCCGGGGCGAGGACCGCCCGCTGCTCGGACTGCCGGTGACGGTCAAGGAGTCGTACGACATCGCCGGGCTGCCCACGACCTGGGGCATCCCGGCACACCGGGACCACATCCCCGCCGAGGACGCGGTGCAGGTGTCGCGGCTCAGGGAGGCGGGCGCGGTGATCCTCGGCAAGACCAACGTGCCGCCTGCCCTCCAGGACGTGCAGAGCTTCAACGACATCTACGGCACCACCAACAACCCCTGGGACCACACCCGCACGTCGGGCGGTTCCTCCGGCGGATCGGCGGCGGCCCTGGCGGCCGGGTTCGGCGCGCTGTCCATCGGGTCGGACATCGCCGGTTCGCTGCGCACCCCCGCGCACTTCTGCGGCGTCTACGCCCACAAGCCGACCCTCGGCCTGGCACCCAGCCGGGGCATGGTCCCGCCGACCGCGCCGCCGTACCCGGCCGAGCCGGACCTCGCGGTCGTCGGCCCGATGGCACGCGGCGCCCGCGACCTCACCCTCCTGCTCGACGTCATGGCCGGCCCGGACCCGCTGACCCTCGGGGTGGCCTACGGCCTGACCCTGCCGCCCGCCCGCCACGAGCGGCTCGGCGACTTCCGCGTCCTCGTCCTCGACGACCACCCGCTCATCCCGACCGGGTCCGCGGTACGGGCGGGCGTGGAACGGGTCGCCGACGCGCTGGCCGACGCCGGCGCCCGCGTCGAACGGCACAGCCCACTGCTGCCTGACTTGACCGAGGCGGCACTGCTCTACACCCAGCTCCTGTTCGCGGGCTTCTCCGCGCGCTTCCCCGTCGAGTTCTACGAGGAGTGGCGGACCCGTGCGGCCGCGCTGGGGGCGGACGACCAGGGGCTCGACGCGGCGCGGGTGCGGGGCCTGGTGTTCAGCCACCGCGACTGGATCGAGGCGAACGGCCGCCGCGAGCGGCACCGGCAGGGCTGGCGGCGGCTCTTCGAGTCGTTCGACGCGGTGGTGTGTCCCGTCACGCCGACACCCGCTTTCCCGCACGACCACCACCCCGACGGGGAGCAGCGGCGCCTCGACATCGACGGCGTCCAGTACCCGTACTTCGACCAGCTCGTCTGGGCAGGCGTCGCGACCATGCCCGGCCTGCCCGCCACGGCAGTACCGGCCGGCCGCTCACCCGAGGGGCTGCCGGTGGGGGTACAGATCATCGGGCCGATGTGGGAGGACCGGACGCCGTTGCGGTTGGCGGAGCTGTTGGAGGAGAGGGTTGGGGGGTTTGGTGGGGTGGTGGGGTAGGGCGGGAGTCGGGGGGCTACGGGGGTGGTTTTGGGGAGGGGGCGGTTGCGGGGGTGGGGCGGGGGGTGTGGTGGGTGCGGTGGTGCGGTGGGTGTGGTGGTGCGGGTGGGGCGGTTTGGTGCAGTCGGGAGGCATGGTGCTGCGGTCGTGCGGCGGATCAGGGGGCGGGCTGGTGCGGTCGGGGAGGGGTGGTGCACTCGGAAGGCACGGTGCCGCGGGGGTGGGTCGGTGTGGGCGAAAGGCGGTGCGGTCGGGTGCGAGTCGGAAGGCCGGGCGGCCGTAGGGACGGGGCGGTACGGTCGTAAGGCGGGGCGCGGCGGCCGTGGGCGCGGGGGCGGGTCCGTTGCGGAATCGCCGGGGGCCCTCGTGTGTTGAGCACACTGGGTAAAGGGCGCCGGTGAGGTATGTGCCGAGCAGCCCCCGTGACCGAGTGACGGAAATTGGAGGGTCGCAATGGCTGCGCAGACGCAGAGGGCCGTGCTGGCGGGCGGATGCTTCTGGGGGATGGAGGAGCTGGTCCGCCGGCTCCCGGGCGTGACGGCGACCCGGGTCGGTTACACCGGCGGAGACGTGCCGAACGCTACGTACCGTAACCACGGGACGCACGCGGAGGCCATCGAGATCCTCTTCGACCCGGAGCAGACCGACTACCGCGCGCTCCTGGAGTTCTTCTTCCAGATCCACGACCCGAGCACCAAGAACCGCCAGGGCAACGACATCGGCCTCAGCTACCGCTCCGCGATCTACTACGTCGACGACGAGCAGAAGCGCATCGCCGAGGACACGATCGCGGACGTCGACGCGTCGGGCCTCTGGCCGGGCAAGGTCGTCACCGAGGTGGAGCCGGTGGGCCCGTTCTGGGAGGCGGAGCCGGAGCACCAGGACTACCTCCAGCGGTATCCGGACGGCTACACCTGCCACTTCCCCCGGCCGGGGTGGCGACTGCCGGCTCGTACGGAGGGCTGAGCGGGAGAGGTGGGTCGGGGTCGGCCGTGGGGGTCGGCCGTGGGGGTCGGCCGTGGGTTCGCTCCTCGGGTTCGGCGGAGCTGAGCCTTTGACTGGGTCCGGTGGCCTGGCTCTTATGGGCTGGGCCGCGGGGCCTTGGCAGGGTCAGTCGGCCAGGCAGTCGTCATGACCGGCTGACGGTGTCCCCGCCGACCCACCGCCGGTAGGCATCCGCATCGACATTGCTGCCGCACACAACGGTGACCACATGCCGGCCGGCGAAACGGTCCCGGTCCTCCAGGATCGCCGCGATGCCGAGCGCGGCCGACGGTTCGACGACGAGGCCCGCGTGGTCGTGGAGCATCCGCATACCGGCGACGATCGATGCCTCCCGGACGAGGACGGCGTCGTCGGCGACGAGCAGGAGATCGTCCAGGACGGCCGGGATCGGGTACCGCCCGGCGACACCGTCGGCGATGGTGTCGGTCGAGTCGGTGGTGACGACACGGCGCGCGTGCCACGACCGCGTCATCGCCGGCGCGCCCGACGGCTGGACGCAGATCACCTCGACACTCGGCGCCAGGACCTTCAGCACATGCCCCACACCGGTGGCCAGCGCCCCACCACCGAGCGCGATCAGCACGGTGTCGAACGGCCGCGCGGTGCCTGCCAGTTCAGTGGGTTCCGTGGCTTCTGTGAGTTCCGTGGGCTCCGTCAACTCCGCCCGCCCCAGCGCTTCCACCAGTTCCAGACCGATGGTCGCCGCCCCCTCGCAGGTCTCGAGGTCCAGACTGTCCTCGACCAGCCGGATGCCCTCGTACCGCGCGATGGCCGCCGCCCACTCACGCGCCAACTCGTGGTCCCCGTCCACCAGTTCCAGCCGGGCACCCAGCGCGCGAATACGGTCCAACTTGGCCACCGTCGCGAAACGGGACGCCACGACGGTCACCTCGAGCCCCCGTCCACGACCGGACCAGGCAAGGGCCTGCCCGAGATTGCCCGCACTGGCACACACCGCGGCCCGCGGCCCCCGCTCGGCAAGCAGACTCGCGACCACCTCGGTACCGCGCCCCTTGAAACTCCGCACCGGGTTGGCCGTCTCCAGCTTGATACTCACCGCACACCCCAGCCCGGGCTCCAGCGCCTCGCAGCGATACAGCGGAGTACCGAGAAACACCGGGTCGATCACCCGCAGGGCCGCCCGGATCCGAGCGATGTCGAGACGCGTCTTCGTCACGACGCAGCAGCGTAACGGCGGCACAGCCGCTGTTCCATAAGGGCGGATGCCTGCGACGACCGGTGGGCGAGGCGGTCCGTTGGGCGGAGCGGTCCGTCAACCCCGAAGGTGGGCAAGGAGTTCGTCGCCCACGGGATAGGCGCGCTCCTGAGGCAGCAACCGCGCCGCCGAATCAAGGTCGCCGCCGCGAACGAGCGCGTGTATCTCGCGGGCCAGTGGCGTCACATCGCGGATGCCGACCGTCCACTCGTCCGCGTAACGCCGTACCGCCTCCCCGGAGAGACCGAGCTGCAACGAGCGGTACGACAGCGGCTGCAGACGCAGATCCCGCTCCGGTTCCCACTGCACACGGGCGGGCGCACTCCTCAACTCCCGCTGCCAGCCGACGAGATCGGGGTGCACCCCGCGGACGTAGCTCGACAGGCACGCGTTCCGCAGCGCCCACTCGAAACCCTCGCGCGTGATGTCGACAGCGAGGACGGTCTCCTGCCCCGCCTTCGTGCCCCAGCCACAGCGGTACATCATCCACAGGAACGACGGCTTGATCCACGTCATCCGGTCCCGCTTCCACGCCCCGCCGAACCGCCCCTCACGCGCGGCCGGCAGGCCGATCTCCGGGGGATATGCCTGGTAGACGGTGATCGTGGTTTCCGAGTGGACCGCACGGATGCCGCGCTGCGGTTGTTCTTCCATGGCGTACAGGGTGGGGGCGGGCAGATCACGAAGCCACTGGTTTTCGGCTGCCGTTGCCGTTGCCTGTGGTGCCCTTCATTTCCGCACCGTTCCCGTTCCCGGCGGCTCTCTATTTCTCTCTACGCCTCGCTACGGCTCCCTGCGACGCACCCCGCCCTCACGCACGCCGCCGCTCCCTGATCGCAGGCAACGCGTACTCCGTCACCGCACTGATGACCCCTCGGGCAACCGGCTCGGGGTCGGTCGTGGCCGAGATCGTCCACCAGGTGTCGCGGTTCGCGGGGAGGAGCCTGCCTATACGGCTGTGCCAGGCCGCGGCGCCGTACACCGTGTTCGGGCTGGGGCGGGCCGGCAGGTGCGGTTCGCGTCGGCGCGCCTGGGCCCAGCCGCGCTTGTCGGCCACGGTCACGTTGACCGTGAACTCGATGTGCTCCGCCGTACTGTGCGCCGCCTTCTGGAAACCGATCAGCGCCCATGTCTCCAGATGAGGTAGCTCGTACGTCCGCCCCGACCCCTTGAAGCCGAGCGCCCGCAGCCCCGGTGCGATCCGCGCCCGCATCAACGCGGTGAACGCCTGCTGCGCGGTCGGCGCGGAGCCGTCAGCCATCGGTCGGCGCCACACCTGTCGGGCAGGACACACCCGTCCCGCCGATCCCGCAGTACCCCGCCGGATTCTTGTCGAGGTACTGCTGGTGATACCCCTCGGCCGGATAGAACTCCCGCCCCTCCGCCGGGAGTATCTCCGTGCTGATCGTGCCGTAGCGCGAGCGTGTGAGGACCTGCTGGTAGGCCGTGCGCGACGCCTCCGCCGCGGCTGCCTGGGCCGGGGTGTGGGTGTAGATCGCCGAACGGTACTGCGTGCCCACGTCGTTGCCCTGGCGGAAGCCCTGGGTCGGGTTGTGCGATTCCCAGAACGTCTGCAGGAGCCTGTCGTACGAGATCAGTTGCGGGTCGTACACCACACGGACCACCTCCGTGTGGCCGGTCAGGCCCGAACAGACCTCCTCGTACATGGGGTTCTCGGTGTAACCGCCCTGGTAGCCGACCAGTGTGGTCCACACCCCGACCGGAAGCTGCCAGAACTTCCGCTCCGCACCCCAGAAGCAGCCCATGGCGAAATCGGCGACCTCAAGGTGCCCGGGGTAGGGGCCGAGCAGCGGCGTCCCGAGGACCGTGTGCCGATCGGGGACCGTGAACACCCGCTCCGGCCGACCCTGCAAAGCCTGTTCGCGGGACGGCAGTTGGGGCGTACGGCTGTGCAGGAACATACGGTCTCCAATCGGGCCTCACCACGGGTCCGTATGTCCTGAACGGGCGAGAGCCGCCGAGAATTCCGCCACGTTTGCGAAGTTACGACCCCCTCGCCGCCCAACCCCCTCGCCCCCCGGAACACGTCAGTGCGGCAGACTCGCCGGACTCCCTCCGTTCGCCTCGAACCCCGCGACCGCCAGCGCCCGGTACACCGCGAACTCCGCCGCCGGGTCCGGTGACAGGGTCCAGGGGAGGGCTCCGACATGGCCGTCGATGTGTATGAGCTGGTTCATCGCCTCGGACCAGCGCTCCGCGCGGACCAGGAAGAAGACCAGGAGATGGCGGACGTGCGCCAGCATCGGGTCGTCGGGGCGGGCCGCGTGGACGGCGAAGAGGGCGCCGTGGATCGCCTTCTCGACGACCTCGCTCTGGTAGAAGCTGCTGACCAGGTTCACCTCGGGCAGGTGCTCGAAGACCGCGAAGAGCGGCATCGCGGCGAGGAGGGAGCCCTGCGGGGCCCGCGCGGCGGCCGCCTCCGCGAACGAGTTCGCCAGCTCGCGCGAGCCGTGCCACTTCTCGCACCAGTAGTGCAGCGCCGCCAGATGCGCGCCCATGTGCGCCGGAGCGCGGTCCAGGATCTTCAGCCACAGCTGCTCGAACTCCGGCTGCGGATAGGTCAGTCCGCGTGCCACCGACAGCTCGACGATGTACGGCACGGGGTCACCGGGGGAGAGCAGTGCCGCCTGTCCGCAGGCGTCCCGTGCCTCCTCCATGATGATCCGGAACTCGTCCGTCCCCCGCGTCGACGTGCGCCATGCCTGCTGCACCAGGAACTCCGCGTGCACGGCCGCGCCGCCCGCGTCCTTCGGGTGCTCGAGCCGCCACACCCGCAGCCACTGCCCGCCCGGGGTCTCGCTGACCCCGCCGGGCCGCTGCTGCAGCTCCAGCGACGCGGCGCCCGCGAAGGCCTGCACGCGCTGCCAGCGCAGCTCACCGGTGATCTCGGTGCCGGCCAGCAGCTGCATCGCCGCGCGGTAGTCCTGGGTGCGCTGCACCAGGTCCAGGACGTCCAGCAGGTCCTGGTCGGGGCCGGGCATGCGGATGTCCAGCTCCTCCTCGCGCACGAAGCCGTACGTCGCCGGGTCCGCGGCGTCGGGGTGGCCGGGCGCGACCCGCTCGATCATGCCGCGCCTGCGCCGCATGAACGGGACCAGCACGAAGCCCAGCAAGACCAGCGCCATCAGGACCCAGAGAATCTCCATGCCTCCAGCGAACCAGACGCGTCCGACAATTGGCCAACCCGATCCGCCGCCCTGTGGAAAACCGGTGCCGACCCGCCTTCCGGCCCTGTGGAAAACCTCCGGATCGTCGTGCACCCCGCGAGCGCACTACGCTCGGGGCTCATGAGCGACAGGCACATCAGTCAGCACTTCGAGACCCTCGCGATCCACGCGGGCAACACCGCCGATCCCCTGACCGGCGCGGTGGTCCCGCCGATCTACCAGGTCTCGACCTACAAGCAGGACGGCGTCGGCGGTCTGCGCGGCGGCTACGAGTACAGCCGCAGCGCCAACCCCACCAGGACCGCCCTGGAAGAGAACCTCGCCGCCCTCGAGGGCGGCCGCCGCGGCCTCGCGTTCGCGTCCGGACTGGCGGCCGAGGACTGCCTGTTGCGTACGCTGCTCAGCCCCGGCGACCACGTCGTCATCCCGAACGACGCGTACGGCGGCACCTTCCGTCTCTTCGCGAAGGTCGTCTCCCGGTGGGGCGTCGAGTGGTCGGTCGCCGACACCAGCGACCCGGCGTCGGTACGGGCGGCCCTCACCCCGAAGACGAAGGTCGTCTGGGTCGAGACCCCCTCGAATCCGCTGCTCGGCATCACCGACATCGCGGTCGTCGCGCAGATCGCCCGGGACGCGGGCGCGAAGCTCGTCGTCGACAACACCTTCGCGACCCCGTACCTCCAGCAGCCGCTGTCCCTCGGCGCGGACGTCGTCGTGCACTCCCTGACCAAGTACATGGGCGGCCACTCGGATGTGGTCGGCGGTGCGCTGATCGCGGCCGACGAGGCGCTCGGCGACGAACTGGCCTACCACCAGAACGCGATGGGCGCGGTCGCCGGCCCCTTCGACTCCTGGCTGGTGCTGCGCGGCGCCAAGACGCTGTCGGTGCGCATGGACCGGCACAGCGAGAACGCCACGAAGATCGCCGACATGCTCACCCGGCACGCACGCGTGACGCGCGTCCTCTACCCGGGTCTCCCGGACCACCCCGGTCACGAGGTCGCCGCCAAGCAGATGCGGGCCTTCGGCGGCATGGTCTCCTTCCAGGTCGAGGGCGGGGAGGAGGCGGCCGTCGAGGTCTGCAACCGCGCCAAGGTGTTCACGCTCGGCGAGTCCCTGGGCGGCGTCGAGTCGCTGATCGAGCACCCGGGACGCATGACGCACGCGTCCGTGGCCGGCTCGGCCCTGGAGGTCCCCGGCGACCTCGTGCGCCTCTCCGTGGGCATCGAGAACGTGCAGGACCTCCTGGAGGACCTGCAGCAGGCCCTGGGCTAGCCCGCGGCCGGTCTCACCAACCCGTCAGGGGTGGGGTCGTCTCCGATGGCGGCTCCACCCAGGGATGGACCATCACCGCCCACACGGTGAACGCCACGACCGCCGTCCACAGCAACAGCCACAGCAGCCGCCGCGCGGCCCGTCTGCGCCGCAGCATCCGGCCGCCGCGCCGCACGACCTCCGCGTACAGCTCCGGCGGCACCTGCGGCGGAGTCCGGTCCATGATCCGCCGTACGGCGGCCTCCCGCTCGGGCCTGTTCACGCGCGCGTACCCCCGTCCCACGGCTTCCCGGGCCTCATGACGGCACCACCTCGGCCCCGCCCACCTTCGGCGCCGGACCGCGCGGCGGATGCAGCAGCCGCGCCGTCGCCCGCTCGCAGATCGTCCGGACCCGCTCCGGGGGCAGCCCGAGCAGCGCGGCGGCCTGCTCCTCGGCGACTCCCTCGTACAGCCTGAGGACGACGATCAGCCGCTCCTGGGGCGCGAGGGCGCCCAGCGGGCTGCCGGGATGGGGGCGGCCCCTGCCGAGGCCGCCGTACTGGTGCCAGGCGGCGCGGGCGAACCGGGTCGCCAGATACTGCCGGGCACGGTCGTACGGGTCCTCGCCGCGCAGCCGGTCCCAGCTGGCGTACGTGTGTGCCAGGGACAGCGTCAACAGGCGCCGCGCGCGCGGGTTGTCGTCCGGGGCCTCCGCGGTCAGCAGCGTGGCGGCATGCAGCAGCCGCCCTGCCGCGCCCGCGACGAACGCCTCGAACTCCCGGGCCCGGCGGGCGCCTTGGAACGCCTGCCGTTCTCGCACCGCGCACCCTCCCCCCTGAAGGACCCGGTTTCATATGAGGCCAGGGCCGTCGCGAGGTCAAGAGTTCGGTACGAAAGGCAGGAGGGCACCACGCGCGTGTGCCTGGGCCCCGCACCCTTCGGGAAGTCGCGTCCTTCAGGAAGCGGACGGTGTGTCGGTGCCCGGGACGGCCATCCGCGCGGAGAGGGCGCTGTTGAAGCGTGTGAGGAGCGCGCAGAACGCCTCGCGCTCCTCCGGTGCCCAGTCGTGTGTCAGCTCTTCCATCAACTGACGCCGGGAGGACCGCACTTCCTCCAGCCGCGACTGCCCGCGCGGGGACAGTTGCAGCACCACCGCGCGGCCGTCCTCGGGGTGCGAGGTGCGCTTGACGAGCCCGGTGTCGACGAGCGGCGCCACCTGCCGGGTGACCGTCGAGGAGTCGATCCCCATGCTCGCGGCGAGCGCCTTGACGCCCATCGGACCTTCCTTGTCCAGGCGGTTGAGCAGCAGGTACGCGGCGCGGTCCATGGAGTTGCGCACCTGTCCGACGCCGCCGAGCCGGGTCTGTTCGGCACGGCGGGCGAACACCGCCACCTCGTGCTGCAGCGTGTCGAGGAGACCGGGTTCACCGACGGTCGTCATGTCCATCGACATTTCAGGTGTTGTGGGCATGGCCGGAGGCTCGCTTCATGAAGGGGGTGCTGGGTTGGGGGACAGGGTACGCGGCCGGAAGGCAGGCCGTACCGGCGCTGCGCAAACCAGTCTCGGAGGTTGGTCACAGCCGTGGCGCGCGCCTGTGAACTGCGATGCTTGAGTCATGAGCTACAGCACGGCTGACTCCTTGCGACCCGTCACCCTCGACGATGTGCGCGGCGCCCAGAAGATGCTCACGGGCGTGGCGCGGGTGACCGCGATGGAAGGCAGCAGGCACCTCAGCCAGCTCGTCGGCTCGCCGGTGCACTTCAAGTGCGAGAACCTCCAGCGCACCGGCTCCTTCAAACTACGCGGCGCCTACGTCCGTATCGCGGGACTGCTCCCCGAGGAGCGCGCCGCCGGTGTCGTCGCCGCGAGCGCGGGCAACCACGCCCAGGGCGTCGCCCTCGCCTCCTCACTCCTGGGCGTGCGTTCCACGGTGTTCATGCCCAAGGGCGCGCCCCTTCCGAAGATCAGCGCCACCAAGGAGTACGGCGCCGAGGTGCGCCTGCACGGCCATGTCGTCGACGAGACGCTGCACGCCGCGCAGGACTACGCCCACGAGACGGGCGCGGTGTTCATCCACCCGTTCGACCACCCCGACATCATCGCGGGCCAGGGCACGGTCGGCCTGGAGATCCTCGACCAGTGCCCGGAAGTGCGCACGATCGTCGTCGGCATCGGCGGTGGCGGGCTCGCTGCGGGAGTCGCGGTCGCCGTGAAGGCGCTGCGGCCCGACGTACGGATCGTGGGCGTCCAGGCGGCGGGCGCGGCCGCGTTCCCGCCCTCACTGGCCGCCGGACGCCCGCTGTCCGTTCAGAACCCGGCGACGATGGCCGACGGCATCAAGGTCGGACGCCCCGGCGACGTGCCGTTCGGGATCGTCGCCGACCTGGTCGACGAGGTCCGCACGGTCACCGAGGACGAGCTGTCCGCCGCCCTGCTGCTGTGCCTGGAGCGGGCCAAGCTGGTCGTCGAGCCGGCCGGCGCCAGCCCCGTCGCGGCGCTGCTGAGCGATCCGCGGGGTTTCGAGGGACCGGTCGTCGCGCTGCTGTCCGGCGGGAACGTCGACCCGCTGCTGCTCAACCGCATCCTGCGCCACGGCATGTCCGCGCAGGGCCGCTACCTGGCCGTGACGCTGCGGCTCACGGACCGGCCCGGTGCCCTCGCGACGCTTCTCGGGGTGTTGTCAGTGGTCGACGCTAACGTCCTCGATGTGAGCCACGTCCGGACCGATCCACGGCTCGGGCTCACGGAGGCGGAGGTCGAGCTGCATCTGGAGACGAAGGGTCCGGTGCACTGCGCCGAGGTCGGTCACGCCCTGCGCGACGCGGGCTACACCGTCATCGACTGAGGTCGGAGCCCCTTCGCCACCCGTCCCGTCACTCGTTCGAGAAAACCTGTTGAGAGACGCGATACATCGCGTTATGGTGTGTCTCATGTCGCCCGCAGACAGCAGCATGCCGCTCCCCTGGGCAGAACAAAAGACACAAACCTAGGCTTTTCAAAGCATCCCCGACGACGTGGAGACTGATATGCCAGGCGCCATCTATGCCGAAGGCCTGGTGAAAACCTTCGGCGATGTGAAAGCTCTGGACGGCGTCGACCTCGATGTACCCGAGGGCACCGTGCTGGGCCTCCTCGGGCCCAACGGCGCGGGCAAGACGACCGCCGTCCGCTGTCTGACCACCCTGCTGCGCCCCGACAGCGGCAAGCTGGTCGTGGCAGGACTCGACGTGCTGAAGCAGCCCAACGAAGTGCGGCGCTCCATCGGCCTCTCCGGCCAGTTCGCCGCGGTCGACGAATACCTGACCGGCAGGGAGAACCTGCAGATGGTCGGCCAGCTCTACCAGATGAAGGCCAAGGCCGCGAAGGCCCGCGCCGACCAGCTGCTCGACCAGTTCAACCTCGCGGACGCCGCCGACCGCACCGCCAAGACCTACTCCGGAGGCATGCGCCGCCGGCTCGACCTGGCCGCGGCGCTCGTCGTCTCCCCGCCCGTGATGTTCATGGACGAGCCGACGACCGGCCTCGACCCGCGCAACCGCCAGATGCTGTGGGAGGTCATCAAGCAGCTCGTCTCCGGCGGTACGACCCTCCTGCTCACCACCCAGTATCTGGAGGAGGCCGACCACCTCGCGCACGACATCGCGGTGGTCGACCACGGCCGGGTCATCGCCCGCGGCACCTCCGACCAGCTCAAGGCCCGCACCGGCGGCGAGCGCGTCGAGGTCGTCGTGCACGAGCGCGACCACATCCAGATCGCCTCCGACGTCCTGCTCGGCTTCGGCAAGGGCGACACCACCGTCGAGGAGCACACCCGCAAGCTCACCGTGCCCGTCACCGGCGGCGCGAAGCTCCTCGCCGAGGTGATCCGCGAGCTCGACTCCCGAGGCATCGAGATCGACGACATCGGCCTCCGCCGCCCCACCCTCGACGACGTCTTCCTCTCCCTGACGGGCCACCTGGCCGAGGAGAAGGACGAGGAGAACAGCACGGACGCCACCCAGGACCCCAAGGACCGCAAGCACAAGAAGGAGGCCGCGAAGTGAGCGCCGTCACCGATGCCACACCGATCGCGGCGCCGAGCAGCGCGCTGGGCCAGTCCGTGCACGACTCGCTGGTCGTCGCCAAACGCAACCTCATCCGGATGTCCCGCATCCCGGAGATGGTCATCTTCGGACTGATCCAGCCGATCATGTTCGTGGTGCTGTTCACCTACGTCTTCGGCGGTTCCATGCAGATCGGCGGCAGCACCAGCGCCACCGACTACAAGAACTTCCTGATGGCCGGCATCTTCGCGCAGACCGTCACGTTCGCCACCGCCAGCTCCGGCGCGGGCATCGCGGACGACATGCACAAGGGCCTGATCGACCGGTTCCGCTCGCTGCCCATGGCGCGCGGCGCCGTGCTCACCGGGCGGACCCTCGCGGACCTCGTGCAGACCGCGCTGACCCTGCTGGTCCTCGCGATAGTCGCCGTGCTCGTCGGCTGGCGGGTCGGCTCGGACGGCGGCACCAACGCGGGCAAGGTCCTCGGCGCCTTCGGGCTGCTGCTCCTGCTCGGGTACGCGTTCACCTGGATCGGCGCCCTGATCGGCCTCAGCGTCCGTACGCCCGAGGCCGCCACCTCCGGCGGACTGATCTGGCTCTTCCCGGTGACGTTCATCTCGAACGCGTTCGTGGACACCAGCAACATGACCCCCTGGCTGCGCCACATCGCCGAGTGGAACCCCTTCAGCGCCACCGTGCAGGCCTGCCGGGTGCTCTTCGCCAACCCGGGACAGTCGCCCTCGGACGCCTGGCCCATGGTGCACCCGGTCTGGGCCTCACTGATCTACTCGCTCCTGATCATCCTCATATTCCGGACCCTGGCGGTGCGGAAGTACCGCTCGGCGACGGCCTGAGGGCGCACGGCGAAGCCCCCGGCGCCGCAAGGTCGCCGGGGGCTTCGCCGAAGGGCGGGTCCTGAGGGTCAGCCGTTGTACGGCTCGGCGCTGAGGATCGTCACGGAGGCCTTCTTGCCGTTGGGCAGTTCGTACTGCGCGACCTCGCCCACCTTGTGGCCCAGCACGCCGGAGCCCAGCGGGGACTGCGGCGAGTAGGTCTCGATGTCGGCGCTCGCGTATTCGCGCGAGGCGAGCAGGAAGGTCGTCGTGTCGTCCTCGTCACCGTCGAAGGCGATCGTCACGACCATGCCGGGCGCGACCGCGCCGTCCGCCGACGCCGGAGCCTCGCCGACCTTGGCCTTCTCCAGGAGCTGGGTCAGCTGGCGGATGCGGAGCTCCTGCTTGCCCTGCTCCTCCTTGGCCGCGTGGTACCCGCCGTTCTCGCGCAGGTCGCCCTCCTCGCGAGCAGCCGCGATCTTCACGGTGATCTCGGCGCGCGCGGGACCAGACAGGTACTCCAGCTCGTCCTTGAGCTTGGTGTACGCCTCCTGCGTGAGCCAGGTGACGTCTTCGCTGGTCTGGGTCACAGGTGCTCCTCGTAGGTACTGGGAATACAAAGCATCGCCCTACCCAGAAGAATGTTCCTTCATGGAAGGGCGAAACCACGAGCCTAACAATTCAATGGCGTCAGGGGGAGGACATAAGCCGTCAGAAATACGTCAATGCAGGTCAACGCCTACGTAACGAGGGTGACGTCAGTCGGTGTGGCACCCGAGCAGCTCGGCCGTGGTGCCCCTGGCCGTGGTGCGCAGGGTGACGACCCGGTCGATGCGGGTTGCGGAGCCGCCGAAGTGGAAGTCGGCGCGGCCCACCTCGGACTGGTCGGCGGCCTGGGAGCGCAGGGTGCAGTAGCCGGTGGTCCCGGAGTCCTTGTGGACCTCGAGATGCACCTTGACCTCGTTGTCGGAGGCCTGGAAGGTGATCACCTCGGCGCTGATCTTGGCCTCGACGACGTAGTGGTAGGCGAAGTACCCGACGAGGGCGAGCAGCAGCGCGGCGAGGACGGCGCCGGCGATCTTGAGCTTGTGGTCGGCACGCTCGTCCGACGAGCGGCCGTAACGGCCCTCGGGCAGGCGCGCACTCGCCGTACTCATGATCGTCCTTTCGGCAAGGGGCCGTGGAAGCGGGCCCCCGGAATTATTCGCCCCCGGATTCGGTCACTATAGAAGCGCCGATCGCACCCCAGGACACCGGGGCGCCGACTTACTGAGGATTGAGTCTTGACTGACCAGCTGCGACTGATGGCCGTCCACGCACACCCCGACGACGAGTCGAGCAAGGGCGCGGCCACCATGGCGAAGTACGTGTCCGAGGGGGTGGACGTGCTGGTCGTGACCTGCACGGGTGGGGAGCGCGGCTCCATCCTCAACCCGAAGCTGCAGGGCGACACGTACATCGAGGAGCACATCCACGAGGTGCGCAAGAAGGAGATGGACGAGGCCCGCGAGATCCTCGGCATCAAGCAGGAGTGGCTCGGCTTCGTCGACTCGGGGCTGCCCGAGGGCGACCCGCTGCCGCCGCTGCCCGAGGGCTGCTTCGCGCTGGAGGACGTCGACAAGGCGGCCGGCGAGCTGGTGAAGCAGATCCGTTCGTTCCGCCCGCAGGTGATCACCACCTACGACGAGAACGGCGGCTATCCGCACCCCGACCACATCATGACTCACAAGATCTCGATGGTGGCCTTCGAGGGCGCGACGGACACCGCGAAGTACCCGGAGTCGGAGTACGGCCCGGCGTACCAGCCGCAGAAGCTGTACTACAACCAGGGCTTCAACCGGCAGCGCACCGAGGCCCTGCACAACGCGCTGCTGGCGCGCGGCCTGGAGTCGCCGTACGAGGACTGGCTGAAGCGGTGGAGCGAGGCCGAGCGGACGGAGCGGGTGCTGACCACGCACATCCCGTGCGCCGAGTTCTTCGAGATCCGCGACAAGGCGCTGCTCGCGCACGCCACGCAGATCGACCCCGACGGCGGCTGGTTCCGGGTGCCGATGGAGATCCAGAAGGAGGTCTGGCCGACCGAGGAGTACGAGCTGGCGAAGTCCCTCGTCGCTACGTCCCTCCCCGAGGACGACCTCTTTGCGGGCATCCGCGACAATGCCTGACATGAGCTCAAGCGCAGCCCTGGCAATGACGCACCTGGTCCCCCTCGCCGAGGTCGACGAGAACAAGGTCACCCCCGGCGTCCTCGGCTTCATCGTGTTCGCGGTGATGGCCCTGGCCGTCTGGGGCCTGATGAAGTCCATGAGCAAGCAGATGAACAAGGTCGACTTCAAGGAGACCTCGGATCCGCGGGCCGAGTCCGGGGAGCAGACCGAGGGCAAGGCCGAGTCGCGGGCCGACTCCGGGACCGCCGCCCCGGCGGAACCCAAGGCCAAGCAGGGCTGACCCGCCGGCCTGCGCGAGCGGTGCTCGGGGGTGCCGGCCGCCATCACCCCCTGCCCTCAGGGGGTGCCGGCCGCCGCCACCCCTTCTCAGGAGGTGGCGGACACCGCCACCCCCATCACCTCCCGCGCATGCCGGCTCGGCACCATGCCGAGTCGCCAGGCCTGCCAGCCCGCGTCCAGGTTCACGCCCCGCTCCAGCAGCAGCTGGTACGCCTCCACGTAGTCGTCGAGCTTCGTGTCGCGGTGCGGATGCCGGGTGCGGGCCAGCTGGGCCAGTTCCTCCTGGGCGACCGCCGTGCCGACCTCGACCCCGCCGGGGGCCGCGTACGGCAGCAGTGTGGAGCGCAGGAAGTGCGCCCAGTCCTCGCCGCGGTGGTCGCCGTACGAGGTGAAAAGTCCTACGGCCTCGTCGCACAGCGCCAGGGCCTGTTGGGTACGGGCGTTGCCCGCGTCGACGACCGCGAGCTCCAGGCAGGTCTACGCCTCGCCGTGGGCGACGCCGATGCGCTGGAAGTCGGCGCGGGCGTCGACCAGCAGCTGGCGGGCGAACCCGGAGTTGCGCAGCGAACCCGTCTGGGCGGCGCGCTGGTCGCGGGTCACGCGTGCCGAGTGGTGCCGGGCGCAGGCGAGGCCGTAGACATCGCGCATGCGGGAGAACATCGTGCGGGAGCGTTCCAGCTCGCGGACCGCGAGGTCCAGGTTGCCGGTCTCCTCCAGGGCCTGGCCGAGGTAGTAGACGGTCCAGGCCTCGCCGCGCGCGTCCTCGTTGTCGCGGTGCCGGGCGGCGGCCTGGCGCAGGCCGTCGATCGCGGGGGACGGGTCGCCGGCGACGAGGCGGGCGCGGGCCAGCTGGGTCAGCGCCCAGGCCTCGCCACGGGCGTCGCGGGTGCGGCCGTAGAGGCCGAGGGCGGTGGTGAGTTCGGACTCGGCGCGCGGGATGTCGCCCATGCGCAGGCCGAGTTGGCCCAGCTGGAAGTGCGCCCAGGCCTCGCCGTGGACGGATTCGCCGGCGCGGTGCAGGACCAGGGACTCGGTCAACAGCCGCATGGCTTCCGGGAGTCGGGCCCGGTCGCGTTCGACGGCGGCCAGCGCGTGCATGGTCCAGGCGCGGTCGGTGGCGAGTTGGGGCGGCGCCTGCAGGTCGAGGGCCTCGCGGAGTTTCGCCGCCGCCTCGGTGAGGTTGCCCTGGTGGTGGAGGGTGATGCCGAGCGAACAGAGGGCACGGGCGGCGCCCGCGTCGTGATGGGCCTCCATGTAGAGGTCGACGACCGAGGTCAGCGTGGTGCGTGCCTTGTCGAGTTCGCCGAGCTGCCGGGCCGCGATGCCGGTGCGCCACTGCACCGAACGGACAAGCAGGCCCTGGTCGACGGCCTGCGCCAACTCGCTGATCTCACCGAGGCGGTAGAGGTCGCCGCGCAGCAGGCAGTAGTCGCAGAGCGCGCCCAGCAGATTCAGTACGGCACCCTGGTCGACGCCCTCCGCGTGCCGCAGCGTGGAGGTGATGAAGCTCGACTCGTCGTCCAGCCAGCGCAGCGCCTCGTCGAGCGAGGTGAAGCCGTGCGGGCCGAAGCGGTCCGAGCGCGTCGACATGTTGCCGTCGACCAACCGCAGGACGGAGTCGGCGAGTTCGCCGTAGTTCACGATCAGCCGCTCCTGCGCGGCCGTACGTTCCGAGGGCTCCTCCTCGTCGAGGAGGCGGGCCAGGGCGAAGGCGCGGACCAGGTCGTGCAGGCGGTAGCGGGTGCCGCGGACGTGGTCGATGAGGCCTGCCCGGGACAGGGCCGTCAGCTGCCGGGTGGCCTCGGCCTCGTCGGCGCCCAGCAGGGCCGCCGCGGCTGCCGCGCCCAGCGAGGCCCGGCCGGCCAGCGCCAGCCGGCGCAGCAGCGTGCGCGCCGGGTCGGACTGGTCGGTGTAGCGCAGCCACAACGCCCGCTCGACCGGCTCCACCGGGCCGTACGCCCCGAGATCCGTGGCGAGTTGACCCGGTGAGCGCGCGCCGAGGGACGAACCGGCGATCCGCAGCGCGAGCGGCAGCCCGCCGCACAACTCCCTGATCCTGTCAGCCGATTCGGCGTCGTACGGCTCCGAGCCGTCCTGCGCCGCCGCGCCGAGCAGTTCCTCCGCGCCCGCCGCGTCCAGCGACTCCACCGGCAACTGGTGCACCCAGGCGGCGAGTTCGGCGGGCAGGTCGAGGGGCTTGCGGGCGGTGACCACGACCAGGCTGTCCGAGCGTTCGGGCACCAGCGTGGCCACCTGCGCGATGTCGGAGGCGTCGTCCAGGACGATCGTCACCGGCAGACCGGTCAGGTGCTGGTGGTACAACTCGCTCAGCCGCTTGACCTGTTGGTCGGGCGAGGAGCGCTCGCGGAACAGCAGCTGCTCGCGGGGCGCGCCGAGCCGGTTCAGCAGGTGCAGCAGGGCGTCACGGGTGGGCAGCGGCGGCTCGCCCGGGCTGTCGCCGCGCAGGTCCACCACGCAGGCCCCGCGGAACTGGTCCCGCAGATCGTGCGCGGCCCGCACCGCGAGCGTCGTACGCCCCGAACCGGGCGCGCCGTGCAGCACGACCACGGTCGGCCGGGTCTCCGTACTTGCCCGCCCCGCCTGCACCAGCTGCCGAATCCGGGCCAGCTCGGCCCGCCGCCCGGCGAACACGCCGACCGCGTCCGGGAGTTGGCCGAAGGACTGCTCCAGCACACTCCGCCGCCGCGCCGCCGCGCTCTTGTCCGCACCGCGCAACTGCGGCCCCGGCTTCCGCGTCGGCCCGGTAGAGGCGGCCAGCACCCGCTGCTGGTCGAGGAACGGCCGGATGCCGCGCACCTCCAGCGCCGTCAGCCACTGCAACCGCAGCTGCTCCGGCCCACCGGGCTGGCTCACGGCACCGGCACGGTGATGCGCGGCGGGCAGATGCGACGCGGTCACCTTCACGACGGTCGCCGCCGCGCCCACGACACCGACGGTCACCCCGGCACCGAACGCCGTACCGGTCCCGGTGCCGAGGGCGAGGTCGGCGACCACCGCCGCGACGGCGGCAACGGCCGCCACCAGCAGGGGAGTTCCGCCACCCTCCTGCGCATACCGCTGCCCGAAGGTGAGCTGCCCCGCCGACGCCTCGTCGAGAGCCCCCGTATAGGCCGCGTACTCCTCGGCCGCCGTCTCCGCCATGGCGTCCAGAGCGGCCCGGGACCGCGCCAGCAGCACCTGCCCGTCCGTGCGCCCGCCGGAGCGCCGCACCTCCTCCTCCACGGCCCGAGCCAACAGCCGCTCGGCATCGGTCCGATGCCCGTCCCGCATGTCACGTCCCCCTCCGGCGGCAACTCCCTTGCCTACGAGTGTCCTTCGGCGAGCGCGCGAGCGCGAGAGGGCGACGATCACCCGTTCGCCGACCGGAACCGGAAACGGAACCGGCGGCCGGTCCCGCGGGCCCCGGCTCCGGTCAGGCACGATGGGGGTATGCCGAACCGACTGGCCCACGAGACGTCCCCCTACCTCCTCCAGCACGCCGACAACCCCGTCGCCTGGTGGCCCTGGTCGGCCGAGGCCTTCGAGGAGGCGCGGAGGACGAACAGACCGGTGCTGCTGAGCGTCGGGTACAGCAGCTGCCACTGGTGCCACGTCATGGCCCACGAGTCCTTCGAGGACCAGCCCACCGCCGACTACCTCAACGAGCACTTCGTCAGCGTCAAGGTCGACCGCGAGGAGCGCCCGGACGTCGACGCCGTCTACATGGAGGCCGTGCAGGCGGCCACCGGCCAGGGCGGCTGGCCCATGACCGTGTTCCTCACCCCGGACGCCGAGCCCTTCTACTTCGGCACGTACTTCCCGCCCGCGCCCCGCCACGGCATGCCCTCCTTCCGGCAGGTCCTCGAAGGCGTGCGCAGCGCCTGGACCGACCGGCGGGACGAGGTCGCCGAGGTGGCCGGGAAGATCACCCGGGACCTGTCCCAGCGCGAGATCGACTACGGCAGCACCGAGGCCCCCGGCGAGGAGGAGCTGTCCGGCGCCCTCCTCGGCCTCACCCGGGAGTACGACCCGCAGCGCGGCGGATTCGGCGGCGCGCCCAAGTTCCCGCCGTCCATGGCCCTGGAGTTCCTGCTCCGCCACCACGCCCGCACCGGCGCCGAGGGTGCCCTGGAGATGGCCCGGGACACCTGCGAGCGCATGGCCCGCGGCGGCATCTACGACCAGCTCGCCGGCGGGTTCGCGCGCTACTCCGTCGACCGCGAGTGGACCGTCCCGCACTTCGAGAAGATGCTCTACGACAACGCCCTGCTCTGCCGGGTCTACGCCCACCTGTGGCGCAGCACGGGCTCCGATCTCGCCCGCCGTGTCGCCGTGGAGACCGCCGACTTCCTCGTGCGTGAACTCCGCACCACCGAGGGCGGGTTCGCGTCCGCCCTCGACGCCGACAGCGACGACGGGACCGGCAAGCACGTCGAAGGTGCCTACTACGTCTGGACTCCCGCGCAGCTCACCGAGGTTCTCGGCGAGGAGGACGGCGGACTCGCCGCCCAGTACTTCGGGGTTACCGAGGACGGGACCTTCGAGGAGGGGCAGTCCGTCCTTCAACTCCCGCAGGACGAAGGGGTCTTCGACGCCGACAGGATCGCCTCGATCAAGAGCCGTCTCCTGGAGGCCCGTTCACAGCGTCCCGCCCCCGGCCGTGACGACAAGGTGGTCGCCGCCTGGAACGGCCTCGCGATCGCCGCGCTCGCCGAGACCGGCGCCTACTTCGACCGCCCCGACCTGGTCGAGGCGGCCGTCTCCGCCGCCGATCTCCTCGTACGCCTGCACCTGGACGAGCACGCCAAGCTCGCCCGCACCAGCAAGGACGGCCAAGTCGGCGCGAACGCAGGGGTGTTGGAGGACTACGCCGATGTCGCGGAGGGCTTCCTCGCGCTGGCGTCGGTCACGGGGGAGGGGGTCTGGCTGGAGTTCGCCGGGTTCCTGCTCGACCACGTCCTCACCGGGTTCGTCGACGAGTCCGGGGCGCTCTACGACACCGCCTCCGACGCCGAACAGCTGATCCGGCGCCCGCAGGACCCGACCGACAACGCCACCCCGTCCGGCTGGACCGCTGCCGCCGGTGCCCTGCTGAGCTATGCCGCGCAGACCGGCGCCGAACCCCATCGCACCGCCGCGGAAAGGGCGTTGGGGGTCGTGAAGGCCCTCGGACCGCGCGTGCCGAGGTTCATCGGATGGGGGCTCGCGGTGGCCGAGGCGTACCTCGACGGGCCGCGCGAGGTCGCCGTCGTAGGACCGTCGCTCGACGACGAGGGCGCAAAAGCCCTGCACCGTACGGCACTTCTGGGGACCGCTCCCGGGGCCGTGGTCGCCTTCGGGGTCGCGGGGAGTGACGAGCTGCCGCTGCTCGCGGACCGGCCGCTGGTGGACGGTGAACCGGCCGCGTATGTCTGCCGTAACTTCACGTGTGACGCGCCGACGACCGACCAGGAGCGGCTGCGCACCGCGCTGAGCAGGTGAAACATCAGCGCCGCAACCGGCCCAAACGCGACCTGTGCGAGAAATGGTCATGTGGGGGCCTCATGGTGACGAAACACGCTCTTCACTGAAATCAGCTGTCCGCTTCACAGACCGTCCATAGTCTCTGCTCCGTGACGCGACGGATGCAACTCACCGTCGCGCCAGGGGGTATGGGGATCTGGGGGGATCTGTAGTGCTGACGTCTGTCTTCATCGCCGTCGTTTCGCTGGCCTTGTTCTGGATGGCCGCCTTCACCCTGTGGTGGCAGATGCACGCGTGGCGTACGCCCGAAGTGCTCGCCTCCACCCGATTCAGCAGCCCGGACGGGGACGAGCACGTGTCGTTCTCGTTGCTGCTGCCGGCCCGGCACGAACAGGCCGTGCTCGACCACACCATCCAGCGGCTGCTGGAGTCCACGCACACCGACTTCGAGATCATCGTGATCGTGGGGCACGACGACCCCGAGACCGCGGCGGTGGCCGACAGCGCCGCCGAGCGCGACCCGCGCGTCCGCGTCGTCGTCGACACGCACGAGAAGAAGAACAAGCCGAAGGCCATGAACACGGCGCTGCCGCACTGCCGCGGCGATGTCGTCGGGGTCTTCGACGCCGAGGACCAGGTCCATCCGGAGCTGCTCGCGCACGTCGACCACGCGTTCCGGACGACGGGAGCGGACGTGGTGCAGGGGGGCGTCCAGCTCATCAACTTCCACTCCAGCTGGTACAGCCTGCGCAACTGCCTGGAGTACTTCTTCTGGTTCAGGTCCCGGCTGCATCTGCACGCGCAGAAGGGGTTCATCCCGCTGGGCGGCAACACCGTCTTCGTGCGCACCGACACCCTGCGCGAGGCCGACGGCTGGGACCCCGACTGCCTCGCCGAGGACTGCGACCTGGGCGTCCGGCTGTCCAGCGTCGGCAAGAAGGTCGTCGTCGCCTACGACTCCGACATGGTGACCCGGGAGGAGACCCCCGGCTCGCTGATGTCGTTGCTGAAGCAGCGAACTCGCTGGAACCAGGGCTTCCTTCAGGTCTACCGCAAGAAGGACTGGCGCCAACTCCCGGGATTCGGGCAGCGGTTGCTCGCCCGCTACACGCTGATGACCCCGTTCCTGCAGGCCTTCTCCGGGGTGATCATCCCGCTCAACGCGGCGGTCGCGCTCTTCCTGGACGTGCCGGTGGGCATCGCGTTCCTCACCTTCCTGCCGCTGGTCACCGCCGCCGTCACCTTCGTGTTCGAGATCGTCGGCCTGCACGACTTCGGCAAGCAGTACGGACTGCGCGTCCGCGCCGTCCACTACCTGAAGCTCGTGGTGGGCGGCCCCTTCTACCAGGTGCTGCTCGCCGGAGCCGCGATCCGCGCAGTGTGGCGTGAGCAACGCGGCCGTAACGACTGGGAGTTGACCTCCCACGTCGGCGCGCACCTCACCGAACCCGCAGTGATCCGAGAGGACGTTCCTGCGTGACTTCCACCCTTCCCGCGGTGACCACCACGGTCCCCGCGCAGCGGCAGCCTGCGCCTGAAACCGGTTCGGCGGGCCGAACGACGCCACCTTCACGGCTCCGTTCCTCCCGCCCCGACCTCCTCCTCTGCGGTCTCCTCCTCGCGGCGCTCCTCGTCGTGCAGGGCTGGAACATCGCCGACTACCCGACGCTCAGCGACGACGAGGGCACCTACCTCGCCCAGGCCTGGGCCGTCCAGCAGGGCACCGGACTGGCCCACTACACGTACTGGTACGACCACCCGCCCCTCGGCTGGATCCAGATCGCCCTGCTCACCTGGATCCCCGCGCACTTCAGCCCCGGCTCGATGACCGTCGGCACCATGCGCCTCGCCATGCTGGTCATCAGCGGGATCAGCGCGGTCCTCGTGTACGTCCTCGGCCGCCGGCTCTCGCTCCCGCGCTGGGCGGCGGGCCTGGCCATGCTGCTCTTCGGGCTCTCCCCGCTGTCGGTGATCCTCCAGCGGGAGATCTTCCTCGACAACATCGCCGTGATGTGGATGCTGCTCGCGTTCTGCCTGGCCGCGTCCCCAAGTCGCCATCTCTGGCACCACTTCGGCGCAGGGCTCGCGGGCGCGGCCTCGGTCCTCACCAAGGAGACGATGCTCGTCGTCCTGCCCGCGCTGCTGATCACCATGTGGCGCCACGGACACCGCGACACCCGCAAGTTCGCGCTCACCGGGGCCATCACCGCCTGCGTGCTGATCGGCTGCTCGTACCCTCTCTTCGCCCTGCTCAAGGGCGAGTTGGTGCCGGGCAGCGGCCATGTCTCGCTGTGGGACGGCCTGACCTACCAGATGACGAGACCGGGTTCGGGCTTCATCCTCGACCAGGCCTCCGGCTCCTACGGCGTCCTCCACTCGTGGCTGTACTACGACCGTGTCCTGCCGCTGGGCGGCCTCGCCGGGGCGGTGCTCCTGCTGCTCACCTGGCGCTGGTCGGTCACCGCCCGCTCGCTGGCCGGACCGGCGATGACGGTGGCGATCCTCGCCCTGGTCTCGCTGCGGCCCAACGGCTATCTGCCCGCGATGTACATCATCGGCGCGCTGCCGTTCCTCGCGCTCGTGCTGGCCGGGGGCACCGCGTCGGTCGTCCACGCGGTGCTGCGCAGATGGCGCGGGGAGGAGGAGAAACGGTACGTCACCGGGGGGCGGTACACGCTCGCCGTGATCCTGGCGATCGCGGCCGGCATCTACGTCGTACCGAAGTGGTACGACGGCGACCGCACCGCGATGACCGCCGACGCGAACGCGCCCTACCGGGGTGCCTCGAAGTGGCTGTCCACCGAGGTGAAGGACCCGAAGGACACCCGGGTCCTCGTCGACGACGCGCTCTGGCTCGACCTGGTGCACGCCGGGTACCGGCCCGGGCTCGGGGTCATCTGGTTCTACAAGGCGGACCTCGACCCGGCCGTCACGAAGACGATGCCGCACGGCTGGAAGGACATCGACTACGTGGTGGCCTCCCCGACAGTACGGCGCGACGCGGTCGACCTGCCCAACGTCAAGGCGGCGATCGAGCACTCCACCCCGGTGGCCACCTTCGGCACCGGCGACGACCGCATCGAGATCCGGCAGATCCAGCCCGAGACCGCGGGAGCCCAGCGATGAGCCAAGAGTCCATGGTCCCCGGCGAGTTGGGTGATCCGGCCGTACGCGGAGCCGAGATCGCCGAGCCCGGTGCCGTCACCATCGTCGTCCCGACCTTCAACGAGTCCGCGAACGTACGGGAGTTGCTGCACCGGATCACCGAATCGGTGCCCACCCGGCTGCCCTGTGAGGTCGTCTTCGTGGACGACTCCACCGACGACACCCCCGAGGTGATCTCCGAGGCGGCGCAGGACTGCCCGTTCCCGGTGACCGTGCTGCACCGCGAGGAGCCGGTCGGCGGGCTCGGGGGCGCGGTCGTCGAGGGCATCAAGGCGGCGACGTCCGACTGGATCGTCGTCATGGACGGCGATCTCCAGCATCCGCCGTCCCTGGTACCGGAGTTGGTCGGCACCGGCGAGCGCGCGCACGCCGGACTCGTTGTCGCCTCCCGGTACATCAAGGGCGGCAGCCGCGAAGGGCTCGCGGGCGGCTACCGCATCGCCGTGTCCCGTGGCGCGACGTGGCTGACCAAGACGCTCTTCCCGCGCAAACTCCGCGGTATCAGCGACCCGATGAGCGGCTTCTTCGCGATCCGGCGCAGTGCGGTGACGGCGGAGGCGCTCAAGCCGCTCGGCTACAAGATCCTGCTCGAACTCGCCGTACGCAGCCGTCCGCGCGAGGTCACCGAGGTGCCGTTCGTCTTCCAGGACCGGTTCGCCGGCGAGTCCAAGTCGACGGCGCAGGAAGGCTTTCGCTTCCTCCGCCACCTCCTCGGGCTGCGCACAGCGTCGCCGGTCGCGCGCATGGTGGTCTTCGGCCTGATCGGCGCCACCGGCTTCGTACCGAACCTGGTCGGCCTGTGGGCGCTCACCAAGTCGGGCCTGCACTACGTCCCCGCCGAGATCCTCGCCAACCAGCTCGGCGTGGCCTGGAACTTCCTGCTGATCGAGCACCTGCTGTTCCGCGACCGGCGCAGGCACCGCAGCTGGTGGGACCGGACGGGCCGCTTCGCACTGCTCGCCAACGCCGATCTGGTGCTGCGGATCCCGCTGATCGCCCTGTTCGTCCATAAGTTCGGCATGGGCGCCGTACCGGCGACCGCGCTCGCGCTGGTCATGACGTTCGTCCTGCGCTTCGTCGGAACCGAGGCCCTGGTCTACCTCCCGCGCCGGGGACGTGAGAGCCGTACCGCACCGAGGAGAGCCGCGTGAACAAGCACCGCAGAAGAACGGCGTTCCTCGGGGTGGGAACGCTGACCGCCGGACTGCTGCTCACCTCGCCGCAGTCCGCCGAGGCCGCCAACCTCGTCCTCAACCCGGGCTTCGAGACGGCGGGCGGCGACGGGATGCCGTACTGCTGGGAGAAGTCCGGCTGGGGCGACAACGACGTCGACTTCACCACGACTTCGGACGCGCACTCCGGTGCGAAGGCCATGAAGGTCACCGTGACGCGGCGGGTGGACGGCGACCGCAAGGCGCTGATCACCGAGTCGACGGGATGCGCGCCGGTGGTGACGGCGGGCAGGCAGTACGACCTCGGGCTCTGGTACAAGACGACGACGCCGGACGCGAACATCACGCTGTTCCGGCACGACGCGACGGCCGGGTGGCAGTACTGGACCGACCTCAAGACCCTGGAGATGCAGGGCAGTTGGACCCAGGCCACGGTCCGCACCCCCGAAGTCCCGGCCGGTACCGACCGGATCACCTGGGGTGTCTCGGTCTACGGCACCGGGTCCGCGACCACCGACGACTACACGATGGACCAGGTCCCGGACACGCTGCCGCCCGCGACCTGCACGGCGACCGCCGAGGAGTGCGCGAACGGCCGCTGGGACGTGCTGCCCACGCAGAACCCGGTGCGCTCGATGCACTCCGTCGTCCTCAACAACGGCAAGGTGCTGCTGATCGCGGGCTCCGGGAACAGCGAGGAGCAGTTCGACGCGGGCACGTTCACGAGCGCGGTCTACGACCCGGTCGCCGGGACGTACAAGGTGATCCCGACCCCGAAGGACATGTTCTGCTCGGGCCACATCCAGCTGCAGGACGGCCGGGTGTTGGTGCTCAGCGGCAACAAGGCGTTCCCGGTCGCGGGCGGGCACGGGTACGAGGGGTACAAGGACTCGTACATCTTCGATCCGGAGACGGAGACGTACAGCAGGACGAACGACCTCAACGACGGTCACTGGTACCCGTCGGCGACCGAGCTCGGCAACGGTGACGTCATCTCCTTCGGCGGGCTGCGCGAGGACTCGACGGGGTCGGTGACCGCCGAGTACTGGTCGGACGCCCAGCAGAAGTGGCTACCGCTGTCGCAGGTCAACCAGACCTGGTCGTACTGGGGGCTGTACCCGTCGATGGTCCTGATGCAGGACGGACGGCTCTTCTACACGGGCAGCCATGTCTTCGGGAACAACATCCCGGGCACCGGCAGCGCGATCTACGACTACGCCGCGAACACCGTCACGTCGGTCGCGGGACTCCAGAACAAGGACCAACGCGACCAGTCCGCAAGCGTGTTGCTGCCTCCCGCGCAGGACCAGAAGGTCCTCACCATCGGCGGCGGCAACATCGACTCCAACCCGGACGCGAACCGGCTGACCGACATCATCGACCTCAAGGAAGCCAACCCGACCTACACCGTCGGCCCCCAAATCCCGCAGGGGACGGTGGACTTGGGGAACGGTCCGGTGGCCGAGACGGGCAGCCAGGGCAAGATGTACGTGTCCGTCGTGGTCCTGCCGGACGGCACGGTGCTGGAGACGGGCGGCGGGCTGCACAACCGCGCGAACCCCGTCTACGAGGCGTCGATCTTCGATCCGGCGACCACGACGTTCGACCCGGTGGCCGCCGATCCGCAGGCGCGCGGGTACCACTCGTCGTCGTTCCTGCTGCCGGACGGCCGGGTGATGTCGACCGGCGACAACCCGGGCAACGGCACCTGGAACCACAACGTGTCGATCTACACCCCGCCGTATCTCCTCAAGGGCACGCGGCCGACGATCACTTCGGTCATCGACACCGAGTGGGAGTACGGCGACACCCAGACGATCACCGTCGACCGGCCCGTCGCCAAGGCCGAGTTGATCCGCCCGGCCGCGGTCACGCACTCCTCGGACCCGAACCAGCGGTTCGTGGACCTGCCCCTGTCGGTGGACGGCAGCACCGTCGACCTGAACGTGACGAGCAACCCCGACCTGGCGCCGCCCGGCTGGTACATGCTCTTCGCGGTCGACGCCAACGGTGTCCCGTCGGTGGCCAAGTGGGTCCATCTGCAAGGCCCTTCGGCCCTCACCACGGACACCGCCTCGGCCCACGTCCACTCCTTCGCGGACTCCCTGGAGGGCAAGGTCACCCAGCCCGGCAAGAAGCGCGCCTCCCAGCCGGTCAGCCCGACCATCTCCGGCTGCGACCGCCACTACGGCACGATCAACGTCTGCGTCCCCACGGTCTTCCCGGCCGAGGTGAGGACGTCGACCGCCGCCCGCTGCACCTGGCTTCAGCAGAATTCCTACGGCCGCCTGAAGGTCAACGGCAAGGACGACCCGCTCGGCCTCGACCCGAACAAGGACGGGGTCGCGTGCGGGAAGGGTGACGTGAAGACGGTGAAGCCGGTCAGGACCGTGAAGCCGGCCGAGAAGTAGGGCTGGTTCAGCGGCTGTCGGAGCACGGGCTCAGTCCGTGAGCCCGTGCTCCAGCACGTCCATCGCCCGCTCCACCAGATCCGAGAACTCCCCCCGGTGGCCGTTCTCCGCCCAGTACAGGGACGCCTCCATCAGGCCGGCGACGATCGACATGGCGTGGACCCGGACCTCCAGGCTCTCCGGGTCCCGGCCGGTGCGATCGGCGATGGCCTGGCAGAGCATGGTGCCGGTGACCGACATGCTCTCCATCATCCGGGCGCGCACCGCCGGGACCTGGACCATCAGATGCGAGCGGAGGCGGGAGATCTCCTGGTCCTCCTTGAGGCCGAACTGGATGGCCTTGCGCATCACGAACCGGAGGGTGACCATCCAGGGTTCGTCGGCGGGCCGGGCCCGCAGCTCCTCCATGATGATCGGGTCGAACTCGTCCGTGATGACGATGTCTTCCTTGGTCGGGAAGTAGCGGAAGACCGTCGACGGCGACACCTCGGCGCGCTCGGCGATCTGCTCGATCGTCGTCGCGTCGTACCCCTGTTCCTTGACCAGTCCGTACGTCGCGGTGCGGATCGCCTCGCGGGTCTTGATCTTCTTTCGCTCGCGGAGGCCCAGTTGAGGGCGTTCGGCGGGGCTGAAGGGGGAGGGTGCGGCCGTCATGCTGCTCATTGTCCGGCATCCGCCAGAGCGATGGCCACGGCTGTGGACGGGTCCTCGTCCGCCTCCTCCTGCTTGCCGGGCGCGGCCGGCGTGTTCGGCAGGAAGGCCGCCGACAGCAGCGCGGTGACGAGCGCCGCGACACCGCAGACCAGCAGGACCAGGCCCATGCCGTGGACGTAGGCGCTGTTCGCGGAGGCCACGAGGTCGGCCGAGCCCGCCTTCTGGGCGACCATGTGGGCCGCCACGACGGACTCCCCGGCGGTGTCGGCCGCCTTCGCGGGCAGGCCCGTGACGTCGAGGCGGTCCCGGAAGGTGCTCGCCAGCAGGCTGCCGAGGAGGGCGATGCCGATCGCCGCGCCGACCTGGCGCATGGTCATCAGGAGCCCGGCGCCGCTGCCGGCCCGGTCGCGGGGGAGCGCGCCCAGCGCGCCGTCCATCGCGGGGACGATCGAGAAGCCGAAGCCGAACCCGGTGATGGACAGCCACAGCGCGGTGAAGCCGTAGCCGGAGTCGACCGTCGTACGGCTGCCGAGCAGGGCGGCGAAGGCCAGGACCACCAGGCCGGCGCAGACCACGGCCCGCGAGCCGAACTTGTTGACCAGCGGCTGTGCGGCCCGGGCCGCGACGATCAGGCCGCCCATCATGGGCAGCAGCCGGACACCGGTGCCGAGCGCGTCATGGCCGAGGACCGCCTGGAGGTACTGCGGGAGCACGAACAGCAGGCCGGACAGGACGAACATCACCAGGGTCGCCGCGATCGAGCTGAACAGGAAGCCGCGGTGGCCGAGCAGGGTCATGTCGAGCATGGGGCGTTCCATGCGCCGCTCGCGCAGCACCAGCGCGGCGATGAGGATCGCGGCTCCGACGAGCATGCCCACGATCAGCGGGTCGCCCCAGCCGCGGCTCGGCGCCTCGATGATCGCGTAGATGAGGGCGCCCAGGCCGGCCGCCGTGAACGCGGTGGAGAGGGTGTCGACCCTCGGCGAGGCGGGGTCCTTGGTCTCGGGGAGCAGGAAGACGCAGGCCGCTATGCCGATCGCGGCCATCGGGATGTTCACCAGGAAGACCGAGCCCCACCAGAAGTGGTTGAGCAGCCAGCCGCCGATGATCGGGCCGAGCGGCAGCCCGAGCGAGGAGGCCGCGGAGATGATGCCGACGGCCTTGGTGCGCTCGTCGGGGCCGAACAGCGAGGGCAGCACGGACAGGGCGAGCGGGGTGACCAGGGCCGCGCCGACGCCCATCACCGTGCGGGCCACGATGACCCAGGTGACATCGCCTGCGAGGGCGCCCGCCAGGGAACCGGCGAGGAAGATGCCGAGGCCCGTGATCAGCATGCGGCGCCGGCCGAAGCGGTCGCCGAGCAGTCCCGCCGGGAGCATGAGCGCCGCGAAGACGATCACGTACGCGTCGGCCATCCACTGCTGCTGGCCGGTGGTGGCGCCGAGTTCGCCGGCCATGGTCGGCAGGGCGACGTTGAGGATCGTGGTGTCGAAGCCGAGCGTGAGCATGCTCGCGACCAGGGCCCCGAGGGCCCACCAGCGGCGCGGGTCGCGTCGCACGTCGGAGGAGTTAGTGACAGTAGCCATGAAATGAGAGTAGCTGTCAAAAAGTGGTTGATGTCAACAGGGATCGACTGTCAGCACATGAAAAATGGCCACGGCTCGAGAGCCGTGGCCATGAACGAGAGGTGTCTCAGGTGCTACCCGTGCTGGTAGGCCACCAGGGAGATCCCGACGTAGTGGACGAGGAAGGCCGCCACCGTCAGGGAGTGGAAGACCTCGTGGAAACCGAACCAGCGCGGTGACGGGTTCGGGCGCTTGATGCCGTAGATCACGCCGCCCGCGCTGTAGAGCAGTCCGCCGACGACCACCAGGACCAGGACGGCGATGCCGCCCGTGCGCATGAAGTCGGGCAGGAAGAAGACGGCCGCCCAGCCCATCGCGATGTAGCAGGGGGTGTAGAGCCAGCGCGGCGCGCCGACCCAGAAGACGCGGAAGGCGATGCCGGCCGCCGCCGCGCCCCAGATGCTCCACAGCAGCCACTGGCCCTTGGCGCCCGGCAGCAGCAGCATCGTCAGGGGCGTGTACGTGCCCGCGATGATCAGGAAGATGTTGGCGTGGTCGAGTCTGCGCAGGACGCCGTCCATGCGCGGGCTCCAGTCGCCCCGGTGGTACAGGGCGCTGACGCCGAAGAGCAGACAGGCCGTCAGGGCGAAGATGCCGCAGGCGATGCGCGCCCGGGGCGTGTCGGCGAGAGCGGTGAGCACCAGGCCGGAGACGAGAACGGCCGGGAACATGCCTAGGTGCAGCCAGCCGCGCAGCTTCGGCTTCACATGGTCGGGGAGGGAGAGCGCGGAGGGACCGTGGCCGTCTGTCGGCGTGTCCGTGGGCGCGTCGGGGACGGACGCAGTCATGCGCTCAATCGTACCTACGGAACCGTAAGTTACGTATCAGTCCGCCGAGATGGGGGCCGGAAGTGGCCACTCTCTCATGCGTAGCCGACCCCCGGGTACCCGGGGTGAATCGATGGTGACGCACGGAAAACATCTCGATACGTGGCGATCCTCACGTCGCTCGTCTGTGAGGCCCTCTGGACATATGGGCGGGCGCGTCGGATGATCAAATGAGTGCGGTCGGCACCGGATGAGCGCCAAGATCGACCATCGTGAAGCATCCGGGTCGCGGCCCCCACGGGGCAACCAGGACAAAATCCCTCATCATAGGAGCAATCGTGGCGCGCGA
The DNA here is from genome assembly GCF_036187565.1 of Streptomyces sp. NBC_00252. Classification (NCBI taxonomy): domain Bacteria; kingdom Bacillati; phylum Actinomycetota; class Actinomycetes; order Kitasatosporales; family Streptomycetaceae; genus Streptomyces; species Streptomyces sp. NBC_00252. The sequence continues at coordinate 4,068,233 of NZ_CP108087.1, read as the reverse complement.
CATCGCGGCTCCCCCCGTCATCCCCACCCAGCACAAGGAACTGATCTCGTGGGTCAACGAGATCGCAGAACTGACCCAGCCGGACAGCGTGGTCTGGTGTGACGGATCCGAAGCGGAGTACGAGCGGCTCAGCGAGGAGCTCGTCCAAAAGGGCACCTTCAAGAAGCTCGACCCGATCAAGCGCCCCAACTCGTACTACGCCGCCTCCGACCCGACCGATGTCGCCCGGGTCGAGGACAGGACGTTCATCTGCTCCGAGCAGGAGCAGGACGCGGGCCCCACCAACCACTGGAAGGCCCCCGCCGAGATGCGGGAGATCTTCGCGGGAGAAAAGGGCATCTTCCGCGGCTCCATGAAGGGCCGGACGATGTACGTCGTCCCGTTCTGCATGGGCCCCCTCGGTTCGGACCTCTCCGCGATCGGCGTCGAGATCACCGACTCCGCCTACGTCGCCGTCTCCATGCGCACCATGACCCGCATGGGACAGCCCGTCCTCGACGAACTCGGCACCGACGGCTTCTTCGTGCGTGCTGTGCACACGCTCGGAGCGCCGCTGGCCGAGGGCGAGGCGGACGTGCCGTGGCCGTGCAGCTCCACCAAGTACATCTCGCACTTCCCCGAGTCGCGCGAGATCTGGTCCTACGGCTCCGGCTACGGCGGCAACGCGCTGCTCGGCAAGAAGTGCTACGCCCTGCGCATCGCCTCGGTGATGGCGCGGGACGAGGGCTGGCTCGCCGAGCACATGCTGATCCTCAAACTGACGCCCCCGCAGGGCGAGTCGAAGTACGTGGCCGCGGCCTTCCCGAGCGCCTGCGGCAAGACGAACCTCGCGATGCTGGAGCCCACCATCTCCGGCTGGACCGTCGAGACCATCGGTGACGACATCGCCTGGATGCGGTTCGGGGAGGACGGCCGGCTCTACGCGATCAACCCCGAGGCCGGTTTCTTCGGCGTCGCGCCCGGCACCGGCGAGCACACCAACGCCAACGCGATGAAGACGCTGTGGGGCAACTCCGTCTTCACCAACGTGGCCTTGACCGACGACAACGACATCTGGTGGGAGGGCATGACGGAGGAGACTCCGGCCCACCTGACGGACTGGAAGGGCAACTCCTGGACGCCGGAGTCCGGTTCGCCCGCCGCGCACCCCAACGCCCGCTTCACGGTGCCCGCCGCGCAGTGCCCGATCATCGCGCCCGAGTGGGAGGACCCCAAGGGCGTGCCGATCTCGGCGATCCTCTTCGGCGGCCGGCGCGCCTCGGCCGTACCGCTGGTGACGGAGTCCTTCGACTGGAACCACGGCGTCTTCCTCGGCGCCAACGTGGCCTCCGAGAAGACCGCCGCCGCCGAGGGCAAGGTCGGCGAGCTGCGCCGCGACCCCTTCGCCATGCTGCCGTTCTGCGGCTACAACATGGGTGACTACATGGGCCACTGGGTCGATGTGGCCAAGGGCCGCGACCAGGCGACGCTGCCGAAGATCTACTACGTGAACTGGTTCCGCAAGAACGACGCGGGCAAGTTCGTGTGGCCGGGCTTCGGTGAGAACAGCCGGGTCCTGAAGTGGATCGTGGACCGCCTGGACGGCCGCGCCGAGGGCGTCGAGACCCCGATCGGCGTGCTGCCGGCCAAGGGCGCCCTCGACACCAAGGGGCTCCAGCTCTCCGAATCCGACCTGGACTTCCTGCTCACCGTCGACAAGGACGTGTGGCGCGAGGAGGCCGCCCTGGTCCCCGACCACCTCAACACCTTCGGCGACCACACCCCGAAGGAACTGTGGGACGAGTACCACGCGCTGGTGCAGCGCCTGGGCTGAGTACCCACCGAGAAACTCCGCGGCCGGCCGCCGATTGTGCCCTGACCAGCAATGTCGTCACAGGCCGGCCGCGGTGCGGCACAACGGGCAGGGCCCCGCACAACGGCGTGCGGGGCCCTGCCCGTTGCCCTTACCACCACCGCGGCCCACGGCGTGGTCCTGACTCCCATTTCACGCATCCCCCCTGCCCAAGAGGGGATTTCGGGGGACACTCGGGACAACCTGCAACGAACCCCGAAGTGAGGTGAGCGGGGTGCGCACTCCGGTCAGCGATCCCCTGAGCGTGGGGCCGTACCGGATCGCCGGGCGGCTCGGGTCCGGCGGGATGGGCTGGGTGTATCTCGGCCGTTCACCGGCCGGCCGCGAGGTGGCGGTCAAGGTCGTACGGCCCGAACTGGCCGCCGAGCGCGAGTTCCGCGAGCGGTTCGCCCGCGAGGTCGCCGCCGCCCGGCTGGTCAGCGGCGCCTACACCGCGGCCGTCGTCGACGCCGACACCGAGGCCGAACTCCCCTGGCTGGCGACGATGTACGTGCCCGGGCCGTCCCTCGCCGAGGCCGTCAGAGCGGACGGCCCGCTGCCCGAGGCGCAGGTCCGCAGGCTCGGCGCGTTCCTCGTCGAGGCGCTCCAGGCGATCCACGCGGCCAACCTGGTCCACCGCGACCTCAAACCGGCCAACGTGCTGCTCGCCTCCGACGGCCCCCGCGTCATCGACTTCGGCATCTCCCGCGTCGAGGGCGCCCCGAGCCTCACCCAGGCCGGGATCGTGGTCGGCACCCCGCCCTTCATGTCGCCGGAACAGATGACGGCCGGTCAGATCGGCCCGCCCAGCGATGTGTTCTCGCTCGGCGGCGTCCTGGTGTACGCGCTGACCGGCCGCCCGCCGTTCGGCACCGGCGAGGCGGTGAGCCTGCGGGTCGTGCACCGCGCACCCGAACTCGACGGCGTACCACCGGGGATACGGCCACTGCTCGCGCGGTGCCTCGCCAAGCGGCCCGGGGATCGTCCCCAACTGGACGCGTTGCTGGGCGAGTTGCTGGCGCAGCCGCGCCCCGCGACCTGGCCGCCGCCCGCCGTGGCCCGCACCATCGAGGTCCGGCGCAGTGAACTCGCCGCCCGGCGCGGGGGCGGCACCAGCCTGCCGGTGCCGTCCTGTCTGCTGCTGCACGCGCAGGCCCTGCTGGACGCGGGCCTCACCGACGACATGATCAGCCAGGCGGTGGTCCGTGGCGACGCCTGAGGCCTCCATCCCGCCCGGCCGGGACTACGACATCGCCTCGTCCTGGCGGCAGTTGACCCACACCTGGGGCGCCCGGCGGAATTACCACGTCGAGAGCGACGCCGATTCCGTCTCCCTGCAATTCGATCTAGAGGCGTCCGGGCGCACGCTCACCGTGCGTTTCATGACCACCAAAAGACTCCTTGTCGCCTTTGTCGCCGACGGTCATTCTCTGCGCAAGGATCAATTGGCGATCGCCGCCGCCGCGTCCAACGCGTGGAACACCGAACAGCTGAATCCCATGCTCTCCGTGTGGGACGTCCGCGGACCCCGGCCATGTCTCGCCGGAGTCTGCGACCTCCCGCTGACCTGCCGGATCTCCCAGGCCGATTTCGATGTTCTGGCCAGTGATTGGGTGGAACGGGCGCGACAGATGTTCACCCGTTGCCATCAGGTTTTCCAGCTGTAGAAGTGAATTGAGCATTCTCAGTCAACCCCTTTCGGCCACCCGCCTGTTGGCTCCACTATGGGCGCCAACGGGGGGTCGTCATGAGACGTACGTTCTGCACTGCCGTGCTGTTCGGCTTGTTGACCGCGGTGATTCCGGCCGGTCCGGTGGCCGCGGCCGGTCCGGACTGCGGGCCGAACTTTCCGACAAAACTGGGCTGTTGGGAGGACGCGCTGAACGACGGGGCCACGGTCACGGTCACGCTGGACAGACCACTGGGCTTCGACACCGGCCGCACGGTCGACCAGGCCGAGATCCGCCGGAGCACCAAGAACCTCCGGGTGCAGGTACCGGCCGGCGTCCACACCGGCCAGGGCGGCACCGCGCTGCTCGTCCTGGCCGGCCATCCGCTGGTCGACCGGGACGCCAGGATCGACCGCCTCGACGCCACGACGCAGCGTCAACTCGGCCCCTGCACCAGCGACTTGTGCAAGGCGCTCACCAAGTCCTCGCTCACCGGGGCCCAGCTGCTCGACAAGAAGCTGGGCGTCACCGAGATCGGCGGCCACAAGTCCCCCGACCGCACCCGTCTGCTGCTCCTCGCCCTGACCGCCGTCCTCCTGCTCCTGCTCCTGGCCCTCTTCCTGGCCGTCCGCCGCTCCCGCACCCCGGCCGTGGCGGCCCACTCCGAGGAGGACCCCGCCCCCGCCGAGACCACCGCCCGACTGCGCCCCGTGCCGCCCGCACCGGCCCCGTCCTCCTACGGCCGCCGGGTCGGCCCCCGCACCGGACCGTCCCGAACAGCCGTGGTCCGTACGGCACTTCACCCGCAGGGCTATGTCGAACTCGACCACGTCCTGTACCGCGCCGTGTGGACCGAACCCGACCGCACCCCGCCCGTGCCCGGCGCGTACGTCGAGGTCACCGACGCCCGCGAACCCGACTCCGACGTCCTGTACGCCTTCCCGCCCGCCGCCCGGCACCACGCGCGCGGCACCTCGTGAGCCCCGTACCGCCCGGCCGACCAGGAGACGCCATGTCCAGCGAATACCCGCCCACGATGCCGGCCGAGTACGCCGACATCGAGTTCGAGAACAACGCGCAACGGCTGCCCCTCGTGCTCTGCCTGGACACGTCGAGTTCCATGGCGGGCCCGCCGATCCAGACCCTCAACGACGCGCTCGCCGAGTGGACCAGGGAACTCCACGACGACGTCTCCCTCAGCTACAGCGTCGAGGTCGCCGTGATCACCTTCGGAGGCCGGGGCGTCGGCGCCTGGCGCGGACCCCAGCTCCTCGACCCCCGCGCCCCGGTGAGCCCCTTCGTCCCCGCCCACGCCTTCCAGGCACCCCGGTTCACCGCGTCCGGGGTCACCCTGATGACGGAGGCGCTGGAGCTGGCCATGCATGTCGTCGCCGCCCGCAAGGCGGAACTGCGCGCCTCCGGGCTCCAGTACTACCGCCCGCAGATCTGCCTCGTCACCGACGGCCTCCCCACCGACGCCACCGGCCACATGACCGACTCCTGGCACCGCCTGCTGCCCGTCCTCGCCGACGAGCAACAGGCCCGCCGCTTCCGGCTGTACGCGATCGGCGTCGGCGGCATCACCGACCGCGGCGAGCAGGTGCTCCAGGCCTTCGCGCCCACGTTCAACGCGCGCATCCAGGGCTTCCCGTTCCGCGAACTGCTCCAGATGATGTCGGCCAGTGCGAACGCCGAGCAGAAGGGCGCGGGCGACGAGGTCTTCGAGAAGATCTTCAGCCAGTTCAAGACCCAGCGCCCGGCCTGGGAGAGCTGAGCGGTGGCCGACTCGCCCTGGCGCATCCACGGCCTGAGCGTCGAGGGCTACCGGCACCGCCGCACCGGCACGCCCTGCCAGGACGCCTGCACGTACACCACCTCGGCGTCCGTGTCCGTCCTCGCGGTCGCGGACGGCGCGGGCAGCCGCCCGCACTCCGACCAAGGGGCCCTGCACGCTGTGGAGTTGGCGGCCGAGCACTTCCGCCGCCGGGCCGCCGCCGCGTCCGGCTGCCCGCCGGGCCAGGAGGTCCACGACCTGCTCGCGGACGCCTTCGACGACGTGTCCAAGATCTTCCTGGACAGCTACGGCAGCACCGCCCCCGACTACGCCACCACCCTCACCGTCGTCGTCCTCACCCCCGGCTGGCTCGGCCATCTCAGCGTCGGCGACGGCTTCGTCGTCGTCCGCGCCGGAACCGAGGACGGGGAACGGCAGTTCCACCTGCTTCCGCAGCCGCCCGCCGTCAGCGAGTACAGCAACGAGACTGTCTTCCTCACCTCGCCCGACGCACCCCGACGGCTGCGCACCGACTGCGTGGCGGACCCGCGCGTCGACGGCGTCCTGCTGTCCACCGACGGCCTCGCCCAGGCCGCCCTTTCGCTCTCCGGCGGCGGCCCGCCGCAGCCCAACACCTCGTTCGTGGAAGCCGTCTTGAGCTCCCTCGACACTCCGGGACCGGTCACCGACAAAGCGCACGAGAGCCTCGCCGCCCTCCTCCGCTCGGACCGGCTGACCAGCCTCAACGCCGACGACAAGACCCTCCTGCGGGCCGTACGCGCGGTGACCGCATGAGCGGCCGCACGGTCTACCTGGACGGCAAGCCGGTCACCCTCGCCGAACTCCCGCTCAAGGGCGGCGGACAGGCCGCCGTCTTCCCCGTCGAGGGCGACGACACGATCGTCGTCAAGCTCTACCGCGACCGCCCGGGCCCCGACCTGGAGCGCCGCCTCGCCCGCATGCTCACCATGTCCCCCCTCGCCGCCCGCCCCACCGACGCCAACCAGCCCCCCGAACTCGCCTGGCCCACCGCCATCGCCCGCGGCCCCGACGACACCTTCCTCGGCTACGCCATGCGCCGCTTCGGCGAACCCCAACACGTCCAGCTGGTCGGCCTGTTCACCCGCGCCCAGCGCCTCCGCCTCTTCGGCGACCGCGCCGACTGGCGCTTCCTCCTCGGCGTCGCCTGGAACCTCGCCTTCATGACCGCCCGCATGCACTACGACCATCTCGTCATCGGCGACTTCTCCAGCAGCAACGTCGTCGTCGACGCCAACGGCTTCGTCACCTTCCTCGACTGCGACTCCATCGCCTTCACCGACCCCGTCACCGGCGAGCCCTTCCCCTGCCTGATGCACACCACCGACTACTCCTCACCGGAACGCCAGTCCGGCGCCGCCGCCACCGAGGAGAGCGACAACTTCGCGCTGGCGGTGCTCATTTACCAGCTCCTCACCGCGGGCAACCACCCCTTCGGCGGCGTCCCGCACGACAGCACCCCCGAGTCCACCGTCAAGGACAACATCGCCGCCAGCGTCTCCTACGTCGTCCGCCCCGAGTCGGTCGTCATCCCCCGCGGCACCGTCGACCCGTCGGTCCTCCCGCCCGGCCTGCTGACCCTGGCCCACACGGCGTTCGGCGCGGGCGTCCACGCCCCGTCGGCCCGCCCCACCCCGGAGGTCTGGCTGCGCGCCCTGGACCAGGAACGCTCCCGCGTCCAGCTCTGCCGCCAACGCCCCCTGCACTCCTACGGCTCCCACCTCCCGACCTGCCCGTGGTGCACACGGGCCGCGGTGACGGGCCATGACGTGTTCAACGTGCCGGTACGCCCAGCGGTGCAGGTGGTGCCTCCGGCGACGGCGACGGCACCGGGGACGGAGCAGCCCATGGGCCCGCTCAAGGTGGCGGGCATCGTCCTGCTCGCACTCGTCCTGCTGATCGTCGTGCTGCAACTGCTGTGAGAAGTACGGCCGTTGCGTGCCGTCAGCCGTTCTGCGAACGCCCCCGGTCCTCCAGATACCGCGTGTGCGACTCCTGCCGCCGCGCCTCGACCTCCCGCAGGCCGGCCGCCAGCCCCTGCGCCTCCTCTTGGAGGACCGTCAACTGGCGTTCCAGGTGCCGTTCCGGGGGCTCGGTGCCCGGTGCCAGCCGGGTCCACCACCGGGTCCGTACGAACGTGTCGACGGCCTCCGGCACGTCCTGCCGGATCGCCCGCGACAGGATGTGCACGCCCTCCGGGTCCTGGGCGAGGTCGTGGGTGATCCGGGGATCGAGGAGTCCGGCGAGGAGCTGGTTCAGCTCGGTGAGCCGGCCGGCGGCGGCGGGTGGCAGCTCGACGTCCGCGAGATAGCCGCCGAGCTTCTCGAAGTCGTCCCGGAGTTCCTCCAGTTGGGCGGAGGGGTCAGGGAAGTCGGGCAGCGGCGGTCGCTCCGGCGGGGCGATCAGCGCGCCCGCGCCGTACAGACCGACGACCACGACCGGCCAGTACGGCCCGGCCACGCCCACGAACGTCAGCACCAGCCCGACGAGCCCGCAGGCGCTGCCGGTGAGGTTCTTGCGGGACTCCAGGTAGCCGAGGAACTTACTGGTAGCCACGGATCTCCTCGAAGGCGCCGTCCAGCGAGCCCTGTTGGGCGTCGAAGAGCCGGCCGCCGGTCAGGTCGGCGATGTGCTGGAGCTCCGCCTTGTCCGAGTCGCCGAAGAGGATGGGGAAGACGGGGATGTCCCGCTGGGCGGTGGGGAGCCGGCTGTAGAAGCCGTCGAAGTCCTCGGCCTTGGCGCCGGTCGTGTTCTCGCCGTCGGTCATCAGCACGATCGAGGTGAACGTGTCGCCGCCGGAGCCGAGATGCTTGTACGCCTTCTCCAGCGAGGTGTAGATCGCGGTGTTGCCGTCGGCGCTGAGGGCCTTGGTGTCCGCGCGGATGGCATCGAGTCCGGCCTGCGGATCGCCGGGGCTCACCACATGCGTCCTCACGCTCTTCACGGCCGATCCGAAGGGCATCAGCGTGACCTCCTCGCGCTGCCGGAAGTCACCGGTCAGATCGGTGAGTGCCTTCTTCAGCCGGGACAGCCGGTCGCCGTCCATCGAGCCCGAGGTGTCGAGCACGTACACGGTCCGCGAGGGCCTGCGCAGCTTGTTCTCGTACGAGTCGAGGAGCCCGTCGGCGACGGACCGGCTGCCGGGGAAGGGGAGTTCACGCCGTCGGCTGGTGTCGAGGCCGGACGCGGGCGGTACGGAGGCGACGACCGGGCGGCGGTGCGTGCGGGTGGTGATCAGCTTCTGCAATGCGTCCGTGCGCAGGTCGGTCGTCACGCGCCGGACGTTCTCGCGGGTGGTGGCGTCCGTCGAGGCGAGGGAGGTCAGCGGGTAGTCGGCGGTGACGACCCCGTCGCTCGGGCGGATCACCGTCAGGCCGGGGATGCCCTTGAGGACGGACTCGTAGTTGAGCAACGCGTCGACGTTTCCCCGGCGTTGATAGGCGGTCGCCAGCCAGCCCGACGAACCCGAGGTCAGCTTCTGCCCCTTGAAGAACTCCTTCAGCCGGGGAGTCGCCTTCGTGACGTCCGCGTCGGTGAGCGCCGACTGCGCGCCGGAGAGCGCGGAGGCCACCGAGATGAGCGTCGAGAAGCCGGAGTTGGAGCGCGCCGGGTCCGTCATGCCGTAGGTCAACCTGCCGTCCTGGACGGCCTGTTCGAGCTGCGACCAGGTGACCTTGTCGGGCGTCCAGCCCAGTTTCCGCGCGGTGGCGTTCCTGACGCCGATCGCGACCGGGCTGGACATGACCGGGGTCTCGGAGACGACCTTCTTCGCGGCGTCGGGCCGTAGCCGCAGATAGTCGTTCGAGGAGAGCCACAGGGCGTCGTACTGCCCGTCGACCTTGCCCTTCGCGAGGAGGTCCACCGCGTCCAGGGTGCCCATGTAGGTGGGGCGGATCGTGATGCCGGTGTCCTTGCGGACCTGGTCGAACACCGGGGTCATGTCGCTGAGTTCGCTGGAGGCGAGGACGCGCAGGGTGCCGGGCTCGGGGGCGTTGTCGGTGTCGGCCTTCGTGTCGTGCGTCGACGTGCAGGCGGTCAGCAGCGCGGCCGTGCCGAGGGCGAGCGCGAGGAGACGTCTCATCCGAGGCCGCCTTCCAGGGCGCTCTGCGACCGGCTGCGCTCCAAGTAGGTGCCGGCGTTCTGGAGTTCGGACGTCAGGGACTCGACGGTCGCCGCCATCGCCTCGGTCGCCTGGACCTTGTAGGTGTCGATGGCGTCGAGGGTGCGATAGATCTGCTGGAAGGCCGTGCGGAGGGTCTCCGCGCCCACCGCCGGGTCGGCCGCGATGCGCTGGATCTCGCCGCTCTGCGTGGAGAGCATCTCGGCGTTGCCCCGGATGAGGTCTTCGGTGGTGCCGCGCAGGGCGTTGACCTGGTCGACGACCTTGCGCTGGTTGTCGAGCGCGGAGGCGAGCATGACGGAGATCCGGAGGGCGGAGACGGTCGTGGTCGCCGCCCGGTCGACGCCCTTGATCAGCTCGTCGTTGTTGCGCCGTACGACGTCCATCGCCAGGTAGCCCTGCGCGCACACCGCGAGCTGGGTCAGCAGGTCCTGGTGCTTCTGCCGGACCGGGAAGAGGACGTCCGCGCGCAGCGTGTCGGCCTGGCCCGGATCGGTCGACTCGACGCCGGTGATGTGCTGCTCGACGGCCGTGTCGAGGGCCTGGGTGAGGACGACGTACTCCTGCAGCTTGCCCATGGTCTCCCAGAGGCGGACCCGCTCGGTCTGCAACGCGGCGTTGTCGCGCCGGAGTTCGTCCTGCCCGCCGCGCAGCGAACCCACGATCTTGTTCAGCGTGCCCTGCGCGGAGGCGTACTTGGCGACGTGGTCGCGCAGCTTGTTGCCGCCCGGCAGCCGGGACAGGAACTTCCGCCCCTTCGAGGCGGGCAGATCACGCGGGTCCAAGTCCTCGACCACGCGCCGGAGTTCGACGAGCGAGCCGGCGACCTGCGACTGAGCGTCCCCGCCCTTCGACGGCAGACTCCGCACGGTCCGCTCCAGCATCCGGTTGGACTGCGCGGTCGCGGTACGCATCTCACCGGCGCCGAGCGCGGTGATCTCGCCGACCTTGCCCGCGAACTCGGGCGAGCGGGCGTCGAGCGAGGCAAGCCCCTCGACATAGGCGGCGGCCTTCTGCGCCATGTCCGTACGGACGCTCTCGTCCACCGGCACAAGCCCGCCGGCCTTCTCCTTCGGCACCGGCGCGACGGCCTCCGGTGGGGTGAGGGTGAAGACGTCGTCCCCGCTCTGGGTGTGCTGACTGCTGTTCTGGCTGGTGTTGAAACTGCTGCTCATGTGGTTCCCCCGGTCAGCCGTGCGCCCGGCGCGCCATGTCGTGCAGCACCTTCGAGGTGGGCACGGGCGCCTGCCGGACACCGGTCAGCGTCTGGTTGAGATAGCTGGAGTGGGCGGCCGTGGCCGCGACGAACTCGGCGGTGTCACCCTGCGGCCGGAACCCGTGCCGTACCGCGAGCCTGCGCAACGTCGGGTCGCTGCTGAGGAGTTGACCCAGCTCGCGGCCCTCCGGGGTGAGCGGCACGACGGTGTGGTCGCTGGTGGCCGTGGTGTCCGGGTAGAGCACGACGAGATCGCCCACCGGCTGCTTGTCGAGGAGCAGCGAGGCGACCTGGGACTCGTAGACGAGGACCAGCGGATTGCCGGCGCCGCTGATGAAGTCCCTGAACGGCGCGTCGGAGCTGGACTGTTGGGCCCCCTGCACGCTGATCAGCTTGTGCATGAGCGGCGCGGTGCGACCGACATCGGCGCTACTCGCGGCCACCCGTCCGCCGTTGGCGACGTAGGAGGCGGCGGCGAGATACAGAGCACCCGAGTTGGAGGTCTCGGGATCGGTGCTCGCGATGTAGAGGGTGCCGGTCAACTCCCCGTGTCCGTCGGCCCCCTTGAGCTGCTGCCAGGTCAGGTCCCGCTTGGCCGCGTCGAGGTAGGCGCCCATCTTCAGGGTGCCGCGGTCCTTGTCCTTGTCCAGCGTGGCGAGCCCGTTGTCCGCGAGGACCTGGGCGGCGCTGCGGTGGGCGACGACGACGAGCGGCGAGTAGAAGGGCCGCGGCAAGGGCCGGCGCACCTGGTACTTGTCGGCCAGCGCGTCGGCCGGTGCCTGGCTGGAGGGGAAGGCGAAGTCGTACCCCTTGAGGTCGAGCCCTTCCATGGCCCAGGACCCGGAGGTCTCCGTCCTGACGGTGAAGCCCTTGGCGGCGAGAGCCTTCACCACATCGGGATCGGCGAAGAAGTCCGCCTTCTCCGAACCGATCACACCACGCACGGTCTTCGTTGCCGTGCCCTTGTCCCCGTTGTCCCGGCCCGCTACGACGGCTGCCACCACGCCACCGATCAGCAACACCGCGAGGACGATTCCCGCGATACGTCTCACGAGGGGCAGCGTGCTCGCGGAACCCAACATTCCCCGAGGAAAGGGATGAACGGAAGGTGTCGGACGGGTCCCGGATCAACACGGGGCGCCTTCAAGCCCGTTCAGGCGACCGGAGTCACCGCGTGCGCGTCCATCCGCTCGGCCGACAGAATCGCCGCAGCCGTGTCGGCACGGGACGCGGCAACAACCAACGCCCGCCCGGCCAGCGCGTGCGCCCGCTGGTGCAGGGCGTCCAGACGGGACGTAGACGCGGCCGCGGACGACGCCCGGCTGGGCGAAGCCCCCCGCAACCGGGTCAACTGCCCCGCGAGCCGCTCCGCAGCAACGTCCAGTTCGGCCGACGGCTCCAGTGCCCGCAGTTCATCGGTCACCGCGAGCAGCGCGGCGAGGTGTCCCGCGAGCTGGATGTCCAGCTCCTCCTCGCGCGACCGATGAGGAAAGTCGGAGGCCGGGGTGCGGGCCACCGTGCTGTGGACCGACTTCGTGCGGATCGGTTCGTACATGGCAGGGTCTCCTGTGCTCAGACAGGAAACCATCCTAGCTTAGATCTCGTCTAAAGTTGTGTTGGCCGAAAATCTGGCCGAAAGAACCCCGAGAAAAAGCCCCCGCGAGGTTTACGGCTGGCTGTACCCGTCCAGGAAGTTCCCGATCCGGGTCACCGCGTCCCGTAGATCCCCCACCGACGGCAGCGTCACGACCCGGAAGTGATCGGGCTCGGACCAGTTGAAGCCGGTGCCGTGGACGACCATGATCTTCTCCTGGCGGAGCAGGTCGAGGACCATCTGCCGGTCGTCCTTGACCTTGAAGACCTGGGGATCGAGCCGCGGGAACAGATACAGCGCGCCCTTCGGCTTCACGCAGGTCACGCCCGGGATCTGGGTCAGCAGCTCGTACGCGACATCCCGCTGTTCCTTCAGCCGGCCGCCCGGAAGCACCAGGTCGTTGATGGTCTGCCGCCCGCTGAGCGCGGCGACCACCCCGTGCTGGCCGGGCATGTTCGCGCAGAGCCGCATGTTGGCCAGGATCGTCAGACCCTCGATGTAGGAGTCGGCGTGCGCGCGCGGGCCGGAGATCGACATCCAGCCGACGCGGTATCCGGCCACCCGGTACGCCTTCGACATCCCGTTGAACGTGAGGGTCAGCAGGTCCGGGGCGACCTTCGCGGTCGGGGTGTGCGTGGCGCCGTCGTAGAGGATCTTGTCGTAGATCTCGTCGGAGCAGACGAGGAGGTTGTGGCGGCGGGCGATGTCGGTGAGGCCCTTGATCATCGCCTCGTCGTACACCGCGCCCGTCGGGTTGTTCGGGTTGATGATGACGATCGCCTTGGTGCGGTCGCTGACCTTGCGCTCCACGTCGGCGAGGTCGGGCATCCAGTCGGACTGCTCGTCGCAGCGGTAGTGGACGGCGGTCCCGCCGGAGAGGGAGACCGCGGCGGTCCACAGGGGGTAGTCCGGCGACGGTACGAGGACCTCGTCCCCGTCGTCGAGCAGGCCCTGCATCGCCATGACGATCAGCTCGGAGACGCCGTTGCCGATGAAGACGTGCTCCACGTCCGTCTCGATGCCCAGGGTCTGGTTGTGCATGACGACCGCGCGGCGGGCGGCCAGCAGGCCCTTCGCGTCGCCGTACCCGTGCGCCGACGACACGTTCCGGAGGATGTCCTCCAGGATCTCCGGCGGGCATTCGAACCCGAACGCCGCCGGGTTCCCGGTGTTCAGCTTGAGGATGCGGTGCCCTGCCGCTTCCAGACGCATCGCCTCCTCGAGAACCGGGCCCCGGATCTCGTAACAGACGTTGGAGAGCTTGGTCGACTGGATCACCTGCATGTCGGTGAGCTTACGGCCCGGTAACGCGACGTGCCTCGTGCTTTCCGCCACATGAGACACACCCGGTCCGACTGGGTACGTTGACCCTGCCGAAGGGGGAGGCAGGGCATGAAGTTCTCGCTGTTGAGCGACGAGCCGGTGAGCGCGCCCGAGGGCGATCTGCTGGGCGCCGGCACGGCCGCCCGCCAACTGGCCACGCTCATCCACGACTCGAGGGCCGCGACGCCCTTCACGCTCGCCGTGGACGCGGGCTGGGGCATGGGCAAGAGCAGCCTGATGTGCCTGGTCCGGGCGGAGTTGACGCCGCGCGAGGACGTCTCGACGGTCTGGTACAACGCCTGGTCCGCGACCGGCGCCGACGTGCTGGAAGGCCTCATCAAGACCGTCCTGATGAAATTCGACAAACGCCTGCTGCGCCGGGCCCTGCACCAGCTGTCCCAGCACGGCCCGCTGATCAGGGCGGTGCTGGCGACGCTCACCGTGGTCGCCTCGCCGTTCGGGCTGGCCGGGCTCGTCGACCGGCTCTGGCGCGAGCTGTCCGTCGACCCCCGGGCCCGCGCCACCATGCGGGACGAGCTGAAGAAGCTCGCGGAGGAGTGGGCGAGGACCACCCCGGACCGGCCGGGCCGGCTGCTCGTCGTCTTCATCGACGACCTCGACCGGTGCGCCGAGGACACCGTTCTCGCGGTCTGCGAGGCGGTCAAGGCCTACCTCGACCTGCCGGGGCTCGCGTTCGTGATCGGCTGCGACCGCTCCGTGCTCGGCCCCTCGGGCCTGCTGCGGGACCTGGGCCCGGCCGGTTCGGCCTTCATGGAGAAGATCTTCCAGACCAGCTACCGGCTGCCCGTCGCGGGTGGCGAGGACCTGCGGGCCTACGTCCGGGACTGCGCCGAGCGCGCGGGAGTGCGCGACCTGCTCGACGACGCCATGGTGAACCTGATCGCCGATCGCTCGGCCCGCAACCCTCGGCGGATCAAGCGGCTCATCAACGGCTTCGGCCTGGAGTGCTCCCTCAACCCGGTGTGGACGGGCATCGAGCCGGAGGCGGTCATCAGGACGCTGCTGCTCCAGTACCTGTATCCGGAGTTCTACCGGATCCTCGTGGCGAGCGACGCCTCTGCCCACACCGCCAACGCGGGCCGCGAGTTCCTGGAGTACGACACGGCCCGGCGGGTGCTGAGCCGCTGGGCCGAGCCCGGACCGGAGACCTGGCGGGCCACGGTGTCGTCCGTGAGCGGACACCGGCTCGCCCCGCCCGACCGCGAGCGGCCCGACGACTGGGAGGCCGTCCTGGGCCGGCTGGAGGAGCAGCTCCCCACCGTCTACCCGGCGTTGGCCCGGGACCGCGACTTCGTCCGCCTCGTCGAGGAGTGGCTGCGGCTCGCACAGGCCGACGAACTGGTGACCCGGCTCCAGCAGGGCGGCGCGACCCCGGTCGTCACGGTCCGGGTGGACGCGGAGCCCCCGGCCGGCGGGGGGCGCAGGCCGGACGAGGGCCGCTCCGAGGACCGTCCCGAGGGCCAGGACGGCGTCCGCTACGACGACATCCGCATCCTCTGGGTGGACGACCACCCCGCCAACAACCTCACCTACGTACGGGAGTTGGAGGAGCTGGGCGCCGAGGTCGTGCTGGCCGAGGACGCGGTGAGCGCTGAGCGGATGTTCGCCCGCGGGGCGGTCGACCTCCTGGTGTCCGACTTCTCCCGCGGTCTGGACCCCGACGCGGGCCTGGACGCTCTCGCGCGCTGGCGGGAGCGGGCGATCTTCACCGGGCCGGCGGTGTTCTTCACGGGCCGTGTCACCCCGGCCCGTGAGCGGCGCTGCCTCGAACTGGGCGCCCGGATCGCCACCGACGGCAGATCGCTGCGCCGGCACATCGACCGGGCATGCGCGGAAATTCGCCAGTCCCGGGCCTGAAACCGCTCCTTGCCCGCCCACCCCTCGCACATGACAATGCCCATGACAAAAAGACGACCGGAAGATCTCCGGTCGCCTCGTCATAAGAGGGGACCCCCACATGAACAAGCCTCTCCTTGCCGCGCTCTCCACCCTGGCCATCGCCGGGGCGGGCGTTGCACCCGCGGTCGCCGCACCCCAGGTGACACCGAAGGCCGCGGCGGTCACCGTCAACTTCGCCGGCACCGTCTCGCTCAGCAACTGCTCCGGCTCGGTCATCCGCTTCCCCGGCTCGGCCGACACCGCCCCGGCGCTCGTGCTGACCAACGGGCACTGCCTGGAGACCGGGTTCCCCGAGCCCGGCGAGGTCATCACGGGCCAGTCCTCCAGCCGTACCTTCGGGCTGCTCAACTCCGCCGGCACCAAGGTCGCCACGCTCCGCGCCAACCAGGTCGTCTACTCGACGATGACCGACACGGACGTGACGATCTACCGCACGACCACGACGTACGCGGCGATCAAGAGCGCGTACAACATCAGTCCGCTCACCGTCAGTGCGACGCACCCGACCGCCGGGACCGCGATCAAGGTCGTCTCCGGGTACTGGAAGACGATCTACAGCTGCAACGTCGACGGGTTCGTGTACCGGCTGAAGGAGGGGGACTGGACGTGGAAGGACTCGCTTCGTTACACCTCCGCGTGCAACACGATCGGGGGGACGTCGGGGTCTCCGGTGATCGACACCAGTACCGGGCAGGTTGTCGCGGTCAACAACACGGGGAACGAGGACGGGGAGACCTGCACGGTCAACAACCCGTGTGAGGTGGATGCGAGTGGCAACGTGACTGTCCGGCAGGGGATCAACTACGCCGAGGAGACTTACAACATCCCGGCGTGCTTCACCTCGGCGAACGTGCTCAGCCTGAACGCGTCTGGGTGCACCCTGCCCAAGCCGTAGTCGGTTGTGTTTTGTCTGCGGGTGCGTGGGGGCTGGTCGCGCAGTTCCCCGCGCCCCTTAAAGACAGGGCGTTAGCGGGTGCTGCGGATTGATCTGCCCGGGAGTTCGGGTGTTCGGTGGCCGTCCTCTATTACGAAGCGGCCGTTGATCAGTACGTGGGGGATGCCTTGGGGCAGGGTTCGTGGGTTCTCGAAGGTTGAACCTGCTGCCACTGTCTGCGGGTTGAAGAGGACTACGTCCGCCTTGTAGCCCTCCTTGACCAGGCCTCTGTCCGGCAGGCGTAGGCGGGCTGCCGGACGGGAGGTCAGGTGGGCGACGCATTCCTCCAGGGAGAGGACGCCCAACTCCCTTGTGTAGCGGCCCAGATACTCGGGGAACGTGCCGTAGGCCCGGGGATGGGGCTTCGCGCCCTGGAGGATGCCGTCGGAGCCGCCGGTGTGGACGCGGTGGCGCATGATCTGGCGGACGTTCTCCTCGTGGCCGACGTGCTGGAGGATCGACGGGGCGAGCCGGTCGGTCAGGAGGAGGTGGCGGGCCGTGGTCCAGCTGTCGAGGCGGCGGCCGACGTACTCCGCCAGCGCGGGGTTCTCGACTCCCGCGATCTCGATCGTGTGCCACTCCATCGGCACCCCGTGGCAGCCGTCCGAGCCGATCACCTCCACGTGGTGGCGGATCCGCTCGGCCGTGTCGTCGTCCGCGAGGCGCTTCAGGATCTCCTCGGGGCCGCCCTCGCTCGCCCAACTCGGCAGCATCGCCACGAGAGTGGTGCAGCCGGGGGTGTAGGGGTAGGTGTCGAGGCTGATGTCCGCGCCGGTCGCCAGGGCCTCGTCCAGGAGGGTCAGCAGCTCCGGTGCGCGGCCCTCGTTCACGCCGAAGTTCATGGTGGCGTGGGCCAGATGGAGGGCGCAGCCTGCCTCCCGCGTCAGCTCCACCATCTCCTCGTACGCCTCCAGCGCGCCCGCGCCGTAGGAGCGGTGGTGGGGGCAGTAGTAGCCGCCGTACGACGCCACCACCCGGCAGAGTTCGGTGAGTTCGGCGTCCTTGGCGTACATGCCGGGGGTGTAGGTGAGCCCGGACGACATGCCGACCGCGCCCTGTTCCATGCCCTCGGCGACCAACTGCCGCATCCGGTCCAGCTCTTGGGGTGTCGCCTCCCGGTCCTCCCAGCCGACGGCGAGCATCCGGACCGTGCCCTGCGGGATCAGGTAGGCCGCGTTGACCGCGATGCCGCGACCGTCGAAGCCGTGGTCGAGCCGGTCCAGGTACTCGCCCACGGAACGCCAGTCGAAGTCGATGTCGTCGCCGTGGCCGTTCCACCCGGCGATCGCCCGGCGCACCTCGGCCAGCGTCCGGTCGTCGACGGGGGCGTACGACAGGCCGTCCTGGCCGATGACTTCGAGGGTCACCCCCTGCGCGGCCTTGGCGCTGTGGTCCGGGTCGCGGAGCAGCGCCAGGTCGCTGTGGGCGTGCATGTCGATGAAGCCGGGGGAGAGGACCAGCCCCTCCGCGTCCAACTCCCGCCGCGCAGTGGGGCGTTGACAGCCCGCCGCCGCGGCCTCCTGCACGATCGAGACGATCCGTCCGCCGTCGATCACGACATCGGCGCGGTACGCGGGCGCGCCGGAGCCGTCCACGACGTCCGCGTCCCGGATCACCAGCTCTTCCATGCGATGCCTCCAACGGGGTCCGGCAGGGCTTCCACGAGGTCCGGCGGGGCTGCTAGAAGAACGTGCGGATGTAGTCGACGACCGTCCCGTCGGCCTCCGCCACCGGGATCAGCTGCCACTTGTCGAAGGACGTGCACGGGTGGGACAGCCCCATCCCGATCCAGTCCCCGACCTCCAGATCCGCGTCGGGCGCCGTCCGCAGCCAGGCGTGCTGGTCGGACAGGCCGGTGACCTCGACGCCGGTCGCCGGGCGCTCGGTGCCGTCCCGGCGGACCACCTGGGCGAGCGGGAGGTCGAGGTCGTAGGCCGCGTCCCGCTTGCCCGCGTTGGCGAAGGCCTGCTCGGGGGAGGGGCGGGAGACGATCTGCGCCCAGAGCCGGAACGCGGGCTCCAGCGCGCCCTCTTCGGGGACGCGGGTGAAGGGGGTGATCTCGCGGTAGTGCCCGTCGTCGTGCGAGACGTAGGCGCCGGAGCGCAGCAGCTTGAGGGCGGGCAGCGAGAGTTCGGGCAGTTCGGCGAAGACGTCGGCCACCGCGTCGAACCACGCGCTGCCGCCCGCGCTGACGACGATCTCGTCGGCTCCCTCGAACCGCCCGTCCTTGTCGAAGTCCACGGCGAGCGCGGTCAGCCGGCGCAGCCACGCGTGCACCCGCTCCGGATCGGCATCGGGCACCTCGCCCTCGTACCCGGCGACCCCCACCAGCCGCAGCGTCCCCACGCCGGCCACCGCGTCCGCGACCGCCGTGCACTCCGCCTCCGTGCGCACGCCGGTGCGGGCACCCTCGCCCGCGGCCAGCTCGACGACGACGTCCAGCGGGCGGGCGGCGCCGCGCAGGGCCGCGTCCATCAGCTCGACGCCGCGCACGGAGTCGACGTAGCAGATGAAGCGGAAGGCGTCGTCGGCGTCCAGTTGGGAGGAGATCCACTTCAGGGCCGCCGGGTCGACCAGTTCGTTCGCGAGGAAGACGCGCTCGATGCCGAACTCCCGTGCCACGCGCACCTGGTGGGGGACCGCGAGGGTGATGCCCCAGGCGCCGTGGGCGAGTTGGCGGTGGAAGAGCTGGGGGGCCATGGAGGTCTTGCCGTGCGGGGCGAAGGCGAGGCCGTGGCGGGCCGCGTAGGTCTCCATGAGGCGGAGGTTGTGGTCCAGGCGCTCGGCGGAGAGGGCGAGGACCGGGGTGGTGAAGCCGTCGGTGAAGAGGTTGCGGCGCTGGGCCGCCAGCTCGGTGACGGTGAGGCCGTCCGCGTCCGGGGGGAGGCCCTTGAAACGGTGGTCGACGCGTTCCCCGGCGAGCCGGGCGAGCGCTTCGGTACCGGTGTCGCGGACCATGGGGCCTCCCTGAGCTGGACTGTTGCAATCCTTGCAACATTCATTGCGTATATCGCTTACCGCTGTCTAACATCTCGCCCAACACCGGGTCAACGGAGCCGCCGCCGGCCCGGTGCGCCGAAGAGGAGCCATCACCATCGTGACCGCCGACGGACACTCCACCGCCGCCCGTGACGTCGTGGACGTCGTAGCGCTGGGCGAGTCCATGGTCACGTTCCTACCCAGCAGACCGGGCCGCCTCGCCGACGTGCCGTCCTTCGACCGCGCCATCGGCGGCGCCGAGTCCAATGTCGCCTGCGCGCTGGCGGCGGCCGGGCACACCGTGCGGTGGGTCAGCCGGGTCGGGGCCGACGGCTTCGGCGACCACCTCGTCGAGACGATCGGCGGCTACGGCGTCGACGTGTCCGCCGTACGACGTGACCCCGCGCGCCCGACCGGCATCTACTTCCGCACCGCGGGCGACCGGTCCACCGACGCCCACGAGGTGGCGTACTACCGGGCCGGGTCCGCCGCCTCCGCGATGGCCCGGGGGAACGTCGACCTGGACGCCGTACGGGCCGGGCGGGTGCTGCACCTGTCCGGGATCACCCCGATGCTGTCCGACGGCTGCCTCGGCCTGGTCCGCGAGCTGACCGCGCCGCGCGCCGGCCGGCCGCTCATCTCCTTCGACGTCAACCACCGCCCCGCGCTGGGGCGTCGGGCCGACGGGCCGAGCGTCCTGCTGGAGCTGGCGCGCGGCGCGGACCTCGTGTTCGTCGGCGAGGACGAGGCCGCCGAGGTCTGGGGGCTCGTCGGGGCCGATGCCGTACGGGCCGCGTTCCCCGACCCCGAGACGCTCGTCGTCAAGCAGGGCGGCCGCGGGGCCACCGTCTTCCACGGCGGCGACACCACCTTCGTGCCCGCGCCGCACGTCGACGTCGTCGCCGCGGTCGGCGCCGGGGACGCCTTCGCCGCCGGGTTCCTCTCCGCGACCCTGCGGGGACTTCCCGTACGGGACCGGCTGCGGCACGGCCATCTCACGGCCGCCGCCGCCCTCACCGTGCCCGGCGACCTCGCCGCGCCCCCGGTCGGCGACCACGCCGACCGGCTGGCCGCCCTCGACGACCGGGCGTGGGGGAGACTTCGACTCGGCCCCGGCTGGACCGACGCCGCCGACTGGGCCGACGAGGAGGTATGTACGCCATGAGTCAGACCGTCGACCGCGCGCTCAGCATCCTGCCGCTGCTTGCCGAGGGCCCCGCCGACCTCGGCCAGGTCGCCGACCGTCTCGACGTCCACAAGTCGACGGCCCTGCGCCTCCTGCGCACCCTGCACGAACACGGCCTGGTCTACCGCCAGTCCGACCAGCGCTACCGCCTCGGCGCCCGCCTCATCGCCCTCGCCCAGGAGGCGATGGAGAACCTCGACATCCGCGAGATCGCCCACCCCCACCTCGCCCGCCTCAACGAGCAGTGCGGTCACACCGTCCACCTCGCGGTGTACGAGGAGAACGAGGTCCTCTACATCGACAAGGTGGAGAGCCGCTACCCGGTCCGCATGTACTCGCGGATCGGCAAGCCGGTCGCCATCACCGTCGCCGCCGTCGCCAAGCTGCTCCTCGCCGACCTCCCGGAGGGCGAGCGCCGGGTGCTCGCCGACAAGCTCGAATACCCCATGTACACCGCCCGCTCCACCCCCAACGCCCCCGCTTTCCTCAGGGAGTTGGAGAAGGTGCGGGACCAGGGCTGGGCCACCGACCTCGGCGGCCACGAAGAGTCCATCAACTGCGTCGCCGCGCCCATCAGGGGCGCCGACGGACGGGTGGCCGCCGCGATGTCGGTCTCCGCGCCCAACGTCGTCGTCACCGCCGACGAACTCCTCACCCTGCTCCCCCTGGTCCGCCGCACGGCGGACGCCATCAGCGGTGAGTACTCCGGCAGAACTACCACCAGGGACACCGAATGACCGACAAGACCGCCCTCACCCCCAAGACCCACACCGCCCCGCCCGCGAAGTTCTCGCACGGCGTCCGCAAGGGGAACATCCTCCAGGTCGCCGGCCAGGTCGGCTTCCTCCCCGCCGAGGAGGGCAAGCCGCCCACCCCGGCCGGCCCGACCCTGCGCGAGCAGACCCTCCAGACCCTCGCCAACGTCGAGGCGATCCTCGAGGAGGGCGGCGCGAGCTGGGAGGACGCGGTGATGATCCGCGTCTACCTGACGGACGTCGACCACTTCGCCGAGATGAACGCGCTCTACAACGAGTACTTCGAGGGCCGCGTCGAGATCCCCGCCGCCCGCACGACGGTCTACGTCGGCCTGCCCGCGGGCCTGCTCATCGAGATCGACGCGCTGGCCGTCCTGAGCTAGCACTGCCCCAAATCCCGCACACCGTACGACGGTTCGGCGCCCGCACCGGCGCCGAACCGCGATCCCCCCTGCCCGGATGCGCCGGTCCGGGGGACATCCCCCAGACCCCCGGATTCATGCTCTTACGACGACAACGAGGACCCCCACCATGTCCCTACCGCTCGCCGCAACCGCCCCCGCGACACCACCCCACACCGGAGGCCTGCTCCTCCTGCTCGACGGCACGGCAGGCCTGTTGACGGTCGCCGCCATCGGGATCGCGCTCCTCCTCTTCCTGATCATCAAGGTCAGACTCCAGCCCTTCGTGGCCCTCCTCGCCGTCTCCATAACCGTCGGCCTGCTGTCGGGTCTCTCGGTCACCGAACTCTTCGGCACGGTCCAGCGCTCCGACGCCGTCTCCACCATCGAGTCCGGCATGGGCGGCATCCTCGGCCATGTCGCGATCATCATCGGCCTGGGCACGATGCTCGGCGCGATCCTCGAAGTCAGCGGCGGCGCCGAGGTGTTGGCGTCCCGGCTGCTCAACCTCTTCGGCGAGAAGCGGGCGCCCCTCGCCATGGGCCTCACCGGCCTGATCTTCGGCATCCCGGTCTTCTTCGACGTCGGCATCTTCGTCCTCGCGCCGATCGTGTACGCCGCCGCCAAGCGCGGCGGCAAGTCGATCCTGCTGTACTGCCTGCCGCTGCTCGCCGGCCTGTCGATGACCCACGCGTTCCTCCCGCCGCACCCCGGCCCGGTGGCCGCCGCCGGTCTGCTGCACGTCCAGCTCGGCTGGGTCATCCTCATGGGCATCGTCTGCGGCATCCCCGCCGTGCTCGCCGCGTGGGCCTACGCCGCCTGGGTCGGCAAGCGGATCTTCGTCGCTGTACCGCAGGACATGGTCGAGGCGGCGGCCGAGGCGAAGCAGGCCGTCATCGACGAACAGCGGGAGTCCGGCGTCGTACCGCAGGAGAAGCCGGTGTCGCTCGCCACGGTCCTCGCGATCATCGGTACGCCCCTCGTCCTGATCCTCGCCGCCACGTTCTCGTCGATCGCCTTCGACCCGTCGACCGGCCGCTCGGTGCTGGAGTTCTTCGGCAGCCCGTTCGTCGCGCTGACCATCGCGCTCCTCCTCGCGTACTACCTCCTGGGTCTGCGGCGCGGCTGGTCCCGCAAGTCCCTGGAGACCGTCTCCACCGCGTCCCTCAAGCCGGTCGGCAACATCCTGCTGGTCGTCGGCGCGGGCGGGATCTTCGGCGCGGTCCTGAAGGCGAGCGGGGTCGCGCAGGCCCTCTCGGACACCTTCCACGACGTGGGCCTGCCGGTGCTGGTCCTGTCGTACCTGATCTCGCTCGTCCTGCGGGTCGCACAGGGTTCGGCGACGGTCGCGATCGTGACGACGGCCGGCATCGTGGCCCCGCTGCTCGCCGAGGGCGACCACTCGCAGGCCTTCGTCGCCCTGGTCATCATGGCCATCTCGGCGGGTTCGATCTTCGCCTCGCACGTCAACGACGGCGGCTTCTGGATGGTCGCGAAGTACTTCGGGATCAGCGAGCGGGACACCCTGAAGACGTGGACCGTGCTGGAATCGGTGCTGTCGGTCGCGGGGTTCGCGGTCGCGGCGGTGCTCAGCCTGTTCGTCTAGTCCCATTTGATGCGGTGCCATGTAGGCGTCTGATAACGAAGTAGGGGCTGGCTGTGCCCGACACAGGATCGTCGACCATACTGCCCGCTGTGGAGCAGCGCATAGGTTCGAGCAGCCAGCCCCTGGAGGGCGCCGGATTCGACCCGGCCTTCGTCCCCGGGCTCACCGCACCCGCCGGGTCCTCCGACACGCCGGAGGACGCGAAGCCGCGGGACACGGAGCCGGAGGACGCGAAGGCCGAGGAGTCGTCGACCGAGGAGTCGTCGCCCGCGACGGCCGATGCCGCGAAGGCGGACGCCGGGAAGGCCGATCTCACGAAGGCGGATGCCGCGAAGGCGGACGCCGAGAAGGCCGTCGCCGAGGACGGCGATGCCGACGCGGCCGAGACCGACGCCGACGCCGATGTGTCCGGCGTGGGGGCGGCCGAGGGCGACGGTCCGGTCTTCGAGGCCTCCGACCGCCGTGCGGAGATCGTCGCGGACGCGAAGGGCGTACGACTGCGCCTGGACGACCAGGCGTGCGAGTTCCGCTGGGACGAGATCGGCGCGATAGAGACCGAGTCCCCGCGCTTCGGCAAGCGGTTCACCATCACCGTCCACACCCCTGACCGCCGTTGGTACCCGATCGAGATCGAGGCGGCGGCCCGGAGCAGGTTCGCCGAGTGGGAGTCGCAGCTCGACGCGGTGCTCGACGCGTACTTCGACGACGGTGACGAGGCCGAGGACGACGAGTCCGCCGAGGTGGACGAGGCGGCCCTCGCCGAGGCGGAGGCCGAGGTCCGCAAGGACTAGGGGTTGTCCGGGGTCCCGGGGTTCCGGGACCCTCAGAGCCAGTTCGGGCTCAGGGCGATCTCCCGGAGCTGCTTCAGGGTCAGGGCCGGGGTCGTACGGGTCGCCGGGGCGTCCTGGGCGCCGGAGTTGAAGGCGCTGATCACCACCCGGGTCCCGTCGGTGCGGAGGGTGTCGACGGTCCACATCGCGACACCCGAACCGCCCTTCTCGCCCGCGCCCTGGTGCACGGCGACCTTCGTGCCGTCGGACAGGACCTCCGTGCCGGAGCCGAACAGGTCGCCCGCCACATCAGCCATGTCGGCCTGGACGTTGACCTGGACGAGGCTCTTGCCCTTGCCGTCGTCGACGACGACGTAGCCGAACCCGGCGTCGTCGTTGACGCCGGTCTCGGACACCTTGAGCCCCTTCGGCAGCAGGGTCCGCAGCGTGGAACTGACGGGCACGGAGACGCCCGTGTCGTCCGAACCCGGCTGTGCGGTCGGCGAGTTCGGGTCCCGCGGGATCGCGTCGATCGCCTTCCGCCACACCGTCGCGGCGGCCAGCTTCGTCAACTGGGCCGAGGACAGCGGCGGTTGGCTCCTGCTGATCGGAGCGTCCTTCTCGGCGGCGGCGTTCCACTCGTTGACGCTCACGTACTGCCCCTGCGGGGTGACGAGTTCGGCGTTCCACCGCTTGGTGTCCACCCGCCGGTCCGGATACTCGTACCCGCGCATCACCATCACCACCGACCCGTCCTCCAGCCGGCTCGTGACGCACGAGTCGTAGTGCGCGTACGCCTTCCCCGGGCACTGGGTCGCCTGCCGCGCCTGGTCGCTCCCCGGCCGCAGCCGGTCCAGGCCGACACTGATGGCCGACGCGCCCTTCCCGTCGTCGTAGACGAGTTGGACGTACGGCGACGGTTCCTCGTTCGTGCCGCGGGCCTCGGCCTTGGTGAACGTGCCCTCCGGGAGCAGCTTTTCGAGCGTACGGATCAACGCGTCGCCGGAGACGGGTGCGGGGGTGGACGAGGAGGCGGGGGAGAGGGTCGAAGTGGCCGCGGAACCATGCCGGTCGGCCGGGTCCCCGCTCGGCACGAGCAGCGCGCCGCCGACACCGACCAGGGCGATGCCGGCCGCGCCGCCCATCACCGCGGCGTTGCGGCGTCGCAGCAGCCGGCGTCGGCCCTTGAGGGCGCCCGCGGTGGCGAGGGCGGCGCGGTCGGTGTCGAAGGCGTTGCCCGCGTCGTGCAGGCCGGCGGTGAGCCGTTCCTCGAACGGGTCGAGGTGTTCGCTGTGCTGGACGTCGGGCATGGCGGACCACCGTTTCGCATGAGGGAGTTGGGTGAGGTGTGCACAAAGTGCTTGGAGGGGGGCGGGAGCTGACGTGAGCGATGCGGGTGTCAGGGGCGGGCGTATTCGTCGAGGTTCTCGCCGAGCAGTTCCCGCAGCCGGCCGAGCGCACGGACGCAGCGGGTGCGGACGGCGGCCGAGCTGACGTGCATGACCTCGGCGGTCTCCTCGACGGACCGGTCCTCCCAGTACCGCAGGACGACGACCGCGCGGTCCTTCGCGGGCAGCCGGGAGAGGGCCTGGAGGAGGGTCAGCCGGAGCGGGGTGTCGGCGCCGGAGACGCCGGGGTCGGGCAGGTCGGGCAGGGTGTCGGTGGCGCGTTCGGTGCTGCTGCGGCGCCGCTGGTGGGCGAGGAACGTACGGGTGAGGACGGTCTGGGCGTACCCGGCGGGGTTGCCGACCCGAGCGAGCCGTCCCCAGCCGACGTACAGCTTGCCGAGGGTCTCCTGGACGAGGTCCTCCGCGAGATGGGTGTCCCCTGCGGTCAGCAGACACGCGGACCGGTAGAGATGCCCGGCCCGCGCGGCCGCGAACTCCGCGTACTCGTCGGCACGTCCGTGACGTCTCATGCCTGATCCCCCTGCCCCCGCGGGCTGTTGCCGGCGCCGCCTTCACTTGTACTGATGCGGTGGGCCCGGGGAAATGTTTCAGACCGGGGCGGAGCGGTGGGCGGGCGGGTGCACTGTTGGATCCCAAGCCGAAGGGGCGAGGAGCGCGGCCCGAAAGCCGCTGTGCTCCTCGCCCCTTCGCCGTTCAGCCGGTGCTACGGCAGCGCGTGCACGTGCGCTCCCACCGAGTTCGACCACGAACTGCCCGCGGACGCGTCCCAGTTGGTGGACCAGGTCATTGCGCCCCGCAGGTCGGGGTACGTCTTCGACGGCTTGAAGGTGCCGCAGTTGGTGCCTGCGGTGAGGCAGTCGAGGGCGTTGTTCACGATGGACGGGGAGACGTAGCCGCTGCCGGCCGCGCTCGTCGAGGCCGGGAGGCCCAGGCCCACCTGGGACGGGGCGAGGCCGCCCTGGAGCTGGATGCAGGCGAGGGCCGTGAGGAAGTCGACCGTGCCCTGGCCGTAGACCTTGCCGTCGCAGCCGAGCATCGTGCCGCTGTTGTAGTACTGCATGTTGACGACCGTGAGGATGTCCTTGATGTTCAGGGCCGTCTGGAAGTACGCGTTCGACGTGGACTGCATGTCGATCGTCTGCGGGGCCATCGTGATGATGAGGGACGAGCCCGCCTTCGAGGAGAGGGACCTCAACGCCTGTGTCATGTAGGTGGCGTTGATGCCGTTCTCCAGGTCGATGTCGACGCCGTCGAAGCCGTACGTCTGCATCAGGGAGTAGACCGAGTTGGCGAAGTTCGCGGCGGACGATGAGTCGCTCACCGAGATCGTGCCGTTCTGGCCGCCGATCGAGATGACGACCTTCTTGCCGGCCGCGTGCTTGGCGGCGATGTCCGCCTTGAACTGGTCGACCGTGTAGCCGCCGAGGCCCGCCGAGTCGAGCGTGAAGGAGACCGCGCCCGGCGTCGTGGTCGCGTCCGCGAAGGCCACCGCGATGATGTCGTACTGGGAGGAGACGGCCGAGAGCTTCTGGACGGTCGCGCCGTTGTTGAAGTTCTGCCAGTAGCCGGTCACCGCGTGCTTCGGCAGGGAGCCGCCGCCGTTCCCGCCGGTCGCCGTCGTCGTGCCCGTCACCGTCGCCGACTTGCCGGACTCACCGGCCGAGTTGGTCGCCGTGACCTGGAAGGAGTACGACGTGGAGGCCGCAAGTCCCGTGACCGTGGCGGACGTTCCCGTCACCGCCGTGATCTTCGTGCCGTTGCGGTAGACGTTGTAGCCCGTCGCGCCCGACACCGTGCTCCAGGCGAGGGAGACCGACGAGGACGTCGTCGAGGACACGCTCACACCCGTGGGGGCCGCCGGGACCGTCGGGGCCGGGTCGCCGCCTCCGCCACCGTCCGGGCCGAAGACCGAGATGTCGTCGGCGTAGTACGCGGCCTGGCCGTACCAGCCGTGCGTGTACACCGAGACGGACGTCGTCGAGGCGCCCGTCGTGAACGTCGTCGACAGCTGCTTCCACGACGAGGTGTCGGGGGTCCAGGTCGAGACGTCGGTCGTGCCGGTGCCCGTCACGCCGAGGTAGGAGTAGCCGCCCTGCACCCACGCGCTCAGCGTGTAGGTCGAGTTGGGCTTGACCGCCACCGACTGGGTGCACTGGGCGTTGTCCTGGCCGGCCGGGGTGCCCTTCAGCGCGGAGGCGCCGCTGTGCACCGGGGACGAGACGGTCGTGCCGCTGCCCGCCGTACAGGTCCAGTTGGTCAGACCCGATTCGAAACCGGCGTTCTTGGCGTTGTTGGTGTCGGCGGCGGATGCCTGGCCGGTGCCCGCGAAGGAGAGGGCGAGGGCGGCCATGGCGACCCCGGCCCACAGGCGTCTTTTCCTGAGGACGGGCATGCCTGGTGCGCGGTCCACTGATGCCTCCGGTGGGGGAGTTTGGAGGGGACTGTGTCGACGGTGGCCACCGCTGGAAGACCAGAGTTGGTCCAGACCAATCTGATGTCAAGAGGTCCAGACCAACTTCGGGGTCCGGGGCGGGGTCGCGAGCAGGTCGCTCCGGCTGGCCGAACGGGGCCGCGCGCGCGGCCGGTTGTGCGACCTGCCCCGTTTTGGCGTGTTGTGTGCGATGACAGTTGCCGCACAGCTACAGAAACGCTGTTCTCCGGTCACAGGGGCGTGGTTACAGTGCTGAGGTAGTCACGCAGTGAAGTCAACTCGGCGTACCGGAGTAATGCCGGCCGGCCGACAGGCGTGAGACGGGGAGCTGCGCGTGCCAACTGCCATTGCCGTGACCAGCGCCGACATGGCGCTGCCACCACAGGACGAACGGACCCTGCCCGCCGTCGTGCTGCAGGACCTCGACCAACGACCGCTGGACCAGGCGCTGTCGGAGATGCAGGCCCTGATCGACCAGCACGGGCATGTCGTCGTCGTGTCCTCGCAGGCCGTCTCCGAGGGCGTCGACCGACGGCTGCACACCATCCGGTCCATTCTGGAGAGCGACCGGATCGCCCTGTTCCGTCCGAATCTGCCCCCGCTCGGACTGGCCGTCCTGGCCCGGCAGTTGAGGCAGCTGGCGTCCTGCGACCTCAGCCCCGGCGTCCTCGCCTCGGCCGGCCGGCTGCTCACGCACTACATCCACGCCGGCGCGCTCCTCGGCTCGGTCACCAAGCTGGACCGGGTCCCCGTGGGCCTCAAGCAGCACGCCAAGTCCTGGGTGCCCGGCAGCCAGTTCGCGGTGATCGCCCATCCCGAGCCGCAGTTGGTCCGGGTCGGCCCCGGAGTCACCCTGGAGGGGCCGGAGTTCGGCACCTGGATGCTGGTCGCCAAGGGGCAGCTGCAGTCCGACTGGGTCGGCACCACCCTCGCCCCGGCGTGGAACGCGATGGGGCTGCGCGAGGCCACCCTGCCCGCCGAGTCGGTGACCTGGTGGGGCACGAGCAAGCTGATCGAGTTCTGTACGTATCTGCCCGACCTGTCGGTGCTGTACCAACTGGTCACCTCTGTACGGCAGTCCGTGTGCCACTGGTGCGGAATCGACGTCATCGGTGACCGTTGTGTCTTCTGCTCCGCCACACCGCCCGTTCACGAGAACCAAACATCGACCGGATAAGTCCTCAACTCACAGGACACGCTTACAGCACACGATTCGCTCGATCCGGTTCGATCCCGCTCGATCCGGTCCGGCACCGCTCGATCCGCTCATTTCCGCTCGACCGATATCCCCAATGAGGTTGTACGGTTCATGAACTCCCGTCAGCGCCGCGGCGTGATACTCCTGCTCCTGTCGGTGATCTGCGCCCTCGGCGCGTTCGCCGGCGTCCTCTCCGTCATCAGTGACGTGAAGTCCAAGGTCGGCCCCGAGGTCACGGCCTACCAGGTCAAGGACAACGTGGCGCCCTACACGGCCCTCACCGCCGCCCAGTTCAAGAAGATCGAGATGCCCAAGCGGTGGCTGTCGGACACCGCCGTGACCGATCTCCGGCAGATCCAGGGCAAGATCGCGGTGACCACGCTGCGCGGGGGCTCCCTGCTGCAGACCGACATGATCGTGGACCAGCCGGCCCTGCAGCCCGGGCAGCAGGAGGTCGCCATCATGATCGACGCGGCGACCGGCGTCGCGGGCAAGATCACGCCGGGCTCCACGGTCAACGTGTACGCCACCTTCGCGGGCCAGAAGGAGGGCGACCCCGACCAGTCGAAGATCATCGTGACCAACGCGAAGGTCATCGACGTCGGCCACATCACCGCCCTCGACCCCGGCAGCAACAGCGACAAGAACCAGCAGCAGTCCACGAACGCCGTGCCGATCACCTTCGCGCTCTCCGCGCTCGACGCCCAGCGGATCACCTACGCCGAGTCGTTCGCCGAGCGGGTGCGGCTCGCGCTGGTGGCACCCGGCAGCGATACGACCGTGCCCGACAAGGACCGGACGTACGAACTCGCGAAGGACAAGTGAGAGGCCCGCATGCCCACCAGGATTCTTCCGGCGGTCGGAGACGCGGACGCCATCCGCGCCATCACGACCCTGCTCAGCCAGCTCCCGGACGCCGACCCGGTGGCCCCGGTGGCCGACTCGACGCAGCTCATCGACACCCTCGCCCGGCTCGCCGCCGAGTCCGTCGACGAGCTGCCCGAGGTCGTGGTGGTGCATGAACGCATCGGTCCCGTACCGGCGTTGGAGCTGGTCCGCGAGGTCGCGCTGCGCTTCCCCGCCGTCGGCGTCATCCTCGTCACCACCGACGCCAGCCCCGGCCTCTTCCAGGCCGCCATGGACTCCGGCGCCCGCGGCCTGATCGCCCTCCCGCTGAGCTACGAGGAGTTGGCCAACCGGGTCCAGGCCGTCGCCGCCTGGTCGGTGGGCGTACGGCGCCATCTCGGCCACGGCGGCGACGTGTTCACCGGTGTCGGCGGCACCGTCGTCACGGTCAGCGGCGCCAAGGGCGGCACCGGCGCGACCCTCGCCGCGATTCAACTCGCCCTCGCCGCGCAGGCGTCGGGCCGCAGCGCCGCGCTCGTCGACATGGATCTGCAGACCGGGGACATCGCCTCCTACCTGGACGTGCAGTTCCGGCGTTCCGTCGTCGACCTCGCCGCGATCACCGACATCTCGCCGCGCGTCCTGGCCGACGCCGTGTTCCGGCACGACACCGGGGTCGCGCTGCTGCTCGCCCCCGGCGAGGGGGAGCGCGGCGAGGAGGTCACCGACCGGGCCGCCCGGCAGATCGTCAGCGCGCTGCGCTCGCGCTACGAGGTCGTCGTCATCGACTGCGGGGCCCAGATGAGCGGCGCGAGCGCGGCGGCCGTCGAAATGGCCGACACCGCCCTGCTGTTCACCACCCCGGACGTCGTCGCCGTACGCGCCGCGAAGCGCACCGTCCGCATGTGGGACCGGCTGCAGATCCGCAAGGCCGAGGAGACGACGATCGTCGTCAACCGGCACACGCGCGGCACCGAGATCCAGCCCGCGCTCATCCAGCGCATCACCGGCACGGCGGTCGCGGCCACCGCGATCCCCGCCAACTTCAAGGAACTCCAGGCCGCGGTGGACGCCGGGCGCCTGCACGAACTCGACAACAAGAGCGTGGTGAAACAGGCCCTTTGGGGTCTCGCGGGCGAACTCGGACTGGTCAAGGTGCCCGAAGTCGCCCAGAAGAGCGGGCGGCTGCGGGGCGGCGGCGACCGCGGCTCGGTGAGCTTCCGGCGTCGTAGGGAGTGAGGGGGATGGACGTGCGCGCGACCGTACGGGAACGGGAACGGGACCGGGGGCAGACCAGCATCGAGTTCCTCGGCATGGCCCCGCTGATCATTCTGACGCTGGTGCTCATGTGGCAGTTCGTGCTGGTGGGGTACACCTTCACGCTCGCGGGGAATGCTGCGGACGAGGCGGTGCGCGCGGGGACGGCCGCGACCCGGGGCGACCGGGAGGCAACCTGCGAACAGGCGGGCCTCGACAAGCTGAGCGACGCGTGGAAGGGGGACGCCTCGGTGACCTGCGGAGGCACGGGCTTCGTCACGGCCGACGTCACCCTCAAGGTGCCCGTCCTCTTCCCGGGCTCGATCGGCTTCCCCTTCACGGTGCACGGTCACGCGGGCGCCGTAGAGGAGGAGAAGAACTGACATGTCCTACGGCCTCCGCGCGCGCGACCGCGGTCAAGTCGCCATCGAATACCTGGGGTTCATCCCGATCCTGCTCCTCGTCGCCCTGGCGGCGGTGCAGCTCGGGCTGGTCGCCTACACCGCGCAGCAGGCGGGTACGGCGGCCCGGGCGGGGGCGCGCAGTGCCTCGCTGAGACAGGGCGCGCAGCCGGCCTGCAGCGAGGCCGTCAGCGACTGGCTGTCGGTCAGCTGCCCGGAGTCGTTCGGCGGGGACACGGTCAGCGTCACCGCCACCATCCACATCCCGTCGGTCATCCCCGGCTACGACGGCTTCGGGAACGCCAGCAAGACCGCCACCATGCCGCTCGACCACTGAACGACACGAGAGAGAAGAACAGCAGAGCACGCCGGAGCACGCCAGAGAACGACAGAGCCCGACTGAACAAGGAGCGAGGAGCACAGCACTCATGGGTCTGCGGGAACGAGTCAACCATCCCGAGGAGAACGGGCACCGGGGCGAGGAAGGCCACATGGTCGCCTCGTACCGCGCCAAACTCCTGGAGGAGATCGACCTCGCGGAGATGAGCGCGCTGGCCGCCGCCGAGCGACGGGCCCGCCTGGAGCGGGTGCTCGGACACATCATCAGCCGTGAGGGACCGGTCCTCTCCACCGTCGAGCGCTCTCAGCTGATCCGCAGGGTCGTCGACGAGGCGCTCGGCCTCGGCATACTCGAACCGCTCCTCGAAGACGCGTCGATCACCGAGATCATGGTCAACGGCCCGGACGCGATCTTCGTCGAACGCGGCGGCCGCGTCGAGCAGTTGCCGCTCCGCTTCCCCTCCCACGACCAGCTGATGCAGACCATCGAGCGGATCGTGTCGACGGTCAACCGCCGTGTGGACGAGTCGAATCCGATGGTCGACGCCCGCCTGCCGTCCGGCGAGCGCGTCAACGTCATCATCCCGCCGCTGTCGTTGACCGGCGCCACGCTCACCATCCGGCGCTTCCCGCGCTCCTTCACGCTCCAGGAGATGGTCGGCTTCGGCTCGCTGGACGAGCACATGCTGTATCTCCTCGCGGGCCTGGTGCACGCGAAGTTCAACATCATCGTGTCCGGCGCGACCGGCACCGGGAAGACGACCCTCCTCAACGCGCTCTCCGGTCTCATCCCGGAGACCGAGCGCATCATCACCATCGAGGACTCCGCCGAACTCCAGCTCCAGCAGTCGCACGTCATCCGCCTGGAGGCCCGCCCGCCGAACGTCGAGGGCAAGGGCCAGGTCACCATCCGCGACCTGGTGCGCAACTCGCTCCGCATGCGCCCCGACCGGATCGTCGTGGGCGAGGTCCGAGGCGGCGAGTCCCTGGACATGCTCCAGGCGATGTCCACGGGCCACGACGGCTCGCTCGCCACCGTCCACGCCAACAGCGCGGAGGACGCCCTGATGCGTCTCAAGACCCTGGCGTCCATGTCGGAGGTGGAGATCCCCTTCGAAGCGCTGCACGACCAGATCAACAGCGCCATCGACGTCATCATCCAGCTCACCCGCTTCGCCGACGGCGCCCGCCGCATCACCGAGATCGCCCTCCTCGACAGCCACGGCAGCGAGCCGTACCGGCTGGCGACGGTGGCCCGCTTCAGCCCGCAGCCCATCGCCGCCGACGGCCGGGTCTACGGCACCTTCGAGTACTTCCCGCTCTCCCGCCGCACCGCCGACCGGCTCTACATGGCGAGCCAGCCGCTGCCGCAGGCCTTCGGCGTCGCCCACACCGCGGAACAGCTAGCCCTCCGAGAAGCCAGTAGGTAGGGACCGACCCCATGGATCTCCAGACGATCGTCACGCTCACCACCGGCGTCACCCTGCTGACCTGTGTCCTGGGCGTCGCCGGACTGCACGCCTACGCCATGGGCAAGGCACAGCGCGCGGCCCTGGTCGACCGGCTCTCCTCGACCGGCCAGATCCAGATGGGCCGCGCCCGCCGCTTCCGCGGCCTGGACCGCAGGCTGCGCCGCACACGCCTCGGCAGGCAGCTCGAACTCCGGCTCTCGGCAACGGGGCTGGACATGACGCCGGGCGAGTTCTTCGTCTACATGCTGGCCACCGTGGCGGCCCTCTGGCTGATCGGCCAGGCCTCCCTGGCACCCTTCTTCGGCCCGATAGCAGGCCTGTTGGGCATCGGAGTGGCGATCCAGTTCCTGAACTGGCAGCGCCAGAAGCGCATCGAGAAGTTCATCAACCAACTCCCCGAACTGGCCCGCATCATGGCCAACGCCACCCACGCGGGGCTCGCGCTGCGCACCGCGATCGGCATGGCGGCGGAGGAACTGGAGGCACCGGCGGGGGAGGAACTCGCCAAGGTGGCCAACCAGTTGGCGGTGGGCGCATCCATGGACGACGCGCTGAGCGAGCTGGCGGACCGGCTCCCGTCCCGCGAACTGGTCGTACTGGTAACCACGTTGGTCCTGTCCAACAGGGCGGGCGGCCAGGTCGTCAGCGCCCTGCGCAACCTCACGGAGACCCTGGAGGAACGCAAGGAGACCCGCCGCGAGGTCCGCACCCAGCTCTCCCAGGTCAACATGACGTCGTACGCCGTTCCGGTGATGGGCGTGGGCGCCCTCTTCCTGATGAACGGCGTCAAACCCGGTGCCCTGGACCGGATGACGGGCTCACCGATCGGCCAGGCATGCGTGATCATCGCCTTCGGGCTGTACGCGATCGGCTTCGTCCTCATCCGCCGCCTGTCCCGCATCGACGTCTGAGGAGGGGGACCCGATGACAGCACTGGCACTCGGACTGGTGATGGGCCTCAGCGTCTGGGGCATCTTCGCGGGCATCCGCATGTACCGCGCCGACGCGAAACTCCCCACCGACCTGGTCCTCGCCCTGGAGGTCGGCTCGACCCGCACCGGCGCGGTCGACTCCCTCGTCGACCGCCTGGGCATGCGCTACGCCCCGCTGGTCCTGCGCCTGATGGGCCCGAAGCTGGTCGCCAAGTACCGCCGCAAGATCGACCTGGCGGGCAACCCCGGCGGCCTCACCATCGACCGCTACGCGGCCCGCCGCGCGGTCTACGGGTTCCTCGGCGGCTTCGGCGGCCTGGTGTTCCTGGTGAAGGGGAACTACCTCCTCGCCGTCATCCTGTTCGCCTTCGGTGCGCTCTGGACCGAGGTCGGCATCTGGTCGGCGATCCGCATCCGCAGGGACGTCATCGAACGGACCCTGCCCGACTTCCTGGACGTGCTCGCCGTGGTGGTGAGCGCGGGACTTGGCTTCCGCCAGGCACTGGACCGCGTCGCCTCGAAGTACGAGGGCCCCTGGGCGGACGAACTCCGCATCACGCTACGGCAGATGGACCTCGGCATGAGCCGCCGCGCCGCCTTCACGGAACTCCGGCGACGCAACGACAGCGAGCAAGTCGCCATGTTCGTCACGGCGTTGCAGCAGGGGGAGGAACTGGGCGCGCCGATCGTCGACACACTGGTCGCCCTGGCCAAGGACATGCGCCGCACGGACGCGCAGAACGCCCGCCGCAAGGCGGCCCGCGCGGTCCCCAAGGCCACCATGATGATCACCACGTTCATGGTCCCGGCCACGATGCTGCTCCTCGGCGCGGGCCTCCTCCTCGGCTCCGGCACGGACTTCAGCACGATCACGGG
Organism: Streptomyces sp. NBC_00252; assembly: GCF_036187565.1. NCBI lineage: Bacteria > Bacillati > Actinomycetota > Actinomycetes > Kitasatosporales > Streptomycetaceae > Streptomyces > Streptomyces sp. NBC_00252. Next base: position 4,032,954 of record NZ_CP108087.1, on the reverse strand, counting down.
CAAGTAGGAACGGGGGCGACGGGGACGATGGCGACGACGGGGGAGCGCACGGGACGGCTACGCCGCCGCCCCAAACCGACCGAGATCACGACACCGCCCGCGGGCACGGTGCTGCCGGACCACGTCCGCTCGGGGGCGACGGACATCCCGGTGACGACGGTGACACCGGCACTCCCACCGGGGTGGGTACCGGTACGGCCGGGTCTGTCGGCCGTACCCGCACCGGCGGCACAGCCACGAGTGGAACGGCTGGCCGCCGACGGCGAGGAAGCCCCACAGGGGCCACCCGCACCCGACGACGAGACCGAAACGGGTGGTGCGGGTGGGAGTCAGATCCCGGCCGAAGGCCGGGAAGTCGCCCTCCCCATCCAGATCAGCGCCCTGCAGGCGATGTGCAGGCAGGTCTTCGGCTTCCGCCTCGCGATGATCGCCCTCGCAGCCCCCTCCGCCCTGGTCAACGCCACCCCCGGAGTGGCCACCCGCCTGGTGGGCGCAGCCGTGGTGGTCACCTTCATGGCCTCCTACGTCCTCTTCAGAGACTGGGAACGTTTCGGCCCCCTCCTCCTGCGCCACCCCTCCCTCTTGGCCGTGGACACCCTCTTCGCCTCCCTCCTCCTGATCTCGGCAGGGCCCACCAGCACGCTCGCCTACGTCAGCGTCTGCACCCCCCTCCTCGCCGGCATCGTCTACGGCTGGCGAGGCGCCGGCTGCTTCGCCGGCCTCCAGGCGGTGATCCTGCTCCTGGCGCAGACCGCCGCCGCGGACCACCACAAGGTCGTGGCGCAGGCCTTCCTGCTGCCCGGCCTGTGCGTGATCGCCGGCGCGATGGGAGTGACCCTGCGCAACCTGATGCTCCGCTTCGGCGAGGCCACGACCGCACTGACGACGGTCCAGGCCCGCCTGGCCGTGACGGAAGCGGTGGGAGCGGAACGGGCCCGCCTGGCAAGAGAGTTGCACGACTCGGTGGCGAAGACCCTGCACGGTGTCGCCCTCGCCGCGGACGGCCTGGCGGGCTCGGCGGGCGCGGACCACATGAACCCGACGCTGATCAAACAGCAGGCGGAACTGGTCGCCCGCTCGGCCCGCAGGGCGGCCGCGGAATCCCGCGAACTCCTGGCGGACCTGCGGCGCGAGTCCAACCCGGCCGAGGGCACGGACGTACTCGTCGAACTGGCCGCCCGCACCAGGGACTTCAGCACCAGGACCGGCCTCCCTACGACCTACCGCCCCACCGGCGAGCACGGCGTACCGCCGGTCCCGCCCGCCGTGGCACGCCAGTTGCTCACCATCGCGACGGAGGCGATGGAGAACGCCCACCGCCACGCGACCCCCACCAAGGTCGACGTCCGGGCGGGGGTGCACGACAGCCTCCTCCGCATCAGCGTCTACGACGACGGCCGCGGCCTCCCCGAGGGCACCACCCTCGAACAGCTGCGCAGGGCAGGCCACTTCGGCCTGGTCGGCATGGTCGAGCGGGCGGCGTCGGTGGGCGCCCGTATCCGTATCGGCAGGGGCGGCCACGACTCGGGCACGGAGGTTCGCCTGGAACTCCCGCTGGGCGCCCTGACGTCACCGAAGACGTAGCGGACGTAGGAGAAGACGAACCGGACGCGGAAGCAGACGTAGAAGAAGACGCAGAAGTAGCAGAAGTAGCAGAGGACGTAAGCGAGCCCCACCCGCAACGACCCGAGAGGAGGCAGCCATGCCGGACCAGTCGACGCCCCACCCCGGCGCGCCGCAGCCGCCGCCGAACCCGTTCCCCAACTTCCCGCCGCCCGCGCCGACTTCGCCCCTCCGGGTCGTGGTGGCCGACGACAACCCGGTGGTCAGGGCCGGACTGACGGCCCTGTTGTCGGGCCGTGCGGACATCACGGTCGTGGCGGAGGCGGCGGACGGCCGCGAGGCCTACGAGGCGGCACACTTCCACCGCCCCGACGTGGTCCTCCTGGACGTCCGCATGCCGGGCGTGGACGGCATCTCGGCGCTGCCGTACCTGGTGCGGATCGCGCCGGTCGTGATGCTCACGTACAGCAGGGAGTCGGAGATCGTCCAGGAGGCGCTGCGCCGGGGAGCGGGCGGTTATCTGGTCCACGGCGAGTTCACGGCGGACGAACTGGTGGCCGCCGTACGGGACATCAGGCAGGGCAGGGCCCATTTCACGCCATCGGCGGCGGGCGCGCTGCTGGCCCAGCTGCGGCAGGAGCAGGCGGCGCGTTCGCCCCGGTCACTGCCCGAGGGGCTGGGCACGTACGACTCTCAACTAGGTGCAGCTGCAAACGGAACAATCCCTTCAATGACCCATCCCAGGTTGAATTCTGCGGAAGGGCTTTCGCAACTGCAACCATCTGTGAGACAGTCATCCTCGGACAGGTCACGGTTCCAGCTCAGCGCGAGGGAGGCGGAGATCATGGACCACATCGCGTCCGGCATGACCAACCAGCAGATCGCCGCCACCTGCTTCATCTCCGAGAAGACGGTCAAGAACCACATCAACCGCATCTTCGCCAAGCTCCACAGCACCAGCCGCTCCGAGGCGGCCGCCAAGTGGCTTGGTACGGCGCCGGGTTCGGCCCGAGGGCTGGGCTGACCCATGACACCGCGACAGTGGACCCAACGGCCGGGCCTACGGCCCCGGTTCGGCGACGGGCGGGCCCAGTGCGACGCCAGGGGCTCCAATTGGGCCCGATTTTGGGCCCTGGGGCCCTCTGGCGTACCTGTGGATCGGGCATACCGTTCTCATGTCGAAAGCGGCACCGGCGACGAGGAAGCCGGTAACGCGTCATTCGGAGGGGAACACCATGAGCGACCTGATGCTGAAGACCGCCGTTGCGACCAAGGCGCGTGTGAACGGCTGGAAGAACACGACCGTCGAGGCCCTGCAGCGCCGTGCGGGCGACAAGGGGCAGACGGCGGTGGAGTACCTGGGGATCATCGCGGTGGTCGTGGCGATCGTGCTGGCGATCACGGGTACGTCCATCGGTCAGTCCATCTACGACGCGATCACGAGCAAGATCTCCGAAGTCACCGGCGGCTGATGCGGACCGGTAGGTCCAGCGACGCAGGGCAGGCCTTCCCCATCTACATCACGGTGGTGGCGGGTCTGCTCTTTCTCGCGTTCGCCTACGTAGCGGTCGGCCAGGCCGCGGTGAACCGGAGCGGTGCCCAGACGGCCGCCGACGCGGCAGCGCTCGCGGCGGCACAGGACACCCGGAAGCAGCTCGCGGGCGAGTGGGTGAAGGACGTACTCGACCCGACGAAGTGGCAGGAGATCTTCGACGGCGACATCGCGGGGCTCGTCGATTCGTGCGGACGGGCCGGTCAGCTCGCGGCGCAGAACAAGGCCCATGTGACCAGTTGCGCGCCGCCGTCGGGGCTGCCCTTGCGGTACACGGTCGCGGTCGAGAGCGACAAGCCGGTCGGGGACTCGATCGTCCCCGGTACGGAGAGCACGTACTCGAAGGCCCATGCCACCGCCGAGATCGAGGCCCTCTGCTCGTTCGAGCCCCTCGGCGCGGACGCCGGTGACGACGTGCTGCCGAAGCTCACCTGCAAGGACGGCAAGGACTGGGACCTGGACCCGCTCCACCTCACCGATCTACCCGGACCCGAGGACCTCTTCGACGTCCACCTGGCCGACTGACAAGCGAACGACGAGCGATGAAGGAAGCGGAGTCATGAGGATTTGGTTCACTTCGACGGCCCGCAGGGGGACGGTGGCGTTGGCTGTCGCGGCCGGTCTGGCCCTCGGCGTGGCCGGCTGCGGGAGTGGCGGCGACGACAAGAAGCCGGACACGTCGGCTTCGGCCTCCAAGAGCAGCGGTGGATCCGATCCGAGCGCCCAGGAGGGGCAGTCGGACGAGCCCCTGGCCGAGCTGAAGGGCTCCAACGGCCTTCTTCTGCAGCTCACTTCGGCCCAGCGGGACTCCGGCGGCTTCATCACGGTGAACGGCGATCTGAAGAACGACGGGGACAAGAGCCTGGTGATTCCGTCCGCGCTGAGCGGCAACGAGACCGAGATCATCAAGAACGGTCCGTCGCTGGGCGGCGCCACGCTGGTCGACTCGAAGAGCAAGAAGCGGTACTACGTGCTGCGGGACACGGACGGCCGTCCGCTGACGACCACGGGCTTCACGACGATCAAGGCGGGCGACAGCCTGGCCGTCTTCATGCAGTTCCCCGCGCCCCCTTCGAGCACCACCGAGGTGTCCTTCGAGCTGCCGACGTTCCCCGTCGGCACGATCAAGATCTCTGGGTGAGGCGGCCGTGACCACCACTCCCCGTCTCGCCCTGGTCGTGACCGCCGCCACGATCATGGTCGCCGCGAACATCGTCGGCGCGGTGGCGGCGCACGCCGACGACACCCCGGGTGCGAGCGTCCCGCCGGGCACGGAGGCGTCCGCCTCCGCCCCGGTGAAGGTCGACCCGAACGACCCGGACCTCAAGCTCCCCGAGGGCGCCACGCTCGCCGACCCCAAGGTCCTGGACATCAAGTCCGTCGTGGAGGACCAGGGCGGTGAGGAACGCCGTGAGGACACCAACTCGGACGTGACGTTCGCCCTCCAGGCCGAGGTCCTCTTCAGCAAGGACAGCGCCAAGCTGAGCGGCGAGGCGAAGTCCCGCATCGACGCGATCGCCGAGGAGATCAAGAAGCAGAACGCGTCGACGGTCCGCGTCTTCGGCTTCACCGACAACCTCGGCTCGTCGGCCCACGGCGACGTCCTCTCCAAGCAGCGCGCCGACGCCGTACAGGCGGTCCTGGACTCGGACTTGAACAACCCGAACATCACCTTCGAGGTACGCGGCTACGGCGAGCAGTACCCGATCGCCGACAACTCCACGGAAGCCGGCCGCAAGAAGAACCGCAGGGTCGAGGTGACGTTCCCGCGCACGGAGAGCTGACGGCGGGTTGAACCGAGGGCTGACCGGCGGGCGGGCGGTCGGCCCTCAGTCGTCCCCACCCGCCCGACTCCCCGGACCCACCCGCGACTTGGGTGCTGATTTGGGTCCCCGGGCCCATCTCGGGTGGCTGTCCCGTCCCTAACCTCTGGTAGCTCGGGGGCGCTGTTCGTGGCGTCGTGAGTGATGGTGGGGGACGGGGGAGACAGCATGGCCTCGATCGGAGGAGTGCCGGGCGGGCAGGGCGAGTTGGGCGGGCGTCGGGAGATGCCGGCGTCGCTGTCCGCCGCCCTGGTGCTCGTGCACCTGCTCTTCGCGGTCACCGTCGTCGGCGGGTTCGGCCTGCTGATGACGGCCGCGGCGTACGACGCCCTGGACGGTCAGGTCATCGCCCTCGTCGCCTACGCCGCCGCGCCGGGCGTCCTCGGCTGGTGGCTGGCCCGGCGCAGTTGGGAGGGCGGCGTCCGCGTCCGGCGCGGACTGGCCGCCGTACAGGGCTGGTTGATCCTCGGCGGTGTCGTCAACCTCACCTCCGGCTCCTCGCGCGGGGGCCTGCAGCTGCTCCTCCCGATCCTCATCCTGTTCTTCCTGACCCGCCCCGAAAGCCGTCAGTGGTTCGCGCTCGCCGAGCTGGACCGTGTGGAGCGCCGCCCCTTCTCCCTTGCCCGGCTGATCCGTTGGCGCCGGGACGAGGGGCAGACGTCGGTCGAGTACGCCGGGTTCATCGCGATCGTCGCCGCCATCATCACCGCACTGCTCGTCACCGGCCTCGGCACCCAGATCTTCACCGGCATCCAGTCGGAGGTCTGCAAGGTCACCGGCATGGCCTGCCCGGGCCCGGCCGGCAGCGACGGCAGCGACACGGACGTGAACGCCGACAACGGGAGCGGTGGCGGCACCGGCGGGACCACGAACGGCGGGACCACCAACGGCGGGACTACGAACGGCGGGACCACCAACGGCGGGACCACGAACGGCGGAAGCACCAACGGCGGGACCACCGGCGGCAACGGCTCCACCGACCCCGGCACCACAACCCCCACCGACGACCAGAAGCCCGCCCCCACCGACGACAAGGACAAGAAGGACGACGGCTGCTTCTCCGGCTTCGGGGCCTTCTTCGGCTGTGCCGGCGACCAGGTCAAACAGGTCGGCCAGGGTCTCGCCGTCGACGGTGTCTGGGGCGACGTCACCGGTATCTACGACATGGTCCGCCACCCGATAGACACCGTGAAGGGCATCGGCGACTACGGAAAGCAGCTCGGGCACGCCTGGTCGGAGAACTCCAAGGACGCCGGCAAGAAGTGGTCCGACGGCGACTACGGCGGCGCCCTCTGGGACTGGACCGGTGCCTCCGTGAAGACCGGCGGAACGGTCCTCTACGACGTGTTCATCGGCGACGACGTCGCCAAGGACTGGAACAACGGCGACAAGACCCGCGCCGTCTCCCACGTCCTCTGGAACGTCGGCTCCCTCTTCATCCCGGGCTACGACGGCGCCAAGGTCGCGGAGAAACTCGGCGACCTCGGCAAGATCGGCAAGCTGGGGAAGCTCGGCAAGCTCGCGGAGGAAGCCACCAAGGCGGCCGAGGACGCCAAGAAGGCGGCCAAGGCAGGCGATGTCGAGGGCGCGGAGAAGGCCGCGAAGGAGGCCGACGACGCGGCGGACGAGGCCGAGAAGAAGGCCCGCGAGTCCGGCTGCACCATCGGCGCCCCGGCGCGCAGGATCCCGTACGACGGCGGTGGCGGCGGCGGTTCCGTCCTCGGCGGCACCGGAACAGGCACCACGGTCCTGGCCGCCGGCGCCTCCTCCCCGTACGTCCTGCTGGCCGAGGACGGCTGCGACGAGGACGCCAAGAAGGAGGCCGAGGAGGCCCGCAAGCAGGAGCGGGAGGCCTACCTCGCCAAAAAGCGCGCGGAGGAGCCGGGACGCGCGGCGAAGGCCGCGGCGGCCAAGAAGGAGTACCCCGAGCCCAAGCACGGCGACACCTCGGACCCGCGCAACTACAACCCGCCGGACTGGGCCGCCGACCTGAAGGACCACGCCCTCGGCTCCGCCGACAACAGCGACGGCTACTGGGCGAGCCGGGACCGCAACCCCGCGCCCAACTGGAAGAACGAGTCCTGGCTCCGCTACCAGGAGCAGGTCACCGGCACGGTCCGCGGCGAGGAGTACGTGGTCCCGTACCCCAAGAAGGGCGTGCCCGACGTCGAGTTCGACGGCTGGGACGCGGGCCGGCAGACGTATCTGGAGGCCAAGAACGGCTACGAGGGCTACCTCTCCAAGTCCAGCAAGGGCGATCTGACCCCGTCCGCGAAGGCCGAGTTCGCCGCCGAGGCACGCCGGCAGGTGGCGGCGGCGGGCGGCAAGGCCGTCGAATGGCACTTCTCCAACCCCGATGTGGCAAAGGCGGCCAGGAAGGCGTTCCGCGACGAGGGCCTCGACATCAAGGTCGTCTACGAGAAGCAGAAGCCGGTCGGCGGAACGCGGAAGCCGGGAGCGTTCGGCTAGCTCGACTAGGGTGACGGCGCGCCGGGGCGCCGATGCCGCGGCCGGACCGGTTGCGACACCCGCACACGCACGCGTGATCAAGGGACTACGACGGAGGCGGAGAAGGACATGCGACGTCTGGTGAGGGGCTTCTGGGGCCCCAGGGAGGAATCGGCCGAGGAGCTGGCCGGCCGCTGGAAGGCGACGCTCGACCAGCTCACCCGGCTCCTTCCGCAGGCCGCGCTGCCCGCGGAATGGACCGCGGTCTCCCCGCCCGGCTCCCTGGTGGCGTCCGAGGAGGGCGGCCTGCGCACCGCCCTCCAGGAGGCGCAGGCCGCCGACGACTGGTCGAAGGGGACCGGCACCGCTCTCCGGCTCACCGCCACGGGCGCGCCGGACTGGACGGTCGAGGTGAGCGGACTGGCCGGGGGCGACTCCGAGTTCCTGCTCCAGTCACTGGTGATCGGCATCCGCTCACCCGAGGGCACCGAGCTGCCCGGCACCCAACTCCTCGCCGCCGTCGCCGAGTTCTGGCACCCCGACTTCGGCGACGTGACCGACGACGACATCCTGGACGCGCTGGAGGACGACGCGGAGTACGGCGTCGGCGAACCCTGCGTGGGCCGCGTCGGCTATCTCTCCCCGGGCCGCGCCGAGTTGGTGCCGGACGACCTGACCGCACCCCGAACAGCCGTCCCCGGCGCGGGCGTTGTCCTCGACATCGCGGCGGAGGGCGACGTGGACACCGTGGTGCACGCCTACGAACGGCTGCGGGACGCCGGAGCGCTGCGGCCCCTGCCGCGCCCCATGGTCCGGGCCACGCTGTGACCGCACCCGGCCGGGAACTCCCGGACCTCGACGCGCTGCTCGCCGGGCCCGTCCCGGCGGCCGGACCGACCGAGAGCGAGGGCGACCCGGTCACGGGGGAGTGGACCCGAACCCGCGGCGAGGGCTTCGTGATCGCCCCGCTGTGGGTGGGCAGACCGCTCACCGGCGTCTACGCACCCGAGCGCAACGCGGCGGAAGAGGCGGCGGAAGCCCAACTGTTCGACGTCGTGAGCGAGTTGGACACCCGCTACGGACCGCACCGCCAAGTCGCCATGCACGTACCGCTGTTCCGCAAGATCGCGGGAGATCCGATGCCCGCGCTCTTCCAAGCCCTGTGCGACGAGGACCTGTTGGGCGACCTCGCGGTCTGGGGACCGGTGCCGACCGGCCGCCCGGACACCCCCACCCGCCAACTGGCCGTCTCCCTGAGCCAGTCCGACGGCGACGCCCCCATGATCCTCTGCGCCGTCGTCTCCGACCGGCCGATCACCGAGCTCCGCGAAGACGGCTGACCCCGGCTACTCCGTCTCGACCTCCACCTGCGCCCCGACTCCCAGCCCCCACCCCGCCATGACCCCCGCGTCCGCCTCCAGCACATGCCGGGACCGGAAGCGCGGCAGTCCCAACCGTCCCGGTTTCATGGTGTGGACGGCGACGACCCGCAAATCCCGGTCCAGGTAGGCCACGTCGATCGGGAACCGCATCCGGAACGTGTGCACACTGCTCGCCGGGGAGAGCAGCATCGCGCCGTCGATCCCGTCCCGGCCCAGCAGCCCCTTCGTACGCGCCCGGTAGGAGGTGGCCACCTCCAGCGGGACGGCGACCGCCCCCGCGGCCCCCCGCACGATCAGCTTGCCGCGCCCGTCGTTCCAGCGTCGTCCCATGTCAGGTCACCTTCCCGCACTGCTCCGATACCGGTGCCGACTGACCGTATCCACAGGGCAGTAGGCCTCACATGGGCCCACGGACCCATGTCCCGCCCACCGCTCCCTCGATATCGTCCCCGGGTGCGCCTGATTCTGATCGTCCTGGGTGCCCTGTGGGGCGCGTGGTCGGGCCTCGCGCTGCCCCGCGCCGCGTACCGCCTCTCCGTGGAGCCCGAGGAACCATGGAAGGCCGAGTGCCCCGACGGCCACCCGATCACCGGCCGCTTCGACGGCTGGCTGGGCCGGGCCCGCTGCACCACCGGCGCACAGGGAGGCGGCCGGACGGCCTCCACCGCCTGCGGCCCCTACGGCCCCCGCACCGCCGTCGTCTCCACCGTCACCGCCCTCGTCTGCGCGGCCCTCGCCGCCGCCACCGGCCCCCGCCCCGAACTCGTCGTCTGGCTGCTCGCCGCCCCCGCCGCCGTCCTGCTCGCGCTGGTCGACCTCCGGGTCCACCGGCTCCCCGACGTCCTCACCCTCCCGCTCGCCGCCGCCACCCTCGCCCTCCTCGGCATCGCGACCGCGCTCCCCGCCGACGCCGGTTCCTGGCTCACGGCGCTGTTCGGCGCGCTCGCCCTCGGGGCCGGTTACGAGGTGCTGTACCTCATCAACCCGGCCGGCATGGGCTTCGGCGACGTGAAACTCGCCCTCGGCCTCGGCGCGGCCCTCGGCTGGTACGGCTGGGCGGTGCTCGTCACGGGCGCCTTCGCGGGCATCCTCTACGGCGCGGTCTACGGCCTCGGCATGGTCGCCCTGCGCCGGGCGGGCCGTAAGACGGCGATTCCGCTGGGGCCGTTCATGCTCGGCGGAGCGTTCACCGGTGTGGTGCTGGGGGCGTTCGCGGTGGCGTGAGACGGTGGTGGACCCGGCGCCCGGGTCCGGTACCCGGCGGGCGACTACGAAGAGGTGGTGCAGCCATGCGGAAGATCAGCCTGATGATGTCCGTCTCCCTCGACGGGTACATGGAGGGCCCCGGCCACGACATCGAGTGGCACACGGTCGACGAGGAACTCCACCAGCACATGAACGACACCCTCAAGAACATGGGTGCCTTCCTCGACGGCCGCGTCACCCATGAACTGATGGCCGACTACTGGCCGCACGCCGACGAGGACCCCGAAGCCCCCGCCGTCATCGCCGAGTTCGCGCGCATCTGGCGGGAGATGCCGAAGACGGTGTACTCGCGGACGCTGCCCAGCGGTCCCGCCGAGTGGAACACGACCGTCGTCTCCGAGGTCGTCCCCGAGGAGGTGCAGGCCCTCAAGGAACAGCCCGGCGGCGACCTGGGCCTCGGCGGTGCCGACCTCGCCGCGACCTTCCTGCGGCTCGGCCTCGTCGACGAGATCAAGGTGTACATCCACCCGATCGTCCTCGGCCGGGGCACGCCCATGTTCCCCGTCTCCGACACCCGCACCCCGCTCCGCCTCACCGAGAGCCACACCTTCGGCAACGGCGTCGTCCTGCTGCGCTACGAGCGCGCCGACGCCAACACCGGCCAGGCGTAAAGCTGTTGTCCGTGCCGCTCTGACCAGGTAGGAAGAATCCATGACCGGACTCGGCGCTGTGTTCCGTCCCCAACTCCCTCCCGAGCGGCTCCGGGAGGTGGTCCGCCTCGCCGACGCGTCGGGGCTGGAGGAGCTCTGGCTGTGGGAGGACTGCTTCCGCGAGGGCGGGATCTCGGCGGCCGCCGCCGCGCTCGCCTGGAGCGAGCAAGTCCGCGTCGGTGTGGGCCTGTTGCCGGTTCCCCTGCGGAACGTCGCCATCACCGCGATGGAAGTCGCCACCCTGGACCGCCTCTTCCCCGGCCGCGCGATCGTCGGCGTCGGACACGGCGTACAGGACTGGATGGGGCAGGTAGGCGCCCGCGTCGAGTCCCCGGTGACCCTGCTGCGCGAGCATCTCGACGCCCTGCGCGCCCTGTTGCGCGGCGAACGCCTCACGACCGAGGGCCGCTACGTCACGCTCGACGACGTCGCCCTCGACTGGCCGCCGACCGGACCCGTCGAGATCCTCGCCGGCGCCGGCGGCCCGCGCACCCTCCGCCTCTCCGGCGCGGCGGCCGACGGTACGATCCTCACCGCGAGCACCCCACCCGACGGCGTCCGCCGGGCCCGCCGACTCATCGACGAGGGACGCGAGTCGGCCGGCCGCACCGACCCGCACAAGCTCGTCGTCTACCTCCTCACCGCCACCGGCCCCGACGCCACGGCCCGCCTCCGCGCCGAACTCGCCGACGAGGGCGTCGAATCGGTCCCCGACCTGGGAGTCGCCGGCGACGCGCCCACCGTGGCGAAGGCCGTCCAGCGCCTCGCGGAAGCCGGCGCCGACACGGTCGTCCTCCAGCCCACAGGCAACGAACCCGACCCGGAGGCCTTCGTACGCTTCACAGCAGAGGAGGTCAGGGCACTGGTCCCTTGACCTCCACCCCCAGGGGTGGCACTCGTCCCCTGACGTCCACCCCTGGGGCGCGCTGGTCCCCTGACGTCCACCCCCAGGGGGCACTGGTCCCCTGACGTCCACCTCCTGGGGCGCGCTGGTCCCCTGACCTCCACCCCCAGGGGGCACTGGTCCCCTGACGTCCACCCCCTAGGGCGCACTGGCCCCCCGACATCCACCCCCTAGGGGCGCGGGGAACTGCGCGACCAGCCCCCACCGGCCCGCAGCCTTATCGACCACGCCGACCCGCCAACCACGACACCCCGCCGCCGCAGTCCGCTACCCCGGCCGGTGATCCCCCGCCGCCCCATCGATCAACTCCCGCACGATGTCCATGTGCCCGGCATGCCGAGCCGTCTCCTCGATCAAATGGACCAGCACCCACCGCAGCGAAACGGAGTGCTTGCGCCACGGCGGCCGGCCGACCGCGTCCAGCGGGAGTTCCACGATCGTGCGGTCCGCGGCGGCGCGCGCACGGCCGTAGAAGGCGACGATCCGCTCCGTCGTCTCGTCCGGCGCCGCCCGCATGTCCTCGTCCTGGTAGGCGTCGAACCAGAGGGGCTCCACCTCGCGGCCGTAACTCTCCACGAAATAGCCGTACTCCACCGATGCCAGATGCTTCACCAGCCCGAGCAGACTCGTGCCCGAGGGGGTCATCGGGCGTCTGGCCTGTTCCTCGTCCAGGCCGTCCAGCTTCCACAGCACCGCGTCCCGCACCCGGTCCAGACTCGCGTGCAGCGTCGCCTTCTCGTCGCCGTGGAAGGGAGCAGCCGTATCCGCAGCCGTATCCGCAGCCGTATCCGCAGCCGTATCCGCAGCCGTATCTCCGTCGTCGGTCATGCTTCGAAAATTAGCAGCGCCCACCGACACCACCCTGCGACCATCGCCCCATGGACAACAGCAGGAGCTTCGAGGACCTCGTAGCGGAAGGCGTCGCCGTCCCCACCGAGGGCTGGGACTTCTCCTGGTTCGAGGGCCGGGCCACCGAGGCGCGCCCCTCGTGGGGGTACGCGCGCTCCGCCGGCGACCGCCTCTCCCGCGCGACCACCGCGCTGGACGTGCAGACCGGGGGCGGTGAGGTCTTCGACTTCGCGCTGAGCCGGGCCGCCGCACAGCCCCCGATGCTGGTCGCCGCCACCGAGGGCTGGCCGCCGAACGTCGCGAAGGCCACCGAGCTGCTCCGCTCGCGCGGTGTCGTGGTGGTCGCCGCGGCCGAGGACGCCCCGCTGCCGTTCGCCGACGCCGCGTTCGACCTGGTCCTGAGCCGCCACCCGGTCCGCGCCCACTGGACGGAGATCGCCCGCGTCCTGCGCCCCGGCGGCACGTACTTCGCCCAGCACGTCGGCCCCCGCAGCGCCTTCGAACTCGTCGAGCACTTCGTCGGCCCGCAGCCGGAGGCAGTGAGCGGCGCCCGTGACCCGGAGGGCGAGCGGGCCGGCGCCGAGGCCGCGGGCCTGGAGGTCGTCGGCCTGCGGGCCGAGCGGTTGCGCATGGAGTTCTACGACATCGCCGCCGTCGTCCACTTCCTCCGCAAGGTGATCTGGATGGTGCCGGACTTCACTGTCGAGGCGTACGAGCCCCAACTCCGCGCCCTGCACGAGCAGATCGAGGCCGAGGGACCGTTCGTGGCGCACAGCACCCGCCACCTCTTCGACGCCCGGAAGCCACTCTCCTGACCATCCGCGAGCCGCCTGTCCGACCGCCCGAAAGGGCCTCACGGGACGTCCCCGATACGTGCACGGGTTTTCCACATCGTTATCGAGATCGACTCGCTTCCGACCCGCCCTCTCGCGTAAGTTCAGACCAAGGTAATTCGCGTGAGCAAAGCTGCGCGGTCGGCACCGCGCGGTGGAGGGGGCCGCGCGGTGCCCTGCCCCGTCAAGCGGACGTTCGCTGACGGCGTCACCCCTGAGAGCGACACGCCGGGGGTCGACGGAAAACCTCCACGATCTCCTGGGAATCCGCTGTGAACCGGCCATGATCAGGGCCGGAATCAGGGCTCCCCCACCCCCTGACGCGTCGTCGGACGGTTTCGGAGAGTAGTTGTGGCACGCCGATGCACGCAGCATCACTTACAAAGGGTTATGGTGGAAACCCCCCCTCGGGCCGGTCCGTATCCCCCCCACGGACCGGCCCGTTTTTTTGTGCCCTGCGGCGGCGGACCCCCGCGCCCGCCGAGGACGAACCGGGGACGAACCAGAGGATGCCTCGAGTCCCACTCGCCCCCCGCTCGCGTCCCACTCGCCCCCCGCTCAAGTCCGGCTCGGGTCCCAGTGGGGTCCCGCTGGGGTCCGACCTTCGTGCCGAACCGGGATGAGCCCAGACACCACTTGGGGAATCGGCCTCCCGGCGGGGGTAGGCTTCGCAGCCGGGGACTGCCATCCACGGAGGGGCTGACAACACGTGAACCTGCGCGACACCCTGCGCCGCCTGCTGGTCAGGTTCTACGCACGCAGGGTGGAAGGCCATCTCGATCACGAGCAGGTGCCCAAGCACGTCGGCGTCATCATGGACGGCAACCGGCGCTGGGCGAAGGCGGCCGGCTCGACCACCGTCATGGGACACCGGGCGGGCGCCGAGAAGATCGAGGAGTTCCTCGGCTGGTGCAGCGAGACGGACGTCGAGGTCGTCACCCTGTGGCTGCTGTCGACGGACAACTTCGACCGCCCCCAGGAAGAGCTCGGCCCGTTGCTCGGCATCATCGAGAACGTCGTCTCCTCCCTCGCCGCCGACGGCCGCTGGCGCGTCCACCACGTCGGCACCCTCGACCTGCTGCCGTCCGGGATGCAGTCCGTCCTCAAGGAGGCCCAGGAGTCCACGGCGCACGTCGACGGGATACTCGTCAACGTCGCCATCGGCTACGGCGGCCGCCAGGAGATCGCGGACGCGGTCCGCTCGATGATCCTGGACGCCGCCGACAAGGGCACCTCCATGGAGGAGCTCGCCGAGCACGTGGACGTCGACCTCATCGGCAAGCACCTCTACACGGGCGCCCAGCCCGACCCCGATCTGGTGATCAGGACCAGCGGAGAACAGCGGCTGTCCGGATTCATGCTGTGGCAGACGGCCCACTCCGAGTACTACTTCTGTGAGGTCTTCTGGCCGGCCTTCCGCAAGGTCGACTTCCTGCGCGCCATGCGCGACTACGCGGCGCGCCACCGCCGCTACGGCGGATAACGCCGGAACTCAACGGCCGGGAACGGCCTGGGACGGCGGGCGGCGGGGGCCGGGCGGAGCCGCCCGACCACCCCCGCTGGGGCGGAAGTAACAAGGAGTTCACCAGGGCGCCGTCGTACGCCGTGGCATGGCGGCGCATGTTCGAGGGCATAAGCCAAGCAGGTCGACGCCCGAACCACGGGTGTCGTATCTCAGCGGACGGCACGGGGCCGTCCGCCCGGGAGGCCCTTTGCACCAGCCCGACCGTGCGGTCAGTACGGACGAGACGGAGGGCCGGTTCTCGGCCCGCGCACTGCGGTCCGGACCGGTCCAGCTCCTCTCCGTCGCTCCCCGACCTCTTCCGAGGGGGTACGTCCTTCCGTGGTGACCAGCACAAAGCGCCGTATGCCTGACCGGCGCACCTATGTTCTCGACACCAGCGTTCTGCTGGCCGACCCGAACGCACTGAACCGCTTCGACGAGCACGAAGTCGTGCTGCCGATCGTCGTGGTCACAGAGCTGGAGGCCAAGCGGCACCATCCCGAACTCGGCTACTTCGCCCGCCAGGCCCTGCGCCTGCTGGACGAGTTCCGGGTCCGGCACGGTCGCCTCGACGCCCCCATCCCGATCGGGGAACTCGGCGGCACCGTCAGGGTCGAGCTCAACCACTCGGACCCCAGCGTGCTGCCCAGCGGCTACCGCCTGGGGGACAACGACTCCCGCATCCTCGCGGTCGCCCGCAACCTGCAGGCCGAGGGGTACGACGTCACCGTCGTGTCGAAGGACCTTCCGCTCAGGATCAAGGCGTCGTCCGTCGGACTCCTCGCCGAGGAGTACCGCGCGGAACTCGCCATCACGGGCTCCTCCGGCTGGACCGGAATGTCCGAACTGACCCTGCCCGGCGAACAGGTGGACATCCTCTTCGAGGAAGGCCGCGTCTTCGTCCCGGAGGCCGCCGACTTCCCCGTCCACACCGGTCTGACGATCCAGTCCGAGCGCGGCAAGGCGCTCGGCCGGGTCACGGCCGACGGCAACGTCCGCCTCGTGCGCGGCGACCGGGAGGCGTTCGGCATCAAGGGCCGCAGCGCGGAACAGCGCATCGCGCTGGATCTGCTGCTCGACCCGGACATCGGGATCCTGTCCATGGGCGGCCGGGCCGGCACCGGCAAGTCCGCGCTCGCGCTCTGCGCGGGTCTCGAGGCGGTCCTGGAGCGCCGCCAGCACAAGAAGGTGATGGTCTTCCGGCCGCTGTACGCGGTGGGCGGACAGGAGTTGGGCTATCTGCCCGGCTCCGAGGCCGACAAGATGGGCCCCTGGGCCCAGGCGGTCTTCGACACGCTGTCCGCGGTCACCAGCCGCGAGGTCATCGAGGAGGTCACCGCCCGCGGGATGCTCGAGGTCCTGCCGCTCACCCACATCCGCGGACGCTCGCTGCACGACGCGTTCGTGATCGTGGACGAGGCGCAGTCCCTGGAGCGGAACGTCCTGCTGACCGTGCTGTCCCGGATCGGCGCCAACTCGCGGGTGGTCCTCACCCACGACGTGGCCCAGCGGGACAACCTGAGGGTCGGCCGCTACGACGGTGTCGTCGCCGTGGTGGAGAAGCTGAAGGGTCATCCGCTCTTCGCGCATGTGACCCTCACGAGGTCCGAGAGGTCCCAGATCGCGGCGCTTGTGACCGAAATGCTGGAGGACGGCCAAATCTGAGGTAGTACAGGCCAGTTGGCGCCGCTCCGTAAAGCCGATGAGCTTAGCGGGGCGGCGCTTCCGCGTCCCGCTGTTTCTCGAAATCCCGTGGGCCAAACGGGATGTGAGCTTTCACACGCAACTCAGAATTGCCACTCGGCGTCCGGTTACGGCAGAGTCTCATTCCTGTCAGGCCCCGCATACGACACACGTGTATCCCCAGCGGTACGCACCACTTGAGCATCACAGCCAACTCCACAGCGAAGTCGTATGCCGCCCGCTCTCCACGCGGCGCTCCCCGAGCGGGAGTTGCCCACCGGGCCCGTGCCTCCCGTGACCCCGTAGTTGGGAGGCCAGCGTTCAGGGGCACGATTGCGTCCGCCAGGGTCACCGAAGCGGACGATGCTGGAAGGACACCGTGTGAGCCGGATTTCGGTCCGGGGATTCGCAGTGGCTTCGGCCACCGCGGTCACCGCCGTCGGAAGCGTCGTAGGCGTTGCCTCGGGCAGCGTCGCACAGGCGCAGAACAATGACGCCGAGACGACGGCAGCCGACACCACGCTCCTGGCGGACATCCCCACGGGCCAGCAGGCCCAGGTACAGACCGCCTCCTTGACGCAGCAGGCCGACGCCCAGGCGATCCAGGCCGACGCCAGCGCCAAGAAGGACGCCGAGGAGTCGGCCCGCCTGGCCGCCGCCAAGACCGCCGTCGCCAAGAAGGCGGCTGCCGAGAAGGCGGAGAAGGAAGCCAAGGAGAAGGCCGAGGCGAAGGCCGCGTCCGCCAAGGCAAGCAGCTCCTCGTCGAGCTTCCCCGTGCAGAGCTCCTACACGGTCGCCCAGATCCAGTCGATGGCCGCCTCCATGGTGCCCAGCGGCCAGTTCCAGTGCTTCAGCAACATCGTGGACCACGAGTCCAGCTGGAACTACCGCGCGGTCAACGCCTCTTCCGGTGCATACGGCCTCTTCCAGGCCCTGCCCGGTTCCAAGATGTCCTCGGTCGGTTCGGACTGGCAGACGAACCCGGCCACCCAGATCAAGTGGGGCCTCAACTACATGGACAGCCGCTACGGCAGCCCGTGCGAGGCCTGGTCCTTCTGGCAGGCGAACAGCTGGTACTAGGGTCCGTCTTCAAACGGATCTTGCCCAGAGTAGGAATGACGCGAGATTGACCGCTGCTTCGTAGGAGGTGGCGGTCTTGTCGTATCTGGTGGCGATGCCGCGGAAGCCCTTGAGCTGGTTGAAGCAGCGCTCGACGACGTTGCGCCGACGGTAGAGCTGGCGGTCGAAAGCGGGTGGCCGGCCTCCTCGGTAGCCGCGATTGTGGCGGTGACGCTTCTGGTCGGTCTTTTCCGGGATGGTGCATGCAATTCCGCGTTTGCGCAGGTAGGCGCGGAAACCACGAGAGCTGTAAGCCTTGTCGGCGACGACCTGGTCGGGTCTGCAACGGGGTCGGCCCAGTCCCATACGCGGGACGCGAATGCGTTCCAGGAGGGGACGCGCGCAGGTGCTGTCGTGGCGTTGTCCGGGTGTCAGCAGGACGGCCAGGGGCCTGCCGCGGCCGTCGCAGGCGAGGTGGATTTTGGTGGTCAGTCCGCCTCGGGATCGGCCGAGGGCGTGATCGTCCGGTTCGTCCGGCCGGCTGATCCCCTTTTCGGCCGGTGGCGGCCGAGTGTTGGTGGGCGCGGACGATGGTGGAGTCGATCTGGACGAGCCAGTCGATGTCGCCGACAGCGTCCGCGTCGGCCTGGATCTGCTGGAGTGCCCGGGTGAACACGCCGTCCAACGCGTAGCGGCGAAAGCGGGTGTAGACCGTCTGCCACGGCCCGTAGCGTTCCGGCAGGTCACGCCAGGAGACCCCGGTCCGGATCTTGTAGACCATCCCGTTGATGACCTGCCGGTCTGGCACGCGCGGTCGTCCCGTCGCGGCACGCGGTATGAGCGGAGCAAGTAACTCCCACTCCAGGTCGGTGAGTTCATGGCGGCGTATCACCCGACCATGATCCACCACTCAATGATCTTTGAAGACGGACCCTAGGTCGTACGCCCGTTCCGGGCCGCTCAACCTCACGAGGCCCCTCCCCGTCATAGGGGGAGGGGCCTTCGCCCTGTACGGTCGGACTCGCAGCGACTCCAGGGGGGAGTAGTGGGGCAAGACGGGGGAAGAGGACGCATCATGTCGCGAGTACCAGGATGGCTCGGCAAGGTCGGTGCCGGACTGAGCGAGATGGGGGAGCGGTTGGACGAGCGCCGTGCCGAGGTGGCGAAGGAACACGCCGAGGCCGCGCCCGCACCGCCCGCCGAACACCCCGAGCCCCGGGAGCCCGTCCCGGTCACCATCGCCCGCGACCGCCCGGACCCCTCGCTCGCCGTGCCGTGGGGCGTGCGCGTCGCCGCCGAGGCCGGCTGGCGGCTGCTGATCCTGGCCGGCACGGTCTGGGTCCTGATGCGGGTCATCAGCGCGGTCCAACTGGTCGTCCTGGCCTTCGTGGCGGCCCTCCTCATCACGGCCCTGCTCCAGCCGACGGTCGCCCGCCTGATCCGCTACGGCTTCCCGCGCGGCGTCGCCACGGCGCTCACCGCGATCCTCGGCTTCGTCGTGATGGGGCTCATCGGCTGGTTCGTGACCTGGCAGGTCATGGCCAACATCGACAACCTCTCGGACCAGGTCCAGAACGGCGTCGACGACCTGCGCAACTGGCTGCTCAAGGGCCCGTTCCACGTCACCGAGAAGCAGATCAACCAGATCGCGAAGAACCTCCGCGAGGCCATCGGCGCCAACACCGACCAGATCACCTCGGCGGGCCTGGAGGGCGTCCAGGTCATCGTGGAAGCCCTGACCGGCATCCTGTTGACGGTCTTCTCGACCCTCTTCCTTCTCTACGACGGCCCGCGCATCTGGCAGTGGTCGCTGAAGCTGGTGCCCGCGGCGGCCCGGCCGGCGATGGCGGGCGCGGGCCCGCGCGCCTGGCGCACGCTCACGGCCTACGTCCGCGGCACGGTGATAGTCGCCCTCATCGACGCCGTCTGCATCGGCATCGGCATCTATTTCCTCGGCGTTCCGATGGCCGTGCCGCTGGCCGTGTTCATCTTCCTGTTCTCGTTCATCCCGCTGGTCGGCGCGGTGGCCTCCGGCGCGCTGGCGGTGGTCGTCGCGCTGGTCACCCAGGGCGTGTTCACCGCGCTGATGACGCTCGCGGTGGTCCTCGCGGTGCAGCAGATCGAGGGCCACATCCTCCAGCCCTTCATCCTGGGCCGCGCGGTCCGGGTCCACCCGCTCGCGGTGGTCCTCTCGGTCGCCGCGGGTGGGATGGTCGCGGGGATCGGCGGAGCGGTGGTGGCGGTGCCGTTGGTGGCGGTACTGAACACGGTCGTCGGCTACCTCAAGTCGTACTCCCAGGAACCGGTGCCGCCCCAGTCCCCGAAGCCGCGGGGAGCGACGGCGCTGTCCTCGACGCCGGACGACGAGGCCCCGTAGCACCCCTGGGGGCTCCGCCCCCAGACCCCCATTTCCCGCCCACCCACCCGTTACTGGCGTTTCAAGGTGAACCTGAAAGCGCCCGTAAACGGGTGGTGGGCGGGCAAAGGCCCGGGGGTCTGGGGGCGGAGCCCCCAGCAAGCACACGACGGTCAGCCGAAGTCACTCGGCGGCGAGAACCGCCTCCGCCTCCAGCGTCACCCCGACCGCCTCCACAACCGCCGCGATCTTGAACGCCTCCTGGATCACCTCGCGCTCGACACCCGCCTTGCGCAACACCTGTTCGTGCGAGTCGAGACACATCCCGCACCCGTTGATCGCGGACACGGCGAACGACCACAGCTCGAAGTCGACCTTGTCGACCCCGGGGTTGCCGATGACGTTCATGCGCAGGCCGGCGCGGAGCGTGCCGTACTCGTGGTCGGACAGGAGATGCCGCGTCCGGTAGAAGACGTTGTTCATCGCCATGATCGCGGCGGCTGACTTGGCCGCGCCGTACGCCTCCGGCGAGAGGTTGGCCTTCGCCTCGGGCGCCAACTCCCGCAGCACCAGAGGAGAACGCGAGGCGATCGCCGTGGCGAGGACCGTGCCCCACAGCTGCTGTGCCGGCAGGTCGGAGTTGCCGATGACCGAACCGAGGTTGAGCTTCAGGTCCTTGGCGTAGTCCGGTATGGCGGACTTCAGGGTGTCCAGTGACATCTCAGGTCACTCCCCGGCGAGCAGCGCGCCCGCGTCCAGGGTGTCGTCGCCCTTGGTCCAGTTGCACGGGCAGAGCTCGTCCGTCTGGAGCGCGTCGAGGACCCGGAGGACCTCCTTCGGGTTACGGCCGACGGAGCCCGCGGTCACCATGGAGAACTGGATCTCGTTGTTCTGGTCCACGATGAACACCGCGCGCTTGGCGAAGCCGTCCTCGCCCTCGATGCCGAGCTCGCGCATCAGCTCGTGCTTGGAGTCGGCGAGCATCGGGAACGGCAGGTCGCGCAGGTCGTCGTGGTCCTTGCGCCAGGCGTGGTGGACGAACTCGGAGTCGCCGGAGAAGCCGAGCACCTGGGCGTCACGGTCGGCGAACTCGTCGTTCAGCTTCCCGAAGGCGGCGATCTCGGTGGGGCACACGAAGGTGAAGTCCTTGGGCCACGCGAAGACGATCTTCCACTTGCCCTCGTAGGTCTTGTGGTCGATCTGCTGGAACTCCTCGCCCTTCTCCAGCGAGACACAGGCGGTCAGATCGAACGACGGGAACTTGTCACCGACAGTGAGCACACGCACTCCTTGCAGCGGAGAAACACCCAAGCGGAATGGGTGCTTCTCGTGGGTTGGTCGGCCCCGATCCTGGCACAACGTGCATTGATTGTGGAAATAGCTACACTTGGTCGTGTTGATCGGAGGCGGTTATCAGTGACCGTTAGTAATACGAGCAAGAGGCGCCAGCCCAGCCTCGCGCAACTGCGCGCCTTCTCCGCGGTCGCCGAGCACCTCCACTTCCGGGACGCGGCCGCCGCGATCGGCATGAGCCAGCCCGCCCTCTCCGGTGCCGTCGCCGCGCTGGAGGAGACCCTCGGCGTCACCCTCCTGGAGCGCACCACCCGCAAGGTGCTGCTCTCGCCCGCCGGTGAGCGGCTCGCCGTACGGGCGAAGGCGGTGCTCGACGAGGTCGTGGCGCTGCTGGAGGAGGCGGAGGCGGTGCGGGCGCCGTTCACCGGGGCGCTGCGGCTCGGGGTCATCCCGACCGTCGCGCCGTATCTGCTGCCGACCGTGCTGCGGCTGGTGCACGACCGGTACCCGGACCTCGACCTCCAGGTGCACGAGGAGCAGACCGCGAACCTGCTGGAGGGGCTGACCACCGGACGGCTCGACCTGCTGCTGCTCGCCGTGCCGCTCGGGGTGCCCGGGGTGGTCGAACTCCCGCTGTTCGACGAGGACTTCGTGCTCGTCACGCCCCTCGGTCATCCCCTCGGCGGGCGCTCCGGCATCCCGCGCGAGGCACTGCGCGAGCTGAACCTGCTGCTGCTCGACGAGGGGCACTGCCTGCGCGACCAGGCGCTCGACATCTGTCGGGAGGCGGGGCGAGCGGACGCCCCGGTGACCACGACCGCGGCCGGGCTGTCCACGCTGGTGCAGCTGGTGGCCGGCGGGCTCGGGGTCACCCTGCTGCCGCGCACCGCCGTGCGCGTCGAGACCACCCGCAGCGACCAGCTCCTCACCGGCTACTTCAGCGAGCCCGCCCCGACCCGCCGGATCGCCCTCGCGATGCGCACCGGCGCGGCCCGTCGCGCCGAGTACCAGGAGCTGGCCGCCGCCCTCCGCGAGGCGCTGCGGCCGTTGCCGGTAAGGGTGTTGGGCGGCGACCGGACCGCACCGGCCACCCGCTGACCCGGCCCCGTTCGGTCAAATGGGCGTCGTACAAAGGACGTCGAACGGCGGGAATTCTCAACTTCCGTCACCCGCAGGCAGGTAGGAAGAACCCGTCCTGAATATGCGCCCGGACTGATAAACCTTCACCCCTCAGCGCTACACGTCAGTTGCGTGTACGAAAAGCCTAGGGGAGTGATGTCGGGCATTCGGGATTCCCTCGGCCGGGTCGGTCACGACCTGCTCGCGCGGGCTCTCGCGGACTGCGGACGCGAGGAGTTCACCGGGGGACTGCGGGTGGCCGGCAGACCCGGCGGCACCTTCCATCTGCGCGGCGGGCTCGTCATCGCCGTGGAGAGTCCGGGCGCTCCCGGACCGGAGGCGCTGCTGCTGCGCTCCGGACGGATCGGCGGGGACCAATGGGCCGAACTGGTACGGGAGTCGGGCGGCAAGCGCTGGCCGCTTGAGGGGCTCGTCGCCCACGGGTACGCGGGCGCAGCCCAGTTGCGGATCGTGTGCGTGCTCGCCCTGCACGACGCGGCCTTCGCGGTCGCCTCCGGAGACGTCGAGGACTGTCAACGCGCCCCGGACATAAGGCCGTTGGCCCCGGTCGCGCTGGGTGAGCCGCCGGTCCGGCTGCTCCAGGACGCGGCCCGGAAACTCACCGCGCTCGCCGCGCTGCCGTATCCCGTACGACCCGACCGGGAGCGCCCGCGGGCCCCGGCATGCCCGCTCGACGAGGCCGGACTCGGGCTGCTGCAACGGGAGTTGCTCGCCCACGTCGACGGCCGCAGGACCGCCCGCGATCTCGCGTTCCGTGCCGGGCGCGGGGTCTACCCGGTCACCGCCGAGGTCGCGCGGATGCTCGCCGAGGGACTGCTGGAGTGCGCGGACACCCCCGTGCCGATCCCGGTCCTGCTCCCGCCCGACGCGCCCGTGGTGCGCCGCCGCGAGCAACCGGCGCTCCCGCCCGCGCAGTTCACCGCGCCCGCCGAACTGCCCCGCCGTAATCCGGGCGCCAGCGGTATCACCGAATCTCTCGTCCCCGAGAAGAGCGGGGCGGGTTGGAAAGGGTTCTTCCGCATGCGGAACGGAACCTCCAGATGACCCCGATGGACACATGCGATCAGTTTCAGGGGAGTTGAGTAAGTGGATCACAAAGCCCTGGCTTTGGAAATGCGCGAACTGCGGGAAAAGGTGACCGGTATCACCGACACCGCGCTCACGGCGGCCGACGGACTGCTCATCGCGGCCGACACCGCCGCCTCGATCGACCCGGAGGCCCTCGCCGCACTGGCGGCGGCCGGCCTGGGTCTGGCCCGGCGCACCGCCGAGGCCACCGACCGCGGCACGCTGCGCCAGATGGTGACGTACGGCAGTCACGGCTGCGCCGTGACCTACGCCGTCGGCGACACCGCGCTGATGGTGGTGCTCGGCGACGAGGGGATGGACGTGGACCGGCTGCATCTCGCGGCCCGGCCGACGCTCGACCGCATCGAGTCGATCCTCGCCGAGAAGGCGTCAGAAGGAGTGTGAAGGGATGGCGACGAAACGTATGACCCCAGGATTCTCCGACCAGGTGATGGGCCTGGTCAAAACCCTCAGGACCGATGCCCCCGACTGCGTGGCCTCGGGCGTGGTCGACATGGCGACCGGCATGCTGCTGTCGTACGAGACCATCGACAACCACCCGCCAGAGGTCCTCGACCTGCTGGCGGGTGCGACCCTCGACCTGTTCCAGGGCCGGACGGTCGTGATGATCGAGGACGTCTTCAAGGAGCGTCGCGGGATCACCAGTGACCACCACTTCTTCCAGGAGATCCTCGTCAACAGCGAGAACCTCACCCATCTGTTCGTGCGGATGACCGAGCAACAGGACGTCGTCGCCGTGGTGGTCTGCCGCAAGTCGGTCAACGTGGGCATGCTCTTCGCCCAGGTCCGGCGCGTGGTGAAGGAGTACGGACTCTGACGAAGGCGGGCGGGCGGCTGCGGACGGACTCCTACTCCGTGCGCAGCCCGTCCGGTCGCATCATCCGCAGCAGCGGCGGCAGGCTCAGCAGGGTCACCACCAGGACGACCCCCGCCCCGATGCCGGACATCGCCAGCACGCTCGACCAGTCGATGCGGATCTTCGCGGCGCTCATCTTCAGCAGCACCGCGCCCAGCGTCAGCCCCACCGCCGTGGCCAGCACCAGGCCCAGGGCGACCGGGATCGCCGTCTGCCACAGCACCGACAGGCTCAGCGTGCGCCGCCGGGTGCCGAAGGCGACCAGCGACGACAGCAGCTTCTTGCGCTCACGCAACTGCTCCAGCTGCGACACCAGCAGACTCGCCCCGATGAGCAGCAGCACACAGCCCGCGCCGACGAACAGCCCGGTACGGATCGAGCGGAACTGCCGGGACTGCTCGCTGGCCCCCAGCGAGAACACGTTCGCCAGCGGATCCATCCGTGCCACGGTGTTCCGTACGTACTCGGTCGCGTCCGGCACCGACGGGTCCAGTGAGACGTACGCCCTCTGGGTCAGCCCCTTCGCCGCCTGCGCGGGCAGCGCCCCCGAGGTGAACAGCAGCCCGTCGCGCGCGTACCCGGTCGGGTCCTTGCGGTGGGCCGCGGACTTCACTCCGGCCGGCACCTTCCACGGGGTCGGTTCGGTCGGCGAGGCGGCGTACGTGGGGTTGAGGTAGACCGTGTTGCCCGTCTTGGTCACGCGGCGCGTCTGGTCGTCGTACTCGCCGCCCCCGATCCGGAAGACATCGCCGTTGCGGCAGCTCGTCAGGCGGGCCACCTCGCGCAGTTCGGCGCAGCTGCCGACGGTCACCTCCAGCTCGTCGTCCGGGTTGTGCGCCCGGTTCCCGACCGAGGTCGTCGAGATCGCCCAGGCTTCACGCACGCCCTTGGTGTCCGTGAGCCGGCGGCCGACCTCGGCCAGCGAGGTCGTACCGGCGACGTTGGCCTCCATCTGGGCACGGCTGAGATCGTTGGCGGTCTCCTTGGTGTAGTCGCCCTGGACGCCGGCGAACAGCATCTGCAGGGCGATCGCCCCGGCCACCGCGACCGCGATGCCGTTGACCATCCGGGCGGCCGAACCACTGCTCAACTGAAGCCTGCGGACGGCGAGTTGCCAGGACACCGAGCCGGAGTTCAACCGGATCACGGCGGCCTCGACGACCCAGGGCAGCAGGGCGGTGACGCCGACCAGCAGCAGCACCGTGCCGCCGATCACCAGCCACTGGTTGAAGTTGCCGTTCGTGTTGCCCTTGCCGGTCATCGGATAGAGCATCGCCAGGCCGATCAGCGGCATCAGCAGCCGCCACCACAGCCGGCGGCGCGGCGGCTTCGCCTTGCGGACCACACCGAGCGGTTCGATGACGACCCCGCGCAGCGCGAACAGCGTCACCAGGACGGCCGCGGCCGGTACGGCGACGGCCACCAGCAGGGCGAGCGCGGGCGACGGGTTGAGGTCGCTGGTGAACACGCTGATGTCCCGCACGTCGACCAGGGTCGCCAACTGCCGCCCCACCAGGAAGAACCCGGTGCCGAAGACGAGCCCGAGGAGCGCCCCCGCGAGCGCCTCGCCACCCGCGATCCGGCGCGCCATCCGGCCGTCCGCCCCGACCAGCCGCAGCGCCGCGAGCCGCCGGTCCCGGCGCTCGCCGCCGAAGCGCACCGCCGCGGCGATGAACACGGCGACCGGCAGCAGCAGGACGACGAAGACCATCACGATCAGCAGCAGCAGGATCGGGTCCAGCTTGTCCGGCCGGGTGTTGGGGGAGGGCCCGAAGTAGTTGATGCGCTCGACCGTGCCGCCGGAGAAGTGCTGCTCAAGACCCGTCCCGCCCGCGTAGTAGGCGAGTTCGGCGGGTCCGATGAGCCCGGTCTGCGCGATGGTGCCGGTGACCCGGTACGGCAGCCGCTCGCGCAGCAGCTTCCCGGAGTCGGACGTGAGGAGCTTGTCGAGCGCGGGGGAGACCACCATCTCGCCGGTCGCGGGGAACGCCCCGATGCCCGGCGGCAGCGGCGCCTTGGAACCCTCCGGCTGCAGCAGCCGGCCGCGGACGTCCTTGTTGTGGAAGGTGGTGTCCCGGTCGGCGACGATGAGGGTGTCGTCCGCCTTCGGCAGCAGCTTCCCGCTGTAGGTGAAGTCCTGCCGGGCGCTGCCGCGTTCGTCGCGGTTGGCCAGCGCGTTCGGCAGGGCCGTGGTGAGCAGCAGCAGCGCCACCCCGAGCCCGACGCCGACGGCCGTCAGGACCGCCCGTATCCAGCCCTCACGCCCGCCGCCGAAGGCGAACCGCACGCCCATGGCCAGATCGGCCCCCCACTGACGGGCGTTCATACGATGCGCTCCATGTCCCGGGACTTCCCGTCCCGTACGACGATCTCGCGGTCCGAGTAGGCGGCCACCCGCGCCTCGTGCGTGACCAGCACGACGGCCGCGTTGGTGGACCGGGCCGCCTCGGTCAGCAGCTCCATCACGCGCTCGCCGTTGAGCGAGTCGAGCGCGCCGGTCGGCTCGTCGGCGAACAGCACCCGCGGTCCGGTGACCAGCGAGCGGGCGACGGCGACGCGCTGCCCCTGTCCGCCGGAGACCTCACCGGGCCGCTTCTTGGCGAGGTCGTCGACCTCGAGCCGCTCCATCCAGGCGAGCGCGGTCCGCTCGGCCTCCTTGCGGTGGGTGCCGTTCAGCCGCAGCGGCAGCGCGACGTTCTCGACGCAGGTCAGTTCCGGCACCAACTGCCCGAACTGGAACACGAACCCGAACTCCGAGCGGCGCAGCGCACTGCGCTGGGCGTCGCTCATGGTCGCCATCTCCTGCCCGTTGTACGTGATCGAGCCCGAGTCGGGCGGCACGATCCCGGCGAGACAGTGCAGGAGCGTCGACTTCCCCGACCCGGAGGGCCCCATCACGGCGACGACCTCGCCGGGGTGGATGGAGAACTCCGCGCCGTCGAGCGCGGTCGTCGGGCCGTAGGCCTTGCGCAGCTCATGGGCCGCGAGCAGGGAACCGGCGGGATGTGTCGTCACTTGGCCACCACCTCGGCGAGCTTGTCGAGGCGCGCGGCGGTGAGCTCCAGCCACCGCAGGTCGGCCTCCAGATGGAAGAGGGCGTGGTCGCAGATCAGCTGGTCCGCGAGATCGCCCTTGCGCTTGCGGTCGGTCAGGATGCGCATGCTGCGCAGATGCTCGGAGCGCTGCACGTCGAGGATCTCCGCCGCGTTGCGGTGGGTCAGCAGCGCGAGGACGACCTTGGTGTAGAGGGCCGACTGCAGATACGGCTCGGGCTTCTCCGGTGTCGCGAGCCACTGCTGTACGTCGGTGATCCCGGCGTCGGTGATGGCGTACCGCTTGCGCTCGGGACCGCCGCCCGCCTCGATGCCGTCGACCTCGACGAGGCCGTTCTTCAGCAGTCGGGACATCGTCGAGTAGACCTGGCCGTAGTGCAGCGGCCGGTCGTGACCGAACTTCTCGTCGAAGGCCCGCTTCAGGTCGTAACCGTGGCGCGGGCCGGACTCCAGGAGCCCCAGGAGGGTGTGACCGATGGACATGCCGAGCACTCTACACACGGGGTATACCTGCCGTGTATACGCACCGTGTGTAGATCATGGCGGGGGGTGCGAACGCGCAGGTGGGGCCCGGGTGGAGCCCGATTGTCACGGTTCTGTCATTGAGGCGGCGCGGGAGGCCGGCCACGACGCGGCAGCGGTCCCGCCTCGCCGGGAAGCCGCCCCGCCTCCGCCAGCGCCCGCCGCAGCAGGAACTCGATCTGCGCGTTCGCGGACCGCAGTTCGTCGCCGGCCCACCGCGCGATCGCCTCGTACACCGAAGGGTCCAGCCGCAGCAGCACCTGCTTGCGCTGCTGCGGCTGACGCTGGGGGGCCGAACCCCCGGAGGGAACCGTCACTGGTACAGGGTGCCCGTGTTCAGCACCGGCTGCGGCGCCCGGTCCCCGCAGAGCACCACCAGCAGGTTGGACACCATCGCCGCCTTGCGTTCGTTGTCCAGCTCCACGATGTCCTGCTCGGTGATCCGGGTCAGCGCCGCCTCGACCATGCCCACCGCCCCGTCCACGATCTGCCGCCGCGCCGCGACGACCGCTCCCGCCTGCTGCCGCTGAAGCATCGCCGACGCGATCTCGGGCGCGTAGGCGAGGTGCGTGAAGCGGGACTCGATGATCTGCACCCCGGCCGCCTCGACCCGCGCGCTCAGCTCGACGGCCAGCTTCTCGGTGATCTCCTCGGCGTTCCCGCGCAGCGAGAGCCCGCCCTCGTCGTGGGCGTCGTAGGGATACTCGATCGCGATGTGGCGGACGGCCGTCTCGGTCTGGGT
Organism: Streptomyces sp. NBC_00252; assembly: GCF_036187565.1. Taxonomy (NCBI): domain Bacteria; kingdom Bacillati; phylum Actinomycetota; class Actinomycetes; order Kitasatosporales; family Streptomycetaceae; genus Streptomyces; species Streptomyces sp. NBC_00252. The sequence goes on along the minus strand of NZ_CP108087.1, from coordinate 4,004,387 downwards.
GGCGACGAACTCGGTGTAGTCGTCGACCTCGAATGTGGCCTGCGCGGTGTCGCGGACCTTCCACACGACGACCGCGGCCAGCTCGATCGGGTTGCCGTAGGCGTCGTTGACCTTGAGGGCCGGGGTCTCGTGGTTGCGGACCCGGGTCGAGATCTTGGTGCGCGAGGTGAACGGGTTCACCCAGCGCAGCCCGTCCTGCCGGATCGTCCCCCGGTACCGCCCGAAGAGCTGCACGACCCGCGCCTCGCCCGGCGCCACCGTGTTCAGCCCGCGCATCGCGATGAACGCGGCGATCAGGACGAAGATGCCGCCGATGATCAGCGCTGCCTTGGCGCCGGCCTCGTCGACCGCGCCGGCGCCGGTCAGCAGCCCGGCGGCGACGAGCAGTCCGGTGAGGCCGAGGACGAGCGCGAGCGCGCCGCCGATGCTGTGCGCGGCGAACTCGCGCACACGTGGTGCGGGCATCTCCGGGACGTCCGCGGTCACGTCGGTGGTCATGGTGTTCCCCCGTAGCTCGGTTGAATCAAAGTGATATCACTTTACCCGGGTGCGGCAACCCTCAACCCCTCTCGTACGTCGGTTCCATAAGGACGGGTGCTGATTGTCACGTCCGTAATGGACCGGATCGACAGCCCTTTGTCACAACTCCTGGTGTTAGCTTTCTGAGCTGACTTGACGGGCGAACCTGTGTGACAACGGATCACAAGAGAGCGAAGCGGAGCGGAACGGACTCATGGGACGAGCGGAAGAGAGACGAGCGCGCCAACGCGGTGGCCACCGCGCTGCGCCCAAGACCCGCCGCTCGTCGGGGGCGGCCGCCGAGGGCGCCAAGGGCGGCAAGGACGGCAGGAGCCTCATACGCAGGCTCTTCACCTGGAAGAAGATTCTCGGCGCGTTCCTCGGCGCCTGCCTGCTCGGCATCGGCGCGTTCATCGTGCTCTACATGATGATCAGCATCCCCGCGGGCAACGCCGACGCGAAGCTGCAGAGCAACGTCTACAAGTACAGCGACGGCTCGATCCTGACCCGCAAGGGCGATGTGAACCGCGAGAACGTCGACCTCTCGCAGGTCCCCAAGGCCGTCCAGGAGACCTTCGTCGCCGCCGAGAACAAGACGTTCTACAGCGACGCAGGCGTCGACCTCAAGGGCACCGCCCGCGGCCTGCTCAACACGCTGTCCGGCAAGGGCGCGCAGGGCGGCTCGACGATCACCCAGCAGTACGTCAAGAACTACTACCTGACGCAGGACCAGACCGTCACGCGCAAGCTGAAGGAAATGGTCATCTCGCTGAAGCTGGACCGCGAGAAGTCCAAGGACTACATCCTCGCCGGGTACATCAACACCAGCTACTACGGCCGCGGCGCCTACGGCATCCAGGCCGCCGCCCAGGCCTACTACCGGGTCGACGCCAAGGACCTCACCGTCCAGCAGGGCGCCTATCTCGCCGCGCTGCTCCAGGCGCCGAACCAGTACGACTGGGCGATCGCGAGCGACACCGGCAAGAAGCTGGTGCAGGCGCGCTGGAACTACGTCCTGGACAACATGGTCGGGCAGGACTGGCTGAGCTCCACCCAGCGCCAGGCCATGAAGTTCCCGGTCCCGAAGGCGCCCAAGCCCGAGGCCGGCATGGCGGGCCAGACCGGCTACATGGTGACCGCCGCCAACGCGGCCCTGGAGAAGCAGCTGATCTCCTCGGGGCAGGCCTCCGACACCAAGGAGGCCGAGGCGCTGGTCGACGCGGGCGGCTGGACGATCACGCTCAACATCGACAAGAAGAAGCAGGCCCAGCTGGAGAAGTCGGTCAAGTCCCAGCTGACCAGCAAGCTCGACGCCAAGAAGCGCAAGGTCGACGGCAACGTCCAGCCCGGCGCGGTCTCCGTGAACCCGAAGACGGGCGCGGTCGTGGCGATGTACGGCGGATCGGACTACCTCAAGCACTTCACGAACAACGCGACCCGCAGCGACTACCAGCCCGCCTCCACCTTCAAGCCGGTGATCCTGGCCGCGGCCCTGGCCGACGAGGCCAAGACGCAGTCCGGCAAGCAGATCACGACCGACACCCTCTACGACGGCACCAGCAAGCGCCCCGTCGTGGGCAGCGACATCGGGTTCGCGCCGGAGAACGAGGACGACCAGAGCTACGGCAAGGTCACCGTCCAGACGGCGATGAACAAGTCGATCAACTCGGTCTTCGCGCAGCTCGGTGTCGACGTCGGCATGGACAAGGTCATGAAGACCGCGGGCGAGCTGGGCATGGACACCGGCGACCTGAAGGCCGTACCGGCGCAGACCCTCGGCACCATGGGCGCGAGCCCGATGGAGATGGCCGGGGTCTACGCCACCTTCGACAACCACGGCAAGAAGGTCACCCCGGCGATCATCAAGTCGGTCGCGCACAACACGCGCACGGTCACCATGTCGAACCCGATCGGCGCCCAGGTCATCCCGCGAGGGGCGGCCGACACGGTGTCCTCGGTGCTGACCGGTGTGGTCGACGACGGTACGGCGAAGGTGTCGGTGGCCGACAACAGCAAGCGTGACGGGCAGCAGGTCGCGGGCAAGACCGGTACGTCCGACAACAACAAGTCGGCCTGGTTCACCGGTTACACGCCCGACCTGGTCACCTCGGTGGGCCTGTTCGGTGAGGACGCCAAGTCCCACGCCCAGGTGCCGCTGACCGGGGCGACCGGCCTGATCAGCGCGGGCGGCGGCCGTATCAACGGTGGTGGCTACCCGGCGCAGATCTGGGCGACGTACATGTTCGGAGTGACCAAGGCGAACGGCAAGTTCGACCTGGACACCGACCAGGGCGCGGCCGTCGAGCCGACCTACACCCCGACGCCGACCCCGACCCCGTCGGCGACCCCGTCCGAGACGCCGACCACCAAGTCGCCGTCCCCGACCCCGACGACGGAGTCCCCCACCCCGACTCCCACCCCGACGCCGACCCCGACACCCACCCCGACGCCGACGACCAGCGCGCCGACGACACCGGGTGAGGGCGACGGCACGGACGAACCGTTCGGCGGGCTCGGCCAGTAGGGGTCGTCCCGTACGACGAGAGTGGGCGCCCGGCATGCCGCCGGGCGCCCACTCTCGTACCGCTGGGTGAACTCGCCTGTCGTTAGGCGAAGTTCGCGGCGATCCGGTCGCCGACTTCCTTGTCGATGTTGTGCCAGTACTGCAGGGCGCGGTCGAGGACCGAGCGGGAGACGTCGGCCTTCAGGTGGCCGCTGACGTTCTCCACGAGACGGTCACGGGCCGCGTCGTCCAGGACCTCGCGGACCATCGTGCCCGCCTGGCCCCAGTCGTCGTCCTCGGCGTGCCGCTTCGTCGCCTCGCGGACCAGTTCACCCGCGGTCTGCCAGCTCGCCGGGTCGCCGAACTGCTCGTAGTCGGCGGCGGGGCCGCCGTAGGAGTTCGGGGCGTACGGGCGGGCGGTGCGCGACGGTTCGTAGCGCATCGGGCCGTCCTTGGCGTACGAGTTGACCGGGGAGTGCGGCCGGTTGGGCGGCAGCTGGGCGTAGTTGGGGCCGATCCGGTACCGGTGGGTGTCCGGGTACGAGAACAGCCGGCCCAGCAGCATCTTGTCCGGCGAGGGGCCGATGCCCGGCACCAGGTTCGAGGGCTCGAAGGCGGCCTGCTCGATGTGGACGAAGTAGTCCTCGGGGTTCTTGTTGAGGGTCATCCGGCCGACGTCGATCAGCGGGTAGTCCCCGTGCGGCCAGACCTTCGTCAGGTCGAACGGATTGAACCGGTAGTCCGCCGCGTCCTCGAACGGCATGATCTGGACCTTCAGGGACCAGCTCGGCGCGTTCCCGGCCTCGATCGACTCGAACAGGTCACGGCGGTGCTTGTCGCCGTCGGAACCGGCCAGCTCGTCGGCCTCGGCCTGCGTGAGGTACTCGATGCCCTGGTCGGTCTTGAAGTGGTACTTCACCCAGAACCGCTCACCTGCGCCGTTGATCCACATGTAGGTGTGGGAGCTGTAGCCGTTCATGTGGCGGTACGTCTTCGGGATGCCCCGGTCGCCCATCAGCCAGGTCACCTGGTGCGCCGACTCGGGGGAGAGGGTCCAGAAGTCCCACTGCATGTCGTTGCTGCGCAGCCCGGTCACCGGGTGGCGCTTCTGCGAGCGGATGAAGTCCTGGAACTTGATCGTGTCACGGACGAAGAAGACCGGGGTGTTGTTGCCCACCATGTCGTAATTGCCGTGCTCTGTGTAGAACTTCAGCGCGAAGCCGCGGGGGTCGCGCCAGGTGTCGGGCGAGCCCTGCTCACCGGCGACAGTGGAGAACCGCGCCAGCATCTCGGTGCGTTTGCCCGGCTGGAAGAGGTCCGCCCGGGTGAACTGGCTGACGTCGTTGGTCACTTCGAAGAAGCCGTACGCACCGGAGCCCTTGGCGTGCACCACCCGCTCGGGGACCCGTTCCCGGTTGAACTGGGCCATCTTCTCGATGAGGTAGTGGTCCTGGAGCAGGATCGGGCCGTCGGGTCCGACGGTGAGCGAGTGTTCGTCGCTCTCCACCGGGATGCCGACGTTGTTCGTGGTGTACGGAGTGTGCTGGGGGGACTGCGTCACGAGCGTCCTCCTGTTCGAAGAAAGTAGGTCGCTTTCGCTTCGCGTACCCCAGCAGTCAACTCCGACGCCGGAATGTCGGCAACTTTTGGACGAGTTCTAATTCCGGTTCAGTTCGAACCAGACCACCTTCCCCGTGCTCAGCCGCGTGGCTCCCCACCGACGGGCCAGTCTGTTGACCAGATACAGCCCGCGTCCGCCCTCGTCCGTGGCCCGCGCCTGGCGCAGCCGGGGCAGCTGGGGCACGTCGTCGCCGACCTCGCAGCGCAGCACGTCGGTCCGCAGCAGTCGGAGCGTGACCGGCCGCGAGGCGTACCGCACGGCGTTGGTCACGACCTCGCTGACCAGCAGCTCCACGGAGTCGCTCATGTCCTCCATGCCCCAGCGGGCCAGCGCGCGCCGGGCCAGCCGGCGGGCCTGGCCGGGGGCCGAGTCCTCCGGGTCGAGGAACCAGTACGCCACGTCACTGGGCGCGATCCCGTCGAAGCGGGCGGCGAGCAGCGCGATGTCGTCGTCCCGGTCGCCCGGGCCGAGCATGTCGAGCACCTCGTCGCACAGGGCTTCCAGGGGCGGCGGGTGATCGGGTCCGGTGAGCTGCGCGACCGCGGCGAGCTTTTCGCGCAGCTGTTCTATTCCGGTCCACACGTCCCGCAGCCGCGACTCGACCAGCCCATCCGTGTACAGCAGCAGCGTCGCGCCCGCCGGGGCGTCCAGCTCCACGGCCTCGAAGTCGACCCCGCCCACGCCGATCGGGGCGCCGGGCGGCACCCGCAGCACCTCGGCCCGGCCGCCCAGGTGCAGCAGCACGGGCGGCGGGTGGCCCGCGTTGGCGATGGTGATGCGGTGCGAGACCGGGTCGTAGACCGCGTAGAGGCAGGTCGCCATGCGGTCGGTGCCCAGCCGCTGGGCCTGTTCGTCGAGGTGGTGCAGGACCTCCTGCGGGGGCAGGTCGAGACCGGCCAACGTCTGGGCGGTGGTGCGGAGTTGGCCCATGATCGCGGCCGAGGTCATGGAGTGGCCCATGACATCGCCGACGACCAGGGCGACCCGGCTGCCGGGCAGCGGGATCGCGTCGTACCAGTCGCCGCCGACGCGTGCCGTCTCGGCGGCGGGCAGGTACCGGGACGCCAGCCGGACACCGGTGGGGCGGGGCAGGGTCTCCGGGAGCATGGTGCGCTGCAGCTCGTCGGCGATGTACGCCTCACGGCCGTAGAGGACCGCCTTGTCGATGCCCAGGGCGCTGTGCGTGGCGAGTTGGGCGGCGACCAGCAGGTCGTCGGCCTCGAACGCCATGCGCTCGGGGCGGCGCAGGAAGAGCGCGGCGCCGATCACCCGGCGCCGGCCGCGCAGCGGCGCGAGGATCGCGCGCTGACCGGCCGGGACGATCAACTCGCCGCCCTCGCCGAGCAGTTCGGGCAGTGCGGCGCGGGCGGCGGGGGAGTCGGCGAACACCGGACGGACGCCCCGCAGCACCTCGTTCAGCGCGCCGCCGGGCCGTACCTCGCACAACTCGGCGGTGACCGCGGACAGTTCGGAGGGCTGTTCCGGCTGGATCGCGGGCATGAAGCCGTTCTCCGTGTCCCGCTCCTCCGGGATGCGGTCGGTACGGCGCAGGCGCAGCACTACGGGACCCGTCGGCCGCTCGTCGCCCACCGGGAGCGGGTCGCGGAGATAGACCAGGATCGCGTCCGAGAACGTCGGCACGGTCGCCCGGCACAGCCCCATGACGATCTCGTCGAGGTCGATGCCGCGGGCGATCCGCCGGGTCGCGGCGCCCACGAAGCGCAGCCGGTCCCCGTCCCGCCGCATCGGCATGGGACCACCGGGCGGCAGCCCCTGTCCCGTACGGCGCTCCTTGCCGGAGGCGTCGGCGAGCCCCCCGCCGCCCGGCTGGGCCGGAATGCCGTCCGGCGAGGGGCGGGGGCGATGGGCGTCGGGTTCGGCCGCCGAGGGCTGGGAGTGCTCGGAACCGGCTGCGGCGGTATCGGGCTCGGGCTTCACAGGGGTACCTGCCGGGTCCTTCCGCTTGGCGCGGGACGTGCTCGTACCCGGTGCCGAGGGCGGCTCACCGGTGCGTGCCTGTGCCGGTAAGCCGGCTCCACCGGACGGCCTGGACGGCGTCGAGGTGTGCAGGAGCGCCCCGCGGGGGTCTGCGGGGTCGGCGCCGCCGGGGCGCTCGAACGAGGTGGGGTGCTCCGTCACGCGTGTCGAATCCGTCCGTCCGGGTCCGCACGCCGCGCGTACGGATCGTCCCGCCGAAATGCCGATACCCGGAATACGTGCCCCAGGAACGGAATTCCCGCGTGGTCAGAGGCTGTTCCTGTGCCACCGGCGGACCGGCGGCCCGAACCGGTGGTGTCCTGATACCCCTCGCTCACGTCCTGCCGCCCCTCGGTGACGTCTGGTCAGTCCCGGTGCCTACCCGGGGAGTTGTCGCTGTGTCCTTGCGGAGGACGATCCTACGGTTGTCGACCGGGGGCGCATCAAGGGTCTCATGTGGACAAGTGCGCGGGGGTGCGGTCCCAGTCCTCCGGAAGTGAAGGTACAGCCCAGGACGGATCCGGGCGCCAGTGCTGCCAGCCGTCCGCGAACGGCGACCCCCACGCACGGATCACCTCCACCGCCGACCAGCCCGCTTCCCTTACCCGCTCGGCCAGTTGGGGATCCATCAGACCGTCCCGCTGCGCCTGCGCGAACTCGTCCTCGTCCAGCCAGCGCCAACTGCGGTCCGGGTGCACGGAGATGTCCAGGAAGTGGTCCACCGAGTCGACCCCGCCGTCCCAACGGAGCTGCGGTTCCTCAAGGTTCACGTACCAGTTCTTGAACCGCCATCCGGGCTCCCAGAAGAGCCACACCGACCAGGGCTCACCGGGCCGCGCCAGCTTCAGCACACCCGTGCCGAACCAGTGGTCGCGCCGGACCGTGCGCGGCTTCGTGTACCGGGTCTCCAGCGGCTCCCCGTGCACCGACGTGCCGTCCGCGAGCACCGGCCGCACACACTCGGTGCCGGGCGCCATCCAGACGGCGAGCAGCTCCTCGTCGTCACGGACCACGGTGACGGGGCGGGCGATGTGGAAGCGCGGCCCGGCGTTCTCCCGGTAGCGCCACAGGATCTGATCCCCGGGCGCCCAGAAGGCCGTAGACGTACCCGCTTCCACCGCTCGCACCGCTCCACCGTCTGCCATGAACAGATATTAGGTGCCCCGGGCATACGACGCTGCGGTGCGCGTCACGGTTCACGCCAGGGCGCCCATTGGTTACGGACGCGTCATCCGCAGGACATCGAGGGCCGCGTCGAGCTGCGCCTCGGTCAGGTCGCCGCGCTCCACATAGCCGTTCTCGAGCACGACCTCACGGATCGTCTTCCGCTCCGCGAGCGCCTTCTTGGCGACCTTGGCGGCCTCCTCGTACCCGATGTACTTGTTGAGCGGGGTCACCACGGACGGCGACGACTCGGCGTACTCCCGCGCCCGCTCCCGGTGCGCGACGATCCCCTCCACGGTCCGGTCGGCGAGCAGCCGGGACACATTGGCCAGCAACCGGATCGACTCCAGGACGTTCTTGGCGATCACCGGCAGCATGACGTTCAGCTCGAAGTTGCCCGCGGCCCCGGCCGTGGCGACGGTCGCGTCATTGCCGACGACCTGCGCGGCGACCATCAGCACGGCCTCCGGAATGACCGGGTTGACCTTGCCGGGCATGATCGAGGACCCCGGCTGCAGATCGGGCAGCGAGATCTCCGACAGGCCGGTGCGCGGCCCGGACGCCATCCACCGCAGATCGTTCGAGATCTTCGTCAGCCCCACGGCGATGGTCCGCAGCTGCCCGCTGGTCTCGACGATCCCGTCCCGCGCGCCCTGCGCCTCGAAGTGGTCCCGCGCCTCGGTCAGCGGCAGCCCGGTGACCAGCGCGACCTCGGCGATCACGGCGGCGGAGAACCCGGGCGGGGTGTTGATCCCGGTGCCCACCGCGGTACCGCCCAGGGGCAGTTCGGCGAGCCGGGGCAGCGAGGCCTCCAACCGCTCGACGCCGTACCGGACCTGGGCCGCGTACCCGCCGAACTCCTGGCCCAGCGTGACCGGCGTGGCATCCATCAGGTGGGTGCGCCCGGACTTCACGACATCGGCGAACTCGACGGACTTGCGCGACAGCGCGCCCGCGAGGTGCTCAAGGGCGGGGATGAGGTCGTGGATGACGGCACCGGTGGCCGCGATGTGGATCGAGGACGGGAAGACGTCGTTGGACGACTGCGAGGCGTTGACGTGGTCGTTGGGGTGCACATCGCGCCCCAGCCGCTCGGTCGCGAGGGTCGCGATCACCTCGTTGGTGTTCATGTTGGACGAGGTGCCGGACCCCGTCTGGAACACGTCGATCGGGAAGTGCTCGTCCCACTTCCCGCCGGCCACCTCACGTGCGGCTTCCTGGATCGCCTCCGCGATGTCCTTGTCGAGCACGCCCAGTTCGGCGTTCACCTTCGCGGCGGCACCCTTGATCCGGGCCAGCGCCTCGATGTGGGCGCGCTCGATGCGCTGCCCCGAGATCGGGAAGTTCTCCACCGCCCGCTGGGTCTGCGCCCGCCACTTCGCGTCGACCGGGACCCGCACCTCCCCCATCGAATCGTGCTCGATACGGAACGGACCCACTGTCTGACCGTCGGCCATCGCCGATCACCTCCTGTGGGGGACAGCATCGCGGACACGTCCCGTGTTCCCGGCGCGGCGGGCGTCAACGGAGTGTCCCGGCCGAGCGCTCAGCCGGCGGGCCCCGTGCACACCGGCCTGCCGCCCACCTCGGCGCACGCCTGGGCACCTCGCGGGTCGGCGGCGGCCAGCATCGGGCTGCTGTAGCCGTCCGAACGGTGACCGGGATACTCGGCGGACAGCTCGTCCTGGCCCGCCCTGATGGAGATCTCCCGCGCCCCGGCGACCCGGGTGCGCACCTCGGACCACACGGTCGCGCAGGACGGCGAGTACCGCAGCAGCACGACCTGGGCGGCCCGGGCCGCGGACCGCTCCGTACGGGCGTCCCGGGCGCAGGTCTCCGAGGACGGCAGCGCCCCCTGGCAGCCGCCGCCCCGGCAGGAGGCCACCGTGCGCGGCTCCGCCCCGGTGTCGTGGTCGAGGACGTCGGCGGCACCGGCGGTGACCGCGACCGTGGTGGCCATCGCGGCGAGGGCGACGAGGGCGCGGACCGGGGGCCGGAGCCGACGGGACCGTACGGCCGGCACGGGAACAGGAGCAGGCGGCTGCGGCGGGGGAGGTGTGGGCCGGCTGACCTGCTCCCGGGTCGCCGCGTCCCACAGGGAGAGCAGCGCGCCGGGGTCGGTGTGCGCGAGCCGGGCGAGGGCCTCGACCGCGGACCGGGGCGGGAGGTGGTCGCCGTTGAGATAGCGGTGCCACGTCGACTTGCTGAACGGGGTCATGGAGGCCAGCGCGGCCAGGCTCAGCCCGGTCCGCCGCCTGAGGAGACGGAGCCGTTCCGTCAGGAGCCGCCCTGCGTCGTCGTACGGGCCGGGCAGCGGCTGCCGCTCGACCGTCACGTGGCTTTCCATCCTGCTCCCTCGCCGTACCGGGGTGACCGCCGTGATCCGTTCCCGGGGGCGGTGCCGGGCCACACCCGGATCGCCGGAATATGAAGGGGTGTTGACCTGGCGTCCCCCGACGGGACGTACGGGACCGTTCCGCCGGGGGCGCCGTGGGTCAGGCGGGGGTCAGCACCAGCGGACGGCGCTGCGGTTGTGGACGTAGTGGGCGGAGACGTAGCCCTCGTGGTGCGGGAGCTTGTACCAGCGGTGGTTGCCGAAGACGTCCGACCCGTACGTCTTGCAGACGATCGGCAGCGTCCGCCCGACCGGCCGGGAACCGACCACGCGGTAGCCGGTGCCCGGGCCGGAACGGACGTTCAGCCGCTTGTAGTGCCGGGTGGTGACCTGTCCCACCACGTGCCGCGCCGCGTGGTGGTGGGTGACGTGGTGCGAGGCCGGGGCGGCGGTGGCGGCTACGGCTGTCACGGGGAAGACGGCGACAGCCGCGACCGCGGCCACGAGCCCGTTGCGCAGAAGGCGTCCGAACATGGGGGGTTCCTCCGAGTCGACCGTGGATCACGGGATGTGATCCAGTCGACCCGGAGCGTTTCCGGCAAAGCACCCGAAAATGCCGTCCCGGATGTCCCTGGGACGAACTGGGACGGGGGCGGTTTTGTGACCTGTCCCGGGACACCCCCAACTGGGTTCAGGGGGCCTACGCCAGCCCCGGCCCCCGCACCGGAATATGCGTGAACGTGGGCTCCGGCGCCGGGTTCTGGAAGAAGTCGTTGCCCTTGTCGTCGACGACGACGAACGCCGGGAAGTCCTCGACCTCGATCTTCCAGACCGCCTCCATCCCGAGCTCCTCGTACTCGACGACCTCGACCTTCTTGATGCAGTCCTGGGCGAGCCGCGCAGCAGGCCCACCGATGGACCCGAGGTAGAACCCACCGTGCGCGTCACACGCGTCGGTGACCTGCTTGCTACGGTTCCCCTTCGCCAGCATCACCTTGGACCCCCCCGCCGCCTGGAACTGCTCGACGTACGAGTCCATGCGCCCGGCGGTCGTAGGCCCGAAGGACCCGGACGCGTAACCCTCAGGGGTCTTCGCGGGCCCCGCGTAGTACACGGGGTGGTCCTTCAGGTACTGCGGCATCTCCTCGCCCGCGTCCAGCCGCTCCTTGATCTTGGCGTGCGCGATGTCCCGCGCCACGACCAGTGGCCCGGAGAGCGAGAGCCGGGTCTTGACGGGGTACTTGGTGAGCTCGGCGAGGATGTCGTCCATCGGCTGGTTGAGATCGATCCGCACGACGTCCTCCTCACCGGAGTCCAGGTGCTCGTCGGTCGTCTCCGGCAGGAACCGCGCCGGGTCCGTCTCCAGCTGCTCCAGGAACACACCCTCGGCGGTGATCTTCGCGACGGCCTGCCGGTCGGCCGAGCAGGACACGGCGATGGCGACCGGGCAGGACGCGCCGTGCCGGGGCAGCCGCACCACACGCACGTCGTGGCAGAAGTACTTGCCGCCGAACTGCGCGCCGATCCCGATCTTCTGCGTCAGCTCGAAGACCTTCTGCTCCAGCTCCTTGTCCCGGAAGCCGTGCCCCAGCTCGGAGCCCTCGGCCGGGATCTCGTCCAGGTAGTGCGCGGAGGCGTACTTCGCGGTCTTCAGCGCGTACTCGGCGCTCGTGCCGCCGACCACGATCGCGAGGTGGTACGGCGGGCAGGCGGCCGTACCGAGCGAACGGATCTTCTCCTCGAGGAACTTCATCATGGAGCCCTCGTTGAGGACCGCCTTGGTCTCCTGGTAGAGGAACGACTTGTTGGCCGAGCCGCCGCCCTTCGCCATGAACAGGAACTTGTAGGCGCCGCCGTCGGTCGCGTACAGCTCGATCTGGGCCGGCAGGTTCGACCCGGTGTTCTTCTCGTCCCACATGGTGAGGGGCGCCATCTGCGAGTACCGCAGATTGAGGTTCAGGTAGGCGTCGTAGATGCCGCGGGACAGGGCCTCCTCGTCGCCGCCCTCCGTGAGGACGTTCTGTCCGCGCTTGCCCATGACGATCGCCGTGCCGGTGTCCTGGCACATGGGGAGCACGCCGGCCGCCGCGATGTTCGCGTTCTTCAGGAGGTCGAGCGCCACGAACTTGTCGTTGTTCGACGCCTCGGGGTCGTCGATGATCCGGCGCAGCTGCGCGAGGTGGGCCGGGCGCAGATAGTGCTGGATGTCGTGGATGGCCTCGGCGGCCAGCTTCCGCAGCGCCTCCGGCTCGACCTTGAGGAACGTCCGCCCGTCGGCCTCGAAGGTGGAGACACCCTCGGAGGTCACCAGCCGGTACGGGGTGGTGTCCTCTCCCATGGGGAGCAGATCGGTGTACGCGAACTCAGGCATCGCAGCCCATTCCTCACTCGACAGACGGCCGCCCGCCGACACTGGCGGGCGCTCACCAGCGTAGAACCTGCCGCTGACAGCGAGCTTGTGAGGTAGGGCTCAGTTGTCCGGGGCCGCTCTCCGGGGCCGCGGCGCGCCAACGTTGTCCACACCCCTAGTCGCGATCTATCGCGTTTCGGTACGCTGCTGCCGTGGACCTTCAGAAGCAGCCCGCGGCCCCGCAGTCCGCCGCCCAGCAGCCCGCCCCCGCCGCCCCGGCACTGCGCGCGTCGGACGCCGACCGCGACCGCATCGCCGACATCCTCCGCGAGGCCCTGGCCGAGGGCCGGCTGGACGCGGACGAGCACGCCGAGCGGGTCGAGGGGGTGCTGAGCGCCAAGACGGTCGGCGAGCTGGAGGTCTTCATCCAGGACCTCCCGGCCGCGCACGGCCACCGGCGGCAGCCCCCGTCGTACAGCCCGGCCCCGAACCGCCCGACGGAGGGCGCGATCCCGGCCGAGGCCGATGAGAACGTGGTGGCGGTGTTCAGCTCCGCGATGCGCAAGGGCCGCTGGCGCGCGGGCCGCAGAATGCACGCGTACGCCGTGTTCGGCAATGTGGAGATCGACCTCAGCGAGGCGATCTTCGAGTACCAGCAGGTCGTCATCAAGGCGATCTCGGTCTTCGGCAACGTCGAGATCCGCGTCCCGGAGAACGTGTCGCTGCGCGGCACCGGCGGCGGCGTCCTCGGCAACTTCGAGGTGGACACGCTGGACTCACTGGAGCCGGACGCGCCCGTGGTCTACGTCGACGGCTGGGCCGTCCTCGGAAACATCGAGGCAAAACCGAAGCGGGGCAAGCTCGTTGCGGACATCCTCGATCGGGTTCAGCGCAAGGTCGACAAGAGTTTGCGCAAGCACCTGGACCGTTGACGGTTGTGAATCGGGACACATGCGGAGCCGATCGGTCCACGCCCGTCGGGCCCTGACGGCGCACGGAAGCGCCCGAAATCCAGCGGTTCGGAACTCAGTGCATAGGCGCGCGCACAGCGGGTAGGCCTTGCTGCATCGTCTCTCGCTCGCGAAGCCGTCGTCAGGAGTAGACCGTGCTGCAACCGCCGCATTCGTCCCTGCAGGTAGCTGCTGTTCCGGCCCAGCGGGTGCCTGCGCGAGACAGGGACCAAGACGCTCCCTGGCACACCGAAGCGGTGTGCCGGCGCGACGAGGCCGGCCTGTTCTTCGCACCTTCCAAGGAACCCACCGCCGCCCGTCTCTCCCGTGAGGACGCCGCCAAACGCGTCTGCGCCCGCTGTCCGGTCATGGTCGAGTGCCGAGAGCACGCCCTCCTGCAACCCGAGCCCTACGGCGTCTGGGGCGGCCTCACCGCCGCCGAACGCCGCGTGGTCCTGGCCAGGCGCCGCCGCCGCGACCTGGAACTCCAGAAATCCCGAGCGGCGGCCCGCATAGCAGCGGCAGGCTGACCAACGAAGAAGAGGCGCCCCCACCGCACCGGGGGCGCCTCTTCAGTTGCCGGGCAGGGCATCCCACCGAGGGGCCACCTTCTGGTCACCGAGCAGGACAACCCCGAAAGGGGCGCGGGGAACTGCGCGACCAGCCACAGCGCACCGCGAGCCGCCCATGATCCGCAGCCCGCCACTCCTGGGCGCGTTACTTGGCCCGATCGAAGTCGATCGCGCTGTACGCCCGCAACTTGCTCAGCCGGTGCTCCGAATCGATCCGCCTGACCGTCCCGGACTTCGACCGCATCACGATCGAGTCGGTGGTCGCGGTCTCCGCCCGATAGCGAACGCCCCGCAGCAACTCCCCGTCCGTGATCCCGGTGGCGACGAAGAACACGTTCTCCCCCGACACCAGGTCATCGGTGGTGAGCACCCGGTCGAGGTCGTGCCCCGCGTCCAGCGCCCGCTGCCGCTCCGCGTCGTCCTTGGGCCACAACTTGCCCTGGATCACGCCCCCGAGACACTTCACGGCACACGCGGAGATGATGCCTTCAGGGGTGCCACCGATACCGAGCAGCAGATCCACGCCGGTATTTTCCCGCAGCGCCAGGATCGACCCCGCGACATCCCCGTCGGAGATCAGCTTGATCCGCGCACCGGTCTCCCGGATCTCCTTGATGATGCCGTCGTGCCGAGGCCGGTCCAGCACGACGACGGTGACGTCCTCCGGGGTGACCCGCTTCGCCTTGGCGACCCGTCGCACGTTCACCGAGATCGGCGCCTCGATGTCGACGAACTCGGCCGCCTCGGGCCCGGCGACGAGCTTGTCCATGTAGAACACGGCGGACGGGTCGAACATCGACCCCCGGTCCGCGGCGGCCAGCACCGCGATCGCGTTCGGCATGCCCTTCGCGTTGAGCGTGGTTCCGTCGATCGGGTCGACGGCGATGTCGCACTCCGGCCCGGTCCCGTCACCGACGCGCTCGCCGTTGAAGAGCATCGGCGCCTCGTCCTTCTCGCCCTCCCCGATGACGACGACGCCGTTCATCGAGACGGTGGAGACGAGGGTCCGCATGGCACGCACGGCGGCACCGTCGGCGCCGTTCTTGTCACCGCGCCCGACCCAGCGGCCCGCGGCCATCGCGGCGGCTTCGGTCACCCGGACGAGCTCCAGGGCGAGGTTGCGGTCGGGGGCCTCGGAGGGGACTTCGAGTTCGGACGGCAGATGATGATGCTCGGTCATCGGAGCGCACCTTTCTGATACGACGACGGCCGGATGAGGGTATGGCCACGACTCTATCGCCAGGCAGACAAAATGAGCAGGGGGCCCCACGGATGAGCGGACCAGGGCACCTGCGACGATAGGGACGTGGCAGGTTCGAACGGCAAGCAGAAGACGGTCCGGGACATGATCCTCTCCCTGGGCCTGATCGGGATCGCGGCGGCGATCGTCTACATCTTCATCCCGCACAGCGACCACGCTCCGGACGTCAAGCGGGTCGACTACCGCGTGGAGCTGCTCACGGCACGCCGCGCGGCGCCGTACCCGGTGGCGGCCCCGGAAGGCCTGGCCAAGAGCTGGAAGGCGACCTCGGTCAGCTACGACGGCGCCGCGTTCGACGCCTGGCACCTCGGGTTCAGTGCCCCTGGCGGTCAGTACGTGCAGATAGAGCAGTCGACTCAGAAGCCGGCCGATTTCGTCGACACCGCCAGCCAGGGCGGCACCGCGACGAAGACCACCCAGAACATCGACGGCCACACCTGGACCCGCTACACCGGCGGCCGCTACGACGCCCTCGTGCTCACGGCCAAGGGCTCGACGACGGTCGTCGCGGGCACCGGGTCCTTCGACCAACTGACCGAGATGGCGAAGGCGTTGAGAACGAAGTAGCCCGACCGGGACGACGTGGACCGGCAGTCATGACGAAGGCCCCCGGCACTGTGCGTGCCGGGGGCCTTTCGTGTGTCACGCGTCTCAGACGGTGGTGACGACCTCGTCGTAGGACAGGCGCGGGGAGCGCGGGAACCAGGCGTCCTCGCCCGGCTTGCCGATGTTGACGACCATGATCGGGGTGTGGTCGCCGTCCAGGAACTCCTTCTGGACCCCGGCGAAGTCGAGACCGGTCATCGGGCCCGCGGCGAGGCCGGCGGCGCGGATGCCGATGATGAAGTACGCGGCCTGGAGGGCGGCGTTCAGCGCGGCGTTGCCCTCGCGGACCGAGCGCTCGCCGAAGACGGCGTCCTTGGCCTGCGGGAAGTGCGGGAAGAGGTTGGGCAGTTCCTCGTGGAACTCGTTGTCCGCGGAGAGGATCGCGACCAGCGGGGCGGCGGCGGTCTTCTTCTTGTTGCCCTCGGCGAGGTGCTGCACGAGGCGCTCGCGGGCCTCGGGGGAGCGGACCAGGGTGATGCGCAGCGGCGACTGGTTCATGGAGGTCGGGCCGTACTTGACCAGGTCGTAGATCGCCTGCACCTGCTCGTCCGTCACCGGCTCGTCGGTGAACGTGTTCGCGGTGCGGGCCTCGCGGAACAGCAGGTCCTGGGCGGCGGGGTCAAGAACGAGAGACATGCGTGAACTTCCTCGGGGGCCGGGAACCGGGATATCCGGACCGCGGTCCGGATAAGCTGACACGGCAGACCGTACGCGATGAAGGTTCAACCTTCAACAAAAAACGGGGCGAGGTGATCCGCTTCACAGGGATCACTGCCGGTGGCGCGTACCAGGGCGCCGCGACCCGCGGATACCGGCTGCCACCCGCGCCGATCGGCAGCCGCCCTCGGCGACCGGCGCGGGGCCGCTACTCGGTCTCGCCGTCCTCCGCGGGACCGCTACTCGCTCTCGTCGTCCTCCGCGGCCTCTTCCTCCGCCAGGGCCGCGTCCAGCCGGGCCCGGGCGCCGTCCAGCCAGCGGCGGCACACCTTGGCCAGCTCCTCGCCGCGCTCCCAGAGGGCGAGCGACTCCTCCAGGGTCGTGCCGCCCGCCTCCAGCCGTCGGACGACCTCGATCAGCTCGTCGCGCGCCTGCTCGTAGCCGAGCGTCTCTTCCGTCACCTTGCTGGTCATTCGCCCACCCTATGCATCCACTCGTACGGAGAACTCACCCTCGGCGACCCGTGCGCGCAGCACGTCGTCGGCGCTCACCTCGTCCGGGTCCCGGACCACATGACTGTCGGCCCGCTGGAGCACGGCGTACCCGCGCTTCAGGGTGGCGGCGGGGGAGAGGGCCACCACGCGTGCGTGCGTGTGGGTCAGCTCCGAGTCGGCGCGGTCCAGGAGGTGGCCGAGGGTGCGCCGGCCGCGGTCGAGGAGGGCGGCGACATGGTCCGCGCGCTCGTCGATCATCCGGTGCGGATCCTGTATCGACGGCCGCGACAGCGCCTGCGCGAGCCCGCGCTCCTCGCGGTCCACGAACGCCACCGCGCACCGCCGGGCCCGGTCCCGCAGCTGCCGTACGCGCTCGTACTCCTCGCCGACGTCCGGTACGACCTTCTTCGCGGCGTCGGTGGGGGTGGAGGCGCGCAGGTCGGCGACGTAGTCCAGGAGGGGCGTGTCGGGCTCGTGCCCGATCGCGGACACCACGGGCGTACGGCAGGCCGACACCGCGCGCACCAGCTGCTCGTCGGAGAACGGCAGCAGGTCCTCCACGCTGCCGCCGCCCCGCGCCACGATGATCACGTCCACGCCGTCGAGCGCGTCCAGCTCCTTGACGGCCTGCACGACCTGCGGCACGGCGTGCACGCCCTGCACGGGCACGTTGCGCACCTCGAAACGGACCGCCGGCCAGCGGTGCCGCGCGTTCTCCAGGACGTCCCGCTCGGCCGCCGAGGCACGCCCGCAGACCAGCCCGATCAGCTGCGGCAGAAAGGGCAACGGCTTCTTCCGGTCCGCCGCGAACAGCCCCTCGGCCGCCAGCGACTTCTTCAACTGCTCCAGCCGCGCCAGGAGTTCACCCACCCCGACCGGCTTGATCTCCGTGGCCCGCAACGACAACTGCCCCCGCGGCGCGTACCACTCGGGCTTCGCCAGGACGACGACCCGCGCGCCCTCGGTCACCACATCGGCGACGTCGTCGAACACCTGCCGGAAACAGGTCACGCTCACCGAGATGTCGTACGACGGGTCACGCAACGTCAGAAACACGACCCCCGCACCCGGCCGCCGCGACAACTGGGTGATCTGCCCCTCGACCCACACCGCACCGAGCCGGTCGATCCACCCGCCGATCAGCCGGGAGACCTCACCGACGGGGATGGGCGCATCCGAAGCAGTGTTGAGAGCCATGCGCCCGAGCGTAACGGGCGCCTCTGACAACGCCGCCCGGCATCTCGGGCCTGTTCGGCACCTCCCAACGCGGGCCGCGCAAATTCAGCCCGTCCGGCACCTCCCAACGCAGGCCGCGCAAATTCAGCCCGTCCGGCACCTCCCAACGCGGGCCGGCATTATTCAGCCCGTCCGGCGTTTGAGGACGAGGCCCCTTCAGGGCCGATGGGGGTCTGGGGGCGGAGCCCCCAGGAGACGCCCGCCCCCACCCACACACCACCTAGCTACTGCCGAACCGCCCCACGCGACTGCACCACCAGCACCACCAACCCCACCGCCAACCAGATCGCCCCCACCACCTGCGCCGTCCCGGACGCCTCCACGATCACGGCGATGGTGATCGCCGCCCCCAGCACCGGCACGAGCACATGCCGCCACCACACCACCGGCCCACCCCGACGCCGTACCGCGAACCACCCCACCACGCTCGCGTGCAACAACGTGAACGCGGTGAGCGCACCGATGTCGACGACCGAGACGAGGTGGTCGAGCCCGTCGTCACGCCGAGCCGCCCAGACCGCGGCGATCAGCGTGATGACGGCCGCCGAGAGCAACGCGACCCGCGGCACTCCGTCATCGGTCTTGGACAGGGCACGCGGCAGCCGCCGGTCACGCGCCATCGCGAACACCAGGCGCCCCGCCGCGGCCTGCCCGGCCAACGCGGCGAACGCCGCGCCGATCGCCTTGCTGACGGCGACCAGGTTGTGCAGCCAGTTGCCGACCGACACGTCGACGGCGTCGTAGAACGCCGATCCCTGCTTGCCCGCGTCGGCGGCGAGCTGCGCGGACGTCGTCGGCTCCAGGAGGGCGACCAGGTACGTCTGGGCGATGAACAGCACACCGGCCAGCGCCAGGCAGAACAGCAGCGCCCTGGCGACCTTCTCGGAGCCGCCGGTGACCTCCTCCGCGAAGGTGGCGACCGCGTCGAAGCCCAGGTAGGACAGGACGGCCACCGAGACCGCGCCGATCACCGCGGACAGCGCGAACGCGCCCTGCGTGCCGTCCCCGGAGAGCGGCGAGAGCCAGCCCCGTTCGGCACCGTCGCGCGCGAGGACGACGATCGCCGACACGATGAAGATGATGAGGACGACGATCTCCATCGCGAGGACGAGGAAGCCGACGCGGGCCGCCGCGCGCACACCCCAGAGGTTGAGGCAGGTCGTGATGACGACCGCCAGCGCGGTCCACACCCAGCGCGACACGTCCGGGACCAGCGCGTTCATGGCGATCCCGGAGAACAGATAAGCGACGGCCGGGATGAGGATGTAGTCGAGCATCGCCATCCAGCCGGCGATGAACCCGGCCTCCTTGCCGAGCCCCACGCGCGCGTAGGCGAACACCGAGCCCGCCTGGGGGACAACCCGCACCATCTGCGCGTAGCTGAACGCGGTGAACGCCATCGCGACCGTGGCCACGATGTAGACCAGCGCGACCGCGCCGTGCGACTTGGCGTCCAGCGTGCCGAACACGCCGACCGGCGCCATAGGGGCGATGAACAGCAGCCCGTAGACGACGAGATCCCGGAAACCCAGGCTGCGCCGCAGCCCGGGCCCGTCGCCGCCCGTGGCCGTCGTGTCCGTGTCCGTCTCCGCCATCTCGCGTCTCCCGTACGTCGTGCCCGGCCCCACCCCTCCCACTCCACGGCCAGTCTCCCCAAGGACGCGATCTTTGACCCGTCGAGCGCGGCCTTACGATGGGACGCATGACTGCTTCGTCTGGCCGCCGTGTCCTGCTCGCCGCCCCCCGGGGCTACTGCGCGGGCGTGGACCGCGCCGTGATCGCCGTCGAGAAAGCCCTTGAGCAGTACGGGGCTCCGATCTATGTCCGGCACGAGATCGTGCACAACAAGTACGTCGTGCAGACCCTGGAGAAGAAGGGCGCCGTCTTCGTCGAGCGGACCGAGGAGGTCCCCGAGGGGAACATTGTGATGTTCTCCGCGCACGGCGTCGCCCCCGTCGTCCACGACGAGGCCAAGCAGGGCCGCCTCGCCACCATCGACGCGACCTGCCCCCTGGTGACCAAGGTCCACAAGGAAGCCGTCCGGTTCGCGAACGACGACTTCGACATCCTCCTCATCGGCCACGAGGGCCACGAGGAGGTCATCGGCACCTCCGGGGAGGCCCCCGAGCACATCACCCTGGTCGATGGCCCCAAGGACGTCGCCAAGGTCGAGGTACGGGACCCGTCCCGGGTGGTCTGGCTCTCCCAGACGACCCTCTCCGTGGACGAGACCATGGAGACGGTCGACGCGCTGAAGGAGAAGTTCCCGCAGCTCATCTCCCCGCCGAGCGACGACATCTGCTACGCCACGCAGAACCGCCAGCTCGCCGTGAAGCAGATGGGCGAGGAGGCCGACCTGGTGATCGTGGTCGGCTCGAAGAACTCCTCCAACTCCGTACGGCTCGTCGAGGTCGCCAAGCTGGCCGGCGCCCGCGCCGCCTACCTGGTGGACTTCGCCGACGAGATCGAGGAGGCCTGGCTGGAGGGCGTCACCACGGTCGGCGTGACCTCGGGCGCCTCCGTACCGGAGGTCCTGGTCGAGCAGGTGCTGGAGTGGCTGTCGACGCGCGGCTACGAGGACGTCGAGCTGGTCAAGGCGGCCGAGGAGTCCATCACGTTCTCGCTGCCCAAGGAGCTCCGCCGCGACCTGCGCGAAGAGGCGGCCGCGCTGGTCGCCGAGCGCACCGGCGCGGACCGTACGGCACCCTCCGGGCAGTGACCGTCAGTCGTTCGTCGTAGCGTGGATCCATGCAGATCTTCGGCGTGGACATCGGTGGATCCGGGATCAAGGGCGCCCCTGTGGACCTGGACAAGGGCGAATTGACAGAAGAGCGGTGCAAGGTGCTGACCCCGCACCCGGCGACACCGGACGGAGTGGCCGACGGCGTGAAGGAAGTCGTCGACCACTTCGGCTGGACGGGACCGGTCGGGCTCACGTTTCCAGGTGTGGTGACCGGCGGATCCACGATCCGTACGGCGGCGAACGTCGACAAGAGCTGGATCGACAAGGATGCGGGCGCGCTCTTCGCCGACCGGCTGGGCGGCCTCCCGGTGACGGTCGTGAACGACGCGGACGCGGCGGGCGTCGCCGAGATGCACTTCGGCGCGGGCCAGGGCCGCAAGGGCACCGTGATCCTGCTGACCTTCGGCACGGGCATCGGCAGCGCCCTCTTCGTCAACGGCGTCCTGGTCCCGAACACGGAGCTGGGACACCTCGAGCTGAACGGCCACGACGCCGAGAAGAAGGCGTCCAGCAAGGCCAAGGAAGACGGCGAGCTGACCTGGGAGCACTGGGCCCACCGGGTCCAGAAGTACCTCGCGCACGTCGAGATGCTGTTCTCCCCCGAGCTGTTCATCATCGGCGGCGGAGTCAGCCGCAAGGCCGACAAGTTCCTCCACTTCATCGAGGACATCAAGGCCGAGATCGTCCCGGCCCAGCTGCAGAACAACGCGGGGATCGTGGGGGCGGCGATGCACGCGGCGGGGGACGACTAGAGCGGGGTCCCTCCGGGGGTGAGGGAGGGGGCAGGGGTTGCGCGCGCGTGCCTGAGAAGGGGGCGCGCGCGTTTGCCTGGGCCGGTGTCACGCGTGCGTGGCTGTGGGCGGTGCGGCGACTGCGGGCGGCGCGGGCGTACGGGTACGGGGGCCACGCGCGTGTGTCCGTGGACGTACGGACGTCACGGTTGGTGGCGTACCGGGACTGCGGGCGGCACGAGTCGTACGGGGGCTGCGGGCCCGCGCGGGCCCTACTGGGACTGCGGCCCGCGCGAGCCCAACGGGGACTGCGGGCCGCGCGAGCCACACCGGGACTTCGGGTCGTACGGGACCACCGGTGTCACCCGCGGCGCCGTCGGTTCAGTAGGCGGATTCTGCGGACCGTGGCGATGACGCCTGCGACGAGGGTGCCGCCGTAGAGCCAGCCGGCCTGGGTGGCGAGGGCGGTGAAGATGCCGACCAGGCGGTTGGCGAGGCCGTTGCTGCCGTCGGCCACCGGGAAGAGGCCGACGGCGAAGGCGATCGGGACGACGACCGGCGCGGTGAGCAGGTCGCCGCGGCGGATCCAGACGGCCGTGAGCACGCTCACCGGCACGAACAGCACGCCGTAGACGGTCGGAGAGCCGCCGAACAGCAGCTGGTCGAGACACCCGAGCACGAACATCACGGCCGTGCAGAACAACCCGCCGCCGAGCCCGGTGAGCCGGGGATTGGGCAGTTGCCGTACGGTCGCGGCCGCCGCCGGACCCGGCCGCCGTACCGCCGCCGGACGGCGCTGCGCGGTGCCGCGGGCCTGCGGGTTCGGCCTGGTCGTGCGGGCCGGGCCGCCGTTCGGGCCCCGGCCCGCCTGCGGGGGAAGGGGCGGGGCCCCGCGTTTCGCGCCGGGCTGTGGGGGTCGTGTCCTGTGTTGCTCCACTGCACCAACTTAGGTCGGTTTATGTGCCGAATAGGTCCTCAGACACGCCGATGGGCAGAGCTTGGCCACGTGTTCGACGCGGAGCCGGGAGGGCGCGGCACACGCCGTAGACTGGTGGATCGGCCCCCGGCCCCGGTCCCCGCGCCCCCGGCCGGCCCCTCCACTGCTCTCACGCCACTCACGTACGGGAAGTCGCAACGTGTCGCTCACGATCGGAATCGTCGGTCTGCCGAATGTCGGCAAGTCGACCCTGTTCAACGCCCTGACCAAGAACGACGTGCTGGCGGCCAACTACCCGTTCGCCACGATCGAGCCGAACGTCGGCGTGGTCGGTGTCCCCGACCCGCGCCTGACGAAGCTGGCCGAGATCTTCTCCTCGCAGAAGATCCTCCCGGCGACCGTCGACTTCGTCGACATCGCGGGCATCGTGAAGGGCGCGTCGGAGGGCGAGGGCCTGGGCAACAAGTTCCTCGCGAACATCCGTGAGTCCGACGCGATCTGCCAGGTCATCCGCGCCTTCAAGGACGAGAACGTCGTCCACGTCGACGGCAAGGTCTCGCCCAAGGACGACATCGAGACGATCAACACCGAGCTGATCCTCGCCGACCTGCAGACCATCGAGAAGGTCCTCCCGCGCCTCCAGCGGGAGTCGCGCATCAAGAAGGACATCGGCCCGAAGGTCGCGGCGGTCGAGGCGGCCCAGGAGATCCTGGAGAAGGGCGACACCCTCTTCTCGCAGGGCATCGTCCAGGGCTCCGGCAACGAGGAACTCCTGCACGACCTGCACCTCTTGACGACCAAGCCCTTCCTCTACGTCTTCAACGTCGACGAGGACGAGCTGGTGGACGAGGACTTCAAGACCGAGCAGCGCGCCCTGGTCGCCCCCGCCGAGGCGATCTTCCTCAACGCGAAGCTGGAGGCGGACCTCGCCGAGCTCGACGACGAGGAAGCGATGGAGCTCCTGGAGTCGGTCGGCGTCGAGGAGCCCGGCATGACGACCCTGGCCCGCGTCGGCTTCGACACCCTCGGCCTCCAGACCTACCTCACGGCAGGCCCCAAGGAGTCCCGCGCCTGGACCATCAAGAAGGGCGCCACCGCCCCCGAGGCCGCCGGCGTCATCCACACCGACTTCCAGAAGGGCTTCATCAAGGCGGAGGTCATCTCCTTCGCCGACCTGGTGGAGACGGGCTCGGTCGCGGAGGCGCGCGCCAAGGGCAAGGCGCGCATGGAGGGCAAGGACTATGTGATGCAGGACGGGGACGTGGTGGAGTTCCGGTTCAACGTGTAGAGCACCATCGACTGACGAGGCCGGAACCAGCACCTGGTTCCGGCCTCGTGGGTTTATCGTAAGAGTTACTAACTCTGTATTTGTTTTCCTGTGAGGGTTTCCGTCGCTTCCCCCGTAAACAAGGGTGAAGGGTGGAGGGCACATGGATGCAAAAAACAGATTCGAGACGAGAGCCACCTTCCTGCTGCTGCGCTTGGAATGGCTGGGCGGTCTTGTCGTCTGTGCCGTGTTGGCCGTGCGGCATTTATCGGATATCCGGTGGGGAGTGTTCGTCTCCCTCTTCGTCGTCATCGATGCCATCGGTTATCTCCCTGGCGCGCTGGCTTTTCGGCGGAGTCCGGACGGGCGGATCTCGCGCTGGTACTTCGTGGCGTACAACACCATGCACAGCCTGGTGACGGCGGGTGTTCTCGCCGGGGCGTGGGCGGTGCTGGTGAAGCCGGAGTGGGCGTTGCTCGCGCTTCCCCTGCATCTGCTGGGGGACCGTGCACTGTTCGGGAATTCGCTCAAGCCGTTCGGAGTGCGCTTCGAGCCGCATCCGCATCCGGCGTACGGTGAATTCGAGCGGGCTTACTCGAATTCGGCCGGGTGTAATTCCGACCAGTCGCGGAGGAGTGCGGATGCCGTCCGTCTTTGAGACTCTCGTCCGGCACAGCGACAATCCGAGTTCTTTTCTCGCCCTCAATCAGGGCAATGAATACTTCCGGGATCCGCGGTTCGACGGCACCTGTGTCTATCGGCGGTCGGGGCGGCATCTGTTGCAGTTCGCGGGGCCCTTCGCGGCGGAGGAGCAGCGGGCGGATCTGCTGGACGCCTTCGCGGCGCAGGCCCGGCCGCGGCGGCTGGTGGCCGTACAACTGCAGCGGGCGGACGCGGAGTTGTACGCGGCGCACGGGTTCACGGTGAATCAGCTCGGGGCGTCGTACGCGGTCGACCTGGGCCGGTTCACGCTGCGCGGGTCGGCCTTCGTACGGCTGCGGAACAAGATATCCAGGGCCCGGCGCGCCGGACTCGAGGTGGTCGAGGCTCCCCCCGTGGCCGACGACGAGGCGCAGAACGAGCTGGATCTGATCGACCGGGCCTGGTTGCAGGGCAAGGGCGGGGCGAAGGAACTGCGGTTCCTGGTGGGGGAGCGGACCGGGCTGGCGCAGCGGCACCGGCGGTTGTTCGTGGGGCGGGTCGGTGGGGTGGCCGTCGGGTACATCAGTTACTCGCCGGTGTTCGGGAGTCGGCCGGGGTGGTTGCACGACCTGAGCCGGCGTTCTCCGGATGCTCCGCCCGGGGTGATGGAGGCGTTGAACGCGACCGCGATGGAGCGGATGTCTGCCGACGGTGCGGGGTGGTTGCACTTCGGTTTCACGCCGTTCACCGGTCTCTCCGATGAGCATGAACTGCCGTGCGCGAGCCGTACTTTCACGCGTTGCGTGCGGTTGCTTGCGCGGCATGGGGAGCGGATCTATCCGGCTGCGGCGCAGCTTGAGTACAAGCGGAAGTGGGCGCCCCATGTGGTGCTGCCCGAGTACATCGCCTTTCAGGGGCGGCCCGGGCCTGCGGCGGTGTGGCAGCTGCTGCGGGCTACGCGGGCGGTGTAGGGGGCGGGTGGGGTGCGCGGGGAGCCGGTGGGGTGCGTGGAGCCGGTGGGGTGCGTGGGGGCCGGTGGTGTCGGTTCCGCCATCCGGCCAGTCCCACGTCTCCGACCAATCCCGTCAACCTGCTTGTCCCGTCAACCTGCTTGTCCCGTCAAACCCGCCCGTCTCGTCAACCCGCCCATCCCGCCAACCCACTTGTCCGGTCAAACCCGTCCCGCCATCCCGCCATCCGCCATTCCGCCATCTCGCCATCCGTCATTCCGCCATCCGTCATTCCCGCCACCGTCATCCCGTCCGCCGGGCGGGGCCAGCGCGACCGGGTCGTCCCGGAGCAGGGGAGCACATGAGGTTTCTGGAGCGCGAACGCGCCGTACTGACGAAAAAGCTGCCGGGGCTCGACGAGAGTCTGCGGGCGGTGCCGCTCATGGAGTTGGAGAGTCCGCGCAGTCCGGGTATCGGGCTCTTCCGCGACAGCGGGGGGCCCGGGCTTCTGGTGCCGGTCTCCTGCAAGGGGAAGGGGGCCAGCGCGCTGGACGCCCTGCGGGTGCAGCGTGCGTTGGGGAGCAGGTCGCCGTCTCTGGCGGTGGCCACGACGATGCATCACTTCTCCATGGCCACGCTCGTCGGCCTGGTCACCGATGGCGAGGGACTGGAGTGGATGCTCGTCGAAGGGGTGGCCTCCGGGAATCGACTGGTGGCCTCCGGGTTCGCCGAGGGGCGGCCGGGGGCCGGCATCCTCTCGCCGTCGATGACCGCCACGGTGGGGCCCGACGGGGTCCGGATCAGCGGGGTGAAGCGGCCGTGCAGTCTCGCCCGGTCCATGGATCTGCTCACCGCCAGTGTGCTGGTACCCGGTGAACGGGGGGCGCGTGACGAGGTGGCGGTGGCGTTGGTGCCGGCCGAGAGCGAGGGAGTGAGCGTCAGCGGGTTCTGGTCCAGCTCCTTCCTGGCGGGGGCGGAGAGCGACCAGGTCACGCTCACCGATGTGCTCGTGCCGCCCGAACTGCTCGTGCGTACCTCCGGTTTGGACGGGTGTCTGGACGAACTGCAGACCGCGGGACTGGTGTGGTTCGAGCTGCTGATGACGGGGAGCTATCTCGGGGTCGCCAGTGCGCTGGTGGAACGGGTGCTGCTCAACGAGCGGGTGCCCGAGTCGGAGCGGGTGCGGCTGTTGGTGGAGGCCGAGGGGGCGATGGCCGCCGCGGAGGGTGTCGCTCGGCGGCTCGACGAGGGTTGCCCGGACGAGTCGACGCTCGCCGACTCGCTGTACGTGCGGTACTCCGTCCAGGACGCCCTGGCCCGGATCGTTCCCCGGGCGGTGGAGCTCCTCGGCGGCCTCAACTTCATGAGCTCCGACGAGGTCGGCCACCTCGCGGCCTGCGCCAACGGGCTCTCCCTGCACCCGCCCGCACGGTCCAGGATGACCGGCCCCCTGGCGACCCACCTGGCCGACGGCCCCCTCACGGTCACCTGACCTGACCTGACCTGACCTGACCTGACCTGACCTGACCTGACCTGACCTGACCGGCACTGGGCACGACGGGCCCCGGCCCTGGCCTTCCCCACCCCAACACCCCTCCACCCGAAGGGAGTTCCCGAACCATGCCGCCAAATCCCACCGGTGCCACCGATCCCACCGGCCCTACCGCCCCCAACGCCCCCACCACCCGGCCCCTCTCATCCCACCCCCGGACCCCCCGCCCCACCCTCCTCCTCACCGGCGCCGCAGGCGTACTCGGCCAGGCCCTGATCGACGAGCTCTGCGACGACTACGACCTGATCTGCCTGCGCCACCGCGCACCGTTGGACGACCCCCGGGTCCGGGAGGTGACGGCTGATCTGAGAGCGCCCGGGCTGGGGCTCTCCGCAGCCCAACGGCTGGACCTGGCCGCCGAGGTGGACGTGGTCGTGCACTCCGCCGCCGCCACCAACTGGCGTCTCGACCCGGCCGACATCTGGCGCACCAACCTGGACGGCACCCGTTCGATGCTCGACCTGGCGGCCCGCGCCGACGCCCCGTTCTTCTACATGAGCACCGCCTTCGTGGCGAACCCGCTCGCGCCCGACGAGCAGGAGCGCTTTCCCGGGGCGGCGGCCTACCTCGCGTCCAAGTCGGCCGCCGAGGAAGCCGTACGGTCGGCCGAGGTCCCCGGGGTCATCCTGCGTCCGTCGTTGGTCATGGGGGACTCGTCCACCGGCCGGATCGCGCGGGTGCAGGGTCTGACCCGGGCGCTGGGCGGGATCGTCAAGGGCCAGGTCCCGGTGCTGCCGGGTTCGCCCGGGACGCGGATCGACATGGTGCCGCAGGATGTCGTGGCCCGTGCGGTGGGCGACCTGGTCAGGTCCGGGGTCGCGCGGGGCGAGTACTGGCTCACGGCCGGGCGGGAGGCCATCCTGCAGCGGGAAGTCGTAGACATCTGCCTGGAGTTCGCCGGCCACCACGGCGAACGCCCGCACCCGCCGCGGTTGATCCCGGTGGAGGCGGTGCACCGGTTGCTGCTGCCGCTCCTGGAGGGCCCGTCCTTCCCCGCCCTGGTACGACGCCGGCTCCAGGACTACGCCGAGCTCCTCCTCGTCTTCCAGCGCGAACTGCCCTTCGCCTCCGACCTCGGCACGCCACACTGCGGTACGGCCCCCACCCGCGCCGCGATCCGCTCGGCACTGACCCGCAACGTGGAGTGCTGGGCCACCGGCCGGGGCGGCCTGCGCCGGGCGCGGGCCACCCAGACCCCGGCGGAGCTGGCGTCATGACCGCGATGGAAGCGCCGGCTCACGCGCCCGTAAGGGTGGCCGACCCTGCTGCCGGGGAGGTGGCCGGCCCCGCCGTCGTAGAAACGGCTGCTCCCGCCGCCGTAGAAACGACTGCCCCCGCTACCGCAGGGATGGCTGCTTCCACCCCCGGAAAGACGGCTGGCCTCGCCGTCGTAGCAACGGCTGCATCCGCTCCCGCAGGGATTGCTACTACCGCCTTTGAGGAGACGGCCGGTCCCGTTCCGGTAGGGATGACCGGTCCCGTCGCCGGAGGGACGGTCGGTTCCGTTGCGGTAGGGATGATCGGTCCCGCCCGCAGAGAGACGGTCGGTTCCGCCGTTGTGGAGATGGCCGCTCCCGTTACCGGAGGGGGACCCGCACCCGCCCCCGCAGGGGTTGCCGCTTCCGCCTCTGAGGAGACGGCCGGACCCGTTGCCGTAGGGATGACCGATCCCGTCCCCGAACAGACGGCCCCTCCCGCCACCCTGGAAACAGCCGCTCCCCCCACCCCGCAGACGGCCGCCCCCGCAAAAGCAGTCACCCCCAACCCCGCATCCCCACCCACCCCCAACCCCGCATCCCCACCCACCCCCACCACCGCCGAGCTCTACCGCCGTCACCTCGGCACGGGCCGTGCCGTAATGGGTACCGTGCTCGGCGGCATGGCCGAGATCCACTCCGAAGGTGCCTGGGTGTATACCGACGACGGGCGTCGGTATCTCGACTTCGGGGGATACGGCGTCTTCATCCTGGGGCATCGGCATCCGGCCGTACTCGACGCGGTGCAGCGGCAGTTGGACGCGCATCCGTTGGCGACGCGGGTGTTTCTGGAGCCTGTTGCGGCGCGGGCTGCCGCCGCGCTGGCCGCGCGTACCCCGACCGGTCTCGATCACGTTCACTTCGTCAACTCCGGTGCCGAGGCGACCGAAGCGGGGCTGAAGTTGGCCCGCGCTCACGGGCGCAACGCGCTGGTGACCACCGTGTCGGGGTATCACGGGAAGACCCTGGGAGCGCTCAGCGTCACCGCCAACTCCCTTTATCAGGAGGCTTTTCAGCCGTTGCTGCCGGATACCGTGCAGGTCTCCTACGGGGACTTGGCCGGGCTGGACACGGTGCTTCGGGCGCGTCGGGACCGGGCCTGTGTGATTCTCGAACCGGTGCAGGGCGAGGGCGGGGTGCGTATCCCGCCGGTCGGGTATCTCGCGGAGGCGGCCGCGTTGTGCCGGGTGTACGGCGCGTTCCTGATCGTGGACGAGGTGCAGACCGGGCTCGGGCGGCTCGGTACCTGGTGGGGTGTGGACCCCGAGGGTGTGGCGCCCGATGTCCTCCTCGTGGGGAAGGGGCTGAGCGGCGGGGTCGTACCGGTCGCCGCGATGGTGGCCACCAAGGACGCCTACGGGCCGTTCTCCCGCGACCCCTACCTCCACACCTCCACCTTCGGCGCCTCACCGATCGCCTGTGCGGCCGCGCTGTCGGCCGTGGAGACCATTGATCGTGAGGACATCGTGGAGCGGGCCGCCTCGCTCGGCCGGCAGCTGCTCGCGGGGGTCGAGGACGTCTGCGCCCCCTACCGGGACCGCCTCGTGTGTGACGTGCGCGGCAGGGGGCTGCTGATCGGCATCGAGTTCACCCGGGCCCAGGCCGTCGGCGAGACGCTGCTGGAGCTGGTCAGCCGGGGCGTCCTGGTCAACCACTCCCTCAACTCCACCCGCGTACTCCGGCTGACACCCCCGGCGATCGCCGACGCCGACGAGACCCGGCTCTTCCTCGACACCCTCGCCGAAGCCCTGAAGGCCGTACACACCCGCCTGACCTGACCCCACCCGATCTCATCTCACCTCACCTGACCGGGCGTGGCATCCGCACGGCCGCCCCCCCCCACATCCATCACGACCGCACCCCCTAAGGACAAACCCCATGCGCCACGTGACAGTCCGGATGACAGCCCCCGGCATCGACCCCTCCCACGCCTACCGCAGGATCAGCGACTTCAGCCGGTACCCCGAACTCACCACGACCGTGCGCGCGGTGGAGGTGCAGCCGCCGCGGCCGGACGGTTCCGTGGTCTCCGGGTGGACGGTCGCCTTCCGCAACGGGCTGATGCGGTGGACGGAACGCGACACCTTCTCGCCGGCCACGCTGTCCATCGCGTTCGAGCAGCTCAGCGGTGACTTCGAGACCTTCGAGGGGAGTTGGGCCTGCGAGCCGCACCGGGACGGTACGACCGTCACCTTCCGGGCCTCGTTCGACCTGGGGATCCCCACGCTGGCGGAGATCCTCGACCCGGTGGCCGAGTCGACGTTACGCACCAACATCGAGAAGATCCTCCAGGGCCTGCTCGGCACGGTGTCACCGGCCGGTCTCGCACCCGCCGCGCATGGCTGACCTCGCCCTGGCCCGGACGCGGGACCCGGGCGAACACCTACGGGACGAGCCCGGCCCCGACACCGAGCACTGCCTGCGCCTGTACGCGAAACTCGCCTCCGGCGTCACCGTGGTCACCACCCAGGGCGGCAACGGCCCCACCGGGATGACCGTCTCCTCCCTCACCTCCCTGTCGGCCCGCCCACCCCTCCTCCTCGCCTGCCTGCGCAACGGCTCGCACACCCTCTCGGCGATCGGCGGCCAGGGCGTCTTCGCGGTCAACCTGCTCCGGGACAGCCAGCTCTCGCGGGCCACCCGCTTCGCGGACCCGGCCGCCCTGCCCGCCGAACGGTTCCGTGAGGTCCCCGTCCGTACCGTCCTGGGCGCCCCCGTCTTCGGCGACGCGCTCGCCTGGTCGGTCTGCCTGGTCGAGGACATCCGCCGCTACGGCGACCACAGCGCCGTCGTCGGACGGGTGGCCGTGGTGCAGGTGGCGTCGGGCCGGCCGCTGCTCTGGCACGACCGGAGGTTCGGGTCGCTGTCGGGGGCCGGGGAAGGGGCGCCCCGGTGACCCTGTTCGCACCGGGCACGCCCTGCTGGGACCCCGGGGACCCGGCCGGGGCCGGTGCCGCGGACCCGCTTCCCGCGGTCCACGGCGGGATCGATGCCGATGTGGCGGTGGTCGGCGCGGGACTCGTAGGACTGTCCACCGCCTATCACCTGGCGGAACGTCAGCCCTCCCTGGACATCGTGGTGGTGGACGCGCGGCGGCCCGCGGCCGGGGCCAGTGGGCGGGGCACCGGGCTGCTGGGGCCCCGGGTGGGGCCGCCGGTCGACCGGGCGGTGCGTCGGTACGGGGCCGCCGTCGCCCGCCGGATGCACCGGGCGAGTGCCGAGGCGGTACGACGGGTCGTGGACCTGTGCGACCGGCTCGGCGTGCCCTGCGCGGACGGGGAGCAGATCGTCGCGGCCCGTTCCCGCACCGGGCTCGCGTCCCTCGCGCGGCAGGCCGCCGCCTACCGCGCCCTGGACCTGGAGGTGCCCGTCCTCTGCGCCGCCGACATCCGGCGCCGGGTCGACGTGCCGTACCACGCGGGCCTGCTCCACCGGCACACGGCCACCCTCGACCCGGCCGCGCTGACGGCGGCGCTGGCGAGGGCCTGCGTGGCGAAGGGCGTACGGCTCCACGGCGGCAGCCCGCTGCTGGAAGTGCGTGGCGGGGACGGGCAGCAGCCTCAACTGCTGTTCCCCCAGGGCACGGTGAGGGCGCCGAAGTCCGTGCTGGCGGTGAACGCCGGGGTGGCCGGGCTCGGGCTGCCGGTGGGCACGGTCCTCGGACTCGAAGTCCACGCGGTGGCGACCGAACCGCTCGGTCACGAGGCGCGGGCGCTCCTCGGACACGGCGGCCTGGCGGTGATCGACGCGGTGCCGCTCGCACCGTACTTCCGGCTCACCGCCGACGGCCGACTGGTGGTGGGAGGCGGTACCGCGCTCTGTCCGGACGGGGTCGGGGTCCGCCGTAGAGCCGTGTTGCGGGTGTTCGCGTTCCATCGGCTGGAGCAGTGGCTGCGGGCGCTGCATCCGGCGCTGGCCGGGGTGGAGGTCACGCACCGCTGGGCGGGCGGGATCGCGGTGACGGCGGACGGGCTGCCTGTGGTGGGGCCCGTGCGGGGGCGGCCCGGGGTCTGGTACGCGGGCGGCTGCAACGGGCACGGGCTCGCGATGTCCGTGGCGCACGGCTCCTACCTCGCCGCCGCCCTGCTGGGCGACGCGGACACACCCGAGCCGTTGCCCTGGCACCGCTCGCGGGCACCCCGGCTGCCGGTGGCGGGACCGGCCAGGCCCCTGCTGCGGGCCCACCTGGCGGCCTTGGACCGCACCGCCCGCCGCGCGGCGGGGCCCGCACTCGGACCCCGGGGGTGAGGAGCCGTGGACCACCCGACCGATTCCCCCAGCACCACACGGACGCAGGGCCCACAGGGAAAGGAACACCAATGATCGGCACACTGCTGGCAAGGCCGTTGGAGCTCATGGAGGACAACTTCCGCAGGCCGACCGGGCGCGCCGGGCGGTTCTTCGGGAACCTGATGGCGGTGCAGCACCGGAGCCTCACCGAGTGGACGATCGAGCACATGGACGTGCGCGGCCGTCATCGCGTGCTCGACGTCGGCTGCGGCGGGGGCATGGCGGTGAAGCTGCTGTCCCGGCGGGCCGCGCAGGGGTTCGTCGCCGGGGTGGACTACTCGATGGCGATGGTCGAGCAGGCCGTACGGCGCAATCTGCCGGCCATCGCGCGCGGCCGGGCCGAGGTCCGGCACGGCGACTGCTCCCAACTGCCGTACGAGGACGACTCGTTCGACCAGGTCTGCGCGATCGAGACCTTCTATTTCTGGCCGGATCCGCACAGCGGTCTCGCCGAGGCGTACCGGGTGCTGAAGCCGGGCGGGCAGGTGGCGGTCACGCTGGAGATGAGCCGGGAGGCCGCCGACGCTCCGTCACTCACCCAGCGGTTCTTCGGCCGGCGCTTCACGGAGCGCTCCGAGCGCGCGGGGCTGCACATCCTCTCCGGGGACGACCTGGTGGACCGGCTCACCAAGGCCGGGTTCCAGGACGCCCGGTTCGTGTCGGAGCCGCGCCGCTCGCTGGGCTGGGTCTGCGCGCTGGCGCGGAAGTGAGGGCGGGGCGATGACCGACGTACTCGACATCGGCGCGGTGCCGGATGCTCCCCGGGCGGCCGGACTGCCGTTGCTGGGCAGCGTGCTGGACTTCCGGCGCGACATCCTCCGGGCCATGCACCGGGGGCGCGCGGCGCACGGCGACCTGGTCCGCTACCGGCTCGGCCCGGTGACCGTGCACGGCGTGACCAGCCCGGAGCTGGCCGCCGACGTACTGACCGACAGCGACCGGTTCGGGAAACTCGGGCCGGACAACCCGCTCCGGCTCGTTCTCGGCGAGGGCCTGCTGACCAGCGACGACCACAAGAGCTGGCTGCGCAACCGGCGGATGATGCAGCCGATCTACACCAAGCAGGCCCTCGTCGGCATGTTCGCGACGATGGGCGTCTCGGCGGCCGAGCAGATCGCGCACATGGCCGACCGCTACCGGACCGGCGCGGTGGTGGACCTGCACACGGAGATGATGCGGGTCACCCTCGACATCGTCAGCCGCTGCATGTTCAGCACCGATGTGAGCCGCACCCTGGCCGGGCTCGGCCCGGACGCGGTGGACGTCGCCGTCAACTACGCCTTCGACCGGCTCCAGAACCCGCTGAGCCCGCCCACCTCCTGGCCCACTCCGCGCAACCGCCGCTTCCACGAGGTCATGCGCGGCCTCGACGACCTCATCCACCGGATCATCGCGGAACGCCGCCGGCCCGACGCCCCCACCGGCGGCGGGGACCTCCTCGACATGCTGCTGGCCGCCCGCGACGCCGACACCGGCCAGGGCATGACCGACCGGGAACTCCGGGACGAGGTGATCACCACCTTCGCCGCCGGCCACGAGACCACCGCGATCACCCTCACCTGGGCCTTCTACCTGCTCTCCCGGCACCGCGAGGTCCTGGAGCGGGTCCAGCGCGAGGTCGACGGCGTCCTCGGCGACGCCCTGCCCACCCCCGACGACCTGGCCGGGATGCCGTACACCCTGCGGGTCTTCGAGGAGGCGCTGCGGCTCTACCCGTCGGCGCCGATCCTGCCCCGGCTCGCGCGCCGGGACACCGGACTCGGCGGCCACCGGGTGCCTGCCGGGTCACGCGTCCTGGTGAATCTGTACGACATCCACCGCCACCCCCGGCACTGGCCCGACCCCGAGCGCTTCGACCCGGACCGCTTCCTGCCGGAGGCGGGCAAGGGGCGCCACCGCTTCGCCTATCTGCCGTTCGGCGCCGGGCCGCACCTCTGCATCGGGAAGCACTTCGCGCTCATGGAGGCGCATCTGCTGCTGTGCGCCCTGGTGCGCCGCTGGGAGTTCCGCCATGTTCCCTCTCACCGGGTGGTGAACCACGCCACCATCACCCTGCGGCCGCGGTACGGAATGCTGATGACGATGCATCAGCGGACGCCCTCGGCCGCCCGGCCCGCCCATGTCCAGTAGACCGTCGCCGCACACCACCCCCGCGCCGGAGCCGACCGCACCCGGGAGAACGGACCTCATGAACGCCGACGCCTCGCTCCTCGACCCCGAGCACATCAACCGGACCCGCTACCGGCCGGGCCAGCGGGCCGGTCACTACGAGAGCTTCTACCAGCGGGGCAACCACCCCACCGAACCCCGCGCGTTCTGGATCCGGTACACCGTGTTCAGCCCCGCGGACATGCCCGAGGCGGCCATCGGCGAACTCTGGGCGATCTGGTTCGACGGAGTCACCGGACGGCATGTGGTGGCCAAGGAGGAACACCCCATCGCCGACTGCCACTTCAGCACCGACTCGTTCGGCGCCCGGGTCGGCGACCGCGTGCTGGAACCGGGCCGCCTCAAGGGCGAGGCGCGGGGACCGGACGGCCGGATCGGCTGGGACCTGACGTACGCCGGGGGCCAGCAGCCGCTGTTCCTGCTGCCGCCGCGGATGTACACGGGCGGCTTCCCCAAGGCGAAGAGCCTGGTCGGGACACCGCTCGCCCGGTACAGCGGCAGCCTCGACGTCAACGGCGAGGAGATCGACATCGACGGCTGGACCGGCAGCCAGAACCACAACTGGGGCAGCCGGCACACCGACCACTACGCCTTCGGGCAGGTCGCCGGGTTCGACGGGGAGCCCGACAGTTTCCTTGAGGTCGTCACGGCCCGCGCCAAGCTCGGCCCCGTGCACATCCCGCAGGTCACCTTCCTCGTGCTGCGCCACGACGACCGCGAGTACTCGCTCGTGTCACTGCGTCAGGCGCTCACCGCCAAGGCCGACTTCGGCTACTTCTACTGGGACTTCGCCACGTCCGACGGCACCGTCGACATCCGCGGCCGGATGACCGCCCCCAAGGAACGGTTCGTGGGCCTCAACTACTACAACCCGCCCGGCGGGATCAAACACTGCCTCAACACGAAGATCGGCTCCTGCACGGTCGAGATCGCCAACCGGGTCACCGGCAAACGCACCGCGCTCAAGACCGACAGCCGCGCCCTGATGGAGATCCTCACGGACGACCGTGAGCACGGCATCACCATCCGCGCGTGAGGAGGAACCCGGCCCCGATCGGCGAACGCGTCACGGTCCGGGTGCCGCCGGACATCGCCTACGCCGCCGTGGCCGACGTGACGCGCATGGGGCAGTGGAGTCCGGAGGTCCGGGGCGCCCGTGTGCTGGGCGGCCCGGGCCCCGTGCGCGTGGGCACCCGCTTCGTGGGACTCAACCGCGCCTCCTGGCTGCCCTGGGCCACCCTCTGCACGGTGGTCTCCGCCCGCCCGGGAAGCTGCTTCGCCTTCAAGGTCGGCTTCCTGGGCGTCGCCCTCTCCCAGTGGACGTACCACTTCAGGGAGGTACCCGGCGGATGCGAGATCACGGAGGAATGGCTCGACCTCCGCTCACCGGTCGCCGGCCGACTCCTCACCGCCGTCAGCCCGGCGATCACCGGCGTACTCCGCCGCCGCGAACGCAACCGCGAGACGATGCGCGCGACCCTGGCCGCCCTCCGGACTGCGCTGGAGGGCGGCTGAGGGGGAGCGTGGGGTGCGGGTGAGGGGGGAGGGGCGGGTGAGGGGGGAGGGGCGGGTGCAGGTTTCTGGCGGGCGGTTGCGGCAGTCGGCGCGTCGGGGTCCGGTCGGGTCAGCGGGTTCTGCGGCGGTGGTCCAGGAGCAGGGCCATGGCGCCGAGGGCGATCAATCCCGCGTAGGAGGAGCCGCGTTCGCCGCCCAGGGAGGCCGGGGTCCTCGGGTGGTGGACCTGGAGGGCGAAGCGGCGGTTGGACGCGTCGGCCAGGAGTCCGCGCAGCTGCTCGGGGCTGGTGGTGGCGGTGACCATGAGGTCCATCGCCGTACGGCCCAGCTGCTCCAGCGAGATGAACTCGCCCAGCAGGGACATCACGATGCCGCGGACCTCGCCCTTGAAGATCTCCGCGAGGGACAGCTCGGGCGCGAGGCAGCGCACCGAGCCTTCGAGGTTGGCGAAGGACTTGCCGAGCAGGGAGATCGAGGGCGCGGAGCCGATGCCCCGCTTGGTGGCCTTCTCCAGCACCGTGGTGAGCGAGACGCCGAAGTTGAGTTCGCCCAGCGAGGCGCTGGAGATCTTGGGGACCAGCGCCGCCATGTCGGAGGCGAACGCCGGCAGGTTCGCCCAGGCGGTCAGCTTCCCCATGTCGGCCCAGGCGCGGGCCAGTCCGTGCCCGTCGTTCTGCGCCAGCGCCATCAGCAGCGGCAGCAGCTGCAGGCTGGTCCGCTTGTCCAGGCGCCCCACCATGCCCCAGTCGATGAGCGTCGCGGGGCCCCCGGGCAGCGCGAAGACGTTGCCCGCGTGCGGGTCCGCGTGGAACGTCCGCTGCAGGAAGTAGCCGCGGTACATGAACCGCAGCAGGTCCTTGCCGATGTCCGTGCGCTCGCTGTCGCTGAACGACCTGGGGTCCAGATGCCGTACGGACATCCCGGTAGCCATCGACTGCACCAGCACCCGGGGTGTGGCCAGGAGGACCTCGGGGACGGCCAGGGTGCTGAAGTCACGGGCCGCCTCCCGGCCCTCCTCCATGTTGCGGGCCTCACCGGTGAAGTCCAGCTCGGGTTCCATGGCGTCGAAGATCGAGCCCAGCATCGCCTCGACGTCGATGACCTCGTTGAACCGGGGTGCCGCCCGGGCCACGATGCGGGAGGCCCGGCGCAGCAGGGCCATGTCGGCCCGGACGGCCTCACGGATCTCCGGCCGCTGGATCTTCACCACGGCCGGTCTGCCCCCGGGCAGGGTCACCTTGTAGACCTGGGCCAGCGAGGCCGCGCCCAGCGGCTTGGTGGTGTCGATGTCGTCGAACGCGAGCTTCCAGTCGGGGCCGAGATCCTTCTCCAGGACCGGCTCGAACAGGGAGAACGGCTGCACGTCGACCTGGTCGTGCAGGTTCTGGAACTCGGCGATCATCGACGGCGGCACCATGTCGGGCCGCGTGGACAGGATCTGACCGAGCTTC
The DNA here is from genome assembly GCF_036187565.1 of Streptomyces sp. NBC_00252. Lineage (NCBI taxonomy): Bacteria > Bacillati > Actinomycetota > Actinomycetes > Kitasatosporales > Streptomycetaceae > Streptomyces > Streptomyces sp. NBC_00252. The sequence goes on along the minus strand of NZ_CP108087.1, from coordinate 3,966,639 downwards.
ACATAGAACGGGCCGAGGCTCTCCAGCGCTTTCCGTACGGCCCGGGCGCGCCGTTGGGCGTCCCCGGCGGCGGATTCCTCCTCCTCCGCCGGGGACCGGCCGTTCCCCTTGGATCTGCCGCGTTCCCGCGCCGTATGACCGACCTCGTCGGCGATCAGACTGCCCAGCACCTTCACGACCAGCCGGAGCCGGTCGCCGATCAAGGTCCTCACGACGCGGGTTCCCTCCTAAGGGTTCTCAGGGTTCTGCGGAAGCCGGCCCGGACCGCCGGGCGCGGACCGCGGGTCAACGGCCCTGTGCCAGGACGGCGTCGGTCATCCCTTCTTGGCCGGCGGACGGACTCCGGCACTCGCCGCGACATCGCTGATCGTGTCCAGGGCGCCGACCAGCGAGGACAGCAGCTCGGTCAGTTTGGCGATCTGCTGGGGCAGGGTCACCAGGGATTCGGCCAGGCCGCCGAGCCCGCCCACGGCGGCGGGCATCCCCGCGGCCGCACCAGCGAGCTGGCCGAAGGCGGCGAGCGGATTGTTGTGGGAGGAGGTGGACTGGCCGGCCAGCCCGGCGAGGGCGGCCGCCGGGTTCGCGCCCGCCAGGACGGCGAGCGGGTTGGCGTTCGCGAGGGCGGCCAGGGGGTTCACCTGGCTGGAGTTCCGGTCGGAGGAGGCGCCTGCCAGGAGGGCGAGCGGGTTGGCGCCGGCGAGTGCGGCCACGGGGTTCAGCCCGCCACCGCCGAACGCGGCCATCGCCTGCAGTGCCCCGAGGGGCGTCCCGGCGAGGGCCGCCATCGGATGGGCGGCGCCGAACCAGTCCGGGAAGTCGGACTTCCTGGATTTGTTCGGCGGGTCGAGGAAATCGTTGAACGCTTTGTTGGAACTGTCGGCGATGTCGCCGAGTAAGTTCTTGATGGTGTCCTGTGTGCTCGGTTTGTCGGCCACTTTTCGGAGTGTCCTTCCCTAGAGGGCATCATGGAATTGGCCAGGATGCCGAACCATTTTCCGGTCATCCGCAGGATTCGCCCAGAGACTGGGTGCACATGTGCCGGAGCCTCGCTCTGCCACGTGTGAATGCACCCTCGGCGGCCTTTACGGAGATCTGGTTGATGCGGGCGAACTCGGCGATGGAGATCCCGTCGGCCCGCGCGAGCATCACCTGCCGTTCCCGGCCCCGGAGCTGGCCGGCCTGCCGGAGCAGCCAGCGCCCGAATTCCTGGTCGCAGACGGCCTCCTCCAGCATTTCCGGCTCCCCGTCGGTGATGCGCAGCAGCAGCCTCTGCCAGCGCTCCCGCTCCCGGTAGCTGTCGATGCACAGCCGCATGGCGACCGTGGTCAGAAACGGTCCGAGCCGGTCACGGTCCAGGTCGCGGTGGGTCGCCGCGCGCAGCATGGCCTCCTGGACGCAGTCCTCGGCGTCATGCAGGTTGGGCAGCCGGCGGCGCACCAGCCGCAGGAGGCGCTCGCGATGCTGAAGGACTTCGGTCCAGAAGGAATCGCAGCATAAGTGCATGCGCCTCACCAATGATCGAACGAAAGAAATGCACCCGGCGATTGGCTCCACGCATGCCCTCATGGCACGAAAATCCCCTCCACTCTTTCCACCCCCTCGCCCTTCCTTTTCATTCTTTGCTGTAAACAACGGCTTTCTGCCCTGGGGGGAGGTGGTTAACCCGCACATCACACCCTTCCTTCGTTTGAATGAGAAAATGAGAAGGGATAACAGTATCTTCGGTCCGGAGAGTGGACACCCCGTCAGAACCCCCGCCGAGCCCCGCCGTCCACCGAAACCATCACCCCGCTGACATACGACGCCGCGGGCGACAGCAGAAACGCTCCCGCGCGTCCGAACTCCTCCGGTGTCCCGTATCGCCGCAGCGGAATCGCGGCCTCGTTGGCGGTGCGTCGGGCGTCCGGGTCGGGGGCGAGGCCGTCCAGGTCGCGCATGCGGTCCGTGGCGATGCGGCCCGGGAGGACGCCGACGACGCGGATGTCGCGCGGACCCAGCTCGTCGGCCAGGGACTTGGCGAAGCCGGCGAGGCCGGGGCGGAGGCCGTTGGAGAGGGCCATGCCGGGGGCCGGTTCGTGGGCCGTGCCCGAGAGGACGAGGCCGATCGCGCCCCCGGCCGTCAGCTCGGCCGCCGCCGCGCGGGCCAGCCGTACCGCGCCCAGGAACACCGACTCGAACGCCGCCGCCCACTGCGCGTCGGTGGTGGCCGCCACGCCGCCCGCGGGCGGGCCGCCGACGCTGACGAGGATGCCGTCGAAGCCGCCGTACAACTCCCGTGCGAGGGCGATCAGTTGGTGCGGGGCGTGCGGGTCGGCGTTGTCCACACCGGCCCCGGCCGTGTGCGGGCCCAGCTCGGCCGCCGCCTCCGCCGCGCGCTTCCCGTCGCGGCCGGTGACGACCACCCTGGCGCCGTCGGCGACCAGTTCACGGGCGACGGCGTAGCCCAGCCCGCGGGTGCCGCCGGTGACGACGTACACCTTGTCCTTCAGTCCGAGATCCATGACTCTGATCCCTCCTAGTGGCCGAGGGCCGTGGTGACGACCGCGTCCACCCGGGCCGTCAGCTTCGTGTCGTCCTCCTCCGCCCAGGCCCACGCGACGTGCCCGTCGGGCCGGATCAGGGCCGCGCGCACGTCCGACCAAGCGGGCCGCGTGCCGTCGGGCGCACCGGCGTGGACCCTGACCCGCCGCTGCGCGCGGTCGGCGAGCGCGCCGTCGGCCGTCAGGTCCAGCAGGACGTACGAGTCCGCCCGCAGCGCGCCGAACAGGGTGCCGTCCGTGCCGGTCAGGGGCAGGTCGGGGGCGCGGGTGCCGGTCACCGGGTGGGCCGTCGGGTCGGTGCTCGGGTAGGCCACGTCCAGCGCGGTCAGCCGGCCGGCCAGGACATCGCTGAACTCCCGCGACTGCGCCACCATCCGGCTCAGCAGGTCGCGTAGCGCGAGCCCCTCGGGCGAGAACGCGTGGAAGAGATGGGTCTGCGCGCGGCTGTGCTCCATCAGCTGCTCGCCGACCGGGTGGCGGTCGGCGTGGTAGCTGTCCAGCAGCCCGTCGGAGGCCCAGCCGTCGATCGTCGCTGCCAGCTTCCAGCCGAGGTTGAAGGCGTCCTGGAAACCGACGTTCATCCCGACGCCCCCGGTGGGGAAGTGCTGGTGGGCGGCGTCGCCCGCGAGGACGACACGGCCGCGCCGGTAGGGGGAGGCGAGCCGGGTGGCGTTGCCGTAGCGGGAGAGCCAGGACGGGTCGCGCATGCCGAAGTCCTCGCCGGTGATGTCGACGACCTTCCGCCGCAGTTCGTCCATGGTGAAGTCGCCGGGCCACTCGGTGGTCACGCTGTCGGGGGTGGTGCCCGCGATCCGCCACCGGTTGTCGGGCAGCGGCACGATCATCAGGCCGCCACGTTCGTTGAAGCGGTTGTATCCGGGCGCCGGCGGGTTGTCGAAGCGGACGTCACCGAGCCAGCCGAGGTGGGTGGAGGCCGTGCCGGGGAAGTCGATCCCGGCCGCCTCGCGCACGGTGCTCCGGGTGCCGTCGCAGCCCGCGATGTACTCCGCCCCGATCTCGTACGGCCCCTCCGGCCCCTCCACCCGCACGGTCACCGAGTCCGCGTGCTCGGTGAATCCGGTGACCCGGTGCCCGCGCCGGACGGTAGCGCCGAGGTCGCGGGCGTACTCCTCGAAGAGCGCCTCGGTGCGCGCCTGGGGAATGAAGAGGGTGTACGGGAACGGGGTGTCGAGGACGGAGAAATCGAGCCGGTCGGACAGGTTGGCGAAGTGGCCGGTGGAGATCTTCAGGCTCTCGTCGAGGAACCGCTGGTGGATGCCGCGCGAGGCCAGCACCTCGATGCCGCGCGGGTGCACGGTGAGCGCCTTGGAGCGGTCGTCGATCTCGGTGCGGGTCTCCAGGACGGTGACGGAGATGTCGTTCAGGCGGAGTTCGGCGGCGAGCCAGAGCCCGACGGGGCCGCCTCCGGCGATGACGACCTGCTGTGTTTCCACGGGATCACCCTTTTCTCGGTGGTGGGGGACCGGTCGGGCCGTCGCCCGGCGACCGGCATGGCGGAGCCCCGGCCGCACCCTTGGTCACTGACCTAGAAGCTCCGTGTGCAGTAAACTAGGTCAGTGACCAACAAGCAACAGAGCGACCGACTGGATCCGGCCACGGTCATCCGCGCCGGACTCGACCTCCTGGACGAGAAGGGCCTCGACGCCGTGTCCACGCGCGCGGTCGCCGACCGGCTCGGCGTGCGCATCAACACCGTGCAGTGGCACGTGAAGACCAAGGCCCGGATGCTGGAGCTGATGGCCGACGCCGTACTCGGCGAGATCCCGCTCACCGGCCTCCCGGACGTCCCCGCCGACCGCGCCCGCGAACTTGCCCGCCGCTTCCGGCGCGCCCTGCTCACCCACCGCGACGGCGCGGCCCTGGTCGTCGGCACCTACGCCGCCGAACCCAAGACCCTCGCCTTCGCGGAACGCCTGGTGGAGGCACTCCTCGCGAGCGGCCTGGGCGACCGCGAGGCCGCGTGGACCTCATGGGCCGTCGTCTACTTCGCCCTCGGCCTCACCCAGGAGGAACAGGCCGTCGATCACCGCCCGTTGGGCGACGCCCTGACCCGCGCGATCTCCGACACAACCCACCCGGCGCTGCACCGCGTGGCCGTCCACCTCGCGCCGACGTCGTTCGATGAGCGCTTCGAGTTCGGGGTGACCGCCCTGCTCGCCGCGCAGGGTCGGTGACACCGACGACCGCGGAATCGCGCTCCGTATGATCGGGGAATTCTTCGAAACATTCGGGCGAAAACATTCGAAGACCGGATCTTGATTTCCCACGAGCGAGGAAAGCCCACCGGCTGTGAATCGTTCAATTGCGCTGCTGAGCTGGGAAGTTGAAAGCCAATCCGAGCAATTGCGGGCAGCGAATATTTCGTACTCGACACCGAAACTATTGACAGTTGTCAGGGCCAGACCAACACTGACGCCGTCGTGACCGTGATGTGACGAGGACGAGGAGGAAGCTCCCGCATGAACAACGCACCCGCACCCGCATCCGCGCGCACCCCCCAACCACCGCCGCGCTTCCGGCTGTTCGTCAGCAGTGCCTGCGCGCTGCTGCTGGCCCTCCTGGCGACGATGACGCTGCCGGGCACCGCCAGTGCCGACACGGTCGTCACCACGAACCAGACCGGCACCAACAACGGCTACTACTACTCGTTCTGGACCGACTCCCCGGGGTCGGTCTCCATGAACCTCGGCTCCGGCGGCAACTACAGCACCACCTGGAGCAACACCGGCAACTTCGTCGCGGGCAAGGGCTGGAGCACCGGCGGCCGCCGCAGCGTGACGTACTCGGGGACCTTCAACCCGTCGGGCAACGGCTACCTGTCGCTCTACGGCTGGACGTCGAACCCGCTGGTCGAGTACTACATCGTCGACAACTGGGGCACCTACCGGCCGACGGGCACGTTCATGGGCACCGTCAACAGTGACGGCGGCACCTACGACATCTACAAGACCACGCGGTACAACGCCCCCTCGGTGGAGGGCACGAAGACCTTCGACCAGTACTGGAGCGTCCGGCAGACCAAGCGGACCGGCGGCACCATCACCACCGGCAACCACTTCGACGCCTGGGCCCGCGCCGGCATGCCGCTCGGCAGCTTCAGCTACTACATGATCCTCGCGACCGAGGGCTACCAGAGCAGCGGCAACTCCAACATCACAGTGGACGGCACCGGTTCGGGCGGCGGGGGCGGCGGAGGCGGTGGCGGCTCCAGCGGCTGCACCGCGACGCTGTCCGCCGGTACGCAGTGGAGCGACCGCTACAACCTCAACGTCGCGGTCACCGGCTCCAGCAACTGGACCGTCACGATGAACGTCCCGTCCCCGGCGAAGGTCCTCTCCACCTGGAACATCGCGGCCAGCTACCCGAGTTCGCAGGTGCTGACCGCGAAACCCAACGGCAGCGGCAACAGTTGGGGCGCCACCATCCAGGCGAACGGCAACTGGACCTGGCCCACGGTCTCCTGCACGGCGAGCTAGCCGCCCCCACTCCCAAGGCTGGAGGACCACTTCACATGAGATCCGCACCGCACTTCTCGTTACGCTCCCTGGTCGCCAGGCTCGCCGTCGTCGCCCTGGCCGCCGCGGGCACCCTCGCCGTCGGTACGGCGGCCCCGGCGCAGGCCGCCACCTGCAGCGGGTACGTCGGGCTCACCTTCGACGACGGCCCGTCCGGCAACACCCCCACCCTCCTCAACACCCTGAAGCAGAACGGCCTCCGGGCCACCATGTTCAACGAGGGTCAGTACGCGGCCTCCTACCCGGCGCAGGTCAAGGCGCAGGTCGACGCCGGGATGTGGGTCGGCAACCACAGCTACACCCACCCGCACCTGACCCAGCAGACGCAGGCGACCGTCGACTCGGAGATCTCCCGGACCCAGCAGGCCATCGCGTCCGCGGGCGGCGGCACACCCAAGCTGTTCCGCCCGCCGTACGGCGAGACCAACGCGACCGTGAAGGCCGTGGAGGCCAAGTACGGTCTGACGGAGATCATTTGGGACGTCGACTCGCAGGACTGGAACGGCGCGAGCACCGACGCGATCGTCGCGGCGGCGGGCCGGCTCACCAACGGCCAGATCATCCTCATGCACGACTGGCCCGCCAACACGGTCGCGGCGATCCCGCGCATCGCCCAGGGCCTGGCCGCCCGCAACCTCTGCGCCGGAATGATCTCCCCGACGACGGGCCGCGCGGTGGCCCCCGACGGCAGCGGCACCGGCGGCGGCGGTGGTGGTGGCGGTGGCGGCGGCAGTTGTACGGCGACGCTGTCTGCCGGTACGCAGTGGAGCGACCGCTACAACCTCAACGTCGCGGTCACCGGCTCCAGCGCCTGGACCGTGACGATGAACGTGCCGTCGCCCGCGAAGATCATCGCGACCTGGAACATCGCGGCCAGCTACCCGAGTTCGCAGGTGCTGACCGCCAAACCCAACGGCAGCGGCAACAGTTGGGGCGTGACCATCCAGACGAACGGCAACTGGACCTGGCCCACGGTCTCCTGCACGGCTAGCTGACCCCGGCGGGACCGGACGCTCGTAGTAGTCCTCGAAGTGGGCCCGGACGGTCTCCGGGGAGCGGTCGGTGAGGAGGTGGAAGAGGAAGCCGGAGCCGTCCGGGCTCCCGTGGCCCACAGGGAAATCGATGGCCGAGCCGGCGCGCCACACGGTGTCGCCGGTCTCGCGCCACAGGCAGACGGTGGCCCGCGGGACGCCGAGGCCCTCGTCACGGAAGGCCGGCTCGTCCAGCAACGGCCGCAGGGCGGCGGGCACTTCGTCGACGACGCCGGGCCAGACCTGCTCGTCCTCCGTCGCGTACGGGCTCATCGCCGACTCGTGGTCGAAGCCGCGGACGAGCACACCGGCCGGGGCGAAGACGACGGAGAAGTCGTCCCCCGAGCCGTTGTCCATCAGTGCCGCCTCCTCGCCGGTGCCCCAGTCGGCGTGGAAGGCGTACGCGCGGAACCGCGGCCTCATGGAAGCAGCCGCCACGGACAACCGGCCCGCGCTCACGCACCGTCGAGCAGCGAGGCGAGCCCGCGGTCGAGGGACGGTTCCACGGCCTCCCGGCCCGGTTCGGTCACCCGGTACGTGCGGCGCAGGAAGTGGTGCAGGGCGACGCTGTCGAAGCGGATCATCGCGATGCCCTCCGGAGAGTGGAACTCAACTGCCGTATGCGCGGGGCCGTATGGCCTGATGTGCACGTTGCCCATCCCGGCCGGGGTCACGAGACCCTCCTCCAGCAGCGCCCGCGCGAACGTCCACGTCACCTTCTTGCCGTCGAGCGATATCCAGGCGGGGAACAGGAGTTGGACGGCGAAGGGGTCCCCCGAGGAGTAGCGAAGGGTGACCGTGACGGCCAGCTCCTGGTCGTCGTCGGCGATCAGGCGGGCGCCGGTGGGCTGTTCCAGGGTGAGGTGGTTCATGGGCGGTCTCCGAACTCGGGCGGGGCGGCGGCCTGTTGTGCCGGCACATCCTGTTGAGAGCGCGGAGGGGCGGTTGATTACGCCGGGACGGAAGAAGGTTGATGTGATCTGGGCCACGTTCCGCTGACGACGGTCCCGCCGCCGCGTACGCCCGGATCTGCGAGGAGCAGCAGCCATCGGTCGCTGGTGGCGTAACTCCCCGTTGCTGCCACCCCCAGTGGTCTCGGAGCCCAAGCCGACGGACCCGGTGACCGGGGGAGAGGGCGGTGGTGAGGGTGACGGCGTAGGCCATGGCGACGGATCGCCGGGCGAGCCCGTGAAGGAGACGCCGTACCCCGTCGTCCCGGAGCCCACGACCACACCCGCCCCTTCGGCCGACCAGCCCTGTACCCAGGCACCGGAGTCGGGTCGGACGAGCGCATAGCCGTACCGCGGGTGCGTCCCGCTCAGCGGCCCGTCGCCAGGCGGCACGCCTCCGCGTACGCCCGGACCAGGGGGCGTGCACCGTCCTCGCGCCGCCACGCGAGGGCGTAGCGGCTCGGCGAAATCCCGTGCACCGGGCGGGTGATGACCCCGCCGAGGGTGATCAGCCGGGCGTTGCCCGTGGCGACCAGGCAGACACCCAGGCCGGCGGCCAGCGCCTCGTACGTCTCCTCCGTGCTCGCGATCTCCGCGCCGATGCGCGGTGGCCGTCCGCCGCGTTCGTCCAGGGCGAGCCAGTGGTCGCGCAGGCGGCCCGCGCTGGGCGGGAGGGCGAGGAACGGTTCGTCGAGGAGGTCCGCGAAGTCGATGTGGGGGCGGCTCGCGAGGGGGTGCGTGTCCGCGAGCGCGAGCAGGCGGGGTTCCTCGGCGACCACCGTCCAGTCGTAGCGCTCGCCGCTCGTCGCCTCGGGGAGGGGCAGCCAGACGAAGGCCACGTCCGTGTCGCCGTCGGCGAGTCCGGCGGTCGGGTCGTCCCAACTCACCTGGCGTAGCCGGACGGTGGCCTCCGGACGCGCGGCCGTGAAGCGGGAGCGGATCGCGGGCAGGAGGCCGCCGCGGCCGGGGCTCGTGCTCATGCCGACCACCAGCGTGCCGCGTTCGGCCGCGCCGACCTCGGCCAGCGCGGACGCGCCCTCCGCCCAGACCGCCAACAGCCGCTCGGCGTACGGCAGGAGAGCCGCACCGGCCGGGGTGAGCGCGACGCCCTGCCGGTCGCGCCGGAACAGTTCGGCGCCCAACTGCCGCTCCAGCGCCCGGATCTGTTTGCTCAGGGCGGGCTGCGACACGTACAGCCGCTCGGCCGCGCGCGTGAAGTGCAGCTCCTCGGCGACCGCGACGAAGTAGCGCAGGTCCCGCACATGGACGTCCGTCGTCATAACCAACGGTTATCAGAGCGGGTCTTGGACGGGCAACCGGCGGCGGCAGCAAGGTGGTCGGTGACGGAAGCACGTGAACTCACCCGAATTCCTGGAGTCCTGATGAACAAGGTGTGGCTGGTGACCGGTGCGAGCAGCGGATTCGGGCGGGCGATCGTCGAGGCGGCGCTCGCGGCCGGTGACGTGGTCGTCGGCGCGGCCCGGCGGACCGAAGGCCTGGACGACCTCGTCGCCGCCCGGCCCGACCAGATGGAGACACTGCGCCTGGACGTCACCGACACGGGGGCGGCGCAGGCGGCCGTACGGGATGTGGTGGCGCGGCACGGGCGGATCGACGTGCTCGTCAACAACGCGGGCCGTACGCACGTCGGCGCCTTCGAGGAGACCACCGAGCAGGAACTGCGCGACCTGTTCGACCTGCATGTCTTCGGGCCCGCCGCCCTCACGCGCGCGGTACTGCCGCACATGCGGGAGCGGCGCTCCGGGGCGATCGTGCAGATGAGCAGCATGGGCGGCCAGATGTCCTTCGCGGGCTTCTCGGCGTACAGCGGAACGAAGTTCGCCCTGGAGGGACTGTCCGAGGGGCTCGCGGACGAGGTCGCCGAGTACGGCATCAAGGTGCTCGTCGTGGAACCGGGCGCCTTCCGCACCGCCCTCTTCGACACGGCCCGGGCCGGGGTCAGCCCCGACAGCGGGGTCTACGCGCGCGTGAGCGAGACCCGCGCCTCCGTCGCCGCCAACGCCGGCATCCAGCCCGGCGACCCCGCCAGGGCGGCGGCCGTCGTCCTCGCCGCCCTCGACGCCGAGAACACCCCGCTGCACCTGCCGCTGGGGGAGGACGCGATCGGCGCGGTGCTCGGGCATCTGGACCAGGTGCGCGCCGATGTCGAGGCGTGGGAGAAGCGGGCGCGGGCAACCGGGTTCGAGGCCTGACAGCGGGCCCGCGGGCGGCCGGGGGTGCCGTCCCGGTCCGGTTGTCAGTGGCGCGTGCCACGATGGGTGGGCACCGGGACGACTGGGGAGGGGGGGGTGACATGGAGGGCGAGATTCCGCGGGCCGGACGGCGGGCCAGGGAGCTGTGCGAGCGGGGCACGCAGCTGTACGACGTGGCGCGCACCCTGCGCGCCGACCACACGCGCGCACTCGACGCCGTCCGCTCCGCCTTGGAGCCCCTGCGGGCCGAACTGGTCGCGCAGGAGCTGGAGTCGATCCCGGTCGCCCGCCTGAAGGACGTCACCGAGGGCCGGCTGCGGCTCGGGGCGGTGGAGGCGGCGGGGCTGACCTCCGTGCGCGCGGTGCACCAGGCGAGCCGGTACGAACTGCGGCAACTGCCCGGCGTAGGACAGCAGACCGCCGACCGCGCGCTCGCCGCCGCCCGGCAGATCGCGCGCGCCGTCGCGGAGACCGTCTCCGTCCGCATCGACGTCGACCACCCCGAGCCCCGCACCACCGCCCTGGTCATCGCGTTGCAACGGCTCGTGGAGGCGGGCCCGGAGCTGCGCCGCGCGCTGGACGCGGCCACCCGGCTCGACGAACGGCTCGGCGCCCTGCTCCCCGTGGCCCGCCCCGCCAGCAGCAAGCTCCTGATGGCGCTCGCCAGCCGGAGGCGGAGGGACGGCGCGCTCGCCGCGGTCGCCGAGATCCGTGAACTGGTCGGCGACCCGGCCGCCAAGGACGCACGCCTGCTGATCGCCCAGGCCTCCACCGACCTGCTGCGCCCGTCGGTCTCCGAGATCGAGGCCTGGGTCGACTTCGAGCTGCGCTCCGCCGAGTACTACAGCCAGCTCGCCGAGGTCGACGGCCAGCAGCCCGACCTCGCGGCCAGCGAGGGCTTCCTCCCCGCGGAGCTGGCCGAGCGCGTGCACGCCCAGCCGCTGGACGACACCCACCGCCGGGTCTCCCTGCGCGGATACCAGTCGTTCGGGGCGCGCTTCGCCCTGGCCCAGCGCCGGGTCGTCCTCGGGGACGAGATGGGGCTCGGCAAGACCGTCCAGGCCATCGCCGCCCTCGCCCACCTCGCGGCCGAGGGCCAGCACCACTTCCTGGTGGTCTGCCCGGCCAGCGTACTGATCAACTGGACCCGTGAGATCCGCACCCGCAGCACCCTGCGCGCGCTGCCGGTGCACGGCCCGGACCGGCACGAGGCCTACGCGGAGTGGGGCGAGCGCGGCGGGGTCGCGATCACCACGTTCGACACCCTGCACACCCTGCCCGCACCGGCCGACCCGTCACCCAAGGGCAGGAGGACGGCCACCGACGCGCCTACGGCCCCCACCCCGGGCATGCTCGTCGTGGACGAGGCCCACTACGTGAAGAACCCCGACACCCGGCGTACGAAATCGGTCGCCCTGTGGACCGAGCGCTGCGACCGCGTCCTGTTCCTCACCGGCACCCCCATGGAGAACCGGGTCGAGGAGTTCCGCACCCTCGTCCGCCACCTCCGCCCCGACCTGCTGCCGGCCGTCCGCAACGGCACGGCGGCGGCCGGACCGCACGCCTTCCGCAAGTCCGTCGCCCCCGCCTACCTGCGCCGCAACCAGAAGGACGTGCTCACCGAACTGCCCGCCCTGGTCCAGGTCGACGAGTGGGTGGAGCTGGGCGCCGCCGACCGCGACGCGTACGACCGCGCGGTCGGCGACGGCAACTTCATGGCGATGCGCCGCGCCGCCTACGCCAACCCCGAGAAGTCCGCGAAGCTCCAGCGCCTGCGCGAGCTGGTCGCCGAGGCCGCGGACAACGGCGTGAAGGTGGTCGTCTTCTCCTACTTCCGTGACGTCCTCGCCGCGGTGGAACAGGCCCTGGAGAAGGGCGTGTTCGGCCCCATCTCCGGCAGCGTCCCGGCGGCCCGGCGACAGCAGCTCGTCGACGACTTCACCCAGGCCGCCGGCCACGCCGTCCTGCTCTCCCAGATCGAGGCCGGCGGTGTCGGCCTCAACCTCCAGGCCGCCTCCCTCGTCATCCTCTGCGAACCCCAGGTCAAGCCGACGGTGGAGCACCAGGCCGTGGCCCGCGTCCACCGCATGGGCCAGATACGCACGGTCCAGGTGCACCGCATGCTCGCCGCCGACAGCGTGGACGACCGGCTCCTGACCATCCTCAAGAACAAGGACCGCCTCTTCGACGCCTTCGCCCGGCGCAGCGACCTGGCGGAGGCGACGCCGGACGCGATCGACATCTCCGACGCGTCCCTGGCCCGCCGCATCGTCGAGGAGGAGCAGCGCAGGCTGGCGGGCGAGCCGACCGAGCCCGTTGCCAAGGAGATTGGGCGGTCATGAGCGCACGTCGAGTTCGGCGAGCGCGGCACCCGTACCGCCCCGCACGCTGACGCGGACATACCGCGCGGGTGTCCCGTCCGGGGCGTGCCAGGTCCGCCGGTCGGTCGAGACCTCGACGGTGACAAACGTCGGCCGCTTCGTCCAGGTGGGCCGCACCGTCCCGACGCGCTCCGCGTGACCCAGGTCGACGGTGAGGGACCCGCGGTCGGCGTCCGGGGACCAGGAGGTCGCGGGGCTGCCGTCGACCGCCGCCTCCGGGTAGCGGCCGGAGACCGAGGAGGTCGCCGTCGCCGGGTGACAGCGAGCCAGGTCGGCGGTGGGGGTGAGATCGGGGCGCCGGGTCTTCAGGGTGACCGTGCCGGAGAGGGTGCGGCGCCCCTCGGGGGTGTCCAGCACGAAGGGCGCACCGGATCGCAGCCGTACCGTCGTCGTCTTCGCCCCGATCGCGATGTCGTACGTACGCCCGCGCCAGCGCAGCCCCGACAGGCGTACACCGTCGGTGAGTTGGGGCGGCAGGCTCGGGTCGAGGTGGAGGGTGTCGGGGCGCAGACGCAGCCCGGTGAGGCCGTGGGTGAAGACCTGGAGGAAGCCGCCCTTCCCGGTGAGGAAGTCCTGCGCGGGGGAGCCCGCGAGCGGGTCCGACGCGCCCGCCTTGTCACCGCGCGACTCCGAGAACAGGGCGAACGGACCGCGCGCGAACGGCTGGTAGGCCCGCCGCAGGTAGGTGTACGCGGCACAGCCCGGCTCGTCGATCGCCGCCGCGTCGATCGCGTGGACGGCGTCGGTCATGGCGGGACCGTCCGGGTCGGTGCGGCCCGCGTAGTAGTCGAGGGTGGCGGCAGCGGCACCGGCCGGCATGGGCCACTCCAGCGGGTAGATCAGCAGCACGGTGTCGGCCTGCTTGATCTGGGAGCCGTTGTAGCCGTCGTACTGCAGGAAGATCCTGCGCTTCGGGTCGTAGGGGATGCGCAGATGGTCCGCGACGGTGAGCCAGTCGCTGGGGGCGGGGGTGCCGAGGGCGCGGGCCGCGTCGGTCGCGGCGCGCAGGGCGGTGGCGGCGACGGCGTTGGTGTAGACGCCGTCGTCGACGCCGTTGCTGTACTCGTCGGGCCCGGCGACCTCCTTGACGGAGTACGAGCCGTCGGTGTTCTTCGTGGCCCGTGAAGTCCAGTACTGCGCAAGGCCGTTGAGGAGGGGCCGGCCCCGGGTGCGGAGCCAGGTGCGGTCGCCGGTGGCGAGGTAGTACTGCCAGGCGGCGAGGGCGATGTCGCCCTGGAGGTGGTTCTGGGTGAGGCAGTGCGGGGGCTGCCAGCTCTGGCACTCGTTCCACAGCCGACCGTGACTCGCGCTCGTCCAGGGGAAGAACAGCCCCTTCACGGCGGTCTTCGCGGCGTTCTCGGCGGCGGCCGTGCGGGTGCGGTAGCGGTATTCGAGGACCGGGCGGGCGAGGTCGGGGTGGGTGGCCAGCAGCGACGGGAACATCCACGTCTCGGCGTCCCAGAACACCATGCCCGCGTAGTTGTCGCTGGTCAGTCCGGCGGGCGCGATGCTGTTCCGGGCGCCGGACCGCAGCGCGGACAGCAGCCCGTACTGGGCGGAACGGACCCAGAGTTGGAGATCCGGATGTCCCGGCACCTCGATGTCCGACGCCCACAACGCCCGCCACGCGGCGGTGTGCGAGGCGAGCAGCGCGTCCCACCCGCGCCGTGCGGCCCGGACGGCGGCGTCCTGCGCGGCGGACCGGGGATCGGGCGAGGTGAGGGAGGTGTCGACGCCGACGTACTTGGTGGCGGTGTAGGTCCGCCCGGAGCGCACAGGGACGACGCTTGCCTGGCTGGCGCTCAACTCGCCCTGTTTATTGGCACGTTGACCACGCCCCGGCGCGTCCAGCACGGAGGCGACGGCCCCGTCGACGCCTGTCCCGTCCGTGCGGAAGGCCACGCCGATGGTGTGGTCGCCGAGGTGTCCGCCGTCGGTCCGCGTGATCCGGCGGGCGCCGCGCCCGTCGAGCCGGTCGGTGAGGGTGAGCCGACCGTCCCAGTGCGGGGTCGCGCGCAGGCGTACGGCGCCGGTGTGCGGGGCGTCGCGGGCGGCGAGGACGTCGTAAACGAGGTCGGTGCGGCGGCCGTCGGTTGTGGTCCAGGTGAGGGACGTACGGACGGAGCCGCAGCGGAGGTCGAGGGCCTGGCGGTAGTGCGAGACCCGGCCGCGGTCGCCGTAGGTCTCGGCGCCGGCGGTGACGTCGAGACCGGTCCAGTTCGGGAGCCCGGCGAGCGCCTCACGCCCGGCGGTGTTCGCGGGGCCACGGGCGTAGAGGCCGGAGACGAACGTGCCGTCGTAGCGCGGGGTGTAGAGCGGCCACCCGGTCTTCTCGCCGGTCGCGGCATAGCCCGCACCGGCGGGTGAGACGCGGGTGCCGAGGTAACCGTTGCCGACGTAGGGGTGGTACGTGTCGGTGGGGTCGATCCGGGTGGCGGAGGGGGTCCAGCCGGGGGTGCCGCAGTCGGCGCGGGGATGGGCGCGGGGCGCGGCGACCGCCGGGGAGAGGGTGAGCGGGAGGAACAGGGCGGCGGCGAGGAGGGGGAGCAGAAGGCGGGTGGGTTTGGGCACCGTTCGACGATGGGGTGCGGCGGGGAGCGGGAGTGGAGGGCGCGCGGGGGGTTACCACGGACGGGGGTGGGTGAGGGGTTCCCCTGCCCGGGTCGGTCGGTCTGTCGCAGCGGGCGGGTGCCTCCCGCTACGACCGGAGAGGGAGGCGTATCGCCGCATCAGGGCGTGGGGTTCGGGGTGTTCCCGTACGGGGTCGGGTCGGTGACCCACCCGGCTGTCAGGGCCAGGCGGGACTCGCGGTGTACGGCCAGGAAGGCGAAGGGGCGGTCGAAGCGGGCCCTGACGACGGTGGTCGTGCAGCGGAGGTCCGGCGGGGCGCCGCCCGGGGCCGTGGCGACGGCGGTGACCGCGGCGGCGCGGAAGCCGAGGGCGCCGAACTGGGCGATCGTCGACTGCTCCGCCTGCCCGATGGCCAGCGGGGACGGGCTGATGCCGGGGAAGTGACCGGCCCTCGGGTCCAGCGCCGTGGTGAGCCCGAACAGGCCGCGCAGGTAACGGAGATCGTGCCGCGCGCGCAGGTCGTACGCCACGGTCGTGACGGACAGCTCCGGCGGTTGCGGTGTGGCACAGCGTTGTTGCTCGACCCGCAGGCCCGGTCCCACGTCCCCGTACGGGAGTTGGCCGCCGGGCACCACGGGGATGCGGCGGGCCAGGATCTCGACTCCCGTGCCCAGCACCTGGGCCGGGGTCATGTGCTGCTCGCCGAGCAGGAGGTGGACGTCGATGCCGTTGTCGCCGGGGACCTTGAGTTCGGTGACATGACCGTGCGGGCCGCCCGCCACGCCGACCCGGTCGAGCCGGACACCGGTGCGGTGCAGCCCGGCCAACCGCCGCCCCCGCCACGGTCCGGCGTCCGGGGTGAGCATCAACTCGCCGAATTGGCGCGGCCATTCGGTCCGCAGCGCGAGCGCGCTCGCCAGGACCAGCTGCACTCCCTCGTCCAGCGCGACCGGCATCCGCTCGATGAGCCCGCCCGTCCGCTCGGCGGCCCACGCGTCCAACTCCCGCTGACAGGAAGGCAGATCCTCGGTCAGTACGCCGTGCGTGCCCGCCGGGAGCCCGGCCCGCCACTCCTCCCGTACGGCCAGTTCGGGTCCGGTCCACAGCCCGAGTGCGGAGTTCAGGCCAGGCATCGCCGCCATCCCGGCCAGCAACTCCCGTGCGGCGGCGGCAGCTTGGTCGCCCGGTACCCCCACCGCGTCCGCGAGTTCCGCCCGCGCGGCCCCCGACGCCCCGTCGGCGAGAAACGCGAGCAGCGGCCACACCCCGGCCGCCGAGAAGACCGTGGCGCCGGCCAGCGGGGAGGCCGGGCCGTGGACCGCCGAGTCACCGCTCAGCGCCTCCGCCCAACGCGCCGTCAGCCGATTGACCGCGTCGACCGTCCGTCCCGTCGCCGGTACCTCGACCACCGCGCCCCGACCCGCCGTTCCCCCGCCCATCGCGCCCCGCCCCGCTCCCAATTCCGCCCCCGTGGATCCCGTAGCGCAAGATCACGTCCCCGCGCACGGGAAGGCTATCGTCGGCACCCCGGCCCCCGATGATCAGCCCCGGCCCACCGCGCGGCAAGCGCGTTCACCGCCCGTACCGTCCCCCGCGCAACCCGCATACCGCCCCCGCTCATCTCACGCTTACCATGCGCCAAGTCGTACGACAGTCCCGCATCTGAAGATCTCCAGCGCTCCCCCCGGAGATCCCCGCCTGAACCAGGAGCACGGTACCCGTGTCCATACCTCCGCCTCCGGAGCCCCAAGGGCCGTCCACCCAGGGCCCCGAGAGCCCCCAGGACCAGCCGCCGGCCCCGGGTCCGTCTCCCACCCCGCAGGCAGCCACCCCGTACAACCCGTACGCCCCGCCGGAGTCGAAGCCGCAGGACCCGTACGCCCCGCCGCCGTACGCACAGCCCCAACTCCCTTACGGGACACCGCCGCAGAGCCCTTACGCCCCGTACCCCCAGGGTTCCCACACCCCTCCGGGGCCCCCGAGCCCCTACGGGCCCCAGCCCTATCAGACCTGGGGGCAGGGCTACACCCCGTACAACAACCCCGCGCCCCTGAACGGCATGTCCGTCGCCGCGCTCGTGCTCGGGATCCTGTGCTGCATACCGGGCGTCGGAGTCGTCCTCGGGCTGATCGCGCTGAACCAGATCAAGAAGCGGGGCGAGCGCGGGCGGAGCATGGCGGCGGCCGGGATGGTGCTGTCGGCGTTCGGGCTGATGGTCTGGGTGCTCGGCGCGACCGGCGCGGCGACCGGCCTCTGGGACGACATGAAGGACAGCGCGCGCAACAACACCAGCGCCTCGCCCGCGAAGGGCGAGTGCTTCGACGCGCCCAGCGGTTCGCTGGAGGGCCGGGCGTACGACTTCGACGTGGTGCCCTGCTCCGTCGAGCACGACGGCGAGGTGTTCGCCGTCGTGCAGATGGACGGCGGCGGCTACCCCGGGGACAAGGAGGTCACGGCCACCGCCGACGACAAGTGCTACGCCCTCCAGGACGCGTACGCCATGGACGGCTGGGCCGTACCCGATGACGTGGACATTTACTACGTCACCCCGACCTCGCAGAGCTGGAGCCTGGGCGACCGCGAGATCACCTGCGTCTTCGGCAACACGGACGAGGACGCGAGCCTGCCCGGCGGTTCGCTGCGCAACGACGCCACGACCCTCGACCAGGACCAGGTCGCGTATCTGAAAGCGGCTCACGTCCTGAACACCGCGCTGGACTCGGCGCCCGACGCGCAGTACGTCGAGGACGACCTGCCGGGACACCGGGCCTGGGCGGGCCGCGTCTCGACCGCGCTGACCCGGCAGGCCGACCAGCTGGAGGGCCACGAGTGGCCGGCCGCGTCGAAGCAGCCGGTCGCGGACCTGGTCAAGGACCTGCGGGCGGCGCAGAAGGAGTGGGCGAAGGCGGCCACGGCCTCCGACGCCGACGAGTTCTACGCCCACTACGACAAGGGCGCCGACCTCATCGACCCGAAGAAGTCCGTCACCGCCCGCAAGGCTCTGGGGCTCGCCACGACCCCTCCGTCGTACGACGGGAACGACAGCGGCGGGGACGGCGGGGGAGACGCCGGCGGCATGGAGGTGTGACGGCTCCTATAGCGGGGAGAAAGTGCCTGGGTAAAGCCCACGCCGGGCATAAGTCATCACATCGAGTGATTCTCTGGCCTTTGCTTGCATGGCACAACCCACGGTTGCCAGGCTGTTGCTGTCTGTACAACCTGATGGGAGCGGCCAGTGACATTCGGTGAGCAGCCGGCGTATCTGCGCGTCGCGGGTGATCTCCGCAAGAAGATCGTCGACGGCCAGCTGCCCCCGCACACCCGGCTGCCCTCGCAGGCTCGGATCCGCGAGGAGTACGGGGTCTCCGACACGGTCGCGCTCGAGGCGCGCAAGGTGCTGATGGCGGAGGGGCTGGTCGAGGGCCGCTCCGGGTCGGGGACGTATGTGCGCGAGCGTCCCGTGCCGCGGCGCGTGTCCCGCTCCGGGTTCCGGCCGCCGGCCGGTGCGACGCCGTTCCGGCAGGAGCAGGCCGAGGGCGAGGCGCGCGGCACCTGGGAGTCCAGCAGCGAGCAGGCCGAGGCCAGCGGCACCATCGCCGAGCGGCTCGCGCTCCAGCCCGGCGAGCGCGTGATGTGCACGAAGTACGTGTTCCGGGACGCCGGCGAGACGATGATGCTCTCCACGTCCTGGGAGCCCCTCGCGGTGACCGGACGTACGCCCGTGATGCTGCCCGAGGAGGGACCGCTCGGCGGGATGGGGGTCGTCGAGCGGATGCGCGCGATCGACGTCGTCGTCGACAACGTCACCGAGGAGGTCGGCGCCCGGCCGGGCCTCGCCGAGGAGTTGCTCGCCCTGGGCGGAGTCCCCGGGCATGTGGTCCTGGTCATCCAGCGGACGTACTACGCCTCGGGGCGCCCGGTGGAGACGGCCGACGTGGTGGTCCCGGCGGACCGGTACCGGATCGCGTATCACCTGCCGGTGAAGTAGCGCACCGGCAGCGGTGGTGAAGCGGCGCACCGAGTGGTGCAACGGGGCGTGCGGTGTGGTGCGTCGTAGTGCGTTTCAGGTGAAGTAGCGCACGCTTCCCGGCAGTTGGTCCGGCTTGTCGGCGGAACCGGTCAATTCGCCCTGCCCTGCGGGCCGTTGGATTCCGGTCTTTCTCGCAGGTCGTTCACGGCACCTGTAGCGTGCCTCTCACCGGAAGCATCGAGGTGCGCCAACGGCGCGTTCATCGGTGTGCGCCCCCTGCGTCTTGGCTGGTTGCGTACCTCTTTGTGAAAAGCCGTATTCGCTGCGTGAAGGTTAGGCGTAGGCTCCGGCATATGCGGATTGCGGTTTCCTTATGGGGTGGGGCACGGCACGAACCGCGAGCTGGAAGCGGAGGGGCGCGATGAACGACAACACGATCACCCTGCCCTGGCTCGTGATACGGCAGGACGACAACGGCAATCGCTACCGCGTGGGCAGGTACGCGACCCGCGCCGAGGCGCAGAAGATCGCGGACAGCCTCGACGACCGCGGGCACAAGCAGCTCTACTGGGTCGAGCGGATCGGCCAGCACGGCGACGCGACCCGCAACTGACCGCACCCCGTAGGCTCCCGCGCATGACGACACGGATCGTGGTGGTCGGAGCCGCCCTGTTCGACGACGGCCGCCTCCTCGCCGCGCGCCGCAGCGCACCCCCCGAACTCGCCGGACGCTGGGAACTCCCCGGCGGCAAGGTCGAACCCGGAGAGCGCCCCGAGGCCGCGCTGGTACGCGAGTTGAGCGAGGAGCTCGGCGTCGACGCGGAGACCGTCGAGCGCGTCCCCGGCGAATGGCCCCTGAAGTCCCCGTACACCCTCCAGGTCTGGACGGCCCGCCTCCGCCCCGGCTCACCCCAGCCGCACCCCCTCGAAGACCACGACGAACTCCGCTGGCTCACCCCCGCCGACATCTGGACCGTCGACTGGCTCGACCAGGACGTGCCGGCCGTACGGGAGACACTCGCGCTGCTCGATGCCCGGGCCCGCTGAGGCTGCCGCTGGCTCTCGACGCGAGGGTGCTGCTAGGTGGTTGGCGGCGCTCGACGCCCGATCGCGCTGAGGGCGTCGCCAACTCCCGATAGGAGGGCGCGCCGAGTCGGCTGTCTGCCTGCCGGGACGCCTGGACATGCTGAAGCCCTCGCCGGTTCTCAGCCCCCCAGCCCGCCGGAACTGTCGTCGCTTCTCGTCACCTCAGCCCGCCGGAGCTGTCGTCCCCTCTCGCCACCCCGGCGCCCGGAAGCCATCGCCCCCTCGGCACCGGGGCGCGTCGAAGTAGCAGCCCTGCATGTCGGGGGAGCGTGTCGGGCTCGGCGTACGCCGTTCGTGCCACAGTGCGCCCTTGGGGACGGTACCGGGCCCGAGATATCGGGTATGTGCCCATTAACCCCATGAAATCGGACATGGGTGTGCTGGCTGGCCCGGGATGTGATCGGCTTGATCGACACCGAAGGCGACTGCGTCGAGTGGACGTTCCCCGCGGACCCGGGGGCGGTCCGCACCGCGCGCTCGGCGGTGCGCGGCCAGTTGCGCGACTGGGAGCTCGACGCGCTCGCCGACATCGCGGCGCTGCTCGTGAGCGAGCTGGTGACCAACGCGTTGCGGCACGCCACGGGCCCTATCGGTGTCCGGCTGGTCCGTCCCAAGGGGCCGGGCGGTGTGCTCCTCGTCGAGGTCTCCGACCCGCTGCCCGACCCGCCCCGCGAGCGCGTCGCCCGCCCCGAGGACGAGAGCGGCCGGGGTCTCCAACTCGTCGCGGGCGCCTGCGTCCGCTGGGGTACCAGGCCGGGCGAAACGGGCAAGACGGTGTGGTTCGAGCTGGCCGTACCCGGGTGATCCGACCTGTACGGACCGGACAGGCGTGTCCATCGACTGGTTCAGGCCTGTGACGGTTGTCGATCCGCGTGGTTCGACTGCGTGTCCGCTGGTTAGAAGACTGGGAGTGTTGTCGCAGGCAGGTCCGAAATGCATCGGGATTGTCCTGTGATCGTGAACACCGTGTTGTGCGGCGCCGTAGTGCTGGATACTGCGGGCAGCCGCCCCCGGTGACTGGTGCCGGACGCGGTGAGCTGGAGGGGACGGTTCGCGTGAGCGAGATACCAGCGAAGGCCACGGAGTCCGAGGACCCGTCGGACCGCGCGAGGGCTGAGGCCGCGGGTTACATCGACGTGCCCGCCGAGGACTCCTTGTCCGTCGGCGACGCCATGTGGCAGAGCAGTCCACCCGGCTCGATCTACGACTACATCAAGGTCGCGTCCTTCTCCATCGGCCCCGACGGGCTCGTCGACCAGTGGAGCCTGCGGGCCGAGCAGCTCTTCGGCATCTCCACGGAGCGCGCGGTGGGCATGGATCCCATCGAGGCGTTCGTCGATCCCGAACTGCACGAGCACGGCCAGCGGAAGATGGCCGAGATCCTGGACGGCCGTGAGTGGACCGGCGTGGTGCCCTTCAAGGCGCCGGAGAGCGCCGAGGGCGAGCCGGGCAAGGAGGGGCTCGCCGAGGTCTATGTGATGCCGACCCGGACCGAGGAGGGCGAGCGGGCCGCGGTCTGCATCGTCGTCGACGTCCGCATCCTGCGCCGCATAGAGACGGATCTCGCCGCGTCGCAGTCGATATTCGGTCAATCTCCGTTCGGGTTCCTGCTGATCGACCCCGACCTGCGGGTCCGCCGGGCCAACCAGCAGATAGCCAACACCTTCGGCGGCACCCCCGACGACCACCGCGGCCGGGGCGTCCACGACTATCTGCAGAGCCCCGAGGCCGAGCGGATCACCGCGACCCTGCGCCGCGTCCTGGAGACCGGCAACTCCATCACGGACATGCAGGTCACCGGTCTGGTGCCGGGCTCCGACGAGCGCCGCCACTGGTCCATCAACCTCTACCGCGTGCACAGCGGAAGCGGCCGTCCGATCGGCATCGCCTGGCTCGGCACCGATGTCACCGAGCGCCGCGCCGCCGCCCGCGAGGCCGCCTCCGCGCGGCGCAATCTCGCCCTTCTGAACGAGGCCGGCGCCCGCATCGGGAACTCCCTCGACCTGGAGACCACGGCCCGCGAACTCCTCGACGTCGTCGTCCCCGGCTTCTGCGACCTCGCGACCGTCGACCTCTACCAGGGCCTCCTGGCCGGCGACGAGACCCCGCCGGGCCGCGCCGACGGCAGCGCCGAACTGCGCCGGGTGGCCTTCGCCAGCGCGGTCTCCGACGCCCCCTTCGTCGGCGGCGGCGCCCCCGTCTCCGTGGGCGCGGTCCACCACTACCCCTTCAACTCGCCCTGCGCGGACGCCCTGCGCACCGCCCGCCCGCAGTACGTGCCCGCCGAGGAGGGCGGCCTCGTCCAGTCCACGCTGGCCGTGCCGATGGTCGCCCACGACACCGTCGTAGGACTCGCGCAGTTCGCGCGGACGAAGGGCAGCGAGCCGTTCGGGGACCGGGACCGGGATCTCGCGGTGGAGCTGGCGGCGCGGGCCGCCGTCTGCATCGACAACGCGCGGCTGTACCGGCGCGAGCACGAACGGGCGTTGATACTGCAGCGGTCCCTGCTCCCGCCCGGCGACCCGGAGGCGTCCGGCCTCGACATCGCGTGTCGTTACCTTCCCGGGAACGCGGCCACGGAGGTCGGCGGCGACTGGTTCGACGTCATCGAACTCCCCGGCCACCGCACCGCGTTGGTGGTCGGCGACGTGATGGGCCGCGGGCTGCGCGCGGCGGTGGCGATGGGTGAACTCCGCACCGCCGTCCGTACGTTGGCCCTCCTCGACCTCGAACCGGCCGAGGTGCTCTCCGCGTTGGACGAGATCGCCCGCGGCCTCGGCACCCCCGGTGGCGTCCAGCAGGCCACCCGGGCCGCCCGCCGCCCCCGCGAGGCCGACCTCTCCGAGGTGTACCTCGCGACCTGTATCTACGCCGTCTACGACTCGGTGACCAGGCGCTGCACCTTCGCCAACGCGGGCCATCTCCCGCCGGTCCTGGTCGAACCGGGCGAGGCGGCGCTGATGCTCGACGTCCCGCCGGGGATGCCCCTGGGGGTCGGCGGCGAGCCCTTCGAGGAGGTGGAGGTCGAACTCCCCGAGGGCGCGCTGCTCGCGCTCTACACGGATGGACTGGTCGAATCCCGCGACCACCCCCTGGACGAGGGACTCCAGGCCTTCGTGGGCGCGCTGACGGACCCGGCGACCCGCAACCCGGCCGCCGACGACCAGCCGCACGCCAAGACGGCCCTGAACGCCGACACCCACCGTGACCTGGAGGACGTCTGCGACCACGTCCTCAGCACCCTCGACACCCACCACGGCGAGGACGACATCGCGCTCCTCATGGCCCGCGTCCAGGGCCTGCCCGAGGACTCCGTCGGCGACTGGACCCTCCCGCGCGAACCACGCAGCGTGGGCCGCGCCCGCGAGTACGCCCGCGGCCGCCTCCAGTCCTGGGACCTCGAACCCCTCGTCGACACCGCCGAGTTGCTCGTCAGTGAACTGGTCACGAACGCGCTGCGCTACGGCGAGGGCGAGATCAGGCTCCGCCTCCTCCTGGACCGCACCCTGGTGTGCGAGGTCTGGGACGCGGGCCTCGTCCAGCCGCGCCGCCGCCGCGCCCGCGACACGGACGAGGGCGGCCGGGGCCTCCAACTGGTCGGCCTCCTCTCGGCGGCCTGGGGCTCACGCCGGACGCCACGCGGCAAGACGGTGTGGTTCGAACTGCCGCTGCCCGATGGGGAGAACGGGATGGTGGACCCGGCGGAGGCGCTGCTCAGCCTGTTCTGACGGCTCCGGCTCCGGCCGCGCTGTGCTACGTCGGCGGAAGGCCCCGCCGTTTCCGGGTGTCCGGGCCGCCGAAGCCGAGGGGCGGCCCGCCGTCCGGGTCCTCGCCCAGGAGGATTCCGCCGAGGACCGCACCGCCGACCCCGCTCGTGTGCTCGTCGGCGACACCGGCGTACGGGTTGCCGTGCATCCGGACGTCCTGTTCGGCCAACTCCCGTGCCTCCAGGGCGAGTGCGTCGGCTGCGGCGGGGTCGGTGTCGAGCAGCCGTTGCGCTTCGGCCAGGCGGGTGCGGGCGTCGACGCCCACGGCACCCCGGTGCGTGCCCACGAAGCCGTCGGCCGCGCTGATGTCGGTGCGGGCCACGAGCCGTGCGGCGAAACCGAGGACGCCGTCCCGGCCTGCACCCAGCGGTAGCAGGGCCCGCGTGATGCGGCGGAGGGCGTCGAGAGGGTCGTAGGGGGCATCGCTGGTGAGCTCTTCGCGGACGGTGGCAAGGGTGGCGTGGGCGGAGGCGAGGCCGGAGGGGGTAGCGGCCCGCGCCCGTGCGAGCTCGGCCTCCGCGCCGGTGAGGGCGGCCGGTACCAACTGGGCCGCTTCGACCAGGGAGTTGGCGAGCCGTTCGACGCCGGTGAGGAAGGTGTCGGCCTGGCTGATGGCCCCCTCGGCGGCGCGGAGGTCGCGGATCGCTCTGCCGGTGTCTCCCAGGTCGGTCGCCTGGCGGGCCTGGTTGAGGTGCGTGGTGGCGAACACGAGCCGGTCCTTGGCCTGTTCGACGTAGCCGGTGACGGCGGTGGCGGCCGGGGCGCCGGGTGCGGGATGCCGGGCTTCCAGGTCGGCGAGGGCGGTCTCCACGGCCCCGGTACGGCCGGCGAGTTCCCGGAACCGTCCCTCCGCGACACCGAGGGCGTCACCCATGTCCCGCTCCAGCGCACGGAGTTGATCGAACCCGGGCGCTTCGGCATCGAGCCGCCGCCCGGCCTCGGCACACCGCCCGACGATCCCGGCGAGGGCCTGCCGCCGGGCGGCCTCCTCCTCCGGCGCCGGGACACCGTGCTCGTACCGCACCCGTATCGCGAACGCGGCGGAGAGCTCCCGCTCGGCCTCACGCAGGGCGTCCGCGAACGGCGCGACGGCATCCACCCCGAACCGGTCCTCGGCGAAGGCGAGTTCCTCCCGGCTGGTCCGCAGACAGTCGTCGGCCTGCACGAGGGCGGTACAGGCCTGCCGTTCCCGTACGGGGAGCGGGGTCACGGGCGGCTGGGGCGACACCACGCCGGGGGTCGTACGGGTACGGGCCCTACGGGTACGGCGGACGTACCCGTACCCCGCGAGGACGACGACTCCGCCCACGGCGACGAGGGGGAGGACGAGGTCGGCGGGGGAGGTGCTTCCGTCGGAGTAGTACCCGGAGTGGTCCTCAGGGTCCTGCGCGGTGGACCGGCGTGCGGCTTCGGGCTCGGTGCCCTGCACGGAGGCACGTGCGACGGGCTCGCCCCGGCCGGCCGCAACCGGAACCTCCCCCTTGATCGTCATCACCGGCAACACCAGCCACACGACCCCGGCCGCCCCACCCACCACGGCATGCACCACCCGCACGGATATGTGGGAGGTCCCGCGCCGCGGCCGGCCCCGTATCAAGGATGACGTCACATTTCGGAGCGTATGAGCAGGAATGCGGGCGCGCGACCGGGGTGGGCTTCGGGTGGGACGTGGGGGAGCGGGGTCGGTGAGTGGGGTGAGAGATGTACGGCTATGGGGAGGGGTGACGTGGGGATGGAACGGCGTGCAGGGGGTTCGGGCGCGGAGGCGGGCTCGGGGGAGGGGGACATATCGGGTGGTCCCGAGATGGCGGGCGAAGCCGAGGCGGGTGGGCTTGCCGGAGCCGCTGCTCCCCCCGAGGCCGCCGACGGCGCCGTACCCCCACAGGGGCCACCCGCACCCGCCGACGAAAGCAGCACTGCCGGGCGGGGTGGGAGGGCGCGGTGGATTCGGCGGAGCCTGGTCGCGTTGGTGGTCGCCCTGGTGGTGCCCGTCCTCGGCGCGGAGGGCGCCCTGCGCCTCAATTACACCGGTGACCTCGCCGACGGCACGTACACCCGGAGCAAGGACGCGATCTGGCTGGGGCACGCCTGGGTGGACGGTCGTAAGACCGACGCCGACCTGACAGCACTGGCCGGTCGGCTCAAGGGCACCGGTATCCGCGACCTGTACGTCCATTCAGGCCCCCTGGAGCACGACGGCACCCTCCCGGAGTCGGACTACCCCAAGGCGGCCTGGCTGATCGAGTCCGTGCACAGGGAACTCCCCGGCGTCCGCGTCCAGGCCTGGCTGGGGGACAAGCTCGCCACCGAGAGCCCGGACGGCCTGCGCCTGCAGAACCCCGGGACCCGTACCGCGATCGTCACCTCGACCCGCCAGATCCTCGCCGCCGGCTTCGAGGGCGCCCACTTCGACCTGGAACCCCTCCACTCCGGCGACGCGGACTACCTCGACCTCCTCGACCGGCTCCACGCGGTCACACGAGCCCACGACGCCCAACTCTCCGTCGCCGCCCACCAGATCGACCCGCTCCCCGCGTTCCACTCCTTCTGGGGCACCGTCACCGACCACCCCAAGTGGTGGTCGCAGGCGTACTTCGGCCAGGTCGCCCGCCGAGTCGACCAGATCGCCGTGATGTCGTACGACACGATGCAGCCCCTGCAGAGTCTCTACGGCGGTTACGTCGCCCAGCAGACCTCGCTCGCCCTGGAGGTCACCCCGGACTCCACCGACCTCCTGATGGGTCTGCCCTTCTTCCACGAGAACCGCTTCGGCCACCACGCCTCCGCCGAGACCGTCCCCGCCGCCGTACGCGGCGTCCGCCTCGGCCTGTCCCGCACGGACGCGGACCGTACGAACTTCGGCGTCGCCCTGTACGTCGACTTCGCGGCGACGGAGGCGGACTGGACGGCGTACCGGGAGGACTGGGTGCGCTGAGCAGGGCACGCTCAAGTGCCGTAAAACCGGGTGCTGTTCACCTCCCGGGGTGCGATGATCCGGCGAGCCTGAAGGGGGTGGGGGATGGGGTGGACGGGACTGGCCGCCGCGGCCTGTGCGCTGGCCGCGTCACCCGTCGCCGGGGAACCCGCCCACCAGCGCAGGGAGATGCCCGTCGCCATGCCCGTCACGACGACTCCGCTCACGGCCACCGCGCCCCGATGACCGCAACCCGCAGGACCCTCACCCCCACCGACCTCGCCCCCTACGCCCGCACCCTCGGTCACACCCTGGACGGCGTGACCCGTCTCCGGGGCGGTTCGAAGAAGGGCGTCTACCGGCTCACCTTCCGGGACCGTTCGACCGCCGTGGCCTACGTCTGGTCCCCGGACGAGGACCTCTGGGACGCGGGCCCCGCCGACCCCCGGGACCCCTTCTCCCACGCCTCCGGGCTCGACCTGTTCACCGCGGCGGCGCACCGCCTCGCCGCAGCAGGCGTCCGCGCTCCCCGCCTCCTTCACGCCGACCCCTCGCACACCCACCTCCCGGCGGACGTGGCGCTCGTCGAGGACCTCCCGGGCGGCACCCTGGAGGACCTGCTGGACGGTGACGCCGTAGTGGAGACGGGCGTGCTGGAGCGGACGGCGGCCCTGCTCGACACCCTGCACGCGTGCACCGGCCCGCGCTTCGGGAAGGT
Organism: Streptomyces sp. NBC_00252; assembly: GCF_036187565.1. Classification (NCBI taxonomy): domain Bacteria; kingdom Bacillati; phylum Actinomycetota; class Actinomycetes; order Kitasatosporales; family Streptomycetaceae; genus Streptomyces; species Streptomyces sp. NBC_00252. Next base: position 3,938,962 of record NZ_CP108087.1, on the reverse strand, counting down.
CGCGGTCGTGGACAACGGCGGTTCCTCGTACGGCGGTTCGTGCGAGGCGGTCGTTGCGGAACGGGCTCTGAGCGACCTCGACGAGCTACCGGCGCGCGATCCACGAGCGGCAGCCGCACACCCTCAACTGGCCGAGGCGATAGGGGCGTTGGCCGCTCAAGTGCAGCCCCGCACCGGACCCCCGACCCTCATCCACGGCGAACTCGGCCCCGACCACGTCCGCGTGACCCCCGACGGCGACCTCGCCCTCATCGACATCGAGGGCCTGATGTACTTCGACGCCGAGTGGGAGCACGTCTTCCTCCGCCAGCGCTTCGGCCGGCACTACGACGCCCTGCGCACCGACGACACCGTGGGCCTGGACGAGGCCCGCCTGCGTCTCTACCGACTGGCCACGCATCTCTCCCTCGTGGCGGGTCCCCTCCGCCTGCTCGACGTCGGGGACTTCCACGACCCGGAGTTCATGCGCGGCATCGCCGAGCACCACCTCGGCCTGGCCCTCAGCTTTCTGGAGAGCGCCTCCTGATCTTCGACCCCAGCCACACCAGCGGGTCGTACTTGCGGTCAACCGCCCTTTCCTTCAAGGGGATCAGCGCGTTGTCCGTGATGTGGATGCCCTCGGGGCAGACCTCGCTGCAGCACTTGGTGATGTTGCAGTAGCCGAGGCCGTGTTCGTCCTGGGCGGTCTTCTTGCGGTCGAGGCCGCTCTCGGCCGCCGCGTCCAGCGGGTGCATGTCCAACTCCGCGACCCGCATGAGGAATCGGGGACCGGCGAACGCCGTCTTGTTCTCCTCGTGGTCGCGCACCACATGGCAGGTGTCCTGGCACAGGAAGCACTCGATGCACTTGCGGAACTCCTGCGAGCGGTCGACGTCCTCCTGCATCATCCGGTACTCGCCGGCCGCGACTCCCTCCGGCGGTACGAACGCCGGAACCTCCCTGGCCTTCTGGTAGTTGAAGCCGACGTCCGTGACCAGGTCGCGGACGACGGGGAAGGCACGCAAGGGCGTGACGGTGATCGTCTCCTCGCGGGTGAACACCGACATGCGGGTCATGCACATCAGCCGGGGGCGGCCGTTGATCTCCGCCGAGCACGAACCGCACTTGCCCGCCTTGCAGTTCCAGCGCACGGCGAGGTCGGAGGCCTGGGTGGCCTGGATGCGGTGGATGATGTCGAGGATCACCTCGCCGTCGTTGACCTCGACCTCGAAGTCCTCCAGGTCGCCGCCCTCGACGTCCCCCCGCCACACCTTGAAGCGGGCCTCGTAGCTGCTCACTCGTAGAGCTCCTCTTCGGCGAGGTACTTGACCAGCTCTTCCTTCTCGAAGAGGGCGAGCAGGTCGGCGCGGATGGGGTCGGTCGTCTCACGGGTCAGGCTGATCTGGCCGGACACGGGGTCGGTGGCGGCCGCCAACCCGCCTTCGGGGTGCGTCAGTTGGCAGATCAGGTTGATGCGGCGCCAGTCGCGGTTCATGCCGGGGTGGTCCTCGCGGGTGTGTCCGCCGCGCGACTCGGTGCGCTCCAGCGCGGCCCGCGCCACGCACTCGCTGACCAGCAGCATGTTCCGCAGGTCCAGGGCGAGATGCCAGCCCGGGTTGAACTGCCGGTGGCCCTCCACTCCGGCCCGGCGTGCCCGGACCCGCAGGTCCGACAGTTTCTCCAGCGCCTGTTCCATCTCGCCCTCGCGGCGGATGATGCCGACGAGGTCGTTCATGGTCTGCTGGAGTTCCTGGTGGAGGGTGTACGGGTTCTCAGGGGTACGGCCGTTCTCCTGGCCGGGTTCCGGGCCCTCCGCCGAGAACGGGCGCAGTGCCTCCGCCGCCGCCAGGTCGACCTCGGTGTCGTCCACCAGGGGCCGTTCCGCCGCCAGGGCCGCCGCGTGGTCGGCCGCGTGCCAGCCCGCCCGGCGGCCGAACACCAGCAGGTCGGACAGGGAGTTGCCGCCCAGCCGGTTGGAGCCGTGCATGCCGCCGGCCACCTCACCGGCCGCGAACAGCCCCGGTACCCCGCGCGCCGCCGCCGTGTCCGAGTCGACCGCGATGCCGCCCATCACGTAGTGACAGGTCGGGCCGACCTCCATCGCCTCGGCGGTGATGTCGACGTCGGCGAGTTCCTTGAACTGGTGGTACATGGACGGGAGTCGGCGCCGGATGACCTCCGCCGGCATGCGTGTTGACACGTCCAGGAAGACCCCGCCGTGCGGTGAGCCGCGGCCCGCCTTCACCTCGGAGTTGATGGCGCGGGCGACCTCGTCGCGGGGGAGCAGTTCGGGGGGACGCCGGTTGGTGTCCGGGTCCTCGTACCAGCGGTCGCCCTCCTCCTCCGACTCGGCGTACTTCTCCTTGAAGACGTCGGGGATGTAGTCGAACATGAACCGCTTGCCCTCGGAGTTGCGCAGCACCCCGCCGTCGCCGCGCACCGACTCGGTGACGAGGATGCCCTTCACGGACGGCGGCCAGACCATGCCGGTCGGGTGGAACTGCACGAACTCCATGTTGAGCAGCGGCGCCCCCGCGAGCAGCGCCAGCGCGTGGCCGTCGCCCGTGTACTCCCACGAGTTCGACGTCACCTTGAAGGACTTGCCGATCCCGCCCGTCGCGATCACCACGGAGGGGGCTTCGAGGACCAGGAAGCGGCCGGTCTCGCGCTCGTAGGCGAAGACCCCGGAGACCCGGCTGCCGTCCTTCAACACCCGTGTGACCGTGCACTCCTGATAGACCTTCAGACGGGATTCGTAGTCACCGGTCTCCTTGTGGTCCTCCTGCTGGAGCGACACGATCTTCTGCTGGAGCGTGCGGATCAGTTCGAGGCCCGTGCGGTCGCCGACGTGCGCGAGGCGGGGGTACTCGTGGCCGCCGAAGTTGCGCTGCGAGATCCGGCCGTCCTTCGTACGGTCGAAGAGGGCGCCCCAGGTCTCCAACTCCCATACCCGGTCCGGGGCTTCCTTCGCGTGCAGCTCCGACATGCGCCACTGGTTGAGGAACTTGCCGCCGCGCAGGGTGTCGCGGAAGTGGACCTGCCAGTTGTCGTGTTCGTTGACGTTGGCCATCGCCGCCGCGATGCCGCCCTCGGCCATCACCGTGTGGGCCTTGCCGAACAGCGACTTGCAGATCACCGCCGTACGGGCACCGAGCTCGCGTGCCTCGATGGCGGCCCGGAGGCCCGCGCCACCGGCACCGACCACGACGACGTCCCACTCCTGTCGCTCGACCACGGACATCAGAAGAACCTCGGATCGTTGAAAGCGCCGGAGGCGACCAGGTACACGTAGAAGTCGGCAGCCGCCACGCTGATCAACGACGCCCAGGCGAGCTGCATATGACGGTTGTTCAGTTTCCCGACGAACTTCCACGCCCGGTAGCGCACGGGATGCCTGGAGAAGTGCTTGAGCTTGCCGCCGACGATGTGCCGGCAGGAGTGGCAGGAGAGGGTGTACGCCCAGATCAGCACGATGTTGGCCAGGAAGACGAGGGTGCCGAGGCCCATGTGGCCCCAGTGGTAGTGCTCGTCGCGGAAGGTCAGCACGGTGTCGTAGGTCAGGGTGCCCGCCACCAGGATCGCCGCGTAGAAGAAGTACCGGTGGACGTTCTGCAGGATCAGCGGGAAGCGGGTCTCACCGCTGTACTTCTTGTGCGGCTCGGCCACCGCGCAGGCCGGGGGCGAGGCCCAGAAGCCGCGGTAGTAGGCCTTGCGGTAGTAGTAGCAGGTCAGCCGAAAGCCGAGCGGGAAGATCAGGATGATGATGGCGGGGGAGATGCCCCACCAGCTCCCGAAGAGATCCGCGTTCGGGCCCGCGTGCATGGTCCGGCAGCGATCGGCGAGACAGGGTGAGTAGAACGGCGAGACATAGGGCGCCGTGTAGTAGTTCGAGTCCGCGAAGGCCCGCCATGTCGAGTAGACGACGAAGGCCAGCAGTCCGGCGGCGGTGACGGCCGGGGCCAGCCACCAGCGGTCGGTCCGCAGATGCGGGGCGTCGATCGCGGCGCGCGTACCGGTGTGTACGCCGCCGCTCTTCGGTTGGGGTTCCGTACCAGTGGCCAAGTCAGGACTCCGGTCGGTTCAGGGTGCGTGGCGGTCGTGGGCGCCGAGTCCCTCGTCGTCCGAGTCCGTCCACAGGGTGTTGTCGTAGGGGGTGTCGGGGATGGAGACGAGATCGGGGCGCCGGGGGCGCTCGATCCCTGGTGCGGCGTCACGCAGCAGCGCGACGCTCTCGCGCAGACGGTCGGCGTCGGCCTTGACCCTGCGCATCTCCAGGCCGCCGCTGCCGAATTGGTTCTCCAGCCGTCCCACCGACCTGAACAGGTCGTCGAGACAGCGCTGGACTGACGTCAGTTCGTCGTGCACGGACATGACGTGACCTCACTTCCGCGGGCGTCGGCCCTGGACGGCAACGTTCATGCGCCTGCGAGTGTTGCGCGTCACACCTGCCGGTGGGAAGCGGTGTGCACGGATTGGCCGGGGTGCGTTGGTGTGTACGGGGGCAGATTCGACCATTGCGCCGCACGGGTGGGCTTCCCGGCGCCCCTCGCCGTGTCGCCCCCGAAGGCCGAACCGTTTCCTCTTCAGTGGCGGCATAGATCTGATCAGCTCCATATACCACCAAAAGTGATCAGAAGTCCCGCGGTCCACCGGAGGTAGCAGTGATGTCCCACGACGGCGTCAGACTGCGCGCGGTCATGCGCTCGGTCGTCTTCCTCACCGCGGGCGCGCTCGCGGTGCCCACCCTCGCGTCCTGCGGCTCCGACGACGAGTCGGGCAAGCCGCTCGCCGCCCAGGACATCGCCCCCGCCGGGCGCGACCTGGTCGCCGACGGCGGCACCCTGCGCTGGGCCGTGGACGACGTACCGGAGACCCTCAACACGTTCCAGTCGGACGCCGACGACGCCACCACCCGCGTCGCCGAGGCCGTGCTGCCCGCGATGTTCCGGCTCGACGCGCAGGGGCGCCCGCAGCGGGACGCCGACTACCTGGAGTCCGCGAAGGTCGTCGACACCGAGCCCAAGCAGGTCGTCCTCTACAAGCTGGACCAGCAGGCCGTGTGGAGCGACGGCCGCGAGATCGGTGCCGCCGACTTCGCCGCCCAGTGGCGCGCCCTGTCCGGCAAGGACTCCGCGTACTGGACCGCCCGCAACGCCGGGTACGACCGCATCGAGAAGATCGAGCGCGGCGCCAACAACCTCGAGGTCAAGGTCACCTTCAGCAGGCCGTACGCCGACTGGAAGGCGCTGTTCTCGCCGCTGTACCCCAAGGACGTCATGGGCACCCCGGACGCCTTCAACGACGGCGCGCGCCGCAAGCTGAAGGTGACCGCCGGGGCGTTCTCGGTGCAGAAGGTCGACCGCAAGGACAAGGAGATCGTCCTCGGCCGCAACCCGCACTGGTGGGGCCGGCCCGCGAAGCTCTCCCAGATCGTGCTGGCCGCCGTACCGCTGGACAAGCGGGCGGCCGCGCTCGCCGACGGCAGTGTCGACCTGGCCGAGATCGACCCCGCCGACGCGAGCCGGATCGCCCTCGCGGGCCGGGCCAAGGGGACGAGCACCCCGCTGCAGGGCGCCACCCCCACGGGCAAGGACGAGAACAAGAACGAGAGCCGGCAGAAGAAGAAGCTCAGCAAGAAGGAGCGCAAGGCGCTCGCCAAGTTCCTGCGCCAGCAGGACGCGCTGCGCGCCTTCACCGTCCGCCGCTCGCTGGAGCCCGCGTACACCCAGCTCGCCCTCAACGGCTCCGAGGGCCCCCTCGCCGACGAGCGTGTCCGGCGTGCGGTGGCCCGCGCGCTCGACCGTACGGAACTGGCGAAGGTCGTCCTCAAGCCGCTCGGCCTGCCCGCCGTGCCGGTCGGCAGTCACCTCGCGCTCTCCGGGCAGGCCGCGTACGCCGACAACAGCGGCGCGCTCGGCGGCCAGGACACCACGGAGGCGCAGGCGCTGCTCGCCGACGCCGGCTGGGTGCCCGGCGGACCGGTCAAGGACAAGGGCGAGAAGGCGGCCGGGTCCGAGGGCAAGAAGAGCAAGAAGTCCGATGACGGTGCCGAGTCCGAGGGCGGCTCCGACGGGCAGTACATCGTCGGCGAGGACAACAAGGACCCGCAGGACCACACCAAGAAGCACGGGCACGGCGACGAGAGCTCCAAGCACCTCGCCGACGGCAAGCAGTACGACGGCCGCAAGGTGAAGCAGGGCGGGGCGCCCGGCGCGTACGCCCCCAAGGGCACGGCCGCCCCCGCCGACGCGAAGACCGGTCTGCTCGCCAAGGACGGCAAGCCGCTCGCCCTCCGCTTCGTGCTCCCCTCCGGCACCGGCTCGGAGTCGCTGGGCGCGGTCGCCGACAGCATCTCCCGCATGCTGGAGAAGGTCGGCATCCGCACCGAGATCACCAAGGTCTCCGACGACAGCTACTTCAAGGACCACATCGCGTCCGGCCAGTACGACCTCGCCCTCTACTCGTGGCCCGCGTCCGCCTTCCCCGCCACCGACGCGCGCCCGATCTTCGCCAAGCCGGTCCCGGCCGCGGACGGCTCGCTCAACGTCGAGCAGAACTACACCCGCGTCGGCACCGACCAGGTCGACCAGCTCTTCGACCAGGCCGCCTCCACCCTCGACGAGGACGAGTCCGCCGCCCTGGTCCGCAAGGCCGACGCCCGCATCTGGGCGGCGGCCGGCTCGATCCCCCTCTACCAGCGCCCCCAGCTCACCGCGGCCCGCAGGACCCTCGCCAACGCCGGCTCCTTCGGCTTCCAGACCCCGCTCTACGAGGACATGGGCTTCCTGAAGAAGGGCGCGACCCCGTCCGCGAGTCCCACCAAGGACTGACCTCCCGCACACCGGACGCGTACGGCCGCCGCCCCGCAGCGCATTGCGGGGCGGCGGCCGTCGTGGCGAGAGGAAAAGGAACGCGGCGGGGCCGGTTTTCTCCTGGCCCAGGGCCCGTGCGGCCGGGCGCGGTGCCGTCCGTAAGGCCCTGCGGAGGCCTCATCCCCATACGCCACGTACGATGGGGTAAGGCCGTGGCGTGTCCAGCCCGGCAGGGTCCGCGTAACACAGAGGTACGCGCAGGCCTTCCTCACTCTCCGGGAGTTCGCCGCAATATGGCCACGCGCCACGACATCCGCAACGTCGCCATCGTCGCCCACGTCGACCACGGGAAGACGACCCTCGTCGACGCCATGCTGAAGCAGGCCGGTGCCTTCGCCGCGCACGCCGCCGAATCGCTCGACGACCGAATGATGGACTCGAACGATCTGGAGCGTGAGAAGGGCATCACGATCCTGGCCAAGAACACGGCCGTGAAGTACCACCCGAAGGATGGCGGCGACGTCATCACCATCAACATCATCGACACCCCGGGCCACGCCGACTTCGGTGGCGAGGTCGAGCGCGGTCTGTCGATGGTGGACGCGGTGGTGCTCCTCGTCGACGCCTCCGAGGGCCCGCTGCCCCAGACCCGCTTCGTGCTGCGCAAGGCGCTCCACCAGCGCCTGCCCGTCATCCTGTGCATCAACAAGACGGACCGCCCCGACTCCCGGATCGACGAGGTCGTCAACGAGACGTACGACCTCTTCCTGGACCTGGACGCGGACGAGGAGCAGATCGAGTTCCCCATCGTCTACGCGTGCGCGCGGGACGGCGTGGCCTCGCTGACCAAGCCGGAGAACGGCACGGTCCCGCAGGACAGCGACAGCCTGGAGCCCTTCTTCTCCACGATCCTGGCGCACGTCCCGGCCCCCCAGTACGACGAGGAGGCCCCGCTCCAGGCGCACGTCACCAACCTGGACGCCGACAACTTCCTCGGCCGTATCGCGCTGCTCCGTGTCGAGCAGGGCGAGCTGCGCAAGGGCCAGACCGTCACGTGGATCAAGCGCGACGGCACGATGTCCAACGTGCGCATCACCGAGCTGCTGATGACCGAGGCGCTCACCCGCAAGCCGGCCGAGATGGCGGGCCCCGGTGACATCTGTGCCGTGGCCGGTATCCCGGACATCATGATCGGCGAGACCCTCGCCGACCCCGAGAACCCGATCGCGCTGCCGCTCATCACGGTCGACGAGCCGGCGATCTCCATGACCATCGGCACGAACACCTCGCCGCTGGTCGGCCGCGGCGGCACCGGCAAGGGCGCCTCCGCGAAGGCCGCCGTCAAGGACCGCAAGGTGACCGCCCGCCAGGTCAAGGACCGCCTGGACCGCGAGCTGATCGGTAACGTCTCGCTGCGCGTCCTCGACACCGAGCGCCCCGACGCCTGGGAGGTGCAGGGCCGCGGTGAGCTGGCGCTGGCCATCCTGGTCGAGCAGATGCGCCGTGAGGGCTTCGAGCTGACCATCGGCAAGCCGCAGGTCGTCACGCAGATCATCGACGGCAAGGTGCACGAGCCGGTCGAGCGCATGACGATCGACGTGCCCGAGGAGCACATGGGCGCGGTCACGCAGCTCATGGGCGTCCGCAAGGGCCGGATGGACAACATGTCCAACCACGGCTCCGGCTGGGTCCGCCTGGAGTTCGTCGTCCCGTCCCGCGGCCTCATCGGCTTCCGTACGGAGTTCCTGACCGGTACGCGCGGCACGGGCATCGCCCACTCCATCCACGAGGGCCACGAGCCGTGGTTCGGCGTGCTGACGACCCGTAACAACGGCTCGCTGGTCGCCGACCGCGCCGGTGCCGTCACCGCCTTTGCGATGACGAACCTCCAGGAGCGCGGTGTGCTGTTCACCGACCCCGGCACCGAGGTGTACGAGGGCATGATCGTCGGCGAGAACTCGCGCGCCGACGACATGGACGTGAACATCACCAAGGAGAAGAAGCTCACCAACATGCGCTCGGCCGCCGCCGACTCGTTCGAGGCGATCGTCCCGCCGCGCAAGCTCTCCCTGGAGCAGTCCCTGGAGTTCTGCCGCGACGACGAGTGCGTCGAGGTGACCCCGGAGGCCATTCGCATCCGCAAGGTCGTCCTGGACCAGAAGGAGCGCGGCCGCTCCGCGAGCCGCGCCAAGCACGGCTGACGCATACGATCGCAGGCGCTGTGAGGCGCTGATACCGGCCAACTGAGCCCGGGCGTCCCCATCTTGGGGGCGCCCGGGCTTTTTGCAACCGGTTTTGCCCCTGCCCTCCGGGGCAGTGTGTCCGTAATGCGGAGATCCTCGCCCGATAGCCATGTAACAAGTCCGTTTCGTGGCCTTCTCGAGGCGAACAGTTTGTCCATGTTTTGGAAGATGTACGCGTCAGCTGTGACTGAATTGAGATTTAAAGACAGTGGTCGGCACCTGACACATGGCAGATAGTTAGCCGCGTAGCGCTCGGGTCAATGGGTCACCGCGCCGTGGGGACGGCGCCGACTCGCGAGCACCAGGGGGTGTCTGACCCTCCGTCAGGGGTGACGGAGGAAAGACGTCTACCCCCTCCTGTTGGTGAACACGTGGAGTCATGAGGAGGAGCCCCATGCGTGGTGTCACGAACGCCAGGTGGGACACGCCGTCCGTCAGTAGCAACTTCGCCCGCCCATACGGAGATTGGCTCTGAGGAGTCGGCCGGTGGTGTAGTGCCGCCGTTCAACTACGCGCGTCCGGCTGCGGGGTTACCGCCGCACCGGGACGCTCCTGACCTCTCTCCGTGATCCGACCGGTGACCGCGCACACCCTGCGCCGGCCGCCCGCTCGGCACACCCACACCTGTGAAATGGGCGAACAGTGACCAGTCCTATCGACATTGAGGACGGCGGAACCTCGGTCGTCGTCGACGGCGAACCGGGGCCGCAGACCGAACCCGAGGCCAAGAAGCTGGAGGGACGCTCTCCCGGCCAGCTGATGTGGGTCCGCTTCAAGCGCGACCGCACCGGCGTCATCTCGGCGTACGTCGTGGCGTTCTTCTTCCTCGTCGGACTCCTCGCTCCGCTGATCTCCAAGCTGTACGGCAAGGACCCGTACACCGTGTACGCGGACGAACGCCCCGACCTCTTCGACAGCGCGGGCGTCCCGCTGCAGCCCAACGGCGGCATCAGCAGCCAGTTCTGGTTCGGCCTCGAACCCGGCAACGGCTACGACGTGTTCACCAAGCTCCTCTACGGCATCCGCACCTCGCTGATGATCTCCGTCTGCGTGACGATCGCGACCGTCCTCACCGGCATCCTGCTCGGCGTCGCGGCCGGCTACCTCGGCGGCAGGTCCGACTACTTCATCAGCCGGGTCATCGACTTCCTCCTCGCCTTCCCCGCCCAGCTGTTCTTCATCGCCAGCATGCCGGTCGTGGTCTCCCTCTTCGTGAGCCCCACCGACGAGACACCGACGTACGTCCGTGTCGTGGCCCTCATCGCCGTGCAGTGGTTCCTCGGCTGGATGAGCCTGGCCCGCATCCTGCGCGGCACCAGCCTGGCGCTGCGGGAACGGGAGTTCATCGAGGCGGCGCGGGTCAGCGGGGCCTCGCCCTGGCGGATCATCAGCAAGGAGATCCTGCCCAACGTGGTCACGCCGATCCTCGTGCAGTCCACGTACATGCTTCCCGGCTTCGTGACCGCCGAGGCCGGACTGTCCTACCTGGGTGTGGGCATCGTCGAACCGACGCCGGACTGGGGACAGATGTTCTCCAAGGCGTCGACGGAACTGGTGATGCAGAACGACATCACCTACATGTTCTTCCCGGGCGTCTCGATGATCATCTTCATCGTGGCCTTCAACCTGCTCGGGGACTCGGTCAGGGACGCCTTCGATCCCAAGACGGCGCGCTGACCGTCCGTTGGTGGGCGTCCGCGCCCGACTACCGCACGGATCTCGCACGGCACTTCCCATGTGCACTGGTGACACACAGATAGGTGGAAACTGAGTGATGAGTAGGGGCGGACGCCACGCATACGCCGCGCTCTCCGTGCTCGCGGCCGGGGCTCTTGTGCTCACCGGTTGCAGCAAGGGCGGCAGCGACGCGAGCGACAACAACAAGCAGGACAAGGAGAACGCGGCAAGACAGCAGAAGTCGATCAAGTTCGGCGACGCCGCGGACTCCACCGGACCGGCCGCGGCCGTACCCGGCGCCAAGCCGGGCGGCTCGATCGAGGTGCTGCAGCGTGACAGCTACGCCCACCTCGACCCGGCCCAGATCTACGTCTCGGACGAGGGCTCGCTCGCGACCCTGATCCACCGCGGTCTCACCGGCTACAAGACGACCACGGCCGACGGCAAGGGTCACGAGGTCGTCGGCGACCTCGCCACCGACTCCGGTACCACCACGGACGGCGGCAAGACCTGGAAGTACACGCTCAAGGACGGCATCAAGTTCGCCGACGGGACGCCGATCACGTCCAAGGACATACGCCAGACCGTCGAGCGGCTCTTCGCGCCCTTCATCAACCAGGGCCCGTCTTACCTCCAGCAGTGGCTGGCCGGCACCTCCGGCGCCGACTACCGCAAGCTGCTGCCGGACGGCCCGTACAAGGGCAAGCACCTGCCGGACAGCGTGCTGGAGACGCCGGACGCCAAGACCGTCGTCTTCCACTTCAAGACCCCGCACGCCGACCTGCCGTACGCCCTCGCCATGGCGGGCTACGCGGTCGTCTCCGCCAAGGGCGACACCCAGGCCAAGTACGACAAGTCGCCGGTGACGAGCGGCCCGTACAAGATCCAGTCGTTCAAGTCGGGCAAGTCGATGGTGCTCGTGAAGAACACCAACTGGGACCCGAAGACGGACCCGATCCGTCACCAGTACGTGGACCAGTTCAACTTCACGTTCAACCAGCAGTTCGAGACGTCGACGAAGGCCCTCCTCGCGGACAGCGGCGCGGACCAGACCGGCATCAGCTTCAACAACCAGGTCGACGCGGGCAACCTGTCCAACGTCCTCAAGGACCCGAAGATGAAGTCCCGCACGATCTCCGGCTACCAGCCGTACGTGGGACAGATGAACATCAACATGAGCCACACGGCCATGAAGGACAAGACGGTCCGTGAGGCCATCGCCTACGCGCTGCCCATCACCCCGTTCGTCCGCGCCTTCGGCGGCACCGACGCGATGGAGGTCGCCGGCGGTCTGATCAGCCCGACCGTCTCCGGCTACGACGCCGCGTTCGACCCCTTCGGCAAGAAGAAGAAGCCCGCCGGTGACCCGGTCAAGGCCAAGGAGCTGCTGAAGAAGGCCGGCAAGCTCAACATGAAGCTGACCTTCGGCTACACCAACACCCCCGAGGGCCAGCAGTACTCCACCGCCATGGCGGCCGGCCTCAAGAAGGCCGGCTTCAACGTCCAGCGCCAGGAGATCCCGGCCGAGACCTACTACGACCAGGTCTCCAAGCTGGACAACAACTACGACATCTTCCACACCGCGTGGGGCGCGGACTGGCCGTCCGCCTCGACCGTCATCCCGCCGCTCTACGACGGCCGCGGCATCGCCGACGGTGCGCAGAATTACTCCCAGGTCAACGACCCCAAGGTGAACGCCGACATCGACGCGGCGAACAAGATCACCGACCCGGTCAAGGCCGCGGCCGCCTGGGAGAAGATCGACCAGTACCTCGTGAAGGACGTCGTCAACGTCGTCCCGACCGCGTACTACAAGCAGACCCAGATCGCCGGCTCCAAGGTCGGCGGCCTCGTCTACGACGACGTCATCGGCGGCGTCGACCCGCGACGCCTGTTCGTCAAGTAACCGCCGTCCGTCCGGCACCCGGTGCTCCCACCCCGCTCAGGGGCGGCGCACCGGGTGCCGGGCGGCCCGCCGACGTCAGAGAGCTGCCCCTGTCATGCTGCGCTTCCTCGTCCGCCGGTTCCTCGGCGCCGTCGTCATCCTGTTCCTGCTGAGCATCGTCACGTTCCTGCTGTTCTTCGGGATGCCACGCGACCCGGGCCTGCTGATGTGCGGCAAGACGTGCAACCCGACCAGCCTCGCGAACATCCACCACGTGCTCGGCCTCGACAAGCCGATCAGCACGCAGTACGGGATCTTCCTGAAGAACCTCGTCATGGGCAGCAACGGCTTCGCCCAAGGCCCGTGCCCCGCCCCGTGCTTCGGGTACTCGTACCACACCAACGACCAGGTCTGGGCGACGCTCATCGACCGGCTGCCCACCACGGTCTCGCTCACCCTCGGCGGCGCCTTCTTCTTCCTGCTCATCGGCCTCGGCACCGGCCTGCTCGCCGCCTGGAAGCGGGGCACGATCATCGACAAGACGGCCACCGCCGGGGCGATGGTGCTCAGTTCGATGCAGATCTACTTCCTGGGACCACTCGCACTGGCGCTGCTGGTCTACCAGACCCACATCTTCGACAAGCCGGCGTACAACAACTTCACCGCCAACCCGATCAGCTGGTTCGCGGGGCTGATCATCCCCTGGGTGGTGCTGTCCACGATCTTCGCCGCGCAGTACACCCGTATGGCGCGCTCGGCGATGATCGAACAGCTCCAGGAGGAACACGTCCGTACGGCCAAGGCGAAGGGGATGTCCCGCAGATACGTCTTCTTCCGCTACGCCTGGCGCGGCTCGCTGATCCCCATCGTCACCATCTTCGGCATCGACCTGGGCTCACTGCTCGGCGGCGCCATCATCACCGAGTACACCTTCAGCCTGCCGGGCCTCGGCAACCTCGCCGTCCAGGCGGTGTTCTACAGCGACCTGCCGCTGCTGCTGGGCGTGATGATCTTCTCCGCCACCATGATCCTCCTCTTCAACATCATCGTCGACGCCTGCTACGCCTTCATCGACCCGCGCGTGCGGCTGGCCTAGGAGCACTCGTGACCACATTGACCAAGGAAGCCGGTGCACCCTCGCCGGCCGACGCGGGTGCCTTTCTCTCGGTGCGGGACCTGCACGTCAGCTTCAAGACCGAGGACGGCATCGTGCGTGCCGTCGACGGCCTCTCCTTCGACGTCGAACGCGGCAAGACCCTCGGCATCGTGGGGGAGTCCGGCTCGGGCAAGTCGGTCACCAACCTGACGATCCTCGGCCTGCACAACCCGATGTTCACCACCGTCGAGGGCGAAATCCTCCTGGACGGGCAGGAGTTGACCACGGCACGCGAGCCCGAGCTGGAGAAGCTGCGCGGCAACAAGGTCGCCATGATCTTCCAGGACCCGCTGACCGCGCTCTCCCCGTACTACACGGTGGGCCGTCAGATCGCCGAGCCGTACATGAAGCACATGGGCGCCTCGAAGAAGGTCGCGTGGGAGCGCGCGGTCGAGATGCTCGGCAAGGTCGGCATCCCCAACCCGAAGGAACGGGCCAAGGACTACCCGCACCAGTTCTCCGGCGGTATGCGCCAGCGCGCGATGATCGCCATGGCGCTGGTCTGCGACCCCGACCTGCTGATCGCCGACGAGCCCACCACGGCGTTGGACGTGACCGTCCAGGCCCAGATCCTTGACCTCCTCAAGGACCTCCAGCAGGAGTTCGGCTCCGGGATCGTCTTCATCACGCACGACCTCGGTGTCATCGCCGACATGGCCGACGACATCATGGTCATGTACGCGGGCAACGCGGTGGAACGCGGCACGACGAACGACGTCCTGCGCTCACCCCAGCACCCCTACACCTGGGGCCTGTTGAACTCCATGCCGCGCCTGGACTCGGACCTGAGCGCCCCGCTGGCCCCGATCCCCGGCGCCCCGCCCTCCCTCCTGAACCCGCCGTCGGGCTGCCGTTTCCACCCCCGCTGCACCTTCCAGGACCGGGTCGGCGGCACCCGCTGCGTCACCGAACGCCCGCTGCTCGCCCCCGACCGCGCCTCGGCATGCCACCTGACGGCGGACCAGAAGCGGACCATCTTCATCGAAGAGATCAAGCCCCGACTGGGCTAGGAGGAGACGTCATGACAGAGGACCTCGTCCTGCCCGCCCCGCGCGACGGAGTACCGGAGGACTCCGGTGACCCGCTGCTCGTGGTGGAGGGCCTGACCAAGCACTTCCCGGTGAAGGGCGGCTTCCCGATCCGCCGAACGGTCGGCGCCGTCCAGGCCGTCGACGGCATCGACCTGACCGTGCACGTGGGGGAGAGCTTCGGCCTCGTCGGCGAGTCCGGCTGCGGCAAGTCGACCACGGGCCGGCTGATCACCCGGCTCCTGGAGCCGAGCGCGGGCAGCATCACCTACCGCGGCCAGGACATCTCGCACGCGAGCCGCAGCCAGTTGGCGCCGATCCGGTCCGAGATCCAGATGATCTTCCAGGACCCGTACTCGTCGCTGAACCCGCGGCAGACGGTCGGAAAGATCATCTCGGGGCCGATGGAGATCAACGGCATCCAGCCGGAGGGCGGCCGTGAGAAACGGGTCCGCGAACTCCTGGAGATCGTCGGTCTCAACCCCGAGCACTACAACCGCTTCCCGCACGAGTTCTCCGGCGGCCAGCGCCAACGCATCGGTGTGGCAAGGGCGTTGGCCCTCGACCCCAAGCTGATCGTGGCCGACGAACCGGTCTCCGCCCTGGACGTCTCGATCCAGGCCCAGGTGGTGAACCTCCTCCAGGAGGTCCAGCGGGAACTCGGCATCGCCTTCCTCTTCATCGCCCACGACCTCGCCGTCGTACGGCACTTCTCGCACCGCGTGGCCGTCATGTACCTCGGCAAGATCATCGAGGTGGGCGACCGGGACTCCATCTACACCCGTCCCCGGCACCCCTACACCCACGCCCTGCTCTCCGCGGTCCCCGAGGTCAACCTCGGCGACGACCAGGCCGTAGGCCGCGAACGCATCCGCCTCGCCGGCGACGTCCCCTCCCCGATCTCACCTCCCTCCGGCTGCCGCTTCCGCACCCGCTGCTGGAAGGCCCAGGACAAGTGCGCGGCGGAGGAGCCACCCCTCATCCAGATCGAGGGCAACCGCGCCGCCCACCTCACGGCCTGCCACTTCCCGGAGGAGCCGACGATCGAGGCGCGCGACGAGGACATCATCCTGGACCCGGCGCTGACGGCGCTGGAGGAGTAGGAGCAGGGGTTACGGCCTTACGGCCGGGGTCGGCCGACACGCCCTTGCCCGCACCGCCGCACAGGCCGGTGCGGGCAGGGGCGTATCGGCGCCGCCCGCACGCCGGGCCGGCTCAGCGGCCAGGGGACCGCGCTCTCCTCGTGACGAAGGCCCGCGCCTGGGTGGGCGCGGGCCTTCGTCCCCTGGAACCGGACGTTCATGGGCTCGGGTCAATGGGCCGGTGAAAGTCCGTTCCTGAAGGGGGCGGCTGACTAAAGGGGTGTGTCAGGCCGCCGCCTCGGGGTCCTTGGAGAGGCGGGGTCCCGGAACGGTGTCCGCCGTCTCGGGGAAGTGGCACGCGGTGAGGTGGCCCGGCTTGTTGCCCTCGACCTGCACCAGCGGCGGAGCCTCCGTCGCGCACTTCTCCACCGCCTTCCAGCAGCGGGTCCGGAAACGGCAGCCCGTGGGCGGGTTGATCGGCGACGGTACGTCACCGACCAGCCGGATGCGGTCCCGGGCGGGCGTCTCGTCCACCGTGGCCTCGGGCACGGCGGACAACAGGGCCCGCGTATAGGGGTGGCGCGGGTTGCCGTACAGGTCGTCGCGGTCGGCGATCTCCACGATCTTGCCGAGGTACATTACCGCGACCCGCTGTGAGAAGTGCCGGACGATCGCCAGGTCGTGGGCGATGAACACGAACGCGATGCCGAGTTCGCGCTGGACCTTCTGGAGCAGGTTCACGACCTGCGCCTGGATGGAGACGTCCAGGGCGGAGACCGGCTCGTCGGCCACGATCAGCTTCGGTTCGAGCGCCAACGCGCGGGCGACACCGATGCGTTGACGCTGGCCGCCGGAGAACTCGTGCGGGAAGCGGTTGTAGTGCTCGGGGTTGAGACCGACGATCTCCAGCAGCTCACGGACGCGGGCCTCGCGGCCGCCGGCCGGGTTGATCTCGTTGATCTCCATCGGGCCGGACACGATCTTGCCGACCGTCTGCCGCGGGTTCAGCGAGGCGTACGGGTCCTGGAAGATCATCTGGATCTCGGACCGGATCGGCGCCAGCTGCTTGCGGTTGGCGTGGCTGATGTCCTGGCCGCGGTAGTGGATCGTGCCGCCGGTCGGCTCCAGGAGCCGGGTGATCAGCCGGCCCGTGGTCGACTTGCCGCAGCCGGACTCGCCGACCAGGCCCAGGCTCTCGCCCTCGCCGACCTGGAAGTCCAGCCCGTCGACGGCCTGGACGGCACCGATGGTGCGCCGGATCGGGAAGCCGCCCTTGATCGGGAAGTGTTTGGTCAGCCCGCTGACGTCCAGGAGGGGGTTCGCGTTGCTCATGATGGTGAAGTCCCGTTTCTAGTACGTCAGTTGTGCTGGGCTACGGCGAGAAGGTCGGCGAAGAGTTCCTGGCGCTGCGCCGTGGTGAGATGGCAGGCGGAACCCCGGCCGTCGACCACCTCCAGCACGGGCCGTTCGCTCGAGCACCGTCCGCCCTCGACCTGCTCCGCGAAGGTGCACCGCGGGTGGAAGCGGCAGCCGGTCGGCGGGTTGAGCAGCGAGGGCGGCGAGCCGGGGATCGGCGACAGCGGTACGTCGACCGGTCCTTCGAGGCTCGGCATGGAGCTGAGCAGACCGAGCGTGTACGGGTGCTGCGGGTCCGTCAGCACTTCCTTCTTGGTGCCGCGCTCCACGCACCGGCCGCCGTACATCACGAGGACGTCGTCGGCGATGTCGGCGATGACGCCGAGGTCGTGCGTGATGAACACGATCGCGGTGCCGAACTCCTGCTGGAGGTCCTTCAACAGGTCCATGATCTGGGCCTGGACGGTCACGTCGAGGGCCGTCGTCGGTTCGTCGGCGATCAGCAGCTCGGGGTCGCAGACCAGCGCCATGGCGATCATCGCGCGCTGGCGCATACCGCCGGAGAAGAGGTGCGGGTAGTCGTCCACCCGGACCTCGGGCTGGGGGATCCCGACGCGCTTCAGCATCTCGATCGCGCGCTCGCGGGCCTCCTTCTTGGAGGCACCGGTGTGCTTGCGGTACACCTCGCTGATCTGTTTGCCGACCGTGTGGTACGGCGACAGCGAGGCCAGCGCGTCCTGGAAGATCATGGACATCTTGTTGCCGCGCAGCCGCTCCAGCTCCCGCTCCGTGGCGCTGAGCAGCTCCTTGCCGTCGAGCAGGATCTCGCCGTCGATCGCCGTACGGTCGCGGTCGTGGAGGCCCAGGATCGCCAGGTTGGTGACGGACTTGCCGGAGCCCGACTCACCGACGATGCCGAGCGTCTTGCCCTTGACGAGGTCGAAGGACAGCCCGTCGACGGCCTTGACGATGCCGTCCTCGGTGGAGAAATGGACCTTCAGATCCCTGACGGAGAGGAAAGGCTGCTGATCGGTGCTCGTCACGGGGACGCTCCTGGGGGGTGATGCGGGGGGTAGGGGGCAACGGGCGGAGGTCAGGCGAGCCGGATCCGCGGGTCGATGAAGGCGTAGGCGGCGTCGACGATGATGTTGAAGAACACGATCGCGGCGGCCGCCAGGACGGTGACCCCGAGCAGCATCGGCAGGTCGCTCTGGTTGACGGAGGTCACCGCGAGCCGGCCGATGCCCTGGAGGCTGAAGACCTGCTCGGTGATGATCGCGCCGCCGATCAGGGTGCCGAGGTCGATGCCGAACACCGTGACGATCGGGCCCATGGCGCCGCGCCAGGCGAAGCGCAGGAACACGTTGGCACGCGAGAGGCCCTTGGCGCGGGCGGTGCGGACGTAGTCCTCGCTGAGCTGCTCGACGAGCTGGGAGCGGGCCATGCGGGTGTAGTTGGCGGTGAAGATGATCGACAGCACGATCCACGGCAGGAGCAGACCGGAGAACCACGAGATGGGGTTGTCGGTCAGCGGCGTGTACGAGGGCTGGTCGAGGATGCCGGCCTTGAAGACCAGGAAGTACAGGGCCAGGTAGCCGATGAAGTAGATCTGGAGCGAGGAGCCGAGCAGCGACGCCGAGGTGGCGAACTTGTCCAGGAACTTGCCCTGCTTGAGCGCGGCGATCATGCCGGTGCCGACGCCGAAGACCAGGAAGATGGCGGCCGAGCCGAAGGCGAGCGAGAGGGTCAGCGGCAGGCGGTCCATGATCGTGCCGAAGACGGGCTCGTTGTTGGCGAAGGAGTAGCCGAGGCAGGGCGCGTTGCAGTTCCCGAAGCCGCTGTAGTCCCGACCGACGAAGATCCCCTTCAGCCAGTACCAGTACTGGACCGGGATCGGATGGTCGATGCCCAGGTTGTGCCGGATCTGCGCCAGCGAGGCCGGCGTGCAGTTCTTGCCGCAGGACATCATGGCCGGGTCACGCGGGACGGCGTAGAAGAGCCAGAAGGTGATGGCGCTGATGATCAGCAGAATGACCAGCGCGCCGATCGTACGGCGGACAAGGAAGCGGAACATGGGGTCAGGACTCTCCGGGCGAGGCGCCGTTGCCGGGGCGTGAGGGGTGAGGGGCCGGTGGGGGCGGCCCCGTGACGGGGCCGCCCCTGGTGCCGGGGGGCGCCTACGCCTTGGCGTAGAGCTTCGTGAGCGCGATGCAGGTGTTGGCGGCGTCGTAGACCACGTTGCCGACCTTGGTGCCGTGCATCCAGTTGCGGATGGAGTGGTAGTCGGGGACGCAGGCGGCGAGCTCCATGACCTGCTTGTCGATGGCGCCCCACGCCTTGTTGGCGGCGTCGCCGTCGGTGATCAGGGACGCGGCCGCGATGGCCTTGTCGACGCTCGGGTTCTTCAGCTGCGAGTAGTTGCTGCGGCCGTCACCGATGTTCTTGCCGTCCCAGCAGGGGTAGAAGACCGAGTAGCCGCCCGGCCAGTCCGGGCTCCAGCCGGCCGCGAACAGGTCGTACTGGTTGTCGATCTTGCCGATCTGGGTGTAGAAGGTCGACTTGTCGATCTGCTTGTTGACGACCGTGAAGCCGGCGGCCTCCAGCGCGTTCTTGATCGCGACGGCCTGCTTCACCGCGTTGTCCGACGTCTGGTAGGCGATGACCAGCTTCTGGCCGACCTTGCCGGCCTCCTTCAGGAGGGCCTTGGCCTTGACCGGGTCGCCACCGGGCTTCTTGGTCTTGCCGTACAGGTCGAACTCCGTGTAGCCGGGCGTCACCGGGCTGAAGATCGTGGTCGCGATCTCGCTGGTGGAGGCACCGCCGCGGATGGTCTGGAGCTGCTGGAGCGGCCAGGCGTAGTTGATGGCCTGGCGGACCTTGACGTCCGTGATGCGGGTGGTGTTGATCGGCCAGTAGTAGGTCACCGCGTCGACCGCGGTGAGGACCTGGGCCTTGAGCTTCGCGTTGGTGAGGACCTGCTGGGTCCGCTCGGCGGCGACCTCGTTGAAGATCGACATCGTGTACTGGTCGTTGCCCTTGTCCGCGATGTAGCGGTCGGTCGACGTCAGCGTCTCGAAGCCGAACTGGAAGACGAACTTGTCCGGGTAGGCGTTGCGGATCGGGTCCGTCGCCGGGTCCCAGTGCGTGTTGCGCGAGTACGTCAGGGACTTGCCTATGTTGCGGGCCTCGATCCGGTACGGGCCACAGGAGAACGGCTTCTTGTCGTACTTCTCCTTGGTGTCCTTCGACTTCTTCACCAGGGAGTAACCACGCATGGCGAGCGTGAAGTTGAAGTCACCGCGGGCCTCGTTGAGGCGGAAGGTGACGGTCTTGCCGTCGATCTCGATGGAGTCGAGGTTCTTGCCCTCGTAGGGACCCGTGTACTTGTCGCCGCCCTGGAGGAACTGCTGGACGTAGCGGGGGCCCTCGGTGATGAAGGAGGCGAAGAGCCGCTCGAAGGTGTGGCGGACGTCGTCCATGGAGAGGTCGGAGCCGTCCTCCCACTTGATGCCGTCCTTGATGGTGAACGACCAGGTCTTGCCGCCGTCCTTCATCGTGCCGGCGTCCGTCGCGACGTCGCCGACGAGGGTCTGGGCGCCCTTGGAGTCCATCTTGTAGCCGGTCAGACCACGCATGATCGGGACGGTGATGGCGCCCTCGGTCGAGACGTAGATCTGCGCCGGGTCCAGGTGGTCCATGTCGAACTGGTCGAGCCCGTAGATCGTCCCGCCCTTGACCGCGCCCGTGACCTCCGGGGCGGGGCCGGTCGAGTCGGCCTTGGTGCCGACCTCGATCTTGGCGGCCTTGGCCTTGCTGACCGAGGGGACCTTGTTGTTGCCCGAGGACGAGCCGCCGCCGCCACAGGCGGTCAGCACGGAGCTCGACGCGGCCACCACGCCGGTCGCGATCATGAAGTTTCTACGGGAAAAAGACACAGTAACCCTGCCTTACGGGTGGGACGGACCAGCCGGACGACATTGACCGGACCGGAGATGAGAGATGGGTCAGCGCTTGGACTTCGGGTCGAGCGCGTCGCGCGCCGAGTCGCCGAGCAGGTTGAACGCCAGGACGAAGATCACCATGGAGAGGCCCGGGAAGAGCATGAAGGTGAAGTCCTGGGTGTAGAACTGGGCGCCCCGCTGGATCATGACGCCCCAGTCGGGGGTCGGGTCGATCATGCCGACTCCGAGAAAGGCGAAGCCCGCCTCAGCGGTCACGTAGGCCGGGAGCATGAGCGTGGACTGGATGAGGATCGGGGTCCACAGGTTCGGCAGCAGTTCCTTGAAGACGATGCGCGCCGGTGACGCCCCGGTCACCTTGGCGGCCTCGACGAACTCCCGCTCGCGCAGGCCGAGTACCTGGCCGCGCAGCAGTCGGGCGATGGACGCCCAGCCGAAGAACGAGAGCATGATGATCAGCGCGGTGGCTCGCAGCCAGGTCGGGATGTTGTCGTCGGCGGCGACGAACAGGCCGAACACCACCGGCATGAACGCGATGATGAACAGCGTCGAGGGGATCGACAGCACGATGTCGACGATCCGGCCGACGATGTAGTCCGTCTTGCCGCCGAGGTAGCCCGCGGTCACACCGATCACGACGCCGACGGCGGTGGTGATCAGGGTGGCGGCCAGGGCGATGCCGAGCGAGGTCCGGATCCCGTAGATCAGGAAGGTGAAGACGTCGCGGCCCAGCTGCGGTTCGATGCCGAACCAGAACTGGGAGCTCATGCCGCCGTTCGCGCCCGCCGGGTACGAGAAGGCGTCGAGCAGGCTCGGGTCCTGGCTCGCGTACGTCGTGTACGGGTCCTTGCCGTACAGCTTCGATATCAGCGGTGCGGCGATCGCGACCACGAAGAAGAAGATCACGATGATCGCCGATATGACGCCCGTACGGTCCCGTTTGAAACGGCGCCACGCGAGCTGACCCGGGGACCGGCTCTCGTTGGCCTTCGAGGCGGGAGAAGTGATCGACTTCTCGAGGCTCTCGTCGGTCACTTCGAGCGGGACCGCGGATGAGGTTGGGGGGATCATGCTGCTCCTGGCCCAAGGGGGTCTGAATGAGACTCCGCAGGGCACTCCCCTACGGGCTACGCCGGACTTTTTCAACGCAATTCATGCAAGGTCAATAAAATCTGGGTCGACTTGGGTTTCTCTTTACCTTCTTTGCCGAGTCATGACCATTCCGTAGCTACGCGGGTAGCGTGCCGTGATCGATCCGTGCTTTATATCGGGCCAACTGCACTAAACGGGCAATGAGTTCGTTATGCGGACGCCTCTGTATCGGAATGCGTACACCGGGGCGTCACAATCCAACGGTTCTGCATCGCTTCGCGGTGATCCATTGTGCTCCTCCCGAGAGATCGACTGAACGGACCCCCCGGGTAGCTCGAACGGGTGGGCCCGCAGGCGGTATGTGCCTTATGAGTCGATATTTGCCGGTAATGGATCGGCATGGTTCGGCTTTCCTGAGGAGGCACTCGATGCGTGGAGCCACGCACGCCAAATGGGCCGCTTGCGCGGCGGCGGTAGCCCTTGCGGCGACCGCCTGTGGGGGCGGCGGGAGCAGCAGCGGCGGCGGCGGTGACGGCAGCGCGGTGCTCAGCGCCTCCTGGGGAGACCCGCAGAACCCGCTGGAGCCGGCCAACACCAACGAGGTGCAAGGCGGCAAGGTCCTCGACATGGTCTTCCGCGGTCTGAAGCGGTACGACCCGAAGAGCGGCAAGGCCGAGGACATGCTGGCCGACAAGATCGAGACCACGGACTCGCAGAACTTCACGGTCACCGTGAAGAGCGGCTGGAAGTTCAGCAACGGCGAGGCGGTCACCGCGAAGTCCTTCGTCGACGCCTGGAACTACGGCGCCAGCCTGAAGAACAACCAGAAGAACGCGTACTTCTTCGGGTACATCGAGGGCTACGACAAGGTCCACCCCGACAGCGGCTCGCAGTCCGCCAGCACGCTCTCCGGGCTGAAGGTGACCGGCACGGACACCTTCACCATCAAGCTCACCCAGAAGTTCTCGACCTTCCCGGACACCCTCGGCTACGCGGCCTACTCGCCGCTGCCGTCGACGTTCTTCTCGGACCACGCGGCCTGGCTGAAGAAGCCGGTCGGCAACGGGCCGTACACCATCTCGTCGTACACCAAGGGCTCGCAGATGCAGCTCAAGAAGTGGGACGGGTACACCGGTTCGGACAAGGCGCAGAACGGCGGGGTGACCCTCAAGGTCTACACCGACAACAACACCGCCTACACCGACCTGATGGCCGGCAACCTCGACCTCGTCGACGACATCCCGGCCTCGCAGCTGAAGAACGTCAAGAGCGACCTCGGTGACCGGTACATCAACACGCCCGCCGGCATCATCCAGACCCTCGCGTTCCCGTACTACGACAAGAACTGGAACAAGAGCGGCTCGGACAAGGTCCGCCAGGGGCTGTCCATGGCCATCAACCGGGACCAGATCACCAACACGATCTTCCAGAAGACCCGCACCCCGGCCACCGACTGGACCTCACCGGTGCTCGGCACCGAGGGCGGCTTCCAGGACGGGCTGTGCGGGGACGCCTGCAAGTACAACCCGACCGAGGCGAAGAAGCTGGTCCAGGAGGGCGGCGGGATCCCCGGCGGCCAGGTCAAGATCACGTACAACGCGGACACGGGCTCGCACAAGGAGTGGGTGGACGCCGTGTGCAACTCCATCAACAACGCGCTCGGCAACGACAAGGCATGCGTCGGCAACCCGGTCGGCACCTTCGCCGACTTCCGCAACCAGATCGGCCAGCACAAGATGACCGGGCCGTTCCGGGCCGGCTGGCAGATGGACTACCCGCTCATCCAGAACTTCCTGCAGCCGCTCTACTACACCAACGCCTCCTCGAACGACGGCCAGTGGTCCAACAAGGACTTCGACAAGCTCGTCAACCAGGCCAACGCGGAGACGGACACCGCCAAGGCGGTCAAGCTCTTCCAGCAGGCCGAGGGCGTCGTCCGGGACAACATGGCGGCCATCCCGCTCTGGTACCAGAACGGCAGCGCGGGCTACTCCGACCGGCTCTCCAACGTGGCGCTCAACCCGTTCAGCGTCCCCGTCTACAACGAGATCAAGGTCAGCTGAGCCGACGACAGGGGCGGTCTCGCACGAGGCCGCCCCACGATCCCCGGAGCCCCCATGGGACGGTACGTAATCCGGCGTCTGCTGCAGATGATCCCGGTCTTCATCGGCGCCACACTGTTGATCTTCCTGATGGTGAACGTGATGGGCGACCCCGTCGCGGGCCTGTGCGGCGAGCGGCAGTGCGACCCGGCGACCGCCGCCCAGCTCAAGCGGGAGTTCGGCCTCGACAAGCCCGTGTGGCAGCAGTACCTGACCTACATGGGGAACGTCTTCACCGGTGACTTCGGTACGGCGTTCAACGGCCAGAAGGTCACCGAGCTGATGTCGACCGCGTTCCCGGTCACCATCCGGCTGACCCTCGTGGCGATCGTCATCGAGATCGTCGTCGGCATCGCGCTCGGTGTGATCACCGGCCTCAAGCGCGGCCGCCCGATCGACACCACCGTGCTGCTGCTCACCCTGGTCGTCATCTCCATCCCGACCTTCGTCACCGGTCTGCTGCTGCAACTGCTGCTCGGCGTCGAATGGGGCTGGATCAAACCGTCCGTCTCCCCGGAGGCGACCTTCAGCGAACTGATCGTCCCCGGGCTGGTGCTGGCCTCGGTCTCCCTCGCGTACGTGACCCGGCTGACCCGGACGTCCATCGCGGAGAACCGGCGCTCCGACTACGTCCGCACAGCCGTCGCGAAGGGCCTGCCGAAGCGCCGGGTGATCGTCCGGCACCTGCTGCGCAACTCCCTCATCCCGGTGGTCACCTTCATCGGCACCGACATCGGCGCCCTGATGGGCGGCGCCATCGTCACCGAGCGGATCTTCAACATCCACGGGGTCGGCTACCAGCTCTACCAGGGGATCGTCCGCCAGAACACCCAGACCGTGGTCGGCTTCGTGACCGTCCTCGTCCTGGTCTTCCTGGTGGCGAACCTCCTCGTCGACCTCCTCTACGCCGTACTCGACCCGAGGATCCGCTATGCCTGAGCAGCCGTTCGAACCGGAGCGCGCCATCGCCGGCACCGGCATGGGCGGACCGATGGACCTCGCGACGAGCGAGGCGGAGACCCTGGAGAAGACACCAGGAGGACCCGAAGGCACGGGCCCCGCGGGCAAACCCCGCTCCCTCTGGTCGGACGCCTGGCGCGACCTGCGCCGCAACCCCGTCTTCATCATCTCCGCGCTCGTCATCCTCTTCCTGGTCGTCATCTCCCTCTGGCCCTCGCTGATCGCCTCGGGCAACCCCCTCAAGTGCGATCTCGCCAAGGCCCAGGAGGGCTCCCAGCCGGGCCACCCCTTCGGCTACGACGGCCAGGGCTGCGACGTCTACACCCGCACGGTCTACGGCACCCGTACGTCGGTGACGGTCGGCGTCCTCGCCACGCTGGGGGTGGCGATCTTCGGGTCCGTGCTCGGCGGACTCGCCGGGTTCTTCGGCGGGGTGTGGGACTCGATCCTGTCCCGGGTCACCGACATCTTCTTCGCGATCCCCGTCGTCCTCGGCGGTCTGGTGCTGCTGTCCGTGGTGACCAGCAACACGGTCTGGCCGGTCATCGGGTTCATGGTGCTGCTCGGCTGGCCGCAGATCTCCCGCATCGCCCGCGGCTCGGTCATCACCGCCAAGCAGAACGACTACGTCCAGGCCGCGCGGGCGCTCGGCGCCTCCAACTCCCGCCTGCTGCTGCGGCACATCACCCCGAACGCGATCGCCCCGGTGATCGTCGTCGCCACCATCGCGCTCGGCACCTACATCTCGCTGGAGGCGACCCTGTCGTACCTCGGCGTGGGGCTGAAGCCGCCCACGGTCAGCTGGGGCATCGACATCTCGGCCGCCTCCCAGTACATCCGCAACGCCCCGCACATGCTGCTCTGGCCCGCCGGAGCCCTGGCGATCACGGTCCTCGCGTTCATCATGCTCGGCGACGCGGTGCGCGACGCCCTCGACCCGAAGCTGAGGTGACCGGCGTCATGCTGCTCGAAGTGCGGGACCTGCACGTGGAGTTCAGGACCAGGGACGGGGTCGCCAAGGCCGTCAACGGCGTCAACTACAGCGTGGACGAGGGGGAGACCCTCGCCGTGCTGGGGGAGTCGGGGTCCGGGAAGTCCGTGACCGCGCAGGCCGTCATGGGGATCCTCGACACCCCGCCGGGGAAGATCACCGGCGGGGAGATCCTCTTCCGGGGCAAGGACCTGCTGAAGTTCAAGGAAGAGGAACGGCGCAAGGTCCGCGGCGCCGAGATGGCGATGATCTTCCAGGACGCGCTGTCCTCGCTCAACCCCGTGCTCTCCGTGGGCGACCAGCTCGGCGAGATGTTCATCGTGCACCGGGGGATGTCCCGGAAGGACGCGCGCACCAAGGCGGTCGAGCTGATGGACCGGGTGCGGATCCCGGGGGCCGCGCAGCGCGTCCGGGACTATCCGCACCAGTTCTCCGGCGGTATGCGCCAGCGCATCATGATCGCCATGGCGCTCGCCCTGGAGCCGGCGCTCATCATCGCCGACGAACCCACCACCGCCCTCGACGTCACCGTCCAGGCCCAAGTCATGGACCTGCTCGCCGAGTTGCAGCGCGAGCTGCACATGGGGCTCATCCTCATCACCCACGACCTCGGGGTCGTCGCCGACGTCGCCGACAAGATCGCCGTGATGTACGCGGGCCGGATCGTCGAGTCGGCCCCCGTCCACGACATCTACAAGGCGCCCGCCCACCCGTACACCAAGGGCCTGCTGGACTCGATCCCGCGCCTGGACCAGAAGGGCCAGGAGCTCTACGCGATCAAGGGCCTGCCGCCGAACCTGATGCACATCCCGCCCGGCTGCGCCTTCAACCCGCGCTGTCCGATGGCCCAGGACGTGTGCCGGACCGACGAACCCGAGCTGTACGAGGTGGATCAACACCGGGGCAGCGCCTGCCACTTCTGGAGGGAGTGCCTCAATGGCTGAGCCGATCCTGGAGGTCGAGGGGCTCGTCAAGCACTACCCCCTGACCCAGGGCATCCTCTTCAAGAAGCAGGTCGGTGCCGTCAAGGCCGTCGACGGCGTGGACTTCACGCTCGACCGGGGCGAGACCCTCGGCATCGTCGGGGAGTCCGGCTGCGGCAAGTCGACTGTCGCCAAGATGCTGGTCAACCTCGAGCGGCCGACCGAGGGGTCGATCAAGTTCAAGGGCGAGGACATCAGCCGGATGTCGGGCAGGGCCCTGAAGGCCGCCCGCCGCAACATCCAGATGGTGTTCCAGGACCCGTACACCTCCCTCAACCCCCGTATGACGGTGGGCGACATCATCGGGGAGCCGTACGAGATCCACCCCGAGGTGGCGCCGAAGGGCGACCGGCGCAAGAGAGTTCAGGATCTGCTGGACGTGGTCGGGCTCAACCCCGAGTACATCAACCGGTATCCGCACCAGTTCTCCGGCGGCCAGCGCCAACGCATCGGCATCGCACGGGGGTTGGCGCTGCGCCCCGAGGTCATCGTCGCCGACGAACCCGTCTCCGCGCTCGACGTCTCCGTGCAGGCGCAGGTCATCAACCTCCTCGACCGCCTCCAGGACGAGTTCGACCTCTCCTACATCTTCATCGCGCACGACCTGTCGATCGTCCGGCACATCTCGGACCGGGTCGGGGTCATGTACCTCGGCCGGATCGTGGAGATCGGCAGGGACGCCGAGATCTACGACCACCCGACGCACCCGTACACCCAGGCGCTGCTGTCCGCCGTGCCCGTGCCCGACCCGGACGCGCGGGAGCACCGGGAGCGGATCATCCTGTCGGGTGACGTGCCGTCGCCGACGAAGATCCCCTCCGGGTGCCGGTTCCGCACCCGGTGCTGGAAGGCGCAGGAGCGCTGCTCGCTGGAGGTGCCGCTGCTCGCGGTACCGGCCGAGTTCCGGCTCGTGAGCGGGCCCGCGGCGCACGACTCGGCCTGTCACTTCGCCGAGGAGAAGACGGTCGTACCGCAGGACGCGCCGCCCGTGGAACCCACGGACGATCTTGATCAGGGGGCGGAATAACCGTACAAACAGGCATCAACCGCGTTAACACGCAGGCAACTCGGCCGACCCGGTCTCGATATACGGACGAGTCAATCTGAATCACGTACGGCCGTGCGGGTGCCGTAAACGGACCGGGGCGCGCCATGTCGCCCCGGTCCGTTGCCGTACCTAGGCGAGCCCCAACGACCGCTTCAGGAAGTCCACCTGGAGCAGCAGCAGATTTTCCGCGACCTGTTCCTGCGGGGTCATGTGGGTCACGCCCGACAGGGGGAGGACCTCGTGCGGGCGGCCGGCGGCCAGGAGGGCCGAGGACAGCCGCAGGGTGTGCGCGACCACCACGTTGTCGTCCGCGAGGCCGTGGACGACCATCAGGGGCCGCTGCGGGTCCGCCGGGGACGACAGGCCGTCGTCCGTGACGAGACTGCTCTTCGCGTACGACTCCGGGTCCTTGGCCGGGTCGCCGAGGTACCGCTCCGTGTAGTGGGTGTCGTAGAGGCGCCAGTCGGTCACCGGGGCGCCCGCGATGCCCGCGTGGAAGACGTCCGGGCGGCGCAGCACGGCGAGTCCGGCGAGCCAACCCCCGTACGACCAGCCGCGGATGGCCACCCGGGAGAGGTCGAGCGGGTGGGACTTCGCGAGGTCCTGGAGGGCGTCGATCTGGTCGTCCAGGGAGACCGTGAAGTCTCGGTGGACGGCCTTCTCCCAGGCCGGTGAGCGGCCTGGGGTGCCGCGGCCGTCGGCGACGAGGACCGCGAAACCCTGGTCGGCGAACCACTGCGAGGTGAGGTGCGCGTTGTGCGCGGCGACCACCCGGGGGCCGTGCGGACCGCCGTAGGGGTCCAGCAGAACCGGAAGCGGGTCGGTCCCGTCGTAGTCCCGTGGCATAAGCAGGGCGCACGGGACGCGCCGTGCGCCCCCCTCGGTGAACGTGATGCGCGGGGACAGGCCCGGATCTTCGGCGTACGACGCGACCGGCACCGTCTTCTTGCCCTCGCGCAGCACCTGGACCTGCGTGCCTGGGCGGTCCGGCACCGCCGAGAGCAGCACGGTCACGCCCCCGGCGCGGACCGCCGAGTGCACACCGGGTTCCTGCGAGAGGCGCTCCAGGCCGAGTTCGTTGACGCGGTAGACGTGCACCTCGCCGGTTTCCGGGGTGGGCGCGTCCTCGCCCGCCGACGCGGAGATCAGCACGTTGTCGTCGGAGACGTCCAGCACCGCGCGGACGTGCAACTGCGGCCCTGTGAGCAGCCGTTCACCCACCGAGAGCACCCGCGCGCCGCCCTCGTCGGCGATCCGCACGAGCCGTCCCGAGGGGCTCCAGCACGGCACTCCAGGGAAAAGATCAAGCCAAACTGGATCTTCGTCGGCATGCACCATGCGGGTCGCCCCCGAGCCGGGCTCGACGGCGAGGAACAGCTGGCTGCGCTGGTCCCGGGCCTGCACGAGCAGCAGCGGCGCACCCGCCGCTGACCAGTGCACTCGCGCCAGATACGGGTACCGGGCCCGGTCCCAGGCGACCTCCGTGCGCGAACCGTCGAGCCCGATCACGTACAGCCGTACGTCCGCGTTGGCCGTGCCCGCCGCCGGGTACGCGACCTGCTGCGGCTCGCGCTCCGGGTGGGCCGGGTCGGCGATCCACCAGCGCCGTACCGGCGTGTCGTCGGCGCGTGCGACCAGCAGCCGGTCCGAGTCCGGCGACCACCAGAAGCCGCGCGTCCGGCTCATCTCCTCGGCCGCGATGAACTCGGCCAGACCGTAGGTGACTTGTTCCGACTCCGGCTCGGCGAGCGCCCGGTCGCCCGCGCCGTCGGCCCCCACGACCCGCAGGGCGCCGCCGGTGACGTAGGCGATGTGCTGTCCGTCGGGGGACGGGCGGGGGTCGATGACCGGTCCCGGGACCGGGAGTTCACGTGCCGCGCCGGACTTCAGGTCGGTGCTGAAAAGCCGCCCTGACAAGGCGAAAGACGCCAGCTCGACCTCGCTGTCGGTGGCGTAGCCGACGATCCCCGCACCGCCCTCGCGGGTGCGTTCGCGGCGGGCCCGCTCCTCGGGGGAGAGGTGCTCCGAGGCGCCGCCCAGGAGGGCGCGCGGGTCGGCCGCCACGCGCTCCTCGCCGTCCGCCGGGGTGAGCACCCACAGGGCGTTCGCCCGGTCCGTGCCGGAGGGCGAGCGCAGGAACACGACCCGGGAACCGTCAGGTGACACGGTGAACGCGCGCGGCGCGCCGAGCGTGAACCGCTGGGTACGGGCGTGCCGTCGGGGGAAGGAGTCAGCCTCGGTCGTCATGCCCCGACCATATTGGCCATGCGCCCCCTTGTGCGGCTGTGCGCCGAGCGATGCGCGAGCGCGGATAGTTATGATCACTAGCGCTGCGTGGGTATGAACCTGCTGGCTCCTGTATGGATTTGCTGTACCGATTTGCTCTAGGGATCCACCCCATGGATCCATTGCCCCCATAGTCCGACCCCCCTAGTCCCTGGGATCATTGGAGGTGAGCCGCCGTGGCACTCTCGATTTCGGCGGTGGTGCTGCTGGCGATCGTCGTCTTCCTTCTGGTCAAGAAATCAGGGCTGAAGGGCGGGCACGCGGTCGTCTGTGTCCTCCTCGGGTTCTATCTGGCCTCGTCGACCATCGCGCCCACGATCAGCGATCTGACGACGAACATCGCGAGCATGATCGGCAGCATCAAGTTCTGACGGCCCACCTTTAGGGTGGGCTCATGACGGAACTGCCCTCCCCCACCCTGCGGGCGGGGGGACCCCCATCTCGCGGCGCTCGTCGTCTGCTGCTGGTGCACGCGCACCCGGACGACGAGTCGATCAACAACGGCGCGACGATGGCCAAGTACGCGGCCGAGGGTGCCCACGTGACGCTGGTCACGTGCACCCTCGGAGAGCGCGGCGAGGTCATCCCGCCCGCACTGCGGCAGCTGTCGGGCACGGCACTGGCCGAGGAGCGGGAGCGCGAGCTGACCGCCGCCATGAAGGCGCTCGGCGTCCTCGACCACCGCCTCCTGGGCGGCCCCGGCCGCTACCGCGACTCCGGGATGATGGGCACCTCGGACAACGACGACCCGGCCTGCTTCTGGCGCGCCGACGTCGACGAGGCCGCAGCACACCTCGTCGAGGTGATCCGCGAGACCCGCCCCCAGGTCCTGATCACCTACGACCCCGCCGGCGGCTACGGCCACCCCGACCACATCCAGGCCCACCGCGTCGCCATGCGCGCCGCCGAACTCGCCGCGGACGCCGGGCAGTCGATCGCCAAGGTCTACTGGAACCGCGCCCCCCGGACCGTCGTGGAAGACGGCTTCGCGCGGCTGCGGGACGCGCTGCCGGAGCTGCCCTTCGCCGAAGCGGCCGCCGTGGACGACGTACCCGGAGTCGTGGACGACGGGCGGATCACCGCCGTGATCGACGGCACGGCCCACGCCGACGCCAAGACCGCGGCCATGCGCGCGCACGCCACGCAGATCGAAGTCGCCCCGGGCGCACCGTACTTCGCGCTGTCGAACGGCCTCGCGCAGCCGATCTTCCCCACCGAGTACTACGAGTTGGTCCGCGGGGAACCCGGTGGGTCGGCACCCGAGACCGATCTCTTCGAAGGGCTGGACCTGTGATGAGCGCCAACAACGGCGGGAGCCTGCTCGCCCAGCCGCTGCAACGGCCGTCCGCGCTACGGGTGTTGGCCTACGCCGGGCTCTTCGTGCTCGGCGCGGTCGTCGGGACGGCCGGGGCGCTGGTGCAGGCCGCCTGGTTCCCCGGCGGGCTGCTGCTCGCGCTCGTGGGAGCGGCCGGACTGTTCCTCGGCGGGGCGAGAGCGGCCGGGGGCAGAGGCGGGGCCGTGGCGCCCGCCGCCGGCTGGATGGTCGCCGTCATCCTGCTCACCGCGAGCCGCCCGGAGGGCGACTTCCTGTTCGGTGCGGGCGTCGGTTCCTATCTGTTTCTGCTCGGCGGGATGGTCGTAGCTGTGATGTGCGCCACGTTGGGTTTGGGGCGGCAACCAAGCAGCCCTGACGTCCGACTTGGCAAGTGACGTACCACTTCGCGGTGACGCGCGCGTGCGAGTCCGGTGTGGGTTTCCCCAGCGGCCGTGGGATACCGCCAAGAAGTGGCCAGTATGGTGGTGCGCGCCGCCGAGTCGCCCGTGGGTGTCGGGCGGCGGAGCCAACCGGGAGAACCTGCCTTGAGTCGTGAAACTGACACTCCGTCCTCCGGGCCCGACGGGCGCGGCGGAGCCGCTTACCCCTCGGGGACCCCGCCGTACGGGACGCCGGCGGCTTCCGACGACCGTACGGATGCCGGGCGTTCGGCCGCGCAGCCGGAGGAACGCAAGACCGAGACGACGCTGACGACCCGGATCCGGATCAACATCCCCGGTTCGCGGCCCATTCCGCCCGTCGTCGTGCGCACGCCCGTCGCGGACACCGAGTCCGGCGACGGCTCCACGACCGCCGAGGTGCAGCTGCCGAGTTCCGCGCTGCCCACGCGCCCGGTCGAGCCGGGCGCCGAACTCGCCCTGCCCGCCGCCGAGGAGAAGACCAGCGACTGGTTCGCACCCCGCAAGTCCGGCCCCGCGAAGGGCGGTCAGGGCGGTGGCGGCACCAACGGTGCCGGGATTCCGGGCGGTTCGGCCGCGGGCAACCCGAGCGCGCCGGCCGCCGGTGCGCCCGGTGCTCCGGGTGCGGGCCGGCCGGGTGCCGGTCGCCCCGGTGGTGTGGTCGGCGGCATGAACGTGACGGGCGCCGCCCGCCAGGCCGCCGCGAACGGCGGTACGAACGGCGCCGGCATCGGCGGTGCCACCGGCGCCGGACCCGTCGCCCCCGGGCACGGTGGCGGCACCGGCTCCTTCGACGTGACCGAGGCGCTGGGGGCGGGACCCCGCGCCAACGGCGGTCCCAACGGCGGCGGCCCCGGTGAGCCCAGGCGCGACGACCTGCCGTACTTCTCCGACAACGGACAGCAGGCCGGCTTCCCCGGGCCCAACGGCCAGGGCGGTTACCCCGAGCCGAACGGCCAGGGCGAGCAGGGCGGATTCCCCGGGGGCAACGGTCCCGGCGGGCGGGCCGAGCAGTTCCCCGGCCCGAACGGGCAGGGCATGGGCCCCGGCGGCCCGGGCGGTCCCGGCGGACCCAACGGTTTCAACGGCCCGAACGGGCGCGGCGGTCACGGCGGCCCCGAGGGCCCCGCAGGCCCCACCGGCGGTCCGGTCACCGGCGACGGCCTCATGCTGCCGCCCGGCCCCACAGGCGGGGCACAGGGCGCGCCCAGCGCGCTCAGCGGCTACGCGGACGGACCGGGTGCACCGGGCGGCACGAACGGCGCCGGCGGACCGGGTGCCTCCACCGGCCGCCACGGCGGTCGCGGCAGGGGCCCGAACGGTCCCGGCGGCCCCGGCGGTCAGAGCACGCCTCCCGGCATCGGCCCAGGCGCCCCCGGTGGCGCGAGCCTCCCCGGCGGGATGATCCCCGGCGGCGGTCTCAGCGACGACACCGCGATCCTCACCCCGCAGAAGCCCGCCCCCGAACCTGGTGGCCCCGGCTACGGCGCCCCCGCCGACCAGGTCTCCGGACACACCGTCACCAGCGGTATGCCGGTGATCCCCGGCAACGGCACCTCGCCGTTCGCCCCGGGCACCCACCCGGACGGACCGCTGCCGCACACGCCCCCGAAGCTCCCCGAGCCCGGTGCGGCGCAGAGCGCGCCCGCCGGGAAGAACGCGGGCAAGAGCGCGAAGAAAAAGAAGAAGGGCCGCAGCAAGCTGGTCCTGCTCTGCGTCGGCGTGTTCGTCATCGCGGGCGGCGCCTACGGTGCCGGTCTGCTGATGAACCACACCGACGTGCCCAAGGGCACCACAGTGCTCGGCCTCGACATCGGCGGCGGCACGCGGGACGACGCCGTCAAGAAGCTCGACGACGCGTTCGGCGACCGCGTGAACAAGCCGCTGAAGCTGTCGGTCGGCGGCAAGACGGTCTCGCTCAAGCCGGACCAGGCGGGCCTGCAGTTCGACACCACGGCGACGGTCAGCGCGGCCGCGACCAGCGACTACAACCCGGTCTCCGTGATCGGCTCGCTCTTCGGCCAGCACCGCGTCGTCGCGCCCGTCATGCCGGTCGACGAGGAGAAGCTCGCCGCCGCGCTCGGCGACCTCGGCGGCGGCTCCGGCTCCGGCGCGGTCACCGAGGGCACGATCCAGTTCACGTCCGGCAAGGCGGTCGCCGTCTACGGCAAGGCGGGCAAGGCCATCGACGCGGCCGCGTCCACCCAGGCCGTCGAGGAGGCGTACCGCAACGAGGTGGAGACCGGCACGGCCACCCCGGTGACCGTCCCGACGACCACCAAGCAGCCGACGGTCTCGAACACCGAGGTCGACCGCGAGATGAAGGCGTTCGCGGAGCCGGCGATGTCCGCGCTCGTCACCGTCAAGACGGACACCGGGGTCTCCCTGCAGCTGAGCCCGAAGAACTCTCTGTGGAAGTTCCTCAAGGTGAAGGCGGTCAACGGCAAGCTGACGGACAGCCCCGACCTGAACGCCCTCCAGTCGCTCTACGGCAGCCTCTTCGACGGCGTGAAGATCACCCGGGCCACCGGCCAGAAGACGGCCGTCACCCCGCAGGACGTCTACGGCGCCCTGCGGCAGGCCCTGATCAGCAAGACGAACCGGGTCGGGACCATCGTCACGAACCCCAGCTAGCGCACGATCACCGTACGAAGGGGCACCCGGCACAGCGCCGAGTGCCCCTTCGTCGTAGGCGAGCCGTCGGCGTACATGACATCTGTCATGCGGCACACCGGACCGCCGACACTGCCGGGCGGTGGCCCCTGGACGCCACGATGGGTGGCATGACGACAACAGCGGGGACCGCGACCACAGCGGTGGTCGGGTTTGATCAGGTGAGCAAGAGCTACGGCGAGGTCCGGGCCGTCGACGGGCTGTCGCTCGTGCTGCACCCGGGGGAGACGGTGGCCCTGCTCGGTCCGAACGGGGCCGGGAAGTCGACCACCCTGGATCTGCTGCTCGGGCTCAAGCAGGCCGACACCGGGAAGGTCGAGGTCTTCGGGACCAGCCCGCGGGAGGCCATCGTCGCCGGGCGGGTGGGCGCGATGCTGCAGAGCGGCGGGCTGATGGACGAGGTCACCGTCGGTGAACTGGTCCGGCTGGCCTGCGACTTGCACCCCAAGCCGTACAAGGTCGGGGACGTGATCGCCCGTGCGGGCATCGCGCAGATCGCCGACCGCAAGGTCAACAAGCTCTCCGGCGGCCAGGCCCAGCGCGTCCGCTTCGCCCTCGCCACGGCGGGCGACAGCGACCTGATCGTCCTCGACGAGCCGACCACCGGCATGGACGTCACCGCCCGCCAGGCCTTCTGGGCCACCATGCGCGAGCAGGCCGACCAGGGCCGTACGGTCCTCTTCGCCACCCACTACCTCGAAGAGGCCGACGCCATCGCGGACCGCGTCCTGGTCCTGCACCGCGGCCGGTTGCTGGCGGACGGCACCGCCGCCGAGATCAAGGCGAAGGCAGGCGCGCGCAAGGTCGCCTTCGACCTGGAGGGCGAGATCGACGAGGCCCCGCTGCGCTCCCTCCCGTTCCTCACCAGCATCGACATCAGCGGCTCCACGATCCGCATCCAGTCCACCGACGCGGACGCGACCGTCCACGCGCTCTACGGCCTGGGCGTCTACCCCCGCAACCTCGAAGTCGCCGGGCTCGGCCTGGAGCAGGCCTTCGTCGCCATCACCGCCGCCGAGGAGGCCAAGCAGTCATGAACAGCCTGATCAAACTGGAACTCACCCGCGCCCTGCGGAACCGCAAATTCCTCTTCTTCTCGGTGATCTACCCCTCGGCCCTGTTCCTGCTGATCGCGGGCAGCGCGGGCAGCACCGACAAGATCGACGGCACCGGCCTGACGGTCGCGACCTACATGATGGTCTCGATGGCCTCCTTCGGCGCCCTGACCGCCGTCCTGATGGGCAACAGCGAGCGCATCGCGAAGGAGCGGGAGAGCGGCTGGGTACGGCAGTTGAGGCTCACCACGCTGCCCGGACGCGGCTATGTGATCGCGAAGACGGCCAGCGCCGCCGTGGTCAGCCTGCCCTCCATCGTCGTCGTGTTCATCGTCGCCGCGACCGTGAAGGACGTACGGCTCGACGCCTGGCAGTGGCTCGCGCTGACCGCCGCGATCTGGGCCGGCAGCCTGGTCTTCGCCGCCCTCGGGGTGGCCATCGGGTACATGGCGAGCGGCGACGCGGTCCGCCCGATCACGATGATCACCTACTTCGGTCTGTCGATGCTGGGCGGCCTGTGGATGCCCGCGACGACGTTCCCCGACTGGCTGCAGTCCATCGCGAAGTGGCTGCCCACGCACGCGTACGCTGCGCTGGGGCAGGCGATCGAGCAGAGCCAGTCGCCCCACGCCAAGGACATCACCCTCCTCGTCGCCTACTTCGCCCTCTTCGCGGGCGGGGCGGCCTGGCTGTACCGGAAGGACACGCTGAAGGCGTGAGCGCGATGACGGACGACGGCCCGGACGGCGCCGAGGTGCACCGGGCGATGCGCATGGGGGAGCCCCCGCGGAACCTGGGCGAGGCCGTGCGCAAGCTGGTGTGGATCCTGCCCTGGCTGGTCTTCTTCAGCTCCCCGATCGACGACCTCCTCTCCGGCCACCACGGCTCCGCGGCCACGGTGTTCGGCTGGATCGGCTTCGGCACCTTCGTCGGGACGTACCTGGCCCTGGTCTTCCGGAACATGGGCCGGGCGTTCTCCGGCCCGGTCGTCGGTGTCCTGGTGGCAGGACTGGGGGTCCTGGCCGTCGCCCTCTCCCTCACCCTCGGCCCCGACTGGCTCGGCCTCTTCGTCTACGTCTCCGTCGCCTGCGGGGTCACGCTCCCGATGCGGGCCGCGTACGTCACGATCCCGGCGACGACGGTCACGATGCTCCTGGTCGGCCTGCACGGCGGCGAGGACGACGCGTGGGGCCTGGTCCTGCTGGTGCTGCTGATCGGCTTCTCGATGACCGGCGTACGCGAACTGGTGCGCACGACCATCGAGTTGCGCAAGGCACGCGCCACGGTGGCCCAACTCGCGGCGAACGAGGAGCGGTTGCGGCTGGCCCGGGACCTGCACGACCTGCTGGGCCACTCCCTCTCCCTGATCACCCTGAAGAGCGAGCTGGCCGGCCGGATGCTCCCCGACCACCCCGACAAGGCGGCCCAGCAGGTCGCCGACATCGAACAGGTCAGCCGCCAGGCCCTGGTGGACGTCCGCGAGGCCGTCACCGGCTACCGCCGCCCGCGCCTCGCCGGTGAACTGGCGGGCGCCCAGGTCGCGTTGACGGCGGCGGGAGTCGTCGCCGACCTTCCCGCCGAACCCGACCTGACGACGGTGACCGAGGACAGCGAATCGGCCCTCGCCTGGGCCCTGCGCGAGGCGATCACCAACGTCGTACGGCACAGCGGCGCCCAGCGCTGCGTGGTCGAACTGGTCCGCCGCCAGACCCTGGACGGCCCGATGCTGGAACTCTCCGTCGAGGACAACGGCTCCGGCGGCTCGGGCAAGGGCCCCGGCAACGGACTCACCGGCCTCACCGAGCGCCTGGAGAAGGCCGGCGGCACCCTGGAGGCGACCCGCCTCAAACACGGCTTCCGGCTGGTGGCACGGGTGCCCGCGGGCGCACCGCTCACCGCGACGGACGTAGGATCCCCCGCATGAGCCGTACGATCAAGGTCCTCCTCGCCGAGGACCAGTCGATGGTCCGCGAGGCACTGGCCGCCCTGCTCGGCCTGGAGGACGACATCGAGGTCGTCGCCCAAGTCGCCCGCGGCGACGAGGTGTTGGCAGCGGCACGGCACCACACCGTGGACGTGGCCCTCCTCGACATCGAAATGCCCGGCTGCACCGGCATCGAGGCGGCGGCCCAGGTCCACAAGGCGCTCCCCGGGGTGAAGCTGGTCGTCCTGACGACCTTCGGCCGCCCCGGCTACCTCCGCAGCGCGATGGAGGCGGGAGCGGACGCCTTCCTCGTGAAGGACGCCCCGGCGGCCCAACTGGCGGCAGCGGTACGGAAGGTACTCGCCGGGGAGCGGGTCATCGACCCCACCTTGGCCGCGGCGGCCCTGGCGGAGGGCGCCAACCCGCTGACCGACCGCGAACGGGAAGTACTCCGGGCGGCGGCGGACGGCTCGACGAACGCGGAACTGGCAACGGCCCTCCACCTGTCCCAGGGCACGGTCCGCAACTACCTGTCGACAGCGATCCAGAAGCTGGCGGTACGGAACAGGGCAGAGGCGGTAAGGATCGCAAGGGAAAAAGGCTGGCTGTAGAACACAGTCCAGCAGCATCCCCCTCCAGGGGTGCGGGGAACTGCGCGACCAGCCATAACGCGCCCGCAGACGCCAAACAACCAGAGCCCCAACGGCGAACGGGCGAAGATCAGTTCAGCATCGCCCGAGCCGAAGAAGCCTGCCCCCGCACCCGATCCGCCGCAGGTTCATCCACGGCAGCCACCACCTCGGCGTAGGCATCCAACTCCGCCGCCCCGGTGAGGAAATCCCCCCGCTGAACCAGCAGTTGAGCCCGCTCGTACCGCAACTGCGCGGGGTGCGAAGGCAACAGCAGAGCCAACTCCACAGCCCACAGGGCGACTTCGGACTGTTCGGGCCAAGCCGCAGCCCACGCCCGGATGTTGTTGAGAACCCGCACGATCACGTCGAGGGGATCCGCGGGCTCCAGCATGGAGGGCCGCAACGTGGCCCCCACCAACAACTCCGCGTCACCCCCTGACAGAATCCGCCCCCCGTCGAAGGGATCGGCCAGCACCCGCTCGTCCCCCGCCCCGAACCCCACCACGAAATGCCCCGGCAGCCCGACCCCGTACACCGGCGCCCCCGCCCGCCGGGCGACCTCCATCCACACCACCGACAACAGGATCGGCAACCCGCGCCGCCGCCGCAGCACCGCATGCAGCAACGACGACTCCAGCCGCTCGTAGTCACCCGGCGAGCCCCGGAACTCGAAGCGCCCGCCCAGCAGTTGCCGCAGCGCCTCCGCCCAGGCCGACGGCGCCCCCGGCCGGAACGGCACCAGCCCGGCGAGCCGGTCCAGCTCCACCTGCGCAGAGTCGATGCCCGCGTCGTCGAGCGCCCCGTCCCCCGCGGCGCCGACCAACAGGCACAGCGTCGCGAGATCGGGCCGCCCGGACCGAGCCTCCTCGGCGAACAACCGCCGTACCTCGGCAGCCCGTTCGGCCGACGGAGGACAGGGCGACGACGCGGCGAACTCGAACCCGAACCCGTTCACGACGAACCGTCGCGGTAGTGGTGATAGGCGTGATGCGCGGAGAACCCCATCCCGGAGTACAGCGCCCGCGCCCCCACGTTCTCCGCCTCGACCTGCAACCACGCGGCCGAAGCCCCCTCCTCCAGCGCCCGCGAGGCCAACGCGGCCATGACGATCGAGGCGAGCCCCCGCCGCCGTAGGGCCGGATCGACCTCGACGGCGGCGAAGCCGGCCCAGCGCCCGTCGACGACACAGCGCCCGATGGCCGCGGGTTCGGCACCCTCGCCCGGCACGGTCGCGAACCACACCGAGGGTCCGCTGCCCAGCACCTCGAGGGTCACCTCGCTGACGCCCTTGCGCTGGTAGCGGGCGAGCCACGCCTCGTCGGCGGCCCGGGACAGCTCGACCCCGGAGGCGTCCGCGCGGTCGGCGACGGGGGCCAGCGCCCCGATCCACAGCTCGGCGGTGACCTCGCGGGTCCAGCCACGCCGTTCGAGCTCGGCGCAGAGCAGCTCCTGCGTGCCCTCCGCCCCCGTCGCGGTCTGGACGTACGCGGGCAGCCCCCGGTCGCCGTACCACCGTCGTACGGCGGTCAGGGCCTCGTCGAGGGGCACGCCGGGATCGCCGAGCGGGAGGGTGGAGTTGGCGCGCCGGGTGAAGCCGGCGGCGGCGCGCAGCTCCCACTCGCCGAGCCGCTCGCTCTCCACCGGCCGCCACGCGCGCGAGGAGACACGGGCGAGTTCGGCGTACGACGCGGAGGGTCCTCGGCGGCGTGCCGGGGCGGCCGGGACGACCTTGCCCGCTACCAGCGTGGATTCCGAAATACGGACGGACTCGCCACCCTTACGTGTGATCGTCACCACACCGCTGTCCCATGATGTGAGAACACCCACCGTGTCGGTGAACTTCTCCGTCGTGTCTTCAGCGGCGCTCAAGCACCTCACGGACACCCGTTTGCCCACGTCAGCAGCGGTGATCCGGACCTCGAGTCGTCCGGCCGCAGAGATTTCCACAGGTCTGTTCACCCCTCCTGTATGGATCACGCCCCGGAACGGAGATACTAGGTGCGGGCATGGACGACGCCGCGCTCCAGCGCGCCTGGCGGCGGAGCCTACGGAGGCCCGCCAGCGCCCTATCGAGGAGGAACGACAGCGTGACCTACGTCATCGCGCAGCCTTGTGTCGACGTCAAGGACAAGGCGTGCATCGAGGAGTGCCCGGTCGACTGCATCTACGAGGGCTCACGGTCCTTGTACATCCACCCGGACGAATGCGTCGACTGTGGAGCCTGTGAGCCGGTGTGCCCGGTCGAGGCGATCTTCTACGAGGACGACACTCCCGAGGAGTGGAAGGACTACTACAAGGCGAACGTCGAGTTCTTCGACGAGCTCGGCTCGCCGGGCGGCGCCAGCAAGCTGGGCCTGATCGAGCGCGACCACCCCTTCGTCGCCGCGCTGCCGCCGCAGAACCAGTAGGAGCGGCCCGCACAGACGCGCGCCGCCTCGGTCCCGTACGGCCTGATCACGCCCGATCAGCGCCCTACGGGGCCGAGGCGTTTGCCGTACGACGGCCCGACGA
The DNA here is from genome assembly GCF_036187565.1 of Streptomyces sp. NBC_00252. Taxonomy (NCBI): domain Bacteria; kingdom Bacillati; phylum Actinomycetota; class Actinomycetes; order Kitasatosporales; family Streptomycetaceae; genus Streptomyces; species Streptomyces sp. NBC_00252. The sequence goes on along the minus strand of NZ_CP108087.1, from coordinate 3,897,794 downwards.
CGGCTGTGCGGCGCGCACGTGCGGGGTGCACGCACCAGAAAGCGAGTCAGAGATCGTGTCCGCAGTCACCGACCGCCTGCCCACCTTCCCCTGGGACAAGCTGGAGCCGTACAAGAAGACGGCCGCAGCGCACCCGGACGGCATCGTCGACCTGTCGGTCGGCACCCCGGTGGACCCGGTTCCCGACCTGATCCAGAAAGCGCTGATCGCTGCGGCCGACTCGCCCGGCTATCCGACGGTCTGGGGCACACCGGCACTGCGTGACGCGATCACGGGCTGGGTGGAGCGCCGCCTGGGCGCCCGCGACGTGACCCACCGCCACGTCCTGCCGATCGTCGGCTCCAAGGAACTCGTCGCCTGGCTCCCGACCCAGCTGGGCCTCGGCCCCGGCGACCGCGTGGCCTACCCGCGCCTCGCCTACCCGACGTACGAGGTCGGCGCCCGTCTGGCCCGCGCCGAGTACGAGACCTACGACGACCCCACGACGCTGGACCCCGAGGGCCTGAAGCTCCTCTGGCTCAACTCCCCGTCCAACCCGACCGGCAAGGTCCTCCCCAAGGAGGAGCTGACCCGGATCGTCGCCTGGGCCCGCGAGCACGGCATCCTGATCTTCTCCGACGAGTGCTACCTCGAACTGGGCTGGGAGGCCGACCCGGTCTCGGTCCTCCACCCGGACGTGAACGGCGGTTCCTACGACGGGATCGTCGCCGTCCACTCGCTCTCCAAGCGCTCGAACCTCGCCGGTTACCGCGCGGCCTTCCTCGCCGGCGACCCCTCGGTCCTCGCCCCGCTCCTGGAGATCCGCAAGCACGGCGGCATGATGACCTCGGCACCCACCCAGGCGGCCGTGGTGGCGGCGCTCGCCGACGACACCCACGTCCAGGAACAGCGCGAGCGCTACCTGACCCGCCGCACCGCCCTCCGCGAGGCGCTCGTGAAGCACGGCTTCCGCATCGAACACAGCGAGGCGAGCCTCTACCTCTGGGCCACGCGGGACGAGTCCTGCTGGAAGACGGTCGCCCACCTGGCCGACCTGGGCATCCTCGTGGCCCCGGGCGACTTCTACGGAGAGGCCGGCGAGAACTTCGTCAGGGTGGCCCTGACGGCTACGGATGAGCGAGTAAGGGCGGCCGTGAACAGGCTGAGCTGAGTCGGAACCGAAAAAAGGGGTCCAGGGAATTCCCTGGACCCCTTCGACGCAGCCGAACTAGCCGAGCGGCAGCCCCTTCAGGGGCAGCTCCTGCGCGGTGGGCAGCCCGCCCTTGGTCACGGCGTCGGTCGGCAACCCGCCACCCGCGGTCGCGGTCTTCGCGGTCTCACCGAGCAGACCCCCGGCCTGCCCCGCCGTGTCCCCGGCAACGTGCTGCGCAGCCGGCGCCACCGTCTTGGCAACCTTCCCGCCGGTCTTCCCCGCGGCCGGCACCGCCTTCTCCAGCGTCTGGCCACCGGACTTGCCGGCGACCCCCGTGACGTTCTGGCTCGCGCCGTCGACCGCGTTGCCGACGCTCGCCCCGTCCAGAGCGGTGAGCCCGCTCAGGTTCGGGGTGGCCGGCAGGGAGGGGGCCGCACTGGCGGAGCCGGCCACACCGACCCCGGCTGCCGCTCCCGCTGCGACGAGCAGCGCGGCACGGGCGATCCGGCGGGTCAGGGGGAGGGACATGATGCTCCTTGTGTTGATCTCCGGGCTCGGACGCAGTGACTACCGCTCGAAGCCCGCGAAGGTTGCGGAGCGGCAACGTAAAGAGTTGGCAATGCGTCGCATAATCAGCTACGGATAAAAACGGACAAAGAGCGCCCGGTGTGAAAGCCCGTCACATGCTCACAGCCCTTTGTTTGCAAGGGCTTCGGCGCACGCCAGGGTGACCGCACGAAAACCTGAGCACACCGGGCCCCGGATCGGCCGCGCATAACCCCTACGGGTGAGGACCCGTACGAACGCCCGGCCGCCGCCTCGCGACTACTTCCGCCCGGTCTGCCGCTCGGTCACTATCCGCACCCCGCCGGAGGCATTCGTGGCGGTCGAGTGCCACGGGTCGTCCGCGCTCCCCGCGGCCCACTCGCGGCCCGCGTACGACACGCGCTCGATGTGCAGCACCGAGGAGTTGGCGACCGCCCAGTGCGCGAGCTGCCACCCGGTCCGCGTGCTGCCGGACCGCACGGGCAGGGTCACCGTGCTGCTGCCGCCGGTCGCGCTCGCGCTGGGCGACGGCGTGGACTTCGCCTCCGTCTTCGTCGCCGAGCCGTCCCCGGTCACCTCGGCGCCGGTCTCCTTCAGCACCGTGCGCCCGAAGTCCCGTACCAGCGCGGCCCGTACGGCGTCCGGGCCGGTGTTCGCCCGGGTGGTGTCCGGGAGGCCCTGGCAGGTCAGCGTGGCGGCCGCCTGGCCGGTGAGGGCGGCGGACAGCAGCGTGGCCTCGGGCTCGTGCTTCGCGTACGCCTCCGGATAGCCGCTGCGCTGCACACGCTGGGCGGCGACGGTGAGGGGGAGCTGCTGGTAGTCGTTCACCTTGGCCAGGTGCTCGTAGAAGACGCCCGCCGCGTACGTCGGGTCCAGGATCTCCTTCTTCGTGCCCCAGCCCTGGGAGGGCCGCTGCTGGAACAGGCCGAGCGAATCCAGGTCGCCGTGCTCGATGTTGACGAGCTGCGACTCCTGGAGGGCGGTCGCGAGCGCGATCGTCACGGCCCGCTCCGGCATCCCGCGCCCGGTGCCGACGGCGGCGATCGTCGCCGCGTTCATCGTCTGCTCCTGCGAGAACTCGTAGGCCTGGCCGTCGTCCTTGCCGGAGACCACCTTGCAACCGGGCCCGCCCCGGCCGCCGGTGACGTACTGGACGACCAGATAGCCCGCGACCGCGAGCAGCACCACGAGCGCCGAGGAGAACCGGAAGAGGCGGCCGCGTCGACGCTTCTTGGGGGTGGGGGACTGCTGCATGCCCACAAGGTACTGGAGGCTCCTGTTACCGCTGCGCCGGGTGTGGACAACTTGTGCGCACCCCGTTCGCGTTAGGGTCGGCGCCATGGCCGACACCGCACTTGACCTCACGCTGGACGCCGCACGGCTCACCGCGCAGCTCGTCGACTTCCCCTCGGAGAGCGGCAGCGAGAAGCCCCTCGCGGACGCGATCGAGACCGCCCTGCGCGCCCTGCCGCACCTGACGGTCGACCGGTACGGCAACAACGTCGTCGCCCGCACGAACCTAGGCCGTGGCGAACGCGTCGTCCTGGCCGGTCACATCGACACCGTCCCGATCGCCGACAACGTCCCCTCGCGCCTCGACGAGAACGGCGTCCTGTGGGGCTGCGGCACCTGCGACATGAAGTCCGGGGTGGCGGTCCAGCTCCGCATCGCCGCGACGGTCCCGGCCCCCAACCGCGACCTGACGTTCGTCTTCTACGACAACGAAGAGGTCGCCGCCCACCTCAACGGCCTCAAGCACGTCTCCGAGGCCCATCCCGACTGGCTGGAGGGCGACTTCGCGGTCCTCCTGGAGCCGACGGACGGTCAGGTCGAGGGCGGCTGCCAGGGCACGCTCCGGGTGTTCCTGAAGTTCAAGGGTGAACGAGCGCACTCCGCGCGCGCGTGGATGGGCTCCAACGCGATCCACGCGGCCTCCCGGGCACTGGCCAAGCTCGCCGCGTACGAGCCGCGCACGCCCGTCGTGGACGGCCTCCAGTTCCACGAGGGCCTCAACGCGGTGCGCGTCGAAGGCGGAGTGGCCACCAACGTCATCCCGGACGCGTGCACCCTGGTCGTCAACTTCCGCTACGCGCCCGACCGCAGCGAGGAGGAGGCGGAGGCCTTCGTACGGGACTACTTCGCGGACTGCGGGGTCGACGAGTTCGTCGTCGACGACCACACCGGGGGTGCCCGTCCCGGCCTGACCCACCCGGCCGCCGCCGCCTTCATGGCGGCCGTCGGCGGCGAGGCCCGCCCCAAGTTCGGCTGGACCGACGTGGCCCGCTTCAGCGCGCTCGGCGTGCCCGCGGTGAACTACGGCCCCGGCGCCCAGCTCCTCGCCCACAAGGTCGACGAGCGCGTCGAGGCGGCCCTGATCCCCGAGGCCGAACGGCGCCTCGTGGACTGGCTGACGGGCTGACATCCGTACGTCCCCCCGCTGTAACCCGCGTAGACCTACGCTGAGGTGGAAACACCTGCAAGTGGAGGGAGCGCACATGGCTACAGGCAACCCCGAGGGCAAGCAGCAGCCACCGGAGGAGCAGCGCCTGGGACCGGTCCTCCGGCGGCGCGGCCAGGTGACCGCGAGCACGACCGACCAGCGCCTCCTGGACGCGGGCGGCCCCTCGGACTGGGTCCACACCGACCCGTGGCGCGTCCTGCGGATCCAGTCGGAGTTCATCGAGGGCTTCGGCACCCTGGCCGAACTGCCGCCCGCGATCAGCGTGTTCGGCTCGGCCCGCACCAAGCCGGACTCACCGGAGTACGAAGCGGGCGTACGCCTCGGACGCGCCCTCGTGGAGGCCGGGTGGGCCGTGATCACCGGCGGCGGCCCCGGCGCCATGGAGGCGGCCAACAAGGGCGCCCTGGAGGCCAAGGGCATCTCCGTCGGCCTCGGCATCGAGCTGCCCTTCGAACAGGGCCTCAACGCCTACGTCGACATCGGGCTGAACTTCCGTTACTTCTTCGTCCGCAAGATGATGTTCGTCAAGTACGCCCAGGGCTTCGTGGTCCTCCCCGGCGGCCTCGGCACCCTCGACGAACTCTTCGAGGCCCTCACCCTGGTACAGACCCAGAAGGTCACCCGCTTCCCGATCGTCCTCTTCGGAAGCGAGTACTGGGGCGGCCTCGTCGACTGGCTGAAGAACACGCTGATCGCCCAGGGCAAGGCGTCGGAGAAGGACCTGCTTCTGTTCCATGTCACGGACGACGTGGAAGAGGCGGTAGCGCTGGTGTCGAAGGAAGCGGGACGGTAGTTCTGCTTCTGAACACAGGCCGGCAACACTCAGCCCGTCCGGCGTCTGAGGACGAGGCCATTTCGGGGCCGAAGCGGGGGTCTGGGGGCGGCAGCCCCCAGGGACGGGACGGGTAGGGGCGGCGGGGGCGAAAAAACCTACGCCAGCCCCCGCCTGCCCACCGCCGGAGGCCGATGCCCAGAGATCGACGCCACCATGTCCAGCACCTGCCGAGTCTCCGCGACCTCGTGCACCCGGTACACCTGCGCACCCAGCCACGCGGACACCGCCGTGGTCGCGAGCGTCCCGACGACCCGCTCCTTGACCGGCTTGTCGAGCGTCTCGCCCACGAAGTCCTTGTTGGACAGCGAGACCAGCACGGGCCACCCCGTCTCGACCATCTCCCCGAGCCGCCGCGTCGCCTCCAGGCTGTGCCGCGTGTTCTTCCCGAAGTCATGCCCGGGATCGATCAGCACGGACTCCCTGGGAACCCCGAGTTCCACGGCCCGCTCGGCGAGCCCCAGGGTCACGCGCAGGATGTCGGCCATGACGTCGTCGTAGGTCACCCGGTGCGGCCGGGTACGGGGCTCCGCGCCTCCCGCGTGCGTGCACACCAGCCCCACCCCGTATCGCGCGGCGACCTCCGCGAGCCGCGGATCCACGCCGCCCCACGCGTCGTTCAGGAGATCCGCGCCGGCCTCGCAGACCGCCTCGCCGACCTCGTGCCGCCAGGTGTCGACGCTGATGATCACGTCAGGGAAGCGCCGCCGCACCTCGGCCACGAAACCGACCGTGCGCCGCGCCTCCTCCTCGGCGGTGACCTCCTCGCCGGGGCCGGCCTTCACCCCGCCGATGTCGATGATCGCGGCGCCCTCGGCCACCGCCTGCTCCACGCGCGCGAGGGCGGGCTCGTCGCGGAACGTCGCCCCTTGGTCGTAGAAGGAGTCCGGGGTCCGGTTCACGATCGCCATGATCACCGGCTCGTGCGTGTCGAATTCACGCCTGCCCAGCCTGAGCATCCCCTGTGAACCTCTCCTAGTCCGTACCGGTCTTCAGCCGCCTGAGACCCTAACTGTCAGCGTCGCATGGCACGATCGGACCCTGACACATTCGGCTTCGGCACGTCCGACATCGACGCCCGTGGAGACCCCAGCGATGTTCATGTTCCTGTTCCTGGTCGTCGCGCTCGCCGTCGTGGTCGGCGCCGTGACGCTCTCGGTGATCGGCGGCGGCGACAGCGCCCCGCTGCCCGACGCGGCGCCCGAGCGCCTCGACGACGCGCTGCCCCCGGACCGGCCGGTGAACCACGCCGACATCGAGACCCTGCGCTTCCCGCTCGCCGCGCGCGGCTACCGCATGGCCGAGGTGGACGACGCGCTGGGCCGCATCGCCGCCGAACTCGCCGAGCGGGACGCCCGGATCGCCGACCTGGAGTCCGCCCTCGCGGGCGCCCGGGCCAGCGCGCACGTCTCCATGCGGAAGCCGGCCGAAGGCGACCAGCAGTGAGCGACGGCAAGGCCGTGGCGGGTCCGGACGGCGCTCTGCGCTGCCCCTGGGCACTGTCCACGGACGACTACGTCACGTACCACGACGAGGAGTGGGGCCGCCCGGTCCACGGCGACGACGCCCTCTACGAGCGCCTCAGCCTGGAGGCCTTTCAGTCGGGCCTCTCCTGGATCACGATCCTGCGCCGCCGGGAGGGCTTCCGGGCGGCGTTCGCGGGCTTCAAGATCGCCGAGGTGGCGACCTTCACCGACACCGACCGCGAACGCCTCCTCGCCGACGTGGGCATCATCCGCAACCGCCTCAAGGTCGACGCGACGATCGCCAACGCGCGCGTGCTGGCCGACTGGGCCCCGGGCGAGCTGGACGACTTCATCTGGTCCCACGCCCCGAAGCCGGGCCCGCCCCCGAAAACCCTCGGGGACGTCCCGGCGGTGACACCCGAGTCGACGGCCCTGTCGAAGGCCCTGAAGAAGCGGGGCCTGAAGTTCGTAGGACCCACGACGGCGTACGCCCTGATGCAGGCGTGCGGGTTGGTCGACGACCACCTGAAGAACTGCGTGGCGAGAAGCGCCGGGTAGGTAGGGGGTGCGGGGGCGCGGGGCGGTATCGATGCGCGGCTCCGCCGCGTGGGTGCGACCGGCCACCGCGGAGCCGCGCCCTCGACGGTGCTACCGCCCCAGATACTTCGGCTTCTCCTTGTTGACGAAGGCCTGCACGGCGATCGCGTGGTCCTCCGACGCGCCCGCCCGTGACTGAAGTTCGTCTTCTTTCTGCAAGGTCTCCTCAAGGGTGTGCGTCAGCCCGTAGGCCACCGCTTCCTTGAGGGCCGCGTAAGCCACCGTCGGCCCGTCCGCCAGCTGCCGGGCGACCTTCTCCGCCTCGGCGTGCACCTCGCCCACCGGGACGAGCCGGTTGGCGATCCCGAGGTCGTACGCCTCCTGCGCCTTGACCGTGCGCGGGAACAGCAACAGGTCGGAGGCGCGCCCGGGTCCGACCACCCGGGGCAGCGTCCAGGAGATGCCGGAGTCCGCGGTCAGGGCGACGCCGGCGAAGGACGTGTTGAAGCCCGCCGTGTCCGCCACGACCCGGTAGTCGGCGGCCAGGGCGAGCCCGAAACCGGCGCCCGCGGCGACCCCGTTGACCCCGGCGACCACCGGCTTCGCCATCCCGGCCAGCGCCCGCACGATGGGGTTGTAGTGCTCCTTGACCGTGGTCATCGTGGCGCCGGTCCCGGCCTCCCGGTCCGACGCGAGCAACGTGATGTGCTCCTTGAGGTCCTGGCCCACACAGAACGCCCGCTCCCCGGCCGCGGTCAGCAGCACGGCCCGTACGGCACTGTCGTCCGCCGCGGCCTGGACCGCCTCCCGGAGGGCGACTTTGGTCGCGATGTCCAGCGCGTTCATCGCCTCGGGGCGGTTCAGCGTGATCGTCGCGAGTCCGTCGCTCACCTCGTAGAGCACGGTGTCGGCCATGGTGTGTCCCCTCCGGTGTCGAGGCTGGGCCTACCGGTCGGTAGGCCCGGGTACCTAGGACAGCATGGCGGAGATCACGGTCCACGACCCGGACCGGACGTGTGACCTGCGTCAAAGAATTCCGGCCCGGATCGGGTCGGCGGAGGTCTGGGCGGCGGCGAAGTATCGCAGTCACATCGGCGAATTGAGTGGTTTTGCTCGCGCGCGTTGCCCAAGCGATGCCGACTGATGTTGGTCATCGGGTCCTGAGATGCGGGATAATGGCTTGGAAGCAATGTGTTCGATGCCGGTGACGCGTGTCTCATTAGGGGCCGCGCGTGCCCTCCATGGGGCCGTCGGCGACGATGAGCTGGTTTCAGGAAGGGGAACGAGCATGGCGGCCATGAAGCCGCGGACGGGCGATGGCCCGCTCGAGGTGACCAAGGAGGGGCGGGGCATCGTCATGCGCGTTCCGCTCGAAGGCGGCGGGCGGCTCGTCGTCGAGCTGACCCCTGACGAGGCCGACGCGCTGGGCGACGCCCTCAAGAAGGTCGTCGGCTGACGCGGCGGAACGCGACCATACCCCTTCAGCTGCCCCGGCACCCGAGACGGTGCCGGGGTCGCTGCTTTCTCCGGAGCGGTACGGGTCCGGACGCGGTTCTACGGCTTCTGCTCAGCCGTACGGGCTGTCCGCAGTCCTGGTGCTCGCCCTCGGCCCGACGGCCTGACCGGTGTCCCAGGGGGCTGTGTCCTCGGCTCGACGGCTGACCGCTGTCACAGGGGGCCGTGTCCTCGGCATTGGGTGCTGACCGCTGGGGGCTGCGCTGCCCTCGGCCTTACGGCCTGTCCACCGTCCGCTTCACGGCGCACAGCAGGCCGTCGCCCACTGGGAGAAGCGACGGAATCAGCTCGGGGCTCTCGCGCACGGCGCGCAGGAGTTCGCGCAGCCGGAGGACTTCGGTGGGCTGGGGGCCCGAGTCGACGGTGCGGCCGTTGGCGAAGACGCCCTCGAAGGCCACCAGGCCACCCGGACGCAGCAGGCGCAACGATTCAGCGAGATAGTCCAGGAACTCCAGCCGGTCACCGTCGCAGAACACGAGGTCGTAGCCGGCGTCCGCGAGCCGGGGCAGCACGTCCAGGGCGCGGCCGGGGATGAAACGCGCCCGGTTGCTGGCGAAACCGCAGGCACGGAAGGCCTGGCGGGCGAACTGCTGGTGGTCGGGCTCCGGGTCGACGGTGGTCAGTACCCCGTCCGGCCGCATGCCGTACAGAAGATGCATCCCGGAGACACCGGTCCCGGTGCCGATCTCCGCCACCGCCTTCGCGTCCACGGTGGCGGCGAGCATCCGCAGCGCGGCGCCCGTGCCGGGCGACACCGAGCGCAGCCCTGCCTCGCGGGCCCGGTCACGGGCCCAGCGCAGTGCTTCGTCCTCGGCGACATAGGCGTCGGCGAACGCCCAGCTAGTCTGCCGGTTGCCGGTAATGACCCTCTCCTGTCCCCGTGGTTGCCTGGGCGTGACTGTATCCGTTGGTGCCGGGAACCTGCTGATGGGACCGGGCGTTTAGAAGGGGGAGGAAAGCACCGGGGGACGCGGCCGGAGGGAAGAGCGGGGGATGACGATGGATCAGTTCACGGGGCAGAGGCCCGAGCAGGGTCACGAGCGTCGGCTCACACCACCGGCAGGTCGGTATGAGCGTGTATCAAATTCTCGTAAAACCGCTTATCCGGAGCTAACGGGCGAGGTGGCTATGGTAGGGGCTCCACTGGACACCACCAGAGCCGACAGGGGAGGTGCGGCTGCACCTGTGGATCGGGGAGGAGTGCTCCGGCGCTTTCTCGGATCGGCGGGCAGGCCGAAATCCGTGAACGACACCGCTGCTGACCACAGCCACGCCGCTGACCATGCCCAGACCGCGACCTTCTCCACCGACGCGGACGGGCAGGCGTGGACTCCGCCCACCTGGGAGGAGATCGTCAGCACCCACAGCGGCCGTGTGTACCGGCTCGCGTACCGCCTCACGGGGAACCAGCACGACGCCGAGGACCTGACCCAAGAGGTCTTCGTCCGGGTCTTCCGTTCCCTGTCGACGTACACGCCCGGCACCTTCGAGGGCTGGCTGCACCGCATCACCACCAACCTCTTCCTGGACATGGTCCGCCGCAAGCAGCGCATCCGTTTCGACGCGCTGGGGGAGGACGCGGCCGAGCGACTGCCCAGCCGTGAGCCGTCCCCCCAGCAGGTCTTCAACGACGCGCACTTCGACGCGGACGTGCAGCAGGCCCTGGACACCCTCGCCCCGGAGTTCCGGGCCGCGGTCGTCCTGTGCGACATCGAGGGTCTCTCGTACGAGGAGATCGCCGCGACCCTGGGCGTCAAGCTCGGCACGGTCCGTTCCCGGATCCACCGCGGCCGCTCCCAGCTCCGCAAGGCCCTCGCGCACCGCTCGCCGGAAGCACGGGCCGAGCGCCGTTCCTTCGTGGCGCGTGTGCCCGCGCTGGGGGGAGGGGGCGCGACCGCGTGAGTGGATCACGTCCTACGCCTGCGGAGCAGCACCTGGGAGACCGACTTTCCGCCCTGGTGGACGGCGAGCTCGGTCATGAGTCGCGCGAGCGTGTACTGGCGCACCTGGCCACCTGTACGAAGTGCAAGGCCGAGGCCGACGCGCAGCGCCGACTGAAGAACGTGTTCGCGGAGATGGCCCCGCCGCCGCCCTCCGAGAGCTTCCTTGCCCGACTGCAGGGACTGCCCGGCGGAGGCGACCCGGACGGCGAGGAGCCGCCCGGTGGTGGCCTGTTCGCCAGTGGCATCGGCGTCTTCGGCGTCAAAAGAGACGGCCCGCTGGACGCGTTCGAGTTCGGCTACGTCCCCGCGGGCCCGCATGCCGCGGCGGCGCTGAGGCCTTCCTCGCCGGCAGCCCGCGAAGGCTTCCGCATCCATGACGTCAGCCGGCACGACACCGACCGCTCCGCCTCGCGCGGCATGCGGTTCGCGTTCGTGGCCGCCGGTGCGGTGTCGCTGGCCGCGATCGCGCTGGGCGGGGTGGCCACGGTCACGCCGGGCGACACCGCCGCGGAGGCGCGGGGTGGTGCGGGGGTGACTCCGGCGCGTACGCAGGGTGCGGGTGCGGTGACCCCCGACACGGGGCGACGCCGTGGGACCGGTCCTCTCCTCGCGCAGGGCACGAGCCAGCGGTCGATGCTCGGCGACACGGCGACGGCACCGACGTCGGTCTCCGCGCCCCTGCTGCCCGGAGTCCCGTCTCCGGCGACCGTCCAGGGCGACGACCAGGTCATGCACACGTTGACGGCGCCGGTGATGGCCGGGGCGGCGGTCATGTCCCCCCTGATACGCCCTCTCAACGCGACCCCGCCGATCGCGCTCACGTCCTGGTCCACGGCCCCCGAGGCCATGACCCCCGGACTCCTGCGCACCCCGTCCCCTGACACCACCTCATCCCCCACACCGACCTCCTCCCACCCCCTCCACTGACCGACCCCTGCGCCCTGCCCCACTGACCTGGTTGAATCCGGGGAGTTCGGGGTGGCACGGGCAGGTACGGGGGGACCATGAGCGAGCGGTCTGAGGGGATGCCGGAGCAGTGGGTGCCGGGGGCGACACCGGGGGATTCGATGCCGGGTGCGGGTGGAGGCGTCGGTGCCGGTGGTGATGATGCCGGGGCCTTCGGGCCTGCCCAGCCTGTGGACGGGGACTTCGAGCTGCGGGAGCCTGTTGAAGGGCTGAGCGGTGAAGTGGCTTCTGGTGGGGGTGACTTCGAGTTGGCGCGGCCCGCCTCGGTTACCTCGGTCGGCGGTGAGGTCGAAGACACCGGCGCTGATGTCGAGTTGCGTCGCTCGGGGGTCGGTTCTCCGGTCGGCAGTGCGGAGCCAGACGGCGGTGGTGACTTCGAGTTGGACCACCCCAGGTTGACCGCTTCGGCTGGTGGTGAGGTCGGGGGCGGCGGTGATGACGGTCTGGATCGGCCTGAGTTGGAGTTTCCGGCGGGTGATGCGGTGGTGGACGGCAACGGTGACTTCGAGTTGGAGCGTCCCGCCTCGGTCAGCTCGGACGGCGGCGAGGTTGTAGACGCTGGGGATGTCGCTCTGGATCGCTCTGAGTTGGAGGCGCCGCTCAGGGGTGTTGCGGTGGATGCCGAGGGCGACTTCGAATTGCACCGCCCCGTCTCGGCTGCCCCGACCTACGCCGAGGCCGTAGACGCTGGTGATGTCGCTCTGGGGCGCCCCGAGTTGGGGACTCCGGCCAACGGTGCGGTGGTGGATGCCGAGGATGACTTCGAGTTGGACCGCCTTACCTCGGTCACCCCGACCGGCGGTGAGGTCGTAGACGCCAACAGCGTTACCGGGCTGGCTCACCCCGTGTCGGTCGCTCCGATCGCCGCCGACGCCGTAGGCACTGGTGCTGGTGTCGAAGCGGAATCCCCCGCGTCCGAACCCCCGACGACCCCCGGCGTGAGCCTCCCGCCCGCCGGTCGTCCCAAGCCTCTCCATGACCCCGACCCATACAGCACCCCTCCGTACGGCGCCCCGGGCCCCTGGGCGCCCGCGCCGCCAGTCCAGCACCCAGGGGTCATCTCTGCGTCTCGGGCGGTCACAGAGGCCCCTACAGCAGTTCCCGGCACTCACGTCCCGCCGGTCCCGGGCAGCGCGCCCGCGCCTTCTGGCACACCTGCGGCGCGTTTCGCTGACGCCGAGCCTTCCGGCGCCCTTGCTCGACCTGCCGCCGGCACTGTCTCCGGGCCCTCCGTCCAGGCCCCGGTGTCCTTCGCCGCCGCCGAACCACGCTCGACGGTTACCGCGTCTGCGAGCAGCGGGCCATCCCCTGCACCCGCTCCCGCTCCCGCGCCTCGCGCTGACGCCTCCGCACCCCTCGGCACGCCCCCTGCGCCCTTTGCTCTCCCCGCACCGCCCCCGGCCGACACCTCGACCTCGGCTCCCCTCACTTCAGCCGACGACGCCCGCACCCGAGTTGTCCCGGACCCGGCACCTGCTCCCGTCGCGGAGCACCCCGCACCCGCCCCAGTTGCCGACCCAGCACCCGCCACCCCCACGGACGCGGCACTCACCGCCACGCCGAACGCAGCCCCGGCGCCCATCCAGAGCCCGGACCGGGCACTCGCCCCCGCCCCGGAGCACCCCGCACCCGTTCCTGTTTCTAGGCCAGCACCCGCCACCCCGACGCACTCGGCCACCCCGACGCACTCGGCGGCCTCCGTCACTCCGACCCCAGCCCCGGCACCTGCTCCCGTCCCGAGGCACTCCGCACCCGCCCCTGTTGCCGACCCAGCACCCGCCACCCTCACGGACGCGGCACTCACCACCGCGCCGAACACAGCCCCGGCGCCCACCCAGAGCCCGGGCCCAGCACTCGCCTCCGCCCCGCTCCCGGAGCACCTCGCACCCGTTTCTGTTTCTAGGCCAGCACCCGCGATACCCAGGGACTCGGCGGCCTCCGTCACTCCGACCCCAGCCTCGGCACTCGCCCCCGTCCCGGAGCATCCCGCACCCACTCCTGCCCCTGGCCCAACACCCGCCACCAACACGGCCCCGGCACCCACCCCCGTCCAGAACTCGGACCCGGCCCCCACCCCCACCTCCACGCCCCCGTCGACCCCCACTTCGAACCCGGACCCGGCACCGGACCCGACACCGAACCCGAACCCAGACCCCGCACCGGCCCCCGCCCCCACACCCCCCAACCCCTGGCACCGCTACGACCCCTGGGCGTCCCGAACCCCCGCCCCCCTCCAACAAAACGGTGCCCCCACCCCGACCTCCACCCCCACCCACCCCCGAATCCGCCCCCGCACCCTTCTGACCTCCGCGCTGGTTCTCACCCTGCTCGCCGGAGGCGTCGGCGGGGTCGTAGGGGCCTATATCGAGCGGGGCGGACCCGGTGGGGACGTCGTGTTGCCGCAAGCTCGGGAAGAAGGCACCGGGCGCGCTGCCGGTACCGTCGCCGGGATTGCCGCTCGGGCGCTGCCCAGTGTCGTGACCTTGCGGGTGAGTGGGGACGACGGGTCGGGGACCGGGACCGGGATCGTGTTGGACGGTCGCGGGGACATCCTCACCAACAACCATGTCGTGCGGGCCGGGGGCGGTGGCGGGGCGATATCCGTTCGGTTCAGCGGGGGGCAGACCGTCAAGGGGGACGTGGTCGGGCGGGATGTCGGGTACGACCTCGCTGTCGTGCGGGTGCACGGCGTGCGGGGGCTCAGGGCGATGCCGCTCGGGAATTCCGACAATGTGCGGGTGGGTGACCCCGTCGTCGCGATCGGGGCGCCGTTCGGGCTCGACAACACCGTGACCGCCGGGATCGTCAGTGCCAAGGAACGGCCCGTCACGACCGACGGGGACGCGTCGGACGGGAGCGGCGTGTCGTATCTCGATGCTCTCCAGACCGACGCGCCGATCAATCCCGGGAACTCCGGTGGGCCGTTGCTCGACGCGCGGGGGCTGCTCGTCGGGGTCAACTCCGCCATCCGGTCCGCCGATCAGCAGGACGGGGACGGGGAGGGCAGTTCGCAGAGCGGGTCGGTCGGGCTCGGGTTTGCCATTCCCGTCAATCAGGCCAAGCGGGTTGCCGAGGAGTTGATCAATCACGGGAAGGCGACTCATCCCGTCATCGGGGTCACCCTCGACCTCGACTACGCCGGCGACGGCGCCCGTGTCGCCACGCCCAAGGCCGGGCTCAGGGCGGGGGACGTCATCACCCGGGTCGACGGTCAGCCGGTGCACTCCGGTGACGAGCTCGTCGTCAGGACGCGTGCCCACCGGCCCGGTGACCACCTGCGGCTGACGCTGCGGCGCGGCGGCCAGGACATGACCTTGTCGCTGGTGCTCGGCTCCGCGACCGGTGATTGACAGAAACGTCACAGGTGGGAGCCCCGCGCCCGGTCCCCCTAGGCAAACAACCCGGAAAACCGGTCCTGTACATCCACTCGTAGCCCACGGGACAGTACCGGTCGGGTGGGATCGCCGGGTACCGTGGACCCGGCCCGGACCACGGAAGACCCGCACAGACCACCGAGGGCCGAGGACCGAGGACATCGCAAGGAGCTTCAGGTGTTCAATGACATAGGACCGCTCGAGCTGGTGACGATCATTGTGCTCGCCGTGCTCGTCTTCGGTCCGGACAAGCTCCCGAAGGTCATCCAGGACGTCATGCGGACGATCCGGAAGATCCGAGAGTTCTCGGAGAGCGCCAAGGCGGACATCCGCGAGGAGCTGGGCCCGGAGTTCAAGGACTTCGACTTCGAGGACCTCAACCCCAAGACGTTCCTGCGCAAGCAGCTGGACAACGACGAGCTGGGGCTCAAGGAGATCCGCAACGGCTTCGACCTGAAGAAGGAGATGGCCGAGGTCACGGAGGCCGTGCAGAGCGCGGACACCCCCTCCTCCTCGTCGTCCTCGTCCTCCGGCAGCGGTCGCCTCGACATGACCAAGAAGCCCGAGGACCCGGAGAAGGACGACCGCCCGCCCTTCGACGCCGACGCCACCTGAGGGTCGTCAGCGGACGCCGGCCGAGCCGCCTGCCGGCGGTCCCTCCACCGCGTCGTACGTGACGCGTTTCATACCTCCCCACCCCCTCTGACGCCTCCGAACAGCCTCCAAAAGGCCTCCGTACGGCCCGAACAGGGCCCCCGTGCGCCTCACGCGCCGGGCGCTTTCCGGGCTGCCTCGCATGAGGTGGCTATGCTGCCGAGTTGTTGTGCGGACCGGGCGAGTCGCCCGACGGGGGGCGGGCCGCCCCGGTCCGACGAGAGCGAGGAGGCGTCCGGAGCATGGAGACGACGAGTCGGGTAGGCGCGCAGGCGCCGGCCGCGGAGGGCGGACAGCAGGTCCCCTCCGCCCGGCGCACGGTCGACGGCTACCTGCTGGCGCCCTTCCCCTGGTACGGCCTCGACGAGGCCTTCACCGGGCCGCGCTGGCTGATGCAGGTGGGCATGGCGGCGGACGGAGCCGTGGAGCACGGTTCGATCGGGCACGGTGACGAGCCCTCCGTACGCAACGAAGGCACGGAGGACAAGGAGAAGTTCGCGGTGGTCGTCACCGTCGCGGGCAACCCCGCCCGGCGCACCGCCGACGGCACGGGCCTGCTGGAGGCCACCTCGGTCTCCTCGGCGGCCTGGCTCGCCGGGGTGGGGCTGCTGTCGTTCACCTGGCCTGGCCAGATGGACCACACCCTGCGCGACGACTGGCTGGAGCAGCAGACGGAGACCGCCTGGGTCCTGGCCGACGATCTCGCCGGCGACGACTGGTCCACCCTGTCCCTGCCGGTGGACGGCGTACCGACGCCGTTCCACTACCGCGAGTCCGAGTTCGGCTGGGTGCTCGCCGGGTCGACGCAGGAGGGCGTGCACGTGGGGGCGTACGGCCGGGGCATGAGCGCGTACGGGCTCGGCTTCGCCATGATCAAGGACATCACCACGTACGCCGCCTGACGGCGGAGCTGCGGTGAGGGGGGAACTGCGGGCCGTTCATGGCCGGTCGCGCAGTTCCCCGCCGCTGAGGTGGAATCCCTAGAACTTGTTCCTCGGGGTGATCCCCAGGGACATGCCCGAGAGGCCGCGCTGGCGGCCGCCCAGCTTGCCCGCGATCGCGCGCAGTGCCGCGCCGGCCGGGGAGTCCGGGTCGGTCAGGACGACCGGCTTGCCGTCGTCGCCGCCCTCGCGGAGGCGGACGTCGATCGGGATGCTGCCCAGCACCGGGACGCTGGCGCCCGTCGTGCGGGTGAGGCCGTCCGCGACGGACTGGCCGCCGCCGGTGCCGAAGACGTCGACCATCTCGCCGCAGTGCGGGCAGGGCAGGCCCGCCATGTTCTCGACGACGCCGACGATCTTCTGGTGGGTCTGTACGGCGATGGAGCCCGCGCGCTCGGCGACCTCGGCCGCCGCCTGCTGAGGGGTCGTCACGACGAGGATCTCGGCGTTCGGGACGAGCTGGGCGACGGAGATCGCGATGTCACCGGTGCCCGGCGGGAGGTCGAGCAGCAGGACGTCCAGGTCGCCCCAGTACACGTCCGCCAGGAACTGCTGGAGCGCGCGGTGCAGCATCGGGCCGCGCCACACCACCGGTGCGTTGCCCGGTGTGAACATGCCGATGGAGATGACCTTCACGCCGTGCGCCGACGGCGGCATGATCATGTTCTCGACCTGGGTGGGGTGACCGTCGGCGCCCAGCATGCGGGGCACGGAGTGGCCGTAGATGTCGGCGTCGACGACACCGACCTTGAGGCCGTCGGCGGCCATCGCGGCGGCGAGGTTCACCGTCACCGAGGACTTGCCGACGCCGCCCTTGCCGGAGGCGACCGCGTAGACGCGGGTGAGGGAGCCGGGCTGCGCGAAGGGGACCTCGCGCTCGGCCTTGCCACCGCGCAGGGCGGTCGCGAGTTCCTTGCGCTGCTCGTCGCTCATCACGTCCAGGGTCACCTCGACACCGGTGACGCCCTCGACGCCCATGACGGCGTCGGTCACGCGCTGGGTGATGGTCTCGCGCATGGGGCAGCCGGAGACCGTCAGGTACACGGTGACCGCGACCGCTCCGTCCGCACCGATCTCCACCGACTTGACCATCCCCAACTCGGTGATGGGTCGGTTGATCTCGGGGTCGTTCACCGTCGACAGCGCTTCGCGCACCGCGTCTTCCGTAGCCATAGGGTCGATGGTACGGCGCCGCGCGGGGCCCCAGGTAAGCCCGTCACTGGTCGTCTACGTCACGTCCGTGCGACCGTTCTGCCGGGAATACGACGTGTTTGTGGTGGCCGTCCTCCCGTTCCTCCAGCTCTTTCACCAGGTCCTGGAGTTCGGAGCGGATCCAGTCCCGGGTCGCGACCTCGCCGAGGCCGATGCGCAGGGCGGCGATCTCGCGGGTCAGGTACTCGGTGTCGGCGATCGACCGCTCGTTCTGCTTGCGGTCCTGTTCGAGGTTGACCCGGTCGCGGTCGTCCTGCCGGTTCTGCGCGAGCAGGATCAGCGGGGCCGCGTAGGAGGCCTGGAGGGACAGCATCAGCGTGAGGAAGATGAACGGGTAGTTGTCGAAGCGGACATCGCGGGGCGCGAAGATGTTCCACAACACCCAGACGATGATGACGACCGTCATCCAGACGATGAACCGCCCGGTGCCCAGGAACCGCGCGATCCGCTCCGACAGCCGTCCGAACGCCTCCGGGTCGTACTCGGGCAGGAACCGGCGCCGGGGCGGGCGCGGCTGGTCGAGCCGGGCCCGGGGCCGGCTGGTGGCGGTCGCGCCCGCCGGTGTCCTTTCCCGCGTGGACTCGCGCTCAGGAGTCATGAGCCGCCACCTCCTCCGCCTCTGCCGGTCCGTCCGCCGATGTCTCTTCCGATGCCGCTGCCTCGTTCTCGCCCTCGTCGAGGTGGAACTCGGTCTCCCGCCAGTCCTCCGGCAGCATGTGGTCCAGCACGTCGTCCACGGTCACCGCCCCGAGCAGCGACCCGGTCTCGTCGACCACGGGCGCCGCGACCATGTCGTACGTCGCGAAGAACCCGGCGATCAGCTGGAGCGTCGCGTCCGGGTCGAGCGGCTGCAGGTCGTCGTCGATGATCGCGCTGACCAGGGTGTACGGCGGGTCGCGCAGCAGCCGCTGGAAGTGGACCGTGCCGAGGTACTTGCCGGTCGGGGTGTCGTCCGGCGGGCGGCACACGTAGACCTGGGCGGCGAGCGCGGGGGAGAGGTCGGCGCTGCGGACCCGGGCGAGCGCGTCGGCGACGGTCGCGTCCGGCCGCAGGACGATCGGCTCGGTCGTCATCAGGCCGCCGGCCGTGTGCTCCTCGTACGACATCAGGCGGCGTACGTCGGCCGCCTCGGAGGGCTGCATCAGGTTGAGGAGGCGTTCCTTGTCGTCCTCGGGGAGTTCGGAGAGGAGGTCGGCCGCGTCGTCCGGGTCCATGGCCTCCAGGACGTCGGCCGCGCGCTCCTCCTTCAGCTTGCCGAGGATCTCGATCTGGTCGTCCTCCGGGAGCTCTTCGAGGACGTCGGCGAGGCGGTCGTCGTCGAGGGCGGCGGCGACCTCGGCCCGGCGCTTGGGGGAGAGGTGGTGCAGGACGTTGGCGAGGTCGGCGGGGCGCAGCTGCTCGAAGGTGGCCAGGAGGCTCTCCGCGCCCTGTCCCTGCTCCTCCAGGGAGAAACCGGTGACGCTGGACCAGTCCACGGTCAGCGTCTCGCCCTTGGCCCTTCTGAAGGCTCCGCCGGTCCTGCCCTTGCGGACGAAGACGCGGTCGATCTCCCAGTCCCGGCGGGCCGGGAGGTGCTGCACCGACAGGTCGAGGACGGTGACCTCCTCGCCGGTCTCGACGAGGGTGACGCGCCGGTCCAGGAGTTCGCCGAACACCAGCCGCTCGGTGGGGCGTTGCTCGAAGCGGCGGACGTTCAGCACGCCGGTGGTGATGACCTGTCCGGACTCGATGCCGGTGACGCGGGTCATCGGGAGGAAGATCCGGCGCCGGGTGGAGAGTTCGACGACGAGGCCGAGCAGCCGCGGGGGACGCCGGCCGACGCGGAGCATGGCGACGAGGTCGCGGACGCGGCCCACCTGGTCGCCGTTCGGGTCGAAGACGGCGACACCGGCGAGGTGCGACACGAAGACTCGGGGAGCGCCCGATGCCATGGCCGCACCTCCATTCTTTCCTGGGTCTACCGAGGGACTTGCTGCTTCCCGGATGTTCCGAATTGCCTGCTCGGATGGGCTTCAGGCTAGCCCGTCCGCATGTGATCCGCGCTGGTGGGCGGTCCGGACGGACTGGCTCCGCCGGTGCCTCGCGGCCCCGGTACGCTGCCGTACGCCATCGACCCCCGCACGGAAGGCATCCCCCCTGTGACCGCTATCGCCCAGGTCCGAAACCGTCGTGCGGCGCTGCTCTCCGCGGTGTGTGTCGTGGCCCTCGCGGGGTGCGGCGGCGGGGACCCGGACGCGGGGACCAACGGGGTCGGGAAGCTGGCCGCCGACAAGATCCAGTCGAAGTCGGTGACGGCCGCGAGCGCCGCCGGTGCCGTACGGCTGTCGGGCACGGTCGTCACCAGCGGGCGGACGTACACGCTCGACATGCGGCTGACGTCCGACGGCGGCAGCGGGTCGGTCACCTCGAAGGGGTCGACCTTCGGGCTGCTGCGGATCGGCGAGCAGCTGTACCTGAAGGCCGACGCGGACTTCTGGAACAGCAACGGGGACTCGGGCGCTGGCACCGCGCTCCACGGCAAGTACGTGAAGGTGCCGCAGGGCGACCCCTCGTACAAGAAGTTCAGTGGTTTCACGGACAAGGACGTCCTCCTCTCCAGCTTGCTGACCCTGCACGGTTCGCTCGCGCGGGACGGGCACCACGCGCAGCACGGTGTCCGGACGATCCGCATCACCGGCGACAAGGGCTCCGGCGGCACCCTCGACGTCTCCCTGGAGGGCAAGCCGTATCCGCTGCGGCTGGTCCGCGCGGGCGGCGCGGGCACGCTGACCTTCTCGGACTGGGGCAAGAGCTTCACGGTGACGCAGCCGAAGGACGACGACACTGTCGACTACGGCAAGCAACTTCCGTCTTCCTAGCGGCAGTTACCGGCGTTTGCGTTTCTTCAGGAGCAGCCGCGGCAGGCCGGCCGGGACCGGCTGACGGGTCGTCGCCGAGGTCGGCAGCGGGGCCTCCGCGAGCGAGCCGTCGGGGAGAGCGGCCGTCGCTCCCGTCGGCTCCAAGCGGAGCACCCTGCACTCGCGCGCCCAGCGGGCCGTCATCGCCTCGCCGTCGGGGGCGTTCAGGCGCTTGCCCTTCAGCTCGGCGACGGCCGCCGTCCAGGCCTCGGAGTCCGGCGCCAGTTCCACGACCCTCGCGGTCCAGGAGACCAGCCGGCCGCCCTTGTCCTTGCTGCGGACGGTGACCTCGGCGGGGCCGCCGTCGACCAGCCCCGGCAGCGGCTGCTCGCCCGGTCCGTCGCCGATCAGACAGGCCGCGCCCTCGTGCCAGACATGCCACAGGGCGCGGGCCGGGACGCCGGGACCGTTGACCCAGACGAGGCCGGACTTCTTCGTGGCCTCCTCGACGAGGGCCTGGTCGAGCAGCTCGCTGCTAGTCATGGGCGTCAGCCTATCCAGCCGCTCACAGCCAGCCGTTGCGCTTCAGCGTGCGGTGGATCGCCAGACAGACCGTCACGGTGAAGGCGAGCACCGCCGGATACCCGTACCGCGCGTGCAGCTCCGGCATGTGCTCGAAGTTCATGCCGTACACGCCCGTCACCATCGTCGGTACGGCGATGATCGCGGCCCACGCGGTGATCTTCCGCATGTCCTCGTTCTGGGCGACGGACGCCTGCGCGAGGTTGGCCTGGAGGATCGAGTTCAGCAGCTCGTCGAAGCCGATGACCTGCTCCTGGACGCGGGCGAGGTGGTCGGCGACATCGCGGAAGTACTTCTGGATGTCCGGGTCGATCAGCCGCATCGGCCGCTCGCTCAGCAGCTGCATGGGACGCAGCAGCGGCGACACCGCGCGCTTGAACTCCAGTACCTCGCGCTTGAGTTGGTAGATCCGCGCCGAGTCGACACCGCGCGAGACCCCGCCTTTGCGGCCCGGGGTGAACACCTCGGTCTCGACCTCGTCGATGTCGTCCTGCACCGCGTCCGCGACCGCGACATAGCCGTCGACGACGTGGTCGGCGATCGCGTGCAGCACCGCCGAGGGACCGCGCGCGAGCAGCTCAGGGTCGTCCTGCAGCCGGTGGCGCAGCGCCCGCAGGGAGCCCTGGCCGCCGTGCCGGACGGTGATGAAGAAGTCCCGCCCGGTGAAGCACATGACCTCGCCGGTCTCGACGACCTCGCTGTTGGCGGTGAGCTGGTCGTGCTCGACGTAGTGGATGGTCTTGAAGACGGTGAACAGGGAGTCGTCGTAGCGCTCCAGCTTGGGGCGCTGGTGGGCCTGTACGGCGTCCTCGACGGCGAGCGGGTGGAGTCCGAACTCCCCTGCGATACCGGCGAATTCGGCCTCGGTGGGCTCGTGCAGGCCGATCCACACGAAGCCGCCGTCCCGGCGGACCAGGCGCATCGCCTCGTGCGGGGTGAGCGGCTTGCCGGTGTCGATGCGGGCACCGTCGCGGTAGACGGCGCAGTCGACGACGGCCGAGGGGGTGCCGGGGTCGCGGGTCGTGTCGTACGCGCCGCCGTCCTTGCGCAGGGAGGGACGGGACGGGCGGACCACGGCACGCAGGTCGCGGATCATCGACATGGCGGGCTCCTTCGCGACGAGCAACGAAAGGCGCCAACGACGGTTGGAACTGCCCGGAATGGGGACGTCCTGAGGTACGGATGTTTGGCACGTCCACAAAGCGGGGAGCACCGCTCCGTCGCGGTGGCGAGCTTCGCTACTGATACAGGCACTGACTTCGGAACAGACAGATCGGTCAGATCAGATACACCGGACAGATCAGGCAGATCAGGAAAAGGAAACGAAGTGCTCTTCCGCGACAGTGAAGAAGTGCGAGAGGCGGCAGCCGTCTGGGGAGGCTAGAGCCAGAGCGACGACATCAGCGGCCGGAAGAGCGGGTGGTACTGCCAGGCCGACTTCGGTCCATTGCAGCCCCACCTCCTCCGGCCGGTCCCCCGTGGGGGAGTCTCAACGGCGTCGGGACCTGATCGCGACGCTTCTGCGTGCTGCCCCGAACGACCGGCCAAGACTATCAGCCGACTGAACTGTCAAGGCGCTGCTTTGCCCGGTACTGACGAGTTCTATGCTCGCCGCATGGTTGATGTTCTTGCTCTGGTCGAGGCACGGTTGCGCACCGCGCTGGGCGAACCGGACGCGCGCGCCGCCGTCACCTTCCTGGGCACGGACCGCGTCGAGGTACTGCGTTTCCAGGACGGCAGCCAGGACGGAACCGTCGTCCGCTACGCCACCCTCGGCATGTCCGCCCAGCCCATGAGCGACCCCACGGCGATGCTCGCCGACCCGGTCGCCGGCCCGCGCGCCGAGCTGGTCCTCTCCGTCCGCGGCGGCCTCGCCGACACCGACAAGGTGCTCCGGCCGCTCGCCGTGCTCGCCGCGTCCCCGCAGGTCGAGGGCGTGGTCGTGGCCCCCGGCGCCTCGCTCGACGTGGGCGAACCGCTGTGGCCCGGCGCTCCGTTCGCCTCGGTGCTGGTCGCCGAGCCGGGCGGCCTGGTCGAGGACCTGGAACTCGACGCGCCCCTCGACCCGGTGCGCTTCCTGCCGCTGCTCCCCATGACCCCGAACGAGGCCGCCTGGAAACGCGTCCACGGCGCCCAGGCCCTCCAGGAACGCTGGCTCACGAACGGGACGGACCTCCGGGATCCCTCCCGGAGGTCCGTCCCGCTGGACTGACGGCGGAGTGAGCAAGCTCACCAACGCCAGCCAGGAATCGGCTAGTTGGCGAACACCGCCACGCTGTCCTCGGTCGCGTGCCGCGGCTCCAGCTCCTCGGCCTCGTGCGTGAGCGCGTTCCGTCGTACGAGGACCACCAGCGCACCCAGCGCCGCCGTGATCGCCGCGACCACGAACGGGATGTGGATGTTGCTCCACCCCTCGATCTTCGGCGCGAAGAACGGGGCGGCAGCGGCGGCGAACCAGCGGACGAAGTTGTAGCCCGCGCTCGCCACCGGGCGCGGCGCGTCCGACACGCCCAGCGCCAGCTCGGTGTAGACGGTGTTGTTCACGCCGATGAAGGCGCCGGACAGGATCGTGCAGACGATGGCGGTGGTGTGGCTGCCGTAGCCGAGGACGAGGACGTCGACGGCGAGCAGGACCAGTGAACCGCCGAGCACCTTCAGGGAGCCGAAACGGGCCTGGAGGCGCGGGGCGACGAAGACCGAGAAGACGGCGAGCAGGACGCCCCAGGCGAAGAACACGGCACCGGACTTGTACGGGGTCATGTTCAGCACGAACGGGGTGAAGGCCAGCACGGTGAAGAACGTGTAGTTGTAGAAGAAGGACGAGGCGGCGGCCGAGGCGAGACCTCCGTGGCCGAGGGCCTTGAGCGGGTCGAGCAGGGACGTCTTCTGCGCGGGCTTGGGCTGCTCCTTCAGGAACACCGTGATGCACAGGAAGCCGATCGCCATCAGGAACGCGGTGCCGAAGAAGGGGTAGCGCCAGCTCTGGTTGCCCAGCAGGGCGCCGAGCAGCGGGCCGCAGGCCATGCCCAGGCCGAGGGCGGACTCGTAGAGCAGGATCGCCGCGGCGCTGCCGCCGGCCGCCGCGCCGACGATCACGGCGAGGGCGGTCGAGACGAACAGCGCGTTGCCGAGCCCCCAACCGGCCCGGAAGCCGACGAGTTCGCCGACCGAGCCCGAGGTGCCGGCGAGCCCGGCGAAGACCACGACGAGGGCGAGGCCGAGCAGCAGGGTCTTCTTGCCGCCGATGCGGCTGGAGACGAAGCCGGTCACCAGCATCGCGATGGCGGTGATCAGGAAGTACGAGGTGAAGAGCAGGGACACCTGGCCGGCCGTGGCGTCCAGGCCCTTGGCGATCGAGGGCAGGATCGGGTCGACGAGTCCGATGCCCATGAAGGCGACGACCGAGGCGCCCGCGGTGGCCCAGACCGCCTTGGGCTGCCGCAGGATGCTGCCCGAGCCGGTGTCGGCTCCCTTGTCGAAGGGGTCGTCCATGCTTCCTCCCAAGTAGTTGGTATATGCACATAGTAAGTTAGGCAAGGTAATGAATGCAAGCTACATTTAGTTTCGTTCCGTGAGTGGCCCGGCCGGACGGGTGATCGTCCTTGACGTGCGCGGGTGAGGGTAGGACCGTGGGGCCCTATGAGGGGCGAACCCAGTTGCCCGAAGTGCGGTGGCCGGGTCAGGGCTCCCGGACTCTTCGCCGATTCCTGGCAGTGCGATGTCCACGGGACGGTGCATCCGCTGCAGCCCGTGATCCCGCCCAGCGTCGAGGCGCTCAGTGTCGTCGTGCACCGGACGCAGGTGCCGGTGTGGATGCCGTGGCCGTTGCCGGTCGGATGGCTGTTCACCGGTGTGGCCTGCGCGGGGGACGACCGTAGTGGGGGACGGGCCACGGCGGTGGCGTGTTCCGGGCCCGGGCCCCTTGGCGGGATCGGCGAGTTGATCCTTGTCGCGGAAGAGCTGGGGGTGGGGCTCGGGGCGCGGTATGCGGGGATCGACGGGCCGGATCCTGGGCCGTACATGAACGTCGAGAAGCCCCCTCAGGCGAAGTTGCTCGCCGCGGGGCGGCCCACGCCGTTGTGGCATGTGACCACGGCGCCGGACGACCGGGCGGTGTTCGCGGGGGAGGCATTGGGGCTGTGGCTGTGGGCCGTGGTGTGGCCCGAGCAGTCGGGGCTGCTGATGTACGACGAGCTTGTGCTGACGGATCTGCGGGATGCGGGGGCCGAGGTCGATCTCGTGCCGTGCGGGGCGTTGTCGCCGCGGTTGCTTGAGCCGTAACACCTAGGGGGTGCCTCGGGTTGGCGCAGCCCCGCGCCCTCTAGGGGGTCGGCCTCGGCGTGTTCCAAGGGGGCCCTGGGGTGCCGTTACCCTTGGGGGGTCCCTTTTCCTGCTGTCACCGTCTGGAGTTCGCGTCGTGCGTATTGATCTGCACACCCACTCCACGGCATCGGACGGTACGGACACGCCTGGTGAGCTGGTGCGGAACGCGGCCGCAGCCGGGCTGGATGTCGTGGCGTTGACCGATCACGACACCAGTCGGGGGTACGCCGAGGCCATCGACGCGTTGCCCTCGGGGCTCACGCTCGTGACCGGGGCCGAGATGTCCTGTCGGATCGACGGGGTGTCCATGCACATGCTGGCCTACCTGTTCGACCCGGAGGAGCCCGCGCTGCTCGCCGAGCGGGAGCTCGTGCGGGACGACCGGGTGCCGCGGGCCCGGGCCATGGTGGCGCGGCTGCGGGAACTCGGCGTGCCGGTCACCTGGGAGCAGGTGGCGCGGATCGCCGGGGACGGCTCCGTCGGGCGGCCTCATGTGGCCACCGCGCTGGTCGAGTCGGGGGTCGTGCCCACCGTCAACGACGCGTTCACCCTGGACTGGCTCGCCGACGGCGGGCGCGCTCATGTGGCCAAGCACGAGACCGACCCCTTCGAGGCGATCCGGCTCGTGAAGGCCGCGGGAGGCGTGACCGTGTTCGCGCACCCGGGCGCCAGCAAGCGGGGGCACACCGTGCCCGACGCCGCGATCGCCGAGATGGCCGCCGCCGGCCTCGACGGAATCGAGGTCGAGCACATGGACCACGACGCGGAGACACGGGTACGGCTGCGGGGGCTCGCCAAGGAACTGGGGCTGCTCGTCACCGGCTCCAGCGACTACCACGGGAGCCGCAAGACCGTACAGCTCGGTGAGTACACGACCGACCCCGAGGTCTACGGCGAGATCACGCGGCGCGCGACCGGGGCCTTCCCGGTGCCGGGGGCCGGCGGAGCCTGACGCCCGCACCGCTCCCGTACGTCCCGCTCTCCCCGCTCACCCGCTCATCTCTCTTCTGCAAGGCTCGTGGCTCACCCATGTTCGACGTCGCCGTCTTCGGCTCTCTCTTCCTGACCCTTTTTGTCATCATGGATCCCCCTGGGATCACCCCGATCTTCCTCGCGCTGACCGCCGGACGGCCGTCCAAGGTGCAGAAGCGGATGGCCTTCCAGGCCGTGTGCGTCGCGGGGGGTGTCATCACCGTCTTCGGACTGCTCGGGCACCAGATCCTCGACTACCTGCACGTCTCCGTGCCCGCGCTGATGATCGCGGGCGGACTGCTGCTCCTGCTCATCGCGCTCGACCTGCTCACCGGCAAGACCGACGAGCCCAAGCAGACCAAGGACGTCAACGTCGCCCTCGTGCCGCTGGGCATGCCGCTGCTCGCCGGGCCCGGCGCGATCGTGTCCGTCATCCTCGCCGTGCAGAAGGCCGACAGCGTGGCCACGCAGGTGTCGGTGTGGACGGCGATCCTCGCCATCCATGTCGTGCTGTGGCTGGTGATGCGGTACTCGCTGCTGATCATCCGGGTCATCAAGGACGGGGGCGTGGTGCTGGTGACGCGGCTCGCCGGAATGATGCTCTCCGCCATCGCCGTCCAGCAGATCATCAACGGGATCACCCAGGTCGTCCGCGCGGGCTGAGCGTCTGACGCCTGGCGCAACGCAGAACCCCCGCACGGCAACAGTGCCGTACGGGGGTTCTGAAGTGTGGTCGCGATCCGCGTAGGGGTCGCAAGTGGGTGTCGTAGATGGTGCGTCGTCAGTGGGCTGCTACGTCGTCAGGTGTACGTCGTCGGTATTGCGCGGCCTCAAGTGTTACGAGGCCTTGGTCTCGGCGGGGCGGATCCACAGGCGCTGTCCAATGGCGGCAGCCTGTTGCACGATCCGATTGACGGAGGCGGCGTCCACGACGGTGCTGTCCACGGTGGTGCCGTCGACCTCGTCGAGACGCATGATTTCGAAGCGCATGGCTTCTCCCTTCGTCTGGTCATCCTCCTGAGGAGAACTACTTGGTTACTGATGTAGTCAACGGGGTGCGTGTTACAAACATTCCCTACGCTAAGGAAATTTTTCGAACGCCTAATTACTGACCGGTAAGAGATCGCCGCGAGACTGACCGGGACCGGTTGTGTTCGCAGCGTGACCGCCGGGACAATGGAAGCGATGAACGACGACCTCGCGGCCCTCAGCGCCCGCATCGACCGCACGAACGAGCTGCTGCACCGCATGCTCGCCGAAGTAGCGAAGACGCCCTCGACGCATGCGATCTTCGTCGACGCGGGGTATTTGTATGCAGCCGCGGGCCGGCTCGTCTCCGGGACCGAGGACCGGCGCACGTTCGACGTCGACACCGAGGGCCTGATCGAGGCGCTCATCGACAAGGCCCGCACGATCTTCGCGGACAGCCGGCTGCTGCGCGTCTACTGGTATGACGGCGCCCGCCGCCGCATCCACACCGCCGAGCAGCAGTCCATCGCCGAACTCCCGGACGTCAAGGTCCGGTTGGGCAATCTGAACGCCAACAACCAGCAGAAGGGCGTCGATTCACTCATCCGCTCCGACCTGGAGTCCCTCGCCCGGCACCGCGCCATCAGCGACGCGGCGCTCATCGGCGGCGACGAGGACCTGGTCTCGGCGGTCGAGGCGGCCCAAGGGTACGGCGCCCGCGTCCACTTGTGGGGCATCGAGGCGCCCGAGGGCCGTAACCAGGCGGAGCCGCTCCTCTGGGAGGTCGACAGCCAGCGCACCTTCGACCTCGACTTCTTCAAGCCGTACGTCTCCCGCCGCGCGTCCGCCGTCTACGAGGCCGCCGCCACCCGGCCCACCCGCGACGACGTCCGTTTCGTGGGCGCGCAGATCGCGGCGAAGTGGCTCGCGGCGCGGGGGAGGGAGGCGCTGGTGGAGTTGCTGCCCGGGCATCCGTACCTGCCGGGCTCCGTCGACCAGGACCTGTTGGTCGAGGCGGAGGGGCTGCTCCAGTACTCCCTGCGCGGGCAGGCCGACCTCCGCCGGGCGCTGCGGGACGGCTTCTGGGAACACCTGCAGACGCAGTACTGAAATACAGGTGTTCAGGGGGCCGTGGAGTCCCAGAAATCGGCGATGGCCTTGGCGGTCGCGGCCGGCTGGTCCGTGTTCGGCGAGTGCTCGGCCTGCGCGATGACCGTCCGCCGCGCCTTGAGCCGTACGGCCATGTCGTCCAGGAGTGGCACCGGCCAGGTGTCGTCGCGGGAGCCCGAGAGGACGTGGAAGGGGAGGGGGACCGCGGCCAGTTCGGCGACCCGGTCCGGCTCACCGCACAACTGCCGTCCCGCCGCGAGGAGTTGAGCGGGCTTGGTGCCCAGCCAACGGCGGCGCAGATCGGACCGGTCGTCAAGACCCTCGTCCAGCGCACCGCCGGTCTCGGTCTCCTCCGGTGCCTCCATGGCCTGGATCGCGTCCCACACCTCGGCCATCGACATCACGGCGAGCGCGTCCCGCAACAGCTTGACCCGCTCCTGCTGCGACGCGGAGATCTGCGCAGGGCCCGACGACATGAGCGTCAACGACACGAACGGCGTGCGATCGAGCAGCACGGCCGCGCGCGCGACCTGCCCCCCGAAGGAATGCCCGAGCAGATGCACCGGCCCACCCAGCGCCTCGGCCAGCGCGAGCACGTCCCGCGCCAACTCGTCCTGCGCGTAAGCGGATTCGTCCTCAGCCGGCCCGTCCGACTCGTACTGCCCCCGCCCGTCCGCGGCCACGGTCCGATAACCCCGCACCCCGAACGCCTCGTGAAGGGGGTTGAAGTCCTCCTTGCTCCCGGTGAACCCCGGCAGCAGAAGCGCGACCCCCTTCGCCTCGACACCATCGCCCACGGGCGAATCCACCACGGCGAAATCACCGCGAGCGGTCCGCAGGGGGTATGCGCGAGCACCGGGGGGCGGGGTGAAGGAGGGGGGCTTGCTCATGGGGTGAGGTTATCCGGAGGGGTTGGGTGGGAGGGGGACGGGAGGGTGTAAGGGGGGTTAACGGGGTGGTGGGGGCAGGGAACGCCGACCCGCGCGGCGGACGGGAAACGCCGACGGCCCGGCCCATGTCGTATGGGTCGGGCCGTCGGCGTCGTGCCGGTGCTGAGTGCCGGGGGCGGGTCAGGCCTCCGTCGCCTCCGCTGTCGCCGCGGTCTTGCGCGGGCGGCGGACCCTCGGCTTGGCCTCGGGGGCTTCCGGTGTCTCCACGACGACCGGGGCCTCGGCGGTCTTGCGGGTCGCACGGCGGCGGGGCTTGACCTCCGCCTCCTCGGCGACCTGCGCCGGGATCTCGGCGGTGGCGGCCGTCTTGCGGGTCCGGCGCGGCTTGGTCTCGACGGCCTCGGCCGTGTCGACTGCTGTCTCGGCGGAGACCGCGGTCTTGCGGGTGCGAC
This sequence comes from Streptomyces sp. NBC_00252, assembly GCF_036187565.1. NCBI lineage: Bacteria > Bacillati > Actinomycetota > Actinomycetes > Kitasatosporales > Streptomycetaceae > Streptomyces > Streptomyces sp. NBC_00252. Next base: position 3,868,080 of record NZ_CP108087.1, on the reverse strand, counting down.
GCGGCTTCGCCTCGGCGACCACCTCGGCCGGAGCCTCTACCGCTACGGCTGCCTTGCGGGTCCGGCGCGGCTTCGCTTCCACGGCCTCGGCCGTGTCGACTGCTGCCTCGGCGGCGACCGCGGTCTTGCGGGTGCGACGGGGCTTCGCCTCGGCGACCACCTCGGCCGGAGCCTCTACCGCAACGGCCGCCTTGCGCGTCCGGCGCGGCTTCGTCTCCACGGCCTCCGCGGTGTCCACGGCGACGACCTCGGCCGGAGCCGCGGTCTTCCGGGTCCGCTTCGGCTTGGTCTCCGCCACGACCGGCGCTTCGACGGCCTCCACGACCGGCTCGGCGACCTTGCGGGTACGGCGCCGGGGCTTGTCCTGCTCCTCGACGACCTGCGCGGGGATCTCGGCGACGGCCTTGCGGGTCGTCGTACGACGGCGCGGCTTGGTCTCTTCGACGGCCTCGACGACCGTCTCCACGACCTCGACCGGCGCCGTGGTCTTCCGGGCCCTGGTCCGGCGCGGCTTCGTCTCGACGGCCTCGGCCGTGTCGACCGCGACCACTGCGGCGGCCTCGGCCACGACGGGCTCGGCAGCCTTACGGGTCCGGCGGCGCGGCTTCGTCTCCTCGGCCACCGGGGTCTCGGCCACCGGCGTCACCACCGAGGCCTCGGCCACCGGCTCCGCCGACTTCCGCGTCCGACGGCGACGCGAGGTCGTCGTCGGGGCGTCCGCGGCCGGGGCTTCGGCAGGCTCGACGGCGCTTTCGGCGACCTCGGCCACGGGTGCGACCGCCGTGGCCGGCAGCTGCTCTCCCGTCGCTCCGTTACGCGTGCGGCGACGACGGCGCGGGGTGCGTCCCGCCGTGTCCTCGGAGGGGGCCAGCGCGGTCTCCTCCGGGGTGGACGTCACGGCCGCAGCCGCTGAAGTCGCTTCCATCGGGGCGCCGTTGCGGGTACGACGGCGGCGGCGCGGGGTGCGGGCGGCGCGCTCGGTGTCGTCGGAACGGGACGCGTCGCGGGTGTGGCCACGGCCGTTGTCACGACCGCCCCTGCCACTGTCACGACCGCCGTCACGCCTGCCGCCGTCGCGGCCACCACGGCCGCGCGGACCGCCACGGCCACCGGTCTCGCCGAGGTCCTCGACCTCTTCCGCCGCCAGCCCGGCGCGCGTGCGCTCCGAGCGGGGCAGGACACCCTTGGTGCCGGCCGGGATGTTCATCTCCTCGAAGAAGTGCGGGGAGGTGGAGTACGTCTCCGGCGGGTCGTTGAACTTGAGGTCCAGCGCCTTGTTGATGAGCTGCCAGCGCGGGATGTCGTCCCAGTCGACGAGCGTGACCGCGATGCCCTTGGCGCCCGCGCGGCCGGTGCGGCCGATGCGGTGCAGGTAGGTCTTCTCGTCCTCGGGGGACTGGTAGTTGATGACGTGCGTGACGCCCTCGACGTCGATACCGCGCGCGGCGACGTCGGTGCAGACGAGCACGTCCACCTTGCCGTTGCGGAACGCGCGCAGCGCCTGCTCGCGGGCGCCCTGGCCGAGGTCGCCGTGGACCGCGCCGGAGGCGAAACCGCGCTGCTGGAGCTGGTCGGCGAGGTCGGCCGCCGTGCGCTTCGTACGGCAGAAGACCATGACCGGGCCACGGCCCTCGGCCTGCAGGATGCGGGCGACGAGCTCGGGCTTGTCCATGTTGTGCGCGCGGTAGACGAACTGCTTGGTGTTCGCGACCGTCGAGCCCTCGTCGTCCGGCGACGTGGCGCGGATGTGCGTGGGCTGCGACATGTAGCGGCGCGCGAGACCGATGACCGCGCCCGGCATGGTCGCCGAGAACAGCATCGTCTGACGGCGGGCCGGCAGGAAGTTGATGATCTTCTCGACGTCGGGCAGGAAGCCCAGGTCGAGCATCTCGTCGGCCTCGTCCAGGACGAGCGACCTGATGTGCTTGAGGTCCAGCTTCTTCTGGCCGGCGAGGTCGAGAAGACGGCCCGGGGTGCCGACGATCACGTCGACGCCCTTGCGGAGCGCCTCGACCTGCGGCTCGTAGGCCCGGCCGCCGTAGATGGCGAGGACGCGGACGTTACGCACCTTGCCCGCGGTCAGTAGGTCGTTCGTGACCTGCGTGCACAGCTCGCGGGTGGGGACGACGACGAGCGCCTGCGGGGCGTCGGTCAGCTGCTCGGGCTTGGCGCGGCCGGCCTCGACGTCGGCGGGGACGGTCACGCGCTCCAGGAGCGGGAGGCCGAAGCCGAGCGTCTTGCCGGTGCCGGTCTTGGCCTGGCCGATGACGTCCGTGCCGGAAAGGGCTACGGGGAGCGTCATCTCCTGGATCGGGAAGGGGGAGACGATACCGACGGCCTCAAGGGCCTCAGCGGTCTCGGGAAGGATTCCGAGCTCTCGGAAAGTAGTCAGGGTGCTGCCTCTTCTGTGTGCGCGGTGCGAGGCGAGCGCGGGGGTCGTGTCAGGACCGTGCCGGGACGTCGGCTGCCTTACGGACAACCCGCGAGGGCAAGCCGTACTGCACGGGACCACTGCCGACGCTCTAGCGCTCGAACCGCTGAGGGTCCCCCTCCGAACTCCGTACGCAGCGTGCCGTACGGGCGAGGAGGGCTGTCGGGTCGGAGCCGATCGGGCCACCGACCGGGCATCCTCATTCGTGCGGCCCGGCGAATACTCGGCGGGCGCATTACCACCATACCCCGGAATCACGCACATGCGTTGGCCGATTTGGTCACGTAGTCGTCGTCACACTGATTGACCAGGGACTTCCGCCGTGCTGTGAGCGGGCTATTGTGCGCTTCATGACGACCGCTGACAACGCCTCCGAAGCGCCCGCCGAACCCACCGGAGTCGCCGCCCAGGACTGGGCCACGGCCTCCGCCGACCCGCAGTACCGCAACGCGGTCGTGGACCTGCTCGGCGCGCTCGCGTACGGCGAGCTGGCGGCGTTCGAGCGGCTCGCGGAGGACGCCAAGCTGGCGCCGACGCTCGCCGACAAGGCGGAGCTGGCGAAGATGGCGTCGGCCGAGTTCCACCACTTCGAGCAGCTCAGGGACCGGCTCACGGAGATCGGCGCGGAGCCGACCGACGCGATGCAGCCGTTCGTCGCCGCGCTCGACGGCTTCCACCGCCAGACGGCGCCCTCGGACTGGCTGGAGGGGCTCGTCAAGGCCTACGTCGGCGACTCGATCGCCAGCGACTTCTACCGCGAGGTCGCCGCCCGCCTCGACAAGGACTCCCGGCTGCTCGTGCTCGGCGTCCTCGACGACACGGGGCACGCGAGCTTCGCCGTGGAAAAGGTGCGCGCGGCGATCGACGCCGACCCGCGCGTGGGGGGCCGACTCGCCCTGTGGGCACGGCGGTTGATGGGTGAGGCGCTGTCGCAGTCGCAGCGGGTGGTGGCCGACCGGGACGCGCTGTCGACGATGCTCGTCGGTGGTGTCGCGGACGGGTTCGACCTCGCGGAGGTGGGCCGGATGTTCTCCCGGATCACCGAGGCGCACACCAAGCGGATGGCCGCTCTGGGGCTCGCCGCCTAAGCGTGGTCACGCGGGGGCGGACCGCCCCCGCAGTCGTCGCGCCGGGCGCAGCAGCAGCGAGAGCGAGGCCGCCGAGACGACGGCGGCGCCGAGCAGGCTCGGCAGTCCGCTGCCCGGGCCCAGCGCGCTGTGGGTGACGAAGTCACCGAAGAGAGCTCCTGCGACACCCGTCGAGAACACCAGGGGGCGGGTCGGCAGACGGTGTGCAAGCCGGTGTGTGGCAGCCCAGGCGAGCAGCACACCCAGCACAGCGGAGCCGAGCGCTTCCAGGATCATCACGGGGGTCCCTCCCACGGTCGGCCTGCGTAACGCGTTCGTAGCCCGTCATACCCGTGACCTGCGGAATGCAATCCTCCCCTGTGGGGGACTTGTGCTCCATCTGTGGCGAAAAAGCTGATGAGCACAGCGGTGAAAACGTGAGGGGCCCGGTGACCGTGACGGTCACCGGGCCCCTCGTCCGTTCGCGACTACAGCGCGCCGAAGCCCACCTTGCGCGGGGCCGCCTCGCCGAGCTCGACATAGGCGAGCCGGTCGGCGGGGACGAGGACCTTGCGGCCGTGCTCGTCCACCAGGCTCAGCAGCGGAGCCTTCCCGGTCAGCGCCTCGGCCACGGCCTGCTCGACCTCTTCGGCGCTCTGACCGGTCTCCAGAACGATCTCGCGAGGCGTGTGCAGCACGCCGATCTTGACCTCCACGACTATGTCCCTCCGGTCAGCAAAGTGCGCGATCTTCCGCGCCGTACGCAGCACACACTAGCCCGGCGAGGGGACGTAGATGTTCCGCGCCGGAACGCCAAGAGCGAACAGCCGGCGGGAACAAACTCCGGCCCCGCGGCGGTCAGTGGTGCTGTTCGCTGCCGTGCAGCGGGAAACCGGCGATGCCGCGCCACGCGAGCGACGCCAGCAGCTGGACCGCCTGGTCGCGCGGGACGCTGCGGTCGCTGTGCAGCCACGAGCGGGCGACGACCTGGGCGAGACCGCCGAGACCCGAGGCCAGCAGCATCGACTCGGCGCGCGACAGACCGGTGTCCTCGGCGATGACGTCGCAGATCGCCTCGGCGCACTCGTTGGTCACCTTGTCGACGCGGGCGCGCACGGCGGGCTCGTTCGTCAGGTCCGACTCGAAGACCAGCCGGAAGGCGCCGCCGTCGTCCTCGACGTAGGCGAAGTACGCGTCCATGGTCGCGCGGACGCGCTGCTTGTTGTCCGACGTCGACGCGAGCGCGGTCTGCACCGCCTGGATCAGCGACTCGCAGTGCTGCTCGAGAAGGGCGAGGTAGAGGTCGAGCTTGCCCGGGAAGTGCTGGTAGAGCACCGGCTTGCTGACGCCGGCGCGCTCGGCGATGTCGTCCATCGCGGCCGCGTGGTACCCCTGTGCGACGAAAACTTCCTGGGCGGCGCCCAGCAGCTGGTTCCGTCGGGCACGGCGCGGCAGGCGCGTGCCCCGCGGGCGCGCCGCCTCTGTCTGCTCGATGGCTGTCACGCCGCCTCCCAAAGTCGTCCTCATGCGGTGAGCGCCGCGCGGCCATCGTACTTTTCGGTAACCGTGGTGTGCGCGGTGCGAGCGCAGAATTTCACGGACCGGACGGCGGGGAAAGCGGCGCAAAGTGTTTCGAAGGGGGATGGAGCGGGCAGAGGTGCGCGGTTCACCGCCTGTTTTCGGCCCTCCATAGGGGCGGTGACAGCGGTGACGGCCAGGACCGTCAGCGGTAGTCGTCCTCATCCACGGAGACGACCCGCGCCTGTTCGATGACATCGGCTACGTCGGCCTCGTTCGCGGAGTCCGGGTCCACACCGGCGAGTGGATCGCCGCCGTCCGGTGTCACCTCGGCCGACTGCTCGGCCGCGTCGTCCTCGGGGGCCTCGACATCGAGCTCGGGGGTGGCGCTCTCGTCCGCGAAGGTCTCGGGATCGGTGGGGTCGACGGCCATGGCGGGCTCCCTTCCTGGACTGTGACCGGATACGTCGATACGTCTCCGTACGGGTGCCCTGTTATGAGCCTAGGAGACACCTGATCCGTACGCCATGCGGTGCGGGGGCCTGGGCGGGGCGACGAGGGGGCGTGACCTGGCCTGTGACGGCGAACACATGAGCCACTGCGTGATCGTCTCGTAACATTGGCGCATGTCTTCGACAGAGCTGCCTTCCGCGTCGGCCGCCAGTGTGCTTCCCAAGGTGGCGCCCGTCAGGGTCGGCGAGGGGGAGCGGCTCAGGTCGGTCGGGCTGCCGGGGATCACGCTGACCGTGCGGTCCAGGCCGCCCGCGCGCGAAGGACTCCCGCCCGCGCTCTTCGTCCACGGGCTCGGCGGTTCCTCGCAGAACTGGTCGCAGCTCATGGCCGAGCTGGACGGCCAGGTCGACAGCGAGGCCCTCGACCTGCCGGGCTTCGGCGACTCCCCGCCACCGGACGACGGCGACTACTCCGTCACCGGGCACGCGCGCGCGGTCATCCGTTACCTGGACGCGGCCGGGCGCGGCCCGGTGCACCTCTTCGGCAACTCGCTCGGCGGCGCGATCACCACCCGCGTGGCCGCGGTCCGCCCCGACCTCGTCCGCACGCTCACGCTGATCTCCCCGGCCCTCCCGGAGATCCGCGTCCAGCGCTCGGCCCTGCCGACGGCACTGCTCGGCGTCCCCGGCATCGCGGCCCTGTTCACCCGCATCAGCAGGGAATGGACAGCGGAACAACGCGTCCGCGGCGTCCTCGGCCTCTGCTACGGCGATCCCGGCCAGGTCACGCCGGAGGCGTTCCGGTACGCGGTCGAGGAGTTGGAGCGGCGCCTTCAACTCCCGTATTTCTGGGACGTGATGGCCCGTTCCTCCCGTGGCATCGTGAACGCGTACACCCTGGGCGGCCAACACGGCCTCTGGCGCCAGGCCGAACGCGTCCTCGCGCCCACCCTCCTCGTCTACGGCGGCCGCGACCAACTCGTCGGCTACCGCATGGCCCAGCGCGCGGCCCGCACGTTCCGGGACTCCCGGCTGCTGTCCCTGCCGGACGCGGGGCATGTCGCGATGATGGAGTACCCGGAGACGGTGGCCACGGCGTTCCGTGAACTGCTCGCGGACACGGGGGAGTTGGACGATCGGGGGGAGTCGGTGGCTGCTGCCGGGCGCGCGGGTGCGGATTCGGTGGCGACTGCCGGTGCGGATTCCGGCTCGGATTCGGCGAGGGGCCGTCGTTCGTCCGAGGGGGACGGATTCGGCCGAGGTGGCGGGGGTGGGGCGCGAGGGTCCCGGGGCGGCGGTTCGGTGAGTACGGTGAGGGGTGCCGGCGGCGCGGGAGCGGGATCCGGTGCCGGGGGCGATGGCAAGACCGACGATACGAACGCGGGGAGTTGAGGGGGCGACGTGGGACGCCATAGTCGCCGTAGGTCCCCTGCGAAGGGTGACTCCGCGGGCGAGGGGACGGGGACGGGGAGAGGGCCAGGAGCGGGGGATGGCGCGGGGGGTGCGCGGGATTCTGCTCGGGGAGACGGTCGGGGTGCGGGGGAGCGTGGTCGGGGTTCCTGGTCGGATGGCCAGGGGGCTCGAGAGGGTGCGCGGGGTTTCCGACGGGACGGTCAGGGGTCTGGAGAGGGTGCGCCGGGTTTCCGGCGGGATGGTCAGGGGTCTGGAGAAGGTGCGCGGGGTTTCCGACGGGACGGTCAGGGTGTTCGAGAGGGTGCTCAGCGTTCCCCGCAGGACGGTCAGGGGGCTCGTGAGGGGCTGACTTCTCGGGAGGGTGAGGGAGCGCTGCCTGGTCAGCGGGGGGCTCGGCCTTCGGGTGGGGTGCCTGGGCAACAGGGGCCGCGTCTATCTGACGGTGGGTCTGGTCAGCGACCGCCGCGGCTTTCGGATGGTGCGTCCGGTCAGCGCGGGCCGCGGCTCTCAGGTGAGGTGCCTGGGCAGCAGGGGGCTCGGCTTTCCGACGGAACGCCTGCTCGTGGCGTGCCTGGTTTTGAGGGTGGGACTCCGGCGCGGGGTATTCCGCGTGTCCAGGGGGCGGTGCCTTCGGAGGGCGCGTCGCGGTTCGTGGACGGGACTCCTACGGGTGGGGTGCCGCGGGTTCCGGGGGCGTTGGGTGTGCGGGGCGGGGTGGGTTCCGGGGAGGGGACTCCGGCGCATGGCGTCCCGCGTTTCCAGGGGCCGCCGCCCGTTCAAGGTGGGTCGCGTTCTGGTGATGGGACTCCGGCCCACGGTGTTCCGCGTTTCCAAGGTCAGCCGCCCGTTCAAGGTGGGCCTCGTCTTTCCGATGGCACTCCCGCTCATGGGGTTCCGCGCTTTCAGGGTGCGGCGCCCGGGCAGGGTGGGGTGGGTTCCGGGGAGGGGACTCCGGCGCATGGCGTCCCGCGTTTCCAGGGGCCGCCCGTACAAGGTGGGTCGCGTTCTGGCGAGGGGACCCCGGCCCACGGTGTCCCGCGTTTCCAAGGACAGCCCTCCGTCCAAGGTGGCCCTCGACTTCCCGACGGCACCCCCGCTCACGGCGTCCCGCGCTTCCAGGGAGCGGTGTCCGGTCAAGGGGAGCAGCGTTTTCCGGACGGGACCCCGGCTCATGGGTCGCCGCGTTTCTTCGGGGGCGGGTCCGAGACCGGAGGGCCGCGTCTTCCTGATGGCACTCCCGCGCGCGGGGGCCCGCGTTCGCCTGATGGCATGCCCGTACAGGGTGCGCCGGGTTTTCGGGACGGGACTCCGGCGCATGGTTTTCCCCGGCTTCCGGACGGGACTCCGGCCCACGGGTTTCCGAGGCTGCCCGACGGCACGCAGGCTCGCGGTGGGCCACGTGTGCCGGACGGGACCCCGGCGCACGGCACTCCCCGTTTCGCCGACGGGACCCCGGCGCATGGCGTTCCCCGGCTGCCGGACGGCTTCCCCGCGCGCGAGACGCCCCGTTCACCTGATGGGACTCCGGCTCACGGCACCCCTAGCTACTCCGAGGGGACCCCGGCCCACGGCACCCCTCGCTACTCCGACGGCACTCCCGCGCGTGGGGTACCCCGTTTCGACGGCACCCCCGCCCACGGCACCCCCCGCACCCCCGCCGGCCACCCCGAGCAGCCCGAATCCGGGGGCGGCTGGGGTGAGTTGAAAGGACGTACCGGAGTTGGAGCCGGCGCCGCTCAGGGGACCGGTGTGCCTCAGGCCCCGGCCGTCGGTGCGCCTTCCGGGGCGGCAGGAACCGGGGTTCCCATTCCCCGCCAGCGCCAGGCCCCTCAAGCCGCCCCCCAGCGACGCCGGCACGGCGGTCGGGGTCCACGGCAGGACTACGTCGACGCGTTCGAGGCGGACGACGACGTCTTCGCGCCCCGGAGCGAGGTCGCGACGAACGCCTCCGACCCGTACGGCTCTGTCACGGACTGGACGCCCGAGACCGACGACGCCGATGACGCACCCCCCTCCGAGCAGCCCTCCGCGCCCGCGAAGGGCAGCAAGGGGCGGACGTACACCGGTATCGCGGCCGCCGCCGTCACCACCGTGCTGGCCGTCATCGTGGCCGGGCAGGTCGCGAAGGACGGTGACGGGACGCAGGCGCGGGCGGCGACCGATCAGGCGCGGGACGCGCGCGAGAGTGCCTCGGCGGAGGCCGGCCCGTCGAGTTCGCCGCGGCTGGTGGCGCTGACGTACGCCCAGAAGATGGCCAAGAAGTACCCGCTCGGCGCGAAGCTCAAGGGGCCGGACAAGTTCGACGCGGTGCCCGGTGTCGACAAGGCGCCCGGCAAGGGGCACAAGTACACGTACCGCGTGGACGTGGAACAGGGGCTCGGGCTCGACGGGACGCTCTTCGCGGAGGCCGTGCAGAAGACGCTGAACGACAAGCGGAGTTGGGCCCACAACCGCGCCCGCACCTTCGAGCGGATCTATACGGGCAAACCGGACTTCGTCATCACTCTGGCGAGCCCTGGTACTACCGCCACGTGGTGCGCCAAGTCGGGGCTCGACACCACCGAGGACAATGTGTCGTGCGACTCAGCGGCCACCGAACGCGTGATGATCAACGCGTATCGATGGGCTCAAGGGTCGACGACATATGGGGACAAGATGTACGCGTACCGGCAGATGTTGATCAACCACGAGGTCGGTCACCGTCTCGGCTACGGGCACGTCACCTGCGACAAGGACGGCGAGTTGGCCCCGGTCATGCAGCAGCAGACCAAGTTCCTCGATCATGACGGCATCCACTGTCTCGCGAACCCCTGGCCGTACCCGGGCAGTTGACAGGGGACGCTTATGTCACATTGACACGAGCCGCAACTTCCTTCATATTTTTCGGCATGTGGTCTAGTCATGTCCCGAACCGCGCCGCCATCGAGCTGGCGCTCATCGGCGTGACCCCGATCTGCGTGGCCGACATTCTCTGTCGCTGAACACCGCCCCTGGCGTTTGTGTCGCGACCCACATCACCATGCCCTTGCCGCATGACCCAGGCAGGGATTTTTCGACGACCCGACGCCGGGGCAGACGGCTGTTCACTTCCGTCTCACTCCTCGTCCATCAGTCTCACCATTCGAGAAGTCTCCTGGAAACCCCGGCGAGATTCTCGAAAGTCATCCGAGAGGTCGTCATTCCGATGCGTCAACCGTCCGTCATAGCCCGGCGCGTGGCCGTGGCATCCGTCAGCCTGGCCGTGGTAGCGGGTGCCGCTGCCTGCGGGCCGAAGGACAACGATGCCAAGGGCTCCGGTGGCGACTCCGCGCCCCACAAGGGCGGCACGCTCACGGTCCTGAACTCGCAGCCCCAGGAGGACTTCGACCCGGCCCGTCTGTACACGTCGGGCGGCGGCAACGTCCCCTCCCTCGTCTTCCGCACCCTCACCACCCGCAACCGCGAGAACGGCGCGGCCGGCGCCAAGGTCGTCCCGGACCTCGCCACCGACACCGGACGCCCCAACAAGGACGCGACCGAGTGGACGTACACCCTGAAGAAGGGCCTTAAGTACGAGGACGGTACGGCGATCACCTCGGCCGACATCAAGTACGGCATCGAGCGCTCCTTCGCCCCCGAACTCTCGGGCGGCGCGCCCTACTTGAGGGACTGGCTGGTCGGCGCGGCCGACTACCAGGGGCCCTACAAGGACAAGAAGGGGCTCAGCGCGATCGAGACCCCGGACAGCCAGACCATCGTCTTCCACCTGAACAAGCCCGAGGGCGAGTTCCCCTACCTCGCCACGCAGACGCAGTTCACGCCCGTCCCGAAGGCGAAGGACACGGGGACGAAGTACGAGCAGCACCCGATCTCCTCGGGGCCGTACAAGGTCGTCAGCAACCAGAACGACGGTGAGACGGTCGTCCTGGAGCGCAACACGTACTGGTCCACCGCGACGGACGCCGAGCGCAAGGCCTACCCGGACAAGATCAACGTCAAGTCGGGTCTCGACTCGTCCGTGATCAACCAGCGGCTGTCCGCGTCCCAGGGTGCGGACGCCGCCGCCGTCACGACGGACACCAACCTCGGTCCCGCCGAGCTGGCCAAGGTGACCGGCGACAAGTCGCTGGCGGCGCGCGTCGGCACCGGGCACTTCGGTTACACGAACTACATCGCGTTCAACCCCAAGGTCGCGCCGTTCAACAACGTCAAGGTGCGCCAGGCGATCTCGTACGCCATCGACCGGTCGTCCGTGGTGAACGCGGCGGGCGGCTCGTCCCTGGCCGAGGCCGCGACCACCTTCCTGCCGAACCAGAAGTCCTTCGGCTACGACCCCTACGACCTGTTCCCGGCGGGTGCGTCCGGCAACGCGGCGAAGGCCAAGGAGCTGCTCAAGGAGGCCGGTTACCCGAAGGGGGTCACCGTCACGCTGACGCACTCCAACGACAAGGACTTCGAGACGAGCCCGGAGATCGCGACCGCGATCCAGGACGCGCTCAAGAAGGCCGGCATCACCGTCAAGCTGCAGGGCCTGGAGAGCAACGACTACAAGGACAAGATCCACAGCGTCAAGACCGAGCCGGGCTTCTTCCTCGCCCACTGGGGTGCCGACTGGCCCTCCGGCGGTCCCTTCCTCGCCCCGATCTTCGACGGCCGCCAGATCGTCAAGGACGGCGCGAACTTCAACACCGGCCTGCTCAACGACAAGTCGGTCAATGACGAGATTGACTCGATCAACAAGTTGACGAACCTTGACGAGGCCGCCAAGCGGTGGGGTGCACTGGACAAGAAGATCGGCGAGCAGGCCCTGACCGTGCCGCTGTTCCACCCCGTCTACAAGCGACTGGTCGGCAAGGACATCAAGAACGTCGTCATCAGCGACTGGACCGGCGTCCTGGACATCTCCCAGGTAGCGGTCAAGTAACCCCATGAGCGAGGCACTTGTCGCCTCCCAGGCCGCCGGGACGGACATCTCCGTCCCGGCGGTCTCGGGGGCCCGTCAGTTCTGGCGGCGGCTGCGAGCGCAGCGCGCCGCCCTCGTCGCGGCGGCCGTCGTCGCCCTGCTCGTCCTGGTCGCGCTCGCCGCGCCGCTGCTCACCGCCATCGAGGGCCAGGACCCGTTCACCTACCACCCCTCGCTCATCGACTCCGCGCGCGGAGGTGTGCCGACCGGCTCCTTCGGGGGCATCAACGGCGACCACTGGCTCGGCATCGAACCGCAGACCGGGCGTGACCTGTTCGCCCGTCTCGCCTACGGCGCCCGGGTCTCCCTGGGTGTCGCCCTGGGTGCGACCGTCGTCCAGGTCTTCGTCGGTGTCGTGATCGGCGTCGCCGCCGGGCTCGGGAGCCGATGGGTTGATCAACTCTTGAGCCGGGTCACCGACATCATCGTGGCGATGCCATTGATGATCATGTCCTTGGCGCTGCTCGCGATCGTCCCCGACAGCTTTCCGCGCCCCCTGCTGGTCGCCCTGGTCATCGGGCTGATCGCCTGGGGCAACGTCGCGAAGATCGTGCGCGCCCAGACCCTGACCCTCAAGGAACTCGACTACGTCGCCGCCGCCCGGCTGAGCGGCTGGGGCACCTGGCGCATCGCCCGTCGCGAACTGCTGCCCGGCCTGGCCGCGCCCGTCATCACGTACTCCGCGCTCCTCTTCCCGATGAACATCAGCGCCGAGGCGGCCCTGTCCTTCCTCGGTGTCGGCGTGAAGCCGCCGACGCCCTCCTGGGGACAGATGCTCACCGCAGCCGACGTCTGGTACCAGGCCGCGCCGCAGTACCTGCTGCTGCCCGCCGGCGCCCTCTTCGTCACCGTGCTCTCCCTGACCGTCCTCGGCGACGGCGTCCGCACGGCCCTCGACCCCCGCGCGGCATCCCGTCTGCGCGTCGGCACGGGGCGCAAGCGCGAGGCGAAGGCGGACGCGAAGTCCGGCCGGTCAACGGTTGACCCGAGCGTCAATGCGGTCAAGACAGCCGACGCGCGCGGCACCAAGGAGGACCCGGCATGAGCGGCTTCGGAGGCTTCGTCCTGCGCCGGGCCATCGGCACCGTGATCACCCTGCTCGCCATCTCGGTGATCATCTACGTGGTCTTCTACGCCACCCCCGGCAACGTCGCCCAGATCACCTGCGGCCCGCGCTGCTCCCCGGAGCAAGTGCACCAGGTCGCCCAGCAGTTGAGGCTCGACGACCCGCTGTACCTCCGCTACTGGCACTTCCTCCAGGGCATCCTCGTCGGCACGGACTACTCGACGGGCACCTCGGTCGAGCACTGCGCGGCACCCTGCCTCGGCCAGTCGTACCAGGGCGACCAGCAGGTCACCAAGCTGATCCTGTCGAAGCTGCCGGTCAGCCTGTCCCTGGTGTTCGGCGCGATGGTCCTGTGGCTGATCCTCGGCGTCGGCACCGGCATCCTGTCCGCGTGGCGGCGCGGCCGGTTCACCGAGCGCCTGCTGACCGGCATCACCCTCGCGGGCGTCGCCACCCCGGTGTTCGTGATCGGCCTCGTCCTGATGATCGTCGTCTGCGGGCAGTTGGAACTGCTGCCCTTCCCGCAGTACGTCAGCCTCACCGACGACCCCGAACAGTGGGCCTGGAACCTGCTCCTGCCCTGGCTGTCGCTGGCCCTCATCGAGGCCGCCACGTTCGCCCGGCTCACCCGGGCGTCGATGCTGGAGACCCTCGCCGAGGACCACATCCGCACCTTCCGCGCGTACGGCGTCGGCGAGCGGTCCATCATCGGGCGGCACGCGCTGCGCGGGGCGCTCGCGCCGGTCATCGCGCTCAACGCCAACAACGTCGGCTCGGCGGTCGGCGGCGCGGTCCTCACCGAGACGCTCTTCGGACTGCCCGGCATCGGACAGGAACTCGTCCACGCCGTCAACGTCGTCGACCTGCCGGTGGTCGTCGGCATGGTCCTGGTCATCGGCTTCTTCGTGGTCATCGCCAACGCCGTCGCTGACGTGCTGTACGCGGTGGCCGACCGACGGGTGGTGCTCGCATGAGTTCGCTGGACGGCTCGACGAACGCCTCGGCGGACGTCCTGGTCCAAGTCACCGACCTGACGGTCGGGTTCGGCTCCCTGCGGGCCGTCGACGGCCTCTCCTTCACGCTGGAGAAGGGCGCCGCCCTGGGCCTGGTCGGCGAGTCCGGCTCGGGCAAGTCCACCGTCGCCTCGGCCCTGTTGGGCCTGCACCGCGGCACGGGCGCCGACGTCGGCGGCTCGGTCCGGGTGGCCGGCATCGACGTACAGGAGGCGTCCGACGCGGACCTGCGACGGCTTCGGGGCGGGAAGGCCGCGATGGTCTTCCAGGACCCGCTGTCGTCCCTGGACCCGTACTACGCGATCGGCGACCAGATAGCCGAGGTCTACCGCGTGCACACGCGCGTGTCCCGTCGGGCCGCACGCGCGCGTGCCGTCGACGTCCTGGAACGCGTCGGAATTCCGGACGCGGTACGGCGATCCCGTTCGCGCCCGCACGAGTTCAGCGGCGGCATGCGGCAGCGCGCCCTCATCGCGATGGCGCTCGCCTGCGAACCCGAGCTGCTGATCGCCGACGAGCCCACGACGGCGCTCGACGTGACCGTCCAGGCGCAGATCCTCGACCTGCTGCACACGCTGCGCGAGGAGACCGGGCTCGGGCTGCTGCTCGTCACGCACGACGTGGGTGTCGCCGCCGAGAGCGTCGACGACATCCTCGTCATGCGGCACGGGCGGGCCGTCGAACACGGGCCCGTGGACACCGTGCTCGGGGCGCCGGCCGAGGCGTACACCCGGGACCTGCTCGGCGCGGTCCCGCGCGTGGACGCCCCGCGCGCCCGCTCGGCGGCACCCTCGGCGCCCGCGGAGGTCGTCCTGGAGGCGACGGGCCTGCGGCGTGAATTCGGGCGCGGGAAGCGGGCGTTCGCGGCCGTGGACGACGTGTCGCTGACCATCCACCGGGGGGAGACCCTCGGCATCGTCGGCGAGAGCGGCAGCGGCAAGACGACACTGGGCCGGATGCTGGTCGGGCTCCTGCAGCCGACGGCCGGCGAGATCAAGCCCGGCGGCGGGGTCCGCCCCGACGTCCAGATGGTCTTCCAGGATCCCGTCTCCTCCCTCAACCCCCGCCGCAGCGTGGGCGAGTCGATCGCCGACCCGCTCCGCGCGCGTGGCGAACGCGACGAGGAGAGCATCCGGGGGCGCGTACGCGAACTCCTGGAGCGCGTGGGGCTCGGAGGGGCGCACTACGACCGCTACCCGCACGAGTTCAGCGGTGGCCAGCGCCAGCGCGTGGGCATCGCGCGGGCGCTCGCGGCCGACCCGCGCGTGATCGTGTGCGACGAGCCGGTCTCCGCGCTCGACGTCACCACACAGGCGCAGGTCGTCGCCCTGCTCGGCGAACTCCAGCGCGAACTGGGCCTCGCGCTCGTGTTCGTCGCCCACGACCTCGCCGTCGTCCGCCAGGTCAGCGACCGGGTCGCGGTGATGCGCCGCGGGAGGATCGTTGAACAAGGCCCCGCCGACGAGGTCTACGACGCACCCAAGGACCCGTACACGAAGCAGCTCCTGGCCGCCGTACCGGCCCTCGATCCCCAGGTCGCGGCCCGACGCAGGGCGGCCAGACGGGAGTTGGCGACGACGTGACGGTCGCGTCGCGACGACGGGACGGTGCCGTCCCCACGACGGTGCCGTCCCGTCCGCACGACGGTACGGTCCCGTCCTCGCGACGCTACGGCACCGTCGCGACGACGTGACCGACGCGTCGCTACGGCACCGTAGCGACGGCACGTCAACGGTCTGACGTTCCGTACGCGACTGATCTCTTAGCGCGACCGAACGCGGCCCGCACGGGAAAGTTACGCCCGTTCACCCCTTTTGGTGGCGCGATGGACAACCGTCCGTCGCGCCACCGCCTTGTCCGCATACGTTCGTCCCGCTGCGAGCCGCCGGGTCAACGGCGGCTCCCCATATGGGAGATCGGGGGTGTACCCGTGCGCATAGGACTGCTTACGGAGGGTGGCTATCCGTATGTGAGCGGTGACGCCAGACTCTGGTGCGACCGGCTCGTACGCGGGCTCGGGCAGCACCAGTTCGACATCTACGCGCTCAGCCGCAGCGAGCGCCAGGAGAACGAGGGCTGGCTCGAACTGCCGCCCCAGGTCAGCCGGGTGCGCACCGCGCCGCTGTGGAGCGCCGAGGACGACGGCGTGACCCTCGGGCGCCGCGCACGCCGGCGGTTCGGCGAGTGCTACGCGGAACTGGCGGCCGTGCTGTGCGCGGGCGACGGCCGGGTCGCGGAGGCGCCGGAAGGGGCGCAGGGCGAGCAGGAGGCCCCCTCCGCCGATGTGGCGGACCGTTTCGCCAACGCGCTGTACGGGCTCGCGGAACTCGCCCGCGACGAGGGCGGACTCGTCGGCGCGCTGCGCTCCGAAAGCGCCGTACGCACGCTCGAACGCGCCTGTCGCGCGCCCGGCGCACTCCGCACCGCCCGCGAGGCGCGCGTACCCGAACTCCTCGCCGTAGCAGCCCACTTGGAGCGTGCGCTGCGCCCCCTCTCGCTCGACTGGTACGAGGACGACGCCCTCGGCTCCGTGGACCTCTGCCACGCGACGGCCGGCGGCACCGCGGCCCTGCCCGGGCTGCTCGCCCGCCACTTCGCCGGCGTGCCGCTACTGGTGACCGAGTACGGCGTGCAGCTGCGCACGCACTACCTGGCCTCCGCCGACGCCCCGCCCGCCGTACGGGCGTTGCTCGCCGCCTTCCACGGCAGGCTGGCCACCGAGACCTACCGGCAGGCCGAGTTGATCACCCCGGGCAACAGCCACACCCGGCGCTGGCAGGAACGCTGCGGCGCCGACCGTACGAAGCTGCGCACGGTCCACCCCGGCATGGAGGCGACCCGCTTCGCCGAGGTGGGCGAGGCGCCCGACGGCGCGGACCCGGACACGCTGGTGTGGGTCGGCCGGATCGAACCCGCCAAGGACCTGATCTCCCTGCTGCACGCCTTCGCGGAGATCCGCAAGGAAGAGCCCAAGGCGCGGCTTCGGATCGTCGGCGCGCCCTCCGGCGCCGAGGGCCACGCGTACCTCGGGCACTGCCGGGCGCTGGCCGCCCAGCTCTTCCCCGACGAGGCCGAGGGCGTGCACGCGGTCGGCGACAACCCGGTGTCCTTCGAGGAGATCGGCGGCCCGGAGGCCCCCACACTCGCCGAGGCGTACGCGGCCGGGACGGTGATCGTCCTGTCGAGTGTCGTCGAGGGCTTCCCGGTCGGCCTGGTCGAGGCCATGTTCTGCGGCCGGGCGACCGTGTCCACGGACGTGGGGGCGGTGGTCGAGGTCATCGGCGGCACGGGACTCGTCGTGCCCCCGCGCAATCCGCGGGCGCTCGCGGAGGCGTGCGTGAGCCTGTTGCGCGACCCGGAGCGCCGGGAGCGCCTGGGCGCCGCGGCACGCGCCCGCGCGCTCGAACTGTTCACCGTCGAGCAGAACATCGCGGCATTTCACGGCATTTACCTGGAGATCGTTTCGCACGCCCCGGTCCGCCGGGTCGTCCTCGACGAGGCGGGCGAACCCCTCCCGTTCGCGGCCCCCGCCGAGGGTCACGTCCCCGGCCGCTGGACCGGCCCCATGGCCCGCGTCGTGGCCCGCGGCGGCCCCACCTGGGCGACCGGGACGCCCGTACGCGGCACAACTCCCTTGCCCGCCACGGAGGCAGCCCGATGAGCGGCCTCGGCGAACTCGACCGCCCCGGGACTCCTGGGAGCGCGGAGGCATGGGACGCGCGGTCGGAACAGTGGCTTGAGGGGAGGGGGGAGTCGCAGGTGGAAGCGGGCGCGGAGGCAGTGGCGCCGGGGGTGTTGTCGGCAGCAGCGCGGCACGGCAACGGAAGCGGTGACGTGCGTGGTGCCGCCGCCCGTGATGAAGCTCCGGTGGTTGAGGCGCCGGACGCCGGTGATGTGTGTGCCGCCGTAGACCTCGACGAAGCCTTGCCGCCCGCTGGCCAAGGCACCGGTGATGTGCGCGCCGCCGTAGACCTCCATGAAGCCCCGCCGGCCACCGGCCAAGACGCCAACGCCCGGACCACCCCCGCTCCTCGCCCCTCAGTCGGCGCGCGGCAACCGCATCCCGACGCGGCGCCCGCACCCACTCCCCGCGCGGCCGACCGCAAGGCCGCCACCCCCGCCCGGCGCGGTGCAGCCGACCCTGTGAAGGCGCTGATGCACCGTCACCGTGAGCTGTGTGAACGGGCCGTCGACCCCTTGGAGATCGCGGCGGGGCTCGAGGCGCACGGTGTCACCGATCGGACGGCCGCGCGCTTCCGGCACCGGGACGTGTTCTCGCTCGCCGAGGAGATGTACGCACGCGTGTCCCGCGACGACGTGGCGCCCGCGCACGCCGACCCGGTCACCGAACCGGCGCCCCGCGCGACCTGGGCCGTACTCGCCCTGCTGCCAGGGGTCCTCTGCGCTGCTGCCGTGACCGGTGTGCGGCTCACGGACGGTCGGCTGCGGTTGACGGTGGCCGTCGTCGGCGTGCTCGCGGTGGCCCTGGGTGTGCGCGTCGCCCTCCGCCGCGGCCCGTTGAGCAGCCCGCCCGGCACGCACGCGTGGCGTACGCCCCCCGGCACCCGCCTGTGGACGTACTGGCTGCTGGCCTACGCCCTCCTCGGCGACGGTCTGCTGCGTGCCGCGGACGACGGTGGCCCCGACGGGCTGCCGACCGGCCTCGCGGGCGGCCTCTGGCCCACGGCCACCGCACCGGTCCTCGCCCTCACCGTGGCCTGCGCCCCCGCGGCCTGGTGCGCGCACCACTTCGCCGTGCGCGCCCGCCGCAAGCTCGCGACCAGCCGTGGACTCGAGGACTTCGCCGACTCCGTGCAGCCGCTGCTGCTCGGCGCGTTCGCCCTGTTCGTGTGTGCCCTGACCGCCCTCCTCGCGCTCAGCGGCGCGGTCCTGGGGGAGCCCGCCGCGTATGCCCAAGGGATCACCCTGGGCGCCCTGTTGCTGCTCGCCCGCCTCCTCACCGTCCACGGTTTCACCCACGCCCCGACCGTCGCCCTCGGCGCGGCGGCCGTGACGGAGGCGACTGCCCTGGCCGTCGATCTCATCGGCCGCCTCCCCGGCTGCGGCTTCCTGGCCGCCCCCGTGGAAACCGTCCTGGAATCCGTGGGCCCCGGCGGCATCCCCGCCCTGGCCTGCGGAGCAGCCGCCCTGATCCTCCTGTTCCACACCACCCGCACGCTGACCAGAGCCTCCGCGCACGCGCCGGCGAACGAGCCGCGGTGACCGCCGTGCCCCGCACCGGGCAGAGCCGTCATCCCGTCGCAGGCGCCCGGCCCCACCGCCGGAGGCAACCGCAACACCCTGTGAAGGAGAACACCAGATGATCACCTCCCGATCCGGAGAGTCGGCCCGGGGAGCCGTCCGATGAGGGTCCTGCTGATCGGAGCCAACGGCTACCTCGGCCGCTTCGTCGCCGACCGCCTGCTCGCCGACCCGGCCGTCCAGCTCACCGCGCTCGGCCGCGGCGACGACGCCGACGTCCGCTTCGACCTCGCGACCGGCAGCCCCGGAGCGCTCACCCGCTTCCTGGACGCCGTCCACCCCGGAGTCGTCATCAACTGCGCCGGTGCCACCAGAGGCGGCGCCCGCGAACTCACCCGGCACAACACCGTCGCCGTCGCCACCGTCTGCGAGGCCCTGCGCCGCAGCGGCTGCGGGGCCCGGCTGGTGCAGATCGGGTGCGGCGCGGAGTACGGCCCGAGCCAGCCCGGTTCCTCCACGGCCGAGGACGCCGTACCCCGCCCCGGCGGCCCGTACGGCGTCAGCAAACTCGCCGCCACCGAACTGGTCCTGGGCTCGGGTCTCGACGCCGTGGTGCTGCGTGTCTTCTCGCCCGCGGGGCCCGGCACCCCGGCCGGCTCGCCGCTCGGCCGGCTCGCCGAGGCCATGCGCCGGGCCATGCAGTCCGGCGACGGCGAACTCAAGCTCGGCGGCCTCGGCGCACAGCGTGACTTCGTCGACGTACGGGATGTGGCCCGCGCCGTGCACGCGGCCTCGCTCTCCGCCGCGCAGGGCGTCATCAACATCGGCTCGGGCCGCGCGGTCCGGCTGCGCGACGCCGCCGCCGTCCTCGCCCGCGTCGCCGGATACGGGGGCGCGCTGCACGAACTCGACGGCCCTCCCGGCCCGTTGAGGGCGGCCATCGGGCACCCCCGCACTGACCCCGACCACGCGGCCCCGGTCGCGTACCCGTACCCGGACGGCTGCGGGAGCTGGCAGCAGGCCGATGTGCGCACCGCGCGGGACCGGCTCGGCTGGCGGCCCCGGATCAACCTGGAGGAGTCCCTCGCCGACATCTGGATGGAGGCGGCATGCCGCATCTGACCAGCGCCACCCCCGGCACCGCGAGCACCAGCGTCCGCACCGGCTTCGGCGTCCCCGGCTACGCGCACCCCCTGGTCGCGCCGACCGAATGGGGCGAACTCACCCGCCCCGGCACTCCCTTGCACTGGGTCGTCCTCAACGTCTCCTCGGGCCCGGGGACCCGCCCCGACCCGCACTGCCTGGAGGCGGCCGGGCGGCTGAGCAACGCGGGCGTCCGGGTCCTTGGCCACCTCGACGCCGCCCACGGCACCCGTGCCTTCGGCGACCTGATCTCCGAGGCGCACCGCTACCGCGACTGGTACCGCGTCGACGGCTTCCTCCTGGAGCGCTGCCCCACCGAACGCGCCCAGCTCCCGGAGATCCGCCGCACGGTCACCGCGCTCCGCGAGCTCCGGGACGGCGCCCACATCGTCCTGGGGCACGGCACCCATCCGTACCCCGGATACGCCGAGTGCGCCGACCAGTTGGTGACCTTCTCCGGGCCTTGGAGCGACTACCGCTGGTCGCAGGTGGCCGAGTGGACCGCCGACTATCCGCCCGAGCGGTTCTGCCACTTCGTGCACGGTGTCCCGCGCGGTCATCTCGACGAGGCGCTGCGCATCGCCCGCTGGCAGGGCGCCTCGACCATCTACTTCACCGACCGCACCGATCGCGGCGGCCGCACCGACCCCTGGGAGACGATGCCCGGCTACTGGGACGAGATCGTCTCGCGGATCGGAACGGGTGTCTCGGAATGAAGAAGGGCATGGCAGTGTTACGGCGAGAACAACTGTAGTGATTGACCGACCAACGGAGTCCCCGTGTCGCTGCCACCCCTGGTCGAGCCGGCTGCCGAGCTCACCGTAGACGAGGTCCGCAGGTACTCCCGCCACCTGATCATCCCCGACGTGGGCATGGACGGGCAGAAGCGGCTGAAGAACGCCAAGGTGCTCTGTGTGGGCGCCGGCGGTCTGGGCTCGCCGGCGCTGATGTACTTGGCCGCGGCGGGCGTGGGCACGCTCGGCATCGTGGAGTTCGACGAGGTCGACGAGTCGAACCTGCAGCGCCAGATCATCCACAGCCAGGCCGACATCGGCCGCTCCAAGGCCGAGTCGGCGCGCGACTCCGTGCTGGGCATCAACCCGTACGTGAACGTGGTTCTGCACGAGGAGCGGCTCGAGGCCGAGAACGTGCTGGACATCTTCCGCGAGTACGACCTGATCGTCGACGGCACGGACAACTTCGCGACGCGCTACCTGGTCAACGACGCCGCCGTCCTGCTGAACAAGCCGTACGTGTGGGGTTCGATCTACCGCTTCGACGGCCAGGCCTCCGTCTTCTGGTCCGAGCACGGCCCCTGCTACCGCTGCCTCTACCCGGAGCCCCCGCCCCCCGGCATGGTCCCCTCCTGCGCCGAGGGCGGCGTCCTGGGCGTGCTGTGCGCGTCCATCGGCTCCATCCAGGTCACCGAGGCGATCAAGGTCCTCACCGGCGTCGGCGACCCGCTCGTCGGCCGTCTGATGATCTACGACGCCCTGGAGATGCAGTACCGCCAGGTCAAGGTCCGCAAGGACCCCAACTGCGCGGTCTGCGGGGAGAACCCGACCGTCACCGAGCTCATCGACTACGAGGCCTTCTGCGGCGTCGTCTCCGAAGAGGCGCAGGAGGCGGCCGCCGGTTCGACGATCACTCCCAAGCAGCTCAAGGAGTGGATCGACGACGGCGAGAACATCGAGATCATCGATGTCCGCGAGGTCAACGAGTACGAGATCGTCTCGATCCCCGGCGCCAAGCTGATCCCCAAGAACGAGTTCCTCATGGGCACCGCCCTGGAGACCCTCCCGCAGGACAAGAAGATCGTCCTGCACTGCAAGACGGGTGTCCGCAGTGCGGAGGTCCTCGCGGTCCTCAAGTCGGCCGGCTTCTCGGACGCGGTCCACGTCGGCGGCGGCGTGATCGGCTGGGTCAACCAGATCGAGCCGGACAAGCCCGTCTACTAGACGCATGCTTTCCCGGGAGGGGCTCGGCACCACACGTGCCGGGCCCCTTTCCGCTGCCCTCGGTGTCTCTGTCGCCCCCGGAGCCCTCGTAGGCCCGGTCGCTCCGGCCGCCCCGGTTACGAGGCGCAGACCTTCCCGTCCTTGGGGACCGTCCCCTTCAGCAGATACGCGTTCACCGTCGAGTCGACACAGTCGCTCCCACTCCCGTACGACCCGTGGCCCTCGCCCTTCCAGGTGAGTTCCACACCGACGCCCTTGCCCAGCTCGTCGGCCATCTTGCGGGCACCCTCGTACGGTGTCGCCGGGTCCCCGGTGTTGCCGACCACCAGGACCGGCGGCGCACCGGGCGCGCTGACCTCCGGGGTGTCGTACTGCCCGGCCACCGGCCAGTCGTGACACCACCCGGCCGTGTCCCAGCCCAGGAAGTCGCCGAACACGGGGGAGATCTTCTCGAACTCCGGCAGCAGCTTCTCCGTCTGCGCGGGCGTCGGCCGCTGCTTGTCGTCCAAGCACGATATGACCCGTTGGGAATGGGTGGTCGTGCCGTAGTGCCCCGCGCCGTCACGGTCGTTGTAGCCGTCGGCGAGCGCCAGCAGCTCCGAACCGTCGCCCTCCTGCGCGGAGTTCAGGGCGCTGGTCAGGGTGGGCCAGCTCTCCTTGCTGTACAGCGGGAGGACGATGCCGGTGAGTGCGAGCGTCTCGGTCAGCTTCCGCCCGCTCGAGGTCTCCAGCGGCTTGGCGTCCATCCGCTTCAGCAGAGCCGCGATCTTCTTCGAGCCCTGAGCCGGGTCCTGGTCCGTCGACTTGAGGTAGTCGTCCAGCGCGCGCTGGAAGCCCCGGGTCTGGTTCAAGGCGTGGCCCACCGAGTCGGCGCTCGGATCGACGACCGCGTCCAGGATCAGCCGGCCCACGTTCTTCGGGAACAAGTGGGCGTAGACACCGCCGAGTTCGGTGCCGTACGAGATGCCGAAGTAGTGCATCTTCGGGTCGCCCAGCACCTGGCGCATCAGGTCCATGTCGCGGGCCGTGTCGGTCGTCGACACGTGTTCCATCAGCTTTCCGGCGGCCTTCTCGCAGCCCTTGCCGAAGGCGGCGGCGTCCTGGAAGTACGCCTTCTGCTCGGCCGGGGTGTCCGGCGTGGCGTCGATGTCCTCGGTGGCCTGGATCGCCTTGTCGCTGCGGCAGCGGACGCCCTCGCTCGCGGCGACCCCGCGCGGGTCCCAGCTCACCAGGTCGTAGCGCTCGTGCAGCGCGGACACCGTGGTGGCGTACGCCGGCATGTAGTCCACGCCCGAGCCGCCGGGGCCGCCGAAGTTGAACAGCAGCGAGCCGATGCGGTCGCCGCCCGTCGACTTGGAGCGGATCAGGGCGAGCCCGATCGTCGAGCCGTCCGGCTTCGACCAGTCCAGCGGGACTTTGAGCGTCGCGCACTGCCAGTCACTGCTCGGCGCGGCCGAGTCGGCGGTGGCCTTGCAGCGCCCCCAGCCCAGCTTCTGCCCGGTCAGCGACGCGGGCAGCGCGGCCGTGGTGGAAGAGGACGAACCGGCCGCGGACGGCTTGGCGTCCCCCGCGCCCGCGCCGTCCTTGCCGTCGTCCGACGAGCCGCCGCTACAGCCCGCCGTCAGCAGTGCGGCGGCGGCCATCAGGGCCGTCCACCGTACGAATCGCGCCATGTGCATTCCCCCCTCGCAGGCCGTCCGCGTTACGCCGCGGAAGGCGGTCAGGCCATAGTAGGCGGCGGGAGCCGAGCCCGTGACGGCCTGTGGATAACCTTCTGACCTGCGATTTCGCCCGGATTTCGGGGTGGGGTCAGGAGCAGACGGTGCCGGCCGCCGGGACTTTCCCGTTCAGCAGATAGCCGTTCACCGCGCTCTGCACGCACTTGTTCTTGCTGTCGTACGCGCCGTGCCCCTGGCCCTTGTACGTCAGCTCGACCGCGACGCCCTTACCCAGCGCGTCCACCATCTTCCGCGCCCCCTCGTACGGCGTGGCGGGGTCGCCGGTGTTGCCGACGACGAGGATCGGCGCCGACCCGTTCGCGCTCACGTCGGGATGGTCGGCGGCGCCCGGCACCGCCCAGTCGGTGCAGCTGACCATGCCCCAGGCGAGGAAGTCGCCGAAGAGGGGAGAGGCGGCCCGGAACTCGGGCAGCTTCGCCTCCACGTCGGCGGCGGTGTATCTCGGCTTGTCGTCGGCGCAGTTGATGGCGATGTTCGCCGCTGTGATGTTGCTGTACTCGCCGTTCTCGCTGCGCCCGTTCATCGAGTCGGACAACGCCATGAGGACTTTGCCGTCACCGCTGTAGGCCTGTTCGAGGCCCTCGGTGAGGTACTCCCAGAAGTCCTTCGAGTACAGCGCCTGCGCGATGCCGTTCGTGGCGGCCGTCTGCGTCAGCTGACGCGGGAAGATGCCCGGGATCGGCTTGCTGTCGAGGCTCTTGAGCAGTTTGGCGATGCGGTCCTTGACGTCCTGTGCGGTGTCGCCGATCGGGCAGTCCGTGGTCTTCGACGTGCAGTCGTCGGCGAAGTTGTCGAGCGCGAGCTGGAAGCCCTTGGCCTGTCCCAGGGAGCCCTGTTCGGAGTTCTGGGTGGGGTCGACGACCGCGTCGAAGACCGCCCGGCCCACGTGCTTGGGGAACAAGTGGGCGTAGACACCGCCGAGTTCGGTGCCGTAGGAGATGCCGAAGTAGTGCAGCGTGTCGTCGCCGAGGACCTGGCGCATCAGGTCCATGTCGCGGGCCGCGTCGGTGGTGCGCACCTGGGGGAGCATCTTCTTGGAGTTCTTCTCGCAGGCCGCGTTGAACTGCTTGGTGTTGGCCAGGAGCTTGGTGCGCTCGGCCGCGGTGTCCGGGGTCGCGTCCTGCTGGAAGTACTGGTCGAGCTGGGAGTCGCTCTCGCACTCCACGCCGGCGCTGCGGCCCACTCCGCGCGGGTCGAAGCTCACCAGGTCGTAGCGGGTGCGCAGGGCGGCGTAGTCGTCGCCGAACGCGGGCAGCGTGGTGACGCCCGATCCGCCGGGGCCGCCGAAGTTGAAGACGAGCGATCCGATCC
This sequence comes from Streptomyces sp. NBC_00252, assembly GCF_036187565.1. Lineage (NCBI taxonomy): Bacteria > Bacillati > Actinomycetota > Actinomycetes > Kitasatosporales > Streptomycetaceae > Streptomyces > Streptomyces sp. NBC_00252. The sequence continues at coordinate 3,842,825 of NZ_CP108087.1, read as the reverse complement.
GCTTGCTCTTGTCGCCGCTGGCCTTCGCGCGTACCAGGGCGATGCCGATCGTGTCGCCCTTGGGCTTGTTCCAGTCCAGCGGTGCCTTCATGGTGGCGCACTGCCACTTGGTGCCGTTCGGCAGCGGCGACGGCGCGGCACCGCCGCCCTCCGACTCGGACGGGGCCGGACAGTCCTTCCAGCTCAGCTTCTGGGCCGTCGGATCCTCGTCCTTGGAGCCGCCGCCGCAGCCCGCCAGCGTGGCGGACAGCAGGACGACGGTGGCGGTCAGGGCAGCGGCACGCAGCCGGGAGGGGTTCGGCATGGTCCCATCCTGGGGTCGTACGCGGTGGTGCGCTCGGGGCGCGGGCCGTACGAGGTACGCACGCGTGCGTGCACCCCGTGCGGACCCGAACGTGCTCTACAGAGCGCCCTTGCGGGACAGATGGTTGAAGAACAGCCAGCCCGGCAGCACCGGGATCCACAGCGTCAGCAGGCGGTAGAGCAGCACCGCCGGAGCGGCCACCTCCTTGGGGAGGCCGACGGCGATCAGACCCAGCGTCAGGCTCGCCTCGACGGCACCCACACCGCCCGGGGTCGGGGCCGCGGAACCGAGCGCGTTGCCCGCGAGGAAGACGACCGCGACGCTGGCCAGGCTGAGCGACGTCGAGTCGTCGCCGAAGGCCCGGATCGACGCGTCCAGGCACATCACGAAGCAGGCCGTCAGCAGGAGCATGCCGCCGATGCCGGTGACCAGCTTCTGCGGCCGCTGCAGCACGTCCAGCATGCGCGGGATGACACCGGCGAAGAGCGACCGCACGCGCGTGACGAGGAACTTCCGCAGGAACGGCACCGAGGTCACCACGAGCACGAGCACCGCCACCGTCAGCAGACCGGCGATGACCGTCCTCGACGGCGACAGCGACGGCGTCTTCTCGGTGCCGGTCAGATAGCCGAACGACAGCAGCATCAGGATGTGGCAGCCGAGACCGAACAGCTGTGACGCGCCGACACTCGCCACCGCGAGCCCGGGCCGCACCCCGGCCCGCTGCAGGAAGCGCGTGTTCAGGGCGACACCGCCGACCGCGGCCGGGGCCACGATCTTCACGAACGACCCGGCGACCTGCGCCCCCACGGCCCGCAGGAACGGCACCCGCTCCGGCACGAACCCCAGGAGGGCCATCGCCGCCGCGAAGTAGCTCAGCGCCGAGAACAGCACGGCCGCGGCCACCCAGCCCCACTGGGCGTTGGCGACGAGCGGACCGAACTCGATGTGCGTGAGCTGCGTCAGCAGGAAGTAGGCGCCGATCGCGCCCGCGATGACACTGATCAGCGTGCGTGGCCGCACCCGCTCCAGACGGGCGGGTTCGACGTGCGCCTGCGGCCTGATCAGCAGCACCTGGTGGCGGATCTGGGTGAGCAGATCCTCCTCGCGGGCCTCGTCCAACGCCTCGTCGATGGCTCGCTTCTCGGCCCGCTGCTCCGCGCGCACGGACTTCTTGTCGGGCTTCTCCAGTACGGGCGTCGAGCCCTCCGAGGCCTCCTCCGCGCGGGCCAGCCTGGTCTGCTGGGACGCCTCCAGGATCGCGTCCCGCTCGCGCTGGGCACGCTCCCTGGAGAGACGGCGCAGCGTCGCGCGCGTGGAGCGCGTCAACGCGATCGGCTGGAGCATCGGCAGACAGTCGGCCACGGCGTCGGGCCCGAGGACACCGACCGCCGAGGCGACCGCGCGCTCGGCGCCCACCCGTAGACCGATGGTCGTCACCAGCTGGGCGACGTCCATGCGCAGCAGCAGCTCACCGGCGGCGATCTCGCCGCCGCGCAGGTCCGTGAGAATCACCGTGCCGGAACGATCCACCAGAATCGCGTCACCGGCGAGCCTGCGGTGGGCGATGCGCCTCGACTGCAGGGCCTGCACCTGGTGCCAGGTCAGGCGCAGCAGATCGTCGGTGATCTCCTCGTCCGCGAGCGAGTCCAGCGTGCGCCCACCGGTGTGCTCGTAGACGAGCATCACGGCGTCCGGACCGAGTTCCGAGGTCGCGATCAGCTTGGGGGCGTTGGCCCCGGCCGCGATCGCCGCGTAGGCGAGCAGGGCCTCCTGCTCCAGCGCCTGGCGCAGCGACTGGAGGCTGCTGCGGGTCGCGAAGCCGCGCAGGGTCAGATTGCGCCACGCGCGGTAGAAGAAGCCCTGGGCCTGCTGTTCCCGGTCGACCACGGTGACGTCCAGCGGTGGACCGTCCTCCAGGGTCACGAAGTAGCGCCGGCCGCGGTCGCCGTTCTCCGTGTCGACGACCTCCTCGCGGGCCGCGCCCACGGGGTGGAAGCCGACCGTCCGCAGGCCCGCCATCAGCGTCCGCCCGGTGGGCCGCACGTTCGGGGAGCCGACCGCGTAGAGCGTCCCGTAGGCGACGGTCCAGCCGATGAGCACCGTGAGGATGATCGAGAACGGTGTGGTGTACCCGGTGACCAGCATCGAGAAGGCGTCGAGCAGCAGCACGATCCACAGCACGGAGCGCCAGCGCGGCCTCCGGGACATGCCTACGGCCGTCATGTACGCGATGACGGGCGCCAGATAGCCGTGCACCGGGTCGGTGAGGGCGTGGATGTCACCGGGGGAGGGCTGGGTGAGCGCCTCCTGGATGGAGCCCGGGGCGGCCTTGGCGACCCACAGGTCCGTGGCGAGCGTCACTCCGTGGGCGAGGACCGCCGCGAGGACGCCGTCGGCGATGCGCAGCCCGTCCCGCTTGATCAGCCGCTCGATCGCGAACGCGACCGGCACCAGCAGGATCGCGATGCTGGACGCGAGCCCCGCGATCTTGATCAGCAGGTCGGGCGCCTGCCCGGTGCCCTTGTTGATGTCCTGTTCGAGCCCCGAGGTCGTGCCGTGCGCGAACGCGGCGATCGCGAGCAGTACGACGATCGCGAGAAAGCCCACCAGGAGGCGCATGAGATCGGAAGGGCGGTGCACGCGCGCGGGGAGCAGCGGTTCGTCGCCCTCGACCTCCTCGACGTGCGGGTCGTCGCCGCAGTCGTCGAGGCCGGGCCCGGGGACGGGCGCGGGCGTCTCGGCGGGACCCTCCGAAGGGTCCTGCTCATGGGCGTCGGCGGTGTCCGGGCGCGACGCAGCGTCAGAGGTGCCCTCCGCGTCCTCGGGGTGCACACCCTGCTGCTTCATCGTCTCTTCTTGATCTCGTATCACCGGTCACCGCCCGCACGATGGTGGCATGCCCCACCGACACACGGGGGCATCAGGGTGCAAATGCGGGGGCGCACAGTCTGCCCCACGCGCCGCTTCGGGGCGAGGGATACGCACAGTCGCCAGCGCGTCGCATTGTCGGTGGGGTGCGGCAGGATGGGGCGGATGAGCGAGGAGAGCCTTCCGGACGACACCGGCACGGAGCACGGAGACATCCCTCCGGGGTACGACGACGGCCCCGAACGTGACAATGGCCACGCGCTGCCCGCATACGCGGAGCGCGTCCTGGACGTCGCCGAACGGATTCCGCCCGGGCACGTCATGACGTACGGGGACGTCGCCGAATGGCTGGAGGAGGGCGGGCCGCGCCAGGTCGGCCGTGTGATGGCCCTCTACGGAGGAGCCGTTCCGTGGTGGCGGGTCGTCCGCGCGGACGGCGCGCTGCTCCCCGGCCACGAACTGCGGGCGCTCGACCAGTACCGCGCGGAGGGCACCCCTCTGAAGGAGGCGAGCAGAGCCGCCGAGGGCCACCTGCCGCGCCTCGACATGAAACGGGCGCGATGGGACGGCGGCGAGCACGCGGACGGTCACACCTGACAGCTTCCGCCATCGGACGCGGCCCGGGGCGACCTGTGGCCCGTACGGGGGAAACCCGGCACGTCCGTGGCATGCCGTACGTTCGAGGGGCGAGGGACACCCGGGACGGGCGAGCCGTGAGGGAACGCGCGGAAGTCCTGCTTCCCGGCGACCCGTCGGCGTAGCGTCGGCTGCACCTGTCCCCCTCACCTCGCGGTCACCGCCCTCCACGCGCGGTGGTCAGGCAACCAGTACACCCACCAGGACCGGCGAACCACGTGAGCTCCTCTTCCTCCACCAGGCGCCTGTCGCACCCCCAGGTGCGACAGGGGAACCGTGGCGCTTACCGACTGGTGCGTACCCCGCCGACCCGGCCGGCTCCCCCTCGTCTGGACGCGCCACAGCGCTCGGTGGTTGACCACGGGACCGGCCCGCTGCTCGTCCTCGCAGGTCCGGGCACCGGCAAGACGACCACCCTGGTGGAGTCCGTCGCCGCACGGATCGCCCGGGGAGGTGACCCCGCGCGGATCCTCGTGCTGACGTTCAGCCGCAAGGCGGCCGTCGAACTCCGCGACCGCATGGCCCTGCGCATCGGCGCCGCCCGCGCGCCCCGGGCCACCACCTTCCACTCGTTCTGCTATGCCCTGGTCCGCGCCCACCAGGACAGCGACCTGTTCGTCGAGCCGCTACGGCTGCTCTCGGGCCCCGAACAGGATGTCGCCGTACGCGAACTGCTCGCGGGCCAGCCCGACCTGGAGCGGCTCGGCCTCGCCCATGTGCGCTGGCCCGACGAGCTGCGCGCCTGCCTCACCACCCGGGGCTTCGCCGACGAGGTCCGCGCGGTCCTCGCCCGCAGCCGCGAACTGGGCCTGGGCCCCGGCTCCCTGGACGCCTTCGCCCGCCGCATCGGCCGCCCCGACTGGCGTGCCGCCGCCGCGTTCCTGGCCGAGTACCTCGACGTACTCGACCTCCAAGGAGTGCTCGACTACGCCGAACTCGTGCACCGCGCCGTGCTCCTCGCGCGCCGCCCCGAGGTCGCCGAGAAGCTCGCCGCGCAGTACGACGCCGTGTTCGTCGACGAATACCAGGACACCGACCCCGCGCAGGTGCGGCTGCTGCACGCCCTCGCCGGCGGCGGCCGCACCCTCGTCGCCTTCGGCGACCCCGACCAGTCGATCTACACCTTCCGGGGCGCCGACGTGAACGGCATCCTGGAGTTCCCGAACGCCTTCCCGCGCGCGGACGGGCATCCGGCGCCCGTGGAGGTGCTCGGGACCTCCCGCCGCTCCGGCGCCGCCCTGCTGACCGCCACCCGCCTGCTCACCCAGCGCATGCCCCTGACCCGCCTCCCGGCCCAGAAGGTGCGCGCCCACCGCGAGCTGTCCCCGGTACGGGACGGCGGGCGCGTCGAGGTGTACACGTATCCGACGTCCGGCACGGAGCTGGACAACATCGCCGACATCCTCCGGAGGGCGCACCTGGAGGACGGCGTCCCCTGGAACGACATGGCCGTCCTGGTGCGCGCCGGCTCCCGGACCATCCCCACGATCCGCCGCGCCCTCACCGCGGCCGGTGTCCCCCTGGACATCGACGGCGACGACCTTCCCCTGCGCCACGAACCGGCGGTGGCCCCCCTGCTGACGGCACTGCGGGCGGTGGCGGCTGCGGAGGCTTCGGAGCGCCCCGAGGACGCCACCGAAGCCGTGGAAGCCGCAGGGGAGGCGGCCGTCGGGGTGGACGCCGTACTGGAAGCGGCCGACGAACAGGGCACCGCGGAAGCCGATGCCGAACAGGCCGAATCCGCAACCGAAGCCGACGCCCAGCAGGCCTCCCCGGAAGCCGCCTCCGAGGAGCCGGTCGCCCCCACCTGGCTCGACACCGAGACCGCCCTCACCCTGCTCGCCTCCCCCCTCGCCGCCATGGACGCCGCCGATCTACGGCGCCTGGGCCGCGCTCTGCGCGAGGAGGAGCGGGCCGGTGGCAATCCCGTGCCGCCGCCCTCGGACGAGCTGCTCACGCGGGCGCTGGCCGAGCCGGAGCGGCTGGTCGCGCACGACCCGACGTACGCGCGGGGAGCCCAGCGCCTGGGCGCGCTGCTGCGCAAGGCACGCGAGCGGCTGGCGGGCGGCGGGACGGCCGAGGAGGCGCTGTGGGACCTCTGGCAGGGCACACCGTGGCCCGGGCGCCTGGAGCGGGCCGCACTGCGCGGCGGCGCGGCCGGGCGCAACGCGGACCGCGACCTGGACGCCGTCTGCGCGCTGTTCGCGACCGCCGCCCGCGCGGAGGAGCGCACCGGGGGCCGGGGCGCCCTCAACTTCCTGGAGGAGATCGACGCCGAGGACATCGCCGCCGACACGCTCACCCGACGGGCCGTACGCCCCGACGCCGTACGCCTGATGACCGCGCACCGCTCCAAGGGCCTGGAGTGGAATCTGGTCGTCGTGGCGGGCGTCCAGGAGGGCCTGTGGCCGGACCTGCGCCGCCGCGGCTCCCTCCTGGAGGCCGACCGCATCGGCCGCGACGGACTCGCCGAACCACTCACCCCGGGGGCCCTGCTCGCCGAGGAACGCCGCCTGTTCTACGTCGCCGCCACACGCGCGCGTGAACGCCTCGTCGTCACCGCCGTGAAGGCCCCTGCGGACGACGGCGACCAGCCGTCCCGCTTCCTCACCGAACTCGGCGTCGAGCCCAAGGACGTCACCGGCCGCCCGCGCCGCCCGCTGTCGGTCGCCGCCCTGGTCGCCGAGTTGCGCGCCACGACCGTCGACCCGCGCGTGTCGGAGACCCTCAGGGAGGCCGCCGCGCGCAGGCTGGCCCGGCTGGCCGCGCTCGCCGACGAGGAGGGGCGCCCGCTGGTCCCCTCGGCGCACCCGTACCGCTGGTGGGGCATGTACGACCCCACCGAGAGCAAGGTGCCGCTGCGCGACCGCGACCAGCCCGTCGTGCTCTCCGGGAGCGCCCTCGACCAGCTCGCCAACACCTGTTCCCTGCAATGGTTCCTGGGCCGCGAGGTGAAGGCCGACGCGCCCGCGACCGCCGCCCAGGGCTTCGGGAACGTGGTGCACGTCCTGGCCGACGAGGTCGCCTCCGGACGCACCCCCGCCGATCTCGCCGTCCTCATGGAGCGCCTCGACACCGTCTGGAACGCGCTCGCCTTCGACGCGCCCTGGAAGTCGGCGCAGGAGAAGGACAACGCGCGCGTGGCGCTCGAACGCTTCCTGAAGTGGCACGTCGACTCCAACGGCGTCCGCACCGGCCGTACACCGGTCGCCAGCGAGCACGACTTCGACGTCACCCTCGGAGCGGGCGACTACGAAGTGCGCATCCGCGGCTCCATGGACCGCGTCGAGGCGGACGGCGAGGGACGCGCCTACGTGGTCGACTTCAAGACCGGCAAGCAGACGCCGACCGCCCGCGAGGTGGAGCGCCACCCCCAACTCGCCGTCTACCAGCTCGCGGTCCGCGAGGGCGCCGTCGACGAGGCCTTCGACGGAGTACGCCCCGAACCGGGCGGCGCCGAACTCGTCCAGCTGCGCCAGGGCGCCCCCCTGCGGGACGGCGGCGAGACCCTGCCCAAGGTGCAGGCCCAGGAGCCCCTGGAGGGGGAGTGGGCCGGTGAACTGCTGGCCACGGCCGCGGGCAAGGTCCTCGACGAACGGTTCACGCCCACGGCCGGACAGCACTGCGCGCACTGCGCGTTCCGGGCCTCGTGCAGCGCGCGGCCCGAGGGGCGACACGTCGTCGAGTAACTCGCGTGACGTATCGCACCACATGTGTTGACCTGCGCTTCTTCTGCCCCTGAGGGCGATTGGTCCTCGACTGTCAGTGGCCGCCGCTAGCCTTCCCGACATGCCCGCCCGTATCACCGATCCCGACCAGCTCAAGGAGCTCCTCGGCATCCCCTTCACCCCGGAGCAGACGGCCTGCATCGTCGCGCCGCCCGCCCCGCAGGTGATCGTGGCCGGAGCCGGGTCGGGCAAGACGACGGTGATGGCGGCCCGCGTGGTGTGGCTGGTCGGCACCGGCCAGGTCGCCCCCGAGCAGGTCCTCGGCCTGACCTTCACCAACAAGGCCGCCGGTGAACTCGCCGAGCGCGTCCGCAAGGCGCTCATCAAGGCGGGCGTCACCGACCCCGACGTCATCGACCCGGACAACCCCCCGGGCGAGCCCGTCATCTCGACCTACCACGCCTTCGCGGGCCGCCTCCTGACCGACCACGGCCTGCGCATCGGTCTCGAACCGACGGCCCGTCTGCTCGCCGACGCCACCCGCTTCCAGCTCGCCGCGCGCGTGCTGCGCGAGGCCCCCGGCCCCTACCCGGCCCTCACCCGCTCCTTCCCGGACCTGGTCAGCGACCTCCTGACCCTGGACGGCGAGCTGTCCGAACACCTCGTACGCCCCGAGGAGTTGCGCGCCCACGACGCCGGGCTGCTGCGTGACCTGGAGGGCCGCAAGCTCAGCAACGCCGAGCTGCGCAAGGTCCCCGAGGCGGCCGCCGCCCGGCGTGAACTGACCGAGCTGGTGAGCCGTTACCGGACCGCCAAGCGCGAGCGCGACCTGCTCGACTTCGGTGACCAGATCGCCCTCTCCGCGACCCTGGCCCGCACCCGCCCCGAGGTCGGCGAGATCCTGCGCGACGAGTTCCGGGTGGTGCTCCTCGACGAGTACCAGGACACCTCGGTGGCCCAACGCATCCTCCTGGCAGGCCTGTTCGGCGCCGGCACGGGCCACCCGGTGACCGCCGTCGGCGACCCCTGCCAGGCGATCTACGGCTGGCGCGGCGCGTCCGTCGCCAACCTCGACGACTTCCCGGAGCACTTCGCGCACCCCGACGGCCGCCTCGCCGCCCGCCAGTCGCTCAGCGAGAACCGCCGCAGCGGCGGCCGCCTCCTCGACCTCGCCAACAACCTCGCGGAGCCCCTGCGCGCCATGCACGCGGGCGTGGAGGCCCTCCGCCCGGCCCCCGGCGCCGAGCGCGACGGCATGGTCCGCTGCGCGCTGCTGCCCACCCACGCCGAGGAGATCGGCTGGCTCGCCGACTCCATCGCCCACCTCGTGAGGACCGGGACGGCGCCCGGCGAGGTCGCCGTCCTGTGCCGCACGGCCACCGACTTCGCCGAGATCCAGGGCGCCCTGGTGGCCCGCGACATCCCGGTCGAGGTGGTCGGCCTCTCCGGGCTGCTGCACCTCCCCGAGGTCGCCGACCTCGTCGCCGTCTGCGAAGTCCTCCAGGACCCCGGTGCCAACGCCTCCCTGGTCCGGCTGCTGACCGGCCCGCGCTGGCGCATCGGCCCGCGCGACCTCGCCCTCCTGGGCCGCCGCGCCCGCCTCCTGGTCGCGCACACGCGCGTGGGGGACGACGAGGACCCCGACCGCCGCCTCGCCGAAGCCGTCGAGGGGGTCGACCCCTCCGAGGTGATATCGCTCGCGGACGCCCTCGACACGTTCCTGGAGACGCCCCTCTACGGCGCCGACCGCACCGGGGACGACGACGGGCTGCCCTTCTCGCCGGACGCGCGCGTGCGCTTCGCCCACCTCGCCACCGAACTCCGCGACCTGCGCCGCTCCCTGTCCGACCCCCTGATGGACGTCCTGCACCGCATCCTCGCCGTCACCGGCCTGGAGGTCGAACTCGCGGCGTCCCCGCACGCGTTGGCCGCCCGCCGCCGCGAGACCCTGTCGAACTTCCTGGACGTCGCCGCCTCCTTCGCCGCGGGCGACGGTGAGGCGACCCTGCTCGCCTTCCTCGGCTTCCTGCGCACCGCCGCCCAGTACGAGAAGGGCCTCGACAACGCCCTGCCCGGCGGCGAGAACACCGTCAAGGTCCTCACCGCGCACAAGTCCAAGGGCCTGGAGTGGGACGTCGTGGCGGTCCCCGGTCTGGTCACCGGGACGTTCCCCAGCAGCCAGGGCCGCGAGAAATGGACCGCCCAGGGCAAGGTCCTGCCGCACGCGCTGCGCGGAGACACCGCCACCCTGCCCGACGTCGCGTCCTGGGACTCCAGAGGCCTGAAGGCCTTCCACGAGGCCATGAAGGACCACCAGCACACGGAGGAACTCCGCCTCGGCTACGTCACCTTCACCCGCCCCCGCTCCCTCCTCCTCGGCTCCGGCCACTGGTGGGGCCCTTCTCAGAAGAAGCCCCGCGGCCCCTCGGACTTCCTGACGGCCCTGTACGACCATTGCGCCGCCGGCTACGGCGAGATCGAGGCCTGGGCGGACGAACCCGAGGAGGGCGAGGAGAACCCCGCCCTGCACACGGCCACCGCAGACCAGGCCTGGCCGCTGCCCCTGGACGACACAGCGCTGGCTCACCGCCGCTCGGCGGCCCGGATGGTCCTGGATCACTTGGAGCACCTCGCCGCCCACGACGAGGACCACCCCGCGGCCGCCCACGACCCGAACACCGTTCCCGACGACCCGGACTGGCCCCCGCCACCCGAGGACGACGAGCGTCCTTATGAAGAGCCCCCTTTCGGGGAGCCTTCCTACGAGGAGTCCCTCCCCGAGACGCCAGCCGAAGAAGCTCTCCCGGAGGACGACCCCGCCGACTGGGACGCCTGGACCACGGACCGCCCGACCGTCCCGCACCAGGCGACGGCCCCGCACGCCGCCGATCACTCCAGTCCGCCGGGGGGCGCACGCCCGCACCCCGCCGATCCGCCCAGCACGCCCCTCACCCCCGAGGAAGCCCGCGCCATCGCCTCCTGGGACCGCGACCTCGACGCCCTCACCGGCGAACTGCTGCGCGCCCGCCGAGGCGTCACCGACGTACCCCTGCCGGCCTCCCTCACGGCCACCCAGCTGCTGCTCCTGGCCGCCGACCCGGACGCGCTCGCGCAGGAACTCGCCCGCCCACTGCCGCGCCCGCCCCAGCCCGCCGCACGCCGGGGCACCCGCTTCCACGCCTGGGTGGAGTCCCGCTTCGAAGAGCTGACCCTGCCCATGCTGGAGCCGGACGAACTGCCAGGCAGCGAGGCCGAGATCGCCGACGAACGCGACCTCGAGGAACTCAAGGACGCCTTCGAACGCACCGAGTACGCCCGGCGCACGCCCTACCGCGTGGAGACCCCCTTCCAGCTCGCGATCGCCGGCCGCGTCGTACGGGGCCGTATCGACGCCGTCTACAAGGAAGGCGACGGCGACGAGGCGACGTACGAGATCCTCGACTGGAAGACCAGCCGCACCCGCGCCGCCGACCCGCTCCAGCTCGCGATCTACCGCCTGGCCTGGGCGGAGCGGCAGGGCGTGCCCCTGGAGGCGGTCACGGCCGCGTTCCTGTACGTGCGCGGCGGCGAGGTCGTCCGGCCGGAGAACCTCCCGGACCGGGCCGCGCTGGAGCGGCTGCTGCTGGAGGAGCCGGGCGCGCAAGCAAACTGTGAGGAACCGCCCACCGAGGATGTCAGTGCGGGCCGATAGGCTCGTGACCATGAGCCACACCGTTGACAGTGCCGTCAGCGCGGTCCGCACGTACATCGAGCAGCACCGCGCAGCCTTCCTCGACGACCTCGCCGAGTGGCTGCGCATCCCGTCCGTGTCGGCGCAGCCCGACCACGCGCCCGACGTCCGGCGCAGCGCCGACTGGCTCGCCGCCACACTCCGCAGGACCGGCTTCCCGACCGTCGAGGTCTGGCCCACCCCGGGCGCCCCCGCCGTCTTCGCCGAGTGGCCCTCCGACGACCCCGAGGCACCCACGGTCCTCGTCTACGGCCATCACGACGTCCAGCCCGCCGCCCGCGAGGACGGCTGGGACAGCGAGCCCTTCGAGCCCGTCGTCCGCGAGAACCGCCTCTACGCGCGCGGTGCGGCCGACGACAAGGGCCAGGTGTTCTTCCACACACTCGGCGTCCGCGCCCACCTCGCCGCCACCGGCCGCACCGCCCCCGCCGTACACCTGAAGCTGCTCGTCGAGGGCGAGGAGGAGTCCGGCTCCCCGCACTTCCGCGCGCTCGTCGAGGAGCACGCCGACCGGCTCGCCGCCGACGCCGTGATCGTCTCCGACACCGGCATGTGGTCCGAGGACACCCCCACGGTGTGCACCGGCATGCGCGGCCTCGCCGAGTGCGAGATCCGGCTGCACGGCCCCGACCAGGACATCCACTCCGGCTCCTTCGGCGGCGCCGTACCCAACCCGGCGACCGCCGCGGCCCGCCTGGTGGCCGCCCTGCACGACGAGCACGCACGCGTGGCCGTCCCCGGCTTCTACGACGGCATCGTCGAACTCACCGACCAGGAGCGCGCACTCTTCGCCGAGCTGCCCTTCGACGAGAAGGAGTGGCTGCGCACCGCCAAGTCGCACGCCACCCACGGCGAGGCAGGACACACCACCCTGGAGCGCATCTGGGCCCGCCCCACCGCCGAGGTCAACGGCATCGGCGGGGGCTACCAAGGCCCCGGCAGCAAGACGATCATCCCGTCCTCCGCCATGGTGAAGCTCTCCTTCCGGCTGGTCGCGGGCCAGGACCCCGCCCACATCGAGCAGGTCGTCCGAGCCTGGGCCGCCCAGCAGGTCCCCGACGGGATCCGCCAGGAGATCACCTTCAGCCCGGCCACGCGCCCGTGCCTGACGCCCCTGGACCACCCGGCCCTGCGGTCCGTCGCCCGCGCCATGGGCCGCGCCTTCGAGAAACCGGTCCTCTTCACCAGAGAGGGCGGCTCCGGACCGGCCGCCGACCTCCAGGAAGTCCTCGGAGCACCCGTCCTCTTCCTGGGCATCTCCGTCCCCTCCGACGGCTGGCACGCCCCGAACGAGAAGGTCGAGCTCGACCTCCTCCTGAAAGGCGTCGAAACCACCGCCCACCTGTGGGGAGACCTCGCCGAAACCTGGCGCCACGCGCCCTGACGCCCCACGCGATCCGGAACGGCCGCACGCGCGGGGCACACTGGAAGACGCCCCGCGCACCCCGTCCCCGCCGGACCCGGTCGCCTCCCGCCGTACGTCCCGCTGAACCGCCCGCCGAAACAATCCGCATTGCCGGGGGAGTTGGAAGCACCCGTGACCACCTGGACCGACCACACAGCCGACCGACCCATCTCGCTCACCGCCCCGAGCGGCATCGACCGAGCCGCCCACCACCGGCTCGACGAGGCCTGGCTCGCCGCGGCGTGGAGCCACCCCACCACCCGCTGCTTCGTGGTCTCCGGCGGCCAGGCCCTCATCGACGAGACGCCCGACGGCAGCACCGAACTCGTCATGACCCCGTCCTTCGAGGCCCCCCTCACGGAGGCGCACCGCTACTTCCTGGGCACCGACGACGACGGCGTCAGCTACTTCGCCCTCCAGAAGGACGCGCTTCCCGGCCGTATCGACCAGTCGGCGCGGCCCGCGGGCCTGCGCGAGGCCGGCCTGCTGCTGTCGGCCCGGGACGCGGGCCTGATGGTGCACGCGGTCGCCCTGGAGAACTGGCAGCGCCTGCACCGCTTCTGCTCCCGCTGCGGCGAGCGCACGGTGATCGCCGCGGCCGGCCACATCCGACGCTGCCCCGCCTGCGGCGCCGAGCACTACCCGCGCACGGACCCCGCGGTGATCATGGCCGTCACCGACGAGGAGGACCGCATCCTGCTCGGCCGCCAGGTCCACTGGCCCGAGGGCCGCTTCTCGACGCTCGCCGGCTTCGTGGAGCCCGGCGAGTCCATCGAGCAGTCGGTGCGCCGCGAGGTCTTCGAGGAGGCCGGGATCACCGTCGGCCACGTCGAGTACGTCGCCAGCCAGCCCTGGCCCTTCCCGTCCAGCCTGATGCTGGGCTTCATGGCCCGCGCCACCTCGACCGACATCAACGTCGACGGCGACGAGATCCACGAGGCCCGCTGGTTCTCCCGCGAGGAACTGCGCGCCGCCTTCGAGTCCGAAGAGGTGCTCCCGCCGTACGGCATCTCGATCGCGGCCCGCCTGATCGAGCTCTGGTACGGCAAGCCGCTGCCCACGCGGACCTTCGTCTGAGGCGACCGGGGCGCCGATGACCGACCCCTACTGGAACCACAACGTCCACTACCACCCCGTGGTGGTAGACGCCGTGCCGGAGGGCTGCCGTACCGCCCTGGACGTCGGCTGCGGCGACGGCCTGCTCGCCCGCAAGCTGGCGGGCAGGGCCGGTTCGGTGACGGGCGTGGACCGTTCGCCCGAGATGATCCGGCTCGCCCGCGTGGACGTGCCGGAGAACGTCACCTTCGTGGAGGCCGATTACCTCGACGGCACCTCACTCGCCGACGGCACGTACGACTTCGTCAGCGCGGTCGCCGTCGTCCACCACACGGAGTTCGACAACGCCGTGGCACGGCTCGTGCGCCTGCTGGCCCCGGGCGGACGGCTCGTGATCGTCGGCCTGGCGTACAACAAGACGTTCCTGGACTGGATGATCAGCGGCTGCGGGCTGCCCGTCAGCCGGTTCCTGGCGCGACGGCACGGCGGGAAACTCGGCCCCGTCGGCATGCCCGTCGAGGACACGCTCATGAGCTGGGGAGAAGCCCGCGGGAGCGTCCGGAGACTGCTGCCCGGGGCGCGGTTCCGGCGACGGCTCCTGTGGCGCTACATCGCCGTGTGGGACAAGCCGGGCGCGTCGCGGGAACGCCAAGAGGGCGGCCCCTGACCACAGGGCCGCCCTCTTCGGAGTCGCGCGCGGAGCGTCGTTCAGGCGCCGATCTTCTGCTTGACCTGGGCCAGCGACGGGTTCGTGAGCGTCGAACCGTCCTCGAAAAGTACGGTCGGGACCGTCTGGTTCCCGCCATTCGCCTTCTCGACGAACGCCGCCGAAGCCGGGTCCTGCTCGATGTTGATCTCGGTGTACGCGATTCCCTCGCGGTCCATCTGGCCCTTCAGCCGACGGCAGTAACCGCACCACGTGGTGCTGTACATCGTCACAGTGCCCGACATTCTCTCGCGCTCCTCAACAACTCGGGGATGTGTCCTCGCAGTGAGGGGAACGTACGCGACACGGCCGCCATTCCCGCCAGGGGTGTGCCGCCGCACGTGACGCCTGCCGCATTAGTACGACTGCTGGGGCCTCCCTGTGGACAACCGACTCACCTGTCTCCGGCGACCTGGCAGCATGGCCGTGTGACAGCAGCAACGCACTCCTCCCTCTTCCCGCAGGTACCGGACTCGGCCGACGCGGTGCTCGAAGGGCTCGACCCCGAGCAGCGCGAGGTGGCCACCGCCCTGCGCGGCCCGGTGTGCGTGCTGGCGGGCGCCGGCACGGGCAAGACACGGGCGATCACCCACCGCATCGCCTACGGAGTGCGCGCCGGGGTCCTGCAGTCCTCCAGCGTGCTGGCCGTCACCTTCACCAACCGCGCCGCCGGCGAGATGCGCGGCCGACTCCGGCAGCTCGGCGCCACCGGAGTCCAGGCGCGCACGTTCCACTCGGCCGCGCTGCGTCAGCTCCAGTACTTCTGGCCGAAAGCGATCGGGGGCAGCATGCCCCGGCTCGTCGACCGCAAGATCCAGCTCGTCGCCGACGCGGCCGCCGCCTGCCGCATCCGCCTCGACCGAGGTGAACTGCGGGACGTCACCGCGGAGATCGAGTGGTCCAAGGTCACCCAGACCGTGCCCTCGGACTACGCGGCGGCGGCGGCCAAGGCGGGCCGTGACGTCCCCCGCGCCCCCGCCGAGATCGCCCAGCTCTACGCCACCTACGAGGACGTCAAGCGCGACCGCGCGGTCATCGACTTCGAGGACGTCCTGCTGCTCACCGTCGCCGTCCTCCAGGACCGGCACGACATCGCCGAACAGGTCCGCTCGCAGTACCAGCACTTCGTGGTCGACGAGTACCAGGACGTCAGCCCCCTCCAGCAGCGCCTCCTGGAGCTGTGGCTGGGCGAGCGCGACAGCCTGTGCGTCGTCGGCGACGCCAGCCAGACGATCTACTCCTTCACCGGAGCGACCCCGGACCACCTGCTCGACTTCCGCATCCGCCACCCCGGCGCCACCGTCGTCAAGCTGGTCCGCGACTACCGCTCCACACCCCAGGTCGTCCATCTCGCCAACGGCCTGCTCTCCCAGGCCCGCGGCCGTGCCGCCGACCACCGCCTGGAGCTGATCTCCCAGCGCGCCGCGGGACCCGAGCCGGTCTACGCCGAGTACACCGACGAGCCCGCCGAGGCCGAGGGCGCAGCCCGCCGCATCCGCGAGCTCATGGACGCGGGCGTTCCCGCGAGCGAGATCGCGATCCTCGTCCGGACGAACTCCCAGTCCGAGACCTACGAACAGGCCCTCGCCGACGCCGGGGTCCCCTATCAGCTGCGCGGTGCGGAGCGGTTCTTCGACCGCCCCGAGGTGCGCAAGGCCGGCATCGCCCTGCGCGGCGCAGCCCGCTTCGGGGGCAACGACTCGCTCCTGGACGACGTCATCGACCTGCCCTCCCAGGTCCGTGCCGTCCTCTCCGGCGAGGGGTGGACCACCGAGCCCCCGGCCGGCTCCGGCGCCGTCAGGGAGCGCTGGGAGTCGTTGGCCGCGCTGGTCAACCTGGCCCAGGACTTCGCCGCCGCCAAACCCGGAGCCACCCTCGCCGACCTGGTGGCCGAACTCGACGAGCGGGCCAACGCCCAGCACGCCCCGACCGTCCAGGGCGTCACCCTCGCCTCCCTGCACTCGGCCAAGGGCCTGGAGTGGGACGTCGTCTTCCTGGTCGGCGTCGCCGAGGGCATGATGCCGATCACCTACGCGAAGACCGACGAGCAGATCGAGGAGGAGCGCCGTCTCCTCTACGTCGGCGTCACCCGCGCCAGAGAGCGGCTCCACGTCTCCTGGGCCCTGTCCCGCTCACCGGGCAGCCGCCCCAGCCGCCGCCCCAGCCGCTTCCTGAACGGCCTGCGCCCCGGCTCCACCGGCGGTGCGGCCAGACCCGGCACGGTCGCCCCCGGAGGCATCGAGCGCGGCTTCACGGGCAGCGGCCCCAAAGCCGTCCCGCGGCGGACCCAGCGCACCGTCGCCCGCTGCCGGGTCTGCGGCCGCACGCTCACCGAGGCCGGTGAGATGAAGTTGATGCGCTGCGAGGACTGCCCTTCGGACATGGACGAGGGCCTCTACGAGCGGTTGCGCGAGTGGCGGGAGGTCCAGGCGCAGCGCAGCGGTCAGCCGGCGTTCTGCGTCTTCACCGACAAGACGCTGATGGCGATCGCCGAGACGGTCCCCGACGAGGAGGGCGAACTCGCGAGGATCCCCGGCGTCGGCGTGCGCAAGCTCAACCGCTACGGGGCCGATGTCCTGGCCATCTGCGGCGGTCAGGAGCCTGCGGAGGGTGTCGCGGAGGACTGATTCAAACTCGTCGAAAAAATAGTTTGCGCATGCCCCAGCAATCCCCATAGGTTCTTAGACACGGGAACAGGGGGCCTTCTCGAAGGCCCTGATCCCGTGTTGTACTTGCATATCCGAAGGGCCGGGCTCATCCCCGGTCCCCCGAGACGCCGAGAGGAGGCGATTCCAGTGATCAGCATCAACACCAGCTCCAGCAGCACCGTGAAAATGACCGATCCCTCGGTCGTCTCCCTGTGCATGCTCGGCGTTTCGAACCTGGGCACCGGTCTGTCCGGCATTTCCGCCGTCCGTCCGGCGTCCGCACTGTCTCTCGCGGTCCTTCCCGTCCGTGAGCGCAATGAGCGACCGACCAAGGCACTGGAAGCAGTAGCGGCACAGGCACAGGCGCAGGCCTATGCCTTTGCGGCCGGTGCCGGAGGCCGGAAGCAGACGACGCAGCACCACCAGATGTGGGCCTTCCGTGGGCCAGAACCCTGGAGTGATCCAGCCTGATCGATCAGGCCGGCGCCTTCAGGGCCGCGGAACCCCATCCGGGATCCGCGGCCCTTCTGTTTTCCCCGAACGGGGACGACGGAGCGAAGGGGCCTCGGGACAAGAAAAGAACCCGGTACCAAGCCGACACCCCGCCCAACAGGGCCGGACCGACCAGACGAGGAAGAACAACCGTGCAACTCGAAGCGCACGCCCCGTCCGTACCGCCTTCCGAAACGATCACCCCGCCCGGCCTCACGGAGGACTCCACCTTGACTCCGCTCACTGCGCTCACCGCGCTCGACGACGCCATCGAGAGCCTCGGCGTACCCGTCCCCTGCCGTTCCTACGACCCGGAGGTCTTCTTCGCCGAGTCGCCGGCCGATGTCGAGTACGCCAAGTCCCTCTGCCGCACCTGCCCGCTGATCGAGGCCTGCCTCGCCGGTGCCAAGGAGCGGCGTGAGCCCTGGGGTGTCTGGGGTGGCGAGCTGTTCGTCCAGGGTGTCGTCGTGGCCCGCAAGCGGCCGCGTGGCCGTCCGCGCAAGAACCCGGTCACGGCATGAACATCTTCGGAACGATCGACCGCCCCCTCACGCACGACCCCAAGAAGCAGGCCCCGATGAAGCCGTCCACTCCCAGCGAGCCCGCGGGCTCCGCGATCCCAGACTTCACCACCCCGGGTGCGACCGAGTCGCGCCAGAACAGGACCCGAGAGATGCAACTCATCCCAGAAGCCCTGGCTCGTGCGCATATGCACGAGCGCCTGCAGGACGCCGAGCGGGAACGCCGGGCCGTGCGCCTGGCGACCGCTCGCCGGATGCAGCGCAGGGCCGAGCGTGCCTCGATGCGCGCCCGCCGTGCGCTCGCCATGGCCGTCATGCAGTAATCGCTCACACCTGAAGCGGTGGCCTCCCGACCCCGGGAGGCGAAAGCTCCCCGCGGGGCCGGTCCGTCCGAACGGACCGGCCCCGCAGTGCGTTCAGGCCGCCGATCCCCGGGTACGGCGATATCGTCGCCGGATGACCAGCCGTGCCGGAGACAGTGACCCCAGCGACTCCACCGCGGAGCCCCAGCCCCTCGAGTGCGCCCGCTGCGGCACCCGGTCCGAGGATCCACAGCCCACCTGGACCTGCTCCATGGAGCACGGAACCCGGCACTACCTCTGCGACACCTGCGCCAGGGAGAACCTCAGGGCGATCGAGGGACGGCTCGACCCGGCCTGGTGGTAGCGCCGCGCGCAACCCGGCTGCCCGTACATCGGCCGCCCACCACCGGCTCCCCGCTCACGCCTCCGCCGCAGGGTCCTCCTCGTCCAGGAACTCCTCGTACTCGCCCTCCGGTACGAACCCCGGCAGCCACTCCTCCAGCTCCTCGCGCAGCCGCACCGTCGCACCCAGCTGGCACAGCACGCCGATTGTGCTCAATGTCACCCGGTGTATCAGGAGATACGCCGGCGGCAGGTTCAGCTGCTTGCCCAGTTGGTGGGCGGGGGAGCGGGGATCGGCGATGCGGGCGGCCTGGCTGCGCATCCAGCTGCGGGTGAAGGTGAACTCGTCGACCTGGGCCGGCTCGATGATCGGCACGAGGTAGTCGAGGACGGCGTCGGGGTCCAGCTCTATCGACTCCTTGACGAAGCCCTCCGTGCGCAGCAGTTCGTAGACCGCTTCGGCGTCGCCGTCGAGCGTCATGCGCAGGGAGTCGCCGATGGGCGTCGGCAGGCCGCCGGGGAGGCGGTCGACCGTGCCGAAGTCCAGGACGCCCAGTCGCCAGTCGCCCTTGCCGTCCGGGTCGGCGGGCAGCAGCCGGAAGTTGCCCGGGTGCGGGTCCGCGTGGAGGAGGCCGGTGCGGGCCGGGCCGGAGAAGAGGAAGCGGGCCAGGAGCTGGCCTGCCCGGTCGCGCTGCTCCTGGGTGCCGTCGGCGATCACCTCCGACAGCGGGATCCCGTCGATCCACTCCGTGACCAGGACCTGGTCGCACTGGTGGACCACGGCGGGCACCACGACATCCGGGTCGCCCTCGAACTCCTCCGCGTGCACCTGCTGGGCCTGCGCCTCCAGGGCGTAGTCCAGCTCCTCGGAGACCCGGTCGCGGAGCTCGGCGATGAGGGGCTTGATGTCCATCCCGGGGATGAGCGGGCCCAACAGGCGGGCGAAACGGCTCAGTTGGGTCAGGTCGGACAGGAGGGCCTCGCCGGCGCCCGGGTACTGCACCTTGACCGCGACCTCGCGGCCGTCGTGCCACACCGCCCGGTGCACCTGTCCGATCGACGCGGCGGCCGAGGGTTTCTCCTCGAACTCCTGGAACAGCTCGCGCCAGTCCGCACCGAGCCGCTCCTCCAGCACACCGTGCACGGTGCGCGTCGGCATCGGTGGCGCGGCCTCCTGGAGCTTGGTCAGCGCGGCGCGGTAGGGGCCGGCGACCTCTTCGGGCAGCGCCGATTCGAAGACGGACAGTGCCTGCCCGAACTTCATCGCACCGCCCTTGAGCTCGCCGAGCACCTTGAACAGCTGGTCCGCGGTGCGCTGCTGCAGCTCGCGGCCGACGATGTCCGCGGACTCGCCCACGATCCGTTTGCCGAGCCCCCACGTCGCTCTCCCGGCGAAGCCGAGCGGGAGCGCGGCAAGCTTGGCGGTGCGGGTGACCGCCTTGCGGGGAAGATCAGACATGCGCCCTCCAAGTCCCGGCCGGCCGGGCCGAGTCTGCCTTACGGCGCACATCCCTCGACGGCCGGTCCTCTGCCATTGTCGCGTGTCGATCCTCGTCCGTAGAGGTGTGTCCCTCCTTACCTTTCTCCGGGTCCTTCTCCGAGGCTCCGCAGGGGCAGCCGGAATGCGCCCAGACCGGTCGCGCGTGCCAGTGCAGAGCGGGTAGTGAGACCTCCCAGCGCGCGCCCGTGCTCGACGGCGACTGTCCGTCCAGGAAGGCGAGCGCGTGCGAGGCCGCCAGCCCGGCGACGGTCGTGGCCAGCGTCAGATCGCAGGGCCGCACCTGGGGCTGCCTGCCGGAGCGCCACTGCGCGACCAGCCGGGGCCAGGTCGGATCCCGGTCGGTGCGCGCGTGGTGCAGGCATTCCGCGCAGGACGTCTCGCCGGGCAGGACCAGGGGGCCCACGACCCCGGTGCCCTCCACGACACCCGCGTACAGATGAGGCGTCCCCGAGGCGATCAGGTCGGTGGCGGCGGCCGGGTCCGGCGCGTACACGGCGACATCGTCGCGTGGAGCCAGGATCACCAGGGAGAAACCGGGGTCGCCCTCCTCCGACGCGGCCCGCGAGGTCTGGCGCGGCGGGCGGTCCGGTGCGGCCCGGCGCACCGCGCGGCGGGCCGCCTCGTCCCTGCGCTCGCCGACCGCCTCGGCGGGCAGCCCGCCCGGAGCGACGTCCCAGGGTTCGGTGACGCCTCCGTCACGTACAGCAATCTCGCCGACCCCCGCGCCCGACAGCAGCGCGGCGATCACCGCGCCCACCCGGCCCGCGCCCCGCACCTGCACCCGCAGCGCGCGACGCGCCGCCAGACGGCCCAGCGCCGCGCCCGGCTCGCCGGTGTTCAGGGAGAGCGACGCGAGGTCCGGGCGCAGCCGGTCGAGGACGTCCTTCTTCGCGCGGAGGGCGTCGGCCGCGGGGCCGCCGCCGGTCGCGTCGTCGAGCAGACCCGCCCGTGTCAGGCCCTCCACGAGCCGGTCGACATGGCCCTCGGGCAGATCCATCCGGTGCCCCTCCTCGCGCAGAAGGGGCAGTCCACGGGTGCCGTTGAGCAGGTCCAGGAAGCTGCCCGTGGCCGTGTCCATCGGGCCCAGCGTCATCGCGTGCGCCGGTGTCATCCCGAACTGCACGGTGTTGAGGTCGCGCCAGCCGCGCCGCAGCGCGGGCTTCACCATCGGATGCATGACAGGCCCCCGTAGCCCTAGGAAGTACGTCCCGTGTGGCCGGTGGAACGGGTCGGTGCTCCGCCGGTCATGCCAGCGTGCACGGTCCCGCCGACGGGTGCCGAAAGTTGTCCACAGGCTGTGGGGATTCGTCGTACGAATCAAACGCTTGGTGGGGTATCGACACCGAACCGTCCCGGGGGCGGGACTTCCCGCGTGTGCAGAGGGTAACGTCGTGCCGTGCCCGCCGACCCACTGCACAGCGCCGGAAAACCACAGCGCAGTACGACGAGCCTGCCGCCAGGCGGCCCGGGGGCGAGCGCGATCGAGGTCCGCAGGAGCGCGCGCAGGCGCAGAACCGTCTCCGCGTACCGCGAGGGCGATCGCACCGTCGTGCTCATCCCCGCCCGCATGTCCGAGGCGGAGGAGAAGCGCTGGGTCACCGTCATGCTCGACAAGCTGGCCGCCCAGGAAAGCAAACGCGTGCTCGGTGACGCGGA
This sequence comes from Streptomyces sp. NBC_00252, assembly GCF_036187565.1. Lineage (NCBI taxonomy): Bacteria > Bacillati > Actinomycetota > Actinomycetes > Kitasatosporales > Streptomycetaceae > Streptomyces > Streptomyces sp. NBC_00252. The sequence goes on along the minus strand of NZ_CP108087.1, from coordinate 3,820,987 downwards.
GCTGGCCGAGCGCGCCGAGCGGCTGTCCGCCCAGTACTTCGACGGCCGCGCCCGGCCCACGTCGGTGCGCTGGGTCACCAACCAGAACACGCGCTGGGGTTCCTGCACGCCCTCCGAGGGCAGCATCCGCCTCTCGCACCGGCTGCAGGGCATGCCCGAGTACGTCGTCGACTACGTACTGCTGCACGAGCTGGCGCATCTCCTGGTGCCCGGCCACGGGCCGCGGTTCTGGCGGCTCCTGGAGGCGTATCCGCGCACCGAGCGGGCCAAGGGCTATCTCGAGGGCGTGGTCGCGGCCGAGCGGCTGCCCCATCCGCCGGGCGCCCGCGACGAATGACATCCCCTTGTGGGGGATTGTGTACCGGGTCTGTACCGACATCCTCCGGTGTCCGAGATTGCCGTTAGCCTGACGCGACGCACTCGCATTCGGGATGGGGGACGGTCGTTACGCATGGCCAGGGAATTCCAACGCGGCCACAAGGCCAAGATCAGTGACCTCACCGCGGGCACCGATCTGTACGTAGGTGTGCAGATCACCGGCCCCGGACTGACGTTCGACATCAGCTGCTTCGGCCTCGACGCCGAGGAACGGCTCTCGGACGACCGGTACTTCGTGTTCTTCAACCAGCCGAAGTCCCCCGAGGAGTCCATCCAGCTCCTGGGTGCCCAGGCGGGCGACTCGGAGTCCTTCCGCGTCACGCTCGACAAGATCCCGCCGCAGATCCACAAGCTGGCCTTCACGGCGACGCTCGACGGCGCCGGGCAGATGTCGCAGATCGCCCCCGGGTACGTCCGGATCGTCGCGGGCGGCGAGGAGGTGGCCCGCTACTCCTTCAACGGTTCGGAGTTCACCACCGAGCGTGCCGTGATGCTGGGCGACTTCTACCTGAAGGACGTCTGGCGGTTCGCGGCCGTCGGCCAGGGCTTCGACGGCGGCCTCGAAGCGCTGCTGAAGAACTTCGGCGGCGAGGTCATGGAGGAGGAGGCGCCCGCCGCGCAACAGCCGCAGTCCGGCGCCGCCCCGGGCTTCGCCCCGCCGCCGCAGGGTGCCGCGCCGCCCGCGTTCGGTGCCCCGTCCGCCCCGGCACCCGCACCCGCGCCTGCCCCGCAGCCCGCGGCGCAGGGCTTCGTGCCCCCGCCGGCCCCGGCGCCCGCGCCCTCCGTCCACGGCGCGCCGACGATCATCGCGCCGATGACCCCGCCGGGCGGCGCCCCCGTGCCGCCCCCGGCCCCCGCTCCCGCGCCCTACGGCCAGCCTCCGCAGCCGTACGGCCAGCAGCTCCCGGGTCAGACCGCGCCCCTGCCGCCCGGCTACGGACAGGCACCGCCGCCTCCGCCCGGCTACGGCCAGCCGCCCGCGCCTCCCGGCTACGGGCAGCAACAGCCTCCCTTCGGGCAGGTCCCCGGCCAGGCCGCCGGCTACGGAGTGCCCCAGGGATCTCCCCAGGGCGCCGGTGTGTCGGCCGCGCTGGAGAAGTTCAAGGAGACGCCCACCGGGCAGCGCTGGACGCAGCAGAACAAGAAGCTGATCCGCGTCGACCTCGGCATCGGTGGCCAGCCCGTGCTGGCCCGCCAGGGCAGCATGGTGCTCTACCAGGGCAAGGTCGACTTCGGGTACAAGGGCGCCGGGTTCGCCGGACGGCTCGTCGGCAACGCGACCGGCCAGGAGATGCAGCTGATGCGCTGCACCGGCCAGGGCCAGGTGTTCCTCGCCGAAAACTCCACCCATCTGCACCCCGTCGAGCTCCAGGGGGACGCGATCTGCGTCTCCGCGGAGAACGTCCTCGCCTTCGACGAGAGCCTCCAGTACGAGGTCAGACGCATCGAGGGACACGGCATCCCCGGGGGCGCGCTGTTCACGATGCAGTTCCAGGGGACGGGCACCATCGTCGTCAAGACGCACGGCTCGCCCGTGGTGCTGCCCGTCACGCCGACCACGTTCGCCGACTGCAACGCGGTCGTCGCCTGGTCCGCTGCCGCCCAGGTGATCGTCTCCAGCCAGGTCCGGATGCGCCGCAACGCCTATCCGGGCGACACCGGGGAGAGCGTCAACCTGCAGTTCCGGGCCGCCCCCGGCAACTTCATCGTCGTCCAGCCGTACGAGGTCTGAGGGAGCCCGTCATGAACCAGCCGCTCGCGGGCTACGCCCCCGCACCCGTCTCCGCCCGCATGGAGAACCACGGCAACAACATGCTGAAGGTCGCCATGCAGACCGGAAGCGACCTCTTCGCGCGCGTGGGCTCGATGATCGCCTACGAGGGCTTCATCCAGTACGAGCCCAACCCGCCCGCCGTGCGCCAGATCGCGCGCGACTGGATGACCGGGGAGGGCGCGCCCCTGATGAAGTGCTCCGGTGACGGACTGCTCTACCTCGCCGACTACGGCGCGGACGTCGTCGTGATCAACCTCAACGGCGACGGCATCTCCGTCAACGCCACCAACCTGCTCGCCTTCGACGCCCACCTCACGTGGGGCGTGGAGCGGGTCAAGGGGCTCGCGAAGTTCGCCGGCCAGGGCCTGTGGAACACGAAGATCAGCGGCCAGGGGTGGGTCGCGCTGACCTCCCGCGGCAAGCCGATCGTCGTCGACTGCGGCGGTGGCGAGGACGAGACCTACGTCGACCCGGACGCGCTCGTCGCCTGGTCCCCGAACCTCAAGGTGAAGGGCAAGCGCAGCTTCAAGGCGCAGTCGCTGATCGGCCGCGGCAGCGGCGAGGCCTACCAGATGGCCTTCTCCGGGACGGGCATCGTCGTCGTCCAGCCCAGCGAGGACAGCACCGACCGTCTCCGGTTCCGGGGCTGAGGGGGGAACACGACACCATGCAGAGCCCGCTTTTCGCGTTCAACGACTCGCAGTCCCAGGACCGCTACAGCCTCCAGAACAAGCAGATGCTGCGCGTCGTCCTGGAGGGCCACGACGACATCCTCGCCCGCAAGGGCACGATGGTCGCCTACCAGGGGCTCGTCGAGTTCGACGCCGAGTACCAGAACACCCAGCAGGCCTACGCCCGCGCGGCCACCGGCGAGGGCCTCAGCCTCATGCGCTGCCACGGGCAGGGCACCGTCTTCCTCGCCAACCTCGCCCAGCACATCCACGTGGTGGACGTGGAGCAGGACGGCCTGACCGTCGACAGCAGCTACGTCCTCGCCATGGACTCCTCGCTGCACCACGAGGTCATCGCCGTGGACAGCCAGTACGGCATCTCCGGCTCCGGGAAGTACCAGCTCAACATCACCGGCCGCGGCAAGGTCGCCCTGATGACCTCGGGCGCGCCCCTGATGATGCAGGTCACGCCCGACAAGTACGTCAACTGCGACGCCGACGCCATCGTCGCCTGGTCCACCGGACTGCGGGTCCAGATGCAGGCCCAGACGCACTCCTCCGGGGTGTGGCGGCGCCGCGGCAACACCGGTGAGGGCTGGGAGCTGAGCTTCATGGGCAGCGGTTACGCGCTCGTCCAGCCCAGCGAACTGCTGCCCCCGCAGAACGCCGCGATCGGCCAGGGCGTCGCCGCCCAGTTCGGCATGGGCCAGCACGGCGCGCACGCGCAGAACCAGGGCAACGCCTGGAGCTGAGCGTCCGGGAAACAGCCGAGCGCGTCCGGAAAACAAACGTAAGGGGCGCCCGCCATTGCGGGCGCCCCTTACACGTGCGGCGCTTGCCACACCCTGCTCAGAGCCTGGCGCGCGTCGCCTCCAGCAGCCGTACGACCGACTCGTCCGCCACCGACGCCACCTCGTCGTAGGGGAACCAGCGCAGGTCGAGGGACTCGTCGCTGATCTCCTGGACGGCGCCGGGGGGTGCCACCACCGCGTACTGCACGTCGTAGTGGACGTGGCACGGCGCGGGGATCGCGTGGCGGTCCAGGCGGACCGGGCCGCCCGGCAGGAGAGTCAGGCCGGTGATGCCGGACTCCTCCGTGGCCTCGCGCAGCGCCGCCGCCTTCAGGGAGGTGTCCTCCGGCTCGCAGTGACCGCCCATCTGGAGCCACATCCGCAGCTTCTTGTGCAGGGTCAGCAGGACCCTGCCGTGCTCCGGGTCGATCACCAGGGCGCTCGCCGTGACATGCCCGGAGTGGCAGGACTTCCACATGCCGTCCGGGTGGGCGGCCAGGTGGTCCAGGTAGGCCTGGCGCAGCTCTTCCTGGTCCTCGTAGCTCTTGAGTACGAGGACCGCGTCGTCGTACAGGCTCACTCGGTGTCGTCGTCCTTGGAGTCCTCGTCCTTCTTCAGGTTCGGCTTCTCCGCGGTGCCGCTCGCCGCCTCGCCGAGCATCTTGTCCAGCTCGGAGAAGTCCAGCTGCTCGCGGTGCACAAAGCCGTCCGGGTCGTCCAGGTCGGAGGCCGTCGGCAGCATGTCCGGGTGGGCCCACAGACCGTCCCGGCCGTCGACACCGCGCGCGTCCGTGAGCGAGGCCCACAGACGGGAGGCGTCGCGCAGCCGGCGCGGGCGCAGTTCCAGGCCGATCAGCGTGGCGAACGTCTGCTCGGCCGGACCGCCCGTCGCACGACGGCGGCGCAGGGTCTCGCGGAGCGCGTCGGCGGACGTCAGACGCGGTTTCGCGGCCGCGTGGACCACCGCGTCGACCCAGCCCTCGACGAGCGCCAGAGCCGTCTCCAGACGGGCCAGGGCGGCCTTCTGCTCCGGGGTGTCCTCCGGCTGGAACATGCCCTGCTGGAGCGCGTCCTGCAGCTGCTCCGGATTCGCCGGGTCGAACTGGCCGACCACGTCCTCCAGCTTCGCGGTGTCGACCTTGATCCCGCGCGCGTACCCGTCGACCGCGCCGTACAGGTGCGAGCGCAGCCACGGCACGTGGGCGAACAGGCGCTGGTGGGCGGCCTCGCGCAGGGCGAGGTAGAGCCGCACCTCCTCCTGGGGGACGCCCAGGTCCTTGCCGAACGCCTTGATGTTCAGCGGCAGCAGGGCGGCCTTGCCGACCGGGCCGAGCGGCAGGCCGATGTCGGTCGAACCGACGACCTCGCCCGCGAGCACGCCCACGGCCTGCCCGATCTGCGTGCCGAACATGGCACCGCCCATCGAGCGCATCATGCCGATGAGCGGGCCCGCCATGGCCTGCATCTCCTCCGGCAGGACATCGCCCATGGCCGCGCCGACCCGCTCGGCGACCGGGTCCACGAGTTCCTTCCAGGCGGGCAGGGTCGCCTCGACCCACTCCGCGCGGGACCACGCCACGGCGCTCCCGGCACCGGACGGCAGCGAGGTCGCGTCGTCCAGCCACAGGTCGGCCAGCCGCACCGCCTCCTCGACCGCACTGCGGTCGGCGGGGCCGATGCTCGCGTCCTTGACGTCGTCCTGCGTGCCCTGGGAGACCGTCTGGCGGGCGATCTGCTTGGCCATGTCCCAGTTCACCGGGCCGCCCTCGTACGAGAGCATCTGGCCCAGCTGCTGGAACGCGGCGCCCAGGTCATTGGGGTTCAGCGAGCCGAACATGGCCGCGAGCGGATTGTCCGCGCCGGGGCCGCCAAAGCCCCCGGCACCTGGCAGGCCGCCAAATCCGAACGGGTTGGCCGGTCCCTGACCACCACCGCTCTCCTGGTCCTTCTTCTTGCCCTCGTCGCCGTCGTCCGGCTCCTCCGGCGGAAGGCCGAATCCGAATGGGGTGTCACTCACGGGATTCCTCGGCTGTTAAGGCCGCCGGTTCTCTCCGACGGCACGACTGCCCTTCAACACCACCCAGCGTAGACACCGCGGGCCGATCGGGCCTCGGTGCTTCGCCGAGACCCGGCCTGCGGCAGGATGGATGCCACCTGGTCCGGACGCGTCACGCGCATCCGTACTGAAGACAACCGCTGGAGACGCCCGGTGAGTTCCCCAGATCCGCAGGTTCGCGCAGCGCGAAACCACTCAACCAGTCCCGCCGTGCGCGGGCCCGTCGTCGCGGTCACCGGCGCCGCGTCCGGGATCGGGGCGCTGCTGACCGAGCGGCTCGCCGCCTCCGAGGAGATCAAGCAGGTCATCGCCATCGACGAGCGGCGCGGCGAGTGCGCCGCGGCGCAGTGGCACATCCTCGACGTACGGGATCCGGCCATCGCGGAGAAGCTGCGCGGCGCGGACGTCGTCGTCCATCTGGCCCTGGACCTCGATCTGGAGACAGACCCGGCCGCCCGTTCGGCGTACAACGTCCGGGGGACGCAGACCGTGCTGACCGCCGCCGCGGCGGCCGGGGTCCACCGGGTCGTGCTGTGCACCTCGGCGATGGTCTACGGCGCGCTGCCCGACAACGAACTGCCGCTCTCGGAGGACGCCGAACTGCGCGCCACCGCGGAGGCCACCGGCGTCGGCGACCTCCTGGAGGTCGAGCGCCTCGCCCGCCGCGCACCCCGGGCGCACCCCGGGCTGAACGTCACCGTCGTCCGCCCCGGAGTCCTCGTCGGCGGCACCGACACCGCGCTGACCAGGTACTTCGAGTCGCCCCGGCTCCTCGTGGTGGCCGGGTCGCGGCCCGCCTGGCAGTTCTGCCACGTCGAGGACCTGTGCAGTGCCCTGGAGTACGCCGTCCTGGAGAAGGTCGAGGGGGAGCTCGCCGTCGGCTGCGACGGATGGCTGGAGCAGGAGGAGGTCGAGGAGCTCAGCGGGATCCGCCGCATGGAGCTGCCGTCCGCGGTCGCGCTCGGCGCGGCGGCTCGGCTGCACCGCATCGGGCTCACCCCGTCCCCGGCCGGCGACCTCGCCTACACGATGTACCCCTGGGTGGTCAGCGGGAGCCGGCTGCACGACGCGGGCTGGCGGCCGCAGTGGACCAACGAGGAAGTGCTCGCGGAGCTGCTGGAGGAGGTCTCCGGGAGGCACACGGTCGTCGGACGCCGCCTCGGCCGCAAGGACGCGACGGCGGCGGGCGCAGCGGGCGCGACGGTCGCCCTGCTGGGCGCGGCGGCGGTCGTACGCCGGGCCCGGAAGGCGCGGCGCCGGATCTGACGGGCGGGCACATCCGGGACGCCCAGACCCCGCTCCCGTCAAGCGCACCCAGGGCTCCAGCGACACGCCGACCCCACCCCCGAAAAGCCCACCCCCTGTAGGACACTCCAAACCCGCACACGCGCGTGCCTGGTGAAAGTGCTATTCCTCGCTGTCCGCGAGGTGCGGCACGATGGAGGCATGGCACCCACGATCGACCACCCCGGTGAGCTGGCAGCGCAGGACCCCATCAAGTTGATCGGGATCCGGGAGACGCCCCTCTCCGTGGACGAGGTCTTCCGGGCCGTGGGGGACGACGCGGCAGGCGGGATGGCCCTCTTCGTGGGGACCGTGCGCAACCACGACGGCGGGGCCGACGTCGACGAGCTGGGGTACTCGGCCCACCCCAGTGCCGAGGACGAGATGCGGCGGATCGCCGAGAAGGTCGTCGCGGAGTACCCGGTACGGGCGCTCGCCGCCGTCCACCGGGTGGGCGATCTCGGCATCGGGGACCTGGCGGTCGTCGTCGGCGTGTCGTGTCCGCACCGGGGCGAGGCCTTCGAGGCGTGCAGGAAGCTGATCGACGACCTCAAGCACGAGGTGCCGATCTGGAAGCACCAGAAGTTCTCCGACGGCACCGAGGAGTGGGTCGGCGCCTGTTGACGCACGATCACAACCCCGTCGTCCGTCCTCCGGTTGCGTAACCGTCCCCCGGGCATGAGCGTTGTCAGTGGGGCTGGCTAATCTGCTGATCAGTCAGTTGAGTTCACTCATTCGGGGTTGGGAGGTCGGCATGGCGGCACTCGCCTGGTTGTTGATTCCGCTGGCGGCTGCGATAGGTGCCGGCGTCTGGGGAAGCTGGGCGAACCGGACCCGCAAGGCGCGCAGCGACGGTCCGGAGCTGGACGGGTACACGCGCTTCCGCGAGGCCATGGAGAAGTCGCATTCCGGCACCTGATCGGAAGACGGCCCTGACGGTGCGCTGACAGAAGCGTCCCGTACTGTCGTGCCATGCCACGCCGCACCGCGACGATGCTCGCCTCCACCCTGATGCTGATCGCGCTCCTGTGCGCGGGAGTCCTCATCAACGTCCCGTATTCGGAGATGTCGCCGGGCCCCACGGTGAACACGCTCGGGGACCACGACGGCGAGCCGGTACTGCAGATCAACGGGCGCAAGACCTACGCGACGACCGGTCACCTGAACATGACGACGGTCCGCGTCACCAGCGCCGACTACAACATGAACCTCATCGAGGCCGTGTACGGCTGGCTCGCCCACGACGACAAGATCGTCCCGCACGACACGCTGTACCCGGACGGCAAGACGGAGCAGCAGTCCACCCAGGAGAACGCCGAGGAGTTCAGCCAGTCCCAGGAGAGCGCCAAGGTCGCCGCCCTGGACCAGCTGGGCGTCCCGGTGAAGTCCTGGGTGATCGTCTCCACGGTCGTCAAGGGCACCCCGGCCGAGGGCAAGCTGCACGCCGGTGACGTGATCAAGGCGGTCGACGGTACGACGGTGAAGCAGCCCGACGACGTCGCGAAGCTGGTCACCAAGCACAAGCCCGGCGAGAACGTCGTGTTCACGATCGTGCCCGCCAAGGAGCAGGCCGCCGCGGTGAAGGCGAACAAGACGGCGACGGCGACGAAGAACATCACGATCACCACCGCGACCTCCGACGACACCGGCGCCAAGCGCGCCATCGTCGGCATCTCCGCCGGGACCGATCACACGTTCCCGTTCACCATCGACATCAAGCTCGCCGACGTCGGCGGTCCGAGCGCCGGCCTGATGTTCGCGCTCGGCATCTACGACAAGCTCACCCCGGGCGACCTCACCGGCGGCAAGTTCGTCGCGGGCACCGGCACGATCGACGACGAAGGCAAGGTCGGTCCGATCGGCGGCATCTCGATGAAGACGGTCGGAGCGCGCAACAAGGGCGCCCAGTACTTCCTGACCCCGGCCGACAACTGCGCGGAGGCCGCCAAGGACACCCCGGGCGGTCTGAAGCTGGTCAAGGTCAACACCATCAAGGACGCGATCAGCTCCCTGAAGCTGATCAACAGCGGCAAGACCGCCGACCTCCCGAAGTGCAGCACCAAGAGCTGAACAAGGCATCCCCCAAGGCCTCTTCCAGGCCTCTTCTCAAGAAGAGCTCGATCACGGCTCGGAAGACTCGCTACGACTCCGGGGGCGTCCTCACACAGAGGGCGCCCCCGGAGTCGTACCCGAGCATCGGAGTCGTAGCGGACGGTGTCAGTCCTCGAAGGTGGCCGACAGGGCCTCCGCGAGGCCGGGGACCAGGGCGCCGCCGGTGAGGACCTCCGTGGGGGAGTCCTTCTCGCGCAGGCGGAGGGCCGAGTCGCGGCTGCCGTCGCGCAGGACCGCGACCGTCATGCGGACCTCCTGGCGGTCCGGGTGCTGGGCGACCCACTGGGTGAGCTTCTGCCCGCTGAGGCCCTCCGGGACCGACGCCTCGGCGGACGGCGGCAGCATCAGGCGCTCGACCGTGAGCGCGCAGCCGGCCACCGCGTCGGGCCAGGCGATTGTGCCGAGGAACTCGTCCAGCGGCTTCCCGGCCGGGATCTCCTCCTGCTCGATCGGGGTGAGACCGGTGGTCTCGGGCTCGTCCCGCAGGCCGAGTTGGGCCGCGAGACCGGGTTCCTGGGCCCGCAACTGCGCGGTGTCTACGAGGGCGAAGAGGCGGGCGGGCTGGTCCCAGCCGAGGCCGGAGGCGTACTCGTCGATCTCGAGCACGGCCCGGGTGAGGGGGTTCGCCGCCATGGGAGTGTTGGACATGGTCACAATCCTGCCTCGTTCATGGCCGGAATCGGGAACCGAGTAAACGGTGAGTAAGTTGCATAGGTGTGGGCCCGCGATCACGTGGGGCTACGGAGGGCCCCCGACACCGGGGACCTGACGCAACGACAGCGACCAACAGCGAACTTCGAGGTGCGCACCTTGGCTTTCCAGATGCCGGACCGCGGCGGAGGCCCGACAGGGCCGCGGATCAGAGTGGGCCGCCCGTCCCGGCGTGTCCGGACTTTGCTCATGACACTGGGCGTCCTTGCCGTACTCGGCATGGCGTTCACGATGTTCGCGGGCTTCTGGACGGACTGGCTCTGGTACCGCTCGGTGCATTACTCGTCCGTGTTCACGACCACCCTGACCACGAAGATCGGGCTCTTCTTCGTCTTCGGGCTGCTGATGGCGGCCGCGGTGGGGGTGAACATCTGGCTGGCGCACCGTCTGCGCCCGCCGCTCAGCGCCATGTCGATGGAGCAGCAGAGCCTCGACCGCTACCGCATGGGCATCGCGCCCTACAAGAAGTGGCTGCTGCTGGCCATCACGGCCCTCGTCGGGCTGATCGCGGGCGCCTCCGCGTCCAGCCAGTGGCGGGTCTGGCTGATGTGGGTCAACGGCGTGCCCTTCCACCAGTCGGACCCGCAGTTCCATCTCGACGTGTCCTTCTACGCGTTCGACCTGCCCTGGTACCGCTTCCTGCTCGGCTTCGGCTTCGCCGCCGCGATCCTCTCGCTGCTGGCCGCCGCGCTGACGCACTACCTGTACGGCGGCCTGCGCATCACCAGCCCCGGAGCGCGCGCCACGGCCGCGGCCACCGGGCATCTGTCGGTGCTGCTCGGCATCTTCGTCGCCCTCAAGGCGGTGGCCTACTGGCTCGACCGGTACGGACTCGCCGTGAAGTCCAGCGACTTCAAGGCGACGGGCGACTGGACGGGCCTGAGGTACGTCGACGCGAACGCGTATCTGCCGGCCAAGACGATCCTGTTCTGCATCGCCGTCATCTGCGCGCTGCTGTTCTTCGCCACCCTGTGGCGGCGCACCTGGCAGCTGCCCGTCATCGGCTTCGGCCTGATGGTGCTCTCCGCGATCCTCATCGGCGGCCTGTACCCGGCGATCGTCCAGAAGTTCACGGTCCAGCCGAACGAACAGGCCAAGGAAGCCCCGTACGTCCAGAAGAACCTCAAGGCGACGCGCGAGGCCTACGGCATCGACGACACCAAGGTCACGGAGTACTCGGGGACGAGCACCACCAAGGACAAGGGCAAGCTGCGCTCCGACGTGGACTCCACGGCGAGCATCCGGATCGTGGACCCGAACGTCGTGTCGCCCACGTTCCAGCAGCTCCAGCAGATCAGGAACTACTACGCGTTCCCGACCAACCTGGATGTCGACCGGTACAGCGAGGACGGCAAGGACCAGGACACGGTCATCGGCCTGCGCGAGCTGAACCTCAACGGCATCCCGAAGAACAACTGGATCAACGACCACTTCCGCTACACGCACGGCTACGGAGTGGTCGCCGCCAAGGGCACCGAGGTCGACTCCGAGGGCCGCCCGGTCTTCACCGAGTCCGATCTGCCGTCCAGGGGTGACCTCGGGACGTACGAGCAGCAGATCTACTACGGCGAGAAGACCACCACGTACTCGATCGTCGGCGGTCCCCAGAAGGAGATCGACTACTCCGACGACAGCGGCGAGAAGACCACCAGTTACACGGGCAAGAGCGGGGTCAACCTCTCCAACCCGATCAACCGGGCCGCGTACGCGGTGGCGTTCAACGAACCGCAGATCCTCTACTCCGGTGCGATCGGCGAGGGTTCGCGGATCCTGTACAACCGCACGCCCAAGGAGCGCGTCGAGGCGGTGGCGCCCTGGCTGACCATCGACGGTGACGCCTATCCGGCGGTCGTGGACGGCCGTATCCAGTGGATCGTCGACGCGTACACGACGAGCAACGGATACCCGTACGCCTCGCGTACGACCCTCGGGGACACCACGGCCGACTCGCTGACGGCGTCGAACAACAACCGCGCGGTGGTGGCCCAGCAGAACCAGGTCAACTACATCCGCAACTCGGTGAAGGCGACCGTCGACGCGTACACCGGCCAGGTCAAGCTGTACCAGTGGGACACCAAGGACCCGGTCCTGAAGACGTGGATGAAGGCGTTCCCGGGCACGGTCAAGCCCAAGGCCGACATCTCGTCCGCGCTCATGGCCCATCTCCGGTACCCGCAGGACCTGTTCAAGGTGCAGCGCGAGCTGCTCACCCGCTACCACGTGACGGACGCGCAGACGTTCCTCAGCGGCAGCGAGGTGTGGCAGGTGCCGGACGACCCGACCAACAAGTCGGGGAGCGCGGTCCCGCCGTACTACCTGAGCATGAAGATGCCGGACCAGTCCGCGCAGGCCTTCTCGCTGACGACGACGTTCACACCGAACGGCAGAGACAACCTCAGCGCCTTCATGGCCGTCGACTCCGAGGCCGGCACCCCGGACTACGGCAAGATCAGAATCCTGAAGCTGCCGACCAGTACGACCGTCGGCGGGCCCAAACAGGTGCAGAGCGCGTTCAACTCCCAACAGGACATCGCCGAATCCATCAAGCTGCTCAAGGGCGGCGACTCCGACATCGAGTACGGCAACCTGCTGACGGTGCCGCTCGACGGGGGACTGCTCTACGTGGAGCCTGTCTACGTACGCGGTGGTGGACTCAAGTACCCGCTCCTGCGCAAGGTGTTGGTGGCCTACGGGAACAAGACCGCGTTCGAGGACACCCTCGACGAGGGGCTCAACAAGGTCTTCGGGGCGGAGACGAGTACGACCCCGCCACCGGACGAGAGCACCAGTCCACCGACATCCAGCGACCCCACGGTCCAGGCGGCGTTGAGCGACGCCCAGAAGGCCTTCGACGCCGGGCAACAGGCGTTGAAGAAGGGCGACTGGGAGGCGTACGGCCAGGCGCAGAAGGATCTCCAGTCCGCGCTGAAGCGGGCCGAGGACGCGCAGGCCGCGGCGGACAAGAGCAAGACCAGCAGCGGTGGCAAGAACAGCGACAAGAGCAGTCCGAGTGCCAGTCCCAGTGCCAGTGGAAGTCCGAGCAGTGCGAGCGGTTAGCGCAGCTCAGACGGCAGTTGATCACTAGGTCAGAGGCCCCCTCCGCGCCGTGGTACGGTTGCAACACAACGGCGCGGGGTGGAGCAGCTCGGTAGCTCGCTGGGCTCATAACCCAGAGGTCGCAGGTTCAAATCCTGTCCCCGCTACTGAACGCGAAGGCCCGGATCCTTAAAGGATCCGGGCCTTCGCGCTGTGCGAACGCATGTGCCGACGAGGGTGACGGCCGTGCCGCCGGGGGGAGTTGGTGAAACCGTGTTTGGCTTGTCTCTCTGTGGGCATGTCGACAAAACGCTGTAGAGACCTCACGGGCTGCGGTATACCAGGTGTACCCAGGTTGCAGGTGGTGCGACGATGGACGTTATGGGGGACAAGGCAACTCTGTTGGATACAGGGCGTTTTGTGCAGCCTTCCGACCGGGACGAGACCGGTGACGGGGAGGCTGTCGACGAGGCACGCACACGGCTCGCCGCACAGGCCGGCGACGTCGAGGCGATGAGTGTCCTCGGAGCGATGCTGCTGCGCCGCGGTGATCTCGACGGAGCCGAGCCCCTGTTGCGTGCCGCCACCGCCGAGGGCGACCGGGCCGCCGCCAACAACCTGGGCGTCCTCCTGCACCAGCGCGGCTACACCGACGACGCCGCCGGCTGGTGGCGCATCGCCGCCGTGGCCGGTTCCGCCGCCGCCGCGCACGCGCTCGGGCGCTACCACCGCGAGCGCGGTGACGAGCCCGCCGCCGAGTACTGGCTGCGCCAGTCCGCCGAACAGGGCCACGCGCTGGGCGCGTACGCGCTCGCCGATCTCCTGGAGCACCGCGGGGACACCGCGGCCGAGCAGTGGATGCGGTCCGCCGCCGAGCGCGGGCACCGCGAGGCCGCGTACCGGCTCGCCCGCGCGCTCGACCGGCAGACGCAGCACGAGGACGAGTACGGGACTGACAACGGTGTCGACGCGCCCCCCGCGGGCGGCGAGGCCGAGCAGTGGTACCGCCAGGCCGCCGCGCGCGGACACCAGCGCGCCGCGCTGCAGCTCGGGGCGATCCTGGAGCGGCGGGGCGAGCTGAAGGAGGCCGGGCGCTGGTATCTGACGTCCGCCAAGGACGGGGAGGCGCGGGCCGCCTGCGCGCTCGGGTTCCTGCTGCGCGACGCCGGCGACACCGAGAGCGCCGCCGTGTGGTGGCTGCGGGCCGCGCAGGACGGCGACGGCAACGCGGCCAACGCGCTGGGCGCGCTGCACGCCGAGCGCGGGGAGACGCAGACCGCCGAGCGCTGGTACCGGGCCGCGATGGACGCCGGAGACGTGAACGGCGCGTACAACCTCGGGCTGCTGTGCGCCGAGCAGGCGCGTACCGCGCAGGCCGAGCAGTGGTACCGCCGGGCCGCCTACGCCGGGCACCGTGAGGCCGCCAACGCGCTGGCCGTGCTGCTGCTCCAGGGCGGCGACGCCACAGGGGCCGAGCCGTGGTTCTCCAAGGCCGCCGAGGCCGGCAGCGTGGACGCCGCGTTCAACCTCGGGATCCTCTTCGCCGGGCGGGGCGAGGAGGGCGTCGCGCTGCCCTGGTACGAGCGGGCCGCTGCCGCCGGGCACACGGAGGCGGCGTTGCAGGTCGGGATCGCCCGGCTCCGGGACGGGGACGAGCGGGAGGCCGAGCGGCATCTGCGGTGTGCGGCCGGTGGCGGGAGCGCGGAGGCCGCGTACCGGCTGGCCTCGGTGCTTGATTCCCGGCGGCCGCCCGCGCCCGCGCACGAGCTGGGTGAGCAGGTGCACGAGAAGACCGAGTGCGAGGAGTGGTACGAGCGGGCCGCGTCCCAGGGGCATCGGCGGGCGCAGGTCCGGGTGGGGATGCTGGCCGCCGCGCGGGGCGATGTCGTGGAGGCGGCCCGGTGGTACCGGTCGGCCGCGGAGGCCGGGTCTCGCAACGGGGCGTTCAATCTGGGGCTGTTGCTGGCTCGGGAGGGGAGCGAGCCCGAGGCCGCTGTGTGGTGGGCTCGGGCGGCTGACGCGGGGCATGGGCGGGCGGCGTTGCGGTTGGCGCTCGTGTATGCGCGGCGGGGGGAGTTGGCCGAAGGGCAGCGCTGGGCGGATCGGGCGGTGACCCTGGGGCCCGGCGAGGTGTCCGAGCGGGCCGCGCGGCTCCGGGATGCGCTGCGGCAGGAGCTGACCGCGTAGGGCTTCCCCGGCTGAGCGTCGCTGACCTGGGTTGATAACTGATTTGCTTCTGTCCGCCGGTCTGACGTAACGTTGCATTTACCGACGCGGGGTGGAGCAGCTCGGTAGCTCGCTGGGCTCATAACCCAGAGGTCGCAGGTTCAAATCCTGTCCCCGCTACTGAAGGCCGAGGGCCGGAACCCGAAAGGGTTCCGGCCCTCGGTGTTTCTACGGCTGGTGGCCCACCGCCTCCTCGTACAGGGAGCGGTCGACCGTGCGGGACTCCGGGAGCGGGGACCCCTTCGAGACGCCCGCCGCCTTGTAGGCCGACTGGAGCCGCGGGCATCGGCCTCGCGGCGCGGGGCGCGCTGGATGTCGAGGCCGAAGCGGACGTTGGCGCGGACCGTTTTCCAGTCGTAGATGCCGTAGTCCTGGAAGATCATGGCGGCCGGGTGGGCCGTGCGGCGGAGGCGCGGGGCGGACGGCGGCGGCGTGCGGATCTCCAGGGTGCCCGTGGTGGGGCGCAGCAGGCCCGGGGCGACGGTGAGTTCGAGCGGGTCGAGGGCGTCGACCTGGTGCGGGGCGCGGCCGAAGGTGCGGGTGAGATGGGTGGCGTGGAGTTTTGGGTGCGGGTCTCCCACGGTTGCTCCTCGCGGAGGTCGGGGTTCGGGGGGCGGGGCCGGAGATCGGTACGAGTCGGCGTGCCACACGGCGATATGACGGGCCGTCAGATTCAGGAAGGCCGTACGCAGCACAAAGCCCCGGCGGCCGCTGTGTGCGGTGCCGGGGCTCGGTGAAGGGCGGTAACAGGCTTACGCGCTCGCGCAGTTCGGGCACAGGCCGCGGTAGGTCACCTCGACGTCCGAGACCGTGAAGCCGAAGCGCTCCGAGTCGGGGAGGTCGGCCAGCGGGTTGCCGCCCGGGTGGACGTCACGGATCTGGCCGCAGTTGGCGCAGACCAGGTGGTGGTGCGGGCTGTGCGCGTTCGGGTCGTAGCGCTTGGCTCGCTTGTCCGTGGAGACTTCGAGGACCTCGCCGAGGGAGACCAGCTCGCCCAGCGTGTTGTAGACCGTCGCCCGGGAGATCTCGGGGAGCTTCGCCACGGCGCGGGAGTGGACTTCGTCGGCCGTCAGGTGGACGTGGTCGCCGTCGAGTACTTCGGCCACGACGCGGCGCTGTGCGGTCATCCGCCATCCGCGTCCGCGCAGCCGCTCCAGTAGGTCACTCATGCCGGTCAGCTTAACAGCTGGGTGACCAGTTCCCGAATGGGTGTGACTTTGGAGGAATGCTGGACTTGGACTTGGTCCAACCGCGATGAGGCCCGGTTTCAGGCGGGAACCTGCTGGCGGGCGGGTGCCCAGCAGCGGATGATGTCGCGGACCGAGACGATGCCGGCGGGCTCGCTGCGGTCGAGGACGATGAGGTGGCGGAAGCCGCCGTGGGCCATCGCGCTCGCCGCGTCCTCCAGGGTCCAGGCCGGGGTGGCGAAGACGACGTCGGTGGTGGTGTGGGCGTGGGCGCGCTCGGTGTCCGGGTTCTGGCCCCGGCCGAGGGAGTTGAGGATGTCGCGCTCGGTGAGGATGCCGATGCCGCCGGCGTCCGGATCGAGGACCACGGCCGCGCCGACATGACGCGAGGCCATCAGGGCGGCTGCCTGGCGGAGGGTGTGGGCGGGGCCGATGGTGAGGACCACCGTGCTCATGGCGTCGCGGACCAGGGTGGATCGGGGCGTGGATTGCGGAGTGGGATGCAGCATGGGATGAGGCCACCTCCTAGGGAATCCGGGGTCGTCGGCGGGCCCGTGGGATCTCTCGCGGGATCTGTCGTCGGAGCTTGTCGGCGGATCTCGTGTGGGATCTTCGGGTCCGTTAGTTACCGGGTTCACAAGTTCACAAGTGGGGGGACTCTCAGAGTCGCAGGTAAAGCACGGGTCAACAAGAGGGCGCGTGCGGCCGGTTGGGGGCGTGCGCAGGCGTCACGGGGTGCTCAGTAGCGCATGTATTGAGCGCGGTCGTTGGTGGGGTGCGGGGTTACCCTCCACTCCGCCGACGAGCTGCGTGGTTGCGGCCGTTGTTGGTCGTTGCTGGTCGTTGTTGGCCAGCCTCGGACGGCCCACAGACGGCCCGGCGAGGCCGCCGTGGCAATGCCCGGCTCGTCTCCGGACATCAGCTTGGGAAGCTAAGGGTGTCTAGGGCTCGTTCTGGGGTTGACCTGCGACGGAGCAGCGTCGGGGCTGTATGGGCGGGCGACCGGTTCCCCGGTGTTCCCCGTGGTTCCCCGCACGATCTGGCACGAGTTGAGAGAGTGCTTGATAGGTCGCAACGGTGACGGCATCAAATCTCCCTGACACGCGCACCGGTTGGCCCGTAGTGTCGTCAGATCAATGTGGATCACTTGAGCAGAGGTGATGCATGGCCCCACGCCCGCGGCGTTTGTGCGCCTTCTGCGGCAACCCAGGGAAGATCACGGAAGAGCACCTGTGGCCGCAGTGGATGGGAAAGTACACACAAGCCACCGAACCAACACGATCCATTCGGTCCCTCGGTTTCGGCCACCAAGAGGCCGGAACGATTACCGTGTATCCGCATACCATGCGTGAGCGTCAAGGCTCCGTCCTGTGCTTCGTCGCGAGAGAGGTCTGCAGAGACTGTAACGGCGGCTGGATGAGCCAGCTTGAGATGAAGACCGAGCGTCTCATCGTGCCCCTCATGCAGGGGAAGCGGGTGCTGTTGGACGAGGGAAAGTGCACCACTCTGGCGACGTGGGCCACGAAGACGGCGTGGGTGAACGAATTCATGGGCCGCCCGGGTCCTGATCCCACTCCGCAGCCGCTCACTACGCCAGCCATGCGCCGCCACCTGATGGACCACTCGACCCCGCCACAGCGGACTCAGGTGTGGATCGCCTACCACCAGGGCCTCTATCACCTCGACATTCGTGCCGCTGAACTGCGTATCAGCCCTTCACCGGATCCAGATGATCCCGAGGTCTACGACGCTCTGTTCACGGCACTGACCGTGGACAAGCTAACTATCCTGGTGTGGACCGCAGAGACAGATCGAGTGATCGCGCCACAGCTCCCCGCCGGCTACTGGCACCCAGTGTGGCCGTTCCAGACGGCGTTCATCTGGCCGTTGCAGCGCACGGTGAACGATCTGGCCATCGATACAGCTCTGACCCGGCACTCCCAACGCCATCCACTTCCGCCTCACCACCGCGTCGTGCAGGGAGAGTTGGAGACAGAGACACGCAGACGCAATGAGCTGCGGGGCCAGCCTTCCCGTGACTCTGCTCCGTGATGCCTCGAAACAGCTCCACCGCGGATCACCTATCTCCAACGGCCGCAGACGCTCACCGCGTGATGATAGAGCCCCTCGGAGACACCACAGGCGGGTGACTTCTTCGTCCCTGAAGTTCCCCCGAGATGCGGAGTGTGTTGACAGAGAGTCAGCTTGAACCACGCGGTGATCTGCCACGGAGCCTCGCAACTCTCGTTCCCCATCCCCTCACGGTTGGAGCGATCTTGCCGCTACAGTACGTATCGCCTGTACCTGTAGCGAAGGGGTGACCTACCGTGGCGACCGCATCGAATTCCCTCCCTGCCGGTTTTGATGCGGCTGTCCAAGCTGCCATTTCAAAGTACGGCGCGATTCTCAAGCCCAAGTTTCATGGACCTGGCGATCCTGAAGATCAGCTTCGCGCACCAACAGAAACCTTGGTTTCGGCGGTGGCGACCGCCATGGGGCTGAATGCCGTTATGCACGGCGAGGTGAGGCTAGTTGACCTAGAGGCGCGGCCGGACTACGGCGTTGATGTAAGCGGAGCGCCTGTGGGGTACATCGAAATCAAGCGTCCAGGGAAGGGGGCGGACCCTACTGTCTTCACTGGGCACAACGGCCGACAGTGGAATAAGCTGAAACTCCTACCGAACGTGCTGTACACGGATGGTAACGAGTGGGCTCTCTACAGAAATGGGAAACGAGTAGGCGAAATAGCCCGACTTAACAAGTCTGTCAGGACGGCGGGTTCCGCCCTCGCTTCTGATGACGGCCTGTTCTCTCAGGTGCTTCGTTCATTTCTTTTGTGGAGTCCCAATCCTCCCCGGACAATTACACAGCTTGTTAAGGCCATTTCTGGCCTCTGTGCGCTTCTCCGGGCTGAGGTTCTGTCCTCGCTCAAACTTGAAAAAGAGGGAGTTGCGTCCCCACTTTTCAGCGTCCTAGCTGACGACTGGCGTGGTTTGCTGTTCCCTGATGCTACCGATGATGCTTTCGCGGACCAGTACGCTCAAACGGTAACATTCGCTCTTCTTCTCGCACGGGTTGAAAAGGTAGATTTCTCCTCCCGGGATGTCTCCGTTATCGCGCGTGAGTTGGGTAAGAAACACAGTCTCATGGGTAAGGCCCTGGCTGTTCTGACTGATGATTCGAATGGCGGTTTGGGTGTTACGCTTGAATCTTTGATCGCAGTTATTGGAGCCGTCGACTGGCAGAAGTTGGATAATGCTTCCGGGGATGCTCACTTGCATCTCTATGAGAGCTTCTTGGCGCAGTATGACTCCAAACTGCGACAGGCCACAGGTTCTTATTACACGCCGCAGGAAGCGGTTTCATTCATGACCGGATTCGTGGATGAAATTCTTAAGAAAAGACTAGGGAAAATTAGTGGCCTGGCTTCAGATGGGATCGTGGTTGCCGACCCTGCCATGGGGACCGGGACTTTCTTGCTCAACATCATCCAAAAAGTAAAAGACGCCATTATTGACGAAGAAGGCCAGGGCGCAGTAGGGCCAAGGCTCAGGACTTTTTCATCTCAGCAGCTAATAGGCTTCGAAAAACAGACCGGTCCCTTTGCTGTCGCTGAACTTCGATTGCATCAGGCCCTACAGGAGATGATTGGGGATGAGCAAACTCCAGAACTCAGGGTTTATGTGGCAGACACGCTTGATAACCCGTATGCCGAGCAGAGTCAACTCGGCGCCCTGTATGAGCCGATTGCGCGGTCTAGGCGGGACGCTAACAAAGTAAAGAGAGAAGAGCCGGTACTTGTTGTAATTGGCAACCCGCCATACAAAGATAAGGCAGGCGGTCAAGGTGGCTGGGTAGAGTCGGGAGATCTGAAGGCGAGTCAGCAGCCGCTACTGAAGGATTTCACCCCTTCCGCTTCGCCGCGAGCCATGGGTGCCCACCTGAAGCATTTGAAAAATCTCTACGTATATTTCTGGCGTTGGGCCACATGGAAAGTGTTTGACGCCCACCCTGAGTTTCCGTCCGGCGTTATCGCTTTCATCACCCCGGGTGGCTATTGCACCGGCCCGGGCTTTGGTGCGATGCGGGAATACTTGCGGCGCGTTGCAGATGAGGCATGGATCGTCAACGTGTCTCCTGAAGGGCATAGGCCGCAAATTTCGACACGATTCTTCGCCGGTGTCCAGGAAGAACTATCTATTGCTTTCTTCGTGCGCTCAGGTGAGGGAGATCCGGAGAATCCTGCTACCGTCCACTATGCTGAGGTCCATGGAAATCGGAGTGAGAAATTCACTGCCCTTGAAGAACTAGGGCTGAATAGCCTTATGTGGACAACATGCACTGACGGATGGCAGGATCCCTTCAGGCCTGCACAGGAAGAGGACTGGACGCGTTATCCCCTTTTGGAAGATCTTATGCCGTGGACGGTTCCGGGTGTTAAGCCCAACCGCACCTGGATCATTAATCCATCCAAAGAAGTTTTGGCGGATCGATGGAAGCTCGTTGTTCGGGCTGAGGGGATCCGCAAATCTGAACTCTTTCGCGAGACTCGCGATTCAAATCTAAAGCGCGCCAAGGAGTCATTGCTAGATTCAGGAACTCGTCTAAGTGCATTTCTCGGTGAGACTGCGATCGACCCGCCGCTTGAGCGTTACGCCTATCGGAGTTTTGATCGGCAATGGATTATTGCTGACCCTCGACTGATGAATGATCCCCGCCCCTCTCTCTGGGCGAGTAGGTCTGAACAGCAAGTCTTCGTAAGTGAGCATCATGCACACGCTATTAAGTCGGGCCCTGGTGTAACCTTCTCGTCCTGGGTTCAGGATATGGATCACTACAAAGGTAGTGAGGGAGGGCGAGTCTTTCCGCTGTACAGGGATGCCGATGCGGGACATCTGAATTTCATGCCCAAGCTAGCCGAGTGTCTCTCGGAGATTATGGGACTCCAGGTGATTCCCGAAGATCTTGTTGCTTACGTGGCAGGGGTGGTGTCACATGCGCATTACACGGAACGATTCGTGGATCAATTGAAGACACCCAAGGTGAGAGTTCCACTCACAAGTGAGCCTGCTATATGGAACGAAGCCGTTCAGTTGGGGCGTCGGGTGATCTGGGCCCATACATTCGGAGAACGCTTCTTCGATGAGAGCGATGGTCGACCGCATAATATCGTCCGGCTGCCTGATGATCGTAGACCTAAAGTTATTCAACAGATTCCCGATGCTGCCGACGATATGCCGGCAGAAATCTCATACGACCCGACGACTGAAACATTGCGAATCGGTCAGGGCGCTGTCAGTCCAGTTCCCCATGCAGTCTGGGAATATAATGTCTCAGGAATGCAAGTGCTTAAGAAGTGGTTCGGCTATCGGAAGCGTGTGCCGGGGGGACGTAAATCTTCGCCCCTGGATGAGGTTTTTACTACCGCGTGGACCTCGCAGTACACGAGCGAACTTCTACAGTTGCTAAATGTGCTGGGCCTAGTTGTTGAACTAGAGGCCGCACAGGCCGAGCTACTCGACAGAGTAATCGCAGGTTCTCAAGTTACCGTTGGCGACCTGAGTGAAAAGAATTTGCTGCCCGTTCCTGATTCTGCTCGCGGCCCTGTGAAGCAAGACGATTCGATGCTCTTCTGAGGCGGGTGGAGCGGGTTTAGTCAGGCGGCCTGCCAGGTCTGAGGTCGAGCATGATCAGGGGGCTGTACTCGGGTCGGTAATTTGGGCAGGTTTCGGATTTTACCGTCATTAGAGAGAGTGGCTCCCTGGCCGGGGAGGTGGCTAAAGCCGCAGAGTCGAACGCCCATCCACGATGAACGCCTTCTCTTGTAGCAGGCGATTGATCGCTGTACGCGGCACGGGCGCCGGCCGGGCTGGAGCGGGGCGGAGACAGGAGTGCAGGCCCGGCCGGGGGCCGGGCCGCGCGCGGGGAGCGGAGCGAGCCGCCTTGAACCAGTAGAGAAAGTTGTAACTCGCTGGGCTGAGAGCCTCTGCGCAGCGACGACTTGAAAGACCGGCCGGACTTCAGGGAGGAAGCGGTACGCAAGATGCCGGGCGCATGGGGCGCCCGGGTCGAACAGACGGCCGTCGGCGAGCTGGCCCGACGGCTCGTAGGTCAGGCATCAGCAGGCTCGGGGTGCCGTACAGCCCGCTTCGCCGCCTGCTCCACCTCATACCGCGACATGGTCACGTCGTCGCGCGTCGCATATGCGGTCACGGCGGCCTGGAAGTCTTCGGCCGCCGTACGCCACGCCTTCCACTGTGCCTCGTACTCCTCACGATCAAGACCGGTGAGTTGTTGACGGGCGTCTTCGGAGGAACGTTCCAGCTTGATCAATTCGTCGGGGATGTCTGCCATGACCTGGATCCTAAGGTGCCGCCGAGACGGACCCGGGGATGCGGCTCGGGGAACGGCAAGGTCTACGGATGCAGGGACGACGGCAAGTGGCAACCGAAGGTTGGATGTAGATCTCGAACACAGAATTGGGCAAAGTCTGGGCTCAGCGCAGGGCTTCGATGGCTTTCACGATCAGAGCGCGGGCGTCCGCGCCGTACACGGCCATGCTGCGCAACCGCTCGAATGCCTTCGAGTACAGGGCGATCTCTGAGGGTTGGGTGACGTTCACTTCGGCGGACACCAGCTCGACGGAGACGTGCTTGTCGTCGTAGAGGTGAAAGGTCTCTTCGGGCCAGTGCGTCCGGCGGATGGTCATGGGGATGACGCCGAGGGAGACGGCTGGGAGGGCGCCGGCGGTGAGGAGGTAGCCGAGTTGCGCTGCCATCGCGTCGGCGTCGGCCACTTGGGAGTGCAGGACGGCCTCCTCGACGACCACGACGAAGCGGTGTCCCTGTTCGTGAATGATGCGGGAGCGTTCGAGCCGAGCGCGCGCGGCCTCTGCACTGTCGTCGATGTCCAGGTCGTGGATGCCTGCGGCGATGCCGAGGACGGCGAGTGCGTAGCCCTCTGTCTGCAGGAGCCCGGGGACGATGCTGGAGGAGTAGATCCGGAAGTTCTGGGTTTCGCGGGATGCCTGCATCCTGCTGTCCTGGATGTGGCGCAGTCCGGCGCGGACCTGGTCGCGCCATTGCCGGTACATCGACTCCGCGTTGATGGACTGCACGACGAGATCCTGCGCTTGTCCGTCCGACCCGGTCGCGGTGCACCACCGTCGGATGTCGTTCGCGGATGGCCCGGTGAGGGCGTTCTCGATGCGTGAGGTCTTGGAGTAGTGCCAGCCGCACGCGGCAGCCAACTGCACGACCGTCAGGCCGGCTTGCTTGCGCAGGTCGCGCAGCCGGTGGGCGACGGCTTCACGTGCGGCCTGGGCAGAGGAGGAGGGCGAGGCGGGCATGGGTTGGCTGCCGGTGCTTTCTGGTCAGTGGATCTGGTACTGGTCGTGCGGGATCGCGCGCGTCCATACGGCCTCGAAGGACTCAGCGCACAGCTTCGCGGCGGCTGGGCCCTCGGAGACCTCGTGGCCGATCATGGCTCCGTCGCCGGAGAAGTAACCCCACCGGATCACCTGGTCGTCGAAGAGCCAGAAGTCGTTGCCCGGTAGGGCGATGTCCGAGGCGCGTCGGCGGGGCAACCAGCGCACCTGTTCCCCGGCGTGCACGTTGACGCCGGTGGAGGCGTGTTCGTAGCGGATGTAGTCCGTGACGGGTTCGGACACGATCCGGGCGCGCCGCACCGCGATGCCGCGCGCCACGGCACGGGAGACCAGGTCCACCCAGGGTGCCCAGTCCGGCGATCCGGGGTCTGTGTCGAGACGGCCGGTCTCCAGCCATGTCCGGAAGTCATCAGCCTCTGCGGCCACCCCGTAGTGGTCTCGCATCTCAAGGTGCACAGCGGAGCGTGTGCACTCGTCCATGAGTTCAGCGATCGTCGGAACGATCGAGGACATCGCACGCCTCCCTGATCATGTGCACCATCCTGGCAGGGACGCGGATCACGGCCTCGTCCACCGGAATACCGACGGCATGACCTGGCACTTCGAACGCGGCGCACTCTGATTCGAGTTGGGGGTCGGGCTTCCATCCTTGGAAGACGAGTTCGCCCTTCTCCTGGTCGACCCATACGGTCGGTGAGTCCCCGGTCTTGGTGTCGGGGTCGATCCCGATGAACCGTAGCGACATGACTGTCTCCATCCATTCGATGTGCAGTTCTTTGCGACACGCTCCGGCAGATGTCGTAGCTGGTCAAGAGGCCGAACTCGCCAAGGAGCAGGGCTGGTTGGCATGACTGCAAAGATCTGCACATTGCTGGCATGGGTGACCATCGCACTCCTAGCTTCGAGAGGCACGACGAGACCCGGCGACCATGCGAACGGCCCCGGGCGTGGCCGACTGGGCAGGGGTCGACATGGCGAACCGCACCACCGCAGCATCCGAAGGTACTGAGCGCGGGCAAGCCGATCGCCCTGACATCACCGTCATGCGCGAGACCGTGCAGATTCTGCTGGACCCAGACGCGGTGGCGCTGCCCCCGACGGCTGACGAACTGGAGACGCTGACGCAGATGATTCGGGGCCACCTGGAGCTGCTTATCCCCGAGGTCGAGCAGTCCGTCAGGCGGTTGAAGAAGGACAGCATCCCCCGATACTGCGCACTTGCCTGCGTAGGCGAGGCGCGGGGAAAACTCCGGGCCGAGCCGATCCGCAGACTCGGCGTAGAAGTCGGCTATGCCCGACGCCTGGCACGCACCCTGAACGCTTTGTGCGACCACTACGAGAACCTCGGCGCGCGCCCGTGACCGCGGCCATCGACGACCCTTCGACGCGCTCCGCCGAGTGCGCAGTGGCCGCCCTGGACGGATACCAGGAACTGCACCACGAATGCCGCCAGACCAAGGACATCCCACTACCCCACGGGGCAGGCCTGGTCCTGGTACGACGCTGCACCTGCCCCTGCCACACACAGATCGCGGGTGCGTCATGACCCTGCGCTTCTGCCGCTACTGCGACGAGCCGATCACCGATCCCGACGACGCAGTTCACCTCTGGCACGAGGAGAGCATGAGCGGACCGGGGCGGGACGTGTGGGCACACCGCGAGCACGCCGACCTCGTCGAGCCGGACACCGCGCTGGTCCGCATCCTCGCGCGTGTGCTGATCGCGGCGTGGAAGACGTCCTGATGCAGAACTACTCCGATTGATAGCGGCCGGTTGGATCTCCCCACTGGCAGACATCAGGGGGGAGAAGATTCGCCGCCGATCGTGACGCCGAGTACCCGGCTAGGGCAGATCGGGGTGAGGCCCACGCCCGTTCTCAGTGTGCGGGGCGCAGGGTGGGGTCGAGGGCGAGGCGGTTGTCGGTGGGGTGGTGGCCTTCGGGGCTGAAGGGTGGGACGGAGGCGGGGAGGCAGTCGGCGATCAGGAGGCAGTCGTGTTGGCGGTCTTCGGGGTCAGCTGCGACCAGGGGCTCGCCGTCGGGGCCCCAGATCCCGGAGTTGCCCTGGTACTGCCAGGCGCCGGCTACGACCTGTTCCCAGCCGCGGCGGTTGGCGTAGGCGACGAACAGCCGCCAGATGCTGGCCATGGCGGGGATGATGTGGCGGGTGGCGTCCTGGTAGGGCACCTGGGTCATCGTCCCGTTGGCCAGGCGGAAGTGGCCATCGGCCGCTGTGGGGCCGAGCACGATCTTCGCTCCCCGCTCGGCAAGGTACTGGTAGAGCGGCGGGAACTCGCACTCGTAGCAGTTGAGGACGCCCACCTTGACATCGTTCAACGACACGACGGGCGGCAGTTCCTGGCCGAAGGAGTAATTGCGCCGCTCAGCTGCCCCGTACAGGTGGGTCTTGCGGTAGTTCGCCACTACTTGCCCGTCTGCAGCGATGACGCTGATGGAGTCGTAGAAGCTGGTGCCGTCGCGCTCGGGGTAGGGCAGGAGTACTGCGAGACCGTTCTCCTTGGCCGCCAGCCGGGCCCGCTCGACCGAAGGGCCCTCGCAGTGTTCTGCCAGTTCTCGGCACTGATCGGGGTCGATGGCGTAGCCGGTGGTGTACTTCTCCGGGAACACCACTACTTGGCAGCCGTAGGCCGCTGCGAGTGCGGTGACCTCGGCCAGTCGCTCCAGGTTCTGCCGTACCGCCTCAGAGCTTCCGACCGGCCCCTGGCCTTGGTACAGGGCCACCCTCAGACCCTCGCCAGGAGCAGGCGGAGTCCGCAGCGCGGAGCGGAACACGACACGAACGGGCTGCGTCTTCAACGAGTGGTCTTTCCGTGATCGGCGATCCGTGCGACCGCCACCCCAGCAAGAACGAGTCGGTACGCTGCCGGACACCCCACCACGCCGATGCGATCACGCATCCTGCCTGGCCATCAGGCCCGAGGCCACTACGTCACCGCCGGGGGAGGAACCCTGGCAACGCAGCGCGGCCACCAGGCCGGCACCGAGGCGGTACCCATCGCGCGAGGGGCGTGTCCCGCAGCAGAACGTCACATCGGGAATGGCCGTCCACGGGGAATATCCGATGCCCGCTGTCATCCGATGACACGGCTCTGCCAACGGTCAGACAATTCGTGATCGTCCACATCAGTCATTGATGTCGGAACGTCGTGCATTTTTCGTTGGTCAAGTCACCATTGGCAGTAGGCCACTGCGGCGTCATCCCCAGACTTGTACCGCGGCCACCGGCGTCCAGTGGGGTCCATGGCCTCAACCCTGCGTACGGTGTCGATCAGTTCACGGGGACCCCCCGCCCGGAGCGTGGCGAACGCTTCCGACCAGGTCACCATCTCGTACTCGCTCACGAGCCTTGATACGCCATCAGACATCACGGCAGCAGCATGCACTCCTCCGAGTGATGTAGTGCCGGTCAGGGTGTGCTCTGCTGCTTCTGGATCCGCCGCAGCCACCCAGTACCCCTCTGCCGTGTTGCGTACTTGCCGCTGCGCGAGCACGAATCGTTGCACGGCCTCCCTGTGCTCTGAGGTGTGAGTCTCGTACCGCTCAACCTCAGCTCTCATCTCGGGCAGGATGTCGTCCACCCGGAGATCAGTGATCACCGAATACCCCTGCGGCCCCTCAAGCACGATGGGAGAGTCTGCGAGGACGAGATGGTCCAGGACGCTGTCTCGATGCCGCAAGACCGCGACCGTGGCGGACGGCGTCCCCGGATTCTTGAGATCGCACTCGGGATGCAGCCCTGCAACACGTTCGAGAGCATCCGCCAAACCGTCTGAGAGTTGGCGGTCCGGGTCTGCGAGGGCCGCAACAAGCTGACCGCCGAGGTGCGCGACGTACCACGGGACGCCGTGCCGGCATCCCGTGCTGAGGCCTGCCGTACTGAGTCCGTCCAGCACGACAGCGAGCGTGGGCGTTCCTGCCACCCAGTCCTCATTGGGGTTGGCTCCCCCCGGCTGTGTGTCCATACAGACGCGCATGATCATCCCTCGTGTCGGTACAGCGGGGTGACGCGGCGGCTCTCCAGTACGTCGAGCGTCTTTGGGTCGTAGCGACAGGAAATGAGCGTCGAGAACCGGCGGGTGCGAACCTCCCGGTACAGCTCGGCGAGGTTGTTCTCCAGGTAGTGCACGACCCCGTTGGCGCCTATGGCGTGGATTCCGGCGATGTACAGGAACGTGCCACGGCCGTCCAGTCGGGGGAGTCGGCCCAGGTAGCCGAAGTCGCCGGCGGAGCCGTCTTCATCCATCGGCGATCGGTACTCCTTGCCGGCCTTCTGGTCCACCAGGTGCCAGGCTCGGTCTTTCTCGAAGCGCAGGTTGTCGTCCCCTTCGAGCACCTGGGCGACGATGGGCGACAGCCGCGGTCCACAGACGACCACGTGGTTGTCGCGGTTGAGGTTGACGATTCCCGTCGTCGGGATCACCTCGTACTCGGCCTCAAGCTTCATCCCGCCCAGCAGCTTGCGCAGGTGGTCGAAGTTTTTGAGGTCTTCCCTGGTCACAACCTCACTCGGGTTCTGGTCAGGGCCCTTGCCCGCCTCGGGCTTGCCACCGAGCGACACCGTCACCAGGTTTGTGCCGAAGAACGCGCGCTCCGGGGGCGGCCCGGCAGACGCCAGCTGCCCTACGCGACCTCGGCTCACCCCGAGTTGCGTGGCGATTTCGGTCTGAGTCATGCCGGACGCCTGCGCTTCTTCGATGGCCTCGCGGCGGATGCGGGACAGCTCAAGCACCCATCCCTGATAGGTCGCCATCAGGTCGATCGCTGCTTTGGCCCGGTCGACCGGGGCCGCGATCTCAGAGACCCGCTTCATGTCGTCGTGCACAGCTCTCCACTCCTCGTCTAGGGGGGCTAGCGAACTCTATCGCTAGAGGGGGTTGCGCGCACCCCTCCCGTTTGCTTACGGTACCTATCAGGAAAGAGCGCAACCCCCCCTAAGCAACGTAGGGAGGATGCGTCACGCCTGCTTGACCTGCAAGAACAGCACACTCAGGAGCCCCGCGTTGGACGGGGGGAGGGCACCGGACAGTCGTCTGCCTCACGGCAGGCGATCCCTTGGCAGTCCGGATGGCAGACCGAAAGGTCAGGTCTCTGCCTACAACGGGGCCCTAGCGGGCTGTACCTGATCCGGCAGCCGCGTCCCCGAAAGAGACCACTCATCCACCGCAGTTCTCTGCGGCCGGTTGCCTCCGCTGCTCGTCTCGCACGAGCGGCGCTGAGGGGAGCCGGAAACCCGACTTCAACGGCGCGCGGCCCCGGTGCGCGAACACCGGGACCGCTGTTCGGGCCGTTCACCTGTGGAAGGACACACGACCCAATGGACCACATCGTCACTCTTCAAGATGCTGTTACCGCGTTCGTCGACTTCATGGACCCGACGGACGCCGAGCTGGACGCCATCGAGCTGGAGATGCCCGCGATCCTCGCGGACGTCGACCTGCTGGACGCACAGATCATCACCATGAACCGCACCCCCACCGAGCTGGACGTGCGGCGTATCCGCCGGGCCCGCCGCCGACTGCTGACCGCGCTGGCGGGCCAGGCCGCGACCGTGCACCGGGGCGGTGCGGCGTGAACGGACAAAACGACGTGCGGGAGTTCACTGCGCAGATGTCCGTCCGCGCCGGCCACTGGCGCCTGTACGTGGCCTTGATGAACACCACCGAGCGGTGGCCCGACTATCGGTTCACGCGCACCGTCCCGACGTTCACGGATCGTACGGACGCGCTCAGCGTGCTCGGCTTCGAGCCGGTACCGGGCGCCGAGTGGGAGTGGACCGAGGACAGCGAGACCCCCGACGACCCCGCCTCCCCGGTCGTACTGATCGCGGCGATCCGGGTGCGTTCATGGTCGGAGGTGGGGGCGTGAACGCCGCTCACATCCGTTCAGCGGAGCGGGCGTTGTCGGTCGGCACGTGGCTGATCGTGGCGGGCGCGATGCTCTACTCGATCCTCACCGTCACCCCGCTCGCCTCCGCCCACACCCCCGCCCAGTGGGCCTGGACCGCGCCCATCCTGCCCCTGGTGGTGGATGCGGCCGTGGTCATCGTGGTCCGCCTGGACGCGGTGCTCGCCCGGCTCGGGGGCAACGGCGGACGGTGGCCCATCGCGCTGCGGTGGATGACCGGCTGCATGACCCTCGCCCTCAACGTCGCCGACTCCGCGCTCAAGAACGACCTGGTGGGCGTGGCCGTGCACGCGGTCGCCCCGCTGCTGCTGATCGTCACGGCGGAGACCGGACTCGCCTACCGGCGCGCGATCACAGCCGCCGTGCTGGCGCTGGAAGCCAAGCAGCAAGCGGAGCGGGAAGCCCGTGAACGGGCTGCGATCGAGCGACGTGACGAGGCTGCGCGGCGGGCTCGTGAGGAACGCGAGCACGCGGCGGAACTCGCTCGTGAACAGCGTGAACATGAGGCCCGCATGGCTCGTGAACAGGCCGAGCGGGAGGCCGCCGCGCGGCGTGAGGAACGCGAGCGGGAAGAGGCCCGGGAGCGTGCCGAGTGCGAGCAGCGTGAACGCGCCGACCGTGAGCGTGAACAGCGTGAGCGGGAGCGTGAACGCCGTGAACGTGAAGCCGCCGAACGCGCGGAACGCGAGCAGCGCGAGCGCGCTGAGCGGGAGCGTCGTGAACAGAACGAGCGGGAGGAGCGGGCAGCGCGTGAACGCGCCGCGCTGCTGTCCGCCGGTCCTGCCACGGAGAAGCTGTCCGAGGACGACGCCCGCGCGATCGTGGCCGCCGCTCACGCGGAGGGCATGTCGGTGCGCACGGCTGCGGAGTTGTGCGGTTGGTCGGTGGGCTGGGTCTCGACCCGCTACGCCGAACTGCGCGGCCAGGTCAACGGCGTACCGGTCGACCTCACCGGCACGGGCCGCTGATGACCACCGCGCACGCGAGCGCGTCGCTTCCTGTGTACCGGTGGCGTCTCGCCCGCATTGCTCGGCACCTGCGTGCCGTGCGCCGACTCCAACTGACCTGAGGGAGAGCCCTGATGGCACATCGTGACCCGCCGGGGATCATCGCCCCGCACATTCCCGCCGACGCCTACCGCCGTGCCGAAGCCACCGGGCAGCCGGTCGTCGTCATCGTCCACACCACCGACCACGCCGGGCACCCCCTGGGCCACTACCTGTTCCCGATCGTCATCGCCGGAGCCGCCGCCATGGGCTGCTGGGGACTGGTCGCCGCCCTGTGCGCGCTGCTCGACACCGCCGCCCACGCGGTCACCGTCATCGCCCAGACCACCGGCCCCATCGGCGTCGGTGGCGTCACGCTCAAGCTGGTCCGCCCCAAGCACTGAACGGCTTCCGCCCGAACCTGAAACGGGCGGAAGCCGCAGGCGGCCCGCAGAAGGCCCGACCCCCGCGTATGTGGGTGCACATCCCCCGGTCTGTGAACGGCCGTTGAGGGCCCCGCGAGGGGGTTGCACGGCCCCATTTTCCGCTGCTCTACGCGCGCGTGCGCGTAGGACCCCCACCCCTCCCCACTGCTCAACTCTGCAACATCGCAGGTCAGATGTGGTTGCAGGGGGTTCAACCGGTGCTGTCGACGCAACCGACAGCCTCGCCCCCTGCAACCCGGCGGGCCGGTGCCGCCACGCGACGGCGCACCGGCCCTCATCCACGGTCTTGGAGGACCCTTTCGTGGACTGGAAGCAAGCATGGTCGACCACCGCCAACACCACCACTACGGCTCTCGATTCACTCGCCCCGGTGTGTGCTCCGTTCGCGGCCCGCTGGGACCTTGAAGCCGAGCGGCGCACCAAGCTGCGTACCCCCGAGCATTTGAAGTCGCTGATGGCCGCGCAGAAGGAACACAACGCCGCGCGCTCCACGCACGCCACCGCCAAGTCGCAGCAACACGCCGCGCGCGCCGCGTCGAACAACCCGTTCGCGGCCGGCCGCCGAGCTGCCCGCGTCGCGGCCAAGGCAGCCCTGAGCCACGAGCGCGACACCCGCGCCAAGCTCAAGGCCGCGCGGGTGAACTACCCCACCACCCTCAAGGCCCGCGCGATCCAAACGCATTCGATGCACGCCGTGCCCAGCTCGATCGCGTCCGCGCTCCTGTCCACCGCGCACCTCACCCTCTGGCCGGCCGCCACCTCGGCCGTGCTGATCGGGGCGAACGTCGCCGCGCTCGCACTCGGTCGGCGCAAGCTGCGCGTGCCGGTGGACGAGTCGGTCTCGGTCGAAGAGCGTCAGCTCATGGAACGCCTCGACCCGTCGTACTGGGTGGAGCACGCTCCGGACCGTGGTCTGTCGGGCACGGTCACCACGCCTCCCGCGATGGAGCCGGGCGGCATCCGCTGTGAGATCCGGCTGGACGGGACGTGGACGGTCAAGACGCTCGCGGACAAGGCCGACTCCGTTCGTGCGCTGCTCGGTGCCCGCACCGCGCTGCGCGTCCGGATCACCTCCGCCTCCCGGGGCGGCTGGGCCGTTCTGAGTCTGGCGACCCGTTCGGCAGCCGCGGGCGTCCCCTCGCTGTGG
Organism: Streptomyces sp. NBC_00252; assembly: GCF_036187565.1. NCBI lineage: Bacteria > Bacillati > Actinomycetota > Actinomycetes > Kitasatosporales > Streptomycetaceae > Streptomyces > Streptomyces sp. NBC_00252. The sequence goes on along the minus strand of NZ_CP108087.1, from coordinate 3,788,873 downwards.
ACTGCGGACCGTATCCCGTCCGACCCGCTGATGATGAACCTCGGTCTGGACACCGAGACCGGGGATGAGGTCCTGATCCCGTTCGACGAGCGGCTGTTGGTGTCCGGCGCGTCCGGTACCGGCAAGTCCTGGTCGTTCCGCCCCCTCATGGCCACCGCCCACCTGCGCGGCGACCTGCTCCTGATCGACGGCAAGGGCGAAGAGGCCAACATCTGGGAACCGGTCTGCCGCGTCGCCGTGGAACGCGACGACATCACCGACGCCGTGGACGAGGCGCACGCGGAGATGACCCGCCGCAAGACCGACATGAAGCAGCGCGGCATCAGCGTGTGGGACGGCCGGCAGCTCACCGTCGTCGTCGACGAAGGACAGGTGATCCTCGCCTTGATCACCAAGGACAAGGACCGGCTGCAACGCCTGATCGAACTGTCCTCACTCGGCCGCTCGCGCGGCGTCGTCCTGTGGTGGGCCACCCAGTACCCGCTCACCGACGGCGGAGCGCCGGGCGTGCACAAGCTGATCGCACCCAACCTCCTCACCCGGTTCTCGCTCCGGGTGGCCGGCACGACACAGGCACAGGTCGCACTCGACGACTGCGCACACTACGCACCCCACCAGATCCCCGACGGCCGCGAATACCGAGGCCACGGCTACCTCAAGGGCTACGGACCGCGCATGCTGCGCACCTGGACCCTCGACGACGCAGGCGTACGCGCCCTGCCCACATCGATCTGGGCTCCTGCGCAGACGTCGGGCGGCTCGTCGCCGCGCACGCCGCTGCACCTGGTCAAGAACACGCCCGCACCCGCCGGGGCGGCAACCAACCGGGACAAGGTGCTCGCCGCCGTGCAGTCCGGGGCCCGCACCGCCAAGGACGTGGCCGACACGACCGGCCTCAACAAGGGCACCGTCTCCCGCGAGATCAAGACCCTCACCGCAAGCGGAGCCCTGCACCGCACCCCCGACGGCAGGCTCCTGCCCGGCCGGCAAGCGGCCTGAGCACTCCCGCGAACGACAAGGGCGGCCCCGTCTCGCCAAAGCCGGGCCGCCCTTGTCTCCAGTCCTCAACAGACCTGCGGAGGTCTCCAGCATGACCCAACCGACCCTCCTTCGGGGAGAGCACCTGCAAACCGCTCTCGACCTGGCCGCCTCCGGCCTGCCCCCGCTGCCCCTACGAGCCGGGAAGGTACCGTTCGGCAACTGCCGCCGCTGCGCCAACAACGCCTGTGGCGGCCGACCCAACATGAAGACCCCGGGCCCGTGCGCCTGCCCTGGCGTCTGCCACGCGTGGGCCGCCGCGACCACCGACCCACACGTCATCACCTCCGGCCCCTGGCGCCGCGCCTGGCTGCGAGCCGAAGCGGTCGCCTACCATCCGGGTGGGGCGGGGCTGACGGCCGTGGACCTGGACAACGCCGACGCGATCGCGTGGGCCCGCGAGAACCTGCCGCCCACACACGTCGTGCCCACCACCCGGGGAGAACACTGGCTCTACCTCGGTGCGATGCAGTCCGCCAACGCCGTACGCCCCGGCGTGGACATCAAGTCGACCATGGCCTACGCCCGCTGGCTCGGATTCGGCACCGGCACGATGACCGCCCTGCCGGACGCCGTACGCGCGCTCATCGTGAAGAAGCCCACCGCAGTCCGACCGACGGCCGTCACCGTGCCCGCCCTTGCCGGGGGCGGGAAGTGCCCGCACCGCACACCGACCTACTTGGACCGTGGCATCGCCATGGCGGAACAGCAGATCACCAACGCCCGGGAGGCGGTGCACGCGACCGTCTACCGGACGTTCCTCGCGGTGCTGTCCACGCACGGGCGGTGCGGCTGCCTCACCGAGGTGTACGTCGCCCGGTTGTTCACCGCTGCGCAGGCCAAGGGCGAATCGCTCCGGCACTGCACGGACGCGTGGACCAACGCCCGCACAACGTTGGGACTGTGACCATGTCCGAGGACGAGAAGACCCCGGCCCGCGAGGTCATCACCGACTACGCGCAGTCCCATTTCCGGTACTTCCGTACGCCTGATGGGACCGTGTACGCGCAGAAGAACGGCCAGCCCATCGCCCGCCCGATCCGCTCCCAGGGCACCACGGGAAGCCACCGGCAGGAACTCATGGTCGGCCTCTACCGCGACGGACGCGGCGCGTTCAACGGGTCGGCCCTGAAAGAGGCGTTGGACCTGATCGAAGCGCTCGCGCTGACCGAGGACGTCCAGCCCGTGCACATCCGCGTCGCCCCCGGATTCGACGGAGCGACCTGGTTGGACCTGGGCCGCGACGACGGGCAGTCCGTACGTATCCACCCCACCGGGTGGGACATCCTCATCCCCGACCCGCGTGAGGTGTGCTGGCGACGGACCCAGCTCACCGGGGAACTCCCCCTGCCCGTCAAGGACACCAACGGCAAGGGCATCGACCTGCTGATGCGGCTGTGCAACTTCGCCAACGCGGAAACAGAGTGCCTGGCCATCGCTTGGCTGATCGGCTGCCTCGGACCGTCCGTCCCGGTGCCCGCGCCGTTTCTCACTGGCCCTCAGGGTGCAGGTAAGTCGACCGGCGGGCGGATGCTGGTCCGGATCATCGAGGGTATGAGCGGGGACCTGCGCCGGGCTCCGAAGGATGAAGAGAATCTGATCGCGGCCGTAGCGGCGGGATGGGTCACCGCGCTGGACAACCTCTCGCACATGACGCCCGACCTGTCGGACGCGATGTGCTGCATCGTCACCGGGGCAGAGAGCGTCAAGCGTGCCCTGTTCACCGATGGGGACGTGTTCCGTGTCGGCTACCGCCGGCCGCTGCTGCTGACCGGGATCGACGTCGGCGTCATCCGGCCCGACCTCGCCGAACGGCTCCTACCTCTGCGCCTGGAGCGGCCTAGCATCCGGCGCACCGAGGCCGAGCTGTGGACGGACTACGCGGAGGTTCTGCCCATCGTCCTCGGGTCGCTGCTCGACCTCGCGGTCAAGGTCCGGGCGGTGGACGCGGAGACCCCCACCGACCTGCGGATGGCGGACTTCGCCCACCTGTGCGCGCAGTTCGACGCTGCGACCGGCCTGGGGGCGCTGCCCGCGTACCGGGCCAGTCTGGACGACCTGAACGACGACGTGATCGAGGGCGACCTGTTGGCGCAGACCGTCCTCAAGCACGCCGAGACCATCGAGCCGGGCGGCGCGCAGCGGATGACGTCCACGGAATGGCTGTCCTGCCTCAGCCGCCTCTACAGCGGCGACGACGGCCGTCCCCTGCCCAAGGGATGGCCGACCACGGGCAAAGTCCTCTCCGACCGCCTCAAGCGCCTCCAACCCACCCTGGCCGCCCGGGGTGTCCTCATCGACTCGGGCCGCACCAGCACGGGCCGATATCTCGAAATGACCCGCCCCGCCGCCCCGTCCCCACACCAGCAGCGGATGCTCTGACGCGCACGCTCACCCGGACAAGCAAGAGGAGCACCACCGCGCGGGGCGTGCTCCTCTTGCTGTTCGGCGCTGCGCGCCGCCCCAGGGACGCGCCGCGCAGCGGCTCCTTCTTCACGCGCTGAGCAGCACCGCACTACGACAGACACCCCCTCTCCTTGTCCTAAGAGGGAAGACGCTGCGTCATCTGCGTCATGCCAGCTGAAAAATGGCACCTGACCTGCGGCTACAGCCATGACGCAGACGGCCGTGCCTGCGTCATCCTGCGTCATCTGCGTCATGGGCTGCGTCACGGATGACGCAGCCCATGACGCACCAATGACGCACCTCGACACCGCCGCGTCACCCAAAGTCGCAGGTCAGGCGCCTGAATGACGCTGCTGACGCAATGACGCAGAAATCCATACCTCGGACAGACGTGAACTCCCGCCCCCCCCAAGCCAGTACGACGTGACTCAACTTCCGAGGACCAAATGAGCCGAACGTCCGCTCAACCCGACCTCCGCGCCACGCTCCGGGGCGGCCTCCCGGATCGGTACCTCACCCCCGACGACATCGCCGAGATGTTCGAGGTGCCCAAAGAGACCGTCTACCAGTGGCGCAAGAAGAACACCGGGCCGCCCAGCTTCCGCATCGGCAAGTACGTCCGCTACGACCCCGCCGACGTTCGCGCTTACGTCACTCAACGCAAGACCGACGACCGCACCGCCGCCTGACATAGCCCCAATCGCGCAGCTCAACACCCCAGGGAGGGCCCCCGTGGCCCTCCCTTCCCATGTCCAGAAGGGACCGCCATCACATGGCAGGCCACATCCAAGACCGCTGGTACAAGACCGAAACCGATGCCCACGGCAAGACCGTCCGACTCAAGTCCGACCGCCACGGAACCGGCCTGCGCTACCGCGCCCGCTACGTCGGCCCCGACGGCGCCGAGAAGTCCAAGAGCTTCCCCGACGGACAGAAGCGCGTCGCCGAGAAGTGGCTGTCTCAGATCGAGGCGGACATGACGCGCGGTCAGTACATCGACCCGCGCGCCGGGCGCCTGACGGTACGGCAGCACGCGGAACGGTGGCTGGCGTCGCTGACTATCGACCCCGGCACCTTCGTGAGCACAGAGCAGCGCGTGCGCCTGCACGTAGTGCCGCACTTGGGCAGTCGGTCGCTCGACTCGCTGAAGCCGATTCACGTTCGTGAGTGGCTGCGGAAGCTTCAGGATGGAGGGGTGGCGCCCGCCTATCAGCGGGTGATCTTCGCCAACCTCAATGCGATGTTGGGGGCGGCCGTCGACGACCGCCTGATCTCGCACAACCCGTGCCGTTCATCGTCGGTGAAAGCGCCCAAGCTGGAACCCCGCCGGATCGTGCCGTGGCGCCCTGAGCGTGTGCTCGCCATGCGCTCGGCACTGCCGGCGCGGTACCGGGGGATGGTGGACCTGGCCGGCGGGTGCGGCATGCGGCAGGGCGAAGTGCTCGGTCTGGCCGTTGACGATGTGGACTTCGTGGAAGGGGTCGTGCACGTCGTGCGACAGGTCAAGCTCATCGCTGGCAAGCAGGTGTTCGCCCTGCCCAAGGGCGGCAAGACGCGCACTGTCCCGCTGCCTGAGAGCGTCGCGCGGTCGCTTGAGGGCCACATCGCGAAGCATCCGCCCACGGCCGTATCGCTGCCGTGGCGGTCGGTCGACGGGCCGCCGGTGACCGCCTCTCTGCTGTTCACCAACGTTGGAGAGCACGCGATCAATCGCGTCGTCTTCAACCGCCTAGCGTGGTGCCCCGCCCTCGACACCGTGGGCGTCCCGCGCGGCAGGGAGAACGGCATGCACGCGCTGAGGCACTTCTACGCGTCCGTTCTGCTGGACGCCGGCGAGAACATCAAGGCTCTGTCCGAGTACCTGGGACATCACGACCCGGGCTTCACGCTGCGGACGTACACGCACCTGATGCCGAGCAGCGAGAAGCGCACGCGGGAGGCGGTGAACGGCGTGTTCGAGGACGGCCCGAAGGTGGATGACGGCCCCACCACGGCCCAGGGGTCTTAGAGGAGGGGGAAAGGACCAGGTCAGGCCGCAAGCCAGGTCAGTAGCGCATGTTGAGATACCCCAGGAACTCGTCGTGCAGGATGCCGTTCGACGCGGCCGCGTTGCCGCTGTGGGGGCCCGGGCGGCCGTCGAGGCCGGTGAAGGTGCCGCCTGCCTCGGTGACGATGATCGCGGTGGCCGCCATGTCCCAGAGGCTGAGTTCCGGTTCGGCGCAGATGTCGACCGCGCCCTCGGCGACCATCATGTAGGGCCAGAAGTCGCCGTACGCGCGCGTGCGCCACACCTCGCGGCTCAGGTCCAGGAAGCCGCCCAGGCGGCCCTGGTCCTCCCAGCCGGTGAGCGAGGAGTACGCGAAGGACGCGTCCTTCAGTTTCGAGACCTGGGAGACCCGGAGCCGGGACGCGGAGGAGAGGCTGCGGCCGGTGTAGGCGCCATGGCCCTTCGCGGCCCACCAGCGGCGGCCGAGCGCGGGCGCGGAGACCAGGCCGACGACCGGCTGGAAACCGCCCTCCGCCGCCTCCATCAGGGAGATCAGCGTGGCCCAGACCGGCACGCCGCGTACGTAGTTCTTGGTGCCGTCGATCGGGTCGATCACCCAGCGGCGCGGGCCGGTGCCCTCGATGCCGTACTCCTCGCCGAGGACCGCGTCCCGCGGGCGGGCGCGCTGCAGATGGCCGCGGATCAGCTCCTCGGCCGCCTTGTCCGCCTCGGTGACCGGAGTCATGTCCGGCTTGGTCTCGACCTTGAGATCGAGCGCCTTGAAGCGCGCGGTCGTCGCCGCGTCGGCGGCGTCCGCGAGGACGTGGGCGAGGCGCAGGTCATCGTGATAGTCGGCCATGCGTGAACCGTATCTTCAGGGGTCGCGCCGGGGCTACAGGGTCCGGTGGGCGAAACGTGAGGTGGGGGACCTCCGGGGAGACGGCCGGAACGGCGCCGCGTGATCGTCGTGGCGACACCGTCCGGTGAACTCCCGCGCGCGCCGGCCGAAGTGCGCCCCCCGGCACCGCCGCGACCCCTTGACACTGCCCCCGTGCGCGTCAAATCTGGGCGCAGAGCCGCTCGCCCCGGGAGGCGAATGATGCCTGCAGCGCGGGAATCCCTGCTGGACGCCGCCTACACGGCGCTGGCGCGACGGTCGTGGTCCACCGTACGGATGGTGGACGTGGCCGCTGCCGCCGGAGTGTCCCGGCAGACGCTGTACAACGAGTTCGGCAGCAAGGAGGGGCTCGCGCGGGCGCTGGTCCGACGGGAGGCCGACGGCTATCTCGTCGGCGTCGAGCGGGCGCTCGGCAGCCACAGCGACGCCCGCGAGCGGCTGACCGCGACCGCCGAGTGGACCGCGTCGGCGGCCCGGGAGAACGCGCTGATACGGGCGATGCTCACCGGCTGCTGGAGCGAACGGCTGCCCTCGCCGACCCTGTCCGCGGTGCCGTCCTCCTCCGCCGTACCCGCCCAGCGCCGGGCCGACGGGCCGCTGCCCTCACCCGGTGACTTCGTGGCCGTCGTCCGCGACCGTGCCGTCGCCGCGCTGACCGGACCCGGGGCCGCCAAGCCGGACACCGCCGACCTGGCCCGCTCCTGCGAACTCGTCGTACGGCTGGCGCTGTCCTGTGTGGCGGCACCGCCGGGGGAGGGCGGGGTCGGCGAACTCGTCCGCAGCGCGCTGGACCTGACCCCATAGGTGCTGGATCCGACCAATAGGTTCAGTGCGCGGAACCGGACAGCTGGAGTCCGATGACCCCGATGATGACGAAGCTGATCGACACGATCTTCAGGGTCGACACCAGGTCGCCGAGGAAGACCATGCCGTAGATCGCGGTGCCGGCCGCGCCGATGCCGGTCCACACGGCGTAGGCGGGGCCCACGTCGAGCTTCCGCAGGGAGAGGGTGAGCAGGCCGAAGCTGCCCAGGGCGAAGGAGCAGAAGGCGACCGTCGGCCACAGGCGCGTGAAGCCGTGGGACAGCTTCAGGCACACGGCGAACCCGGTCTCCAGAATTCCGGCCACGACAACCAGCAGCCACGCCATTGTGCTGTCCTCCCGTTTGTCCGGCTCGGTGCGATTATGCACTTACCGAACTTGAGTCCCCACAAACACGCGGTGGTCGGTCGGTGATCAGTCGCCTTCGGTCCGCTCGCGGGTGGCCAGCAGCCGCCGTAGCGAATAGAGCCGCTGCGGGTCCGCGTGGCCGTCGGCCACCCACTGGTCCAGGGCGCAGTCCGGCTCGTCGTGGCTGCACGCGCGCGGGCAGTCGGCCGTGCCGGGCTCCAGGTCGGGGAAGGCCTTGATGACCCGGGACGGGTCCACGTGGTGCAGGCCGAAGGAACGCACGCCCGGGGTGTCGACGACCCAGCCCGAGTCGTCCGGCAGCGGGATCATGCGCGCCGAGGTGGTGGTGTGCCGGCCGCGGCCGGTGACGGCGTTGACGATGCCGGTGCTGCGCCGCCGCTCCAGCGAGACCAGCGCGTTCACCAGGGTCGTCTTGCCGACGCCGGAGTGGCCGACGAACGCGGTGATCTTGCCGTCGAGCTGCTTGCGGACCCGCTCCACGGCGGTGCCGTTCTCCAGCTCCTCGCGGCTCGTGACGACATACGGGACGCCCAACGCGCCGTACATCTCCAGGAGTTCGTCCGGTGGGGCGAGGTCCGACTTGGTCAGCACGAGCAGCGGGTCGAGGCCGCCGTCGTAGGCCGCGACCAGGCAGCGGTCGATCAGGCGGGGGCGCGGCTCGGGGTCGGCGAGCGCGGTGACGATGGCCAGTTGGTCGGCGTTGGCGACGACCACGCGCTCGTACGGGTCGTCGTCGTCGGCCGTGCGGCGCAGCACCGAGGTGCGCGGCTCGATGCGGATGACGCGGGCGAGGGTGTCCTTGTCGCCGGAGAGGTCGCCGATGATGCCGACGCGGTCACCGACCACCGCGGCCTTCCGGCCCAGTTCGCGGGCCTTGACCGCCATCACGACCCGGTCCTCGACCAGACACGTCAGCCGGCCCCGGTCGACGGTGACGACCATGCCCTCGACCGCCTCCTCGTGCTTGGGGCGGATGTTGGTGCGCGGCCGGTTGCCCTTGCGGTTCGGGCGCTGGCGGATGTCGTCCTCGTCGGTGTTCTTGCCGTAGCGACGCATGGCGTGTGTCCCCTACGCCCCGTCGCTCCCGAGCATCCCGGTCCACAGGTCGGGGAAGTCCGGGAGGGTTTTCGCCGTCGTCGCCACGTTCTCGATCTGCACGCCCTCGACCGCGAGGCCGATGATCGCGCCTGCGGTGGCCATGCGGTGGTCCTCGTACGTGTGGAAGATCCCGCCGTGCAGGCGGCGCGGGCGGATGTGCAGACCGTCGGCGGTCTCCGTCACATCACCGCCCAGTTCGTTGATCTCCTTGGTGAGCGCGGCGAGCCGGTCGGTCTCGTGCAGCCGCAGGTGCGAGACGCCCCGCAGGGTGGAGGGGGAGTCCGCGAGGGCGGCGACGGCCGCGATGCCGGGGGTCAGTTCGCCGACCTCGCCGAGGTCCACGTCGATGCCGTGGATCGCACCCGAACCGGTGAACTCCAGTCCGTACTCGGTGAGTTCGCAGGAACCACCCATCTCGGTGAAGATCTCCCGCAGCCGGTCGCCGGGCTGGGTGGTCCGGGCCGGCCAGTCCGGTACGACGACCTTGCCGCCAGCGACCAGCGCCGCCGCGAGGAACGGCTGCGCGTTCGACAGATCCGGCTCGATGGTCAGGTCCCGGCCGAGCAGCGCGCCCGGCGTCACCCGCCAGACGTTGGGCTCGCCGCCCGACTCCGGGGTGTCCACCTGGGCGCCGACCGCGCGCAGCATGTCGACCGTCATCCGGATGTGCGGCATCGAGGGGAGCGAGGAGCCGGTGTGGCGGACCTCGACGCCCATGTTGAAGCGCGGGCCGGAGAGCAGCAGGGCGCTCACGAACTGGGACGAGGAGGAGGCGTCGATCTCCACGGGCCCGCCGTCCAGCGCGCCGCCGCCGTGCACGGTCAGGGGCAGGGCGCCCCGGCCGTCGTCGTCGATGCGGGCACCGAGGACGCGGAGGGCGTCGATCACGCCGTGCAGGGGGCGTTCGTAGGACCTCGGGTCGCCGTCGAAGCGGATGGGGCCGTTGGCCAGGGCGGCGACGGGGGGCAGGAAGCGCATCACCGTGCCCGCGTTGCCCACGTCCACCGTGGCAGGGCCGTGCAGGCCGGAGGGGATGACCCGCCAGAACTCTCCGGAGCCCTTCTCCGTGCCTACGCCCTCCTCGATGCCTACGCCCATTGCTCGGAGGGCGGCTGCCATGAGGAGGGTGTCTCGGGAGCGGAGAGGGCGGCGCAGCCAGCCCGGTTCGCTGGCGAGGGAGGCGAGGACTAGGGCGCGGTTGGTTACGGACTTGGACCCGGGCACGTGGACCGTCGCGTCGACGGCTCCGGCGGCTGTGGGGGCGGGCCAGAGGGCGGTTTGGTCGTTGTTCGGGGCCATGAGGTCACTGTATAAGTAGGCCGTCTTTCGGGTGCCGCGCCGTTGGGGCTGGTCGCGCAGTTCCCCGCGCCCCTGAAGCTTGCCCCTTCGGGGCGCTTCATAGCTCCAGCAGCCACCTGCCGCCGCCTATGAGCGAGCAGAGGGACACCAGGTGGAACAAGAAGAACCACAAGGCTGCCGGTACGTGGGTCAGGCGGGCCAGCTGGTCCGCGTCGGAGTCGCCCGCGCCGCCCCTCGCCCTCTTCGCCTGCAACTCGAAGGCGGGGCGTACGCCACCCAGCAACAGGAACCAGACCACCGCGTAGGCGAAGGCTGCCTGGACCTGGGGGCCCGTCAGCCAGGAGACGAGGAGGAAGGCTGCTCCACTGAGGATGACCGTGAGCGCGCCGTAGGCGTTGCGGATCATCACCAGCATGGCTATCAGGAGGACGGTCGACAGCCAGAGGAGGAGGGTGATGTGGCCCGCGCCCAGGAGGGCCGCGCCGCCGAGGCCCAGCAGCGGGGGAGCCGTGTAGCCGGACGCCGCCGTGAGGATCATGCCGAGGCCGTGCGGCTTGCCCCGGCTGACCGTGAGGCCGCTGGTGTCGGAGTGCAGGCGGATGCCGGTGAGGGTGCGGCCGGTGAGGAGGGCCACCAGGCCGTGGCCGCCCTCGTGCGCGATGGTGATGGCGTTGCGGGAGAGGCGCCACAGGCGGTGCGGGACGACCACGGCCAGCGCGGCGACCATGGTGGCGATGACCACCCACAGGTCCGGGTCGGGCTGACTGCCGAAGACCTCGTCCCAGAGGGTGGGTATCGAGGCGATTGCGGTGCTGTCCATTGGTGGCGGAGGCTCCCGTAGGTCTTGTCGAATCTGGCAGTCTGGCACGTATGTGCGGACGGTATGCAGCGAGTCGTGGGCCCGAGGATCTCGCAGGAGTCTTTGAGATCGAGAAGTGGGAGCCGGAAGAGGTTCTGGCCCCCGACTACAACGTGGCCCCGACCAAAGAGGTCTATGCAGTCCTCGACCGTCCACTTAAGGACGCGGACAGCCCGAAGCCGGTTCGGCAGCTGCGCAAGCTCAAGTGGGGGCTCGTGCCGAGCTGGTCGAAGACGCCCGAGGGCGGGGCGCGGATGATCAACGCGCGGGCCGAGACCGTGCACGAGAAGCCGTCGTACCGTCGCGCCTTCTCCACCCGGCGCTGCATCATCCCCGCCGACGGCTACTACGAGTGGGTCACCGCCAAGGACGAGCGGGAGCTGGAGGTCGAGGGCAAGAAGAAGCGGCAGCGCAAGCAGCCGTACTTCGTGCTGCCGGCCGACGGTTCGGTGTTCGCGATGGCCGGGCTGTACGAGTTCTGGCGGGACCGGACTCTGCCCGACGACCATCCGCTGGCCTGGTGGGTCACCTGCTCGGTGATCACCACCGAGGCGGAGACGACCCCGCTGGCGGTGTCCCCGGCCGACGGGCCGCACACGCTGGCCGAGATCCATCCCCGGATGCCGCTGATGCTCACCCCGGACCGCTGGGACACCTGGCTCGACCCGGCCCGCACCGACCCGGACGACCTGCGCGAGCTGCTCGCCCCGCCGCCCGCCGGGCTGATGCGCGCGTACCCGGTGTCCACGGCCGTCAGCAATGTCCGCAACAACGGGCCGGAGCTGCTGAAGGAACTCGAGGGCCCCGAAGAAGGCACACTCTTCTGATGTGACGGATGCAACAGGCGTGACCACAGAGACCCTTGAGACCGACGCGGGAACCGCCCGCATCACCTGGCACCCGGCCAGGAAGGCACGGCTCGTCCTCGCCGTCAGCCATGGCGCCGGTGGTGGCATCGAGGCCCGGGACCTCCAGGCCCTCGCCGCCGTCCTCCCCGCGCACGGCGTGACCGTCGCGCTGGTCGAGCAGCCGTGGCGGGTCGCCGGGAAGAAGGTGGCGACCGCGCCCAGGACGCTCGACGTGGGGTGGCGGGGGATCTGGACGGCCGTCGCGAAGCCCGGCCTGCCGGTGATCTCCGGGGGCCGCAGCGCCGGAGCCCGCGTGGCCTGTCGTACGGCCACGGAACTGGGGGCCGCCGCCGTCCTCGCCCTGAGTTTCCCGCTGCATCCGCCGGGAAAGCCCGAGAAGTCGCGGGCCGGCGAGCTGCTCGGGGCCGGGGTGCCCACGCTCGTCGTGCAGGGCGGCAACGACCCGTTCGGGAAACCGGCGGAATTTCCCGAGGGCGATTTCGAGCTGGTCGAGGTGCCGTACGGCGACCACGGGTTCGCGGTGCCGAAGCGGGCGGAGATCGGTCAGGACGAGGCTTTGGAGATCATCACGGGGCGCGTGGTGGAGTGGACTCGAACACTGCGGTAAGGCGTGGGAATGCTGAGCCCCTTACCGCTGTTGTCGCGGACAGACGTGCTGACGAAAAGACAGCGTCGACGTCGTGGATTCGTCGAAGAGAGGAAGTCCGCCGCATGGGTTCGACCTTCTGCCCGAGTCGCAACAGCCGCACTGACCTGGACTGGACTGTGCTGCGTGCGGCCAAGGCCACCCCGATTGGGGCGGCGGGCGGACCGGATCGTCGTCTATCCTCCGATTCTGGTGGCATCGGCTTCGGTGCCACCCGGAATCTTGAGGAGGTGGGTCCGGTTCCCGGTACCGACGCAGGGACCGAACACGGCCAGGCGGAGCAGCCCGAGGGCCAGGGCACGAGCGAGGTCACACCGGAATCGACCTCGGAGCGCAGCGCGCGCTTCGAGCGGGACGCGCTCGAATTCCTCGACCAGATGTATTCGGCCGCGCTGCGCATGACGCGGAACCCGGCCGACGCCGAGGACCTGGTGCAGGAGACGTACGCGAAGGCGTACGCGTCCTTCCACCAGTTCCGCGAGGGCACCAACCTCAAGGCGTGGCTGTACCGGATCCTCACGAACACGTTCATCAACTCGTACCGCAAGAAGCAGCGCGAACCCCAGCGCTCCGCGGCCGAGGAGATCGAGGACTGGCAGCTCGCACGCGCCGAGTCGCACATGTCGACGGGTCTGCGCTCCGCGGAGTCGCAGGCGCTCGACCACCTGCCCGACTCGGACGTGAAGGAAGCGCTCCAGGCGATCCCCGAGGAATTCCGCATCGCCGTCTATCTCGCGGACGTCGAGGGCTTTGCGTACAAGGAGATCGCGGACATCATGGGGACACCCATCGGCACGGTGATGTCCCGGCTGCACCGGGGCCGTCGTCAACTGCGCGGCATGCTCGAGGACTACGCGCGTGACCGCGGACTGGTCCCGGCCGGTGCCGGAGACTCGGACGAAGCGAAAGGCTCGGGCTCATGAGCTGCGGTGACGAGCACGAAACGGACTGCAGTGAGGTCCTCGACCATCTCTACGAGTTTCTCGACAGTGAGATGCCGGACGTCGACCGCGCCAAGTTCAAGCAGCACTTCACGGAGTGCTCGCCGTGCCTGGAGAAGTACGGCCTCGAAGAGGCCGTGAAGAAGCTGGTCAAGCGGTGCTGCGGGCAGGACGACGTGCCGACCGACCTGCGCGCCAAGGTCCTGGGACGGCTCGACCTGATCCGTTCCGGCCAGGCCGTGCCCGAGCACGACCTCACGGCCGCCCCCCAGGAGTCCTGACCCCCGGTCACGACCTCCTGAAGGTTCCTGAGCGGGCGAGCGTCACCCGAACGTGCTAATCCCCGGGTGATACGCCCGCGGCCCGCCCCCGACCGCCCTAGGCTCCTCGGCCTGGACAGGCATGGTCGGGGGAAGGGCGTCAGCCATGGAGGCGACACCGGCACGGGCACGTGCGTACGTCCTCTGTGCCGTCCTCGCCGCCCTGTGGTGCCTGCTTCCGCTGCCGACCGTCCACACACCCTGGTGGGCGGTCGCACTGCTGGCCGCGCTCTACGCCGGCTGCGAGCAGGTCGCCCGCCGCCGCTTCGCCGGCACCTTCTACCCGGTGCTGCTCGCCGCCGCCTTCCTCCTCCCGCCCCCCGCGGCCGCGCTCGTGCCGCTGCCGGGCGCGCTGTTCTCCCGCGTCGAGAAGGGCTCACCCTGGCTGCGGCGCGGTTGGCGGGCCGCACAGCTCGCGCTCGGCGTGTGGGCCGCGGCCCGCGTGCACTGGGCGCTGGGCGGACGGAACGCCGTCGTCGCCTCCGACTTCCCGTACGCGCTGGTGCCCGCCCTGGCCGCCGTCCTCGCCTTCTGCCTGGTCCTGACCGTGCTCGACGGCGGGATCCTCGCGCTGGCCGAGCGGATGCCGGTACGGCGGGCCTGGCGCGGTCTGTTCCTGCGGTCCCTGGCGCCCATCGGCGTCCACGGGCTCGCCGGGCTCATGATGGCCGTCCTGTGGCGCAGCCCCTACGGTCCCGTCGCCGCGCTCCTCGTGCTGCTGCCGATGGGGGTCTCCTGGTGGGTGTTCGCCCAGTACCACCGGGAACGCGCCGCCCACCAGGCCACCATCCGCGCCCTCGTCCAGGCCGTCGACATCAAGGACGGGTACACCCGCGGGCACAGCGAGCGGGTCGGACAGGCGTCGATGATGATCGCCCGCGAACTGGGCATGGACGACTCACGCGTCGAGGTGCTCCGCTTCGCCGGGATCCTGCACGACGTCGGCAAGCTCGGCGTCCCCACGCGGCTGCTCCGCAAGGACGGGCCGTTGACGCCCGAGGAGCGACGCGTGATCGAACTGCATCCGGAGTACGGCCACGAGATGGTGCGGGGCATCGGATTCCTGGGTGAGGCCCGCGCGGCTGTCCTGCACCACCATGAGCGCCTGGACGGGAGCGGGTATCCCTACGGGCTGTTGGGGAGTCAGATCCCCGAGTCCGCACGGGTCGTCGCGGTCGCCGATGCCTTCGACGCGATGACGTCGACCCGGTCCTACCGGCGCGCTCGGCCGGTATCTGCAGCGCTGGAGGAGTTGTCGCGCTGTGCCGGCAGTCAGTTCGACCCGTTGATGGTCACGGCGTTGGTGCGGGCGCTCGGGCGGTGTGGGTGGCATCCCTCGGTAACAGCCGACGAGGTCCAGTCGTCCATTGTTCTCCCACCCGGCCCGCCTGTTTCCAGTGTGCTGAGGGGTTGACGAAATGCCCCTGTTTCGCCCCCCTCTCACCCTCACCCTCATCCACACCTCCGCCACCCTCCTCGCCACCACCTCCCTCACCCTCACCCTCTGGACCGGCCTCGAAGAACGCGGAGTCGCCCTCGCCTTCGGAGTCCTCGTGGCCGTGGGCGAGTTGAGCCGATGGAACGGCACGACCGGCCTCAGGGAAACCGCCCCGCTCGGCGCGGCCGGCGCCCTCTCCTACGCCCTCCTCGGTGCCGACGCCGGCCACCCCACCCACCACGGCGTCTTCCAGACCGTCGCCGTGGTCGTCGCCGCCACCCTCGTCGGCTGCGTCCCGCACATCGCCCGCGGCCACAGCCGCACCCCCGACCACATGGCGCGCCGCGTCCTGACCGTCGGCTTCGCGGCCGTCTGCTTCCAACCCCTGTACAACCAGGGGGTGTTCAGGCACTGGGGCGGCCCCGCCTACGCCCTGCTCCTGCTCGCGCTGCTCTCCCTCACCGCGCTCTGCGACGCCGTGCTCGCCGCCGCGCTCGCGCACTCGCGGACCGGGTGGCCGTTCGGGCCGCTGCTGCGGGACGAGCTGCGCGGGATGCTCGGCATCGGGTCCGCCGTGTGCGCGACCGGCGCGGTGATGGCGCTCGCGGTCGCCGTCGTGGGGCTCTGGGCGCTGCCCGTGTTCTCGCTGCCGCTGCTGCTGACCCAGCTGTCCTTCCGGCGGTACGCGGCCGTACGGGACACCTACCGCCAGACCATCGCCTCCCTCGCCCGGTCCACCGAGATAGCCGGCTACACGCCTGCCGGGCACGCCCGCCGGGTCGCCGCGCTGTGCCAGGCGGTCGGCCGGGACCTGGGCCTGTCCGAACCCGACCTCACCGTCCTGGAGTACGCCGCCCTGATGCACGACATCGGCCAGCTCAGCCTCGTCGACCCGGTACCGGCCGGCGCCACCGCCGCGCTCCCCGCGGAGGAGCAGCGCCGGATAGCCCTGCTCGGCGGGGCCGTCGTACGGCAGACCGGGGTGAGTCCCCAGGTGGCGGCCGTCGTGGAGCGGCAGGCCGACCCGTGCCGGGAGCAGCCGCTGTCCGCGCGGATCGTCCGGGCCGTGAACGCGTACGAGGAGAAAACCCGGGCAGGCGGCCCCGGCGGGCCGCTTCAGGCGCTGGAGGAGCTGCGCCTCGGGACCGCCGGGGACTACGCTCCCGAGGTCGTGGAAGCACTGGCCCGGGTGCTGTGCAGTCAAGAAGGGTGGCGCGAAGCGCCTCGGGCAGGGCGGTGGTGGGTGACGGGTGGGACTGTCTGACCTTGCCCTTGGCTGGGTAACCCATGGGTAATGAGCGCCCTTCCAGTCGTACGTGGTTGGATGCGAAGAAGAGGGTGTCCGGGGGCATGGCCAGCCCACTGAACGGAACTGGCAGGCGGGAATCGTGAGGATCTTCGGCAAGGGACGGCACCGGCCCTCCGCCTCCTGGCGGCAGGCCACAGACCGCGCGTTCACGCTGATCGGCGACGGTCGGTACGAGGACGCGGGCGCACTGCTGACACGTGCCGCCGATCTTGAACCCTGGCTGTCCGAGTCCTGGTTCAACCTCGCCCTGCTCCACAAGTTCCGGCACGACTGGGAGCAGGCGCGGGCGGCCGGACTGCGGGCCGTGGCGCTGCTCGACCGGGAGGCCGGGGCACCTGACTGGTGGAACGTCGGCATCGCGGCCACCGCGCTTCAGGACTGGCCGCTGGCTCGGCGGGCCTGGCAGGCGTACGGGCTGCGGGTGCCGGGCGGAGTCACCGGTGCGGGTGAGCCGGCCGGGATGGATCTCGGCAGCGCGGCCGTACGGCTCTCTCCCGAGGGGGAGGCCGAGGTGGTGTGGGGGCGGCGGCTGGATCCCGCGCGGATCGAGGTGCTCTCGATTCCACTGCCCTCGTCGGGGCGGCGGTGGGGTGAGGTCGTGCTCCACGACGGGGTGCCGCACGGGGAGCGGACGACCGCTGCCGGGCACTCGTATCCCGTGTTCGACGAGATCGAGCTGTGGGCGCCTTCTCCTGTGCCCACGTGGGTGGTGCTGCTCGAGGCGGCCACCGAGGCGGATCGGGACGCGCTGGAGCAGCTGGCCGCGGACGCGGGGTTCGCGGCGGAGGACTGGTCGTCGTCCGTGCGGTTGCTGTGCCGGATGTGTTCCGAGTCGCGGATGCCGTCCGACGAGGGTGACGGGGAGCATCTCGATCCGCATGATCACAGTGAGCCCGGGCATCCTGGGCCGCTGGGGCATCGGACGGACGGGCAGTTGTGGGTGCCGGAGCGGGAGTGCGGGCTGGCTGCGCCGGCTTCGCTCGTGCGGGGGTTGCTGGACGGGTGGGTTGCCGACAGTCCTGACTCCCGGGACTGGCGGGATCTGGAAGAGGTCTGCTGAGGTCGTTGGTCGGGTGCCGCGCCGTCGTGGCCGGTCGCTCAGTTCCCCGCGCCCCTTGAAGACAAGACGATGGCCGTACCCTGTATCAGCAACTTCTCCCCCTTGGCTTCAGGAAGGCGTTCGTCGGCATGGCGCAGCAGGACACCGATCAGCAGCACGTGGGCGTGCTCCCCGTGGATGACGAGGGGTTCGTCATCGACACCGAGGAGACCGAGGAGCGTGAGGCGGTCTGGCGTGAGCGGGGGACCTCGCGGGCGATCACGGTCGTCGGGAATCCGGTGCTGCACAAGGAGTGCAAGGACGTCACCGAGTTCGGTGCGGAGCTGGAGACGCTGGTGGCGGACATGTTCGCCTCGCAGCGCACCGCCGAGGGTGTCGGCCTCGCCGCCAACCAGATCGGCGTCGACCTGAAGGTCTTCGTCTACGACTGCCAGGACGACGAGGGCAAACGCCATGTCGGTGTCGTCTGCAATCCCAAGCTTGTCGACCTGCCCGCCGAGCAGCGCCACCTGGACGAGAGCAACGAGGGGTGCCTGTCCGTGCCGACCGCGTATGCGCCGCTCGCACGGCCCGACTACGCCGAGGTGACGGGTCAGGACGAGAAGGGCAACCCCGTCAGGGTCCGCGGCACCGGCTACTTCGCACGGTGTTTGCAGCACGAGACCGACCACCTCTACGGCTACCTGTACATCGACCGGCTCTCCAAGCGTGACCGCAAGGACGCGCTGCGGCAGATGGCCGAGAACGAGCCCCGCTACCCCGTGGTCGCCAACGACTGACCCGGCCGACCCCAGCGGTCGCCCCTCTCCCTTCCGCACGGCGTCTGTTCAGGAGCATCTCCCTGACCAGGCGCCGTTCGCATGTCCCTCGCACATTCGATCGTTTGTGCTCGTGTAGTGATCCAAAATCGGTCACACAAGGGGAGATTCTCGGCACTTGGGGGTAGTGAAGGGAGCAAATCCGTTCCCAGAACGGTCAGTTGTGGTGCTGAATAGGAAGTGCGGGGATACGCAACGGCGCACGCCCGGCACAGCGGGAGGGGCGTGCGCAACTGGCGGCTGAGAGGGGTTTGTTCGTGCCTGCTTTCTCACACAGCACCACAACGACAACGGCAACGACAGCGATCGCGGTTCCACCGTCGCTCTCTCTCCCGGTGATCGAGGCGGCGTTTCCCCGGCAACTGCATCCGTATTGGCCGAGGCTCCAGGAGAAGACGCGTGTCTGGCTGCTGGAAAAACGTCTCATGCCGGCGGAGAAGGTACGGGAATATGCCGACGGTCTTTGCTACACGGACCTGATGGCCGGGTACTACTTGGGCGCCCCGGACGAGGTGCTCCAGGCGATAGCGGACTACAGCGCGTGGTTCTTCGTCTGGGACGACCGCCACGACCGGGACATCGTGCACGAACGGCCCGACGCCTGGCGGCGGTTGAGGTTCCGGTTGCATGCTGCACTCGATTCACCACGGCACCACCTGTTCCACCCGGATCCGCTGGTCGCCGGGTTCGCCGACAGCGTGACGCGGATCTACTCGTTCCTCCCCGACACCTGGAACGCGCGGTTCGCCCGCCACTTCCACGCCGTCATCGAGGCCTACGACCGTGAATTCCACAATCGCACCGACGGAATCGTCCCCACGGTCGACGAATACCTCGCACTGCGCCGGCTCACCTTCGCCCACTGGATCTGGACGGATCTGCTGGAGGCGAGCGCGGGTTGTGAACTCCCGGACAGTGTGCGGAAAAGCTCGGGATATCGCCGTGCGGCCCTGCTCAGTCAGGAATTCGCCGCCTGGTACAACGACCTCTGCTCACTGCCCAAGGAAATCGCGGGCGACGAGGTCCACAATCTCGGCATCAGTCTCATCAAGCACGAGGGGCTGACCCTCGAGGAAGCGGTCGCCGAACTGAGGCGCCGTATCGAGGAATGCATAGCCGAATTCCTGGAGGCGGAACGCGAGACATTACGGCTCGCCGACCGCCTCGACGACGGAACGGCACGGGGAGCGGAACTGAGCGCGGCCGTACGGGCCAACCTCGGAAACATGCGGAACTGGTTCAGTTCCGTCTACTGGTTCCACCACGAGTCCGGCCGTTACATGGTCGACAGCTGGGACGACCGGTCCACACCCCCGTACGTCAACAACGAAGCGGCAGGTGAGAAATGACCGTCGAGTCTGTGAAGCCCGCGGCACCCGAGGTGCCGGAGCTGATTGAGCCGCCCGTCGCGGGCGGCAGGGTCCCGCTTCTCGGCCACGGCTGGAAGCTGGTCCGCGACCCTCTGGCCTTCATGGCCCAACTCCGCGACCACGGCGACGTCGTGAGGCTCCGCCTCGGCCCGAAGACGGTCTACGCCGTCACCGCGCCGGCCCTCACCGGAGCACTCGCGCTGAACCCGGACTTCATCATCGCGGGCCCGCTCTGGGAGTCCCTGGAGGGACTGCTCGGCAAGGAGGGCGTGGCCACCGCCAACGGGTCCCTGCACCGGCGCCAACGGCGCATCATCCAGCCCGCGTTCCGGCTCGACGCGATCCCCGCGTACGGGCCGATCATGGAAGAGGAGGCGCACGCGCTCACCGAGCGGTGGACGTCCGGCGAGACGATCGACTGCACCTCCGAGTCCTTCCGAATCGCCGTGCGGATCGCGGCCCGCTGTCTGCTGCGCGGCGACTTCATGGACGAGCGCGCCGAGCGGCTGTGCGTCGCCCTCGCCACCGTCTTCCGCGGTATGTACCGACGGATGGTGGTACCGGCGGGACCCCTCTACCGGCTGCCTCTTCCGGCCAACCGCGAATTCAACCGGGCGCTGGCCGATTTGCATCTCCTGGTCGACGAGATCGTCGCCGAACGACGGGCATCTGGTCAAAAGCCGGACGATTTGCTGACGGCATTGCTGGAGGCGACGGACGACAATGGCGAGCCCATCGGGGAACAGGAGATCCACGACCAGGTCGTCGCGATCCTCACCCCGGGAAGCGAAACAATCGCGTCCACGATCATGTGGCTGCTCCAGGTCCTCACCGAACACCCGGAACACGCCGACAAGATACGCGAAGAGGTCGAATCCGTGACGGGTGGCCGCCCGGTGGCATTCGACGACGTCCGGAAGCTGACGTACACGAACAATGTCGTCGTCGAGGCGATGCGCTTGCGTCCCGCCGTATGGATATTGACGCGGCGGGCGGTCGCGGACACCGATCTGGGCGGCTATCGGATTCCGGCCGGGGCCGACATCATCTACAGTCCGTACGCGATCCAGCGCGACGCGCGTTCGTATGACCGCAACGACGAGTTCGATCCCGACCGCTGGCTTCCGGAACGGTCCAAGGACGTACCGAAGTTCGCCATGAGCCCGTTCAGCAACGGCAACCGGAAGTGTCCGAGCGACCACTTCTCGATGGCCCAGCTGAGCCTGATCACGGCGGCGGTGGCGGCGAGGTACCGCTTCGAGCAGGTGTCCGGCTCGGACGACTCCACCCGCGTCGGCATCACGCTGCGGCCCAACAAGCTGCTGCTCAGGCCCTTGTCGAGGTGACGGCGGCAGGCGTGCGTTCAGGCGGCCTCCGGGCCCCTGAACGTGCGTCGGTAGGCGTTCGGGGTGGTGCCCAGCGCCCGGACGAACTGGTGGCGCAGGGCGGGCGCGGTGCCGAAGCCGGTCCGCCAGGCGATCGTGTCCATCGTCTCGTCCGTCCCCTCCAGCAACTGCTGCGCCAGCAGCACCCGTTGACGCAGGATCCAGCGGTACGGCGTGGTCCCGGTCTCCTGCTGGAAGCGGCGGGCGAACGTCCGCGGTGACATCAGGGCGCGGGCGGCGAGCTGTTCGACGGTGACCTCCTGGTCGAGGTGCTCCGCCATCCACACCAGCACCTCGCCCACCGTGTCGCACCGCGTGCGCGGCAGCGGCCGCTCGATGTACTGGGCCTGGCCGCCGTCGCGGTGCGGCGGCACGACCATCCGCCGCGCGATCGCGTTGGCGACCTCCGGCCCCTGCTCCTTGCGCACGAGATGCAGACAGGCGTCGATGCCGGCCGCGGTGCCCGCCGAGGTGATCACCGGGTCCGCGTCGACGTACAGCACATCAGGTTCTACGACGACCTTCGGATAGCGCCGGGCGAGCAGCTCCGCGTGGTGCCAGTGCACCGCGCAGCGCCGCCCGTCCAGCAGCCCGGCGGCGGCCAGCACGAACACCCCCGAGCAGACGCTGAGCACCCGGGCGCCCCGGTCGACGGCCCGGCGCAGGGCGTCGAGGAGTTCCTCCGGGTACTCCCGCGCCGCGTAGGTCGCACCGGCCGGTACGGCGATGAGGTCCGCGGTCTCCAGGCGTTCCAGGCCGTGTTCGACGGCCAGGGA
This sequence comes from Streptomyces sp. NBC_00252, assembly GCF_036187565.1. NCBI lineage: Bacteria > Bacillati > Actinomycetota > Actinomycetes > Kitasatosporales > Streptomycetaceae > Streptomyces > Streptomyces sp. NBC_00252. The sequence goes on along the minus strand of NZ_CP108087.1, from coordinate 3,767,164 downwards.
GAAGCCCGCGTGGGTGGAGAGCTTCGGGCCCTCGGCCGAGGCGACCGCGAAGTCGTAGACCGGAAGGCCCTCGTCGCTGCGGTCGAGGCCGAACACCTCGCAGACCACGCCGAGTTCGAAGGGGTGCACTCCGTCGAGCAGGACCACGGCCACGTTCTTCAGCATGCCGCCAGTGTGCGCCCCGGATGGCAGTAAATCGAGGATGTGCGGCAGTCCTGCCACTCACGGTAAGGAGTCAACAGGACGAGACTCATGTCCATGAACACAGCCATGGACAACCTCATCGCCCTCCTCACCGTCGTCGGCATCCTCGTGGCCGTGACCTTCCCCTCGCTGCTCGGCATCGCGCACGACCGGCGCGTCGACCGTCAGATCCGGACCGCCCACCGGCTCATGGCTTCGACACCACGACGGTGACCGACCACTCCTGAATGCCCTTGCACGAGATCTTGTGCGGCGCGGTGGCACACAGCGGCCGGGACGACGTGAGCTTCACGGTCCCGGCCGAGACCGCCTCGTAGGCGTTGCTCGCGTCGCCGGGCCGGATCAGGATCCCGCTGTTGGTGGCCTTCAGGCCGCTGCCCGCGGTCTTGACCGGGGCCCAGGGCCGGGTCGTCGTCCCGTCCAGCAGGATGCGGACGGTCTTGCCGGTCGTCAGACAGAACGTGCCGTTCGTGTCGGTCGCGGCGAGGGTCTCCTTCGCCGTGCAGGCCGCCCTGCTCCTGCTCGGTGTGGGGGACGAGGACGGCGACACGGTGCCGCTGCCGGTGTCGGACGTGTTGCCGCAGCCCGTGAGGGCGACCGCCAGGGTGGCGACGGCGAGGGACGGACCAAGAATCGATCGGCGCATGGGGGGCCTCCTTTGCCCCTTTGACGTGTCACGGACGCATCCGGATCCCTCGTGAGCAGCACAATATTCGTGGACATGACAGAGCCCCGGCCGTTGCGAGACGACCGGGGCCCAGCTCATACGGAGGTCAGCTCGTCGTCACGGCGGTGTCGTCGAGGACGAAGCTGGTCTGGAGGGAGGAGTCCTCGACGCCGCTGAACTTCAGCGTGACGGTGGAGCCGGCGAAGGAGGACAGGTCGAAGCTCTTCTGCGCGTACCCGGTGGCCTTGTTCAGGTTCGAGTACGTCGCGAGCGTGGTCGAACCGGCGGTGACCGTCAGCTTGTCGTACGCCGTGCTGGTCGTGGTCTCCGCGGTGTCGATGTGCAGGTAGAAGGTGAAGGTGGCCTTGCAGCCGGACGGGACGGTCACCGACTGGGACAGCGTGTCGGTGTGGGTCGAGCCGTAGCCGTCGAGCCACGCGAAGTACGAGCCCGTGTGCGCGCTCTCGCCGGTGTCGTTGGTGATGACACCGCTGCTCGCGGTCCAGGTGGTGTTGCCCGACTCGAAGCCCGCGTTGCCCAGCAGCTGGGTCGAGGTGCAGGTGCCGCCGCCACCGGAGGTGCTGACCGTCCAGGTGAAGGAGGCCGAGCCGGAGGCGCCGGTGGAGTCGGTCGCGGTCACCGTCACGGCGTAGGTGCCGGCGGTGGACGCGGTGCCGGAGATCAGCCCGGTCGAGCTGTTGATCGACAGGCCGGTGGGCAGCCCGCTCGCGCTGTAGGTGAGGGTCGCGCTCGCGCTGTCCGAGGCCTTGATCTGCAGGCTGGCCGCGGAGCCGGTCACGGTGGACTGGCTGCCCGGGTTGGTGACGGTCACCGTGTTGCCCGTGGTGGTGCCGGAGGTGAAGGCGGCGGTGCCGTCCGGGGTGCCCCAGCCGGTCGGGCCGTCGTAGCCGGTGCCCGCGGTGCAGAAGTAACTCGGCGAGCAGGAGCCGTTGTTACCGCTGGTGACGTCGTACAGGTTGCCGGTGTGGGAGTAGGGGTACTTCGCCGGGTAGTCGCTGGAGCCGGGGGTGCCGGCCAGCGCGTAGACGCCCGCGATGATCGGGGACGAGGCGCTGGTGCCGCCGTAGACCGCCCAGCCGGAGCCGCCGTAGGTGTCGTAGACGGCCACGCCGGTGGCGGGGTCGGCGACGGCGGAGACGTCGGCCTCCATGCGCTTGCTGCAGCCCGTGTCGGTCTGCCAGGTCGGCTTCGGGTCGTAGGCGGAGCAGCCGGAGCCGGTGCCCTCGGAGCTGCTGGTCTTCCACACGGACTCGGTCCAGCCGCGGGAGTTGGAGGACGTGGAGAGCGCGGTGCCGCCGACTGCCGTCACGTACTGGGACGTTGCCGGGTACTCGGCGCCGTAGGCCTCGTCACCGGAGGAGACGGTGATCGCGACGCCCGGGTGCTTGAAGTACGAGGTGTCCTCGCTGGTCTGCGAGGAGGACTCGGAGCCGCCCCAGCTGTTGGAGACGAACTTCGCGCCCAGGGTGACGGCCTCGTTCTCGGCGGTGCCGAGGTTGGCGTCGGTGGCCGAATTGGCCTCCACCAGAATGATGTTGCAGTTCGGGCAGACCGCGCTGACCATGTCGATGTCGAGCGCTTCCTCGCCCGCCCAGCCGCTGTCGTTGGTCGGCAGCGAGGTGGTCGAGCCGGTCTGACTGACCTGTTTGAAGCAGCCGTTGGCCTTGGTGCAGGCGGACAGGCCGAAGTTCGAGCGGTACGTGGCCAGGTCCGACTCGGCGTTGGGGTCGTTGTACGCGTCGACCACCGCGACCGTCAGGCCGGAGCCGCCGGTCGAGGGCAGCGCGTACGCGCTGTGCAGGTTGGCCGGGCTCAGCCCGGACACCGCGGCCGCGGCGTCCGAGTGCACGGCGGCGGCCAGTTGCTGCTTGATGTCGGTGCGCCGCTGGGCGAAACAGGACGCCGAGCCGGGGGCCGCGGTCGCGCAGAGGCGCTCGGTCGGCACCTTCTGCCCGGCCTTGCCGGTCGCGTGGACGGCCTGGGCCGCGGGGGCGGTCAGGGCCTTGGCGTTCTGGGTGACCTTGGAGACCTGGGCGGACTGGACGGCCGCGTGGGCGGCGGGCTGCGCGTCGGCGGGGGTGGCCGCCACGAGCCCGAAGACGCTGAGGGTGAGGGCGGGTAGGGCGGCGGTCAGCAGTCTTCGCAGACTCCGTCTGGGCTTCTCACGCATGGGGTACTGCCTCCATCGTTGGAGTGGGGTTCCTCGGCGTGGTGGCAGGCCTGTGACGCGCGTAGCGGCGGCAGTTGACGTCGTCATGGGCATGACACTTTGACCGTCCTGCGGGGTCATGGGTACATGACATGAGCAGGACGGGTGGAACGTAGCCGGGGCGGCGAGACCGCGAACAGACGCGCCCCATGAACTTTGCCGCTCCATAGAAACTCCATGGACGGCCCATGGAAGCTCCATGGGCCGTCCGCGAAGTAAGAGGCAGTCAAAAGGACACGCGTGTCCCCTGAGGAGAGCTAGAAGTCCTCGTCCAGGTCGACCGTGCCCTCCACGGCCACCTGGTACGCCGACGGGCGGCGCTCGAAGAAGTTCGTCAGCTCCTGCACACCCTGCAACTCCATGAAGGAGAAGGGGTTTTCGGAGCCGTACACCGGCGCGAACCCGAGCCGCTGGAGGCGCTGGTCCGCGACGCACTCCAGGTACTGGCGCATCGAGTCGGTGTTCATGCCCGGCAGACCCTCACCGCACAGGTCGCGCCCGAACTGCAGCTCCGCCTCCACGGCCTCCTTCAGCATGTCCGTGACCTGTTGCTGGAGCTGGTCGTCGAACAGCTCCGGCTCCTCCTTGCGGACGGTGTCGACCACCTCGAAGGCGAAGCTCATGTGCATCGTCTCGTCGCGGAACACCCAGTTGGTGCCGGTGGCGAGACCGTGCAGGAGACCCCGGCTGCGGAACCAGTAGACGTACGCGAACGCGCCGTAGAAGAACAGCCCTTCGATGCACGCGGCGAAGCAGATCAGGTTGAGGAGGAAGCGGCGGCGGTCCGCCTGGGTCTGGAGGCTCTCCAGCTTCTCGACCTCGTTGATCCACTTGAAGCAGAACTCGGCCTTCTCGCGGATGGAGGGGATGTTCTCCACCGCGTCGAAGGCGGCCGCCCTGTCCTCCGGGTCGGGGAGGTAGGTGTCGAGCAGCGTCAGATAGAACTGGACGTGCACGGCCTCCTCGAACAGCTGACGGCTCAAGTACAGCCGCGCCTCTGGGGAGTTGATGTGCTTGTACAGCGTCAGCACGAGGTTGTTCGCCACGATCGAGTCACCCGTCGCGAAGAACGCGACCAGCCGTCCGATCATGTGCTGCTCACCCGGCGACAGCTTCGCGAGATCGGCGACGTCCGAGTGGAGGTCGACCTCCTCGACGGTCCAGGTGTTCTTGATCGCGTCCCGGTAGCGCTCGTAGAAGTCCGGGTAGCGCATGGGGCGGAGGGTCAGCTCGAAGCCCGGGTCGAGAAGGTTCTTGGCTTCGCTGGTCATCACTGGCAGGCCTCGCAGGACTCGGGGTTCTCAAGGGAGCAGGCGACCGCTTCTTCGTCAGGGGTCAGCTGCTGGACGGGGATGGGGGTCTGGGCCTGGGCGGCGCGGGCGATGCGGGTCGCCGGGCGGGAGCGCAGGTAGTACGTCGTCTTCAGGCCCTGCTTCCAGGCGTACGCGTACATCGAGGAGAGCTTGCCGATCGTCGGCGTCTCCAGGAACAGGTTCAGGGACTGGGACTGGTCCAGGAACGGGGTGCGGGCGGCGGCCATGTCGATCAGGCCGCGCTGGGGGATCTCCCACGCCGTGCGGTACAGGGCGCGCACGTCCGCCGGGATCCAACTGAACGCCTGCACCGAGCCGTTGGCCTCGCGCAGCGCCTCGCGGGTGCGGGCGTCCCACACGCCGAGCTGCTTCAGCTCGTCGACCAGGTAGGAGTTGACCTGGAGGAACTCGCCGGAGAGCGTCTCGCGCTTGAACAGGTTGGAGACCTGCGGCTCGATGCACTCGTAGACGCCCGCGATCGAGGCGATGGTGGCCGTCGGGGCGATGGCCAGCAGGAGTGAGTTGCGCATGCCCGTCCGGGCGATACGTTCCCGCAGGGCCGCCCAGCGCTCCGGCCAGGTCAGGTCGACGCCGTAGTGGTCGGGGTGCAGGACGCCGCGGGCCGTACGGGTCTTCTCCCAGGCGGGCAACGGGCCGTTGCGCTCGGCGAGTTCGGCGGACGCCTCGTACGCGGCGAGCATGATGCGCTCGGCGATGCGGGTGGAAAGGGCCTGCGCCTGCGGGGAGTCGAAGGGGACGCGCAGCTTGAAGAAGACGTCCTGGAGGCCCATCGCGCCGAGGCCGACCGGACGCCAGCGGGCGTTGGAGCGGCCCGCCTGCTCGGTCGGGTAGAAGTTGATGTCGACCACGCGGTCCAGGAAGGTGACGGCGGTGCGGACCGTCTCGTCCAGCCGCTCCCAGTCGATGTCGCCGTTCGCTTGGTCCACGAACGCGCCGAGGTTCACCGAGCCGAGGTTGCAGACCGCGGTCTCGCCGTCGTCCGTGACCTCCAGGATCTCCGTGCAGAGGTTGGAGGAGTGGACCGTGTGGCCCGGCTCGGCCGTCTGGTTGGCGGTGCGGTTGGCCGCGTCCTTGAAGGTCATCCAGCCGTTGCCGGTCTGCGCGAGGGTGCGCATCATGCGGCCGTAGAGGTCACGGGCCGGGATGGTCTTCTTCGCCAGGCCCCGCGCCTCCGCCTCGCGGTACGCGGCGTCGAACTCGTCGCCCCACAGGTCGACCAGCTCGGGCACGTCGGCGGGGGAGAACAGCGACCACTCGCCGTCCGCGTTCACCCGGCGCATGAACTCGTCCGGGATCCAGTGCGCGAGGTTCAGGTTGTGCGTACGGCGGGCGTCCTCACCGGTGTTGTCCCGCAGCTCCAGGAACTCCTCGATGTCGGAGTGCCAGGTCTCCAGGTACACCGCGGCGGCACCCTTGCGCCGGCCGCCCTGGTTCACCGCGGCGACCGAGGCGTCCAGCGTCTTCAGGAACGGGACGATGCCGTTCGAGTGGCCGTTGGTGCCGCGGATCAGCGAACCCCGGCTGCGGATACGGGAGTACGACAGCCCGATGCCGCCGGCGTGCTTCGAGAGGCGGGCCACCTGGTGGTAGCGGTCGTAGATGGAGTCCAGCTCGTCCAGCGGGGAGTCGAGGAGGTAGCAGGACGACATCTGGGGGTGCCGCGTACCGGAGTTGAAGAGCGTGGGGGAGGACGGGAGGTAGTCCAGGCGGCTCATCAGGCGGTAGAGCGCGGCGACCTCGTCCAGGGCGCGGACGCTGTCGTCCTCGGCGAGGCCGGCCGCGACCCGGAGCATGAAGTGCTGGGGGGTCTCGATGACCTTGCGGGTGATCGGGTGCCGCAGCAGGTAGCGGCTGTACAGGGTGCGCAGGCCGAAGTAGCCGAAGCGGTCGTCGGCCCCGGTGTCGATCAGCGCGTCCAGGCGGGCCGCGTGCAGCGTCGCGAACTCGGCGGTGCGGTCCGCGATGAGGCCCTCGCGGTGGCCCACGGCGACGGACTCGGTGAAGCTCGTGACGCCCTGGGAGGTGGCCTCGGCGGCGATGCTGATCGTCAGCAGCCGGGCGGCGAGCCGGGAGTAGACGGGGTCCTCGGAGATGAGGCCGGCGGCCGCCTCCGTGGCCAGCTCGCGCAGTTCCGCCACGTCCGCCTGGGCGGACCGGCCGCGCAGGGTGGCGGCGGCGACCCGGCCCGGGTCGGCGTCGGGGAGGTCGGCGGTCAGCTCGGTCAGGGTCCGCAGGATCGCGGTACCGGGACCGTCGGCTCCGGGAACGGCCGTTCCGGGAACGTCGGTTCCGGGGACGATCGTGGCGGTTGCCCGGTTCGCTGATGCCGGCTCTGCTGGCGCGATGGTCACGGTGGGGCTCTCCCTCGCTCGGCACGGGGCCTCGCTGAGGGCAGGCGGCAGCACACGAGCGCACGGGGCGTCGCGTCCACCGGCCCACTCCACGAGGCCCGGACGTCATGCGCGCGGCCGGGTGGCCGCACGCGCGCCGTCGGCAGGTCCTCGGACTGGCCATGTGCGGATATGCGCACAAGTACACCGTTGCGGGACAGTTCCGGATTCGCACCGGATTCCCCTGCGGCGACAGCGAGCATGAGCATACATCTTGTGCTCGCCTGTCACATCACCACCAGATGTTGTGTCGCGGTGGTTTCAGAGTGTCAGCTCATAGGTGAGCAGAGTGAGATCGTCCAGGTGCGGCACGGGATTCCAGTCGCGGTCGGGGGTGCGGGTGAAGCCCAGGCGTTCGTAGATGCGGTGGGCCGCGTGCATGGAGGGCTGGGTGGAGAGGACCACGGCCGTGCAGCCCTCCGTGGCCCGGGCGCGGTCGATGCAGGCGCGGACCAGGGCCTCGCCCGCGCCTCTGCCCCGGGCGGTGCGGGCGATGGCGAGGGCGCGGATCTCTGTCTCGCCGGGGCGGGCTATGTCGGCGACGGGGCCGGGGCCGGGGACGAAGGTGACGCCGCCGAGGAGGTGGTCGCCGTCCACCGCGACGAGGACCTCCGCGGTGGCTGCGCGGGTTGCCACGTCCTTCAGTACGTCGAGGTAGGGGTCGCTGTCGCCGTAGTCGAGGAGACCGTCCTGCAGGTAGGCCTGCGCCGTGATGGTGCCGAGGTCTTCGTATTCGGTGGGGACCGCTCGGCGGATGAGGATGTCCATGGGGGTCAGTGTGTACGAACAGCGGGCCGCCGAGTGACTTGCTTTTCGGTGGCCCGCTGCGGGTTCGTCGTGGCTGGGCGCGCCCGCGCGGCGGAGCCGCACATGGACACAGTCCCGCGCCCCTGGGTGGGGATGGTCAGCCTGCGTTAATGGGTTGCTCCCGCTGTTGCCGGAGGGAGTTCTACCTCTACGCCCGGGTCGCCCGCGTCGGCCGTGTAGTCGCCGGGGTTGGTCTCGTCCACGCCCTCCGGCACCTTGAAGGCCTTCAGGGCGAAGGTGAGGACCACCGTGACCACGACGTTCATGACGAACGCCGTGAGGCCGATGTAGCCGATCTCGCCGATGCCGGGGATCTCCTTGGACGAGCCGCCGAAGTGGTCCTGGGTGGGGGAGGCCACGCCGTAGGCCGCGAGGGTGCCGTAGATCATGCCGACGGCCCAGCCGGCGAGGAGGGCCCAGCGGTGGAACCAGCGGGTGAAGAGGCCGCCGACCAGGGCCGGGAAGGTCTGGAGGATCCAGATGCCGCCCAGGAGCTGGAAGTTGATGGCGACCGTCTTGTCCATCGTCAGGACGAAGGCCAGGGCACCGACCTTCACCAGGAGCGAGACGATCTTGGAGACCTTCGTCTCCTGGGCCGGGGTCGCGTCCGGCTTGATGAAGTCCTTGTAGATGTTGCGGGTGAAGAGGTTCGCCGCCGCGATGGACATGATGGCGGCCGGCACGAGCGCGCCGATGCCGATCGCCGCGAACGCCACGCCCGCGAACCAGTCCGGGAACATGTTCTCGAACAGCTGCGGGATCGCCAACTGGCCGTTGGTGACCTTGACTCCGGCCGCGATCGCCATGAAGCCGAGCAGCGCGAGCAGGCCCAGCATCAGTGAATACAGCGGCAGGATCGTGGTGTTGCGGCGGATCACGTTGCGGCTCTTCGAGGAGAGCGTCGCGGTGATCGAGTGCGGATACATGAACAGGGCCAGCGCCGAGCCCAACGCCAGTGTGGCGTACGTCCATTGGCCCGCCGGCGCGGGGACGAGCCCGCCCGCTCCCGCCGCCTTGAACTTGGCGCCGGCCGCGCTGAAGATGTCGTCGAACCCGCCGAGCTTGATCGGGATGTAGATGATCGCCACCGCGATGACGATGTAGATCAGGCCGTCCTTCACGAACGCGATCAGCGCGGGTGCGCGGAGCCCGGACGAGTAGGTGTACGCGGCCAGCACGGCGAACGCGATGAGCAGCGGCAGGTCCTTCACGAACCAGTTGGAGTCGGCGCCGCCGCCCACGCCCATGACGTCCAGCACGGCCTGGATGCCGACCAACTGGAGCGCGATGTACGGCATGGTCGCGAGGATGCCGGTGATCGCCACCGCCAGCGACAGGCTCTTCGAGCCGAAGCGCCCGCGCACGAAGTCCGAGGTCGTCACGTACCCGTGCTTGTGCGACACCGACCAGAGGCGGGGCAGGAACGTGAAGATCAGCGGGTAGACGAGGATCGTGTACGGCACCGCGAAGAAGCCGGCCGCGCCCGCCGCGTAGACCGCCGCCGGGACCGCCACGAAGGTGTACGCCGTGTAGAGGTCGCCGCCGAGCAGGAACCAGGTGACCCAGGTGCCGAACGACCGTCCGCCCAGGCCCCATTCGTCGAGGCTGTGCTCGTTGTCGGCCCGGCGCCAGCGCGCGGCCAGGAAGCCCAGGACCGTGACGGCCAGGAAGAAGAAGATGAAGACGCCGAGGGCGACGCCGTTCACGCCGTCTTTCACCGGTTGCCTCCCTGGCGGGTCCGCTGGTCGCGCTGCCACAGCTTGTAGGCGGTCATCGTCAGCACGGTCGAGATCAGCACCCAGAGCATCTGGTACCAGTAGAAGAACGGGACGCCGATGAACGTGGGGTCGACCTTCGTGTAGGAGCCGACCCAGAGCAGGGCCACGAACGGCGCGACGAGACACACGGCGATGACGACACGGGCCGGCGTCACCACCGGCAGGCCCGCTTCGGGCGGAACTTCGGGCACATCTGACATTTCTCGGCTCCGTCCCCACGCTGATCACCTGTGTAATGCGCAGGCAATCTAGGTCACGGCGTCACCGCCGCGAAAGACCTCGTCCGCATATCGTCATGTCGATTCGGTGAAGGCCCGACATCGGTGTCAGCAGCACCGGAATCCCTGGCGCGGATCGGCCTCCTGGCGGGCGGTCCGCAGGCGTTCGAAGTCACGGCGGTCCGGGACGTCGGCGTCCGGGTGGTCCCGGCGGACGTGTGCGACATACCGGTCGTACGCCGACTCGTCCATCAACTCCCGGACGTACCACCGCACTCCGCGGATCGCCCGGCTAGCCGCCCGCGTCAGCGCCGACCGCATCGCGGGCCGCCTCCTCCTTCTCCTCGCGGGTCGGGACCAGCCCGGCCGGTGCCGTGATGTTCGACCGGACGTACGGCGTCTCGCTCAGGGTGGAGAGCGCGGGGCGGCGGACGTGGCGGACGCAGACCCGGAGCGCGTCCGCGATCACGACCACCACGAGCACCGCGAGAATGGCCGAAAGTACCCCGTCCACCGTGGAGTTGGTGACGACGGTCCGCATGTCGTCCATGGACCTGGCGGGCGGCAGCACCCTGCCCGCGTCGATCGCGTCCTGGAACACGGACCGCTGCTTGAAGAAACCGACCTTCGGGTCGCCGGAGAACACCTTCTGCCAGCTCGCGGTGAGGGTGACCGTCGCGTCCCAGGCGAGCGGAATCCCGGTGATCCAGGCCCACTTGAGGCGTCCGGACTTCACCAGGAGGGTGGTGCAGACGGCCAGTGCGACGGCCGCGAGGAGCTGGTTGGCGATGCCGAAGATCGGGAAGAGCTGGTTGATCCCGCCGAGGGGTTCGTGGACGCCGACCCAGAGGAAGTAGCCCCACAGGGCGCAGACCACGGCGCTGGTCAGGGCCAGCCCCGGGCACCAACTCACGTTCCTGAAAGGCCGGTAGAGGTTTCCCAGCGCGTCCTGGAGCATGAACCGGCCCACGCGGGTGCCCGCGTCCAGCGCGGTCAGGATGAACAGCGCCTCGAACATGATCGCGAAGTGGTACCAGAAGGCGCGCAGGCTCCCGCCGGTCACCTTGGCGAAGATCTCCGAGACGCCGACCGCGAGGGTGGGCGCGCCGCCGGTGCGGGACAGCAGGCTCGCCTCGTCGACGTTCTTCGCGGCCTGCGCGAGGTCGGCGGGGGAGATGTGGTAGCCCCAACTGCCCACCACCTGCGAGGCGTTCTGCACGGTGGTGCCGATCGCGCCGGAGGGGGCGTTCATCGCGAAGTACAGCCCTGGGTCGATGATGCTCGCGGCGACCAGTGCCATGACGGCGACGGAGGACTCCATCAGCATCGCGCCGTAGCCGATCATGCGGATCTGGGTTTCCTTCTGGATCATCTTCGGGGTGGTGCCGCTGGAGATGAGCGAGTGGAAGCCGGAGAGGGCGCCGCAGGCGATGGTGATGAAGACGAAGGGGAAGAGGGAGCCGGCGAAGACCGGGCCGTCGCCGTGTTTCGCGAAGCCGGTGACGGCGGGCATCTTCAGGGCGGGCAGGGCGACGACGACGCCGATCGCGAGCAGGGCGATGGTGCCGATCTTCATGAAGGTGGAGAGGTAGTCGCGCGGGGCGAGCAGCGTCCAGACGGGGAGGACCGAGGCGACGAAGCCGTAGCCCACCAGCCAGATCACCAGGGTCGAGGGGGCGAGGGTGAAGGTGCCGGCCCAGGACGACTCGGCGACCCAGCGGCCCGCGACCAGGGCGAGCAGCAGCAGGGCCACGCCGATCAGGGAGACCTCGGAGACGCGGCCGGGGCGCAGGACGCGGAGGTAGAAGCCCATCAGGAGGGCGATCGGGATGGTCATGCCGATGGAGAAGGTGCCCCAGGGGGAGGCGGCCAGCGCGTTCACGACGACCAGGGCCAGCACCCCGAGCAGGATGATCATGATGGCGAAGGTGGCGATCAGCGCCGCCGCGCCGCCGAACGGGCCGATCTCCTCGCGGGCCAGCTGCCCAAGTGACCTGCCGTCACGGCGGGTTGAGAAGAACAGCACCACCATGTCCTGGACCGCGCCCGCGAAGACGACACCGGCGATGATCCAGATCGTGCCCGGCAGATAACCCATCTGCGCGGCCAGTACGGGTCCGACGAGCGGTCCGGCGCCGGCGATCGCCGCGAAGTGGTGGCCCAGCAGGACGCGGCGGTCGGTGGGGTGGAAGTCGATGCCGTTGTCGAGGCGTTCGGCCGGGGTGGCCCGGGTGCCGTCGACCTTCAGGACCCGGTAGGCGATGAACCTGGCGTAGAAGCGGTAGGCGATGGCGTACGAGCCGAGGGCGGCGGCGACCATCCAGGCGGCCGACACGTTCTCGCCCCGCGCCAGCGCGAGGACGGACCAGCCCGCCGCGGCGACGAGCGCGACGAGGGTCCAGACGACGATGGTTCGGACGTTCGCGGTACGCACCGGGGTGCCCTCCCGTCCATGCGGCGACGGGAGGAACGTAGAGCAACCCCGGTTGCTCCGTAAGTCTTCTAGTCCTGCGGGCGCTTGAGTCGCGCCACGAACTTGTAGCGGTCGCCGCGGTACACCGAGCGCACCCACTCCACCGGCTTGCCGTCCTTGTCGAGGGAGTGGCGGGAGAGCATCAGCATGGGCAGGCCGACGTCGGTGCTGAGCAGGCCGGCCTCGCGCGGGGTGGCCAGCGAGGTCTCGATGGTCTCCTCGGCCTCGGCGAGATGGACGTCGTAGACCTCGGCCAACGCCGTATAGAGGGACGTGTACTTGACGAGGGACCTGCGCAGGGCGGGGAAGCGCTTCGCGCTGAGGTGGGTCGTCTCGATGGCCATCGGCTCGGCGTTGGCCATGCGGAGGCGCTCGATGCGCAGCACCCGGCCGCCCGCGGTGATGTCGAGCAGGTCGGCGAGGGTGTCGTCGGCCGTGATGTAGCCGATGTCCAGGAGCTGCGAGGTGGGTTCGAGGCCCTGGGCGCGCATGTCCTCGGTGTACGAGGTGAGTTGGAGGGCCTGCGAGACCTTCGGCTTGGCGACGAAGGTGCCCTTGCCCTGGATGCGCTCCAGGCGGCCCTCGACGACCAGTTCCTGAAGGGCCTGGCGCACGGTGGTGCGCGAGGTGTCGAACTCGGCGGCCAGGGTGCGCTCGGGCGGGACCGGGGTGCCGGGCGGCAGTGTTTCCGTCATGTCCAGCAGGTGCTTCTTCAGGCGGTAGTACTTCGGCACACGCGCGGTGCGGACGGTGGCCCCACCCTCGTTCTCCGCACTGCTGACGTCGGTGCTCATGCTCCGCCTTCCCGGCTCCGGACAAGGGTCACTTGGTGATCCCCTCTGTATACCGTCGCCGTCTCTTTTGGTCTAGTCCACAGCGCCAAGTGGTCTAGCGGAAGAGAGTACTCCGGCGCCCCTGTTTTCGCTGCCTTCTTACTTAAAGGTTCCTGCATATGTAGGTCCCATAACGGCTGGTCAGGGCCGTTTCGGGGACCCTTGACAGGCCCTCTGGTCTGGTCCAAGCTCCCGGTACTGGTCTACACCATTGGTTCAGGTCCCGGCCCATGGGCGGGAGGTGTGGCAGGCATCCCTGAGGAGGGTGGCGTGAAGCGCAAGCTCATAGCCGCGATCGGTATCGCGGGCATGATGGTCTCCATCGCGGCGTGCGGGGGCAACGACGACAAGGGCTCTTCGAACAGCGGCGCCGACGCCAAGGAGCTGACCGTCTGGCTCACCGTCGACGCGCAGAACAACTGGCCCGACCTGGTCAAGGCCGCCGACGCGACCGTGCAGAAGGCGCACCCGGGCGTCAAGATCAAGCACGAGTACTACGGCTGGCCGGACAAGAACACCAAGCTCGACGCGGTCCTCGCCACCGACAAGGCGCCCGACGTGGTCGAGATGGGCAACACCGAGATGCTCGGCTACATGGTCAAGGGCGCCTTCGCACCCGTCGACGCCTCCAAGTTCACCAACTCCTCCGCCTGGCTGGACGGCCTCAAGGCTTCCGTCACCTACGACGGCAAGACCTACGGCGTCCCCTACTACGCCGGTGGCCGCGTCGCCAACTGGCGCAAGGACATCGCCGCTTCGGCCGGCATCAAGGCCCCGCCGACGACGTACGCCGAGCTGACCTCCGACCTGGACAAGATCCAGAAGAAGGAAGGCAGCAAGTTCAGCGCCTGGTACCAGCCCACCCGTGACTGGTACGCGGCCATGTCCTTCGTCTACGACGCCGGCGGCGCCATCGCCACCCAGTCCGGTGACCAGTGGAAGGGCAGCCTCTCCTCGCCCGAGTCCCTCAAGGGGCTCAACGAGTGGAAGTCCGTCATCGACAAGTACATGCACGGTGACAAGACCAAGGACGAGTCCGACCGCTACATCGTCTACGGCCAGGGCAAGGCGGCCATGATCTTCGGCGCGGCCTGGGAGGGCGCGAGCGCGGCCGACCCGAAGGCCGACAAGACCGGCGGCAAGCTGAAGACCAGCCTCGTCAACTTCGTGATGCCCGGCCCGTCCGGCAAGAACATGCCCGTGTTCCTGGGCGGTTCGGACCTGGCCATCCCGGTCAAGTCCAAGGCGCAGGGCCTGGCCGCCGAGTGGATCAACGCCTTCACCGGTCCGTCCGGCCAGAAGGGCCTGATGGCCAAGGGCAACCTGCCGAACAACAAGACCGACCTCGCGACGCTGAAGAGCGACCCCGCGACGGAGGTCCCGGCCACCGCGGCCGAGTCCAACTGGTTCGTCCCGATGGCACCGGGCTGGGGCCAGGTCGAGAAGGCCCAGGTCCTGCAGACCATGCTGCAGAACATCGGCACCGGCAAGCAGTCGGTCGAGGCCGCCGCGAAGGCGGCGGACAGCGCGATCGACAAGGTCATCAACACCAAGTGACCTGAGTGCGGGGCCCTGTCGAAGCACAGGGCCCCGCACCTCGTACGAAGTCCGCGCGGTGCGCGGATCCTTGTACGAGGTACGGCCGTACGACCTGAGGGATCGCTGAGGAGCCCGCGATGAGTGCCGACACGACCACCCCCGCCAAGGTGCCGCCGCCGCGGCACGCGCCGCCACCGGGCGTCCCCAGCGTTTCCCGCAGACAGCGGACGTCGAGAGGGACCGGGGTTCCCTGGCTGCTGCTCGCGCCCTGCCTGCTGATCCTCGCCCTGGTCATGGGCTATCCGCTGGTCCGCCTGGTCACCCTGTCCTTCCAGTCCTTCGGGCAGTCCCAGCTGTGGGGCTTCAAGTCCGCCGAGTGGATCGGCCTCGACAACTTCACCGGGATCCTCGGCGACTCCGAGTTCTGGGGCGTCGTCGTCCGCACGATCGTCTTCGCGGCCGGCTCGGTCATCTTCACGATGGTCGCCGGCATGGCCCTCGCGCTGCTCCAGCAGAAGGTCTCCGGCTGGGTGAAGACCCTCATCAACATTGTCCTGGTGGCCAGTTGGGGCATGCCGGTGATCGTCGCGACCACCGTCTTCAAGTGGCTCTTCGACACGGACTACGGCGTCTTCAACGCCCTGCTCAGCAGGCTGCCCGGCGTCGACATGGTCGGCCACAACTGGTTCGCCAGCGGCCCCCAGGGCCTTCTCGTCATCATGCTGCTCGTGGTGTGGGGCGCGGTGCCCTTCGTGGTCATCACGCTCAGCGCCGGACTCACCCAGGTCCCCCAGGAACTGGAGGAGGCCGCCCGCCTCGACGGCGCCGGCGCCTGGGGCGTCTTCCGGTACGTCACCCTGCCCATCCTCAAGCCGATCATCGTGATGCTCACGACGCTGTCGGTGATCTGGGACATGGGCGTCTTCCCCCAGGTGTTCGTGATGCGCGGCGGTCACCCCGAAGCCGACTTCCAACTGCTGAGCACCTATTCGTACGACCGTGCCTTCGTCGTCAACGACTACGGACAGGGTTCTGCGATAGCCCTGGTCACGGTGGTGCTGCTGCTCGGTGTCGTCGCCGTCTACATGCGTCAGATGCTTCAGATCGGAGAGGTCGAATGAGCGCGCTCACGACCGACGCGCCCCGCAGGCAGACCGGCGGGCGCAAGAAGTCGAAGCTGGGCTGGAACCTCCTCGGCCTGCTCGTCTTCGTCGTCGTCGGCTTCCCCCTCTACTGGATGCTCGACACGGCGTTCAAGCCGGCCAAGGACGCCATCGACCCGAACCCGAGCCTGCTGCCCACCGGCATCACGCTCGACAACTTCCGCCGGGCGCTGGACATCGCCGACTTCTGGGGCCCGGTCGGCCGCAGCCTCATCGTCTCCCTGTCGGTCGTGGTGATCGGCATCGTCGTCGGCCTGCTGGCCGCGCTCGCCATCTCCCGCTTCGCCTTCCGCGGCCGCAAGATCGTGATCGTCGGCATCCTCGCGGTCCAGATGGTCCCGCTGGTCTCGATGATCATCCCGGTCTTCCTGCTGCTGAACGACCTCGACCAGTACGACAAGCTCTCGGGCCTGATCATCACGTACCTGACCTTCATCCTTCCGTTCACGGTGTGGACCCTGCGCGGTTTCATCGTCAACATCCCGAAGGAGCTGGAGGAGGCGGCCATGGTCGACGGCTGCACCCGCACCGGCGCCTTCATCCGGGTCGTCTTCCCCCTGCTCGCCCCGGGCATGGTCGCCACCTCGGTCTACGGCTTCATCCAGGCCTGGAACGAGTACCTGTACGCCCTGATGCTGCTCAGCCAGGAACACCAGACGGCGACCGTCTGGCTCGGCAACTTCACCACCAAGCACGGCACCGAGTACGCCCCGATGATGGCCGGCGCCACGATGATGGCCGTGCCGATCGTCGTCCTGTTCCTCATCGTCCAGCGCAAGATGGCCGCGGGGCTGACCGCGGGCGCTGTGAAGGGATAACGCCACCGATGACGACTCTCGCCAGCGGTACAACAGCGTCTGATTCTGTAAAAGACGGCCTGACGCGCGACGCCCTCACCGTCCTGCAGCCCGGCTTCCCCGGCACCACGGCCCCCGACTGGCTGCTCCGGCGCCTCGGTGAAGGCCTCGCCTCGGTGGGCCTGTTCGGCCGCAACATCGCGTCACCCGAGCAACTCTCCTCGCTCACCGCCCAGTTGCGGTCCGAGCGGGACGACGTCCTCGTCGCGATCGACGAGGAGGGCGGCGACGTCACCCGCCTGGAGGCCCGCACCGGTTCCTCCTTCCCCGGCAACCACGCCCTGGGCGCGGTGGACGACGTCGACCTGACGCGGGCGGTCGCCCACGAGCTCGGCCGCCGCCTCGCCGAGTGCGGGGTGAACCTCAACTGGGCGCCCTCCGCCGACGTCAACTCCAACCCCTCCAACCCGGTCATCGGCGTCCGCTCCTTCGGCGCCGACCCCGACCTGGTCGCCCGGCACACGGCGGCCTACGTCACCGGCCTCCAGGACGCGGGCGTCGCCGCCTGCACCAAGCACTTCCCGGGCCACGGCGACACGGCGGTCGACTCCCACCACGCGCTGCCGCGCATCGACGCCGATCTCTCGGTCCTGGAACAACGCGAGTTGCTCCCGTTCCGCGCGGCCATCGCCGCCGGCAGCCGCGCGGTGATGAGCGCCCACATCCTGGTCCCCACCCTGGACCCGGACCACCCGGCCACCCTCTCCCTCCGCATCCTCACCGACCTCCTCCGCGGCCGCCTCGGCTACGACGGCCTCATCGTCACCGACGGCATGGAGATGCAGGCCATCGCGGCGACGTACGGCATCGAACGGGGCAGCGTCCTCGCGATCGCCGCCGGCGCGGACGCGATCTGCGTCGGCGGCGGCCTCGCGGACGACGAGACGGTACGACGGCTGCGGGACGCGCTGGTGGGCGCGGTGCGCTCGGGGGAGCTGCCGGAGGAACGGCTCGCCGAAGCGGCGGAACGGGTACGGGGGTTGGCCCGGTGGGCGGCTTCGGCGTCGTCCGAGGCGGGCGCGAATTCAGGGTCCGGGTCGGCATCCGAGCCGGCCCAAGCCGCGACCGCCGACGTGACGCGCGTCGACATCGGACTCGTCGCCGCCCGCCGTGCCCTCACGGTCACCGGCGCCGAGGACTTCACCCCGCTCACCGAACCGCCCTATGTCGCCCTGCTCACCCCGGTCGCCAACATCGCCGTGGGCAACGAGACCCCCTGGGGTGTCGGCGCCGAGCTGCAACGCCGGCTGCCCGGTACGGAGTCGGCCGGGTTCGCCGGGGCGGACGCGGGGCGGGAGATCCTGGCCGCGGCCGGGGCGCGACGCGTCGTCGTCGTGGTCCGGGACGAACACCGGCACTCCTGGATGGCGTCGACCCTCGACACCCTGCTCGCCGCCCGCCCCGACACCGTCGTGGTCGAGATGGGCGTACCGCAGGCTCCGCCGCGAGGCGCCCTCCACATCGCGACGCACGGCGCGGCCCGGGTCTGTGGCCACGCGGCGGCGGAGGTCATCGCGGGCAGGTGACCGTGCGCCGGGGGAGCGACCCCGACCAGGGGAGACACCTCCGAACACGCCGGTGCCGGGCCCTCCACGAGGGGGCCCGGCACCGGTGCGTACGTAGGTGAAGGGGTGTCAGATCCCTTGCCAGTCCGGCTTGTTGACGAACGTGTGCCGGAAGTAGTCCGCGAGCTTCAGCTTGGACGCGGCACCCTCGTCGACCACGACCGTCGCGTGCCGGTGCAGCTGGAGCGCCGACGCCGGGCACACCGCGGCGACCGGACCCTCGACGGTCGCGGCGACCGCGTCCGCCTTGCCCTCGCCGGTCGCGAGCAGCACCAGGTGCCGGGCCTCCAGGATCGTGCCGATGCCCTGGGTGATGACGTGGTGCGGCACCTGCTCGATGTCGCCGTCGAAGAACCGCGCGTTGTCCACCCGCGTCTGCTCGGTCAGCGTCTTGATCCGGGTCCGCGAGGCGAGCGACGAGCACGGCTCGTTGAACCCGATGTGCCCGTCGGTCCCGATGCCCAGCACCTGGAGGTCGACCCCGCCGGCCTCGCTCAGCGCCCGGTCGTACGCCCCGCACGCCGCGAGCACGTCCTCGGCGGTGCCGTCCGGCCCGAAGAAGGCGTCCATCCCGATCCCGAGCGGCTCCAGCACCTCGCGCCGCAGGACCGAGCGGTACGACTCCGGGTGGTCGGCGGGCAGCCCCACGTACTCGTCGAGCTGGGCGATCCGGGCCCGCGAGGTGTCCACGGCCCCGGCGCGCACCTTCGCGGCGAGGGCTTCGTAGATGGGCAGCGGCGTCGACCCGGTGGCCACGCCGAGAAGGGCGTCCGGCGTGCGCCGGAGCAGCTGTGCCATGGCCTCGGCGATCAGCTCGCCGCCCGACTTGGCGTCCGGAACGATGACAACTTCCACGCTGGCCTGCCGTTCTGCAGAGGGGACTTCGAGGAGCCCGGAGGTGCTGTGTGGTTTAGACCAATCCGCGCACCAATCTAACAGAGGAGGGCCTTGCCTCCCAGAGTTCGCCGCCTGTCCGAAGACCGGTAACCGCCCACCACAGGCGCACCTCCGGCGGACGGGGTGGAATGGACACCGCAGCACAGCCCGACCGACCTCCGGAGGAGCCCGCATGACCGCCACGACCCCGGCCCCCGACAGCGACCTCCCCGGCCGGATCATGGCCCGCGAGATGGCCGAACAGCCCGCCGTCCTGCGCCGCATCCTGGACGAGGGCGCCCCGCGCATCCGCCGGGTCGCCCAGGAGGTCGCCGCCCGCACGCCGCGCTTCGTGCTGCTCACCGCCCGCGGCACCTCCGACAACGCGGCCCTCTACGCCAAGTACCTCCTGGAGATCCGCCTCGGCCTGCCCTGCGGCCTCACCTCGATGTCGACCACCACGGCCTACGGCGCCCACCCCGACCTGACCGACGTCCTCGTCGTCACCGTCAGCCAGTCCGGCGGCTCACCCGACCTGGTCGCCTCGACCCGGGCCGCCCGCGAGGCCGGCGCGATCACGGTCGCGGTGACCAACAACCCGGACTCACCGCTGGCCGCCGTGTCCGAGTACCACGTCGACATCATGGCGGGCCCGGAGAAGGCGCTCCCCGCGACCAAGACGTACACGGCGTCCCTGCTCGCGCTCTACCTCTTCGTCGAGGGCCTGCGCGGCGGCGACGGCGCCGCAGCCAAGGCACTGCCCGACCTCGCCGAGCAGCTTCTCGCCCGCCAGGGCGAGGTCCGCACCCTCGCCTCCCGCTACCGCTTCGCCGAGCGCATGGTCATCACCTCGCGCGGCTACGGCTACCCCACCGCCAAGGAAGCCGCCCTCAAGCTGATGGAGACCAGCTACATCCCCGCGCTCGCCTACTCGGGCGCCGACCTCCTGCACGGCCCCCTCGCCATGGTCGACAACGTCTCCCCGGTCATCGCCGTGGTGACCGACGGCAGGGGCGGCGCCGCCCTCCAGCCGGTCCTGGACCGGCTGCGCGGCCGGGGCGCCGACCTGGTCGTCATCGGCCCGGCCGGCCAGGTCGAGCAGGCCTCGGCCGGCTTCGTCCTCCCCGTCGAGGGCGTCCCCGAGGAACTCCAGCCGGTCCTGGAGATCCTCCCGCTCCAGCTCCTCGCCTACGAGGTCACCATCGCCCGAGGTCAGGACCCGGACGCGCCCCGCGCGTTGGCCAAGGTGACGGAGACCCGCTGAGTCCGTGGCCAGGCCACCGAAATTGTCATGACCAACCAGTCCCGCACAGGACCCGACACCGTTAGGCTTCCAACATCCTTCAAAGCATGGACACGGTAAGTGGTCTAGTCCACAATGTGTTAAAGGCGTAAGCCTCCGTCCTCCCCGCACAGGAGGACGGACCGAGGAACCGAGGCTCTCTGCCCTGACTGCCCCGGCTCCTCATCCATCGGCCGTCCGGGACCGCACACCCCGTGGCCGTTGCTGCTCCGGGCTGCGGTGCCGGGAGGGTTGAGGGTCCCTCCCAGGCGCCGCGGCCCGCGGGTGTTTTTAGGACAGGTACAGACCGGCGGGTACGCTCGCAGACGTGCCCTCCATGAACGAACTCGTACGCCAGCACACCGCACTCGACGACTCCGATCTCGAGTGGCTCCACCTGCTGGTCTCGGAGTGGCAGCTGCTCTCCGACCTCTCCTTCGCCGACCTGGTCCTGTGGGTCCCCACCCGCGACGGCACCCGCTATGTCTCCGTCGCCCAGATGCGGCCGAACACCGGGCCCACCTCGTACCAGGACGACATGGTCGGCCACCTCGTCCCGCGCGGCCGCCGCCCCATGCTGGACGCGGCCCTGGACGAGGGCCGCATCGTCCGCGAGGGCGACCCCGAGTGGCGCGAAGAGGTCCCCGTCCGGGTCGAGTCGATCCCCGTACGACGGGACGGGCGCGTCCTGGGCGTCATCGCCCGCAACACCAACCTGCTGACCGTGCGCACCCCGAGCCGCCTCGAACTCACCTATCTGCAGAGCGCGTCGGACCTCGCGCAGATGATCGCGGCCGGCTCCTTCCCGTTCCCGAACCAGCAGGTCGACATGGACGCCTCGCCGCGCGTCGGCGACGGACTGATCCGCCTCGACGGCGACGGCATCGTGCAGTACGCCTCGCCCAACGCCCTGTCCGCGTACCACCGCATGGGCCTCGCCACCGACCTCGTCGGCCAGCCGCTGGGCGTGACCACGGCCGAACTCGCCCCCACCAGGGGCCCGGTGGACGAGGCGCTCGCCAAGCTGGCCAGCGGGTGGGCACCGCGCGAGTTCGAGATCGAGGCCCGTGACGGGGTGATCCAGTTCCGGGCGATTCCTCTCAAACCCAAGGGCACCCGTATCGGTTCCCTGGTGCTGCTCCGGGACGTCACCGAACTGCGGCGCCGCGAGCGGGAGTTGATCACCAAGGACGCGACCATCCGGGAGATCCACCACCGGGTGAAGAACAACCTCCAGACGGTCGCCGCCCTGTTGCGGCTCCAGGCCCGCCGGATCGAGTCCGAGCGCGGCCGGGAGGCGCTGGAGGAGGCCGTACGCCGGGTCGGCTCGATCGCGATCGTGCACGAGACGCTGTCCCAGAACCTGGACGAGCGCGTGGAGTTCGACGAGATCGCCGACCGGGTGCTCGCGATGGTCGCCGAGATCTCCCCGGGCAAGGTCACCGGCCGGCGCAGCGGCCGCTTCGGAATACTGGACGCCGAGGTCGCGACCCCGCTCTCCATGGTCCTCACCGAGATCCTGCAGAACGCCCTCGAACACGGCTTCCGCGAGGGCGAGACGGGCACGGTCGAGGTCTCCGCGGTCCGCGGCGGCACCTCCAAGGAGGCCCGCCTCCTGGTCACCGTGCAGGACGACGGCGTGGGCCTCCCCGAGGGATTCGACCCGCACCGCTCGGGCAACCTCGGCCTGCAGATCGTACGGACGCTGGTGGAGGGCGAGTTGGGCGGCACCTTCGACATGGTGGCGGCGCCGGAGCGGGGGACCCGGGTGATCCTGGACGTGCCGGTGCAGGCCCACAAGTGACGTACGTGCACACGACCTTCACACGCACGTGCGTCAACGGCCGTACGCACGGCTCTACTTGAACGGCTCTGTGCGGGGGACCCGGATGGCCGTACGCGCGGGGATCTGAACAGCAAAGAGCCCCGGACCATGTGATGGTCCGGGGCTCGTCACTCGTTGCTATGCGCATCGGGGGTACTGCGCGCTGCGGCTCGGGGGCGGGAGATGCGTACTCGCTGTACGCGCCGCCAAGCTCAGGCTGTTAGCAGGGTGGGCGTCAGGCGGAGGCCTGACGGGCACGGTTGCGAGCGGCGCGGCGCTTCATGGCGCGGCGCTCGTCCTCGCTGAGACCACCCCAGACGCCGGAGTCCTGGCCGGACTCGAGCGCCCACTGCAGACACTGGTCCATAACAGGACAGCGACGGCAGACGGCCTTGGCTTCCTCGATCTGCAGCAGCGCAGGACCGGTGTTGCCGATGGGGAAGAAGAGCTCGGGGTCTTCCTCGCGGCAAACGGCGTTGTGACGCCAGTCCATGGCTGCTACCTCTCCTTGGTATTACGTGCGGGTTGCTTGTGAATGTGAACGCTTTCACGAATCCCTCAACAAGTGAAGGGCCGAACGCCAGACTCACTGGCGGGGTCCTGTGGATTGAAGAGGGGTTCCGGTGATCCGTGGAGGCCGGTGTTGCGGGCCGTCTCGATCGCCACGTAGAGACTCGCAAACCTCAGCGGCGGATACAACCCCTTCTGGAAAGTTTTTTTTGATTCCTCGGTGTCGACTAGGTCACAGCCGTACTTCCATGGGGTGGATCCTGGTCTAAACGTTCGAGTGAAAGGACTTCAGCCCTTTCTGCTCACACAATCACACGCAGTGCACGGCGTACGCCTGTGAACGTCACGCTGGTACGCAGTCCGAGGTGGTCGCCGTCCATCTGGAGGGGCAGGGGGACCTTCGAATGCAAGGTGAAGTCACTCAGGTCGTGCAGAGCCGCAGCGTGCTTGCCATGGGGTCCACGCTCGGGGGACGAAGTGAGCAACTGGGTGCCATACCGGGCAACCGCGGCGCTGGACAGCCGGCTGAGCCCGAGTACGTCGAGGCCTTTATCGAACGACGCCTTAGGTGACGTGTACATCGGGCGATTGCCGAGATACGTCCAGGGCGAGGTGTTCGAGACTATGGCCACCACCAGATCGGTCACCGGATCCTCACCGGGCTGCTCCAGCGTGATCGTCCCGTGCCGGCGGTGCTGCTCGCCGAGGAACTGCCGGACCACCTGGCGCACGTAGAGGGCGTGGGTGGATTTCTTGCCCTGCTCCCGCTGCTGTTCGACCCGTCCGACCACCCCGGCGTCGAACCCGAGCCCGGCGTTGAAGGTGAACCAGCGCGAGGGCACCGCCTCGTCCTCGGTGCCGGGCGTCCCGGAGGTCAGCCCGAGGCCGACCGTGCGCTCACGGCCCTCGCGCAGCGCGTCCAGGATGGCGCCGGTCGCCTCCACGGCGTCGTTGGGCAGGCCCAGGGCGCGGGCGAAGACATTGGTGGAGCCGCCGGGGACCACCGCGAGACCGGGCAGGTCCGGGTTCGGGCCGGTGTGCAGCAGGCCGTTGACCACTTCGTTGACCGTGCCGTCGCCGCCGAGGGCCACCACCAGATCGACGTTCCCGCTCTCCGCGGCCTGCCGGCCGAGGTCGCGCGCGTGCCCTCTGTACTCGGTGGTGACCGCTTCCAGCTTCATCTCGCTCGCGAGCGCGTGGAGCAGAACGTCGCGCGTACGTGCGCTTGTGGTGGTTGCCGCCGGATTGACCACGAGAAGTGCACGCATGAGTTGCAGCGTACCTACTGGGGGGTACTCGGCCCATACCGAGGTAGGCGTTCGGTAAGAGGAGACGACGTGAGCCTGAACACCTGGGGCCGCACCCCGAGGGCTACCCTTCTGGGGTGAGTGCTGAGCAGACCCCCGCCCCGGAGACCGACGGCCCCGGCGGACCCCGCCCGCGCCGACTGACCTACGCGGCGGTCCTCGTCGCCGTCGAGGGGCTCGCGCTGGCCGTCGCCGGCGTGTGGATGCTCGTCCTCGGAATCACCGGCGAACCGGACGACCGCCAGCAGGCCGTCACCGGTGGCGTGACCCTGGTGGTGCTCGCGCTGCTGCCGCTGCTGGCCGCGCGCGGACTGCTCCTGCTGCGCAGCTGGAGCCGGGGCCCGGCCGTCATCACCCAGGTCATGGCGCTGCCCGTGGCCTACAACCTGCTCCAGGCCGACAGTGTCGCGATCCCGGCCGGGATCGTGCTCGCGGTGCTCGCGGTCGGCGCGCTGGTGCTGCTGGTGAACCCGGCGACGACACAGGCCCTCGGAATCCGAGGGCCTGGTCGTGGAACCGAAGAGCCGAAGAGCTGACTCTTTTTCTGCGTCCGTCCTACTCCTCGACGAGGAGCTTCTCCCGCAGCTGGGCCAGCGTCCGGGCGAGCAGCCGGGACACGTGCATCTGCGAGATGCCGACCTCCTGCGCGATCTGCGACTGCGTCATGTTGCCGAAGAACCGGAGCAGCAGGATGCGCTTCTCCCGGGGCGGCAGATCCTCCAGCAGCGGCTTGAGCGACTCGCGGTACTCGACACCCTCCAGGGCCTCGTCGTACGCGCCGAGCGTGTCCGCGACCGCCGGGGACTCGTCGTCCGTGTCCGGGACGTCCAGGGACAGCGTGGAGTAGGCGTTGGCCGACTCCAGGCCCTCCAGGACCTCCTCCTCGGAGATGCCGAGCTTCTCGGCCAGCTCATGGACCGTGGGGGAGCGGCCGTGCCGCTGGGAGAGCTCCGCCGTCGCCGTGGTCAGCGACAGCCGCAGCTCCTGGAGGCGGCGCGGGACGCGCACCGCCCAGCCCTTGTCGCGGAAGTGCCGCTTGATCTCGCCGACGACGGTCGGGGTCGCGTACGTCGAGAACTCGACGCCGCGCTCCGGGTCGAAGCGGTCGACCGACTTGATCAGGCCGATGGTGGCGACCTGGGTCAGGTCGTCCAGCGGCTCGCCGCGGTTGCGGAAGCGGCGTGCGAGGTGCTCGACGAGCGGCAGATGCATACGGACCAGCCGGTTGCGCAGCTCCGCGTACTCGACGCTGCCGTCCTTGAGGGTGCGCAGCTCGATGAAGAGTGCGCGCGCTCCGCTGCGGTCCTGGGGGTCGTGCCGGGTGACCTGCACGCTCTGCGTGCCCGCCACGTCGTCCCGCTCGTGCTCGCTCATCGCCTGGTCCGTCGCCCCTTCCCGAGCTTTCGCCTCCTCCCCCGCGCTCGACTCAGTCGGAGCGGGGGAACCCCCGGCAACGGGGGAGACCCCACCAATACGCACGGCACCGTCCTGCTCGCGTTGACCGTCGTCCATCACACCGGCCTCCGAGGGTTCGTCCTCCGGGTGCGGCCGGGCCTGCTCGGGGATTCCGCCGCGCGGCACCAGGGCGCTGTCGTCCGCCGTGCGGCGGGATCCGCCTGAGCCGCCCTCGGCCGGCAGCTCCCGTGTGCCGCGCTCTTCGTCCCGCACCGGCCCGTCCCCGTTCCTCACGCCGGCCCGGGTCCCGCGCCGCGCTGTTTGTAGAGGCTGATCGAAACGGTCTTGTCCTCGTCGACTGCCGATGAGACCTTGCCCGCGAGGGCCGAGAGCACGGTCCAGGCGAAGGTGTCGCGCGAGGGTGCGTGACCGTCCGTCGTCGGGGCGGAGACGGTGACTTCGAGCGAGTCGTCCACAAGGCGGAAGACACAGCTGAGCACCGAGCCCGGCACGGCCTGCTGGAGCAGGATCGCGCACGCCTCATCCACCGCGATGCGAAGGTCCTCGATCTCGTCGAGGGTGAAGTCCAAACGGGCCGCGAGGCCGGCCGTGGCCGTACGCAGCACCGACAGGTAGGCACCCGCAGCCGGCAGCCGGACTTCCACGAAGTCCTGGGTCGCGGGCTCGCCTGCGATCTGGGACACCCTCACCTCCAAGGTGGTACAAGCTCTTTCGGGGGCCCAGGGGTCGCCCCCCGGGGTAACGCGATACTTGGTTCAGCGGTGACGCTACCGCGCTCCGAACTTTTCTGTCCCCGGGACCCCAACCCCATGCTGTCACTCATAGTAAACCTACGGATACGCTCCGTGGCTAGGGGTCCTGCGGGCCCAATTGGGAAGAGCGCGCGCCGGGTTGACGTACCCAGACGTCAGACGGTCGAACCGTCGAAAGCGGCGGTCGGATTACGGGGTCACAGGAGTACGTGGTCGACGAAGCACCAGCGCCAGCTCTCCCCGGGCTCGAACGTCCGCATCACCGGATGTCCGGAGTCCTTGTGATGTGCTGTGGCGTGGCGGGCGGGCGAGGAGTCGCAGCAGGCGACATGGCCGCAGAAGAGGCACAGTCGCAGCTGCACCGGGTGGGTGCCGGCCGCCAGACACTCCAGACAGGTCTCGCTCTGGGGCCCCGGTTCAGGGAGCGGCAGCGCGTCGGCGTGCGTGCACTGTTTCATGATTGCCAGATTACGACGGGTGTGCGGTTGGCCGCGCGGAAAAACGAGGGTGGGCGAGGTCGATGGACGTGATGCCACTG
The DNA here is from genome assembly GCF_036187565.1 of Streptomyces sp. NBC_00252. Classification (NCBI taxonomy): domain Bacteria; kingdom Bacillati; phylum Actinomycetota; class Actinomycetes; order Kitasatosporales; family Streptomycetaceae; genus Streptomyces; species Streptomyces sp. NBC_00252. The sequence goes on along the minus strand of NZ_CP108087.1, from coordinate 3,740,600 downwards.
CTGATGCTGGTGGCGGGGAGTGCCGTGGTGGCCGCCGCGGCCAGACGCACCCCGGTGCCGGCACCGCTGCTGCTGGTCGCGGTGGGGCTGGTCGTCTCGTACGTACCGGGGGTGCCCGACTACACCCTCGACCCCGAGGTCGTGCTGCCGCTGCTGCTGCCCCCGTTGCTGTACACCTCGGCCACCGACAGTTCGTATCTCGACCTGCGGGCCCAGGTGCGGCCCGTGGCGCTGCTGTCGGTCGGGTACGTGCTCTTCGCCACGTTCGTCGTCGGCTGGGCCGCGTACGTGATCGTGCCGGGGCTGCCGCTGACCGCGGCGCTGGTGCTGGGCGCGGTGGTGGCGCCGCCGGACGCGGTCGCGGCGACGGCCGTGGCCCGCCGGGTCGGCCTGCCGTCCCGGATCACGACGATCCTCCAGGGCGAGTCCCTGCTGAACGACGCGACCGCGATCACCGCCTACAAGGTGGCCCTCGCGGCCGCGATCGGCGAGGGCGCCACCTGGGCCGGCGGGATCGGGGAGTTCCTGCTCGCGGCCGTCGGCGGGGTCGGGATCGGGCTCCTGCTGATGGTGCCGATCCACTGGCTGCGCACGCACCTCAAGGAGGCGCTGCTGCAGAACACGCTCTCCTTGCTGATCCCGTTCGTCGCCTACGCGGTCGCCGAGCAGGTGCATGCCTCCGGGGTGCTCGCCGTGGTCGTGGTGGCGCTCTATCTGGGGCACCGCGCGTGGGAGGTCGATTTCGCGACCCGCCTCCAGGAGGAGGCCGTCTGGAAGATGGTCGCCTTCGTCCTGGAGTCGGCGGTGTTCGCCCTGATCGGGCTCCAACTGCCGGTGGTCCTCAAGGGCCTTGGGGAGTACCGGGGCCTGGACGCCGCCTGGTACGCGATCGCCCTCTTCCTGGTCGTCGTCGCGACCCGGTTCGTGTGGGTGTACCCGGCGACCTTCCTGCCCCGGATGTTCTCGGCGCGGATCAGGGGCCGCGAGGACAACCCCACCTGGAAGGGGGCGATGACCACCGGGTGGGCCGGCATGAGAGGCGTGGTCTCGCTCGCCATCGCCTTCTCGATCCCGCTCACGGTGCACGGCGGCGGCCCGTTTCCGCAGCGCAACCTCATCCTGTTCCTGACCTTCACGACGGTCATCGGCACGCTGGTGGTGCAGGGCCTGACCCTGCCCCCGATCATCCGCCTGCTGAAATTCCCCGGCCGCGACCAGCAGGCCGAGACGCTCGCCGAGGCCAACGCCCAGGCACAGGCGTCCCGGGTCGCCGAAAAACGCCTGGAGGCTCTTCTGGAGGACGAACGCAACGCCCTGCCGCCTCCCCTCGCCGACCGCCTCCGCGAGGTCCTGGAGCGCCGCCGCAACGCCGTCTGGGAACGCCTGGGCGCCACCAACCCCGTCACCGGCGAGACCGTCGACGACACCTACCGCCGCCTCTCCCGCGAGATGATCAGCGCCGAACGCTCGATGTTCGTCCGCCTCCGGGACGGCCGCTACATCGACGACGAGATGCTCCGCACCCTGCTGCGCCGCCTGGACCTGGAGGAGGCGGCGGCCTACCGCGAGGCGGCCTAGCGATCTCTACGACACGGGGAGCGCCCGGCGTTTTCCACGGCGCCCGAAGCGGCTCTACGGGAACGGTCGCCCGGTGATCACCGCGGCGACCGTGCTCCCGCGCGGGAAGGCCCCTTCGTCGGCCAGGGCGACAAGTCCGTGGAGCAACTTGGCGACATAGAGACGCTCCACGGCCAGCCCGTGCCGCTGCTCGAAGTCCCCGGCGAAGGCGTCGAGTTCGGCGGGCACGCGCGCGTAGCCCCCGAAATGGAACCGGTCGTCGAGGGTCCAATCGCCCCGTCGGCCACCGAAGGCGCGCTCCTGCAGCTCCTCTATGTCCGCGCTCAGGAAGCCGCCCTTCAGGACCGGTATCCCCAAGGCCCGCTGGTCAGGGCCGAGTCCGGCGGCGAGCCCGGCCAGCGTGCCGCCGGTCCCGCAGGCGAGCGCGACGACGTCGACGTCGGCACGCGCGCGGAGTTCCTCGCCCAGGGCCCGGCAGCCGCGTACGGCAAGGGAGTTGCTGCCGCCCTCGGGGACGACGTACGCGTCCTCCGCGCCGGCCGCACGCAGGATCGCCGCCAGCGTGTCCGCCTCGGTCTTGCGCCGGTAGGTCGACCTGTCGACGAAGTGGAGGCGCATCCCGTCGGCCGCGCACCGGGCCAGGGACGGATTGAGCGGACGGTCGGACAGCTCCTGCCCGCGGACCACGCCCACCGTGCGCAGCCCCAGGAGCCGGCCCGCGGCGGCGGTGGCGCGCAGATGGTTGGAGTAGGCGCCGCCGAACGTGACGACCGTCCGGCCGGCCGCCGCCGTGAGGTTCGGCGCGAGCTTGCGCCACTTGTTGCCGATCAGGTCCGGGTGGATCAGGTCGTCCCGCTTGAGCAGCAGCCGGATGCCGTGCCGCCCGAAGCGCCCGTCCGCGACCTCTTCCACCGGCGAGGGGATCAGGGGCCGTAGGGCGGCGAGGTCGGGGCTGGTCACGGCACCATTGTCACCCGGGTCGGCCGGATCGCCCGGTGGTCACTTCAGGCGGTCGTGGATCCGGTCGCGCAGCCAGTTCATCGTGAACCCGCGCGGGTCCACCTTCCCGGGCTGCCACTCCAGATGCCCGATCACCGACCGCTGCGACCAGCCGTGGTGGCGGCAGATCGCCGCGCAGACCTTCTCGACCGTCTCCAACTGGGCGTCGGGCCACGGGTCGTGCCCGTCGCCGAGGTTCTCGCACTCGAAGCCGTAGAAGTGGCGGTTGCCGTCGGTGTCGGCCTCGTTGTCGTGGGGGAGCGCCTTCTCGGCGATCACCGCGCGCAGGACGTCGTCGTCGCCGAGGCCCGCGTGGTTGGCGCGGCCGTAGCCGACGAGGTGGAGGCGGCCGTCCTTGGTGATGACGCCGTGGCAGAGCGGGCCGGGGAGGTCGGGGCGGCCCGCGCGGCACAACTCGACCGTGGCCGCGCTGCCCTTGGTGACCGTGTGGTGGATCATCACGCCGTGGACGGGTCCCCAGGGGCCCTTGTGGTTGCGGTTGTGGGTCTGCCAGTCGCCGACCTCGAGGACCGGGACGCCCGTCGCCTTCAGACAGGACAGGAATCCGCCCGCGGACATGGGTGAGGCCATGATCGCCTCCTTCGTGCTGTGCGACGGCCGCCGTTCGCGGTCGCCTGTTGTCAGTGCTTGTACTGACAACAGGGCACTTGGGCCTACTTGTTCGTACGGCGTGCGAGCCGATCCGGACACCCCCGGCACCAGCAGCCACTCGAACAACATTCGAGGTGAACGGCCCTGTGCCCACCCCGTGAAGATCCATTCCCGCTCTTTCGGGTAATACCATCAGCACGCTCCGTGAGGAAGGCTGGTGCGCGAGAACGATGCCGGGCGCACAGGTGCCGGGCATGAATGGGGAGGGCATTTCTCTATGTCGGTAGGCGAAGAGGTCCGCGCGGAGCAGAACAAGCCGCAGCAGAGTCTTGGTACGGCGGCGGCGCGGAACCTGGCCACGACCACGAAGTCCGCACCGCAGATGCAGGAGATCAGCTCACGCTGGCTGCTGCGCGCACTGCCGTGGGTGAACGTGCAAGGTGGCACATACCGGGTGAACCGACGGCTGAGCTATTCCGTGGGCGACGGCCGGGTGACATTCGTGAAGACCGGCGACCGCGTCGAGGTCATCCCCGCGGAACTGGGCGAACTGCCCGCACTGCGGGACTACGAGGACGAGGAGGTGCTCTCGGAGCTGGCCACCCGCTGCCGGCAGCGCGAGTACGCCCCGGGAGAGGCGATCGCGTCGTTCGGCAGCCAGGCCGACGAGGTGTACCTGCTGGCGCACGGCAGGGTGGAGAAGGTCGGCACCGGCCCGTACGGCGACGACACGGTCCTCGGAGTCCTCGCCGACGGCGCCTACTTCGGCGACCAGGCACTGCTCGACCCGGAGGCCATCTGGGAGTACACGGCCCGCGCCGACACCGCGTGCACGGTGCTGATCCTGGCCCGCGGGGACGTCGAGCAGGTCGCGGAGCGCTCCGAGACCCTGCGCGACCACCTCACACAGCTGCGGGCGATCCCCGAGCAGCGCACCAACAAGTACGGCGAGAAGGCCATCGACCTCGCCGCGGGCCACTCCGGCGAGCCGGACATCCCGCACACCTTCGTCGACTACGACGCCAGGCCGCGCGAGTACGAACTGAGCGTCGCCCAGACCGTCCTGCGCATCCACTCGCGCGTGGCCGACCTCTACAACCAGCCGATGAACCAGACGGAGCAGCAACTCCGGCTCACCGTCGAGGCGTTGAAGGAGCGCCAGGAGCACGAGCTGATCAACAACCGCGAGTTCGGCCTGCTCAACAACTGCGAGTACGACCAGCGGCTCCAGCCCCACGACGGCGTCCCCGGCCCGGACGACATGGACGAGCTGCTCAGCAGGCGCCGCGGCACCAAGCTGTTCCTCGCCCACCCGCGCGCGATCTCCGCGTTCGGCCGCGAGCTGAACAAGCGCGGACTGGTCCCCGAGTCCATCGACGTCGGCGGCAACCGCATCCCGACCTGGCGCGGTGTGCCGATCTACCCGTGCAACAAGATCCCGGTCAGCGACCGCAGGACCACCTCGATCATCGCCATGCGTACGGGCGAGAACGACCAGGGCGTCATCGGCCTCCAGCAGGCCGGCATCCCGGACGAGATCGAGCCGAGCCTGTCGGTCCGCTTCATGGGCATCAACGAACAGGCCGTCATCAACTACCTCGTGACGGCCTACTACTCGGCGGCCGTCCTCGTGCCGGACGCCCTCGGCGTGCTGGAGAACGTCGAGATCGGCCGCTGGAGGTGACGTTTCAGCAGTTGGACGCGGTGTCCCCGCCCGAGAGGGCGGGTACACCCCGGTCGTACGCGGCCGGTCGCGGCGCGGGCGTCACCGTCCGCGGACTCTCCGAGGGGGACCCCATGGCCGAGCTGAGGGGGGACCCCGTGGCCGAGCCCAGGACGGAGCCGAGGCACCGGACCGCCGGCACGCAGCCGCCCGACGGGCAGGAGGCGGCGGTGATCCTGGAGGGGGCCAGGAGGTCCGTCGACCCCGAACTGCGCGCCGCGATCGACTCGTTGCCCGGCTCGATGCGCCGGATCGCGCTCTACCACTTCGGATGGGAGCACGCGGACGGCACCCCGGCCGCGGGCAACGCGGGCAAGGCGATCCGCCCCGCCCTCGTCCTCGCCGCCGCCACCGCACTCGGCGGCGAGCGGGCCCGGGCGGGCGCGCTCCGGGCCGCGGCGGCGGTCGAACTGGTCCACAACTTCACGTTGCTGCACGACGACGTGATGGACCGGGACGCCACCCGCAGACACCGGCCCACCGCGTGGACCGTGTTCGGCGACGCCGACGCGATCCTCGCCGGGGACGCCCTCCAGGCGCTGGCCCTGCGGCTGCTCGCCGTGGACCCGCACCCGGCGGCCCAGGCAGCCGCGGCCCGGCTCGCGGACTGTGTCGTCGAACTGTGCGAGGGCCAGCACGCGGACACCGCCATGGAGAAGCGGGCCCCCGCCGAGGTCACCCTCGACGAGGTGCTCGTCATGGCCGAGGCCAAGACCGGCGCGCTCCTCGGCTGCGCCTGCGCGGTGGGCGCGCTGTACGCGGGGGCGTCCGCCGAGGACGTCGAGGCGCTGGACGCGTTCGGCCGGCAGGCCGGGCTCGCCTTCCAGCTGATCGACGACGTCATCGGGATATGGGGCGACCCCGGCCGCACCGGCAAACCCGCCGGCGCCGACCTCGCCGTACGCAAGAAGTCCCTGCCCGTGGTCGCCGCCCTCACCTCGGGCACCCCGGCGGCCGCGGAACTCGCGGAACTGTACGGACTGCCGTACGAGGAAGGGGAGTTGGAGCGCACCGCGCTCGCCGTCGAGCGGGCGGGCGGCCGGGACTGGGCGCAGGCCCAGGCGGCCGACCACATGGCGCGGGCCGTGCAGGAGCTGGCCCGGGCGATCCCGGACCCGCAGGACGCGGGCGGTCTGCTCGCGCTGGCCGAGTTCGTGACCCGGCGCAGCAGTTGAGGACTCCGGAGCCGGCCGGAACCGCGCGGTCCTGACCCCGCACGGCCCCCGAAAGGCCCCGGACCAGCGGGTCCCGCGCATCCCCACGGTGCGCGGGGCCCCACTTTTTTTGAGGCTCGGTTCGCCTCCGGGGCGCCGAAGTCGGTGTCGGGAGCGCGATCGTGCTCGACCCTTCGGGCCTCCGCGCGTTCGCGCTCCCGACACCGACGCGCCCCTTCGGCTCACTCGCCCCGTAGGGCAGCGTTAGGCTCAACAGCCGTTCGGGTGGCGGTGGTTGAGAGGTGAGGGGTGGGGCATGGGTGTCGCGATACGGGTGGCGGGCCAGGGGGACCGGGAGCTGGTCGTCCGGCTGCTGGACGAGGCCTTCCAGGACGATCCGGTCAGCGGGTGGGTCTTCCCGGACGCCGAGTACCGCCGTACGACCCACCACCGGCTGATGGCCGCCTTCGCCGACGCGGTGTTCGCCGACGGGTGGATCGACCTCACCGAGGACGGCGCGGCCTGCGCGCTCTGGCTGTCGATACCGGATGAGGCACATCCGGCGGACGGCGCCGACGAGGCCGTGGAACTACGGGAGTTGGTCGATCCCGACAACGACCGGGTCGAGACGATCGCCCGGCTCATGGCGGACTCGCATCCCGCCGGGCGGGCGCACGAGTACCTGTGGATGATCGCCGTCGCCCCCGGCCGGCAGGGCGAGGGACTCGGCGCCGCGCTCGTCCGGCACGTCCTGGACCGCTGCGACCGTGAGGGCCTGCCCGCGTATCTCGAGGCCAGCAGCGAACGCAGCGCCAAGCTGTACGAGCGCCTCGGCTACACGTTCACCGACCGCACCCTCGACCTCCCGGACGGCCCGCGCATGTACCCGATGTGGCGCGAGCCGAGGCCGTAACGTGGGCGTATGCCCGAACACGAACCCACCGCCCCCGTCCTGCACATCACCGAGCGCGCCCTCTGGGACGCGGCCCGCGAGCGCGGGAGCTATGAGTGGTCGACCCGTGGCCGCACCCTCCAGGAGGAGGGCTTCATCCACTGCTCGACCCGCGACCAACTCCCGCGCGTGGCACGCTTTTTGTACGGTTCCTACGACGGCCCGGACGAACTGGTGGTCCTGGTCGTGGACCCGGCGCGGCTCGACGCACCGCTGAAGTACGAGGCGCCGGAGCCGGGCGGGGAGGAGTTCCCGCACGTGTACGGGGCGATTCCGGTGGGCGCGGTGGTGGACGTGGAGGTGTGGACGGGCTGATCCCCTTGTCTCAGGGGCGGTGGGGGAGTCCGCCGGTCTCCGGGTCGCGGCCGGTCAGGCAGTAGGTGCCGCCCGCCGGGTCCCGCATCACCGTCCAGTGCCTGCCCTGGGAGACGACGGACGCGCCGAGGCGCTCGTGCGCCACGACGGCCGTGCCGATGTCCGCGCAGGCCAGGTCGAGATGGGCGGACGCGGGACGGTCCTCGCCGAGACGCTGGAGCAGGATGCGGATCGGCAGGCCGGTCGGGGGCTTGAGGACGTGGAACTCGGGGAGCGCCCCCGCCAGCGAGGCCCAGTCGGGCAACAGGGCGCTCCAGAAGGCGAGTTCGGCGTCGTAGGAGCCGGGGCCGATGTCGAGGGAGACCTGGTCGAGGCGGGTGCCGGCCACCACGGGCGGTCGTACGGACTCGCCGTGCCAGGGGACCGCGCAGAACAACTGCCCCGCGGGGGACCGGAGTACGGCCCAGCCGTCGTGCTCGGCGACGGAGTCCGCGCCGAGGCGCAGCGCGGACTCCACGAACGCCGGCACGTCCTCGACGGAGAAGTCGAGATGAGCGCCACCCGGGCCGTCCTCGACGCCCTGGACCTTCACGCAGGCGTCGGCGCCGGAGGACAGCAGGGTGGTGAACTCGCCCCTGTCACCCCGGAGTTCGGACAGCTCGGTGTCCGTGGCCGCCGTCCAGAAGTCGTGGGCGGGGCCGAGGCGGCCGAGCGGGCGGTCGATGAAGGCGTGGGTCCAGCGGACGGTCGTAGCGCTCATGGCGTGATCGTAAGCGCGAGGGAGAGAGCCGACCGCGGGATTTTCGTCCCCGTCCTCAGCCCTCAGTCCTTGTTGCGCTGCATGAACCGCAGCATGTTTCCGGCCGGGTCGCGGAACGCGCAGTCGCGGACGCCGTAGGGCTGGTCGGTCGGTGCCTGGACGACCTCGGCGCCGGACTCCTGGACGCGGGCGTAGAGGGCGTCGCAGTCGGTGGTGGTGAAGTTGACGCCGCGCAGGGTGCCCTTGGCGAGGAGTTCGGCCATGGCCTGCTTGTCGGCGGGGGAGGCGTCCGGGTTCGCGGCCGGCGGCTCCAGGACGATCTCCACGTCCGGCTGCAACGGCGAGCCCACGGTCACCCACCGCATGCCCTCGAAACCGACGTCGTTACGGATTTCCAGCTCCAGGACGTCGCAGTAGAAGGCGAGCGCCTTGTCGTGGTCGTCGACGGCGATGAAGCACTGGCGGAGTTTGAGATCCATGCAGGACAGGCTAGGGCTGGAGGGGCGGTCCCGCCCGGTTCGGCCGGGTAAAAGTGCGGGCCACACAGGACGGGATCACCGCACCCGCCTCGTGCGAACGGGCACGGTACGCGCTGGGCGTCTCACCGACCAGCTCGGTGAACCGCGAGCTGAACGACCCGAGCGACGTACAGCCCACGGCCATGCACACCTCGGTCACGCTGAGGTCCCCGCGCCGCAGCAGCGCCTTCGCCCGCTCTATCCGCCGGGTCATGAGATAGCTGTACGGCGTCTCCCCGTACGCGGCGCGGAAACTGCGCTGGAAGTGGCCCGGCGACATCAGCGCGGTCCGCGCGATCGAGGCAATGTCGAGCGGCTCCGCGTACTCGCGGTTCATCCGGTCCCGGGCCTGGCGCAGCCGTACGAGGTCGTCACGGTTCACGCCGTCCAGGATGGCACGGGGGCCGCCGGGGCCGGGGCGGGAACGGCGAAGGGGCCCCGCCGGCGAACCGGTGGAGCCCCTTCCCCAGACCCGCTGACCGTCGATGGTGCACCGATCGCCGGTCGGCCGGGCTGGGCCGACTGGGTGTCAGGCCTTCTTGGTCTCCCAGAAGATCTTGTCGATCTGGGCGATGTAGTCGAGCGCCTTCTGGCCCGTCGCCGGGTCGGTGGACGCCTTGGCGGCCGAGAGGGCCTTCAGGGTGTCGTTGACCAGCTGGTGCAGCTCCGGGTACTTCTCGAAGTGCGGGGGCTTGAAGTAGTCGCTCCAGAGCACCGAGACGTGGTGCTTCGCGAGCTCGGCGCGCTGCTCCTTGATGACGATGGCGCGCGCCTGGAAGTGCGGGTCGTCGTTGGCGGCCATCTTGTCCTGCACGGCCTTCACCGACTCCGCCTCGATGCGGGCCTGGGCCGGGTCGTACACACCGCAGGGCAGGTCGCAGTGCGCGCTGACCTTCACCTTGGGGGCAAACAGGCGGGAAAGCATGGAGCGTTCCTTCCTCGTGATCGTCTTCTCAGGTGGGACATTACTCCCTGGAGAAGCTGTTTTCGCGAGTGCCCCCATGGGCTTAGGACAAAAGTCCAGGGTCAGACTCAGACTGGTGGAGGATAGGACCGGGGAGGTGCCGGGGATGCCGGAGCTGTCGCAGGAGACCGAGCGCGGAAGGGCCGTACTGCCCTTCGGGACGGCCGAGGTGACCGGCCCGTCCATGGTGCCGACGCTGTGTCACGGGGATCTGCTCGTGGTGCAGTACGGGGCGCGGATCAGGCCCGGCGACATCGTCGTGCTGCGGCATCCGTTCCAGCAGGACCTGCTGGTCGTCAAGCGTGCCGCCGAGCGCCGCGAGGGCGGGTGGTGGGTGCTCGGGGACAACGCGTTCGCGGGCGGGGACAGCACGGACTACGGCACCGTGCCCGAGGAGCTGGTGCTGGGGAAGGTGCGGTTCCGGTACCGGCCGCCGAAGGCCGGTCAGCGTTCGCCGGTCGCGGTGGTCCGCTGGGCGCTCTCCGCGGCGAGGCCCGTCTTCTCCGACCGGTCGGCCTCCAGGCGCTTCCGGGCGCGGTAGGCGGCGACGTTGGCGCGGGTCGCGCAGCGGTCCGAGCAGTAGCGCCGGGAGCGGTTCGTCGAGGTGTCCAGGTAGGCGTTGCGGCACGGCGCGGCCTCGCACAGGCCGAGGCGGTCGACGCCGTACTCGGTGAGGTGGAAGGCCAGGCCCATCGCCGCGATCGCCGCGTAGCCGGCCGTCGCGTTCGACGGGTGGTCCGCGAGGTGCATGTGCCACAGCGGGCGGCCGTCGTCGTCGCGGAAGTTGTGCCCGGAGATCTGCGGGCTGACCGGGAACTCCAGCAGCAGCGAGTTCAGCAGGTTCACGGAGAGCGTCTCGTCGCCGCCGTCGGCCGCCTCGAAGACCGCCCGCAGCCGCCCGCGCACCGAACGGAAGCGGGTCACGTCGGCCTCCGTGGCGCGGCGGGCCGCCTCCTGGTTGGCGCCGAACAGATCCCGTACGGCCTCGACCGAGGTCAGGACGTCCTTGCCCCGGACCGGTTCCTCGGTGTTGACGAGGCGTACGGCGTAGTCCGAGTAATAGGCCAGTTCCACTTGTAGTCCTTACGGAGGCGCTCTATGGTCGTGGATGCGGTCAGGTAACAGCTGATCGTGCTTCCAGGGTATTACGACAGTGCGTGGACAGGGGGTCCTCATGACGACCGGTGTCGGAACCGACTGGCAGGCCTGGCAGGAGAGCTGGGACCGGCAGCAGGAGTGGTACATGCCCGACCGGGAGGACCGCTTCCGGATCATGCTCGACATGGTCGAGGCCCTCACCGGCCCCGCACCGCGCGTCCTCGACCTCGCCTGCGGCACCGGCAGCATCACCGCCCGGCTGCTCGCCCGCTTCCCGGACGCCACCAGCACCGGGGTCGACCTCGACCCGGCCCTCCTCGCCATCGCCGAGGGCACCTTCGCGGACGACGACCGGGTCACCTTCGTGACGGCCGACCTCAAGGACCCGGAGTGGACGACACGGCTGCCGTACGACACGTACGACGCCGTGCTGACCGCCACGGCCCTCCACTGGCTGCACAGCGAACCCCTCGCGGCCCTCTACGGTCAGGTCGCGGGGCTCGTCCGCGACGGCGGTGTCTTCATGAACGCGGACCACATGATCGACGAGTCGACGCCCAGGATCAACGCGGCGGAGCGGGCGCACCGGCACACCCGGATGGATCAGGCCAAGCGCGACGGCGTCCTCGACTGGGCCGACTGGTGGCAGCTCGCCGCCCAGGACCCGGTCCTCGCCGGCCCCACGGCCCGCCGCTACGAGATCTACGGCGAGCACGCGGACGGCGACACACCGTCCCCGGAGTGGCACGCGCGCGTGCTGCGGGAGAAGGGGTTCGGGGAGGCGCGGGCGGTGTGGTGCTCGCCTTCGGACACCCTGCTGCTGGCGCTGAAGTAGGACGCGCAGGCGGGACAGGCGAAGGGCCGGACAGCGAAGGGCCGGACAGCGAAGGGGCGGTACGAGAATTCCGTACCGCCCCTTCAACTCGCCTGCCTCTAGAGCACCTTGGACAAGAAGCCCTGGGTGCGCTCGTGCTGAGGGTTCGTCAGGACGTCGCGTGGGTGGCCGGATTCGACCACCACGCCGCCGTCCATGAAGACCAGGCTGTCGCCGACCTCGCGGGCGAAGCCCATCTCGTGGGTGACGACGATCATCGTCATGCCGGACTCGGCGAGGTCGCGCATGACGTCGAGGACGTCACCGACCAGCTCCGGGTCGAGGGCCGAGGTGGGCTCGTCGAAGAGCATCAGCTTCGGGTCCATCGCCAACGCCCGTGCGATCGCGACCCGTTGCTGCTGGCCGCCGGAGAGCTGCGAGGGGTAGCTCTGCGCCTTGTCGGCCAGCCCGACCCGCTCCAGGAGCTGCATCGCGCGCTCCCTGGCCTGCGCCTTGTTGACGCCCCTGACCTGAACCGGCGCCTCGATGACGTTCTCCACGGCCGTCATGTGCGGGAACAGGTTGAAGCGCTGGAAGACCATGCCGATGTCCCGGCGCTTCACCGCGACCTCGCGATCACGCAACTCGTAGAGCTTGTCGCCCTGTTGGCGGTAGCCGACCAGCTCGCCGTCGACGTACAGCCGGCCGGCGTTGATCTTCTCCAGGTGGTTGATGCACCGCAGGAACGTCGACTTGCCGGAGCCCGAGGGGCCGATGAGGCAGAACACCTCGCCGGACTTCACCTCCAGGTCGATGCCCTTGAGGACCTCGACCGGGCCGAACGACTTGTGCACGCCCTCCGACTTGACCATCGGGACCGAGGGGTCGGACGGGTTCTTCTCCGCGGAGTCGGACTTGCCCAGCTTCGGACTCATGCCGTGCCTCCCTTCGGACGGCCGATGGACAGCATGTTCGCCTTGATCTTCTGGTACGGCGTCGCCGGCAGCGCGCGGCTGGAACCGCGGGCGTAGTACCGCTCGACGTAGTACTGCCCGACGCTCAGCACGGACGTCATGATCAGGTACCAGGCCGCGGCGAGGAAGTACATCTCCACCGGGGCGCCGGAGTTCTGTCCGATGTCCTGGGCATAGCGGAAGAGTTCCGGATACTGGACGGCCGCCACGAGCGAGGTCGTCTTCAGCATGTTGATCACTTCGTTGCCCGTGGGCGGCACGATCACCCGCATCGCCTGCGGGATCACGATCCGGCGCAGCGTCTTGGCGTGGCTCATGCCGAGCGCGTGCGAGGCCTCGGTCTGGCCCTCGTCGACGGCGAGCAGACCGGCACGGCAGATCTCCGCCATGTACGCGGCCTCGTTGAGACCGAGGCCGAGCAGCGCCGTCAGCAGCGGCGTCATGAAGGCCGACCAGTAGTTCTTGTAGATCGGCCCGAGGTTGATGTACTGGAAGACCAGGCCCAGGTTGAACCAGAGGAACAGCTGGACCAGCACCGGGGTGCCGCGGAAGAACCAGATGTAGAACCACGCGATCGACGAGGTCACCGGGTTCTTCGACAGCCGCATGACCGCGAGGCCGATGCCGCCGACGATGCCGATGACCATCGACAGGACCGTCAGCAGGAGCGTCTTGTAGACACCGGTCATGATCCGGTGGTCGAAGAAGTAGTCCGGTACGGCATGCCAGTTGATCTTGCCCTGGCCGAACGCGTAGATGATCGAGACCAGGATCCCGATCGCGACCACGGCGGAGACGTACCGCCCGTAGTGCCGGACCGGAATGGCCTTGATGGGCTTGGGGGCGTCCGGGGGCGCGTCGTGCGCCCCCGGCGTCCCGTCGATGTCAGTAGTCACGGATGTTGCCTCTCGGTGACGGCGGATCCGCGGTCACTTGCCGCCGTTGATCACGGACGACTTGACGGCACCGTCCTCGGCGCCCCACTTCGTCAGGATCTTCTGGTACTCGCCGCTCTTGATCACGGCGTCCATCGCGGCCTGCAGCGCGTCCCGCAGCTGCGTGTTGCTCTTGGCGACCGCGATGCCGTACGGCGCCGCCTCGACCTGGTCGCCGACCAGCTGGAAGTCCTTGCCGCCGCCGGAGGTCTTCACCGCGTAGGCGGCCACCGGGAAGTCGGAGGAGGCCGCGTCCGCGCCACCCGAGCGCAGCCGGGTCTGGGCCTGCTGGTCGTCGTCGAAGGGCTCGATGGTGATCTTCTTGCCGCCCGTGCACTTCTTCGTCTCGCTCTTGGCGAGGTCCTCGGAGACCGTGCCGCGCTCGACCGCGAGCTTCTTGCCGCACAGGTCGGACCACGAGGCGATGTTCCCCGTGTCGCCCTTGCGCGTGTAGATGGAGACACCGGCGGTCAGGTAGTCGACGAAGTCGACGCCCTCACCGACCTTCTTGCCCGTGTCGCCGTCGATGCCCTCCTGGCGGTTCTTGTTGTCCGTCATCGCGGACATGGCGATGTCGTAGCGGTCCGAGCGCAGACCGGTGAGCAGGGCGTCGAAGGTGCCGTTCTCGAACTCGAACTTCACGCCGAGCTGCTTGCCCATCGCGGCGGCCAGATCCGGGTCGAGGCCGACGACGTTGCCGGAGTCGTCCTTGAACTCGACCGGCGCGTACGCGATGTCGGAGCCGACCTTGACGACCCCCGCGCTACGGATGGACGAGGGAAGCTTGGAAGCCAGTGGAGCCGTGCTCGTGGACGCGCTGCTCGAGTCGGCCTTCTTCGTCTGGTCACCGCAGCCGGTGAGCACCAGGGCGCCGGCGACCGCGATCGCACCGACCGCGGCCAGCCGGGTGTGCGGGGCGGTCGTACGACGGGTGAATCTTGCGGTCATGGTGAGTTCCTCCGGCGGATGGACGGCAATGCCGACGGGTCGACGTGAACACACACCTTCGAGTGTCGCGACCCCGTGTGATTAGGGCATCTTGCCATTCGGACTGAACCATTCAGGGGACTCTCCATGTCAAAATCGGATAACGGGTGACCCCCGAATCGCATCAGGTCGGTACATCAGGACGGCCCCCGCACGGACCATCTACGGGAATCACGCCTTCCGGCCGGAAGACCTTCGGTATGTCTCACGATGTGATCGATCATCGTTCCGCCCATGGCGGACGGGATGTGACCTTGCGCCTATTGGACTCGTCCTCGGCGGTGTCCGTCCGGTAAGAAGGGTCTTTACACCCCTCATCCGGGGCTCAGGGCGCGTGTGCGGCGCGCCCGTCGCGCAGATGCTCGTACGCATCAATTCCTGGGCTCTGCGCGGTGCCCGCCCACCCCTCACCAGGGAGTGGCCACCCTCAAAATCAATGAAGACTTAAGGGGTAAGACAAAGTGGCAGCGGAGATCGTCAATCCTCGCAGCGACAGCAGTACGGATCAGGACGGCGGGGCCGAGCCCCTCGATTCCTTCGATCCGGCGTTCGCGCTGCACCGCGGCGGCAAGATGGCCGTGCAGGCCACCGTGCCGATCCGCGACAAGGACGACCTGTCCCTCGCGTACACACCCGGCGTCGCGCGCGTGTGCACCGCGATCGCGGAGCAGCCGGAACTCGTCCACGACTACACCTGGAAGTCGTCGGTGGTCGCCGTCGTGACGGACGGTACGGCCGTGCTGGGACTCGGCGACATCGGTCCCGAGGCCTCCCTCCCCGTCATGGAGGGCAAGGCGATCCTGTTCAAGCAGTTCGGCGGCGTGGACGCGGTGCCGATCGCGCTGGACTGCACCGGCGTCGACGAGATCATCGAGACCGTCGTGCGGCTCGCCCCCGCCTTCGGGGGCGTCAACCTGGAGGACATCTCGGCGCCGCGCTGCTTCGAGATCGAGCGGCGGCTCCAGGAGCGGCTGGACATCCCGGTCTTCCACGACGACCAGCACGGTACGGCGATCGTGACGCTGGCGGCCCTGCGGAACGCCGCGCGGCTGACCGGGCGGGAGCTGGGCGATCTTCGGGCCGTCATCTCCGGTGCGGGTGCGGCCGGTGTGGCCATCGCCAAGTTCCTGCTGGAGGCGGGGCTCGGTGACGTCGCCGTCGCCGACCGCAAGGGTGTCGTCTCGCGGGACCGGGACGACCTCACGCCCGTCAAGCGTGAACTCGCCGAGCTCACCAACAAGGCGGGGATCTCGGGGTCGTTGGAGGCGGCGCTGGAAGGCGCCGACGTCTTCATCGGGGTGTCCGGGGGTACGGTGCCGGAGCCTGCCGTCGCCTCCATGGCCGAGGGGGCGTTCGTGTTCGCCATGGCCAACCCGAACCCCGAGGTGCACCCTGATGTGGCGCACCGGTACGCGGCGGTTGTCGCCACCGGGCGGTCCGACTTCCCGAACCAGATCAACAACGTGCTGGCGTTCCCGGGGATCTTCGCGGGGGCGTTGCAGGTGCGGGCGTCTCGGATCACCGAGGGGATGAAGATCGCGGCGGCCGAGGCGTTGGCCGGGGTGGTCGGGGACGACCTTGCCGCGGACTATGTGATTCCGTCGCCGTTCGATGAGCGGGTGGCGCCTGCGGTGACCGCGGCTGTCGCTGCGGCGGCTCGGGCGGAGGGGGTTGCCCGCCGGTAGGTTGGAGGGTCCCGTCCGTTTGGGCGGGGCCCTTTTTCCCACCCGCCCGCCCGTGCGGGGCGTTGGGGGGTGGGCGTTTGCCGTGGGTGGTTCGGGTGCGTCGGCGTCTGCGGGCCAAAACCTTTCCCACCCGCCCGCCCGTGCGGGGTGTTGGGGGGTGGGCGTTTGCCGTGGGTGGTTCGGGTGCGTCGGCGTCTGCAGGTCAAAACCTTTCCCACCCGCCCGCCCGTGCGGGGTGTTGAGGGGTGGACGTTGCCTGTGGGGCGCGAGGCCGTTCGGCGGCTGCGGGGCGTTGAGGGGTGGGCGTTGCCCGTGGGACGCGGGATCGGTCGGCGGCTGCGGGGTGTCGGTTCGAACTCCCCGCACCCGATGGCAAGAGGGCATCTGTCACACCGCGAGGTAGTTCCCTGTTCAACCGGCGGAGCCTATCGTCAAGGTCATGTTCGCCGTCTACGCCGCCCGAATCGACCGCGACCAGCCGCTCTCCGGCCTTGAGTTGGGGGAGCGTCCCGCCCCCGAGGCCCGGCCGGGCTGGAGTGTCGTCGACGTCAGGGCCGCTTCCCTCAACCACCATGACCTGTGGTCCCTGCGCGGCGTGGGCCTCGCGGAGGACAAGCTGCCGATGATCCTCGGCTGCGACGCCGCCGGGATCGACGAGGACGGCAACGAAGTCGTCCTGCACTCCGTCATCGGCCAGACCGGGCACGGCGTCGGCCCCAGGGAACGCCGTTCCATCCTCACCGAGCACTACCAGGGCACCTTCGCCGAGCGGGTCGCCGTACCGACCTGGAACATCCTGCCGAAGCCCAAGGAACTCTCCTTCGCCGAAGCCGCCTGTCTGCCCACCGCCTGGCTGACCGCTTACCGGATGCTCTTCACCAACTCCGGTGTACGGCCCGGGGATTCGGTCCTCGTGCAGGGTGCCGGCGGGGGTGTCGCCACCGCCGCCATCGTCCTCGCCAAGGCGGCGGGGCTGCGCGTCTTCGCCACCAGCCGCGACGAGGCCAAGCGCAAGCGGGCGCTGGAGCTGGGCGCCCTGGAGGCGGTGGAGCCGGGGGCGCGGCTGCCGGAGCGCGTGGACGCCGTCATCGAGACCGTCGGCGCCGCCACCTGGTCCCACTCGGTCAAGTCCCTCAAGCCCGGGGGGACGATCGTCATCTCCGGGGCCACCAGCGGTGACCGGCCCTCGCATGCCGAACTGACCCGCATCTTCTTCCTCGAACTCAAGGTCGTCGGGTCGACCATGGGCACCAAGGACGAGCTGGAGGACCTGCTCGCCTTCTGTGCCACGACCGGTGTCCGCCCCGTCATCGACGAGGTGCTCCCGATGGACCGGGCCCGCGAGGGCTTCGAACGGCTCGACGCCGGTGGGCAGTTCGGCAAGATCGTCCTCACGAACGGTTAGCCACCTCGCGGTTCCCTTCCCTGTGCCTTGCTTCGCGCGGCCGGTCCGGTTCTCCGGGCCGGCCGTTGGCGTGTGCCACACCCTGCACCCCACTCTGTTGTCAACTTTGGTTGACATCCGAGGCGTGTCAACGTAGGTTGACGTCATGACCGAAGCAACGGATCTCGCCGAGCGCGCGGGTGACCGTGATCCACGGGTCGGCCTCCGTGCCGTCTCCGCGCTGCGCAGGCTGGTGGAGCAGTTGGAGGCGGTTCAGGTGCGCAGTGCGCGCAATCAGGGCTGGTCGTGGCAGGAGATCGCCGCGGAACTCGGTGTCAGCAGGCAGGCCGTGCACAAGAAGTACGGGAGGCAGTGATGTTCGAACGGTTCACGAAAGACGCCCGCGCCGTGGTGCAGGGCGCGGTGGAGCACCGTGAGGGGTCAGGGGCTCGCTCCGTCGACCCCGACCATCTGCTCCTGGCACTCCTCGACCGCCAGGGCAGCCGGGCCTCCTTCGCCCTGTCCGCCCTCGGCCTCGCTCCCGAGGAACGCAAGGAGTCCGTACGACAGGCTCTCGTCGACGCCCGCCGGCGCGCCGGGCTCTCGCAGTCCGAGGCCGATGCCCTCGCGGGGCTCGGTATCGACGTGTCGGAGATCGTCGCCCGGGTCGAGGAGGTGCACGGCGTCGGGGCGATGTCCGGTGATCGCAAGGACAAGGAGCCCTGGTCGGGCCGCCGCACCTTCAGCCGCGGCGCCAAGAACGTCCTGGAGAAGTCCCTGCGCATCGCCGTCGCCCACCACGACCGCCACATCGGCGACGAACACCTCCTCCTCGCCCTGACCATCCTCCCCGGCGTACCGGGCGAGGTGCTCGCCGATCACGGGGTGACCCATGAGACGGCGAGGCGGGTTCTGTACGGGGGAGGGGAGGAGCGGGCCGCGGGGTGAGGGGAGAGGGGGAGGGGAGAGGGGGAGGGGGAGGGGAGAGGTTAAGGAAGGGGGTGAGGGGAGGGTGGGGGAGCTTGCGGCGAGTCGGTGTGCCCGGGCTTGGCTCCCGAGCACACCCATGACCCGCCCGCTCTCGATCCCCCTCACTCGGATCCCCCCCTCACTCGGATCCCCTCACTCAGACCTTCCGCCCACCGCCCCGCAGCACCGCCCCGATGTGCGCCGCCGCCGCGGACAAGTGGCGGCGCGTGTCCCGGAGTTGGTCCTCCGTGACGCCCCGGTCGCGGGCCGCGTCGCGGATGTCGTCCCGGAAGCGGTCGAGGAGCCGGTCCAGGTCGCGGGCCGGGTCGCCGGTGGAGTCCTCGTGGGCCCATGCCGGTTCGTACTCGGCGGGGAAGTCCTCCGGGGTCTGGCCGTACTCGGGCGTCGACCCAGCTGACGGTTTCTGCTGAGCCGAGCCCGACTTGCCGGTACCCGCACCAGCACCCGCCCCCGCACCTGTCCCCGGTCGCCCGAACCCGAAGTCCTTGCCGAACTCCTTGCCGAAGTCGCCGAACTCCTTGGCCAGTTCGGTCAGGCTCTCGCGGACCCCCGTGGGCCAGTCGCCGCGGGCGAAGTGGTCCTGGGCGTGTTCCTGGACCTGGCGGCCGATGCGCTGCATCTCCTCCTGGGCCTGCGCCCACGCCCGTGTCTGCGCCTCCTTGGCCTGGCGGCGGGCCTGCTGGGCCTCCTCGCGGGCCCGGCGGCTCTCGTCCTTTGCGCGGCGGGCCTGTTCCTTCCACTCCTGCTTGGCGCGGCGCATCTCCTCCTTGGCGGCGCGCCACGACTCCTTGTCGCCGAACTCCGTGAAGTCCCCGGCGGGGGAGTCGTGTTCGCCGGTCCGGCCGCGCCCGGTCCTGGCACCCTGCCGGGCCTCGGAGGCCGCCGCGCGCATCTCGCGCCGCAGATCGCCCGCCGCGCCCCGGACGTCGGCCCGGATCTCGGCGGCCAGTTCGGCGACGGACTCGCGGATCTCCAGCTCCAGGTCGGCCAACTCGCCGCTGCGGTCCGCCAGTTCGGCCCGGCCGGCGTCCGTGATGGCGTACACCTTGCGGCCGCCCTCGGTGGTGTGGGTGACCAGGCCCTCGGCCTCCAGCTTGGCCAGGCGCGGGTAGACCGTGCCCGCCGACGGTGCGTACAGCCCCTGGAAACGCTCCTCCAGGAGGCGGATGACCTCGTAGCCGTGGCGGGGGGCCTCGTCCAGCAGCTTCAGCAGGTACAGGCGGAGGCGGCCGTGGGCGAAGACGGGAGGCATGTCAGAGCACCTTCTTGTCGGTCGTGCCGTCGGCCGCGTCGGTGCCGGAAGCACCGCCTGAGCCGGAAACGGAATTGTCCCCCGAGTCGCCCTGAGCCCCGTCCGCAGGGGCGTGTGCGGTGTCGTCCGTAGTGTCAGGTGTGGGTGCGCCGGGCGGGTTGGTCGATGTGTCCGGGCCCTTGGTCATGTCGGGACGCGGTGTCTCGTCGGCCCGTGTCACCGTGGCGGCGGCCCCCTCGTCACCGTCCCCGGTCCTGTCCCACGCTCCGTCGCTCTCGTCCTCCGCCGCCGGTCGCCGCAGCAGGGCGATCGAGCCGGAGACGGTCGTGGCGCGGAGCTTTCCGGTGCCCGCGCCCAGGCGGCCGGTGATCTTGTGGGCGCCCCACTGGCCGTGGACCCGCAGTCCTTCGAAGGCGTTGGAGATCGAACCGCTCGCCGTGTTGGCCTCGACGTCCGCGTCCGCCGGGTGCGGCAGGCGGATGGCGATCTCGCCCGAGACGTTCGTGAGCCGGACGTCGGTCGGGCCGTCCGGGTCGAGGTCCACGATCATCGAGCCGCTCACGGACTCGGCGCGCACGGAGGGCCCGGAGCCCTCGACGACGGTGAAGTCGCCGGAGACGGAGTTGAAGCGGAGGTCGCCGGTGACCGCCTGGGCCTCCAGGTTCCCGGAGACCGTGTCGGCGCGGACCGAGCCGGAGAGGCTGACGAGGGTCGTGTCGCCGGTGACCCCGCGCACCACCGAGGGCCCGCTGATCCCGGAGACCACGGCCGCCGCGCCGACCACCCCGACCTCGACCCGGGTGCTCGCGGGAACGGCCAGGGAGACCACCGCGCTGCGCCGCCAGCCCTTGCGGTCGAGCCACTTGAGGAAGCCCTTCCAGGGCAGGTCCTCGTACGCCACCGTCAGCGTGCCGTTCGACTGGGTCACCACGAGGGGCGGGCCGTCGATCTCGGAGATTTCGAGACGGGCGGAACCCTCGTCGGTCCCCACGACGTTCACCGTTCCGTTGACGATGCGCACGTGGAGATCGCTCACGGGCTCGTCGAACGTGAGCTTCTTGGGCTCTGCGACGGACCACTCGGACATGATGCAGACCTCCTCGGCCGAACCGCTCGGAAGATGACGCGCCATATCGCGTCTTCTGAGAAACACGATATATCGTGGATCCGGAAAGTCAAGACACCCGTTCCGGTGACGAGCGACCGGTTGGTGATCGGTCGGTGATCGGTCGCCAACGAGTCAACATGCGGCAAAAGCAAACAAATTGACCTAGCGTGTGAGCATGTCGACGGAGAAGCCCCAGGCCAGGCGCCAGGCCGGTGCCGCACCGGGCGCGCTGCTGCTCTGCCGCGCCGACCCCGAGTCCGTCGCGCAGGCGGCCCATCCGCTCCGCGAACGCATGCTGCTGACCCGCGCGGGCGACGACTGGAGCGTGCTCGTTCCCGAGGGCAAGCCCTGGCTGCACGGCGGGGAACCGGTCGACCGCGTCCTCACCGGCTGGGCCACCGCGCTCGCCGTCGGCGCCCCCTGGCCCGTTCTCGCCCTGTGGTGGGACGCCGACCGCGCGGGCTACGCCCTGGCCTCGGGTTTCCGCCGCCCGGTCGGCTACGTCTGGCTCGCCGACGGCACCCCGGCCGGCGAGGACGAGGCGATGCGCACCTTCGCCGCCCGCCTCGGCCTGGACCCCGTGCTGGATCTGCAGTCCCTGGACCAGCTGACGAAACCGGACCCCGAAGCCGACGCCCGCGCCCGCCTCCGGGGCGTCCTCGCGGTCCTCACGCGCGCGGGAGTGTCCCTCCCCACCGGCCTCTCCCCGGGGGAGACCGCCGACCGCCTCCGGGAAATCGCCCGCGTCCAGCCCGACGCCCGGCAGGTCGAGTGGGCGGGCTGGCGGGAAGCGGTCCGCGCCGAACTCGACGCCGTCGACAGCAGCCGCCTCGGCCCCTGGATGCCCTGGTCCGGCACCCCCAGGGCGCGCGCCGTCGCCCTGACCCAGATCGCGGCGGGCCTCCCGCTCACGGCCTGGGGCCTACGACGCCGAAGCGGAGGCTGGGCCGTGGCGGGCGCGCTGTTCCTGGTCCACGGGGCGCTCGGTCTCGCCTACGACCTCGCCCGCCCGCGCGACTGACCCAGGCGGGCGGCACGGCCGTAGTGACTACTCGTCGTCGTCCTCGTCGTCCAGGCGGGCCAGCCAGGTCGCCAGGCGTTCCACCGGGACCTCGAAGTCCGGGTTCAGGTCGACGAAGGTGCGGAGCTGCTCGGCGAGCCACTCGAAGGTGACCTCTTCCTCGCCGCGCCGCTTTTCGAGCTCTTCGATGCCTCGGTCGGTGAAGTACACGGGGGATTCTCCTGGGGGCGTGGGTCTGACACCTCCAGGTTATGCGGGGGGCAAAGGTTCCGATCCCGCACCTCACGCGCGCGTGCCTGGGCACAATGACCACAGGCGCACGAGATCGTCGTACGGGGGCGGGATGGAACGGAAGATCCAGGAGATCGAGCTGCCCGGGGGAGAGCGGGTGCTCGCGCGGGTCAGTGTGCTCTCGGCCGAGGAAGTGCCCGGCGGGGCCGACGAGTTCGCGTACGAGGACGTCGGCGCCCTCGACCACATGGCCGCGCGGATCGACCAGCTCAACGAACTGGTCAGCGGTGTCGGCGGTGCCGTGCTGGAGGCGGCGCGTGCCGTGCGGCCCGACGAGGTCAGCGCGACCTTCGGGGTCGAACTCGCGATGAAACCGGGCAAGGCGGTGGCGCTGCTCGCCGACGGTGAGGCCAAGGCCGCCCTGTCGATCACGCTCACCTGGCGCGGGGACAGCACGCAGAGCGCGGGGGACGCCTCCGGCACGGCTCTCCAGGACGGCCGGAACGCCGCCGCCACATGACCGGCCGGCTGGAACAGTTGGCGATCCGCGCGACCGTACGGATCGGTCCTGACGCGGCGCCCGGCACCCTCTGGGGGAGCGGTTTCCTCGTCGCGCCCGGCTGGGTGCTGACCTGCGCGCACGTCCTGCCTCTGGCCAAGGGCGCCGAAAACGTCGGCACGCTCCGCGTACAGGGCCATCAACTCGACACCCCGGCCCGGCTCGCGTACTGGCTCGGCGGCGGCACCGACCCCGAACAGGACCTCGCTCTCGTACGACTTGAGGATGACGCGGCGCACGGCCACGCGTGCGTGCGGCTGACCGACCGCTACGACCCGCCGCACCAGGTCACCGCGTTCGGCTGGCGCACCCCGACCGGCGGCGCGCCCCAGCGCTGGAACGGCCACAGCGAGTGCAACGGCAGGGACGGCTCCTACGGCTACACCCTCGCGCCCCGGATGGAGATCCCGCATGGCGCCTCCGGCGGGCCCCTCCTGGACCGTGACCACGGAGTCGTCGCGGGCATCGTCAAGGCCCGCCGCGCCGGCAAGGACGGCGGCCTGGCCGTCGCCGCGACGGCGCTGCGCGGCTTCCGCGAGGCGCGCGCCGTGGACGGCGAGGACAGCCTGGGCCCCGACCCGTACGCGGCGCTCATCCGCGCCCACGACCGCTGGCACCACCACGCGACGGCCGGCCCGAACTGGGTCCGGCTGCAGGGCGAACCGCACGCGGGCGGCTGGGGAGCGCGGGACAGCGCCGAGGCGTCCGCCCTGCTCGCCGAACTGCCCCGGCCCGTCTCGTCGGCCGAACTCCAGCGGATGATCAGCCGCGTCCTCGGCTACGAACCGCTCTGGGAGGACGAGTTGGCCCCGGTCGACTGGCGCGACGGACAGGGCTGGGCGCACGACCAGCCGGACGGCGCCGAGACCCTGGCCCTGCACTATCTGCTCGCCGTGGCCCAGTCCTGCCGACGGCGGGCACCGGACGCCGTCGCCGAACTGGAGCGCTGGGTGAAGGCGCGCATCGAGCGGCTCCCCGACTACCTCGCCGCCCTGCTGCGCGAACGCGCGGGCGACGACCACGCGGAGGACCTCGCCCTCCCGGCCGCCGAACAACCCCTCACCTCCGACACCGTCGGCGAACAGCCCGTCGTAGCGGTCGAGTTGGAGCCCGACCCCTACGGCCCCGGCGATCGTTTCCACTGGCGGGTCTGGTCCTGGCCCGACGGGCCGGACACCGCGCGGATGCTCGACGAGGACACCGCGGATGAGGGTGCTCCGCTCGCCGAGCTGCAAGGGGTGCTGCACCAGCCGTTGCGGCGGGCGTTCGGGAAACTGGACGCCGAGCACAGCCGTGCCCGCCTCGAACTCGCCCTGCCCGTCGAGCACTTCGGGCTGGACGCGCACCAGTGGCCGCGTACGGCCGAGCCGTCCATGGGTACCCAGCGCCAGGTCGTGCTGCGCTCGCTGAACCGGCGCGGCGAGCCCGCCCCGCTGTGGCGGGAGCGCTGGGACGGGGTCGTCGGAAAGGCTCTCAAGGCGCTGCCGGTGCACTCGCCCGAGTACGCGAAGGAGGCGCTGGAGGCGGCGGCGCACGACGCGGTGCCGGTCCTGTGCCGCCCGCCGCAGCAGAACCCCGACTCGCTCACCGACGCGATCGGCGCCGGGTACGGCGTCGCCGTGTGGAGCCTCCGGGGCGAGCACGCGCGCGCGTGCGGCGTGGAATGCGGTGAACTGTACGGCCGTACCGCCCAGTTGCTCGGTTCCGTCGACGGCGCCGGAGCCCTGCCCGAGCGGCTGCGCGCCCTGCGGGAACAGGCCGGTGCGGAGGGCGGCGAGGACGCGGCCTGGACGGCCCAGGTCGCGCTGCTCTACGACGACCCGAGCCGCCCCCTCCCGCTCTGCGACGACCCGCTGGACTCCCCGTGACCCGCCACCGCGCCACGGCCCATCCGACCGCCTCCCCCCGAAGGAGACTCCCGTGACCACCCCCGACTGGTTCGTCTTCCGGGGTTCAGGCGAGCCGCACGACGGTGTCGGACGGCTGCCCGCGCCGCCGCCGTGGCGTGACTTCGACGGCGGTCCGGTCGTCGACACGGTCCCGCCGCTCGGCACCGAGTCGACGCGCCGCCTCGGCACCCGGGGCGCGGGCGGCCTCAGCTGGCGCCCGCAGGAACTCGAACTCATCAACTCCGCCCTCTACTTGAGGCGCCCGCTGCTGGTCACCGGCGACCCGGGCTCGGGCAAGTCGACACTCGCCCACGCCCTCGCGCACGAACTCGGCCTCGGCCGCGTCCTGCACTGGCCCATCGTCAGCCGTACGACCCTGCGCGACGGCCTCTACACGTACGACGCGATCGCCCGGCTCCAAGACATGCAGATGGCAAAGGAGTTGGGCGAGCCCTACACGGAGGACATCGGCGAGTACCTGCGCCTCGGCCCGCTCGGCACCGCCCTGCTGCCCCGCGCCAAGCCCCGGATCCTCCTCGTCGACGAACTCGACAAGAGCGACATCGACCTGCCCAACGACCTCCTGAACGCCCTGGAGGAGGGCGAGTTCGGCATCGCCGAGCTGCAACGGATCGCCCGCCGCCAGCCCGAGGTCGAGGTCCTCACCGACGACGGCGACCGCGCCCCCGTCGCGAAGGGCAAGGTGCGCTGCCGGGCCTTCCCCATCGTCGTGATGACCAGCAACGGCGAACGCGACTTCCCCGCACCGCTGCTGCGCCGCTGCCTCCACCTCGACCTGCCCTCACCCCGCAACGACGAGTGGGGCACCGCCCGCCTCGACGCCATGGTCCGCGCCCACTTCGGCGACACGGACACGTCCGACAACGAGGAGTTGATCCGCGCCTTCCTGGAGTCGAGCCCCGGCTCCCTGCGCGCCGCCGACCAACTCCTCAACGCCATCTACCTCACCCAGGAAGCGGTACGCGACAGCGAACCCGACCGCCAACGGCTCGCCGAGCTGCTGATGCGGCCGCTCGACCAGGGCGAACACGGAACGCGCTGATGACCGCACCCCCGCCGCCGCCCGCAGCCGAAGGCCCGCTCGGTGCACTCACCGAGCGGTTGCGCGCCCGGCTGGGCGTCGAGCCCGGCGCGCGTGAACTCGCGGAGGCGTTGTGGCTCGCGGAACACGTGGCGCCCGCGGAAGTCACGCTGGTGGAAGGGGATTTGGCGCCGGACCCGCTGGACGGTCCCACCCCCTTCCCCACCCCACAGGAGGGAACCCCCCGCCCCGACCTCACGACTCCGACCCCCGCACCCGCCCCGGCCGACGGCCGCACCCACCTCTACGCCGACCGCCCACGCCCGGCGCCCGGCGAAGGCGCCGAACACCCCACCCCCGAGCCGGACTTCACTCCCGTCCGCATCCCCGTTGCGACCGCCCTCCCGAACTCCCTCGCCCTCCAGCGCGCCCTGCGCCCGCTCCAGCGCTACCACCCGCCCGTCCGCACCATCGCCCACCGCCTCGACGAACAGGCCACCGCCGAACGGGCCGCGGAGACCGGCCTGTTCACGCCGGTCCTGCGCTCCGGTGTGCGCCGCGAATCCCGGATGCGGCTGCTCATGGACGCGTCGACCTCAACCTCCGTCTGGGACAGCACACTTGAGGAACTCCGGCAGATCTGCGCGGGCCTCGGCGCGTTCCGCGAGGTGCAGGTGCACTACGTCCACCAGGGCGCCGACGGTCAGTTGGCGGTCGGCACGTCACGTGAACCCGGCCGCGGTCTGCGCGCCGCCGAGCAGGTGCGCGACCCCACCGGACGCCAACTCACCCTCGTCCTCAGCGACTGCGCGGGCCCGCTGTGGCGCTCGGGCCAGCTGCAACGGCTGCTGCACCACTGGGCACAGGCCGCGCCCGTCGCCGTGGTCCAGCCCTTGCCGCAGCGGTTGTGGCGGCGGACGCACCTCCCGGCTCTCCCGGGCACCCTGCGGCGACGTGAAGGCCTGGGCGCCAGGCTGGAGTTCAGGCCGGCCGAGGGGCATGTGCCGTCCGGGGCGCTGCCGGTGCCGGTGCTCGGGCCGACGCGGGCGGCGCTGGGCACCTGGGCCCGCTTGCTCTCGGGCGGCACGGGTCTCTCCCTGCCCGCGGCGGCCGCCTGGGTCCACGCGGCTCACCCCGCCGCCCCACCCCGGCGTGAACGCCCGCCCGCCGACGCCGGCCCGCTCGTCACCGCCTTCCGCCGCTCGGCCTCCCGCCAGGCCGTGTCCCTCGCCGTCGCCTTCTCCGCCGTACCGCTGAGCCTGCCGGTGATGCAGCTCGTCCAGCGGGCCGTGCAGCCCCAGAGCGGGCCGTCCGTGCTGGCCGAGGTGCTGCTCAGCGGGCTCCTCAGGCGCGGGGACGGCGAAGGGTGGTACGAGTTCGTGCCCGGGGTGCGGGAGGAGTTGCTGCGGCTGCTGCCACGCGGCGACGCGCTGCTCGTCCTCAAGCACTGCGGGGCGTATGTGGAGCGGCACTTCGGGCGCGGGGTGCGGAACTTCCCTGCGCTGGCGTTGGCTCGGCTCACCGGGGACGGGGGTGCGCTGCCTGCGGGGGAGGAGGGGGTGCCGGAGGCGTTCGCCGAGGTGTCCCGGGTGGTGCTGGGGCGGTTCGAGGCGCCGGTGCGGGCGGTTGCCGAGGTGCCGTCGGAGTCGTACGCGGTGGTGTACCGGCTGGTGGATCAGGCGTGGGCGCGGTGGGTGGGCCGGGTTTTGAGGGCCATGGGACACCAGGTGGTACTGCGGGTGTGGTTCGGAGCCGAGCAGCTGCAGGAGGCGCTCGTGATGTCCGCCGCCCAGGCACGGACGCTCCTCCTTGTCGGGGACGACTACGAGCCGTACGAGACACCGCTGGAGGACATCCTGGCCCGGCGCGATCCGCGAGTGGTCACCGTCGATGTCGGCACCGGGCGGCCGGCTCTGGCCTTCCAGGTTGTCGACCAGGGGCCGGACCTCTCCCTGTCCCGTGCGAGTGAAGGCCTGGCCAGATGGCGGCTGTTGGAGCGGCTCGGCACTGATGCGCCGGGGGACTACCCGGCCGACATCGCGGACACGGAGTTCCCCGGGCCCGCGCGGCTGGTGCGGGGCAAGGCGCCCGGGCGTTCGCCGGGGTACGTCCTGCGGGAGGACCTCCTCGGGCAGCTGAGGGCGAAACTGGCGCAGGCACGGGGGAGTTCAGCGGCTTGCGCCCTGGTCGGACCGCCTTCGTCGGGCAAGTCGGCGCTCGCGGCGGCATACGTGCGCCGGTTCGGCGCCGACTACGACTTCGTGTGGTGGATCAGGGCCGGAGAACACACGACGCGACTCGGCGATGTGCGGCGCTTCGGCTCCGAACTCGCCCCGTCCACCGACGGCCTGCCCCTCATGCAGGAGATCCATGAGATGTTCCGGCGCCTCCGCGAGGCCAAGCTCCGCTGGCTGATCGTCTACGACGGCTGGGACGACCTCCAGGACGCCAACGACCTGCTGATCAGCGGCGGTCATGCCCTGATCACCTCCCAGGACGGCGCGTGGGCCGAGGTGGCCGACGCCCTGCGCGTGTCCGCCGCCGAGGAGAGCCCGGCCGGCCCCGCGGCCCAGTGGGACGAACTCGTCCGCCGCGCCTTGGTCCGCGTGCACGCCCCGGCCGGCGCACAGGGTGTCGTATCGGCGAGCGGCTTCTTCCTGGCGCCCGGCTGGGTGGTCACCGCGGCCCATGTGGTCGAGGACCGTGGTCGGTTGTCGGGCGTGGGCATCACCACCATGGACGGCCGCCGCCGTCAGGTCGAACAGGTCCGTGACGTGGGCGACTTGGCACTGCTGCACGTGCCCGACGTAGCCGGAGTCGACTGTCTGTGGCTCGGCGACCACCCGGCGGGCAGCGAGGCGGCGGCGATGCTCTACGGCGCCGACGGCCCCCTGGACGCGCCCAGGGTGGTCACCACGACGTCCGTCGTCTCCGGACGGAGCCGGGACACCCTCCGGCTCGACGGCGAGCTGATCCCCGTAGGAAGCGCGGGCGGTCCCGTCATCGACGAACACCGCGGCGCCGTCATCGGGGTCATCAGGTCCCGGCGGCCCGACGGCGGCGGGCGGGGCGAGGCCGTACCCATCGAGGCACTACGGGCGCTGTGCGAACAGGGCATCACCGACACCGAGTTGTGGCACGGGCTCGTACGCGCCCATGACCGCCACCACGCCGAGCGGTTCGCCGAGCGGGGTCCGCACCTGACCTGGACCGGCGTCCAGCTCGGACTGACCGGCACCCCGGCCCCGGCCCTCCCGCCCGACGAGCGGACCGAACTCTACGGACGCCTCGCCGAGTTGGAGCCGCCCCTGGAGCCGAAGACGGTGCTGGAGCTGCTCCCGCCACGACAGCGGCCGGAGGTGCCCCCGCGCCACTGGCGGGACGGCGCCGGATACCTGAACCAACTCGCCACCGACGAGCACCTGCTGCTGTACACCGCGCGGGCCTGGGCCCACCTCGCCACCCGGACCGGTCCCGCCCAGGCACCCGCCGTCGCCGCGCTGCGCAGCTGGACCGACGCGGCCCGACAGCGCCTCACGGGTCCCGGCGGCCGGGACGTCGGTGCCGCCTTCAGCCGCGTCGACACGGACTTCACCCACATCGGACCCATTGTGCGGGTGGAGATCGAGCGCGCCGCTGTCGAGGCCGCGGTCTACGCCTGGCGCCTCGTCATGGTGCGGGGCAGCGATGAATCGGTACTGGCGCAGGACAGGACGGGTACGCGGCTCGACGACCTGCCGGAGCGACTGCGCAGGCAGGTCGGCGACGCGCTGAGGCAGGCCGAATCGCCCGGCGCCAAGGCCTCCGTGCAGTTCTCCCTGCCGAGGGAGCTGCTGTGGGAGTTGCCCGTGGAGAACTGGCGGCTGCCGGACCTGAACCCGCTCGGACTGGAGCGGCACGTCTTCGTGCGCAGCCAGTACGACCAGGACCGTTCGCTGCGGGACCGGCGGCGGCGTTGGGACAAGGTGTCCAGCGGCCCGCTGACTGGGCTTCGGCTGGACGGGGCGTCCCCTGTCGACTGGACCGGCACGCCTGCCGACGCGGTACCGCTGCTGTGCCGCCACGACGCGACAAGCCCGACCACGGGCCTCGACCTTGCCGAGTCCCAGGGCTTCCCTCTCATCCTGTGGAGCCGACGGGCCACCCACAGCGACGAAGCCGACTGCTCCGCCTTCTACCAGCGGGCCGAGCGCCTGCTGCGCCACGTCGGCACCGCCCGTGAACTCGTCGCGCAGGTCGGTTACTTGAGAGCCGGCAGCACCACCCGGCGTACCTCCGAGAACGCCTGGGCCCGCGACCTCGCCATCTTCTGCGATCCCCCCGACGACCGCTGACCCGCCCCCCGATACGCCAATGGGCCCGCCCCCAAGTCCAAAGACTCGGAGCCGGGCCCACCGTAGAACGGGCCGAGGCCTACGCCTCGAACACCTCGCGCACCAGCTGCTCCTGCTCAGCCTGGTGTCGCTTCGCCGAACCCACCGCCGGAGACGACGAGTGCGGGCGGGAGATCCGCCGCAGCCGCTCTCCGTGAGGAACATCCGCGCCGACCGCGAGGTCGAGGTGGTCGATCAGGTTGAGGGCGATGAACGGCCAGGCACCCTGGTTCGCCGGCTCCTCCTGGGCCCACAGGTACTTCTCGACGTTCGGGTACTTGTTGACCTCCGCCTGGAGCTCCGCACCCGGCAGCGGGTACAGCCGCTCGACGCGGATGATCGCCACGTCCGTGGTGCCGCGCTTGGTGCGCTCGGCCTCCAGGTCGTAGTACAGCTTGCCCGCCACGAAGACGACCTTCTTGACGGCGGCCGGGTCGACCGTCGCGTCGCCGATGACCGGGCGGAACTGGCCCGTCGTGAACTCCTCCGTCTTCGACGCGGCGGCCTTGAGGCGCAGCATCGACTTCGGGGTGAAGACCACCAGCGGCTTGTGGTGCGGGTTGTGCACCTGCCACCGCAGGAGGTGGAAGTAGTTCGACGGGAGCGTCGGCATCGCGACCGTCATGTTGTTCTGCGCGCACAGTTGGAGGAAGCGCTCGACCCTCGCCGAGGAGTGGTCCGGGCCCTGGCCCTCGTAGCCGTGCGGGAGGAGCAGGGTGACGCCGGACGTCTGGCCCCACTTCTGCTCCGCCGCCGAGATGTACTCGTCGACCACGGACTGCGCGCCGTTGACGAAGTCGCCGAACTGCGCCTCCCACATCACGAGCGCGTCGGGACGGGCGAGCGAGTAGCCGTACTCGAAGCCCATGACCGCGTACTCGGAGAGGAGCGAGTCGTAGACGTTGTAGCGCGCCTGCTCCTCGGAGAGGTACTGGAGCGGGGTGTAGTCCTCGCCCGTCTGCCGGTCGATGAGGACCGCGTGGCGCTGGCCGAACGTACCGCGGCGGGAGTCCTGGCCGGAGAGGCGGACCGGGGTGCCCTCGAGGAGCAGCGAACCGATCGCGAGCGTCTCGCCCATGCCCCAGTCGATCGTCCCGTCCTCGACCATCGTCGCCCGGCGCTGCAGCTGGGGCAGCAGACGCGGGTGGACGTGGAAGTTGTCCGGGATGTTGACCTGGGACTCGGCGATGCGCTTGACGACCTCGGAGGAGATCGCCGTGTTGACCGCGACGGGGAACTCGGCCTGCGGGTCCGACATGGGCGCCGCGCCCGGCTGGGACGTCGCCTCGCGGACCTCCGTGAAGACCTTCTCCAGCTGGCCCTGGTAGTCCTGGAGCGCCTGCTCGGCCTCCTCGAGGGTGATGTCGCCGCGACCGATGAGGGACTCGGTGTAGAGCTTGCGCACCGAGCGCTTCTTGTCGATCAGGTCGTACATCAGGGGCTGGGTGAAGGCCGGGTTGTCCGACTCGTTGTGACCGCGGCGGCGGTAGCAGATGAGGTCGATCACCACGTCCTTGTTGAACGCCTGACGGAACTCGAAGGCCAGGCGGGCCACACGGACCACGGCCTCCGGGTCGTCGCCGTTCACGTGGAAGATCGGGGCCTCGATCATCCTCGCCACGTCCGTCGCGTACATCGAGGAGCGCGAGGACTCCGGGGCGGCGGTGAAGCCGACCTGGTTGTTGATGACGATGTGGATCGTGCCGCCGGTGCGGTAGCCGCGCAGCTGGGACATGTTGAGCGTCTCGGCCACGACGCCCTGGCCCGCGAAGGCCGCGTCACCGTGCAGGGCGAGGGGCAGGACCGTGAAGTCCGTGCCGCCCTTGTTGATGATGTCCTGGCGGGCGCGGACGATGCCCTCGATGATCGGGTCGACCGTCTCCAGGTGGGACGGGTTCGCCGCGAGGGTGACCTTGATCTGCTCGCCGTCCAGGCCGGTGAAGGTGCCCTGGGCGCCCAGGTGGTACTTCACGTCGCCGGAGCCGTGCATCGACTTCGGGTCGAGGTTGCCCTCGAACTCGCGGAAGATCTGGGCGTACGACTTGCCGACGATGTTGGCGAGCACGTTCAGGCGGCCGCGGTGGGCCATGCCGATGACGACCTCGTCGAGGCGCGACTCGGCCGCGCTGTCGATGACCGCGTCCAGCAGCGGGATGACCGACTCGCCGCCCTCGAGGGAGAAGCGCTTCTGGCCGACGTACTTCGTCTGCAGGAAGGTCTCGAAGGCCTCCGCCGCGTTCAGCCGGCGCAGGATGCGCAGCTGCTCCTCGCGCTCCGGCTTGGAGTGCGAGCGCTCGATGCGGTCCTGGATCCACTTGCGCTGCTTCGGGTCCTGGATGTGCATGAACTCGATGCCGGTGGTGCGGCAGTACGAGTCGCGCAGCACGCCGAGGATGTCGCGCAGCTTCATCAGGGACTTGCCGGCGAAACCGCCGACCGCGAACTCCCGCTCCAGGTCCCACAGGGTGAGGCCGTGCTCGGTGATGTCCAGGTCGGGGTGCTTGCGCTGGCGGTACTCCAGCGGGTCGGTGTCGGCCATGACGTGGCCGCGGACCCGGTAGGAGTGGATCAGCTCGAAGACGCGGGCGGCCTTCGTCACGTCGTTGTCGTGCGACGCGTCGATGTCCTTGAGCCAGCGGACCGGCTCGTACGGGATGCGCAGCGCCTCGAAGATCTCGTCGTAGAAGCCGCTCTCGCCGAGCAGGAGGTTGGCGACGATCCGCAGGAACTCGCCGGAGGCGGCGCCCTGGATGACCCGGTGGTCGTAGGTCGACGTGAGCGTCATGACCTTCGAGATGCCGAGCTTGTTCAGGGTGTCCTGGGAGGTGCCCTGGAACTCCGCCGGGTAGTCCATCGAGCCGACGCCCATGATGACCGACTGGCCGGGCATCAGGCGGGGGACCGAGTGGACCGTGCCGAGGCCGCCGGGGTTGGTCAGGGAGACCGTGACACCGGTGAAGTCGTCCATCGTCAGCTTGCCGTCGCGGGCGCGGCGGACGATGTCCTCGTAGGCCTGCCAGAACTCGAAGAAGTTCAGCGTCTCGGCCTTCTTGATGCCGGCGACGACGAGCTGGCGGTCGCCGTTCGGCTTCACGAGGTCGATGGCGAGACCGAAGTTGACGTGCTCCGGCTTGACCAGGGTGGGCTTGCCGTCCTTCTCCTGGAAGGAGTGGTTCATCGACGGCATGGCCTTGATGGCCTGCACCATCGCGTAGCCGATGAGGTGGGTGAAGGAGATCTTCCCGCCCCGGGCGCGCTTCAGGTGGTTGTTGATGACGATGCGGTTGTCGAAGAGCAGCTTGACCGGAACCGCGCGCACCGACGTGGCGGTGGGGACCTCGATCGAGGCGTTCATGTTCTTCGCGACCGCGGCGGCCGGGCCGCGCAGCGTGACGAACTCCGGGCCACCGGTGGCCTCGGCCGCGGGCTCCGCCTTCGGCTTCGCGGCGGCGGGAGCGGCGGCGGCCGGCTTGGCGGCGGGCGCCGGAGCCGGGGCTGCGGCCTTCGCCGGCGCGGGAGCCGCGGCTGCGGGCGCCGGCGCGGGGACCGCCGGAGCGGCGGGCGCGGGTGCGGCAGGAGCGGCCTGGGCCGGAGCCGGGGCCTGGGCGGCGGGTGCCGCCGGGGCCGGGGTGGTTCCTACGGCCCCCGCGGCCGCAGTACCCGCCGAAGTCGAGGTCGGGGCGGCAGCCGCGCCCGGCTTGTAGTCGGCGAAGAAGTCCCACCAGGCTCGGTCAACCGAGTTCGGATCCTGGAGGTACTGCTGATAGATCTCGTCGACGAGCCACTCGTTGGGTCCGAACGCCGCCGCGGGATTCTTACCCGCGGGTTGGTCGGACTCGGTCGAGATGGTCGAGTTACTGGGGGACTGTGACGACACGGCGGCAACCGCCCTCTTCCGCTTCACAAGGTGATGGACAGCGGGAATTAAGGCTACGCCCCCATGACGGCCAAGGTCAGGTCGGGCCGGTCCATCGTCGCGTAAGTCACATCGGAAAGTGTGTTTCGAGCGCTGAAATGGCGGGAAACAGGCGTGGTTCCGCTACGGAAGGGGCGCGTCGATGCGGGCCGGGCGCGCCGATGGCGCGGGCCTGTGCCTGATCACACGTGTCCGTCAGCGCGGACCGTCGTGGATCTTGGGGCTCCGGTTCGAACTTTACGTCAACTTGGCACAGATGACAGTCCCGGGAGGGTGACGATGATCCTGCAGCCACGGTCGGATTCGGCCACACCGATCCGGCCGCCGTGCAGATCCACCGCCCAGCGGGCGATCGCCAGGCCGAGGCCCGTACCGCCGTCGCTGCCGGGTCCGTGGGGCGCGCTCACCGCTCCCCGGTTGAACCGCTCGAAGATGTGCGCCCACTCCGCCTTCGGGATGCCGGGCCCCTCGTCCAGGACCTCCAGCTCCAGCGACTCCGGCAGCGACCCGCGCCGCGCCTTGACCGTCACCCGGCCGTGCGCGGGGCTGTGCTTGACCGCGTTGTCGATGAGGTTGGCGACGACCTGGTGGATCCGCTCCGGGTCCGCGAGCGCGGTCAGCTCCGGCGGGGACACGTCCAGGTGCAGATGGACGTCCGTGCGCGTGTGGCTCCCTGAGCCCGACGCGATGCCCGCCCGCGCCGAGGCGACCATGTTGGCCTCCTTGAGCACGCCCGAGAGATACGGCCAGACCTCGAACCGGCGGGTCTTCAGCGGTACGACGCCGTTGTCCAGCCGGGACAGGTCGAGCAGCGTCTCCACCAGCCGCCCCAGCCGCTCCGTCTGCTTCAGCGCGGTCCGCATGGTCTCCGGGTCGGCCGCCGAGACGCCGTCGACGACGTTCTCCAGGACGGCACGCAGGCCCGCGATGGGGGTGCGCAGCTCGTGCGAGACGTTCGCGACGAGTTCCTTGCGCTGGCGCTCCTGCGCCTCCAGCTCGTCGGCCATGACGTTGATCGTCCCGGCCAGGTCGCCCAGTTCGTCGCGGCGGTTCTCCCGCACCCGGCGGGTGTAGTCACCGCGCGAGATGGACCGGGCCACCGTGTTCATCTCGTCCAGCGGCGCGGTGAGCGAATGGGCCACGAACTGCGTTATCAGCAGTGTGGCGATCATCGAGAAGACCGTGATGAAGCGCAGCTCCGTCGCCGTGCGCATGGCGATCATCATCAGACCGGTGGTGATGAGCACCGCGATGACGACCAGAGCGCCCAGCTTGGTCTTGATCGAGAACGGGCGTACGCCGCCCCAGGGCTCCCCGGGGCTCCTCCGTGACGTCGGCCCTTCGCTCATGGCGTCGGTGTCTCCAGTGCGTAGCCCACGCCGTGCACCGTGCGGATCCGCTCGGCGCCGATCTTCCGGCGCAGCGCCTTGATGTGGCTGTCGACCGTGCGGGTGCCGGAGGCGTCCGCCCAGTCCCAGACCTCGGCGAGCAGCTGCTCGCGCGAGAGCACGGCACGCGGGGTGTTCGCCAGGCAGACCAGCAGGTCGAACTCGGTGGGCGTGAGGTGGACGTCCTCACTGCGCACCCGCACCCGGCGCTGCGCGTGGTCGATCTCCAGCTCGCCCAGGCGCAGGATGCCCGAGCGCGGGGTGGACGCGGCCACCACGGCACGCTCCACCCGGCGCAGCAGGACGTGCACCCGCGCGGCCAGCTCCCGCATCGAGAACGGCTTGGTCATGTAGTCGTCGGCGCCGACCCCGAGCCCGACCAGCATGTCGGTCTCGTCGTCGCGCGCGGTGAGCATCAGCACCGGCACCGGGCGGGCGGCCTGCACACGGCGGCAGACCTCCAGCCCGTCGAAGCCGGGCAGCATGATGTCGAGGATCAGCAGATCGGGCTGCCAGGCCTCGGCGGTGTCGACGGCCGAAGGCCCGTCGCCCGCGGTCTGCACGAGAAATCCCTCGGCGCGCAGACGGGCCGCGATGGCGTCGACGATCGTCGGGTCGTCCTCGACCACCAGCACCCGGCGCTGCGCGCCCGGCGTGGCCGTGGCCGTACCGTTGTGGGAGGTGTGTGTCTGCTCCATCGCCCGCCCCTGAAGTGTGCTTTCCGGAACCAGTGGGGTGATCCCATGACTGCGCTTGACGCTTGAATGATCGGCGTCAGGGAAGCAGAGTACGGGGAGTCACCGCGCCTTTGCTATCCAGGTCGGACGGCGAGGTGCACGACGTCGGGAACTCCTCGGGCAACGGGGATCTCTTCGGTACGCACCTGTTGGAACCCGGCATTCCATAAGGTTCGTTCAAATTCCGGAGAGGGCTGCGCGGACCATACGGCGAGTACCCCTCCCGGTCTCAACACCCTTGCGCAGCTTGCCAGTCCGGCCGGTGAGTAGAGGCTGTCGTTGCCCTCGGTGACGGTCCAGTCGGGGCCGTTGTCGATGTCGAGGCAGAGCGCGTCGAAAGTGGCGCAAGTCTCATTGACGAAAGCGACAAGATCCGTTTCCACAATTACCGTGCGGGGATCGGCGAGAGCGGACGCGGAGAGCGCGGACAGCGGGCCCGAGCGGTGCCATTCGACGATCGCGGGTTCCCGTTCGACGACGCTGATCCGGCCCCAGCGGGGGTCGGCCGCGGCGTGCGCGAGCGAGAATCCGACGCCGAGGCCGCCGATCAGCACATGAGGTGCGGGGCGGGAGCCGAGGGCGTCGCGTGCCGCGTCGATCAGCAGCCGCTCCGAGCGGCCGTCCGAAGTGTCCATCAGGAAGCAGCCGTTGGCGATGATCTGCAGCAACTCCCCGTGCCGGCGCAGCACCACTTCGCCGTAGGGGCCCTCGCGCCGGTCCAGGACGACGGGGGAGCCGTACCCGGGAGCGCTGTCGTACGCGGTCGTCATGCGAACCATCCTGGCAGTTTCACCGGATCGGTCAGCCGAATTAACCCAGGGCGGTCCTGTCCGGGTGCAAGGTACTGGCGGACGCGTCGGAAGCCTTTCAGGTTGCTGTGAATCGGCCCTCGCGTGGCGTCGGTCATAGACAGCGGCAGGTGGGACGGCGAAGGGTGGGGTGTGAACCGGAAGGAGCGCCTCACCGTGGAACGGATCGCGACGGCCGACACCCAGGCCTCCGCCACGCCTCCGGGCGGGCCCCCGGCCGCTGAATCCGGGTCGGCCGCGCCCCTGGATTCCGGGCTGCTGGACGCGATGCCGAGACAGCGGGAAGTACCGGACGACACCGGGGAGTTGGTGTTCGCCACGCCGGTCCCGGCGACCGCGCTCGCCTGCGCCTCCGCGGCGGTGTCGCCCTCCGCGTCGACCCCGGCCGTCCCCGCCGAGTACGCGCCACGGATCGCCCCCGCCCTCACCGCGCTGCGCGGCGTCCGCCCCTGGCGCCTGCTGCCGACGCCCACCGGGACGCCGTTCACCTTCTGTTACGGCGTGCTGCTCGTCGTCACCTCGCTGATCGCGCAGTACGCCGGCCCCACCCTCGTCGGCCAGTTGCACCAGGCGTCCAGCACGGACGTCACCCACCTCCTCCGCGACCCGTTCCTCGTGCTGGTCGCGAGCGCGCTGTGGATCGTGGGCGGGATGGTGTCGCCGTACGCGTTCCTCTTCCTCCTGGTACTGACCGCGCTGGAACGCCGGATCGGCGGCGTACGGACCGCCGGGGTGTTCCTCTTCGGCCACATCGTCGCCACCCTCGCGACCGAAGGGACCGTGGGCATCGCGGTGTTGGCGGGCCACCTGCCCGCCAGTTCCCTGCACCGCCTCGACTACGGCATCAGCTTCGGCGTCGCCACGAGCATAGGAGCCCTCGCCGGCCTCCTCCGCCCCTGGCTCGGCCTCCCGATGATCACCCTCTTCGCCTGGACCCTGATCCAGTCCCTCCTCGCCTTCACCGACCCCATGACCAACTGGGGCCACCTGATCTCCCTGACGATAGGCATCACCACCTGGCCACTGATACGGCGATGGGCACGGGCGGTACAGGTGACAAGGGAAGCCGGGGCGGGGTGGGTTGAGGTCGCGGAGGTCTGAACTACCCCGTGGGCTGGGTGCGTTCAGGTTCTTCAGTGGTCCCGGGCTGCCAAGTCGCCGCCCTCGCCGGGCGGTTGATCCGGTGACCACACGTACGGCGTGGCCGTGGTGATCGCGTGGAAACCCAGGCGGCGCAGGATCGGGGCGCTGTCGTCCGAGGCGTCCACGTGGAGGTACGGCACTCCGCGGGCGGCGGCGAGGGCGGCCCGGGTGGTGACCAGCGCGCGGTAGATGCCCTTGCCGCGCCACTCGGCGACCGTCGAGCCGCCGAGCAGGGTGGCGAACTCCGTCCCGGGCCGGAAGGAGAGCCAGGCCGCGGAGATCATCTCGCCGTCCGCCTCGACGGCGTGGACGACCATCTCGTCCGGCGCGGCGGCGATACGGCCGAGGAGGTCGGCGGCCAGCCAGTTCAGATCCATGTCCCAGATGGCCGACTGGACGGCGCCGAGCCGCCGCAGGTCCGCCTCGGCGGTGATCCGGCGGATGGTGACCCCGTCCGGCAGCACGGGCTCCGCCAGCGCCAGCTCCTCGGACCGGCCGACGAGCACCGTCTCCCGTTCCTCGGGCACGAAGCCCGCCGCGCGGAGGCGGTCGGCCAGGTCGGGCGGGGTGTCATGAGAGCGGGTCCTCCACTTCACGCTCTCCCCGCGCGCCGCGAAGAAGTCCCGCTGCCGGGCGATCAGTTCGTCCAGCTCGCGCCCCCGTATCCCCAGGTCGCGCGGGCCGCTCACGTAACCCCGGAACTGTCCGACCGTCCGCAGCAGCGGCCCGTCCTTCTCGTACGTCACTCCGGCCGGCGGGATGGGCGGGGTGCCTCGCAGCTGGTCGTCGTAGGCGGCGAGGAGGGTCTGTGTCTCGCTTTCCGGATCTGTCACGGGGCGACGGTACGAGGCCTTGGTCATCGGCGGGGTGCGGGGTCGTCGCCCGTCGTGCGTCGGCTTCAGGTGCGGGTGATGCCGTCGCGGAACTCCTGGAAGGCGTGCCAGGCCGAGGGGCTTCCCGGGGTGATCAGGTCTCCCGAGGAGCAGTCCAGCACCTTGCAGTCGAAGGCGCCCGCGAGGCGGAAGACCGAGGTGAGGACGTCGTCGCCGGAGCCGCGGATGTGCAGCATGATCGAGTCCACGGGGTCTTCCGAGCCGATGTTGAGTTCGATGGACCAGGTGGGTCCGGTGAGGTCGCCCCAGGTGGGGTCGGAGAGGTCTGTTCCGGGCTCGGCTCGGCTGATGGTGGCGAGGACTTCGTGCCGTGGGCCGAACGGGCGCGGAGAGTGGTCGGCGGGTATGTCCTGTGCCGAGGTGATGTCGTCGGGCAGGTTGAGGAGGAGAACGTCCCAGCTCACGGGGGCCTTCCGGGTCGGGGGCGGGTGGGTGCGCCGTTGCGTGGGTCAGGCCGGGCGGGGTTGGTCTCCCGGCGGCGGGGGCGTGAGTGTGCTGCGGAGTTGGTTGACGGCAGCGTGCCAGGGGGCGCCGTCTGATTGGGCCCAGAGGTCCAGGAGTTCGGACGGGTCGGTCATGACGTGGTCGAGGGCCTGGAGGGCGAGGGCGCGTAGGCCGGTGAGGTCGGGGACGAGTTCGTCCGGGCCGTAGTGGGGGTCGGCGGGCTCGCCGCCGGGGCACTGCGCGGCGACCAAGGCTGCTGCCGCGACGGCTTCGTCGGCGATGTCCGCGTCGAGGTAGCCGAGGGTGTCGGCCGCTCGGGCGAGGGTGTCGCGGACCAGGCCCGTACGCGCGTCCGGGGCGGCGTCGTCGAGGGTGTTGCACCAGTCCGCCGCGGTGTCGTTGTCGAAGGGGCCGACATCCCAGGTGCCCATGTGTCTCCCGTGATCGTGTTCGTGGTGATGTTGCGTCCGGGGATCGTGGCAGGCGGCACTGACATCGACCTCCGAGGTCGGCCTCCACAGCGACTCGCGGAGGCGGCCGTCGGGAGCGGGGGGCCGTCCCCGGCCGTCCTGGCTATCCCCGGCTATCCCGGCCGTCCCCGGCTATCCCGGCCGTCCCGGCCGTCCGGCTATCCCCGGCCGTCCGGCTATCCCCGGCCGTCCGGTCATCCCCGGCCGTCCCTGGCCGTCTCGGCTTTCCCCGGCTATCCCCGGCCATCCCCGGCCGTCCCCGGCCATCCCCGGCCGTCCCGACCATCCCTGCCACCCCCGGCCACCCCTACAACCCACCCCGTTCCCCGGGAAGCCCCCGCCCCATTTCCGGGTTGACCTGCACAGAGCCAAGGGCGCGGCGCCTGATCGCTCACGGCGAACAACCGGTGGGGAACAATCGAAGTCGCCCAAGCATTGAGTCGGCATAGCTCAACTTGACTGCCTAAGGGGAGATCATGGCTTCGACGTCCACACCGCTCACCCTGCCCGTGCTGCCGCTCGACGACGAGGTCGTGCTGCCCGGAATGGTGGTTCCGCTGGACCTGAACGACACCGATGTACGCGCCGCCGTGGAGGCCGCCCAGGCCGCCGCGCGGTCCGAGCCCGGAAAGCCCAAGGTCCTGCTGGTGCCACGCATCGACGGGACTTACGCCAGCACCGGCGTGCTCGGCACCATCGAGCAGGTCGGCCGGCTGGCCGACGGTGACCCGGGTGCACTGATCCGCGGCCGTAGCCGCGTGAAG
Source organism: Streptomyces sp. NBC_00252 (assembly GCF_036187565.1). Taxonomy (NCBI): domain Bacteria; kingdom Bacillati; phylum Actinomycetota; class Actinomycetes; order Kitasatosporales; family Streptomycetaceae; genus Streptomyces; species Streptomyces sp. NBC_00252. The sequence goes on along the minus strand of NZ_CP108087.1, from coordinate 3,700,119 downwards.
ATCGGGGCCGGTACCACCGGTCCCGGGGCCGCGCTCTGGGTCGAGGGCACCGCGCTCGACGAGAGCCTGCCCGAACCCCTGCCCGGCTCCGTTTCCGAGCTGGTGAAGGAATACAAGGCGCTGGCCACCGCATGGCTGCGCAAGCGTGGGGCCTGGCAGGTCGTCGACCGCGTGCAGGCCATCGATGACGTGTCCACCCTCGCCGACAATTCCGGTTACTCGCCCTTCCTGACCACCGAGCAGAAGATCGAGCTGCTGGAGACCGCCGACCCGGTGGCCCGGCTCAAGCTCGCCACCCAGCACCTCCGCGACCACCTCGCCGAGCAGGACGTCGCCGAGACCATCGCCAAGGACGTGCAGGAAGGCGTCGACAAGCAGCAGCGCGAGTTCCTGTTGCGGCGCCAGCTCGAAGCCGTCCGCAAGGAACTGCGTGAGCTCAACGGCGACACGAGCGACGGCGAGGAGTCCGACGACTACCGCGCCCGCGTCGAGGCCGCCGACCTGCCCGAGAAGGTCCGCGAGGCCGCCCTCAAGGAGGTCGAGAAGCTGGAGCGCTCCTCCGACCAGTCGCCCGAGGGCTCGTGGATCCGCACCTGGCTGGACACCGTTCTCGAACTGCCGTGGAACGAGCGCACCCAGGACGAGTACGACATCCAGGGCGCCAAGGCGATCCTCGACGCCGAGCACGCGGGCCTGGAGGACGTGAAGGAGCGCATCACCGAGTACCTGGCCGTGCGCAAGCGGCGCGCGGAGCGGGGCCTGGGTGTCGTCGGAGGCCGGCGCGGCGGTGCCGTGCTCGCCCTCGTCGGTCCGCCCGGCGTCGGCAAGACCTCGCTGGGCGAGTCCGTCGCGCACGCGATGGGGCGGAAGTTCGTCCGCGTCGCGCTCGGCGGTGTCCGGGACGAGGCCGAGATTCGTGGTCACCGGCGTACGTACGTGGGTGCCCTCCCGGGTCGTGTCGTCCGCGCGATCAAGGAGGCCGGGTCCATGAACCCGGTGGTCCTGCTCGACGAGATCGACAAGGTGGGGTCCGACTACCGGGGCGACCCGGCGGCGGCTCTGCTCGAAGTGCTCGACCCCGCGCAGAACCACACCTTCCGCGACCACTACCTGGAGGTCGAACTCGACCTGAGCGACGTGGTGTTCCTGGCGACGGCCAACGTGCTGGAGGCCATCCCGGAGGCACTGCTCGACCGCATGGAGCTGGTCCGGCTCGACGGTTACACCGAGGACGAGAAGGTCGTCATCGCCCGTGACCACCTGCTTCCGCGCCAGCTGGAGCGGGCGGGCCTCAAGGACGACGAGGTCGTCATCGACGAGAGCGCGCTGCGCAAGCTCGCCGGTGAGTACACCCGGGAGGCGGGCGTCCGCACCCTGGAGCGGTCGATCGCCCGGCTGCTCCGCAAGATCGCGGCGCAGCACGAACTGGGCGAGCGGAAGCTGCCGTTCACGGTGACCGACGCCGACCTGCGCGGCCTGATCGGACGGCCGCACCACGTGCCCGAGTCCGCCCAGGACCCGGCCGAGCGCCGCACCGCGGTGCCCGGTGTCGCCACCGGCCTCGCGGTCACCGGCGCGGGCGGTGACGTCCTCTACGTCGAGGCGTCGCTGGCCGACCCGGAGACGGGCGCGGCGGGCCTGACCCTGACCGGTCAGCTGGGTGACGTGATGAAGGAGAGCGCGCAGATCGCCCTGTCCTTCCTCCGCTCGCACGGCGCCGAACTGGAGCTGCCCGTGGGCGACCTGAAGGACCGGGGTGTGCACATCCACTTCCCGGCGGGTTCGGTGCCGAAGGACGGCCCGAGCGCGGGTGTCACGATGACGACGGCCCTGGCGTCGCTGCTCAGCGGCCGGCTGGTCCGCACGGACGTGGCGATGACGGGTGAGGTCTCCCTGACCGGTCGGGTCCTCCCGATCGGCGGCGTGAAGCAGAAGCTGCTCGCCGCGCACCAGGCCGGGGTCACCACCGTGATCATCCCGAAGCGCAACGAGCCCGACCTGGACGACGTCCCGGCGGAGGTCCTGGACAAGCTCGACGTCCACGCGGTGACGGACGTCCGCCAGGTCCTGGAGCTGGCGCTGTCGCCGGCGACGAACGGCGCGACGCCGGAGGTTCCGGTGGCGGCGTGACGGACGTCCACCGGTAGGTGAAGGCCCGGGTCCCTTCAAGGGGGGCCCGGGCCTTCGCCGTACGTCAGCCGTTGGCGAGCGCGACCACCCGGTCGAGCGCGCCGTTGAACTTGTCGTGGTCCCCGACCGTCGGCCCGGACGACGTGTACTGCCACATCGTGTAGAAGCCCCATCCGGCAGGCAGCGTCCCCGGGTCCGAGGCGTACCGCGCGATCCACAGCGGATGGGCGGACGCGAAGGCGGACGAGTTGCCGGTGCAGTCGCTCCACCAGCTCGTCGCCGTGTAGATCACCGCGTCACGGCCGGTGCGGGACCTGTACGTGGAGAGGAAGTCGGAGATCCAACTCACCATCGCCGACGCCGACTTGCCGTAGCAGGACGCGCCGTACGGATTCCACTCGATGTCGAGGACACCGGGGAGGGTGCGGCCGTCCTTGGACCAGCCGCCGCCGTGGTCGACGAAGTAGTTGGCCTGGGTGGCGCCGCTCGTCGTGTCCGGGGTCGCGAAGTGGTACGCCCCGCGGATCATGCCGACGCCGTAGGAGCCGTTGTACTGCTGGGCGAAGTACGGGTTCGTGTAGTACGTCCCCTCGGTCGCCTTCGTGTAGGCCCACTTGACCCCGCTGCTCCACAGGGTCGACCAGGCGGCGTTGCCCTGGTAGGCGCTGACGTCGACGCCCTCCGTCTGGGTGGCGTCACCGCCGGCCGGGGTGCCGTCCTGGCCGTCGTGCGCCAGGACGCCGATGCCGAGGTAGGCGGAGCCGCGGGCGGGGACCGTGGCGGCGCCGGCCGGGTGGGCGAGGGCCGCGAGCAGGATTCCGGAGAGGGCGAGCGCGAGGGAGAGAGGGCGCGGGCGGGGTGTTCGGGGTCTGTGCGCGGGCATGGCGTGGCCTCCGAGGGGGCGGTGGGGGGAGTGGGGAGAGAAGCGGTGATGATGGCGTGGCCATGCCAGCAATTGCCTGGTAAGGACGCTACGCACCGAGAAGACCGCGTGGGAAGGGGGTCCGGACGCTGCCGTTGGTCTAGCCCTGCGAAATACTGACGGAGCTGCGGCGATGACGGTGTTTGGCGGAAACTTTCACGAGCGGGAAAGCGGACCAATGGGTGCTGACGTGCACAAGGGCGAGGACAGAAACGGCGACCGGCCTTCCGGAGGCGGTGACCGGCTGCCCGGGGACGCCGAGCGGCTGTCCGGAGGCAGGGACGCGGTGCCCGCCGGTGACGCGGTGCCCGCGGGCGGCGACGAGCTCGTCGCGGACCACGAATACCTCTCCCTGGAACGCGAGTTGACGTTCCTCCTGCGCCGGGCCCGGGCCAACCAGGGCGAGATGGCCCGCGAGGTCCACCCCGACCTGGAGTCCGCCGCCTACGGCCTGCTGGTCCGGCTGGAGGAGTACGGCCGGCAGCGGGCCACCGAACTGGCCGCCTACATCGGCGTCGGCAAGGCCACCATGTCCCGCCAGCTGCGCGCCCTGGAGGACCTCGGCCTGATCGCCCGCGAGCCCGACCCGGCGGACGGCCGCGCCTGGCTGGTCGACCTCACGGACGAGGGCCGCCGCCGGGTCACCCACGTCCGCGAGGCCCGGCGCGCCCGCTACGTCACCCAGCTCTCCCACTGGGACCGCCAGGAGGTCGCCGAACTGGCCCGCCTGCTCCACCAGTTGAACGGCGTCATCGGCAAGTAGAGGGGAGCGGGGCCGGGGCGGGCCTTCACAACTCGACGTAGACGACCGTCGCGTCGTCGTGGGTCTTGCTCCGCCGCAGATACGTCCGCTCCTCCGCGTCGGCCCGCTCCAGCGCCCGCACCCGGCCGACCAGCTCCGCCGCCCCTTCCTTCCGTACGAGCGCGAAGCAGTCCGCCCAGTCGCCTTCGCCGAACTTCTCCACCCACCGCGTCGCCCCGTCCGTCAGGGCGGTGAGGGCGCGGACCTCGGCGCGGGGGAGCGATCCGGTCACCGCGCGCTCCGCGACCGACGGATCGGCGGCGGCGGTGAAGAAGCCGCCCTCCTTGTTGCGGAGCGTGGTGTCGATCAGGGCGTCCGTCGCGAGGGCGGAGCGCGGGAGGCGGGACAGCCGGTCGTCGAGTACGACGGTCACCTCGCCGGACGGGTTTTCGGCCAGCAGCGCCGAGTCCGAGAGGACCAGGTATTCGATCTCCGCCGATGACCAGCGGGCCAGCACCACGGTTGCCTGTGGGGTGCGTGGGTGAGAAAGGTCACAGGTGGTGGCGTGGGCCTCAGCTGTTCGGAGGATCGCCCGGGAGAGAATCTCCGCCAGGGTCAGATCCCGGTAGGAAACGGTCAGTTCGGTCAGTGCGCCCCCCAGGCGGGCGGTGTACCAGGGGACCGAATGCAGACAACCCGTCTCGCCTCTCGGCGGGGTGACTCCGTCCAGGACGATCAGCGAACCGCCCTGTCCCGAGGCCGGAAGGCCGACACTCGCGAAGTCCTCGTTGGGGCGGTCCGGGTCGCCGGGTTCCGACGCAAGTTCCGTACGCATTCGGCCAGTCTGCACGACCTCTTCACAGGCTTCGCAAAAAGTTGGCACGCACGGTCGAATGGGCGCGCTCGTGCAGGTCAGACGCCTGCTTTGGGAGGGAATGGATCACTCCGGGAATGCGTGGCGGCGAATCCTGCCAAAGCCCGCCGCTCACGTCCAACCGGCGCGGTACGCGGGCCCCTTGGACGGCCCGCCGGAACTTGCCCGCCAACTCCCGTCCGGGGTTCACTCCTTCGGGTGGCGGGCCGGACGATGCGCGACCGCTGCCTACCGGCACTGGGAGGGTCGCCGTACCGGAGTGACGGAGCGTCACCCGGGCCCATGGGTATCACGAGTCAGGAATGCGAGCACCGGTGCAGAAAAAGCGGCCGCGGCGCACAGGCAAGCAGACGGCCCCTCAGGGGGGCGCCACCGGTGCCGCCGTGCCCGACCCCGCGGGCAAGGGACGCCGTACCCACGTCCGCAACCGGCTCATCATCGCGGTGGCCGTCGTGGCCGCCGCCATCGCGGCAGCCGGTGTCCCCTCCCTGATCACCGCCTCGGGCCAACTGAGCGACTCCCAGGACCTGGTGACCCTCGCCGGACAGACCCAGGACGCGCTGTCGCTCGCGCACTCCCTCGCGGACGAGCGGGACGAGGTCACCTCGTACATCGCCGCCGGGCGCCCCAAGTCCCAGGCCCCCGCCGAGGACCGCAGCGCCCGCGTCGACCGCCAGGTCGAGGAGCTCCGCGCCGACACCGACATCCCAGCCGCGCTCCGCTCGGACCTCGACGACGTCGCCGCCGTACGACGGGCCGCGCTCACCGGCAAGAGCAGCGCGCTGCAGGCGCACGACGCGTACTCCGGCGCCATCACCGAACTGCACCGGCTGGCCGAGCAGCTGGCCGAGAAGATGCCGCCGCGGGCCGGCTCCGGCGCCCACGCGCTCGCCGAACTCGACGCCGCCGTCCAACAGGCCGCCGCCACACGCGGGTTGCTCCTCGCCGCCCTGAACGTGCCGTCGACCACCGAGACGGTCATCAGCCCGATCACCGGCCTGCCGGTCACCGAGTCCACCTCCACGAAGGCCCAGACCAAGGAGCGCGACGCCCTCAGCGCCGCCGCCCAGCAGGCCCGGCTGCGCTCCGACGCGGCCCTCGCCGACTTCCGCGAGACCGCCACGAAGGACGCCGTCGCGGGCTACGACTCCACGGTCACCGGGAGCGAGGTCAACTCCGCCGAAAAGTACCTCACCTCCCTCACCGCCCAGCCCACGCTGTCCGACGACCAGTTGGACACCAGCACCAAGAAGCTCGACGCGGCGCTCTCCGCCCGGGTCGACCTGATGCGCGGCGAGGAGTCCGCGCTCTACGTCGACCGCGCCAAGGACCTCGCCCAGCTCCGCGACGACGACGTCAAGGCGCTGGAACTGCGCGTCGCGATCCTCGGCGCCCTCATGCTGCTCGCCGTGGGCATCGCCACCGCCATGGCCCGCACCCTCACCCGCCCGCTCTCCGTCCTGCGCCGGGGCTCGACGCGGCTGGCCGAGGCCGAGGACCTGGGGGCCGAGGAGCCGATCAAGTTCACCGGCCGCAACGACGAGTTCGCCCAGGTCGTCCGCTCGGTCAACGCCCTGCACGCGCACGCCGCCGCCCTGCACGAGCGCATCGCGACCCTGGAGGCCGACCGCAAGCACCTCGTCGGCCAGCGCCAGAAGATGGCCGACGCCCGCGAGGAACTCCGCGCCGAAGTCACCGGCTCCGCCGAGCAGTTGGAGCGGCTGCGCACCAGCATCGGCGGCACCTTCGTCAACCTCGCGCTGCGCACGCTGGGCCTGGTCGAGCGCCAACTCGCCGTCATCGAGGGCCTGGAGGAGCGCGAGCAGGACCCCGACCGGCTCTCCACCCTCTTCAAGCTCGACCACTTCGCCACGGTGATGCGCCGTCACAGCGAGAACCTCCTGGTCCTCGCGGGCACCGAACACGTCCAACAGCACGCGGGTCCCGTCCCGTTGGTGGACGTGGTCCGCGCGGCGGTCAGCGAGATCGAGCGCTACGAACGCGTCCGCATCTCGGCACTGCCCCCGCACGCGCACGTGGCGGGCTACGCGGCCGACGACATCAGCCACCTCCTCGCGGAACTGATGGAGAACGCCACGTCGTTCTCCCCGCCGGACGCCCCCGTCGAGATCGCCGGCTGGCTCCTGGAGAACGGGGAGGTCATGCTCTCCGTCCAAGACGAGGGCATCGGCATGACCGCCACCCGCATGACCAGCCTCAACGCCCGCCTCACCGAGTTCGACCCGGACTCCCCCTACGACCAGGAGGGCGAGGAGGGCCTCGGCCTCGGCCTGTACGTCGTCGCCCGACTGGCCCACCGCCACGGCGTCCGCGTCCAGCTCCGCGACCAGAAGCAGGGCGGCATCGCGGCGGTGGTGGTCCTCCCCAGCCCGCTCCTTCCCGCGGCCCCCACGTCGGCGGTCCCGTCCGCCACCCCGCTCGCCACCGCCGACACCCACTCCTACTCCCTCCCCGGAGCCACGGCGGAGTCCAACTCCAACGTCCTGCACGGCCGTTCGGACCACAAGGACCCCCTGGTGGCCCTGGCGGAGCAGGCGGTACGCGAGACCCCGGCGGACCCCTCGGCGGACGCGCCGGTGGAGATCCAGGCGGAGTCCCCCGCGGAGATGACGATGGAACTCCTGCTGCCCCTGGCAACGGAGAACCCGAAAGCCGCCGACGCCGAGTCCGCCCCACAGGGGCCACCCGCACCCGACCACGAAAGCCGCACGGGCGGTCCGGGTGGGAACGAGTACACGGCTGATGGCGAAGCCGAGGCCGTGGAACACGAACGAGCCCAGGACGAGGACCCTGTCACCGACAAGGGCCTCCCCAAACGCACCCCCAAGCTCACCCAACCCGCCCAGGCCCCGCGCCAGCGGACCGGCACGGTGGACGCCGACGCCCTCCGCCGCAGACTGGGCGGCTTCCGCGCGGGAGCCTCCGCCGGCTACCGAGACGTAGAAGCGGAGATCGCCGAACAGACCGGCCAGAACCCGGTCCCGGCACCGCGCAGCGCGACCGCACGATCCGAGGAACCCACGGGGGGCACCGTCGAGGAGGCAAGCAGTTGACCGCGCCCAGTACCTTCGGACTGAGCAGTGAAGCCCGCAACCTGCACTGGCTGCTGAGCAACCTCGTCGAGGAGGTGCCCGGCATCCAGTCGGTCGCGGTCGTCTCCTCCGACGGGCTGCTGCTCCTGTCCTCCGATCCGGGGAGGAACGCCGAGGCCAAGGAGGCCGTGGAGACGAAGCGTTCGGGCCCGCGCGGCTCGGCCGCCGACCTCGCCACCATCGTCTCCGGCATCGGCAGCCTCACCATCGGCGCCGCGAAGCTGATGGACTCGGGCCCGGTGAAGCACACCATGGTCGCCATGGAGGAGGGCAGCCTCTTCGTGATGTCGATCAGCGACGGTTCGCTGCTCGGCGTGCACGGCTCCGCGGACTGCGACATGAGCGTCGTGGCGTACCACATGGCGCTCTTCGTCGGCCGCGCCGGCCACGTCCTGACGCCCGAACTCCGCAGCGAGCTACGGAAATCCCTCGAGGACGCGACCACCGGGAGTGCGCGATGAGCCGTACGCCCAACAAGCTCCCGGTGCGCGGCGGCGAGCGCAAACCCGCCCGGGTTCGCCCCTACTCGCTCACCGGCGGCCGTACCCGATTCGGCCATGTCCTCCTTGTCGAGACCTTCGTGGCGGCGCTCGAAGCCCCGGAGGAGCGCAAGGAGTTGACGAACGGTTCCCTCAACACCCGGGTCATGCCGGAGATGCGGGCCATCGTCGAACTCTGCCGCCGTATGCGCACGGTGGCCGAGATCGCCGCGCTGCTGAAGATGCCGCTCGGTGTGGTCCGCGTGCTCCTGAGCGATCTCGCCGACCAGGGAAAGATCCGTGTGTACGGAACCGGAACCGCTCACGGTACGGGCCGTCCTGACCGCGCTCTGCTGGAAAAGGTGCTGAGTGGACTCCGTCGTCTCTGACGCCGCCGCCTACGGCGTCTCCCCGCTCCTCGACGAAGAGGAGCTGCGGCCCTGGCAGCAGGACCGTACCCGCGCGCCCGTCGCCACGAAGATCGTGGTGGCCGGCGGCTTCGGCGTCGGCAAGACCACCATGGTCGGCGCCGTCTCCGAGATCCAGCCCCTCCAGACGGAGGCGCTGATGACCGAGGCCAGCGAGGAGACCGACGACCTCACGGGCACCCCGGACAAGGTGACCACCACGGTCGCCATGGACTACGGCCGTCTCACGCTCGACGACGACCTGGTGCTCTACCTCTTCGGTACGCCGGGGCAGCAGCGGTTCTGGTTCATGTGGGACGACCTGGTGCGCGGCGCGATAGGCGCCGTCGTGCTCGCCGACACCCGCCGCCTCAAGGACTGTTTCCCCGCGCTGGACTACTTCGAGAGCTGCGGACTGCCGTACGTCGTCGCCGTCAACCACTTCGCGGGCAGCGAGCGGTTCGACCCGGAGGACGTGCGGGAGGCCCTGACGATTCCCGCCCACGTACCTGTCATGATCATGGATGCGCGGCGGCGGATTTCGGCCATCGAGACCCTGTTGGCGCTCGTCGCCCACGCGCTGGACGTCACCCCTGAGTAGTCGCGACCAAGGAGCCACCACCCGCATGCGGAAGATACTCGTCGTCGGAGCCGGCCAGTCCGGGCTCCAACTCGCCCTCGGACTCCAGTCGCACGGGTACGAGGTCACCCTGATGTCCAACCGGACGGCGGACGAGATCCGCTCCGGGCGGGTCATGTCGACGCAGTGCATGTTCACCACGGCACTGCGGCACGAGCGCGATCTCCAGCTGAACTTCTGGGAGTCCCAGGCCCCGAAGATCGAAGGACTCGGCGTCTCGGTCGCCGCCCCCGGTTCGCACGACCCGGGTCCGACCCAGCGCGCGATCGACTGGGTGGGCAAGCTCGACGGGTACGCGCAGTCGGTCGACCAGCGGGTGAAGATGGCCGGCTGGATGGAGACGTTCGCGCAGCGCGGCGGCCAACTGGTCATCCACGGCGCGGCCGTCGGCGACCTCGACTACTTCTCCCGTACGTACGACCTCGTGCTGGTGTCGGCGGGCAAGGGCGAGCTGGTCTCGATGTTCGCCCGCGACCCGGAGCGGTCCCCGTACACCGAGCCGCAGCGGGCGCTGGCCGTCTCCTACGTCCACGGTCTCGGACCGCGCCCGGAGCACCCCGAGTTCGAGGCGGTCCGCTGCAACCTGGTGCCCGGCGTGGGCGAGTTGTTCGTCATGCCGACGCTCACCACGTCGGGGCGCGCGGACATCCTGTTCTGGGAGGGCATACCCGGTGGTCCGGTGGACGCCTTCCACGGCATCAAGGACCCGGCGCAGCACCTCTCCCTGACCCTGGAACTCATGGAGAAGTTCACGCCGTGGGAGTACGAGCGCGCTCGGGGCGTCGAACTCACCGACGCGGGTGGGACGTTGGCGGGGCGGTACGCGCCCACCGTCCGTAACCCCGTGGGCCAACTCCCCGGCGGTGGACTGGTGCTGGGCGTCGCGGACGTCGTCGTCGCCAACGACCCGATCACCGGGCAGGGGTCCAACTCCGCGTCCAAGTGCGCGGCTTCCTACCTCGCGTCGATTCTCGAGCACGGGGAGAAGGAGTTCGACGGGGACTGGATGTCGGCCACGTTCGAGCGGTACTGGGAGACGGCTCAGCACGTCACCAAGTGGACCAACGCGATGTTGGCTCCGCCGCCGGAGCACATCCTCAACCTCATCGGGGCTGCCGGGCAGTTGCCGCCGGTGGCGGATCGGTTCGCCAACGGGTTCGACAATCCGGCGGACTTCGAGAACTTCTTCTATGAGCCGGAGAAGACGGGGGCGTACCTGGCTTCCGTTGCCGGGGCCTAGTCGCCGTTGGGGTTGCGGGGAGTTCGCGGCTATCGGCTCGTTGTGGCCGGTCGCGCCGTTCCCCGCGCCCCTTTGGGGCGGGCGTCTGGACGTACTGCTCCCAGGATCGGGTAGGTCGCGATCGGGGAGACCTGGATCTTCTCGCCCGTTCTCGGAGCCTGCACCACCTTGCCGTCGCCCAAGTACAGGGCGACGTGGGTCGCCTTGGGGAAGTAGACGACCAGGTCGCCGGGGCGCAGGTGCTTCAGGGGGACCTTGGGCAGGGTGGCCCACTGCTCCTGGCTTGTTCTGGGGATCGGGGTGCCTGCGTGGGCCCATGCCTGGGAGGTCAGGCCGGAGCAGTCGTAGGTCTTCGGGCCCTCCGCGCCCCACTCGTACGGCTTGCCGATCTGCTGGACGGCGTAGCGCAGGGCGCGGTCCCCGGCTCGAGAGGGCTCGCGGTTGTCGTCGCCCAGGGCGCCTGAAGTGACCAGTGTCCGCTGGGCCTTGTCGACGTCGGTCTTCTCGAAGTCGGCGAGGGCGGTGAGTTGGTCGGGGGTGAGGGCGGTGAGGAGTTTCTCGACGTCGGCCAGGCGCTGCTGCACCTTGTCGCGTTCCTTCTTCTGCTGTGCGGCCAGCGTGAGTTGACCGTCCAGGGCCTTGCGGGCCGCGCGGGCCAGGCCGTCGCTCTTCTTCTCGGTGCCGACCAGCCGGCCGATCGTCTCGGCCCGCTCGCGCGCCAACTGCCCGATGACATGGCCCTCGTCGAGCGCGTGCTGCGGATCGCGGGCGAGCAGGAGGCGGACGTACGGGGAGATGGCGGTGCTGTTCTGGTACTGCTCCCGGGCCAGCCGGCCCGCGGCGCCGCGGCTGTCGTGGAGGGAGAGACGGGCGCGGGTCAGCTCGGAGTCCAGCCGGTCGACCTCGGCGCGCTGCTTCTTCAGCTTCTCCTCGGTGGCGTTGTACGTCTCCGTGGCCTGTTCGGCACCCTGGTAGAGGGACTGAAGATCCGTCAGGAGTTCGGCGACAGGACGCTGTCCGGGTGCCTGCGGTTCGGGCACGGCGGCGGCGGGCAGCGGCGCGAGAACGGTGCCGGCCGCCACCGTTGCCGTACAGACCAGACGCAGAAGCCTTCCTGACACGTCATCACCTCCGGTGCGCGGCGGGCCATCCGCCCCGCACCGTGAGCATCAGCCGGGGTCGGCGGGTCCGCGCGCCGGGTGTGCGCGGTTCGGCGTAACCCGGTCACTCGTGGGTGTCGTCCGGCTTGCCGCCCGGCGTGGCGTCTGGCTTGGTCCAGGGCCACCTGAGTCCGCTGCCGGGCTTCCCTTCGGGGTCGTATTCGTACTTCCAGCCCTTGGGGAGACCGAGCCGTTTGCTGTGCGCCCGGGGGACCCGGCGGTAGACGAGGACCGTGGGCGGGCCGCCTGCGTCGTCGGGGACCGGGATGCGGTACGTCTTCGGCGGGGTGCCGGTCGGACCGAGCAGCACGGGCAGGGAACGCCCGTCCATCGGGCCGCCCTCGAACGGGGTCTCTTCGCTCTTCACGGGACCAGTCTCAGCCATCCACCGCGAGATCCTGGACCAGCGCGGCGGTCTGCGGGTCCCGCCGGGCGGTCACCGACAGTACCGCCACGAACTGCTCCACCAGCCAGTCCCGCAACTCGTCGAGCGGCGGTTCCTTGTCCTCGTCGAGCCAGATCAGCGACGCGGCTTCCACGGCCGTGATCCACATCCGTACGGTCATGCGCAGCCGGGGGCCGGGGTCGGCGACCCCGAGATGGCTGAGGATGTGCACGGCCGCGGCCCTGCGGACGCCGTCCACGATCGCCGTCGTACGGGACGTCTCCACGACGCTGCCGCCCTGGAGCAGGGCGCTGAAACCGGCGTCGTGCTGGTCGACGAAGCCGAGGTAGCGGTCCAGGGCGCGGGCGAGGCGGGCGACGAGGGGGCCCTCGCGGGGTTCGTCGAAACACTGCTGGAGTTCGTCGGCGGCGGACCTGAGCGCGGCCTCGTACAGCTGCTGCTTGCCGCCCGGGAAGTACCGGTACACCAGGGGCCGCGAGACCCCGGCCGCCTCCGCCACGTCGTCGAGGGAGACCTCCTCGGGAGCGCGGTGCGCGAAGAGGGTGAGCGAGGCGTCCAGGAGCTGGCTGCGCCGCTCCTCGACGCTGAGGCGGCGGTAGGCGGGCACGGCGGGGGTCATGGGTGAAGGGTAGTCGGCGGGTGCGGGTGCGTCGTGGCTGGTCGCGCAGTTCCCCGCGCCCCTTGAAAACGCTGGCCGGCCGGTCTTTCAGGGGTGCGGGGAACTGCGCGACCAGCCCCCACCGGGCCGCACTCTGACACTCAAGCCAGCAGTCCGGACGCCTTCCACAGCCGTCGCCCGACACCCCGCAGCACACCGATGTCGTCAAGGAACTCCGTCAGCTTCCTCGACCCGTTCTGCATGACCTCCCGCCGATGCCCACTCGCCCGCACCTGAGCCACCGCCTCATTCCGGTCGAGCCCTACGTTCGTGTAGACCTCGGGATTGACGAAGGCGATGGAGAAGATCCGCGCGAACTCCCCGGACGTGACCCGGGTGTACTCCTGCGACCACCGAGGCGCGGTGATCATCTGCCGCCGCAACTCCTCCCGCGCGTACCGGACATGACGGGCTTCCTCGACGACGTGAATCCGCGTCACGCCCCGCACCAACGGCTGCACCCGCTCATCCGGGAACGTCAGCCTCTGCATCCAGTCGAGGACTTCCTCCCCGAGCAGCGTCGCCGTGAACGAACCGGGCGTCGTGGAGATGGTCTTGAACAGCCGCCCCAGATTCTGATGGGCCCGGCTCACCGGATACCAGGGGGTCTCGCCCCGGGAGATCAGCCGGGCGAACATCTTCGAGTGCCGGCACTCGTCCTCGATCTCGGTGAGCGCATAGCGCACATGCGCGCTGGTCGCCGCCTTGTCGTAGATGTGCCGGACGAGCAGCTGCATCAGGATCAGCTCGAACCAGATGCCGAGGGACGCCAGCGCCGCGGCCTCGTGCTGCGAGAGCAGGATGCGCTGCTCCTCGCCCATCCGTTTCCAGAGCGGGGTGTCGTACAGGGACACCAGCTCCGGCGGCCAGAACCACTTGCCGTCCTCGAAGGGCGCGTCCCAGTCGAGTTCCTTGTCGGGGTCGAAGGAGTGCCTGGCGGAGGAGGCGAGCAGCCGCTCGGCCACCTGCTCACGGTCCTTGAGCAGGCCGAGCGCGTCGCGCAGCCCGTCGACCGCGTCGGCTTCGGTCAGCGTCGTCATGGTTCTCCCACCTCACGGCTCGCGTGTTACCCGGGGTCACACCCCCCAGGGTCTTATGAGACTGCTTGTCAGCAAGCTCGTCAATCCCCCCGGCGGGATTTCTTGGCCCCGGGTTCCACATGTCCGCCGTCATCCGCCGTGCGACGGGGTCGCCTCCGACCGTGTTTCTAGACCGAACAGCCCAGCCCCTCAGGGATGTTCACCGGCGTCACCGGCCCCGCCCCCTGCGCCGGGAACGACGTCCGCAGCGTGAACGCGTACGGCGTCGGCCCGTGCACCCGGAGATGCAGCAGACGTTCCTCCGCCTCCGCCACCGTGGGGTGATGCCCCGCCGGCACCCACCACAGGACGGTCATCGCCTCCCGCACCCGCTCGAACCACTCCCGCCGCCGAGCCAGCAACTCCCGGTGCTCGCCCCGGTACATGAACGCGGTCAGGGCGTCCGTGTCGCGCCACACCGACATGTTGATGATCAGCCAGTCGTCCCCGAGGACCGGCACGTCCGTCGCGTTGCCGGAGTCGGACTGGAGCCGCCAGACGAAGCCGCCGGCGGTGTCGGCGGTGGCGTTCACGGGGTCGAGGGCGGCGACGAAGTCCGCCAACTCCGGGGAATCCAGAGGGAATCGGAGGCGGCCGAGGTTGGCCTGGGCGAGTTGGTACGCGGGTGATGTCCCGAAGCGCTCAGTCATGACCGAACGGTAGGTCGGCGCGTTCGGCCCCCGGTACCCCGTCTCAGGACCCGAGCACCGCCTCCATCACCGCCTTCGCGATCGGCGCCGCGTCCCCGCCGCCGCTGATGTCCGAGCGGTCCGCCGACGCGTCCTCCACCACCACCGCGACCGCCACCTTCGGCTCGATGTCCCGCTCGCCCTGCGCCCAGGACACGAACCAGGCATACGGCGTCCCGGCGTTGCCGATGCCGTGCTGCGCGGTGCCGGTCTTGCCGCCGACGGTCGCGCCGGGGATCGCCGCGTTCGCGCCGGTGCCCTCGGTGACGACGTCCTCCATGAGTTCCTTCATCTGTACGGCGGTCGCCGGGTGCATGGCCTGGCGGACGGGGCGCGAACCGTTCGTCGACACCGTCTCGCCGCCCCGCCGGGTCGTCCGCTCCACCAGATACGGCTGTCGCAGCTGCCCGCCGTTCGCGACCGCCGCCGCGACCATCGCCATCTGCAGCGGCGTGGCCCGCGTGTTGTACTGCCCGATCGACGACAGCGCCAACTGGGCCTTGTCCAGGGAGGTGTCGAAGGTGCTGGGGGAGACCGAGAAGGGGATTCGCACCCCGGCGTCGTTGAAGCCGAACGCCTCCGCCGTGGTGCTCATGTTCCCTACGCCGACATCGACGCCCAGCTTCGCGAACACCGTGTTGCACGACCACTCGAAGGCGGACCGGAGCGGCGCGTCCGCGCAGCCGTCGCCCTCGTTCGTGAGGGTCGTCGTCGTGCCGGGAAGCGTGTACGGGTCGGGGGACTTGGTCGCCGCGTCCAGGTCCGTCACCACCCCCGCGTCCAGTGCCGCCGCCGCGGTGACCACCTTGAACGTCGAACCCGGCGGATAGGTCTGCCGTACCGCCCGGTTGAGCATCGGCTTGTCCGGGTCCGCGTTCAGACGCGCCCAACTGCGGTTCGCCGAGCGGCCGTTGCCCGAGAGGCTGCCGGGGTCGTAGGACGGGGTCGAGACCAGGGCGAGGACGCGGCCGGTCGACGGCTCGATCGCGGCGACCGCGCCGGTGCGGGTGCCCAGGCCGTCGTAAGCCGCCTTCTGCGCGGCCGGGTCGAGGGTGGTGACGACGTTGCCGCCGGGGTTCTGGCCGCGCGTGAGGTCGTTCCACAGCGGGAACGGCGAGAGCATCGGGTCGGTGCCGGAGAGGATGCCGTCCTCGGAGTGCTCCAGGAACGTCGTGCCGTACTCCTGCGAGGCGAAGCCGGTGACCGGGGCGTACAACGGGCCGTCCTTGTACGTCCGTTCGTAGCGGAGCTGCTCGCCGGAGTCGCGGGAGCCGGTGACCGGCTTGCCGCCGACGAGGATGCGGCCCCTCGGCTGGTCGTAACGGGCGATGGTGTGGCGGCGGTTGGCGATGTTGTCGTCGTAGGAGCGGGACTGGAAGATCTGGACGCGGGTGGCGTTCACCAGCAGGGCCAGCAGGAGCAGGGTGCAGAAGGCCGCCGCGAGGCGGATGTGGCGGGTCATGGCGTCGGTCACGCGGCCACCTCGATGTCGTACTGACGGCGGGACGAGTCGCTCAGCCGGATCAGCAGGGCCACGATCGCCCAGTTGGTGACGACCGAGGAGCCGCCCTGGGCGAGGAACGGCATCGCCATGCCGGTCAGCGGGATCAGCCCGGTCACCCCGCCCGCGATCACGAACACCTGGAGCGCGACGATCGACGCGAGCCCGACCGCGAGCAGCCGCCCGAACGGGTCGCGCAGCGCCAGGCCCGCCCGGTAGCCGCGCTCCACGAGCAGGCCGTAGAGGATGAAGATCGCGGAGAGGCCGGCCAGGCCCAGTTCCTCGCCCGCCGTCGCCAGGATGAAGTCCGACTTCGCGGCGAAGCCGATGAGGATCGAGTGGCCGAGCCCCAGGCCCGTGCCGAGCATGCCGCCGGCCGCGAACGCGAAGAGGGACTGGGCGAGTTGGTTGGGACCGTGGCCCGCGTCGATCGACGCGAACGGGTGCAGCCAGTCCTGCACCCGGCTGTGGACGTGCGGTTCGAACCGGCCGACGGCGACCGCGCCGAGGGCCGCGAGCAGCAGGCCGACCGCGATCCAGCCGGTGCGGCCGGTGGCGACGTAGAGGAGGGTCACGAACAGGCCGAAGAAGAGGAGCGAGGTGCCCAGGTCGCGTTCCAGGACCAAGACGCCCACGCTCAGCAGCCAGATCGCGACGATCGGGCCCAGCACGCGCCCGGTGGGGAGCTGGAGGCGCCAGACACGGCGGCCGGCGTAGGCGAGCGCGTTGCGGTTGGCCGCCAGGTACGCGGCGAAGAAGACCGCCAACAGCACCTTCGCGAACTCGCCCGGCTGGATGGAGAATCCGGCGATCCGGATCCAGATCCGCGCCCCGTTCACGGCCGGGAAGAAGACCGGGAGGGTGAGCAGGGCGAGCGCGGCGGCCACGCAGACGTACGCGTAGCGCTGGAGGACGCGGTGGTCGCGCAGGGCGAGCACCACGACGATGAAGAGGGTCACGCCCAGGGTGGACCACACGAGTTGAGTGGGAGCCGCCCGGTCGCCCGGGGTCTCCAGGTCGAGCCGGTAGATGAGGACGAGCCCCAGGCCGTTGAGCAGGACCCCGATCGGCAGGAGGAGCGGGTCGGCGTACGGCGCCCGCAGGCGCACCGCGATGTGCGCGACGAGGGCGAGCACGCCGAGCCCGGCGCCGTAGCCGGCGGCGCCGGGCGGGACCGTGCCGTTCTTGGCGAGACCGACAGCGCAGTAGCCGTACACGGAGAGGAGTACGGCCACGACGATGAGGCTGAGTTCGATGCCACGGCGCCGGGGGAGGCGTACAGCGGGTGTGGGAAGGTCCGCTGTGACGGTGGTTCCGGCGTTGGTCATGTCCGGAACTTACCCAAATGGTGCGGGTTGTGTGCCTTGGGTGGTGCGTGTGTCTCGACCGTCAGCACCAGCGCGGGGCGGGGCCGATGTTGTCGATGTACCGCGCCGAGCCCCAGGCCCAGGTGCCGTCCGTGAGGAGGTACCAGAGCGGGTTGCCCTGGACGTTCGAGCCGCCCGTCTTGCAGAAGATCGAGACGCGCTCGCCGCGGTAGGCGTACCGGATGACCCTGCTGCCGCGGTCCGGGCGGGAGCGCAGGGCGAGTTGGTCGGCGGTGACGACACCCCGGTACAGCCGCGGGTTGTCGTGGCCGCCCTGGTGGTCGTAGTCCCCGCGGCCGTCGAAGTCGTCGTCGCCGCGCTGGTTCCACCCGCCGTCGTCCTGGCGGCTGACACCCGGGTCTTCGTCACCCCAGTCGCCGTCGGCCACGGCGGGAGTGACGGCCGCGACGCTGACCAGCGCACCGGCGGCGACCGCTATCCCGAGACGACGCAGGGAGAGGCTGAGGGACATGGGGGTACCTCCAGAAGTGGGACGAACCTGACTATTCGCCACATTAGGAGGAGGGGCGACCCAACGCTCATCACGCTGGTCCACACGAGCAACCCCCGAGCTGTCGACTAGCCCCCCGCAGAGGGCAAGGTCAGAGTCGCCACCGCCCCACCGTCACCCGCGTTGGAGAACTCCAACCGCGCCCCCAGCACCTCCGCCTGCCCGAGCGCGATGGTCAACCCCAGCCCATGCCCGGTGGCCCCGCCCTCCGTGCGGAACCGCTGCGGCCCATGCGCCACGAGGTACTCCGGATACCCGTCCCCGTGATCCCGCACGGTCACCACCGCCCCCTCCACGGTCACCACCACCGCCCCCCGCCCATGCCGATGCGCGTTGGCGACGAGGTTCCCCAGCACCCGCTCCAGCCGCCGCCGATCCGTCTCCACCCACTCGTCCCGCACGACGACGACCTCACCGCCGCCCCCGGCCCCCCGCACCACCCGCTCGGCCACCGCCCCCAACCGCTCGGTGTCCAGCTCCACCTTCTCCCGCCGCGTATCGAGCCGGGAGATCTCCAACAGGTCCTCGGTCAGCGTCCGCAGCGCGGCCACCCGATCCCGCACCAACTCGGTGGGCCGCCCCGGAGGCAGCAGCTCGGCCGCCGCGTGCAACCCGGTCAACGGCGTACGCAACTCGTGCGCCACGTCCGCCGTGAACCGCTGCTCGGTCAGCAGCTTCCCCTGCAACGACGACGCCATCGTGTCCAGCGCGGCGGCCACCGCGGCCACCTCGTCCTGCGGCAGGTTCGCGTCCTTCGTACGGGGATCGTCGACCCGCGCGTCCAGGTCACCCGCGCTGATCCGCCGGGCCACCTGCGCCGTACCGTGCAGCCGCCGCGTCACCCGGGTCACCGCGAACGCGCCGACGAGCAGCGTCGCCCCGATCGCCAGGCCGGACGACCAGAAGATCGCCCGGTCGAGCCCGGCGATGGTGCCCGCGCCCTGCGAGTAGTCGACGGCCACGGCGAGCACCCGGTCGTCGTCGGCGGGACCCGCCGCCCACATCGTGGGCCGCCCCCGGTGCTTGCCGACCATCGTGCCGCGCTCCCCGCCGGCCGCCAGCCGCCGCAGCGCCACCGGCAGGTCCGCGGAGTCGACCCCGGCGCCGTGCACGAGCGAGTCCCCGGCCTCGTACTGGTTCGTCGCCGTCCGCAGCCGGGACAACGCGAGGTCACGGGCCTGCCCGACGGTCTGGTCGGTCACCGACACATGCACCAGGACACCGAGCAGGGCGGCCAGCGCGCAGCACATCACGGTGATGAACACGCCGGCCTTGAAGGCGAGGGTCCCGGCCCACCGGGGCAGCGCGAGCCGGGTCACGGCGTGGCCGAGGGGGAGGCGGAAGAGGAGGGGAGGGCGCCGGGCGCGGCCGGGGTCGCGCGGCGCACCCCGTGCTTACGGCTCCCCGTCCGCAGGAACTCGTCGTGGGTCAGCAGCATCGCCTTCTGATCCGCGTCCCAGGTCCACTGCACGCGGTACTCGTACCCCGCCAGCTCCGAAGGCGAGCGGATGATCACCGAGTGCCCGGCGAGTTCGACCCCGCTGACGGCGTCGTCGTTGGCCATGACCTGCACGAGCCTGTGCTTCTCGACGGTGTAGACCCGCACGGCCGTCATCTTGGTCGGCAGCAGCCGGAACCCGAGCGTGAGGTCGTCGCGTCCGTCGCCGGTCAGGTCGCGGTAGTAGGGCTTCAGGACGGGACAGGCGCTGTCTCCGGCCTTCTCGCAGTCGGCGATGCGGTCGCCGGTTCCGCGGTACGGCGCCTTGGCGCCCTCGTAGTCGCTGGGGTGCGCGGCGATCTCCGCGCGTACGACGGCGACCGGGTCGACCTGGTGGATGTCGTCGCCGGGGACGGTGATGCCCTTCACGGTCTCCGTGTCCGCCTCGTCGAAGTCGTAGGCGGGGGAGGCGGCGGGCGACAGATTCGGCCAGAGTCTGGCGGGGCTCGTCGCCGTCGGGGTCGCCCCCGCGCCCCGCAGCGCGCCGGTGTCACCGCAGGCCACGGCGGTCGCCAGCAGCAGGGCGACGGCGGCGGTGGTGCGGGCGGCGCGCACGGGGCGGCCGGGGCGGCGGGGACGACTGGGGGGCACTGCTCTCCTGCGGGGCGCGGGTGTGTGACCCGTACACCCTATTCGTAGGGAAGTCCCTTTTGTTCGACTGCTCCGGTGGAACGGGGGAAACGATTACTCGGCCAGTTCCTCCAGCAGCCGGGCCGTGGACAGGCCCGTCCGCAGGTACTCGACGAACAGTTCGTTGTGGAGTGCCCACGGGGACCGGCGGGCGCGGATCAGCCGGATCGCCTCCTCGGTGGAGTGCCCGCGGCGGACCAGCGCGTGGGCGACGACCAGGCCCGACCGGTTGTAGCCGTGGTAGCAGCGGACGAGCACCTTCCGCCCCGCGTCCAGCGCGTCGCACGCGGCGACCGCCAGCCGCATGACGCCGGCCAGCTGGGTCCCGTCCAGCGGACCGTCCGGAATCGGCCAGACATGGTGCTCGACACCCGTGTCGGGACCGTGCCCCGGCAGCCGCAGCAGCGTCTGCACGAGATCGAACTCGTCCCGCACCACCGCGAACTCCGGTTGCCCCGAACGCCCGCGGAACTCGTGCCCGCCCATCCACAGACCGGGCGTGATCTCGCTCCACGGAGTGTCCGGAGCGGGTACGTCGGGTTGCTTCCTGCGCGTCCGCAACGGCGCCTCCCCAAGCCCCAGCGACTGACCCAAAGGTAACCGGGTTCTTGCCCCTTGAGCACCCCGCCTGTTCCCATGGTCGGGGGGTGATGGTGCATGAGCGGACTGCGCGTGATACCGACCTGGCGCCATGGTCAGGAGCGGCTGTACGTCTGTCACACCGACGGAAGGAACGTCGCCTGGTACGACAGGGAGGCGGCCCGGATCAACCTGCTGAGCGAGGACCGCAGAGAGGACGTCCTGCACGCCCTCGGCCCCTTCCTCACCGGCCCGGTCACGGTGGGCCCGCCACCGGTGCCGACCCCCGCGGAGCTGGCCCGCCTGACCCTCCACCCCGACGACGACCTGGCCCCCAACCGCCCCGGCGAGGCCCTCCACGTGGCCCTCGACCGCGACCCGGGCCCCCAGCACCGGCTCCGCCCCGACCCCCGCCGCCGCGCCCTCATCGCGGAACAGGCGGTGGGCGACGCCCTAGACGCCCTGGACGGCGCGGGCTGGCACGCCCTCCACTCCATCCCCCTCCCCGGCGGCGACCGCCTCCACCACCTGCTGATCGGCCCCGGCGGGCTCTACGCCCTGCACACCCTGTACGCCCGCAAACAACGCGTCCAGGTGGCCGACCCCATGGTCACCCTGGGCCGCCGCGACCCCCTCCCCCTCCTCCGCCGGGCCCGCTCCGACGCGGCCCGCGCCTCCTACGCCCTGACAGCCGAGGTCCACCCGGTCCTCGCCCTCTCCGGCCCGGCCGACATCACGACGACGACCCCGCTCCGCGAAGTCCGCGTACTCCAGGACACGGAACTCTCCGGACTGGCAAGAACGGGCGGGGTGTTGAAGCCGGCGGATGTGGAGGCGCTGCATGCGATGGCTCGGGATCGGCATACGTGGGGGAGGGTGTGAGGGGACGGGGGTTCGAGGGGACGGGGGGTTCGAGGGGACGGAGTCAGCGAACGGGCGACCTCCCCTAACCTCACCTCCATGACCGCGTTCGACGACCTCACCCGCCTTGTCCCTCCACCGCCGAACCCCCTGGGGGCGAACGGGGACTGGAACGAGGTGGAGGCAGCACTCGGCGTCCAACTTCCCGCGGACTTCAAGCAGTTGGTGCGGGCCTATGGCGCCCACCACTTCGCGGAGTTCCTGACGCCGCTCACGCCCTTCGCCGGGCGGGACCTGCTGGTCGGCCCCGCGAAGCGGCTGCTGGAGCAGGAACGCGGCTTCCGGGACCGGTACCCCGAAGACTCCCCGTACCCCTTCTACCCGGAGCCGGGCGGCCTCCTGCCCTGGGCGGGTACGGACAACGGGGACCGCGTGTGCTGGCTCACCGCCGGGAAGCCGGACGCGTGGACGGTCGTCTGCTGGAATCCGCGCGGCTGGTACTACGACCCGCATCCTGTGGGCGCGGTCGAATTCCTGGTCGGCTGGCTGTCGGGACGCATCAGCACCAGCGTGTTCCCTGACGCGACCGAGTCCGCCGAGTCCGCCGAGGAGGGCTGATCCGCCACTCGCCGGCATCGGGTGAGGCGACGGTCACGGCACGGACCCCGCACGCCCCGTGTCGAGCAGGGGTGCCAGCAGATCCCCGTGCTCCTCCAGCCGTACGCCCATGTCCGGTGCGAGGAAGGCGAGTTGGCGTGCGGACCGGCATGCCTCGACCTCCTCCCATGTCACCGGTGCCGAGACACCCGGGGCCGGGCCCACCCGTAGCGTGTACGCCGTGGCCGTGGTCTTGCGGGCGGCGTTCTGGCTCCAGTCGACGAACACCTTTCCCGGCCGCAGGCTCCGGGTCATCCGGTGGACGACGAGCCGGGGGAGTGCCGCCTCCGCCTCCACGGCGAGTTCCTTCGCGTACGACACCGCCCGCTCCGACGGCACCGGCGTGACCCCCGCCAGCAGATGCAGGCCCTTCGACCCGGACGTCTTGGCGTACGTCTCGATCCCGTCCGCCGCCAGCCGCTCCCGCAGCCACAGCGCGACCTCGCAGCACTCGACTACGGTCGCGGGCGCCCCGGGATCGAGGTCGAAGACGAGGCGGTCGGCGAGGTCCGGCTCCCCGATGACCCACTGCGGTGTGTGGAACTCGGTGACGAGGTTCGCCGCCCACATCAGGGACGCCAGATCCTGCACCAGCACCATCCGCGCCGGCCCCTCCGAGCGCGGCACCTCGGCCGTGGTGACCCAGTCGGGTGTACCGGGCGGCACGTTCTTGGTGAAGAAGACCTGGCCGTCGGGGCCGTCCGGGTAGCGCAGGAAGGACACGGGCCGGTCCCGCAGCTGGGGCAGCAGGACCCTGGCGGTCGTGGCGTAGTAGTGCAGGACCTCGCCCTTGGTGAAGCCGGTCGCCGGGTACAGCACCTTGTCCAGGTTGCTGAGCGCGAGCCGTCGCCCCTCCACCTCTGTGATCGGCGTCATACGATGAGAATCACACGGAATCGTGACGAACCGGACGTGAGCCGGGGCGTCGTAGGCCGGAGAGCTGTGTGCCGGAAACGGAAGGCGGGTGCGGCAGGTGCGATCCATATGGAACGGCGCCATATCCTTCGGCCTGGTCAGCATCCCGATCAAGCTGGTGAACGCGACCGAGAGCCACTCCATCTCCTTCCGCCAGATCCACACCGAGGACGGCGGCCGCATCCGCTACCGCAAGGTCTGCGAACTGGAGGACCGCGAGGTCACCCAGGCCGAGATCGGCAAGGCGTACGAGGACGCGGACGGCACGATGATCCCGATCACGGACGACGACCTGGCCCAGCTGCCGATCCCGACGGCGCGGACGATCGAGATCGTGGCGTTCGTCCCGGCCGACCGGATCGACCCGCTCCAGATGGACGCGGCGTACTACCTCTCCGCGAACGGCGTCCCCGCGGCCAAGCCGTACACCCTGCTGCGTGAGGCGCTGAAGCGGAGCCAGAAGGTGGCCATCGCGAAGTACGCGCTCCGGGGGCGGGAACGGCTCGGCATGCTCCGCGTGGTCGACGACGTCATCGCCATGCACGGGCTGCTCTGGCCGGACGAGATCCGTGTCCCCGAGGGCGTCGCCCCCGACACCAGCGTCACCGTCCGCGACAAGGAGCTCGACCTCGCGGACGCCCTGATGGACACCCTCGGCGAGGTCGACCTCGCGGACCTCCACGACGACTATCGCGAGGCGGTCGAGGAGATGATCACCGCGAAGGCCTCCGGCGAACAGCCCGCCGAGTCCCCGACTCCGGCCCCCAGCGGCAAGGTCCTCGACCTCATGGCGGCCCTGGAGAAGAGCGTCCGCGAGGCGAAGGAGTCGCGCGGCGAGGACACGGGCGAGGACGCCGGCGCGGAGACGGGGAAGAAGGCCGAGGTCAGACCGATCTCGTCCCGGTCCGCCCGAGCGACCCCCAAACAGACCACCGGCAAGAAGTCGACGTCATCGGCGACGAAGAAGACGGCCTCGTCAAAGAAGCCCACGGCATCGACGTCGACCTCGGCGAAGAAGTCGACAGGCGCCACCAAGAAGACCGCCGCATCCGCCAAGAAAACCCCGGCGAAGACAACAGCGAAGAGCGCAGCGAAGACCCCGGCAAAGAAGGCAACTCCGCGCAAGCGCACTGCGTGAGCCTCAACTCGCTTGGCGGGTGCACTGCTTGGGGCGGGTCTTCTTCTCGGCGGGCGGGCGGTTCGAGCGAGGCTTGCGCCCGGTAGGCGTCTGGCGTGGTCCTGAACTCGCGTGGCGGATAGACGGCTTGGGCCGCGCTCCTTTTCGGTGGGCGGAGGGTTTGAACCGCCCCGGGTTCGGTAGAGATCTCAGATTATGGTTGTGACCTGGGGTTTCGTGGGTTCCATGTAGTGGTTGGCTTCGTACTCGACGGGCGGAACGTGCCCTATCTCACCGTGGAGTCGGCGGTGGTTGTACCAGTCGACCCATTCCGCAGTGGCCAACTCGACCTGGGAGAGAGACTTCCAGGGCCGTCTGGGCTTGATCAGCTCGGTCTTGAACAGGCCGATCGTGCTCTCCATCAGGGCATTGTCGTAGGCGTCGCCGACCGATCCGATCGAGGCGGCGATGCCGGCGGCGTCCAGATGCTCGGCGAGCCGGAAACTCGTATATTGCGACCCGGCATCCGAGTGGTGGATCAACTCGCCTGGCTGAACTGGGTGTTGGTCGCGGTCGCGTTGCCACACGGCCATCTGCAGGGCGTCCAGGACGAAGACCGTTTCCTTCACGGTGGCCGCGGACCAGCCGACGATCCGGCGGGAGAACGTGTCCACGACGAAGGCGACGTAGACGACTCCGGCCCAGGTCTTCACGTGGGTGAAGTCCGCGACCCAGCAGCGGTTGGGGGCGTCGGCGACGAAGTCTCGGTCCAGCAGGTCCGGCGCCCGTTCGGCCTGGCCGCCGGGCAGCGTGGTGATCACCTTCCTGCCGCGGACGGCGCCGGTGATGCCGAGTTCGCGCATGAGGCGCTCGACGGTGCAGCGGGCCACGGCATGTCCCTGCCGGTTCAGTTCGCGCCAGATCTTGCGGGCCCCGTAGACGCGGTAGTTGGACGTGTGGACCTCTTGGATGCGCTCTTTGAGTTCCTCGTCGCGCACGGAACGGGCGGAGGGGGCTTCGAGGCGTTTCTTGTGGGCGTAGTAGGTGGAAGGGGCGATCTTGCAGTCGTGCTCGGTGAGCGTCCTGCAGATGGGCTCGACGCCGCCGAAGCGGTCCCGGTGCTCGTCGATGAACGCTACGAGCGTGTGTGTGGCCGGTCGAGCTCGGCCGCGAAGAAACTCGCCGCGGCCTTCAGGATCTCGTTGGCCCGCTTCAGTTCGGCGTTCTCCTTCTTCAACGCCTTGAGCTGGGCGGACTCCTCCGTCGTCGTTCCCGGACGCTGGCCCCCGTCGATCTCGTGCTGCTTCACCCAGTTCCGCAGCGTCTCGCGGGAGCCGATGCCGAGCTTCTCGGCCACCGCCTGCAGGGCGGCCGTCTCGTTCGGGTAGTCGTCGCCTACCTCGGCGACCATGCGCACCGCGCGACGGCGGAGCTCAAGCGGGTAACGGGAAGGTCGTGCCATGACCCGATCCTTTCATGAAATCGAGTCTCCATTCGAACCGGGGCGGTTCAGTTCGAGCGTGGTTCGCGTCTGGCAGGCGTCTGGCGTGGGCCTCAACTCGCCTGGTCGATGCACTGCTTGGGCCGCGCTCCTTTTCGGTGGGCGGGCGGTCCGAGCGTGGCTTGCGGCCGGTAGGCGTCTGGCGTGGTCTCAGCCATAACTCGCCTTGCAGGCGCACCGCTTGATTCCTCGGCCGTTCCAGCCGCACCCGCCTCGCCAAACGCCCGGCGCGGGCCCCCGCAAAGAAGCGCCCCGAACCGAAACCCGCCTACCTTCCCCGCAAGCGCAACCCGCCCCCCAACTCACCCTGCACGTAAGCCGCTTGAGCCACCCCGCCCCGCCCTACCCAACCCGCCGAAGCGCCAGCACCGCGTTATGCCCCCCGAACCCGAACGAATTGCTTAGCGCCAGATCCCCGCCCCCGGGCAACTCCCGCCCCACCCCCGTCACCACATCCAGCCCGATCGCGTCATCCACGTCCGCATCCCCCACCCCCACGGTCGGCGGCACCACCCCGTGATGCAGGGTCAGTACCGTCGCCACCGCCTCCACCCCGCCCGCGGCGCCCTGCAGATGCCCGAGATGCCCCTTGATCGCGGTGACAGGAACGTTTCTGCGGCCGAATACCGCGCGCAGCGCACCCGCCTCCGCGAGATCCCCCTCGACCGTCGCCGTCGCATGGGCGTTCACATGGACGACGTCCGCGACATGCCCGCCCGCGTCCCGCACCGCCCGCCGCACGGCGAGTGCGACCCCGGCGCCCGACGGATCCGGCGCCGCCATGTGGTGCGCGTCGGCGGACAGACCCCACCCGGCCGCCTCGCAGTAGATCCGCGCTCCCCGCGCGCGTGCGTGCTCCTCGGCCTCCAGGACGAGCACCCCCGCGCCCTCCCCGTTCACGAACCCGTCCCGGTCCTTGCCGAACGGCCGCGACGGCGACGACCCGTCCACCACACCCCGCGTGGACAGCGCCCGCATCGCCGCGAACGACGCCATGATCGCCGGCGTGACGACCGCCTCGGCCCCGCCCGCGAGGGCGACGTCGATCCGGCCGTACCGTATGCGGTCGATCGCCGACCCGATGGCCTCCGTGCCGGAGGCGCACGCCGCCGTGACCGTGCGGGCCTCGCCGGTGATGTGCAGGTCGAGGGAGACCTGGGACGAGGCCTGCGACGGCACCGTCATGGGCGTGGTCAGCGGGGAGACCGCGCGCGGCCCCTTGTCGCGCAGCTTGCGGTCGCCACCGACGAGGATGGACGCGTCCCCGAGGATCGTCCCGAGGCTGATCCCGATCCGCTCGGGATCGAGCCCGCTCTCGCGCGTGCCGCCCGCCACGAACCCGGCGTCGCCCCACGCCTCCCGCGCGGCCAGCACCGCGAACTGCGCGGCCCGGTTCATCCGCCGCGCCGCCGCCCGCGGCAACAGCTCCGCCGGGTCCACGGGCACGGTCCCGGCCACCCGCACGGGCAGCTCCGCGAACTCCTCGCCGTCCAACTCCCGTATCCCATGCCGCCCTTCGAGCAGCCCCCGCCACAGCTCGCCGACCCCGACCCCGAGCGGCGTGACGGCACCGAGCCCGGTCACCACCACCCGCCGCGGCCCACCGACCGCCGCCGTCGCCCGCTCCGGCCGCGGCAGATGCCGTACGACATGCTCCGCGTCCGCCCAGTCCCGGACCTCGGCGTCGGACGCGACCTCGTCCGTGCTCCCGTCGAGGTCCCGGTGCCACACGCCCCAGCGGCGTACGTACGACACCTCGTCCGCGCCCGGGTCGACCACCCGCAGCGAGGTCACCCGGTCGCCCTCGCGGAACTCGGCGCCGGTGAGGTCGTCGGAGACGAGGTGCGGGATCGCGCCGGGGTTCAGGCGGCGGCACGCGCTGATGACGCGGCGGTCGCGGCCGAGCACCTCGTCGTGGTCGGTGCCGCCGAGCGGGGGCCGCAGGGTGACGCGGATCGTCTCGGGGGTCTCGGGGAGGGTGTGCGTCACGACGTACCAGCAGGCGCGCCCGGCGTCGTCCGGGGTCAGCGCGATCAGATCGCCCGGGATGACCTCGGCGGCGGACACCGGATGGGGAGCGAACGGAACGTCCGACGAATCCGACGAGTCATGCAAATGGGGCGAATTGGACATAGTTCTACACACTCCCTGGGTCAGAACGGACTTATGGTGCGCTGCAAACCATCCCGAGTGAACTGGACGAAACCGGAAAAGGCCACGGTTGAAAGATGAACCGATTACGCCCCGGGAGCTCTCAAGGTCCGCTGAAATAGGGTGAGTTGTCCAATTGATCACCAGGGTTATGTGTGGAACGTCACTTTCGTGGCCGTCCCAGCCGTCCCCGCACTCACTTGTTCCCTGGATTTAACGCAAGGCCCTCTGGCAACTCCCTTTCTACGCGCGTAACTTGAGCCGACTCCCCACAGGCACCCCGGTATCGGCAGCCAGACGAAGCACGAGGAGACCGCCAGCGTGTCCAGACCTGAAGGGCGCGGACCCCGCGCCCACCGCACCGCCCAAGCGATCGTCGCGGTCGGCGCCGCGGGAGCGTTCGCCTTCACCGCCCTGCCCAGCGCGTCCGCAACTCCCTCCGCCTCGGCGGTGATTGCCGAGGTGTACGGCGGCGGGGGCAACTCGGGAGCCACCCTGACCCGGGACTTCGTGGAGCTCGGCAACGCCGGTTCCGCGGCCTACGACCTGTCGGGCTACAGCGTCCAGTACCTCCCCGGCACCCCGTCCGCCGGCTCCACCTGGCAGGTCACCGCCCTCACCGGCGCGATCGCCCCCGGCGCCCGCTACCTGGTCGGCGAGGGCACCGGCAGCGGCGGTACGACCGCGCTGCCCACCACCGACGCCACCGGCTCGATCGCGATGAGCGCCACCTCCGGCACCATCGCCCTGGTCTCCGGCACCGCCGCGCTGACCTGCAAGACCGCCGCCGACTGCGCGGCCGACCCGAGCATCGTCGACCTCGCGGGCTACGGCACCGCGGTCGTCCGCGAGGGCAGCGGCCCGGCCACCGGCGCCTCCAACACGGGCGCGGTCGCCCGCGCCGACTCGCTCGCCGACACCGACGACAACGCGGCCGACTTCACCGGCGGCACCCCGACACCGGTCAACTCGGCTGGCCAGACGGCCGGTTCGGGCGACGGCGGAGGTGACGGCGGCGGCGACGGCGGTTCGACCGACCCCGGCACGGTCCGCGTCCACGACATCCAGGGCACGACCCGCCTCTCGCCGTACGCGGGCCAGACGGTCACCCGCGTCCCCGGCATCGTCACCGGCGTCCGCGGCAGCGGCTCCCTCGGCTACTGGATCCAGGACCCGACCCCCGACACCGACCCGCGCACCAGCGAGGCCGTGTTCGTCTACACCGGCTCCGCCAAGCCCGCGGTGGCGGTGGGCGATTCGGTCCTGGTCACCGGCAAGGTCACCGAGTACTACCCGAGCAGCACCAGCCAGTCGAACACCGAGATCGGCGGACCGACCACCACGGTCCTCTCCAGCGGCAACCCGCTCCCCGACGCGGTCGCGCTGAACGCCACCTCGGTCCCCGACGCCTACATCCCCACCGCGTCCGGCGGCAGCATCGAGTCCCTCGCGCTCCAACCGGCCGTCTACGCCCAGGACTTCTTCGAGTCCCTGGAGGGCATGCGGGTCACCTTCGCCGACGCCCGTGTCGTCGGCGCGAGCGACGCGTACGGCGAGCTGTGGGTCACCGTGAAGCCCAAGGAGAACGCCACGGCACGCGGCGGCACCCTCTACTCCTCCTACGACCAGCCCAACACCGGCCGTATCGAGGTGATGTCGCTCGACACGACCTCAACCTTTTCCGCGGCCAACGTCGGTGACGAGCTGTCAGGTGTCACGACCGGCCCTCTCGACTACTCCACCTACGGCGGCTACAACGTCCAGGCCACCCAGCTCGGCACTCTCGTCGACAAGGGCCTGAAGCAGGAGGTGACCCGCCGTCAGAAGAAGGACGAGCTCGCGGTCGCCACGTACAACGTCGAGAACCTGGACGCGCTCGACACCCAGGAGAAGTTCGACCGGCTCGCCGAGGGCGTCGCGGTCAACCTCAACTCGCCCGATGTCGTGGCCCTGGAGGAGATCCAAGACGACAACGGCGCGACGAACGACGGCACGGTGACTGCCGAGGCCACCCTGAAGCGCTTCACGGACGCGGTCCGCGCGGCCGGCGGCCCGGCGTACAAGTGGCGTTACATCTCGCCGACGAACAACGCGGACGGCGGCGAGCCCGGCGGCAACATCCGCCAGGTCTTCCTCTTCAACCCGAAGCGGGTCTCCTTCACCGACCACAAGGGCGGCGACGCGACCACCGCCACGAGCGTGGTGAAGACCCGCAAGGGCGTCCAACTCACCTACTCCCCGGGCCGGATCGACCCGACCGACGCGGCCTGGGAGGACAGCCGCAAGCCGCTGGTCGGCGAGTTCACCTTCCAGGGCGAGCAGGTCTTCGTGATCGCCAACCACTTCGTCTCCAAGGGCGGCGACCAGCCCATCCACGGCCGCTACCAGCCCCCGGCCCGCAGCTCGGAGACCCAGCGCGCGGCCCAGGCGGCGGAGGTCAACACCTTCGTCAAGTCCCTGCTGGCGGCGGACAGGAACGCCAAGGCGGTCGTCCTCGGCGACCTCAACGACTACGAGTTCTCCCAGACGGTGACCACCCTGACGGCCGGCAAGGTCCTCAAGCCCCTGATCACCACCCTCCCCGCCGCCGAGCGCTACACCTACGTCTACGACGGCAACTCCCAGACCCTGGACCACATCCTCACCAGCCCCGCGGTGACGTCCTTCAACTACGACGTGGTCCACATCAACGCGGAGTTCGCCGACCAGGCAAGCGACCACGACCCGCAGATAGTCCGCATCGACCTGTCGAAGTGCCGTAGGCACTAGGCCTGTTGGAGGCCGACGGGGGGCGAGACCGGCGCAAGCCGTCCCGCCCCCCTTGGCCTCCAGTGCCAGGGTCCCGTCAGCCTTCCAACGCCGGGCAGGGCAGCTCCCCAGGGGCGCGGGGAACTGCGCGACCAGCCCCAACGCACCCGCACCCGAAAGACAACACAAGCTACACAGACGTAAGACGCACACCCCGGCCCACCGAACTCCGCCCCGTCACCATGACCAGCCCAACCCCCACCACCAGCCCCACCGCAGGCACCACCGGAAACCGCCCCCCATAGGCAAACCCATGCCCGGCAAACCACACCAACGCACTCACACTCGACACCAACCCAAGCCCCAACGCCCAAGGCCGCCGAGGCAGATCACCAGGCCGCGTCCGCTCGTACACCGCGGAAAGCCCCCGCTCCAACGGCCCCAACACCCCGACCACCCCCACCAGCAACACCCCGAGCACAACCACCCACGGCACCCGCAACACCCACCAGCCCCCCGACCCGTACCCCGGTTCGGGAGCGAGCCCGGTGAGGTAGAAGCCCGCCGCGACGATCAGCACCGGCACCATGTGCCACAGATAGAGCGTCATGCTGACACCCCCCAACGGCCGCACCACCCGCCAGAGCCGCTCCCGCTCCAACACCCGCCGCAGCACCGGCGCGACCACCAGCGCCACCCCCACCTGCCCGACCACCCAGGCCAGCATCGCGGCGGACGGAGGATTGGTGTTGCTCGGACTCTGCCCGGTCACCAGGATCAGGCTCACCGGAAACGGCCCGAACGTGACCAGCGCGGCGAAGGCGAGCGCGCCACCCACGGCCATGCAGGCGGGGAGGCCGGAGCGTTCGGTGAGGAGCATGTCCCGCCAGCAGAAGCCCAGTTGGTAGGTGACACCCCACACGAGCACGTAGTTGAGGAGCCCTACGAGCGGCGCGTGCAAGCCGACCACCAGCGCGTCCGCGACCAGAGCGACCGCTCCCATCACCACCGGCACCCGCAACCCCCACCGCCGATGTGCCGCGTACAGCAAGGGAGTTGCCGCACTGAGCAGCAGATACACGGGCAGGAACCAGAACTGCATGGCCATCGCCCACCCGACGAGCGCGAGGATGCCGCGATCCACCCCGACCGCCGAGCAGACCGCGACGGCGACCAGCACCAGCCCGCTGTACACCCCGGCAGGCAGCAGCAGCCGTAGCGCCCGCTGCCCCACCCAACCGGCTGCCGTACGCCCCTCGTTGCGGGCCCGCGCCCAGGAACCGCCTGCCGCGTGTCCGCCGGCCAGGAAGAACAGCGGCATGATCTGAAACCCCAGGGTGAGCCACTGGGTCCAGTGCACGGTGGCGAGCAACTCCGGCGCGCTGATGGTCCCGTCGGGGTCCCGCACCAACCCGGTGATCAGCCAGTGCCCGAACACCACGAGCACGATCGCCCAAGCGCGCAAGAAGTCGACGTAGCGATCCCGGCCCCCGCTCAAGGTCCCCATGGGTCGCCATGGTGCCTTCGCCGCAACGGAGTTGACGGTCAGTGGCGCCGTCCCGCAACCAATCCGTGCCCGTCACGACACCCGCCTGGACGCCGAAGTACTGTTACTACCAGTAACAACGTGCAGGTGGGAGGCCTGTCGTTACTCACTTTCGGGTGACGCTCCCCACGGGCCCGGGGTGGCGCACCGTGGCGATCGCGGAGCATGGACCAGTGCCCGCAAGGGCCGTCCGCTCACCGGCGCGTCAACCTGGTGCATCAGGTACATAAATGGACGGTACAGGCGACAGTCACGGAAACACGACTGACTCGTAACACGATTCACGTATCGCTCATATCCCGAGCGTGCGGTGGAGAAGGTGTGGGTGTGCGGCCAACAGGCCGCCACCCGCACACCGCACAGCCCGGGGTCCGGCCGTAGCCGTATCCAGGGAGGTGCCCGCACCATGCTGGGGGAACCCGTGACCTCTTCACCTTCCGTGTCCGTCCGCCGTCTGGCCGCCGCCGCGCTCGCGGCCGGCGCTCTCGTCGGCGCGGCGGCACTGCCGGCGACCGCTGCCGACCACCACGCGGCCCGGTCGAACGTGGAGATCAGCCGCGTGCAGTACGACTCTCCGGGACCGGAGGACCGCTCCAACCGCTCCCTGAACAACGAGTGGGTGGAGATCACCAACCACACCCGCACCGCCGTGAACCTCGACGGCTGGAAGCTGTCGAACAAGGGCGGCGAGACCTACACCTTCCGCCACTACCGCCTGGGCGGCCACGCCACCGTCCGCGTCCACACCGGTGTCGGCCGCGACACCAACCGCGACCTCTACCAGGACCGCCACAACTACATCTGGGACAACCGCGCCGACACCGCCACCCTCCGCAACGACCACCGCCGCCTCGTGGACGACACGTCCTGGGGCAACCACGGTGGCGGGCACGGGGGCGGCGGTCACAACGGGGGCGGTCACGGTGGTGGGGGCCACCGCTGATCGCCTGCAGTACGACGTCATGACGCCGAGGCGGTGACGTGATGACGGGCGGCGCGCTTCCCTTTCCAGGGGGCGCGCCGCTCGCGTCTGTTCCCGGACGGCTGCCGGCCGCCAACTGCCCCACCACCCGAGCCGATTTGAGCACTGGATAGCCTCGTTGCGATCACATGGCAGCGACGGGGGAGTTCACGCGATGGCGAAGAAGCCGGTACGCGCGGCACTGGGAGACATCTGGCTCAAGTGCCTTGTCTGCCAAGGAGATCTGTTCCGAGACCGAGGCGTCCTGCTCAACAGCACCGGCATGGAATTCATGAAACTCGCCTGGGCCGACGAAAACGCCACCGGCCTGATCTGCTGGCGCTGCGGCTACGTCCACCTGTTCGTGAACAGGGACATCAAGCTGTACCGGGCGGACGGGTAGCGGGGGCCGAGGGGTAAGTGGCTTCGCTGGCAGGGTTGTTGGGGTTGGGGTTGGGGTTGGGGTTGGGGTTGGGGTTGGTGCCGGTGCCGGCACCGGGGCTGAGGCCAGGGCTGAGGTCGGGGCTGGGGCCGCGGGCTGGACGTGGAGCGGGGGCGGCAAGCCGGCGGAGGGTCCGGGCATCGCAATACCCGGGTCACTTCGCTGCGCGGCGCGCCTACCGACCCCCGACGACCGGCCCGGTGGCCTGGACTCGCTCTGCGGCGAGCATCCGCGCGAGGTCGTCGCGCGCGCTGTCGAGCGTGGCGAGCATCTGCATCCGGGTCTGCTCGAAGCGGGGCTCGGTCTCGACACCGAGGTCATGCCGCAGCGTAGCGGCCGGAAGCGATCGCGGCGGCCGTGCGGTGGATCGAGAAGGCATCGCTCCCCGTGGGTGAGCTGCAGAGATCGTGCGAGTGCATGAGCTGATCGACGGGTTGGGCCGGAGGATGGACGGCAAACCTGCGGCGACGCAGGCGTACCGCCGACGCAGGGCGGTGGTCTTCAACTCACTTGAATACGCAGTGGAATTGGAGTACTTGCAGTCCAACCCGCTGAGCCGGGTGCGGCGCAAGCGGGGCAAGCGTGCGGTGCAGGAGGTTGACCGTCGGGTGGTGGTCAATCCTCGGCAGGCTCGTGAATTGCTGACCGCTCTCACCTGCGTGGGTGGCTATGAGCGTGCGAGCGGCCGACGGCTGAAGGCGTTCTTCGGGTGCCTGTACTACGCGGCCATGCGGCCGGGCGAGACGCTGGGACTCCGCCGCTCCGACTGCACACTTCCGGCGTCCGGCTGAGGGCGGATTGAGCTGGCGGAGACCCGCCCCACGGCAGGGAAGGCGTGGACGGACTCCGGGGAGGCCCACGATCGGCGCGGCCTGAAGCAACGGGCCAGCGGCGAAGTGCGCATCGTGCCGATTCCGCCTCCGCTGGTGCGACTGCTCCGCGAGCACCTGAAGGAGTTCGGTACGGCGAAGGACGGCCGGCTGTTCTCCAGCGAGCGGGGCAACGTGATCGCGGCCTCGTCGTACTCCCGCGCGTGGAAACAGGCTCGGGAACTGGCGCTCGTACCGCATCAGGTGTCGTCGGTCCTGGCCTTCCGGCCGTACGACCTTCGGCACGCGGGCGTCTCTCAGTGGCTCAACTCCGGTGTACCCGCACCTGAAGTGGCCGCACGTACCGGTCACTCGGTTGACGTCCTGCTGAAGATCTACGCCAAGTGCATCGACGGCCAGGAGCAGGAGATGAACGACCGGATCTTGAAGGGGTTGGGGGAGGGGGTGTAAACGCGAGGCGCATGACCAGCGAGTGGCCTGGTCAGGTTCGCCGAGGGAGCCCCGGAGAGATCCGGGGCTCCCTCGGCGTTACTGCACATCTGAGGAAGCAAGCTTGATGAATTGCTCCACGACCTCGCGTGCCTGTGTGGCCAGGGCTTGCACTTCCGTCTTGTCGACTGCCTTGTGCAAAGTGGACGTCAGCGCGTAGGCATCCTGCGCGGCATCGATCAGTGTCTGCCCGCTCGCTATGAGCTGGACGCGGAACAGGGCGTGGAGGGCGGTCCCGCGGAGCCGGTAGGCCTCCGTGCGAGCTTCGACGAACGCAATGCTGTCGGGGTCCTCGTGTCTGCGGTACCAGCGATCTTGTTGCCCCCGTCGGAACTCCGTCAGCGCTCCGGCGAAGTCGCTGTAGACGGTCATCCGGTCAGAGCGCAGTTGACGCTGGGCCGCGAACAACTGGTCCCGTGCGGTCGCCTTGCGCTGAAACGCGTGCGTGACAGCCGAACCCAACAACGTCCCCACAATGGCGATTAACGCTGAGATAGCACCATCCACTGAAGCAGGACACCACAAGATCGTTTGCTTGCCCAGATCCATAATGAGCCTTGCTTGGACCCCTCGGAAAGAGGGCCTGGCCTGCGGAGAGGTTCGACAAGATCATTACGTCGTCATTGCGTGATCACTGGCAAACGGCTGCTTTCGGCGGCACTCGCCTGCATAAACGCGAAGACCCCGTCTTCAGCTAGAGCGCTGATGGCGGGGTCTTTAGGCACCAAATACAAGGTGCCCCCGGCAGGATTCGAACCTGCGCACACGGCTCCGGAGGCCGTCGGATTCCCAGCTGTTCTTGCAGGTCAGGAGCCTGCCTGACAGGTTGTCAGGCTCGCCGTCCCGCGCATGTCCCACGGAAATGAAATGCCCTGTTTGGTCGTCTTGTGTCGATCATTCCCTGCGGTGGTCGATCCATGCACCATGACGTAGATCACGACTTCCGCGGCCAAGCGTAGGGGGTATATGGTGCGCCCTTCAATCGAACGGGGCGGCGGTCCGGAGTGCGCGGGACGAACGAAGTGCGCCGGCTGCGCGCCCCGCTCGGTAGGGGTGCTCCTGTGCGGTGCCCAGGCAAACGGTGGTCGGCTGCGCGTCCTACGGCTACCTGTCGGGATGCGCCGGAGCGGGTGGCCATGGTGAGTTTCCTGCTTCCGGTGGGTTCGGCGCGCAGGCTCGGCGACGCCGTGTCTGCGGGCAGGCGCTGCGGCCCTGCCCGGCACGGTGAGCGGCGTCGGCCGGCGGGCAGGACTCGAACGGGCCCCGACAGCGAACATGCGAGTCGGACGCCGGGCGGATTGCCGACGGCTGCAGACCGGCGGGTGAAAGCCGGCTTGGGACGGACAGCGCACTCTCCGAGGCTGGGTTGCGCAGCGAGGTCCGCGACCCCTTTTGTGCCGTAGCCTCGGAGGTGCGGGCTACGGGGAGCCGACGGTGCCCCGAAGGGTTCGCCGGAAGGTTCGGCCGCATCTGGCCGTGAATGCAGACGCTGTCGTGTGAAGTTGTGGGCTGGTTCGGGACAGGGCCTTTCGACGTGCGGGCAGGTGGTGACGGTGGGCTATCAATGATCCGCGTGATCGCCGGTTTCGGTAACCGGCGATCGTCGGCTATGTTGCGCGGCTCGAAGCGGGGAACGTGACCGAGGACGGGCTTCTGAACTCCTGCGCTGGACCGTGCGTTGTCGGGAGTTGATTCAGAGTGCACGCCTTCTGCGGATGGGCAGGATACTCAGGGCCATGACGCTGCCGTCGCCGTGGAACGAGATCGGGCCGTTCCATTTCCCGGCTGCATCGGTGGTGTTCATTTTCGAGCGGAGTTCGTAGGCCGCTTGCCGGTACTCTTCCACGCGGCCGTCTCTGATGAGTTCGTACAGTTCCGGGATCATGCCGGAGAATGTCTCGATGCGTACGGTCTCCATGCGGAAGACGTGGTCGGTGCCGACGAATTTCGTGTCGCCGACTTCGATGTCTGCGTCGTGGTAGCCGGATGTGGCGGCGAACGTGAGCGCGGCGTAGTGCTTTTGCCCTTGGCGTGCGGTGAGGTACCGGGCTGTGGTCGGTACTCCGCCCCCGAATGCGCTCAAGGCCGCTGTCGCGGTGCGGGCCAAGAGCTGGCCGAACCAGCCGAGGTCGTCCTCGGACACCTGGAAGCCGTCGATGGTCCGCACCCTTTTGCCCCCGCTGGCTGGTATGCGAATGGCGTTGGGGTGTGGGGGAGACGTCACGGCTGTCTACTCGCCGGGCTTGAAGTACGTCGCGTCCATGCACGGATCAGGCTGGAGGTCCCGGATGCCGAGTAGGCGATGGGCGTCCTCCGCGCACCGGGACCTCAGCCGCGCTGTGGCCGTGTTTACCTCTCGGCACTGCTCTGACGAAAGGTAGAAGCTCAGCGGCACCAAATGATCCCATGCGTCGAAGACCGGCCAGAGTCTCCCCGACCCATCCGGTCCCGACTCCGGGTTCCGGCCAGCCAGTTGTACGTAGTGGTGGACGGCGGCGGCCACTACTCCTTCGTCCACTCGTGGCGGAAGGGCAGGGAGGATGTCCACCCCGCCGTCGGAGCTGTAGACGAGGACGATGGCCTTCGGCGTATCGCTGCCGAGGTATCGGACGGGGTTGTTGTAACGGCTGCCCCTGCCGGGGTCGCCCAGTCCGGCCGCCAGACCGTCGAGAATGACACCGAGCGCATGACACCGTCCGTACGGATCGACGAGAAGAGCACCGTCCATCGCGGTGAGCCGGGTGACTAGATCCTCGGTGAGCCTGGCGGGCTCGACCGTGATGGCCTGGGGGTACAGCCGCGCGGCCTCCGCGGCGGCGTCGTCAGAGATGACGAGCATCGCACCATGTCGGTGCCGCCCGGCGGCGTGCGCGAGGCGCACGAGTAGATCGGTGTCCGCGTTCGGAAAGAAGCGGTCGATCAGGTCTCGGAGCCGTCTGTCGTCGAGGGGAGGCGACGGCAGGGTGGCCTCGCCGTCCCGGACACTGAGCAGCCGTTGGCCGTTGTGAACGAGGTCCCATGCTCCCCGTCCGTTGAACGACACAAGGAGAGCTGAGCCCTCGTGACCGCGGGTGACTCGGCCCAGTCCATGAACGCGTCCCTCGTCATCGAGCAGCAGAGCGGTGTCCTCGCCGCTGGTCTCCATCAGCTTGCGCAGCATCCGCTTGTCCCGCAGGGCGATCGCCGTGTTGAGGCGCAGCGAGACTTCGACGTCATCCACGTCTCGTGTCGCGAGCACGAGGGCCCCGATACCCGGCCGCCCTTCGTACGGCAGCGTCGAGAGCGCGTTGAGGAACGTGTCCTGCTGCATCGAGTGGCGGCCGGTGATGCCTGCCTGGGCCCCCCGCACCAGACGGCCGGCCGCGCAGCGGACGATCTCGGAGGTCGATGCTCTCAGGGGCATGATCCGGTCCTCGGGGACAGGAGCCCGTAAGGCAGCCCACGACCGGTCCAGAACCTCCTCCATCAGGGCATGCACCAGCGACGGAACCCTGCCGCGGTCACGCTGGGGCCACGGCAGCAGGGGCACCCGGTCCAACGGTTCCGTTTCAAGTCCGAGAAGGACATATGTGTCGAAGCCTTCCGCGCGCACCGAGCGGCCGGCGAAGAAGGTCCAGCGCGAACTGGCAGGATGCCTGGTGAGCACCTCCGCGACGAGGCGACCGCGCCGTTCGTCGAGCAGCTCGCGACTCCGTCCATTGCCGACGGGCGTGACACGGGAGGGCGGGTGGTCGAAGTGATCCCCGTCGTCGGTCTCGGCCAGCAGGGCAGGGACATCCTTGAAGTCATCCGGTATATAGGGTGTGTCCGCGGGCCCGACACGAATCTCGGTGCTCTGGAGCGTGTCCGTACGAAGACCTACCAACAGGGCTGTGCAGGCGCCGGGAAAGCCGATCACCCGACACGCCTCCTGCGCGGCTCTGCGCACGGCGTCGCAGTAGGGCTCGTGGCGGTCCCAGAGCCGGTCCGGTCCTTCGATACGGTTCACCGCTCTCATCGTCGGTGGGCGAAGGGACGTGGTGTCTGGAAGTCCGTTGCCCGAAGGGCCGATTCGGCACTGGCGTACCGGACCGGGCTCCATTCGTCCAGCAGTATCTCCCCCCGGGTCAGGCGATCGGTGAAGTACTCGCCACGGAGGACCTCGCCGTCAAGACCTCCGAGGACCGCTTCGGCCGATCCACGGTGGCGGTCGCTCCGGTGACGCAGAGCGGGGCGAGGTGTGTTCTCGTACGCCCAGCTCAGCGACCATCGCTCGTCCGGTAGATGCCTCAGCCGGGCGTGTGACGAAGTGGAGGACGATTCCTCGGTGAAGAGGGTGACCCCGACGTGGAAGGGCGTCTGTGTGACGAGGACGGCTATCGACACGGGCACCGTGGCGACGCCGTCGGGATCGACATAGGACGAGACCAGGGTGCCTCGCCAGGTACCGGCGAGCAGTGGCACACCGGTGAACCGGCGCACCAACACCCAACGCCATATGTACCGTTCATAGGCCAGCAGCAGCATGGTCACCACCGTGCCCGCGACGGAGTAGAGCCGCAGGGGAGTCGGCGAGAGCCGCTGTCCCGTCAGGAGAGCCAGGACCAGCCAGACCAGCGCCACGATGCCCACGGTGATCTGCGCCATGATTCGACCTTGCATCTGACCCCTTTTCGGCACTGGCACGATTCGCTCGACCAGGGGCCTCCATGCCCGGCTCCCCTTTTCCGGCACGACGATGCGCCATACATACCCGGCGACTCGTCCCTTTGACCGTCCAGCCGCCGTGAGCGGGCGCCCAACCCTCGACATGGAGCGTCACCACGGTGATTTCGCCACGATGCGTTCGAGTTTGGCGGCCACCTGCTCCCAGGTCGGCCGTACGGTGTCGCCCTTGGTGTCGTCGATCAGGAGGGCGGCGAAGATCGAGTGACCTCTGGGCAGCGCGGGCGCGACGTGGTCGATGATGACACTCATCAGTTCCTCGTCGTCGTGTGCCAGAGCGCGCATGGCACCGATGACGCGGCGGCCGTCCTCCGGATCGAGCCGTGGCTCCACGTCCTCCCATCGGTCGGCAAGTTCGTTGATGGCGTCACGCAGGGCCACTGCCCGTTTCACCATCCTCACGGTGCCGCTCGACCCGGACACCGTAATGGGCGAATCCGCCCCATGTTTCAGGGTCCGCGTAGGGACGTGCCAGGGAGTCCTTCATGAGATCGGTGAACCGCAGGGCCGCCAGCTCCAGTGCGAGACCGCGCGGAAGGTTCGGATGCCGCCCCTGAGCGGGTCGCCCTCTGCCGAGTTCCACCAGGTCCTGGACGGTCAGCCGGGCAAGCCACAACTGGGCCGTGCGTAGGGCTGTGGCGGCCTCGGTTCCGTTTGCGATCTCCTCGTAGAACACGCTGAGGAGCAACGCGCTGACCCTGGCAGTGATAGGCCAGTTCGTCACCACTGCGGCCTTGGCGCCTGCCAGCAGCATTGCCGTGCCGAAGCCCACCAACTCGTCGGCAAGTACTTCGGAGGCAACCCCCGTCTCGCAGCAGGAAGCCACCACCAGGTCCAGCGCCAGCCCGTCCAACTTCAACAGATCTTCGAGGAGCAGCTTCTGACGGGAACTCAACCCGATCCACGAGCGCAGCGGGTCACCGTCGAGTGACAGGGCGTGGCAGCTGAGAAGCAGATGGGACGCGCCGGGCAATACACCGAACAGCCAATGCCTGCGATCCCCTGAATCCGGGGCACGCAGGACCGAGCCCATCGCCTGGCCGAGCAGTTGCACCTCGTGTCTCCCTAAAGGGAGTTCGGGAACCGTGACGGCCACCGCCTGCTCCGCCGCTGCGCTCGGCAGCGCTTCGATGTGCCGGGCGATGGCTGCGCTGGGCAGGTACCGCACCGTGGCCAGGTCCAACCAGCAGTCGCCGGTCGCGGACGCTCGCAGAGTATGGAGCGGCAGGCCGCTGAGGAGACCGGACGCGATGACGCCGACGTCGGTGATCGCGTACGCGGCCAACAGGTCGTGGACGGGGCCGGTGAGGGTGCCCAGCAGGAGATCGGCGAGTGCGGCCAGTGCCGCCGACCTTTCGACGGCGTCCGTGGCCCGGCGAAGGGCGAGCACGGCCGGACGGAGGTCGCCGGCGGCCAGCGGGGTCACGAAATACCGTGCCTCGCCGGCTGGAGGCACCAGCACCACCCAGGAGCTCAGTGCGCTGGTGCCGACGTAGAGCAATGCTCCATGGGACGCACCGTCCTTGGCTTCTGCCCCCGCCACGGTGACGCGGAATTTGTCGCGCAGTAGCTTGCCCCGGGACTCCTCGATGACGGCGACGACCCCCGCAGGGTCGCCTGCCTGAAGCGACGCCGAGACGAGCCAGCCAGCCAGGGACGACCACGACAACTGTTCCACCGGTGAGCCCAGCTCGGCGAGTTGCGCCTCGGGATGTGACGCCTGGCGATAGAGGAGATCCACGGCGGTCATGGCCGTCCTGAACGCCTCACAAGCCGCCGCCCACTGCCCTGTCGCGCAGTGCGCGCGTCCCAGGTTGTTGGCGATCACGGCGGTATGGGCCGGCAGCCGTCGCGCGGGACATGCTGCCAGGAGTTCCGTGAGGAGCCTTCTGGACCGGTCGCCGTCGAACGGCTTCACCACTGCTCCTGGTTTCCCGGCATCTTCCTCACCCGTCACGGGCATCCCGAGCATGGCGGCGTGGTTGAGCCCGGTGCGGAGCGTCTCCGGATGGTCGCGGCCCAGGCAGCTCTGTGCCT
Organism: Streptomyces sp. NBC_00252; assembly: GCF_036187565.1. Classification (NCBI taxonomy): domain Bacteria; kingdom Bacillati; phylum Actinomycetota; class Actinomycetes; order Kitasatosporales; family Streptomycetaceae; genus Streptomyces; species Streptomyces sp. NBC_00252. The sequence goes on along the minus strand of NZ_CP108087.1, from coordinate 3,658,535 downwards.
CGGCGTATGCCTTGCCCGTCAGATCGACGGCGGAAGCCAGGCGCGAGGACTCGTTGAATCCGTCCTCCAAGTACAAATCCCCGATGACGCTGGCGACGTTGGACAACGACTCGAAGCGCGCGACGTCGCCGGTCCCGAGCTGTTCCGCCGCGACGGCGACGGCTTCCGCCTCCTCGGCGATCTGGTCGAGGGTGCAGGTCCCGGGATCGAGCAGCCGCAACTGGTGGCGTGCGGACACCCGGTTGGACCGGAGTCGTACCTGTTCCGACAGGCTGAGCAGGCCGCGCTGTTCACCGTCCCGGAGGACGTCCTCGAAAACGGCCAGTGCCTGCGCGGTGGCGACACGGCGATCCCCTGAACGACGCTCGCGAAGAACCGATCCCCATGCCAACCTGGCCACCAAACGATTCCGCGGGCGCTCCGGGGTGAGGATTCCTGTCACGTGGACGGCCCACGCGAACAGCTTCTCGGCCCGCTCCTGGTTGCCGACTCGCCCGTCCTGCTGGCGATGGGCGTATGCGGCCCCGAGATTCTGCAGGATGTCGCCCAGGATACGGTCCTCGGCGGTGATGGCGGCTCGCGCGGCCTTGCCCAGAGACTGGACGGCCTCTTCTCTGGCCGAGTGGACGTCCCCCTGCTGCTGGTCCAGCAACGCGGCCCCGTAGTCGTTGAGGGCCATCAGCGTCATCGGATGGTCCGGGCCGAATACCGCCTCGGCGAGTGGCACTGCCGCACGCCCTGCGGCGATGGACACTTCCAGATCGACGGCAGACCGGTGCGGGGACTCGTAGGTCTTGACGAAGAAGACCGTGAGATCTTCGGTCAACAATGCCCGGTGAGCGGGAAGTTCCTCCACCAGCCGTAACAAGTCAGCCAGCAGGACCCGCCGTTCGTCGGCGCTCACGGCCACAGAGTCACGGATCCGCGTCAACCGTTCCCGGTCCGCAGGGTGCAGGCGGTCCATGGCATCGGCGGGTACGGGGTCGTGCGGCCAACGGCGGCGGTCCAGTTCCTCCAGCCGGTACCGAGCCGTCCGCTGGGCCTCCGGAGTGTCCAGTACAGCGAGAACCCGATGCCTGAGGGCGCCGAGCACCGGTGCCCAGGCCCGGTCCAGCAGGGCAGGATGGCGGCCCAGAACGTCCGGGACTTCCTTGGAGTCCGTCACCTCGCGGAGGGTGCAGAGGGAGTCGACCAGGTCGGGTACGACGATCTGGGAGCGCGCGCTCTGCAGCCAGGCGTTCGCGTTCTCCGGGCGGACCGGTCGACCCTCGTGCGACAGGGAACTCAGCAGGAAACCACTGTAGCGATCCACGATCTCGACGGCCTGGGCGTGTCGGAGACGGACCGTTGGACCAGCCGTCGCACCGTCCGTGTGTTTCCATGCGGTCTCCAGCAACGCGCGCTCCGCCTCGGATTGCGCGTCTGTGGGTGTGTCCGCCTGCACACTCACAAGCCAGCGGATCGGGTCGCCAGGCCGAGACACCACCACAGGCGTTGCCACGGGCACCGGTTCGTCGCACGCGGAACAACTCAGCGCCGAACAACAGCCCTTGAACAGGGCGACAGCCTCATGATCACGCCAGTCGAAAGCCCTGGGCACACGGTAGGAGTCCCGGTGCCCGCAGCTCTCGCACACGAGGAAGGGCTCGTCGATCACACGCGGGAACACGACCTCGGGCTCCGGAGTCACCCGACGATTGTGCCACCCCTGGAGACTGCGCCGCTTCAGCACCTAACGGCCGTCTCGACGGTGGAAGGAGCGGGCTCAGTCGGCAGGCCGGACAGGCGTACTGCCGACTCTCCTCGCCTGCATCACCGGATTCTCCACGGCCTGCAGCCCGACCAGCACCCTGAAATTCTGGTGGATCTTCCGCAGATCCCGATGCAGCCCAAACCACGTGCCGTCAATCGCCCAAGCCGTCCTCATCCTGGAGGGGCAACGCTGAAGAAGCTCAATGTACGAGTGGGCATGCGCCCGAAGGGGGGTCGCTGCTGATGCCCTGTCGGACTGCCGCATGCCCAGAACTGGAAGGGGCGACTGACTGCGCACCACTTCCTGCTCGCCGAGCTGAACGCGGTCGGCGAACTCGACTGGCCGCGCGTGCGTGGACGGCTCTCACGTCCGCGCAAAAAAAGGAGGGAGCGACTGGGGTCCGTCCCCGGTTGGCTTTAACGGCGCAGTTGGCCCCACCAGAATCGGCCCGACGTGAACCCATAAGCGCGTTCGATTCCGGTCCGACCTGGCCCCACCGTGCGCCGTCGGACCTGGCGAGTGGTGGGGCCGCTTCGGACCGGAACTGGGTCTGTCCGCTTTGGGCGGAGCCAGCGCAAGCCGGAGAAGTGGGGCCGCCGCAGAGCGTTAAAGCCACCCGGTTGACCGGCGGAAGACGGGCAGCACGCACTACTTGATCTGAGACGGTAAGGGCACCCCGCTGCACGTCATCACGACCGCCGTCAACGTCAACGACATCACCCAGACCCTCGACCTGGTCGATGGCATCCCGCCCGTCGCCGGACGGCCCGGCCGACCACGACGGCGACCCGAGTCCGTCCTGGGCGACAAGGCGTACGACTCCAAGGCCGTACGTCGGCAGCTGCAGCACCGAAGGATCCTGCCGGTGATCTCCCGCAAGGGCGCCCGAACATCAAGGGCCTGGGCAAGCTTCGCTACGTCGGGGAGCAGGTCTACGCCCTGCTCCACCAGTTCAAACCCCTTGCCATCCGAGCGAACGCCGCCTCGAAGTCCACGATGCCTTGGTCTCGTTGGGCTGCAGCCTCATCTGCGGGAGGCGCCTCAAGAAGGCCGGATCATGATCGCGTTACGAACTCTGAGGACTGTACGTGAACATTGATGACGAGGAGTTGCTGTCCCTGCAGTGTCATGACCAGCTCAGGAGTAGGCACTGCATATGACTTGACCATTCGCGTCACACTTCGAACGGAAGGGGACGAACGCTCTCGGCCTGCGGGCCGCGGTTGCCCTGGGCGATCCGGAGATGGACGCGCTGGCCGACCTCCAGCGCGCGGAAGCCGGTCATCTGGATGGCGGAGTAGTGGACGAAGACGTCACGGCCGTTGTCGACGGCGATGAATCCGTAGCCCTTCTCCTTGTTGAACCATTTGACGGTGCCTTCGAGCGGGCGTGCGAAAGCGGGGTTGCGCAGGAGGAGGCCCTGGGAATCGGGACCGGTGAACTCAAAGATGTGAACACGACTGGCAGGCATGCGGTCGCGGATGCTCGCAGTCATGTCCCCGAGGCTGATGAACTCCGGTGCTTGGGGGATGCCTTCGGTGAGCACGGTGGCGAACTCCTTCGTGAGCGTCAACCGCGGCCGATGGAGGCCCTGGGAGGCGGTGATCAGGGACCAGTACCCATGCATGGATCGGGGCTTAAGCAACGACCACATTCTGTCCGCGTCCGCAAGGTAGGCATCGAGGATGAGGACCTTGAACCGGGCGGGGCTGTCCTCCATCAGCGAAGCCAGATGCCGGACGGACAGGGCGGTGGGGGCGGGCCGGTCGCGACGGGAACTGGGGAAGACGAGAAAGGCGTCGTTGCGTGTTTCCAGCAGGTGACCCGTGAAGTGGACGAGAAGCGTGTGCTCGGCCCGCTGGGAGAGGTCCTCCAGCGAACGGACGAGAGGCTCGGGGAAGTGCTGGTTCCAGACGAGTGACACGTTGGGATCGTCGAACGGGCCGGAATCCTGAGTCTGTCCCAACGCACGCGCCAGCGCGAGCACCTGCTCGGTGGAGCCGGGCAGGTCCGGGAACTCCTCGTATCTGTCGGCTCCGATGAGCACGGCGCGTGAACGCGCCGGTTCGAGCACGCCGCGGCTCGACGCGGACTCCGGGGTCCGGGAGGCCGTCTGCGAGGAAGGCAGGATCCGTGTGGCGTGGAGCCGGTGCTCCCCGTCACCCGTGCTCCGGTACACCATGCCGATCACAGCGCCCTGCAGGTCGACGACTGCTGCCCCGGACAGGGGCACGGGGTCGGCCGCCGCTGACTCCAGTACGAAGTTGTCGCCCCGTATGGACGCGACCCGGTAGCGGGCCAGTGTCGGAGGCGTGGATCGAGGGGCGCGGTCCCGCGTGAATCCGATGACCAGGGTCAGGTCCCCCCTTGTCGGTGAGGGAGCGGATGGCAGGGGCGGCTCCTGCGGGGCGCGCTCGGGGCCCACGTTCGTCAGCAGGGCCAGCGACGAATGCGCCGTCTCAGCCGCCAGCTGGGCGTGCCACGTACGCGGATCCTCCCACGGACGCCCTTCGAGGCGTAGGAGGGGGGCGAGAGCACCCGCTGGGAACAGACCGGCCGGCATCGCTACCTGCCCGCCTGCGAGAAGGATTCCCGAGCCCAACTCCTCACGGTCCCGGCTGATCCTCACCAGCCGTTTCTCGGCGGCTCGGGTCAGGCTCCGGATCGCGGGGGAGCGAGTGTCGCTGTGGAATGCCGCTGCGTTCCGGAGGAGCCGGGACACCTCGCGCAGACCTTGCTCCCGAGCGGTCTGGGTCAGTACGTCCAGTGAGTTCGTGTCGGCGAAGCGGGCCAGCACTGGCCAGAGTTCGTCGGGTGGGGAGAGGTTCGGGCGGTCCCGTCGGTCAGCCCACTCCACGAAGTCGTGGAGCACGTAGTGATCCCGTCTGCGCGACGCCGCGGCCATCACCGACTGGCCTTCGGGCACCGCTGCGCAGGCGTATTCCAGCGCTGCCGAAAGCCAGTTGCGCGGAGCGTCGTCTCGGCCGGAGTCGGGGGATCGATAAATCGGTGCCGCCGCCTCCAGCAGTTGGCGCGAGATCTCGGCCGTGTGTCCCAGGCGCCGGATGTCCAGCGCCGCTAGGAGCAGAGTCCTGGCGAAGGACGGAGCGTTGCGGACGCGCGCGAGGGTTTCCGACTCCGCGGTCAGCGAATAGACCCGTATCAAATCGATCCGGCGGAGGGCATATTGAAAGGACTCGGCTTCCTCCGAGCGGTCCGTTCGCAGCGCATGGAAGTCCTCGGGTCTGAGTTCGCTCAGCACCAGCATGGGGCTCAGTACGGACATCAGTTCGATGAAGTCGCTGATCGTCGTGGGCGACCGACGGTCTGACGCCAGAAGGAAGGAGCGGAGGTCGGGCACGACCACAGCCGTCCGAGGGTGCAGCCGTTCACTCGCACCTACCAGTTCGTCCGGTGACTGCGGCGTCCACCACGTCCAGTCGTCCGGCAGGGCGGCCACCGCTCGGACCATGGCCGTTGTCTTCCCCGACCCTGCATCGCCCAGCAGCAACGTGAACGAGCTGTGCCCCCGCTGCGCCCGAGCCAGTACCTGCCGCAACTGTTCGTCCACGTAGCGGTCGACGAGTTCGGGCATGGGCTGGAGCCCTGGCAGGGGGTCCGAGACCCAGCTTCCCGCACCGGCAGTCGGCGCGGCCGCACGTGCCGCACCCTCCCGAGCTGCGAACGGCACCGCCTCCGGCACGAGCCCCCGTTCACCGGTGCTGTCTCCTCCCCCGCGCCCAACGAGGAAGTCGCCGCCGCTGACCGCGCCGTACTCGCTGATCCCCGTGCCCATCTCGCGCCGCACCAGTTGCTGCACGGACGTGATGGCATCCCGGCGCTGACCGCCCAGCAGTGCTTCCCGAACCCCGGGGCGGAAGTCGAAGGGGATGCGATCCGGGTCGGCCGCCGCCTCCTGGCCCCAGGGGGCGAAGAGGCCGCCGAGGGCGACCTCCGCCAGGTGGCCGTGCTCCGCCTCGGGGAGCATCGTCTGGCGGACGAGGTTCATGACCGGGAGGCTCAGGGGCACGGCGGACAGATATCCGGCCAGCCGTTGGGCGAGGGGGGACGCACCTGCCCTGAAACGGCGCAGTACGTCGGTGACCTCCTCCCGGGCAGGAGCGGGGGGTTCGGCCCGTAGCGGCGCCAGCGGCGACGGCGCGCGGGGAAGCACCAGGCACGGCACCCGCGTCCACTGGCCGCTGCCCGCCACCAGCTTGGCCAGGAGCAGCACGGACGCCGGTTCGGCCTCCACTACCGGGATCGCGAGCACCTGCGGGGTGCGCCGCAGCCGTACGCTCCTGCGGCGGCTCCGTGCGGGCACGCCCACCCGCCACGACGTGTTAGGCGACGCCGGACCCACTGAACGCAACGGCAGCGAGCGAGGCCGCACCGCGCCACGGTCCCACAGCCGGCGCGGCAGTACGTTGAGTAGCGCCACAGGGCCGTGGGACGCCCACTGCCGCAGTATGCGCGCGACGTCCGCCTCGGCCCAGCCGCTCGCCACCGTGTCCGTGACGACGATGACCAGACGGTGCCCCGACGGGTCGGACACCTCCTGCACGCTGCGCCGCTCACCGTCGGGCGTACGGGCCACAGACAGCGGCTCGGCGGCGTCCGGGTCGGTGCCGAGCAGGTGCCATGTGCGTACGTCGCGGAAGATGCCCGTTTGCACGAACACCCGCCGCAGTTCGCCGACCAGGTCGTGCCAGAGCAACATCGAGTGGTGGGCGTCCACCACGAGGGCCAGGTCCAGCCAGCGGCCCCGGCGCGGACGCAGCACCGGCGTCGGAAGGCGCTGCTCGATGGTCCTGCGGACTGTCAACTCCTCGTCGAGTTCGCAGTCGGCCGGGTTCCCGCCCGAGGTGTCCTTCGAACGGCCCAGGGGGCGCAGCGCCCGCATCACCGCCAGCGGATCCCGGACGGACGAGGCTCGGCGGACGCGGACCAGTTCGACGCCCTGCCGCGCCGGGCCGGGCACATCTGTGACGTCGCCCGCGGTGTAGAACTCCTCCTCGGGCGCCCGGTCTGCCTCCTCGGGGCCCTCGGCCGGATACTCGGTCAGCGGCGTGGCCTCAGGCTCGTCGAGGACATTCCCAGCAGACCCCGCGTCCGGGTCCGCAGCGCCACCGACGCGCGCCGCCAGCCAGAGGATGTCCGCCAGCTCCTCCGGTCCGGCATTCGCGCCGGACTCCTCCAGTGCCCGCAGCAGCCGCTCGATCACGCCAACGGGCCCGTCAGCCGTTGCAGTACGACGTCCAGGAAGTCCTCGCGCTCGCCCGCGCCCGACCACGCGCCGCTCAACCTCAGCTGGACGGCGTTGAGCAGCTGGTCCGTCGCCAGGTCGCCCTCTGTGCGGCGCTCGATGAAGGCGGTGATGAGGTCCTGGTAGCGGTCGTCCCGGGTTGTGTCGTCGAGCCTCAGCCGCTGCCGGACGATCTGCTTCAGCTTCTCCTCGCGCGGCGGCTCGACGTGCAGGCGGATACAGCGGCGCAGGAAGGGCGGCGGGAAGTCGCGCTCGCCGTTGCTGGTCAGCACGACGACGGGGAACGCGCTGCACTGGACCCGTCCGCGGCCGATCCCGGCACGCAGCTCGGGATCGTCCTGCGTACCCACCCTGACCCGCGGCTGACGGGCGGCGATCCGTGCCAGCTCCGGGATCTCGAAGGAACCCTCCTCGAACACGGTTAGCAGGTCGCCGGGCAGGTCGATGTCGCTCTTGTCGATCTCGTCGACGAGCAGTACCCGGGGGCGCTCCTGCGGCAGCAGCGCCGTGCCGAGCGGGCCGAGACGCAGATATGGGGCGAGAGCGCTGCCCGAGGAGGGTCGCCCACCCTGCTGCCGCCGGGGCGGCGCGCCCCGGCCGGCCTTCAGGTGGCGAAGGCTCGCATCGTGCAGACGCCCGATCGCGTCGTACTGGTAGAGCCCGTCCCGCAGGGAACTGCGGCTGGTCACCGGCCAGTGCAGGACCGGGCCAAGTTCCAGGTCGGCCGCGATGCTGTGCGCCAGTGTCGACTTGCCGGCTCCGGGCTTGCCGGTGACGAGGAGCGGGCGGCGCAGGTACAGGGCCGTGTTCACGGCATCGATCTCCGCGTCGTCCGGTACGTATCCGTCGCCGCGTTCCCAGGTGTCGGTCCAGGCCGGTCCGGCGGTGCCGGGCGGGGCGTACTCCGGGTCGGGGGTACCCTTGAACTCCCGCCACGGCGGCCGGTTCTGGTCGAGCCGGGCGCGCTTCTCCGCGACCGTGCCCGTGCCCCGGTAGATCCACCAGTCCTTGGCGGTGTTCATCGGACTTCCTCTCGTAGACGACGGTTCACGAGGACAGCGACCGCCTCAAGGGCACCCGACCGGGGTTGTCGTAGAGCAGCGCGAGCGGGTGTTGGTCCACCCGGGCTCGCCTGAGTCCGTCGGGCAGTGATGCCACGTCGAGTGCGTGCGGAGGGTCGGCGTCGAGCGCTGTACGTATGGCCGTGCCGAGTGCTGGGGAAGGGCGACGCCAAACGGCGATCGGTATCCCGCCGTCCACCAAGGCTTCCAAGACGTCCATGACCAGCTCCTCGGTCACCTCGGCCAACACGCAGACCGGTGACGCGTCCAGTTGCAGCTTGTCGGCCAGGTTGCCGGACACATCACAGTCCGTAACGTCCCGCACGGCGTCCGGATGCAGACCGCCGTGAGTCTCGTACCACTGCCACTTGGCCAGCCAGAGTTCGAGATCCTCGCGTTCCTCGGGGCAGCGCAGCACCACCTCGTAGCGGCAGCCGAGCTGGACGGCCCGCTCACCGCGGCCTCTGCGCGCGGGGCGCGGCACCGTCCAGGTCTCGAACGGCACTTCCAACAGGTCGAACGGAACGTGGAACTCGATCCGCGCCGGCTTTGCCGGTTCCGTCAGCAGGTGATGGGTGAGCGCCTTCCGCACGGCTTCCAGGTCCATGGGGTTCGGAAAGTCGCCCACGTAGTCCCAGCCCTCCTGGAACAACCAGAGTTGCAGTCGGTAGGAGTCCTCGTCATCCTCGGTCAACCGCACGTGCAGCGCGGGGGGCTCGACCGGACGAGAGGGCGGAACCGGGACAGGATCCGCGCCGAGGCGTTCACGCGTACGCTCCACCCATCCGTTCGCCGCCACGACCCAGGGAGAGGGCGCGGCGCGGGATGCCAAGTGCTTGACGAACGGCAGAGCGAGCGGAACGGCACGGCTGGTGCCCTGCCGGTCATCGAGATCACGCACGATCTCCAGCAAGTCCGACGACGGCAACTTGTGGTCCATCGGCGGAACGCAGCCCGTCACCTCGAAGGCCCAGCGGTACGCCGCGTAGGTGTCACGGGGCAACTCGGTGCTCTCGGAGATCAGTTGCCCCAGTTCCGTCCAGGCGACCTGGTCGAGGACGAGACCGCCGGTCGGCCCGCTCGCCGTACCGCCGTCCGCCCAGGTGTCCCCGTGGAGAGAAGAACCGTCCCAGCCCAGGGCGATGTCGAACTGCGGATGCTGCCAGGCCGTGCCGTTTGCTCGCATCACGGTGAAGTCAGCCTGCACGTCCCGGGCGATGTCGGGCAGGTCGAGTGTCGCCTGTTCGAGCGTTCGGCCCTCCAGACGTCTGAGGAGGGTATCCGTGAACTGGCCAGCCCGGACGGTGTTCTTCGCGGTCTCACCGGGCCGGGACGCGTAGAGCGTGAACTGCATGCGCCTGGTGGGGGCGCCAGCCGGGTAGTTCACCTGAGGGAACTTCCCTGTGAGCCGTCCGATGTCCAGCCGGCAGGCATCACCCACGGTGACGATACGGCGGAAGCGGCCACCAGCGATCCCGTCGGACTTCCACCGGCGCAGAGCCGAGCTGAGATTGAGGTGAGCGAAGAGACCGGCCGTGGCGTCGGCGTACGGCAGCAGCAGATCGTGGCGGCGGTCCAGGAAGCCGTGTCCGGCCCAGTAGATCCACAGCAGGTCACCGTCGCACTGGGGGAGGTCTGTGAAGAGCGCGTTCTCGATGTTCTTCTGTGTCGCGGGCTTGGCTTCCCCCTCGACGTCGGTGCCGGCCAGGGGCGACAGCAGCAGACGTAGGTTGCTCTTCGGTATGCCGGCGGTGCCGGTGAGCCAGTCGGCGAAGCGGACAGCGTCGCGGGCCGGGCCGGGGAGGCTCAATTTGGCGTCGATCTCGTAGGACTCGACGCCCACCACGAGCGCGAAGGACCTCTCCGGTGTGATCGGCGGCTCGACGGCTGGGGAGCCGTCCGTCACCGCAGTGCCTCGGCGATCCGCTCGAAGACCGAGGGGAGTTTCCAGTAGGCGCTGTGCGAGACGGGGAACGGCATTCCGCTGTGCACCTCATGGTCGGCGACCCGGCTGTCACCCGGGAAGACCGGTTCGGCGAGGTAGGAGAGGACATCCCGACGGTCGTAGATGTTGAGCCAGTGCGGGAAGTCGGAGGGCAGTCGGTCGCCGGGCTCCAGGCCGGCCAGGGCGCCGAGTTCGTGCAGGAAGGGGGCCTGGGAGCCGACCGTAACCAACAGGCGCACGGGCAAGGGAGGTTGGCGTCGGGCGGCCAGGGCGAGGGTGTCCACGAGGGCGATGCCGCCGAGGCTGTGGCCGATGACGACCGGGGGCTCCGGGCTGTTGCCGATCACCTGCTCCAGGTGAGCGCGCAGATGCTCACCGCGTGCCTGGTAGCGCAGGATGTCACCGATCTCGGATGCCTTCTCGGAGGTGACCTCGCCCCGCTTGCGGTCCAGGAAGGATTGGGTGGCCACGCGCTGTGCCAGCCGGGACAGGACGCCCGCCGTGCGTGTCAGCACGCCCCGGGCGGTCCCGCCGAGCCGCTCGCTCAGCAGGTCGACCAGCCTGTCGCGTTCCGTGTCGGTGCACAGGGCGGTGTCGCGGGCCTCGGAGAGCATCACGGCGACCAGGGCCCGGCCGGTGTGGACCCTGAGTTCGGCGGCAGTCGCGTCGTCCTCGGCAACGAGGCACGCGGCGTGGAACTCGTCGGCGCGTTCCACCGTCCACAGGGCGTGCCCGTAGCCGTCGGCCAGGCCGGTCTCCCGCAGCAGTACGGCGAGTTCGTCGTCCGGTGCCAGGACGCCGGGCAGGGCGCGCAGGGCGTTGCCCATGTCCTCGCCTGGCGACTGCGTCCCCAGCCGCCCGAATCCGTCGTCCTCGGCCTCGGTGCCGAGTTCGGCCAGAACCCTCAGCTCGCACAGCGGATCGGCGAGGAGCAGCAGCCACTCGGCGGTCTCGGGATCCTCCGGCCCCGGCCCCGGATGCGGCCTAATGCCGGGAACCGACGCGCCACCTGCGCTGAGTTCCGCACCGAACTCCGTGCCCCAGTAGCAGCGTTCGACCTCGGCCTTCGGGAATTCCTTCAGCAGTCCGGTCTCGACCAGCGCGAACAGTTCCTCGAACCGGTCCCGGCGGACACCGGTCCCATGGACAAAGACGAACCTCATGTGTCCCCCCGACCCCGACGTGCCTGTTCCACAACGAGAATAGTCCGTCGGCACAGTCGGGGGAGGCGGTGTGACGAACCCGCCTGACTGTGCGTCACGTTCAGACGGTGACTCCCAGGACGGAGCCCAGGGGCAGCCAGCGGAAGCGGGCGCGCAGGGGGCCTTCGCCGGTTCCGCCTCGATCTGCCGTCGGCCCCCGTGGAAGTGCGACCAGCCCTCGTAGTGCACGGGCAGTGCGGTGTGCGGGCGCAGCAGGCGCACAGGTCGATGGCGTGCCGCGCGGTCAGGGCGTAGCAGAACGGGGCGATCGCTGGGAAGGGCAAGCCGCCCAGGTGCAGCACGCCGTACCCACCTCCAGACGCCTGGCCACCTCGCGCACACCGTCGTACAGGACCGCGTCGCCGGAGACCCACGGCGTTCCGTGGCGCTGGCCGTCCCAGCGCAGGGCGAAGCCCATGACGTCCCCGAGGAGCGGACGGGACAGGGGCGGGCCATGGCGGGCGGGTGTGGCGGTGATCTCGATCGGCGGGAGGCCGGGGGTGTGCAGCCGGTGGGTCTGCCACAGGGCGAGGCCGAGGGCATTGCCGCCCAGGCGCCGGTCGCCCGCAGGTGTGGTCAGGACGATGGCGGCGGGGAGCAGGGCCGGCCTGCGGTGTCGAGATTGTCGGCGTGGTGGGCGTACTCCGGCGCCCCCGACCTGATGGACCAGGAATTCGCCCGGCTACTCCTCGCCGATGACGTCAACGCACGCTCCACGGCAGCACTGACACAACAGAGGCCGGCTGTGGAGCAGTGAGCACCGAGAGTTCCTGCTCCGCAAGGCCACCTACCTGGACCGCGCGGCACGCGAGCTTCGAACTGGACATGTACCGCACGCTGTACGCCGAAGCGGCCGTGGACCGGGCGAGCACGATGGCAGCCCATGCCGCGTTCGACTTCCTCAAGTTCGACCTCGACCACGCGAGCGCCCACCTCCTCGGCCCGATCGGGCCCGGCTCCCCGGAGTTCGACGCCGCTGGCGGAAGCCGGCCCTACGTCTGGCAAGAATTCCTCGTTTCGTTGGCTTGCACCCTGATCTGCTGGAGGCACCTCAAGCAGGCCCACTCATGATCCTGTTACGAGCTCTAATGTGATCTTTTATCCTTCCAAATCAATGAGGGTTTTCAGGGTGGTCCCCGGACGGGTGACGGCGGGACCGTACGCAACGGACAGGGTCCCCGTGCCGTTGAGAGAGGTGTCTAGGTCTCAACTCTCCAGCTCAGGAACCCTGTTGGTCCCGTATCCTGCCGCACTCGACCTGCCGCGCGCACTCGTGGAGTGGGTGACGATGCTGATCGTCACCCGTGAGGGTGACCGGCGCTGCAAACTCCGGCCGTCCGAGCGTGCGGTGATCGCTCTGGCATACCTGCGCCGGCACGACCCCCTGGCTCAGCTCGCCGCAGGCTTCCGTATCTCCGTCGGCACCGCCCACGCGTACGTCACCACCGTCGTCGAGCACCTGGCCGACATGGCGCCGGGCCTGCTGAAGGTCCTGCGCGAGACAGACCCCGACTACGTTCTCGTGGACGGCACGCTCGCCGAGTGCGACCGGGTCGGCGACGGGCGCGCAGACTATTCGACGAAGCACAAGCGGCACGGTGTGAACGTGCAGGTCATCACGGACCCGGCCGGTCGCACGCTGTGGCTCTCACCCGCCCTGCCCGGCCGCACACACGACCTGACCGCCACCCGCACCCACAAGATCCTCCGGATCTGCGAGCGCCAGGGCGTCCCCGTCCTTGCCGACATGGCCTACATCGGCGCGGGCGAATGGGTCACCACCCCCAAACGCCGACCGCCCCAAGGTGAACTCACCACGACCGAGCGGACGGTCAACCGGGCGCTGTCCGCCGCTCGCGCACCCGTCGAACGAGGAATCGCCCGCCTCAAATCCTGGCGAATCTTCCGCAGAGCCCGATGCAGCCCGAACCGCATGACGTCAATCGCCAAGGCCGTCCTCACCCTGGAGCGGCACCGCTGAAAACCCTCAATGAGCTGCTGCCCTGTGGCTACTCGTCGGCGGCCTCGGCTCCCTGTTCTTCCGGGGGCGCGGATCGCCGGTACTGCGGGTGGTCGAGGTCCAGTTGCTTCGCCGCGTGAAGCGGTACGGGATAGCGGGAGCGGTCGGACCATGCGACGGTCTGGTGGCACAAACGCGCGGTTGCGCGTACGAGCATCGTCTGATCGACTCCGCCAGCGACGCCGACTGGGTAGATCTCGGTCGCCGTCATGGCCCACCAGGGCGTCTTGAGCTCGTTCGTCTCGCGATCCCCTTCCTCGCCGCCCTTGCCGGGGTCGGCGTCCCAGCGGGTGATCTTGCTGCCCAGATCGCCGCCCTTGGCCTGGTAGTTGCGTGGGACGTTGAAGAGGACCCAGAACGGGTTTCCGAAGTCCACTTTGGCTCGGTGGAGCTTGGCCGACGTGAACTGGATCGCCTCCATTTCGACGTCGGGGTCGCTTTCGCGGGCGACGGGAACGTACTGGGGTACCTCATCCGCGGCGACGTTCATTCGGATGACGGCGGCTGGCCTCCTGCGTGGGGCGTTCTTCCCCTTGCCGTGGCCGGGGAGCCAGGTCCGCGGATCGGCGATGTCGTCTTCCTGGTAGCTCTGGTTCTCATTGTGTAGACCCGTCCACATCCGACGGCAGGCGTGCCCGTCGACCATGACGACGTAGCCCATGTCCGATTCGAGCTCGTCGCGGACGAGGTCGGCGAGCGCGTCTTCGACGTGTGCTGCGGCCTCCGCCCAGCGCTCCTTGTCCGTCTGTCCCTTGCCGTCGACATGGAGTGCGTAGTCGCTGGCGTGGAAGGCGGCGATCGCTTGTCGGTAGGGCACCCACGCTCCGATGAGGGGAGTCCACGCCTTCATCGTCCAGGCGCCGTCCTCTTCCTCCGGCGGGAACAGGGCTGTGACGACGATGATGCGCTTGGTGTGTTTGCCGTCGGCCGTCTTGGCTTGCCTGCGGGCGTGGATACCGCAGTACACGAGGTCTGCGGCCTCATTTCCCTTTTTGTCCTTTGCGATGGCACGTGCGAGGCGTTGGTCGATGATGCCGAGCGAGCGGTACAGGTCGAGCAGTGACATGTAGCCGGAGTGGTCCTTCCCCGGTTTGGGAGGGTTGATCTCCGTGCTGGGATTTCCGAAGGACCCGGGCTTCATCCCCGTCGTGAACTGGCACACGAAGTCCTTCTTGGCCAGGAAGCGGCGGACTTGGAACTTCCCGTCGTACCGCTCCTTGCGCAGCAAGAACGTGGTTCGCTTCTCTTTCTCTTTCCGCTTGAGGGCCGGGATTTCGGTTTCACACCAGACACCGACCATGACCTGTGAATCGCTGCCGGCGAAGTCGTCTTCGAAGGCTTTGAACTCCACGGCGCGGTTGATCTCGTCGCCGTGGGACAGGAAGCGCTCCGCCTTGCGGAAGATCACGCTGATGGTGGGGGTGAGGAAGACTTCGTCGCCGTCTTCTGGGTCACCGATGGGTGTGCTGTCCGGGAAGGCGAGAGACAGTGCGTTGATCATCCGCAGGCGGGTCTTGTGGCGGTACCACAGGCATACGATCCGCAGCTGCTCGAACCCCTGCGCGTGCACGGACGCGGTGATCTCTTCGGGCGGCGGGAAGCCGATGCTGTGGAGGAGTTCGCCGGCCTCAGTCCGCAGGGCTCGCTCTTGCGGGGTCATCTTCTGCTTGTCCGTGGGGCGTGGCTCGAAGTTCATCGGTTCCACGGTGAAGTCGACCCAGGTGGCCTTCTCGCCCAGCACCTTCGTGACGTGCTCGGCGAGCAGCCGCAGGTGAAGGGTGCCCGGTCCTGTGCCGACGGCGAAGTTGTCGTTCTTCGGCATGAGCGGGCGGATAGCCCCGGGGCCGGGGGTGATGAACGAGGGGAACTCGCTGTCAGCGGCGGCTTTTTCCACCACGGCACGTTCCCGTGTGATCCGTGAGTTCAGTTCCTGCAGCAGGCTGACGTCCATCTTGTCGCGCGCGAGCAGCTCCAGGGCGCGCTGGTTGACTTCCCTGACGCTGCCGCTGCGCACCAGTTCGGTGTGGAGGATCGGGAGGCCGTCGCCGCCCTGGTAGATGTGTGTGGACTTGGCGAACACCATGTTGCTGTGGACGCGGGTTACGTGGGCTTCCAGGAAGATGACGGGGTCCACGACGTTGGGCTCGGTCTTCATGACCACCGAGAGCCGGGACATGGCGTACTGGGCCTCGGTGGCGGCGTTCACCGGGGTCCCGTCGCTGCGGACGTTGTATTTGCGTCCGACGGGGTGATCCCAGGCGATGAGCCCGCCCCGGCTGTCCGGCAGGTAGGTGACCTTCCGTTTGTTGGGGTTGGCCTTCCAGCCGATCGTGCGGCTCTTGTAGACCTGTGTGCCCTCGGCGTCGAGCTTGGGGGAGCCGTCCTTCTCGTTGTCCGGGACCTGCTTGGTGATCGGGACCAGGTCGTAGATGGTGAACTGCTGCTGGGCGAGCTTCTTCGAGATCACCCAGGGCACGGCCACGTACATCCAGTCGGGGCATTTCGGCTGTTTGCCCTGCAGCGGTTTGAGGAACCGCGTCATCTCGAATTCCTGCTCGGGTGTGCCTGCGATGGCGTTGGCGAGCGGTGGCACGTCGAGGAGGATGGCCTGGTCTGTGGACAGACCCTTGCTGTAGCCGACCACGCACCGGAACACGTGGCGCAGCATGTCGTCGTCGATCTTTTCCAGCGAGACCAGGTAGTTGAGGTACCGGTCGAGGTGGACGTATCCGCCGGTCTTGAACTTCAGGTAGGTGATTGCGGTGGAGTACGGCAGATTCTTCTGCTCGTCGTCTCCGTCACCTTTCAGTTTCTCCCATTCATCGCGCACGCTCCGGGGGAAGTTGCGTACATACACCTTCTGGCCCTGGACGAGTGCGGGAGTGCAGCGCAGGGTGAGGGTGCTCGGAAGGGAGACGGTGTTCTCGGCCAATGCTGTGATCTCTTTCGGGGAGAGGTGACGGGCTATGCGGAGAGGGAGAGGTCGACGCCTGCGTAGGACAGGAAGGCGTTGACCGCTTCGCCGTACAGGTCGGCCATCTGCCGGCGTTCTTCCGGGAGCCAGCGGGAAGCCATCCGGTCGATGATGCTGGCCAGATCGGAACTCCAGGTCTCGTCGTGGAAGGCGTAGTCCACGAAGTGGAGCTCCATGTTGGTTCCGCCGCGCCGTGCCCGGCCGGCGAGCTGGATGAGGGAGACCAGCATTCCGGCGACCATTTGCTCCTGGAGGATGAGATCCATCGTCGACAGCTGTGGGGACGAGCGCAGGATCGTGGCCAGATGATCGCGTGCCGCGGCGCGTGCCGTCTTCAGCGCTTCGGTGGGGTCTGCACAGCCGTTGACGGGCAGCGAATTGATGCCTGCTGCGTTGACGCTGCCGTACATCCAGGTGGGGTCGTCAATGATCAGCGGGGGCCTTACGCACAGGTAGATGGAGTGGATGGCTGAGCGGAGATTGACGACGATGTTGAGCCCCCTGGCGATGTTAGCCAGGGGTGCGATCAGGATGTCGCCGAATTGGGGGAATTCCTCGACCTCTTCGACAGTGATGCGTCGGGCCAGTGACGGGTCGGGGAGGTAGCGGACGTTGCTGAGACGGTCTTCCTCCCGGACGAGGACACACACGCGGTGAGAGAGCCCTTTTGCCTTGGCCAGGCCGGTGGCGAGGTGGCCGCACTGTTCGTAGCTGTTGGCCGTGAGAATGACACGGGCCCGTGCATGGTCCGACTTGGCCAGCCGGGCAAGTTTCCTCGACAGCTTTGTCTCGTACAGCCGTTCGCCGATTTCGCGCAGGGCTTCGGGCTTGTCGGAAGGGAACTGGCCGGCGATCGGAATGCGATCTCCAGCTCTGCTGTGGCCGCTGCCGTAGGTGACGGCAGAGGATTCGACCAGGATGGAATCCTCCTGGGCGTCCGTCATCCACCACATCACGGGCGCGTGGACGTGTTCCTTGACTGCTTGCGGAAAGTAGGCCGTGGCGGAGAGCCCGAAGACAGGCCGCTCCACGCCGGCGGTGATGAGGGAGACCAGCCCGCCGAGTTCCGACACGTACGTGTGCGGGTCACCCGCCATGTGCTGCGTGGACAGCTTGGCGTCCTTCTCCGGGTTCTTCATGCCGGTGACCCGGTATCCGTTGATCGGCCTGCCGATGGCTCCGTGGGGGAGCACGTCGGCGATGCCGCCGGAGCGCATGGCGTCGATGATGCGGTTGGCAGAGAGCAGGCCGGAGTGTCGCAGGGACTGGGCGGTATCGCGCAGACCGGCCAGGGCCCCGTCCAGTTCGCCCATCAGCGTCCGGATGACAAGGTGGTCGATGGCCCGGTTGCGCGCACGGCCGTCGCTGACCATCGGGGCCAGGACTTCGTGGAGCCTGAGCTTGAGCACGTCGCGCTGGTTGACGCCACGCGGTGACACGACGGACCGCAGGATGTCGCTGACCCGCTCCCATTCGGGGTCCAGAAGCATGGGCGGGGGAGCCAGCTCGTCGTCATCGGGCACCTCGGGGCCCGGCACCAGGGCGTTGAGCCGGTCGACCGCCTCACGGGGAAGGGGCTCTCCGTCGCTGACTTGGTACTCGGGAAACAGCAGGCCGATGAGCTCGCGGTCCCTGGAGCGGGGCAGACGCCATCCCTCGTAGTCGTATTCCTGCCGCAGCCGGGGGACTCGGACGTCGTCGTGGTGATTGAGCCGGAACGCTTTGGTGCACAGCCCGGTCAGCAGTGACTCGGCCATGAGCCGGACGTGGCTGACCGGCTCGATGAGCTGGTCTTCGAAGCGGAGGGGAAGATGCTTGGCCGCCGTGTCCAGGATCTGCGGTTCCGCGGTCCACGGCCGTCGGGAGTGCAGGTCGACGGTGGTGGCGCACCGGTCTACCGCGACGGCCTGGAAGGCGTCGATCTCGTCGATGATGACGAAGTCACTGGCCCGCAGGACGAATTCACGGACGGTGACAGAACGGACAGGACGGCCGTCGATCTGGATGCCCACCCGCATGGAGCCCTGGATGAAGTTGTGATGGTTGGTGACGATCACCGTGGCATCGGCGGCCTGATAGGCGGGCGTGAACTTCCCGCAGGTGGGAATCCAGGGGCAGGCCAGGATCTCGCCGCCGCCGCGCAGACTCAGGCAGTTCTCCTGCCCGGGACGGTAGATCCCGGCGGAGTCGAGCCAGTGACGCTGGGCGCACCCGTACGCGAGATGGTCGACGTCACGGCGCCCTCGCTTGCCCCACTCCCCGGGGCTGTCGGGATCTTCCTTGACAAGGGACGCGTGCTTGAGGGCCCTCTCGTGTCGTGAGTACGGAGACATCAGCGGGGCGCACGTCGCTAGATGCTTGGTCTTCTCCGCCCTGTGCAGGATCTTGAGGTCGTGGCTGATGTCCCAGACGGAGGCGAGCGTGGCCTTGACGTCGGGGACGAGGAGGGTGACGCGGTGGCCGTTGAGCGCAGCCCACGAGCCCATGAGGCGGACCAGGACGGACTTACCGGTTCCGGTGGGGGCGTGGAAGATCTGGGTTCGGCCGGCCAGGAGGTCCAGCACATCGACGGTGTCGGTGTCACGGGCCTTGACCCGGTCGAGCAGGCCCGTCAGGACCTGGTGCAGCCAGGGGCCCGATTCGGTGTCCTCGTACTGGGTGTCCAGGATCTTGGCGATGTCCTTGAGCTCCTGGACGGGGACCGGAACCTTGCCGAGGCCGGGTCGGGTGGCAAGGGCGGGAAGAGTGTCATGACCCAGCGGCTGGGTGAAGGCCGGGAAGCGGGGGATGGTGACGCGCCCATGGACGATCTCGTTGCCCTCGTTGCGTTCACTGGTCTCGTACGTGTGGCCCGGCGCGGCGAAGTCGTGGGGTTTGCGCCGGTTACTCGGGCGCCGGAAGGGCGCGAGGAGGCTCCTGGCGTAGCCGAGGTAGTCCCCGCCCAGCAGGGGGTAGGCCGCGTCGGCGGTGAGAGGATCGCCGGCCAGGGTGAACAGCTGGAGGTCGGCCTCGTCTTCCTCCTCGTCGCCAGTTTCCATAGCACCCAGGAGGATCCGGGCCGTGGAGGCGAACCGCTTCTCGTCGGCGAGGTCGGGGTTGGCAAGCTTCATCACCTCGGCCACGAGCAGCCGCTCCTCGCTGTCGAGCTCGTTCCAGCGATCCCATGCCTGCGGTTTGCAGGTGGCGAAAAATGCCGCATGGCGGAATGAAGCCAGAGGCTTGCCGTCGTCGTCCTGATGCGGGAAGTAGTAGGCGGCCAGGGCCAGCGCGGCCCGGACGAACGCGTCCTTGACGGTCAGTTGGCTCATGCCCACCTCACCCCGGCGCTCTGGCAGACCCTCTTGGCGAAGTCGGTCATGGTCGCGGCCTTCATTCCGTACTTGTCACAGGTCAGGGTCAGCAGCGGGATCTGGTCGGCCCGGTGGTCGGGAACGACGAGCCACTCCGCCCCGCCCTTGTCACCCTCGTTACGGTGCAGGCTCTCCGCCAAGACCCGGGCATGTGTGTAGTCCTTCACATCGACGGTGAAGATGTGGGATCTCCCGTCAGGGCCCTTGACCTCGACGCGATGGTCATAGGCATCGCTCATCGGCCACAGCATGACGGCCTCTCCCACATCTGCCTGCGTGGCCGCCAGCCGCTCCCTCAGGACGCTGTGGAGACGCAGTTCATGCAGGCCGGGGACGCAGGTGTAGCGCCACACACCCCGCTTGAGGGCCAGATGCCCCTCAACGGGCTTTGCTTCCGGCAGGGCACCGTCCGTGCCGAGGAAGAGCGCTGATTCATGAGGAGCGGGCCCGTCGGGGCTGTCGGGATGCAGTACCGGCGCGTCGCCGGAAGTGGGCCAGAACATGAAACTGGCACCGGTATCCGCGTGGCGGCCGTAGAGGCATGCGACGCGGTAGTACTCGCGGCCAGTGCTCATCCGCTTACTGACCTTCATCGGCCACTTGCACACCGTGCAGGGGAACCACCAGGTGCGATAGACGGCGTGATAGGGGATCCCCTCGTAGTAGCGGATCGCGTTGAGGGGCAGGCCACGCTTATTGAGCTCCTCGGCGGTGCCGGCGGGGCATTCCACCAGCGTGGTGCGGTCTTTCACGTACTGCTCGTCACCGCGACCCTTGAGGATCTCGTACATCTGGTCCTGGTCGATCTCGTCCTGGAGCTGCTCCTCGGTGAACCGCATCCGGCCGATCCGCCGCAACCGCTTCAGGATCCGGTGCAACTGGGAGGTCTCCCATTGAAGATCGAAGGCGTTACCGGTGACGCAGCCCTCGGCGTCGACGACGGCGAAATCGAGGTCACCGAATCCCGAGCGGTCGAGCCACGGTGGGAGCAGGCCGTCAATTGGGCCGCGTAGTTTCCGGCGGAACTCGCTGAACGGCAACGGCACTCCAGGGCCGTACGCGGCGAGCAAGTCACCGTGATACCGCATCAGCTTCTCCGCCCGGTCTCGGGGACTCAGGTCCGGCGCGGTGACTGCTTGGCAGGCTTTGATGAAGGTGAAGTTGATCAGGCGGAACGCCTCGAAATGAGAGAACGTCAGGCCGTCATCATCGACAGTGGTCGTCACGTGAGCGACCGTAGAGCACGGGTCTGACAATGGGCCCGGAACGGCCTCAGATCGCGCGAAACGATCAATCTGCGGGAGGGATGACCTCTGGGTACATCTCCGTGTAGACGTGCAGGTACGTGGCCATGTGCTGCTGTCCGAGCCGGGTGACGTGCCACCGGTATTCGAGGACATGCGTATCGCCTGGCGCCATCCTTGGACGCAGCTCGATGAAGCCCCTACTGGGATGCGCTTTACGCTTCGGCCGGTAGCCGACGGCCAAGTAGAACAGCGACTTGCCCGTCAGTTCGCTCTCATGGAGACCGTCAGGGCCGGCAGAGGCAACACGCACCAGAACAGCCCACAGCCATTCGGACAGCAGATGAGCAGGCGTCGCCGGCTCCAAGGGCTCTCCCAGTCCTGCACGGGCACAGGCGCGGCCCCGGCGCGTGATCTCCACCAGGGTGCGGTCGACTTCGCCAGCCCCGGCAACCTCGACACGGTCCCTGGTGACCTGGATCAGTCCCAGCCGATCGAGGGAACGGAGGGTGGCCCCTGCTCCTTGATCGTGAACACCGGCGCTCCGCAGGCGCTGCTGCAGACGGGTGTGGCCGACGAGTTCAACGGGCGCGTCGAGAGCGAACGGCAACTGCCGCCACTGCCTGGCGGGCGGGACCCTGACATTGTTCTGCCGGCGCATCCACATCTCAGCCTCGGTCATCCGGTCATCCCGCATGATCTCGCCGAGATAGACACGCTGCCGCTCATTCAAGTCCCCCCAGACTCCGACTGCTGAAGCCGAGGGGCCCTTCCGCTCCCGTTCGGGCAGGCACGGGGGTTCATCAGCCGGCCGCGTACGCATCCAAGCGTCCATGACCATGCGGACCGGCACCTCGTACACGGCGGCGAACTGCTGCACGAGTCGGCCGGTGTATTCGGCCTTCTTCCAATTCCAGCCGGACACCCGTCGGTTCCGCTCCAAGCTGCGGATCTTATGGGCGTCCACGAAAAGATCCTGCCCGATGGCAGTGGCTCGCAGTCGAGTTGCGACCTGCTCAGCAGTGAAGCCGGATGCGTACCGGAGGTCGGCCAGTGTCTCGGTTCCGCTCGGCGTACCCGTGAGATCGGAGGTGGCGCATCCCAGGGCATCGGCGAGACGCCGCACATTGCGGGCTTCCGGCACGTACCTGCCCTCCTCCCAGTACATGACCACGCGATACGTGACTCCCAGGCGGTCAGCAAGTTCCTGCGGAGTCAGTCCAGCCCGCTCGCGCAGCGTCCGGATCTTCGTGTGCTCAATCGCCAGCAAGCGCCTTGGCATACCGGCCAGAGAACCTCAGTGAAGTCTTCATGGCAACTTGTTTCGCCCAGAACGGTTCAAGGCGTCAGCGCGGGACTCGCCGCGCGTGGCACGGCCATAAATTCTCGCGGCAATGTCGAATGTCCGAAGATCGCCACCCGTCAATCCCGCCCGGGCGAAGCTCACCGTTGTAGGTGGATGCCAGCGCCGAGGGTGAGGGCAGTCATGCTCCCGCCGATCAAGAAGGAGGCGGGTATGGACCTGAACGAGTACCACGGCGCTGCACCGGAGCCCGAGCAGCCTGCGTACCGATCCCCGGCGCAGCCGCATGGTGGTGGACGGCCGGACGGCGGCAGCGCGGTCGCGGGCTTGGCGGGCGAGTTCGGTGCGGAGCTGGTGCGGGCCATCCGTGTGGGCCTGGCCGAGGTGAGCAGCTCCGGCCACGGGTCCCGGGGTCCGTCGCAGCTGAGCTGGTACGACTTCGCGGCCGAGTACGCGCGGGCTCACTGGCCAGGTCGGGCGGCAAAGACCCGGGACGAGGTCAGCGACGCGCTGACTGCCGTCACGGTGGCGATGTTGTGGGATCTTCCGGGGCGGCCGAGCGGGCAGCTGGTGCGCCGTGCTCTGCGGCACTGGGCGTTCGTCGTGCCTGGGCCGGGACGGGGGGAGATGCCGGCGCAGGACCGGCTGGTGCTGCAGTGGGTGGCGAAGGCGTCCCGGCCCCTGGTGGACCTGAATGATCCGGTACTGGCGCGTGATGTGCTGGAGTCGCTGCGCCGCAAGCTGGACGGCGGTGAGGCGGCGGTGGAGACGATGCGCCGCAAGCGCAAGGTGCTAGTGCACGCGCTCCATTACGCCGTGGAGCGGGGCGAGTTGGGCAGCCACCCGCTCAAGCGGATTCGGTGGCGGGTGCCCAAGCCGGCGGTCACGGTGGACCCGCGGGTGGTGGCCAATCCGCACCAGGCACGGGATCTGCTGGACGCCGTCTCCTACGTGGGCGGCTACCGGCGGGCCCGCGGCCGTCGGCTGGTCGGGTTCTTCGCCGGCATGTACTACGCGGGTCTGCGTCCGGAGGAGGCGGTCGCGGTGGCCCTGCCGGACTGTCGGCTGCCCACCACCGGTTGGGGGCGGTTGATCCTGCACCGCACCCGGCCGCAGGCGGGCAAACGGTGGACCGACACCGGCGAGTTCCACGACGAGCGCGGGCTGAAGAACCGTCCGCCGGGGGAAACGCGGGTGGTGCCGCTGCCTCCGCATCTGGTGGCCATGTGGCGCGAGCATGTTGCCACGTTCGGCACGGCCGACGACGGGCGGCTGTTCTTCACCGAACAGGGCCGGATCATCAGCTACGGCACCTACCACCGGGTCTGGCACGAGAGCCGCGACCTCGCCCTGCCGCCCGCCCTCACCGGCACTCCGCTCGCGAAACGGCCCTACGACCTGCGGCACTCGGCGCTGTCCACATGGCTGTGCGCGGGCGCGGATCCGGCCGAGGTCGCCCAGCGGGCCGGCAACAGCGTCGAGGTCCTGCTGACCCGGTACGCGAAGTGCCTGTACGACCGGCAGTCCATCAACAACCAGCGCATCGAAGGGCTGTTGAGCTCCTACGACCAGCCGCCTGAGCCCGATGAGCCGTTCGAGGTGTAGCTGCCTCGCCCGAGCGTTAGAGGGCGCGAGGGCAGCCCGCAAGCTTCAGCTGGAAGGGCTGGACGCGACCCGACCTTCTTTCCAGATCGGGTCTCCCCGGTATGAGGGGAAGCACACCCGGTGGCGGTTCTGCCGAGACCTCGCCATCCCCGCCGTGACGGCTGGCCGGATCGGCTCCCCCGCTTCATCCGGTAGATCACTTGGGTGCGGCTCACGCCCGCCCCCTCCGCCCAAGACCGCACCTACGGCCGGCCGGGAAGCCCCGGAAAGCAAACCCCCTCTTGCGCGCGGTGGAACTGCCGGCTCCCGCCGGACACCTTCCTCGCTTCTGTCCTTTTCGAAAGCTCGCCCATCCGCTGACAAGCGCTACCTCGACCTGCACGCCACTCCGGTTCGCTGGCGTGTGGTCTCATCTCCGGAAAGTTCTTCGAGGAGATCCAACGTGATCGCATCGCGAACTCGAGGCGCCACTGCCTTGCGCGTGCCGAACGGGGCATTCCCCTTTTCGCGAGTGGAATAGGACGGTCCTTTTCCGCTCGCGTCACTCAACCTCGCCAGCATCAAGCCTCACTATGGCCACCAGGGTTGACGGAACTTATCATGTACGCGTAAATTCCTGTCCCTGAATAGGTCAGGGGCGTATGCACGTCCCTCGCCACTTGACGGCTTCCTGCATCCGCAGGGAGGAAGCATCTATTCAGCTGCCCGCACGTCAGAGGTTTCAGGTTCTTGGATCCCTAGCGCCTCGATGCGGGTTTTGTTATCGCGGCGGCCGCAACGTGGGTCAGCAACCTCACACCGGTCCTTAACCTCACGCCGGTCTTTCGGTTTCCCGTCTCTGTGAGATCTCTCATGAGGCGCCGTTGTTGCTCCGGCGTGTTCTTGCGCACTGAAACTCGGCCTACCGCTCGTGATGTCAGTTCTATGAGGAGGGGTATTGAAAGCGCGAAGATTCTTACCTTTATCGATAGCGGCGGCACTCATCACGCTGCTCAGTCCGGCAGCAAGCAAGGCAGCAGATCCGACTCCCAATCCACAGCAAATGTCCGTGGCGCGTGAGGGCACTCAAAAAGGCGCTGGACAGGGCGGCGAACTGGGGGCAGAGCAAACAAAGCGAGAAAAAGGGCCAGAGGTCCGCGCTGCAGCGGATAATAAACCGGCTCCCACTGAGCCGGCACCAACCGAGCAGCCGATCAAGGGTGCAAAGCCCTGGCGGCATGGCAATAAGTACTACAGCAGCCGGGTCATCGTCTCGCCGAAGCCCCGCGAAGTGTCGGCCACGGCTAAGAGCGAGACCAAGAGTCAGGCGAAGGAGCGAACGGACTACGTCGCGAAGCTCAGAGCCCGCTCTGCCAGCGCTGACGCCGAGGCGGTCGCCACCTGCTGGTATGACACACCAGGAGCTGACACGGCCGGCGGCGTCGTTCTCGATCACATGAACTGGTGCAAGGTCGCCAGGGTCACCTACGTCTCCGAAGTGTGCGACTCCAGTGATCCGGCATCGTGCCAGCCGGTCGGCACCGTGGACTTCCGTGCCAGGTATATAGGTTCAGGCAACCAGGGCAACGCTTCTGCGGCAGAGCGCAAGCTGAACGTCACCGTCGTGCTGGATGATCCCAAACCGTCCGGGGCTCCCCGCATGACCGATCCCATGACCGTGGAGGGCGTCTGCGACACGCTCACCAGCACCACACCCGCTTGCGCGCCTGGCGGAACGGCAACCAAAACGCTTGATGCGTGGATGACACCCGAGACCGGAACTGCCTGGCTTACCTTCACGTCATCCGAAGGGGCCCTCGCCGGAGACAAACTCGGATTTTACGGATTCGGGACCAAATTTTCCGGAAACAAGAGTTCCGTCACTGACTCAGGAACCCTGTTCCGATGCGATTCGGCCACCTACCTCGACTACCACTACGGCTGCATCTTCAAAGACGTGAACGACGTCTTCACCCTCACAGCCGACTCAGAGGTCAAGGAATCCGCCGATCTCATCTGGACTGCCCAGCACCGGCCCGACGAAACCTTCCCGATTTCCGAGGCCAGCAAATCCATTCCTGGGTCGGTCGCCAGCGGTCATCCTCTCACCCGCACGACGGAAGCCAATCAGCAAGCGAACCGGAACGAGTCCATCAGGCAGTGCAAGGTCTTCTTCGGGCAGAAGTACTCCCGGGGAGGGCGCGACTGCGACGAGTACCCGTACGCGTCCACCGCCGAAGGGTCCAAGACAGGAGGCGTCGGCACCGCTCACTACGCAGCCCAGCCCCTTGACGGACCGCAGAACCAGAAAGCCGGGAGCCGACTCAACAGCTTCTTCAATGATCAGCGCATTCTCAGGGAGGAGGACGCGTTCTACGTCAAACTCGTCGATGCTGCTGGTAGCGACTACGCCGGGCCGACCAAGCCCTCCGGCATCGCCATGCCGGTGACCTACCCCCAGTGCCAGAACAGCGCCCTGCCCGATGTCCAGCCGGTCCAGACGCAGGCCCCGCCCGTCGACAGGTTCCTCGACTACGCCAAGACCACCCCCGACGGTTGGACCGGCGGAGATTCCACCTACTCCGTCAAACTGCCCGACGGCCGCATCGCCTACCTCTTCTCCGACACTTTCCTCGGCCCACTCAACGCCGATGGCACTCGCCCCACCAACGCCAGAATGGTCAACAGCTCGATCGTGATCGACGACAACGGAACCCTGTCGACGATCACTGGTGGCACCAAGAACAACCCCGATGCCCTCATGCCGTCGGCAATCGACAACCGGTGGTACTGGCTGGGCGACGGCATGATCGCCAATGTTGACGGCACCAATTACCTGCAGGTCATGTTCCAGGAGTACAGGGGAACGCACGACGGGTCGGCGCTACCCTTCGCCTTTGCCCGCAATGTCGTGGCCACGTTCAGCCTGGACGACCTCAGCACGCCGATCTGGATCGACCCCCTGCCGTCGAACATCGGGGTGGCGTGGGGCTCTGCCCTCCTGCCGGCCTCTCGCAGCGGTGACGGCTACACCTATATCTACGGTGTCAGCAACGATCAGACCAACAAGAAAATGCACATCGCCCGGGTCAAGGGCAGCGATCTGACCAAGGTCGACGACTGGCAGTTCTTGCGGACCGACGTCACCGGTGACAACTGGATGCGCGCCGAAAGCGAAGGGAACACGATCCTCCCCGGCGTTGCCAACGAGTACAGCGTCACACCCTGGAACGGCCAGTTCGTCGTCATCAGCCAGGACAGCACCGAAGCGTTCAGCAACAAGATCCGAATCTGGTCGGGGTGCGACCCCTACGGGCCCTTCGGCTTCTGGGTGGACCACGACGAGGTCTACCGCATGCCCGAGACAGGGCTCTGGGGCAGCTATGGCGATCCCAATATCTTCGCCTACAACCCGCACGCCCATCCCGTGCTGCAGTCAGGGGGCCGCTGGACGTTGTCCTACAACGTCAACAGCTTCGACAACTCCGTCTCACCGACCGGCACTCACTACCGGGATCCGAGCGTCTACAAGCCGCGGTTCATTTCCTTCCTGCTGGTACCATCCACGACCGTCACGCGCAGCAGCAAACAGTTCCAACTCATCGAGTAGAGATCACTTGACCAGGGGTGGCGCCCCTGTGTGAGCGCCACCCCGGCGTCTCGGCCCGGAGGCCAGGAGGACCTATGAAGCTGCGCCCCATCAGCGAATCATGGCATCGCATCGAAAGATGGCTACAAGATCGTGAACGTATCCGGGAACTAGCTCCTCCGGCCGCCGGTCAGGACATCGCCCGGATTGCCGAACGCCTCGGCGTGAACCTCCATCCGGACCATATGCAGCTCCTGCTCGGTCACAACGGCAGTGGCAGTTTCACCTTCCCTCCGTACTACGAGATCCTCAGCGCCAACGAGGTCGTGGACGCCTGGCGGATCAAGACGGATGTCTGGGCCGATCACCCCCACTCCCCCTACCGCCCTCACTGGGTGCCTTTCGCGTCCGACCGGGCCGGCGGCGTGCTCTATCTCGATGTCTCCCGACCCGACGAACACATCGGCGCTCACGACCGGGAGGGCAGCTCTCTGTTGTCGTCGCACTCCATGTGGGCGTCGCTTCCGTCACTCATGCACCACACCGCTGATGCACTGGAATCCGGACACGTGCTGGACCGCTACCGCCGCCCCAGCGACGAGGACGACTTTTTGTTGTGGGAGGTGTTCCCGGACGCGGCCGACAACTGACCACGCAACGCTCATGAGCGCACGACGTCAGAGATAGCTTGTCGGACGGGCTGCAAGGGGCCTCACGCCCACTATCTTCGTGAACATGCCATTACAACGCTGGATCCCGCTCGCCGTGATCGCCGCAGTCGCTGTGTTCGCGACTGGTTGCGGAACTCAACACGCCACCGGCAGCACCCCGTTGACCTCCGGCGCGACACCCGATCCATACGTCAGCGTCATCCCCGCACCGACGGCCACGGATACCAGCGGACTTCGCAGCATCGTCACCGCTGGCCCGATCCCCTCGCCGGCCCCGGCCAAGGGTGCCGTATGCCATCGTGAAGGAGCGCGCGGCTCTGACGCGAGCGGAAATTCCTATGTCTGCCACACTGGGCATTGGGTGCTTCTGAAATTCGCTGCGCCGAAACCGGGTAGCCCTTGTGGAGCTGCGGGACGCTATTTCTACGTACACAACGCTCCGGCTTACGAGTGTTATAAGGGAAATTGGCGGCGCGTTCCCGCAACCACGTCGCCAACCTCGTGACTAAAAGCTCCAAAAGACCCCCCTGGAACTGGCAACGCGAGCGCACGAGGCGATGCGCGCGACCCGGGGCGGCGTGCTGGGCGCATGCCTGATCGACGCCGAGCGGGGTGAACTCGCCTACGCGGCCGTCGGCAACATCGGCGGCAGGGTCTTCAACGGCACGCGGTCCCAGAATGCTGGACCATCCCGGGACGATCGGTACCCTCCCCTCCACCATGTTCCCTTCGCTCCTCACGTTGACGGAAGCATCCAACGCTGGCCGACCGCGGCCGTGCAGGTGGCGATGGTCAGCTGGGTCTTGTTCGTGGCGCCGTTGCCGGAGTCGGTGAGGCAGAGGCCGGAGACCGGGTTGACGATCTCGCCGGACGCGTTCGCCTTCCACTGCTCGGCCTGGGTGCCGTTGCAGGTGTGCAGTTGGACCTTGGTGCCGGAGGCCGTCGCGCCGTCGGTGACGTCCATGCAGTCGTTGAGCACCTGGAGGGTGCTGTCGGGGACGGCCTTCCAGGTCTGCGCGGTGGTGCCGTTGCAGGTGTAGATCTGGATGGCCGTGCCGTTCGAGGTGCCCGAGCCGGCGTCGTCGACGCACTTGCCGGTGGCGGTCTCGGTGAGCGTGCCGCTGGGCTGGGTCACTCCGGTGCCCGGGGTGCCGTCGTAGGACGGCGGTGCTGCCGAAGTGGCCGCGGCCCAGGCGGTGTTGGCGGACGAGGAGAGGGTGAAATCCAGCTGCGCAGAGCTGGCGAGGTACGAGGCCGGGACGTACGCCTTGTTCCAGGAGCTGCCGTTGAGGCTGAGCGACTGGACGTACGGTGACCCGTCCGCCGCCGCTGGGGCATTGACCGTGAGCGTGTGCCCGCCTGCCGCGACGACCGCGGAGGTGAACATCGGGCTGCCGATGGCCAGGTCGGCGGTGCCCGGGATCTCCGGGTAGAGGCCGAGGGCCGACCACACGTACCAGGCGCTCATCTCGCCGAGGTCGTCGTTGCCGGCCAGGCCGCCTGCGGTGTTGGTCCACAGCTGGTCCTGGACGGCGCGCACGGTGGACTGCGTCTTGTACGGCTCGCCCACCCAGTCGTACTCCCAGGGCAGCCCGAAACTCGGCTCGTTGCCCATGTTGGACTGGGTGCCGATGACGCTGCCCAGGCCCTGGTAGCCGCCGAGCACGCTGTCGAGGTACGAGGCCAGCGACGACGTACCGCCCTCCAGGGACGCCAGCTCGGCGAGGTTGAACGGGATCATCGGGGTGTAGGTGAAGGCGTCACCCTCGGCGAAGTCGTTGCTCGACGTGCCGGTGATCAGCTTGGCGTTGAAGCCGTCCATCCAGCGGCCGTTGGAGTGCCGGGGCTGGATGTAGCCGGAGGACGAGTTGTAGATGTTCTCCCAGTCCTGCGCCCGGTCCTGGAACTTCTTCTGCGTCGCGGTGTCACCGAGGGCGCCCGCGAACACCGACAGGGCGAAGTCGTCGGTGTCGTACTCGAGTTGGGTGGAGGTGGTGGCGTACTCGTGGCAGCAGCCGTAGAGCGAGTTGGTGGGCAGGTAGCCGAAGGAGTCCAGGTAGGTCACGCCGGGGGTGACGTCGGTGTTGGTCGTCTGCTCTTTCACCATGGCGGACAGGGCTGTCGACGTGTCGAAGCCGCGTGCGCCGAAGGCGTAGAAGTCGGCGAGCAGCGGTACGGCGGAGTCGCCCACCATGATGTGGGTCTCGGCGGTGGCCATGCCCCACTTGGTGAGCGTGCCGCCCTGCTGGTAGTCGTCGACGATCGACTGCGCCATGTCGGACGCCACCGACGGGTCGAGCAGCGCGGTGAGTTGGGCCTGTGAGCGGTAGGTGTCCCAGGTGGAGAAGTCGGCGTACTTCGCCGAGTGGCCGCTGCCCACCGTGTGCACCGCTTTGTCGAAGCCGCGGTAGGAGCCGTCGGCGTCGCTGATGACGGAGGGGAAGAGCGAGGCGTGGTAGAGCGCGGTGTAGAAGACGTGCTGCTGGTCCGAGGTGCCGCCGGTGACGGTGATCTTCGACAGCTCGGAGCTCCACGCGGACGACGCCGCCGCTTTGACGGCCGCGAAGGTCTTCCCGGTCACCTCGGCGTCCCGGTTGGCCGCGGCCTCCGTCACTGAGGTGTAGGAGATGCCGACCCGGGCCTCCACGGTCCGGCTGCTCGTGGTGTCGAAGGTCAGGTACTCGCCGCCGGTGAAGGTGCCGCTGGCGGTGTAGGGGTGGTCGAAGGTGATCGCGTAGTAGAGCGTGATCGGGGTGGTGTCCTCGCAGAAGCCGGTGCTGGTGATCGACCCTGTCACCGTGTTGCCGCCGCTGAGGTCGAGCGTCGAGGAGGTGTACGGCGTCTGGGTGTCCTGCACCTTCAGGAGCAGGCTCGCCTGGGTGGAGGACGGGAAGGTGAACTGTCCGATCCCGGCGTGCGTGGTGGCGGTCAGCGCCACGCTCGTGCTGTTGCCTAGGCTGACGGAGTAAGTGCCGGGCGAGGCTGTCTCGGTGGAGTGCGAGAAGGACTCGGTGGTGGAGGCGGGGTCGGAACCGAGGGAGCCCACCACCGGCAGAATCGGCAGGTCCCCGGCCGCGTCGCAGCCCACACCGGACACATGGGTGAGGCTGAAGCCGGAGACCGCCGAGTCGGCGTAGTTGTAGCCGCCGCCCTTCGGACGTGACGTCGTGTCGGGAGACCACTGCAGCATGCCGTGCGGCACGTCGGCGCCGGGGAAGGTGTTCCCGGCGCTGAAGTCGCCGTTGCCACCGGTGCCGATGTAAGGATTGACCAGCGACACGGGATCGGTCACAGCCGCCACCGCCCGTGTCGTACCGGCCAGTTGACCGGACACTGCGAGCGCGAGCGCCGCGGCACCCGTCACCAGGAAGCGCAGCAGAGCGCGGGGGCTCGGGGAATCAGCCACGGGTCAGCACCTCGTCGAGTACGCCGTCGGCCGGCGCGGTGATCCAGTCGGTGGAGGCGTAGGGCGCGCCGTTGGCGGCGAGTTCGGCGACCCTGGCCTGAGCTTCGGCCAGGGACGGGGCGCTCGACCTGAGCGCGGGCGTGACGTCGAAGGCATCGGTGCCGACCGGCGGGTAGTGGTGCGTGTCGGACCACTGAGGGGCACCGTCATCGACCCGGGCGCCCGCGTCCGCACCGGACCCCACGAACCAGGGACACAGGGTGGTGTCCGCGTACCGGGTACGGGGGGCGAGGGCCTGCCCGCCGAGGATGTCGGAGTGCGCGGCGGGCGTCGCCGTGGCGGCGAGCAGCCGGGCCGACACGGACACGAGCGTGGCCCGAAATCTTCGGAAGACCATGAGCATGCCAGACCCCTTCGCAGCGTTCGGCGACCGCGCAGAGCCTAGGGGGCACAGATGTCCAGCCGCTACGCCCGGGTAACAAGGATCGCGGGGAAGCCACTTGGGGTCACCCCTTGGGCCGGGAAGACCTGTCCTGATCCGGAGCGTCTCTCGACGGGTGGGATCAGTGGCCTGTGTCCGTGAAGATGCCGCCTTCGACCGGTTCTGGCGCGCTTCGGACTCCCACCACGACGGCACTGGGCCTGCCCATCGTCCGTCACCTGGTCAACACCTCCGGCGGCGAGATCACTCTCCACCCGGCCTGGACCCCCGCGTCCGGCTGCGCCCCATGTGCAGCGACTGCTCCTACTAGCAGTCGCCGGGCGGGATCAGGAGCCAGGCAGGGCCAAAAGTGTGACGACCCACGTGGCTGTGTGAGGGCGCGGGCCCGGCGGTGGTCGCCCAGCGGGCGGGGAACAGCGTCGAGGTCCTGCTGAGCAGGTATGCGAAGTGCCTGTACGACCGGCAGTCCATCAACAACCACCGCATCGAAGGGCTGTTGAGCTCCTACGACCAGCCACGTGAGCCCGGCGAGCAGGACGAGGAATAGTGCTTCCGGACGCATAATGCCGGATGCCAGAGTGCGGGCGAACAGACGGATCCTGTCTGTTGGCTCATGGCGCGCCCCAACACGCTGGAGTCCTTCTTCGGCTGCCCACTGCCGCCGATCGCGCCCGGGCTGGGCGGGCCCTGATGGAGGAGGGGCCTGACAGGTCCGTTGGGAGGGCGGAGTTGTTCCGGCTCCATCATGCGGGTGCGAGATGCGGCAGTCCGAGCGCTGTGACAGCGTCCGCCAGCTCCTTGTCGTAGGTGACGAAGCCGTCCAGCTCTCGGTGCAGAGGGGCGGCTGTTGCCAGGTGGATGGCGTCCAGAGTGCCGAGTCTTTGCACCTCGAATCCGGCGGCGCGGGCCAGGGCGTCGTCACCGAGCACGATCTGGTCGATCCCGGTGAGCGTGTTGCCGACCAGGAACGGCACGCGCTGCCGGTCGACACCGGCCCGCCGGAACGTGCGCGCGATCTCCACCCCAGCCAGCTGGGAGGTCACCAGGCGGCCGTCGACGCCCAGCGCTGCCCGCCAGCTGCGAAGCGCCTGCGTCTCCGCCTCCTGCTGTACGAACTTCAGCAGAGCGCAGGTATCCATGTAGTAGAGGCTCAACGCGTGCGCTCCCGGTCGCGTTCGGCGATCAGCGCATCCGACAGCGAGGGCAGCTCGGCCAGATCGCTGATCAGCTCGGGCAGTGCGCCCGGATTCACTGCACGGCGAACCTGGCCGGTCGCCATCAGCTGGTCCAGGGCCGATGTGGGCTCTTCGGCGGGGGACATGCGGATGACAGGCTTGCCGTGCTCAGTGACAACGAGCGTCTCACCAGCGCGAACCCTCGCTGTGACCTTCGACGGATGGTGGTTCAGCTCTCCAAGCGGGATGGTCTCCATGCCATAAAGGTACACAAATAATGTGTACAGCGGCAGGTTGAAGTGAGGATCGTGACGGGGCCGGGGGCGGCGAGGGCGGTGGCGGTGAGCGTCGCGTACCTGTGGCCGTGCGGGCCGGAGTCGGCGGGGAGAGCCTCGCGGACCAGGGTCGCGAGTGGGTCACACGGCGTCGGCCCCGCCCTGCGTCTGCTGCTGTCGGGCCTGGTGGAGCTGGTCGCGCAGCGCCTGGATCTCCTCGTCGGTGACGGGACCGTGCTGGGCTTCGGCGACGGCAATGAGTTCGTTGAGGTTGTCCCGATCGATCTGCCGGGCCACGGCCGCGGCGACGTAGGCGGACAGTCCGGAGGGGCCGCTGCGGGCCGTGGCGGCTTCGGCGATGTCGCGCGGCATGGTGATCGAGTACTTGGCCGTGGGCTCACTCATGCTCCTCATCCCGCCCATCATCCTCCCTGAGTGTGGGGTGCGGCCCCGAGAGCCTCGTGCCTCGTGCCTGCCGTCGTTCATGCGGCGGAGGCTATGGCGCTGCGTCCTGTGAGAGGCGAGGCGTTCCGGCCGGGGGCAGAAGGCTCTTTGGCGGAGCACCTCGACTGCTGCTCTTCAAGAACACTGACTGGCGGTCAGCCCGTTGAAGTTGTGATCGCGTGGAAGACGGCGGGCGTCTGGACGAAGTCGGACACAGGTGGTCCACCTCGTGCTTTCATGCACGCATGCATTCCCTGACCGTGCAGGTGGACGGAGATCACCTGGCCCGCCTTGTCCGTAGTCCGCGCGCCGGCCTGACGGAGCTCATCTGGAACGCCCTCGATGCGGATGCTGACGTCGTTGATGGCGGGCTTGAATTCAGCCAGCTGGGTGCTGTGGAACGCGTCTTCGTCGTGGACCGCGGTCACGGCATGTCGCCTGACGATGTACAGCAGGGCTTCGGCGCGCTGGGGGGCTCGTGGAAGAGGACCACCCGGACCACACGGCAGCAGGGCCGGCGCCTCCACGGAGAACAAGGCAAGGGGCGGTTCGCGGCATTCGGCATCGGTGATGTCGTCGAATGGTGCACGGTGCACGAGGACGACCCCGCGACCGAGACGAGAATCCGCGCCGAGCGTCACAGCCTGCGCCGCTTCGAGATTACCACCGCTCCGGCCGAGGGAGACGTCGGCACCACGGTCTCGGTTGTCTCGGTCAATGAAGTGGCCGGTAAGCAGCTTGAGCAAGACTCGCTGATCGACACCCTCTCGGCCGAATTCGCGATCTATCTCGAATCCTACCGGCAGGTGGAGATCTCGTGGCGCGGCCAGAAACTCAATCCGGCTGCGCTGCAGGTCGAACGCGAGGAATACGATCTGGAGGTCGACGGACTGGACGACCGGCCGCAGCTCGTTGTCATCGAGTGGCGTCGCCAGGTCGACCGGGCCTTGTATCTGTGCGATGAGGCCGGCATGGCACTCCACGATATCAAGCCCGGAATTCAGGCACCCGGATTTGATTTCACCGCATATCTCAAGTGGGATGGGTTCCGAGGGCATGACGTGCTGCTCGCTGAATCCGGTCTGGAGCCCATGAGTTCCGTCGTCGCGGTGGCAAAAGAGAAGCTGCGTGAGCACTTCAAACGCCGTAGTGCGGACAAGAGCAGGTCGATCATCAGGGAATGGGTTTCGGAGGGCAGTTACCCGTACAGTGACGGGTCGTCCTCTGCTGCCGAGAACGCGGAGCGGCAGGTTTTCGACCTCGTCGCGTTCAGTGCGTCGAAAGTGATCAATAACGGAGACTTCCGCTCGCGAAAGTTCACCCTGCGGCTCCTCCGTGAAGCCCTGGCGTCCAACCCGGGGAACCTCCACAACGTCTTGAGGAGCGTTCTCGAACTGTCGGCGGAACGCCTGGCCGAACTCAGCGAGCTGCTCAACAGAACGACCCTCTCGTCGATCATCGCCACCTCGAAGAAGGTCGGGGACCGGCTCAGCTTCCTGTCCGGACTCGACACGATACTGTTCGACAGTGAGCCGCGGCGCCAGACGCTGGAGCGGCGGCAGCTTCACCGGATCCTGGCCAACGAGACATGGGTATTCGGCGAAGAATACGCCCTGACCGGTGACGACGAGTCCCTGACCAAGGTACTCGCGAAATATCTCCACTTCCTCGGCGACAACGTCGAACTCACCGGCCACACGCAGCCCGTACTGCGTCATGACGGCACCAATCCCATTCCCGATCTCGTACTCACCCGCACATGTGAGATCGCGCAAGACCGAGTTGAGAACATCGTCGTCGAGCTGAAGCGGCCGAGTGAGGTAATCGGCGCGGACGAACTCACGCAGATCGAAAAGTACGCGCTGGCGGTCATGCGCGACGAACGGTTCAACAAGCCGAACGTCTCGTGGGATTTCTGGATCATCGGCAACACCCTGGACGAGTTCGCCGAGTCCCGCCGTAACCAGACGGGACTGCCGTTCGGCTATATCCAGCGTACCGACCGCCACCGCGTACAAGTGCGCACCTGGTCCGAGGTGATCAATGACGCCCGGCACCGGCTGAAGTTCGTGGAACGCAGCCTCGATTACCGGGCTAATCATGACGACGGAGTGGAATACCTGCGTTCAAAGCATGCCCAATTCTTGCCGCCCAGCCTCAGCGAGACCACTGGCCCATCGCAACCTGAGCAACGCGGCCAGGACTGACCAACCCGGTCAGGAACTCGGGCCATAGAGATCCACGGCCCCTCCAGAAGCCGGCAACCAGGATGGCACCCAAAGGCGGGACTCCCAGCCATGATCGAGGATCGTGCTTCGGTTGCCCTGGCGCCGTGTTGGACAGCGTCTGGCCTCGCGTCAGGGGCCGGTTCCGGGCGGCCTTGTCATCGCAGCGCCCCGGAGTCGGACCGGGTCGGCGATACAGCAGCCGTGACGTACGGGAAACCTTGCCGCTCCCGCCAAGCTCCTTGACAGCTGCCCGAGCCCGATAACGCCAGTGGGGCTCCCCGCCCAATAGAACGGGAAGCCCCACCTGCCTGTCTGCGCCGGTCAACCGGTCATGGCCGCGACGACCAGCGCAACAGCCGCACCGCACAGCAGCACCACAAGCGGCCATGCCGGCCAGCCGCGCCCGGTACGCCTGCGCCACAGCACGAGCCACAGCGCACACGCGGCCACGAACGCGACTGTCACACCGCTCAGCTCGCCGTCCCGCCACGCCACCCGCACGGCGCCAGGGTCAGCACCCCATACAAGGAGTGCAACGAGGACGCCCACAGTCAGCGCACACACCGCTTCCAGCAGCCTGCTCATACGGTGCCCTTCTTTTCCGGCGTCTCCGTCAGGTCAGTGCGCGGGCGGAACAGACGCCTCGACCTCGACGGTCTCCGTCATACGGCCTTCTGTGTCCGTACTGGTGGACCGCTTCTCCCCGGCCCGGGGACCGGCTAAGGGCGCCTGGGGCGCACCGGACTGCTGCTTGGTCAGGGCTGGGGGGTGCTGCCCATCTCGACGGTGAAGATCACGGGGTCGCTGTCGAATCCTCGGACCATCTCGTGGAACTCCCATGTTCCGGAGGTGTCCCTGGTGAACTCCGCGACCGTCGCGGCGGTGTATCCGGAGAGCTGTGCGAAGTCGTCCTTCAGTAGCTCCGTGTACCCCTCGACAACCAGAACTCCGGCGTTCGATATGCGGCCGAAGGTTTTGGGGCCGCTGTTCTGGTGGATCGCCACACCCACCACCACCCGTGCGAAGGAGGGGGCGAGGCGATCGAGCTCGATGGTCATCGCTTCGACGTAGCCGTAGCCCTGACCGGTTTGGCTGTGGCGGCTCATGTTGATGGTGCCGTCCGGTGAGCGGCTGTCGAAGTGGACGACGTACACCGGCCGCCCGTAGGGGGCATCCGCCGAGTAGGTTGCGGCGATGATGTCGAGATGGTGAGGTGGCTGGTCCCAGGGGCTCGGGTCCCATTTGAGCCGGACCTCGGCCTTCCCGACTCCATGGCTGTCGCTGCTCACCGGATTTGCTGTCTCTCTCATTTCAGGCCACCACGGGATGGCCCCCCCGTATGGGCAAGTATGGCTCTCGGCCATCCTGTTGAAGCCTCGTGCGGCATCTCGTGACTGGGCTCGTCTTGTCCACATTCTGTGGACGGTGGGAGGCGGCCGGCAGGTCCCACGGCGCTGATCGATGCAACTGGCGCCGGGGCGCTCATCGTCCGGGCGTCCATGCCGCGCGTGAAGAACGGCGGGATGCCGTCGTGGTCCAGCCCCAGGGACTGGTGGGACCCGTGCAACGGCGTGAGCCCCCCTGCTGGTGATCTTGAAGCACGTCCACCGTGGTGAGAGAGGCGTCAGGATTGCATCAAGAGCGTGTCCGTCCCAGTACCGGGGCGGGTGCGGCAGCGGGATTCTTGCCTTGTCGGCCGTCTTGTCGCGTCGACCCCGGTACGGGCGGCCCCTTGGGCAAGGGGCTGCTCCTCGCTCCCGTGAGGTGGTGGACCATGCGGATGCCGCTGCGTGACCGGATCGCCCTGGTGGCTGCCCTGCTCGCCCCGCTCGTCGTCGCGCTCGCCCTGCCACCGTTCCGTACGCACATGACGTCCGCGAACCTGGCCCTGATCCTCGTCGTGGTCGTCGTGGTCGTCGTGGCGGTCGCGGCCCTGGGCAGCCGGGCCGCCGGGGTGCTGGCCGCGCTGTCGGCCGCGGCCTGGTTCGGCTTCTTCCTCACCCGCCCCTACCAGCGGTTCACCATCTCGCACGGCGACGACATCACCACCACGCTGTTGCTGTTGGCAGTAGGCGTGGCCGTTTCCCAACTGGCCGCCCACGCCCGTACGTTGAAGCTGGTCACCGTCACGGACGCGGCTCTCCTGGCACGGATCCACGACACGGCGAGCCTGGTCCAGGCAGGGGCCTCGTATGCCGTGGTCGATCAGGTGTCCCAGCAGCTCGTCGAGATCCTGGGACTGCGCAGCTGCCGCTTCGAGCACGGGACGCTGCTCGGACGGCACCCTCGCCTGGAGCAGGACGGCTCGGTGAGCGTCGGCCGGGTGTCCTGGAATCTGGAGAAGGACAGCTGGCCCGGCGAGGAGATCGAACTGCGGGCCTCGGTGGGCAGTCGGTACCTCGGCCGTTTCATGCTGGTGCCGGAACCCGGCGTGGCACCGCCGCCCCTGCAGACACGCCTGGTCGCCGTGAGCCTGGCCGACCACGTCGGTTCGGCGCTGGACACCGCGGGACCGGTGCTCGACCGCTGACCCGACAGGTTTCAGGCGCCCGGCGTGCTGCTCAAGGTGCCGGTCTTCCCCAGGAGTTCGTGCAACAGGTGGGAGGCGGTGATGACGCCGAGGAGGTGCGTGCCGTCCTTGGTCTTCTCCGCGACCGCCACCAGGACACTGCGCACCTGCGCCATCAGCGCGGCGACCTCCCGGGCGGTGTCGTCCGGGTCGGCGATCGGCGGCGGGGCCCCGTCTTGGAGAGACAGTCGCCGACGCGGCAGCCGGCCAGCGCCTGGCACAGCCGGTCGGCGTGCTGCTCGTCGACCACCGCGCCGAGCGTGGGGTCCTCGATGACGTAGACGGGAACCGGCACTTCTCTCATCTGAGAGGCCGGCAGGATGGCCATCGGCTCCCCGCACGTGTCGAGGACGAGCGGCCCGGGCAGCTTGTGCTCGGCCATCAGCCGGGCCGCGTCCAGGCCATTGCCGTCGACGCTCACCGACTCGTATTCCACCGCCAGGTCACGTGCGCGCACGGTCGGCTCGTCGTCTGCCTCACAACGTCCCTGCGCCCGGCGTCGTACGTCTCCCGACCCGGGGCCAGGTCATCGAAGGGAAACATGCGCAGCCTATGCGCCGTCCCCGCTTGACGCGGCCAGGGCCCGCCCCACCAGCGCGACGATCTCGTCGGGCGCCTCGTCCAGCAGCAGATGCCCCGAGCCGTCCAGGATGTGCAACCGGGTGTCCAGGTGCCGCTGGGCGGCCGGCCCCATTCGCCGGGGCGGCAGGAAGACGTCGTAGCGGCCGGTGGCCACGAGACAGGGCACCGCCCGGCGCTCGGCCAGCAGCGCCGGAGGCAGCGGGGGAGGGGCGAGGCTGCTGTGGCAGCAGCGGGCGACCAGGCACATCCACTCGGCCAGCTCATCCGGCACGCGGCCACCGGGAGCCACCATGCGCTGCAGCATCCGGGCTGTCCGTGGCACGGTCGGCCGGGTCAGCCACGGCACGGTCGCGACTACGACGGCGGGCGGGAGGAGCAGCCGCACGAGTCCGGCGCTGGAGAGCACGATCCGCCCGGCGATCCGCGGGGAGGCGGAGGCGAGCACGATGGCTCCGCCGAGCGAGTGCCCGACGACCAGGGCTTTGCCCGGCACCGTCTGCTCCAGTGCCTCGGTGAGCCACTGCCCGTACCACTCCGACCGCCCCCGCCGCGGACGGATGTCCGCGCTCAGCCCGGGCTGCCCGGGTACGTCGAGCACCACCGTGGGCCACCGGGCGGCCAGCGCCTGGGCGATGTGCCGGTAGACGGCAGCGTTCGTGTTCGTACCGGGCACCAGCACCACCGTCGGCGACGAGGCTGCCGGGTCCGGGCCGACGGTGACGACGCTGGTGGCTCCGGCTGCCGTCGAGATCTCCCGTCGGTGGTGCGGCACGCTCCACTCATCGAGTCGCGCGAGACACCATTCCCGCACTTGCTGACGGCACGTGGGGCCGCGATAGACGGAGGGCACGTCGGCAGCGTAGCCCTGCAGGCCGGTCTCGGAACCAGGCTGGCATCGGCGTACAGGGGGCCGTGAAGCGGCCCGGATCGGCTGACCACCTGGCAGCCGTGTCGCGCCGGCCGTCGTCCGTGGCACCGGGCGGTGCCCGGCGGGGGTCCCTTATGCCTTCTTAACGTCTTACTTGCGTTTCTCTGACGTAGTGTCGGGGGCGGAGTGCCGGGAAGTCTGGTCGGCGAAGTGTCCTGTCCTCGACGAATGCGTCCGCAGAGACGCCAAGGAAGGTCTTCGCGTGACCGTCTCGAAGTCGGCCGCCGCCGGCGCGGCTGCTCCGTCTGCTGTCGTGGGTGGCCGTGGCCCGCGCCGTTCCGTTCTCTTCTTCGCGTTCGCCTTCGCGGTGATCGCAGACCCGGTCTCCTCGGTGGCGTACGCGATCGAGGCGGCACTGCGCGCCCTGCACGGCGACCTGGCGCTGCTGCTGCCCACGATGAGTCTGGTCATCGGGCTCGTCGTGGTCGTCACCGCCAACTACTGGCAGCTGGTGCGGCGTTTCCCCAAGGGTGGCGGCGCGGCTGCCGCGGCCGGGCGGGTGTTCGGCGCGCGCTGGACGTTCCTGCCCATCGGCGCGCTGGTCGTCGACTTCGTCCTGACCATCGGGATCTCGATCGCCGCCGCGGCCAGCGCGGTCATCGCCCTCTTCCCCGGGCTTGCCCCGTGGCGCATCCCGATGGCGCTTTTGCTGCTGGTCGTGGTGGCGGGGCTGACCTGGTTCGGGCACGGCGGGCGACTGCTGTTCGCTGTCATGACCGTGGCCTTCGTCATCATCTCCGTGGCCGTACTGATCCTCGGCTTCACCTCGCCTCACGCCACCGGCCACGCCGCCGCCTCGGCCGACCCGGGCCGCTCGGCGATGCTCGCGGTGGTCCTGGCGTTCCCGGTCGCCATGGCGCTGGCCACCGGGATCGAGGCGCCGTCGACCGCCATCGCCCAGCTCGGCCAGCTCGACGACACCCACCGCCGCCGCTTCGGCCGCGGCACCCTCGCGCTTCTGGTCGTGATCGTCGGCGGACTGACCCTGGCCCTGACCGCGCTGGCCGTGCAGCTGCACATCGGCGTCCCCGGCACGGACTCCACCCAGATCGCCGACATCGCGCACGCCGCAGCCGGACCCGGCTGGCTCTACAGCGCCTTCCAGCTGACCAGCTCGCTGCTCCTGCTCGCCGCGGCCAGCTCTTCCTTCCAGGCCGGACCCGGACTACTCAAAGCCCTGTCCGGCATGCCCGAACGGCCCGGAGTACTGCCGCCGGTCCTCGGCCGGGCCAACCGCCACCACACCCCCTACTGGTCAGTCGTCGTCTACCTGGCCGCCGCCGCGCTCATCATCGTCGCCGCGGCCGGCCAGGAACAGGAACTCGTCCTCTTCTACGCCGTCGCTGTCTTCGTCAGCTTCCTCGTCGGCCTGATGGCCATGGCCCGCTTAGCCCACCGCGAGCACAAGACGGCCCTGATGTGGATCAATGCCCTGGCCGCCGTCGCCGTCGCCTTCACCCTCGTGGTGAACCTGCTGCGCGGATGGCCGGTGCTGTCCCTGGCGGCCACCCTCCTCATCGCGGCCGGCCTGTACGTGCGGTGGACGCGGGCCGGCCGCCCCACCGGCATCGAAGACGTCGAGGCGCGCGCCGAGGCGGAGTGACGGCGTGATGCGTACGGCAGGGCGGAACGACTGAGGCAGCGGCCCAGGACTGTGCTGGTGGCCCTGGCGGCGCGTAGGGTGACGACAGCTCACCTCGCCGCTCGGGGGTGGGTGGTGTGCCGGGAAGTCTGGTCGGCGACGTGTCAGTCCGCGCCCGAAAGGCTTGCTGTGCCGCTCACCCTCCCTCCACGCTCTCGTGCGGTCGTCCGGCTGCGGGGCAAGTTGACCGCCGGTGATGCTCATCATGCCCGGCGAGAACTCCCGAGAGCCTTGGCCCGGGCCCCCGGCGTCGTGGAAGCAGCCCCCGGCAAGGTCCCTGTATTGCCCCGGAGACCAGCGCGCTGCTGCTGGCTCCTGCAGCCGGTCCCACATGCGGCTCGTCATCGCCTGCGCTTCGCCCCGCAGCGTGCGCGTTCCCCGGCAGCCGGGCATGCGGCGCCTGATGGACACACTGCTTCTTCCCGATTCGCAGCCTCGCCATGAGATAAGAGTCCGGCCATGTCACTCCGAAACGGACCCTCCTCCACACCTTCCCCCACGCCGCAGGAGGTGGTGATCCAAGAGGTCCTCACCTGCTTCGATGTCTATGCCCGCGTCCGTGGGGCGCGCGACAGTGTCCTGGCCGCCTCCCGCGCCGACCCGTGAGAGGAAGAACGCGCCTTCAGTGAACTGCGGCAGGCCATCACACGGCTCCGCGCCACCTCCTGACCCGGGTGACACCAGACGGCGTCCAGGCTGCCTGCCCCTTCAGCCGTCGCCGGCGTCCGGGCCTTGGCAGGGGTGAGGCGGTCAGGACTCGGTACCGGCCTGGATGGTGGTGTCGTGGGAAGTGACCTCGTCGAGGCCCGTCAGGCTGCGAGTGGCCGCCGCGTCGGCAGTCGGTCTTCGTCCAGGTCGGTGTGCTGCCAGGGCATGGGCAAGCGGGATCTGCGGATGGTCGGGGCCCCGAGCCGCATGGAGGTACCGCGGCTGCGGCTGTGTTCCAGTAAGCGGCCCAGGGCCTGTCGGATGCGGGTTGCCGGTTCGTCGATGCAGATACGTTCTTCCGCATAGGCGTGGGTGAGTGGGTGAAGGCGGAAGCGGCCGGGGGCGGTTCGCTGGATCAGGTGTGCTGCCGTCAGGGTGGCGAGGTGGCACTCGGCGGTGGTGGACGTATCCCCGAGGAGCGCGGTGGCGGTGGCGCCGTCCAGTTCCTGCGGCGGATGGAGGGTCAGCAGGCGCAGTAGCCGACGCGTACCCTTCGGCAGCCGTGCGTCGGAGGCGGCCAGCGCGGCTCGTACGCCGTCCTCCAGGGCCAGGGTGATCAGGGGTTCGCGGTAATAGTCGCCGAGCGCCCAGGCCGGATGGGCTCGCATGTGGCGGCCGATGGCTGACAGTGCCAGCGGGAGGTGCCCCAGCAGGTCCGCGATCTGTTGGACGGCCGGGATGTCCGGGTCGACGCGTTCGGCTCCGGCCGTGGCCCGCAGCAGTTCCAGGGAGTCGCCCGGATCGAGCAGCGGCACCGGCAGATGGCTGGTTCCGCGGAGGCCGGTGAGGGCGCGTCGGCTGGTGATCAGGGTGCGGCATCCGCGGATCCCGGGCAGGAGGGGCCGCAGCTGTTCCGTGCTCGCCGCGTCGTCCAGGACGATCAACGCGCCGGTTTCCGCCAGCAGTTGGCGGTAGAGAGCCGTTCGTGCGTCCGGCCCGTACGGGATGCGGTCGCCGCTGACGCCGAGCAGCCGCAGGAAGGTCTCCAGCACTGCCGTCGGATCGGCGGGAGGTCCCTGCGGTGCGGAGCCTCGCAGGTTCGCGAACAGGACGGGCACGTCGGTGCGTTCCTCGGCGAGATACCGGTGGGCGATGTGCAGGGCCAGCGACGTCTTGCCGACGCCCGCCATGCCTTCCAGCGCCAGTGCGGACACCTCGTTGCCGGCGTTCAGCAGAGCCTGCGCCCGGGCTGCCAGGCCGGCCCTGCCGACGAACGAAGGAAGCCCTGTGGGCAGCCGGTCGTAGGCACTGACCCGTGCCGCGGCCTCGGCTTCGCCGAGCACCGTACGAAGCGACTGCCGCCAGACGGAGACGACGGCCTCGTCGGCGCCGACCAGTGCCTGCACCACGGCCAGCAGCAGGTCGGAGTTGGGCCGGCGGCGGCCGACCTGGAAGCAGTTGCCCACCGTCGAACGGGCCGGCCATTCGCCGCGCGGCCGACCGGCGCGCTGCCAGTCCCGGTGGATGCGCCGCGTGATCTCGGTGATCGACGGGTTGTTCGCCCACGCCTTCAACAGCCTCAGTTCCGCGATGAATTCGTCCATGGTGCGGGCTTTCCCCGGATCCAGTACGTGCGGCACGAACATC
This sequence comes from Streptomyces sp. NBC_00252, assembly GCF_036187565.1. Lineage (NCBI taxonomy): Bacteria > Bacillati > Actinomycetota > Actinomycetes > Kitasatosporales > Streptomycetaceae > Streptomyces > Streptomyces sp. NBC_00252. The sequence continues at coordinate 3,614,587 of NZ_CP108087.1, read as the reverse complement.
CTCCCCCATCGGACACGTGGGCCACGAAAAAACTTGGAACGCTTGTTTCAAGTTAGATGGAGTGGGGCTGTGGCTGTCAAGCGGTGTTCCGTCTGTCGGCACCCGGCTACGGAGCGCATCCAGGATCGTCCACGATCCGTCCGGAAGTCCGAACTCCGTCCTGATGCTGAGGGCCGTCCCGTTCACCGGCACCGCGGCAACCCCGGCCGGCCATCGTGTGCCCCGCTCCAGGACAGGAGTCCGTACCGCCATGTCTGACATCGGTGTGTCCCTTCGCCCCGTCGGCGGCAGCGTCGTCGTGGGCCAGGCCAGAGACCACACGGTCACCATCGACCGGCCCAAGGAGAAAGAGGGCACGGACGCCGGCCCCATGGGCGGCGAACTGCTGCTGCTGGCTCTCGGCGGCTGCTACGTGAGCACCTTCCTGGCCGCCCTGAGGGCCCAGGACCCGCAGGCCGATGCCTCCGAGGTCGGCTTCCAGGTCGACGGAACGCTCGTGAGCGCGCCGACCCGCTTCTCCGAGATCACCGTGCAGGTGTCCGCGCCTGCCGCCCTTGAGGACCTGATCTCCAAGCCCCTGCTCAAGGCCGAGCGAGGCTGCATCGTCCACAACTCGATCCGCGACGCCGTGACAGTCCGCTTCACCCACGAGTGGCGCTGACGCTTCCCCACCGAAGGAGACAAGACCGTGGAAATGCAGCACAGCACGATGCAGGACAGCGCCATGGACAGTGCGGCTCCCGGCACGCGGCGCGTCACGATCATCGGCGCAGGGTTCTCCGGAACGCTCACCGCCATCCGGCTGCTCCATTTCGCCGATTCGCCCCTGGAGATATGCCTCATCGAGCGTGAGGAGGGATACCGCTACGGCGGACTCGCCTTCGGCCGGGCGGCCACCAACTGGGAGCACATGCTCAACATCCAGGCCGGCCGCATCACCCTGCGCCGCGAGCGTCCCGAGGACTTCCTGGAGTGGGCCAACGAGGAGGCCGACCGCTCCACCTGGCCGCAGAAATGGCAGTACCACAGCTTCGGCGTCGCCTGCGTCGTACCGCGGCGGATCTTCAGCCAGTACCTGGCCGAGCGGCTGCGGTCCGCTGTCGCGGACGCCCACTCCGAGGTCACCCTGCGCGAAATGGCCGGCGAGACCATCGACGTGCGCGCCGAAGGCGAGGGCTACGTGGTCAAGTACGTCGACGCCGACCCGCAGGGCGGGGTGCACGACCTGCCCTCCGACCAGGTGATTCTGGCGACCGGTCACCTCTCGCCGGTGCAGGCGCCGTTCTACCACCGGCTCAGGGGCTGCGACCGCTTCCTCGCGGACCGTACGCCCCGGATGCCCAGGAGCGGTTCCAGGCCGTCGGCCCCGACGAGACGGTCCTGGTCACGGGATCCGCGCTCTCCGCCTTCGACACCGTCGTCTCCCTCGTCCACGCGGGGCACCGGGGACAGATCCTGATCTGCTCGCGGGGCGGCCACATGCACGGCCTCTACCCCGTCGACCACGAGCACGACATCTGGCAGGCCCGCCGCCCGCCCTTCCTCGACGCGGAGAACCTCACCGCGGAGACGGTCGTGGAGGGGGTCGAGGCGGAGTACGCCCACCTGCGCGACGAGCACGGTGTGGAGCCGGGCAGCGCGCTCGACGCCGTCTTCCCCGAGCGCGTCATGAAGGCGTGGGAGCCGTACGTCATCGAGCTGGTCTCCCGCATGGACCCGCGCGACGTCCGGATGCTGCTCGACCGGTACAAGAGCCTGATCGTCACCAACCGCACCAGCACGGTCCGGGAGATCGGCGGCATCGTCCGCAGCCGGATGCGCGGATTCAGCGGCGCCCCGAAGACCGTCACCGTCCTGTCCGCCGCCGTCCAGGACATGCGCCCCGTCCAGGACGGCACGAAGATCCGGGTCGTCTTCGCCGACCAGCCGGACATCGTCGTCGACCGGGTGGTCAACTGCCTGGGCAACAACACCGACTACGAGCGCACCGGCCACCCCCTGTGGAACGGACTGGTCAACGGCCACGGCTACGCGCAGCCGCAGACGAAGACCCACCGCGGCATCGAGGTCGGCACGCACGGACAGCTCGTCGGCGCCGACGGCGAGGTCGCGCGGAACCTCTTCTGCGTCGGCCCGATGCGCCAGGGCGACGAGACCACCCGCCGCGGCCGGCTGGGCGCGTTCGTGTTCAGCATCGGCACCCTGCGCAACCAGTGCTTCGACACGGCGATGGAGGTGCTGCGCGCCGTCAGGTCCGCGAACGGCGAGGAGCGGATGGACATCCCCGAGGGCATCCACCACTGCCTGGTCCGCAGCTGTGACTGGATCGTCGACGACCTCGCCCTCCCGGCCGGAAAGCCCGACGCGACCCGGCTGCGGGAGCGGCTGCTCGGCTACGCCCGCGCGACCGCGTACCTGAATGCCGTCAACTACCTGCAGGCGCAGGACCGCACCGAGCGCCGCAAGTACCGCGGCATCCTCGACGACGACCTGGCGCAGTTCGGTGCCGCCGTGTCCCGTGAGTTCGGGTTCGGCGCGCAGCAGGCCCGGCGCACGGTCTCCATGCTGACCACGCTGGTGGAGAAGCACGCCGTGCACAATCTGTGCGACATCACCAGGCTGGCGGGCTGGGACTCCCAGTACGGCGACCAGGTCAAGCACGCCCCGAAGAAGGACGCGTGATGACCGGCCAGGACGAACAGGAGCTGCTCGGCCGGCTGTTCATGGTCCGGCACGGCGAGTCCACCTGCAATTCGGTGCACCGCATCGCCGGACAGCGCGATGCCCCGCTGACGTTCCTGGGCCGGATCCAGGCCGAGAAGGTCGCGAAGAGCCACCGGGGCCAGCACTTCGACCGCGTCTACGTCTCCCCGCTGAGCCGCGCCCACGAGACCGCCGGCATCATCTTCGACCTCGATGAACTCGGCGAGGACGCCCCCGAGGTCGTTGTCGACGAACGCCTCATGGAGCGCGACTTCGGCAGCTACACGCTGGAGAGCAAGTCGATCCTCCAGCGCCGGCACGGCATCGCCGAGTACGAGCGGGCCATGAACGCCGACAGCCCGACCATGCACGGCGGCGAGACGTTCGCACAGTTCAAGGACCGCGTACACGCCTTCTACGAGCAGGAGTTGCTGCCCGCGCTGCGCCGCGGCGAAGTGGTCTGCGTGGTCTCGCACAAGTACGTCGTCGAGCTGATCTGCCGGTTCATCCTGGACCGGCCCGCCGACGAGTCGTACGACCTGCGCCTGCCCAACTCCCAGATGCTGCAGGGCGATCGGATCCACAGCTATGTGAAGAACGAGAACGAGACCATGAACATGGTCTACGACTGGGTCGTCGTCAACCATCCCGTGGTCTTCTGCGCCGGCCTGGCCGCCGGTCTTCTCGCCAACCTGGCGGGGCTGCGCGTGTCCACCTCGCCGTACCTGCTGCTTCTGCTGCTGGTGCTGGCCAGCGTCATCACCATGTGCCGCATCGAGCTGGAGAACGCGCGCACGTTCGTGACCGACCGCGGCACGCTCCGGTCCGTCGCCCTGCGCTACCTCGCCCTGCCGATCGCTTTCGCGGCTCTGCTGCGCTGGTGGGACGTGGGCAGTACGAGTACGGCGGCGATCGCCGCGGTGTTCCTCGCGACGCCGAGCTCGGTGGTCGCGATGACCGTCAGCCGCTGCCTCGGCGGAATGATCATGCCGACGTTCGCGCAGGTCCTGCTCTCCTCCCTGGCCGCCACCGTCTCGTTCTCGACCGTCCTGGCCCTGACCCTGCGCGAGGACGTCGCCCCGGCGGTCGCCATCAGCGCCGCCACTTCGACCGGCATCGTCACGGCGGCCTACGCCCTGGTCAAACGCCTGCGGGAGCGCTCTCCCATCCGTACGGCCAAGTACGGCGAGCGCAACGGGTATGTGGCCGTGCTGCTGCTCACCGCGTTCATCGTGCTGGTCTGCCTGAAGCTCGACCTGAACGGCTTCACCACCTACGCGCCGACCGCCGTCGGTATCGCCGTCGGCCTGCGCCTGGTCGCCGCACTGCTGTCCGCCATGCACAGCGGAGCAGGCGCCCTGCACGTCCTGCGCACCATCGGGCTCACCGCACTGTTCGCCCTGGTCATGCTCACCGTCGTGGCCCGCCTGCTGCGGCCGATGGGCGCGCAGGTCGAACGCACCGGCCACTTCGGCTTCGACCAGATGTACCTCGTCGTCGCCATCGTCCTGCTGTCCGGCCTGTTCACCGACTACATCGGCATCTACTCCGTCTTCGGCGGCTTCCTCGCCGGACTCGCGATGCCACGCAACCCCGCATTCCGCGAGGCCCTGCACAGCCGCATGATGGATCTCGTCTGCGTCCTGCTCCTGCCGATCTTCTTCGCCTTCTCCGGCCTCAACACCGAACTCGGCGGGATCGCCGGATGGGCCATGATCGGCCCGTTCGCGCTGATCCTCGCGGCGGGCTTCATCGGAAAGTACGTGGGCTGCGCGACCGCCATGCGCACGGTCGGCTTCTCCTGGCGCGAGTCCTGGGCGGTCGGCGGCCTGATGAACGCCCGCGGCCTGATGATCCTCATCTTCATCAACATCGGCCTCGCCCAGGGAATGATCACCAAGGACGTCTTCTCCATGCTGGTCCTGGTCGCCGTCATCACGACCGCCGGCGCCATGCCGCTGTACCGCTGGGCGCTGCCCGAACGGTTCGAACAGCAGATGTCCCCGCCCGCACCGGATCCCGCACCCACCTCACAAGCGGCCTCGCCCGAGGCCGAGCCCGCTCACGCCTGACCCACAGCCGGCCGGACGCACACGCGTCCGGCCGGCGCCCATGCGATGCCCGCCCGAAGCCCTTCGTCCCCGCACGGGAGCAGCCATGCCCAACGGCGTGAACCGCGTCGCCCTCGCCGTCTTCGTCCTCTTCTTCCTGGCCGTCACGGTCATGGGCTTCCTGGCCGCCCGCTGGCGCCGGGCCGACAACGAGCACAGCCTCGACGAATGGGGCCTGGGCGGACGGTCGTTCGGCACCTGGATCACCTGGTTCCTGCTCGGCGGCGACGTCTACACGGCCTACACGTTCGTCGCCGTCCCGGCGGCGGTCTACGCGGCGGGCGCGGCCGGGTTCTTCGCGGTGCCGTACACGATCCTCGTCTACCCCCTGATCTTCACGTTCCTCCCTCGCCTCTGGTCCGTGTGCCACCGGCACGGGTACGTCACCACGGCGGACTTCGTGCGCGGCCGGTTCGGGTCGAAGGGCCTGTCACTGGCGGTGGCCTTCACCGGCATCCTGGCGACGATGCCGTACATCGCGCTCCAACTGGTCGGCATCCAGGCGGTGCTGGACGTGATGGGCGTCGGCGGCAGCGAGAACACCAACTGGTTCATCAAGGACCTGCCGCTGCTGATCGCCTTCGGCGTGCTGGCGGCGTACACGTACTCCTCGGGGCTGCGCGCCCCCGCGATGATCGCCTTCGTCAAGGACACGCTCATCTACATCGTCATCACGGTGGCGATCATCTACATCCCGATCAAGCTCGGCGGCTTCGACAACATCTTCGCCAGGGCCGGCGAGGCGTACAGCCAGACCAACCCGGCGACCGGGAAGCCACGCGGCGCACTGGTCAGCGCCCCCGACGCGCAGTGGACGTACCCGACTCTGGCGCTCGGCTCCGCGATGGCCATGTTCATGTACCCGCACTCGATCACGGCAACGCTGTCGTCCCGCAGCCGCGAGGTGATCCGCCGCAGTACGACGGTGATGCCCCTCTACACCCTGATGCTGGGCCTGCTCGCGCTGCTCGGCTTCATGGCGATCGCGGCCGGAGTCAAGGTCACCAATGGCCAGTTGGCGATCCCCCAGCTGTTCGAGAACATGTTCCCGGACTGGTTCGCGGGCGTCGCCTTCGCGGCGATCGGCATCGGCGCCCTCGTCCCCGCGGCGATCATGTCCATCGCGGCGGCGAACCTCTTCACCCGCAACATCTACAAGGACTTCATCAAGCCCGACGCGACCCCGGCCCAGGAGACCAAGGTCTCCAAGATCGTCTCCCTCCTGGTGAAGGTCGGCGCCCTCGCCTTCGTCCTGACCATGGACAAGACGGTCGCCATCAACTTCCAGCTCCTGGGCGGCATCTGGATCCTCCAGACCTTCCCGTCCCTGGTCGGCGGCCTCTTCACCCGCTGGTTCCACTGCTGGGCCCTGCTGGCCGGCTGGGCGGTGGGCATGATCTACGGCACGTTGGCGGCCCACGGCGTGGCGTCTCCGACCCAGTCCCACTTCGGCGGCTCCGCGAAGGAGATCCCCGGCATCGGCGAGATCGGGTACATCGGCCTCACGGCGTTCATCCTGAACGTCGCCGTGACGGTGGTGCTGACGTTCGCCCTGAAGGCGCTCAAGGTTCCCGAGGGCATCGACGTCACGGCCTCGGAGGACTACGTGGCAGACGACGCGGCAGCAGCGAACCCGAAGGCGGTGCCCGTCCCTCGTCCGGGTACGTCGCCTGCCCCCAACCTCAGTTGAGAGCCGCCCGGCCGGCGATCGAGTCCAGCGCGGTGGCCACAGTCCTCCGCAGCGTCGCTGCATCGGCGCCGGCGCGGGAGCGCAGGTTGACCCCGTAGGCGACCAGCGCCAGCAGGTCGGCGGAGGCACCGGGATCGGAGCCGGGGGAGAGCTGCCCCCGGGCCCGGGCGGTGACGAGTGTCGCGTATATCGCGTGCCGCAGCTCCTGGTGATGCCGGTCAAGGACGGCACGTACGTCCGGATCGCTGCTCTCAGCCCCGGCGTGCGCGTTGGAGACCATGCACCCCCAGCGCGCGTACTCGCCCGAGCACCGTGCCTCGATCAGGTCGTCGAAGAACTCGGAGACGGCGGGCAGTCCCCGCTCGTCCTCCGCCAGGCGCCGGAACATGGGCTGGGACCGCTGCTCCAGGTAACGGTGCAGCGCGGCGAGGTAGAGCTCCTGCTTGCCACCGAACGTCGCGTACAGGCTGGAGCGGTTGAGCCCGGTAGCGGTCACGATGTCCTGGATCCCGGTCGAGGCCACGCCCTGGCGCCAGAACAGCCGCACCACGGTCTCCAGTGTCGCGTCAGGATCGAAGTGCTTGATGTCCGGCATGTTTCACCCCGCCATCTTGAAATAATGATTCCAAGATACTCCCCGTTCACCGCGCCGCAAAGGCGCTGACGGGTACGGAGCGCGGCAGGCCGCCCACCTGCGCAAGGGCGTCCAGCTTCGTCCACGATCCGCCCAGCCGCTGCTGTGCGCCGCGACCATGCCCCTATGAATCGCATACCGGCCCTATGGGCCGCCGCCTACGGGTCCCATACGTCCTCACTCCGCCGTTTCCTGGCGCGACGCGCAGTCCGCCTCGCCGCCTTCGTCCGGGCTCTGGCGCTGACCGACCACCGCCCGTTCACCAGCCTCTGACCCACCGATGTCTCCGCACGGCTGGTGCGGGGTCACGCATGGCCCTATCTTGAAACAGTCATTCCAGGATTTGGGGTCGACGTCGGTCCAAGCCCGACGTGCGTCTGGCCCCGCCCAGTCACCAGCCAGGAGGAACAAGCGTCATGACCACCCTCAATGCCGAACTGCGTACCTTCTACGAAGCCCGCCAGCAGCAGATCCCCGCCGAGATCAGGGAGGTCATGCAGCGGGCCAGCCAGGAACTGGCCGACTCCGGCCAGGCCGACCGTGCCCTGGCCACCGGAGCACAGGCCCCGCGTTTCAGGCTCCCCACCGCGACCGGACGCACCCTGGCCCTGGACGACCTGCTCGCCGACGGCCCGGTCGTCCTGACCTTCTACCGCGGTGCCTGGTGCCCGTACTGCAACATCGCGCTGCGTTCCCTCCAGCAGCACCACGCCGACGTCACCGCACGCGGCGCCCGCCTGGTGGCCGTCTCCCCGCAGATCCCCGACGAGTCCCTCACCCTCGCCGAGAAGCACGGGCTCGCCTTCGACGTCCTCAGCGACATCGGCTCCGACACCGCCAAGCAGTACGGTCTCGCCTTCGACCTCCCCGACGACCTCGGTGCCGTGTACGACAAGCTCGGCTTCGACCTCCAGCGCGTCAACGACGGCCACCCGCGCACCCTCCCGCTGCCCGCCACCTACGTCATCGACCGTGCCGGCGTGATCCGCTGGGCCTTCGTCAGCACCGACTACACAACCCGCGCCGAGCCCGCCGACATCCTCGCGGCCCTCGACGCACTGGACTGATCATCCCCTGGTCGAGTACACCGAGATCCGGGCAGCCGCAGGGCCGGGCAGCACCTGCTCGGTGCGTTGCCGGCGCGCGATGATGCTGTTTGATCGAGTCACCGACCCCGAGTGGGAGGCGAAGCCGGACAGGATCGAGGAGGTGCTGGTCCGTTTCCCGGACCGGGTCCTCGCCTTCGACGAGTTCGGCCCGCTCGGGATCAAGCCCGCCTCCGGCGTCGGCTGGGCCGTGTGCAAACGACTCGGCCGTCTGCCGGCCACCTCTCATCGCACCCGCGGGGCGCGCTCCTTCCGCGGCTGCTACTCGGTCGGCGACGGCCGCCTCCGGGGCGTAAACCGCCGCAAGGAGGGCGCCGGAATGCTGGCCGTGCCGCAGTCGGATCCGCGCCGCCCGGCCCGACAGTGCCCCGATCTCCGTGATCCTGGACAACCTGTTCGCTCACCAGGGCTCCGACATCCAGTGCCGAGCGAAGAAGAACGAAGCGAGGTGTGCTTCACCCCGGCCCATCCCGCTGCCCCGCACGGTCAGGGACAGAGCGCCACCAGGAGATCAACCACGTAGGTCTCCTCCACCTCCGCGCTGGGAAAAATCCTGCCCAGCTGCTCACGCTCATCGACGAAAAACGCATGGCGGCCGGCCTCTTCAAGGACGAGGAATACAGAGCGGCTGCCGATGTTGGCGAGATGCATGTCCAAAGAGACGGTGCGGCTCCAGCGCACCTGACGGCGCGCAACCCTCAGCCCCGCCAGCCCCGCCAACCGGACGGCATCAGTGTCCCAAGGACGCACCGCAGACCTTGGTGTCACCCCGCAGTGGCGCGCGATGCGCTCGTGCTGCTCACGGATCCACGGTACGTCGAAGGCCGTCGTGTTCCACCAGATCGCCAGCGCACCGCCCGCTCGCAGGACACGCAACGCCTCCGGGACAGACCGGCCGGGGTCGGTCCACTGCCAGGACTGCGCATACGTGATGAGGTCGCAGGAAGCCTCGGCCAGCGGCAGGGCATTGCCGTCACCTCTCACGATCGGCACCCCCGGGAGCGCCTTGTGAAACTCGCCGGCCATGGCCTCACCCGGCTCCACGGCAATCACCTCGGCGCCGCGCTCCCGCAGCAGCGCGCTGGCGATTCCGGTGCCCGCGCCGACATCGGCGACCCGGGCACCCGTCAGACGGCAGCCTGCGAACTCCTCGACGGAGTCAAAGAGCGCGGGTGGATAGGAAGGCCGGCTCGCCGCGTACTGCGCCGCGGCTGCATCGAACGACTGGGCGCGAGAGCTGGCGGTCATGCCCTCATCATCGCTTTCCCGCACCAAGCATTCGACCATCACCAACCCCATTGATCGTTTCCGGCCACAGCAGTAGCTGACCTGACCCGGCACCATGACCCTGCGGGGGTCGGCACGCGGATCAGGGGTTCCTACTTGGGTGGGAGGCTCGCGGCGAAGCCGTGGCCCTCGTCGACCCACGCACCCAGTTCCTCGTCCTGGGCGACGGCCTCGGCCGCGACCACGATCCAGCCGCGCATGGGACGGCCGGTCATGTCGAAAATCCGCGCACCCGGCCGGGCAAGGGCCGCGTCGGTGGCGTCCGGACCGACCCGGACCATGAGATCGTCGCCGGTCACGCCGACGGCCATGTTGCCGCAGAGAAGGAAAGCGATGCCGCCGAACATGCGCTTCTCCGTGATGCCGGGCTCCGCCTCGAATCGCCGGCGAACGCGCTCGGCGAGTCCTTCGTCATACGCCATCGGGAGTCACCCTTCGGGCTGCGGACAGGAGCGGTACGGTCAGGCGGGAGAGGCCGCCCCGGGCCGGATGCAGCCCAGGGTGCCCCGCGGGTGGGGCTCGAACGAGTACATCACGTGCATCGGTCTTGGGACCGCCGCTCGCACTGTCACGTCGGTCGTCATCGGGCCACGGTCTTGCGCTCGTACACGAAGGTTTTGGTCCGAGTGGCGCCGTGCTGGATCCAGGATGGCCGTGAACGGCGCCGAGTGGCCGCCCGGCAGGGCTGCGCCGGAAGACCGGGGGAGAGGAATGACGAATCGGTGACCAAGTGACGACATAGAGCGACAAAGAGAGATCCTTGCGAGAGGCTGCCGCTGAGCCCGCCTGCGGACCGATCCGCCCGCCAGCCTCGTGAAGGAGCCCGCCGTGACCGCCCCGAGCCCTGCCGACGACGCATACCGCTTCGACGACCTGAACGCCCTGTTCATCAACTGCACACTCAAGCCGTCGCCGCAGCAGAGCCACACCGAGGGGCTGATCGACAAGAGCCGGGCGATCATGGACGCGCGCGGGGTCACCACGGATGTCGTCCGCGCCGTCGACCACGACATCGCGCCGGGCGTCTACCCGGACATGACCGAGCACGGCTTCGCCACGGACGCCTGGCCGGCGTTGTGCGAGCAGGTGATGGCCGCCGACATCCTGGTGCTGGCCGGGCCGATCTGGCTGGGCGACAACAGCTCGGTCACGAAGAAGGTCATCGAGCGGCTCTACGGCGGCTCGGGACTGCTCAACCCGGCGGGCCAGTACGCCTATTACGGGCGGGTCGGCGGCTGTCTGATCACCGGCAACGAGGACGGTGTGAAGCACTGCGCGATGAACATCCTCTACAGCCTGCAGCACCTCGGCTACACCATCCCGCCGCAGGCCGACGCGGGCTGGATCGGCCCGGCGGGCCCCGGACCCTCCTACCTAGACCCCGGCTCGGGCGGCCCGGAGAACGACTTCACCAACCGCAACACCACGTTCATGGCCTGGAACCTGATGCACATGGCGGCCATGCTCAAGCGCACCGGGGGCGTCCCGGCGCACGGCAACCAGCGCTCCGAATGGGACGCCGGGTGCCGCCTCGACGCGGCCAACCCCGACTACCGCTGAGGTACGCGCCGCAGCAGGATGTTCATCGCTGTCACGGTGAGCACGGGTTCACCGCGCTGGTTGAGCACCTCGACGGCGGTGTGCACGATGCCGCGGTCCGGCTTGGAGCGGGAGACGCGGGCTTCCTGGACCATCGTGCGGATCGAGAGGCTGTCACCGGGCCGGACCGGCCGGACCCAGCGCGACTCATCGACGCCCGGGGAAGCCAGGCTCGCGACCTTGCTGACGAAGTGGTCGGCGTACAGGCGCATCATGACGCTGGCGGTGTGCCAGCCGCTGGCGATCAGTCCTTTGAACGGACCCCCTTCTGCGGCCTCGGGATCCGTGTGGATGTTCTGCGGGTCGAACTCCCCGGCGAACCGCAGAATGTCCCGCTCGGTCATGGTGATGCTGCCGTAGACGTACACCGAACCCGGGACGTAGTCCTCGAAATAGCGGTTCTGGATCGGAACGTTGTAGTCCACGTTGCTCAGCGTGGTGGTCGTCATGGGCGGCACGATAGCCGGGGGCGATTGTCCGCGGGGACAGGGAACTGCCGTCTGGCGCCGACCGGGAACCCCAACCGGGTTCCACGAAAGTGTTCGGGCCGTTGCATCAGCTATATCCGGTGAGACATGGCCGCGTGGAACCTCTGCCGGCCTCCAAGCCCCGAGCTGCTTGGCCCCCTTTGAGCCCGTCAGCCTGAGCTGCCCCGAGTCTGGTGGCCGTTCCGGAGGCGGTAGAGGCCGACATGGGCTGTGCCAGGCTGTCCACCATGGCGTACGCGACGGTCCGGGGACTGACCTTGCCCGCACGGCTGACTTCCCTGCTCGATCAAGGCCGGTGGCGCCATCCGGGCGACGCCGAGATGGCGACACTGATGCCGTGGTTCGAGAGCCCGATCGACTTCCTCGCGACCACGCGCCAGATGGAATGGGAGTCCGGTTCACTGGACACCTTCGACGATGACCGGTACGCGGCCTTTTTGCACGTGGCGCGAGGCGGCGGTCAGGAGACTCCGGTCGAACTGCCCTGGCTGGATGTCGAGAAGGCGTTCTTCATCGCGGTGAACCGGGTCCCCGGTGATGACGTCGGCCTCGCCCTCGACTACCGCACCGACGCCCACGACCCGCGGGTCGTGGGCAGTTACGTCTCGATGAATCCACTGTTGTACGAGTGGCGAGTCGTGGCGCCCGCATTCTCTGCCTTCGCCGCTGCCCTGCCCTGGATTTTTAGAGCGACCAAAGAGGCGCGCTCATCGGCGCAGAGTCTGGAATGGCCAGTGACTTGCCGCGAAGAACCTCAATGCCAACGCGTCATTGCACCGTGATCGCTGAGGTCCTTCGACGGCTTCCCGGCGGCAGCGAGTACGTGTGGCCCTGCCGTGATCCTCGGGAGGATACCGAGGTTGGGAGGCGGCAACGCCGGACGGTTCGGTCGGAGGCGTCCCGCGGCGAGGTCGTCAGGCGTCCTTGGTGAGGGCGGCGAGGGCGGCGTCGAGGCGGTGGGTGGCCTCCTCGGCGACCGGGCGCAGCGCGTCGAGTCCGGTGAGGGTGACCATGGTGTTCGGGTCGAGGGCCTGTACGGCGGTTCGGTTGCCGTCGCGGCGGACGACGACGTTGCAGGGCAGCAGCAGGCCGATGGTGCGGTCGGTCTCCAGGGCGCGGTGGGCCAGAGGCGGGTTGCAGGCGCCGAGGATGATGTAGTCCTCCATGTCGTGGTCGAGCTTCGCCTTGAGCGTGGCGGTGACGTCGATCTCGGTGAGGATGCCGAAGCCCTGTGCGGCGAGGGCTTCGCGGACGCGGCCGACGGTGGTGGCGAAGTCGGTGTCGAGGTGGACTGTGCGGTCGTAGCGCATGGCGAAGACCTTTCTCGTCGGTTCGCGTGGCGTGGGACGGGTGTCCGGCCGGATGCGAGGTACTCGTGAAGCGTTTCCCGGACTTTCCCTGCCCTTGGAAATACCCCCCGGGGTACTAGTGTTACGGTCGTAAGCATACCCCCCTGGGTAATTCTTCGCTGGAAGGGAGTACCGCGTGTTCTTCGTCGACACGATCGAGGTGTCAGGGCTCGGCAACCGCAGCTATCTCGCGGGCGGCGAACGGACGGCGGTGGCCGTCGACCCACCCCGTGACGTGGACCAGGTGATCGCGGCGGCGGCCCGGCGCGGTGTGCGGATCGCGCAGGTCGTCGAGACGCACGTCCACAACGACTACGTCACCGGCGGTCTGGAGCTCGCCCGGCTCACCGGCGCCGCCTACCTCGTTCCCGCCGCGGCCCGCGTCTCCTTCGCGCGTGTGCCGGTGCACGACGGTGACCGCACGGAGATCGACGCCGAGGCCGGTCTGACCCTGCGCGCGCTCGCGACGCCCGGCCACACTCCGCACCACACCTCCTATGCGCTGGAGGAGAACGGCACGGCGGTCGTCGTGTTCACCGGCGGTTCGCTGCTGATCGGCACGGTGGGCCGCCCGGACCTCGTGGAGCCCCGGCTGACCGAGCAGCTCGCCCGCGCCCAGCATGCCTCCGCACGCCGTCTCGCCGCCGAACTGCCGGACGAGACCGAGGTGTTGCCCACGCACGGATTCGGCAGCTTCTGCTCGTCCTCGCAGACGGAGGGCAGCGCCACGACCATCGGCAAGGAGAAGGCGTCCAACGAGGCCCTGACCCGGGACGTGGACGACTTCGTCGCCGGACTGCTGGCCGGGCTGGACGACATCCCCGCCTACTACACGCACATGGGCCCGGCCAACGCCGCCGGACCCGCGCCGGTCGACCTGACCCCACCCGCCGTCGCGGACGCCGGGGAGATAGCCGCCCGGCTGGCGGTAGGGGAGTGGGTGGTGGACCTGCGCAACCGCGTCGCCTTCGCCGAAGGGCACGTGTCCGGCTCGTTCAACTTCGAGGCCGAGGGGCAGCTCGCCACGTATCTGGCCTGGCTGATTCCGTGGGGCAAGCCCGTGACGCTGCTGGCCGAGTCGCGCGAGCAGCTCGCCGCCGCCCAGCGCGAGCTGGTCCGGGTCGGCATCGACCGCCCCGCCGCCGCGGCCACCGGCGCACCGGCCGAGTGGGTGCCCGAGGGCACGGCACCGGCCTCCTTCCGGCGTGCGACGTTCGCCGATCTCGCGGGTCGGCGTCCCGTGGAGGGTGTCGTCGTCCTCGATGTGCGACGCGGCTCGGAGCGGGCGGCCGGGTACATCGAGGGCTCGGTGCACATCCCGGTCCACGCCCTGCACCGCCGTCTCGGCGAGGTGCCCGCCGGTGAGGTGTGGGTGCACTGCGCGGGTGGGATGCGTGCCGCGATCGCCGCCTCGCTGCTGGATGCGGCCGGTCGCGAGGTCGTTGCCGTGGACGACTCCTTCGACGCGGCCGAGAAGGCGGGACTCACCGTACGGACGCCCTGACGGCGTCGGATGCCGTAGGCGTTCCACCGATTTTCACTGCCGACATGGAATCAGGAGCGAGAAACCGATATGAGCATCTTCCGTCGAGATCGGGGCGGCGCGGGCCGCGTGAGCGTGCAGGAGGCGGCCATACGCACCGGGCACGGCGCCGCCGCCGGCGGTGGTAGCGGCGGTGACGCCGTGCTGCTGGATGTGCGCGAGCCGTACGAGTGGCAGGCGGGACACGCGCCGCGCGCCGTACACCTGTCCCTCTCTGCGCTGGCCGCCGGGGCCGGGCTGCCCGCCGAGGCGCAGGCGCGGCCCCTGGTCGTGATCTGCCGCTCCGGCAACCGCTCCCGGCAGGCCGCGGAACTGTTGGCCACTCGCGGCGCGGAGGCCGTGGACGTGATCGGCGGCATGCGGGACTGGGCGGGGGCGGGTTTGCCGGTGGTGGATCCGCAGGGGAGGAACGGCGCCGTCGCGTGAGCACTCTCATACTTGCCCTGGCCGCGGGTGCGGTCATCGGTCTCGCGCTCGGTGCGCTCGGGGGCGGCGGCAGTGTGCTTGCCGTGCCCGCCCTGATCTATCTGCTCGGCTTCAGTCCGGTCGCTGCGACGACCGCGAGTCTGGTCATCGTCACGCTCACCTCGGTCACCGCGATGGTCGCGCACGCCCGCGACGGGAACGTCCGCTGGCGTACGGGGCTGCTGTTCGCGGCGGCCGGGATCGGTCCGGCGATGCTGGGGGGCGCGCTCGCCGGACGTATTCCGGCCGCAGTGCTGACGGCGGCCTTCGCCGTGGTCGCGGGAGCGGCAGCCCTGCGCATGCTGCGGTCCCGGCCGGCCGCGGAGGGCGCTGTGACGGTGCGGCCGGTGCGGGTGGCGGCAGCCGGTGGCGGGCTCGGCGCGGTCACCGGTGTCCTCGGTGTCGGCGGCGGCTTCCTTGCCGTACCGGCGCTGGTGAGTGTGCTGGGCCTGCGGATGCGGAACGCGGTGGGCACCAGCCTGCTGGTCATCACCGTCAACTCGCTGGCCGCGCTGGCGATGCGCGCCGGTACGGTCGAGGGGCTGGACTGGGCGGTCGTCGGGCCGTTCGTCGCGGCTGCGATCCTCGGGGCATGGGACGGCAAGCGGCTGTCCGTGAAGGTCTCGGGACACACGCTTCAGCGGATCTTCGCGCTGGTGCTGCTGGCGGTGGCGGTCTTCATGCTGATCGACGCGGTGCTGTGAGGGCCGCCGTGTCGGGAGCCCTCACGCCAGGGACAGGAACAGCTTCTCCAGGCGGGCGCGCATCTGCCGGGCGTCCTCGCCGTTCTTGCGGCCGGATTCGATGTCGGTCATGCACTGCTGCATGCCGGTCGCGATGATCGCGAAACCGGCACGGTCCAGCGCGCGGGAGGCGGCGGCGAGCTGGGTGACGACGTCCTCGCAGTCGCGCCCCTCCTCGATCATCCGGATCACGCCGGAGATCTGACCCTGCGCACGGCGCAGGCGGTTCAGCACGGCCTTCAGGTCCGCACCCTCAAGCTCCAGTTCCACGATCACTCCTCAGAAATACCCCTAGGGGTACTGTACGTCCCGGTTCGGGGCGGCGTCGACCATTAAGGATCACACCTGTCATGACCAGCTCTCCCAACCCCGTCACTCTCGCCACCGAGCAGGCCCGCACCCGGCTGCACGAGCTCACCGTCATCGACGTGCGCACGCCCGCCGAGTACGCCTCCGGCCATCTCCCAGGCGCCCTGAACATCCCGCTGGACCACGTCCGCCGCGCCCTGCCGGAGATACGCCACGCTTCCGAGCAGGGTGACGTCCTCGTCGTCTGCGCCTCCGGCGCCCGCTCCGAGAACGCCTGCAAGCTCCTGGCCGAGCAGGGCATACCCACAGCCACCCTCTCCGGTGGCACCGGCGCCTGGGCCGCCGAGGGACACGACCTGCACACACCGGCCGCCTGCGACACACGGGCCGGCTGGAGCATGGAGCGCCAAGTGCGCTTCACCGCCGGCACGGTGGTGCTCCTGGGCCTCCTCCTCGGCCTGCTCGTGCACCCGGCCCTCCTGCTGATCTCCTCCGGTGTCGCGGGCGGCCTGGTCTTCTCCGCCCTCACGAACACCTGTGGCATGGCGGCCGTGCTCGGCAAACTGCCGCACAACCGCCCGCGCACGGCCGATCTCGACGCCGCGCTGGCCGCTCTGCGCAGCCGCTGAACCCGCGTTCCAGGGCGCCCGTGGAGACTCCACGGGCGCCCTGGAGGTCAGTTCGCTCCCGTCGAGCCCGCGGCGGTCTTCCGGCGCACGTCGTCCATGTCGACTGCCCTGATCTTTCCGACGAGCTCCTCCAGGGCCAGCGGCGGCAGGGCGCCCGGCTCGGCGTACAGGACGGTCCGGTCGCGGACGGCCATCAGGGTGGGGATGGAGGAGATGCGGAAGCCCGCGGCGAGTTCGGGCTGTGCCTCGGTGTCGACCTTGCCGAAGACGATGTCCGGATGCCGCTCGGCCGCCTTGTCGTAGACGGGGGCGAAACGGCGGCACGGTCCGCACCAGGCGGCCCAGAAGTCGATCAGCACGATCTCCGAACCGGTGACGGTCTCCTCGAAGTTGTCCTTGGTCAGTTCCACGGTGGGCATGGTTTCCGGTCTCCTCTCATATACCCAGTGGGGTATCTGGATCTCTTCGGTTCAACCGGTGCCGGTCCGGGTTTGTTCCAGGCAGACGGGCGGCAGCGGGAACCAGCGCATCCGCTCGAAGTCGGCCGGAAGCCCGGTGGGGCCGTCGTCGAGGGAATCCGCACGGCGGGTCAGCACCTCGCGGGCACGGCCGAGCTGTCCCGGCAGCGCTTCCTCGCCCAGCCGGTGGTGGCGGACCGTCGACGCGGTGATCCGACCGTCGGCGGCGAAGCGCACGTCGGCCAGCCGCAGCGGGGGAGAGGACGGGCCGGTGCGGTGGCGCCACAGGTCGGTGTGCGGGTCGAAGCGGTAGTCGGGAAGGAGCCGGTGGCCGTACGTGGCGATCAGCTCGACTGCGTCGATGAGGTATCGCGGGCGGTGTCGCTGATGAAGTAGTTGAAGTTGAGGCGGATCCAGCCGGGTTTGATGCCGTCGCAGCCGTGGACGACCTCGTCGAGCAGGGCGTGGGAGGCGGCGGCACTCTCGCGATCAGGCTGGGGTGTGGTCTCGGGTTCCGGGGCACGCACCACAGAGCAAGAATCTCGCGTGCTGCCCTGCCGTGCATCACGGCGGTGGGGAGGGGCGCATGCAGTGCGCCTGCCCGATCACATGCACGCAAATCCCATCGTCCGGTCAAGGGCGACAGCGCTCGAACACCGCAGGTGGCTCCATATCAACGACACATCAGCACGAGCGTTCTCCCTGAGCCCGGGCAACTGGAAGGCAGCCACGCGTTTGAGTCCTGAGCTGGTCAAACGTTCAACGGAGCTCTTCGTGGCCACCGGGGCGGACACCCGCATGTGCCCCCACGGGCCTGCATTTGACCGGCGGTTCTCTGCTGCTCCGGGGATGGGGCGGAGAGTGCGCGAGTGGTGACGATATGCTCACGAGGTGGGCCGGAATCCTGCTCACCTCGTCGGAGGTGCTGTCCAAGGGCGGGAGAAGAAGCCGGTCCTGTCGAGCGCGGGATCAGGGGAGGCATGGGGTGCGGCAGGCAGGTGTGCTCGATGTCGGGTGCCACAGTGCACTGCTGACGGTTGTGCGGCGGCGTCCGGGTGCGGTGCTGGAGCCGGTGTTCTCCCGCAAGGTGCGGCTGAGACTGCACGAGACCCTCGACCACAAGGGACGGCTGGACCGGGCCGGCATGAGAAGCGTCGAGCGGGCAGTGGCCGAGACCGTCGCCGCGAACCCGCGTCCTCGCGGCGCGGAAGTGTTCGCGTTCGCCACCTCCGTCATCCGGGACGCGCCCAACCGGGACGCGATCATCGCGCACGTGGCACGCACCACGGGCACCCGCCTGCGCGTGCTGACCGGCGAGGAGGAGGCGCGGCTGGCCTACGTGGCCGCCCGCCAGTGGGCGGGCCCGGCGGTCGGCCCCCTGCTCGTCCTGGACATCGGCGGCGGCACCGTGGAGATCGCCTCCGGCACCGGCGACCAACCCCACACCGTCCACTCGCTGCCGCTGGGCGCGCGCAGGATCACCCGGGACTGGCTGCCCGGCAACACGGCACCGTCCCCGCGCCGCCTGGCCGAGGTCCGGAAGTACCTGCGCCAGTCCCTGGAAGCCGTTCCCGACCTGCCGCGGGCCGAAGCGGGTCTGCGGGTGCTGGCCTGCTCCAAAACCTTCGAACAGCTCGCCCGGCTTGCCGCAGCCCGGGGCAAGGCGCCGCGAGCCCGACGACAACTGACCCTGCCCCAACTGCGCACTGCGGTCGACCTGTTGGCCGGGGCGAAGCCGTCCCGCCGTGGCAAGCTGCCCGGCATTTCCCAACACCGCGCCGAACAGTCCCTGGCCGGAGCCCTGATCGCTCAAGCGCTCACGGAAGCCTGCGGGGCCAAGAGCGTCGAGATCTGCCCCTGGTCCACCCGGGAAGGACTCCTGCTGGAACACCTCGGCGTGACCGCCACCACGGTCGCCCGCTCCCGGCACACCGGCTGAACCCCAACGCTCTGCACCGCAACCGTCGACAGTCTCGTCTTCGGCGGCAACATCATCGAGTCCGGCACCAACCCGTTCAGCCTGACCCAGGCGAGGCCCAGGCTGAACGCGCTGACACCGGCTGCCCCATGGACGCTGTCACCGACCTGGCGCCGTTCCTCCACTAATTGGTTGGACGAAGAGGAACGCCACGCTGCGCTCTTCCACGAACTCGCCTGCCCGGTCTCACACAAGACAGGGCGCGCCAACTGCCCTCACCCCTGCCCCGCCCGGAAGCTCGCCCCGGTCTCCATCCACCGGGTTCTCACCGGAAGAGAGCCTGCCGTGAGATCGTGGCCACACGACCGCCAACGGCTGAGAAGCTGTTGTCAGTGCAGCCGGTCCCCACCGGTCTGCGGTGTGTCCTCGTCGGGCAGGTGTACGTCGTTGACGGCGATGTTCACCTCGACGACCTCCAGGCCCGTCATCCCTTCCACCGCGGCGATCACGTTCTCGCGGACCGCCGCGGCGACCTCGCGGATGCCAGGTGCTCCAGCGCACTGCGCAGCGAGGCGGCGAACGCCTGCAGCTCGGCCAGACGCCCTTGGACCTCGTCGAGGCGGGCGGCGATCTGGGGCCGCAGGTCGGCCTTCACGTCCGCGCAGGCACCGGCCTCCCACACCGCCAGCAGTTCGCCGATCTCCTCCAGCGGCAGCCCGAGATGCTTGGCCGCACCGATGAACTCCAGCCGCTCCACCGCGTTCTCCCCGTACACCCGATACCCGGAGGCGGTGCGGCCGGCGGGCAACAGACCCGCGCTCTCGTAGAAGCGCAGGGTGGTGGCCGGGACGCCACAGCGTTCGGCGAGCTGGGAGATCCGCATCGTGCTCACACCTCTGACGGTAAACCTTCCATCCGGCTCGAAGGTCAAGCGCGGCGCGCGACGAGAGCGCCCGCGGGAGAGCCTTCGCCGGTGTCCGAGGCGGGTTCTAGGCTGGGGACTTCCCCGCCCCCGGGGACGCGTGGAGAGGCAGGAACACCCATGCCCGAGCAGGACCTGGAGCTGGCCGAGGCGCAGCGCGCGCACTGGCAGCAGACGTATACCGTCCATCCCGGCATGTACGGCGACGAGCCCTCCGCCCCCGCTGTCCATGCCGCCGACGTCTTCCGCGCAGCCGGTGCCGAACAGGTCCTGGAGCTGGGGTCCGGGCACGGGCGCGACGCCCTGTACTTCGCCCGGCGCGGGTTCACCGTCACCGCGACCGACTTCAGCCCCGTGGGCCTGGACCAATTGCGTGACGCGGCCAGCCATCTAGGTCTGGGCGCGGCGGTGGACACCACCGTCCACGACGTACGCGAAAAGCTGCCGCTGTCGGACGCCTCGGTGGATGCGGTCTTCGCACACATGCTGCTGTGCATGACCCTGTCCACCGAGGAGATCCGCGTTCTTGTGGGCGAGGTGCGGCGTGTGCTGCGGCCCGGCGGCACCTTCGTCTACACGGCCCGCCACACCGGCGACGCCCACTACGGCACGGGCATCGCGCACGGCGACGACATCTTCGAGCACGGCGGCTTCGCCGTGCACTTCTTCGACCGTGCCCTCGTGAACGCCCTCGCCGACGGGTGGCGCCTCGACGAGATGCACGCCTTCGAGGAGGGCGAACTCCCGCGTCGCCTGTGGCGGGTCACCCAGACACTGCCTGGATAAACGATCAAGACCTGCACCGTCCTGGAGGGCGCGCACGTCCCCCTACGGCTCCGGCTGCGCTACCGGACTACGGTGGAATTATGAGAGAGCTGGGGACGGGACGTACTGGTGGGGGACGGGCCCGACCGGACTGGCCCTCGGGGCTCAGCTACGGGCGTGCGGCATCGACCGTGCACTTGATCGGGCGCGCGAGCCCCGGGTGCCACCGCTCGGCCTTCCCCGTCGTCGTCGGGTTCGGTCGTCCGGGGCGCAGGAGCCCGCAGTCCGTCAACAGTGCATCGGAACGCTTGTTGTGGACAGCGATCAACTGCCCAAACCGGATCACTAGCGTCTGGGGCGAAACGGCAACCCACCAGACCGTGTGCACATCCGTGTGCTCTCGGCCACATCAGGGCAGGTCACGCGCGGTTTTACGAGTATCGCGCCAGGAATCCCATAGTGCCGCAAGGTTTCGGGACTTGTTGGCGAGCGAGGCCATCGTACGCTCAAGCTCATGCCCTTGACCTGCGGAAATATGCCAGCAGGCGAGGTTATCCACAGGGTGTGCGGTGGTGCGTGGACTAAAACAAGCAACCAAAAGACCGTGTGCGTTTTGACGTGAACCCAAAAAACTCCCGACCTGTATTTATGCACCCATGAGGGCTGGGGCTGTCAAGGCGCACGACACCCCGGCCCGGGGTGTTCCGGAAGGAGACACGCCGGGTTGATCACGTTTGTTGGCAGGAGTGTTGGGCCGTGGTCCCCCGAGTCGTGGTCGTGCGGAGAGGACTCGCACGCACCCATTCGATCCCGGCCGACCGGGCCGGATCATGACCTTGCTTCGGGGGCCGGGCTGCTCATTCAGGTCACCGAGCGTGGCGATGGCCGGCTCATGCAAAGATGCGAGCTCGCCCGGGGCTTGTCGTCCCGTCCGTGGGATGTGGCCGTCATGTCGTGCTGCACGGCTCCTTCGGCTGCTGGGCCGCGTCGAGTTCGCGCAGCACGTGGTAGGCGTGGGTGAGGAGCTTGCGGGCCACCGCGATCGTGGCGATCTTCCGGCCACGGCGGTGCGCGATCTGCTCGAAGCAGGCCGCATAGGGCTCGGTGCGCTTGGCGGTCTGCGCGGCCTGGTTCATGATCCAGCGCAGCCACGGGTCGCCCTGCTTGGAGATGTGCCCGTAGCGCACGGTGCGGTCCGAGCCGCGGACCGTGGGGGTGAGCCCCGCCCAGGAGGCGAGCTTGCGGGCCGAGGGGAACCGCCGGATGTCTCCGATCTCCGCCACGATGACCAGCGCGGTGAGGGGCCCGATGCCGGGCAGCGCGGTTAGCGCCTTGACCCGCACATCCGCCCTGGCCGCCTGGGCGAGCACGGCGTCGAGCCGGTCGATGACCACCTGCAGCGCATCGATGACCTCCAGCCGGTCGGCCACCGCATCTCGGGCGCTGTCCGGCAGCGGCAGCGCCTCCAGCCATGCGCGGCCCACCCCGTTCCAGCAGCTGGCCCCGCGGTCGCAGCCGTAGTCGGCGAGGACCGCGTGGATCCGGTTACGCAGCAGGGTCCGCAGCCGCACCAGCCGGGCACGGTGCCGCAGCACGGCCCGCTGCTCGCGTATCGCTGCCGGAGCGATCCATGCCTCGGGCAGCAGGTCCGTGCGCAGCAGATGGGCCAGGGTGGCGGCGTCGACCTTGTCGTTCTTCAGCCGGGCCGAGGCGATCGCCTTGCACTGCAACGGGTGTGCCATGTGCGGCTCGAAGCCGTAGTCCTGGAGCAGCTCGATCAGCCAGCCCCAGCCGTAGGCGGCCTCGAACGCCACCGGCGTGCCTGTTGGCAGATCACCGATCACGCCCAGCACCGTCTCGCGCCCGTTGACGACGTTGCGGTTCACCGCCGTCCGGCCGCTCTCGTCGAGTACAGCGATCTGCGACCGGCGACGATGCACATCAATCCCTACAAAAGCCTGCATCGCGGGCCTCCTGACCCGGACTCGGCTCCCCCAAGGGAAGGGTGCTCCGAACACACCACGAGGGGAAGCCCCAGCCCTCATAGGGTCAGGTCAGCGGCACCTTTCTGCTATCGGAACGTCAGATCGCCCAATTCCGCTGAATACACAGGGTTAATCGTGACCGCGCAATCTCAATGGCGTGATGGTGAGCGTTGGAGAAGGGGCCGATAGTCCAACGACCCGAACTCGCCCCCGCCGCCGACCTGCGCGTGATCACCTCCACGGCAACCTCAGTCGAGGGTGCCCGCCCCCGGACCAACCGCCCGGCCCCGGAGTGGGCTCTCTCCCGCATGGTCGTCGAACCGGTCACCGACCCATCGCCCACCAAGCTGCCGCGCTGCTTGCAGACGCTGACAGTCACGGCCGCAAGTACGTCATCGACGTCATGCTCAGCGCGACCGCCCTCGCCGCACCCGGCCCCGTCACGATCCTCACCTCCGATCCCGAGGACCTGACTACCGCACCACGCTTTACGGGCAGCGGTTGCCACAGGGGCGGCGGATGAAGGTCAGCAGTTCGACGTCGCAGGCGAAGTAGAGCGGGTGGCGGGCCGGAGTCCGTTCGGCGGTGATCTCCATCCTCTTCGGCTCGGGCCTACGCCGAGACCCGCTGCCTCTCCTTGAGCGACGAGACCCGGACTGCGGCCGAGGGCGTCGCACTGACCCTCGATGATCAAGAGAGTGGTCATGGTTGGAGGGTCTCGGCCCTCGGTTCATCGGGCGATCCGGTAGAGGTGTTCGGGGCGGCCGGTGGCTCCGTAGCGGAGTTCGAGGCGGACCATGCCCTCCCGGACGAGGTAGGAAAGATATCGCTGGGCCGTGGCGCGAGAGACGCCGGTGAGTTCGGCGGCCTGGGCGGCGGACAGGGGGTCGTGGGCGGTGCGCAGGACCTGGTGCAGGAGGGCGAGGGTGGGTGCGGAGTGCCCTTTGGCAGGGACGCGGGGGACGGCCGGGGGGCGGGCGGCGCTGAAGAGGGCGTCCACGTCGGCCTGGTCGGTGCGTGGGGCGAGGCCCAACGCGGCTACGCGGTGCTGGAGTTCGCGGTAGGCGGTGAGCCGTTCGGCCAGGTCGCCGGAGCCGAACGGCTTGACCAGGTAGCCCACGGCGCCGAGCTTCAT
This sequence comes from Streptomyces sp. NBC_00252, assembly GCF_036187565.1. Lineage (NCBI taxonomy): Bacteria > Bacillati > Actinomycetota > Actinomycetes > Kitasatosporales > Streptomycetaceae > Streptomyces > Streptomyces sp. NBC_00252. Next base: position 3,590,748 of record NZ_CP108087.1, on the reverse strand, counting down.
GGCGGTCCGTACCGAGGTGATGTCCCGGTCGGCGGTGATCATGATGACGTCGGGGCGGGCGCCGCCCTCGTCCGAGCTGAGCTGCCGCAGCACGTCGAGGCCGCTGCCGTCCGGCAGGAAGACGTCGAGCAGCAGCAGGTCGGGGTGGAGGGTGCGCACCGCGTCCAGCGTCTCGGCCACCGTCGCCGCCCGGCCAACCACCTCGAAGTCCTCGACGCGGGACGCGTAGTCGCAGTGGATGTGGCTGACCCGGAAGTCGTCGTCCACCACCAGGGTCCGGATCATCCGCGATCACCTCCTGTCGGCGAGGCCGTCGTGAACTGTGCGTCCCGCGGTACGGGGGTGGTGTCCGGTAGGGGCAGTACGACGGTGAAGACCGCGCCCGGCCCCTCGCTGACCGTGATCGTCCCGCCGTGCCGCTGGGTCAGCCGGTGGACCAGGGCCAGGCCCAGCCCGCGCCGGGCGGTGCCCCGGTCGGGCCGGGTCGACCAGCCGTCCTCGAAGATCGACTCGGTGGCGCCCGGCGGAATCCCCGGGCCGCTGTCGGCGACCCGCACCATCACCAGGTCGACGGCCTCGACCAGCGAGAGCAGCACCTCCCGGCCGCCCGCCGGGGGCGGTCCGCCGGAGGCCGCGTCGATCGCGTTGTCCAGCAGGTTGCCGACGATGGTCAGCAGCCGGCGCAGATGCGGCGGGTCCTCGCCGAGCGCGGAGTCCTCACTGAGCACCATCCGTACCCCGCGTTCCGCGGCCACCGTGGTCTTGGCGACGATCAGCCCCACGAGCAGCGCGTTGCCGATCCGTTCGCGCACGGACTCGGTCAGCGCCTGCTCGGCGCCGGCCGACTCGACGGCGTACTCGAAGGCGGCGTCGTGGTCGCCGATGTCCAGCAGCCCGGCCACGGTGTGCATACGGTTGGTGAACTCGTGCTGCTGGGCGCGCAGGGCGTCGGTCAGCCCGCGCACCGAGTCCAGTTCGCGCAGCAGCCCGATCAGCTCGGTGCGGTCGCGTACGGTGACCACCGCGCCCAGTTCACGGCCGTGCAGCGTCACCGGCATCCGGTTGACCACCAGGCAGTGGTCGTCGGTCAGCACGTTGAGGTCGGTGCCGGTCAGGGCGCCGTCCAGGGCGCGGCGCAGCCGCCCGTCGGGCAGCACCTCGTCGAGCCGGCTGCCGAGCGCCGTACCGAGGCCGAGCAGAGTGCGGGCCTCGTCGTTGACCACGGTGATCCGGCCGTCGGGAGCGAAGGCGAGCACGCCCTCCCGGATGCCGTGGAGCATGGCCTCGCGATCCTGGAACAGTCCGGCGATCTCCTCCAGCTCCAGCCCGAAGGTCGACCGCTTCAGCCGCCTGGCCAGCAGGAACGCGGCAGCCGAGCCGAGGGCGACGGCGATCGCGCTGTACAGGCCGAAGGTGGGCAGCTCCCGCCACAGCTCGCCGAGCACATCGTGTTCCGGGATGCCCGCCGAGACCTCGCCGACCAGCGTGCCCGTGGGCCCGTACAGCGGAGCCTTGCCGTTGGCCGACCGCCCCGTCGCGCCCTGGTCGGAGCCGACGTGGGGACGGCCGTCGAGGACCACGATCGGATCGCCCACCGGCTCGCCGATCAGCGCCGGGTCGGGGTGCGAGTGGCGGACGCCTCGTAGGTCGATCACGACCACGTACGACGCCCCCGACGCCTTGCGGATCCGTTCGGCGACCGTCTGCACGACGTCGCCACCACCGCCGTACTCCATGGTGTGCCGGATCTGCGGGTCGGCGGCCGTGGTCTGCGCGATGTCCAGCGCACGCTGCTCGTAGGCACGGTCGATCTCGGCCCGCTGGGCGAACGCGAACAGAACGAAGCCGATGGCTCCGGTGAGGGCCAGGATGGCCAGCTGGTTGGCCAGGATCCGCGCGGAGAGCCTCCCCTTCCCGCCGCGGCCGATCCTGATTCGGATGGGCATCACAGGTGCCTTCGCCCTTGTCGTACGGCCGGGCCCGGCCCCTTCGCCGTACCCGTGGTGGCGTGATTGTGTCCCACCACGGACATTCTGCCCACCCCCCGAACCACTGAGCAGAATGCGCAGAACCCCCGTTAACACGACTAACGCGGGATACGTCTGAAACAGCGACGTAACACCGCACGGCCTCTAGCGTCTGCCTTCCTCGACCTCCGAGGACCTCCGAGAGGGGAAGGAGACAGCCTCAGATGGCTTCGCGAAACGACGTCGCGACGGGCCCCGTCGCCGAGACGACCGGCCAGGACAGCGCGCGAGTCGAGATCTCAGGGCTCACCAAACGGTTTCTGACTCCCGCGGGTGAGGTGTTCACGGCACTCCAAGACGTCTCGTTCACCGTGGAGCCGGGCCAGTTCTGCGCGGTGGTCGGCCCGACCGGCTGCGGCAAGTCGACGACGCTGAGCATGGTGTCCGGGCTCGACCGGCCCAGCGAGGGCTCGGTCAAGGTCGGCGGCCGTGAGGTGGACGGCGTCACCGACGGCGTCAGCTTCATGTTCCAGACCGACGCCCTGCTGCCCTGGAAGACGGTCCTCGGCAACGTCCTGATGGGCCCCGTCTTCCGCAGGGTGCCCAAGCAGCAGGCCCACGCCTCGGCACGCGACTGGCTGCGCCGGGTGGGCCTGACGGGGTTCGAGGACCGCTACCCGCACCAGCTCTCCGGCGGCATGCGCAAGCGCGTGGCGATGGCCGCGGCGCTCATCAACGAACCCAAGATCCTGATCATGGACGAGCCGTTCGGCGCCCTGGACGTGCAGACCAAGGCGATCATGTCGACCGAACTCCTCGGCCTGTGGGAGCAGATCCGTCCATCGGTCATCTTCATCACCCACGACCTCGACGAGGCCGTGGCGCTCGCCGACCGGGTCGTCGTCATGACGTCCAGCCCCGGCTCGGTCAAGGCGGTCTTCGACATCGACCTGCCGCGCCCGCGCGGCGCGGTCCAGGAGATCCGCTTCCAGCCCCGCTTCATCGAACTTCAGCACCAGATCTGGGACTGCCTGCGTGAAGAGGTGGAGCGCGCCTACGCACGCACCGCAGGAGGTACGGCATGAGTACGACGTCCGCTGTTTCCACCGCCCCGGCCGCGAACGGCTCCCAGGTCTCGGCCGCGGCCGCCGCCAGGAGCGCCGTCCGGCGGCGTACCGCGTTGGTGTGGGCGGGACGGGTCGGGCTCGCGGTCTTCGTCCTCGGTGGCTGGCAGGCTTTCACCGCCTGGGGGATCGTCGACCCGTTCTTCTTCGGGCAGCCGTCCGGCATCGCCAAGCGGCTGGTCGACCTCTTCCGGCACGGCACCGAGTTCGGGTCCTTCTACTCGAACATCTGGACAACGATCCAGGAGGCGCTCGTCGGCTTCGCCCTCGGGGCCGTCACCGGAGTGGTCTTCGGCGTCGCGCTCGGCCAGAGCCGCTTCCTCGCGGACGTGCTGGGCCCCTACATCAAGATGGTCAACGCGATCCCGCGTATCGTCCTCGGCTCGATCTTCATCGTCGCGTTCGGCATCGGCGTGCTGCCGAAGATCCTGCTCGCCGCGGTGCTGGTGTTCTTCATCGTCTTCTTCAACGCCTTCCAGGGCGTCCGCGAGGTCGACCGCAACATCCTCGCCAACACCAGGGTCCTGGGCGCCTCGCAGCTGCAGATCATCCGGCACGTCACCGTGCCCTCCGCACTCACCTGGATCATCGCCAGCCTGCACAGCGCCTTCGGCTTCGCCATCGTCGGCGCGCTGGTCGGCGAGGTGCTCGGCGCGCAGAGCGGCCTCGGCCTGGTCATCAAGACCGCGCAGAACAACTTCGACCCCAACGGCGTGTTCGCCACGATGCTCGTGATCTCGGTCATCGTGCTCGGCGCCGAGTGGCTGATCGGCAAGCTCGAACACCGGTTGCTGTCCTGGCGCCCGCCGGCCCCGACCGAGGCGAACTCCCTCTGACTCCCCGCGCTTACCCCCCTCTTCATCTCAACACCCTCAGCAAAGGAATGTGATCAACCATGTCCAGACGACCCGCCGCCGTCGCCGCGTCCGTCCTGACCGTTCTCGCCCTCGGCGCCGTCAGCGCCTGTTCCGGCAACTCCTCGGCCTCGACCGGCGGTTCGGGCTCCACCCCGACCGTCAAGCTCATGGCCGGCGGCCTCGACAAGCAGATCTACCTGCCCTACCAGCTCGCCCAACAGCTCGGCTTCTACAAGAAGTACGGCGTCAACGTGCAGCTGAGCACCGAGCAGGACGGCGGCGTGGGCGCCGAGGAAGCCATGGCCTCGGGGCAGGTGGACATGGCGGGCGCCTGGTACAACCACACGATCGAGTTCCAGGCCAAGGGCAAGGCAGTCGAGGACGTCGTGCAGCTCTCCGGAGCGCCGGGCGAGCGCGAGATGTGCACCACCAAGTCGGGCGTCCACTCAGCCGCCGACTTCAAGGGCAAGACCCTCGGCGTCACCGACCTGGGGTCGGGCACCGACACCCTCACCCAGTTCCTGGCCGCCAAGAAGGGCATAAAGACCAGCCAGTTCCACCGGATCGGAGTCGGCGCGGGCTCCACCGCCATCGCCGCGCTGCAGAACGGCAAGGTCGACTGCGTCATGACGACGCAGCCGACGGTGGCCGCGATCCAGAAGAAGGGCGTCGGCACATCCGCGATCGACCTGGCCATCACCTCCGGCGCCACAGCGGCGATGGGCGGCGCCTACCCCGCCGCCAGCGTGCTCGCCCGCACCGACTGGGTGAACTCCCACAAGGCCACGGTGCAAAAGGTCGTCGACGCGCTCGTCGCCACCATGCACTGGATCAACACGCACAGCGCGGCCGACATCGCAAACAAGCTGCCGCAGTCGTTCGTGCAGAACCAATTGGTGACCAAGGCCGACTACATCTCGGCCCTGAACGAGGACAAGGGACAGTTCCTCCCGGACGGTCTCATGCCGGCCGGCGGTCCGAAGACCTCTCTGGCGACGGAGAAGCTGGTCGGCAACGTGAAGGGGTCGGTGGACCTGAGCAAGACGTTCACCAATGACTTCGCCGTCCAGGCCAACAAGACCGAGGGCTTCAAGACGACCACGACCCCGGCCGGGCCGAACGGCTGAGCCCGCTCCATGCCCGAGGCCGCCCAGCTGATTGCCAGTTGGGCGGCCATCCGGCTTTCCCGAGCGGACGGGTCAGCGGACCGGCAGCACGGTGGTGTGTTCCTCGCGTACGGCCTGAAGGGAACGGGGGTCGAGACCGAGCAGGCTCAGGATCGTCGGTGCGATCTGCTTGGTCTGCACGCTCGCGGAGTCGCGCACCCCGTCCGGGACGGAGGCGCCGGACACGACAAGGGGTACGGCGAGGTCGTCGGAGTGGCCGCCGCCGTGCTCGGCGATCTTCTTGGTGCCGCCGGTGTAGACGACGCCGTACTGCGCGACTCCGAAGAGGTCCGGGACCCGGGCGTCGCCGGGCTTGACGTGGAAGTAGTCGGCGGCGGCCTGGCCGGCGTAGACCTTGCTGAGCCCGCTGTGGGTGTAGCCCTTGGGTGCCTTGTTGATGTCGGTGCCGGTGCCGTTCTGTGCGAGCAGGTACTTCTTGGCGAACGCGGTGGCGGCTGCGGAGCGGTCGGAGAGCCAGAGCAGCATGGCGTCGTCGTCCACGGCGTGGGTCACCAGGTCGGGGGCGGCCGGGGTGGAGCTTCTTCCAGGCGGCGTTGAGGCCGTCAAGGAGCGGGCCGTCGTCGACGCGGGTGAGCGCGGCGGGGTCGGTGGGCGACTGGCCGTGCTTGGCGGAGAGGATGACGGTGGTGCTGCCGGAGAGGTGTCGCTTGGCGATCTCGGCGGTCAGGGCGCCGATCTCCGTGTTGACGAAGTCCAGGTTCTTCACCAGCAGCGGGCCCGGGACGTTCTTGGCGGTGTAGCCGCCGGTGAGGCCGTCCGAGGCGGGCAGCTTCTGCGCGGTGGAGACCGACTGGAAGTTGAGGCCGAAGATCGCCGGGGTGCCGACCTTGTGGGTGCCGCTGTGGTCGTAGCCGTCGATCTCGTTGAGGACGGCCTTCACCTTGTAGCCGTCGTACTGCTCGGTGGCCTTGTTGTCCGTGGTCCAGTCGTTGCCGGCGGCGTAGCCGAGGGCGTCGCTGTTGATCTCCGGGGTGAACAGGTCCTGAACGCCGGTGCCGGAGGGGCCGTTGAGGATCTCGTAGGCGGCGTGCTTGTCCGACCACGCGGTGCGCAGACCGGCCTGGCGGGCCACCTCGAAGATCGTGTTCACCTTGAGGTAGGAGTGCGGGGAGACCGGCTTGCAGGTCTTCGGGTCGACGGGCAGCTTCGACGCGTTGATCAGGCTCTGCGGGTGGCCGGTCATCGACAGGATGCTGTCCGGCAGGCCCGCGAGGCCCTGGCCGGCATCGATGGATGCCTGGTTCTTGTCCAGGTCCTCGGTGAGGTCCACCTCGACCCCGGGCTTGACGCCCTTGCAGCTGGTGGTTCCCGCCGGGAGGAGCGCGGCGTTGTAGGTGTCGTCGTAGTAGACGCCCGTGGTGCCGGGGCTGCCGCCGGTCGCCTGGGCGACCATGCCGGGGAAGGAGTCGGACGGCGTGGTGGTGCGGGCGTGGGTGTACTCCACGCCGCCGCCGACCAGTTGGGCCAGCGCGGACTTCGGGTGCCCTGCGGTGTACCAGGCCAGGTCCGACTGGTGCAGCCCGTCGACGGAGACCAGCAGGACGTGCCGGGCGGCGGCCGGGCGGTGGGTGGCGGCGAACGCGGCGGGCTGGGCGGCGGTCACCCCGGTGAGAACTCCGGTCGCGGCGAGGACGACTGCGGTCCTGACGTGGCGTCTGGACATCTGGTCTCTCCCGGATGTTCGGGGCGGCTGCGGGTGCCGGGCCCATCAGAGGCCCGCCTCGTGTACCGGAACCGGCGCACGTGTGAACACACCCGGAATGCGCGGTCGGGTCTTCACCAAGCGGACCTGGTTTTCCCCAAGAAGGAGACGTTCGCAGGGCTGCGGTCTTGAAGCGGGGAGAGTCGGCGGAGGCGCCGGGACATGCGAGCGTCGCGCGCGTGATGGCACCGACCGTTCCTGAACGCCGGCCCACTTTCTTGTGACGCTCTCACCTCATCTGGACGAACCTGGAGCGCCCGTCTCACCTCTACATGATGTAGTAGCCGAGTATGGAGAAGCTGGACATGGCCGCCCATACCGTCGACACCGGAGTGTGGCGGCGTTACACACGACCGCCCGCCGCCGACCGGCCGCGGGCTTCCGACGACGCGGACAACCCCCAGCAGTGGCACCGGGCCATGACGCTGATCGGCACGATCAGCCTGTTCATCGGCACCCGCTCGGCCTGGACCCAGGCGATGCTCTCCGATCCGCCCGTCGCCGCGGTCATCTCCGTCTGTTACGCCGGGATCCTCGTGTGCGGGGTACTCGCACTCGCCGTACGAGGCCGGCGGGCCCTGGTCCGGGTGGACGCCGGAGTTCTCGTCCTCGCGGTGGTCCTGGTGGTCTGCGGTTACTGGCTGAACCACGCCGGTACCGACGAGGGCGTACTGACCGCGCAGGCCGCCGACCAGATCGTGCACGGCCGCCCCGTCTACGGACAGCCCTGGCCCTGGCTGTTCGGCACATCCCATTCCGGCCTGACCAAGACGATGTCCGGCTCCGCGGACTACACGTACGGCTATCCCCCGCTGACCGCCCTGCTCGCAGCTCCGGTCCACGCCCTCCTGCACACGTCGGCCGCCGCCACTCTGGTCACCACGGGGGCGCTGATCGCCGGAACGGTCACGCTGTGGCTGCTGCTGCCCGCCCCCTGGCGGTCGGCGGCCACCGCTGTGTGCCTCGGCTTCGGCATCCTCCCCGGCTACGCCCGCTCCGGCTACCCGGCGATCGTCGCCCTGGCCCTGCTGATCCCGGTGACGGTCTACTGGCCGACCACCGGAGCAGGCGGACGCCTGGGACAGAGCGGGGTCCTGCGGGCCGTATGCCTGGGAGCCGCCTGTGCCACTCAGCAACTGGCCTGGTTCTTCGCCCCGTTCCTGCTGATCGGCCTGTACGCGGTACGACGTGGCGAACTCGGGGCCCGCCCCGCGGCGGCCGTACTGGCCCGTTTCGCCGGAGTCGCAGCACTGACATGGGCAGCCATCAACGCCTACTTCGCCACTCAGGGCTTCTCCGCCTGGCTGCACGGACTGCTGCTGCCCCTCACCCAGAAGGCGATCCTGCACGGCCAGGGCCTGATGGGCATCTCCTACTACTTCACCGACGGCAGCAGCCGCCTCGACTACTACTCCTACGCCAGCGAACTCCTGCTCATCGGCCTGCTCGCCGCGACCCTGCTGTTCGCCCGCCGCCTGGGAACGGCTCTGACCGTCCTGCCCTGGCTGTCCTTCTACCTTGCCACCCGCTCCCAGGACGGCTACTTCCTGATGATGACCCCGCTGTGGCTGGCCGCCGCCGCGACAGTCCCCTCCTCGGCCCTGGCCCATGCCTGGCAGCCCCGTATCCCCCGCCTCACCGGCCGCCCCGCGAAGGCCGCCGTGGCGATGGCGCTGGTGACCCCGGCACTGCTGTGCGCCTGCGTCGCCGCCGCCAGCCCGCCGCCCCTGCGCATGGCCCTCACCACTCACCTCACCGGCCGGTCTCACCGCGCCGTCACCTCCGTCACGGTACGCGCGGCCAACACCACCGGCACCGCCCTCACCCCGCACTTCGCCAGCCGCCTCGGCCAGGGCGCCTCCAGCTGGTGGACCATCGCCTCGGGACCCGCCACCCTCGCCCCGCACAGCACGGCCGTGTACGTCGTACGGCCGGTCGGCGGCCACCGCGCACTGCCGGGCGCGCATCGGCGCATGTACCTCATCGCCGTGACCGGCACACCCATGACGATCAGCACCGCACCCATCGAGGGCACCCGGTAGGCCGTGCATCGGTGAGGGGCAGCCAAACGAGAACTCGGCGCCTGCCCGGGAAGCAGCGATCCACAGACGACTCCTGCGGCGGGGACCGTGCGCACGATCGGCCCGCAAGAGGGGCCGACCACACGGTCACCGCCCCTGGGTACGAAGGCCACGGCCACCCGCCGGGCAAGACGTCCTTCGCACCATTCACGTCACCCGGCCGATGGCGAACTCCGGCCGGGTGAGGTCCTTTCGCGTGACGGCCAGGCGCATCGGACTCGCCCACCCGAACCGGGCAGTCCGTCCTCCGAGCGGCTCAGTCGCGCGCCGAGCCGCGGAGGCTACGGCGGAGACAGGCGGGGCGCCGACGCTCCTGGAATTGGGCGTACCCCATGAGGCCGATCAGGACCGTCAGGAGCACGGCCGACGAACCCGGCGTACCCAGATCGAGGCCGCCCTTGGCGACCGGCTTGGTCAGGAAGTCGCCGGCGGTGGCGCCGAGCGGACGAGTCAGCACGAACGCGATCCAGAACAGCAGCACGTTCGGCACCGCGGGCACCTTCATCAGGGCGACGAGCACCAGCAGCACGCCGGTCACGAGCGCCGCCCCGCCGGCGTAGCCGAGGCCCGAACTGTCGGACAGGAAGTCGCCCATCGAGGTGCCGAGGGTGTTGGAGACGAGGATCGCCGACCAGAACAGCGCCTCGCCGCGGAAGGTGACGATGTCCCGGATGACGAACGTCATCCCGGTCCGCTTCCACACGGCGAAGATGACGACCAGAATCGAGATCAGGATCGCCGCGCCGGTCGGGTAGCCGAGGCCGAGACCCTGCGGCCCCCAGCCCAGTGAAGTGGCGCCGTTCGATAGGTACTTGGTGCTGGCGTCGCGGTTCATGAAGTCGGACATCGTGGTGCCGGCCGTGCTGGTCGACAGGATGACCGTCCAGTAGAAGAACGGGTTGTAACGCCTTGAGCGCAACTGCACGACCAGGGTGACCATGAAGATCACGAAGAGTGCAATCGTGGTGAGGAAGTAGCCGAGCTTCAGGGTCTGGGCGAAGAGGTCGCCGGCCGTCTCGCCCAGGGTCGTCGCCGCGATCTTCATGATCCAGAAGGCGAGGGTGACCTCGGGCAGCTTCTTCATCACCGACTTAGCGGTGGCCACGGTCCGCTGGTGGGTACTGGCCACGTCGGTGTCGGTGAGGGCTTCCGGAATCTCCAAGGTGACGGACACTCCTGCCAGGTGGGGGGCGTCGAAGGGCGCCCGTTCCCGTGGAGAGATCAGGCGCCCTGTAATGCATGGTCCGGCCGCGGAAGACGGCCGTGGTGTCCGACTCTGTCGATCAATTCCTGAACGCTTCCTGAACGCCTCCCCGCTGTTCAGGCCGCCTGTCCCGCGATGGGCTCGCGGTCGATGACGTCCTTGCGGGTCACCGTCAGATACACCACCATGCCGAGGATGACCGCCAGGAAGAGGACGCTCGTGACGACGGTGCCGAGTCCGAGGCCGCCGTCGCCAGTCGGCTGGGAGAGGTAGTCGCCGATCGAGGTGCCCAGCGGACGGGTGAGACTGATCAGGCTGCCGACCACGCTGATCAGCGCCACGGCCAGCCAGTACACGCCCGCCCGGTAGGCACGGGTGCGGAACTGGACGACCAGGACGACCGCGAGCAGCGCGCTCATCAACACGGACACACCGGTCAGGCCCAGGCCCGCCTTCTCGTTGAGCAGGTCGGCCGCGGTCTCGCCGACCGTCGTGCACAGGACCTTGATGATCCAGAAGTAGACGGTGATCTCGGGGACTTTGTTGAGGCGGAGGCGGTGTGCGTGCCGGGTTGGACTGTTGGCGTCCCGTACGGCTTCCGGTGTGTCGGACAGTTCGTAGGTCATGAGACACGACCGTGCCACCGGTTGCCTGAACGCATCCTGACTGCGCGTGCTGACCACCTGCCCCACACGTACCGTCCGAGAAGGATGCCCTCCTGTGCATCCGCCTGTCCCACCTGCACATACCGGCGTCCCGTCCCACCCCTGCCCTCGTGACGGAAGAAGGACGCCGTGAACCCTCCCGGTGTTTCCCACTCACCTGTTGACCGTGCGACGAACTGGCTGCGCCGCCCGCTCGGCCGCGCCGTCCTCGTCTCCTACGCCACCGCTCCTGCCGGGGCGTGGCCTGTGATTGCTTGCGCGGCCCGCACACCGTGCCGCTGGGCGGACCGGTCGAGGGGACCGCAGGGCGTGCCCGTTCGGCTTCGCGGCCGGAAGACCTGCCCGTTGTCGAGCCGCGTCACAAGCCGTGGCTTGCCGGGGCCGGTTCTGCCTCGGAGGCGGAGGAACGCCCTCGGCGCCGGAGCGCGGGCAGCGGCGGCGGGGTGAGGAAGCCCTCGGCGCGGGCGCTGGCCAGGCCGATGCGGGGGATGTCGGCGCTCTTGGCGAACAGCAGGAAGCGGGGCTCCCAGACGGGCCGGTACTTGGCGTTGGCGCGGTAGAGCGACTCGATCTGCCACCAGCGGGAGAAGAAGGTGAGCGTCGAGCGCCACAGCCGCAGTACCGGGCCCGCGCCGAGGCGCCCGCCGCGTTCGAAGACCGAGCGGAACATGGCGAAGTTCAGCGACACCCGCGGTACGCCCAACTCCTGGGCACGCAGCAGCAGTTCAACGACCATGAATTCCATCAGGCCGTTCTCGCAGTCGCGTTCCCGGCGCATCAGGTCCAGGGAGAGGCCGTGCTCGCCCCAGGGAACGAAGCTGAGCAGGGCACGCGGTTCACCGTCGGCGTCGCGGCATTCCAGCATCACACAGCGGCCGTCGCCGGGGTCGCCGAGCCGTCCCAGCGCCATGGAGAAGCCGCGTTCGGTCGGTCCGTCGCGCCAGTGGTCGGCCTTGTCGATCAGCAGCGCCATCTCGTCGTCCGCGATGTCCTCGTGGCGTCGGATACGCACCGTGTATCCGGCCCGGCGCACCCGGTTGTGGGCCTGCCGCACCACTCGCATGGCGCGTCCTTCGAGGGTGAAGTCGGCGATCTCCACGATGGCCTCGTCGCCCAGTTCCAGGGCGTCCAGCCCGTGCCGGGCGTAGATGGTGCCGGCCTCCTCGCTCGCGCCCATCACCGCCGGGGTCCAGGCGTGCCGGCGGGCCTCTTCCAGCCACGCGTCGATGGCGCCGGGCCATGCCTCGGGGTCTCCGATGGGGTCGCCGGAGGCCAGGCTGACGCCGCCGACCACCCGGTAGGTGACAGCCGCCTTGCCGCTGGTGGAGAAGATGGCGGCCTTGTCGCGGCGCAGGGCGAAGTAGCCCAGGGAGTCCCGCTCACCGTGCCGGGCCAGCAGCGCGCGCAGCCGCTGTTCGTCGTCCTCGCCCAGCAGGGCGCGACCGCGCGGGGCACGGAAGCAGGCGTACAGGACGAGCAGGAAGGTCGCGGCGATCAGGATGTTGATGAGGACGTCGACCCAGCGCGGTGCGTGCACGGCGTCGACACGGTCGGCGAGCGGCCCGACGCTGACGCCGCGCAGCAGGGTGTACGCGATCTCGTCGGTCAGTGTGGCGCCGGGCAGCTTGTTGGTGGCGGCGACCAGCAGCGTGCCGATCGTGCCGCTGACGAGGAGACCGCCCGCTCCCGCGACGAGGGCCAGCTTCGGGTTGGAGCGGTCCCCGACGGCCGTGAACTCCCCGCGCCCGACGAGCAGCGCGGCCACGAACAGGCCGGTGAGCAGCAGGGAGCCCCAGTTGGTGACGTGCTCGCGGTACGCATCCTGGGTCATGGCCAGTGTGTAGAGCGCGAACAGCCCGCCGGCCAGCAGCAGGTTGAAGATCCACGCGGCCCGTTTGCGGCGCCGCATCACCATGGCGAGGAAGAGTGCCAGCGCCGCCGAGACGAGCCCGGCGGTGGCCAGGTAAGGGGTGAAGTACTCACCGACGTTGTGCTCTTGGACCTCGTCGCGGAACGACAGCGAGACCACCGCCGCCAGGTTGAGCACGGCGAGCAGCCGCAGGTACCAGACCGTGGCCGAGGCCGCGCCCCCGCGCAGCCGCGTACGTGGGCGCGATGGCACGGCCGGGGAGGGAACGCGGTCCGTGGGCGTGGGCTGTCGGAGGTTCGAGGGCGAGAGGTGTGCGGGCACCTTGGGAGTTCACCTCGGAAGGGTGGCCGGGGTCACCGGCGTGGACGGGGACGAAAGGGAGGCCGGGGCGGCGGGTTCGGGTACGCGGATCTGATGCATGACCTGGCTTCTTCGCTCGGCGGCGCATCGTACGGCTTCCCGCGCGCCGAGGTCGTCTCCGATGGGCTGGACGGACCCAACCCACGAAGTCACCGGAGGACGGCCTGCGGCAGGTCAACGGGGACACCGCCGCCGCGCCCTCCTGGATATCGACCGGTGCCAGGCCCTGCCGATGGGCCACGGTACGTCGAGGAGGTCGCGCTCAAGCCGTCCCGTTCGCCGAAGAGGCGTCACGCCGGACGGAGTCGGGGGCGCTGGAGCGGACACAGCAGCGGAGCTCACCGCTTCTCCTCCCGCACGCAGGCGATCGACAAGTTGTCCGAGACCGTGCAGTACAACTGCACCCGCATCCCGGCCACATGCTGCGCCGGGCAGAGGAAGACGTTCCTCTCACCGTTGATGCCGTCCGGGTGCCTGCCCAGCCGCAGCGGCGCTCCCTCCGTCCCCGCGTCCAGGTAGAGATCCCAGACCCATTCCCGAGCGGTGCACGCGGTGGCGAGGGCGTCCAACGGAAGCCGTACCTGGAACCGACCGCCGTGACTCTCGGCGGGCAGCCGCGACTCGGCTCGGCCTCCGTCACGGGCCCGGAGCACGAGGGTGGCCCGGTCGGCGACAACTCCGACCAGGGACAGCCGCAGCACGATCCGTCCCTGGCGCGGCCGGACCTCGTCGACCTTCGCGGTGCGCTCCGGGAGCGTGCGAGCTAGTTCGACCATGTGTGACCCGGCCCCTACAGGTGACCCTACAACCTGTAGGGTCATCACCACTTTACCTGCCGTCAGGGGCGAGGGACGGACGATGACCAGAGCCGTGCACACCGTGACACTCGACCGCGTCGGCGGCCACGAGCCGCCACTCGGCCCGGCCGCGGGCTGGAGCCGCAGGGGCCAGTGGTGGCTGGCGGCGGTGGCGGGCGCCTTCGTCCTGGCCCAACTGGTGGTCGTAGGGCCGGGGATGGGGCTGGGCTGGGACGAGTCGGTGTACGTCAGCCAGGTCAGCTCCCACGCCCCGGCATCGTTCTTCAGCGCCCCGCGCGCCCGCGGCATCTCACTGCTGGTGGCACCGGTCGCTTCGTGGTCGTCGTCCACCCCCCTCCTGCGCGTCTACCTGGCACTGCTGGCGGGTCTCGGGCTGTTCCTGGCACTGCGCTCCTGGCGCGGCCTGTTCCCGGTCCAGGTACTCGCGCTGGGCGGCGCCCTGTTCGCGAGCCTGTGGGTGACCGTCTTCTACGGCCCCCAGGCCATGCCCAACTACTGGGTGGCGGTCGGCGCCCTGGCAGGTGTCGGCTGCTTCCTCCAGGCCCGGACCCAGCTCACCCGACGTGGTCCGGTGTGGGGGCTGGCGGCAAGTGCCCTGCTGATGGCGGGGATGCGGCCCACGGACGCGGTGTGGGTGACCTTGCCGCTGCTCTTCGCCCTGGTGGTTCTTCGCCGGTGGCGGCACCGGCGGCTGCTCATCGCTCTGGCGGGTGGTCTGGCGGCCGGGGCGGCCGAATGGGTGATAGAGGCGTACGTCCGCTTCGGGGGCCTCGGCCAGCGGCTGTCCGAGGGATCCGACATCCAGGGCGGTCTGGGCTGGCACGTCGCCATCGGTGACCAACTGCGCAGTCTGGGCGGGCGTTCGCTGTGCCGACCGTGCACCGGCGCGATGCCGAACCCCGCGGTGACGGCCTGGTGGTTCGCTCTGCCGGTGCTGGCGGCCATCGGGCTGGCCGTGGCCGTACGGGGCCGGCGCACGCCGCGCACCGCACTGCCATTGGCGTGCGCGGTGACGGCGGCGATCCCCTATCTGTTCCTGATCGGATACGCCGCGCCCCGCTTCCTGCTGCCCACCTACGCGCTGCTGGCCATCCCGGTCGCCGACGTGCTCGTCCGGCTGGTCACCGCGCCGGGCAGGGCCTGGCGCCCGGTCACCGTGACGCTGGTGACGATGGTTCTGGCCGGGCATCTGGCGGTGCAGTACGCGGTGCTGGCACACACCGTTCAGCGCACCACGGCCGCCCACAAGGGCTGGGAGCGCACCGCCGCCGCGCTGCGCCGGGTGGGTGTACGCCCGCCGTGTCTGCTCACCGGGCCGTCGGCCCTCCCGATCGCCTTCTACGCCGGGTGCGGCTCCGCCAGTACCAGCGGCCCCAATGCCAACGCCGACGCCGTGACCATCACCCAGGCGGCCCAGCGGATGCCGGTCGCCGTCCTCACCACCGGCGCGACCCGTCCGCCGTCCTACGCCCGCGGTTGGAGGCTCATCCGGCTGGAGGGTGCCGTGTATGCCTACATCTCCCCCACCGCACGACAAGATCTCGGCGCCTGACCGCTCCACCCCGGTCCTCGCGGGCCGACTCATCCACCGGCACACAGCCGCCGCCCTCCTCATGCTGTCTGCCGTGGCTGTGCTCGCGGCCCTGCACCGAGCTGTCTGTCATCGACGCCGACACCGAGCGACGCGCCGCGGCCGACCGCTGCCGGCTGGGCCGACTGCGGGCGACGCCATCGCCGTCGTGCGACTTGGCAGTGTTCGCCTCCGGCCCAACAGGGCGCGGTCAGCGAGCCGTTGCCCGCCGGCCGGCTGACGGCCGCGCAATTCGCGGCGTCGCCGCCCGTCGCGTCCTGCTTGCCGGCTGGGGTGCGATTTTTCTGGTGAAGGGCTGAGTTGCGGGAGCGGTGCTTGGGGCTGTGCTCGGGGCGGCTCGTCTACCGTGAAGGTGGAGGAGGGCGTCTGATGGGTTCGCTGTTCGAGGAGTTGGAAGCTCGCGAGGCTGCTGCCCTGGTTCAGGTGGAAGGGCTGGAGGCCGAACTCGTCGAGGTGTCCGGGAGGCTGGACCTGGCTAGGGCGGGGCTGGAGCGGTTGCGGATCGCGCGGGAGACGGTCGCCGAGATGACACCGGCGATGCCCGCGGTGGCGGTCGATGCCGGGCAGCGCCTGGGGCTGAGCGGGTGGTCTCGGCGTAGGCGGGGTCCAGCGGCAAGTCGTCGGGGTGCTGACGGTTCCGGCGAGGACCGTTGAACGTCAACGTGCGACGTCGAATGCGCCCGACGAAAACACTCTCAGCGCTGCACTCGGAACACCCAGGTGCGGTAGGACCAGAAGCGGAAGAGGGTCGCGCACGCGATCCCCGCGATCTTGAAAAGGTTGCTCTCAAGCGCCGAGTCCCAGCCGAAGTCGTACGTCGCGACGTACAGCACCCCGTTCTCGATGACCAGGCCGACGACACTGAAGAGACAGAAGAGAGCGAACTCCACGGCACGACCCCGCGGGTCCCGGTGCCGATAGGCGTAATACCGGAAACCCAGGTAGTTGAAGACCATCGCCACGCTGGTCGCAATGACGCTGCATCGCACCACTGGCATTGACGTGACCGCTCGGCTGAGGTTGAACACGGCGAGATTCACCCCGACGCCCAGCCCACCGACGGCACCGAACCTCACGACCTCACGAAGCAGCGCGGAATGTTCCATGCGCTTCGTGTCTGCCTCATCCGCTGTGTTCACCGGACGCACAGTCCTCCAGAGATTCGGGCTTCGCACGGTCACGCTCAGGGGTGGGCTGCCAAGCCTCCGCCCTTGGCGTGATCTTCCTCGGCACCGTATCGCGGACGTCTGCGCGGGACGGTGAGCTCGCACCCGCGTGCCCGACAGGTGTGGTTCGAGGGGGCCTTCCGTTTTCGAGCGTGAGGGTCCGGACAGCATGCGAGGACAGCGACCGGGCGCCGGGCCGGGCATTGGCCGTTCACGGCGACCCACAGGCACCACAGCTCCAGCGCTCCTCCTTCGCGGCGGGCTACCAACGGGCAAAGCGTCTCGACTTCCCCTTCGCACACCCGAAACGCCGTCCTCGCGTCGGCTCGCCACGACTGGCTTGCTGTCGCCACGGGTGCCGAGGGGGCTCGCCG
The DNA here is from genome assembly GCF_036187565.1 of Streptomyces sp. NBC_00252. Classification (NCBI taxonomy): domain Bacteria; kingdom Bacillati; phylum Actinomycetota; class Actinomycetes; order Kitasatosporales; family Streptomycetaceae; genus Streptomyces; species Streptomyces sp. NBC_00252. The sequence continues at coordinate 3,573,782 of NZ_CP108087.1, read as the reverse complement.
GATACGCAGACTGGTCGTGCCGGCGTCCTCAGTCGTCGCCGTCCCCCGTCCTGTCTTCGGTCCCGTCCTGGCGGACCGGTACCAACACGGTGAAGGTGGTGGGGCGTCGGCCGGTCAGGGAGAGTCTGCCGCCGAGGGTGACGGTGAGGTCCCGGGCCAGGGCGAGGCCGATGCCCTCTCCCTCTCCGTCCCCGGTGTGTCCGCGCTCGAAGGGCCGGGTCGTCTCGATGGCGCCCTCGTCGGCGACGTCGAAGGCGAGGGCGTCGCCGAGGTCGCGGACCGTGAAGTGGACGATGCCGCGGCCGTGCACGCGCGCGTTGTCCAGCAGGATGCCGAGGATCTCGGCGACCGGGGCAGCGGGGACGCGGGCGTCATCCGGCGTGTCACCCGCCGTGCACAGCAGCCGCCTGCCGTCGCGGGCGAACAACCCGTACCAGTGGTCCTCGATCTCCCCCATCAGCCGAGCGACCGGCACGGAAGGGACCCGAGTACCGGGCAGTCCAGGGGAACGGGACAGCCGCAGCACCTCCTCCACCGTGCCGTGCAGGCGACGCGTGGTGGCCAGCGCCTCCTCCAAGGCGGGGCGCAGCAGGGCGTCGTCGTCCTGGGCGAGGCCCGCCTCCAGGGTGAGCTGCAGTCCGGTCAGCGGGGTGCGCAGCTGGTGGGAGGCGTTGGCGGTGAAGTCCCGTTCGTGGCGCAGGAGTTCGGTGAGGCTGTGCAGCATCTCGTTGTGGGTGCGGGCGACCTGGTCAATCTCGGCGACGCTGCTGGACGTGGCGCGTGCGCTCAGGTCGCCGGCGGTGACGGCCCGGCTGTGGCGGGAGAGGTCCTCCAACGGGGCGGCCAGCACCCGCGCCTGGCGGCGGGCGACCAGGACCGCCACGGTCAGGGCGAGAGCGCAGGCACAGGCGAGGACGGCCCACACGGCGAGGACCCGGTCGCGTACGGCGGCGCTGGGCGAGGAGGCGAGGACGACGCCGATGACCTGCTCGGCGTGCGACACCGGCACGGCGACGGTGAGGTCACCACCGGAGTGACCGCGCACCACCCTCGCGCCGAGGGCCCGCCGCACCGTCGCGTCACCGGTCCTTGGGCCGCTGCCCGCCCGCAGGCGCAGATGACTGTCGTACAGGCCGAGGTGCCCTCCGACCGGCGGCGCGGGCAGTTCGACCGGATCGCCGGTCGTGTAGTCCGGGCTGACCCGCACGGCACCCGACAGGGCCGCCCGTTCCAGGGTGTCGCGCTGGCCGGCGTACAGGGACGACCTGATCGCCAGCGCCAGCGGGACGGCAAGGAGGACCACGGCGACCAGGGCGGCGGTGAGGGCGACGCGCACGACACGCTGTCTCATGCCCTCATCCTGCGGGCCGGCGGCCTGCCCGGAGGCGATGCGCCACGCGCTTTTGCCGTCGTCTAGCCCTCGGCGTGCCGGGCGTTAACCGGCCGCCTCCTAGCGTCGGTGCCATGACCGATCTCCGGTCGCAGGCTTTCCGGGAGGGCAGTGGCCATGGCTCCTGTACGCACATCCGCCGCCGTAGGACTGGCGCTGGTCGCGGCGGTGATCACCGGCTGTTCGGGCTCCGGCTCGCACTCGGGTTCGAGTTCGAGTTCTGCACCGTCCGCTTCGGCAGCCAGGGGTAGCGGCAAGCAGGCCAATCCGGCGCCCACCGAGTCGAATCCGCCAGGCGACATCCCCGACAACCAGGTGTACGTGGCCTACCGGCCCGGCAGCGGCTTCACCGGCTTCACGGTGAAGGTGCCCGAGGGCTGGGCCCGTACCGGGCAGGGCGCCACGACCGTGTTCACGGACAAGCTGAACACCGTCCGCGTCACCACGGCCACCGCCTCCGCCGCACCCACGGTCGGATCCGTCACGAACACCGTCGTGCCCCAACTCAAGGCGCAGGTACCGAAGTTCGCCGGGCCGAAGGTGACCGAGGTGACCCGGCACGCCGGTCGTGTCGTCCGGCTGACCTACCAGGGCGACTCCGCCAAGGACCCGGTCACCGGCAAGGTGGTGCGTGACGCGTTCGAGCGCTACGCCTTCTACCGGCAGGGCCACAAGGTGGACCTGACGTTGTCCGGGCCGGTCAACGCCGACAACGTCGACCCGTGGCGGATCGTCAGCGACTCCTTCGGGTGGCGGTGACCGTCATGCCCACCCGGTCGTACGACGACGCGCTCACCGCCCGCGAGCTGTACCGTTTCTACCGTGCGGGCGAGGAGGAGACTCTGGCCCTGCGTGGGGTGTCGCTGACGGTGCGGCGCGGCGAGACGGTCGCCGTCGTCGGCCCCTCGGGAGCGGGCAAGTCCACCCTGCTGGCGTGCCTGGCCGGACTCGACGAGCCCTCCGGCGGTGACGTCCATGTGGACGGTGTCCGTATCAGCCACCGGCCGGAGACCGAGCGAGCCCGGCTGCGCGCCCGCCACATCGGCGTCCTGCTCCAGAGCCGCAACCTGCTGCCGCACCTGACCGTACGGGACAACATCCGCCTGGCCCAGCGAGCCGTACGCGGCCGTCCCTCCGTCTCCCCCGAGACGCTGCTGGAGCAGGTGGGCCTCGGCCGGCGCACCCGTGCCCTGCCACGGCAACTGTCCGGCGGTGAACTGGCACGCGCCGGACTGGCCGTGGCCCTCGCGAACTCCCCCGCCGTACTGCTGGCCGACGAACCGAACGGTGAACTCGACGGCGGCACCGAGCAGTTGGTGCTGCGGATGGTCCGGGAGCGGGCCGCGGACGGCTGTGCGGTGCTGATCGTCACGCACAGCGCGGAGGCCGTCCGGATCGCCGACCGGGTGATCACCCTGGAGGACGGGCAGGCCCGGGAAACGCGGGAGGCGAGCGATGTCCGGCACTGAGGTACTCGTCGTCTGCGAGAACGCGGCGCTGACCTTCGGACGCGGCACGACGGCCGTGGTGGCCGTGCACGGGGCCGACCTGAGCGTCCGGCGCGGCGACCGGCTGGCGATCGTGGGCCCGTCCGGGTCGGGGAAGTCGTCCCTGCTGCATCTGCTGGCCGGACTCGAACACCCCACCAGCGGCACCGTCTCCTGGCCCGGCGTCGACGGGAGCCCCGACATCGGGCTGGTGTTCCAGGCCGACAGCCTCGTCCCCGCCCTGGACGTCGCGGAGAACACCGCCCTTCCCCTCGTCCTCGCCGGCCGGCCGGAGGCGCAGACACATCGTCCGGTCGCCGAGGCCCTCGCTCTGGTCGGGGCGGCCGACCTCGCCGACCGGCTGCCCGAGGAGATCTCCGGCGGCCAGGCCCAGCGGGTCGCCGTGGCCCGCGTACTCGCCCAGGAACCACGCCTGATCCTCGCCGACGAACCCACCGGCCGCCTCGACCACGCCACCGGCGCCCGCGTCCTGGACGCCCTGCTCACGGCGGCGGACCGCACGGGCGCCGCCCTCGTCGTCACCACCCACGACCCCGCCGTCGCCGCCCGGCTCACCGTCCGGCGGGCCATGCGCGACGGACGGCTGCTCGCACCGGAGGACACGCCATGATCACCTCGTGGGCACGGAGCCTTGCACGCCATCGAGCCGGACGGCTGCTGGCGGCCATGACCGGCATCGCGCTCGCCGTCGCCCTGGTCGCCGCCCTCGGCTCCTTCCTCACCGCCTCGAAGGCGACCATGAGCCAGCGCGCCGTCCGCTCGGTCGCCGTGGACTGGCAGGTCGAGGTGCAGCCCGGCGCGGACGCCAACTCCGTTCTGCGGCAGGTCCGCACCGACCCCGGCACCCGGGCCGCCCTCCTGGTCGGCTACGCCCGCACCACCGGCTTCACCGCCCGGGTGCAGGGCAGCACCCAGACCACGGGCCCCGGCATGGCCCTCGGCCTGCCACCCGGCTACCGCCACCTGTTCCCCGACGCGATCCGCACTCTCTCCGGCTCGCCCGACGGCGTGCTGCTCGCCCAGCAGACCGCCTCCAACCTGCACGCCGCCCCCGGCGACACCGTCACGGTCCAACTGCCGGGCACCGGACCGCGCCAGGTGCGCGTGGACGGCGTGGTCGACCTTCCTCAGGCCGACTCCCTGTTCCAGAAGGTCGGCGCCCCCACCCAGTCCCAGCCGACCGCACCCCCCGACAACGTCATCCTCCTGCCCGCCGCCCGGTTCACCTCCCTCACCCGCGGCGCCACCGCCCTCACCACCCAGATCCACGTCGCCCGCGACGCCGGACTGCCCGCCGACCCGGCCGCCGCCTTCAGCGCCGTGACCGGCGCCGCCCACCACCTCGAAGCCAAGACCGCGGGCGGCGCCCTGGTCGGCGACAACCTCGGCGCCGCCCTCGACTCCGCCCGCCAGGACGCCCTCTACGCCCAGATCCTCTTCCTCTTCCTCGGCGTACCCGGAGCAGTCCTGGCCGCTGCGCTGACCGCCGCGGTCGCCTCGGCGGGCGGCCAACGGCGCCGCCAGGAACAGGGGTTGCTGCGGCTGCGCGGGCTGCGCCCCCGTCAGATCACCACGCTCGCGGGCCTGGAAGCCGCACTCGTGGGCGGCGTGGGCGGATTCGCCGGTCTGGGCATCGCGGCGCTGACCGGGCGCCTCGCCTTCGGCGCCGCCTCCTTCGGCGCGAGCGCGGCCAGTTGGGTCATCTGGTACGGCATCGCCTTCGTCCTCGGCGCCGCCGTGGCCGCCTGCGCCGTCCTCGTCCCCGCCCTGCTCGACCTGCGCTCGGTGACCGTCGCCGACACCCGCAAGGAGACCGGCGTCCGCGCCACCCGCTCGCCCTGGTGGCTGCGCTACGGCCTTGACTTCGCCCTCCTCATCGGCTCCTGGCTGGTTTTCCGCGCCTCCTCCGGCAACCAGTACGCCCTCGTCCTCGCCCCCGAGGGCGTGCCGACCCTCTCCGTCTCCTACTGGGCCTTCCTCGGCCCGGCCCTGCTGTGGATCGGTGCCGCCCTGCTGCTGTGGCGCCTGACCCTGCTCGCCCTGACCCACGGCCGCCGGGCCCTGGCCCGCCTCGCCCGCCCCCTGACCGCCACCCTCGCCGGCACCACGGCCGCCGTACTGTCCCGGCGCCGCCGGCCGCTGGCCCGCTCCGTGGTGCTGCTCGCCCTGGCCGTGTCCTTCGCCCTCTCCACCGCCGTCTTCAACGCCACCTACCACCAGCAGGCCGAGGCCGACGCCCGGCTGACCAACGGCGCCGACGTCACCGTCACCGAACCGCCCGGCGCCCACGTCCCGCCCGCCGCCGCGAGCACGCTGGAGGTCCCCGGCGTACGGCACGTCGAGCCCGTCCAGCACCGCTTCGCCTACGTCGGCTCCGACCTCCAGGACCTCTACGGCGTCCGCCCCGACACCATCGCCCACGCCACCTCGCTCCAGGACGCGTACTTCGCCGGCGGCACCGCCCACCAGCTCATGCGGCGCCTCGCCCAGCGCCCCGACAACCTCCTGGTGAGCGTGGAGACCGTCCACGACTTCCAGCTCTCCCCGGGCGACACCGTCAACCTCCGCGTCCAGGACGCCCGTACCAAGGCCCTGCGCACCGTCCCCTTCCACTACGCCGGAATCGTCAAGGAGTTCCCCACCGCCCCCAAGGACAGCTTCTTCGTCGCCAACGCCGCCTATGTGGCGAAGGCGACCGGCAGCGACGCGGTCGGCGCGTTCCTGCTCGACACCGGCGGCACCCACCAGCAGCAGATCGCCGCCCACCTGCGCAAGCAGCTCGGCGCCGGCGCCACCGTCACCGACCTCACCCAGACCCGCGGCACCGTGGGCACCAGCCTCACCTCCGTCGACCTGGCCGGCCTGACCCGTATCGAACTCGCCTTCGCCGTACTGCTCTCCGCCGGAGCGGGCGGACTCGTCCTCGCCCTCGGCCTGGCCGAACGCCGCCGTACCTTCGCCATCGCCACCGTGCTCGGCGCGAGACCCCGCCAACTGCGCGGCATGGTCCTCACCGAGGCCCTGCTGCTGACCTCCGGCGGACTGGCGGGCGGCGCGCTCATCGGCTGGGCGCTGTCCGAGATGCTGGTGAAGGTCCTCACGGGCGTCTTCGACCCACCTCCGGCGAGCCTGTCGGTGCCCTCCGGCTACCTGATCCTGACCGCGGGCGCCGCGGTGGCCGCCGTACTGGCCGCCGCCCTCAACGGCATCCGCAGCGCCGGACGCCCGGCCGTCGAGGAACTGCGCGACCTGTGACCGCGCCGTACCGGACCGGCGGGCCGCCCGCTTCTAGGCTGTCGCCCATGCGTATGCCCGTCACCGCCGACCGCAGCCGACCGCGCGTCCTGGTCGTCGAGGACGACGACACCATCGGCCGCCACCTCCACACCGGTCTGCGCGGCAACGGCTACGCACCCACCTGGAGCCGCACCGGCTCCGCCGCCCTGGCCGAGGCCGCGCGATCCTCGTACGACGTCCTGCTCCTCGACCTGGGCCTGCCCGACATGGACGGCCTCGACATCGCCCGCGACCTGCGCGCCCGCCGGCCCGACCTGCTGATCATCATCCTCACCGCCCGCACCGACGACATCGACGTGATCGCCGGGCTGGACGCAGGAGCCGACGACTACCTCGTCAAGCCCTTCAGCCTCTCCGTGCTGCTCGCCCGGCTCCGCGCCCACCTGCGCCGCCGTGCCGTCGCCACGCCGCCACCGGAACCCGTCCGCCTGGCCGACCTCGTCCTCGACGTCTCCGCCCGCCGCTGCACCCTCCACGACGAGGAAGTCCCGCTCCGTCCCAAGGAGTTCGACCTGCTCGCCGTCCTCGCCCAGCACCCGGGCGAGGCCGTCTCCCGGGAGACCCTGATGGCCGAGGTCTGGGACGAGAACTGGTTCGGCTCCACCAAGACCCTCGACGTCACCATGGCCGGCCTGCGCCGCCACCTCACCGAGGCCGCCGACACCTCGGCCCACGCCGGCAGCCTGCCCCGTATCACCACCCTGCGGGGACACGGCTACCGCCTGGAACTCTGACGGGCCCCGGTCGAGCAGCGACCACGGGTCCCCGTCAACTGCGCACCCAGGGCGGCTGAGCAGGTGCGAAGTCCGGGCAGGCAGAGGGTTCGGCGTGGTCGACGGTGACGGTTCCCTCATCGGCGGCCCGCTCGGTGGTGAGCCGGGGCGGCAGAAACTTCGGATCGGTCGCCGTCAGGGGCGACGGTGTCGTGCATCTCCCTGGCGATACGGGCAAGTTCGGCCGCTGTGGCCCTACCCGACCCTCTCGATTGTGAGTTAGGGCGGGCTTCTTTAAGCGTCTACAGATCTGTAGACTGTAGGTGGCCGTGCCGCTGCTCGTGGGCACCGTTGCTTGCGTGACGACGGTCATGTCGCTTTCACGGTGCAGACAGGAGGACGCGGGGTCAGGGACGCTTCCGGACTGCACAATGCCCCAAGACGAGGGCCGGAGCGTCACCCTCTGAGCAGCCCTCCCGTGCAACCGACTCAGCCCGAGCACGGTCGCAGCCAGAGCCGAATCCTTCCACGGTGATGCCATTGCTGACAGCCTCGGCCGCTTTGCTCCCGGTCAACGCGACTCTCGCCTGGGTCCTGGCCGTCCTTCTCGCCGCCGCCGTCGCCGTGGCCGCTCTCGCCAAGCTGACGCCCGATCAGGGCACCAGCCGGGCCAGGGAGATGGTGACCGCCGGCCTGCGCGCGGCCGTCCAGCTCGTGCTGGTCTCCGTGGCCATCGGCTGGGTCGCCCACTCGCCCACCGGACTGCCCGTGTTCCTGGCGCTGATGTTCACCGTCGCCGTGCGTACGGCCGGCCGCCGCATCACCTCCGACAGCACGTGGTGGTGGACGGCCGTGCCGATCGCGGCCGGCGTCGTACCCGCTGTCTCGCTGCTGCTGTCCACCGGCCTCGTGCCGGTGACCGGTATCACGATGATCCCGGTCACCGGCATCCTGATCGGCGGCGCGATGACGGCCACGGTTCTGGCCGGACGGCAGAGCCTGGCAGTGCTGAGGCTGCGTCACGGCGAAGTCGAAGCCGCGCTCGCACTGGGCATGATCGATCGCGACGCCAGGGTGGAGATCGCCCGTTCGGCCGCTTCGGAGGCGCTCGTGCCGGGGCTCGACCAGACCCGAACGGTCGGGCTGGTCACACTGCCCGGCGCGTTCGTCGGCATGCTGCTCGGCGGAGCCGATCCCGTCACCGCGGGCGCGGTGCAGTTGTTCGTTCTCGTCGCTCTGATGGCCGTTCAGGCGGTCGCCGTCGCCACCACCTTGGAGCTGATCGCACGCGCCCGCATCACCGATCTGCCGCGCCATGAGAAAGCACCCGGCCCACGTCCCTTGCGGATCCCGTGGCTCACTCCTCGGCGACGGACCAGACCCGAGCAGGAGAGCCGGACGCAAGCGCCGTGAGAGGCAGTCACGGCAACACCCGCGTGAAGGGCGGCGGGCAGGTGGTCAACGACGACTTGCCCGCCGTATCGGGAGAAGCTCAAGTCCCCCAGCGTGAAGTGCGCGGCACGAGAAGGAGCGCGCCAACCGGTCGCCGGGCCAGACCGGTCATGGGCCCTCCTCGCCCTGGGCGATCTCCACCTGGTGATGAAAGGCGACGACGCCGGTTGTTCCGGCAGCGACGGACAGGACCGTGCAGGCCACCAGGAGGAACGCGGTCCAGCGCGTGGGGCGCGAGCGGCCCTCGGAGGATTCGAGGAGTGCGGTGACTCGCTGCGGAACCGGGCCGGTCGTCGCCGCAGGGGCGAAGTCCGGGCGGGCGGACCGCGCGGCGTTGCTGGCCAGAGCGGCGCGGGCGATGGCCGTGGCGATCAGGCGCCGGTCGCCGATGGCGCCGGCCGCGGCCTCGTCGGCGGCCCGCTCGGCGGCGAGCCGAATGGTGTCGCGGACGGCGCGCAGCGCGGGGTGACCGTGGGCGGAGAGTTCGGCGGCGGCCAGGAAGTAGTGGTGGCCGGCCCGGTTGTGGGCGCGTTCATGGGCGAAGAGGGCTTCGCGCTCGTCAGGTCCCAGGTTGCGCAGCATCGCGGTGGTGACGACGATCCGGTGGGGCCGTCCAGGCAAGGCGTACGCGTCCGGATGGGGCGAGTCGACGACGCACAGGTCGCCGGCGGCAGGGCGGCGGTCAGCCTGTGTTCGGGCGGTACGGAAGGCGCGGGTCTGCAGGAAGGCCGAGCGCACGAGGGTCCAGGCGCCGAGGGTGAGCACTCCGGTGGCCGCCGCGGCGGCGGGGAGGACGAGGTAGTCCGAGGGGGTGCGCAGGGGGTGAACGAGTTCGCCGAGGGCCGCGAAGGCGGGGAACTTCAGCAGTCCCGTCAGAACCAGGGCGCCGAGAGCTGCGACGCAGGTCCCCGCCAGTGCCAGGGCCGAGGCGGTGAGAACCCACAGCGCGGTGGCGGGGGCCAGGCGGCTGAAGGTTCGGCGGGCCAGTCTCGGCGCGAGGAAGGGCAGGATCAACGGTACGAGCAGCAGAGTTGTCATCGCTCGTCACCCTCCAGAAGCCGGCGCAGGAACTCCTCGTCGCCGGGGTTGAGCTGGGCGACGAAACGGGCCAGGACCGTCTTCCGGTCGGCGTCCCGGTCGAGAACGGTGTGCATGCGCCGGGCGGTCAGACCGGGAGCGTCCTGCACGGGAGAGTAGGCGTATCCGCGGCCTTGCCGTTCACGGCTGACGACGTCCTTCTCCTGCAGCCGGGTCAATATCGTCGTCACCGTCGTGCGGGCCAGTCCGAAGCCGAGCCCGGTCTGCACCCGTCCCGGCGTGAGCGGGACACCGGCGGTCAACAGCGCAGCCATGACGGCGGCTTCGAGCTCACCGGCCGGCCGTCTCTCGTCGGTCATGGGGAACGTCCTCACTCCGCCAACGTCTGCAGTTCAACAGACGGTCTACAAAATTGTAGTCGGTTATCTGGCGCTGCCTGCGGACGGGACGAGTGTCGGGCGATGCGGGCGAACGGATCCCGCTCTCCCTCGCCATCCTGGACGCATCCGGCGGCACAGGCCGTTGCTGGAGCGAGGAAGGCGCACGCTGCCGCCGGTTGCGGTGGATCCGCGAGATCTCACCGTCACCATGGCCAACCCCGATGTCTCGGCGCACTCCAGCGGCCTGCCCCCGCATCACCACCCTGCCGAGCCGTGACGGCTACCACCTGAAACACCAGGGCGCAGTCAACGCTCCTCGGCGGCTGCCTCCATAGGCGCCGCTTCCAGGGAATCGGCCCGGAGGTATCGTGTGCCGATCATTCCGACGACTCCCGCGAGGAGAATTCCCAGGACGAGGCTGATGGGTCCCGTACCCAATTGAAGTCCGTCCCCATAAGGGGCAGGTACGGAAAGCCAGTCCGCGACGGAGGCGCCCAGGGGGCGGGTAATGGTGTAGGCGAACCAGAAAGCCAGGACCTCGTTGAGACGGAACCAGCGATAGCCGGCTGCCGGGATCAGAATGATCCCCAGGAAGACGAAGGACGAGGCCAGGGTGCCGAGTCCCAGGGTCACGGCCGCGAAATCGCCCGCGGCTGTTCCCAGGGCGAAGGTGCACAGGACGGTCAGCCAGTAGAACAGCTCACGCAGACGGTTGTTGATGCTGTGCACGTCCAGTGTGCGCTGTGTCGCGTACCAGGCGGCGAAGACACCGATCTGGACGGCCACCAGCATCAGCGTGGAGGCGTAGAGCGGCATCCCCAGATCCTTGTTCAGGAAGTCCGCCGACATCGTCCCGAAAATACTCACCGCCGTCACCGCAAGCCAGTAGACCCACGGGGTGTACTTCGTGGTGGCGAACTGCACGGCCAGGCACACGAGGAGCAGGCCGAGGCCCATGAGCATGGCCGCATGCTGTCCGATGTAGTCGTTGAAGAAGACGTAGTCCGAGAAGGACTCGCCGAATCCAGTGGTGCAGAGTTTCGCGATCCAGAAGATGAGAGCGATCTCCGGCACCTTCATGGCCATGGTTGCTGGTCGTGTTCTCATGTCGCGAAGCTAGAAGCGACCCCGGGACCGGCACATCCAACGATGGTGGTCATTTTCCGGCGGATGTAAGACCTTCGATTGACGCCCCCGGGACCGCCCGTCCGTAATGTCGGCGGGGTGAAGCACCTCCAGCCGGCGCACCGACTGTTCCGGGACCGCCCGCCGCTCTCCCTCATACTGCTGCTCGGGCCGCCCGTCCTGTGCGCCGTCGCCGCGTCGCACGAGTTGCTCTACAACCGGTCCGGCGCACTGAACTGGGTGCTGGCGATCGCGGTGATCTGTCCCCTCGTGCTGCGCCGCCGGGCACCGGTCGTCGTGTTCTGGTTCTGCTGGGCCGTGGCAATGGCGACGTGGGCGCTCGACACGGTCTCGTTCTCCGAGTTCGCGGTGCTCGTCGCGCTCTACACCGTCGCCGCCCACCGCAGTCTGCGGCACTCGCTCACCGCCGCGGCGGCCGTCGAACTCGGTGTCGTCCTGGTGGCGGTGCGGTTCGCCCCGGCCGGAAGCATCAACGACGCCTTCGTCATCCTCAGCGGGCTGGCCGCCGCGGCGTTCTTCCTCGGCACCACCGTGCGGGCCCAGCGCCGCTATCTCGCCTCCATCGAGGACCGCGCGCAACGCCTGGAACAGGAGCGCGCCCAGCAGGCTCAACTCGCCGCCGCGGCCGAACGCACCCGGATCGCGCGGGAGATGCACGACATCGTCGCCCACGGCCTGGTCGTCGTCGTCGCCCTCTCCGAGGCCGCGGCGGCGACCACCGCGACCGATCCGGAAGGTGCCCGCGGGAAGATGCTCCAGGCCGCGTCGACCGGCCGGCAGTCCCTCGCCGGAATGCGCCGCCTCCTCGGCGTCCTGCGGGCCGACGACGGTGGTGACCGGGCCCCGCAGCCCGACCTCGGCTCGCTCAAGGCCCTGGTGGACGAGACCCGCGGCACCGGCCTGGACGTCCGGCTGACCGAGACCGGCAGCCCGGAGACCCTGAGCGCGGAGGCACAGACGACGCTCTTCCGGATCCTGCAGGAGTCGCTCACGAATGTCGTCAAGCACGCGCGGGACGCCTCGACGGTGGACGTCGTCCTGCAATGCGGCGGTGACCTGGTCGGCTTCAGTGTCACCGACGACGGCAGGCCCGCCCCCGGGGGCCGCTCGGAAGGAAGCGCCGGCAACGGGTTGACCGGGATGCGGGAACGGGTCGCGATGTTCGATGGCGACCTCCGGGCGGGTCCCACCGTGTCCGGGTGGGTCGTCTCGGGCGAGCTGAAGCTGGGGGAACCGCAATGACGGTTTCGGTTCTCCTCGCCGACGACCAGGCACTCATCCGCATGGCCTTCCGCAGCCTCCTCGACACGATGCCGGACATCACCGTCGTCGGCGAAGCCGCCAACGGACAGGAAGCGGTCGACCTCACGCGGCGCACGCGGCCGGACGCGGTGCTCATGGACGTACGCATGCCCGTCATGGACGGCATCGAAGCGACCCGCCGCATCACCTCCCACACAGCCTCCCGCGTCCTCATCCTCACCACCTTCGACCTCGACGAGTACGCCTTCGAGGGCCTCCGCGCCGGTGCCTGCGGATTCCTCCTCAAGGACGTCGTCCCGGCCGTGCTCCAGGCGGCGATCCGGGCCGTGGCCTCCGGCGACGCCGTCCTCACCCCGCGCATCACCCGCGGTCTCGTCGACCGCTTCGCCCAGATCGCCCCGTGGCCCCGCGCAGACGACGCAGGCGCACTCTTCGCCCGACTGACGGCCCGCGAAAAGGACGTGTTCCACCTCATCGCCGCCGGACTGTCGAACGCGGAGATCGCCGAACGTCTCTTCCTCACCGAGGCCACCGTCAAGACCCACATCACCCGCATCCTCACCAAACTGCAGCTCCGCGACCGGGTCCAGGTCGTCATCTTCGCCTACGAACACCAGCTGCGCACGCACGGCGGATAGCCTCCAGTCTCGCCATTCTCGTGATCGGTTGTCGGGTTGCGGGTGCCGTTGCGTGAGGTTGGCCGGTCGTCAGGAGCCGGCGGATGGGATGACCCCGCATCCAGGCACAGGACGGGTAGACGCTCGTCCCGGCCTACGGCACTCAGTTACGGACTGCGAAGAGGCATCACTCGGGGGCAGACCCTGACGGTGCGCCGAGTCGGCCTATCCACCTCACCCGCGATTCATCGAAGTGCGGCCCAGACATGACGAGGGCCTCTCGCGACTGCGCCACCCGGGCATCGACGCCATGCCGACCACGACCGCACCCGGGGCACCGCCTACGCCGCCTCGCTCACCGCATGGCTGGGCGCCGTGGGCAGCGTCGGCGAGACTGCGCAACGATTGACGATCCAGCCCGACGCCCTGAGGTACCGGCTGCCCCACGCACGGGAGCTGTTCAGCCTGGACCCACCCGGACGACCCGCTGTCACGCCGGCCTCAACTCCGCCTTGGACGACTGCCGCTGGAGCCAGCCACCAGAGTAGGTAAGCCGATCGCGGCCCCGAAGCGTTCAGGGGGTGTGAAGCAGTTGGAGTTCAGCGAGTTCTACGAGGCCAATCGGGACGTCTGCCTGCGGGCGGTGCTGGCCGGGGTGGGTGATCGGCAGTTGGCCGAGGACCTGGTCGCCGAGGCGTTCACCCGCGCCTGGACGTCGTGGCACGTGGTGCGCCGGCACCCCGCGCCCCGCGCCTGGGTGGTCCGGACCGCGTTCAACACCCGGGTGTCGTGGTGGCGCAGACGGCGGCGCGAGGTCGCCATCGACATCGTCCCCGACACCCCAGAGGTCGCCGCCCGTGACCGCGGTCCGGACACCGGGCTGGACCCCGACCTGCTCGCCGCGCTGCGCGGCCTACCGCAGCGGCAGCGCGAGGTGATCGCGTTCCGGGTCTTCCTCGACCTCGACACCAAGGCCACGGCCACGGCTCTGGGGATAGCACCCGGAACCGTCACCGCCCATCTGGCCCGGGCCGTCGCGACCCTGCGCGGCCACTTCGTGAGCACGGACAATCTGGAGGTCAGGCCATGAGCCCGCACAGCATGAACGAGGACACCACCGAGGCCGAGCAGGTCCTGGGCGCCCTGCGGCAGTCCATGGACGGCGTCACCATGGACGCCCCGGTCGAGCGGATCGCCGCGGCAGGCCGGGCCCGGTCCCGGCGGCAGCGCCTCGCCAAGGTCTCCCTCGTCGCCGCGGCGGCAGCCGGGCTGGCGCTCGGCGTCAGCAGCTACGGCAATCCGGCGACCGCCCCGCCCGCTGCCGGGAACAGCACCGGGGCGGGTTCCGTGCACATCCACACCGTCGCGTTCAGCGTGGACACCAAGACTGACGGCACGGTCCACGTCAGCTGGGACAAGGCGAAGTACTTCAGCGACCACGCCGGCCTCCAGGCGGCCCTGGCCAAGGCCGGGCTCCCGGTGACCATCAAGGTCGGCGAGTTCTGCCTGGGGCCCGGCGACGACGCGAGCCTGGACCACGGCCAGGGCCCCGGAGTCACGCAGGTCATGAAAGGCGAACGGCAGAGCAACGGCAGGGTCGACCTGGTGTTCACCCCCTCGGCGATGCCCGCGGGCAAGCAGCTCTTCATCGGCTACCTCAACGCCGCCCAGCTGGCCGCCAGCGGGGGCCGACCCGGCTCCGTCGAGCGCCTGGTCCCGACCGGCGTCACCCTGAACTGCACCACCCAGGCGCCGACGCACGACTGACAACCGCACCCGCGAGTGATCTGTGGGTATGCGGGCCTGATGGTTCGGCTGGTGGATGGTCAGCCGGCCGGATCGCGGGCGAGCACGAATTCGGTGCTGTGCTCGCGGCGGGTGGGTCGCGTGGGGCAGCGCGGTCAGAGATCAGGCCGGCGATTGCCCGGTGGGTCTGCGTGCAGGTCTCGCGGCATCCGGTGAATCTGCGCATCAGTGCCCACTGGCGTAGCTCGGCGATCGCCCGGCCGACAGTCGAGGAGCCGACGCCGTAGGCCACGGCGAGCGCCTCGTGGGTGAGGCCGCTGCGCAGGTGGACGAGCGTGACCACCAGCCGGTCACGGAAAGTGAGTTCGTACTTCGGTCCCGCGCCGGCCTACCTGCGGCGAGCACCACGGCGCCGGTCTTGACGCCCGCAATCGCAGCGCGCCTGCCACTGGGGTTCGAGTTCATCGAGCAACTCACACCGCAGAAGGCAGGATTGGACAAGGCCGCGCGGGCCCACTCCTTGTTCACGCCTGAAGAACCCGTGCGGCCCTCGTCATGTCACGGCCGCACCTCGATCAATCGCGGGTGAGGTCGTATGCCCGCGTTGCCGGTCGCCTGGGTTGCGACAACGCATCCAGCCTGTGGGCGTGCCAATCTGGTTCCGATCCAGGACGGAACGCCGCCCCGAGAGGACCTGCGCGGCGGCGGGAACGACCCGGTCGAGCGTCCGGCGGCGCAGCTGCGGCGCGCGGAGCGGCAGGGCCAGCGGTACGGGCAGCTCAGTGGTCATCGCCCGTCACGGTCCAGGAGCCGGCGCAGGAGCCGCTCGTCGCCGGAGCTGAGCTGGGCGACGAAGCGGGCCAGGACCGTCTCCCGGTCGGTGTCCCGGTCGAGTTCGGTGTGCATGCGCCGGGCAGTCAGGCCCGGGGCGTCCTCCACGGGGAGGTAGACGTAGCCGCGCCCCTGGCGCCCTCGGCTGACGACGCCCTTCTCGTACAGACGGGCCAGCGTCGTCGCCACCGTCATCCGGGCCAGGCCGAAGCCGAGTTCGCTCCGCACCCGTCCTGGCATGAGCGGTGCCCCGGCGTCCCACAGCGCGACCATGACGGCGGTCCCAAGTTCGCCGGCCGACCGCCTCTCGTAACTCGCGTGGGTCATGGGAAGGTCCTCACATGTCCCGGTCGGCGGTGATCATGATGACGTCGGGGCGGGCGCCGCCCTCGCCCGAGCTGAGCAAGCATGACGCCGCCGAGCCGACGGACAGGTAAGGGCGCACAAGCCCGGGAACGCCTCCCACTCGACGTAGCGGAATATGCCCAGGCCAGTGCCGTGCGGCTCGCCTCGCTTCGCGATCACGGGGCGGATCCCTCGCTGCCAGAGCAGGCGACGGTACTTGTCGTGGTCGTACCCGCGGTCGGCCAGCAGCGCGTCGGGGCGTCGGCGGGGTCTGCCGACCCGGCCCGCGACGGCCGGGATCTTGTCCAGCAGAGGCTCGAGTTGGGTGACGTCGTTGCGGTTTCCGCCGGTCAGCGACACCGCGAGCGGGATGCCCTGGCCGTCGACGATGAGGTGGTGCTTGCTGCCCGGACGTGCGCGGTCGACCGGGCTGGGTCCGCTTTTGGGCCCCGTCGGGCCGCGCGGACGTGCGAGGAGTCGATCACCGCCCTCGACCAGTCCAGCTGGTCCTTCGACCGCAGCTTCTCCAGCAGCACCACGTGCAGCTGATCCCAGACGCCGGCCTCGTTCCAGGCCGCCAGGCGCCGCCAGCAGGTCATCCCCGAGCCAAAGCCCAGCTCCTGCGGCAGGTACTCCCACTGGATGCCGGTATGCAGGACGAACAGAATCCCGCACAGGGCCTGGCGGTCCGGCACTCGAGGTCTGCCCTCGACCAGCTTCGGCGTCGGCTCGGGCAGCAACGGCTCGATGAGCGACCAGAGTTCATCCGACACGATCCACGGTCGCGACTGGCGTTTCCCCACGACCAGACCAACGAGCGGACAAGCCAACAGTCACATGATCGACAGCTTTTATTAGAGCCAGTAAGCCATTTCTCGACTCCTGAGTCCAACCCGGAGTACCCGGGCACGATGTGGCTCCGGGTGCTGGTCAGGGTCCAGGACCAGCCGGTCTCGTCCTCGATGGTGTCGCCCTCCTTGACCGGCCACGCCCGCGGGTCGAGGTGTACCGACCATGAACCGTCAGTCTGCTCGTCGGGTCAACCGAAGGCCCGCCATGCCACGTAGGGCGGCGTCTTTGTCTTCAGTCGTCAGCGCGCAGGTGCTTGCTGGCGCTCTCGTCTGGAACGATGCCTCGGATGTGGCGTAGCCAGCGCGAGAGCCCGTATAGCGCGGCCGCGAAGAAGGTGCACGGTTCCCACACCTCGGCTACGAGCGCGACGAGGCCGTCGTCCCCGACGATGTAAATAGCCTGTGCTCCCACGAGGGTGGCGATGAACCCGTTGGTGCGGGACGACTTCCTCAGGAGCCAGTCGACGGGCCGCCAGAGAGGCCGAGCTAGGTCGCGGACCCGCATGTGTACCGCGGCGCACAGGAATCCGAGCGCAAGACAGTACTGTTGCAGCGGCGTGAGCTTCACCCCGTCGTCAGGGGAGCCTGCCAGAACAGCCGACCAGTCCCGCATGAGATGGGGTCGGCGCGAGCCAGCCAGGGCAGCGGCGAGACCGGTCGCGCGCAGCGCAGGCCGAGGCGCGATGCGGTGAGACTTCCCCCGCGCCCGTTTGGCCTTCAGTTCTGCCAGAGATCCGTTGACGCCGTCCAGGCCGACGACCAGGAACGTGCACCCGTTTTCGTGATGCGGTGCGGTGGCCAGTTGAAGGCGCAGCCTCGATGTGACGTGAAGGAGCCAGCGGGTGTCAGTGTGCCGAAGCAGCACCGTGTTGGTGGACTGGCTGACCTGCTGCACGGACCTGAACTCAAGACCCAGATGCGCGAGCCCCTCCACTGCCCTCGCCAGAGACGTGATGTCACGCTCGGTGAGGTAGCCGAAGGCCAGCTTTACGTTCTCTGCGATCAACACTTCGTGGCGAGGAACGCTCATGCCGCACCTCCGGCCAGTCCAAGGCGCGAGCGGCGCGAGGCACGGGCTTCCAGCGCAGCAGTCGCATGCTGACGCCCGCTGGCCGTGAGCTCGTAGAACCGACGAGCTGGCCGCCCGGGGTGCGCGCTTGTCTCTTCGCGGCTGGTGACCCAGCCCCGTTCGGTGAGACGGTCGAGGATGGGGTAGACGGTGCCGGGGCCGAGGTCGGCGTCGCGGCAGATGCTGAGTCCCCAGGCCGGAGTGTCGTCCGTCGTGGAGAGCAGTGTCTCGAGGACGGCGATCGTCGGCTTGGTGAGCCGAATGGGTGTCATGCCGTCAGTGGACCATGTATCGAGTACGAAAGACAAGCGTATATCGAGTACGAGTTTCTGGGCCGTTTCAGCGCACGTCCGACGACACCGTGGATCCAACCTGATGAGACACCACACCTGGCCGAACTGTCCGAGGCCGAATCGGCCCGGCTGTCCCTGAACACGGCCCCGGTCGAACTCGCCCACCTCGTACGCCGTGCCGTGACCGACCGGGAGGCCAAACTGCGCGCCGCCGGACTCACCGTCCGCACCCGCATCGTGACCGACCCGCTGCCCATCACGCCGACGCCGACCGCATCCACCAGGCCCTGGGCAACCTGCTGAGCAACGCGGCCCGCTACTGCCGCCCCGGCGACACCGTCACCGCATCCGCCGAAGGCGACACGGTACTCGTGGAGGTCACCGACGACGGCCCCGGCATTCCCGCCGACGAACTCCCGCACGTCTTCGACCGGCTCTGGCGCGGCAGCGCCGCCCGGAACCGCAGCGGCGGCAGCGGCATCGGCCTCGCCGTGGTGAAAGAACTGATCACCGCGCACGGCGGCACCGTCACGGCCCTCTCGGAATCCGCCGCAGGGACACGGATCGTCATCCGGCTGCCGCGCGACGGCGCCGCCCGGCCGTCCGGTGATAGGCTGACACACCATTGACCCTGGCATCAGGGTTCACCTGCTGTCGGCCAAGGCTTCCGCCCGGCAGCCGGCACGTTGCGGGCCTGTGGGTCTTGCCCGGATGAGCGTATGCGGGGACGGCGGGGTCCCGGCCCGTGAGCAGGGACCCCGCCGTCCGCAGGGGTGTTGCGCGGTCACGCCGCAGTGGTCACACAGCCGTGGTCGCGCCCCGGGTGCGCGCCTTGCGGCGGTGCAGGGCGAACGCGGTGGTCGCCGCGCCGGCGGTGAGGATGCCGGCTGCGATGGCGATCGGCAGGCTCGTTGAGGTGGAACCGGAGTAGGAGACGTTCTGCGCGGCGAGGTCCTGGTTGTACGCGGCCAGGTCGGACGCGGACGAGGCCGTCTGCGTGTAGTGCGGGATCCGCTTCACCGACTTCACGGAACCGTCCGTGTTCAGCAGCACCTGCTTGTTGTTGGGGTGCTTGAAGTCGAACATGTGGGTGAGGCTGCCGGCCCGCTGGTCGAAGGACGCGTCACCGATGCGGCCGGTGTGCCAGTTGTTCTCGATGAACCGGGTGATCGACGCCTGCTCGGTGGCGGTGTGGTCGACCTTGTTGACCTTGCTGTACGGCGAGATGACCAGCAGCGGCTGCCGGGTGCCCGGCCCGCAGCGGTCCGCGTAGCCGCCCTTGGCGGCCGGACCGGACTGGCAGGCGGCACTGTCGAGGGCCTTGCCGTTGGAACCGACGGTTGAGTCCGTGGAGCCGTTGCGCACCTTCGAAGTGACGTGGTCGTACCAGCCGTCGGAGTCGTCGTAGGCGACCACGACAGCGGTGGACTTCCACTCCGGAGACTGCTGCAGCGCGTTGATCTCCTTGATCAGGAAGTTCTGCTCGTCCGTCGGGTCGGAGTAACCGGCGTGCCCGTCCTGGTACTCGGCCGCCTTCAGGAAGCTGACCGCCGGGAGGTTGCCGGTCTTGAGAGCGGCGTCGAAGTCCGTGAGGTCGTAGTTGTGGTTCGCGCGCCCGTTGTGGCCGATCTCGGCGATGGACTTCGGGGCCAGGTGGTGCGGGTTGGACGTCGACTTGTAGTACTCGAACGGTGAGTGGTGCGGGCTGTAGTCGACCACTGCGGCGCCGCCGACGTTGGTGTGGGTGGTGCCGGCGCACTTGGCGTAGTTGCCGCTCTTGCCGTCCCACGCGGTGCTGGGCCGGAAGCCGCCCTGGAACCAGCCCCAGCTCACGTTCTTGGAGTTGAGCAGGTCACCGATGTTCTTGCCCTGCATCGCCGCGAGCGCGTTGGTGCTCGTGTGGTCCTTGTCCGAGCAGTCGTCGAAGGCCGGGTCGGGGTCGTTGATGACCGTGCCGACGCCCTTGGCGTTCGGGGAGACCACGGCGTACGAGTCCGGGGTCGTCGTCTGCTTCGGGTTCTCGGTGCCGGAGGCCGGGTCGACGGATATCACGCCGTGGGTCTGACCGGAGACCAGGTTCAGGGCGCCGGGCGTCGAGGGGCCGTAGACCGAGCTGAACGACTTGTCGTTGAGGGAGTACTGCTGGGCGTAGTTCCACAGGCCCGTGACGGTGTTGCCGTCGTAGTAGTCCATGACCAGGCCGGGCTCACCGAAGAGGCCGGTGCACTTGTTGACCTCGGTGTTCTCGACGTACTTGTCGGCCTTGCCGCCGTCGGCCGCGTACTGCTCGGGGCCGTAGGAGTGGTTCTGGTCGCAGGTCATCGCCTGCGAACTGCTCAGCCGGGTGGGCGTGTAGAGGTTCGGGTTCTTCTTCAGCAGCCCGGCATTCAGCAGGTTGTCGGCCTTCGGCGTGTGCGCTGCGGCCTTGAACTTCGTGCCGTCGGTGTTCGCGGCCTCGGGGTAGGTGGCGAAGTAGTGGTCGAAGGAGACGTTCTCGTCGTAGATCACGACCACGTGCTTGATCGGTGTCGCGGTGTGGGTGCCGGAGGGGTGGTGACCGCCGGAGTTCGCCGACGCGGGGACGGCCCCGCCAGCGGTCGCCAGTGCGGCAGCGCCGAGCAAGGCGCCAATGCGCGTCACCTGACGTCGCCCACCTGAGGATCTTCCTGTGCCGATCATGCTGTCTCGCCTTCCGAGGGAGCATCGAAGTCCAGGGCCCGGCCCACAGATTCGATGTTTGTGCCATCTACAGCCGGATCCTGCGCAATGGTGGCGGCGGCCCGGGGGAGCGGCAATGACGTCAAGGCGAACGGCGGGTCAGGAGATTCTCATGGTTTGTTGGCCTGTTCTTGACCCGTGTCTCAGATCGGCGGTCTCTCAGGTCAGCAGGGTGCGGCCCAGCCAGTCGGACGTGTCCCGCACCCCGGGCAGCGCGAAGAAGTACCCGCCGCCGTACGGCGAGACGTAGTCGACCAGCGGTTCACCGGCCAGCCGCTTCTGCACGTTCTCGAACTGCCGCGCCAAATCCTGCTGGTAGCAGCAGAACAGCAGACCCATGTCGAGGTTGCCGTTGCTGTCCATGCCCCGGTCGTAGTTGTAGCCCCGCCGCAGGACCCGCTGATCGGCACTCTGCGCAGAGCGCGGGTTGGCGAGCCGGATGTGGCTGTCGAGCGGGATCACATCGCCCTGCGGGTCCTGCGCGAAGTTGGGCGTGTCCTTCTCGTGGTGCCCGTCCAGCGGGGCACCGGTGTCCCGGGCGCGGCCGAACATCCGCTCCTGCTCGGTGATGGAGACCCGGTCCCAGAACTCCACCAACATCCTTATCAGGCGTACGACTTGATAGCTTCCGCCGGTCGCCCAGTCCGGCTCTCCGCTGCTATTGCCCACCCACACGAGGTCGTTCATCGCGCGGGCGTCGGTCACCTCGGGGTTGGAGATGCCGTCCTTGAAGCCCAGGTGGTTGCGCGGGGTCCCCGAGGGGCGCGGCGGACTGATGAACCCGTCGGTCCGCCACCGCACTTGGAGACCACCGCGTGTGTGCCGGGTGATGTCGCGCAGCGCGTGCAGCACGGTGTCCGAGCTGTCCGCGCAGAACTGCACACTCACATCGCCGTGACACCAGGCGGCGTTCAGGTCGTCGTCCGGGAACGACGGCATCGCGGTCAGGCGGCGGGGCTTGAGCTTCGCCAGGCCGTAGCGGTCGTCGAAGAGCGAGGCACCGACGCCCA
The DNA here is from genome assembly GCF_036187565.1 of Streptomyces sp. NBC_00252. Classification (NCBI taxonomy): domain Bacteria; kingdom Bacillati; phylum Actinomycetota; class Actinomycetes; order Kitasatosporales; family Streptomycetaceae; genus Streptomyces; species Streptomyces sp. NBC_00252. The sequence goes on along the minus strand of NZ_CP108087.1, from coordinate 3,552,115 downwards.
CGGTGACGCTCAGCCGGTCCGCCGGGAGGTCCGGGCCGAGCGTGCCCGAGTCGGAGGGCGGGCCGGTGATGCCCAGGTCCTCCGGGCTGCCGCCGGCGGTGAGGAAGCGGGCCCGGTCGGTCAACGTCCGCAGCAGGTCGATGAGTTCGGTCCGGTCGGCGGCCGTCGTGTCGAAGGACACGAACGCCGTGGCGCGCTGGGCCGGGGTGATGATCCCGGCCTGATGCGCCCCGTGGAAGGGCACGCTCGCGGCACCCTGCACCGCTGCGACGGCCGCACCGCGGTCGGCGGCCACCAGCCCGGCACCGGCCACGGCCGCCGCACTCGCCAGGAAACCCCGGCGGCCCACCTCGTATCCGCGCTTCACGCGGTCCTCCGTACGTCCGTGAGAGCGGCCACGTCGGCCAGCCGCTCCACCAGTCCACCGAGGTCGGCGTCGACCTTCTCCCTTTGCGGACGGGTGAGTTGAGTCAGTGGCGTCCACTTGCCGGAGTGGTCCAGGCCGTCCAGGGTGTGCTGCGCGCGGTCCATCCAGGTACCGAGTTCGGCGAACCCCGAGTCCCGGGTCTTCAGCAGCGGGCTCAGATACCCGAGCAGTACGCGCGTGCCGTCGAGGTTGGCGCGGGCGGTGGCCAGGTTGGTGCCGCTGCCGTAGTCGGTGCGGCCGGTCAGCTCGAACTGCACGGTGTTCTCCAGGATCTCGTGCGCCCGCAGCCCGGTGTCGGACGGATCCATCCGCTGGGAGGGCCAGCTGCTCTCCAACGCGTGGACGTCCTTGGCGAGTTGATCGGCCGGACCGCGCAGCCCGCTCGCCGACTCGCCGTGCCACAGCCCGTACTCGACCCGGTGGAACCCGGTGAACCCGGCGTCGTGCACGCCGCCCGCGAGTCCGGCCGTGGTGCCGTTGATCGCCCCGTCGGAGTCGCCGAACGTGCCGTAGGCGGCGCCCATCCGCTCGTAGACGAGATGCGCGGGCAGCCACGCCTTACGGGCGGCGCCGAGGTCGCCCCGGTCGACGGCGGCGCGCAACACGTCCGTCTTCCGGGCGAGTTCGACGGTTCGGGCCTCGATCCACTTCTGGTAGTCGAGCGTCGGCGGGATGAGTTCCTGCTGCGTGATCGGCACGGCGGCGGGCCCGCTCTTCACCTTCGAGCCGGTGATCCGCACGGTGGGCCCGGTCACGGCGTCGGCATCGTCGGGCAGGCACTTGAAGGCGTACGAACCATTCCCGAGGGTCACCCCGAGCGGCCGGACGGTCCCCGGAGCCAACCCTTCGACCTCGCCGTAAACGGCGCCGGTCTTCGCGTCGGTGAGATACACCTCGGCTGCCGTACTGGACGTGTTGTGCAGCTCGAAGACCTGGTGACCGGCCTGCGGGTGCGTCCAGCCGCTGCCGCACCCGGAGGTCGCGACCTCGACGGTGGTGTGCGGGAGCCCGTCGGCAGCGGCGGCTGGCCGCGCGCTCGAACCGGATCCCCGGGCCGCGAGCACTCCGGCCCCCACGGCCGCCACGGCCACGAGAGCACCCGCCGCGAGCAGCACGGTACGGCGGCGGGCGGCGGGGGCAGACGATGCCGGTGCTGGATCCGGGGGCGATATCGGACCGGGTTCGGCTTCGGCGCCGCGCTTGGTGTCGGGCACGCCGGGCCTCCAGAGGGAGTCGTACGAACGGGAGCGGTGTTCTTGATCCTAGGCAGGCCGCAGGGCCCTGACCGGGCCTCTTGACCCTGTTCTGACCGGACGGCGATCGAGAATTCGCCCGTGGTTCATCCACTCGTCCACAAGCATGGCGGTCTCATGGCGGGTTCCGGCCGTGGGCTGGTCAGGAGGGGCGATGGTTCACCTGTCCGTCGTGGGTCACCTCGTACAGGTCGATCCGCAGCAGTCGCCGGATGTGGGCTGGGACGCGTTGCGCATGCCACAGCGAGGATGTCGGTACGACGAGCGCGTAGCGGATGTTCGGGGAGTTGCTCGTCATGCGGCGCAGCAACTGGCCGTGGGCGATGTCGGCGTCGATCCCCTTCTCCTGGGTGCGGCCCTTCGCCTCGGCGATCAGCCGCTCCTCGCCGCGTACGGCCTCGACGTCGGTCCACCGGTCCGTGGGGGTGACCACGGTCCATCCGTCGGCGATCAGATGACGGCGAAAGGAATCGGTGACGCGGTCCTCGTCGCTCACCGGTGCGAGGATCGTCTGTATCGCCTGCAGGTCCCTGTCTCTGCTTCGCCGAAGGCGTCCCCTGGCCTGCCGGGTGCTCCCGCCGAGGCCAAGAGGGTCGGCTGTGCCCTTGTGCTGCGACCTTGCGGGAGGCAACGGGTGCCTGGCGGTTTATTCGCGCGACTCTCCGACCTGGTGGAGTCGCTGACCGGCGACGTGGTCTTCGCGATGTCGAGGGGCAGCAAGGAACTGTTCCACAGCGACACGCTGGCCTGGTACGTGGAGCGCCATTCGGTGCTGGGCGAGGCCCTGCTGGATGCCTGGCTGATACCCGGGAGTGGTCATGGGTTGGGTCAGGTGCGGGTGCGGCGGGAGTGGCGGAACCTCGATCTTGTCGTGGAATATCCCGGGCGCAGCCCGTTGGTGATGGAGAACAAGGTGTTCTCGCTCCCGGACACCGACCAGTTGGACTCCTACGCCGACGGCAAGCTGCACGGGCTCGACCGTCCGGTCCTGGTGCTGCTGAGCCTGCTCGATCCCGGATGGCCGGGACGGACGTGGACGACACTGGCCGGGACGGCGTGGCACTGGCGCGGCTACGACGAGCTGGCCGCCGCGCTGCGTCCCTGCCTTCCGGGGCTGCGCGGGGGGGTGCCCCTATCTCTTCGGTCAAGCCGTTTGGGCGTCCGCGGGAGTCCCCGGTGCGAGCTTCAGTTGTCCGTGGCTGTGTCGGCCCCGGTGTATTCGTAGATCCAGCCGGCGGGAGCATCGGGGGAACGGACAGGTGTGTAGATGTGCCAGGCGGCAGGGTTCCAGGGTCCCTGTCCCTGGCCGCCACGAGCACGGAGGCGTGAAGGTGGAAGCGCGTCTTGATCGAGCTGGACGATCTTGGTCCGTCCGTTGAACGGGCCGCCGGTCAGCTTGATGCCGACGGTGTTGTTGACCACTTCGCCAGCCAGCCAGCGGCGGATGACTTTCATGTGCTCGGAATCCTCGGCCCCCATCTCCGAAGCTGATCACGCACCTGTCCGGAGGACAAGGAGGTCTCCGGTCGCCACGGCGGGCTGGGGTTCGTAGAAGGTGCCGTCGCGGAGCATTGCGAAGAGGACGTCGGCCCGGCGCCTGGCGAGGCAGAGCAGGGCCTGGGTGTGGTGCTTGCCCTGAGCGATCTTCTTGTCGTAGTAGGCCCGCGATGCCGGGTCGCCCAGGGCGGCGAAGGCGGAGAGGAAGAAGGCTCGTTTGAGCTGCTTGTTTCCTCTGCGGGAGGGCTGTTCGCCGCGGATCGACGACCCGGAACTGCGGGTCGTCGGCGCGAGTCCGGCGTAGGCGGCGAGGTGGCCTGCGGTCGGGAAGGTGCTGCCGTCGCCGACCTCGATCAGGATCCGTGCTCCGGTCCTGACGCCGATGCCCGGCATGGACGTCAGGACCTTCGAAAGAGGGTGAGCCTCCAGGAGTTCCTCGATCCGCGTGGCCAGCAGCTTGCGCTGGTCAAGGACGGCCGTCAGGGACCCGGCCAGGCTTGGGACGATCAGCGCGGCCGCCTCGGTCCCCGGAACGACGACGGTCTGCTCGTCCAGGGCGGCGAAGATCTCCTCGACCAGCCGCTCGGCCATCCTCGGAGCCTTCGGCCGCAACAGGGTGACCAGCCGCCGTCGGCCGGCCTTGCGGATCTGGGCCGGAGACCCGAACCGTTGCAGCAAGGTCAGGACCGCCGGGTGCTGCAATCGCGGCCCTAGCACCCGCTCCAGCGACGGATGGATCTGGGTCAGCAGGCCGTGAAGCCGGTTCGCGACCCGGGTTGCCTCGCCGGCCAGGTCGTCGTCGAAGCCCACGATCATCTCCAGCTCGGCGATCGTCTCGTCCTCGCCGTCGATGGCCCGCAGCGTGTGGGGCATGGCGCGGGAGGCGTCCGCGATGATGAACGCGTCCCTCGCGTCCGTCTTCGCCTCACCGGGGTAGAGGTCGGCGATCCGCCGCATCGTCAGTCCGGGCAGGTAGGCGACCGGGCAGCCCATGTCCCTCGCGACCGCCAGCGGCAGGGCTCCGATTGAGGCCGGCTGGTCGACCACGACCAGCACCGTTCCGTGCTTGGCCTGCAACTTCGCGAACAGTTCGCGGAGCTTGGGCTCGGTGTTGGGCAGGCGCTTGTCGAACGCCTTCTTCCCGGCTGGCGTGACGGCAGTGGCGTGGTGTTCGCCCTTGCCGACGTCCAGGCCGAGGAAGACGTCGATGTCGCCGGTGTCGATCACGTGCAGGCCCCTCCATCACGCTTTCGTCCGGCCCTGCCAGGGCACCGAGCTGCCACATCCACGTTACGGAGAGCTCTTCCGACTCGGGTGAAGCCGGTGCTCAAGCCCCTCATCAGCGGTCCGTCGATGCCTCCGGGCCCGGTGACACCACCCCCCGGATCATCAACAACAGGAGGGGGAAGTCATGCCGGACCCGAAGGCCGGAGGCCCCATTGCGGAACCACGAAAACGGTAACGGGGGGGGACCGTTTCGGCGCCGACGTGTTCGAGCGCTGGCTCGGCCTGATCGGCGCACTCGTGGACCTGAGCGCCGAGGTCGGTACGCCCGCCGATTCGGAGCTGTTGCTGCTTCCCGAGGAGGCGGTCGCGATTCTGCGGCCCGCTCGCCTGGAGGCGACGGTGCAGAAGATGCGCTGTCTGCACGCCACGAACCGGATCCGGGCGGAGCTGGCGGGGGAGATCGAGCGGGAGGGGATCCTGGTACGTACCGCGATGAGCCGGGGCCAGGGCATCGTCGAGATGTTCACCGCCTGCCCGGGACCCGGTTTCGGCTGGCAGATCCAGGAGGGCCAGTTCCGTCTCGTGTATCTGACCGGCACGGGCCCCGGGCACGGGAAGGGCGAGGAGCGGCGGGCGGTCCGCGAGGGCCAGGCGCGCGCCTACGGCGACTACTTCCGCTTCGACCGGGCGCGGGACCTGCTCGGCGACACCGGACCCGAACGTCCCGGCGTCGCCCCGCACCAGCCGCTGACCTTCAACGGCTTCGCCCCCGACTTCGTCTACCGCAGCATCCCGGCACCCGATCTGACGATCGCGCAGGTCGTGGGCCTGGGTGTCACCTTCGCCCGCGAGGCGCTGAAGGCCCATGCGGACGCGTTCGGTGACGCTTTCCGCGCGGACGGCTGACCGGGAAGGGCGGCCAATACGATCACGGTAGGCTGCGCTCCTTGCGCGGGGGTGGGGTGGTATGGAGGTCTTGGGAGTCGATGCCTGCGGTAAGCAGGGCTGGGTCGGGATCGGGCTCACGGACGGCGCGTACGCGGGCAGCCTGGTGGATCGTCGGCTCGACACGCTGATCGAGCGTGCCGTCGGAGCGCGGGTGATCGCGGTGGACATGCCGCTCGGGCTCGTCGAGAACGGCTGGCGTGCCGCGGACCTGGCGGCCAAGGCCCTGCTCGGTGTGCGGCGCAACAGCGTCTTCCTCATCGCGCCGAGACCGGTGTGGCAGGAACGCGAATACGTGGCGGCAGCCGACCGGTGCCAGGAGCTCACCGGTAACCGGTTGAGCCGGCAGGCGTGGGCGCTGGCCCCGAAGCTGCTTGAGGCTCGGGCATGCTGGCTCGCCGATGAACGGGTCCACGAGGTACACCCCGAGGTGTGCTTCTCCGCCATGGCGGACGGGGTTCCGCCGGCTTACGCGAAGAAGACCTGGCGCGGGCAGCACCTGCGCCGCTCCCTGTTGGCCGGGGCCGGGATCGTACTCCCGGACGTGCTCGGTGAGGCGGATCGTATTCCCGCGGACGACGTTCTCGACGCTGCCGGCGCGGCCTGGTCGGCGTACCGGATCGCACGGGGGACCTCGGGCAGGGTTCCCGAGGTGCCCCAGCTCGACGCGGAAGGCCGCTCCGTCGAGATTCGTTTCTGACCAGCGTCGGATGCCGACGCCTCTCGCAGGGCCCTGGGAAGACAGTGAGTGCTGAGCGACCCGTTCGTCCGCTTGCGATGGCGGTCGTCCCTACCGAACGGGTCGAGCGGCGTCCGGCCCGGGAGCACGCTTCGCCGCCGCTTTGCAGGCTCGTCTCATCCGCAGTAGCTGGACAAGACCCACACGCAGGTGACGTATGCCGGCACGCGGCACACGTACTCCACGCGATCCGCCCGCCGACGTGAGCAGTGATCCTCATCCGGGAAGCTGGCGACGGTGAGGCGCTGTGGCCGTGGAGTTGCCGCTGTGCCTGCTACCGCTGGAGCGCTTGCGCCACCTGCTGGTACGAGTCGTGGCGCTGTTGTTCCCGGGCTGCTCGGACGGCAGGGTCCGGCGACCACAGGGCCTGCCGGCCGGGGTGATAGGTGTGGACGACCTCATACCGTGCCTCCCGCACGAGCTCGGGGTGGGTCTTCTCCAGTCGTCGCCAGATGTCCTGCGCGTCGCCTCCTTGCAAAAGGACTACTTCAAGGCGGGGAAGCAGACCGAGGAGGCGGGCCAGAACCGTGACGCCGGCTCTGCGTTCCTCGGCGTTGGGAGCGCGGTTGATGTACCAGGGGTAGGCATTCCAGGGGGTGGTGTCGCGGGCGTCTATACCTGCATCTGTAAAGCCGTTGCACTGGCGTTCGGCCGTGGCGTCGTCGTTTTCCATGCACAGGAAACCCGAACCGCTGCCGTCTTGGGTCTTGGGGCCCGGATCGCGCAGAATCGACAACACGCGTGCGTCGACGCCCCCGTGCCAGGGAGCCACGTACGGCATCCAGCCGCGGCCGTCCTGGTCGCGCAGGTCATCGACCATCTCGTTGATGGCACGGACATGCGGCGCGTACCGGCCGTTCTCCTGCTCGTCACGGAACGCGTCGTCCGCCATGCGTCTGACCACTTCATCCTCCGCTGACAGATGTGGCGGTCCACGGTAGCGGCGGCCACTGGCACTGGTCTGAGGAGGCCGTGGTGGACCTTCTGATCGTGGTGCGGGGCTCCGATGCGCCGACCGGCGCCGGACGTATCGCGAGGGTGGCTGACCTGGGAGTAGCCGACCGAGGAGTGGCCGGCGCAGTCCTCGAGCTTGTCCGTGCATGGGCTGGGCCGGTCGGAAGGGGGGGCGCGCCAGGCGAGGTTGGTGATGTTGACGAGGCGGTTGGCGGACAGGGCGAAACCGCTCAGCGCCGTGGCCAGGGGGCCTGTGCGCCCGTGCGCAGGCCCCCCGATGTAGTCAGCTGAAGAACGGGTCGTCCACGACGTGGGCCCAGCCGCCGTCCGGCTGTCGTCGGAGGATCTCGGTGGTGGTGGAGATCACCGGCTCCGGTCCGGCTCCGGTGAGTGTGGCGTTGTTCGACACCAGGGCGACGTCGTCAACGTGTCGGATGTCGCGCAATTCGAGCTTGAGGCGGGAGCCGCTGTCGACCATCTGCTGCATGGCCGCGCGGATGGCGTCGGTGCCCGTCAAGTGAGTCCCAGGGGCAGGGACGAAGTGGGCGTTCGGCTCGTAGAGCGACACTAGACCCTCGACGTCCCCTGCCTCCAGGTACTCCACGAACAAGGTCCCCACCTGCTGAGGTGTCTCAGCGCGGCGCCGGGCGACGGCGCCGACCGGCTTGTCGCCCCAGCCAGCCGAGGCCAGTAGGTCGTACCAGGAGGGATAGGCGCCGTACGGCAGGTGATGGCGCAGCAGCTCGCCCGGGAAGGTGATCGGGGACGCCTTGTGCGGCTTGGCCGTGGCCTGGGTGAGGATGGCGTCGCTGAGCGCGTAGGCCAGGTCCAGGCGTGGGAGCAGGACGTGCACATCGTCGGCGAGGCCGGATGGCAGGCTCTCACGCTGAACTCCGAGGATGTCGGTGCCGATACCGGCCTGGGCCAGCGCGACCTCGGTGCCCTTCCGCGCGGCGATGCCGTCCGAGGTGTGCAGGGCGATGGCGTCCCAGGCAATGGCGATGCGCCGTTCCTCGACGCCGCGCTCGCGCAGGAATGCCGCTGCGGCGTCAGCGCCGTCGACTTCGAAGCGCTGGTCGCCGTTGCCCTCGTCGGTCAGGCCGATGTCGTGCAGAACACAGCTGAGGAACAGCAGCTCGTTGTCGTAGTCGCTACCGGCGCGCAGACCCTGGTTCTGAGCGTGAGCGCGAGCGAAAACATAGCTACGGACGCTGTGATGGAGGACGAATGCGGGCGATATCCGGTCCACATAGGCATAGGTGTCCCGGGTGAGGCGCGTGTCGGGCAGGTCGAGCTGCTCGAAGACGGACGAGCATGCCGCTGCGGTCATGATGTGTGTCTTTCGTCCGGATGCCCCGGTACGGGGACGATTGGTTCGGTGTCTCGGCGACGCGCTGACGCGTGCCGGGTCTTGGAGGTGCTGCGCATGGCACGTGGAGCGACGGCGGATCGCCCTGCCAGGGATGTGCGGTTGCTATCCGGTGCGGCTTGGTGGAGTGGTGCGGTTTGCTGGAGGTGAGGGAGGGGTCGCGCGGTCCCCGGCGGGTCAGACGCGCTCTGCGAAGTCCTTGGCGGCGCGCTCGATGAAGTCGGCGACGCGCTTGGGATGTGCGACGAAGGCCGTGTGGGAGGCGTCGATGTCCTCGGTGTGCGCGTGCATCCGGTCGGCCATGTCCCGCTGTAGCTGCGGCGGGATGGAGTTGTCGTCGTTGGAGACGAGGTACCAGGTCGGCTTCCGGTCCCATCCCCGGACCGTGGCGGCCTCGGTGAACGCGAATGCGGACAGCGGCCGCTGCGTCGCGTACATCGCGCGGGCCAGTTCGTCGGAGGAGTCGCCGCAGAACACCTCGCGGAACCGGCCGGGGTTGATGTAGAGATCGGGGCCGCCCGGGGCGCCGGGAGCGTCGTAGGGGGTCGGCGCGTTCTCAGTGGCGAGCAGTGACGGCGCGTACCCGTCCTGTGCGCTGAGGCAGCTCTCGCCGACATCGAGGCCGAAAGCGGCCAGGTAGACCAGGCCGATCAGGTTGTCGAGGCCGTCGACGGCGTGGCTGATGACGGCGCCGGCGTAGGAGTGGCCGACGAGCACGACGGGGCCGTCGATGGCCGCGACGCGGGTCCGGATGGACGCCGCGTCGGACGCGAGAGTGCGCAGCGGGTTCGGCGGAGCGACGACGGTGAAGCCGCCGGCTTCGAGGCTGGAGATCAGTCCGCTGTAGCCGGACGCGTCCGCGAACGCGCCGTGGACGAGGACGATGGTGGGTTTGGCATCGGTCGTGGTCGTGTCGGTCATGGTTGTGCCTTTCGTGTCGGATGGAACGGTGGGGCTGCGCGATGTGCAACCTTTTTTGGTGCGGATCGCCGGTCAGGCGGCCGGTGCGAATGCGGTGATCGCGTCGACGAGTTCGTCGGGGGCTTCGAGCGGGATGAGGTGCCCGGTGTTCGCAATCACTGCGAACTGCGCTTTGGAGAGGTAGGGAAGGAGGTTGCGGCGCAGCACGTCGACGGGTTCGACGCGGTCGTACTCGCCGGCGATGACGAGGGCTGGGACGCTGATCATGCGGGCGTGTTCGGTGATGTCCTCGGCGATGCCGCGCAGCGGCCATTCCGTGCGCGCCGCCTCGGCGCCGGCCCGGGAGTCCGCGCCGATCTGTGCTTTGACTCGCGCCGGCAGGTCGGTGGCGGTCAGGACGGTGTCCCTCGCGCCGGCGACGGACTCTTCGGTGTCGTAGGCGTGGGAGAGGAACTCGCGGTACTCATCGGTGACCTCCTCGGCCGGCCTGGCCGGTCCGGATCCGACGAGGACTACCCCCCGCAGACGGGCGGGTCGTCTCGCGGCGACGAGTTGCGCCACCTTGCCGCCCATGGAGTGCCCGACGAGGACGTAGTCGTCGATTCCGGCGTCGGCGAGGACGGCGACGGTGTCATCGGCGAGTTGGCGGAGCGTGTAGGGCCCGGGAAGTGTGTTCGAACGACTCCACCCGCGGAAGTCGACCGCGAGCGTGTCACGGCCCGGCAGGCGGTCCACGACCAGGTCCCAGGTGCGGGCGGACCCGCCCCAGTAGTGCAGGAAGACCAGGGTCGGGCCCGTGCCCCGGCGATGGTCATATGCGGGCAGGGAGAGGTGCTGTGTGCTGGTCATGCGGGGATCCTTCGGTCTCGCTTTGCGGCTGGTTTTGCCGTGGTTCCATTGGACCGCCGAGCGCGGAACGGGACATCGGCACAACTGGACGGCCGATGGTGAAAACTGGACTCGTGGCAACGATCCGGCACATGACCTATCAGCCCGTCGACCGCGGGGCCTCGTCGGTCGAGGTGATGACGTTCCAACGGCTCCGGGACATCAACGACCGCGGCACGCAACGAGCCGACTTCCACGTCCTCGCTCTCGTCGACGAAGGGGAGGGCACGGTCACGGTCGACTTCGTCTCCCACCCGCTCTCGGCGCGGACCGCGGTGTGGATCCCGCCCGGCGCAGTGCACCGCTGGGACGACATCACCCGCGTCGCGGGACACCTGGTGCTCTTCGTCCCGACCGCGCCGGTAACGCACCGCACGCGCGAGCTGGTCGCCTCTCCCGATCTCGTCGCCCGGTGGCCGGTGCCCGCCGAGTCCTGGCCGTTCGCCGACGCGGCACGCAGGCACCTCGTCCTCGAGGCGGCCGCCCTGGCCGAGGACCCGTCGACGGAGCTGCCCGAGATCCTGCTGTCCGCGCTGATCACCCGCCTCGAGCCCCCGCATTCCGAGGCGCGCTCGGCGAACTCGACGTTTCAGCTGTTCCGCTCGAGCGTCGAGGCGCATTTCCGGACCCACCACGACGCCGGTTACTACGCGGCCACGCTCGGGTTCGCCCCGCGCACCCTGACCCGGGCAGTGCAGCAGGTCACCGGCCGTACCGCGAAGGCGTACATCGTGGAACGGATCGTGCTCGAGGCGAAGCGCCTGCTGGCCCACGAACGCGTCACCGCGGCGCGATGTGCGAGCGAACTGGGGTTCCCGGACCCGTCGAACTTCTCGCTCTTCTTCCTGAAGGCGACGGGCCTGCGCCCAGGCGCCTGGCAGGTGGCGACGATCCTCGACTGACCCGTCGGCGTTCGCCTCCCGCTCGGCTACCTGCTGGCCGGCGCAACGGGCTCGGCGGCGTTCTCGACGACGTGTTCGACGACGGTCTCGACGAGCCCGGTCTCCAGCCGCAGCACGTATCCCGACACAGACGCGAGGACCTCGCTGGTCATCAGCCGGTCGGCGAGGAGCTTCTCGACATCGCGCCGCACGGTCGCGACCGGGTCCGTCACCGCGCGCTCGGCGAGCACGGCGTCGTCACCTCCGGTGCGCTCTGCGAAAGAGCCTCGGAACGCCGAATCGGCGAGCAGGCCGGTGCCGCACTGCGTGTGATGCACGATCGCGACGTCCATCCTGACCCCGAGCCGCACCGCCAGATACGCGATGTCCTCGATCACCCGGCCGTCCACCCGCCCGCCCGTGTTCCGCAGCACTCCCGCCTCCCCGGTTCCGATCCCGAGGAAGCCCGCCGGCTCGACTCGCGGATCGGCACAGACCAGCACCAGCGGCAGCCGCTCCGGCATAGATTCCGGCATCGCCAACCGGGCGAGGTCGACGTTCGCCGCGAAAACCTGGTTGCGCTTCAAGAATTCGTCGAAGTCCGACACGATTCCTCCATGTGGTGTACCTGCAACATTGATCGCGTCGGCTACACTACATACGAGGAGGTGCATATGCAACACCAAGGATCGGAAGAGTCGCGGCGGCAGGCTCTGTGGATGGCAGACCGGTGTCTCGGCAGGCGCATCGCGCGGCTGCACCGGCTCGTCTCGCGGCGCTTCGAGGCGGAGTTGCGGGAGTCGGGACTCACCCTGCCGCAGGTAGAAGTGCTCTCCGAGATGGCCGTCTCCGGCGAGCCCGTCCGCCCGTCGGAGATCGCCGGCTGGCTCGGCATCGAACGCTCCACGATCAGCCGCAACCTTGACCTGCTCGCACAACTCGGTTACGTCCGCGCCGCAGAGACCTCGGCGACCGGGCGAACGACCCGTGTCGTCCTGACCGACGCCGGCCACCAGGCACTGGCGGACGCCCAGCCCGCCTGGGAACGGGCGCAGGCATGGATCAGCGGCGCGGTCGACGAGGACGCCGTCGACGCACTCGACCGCTGGCTCACTGCCCTCGAACTCGCCCCACGGCCCCGCTGACCGAGGATGGCGCCGCGCTCGGGCCGTCCAGCAGAGTCCGTGGCTGGAGCGGCACGTCGGCGCGATGCGCACCAAGGAGAACGGGCCGGGACGGCTACAGCCGTGCGGTGAACTTCCCGTCGCGGCGCTTGTGCAGCCAGCCGCGGTCCGCGAGTTTGACCGGGTTCGCCCGCTGCGGCTCCAGTTTTCCGCGCACCTCCGCCTGAGGGCCCAGCTCTTCGCCCACCGCCCGCACCTGCACCGGACCGCCGGCGGCTCGCACGATCGCCAGGATCCGGCGGTAGTCGTCGGGCGCCGCGGTCTCGTCAACGCTGTCGCTGCGGTGCGCGACCAGCAGCATCGCACGCCTGCCGACCTGCGCTGACGCCGGTGCGACGGCAGCCCGTTCCCCAGCTGTCCGCTTGTTCATCCGCGTCAGGACCCGCTCGGCGACTGCGAGTTCGTCCCGCTCGGCCTTCACCTCATCCAACTGCTTGACCAGGTGTTCTTCCAGCTCGTCCCATTCCGTTCGGCGCGCGGCGAGCCGTTCAAGTACCTCGGGGTCCACCATGCCTGGGAACACAGGAGCATCGCGGGCTGGAACGGGCCAGAACCCACGAAGACCTCCCTGCCCGACGATCTACACGGCAGGCTGCCGCGCGTGACCAGCTCGAGCACCGGGGCACGGAATCACACCAGGTCCGTGACCTGCCACTTCACGATGCACACCACTCAGTACCGCGGTCTGAGGTCGGGATTGTGGTGGATTCTGGGGCTGCTAGTGGCCTGATACGGCTCGGTCCAGAGGGCGCTAGGGCGTCGTCGGTCGTGCGCCGTCGTCCCGGACGCTTGCCGGCGTGTGCGGGGAAGCCGGTGATCCGCGGCCACATCACGGCGGAGTTATCCCTGCGTTCTTCCTCAGCCGGTGGGCTCGCTGAGGGTGCGGCGGGCCTTGCGTTCCACGAGGACGGGTATGTGGGTTCGAATCGGGAGGGCGCTGAGGGACTCGCGGGCTTCGGCGACCGCGGCCTCGATCTCGTCGGGTGTGTGGCGATCGCTGTAGGAGGTCTTGAGCTGGTCGGTGACGCGCAGGATGGCGGCGTCCTCGTCGAGGTCAATCGGCACGGCTCCCCCTGATGGCAGGACGTTTCGTCTGGGTGGGGAGGCCCGCGGCAGCGCCATGGACATTCCTCGCGCCGTCATCTGGGCGGTGCGGGTGGCGCTGCCGCGGAACCCGAGATGGAACGATAGCAAAACATTTCGGTGACCGATATATCCTGAGGGGTATGGCCACCCGCATGAGTCCCCGCCCGTCCAGGAGGCGCTGGTCCGCCGTGCTGACCGCGGAGCGGGCTCGTCCGGAGGGGATACGGTCGCGGCCGAACGCCTGGTGGCTGGCGCTGGGCACGGTGTGCTTCGGGGCGTTCATGGGGCAGCTGGACGCGAGCATCGTGACGCTGACCTACGGCAGCCTGCGTACAGAGTTCCATACGTCGCTGGCGGCGGTGGAGTGGGTGTCGCTGGCCTATCTGATCACTCTGGTGGCGCTGCTGATTCCGGCCGGGCGGCTGGCCGACGCGCACGGCCGCAAGCTGTTGTACCTGTACGGGTTCGCGGTGTTCACGGTGGCGTCCGCCGCCTGCGGGCTGGCGCCGTCGCTGGGGGCACTGGTGGGCTTCCGGATGGTGCAGGCGGCCGGGGCGGCGCTGATGCAGGCCAACAGCGTGGCGCTGGTGACCACCAGCGCGCCGCGGGAGCGGATGCGCACGGCGTTGGGGGTGCAGGCCGCCGCGCAGGCGTTGGGCCTGGCGCTGGGGCCGACGGTGGGCGGGGTGCTGGTGTCGACGCTGGGCTGGCGCTGGGTGTTCGGGGTGAACGTGCCGGTCGGGCTCATCGCGCTGGTGGCCGGGCACTATCTGGTGCCGCGTACCCGGGCCCGTACCCGTGTGGCGGGCTTCGACTGGCAGGGGTTGTCCCTGCTGGCGGTGGCGACCACCAGTGTGCTGCTGGGTGTGTCGGCGGCCTCCGGGCTGCCGGTGCCCGGCTGGGGTGTGACCGTGCTGTTCGCCGTGGCCGCGGTGGCGGGCTGGGGCTTCGTCCGCCGGCAGCGCCGAGCCGCTACGCCGCTGCTGGACCTGGCCTTGTTGCGGGGGCGGGCGGTGGCGTTCGGACTGGTCGGAGCGCTGAGCGGGTACCTGGTGCTGTTCGGGCCGTTGGTGCTGGTGCCGGTCGTTCTCATGGCGCGGGGCACCTCGGCGTTGATGGCCGGGACGGTGCTGACGGCGCTGCCGGCCGGGTTCGCGCTGGCCGCGACCGGAGGTGACCGGCTGCTTCCGCGCTCCCTGGCCGACCGTAGTCGCTGTCTGGCCGGGGCCGGTGTCTTCGCCCTCGCCACGGCCGCACTGCTGGCTGTTCCGCTGACGATCGCCTGGCTGGTGCCGGTCCTGGCGCTGGCCGGGCTGGGGCTGGGCACCTTCACCCCGGCCAACAACACCATGATCATGCGGGCGATCCCGGACCGTGCCTCCGGCACCGGAGGCGGCCTGGTCAACATGACCCGCGGTCTGGGCACCGCACTGGGCGTCGCCCTGGTCACGCTCGCTCTCCACCTGGCAGGCGATGGCGGGGGCCAGGCCGGTGCCCGGTGGGCCTCCGCGATCCTCGTGGCGGCCTCGGCCGTCGCGGTCGCGTCGGCCTGGCTGAGCCCCGGGCGGGGAGCCGAAGGGGGCACGGGAGACGCTGTGACGAGGTACGTGAGGGGACCGCGAGGGTGATCCGGGACACCGGCGAGTGGGTGTGGGACGCCTGGGTGACCGGTCTGGACGTCCTGGTTGCCGCGCTCGCGGTGACGGGTGCGGTGGTGTTGCAGGCGCGCTGGCTGGCCGCAGTCGCCGGAGTCTGGGCGGTGCTGGCGCTGCGTCAGGGCTGGCTGGCCGTGAGGGCGTTCCGCCGCAGCGCGGGATAGGCGGGGCGGCCGGTGAGCAGCCGCTGGATCAGGAAGCCGGTCGCGAGGGTGGCTGCGCCGGCTGCCGCGTCGGTGACGAAGTGGTTGGCGGTGGCCAGGATGACGGTGAAGGTCGCCAGCGGGTAGCAGAGGCCCAGCACCCGCACCCAGGTGCGGCGGGCGAGGAAGGCCAGGGTGAGGCCGGACCAGGCGGACCAGATGATGTGCACCGAGGGCATCGCGGCGTACTGGTTGGAGAGGGAGGCAACGTCCCCCGACGCCCACGATCCCCAGGTGTGGTGGACGACCACCGTGTCGATGAACCCGCGTCCGGCCAGGAACCGGGGCGGGGCCGTGGCCAGGAACGCGAAGCCGGCCAGTGCCAGCAGGGTGGCGGTATAGAGGGCGGTGCGCACCGAGCGGTAGCGGCCCGGGTGGCGGACGTACAGCCACACCAGGACGCCGATGGTGACGATGAAGTGCAGGGTGGCGTAGTAGTAGTTCATCCCCACGATCAGCCAGCCGACCCGGTCGGCGGCGTGGTTGACGGTGAGTTCGATGTCCACGTGCAGCACCTGCTCGGCGTGCCAGATGGCGTGTGCGCGGTGCAGGGCGGCGGTGCGGTGGGCGGGTACGGCGTTGCGGGTGAGGGTGTAGGCCCAGTAGAGGAGCCCGCTGCAGGCCAGTTCCATCCACAGCCGGGGCCGGTCCAGGGGGCGCAGGCGGGCGGGCAGCAGCGGGCCGATGAGCCCTCCCGGACGCTGACGCGGGTGCTCGGAGGTGGCCGGCGACGCTTGGGTGGCCTCCGTCACGCCTTCTCCCGCGCGGACGCCTGGGCGGGCACCGGCTCGGCATCCGCAGCGTCCGGCGCCGGGTACGGGGCGTCGTCGTCCGGGCGCGGACGCCGGGAGACGATCAGGTATGCCAGCGCGCCGGTGAACAGGATGAGGGAGACGTAGTCGTTCAGGCGCAGGCCCAGGAAGTGGTTGGCGTGGTCGATGCGCAGCGCCTCGATCCAGGCCCGGCCGGTGGTGTAGGCCAGGACGTAGCAGGCGAACAGGCGTCCGCGCCGCAGCCGCTGGTGGTGGTGGGCGTCGAGCCACAGCAGCAGGGCCATCACGCCGAGGTCCCACAGCGACTCGTACAGGAAGGTGGGGTGGTACAGGGCGACGGTGGGGGAGTCGGCGGGGCGGTTGGCCGGGTCGATGTACAGCGCCCACGGCAGATGGGTGGGGCCGCCGTACAGCTCCTGGTTGAAGTAGTTGCCCCAGCGGCCCATCGCCTGGGCCAGCACCAGCCCCGGGGCGACGGCGTCGGCGAAGTCGGACAGCTTGACGCCGCGGCGGCGGCAGCCGAGCCATGCGCCGACCGCACCCAGCGCCACCGCGCCGGGGATGCCCAGGCCGCCGTCCCAGATGAACAGCGCGTGCAGGGGCTGCTTGCCGGAAGCGAAGTACAGCTCCGGATCGGTGATCACGTGGTAGAGACGGCCGCCGAGGATGCCGAACGGCACCGCCCAGATCGCGATGTCCGCGATGTCCTCGCGGCGCCCGCCCCGGGCCTCCCAGCGGCGGCCGGTGAGCCAGACGGCGGTGAAGATGCCGGCCAGGATGCACAGCGCGTACGCGCGGATCGGCAGTGGCCCGAGGTGCCACACTCCCTGCGAGGGACTGGGCAGGTACGCCACGTTCATCAGGTCGACCGTTCTCGCGTGATCTGGGACCCGGCCCGCGGCCGGAGTACCCGCACGACAATACATCGGACACCGAAGCATTCGGAATCGGTGCGGGCGGAGCGTCCACACGGCGGACGCCGGGCTGTACCCGGGCGTGGTCCGACTACTCTTGGCGCATGTCTGCGCAGCCCGACTCCGAGGTCTCTCCGCCCCGTTCCGCCGGACAGGCTCCGGACGCACGCCTGCTCACCGAGGCCGTCACCCGGCTGCGCCGCGCACTGAGGGCCTCGATCCGCACCGACTACCCGTGGGAGACCCTCCCCATGGCCCAGGTCGAACTGCTGCAGGTGCTCGGTGAACACTCCCCGGCCCGCGTCAGCGACCTCGCCTCCCGTCAGCGTCTGGCCCCCAGTACTGTCAGCGGGCTGATCGGACAGATGATCACTGCGGGGCTGGTCGCGCGTGACGTCGATCCGGCCGACCGCCGCGCTTCCGTGGTCACCCTCACCGACGCCGGTCGCGAACAGCTCGCCGCCTGGACCGCCGCCCACGAGCGCCGCATGGACGCCGCGCTCGCCGCCCTCGACGACGCCGAGCGCCGGGCGATCTCGGGCGCACTGCCGGCCCTCTTCCGGCTCGCCGAGAACCTTGGCGAGCCGGCCGACGGCCTTGGAGGCGACGCGCTGCAGTAGGCGCGCCGCGGAGCAGCCGAGTACCTGTACTGAGGGCGGCGCGTGGTGGCCTCCGCGCGGTGCGCACTGAGGATCGGCGCACACCCTGCCTCGGCACCCTCCTGGTCCCGCGCGCGTTGGCCGGCCTGGGGGGCCTGCGCGGGGGTTCACGGTCCAGGAGGTGTGCCGTTCCCGCGATCGACTGCCCGACCGCTCCGGACTTCAGCAGCCCTTTCAGTGCTGCTGCCTCTCCGCGTGCTTTGTGTCCCGCACCGACGACAGCCGGCCCCCGCGCCGGCCGCACGGCATGTCCGACCGGCCCAATCCGGGTGCCTTCGGGTATCGGAGGGGCGTCCGTCCCGGTGGAAGCACCGCTTGCCCGACCGGATGTCACCGTGCGGTGAGCAGGTCCCATACGACGTAGCCGGCGGAGCCGACGCCCGAACTGCCGCCCTCCACGAGGGAGGCGACGGCGAGGTCGTCGTTGTAGGCGGTGAGCCAGCCGTTGGTGCCGTCGCCCTCTTCCGCGGTGCCGGTCTTCGCGCCCACTCCGGAAAGGGTGCCCAGGCGGGCGCTCGCGGTACCGCTCGTGGCCACCGCGCGCATCATGCGCTGGAGGTAGCCGGCGGTGGTGGGCGACAGCGGGTGGGGCGCCGGGGTCTGCGGCTGGTCGGGCAGGATGACCGGCTGGTGGAAGGCGCCGTCGCGGACCGTGGCCGCCACCGAGGCCAGCACCAGCGGGCTGGCCGTGACCTGGCCCTGGCCGATGAACTGGGCCGCCTTGTCCCCGCCCGACGGGGTTGCAGGGACGGACGGGTCGGTGGTCTGCACGCCCCCGCCGATCGACCAGCTGCCGAAACCGAACATGTCGTGGGCCTCGTCGTGCAGGTCGGCGGCGTCGTCACCGCCGTGGACGAGGTGGTCGAAACCCTCCTTGACGAAGGCGGTGTTGCAGGACTCGGCGAACGCCTGCAGGAGCGTGGCGTCCGGGTTGGCCGGCACGTCCGCCTCGTTGTGGAACACCTGGCCGGACGCGGCCTGCGTCTTGAGGCAGGGGGCCGTGCTGTCGGGCGTCATGCCCGCCCGGTCGAACAGCGCCGCCGACGTGATGATCTTCATGGTGGAGCCGGGCGCCTTGGCCGCGTTGATCGCGATGTCGCCGTCCGGCCCGTCGTAGGCGACGGCACGGATATGGCCGTTGTGGCGGTCGAGCGCGACCACCCCGGCCGGCTTGCCACCCACCTGCCGGTCGTGCACCGCCTTTTCGGCCGCCGCCTGCAGCCCGGCGTCGATGGTGGTGCGTACGGACACGGCCGTCGGCTCCTTGAAGACCTTCAGGGTGGCGACGCTGGCCCCGGCGGTGTTCACCACCGTCACTCCGCTGCCGTCCCTGCCCTTCTCGGTGGCCGCCGCGTGCGCTCCGATGGTGGACACGATGGCCGCGAGAGAGGGGAACCGCTCACCCGTCAGCCGCGTCTTGCCGTCCCGCGCGAGGACCCGTACCTGCGAAGCCGGTGGCGCGAGGGAGCCCAGGCGCAGGCTCTGGCCGGCGCCGAGCTGGGGGTGGAGGACCGAGGGCGACCAGCGCACCGCCTGCTGCCCGGCGGCGTCCTGCACCACGTCGAGCACCCCGGGATACGACCACGTACCCGCCGCGAGCCGGGCCGTGGCCGTGAAGGTCACCCGCACCGCGTTGCGGCGCCGCGGGTCTGTTCCGGTCGTGGCGACGTCGCTGAAAGCAAGTGAGCGCAGCTTCACGCCCGCGCGGTAGGCGTCCAGTGCCTGCCGCGCGTCCTTCGGCGCGTCCGTCTCGCCAGCCGCTGCCGTGTAGTGGGCGGGGCCCGCCGCCCAGTCCTTCAGGAAGCCACGCGCGAACGTCCCGGCCTTCGCCGTAGGCGGTGGTGTGCTCGACTCCGCCGCGGGAGTCACGGTTCTGCGCCTCCCGGCCGACGGCCGGGTCTGGCCGTGCGCGATGTCGTAGGCGCCGAAGCCTCCCAGGCCCAGCGCGACCGCGCAGGCCCCGATGATGCCGGTCTTCGCCGCCCTGTTCACTGTCAGCCCCCGGGGGGGCACCAGTTCGGTCAGCTTTCCGGTGCTTCATGCGCGACCGCCCCGGCCGGGTCGAGCCGCACCGCGCGAGGCGTGTGGAAGGCGGGGGACATGACGGTCCCCATCGGGCGTGCTGCTCGGGGCCGGTGCCGGTGCGACGGGACCAGGGGGGTTGGCGTCGAAGACGTAGCCGTACCCGCGCACGGTGCGCAGCCGGGTCCGCAGGTCGGGGTCGGCGGCGGCCAGGTGTTCGCGGACGCGTTTGATGTGGACGTCGAGGGTTTTGGTGCCGTCGGGATGGCCGGGTTCCCAGCACTCGTCGAGGAGTTGGCGGCGGGTCAGCACGAGGCCGGCGTTGTCCATGAGCATGGCCAGCAGCTGGAATTCCTTCATCGGGATGTGGGTGACCTGGCCGGCGATGCGCAGTTGCTTGCCGTCCAGGTCGAGTTCCACCGGGCCCACGGTGAGCAGGCGCAGCCGGCCCTGGGTGCTCGGGGGGACGACCACGTAGTCGCCCCGGTCGGCCGGGGCGGTGGGGGCGGTGGGGGTGTGGCGGGGCGGGGTCATGGGAGCCTCCTGTGTCGGTTCGGCGGGAGGGGGGCGGTCTCAGACGCGACCGGGTTGCTTCCACCGGGCGATCAGGCGAGCGACGAGGTTGAGCAGCATGATGATCAGGATGAGGGTCAGCGCACCGGCCCAGGCCCGGTCGACGGCGGGTGCGTAGGGCTGGGTGGCCTCGTTGTAGATGAAGGCGGGCAGCGAGCCCTGGGCGCCGCTGAAGGGGTTGAAGTTGATCGAGGAGGTGAAGCCGACCACCAGGAGTACGGGGGCGGTTTCACCCATGACGCGGGCGACGCCGAGCATGATGCCGGTGACCATCCCGGGAAGCGCGGTGGGCAGGACGACCCGCGCGATGGTCCGCCAGCGGGGCGCACCGAGGGCGTAGGCGGCCTCGCGCAGGGCATCGGGAACGAGTTTGATCATCTCCTCGCAGGAGCGGATCACCATCGGCAGCATCAGGATGACCAGGGCGAGGGAGCCGGCGAAGCCGGAGTCCTGGAAGCCGAAGGCCAGGATCCACACCGACAGGATGAACAGGCCGGCCACGATCGAGGGCAGGCCCATCATGACGTCCACGACGAACGTGACCATCCGGGCCAGCGCCCCGCGCCCGTACTCGACGAGATAGATCGCGACGAGCACCCCGAGCGGCACGGCGATCAGCGTGGCGATCCCCGCCTGTTCCAGGGTGCCCAGGATGGCGTGGTAGGCGCCCCCGCCCTGGTCGGACTCGGCGATGTTGCGCATGGAGTTGTTCAGGAACACGCTGTCGAAGCGCTTGGCCCCGTGCCCGACCACCAGCCACAGAATGGAGGCCAGGGGCAGCACCGCGGCGGCGAAGGCGGCTGCGGCCAGGCCCTGGGCGGCCCGGTCGCGTATCCGACGTCCCAGACTGGTGCCCGCCATGGGCACGCGCGGTCCGCTCGGACCGTCCAGCGGGTGCGGGGTGGTGCGGGGTGCGGCGTCCAGCAGGTGGTGCGGTTGCCCGGCGGGCGCGTCGGCCGGGGGAGTCGGGGCCTGCGGTGCGGCGGCGGGGGTCTGTGAACGCTGGTCGAGGGTGCCGCGGCGGGCTATCCACCGGGCGAGGTAGTTCATCAGCAGCGTCATGACGAACAGCACCAGGCCCGAGGCGATCAGGGCACCGCGCCCGACCCCGAAAGCGTTCTTGAACTGGATGGCGATGTTGGCGGCGATGGTGTTGCCACCGGGATTCAGGAAGTGCGTGAAGAAGGTCTGTGTCTGCGAGAGCACCATGGCCACCGCGATGGTCTCGCCCAGAGCCCGGCCGAAGCCGAGGACGACCGCGCTGATCACGCCGGAGCGTGAGTAGGGCAGCACGGCCAGGCGGATCATCTCCCAGCGTGTGGCCCCCAGCGCGTACGCGGCCTCCTGGGTTTCGTGCGGGGTCTGGAGGAAGACCTCGCGGGACAGCGCCGCGATGATCGGAAGGATCATGATGGCCAGGACGATGCCGGCGGCGAACACCGAACGCGGCGCGGGCGAGCCGTCGTAGGAGAAGACCGGGATCCAGCCCAGGACCGCGTCGACGAACTTGGAGATGCCGCCCATGTGGGGCACGAGGAAGATGATCCCCCACAGGCCGTAGACCACCGACGGCACCGCGGCCAGCAGGTCGACGATGTAGCCCAGCGCCTGGGCCAGGCGACGCGGCGCGTACTGGGTGATGAACATCGCGGCCCCGATGGCGACCGGCGCGCCGATGACCAGGCCGAACAGCGACGTGACCAGGGTGCCCCAGGCGACCAGGGCCACACCCCACACCGAGGGGTCCTCGTCCGGATTCCATTCGAACGCGGTGAGGAAGTCGGCGTGGTCGACGGTGATGGCGTGCAGGGCCTGGGTCAGCAGGAAGACGGCTATCGCGCCCATCAGCAGCAGCAGGAACACCGCGGCGCCGACAGCGGTACGCCGGAACACCCTGTCACCCCGCCCGGAAGCGCGGCGCCGGCGCCTCAGCAGCCCGGAGGGGGACGTGCCGGGGCTGGGGCGTCCTTGCGCCGTGCCGGCCGGCTCGGCCACGGTCGGCGACTCTCCGCTCATGATTCTCCAGACGGTGCGGGGGTTCTCAAGCAGGAAACGGGGCTGCCGCCGACGGCCTCGGTTCCGGCGGCAGCCGTACAACTGGAGCGTCAGCTCAGGGAGTCGACCGAGGACTGCACCAGCGTCTGGATGTTCTTGGGCAGTTGGACGTAACCGGCCGCCGGCAGCTCGCCCTGCGCGGTGTCACCGGCGCCGTACTTCAAGAAGCCCTTGATCAGGGGCAGTTGGGAGGACTTGTTGCCCTTGGCGCACGCGATCTCGTAGGTCACCAGGACCGCGGGGTAGGCGCTGGGGTCGGAGTAGCCGTAGTCGAAGGCCAGTTGCAGGTCCGAGCCGTTGCGCTGGGTCTTGGCCTTCGCGATGAACGCCGAGGCGTTCTGCGTGGTGGCCTCGACGAACTGGCCCTTGGCGTTGCCGACCTTCGCCGTGGGCAGACCGTTGGCCTGGGCGTAGGAGATCTCCGCGTAGCCGATGCCGCCGGCCGTGGTCTTGACCGCCTGGGCGACACCGGAGCTGCCGTTCTGCCCCTGGCCGCCGCTGCCCGGCCACTGCTTGTTCGCCTTCGCGGGGAAGTCGGCGGCGTCGGTCTGGTTCAGGAAGTTGGAGAAGTTGTAGGAGGTACCGGACTTGTCCGCCCGGTGGAACGTGGTGATCTTCGTCCCCGGCAGGCTCACACCCGGGTTGTCCTTCTTGATCGCCTGGTCGTTCCACGTCGTGATCTTGCCGTTGAAGATCTTCGCGAGCGTCTGCGCGGACAGGTTCAGCGGGGAGCTGACGCCGGAGACGTTGTACATCACGGCGATCGCGCCCGGCACGAGCGGGATGTTGATGGCCTTGTTGCCCGAGCCGCACCGCGCGTCCGCCTTGGGCTGGTCGTCGGCGCTCAGCGGGAAGTCGGAACCGGCGAAGTCCACCTGGTTCTGCTCGAAGGCGGTCACGCCGGCACCGGAGCCGCTGGGGTTGTAGTTGATCGTCGACCCGGAGCAGGCGGCCTGGTAGTCCTTCGTCCACTTCGAGATCGCGTTGGCCTGGGCACTGGAACCGGCCAGCGTCAGCGTGCCCGAGCCGCACGAGACGCCGGAGGCCGACGATCCGCCCGCGCCGGCGGAGGCCGAGGACGACGAGCCTGAGTTGTTGTTGTCGTTTCCGCACGCCGAGAGCGTGGCCGTCGCGAGCAGACCGACACCCGCCACAAGCGCAAACCGCTGGAGCTTCACCGCAACTGTCCTTTCCTGGGCAAACCGGTCCCCCTGAGGGCAGGTCCCGCCGCCGGATTCATGGGCCTGTCGTGTGCAGGCAGCCGTGAACGTAGGAGCGCAGGGTGAAACGCAGGGCGAACGAACGTGAACGAGCGATGTACCGACGGCAAAGCTATTCGGTTACCGATATATTTGGCTAGCGATATGTTCTGACGGCTACATGTTCGGTGTCCGTATCAATGTCGTTGAGGGCACGACAGACACGCCCGTGCCATGACCGCCGGCCCCCTGCCTTCGGAGAACCAGGAGCTACACCCGCAATGACGATCCACGCCACAGCGCTGCGTGCCGCGGCTTACCGTGGCCGCCTTCGCTGGTGGTCCGAACTGCCGCTCATAGCCGTCGTCTACACCGTGTACTCCGGGGCGCTTCTACTGGTCAGCGACTCAGCGCACCTTCGGTGCGCGCCGGGGGCGTGGTAAATGCCGTGGCGCGCGCCGGAGATGCTTCTGTCTGCCCTGACGTGGGCTGATGTCGGTCCGGGACGCTGGAGGGGTTCGTTCCGGCCGAAACCGATGCCTCTGTGATGCCGGTGAGCTCGCAGGTCAGCGTGGTACTGGGGACCGTCCACGGGAACCGTGGAGTGTTGCTGTGAAGCACGTGCGTCAGAATTCCTGATCCACCCTGGTCCTCCCGGAACGGCGTACGACGGGTCCGTCCGCCAGGGAGGGAGCAAGGCCGTGGACGTGCTGCACGAACGCTGCGCCGGCCTCGACATCAGCAAGAAGGACGCCAAGGTCTGCATCCGCACCCCGAGTTCGAAGCGGCGGGGGTCCTTCACGACCGAGACCACGACGTGGGGATCGACGACGAACGCGATCCTGGATCTGCGGGACCATCTGCTTGCCGCACGGGTGACGCTGGTGGTGATCGAGGCGACCTCGGACTACTGGAAGCCGTTCTACTACGTGCTGTCCGAGGGCCTGAACGTGATCCTGGTCAACGCCCGGCAGGTCAAGAACCTGCCCGGCCGCAAGACGGACGTCTCCGACGCGGCCTGGCTGGCCCAGCTCGGCGCCCACGGCCTGGTCAGGCCCTCCTTCGTGCCGCCCGAGCCGGTGCGCGAACTACGGGACCTCACCCGGGCCCGGACCACCGCCACCCGTGAACGAAGCCGTGTGGTCCAGCGGCTGGAGAAACTGCTGGAGGACACCGGCATCAAACTCTCCGCGGTCGCCTCCGACATCATGGGCGTCTCCGGCCGGGCCATGCTCGAAGCCCTCATCCGCGGCGAAGGCGACCCCCAGACCCTCGCGGACCTGGCCAAACGCAGGCTCCGCAACAAGATCCCTGAACTCACCGAGGCCCTGACCGGACGCTTCCGCGAACACCACGCGTTCCTGACCCGCCTCCACCTGGACCAGTACGACCAGCTCACCACGATGATCGACCAGCTCAGCGGACGCATCGAAGAGGCGATGGCCCCCTTTCGTGGCGCCCTCGACCTGCTCGACACCATCCCCGGCATCAACCAGGCCGTCGCCGAAGTGATCATCGCGGAGACCGGCGGCGACATGAACCGGTTCGCGACGGCCAAGCACCTCGCTTCCTGGGCCGGAGTCTGCCCCGGCCACCACGAATCCGCCGGACGCACCAAGAACACGAAGGTCCGCCCCGGCAACCCCTACCTCAAAGGCGCCCTCGGCCTCGCCGCGTTCGGCGCGGTCAGAACGAAGGACACCTACCTCGCCGCCCGCTATAAACGGCTGACCGCACGCCGCGGCCCGCTCAGGGCACTGGTCGCCGTCGAGCACTCGATCATCACCGCGATCTGGCACATGCTGAGCGATCACGTCGGCTACCAGGAACTCGGCGGCACCTACTTCACCCAACGTGATCCCGAACGGGCCACCCGCCGCGCGATCACCGCACTCAACCAGCTCGGATACACCGTCACCCTCAACCCGCGGGAGACCGCAGTCTGACCGGCAGTCCCGGACACCCGGCGACCTTTTACGGCCACCGGGCACTCAGCCCTACCCACACCCACCCTGACCTGCTGCTATTTACGCGTCAGGGGCAGGATGGGGCGTCGTCGGGTCCAGTGTGCTCGGCACCTTAGAGGGGCCGGCGGCGTTGCGTTCCGGTGCTGCGGGCGTCGTCTGAGTACTCGCCCTGGCTGCCTGGTCGGTCCCAGGCGGGAGATCGCTCCCTGGGCAGCGGGCCACTTCCGGCTCGGCCGTCTGATCGGCGCCGGTGTACTCGCCGGGCTCCTGCCGGTTCTGGCTTCCTCGCGGTGCCACGCTTCTACTGGATGCCCGCGCCACACACGTCGCGTCCGTACTCTTCCCGTTCCTGAAGCAGGCCGGTCGCCGGGACCTTGGCTCTGGAGCGCACACGAAGGCCACTGAAGGCGAAGGCGGCGCAGCCACTGCGGACAAGGCTGCCGCTTGCAGCGGGCGCCCGGGTCCAAGGGGCGCATCTGCTCAGGACGAGTTGAGCCAGAACATCCAGACGGTGGCCAGGGGCCGGATGAACGTCACTGACGTATGAGCGGGTTCTTGGCCACGGGCATGGCAGACTCGGAACACGACAGCCTTTACACCGCCGTAGAAGTTCCAAGCGGCGGTATGTGACGAGTGAGGGAATGACGGACGCCATGGACGGCGACACACACGGGCGGGGTCCCAAGCTGCCCAATGGTGCGCGGGAGGCCGAGATCCTCGCGTTGCTGCAGCGGGCCGGCGGCGCGCTGACCCCTGGCGAAGTCACGGAACGCCTCGGCGGCGAGCTGACCTACAGCACGGTGGTGACCATCCTCACCCGTATGCACACCAAGCAGCTGCTCGTCCGCACCCGGCGCGGCCGGGCCTACGCCTACGCACCCGCCACCGACGACGCCGGGTTCGCCGCTCGCCGGATGCGCACGGTCCTGGAGGAGCGGCCCGATCGCGAGGCCGTGCTGGCCCGTTTCGCCGACGGCCTGTCCGACGCGGACGCCGACCTGCTGCGTCAGCTGCTCGGCCCTGACGCCGAGCGCTGAGCCGCCGACCGCCACCCCCTCGAAGAGGCCCCGGATGCGCATCCTCGTCTACCTCCCGCTGCTGCTGCCGCTGCTTGCCCCGCTGGGCGCCCGGCAGCTGTCGGAGCGCTGCGAGCCGCGCCTGGCGACCTGGCTGCTCACCGTCTCCTCGCTGGTCCTGGGCGTGGCAAGCACGGTCTCGCTGGGCCTGCTGGCCGTCACCGGGCTGACTCGCGTCCCGCTGCTCGCTGGACTCGGCCACTGGTCGGTAGACACCGCCCGGCGCGACGACCCCACCGAACTGTCCGTCGCCCTGCTGGCCGGACTGCTGCTCGGCGGCGCCCTCGTCATGGCCGCCCGTACGCTCTGGCGCCGTACGCGGTCCCTGGTCTCCGCCGCGCTGGACGCCGCCTGCATGCCGGCGCGGGACGGACTGGTCGTCGTCGACGATCCGGCGCCGGACGCGTTCGCGCTGCCGGGGCTGCCCGGCCGGGTGGTGGTCTCCACCGGCATGCTGCGCACGCTGGACGAGGCCGAGCACCTCATCCTGCTCGCCCACGAGCGCGCCCATCTGGCCGCGCACCACTACGCTTTCGTCGCCTTCGCCCAACTCGGTGCCGCCGCCAACCCGTTGCTGCGCCCGCTGGCCACCGCGGTCACGTACACGACCGAGCGCTGGGCCGACGAGAACGCGGCCGGCGCCACCGGCGACCGCGCCCGCGTCGCTCGCGCGGTCGGCAAGGCCGCCCTCGCCGCCCGCGACGTCCCCGGCCGCTCGCGTCTTCCGGGCGCCGCGCTCGGTATCCTCGGCCGCCGTCGCAGTCCCCTCGCCGGCGCCGGTCCTGTGCCCCGCCGGGTGGCAGCTCTGCTCGAGCCGCCCCTTGGCCGTCACCCCGGGCTCATGGTCGCCACTGCCGCGGTTCTCCTCGTCGCAGCCTGGTCCAGCACCGAAGCCGCCCACGATCTCCACAGGCTGCTGGAGACGATGGGCGTGAGGTGAGCGCCGCTTTCGCACGGCGTATGGCGCCAACAGGCGTGCACCTGAAGCAAGCCTCCGCATCAAGGTCTGCCGCCGACCAGGAACTTTTACGCGCGTGTAGATGTTAAGGTGCTGTTCTCCCTGCCGCATCTTCGCGTTACCGCGGCCTCCGCCTGCCTGAAAGCACCGCCTTGATGACCCATCGCACCACGGCACAACTCGCCTTCGACGGCTCCCGCATCGACGGCTCGCTCTTCACTTCGGTCACCGACTTCGCGCGTGACACCCCCTGGCTCAACACCGCCATCGCGCTGGCGACCAACCTCGGCCTGGGCGTCTTCGCCGTGCTGATGGTGATGGGCTGGTGGAGGGCCCGCCGACGCGACGACTCCGCCATGGCGCTGGCCCTGGCCGCCCCGGTGGGCGTCGTGGCCGCCTTCGCCGTCGCCGAGGTGATCAAGAAGCTGGTCGCGGAGGGCCGCCCCTGCCGCGCTCTCCCCCGCGACTTCTACGTCAACAGCTGTCCGGCCCCCAGCGACTACGCGTTCCCGAGCGGCCACACCACTGTCGCCGCCGCCACCACGGCGGCGCTCTTCCTGCTCGACCGCAGGCTGGCCGCCATCGCCGCCGTGTGCACGCTCCTGGAGGGTTTCACCCGCGTCTACGTCGGCGACCACTACCCGCACGACGTCCTCGGCTCCATCGTCATCGCCCCGCCCGTCGCCCTCGTCGCCGGCCTGGTGGTGCGGGGCGTGATCCGTCCCGTGGTGTCCCGTCTGCGTGCGGGTGGCGTGCTCCAGCCCCTCCTGAGGGCCGACACGGCCGGTGAGGCGGTTCGCTGAGGTCCTGGCGCGCGGTCACGGTCCGTCTTTCTTCGGCGGCTGATGTCCCCCTGCTGAACGGGCCTTGGGCGGGAGGGGCGGTGAACGCTACGGGTCGGCGAGATGAACAGCTCTCGCCGTTCCTTACGGCTTTCGTCAACTTTTACACGTGTGTAGTAGATTTGCCTGGCCGGGCTCGCTGCGAGCGTCGCCCGAGCCCTGTCCTGGAGTGGGTTCCGAGTCGAAGGTCGCCCATGTCCGCCCTGAGCTACACAGATGCAGTCGGCGTCGGGTATCAGGATGCTGTGCCCGAGGCTGGAGACCGGGAACAGCTCGGGCAACGAGCTTGTCGGCCTCCACCTGGCCACGGCGCTGGCGCTGGTGGTCTACTTCTGGCAGGACTGGATCCGGGTGATCCGCGGAGTGTCCACGTCGATCACACAGCGGCGCATCCAGACCGTGGACAGAGGCTCGCCTGGCTGATCATCATGGCCACCATCCCGGTGGGCGTCGCCGGCATCGCGCTGGACAAGCTGTTCCGCACCACGCTCGGACGGCCCGTGCCGACCGCGATCTTCCTGGCCCTCAACGGCATCGTGCTCTTCGTCACCGAGCAGTTGCGGCGCGGCGGGACGGGGCGCAGGCGCGCGGGGGACTCCACGGCGGCAGGGGAGGAGGGCCTGAGTCCGGGCGAACTGTCGGACCAGCGGATCACGCGGATGACCATGCGGCAGGCCATGGCGATCGGCGCCGCCCCGATCCTCGCCCTGCTCCCCGGGATCAGCCGCTCGGGCTCCACCATCAGCGCGGGAATCTTCCGCGGCCTGAACCACGAGGACTCCGCCCGCTTCGCCTTCCTGCTCGCCACCCCGGTGATCGGCGGAGCGGCGCTGCTCAAGCTGCCCCCGCTGCTGGGAGCCGAAGGCAACGGTCTGCGCGGCCCGCTGCTGGCGGGCAGCATCGCCGCTTTCGTCGCGGCGTATCTCGCCACCCGCTACCTGGTCAGGTACTTCGAGAACCGCACCCTCGTCCCGTTCGCCGTCTACTGCACCTTGGCAGGTCTCGGCAGCCTGGCCTACCTCACCATCGGCTGACCGCACGATCCGGGCGACGGCGTCGCAGGGCAGGGCGACATTGGCGGAGCGCCGCCGACACACCCGCCATTGGTTGTGGCCGGGGTTCTGCGAAGGTATCGACCCGATTAGGGCGAACTAGCTGAAACGGTACGGCCATCGTGATTCGCTGACAGGACGGGCAACCGGGCGGCCGCCGGCCGGCGCGAGCACCCCACTCGTCATTCACACCGGACCGCGCTCATTGATCACGACTGAAGACAAGCCCTAATGGTGGCGCTTGTCATCATTGGTCGGCCTCGAACCCTGACCGCATCGGCACTGGGCTACTGGTTCGTGGCTGGGGCGTTCGTCGGCGCGGCGCGGGCGGCCAGGATGCCCGCGCCGGCCGCCGCCCCGATGGTCACCAGCGCTGCGAGCATCAGTGCGGCGGCTTCGCCGGGCTTGAGCACGTGCAGTTGAGAGCCGAGTGCCGCGGCGGCCACGGGCACGCCCAGTTGCGCCGCGGAGAGCGTGCCGAGCGAGGTGGGCTGGCCGGTCAGTCGCATCGCGGCGTGGACGGCAACCGCGGCAGTCCCCAGTAGCAGCCCGAGCAGGATGAACGAGGGGTGCCGGCCGAGCTGGCGCAGGTCGAGTGAGGCACCGAGCCACAGGAAAAACAGCGGACCGAAGAACCCTTCCGTTACCGCGAAGAGTTGGCGGGCCAGTCGCCGCGGTTCTCCGATGGCCGCCACCACGAGCCCGAAACAGAACCCGGCCAGCATGATCGAGACGTGCGTGCGCACCGCCACAGCCGCGAGAGCGAAGACGATCGTCAGGCTGATTCGCAGTTCAAGGGCCCACTTGCGATTTTGGGACAGGCGGTGCAGGCGCCGCCGACTTCCTGTCCGCTCGAAGTGACGCAGGACCACGAAGCAGACGGCCGCACAGGCCGTCAGGGCCAGCGCCCCCAGCGCCGCGCGCCCGGCCCGCTGCGTCTCGATGACCAGGGGCAGCGCCACGATGCAGGCGGTGTCCGAGAGCGCCACCTGCGGCAGCAGCTCCAGCACCGGCGTGCCCTGCAGCCGCAGCGAGTCGATCATCGGCAGGATCAACGCGGCCGACGACGAGGCCAGCAGCACCGTGTACAAGGCGGCATGCCCGGTACCGAACAGCGCGGCGATCCCGAGGGCGAGCGGCACGGCCAGCACAGCCGCGAAGAGTGCGCGAAGGGCCCCGATCCGCAATCCGGCACGCATACCGGGATCCCGGACTGGGACGTGCGACCCGGCGACGAACATCACCAGCGCGAAGCCGATGTCCGCGAGAAAGGCGAACGTCCCGTTGCCGGGCCGCAGATAGCCGACGCTGCTCGGCCCGAGGACCACCCCTGCGGTCAGCTCTCCGACCACGACGGGCACGTGCCAGCGCTGCGGCAGCGCAAGCAGCGGGCCAACCAGCGCCGCCAGCGAGATCATCGCCAACGTCGCAAAATCCACATCGCACCTCTGACACGTCGGCCGACGGACCCCGGCCAGCCTGCCGCGTCCGGTCAGTATCGTCCCCCCAGCGGCAGGGGATTCCTGTCCCGACGCACGCGGCCTGCTGCCGTCAGACGGATCACGATTGGGCGGGGGCGGGAGTGACCCCTCTGGATTCCGAAAGACAATGGCGTGACTCTGACACGAAAGGTTGAGTGAGTGTGCTGGTCGGGCCGTTGCCTTAGCCTCGCCGTTTCGTTTGGGTATGTCGGCTTTTGGGGCGGAAACGCGAAAGTGCCTTCCTGACCTGGGACGATGGACCTTGCTGAGGGGTTCTGTCGGTCCAGGCGGAGGGCACTTTCTACGTGCAGAGTATCGGGTTGCGTCCCAAGATCCGGGTCAGTGCAGATGGTTCGGGGGTGGTCGGTCATGCTGGGGCACGGTTACTGGCTGATCTTGCTGATGCCATCGGGCTCACTGCCGCGTACTCCACCGCACTCAGGTCGCTTCGGCCGCGCGGGACTGGGCATGATCCGGGCCGGATCGCCACCGATCTGGCGGTGATGCTCGCCAATGGCGGCGAGGCCATCGCAGATCTGGCCGTACTGCGGGACCAGGCAGCGGTGTTCGGCCCCGTCGCCTCGACACCGACGGCCTGGCGGCTACTGGCCGACGTTGACGAGCGGGCACTGGCTTCGCTGCGCTCGGCCCGCGCCCAAGCTCGGGAAGTCGCCTGGATGCTGGCCGCCGAACAAGGCGAAGGCATACCCGCAGTCCGGGCCGCGGGACACATGCTGCCCGGGCTGGTCCTGGACCTCGACGCCACGCTGATCACCTGCCATTCCGAGAAAGATCAGTCCGCACCCACCTACAAAGGCGGCTTCGGGTTCCACCCGCTGCTGTGCTTCCTGGCCAACACCGGCGAGGCACTGTCGGGCCGGCTGCGTCCCGGAAACGCCGGTGCCAACACCGCGAGCGACCACATCACAGTGTTCGACCAGGCACTCGCGCAGATCCCCGACGCTCAACTGCACGGCACCGACATCCTCGTCCGCACCGACAGTGCCGGATCCGCGAAAGCCTTCCTCGCCCACGTGCGCGACGTGCGGAAACGAGGAATCCGTACCTTCTTCTCGGTCGGATACGCCATCACCGAGCCGGTTCGCCGCGCTGTCCGGGCCATCCCCGACCGCCTCTGGCATCCCGCCCTGGACCAGGACGGGGCCCTGCGTGATGGCGCCGAGGTCGCCGAGCTGACCGGCATGGCCGATCTGGGCGGCTACCCGGCCGGCACCCGCATCATCGTGCGCCGAGAGCGGCCGCACCCCGGTGCCCAGTTGTCCCTGTTCGACCAGGACGAGGGCCTGCGGCATCAGGTGTTCCTCACCGACACCCCGTACTCCGGTGGCGGTTCCGCCCAGTTCCTGGAGGTCCGCCACCGCGGACATGCCACCGTCGAGGACCACATCCGGTGCGGCAAGACCACCGGCTTCGGCCGCTTCCCCTCCCGCCATTTCGGCGTCAACGCCGCCTGGCTCGAACTCAGCCTCGCCGCGATCGACATGCTCGCCTGGACCCGTGTCCTCCTCCTGGACGGGGAGCTGGCCACTGCGGAGCCGAAGAAGCTCCGCTACCGGCTACTGCACGTCGCCGCCCGCCTCACCCGCGGCGGCCGACGCCTCCACCTGCGGATATCGGCGACCTGGCCCTGGCGACACGAACTGGCCACGGCCTTCCACCGCCTCGCCGCACTGCCCCGACCCGCCAGCTGACCGGAAATCCCCCGTCCGCCCACGACCCGAAAGAACCCGGAGAACCCGACCACCGCGTCGGAACTCCGACCTGCCCAAGCACCGAAACCACGTCGGCCACCCCACAATTGGCGATCAGCGACGCCGCCTCAGCCCAACCGAAACGGCGAGGTTAGTAAGCCTCCGCCATCCTGAAAAATCAGGTCAAAGGGGCTGGTGTGACAGTTCTTCGATGTACTCGCACTGATTGTGGGCGGCAGGCTGCGAAGTAGATTGTTGGCCACCTGACACCCAGTCACGCTTCAGGCCGCTTGATTGCACGGCGTTCGTGGGGACCCTGAGGGGAGCCAGCCTCAATGAACGGTGCAGTTCCAGTCTGAAACTGTGGGACCAGGTACGGGTGCGCGGGACGAGGATGGGTCACGTCCGCGGGAGTGGTGTATTGACGGCCACTCGGTGATCTCGTATTTGAGGCTATGCGGTGAGTTCGGTGGGCAGGGCGGTGTCGTCGGTTTCTGACTCGATCGGGTGGAGGCGGGCCTTGGCCAGCAGGTCGAGTCCCATGTAGCGGCGGGCCTCGGTCCATTCGTCGTTCTGCTCGGCCAGCACCGCGCCGACGAGCCGGATCAGGGCGCTGCGGTCGGGGAAGATGCCGACCACGTCGGTGCGACGCCTGATCTCCTTGTTCAGCCGCTCCTGCGGGTTGTTCGACCAGATCTGACGCCAGCTCTCACGCGGGAACGCGGTGAACGCCAGCAGGTCGTGCTGGGCGGTGTCCAAGTGGGCTGCAGCCTTGGGGAACTTGGCCTCCAGGGCGTCCAGGACGTGCTGCATCTGGGCCTTCACGGCGTCGGTGTCGGGCTGTTCGAAGACGGTCCGCAGCAATGTGGCCACCCACGGCTGGGCCGATTTCGGAACCTGGCTTAAAGGCAATGCCGTGACTCTGTTGGTGATCTTGACGGGGTGGTGACGGTGGACGCTGGTGGTGGTTGGCTGGTCGGAGGCGGGGCGGCCTCGGTTTTGGGGCGGTGGACGGTGTCGATGCGTCCGGCAAGTTTCCAGCGGATTCCTCCGATGACGGTCCGCACGGCGTGGGCGGCGTGTCCGAAGGGGACGCCGGTGATGCTGATGAGGGACCGTCTGGATGTGGTGTTCGCCGACGAGGACTTCACTCATCTGTATCCGTCCGATGGGCGACCGGGCTTCTCGCCGGGGCAGTTGGCGCTGGTGTCGGTGCTGCAGTTCGCGGAGAATCTCTCGGACCGGGCGGCGGCGGATGCGGTGCGCACGAGGATCGACTGGAAGTACGGACTTGGCCTTGAACTGGACGATCCGGGCTTCGACCACTCGGTACTCAGTGAGTTCCGGGCCCGGCTGGCCGAGGGCGACCGGGCGGATCAGCTGTTGCAGTTGATGCTGGACCGCCTGGTGGCGGCCGGGCTGCTCAAGGGGCGGGGCCGGCAGCGTACTGATGCCACTCATGTCCTGGCGGCGGTGCGACGGTTGAGTCGGCTGGAGTTGGCGGGTGAGAGCGTGCGGGCTGTGCTGGAGGAGATCGCCGAGGTCGATCCGGACTGGCTGGTGCCGCTGATCGAACCGGAGTGGGCCAAGCGGTACGGCCGGAAGGTCGAGATCGGGAAAGTTGCGGGCGGCAAGGTAGCGGTGCGCGAGCGTGCCGAGGAGTTCGGCTGGGACGGGCAGAAACTCCTCACCGCGGTCTGGGCAGCCGACGCCCCAGGCCGTCTGCGGATGCTGCGGCAGGTGGAGATCCTGCGGCGGGTCTGGGTCCATCAGTACTACTGGGATCGTGAGGGGCAATTGCGCTGGCGGGAGGGCACGGCTCTGCCGCCGGCCTCGCTGCGGTTCGACTCCCCGTATGACACGGACGCGCACTACTGCGTCAAACGCGATGTCCAGTGGAGCGGATACCGGGTTCATGTCACCGAGTCATGTGATCAGGATCTGCCGCACCTGGTGACGCATGTTGCCACCACCATTGCTCCCGTCCAGGACGGGCAGTTGACCGAGAAGATCCACGACGACCTCGCCGCCCGTCGCCTGGCTCCGGCCGAGCACGTCGTGGACACCGCTTACCTTTCACCCGCGCAGATCGAGCGGGCTCAGCGCGTGCACGGCATCACGCTGCTCGGCCCGGTTCTTGCGGACAACAGCCGCCAGGCCAAAGCAGATTCGGGCTTCGACAAGACGGCCTTCGCCATCGACTGGGGCAACGAGCAGGCGATCTGCCCGCGAGGTGCGACGAGTGTGTCCTGGACCGAGCTGCATATCTCCGGCCACACCTATCTTCAGGCCCGGTTCGCCGAAAGGGACTGCCGGCCCTGCCCAGACCGTGCCCGGTGCACCTCCTCGGCCACAGGCTCCCGCTCCATCGCAGTCCTGCCGCAGGCACTGCACGAGATCCAGATGCGCAATCGGCTCGACCAACAGACCGAACAGTGGCAACGCCGGTACGCGATCCGCGCCGGAATCGAGTCCACCCTCTCTCAGAACGTACGAGCTCACGGCCTGCGCAGAAGCCGCTATCGAGGTCTGCCCCGCACTCACGTGCAGCACGTCTTGACCGCCATGGCCTGCAACCTCAGCCGCCTCGCCAACTGGCACGACACCACCTCATCGACCCGCCGCGCATCTCGCTTTCAGACTCTCTGCACCGCAGCAGGACTCACGATCATCTGACCACTGAAGATCACCAACAGAGTCACGGCATTGGGCTTAAAGGGTGTTGCACAAGGCCGTGAACTGGGCATCTCCGGTGTATGGCAGGGGTGTTGAGGGCCGAACGGGTGTGGGTGGAGACATTCACCGGGCTGCAAGTGACGCAGTTCGCGCGTCTGTTGAAAGTGGTGCGGGAGCGGGGCGGTAACGGCACCCTGCGGGGCCGGCCATGGTCGCTGCCGCTGGCCGAGCGGGTGCTGGTGGTCGCGGTGTACTACCGCACCAATCTGACGATGCGGCAGCTGGGCCCGCTGTTCGGTGTCTCCTCCTCCACCGTGTGCCGGGTCATCCAACGACTGGGACCGCTGCTCGCGATCGAGCCCGTCTCCCGCCCGGCCGATGCCCCGGAACGCATGTGGATCGTGGACGGCACGCTGATCCCGCTCCGCGACCGGTCGGTGGCCGCATCCAGCCGCAACTACCGGTTCTCGGCGAACGTGCAGGTGGTCGTGGACGCGGACACGCGGCTGGTGATCGCGGCAGCACGACCGGTGCCGGGCACGACGGCGGACGCCCACGCCTGGCGTGCGTCCGGGCTGAGCCGACACTGTGAGGGCGTGACGGTGCTCGGCGACGGCGCCTACCTCAACTGCGGCATGGCGGTACCGCACCGCAAACGCCCCGGACGGGCTCTGCTCCCGGGCGAGGAGGACGACAACGCCGCCCACCGCAAGGTCCGCGCCCGCGTGGAACACGTCATCGGCCGCCTGAAGAACTACAAGATCCTCCGCGACTGCCGACAGCACGGCGACGGCCTCCATCACGCGGTCCAAGCCGTCGCCCACATGCACAACCTCGCCCTCGCATCATGACCAGAAGACTGTGCTCACCCACTCTGGCCTGCCCGAACACGGCCTTGTGCAACACCCTTTAGCAAATTTCGGGCGTAGTGAAGCCGTCAAGAATCAACCTGTTGCTTCGCGGTCAGCGGCTCGTTGGCCTGGTATGGCGATCACGGAGGAGTTACTGTCCCAACTCGACCACCGTTTCGCGGTGTTGCTGCCGCATCTGAACGAGCGTCAGCGGCGTCTGATGCTGGCGCAGGAGGCGCGACTGCTCGGACACGGCGGGGTACGGGCCGTGGCGAGGCTGACCGGGGCGAGCGAAACCACGGTCCGCAACGGTGTGTTCGAGCTGGAGGCCGGTGAGGATCCGCTGCGGGACGGCTACGTCCGGCGCCCCGGGGGCGGTCGTAAGCCCGCCGAGGAGCAGGATCCGTCCCTGGTTCCGGCGTTGCTGAAGCTGGTGGAGCCGGACGAGCGGGGCGATCCGATGTCGCCACTGCGCTGGACGACCAAGTCCCTGCGCAACCTCGCCGATGAGCTGACCGGGCAAGGGCATCCGGTCTCCGCTCCGACGGTCGGCCGGCTGCTGAAGGGGCAGGGCTTCAGTCTGCAGACCAGTGCCAAGACGTTGGAGGGCAAGCAACACCCCGATCGGGACGCACAGTTCGGCTACATCAATGAACAGGTCAAGGAGCACCAGTCCGGCGGGCAGCCGGTGATCAGCATCGATGCCAAGAAGAAGGAGCAACTGGGTCAGCTGCCGAACCCCGGACGGCAATGGCGCCCCGCAGGCGATCCGGTGCAGGTGGAGGACCACAGCTTCTACTTCATCGGACCCGACGTCGAGGTGGCGATACCCTTCGGCATCTACGATCTGGCCCACGACAGCGGCTGGGTGAACGTCGGCACCGATCACGACACCTCGGTGTTCGCCGTCGAGTCGATCCGCCGCTGGTGGCAGGCCCGTGGCCGGGTGGACTACCCGGATGCCGACCGGTTGCTGATCACCGCGGACTGCGGAGGGTCCAACAGCTACCGCTACCGGCTATGGAAGGCCGAACTCGCCGCGTTCGCCGCCGAGATGGGCCTCGCGGTGAGCGTCTGTCACTTTCCGCCGGGTACTTCGAAATGGAACAAGATCGAGCACCGGCTGTTCTCCCACATCTCCATGAACTGGCGTGGCAGGCCCCTGACCAGCCACGAAGTCGTAGTCAACAGCATCGCCGCGACCCGCACCCGCACCGGCCTTCGCGTTCACGCCGAGTTGGACACCGGGACCTACCCGGTGGGAATCTCCGTCAGCCGCGAGCACCTGCGCTCACTGCCGATCACACCCCATGACCGGCACGGATCCTGGAACTACACGATCGCCCCGGCCGGCGCCACCGGCGACTGCGCGATCAACGCCAGTGATCGCGACCACACCAGGTCGCAGGTGCTGGCAATGCTCGCCGACCCGCGACTGAGCGGCATGACCGCACCCGAACTGGACGCATTGTGCGCCCAGTTGGCTCCCGCGCAGGCCGCCCGGGCCGAACAGCGCAAGTTCCAGCAGCGCGGCGGCCGACGCCTGCAAGCCCCCGGAGCACACGGCAAACCCCTGCTCTCGAACGCCGACCGCATCCTTGTCACGGTGACCTACCTGCGCCGCGTCTGCTCCCAGAAAGTCCTGGTCGACCTGCTCGCCATCAACCCGGTCACCATCGGCCAGGTCATCGGCGAGACCCGCACCCTCATGGACTCGCAGAAGATCACCGTCTCGCAGACCGCGCACTACTTCTCCTGCGCCCAGGAACTGCGCGACTGGGCGCAGGACGGCGC
The DNA here is from genome assembly GCF_036187565.1 of Streptomyces sp. NBC_00252. NCBI lineage: Bacteria > Bacillati > Actinomycetota > Actinomycetes > Kitasatosporales > Streptomycetaceae > Streptomyces > Streptomyces sp. NBC_00252. Next base: position 3,514,282 of record NZ_CP108087.1, on the reverse strand, counting down.
GACCACCAGCCGAATGGATCTCTCCCAGACTCTGTCCCACCCCGCACTCACCGGCATGTCCCGTCCGGACTTCCAGGCGCTGATCGGCCGGATCACCGTGCCCTACCAGGCCGCGCTCGAACAACGCCGGCACCGCAAACGCGGTGGTGATCGACGCCCGGGAACGCGTGATGGTGTCTTCCGCCAAAAGATCACCGACGCCGACCGGATCCTGGCCACGGTCCTTTCCCAGCGAGATCTATGCAACCAGCAGACCCTGGCCGACCTGTTCGGTGTCAGCCGCGGCACCATCCGCAACGCCATCGCGGACGTCCGTCCCCTCCTCGAACAAGACCTGTACGTCCCGATCCCCGCCGAACGACGCTTCGCCACGGCCGCCGACGTACTCGCATCCGTCACAGAAGACAGCGAAACACCAAGTTGAATCCTTACGGCTTCAGTGCGTGCGGCACCGCTGCCAGGAAGCGCCAGGCAGGACCGCGCCGATGGCATCGACGAGGCCGGCGTGGGCGTCGGAGGTCACCAGCTGGACGCCGGACAGGCCGCGGGCGATCAATGAGCGCAGGAAGGCCAGCCAGCCGGCGCCGTCCTCGGCGGTGGCGACGTCGATGCCGAGGATCTCGCGGTGCCCGTCGGCGTTGACGCCGACCGCGATGAGGGCGTGGACGTTGATGATCCGGCCGCCCTCGCGGACCTTCTGGGTCAGGGCATCGACCCAGACGAACGCGTAAGGGCCTTGGTCCAGGGGCCGGTTGCGGAATGCGGCGACCTGTTCGTCCAGGTGCTTGGCCATCGCACTGACCTGGGACTTCGACAGCTGGGTGACGCCGAGGGACTCGGCGAGCTTCTCGACCCGGCGTGTACTCACGCCGAGCAGGTAGGCGGTGGCGACCACCGAGATGAGGGCCTGCTCGGCCCTGCGGCGTCGTTCGAGGAGCCAGTGCGGGAAGTAACTCCCGGACCTGAGCTTGGGGATGGCGAGTTCGACGGTCCCGGTCCTCGTGTCCCACTCGCGTGGGCGATATCCGTTGCGGTGGTTGACGCGTTCGTCGCTGACCTGCCCATATGCGGCATTGCAGAGAGCGTCGGCCTCCGCGGACATGAGTGCGTCGGCGAACGTCTTGACCATCGCGCGCAGCAGATCGGGACTCGCCGAAGCGAGGTTGTCCTCCGCGAGGGCGTGCAGGGGCAGACTGTCGGGTGCGGTCATCGTGCTGATCTCCTTCGAGGCTTCGACACTTCGAAGATCAGCCGGTGGCCGTTCATCTATGCGGGCACCATCCCGATGCCGGAGCAAACCCCCGGATCAGGTCGAACCCGTACACCACTTCTCTGGACGCAACCCGAGGATGGAGGGAGGTTTGCGTCATTGTGTGGCGTTCAGTGCAGGTGATGCGGCCCCGGAACCACCTCACTCCAAAAAACTGCCGAACAGGCGAGCCCGGGCGCGCACCGAAGGCGCGCTAGACTGCTGACCTGTGAAAACGCCGGATAGCCCGGAAAAAGACCCTGCTTCAATTCTCCTGGGTCCTGCTCGATCCCGCTCCACCCGCCAGCCGTGCTGACGTGTCAGGACGGGCAATGGGGCGATCGCAGTCACGAATCTAAGGGCCAAATAACTCACTCGAACGCCCATAATTCCTGCGATATATGCAACTTCGCCTGTGATAGCTAATGCAAATCTTCACAACTCATCGGCTCGTCGGTCGCAAGATGCTCCGAGATGTCGCCCCAGGGGCAGCCAGTCCCGCCCGCGCCGGTTCACGCAACCCCGGGCCCGTCGATCCGTCGCGAAACCGGTACCTGTCGACCGTCGATGCCAGGCAGTGGACATTACTCATTCATGACTCAGATTTTGTTTCGGATACCGAATTATCGCCCATACGCTCACCTGTGCCGCCTCCCACGCGCACCGGCACGGCGTACCTGCGTGCCTTTGAAACACCGCAAGGACTCTCATGAACAACCGGCGCACACAGCAACTGCTGCAGTCCGTCGCCCCTCTGCTCGCCCAGGGCGAGCAGGTGGAACTCACCTCCCTTGCCAAGGTCGGCTCCGTCTCGGTCAAGCGCCGGGTGCTGACCACCGCGCTGGTCGGCGTCCTCACGGCCGGGACCGTCATCGCCACTGTTCAGCCGCGCCCGATGTATTGGGCGCTCACCGACCGCCGTCTGATGTTCTTCGACGCCAAGACCACGACCGGCCGCCCCGGCAAGCTGCTCATCAGCCTGCCACGCGAGCTGATGTCCGCCGCTCCGATGAAGAAGGCGCTGCTGGGGCTGGGCCTGCAAACCGTGCTCACCGTTCAGGGGCAGGAACAGGACCTGAAGCTGACGTTCCCGCCCGCCGGCAAGGCCGCGGGCCGGGATCTGGCCTCGCGCATCGCTGCGACGGCCTGACCTCTGATAGCTACCGCCTTCAATACGTTCACCCATGTGAGCCATTCCACATAGGAATTCCATAGACGAGGGACGGCCTTCCCCGTCAGCCACAGGTCTCACGCACGCAGCCACCCCGCCCGACCCGCACCTCACACGCGGAGGCATCCCGACAGCGCTGCGGCGCCGCAGCACGCCTGCCCTATTGAGGTCTTCACATGAAGCTTCGCCGTGCCATGGTCACCGCGGCCGCGACGGCAGTCATAGCCCCGCTCGCCCTCCTTTCGGCTCCGGCCGCCTGCGCGGACGACGGAACGACTCCGACCGCATCGACGAGCAGCCCCGCGGCCGACGAGTCCAGCAGTCCGGCCGCCAACAAAAGCTCCCCCGCAGCCGACGAGTCCAGCCCCACCGCCGGCCAAAGCTCCCCGGCAACCGACCAGTCCAGCCCCGCCGCTGGTGAGAAAGCTCCTCCGCGAACTCCGGATCGCCCACGCCGTCCGCAGCCCCGTCGAAGCCCAGCGACTGGACCCCGGACCAGTGCGACGAGTTCAACCTGGACCAGAACCTCAAGGTTACGGTGAACGGCCTGCCGAGCAAGATCGTCGCCGGTTCCGGCTGGCACGACTTCACCTTCTCGGTGCAGAACAACTCGGACACCGACCTGAAGAACGTCTGGGTCGACACGTTCACCGAGTACGCCGACAACGTGAACGTCAACGACTCCCTCGCCTACGAGCTCGCCCAGCTCCAGTACAAGGACCCGCAGACCGGCAAGTGGACCGACTCGTACCAGGACAACGACGGCGATACGACCGTCCCGGGCACCTTCGTCGGCGTCATCGACGCCATCGACAAGGGCGCCAAGGTCGACATGGACCTGCGCGTCCGGGTCAGCTCCAAGGCCCCCGCCGGTACCTCGTTCGCCATGAGCCGCGCGATCTACGCCGGTAAGGGCACGTCCTGCAACGGCAACGGCGACACGTACGAGTTCACGGTCCTCGCATCTGGCAGTATCGCTCCGGGCGGCACCGGCGACGCCAAGCCCACCGGCGGCAAGCCGACCGCCAAGCCCAAGACCGACATGAAGCCGCAGGGCGGCTCCGAGCAACTCCCGGTCACCGGCTCCCTCGCGCATACCGGTTCCTCGTCCGCCCTGCATGTGATCGGCCTCGGCGGCGGCGCCGCCGTCGCCGTCGGCGCCGGTGCGATGTTCATGGTGCGGCGCCGCAAGAGTGCCGGCCAGAACGCCGCCGCGTAAGCACACTCAAGGCGCGGTTACCGCGTCCGAAGGGCCTGCATCCGGAACGTGCTGCAGGCCCTTCGGACGTGTCTGCAAGCGCAACACGAACATCCGCTGCTGTCCGCCGCCTCCGCCCTCCAAAACAGCCAATGCCGCCTTCGCCTTGGCGGAGAACCTGCTGCGTGACCGGCCCATGCTGTCCCTGACCGCCACCGTGCTCATCGCGGCTGACCTGTACGCACGGTGGACGGGGGCCGGACACCCACCACTATCGAGAACATCGAGGCACAGCTGGAAGCGCAAGAGCTCCAGAGTCAGCGACCACCGTCACGGACGACGAGGACCAGACAGGTGGCATGCTGCACGCAGTGCTGGCTGACCGAACCGAGGAGCATCCCGGCGAAGGCGCCATACCCGGGCCTGCCGACCACCAGCAGGTCGGCAGGCCCGGCTGCCTCGGTCAACACCGCCGCCGAACGCCCCTGCACCACCTGGGGATCGACGGGCACGCCCGGATGCTTTCCCAGGGTTTCCTCGACCGCGCACCGCAGGTTCTCGCCGACCTCCTTCTCGAAGCCGATGTCGGAGTAGTCCACAGGCATGCCCCAGGCGGGTGGCACCTGCTACGCGAGTCCAGGGCGCAGATGCGCGCCAACCAGTTCGGCCTGGTGGGCGGCCCAGCGCAGCGCGGCTCGAATCTGATCCGTCAACACCCACCACGATCAACGGCGGGGAGATGCGGCTGGTCACGGTTTCACCTGCGTGGTTCGTACGTCCCCTTCCCAGTTACATTCGCGCGAGCGTGATCGCAGGCCAAGGGGCCGTTCGGCCTTGATGAGCGGGCAAGTGGCGCAGCTGCACACGAACATCCGATACAACCCGGCTTTCACAGGTGAACGGCCCGACGTACCGCGGCGACCGGCCAAGTCCTTGCCGCCCTGCGGGGCGAACGAGCGTGGAGGGGGCGGGTGCCAGCAGGGATCACTTCGGTCACCGATATATTTGGTCGGCGACGACTCCGGGCAATCACCCGCTCGGAGTCCGCATCACCCTCGGCGACACAGGGACTGACCGCCACACAACCGTCGGCCCTCAGCCTCGGACAACCCTGGAGCCACGTCCGGATGACGACCAGCGCCAGCGCGATACGCACCACGGCACACCGCGACCACCTCCGCTGGCGGACCGAACTACCCCTACTCGCCGTCGTCTACGCCTTGTACTCCGGCGTGCGCCTGCTGATCCGGGGCGAGGTCGGCGACGCCGTGAGGAACGGAGTGGACATCCTACACTCCGAGCAACTGGTGCACCTGGACCCGGAGCACTGGCTCAACCGGCTCTTCGCCAACCACGCCCTCCTGGGCATACCCGCCGACTTCGCCTACGCATCACTGCACTACATCGTCACACCGGCCGTCCTCATCTGGCTGTGGCGCCGCCACCCGGCGCACTACCGGGCGGCCCGCACCTGGCTGATGATCTCCACCCTGATCGGCCTGGTCGGCTTCACCGTGCTGCCCACCGCCCCGCCCCGGCTGTTGCACGGCGGGTACGGCTTCATCGACACCATGGCGCAGTACAGCTCCTACGGTTGGTGGGGAGCCGACGCCAGCGCGCCACAGGGCCTGGGCCATCTCACCAACCAGTACGCGGCCATGCCGAGCCTGCACGTCGGCTGGTCGCTGTGGTGCGGCCTCGTGCTCTTCCGCCGGGGACGCCACTGGCTGATACGCACGCTGGGGATTGCCTACCCGGTGGTGACCACACTCGTGGTACTGGGCACGGCCAACCACTATCTGCTGGACACAGTCGCCGGCGTCATGGTGATGGGCATCGGCTTCGTGCTCGCCAAGCCAGTCCTTCGAACCGTCGAAGCACTGCCCGTCCATGGGCCCGCAGGCGAACGGGTCACCTCCGTCTCGGGGCGGGCTATGGAGGCACCGGCGGCCGGCAAGCCCCGGTCATGATTCGATCGCCCCACCGCCCTCACCTTGTGGTTCCGGCGCAATTGAGCAACCGCCAGGCGCGTCCAAACCGCCTTCAGCGCAATCGACTTCATGGGCCGCTGCAGCGCCTCGGCGTCGGCCTTGTCCGGCTGTTCTCCTCAGCGGGGGTGCTCACCGAGGATGCTGCGGGACTTGCGTTCCACAAGGATGGGCACGTAGGTCCGGATGGGCAGGGCTGTGAAGGCACGGCGGGCTTCGGCGACCGTGGCCTCGATCTCTTCGAGTGTATGGCTGCCGTGGCACCAGGCGTTGAGATGCTCCGTGACGCGCCGGATGGCAGCTTCTTCGTCCAGGTCGATCGATACGACTCCCCTGACGTTGGAGTTCTTCGTTTTCCTGGGAGGAAGGTCCGCGACAGCGCCATGGACATTCCGCGCATCTGGCCACCGGGCGGATCTGGTGGCGCCGCCGCGAAACGCGAGATGGGACGATAGCGAAACACTTCGGAGTCCCACATAACTTTGGGGTAGAGCTATCTGCACACGTCCCAGCTGTTCTGTGGGCCACCGCCGTGGTGGCCGGGGTCCCGTCGCGGTGGGCTCAGCCTGGCCGAGCCCCCGGACCGCAGCCGGAGACGACACTGAAAACGCCATGACGAGGTCCGTGAGGGGTTCGCGAGAGTGATCCGGAACACCGGCGAGTGGGTGTGGGACGCCTGGGTGACCAGTCTGGACGTCCTGGTTTCCGCATTCGCGGTGACGGGCGCGGTGGTGTTGCAGGCGCGCTGGCTGGCCGCCGTCGCCGGAATCTGGGCGGTACTGGCGCTGCGTCAGGGCTGGCTGGCCGTGAGGGCGTTCCGCCGTAGAGTGGGGTAGGCCGGGCGGCCGGTGAGGAGCCGCTGGATCAGGAAGCCGGTCGCGAGGGTGGCTGCGCCGGCTGCCGCGTCGGTGACGAAGTGGTTGGCGGTGGCCAGGATGACGGTGAAGGTCGCCAGCGGGTAGCAGAGGCCCAGCGAGCCAGCCCTCGGGCGGGGGACGACCCGTCCGACGATACATCGGACACCGAAGCTCTTGGAATCGGTGCGTGCCGGGCCGGCTCGGCGTCCATCCCATGGACGACGGGCCCGCACCTGTGTGCGGCCCGGATACCGTTACCCCACGTCTGCGCAGCCCAGCTCCGAGGTCTCTCCGCCCCGTTCCGCCGGACAGGCTCCGGACGCACGCCTGCTCACCGAGGCCGTCACCCGGCTGCGCCGCGCGCTGAGGGCCTCGATCCGCACCGACTACCCGTGGGAGACCCTCCCCATGGCCCAGGTCGAACTGCTGCAAGTGCTCGGCGAACACTCCCCGGCCCGCGTCAGCGACCTCGCCTCCCGGCAGCGCCTGGCACCCAGCACCGTCAGCGGACTGATCGGACAGATGATTACCGCGGGGCTGGTCACACGCGACGTCGACGCCGCCGACCGCAGGGCCTCCGTCGTCGCTCTCACCGACGCCGGCTGCGAGAAGCTCGCCGCCTGGACCACCGCACACGAACGCCGCATGGATACCGCCCTCACCGCCCTCGACGACAGCGACCGCGCGGCTATCGCGGACGCGCTGCCCGCCCTCTTCTAACTCGCCGAACGCCTGGACGAACCGACAGACGGCACGGACCTGGGTTGAACCGTGCTGCAGATCAGACGCGCGGGTTTCCGCGCTGTTGCCACGATGCCGCATCCGGGCGGGACCGGCGCACTCACGCTGCCGTCGCGCCAGCCGTGTCCCGGCCGGTCCGGTCGCGCAGCGGCTGGGGCGTCGTCATATGTACGGCCCGTCGCCGACCACCTGTCCGACCTCCTCGCCGACGGCTGCGCTTTAGTGCATCCGCACGCCTGATCGACACCCCCAGGTCAGCCGGCTCGGCCCGGCATTCCTCGTGCACGGGGGCGGCCGGCAGCTCGACCGCCGCGGTAGCAACCGCCAGACCCGCCGCTGCCGAGGCGATCAACCGCCAGCCGCCGTGCGCTCCCCAGCCGAGCGCGGCGATCGCCCTGCTGCCGTGAGAGCGCCCACCATGACGGCCGCGCTGTCGGCCAGCCCGCTCCACCAGTGCCGTCTTCTCATGCCCAGCGCCCTTTCCCTCCCCGCGCAGAGGCCCCGGCCGGAGCGGGGCTCCCAACCCCAGCACGCATCGGCTACAAAATAGTTTGGTAGCCAATGTAATATCGGAACGCAAGGTCCTCTGCCGGAGCGAAGGACGGAGGCATCGTGGGTAATGACGATGGCGATACAGCCCCCATACCCACCCGGACCTGGTCGTCGCTGCTGATACGGGAGCGGCCCCGGCCCGAGGCGATACGCAGCCGGCCCGGAGCGTGGTGGCTGGCAGTGGTGACGGTGTGTTTCGGTGCGTTCATGGGGCAGCTGGACGCCAGCATCGTCACTCTCACCTACGGCAGCCTGCGCAGCGAGTTCCGGACTTCCCTCGCCGCGATCGAGTGGGTGTCGCTGGCGTATCTGCTCACACTGGTCGCCCTCCTGATACCGGTCGGACGGCTATCGGACGCGTACGGCCGCAAGCTGTTCTACCTCTACGGCTTCGTGGTTTTCACCGGCGCGTCGGCGGCCTGCGGCTTCGCTCCGTCCCTGGCCGCGCTCGTGGCCTTCCGGGTGGTGCAGGCGGTGGGCGCGGCGATGATGCAGGCCAACAGCGTCGCGCTGGTGACCACCAGTGCTCCCCGGGAGCGGATGCGGACCGCGCTGGGTGTGCAGGCGGCGGCGCAGGCGGTCGGTCTGGCGCTGGGGCCGACCGTGGGCGGGGCGCTGGTGTCGGCGCTGGGCTGGCGGTGGGTGTTCTGGATCAACGTGCCGGTGGGGGTCGTGGCGCTGGCGGCCGGGCACTATCTGCTCCCGCGTACCCGCAGCCGTAACCGGGTGGCTTCGTTCGACTGGCCGGGGCTGGTCCTGCTGGCGGTGGCGACCACGAGCCTGTTGCTGGGTGTCTCGGCGGCGTCCGGGCTCGCGGTGCCGCCCTGGGCGGTCGTCGGCCTCTTTGTGCTCGCGGTGGCGGCGGCCTGGGCCTTCGTGCGCCGTCAGCGACGTGCGGCCGTTCCCCTGCTGGACCTGGGGCTGTTGCGGGTGCGGGCGGTGTCGTCAGGGCTGGCGGCGGCGCTGTGCGGGTACCTGGTGCTGTTCGGGCCGCTGGTGCTGGTGCCGCAGATCGTGGTGCGGACCGGGGGTTCGGAGCTGCTGGCAGGGGTAGTGCTGACCGCTCTGCCGGGCGGCTTCGCGCTCGCGGCCACAGGCGCGGAGCGCGTCCTGCCCCGCGCCGTCGGCGACCGGGCGCGCTGCCTGCTCGGGGTGGCGGTGTGCACGGGCACACTGGCCGCGATGCTCGTGCTTCCCGTCACGCCGCTGTGGCTGGCGGCGCAACTGGCCGTCCTCGGGATCGGGTTGGGGCTGTTCACCCCGGCCAACAACACCCTGGTGATGAGCGCCATACCGGCGAACTGTTCAGGCACCGGCGGCGGCCTGGTCAACATGACCCGCGGCGTGGGCACCGCCCTCGGCGTCGCCCTGATCACCCTCCAACTCCACCTGACCCACGGCCAAGGTGTCCGCGAACGTTGGGTCCAGTCCATCGCCATCCTGCTGGCCGCTGCGCTTGTTGCCACCGCGACGGCGTGGCTGTCCCCGGCCGACCGCCCCCGCACGCAGGCGATGTCACCGAAGTGACAGCATGGGAAAGGGCGTGAACCCGTGGGCAGGGGAAGAAGAGCCGGCCGAGGCGAGGAGAGCGGGTTCAGGGGCGGCTGAATGCGGCCATCGTGTTTCGGTAGATGGAGCGGAAGGGGCCGGTCAGCCGGGCCAGCAGCGACGCGCCCAGTGCGACGGCCAGGGCCTGGTCGAGCAGGGCCTGCGTGGTCGCCAGGAAGGTCAGCAGTATCACTGCGGCGGGTACGCGGCCCGACCGCAGGACGCTGCGGATGTCCCGGGTGCGCGGCGAGGAGCTTGCAGCTGATGAAGGCGACCAGGGCCCCGATGACGGGAAGCGGGAAGCGGGAAGCGGGAAGCGGGAAGCGGGCGGCGAGCGGCCGAGGCACGCGTGATGCCCGTCTGCTCACCGAGGCCGTCACCCGGCTGCGCCAGCCCTGCGCGCCTCGATAAGGACCGACTATCCGTGGGAAACCCTCCCCATGGCCCAGGTCGAACTGCTCCAGGCCCACGCGGAGCACGCCCCGGCGCGCGTCAGCGACCTCGCCACGGTCCGGCCCCTGGCCCAGTCCACCGTCAGCGGCTGGATCGGCCAGACGATCACTGCCGGGCTCGTCACCCGTGAGGTCCACCCCACCGACCGCAGCGCTTCGGCGGTTGCCGTCACCGAGGTGGGCCGCGCCCAGCTGGCAGCCTGGACCCGAGCCCACGAAGACCGGTTGGACGCCACACTCGGCAGACTCGACGAAACGAAACGGACCGCACCGCCGTCAGGACCGCGCTGCCCGCCCTTTTCCGTCTCACCGAACGCCCCGGCACCACGACCTGACCATCGGCGCCGACACCCTCGACGTCATCGAGGGCGCAACGAAGCAGCCGGCACATCCGCAGGGGTACGACCACGGCACACCTCTGCTGCGGCCGGGCAGGACTCGCTTTGCGGACCGTCGATGCTCACCATGTCCAGCCGTGACCGCCGCTGTTGTGGCACAGGGCGAGGACGGCGGTCGTCGCGGTGAGGTACGGGGTGAGGCGGCCTGGGCGGGACAGGGCCGCCAGTGCGCACGTCAGAGCCGTGTACCAGGGCATCGACCACGGTGCCGTGAGGACCCAGGCGAAGGCGAGCACGAACGGCACGGTGACGGCGGCGGGGGCGTCCGGCGGGACGCGGCGGCGAAGTGCCCATGCGAGCGCGAGCATCAGGACGGGCCACAGGACGCTGACGATCGCGGCGGTGGCACGGCGGCCCAGCAAGGCGGTGCCGAAGTGGTCGAACACCGCCCACAGCGAAGGCGTGGACACCAGATGCGAGGCCGCGGAGAGCGGGGCGAGGGCGTGCGGGCCGTAGACGTCGTAGAGGGCCGCGAGCACCAGCGCGGCCGTGAGTGCCTGTCGGACAGCCGAACGCCACTTGCCCGAGCGCAGCAGCGGCCAGGTCAGTCCGACGCCGAGCAGCGCGGCGCTGATTTTGACTCCGCAGGCCAGGCCGATCAGCCCTCCGACGGCCAGGTCGTGGTGCCACCTTGTGGCTCTGCGGGTGAGCTGGACCGTGCAGACGGCCAGGCAGGCGACGAGGGTGTCCAGATGCCCGCCCGCGACGAGCACACCGATCAGGAGCGGGTTGGCGATCCACAGCAGTCCGGCGCGAACCGGGTCCTCGGCAGTGCGTATCAGCAGGTGGCCGGTCGCCACGAACACGGCCGCGTTCGCGAGCATCAGCGCCCATATCGTCAGCCACGGCCGCTCACCGCCGACGGACGCCGCGCCGGCCTGCCACCACGTCGCCACCGGCCCGTACACCGACGGGGTGTTGCGCCATGCTTCGCCCACCAGATGGGCGTAGGCGCCTCCCAAGTGGGCGGGGGCCGTCACATAGGGGTCCCCGCCGAGGGCAGCAATCCGGCCGTACGCGGCGTAGCTGGCCGTATCGGAGGAACCGACCGGGGTGAGGTTCGCGACGACGAGGGCGGCGAGCACGCCGGCCCGGAACAGGAGGCGCGCGTCCGGGCTCCAGCCCCGCCTGTGGGCGTGGAGCATGCCGAGTGTGCCGAGACAGGACAGCACGATGGCCGCGGAGGTGACCGCCTCGGAGAGCATGCCGGGCATGGCGGGCAGCCGGAACCACGGGATGGGGGCCCTGAGGGTGTTGTGGTTGGGTGCGCTTGCTCCGACCAACGCGAACAAGGCGATGCCTGCCGCCGACATCCCTACGGCTGCGGATGGGCGGCGCCACGCGCTGCCGATCAGGGCCGACCAGGATGCTGTGCGGATCCAGCGGGCCGGATACCCGGCCCAATCGCTGCTGTTGGTCGTCAAGGTCGCTCCCTGGCCGCTCGTTGCTCGCTGCTTTAGCTCGCGGCGAGGACGGCGGTGACGACCTTGCCCGCGAACTTGTAGCCCTCACCGCTGGCAGGCACCACCGCTGCCGCCGCCACATCGCCGCGGTAGGCGATGAACCAGCTGTTGGGCTTTTGCCGTCCGTCCACCTCCGCCGTACCGGTCTTCGCGCCGACATCACCGCTCAGGCCGCCGATGACCGGCGCCGCCGTGCCCTGGCGTGCGGTCAGTTTCATGAGGTCGCGCAGGGCAGCGTCGACCGAGGCGCTCATCCGCCGCGGCGCCCGGGCGATCTGCCGCTTGTCGACGGAGGCCGGCACGAGCACCGGCTGGTGGAACTCGCCCGCTTTGGCGGTGGCGGCCACTGATGCCATGTCGAGCGGGTTGACGAGGATCGTGCCCTGTCCGATGTACGTCATGGCCTTGGAAGCGCCGCCGGTCGGCGGCACGCTGCCGTCGAAGCTGGCCACGCCGGTGTTCCAGGTGAGGCCCAGCCCGAACACGTCGTGCGCCTGGTTCTCCACGGCGCCGTCGGGCAGCACCTTCGCCGTCGACATGAAGGCGGTGTTGCAGGACGCCTCGAAGTCCATGGCGAGATTGGCGTGGTCGATCTTCATCTTGTTCACGTTGTGGAAGGTGAGGCCGCCGTAGGAGAAGTACTGGGGGCAGTCCAGCGGCGTGCTGGGAGTGAACTTGCCGCTGTCCAGCAGGGTCGAGGCGGTGATCACCTTGAAGGTGGAGCCCGGCGCGTACGTGCCCTGGATCGCCTTGTTGAAGCCCTTGGCCGGTGTCATGGCGACGGCCAGCACGTCGCCGGTGCTGGGCTGGATGGCAACCACCGAGGCGTCCGGGCCCTGGGTCTTGACGGCCTTCTCCGCCTCGGCCTGCAGGTTCGCGTCGATCGTGGTGGGCAGCGGCTTGCCCGGCCTGCCCTGCGAGAGCACCCTGAGCACCGGCCCCGCGCTGCCGTCGGCGTTCTTGACGCGGATCTCGGTACCGGGTGTGCCCTGCATTTTGGCCCCGTACCGGGTCTGCAGCTGGCTGAGGATCCCGGTCAGCGACGGGTAGCGGGCGGCGGTCAGTTCGTTGCCGTCGCGGTCCACGGCCTTGACCGGCGGGGCACCGGTCGGTATGACCGCGACCGACTGGCCCGGTGCCAGCTTGGGGTAGAGCACCGATGGTGCCCACTTGACCACGGCGTCGCCGCTGCTGCCGCGCACCACGGTCAGCGAGGAGTCGTAGGCCCACGTCGACTTCTGCCCGGCATAATCCAGTTGCGTCCGTACGGAAAAAGGGACCTGGAAGCCGGTCGGCTGCTTGCCGCCAAGTGTCAATGCGGTGACGTGCAAACCGCTCTTGAAGGAGGCGAGTTGCGCGCCCGCCTGCTTGACGTTGTCGGTGAGTACTGCCGCCTTCGCCGTGTCCCCGGACTGCCAGGCGGTCAGGAACGCCTGGGCCGTGACGCGCACTTCGTGCGGCGAGGGAGGGCTCGTGTTCACCGGCTGCGCCGCGCCCGCGCGCGCCGACGTCGTGTCATGGCCTGCCGGGCCCTGCTGTTCCACGGCATAGGCAAGGGTCACCCCCAAGACAGCCACCGACACCGCACCACCCACAACTGCGATCTTCACCGCTTTCCGCACGCGCCCTCCCCCGGCCACCGACTGGTCGACACGACACTACATCGGGGACCGAACCTTTCGGATACCGTGGTAACGTGATCATCGTCTTGGTGGTGCCCGACAGAGGGCACGGCGGCGGTCCCGGACCCAGTCGAGTTCGACGGTGAAGGCCGGCGTCACCACGAGCTGGCAGTCGTGCCGCCCAGGTCAGCTGGGCGGCACCAGGTGGTTTGTGCCGGCCGGGGCCAGGGTCGCCGACTTTCGAGGGGCCGCGTCCTGGCGGATCCAGACTTTGATCGTGCCCGTGGGCTTGCTCCGACGCCAGGCATATACCAGGGCGTACGGGGCTGGGGGCATCGCGAAACCGTGAGGACCACTGGGAAGCATTTTCACACTTCAGCGCCACCTCCTCGACATCTGTGCAGCTCACAGAAGTGCCCGAATCTGTTGTGGGCGAACTCACCTGCCAGGCACTGGCGAACCGCGCCGCACTGTCACAAGCCGCCGGAAACATCGTCCCCTCGGCTTGCGCCACGCCCGGACCTGTGCGCCGTGGGGCTTTGGCCAGAGGCGGTTGCCGACGCATCCCGAGCACGACTTACTCTTACAACTTGTAGTAATCGCCGGGAGCGTCAGTGGGCCCCAGGCCAGGCCCTTTGTGCATCACGGCGGGGCGGGTCGGTTTCGCAGCGGCGGGCGGGCGTGTGCCTGGCTGAGGAGTGGCGAGTATGAGTGAACACCGGCGCCGATCGTCGGGGAGGACCGGGCCGTCCGGCTCGGAGGGTGTGCCGTACGGCGGCCGTGCCGAGGCGCGCAGGGCTGCCCGGGCCGGGGGTAGGCGGGGCCGCCGCGCTGCGGACACGCGTCCTGCAGGTGCCGGGCACTCTGGCCGGGCGGCCACACGGCGTGCGAATTCGGCACGTTCCAGCCGGGCCCGCCTCATCGATTACCCGCGGGCGGACAAGCTGGGCCTGCGGCGGTGGCTGCCCTCGTGGAAGCAGCTGCTCGGCACCTTCCTGGTGTTCTCCGGCGGCCTGCTGGGCCTGTTCGGTTACGCCTACGCCACCACGACCATCCCGAGCGCGAATCCCAGCACCCAGCAGCAGAGCAACACCTACTACTGGTCCGACGGCTCGGTGATGGCCACCCAGGGGCAGACCAACCGGCAGAACGTCGACCTCGCCCAGGTCCCGAAGCTGGCGCAGTGGGACTTCCTCGCCGCGGAGAACGCCACCTTCTACACCGACCCCGGCGTCGACACGCAGGGCATGCTCCGTGCCGTCTACCACATGGCCACGGGCGGGGAGGTGCAGTCCGGGTCGACGATCACCCAGCAGTTCGTGAAGAACACCTACCTCAGCCAGAACCAGTCGGTCACTCGCAAGCTGAGGGAGATCATGATCTCCCTGAAGATCGGCAGCCAGCTGTCCAAGCAGCAGATCCTGCAGGGCTATCTCAACAGCTGCTACTACGGGCGGGACGCCTACGGCATCGAAGCCGCGGCCCGCGCTTACTATCACGAGCACGCCTCCCAGCTGACCGTCAGCCAGGGCGCGTTCATCGCCGCCACGGTCAACGAGCCGAGCCTGCTGATGCACGCCGACACCGACCCGCAGGCCAAGACCCAGGCCAAGGCGCGCTGGACGTACGTCCTGGAGCGCATGGCCAAGATCCACAAGATCACCGACGCCCAGGAACAGCAGTACCTGGCCGCAGGGTTCCCCACGCCCAAGCCGTACACGGCGTCGGCGGGGATGTCGGGGCAGACCGGCTATCTGGTGGACGCCGCGAAGAAGTACGTCGAGGCCCACTCGTCGATCACCGAGCAGCAGCTCGGCCGCGGGGGCTATCAGATCTACACCACCTTCGACAAGAAGAAGGTGAACGCGCTGGCGGCGTCCGTGGCGGCGATGGAGAAGAAGCACCTCGATCCCAAGCACCGCTCGGCCGACAAGAACGTCCAGGTCGGCGCGGCGTCGATCGACCCGTCGAGCGGCGCGGTCGTGGCCCTGTACGGCGGAGCGGGCTGGAACAAGGGCCACTGGACCGACAACGCCGACGCCACTGGTGTGCCGGTCGGCTCGACCTTCAAGCCCGTCGACCTGGCCGCCGCCCTCGACCACGGAGCCGTGCTCTCCCCGGGCCAGCCGGCCTCACCGATCACGCCCGGCTCCAAGTTCAACGGTGACGACGGCATCACCATCAAGAACCAGCAGGGCCAACAGATGCCGGACCCGGGCGACCCCACGGGAGTCCTCCACCAGCGCAACGACGTCCCCACGAAATGGGGTTACATCACGCTGCGCAAGGCCATGGAGCAGTCGGTCAACACCCCCTACGTCCAGCTCGGCGAGTACGTCGGCTACGACAACGTGGAGAACGAGGCCCTCAAGGCGGGCCTGCTGCGCAAGAGCCTGCAGTACGACACCCCCGGCTTCTACATCGGCACCTCCACCCCCTCGGCGATCCGCATGGCCGACGCCTACGCCACCTTCGACGCCGGCGGCGTCCAGCACGAGCCCTACTCGGTGACCAAGGTCATCGCCGACGGTCAGCCGTTCCCCGGCTTCGACAAGCCCAAGGGCACCACGGCCATGCCCGCCTCGACCGCCGACACCGTCACCGACGTCCTGCAGGACGTCGTCAAGCACGGAACGGGCACCAACGCCCAGGCGCTGGGCCGCCCGGCGGCCGGCAAGACCGGCACCACCGACGACTACAAGTCCGCCTGGTTCATCGGCTACACCCCGCAACTGGTCACGTCCGTCGCCATGTTCAAGGAGGATCCGAAGAACGCCGGCCTGCAGTCGATGCAGGGCGTAGGCGGCTTCTCCAAGGTCTTCGGCGCCGACATGCCCACCGAGGTGTGGACCGGCTACATGACCCCCGCCCTCCAGGGACAGCCCGTCCAGCAGTTCCCGCCCGTACCCCAACTGGGCCAGAGCACCGACGAATACGGCGCCCCCTCGCCCGCTCCCACTCCCTCTCCCGCCGCGAGCACCCCGACAGCACCGGTCACACCGAGCCCCTCCGCCGGGACGTGCCACGCGAAGAAGGACTGCCCGAGCCCGACGCCCACGGACACCTCGGGCACCATCACCGGCGGCACCGGCGACGGCGGGCTGCTCGGTGGCACCACCGGCGGCGCCACCCAAAGCACCTCACCCACCCCCACGCCCACGCCTACTCCCAGCTTTAGCGGCCCCGGTCGGCATCCGTAAGGCGGTCCGACAGGGACCGTCCGGCACGACATGCCCGGCAGCCGTCAGCGGGCGGAGCCTGTCTGTCGTTCAACGCGGCCTGTCGGCGATCCCACGTCAGCGCGGTAAGCAGGAACTGTGGCGACCGGGCTGGCGCAGCTGTACCGACAACACCTACGTCAGCCTGCCGGACCGCGCGGGCAGCAAGTCGAGGAAGTCGTGCCGGTGGACCAGGAATCCGCGCGCGGTCAGTCGGTCGGCCGGAGAGCTCGGGCCCCGGCGGTGCCGTGCGCAGAATGAGGCCACGCCCCATCGCGGCGGGCATCACCAGCTGAAGCTCCTACATGATGTAGAAATTGAGGGAGCGGCGGCCGGAGCCCATCGGGACCTTGAGCCATTCACCCCGCTGCACGAGCCACCACCGGGACCAAGGCATACAGGGCCAGAGCGAACGCATACGCAGCACAATCGAACTGGCGGCGCCCTCTGGCCGAACACCGGCTACGACCATCGCCGACGCAGAACACCGCCGTGGCCGCCGATGCCTCGCAGTTCCCCACCGTGCCGGCGGGCGTCGCCGCGGGGAGCGGCCGACGTGAGTTGCTCGGCGCGGTCCGTCCGGACCGCGCCGCGCGAAGCCGCTATGAAACCGCTCACATAGGTAGGGTGACTGCTACTCGCGGCTACCGTGGAACGGCAGGAGGGGCGTCATGGCAGGTGAACCGGCCTTCTTTGAGCTCGGTGTTCAGGACCCCGAGCGAGCCCGTACCTTCTATGGAGCGCTGTTCGGCTGGACCTTTCAGCCGGCGCCGTCGGGTGTCGGCCTCACGATCAGCACCCGCGGAGTGCCGGGCGGAGTGCACGGTGCGGACGCCGGCGCCTCCCCGTATCTCTTCTTCTGCGTGGACGATCTGGATGCGGCCGTGCACCAGGTCCTCGAACTGGGCGGCACCGTCGACGGCTACCCGTTCTGGGAGGAAGAGGAGCCGGCGTCCGTGACTGCCCGGGGATGGTTCCGGCTGTGCCGGGACGACCAGGGTTCGGCCTTCGGCCTGTACCAGCCCCAGGACGCCTGAGCTCCGTGGAAGCCTCAGCGTGGACATCCGGTGGGGCGGCCGCTCTGGCGCCACGCGGGTGACCGTATCCGAGGACAGCCGCGCCGGTGGGGGCGCGGTGTGGAAGGACTCAGCGGATCGGTGGCCGTGCCCGTGTACGTACCAGAGATTTGTCGAGTTCCAGTGGGTGTTGGGCCTCGACGCCATGATGATGATCAACCTGCGCTACAGGGCCGAATGAGCAAACCGACGTACGCCGTCGCTTGGCACCGCCCGTTGGATGTGCCCGCCCTCCCAGGGATCGGACATCGAGGTTCATTCGTGACCGCCCCCTTGTGGCGCGGGAAGAATTACCGACATGAGAAGACGGCAGTGGTGGACCTGGCTGGGGGACGGCGTGCTGGTCTTGGTGGGGGCTCTGGCGGCAGCCGGACTGATCGTCGGTCTCGGCTGGGGCGAGCACGGGGGCTGGTGGCTGGTCGCCTTCGCGGCTGTGGGTCTGGTGGCGGCCGGAGTGGTGTGCGAACTGCCAGCCGCGCCGGTACGCGGGGAAGGCGGGGCCATCTCGGCCGATGTGCCGCGTGCACATCGTCACGCCCGCCACCCTGGTCTGGCTGTGGCGCCGCCACCCCGTGCACTACCGCAGGGCCCGTACCTGGCTGACGATCTCCACCTTGATCGGCCTGGTCGGCTTCACCGTGCTGCCCACCGCTCCGCCGAGACTGCTGAGCGGCGGGCACGGCTTCATCGACACCATGGCGCTGCACAGCTCCTTCGGCTGGTGGGGCAGCGATGCGAGCGCACCGCGCGGCATGGGCCATCTCGCCAACCAGTACGCGGCCATGCCCAGCCTGCACGTCGGCTGGTCGCTGTGGTGCGGAATCCTCCTCTTCCGCTACGGGCGGCACTGGCCATTGCGCACCCTCGGCGCGATCTACCCGATCGCGCCCCCCCTGATCGTGCTGGGCACCGCCAACCACTATCTGATGGACGCGGTCGTCGGGATCCTGGTGATGGGCCTCGGCTTCGCCCTCACCTGGCCCGCACTGCGGGCCGTCGACGTGCTGTCCGTCCGACTCGGGCGCGCCGGAAGGCCGGGGCAGGCATCCCCCGCCTCAACAGCCGGGGCTGTTCGCTGACATGCATGGCGTTGTTCCGCTCGCACCATCGGCGATGCGTTGCATGAGCATCCGCACCCTGCGCAGCCAGAGATGGAACCCGTGACGGGCCGGCGAGCATGCAGGCGAAGGAGCGGATGTGCCCGGCGAGGGCCTGCGCCTCTGGGCATGCGGCGAGCGCGGCCTTCAGCTGGAGCATCAGGACGAGTAAGGAGGGAGCCGGAGACCGCCGTAACAGACACTCGCGCTACTCTGGCTTCTGGCCGTGGTCTGTGATCGCGGCGCGGCGGTGGGGCTCGCCGTACCCGAACCGCGGCACCGGTGCCGCCAACAGTCCCTACTTGCGATGGTGTGTGCCCGCGTACGTGTGGGCCCCGGCGAGTAGGAGACATGCGTTCATGACAGCCCCGAAGTCCCAGGCGGTGGACGAGCCCACGGATCCCGACGTCGATCTTCACGTGCCCGCCCAGCGGCAGCAGTCCTGGCGGGCACAGGGACCGATCGTGGCGGTGGTCGCGCTCGGCGGAGCCATCGGGGCTTGCGCGCGATACGGGGCCTCGCTCCTGTGGCCGGTCTCGGCCGGGGCGTTCCCGTGGACCACCCTGTGCGTCAACGCCGTGGGCTGTGCGGTGATCGGCGTCTTCATGGTGGTGATCACGGATGTGTGGGCGGCGCACCGGCTGGTGCGGCCGTTTTTCGGCACCGGTGTGCTGGGCGGCTTCACGACCTTCTCGACGTACGCCGTCGACATCCAAAAACTCGTGGACGGTGGCCATGCCCGCACGGGTCTGGCCTATCTCGCGGTGACACTGCTGGCGGCACTCGCCGCCGTTTGGCTCGCGGTGACGGCAACGCGCCGCGTTCTGGCTTGGAGGCAGGGATGACGAGGCTGACGGGCAGAGCCCTGCGGGTGACGGTCTTCATCGGGGAGAACGACACCTGGCACCACAAGCCGCTGTACTCCGAGATCGTGCACCGCGCGCACCGGGCCGGTCTGGCGGGCGCCTCTGTCTTCCGGGGCATCGAGGGCTTCGGTGCGTCGTCGCTGATCCACACCTCGCGGCTGCTGTCGCTGAGCGAGGACCTGCCGGTGGCGATCGTGATCGTGGACACCGAGGACCTGGTGCGGGCCTTTCTGCCGCAGCTGGACGAACTCGTCACAGAGGGACTGGTGATCCTCGACGACTGCGAGGTCATCCGGTACGTGGGCAGGGGGAGCGACGCGTGAACTGGCTGCTGGTGATCGTCGGCGGCGCGATAGGCGCCCCGCTGCGCTACCTGACCGACCGGACGGTGCAGAAGCGGCACGACACGGTCTTCCCGTGGGGCACCTTCACGGTGAACGTCGTGGGCTGCTTCGTGCTCGGCCTGCTGAGCGGGGCGGTCGTGGCCGGTGCCGCCTCCTCGCAGCTGCAGCTGTTGCTGGGCACCGGGCTGTGCGGGGCGCTGACGACGTACTCGACGTTCTCGTACGAGACGCTGCGGCTGGCCGAGGACGGGGCGCGGTTCTTCGCCGCAGCCAACGTGATCGCGAGCGTGGTCGCCGGACTGGGCGCGGTGTTCGTCGGGGTCGCGTTCGCGGAGGCGCTGTGGGTGTGACCAAGGGGGCCGCCGAGCGGTCGGCCGTGATGGGGCCCTGGCGGTTCGTGGTGTGGTTCGGCACGGTCAGCCTGCTGGCGGACTTCGTGTACGAGGGCGCCCGCTCGATCACCGGCCCGCTGCTGGCCTCGCTCGGTGCGTCGGCGCTGGTGGTGGGCGTGGTGACGGGCGCCGGTGAGGCGGCGGCGCTGGGGCTGCGGCTGGTCTCCGGCCCGCTGGCGGACCGTACCCGCCGCTTCTGGGGTCTGGCGATCGCCGGATACGCACTGACGGTGGTCTCCGTACCCCTGCTCGGTGTCGTAGGCGTGCTCTGGGCGGCGTGCGTGCTGGTGATCGCGGAGCGGGTGGGCAAGGCGGTGCGATCGCCAGCGAAGGACACGATGTTGTCGCACGCCACCGCCTCGACCGGCCGTGGGCGCGGGTTTGCCGTGCACGAGGCGATGGACCAGGTCGGGGCGTTGGTCGGGCCGCTCGTCGTGGCCGGAATGCTGGCGATCACGGGCGGTGACTACGGGCCTGCGCTCGGCGTGCTCGCCCTCCCGGGCGTCGCGGTCCTGGGGGTGTTGCTGTGGCTGCGGGCGCGGGTGCCCGACCCCGAGGCGTACGAGCGGGAGATGGCCCCTTCCACGGACGAGCCCGCACCGGAGGGCCGTCTGCCGGCCGCGTACTGGACGTACGCGGCCTTCACCGCCGCCACCACGACCGGGTTCACGACTTTCGGCGTCCTGTCGTACCACCTGGTCGAGCGGCATCTGATGGCCGCGGCCTGGGTGCCGGTGCTGTATGCCGCCGCGATGGCTGTCGACGCCGTCGCCGCGCTCGCCACCGGCTGGCTGTACGACCGCCTCGGCGCGCGGGTGTTGATGGCGCTGCCGCCCTTGACCGCCGCCGTCGTGCTGCTGGCGTTCACCAACACGGTCGCGATCGCGGTGGCCGGGTCCCTGGTGTGGGGCGCGGCCATGGGCATCCAGGAGTCCACCCTGCGCGCCACGGTCGCGGATCTGGTGCCCAGCGGTCGGCGGGCGACCGCCTACGGCCTGTTCGCCGGTGTCGTCGGCGCGGCGAGTCTGGCCGGTGGCGCACTGACCGGCGGCCTGTACGGCTACTCGATCCCCGTGCTGATCACGGTCGTGGTCGCCATCCAGGTCCTTGCTCTGGTGCTGCTGGCCGTCACGCCGGCTACCCGGCGCTGATCCCAGAAACGCCTTGAGTTGGGGGCGCGCCACCCGTGGGGCGGCGCGCCCCCAACCGTGCCCTTTGCCGGAACCGGGCGCGCGGGTGATCGCCCGGCGGGACCCGCGTCAAAGGGCTGGAGGCTGGAACCGCGGGAGCCCGCCATGGGGCGCGGCCCAGCCCGTCCAGGGAGTGTCGGAGACACATGCGGTGGTAGACCGGCGGCAGCAGGGGTGGGGGCATGCCGACAGCCGAGTGCGGGGAGCGAGGTCCTGTGCTGCGATTCCACCTGCGCACCTCCGGGAAGGCATGCGTTCCTGACCAGGTCAGGAACCATCAGCCCGGGCAGGCGGTTCGGACCAGAGCGGTCCCGGCGGGATCCATCGCCACAAGCGAGTGAACAACTCCGCGGAGCGGTGGTCAAGGTGGCGGGCTTCCTGAACCACCGCTCGATGCCACGGCTTTACCCCCGTTGCTCGTCAGCGGTTCAGCCCGTACGGCAGGGCGGGCTCGGCCGCGGCGATCTCGATGAGCCGGTTGTATTTGGCGACGCGTTCACCGCGGGCCGGTGCGCCGGACTTGAGCTGGCCGCTGCCGGTGCCGACGACGAGGTCGGCGATGAAGGAGTCCTCCGTCTCGCCGGAGCGGTGGGAGACCATCTGCGTGTAGTCGGCCTCGCGGCAGATCCGCATCGCCTCCAGGGTCTCGGTGACCGTGCCGATCTGGTTGACCTTGATCAGGGCGGAGTTGCCGATCTTCTTGCTGATCGCCTCGGTGATGATGGCCGGGTTGGTGACGAAGATGTCGTCGCCCATCAACTGCACGCGGTCGCCGAGGCGTTCGGTCAGTCGGACCCAGCCGTCCCAGTCGTCCTCGGCCAGCCCGTCCTCGATCGACCAGACCGGGAAGCGGTCGGTGATCGCCTCGTAGCGGTCGATGAGCTGGTCGGTGCTCAGCGCGTCGCCCGCGACCCGGTAGAGCCCGTCGGCCGCGCTGCGGAACTCGCTGGCGGCCGGGTCCAGGGCGATGGCGATGCCGTCGCGGCCGGGGGCGTATCCGGCGTCGGTGATGGCCTCGACGAGGAGCTGCAGAACGTCCTCGGGGCGGTCGATGGCGGGGGCGAAGCCGCCCTCGTCGCCCAGCCCGGTGGCGTGCCCTTCGGCGGAGAGACGGGCCTTGAGCTTCGCGTAGACCTCGGCCCCGGCGCGGACCGCCTCCGGCAGGCTCGGTGCGCCGAGCGGGGCGAGCATGAACTCCTGGAAGTCGAGACTGTTGGCGGCGTGGGCGCCGCCGTTGACGACGTTGAAGTGCGGGACCGGCAGGCGGGGGGTGGTGCCGGCGATCTGGGCGAGGTGCTGCCACAACTCCCGTCCGGTGAGGGCGGCTTCGGCGCGGGTGGCGGCGAGGGAGACCCCGATGATGGCGTTGGCGCCGAGCCGGGACTTGGTGTCCGTGCTGTCCAGTTCGATCAGCGCGCGGTCGATGTCGGCGGCGGAGGCGAAGGTCCGGCCGGTGAGGGCCTGGGCGATCTCGCCGTTGACGTGGCCGACGGCCGTCAGCACGCCCTGCCCGTTGTAGCGGGTCTTGTCGCCGTCTCGGAGTTCGACGGCCTCGCGGGTGCCGGTGGAGGCACCGGAGGGGACCCCGGCGCGCACACGGGTGCCGTCTGCGGTGGTGAGGGTGACGGCGAGGGTGGGGCGGGCGCGGGAGTCGAGGATCTCCACGGCGTGCAGGTGAGCGATGTGCAGGGACATGCTGGGTTCCTCCGTCGTCCGGTCGGAGCAGGTGGCGGTTGGCTTTCGTGGGCTGCCGGTTCAAGCCTGGCCTTCGGCGACGACGGCCGCTGCGGCCACTCGGGCACTTTCGGGGTCCAGATAGCCCCCTCCGCGTACGACGGGTCGCAGCTCGCGGTCGAAGTCGTAGCGCAGCGGTGCCCCGGTGGGGATGTTCAGGTCTTCGACCTCCTGCTCGGTGAGCCGGTCCAGGACCGCGATCAGGGCGCGCAGCGCATTGCCGTGGGCGACCACCAGCACACGGCGCCCGGTGTACAGCTGCCCGGCGAGGACGTCCGCCCAGTACGGGGCGACCCGGGCGATCATGTCGGCCAGGCTCTCCACGGCCGGCAGTCCGCCGCCGCGCAGGGCGGCGTAGCGGGGATCCGCGCGCAGACAGGCGAGTGCGTCGCCGTCCAGCGGACCGGGAGTGGCGGTGAGCGAGCGGCGCCACGCCTGGTATAGCCCAGGCCCGGCCTCGCGGCGGACCTCGCGTTTGACGCGGCCGGTGAGCGCCCCGTACTGGCGCTCGTTGAGCCGCCAGGTGCGGTGGACCGGGATCCAGGAGCGGTCCATCTCCTCCAGCAGGATGTCCGCGGTGCGGATCGAGCGCCGCAGCACCGAGGTGTGTACGACATCGGGCACCAGCCCGTCCTCGGCCAGAAGCTGCGCCGCGGCGGCGGCCTGCTTCTCCCCGTGGGCCGTCAGCGGGACGTCGCCCCAGCCGGTGAAGCGGCCCTGAGCGTTGGCGGTGCTCTGTCCGTGCCGCAGCAGCACCAGCGTGCCCGGCACGCTCACGAGGACTTCCCGGCCGAGGCGTCCGCGGCCCGCCTGCGGGACGCCTCGATCTCCGCATACGCCTGCTCCCGTCCCTCCCAGTGAGAACCCTCCACCGACTTGCCGGGCTCCAGATCCTTGTAGACCTCGAAAAAGTGGGTGAACTCCAACTGGTCGAAGTGGGAGACATCGCCGATGTCCTGCACGCCTGCCCAGCGCGGGTCGTGGGCGGGCACGCACAGCACCTTCTCGTCCGGGCCGTGTTCGTCCTTCATCACGAACATGCCGACGGCCCGGCACTCGATGAGGCAGCCGGGAAACGTCGGCTCCCCGACCAGGATCAGGGCATCCAGCGGGTCCCCGTCACCGCCGAGGGTGTGCTCGATGTAGCCGTAGTCGGCCGGGTACCTGGTCGAGGTGAACAGCAGCCGGTCCAGCCGGATGCGGTGCAGTGCGTGGTCCATCTCGTACTTGTTGCGGGATCCCTGGGGGATCTCCACGATGACGTCGAACTCCACGACTGCCTCCTTGCCTCATAGGTGTCCTGCACTCGGGGGTCGCCTTGGTCAACCCGGCTTGGTGCGGCCTCTGTTCGCCCTGCCGGCGCGGCAGTACGGTCGCAACGGCGCGCACGAGGAGGTGGGCGATGCCTGATGCTGGCGGCGCCGTCCGTGTGACCATCCACCTCGACGGGGCGGTGCTGTGGCACCACCGGCCCGCCTACGCCGAACTCGTGCACCGGGCCCATCGCGAGGGCCTGGCCGGAGCGAGCGTCTTTCACGGCTTCACCGGCTTCGGCGCCCAGCGGCGTCTCTACCGCGAACGCCCTGCCCACCTGGCCGCCAAGGGCCCGTGCGCGGTCGTGCTCGTCGACGAGGAGGACCGGCTGCGGTGCTTCCTGCTCAGCGTGCAGGACGTGCTGGAGCACACCGAGGCGGTGGCAGTGCTCGACCGGGTCCGCGTCCAATGGACCGGGGCGCGGGCGGCGGGCTAGATCGCTTGTCCTCATGTCGTTCACTCCTCCGCCTTGAGGGTGTCGCGCAGCCGCCGTAGATCGTCCGCCGGCCGGCCCAGGCCGTTCAGCTGCAGCCGGGCCGCCTCGGTGCGGGCGTCTGGGTGCACGGTGAAGGCCAGGTTCACCGACTGGTGCACCATCCACTGGACGTAGTCCAGCAGCCGCCCCGCGTACGCCCGCGCCTGCACGAGGTCGGGGTCGGTGAGCGGCAGCTTCCGCAACCGGGCCCGCAGGTGGAGGAAGGCCGAGCTCGCGTCGCAGCAGTCCCGGGCGACCTGTCCGCAGACGGGACCCGGCTCCCCGCAGGAGGCCACCGCCACATCGGCTCGCTGCTGGGCGGTGACCGCCTCGTCCAGCACCGCGAGCAGCGCCCGCACCTGGGCCGGGCGTGGCAGAGGGAGCGGGGCGGGAGGAGGACGCAGTCGTGTCACGAGGCGAGCTGCACGGTGCCGCAAGGCGGTGCTGCTGCCGGGCGAGGATACGGGCATGGTTCCTCCTGGTCAGCACGGCTGGACCAGGGACCGTCAGCGGACGCCTCCGCGGTTGCGGTGAGCCCCATCACCGGCACTCCCGCCCAAGGGTGTGCCCTTCCAGTGTGCGCCTTCTGTCATTCCGGGCCAGTCCACCGCCGCCGGCCATGAGCCCCGGACGGGGCAGCCAGCCGAAACCATCAGCGCACGATCAGCACCGAGCAGGGGGCGTGCCGGCTGGTCTTCTCCGCGGTGGAGCCCAGGAAGCGGCCCCAGGCCGAGGAGTGCCCGCTGTGCCCGACCACGATCAGATCCGCCCGGTGCTGCTCGGCGGCGCGCACCAGCTCCTGCGCCGGGTGCCCGGCCCGGGTCTCGCCCTCGAAGGCGACGTCGCGTTCGGCGACGTACGCCTCGGCGGCGGCCAGCCAGCGGTGGCAGGCCCGCTCCTCGACCTCCAGCTCCTCGGCGACCTCCCCGACGGTCGCCCCGTAGTGCGGCAGGTGCGCCTCTACCGCCACGGCGATCAGCTCACCCCGGGACAGACGCGCCAGCTCGACCGCCCGCTCCAGTGCTCGGCGCGCGCCCGGAGAGTCGTCGTAGGCCACCACGATCCGGCGGAACATACGACCGAGTCTGCTCCCGTCCGACGCGAGCCGGAAGACACGTCACCACGCGGCCTGCCGCGGAGGCAGCCGACCGGGCGAGCCCTTGACCCGCGCGCCGGGCGGCGGTTCACTCGGAACCAGGCGATGGATCCCGCCCGAGCCGCTGTCAGAGCGGCTCCAACCGCCCTCCCGGGGTTGATGGTTCCTGACCACACACGTCAGGAAACTGCTCACACCCTGCGGAGGTACCGCGTGGAGTCCGCCTACTACGTCGCCGCCGTCCTTGCCGTCACCGCTCTCGCCGCGAGCATGCTCTCGGTCAAACTCGGCCTCTCAGTGGCCGTCATCGAGATCTTCCTCGGCGTCGCCGTCGGCAACGCCCTCCATCTCACCGCACCCCAGTGGCTGGTCTTTCCTCGCCTCCTTCGGCAGCGTCGTGCTGACCTTCCTGGCCGGCGCCGAGGTCGACCCCGACGAGTTCCGGGCCACCTGGAAGGCCAGCCTGCTGATCGGGACGGCCTCCTTCGCGGCCCCATTCGCCGGCGTCCTCCTGCTGTGCCGCTACGGCTTCGACTGGACCTGGAAGGCCGCCGAGATCGGCGGGACCGCCCTGTCCACCACCTCACTCGCCGTCGTCTACGCGGTCCTGGTGGAGACCGGCCTGAACGCCACCGCGCTCGGCAAACTCATCATGAGCGCCACCTTCGTCACCGACCTGGCCACGGTCCTCGCGCTCAGCGTCCTGTTCATCCGGCCCACCTGGTGGCTGCTGCCCTTCGTCGCTGCCTCGGTCCTGCTGATCCTGGTGATGCCGCGCCTGGAACGCTGGTTCTTCGCCCAGTACGGCAACCGCGTCATCGAAACCGAGATCAAAGGCGCCTTCGCCGCCCTGCTGGTCCTGATGTGGCTGGCGGAGAAGGCCAACAGTCAAGCCGTCCTGCCCGCCTTCCTCCTCGGCCTCGCCGTCTCCCGCACCTTCGCCCGCCACCGCGCCACCCAACAACGCTTCCGCGTCGTCGCGTTCGCCCTGCTGACCCCGTTCTTCTTCCTGCGCTCCGGGATGAACGTCTCGCTGCCCCTGGTCATCGCCAACCTCGGCCTGCTCGGCGCACTCCTGGGCGCCAAGCTCGTCCTCAAATCGGCGGCCGTGCACCCGCTGGCCCGCCGCCACGCCCACCCGCACGCCGCGTTCACCACGCTGCTGATGAGTACCGGGCTGACCTTCGGCACGATCTCCGCGACGTACGGCTATACGGCCGGGATCGTCACCAAGGCCCAGTTCTCCCTCCTGGTCACCGTGGTCGTCCTCACCGCCGTCCTGCCCACCGCCGTCGCCCAGCGCTACTTCAGCCCCGACCGGCCGGCACTGGGCATCCCCGGTTCCGCAGACCAGCCCCGACTCCGCCTCGCCGTCTCCGACCGCACCTCCGCCCCGGCACCCGAGCAGAACGGACCCATGCCATGAATTGCTACGACTGCCACTCGGAAGACCTCCCGACCACCCGAGCGGTCGCCGTCTGCTGCCGATGCGGAGCGGCCCTGTGCACGGATCATGTTCAGACGCGGTCGGAACTCGTACTCCGAGTGAGGGGTATGGGCCTTGCCACTCTTCCGGATCGCGCACGGCGCATCACCTGCACGGCCTGCTGCAAGGCTGAGGCCGGCTAGCCATGTGGTTGTTGCTGTAGAGGGGCGGATGACGGCTGACTGCGACCGGTTCGACTGAACCGGCGAGCCGCGACCCCGACCACCGCAGCGCGGACTGCTCACAGGTCCTTTGCGGGCCAGTTCAGCAACCGGGCGCCGGCTTCGTAGGTGACGGACCGTTGACTCAACTTGTAGGTGGGTTCTGACTCCACCCGGTGCCTGGAGGACCCGATTTTGTAGGCGGAGAAATGACTCCACCTGGCGGCCTCGCTGCGACGGGTTGAGCCCCGTGCTGCATCTGAGGTCGGTTCCCGGGGTGCGCAGGTGTGGTGGCTGAACGCTGGGCGCGGCAGCTCGGACTGTGCTGGTGGCCGTGGTGGCGCGTAGTGTGCTGGCAGCTCGCTCCGCGCTCAAGGGTGGGTGGTGTGCCGGGAAGTCTGGTCGGCGACATGTCCGTCGTGCCCGAAAGGCTTGCCGTGCAGCTCAGGCCCCTTCCCCGCCATCGTGCCCGGACCGTTGTGCGGCTGCGGGGTGAGGTGACCTTCCGCAGGGCGCCGCGCGTCCGGAGGAAACTTTTGAGAGCGTTCGCCCGGGCCCCCGGCGTCATGGAAGTAGACCTCGACAAGGTCACCTATCTCGCCCCGGAGGTGCGCGCGCTGCTGTTGGCTGCCGCAGCCAACGCGCGCCGTTCCGGTGCGCGTTTCGTCATCGCCCATGCCTCGCCCCTCAGCCTGCGTGTACTGGACGAGCTAGGCATGCAGCGGTTGACGGACGTACCCCTTCTTTCCGGCCCATAGCTCTGCAATGAGACAAGAGTCTGGCGATGTCATCCCTACACGGTCCCTCCTCTCCGCCTCCGCCCACGCCCCAGGAGCTGGCGGTCCAGGAGGTTCTCACCTGCTTCGATGCCTATGCCCGTATCCGCGTGGCGCGTGACAGCGTGCTTGCCGCCGTCCGCGTCGGGCCGCGCGAGGAAGAACGTGCCTTCGATGATCTGCAGCAAGCAGTCTCCCGGCTCCGCACCGCTTCCCAGCAGTAGGACCGTAGGACCAGAGAGAAGAGAGTTCTCTTGGATGCGCCGTAGCGGAAGTAGGCAGTCCAGCCCCGAAGGACCGGGTTGACCGACCGCAGCACCTGTTCCAACGAGAGCGATGTCGTGCTTCGCCCCGTCAGTTTCTTGATCTTGTGCATCACCGACGCCAAGGCGGGCTTGGACGGAATGGTGAGCACGACGCGACGGCCGTCGTACCAGGGCCTTCGCTGGATGTGGAAGCCCAGGAAGACGAAGCCGTCGTCGATGTGGGTGATGTGGGTCTTCTCGACCGAGAGGGTCATCTTCAGCCTGCGGGCCAACAGCTCACCGATCTCCGCTTTGAGCGTCTCGGCCTCGGACTTGGTGCCGTGCGCCAGCACGACGAAGTCGTCGGCCTATGCCGAGTTCGGCATAGGCCGACGTATCGCACCAGACGGTAGTTCGGCAGCCCCTTGCGCCGCCGGGCTTGCCGACGTGCTCCGAGGTTCATCTCGGTGTTCCAGATCCGGGAGAAATGCCGTCCAGGACGGAGAGATAGACGTTGGCCAGCAGCGGGGAGGCGACTCCTCCTTGCGGAGTGCCCGTGAGGGTCTCCGTGAATCCACCGTGCAGCTCGACAACTCCGGCCCGCAGAAACGCGCTGACCAGCCGCAGGACCTTGCGGTCCTTGACGCGCTCGGCCACCAGGTCCATCAGGACGTGATGGTCGATATTGTCGAAGCAAGCCTTGATGTCGCCCTCGATGCTCCAGTCGTAGGTCGACGGCTGGCGGGTGAAGCGGTGGATTTCGACGATGGCATCCTGACCCGACGTCCGGGCCGATACCCGTAGCTGGACGGGTAGAAATCGGCCTCGAAAATCGGCGCCGGTCGTGGAGCGGTCCACCACCCACATCCAAGTCCCCCCGCGGGAGGTTGCTGCCAGGCCCCCGCACCCCGGATGGTATGGACGATCCGCGTCGAGTCGCGGCGTCGCCGTCCACACGTTGTGCCTTCGTCGTGGCCTTGTGGCCGCTTGGCTGTCACGGGACAGGTGACACGGGCAGGGCACTCGCCCCATGATGGGTGGGTCATGGGGCGTTCGGTGCGTGTGTCCCGTCTGTGCCACCGCGGCTGGGTGCCGCGTGTGGTGCCGGTGGCTGCTGTCCGGGCCGGGCTGTTTTCCCTGCTGGGTACGGCGGTTGCCGTCACTGTCCATCACCTGGCGTTCGATTCGAGCCCCTCGTGGAGCGTGCGCGCTCTCGCCGCGTGTCTCCTTTTCGGTGTCGCGCTGCCCGGCGCGGGTCAGGACAAGCCGCTGGTGCGGCAGTTGATGCTCGCGGTCGGGGCCCAGGTGGCCGTGGGCTACTGGTTCGTACGGGCCGATAACGCGGTCACTGTTCCTGCGCACGCCGTGTGGCCGACCTCCGTCCACGCGGGCTGGCCCGTGGTGGTCGCCCATGTCGCGTTGACCGTGCTGTGCGCGGTACTGCTGCACGGCGTCGACACCTGCCGGCGACGTGTGCTGTACGTGGCCGGGCGCGAATGGGAGCACCTGCGCGAACTGGTGCGCGGGCTGTTCACGCCGGTCCGCGCTCCTCTCGGCCTGAGCAGGGCCGCGGCAGGGCCGCGCCCGCGCCCCGGGCCGGCTCCCGGTCCTCCGGTTCAGGTTCTCCTCGCGGGCGCGGTCGTCCGGCGCGGCCCTCCTCTCTCCTCCCCGCCGCTCGCGGTCTGACGACAGCTGTACGGCGCACCGCTGTGCGCCGTACCTGTGACGTGCGGCGGCATACGGAACACATTGAGGTTGTGACCTGCCATGCCGGAGCGCGGGCTGCCCAAGTGCCCCGCGCCAGGGGGGAATTCATGTCCAGCACAGTCGTTGTCATCGGGGCGGGCCCGTACGGCCTGTCCACCGCCGCGCATCTGAAGGCGCGCGGCCTGCACGTCAGGGTGTTCGGTTCGCCGATGGCGAGCTGGGCCGAGAACATGCCCGCGGGCATGCTGCTGAAGTCGCCGCCGAGCGCGTCGATGCTGTCCGCGCCGAAGCCCGGGTTCACCCTGGATGCCTACGCCCGGCAGGCGGGGGAGCCGCAGTTGGAGGGGCACGACCCGGTGCCGGTCGAGATGTTCGTCCGCTACGGGCGGTGGTTCGCCGAGCAGTTGGTGCCCGAGGTGGAGGACATCCGTGTGCTGGGTGTCGACCGGCAGGCCGACGGGTTCCACATCAAGCTCGCCTCGGGCGAGGAACTGCGGGCCTCGGCCGTGGTGGTCGCGAGCGGGATGGACGGTTTCGCGTACGTCCCCGAGCCGCTGGCGGCGCTCGTTCCCGAGGGGCTCGTCTCGCACAGCTCCCACCACGCCGACCTCGCGAAGTTCACCGGGCGGGACGTGGTCGTGGTGGGCGCCGGTCAGTCGGCGCAGGAGAGCGCGGCTCTGCTGAACGAGGTCGGGGCACAGGTGCAACTGCTCGTACGTGGCAGGGAGTTGGTGTTCGGCGCGGCTCCGACGCCTCCGCCGCACTGGCAGCCGGACACGGGGCTGGGCCGGTCCTGGGGGCTGTACGGCGTCGTTCAGCATGCGGCGGCGTTCCGGTTTCTGCCCGCGGCCACTCGGCTGCGGCTGGTGAAGCGGGTGCTGGGGCCGTTCGGTTCCTGGTGGCTCAAGCCTCGCCTGGAGGGCGTCGTGCCCGTCCACGTCAGGCAGCGCATCACGCAGGCCGCGCGGAACGGCGCCGGTGTCACCCTCACCACCCGGGACGCCGACGGCCGTACCCGCACCGTCGAGACCGGTCACGTCCTGGCCGCCACCGGCTACCGGGTCCGCCTCGATGCGGTGGACTTCCTCGCCTCCGAACTGCGGGCCGAACTGGTCCGCACGGCCGGCTTCCCGCACCTCGACGCCGGACTCCAGTCGTCGGTGCCGGGCCTGTACTTCACCGGTATCCAGGCGGCGGCGACCTTCGGGCCGCTGCTGCGGTTCACGTGCGGCACGCGGTTCGCGGCACCGCGACTGGCTGCGGCGGTGGCGGCCAAGGGCTGACGGCGGATCGGGCCTGGGGATGTGGCTGAGGCGGGCCGTCCCCGGGCCGTCCCGCGTTCACGTTGGCGGGAGGGTGGCTCAGCGGGTCCCGGCCGTCGCGGTCGGGACCTCCGTCGCGGCGTCGCGCAGGCCGAGGCGCAGGTGCTCGACGTGGTAGAGGGCCTGCTCAAGGAGTTCGGCGACGTGGTTGTCGTAGAGCGCGTAGATGACCGAGCGGCCTCGGCGCTCGCCGGTGACCAGGCCGAGGTTGCGCAGCAGGCGCAGTTGGTGGGAGCAGGCGGACTGTTCCATGCCGACGGCGTCGGCGAGTTCGGTCGCCGCGCACGGGCCTTCCTGGAGACGGGCCAGGATCCGCAGCCGGGAAGGGGTGGCCAGGGCCTGGAGCGTGGCGGCCACGTCGGTGGCGCCCACGGCCTCCAGGCGCTCGCGCGCGGTGGCGGTGGTCTTGGCGTCAGCTCCGTGGCCCATGGCGCCCATCCTACGGAGACGAACTCATGAACGCATGAATGAGTCTTCATGTGGTCCTGTACCGTGGAGGAAGCGGGGCCGGATCCCCGGCCGACCGTTGCTTCGTCATGCCTCCGTGAAGGACTTCCGCTCCGATGACCTCCACCCTCACCTCGCCGTGCGCCGACCGGGCCGCGCCGCCGCGCGACGGCGATACCGCCCGCCGCCGTACCCGTGTCCTCGCCCTGCCCGAGGCGCGCTGGGCGATCGTGGCCACGGTCCTCTTCCTCCTCGCCCTGCCGCTGCAGCTGACCGGTGTGCCGGTCTGGGTGTGGGGTCCGCTGTACGCGCTGGCGTACGCCACCGGCGGGTGGGAGCCCGGCTGGGAGGGACTGAAGGCGCTCAAGGACAAGACCCTCGACGTCGACCTCCTGATGATCGTCGCCGCGCTCGGTGCGGCGGCGATCGGGCAGGTCATGGACGGGGCGCTGCTGATCGTCATCTTCTCCACGTCCGGTGCGCTGGAGGCGCTGGCCACGGCCCGGACCGCCGACTCGGTGCGCGGTCTGCTGGACCTGGCGCCGGCCATGGCCACCCGCCTCGACGCCGACGGCAGGGAAGTGGCCGTCGCCGTCGAGGAGTTGGCCGTCGGCGACACGATCCTCGTACGGCCCGGCGAGCGCCTCGGCGCGGACGGCCGGGTGCTGGACGGGGCCAGCGACGTGGACCAGGCGACCATCACCGGCGAGCCGCTGCCCGTGGCCAAGGAGAGGGGCGACGAGGTCTTCGCCGGCACCCTCAACGGCACCGGCGCCCTGCGCGTCCGTGTCGAGCGCGACGCCTCCGACTCGGTGATCGCACGGATCGTGCGCATGGTGGAAGAGGCGTCGGAGACCAAGGCGCCCACGCAACTGTTCATCGAGAAGGTCGAACAGCGGTATTCGCTGGGCATGGTGGCGGCGACCCTCGCGGTGTTCCTCGTCCCGTTCGCCTTCGGCGCGAGCCTTACCGACTCGTTGCTGCGGGCGATGACCTTCATGATCGTGGCCTCGCCGTGCGCGGTCGTGCTGGCGACCATGCCGCCTCTGCTGTCCGCGATCGCCAACGCCGGACGCCATGGTGTGCTGGTCAAGTCGGCGGTCGTCATGGAGCGGCTGGGGCAGGTCGACGCGGTGGCGCTCGACAAGACCGGCACGCTGACCGAGGGCACTCCGAGAGTTACCGACATTCGGCCGCTGACCGGATCCGGGCTGGGTGAACGCGAGTTGCTGGTCCTCGCGGCTGCGGCGGAGCACCCCAGTGAGCATCCGCTGGCCCGTGCCGTCGTGGATGCGGCACGCGAACGCGGACTCGCCCTGCCCGTGGCGGAGGACTTCGACTCCACGCCCGGCGTCGGAGTGACCGCCGCCGTCGACGGGCGCGCGGTCGCGGTCGGTGCCCCGGCCCGGCTGCTCGCAGGGGCGTCGGACGCGGGCTCCGCACGGGCCGCTGCGCTCGCCGATGTATTGGAGCAGGACGGGCGGACCGCCGTGCTGGTCACCCTCGACGGGCGGCCGGTGGGCGTACTCGGCATCGCCGACCGCCTGCGTCCCGATGCCGCCGCCACCGTGTCCTCCCTGAGATCCCTCACCGGAACCGCACCCCTGCTGCTGACCGGCGACAACCCCCGTGCAGCCGCCCGCCTCGCCGCCGAGGTAGGCATCGAGGACGTACGGGCCGGGCTGCTCCCGCAGGACAAGGTGAGCGCGGTCAGGGAACTGGCGAGCGCGGGACGCAAGGTGCTGGTCGTCGGGGACGGCGTCAACGACGCACCCGCACTCGCCGCCGCCCACACCGGCATTGCCATGGGCCGCGCGGGCTCCGACCTCGCGCTGGAGACCGCCGACGCGGTGATCGTCCGCGACGAGCTCGCCACCGTTCCCGCCGTCGTCGCCCTCTCGCGCCGCGCCCGCAAACTCGTCGTGCAGAACCTCGTCGTCGCGGGCGTGTTCATCGCCGCCCTGGTCGTCTGGGACCTGGCGGGCCACCTGCCGCTGCCGCTCGGTGTCGCCGGGCACGAGGGCTCCACCGTCATCGTCGGCCTCAATGGACTCCGGCTCCTGCGTGAAGCGGCCTGGAAGCGGGGTGTCCAGTGAGCCGGGGCAAGGCCCGTACTGCCGACTGGGCGGCGCCGTCGTGCACGGTCACCGTGTGCCGTGGTTGCTGCTGCGGCACGGCCAAGATTCCCGGCGTCGACCATGCCGCCCAACTCGCCGCGCTGAAGGCAGAGTTGGGCTCCGTCGCCCGGGTTCGGGCGGTGAACTGCCTCGATGCGTGCGAGCGGGCCAACGTCATCGTCGTACAGCCATCACCGTCCGGACGCGCCGCGGGCGGGCAGCCGGTCTGGCTCGGACTGGTCAACGACACGGAGGCGACGGCCGACATAGCCGCGTGGGTGCGTGCCGGAGGGCCGGGCCTTGCTGAACCACCCGACATCCTCGACCTGTACGCCTTCGGCCCGTCCCGGCGGGTGCGGCGCGGCATCGAGGACTGAACGAGCGGTGGGCGTGCCGTCCGTCACCGCCCGGTCAGCGGTGGGCGTGCAGTCCGTCGAGGAGCGGGTCGTGGCTGTGCCCCAGCCGTTCGCGACCCGCGCGGCCCCGACGACGTGGGGGTGTGCCGCGTCGAGGCCGGTGTGGTCGTGCTCGACGGCCACCGGTTCCCGTGCCGGCCACAGGCGCACCGCGAGCAGGCCCGCGGAAAGGGCGATCGCCCCGAGCGCGACCACGGCCGCCTGGAGTCCCGCCTCCGCTCCCAGCCAGCCGGCCAGCGGATACGTCAGCAGCCAGCAACTGTGGGACAGCGAGAACTGGGCGGCGAACGCCGACGTCCGTTCCTCCGGAGGGGCCGAGCGGCGGATCAGCCGGCCGGTCGGCGTGAGCACCATCGAGCACGTGGCGCCGAAGGCGGCCCACACCGCGAGCAGCCCGGGCCACCGCCAACTCCCGCTCCCGGCGGCCGTGATGGCGCCCAGCCCGACGAAGACCACGGTGAGCAGCAGGGCGCCGCGCAGCATGACCACGCGGTCCGGGATCCGGTCCAGTACCCGGGGCAGCAGCAGCGCGACCACCATCGAGCCCGCGCCGTACGCGCCGAGCGCGAGGGACACGTCGGCGGCGCTGCGGTCCAGCAGGTCCCGGACGTAGACCACGCTGTTGACCGTGACCATCGCGCTCGCGGCGGCGACGGCGAGGTTGAGGGCGAGCAGGGCGCGCAACTGCGGGGTGGCGAAGAAGAGGCGGGTGCCGGCGGTCGCCTTGGCGTACGCGCTGCCGCTTCGTGGCGTGGTGGCCGTGACCGGCTTGGGCAGCACGGCCGACACCACCAGGGCGGCCGAGGCGAGGAAGCCGGCCACCGTGCCCAGGAACAGCCAGTTGTACGTGATCAGCGAGAGCAGCGCGGCGGCCAGCGCCGGACTGAACAGGCTCTCCAGGTCGTAGGCGAGCCGGGACAGCGACAGCGCCTGGGTGTAGTCGCGCTCGGCGGGCAGCACGTCCGGGATGACCGCCTGGAACGTCGGGGTGAACGCCGCGGACGCCGACTGGAGCAGGAAGATCAGGACGTACACCTGCCACACCTGGTCCACGAACGGCAGCATCAGCGCGACCCCGGCCCTCGTCAGGTCCGAGCCGACCATCAGCGCGCGGCGCGGCAGCCGGTCGGCGACCGCGCCGATGGCCGGGGCGATCGCCACATACGCCAGCATCTTGATCGCGAGTGCGGTGCCGAGTACCGATCCGGCGTCGGCGCCCGCGATGTCGTAGGCCAGCAGACCGAGCGCCACGGTGGCCAGACCGGTGCCGACCAGGGCGATGACCTGGGCGGTGAAGAGGTGGCGATAGGCGCGGTCGCGCAGGACGGAGAACATGCGGGCGGGTCCTCGGCAGGGGGACGGCAGCGGCTGGCATCCACTATATGCATGAGTGCGCATCTGCGCACATGTTCCCGTGTGAACGTGGTGGACGCGCGATGCGCTTCCCGCCCCTACCGGCCTCTACGCTGTCCCCATGTCTGTTCGCGAGCCCCTGCCACCTGCGTCTGATGCGCATCTGCGTGCCCCGGACAGCGCGCGTCTCGCGGAGGCGACCGAGGTGTTCGCGATGCTGTCCGACGTGACCCGGCTGCACCTGCTGTGGCTGCTTGCCCAGGCGGAGTCGGACGTCGGCTCGCTGACCGAGCGTTGCGAGGCGTCCCGGACGGCCGTGAGCCAGCACCTGGCGAAGCTGCGGCTCGCGGGGCTCGTGGAGACACGGCGTGAGGGCCGGCACGTCTACTACAGCCTGCGCGACGGCCATCTGCGCAGGCTGGTGACGGAGGCGCTCAGCCACGCCGACCACCGGGTCACCGGCAAGGCCCCGCACGACTGACGCGGGGGCGGCTCGGGCCGCTGAGCGCGACGCACCGTACTCCAGGAGCCCGGAAGAGCCCGGCCGACTCGGGCAGGTGGCGTCGAGTCG
This sequence comes from Streptomyces sp. NBC_00252, assembly GCF_036187565.1. NCBI lineage: Bacteria > Bacillati > Actinomycetota > Actinomycetes > Kitasatosporales > Streptomycetaceae > Streptomyces > Streptomyces sp. NBC_00252. The sequence continues at coordinate 3,477,640 of NZ_CP108087.1, read as the reverse complement.
GCTGGGCCGGTCACGGCGAAGACCTTCCGCCGGGTGGGGTTACGCGGACGCGGCACCCCGGCGGCGTACGAGATAGAAGGCCCCGCCCGCCGCTACGACCACGACGGCGCCGATGCCGATCCAGGCACCGGTCGACAGGCCGCCGTCGCCCTTCGTCTCGGCCTCGGCGACGGGGGAGGACGAAGGCTCGGGCTCCTCGGCCGAAGGCGAGGCGGACTCGGACGCCGTCTCGCTCGGGGTCGGGCTCGCGGACTTCGCTCCGGCCGCGGCGGCCTTCAGCTTGAGCACCGGGGCGGGCTGCTCGCCGCTCTCGTCGAGTTCGATCCAGCGGTCGGTACGGCCGTCGCTGTAGGTCTGCAGCGTCTTGAAGGCCAGTTCGCTCGCGTCGGGGAGTTGCTTGACGACGACGGAGTACTCGGCGTTCGCACCGGCCTTCACCGCCGGGCCCTTGACGGTGTAGCCGTCGTCGTTCGCGGTGAACTTCCAGCCCTTGGGGCCCTCGCCGTAGGCCACGTCCGCGGGGGCGATGCCCGCGGGCAGGACCACCCGGATCTGGGTGATCCCCGCCGTGGAGGACTCCGACTCGGCGTCGAAGGAGACCTCGACGTTCTCGGCGAGAGCCTGGGCCCTCTCAGACTCGACCTCCACGTGGGCGGCGGCCGGACCTGTGGTGAGGACGAGGGCGGCGGCCGTCGCGGCGGTGGTGATCGTCAGGCGCCGGGCGGTGGCACGAGTGGTACTGAGGTGGGACATGGGTGTCTCCAGGCGTGGTGGAACGCGGAGCGGCGAGGGTGCCGCTCCGGCGGGGTCAGATGGCGAGTACGAACCCCGCCGGCGGAGGACCCCGCCGTACCACCACGTCCGCGAGCAACGCCTCCTGGGGCAGCGGACGTTCCCTCCACGCGAGGGGGAGCGTCGGCAGGTCGCCCTGCGCCGGTGCCGGGCGGTCGCTCAGCAGCGCCCAGACCGTGGCGATGCGTGCCCGGACGCCGTCCGCGACCACCGTCAGGCCGCGCGCCAGTGACCAGCACGCCGCGTCCGCGCGGTGCAGCAGCACCGCGACGAGTACGGCGGCGACGGCGTGCAGGGCGGTCATAGTGAGGGAACCGTGCAGCCGCTCGTGCCAGGCGCCATGGGTGTCCATGGGGTGGTGGGCGTCCATGGTCATCGTCGGCATCGCGGTGTGCGCGTGCGCCGTCGACAGCCACAGGTGCAGGCCCACTTGGGCGGCGGCGCTCGTCGCCGTCACCGCGCCCAGTGTGCGCGGACGCCGGGCACCGGCGAGCCCGATGCCGAAGAGCACGGAGGCCGCCCAGGCGCTCTGCCGCCAGGGCGCGGGCCCCTCGGCGATCAGGTGGTGGGCGCTCACGCCCAGCACCGTCCCGACGGCGGCGAACAACGCGGCCCGCAGAACGGGCAGAGGCGCACGGTGCGTCGTCGTACGGGGCATGGTCATGGCCCGACCATCATCGGGCATGACCTGGCGAGTGTGGAGGCGGGTTCCGGAAAGAGGCGGCTCGCCCGTAATTCCGCGTTGTGATCAGTTCCTTGGGGTTGATCACGTCACCAGGCGGTGGTGACCGCCGCCGTGGCCAGACCGAGTGCGGCGCAGAGACCGAGGGTGCGCAGGACGCTCCACCTGAGTCTGAAGATCATGATGAGGGCGGCGAGCGTGATGAGCAGGGCGGTGGGCCGCACGGTCGTCAGGTCGGGGAGCTGGAGGTGCAGCGGTCCCCACGAGGCGTCTTCGACCGTGCTGAAGAGCGTGTGCTGCGCGAAGTAGAGGGCGAGGTTGGCGATGACACCGACGACGGCGGCCGTGATGCCGGTCAGGGCGGCGGAGACGGAGCGGTTGCCGCGCAGGCGCTCGATGTAGGGGGCGCCGAGGAAGATGAACAGGAAGCACGGGACGAAGGTCACCCACGTCGTCAGCAGGGCCCCGAGCAGGGCGGCGGCCCACGGGTTGAGGGCGCCGGGGTCGCGGTAGGCGCCGAGGAACGCGACGAACTGCACCACCATGATCAGCGGTCCCGGGGTGGTCTCCGCCAGGGCGAGCCCGCGGACCATCTCGCCCGCGCCGAGCCAGCCGTAGTGCTGTACGGCCTGCTGGGCGACGTAGGCGAGGACGGCGTACGCGCCGCCGAAGGTGACCAGCGCGGTGCCGGAGAAGAACACGCCCTGCGTGGTGAAGACGCTGTGGGTGCCGGTGAGGACTGCCACCGCGGCCAGGGGCACGGCCCACAACAGCAGGCCGATGAGCAGGATGCGCAACGCCCGGCGGCGGCTGGGGCGTTCGGCGTGGAGAGCGTCGTCGGAGATCAGTGGCGGCGGGCCGTCGTCGGCGGTGTGCCCGGCGGGCGGGCGCAGGGTGTGCGGGGCCAGGCGGGCCAGCAGCCAACCGACGAGCGCGGCGCCGATGATCACCAGAGGGAAGGGGACGGCGAACAACGCCAGGGCCGCGAAGGAGGCGACCGCGAGGACGATCAGGGCGGGGTGGGTCAGTGAGCGGCGGCCGACCCGCCACACCGCCTGGGCGACGATTGCGACGACGGCCGGGGCGAGCCCGGCGAACAGTCCGGTGACGGCGGCGGTCGTGCCGAACGCGACGTACAGGCCGGAGAGGGCCAGCAGGGCGAGCACGCCCGGCAGCACGAACAGCGAGCCCGCTACCAGGCCGCCCGGCGTTCCGTTGAGCAACCAGCCGACGTAGATGGCCAGTTGCTGGGCCTCGGGGCCGGGCAGCAGCATGCAGTAGCTCAGCGCGTGGTTGAAGCGCTGCTGGCCGATCCAGCGTTTCTCCTCAACCAGGGCCCGCTGCATGACCGCGATCTGCCCGGCCGGTCCGCCGAAGGTCTGCAGGGATATCGCGAACCAGGTGCGGGCCGCCGTACGGAACGGCACCACATCACGATCACGCGCGGTGGCGGCGCCGGCAGCGGGATCCGTCGCGGGTTCGACGCTCATGCGGGGTCCCGTCCTGTCAGCGTCGCGCGGCGGTGGTACTCGTACAGCCCGTCGAAGAGCGGGCCGGTCAGTTCGAGGACGCGCTCGTCGTCGCAGATCATGGACAGCCCGCGCAGGACCACGTCCATGCCCGGCGCCTCGGGGGCGTCGTAGCGTTCGTCGTCGAGGTCGGCCTCGTGCACGATCTCGGCGAGCTTCCACAGCACCGGGTCGCTCAGGTCGTAGCGGCGCAGGATCGTCTCGAAGGAGCAGTCGCCGCCGTGGTGGCCGAGGTCGACCCCGCGCATGTCGAACGGCGTTGCGCCGACGGGGACTTCAGCCGGATCGGTGACGAAGACGAACTCCGCGTCCTGGTCGACGTGACGGCGGATCAGCCAGGAACAGGCAGCGCGGTCGATGTGGATTCCGGCGCGGGTCGCCCACTTCATGCCCTGTCCTCCTGATGGTGCGCGCTCTCCAGCGGTACGCCGTCGAAGTCGTCGGTCTCGGGTGGGTTCGGCTCGCCGGTCGCGGACCCCTCGGGTTCGTGGGCGAGGGTGCGTACGGCGGCGTGGGCCCGATCGCGTTCGGGCGGCGGGAAGAAGTCGCGGCGGCCGATGCGGCGCAGCTCGGCGCGGAGCCTGCGCACCGCTCCGGTGGTGCCGGCGTTGCTCACTGCGGCCCGGGCGGCTTCGTCGATGACGGCCTGGTACTCGGCGGTGCGAGCGTCGGCCATGGCCATGGCCAGCTCCCGCTCCTGGGCGAGCGTCGCGGGGCGGGCGAGCCAGATCGAGGCGCTGCCGCCCGCCTCGATCGCCTCGTCCGCGATCCACTCCAACTGCTCGCGGGTGCGGGCGTCGGCGGGCAGCGCGACCAGTCCGTCGGAGAGCTGGGCGACACCCAGCCGCTTCAACTTGCGCCAGATGGCGATGCGGGGCGTGGAGGGTTCGCGGGGGACGCGGTAGGAGAGCAGGACCCATTCACCCGGTCTGTCGCGTGCTCGGTCAGCGGTCATGCGTCCGTCCTGGGCGGACGGAACACGGTTCACTGCGTGCCCTCGGGATTCGACGATTCATGCAACCATGGTTACATGCAACCGCGGTTGCAGGAAGCCGGCGCAGGGAGGTAGGCATCTGTGAGGACAAACGCTCCCGCCTTCGCTCTTGAGCAGGTCACGGTGCGTCGCGGCGCCGCGACCCTGCTGGACGCGGTGACCTGCCGCATCCCCGCCTCGGCGTGCACTGCCCTCGTCGGACCGAGCGGCGCCGGCAAGACCACGCTGCTGCGGCTGCTGAACCGCCTGGAAGAGCCCGTGAGCGGAACGGTGACGTTCCAGGGCCGCGCGCTGCCCGACTGGGACGTCCTCACGCTGCGCCGCCAGGTCACCCTCGTCGGCCAGCAGCCCGTACTGCTCACCGACACCGTCCTGGACGATCTGCGCGTCGGCCGCCCCGACCTCGACGAACCGCAGGCAGCCGCACTGCTCGAACGCGTCCACTTGTCGGCCGCGTATCTCCACCGCGGCACCGGGAGCCTGTCGGGAGGTGAAGCCCAACGCGTGTGCCTGGCACGGGCGCTCGCCGTCAGTCCACAGGCACTCCTGCTGGACGAACCCACCTCGGCGCTCGACGCCCTGGGCGCCGCAGCCGTCGAACGCGTCGTAGGGGAACTGGCCTCCGACGGCCTGACCGTCGTCCTGGTCAGCCACAACCTCGCCCAGGCCCGCCGCGTGGCCGAACAGGTCGTCGTCCTCGACGGCGGACGGCTCGTCGAACAGGGCCACGCCCATCACGTTGGCTACCTCAAGGAGGGGACATGAACCCCGCCGTTCCCACCTGGGCGGGCGTGGCCGCCTCCGCCGCCCTGGTCGCGCTCACCATCGTCGTCGCCTGGCGCGGACGCCTGGACCTGGCCCGCGACATCGCCGTCGCCGGCATCCGCGCGGGACTGCAACTGGCCGCCGTCGGCGCCATCCTGCTGCTGGTCTTCCGCCACACCGGACTGGCCGGAGCCATCGGTTGGCTCGCGCTCATGGTGCTCATCGCCGGCCGGGTCGCCGCCCGCCGCGCCCCCGGCCTGCCCCGAGCCCTGCCCACGGCCACCGCGGCGGTCGCCGTCGGCACGGCCGCCACCCTCGGCACCCTCCTCGCGTTCGGCGTGATCGCCACCCAGGCCAGGGTGGTCATACCGGTGGGCGGCATGGTCGTCTCCGGCGCGATGCTGGCCACCTCCCTGGCACTGACCCGGCTGTGCGAGGAGGCCCGTACGGCCCGCCCCGCCATCGAGGCCCGCCTCAGCCTGGGCCTCGCGGCGGCGGACGCCTTCGCCCCGCACCAGCGCACCATCGTGCGCACCGCCCTCATCCCCGCGATCGACTCCACCAAGACCGTCGGCATCATCAGCCTGCCCGGCGCCATGACCGGCCTCATCCTCGCCGGAGTCGACCCGCTCACCGCGATCCGCTACCAGATCGTCGTGATGTACATGCTGCTCGCCGCAGCCGCCCTGGCCGCCGTGACCGCCGCGCGGCTCGGCGAACGCGCCCTGTTCGACAACGCCCACCGGCTGCGCCACCTGACCGCCGAACCCAAGGAGGCCCGCCGATGACCGCCCTCCCACGACCCCGGGTCGTCCTCGCCCTGGCTGTCATCCTGTTCCTCGTAGCGGCCGGAGTGGTGGGGGCCGTGCTGCGGACCCGGACCCCCGAGCAACCCGGCCGGGCCCTTCCACTGGAGCGCATGGGCCAACTCGCCCTGCCCGGTGACAACTCCCGCTTCGACTACGCCGGCCTCGACCCCGGTCGCGGCCTGCTCTTCATCGCCCACCTTGGTGTGAGCGAGGTCATCGAGGTCGACGTACACGCCAATCGCGTGGTGCGTACCATCAGCGGCCTGCCCGACGTCCATGGCGTCCTGGTCGTCCCCGCCCTGCACCGGGTGTACGTGACCGCGACAGGCGCCGACGAGATGGTCACCCTGGACGAGGACACCGGCGCCGTCCTGCACCGCACGCCGACCGGCGCCCACCCCGACGGCCTGGCCTACGATCCCGTACGCGGCACGGTGTGGACCACCAACGAATCCGGCGGCTCGGAAACCGTCATCGACGCCGCCACCGGCACCGTACGCGGCACCGTCGACCTCGGGGGAGACGGGGGCAACGTCGCCTACGACCCGGTCGCCAGCGGGCAGATCCTCGCCGACGTCCAGAGCCGCGACGAACTCGCGGTCGTCGGCCCGGTCACGCTCGCCGTCACCCACCGCATCCCGCTGCCCGGCTGCGATCACGACCACGGCCTGGCCCTCGCCCCCGACGACCGGCTCGCCTTCGTCGCCTGCGACGGCAACGCCCGCCTGCTCACCGTGGACCTGAACACCCGTCGGATCATCGGTACCGACGCGGTCGGCACCGACCCCGACGTCCTCGCCTACGACTCCGCCGCACACCGCCTCTATGTCAGCGCGGAATCCGGCTGGCTCACCGTCCTGGACAACCGCGACCGTCACCTGACGGTCTCCGGCCGCGCCCATCTCGTCGACGGGGCCCATGTCGTGGCCGTCAACTCCACGACCCATCGCAGTTACTACCCAGTTCCCCAGGGCAGCGACGGCCATCCGGCTCTCGTCACCTACCGGCCCAAACGCTGATCCGCATCCCGCGCCCACCGGGACGCCGAGTCATTCACGCGGTGGACGACGGGTGTCATTGTGTGGTGAGAGACCAGGAGCTGATCCGCGCGGACCAGAGGCTTGTCGGCCGGGTCACATACGACTGATCGTTCACCACGTCGGCCGGAGGCAGTCGAATTCACCGTATTCGCGCCGCCGTTCGCATGCGGCTGCGGCATGATGGTCCGGACATGTCGGCCTTCTCTGCATTCGACGAATCCGATCGCACCGTGGGTGGTACCGCTGCCCGTGCGGTCGGCTATGCGCTGGCCGGAACCGCCTTGGCGGCGGGCCTGCATCATGCGGTGACCGACTCCACCGTCTCCTGGACGGCCGTCGCCGTCGCGGCATTCGTGCTCGCGGCCTGCGCCTACCCCATCCTCCAGGCATGCGCATCATCGCCCTCGCCGCGGTGCAGGCCCTGTTGCCCCTCTGGCTCGGCCTGACCGACGCCGATGTGCCCGCCTCGATGCTCGACGACCACCGGCGCCTCCCGTCCGCCTGGCACCACAACACCCCGGCCAGGGCGGCACTGAACTTCCTCGCGGCGCTGGCCCTGGTGTGGGTCTTCCGTAGTGCGGCGAACCTCCGGACCACGCTCTCCCGCAGCGCCGCCGTCTCCGCGCGCCGACTGTGGGAACGGCTGCTGTACGTCATCGGCCTGGTCCTGAGCCTGACGGGTATGCCGTTGCCGCGCCGCGTTCGGCCGCCACTGCCTGCCGTGGCACTCCCACGGCTGCGCGCTCTCACCGTCCTGCTGCACCGCATGCAACCCTGCGCACCCTGACTTCACGGCACTCCGCCGACCCATTTCATGCCGCACGCCCCCCTGTGGCGTGCCCCCATCGACACCGGAGTGTTCGTTGTGTCCGCACATCTGATCGCGATGCGCTGGGCGGCTCAGGGCTGCCCAGCATCCACCGACGGCAGCGCCCTGCAAGCCGACCAGAGCCACGAATCCGATCGCTACGTCCCGCCCGCCGAGGACGGCGGAATCGTCGACGTCCTTACCTCCGTCCAGATGACCCTGGTGCTCCTCGTCGGGCTGATCGCGGTGGTCTTGCTGGTGTTCCAGCTGTGGGCAGGACGACGAGGCGCGCGGGGGGAAGAGGAGGATTCCCAATGACGTTGTCAAGCGGGGGCGGTGACGCCTTGTGATGGGGTCATGCTGCTGTGGCAGCGGGGCTGGGAGTGACGGCTTCGAAGGTCCGGTGGTCGCGTATCAGGGCCCAGAGCACGTTCAGTCGGCGTCTGGCCAGGGCGAGGACGGCCTGCTTGTGGGACTTTCCCTCGGCGCGTTTGCGCTGGTAGAAGGTCCTGGACTGCGGGCAGTGGATGGCGGCGGTCTGGGCGGAGAGGTAGAACATCCGCAGGAGCCGTCGGCTGTAGCGGCGGGGTCTGCGCAGGTTTCCGGTGACCTTGCCCGAGTCGCGGGGAACCGGGGCGAGTCCGGCGACGCCGGCGAGCCGGTCGGGGCTGCCGAAGGCGGTCATGTCGCCGCCGGTCGCGGCGATGAACTCGGCGCCGAGCATGTCGCCGATGCCGGGCATGCTGGTGATCACTTCGGCGTCGGGATGTTCGCGAAACCGGCCCTCGATGAGGGCGTTGAGCTCGGAGATCTCCTCGTCGAGGGTTATCACCTCCCTGGCCAGGGTGTGGACCATTCTGGCGGCCGTTTTCTCGCCGGGGACGGCGGTGAGCTGGGCTTCTGCGGCGGTGACCGCGACGTCGGCGGTGCTCTTGGCGGTGTTGAGGGCACGGACGCCGTGGTTCTTGAGCCAGGTGGCCAGGCGGGCGCGGCCGGTCCGTCGCAGGGCGGCGGGGGTCTGGTATCCGGTCAGCAGGATCAGCGCGGCTTTGGAAGCGCTGTAGTCGAAGGCCCGTTCCAGGGCGGGGAAGTAGTCCAGGATCTGGGCCCGCAGCCGGTTGATCGCTCTGGTGCGGTCGGCGGACAGATCCATGCGGCGGGCGGTGAGAATCTTCAGGTCGACCGCGATCTCGCTGGTCTCCTGCAGCGGCTGGAGGTCGCGGCGCATGCGGGCCTGGTCGGCGATGACGTAGGCGTCCTTGGCGTCGCTCTTGCCGTCGCCCTTGTAGGCGCCGGAGGCGTGGTGCACGGTCCGGCCGGGGATGTAGAACAGCCGCTGCCCGTGGTTGACCAGCAGGGCGATCCACAGCGCGGCGCCGCCGGCGTTCAGGTCGACTGCCCAGGTGACGGGGTCGCCGTCGGCCAGGTCCAGGACGTCACCAAGGAGTTGCAGCAGCTCGTCCTCGTTGTTCGGCACCCGGCGCGAGAGCGCCTTCGTGCCGTCTGTGTCGATCACGGTGCAGTGGTGCTCGGCCTTGCCCGCGTCCGTTCCCGCCCACAGTTCGGGCACCGGTTCCTCCTTCGTCGTCCTTGTGTGCTGTCCCGGCAGACGACCTCGCTGTCACGTCCATACAAGCGATTCGGTTCGCGCATCCCAATCAGCAGTCGAGTCGTCGCGGGATGCCGGGAGGCCAATCCTCCTCAGCCACGAACCCGGCAGACACATGACAGCCACACCCGGCATCCCTGGGTGTCCCGATCTTACGAATGACCCGGATCAACCCACGAGGAAAGGTATGGAAAGGTATGGACACATGACAGCCACACCCGGCATCCCTGGGTGTCCCGATCTTACGAATGACCCGGATCAACCCACGAGGAAAGGTATGGAACACATGGACGGCTAGGAGAAGTCGTCGAGTTGGGACCGCGAACGCCGTTGCCGAGCTGTGGCGACGCCGGCGCCCGCTATGTGATGCGGCAACTGGCACGCCGCATCGACATTGTTCGAGGGGTTCCTCCTGAGCCGGTGCGGAACGTGTTTTGCGGCACTTCGGCCCTGTCCGCGCGGCTGGGCGCGGGACCCTCCGAAGGAGCCGAGCGCGCGGGCAACAGCGTGGAGGTCCTCTTGTCCCGGCACACGAGGTGTCGCCATGCCTGGCGCGGTGTTCAGTATTGCTCGGTCTCCACGAAGCCCGCGTCCACGTCGTCGGCGCCGAAGGAGTCGACGACGGCGGTCGGGTTGAATCCGGGCGGGGCGTCCTTCAGGCCGAGGCCCATACCGGCCAGCTTCTCCTTGACCTCGTCGATGGACTTCGCACCGAAGTTGCGGATGTCCATCAGGTCGGCCTCCGAGCGGGCCAGCAGCTCGCCCACGGTGTGAACGCCTTCGCGCTTGAGGCAGTTGTAGGAGCGGACGGTGAGTTCCAGCTCCTCGATCGGCAGGGCGAGATCAGCGGCGAGCGCCACGTCCACGGGGGAGGGGCCCATGTCGATGCCCTCGGCGTCGATGTTGAGCTCACGCGCCAGACCGAACAGTTCCACCAGGGTCTTGCCGGCGGACGCCATGGCGTCACGGGGACGCATGGCCTGCTTGGTCTCGACGTCGACGATCAGCTTGTCGAAGTCGGTGCGCTGCTCGACACGGGTCGCCTCGACCTTGTACGTGACCTTCAGCACGGGCGAGTAGATGGAGTCGACCGGGATGCGCCCGATCTCCTGACCGACCTGCTTGTTCTGTACGGCGGAGACGTAGCCGCGACCGCGCTCGACGGTCAGCTCCATCTCCAGCTTGCCCTTGCCGTTGAGCGTGGCGAGGACGAGGTCGGGGTTGTGCACCTCGACACCGGCCGGGGGCGCGATGTCGGCGGCGGTGACCAGACCCGGGCCCTGCTTGCGCAGGTACATCACGACCGGCTCGTCCTGCTCACTGCTGACGACGAGCTGCTTGATGTTGAGGATCAGGTCGGTGACGTCCTCCTTGACGCCCGGCACGGTGGTGAACTCGTGCAGGACACCGTCGATACGGATGCTGGTGACAGCCGCACCGGGGATCGAGGAGAGGAGAGTACGACGCAGGGAGTTGCCGAGGGTGTAGCCGAAGCCCGGCTCCAGCGGCTCGATCACGAACCGGGAGCGGAACTCGTCGACGACCTCTTCGGTCAGGGACGGACGCTGAGCAATGAGCACGGGGTGTTGCCTCCATTTTCGGCGCCCGCTATTTGACGCCGTAGACACCACGAAGGGTACGGGGCGACACGACCTCCGCGGAGGCCGAGCCTCCCGACTCCAACCCAGTGGGAGGGTCTTCCCGGCCGCCCGCGGCCCCACGGCCGTTCCTGTTGTGCCCGCGTCCAGCTCGGCTGCTGTGCACGTCGGCGAAGACAGTTGTGGGTCGGCCGCCGTACCCATGTCTGCGGTCAGTGCCGTGCCGGGACGCCGAGTTCGTCGAGGAGTCCGCGGACGCGGCGCTCGATGTCGTCGCGGATGGGGCGGACGTCGTCGACGGACTGGCCGGCGGGGTCGTCGAGGGTCCATTCGAGGTAGCGCTTGCCGGGGAAGACCGGGCAGGCGTCGCCGCAGCCCATGCTGACGACGACGTCGGCGGCGCGGACGATCTCGTCGGTCCAGGGCTTGGTGAACTCGCGGGAGATGTCGATGCCGCGTTCGCTCATCGCGGCGATGGCGGCCGGGTTGACCTCGTTTCCGGGTTCGGAACCGCCCGACCAGGACACCGCGTTGTCGCCGGCGAGGTGCTGGAAGAAGCCCATGGCCATCTGGCTGCGTCCGGCGTTGTGGACGCAGAGGAAGAGCACGATCGGCTTGCCGTCGGTGTGGTGGCCCTCGACCTTGGCCAGGGCGCGCAGGCGCTGGCGGGCGAAGCGTTCGGCCATGAGCGGGAGGAAGTTGGGGATGGTGCTGCGGCCGGCGAACTGGTCGTAGCTGGTGTGCAGGAACCGTTCGATCGTCTCCGTGCCGAAGGTGCCGTCGAACTCGCGGCCCAGGTGGGTGGCGGCGGTACGCAGGGCGAGTTGCTGGTCGATGCTCAGGTTGCGGTGCGGGACGGGCGCGGTTTCAGTCATCGCTGCCTCCAGGAGGCTGTACGGCGGGACCCAGCCGGTCGACCCGGTCGGCGAGATCACTCAGGGCGTCGGCGAAGGCGTCGTCGGTGCCGGTGCGGGTGGGGTCGGGGACCGACCAGTGCAGGCGGTCGGGGACCCGGGGGCCGAGCTGTTCGTGAGCGTTGTCGCAGACGGCGACGACGAGGTCGTCCGGGCGCAGCGTCTCGTCGATGTGGGCGGTGTGGGCGTGGGCCAGGGACAGGCCGTGTTTGCGTGCGGTCGCGACGGCACGGGGGTGAACGCGTTGCGCGGGCTGGGTTCCCGCCGAGGTGGCAGGGACGGTGCTGTGGCGCTTCCACAGGGCTGCGGCGAGGTGGGAGCGGGCGGAGTTGTGGGTGCAGACGAACACCACGCGGGGCGCCGTACGCAGGGGTGTCGGCATGGTGTCGGTCAGGGCCTGCACGCGTAGGCGCAGGTAGGTACGCCGTCGGTCTCCTTCGGAGCGGGACCGCTCGATCAGGCCGACCTGTTCGAGCAGTTTCAGGTGGTGGGCCAGGAGATTACTGGGCAGGTCCAGCTCCTGGCCGAGTTCACTGGGCGAGACGTCGCCCAGCAGCAGCCGGTCGATGATCGCCAGGCGGGCGGGTTCGCCCAGTGCCGCGTGCCGTCGTGCTCGCGCCACCAACGATTCAGACCACTCAGCATTCATTGACTCAATTTTCATTGAGCTAATGACGGCTGTCAATGCAGTCGGCGAAGGTCAATCACGTGGGGCTGCCGGGTAGGTCCGCGACCATGCGGCGCTGGACGTCGAGGTGGTGTTCGTTCATCCATGCCTGCGCGGCAACCTGGACCGCGTCCCAGGGGGAGCCCAGGGGCGGGGTGTAGGAGAGGTCGAGTTCGCTGATGCCGTCGACGTCCATGCCGTGAAAGAGGGCGGTGGCGTAGGTGTCCACGCGCTTGGATATCTCCGCGCCGCGCCGTCCGACGAGCTGGGCGCCGAGCAGGAGGCCGCTTTCGGTGTCGCCGGTGACGCGGATCGAGATCGGGGTGGCGCCCGGGTAATACGCCTTGTGGTCGTCGGGGCGGCTGGCGGTGGCCGCCGGTGTCCAGCCGCGCCCGGCGGTCTGTGCTTCGTGGTCGCGCAGGCCGGTGCGGGCGGCCACGAGGTCGAAGACCTTGACCACCTGGGTGCCGAGGCTGCCGGCGAACCAACGGTGGCCGCCGAGCGCGTTCTCCCCGGCAATGCGGCCCTGCTTGTGGGCGGTCGTTCCCAGCGGCAGCCAGGTCTTGCCCAGGAGGCGGTGATGAGTGACGGCGCAGTCCCCAGCCGCGTACACGTCGGGCAGTGAGGTGCGCATGTACTCGTCGACCTCAATCGCGCCCTTCACGCCGAGCTTGGCTCCGGCGTCGGCAGCGAGGGCGGTGTCGGGGCGTACGCCGACGACGACCAGGACGAGATCGGTGACCTGGGTGAAGGTCTTGCCGTCCGGTCCGGTCGCCTGGACGAGGAGCTGATTGTTGCCCGGGGCGCGGTTGATGGCGGATACCTGGGTGCCGGTGAGGACCTCGACGCCGTTGGCGGTGAGTTCGGCGCGGACGAGGGCGCCGAGTTCCGCATCGACAGTGGGCAGGACTTCGGGCAGGGCCTCAATCTGGGTGACGTGGATGCCGCGGGTGGTGAGGGCTTCGGCCATCTCCAGGCCGATATAGCCGGCGCCGACGACGACGGCCGCCTTCGGGGCTCGGGCGGCGAAAGACTGCATCACGGCGAAGGTGTCGCCCATGCTGTGCAGCAGGTGCACGCCCTCCTGCGGCCCGAGCGCCTCGGATCCGGTCAGGCCCTCGATGGGCGGGCGGGCGCTGACGGCTCCGGTGCCCACGATCAGTGCGTCGTAGGGCAGTTCGCCGATCCAGCCGTCCGCGCTGCGCACCATCAGCCGTCGGCTGGCGACGTCGATGGCGGTGGCGAGGGTGTCCGTGCGGACCTGCATGCCGGTGGCCTTGAGGTCGTCGAGGGTGCGGTGGGCGAGATCGCTCCAGTGCTCGACTTCGCCGGAGACGTAGTACGGGATGCCGCAGATGGAGAAGTTCGGGTAGGCGTCGGCCACCACCACGGTGACCTCGCTGTCCGGGTCGAGTTCGCGGGCGCGGAGCGCCGCGCTGATACCGGCGTCACTGCCGCCGATGGCGACGATGCGCTTGCTGGCCACCGGGATACCTCCGTCGAGATCGGAGAATCAGAGAAAGAGAGGGGCTCGGTGGGGGTCTTGGGGACGCCTCCACCAATGACGCGCAATCAGGCAAGGTGGTCGGCGAGTTCGCGTTCCAGGGCGGCCTTCGGCTTGGCCCCGACGATGGTCTGTACGACCTCGCCGCCCTTGTAGAGGTTCAGCGTCGGGATGGACATCACGCCGTAGCGGGCGGCGATGTCCGGGTTCTCGTCGATGTTGAGCTTGACGATGTCGATCTTGTCGCCGTGCTCGGCGGCGATCGCCTCCAGCGAGGGGGCGAGCTGGCGGCACGGGCCGCACCAGGCGGCCCAGAAGTCCACCAACACCGGCTTGTCGCTGCCCAGGACCTCCTGCTCGAAGGAGTCCTCGGTGACATTCTTGAGAGCCATGACGTTGCCTCCAGCGGAGAGTCAGACGGCGGCCGGGACGGGCTTGCCCGCGGCGTCGGCGTCACTGAGGGCGGCGAGATACCGCTCGGCGTCCAGAGCCGCCGCGCAGCCGGAACCCGCAGCGGTGATGGCCTGGCGGTAGGTGTGGTCGACCACGTCACCGGCACCGAAAACACCAGGGACGTTCGTGCGCGTGGAGGGGGAGACGACCTTGAGGTAGCCCTCGCCGTCCAACTCCAGCTGGCCGGTGACCAGTTCAGTGCGCGGGTCGTGGCCGATGGCAACGAAAAGCCCGGTCGCCGGGAGCTCGGAGGTCCCGCCGGTGACGGTGTCGCGCAGGGTGAGCCCGGCGAGCTTGCCGCCATCCTCGTGGATCTCGGCGACCTCGCTGTTCCAGGCGAAAGTGATCTTCGGGTCGGCGAAAGCGCGGTCCTGCATGGCCTTGGAGGCCCGCAGCAGGTCGCGCCGGTGGACGACCGTCACGGACTTCGCGAAGCGGGAGAGGAAGGTCGCCTCCTCCAGCGCCGTGTCCCCGCCGCCGACCACCACGATGTCGTGCTCGCGGAAGAAGAAGCCGTCACAGGTCGCGCAGTACGAGACGCCCCGGCCGGAGAGCGCGTCCTCGCGGGGCAGGCCCAGCTTGCGGTGCTGCGAGCCGGTCGCCACGATGACGGCCTTGGCCCGGTGGACCGTCCCCGCGCTGTCGGTGACGGTCTTGACCGTGCCGGTGAGGTCGACCTCGACGATGTCGTCGGGGACGAGTTCGGCGCCGAAGCGTTCGGCCTGGGCCCGCATGTTGTCCATGAGGTCCGGGCCCATGATGCCGTCGCGGAAGCCGGGGAAGTTCTCCACCTCGGTCGTCTGCACCAGCGCGCCGTCGGCCGTGACCGCGCCCTCGAAGACCAGCGGCTTCAGCGAGGCGCGGGCGGTGTAGAGGGCCGCGGTGTACCCTGCGGGGCCGGAGCCGATGATGATGACGTTGCGTATGTCCGGGGTCGTGTCCGTCGCGGTGCTCATGCCTGGGGCTCCGGCGCGATCTCCTTGATCAGGCCCTCGATCAGCACCTTGATCTCGTCGCGGATCGGGCGGACGGCCGCGACGCCCTGGCCCGCCGGGTCCTCCAGCTGCCAGTCCAGGTACCGCTTGCCGGGGAAGACCGGGCAGGTGTCGCCGCAGCCCATGGTGATGCAGACGTCCGACTCCTTCACCGCGTCCACGGTGAGCATCTTCGGGACCTCGGCGGAAATGTCGATGCCGACCTCGGCCATGGCCTCGACGGCGGCCGGGTTGACGCCTGCGCCCGGGTTGGAGCCGGCCGAGCGGACCTCGACGCGGTCCCCGGCCAGGTGGGTCAGCCACGCGGCGGCCATCTGGGAACGGCCGGCGTTGTGGACACAGACGAAGAGCACGGAGGGCTTGTCGGGCATCAGGAGGTCTCTCTTGATCTCGCGCCTGCCAGGCGACACCTGTCAGACGGCAGAGGAGGGCACGCACGAATCAGTACCCGGTGGTGTCAGTCACCACTGATGTGACAGTATCAGCGCATGCTGATGTCAGTCGACACTGATCTGATGCGGGTCCTGGCCGACCCGCTCCGCCTCCAGATCGTCACCCTGCTCGCCCAGGAGACGCTCTGCAGCACCCACCTGATCGAGGAGACGGGGGCCAGACAGACCAACCTCTCCAACCATCTGAAGGTGCTGCGCGAAGCCGGGGTCGTGGAGACCGAGCCCTGCGGCCGGTTCACCTACTACCGGCTCAAGCCCGAGGTCATCGCCACCCTCGCCGGTCAGTTCGCCAACCTCGCGGAGACCGCGCGCGCCACCGCCGAGAACAACGTCAAGCGGTCCTGCCCCTGATACCCGCCCCTGCGGCGACTGCACCGAGGAGTCCTGTTGACCGCCACCGAGGCCACCGAGCACGACAGCGCCGGGGAGCCCGCCCCAATCCCCGGCACCGAGCCGCAGCCCGCGCCGGGAGCCACCCCGCCGCGTAACCCCCTGGTCGCCCGCGCTGCGGCCGAACTCATAGGCACGGCGCTGCTGGTGGCGGTCGTGGTCGGCTCCGGAATCCAGGCCACCGAACTCACCAAGGACGTCGGCCTGCAACTGCTCGCCAACTCCACGGCCACCGTCTTCGGCCTCGGCATCCTGATCCTCCTGCTCGGCCCAGTCTCCGGCGCACACTTCAACCCGGTCGTCACCCTGGCCGAGTGGTGGACGGCGCGACGCGGAGGCGCCGGGGTCACCCTGCGCGAGGCCGCGGTGTACGTCCCCGCGCAGATCGTCGGCGCGATCGCGGGCGCCATCCTCGCGGACGCGATGTTCGGCAAGCCACTGGTGGAGTGGTCCACGCACGACCGGTCGGCCGGGCACCTGCTGCTGGGCGAGGTCGTCGCCACGGCCGGCCTGATCCTGCTGATCTTCGGCTTGGCCCGCACCGACCAGCTCCGGTACGCGCCCGTGGCCGTCGCCTCCTACATCGGCGCCGCCTACTGGTTCACCTCCTCGACGTCCTTCGCCAACCCGGCGGTGTCCATCGGCCGCGCCTTCACGGATACCTTCGCGGGCATCGCGCCGGGTTCGCTCCTGGGCTTCATCGGCATGCAACTCGTGGGTGGCGTAGTCGGGTTGGCGCTGGTGGCCCTCATCTTCATGCGCGGACGATCGGCCGAGTGACCAACCGGACGCAGGTGGTGGTGATCGGCGGCGGCCAAGCGGGGCTCGCCGCCGGATACCACCTGCGCCGCCTCGGCCTCGACTTCGTCGTCCTCGACGCCCAGAGCACGCCGGGCGGCGCCTGGCGGCACGCCTGGGACTCGCTGCACCTGTTCTCCCCGGCCGCGTACTCCTCGCTGCCCGGCCGCCTCATGCCGTCGCAGACCGGCGCGACCTACCCTGACGCGCAGCACGTGGTGGAGTACCTCACCGACTACGAAAGACGCTATGAGCTGCCCGTCGAGCGTCCGGTACGCGTCCTGGGCGTCCAACGGGACGGTGGGCTCCTCCGGGTGGAGACCGACTCCGGCACCTGGCACGCCCACGCGGTGATCAGCGCGACCGGTACCTGGTGGCGGCCCTTCCTCCCCACCGTCCCCGGCCAAGCGACCTTCGAAGGCCGCCAACTGCACACGGTGGAGTACCGCACCCCCGCCGACTTCGCAGGCCAACGCGTGATCGTGGTGGGCGGGGGCAACTCCGGCGCCCAGATCGCCGCCGACCTGGCGTACGACACCGAGCTGACCTGGGTGACACAGCGACCGCCACGCTTCCTCGCCGACGACATCGACGGGCGCGCACTGTTCGACGCGGCCACCGCCCGCCGCCAGGCCCTGGACGAGGGCCGGACGGACACGGGCGGCGTCGCCTCACTCGGGGACATCGTCGCCGTACCGCCCGTCCGCGCGGCCCGCGACCGCGGCCTCCTGAAGGCGAGCCCGATGTTCGCGCGTCTCGTCCCCGGCGGCGTCGAATGGGCCGACGGCACCCGTGCCGAGGCCGACACGGTCATCTGGTGCACCGGCTTCCGCCCGGCCCTCTCCCACCTCGCCCCGCTCCAACTCCGAGGCCGACGCGGCCACATCGCCACCGAGGGCACCCGGGCGGGGGACGAGCCGCGCCTGCACCTGCTCGGCTACGGCGACTGGACCGGACCCGCCTCCGCGACGCTCATCGGGGTGGGCCGCCCGGCCCGGGACGCGGCCCGTGAGGTCGCGGGCCTGCTGCGGGCTTGACCTTCCAGTCGACTCGAAGGTTTACGTTCGGGGCATGAGCACTCTGCGGATATCCCAGCTGGCCGAACGCTGCGGCGTTCCGGCGTCCACGCTGCGCTTCTACGAGACGGCCGGGCTCCTGCCGGCCGAGCGCACCGCGTCCGGCTACCGCGCCTACGACGAGGAGTCGGTGGAGCGCCTGGCTTTCATCTCCTCCGCCAAGCTGCTGGGGCTCGCACTGGAGGACATCCGCGACCTGCTCGACGTGCGGGACGCGGGGGTGTGCGCGGCGGTGCGATCCCGGATGGTGCCCCTGGTCGCCGACCGGATCGCGGACGCGGACCGGCGTGCGGCGGAGCTGACGGCGTTCTCCGCCCGCCTCGCCGACGTACACGAACGGCTGGCCGGTCCGGCACCTTCGGGGGCCTGCGGTCCGGACTGCGGCTGCACCAGCGAGGGCGGGGCGCCGGGCCCCGTCTTGGTGGAGCTGTCCCCTGCCCGCCCGCCGGCCCCGGCCCAGATGCCCGCGAAGGCCGGGGAGCCGTGGCGGGAGGCGCCGGTGGCCTGCACCCTCGGCAGCGACGAAGTGGAGGAGCGGACCGTGCAGTGGCGAGCCCTGATCGCCCGGGCCACCGAGCACCAGGACATCCCGGACGGGGTGCGCCTGGCCTTCCCCAATACCCCTGACCTCGCCGCCGAGCTCTCCTCGCTGGCAGCGGCCGAACAGGGCTGCTGCGCCTTCTTCGACTTCACCCTGCACCTGGCCCCGACAGCCCTGACGCTGACCGTCCGGGCCCCCGAGGCCGCCGGATCCCTGCTGTCCGACCTCTTCGGAGCCGCCTCGTGACCACCAAGCCTTCCTCCGGCAGGCCCTCCTCGGATAACTCCATGCTGGGTGCCGGGCTGCTCGCGGTGGCCGCCTGCGCCGTGTGCTGTGCGGGGCCGCTGCTTGCCGTGCTGGGCGGCATCGGAGCCGCCTCCTTCATCGGCGCGATCTGGATACCGGGCCTGGCCGTCGTCGCGGTCGCCGCCGCCTCAGCGGCCGTATGGGTGCAGCGCCGCAGAAAGCGGGCGTCCGCCTGCCAGACGGGGCCCGGCCCCGTCGACGTGGACATGCCCACCGGGATCCCGCACGGTCCCGGCTCCAACCGCTTGCCACAATGAACCACGCCCACCAGGGGGTCAGCCACACTGATCAGCACAACCAGAACAAGGGGTCGGACACGGTGTCGCAGGAACAGCGCGGCCTGGTCGAGTGGATGGAAGCCCACCAGGTCGCGATCTACCTCGCGCCATGGCCCTGGGCGGCCTCCTCGGCTGGGCGGCGCCCGCCTCCGGCCCCGGCCTGGAGCACGCCATCAACCCCGTCCTCGGCGCGCTGCTGTTCGTCACCTTCCTCCAGGTCCCGGACGCGGATCTGCTCCGCTCGCTGCGCGACGGCCGGTTCCTGTCCGCCGCAATGACCGTGAACTTCGTGGTCGTGCCCCTCGTCGTGGCGGCCCTGTTCACGTTCCTGCCCACAGACCAGGCAGTCCGGGTCGGCGTCCTGCTCGTACTGCTGTGCCCGTGAGTGGACTACGTGATCGTCTTCAGCGGACTGGCCGGCGGCGACAGCCACCGCCTGCTGGCCGCCACCCCACTCCTGCTCGTCGCCCAGATGCTGCTCCTGCCCGGCTTCCTGTACTTGTTCATGGGCCCGGACCTGGGGAACATCGTCAAGGCGGGCCCGTTCCTGCAAGCCTTCCTCTTCCTGATCGTCATCCCGCTCGCCCTGGCCTGGACCCTGCAGGCATGGGCCACGCGCCGTCCGGCCGGCCAGACGGTCTCCGGCGCCGCGACCACCACGATGGTGCCGCTGATGGCCGCCACCCTGATCACGGTCGTCGCCTCCCAGGTCCCCAAGCTGAACGGCCGCCTCGGCGACGTGGCGGCCGTCATCCCCGTCTGCGCCGTCTTCCTGATCGTCATGGCCTTCGCCGGGCGCGTGGTGGCACGCCTGTTCCGGCTCGACGCCCCCGCGTCCCGGGCCGTCGTCTTCACCGGCGCCACCCGCAACTCGCTGGTCGTCCTGCCCCTCGCCCTCGCCCTGCCCGACGACCTGGCCGCCGTCGTCGTGGTCACCCAGACCCTCGTCGAGGTCATCGGCATGGTCGCCTACGTACGCCTCATCCCCCGCCTCGTCCCGGCCCCGGACCGGACGTCGGTCATGGCCGGCTGAGGATCGTGCAGATCTCGCCCTCGGCACACGCGTCGGGATCGGTCACCGCTGCCCGCCGGGCCAGCTCCCGCAGCGCGGTACGGGCCTCGCGCAGCTCGGCCATCCGCCGGTCGATCTCCGCCAGATGCTGGTGGATCAGCGCACCGACCTGGGCACAGGGCGCCTGCCCGCTGTCGCGCAGAGCGAGCACGGAGCGGATCTCGGTGAGGGTGAGCCCGGCGGCCTGGGCGTCACGGATGAAGCCCAGCCTGGCGACCGTCTGCCGCGGATAGTCGCGGTAGCCGCCGGAGGTACGCGGGGGCGCGGGCAGCAGTCCGGCCTGCTCGTAGAACCGGATGGTCTTGGTGGTCAGCCCGCCCGCCGCCGCCAGCTCGCCGATACGCATACCTCCACGCTAGCGCCTTGACCTTCCAGTGCACTGGAAGGTCTACGGTCCGGGCAAGTGGCCGTGGACTGGGAGGACAGCGGACATGCGCATCACCATCCTTGCGGTACCGGACTGCCCGAACGTGCCGGTCGTACGGGAGCGGATCACCGCTGCGCTGGCCGGCCGGAGCGCCCAGGTGGAGCTCGTCGAGGTGCGCGAGGAGGCCGAGGCCGCCCGCTGGGGCATGACGGGCTCACCCACCGTCCTGCTCGACGGCGTCGACCCGTTCGCGATGGCCGGTGCCCCGGCGAGCGTGTCCTGCCGCCTCTACCGGGACGCGGACGGCCACGCGGACGGGGCCCCGAGCATCCAGGCCCTGCGCCAGGCGCTGGGCATCCAGGCTGCCGAGGGAAAGGAGTGCTGCACGGCGGATCTGCTGGATCCCGTCGGACGGTTCGGCCGCGGCCGGCGCGCCCCGGCCGAGCGCGGGCTACGCGCCGTCCACCAGGCGATGCTGCGGCACTTCGCTGCCCAAGGCGCGGCTCCGGATAGCGCCGCACTCGATCCGATAGCCGCCGTCGCGGGCAGGACCGCGGCCGACGTCCTCACCGAGCTGGACCGCGAGGACTTCCTGACCCTCGACGCAGCGGGGCGGATCCGGGCGGCATACCCGTTCTCGGCGGTCGGGACCCGGCACCGGGTGAGGCTGGCGAACGGAGCGCAGGTGTGGTCGATGTGCGCCGTCGACGCCCTCGGCATCTCCGCCATGCTCGGCGGGCAGGACGTACAGATCTCCTCCTGCGACCCGGTCAACGACCAGCCGGTGACCATCACCTTCACCGACGGCAGCACACACTGGGAGCCGACGGACGCGGTCGTGTTCATCGGCCGCCGCGAAGCCGACGGGCCGGCCGCCGCGGTGTGCTGCGACGCACTGAACTTCTTCACCAGCCGCGCCTCCGCCCAGCACTGGCAACAAGCCCACCCCGAGATCAGCGGCCAGGTCGTCAGCCAGGACCGGGCCATCCAGATCGGGCAGCAGACCTTCGGCCCGATCCTCCACAACGAAGACGGCGGCGACCGGTGACAGACCGGGCCGGGGCGGGCATCATCGCAGTCCCGGGGCGGGGCGGAGACCGAGAACGGGCAGGCCATGACAGACACGGAACCGATGGACCGCCAGGCCGTGTACGACGAGTACGCGCGCGCCCGCGAGACCTTTCACCGACTCCTCGCCGGCGCGTCGAAGGATGATCTCGCCCGGCCCACCGGCGGCACCAAGTGGACCAACCAGCAGCTGCTGTGGCACATGCTCTTCGGCTACATGGTCGTGCGGGCACTGCTCGTCCTGGTGCGCGTGTTCGGGCGGCTGCCCCGCAGGGCGAGCAAGACGTTCGCGCGGGTGCTCAACGCGGCCACGGCGGCGTTCGACCTGGTCAACTACCTCGGTCCATGCGGGGCGGTGACGGTCTTCAGCCCGCGCCGCACGGGCGCCGCCTTCGACCGCGTCACAGGCTCCCTGCAGCGCAGGCTTGCCGCCGAGTCTGAGACGGACCTTGCTCGCGGCATGCACTACCCGGTCCGCTGGGATCCCTTCTTCAAGGACTTCATGACCCTCGCGGACATCTACCGCTACCCGACCCGGCACTTCGACTTCCACCACCGCCAGCTCACCCTCGGCACAGAGAGCGCGGCCGGCTGACACGCGGACTGCGGCGGTCCAGCAGGATCACCCGGCGCCCCACCTTCGTGACAGCACCCAGCCGAGCACCGCTCCGCGCGCGTCCACGCGAGGCTCGGCCGCCATCGGTAGGACCGTTACCCGGGACGCGTCAGCCGGGGCCGGGCTGCAGACAGCGGCCTTCGCCCCGGCCCCTGGCCACGCTCAGGCCGGGACCGGCGCTATGGTCAGCAGCTTGCCCATCGCGGCCAGCACGGACGGCTCGACGCGGTAGTAGACCCAGGTGCCGCGCCGCTCGGAGGTGAGCAGCCCGGCCTCCTTCAGCTTCTTCAGGTGGTGGGAGACCGTCGGCTGGGAAACCCCGACGTCGGAGATGTCGCACACGCACGCCTCGCCGCCCTCGTGCGAGGCGACCGCGGAGAACAGCCGCAGCCGCACCGGGTCGCCGAGCGCCTTGAACATCCGCGCGGCCACCTCGGCCTCCTGCGCGCTGAACGGTCGCTCGGTCAGCGGAGGGCAGCACGGGACCACGGGCTGGCTGTCGGCGGGCTCTATCAGCGGCAGCACCTTGGCATTCGACATACGTCTATGTTGACACACGTCGAAGCAAGCGGGAGAGGCCCAGCATGGTCAGCTCTGGGTGAGGCGCTGTGCCAGCCGCCGTGCGACGCGGTCGGCGTCCCGGCCGACGCCGCGCAGGGAGTTGGACGACAGGCTGCGCTGCCACTCCAGCCCGACGAACGTCAGCCCGGGGTGGGTGAGCGAGGCGCCGTCGCGGTGACGGGGCTGCCCCGCCGCGTCGAGGGCGCCGTCGAGGCCGGTCAGGTAGGGCAGGTCGGGACGGTAGCCGGTGGCAAGGACGATCGCGTCCACCTCCTCCCGCGTCCCGTCCGGCCACAGGGCCTTGGTGCCGTCGATGCCGGTGAACAGCTCCCGCCGGTCCGGCGCCCCCTGGGCGAGGGCGGCCCGGTAGCGGCCGTCGTCGATGACGAGCTGGGTCGGCGGGGTGCGCAGAAGCCGTCCGAGCGGTGCGATGTCCAGCCCGGTCCGCTTCAGCCAGAAGTGCAGGTCACGACCTCCGATGTGCTGGCGGGCGAACTTCACCGGCGCGCGGCTGACCAGCGTCACCCGGGCCACCGTGGCGAGCTCGGCCGCGATCTGCACGGCCGAATTGCCCCCGCCCACCACGACGACCCGCTGCCCGGCGAACCGGTCCCGGCTGCGGTAGTCGGCGGCATGCAGCACGGTGCCGGTGAAGCCCTCCAGGCCCGGCAGCGCGGGGCGGTGCGGGCGGCCGTACGTGCCCGAGGCGGCAACGACGGCGCCCACCGCCAGTCGGCCACCGCCCGCCAGCTCCACCTCGAACCCCCCGTCGGCCCGGCGAATGGCGCTGACGCGCCGACCAGTACGGATGTCGGCGTCCAGCCCGGCGGCGTACACAGTGAGGTAGGCGGCGACCTCGTCCCGGTGCGGGTAGCGGTCCAGGTCGGCGCCGGGGAACGGCATCCCGGGCAGTGCGCTGTACCGGGCGGGCGAGAACAGCGTGAGGCTGTCGTAGTAGCGCGGCCAAGACCCCACCGCCCGGTCGGACGCCTCCAGCACCACCGGCTCGATGCCCCGCCGTCGCAGAGCGTGCGCCGTGGCCAGCCCGGACTGCCCGCCGCCGATCACCGCGACATCGACATGCTCCACGAAAGAACCCCCAGATTCGATGAATGTCTATGTTGACGCTTATCGAATCAGGTGTCATGCTGGCCGCGCAAGCCATCGACGGATGTCGAAACACCGAGGAGTCGACCGTGAACGCGCCTGCCACCACCGAGCTGCCCGTCGTCGTGATCGGAGCCGGTCCCGCCGGACTCGCCGCCGCCGCCCACCTGGTCGACCGCGGCCTCACCCCGCTGGTCCTGGAAGCCGGCCCGAGCGCCGGATCGGCGGTACGCGAGTGGGCGCACGTGCGGCTTTTCTCCACCTGGGGCGAGGTCACCGACCCGGCCGCCGAGAAGCTGCTGGCCCCCACCGGATGGGTGAAGCCGGACGCGGCCACCTACCCCTCGGGCGGGGACTGGGCCGAGCAGTACCTCCAGCCGCTCGCCGACGTCCTCGGCGAGCAGGTGCGCTTCGGCGCCACCGTCACCGGCGTCTCCCGCGCGGGCCGCGACCGGATCGTGGACGCCGACCGCGAGGACCAGCCGTTCGTCGTCCACGTCGCCCATGCGGACGGCCGCGAGGAGCGGCTGTTCGCCCGCGCGGTCATCGACGCCTCCGGCACCTGGACCACCCCCAGCCCGGCCGGCGGCAGCGGCCTTCCGGCCCTCGGTGAGAAGGCCGCGTCCGACCGGATCACCTACCGCGTGCCGGACCTCAAGGACCCCGCCATCCGCGCCCGGTACGCGGGCAAGCACACCGCGGTCATCGGCTCCGGCGCCTCCGCCTTCACCGCGCTCGCCTACCTCGCCGACCTCGCCACGTCCGACGACGGCACCGGCACCAAGGCCGTGTGGATCCTGCGCCGCGGCATCTCCGGCTCCACCTTCGGCGGCGGCACCGCCGACCAGCTCCCCGCCCGCGGCGCCCTCGGCCTCGCCGCCAAGGCCGCCGTAGACGACGGCCACGCCGACGCGGTCACCGGCTTCCGCGCCGACGCCATCGAGCGCGACGACGCAGGCCGCCTGGTGCTCGTCGGCGAGGACGGCCGCCGCCTCGACCCGGTCGACGAGGTCATCGTCCTGACCGGCTTCCGCCCCGACCTCTCCTTCCTCTCCGAGCTGCGCCTCGGCCTCGACGAGCGCCTCCAGGCCCCGACCGCCCTGGCCCCGCTCATCGACCCCAACCAACACTCCTGCGGCACCGTCTACCCGCACGGCGTGAACGAGCTCTCCCACCCGGAAAAGGACGTCTACCTGGTCGGCATGAAGTCCTACGGCCGCGCCCCCACCTTCCTCGCCATGACCGGCTACGAGCAGGTCCGCTCCATCACCGCCGCCCTCGCCGGGGACCAAGAGGCCGCCGAGCGCGTCGAGTTGACCCTCCCGGACACGGGTGTGTGCGGCGGCGCGGGCCTGTTCGACGAGCCGGAGAACGCCGAGCAGTCCGGCGGCGGCTGCTGTGCCACCCCCGCCGCCACCCTCCAGATCGGCATCGGCGCCCCGGCCACCACCTCCGGCGGCTGCTGAACTCTCCACCCACGCAAGGAGGTTCGCCATGACGTCCCGCGTACAGCTCGCCCTCCGCGTCCCCGACCTCGTCGCGTCGGTCGCCTTCTACACGAAGCTCTTCGGCACCGAGCCGGCCAAACTCCGCGACGGCTACGCCAACTTCGCCATCGCCGAGCCCCCGCTCAAGCTCGTCCTGATCGAGGGCGCGGCGGGCGAGGAAACGCGTATGGACCACCTCGGCGTCGAGGTCGAAAGCACCGAGGCCGTCCAGGCCGCCACCGCCCGCCTGGGCGAGGCCGGACTGTCCACCGACGTGGAGAACGACACCACCTGCTGCTACGCCCTCCAGGACAAGGTCTGGGTCCACGGCCCCGGCCAGGAACCCTGGGAGGTATACGTCGTCAAGGCCGACGCCGACTCCCTGGCCAAACAACAGGGCAGCACCTGCTGCGCCGACCCTGCCGAGGCCGGCACCAGCTCGAAGGAACCGGCCATCGCAGGCGGCTGCTGCTGACCCGCCGATGACCCACCTGCGCGCCGGCGAGGCCGTGACCGGAACGGGAGACCGGTCACGGCCTCGCGCGCGCTGCCCGCCCTGTGCGCCACCCAGATCACCAGCTGGGGAATCGTCTACTACGCCTTCCCCGTCCTCAATCCGCAGATCACCGCGGCCACCGGCTGGTCGGCCACCTCCACCACCGCCGCCTTCTCGGGCGCGCTCCTGGTCTCCGCCGTCACCGGCATACCCGTCGGCCGCATCATCGACCGCCGAGGCCCGCGCGCCGTGATGACCATCGGCTCCGTCCTGGGCGTCATCGCCGTGCTGGCCATCGCCTACGCGCCCAACCTCGTGGTCTTCACCGCCGCCTGGCTGCTGGCCGGCGTGGCCATGGCCGCCACCTTCTACCAGCCCGCGTTCGCCGCCCTCACCCGCTGGTGGGGAAGCGACCGCGTCCGCGCCCTCACCGTCGTCACCCTCGCCGGCGGCCTGGCCTCCACCGCCTTCGCCCCGCTGACCGCCACGCTCGCCGAGCACCTGAGCTGGCGCAGCACATACGCCGTACTCGCGCTGATCCTGGCCCTCGTGACCATCCCCGCGCACGCCTTCGCGCTCCGGGCACCCTGGCCGCCCGCACCGGCGCCGCCCTCCCAACAGGACGTCTCCAGCGGGCCGGTGACCCGCAGCCGCCCCTTCCTGATGCTCGCCACCGCCCTCACGCTGAACAGCTTCGCCATGTACGCGGTCGTCATCGCCCTCGTGCCCCTGCTGATCGCACGCGGCGCCAGTCCCACCGCCGCCGCATGGGTCCTCGGCCTGGGTGGTGCAGGACAGACCCTCGGCCGCACCCTGTACGCGACCCTCGCCCGCCGCACCGGCGTCACCACGCGCACCGTCACCCTGATCGCCTTCGGCGGGACCACCACCGCCGCGTTCGGGATGGTCTCCGGCCCCTTCCCGCTGCTCGTGGGGATTGCGATCGCAGCCGGCATGGTGCGCGGCAACCTCACCCTCCTCCAGGCCACCGCTGTCTCCGACCGCTGGGGAACCACCCACTACGGGCGCCTCTCCGGGCTGCTGGCCGCGCCTGCCACCATCGCTGCGGCGCTGGCCCCCTTCGCAGGCGCGGCGTTGGCCGCGCCGCTCGGTGGTTACCCGCAGCTGTTTGCTCTGCTGGCCGCGATCTCCGCATTGGCTACTGCGCTCGCCCTGAGCAGCTACCCGGCACGACACGACGGCGTGTAACCGCAGCACGGCACGATCGCCCCTGAACAGCGCGTCCGGCAAGGGCGGAAGAGGTGCCACCCCGGGCGCGAGACCTGGCAGACAGGTGTCGTGGAATAGGATTTCTTTCGATGCGGGTGCCTGGCTGCGCCCGAGGTGACGTCATGCCCGAGGGAGCTTAATCAGTGCCACGACGAGTGACCGAAGACGAAGCCGTCAAGGCAATGCTTGACCGGGGAACGCGCCCGCAGGAACCCTTCCCTGGTACACAACTGCCCTGGAAGTGCCGCTGCTTGACCTGCAATGAGGTGAGTTCCCCGCGCTACAACGACGTCGTCAACAAGGGGAGCGGCGCCTGCAACAGAACGTGCCGGTCCCGCAAGATCGCAGCCAAACTCACCCGTGACGGGGCGACGGCTGCTGCTGTCATGCTCGACTGGGGCTGGGATCCACAGGAGGACTACCCGGGCGCCGGAAAACAGTGGGCCGCCAGATGTGTCCACTGCGGCGTCATCAAACCGAAGAAGCTGGCGCACGTCCAACAAGGCCGCGGCGGCTGCACCAACTGCGCCGGACGCGACGTCACCAACGAAGCGGCGCGGCAACTGATGAGCAAGGCCGACCTGGAGCCTCTCGTCGGTTATCCGGGATCATTGCAGCCTTGGTTGTGCCGCTGTCTGCGCTGCGGACACGTCGGAAACCCCACCTACGCCAAGGTCCGTACCCGCGGCCACCAATGCTGGTCGTGCCGCTCGGAGAAGATCGCAGATGCCCTGCGGCTCGACGAGGAAGAAGCCATCGCCAGCATGCTGGAGAAGGCACTCGACCCGCTCGTTCCCTATCCCGGCAGCACAGAACTCCCTTGGAAAGCCCGCTGCATGACCTGCGAAACGGTCCTGGATCCCGGGCCGACCCTGCACAACATTCGTGGCACGCAACGCGGCTGCCCAACCTGCGCCGAGCGCGGCATTAACCCTGCCAAACCCGGCTACCTCTACCTCGTTGTCCACGAGGCCCACCAGGCCCTGAAGTGGGGTATCGCCAACATCGAACAACGGCTGACCCAGCATGTCTCCCAGGGCTGGGAGTTGAGCGCACGTTGGGACTTCGACCTCACCAGAGATGCGTGGGCCTTCGAGCGCCAGGTAAAAGCCTGGGTCCGGGGTCAAGGGATCGCCAGAGCGCTGGAAGCCGACGAGATGAAATACGGCGGCCATACAGAGACCGCTCTCCTCTCCGACATCAGCCTTCAACTCGTCCGGAATTACATAGGGTCCTTGATAGGCCGCAGCTCAGATGTGCCGCCAAAGGCGTAGTTCACATAGCGGCGCCACGCTGCCCTGTCAGTGCGTCACGCGCGGGCGTGCCGACGTGTAGCTGCCCTCCACCTGCATAGGACAGCCCCTCCGCACAGTGGCCGAGGTCCATGTGGTGCCGTCCACCTGGCCGCTGACACTCGACTGATCGGTGGCCTCCGGAGTCGAAAGTGTTACGACCCACCAGACCGTGTGCGCTTTGGTGTGCTCTTCGGCACATTCAGGCAGGTCGCATGGGGTTTTCGCGCGAAAGGCGCGCCGGTACCCGAGGTGTGCGGCACGGTCGGTATTCGGTGACGTGTATCGTCAACCGGTCTTTGGCGAATGGCCTTTGAGCTGCGGAAACGCGTCAGAAGGAGAGCGCGGAAGTCGGTGTATCGCTGAGAAAGAGAAACGGTCAAAAGACCGTGTGCGTTTTGACGTGAACGCAAAAACTCCCGACCTGTATTTCTGCAGGTCAGGAGCTTTTCCCGGAGTGCCCCCGGCAGGATTCGAACCTGCGCACACGGCTCCGGAGGCCGTTGCTCTATCCCCTGAGCTACGGGGGCGTGTCCGTCGCGGTGATCGCGGCGACGGGTAGAACCCTACCAGCTACTTGCGGGTGTCCATGAACAGGTTTCTCAGTGATCAGGGAGGGTTGGTAGGTCGCTCGCAGGGGGTGGAAGTGGGGAAAACCCGGACGCGGTGGCGGGTCCGGACCTACTCTCGAGTTGTGCCAGGCGCGTCGGGTCGGGTGCTTGTTGTGGACGACAACAAGGTCATCCGGCAGTTGATCAGGGTCAATCTCGAGCTGGAGGGTCTCGAGGTCGTGACCGCGGCCGATGGTGCCGAGTGTCTGGACGTCATCCATCAAGTACGGCCCGATGTCGTGACCCTGGATGTCGTCATGCCTCGGCTGGACGGGCTGCGTACGGCCGCTCGGCTGCGCAGCGACCCCCGTACCCGGGATCTGCCCCTCGCCATCGTCAGCGCCTGTACCCAGTACGAGGTGGACAGCGGGCTCGACGTCGGCGTCGACGCGTTTCTCGCCAAGCCCTTCGAACCTGCCGAACTCATCAGTCTCGTACGGCAGTTGATCGAGCGTGGGCGGCGCGAGCCGGGGGACCCGTGTGATCCGGCCGGTGACCTTTCCGGTGGTCTTCCCGGCGGCCTCTCCGACGGTGTCCCCGACGGCCTCTCCCTCGGTGGTGCCTTCGGCGCCGGTGTGAGTGAAGGGGAGCGGGCCGGGCGTAGCGGGCGGGGTGGGCGTAGCAGCGGCTGAGTCGGCTGCCTCTCTCCCCGCTCCCTCCCTCCGTGCTCCCTCTCTCGCCACCCCCTCCCTCCCTGCTCCCTCTCCCTTTTTCTCCGGCCCCTCTCCCTATCTCTCCCTACGGCTGCCGCATCCCCCCGTCCACATCCCGGACCTCCGGCCAAACCGGCTGGCCTACCCACCCCCCTCCTCCCATACGCTTGTCCCGTGACCCCCGTCGAGCTCTCCCGTACCGTGCTGCGCGCGGTGCGTCGTGCTGTCGAGGGCGGGGAGCTGCGCGTGGCCGTGCCGGAGAAGGCCTCGGTCACCGTGCCTGGGGCCGGTGGATGGGGGGACTACGCCACCAACATCGCCCTCCAGCTCGCCCGGCCCGCCGGAGAGACCCCCCGCCGTGTCGCCGAGGTGCTGCGGCCGCATCTCGCCGGCGCCCACGGCGTCAGCGGTGTCGAGATCACCGGGCCCGGGTTCCTCAACATCAGCCTCGGGAGTACGGCGTCCACCGCCCTCGTCGAGGAGATCCTGCGGCGCGGCCCCCGGTACGGATTCGTAGAGTTCGTGGAGTTCGTGGAGTTCGAAGGGTTCGTAGAGGGCGACGGCGCCGGCCGTGACGGCCCCGCGGACCGCCCCGTCCACCTGCACGCGCCCCACGATCCCCGCGCCCTCGTCCTCATGGAGGTCATCGCCCGCCTCCTCCGCTCCCAGGGCACCCCCGTCCGCACCAGCTGCGAGACCCGCCCCGAACCCGAGTGGACCGCGGCCCTCCGCATCGACGTCGACGCGTACGGCACCCCGGCGGCCCTGGCGTCACCGGCAACCCCGGCGTCACCGGCAGCACCGGCAGCACCGGAAGCCCCGGCGGCACCGGAAGCCCCCGCGTCACCGGCAACTCCGGAAGCCCCGGCGGCACCGGCAACCCCGGCGACACCCGTTCCCCTCGACCTCGACGTCGACATCCGCCCCGTCCCGGCCCCCCACCTCGCCGAACTCCTCTCCCTCGGCCCCGACGCCGCCCGCTGGGCCCTGCTGCATCCCGCCGCGCACGACCGGCCCCGGCCGACCGCCGACCTTCTTGTGCAGGGTGAGGGCAACCCCCTCTTCCGGGTCCGTTACGCCCACGCCCGCACCCGGGCCGTCAGCCGTAACGCCGCCGATCTCGGCTTCACCGCCCGACCCGGCGACGTAGACGAAGGCGTACAGGAGGACGTGCACGGGGACACCGCACCAACCACCGTGCCCCCCGTGCGCACCCCACCCCCCGCGCACCCCGCACCTCTCCTCGCCCACCTCGCCGACCACCCCCGCGTCCTCGCCCGCGCAGCTGCCCACCGTGCTCCCGATCTGCTTGCCCGGCACCTGGTCGCCGTGGCCGATGCGACCCTTCCTCTTCTCCCGACCACGCTTCCGCTCGGGGACGAGAAACCCTTGGCCGCCCACCGTGCCCGGCTCGCGCTTGCCGAAGCTGCCGGGGTGGTGCTTGCCGGTGGCCTCTCCCTGCTCGGCATCGACGCACCCGAACACCTCTGAGCGCCACGAAGACATCCACGATCTGCGCGCCAGGAAGAGACAGAAGAGACACGCCATGAGCCGTTCCGCACACCCCGCCGGTCCCCGTCACGCCGATGTCCTGCCCGAGGGGCACTACTCGGGCCCGGCCGCCGATCTCAACGAACTCGATCCCAAGGTGTGGGCGCAGACCGTCGGGCGTGACGCCGACGGTGTCGTCACCGTCGGCGGGGTCGACGTGAAGACGCTCGCGGAGCTGCACGGGACTCCGGCCTACGTGCTCGACGAGGCGGACTTCCGGGAGCGGGCCCGTGCCTGGCGTACCGCCTTCGGGCAGGACGCCGACGTCTTCTACGCCGGCAAGGCGTTCCTCTCGCGTGCCGTCGTGCGGTGGCTGCACGAGGAGGGGCTGAACCTTGACGTGTGTTCCGGTGGTGAGCTCGCCACCGCCCTTTCCGGGGGCATGCCCGCCGACCGCATCGCCTTTCACGGCAACAACAAGTCCGTCAGCGAGATCACGCGGGCCGTCGAGGCCGGGGTCGGGCGGATCGTGCTCGACTCCTTCCAGGAGATTGTGCGGGTCGCTCATATCGCGCAGTCCCTCGGCAAGCGGCAGCCGGTGCAGATCCGGATCACCGTGGGCGTGGAAGCGCACACGCACGAATTCATCGCCACCGCGCACGAGGACCAGAAGTTCGGGATTCCGCTGGCCGGGGGGCAGGCCGCCGAGGCCGTCCGCCGCGCTCTGCAGCTCGACGGGCTCGAGCTGATCGGCATTCACTCGCACATCGGGTCGCAGATCTTCGACATGTCCGGGTTCGAGGTCGCGGCCCACCGCGTGGTCGGGCTGCTGAAGGCCGTCCGCGACGAGCACGGCGTCGAGCTGCCCGAGATCGACCTCGGCGGCGGGCTCGGCATCGCCTACACCAGCGACGACGACCCCCGCGAGCCGCACGAGATCGCCAAGGCGCTCACCGAGATCGTCACCCGCGAGTGCGATGCCGCGAAGCTGCGGACCCCGCGGATCTCCGTCGAGCCGGGGCGCGCGATCGTCGGGCCGACGGCGTTCACGCTCTACGAGGTCGGCACCATCAAGCCCCTCGACGGGCTGCGGACGTACGTCTCCGTCGACGGCGGGATGTCGGACAACATCCGGACCGCGCTCTACGACGCCGAGTACAGCGTCGCGCTCGTGTCCCGCCGTTCCGACGCCGAGCCCATGCTCGCCCGGGTCGTCGGCAAGCACTGCGAGAGCGGGGACATCGTGGTCAAGGACGCGTTCCTGCCGGGGGACCTGGCGCCCGGTGACCTCATCGCCGTACCGGCTACGGGTGCGTACTGCCGTTCCATGGCGAGCAATTACAACCATGTGCTCCGGCCGCCGGTCGTCGCCGTGAAGGATGGGGAGTCGCGGGTCGTCGTCCGCCGGGAGACGGAGGAGGACCTGCTTCGGCTCGACGTCGGCTGAGCGGGCGGAAGAAAGGAGAGGGGTGGAAGATCTACGGTCTTCCACTCCTCTGGAAATGAAATCGATGTCTCACGATCCGGACTATGGATAGAAACTCCCGTCCGGTGAGTGAGACTGGTCCAACCGATGACGGTATGAGGAAACGAGGTCGGATGATGCGTACGCGTCCGCTGAAGGTGGCGCTGCTGGGCTGTGGAGTGGTCGGCTCAGAGGTGGCGCGCATCATGACGACGCACGCCGACGACCTCGCCGCCAGGATCGGGGCTCCCATCGAGCTCGCGGGCGTGGCGGTACGACGGCCCTCCAAGGTCCGCGAAGGCATCGACCCCGCCCTCGTCACCACCGACGCGACCGCCCTCGTCAAGCGCGGGGACATCGACGTCGTCGTCGAGGTCATCGGCGGTATCGAGCCCGCCCGCTCCCTCATCACCTCCGCCTTCGAGCACGGCGCGTCCGTCGTCTCCGCCAACAAGGCGCTGCTCGCCCAGGACGGCGCCGCGCTGCACGCCGCCGCCGAGCAGCAGGGCAAGGACCTCTACTACGAGGCCGCCGTCGCCGGCGCCATCCCGCTGATCCGGCCGCTGCGCGAGTCCCTCGCCGGCGACAAGGTCAACCGGGTGCTCGGGATCGTCAACGGAACCACCAACTTCATCCTCGACAAGATGGACAGCACCGGCGCGGGCTATCAGGAGGCCCTCGACGAGGCCACCGCCCTCGGGTACGCCGAGGCCGACCCCACCGCCGACGTCGAGGGCTTCGACGCCGCCGCCAAGGCCGCCATCCTCGCCGGAATCGCCTTCCACACGCGCGTGCGTCTCGACGACGTCTACCGCGAGGGCATGACCGAGGTCACCGCCGCCGACTTCGCCTCCGCGCGGAACATGGGCTGCACCATCAAGCTGCTCGCCATCTGCGAGCGCGCCGAGGACGGCGGCAGCGTCACCGCGCGCGTGCACCCCGCGATGATCCCGCTCAGCCACCCGCTCGCCTCCGTCCGCGGCGCCTACAACGCCGTGTTCGTCGAGTCCGACGCCTCCGGCCAGCTGATGTTCTACGGCCCCGGAGCGGGCGGCGCCCCCACCGCCTCCGCCGTGCTCGGCGACCTCGTCGCCGTGTGCCGCAACCGGCTCAACTCGACCACCGGGCCCGGCGAGTCGGCGTACGCCGCGCTCCCCGTGTCGGGCATGGGCGAGGTCGTCACGCGGTACCACATCAGCCTCGACGTCGCCGACAAACCGGGTGTTCTCGCACAGGTCGCCACCGTGTTCGCCGAGCACGGTGTCTCGATCGATACGGTTCGGCAGCAGGGGAAGGACGGCGAGGCCTCTCTCGTCGTCGTCACGCACCGCGCGTCCGACGCCGCCCTCACCGGGACCGTCGAGGCGTTGCGCAAGCTCGACACCGTGCGGGGTGTCGCCAGCATCATGCGGGTTGAAGGAGAGTAACCAGCAATGACCCACCAGTGGCGCGGAATCATCGAGGAGTACCGGGACCGGCTCCCGGTGTCCGACAGCACGCCGGTCGTCTCCCTCCGCGAGGGCGGCACGCCCCTCGTGCCCGCGCAGGTGCTCTCCGAGCGCACCGGCTGCGAGGTCCACCTCAAGGTGGAGGGTGCCAACCCCACCGGGTCCTTCAAGGACCGCGGTATGACCATGGCCATCACCCGGGCCAAGGAGGAGGGTGCGCAGGCCGTCATCTGCGCCTCCACCGGCAACACGTCGGCCTCCGCCGCCGCCTACGCCGTGCGCGCCGGGATGGTCTGTGCCGTCCTCGTGCCGCAGGGCAAGATCGCGCTCGGCAAGATGGGCCAGGCCCTCGTGCACGGCGCGAAGATCCTCCAGGTCGACGGCAACTTCGACGACTGCCTCACCCTCGCCCGCCAGCTGAGCGACAACTACCCTGTGGCGCTGGTGAATTCGGTCAACCCCGTGCGCATCGAGGGCCAGAAGACGGCCGCCTTCGAGATCGTCGACATGCTCGGCGACGCGCCCGACATCCACGTCCTGCCGGTGGGCAACGCGGGCAACATCACCGCCTACTGGAAGGGCTACAAGGAGTACGCCGGTGACGGCGTCGCCGCGAGGACCCCGCGCATGTGGGGCTTCCAGGCCTCGGGGTCCGCGCCCATCGTGCGCGGCGAGGTCGTCAAGGACCCCTCGACGATCGCCACCGCGATCCGCATCGGCAACCCGGCGTCCTGGCAGTTCGCGCTGGACGCGCGGGACGAGTCCGGCGGGTCCATCGACGAGGTGACGGACCGTGAGATCCTGCGCGCCTACCGGCTGTTGGCCGCTCAGGAGGGCGTTTTCGTCGAGCCCGCCTCCGCCGCCTCCGTCGCCGGTCTGCTGAAGGCGGCCGAGCAGGGCAAGGTCGACCCGGGCCAGACCATCGTCTGCACGGTCACCGGAAACGGCCTCAAGGACCCCGACTGGGCCGTCGCGGGCGCCCCGCAGCCCGTCACCGTCCCGGTCGACGCGGCCACCGCCGCCGTGCGCCTCGGTCTGGCGTAACCCCGGACGACCCCGTACGACAGGGACATCCCTTACGGGGGTGCACAGGGGGCTTACGACACGCATCGTGCGCCTCCTGTGCGCCCTATGTCGCCACAGAACCTTCCTTCGATAGGCTGTACCGAACCCGCCCGCCGCATATGCCTGCGCGCATGGCTCGGCACCGCGCCGTCTCCACGGCCCGAGGGTCTTCACGTACCTATCGAATGTCATCGAGTGTCTTCGACAATCACGCAGCTCAAGGAGAGTCATCGAGCGATGGCCGGTCCAGCCTTCCGCGCCGCCGCCGTCCGGGTGCGCGTCCCCGCCACCAGCGCCAACCTCGGCCCGGGCTTCGACGCCTTCGGCCTCTCGCTGGGGCTCTACGACGACGTCGTCGTCCGTGTCGCCGACTCCGGGCTGCTCATCGACATCGCCGGTGAGGGCAGCGAGACCCTCCCGCGCGACGAGAACCACCTCCTCGTACGAGCCCTCCGCACCGCTTTCGACCTGCTCGGCGGACAGCCGCGCGGCCTCGAGATCGTCTGCGCCAACCGCATTCCGCACGGCCGCGGCCTGGGCTCCTCCTCCGCCGCCATCTGCGCAGGCATCGTCGCCGCGCGCGCGGTGACCATAGGCGGGGACTCCCGGCTCGACGACACGGCCCTGCTGGAACTCGCCACCGAGATCGAGGGCCACCCCGACAACGTCGCGGCCTGTCTGCTGGGCGGATTCACGCTTTCCTGGATGGACGGCGGAGCCGCGCGGGCGATCAGGATGGACCCGGCCGATTCCATCGTTCCGGTGGTTTTCGTGCCCGGCAAGCCGGTGCTCACCGAGACCGCGCGCGGCCTGCTCCCGCGCAGCGTCCCGCACGTCGACGCCGCCGCCAACGCGGGCCGCGCCGCACTGCTCGTCGAGGCCCTCACCCGGCGCCCCGAGCTGCTGCTGCCCGCCACCGAGGACCGCCTGCACCAGGAGTACCGCGCACCGGCGATGCCCGAGAGCGCCGCACTCGTGGACCGCTTGAGGGCGGACGGAGTTCCGGCCGTCATCTCCGGTGCAGGGCCCACCGTTTTGGCACTTGTCGACGCGGACAACGCCGACAAGGTGTCCCACCTCGCCGGCGAGGGATGGGCCGCCAACCGGCTGGATCTCGACGCACAGGGCGCCTGTGTACTGCCGCTCGCGGCCCCCAGTGCCCATTGACTACGTACCGTCGCCGGATTTCGAGAGGGGGAATGTTTGTTGGATCCGGTAGTGTTAATCTCAAGTCTGCACCCGACCCCACCATGGCGAGGTGCTTGTTGTCCCCGTCCGGGACAGACATTCTTCCGGGAGCCTCCCAAGCCGCACCGTGTTCCGTACGGACACTGAGCGGTTCGCCGGGCACGCTCCGGAAGCCGGGCACGTTCCGGAATTGGTGCGACCAAGCCACGTGACACAGACACTCGGTGCCACGGTTTTCGGAAGCGCCGTCACCACATATCTCTTCCGCCGCTGAGGCGGACCACCGCCCCGGCACGGTTCACACAGCAAGAACCGAAGCCGGACAGCACAACCGGTCGCCGAGCCAGACAGGCCGACGTCCGCTCCAGGGAAGGACCCTTCGTGAGCGACACCACCGATCTGATGGGCGCGCGTGTCGAGGAGACCGCTGCCGCGCCCGCCACGGACGCTTCCGCGCCTGCCACCGGTGCCGGCTCCCGGCGGCGCCGCGGTACCGGCCTCGACGGCATGGTGCTGGCCGAGCTGCAGCAGGTCGCAACCGGCCTCGGCATCAGGGGCACCGCGCGGATGCGCAAGAGCCAGCTGATCGAGGTCATCAAGGACGCGCAGGCGGGAGGGGGTGCTCCGGCCAAGGCCGAGACCGCCACCGAGACCAAGCCGAAGCGCCGCGCCACCTCCAAGACCCGTACGGGCGACGAGACGGTCGCCCCGGCCGAGCAGAAGGCCGAGAAGGTCGCCACCGAGAAGGCCGTGGCCCAGCAGCAGATCGACATCCCCGGCCAGCCGGCCGGCGGCCCCTCCCGTTCGAGCGAGGCCGAGAGCGGGGGAGACGACGCGCCGGTGGAGCGCCGTCGTCGCCGTGCGACCGCCGAGGCCGGCAGCCCGGAGACGGTCACCGCCGAGGCGAAGAACGAGTCCAGGTCCGAGTCGCCCGCCGCCGCGCAGGGCGAGGCCAGGGGCGACGCCGGTGACGACGGCCGGCAGGGCCGCCGGGACCGTCGCGACCGCGACCGCGGTGGCCGCCAGGACCGCCAGGACCGTGACCGCGGCGACCGCCGCAAGGACAACGAGCAGCAGGGCGGCGGCCAGCAGCAGGGCGGCGGACGCCAGGACCGGCAGGACCGGCAGGACCGTCAGCAGCAGGGCCAGCAGCAGAGCGGTGGCCGCCAGGACCGGCAGCAGCGCGACAACGGCCCGCAGGACGACGACGACTTCGAGGGCGGCCGCCGCGGCCGCCGCGGCCGGTACCGCGACCGCCGGGGCCGTCGCGGACGCGACGAGTTCGGTGGCGCCGCCGGTGAGCCGCAGGTCGCCGACGACGATGTGCTGATCCCCGTCGCGGGCATCCTCGACATCCTCGACAACTACGCGTTCATCCGGACCTCCGGCTACCTGCCGGGCCCGAACGACGTGTACGTCTCCCTCGCCCAGGTCCGCAAGAACGGCCTGCGCAAGGGCGACCACGTCACCGGCGCGGTCCGGCAGCCGAAGGAGGGCGAGCGCCGCGAGAAGTTCAACGCGCTCGTGCGCCTCGACTCCGTCAACGGCATGGCGCCCGAACACGGCCGCGGGCGACCGGAGTTCAACAAGCTGACGCCGCTGTACCCGCAGGACCGGCTCCGCCTGGAGACCGACCCGGGTGTGCTGACGACCCGCATCATCGACCTTGTCGCGCCCATCGGAAAGGGCCAGCGCGGTCTGATCGTGGCCCCGCCGAAGACCGGCAAGACCATGATCATGCAGGCCATCGCCAACGCGATCACGCACAACAACCCCGAGTGCCACCTGATGGTCGTCCTGGTCGACGAGCGTCCGGAAGAGGTCACCGACATGCAGCGGTCGGTGAAGGGCGAGGTCATCTCCTCGACCTTCGACCGCCCCGCCGAGGACCACACCACGGTCGCCGAGCTCGCCATCGAGCGCGCCAAGCGGCTGGTGGAGCTGGGCCACGACGTCGTCGTGCTGCTCGACTCCATCACGCGTCTGGGCCGTGCCTAC
Source organism: Streptomyces sp. NBC_00252 (assembly GCF_036187565.1). Classification (NCBI taxonomy): domain Bacteria; kingdom Bacillati; phylum Actinomycetota; class Actinomycetes; order Kitasatosporales; family Streptomycetaceae; genus Streptomyces; species Streptomyces sp. NBC_00252. The sequence goes on along the minus strand of NZ_CP108087.1, from coordinate 3,439,425 downwards.
AACCTCGCCGCCCCCGCCTCCGGCCGCATCCTCTCCGGTGGTGTCGACTCCACGGCGCTGTACCCGCCCAAGCGCTTCTTCGGTGCCGCGCGCAACATCGAGGACGGCGGTTCGCTGACCATCCTCGCCACCGCGCTCGTCGACACCGGCTCGCGCATGGACGAGGTCATCTTCGAGGAGTTCAAGGGCACGGGCAACGCCGAGCTCAAGCTCGACCGGAAGCTCGCCGACAAGCGCATCTTCCCCGCGGTGGACGTCGACGCGTCCGGTACCCGTAAGGAAGAAATCCTGCTCGGCAGCGACGAGTTGGCCGTCACCTGGAAGCTGCGCCGGGTGCTGCACGCGCTCGACCAGCAGCAGGCGATCGAGCTGCTCCTCGACAAAATGAAGCAGACGAAGTCGAACGCCGAGTTCCTGCTCCAGATCCAGAAGACCACGCCGGGCAACGGCGACTGAGGCAGGCAAGCAGTATCGAAGGGCCGCTCCCTGGTAAAGGGGGCGGCCCTTCGGCTTGTCAGTGGCTCGCTGTACGATCGCGCCCTTCGGACTTGCTTTCGACAATCGTCCGAACTTCTGATCCCGAGGGGGGACTTGAGTGGGTACGCCCATGCCTGGGGCCGGTCGGCACAGACGCCGGATCCGTTTCGGACTGCCTGTCGCCGCGGCCGGTATCGCCGCCGCCGTGACCGCCGCACTGCTGACGACGTCCGCCGGCGCCGCCACCGCGCTGCCGACGCCGACCGCGAAGCCCGTCGTGGCCCAGCCGTCGCTCGCGACACTGAAGGCGCGCATCGCGGGCGCGCAGGCCGGTGACGACACCGCGGGACAGACGACCAAGAAGTCGTCCCTGAGCGCGAGCACCACCGGCAAGGCCGTCGACCCGAAGATCATCGGGGGGACGACGACCACCATCAACACCGCGCCGTTCATGGCGCAGCTCTGGTACTACGACGACAAGGGCACCACCGCCACGTCCGACGACGTCGGCTTCTTCTGCGGTGGCTCGGTCGTCTCGCCGTCGAAGATCCTGACGGCCGCGCACTGCGTCAAGGGCTACAACTGGGCCAAGTACGGCGTCGTCGTCACCAGCGCCACCCAGCTGCCCACCGACGACGACCTGCACGGCGGCCAGGCCACCGCGGTCCTGCGCCAGTGGAACAACCCGTCGTACGCCGTCTCGACGGACGGCGCCCCGAACAACGACATCGCGGTCCTCACCCTGGCGGCCCCCGTCAAGGCGACCCCGATCCGCATGACGACGAACACCGACACGGCGTCGTACACGGGCACCCCCGCCAAGACCGCCAAGGTCTACGGCTGGGGCCGCACCAGCTCCACCACGCAGGACATCTCCGAGACGCTGAAGACGGCCACGCTGCCGATCAACTCGGACGCCACCTGCACCGCCGCCTACGGCAGCGTCGACTACGTCAAGGGCCACATGGTCTGCGCGGGCACGCCCGCCACCGGCAGCGACACCGGTACGACGACCACCTGCAACGGCGACTCGGGCGGCCCGCTGGTCGTCGGCGGCCGGATCGTCGGCGTGGTGTCCTGGGGCGTCGAGGACTGTGTGGCACAGGGTGCCTACAGCGTCTTCACGAAGGTCAGCACGTACGTCGGCGCGGCCTACGCGCAGATCGACGACGGCAACCTCAGCTACACGGACAACAAGGCCGACGTCTACGCCCGCAAGTCCTCCAACAAGGTGGGCTACGAGCTGGACTCCAAGGGCACCTCGCTGGCCACGCGTCAGTCCCTCGGCGACTGGAGCGCGGTCAACCAGGTCCGCTCGGCCGACCTGAACCGTGACGGCTACCAGGACTGGGTCTACCGGATCGGCAACGGCGCGGTCTACTGGGACCACTTCCAGCTCAACAGCGCCCGGGACGACGGCAGTTGGGTCAGCACGAAGATCTTCGCCAACTGGAAGACCCGCACCCGGATCATCGCCCCCGGCGATGTCACCGGCGACTACCTGCCCGACCTGATCTCGGTCGACAGCTCCGGCGTGCTGTGGATCTACCCGGGCAAGGGCAACGGCACCTTCAGCTCGCCCTCGCGCGTCGGCGGCGGCTGGAGCCAGTACAACGTGCTCGTCGGCCACGGCGACTTCAACGGTGACGGCAAGGCCGACCTGCTCGCCCGCAACAAGAGCACCGGCGCCGTCTACCTCTACAAGGGCGCCGGCAAGTCCGGCACGGGTGCCTTCGCGGCCCGCGTGCAGGTGCGCAGCTGGGGCAGCTACAACGCCTTCGACGCGGTCGGCGACTTCACCGGCGACGGCAAGGCGGACCTCCTGATCCGCAACGCGAGCAACTCGCTGTACCTGTACCCGGGCACCGGCAAGGCCACCAGCGAGATCTTCGGCACACCGAAGTCGCTCGGCACCGGTTTCCAGCAGTACGACATCTTCGGCTGACATCGCAGGTGAGCGGGGTGTGACCCGCTGACGCGACCACGCAGAGTGCCCATCGCCGTACGCGATGGGCACTCTGCGTTGTGCAACCCTTTCCCGAGTTTCCCTGTCTGACCTGGTGGAGCGACCATAGAGCGAGGATTGAGCGGTATCAGTCGCTTCGGCCAGGCCTGAACCCTGAAAGCAGGGGGTACCCGACCGGAACGAGATGCGAGGAGCCCATGTCCGCCGAGAGCACGCCGGAGCCCGCCATACCGGGCGATGACGGCAACAACGGCCCGCGCCACCGCGCGGGAAGCCGTAAGAAGGACCGCAGTCCGCGACACAAGGCCCTGCTGATCACCGCCTGGGTCGCCGCGGGCGTCGTGGTGCTGGGCGGTACCGGCGCCGGGTACGTGTACTTCAAGCTCAACGGCAACATCAAGAGCGTCGACATCAACCAGGCCCTCGGCACCGACCGGCCGGTCAAGGTCGACAACGGCTCCGAGAACATCCTGGTGCTGGGCTCCGACAGCCGCTCCGGCACCAACAAGAAGCTGGGCGGCGGCACCGACGACGGCAGCGCCCGCTCCGACACCGCGATGATCATCCACGTCTACAAGGGCCACAAGAGGGCCAGCGTGGTCTCGATCCCGCGCGACACCCTCGTGGACCGCCCCGAGTGCACCGACACCAAGGGCGTCACGCACGACGCGGCGTCCGGCGTGATGTTCAACGAGGCGTACTCCACCGGCGGCGCGGCCTGCACGGTGAAGACCGTCGAGTCCGTCTCCGGGCTGCGCATGGACCACTACCTCGAGGTCGACTTCGCGGGCTTCGAGAAGCTCATCAACGAGCTGGGCGGCGTCCGGATCACCACCACGAAGGACATCAAGGACCCGCAGAGCCACCTGAACCTCAAGGCCGGCGCGCACACGCTCAACGGCTCGCAGGCGCTCGGCCTGGTCCGCACCCGGCACGGCGTCGGCGACGGCTCCGACCTCGGCCGCATCCAGCTCCAGCAGGCGTTCATCAAGGCGCTGGTCGACCAGGTCAAGCACATCGGCGTCCTGACCAGCCCCACCAAGCTGTACGAGCTCGCCAACACCGCCACCCAGGCCGTCACCACCGACTCCGACCTCGGCTCGGTCAACTCCCTCACGTCCTTCGCCAACGGCCTCAAGGGCATCAGCTCCACGAACATGAACATGGTCACGATGCCGGTCGAGTACGACCCGGCCAACCCGAACCGGGTCATCGTGGAGAAGTCGAAGGCCCAGATGGTCTGGACGGCCCTGAAGAACGACCGCCCGATCCCGGCGGCGGCGACCAAGGGCACGGCCACCGGTGAGGCCAAGGGCGTGGTGACGAGCTCCTGAGGGGGCGCGGGGAATAGACGTCATCAACCCCCGGTTTGGGGAGATGGCTCCAGTCCTGGCAGACTGGACAGTCGGCCCCGGTTCACGCGACCGCACCCGCGGCAGCGACCCGGAGCCCTCCCGAAACTAGGAGACACCCTTGAAGCGCGAGATCCACCCCGAGTACGTCGAGACCCAGGTCAGCTGCACCTGTGGCGCGTCGTTCACCACCCGCAGCACGATCACGAGCGGCAACATCCGCGCCGAGGTCTGCTCCGAGTGCCACCCGTTCTACACGGGCAAGCAGAAGATCCTCGACACCGGTGGCCGCGTGGCCCGCTTCGAGGCCCGCTTCGGCAAGGCTGCTGCCGGCTCCAAGAAGTAGCGAGCCACCTCTAGGGCCTGTCCGGCGGATCCTGTCGGAGACGCGGGGTCCGGCACGCATCTGCGGCGTTGTCGTCGGTCGCCAACGCTCCGCGTTGACTCCCTCCTCCGCCTCGCAGCTGCACGCACCAGACCCCGCTCACCGGCATTCATGAGGTACGGCGGCTTTCCTCCGACCTGATCCGCCGGACAGTCCCTAGCGCCGGTCCACGGCCACGCCCTCCACGCGAGTGAGAGGGCGTGCCGGGACCGGCGTTTTTGGTCGCCCGCCTTCCCTTTCTTCACCGCATTTCAGGAGCCCAAGATGTTCGAGGCTGTCGAGGACCTCATCGGCGAGCACGCCGACCTTGAGAAGAAGCTCGCCGACCCGTCGGTCCACGCCGACCAGGCCAACGCGCGCAAGCTGAACAAGCGCTACGCCGAGCTCACCCCGATCGTCGCCACGTACCGCTCCTGGAAGCAGACCGGCGACGACATCGACACCGCGCGTGAACTCGGCGCCGACGACCCGGAGTTCGCGGCCGAGGTCAAGGAGCTGGAGAAGCACCGCGACGAGATCACGGAGAAGCTGCGCCTCCTGCTGGTCCCGCGCGACCCCAGCGACGACAAGGACGTCATCCTGGAGATCAAGGCGGGCGCCGGCGGCGACGAGTCCGCGCTCTTCGCGGGCGACCTGCTGCGCATGTACCTGCGGTACGCGGAGCGCGTCGGCTGGAAGACCGAGATCATCGACGCCACCGAGTCCGACCAGGGCGGCTACAAGGACGTCCAGGTCGCCGTGAAGACCAAGGGCGGCAACGGCGCGACCGAGCCCGGCCAGGGTGTCTGGGCGCGGCTGAAGTACGAGGGCGGAGTGCACCGCGTGCAGCGCGTCCCCGCGACGGAGTCCGCCGGCCGTATCCACACCTCGGCGGCCGGTGTCCTGGTCACCCCCGAGGCGGAGGAGGTCGACGTCGAGATCAACCCGAACGACCTCCGCATCGACGTCTACCGCTCCTCGGGCCCCGGCGGGCAGTCCGTCAACACGACCGACTCCGCGGTGCGCATCACGCACATTCCGACCGGAGTCGTCGCTTCCTGCCAGAACGAGAAGAGCCAGCTGCAGAACAAGGAACAGGCACTGCGTATCCTGCGCTCCAGGCTGCTCGCCGCGGCGCAGGAGGAGGCGGAGCGCAACGCCGCCGACGCCCGCCGCAGCCAGGTCCGCACGGTCGACCGCTCCGAGAAGATCCGTACGTACAACTTCCCGGAGAACCGCATCTCGGACCACCGCGTCGGCTTCAAGGCGTACAACCTGGACCAGGTCCTCGACGGGGACCTCGACGCGATGATCCAGGCGTGCGTGGACGCGGACTCGGCCGCCAAGCTCGCGGCGGCGTAAGGCACGGCACGGTTCGGCACGGACGAGTACGACACGGAGGACTTGCGTGCAGCAATCATTTGGGGAGCGACCCCCAAACCCCCGGGGGGTGCTGCTAGCAGAGGTGGCCCAGGCCACCCAGCGGCTGGCCGACGCCGGCGTGCCCTCGCCGCGCAACGACGCGGAGGAGCTCGCCGCGTTCGTGCACGGTGTGAAGCGGGGCGAGCTGCACTCCGTGAAGGACGTGGACTTCGACGCCCGCTACTGGGAGACCATCGCCCGCCGCGAGCAGCGTGAGCCGCTCCAGCACATCACCGGCCGCGCGTTCTTCCGGTACCTGGAACTCCAGGTCGGACCGGGGGTGTTCGTGCCGCGCCCCGAGACCGAGTCGGTGGTCGGCTGGGCCATAGACGCGGTCCGCGCGATGGACGTCGTAGAGCCGCTGATCGTCGACCTCTGCACCGGGTCCGGAGCCATCGCGCTCGCTCTCGCGCAGGAGGTCCCGCGGTCCCGGGTGCACGCCGTGGAGCTGTCCGAGGACGCGCTCCAGTGGACCCGCAAGAACATGGAGGGCTCCCGCGTCGACCTGCGGCAGGGCAACGCCCTGGACGCCTTCCCCGACCTCGACGGCCATGTCGACCTGGTCATCTCCAACCCGCCGTACATCCCGCTCACGGAGTGGGAGTACGTCGCTCCCGAGGCCCGGGACTACGACCCCGAACTCGCCCTGTTCTCCGGGGAGGACGGCCTCGACCTGATCCGCGGCATCGAGCGCACCGCGCACCGGCTGCTGCGCCCGGGCGGTGTCGTCGTCATCGAGCACGCCGACACCCAGGGCGGGCAGGTGCCGTGGATCTTCACCGAGGAGCGTGGCTGGGCCGACGCGGCCGACCACCCCGACCTCAACAACCGCCCGCGCTTCGCGACCGCCCGCAGGGCCACGCCGTGACGGCCGGGGGCTCGACACCGACAACAGGCGCCCCGGAGGCGGACCGAGCTACAAAAAAAGGAGACCGCTAGACATGGCACGGCGATACGACACCAATGACGCGACCGACCGCACGACGGGTCTGCGCGAGGCCGCGTCCGCCGTCCGCCGGGGCGAACTCGTGGTCCTGCCGACCGACACGGTCTACGGCATCGGGGCCGACGCGTTCTCCTCGGAGGCCGTCGCCGATCTCCTGGACGCCAAGGGCCGGGGCCGCAACATGCCCACCCCCGTCCTCATCGGCTCCCCGAACACGCTGCACGGCCTCGTCACGGACTTCTCCGAGCTGGCCTGGGAACTCGTCGACGCGTTCTGGCCGGGCGCCCTCACGCTGGTCGCCAAGCACCAGCCGTCGCTGCAGTGGGACCTCGGGGACACCCGGGGCACGGTCGCCGTCCGGATGCCGCTGCACCCGGTCGCGATCGAGCTGCTGACCGAGGTCGGCCCGATGGCGGTCTCCTCGGCGAACCTCACCGGACACCCCTCGCCGGAGGACTGCGACGCGGCCCAGCAGATGCTCGGCGACTCCGTCTCCGTGTACCTCGACGGCGGTCCGACGCCCGGCAACGTGCCGTCGTCGATCGTCGACGTCACGCGCGAGGTCCCGCTGCTGCTGCGCGCGGGCGCGATCTCGGCGGAGGAGCTGCGCAAGGTCGTACCCGACCTCGAGGTGGCGAATTGACAGCCCCTGACGCGGGGCGTGGCATAGGCAACGGGGAAGTGACGGGGACCTTCGGGCTTCCCATGGACAGCTTCCGCATCCTCCACGTCAGCACCGGCAACGTGTGCCGCTCGCCGATCACCGAGCGGCTGACCCGTCATGCCCTGGCGGACCGGCTCGGCGACCCGCTGTGGGGCGGGCTGATCGTGGAGAGCGCCGGGACGTGGGGCCATGAGGGCGCCCCCATGGAGACCAACGCGGCGACCGTCCTCACCGACTTCGGCGCGGACCCCTCCGGGTTCACCGGCCGCGAGCTGCTCGACGACCACGTGATCCGCGCCGACCTGGTCCTGACGGCCACCCGGGACCACCGGGCCCAGGTCATCTCCATGGGCCACTCGGCGGGCCTGCGCACCTTCACCCTCAAGGAGTTCACCCGCCTGGTGAAGGCGATAGACCCGACCACCCTGCCACCCCTGGAGGACGGCATGGTGGCCCGCGCCCGCGCCCTGGTCCGCGCGGCGGCGGCCCTCCGCGGCTGGCTCCTGGCCCCCACGGCGGAAGCGGACGAGGTCTTCGACCCCTACGGCGCACCGCTCCCGTTCTTCCGCTCCATCGGCGACGAGATAAACCAGGCCATCGACCCGGTGGTCACGGCACTGACGGGTGTGCCCGCGCGGACGTAGGGAACGGCCGCGCGCCCCACCCGCCCCGGGCCTACATTGGACGTACGTCATCGTCGACGCCCCGGAGTTCGCCATGTCGGTCGTCCCTGTCATCGAGGCCGATGTCCTGCGTCGGCAGGACCCCGAGCTGGCCGAGATCCTGCTGGGGGAGCTGGCGCGGCAGTCGACGACACTTCAGCTGATCGCCGCCGAGAACTTCAGCTCGCCCGCCGTGCTGGCCGCGCTCGGCTCCCCGCTCGCCAACAAGTACGCCGAGGGCTACCCCGGCGCCCGCCACCACGGCGGCTGCGAGATCGTCGACGTCGCCGAGCGCGTCGCCGTGGAGCGGGCGAAGGCGCTGTTCGGGGCCGAGCACGCCAACGTGCAGGCGCACTCCGGGTCTTCGGCCGTGCTGGCGGCCTACGCGGCGCTGCTGCGGCCCGGTGACACCGTCCTGGCGCTGGGGCTGCCGTACGGCGGGCATCTCACGCACGGGTCGCCGGCGAACTTCTCCGGGCGGTGGTTCGACTTCGTCGGGTACGGGGTCGATGCCGAGACCGGGACCGTCGACTACGCGCAGGTGCGGTCCCTTGCCCGCCTGCACCGGCCCAAGGCGATCGTCTGCGGGTCGATCGCCTGTCCCCGGCACATCGACTACGCCCTCTTCCGCGAGGTCGCCGACGAGGTGGGCGCCTATCTCATCGCCGACGCGGCGCATCCCATCGGCCTGGTCGCCGGGGGAGCGGCGCCGAACCCCGTGCCGTACGCCGACATCGTCTGCGCGACCACGCACAAGGTGCTGCGCGGGCCGCGGGGCGGGATGCTGCTGTGCGGGAGCGAGCTGGCGGAGCGGGTCGACCGGGCGGTGTTCCCGTTCACCCAGGGCGGGGCGCAGATGCACACCATCGCGGCGAAGGCCGTCGCGTTCGGCGAGGCGGCGACCCCGGCGTTCACGGCGTACGCCCATCAGGTGGTCGCCAACGCCCGGGTGCTCGCGGCGGGGCTGGCGGGGGAGGGGTTCGTCGTCACGACAGGTGGGACCGACACCCATCTGATCACCGTCGACCCGCTGCCCCTCGGCGTCGACGGACGCGCCGCACGGGGTCAACTCGCCGCCGCGGGGCTGGTGTTGGACTGCTGCCCGCTCCCGCACGGAGACTCGCGCGGGCTGCGGCTCGGCACCGCCGCGGTGACCACGCAGGGCATGGGCGAGGGCGAGATGGCGACGATCGCGGCACTGCTCGCGGGCGTCCTGCGCGGCCGGGTCGACACCCGGAGGGCGCGTGACGAAGTGCGGGGACTTGTCGGAGGCTTTCCGCCGTACCCGAGCTGAGCATTCTTGTGGTCACTCGGGCGGTCGGAGGGATGTGGCTCAATTCACGGATTATCCGCCGATGTGACGCATGGTGACAGTTCACGGAGTCACTCGTGGCTCTTTTCTGTCGTTATTTTCGCATTGTCCGTTCTTGAGTCGAGCGCGAGATGACCGGTAGTGGTGAATGGTGACTTTTTTTGCGGGTGACACGATCGAGTGTCGTGAACTACCGTCGCCTTTGACGCCGCGCGATGTGACCAATCGTGCGATGAGGGGGTTCGGGGGCTTCTTGGCTTCCGACGCGTGTCGCCATTGCGACACCGGTTAGACCGCATCCTGAGGCCGCTCAGATCTCACCGCACGAATTCGTGTCGAAGTGGACGGCGTGTGAAGAAATCGGATCGGGAACCCGGCAGGGCGCTGGCAAGCAATCGCCGAGGTTCACCGTGAACCGGAACACGAAACCAGGAGTAATGCATGCCCTTCGTCCGTAGAATTCGTGCCAAGCACATGGCCGCAACCATCGCCGCCGTACCCGCGGCGTTCCTTCTCACCGTGGCTCCCGCACAGGCGGCTGGCAACACGACCGTTGTCTACACGGACGACAGCGGCAGCACCAAAGCCGGTAAGGCGATCTTCTGGGGCGGCTACGACCAGGAGGCGTTCCAGGTGTGTGACACGAAGGCGGACGGAATGCGCGTCTGGGCGCACTGGTCATGGGACGGTGGCTCTGTCACCTTGTCGGATGCCGACGGCTCGTCCGCCTTCTGTGACGACAAGCCGTCGCACATTGCCCGCAAGCAGGTTCCGGAGGGCGCCACCGTGGAGATCACGGTCTGCCGCCGCGAGGGAGCCAACGGAGCGAAGAAGGACTGCGGTTTCAACTACGGCAAGGCATGACCTGAATATCCCGGGAGGCGGCCGCGCTGTGACCGGTCGCCTCCCGGGCGTGTCCGCTTGCCTGCGTACGCCCGGTTGAACGGGGCAGACAGCGACGGATGTGGCCCGACGCTTCCGAGCTCACAGCCACACGTGCAACCATCGTCGCTACCCGGAAGTCCCCAAACATATGCGCGCCTCGCTAGGGTGTGGGGCTGTGATGGCCAGCGAGACCTGTGGGGAAGCCTGTGCGTGAATACCTGCTGACGCTCTGCGTGACGGCCGCGGTGACGTATCTGCTGACCGGGCCGGTGCGTAAGTTCGCGATCGTGGCCGGAGCGATGCCGGAGATCCGTGCGCGTGACGTGCACCGGGAACCCACACCGCGGCTCGGCGGTATCGCCATGTTCTTCGGTATGTGCGCCGGCCTGCTCGTCGCCGACCACCTGACCAACCTCAACCAGGTCTTCGAGAGCTCGAACGAACCCCGGGCGCTGCTCTCCGGGGCGGCCGTGATCTGGCTGATCGGGGTCCTGGACGACAAGTTCGAGATCGACGCCCTGATCAAGCTGGGCGGCCAGATGATCGCCGCGGGCGTCATGGTCATGCAGGGGCTGACGATCCTTTGGCTGCCCATCCCGAAGATCGGCACGGTCGCGCTGACTCAGTGGCAGGGCACCCTGCTCACCGTCGCGCTCGTCGTCATCACTATCAACGCGGTCAACTTCGTCGACGGCCTCGACGGCCTCGCCGCTGGCATGGTGTGTATCGCGGCGGCGGCGTTCTTCATGTACACGTACCGCATCTGGTATTCGTACGGCATTGAGGCCGCCGCCCCCGCGACGCTGTTCGCGACCATCCTCATGGGGATGTGCCTTGGCTTTCTGCCGCACAACATGCACCCCGCGCGCATTTTCATGGGGGACTCGGGATCGATGCTGATCGGGCTGGTACTGGCGGCGGGTGCGATCTCAGTCACGGGACAGGTCGACCCGGACAACCTTTTCGGCGGCTCCGAGCGCAGCACTGTGCACCAGATGGTGCCGGTCTACATCCCTCTGCTGATGCCGCTGACCATCATCGCGGTACCGACGGCGGATCTGGTGCTGGCCATCGTCCGCCGCACCTGGCGGGGCCAGTCGCCATTTGCCGCGGACCGCGGCCATCTGCACCACCGGCTCCTGGAGATCGGCCACTCGCACAGCCGGGCGGTGCTGATCATGTACTTCTGGTCGGCGCTGATCGCGTTCGGTGCCCTGTCGTACTCGGTCAACTCGGCCTCGATGTGGATCGTGCTCGGCATCGTCTTCCTGAGCGCGATCGGGCTCGTGCTGCTTCTGCTGCCGCGCTTCACGCCGCGGACGCCGCGCTGGGCCGAGCACCTGGTGCCGCCGCGGTATCGCCGTCGCAGGGCCGGAGTTGACCCTGTCGTGGTGTTGGCGGAGGAAGACCGTGACCCGCGCCCGCCGGTTGCCTCCGGTGTGTCAGGAGTCAACGGGGCGACCGCCGTCGGTGCCCGTTCACGCCTTCTTGACGGTCGTAAAGCGGAGTCCTCGCGCTGACGCCAAGGTAAGAATCTGACTAAAGCGTTGCCATCTCGTGGGGGGACAAAGCCTCCCTATACCAGACAAGTTGGCCGCTATTTTGCACAGACGCGCACTGTCACTCTCATGTGTGACAGCAAGCACACCTTCTAGGTAAAGACCGCATCAAATAGTTTGTGATACGGTTCACGAGAACCCGGGACAGAGCCGAAGGACCGTAGTGCGACGGTCCATTGGCGTGAGGTTCTCTCTCATCCCGGGACTACGCTCGTCCATGACGACACGCCCCCCTTAGCAAGCGGAGTTGCCGCCATGCCGTCCAATGACGCCCGGATTCTCCTTCAAGCCGCTGTGCCCACAGCTGCCGTCGGCGCGATTGCCGCCGTCGTCAGTGGCGTGGTCGCCGGCGGCAAAGGAGCTATTGGGGCAGCCGTTGCGACGCTGATCGTGATCCTCTTCATGGGAATCGGGCTCTACGTTCTGCAGCGCACTGCCAAATCGCTTCCGCACCTGTTCCAGGCGATGGGCCTCATGCTCTTCGCGGCGCAGATTCTGCTGCTGTTCATTTTCCTCGCCGCGTTCAAGCACACCACGCTCTTCAATCCCAAGGCCTTCGCGTTCACGCTGCTCGTCGACACCATCATCTGGACCGCCGCGCAGACCCGTGCCCACATGAAGGCCAAAATCCTCTACGTCGAGCCCGACAAGTCGGGGCACTCGTCGTGAGAGGTAGGGCCGGGATAAGAGGGCGTAAGAGATCCTGCTATCGTCCGGTGCCAACTGCGGCATCGCGGGCGCGGGCATCTGAGCTGACGCCTGCTCAATCGCGAGGCTTGATGCCCCACTGCCGCCCCCACATCCGTAACACCAGTCCAGTGCCGAACCGCGGCCGCGTGCCGCGCCGACACAACGAGGTTGCCGTACCTATGCGCCACGCTGAAGGAGCCCGCGGTGAGTGCTGACCCGACGCAGGTGCTCGCCTTCGAGACCGACTGCCACATCTTCGACGGCTGTGGCTTCCCGGCTCCCGGCCTGCACTCGTTCCTGTTCAAGCCCCTTCTCGGGGACGGCGACAGCAACTTGTACTTCAACAAGACGATGCTGCTGGCGCTGCTCGGCTCGGTCATCGTCATCGGCTTCTTCTGGGCCGCCTTCCGCAAGCCGAAGGTCGTCCCCGGCAAGCTGCAGATGGTCGCCGAGTCCGGCTACGACTTCATCCGCCGCGGTGTCGTCTACGAGACGATCGGCAAGAAGGAAGGCGAGAAGTACGTACCGCTGGTCGTCTCGCTCTTCTTCTTCATCTGGATGATGAACATCTGGTCGATCGTCCCGGTCGCCCAGTTCCCGGTGACGTCGATCATTTCGTACCCGGCCGTCCTCGCGGGCATCGTCTACATCGTGTGGGTGTCGCTGACCTTCAAGCGGCATGGATTCGTCGGCGCCTTCAAGAACTTCAGCGGTTACGACAAGTCGCTCGGCGCGGTTCTCCCGCTGGCGATGGCCATCGAGCTGCTCTCGAACCTGATCGTCCGGCCGTTCACGCACGCGGTGCGACTGTTCGCGAACATGTTCGCGGGCCACACCCTGCTGCTGCTCTTCACGATCGCCAGCTGGTACCTGCTCAACGGCATCGGCATCGCCTACGCGGGTGTCTCGTTCGTCATGGTCCTCGTGATGACGGCCTTCGAACTCTTCATCCAGGCCCTGCAGGCGTATGTCTTCGTGCTGCTGACCTGCACCTTCATCCAGGGCGCGCTCGCCGAGAACCACTGAGCACCCCCACCAGAACCCCCCTTAGCGTCCGGTGGCCAACCCCCGCCGGTCCGTACAGATAAGGAAGAATCAGCATGGCTGCCACTGAGACCCTCGCTGCCGTCTCCGGTTCGCTCGGCTCCATCGGCTACGGCCTCGCCGCCATCGGTCCCGGCGTCGGCGTCGGCATCATCTTCGGCAACGGCACCCAGGCGCTCGCCCGTCAGCCCGAAGCTGCCGGCCTGATCCGCGCCAACCAGATCCTCGGCTTCGCCTTCTGTGAGGCCCTTGCCCTCATCGGCCTGGTCATGCCGTTCGTCTACGGCGTCTGATCAGTCGATCAGCAACAGCCCACTAGACGAAAGGCACTGACATGAGCCAGCTGCTCATTCTGGCGGCCGAGAAGGAAAACCCTCTCATCCCGCCGATCCCTGAGCTTGTCATCGGCCTGATCGCCTTCGTCATCGTCTTCGGCTTCCTCGCCAAGAAGCTCCTCCCGAACATCAACAAGGTTCTGGACGAGCGCCGCGAGGCCATCGAGGGCGGTATCGAGAAGGCCGAGGCCGCCCAGACCGAGGCACAGAGCGTTCTTGAGCAGTACAAGGCTCAGCTCGCCGAGGCCCGGCACGAGGCCGCGCGTCTGCGCCAGGAGGCGCAGGAGCAGGGCGCCACGCTCATCGCCGAGATGCGCGCGGAAGGCCAGCGGCAGCGCGAGGAGATCGTCGCCGCCGGTCACACGCAGATCGAGGCCGACCGCAAGGCCGCTTCGCAGGCGCTGCGTCAGGACGTGGGCAAGCTCGCCACCGACCTGGCCGGCAAGCTCGTCGGCGAGTCCCTCGAGGACCACGCCCGGCAGAGCCGCGTGATCGACCGTTTCCTCGATGAACTCGAGGAGAAGGCCGAGGCCGCACGATGAACGGAGCGAGCCGCGAGGCCCTGGCAGCCGCACGTGAGCGTCTCGACGCGCTGACGGACTCCACGTCCGTGACCGCGGCGCAGCTCGCCGACGAGCTGGCCGCCGTCACCGCGCTGCTCGGCCGTGAGGTGTCCCTGCGCCGAGTCCTCACCGACCCGGCGCAGGACGGCGAGGCCAAGGCCGCGCTGGCCGAGCGCCTGCTCGGCGGCCAGGTCGGCGGCCCCGCCCTCGACCTGCTGTCCGGCATGGTGCGCTCCCGCTGGTCGCAGTCCCGCGACCTGGTGGACGCGCTGGAGGAGCTGGCGGCAACCGCCGACCTCACGGCCGCCCAGCAGTCGGGCGAGCTCGACGACGTCGAGGACGAGCTGTTCCGGTTCGGCCGGATCGTCTCCTCGAACACCGGGCTGCGCGCCGCGCTGACCGACCGCGCCGCGACCACCACGGCCAAGAGCGAGCTGCTGCGCAGCCTGCTCGGCGGCCGGGCCAGGCCGGCCACCGAGCGACTGGTGACGCGCCTGGTGACCGCGCCCCGGGGACGTAGCCTGGAAGCGGGACTCGAGTCCCTGTCCAAGCTCGCCGCCGAGCGCCGCAGCCGCCTGGTCGCGGTCGTCACCACGGCGGTCCCGCTGAGCGACCCGCAGAAGCAGCGCCTGGGCGCCGCCCTCGCGAAGCTCTACGGCCGCCCCATGCACCTGAACATCGACGTGGACCCCGAGGTCCTCGGCGGTATCCGGGTGCAGGTCGGCGACGAGGTCATCAACGGCTCCATCGCGGACCGCCTCGATGACGCCACCCGCCGCATGGCGAGCTAGCAGCACCACAACAAAGACGTAGTAAGGCGGCCCGAGTTGGGCCGTGCAGAGGATTCACCTCGTTCAGGGGGGAGTCCCCCATCCCCCCAAGTGAAACTTCGGGCCCAACAAGGAGAGCAGGGAACCCAGATGGCGGAGCTCACGATCCGGCCGGAGGAGATCCGGGACGCGCTGGAGAACTTCGTCCAGTCGTACAAGCCGGACGCGGCCTCGCGCGAGGAGGTCGGTACGGTCACCCTTGCCGGCGACGGCATCGCGAAGGTCGAGGGCCTGCCCTCGGCCATGGCCAACGAACTGCTGAAGTTCGAGGACGGCACCCTCGGTCTTGCGCTCAACCTCGAAGAGCGTGAGATCGGTACCGTCATCCTCGGCGAGTTCAGCGGTGTCGAGGAGGGCCAGCCGGTCACCCGCACCGGAGAGGTCCTGTCCGTCGCCGTCGGCGAGGGCTACCTCGGCCGTGTCGTCGACCCGCTCGGCAACCCGATCGACGGCCTCGGCGAGATCGAGACCACCGGTCGCCGCGCGCTGGAGCTGCAGGCCCCGGGCGTCATGGCCCGTAAGTCGGTGCACGAGCCGATGGAGACCGGCTACAAGGCCGTCGACGCGATGACCCCGATCGGCCGCGGCCAGCGCCAGCTGATCATCGGCGACCGCCAGACGGGCAAGACCGCCCTGGCCGTCGACACGATCATCAACCAGCGCGACAACTGGCGCTCGGGCGACGTGAACAAGCAGGTCCGCTGCATCTACGTCGCCATCGGCCAGAAGGGCTCCACCATCGCCTCCGTGCGTGGTGCGCTCGAAGAGGCCGGCGCCCTGGAGTACACGACCATCGTCGCCGCCCCGGCGTCCGACCCGGCCGGCTTCAAGTACCTGGCGCCGTACACCGGTTCGGCCATCGGCCAGCACTGGATGTACGACGGCAAGCACGTCCTCATCATCTTCGACGACCTCTCCAAGCAGGCCGACGCCTACCGCGCCGTGTCCCTGCTGCTGCGCCGCCCGCCGGGCCGCGAGGCCTACCCGGGTGACGTCTTCTACCTGCACTCCCGTCTGCTGGAGCGCTGCGCGAAGCTCTCCGACGAGATGGGCAAGGGCTCGATGACCGGTCTGCCGATCGTCGAGACCAAGGCCAACGACGTCTCGGCGTTCATCCCGACCAACGTCATCTCCATCACCGACGGCCAGTGCTTCCTGGAGTCGGACCTCTTCAACGCCGGTCAGCGCCCCGCGCTGAACGTCGGTATCTCCGTCTCCCGAGTCGGTGGTTCCGCGCAGCACAAGGCGATGAAGCAGGTCTCCGGCCGACTGCGCCTCGACCTCGCCCAGTACCGCGAGCTGGAGGCGTTCGCCGCCTTCGGTTCCGACCTGGACGCCGCGTCGAAGGCCCAGCTGGAGCGCGGTCAGCGTCTGGTCGAGCTGCTCAAGCAGCCGCAGTACCAGCCGATGCCCACCGAGGACCAGGTCGTCTCCGTGTGGTCCGCGACCACCGGCAAGATGGACGACGTACCGGTCGACGACATCCGCCGCTTCGAGAAGGAGCTGCTCGAGTACCTGCACCGCAAGGAGCAGGGCCTCATGACCTCCATCAAGGAGGGCGGCAAGATGTCGGACGACACCCTCACCGCCGCCGCGGACGCGATCACCGAGTTCAAGAAGCAGTTCGAGACCTCGGACGGCAAGCTCCTCGGCGAGGACGCCCCGGCCGCGGCCAAGTGACGTAGGAAGGGACCTGACTCATGGGAGCCCAGCTCCGGGTCTACAAGCGTCGCATCCGATCCGTCACCGCGACCAAGAAGATCACCAAGGCGATGGAGATGATCGCCGCCTCGCGCGTCGTCAAGGCGCACCGCAAGGTGCAGGCCTCGACGCCGTACGCGAAGGAACTGACGCGCGCGGTCACGGCGGTCGGTACGGGTTCCAACACCCGGCACCCGCTGACCACCGAGGCGGAGTCGCCGACCCGTTCCGCGGTTCTGCTCCTCACGAGCGACCGCGGTCTGGCCGGCGCCTTCAACGCCAACGCCATCAAGGCCGCGGAGCAGCTGACCGCGCGTCTCGTGGCCGAGGGCAAGGAGGTCGACACGTACATCGTCGGCCGCCGCGGTGTCGCCCACTACAACTTCCGTGAGCGCAAGATCTCGGAGCAGTGGACCGGCTTCACCGACGAGCCCACGTACGCGGACGCGAAGAAGGTCGCGGGTCCGCTGATCGAGGCCATCGAGCGGGACACGGCGGAGGGCGGCGTGGACGAACTCCACATCGTCTACACCGAGTTCGTCTCGATGATGACGCAGACGGCGGTCGACAGCCGCCTGCTGCCCCTCAGCCTCGAAGAGGTCGCGGAGGAAGCCACGCCCCAGGGCGAGATCCTTCCGCTGTACGACTTCGAGCCGTCGGCGGAGGACGTCCTGGACGCCCTTCTGCCGCGGTACGTCGAGAGCCGTATCTACAACGCGCTGCTCCAGTCGGCCGCCTCCAAGCACGCGGCCACCCGCCGCGCGATGAAGTCGGCGACCGACAACGCGGGAGACCTGATCACCACGCTCTCCCGTCTTGCCAACGCGGCCCGCCAGGCCGAAATCACCCAGGAAATCAGCGAGATCGTCGGTGGCTCCGCAGCCCTGGCCGACGCGACCGCGGGGAGTGACAAGTAATGACGACGACAGTTGAGACGGCCGTTGCCACGGGCCGCGTCGCCCGGGTCATCGGCCCGGTCGTCGACGTGGAGTTCCCCGTCGACGCGATGCCGGAGATCTACAACGCTCTGCACGTCGAGGTGGCCGACCCGGCCCAGGACGGTGCGAAGAAGACGCTGACCCTGGAAGTCGCCCAGCACCTGGGTGACGGCCTGGTCCGCACGATCTCGATGCAGCCCACCGACGGTCTGGTCCGCCAGGCCCCGGTCACCGACACCGGCGACGGCATCACCGTCCCGGTCGGCGACTTCACCAAGGGCAAGGTGTTCAACACCCTCGGCGAGGTGCTGAACGTCGACGAGAAGTACACGGGCGAGCGTTGGTCCATCCACCGCAAGGCCCCGAACTTCGACGAGCTCGAGTCGAAGACCGAGATGTTCGAGACCGGCGTCAAGGTCATCGACCTGCTCACCCCGTACGTCAAGGGCGGCAAGATCGGCCTGTTCGGCGGTGCCGGCGTCGGCAAGACGGTGCTCATCCAGGAGATGATCTACCGCGTCGCCAACAACCACGACGGTGTCTCCGTGTTCGCCGGTGTCGGCGAGCGCACCCGTGAGGGCAACGACCTCATCGAGGAGATGGCCGACTCGGGCGTCATCGACAAGACCGCGCTGGTCTTCGGTCAGATGGACGAGCCCCCGGGCACCCGTCTGCGCGTGGCCCTCGCGGGTCTGACCATGGCGGAGTACTTCCGCGATGTGCAGAAGCAGGACGTGCTGTTCTTCATCGACAACATCTTCCGCTTCACGCAGGCCGGTTCCGAGGTCTCGACCCTGCTCGGCCGTATGCCCTCCGCGGTGGGCTACCAGCCGAACCTGGCCGACGAGATGGGTCTCCTCCAGGAGCGCATCACCTCGACCCGCGGTCACTCGATCACCTCGATGCAGGCGATCTACGTCCCCGCGGACGACCTGACCGACCCGGCTCCGGCCACCACCTTCGCCCACCTCGACGCGACGACGGTTCTGTCCCGTCCGATCTCCGAGAAGGGCATCTACCCGGCCGTGGACCCGCTGGACTCCACGTCCCGCATCCTCGACCCGCGCTACATCTCGGCGGAGCACTACGCCACCGCGATGCGCGTGAAGACGGTCCTCCAGAAGTACAAGGACCTGCAGGACATCATCGCGATCCTCGGTATCGACGAGCTGGGCGAGGAGGACAAGCTCACCGTCCACCGTGCCCGTCGCGTGGAGCGCTTCCTGTCCCAGAACACCCACGTCGCCAAGCAGTTCACCGGCGTCGACGGGTCGGACGTCCCGCTGGACGAGTCGATCGTGGCCTTCAACTCGATCATCGACGGCGAGTACGACCACTTCCCGGAGCAGGCGTTCTTCCTCTGCGGTGGTATCGAGGACCTGAAGGCGAACGCGAAGGAGCTGGGCGTCTCCTGACCCCGTGCTTCACCTGAGGGGGTGGGGCCGTGTCCCACCCCCTCTTTCACGCCCCCTAGAATTGAAACCAACACCCGGCACGACCGCCGGGTGGTGACCCGAGGAGCCCACCTTGGCTGCTGAGCTGCATGTCGAGCTCGTCGCCGCGGACCGCCAGGTCTGGTCCGGCGAGGCCACCCTGGTCGTCGCGCGCACCACGTCCGGCGACATCGGCGTCATGCCCGGTCACCAGCCGCTGCTCGGTGTGCTGGAGTCGGGCCCGGTGACCATCCGTACGAGCGACGGAGGGACGGTCGTCGCCGCGGTGCACGGCGGTTTCATCTCGTTCGCGGACAACAAGCTGTCGCTGCTCGCCGAGATCGCCGAGCTGTCGGACGAGATCGACGTCCAGCGCGTGGAGCGGGAGCTGGAGCGTGCGAAGGCGGAGGGCGACGAGTCCGCCGAGCGCCGCGCGGACGTCCGACTGCGTGCGGTGGAGACCCGCTGAACCCAGAAGTGACGCGATGACGTGACTCAGCCGCGGCTGGGACCGGAGGAATCCGGCCCCAGCCGCGGCTGAGGCGAATGTGGGTGTTTTTTCCGTTCCGTTACCTGTTTTACCTAGGAGACGAGGAGGTCGGTGTCGATGGTCCTCGCTCTGACTGCGTGCGGAATCGTGGTGGCCCTGGTAGTCGTGGGGCTGTTCGTCTTCGGCCTGCGCCGCAGACTCATCCAGCGTTCCGGCGGCACCTTCGACTGTTCGCTCCGCTGGGACGTCCCCGAGAAACCCGACACCAACGGCAAGGGCTGGAGCTACGGCGTCGCCCGCTACAACGGCGACCGCATCGAGTGGTACCGCGTCTTCTCCTACGCCTACCGCCCGCGCCGCACCCTGGAACGCTCGGCGATCGAGGTCGCCGGCCGCCGTCTCCCCGAGGGCGAGGAGGAACTCGCCCTGCTCTCCGACGCGGTGATCCTGACCTGTCTGCACCGCGGCACCCGGCTCGAACTCGCCATGAGCGACGACGCGTTGACGGGTTTCCTGGCCTGGCTCGAGGCGGCCCCGCCCGGCCAGCGGGTCAACGTGGCGTGACCGGGCACACCGGGTTGGGCACGTCGGCCTGACCGACGACGGCGGTGCCGTGCGCGGCGCCGAGTGTCACGGTGACGTCGACCGGCCCGGCGGCCATGACGGCGGCGGCGACCGCTGTGGCGAGGGCACTGGCCGGTGCGGCCCAGGAACAGCCGGTGGAACTGCGGGATGTGGACCTGCGCTTCATGGTTTCCCCCGTGGTGCGGTGTTGCTCGTAGGACCACGATGCCCAGGTCGAAGGCTTGCTACCGGCGCCGATCGGCCTTCGCTCCGGGCCGAAGGGCCCCCTGGGGCGCACGCCGGGGGCGCGTGGCGCAGACAACACGCCGCGGACGGACCGGAGTGGTCCGCCCGCGGCGGTCGGGTGCTGAGCGGTGTGGGGATCAGCTCAGCCCGCTGTTGATGGCGGTCACCAGCTCACCGTTGCTGGTGTCGCCGCTGAAGTCCCAGAAGAACGCGCCGCCCAGACCCTGGGTCTTGGCCCAGCTCATCTTTCCGGCGATGGTGCTCGGGGTGTCGTAGGACCACCAGTTGTTGCCGCAGTGGGCGTACGCCGTGCCCGCGATGGTGCCGGTGGCCGGGCAGGTCGTCTTGAGGACCTTGTAGTCCTCGATGCCCTGCTCGTAGGTGCCGGGCGCCGGGCCGGTGGCGGTGCCGCCGGGGGCGTCCTGGGTGACGCCGGTCCAGCCCCTGCCGTAGAAGCCGATGCCGATCAGGAGCTTGTTGGCGGGGACTCCCTTCGCCTTGAACTTGGCGATCGCGTCCGCCGTGGTGAAGCCGGGGGTCGGGATGCCGCTGTAGGTGGTGAGCGGGGAGTGCGGGGCGGTCGGGCCGGTCGGGTTGAAGGCGCCGAAGAAGTCGTACGTCATGACGTTGTACCAGTCGACGTACTGGGCCGCGCCCGCGTAGTCGGCGGCGTCGATCTTGCCGCCGGAGGTGCCGTCGGCCGTGGTGGCGGCGGTGACCAGGTTGTTGGAGCCGAACTTGGCGCGCAGGGCCTGCATCAGGTTCTTGTAGGCCGCGGCGCCGCTGGTGTCGCAGGAGAGCCCGCAGGCGTTCGGGTACTCCCAGTCGATGTCGATGCCGTCGAAGATGTCGGCCCAGCGCGGGTCCTCGACCAGGTTGTAGCAGGAGTTGGCGAATGCGGTCGGGTTGGCCGCGGCCTGGCCGAAGCCGCCGGACCAGGTCCAGCCGCCGAAGGACCACAGGATCTTGATGTTCGGGTACTTGGCCTTCAGCTCGCGCAGCTGGTTGAAGTTGCCCGCGACCGGCTGGTCCCAGGTGTCGGCGACGCCGCTGACCGACTGGTCGGCGGTGAACGTCTTCTGGTAGTCGGCGTAGGCGTCACCGATCGCGCACTGGCCGTTCGTCACGTTGCCGAAGGCGTAGTTGATGTGCGTGATCTTCGCGGCGGAGCCGGAGGTCACCAGGTTCTTGACCTGGTAGTTGCGGTCGTAGGTGCCCCACTCGGTGAGGTACCCGAGCTTGACCTTGCTGCCGCCGGTCGGGGGAGTGGTCGTACCGCCCGTGGTGTGCACGGCGACGGCGCCGCTGACCGGTCCGGTCTGGTCGGCGGTGTCGCGGGCCTGCACGGTGTACGAGTAGTCGGTGCCGGCGGTCAGGCCGGTGTTCGTGTACGACGTCGTCGTGACGGTGGCGACCTTGGTGCCGTCGCGCAGGACGTCGTAGTTCTTGATGCCCTTGTCGTCGGTGGCGGCCGACCAGGAGAGGTTCACCGAGGTGTTGGTGATGCCGGAGGCGGTGGGGGTGCCGGGGGCGGAGGGGGCCGCGTCACCGGGGACCGTGGTGCCGCCGTCACAACTGCCGCCGTTCAGCGCGCAGTTGGTGGGCGAGCCGCTGCCGGCGCCGTTGAAGCCGAAGGAGACGGAGGCGCCCGCGGCGATGGTGCCGTTGTAGGACTTGTTCTTCGCGGTCCAGTGGTTGCCGGAGCTGGTGACGTCCGCGTCCCAGGCCGACGTGACGGACGTGCCGGTGGGGAAGTCCCACGTGATCGTCCATGAACTGATCGCGCTGGTACCGGTGTTCTTCACGGTCCACTGACCGCCGAAGCCGGTGCCCCAGTCACTGGTCTTGGTGAAGGTGGCGGTCGCGGTCGAGGCGGCCTGGGCGGGAGCCGCCAGTCCGACGAGCACGGCGAGCGGAAGCAGCAGGGTGGCGAACCCGGCAACTGCTCGATGTCTGAAGCGCATTGAGCGCCTCCTCGGGGTGTCGGGGGGTGTCTCGAGGATCGGGGCGCGACTGAGCCTTCGCACCACGGTGCCGCGAGAATAGAAAGGTCTGGACCACGGGTCAATAGGTCTGGACCACTTCCGCGCCAGTGCGCTAAACCCCCAACTCCTCAGCCAGTACGGCCGCTTGCCCCCGTCCGCGCGTCCGAGCGGGGACGAGGGCACCGCCGCGGCGCCCGGCTAGCGCTCCCCGCCCGGCACCCACAACACGTCCCCCGTCTCCTTGTTGGCCGTGCGGGCCAGGATGAACAGGAGGTCGGACAGGCGGTTCAGATACGTCGCCGTCAGGGGATTCATCACCTCGCCGTGGGCTTCAAGTGCCGACCAGGTCGAGCGTTCCGCGCGGCGGACGACCGTGCAGGCCTGGTGGAGGAGGGCCGCGCCCGGGGTGCCGCCGGGGAGGATGAAGGAGCGGAGTTTCTCCAGTTGCCCGTTGAAGTCGTCGCAGTCCGACTCCAGTTTGTCGATGTAGAACTGCTCGACCCGCAGGGGCGGGAACTCCGGGTTCTCCACCACCGGGGTGCACAGGTCCGCGCCGACGTCGAAGAGGTCGTTCTGGACGCGGGTGAGGACCTTGACGACGTCCTCGGGGAGGGCGCCGAGGGCGATGGCCGTGCCGATCGCCGCGTTCGCCTCGTTGGTGTCGGCGTACGCCGAGATCCGGACGTCGGTCTTGGCGACCCGGCTCATGTCGCCGAGGGCGGTGGTGCCCTGGTCGCCGGTCCTGGTGTAGATGCGCGTCAGATTGACCATACGGCCAGCGTAGTGAGGCCCCGGGGTTTCGGCGAAGGGGGTCAACTAGGCCGTCCGGGCGGTCGAATGGCCCGTGCCGGTGTGATGTCCGTCAGATGAGACGTGACGCGCGTTACTAACCGGTCACACAGCGCCGCAGCTTCGCTAAGGTCCGCCGAGAGGCATACGGATACACGCTGTAAGCGTTTCAAAGGGGAGTCGCACAGTGGCACGGAAGCTTGCCGTCATCGGCGCCGGACTCATGGGTTCCGGAATCGCCCAGGTCTCCGCGCAGGCGGGCTGGGACGTCGTCCTGCGCGATGTCACCGACGAGGCGCTCAAGCGCGGTACGGACGGCATCAAGGCCTCGTACGACAAGTTCGTCAGCAAGGGCAAGCTGGAGGCGCACGACGCCGACACGGCCCTCGGGCGGATCACGGCGACCACCGATCTGGACGCCGTCGCCGACGCGGACATCGTCGTCGAGGCCGTCTTCGAGAAGCTGGAAGTCAAGCACGAGATCTTCCGCGCGCTGGACAAGATCGTGCGCGAGGACGCCGTCCTCGCCTCCAACACCTCCGCCATCCCGATCACGAAGATCGCGGCCGTGACGGAGCGTCCGGAGCGCGTCGTGGGCGCGCACTTCTTCTCGCCGGTGCCGATGATGCAGCTGTGCGAGCTGGTGCGCGGCTACAAGACGAGTGACGAAACCCTCGCCACCGCAAGGGAGTTCGCCGAGTCGGTCGGCAAGACCTGCATTGTCGTCAACCGCGACGTCGCCGGGTTCGTGACGACCCGTCTCATCTCGGCGCTCGTCGTCGAGGCGGCGAAGCTGTACGAGTCGGGCGTCGCCACCGCCGAGGACATCGACCTCGCCTGCAAGCTGGGCTTCGGTCACGCGATGGGCCCGCTGGCCACCGCGGACCTCACCGGCGTCGACATCCTGCTGCACGCGACGAGCAACATCTACACCGAGTCACAGGACGAGAAGTTCGCCCCGCCGGAGCTGATGCGCCGAATGGTGGACGCCGGTGACATCGGACGCAAGAGCGGGCAGGGCTTCTACAAGCACTGAATCCGTACAGCCCCCTGACCTGTCACACGCAGGGGTGAATTCGGTATCGGTTCGCTCACAGACGGCAACCTCCCGGCACTTCACACAGTCAGAGGTTGCATCACCTACATCACGGAGTACGCCACCGCACTCACGGGGAGCGCATATGTACATCAGGGGCGACCACGTCGAGCTGGTCGTCGGGGGCCGCCTCGACGTCCGCAGCGCGGCGGACGCCCGTACGGTCCTGCACTCGGCCGTCGACGACGGAGTCGGCGATCTGGTGCTGGACCTGTCCGAGCTCGACTCCTGGGACGCCACCGGCCTCGGCGTGATCATGGGAGCCCATCGACGGGCCGGCCGCTGCGGCCGCCGCCTGGTGCTGCGCGACGTACCGCCGCAGATGCAGCGCCTGCTCGTGGCCACCCGGTTGCACCGCATCCTCGCCATCGAGGGCGGGATCGGCGTGGAGTCGCTGCCCAGGGTGTGACACTTTCGGCGAAAGCGTCACGTTCCGCCGAAGAGCCCTCGTCAGCTGCCCGGGACATGTGCACCGCGCACAATCCTCACGAGACTGTGACGTCTCGGACGGCGCGGTACCCCGGCCTGTCGTAGATACTGTGCGAAGGTTTAGGGTTCGGTCGCCCGCTGCCGCACAACCCTTCGAGCGGGCCCGGACCAGAAGCGACAGCGCGGTGTGCACAAGGCCGGGAGGGGCCCTGGGTCCTGTCGACCCGCACACGACGCTTTTGGGGGGCTTGGACCTATGGACCCGATCGACCGGGGACCCGAGGAGTACGGCCACGACGGCGACGGCACGTCGTCACGTCAGCGCCCGCCGCGGGAACCCCTCACACCCGACTTCGGCCAGCACACACCCGCGCTCGCCCGCACCGTGCAACTGGTCACCGGCGACTTCCTGCTCACCGTCAACCCCGTCGACGGCAGCGAGATCGAGGTCTGCCCGCCGCCCCGGCGCCCCGGCACGCCCGCGAAGCGCGGCGCCGCCGACCGCGCCGAGGCGGACCGCGCGGCCAGACCACCGGTCCCGCCCGGCCTGAACCGCCCCGCGCTGCCCCTCCTGGAACGCCAGGAGGAGCGCGAGCGTCTCGTACGGCTGCTCGCCCGCGGCCGTTCCGTACGCCTCACCGGACCCTCCGGCTCCGGGCGCACCAGCCTGCTCGACCTGGTCGCCGAGGACTGCCTCGACCTCGCCCCCGACGGCGTGATCCGCCTCAGCGGCTTCCACCGCACCGCGGGCGACCTCCTCCACGAGCTCTTCCACGCCGTCTACGACGCGCCCCTGCACCGGCCCGACCGGGACGAACTGCTCGCCCTGACACGGGAGATCGGCGCGGTCGTCGTCCTCGACGACATCGAGTTCGGCGCCGCCGCGCTCGACGAACTCCTCGACGCGACGCCCGAGTGCGCCTTCCTGATCGCCGCGACCCCGGATGTCCCGGCACCCTCCGCGGACTCCGCCGTCGAGGAGATCTTCCTCGGCGGTCTCGGCAGGCCCGGTGCCGTGGAGGTCCTGGAGCGTGCCGTGGGCCGCGTCCTCACCGAGGAGGAGGCGAACTGGGCGGGCGACCTGTACTTCGAGTCCGAGGGCCTGCCCCTGCGCTTCGTCCAGGCCGGTGCCCTGCTCCGGCAGCGCGACGAACAGCGCGTCGGCACCAGCGCCGTCGAGGAGTTCGGCGTCTTCCAGGACACGCCCCCGGCCGACGCGCCCTTCGACGCCCCGCCGCTCGACCTCGACGACGCCGACGCCGTACCCCTGCCGTCCCTCGGCGAGGCCGCCGCGCCCGCGGCGCTGCTCGCCTCCCGGCTCAGCACCTCCGCGCGGGCCACCCTGCGCTTCGCCGTCGCGCTCGACGGCGAGGTGCCGCACCAGGCGCATCTGCCCGCGCTCGTCGGCGACACCCACGCGGACGCCGCCCTCGGTGAACTCGCGGGCTGCGGACTGGTCTCCCCGGTCGGCTCCCGCTACCGGCTCGCCGCCGGCGTCCAGACCCAGCTGGAGGCCGCCGGATACGCCGACGAGGTCGCGTCCGGCGCCCTCATCGCCGCCCTGCACTACTCCTGGTGGGCCGGGCACCCCTCGGTCACGCCCGCGCGCGTCTGCGCCGAGGCGGACGCCCTGCTCGCCGCCCTCGTCGCGCTGCTGCCGGGGACGACCCCGCCCGGTGACGGCGAGGAGAGCACCACCGTCCACCTCGCCCGCACGGCGGCCCCCGCGTTCGCCGCCGGGCTGCACTGGAGCGCGTGGGAGCGCGTGCTGCGGTCCGGTGCCGAGGCCGCGCAGCTCGCCGCCGATGTGAGTGAACAGGCCTATTTCCAGCACGAGTTGGGGGTCCTCGCGCTCTGCGACGGCGACCTCGACCTGGCCCGGACAGAGCTGGAGTCGTCCATCGGCCTGCGCGCCGCCGTCGCCGACAAGCGCGGCACCGTCGCGGGCCGCCGTGCCCTCGCCCTGGTCGCCGACCGCTCCGGCGTCGCGCTCGCCCTCGGCGCCGAGGCCGGTGAAGAGGTGCCGGACGCGCGGTACGAGGAGTCGGCGTCGCCGGCCGGCGGCACACCGACGCCCTTCCCGCCGCTCCAGCTGCCCGCCGACACGTACACCCTCGTCTCGCACCAGCCGGCCCCGCTCACGTCCCACAACAAGGCCCGGGGCGGCCTGCGCGGCTACGCCCGTCGCAACCTCGTCGCGGCCGGCGCGGGCGTCCTGCTCGCCGCCGTCCTCGGCACGGTCGTCACCCTCGGCGCCACGTCCAACAACAACGCCGACAACCCGTCCGACAAGGTCGGCGTCAACCCGTCGGCCAGCCAGGGCGGCGACGGCGACAGCCTCGGCGCCGACCCGGCCAAGAACGGCGACGGCGACGACACCGGCACGGCGACCAGCAGGCCGACCGACCCGGGTCCCGACGGGACGTACGGCACGTCGGACGATCCGACCCCGCCGGGCAGCAGCGGCCGGCCCTCGGACAAGCCGAGCGGGACGAGCAGTTCGGGGGGCGGGCACACGAGCCCGTCGCCGACGAAGTCCACGAGCAGGCCGACTTCGCCGACCCCGACCACCTCGCATTCGGCGTCTCCGACCCCGACGGATTCGCACAGCTCGCCGCCGCCCACGGACACCGGCTCGCCTTCGCCGACGGACTCCTCCACCGCCCCGTCCACCAACACCTCGGCGAGCGGTGTCGCCTCAAGTGCCCCCGTGGAGACGGCCAGTTCGGCCGCGCCGGAGAGCAGCACGGTGGACACCCCGAGTTCCGCCGCCGCTTCGGGAGACGTCATCTGACCCTCCGTACGACACGAGAGGGCCGGCTCCGATGATCGGAACCGGCCCTTTTCGTCGTGGTGAGATCGGTGTCCGCCGACGCCTGTTCAGAACAGCCGCAGTTTGTCGTCCTCGATGCCGCGCAGGGCGTTGTAGTCCAGGACCGCGCAGCCGATGCCGCGGTCGGTGGCCAGGACGCGGGCCTGCGGCTTGATCTCCTGGGCGGCGAAGATGCCGCGGACCGGGGCGAGATGGGGATCGCGGTTCAACAGCTCCAGGTAGCGGGTGAGTTGCTCCACGCCGTCGATCTCGCCGCGCCGCTTGATCTCGACGGCGACGGTCTGGCCTTCGCCGTCCCGGCAGAGGATGTCGACCGGGCCGATGGCCGTCATGTACTCGCGGCGGATCAGCGTGTAGCCGTCGCCGAGGGTGTCGATGCGGTCGGCGAGCAGCTCCTGGAGGTGCGCTTCCACGCCGTCCTTGATCAGGCCGGGGTCCACGCCGAGTTCGTGCGAGGAGTCGTGGAGGATCTCCTCCATCGTGATGATGAGCTTCTCGCCCGCCTTGTTGATGACGGTCCAGACGTCTGCCGGGTCTTCCGGGGACCCGGACCCCTCCTTCAGCGTGCAGGGCGGCGACATCCAGTTGAGGGGCTTGTAGGCCCGGTCGTCCGCGTGGATGGAGACGCTGCCGTCCGCCTTCACCAGGATGAGACGGGGCGCGGAGGGGAGGTGGGCGGTGAGCCGGCCCGCGTAGTCCACGGAACAGCGGGCAATGACGAGACGCATGGTCGGCAACGCTACTCGACGGGCGAGGGTCCACGCGATTCGCCCACCCGCCGTCCCCGGGCCCCGCCCCTGTTGTCCTGGAAGACCCGTGACGCCCCTTGTTCATTAGTGGCCGATTGTGGGCCCATTGGGAGTTCCCTATGTACGCATTCTCCTGGTGCCGCCATCCTCCGTTGCCTACCGTATAAACGGGAGGTCGCGAGACGTGTACGCAGCGTGTTCGCAATCGCGGTCTCCCTCATCTGTCCGGCAACCCCCGCGAGTTGGGGGTGCGAGAGGAGAACCCATGTCGCTCGACGTCTCACCGGCCCTACTCGAAAAGGCCGAGCGAGGCGAGGTCGACGAAGCTGAATTCGTCGACTGCGTCCGGACCTCCCTGCCTTACGCATGGGAGATGATCAGCTCCCTGGTGGCTCAGCTGAAGGTCGACGGCGGAGCGTTCGCCGACAACCAGACGCCGCCGCCGGACGAGCAGGCACGCGGTCAGTTGTTGCGTGCGCTCGCGAGTGACGCGATACGCGGCGCGCTGCAGCGGCACTTCGGTGTACGCCTGGCCTTCCAGAACTGCCACCGGGTGGCGGTGTTCCCGCTGGACGGCTCGGTGGACGAGACGCTGGCCCGCTTCACCTCGGTGCGCAGTCAGCTGCTGAACCAGTCCCCGGAGTTCAGGGACTGCTGACGCGGCGGACGGCGCACTGCTTGCCGCTCCGTACGCGGGAGGTGTTCTGTACGGGGCGGCAAGCTCCCGCGGTTCGCTCAGCCGAGGTGGGGGAGTACCTCGGCGCCGAGCCGCCGTACGTTCTCCTCGGTCGCCGCCAGGTCTCCGGATCCCTCGACGAGCAGGGCGAAGCGGGAGATGCCGGTCCGCTCGGAGGTCGCCGCGAGCCGGTCGGCGCACAGCCGCGGGGTGCCCACCGGGTGCAGCCCGCAGAGCAGTTCGGTGTACGCGAGGGGGTCGCGCATCCGGCGCTCGCGGTGGTCCACGGTCACATGGGCGCCGAGCCCCTGCCGCAGCCAGCCCGGCATCGCCTTCACCAGCGCCTCGACGGCGTCGGCGCGCCGGTCCGCGATCTGGCAGACGCCGGCCGACACATGGGCCACGCCGCGGATCTCCTCCGCCGGACGGCCCGCCGCCCGGGCCAACTGCCGCCACAGGGCGACCATTTCGGCTTTCTCCTCGTCCCCGACATGCATGCCGAGGAGCATCGGCAGGCCCCGCTCGGCCGCCAGCCGCACGCTCGCGGGGGAGGTGCAGGCGACGACGACCTCGGGGCCCGGTGTGTCCGACAGCGCCTCCGACGGCCGTGGTACGACGGGCACTTCACGGAACGCGAAGCGGTCACCGGTGCCCGCGACCGACGGCTCGCGCAGCCAGCGCATCAGCAGATCGAGTGATTCCGGGAACCCCTGTTCGTACGCGGCGAGGCCCGCGCCGAACACCTCCAGGTCGACCCACGGCCCGCCGCGCCCCACGCCCAGCGAGAAGCGGCCCCCGCTCGTCACGTGCAGCAGCGCGGCCTGCTCGCCCAGGGCGACCGGGTGGACGGTGGGCAGCACGCTGACGGCGGTGCCGACGCGGATGCGCCGGGTGCGGCCCAGCAGGAGGGCCGCCAGGGTGACCGCGGACGGGCAGGTGCCGTAGGGCACGAAGTGGTGCTCGGCCAGCCAGGCCGTGTCGAGACCGGCTTCCTCCGCGATCTCGACCGAGCGCACCGCGCGGTGCAGTGCCTCCCCCTGGCCCTGCCCCGGGAACTGGGCCGCCAACACAAAACTTCCGACGCGCATGGCATTTCCTGCTTCCTTGGCTCCGACACGGAGCTCCCCCACCGGGCATAACCGTCCGACACGTGCCGAGGACACGGCCTGGCAAAGAGATTTGCGGATTGTCTGCAGAATGCGCGGTCCCGAGGGGGACTTGTGTGGGTTGATGCCCTTCGCGTACCCCTGTCCGCGCCACGTACGCTGGACACAGCCCTTGCCTCCTGTATAGCCCCGTGAGGTGTTCTGTGTCCCCGCGTCGCAACCGACCCAAGGAGTCCGGTTCCTCCGGCCAGAGTGCCGACGACGACCGCTCGGGCCGCTACGGCGGCTGGCAGTCCACGGAGCAGTGGCAGGGCGAGGAGTGGAGCGTGCGCCATGTCGCCGGGGCGAGCGCGGAGGGCAAGACGTACCGCTGCCCCGGCTGCGACCAGCAGATCCCGTCCGCCGTCCCGCATGTCGTGGCCTGGCCGGAGCACTCGGGCGTCGACGACCGCCGCCACTGGCACAAGGCCTGCTGGAACGCGAAGGACCGCCGCACCACACGGGTGCAGCGGTCCAGGAACGCGCCGAGATTCTAGCCCGTCCTACGGCTCACACGTCCCGCTGCTCCAGCAGCGCGACGGCGCCCGCGAACGCCAAAGCCGTCACCCCGGCGATGATCCACAGCGGGTCCCAGCCCGAAGGGCCGGAGTCGGTGAGGGAGTTGGAGTAGAAGACGCTCAGCTGGTTCGGGATCGAGTACTCGAACAGCTTCTGGCGTACGTCCTCCAGGGACTGCGAGAACATGAACAGCGCGATGACCAGCGGGGCGAGCACCGCGCCGATCATGACGGTGATCGCGCCCGCCGAGTGCCGGATGATCGAGCCGATGATCAGCGAGAGCAGTCCGAGCAGCGCGACGTAGAGCGAGACGCCGACGGTCCCCTTGAGCCACTCGCCCGCGGACGGGTCCTTCGCGCCGTTGCCCTCCAGCAGCGAGGCGTCCACGAAGGCGATGAACGCCGAGGACGCCAGCGTGACCACGAAGGCGACGGTGAAGAACACGATCGACTTCGCCGCGAGGACCCGGCCGCGGCTGGGGCAGGCGGTCATCGTGGTGCGGATCATGCCCGTGCCGTACTCCGAGGCCGTGGTCAGCACGCCGAGCGTGATGATGCACATGCAGCCCAGCAGCAGGCCGAAGAAGCCGTAGGAGAGCGGGTTCTCGCCGTGCATCTCCGCGGAGGAGTTGCTGACGACGACGGCGGCGAGCAGGCCGATGCCGATGACCAGGACCACGAACACGCCGAGCGTCCAGAGCGTCGAGCGCACCGACTTGATCTTCGTCCACTCGGAGGCGAGCGCGTGCCCGAGATGCGTGCGCACCACCGGGATCGGCGAGGTGTACCCGGCGTACGGCGCGGCTGCCTGCGGCATCGGGGGCTGGGGCGTACTCATCGGGCGTCCTCGGGCTTGGTCAGGTCGGCGGCGGCGGGGGAGGGGGCGGGAGCGGCAGGGGCCGGGGTCGCGTCCGCGGCCGGAGCCGGGGCGGCCGCCGGGGCCTGAACCGCCGGGGCACCCTGAGCCGGGGCCTGGGGCGGCTGTGTCGGCGCCTGCGGGGTCAGGGGCACCGGAGGCCCGTACGGGCCCGGTACCGCCGCGCCGGG
The DNA here is from genome assembly GCF_036187565.1 of Streptomyces sp. NBC_00252. Taxonomy (NCBI): domain Bacteria; kingdom Bacillati; phylum Actinomycetota; class Actinomycetes; order Kitasatosporales; family Streptomycetaceae; genus Streptomyces; species Streptomyces sp. NBC_00252. The sequence continues at coordinate 3,407,715 of NZ_CP108087.1, read as the reverse complement.
CGCCGCAGGGGCGCCGTACGGGTTCGGGGCGCCGTAGGGATTCGCCGGGGGCTGGCCCATGCCGAAGGGCTGCCCGCCGTGCTGCGGTGACGGCGGCGCGTACCAGCCCGGCTGGCCCTGGCCCGGTACCGGCATCGGCGGCTGCGCGCCCGGCGGCAGCTGCTGCATCAGACCGGCCTTCTGGTCGATCGTCGAGCGGTAGTCGACGGCCCCCTGCGTCATCCGCATGTACGCCTCCTCCAGCGAGGCCTGATGCGGGGACAGCTCCCACAGCCGTACGTCCGTGTCGTGCGCGATGTCGCTGATGCGCGGCAGCGGCAGTCCCGTCACGCGCAGCCCGCCGTCCTGCTCGGGCATGACATGACCGCCGGCCTCGGTCAGCGCGGAGGTGAGCTTCTCGCGCAGCTGGGGCTCGGTGTCGGGGGTGCGCACGCGCGCGAAGTCGGCGGAGTTCGCCGAGATGAAGTCCCGCACGCTCATGTCGGACAGGAGCTGCCCGCGGCCGATCACGATGAGCTGGTCGGCGGTCAGCGCCATCTCGCTCATCAGGTGCGAGGAGACGAAGACGGTACGGCCCTCCGCCGCGAGCGCCTTCATCAGGTTGCGCACCCAGAGGATGCCCTCGGGGTCGAGGCCGTTGACCGGCTCGTCGAAGAGCAGGACCTGCGGGTCGCCGAGGAGCGCGGCGGCGATGCCGAGCCGCTGGCCCATGCCGAGGGAGAAGCCCTTGGAGCGCTTTCTCGCCACGTCCTGGAGGCCCACGACCCCGAGCACCTCGTCCACGCGCCGGGCCGGGATGCCCGAGAGCTGGGCCAGGCTCAGCAGATGGCTGCGGGCGCTGCGGCCGCCGTGCACGGCCTTGGCGTCGAGGAGGGCGCCGACCTGTCTGGGCGCGTTCGGCAGCTTGCGGTAGGGGAAGCCGCCGATCGTCACCTGTCCTGACGTGGGGTTGTCCAGGCCGAGGATCATGCGCATCGTCGTCGACTTGCCCGAGCCGTTGGGCCCGAGGAAGCCGGTGACGGCACCGGGCCGCACCTGGAAGGAAAGGTTGTACACGGCGGTCTTGTCGCCGTAGCGCTTGGTCAGGCCGACAGCCTCGATCATGCTCCGCACCCATCGAAAGGATCAGGACAGCAGGGCACACGCCCCCGTAAGGGTTAGGAGGATATCGGGGCGCTGACGGTTCCGCCCAAGAGAAAGTAAAGCAACGTCCCGCGTCAGGCGTCCCGGCGCTTCAGCAGGACGTAGGCGCCGACGAGCGAGGCGAGCACCCACAGGGCCATGATCCCGAAACCGCCCCACGGTCCGTACGGCGAGGAGTCGTCGACCGGCGTGACCACCTGCATGATCTTGCTGCCAGCCTGGTCGGGCAGGTACTGGCCGATCTTCTTCGTCGCGGAGACGTTGCCGAGGATGTTGGAGATCAGGAAGAAGAACGGCATCAGGATGCCCAGCGACAGCATCGGCGAGCGGAGCATCGAGGCGACGCCCATGGAGAACATCGCGATCAGGGTCATGTAGAGCCCGCCGCCGATCACCGCGCGCAGCACACCCGGGTCACCGATCTCCGCCCTGTGCGAGCCGAGCATCGCCTGCCCGAGGAAGAACGTGACGAAGCTGGTCACCATGCCGACGACCAGGCAGAGCACGGTGGCCACCGCGATCTTGCTGAACAGGAAGGTGCCGCGCTGCGGTACGGCCGCGAGCGAGGTGCGGATCATGCCGGTGCTGTACTCGTTCGACACGACGAGCACCCCGAACACGATCATCGCGAGCTGCCCGAGACTCATCCCGGCGAAGCTGATGAACGTCGGGTCGAAGGACAGCTTGTCCTTGGCACTCATGTCGTCGAACTGGCTCTTCGACAGTGCCGAGATCAGCATGCCGAGCCCGATCGTCACCACCACGGCCAGCGAGAGCGTCCACACCGTCGACGCGACGGAACGGATCTTGGTCCACTCCGAGCGGATGACCTGGGTCGCCGCCATGTCAGCCCTTCTTCCAGCCGTCGCCCCAGCCCTGCTGCGGAGCAGGTGCCGCGGCCGGAACCGCGGTGGGTGGTGCGTCGGAATGCGCGTGGTACTCCACCGACTCCGCGGTCAACTGCATGAACGCCTCCTCCAGGGAGGCCTGTTGGGGACTCAGCTCGTGCAGCACCAGTTGGTGCGACGCGGCCAGCTCACCGATCTGCTCCGACTTGCCGCCGTCCACTTCGAGGACCCCGCTGCCGGACTCGACCACCGTGATCCCGGCCTGGTGCAGCACGTCGAGCAGCCGCTCGCGCTGCGGGGTGCGGATGCGGACGTAGGAGCGCGAGTTCTGCTGGATGAAGTCCGCCATGGAGGTGTCCGCGAGGAGGCGGCCCTGGCCGATGACGACGAGGTGATCGGCCGTCAGCGCCATCTCGCTCATCAGGTGCGAGGAGACGAAGACCGTACGGCCCTGCGCGGCAAGGGACTTCATCAGATTGCGGATCCAGTGGATGCCCTCGGGGTCGAGGCCGTTGACCGGCTCGTCGAACATCAGGATCTCCGGATCGCCGAGCAGCGCGCCCGCGATGCCGAGCCGCTGGCCCATGCCGAGCGAGAACCCCTTGGCCTTCTTCTTCGCCACTGCGGTGAGCCCGACGGTGTCCAGCACCTCGTGGACCCGGGCCTTCGAGATGCCGTTGCTCTGCGCGAGACACAGCAGGTGGTTGAAGGCGCTGCGGCCGCCGTGCATGGCCTTGGCGTCGAGGAGGGCGCCGATGTACTTCAGCGGGTCCTTGAGCCGGTCGTAGCGCTGGCCGTCGATGCGCACGTCACCGGCGGTCGGCCGGTCGAGACCGAGCATCATGCGCATGGTCGTCGACTTGCCGGCGCCGTTCGGGCCGAGGAAGCCCGTGACGATGCCGGGTCTGACGGTGAAGGTGAGATTGTTGACCGCCACCTTGTCGCCGTACCGCTTGGTCAGCCCCTCGAGCTCGATCATGCGGCCACGCTAAGACCGCCGTTCGGCGGATGCCACCCGAACGGGCAAACAGAGTCCGACGAGGCAGGCAACAACCGTGAACGCCGTCGCCCAGGCGAACGCGTGCGGGAAAGCGGAGCCGCCGTGCCCGTGCGCGAGGACCGTCGCCAGCACGGCCGTGCCGACGGACCCGCCGAGCTGCTGCACGATCCGCACGGTGGTGCTCGCGTGCGGGATGCGGGCGCGGTCGAGACCTTGGTACGCGCCCACCATGACCGCCATGTTCGCCGCGCTCACCCCGAGCCCGCGCACGACCAGGGCCACCAGGAGCAGGGCCGCGCCGGGGTGCGGGAGAAGGAAGGGGAGGGTGCCCAGCGCGCACAGCAGCATGCCCGCCACGGTGACCGGGCGCGGCCCGAGCCGGTCGGTGAGCGGGCCGGTGACCCGGGCCAGCAGGCTGCCGAGTCCCTGCGGTGCCAGCAGCAGGCCGGCCGCGATCACGCCCTCGCCGCGCGCCTGCTGGTAGTAGAGGGGGAGCAGGAACATCCCGCCGAACAGGGCGAGCCCGTTCAGGAACATGAGGATCGAGGAGACGGCGAACGCGCGGTCACCGAACAGCCGTAGATCCACGAGGGGTTCGCGGGTGCGCAGCGCGTGCCGGGCGAACAGGGCGATCAGTACGGCGCCCACCGGGATCGCGGTCGCGCGGGCGGCGCCGGTCTCGGACAGGCCGTAGACGAGGGTGGCGAGGCCGGGGGAGAGGAGCAGGAGGCCGGTCAGGTCCAGGTGGTGGCCGGGGCGCGGGGTGTCCTTCGGGACGCCGCGCCAGGCCAGGGCGAGGGCCAGCAGGCAGACGGGCAGGTTGACGTAGAAGATCCAGCGCCAGCTGAGGTGGCCGACGATCAGGCCGCCGACGACCGGGCCGAGGATCGGTACGACCATGGCGGGCAGGGTGATCACCGCCATCAGCCGGCCGAGGCTGCGGCCGCCCGCTGCGCGCATGACCAGGGTCTGGAGGACGGGCAGCAGCAGGCCGCCGCCGATGCCCTGGATCACCCGGAACGCGATCAGTGAGCCGATGTTCCAGGCGAGCCCGCACAGGAGCGATCCGGCGAGGAAGAGGAGCAGCGCGCCGAGCCAGACGCGGCGGGAGTCGAAGCGTTCGACGGCCCAGCCGGAGACGGGGACGACCGTCGCGAGGGCCAGGAGGTACGCGGTGCTGACCCATTGCAGGCTCGTCGTCGAGGCGCCCAGGTCGTGGCCCAGGGTGTGCAGGGCTATGGAGACGATCGTGCTGTCGAGCAGCGGGGCGAGGGCGCCGAGCACGAGGATGCCGGCGAGCTTGCGGACGGCCGGGTCGAGGCGGTCGGCGGGGCGGACGGTGGTGTCGGACATGGCGGTTCCCCCTTGGAGACGCCGTGGGCATGCTTGCGGGACGCCTTTAGAGACGGCTCGTCTCTAAAGAGCCACGTTAGGCTGGAGCCGATAGGAGACGCAAGGTCTCCTAAGGATTTCCGAGGGGAAGGTGCCGGTGATGGCCGCAGAGCAGACGCGGCGGCGCGGGGCCGCGCTGGAGGCCGACATCCTGGACGCCGTCTGGGAGGAACTCGCCGAGGTCGGCTACGCCCGGCTCACCATGGAGGGCGTCGCGGCCCGGGCCAGAACCGGCAAGCAGGTCCTCTACCGGCGCTGGCCCAACCGCGCCGAACTCGTCAAGGCCGCCCTGCCCCACCGCACCGGCTCCATCGTCGACCAGGTCCCCGACACCGGGGAACTGCGCGCGGACCTGCTGACCCTGCTGCGGCTGATGGCCGTGCGGCAGCGGGAGATCGGGCCCGACGTCCTCCGGGGCCTGCTCGCGGAGGCGCCCGACCTGGACCCGAGGGTGTTCGGGATCATGCACGACATCCTGCTGACGGTCCTTCGGCGGGCGGTGGAGCGGGGCGAGATCCCCACCGCCGACCTGCCCCGACGGGTCGTCACCGTCCCGGCCCAGCTGCTGCGGTACGAGATGGTCGTCTCCCGGGACCCGATCGAGGACTCCGCTCTCGTCGAGATCGTGGACGAGGTGTATCTGCCGCTCCTCGCCGGGCACGGCGGACGGGGTGCACGGGGCGGACCGGGCGGACCGGGCGGACGGGGTGGACAGAGCGGGCAGGGCGGGCACGGCTGAGGCCCGCACCCCCGGAGGGAATACGGGCCTCAGCCGTGTGACAAACGCTTTGCTTACCGGGACTGCTGAGCCGGGACCCCGCGGGAGATGGGCTCGTCCTCGACCGGCGAGCTCGCGGCGGCCACCGCGGCTCCGGTGAGGGTGGCGAGCATCTCGCGCACGTTCGTCAGCTGGGCGTTGATGCTGTCCCGACGGTTCGTCAGGGCGGCCAGCTCGCGCTCGGACTCCGAACGGATGCGGTCGGCCTTGGCGTTGGCGTCGGCCACGATGTCCTCGGCCTGGCGCTGAGCCGTCTCCACCGTCTGACGGGCGCGGCGCTCCGCGTCCGTACGCAGCTTCTCGGCCTCCAGCCGGAGCTGCTCCGCGCGGTGCTCGATCTCCGCGAGGCGCTTCTCGGCCTTCTGCTGACGCGACGCCAGATCGCGCTCGGACTGCTCGCGACGCTTGGCGAGGTTCGTCTCGAAGTCGGCGGCGGCCTGCGCGGCCTTGGCGCGGGTCTCCTCGAAGAGGGCGTCGGCCTCCTCGCGCTTCGACTGGGCGTCCTTCTGGGCCTCGCCACGCAGCTGGGAGGCGTCGCTCTTGGCCTTCTCGACGATCCGGACGCCCTCGTCCTCCGCCTTGGCCTTGCGCTCCGCAGCGAACGATTCTGCGTCGTTACGGACCTGCTGGGCAGCGGACTCCGCGAGTTCGCGGTGCTGCTCGGCCGCGCGCCGTGCCTCCTCGCGCAGGTCCTTGGCCTCTTCCTCGGCGAGGCGGAGGATCTTCTCGACCCGCGCGCCGAGACCGGCGTACGACGGCTCCGCGTCGCTGACCTGGGCCTGGGCGTTCTGCGTTTCGAGGTGGAGCTCCTCGATGCGCTTTTCGAGAGCGGTGATACGGGCCAGAGCGCTGTCACGGTCGGAGACGAGCTTCGAGATGCGTTCGTCCACCTGAGCGCGGTCGTACCCACGCCGCACAAGCTCGAAGCCGTAGGGGGAAGTGTCGCTCATGGGGTTCCTGTCGAATGAGACCGGTGAGGTGATAGGTGGAATCCTAGGGGCCGAAGCGGTGTGTCATCGAGCGGATGCGTGTTTGATCTGGAGAATGACACCCCTTTTGAGTGGCTAACCGTCGGACCGCTTGCCAAAGACTCGGTCAAAGGCCCCAGATCCCCCCGAAGCTCACAGGGTCTTCTCAACCTTCAACAGACTTGCCACCCGAACGAGTTGCGCCCGCTGTGGCTGCCGCCTTGACCCCGCCGTCCTTGGCCGCTGTCGGGGCCTCGAAAGACTCCAACGCCTCCAGGACGTCCTGGACACGGGAGATTTCGGCGTTGATGTCCTCGCGGCGGCGGACCAGCACTTCGAGGTCGCGCTTGCCCTCCTCGACCGTGCGGCGGGCCTCGCGGATCGCCTCCGCCTTCAGCTCCTCGGCCTCGCGGATCAGCGTGGACTTCTTCTGCTCGGCCTCCTTGAGGAGACCCTCGGCCTTCTTCACGGCGGCGATACGGACCTTGCCCGCCTCGGAGTTGGCCTCCGAGACCAGCTCCTTCGCCTTCGCCTGCGCCTTGCCGAGCTGCTCCTCCGCGGCCTTGATGAGCGCGTCGCAGCGGTCGCCGGCCGACTTCATCGTCTCGGCCGACTCACGGCGGGCCCGCTCGTGCAGGCTCTCGATCTCCGCCGTGATGCGGTCACGCAGCTCCTCGGACCGCTCCCTTATGGCGGTCGCGTCCCGGCGCGCGCCGACGAGCAGCTCGTCCGCGTCCGTACGGGCCTGCTCCACGCGGGAGTTGCCCTCGACCGTGGCCTCGGACACCAGTCGCTCGGCCTCGGTGCGGGCCGCGCCCACCATGGAGTCGGCCTGCGCCTCGGCGTCCGCCGTCGTCTGCTGCGCCTGCTGCTGGGCCTCGTTGAGGAGTTTGTCCGCCTCGGCCGCGGTCTCCGTGATGAGGGTGTCGACCTGCTCGGCCGCCTCGGAGCGCCGTTTGTTGGCCTCCTGACGGGCCTCGTCCAGCGTCCGCTCGGACTCCTCGCGCGCCGCCGCGGTGACCCGCTCGGCCTCCGCCTCCGCGTCCGCCTTGAGCCGTGCGGCCTCGCTGCGGATCCGCTCGGAGTGCTGCTGCGCGGACCCGACCGTGTCGGCGGCCTCGGCGCGCAGCCGCTCCGCGTCCCCGGTCGCGTCCGAGATGAGCTTCTCGGCCTTGGCCACGGCCTCGGACCGCACCCGCTCGGCCTCGTTGATCGTCTCCGTCTGGAGCCGCTCCGCCTCCGCCGTCACCTCGGTGATCAGGGTGTCGGCCTGCGTCGCCGCGTCCGAACGGATCCGGTTGGCGTCCTCTCGGGCGTCCGCCCGGGCCCGTGCCGCGTCCTGGTCGGCCTGCGCGATCGCGTCCGACGCCTCCGTGCGCACCCGCTGGGCGTGCTCCGCGGACTCCGCCCGCAGCTGCTCCGCCTCCGCGATCGCCTCCGCGACGGTGCGTTCCGCGAGGGCCTTGGCCGCGTCCGTCTCCTCGGCCGCCCGGCGCCTGACCCGGTTCGCGTCCTCGGTGGCCCGCTCCCGCTCGCTGTACGCGTCGGCGCGGACCCGGTCCGCCTCTTCCTGCGCCTCGCGCCGGGTACGGTCCGCGACGTGCTCGGCGGCCGAGCGGATCCCGGCGATCTCCTCCTGGGCCTGCTCGTGCAGCCCGGCGACGGACTCCCGTACCTGCTGGGCGTGCTGTTCGGCGCCCGACACCATCTCGGTGGCGCGCCGGTCGGCCTCCTCGACCAGCCGTACGGCCTCGGACTGTGCCTCCTCGACGCGGTTGCGTGCCGAGGCCAGCAGCTCCTCGCTCTGCTCCCGGGCCTGCTCGCGCTCCTGCCCGGCCTCCTCACGGGCCGACCCGAGGAGCTCCTCGGCCTCCCGACGACGTCGTACGGCCTCCTCCTGGGCGGCGGCCAGCGTCTCCGACGCCTCCGTGGCCAGCCGCTCGGCGGCGGCCTGCGCCTCCGCGCGGACCCGGTCGGCGGTGTCCTGCGCCTCGGTCTTGAGCCGCTCGGCCTCCGCGGCCGCCTCGGACCGCAGACGTACGGCGATGGCCTCGCCCTCGGCGCGGGACGCGGACGCGTCGCCCGCGGCCTCGTTGCGCAGCCGCTCGGCCTCCGCCTCGGCCTGTGCCTGGAGGGAGCGGATGCGCTCGGCGGCCTCGCCGCGCAGGCGTTCCGTCTCCTCGGCGGCCTCGCGACGGATCCGCTCGGCCTCCTCGCGGGCGTCGGTGAGCGCCTGTTCGGCGGCGGCGAGCCGTTCCTCGGCCTCCGTGTGCAGCCGGCGCAGGCCCTCGGCGGCCTCCTCGCGGCGCGCCTCTATGGCCCGCTCGGTCTCCTCGCGCAGCTCGCGCGCGGCCTGCTCGGCGTCGGCCTTGATGCCCTCCGACTGCTCGACGACCTCAGCGCGGTGGCGCTCGGCCTCCTTGCGGGTGCGGTCGAGGGTCTCCTCGGCCTGCCGGCGCAGGGTGGTGGCGCGCTCGATGGCCTCGGTGCGGACCTTCTCGCTGTCCGTGGTCGCGGTCTGACGCAGCTCGTCGGCGTCCGCGCGGGCCTTGGACAGCAGCTCCTCGGCGGTCTTGGCCGCCTCCTCGATCTGCTGGACGGCCTCACGGCGGGCCTCGGCGCGGATGCGCTCGCCCTCGCCGACGGCGTCGGCGCGCAGCTGCTCTGCCTCGCCGCGCAGGCGGCGCGCCTCCTCCTGCAGCTCGACCGTCTTGGCGCGGTACTCCTTGGTGTCGTCCTTCGCCGCGCCCTTGAGGCCCTCGGCGATGTCGTGCGCCTGGGCGCGCAGCCGGTCGGCCTCGGCCTCCGCCTCGGAGCGGATCCGCTCGGCCTCCTCGGTGGCGGCCTTGGTGGTGTTCTTGGCCTCCTCGGACGCCTTGTCGAGGACTTCCTCGGCGGTACGGGCGGCCTTGGCGAGCTGGGAGGCGGTCTCCTCGGCGGTGAGGCTCCGCGCGTTCTCCTCGGCCTCCGCGACGATCTTGTCGGCCTTGGCCTGGGCCTCGGCGACGACCTGCTCGGCGTCCGACTTGGTGGACTCGGCCTCCTTGGTGGCCTCCGTCACCAGCCGGGCGACCTGCTCCTTGGCGGTCCGGGTGCGCTGCTCGTTGGCCGACTCGGCGCTCGCGAGGGCCTTGGCGGCGGCTTCCTTGGCCTCGGCGAGGACCTTCTCCGCCTCGAGGCGGGCCTCGCGCAGTGAGGTTTCGGCCTCGGCCATACGGGTCTCGGCGGCCCGGCTCAGCTCGGTGGCCTGACGGCGGGCGGAGTCCGACTCGTTGACCGTGGAGCTGCGCAGCTGCTCGGCGTGGTCGGTGGCCTCCTGGGCCTGGGTGGAGGCCGCGTTCAGCAGGCGCTCGGCGTCCGTGCGGGCCCGGCGCAACAGCTGCTCGGCCTCCGCGCGGGCCGCCTCGGCGTCCATCTCCAGCCGCTGCCGGGCCTCGGTGGCGACCCGCTCGGCCTCGGCGCGGGCGGCGGCCAGCGCCTGCTCGGCCTCGGCGCGCGACTCGTCCACGAGACGGCGGGCCTGCGACTCGGAGCGGGCGCGGAGCTGCTCGGCCCACGCCACGTTCTCGTTGACGTGGGACTCGACGGTCTGCCGGCGCTCGGCGAGCTCCTGGTCGAGCTGCTGGCGCCGGGTCACGGCCTCCTGGTGCAGCTCCGCCTGGAGGCGCGCGGCCTGCTCGGCGTGCTCCTGGAGGATGCGCTGGGTCTGCGCGCGGGCCTGGCTCAGCTCCCGCTCGGCGTCCTGCCGCAACTGGTCGGCCTGGACCTGGGCATTACGAAGCATCTGCTCGGCCTGATAGCCGATGTCACCGCCGTCGTAAGCCGGTCGGGACATGAGGGTGCGGCGCGCCTCGTGCAGCTTGGCGCGCAGCACCTCGACCTGGTAGCCGAGGTCCTCGGCATGCTGGATCGCCTTTTCCCGCTCGGTCTTCAGCCGCTCCATCTCGGCCTCGAACCGAGAGAGGTGGTCGACGTCAGCCGCCGGCTCTCGCTCCTGGCGTTCGTAGCCCCGCACTGCGCGGTCCCATCCGTCCCCTGGTCACGGTTTACTCCAACGAGCGCCGTCCATCCGCCGAACGGTGCTCCCGGGGAATGGTGTCAGATCAACGACGGAGCATGGGCTGCTGCCCGACGCTCGCCCCCCGAAACCCGGACCCCGGCATGCCGTTGCCCCGGTTGCGGGCGACGACCGACCCCAACCCTACCGGCCCATATGTACGAGGGTCAGTGCTCAGGTGACTCAACAGGCGCCGAAGTGACCAGTTCTGTCAGTACGCCATGGCAATCCTTTGGGTGCAGGAACGTGATCCGTGACCCCATGGAGCCGGTCCGGGGCTCGTCGTACAGAACGCGTACGCCCTTTCCCCGGATGTCCGCGGAGTCGGTGTCGACGTCCGCCGTACCGAAGGCGATGTGGTGGACACCCTCCCCGTTCTTCGCCAGCCACTTGCCCACGGCGGAGTCCTCGCGGGTGGGTTCGAGGAGCTGGAGGTAGGAGGCGCCGCCGTCGTCCGTGTTGTTGATCTTCAACATGGCCTCGCGCACGCCCTGCTCCTCGTTGACCTCGGAGTGGAACACCTCGAAGCCGTAGGTGGCCCGGTAGAACTCCACCGTCCGGTCGAGGTCGAAGCAGGCGATCCCGATGTGGTCGATTCGCGTCAGCATGTATGTAGTGCAGCGCTCGCACGGTGGTTACGCAACGTGCGCGCGATCACACCGACGGCCCGATGACGGGGTGGACTACCGCTCAGTACATTTCAAGTAAACCCTCGTTCACTCCTCAGCTGAAAAACGCTGGAAGGGGATCGCACCTCATGTCTGGAACGAACAGCACGACCTCGGTGATCGTCTCGGGCGCCCGGACGCCCATGGGACGCCTGCTGGGCTCCCTGAAGTCCTTCTCCGGAGCCGACCTCGGCGGCTTCGCGATCAAGGCCGCCCTCGACCGTGCGGGTATCGGTGGCGACCAGGTGCAGTACGTGATCATGGGCCAGGTGCTCCAGGCCGGGGCAGGGCAGATCCCGGCACGCCAGGCCGCCGTCAAGGCGGGCATCCCCATGAGCGTCCCGGCGCTCACCATCAACAAGGTGTGCCTCTCCGGCCTCGACGCCATCGCGCTCGCCGACCAGCTCATCCGTGCAGGTGAGTTCGACGTGATCGTCGCGGGCGGCCAGGAGTCCATGACCAACGCCCCCCACCTGCTCCCCAAGTCCCGCGAGGGCCACAAGTACGGCGCGATCGAGATGCTCGACGCGATGGCCCACGACGGCCTGACCGACGCCTTCGAGAACATCGCCATGGGCGAGTCCACGGAGAAGCACAACACCCGCCTCGGCATCCGGCGCCCCGAGCAGGACGAGATCGCGGCCCTGTCCCACCAGCGCGCCGCCGCCGCCCAGCAGAACGGCGTCTTCGAGGCCGAGATCACCCCGATCGAGATCCCGCAGCGCAAGGGCGAGCCGGTCGTCTTCAGCAAGGACGAGGGCATCCGCGCGGAGACCACCGTCGAGTCCCTCGGCAAGCTGCGCCCCGCGTTCAGCAAGGACGGCACGATCACCGCCGGCACCTCCTCGCAGATCTCGGACGGCGCGGCGGCCGTGGTCGTGATGAGCAAGACCAAGGCGCAGGAGCTGGGCCTTGAGTGGATCGCCGAGATCGGCGCGCACGGCAATGTGGCGGGACCCGACAACTCCCTCCAGTCGCAGCCGTCCAACGCGATCCTGCACGCCCTCAAGAAGGAGGGCCTGGAGGTCGAGGGCCTCGACCTGATCGAGATCAACGAGGCCTTCGCCGCCGTCGCGGTCCAGTCAATGAAGGACCTCGGGGTGTCCACGGAAAAGGTGAACGTCAACGGCGGCGCCATCGCCCTGGGCCACCCCATCGGCATGTCCGGCGCCCGTCTCGTCCTGCACCTGGCCCTGGAGCTGAAGCGGCGCGGCGGCGGGGTCGGCGCGGCCGCGCTGTGCGGTGGCGGCGGTCAGGGCGACGCCCTGATCGTGCGGGTGCCGAAGGCCTGAGCAGCAGTACCTTCTCGACCTTCTCGTAACGGAACGGAGCCGTGATGCAGGACGTCGCCTCGCTGGTGGCCCAGGCCAGGGAAGGCCGGCCACGCGCCGTGGCCCGGCTGATCTCCCTGGTGGAAGGGGCCTCCCCGCAGCTCAGGGAGGTCATGGCGGCGCTCGCACCGCTCACCGGCGGGGCGTACGTCGTGGGCCTCACCGGATCGCCGGGCGTCGGCAAGTCGACCTCGACGTCCGCGCTGGTCACGGCGTACCGCAAGCAGGGCAGGCGGGTCGGTGTCCTGGCCGTCGACCCGTCCTCGCCGTTCTCAGGGGGCGCCCTGCTCGGCGACCGCGTCCGCATGTCGGACCACTCCTCCGACCCCGGCGTCTACATCCGCTCGATGGCCACCCGCGGCCACCTCGGCGGCCTCGCCTGGTCCGCCCCGCAGGCCATCCGCGTCCTGGACGCGGCGGGCTGCGACGTGATCCTGGTCGAGACGGTCGGGGTGGGCCAGTCGGAGGTCGAGATCGCCTCCCAGGCCGACACCAGCGTGGTGCTGCTGGCCCCCGGCATGGGCGACGGCATCCAGGCGGCCAAGGCCGGGATCCTGGAGATCGGCGACGTCTACGTCGTCAACAAGGCCGACCGCGACGGAGCCGACGCGACCGCCCGCGAGCTGAACCACATGCTGGGCCTCGGCGAGTCCCGCGGCCCCGGCGACTGGCGCCCCCCGATCGTCAAGACGGTCGCCTCCCGCTCCGAGGGCATCGACGAGGTCGTGGAGGCCCTGGAGAAGCACCGGGCGTGGATGGAGGAGCACGGCGTCCTCGCGGAGCGCCGCGCGGCCCGGGCGGCCCGCGAGGTCGAGACGATCGCGGTGACCGCCCTGCGCGCCCGCATCGGCGACCTGCACGGAGACCGCCGGCTGAGCGCGCTCGCGGAGCGGATCGTGGCGGGGGAGCTGGACCCGTACCGGGCGGCGGACGAGCTGATCGCAGGCATCACCGAGAGCTAACTCGATGGTCGACGGCCGTGTCCTGTTGGTACGTTGACCGCATGTTCCTCCTCTTGGCATAGGGCCCGCCCGGCCCGCGCACGACAGCGATCACATCGGCGATCACATCGGATCGGCCCGCATCGCAACGCCGTCGCGCGGCGCACAGGCGTCCCTTTCTCCTGCCTCCAGTTGAGGAACCTCTCGCATGTCCGCGCCTTCTTCCACGCCGACTCCGGCGTGCCCTTCGTATGCCGCCGTACTCCAAGTCCCGTACGCCCGCCGCACGTTCGCCGCGGCGCTCGTCGGCCGTCTGTCGTACGGCACGGTCTCCCCGGCGGTCCTCCTCGCGGTCGTCCGCGCCACCGGCTCCTACGCCGCCGCCGGCACGATCATGGCCGCGTTCGGCACCGCGACCGTCCTCCTCCTGCCCCTGCGCGCCGCCCTGGTCGACCGCCACGGCCCGCGCCGCGCCCTCCCGCCCATGGCGCTCCTCTACGGCGGTTTCCTGTGCGTCCTCGCGGCGGTGACCTGGAGCCCCGGGACGCCGGAGGTGGTGCTCGGCGCGGTGGCCGCGCTCACCGGGATGTGCGCGCCCCCGCTGGGACCCACGATGCGCTCCGTGTGGGGCGAACTCGTAGGTGACCGTGGGTCGTTGCTGCAACGCGCGTACAGCCTCGATGGGGTCGCCGAGGAACTCCTCTACGTCGTCGGCCCGTTGGTGGTCGGCGGGGTGCTCAGCTTCGCTCCGGCGGCTGCCGGGGTGCTGCTCAGCGCGGTCCTCGTCGTCACCGGGACGTTCGCGTTCGTCATGTCACCGGCGCTGTCCGGGGTTCGCGTATCCGCAGGCGGGGGGCGGAGGTTGAGGCTCGCCCGGGTCCGCGGGCTCCTCGGGCCGGTCGTCGTCGCCGGGGGGATGGGGCTCGCGTTGAGTGCGGTCTATCTGCTGGTGATGGCGTTCGTGGAGCAGCGGGGGTACGGCGATGATGTCGTGCCCTGGGTGCTGGCGGCGCTCTCGGCAGGCAGTGCGGTGGGTGGTCTGCTGAACGGGGCGGTCGACTGGCGTACGGCCGCGCGGGTTCGGTTGTCCGGGGCGGCGCTGGGGCTCGGGCTGGCGCTGGCTGCCGCCGGGTTCGCCACGGGGCTCTGGTCACTCACCGTGGCCGTGGGGTGCGCGGGGTTCTTTGTGGCGCCGGCGTTGACCACGGCGTATCTGCTGGCCGACGAGACCGCGCTGCCGGAGGCGCGGACGCAGGCCGGGGCGTGGGTCAACATGGCGGTGAACGCGGGGAGTTCGAGTGGGTCGGTGGTGACGGGGCTGCTGGTGGGGCGGCTGCCGTTGGGGGTGTGTTTCGTGGTTGCCGGGGTGGTGGCTGGGGGTGCGGGGGTTGTCGCTTGTCTGCCGGTGCGTCGTGGCTGGTCGCGCAGTTCCCCGCGCCCCTAGAAGCAGGGCGCTGCCGTGGGCCGGACCTCGCGGGTCCCGGCGCCTCTCCAGCACAGGCCGCGCACGCTCAGCCCGTCCCGCGCCTCTCCAGCGCAGGCCGGCTGAATCCAGCCCGTCCGGCGTTTGAGGACGAGGACCCTTCAGGGCCGATCGGGGGTCTGGGGGCGGAGCCCCCAGACGGTCCCCGTGCCCGGGGTCAGGGGCGTCCCCGTTGGCCTCGCAGGTGTTCTGCGATCGGCTTCAGCGTTTTGTTCAGTTCCGACAGACCTTCCGGCGTCACAAGATCGATGAAGTGGCGCCGGACGGACGCGACATGGTGAGGCGCGACCTTCTTCATCGTCTCCAGCCCGTGCTCGGTCAGCACCGCGTACAACCCACGCCGGTCCGACTCGCAATTCTCCCGCCGGACCAGATCCGCGTTCTCCATCCGGGTGATCTGATGCGAGAGGCGGCTCTTGGACTGGAGCGTGGCGGCCGCGAGGTCACTCATCCGCAGCCGTACGTCCTCCGCCTCGGAGAGATTCACCAGAATCTCGTAGTCGTTCATCGTCAGGCCGAACGGCTGCAGATCCTTCTCGAGTTGGTATGTCAGCAGCCTGTTGACCTCCAGGTGGGTGCGCCAGGCGCACTGCTCCTCATCGGTCAGCCAGCGCGTGGCCGTCTCGGTCTCCATGAATGAAGTCTACCTAAAATGTTGAAAGGCGAACTAGTGAGGGTGGCGTGACGGCGCGCACATGTTCGACGTCACACTCCGCAGACTACCGCTCACAGCCCGAAGCGACGCTGGAGATCCCCCAGCTGTCCGGGAAGGCGCGGTGCGCCCGCTTGCTGTGCGGGGCCTGTGGGAGCCCCACCCCCACCGGGTACCCCCGGCTCGTGCGGAACGGCCCCCGTGGCCTGCTCGGCCATCAGCGCCTCGGACGACTGGAGCAGCACCGTGCCGGCCCCGACGAACTCGAACTGGTGCTCCTCGCCGGACGCGCCGCCGATGCCCGTCATCGCACGTAGGCCGCCCATCAGGCCGGTCATGTACGCGTGGTCGTAGTGATGGCAGGGGGAGGGGCAGTCGGCCCAGCCGACGAGGGCCTGCGGGTCGACTCTGATGGGGGGTTCCATGAACACCACCGGGCCGTTCGAGGCGGCCACGAACTTTCCGGTTCCGATGAGTGTCAGAAAGCCGGGAACAATCGACTGCTTGAGAGCGAGACTTGGCTGAAAAGCGAGCAGGTTGCCCGAGCGAATGGTCAGGTTGCCGTCGTCGAGGTCGTACGAATTGACGTCGAAGGCCCGGTCGGCGAGCAGCATCTTGCCCGAGCCCTCCGCCACGACCCAGTCGCTTGCGTGCAGAGGCGAATGGAACGACGTACGGACAAGTCGGTCGAGTCGCCCGTGCCCGATGCCGTTGAACTCCATCGAGCCGTAGTAGGCGATCATCTTCCCCTTCTGCAGGAACCACTGGCTGCTCTTGAGCTCCACGCAGAAGGTGTACTTGTTGACGTTGTCGTCGACCGGGAGGGTCATCGGGTCGTAGACCGTGGGGCCGGACCCCGCGTACTGGCTCACAGCTTCTCCTCCGACGCCTGGACGTACACCGCGCCGCTGCCGCTCAGCTCCAGCTGGAAGGCCTCGCCTGAGCCCCGGCCCACCATGTCGCGCCAACCGAGCGCCGTGGACAGCTTGTTGCGTACGTCGCCGTGGTGGGCGACGTAGGCCTGCGGGTCGACATGGACGGCGCGGCCGGGGGTGATCGGGACCTCGAAGACCCCGCCGTGGGCCATCACGGCGACCGAGCCCTGTCCCTGGAGCGTGGTCGTGAACAGGCCCTGGCCGGTGACCTGGCCGCGGACCATGCCCATGACGCCGCCCTGCGAGCCCATGAACATCGTGCCCTGCTGGAGGGTGCCCTCGAAGGCGAGGAGGCGGTCGGCCTCCACGTAGAGGGTGTCCCCGGTGAGGTTGATGATCTGGATGTGGTGGCCGCCGTGACCGAACATCACGGTGCCGCTGCCCTCGACGGTCATCAGCGGGGTCGCCTCGTTCGCCACGCGGCGTCCGATCATCGACATGACGCCGCCCTGGCCGCCCTGGATGTTCGGGGTGAAGGAGACGTCCCCCTTGTAGGCGAGCATCGCGCCGCGCTGGCTGTAGAGCCGCTGGCCCGGCATGACCGTCGCCTGGATCATCTTCGAGTTGATCTCGGTGAACGCCATGTCAGATGTCCCCCGCGATCGTGTTCCGCTCGCTGGGCTGGACGTAGACGAGGCCGTCGCCCTCGAAGCGGATCTGGAAGGCCTCGCCGCCGCCCTCCCCGAAGAGCGTGCGGAAGGTCACACCGGACTGGAAGGACTGCTGGAGATTTCCCTGGTGCGCGATGTACGCGCCGGGGTCGACCGTCAGCGGGTACTGCCGGCTGACCCGGAGCACGACGGCCGGGCCGTCCGACATGATCGCCGCCTGGCCGTGGCCCTCGACGGTCGTCGTGAACAGCCCGTTGCCCTGCGAGGCGCCGCGCAGCCCGGTGAACGTCGTGCCCGTCCGCAGTCCCGCGTCGGTCGCCAGCAGGTTGCTCGACTCGACGTACAGCTTGTCCCCCTGGAGACTCACGAGGTTGATCTCGGAGGCCCGGTCCGCGAACCAGCAGGTCCCCTGCCCCCTCACCTCCATCACCGTCATCTGCTCACCGGTGAGCCGCCGGGTCACCATCCCCCGGATGCCCTCACCGCCGCCGCTCATCTTCTTGAAGGCCATCTGTCCGTCGTACGCGACCATCGAGCCGTTCTTCGCCTTCACGGCGTCCCCGGTCATGTCGACGGCGAGCACCTTGCTGCCCTGGAGTCGAAACATCGCCACGCAGCGAAGGTAGCCGGAGGGGTGCGGTGGAGGACAGGGCCCGTGGGTGGAGAACGACCCTGATCTGTCCCCCTAAGGGCAGGTCCACGGACTAAGGACGGGTCTACGCGGTCTCGCGGGGCGTGTTCGGGGCCAACCGGATGACGGCGCTGCCCGCGCGCAGGTCGACCGTGGACCAGGGCGGCGCCCCGTCCTCCTCGTCGTCCCGCATCACCAGGGCGCTCTGCCGTTCCTTCAGCTCGGTCTGCTTGCCCGGCGACAGGCTCGCGTGCAGCTGCTCGAAGCCGGTCGCGGATATCTGCCCCTGCCGGCCGGCGTTCCGCCAGGGCAGCGCGCCCGCGCGACCGGCCTTCAGCAGCAGCTGGTCGAGGAAGGCGAGCGCGGTCAGGAGGACGACCAGCCCGGGCAGGGTCATGAAGAACACGAACTGCACGGGCGCTCCCGGGGGCTCGGCTGCGGACCCCCAGTCTCGGCACGCTCAGCCGTTTGCCACAATGGGTGAACGTTTGTGCTCGCGTTCACAAACTGTGGACGTCTCCCTCATCGAAGGTGACCCGTGGACATCAAGACCGCCACCGCCCTCCGCCGCCTCCGCCTGGTGTCGGCGCCCGAGGCCGTGTCCTTCCTCCTGCTGCTCGTCTGCTCGGTGCTGAAGCGGACCACGGACTTCAACGCGGTGCCCGTCATGGGCATGGTCCACGGCGTCCTCTTCATCCTCTACGTCCTCTTCTGGGCCGATGCCTGGAACCGGACCAAGTGGGGTGCCAAGACGGCCGCGTTCTACTTCGTCCTCTCCGTGCTGCCCACCGGCGGCTTCTTCGCCGAGCGCAAGCTCAAGCACGAGGCCGAGAACGCGGTCATCGCCTCCCGCGCCCGCCAGGAAGGAATCGTGAACGCATGATCGTCGCCTTTTCCGTGACGCCGCTGGGTGTCGGCGAGGACGTGGGGGAGTACGTCGCCGACGCCGTCCGCGTGGTCCGCGAGTCCGGCCTCCCCAACCGCACCGACGCGATGTTCACGTCCATCGAGGGCGAGTGGGACGAGGTCATGGACGTCGTCAAACGAGCCGTCGCCGCGGTCGAGTCCCGAGCCCCCCGCGTCTCCGTCGTCCTCAAGGCGGACATCCGCCCGGGCGTGACGGACGGCCTCACATCGAAGGTGGAGACGGTCGAGCGGCATTTGGCGGAGTAGGAGGGGTTCCCTTCGGGGGCGGCGAGTCCTTTTCGGGTAGGGCGAATTCCCTCTGGACGGGGCGGGGCGAGTCGGCGTCGGCTGGGCGTTTCTTTCGAGCGGGAGCGAGGGGAGCCGTAAGGGGCAGGGGCCCCGGGAAATCCCGGGCCTGCAAGGCCCACCCTCACAGGCTCCGCTGTTCCGAGCCCCGCCCCGCTGTTCCGGCACCCAGCTCGACTGCCCGGCACCGCTCCCGGTCTGCCGGTTTGACTGTTCCGGCGCGGGACTCGGCCCACCGGCTTGGCTGCCCGGCACCGCTCCCGGTCCGTCGGCTTGACTGCCCGGCACGGCTCCCAGTCCACCGGCTCGACTGTCCCGGCGCCCCACCCGGCCCACCGGCTCGACCCACCGCGACGAGCCGCTCCCGCGCCGCCGGGACCCCGCCGAGTGCCACCGCGTGTTCACGCCGCGGGCGGCCTACGGCTGACGCCGGGTCGGCCATGAACCCGCCGATCACTTCCTCGCCGTAGCCCACCACCAACGACGTCGCTCGAACGGCATGAGCGCGTCCGCGATCACCCCGCCATCCCTGCACACCGGAATCGACGGGACAACCCGCGCCGGCGCCGCGAGCAGCACCTCCGACCCGGCAACTCCCACCGCTGCCCCGAACTCCTAGGTCTCCGCCCCAATTCGGGCCGGGCGAGGATCTCCTCGGCAGGGGGTTACCGCCCCGCAGCCCGCAGCCCGCAGCCCGCAGCCCGCAGCCCGCAGCCCCGGCACGGCACGGCGCGCAGCATCGACTCCCCACCCCGGGCCCCGCGCCCTACCGAGCCCAGAGCCGCCGTCGCCCCGCCGGAGCCACCCCCTTCCACCTTCCACGGCCGAAGTCCCCTCGCCCCACTGCCGGAAGCGCCTCGCTCCAGCACAGGCAAGACTCCCGCCCCGCTCTCGAAGGCACCTCGCCCCGCAACCCGCAGCCCTGGTGCGGCCCGGCGCGTAGCGCTTATTGACCGACGCGGGGCGCCGCGCCCCACACCGAGCCCAGAGCCGCCGTCACCCAGTCGGGCCCACCCCGTTCCACGACCGAAGGCGCTCCGCCCCCTGCCGGAAGCACCCCGGCTCCCTGCCGGAGGCACCCAGCAGGGAAGCCCCTGCCCACTCCCGAGTGCACCTTGTCCTACTGCCCGAAGCCCCCACCCCACCGCCGCGGCACCCCGCTCCAGCAAAGGCGAGCCCCCGCCTCACCCCCGACGGCCCCCAACCCACCGCCGTAAGCACCTCGCACCCACCCCCGGAAGCCCCCTGCTCTGCCGCCCAACGCACCCCGCCCCACTCCAGGAACCCACCCCGCCCCACCCCACAGACCCCCCGCCCAACCGCCGGAGGCCCCCGTTCCACCACCGGAGGCAACTCCCCACCCACCTGGACGCGTCCAGTTCGACACGCCCTCATATGTCCACTTGTGTGTGGGTATCGGCCCGGTCGATCTTCGGAACGTAGCCGTTCCGGATTCCCCGGGCTTCGATCACTCCTCAATCATTGGAGGGCGCTGTGCGGCCGGAGGGCTACGACTACGACACCTACAGCCGACTGGCGGGGCCGCTCACCGAGCCGTCCGGTGGGTCGTACCAGGTGCAGTACACCTCGCTCCTCTCGCGCGAGCCCCACCGAATACGCGCTGTCCTCCTGATGAGCCTCGCCCCGGTGCTCACCGCCGCCCTGCTCGTCTATCTCGTCTGGCCCTCCCACTGGGTCGAGCGCGAGGGCGGTCAGGAGTGGATGGTCGGGCTCGACGTCACGATGCTGATAGCCATCGGCCTCATCGAGCTGTTCATGGTCGTCAACGTCGCCTCCGTCGCCCACGCCACGCTGGTCGCCCGCGACCCGGTCCCCGTCGTCCCCGCCCCCGGCACCCGCGTCGCCTTCCTCACGACGTACGTCCCGGGCAAGGAACCCCTCTCCATGCTCCGCGCCACCCTCGAAGGCGCGGTCAGGGTCACGCACACCGGGCCGGTCGACGTCTGGCTCCTGGACGAGGGTGACGACGAGCAGGCGAAGGCCCTGTGCGCCGAGTTGGGCGTACGGCACTTCACACGGCACGGCGTCCCGGAGTGGAACCGGCCCAGGGGCGTCCACAAGGCCCGTACGAAGCACGGGAACTACAACGCCTGGATCGCCATGCACGGCGGCGACTACGAGTTCTTCGCCTCCGTCGACACCGACCACGTGCCGCTCCCCAACTTCCTTGAGCGGATGATGGGTTACTTCCGCGACCCGGACGTCGCCTTCGTCGTAGGGCCGCAGGTGTACGGGAACTACCACAACCCCGTCACCAAGGCCGCCGAGTCGCAGCAGTTCCTCTTCCACGCGCTGATCCAGCGCGCCGGCAACCGCTACCGCGCCCCCATGTTCGTCGGGACGAACAACGTCGTACGCATGGCCGCCGTCCAGCAGATCGGCGGGCTGTACGACTCCATCACCGAGGACATGGCCACCGGCTTCGAGCTGCATCGGCACCGCAACCCGCTGACCCGTACGCACTGGCGGTCCGTCTACACCCCGGACGTGCTCGCCGTCGGGGAGGGCCCGGCCTCCTGGACCGACTTCTTCACGCAGCAGATGCGGTGGTCGCGCGGCACGTACGAGACGCTGATCAAGCAGTACTGGAAGGCGCCGTTCACGATGCCTCCGGGGCGGCTGTTCTCGTACACGATGATGCTCGTCTACTACCCCATGACAGCCGTCAACTGGCTGCTGGGCATCATGAGTTGCTTCCTGTTCCTGTGGTTCGGGGCGTCCGGCACCCAGGTCGCCGCGTCCGTGTGGCTGATGCTCTACAGCGATGCCGCCGCCCTGCAGATCGGGCTGTATCTGTGGAACCGGCGGCACAACGTCTCCCCGCACGAACCGGAGGGGTCGGGCGGGCTGGCGGGCATGGCGATGTCCGCGCTGTCCGCGCCCATCTACCTGAAGTCCTTCGGTGAGGCGCTCATCCGTCGGCCCAGCCGGTTCGTCGTCACCCCCAAGGGCGGCGACGCCAGCCCCGACCGGGTGATGACCTTCCGCATCCATCTCTTCTGGGCGATCCTCCTCGCGACCTCGCTGGCCGGCTCCGTCGTCCTCGACCACACGCACGCGGCCATGCGCACCTGGGCCGTCCTGGGCATGCTCATCTCCCTTGCCCCGCTGGGGATCTGGGTCGGCTCGCTGCTCAAGGAGCGCCGGGAGCGGCGGTCGCTGCTCGGCGGCGCGCGCACCGTCGACACGGCCGAGCCCGCGCTCGCCACCACCGGGGCCGGTCCGTCCGTCTCCAGCACCTCGACAGGGGGCAACTGACCATGGCTTTCCAGCCGTCCCAGAAAACCAGGAAGACCGTCCTCGGCATCGGCGGCATCGCCGTCCTGGCCGGTCTCAACGCCCCGGCCGCCCTCGACTTCGCGAGCGAGCAGTACCACGACTACAAGATCACGCGGCCCGAGTACATGGCCAAGTACGGCTCCTGGGACCAGATCGACATCCCGAAGGAGTACCGCACCAACGCCATCCACGCGTCGCTGCTGCACACCGGCAAGGTGCTGATCGTCGCCGGGTCGGGCAACGAGCAGAAGAAGTTCAACGCGGGTTCCTTCGACACCGTGCTGTGGGACCCGAAGGCCAACACGTTCAAGAAGATCCCGACCCCGGTCGACTTCTTCTGCGGCGGGCACAGCCAACTCCCCAGCGGCAACCTGCTGGTGGCCGGCGGCACCGCCCGCTACGAACTCCTCGACGGCGAGGTCAAGCGGGCCGGCGGCGGCATGCGCGTCAAGAACGAGAGCCCGAACAAGGCGATGTTCCTCAAGAAGGGCACCGTCTTCCGCTCCCCGGCGGGCGTCGACTACGTCACCAGGTTCGACGTCACCGTGCCCAAGGCGAAGCGCGAGTTCAAGGTCACCTACAACGCCCGCGGTGTGATGCAGCCCTGGCAGACCAAGGTCACCGCGAGCGAGGTCCGCGTCTTCGTCGAGGCCGCCGAACCGGGCCCGATGTCGGTCACCGAGAACCAGGCGCAGTACGACATCGTCGGCCTCAAGGGCAAGGACGCGAACAACACCTACGGCCTCTCCGAGAAGATCACCCTGCAGAAGCAGGACTACCAAGGCATCCGCGCCGCCTACGAGTTCGACCCGAGGGCCGAGCGGTACATCCCCGTCGACCCGATGGAGAAGGCCCGCTGGTACCCGACCCTCGTCGGCCTCGACGACGGCCGCGTCCTCGCCGTCTCCGGCCTCGACGACGTCGGCGTCATCGACCAGGGCGACAACGAGATCTACGACCCGAAGACCAAGAAGTGGACCCCGGGCCCCAAGCGTTACTTCCCCACCTACCCGGCCCTCTTCCTCACCAAGGGCGGCAAGCTCTTCTACCCGGCCTCCAACGCCGGCTACGGACCCGCCACCAAGGGCCGTGAGCCCGGCCTCTGGGACCTGAAGACCAACAAGTTCACCAAGGTCGCAGGGCTGCGCGACCCCGACGAGACCGAGACCTCGTCCTCACTCCTGCTGCCGCCCGCACAGGACCAGAAAGTGATGATCCTCGGCGGCGGAGGCGTCGGCGAGTCCAAGAAGTCGACCCCGCGCACCGCGGTCGTCGACCTCAAGCAGGACAGCCCGGCCTTCAAGGACGGCCCGCAACTCCCGCAGGGCACCCGGTACTTGAACAGCGTGATCATGCCGGACGACTCGGTCTTCACCACCAACGGCTCCTCGGACTACCGCGGCCGCAGCGCCAGCAACATCTTCAAGGCGCAGTTCTACGACCCGAAGGGCAACGCCTTCCACGCGGCCGCCGCCCCCATGATCGGCCGCAACTACCACTCCGAGGCACTGCTGTTGCCCGACGGCAGGGTCGTCACCTTCGGCTCCGACCCGCTCTTCGACGACCAGGCCAACACCAAGCTGGGCCACTTCGAGCAGCGCATGGAGATCTTCACCCCGCCCGCGCTGCACAGGAACGGCACCAACAGGCCCGTGCTGCAGGACGGGCCGCAGACCCTGGACCGGCACCACCGGGCGACCTTCCGCACCGACCACCCCGAGCGGGTCGTCAAGGCCCGCCTGATGCGGCCGAGTTCGGTCACGCACACGACGGACGTCGAGCAGCGCTCCATCGAACTCGGCCTCGTCAAGGACGGCAAGTCGGTGACGGTGGACGTCCCCAAGGACCAGGCGCTGGTGCCGCCCGGCTGGTACATGCTCTTCGTGACGGACGCGCAGGGCACGCCGTCGGAGGCCAAGTGGATCCAGGTGCGGTGAAGTTGACCCCGGCGCACTGAACCGCCTTGCTACGCCTTGGAGTTGCGGGCCAGCTCCAAGGCGTACTCCGGCCACCACTGCCCGGCGTTCGGACCACCCTCGCAGGTGCCGTCCGAGGCGCCGGGCCGCTTGATCCACAGATAGGCGTCCAGGGCGGCCTCGCCGGTGTCGGTGGTCGGCCGGGTGCCCAGGCCGCGGCCGGGCGGGTTGCACCAGGCGCCGTCCAGCGGACCGTTGCCGTTGCGGCTGGTGTCCACGACGAAGTGCTTGCCGCCCAGATCGCGTGAGAGCTCGACGCCGTACTTCTTCGTCACCTCGTCCGTCTGGAAGTTGGAGACGTTGAGCGAGAACCCGTCGGCCTCCTGGACACCGGCCCGCTTCAACGGCTCCACCAGCTTCCCGGGGTCCCTGATCCAGGCCGGGTTGCCCGCGTCGAGGTACACCCTCGTCCCCGACTGCTGCTTCAGCCGGACGACCGCCTCGCTCAGCAGCTGCTCCCGCTCGTCCTGGTACTCACCGGGCGTGCAGCCGTCCACCGTGTGCGCGACGGCGTCCGGCTCCAGCACGACCAGCGCCTTCGAACTCCCCAGCGCCTCGGCGAACTTCCCGATCCACGCCCGGTACGCGTCCGCGTCCGCCGCCCCGCCGGCCGAGTGCTGACCGCAGTCGCGGTGCGGGATGTCGTACGCCACGAAGAGCGCCGTACGCCCCTCCTGGCGCGCGGCCGAGGTCGCCGCCCGCACCACGGGACCGGGGTCGATCTCCCCGGCGGGCCACAGCGCGGCCGGCTCGTCGGCGATCCGCTTGAGCAGGGCGGCGTCCTGGGTGCGCCCCTCCCGTTCCCACAGCTGGATCTGCTCGGCCGCCGGGCTCGCCGGGTCGACCCAGAAGGTCATGTCGCCGGCCGGCCCCTTGGACCGGGCACCGGCGACGGAGGCCTCGTCGACGTCGGACGCGGACGAACAGCCCACCGCGAGGCCGAGCACCGCGAGCGCCGCGAACGTGTGGATCAGCCGGGACATGCTGCTCCTTGCGCGAGGGGGACATTCAGTGACAATCAGTCAGTAATCCTGGCACAGGGGGCGCGGCCCGCTCCGATACGACACCGGGCACACGGGTACGGCCGCGGCGGACCGCCCGGACCGAAGGGCGAGACGGGGCTGACCACGATGTGACCGGCCGGTAAGGTCTGGTGCCGTGCCGAAGCCCCTCAGTCTCCCTTTCGACCCCATCGCCCGCGCCGACGAACACTGGAAGCAGCGCTGGGGAAGCGTGCCCTCGATGGCCGCCATCACCTCGATCATGCGGGCGCAGCAGATCCTGCTCGCCGAGGTCGACGCGGTCGTCAAGCCGTACGGACTGACCTTCGCGCGCTACGAGGCGCTGGTGCTGCTCACCTTCTCCAAGGCCGGCGAGCTGCCCATGTCCAAGATCGGCGAGCGGCTCATGGTGCACCCCACCTCCGTGACGAATACCGTGGACCGCCTGGTCAGGTCCGGTCTCGTCGCCAAGCGCCCGAACCCGAACGACGGCCGCGGCACCCTCGCCTCCATCACCGACAAGGGCCGCGAGGTCTGCGACGCGGCCACCCGCGACCTGATGGAGATGGACTTCGGTCTGGGTGCCTACGACGCCGAGGAGTGCGGGGAGATCTTCGCCATGCTGCGGCCGCTCAGGGTCGCGGCGGCGGACTTCGACGAGGACTGACCCGGGGAAAGATCGCCCGGAACCGGTCGTTACGCTCGTCCTCATGAAAAAGAGCGTGCTGACCCGCTACCGCGTCATGGCCTATGTCACGGGTGTCCTGCTGGTCCTGCTGTGCCTCAGCATGATCGCCAAGTACCTCCTCAAGATCGACGGTGCCGGGAGCTTCACCGAGGTCGTCGCCATCGCGCACGGCTGGCTGTACGTCGTCTACCTGCTCTTCGCGTTCGACCTGGGCTCCAAGGCGAAGTGGCCGGTCGGCAAGCAGCTCTGGGTGCTGCTTG
The DNA here is from genome assembly GCF_036187565.1 of Streptomyces sp. NBC_00252. Taxonomy (NCBI): domain Bacteria; kingdom Bacillati; phylum Actinomycetota; class Actinomycetes; order Kitasatosporales; family Streptomycetaceae; genus Streptomyces; species Streptomyces sp. NBC_00252. The sequence goes on along the minus strand of NZ_CP108087.1, from coordinate 3,381,840 downwards.
CGGGAACCATCCCGACGGCGGCGTTCTTCGTGGAGCGGAAGATCAGCCACGAGCTGGAGTCGAAGATCGTCGAGCCGGCTCCGGTCCCCGCCAAGGCCTGATCACCACCGGGGCGTCACTCGGATGCCCCGGTTGGCCATCGACATTTACTAGGACGTCCTAGTAAATTCGAAGGTATGGACGCTGACGCCATCGCAGAGGGCCGCCGACGCTGGCAGGCCCGGTTCGACGCCGCACGCACGCGTGAGGCCGATTTCACCACGCTCTCCGGCGATCCCGTGGAGCCGGTGTACGGGCCCCGGCCCGGGGACAGGTACGACGGCTTCGAGCGGATCGGATGGCCCGGCGAGTACCCCTACACGCGCGGGCTGCACGCCACCGGTTACCGGGGGCGCACCTGGACGATCCGGCAGTTCGCCGGGTTCGGCAACGCCGAGCAGACCAACGAGCGCTACAAGAAGATCCTGGCCAACGGCGGCGGCGGCCTCTCCGTCGCCTTCGACATGCCGACCCTCATGGGCCGCGACTCCGACGACCCGCGCTCGCTCGGCGAGGTCGGGCACTGCGGGGTCGCCATCGACTCGGCCGCCGACATGGAGGTCCTCTTCAAGGACATCCCGCTCGGTGACGTGACCACCTCCATGACCATCAGCGGACCGGCCGTCCCCGTCTTCTGCATGTACCTGGTCGCCGCGGAGCGCCAGGGCATCGACCCGGCCGTCCTCAACGGCACGCTCCAGACGGACATCTTCAAGGAGTACATCGCCCAGAAGGAGTGGCTCTTCCAGCCCGAGCCGCATCTGCGCCTCATCGGCGACCTCATGGAGTACTGCGCGACCGGCATCCCCGCCTACAAGCCGCTCTCCGTCTCCGGCTACCACATCCGCGAGGCCGGCTCCACGGCCGCGCAGGAGCTGGCGTACACCCTCGCCGACGGCTTCGGGTACGTCGAACTCGGCCTGTCCCGCGGCATGGACGTCGACGTCTTCGCCCCCGGCCTGTCCTTCTTCTTCGACGCGCACGTCGACTTCTTCGAGGAGATCGCCAAGTTCCGCGCCGCGCGCCGCATCTGGGCCCGCTGGATGCGGGACGTCTACGGCGCAAAGACCGAGAAGGCCCAGTGGCTGCGCTTCCACACCCAGACCGCCGGCGTCTCCCTGACCGCCCAGCAGCCGTACAACAACGTCGTCCGTACGGCGGTCGAGGCGCTCGCGGCCGTGCTCGGCGGGACCAACTCGCTGCACACCAACGCCCTGGACGAGACCCTCGCGCTGCCCAGCGAGCAGGCCGCGGAGATCGCGCTGCGGACGCAGCAGGTGCTGATGGAGGAGACCGGGGTCGCCAACGTGGCGGACCCGCTGGGGGGTTCGTGGTACGTCGAGCAGCTCACCGACCGGATCGAGGCGGACGCCGAGAAGATCTTCGAGCAGATCAGGGAGCGCGGGCTGCGGGCCCACCCGGACGGACAGCACCCGATCGGGCCGATCACCTCCGGCATCCTGCGCGGTATCGAGGACGGCTGGTTCACCGGTGAGATCGCCGAGGCCGCGTTCCAGTACCAGCGGTCGGTGGAGAAGGGCGACAAGCGGGTGGTCGGCGTCAATGTGCACCCCGGCTCCGTCACCGGCGACCTGGAGATCCTGCGGGTCAGCCACGAGGTGGAGCGGGAGCAGGTCCGGGAGCTGGGCGCGCGCAAGGGCGTCCGGGACGAGGCGGCCGTAGGGGCCGCGCTGGACGCGATGCTCGCGGCGGCTCGGGACGGGTCGAACATGATCGGGCCGATGCTGGACGCGGCGCGGGCCGAGGCCACGCTCGGGGAGATCTGCGGGGTGCTGCGGGACGAGTGGGGGGTGTACACCGAGCCCGCCGGGTTCTAGAACCCGCCCTTTCCTACTGGGTGTTGATCGAGGTCAGACCCAGGAGCAGGACCTGGGTGAAGCTGCGGACCCAGCGCTCGTCGGCTGGTTCCGCGCTCACCAGGGTGCGGTGGACGACCGCGCCCGCGACCACGTCGAAGATGAGGTCGGCGGTGCGGGCGGCCTCCTCGGGGTCGGTCTCCGGGGGGAGTTCGCCGCGCGCCTGGGCCCGCGCCCTGCCCTCCAGGACCAGGCGCTTCTGCCGGTCGACGATCGACTCGCGGATGCGCTCGCGCAGGGCGTCGTCGCGGATCGACTCGGCGACCACCGCCATCAGCCCGCTCTTGGCCTCCGGGCGGGCCAGGATCGCCGCGAACTGCAGGACCACGCCCTCGATGTCGGCGGCCAGCGTGCCCCGGTCGGGGAGGCGCAGCTCGTCGAAGAGCTCCGCCACCGCGTCCACGACGAGTTCGTTCTTGCCCGCCCAGCGGCGGTAGAGGGTCGTCTTCGCGACCCCCGCGCGGGTGGCGACGTCCCCCAACGTGAGCTTGGACCAGCCGAGTTCGACCAGGGCCTCCCGCGTGGCCGCGAGGATCGCGGTGTCCGCCGTGGCGCTGCGGGGGCGTCCTGCGGCGCGCGGGGCGGGAGTGCTGCTCTGCATCCCACGACCATAACCGTCGGGTCCTGTGGTGCAGTGAGGGAGATCACCGGGTACCGGTGTCCGGGAGGTGCCCCACACCATTACGCTACGACTCGTAGCGAAACCACGTGCCGGGTGGGGACCCGGCGCCGGACGGCTCGCACCGGACGAGCTTTCACAACGCTTTTCATTCACACGCGCGGACGGGGGAGGATAGACGCATGCAGCCACGGAACATGTCCATGAGCGGAGTCGTCGACCTCGCCGCGGTGAAGGCGGCCCAAGAGGCCAAGGTCAAGGCGGAGCAGGCGCGCGCCGAGACCGCCAGGCAGGGCGGCGGCGGGGCCGTCTCCCCGGCCGACCTGGTGATCGACGTAGATGAGGCGGGGTTCGAGAGCGAGGTCCTGCAGCGGTCCACCGAGGTCCCGGTCGTCATCGACTTCTGGGCCGAGTGGTGCGAGCCGTGCAAGCAGCTGAGCCCGCTCCTGGAGCGGCTCGCCCTTGAGTACAACGGACGCTTCGTCCTTGCCAAGATCGACGTCGACGCCAACCAGATGCTGATGCAGCAGTTCGGGGTGCAGGGCATCCCGGCCGTCTTCGCGGTGGTCGCCGGCCAGGCGCTCCCGCTCTTCCAGGGGGCCGCCGCCGAGTCACAGATCCGGCAGACCCTCGACCAGTTGATCCAGGTCGCCGAGCAGCGCTTCGGCCTGACCGGCCTGGCCGTCGACCCCGACGCCGAGCAGGGCGACCGCCCCGAGGCCGTCGCCGAGGTGCCCGCGGGCCCCTACGACGCACTGCTCGAAGCCGCCGTGCAGGCCCTGGACGCGGGGGACTTCGGCGGGGCCGTGCAGGCCTACAAGAACGTGCTGAGCGACGACCCGGGCAACTCCGAGGCGAAACTGGGACTCGCCCAGGCCGAGTTGCTGCACCGGGTGTCGGCGCTCGACCCGCAGCAGGTGCGCACCGAGGCGGCCGAGAAGCCGGGTGACGTGCCGGCGCAGATCGCCGCCGCCGACCTGGATCTGGTGGGCGGTCATGTCGAGGACGCCTTCAGCCGGCTCATCGACACCGTGCGGCGCACGGTGGGTGACGACCGGGATGCCGTACGGCTGCGGCTGCTGGAGCTGTTCGAGGTCGTCGGGGCCGATGACCCCAGGGTGACGGCGGCCCGGCGGGCGCTGGCGAGGGCGCTGTTCTGAGCGGGGCGCGGGGCCGGTTCTGACCAGTCGGTAAACCTCGTGACCTGTGTTGCCGGAGTGAAAGATTTGCCGACGGAGTGTCACTGCGGCCGCGCTTTACCAAAACTTGGTAATCGCGGCCGCTGTTACTTGGAGTAAGTCGGGGCAGTTGATCTGCTGGATTCCGTCCGATTATCAACTGGTTTGTCCTGGCCCACGATGGCACCCAGCGTCGCTGACCGATACCGGCGGGTCGTTGTTCGGTTATCCGGCCGTTACTACCCAGTAACGAAGCCCCTTGTGCGGGCGGCGAGAATGCACCACGATCGGCGACGCTCGGTCCATTTCCGTACCCGACAGCCGGTCGGGTCGCCGGAATCTCCTGGGTCCCCACCGAGTAGAGCCGGAAACTATGGAGTCGGCTCTTGGGCAGGGGGGTCTTCGCCGCTCGGCGGAGCCTGTCCAGCAAGGTTGTGCGTGATGTGCGTCAGGCGCGACCAGTGGTTGTCGCTCGGGGGTGATCGCCGGTGATCGGTGCGCGGTTCGCGCCTCCGAGGACGGGCGCTCCCCTTCCCGAGGACGTAGCACTTCTCCCATCCCTGCCCGGCTGAGCCGCCAACTGGGGGCAGTCAGGGCCAGGAGATGTACGTCCGAGAAGGAGGAAATATGGAGTCCCAGGTGCGTGGCGGGACGAGATGGAAGCGCTTCGCTGTGGTCATGGTGCCCAGCGTCGCCGCTACGGCGTGTATAGGTGTCGCCCTCGCGCAGGGTGCTCTCGCCGCGTCGTTCAGCGTTTCCGGCCAGTCGTTCAAGGTGACGGCCGACCAGCTCGACGGTACGGGCTTCGCGCAGTACGGAGCGCTTGACTCGGGCTACAACCTGGACGGCAGCAAGACGGCTCACCCCGTCGCTGTCTCGTCGTTCAAGTCCGCGTCGATCACCAACATGTGCCAGTCGGTGGTCACCCCGAACATCCCGCTGCTCGGGTCCGTCAGCCTCGTGCTGAAGGCCGGCGGCAGCGGTACGCCGGTGCAGGCCGAGAACCTGTACATCGACGTCCAGGACCTCAGCGCCGACGCTGTGTTCCACAACATCGACATCGGTGTGGCGGCCGGTGACACGGGCGCCGCCAAGGGCGGCAAGGGTCCGGGCATGAAGGGCGGCAGCGAGGCTGCCAACCCGTACGGATTCGCTCAGCAGGCCGACTCGGCCACGCTGACCGACGTGAAGCAGACGGCGTGGGCCACCACTGCCGGAACCTTCAAGCTCAGCGGGCTGAAGATGTCGGTCTCGGCCGGCACCCACGAGTGCTACTAGGCACTTGACGGCGGGCGGGGGAGCCGGTGGCGCCCCCGCCCGTCCACCTTCCACCCGCACCTTCACGCGAGGTGCACCTCTCCACCACAGCAACGCCGTACCAGGGAGCTGTTTTCCATGAGCGCCGAGACTCCTGCCGCACCCGGTCAGTTCACCCGCCGGAGGCTGCAGTTCCGCGCCTGGCGTGGCACGAGGCCGTTCTGGGCCGGTCTGTTCGTCATGCTCGGCGGACTCCCGATCGCCTACTTCCCGTACGCGCATCTCCAGATCGGGCACCTGACGCTGGCGATGGCCACCACCGCGGGCGCCGGTTCCCTGATCATCGGTGTGCTGCTCGTCGTCCTGGGCTTCAGCCTCTGGTTCCAGAAGCACGTGCGCACCTTCGCGGGTGTCGCGGCGATCCTGCTGGCGCTGGTGTCCATCCCCGTGTCCAACCTCGGCGGCTTCCTGATCGGCTTCCTCCTCGCCATGGTCGGCGGGGCGCTGGCCGTGTCCTGGGCGCCGGGCGCACCGCCGGAGCCGCAGGCGGTCCAGGAGGACACCCAGGGAGAGGGCGGCGCACCCGCCGGGGCCGCGCCGTACGACACGGCGCCGCACGAGTCCGCGTCGTACTACGCCCAGCCGCAGGAGCCCGCGCCGTACGAGTCCGCCGACGGTACGGGTGAGCCGAACGATCTGTCAGGAACGAGCCCGGTGAACAACGGGGCGAACGGGAGGCACAGTGCCGGCTGACAAGGTGACCCACGGGACTGATGTGGACGAGTCCCGTGTGAGAACCGGGCCGCGGCATGCGGCACCCAAGAAGCCGCTGTTCACCAGGCTCCACATGCCCGCCGGCAAGGCGATAGCCACGGTGGCGATGCCGACCGCCGTCATCATGGGGATGGGCTTCACGTCCTCCCTGGCGCTGGCCGACAACGGATCGACGCCCTCGCCGTCGTCGAAGAGCCTGACGGCCGACGAGTACAAGGACTGCGTCGCGGCCCTCGCCAAGTCGACGGCGAGCGCCACCCCCTCGGTGACGCCGTCCACCAGCGCGAGCGAGTCCGCGGACTCCTCCAAGGACGACGCGACGCCCTCGCCCTCGGCGACGGACGGGTCGAAGTCGGACGACTCCGACTCGGGCAAGACCTCTTCGTCGGATTCAGGTTCCGACGACAGGGCCGCCAAGCCCACGCCGTCCGCCTCCGCGAGCAAGTCGGCGGAGTCGAGCGGTTCGTCCGGCAGCACCGCCACCTCGACGCCCTCGGCGTCCGCGAGCAGCGGCGGCCTGCTGGAGGGCATCGGCGACGCCATCACCGGGATCCTCACCGGCGGTGCGTCGAAGTCCGGCAGCACCGCGAGCGCCACCCCGACGCCGACCGCGTCCGCCTCGGCGAGCGCGACGAAGGACACGTCCTCGGGCGGTTCCTCCAGCGCGTCCGACACCGTCAAGGACACGACGAAGAAGGTCACCGACACGGTCGACGACACCGTGAAGGACACGACCGACACGGCGTCCAAGGCGGCCGAGGACACGAAGAAGGCGGTCGAGGACGCGGCCAGCGCCACGGCCACCCCGAGCCCGTCCGCGAGCGCGAGCACCGACACCTCGGACTGCCCGGTCGCCACGGACGACACCAGCGGCGTCGACAACAAGGTGCTGCTGCCGGACGATCCCTGGTACCTGAACGCGAGTTCGCTGCTCCTCAAGGGCGCCGACTACCAGGGCGTCGTCGAGGTGAAGACGGCCAACGGCACGGTCAAGAAGGTCCTGAAGTACGTCATCTCCGGCGGCACCGACATCGGCGACCTGCACCAGACGGTCGACGACAAGCAGTCCGGCAAGACGTACCACGTGCAGGCGGCCTCCGGCTCGACCTCCACGATCCGCGACGGTGACACCGTGATGTACACGCAGTCCATCTCGGGCAACCTGTTCGGACTGATCCCGATCACGTTCGACCCGGACAACCCGCCGCCGCTGAACATCCCGCTGATCTACTTCACCAACGTGAAGGTGGTCCAGGCGGGCCAGTTCGGCGGCACGCTGACCGTCCCCGGCCTCCACAGCTACCAGAACTGAGCCCCACCACAAGCCCGTTCGGGAGCCGCGCACAAAACTGAGGGCGCCCCCTTCTCCAGGGGGCGCCCTCAGCGCCGTACAAGAACCTTCAGTGGTGCGTCAGTTGCGCTCGCCGCCGCCGAGGTGGTGGACGCGGAGCATGTTGGTGGTGCCGGGGACGCCGGGAGGCGAGCCGGCCGTGATGATGAGGGTGTCGCCCGGGTTGAAGCGGTTGATCTTGGCGATCTCCGCGTCGACCATGTCGACCATCTCGTCCGTGCTGTTGACGAACGGCACGACGTGCGACTCGACGCCCCAGCTGAGCGTCAGCTGGTTGCGGGTGCTCTCGTCCATCGTGAAGGCGACGATCGGCTGCGAGGCGCGGTAGCGGGACAGCCGGCGGGCGGTGTCACCGGACTGCGTGAAGGCCACCAGGGCCCGGCCGCCGAGGAAGTCGGCGATCTCGCACGCGGCACGCGCGATCGAACCGCCCTGCGTGCGCGGCTTCTTGCCCGGCACCAGCGGCTGCAGGCCCTTGCTGAGCAGCTCCTGCTCGGCGGCGACGACGATCTTCGACATCGTCTTGACCGTCTCGATCGGATACGCGCCCACGCTCGACTCCGCGGACAGCATGACCGCGTCCGCGCCGTCCAGGATCGCGTTGGCCACGTCGGAGGCCTCGGCGCGCGTGGGGCGGGAGTTGGTGATCATCGACTCCATCATCTGGGTCGCCACGATCACCGGCTTGGCGTTACGACGGCACAGCTCCACCAGGCGCTTCTGCACCATCGGGACCTTCTCCAGCGGGTACTCCACGGCCAGGTCGCCGCGGGCCACCATCACCGCGTCGAAGGCCGCGACCACGGCCTCCATGTTGGCGACCGCCTGCGGCTTCTCCACCTTGGCGATGACGGGGACCCGGCGGCCCTCCTCGTCCATCACCTTGTGGACGTCGTTCACGTCGTGGGCGTCGCGCACGAAGGACAGGGCGACCATGTCGCAGCCCATCCGCAGGGCGAAGCGCAGGTCCTCGACGTCCTTGTCGGACAGCGCGGGCACGTTGACGGCCGCGCCGGGCAGGTTGATGCCCTTGTGGTCGGAGATGACACCGCCCTCGATGACGATCGTCCGGACCCGCGGGCCCTCGACGTCGAGGACCTTCAGCTCGACGTTGCCGTCGTTGATGAGGATCTGGTCTCCGCGGGAGACGTCACCGGGCAGGCCCTTGTACGTCGTACCGCAGATGGTCTTGTCGCCCGGGACGTCCTCGGTGGTGATGGTGAACTCGTCACCCCGCACCAGCTCGACGGGACCCTCGGCGAAGGTCTCCAGGCGGATCTTCGGGCCCTGCAGGTCGGCGAGGACGCCGATGGCACGGCCGGTCTCCTTGGCCGCGGCACGGACGCGGTCGTACCGCCCCTGGTGCTCGGCGTGGGTACCGTGGCTGAAATTGAAGCGGGCCACATTCATGCCGGCCTCGATCAGCGACACCAACTGCTCGTGGGAGTCGACCGCGGGGCCGAGAGTACAGACGATTTTCGAACGGCGCATGGGACGATCCTATCGGTTTGTTTCCCTGCGGAATATTCCGTCTGGCGGAAGATACAAATGGGCGGGCAGGCGCTCAGGCGTTGGAATTTCCGACCAGTGCATAGGTCTGTGTCGCGATCTCCAATTCCTCGTCCGTGGGCACCACCGCGACCGCGACCCGCGCGGACGCGGGCGAGATCAGCCGCGGCTCGTCGCTCCGTACGGCGTTCAGCGCCCCGTCGACCCCGAGCCCCAGCAGCTCCAGGCCCGTGACGGCAGCTTCCCGCACGGCACTCGCGTTCTCCCCGACTCCCGCTGTGAAGGCGACCGCGTCCACCCGGCCGAGTACCGCGCAGTAGGCACCGATGTACTTCTTCAATCGGTGAATGTAGATGTCGAAGGCGAGTTCCGCCTGTTCGTCGCCCTCGTCGATCCGGCGCCGGATCTCCCGCATGTCGTTGTCCCCGCACAGCCCGATCAGACCGCTCTTCTTGTTGAGAAGAGTGTCGATCTCATCGGTGGACATTTCGCCAACACGCATCAAATGGAAGATGACGGCCGGATCCAGGTCTCCCGACCGGGTCCCCATCACCAGTCCCTCCAGCGGCGTCAGCCCCATGGAGGTGTCCACACACCGGCCGCCGCGCACCGCGGAGGCGGACGCCCCGTTCCCGAGGTGCAGCACGATCACGTTGACGTCCTCGGGCGCCTTCCCCAGCAGCTTCGCCGTCGCCCGCGACACATACGCGTGCGAGGTCCCGTGGAAGCCGTACCGCCGGATCCGGTACGCGTCGGCGGTCGCCACGTCGATCGCGTACCGCGCGGCCGACTCCGGCATCGTCGTGTGGAACGCCGTGTCGAACACGGCCACCTGCGGCAGATCGGGCCGCAGCGCCATCGCGGTACGGATCCCGACGAGGTTCGCCGGGTTGTGCAACGGCGCGACGGGGATGAGCCGTTCGATCTCCGCGAGCACGGCGTCGTCGATCACGGTCGGCGCGGTGAAGGTCTTCCCGCCGTGCACCACCCGGTGCCCGATGGCCGCCAACTCCGGTGAGTCCAGGCCGAGTCCGTCCCTGGTCAGTTCCTCCGCCACGGCCTTGAGCGCGGCCTCGTGATCGAGGATCGGCCCGGTCCACTCACGGACGGCGTCCGTGGCGACGTGGGTGTGCTGGAAACGGGAGGTCTCCTCGCCGATCCGCTCGACGAGCCCGACCGCGAGACGGGTGCCGGCCGCCATGTCGAGCAGCTGGTACTTCACCGACGAGGAGCCGGAGTTGAGGACGAGGACACGGGTCGCGGTCACTGCTGGGAAGCCTTCTCGTTCGGGGTCTGAGCCTGGATCGCCGTGATGGCGACGGTGTTGACGATGTCCGAGACGAGGGCGCCCCGGGACAGGTCGTTGACCGGCTTGCGCAGCCCCTGGAGGACCGGCCCGACCGCGATCGCGCCGGCCGAACGCTGCACGGCCTTGTAGGTGTTGTTGCCGGTGTTCAGGTCGGGGAAGATCAACACGCTTGCCTGGCCCGCGACTTCGGACTCCGGCAGCTTGGTGGCGGCGACGCTGGGCTCGACGGCGGCGTCGTACTGGATGGGCCCCTCGATCCGCAGGTCGGGCCGTCGCAGCCGGACCAGTTCGGTCGCCTCGCGCACCTTGTCGACGTCGATGCCCGAGCCGGACGTACCGGTCGAGTACGACAGCATCGCGATCCGCGCCCCGACCCCGAACTGCTCGGCGGTGGCGGCCGACTGGATGGCGATGTCGGCCAGCTGCTCGGCGTTCGGGTCGGGGTTGACGGCGCAGTCGCCGTAGACGAGGACCTTGTCGGCGAGGCACATGAAGAAGACGGACGAGACGATGTCCGCGTCCGGCTTGGTCTTGATGATCTCGAAGGCGGGGCGGATGGTCGCGGCCGTGGAGTGCACGGCGCCGGAGACCATGCCGTCGGCGAGGCCCTCCTGGACCATCAGGGTGCCGAAGTAGTTCACGTCGGCGACGACGTCGTAGGCCAGCTCGACGGTCACGCCCTTGTGGGCGCGGAGTTCGGCGTACTTCTCGGCGAAGCGGTCGCGGAGCTGGGAGGTGTGCGGGTCGATCAGCTGGGCCGCGGTGAGGTCGATGCCGAGATCGGCGGCCCGCTTGCGGATCTGGTCCTCGGCGCCGAGGAGCGTCAACTCGCAGACGCCGCGCCGCAGAAGGACCTCGGCGGCGTGCAGGACGCGGGGTTCGGTGCCCTCGGGGAGGACGATGCGGCGCTTGTCGGAACGGGCCTGCTCCAGGAGCGTGTGCTCGAACATCATCGGGGTGAGCCGGTCGCTGCTCGGCGCCGAGACCCGCCTCAGCAGGTCGCCCGTGTCGACGTACCGCTCGAAGAGGCCGAGCGCGGTCTCCGCCTTGCGCGGGGTGGCCGCGTTCAACTTCCCCTCCAGGGAGAAGAGTTCGGCGGCGGTGGGGAAGGAGGTGCCGGCCACCGAGATCACCGGGGTGCCCGGCGCGAGACGGGCGGCGAGGGTGAGGACACCGTCGGAGGGCCGCTCGTTCAGGGTGAGCAGCACGCCGGCTATCGGCGGGGTGCCGGCGCTGTGCGCGGCCAGCGCGCCGATGACGAGGTCGGCGCGGTCGCCGGGGGTGACGACGAGACAGCCCGGGGTCAGCGCGTTCAGGAAGTTGGGGAGCATCGCCCCGCCGAAGACGAAGTCGAGCGCGTCGCGGGCGAGCCCCGAGTCGTCGCCGAGGAGGACCTTGCCGCCGAGGGCGTGGGTGATCTGGGCGACGGTCGGCGCGGACAGGACGGGCTCGTCCGGTACGACGTAGCAGGGCACCGGCAGCCGGCTGTCGAGCCAGCCGGCGATCGCGTCGCGGTCCTCGGGGGCGACCCGGTTGGTGACCATCGCGAGGACGTCGCAGCCGAGGCCGTCGTAGGCGCGGTACGCGTTGCGCGTCTCGGCGAGCACGGACTCGGCGGTCTGCTTGCGGCCGCCGACGACGGGGATCACCGAGGCGCCGAACTCGTTCGCGAGGCGGGCGTTCAGGGACAGCTCGTCCGGGAACTGGGTGTCCGCGTAGTCGGTGCCGAGGACGAGGACGACGTCGTAGTCACGGGCGACGAGGTGAAAGCGGTCGACGAGCGTGGACACCAGCTCGTCGGTGCCCTGCTCGGCCTGGAGGGCGGAGGCCTCGTGGTAGTCCATGCCGTAGACGGTCGCCGGGTCCTGGGACAGCCGGTAGCGCGCACGCAACAGCTCGAACAGGCGATCGGGACCGTCGTGGACGAGGGGGCGGAACACCCCCACCCGGTCGACCTGCCGGGTCAGGAGTTCCATGACTCCCAGCTCGACGACCTGACGGCCGTCGCCGCGGTCGATCCCGGTCACGTACACGCTGCGCGTCACGGGTGCGTTCTCCCTCTGGATGGTCGTGTTCCGGCCGCCGTGTTCCTGCCCCGGACGGCCATAAAAATCGCCCACCGAGGGTGAGCAGAACCATCTTGACAATACCTCCGGGGGTGGATAAGGCGCCCGTCAGCTGGGGAGGCGTACGGGAGCTGTGGGGGCGCGGAACACGGCATACCGGACCGAACCGGCACCCCCACTGGGGGACGGAATCGGCAACCCTGTGGAGGACGTGAAAGAATCACCGTGGCTCACCGGTCTCAACAGCGAGCAGGAGACACAGCACGATGCGCATCGGAGTTCTCACCGCAGGCGGCGACTGCCCCGGCCTGAACGCCGTGATCCGATCGGTCGTGCACCGAGCGGTCGACAACTACGGCGACGAGGTCATCGGCTTCGAGGACGGCTACGCCGGACTGCTCGAAGGCCACTACCGCACCCTCGACCTCGACGCGGTCAGCGGCATCCTCGCCCGCGGCGGCACGATCCTCGGCTCGTCCCGGCTGGAGCGGGACCGGCTGCGCGAGGCCTGCGAGAACGCGCTGGACATCGCGCGCGACTTCGGGATCGACGCCCTGATCCCGATCGGCGGCGAGGGCACGCTGACGGCGGCGCGCATGCTGAGCGACGCGGGCCTGCCGGTCGTGGGCGTCCCCAAGACCATCGACAACGACATCTCGTCGACGGACCGCACGTTCGGCTTCGACACGGCGGTCGGGGTCGCGACGGAGGCGATGGACCGCCTGAAGACCACGGCGGAGTCCCACCAGCGGGTCATGGTCGTCGAGGTCATGGGCCGGCACGCGGGCTGGATCGCGCTGGAGTCCGGGATGGCGGCGGGCGCGCACGGCATCTGCCTGCCCGAGCGGCCCTTCGACCCGGCCGACCTGGTCAAGATGGTCGAGGAGCGCTTCGCCCGCGGCAAGAAGTTCGCCGTCGTGTGCGTGGCCGAGGGCGCGCACCCCGCCGAGGGCTCCATGGACTACAACAAGGGCGCGATCGACCAGTTCGGCCACGAGCGCTTCCAGGGCATCGGCACGGCGCTGGCCTACGAACTCGAGCGCCGCCTCGGCAAGGAGGCCAAGCCGGTCATCCTCGGCCACATCCAGCGCGGCGGCGTACCGACCGCGTACGACCGGGTGCTGGCGACCCGCTTCGGCTGGCACGCGGTCGAGGCCTCGCACCAGGGGCAGTTCGGCCGGATGACCGCGCTGCGCGGCACGGACGTGGTGATGGTGCCGCTCGCCGAGGCGGTCACCGAGCTGAAGACGGTGCCCAAGGACCGGATGGACGAGGCGGAGTCGGTCTTCTAGCAGGGCGTTCATGGGGCCCGGCACTCAATAGGTACTCCTCTCCACCATCGCCCAGAACCGGCTGATGATCTGGTCGAGGAAGTCCCGGCCGGCCTCGCCCGCCGCGACCGCGGAGTTGCCGCCGCCCCAGCTGAGGGTGGCGACCATCTGCGCCTGGTAGTCCTCGTGCAACTCCTGGAGGGAGTCCTCCAGGAGCCGCCGGTCCAGCGGCACCATCTTGCCGATCGGCCGTACGTACGCCTGCCACCGCGTGGTCATCGCGCTGCGCAGCAGCTCCGCGAGCCGGCTGTCGCGTCCGGTGACGCTGATGAACTCGGGCAGCGAGAGGTCGAGCAGCTCGGCCAGCGCGGAGGACTGGCGCTCGGTGCCGCGCCACTGGTCGTGCTCCTCCATCCGCAGATACGCGAGGAGTTCGAGCCCGACGGCCCGGGCGACGTCCTCCGGTGCGAGGCCATGGGCGAGCCGGTGCTCACGCAGCGTGCGTGGCTTGCCGATGAGTTCACCCGCCGAGCACCACAACACGCCCGCGAGCGCGGTGAGTTCGGGCCCGGACGGCGCGGTGAGCCCCCGCTCCCAGGCGATGACCAGGTCAGGCGTGACATACGGCAGCCCGTACGAGGCACGCATGCCGTACGCGACGTGCTCGGGCCCCATGTTGAGCGCGGTACGGAGCCGACGGGCGGCGGGCGCGTCGAACGGCGGAGTGGGCGGCGGAGGCGGCGTGGACGGGCTGGGCTGAACTGGGGGTCGGCGCACGCGCCACAAGCTAGGGGCGCCCGCGTGCGGTGACTACGGTCTGTTCGGCCAGGATTACGGATTGTAGGAACGTACGGATCAGGTCGCCCCGCGCGTCCGTACCGACCCCGGGACGGCCGAGATCGGTGACCCTGAGTGGTGACCCCGGGGACGAAGAGACGAACCGAAGGTAACCCCGACCCACTGAATATGCCGCCCTGCCTTGCCATTTGCCGGTGCGGCCGGCTTCGAGGGGGTGGCTTGTCGGGGTGGGGTGTTTGGGCGGGGGTCGAAGAGGAGTGCGTTTGTGGTGGGGGTGGTGATCGGGTGGGGGGATGTGGGGGGTGGCGGGAAATCGATGGTGGGGGGTGGGCCTCGGGGCGTAGGTGGCCGGGAGGCTCGGCTTCCCGTCCGCGCGTTCGCCGACTCCCGACCCTGACCCCGCTACGGCTTCTTGGCCGCCCGAGCCCGGTGGGCCGCGACCGTGGTCCGGCTGGCGCAGGTGTTGGAGCAGAAGCGGCGCGTGCGGTTGCGGGACTGGTCGGCGAAGTAGTTTTCGCAGGTAGTGGCGGCGCAGCGGCCCAGGGTGACCGCGGGGTCCCCGGCGGTGATCAACGCGAGCTTGGCGGCGATGAGTTGGCCGGTCCAGTGGGTGGCGGGGGTGCCGTTGCGGCTGAAGTGGAGGTGCCAGCCGTCGTGGGTGTCGTGGTCGGAGAGGTGCATCTCCGGGGGGTAGTCGCGCAGCAGGCGGTGTACGGCCTCGGGAGCCTCGCCGTCGACCGTCTGGGCCAGGGCCGCGCGCACGAGGGCCGGCAGGTCGCCGTAGTCGCCGTCCGGGGGCGGGGTGATCTCGTGTTCCGTGAAGAACGCGTTGACCAAGTCGCCCTGTTGGTCGAGGGTTCCGGTGTTGGCCAGCTCCACGGCCAGCTGGGTCACGTTCCCAATGTAGTCACCGTATGGCACTTGACCGCCTACATCGCCGCTTCTTAGTGTAGGTGTCATGGTAGCTTATGAGGCCTACATAGCCCGCCGTCTGCATCTCCTCGGGGAGTGGGACGCCGCCCTCTCCGTCCTGGACCCGGACACCGAGCCCGAGTTGCGCGCGGAGATCGCCGTCGACCGCTGGTTCTTCCGGATCGAGGGGCACGACGAGGCCGAGAAGGCGGTCGCCGCGCTCGACCCCGCAACGCCGGTCGCACAGCTGCTCACGGCTCGACTCGCCTACAGCCGCCTGCTGTTCGGGAAGGAGCCCCGCGTCGACGACCGCGCCGTGGCCGAGGCCGGCTACCGTGCGGCGGCCGAGAGCGGTGACGAGAAGACGCGCGGGTGGGCCGAGTACCACTGGGCCGTCCTGCTGGACAACATCGACGAGGACGCGGCCGGAGCCGTCCCGCGGTACCGGACCGCCCTGGAGATCGCCGTGAAGACCGGTGACGACTACTTCGAGTCCTACATCATCCGGCACCTCGCACCGCACATGGAGCCCGCCATGCGGATGGCCATGCTGCGCCGCTCACTTCACCTCCGCGCCGCGCTCGGCGCCCGGCCCCAGACCATCGCCTCCCAGGCCCTCCTCGCCGACAACCTGCCCGAGGGCGACCCCGAACGCGCCGAGCTGATACGGGTGTTCCGCCCCGGCGCGGAGGAACTGGGCATCGGCTGGCTTCTGTCGGGGGAGTGACGCGTGCAGGGTCCGACGGGCGGTCGGCCCTGATCTCAGCGACCGCGCCCAGGAGTTCAGCCCTTGACCGCCCCGCCCAGCGCGAACCCGCCCCCCAGCCGCCGTGAGATCAGTACGTACAGCAGGATCACCGGTGTCGAGTAGACGACGGAGAACGCGGCCAGCTGGCCGTAGGCCACCATCCCCCGGTTCCCGAAGAACTCGTTGATGCTCACGCTCGCCGGCATCTGGTCGGGGGTGAGGAGCAGCATGAAGGGGACGAAGAAGTTCCCCCACATCATCACGAACGAGAAGATCGTGACGACGGCGACGCCAGGCCCCATGAGCGGGAGCACGATCCGGATCAGGGACTGGAGGGACGACGCGCCGTCCGTCCAGGCGGCCTCCTCCAGCTCCTTCGGTACGCCGTCCATGAAGTTCTTCATCAGCCAGATGGCGAAGGGGAGTTGGGACGCGGCGAAGAACAGGATGGTGCCCTGCATGGTGTCGATGAGGTTGACCTGAACGAACAGGGCGTACACCGGCACCATGATCGCCGTGATGGGCAGGCTCGTGGTGAAGAGGATGGTCAGGAGGAACGGGCGGTTCAGGCGGGACTGGAAGCGGGAGAGCGGATACGCCGCGAGGGCCGCGCACACCACCGTCAGCAAGGTCCCGCCACCGCACAGGATCAGGCTGTTGAGCAGGGGCGTGAAGGTGATGTCCGGCTTCAGGACCGCGTCGAAGTTGTCGAGGGTGAGGCTGCTGGGCGCCTTCACCCGCAGGCCCGCGTGCGGGTCGAGCGAGGACAGCACGACCCAGGCCAGCGGGAGCGCGAACGCGGCCGCCACGACGAGGAGTCCGGCGTCCGCCGCCAGGCGTCGGCTCGTACGCCGGGAGAAGCGGGGGCGGCCGGGGGAGAGGGTGGGGGTGAGGGCCATGGGTCAGACCTCCGTCCGCAACAGCCGTACGTACACGAGGGAGAAGAGCGCGCCGACCAGCAACAGCAGCAGGGCGACCGCCGTGCCGTAACCGATCATGCTGTTCTGGAAGGCCTGTTCGTACATGAAGAGGGGGAGGGTCTGGCTCTTGTTGCCGGGGCCGCCCCTCGTCATCACCCAGATCAGGCCGAAGACCGAGAGGGTCTGGAGGGTGTTCAGCATCAGGTTCGTGCCGATCGAGCGGCGGATCATCGGGAGCGTGATGTGCCACATACGGCGCCAGCCGCCCGCGCCGTCGACCTCCGCCGCCTCCGTGATCTCCTTCGGGATCTCGTCCAGGGCCGCCGAGTAGACCAGCATCGAGAACGCCGTGCCCCGCCACACGTTCGCGAACGACACCGCGAGGATCGGCAGCGTGAACAGCCAGTTCTGGGACGGGAGATGGAGCCAGGCCAGGATCGCGTCCAGGGTGCCCTCGCGGCGGAAGAAGGCGTAGAGGAGGAAGCCCGCGACGACCTCCGGGAGCACCCACGCCGTGATCACGATCGCGCCCGCGATGGTGCGGACCGGTTTCGAGGCGCGCTGCATGAGTGTGGCGAGCGCGAGGCCGAGGGTGTTCTGGCCGATCAGCGACGACACCACCGTGAACACCAGCGTCAGCCATACGGCGTTGAGGAACTCCGAGTCCTTGAAGGCGGCACGGAAGTTCGCGAAGCCCACGAACGACGAGTGGGCCTGGCCGGTGAGCTGGAGGTCGGTGAAGGCGATGTAGGCGCAGTAGCCGATCGGGACGGCCAGGAAGAGGAGCAGGAGGACCAGGGCGGGGGAGAGGGGGAGGTAGTGGGTGAGGATCCGGGTGCCCGTGCGGGCGCGCTTGCCGTGGGGCAAGTCCCCTTGCCGCGTGGGCTGTTGGGGCGCCGGGGCCGGGGCGGACGTCGGCAGGTCCGGG
This sequence comes from Streptomyces sp. NBC_00252, assembly GCF_036187565.1. Taxonomy (NCBI): domain Bacteria; kingdom Bacillati; phylum Actinomycetota; class Actinomycetes; order Kitasatosporales; family Streptomycetaceae; genus Streptomyces; species Streptomyces sp. NBC_00252. The sequence continues at coordinate 3,364,284 of NZ_CP108087.1, read as the reverse complement.
CCTGGGGCGTGCCGGGGTGCCGTGGTCACTTCTGCGTGACCTGGTTGTCCGTGGCCGACTTCAGTTCGTCGTCGTACGAACTCGCCGCCTTGTCCACCGGCATGTCACCCGTCGTCACGCCCTCCATCGCCTCCTGGATGGCGGTCGAGACCTTCGGGTACGCCGGGTACGCCGGGCGGTAGTGCGTGCTCGCGACCAGGTCCGTGAAGAACTTGATGCCGGGCTGCGCGGTGGCGTAGGCGGGGTCGGCGGCGACGTCCTTCCGCACGGAGATACCGGAGTTGGCGATGTACCACTTCTCGGCGTTCGCCTTCGTCTGCATGGTCTTGATGAAGTCGAAGGCGAGGTCGGGGTTGCCGGCCTTGGAGGGGATCGCCCAGGTCCAGCCGCCGGACATGCTCACCTTGCCGGGCGCCTGGCCCTGCTGGGTCGGCATGTAGGCGAGACCCAATTCCTTGGACCAGTCGGGCCATTCGTGCCCGCTGCCCTTCAACCAGGCCTGGGGCAGCCAGGATCCGTCGAGCGCGATGCCGAGTTTGCCCTTGGGGAGCAGCTCACCGGCCACGTAGGTCTGGATGTTGGGGTCGAGGGCGTCCGAGACGTCCGGGCCGAGCTTGTCCTTGTACACCGTGTGGACGAAGGAGAGGGCGTCCTTGAAACCCTGGCTCCCGGCGACCCACTTCTTCGACGACCGGTCGTAAAGGGGGTCCGTGGTGCCGTCGTTCGTGCCGTAGAGCAGCATCTCGAAGCCCTGCATGGTGGCGGCTTCGCCTGCGGGCTTCCCGGTGTAGACGTTGAGGGGGGTGACGCCGGGGACCTTCTGCTTGATCGTGCGGGCCGCGGCGAGGACGTCGTCCCAGTTCTTCGGCTGCCAATTCGCGGGCAGGCCCGCCTTCTTGAAGATCCCCTTGTCGAACCAGAGGCCCCGGGTGTCCGTGCCGTCCGGGACGCCGTACGTCTTCCCGTCCTCGGCCTTGGCCGCGGACTTCGCCGTGTCGACGAACTGGTTCCAGTCCGGCCACTTGTCGAGGTAGGCGTCGAGGGGTTTGAGATAGCCCGAGGTGATGTCGCTGTTGATCAGGAACGTGTCCTCATAGACCAGGTCAGGGGCGGTCTTCGGGGAGCGGAGCATCTGCTGGAGCTTGGTGTAGTACTCCGAGTCCGGGGCCTTGATCGGGACGAGCTCGACCTTCTTGCCGGGGTACTGCTTCTCGAACTGCTTCTTGATGTCGGCGAGGTAGGTGTCCATCACCTTGATGGAGTTGTCCGTCGACTGCTTGAAGGAGATCTTCACCGTGTCCGGGTCGCTCCCGGACCCGCTGCTGCAGGCGGTGAGAGTCGTCGCGGCGAGGGCGAGAGCAACTAGGGGCGTGAGAAGGACAGTTCGGCGGGGGCTGGCGGCGGTGGGGCGCACGGGCACGACCTCCTACGGGCTCACTACGTTGTGGCCTGGGCGGATGGCTGCCCGGTGAAGGTAAGTGGAGTGGTCTAGTCAGGTCAATGAGTCTGCGGCGGATTGGGCATCCCGGTGACGGCGGAGACGAGCAGCGGGAGGGTGGGGGAGTCATCCGTCTCCGGGGCCAAGTGGGGGAGCGCTCGCGCCGGGGACCGGCCCGTGGGTGGTGCCCCTAGCCCTGGCCGTACTCCTACCCCCGCCCGTCGACCCGCTTCCCGACGACAGGCCCGTAAAAAGTCCCGCCCCGGAAGTCGATGTGATCCCCGCCGTACGTTGCTCCGCCCCCACTCCGATGGGGCGCCTCCTCGGAGTCGGCGGAACCCTCGCGCGGCCGGTGCTTGCGCAGCAGCGCGACCGTCACCAACGCGGCCTGCTTCGCGGCGCGTTGCTGTGAGCCGGAGGCGTCGGCGGTGGACTTGCCGTCGTCGGCCCGGTCGCTAATGCCACGGACGACCAGGGCATGCAACTGACCGTTCAGATGGGCCGCTTGGAGTGCTCCGAAGCCCTCCATCTCGATCGCGCCGGCGTCGTTGTAGTTGTTGTGGATGAACTGGGCGATCTCCGACTTGGCGTCGGCCAAGACGACATCACCCGTCGCGATCGGCACGAAGTGCGCCCGTACAGCGGGCATGTCCCGTACGGCGGAGCGCGCCGCCTGCTCCAAGGCGTGGGACCCCGGCAGCGCCTTCGGGCGGACGAGGAAACCCTCCGGCGTCTGCTTCCCGCCGTGGATCTCGTACACCTGCGTTCCTACGACGACGTCACCGATCCCGATGTCGTCCTTCAGGCTGCCCGCGACCCCGACGAACAACACGGCTTGCGGGTGAAGCCAGTTGATGAGCTGGGAGGTGAGCGCGGCGGCCCGGTCGGCGCCTACGCCCAGTTCGCTGAGGGCAACATGCCATGAGGTGCTGGGGAGTTGGCCCCGCTCCACTCGTGTTCCGTCGGGATGGACGCGCTCCTCTCGCTGCTCGACCTGTGCGCGGACGGCGTCGTATTCGAGAGGGAGTGCGGTCAGGACGAGGACGGTGGGCTGCGGCTCCGGCACACTCATAAGGTACTGCGGGGAAGGGAAACGAGTGCCGGAACAGGACGTGACGGTCGGGCAGTTGCTGCTCGCCGAGTACCAGAGCATCAAGGACGAGCAGAAGGCGAGGATCGGGTTCAGGGACAACCTGCTCTACGTCACGTTGGGCGTCGTGGCCGCCGTCATCGCCGCCGCCGCGCAGGCGAAGCAGGCGTCGATGCTGCTCGCGTTGCCGCCGGTGTGTGTCGTGCTCGGGTGGACGTACCTCGTGAACGACCAGAAGATCTCCGCGATCGGGGCGTACGTCCGCGACGAACTCGGGCCCAGGCTCGCGGTGTTGGCGCAGCCGGGCGGGGGATTCCAGGCGTTCGGGTGGGAGACCGCGCATCGGGTGGACCGGCGGCGCGGGTCCCGTAAGGCCGTGCAGATCGCGGTGGACCTGACGGCGTTCTGTGTCGTGCCGTTGGCCGCGCTGGTGGTGTTCTGGGTGGACGCGGGGAGCGGGCTGCTCGTCGCCATCTCGGGACTGGAGGCGCTCACCGTGGTCGGGCTGGCTTGGCAGGTCGTCTGGTACGCGAAGGCACCGTGAACTCCCGTACCCGCCTTTACCGTTGAGCCGTAGGCGGAGGGGCGGGCGTATGAAGGCGGCACTGCTGGAGGCCCTGGCCGACGGGGCGGGTGGTGACTCGGGTCGCCGTACGGGAGTCGGGGCGCCGTCGTGCCCGAGGCATCGGCCGGTTGCCGCCGAAGCCCGCGCCGCCTACCTCCAGGCCGCCGACGCCCGCACCCGAGCCAACGCCCCTGTCGAAGCCGCCGACGCCCGCACCCGAGCCGCCGCCCTGGACAACCCCCCACTCACCCCTTCACCCACCGGTACTGCAACTCCGGCCGTCCCACAGTCCCGTACTGCGGACTACGCGCAGCCCTCCCCGCGTCCACCAGATGCTCCAGATACCGCCGCGCGGTGATGCGGGAGATCCCCACCGCCTCCGCGATCCCCGCAGCCGTGAGCCCCTCCCCGCAGTCCCGCAGAGCGACCGTCACCCGCTCCAACGTCGGCGCGCTCAACCCTTTGGGCAGAGCCGCGGGCGACGGCGCCCGCAGCGCGGCCAGCGCCCGGTCGACCTCGTCCTGGCCGCTCGCCTCACCCGCCGCCGCGTGGAACTCGGCGTACCGCACCAGCCGGTCCCGCAGGGTCGCGAACGTGAACGGCTTCAGCACGTACTGGACGACCCCCAGCGACACCCCCTCCCGCACCACCGCCAGATCCCGCGCCGACGTCACCGCTATCACGTCCGCGTGATACCCGGCCGACCGCAACGACCGCGCCAACTGCAGCCCGTGCGCGTCCGGCAGATGCAGGTCCAGCAGCAACAGGTCGACCTGCGTCCGCTCCAGCGCCCGCCGCGCCTCCGCCCCGGTGTGCGCCTTGCCCACCGCCACGAACCCCGGCACCCGGCCGACGTACATGACATGCGCGTCGGCGGCGACGGGATCGTCCTCGACGATGAGGACGCGGATCGGGTCGGCCGTAGTCATGAAGTGCCACCTTTGGAAACAGAACCCTGAGACGAAACAGAACCCTGAGACGCAACAGAAGCCTCGGACGAGAGGGAACCCCGGGACGACGCCGACGCCCGCGCGTCGTCCCCGCTCGGCTCCCGCCCCGCGCCCCACAACGGCAACCGCACCTCGAACACCGCCCCGCCCCCCTCCGCCTCGGCCACCGTCAACGTCCCCTCGTGGCGGTTCACCGCCTGCCGTACCAGCGCCAGTCCGAGGCCCCGGCCGCCCGGCCCCGCCGGCTTCGTCGAGAAGCCGCGCTGGAAGACCGCCTCCGCGTGCGCCGGGTCCACGCCCGACCCCGTGTCCGCCACCCGGAGGAGGAGCGCGGAGCCGTCCGCGGCCGACTCCGTGTACGCCGTCACCGTGACGCGTGCCCGCAGGCTGCCCTGGGCCGCGTCGACCGCGTTGTCGATCAGGTTGCCGAGGATGGTGACCAGGTCCCGCGCGGGCAGGGAGTCCGGCAGCAGGCCGTCGTCCAGACCGCTGTCCTCCGATACGACCAACTCGACCCCCCGCTCGTTGGCTTGGGCCGTCTTGCCCAGCAACAGGGCTGCCAGCACAGGTTCGTTGACCGCCGAGACGACCTGGTCGGTCAGGGTCTGGGCCAGTTCGAGTTCGGCGGTCGCGAAGTCCACGGCCTCCTCGGCGCGGCCCAGTTCGATCAGGGAGACGACCGTGTGCAGGCGGTTCGCCGCCTCGTGGGCCTGGGAGCGGAGTGCCTGGGTGAAGCCGCGTTCGGAGTCCAACTCGCCCATCAGGGACTGGAGTTCGGTGACATCGCGCAGGGTCACCACCGTTCCCCGGCGCTCGCCGCCCGACACCGGTGATGTGTTGACGACCAGTACCCGGGAGTCCGTGAGGTGGACCTCGTCGACCCGTTCCTCCGAGGACAGCAGTGCGCCCGTCAGCGGTGCGGGCAGGCCCAGGCTCGCCACCGAGCGGCCCACCACGTCGACTTCGGGGCCGACGCCCAGCAACTCCCGCCCGCCGTCGTTCATCAGCGCCACCCGGTACTGACCGTCGAGCATCAGCAGTCCTTCGCGCACCGCGTGCAGCGCGGCCTGGTGGTAGTCGTGCATGTGGCTCAGCTCGGTCGCGTTCATGCCGTGGGTGTGGCGGCGCAGGCGGGCGTTGACGACGTACGTCCCCACGGCACCCAGTGCCAGCGCGCCGGCCGCGACGCCGATGAGCGCCGTCACCTGGTCCTGCACCCGCTGGGTGATCGCCTCGACCCGGATGCCCGCGCTGACCAGGCCGATGACCTTGCCGCCGCTCTCCACCGGGGTGACCGCGCGGACGGACGGGCCGAGCGTGCCGGTGTACGTCTCGGTGAAGGAGCGGCCCTTCAGCGCGGGCTCGATGTGGCCGAGGAACTTCCTCCCGATCTGCGAGCGGTCCGGGTGGGTCCAGCGAATGCCCTGCGGGTTCATGATCGTGACGAAGTCGACCTCGGTGTCCCGCTGCACGCGCACGGAGTACGACTCCAGCCGCGCGGTCGGGTCGGACGTACCGATCGCCTCCACCACCGACGGCGAGTCCGCGACCGAGCGCGCCACCGCCATCGCCTGCCGGCCCGCCGCGTCCTCGGCCTGGCTGCGGTCGCTGACGTAGGTGAACAGCGCATATCCGGCCACGACGACCGCTATCAGCACGGCCTGCATGCCGAAGAGCTGGCCGGCCAGGCTGCGGGGTCGGGGGACGTGCGGGAGGCGCATGCCGTCAGTGTGCCTCTCGGACATGGCGTGAACTAAATGAACGGAAGGGTGACCGGCCTCACAGGCCGGGAGATAGTCACCGCAACCCCGGAAGCAGCCGCCTCCCGGACGGGCCCGCACATCCATCGGTGCGGACCGCAGTGAAACCCGAGAACTTCCCGGACGTGAGCCGCACTCGCAGTCCGGGTTCCGCCGGTCGTGAGCCGCACGCCGGATGATGCCGACGACGTCGTCAAGGAGGGCAGCCGTGGCCAGCACCCCCGCTCCCGCACCTGCCGCACCGCCCGCGAAGCGGGACCGCACCCACTACCTCTACATCGCGGTGATCGTCGCGGTCGCCCTCGGCATCGCCGTCGGGTTCGCCGCGCCGGACTTCGCGGAGGAGCTGAAGCCGCTCGGTACGGGCTTCGTCGCCCTGATCAAGATGATGATCTCGCCGATCATCTTCTGCACGATCGTGCTCGGCGTCGGCTCCGTACGGAAGGCCGCCCAGGTCGGCAAGGTCGGCGGACTCGCGCTCGGCTACTTCATCGCGATGTCGTTCGTCGCCCTGGCCATCGGCCTGGTCGTCGGCAACATCATCCACCCGGGCAGCGGCATGCACCTGACCGAGGCCGTCAAGGGCGTCGGACACACGCAGGCCGAGGCCGCCGCCGAGGGCCCGGTCGACTTCCTGCTCGGGATCATCCCGACCACGTTCGTGTCGGCGTTCACCGAGGGCCAGGTCCTCCAGACGCTGCTGATCGCGCTCCTCGCGGGCTTCGCGCTGCAGGCCATGGGCCGCACCGGTGAGCCGGTGCTGCGCGGCGTCGAGTACATCCAGAAGCTCGTCTTCCGCATCCTCGGCATGATCATGTGGGCCGCGCCCGTCGGTGCCTTCGGCGCGATGGCCGCCGTCATCGGCGAGACCGGCATGGACGCGCTCAAAGCACTGGGCACGATCATGGCCGGGTTCTACATCACGTGTCTGCTGTTCGTCGTGATCGTCCTCGGCACGCTGACCAAGCTGGTCGCCAAGGTCAACCTCTTCCAGCTGCTGCGGTACCTGGGCCGTGAGTTCCTGCTGATCGTCTCCACCTCCTCGTCCGAGTCCGCGCTGCCGCGGCTCATCGCGAAGATGGAGCACCTGGGAGTCAGCCGCCCGGTCGTCGGCATCACCGTGCCGACCGGCTACTCCTTCAACCTCGACGGCACGATGATCTACCTGACGATGGCCTCGCTGTTCATCGCCGACGCGATGGACCAGCCGATGAGCATCGGCCAGCAGATCGGACTGCTGCTCTTCATGATGGTCGCCTCCAAGGGCGCGGCCGGTGTCTCCGGCTCCGGCATCGCCGTCCTGGCCAGTGGTCTGCAGTCGCACAAGCCCGCCCTGGTCGACGGCGTCGGCCTGATCATCGGCATCGACCGCTTCATGAGCGAGGCCCGCGCGGTCACCAACTTCGCGGGCAACGCCGTCGCCACGCTGCTCATCGGCACCTGGACCGGCGAGGTCGACAAGGAGCGCGTCAACCGCGTCCTCGCCGGTGAACTGCCCTTCGACGAGAAGACGTTGCTCGACGAGAAAGACGGCGACGACCACCTCGACGGCGTGCCCGAGCAGGGCGGCGAGAAGGAACTCGCCAAGGCCTGACCGTCCCCGACACGGGGTGCCCGGGCCGACCTGAACACGGTCCGGACACCCCGCCGACGCCGGGCGGCTGGGTGTCCCCCCGTCGCTCAGCCGCCCGGTTCTTACAGGGATGCACTAGCGTGCCGTGCCGTGCCGGAAACCTCCGGCGCGCACGGCACGTTCGCGTTCGGCGGGAGTCACGGGGGACATGGGAATGAAGATCGACTGGGACCGGCGGCACTGCGCCCGGCACGGGCATGTGACGTACGCGCCCGACGAGACGGCGCTACGGGACCGGCTGCGCGCCGAGACCGGCCTCGGGGAGGCCTGGCGCTGCCTGCGCTGCGGTGACTTCGTCCTCGGCGAGCCGGGCGCCTCGGGCCCCGCCGAGCAGGCCCCGCTGGTGCCCCGCGGGAAGGTGCTGCGGGACCTGTTCATCCTGCGGTTCCTGGCGATCGAGCGGGCCGTGCGCGGGGTGTTCATCGTGCTGGTCGCCGCCGCCGTGTGGAAGTTCAGCAACAGCCAGGACGCGGTGCGCAGGCTCTTCGACGAGTACCTCGACGTCCTCCGCCCGGTCTTCAAACACTTCCACTACGACCTCGACCACTCGCCGGTCGTCGGCTCCATCCAGAAGACCTTCGGCTACAAGCACTCCACGCTGCTCCTGGTCGCCATCCTGCTGCTGGCGTACGCGCTGATCGAACTCGTCGAGGCCGGCGGACTCTGGTACGCCAAGCGGTGGGCGGAGTACCTGACGGTGGTCGCGACCGCCGCGTTCCTGCCGCTGGAGATCTACGAACTCACCGAGCACATCAGCTGGTTGAAGATCGCCACCCTCGTCCTCAACATCCTCGCCGTCCTCTACATCGCCCTGGCCAAGCGGCTGTTCGGGCTCCGCGGCGGACGGAAGGCCTTCGACGAGGAGCGGGAGAGCGCGTCCCTGCTGGAGGTGGAGACGTCCGCCGGGGTCATGGTCTGACGTGCGCGACGCCGGGGTCGGACCTCGCGCACCGTCCTTGCCCTGACGCCGACGTCAAGGATTACCGTCGTGGACATGCGAATCGGCGAGCTGGCGGCGCGGGCCGGGACCACGACGCGGGCCCTGCGGTACTACGAGGCACGGGGACTGCTGCCCGCGCGGCGGGGCGGCAACGGGTACCGGACGTACGACGAGGGTGATCTGAAGCTGCTCCGGCAGATCAGGACGCTGCAGGACTTCGGGTTCGACCTGGAGGAGACGCGGCCCTTCGTGGAGTGTCTGCGGGCCGGGCACCCCGAGGGGGACTCGTGTCCGGCCTCGCTCGCCGTCTACCGGCGCAAGCTGGCCGAACTGGACTCCCTGATCGGGGAGTTGCAGGCGGTGCGCGCCGAGATCGGGGTGCGGCTCTCGACGGTCGAGGAGCCGGCACCGTTGTGCGAACTGGGAGGGCGGGACCTGTGAGCGGCGTTACGGACGTTACGGACGAGAATTTCGCGGCCGAGGTGGTGGGGGCGGAGCTGCCGGTGCTGGTGGAGTTCACCGCGGACTGGTGTCCTCCGTGCCGGCAGATGGGACCCGTGCTGCGGGCCCTTGCCACCGAGGAGGCCGACCGGCTCAAAGTGGTGCAGTTGAACGTGGACCAGAATCCGGAGACCACGAACGCCTACAAAGTTCTCTCGATGCCCACGTTCATGGTGTTCCGGGGCGGTGAGCCGGTGAAGGCCATGGTCGGGGCCCGGCCCAAGCGGCGGCTGCTGGAGGAACTCGCCGACGTGATCTGAGTCCCCGGACGGCTTCTTGCCGGGCCTCTTGAACGAGAAAATCCCCTGAGCAATTGCGCTCGGGGGATTTCTTTGCGTATATTCAATGGTTCGCGACTTCACGGGAATTGAGTCGCAAAGAGGCTTAGTGAGCACAGTATATATGTCCGGGAGTGGAATTGTCAAACAGCGATGAAATTCACGGTGAGCAGGAATTCATCGACGGTCTGTACGCACGCGTGGACGCGCTGCGCGGCGCCACCGAGGACTCCGTCACGGACGCGCTCGGGCAGGGCAACACGCCCATGCAGGCCCGACTGGAGCGGGACATCCTGGTCGCCGAGCGCTCGGGGCTGCTCGCCGCGCTGAACGCCGTGGACGGCTCGCTCTGCTTCGGCCGGATCGACCTGACCTCCGGCGTCAGCCACCACATCGGCCGCATCGGCATCCGCTCCGACGACGCCGACCTCACCCCGATCCTGATCGACTGGCGGGCCGACGTGGCCCGCCCCTTCTACCTCGCCACCGGCCACACCCCGATGGACCTGCGCCGCCGCCGGCACCTCACCACCGACGGCCGCCGCGTCACCGCCCTGCACGACGAGATCCTCGACCTCGGCGACGCCACCCGCACCGGCCACGAGGACCCCACCGGTGACGCCGTCCTGCTCGCCGCGCTCAACTCCGCCCGCACCGGCCGGATGAGCGACATCGTGCAGACCATCCAGGCCGAACAGGACGAGATCATCCGCGCGTCCCATCGCGGGGTGCTCGTCGTCGAGGGCGGCCCCGGCACCGGCAAGACCGCCGTCGCGCTGCACCGGGCCGCGTATCTCCTGTACGAACACCGGGAGTTGCTCGCCAAGCGGGCCGTTCTGATCGTCGGCCCGAACCCCGCGTTCCTCGGGTACATCGGCGAGGTGCTGCCCTCCCTCGGCGAGACCGGCGTGCTGCTGGCCACCGTCGGCGAGCTGTTCCCCGGCGTGAAGGCCACCGCCACCGACAGCCGGGCCGCCGCCGCGGTCAAGGGCCGCGCCGACATGGCCGACGTGCTCGCCGCCGTCGTACGCGACTGGCAGTCCCTGCCCGACCCCGTGATCGCGATCGAGCACGACCGCGAGATCCTCATGCTCGACGACGGTCTCGTCCGCGTCGCCCGCGACCGCACCCGCGAGGCCCGCCTCCCGCACAACGCGGCCCGTGAGCACTTCGAGGGCCACATCCTCAACACGCTCACCGAGATGGTCGCCGAACGCATCGGCACCGACCCCTTCGACGGCACCAACCTCCTCGACCCCAGCGACATCACCCAGATCCGCGACGAACTCGCCGAGAACCCCGAAGTCTGGGCCGCCATCGACCAGTTGTGGCCGCGGCTGACCCCGCAGTACCTCGTCGCGGACTTCCTCGCCGACCCCGTGGGCTACGTCTCCGACGACGACGCGGACGCGATCCGGCGGCCGGTGACGCGCGAGTGGACCGTGGCGGACGTACCGCTGCTCGACGAGGCGGCCGAACTCCTCGGGCGGGACGACCGGGTGCGGGTCGCGCGGGCGCAGCGCGAGCGGGAGGAGCAAGTGTCCTTCGCTCAGGGGGTGTTGGACGTGTCCTTCGCCTCCCGGACGTTCGAGTTCGAGGACAAGGAGGAGGGGGACCCCGAGGGGTCGGAGGTACTGTCCGCGCACGACATCATCGACGCGGAGCGCTTCGCGGAACGGCACGAGGAGTCGGATCACCGCAGTGCGGCGGAGCGGGCGGCGGCGGACCGGACCTGGGCGTTCGGGCACATCATCGTCGACGAGGCGCAGGAACTCTCCCCCATGGCCTGGCGGTTGCTGATGCGGCGGAGTCCCACGCGGTCGATGACGCTGGTCGGTGACCCCGCGCAGACGGCGGAGGCGGCGGGTGTCGGCTCCTGGTCGGAGATCCTCGCCCCCTACGTCGAGGACCGCTTCGACCACACGCGGCTCGGGGTCAACTACCGGACCCCCGCCGAGATCATGGACCTCGCCGCGGCGGTCGTCCGCGCGGAGAATCCCGACTTCGAGCCGCCGAGTTCGGTGCGGTCGACCGGGGTACGGCCCTGGGTGCGGGCAACTGATGATCTGCCCGGGGCTGTTGCCAAGGCCGTGGGTGAACTGGCTCCGGTGGAAGGGCGGTTGGCGGTGATCGCGCCGCGGGATCTGCATCGGCGGTTGGCGGCGCGGCTGGACGGGGTGACGGCGGGGGCGGAGCCGGATCTGACGTGTGGAGTCGTGCTGCTCGATCCTCGGCAGGCCAAGGGGTTGGAGTTCGACTCCGTGTTGGTGGTGGAGCCGGGGCGGTACGGGACGAGTGATCTGTATGTGGCGTTGACTCGGGCTACGCAGCGGTTGGGGGTTTTGCATACGGGTTCGCTGCCGCTGAGCTTGGCGGAGGCGGAGGCGGAGGCGGAAGCGGGGGCGGTGTGATGGTGGCGGGTGCTGGTGCGGACGTTCTGGGGGCTGCGCCCCCAGGCCCCCGTCGGCCCTGAAGGGGCCTCGTCCTCAAACGCCGGACGGGCTGGATTTTGCCGGCCTGGGTTGAAGGGCGCCGTCAGCGCTGGAAAGGCCCCGCCGGTGTTGGAAAGGCCCCCACCAGTGTTGGAAGGGGCCCTGCCTGTGCTGTCGGGTTGCTATGCGGGGCGCAGCCAGACGGTCGCCAGCGGGGGGAGCGTCACTCGGATGCTGGCCGGGCGGCCGTGCCAGGGTTGGGGTTCGGGCTTTATGGGGGCCGGGTTGGTGATGTCGCCGCCGCCGTAGAGGGCGGTGTCGGTGTTGAGGGTTTCGTGCCAGGCGGGGATGTCGTCGGGGGCGCCGAGGCGGTAGTCGTGGCGGACGACGGGGGAGAAGTTGCTGACGGCGAGGAGGGGGGAGCCGTCGGCGTCGTAGCGGAGGAAGGCGAGGACGTTGTCCTCCGCGGAGTCGCCGGTGATCCACTGGAAGCCGGCCGGGTCGGTGTCCAGTTGCCACAGGGCGGGGGTGTGGCGGTACACCGTGTTGAGGTCGCGGACGAGGTTGCGTACGCCGCGGTGGTCGGCCTCGGCGCCGTAGGCCGGGTCGAGGAGCCACCAGTCGGGGCCACGGGTCTCGGACCACTCCGCGCCCTGGGCGAACTCCTGGCCCATGAACAGGAGTTGCTTGCCGGGGTGGGCCCACATGAAGGCGAGGTAGGCGCGGTGGTTGGCGCGCTGCTGCCACCAGTCGCCGGGCATCTTGGAGACCAGTGACCGCTTGCCGTGGACGACCTCGTCGTGCGAGATCGGCAGCACGTAGTTCTCGCTGTACGCGTACACCATCGAGAACGTCATCTCGTGGTGGTGGAACTTGCGGTGCACGGGCTCATGGGACATGTAGTCCAGCGAGTCGTGCATCCAGCCCATGTTCCACTTCAACCCGAAGCCCAGGCCGCCGAATCCGCCCGGTCCGATGTGGTGCGTGGCACGGGTGACGCCGTCCCAGGCGGTGGACTCCTCGGCGATCGTGACGACACCGGGCACCCTGCGGTACACGGTCGCGTTCATCTCCTGGAGGAAGGCCACGGCGTCGAGGTTCTCCCGGCCGCCGTGCTCGTTCGGGGTCCACTGGTCGGGCTCGCGTGAGTAGTCGAGGTAGAGCATCGAGGCGACCGCGTCCACGCGCAGGCCGTCGATGTGGAACTCCTCGCACCAGTAGACGGCGTTCGCCACAAGGAAGTTGCGGACCTCGCGGCGGCCGAAGTCGAACTCCAGGGTGCCCCAGTCCGGGTGCGCGGCGCGGAGCGGGTCCTCGTGCTCGTACAGGGGGCGGCCGTCGAACTCGGCCAACGCCCAGTCGTCGCGCGGGAAGTGGGCCGGGACCCAGTCCATGAGGACGCCGATGCCGGCCTGGTGCAGCGAGTCGACGAGGAACTTGAAGTCGTCGGGGGTGCCGAGGCGGGCGGTCGGGGCGTAGAAGCCGGTGACCTGGTAACCCCAGGAACCACCGAAGGGGTGCTCGGCGACCGGCATCAGCTCTACGTGGGTGAAGCCCAAGTCCTTGATGTAGGCGGGGAGTTGCTCGGCGAGCTGGCGGTACGTCAGGCCCGGGCGCCAGGAGGCGAGATGGAGCTCGTAGACCGAGAACGGGGCCTCGTGGGCCGGGACTTGGGGGCGTTGGGCGAGCCATTCCTCGTCGCCCCAGGTGTAGTGCGAGGCGGTGACGATGGAGGACGTGCTCGGGGGGACCTCGGTGCGGCGGGCCATGGGGTCGGCGCGGAGCGTCTTGGAGCCGTCCGGCCGGGTGATCTCGAACTTGTACAGCTCGCCCTCGCCGATGCCCGGCATGAACAACTCCCAGACGCCGGTGGCGCCGAGGGAGCGGAGGGGGGCGCCGGTGCCGTCCCAGAAGTTGAAGGTGCCGGCGAGGCGGACGCCCTGGGCGTCCGGGGCCCACACGGTGAACCGGGTGCCGGCGACGCCCTGATGCGTCATCGTCCGCGCGCCGAGCGCCTGCCACAACTCCTCGTGCCTGCCCTCGCCGATCAGGTGCAGGTCCAGATCACCGAGCGCGGGCAGGAACCGGTACGCGTCCTCGACCTCCTGGACGGCACCGTCGTACGCCACGCTGAGCCGGTACTCGGGCACGCCCTGCAGCGGCACCAGCCCCGAGAAGAACCCGTCCCCGTCGTCATGCAACTCCGCCCTCAACTCCCCTGCCACGACCGTCACTCCACGAGCGAACGGCCGAAACGCCCGGAAGGCGACCCCGCCGGGGACCGGGTGGGCGCCGAGTACGGAGTGGGGGGCGTGGTGGGTTCCGTGGAGGAGCCGGTCGCGGTCGGTGGCGTTCAGGGCGGGGGAGATGGCGGGGGTGGGGTCCGAGGTCGGGGTGCCGGTGGGGGCCAACTCCGTGAGCTCGGCCGGGTTCGGGGTGGCAGGCGTCGGTGACGCGACCGTCTTCGGGGCGTCGGCAGCGGTCAGCAGCGCGACCGGGTCCTGGGCGACGGGCGGGGTTGAGGAGGCGGGCGGCTCTGCGGTCTCGGGCGGTGCCGACGGCGTGGCCGGTTCGGAAGCGGGGTCCGATGCGGAGACGAGGTGCGGTTCTTGGGCGGGCTGCGGCTCTGAGGCGGGCCCCGATTCCGAGACGGGGTCAGGATCGGAGGCGGGCTCTGCTTCAAGAGTGGGCCCTGATACCGAGGCGAAGTCCGACTCCGAGGCGAGGTGCGGATCTTGGTCGACGGCCTCTGACTCCGCGGTGAGTCCGGACTCCGATACGAGGTCCGGTTCCGGAGTGAACTCCGGGTCCGAGTCGGGGTCCGGCTCTGAGGCGGGGACCGATGCCGAGGCGTGGGCCGGTTCTTGATTGGGCTCTGAGTCCGAGGTGGGTTCTGAGTCCGAGGTGGGCCCTGGTTCCACGGTGAGTCCCGGCTCCGCGGTGCGGTCCGCTTCTGGGTTGGGTCCTGACTCCGGCGCGAGGCCCGGTTCTGGCGTGGCCGCGGATTTCGGTATGGGTCCCGGTTCCGAGGTGAAGTCCGGTTCAGGGGTGGAGTTTTGCTCGGGGGCGGGTGCCGGTTCTGAGGTGAGGTGGGGTTCCCGGGCAGAGTCTGGCTCCGGGGTGGGCCCCGACTCCGTGACGGGGGCCGGTACTTGGGTGGGCCCTGATTCAGGAGTGGGAACTGATGCCGAGGCGAGGTCCGACTCCGACGCGGGGCTCGGGTCCGGAGTGGTCCCCGGCTCAGAGGCGGGTCCCGATGCCGAAACGAGGTCCGGTTCTGGCGCGGTGCCTGATTCCGAGGTGAGCCCCGACTCCGAGGCGAGGTCTGGTTCCGGGGTGGGGCCCGGTTCCGGGGCGGGCGTGGTGCCGGTTGCGGCAGCGGCTTGCTCCGGCGCGGAGGTCGCCTGTTCCGGTGCGCGATCGGCCTCATCTATCGCGGCAGCCGCCTGCTCTGGTGCGGGGGTTGCCTCGTCTACTGCGGCAGGTGCCTCTTCCGGTGCGGGAACCGTCTCGTCTGCTGTGGCAGCCGTCTGTTCGGGTGCGGGAGTCGCCTCGTCTATCGCGGCAGGCACCTGTTCCGGTGCGGCGGTCGCCCCATCCCCTGCGGAATCCGCCTGCTCCGGTGCGGAAGTCGCTTCGTCTGTTGCGGCAGCTGTCTGTTCCGGTGCGGGAGTGACCTCGCCCGATGTGGCGTCGCCCTGTTCCGGTGTGGGAGTCGCCTCGCCCGGCGCGGCGTCGTCCTGTTCCGGTGCGGCGGCCGTCCCGTCCGCTACGGAAGCTGCCGCCTGTTCGGGTGCGGGGGTTGCTTCGTCTGTTGTACCGGCCGTCTGTTCCTGTGTGGGAGTTGTCCCATCCTTTGCGGCACCCACCTGACTCGGTGCGGGAGTTGCCTCATCCTCCGCGGCATCCACCTGCCCCGGTGCGGAAGTCACCCCGTCCGCCACGGCAGGCACCTGTTCCTGCGCGGAAGCCGTCTCGTCAGTTCCGACACTCACCCCCTCCGGCGCGGAAGCCGCCTCGTCAGTTCCGGTACTCACCCGCTCCGCCCCGGTACTCACCCGCTCCGCCCCGGCACCCACCCCCTCCGGCGCGGAAGCCTCCCTCTCCGGCTCAGTAGACGCCGCCGCATCCGTCCCCGTGTCCGCGCTCACCGTTCGCCGCGTGGGCTTCTCGGCCGCGCTTGTCTTCCTGGCCAGGCCCTTCTTCGCCGAGCTCTTCTTGCCGGCGCTCTTCTTGGCCACGGCCTTCTTACCCGCCGCCTTCTTCGCTGAGGCTCGCTTCGTCACGTTCTTCCTCGAGTCGCCCGTCTCCGCCACGGCTTCAGCCGCCGAACCTGTCTCCGCTGGACCTATCTCCGCCGAACCCGTCTCCGCGGGACCTGTCTCCGTCGGACCTGTCTCCGCTGGACCCGTCTCCGTCGAACCCGTCTCCACCGGAACCCTCACCGTCGCGCTGGTCCGCTTCACCGGCGCGTTCGTCTTCTTCGCCGTACCCGTCTTCGCGGCGCCCGTCTTCGTCATGGCCTTCTCCGTCGCAGCTCTTGTCGCCGAGGTCTCGTCCGCCGAACCGGTCTTCGCCACGGCGTTCTTCGGCGCCGCCTTCGTGCCCGGGATCTTCTTGCCCGCCGCCTTCTTGCCTACGGCCTTCTTCGTCACCGCAGGCTTCTCCGGAACCGCAGGCTTCTCCGTCACCGCAGGCTTCTCCGGAACCGCAGGCTTCTCCGTCACCGCGGCTTTCTTGCCCGCCGCCTTCTTGCCTACGGCCTTCTTCGTCACCGCAGGCTTCTCCGCCACCCCAGGCTTCTCCGTCACCGCGGCCTTCTTGCCCGCCGCCTTCTTGCCCCCGGCCTCCCCGCGCCCGGCACTCTCAGCGGCCACCGTCTTCGTACCGTCCTTCTCCGAGGCGACGGCAGCACGCGCCGCTCCACCCCTCTTCTTCGCCTCACCCTTCGCGACCGCCCCCGCGGGCCGCTCACCCCCGGCACCGTCCCCCTCCCGGGCACCCGCTACCCCCGGCTCACCAACACCCGGCCCCCCTCCCACCCGGCCATCTCCCTCAACCGCCCTCTCCGGACGGGAACGGTTGGACGGCGTACGCGGGGTCACGGTCGAGGCCTCCTGGGCGGGGTGAGGGTGGGGGTGAGGGGGAGGTCGGAGTCAGGAAGGGGTGGGTGGGCGGGGAACCACATCACGTCGGGTCGGACAAGCGCCGTACCGCCGACATCGGCACCGCCAACCAGTCCGGCCGGTGCCGTGCCTCGTACAGGACTTCGTAGATCGCCTTGTCCGTCTCGTATGCGCGGAGCAGGACCGGATCCGTCCGCGGATCGACCCCCGTGACCT
This sequence comes from Streptomyces sp. NBC_00252, assembly GCF_036187565.1. Taxonomy (NCBI): domain Bacteria; kingdom Bacillati; phylum Actinomycetota; class Actinomycetes; order Kitasatosporales; family Streptomycetaceae; genus Streptomyces; species Streptomyces sp. NBC_00252. The sequence goes on along the minus strand of NZ_CP108087.1, from coordinate 3,347,355 downwards.
CCGCGTACCCCGAGCAGTACGCCGCCCGGCACACATCCGCCCACCCGGGCACGGCCGGGGTCGCGGAGTGGGCCGCGTAGTCGAAGGAGCGGAGCATGCCCGCGATGTCACGGACAGGCGGCTGGGGCATACGGCGTTCCGCGAGGGGCCTGGAGGGCTCGCCCTCGAAGTCGATCAGGGACCATTCGCCGGACGGGGAGTACAGGCACTGGCCGAGGTGCAGGTCGCCGTGGATGCGTTGGGCCGTCCATGTCTCGCCCTCGGCCGCCAGGTCCGCGAGTGCCGTGAAGGCCGAGTGCAGGCCGGGAACGTAGGGTCGGAGCGCCGGTACCGCCTGGGCCGCCGCGTCGAGGCGTTCGGTCATGCCGTCGACCAGGAGTTCCAGCTGGGCGTGGCCCAGGGTGGTGGTGGGGAGGGCTCGGGCGAGGGCCACGTGGACCTCCGCCGTGGCCCGGCCCAGCGACCGCGCCTCCGCGGCGAAGTCCTCGCCCTTCGCCAGCTCGGCGAGCGCCAGTTCCCAGCCGTCGGACGCGCCCTGCACGAAGGGCTGGAGGACACCGAGGACGTACGGCTCGTCGGCCAGCTCGGCCCGTAGCCAGGCCGTGGGGGCCGGCACCCGGGGGCAGCCCTCCAGGGCGAGGGCCAGCGGGAGTTCGAGGTCGGGGTTGGTGCCGGGGACGATCCGGCGCAAAAGTTTCAGGATGTACGAGTCGCCGTAGACGACCGAGGAGTTGGACTGTTCCGCCGTCATCAGGCGCGGGGTCAGACCGGGGCCGATCTCCGGGGAGTCCGCGGCCCGCTCGAAACGCAGCCCGCCGATGCGGGCCTGGGTGCGCAGCGCCTCCAGGAGCACCTCGGCGGGCCGGGGGTCGTACAGGGCCTCGTACACCGTGTGACCGGCGAGCGGGCCCTTCTCCACATGTCCGATGAGCGCGGGCGCGAGCCGGGGTGGCAGCGCCTCGCGCACGCCTATGAGGAGCTGGTAGCAGTCGCCCGGCGCGGGGGACTGATGGGCGCGGATCAGCAGGTGGTAGAGGCCCAGCGGCCCCTCCAACGGAAGCAGCTCGGTCGCCGACACCAGTGAGAAACCGGTGACGGGACGGCCCTTGCCCGCGAACCAGCGCTGCCTCGGCAGCCACTCCCGCAGGAGGGGGTCGAGGGACGCGAGGAGGCCCGGGCCGGGACTGGTCCGGCCGGAAATTGTGACAGTCTCCGCCATAGGTGCCACATTCCTTTCCCCGGGGGGTGGTCGGGGTGTCACTGTTGCGTGCCCCCGGCGGGGCGGAAGAAACCGAAACCGCCCCACCCCACCGGGATCCAGCAAGGAACTAGGCGGCTTCCTTGCGGAGCCTGAACCAGTAGAAGCCGTGCCCCGCCAGCGTCAGCAGATACGGCAGCTCACCTACGGCCGGAAAGCGCACCCCGCCGAACAGTTCGACCGGATGCCTCCCATTGAACGCCCGCAGGTCCAGTTCCGTCGGCTGCGCGAACCGGGAGAAGTTGTTCACGCACAGCACGAGGTCGTCCTCGTACTCGCGCAGGAACGCGATCACCGCCGGATTGGACGACGGCAGCTCCCGGTACGAACCCAGTCCGAAGGCCAGGTTCTGCTTGCGGATCTCGATCATGCGGCGCGTCCAGTGCAGCAGCGAGGAGGGCGACGACATCGACGCCTCGACGTTGGTGACCTGGTAGCCGTAGACGGGGTCCATGATGGTCGGCAACGACAGGCGGCCAGGGTCACAGGACGAAAAACCTGCGTTGCGATCCGGTGTCCACTGCATCGGCGTGCGCACGGCGTCGCGGTCGCCGAGCCAGATGTTGTCGCCCATGCCGATCTCGTCGCCGTAGTAGAGGATCGGCGAGCCGGGGAGCGACAGCAGCAGGGCGGTGAACAGCTCGATCTGGTTGCGGTCGTTGTCCAGGAGCGGGGCCAGCCTGCGCCTGATGCCGATGTTGGCGCGCATACGCGGGTCCTTCGCGTACTCGGCCCACATGTAGTCGCGTTCCTCGTCGGTGACCATTTCCAGGGTCAGCTCGTCGTGGTTGCGCAGGAAGATGCCCCACTGGCAGCCGGACGGGATCGCCGGGGTCTTGGCCAGGATCTCCGAGACGGGGTAGCGGGACTCCCGGCGGACCGCCATGAAGATGCGCGGCATCACCGGGAAGTGGAATGCCATGTGGCACTCGTCGCCGCCGCTCTGGAAGTCGCCGAAGTAGTCGACGACGTCCTCGGGCCACTGGTTCGCCTCCGCCAGCACCACCGTGTCGGGGTACTGCGCGTCGATCTCCTTGCGCACCCGGCGGAGGAACTCATGGGTTGCCGGAAGGTTTTCGCAGTTGGTGCCCTCGGCCGCGAACAGGTACGGGACCGCGTCGAGCCGGAAGCCGTCGATGCCCAGGTCCAGCCAGAACTTCAGCGCCGAGAGGATCTCTTCCTGCACGGCCGGGTTCTCGTAGTTGAGGTCCGGCTGGTGGGAGAAGAAGCGGTGCCAGAAGTACTGCTTGCGGACGGGGTCGAAGGTCCAGTTGGAGGCTTCGGTGTCGACGAAGATGATGCGGGCGTCGGGGTACTGCTTGTCGTCGTCGGCCCACATGTAGTAGTCGCCGTAGGGTCCGTCGGGGTCTTTTCGGGACTCCTGGAACCACGGGTGCTGGTCGCTGGTGTGGTTCATGACGAAGTCGATGATGACGCGCATGCCCCGCTGGTGGGCGGAGTCGACGAACTCGACGAAGTCGGCGAGGTCGCCGAATTCGGGGAGTACGGCGGTGTAGTCGGAGACGTCGTAACCGCCGTCGCGCAGCGGTGATTTGAAGAAGGGGGGCAGCCAGAGGCAGTCGACGCCCAGCCACTGGAGGTAGTCGAGTTTGGCGGTGATGCCCTTGAGGTCACCGACGCCGTCGCCGTTGCTGTCCTGGAAGGAGCGGACCAGGACCTCGTAGAAGACGGCGCGTTTGAACCACTCGGGGTCCCGGTCCTTGGCGGGAGTGTCCTCGAAGGTGTCCGGGACGGGCTCGTTGAAGATCATATTGTGGGTGACCCTCCGATCTGCGGGGACGGTCGCAGGACGGTGAGGATGTGTGCGGGCCGGTTGCCCGGTTCCAGGCGCACATAGTTGGCCCTGCCCCAGTGATAGGTCTCACCGGTGAGCTCGTCGCGCACCGGCACCGACTCGTGCCATTCCAGGCCGAGTTGCGGCATGTCCAACGAGACCGTGGCCTCCTGGGTGTGGTGCGGGTCGAGGTTCGCGACCACCAGAACCGTGTTCGAACCGCTCCGCTTCGAGTACGCGATCACCGCCTCCTGATCCACATGGTGGAAGTGGAGGTCACGCAGCTGCCGCAGCGCCGGACTGTGGCGCCGGATGTCGTTGAGCCTGCCCAGCAGAGGCGCGATGCTCCGTCCTTCCCGCTCGGCCGACGCCCAGTCACGGGGCCGGAGTTGGTACTTCTCGGAGTCGAGATACTCCTCGCTGCCGGGCCGCAACGGGGTGTTCTCGCACAACTCATACCCGCTGTACACCCCCCAGGTCGGCGCAAGAGTCGCCGCGAGCACCGCCCGTAGCTCGAAGGCGGGCCGGCCGCCCTCCTGGAGGAACTCGTGCAGGATGTCGGGGGTGTTCACGAAGAGGTTCGGCCGCATGTAGGCGGCCGCCTCGCCCGACAGCTCGGTCAGGTACTCGGTGAGTTCCTGTTTCGTGTTGCGCCAGGTGAAGTAGGTGTACGACTGCTGGAAGCCGATCTGCGCGAGCGTGTGCATCATCGCCGGCCGCGTGAACGCCTCGGCCAGGAAGATCACGTCCGGGTCGGTGCCGTTGATCTCCGCGATCACCCGTTCCCAGAACACGACCGGCTTGGTGTGCGGGTTGTCCACGCGGAAGATCCGCACCCCGTGGTCCATCCAGTGCCGCAGCACCCGGACGGTCTCGGTGATCAGGCCGTCCATGTCCCGGTCGAAGGCGATCGGGTAGATGTCCTGGTACTTCTTCGGCGGGTTCTCCGCGTAGGCGATCGTCCCGTCCGGGCGGTGGTGGAACCACTCCGGGTGCTTCTCCACCCAGGGGTGGTCCGGCGAGCACTGCAGCGCGAAGTCGAGGGCGATCTCCATGCCCAGCTCGGCGGCCCGCGTGACGAACGCGTCGAAGTCCTCCAGCGTGCCCAGCTGCGGGTGGATCGCGTCGTGCCCGCCCTCCGGCGAGCCGATCGCCCAGGGGACGCCGACATCCTCACGCCCCGCGGAGAGCGTGTTGTTCGGGCCCTTGCGGAAGGTCGTCCCGATCGGGTGGATCGGCGGGAGGTACACGACGTCGAAGCCCATCGCCGCGATCCCGTCCAGCCGTTTCGCGGCCGTACGGAAAGTGCCGTGAGGCTGCGCCGGAGTGCCCTCGGAGCGCGGGAAGAACTCGTACCAGGCGCCGTAGAGGGCCCGCTCCCGCTCGACCAGGAGGGGGCGGGGCTCGGCGGCCGTGACCAGTTCCCGCAGCGGATACCGGGCGAGGACCTTGTCCACCTCCGGGGTCAGCGCGGCGGCGAGCCGGGACATCGGCGGGCGGGTCTCGTCGCGGAGGGCGGTGACGGCGGCACGCAGGACCGGGCGCAGGCCCTTGCCCTTCGGTACGCCGGTGATGGCGCGTTCGTACAGCCGCGCGCCCTCCTCCAGGACCAGGTCGGTGTCCATGCCGGCCGGGATCTTGATCCGCGCGTGGTGGCGCCAGGTGGTGACCGGGTCGCTCCAGGCCTCCACGGTGTACGTCCACCGGCCTGGTGCGCCGGGTGTGACGGTGGCGCCCCACCGGTCGGAGCCGGGGGCGAGTTCCCGCATCGGGGTCCAGGGGCCGGGGCGGCCGTCCGGGTCGTACAGGACGGCGTTTGCGGCGACCGCGTCGTGGCCCTCGCGGAAGACGATGGCCGAGACCTCGAACGCCTCACCGGTCACCGCCTTGGCGGACCGGTGGCCGTGCTGGACGACCGGCCGGACATCGAGGACGGGGATGCGTCCGATGCCGGGCGATGTACCGTCCGCGGAGGGTGGCTCCGGGGCGGGTGGTGCCGTGCCGACGGGGCGCACGGGGGGCGTGGCCGTGCCGGATGTCGTGGGTGGTGACGAGTGGTGCGTGGCGGGCATGACCGCTCCTGTCCGCGTCAACGTGGGTGTGGGCGGATGGATGTGGGGAGGTGGGTCCTGCGAAGAAGATCCCGTGGTGCGTCTGGGGGCGTACCGGTGGAGCCTTCCCACCCTATTCGTGTTAGCAATCCGGCAGGTTGCTAACTACTTACGCGCAGATCTCCACAGAAAGATCCGGCCCCGTCCAGGGCGAACAGGGCCGGAGCCGTCACTCCCGCACTACGACCGCGGTACTTGCAGAAGTTTGTCCGGCGAACCGGGCCCCGCACCGGACACCTTGCCGGAAACCGCCCCCGCGACAAGACCCGCGGAGACCTGCGCGGGGGTGGCGTGCGGGTGAACGGCGAGATAGACGGCCGCCGCTCCGGCCGCGTGCGGTGATGCCATCGACGTACCCGAGTAGGTCGCCTTCCCCGTGTCACTGGCATAGGACGCGGAGGTGATCGAGACCCCGGGGGCGAACAGGTCGACGGCCGGCCCGACATTCGAGAAGGCCGCCCGGGCGTCGTTCCGGCCGACGGCGCCGACCGTGACGGCCTCCTTCACGTCCGCGGGGGAGTACAGGCCGGCCGACAGCCCGTCGTTGCCCGCCGCGACCGTGTAGGTGACACCGGAGGCGATCGAGTTGCGTACGGCCGCGTCCAGCTGGGCGTTGTGGTGGCCGCCCAGGCTGAGATTGGCGACCGCGGGTTTGTGCGCGTGCCGGGTGACCCAGTCGATGCCCGCGATGACCTGCGAGGTCGTACCGGCTCCGGCGTTGTCGAGGACGCGTACGGCGACGACCCTGGCCTTCTTGGCGACGCCGTACGTGGTGCCGGCGATCGTGCCGGCGACGTGGGTGCCGTGGCCGTTGCCGTCCTGGGCGGTGGCGTCGTTGTCGACGAAGTCCCAGCCGTAGGCGGCCCGGCCGCCGAAGTCCTTGTGGGTGACGCGGATGCCGGTGTCGATCACGTACACCGTCACGCCGCTGCCCCCGGAGGCCGGCGAGGTGTAGCTCCTGTTCAGCGGCAGGCTCGGCTGGTCGAGCCGGTCGATGCCCCAGGACGGCGGATCGTGCTGGACACGGCTGCTGCTGTCCAGGGTGACGCGGGTGTCCTGCGCGACCGAGGCGACCCGGGAGTCGGCGGCGAGGAGCCGGGCCTGTCTCTCGTTCGCCTCGACGGCATAGCCGTTCAGGGCCGTGCCGTAGGTGTGGCGTATTTTCGCCCCGTACTTCTCGGCGAGGCCCTTTCCGGCGGCCGACGGAGCCTTCGTTCCCCCCTTCAGCGTCACCACATAGCTGTCGCTGACGGAACCGGGTGCTCCGGCACCGAGTACGGTCCCCTCCGGTGCGGCGTGCGCGGGCAGGGTGATGGCCGAAAACACCACGACTGTGGTGACCGCGGTCAGGCCCCCCGCCCGGCGCAGACGCCGCGTACGCGTCCGTGCCATGTCGAGTTCCCCTCCTTCAACTCTCCACAGGGCAGCCTCTCGTGAGGCGCGAAGCACCACAAGGGCGCATGAGGGCGCCTTTTCAGTACATGCCGGTTCAACTTCTTCGGCGGGGAGCTGCGGGCGAAGCACCCAGCGAGCGCGACACCATCCCCGGTACCGTCGTCACACACGACGACACACATTGCCGTGTGTCATCCAGCGAAGCGCCGAGGTGGAGCTGTGAAGGCGATCCGTCGATTCACCGTCCGTCCCGTTCTCCCCGAACCCCTCCGACCTCTCAGCGATCTGGCGCGCAATCTGCGCTGGTCCTGGCACGCCGACACCCGCGATCTCTTCCAGTCCGTGGACCCCGAACGCTGGGCCGCCTCGGAACGCGATCCCGTACGACTCCTCGGCAGCGTTTCCGCCGAGCGCCTCACGGAACTGGCCGAGGACAGCCGGTTCCTCCGCCGGCTCACCGAGGTCGCCGGAGACCTCGCCGACTACGTGGGCGGTGACCGCTGGTACCAGACCCAGGCCGCCGAGCGTGAACTCCCCGCCGCCATCGCCTACTTCTCACCCGAGTTCGGCGTCACGGCCGCCCTGCCCCAGTACTCCGGCGGCCTCGGCATCCTCGCCGGCGACCATCTCAAATCGGCCAGCGACCTCGGCGTACCGCTGATCGGCGTCGGACTCCTGTACCGGCACGGCTACTTCAGGCAGTCGCTGTCCCGGGACGGCTGGCAGCAGGAGCACTATCCGGTCCTCGACCCGAACGAACTCCCGGTCGCGCTGCTGCGGGAGGAGGACGGCTCCCCGGCCCAGGTCTCCCTCGCGCTGCCCGGAGGGCGTTCGCTGCACGCCCGGATCTGGCTCGCGCAGGTCGGCCGGGTCCCGCTGCTGATGCTCGACTCGGACGTCGAGGAGAACGACCTCGGCGAGCGAGGAGTGACCGACGTGCTCTACGGCGGCGGCAGTGAACACCGGTTGCTCCAGGAGATGTTGCTCGGTATAGGGGGTGTGCGGGCGGTCCGGACGTACTGCAGGCTGACCGGTCACCCCGAGCCCGAGGTGTTCCACACGAACGAGGGGCACGCGGGCTTCCTCGGCCTGGAGCGGATCGCCGAACTCTGCGACGCGGGGCTGGACTTCGACGCCGGCCTGGAGGCGGTGCGGGCCGGCACGGTCTTCACCACGCACACCCCCGTACCGGCCGGAATCGACCGTTTCGACCGGGAGTTGGTGGCCCGGCACTTCGGTCCCGAGGCCGAACTCCCGCGCATGGACGTCCAGCACATCCTGAGCCTCGGCATGGAGACCTACCCGGGCGGCGAGCCCAACCTGTTCAACATGGCCGTGATGGGCCTGCGGCTGGGTCAACGGGCCAACGGCGTCTCGCTGTTGCACGGTCAGGTGAGCCGCGAGATGTTCTCCGGACTCTGGCCGGGCTTCGACCCCGAGGAGGTGCCGATCACCTCCGTGACCAACGGGGTGCACGCGCCCACCTGGGTCGCCCCCGAGGTGTTCCGGCTCGGCGCCCGGCAGATCGGCGCGTCCCGCACCGAGGACGCGCTGACGGTGGGCGGTTCGGACCGCTGGGACGCGGTCGCGGAGATCCCGGACCAGGACATCTGGGAGCTGCGCCGCGAGCTGCGCGAGCAGCTGGTCGTGGAGGTGCGGGAGCGCCTGCGCGCGTCCTGGCGCCAACGCGGCGCCGGATCGGCCGAGTTGGGCTGGATCGACGGTGTCCTCGACCCGGACGTCCTCACGATCGGCTTCGCGCGCCGGGTCCCGTCGTACAAGCGCCTGACGCTGATGCTGCGTGACCGGGACCGGCTGATGGATCTCCTCCTGCACCCGGACCACCCCATCCAGATCGTGGTGGCGGGCAAGGCGCACCCGGCGGACGACGGGGGCAAGCGGCTGGTGCAGGAGCTGGTGAGGTTCGCGGACGACCCGCGTGTCCGGCACCGCATCGTCTTCCTGCCCGACTACGGCATGGCGATGGCGCAGAAGCTCTACCCCGGCTGCGACATCTGGCTCAACAACCCGCTCCGCCCGCTGGAGGCCTGCGGCACGAGCGGGATGAAGGCGGCCCTGAACGGCTGCCTCAACCTCTCGGTCCTGGACGGCTGGTGGGACGAGTGGTTCCAGCCGGACTTCGGCTGGTCGATCCCCACGGCGGACGGCACGGGCACCGATCCCGACCACCGGGACGACGTGGAGGCCGCGGCGCTCTACGACCTCCTGGAGCAGCGGGTCACCCCGCGGTTCTACGAGCGTGGTCAGGACGGGCTGCCCGACCGCTGGATCGAAATGGTCCGCCAGACACTGACGTTGCTCGGCCCGAAGGTCCTCGCCGGGCGCATGGTCCGCGAGTACGTGGAGCGGCTGTACGCCCCGGCCGCGCACGCCCATCGCGCGATGACCCCGGACGCGGCGCGTGAACTCGCCGCGTGGAAGGGGCGGGTGCGGGCCGCCTGGCACGGGGTGACCGTCGACCACGTGGAGACGTCGGCGGCCACGGCCACCGCGGAGCTCGGTACGACGCTCAACCTCCGGGTGCGGGTGGGGCTGGCCGGTCTCGCTCCCGATGACGTGGAGGTGCAGGCGGTCTCGGGGCGGGTGGACCCGGAGGACCGGATCGGGGACGCGGTGACGGTGCCCCTGAAGCCGGTCGGGGGTCCTGACGCGGAGGGGCACTGGTTGTACGAGGGGCCCCTTGAGCTCGATCGCACCGGGCCCTACGGGTACACGGTGCGGATTCTGCCCGCGCACCGGTTGTTGGCGTCCGGGGCGGAGCTGGGGCTGGTGGCGGTGCCGGTGGATGACGGGGTCGAAGGTGCCGGGGTGTTGATGCGCTAGCTCTTCGGCTGCCGGTCCGTCATGGCTGGTCGCGCGGTTCCCCGCGCCCCTTGGGGGCGCGGGGCGTCCCCCCTCTCACACCTCCGAATACGGCGCGCAGATCTGGCGCAGGGTGCTGCCGATCTTGCGGGCGTACGCGTGCTGCAGGCCTCTCGTCGCCGGGCCGCCCATGCGGGCGTACCACTTGGTGGCCCGGCTGAAGGCGGAGACCGTGAGCCAGACCGTGCCGTCGCCGGTGCGGTCGACCACGAAGGACTCCTCGCCGGATTCGGGGTGGCCGGGGAGGGTGCCGTAGGCCCAGCCCGCGCGGCGGGGTTCCTCGAGGGTCCAGACGACGCGGCAGGGGGCCTTGATGAGGCCGGCGAGGGTGATCGTCACGTCCACGCCGGGGGCCGCTTTCTCCGCGCTCGCCTCGATGCCCATGCCCAGCTCGCGGTGGAGTTCCCAGGTCAGGACCGCTTCGGCGGCCCGGCGGAAGACCTTCTCGCCCTCGCCGAGACGTGTGCGCACATACAGGGGATGGAAACCCGGGGGGCAGAAGCCGCGTTCGCGGGTCGCGCCGACGTCGTCGTACGTGAAGGACATGGGACCCAAGAGTAGGGCGGTACCCGGAGCTGCCTTCGCTCCGGGTACCGCCCTCGCGCCTAGCGTGTCAACTCGGCCTGCGTCAGTTGACGTTGACCGCCGACCAGGCCGCCGCCACCGCGTTGTACTCGGTGGAGCCGGAGCCGTAGAGGGCCGCCGCCGCGCTGAGGGTGCCGGTGCGGGCGCCCGCGTACTTGGTGGTCGACGTGAAGTACGTCGTCAGCGCCTTGTACCAGATCTGCAGCGCCTTGGCGCGGCCGATGCCGGTGACCGTGGAGCCGTTGGACGTCGGCGAGTTGTAGCTCACGCCGTTGATGGTCTTCGCGCCGCTGCCCTCGGACAGCAGGTAGAAGAAGTGGTTGGCGACGCCCGACGAGTAGTGGACGTCGAGGTTGCCGACGGTGGAGGACCAGGAGTCCTTCGAGCCGCCGTCCTTGCTCGGCTTGTCCATGTAGCGCAGCGGGGTGCCGTCGCCGTTGATGTTGATCTTCTCGCCGATGAGGTAGTCACCGACGTCGCTGCTGTTGTTGGCGTAGAACTCCACGCCGGTGCCGAAGATGTCCGAGGTCGCCTCGTTCAGGCCGCCGGACTCGCCCGAGTAGTTCAGGCCCGCGGTGTTGGAGGTGACGCCGTGGCTCATCTCGTGGCCGGCCACGTCGAGCGAGGTGAGCGGGTGGTTGTTGCCCGACCCGTCGCCGTAGGTCATGCAGAAGCAGCTGTCGTCCCAGAACGCGTTCACGTACGAACTGCCGTAGTGCACGCGGGAGTAGGCGCCGACGCCGTTGTTCTTGATGCCGCTGCGGCCGAACGTGTTCTTGTAGAAGTCCCACGTCTCCTGGGCGCCGTAGGCGGCGTCCGCGGCGGCGGTCACGTCGGTGGTGGAGCTGGACGCGGTGCCGGTGCCCCAGGTGTTGGTGGTCTGGGTGAAGAGGGTGCCGGTGCCGGACGTCCCGTGCTTCAGGTTGTACGTCTTGTGGCCGCCGCGCGTGGCGTCGGTGAGGCTGTACGTCGTGCCCGACAGGGTCGTGTCGAGGCTGACGGTGCCCGAGTACAGGGTCTTGCCGGTGCCGGTGGCGTTCTCGATGCCCTGGTACTCGAAGAGCTTCTTGCCGGTGGCCGCGTCGGTGATGACGTGCAGCTGGTTCGGGGTGCCGTCGTCCTGGAGGCCGCCCACGACGGTCTCGTAGGCGAGGACGGGGGTGGCGCCGCCGGCCCAGATGACCTTGCGGGCACCGTCGGCGGCGGTCTTGTCGGAGCCGGCGGCCTTCGCCGCGGTCAGCGCCTGCTTCTCGGCCTTGGCCGTGGAGATCTTCGGCGTGACGGTGGCCACCTTGATGGCCGCCTGGTGCGCCTTGGTGACTCCCTCGGTCTTCCCCGACGGAGCGGTGTGGACGACCAGGTCGCCACCGAGGACCGGGAGGCCCGCGTAGGTGCGCTCGTAGCGGGTGTGCACCGTGCCGTCGACGTCCTTGACGACGTCCTTGACGACCAGCTTCTCCTTGGTGCCGAGGCCTATCTGCTGTGCGGTCTCGGGCGCGGCCGCCTGCTTCTCCTTGACCAGCGCGGTCCGCGCGGAGTCGGAGAGCAGCTGCGGGGCAGCGGCGAGGGGGGCCGCCTTGCCCGCGGCGGGCTGGGCGGAGGCACCGGTGGTGACACCGGTGGCGAGCAGGGCTCCGGCGGCGACCGCGGTGGCGATGGCCAGAGTGGTGCGCTTGTGACGCGCGTAGAGGGGGGTCACGCAAGCTCCTCTGTGGGGGAGTCCGGCAGTGTGGGGTTACTGACCGGAGCGGGTTGTGAATTGGCTGTGCTGAAGCGGCGTGAGGGAAGAGTGGCATCAGGGGCGCGTACATGTCAGGACCCCAAAGTGATGTTGGCTCAAAATCGACTGTCCGGTGAACGTTGCTGCAATGTAAACGCCCATAACAGAACGCCGCCCCGGAGTTGAAACCCCGGGGCGGCGACTGGTTCGTGCGGCCTGAAGTGGACGGCTGGATTTTACGGGAACGTAAGCTTCCAGCTGTTGATGTAGCCGGTGTCCTGTGCGGCCACGTCCTGGACCTTCAACTTCCATACGCCGTTGGCGACTTCGGAGGACGCGTTGACCGTGTAGGTCGCCTGCACGTTGTCCGCCGAGTCGGACGAGCTGGAGTTCTTCAGGCGGTACGTCGATCCGTCCGGGGCGACCAGGTCGATCACCAGGTCACCGCGCCAGGTGTGCACGATGTCGACCGAGACCGAGAGGTTCGACGGGGCGTTGCCCGTCCGCCCGGACACGGTGACCGACGAGGTGACGGCCGGCCCGTTGTCCGGGATCGACACGTCGGTGGTGTTCTCGAACGACGTGCCGCCACCGCCGCCGCCACCGGAGCGCGCACCGACCGCGACGGCCGCCCACGCGTCCTGCACGGCCTTGTACTCGGCGCCCGTCGTCCCGTACAGCTCACCGGCCGCCGCGAGGGTCCCGGTGCGGGCCGCCGCGTAGTTGGTGGTGGACGTGAACTTCGTGGTGAGCGCGCGGTACCAGATCTGCAGGGCCTTGTCCCGGCCGATGCCGGTGACCGGAAGCCCGTCCGAGGTGGGCGAGTTGTAGCTGACGCCGTTGATGACCTTGGCGCCGCTGCCCTCGCTCAGCAGGTAGAAGAAGTGGTTGGCGATGCCCGACGAGTAGTGCACGTCGAGGTTGCCGACACCCGAGTACCAGCTGTCCGCGGAGCCGCCGTCCTTGCTCGGCTTGTCCATGTAACGCAGCGGCGTGCCGTCGCCGTTGATGTCGATCTTCTCGCCGATGAGGTAGTCGCCCACGTCGGTCGAGTTGTTGGCGTAGAACTCGACGCCGGTGCCGAAGATGTCGGAGGTCGCCTCGTTCAACCCGCCCGACTCACCGGAGTAGTTGAGCCCGGCGGTGTTGGAGGTGACGCCGTGGCTCATTTCGTGCCCCGCGACGTCGAGGGCCGTCAGCGGGTCCGCGTTGCCGGAGCCGTCGCCGTACGTCATGCAGAAGCAGCTGTCGTCCCAGAACGCGTTGACGTACGAATTCCCGTAGTGGACACGGGAGTAGGCGCCGACGCCGTTGTTCTTGATCCCGGTGCGGCCGAACGTGTTCTTGTAGAAGTCCCACGTCTCGGCGGCGCCGTAGTGCGCGTCGGCGCCGGCCGTCGCCGCGTTCGACGTGGTGCCGTTGCCCCAGGTGTTGCTGGTCTGCGAGAACAGCGTGCCGGTGCCGGACGTCCCGTGGTTCAGGTTGTACGTCTTGTGGCCGCCGCGGTCGCCGTCGGTCAGGGTGTAGTTCGACCCCGACTGGGTGGTGGTCAGCGGGACCGAGCCGCTGTACTGGGTGTTGCCGGTGCCGGTGGCGTTCTCGATGCCCTGGTACTCGTAGAGCTTCTTGCCGGTGGCCGCGTCGGTGATGACGTGGAGTTCGTTCGGGGTGCCGTCGTCCTGGAGGCCGCCGACGACGGTCTCGTAGGCGAGGACGGGCTTGCCGCTCGCCGCCCAGATCACCTTGCGGGCGGAGTCCGCGGCCGACTTGGTGGAGCCGAGGGCCTTGGCGCGGGAGACGGCCTGCTTCTCGGCGGCGCCGGTCGTGACGCTCGGGGTGAGGTCGGCGACCGCGATGGTGGCGTTCGTCGCCTTGACGACACGCTCGGTGGCACCGGACTTGGCGGTGTCGACGATCAGGTCGCCGCCGAGGACGGGGAGTCCGCCGTAGGTGCGCTCGTAGCGGGTGTGGACGGTGCCGTCGGCGTCCTTGATGGCGTCACGCGCGACGAGCGCCTCCTTGGCGCCGAGGCCGATGTCCTTGGCGGTCGCGGCCCGCGCCGTGTCGGCGTCGCGGATCAGCTCGGCGCGCTGCGAGGGGGAGAGCGAGAGCGCCATGTGCGCCGGATTCCCCTTGCTCGCAAGGGGTTTGGCCGGAGCGGCGGAGGAGGTCGCCCCGGCCTGGACGGCCACGGCGAGCAGAGCGGTGACGCCGGCTGCGGCGACTATGTGGGAGGTGCGTCTGCGCGAGGAATTGCTTCTCAACACTGACTCCTTCGAGACGGTCGCGGATCGCGCGACCTGGGGAGATCACAGGGATCACAGTGATCACTGGGGTGAAACTGTGGGGTTGCTGTGAAGCGCCAGAGGGAAGAGTGGCAGCAGCCCGCGCTTTCTGTCAGGAGCGCGTCAGGAACTTGGCCGGAATTCGTTCGTTGTCCGGATGTTCATGTTCGCTATACGAACTAGTGGTGGCTAAGGGCGGGCCGGCGGGTCCCCGTGCCACGAGTTCCACAGTGCCGCGTACGCCCCCTCGGCCGCCACCAACTCGTCGTGCGGGCCGAGTTCGGTCAGGAGGCCGTTCTCCATGACCGCCACCCGGTCCGCGTCGTGGGCGGTGTGCAGACGGTGCGCGATGGCGATGACGGTACGGCCCTCGAGCACGGCGGCCAGGGCGCGCTCGGTGTGCCGGGCGGTGGCCGGATCCAGCAGTGCCGTCGCCTCGTCCAGGATCAGGGTGTGCGGGTCGGCCAACACGACACGCGCCAGCGCGAGTTGCTGAGCCTGCGAGCCGTCCGTCGCCCGACCGTCCGCGCCCAGGCGGGTGTTGAGACCGTCCGGCAGCTCCCGCACCCACTCCTCCGCGCCGACCGCCGCCAACGCGGCCCACAACTCCTCGTCCGTGGCGGCCGGTTCGGCGATCAGGAGGTTGTCGCGGACCGAACCCAGGAACACGTGGTGCTCCTGGGTCACCAGCACCACCTGGCGGCGCAGCGTCTCCGGCGCGAGACCCGAGACCGGCACCCCGCCCACGGTCACCGTGCCCTCGGTCGGCGCGTCCACCCCCGCCAACAGACGGCTCAGCGTGGTCTTCCCGGCACCGGACGGACCGACCACCGCGAGCCGCTCACCCGGCCGCACGGTCAGGTCCACACCGTGCAGCACCTCGCCGCCGCGCTCGTACGCGTACCGCACACCGGTCACGTCGATCCGGTCGTCCGCCGGGGCCGGGGCATCGCCGTCGCCCTCCGCGCGGGGCGCCGCGGCCAGCCCCTCCACCCGCGCGAACGAGGCCCCGCTGCTCTGGAGTTGCTCGATCCGCATCAGGATCTGGTCCAGCGGCTCGGTGAACTGCCGCAGATACAGCGCCGCCGCGACCACCGCGCCCACGCCGACCGCCCCGCGCCCGTGCAGCCAGCCCCCGACGAGCAGCACACCCGCCACCGGGATCGTGTACGACACCTCGACCGCAGGGAAGAACACCGTCCGCAGGAACAGCGTGTACAACCGGGTCCGCAACGCCGTCCGCAGGGTGTCCCGGCTCGCGGTCACCCGGCGCTCCTGAAGCCGGAACGCCTCCACCGTACGAGCCCCCGCCACGGTCGCCGTCAGGATCTCGGCGACCTCCGAATTGGCCGTGCCCTCCGCGAGATAACCGTCCCTGGCCCGGCGCAGATACCAGCGCAGCGCGAACCACACCGGCGTCAGCCCCAGCACCCCGAACAGCCCGAGCAGCGGGTCCAGCACGAACACCGCGCCCATCACGAACAGCGCCTGCACCGAGTTGACCAGCAGCTCCGGCCCCACATCGCGCAGGGTCGTCCCCACGATCGCCACGTCCGCCGTGCCGCGCGCGGTCAGGTCACCCGTCCCGGCCCGCTCCACGACCGACGCGGGCAGCGCCAGCGCCCGGTCCACGAAGTCCTCCCGGACCCGGGCCAGCGTCCGCTCCCCGAACCGGTGCCCCACGTACCGCGCCCACCGCGCCAGCAGCAACTGGGCCAGCGCGCACACCACGATGACCAGCGCCAGCCGGTCCACGACGCTCACCCCGGCCCCGGCCCGCACCTCGTCCACGATCCGTCCGAGCAGCCACGGCCCGGCCAGTCCGGCCCCGGCCGCGAGCGCGTTCACCACCAGCACGACGGCGAAGGCCCGCCGGTCCGCCCGCACCAGCCGCAGCGCGGCCCGCCGCACGTCCGCCGGTTCCGCGACCGGCAGTTGACCATTGTCCTTCGTCACCGTACGACCTCCTCCGCGTCCGCGTCCCGGGCCACCAGCGCGCGGTAGCCGGGTTCCTCCGCCAGCAGCCGGCGATGGCCGCCGCTGGCCGCGACCTTGCCGTCGACCAGGTAGTGCACGGTGTCCGCGTGGTCGAGGACCAGCGGGGACGTCGTCGTCACCACCGTCGTACGGCCCGACCGCTCCGCGTGCAGCCGCCGCGCGACCGCCGCCTCCGTGTGCGCGTCGAGCGCCGACGTCGGCTCCACCGCGAGCAGCACCTCCGGCTCGGCGAGCAACGCCCTCACCAGCCGCACCCGTTGGCGCTGCCCCCCGGACAGACTCCGGCCCTGCGCGGCCACCGCCGAGTCGAGACCCTCCGGCAGCCCCTGCACGATGTCGTCGGCGGCCGACGCGTGCACGGCCCGCGCCACCGCCTCCGCCGGCCGCGACCGCCGCCCGGACACCACCTCCGTCAGCGGCCCGGCGAACAGGTCCGCCTCGTTGTCGGCGACCAGGATCCGCGCCCGCACCTGGTCCAGCGGAATCGCGTCGAGCCGCACCTCGCCCCAGGTCGCCACCGACGGCGCGTACCGCCCGAGCCGGTCCACCACGGCCAGCGCGTCCCCCGGCCGCGCCCCCACCAGCGCGGTCAGCCGCCCCGGCACCACCCGCACCCCCGAATCGGGGTCGTGCAGCACGGCCGGCTCGGCGGGCGCGTCCAACTCCCCGCTGTCCGCAGCCGGTTCGAGCCGCAGCAGTGCCACGACCCGGCGCGCGGCCACCACGCCCCGGCTCAGCTCGTAGACCATCTGGATGAAGAAGGCCACCGGCCCGATCAGCACCGCGACATAGCCGTACACCGCGACCAACTCGCCGATGCTCAACTGTCCTTGGGCCGCGAGGCGGGCCGCGAGCCAGGTCACCACGGCGAGGAACAGCGTCGGCAGCCCGACCCCGATCGCCTGCACCCAGCTCGCCACCGCGCCCACCCGGTACCCCTGCGCCCGCAGTCGCTGCGAGTCACCGCGGAACGCGTCCGCGAACAGCCCCTTGCCGCCAAGGCCGTTGAGGACCCGCAGGCCACCCGCGAGATCGCCGATGCGCGCGGTCAGCACGCTCTGCCGCTCCCGGTACTCCGTCTCCACGCTCTGCAGCCGCAGCGTCAACGGCCCCGCGAGCAGCGCGATCACCGGCACACCCAGCAGCACCACGGCGGCCAGCGGACCCGAGATCGACAGCAGCACGCCCGCGACCACGCCGTAGACGACGAGGGCACCGAAGCCGGGGCCCACGACGGTCAGGGACTGGGCGATCGTCCACACGTCGCCGACGCCGGTGGTGATCACCTCACCGGCGCGCGCCCGGCGCTGGAGCACCGCGCCCAGCCGGACCGACTGGCCGACGATCAGCTTGACCGTGCGGAAGTTGGCGTCGATCCGGACCCGGGTCATCGTGCGGTGGCGCATGATGCTCAGCCACGAGTTGACCGCGCCGACCACGAACAACGCCCCGGTCCACCAGGCCAGCGGACCCATGCGCCCCGGCACCAGGCCGTCGTCGACCGCGCGGGACATCAGATACGGCGCCGCCGCCATCAGCACCATCCACACGCTCGACAGCAGCGCCCCGGACACCGCGCGCCCCGGCTGCCGCCGCACCAGCCACCACAGAAAACGCCAGCCGCCCCGACAGTCGGGAGTCCCGGGATCCTCGTACGCGTCGATCATGTGCCTCCTGCCCGGGCTGCCGAGCGGGGGCAGGCAGCCGTAAGCGGTCCGGGGGTGGTTGGAGGCAACGAAGATTACCGAGCGTGAGCGCGGTTGCCCATCGAATATCGGGCGCCCGCACGCCAAGGCGCCGGGGTGGGGGTGGACGTGCCGGTGTCGTCGGCGGCCGTGTTCGCGCCGAGGAGCACCCGCGCTACTTGCTCTCCACCTTGCCCAGGGGGCTGGGGGCTTGGTCCAGCGCGGTGACCGCCGTCCGCCAGTCGGTGCGTCCGGGATGCAGTGCGCTGCGCAGGAACGCCGTGGTGAGCTGCTGGAGCAGGGCCACGCGGGCCGGGCTTTCGTCCGTCGTCTCGGCGACCTCGTAGCCGGGGATGCCGCCCAGCGAGTGTTCCGCGTCGAAGAGGGTGAGCAGGGTCTTGTCGCCGGGGCTGCAGGTGTACGGGTCGGTGAACCAGTCGGGGCCCCGGGTGGAGAGCGGGGAGTCGTCGTGGTCTCCGGCGACGATGAGGGCCGGGGTGGTCATCGTGGCGAACGACGGCCGCATGAAGGGGAGTTGCTCGGCGGCGAACGGGGTCAGGGAGTCGCCCAGGCCGGTCAGGGCGAGCAGGACGCCCGCCTTGACGCGAGGATCGGACAGGTCCTCGCCGGGCACGCCGTCGGGGTCGAGGACGCGGGCACCGAGGAGCGTGCCGGCCGTCTGGGCTCCCCAGGAGTGGCCGGCCACGGCGATCCGGTCGTGGTCGACGCGGCCCGCGAGGCCCGGTACGGAGGCCTCCAGGACGTCGAGTTCATCCAGTACGCGCTTGAGGTCCGCCACGCGGAAGCGCCAGATCCGGGGGAAGCGGGGGTCCTCGGGCGGGATGGCGAGCGTTCGTGAGTCCAGGTGGGTCGGCTGGATGACCATGAAGCCCTGTGCGGCCCAGTGGTCCGCCAGCGGGGCGTAGCCGTTCATCGACCAGCCGTAGCCGTGGGAGAAGACGAGGACGGGCAGGTCGCCGCCGGTCACGGGGGCGGAGACGCGGACCTGGAGGTCCTCGCCCCGGTCGGGGGCCGAGAGGGTCACCGGTTTCACGGACACGATCGCGCGGGGTGAGTCGGACATCGTCGTGGTTCCGTTCCGGTGGGCTCAGCGGCGGCGCAGGGCCGGGTCGAGGAGGGCGGGCGGGGTGTCGTTCTTCTCGTGGGCGGCGAGGTCGGTGCCGGGGGCGACGATGCCGTCGATCGCGTCCAGTACGTCGGCGGGGAGCACGGTGTCCGCGGCGGCGAGCTGGCTGTGCAGGTGGTCCAGGGTGCGGGGGCCGATGAGCGCGCTGGTCACGCCGGGGTGCGCGGTGACGAAGCCCAGCGCGAGCTGGATCAGCGTGAGGCCGGCCTCGTCGGCGACCTTCGCCAGCTGCTCGACGGCGTCCAGCTTGGCCCGGTTGGCGGGGACGGTCGTGTCGTAGCGCTGGGGCATGAACGTCGAGCGGCTGGTCGTGATGGAGCGGCCCTCGCGGATCGCGCCGGACAGCCAGCCGGAGGCGAGCGGGCTCCAGGCCAGGACGCCGAGGCCGTACTCCTCCGTCACCGGCAGGACGTGGGTCTCGATGCCGCGCTGGAGGATCGAGTAGCTCGGCTGCTCGGTGACGTAACGGCTCAGGTGGTGTTCGCGGGCGGCCCACTGCGCCTGGACGATGCGGTGGGCGGGGAAGGTGGAGGAGCCGAAGTAGCGGATCTTTCCCGCGCGTTGGAGGTCGGTCAGCGCGGACAGGGTCTCCTCGTCGCTGGTGCGGGGGTCCCAGCGGTGGATCTGGTAGAGGTCGACGTGGTCCACGCCGAGCCTGCGCAGGCTGTTGTCCAGCTCGGTGACCAGCCAGCGGCGCGAGCCGCCCTGGTGGTTGCGCTCCTCGCCCATCGGCAGGCTCGCCTTCGTCGCCAGCACGATGTCGTCGCGGCGGCCGGCGATGGCCTTGCCGAGCAGTTCCTCGGACTCGCCGCCGCTGTACGCGTCCGCGGTGTCGATGAGGTTGACCCCGCCCACGAGCGCGGCGTCGACGATGGCCGTGACCTCGTCCTGGTCCGTGCGGCCGATCCTGCCGAAGTTCATCGCACCGAGCGCGAGGGAGCTGACCTGCACGCCGGTGCGGCCGAGAGTGCGGTAGTGCATGACCGGGTCCTCCGGGGTCGCGTAAGTGGAACCTTGTTCCGGTAACGATACGGAACGGGGTTCCGCTTAGCAAGCGGGGGAGTGTGGGGGTGAGGTCGCGTGTGCGGCTTGCGGTGCGTCGTGGCTGGTCGCGCAGTTCCCCGCGCCCCTTGAAAGACACGGCGCGAGGAACTGCGCGACCAGCCCCCACCGGCCGGCGGTCAAAAACAACCCCGCTTACGCCAGGCTGTCCCGCCACGCCCGGTGCAGGTCCGCGAAGCGCCCCGTCCCCGCGATCAGGTCGGCCGGGACGCCGTCCTCGACCACCCGCCCGTGCTCCATGACCAGCACCCGGTCCGCGATCTCGACCGTGGAGAGCCGGTGGGCGATCACGACCGCCGTACGGCCGCGCAGAACCGTCGACATGGCCCGCTGCACCGCCTGTTCGCCGGGCACGTCCAGCGAACTCGTCGCCTCGTCCAGGATCAGGACCGCCGGGTCGGCGAGCAACGCCCGCGCGAACGCCACGAGTTGGCGCTGCCCCGCCGAGATACGGCCACCCCGTTTGCGTACGTCCGTGTCGTAGCCGTCGGGCAGCGCGCTGATGAAGTCGTGCGCGCCGATCGCCTTCGCGGCCCGCTCGATCTCCTCACGGGGCGCGTCCGGCCGGCCGATCGCGATGTTCTCGGCGACCGTGCCGGAGAACAGGAACGCCTCCTGCGTCACCATCACCACCCCGCGCCGCAGTTCGGGCCCGGACAGCTCGCGCAGGTCGACCCCGTCGAGCAGCACCCGCCCCTCCGAGGGGTCGTAGAAACGGGCGAGCAGCTTGGCCAGGGTGGACTTGCCCGCGCCGGTCGAGCCGACGACGGCGACCGTCTGGCCGGCCGGGAGGGTCAGGTCGAAGACGGGCAGGACCTCGCCGCCGGTGCGGTAGGCGAAGCGGACGCCGTCGAAGACGACCTCACGGCCGGGCTGGTCCGTCTCAAGTCCGGGGAGCTGGACGGGTGTTGAGGGTTCGGGAACCGACGGGGTCTGGGCCAGCAGGCCCGCGATCTTCTCCAGGGAGGCCGCCGCCGACTGGTACGAGTTGAGGAACATGCCGAGCCGGTCGATGGGGTCGTAGAGCCGCCGCAGATACAGGACCGCGGCGGCCAGTACGCCCAGCTCCAGCGAGCCGTCCGAGACGCGGAAGGAACCCCACAGGACGATCGCCGCGACGGCCGTGTTGGCGACCAGGCGGGAGCCGGTGACGTAGCGGGCCATCTCCAGCAGGGCGTCGCCGTTGGAGCGCTCGTGCTGCTGGTTGAGGACCTGGAAGTCCGCGTCGTTGACGGCCTCGCGGCGGAACGCGCGGACCGGGCGGATGCCGTTCATCGTCTCGACGAACTTCACGATCACGCGTGCGATGGCCGTGGACCGGACCGCGTACACCCGCACCGCGCGCCGCTGGTAGACCCGCACCAGCAGGTACAGCGGCACGAAGGACGCCACCGCGACCGCGCCGAGGCCCAGGTCCAGCCAGAGCAGCATCGCCGAGATGTACACGAACGACAGGATGACCGTGATCAGCTCCTGGAGCCCCTCGCTGAGGAGTTCGCGCAGGGCCTCGATGTCCGTGGTGGAACGGGAGATGAGCCGCCCGGACGTGTACCGCTCGTGGAAGTCGATGCTGAGCGCCTGCGCGTGCCGGAAGATCCGGCCGCGCAGTTCGAGCAGCACGTCCTGGTTGACACGGGCGGAGGCGCCGATGAAGGCGTACTGGAGTCCGCCCGAGAGCAGCGCGCAGAGCAGATAACCCGCTCCTACGGCGATCAGCGGGCCGTGGTCGTCGTTCCGGAACGCCGGGACCGCGCGGTCGATGGCGTACGCCACGAGGAGAGGACCCACCTGTACGGCCGCCTGTTGCAGCAGCAGGAGGAGGGTCGTGACGGTGACCCGTGCCTTCATCGGGGCGAGCAGGGAGCGCAGGAGCGCGCCGGTCGCGCCCGGGAGCGTGGGCAGGACGTCGTGGTCGAAGGGGTCGCCCGCGGTGGCCGGCGGGCGCGGGGGTTCCGGGGTGTCGTCGCCGCCGGTGGTAGGGGCGGAGGTGGTGGCCGCGGTCATCGTTCGTCCCCCTGGTGGTCGGCGCCGGACATGAGGTGCGCGTACTCCGCGTTCGTCCGCAGGAGTTCCTGGTGGGTGCCCACCGCCGTGATGCGGCCGTCCGACAGGAGGGCCACGCGGTCGGCCAGGAGGACCGTGGACGGGCGGTGGGCCACGATCAACGCCGTCGTGTCGGCGAGGACTTGGCGCAGGGCGGCCTCGACGGCCGCCTCGGTGTGGACGTCCAGTGCGGAGAGCGGGTCGTCCAGGACCAAAAAGCGGGGGTTGCCCACCACCGCCCTTGCCAGGGCGAGGCGTTGGCGTTGGCCGCCGGAGAGGCTGAGGCCCTGTTCGCCCACCTGGGTGTCCGTGCCCTGGGGGAGGGTGTGCACGAAGTCGGCCTGGGCGACGGCCAGTGCACGGTCCAACTCCGCTTCTCCTGCGGCTTCTTCGGCTCCCATGAGGACGTTCTCCCCGACCGTGGCCGAGAACAACGTGGGTTCCTCGAAGGCCACGGCGACGAGGGCGCGCAGCGAATCTCTTGGCATGGCGGTGATGTCCTCGCCGTCCAGGGTGATCCGTCCCGAGGTGACCTCGTGGAGGCGGGGGACGAGGGCGGTGAGGGTGGTTTTGCCGGTGCCGGTGGCTCCTACCAGGGCCATGGATTCGCCGGGTCTGATGTGGAGGTCGATGGTGTCGAGGGTGGGCGGGGAGTCCGGTGGGGCGTCCGGGTAGCGGAAGGTGACGTTGGTGAAGCGGATGCCGTCGTGGTCGGGTGCGGGTTCGTGGGGGCTGGTCGCGCCGTTCCCCGCGCCCCTGAAAAGCGTTTCCTCCTCCCGTGCTTCGTCCATCACCTCGAAGTAGCGTTCCGTAGCCGTTGCCGCCTCCTGGCTCATGGCCAGGAGGAAGCCGATCGACTCGACCGGCCAGCGGAGGGCGAGTGCCGTCGACAGGAAGGCCACGAGTGTGCCTGCCGAGAGGTCGCCGTCCGCTACCTGGACGGTGCCCAGGACCAGGGTCGCCCCCAGGGCCAGTTCGGGGAGGGTGACGATGACGCCCCAGATGGTGGCGAGGAGTCGGGCCTTGTGGAGTTCCGTGCCGCGCAGGGTGAGGGAGAGGTCGCGGAAGGCTCGGGCCTGGGTGCGGTGGCGGCCGAAGCCCTTGATGATGCGGATGCCGAGGACGCTCTCCTCGACGACCGTCGTCAGGTCGCCGACCTGGTCCTGCGCGAGCCGGGCCACGCGCGCGTACCGCTGCTCGAAGATCACGCAGGTGACGATCACCGGGATCGCGGGACCCAGGATCACCAGGCCGAGGGTCCAGTCCTGGAGCAGCATGATGATCACGCCCGCCAGGATCGTCACGGCGTTGACCAGCAGGAACGTCAGGGGGAAGGCGAGGAACATGCGGAGCAGCATGAGGTCCGTGGTGCCCCGGGAGAGGAGCTGGCCGGAGGCCCATCTGTCGTGGAAGGAGACCGGCAGCCGCTGCAGGTGGCGGTACAGGTCCGCCCGCATCTCCGCCTCGACATGGGACAGCGGCCGTGCGACCAGCCAGCGCCGCAGCCCGAACAGGCCCGCCTCCGCGATGCCGAGCAGCAGCAGGTACAGCGCCCCCAGCCATACGCCCGCCGCGTCCCGGTCGGCGACCGGGCCGTCCACCATCCACTTCAGGACGAGCGGGAACACCAGTCCCGTACAGGACGCGACGACGGCGACCCCGGCCGCGCCGAACAGCCGTACCCGCACCGGCCGGACGTAGGGCCAGAGCCGCGCGAGGGTACGGAGGGCGGATCGTTTCTCGGTGGTTGCACGCGTCGTGGACATCACGGGCGAGCCTACGGATCGGCACTGACAGTGCCCACCGGGTTTTGGCCGGACCCGGATCGGACGATGGTCCTACGACCTGGGTGCCCCGGGGGTCGTAGCCGCGTGGCCAGGGGAGTCGTAGGCACGCATCAACCGATCGGTTGATGTCCCTTCGAGCGCGATGGGCGATGTGGCGGACCCGGCGCCGGCGGGACCCTCGGTACATGCCAGCCACACCAGTCATCGAAGTCAGCGCACTACGGAAGTCCTACGGCGGCCGGGCCGTCGTGGACGGGGTGTCCTTCGCCGTCGAGGAGGGCGAGATCTTCGGGATCCTCGGCCCGAACGGCGCGGGCAAGACCACCACCGTCGAATGCGTCGAGGGCCTGCGGGTCCCCGACGCGGGCCGGGTCCGGGTCACCGGACTCGACCCGGTGGCCGACCACGAAGAGGTCGCCCGGGTCCTCGGCGCCCAATTGCAGGAGAGCGAACTCCAGGCCAAGCTGACCGTCCGTGAGGCGCTGGAGCTGTACGCGTCGTTCTATCCGCACCCCGCCGACTGGCGGCCGCTGGCCGAACGCCTGGGCCTGACCGCGAAGTTGACCACCCGCTTCGCGAAGCTGTCCGGCGGCCAGAAGCAGCGTCTGTTCATCGCGCTCGCGCTGATCGGCAACCCCCGGGTCGTCGTCCTCGACGAGCTGACCACCGGGCTCGACCCGCGCGCCCGCCGGGACACCTGGCAGCTGATCGAGGACGTGCGGGCCGGCGGGGTCACCGTGCTGCTGGTCACGCACTTCATGGAGGAGGCGCAGCGGCTGTGCGACCGCATCGCCGTGATCGACAAGGGGCGGGTGGCCGCCCTGGACACCCCGGACGGGCTGATCCGGCGCTCGGCGGGCTCCACCGTCATCAGCTTCACACCCTCCGCGCCGCTGGACGACGGTGATCTGAACGTGCTTCCCGCGCTGACCTCCGTGGCCCGCAAGGACGGCCGGATCACGCTCTCCGGCTCGGACGAGACCGTCAATGCGGTCATCACGCTGCTCGCGCGCAACCACATCACCGCCCACCAACTCCGCGTGTCCGACGCCACGTTGGACGACGCGTTCCTGGACCTGACGGAGGTCACCGCATGAACACCGCCGTGCTGCGCACCGAGTTGAGGCTCTTCCGCCGTGAACCGGGCGCGCTCTTCTGGATCTTGCTGTTCCCCACCCTGCTGCTGGTGATCCTGGGGTCCATCCCGGGCTTCCGGCACCATCAGGCCGACCTCGGGGGGCTGCGCACGGTCGACGTGTACGTCCCGGTCGCCGTCCTGCTCGGCATGATCGTCGGCGCGCTCCAGTCGATGCCGCAGAACCTCACCGGCTACCGCGAACGCGGCATCCTGCGCCGTATGTCCGCGACCCCGGTCCGCCCGACTGCCCTGCTCGCCGCGCAGATGGTCGTCTACGGCGCGGCGGCCCTGGCCTCCGCCCTGTGCGCGCTGATCGTCGGCCGCCTCGCCTTCGGCGTACGGCTGCCGAAGCAGCCCGGCGGCTATCTCCTCGCCCTGCTCCTCGCGGTCCTGGCCGCGCTCGCCCTGGGCGCGGTGGTCTCGGCGCTGTCCCGGACCACGAAGATCGCCGGTGCGATCGGGTCGGCGGTGTTCTTCCCGATGATGTTCTGCGCGGGCGTGTGGATCCCGGTGAACTCCATGCCGGACGTCATGGCCCGCATCGTCGGCTACACCCCGTTCGGCGCCGCCGCCGAGGCCCTGAACCGGGCCGCGGCCGGGAACTGGCCGGGCTGGACGCACCTGGGCGTGATGCTGGCGTGGACCGTCCTGCTGACCGCCGGCGCCTCGCGCTGGTTCCGCTGGGAGTAGGGGGAACGGCCGTGCAGACTGGGGAGATGACCACGAGGGACAAGCAGATCGACCGGCGCTGGGAGCAGCTGCACACCTGGGGACCGTACGGGCTGCTCGGTGTCAGTGTCGTCCTCGCGGTCGCCTCCTCAGGGCTTTTCGACCACACCTCCGTCCAGTGGTGGACCGGCTGGTCCCTGGCCGGTGCCGCGCTCGTCCTCCAGCTGTGCTGGCACGGCACCCGCTCCCGCCTCCCCGGCCACGGCCGGGTCCCGTCGCGGGCGGGGGCCGTGTACTACGTCGTCCGCTGGGGCATCGCCTTCGCCCTCACCTGGATCGACCCGTTCTTCGCGTTCTACGCCGCCTCCGGTTTCATGGACGCCGACGAACTGATCCCGGGGAAGGTGGGGCAGCGGATCGGGCTGTTCGCGAGCGCCGTCACCGTGGCCGGTGCGCAGGCGGGCGGGATGCCCTTCGGGAGCGGGATCCAGTGGATCCTGTTCGCGGCGCTGGTGGCCGCCAACTCCGGTCTGCAGATGGCCATCGCGCATCTCACCGAGCAGGAGTCGCTGCGCTCCCACGAGCGCAACGAGACCATCACCGAACTCGAACGCACCAACACCGCCCTGCAGCAGGCCCTCGACGAGAACGCCGCCCTGCACGCCCAACTCCTCGTCCAGGCAAGGGAGGCCGGGGTCGCCGACGAACGCCGGCGGCTCGCCGCCGAGATCCACGACACCATCGCCCAGGGCCTCACCGGCATCATCGCCCAGCTCCAAGTCGTAGCCAGCGCACCCGACTTGACGACGGCCCGCACCCACCTCGAACGCGCCTCCACCCTCGCCCGGCACAGCCTCGGCGAGGCCCGCCGCTCGGTGCAGAACCTCGCGCCCGTCGCCCTGGAACACGACGGACTGCCCGAGGCGCTGAAGAACACGGTCGCGGAGTGGGGCGAACGCACCTCCGTCCGCGCCGAGTTCACCGTCACCGGCACCACCGAGCAGCTCCACGACGAGGTCTCCGCGACCCTGCTGCGCATCGCCCAGGAGGCCCTGTCGAACGCGGCCCGCCACGCCCGCGCCACCCGCGTCGGCGTGACCCTCTCCTTCCTCGGCGAGGAGGTCATCCTCGACATCCGCGACGACGGCCGGGGCTTCGACCCGCTCGCCCTCCCCGAACGCACCCGCACCGGCGGCTTCGGCCTCGACGGCATGCGCGCCCGCGCCGAACGCATCGCGGGCTCCCTGACGATCGAGGCCGAGCCCGGACACGGCACGGCCCTGTCGGCTCGCGTACCGTTGGTCCGCCATGAGTGACGAGTTGCTGATCTCCCTGCTGATCGTCGACGACCATCCCGTCGTACGGGACGGTCTGCGCGGCATGTTCGAGTCCGCGCCCGGCTTCCGTGTCCTGGGGGAGGCGGCCAACGGGGTCGAGGCCGTGGAGCGGGCCGCCGACCTCGACCCGGACGTGATCCTGATGGACCTGCGCATGCCGGGCGGCGCGGGCGTCGACGCCATCCGCGAGCTGACCCGCCGCGCCGCCCGCGCGAAGGTGCTCGTCCTGACGACGTACGACACCGACTCCGACACGCTCCCCGCGATCGAGGCCGGCGCGACCGGCTATCTGCTGAAGGACGCCCCGCGCGACGAGCTGTTCACCGCCGTCCGCGCGGCGGCGGAGGGCCGCACGGTCCTCTCACCCGCCGTCGCCTCCCGCCTGGTCTCCGCCGTCCGCGCCCCGCAGACCCCGGGCAACGAACCGCTCTCCGCCCGCGAACGAGAGGTCCTCGCCCTGGTCGCCAAGGGCACCTCCAACCGCGAGATCGCCCGCGAGCTGTTCATCAGCGAGGCCACCGTCAAGACCCATCTCACCCATCTGTACGGCAAGTTGGGCGTCAAGGACCGCGCGGCGGCCGTCGCCGTCGCCTACGACCGGGGCATCCTCGGCTAGGACGGGCGAGGGAGAAGGCGTGTACGCGTCGGTGAAGCGCGCGCCCTGGACCCGCGACCCCGTCCCTCAGCCGATCACCTTCAGCAGCAGCACCGCCCGCGCCGGAACCGTGATCGCCGCCCCCGCCCGGTGCACGACCCCCGGCGCCTCCTCCTGCTCCTCCCGTGACGTGTCGACGACCACCTCGTACCGCTCCGCCCACGGCGGCCCCGGCAGCACGAAGCCCACCGGCCGGTCACCGGCGTGCAGCACGGCGAGGAAGCTGTCGTCGAGGATGGGGGCGCCGCGTTCGTCGCGGCCGGGGATGTCCCGGCCCGAGAGATACATGCCGAGGGTGGCGGCGGGCGCGTACCAGTCCCGTTCCGTCATCTCCGTGCCGCGCGCGGTGAACCACGCCAAGTCCCTTATGCCGTCCGCCGATCGGGCCCGCCCGGAGAAGAACGCCCGCCGGCGCAGCACCGGGTGGCGGTGGCGCAGGTCGATCAGCCGGGCGGTGAGATCCGTCAACGCCCGCCAGCCGGGGTCCTCCTGCAGCCCCCAGTCCACCCAACTGATCTCGTTGTCCTGGCAGTAGGCGTTGTTGCTGCCCCGCTGCGTCCGCCCCAGCTCATCACCGGCGACCAGCATCGGCACGCCGGTGGACAGCAGCAGGGTGGTGAGGAGGTTCCTCAACTGCCGTCGCCGCAGCGCCTTCACGCGCTCGTCGTCCGTCTCGCCCTCGACCCCGCAGTTCCAGGAGCGGTTGTCGTCCGTCCCGTCCCGATTGCCCTCGCCGTTGGCCTCGTTGTGCTTTCGCTCGTAGGACACCAGGTCCCGCAGGGTGAAACCGTCGTGCGCCGTGATGAAGTTGACCGAGGCGTACGGGCGGCGCCCTCCCCACGCGTACAGGTCGCTCGACCCCGACAGCCGGTACCCGAGGTCCCGCACGTCCGGCAGCGCGCCCCGCCAGAAGTCTCGGACGGCGTTGCGATAGCGGTCGTTCCACTCCGTCCACAGGGGCGGGAACGCGCCCACCTGATAGCCGCCCGAGCCCACGTCCCACGGCTCGGCGATCAGCTTCACCCGTCGCAGCACCGGATCCTGGGCGATCACCGCGAGGAACGGGGAGAGCATGTCGACGTCGTGCATCGAGCGGGCCAGGGCCGCCGCGAGGTCGAAGCGGAAGCCGTCGACGCCCATCTCGGTGACCCAGTAGCGCAGGGAGTCGGTGATGAGGCGGAGCACGTGCGGCTGGACGACGTGCAGGGTGTTGCCGCAGCCGGTGTAGTCCGTGTAGCGGCGGGCGTCGCTCTGGAGGCGGTAGTAGCCGCGGTTGTCGATGCCCTTCAACGACAGCATCGGCCCCAACTCGCCCGCTTCGGCGGTGTGGTTGTAGACGACGTCGAGGATGACCTCGATCCCGGCCTCGTGCAGCGCCCGCACCATCCGCTTGAACTCGCCGACCTGCTGGCCCGCCGTGCCGGTCGCCGCGTAGCCCGCGTGCGGGGCGAAGTAGCCGATCGAGTTGTAGCCCCAGTAGTTCTTCAGGCCCCGGCGCAGCAGATGGTCCTCGTGCGCGAACTGGTGGACGGGCAGCAGCTCCACGGCCGTCACGCCCAGCTTCACCAGGTGCTCGATCGCCGCCGGGTGCGCCAACCCGGCGTAGGTGCCCCGGAGTTCCTCCGGTATCCCGGGGTGCAGCTTGGTGAAGCCGCCCACGTGGACCTCGTAGATCACCGAGTCCGCCCACGGTGTCTTCGGGCGGCGGTCGTCCATCCACTCGTCGTCGGTGGTGTCGTCGTGCACGACGACGCCCTTCGGGACGTGGGGCGCGGAGTCGCGGTCGTCGCGCACGGTGTCCGCGACCTGCTGCTGCGGCCAGTCACGGACATGCGCGTACACCTCGGGCGGCAGCCCGAACTCGCCGTCCACCGCCCGCGCGTACGGGTCGAGGAGCAGCTTCGCCGGGTTCCAGCGGGCGCCGGTCCACGGGTCCCAGCGGCCGTGCACCCGGAAGCCGTAGCGCTGTCCCGGCATGACGCCCGGCAGGAAGCCGTGCCAGATCTCGTGCGTCAGCTCGGTCAGCGGGGCGCGCGTCTCCACGCCGTCCGGGTCGAACAGACACAGCTCGACCGCCTCCGCACCCCCCGCCCACAGCGCGAAGTTGGTGCCCGCCACTCCGTCGGGACCGACCCGGTACCGCGCCCCCAACGGCATCGGCGCCCCGGGCCACACCGGCAGGGGCGGTCCCGTGTGCGGGGCGCCGTTCAGCACGGGTGCGGCGCGTGGCGCCGGTATGGCCGCCTCGTCGACGGATCGCTCCATAGGCACGCCGTCGTCGACGCCCTCCTCCTGCACGGCCTCCTGCTCGGCTGCGCTCGACACCGTACGGCCTCCCGCGGCTCATGGAACGACGTGGTGAAGGGCAGTTGGCGTCCCGGCCGCGTGTGCCTGTCATGTCGTTCTCCCCACTGTTCTGCCCAGAGCTTGGGTCGCACTCACGTTTCCCCGGAGCGGGCCCGCTCGTTGGGCACCCCGTGAGGCATGCACAAGGGCGCGCGCGGCGCGCAGGGGTCGCTCTGGCCGCCGTACTGACATGGGCAGGACTGCTGGCCGGAGCCACCGGCTGTACTTCGGACGGGTCGGGCGGGGGCGGTATCGGCGAGATCTTCGGCAAGGCACCGGCGCCCGAGGATGTGATCCGGATCTCGCCCGACGACGCCAGCAAGGGCGTCAGACCCGGCCGCCGGCTCGAAGTCCGGGTGCCCAGCGGACGCCTGGAGTCCGTGCAGGTGGTGAAGTCGCAGGACGCGCAGGACACCCCCGTCCCCGGCCGCATCACCGACGATGGACTGCGCTGGCGCCCCGATGACCCGCGGCTCGCGCTCGCCGCCGAGTACACCGTGGACGCGGTCGCCCTCGACGGCGACGGCCACCGCTCCGCCCGGCACACCACGTTCACGACCTTCGTCCCCGACGAACGGTTCATCGGCTACGTCACCCCCGAGAACCGCGCCACCGTCGGCACCGGGATGATCGTCTCCCTCGGCTTCAGCCGGGACATCGAGAACCGGGCCGCCGTCGAGCGCGCGATCCACATCACCGCGAAACCGGCCGTCGAGATCCGCCCGCACTGGTTCGGCAGGACCCGCCTCGACTTCCGCCCCGAGGCCTACTGGAAACCCGGCACCCAGGTCACCGTCTCCCTCCGCCTGCGTGACGTGGAAGGCGCCCCCGGCGTCTACGGCCTCCAGTACAAGACGTTCTCCTTCACCGTCGGCCGCAGCCAGGTCTCCCTCGTCGACGCCGCGAAACACACCATGGAAGTGCGGCGCGACGGCGACCTGTTGGCCACCGTCCCGATCACCGCGGGCGCCCCCGGGAAGACCACGTACAACGGGAAGATGGTGGTCATGGAGATGCTGGAGGTGACCCGCATGAACAGCCGCACGGTCGGCTTCGGCGGTGAGTACGACATCCCCGACGTCCCGCACGCCATGAAGCTCACCGACTCCGGCACCTTCCTGCACGGCAACTACTGGGCGCCGAACGCCCCCGGGCACGTCAACGTCAGCCACGGGTGCGTGGGACTGCGGGACGTGAAGGGCGGCGGATCGGACACCCCGGCCGGCTGGTTCTTCGACCGCAGCCTCATCGGGGACGTCGTCGAGGTCGTGCACAGCAACGACAAACAGGTCGCTCCGGACAACGGCCTCGGCGGATGGAACATGGGTTGGAAGGAGTGGAAGGCGGGCAGTGCCCTGAAGTGACCGGAGAGCGGTGCCCCCACGTGAGCGGAGACGGTTCGCGGAGCCTGTGTCAGGCGGCAGTTGAAGTTGCGACCGAATGGTGACATTCGGCTGACATGAAGCTCAAAACCTGGCGGTTAATATGCGCGGACGTGCACGTCAGATGCGCGAAGGGGTGCGGGCCTGACCGGGCCCTGCGAGGGGAGAAAGTCTTGAACGTGCGACCGATATCGGGGGCGTCGGTTGACGCGCGCGGCCGGAGAAACAAGGGGCTGCTGGCGCTGATCCTCGGCGTACTGCTGCTCGCCGTCACCGCGTGCGGAGGCGGCGACTCGAACTCCGGGTCCGGCTCCAGCGACAGCAAGGCCAAGGGGTCGGACACGGCCGAGACCAAGCAGTCGCAGGCGGTCGTCACCATCGCCCCGAAGAACGGCTCGAAGGCGGTCGACACCAGCGGCGCCCTCAAGATCAGTGCCGCGAAGGGCAAGTTGACCCAGGTCGAGGTCAAGGACGCCGACGGCGCGAAGGTCTCCGGCGCCATCACCGGCGGCGGCGCCAGCTGGACGCCGGCCACGCACCTGGCCGCCGCCACCAAGTACACCGTGCACGCGGTCGCCAAGGACTCCGACGGCCGGGTCGCCGCCGAGGACTCCAGCTTCACCACGCTGACCCCGAAGAACACGTTCATCGGCGACTTCACCCCGGAGAACGGCTCCACGGTCGGCGTCGGAATGCCGTTCTCGGTCAACTTCACCCGGGGCATCACACACCCCGACGACGTGAAGAAGGCCATCACCATCACCACCGTGCCGCCCGTCGACGTCGAGGGCCACTGGTTCGGCAACGACCGCCTCGACTTCCGCCCCGAGAACTACTGGAAGTCCGGCACCAAGGTCACCGTCAAGCTGAACCTCGACGGCGTCGAGGGCCGCCCGGGCGTCTACGGCAAGCAGGCCAAGACGATCTCCTTCACCATCGGCCGCAACCAGGTCTCCGTGGTCGACGCCAAGAAGCACACCATGAAGGTCACCCAGGACGGCAAGACCATCAAGTCCATCCCGGTCACCACCGGCAAGCCCGGCTACGACACGTGGAACGGCCAGATGGTCATGAGCGAGAAGCTCGAAGTGACCCGGATGAACGGTGAAACGGTCGGCTACGGCGGCGAGTACGACATCAAGGACGTCCCGCACGCCATCCGCCTCACCAGCTCCGGCACCTTCATCCACGGCAACTACTGGGGCG
The DNA here is from genome assembly GCF_036187565.1 of Streptomyces sp. NBC_00252. Lineage (NCBI taxonomy): Bacteria > Bacillati > Actinomycetota > Actinomycetes > Kitasatosporales > Streptomycetaceae > Streptomyces > Streptomyces sp. NBC_00252. Next base: position 3,314,868 of record NZ_CP108087.1, on the reverse strand, counting down.
GCGGCGCCTTCGGCAACTACAACGCCAGCCACGGCTGCGTCGGCCTCCGGGACGTCAAGGGCGGCTACAGCAGCAGCGTGCCGGCCGCGTGGTTCTACAACCACTCGATGATCGGCGACGTGGTCGTCGTCAAGCACTCAGACGACGAGACGGTCGCGCCGGACAACGGGCTCAACGGCTGGAACATGTCGTGGGCCAAGTGGAAGGCGTAGCAGGCTAGTTGACCTCCGGGCCCGGTGCTGTGACACACAGCACCGGGCCCGTTGTCGTTAGCGGCGGTTAACCTTCCGGCATGACCGTGAATCTCGAAGTCGCCGAGGGCGTCGGCACGATCCGCCTCGACCGCCCGCCGATGAACGCGCTGGACGTCGCCACCCAGGACCGCCTCAAGGAACTCGCCGAGGAGGCGACGCGGCGCGAGGACGTCCGGGCCGTGGTCGTGTACGGCGGGGAGAAGGTGTTCGCCGCGGGGGCGGACATCAAGGAGATGCAGCGGATGGACCATGCGGCGATGGTCGTGCGGTCGCGGGCGCTGCAGGATTCGTTCAGTGCGGTGGCTCGTATTCCGAAGCCTGTCGTGGCTGCGATTACGGGCTATGCGTTGGGCGGGGGTTGTGAGTTGGCGTTGTGCGCGGACTTCCGGATCGCGGCGGACAACGCGAAGTTGGGGCAGCCGGAGATTTTGCTCGGGTTGATTCCGGGTGCGGGTGGGACGCAGCGGCTGGCCCGTCTGATCGGCCCCTCGAAGGCGAAGGATCTGATCTTCACGGGTCGGATGGTGAAGGCCGATGAGGCGCTCGCGTTGGGGCTGGTGGACCGGTTGGTCCCCGCCGCCGATGTGTACACCGAGGCGTTCGCGTGGGCGTCTAAGCTCGCGCAGGGGCCGGCGATTGCTTTGCGTGCGGCGAAGGAGTCGATCGATGTCGGGCTCGAGACGGACATCGAGACCGGGCTCGCGGTCGAACGGAACTGGTTCGCCGGGCTGTTCGCGACCGAGGACCGTGAGCGCGGGATGCGGAGCTTCGTCGAAGAGGGTCCCGGGAAGGCGAAGTTCCGCTGAACCGGAGGGTCAAATACCGCTCAACCACTTGCAATTGACGTGATGTCTCATACAGGTCCCTCGGCGAGTCGGTTTATGGGAACCTTAACCCGACCTTAAGCCTGCCTTGTCGAGGGAGCCTGTCGATTGCCTCCAACAGAGCCTTCACCGCAGGTCGGAAGGGTTGTCGCCGACCCTGAAATGACCCTGGCATATGTCGATCGGATGTCGCGGAACGAGGGCTTCCGGGGGGCGTATTCCTCCGGAACCGCCACGGAGGCCGTTCGGGGCGGCCATGATGGACGCATGGCGGGGCTGGAAGGTATCGGACAGCCGCGGGGACAAGGCCGTGCGACCGCGGCGCGCTGGTCGCCTGCGGTCGAGGACGAGCGGGCGCTCAAGGCGATCGAGTTGTTCGGCAATCCCACGGAGGCGGAAGTTCCGTTGCCGTCCCGGCCGGAGTCCGCGGCGGCGGCCCGCCGGCTCACCCAGATTGTGGTTCTGCGGCACTGGGGGCTCAGTCCGAAGCTCACCGAGGACGCGGTCTTACTTGTCTCCGAGCTTGTCGGGAATGCCGTGCGGCATACCGGGGCGCGGGTGTTCGGGCTGCGGATGAAGCGGCGGCGGGGGTGGATTCGGGTCGAGGTTCGGGATCCGTCGCGTGGGTTGCCGTGTCTGATGCCGGTTCAGGAGATGGATCTGAGCGGGCGGGGGTTGTTCCTCGTCGACAAGCTTTCTGATCGGTGGGGTGTGGATTTGTTGCCGCGTGGCAAGACCACCTGGTTCGAGATGCGTGTCTCTGATCGTTGAGTGAGTTGTTGTTGATGCCCGGTCAGGTTGTTTGTCGTCTGCGGGCTCGCTGTGGCTGGTCGCGCAGTTCCCCGCGCCCCTGGGGAGGTGCGCCTGGCCGGGGTTGATTGCTGCGGGCGCTGTCCCTGGCCTTCATTCTTGGCGCGACCCGTGCCGGTCGCCCAAACGGGTTAATGCCCCGGTTTCTTACTCAACGCCCCTTAAATGGGGCGGGTGACCACGACCGACCGCCGTACGGCGTTGCTTGCGGGTGCCGGGCTTGTCGCCGGGGGTGCGCTTGCTGCCGGGTGTGCCACGTCCGGCTCTGCCGCAGCTCCCGCCGCCACCCATGCCTCCGCCGGTGGACCGGCGCCCGCCGCCAGGGCGACGCCGCTCACCGCACCCGCCCCCCGCGCCTTCCCCCAGCAGCCCGCGCAGATCACGCACGGGCCCCGCGACCACCCCCGCATCGCGCTCACCTTCCACGGCCAGGGCGACCCCAAGATCGCCACCGCCCTCCTCGCCGAGGCGGAGAAGCACGGTGCCCATGTCACCGTCCTCGCCGTCGGGACCTGGCTCGACACGCACCCCGAGATGGCCCGCCGCATCCTCGACGGCGGCCACGACCTGGGCAATCACACCCAGCGGCACATCGCCGTCAACACCCTGTCCGAGACCGACGCGCTGGCCGAGATCACCGGCTGCGCCGACCGCCTCAAGCGGCTCACCGGGTCGATCGGCACCTGGTTCAGGCCCTCGCGCGCCCCGGCCGCGTCCCCGCTCGTCCAGCGCCTGGCCCACCGCGTGGGCTACCCGCACGTGCTGTCCTACGACGTCGACTCCCTCGACTTCACCTCGCCCGGCGCCCCCGCCGTCACCCGCAAGGTGCTCGCCGAGGTCCGCAACGGCTCGGTCGTCAGCATGCATTTCGGGTACGCCGACACGGTCGCCGCGCTCCCCGCCGTACTGGAAGAACTCGACCGCCGCGGACTGCGCGCGGTGACGACCACGGAGCTGCTGAGCTGATGCGACACATCCCCCTCACCCGCGCCCTCGTCGCCGGGACCGCCCTCGCCGCGCTGGCCGCCCTCGCCGGCTGCGGTTCGCAGGACCGCGCCGACGAGGCCCTCGGCACCAAGGCCGCCCTCCAGCCGCAGCAGGAGAAGAAGGCGCAGGTCGCGCGGGCGCTGCCCGGAATGCCGCCGGTGCTGAACCCCGCGGACCTGTACGCGGCCGACCGGCCCGACCAACTCTCGCCGGTGGTCCGGGACTTCCCCTCGCGGGTCTACGTCCCCAACACCAACTCCAACTCCGTCTCGGTGATCGACCCGAAGACGTACAAGGTCGTCGAGACCATCCCGGTCGGTGTCCAGCCCCAACACGTCGTTCCCTCCTGGGACTTGAAGACGCTGTGGGTCAACAACGACCGGGGCAACACCCTCACCCCGATCGACCCGCGAACGGGCCGTGCGGGCAAGCCTGTTGACGTGCACGACCCGTACAACCTGTACTTCACGCCCAACGGCAGGTACGCGATCGTGATGGCCTCGCTGGACCGGCAGCTGGTGTTCCGGGACGCGCACACGATGAAGACGGTGAAGGCGGTCCATGTCGGCTGCTACGGCGTCAACCACGCCGACTTCTCCCCGGACGGGCGGTACTTCATCGTCTCCTGCGAGTTCAGCGGTGAGCTGCTGAAGGTCGACACCGAGAAGATGGAGGTCGTCGGGCAGCAGAAACTGCCGTTCCACGGCTCGATGCCGCAGGACGTCAAGATCTCGCCGGACGGCAAGAAGTTCTACATCGCCGACATGATGGCCAACGGCATGTGGGTCCTGAACGGCGACACCTTCGCCAAGCCGGACTTCCTGCCCACCGGCAAGGGCTGCCACGGCCTCTACATCAGCCGGGACTCGCGCGAGATGTACATCTCCAACCGAGGCGAAGGCACCATCTCCATCTTCGACTTCACGAAGAACAAGCTCACCAAGAAGTGGCACCTCCCCAACGGCGGCAGCCCCGACATGGGCGGCGTCTCCGCCGACGGCAAGGTCCTGTGGCTCTCCGGCCGCTACAACTCCGAGGTCTACGCCATCGACACCCGCACCGGCACCCAGCTCGCCCGGATCAAGGTCGGCGGGGGCCCGCACGGCCTCGCGGTGTACCCGCAGCCGGGCCGCTACTCGCTGGGCCACACGGGCATCTTCCGCTGACCGGACCCAAAACCGACTGAAATCCGGTCAGTTGGACACGCCCCCGTACGAGTGATGATCCACAGCCCGCCGCCGCGGAACCGGAATCGTGCCCCGCATGATCACCCTTCACCTGCGGCGGCGGACCGCTGCCGCCGTCCTGTCCTTCGCGGCCGTCCTCGCCACGACCGCCGCGACCGTCCCCGCCCACACCCGCACGCACGCCCCGGCCAGGGCCGCCGCGCCGTCCTGTCCCGTCGTCGCCGACCCGGCGATGGCCGCCGTCGACCAGCGCGTGGACATCGACCGCATCACCCCGGACCCGGTCTGGCGCACGAGCTGCGGCACCCTCTACCGCAGCGACAGCCGGGGCCCCGCGATCGTCTTCGACCAGGGCTTCGCCCCCAAGGACGTCGTGAACGGCCAGTACGACGTCGAGAAGTACGTCCTGGTCAACCAGCCCTCGCCGTACGTCTCGACGACGTACGACCACGACCTGTACAAGACCTGGTACAAGTCGGGCTACAACTACTACATCGACGCCCCGGGCGGTGTGGACGTCAACAAGACCATCGGCGACACCCACAAGTGGGCCGACCAGGTCGAGGTCGCCTTCCCGGGCGGGATCCAGCGGCAGTACATCATCGGTGTCTGCCCGGTCGACAAGAAGACCAAGGTCGAGATCATGAGCGACTGCGAGAGCAACCCGAACTACCGCCCGTGGCACTGACGTTCAGCGGCTCTGTCGGGCGCTGAGCAGTACCGCCTCCGAACCCACCGGACGGTAGCCCGCCGCCAGGAACGCCCGTAGGGAGCGGGCGTTCCCCGGCGCGACCTGCGCCCACAGCGGCTCGGCGGTGAGATGGCGGGCCGCCACGACCAGGGCCCGCCCCAGTCCCCGGTGTCGTACGTCCTCGTCGATCTCGACGGAGACCTCCAGCCGGCCGCCGACCCCGCGGCCCAGCACCACCACTCCGCCCTCCGTCGTCCACGCGCGCACGTCGTCGCGGCGGCGGCGGGCGTACACGATCCGCGGATGGTCGCCGTCCGTGATCTCCCGCAGGGGGAGCGGGGGTTCGCCCGGCAGCGGGGTGCCGACGAGCATCGCGTCGATCGTCTCCGCCGTGCGGCCCGTACGGTCGAGCAGGGCCGTCAGGAAGTACGGGTTCATCGGCGCCGCGAGCGCGTCGCACGGGACGGCGGCCAAGGCGTCGTGGACCCACCGCGGATCCTCGTCGGTGAAGACGACGGCGTGCGCGGTGAAGGCGAGGACTCCCGCGTCCCGGTCGGACAGCTGCGGTACGACGGTCACGCGGCCGTCCGTCGGAGGGAGGTCGTCCCGGGCCACCGCGTCGAGAATGTCCCGCAGAGTCTCCATCACCGTGCTCCTCGCGCCGCTTGAGTCTCCACCCACTGGAAGGCCCACACTCACGACATGATCGACGACGGCACCGGACTTCTCACCATCGGGGAACTGGCCAGATCCACCGGACTGACCGTGCGCACCATCCGCTACTGGTCCGACGAGGGCGTCCTCACCCCGGTGACCCGCTCCGCGGGCGGCTACCGGCTCTACGACGCCGAGTCCGCCGCCCGGCTCGAACTGATCCGCACCCTGCGGGAGTTGGGCCTCGGCCTGGACGACGTCCGCAAGGTGCTGGCCGGTGAGACGACCATCGCGGAGGTGGCCGCCGCGCATGTGATGGCACTGGACGCGCAGATCCGTGCACTGAGGGTGACCCGGGCGGTGCTGTCGACCGTCGCGAGACGCGGTTCGACCGCGGAGGAGATGACGTTCATGAACAAGCTGGCACGGCTGTCGGCGGCCGAACGCAGGCGGATCATGGAGGAGTTCGTGGAGGAGCTGTTCCACGGCCTCGACACGGTGGATCCGTGCATCAAGGAGCGGATGCGGACCCTGGCGGTGGACCTGCCGGACGATCCGACGCCCGAACAGGTCGACGCCTGGGTGGAGTTGGCGGAGATGGTGCAGGACCCCGAGTTCCGGGCGCAGATGCGCAAGGCCGTCGAGTTCAACGCCTCGGACCAGGACCGCGCCGCCGTCCGGGGGCGGTCCACCTGGTTCCCCATGCGGCTGGTGCAGCTGGGCGCGGAGGCCAGGGAGCGGGGGGTCGACCCCGCGTCGCCGGAGGCCGAGGGGATCCTGCGGGAGGTGCTCGGCGAGGGCGGCGACCCGGCCGTCGTACTCGAAAGGATGGTGTCCGCGTCCAACGACCGGCTCGCCCGCTACCGGGAGTTGCTCGCCACGGTGAAGGGCGGCGGGCCCGCGGCGGCGCACCGGGAGGAGTTCGCGTGGGTGGTCGCCGCACTGCGCGCTCGCCTGGCCGGTTAATCTGACCTCCGTCAACAGGCAGTAAAGCGTTACGAAGGGGCGGATCCGGTGGCGGACATCGAGGAAGCACGTAAGCAGTTCGAGCGGATCGACACGGACGGTGACGGCTTCATCACCGCGGCCGAGTTCAAGACCGCCCTGGCTCAGGGAGGCGACTGGAACGTCACCGAGACGGTCGCCGAGGCCATCATCAAGAGCCGGGACCTCAACGGGGACAAGGTCCTGTCGTTCGACGAGTTCTGGGCCCACCTGAACAAGTGACCCGGGAGTGATCCTCGCCCGAGCGGAAGGGGCGCCCGTCCGGTGTCGGACGGGCGCCCCTTCCGTCAGGTCCTGCGCCTGATCCGTACGCTCCAGCGGCCCTCGTGCCGGTCCAGGACCAGGGGCAGGTCGAAGCACTTGCCTACCTGGTCGCCGGTGAGGACCTCGGCCGCCGGGCCCTGCGCGAGCGGGCGGCCGTCGCGCAGGAGCAGGGCGTGGGTGGTGCCGACGGGCAGTTCCTCCAGGTGGTGGGTGACCAGCACCGTGGCGAGGTCCGGATGCTCCCGGCGCAGCGAGTCCAGCGCGTCCAACAGCCGCTCCCGGCCCGGCAGATCGAGGCCGGTGGCCGGTTCGTCCAGCAGCAGGAGCCGGGGCTCGGGCATCAGCGCGCGGGCGATCAGGGTCCGGCCGCGCTGCCCCTGGGAGAGCGTGGGCCAGCGGGCGTCGCTCAGTTCCGTCAGCCCCATCGTGTCGATGAGCCGCGCCGCCCGTGCTTCCTGGTCGGGCGTGGGACGCCAACGGGGGAGTGGGGCAACGGAGTTGGTCAGCCCGGTCAGGACCACGTCCCGGACCCGCAGCGGTTCGGCGAGCGGATGGCGCGGGTTGACGTGACCGACGTACGACCTCAACTCCCTTACGTCGACCCGGCCGAGGCGCCGGCCGAGCACCTCCACCGTGCCGCCGGTCGGGTGGACCTGGGCGCCGAGCAGGCTCAACAGGGTCGATTTCCCGGCCCCGTTGGCGCCGAGGAGCGCCCAGTGCTCGCCGGTGCGGACGGTGAGGGAGACCTCCGCGAGGATGGGGCGGCCGTCCCGTACGACCCGCACGTCCTCGGCGCGCAGCACCTCGCTCATCGGGCCACCCGGTGCACGGCGGAGAGCACGGCCCGCGCGGAGGCCGCCGGGCCCTCGGCGGCGCCCCACACCGTGACGCCGTCGACCCGGCACTCGGCGTAGGCGGCCGTCTCGTCCTCGGTCAGCTCCAGCACCTCCACCGCGCGGCCGGTCGCGGCGAGCGCCTCGATCAGGGCGGCCGTGTCCAGGCTCGCCGACTCGGCCTGTCCGGGCGGGCCTTCGAGCAGGTACGTCTCGCGGAACAGTTCGTACAGCTCCTTCGGTGTCGCCTCCCGGCCGCTCGTGTCCGTCGCCTCCTGGACGACGCGCGAGAAGTCGGGGCGCAGCCGCGGGGGCAGGTCGAGGCCGTGGTGGGTGCGCAGGAGGTACGCCATTCCGCCCTTGCCCGACTGGGAGTTGACGCGGATCACCGCCTCGTAGGAACGGCCCACGTCGGCCGGGTCGATCGGCAGATAGGGGACGGACCAGGGCAGGCGGCCCTCGGGCACCCCCGACTCGGCCGCCATGCGCGCGTGTCGGGCGAGTCCCTTGCTGATCGCGTCCTGGTGGGTGCCCGAGAACGCGGTGTGGACGAGGTCGCCCGCGTACGGGTGGCGGGGGTGCACCGGCAGCCGGTTGCAGTGCTCGACGGTGTCCCGGACCGTGTCGATGTCGCCGAAGTCGACCATGGGGTCGACGCCCTGGGCGTACAGGTTCAGTGCGAGGGTCACCAGGTCGACGTTCCCGGTGCGTTCGCCGTTGCCGAACAGGCAGCCCTCGACGCGCTGGGCGCCGGCCAGGACGGCGAGTTCGGCGCAGGCGACGCCGGTGCCGCGGTCGTTGTGCGGGTGGACGGAGAGGATCACCGCGTCGCGCCGGGCGAGGTTGCGGTGCATGTACTCGATCTGGTCGGCGTAGACGTTCGGCGTCGCGATCTCGACGGTGGCCGGGAGGTTGTGCGTGACCGGGCGGTCCGGGCTCGCGTCCCAGAACTCCGTGAGCCCGTCGCACAGTTCGAGGACGAAGTCGGGCTCGGTGAGGTTGAAGGTCTCGGGGGAGAACTGGAAGCGGATGCCGGGCGCGTCCCCGGCCCGGCGCGCCATGTGCTCGGCCGCCGCGCGCACGGTCGCCCACACCTCGCCCCGGTCCCGGCCCAGTACGACGTCACGCCACACCGGCGAGGTCGCGATGTACAGGTGGACCACGGCGCGGGGCAGTCCCTCGACCGCGTCGAAGGTGCGGTCGATCAGCTCCAGCCTGGCCGGGGTGAACACGACCGGTGTGACGTCGTCCGGCACGGCACCGGAGGTCACCAGATGCCGTACGAAGTCGAAGTCGGTGCGGCTGGCGGAGGGGTAGCCGACCTCGATCTCCTTGAAACCGGTCGCCACCAGCAGGTCGAACAGCCGGCGCTTGCGCGGGGTGTCCATCGGCTCGGCGAGCGCCTGGTTGCCGTCGCGCAGGTCCACGGGGACCCAGAGCGGGGCGCGGTTGATACGGGCGGCGGGCCAACTACGATCCTCGGCAGGGACGTCGACGCGCTCATGGAAGGGGCGATAGCGGTGGTACGGCATCGGGCTCGGGCGCTGGGGGTTCCAGCGGAAGGGGGTTGCGATGGTCATCGTCTGCTGACTGCTCTCGGCTCGGTCGGACGGTGACCGGCAGCACGGCGACCCGCGGCGGGGTGCCGGTCGCGTCAGGCCCCGCCGCGGCAGCCGAGAAGAAGGAGACCGCGAAGCGTCATGCCGGTAGGCTAGCGACACCTCAGGTCCTCAGACAAGTGAGAATTTCCTGAGACCGATGAGTACCCCTGAGTTCTGATGACGTTCCGATGAGCCCGATGATCCCGAGTTGGTGAGCTGCCCGTGCCGCTAGGTCCCGTCCGTCCCAGTCCCCTCGTCGAGCAGGCCGCCGCCCGGCTGCGCGCGCAGATCACCGCCGGTGAGTGGCCGGTCGGCACCAAGCTGCCCGGCGAGACCACGCTCGCCACCGAGCTGGGCGTGGGGCGCTCGACGGTCCGCGAGGCGCTGCGGGCGCTCGCCGGGGCGGGACTGGTCCGGCCGCGGCAGGGCGCCGGGGTCTTCGTCGTCGCCACCGAGGTCGCGGAGGACTGGCCGACCCGGCTGCGCAGGGCCGCGGTGACCGACGTCTACGAGGTGCGGATGGGCGTCGAGGTCCAGGCGGCCCGGCTCGCGGCGAGCCGTCGTACACCCGAGGACGTGACGGCGCTGGAGCGCGCGCTGGAGGCGCGGCGGGTGGCGTCCGGGGCGGACGACATCGCGTTCGTCGACGCCGACATCGCGTTCCACGCGGCCGTGGTCGCCGCCGCCCACAACCCCGTACTCGCCGATCTTTTCGGCCAGTTCACGCCCGTGCTGCGCGAGGGTCTGGTGGAGCTGCTGGCGCTGACGGAGCTGCGCGCGCACGATCCGAACACCGGGGACGACGCGCACGAGGCGCTGGTGCGGGCGGTCGCGGAGGGGGACGCGGAGACGGCGGCGGAGGTGCTGCGGGCGGAGCTGGGGGACCCGTTCGGGGAGTAGGGGGCGCGGCGTGGAGTCACTCGTACGGCGGAGGGTCCGGAATAGGTGACGGACGGTGGGGGTTGAGCCCGCAGGCGCATGCGTGTGCATGGAACGAGCGCGGAACAGGCATGGATCGCGCGTGCGTCGGATCATGGTTCCGGATCATGGATTTCCGATCGGCGAAGGGTCTGTCATGAAGATCGGCATCATCGGCGCGGGCAACATCGGCGGCAACCTCACCCGGCGGCTCACCGCCATCGGGCACGAGGTCTCCGTCGCCAACTCGCGCGGCCCGCAGACACTCAGCGCGCTGGCCGAGGAGACGGGGGCGACTCCCGTACCGGTCGAGGAGGCGGCGCGCGGGGCCGAAGTGGTCGTCGTCACCGTGCCGTTGAAGGCGGTGCCGAACCTGCCCAAGGGCTTCCTGGACGGCGCGGCGGAGAACGTCGCGGTCATCGACACCGGGAACTACTACCCCGGCCGGGACGGCCGGATCGACGCCATCCTCGACGACGGCCTCACCGAGAGCCGCTGGACGGCGCAGCAGATCGGCCACACCGTCATCAAGGCCTTCAACGGCACCTTCGCCCAGGACATCGTGGACCGCCCCCGCCCGGCCGGCGACCCCGACCGCCTGGCCCTCCCGGTGGCCGGCGACGACGAGGCCGCGAAGCGCGTGGTGAGGGCCCTGATCGACGACCTCGGTTTCGACACGGTCGACTCCGGCGGCCTCGACGACTCCTGGCGCCAGCAGCCGGGGACGCCGGTGTACGGCCTGCGTGAGGGCGTGGACGGGATCGTGAAGGGGCTGGCGGAGGCTTCGCCGGAGCGGACGGGCGACTTCAAGGGCTGAGGGGGTTCCCCTGCGGCCTACGCGACCATCAGGCGTCCTTGGCCCACTTCTGCAGGGCCGCCTTGGTCGTGAAGTCGGCGACGTCCTTGTCGTGCGGGTCCGAGGTGTACTGGTGGAACTTCCAGTCCGCCTTGATCCGGGGCTTGCCCGCCGTGACGTAGTCGGCGATCCAGAGACCGTCGCCCGCGTAGGACGTCGTGTCGATGTTCAGCCAGAAATTGCGGTTGGTGTAGAGGATGACCCGGTTGTTCGGGCGCAGGGACTTCACCTTGCGGATGAAGCTGTCCTTCTCCGCGTTCGTGGCGTGGGTCCCGTCGCCCGTGGTCTCCCAGTCGACGGCCAGCAAGTCCCCTGCTTTCTCAGGGGCCTTGCTGACGAAGTACTCCGCCTGGGCCGTGATGCTCCCGGGCCACAGGAAGTGGTAGAAGCCGACGACCAGTCCCGCGTCACGGCCCGTCTTCGTCTGGGCGGTGAGTCTGGGGTTGACGTACGTGTGCCCCTCCGTCGCCTTGATGAAGACGAAGGAGGAGCCGTCCGTGTCGTACGCCGTGGACTGGAACGCGCTTACGTCGATGCCATGCAACATGGGGGACTTGTGCCCCGTCCCCGGCATCCGGAACCTCAGCTTCTGGTGGCCGCCGAGGACAGCACCGACGCCGATTTCGCCGACCAGTCCGAGGTGATCACGCTCGCGTGGTCCCCCGCGAGAAGGGCCAGTCTGGCGGCAACTTCCGCGTCCGTCGGGGCGGTTGAGGAGATCGCCGGCGCCACCGCGTACGCGTCCGTCATGATCAGGATGTAGTGGTTCGTGGAGTAGAACGACGTGTCGTAGCCGTTGTTGACGTACGTCGCCGCGTCACCGTCGAAGAACACGAACCACGGCCGGACCGAGGTGTCCGAGGTCCAACGGGTCGCCCTGGGATCGCCGTTGGCCGCGCCGAGCACCGCCGGGAAGGCCTGGGCCTGGGAGATCGTGCCGGCCGCGTACAGGTCCCGCAGATGGTCGCCGTACTCCTGGTCGGTCCAGTAGTGGTCGAAGGGGTTGGCCTGTTCGACCGTGCCGGGAATCAGTTCGAAGATGAACTTGCCCTTGAGGGCGTCCCGCGAGGGCCACGCGTCGGCCTGGGCCGCGGCGTCGAGCGTGGAGTACGAGGAGCCCAGCAGGTCGGACGGCTTGTAGACGCTGTTGCCGAGCTTCTGCGAGACGAGGGTGTCGAAGGCGGTCGGGCCGAGACCGGCGGTCTGGTTGAAGCCGACCTTCATCTCCACCTTGATGATGACGGGCGCGTGGTCCGGGTGCAGGGTGTTCCAGGCGGCCATGTTGTCCAGGCAGCTGCCGAGGTCCTGGTTGCGGTCCTTGCTGTACAGGTCGGCCGGGGTGCTCGCCTTCTCGCAGTTGTTGTCGTTGGCGAACAGGTCGCTGTGGCTGACCCGCCACCGCTTGCTCAGACTGTCGACGTAGACGTCCAGTTCGAGCAGCGAGGCCCCCGAGTCCAACGCCTGCGCCCAGTACGTGTACTTGTCCTTCTCGTACGCGTTGTGCGTCCCGATCGTCGTCGTCGCGGAGAACTTCGCCGCCGCCGCATGGGCGTTCCCCGCGGCCCCCGTCACCAGCAGAGCCGTGGCGCCGAGCAGCGCCGCCAGCCGTCTTATCGCCTTCATGGGTGTCAAGTCCCCTTCGCCGTGGCCTGGTTGGCGCTTTGTTGGCGGCAGCAGCGTAGGGCGAAGGGGTTACTGCTCGGTAGAGGCTGGGGGAACAACACCTTCCGCCGATCCGGTAAAGGTTGTCCCTGGGGAGCACCTCGGCGTGACCCCGGTGTGCTCGGCGATGATCTCGGTGAGCTGGCGGGCGCTCTGGCGGGCGACTCGGGGCTCCGTGGCCGCGACCCGGGTGTAGGCGGCGACGCCGGTGGCCAGGGCCCAGCCCGTGCCGCGTGTCCAGGTGGCGTCGTCCACGCCGAGGGCGGTGCGGAAGAGGGGGCGGGTCGTGGCCGACAGCAGGGTGTAGGCGATGACCAGGTCGCAGGCGGGGTCGCCCATGCCGAGGCCGCCGAAGTCGATGACGGCGGAGATGTGGCCGTCGGTGGTGAGGAGGTTGCCGGTGTGGAAGTCCCCGTGGCACCACACCGGTTGGCGGTCCCAGGGCGGGGCCGCGAGCGCGGTCTCCCAGATCTCCGTCAGGGTCGCGGTGTCGAACACCCCGTCCAGCGCCTTGATCGCTGCCCGGGTCGCGCCGTCGCGGGCGGCCAACGGGGCGCGGGTCAACTCGGGGTGGGGGCCCGGACGTAGGGAGTCGGCGGCCGGGGCTGCCTGCAACGACCTTAGGAATGAGGCGAGTTGACGGGTCGTCCGGTCCGGGGTGCTGGTGAGGGTGTCGGTCGTCGCCGGGGTTCCGGGCAGCCAGCGGGTGACGGACCAGTGCCATGGGTAGTCCGGGGCCGGGGTGCCGAGGGCCAGGGGTTCCGGGACGGTGAGGGGGAGGTGCGGGGCGAGGAGCGGGAGCCAGGTGTGTTCCTTGGCGGCCTCGCCGTCCGCCCAGGCGCTGCGGGGGAGCCGTACGGACATGGTGTCGCCGAGCCGGTGGATGACGTGGTCGGAACCGGCCGGTTCGAGGAGTTCCAGGGGCAGCCCGGACCACTGGGGGAACTGGGCGGTGAGCAGGGCGCGGACGAGCGTGGGGGTGATGGTCATCTCTCCCTTTCGTGGTTCCCTGTCCGTACCCCCCTTTCCGGCTCGCCGATCTTGCGCACGGGGATCACTCGATGGCGTAGGACCCGGTGGGGCGGGAACTCGTGCAGGTGTGCGGCGGGATCGACCGGTTGCGGCGGGTGCGGCCCGCCACCGGTGGACGGGCCGCCGGAAGGAGAAGGTCATGATTCACTCAGCCGATGTCCGCGAATGGCGTGAACGAGACGTCGTGGACCCGGAGTCGCACAAGATCGGCGTGCTCGAGGCCGTGTATGTGGACACCGCCACCGACGAACCGGCCATGGCCACGGTGCGGGTCGGACTGCCCACACGGCACCGGTTGATCTTCGTCCCGCTCGACGACGCGATCGTAGGACCGGACTACGTCAAGGTCGGCTACGCCAAGGCGCTGGCGAAGGAAGCCCCTTCGATCGGCACCGACGACGTGCTGCCCGCCGAGCAGGAGGAAGCGATCTTCAAGCACTACGGCCTCACCTACCGGCCGGGTGCCAACGGCGAGCGGCAACTGGCCCGCCGTTGACGGTTCCGGACGCCGGGAGGTTTCAACTCGGCGTTCGGGGCCACCCGTTGAACATGTCCAGACGCTACGGCGGAAGCCCCGCGGGGACGGTCATCTCCGTCATCGCGGATATCGCGGCACTGATCCTGATCCTGTGGATCGTTCTCTATTTGTTCGACGCCAACACCGCGAACAACTCGGTCGACTGGGTCCACAACGCGGCCGACTGGCTCTCGGGCTGGTCGCACAACCTGTTCACCATCCACTCGGCGGACTGGCGCACCGTGGTCAACTACGGCCTGCCCGCCCTCGTCTATCTGTTCATCGGCCACGCGGTGGCCACCGGGGTCAACCGGAACTGACCGGCGGCCACCGGGTCCGTCCCTAGGCCTCCGGGCCGTGGGGGTAGGCGGCCGCACGGTGCTGGAAGGAGAGGATCTTCGGGTTCTGGACGACTCCGTCCCGGATCTCGATGGCCTTCCGCACCGTGACGTCGTCGTCCCACGCGGCGGGGCCGCTCATGACCTTGCGCAGGTAGGGCAGGAGCGCCTCGCTGATCTCCCAGGTGGCCGAGTTCCACAGATGGGACGGGCTGTGGTCGACGGCGTAGTAGTGGCAGCCCGGTCCCACGGTGGACATCGGGTCACCGAAGCCGCTCGGCCGGGCCCAGCTGAAGCCCATGCCCTCGTCGCAGGCCACGTCGATGAAGAAGGTCCCCGGCTGGAACAGGCCGAGCTCCTCGTCGTTGACGAACATCAGCGGCGCGTCCGTGTCCTGGAGGACACAGTTGACGACGATGTCGAACCCGGCGAGGTACTGCGCGAGCGGTACGGGTCCGAGGCCGGTGACGGCCTCCAGGCGCGTCGGGTCGTCCTCCTGCTCCTGGAAGTGACCCATCACGACCGACGGCATCGGCGAGGCCACGGCCGCCGCCGCACGCTGCGTGAGCACCGTGACGTCGGAGACGCCCATCGCGCCGAGCCCCGTGACCGCGCCGCGGGCGGTGGCGCCGAAACTTATGACGACCGCGCGCAGCCGACGGCCGTAGCTGCCGGTCAGCCCGCCGAGCTGCAGTGCGTGCAGCACCGAGCAGTAGCCGGCCAGCTCGTTGTTCTTGTGGAAGACGTGGACGCTGAAGGCGCCCGTGGAGGTCCAGTGGTTCATGGCCTCCCAGGCGATCAGGGTCAGCCGGCGGTCGATGGCCAGCTGCGTCGTCTTCTCGTCCTGCACACAGTGCGGCCAGCCCCACAGCACCTGGCCCTCGCGCAGTTCCGCGAGGTCGGCGTGCATGGGCTTGGGCAGCAGCATGACGTCGCACTCGGCGACCAGCCGCTCACGCGAGCGGAGGCCGGCGACGAGGGGACGCAACGCGTCGTCGCCGATGCCGAACCGCTCGCCGTACCCCTCTTCGAGGAAGATCCGCTCCCGTAGGTCCGGGTCGATCCGCTCGAGGTGGCGGGGGTGCAGCGGCAGACGGAACTCGTTCTCCTTGCGGGAGGAGTGGAGTACTCCGAGACTCATCAGACTCATGTGGGGAGGCTCATTTCCGGCCGGGCACGAAACGCTCCGGCGTTGCCGTTCCCCGAGGGCGACGCCGAAACGGCTGACGGCGTGCGAGGTGCGCTCGGTAAGGCCCACGGTACTCCAGTCCCCGAAGGGCCGGATTCCATCGGTCAGGCCGCCAGCACCCCCGCCGAACCCACCCCCCGCAGCGCCATCCGCTCCACCCGGCGGGCCTGGTCCAGGCCGCCGGCGTCGGTGTACGTGTAGGGGGTCGGTGCGCACAGGGACAGGAAGGTGCGTTTCGCCTCCGGGGCGTCGGAGATGACGTGGATGGTGGGGACGGACGGGTCGGGGCCGCCGGTGAACGTCTCCCACCAGACGTTCTTGAAGGCGCCGACCAGCAGCGCCCCGGGGAACGCGGCGGCCAGGTCGGTGCTGCCGCCCGTCGCCCAGGGGCCCACGAAGTCGACGTGGCCGCCGGTGAACGGGTTGGTGATGTCCACCAGGATCTTTCCGCGCAGCCCGGCGCGCCAGGGGCGGAGCTGCTGCACCGCTCCCTGCACGCCGAGCACGGCGGGGATCACGACGGACGACGTCGCTACGACCTCCTCGTAGCCGCCGGTGACCACTCCCGGCGGTGCCGCGGCCCGGCCGGTGGCCGGGGTGCCCAGGCGTACCTCGTGCCCGGCGCGGGCGAACATCGTCGCGAGTGCCACGGCGATGCCGCCCGTGCCCAGGACGCCGATCGTCGGCCGCTCCGCCTCCCCGCTCATGGCGTCCGCTTCAGGACCAGGCTGACGTTGTGCCCGCCGAAGCCGAAGGAGTTGGCGAGCGCCGCATCCCAACTACCCTGCCGATTGCTGCCGTTGACCACGTCGAGGTGGATCTGCGGGTCGAGGGTGTCGAGGTTGCGGGTGGCCGGGACCACCCCGTGACGGAGCGAGAGCAGGGCCGACATCGCCCCGAACGCGCCCGACGCGCCCAGCATGTGGCCCGTCATCGACTTGGTCGCCGTCACCACCGGATGCTCGCCCAGCGCCTTCGCCACCGCGTCGGCCTCCGCGAGGTCGCCGCCCGGTGTCGAGGTGGCGTGGGCGTGCACATGGCCGATGTCGGACGGCGCCAACTCGGCGTCCCGCAGGGCCCCTTGGATCGCGAGGACCTGTCCCTCGGTGTCGGACGCCGAGATGTGCCGGGCACTGGAGGTGACCGCCGCGCCGGCCACCGCGCCGTAGACGCGGGCACCCCGGGCGCGGGCGAACTCGGCGCGTTCCAGGACCAGTACGGCCGCGCCCTCGGCGATCACGAACCCGGAGCGGTCCGCGTCGAACGGCCGGGACACGGCCGCCGGGTCGCCCTCCTGCCGGGACAGCGCCTTCATCTGCCCGAACGCGGCGACCATCAGCGGATGCAGGCTCGCCTCGGTGCCCCCGGCCACCACGACGTCCGCGCGGCCGAGCCGGATCAGGTCCAGGGCGACGGCGATGGACTCGGCGCCCGAGGCACACGCGCTGACCGGGGCGCGGGCGCCCGCCCGGGCGCCGAGGTCGATGCTGACCCAGGCCGCAGGCCCGTTCGGCATCAGCATCGGGACGGCGTACGAGGACAACTTCCGCATGCCGGACCGCTCGTAGACCTCGTTCTGGCCGAGGGTGCTCAGGACGCCGCCGATGCCGGTGCCGACGACCACGGCAAGCCGCTCGGGTTCGACCGGGGGGCTGCCCGCGTCCTGGAAGGCCTCGCGGGCCGCCGCCACGGCGAGTTGCTCACCGCGGTCCAGTTTGCGGGCGTGCACCCGGCCGAGGACGTCGGCCGGGTCGGCGGCCACGGAGCCCGCGATGCTCACCGGTAACTCCTCGGGCCAGGAGCCCTGTTCGTCATGCAGGGTACGCACGCCGGAGCGTCCGTCGAGCAACCCCTGCCACGACTCCGGTGCCGTCCCGCCGAGCGGGGTCATGGCGCCCAGCCCGGTCACGAGCACGTCCGCGTCCCTGAGTCGGGTCATCGCCGTGCCCTCCTTTCCGTTCCTGTCGCTGTTCCTCGCGCTGTGCGTCGGGTGGTCACGCGAAGACGATCGTGTGGTTGCCGTGCCGGATCACACGGTCCTCGGCGTGCCACTGAACTGCCCTGCTGAGAACGGCCCGTTCGACGTCCGCGCCACGTCGTTGCAGCTCGGCGGCGGTGTCGGCGTGGCTGACCCGGACCACGTCCTGCTCGATGATCGGGCCCTCGTCGAGGTTCTCCGTGACGTAGTGGGCGGTCGCGCCGACGAGTTTCACCCCGCGTTCCTTCGCCTTGGCGTACGGGCCCGCGCCGACGAAGGCGGGCAGGAACGAGTGGTGGATGTTGATGATCGGCACGCCCGCCCGCTCGATGAACTCCGCCGACAGGATCTGCATGTAGCGCGCGAGCACGATGAAGTCGACGTTGCCCCGCAGCAGCTGCAACTGGGCTTCCTCCGCGGCCGACTTGTCCGCCCCGGCGGACGGGACGTGGAAGAACGGGATGCCGAACGACCGGACCTCCTCCGCCGTGTCGGGATGGTTGGAGATCACCATCGCGACGGAGACGGGGAGTTGACCGCGCCGGTGCCGCCACAGCAGGTCCAGCAGACAGTGGTCGGACTTCGACGCGAAGACCGCCACCCGCTTCGGCACCGACAGGTCCCGCAGGGTGAACTCCAACTCGAAGTCCCCGGCGAGCCGTTGGCGCAGTCCCTCCTCGATCGCGGGCAGCGCCGCCCCGAGGTGGTCCAGGCCGAACACGGTCCGCTGGAAGAACGCGCCGCCCTGCGGATTGTCCGAGTACTGGTCCAGGGAGACGATGTTCGCGCCGTGCTCCCCGAGCACGGCGCCGACGGCCGCGACGATCCCCGGCCGGTCCTTGCCCCGCACGGTCAGCGAGGCGTGCCGGTGCCCGCCGCGGACGGCCGGCGCGGGGACGGTCGCAGGACGGACCGTTCTGTCCGCCGCCAGAGTTGACGGCATGTCACTTCACCTTCTCGGCGCGGAAGGTGAGGGCCACGTTGTGGCCGCCGAAGCCGGCCGAGTTCTTCACCGCGACGATCTGCTCGGGGCCCAGCTTGAGCGGGCTGCCGTGCACGACGTCGACGGAGAGTCCCTCGTCGAGGCGGGTGAAGTTCCGGGTCGGCGGGACCAGGCCGTGGTGGAGCGCGAGGATGGTGGTGATCGACTCGATCGCGCCGGCCGCGCCGAGGCTGTGCCCGGTCATCGACTTGTTCGCGGAGAGCGCCGGGCCCTGGGTGGCGTCGCCCTCCGCGTCGCCGAACACCGACATCACCGCGCGCGCCTCGGCCGCGTCACCGGGGGCGGTCGCCGTGCCGTTGGCGTTGAAGTGCGCGACGTCCGCGGGGGTGACGCCCGCGTCGGCCAGCGAGGCGCGGACGGCCGCCGCGGTGCCGGTGCCGTTCGGCTCCGGCTGCACCACGTGGTAGGCGTCGGAGGTGATCCCGACCCCCGCCAGCTCGGCGTAGATCCGGGCACCGCGCTCGCGTGCGTGCCGCTCCGACTCGAGTACGAGGATGCCGGCGCCCTCGCCGAGGACCATGCCGTCGCGGTCCGCGTCGTAGGGGCGGCAGGCGGACGCGGGGTCGTCGAAGCGCTGCGAGAGCGCCCGCATGGCCGCGAACGAGGACAGCACCATGGGGTGCAGGGGGGCCTCCGCGCCGCCCGCCACGACGATGTCCGCGTCACCGCGCCGGATCAACTCCGCCGCCGTGACCAGGGCTTGGGTGCCGGAGGAGCAGGCGTTGACGGTGGCGTGCACGCCGAGGCGCGCGTTCACCAGCAGGGCCACGGCCGCCGCCGAGCCGTTGCCCATCGACATCGGGACGGTCATGGGCGGCACGCGCCGCCAGCCCCGGGTCCTGAGGGTCTCCCAGCCGTCGATGATCGAGGTCATGTCGCCGAGGGCGGCCGAGACGGCCACGGCCACCCGGCGCGGGGCGGTGGAACCGTCGTCGAGACCGGCGTCCGCCCACGCCTCCGCCGCCGCCACGACCGCGAACTGCGCGGAACGGCTGAGGCGTCGGCGCTGCTGGTGCTCAAGTCCCGTACCGGGCTCGGACTTCGCGCGACCGCCGAGCAGCGGCGGCAGGTCCTTGGCCCAGGACTCCTCGTCCAGCAGCCCGAGTCCGCTCTCGCCGCGCAGCATCGCGTCCCAGGTGTCGGCGACGTTCCCGCCGAGCGGGGTGGTCTCGCCGAGGCCGGTGACGACGACCCTGTGGTTCTCTTCCTGACGGTTCTTCATCGGTTCCGCACTCCCTGTCCGAGCTGTGCCGCGAGCTTTCCGGAGTCCTTCTTGACCGAGTTGACGAGTACCTTGCGCAGCAGGGACTTCGGCATGATCCCGAAGTAGTCCCCGGGGTCCACCTCGAACGTCCAGTGGACGGTGGTGGTGCCGTCCTCGCGCCGCACGTACTCGTAGGTGCCGACGTAGCCGAACGGCCCCTCGACGGTGTGGAACTTCGAGCGCCGGCCGGGCTCGAACTCGCTGATCTCGACGGTGAACTGCATCCGCTTGCCGATCAGCTGGAAGGTGATCTCGTACCGGCCGCCGGGGCGCGGCTCGCCGTTCAGCAGCGTCACGTCGACGCAGGCCGCCTGCCACACCGGGTCCTGGGCCGGGTCGGAGATCAGGGCGAACGCCTCGTCGGGCGGCACCGGGAGGTGGAACGCGTACTCGGCCGTGACCTGCTCAGTTTTCGTCATCGTCGGTGGGACCTTCCATGTGGGGAGCGATCGCGCGGGCCGCCAGCTCCGCGTACGGCGGGTACATCACCGAGTTGTGGTCACCGGAGACGTCGATGACCTGCAACTCGCCCTTGATCAGGGCCTCCCAGCCGAGCTTCGGCCCGTAGTCGGCCTCCTCGTCGGCCGCGCGCAGCAGCACCAGGTCGAGTTCGGCGGGCTCGGGGAGGTAGGTCTGCAGGGCGATGCCGTTGGCGAGGTACGCCTCGAAGTAGCGCAGGATCTGCGCGCGGTCCGCGTCCTCGGCCAACACCCCGATGGCGGCGGCCTCGTGGAGGATGTGGTCGAACGCGGCGTCACCGCCGAGCGCCCGCAGCTCGTCCGCCGGGATGTCCAGGGTCTTCCCGGCCGGTACGGCGAGGTCGCGGGCGAACCAGGACAGGATCGTCGAGTCGTCCGCGGACTCCGGGATGTTCTCCTCGACCGGCGCCCGGCTGTCGATGCCGATGATGAACTCGATGTCCTCGCCCTCGGCGCGCAGTTGACCGGCCACCTCGTAGGCGATGACCCCGCCGAAGCACCAACCGCCCAGCGCGTACGGGCCGTTGGGCTGCACCTCCCTGAGGAGGTCGATGTAGCGGGTGGCCATGGCCTCGACGCTGATCTCGGCCTCGCCCTCGTTCTGGATACCGGGCGCCTCGATCGCCAGCACCGGCCTGCCGGGTGGCAGATGGCGGGTCAGCTCGACGTAGCAGAAGACGGTGCCGCCGAAGGGGTGGAACAGGAACACCGGGCGCTGCTCAGGCTGGCCCTCGCGCAGCGTGACCAGCGGGCCGCGCGCGGTCTCCTGGCCGCCGGACCGGACGATCGCGGCGAGTTCGGCGACGGTGCCCTGCCGGCCGAGCATGACCGAGATCGGGATCTCCACGTCCCACTCGGCGCTGATCGCCGAGCTGAGCCGGACGGCGAGCAGCGAGTGGCCGCCCACGTCGAAGAAGTGGTCGTGGACGCCGACCTGGGACACGCCCAGGATCTCCGTCCACATCCGGGCGAGGGTGATCTCGGTGGCGTCACGCGGCTTCTCGAACCCCGCGTCCGAGGAGACCACCGGCTCCGGCAGCCGGTTGCGGTCGATCTTCTTGTTCGCCGTCAGCGGCAGCTCGTCCAGCACCATCACGATGCCCGGCACCATGTACGGCGGCAGGGACACCCCGGCCGCCGACCGGACCTCGGACGGCTTCAACTCGGCGCCGTTCTCCGCGAGCAGATAGGCGACAAGCCTGTCGTCACGGACCACGACGACGGCCGTGGAGACACCCTCGACCGCTTCGAGAACCGTCTCGACCTCGGAGAGCTCGATGCGGTAGCCGCGCAGCTTGACCTGGTTGTCCAGCCGCCCGTGGTGCAGCAGCCGCCCCTCGCTGGTCCAGCGCGCCCGGTCGCCGGTGCGGTACAGCCGCCGGTCCGGCGCGGCCGGCAGCCCGGTCACGAACCGCTCCTCCGTCAGCTCCGGCCGGTCCCAGTACCCGACGGCCAGACCCTCGCCGCCGATCCACAGCTCGCCCGGGAAGCTGGGCTCGACGCCGCGCCCCTGCGGATCGAGGACGTACAGCTGTGTGTTGTCGAGGGGGACACCGATGTCGATGCCCGACGCGGGGTCCACCAGACCGGCCGTGGACCAGATCGTCGTCTCGGTCGGCCCGTACACATTGCGCAGGCTCGCCACCCGGGAGGACAGGAACTCGGCCAGATCCAGGGGGAGTTCCTCACCGCCGCAGAGCACGTTGAGCTGCGGTGCGCCCGTCCAGCCGGCGTCGCGGAGCATGCGCCACGAGGTGGGCGTCGCCTGCATCCAGGTGGCACCGGACTCCTCGATGCGCACCGCGAGCGCGGCACCGTCGGCGGCCGTACCGCTGTCGCACACGACGACCCGGCCGCCCGCCACCAGGGGCAGATACAGCTCGAGTCCCGCGATGTCGAAGGAGATCGTGGTGACCGCGAGCAGACTGTCCGCCGCGCCGAACCCGGTGGTCTCCCGCATCGACAGCAGCAGATTCGTCAGCGCGCTGTGCGGGATCGCCACGCCCTTGGGGCGGCCGGTGGAGCCCGAGGTGTAGAGGATGTACGCCAGGTCGGCGGGGCCGGTGGCCGGGGCGGGCGCGACCGGGGCATCGGCCGGGAGGTCGTCCAGGTCCAGCACCGGAAGGTCCGGCAGCCAGCTCTCCCGCAGGGCGCCCTGGCTCAGCAGCAGCCGGGCCCGGGAGTCCTCCGCCATGTAAGTCAGGCGCTCCGACGGCAACTTGGGGTCGAGCGGGACATACGCGGCCCCGGACTCCAGCACCCCCAGCAGCGCGGCCAGCAGCGGCGCGCCGCGCTCCACCATCACCGCGACCCGGTCACCCGGGGTGATCCCGGCCGCCCGCAGCGCCGCCGCCGTCCGCTCCACGGCGGTGAGCAGCCGGCCGTAGCTCCACTCCTCGCCGTCCGCGACCAGCGCGACCGCGTCGGGCGCACTCCGCACCCGCTCACGGAACAGCTGCGGCAACTGACCTGCGGGCAGCGCGCGTTCGGGTCCCGCACCCCACTCGGCGAGCAGCCCCCGCTGCCGTTCGTCGCCGCGCGCCAGCTGGTGCAGCGGCTCGTCCGGGCGGTCCACCAGGGTCTCCACCGTGGTGACGAACGTGGCCGCCAACTCCCGTGCCGTACCGGCCCCGAAGATGTCGGTGTTGTAGCGCAGCACCCCCGCGAAGGCGCCGTCGCGCTCCGCGCCCATCTCGACCCAGAGATCGGTCTGGCCCTCCTGCTGCGGCAGCGGATACGGCCGCAGGGTCGCGCCCGCGATGCCCAACTCGGCACCGGGGCCCGGCTCCAGGAGGAAGAACGCGTCCATGTCGTTCAGGAACGGCAGCCGGTCCCAGGCGAACCCGGCCTGGTACAGCGGCGTCCGGCTCGGGTCGCGCGGCGGCGCCAACTCCCGTACCAGCCACGGGAACGGCAGCTCCTGCGCCCGCATCGCCTCCGACACCCGCTCGCGCGAGGACGCGAGCAGCTGACGGTACGTCACCTCCTCGTCCACCTCGCCGCGTACGACCACGGTGTTCACGAAGTTGCCGAGCGCGTCCCGGAACTGGCGGTGCAGCCGCCCCGACGTCGGGGTGCCGACCAGGATCTCCTGCTGGCCGCTCAACCGGCTCAGCAGCACGAAGTACGCGGACAGCAGCACCGAGTACGGCGTCGACGAGGTCTCCCGCGCCAGCCGCCGTACCGCCTCAGTCGCGGTGACGGACAGCGCGAACGGCGCCGAACCGCCGTCGTAGGACGGCACGGGCGGGCGCGGCCGGTCGCCGTACAGGTCGAGCGCGGGCGGTACGTCCGCCAGCCGCTTGGCCTCGCTGTCGAGCAGCGCCCGCGCGTTCTCGCCGCTCAGGAAGGCCTGTTGGCGCTCGGCGTACGCGGCGAAGGCACCGCCGTCGAGCGTGAACCGGTTCGGTGTGCCCTCCAGGCGGCTGCGCACCTCGGAGAGCAGCAGGGCAAGCGACCAGAAGTCGGCCGCGATGTGGTGCATCACGACGGTGAACACCCAGGTCTGCTCGCCGGTGCGGTACAAGTGCACGCGCCACAGCGGGGGTCGGGACAGGTCGAAGGGGCTGCGGCTGTCCGTGCGGACCAGCTCGCGCAGTGCCTCGGGAGCCGTCTCCCGTGCGTCGGTGTGCCGGATGTCGAGCGGCACGTCGTCCCGCACGAACTGCTCGGGACCCTCGGGGCCGGCACGGAAGCCGATCCGCAGAGCGTCGTGCTCGCGGCTCAGGTCGGCGAGTATCTCCCTTACCTGCAAGCCTAGTTGGGGATCGGCGGTGACCTCGGCGCCGAACACGATGTGGTAGGCGGAGCACCCCGGATCGGTCTCGTGGATGAACCAGAGGCCGGTCTGCTGGGCGTTGACGGAGTTCGCAGTGGTCATCGCAGACCGTCCGCTGCGGCGGTGGCGGCGACGGGCTCGGCGTTCATCAGCTTCCACAGCGCCTCGGCCAGGGTGTCGACCGTGGGGTGGTCCCAGAGCAGGTCGACCGGCGGGTCGGCGAGACCGCAGACGTCCTCGATCTCCATGCCCACGGAGAGCGCGGCCATGGAGTCCAGGCCGTAGTCGGTGAAGGGCCGGTCGGTCGCCAACTCGGCCGGGGCGACGCCGGCTTCGGCGGCCACCGCGTGGACCAGGACCTTCTTCACGTCGTCGAGAGTCATGCGGGTGCTGCCCTTCGTGTCGGTCGTGCCCGGGGTGGTGGTCGTGTCGGTCGTACTCATCGCAGGTCGATACCTTCCGGCCGGTATGTGGTGCTGATCAGGGATGTCGTTCACGCGGCTGTCGTGGACGCGGCGTCGTCGCGGCCGGTCTCACGGGCTCCGGGCGCGGCCATGCGGACCGGGCGGACGGAGAAGAACTCGTGGTCGGCGCGCTGGGTGTTCATACGGGTGAACAGCCGCCTGGCGGTGCTCTGTTCGAGGTCGCCGACCTCGTACTGGTGGACCTGCCGGCGCTCCAGCGCGGCGTGCAGCCACTCGCCGTCCGCGAAGAACGCGTCGAGGTGGTCCCGGTTGTACAGCCAGACGCCGAGGGCCGCGACCTTGGCGTGCAGCGAGCTGAGTTCCTCCGCCACCCGGATCAGGCGGGGTGCGGTGGACTTGCTGGTCCTCGTCGTCGGCGAGGGCTGCCCCGCGGTCGAGCGGCGGATCTCGGTCACGCGGGCGAGCAGCTCGTCCAACTCCAGCCGCAGGTCCTCCGCCTGGGCGCGCAGCGCGGTCAGCCGGTCGTCGTCGAGACCGTCGGACGGTTCCAGTTCCGCGAGGCGCCCGATCAGCGCGGGCAGGCTGGCGAAGGTGGCGTCCCGGCCGCGTCCGAAGACGCTCACCCGGTGCGGCTCGAAGGCGGGCAGCTCGGCCCGCAGGTCGTACAGCGGACGCCAGTCCTCGTCCCGGTCGTGCCCATGTGCCTTGGCCAGTGCGGGGAGTTGGAGCGCGAGCGAGTCCAGGCAGACCGGCTCGCTGCCGTCGAAGACCGAGACGACGGCGCCGTCGCGGAGCATCTTCTGGAACGTGCCCACGTGTTCGGCGGCGCGCAGGAAGTAGCGGGCGCCGAGCGTGCGGGCCAGCACCTTGCTGTTGGTGTCGACCAGCCGGGCCACCTGCACCTTCGCGAGGTTGCCCCAGATGCTGAACTGCTCGGTGTACAGGTGCAGTCCGCGCATCGCGACCAGGCTCTCGCACTCCGCGACCAGCAGGCTCAGGTACGCGTTGGCGAGGGACTCGGTGACGTACGGGATCTCGTTCGCGGGCCCGTCGTAGAGGATGCGGTCGGAGAGGAAGCCGGCGACGGTGCGGAGCATCGTGTCGCCGGTGCCCAGGGACAGGCCGGTGCAGAAGGTGCGGGTGATCAGCAGGCCGCGCAGGGCGAGTTCGAGGCCCTCGCCCTCGGCGCCGAGGCGGGACGTGGCGTCCACGCGGGCGTTGTCGAAGGCCACGCCGCTGATGTCGCAGCCGCGCAGACCGTAGGTCGGGACGCGCGGGACGCCGGTCACCTCACCGGCGATGACCTGCTCCCGGTCCACCAGGAACATGGACTGCTGCCGCTTGGCCGGGGTGTGCTCGTCGCCGGTGGTACCGAGCAGGACCACGTGGGTGGAGGTGCGGCCCCGGTTGATGGGCCACTTCTCGCCTGACAGCACGTACTGGTCGCCGTCCGGGGTGGCCGTGAACCGGTTGGCGGCCAGGTCGGCGCCGTGCCCCGGCTCGGAGTAGGCCAGACACGGGACGACCCCGCCGCGCAGGACCGTGGCCGCGTACTTCGCCTGCTGCTCGGCGTCGCCGCCGATCCACGCGAGCATCATCCAGACCTGGGTGCTCTCGCTCACCGCGACGTTCATGTCCCTGCGGGCGATCACCCGGGTCAGCATGAGGATGTCCTCGGCGGCCCGCAGATCACCGCCCAGCCACTCCGGGACGAAGTACCGGTTGAAGCCGAAGGCGCGCACTTGGTCGATTCCGGCGGCGGGCAGTTCGTCCCGCTCGTCGAGCGCGAGCGCACCGGCGAAGGACACGGCGTTCGATTCCACTTCTGGGTCCCCGAGCCAGCCCTCCAAGGCCTCCGCGAGGGCAGTGCTCGACTGGTTCTTTGAGCTTTCCATGAGCTTTCCATTCCATGCCGGAGAGGGCAGTGGCGTGATGACACAGCCCTGCCCGATAAACGGACCTGAAAGTGGACGTGCGGAAGTGACGAATGAATACACGTCGCAGTGGAGAATGCAGGCGAAAGAAGCGCACGGCGCGATGCGAAAAAGCGCAGCACTGTGCGAAAGAGTCAGTTCAGTAGCGTCTGACCTGCGCCGATGGGCGCGTTGTCGTCGTCGTCAGCGTTGTCCGATACAACAGCTGGTCGAATGTATAAACATGTTGAAACCCCCGTTGCGCGAAGCGCGGTTTCTTCCCCGTGTGTGGCCCGGTCGCAGAGTGCAATGTTCTGGCCAGGCGCTTCGAGAGCGTAGCAGGCGCGCTACTTGGTGCCACGTGACTCAGGTCACGTGGCGTTTCCGAAGGCCTTGCCGAACGTTCGATTCTGTGATCGATCACCAGGTGGCTGACCTCGAAGATCACCGGAGAACGACCAGTTCCATTTCCCCTTATGCGGATGGCTGCATTCCGCTGGATTTTGCATCGCGATAACCGTCCGGGGTCTTGCCATCGGAGGCGGACTGGTGAATTCCATGTGACCCCGGCTTCGCTGCCGGGCGACCGGCACTCCGCACCGGCGGGCCGCGTTCCGGCCGATTCCCCTGGCGGAGGGGGGTGCTGTGGCGGGAGAACGTTGTATCTTCGATGGTGGAGATTGCAACGATCGAAGGAGTCGGCTCATGGTGCGCACTGCAGGCACGGAGCAGAACGGGGTGTCCCCCCGGGAGGACTTCCTCATCGCCGAACGTCCCGGGTACCTGCTCCACAAGGCGGGGCTGGTGCTGGTGGAGGACGTGGAGAAGGCGCTGGGCTCGGTCGGCATGCGCATCCGCTACTTCTTCGTGCTGGCAGCGCTGGCCGGCGGACCCGAGCTGTCCCAGCAGGACCTGAGCCGGCTGCTCAACCTCGATCCGACCACCGTCGTGACGGTGATCGACGAGATGGAGCGCGACGGACATGTGGAGCGCCGCCGCAACCCCGCCGACCGGCGCCGCTACAACCTGATCCTCACCGAGTCCGGCCGCGAGGCCCTCGCGACGGCGGACCGGGTGGCCACGGAGGTCGAGTCGGCGTTCTTCGGCGCGCTCTCGGAGGACGAGCGCGGGGTGCTGCGCAAGATGCTGGGCGTGCTGATGGCGGGGCGCTGGCCCGCGTCGGTGTGTTCGGACTGACTGGGTGTGGCATGTAGTTGGCGCGGCGCGTGAGTGAACTGACGCGGTGCGTGTGTGAACTGACGTTGCGCGCCGGTGAGTTGACCTGGCGTGCCCATGAGTTGACGTAGGACATCCCTGGATTCGCGCGAGCCCGCGGTGCCGGTCGGCGCCGCGGGCTTTGTCGTGCCCGGAGATCGTCACTCAGGGTGACCGCGCGCGGCGCGCCGGGCGGGGCGGCATTGACTCGCGGCTTTCCAATCATCTAGATTTCCATCATCTAGAGATCCCAAGGTCCAAAGTTCCTGTTGATTGGAAGGTCCCCGCATGTCCGCAGAACGCGCACCATCTCCCACTAGGTGGTGGACACTCGGGATCGTCGCGTTGGGCTCGTTCATGCTGATGCTCGATCTGAGCGTGGTCTCCATCGCGCTGCCGCAGATCCACAAGTCCCTGGGCAGCAGCTTCGCCGACCTGCAGTGGGTGTTCGACGCCTACGCCCTCACGCTGGCGATCTTCCTCGTCGCGGCGGGCTCGCTCGCCGACCGGATCGGCCGCAAGAAGGTCTTCCAGGTCGGCTTCGCCATCTTCACCGCCGCCTCGCTGGCCTGCGGACTGGCCGACGGAGCAGGGGAGTTGAGCTGGTTCCGGGCCATCCAGGGCATCGGCGCCGCCATCATGTTCGCGGTCGGCCCCGCCATGCTCAGCCATGAGTTCCACGGCAAGGAGCGCGCCACCGCGTTCACCGCGTTCGGTGCCGCCGTCGGCCTCGCCGTCGCCACCGGACCGCTCATCGGCGGCTCGCTGATCAACGCGCTGTCGTGGCGCTGGATCTTCTACATCAACGTGCCGGTCGGCGTGCTCGCCATCCTCATCGGCGCGCTGCGGGTCCGCGAGTCCCTCAACAAGAAGGCCCACCCCACGGACTGGGCCGGTCTCGCCACGTTCAGCCTCGCCCTGGCCGCTCTGGTGTACGCCACCATCCGCGGCCCGGTGGAGGGCTGGACCAGCGGCACCACGCTCGGCCTCTACGCCGCGAGCGTCGTCTTCCTGGTCGTCTTCGTCGCCATCGAGCGCCGTCTCGGTGAACGCGCCCTGATCGACCCGGCGTTCTTCCGCAACCCGACCTTCGTCGGCATCTCCCTCGTCGCGATGATCGGCAACGCGGGCGCGCTGCCGTCGGTGTTCTTCGAGACCAGCTACCTGGAGAACATGCTGCACGTTGACGCGTGGGGCACGGGGCTGCGGTTCCTGCCGCTGACCGGCGCGATGTTCGTCGCCGGCGCGCTCGGCGGCGGTCTCATCGGCAAGGTGCCGTTCCGGTTCCTGCTGGGCGGTTCGACCCTGGTCATGGCGATCGGCATCCTGTGCCTGCGCCTGACCGAAGCGGACTCGTCCTGGACCGTGCTGATCCCGGCGCTCGTCATCGCGGGCCTCGGCATGGGCGCCTTCAACCCGGCCCGCGCGGCCCTCGCCATCGGGGTCACCGAACCGGCCAAGTCCGGTGTCGCGTCCGGCATCAACGAGACCTTCCAGCAGGTCGGCATCGCGGTCGGCATCGCCGGTATCGGCGCGTTCTTCCAGCACACCGTGACCCAGGACTTCACCTCCTCGGCCGCCGGGAAGCAGCTCGGCGCGGACGCCGCGGAGACCGCCTCGCACGGCATCAGCGCCGGTGGCCTCGACGCCGTCGCCCAGGCCGCGGGACCGCTGCGCGAGAAGGTGCTGGCCGCCGGACAGGACGCGTTCATGAACGCGTTCCACGGCGCGATGACCCTCAGCGCGATCCTCGGCTTCATCGCCGCGATCATCGGCTTCACGATGCTGCGCACGAAGGACCTGCACGCCACCGCCCTGTCGACGATCCCGCCGGACGTCGACGAGGACGGCGAGGTGCGTCCCGACGACGCGTCGGACCTCGCGGTCGGAGCGCCTGCCTAACACCGGAGCCCGCCCGAACAGGCTCCCCCTGGAGACGCCCTCGCGACCCGAGTCCCCTCCCGATGCACCGTCCCGGTGGCCACATCCCCCGCGCCACCGGGGCGGTTTCGGCGTGTCCGGGTTGCTGTGGCGTCAACCTCGTGCGGCGCGGGGAGGGATGGGGGCGTGAGCGAGGTAGGGGCATGACCGGAGCGACCAGAGAGTTGTTGTACCGCCGCCTCGAAGGGAGCACACCGACACCGTGACCGACGTATGGGACGCGCACTACGCCGACGGCAACTCCTTCAGCCCGTTGAGAGATACCGAGCGGGCGCTGCTCGCCGAGCACGCGCCGGTGCCGGGAGGCGGGGGACGTGCCCTGGACGTCGGTTGCGGGGTGGGTGAACTCGCCAGGCATCTGGCGGAGTCGGGGTATGAAGTCGATGCCGTCGACTTCGCCTCCGCCGCTCTCGCCCGCGCCCGCGCCGAAGCCCAACCCGGTGCGGTGGCCTACCACTTGCTCGACATCGAGCGGGACGGCCTCGATGCCCTGGCGCCCGCCTACGACCTGATCACCTTCCGGCTCGGTTGGGCCTTCGTGCGTGACCGTACCCGGGTGATGAAACGGCTTCGTGAGCGGTTGCGGCCGGGTGGGGTCGTCTGTGTGATCACGCCCGTCGTGGAGGGTGTGGGAGATGGCGAACGTTCCATCGCCCTTAACGCCGCCGAGTTGGGGGTGTTGTGCGCGGGGTGGGGGAGCGCCGAGCGGTACGACGCGGACGGGCTCGCGTTCGTCGTTCTGCGTGATCCCGTCGCCGTGCCTGTCTCCTGCGGTGGCAAGAAGCGGCCCACTCCGCATGCCCTCACCGGCGCGGGTGTCGTCGTGACCGACGCGGCCGGGCGGATCCTGCTGGGCTGGTCGGTGCGCGGAGTGTGGGAGTTGCCCGGGGGCAAGAACGACCCCGGTGAGGGCTTTCTTGAAGCGGGTGTACGCGAGTTGGCGGAGGAGACGGGGCTTCGGGTCGAGCCCGGTGGGGCGCGGTTGTTGGCGCTGCTGATGGATTCCACCCATGGCATCCCTCGGCTGACCGGTGCCGTGCGTGTCGACGCCTTCACGGGTGAACCGGCCGTCACCGAACCGGAGTTGGTCCACCGGTGGGAGTGGCACGAGGTCGCCGATCTGCCGACGTTGCCCCAGCCGCTGTTCACGCCGAGCGCGCATGTCATCGACACGGTGTGGCCCGGACTGCTGCCCGGGCTGCCGCCCGTGCATCGTTACCCGGTCAACGCCGACTCCCCTTCGGACACCGAGTAGTTGCTACGCCCTCAGCACTCGATGATGTTCACGGCAAGCCCACCCCGAGCCGTCTCCTTGTACTTCACGCTCATGTCCGCCCCCGTCTCCTTCATCGTCTTGATGACCTTGTCGAGGGAGACCTTGTGCGAGCCGTCCCCCCGCATCGCCATCCGCGCGGCGGTGACCGCCTTCACCGCGGCCATGCCGTTGCGTTCGATGCAGGGGATCTGGACGAGGCCGCCGACGGGGTCGCAGGTGAGGCCGAGGTTGTGTTCCATGCCGATCTCGGCGGCGTTCTCGACCTGTTCCGGGGAGCCGCCGAGGACCTCGGCCAGGGCACCCGCGGCCATCGAGCAGGCGGAGCCGACCTCGCCCTGGCAGCCGACCTCCGCGCCGGAGATGGAGGCGTTCTCCTTGAAGAGCATGCCGATGGCGCCGGCGGAGAGCATGAAGCGGACCACGCCCTCCTCGTCGGCGCCGGGCACGAAGTTGATGTAGTAGTGCAGGACGGCCGGGATGATGCCGGCGGCGCCGTTCGTGGGGGCGGTGACCACGCGGCCGCCCGCCGCGTTCTCCTCGTTCACGGCCATCGCGTAGAGGGTGATCCACTCCATTGCGTGGGCCAACGGGTCGCCCTCCGCGCGGAGTTGGCGTGCCGACATGGCGGCCCTGCGGCGGACCCGGAGGCCGCCGGGCAGGATGCCCTCCCGCGACATGCCCCGCGAGACGCATGCCCGCATGACGCCCCAGATCTCCAGCAGCCCGGCCCGGATCTCCTCCTCCGTGCGCCAGGCGCGCTCGTTCTCCAGCATCAGCGCGGAGATCGACAGGCCGGTCTCCTGGGTGAGGCGGAGCAGCTCGTCGCCCGTGCGGAACGGGTACTTGAGGACCGTGTCGTCCAGCTTGATGCGGTCGGCGCCGACCGCTTCCTCGTCGACGACGAACCCGCCGCCGACCGAGTAGTACGTCTTGGAGAGCAGCTCGGCGCCCGCCGCGTCGTAGGCCCACAGCGTCATGCCGTTCGCGTGGTAGGGCAGGGCTTTCCGGCGGTGCAGCTTCAGGTCGGCGTCGTAGGAGAAGGGGATCTCGTGCTCGCCGAGGAGGCGGAGGCGGCCCGACTCCTTGATGCGCTCGACCCGGTCGTCCGCCTTCTCGACGTCCACCGAGCGCGGTGACTCGCCCTCCAGGCCGAGCAGCACCGCCTTCGGGGTGCCGTGGCCGTGGCCGGTCGCGCCGAGGGAGCCGTACAGCTCGGTGCGGACGGAGGCGACGGAGTCCAGCAGCTCCTCGTTGCGCAGCCGGCGCGCGAACATGCGGGCGGCCCGCATCGGGCCGACCGTGTGGGAGCTGGACGGGCCGATGCCGATCGAGAACAGGTCGAAGACCGAGATGGCCACGGTGACTCCTCAGAACGCAGACAAGCAGGGTGGTGCGAGGGGGTGGGACACCGGCGCGCACCTCCCAGTGTGCGCCGGTGTCCCCGACGGGCGGTTACGGCCCGGTGGGCCGGATTACAGCCCGGGGTACAGCGGGTACTTCTCCGCCAGCGCGGTGACGCGGGCCTTCAGGCCCGCGACGTCGAACGACGGCTTCAGCGTCTCCGCGATGACATCGGCGACCTCGGCGAAGTCCTCGGTCGTGAAGCCGCGGGTCGCCAGCGCCGGGGTGCCGATGCGCAGGCCGGAGGTGACCATCGGGGGCCGCGGGTCGTTCGGGACGGCGTTCCGGTTGACCGTGATGCCGACCTCGTGGAGCCGGTCCTCGGCCTGCTGGCCGTCCAGCTCGGAGTTCCGCAGGTCGACCAGGACCAGGTGCACGTCCGTACCACCGGACAGCACATCGACCCCTACGGCCTTCACGTCGTCCCGCACCAGGCGCTCGGCCAGCAGCCGCGCCCCCTCCACGGTACGCCGCTGCCGCTCCTTGAACTCCTCGCCGGCCGCGACCTTGAAGGAGACCGCCTTCGCCGCGATCACGTGCTCCAGCGGACCGCCCTGGAAGCCGGGGAAGACCGAGGAGTTGAGCTTCTTCGCGAAGGACTGCTTGGCGAGGATGATCCCGCCGCGCGGGCCGCCCAGCGTCTTGTGGGTGGTGGACGTGACGACGTCCGCGTACGGCACGGGGTTCGGGTGCAGCCCCGCCGCGACCAGGCCCGCGAAGTGCGCCATGTCGACCCACAGGAAGGCCTCGACCTCGTCCGCGATCCGGCGGAACTCGGCGAAGTCCAGCTGGCGCGGGTACGCCGACCAGCCCGCGATGATGACCTTCGGCCGGTGCTCCTTGGCGAGCTTCTCCAGCTCGGCCATGTCGACCAGACCGGTCGTCGGGTCCACGTGGTAGGCGACCACGTCGAACTGCTTGCCGGAGAAGTTCAGCCGCATCCCGTGGGTCAGGTGACCGCCGTGCGCGAGGTCCAGGCCGAGGATGGTGTCGCCGGGCTGGGCCAGCGCGAACAGGGCGGCCTGGTTGGCGGAGGCGCCCGAGTGCGGCTGCACGTTGGCGTACTCGGCGCCGAACAGCTCCTTGACCCGGTCGATCGCGATCTGCTCGGCCACGTCGACGTGCTCGCAGCCGCCGTAGTAACGACGGCCCGGGTACCCCTCCGCGTACTTGTTGGTGAGGACCGAGCCCTGCGCCTCCATGACCGCGACCGGAGCGAAGTTCTCCGAGGCGATCATCTCCAGCGTGGACTGCTGCCGGCGCAGCTCCGCGTCGACGGCGGCGGCGATGTCCGGGTCGAGCTCGTGCAGGGGCGTGTTCAGGACGGACATGTTTCTACGACTCCTCAGCCGGCGGAAAACGCGGTGTACTCGTCGGCGGAGAGCAGGTCGCCCGGCTCCTCCGTGACGCGCACCTTGAACAGCCAGCCGCCCTCGAAGGGGGCCGAGTTCACCAGCGACGGGTCGTTCACGACGTCTTCGTTGATCTCGGTGACCTCGCCACCGACGGGCGAGTACAGGTCGGACACCGACTTCGTCGACTCCAGCTCACCGCAGGACTCGCCCGCGGTCACCGTGGAGCCGACGTCGGGGAGCTGGGCGTAGACGACATCGCCGAGCGCGTTGGCCGCGTACTCGGTGATGCCGACCGTCGAGACGCCGTCCTCGGCGACCGACAGCCACTCGTGCTCCTTGCTGTAGCGCAGCTGCTGGGGGTTGCTCATGGCCTGAATTCTCCTGTACGCGGGGGAGTGCTGGTGAATGGGGGACTGCGAGGGGCAACGGCGAACCGGGGCGATCCGCCCCAGGTCACACACGAGACGCTACGACGACTGTCACTTCTCGCGCTTGTAGAACGGCAGCGCCACGACCTCGTACGGCTCGTGACTGCCCCGGATGTCCACGCCGACACCGGCCGTGCCCGGCGCCGCGTGCGCCGCGTCGACGTAGGCCATCGCGATCGGCTTGCCCAGGGTGGGGGAAGGGGCGCCGGAGGTGACCTCGCCGATGACCTGGCCGTCGGCGACGACCGGGTAGCCGGCGCGCGGGACCCGGCGGCCCTCGGCGACGAGTCCGACGAGGACGCGCGGGGGCTGCGAGGCGGCGCGCTCGGCGGCGGCCTCCAGGGCGCCGCGCCCGACGAAGTCGCCGTCCTTCTCGAACTTCACGACCCGGCCGAGCCCGGCGTCGAACGGCGTGAGGGAGGTCGACAGCTCGTGGCCGTACAGCGGCATCCCGGCCTCCAGGCGCAGGGTGTCGCGGCAGGACAGGCCGCACGGGATCAGCCCGGCCCGGGCTCCGGCCTCCGTCAGCGCGAGCCACAGCTTCTCGGCGTCGGCGGGGGAGACGAACAGCTCGAAGCCGTCCTCGCCGGTGTAGCCGGTGCGGGCGATCAGCGCGGGGACGCCCGCGACCGTGCCGGGCAGACCGGCGTAGTACTTCAGGCCGTCGAGGTCTGCGTCGGTGAGCGACTTGAGGATGCCGGGGGACTCGGGGCCCTGCACGGCGAGCAGTGCGTAGGCGTCACGGTCGTCGCGTACGACCGCGTCGAAGCCGTCGCTCCGCTCGGTGAGCGCGTCCAGCACGACCTGCGCGTTGGAGGCGTTGGCGACCACCATGTACTCGGTTTCGGCGAGCCGGTAGACGATCAGGTCGTCCAGGATGCCGCCGTCGGCCCGGCAGATCATGGTGTAGCGGGCGCGGCCGAGGCCCACCGAGGCGATGTTGCCGACGAGGGCGTGGTTGAGGAGCTGGGCGGCCTCGGGTCCGGTGACGGTGATCTCGCCCATGTGGGAGAGGTCGAAGAGGCCGGCCTTCGTGCGGACGGCGAGGTGCTCGTCGCGCTCCGAGCCGTAGCGCAGCGGCATGTCCCAGCCGGCGAAGTCGGTCATCGTCGCACCGAGCGAGCGGTGCAGCGCGTCGAGCGCGGTGCGGCGCTTCTCAGGGGTGGCGGTACTGCTCATCGGTCGGTCTCCCAAGGCATGACGGCGAGGTCGTTCCTCCCCATCTGTCATCGGGACCTGAGAGGTTCGCCATGACCCCTCGGGTCACGGGTTGCACCTTGGGTGGGACCACCGTGACCGGCGGTCCGCTTTTCAGATGTGCCTCGCCCGCGCGGTAACGGGGCCTGAGAGATTCAAGGGAGGGACTTGCTCCTTCGGCGCCCCAGCAACAGATGCCTGGGGACTCTCCCGCGCGGATTCAAGCGGCCGGTATGCAGTTAGGCGGGCACATCATCGCACAGGCTTTGTAACAGGCCTGTGGCCGGACGCGCACCGAACCGCGAGACACCGTGCATTACCTTCTCTTTACGTTTGGTGGGGAGAACCTTTCCTGACCCCGCAGGGAGGACGATCACGGTGACAAGGACCACGGTGTACGCCACGACCTCGGCCGTAGCACTGCCCAAGCAGCCCTCCGCCCCGGCCGGGGAGGCATGCCGGGCCCGCCCGGCACCGGTCGTCCGCGACCTCCGCGAGCGCGCCGGGCACAGCCCGCACGGACTCCGCTTCGGCCCCCGCGACCTGGTCGTGGTCACTGGCCTGCCCGGCAGCGGCAAGTCCACGCTGATGCGGCGCGCGGTGACGGCCGACGGGGTCCGCGTCGACAGCCAGGACACCCGCGACCGCTGGGACACCCGCACGGCCGGCTTCCTTCCGTACGCGGTGTACCGCCCGTTGGTCCGCCTCGCCCACTACGCCGGACTGCACCGCGCGCTGCGCTCCGCGTCCGGAGCCGTCGTGCACGACTGCGGCACGCAGACCTGGGTGCGCGGCTGGCTCGCCCGCGCCGCCGGACGCCGGGGCGGCACCCTGCACCTGGTCTTCCTCGACGTCACCCCGGACATGGCGCTCGACGGGCAGCGCGAGCGGGGGCGCGGAGTCTCGCGGTACGCGTTCCTGCGTCACCGGCGGGCCGCCGCGCGCCTGTTGCGCGCGGTGGAGCGCGGCGAACTCCCGCACGGCGTGGGCTCGGCGGTCCTCCTGGACCGGGACGCGGCGGACGTGCTGCGCCGGATCGACTTCGCGGACTGAGCCGCTAGCCTTTTCGCCACAGCAGGGTTACAGCAGGCGGTTTCACCAGCAGGCGGTAGGTAGATGGACTTCCCGGCGGACTTCCCCGGACAGGCGTACCCCCACCCGCATCCGCACGGCGGATGGCCGGGCAACGAGCTGGAGGAGGTGCTCTCGGTCTCCCTCGGTCTGCCCTCGGCAGGCGGCCGGATCGTCGAGGTGCTCGGCCGCAGCTTCGTCTGGGTCCCGCTCCCCAGCGGCGGCGGCCCGCAGAGCGGTCCCCTGGACCTGCCCACACTCGACATCGAGGGGCAGGCCTACGTCCCGGTCTTCAGCTCCGAGGAGCAGTTCCGTCAGGTCGTCGGCTCGCATCTGTCGTTCACCATCGCGCCGGCCGTGGAGTTCGCCCGCGGGCTGCCCCCGCAGGTCGGCATCGCGGTGAACCCCGGCGGCACGGTCGGCGTCCCGCTCCCGCCGCTCGCGGTGGCCGAGCTGTGCCGCTTCGGCCGCACCGCCCTCGACGGCCCGACCAGCGGCGGCCGGGTCCGCCTCTTCGAACCCGACTGGCAGGACGACCCGGTCGATTTCCTCGCCGCCGCCTCCGCCGAGTTCGCCGCCATCGGCGTCGTCGCCACGGCCCGCCGCTGCCTCGCCGCCATCGAAACAGCCACCCCGGTGATGTTCGTCGGCGTGGAACTCACCAACTGGGACGGCGACTTGAGAGCGGCCCCGATGGAAGCCCTGGCAAAAGCACTGGGCCAGGTAACGGTTCAGTGGCAGGTGAACCTCGTCCTCCTGGACGTGACGCAGGACCCGGTGGCGGAGTGGATGAGGCAGACAGTGCGTCCTTTCTATACACAGGGTCACTAGCAATCTCCGCAAGGGCAGCCAACCAGGGGCGCGGGGAACTGCGCGACAAGCCACGACGCACCCGCACCCGCCAACGCACACAAGGCCCCCACCCCTAGGGCGCTTAAGCTGTTTCCCAACGCAGGCCAACTACCAGAAGGGGCGGTACACGTGAGCGCCAGCGGCACCGCGACCGGCCAGGTCGAGCACATGCTGCGCCAAGTGACCCCCGGGCGCTACGACGCCTACGAGGCGCTCCTGCGCGCCCTCGCGACCCCCCACTCCGGTCAGATCTGGATGCTGCTGTGGCACGGCCAGTCCGGCTCCCCGGACGCCCAGTACGGAAACATGCAGGTGGAGGGCCACGGGTACGCCCCGTGCGTCACCTCGGCCCAGGAACTCTCCGCGAGCGGCTGGAACCGCTCGTACGAGGTGGTCGACGGCCTGGACGTGGCCCGCACCCTGTACCCCGACCACTTCGGCCTCTGGCTCAACCCGCACGCCCCCGGCGGCGGCGTCGGCATCCCCTGGCTCGACCTCCGCAGAATCGCCACCGGCCTGGAACGCCAGCCGGCAGGGCCGCTGCGCCTGTCGGAGCCGGGCATCGAGATCCCGCAGTTCTACGCCCTGCTCACGCAGAACGCCCACCGCACCCCGGCGGTCAGGGCGCTGCGCCGCGCCTGGGTGCAGCCCGCGCTCGGAGCGCCGTATCTCGCGATCGGTCTGGACGTCTACGACACCAGCCCGCCCGCGGTGGACTCGGTCCGCGGCATGATGCAGCAGTCGATCGGCGCGGTCCCCGAGGGGCTGCCGGTGTCGACGGTCGCGATGTCCGACGAGTACGACCCGGTGGCCCTGTGGCTGCGGGCCAACTCCCGCCCGTTCTACGACCGTGAGGCCCATGCGGCGCCCGCTCAGGCGGGCGGGTACGGATACCCACCCGTCCGTGGTGGATACTGAACCCGCGAGTCCTCTTCTCAGCTTCTCCGCAGGATTTACGTCTACGGCACATTTCTTCGCGCGTAGACGGCGGTGTGTTGCCCCAAAAGACGCCAGATCTCCGTTCTGTCCCAAGTGCCCGGCGTCCGGGGGGCGTTACCCACTGTTCGGATAACGGAATCCCTAGTTAAGCATCACGGTTGCGCATACTTTCGCCGTCAGACCTGGCGGGTGATCGCAGCCACGCTGAAGACTCGCGACTCAGACACAGGGTCCAGGTACCCGTGTCCACTGCAAGTCGACAAAGCCGCTAATCCGCGGCAGGCGTAAGCCGGTAACCACCGGCGAGAGGGGTCGGGTCACAGTGACCGCACCGATCGAGACCACGGGGGCGGAAGCCGGGGCGCAGCCGGAGGCTGTGCTGGCCGGCGCCGACAAGGCGCAGATCGAGGGCCGTTCCCTTGGACAGATCGCCTGGACCCGCTTCAAGAAGGACAGGGTCGCCGTCGCCGGCGGCGTCATCGTCGTCCTGCTGATCCTGGTCGCGGCTCTCTCCCGTCCCATCCAGGCGCTGTTCGGCCTGGACCCGGACGCCTTCCACCAGAACCTGATCGACGCCAACACCTCGCTGCCCACGGGCGGTTGGGGCGGCATGAGCTGGGACCACCCGCTCGGCGTGGACCCGCAGTTCGGCCGTGACGTGGCCACCCGCATCCTCGAGGGCTCCTGGGTCTCCCTGGTCGTCGCCTTCGGCGCCACGATCCTGTCGAACGTGATCGGCACGATCCTCGGTGTCGTCGCGGGCTACTACGGCGGCCGGGTCGACTCGATCATCAGCCGGCTGATGGACACCTTCCTCGCCTTCCCGCTGCTGCTGTTCGCCATCGCCATCTCGGCGACCCTGCAGGGCGGCGCCTTCGGCCTCAACGGTCTGCCGCTGCACCTGTGCGTGCTGATCTTCGTCATCGGCTTCTTCAACTGGCCCTACCTGGGCCGGATCGTCCGCGGTCAGACCCTCGCCCTGCGCGAGCGGGAGTTCGTGGACGCCTCCCGGGGGATGGGCGCCAAGGCGCCGTACATCCTCTTCCGGGAGCTGCTGCCCAACCTGGTCGGCCCGATCATCGTCTACTCGACGCTGCTCATCCCGACCAACATCCTCTTCGAGGCGTCCCTCAGCTTCCTCGGGGTCGGTATCCAGCCCCCGCAGGCTTCCTGGGGCGGCATGTTGCGAGACGCGGTCACCTACTACGAGGTCGACCCGGCGTACATGATCGTTCCCGGCCTCGCCATCTTCGTGACCGTCCTGGCGTTCAACCTGCTGGGCGACGGTCTCCGCGACGCTCTCGACCCCCGCAGCCGCTAGGGCCCGCACCCGAGAGTCCACCAAGTTTCCGACAATGGAGGAAGCAGACCATCATGCGAAGGTCAGCGCTGGCCGCAGTTGCGGCCATCGGCTCTGCGACACTGCTCATGGCAGGTTGCAGCAAGGCCGATGACAGTAAGAGTGACAACGGTACGAAGGCGGCTGGGGCCAACGCAGCGACCAAGGACGTCGTCAACGCCTCTACCCACAAGGGCGGGACGGTCACCTACGAACTGTCCGACGTTCCGGACTCGTTCGACCCGGGCAACACGTACTACGCGTACATGTACAACTTCAGCCGGCTGTACGCCCGTCCGCTGATGACGTTCGAGCCCGGCCCCGGTTCCAAGGGGAACACCCTGGTCCCGGACCTCGCCGTGAGCAAGGGTGTCTCCAGCGACGGCGGCAAGACCTGGACGTACAAGCTGCGTTCGGGCCTGAAGTACCAGGACGGCTCGGCGATCACCTCCAAGGACGTCAAGTACGCCGTGGAGCGTTCGAACTTCGCGCGTGACGTCCTCTCGCTCGGCCCGAACTACTTCCAGCAGTTCCTGGTCGGCGGCAAGGACTACAAGGGTCCGTACAAGGACAAGAGCGCCGAGGGCCTCAAGTCCATCCAGACCCCGGACGACACCACGATCGTCTTCCACCTGAACACGGCCTTCCAGGAGTTCGACTACCTGGTCGCGGCGCCGCAGACGGCTCCGGTGCCGCAGGCGAAGGACACCGGCGTCGACTACGTCAAGAACATCGTGTCCTCCGGCTCGTACCAGTTCCAGAGCTACCAGGACGGCAAGCAGGCCGTCCTCGTGCGCAACAAGAACTGGAACGCCGCGTCCGACCCGCTGCGCAAGCAGTACCCGGACAAGATCGTCGTGAACCTCAAGGTGAACGCCGACACGATCGACAAGGATGTCCTCGCGGGCAACGCGATCGACATGGGTGGTACGGGTGTCCAGGCCGCGACCCAGGCGCAGCTGCTCACCTCGGCCGACAAGAAGGCCGGCACGGACAACACCTTCGGTGGCCGTCTCGTCTACATGGCGATCAACACCAAGGTGAAGCCGTTCGACAACATCCAGTGCCGCAAGGCCGTCGAGTACGCCATCGACAAGGTCTCGGTGCAGACCGCCGAGGGCGGCCCGATCCGCGGCGAGATCGCTTCCACCGTCCTGCCGCCGGACATCACCGGCTACCAGAAGGACGACCAGTACGCCACCACCGGCAACAAGGGTGACGTCACCAAGGCCAAGGACGCCCTGAAGGCCTGTGGCAAGACGGCGATCTCGACGAACCTGTCGGCTCGCAGCGACCGTCCGCAGGAGATCTCCGCGGCCACCGCGATCATCAACTCGCTGAAGGCCGTCGGCATCAACGCCAGCCTGAAGCAGTACCCGTCGGGCAAGTACTTCACCGACTACGCGGGTGTCCCGAAGTTCACCGAGCAGCAGAACATCGGCCTGATCATGATGCAGTGGGGTGCCGACTGGCCCTCCGGCTACGGCTTCGAGCAGCAGATCCTGAACGGTGAGGCGATCGGTGCCTCGGGTAACACCAACCTGTCGCAGTACGACAACAAGACGGTCAACAACCTCCTCGCCAAGGCCATCGGCACGGAGGACGTGACCACCCGCAACAGCATGTACGCCCAGATCGACAAGCAGACCATGAGCGACGCGGCCCTGGTGCCGCTGACCTACTTCAAGGTCCTGCTCGCCCGTCCGGCGAACTACAGCAACCTGGTGTCGACGGCGGCCTTCAGCGGCCAGTACGACTACCTCAACATCGGCACCACGAAGTAGTCGTAGCCCCGGAAGGCAGGTGAAGGCATTGGTGCCCGCGGGCTTTACGGCCCGCGGGCACCAGCGCCGATCCCCGTGATCTCGTACATTCTCCGTCGGACGGTCGCAGCGGTGATCCTGCTGCTGGTCGTCTCCGCGGTCACCTTCGGCATCTTCTTCCTGCTGCCACGGCTCGCCGGCCAGACCGCGGACCAACTGGCCCAGCAGTACATCGGGAAGAGCCCGTCGGCGGCGGACATCGCCGCCGTGAAGCACAACCTCGGTCTGGACCAGCCGCTTTACCTGCAGTACTGGCACTTCATCAAGGGGATCGTGGCGGGCGCCACCTACAACCTCGGCCCCACCACGGTGCACTGCAACGCGCCCTGCTTCGGCTACTCCTTCAAGGACCACGTCGAGGTCTGGCCGCAGCTCACCTCCCGCCTTCCGGTCACCATCTCGCTGGCCGCCGGCGCCGCCGTGCTCTGGCTGCTGTCCGGTGTCACGGTCGGTGTGATCTCCGCGCTCAAGCCGCGGTCGTTCTTCGACCGCGCCTTCATGGGCGTGGCGCTCGCGGGTGTCTCGCTGCCCATGTTCTTCACGGGCAACCTGGCCATCCTGCTCTTCACCTACCAGTGGCCGATCTTCGGCCGCACCTACGTCCCGTTCACCGAGAACCCGGCGCAGTGGGCCAACACCCTCTTCCCGGCGTGGTGTTCGCTCGCGCTCCTGTACTCCGCCATCTACGCGCGGCTCACCCGCTCGGGCATGCTGGAGACGATGAACGAGGACTTCATCCGTACGGCCCGCGCCAAGGGCCTGCGGGAACGCAACGTCGTCGTCAAGCACGGTCTGCGGGCCGCCCTGACGCCGATCATCACCGTCTTCGGCATGGACCTCGGTCTGCTGCTCGGCGGCGCTCTGATCACCGAGTCGGTGTTCTCCCTGCACGGCATCGGGCAGTACGCGGTGCAGTCGATCGAGAGCAACGACCTGCCCCCGATCCTCGGCGTGACCCTGCTCGCAGCGTTCTTCGTAGTGATCGCAAATCTCCTGGTGGACCTTCTGTACGCCGCCGCCGACCCGCGGGTGAGGCTCTCGTGACCGACCTTGATCCTTCGTCTGCGACTGACGCCGCAGTGGGCGAGCCCGTCGCCACCGGCAAGGGCAAGCCGAGTGCCTTCCTGGAGGTCCGCGACCTCAAGGTGCACTTCCCGACCGACGACGGCCTGGTCAAGTCCGTCGACGGGCTCAGCTTCACGCTGGAGAAGGGCAAGACCCTCTCCATCGTGGGCGAGTCGGGCTCCGGCAAGTCCGTC
The DNA here is from genome assembly GCF_036187565.1 of Streptomyces sp. NBC_00252. Taxonomy (NCBI): domain Bacteria; kingdom Bacillati; phylum Actinomycetota; class Actinomycetes; order Kitasatosporales; family Streptomycetaceae; genus Streptomyces; species Streptomyces sp. NBC_00252. Next base: position 3,272,310 of record NZ_CP108087.1, on the reverse strand, counting down.
ACCTCGCTGGCGATCATGGGCCTGCACCGGCTCGGCCCGCGCGGCAAGAACGTGAAGATGTCCGGCGAGATCTGGCTCGACGGCCAGGAACTCGTCGAGGCGCAGCCGGACGACGTGCGCAAGCTCCGCGGCAAGCAGATGTCCATGATCTTCCAGGACCCGCTGTCCGCGATGCACCCGTACTACAAGATCGGCGACCAGATCGTCGAGGCGTACCGGGTCCACCACGACGTCAGCAAGAAGGCCGCCCGCACGCGCGCCATCGAGATGCTCGACCGGGTCGGCATCCCCGAACCGGCCAAGCGTGTCGACGGCTACCCGCACGAGTTCTCCGGCGGTATGCGCCAGCGCGCCATGATCGCGATGGCCCTGGTCAACAACCCCGAACTGCTCATCGCGGACGAGCCGACGACCGCCCTGGACGTCACCGTCCAGGCGCAGATCCTCGACCTCATCCGGGATCTGCAGAAGGAGTTCGGCTCCGCGGTCGTCCTCATCACGCACGACCTCGGTGTCGTCGCCGAGATCGCCGACGACGTCCTGGTCATGTACGGCGGCCGGTGCGTGGAGCGCGGTCCCGTCGACGAGATCTTCGAGAAGCCGCAACACCCGTACACCTGGGGCCTGTTGGGTTCGATGCCGCGCATCGACCGGGAGACCTCGGAGCGGCTCATCCCGGTCAAGGGCCAGCCGCCGAGCCTCATCAACGTCCCTTCGGGCTGCGCCTTCCACCCGCGCTGCCCGTACGCGGACATCCCCAAGGGCGATGTCACGCGAACCGTGCGTCCCGAGCTGGCGCAGGTCGCCGGCGGGCACTGGTCCGCCTGTCACCTCCCGGCCGAGGACCGTACGCGGATCTGGACCGAAGAGATTGCGCCGAAGCTGTGAGCGATACGAAGAAACAGACCGCGGCCGTGCCCGGGCAGGCGACCTCCTCGGAGGACCGCGAGGTGCTGCTCAAGGTCGAGGGCCTGAAGAAGCACTTCCCCATCAAGAAGGGGATCCTGCAGCGCCAGGTCGCCGCGGTGAAGGCCGTCGACGGCATCGACTTCGAGGTGCGCAAAGGCGAGACCCTGGGCGTCGTCGGTGAGTCGGGCTGCGGCAAGTCGACCATGGGGCGGGTCATCACCCGGCTCCAGGACCCGACGGGCGGCTCGATCCACTTCGAGGGCCAGGACATCACGACCCTGAACTCGGCCGGGATGCGTCCGCTGCGGCGGGACATCCAGATGATCTTCCAGGACCCGTACGGCTCCCTGAACCCGCGGCACACCATCGGCTCGATCGTCTCGGCGCCGTTCCGGCTGCAGGACGTGGAGCCCGAGGGCGGGGTGAAGAAGGAGGTCCAGCGCCTCCTGGAGCTGGTGGGTCTGAGCCCCGAGCACTTCAACCGCTACCCGCACGAGTTCTCCGGCGGCCAGCGCCAGCGCATCGGCATCGCCCGCGCGCTCGCGCTCAAGCCCAAGCTCGTGGTGGCGGACGAGCCGGTCTCGGCGCTCGACGTGTCGATCCAGGCGCAGGTCGTCAACCTCATGGACGACCTCCAGTCGGAGCTCGGCCTGACGTACGTGATCATCGCGCACGACCTCTCCGTGGTCCGGCACGTCTCGGACCGCATCGCGGTGATGTACCTCGGCAAGATCGTCGAACTCGCGGACCGCACCTCGCTGTACGAGGCGCCGATGCACCCGTACACCAAGGCCCTGATGTCGGCCGTGCCGGTGCCGGACCCCAAGCGCCGGGGCGCCAAGAGCGAGCGCATCCTGCTCAAGGGCGACGTCCCCTCGCCGATCTCGCCGCCCAGTGGCTGCCGTTTCCACACGCGCTGCTGGAAGGCGACGGAGATCTGCCGGACGAAGGAGCCCCAGCTGGTCGAGCTGCGGCCCGGCCAGCAGGTCGCCTGCCACCACCCGGAGAACTTCGCGGACCAGGCCCCGCAGGACACCGTCCTGCTGAGCGCCGCGAAGGAAGCGGTGGAGCTGGTGGGCGCGGCGGTCCTGGAGAAGCCGGCGGAGACTCCGGAGGCGGAGGCGCCTGAGACGGTGGCTCCCGAGGCGGAGCTTCCGAAGACGGTGGCTCCCGAGGCGGAGGTCCCCAAGACGGTGGCTCCCGAGGCGGAGCTTCCGAAGACGGTGACTCCCGAGCCGGAGGCCCCGAAGGCGGCGGCTCCCGAGGCGGCGGTTTCCGAGGCAGGGACCCCCGCATCGGAGGCCCCGAAGACGGAGACCCCCGAGGCCGAATCCGGTGACCAGGAGTCAACTGCCAAGTAGCACATGACGAGTTGGTAAAGTCATGGTCATGGCAAAACGGGAGAGTGCAGAGTCTGGCGTGTCCGTCTGATCGGAAACGCACCCGAAGGGACGACTCATGGCACTCTCCCGTTCGGCACGTCTGGGGGCCCTCGCAACCGCGGCGGCCTCTTTTCTTGTCATCGCCGCCTCATCCGCCCCCACCCCCGGCGCCGACGGCATCGGTGACCCCTACTTCCCCCAGCTCGGCAACGGCGGCTTCGACGCCCGGCACTACGCCCTGGACGTCGCCTACAACCCGGACACCGACCGCCTCGACGGCCGTACGACCCTCACCGCCCGCGCCACCCAGAACCTCTCCTCCTTCGACCTGGACCTCCAGAAGCTGGAGGTCACCAAGGTCCAAGTGAACGGAAGACGGGCCCAGTTCACCCGCGCAGGCGACGAACTGCGCATCACGCCAAGGGACTCCCTCCGCAAGGGCAGGGACTTCACGGTCACCGTCACCTACGGCGGTGTCCCCGAACCCCTCAACGGGCCCATCGTGTTCGGCTCCGACTACGGCTGGATGAAGACCCCCGACGGCGTCTTCGTCGCCTGCGAACCCAACGCGGCCTCCACCTGGTTCCCGTCCAGCGACCACCCCTCCGACAAGGCCACCTACGACATCCGCATCAAGGCCCCCAAGGGCCTCACCGGAGTCTCCAACGGCCGGCTCGTGTCGACGTACAGCAAGGGCGCCTCGACGTACACCCACTGGCGCGAGAGCAAGCCGATGGCGACCTATCTCGCGACCGCCACCATCGGGAAGTTCGACGTCAAGACCGGTAAGACGCCCGGCGGCATACCGATCTACGTCGCCATCGACCCCGTCCTCGCCAACAGCAACAGCGTCGACGTGTACGCCGTGACGGCCGCCGCCACCGACTACTGGTCGCAGCTGTTCGGGCCGTACCCCTTCGAGGAGACCGGCGCGATCGTCGACGACATGCCCGAGGCCGGGTTCTCGCTGGAGGTGCAGAGCAAGCCCGCCTACTCGGCCGTGCGCAACGAGACGACGATCGTGCACGAGCTGGCCCACCAGTGGTTCGGCGACTCCGTGTCGGTCGCGCACTGGAAGGACATCTGGCTCAACGAGGGCTTCGCGACCTACGCCCAGTGGCTGTGGGCCGAGCACCAGGGCACCCGCACCGCGCACGACTCGTTCCTGGCCGGCTACAACTCACGCCCCGCCACCGACGCCTTCTGGCAGACCGTGGTGGCGGACCCGCAGCGGGACACGATGTTCGCCTCGGGCGTCTACCAGCGCGGCGCGATGACCCTCCAGATGCTCCGTGAACGCATCGGGGACACCGCGTTCTTCAAGCTGCTCCCCGCCTGGACCAAGCTCCACCGCTACGGCAACGGCGACACCGCCGGGTTCATCAAGCTCGCCGAGAAGATCAGCGGGCAGCAGCTCGACGACCTGTTCCGGACCTGGCTGTACACACCGGGCAAGCCCACCCTCTAGCCCCACGGGAGATCCGCCGCGCCATCCCCACGAGTAACAATGTGGGGTGCTTCAGCAACTGTTCAGCCCCTCCGTCCAGCACACGCTCGACCTCGTCGGCATCTTCGTGTTCGCCATCTCCGGCGCGCTGCTGGCCGTCCGCAAGAACTTCGACGTGTTCGGCATCGCCGTGCTCGCCGAGGTCACCGCGCTGGGCGGAGGGGTGTTCCGCGACCTCATCATCGGGGCCGTGCCCCCGGCCGCCTTCACGGACCTGGGGTACTTCAGCACCCCGCTCTTCGCCGCGCTCCTCGTGTTCTTCCTCCATCCGCACGTGGAGCGCATCCAGTCCGGCGTCAACGTCTTCGACGCGGCGGGCCTCGGCCTCTTCTGTGTCACCGGCACGGTGAAGGCCTACGACTACGGGCTCGGCCTGACCTCCTCGGTGGCCCTCGGTCTCGGGTCCGCCGTCGGCGGCGGTGTGCTGCGGGACGTGCTGGCCAATGAGACCCCGTCCCTGCTCCGCTGGGACCGCGACCTGTACGCGGTCCCCGCGATCGTCGGCGCCACCATGGTCGCCGTGTGCATCCGCTACGACGCGGTGACCCCGTTCACCAGCGGGCTCGCGGTCGTCACCGCTTTCGTGCTGCGCCTGCTCGCGATGCGGTTCCACTGGCGAGCTCCGCGTGCGTGGAACCGGCGGTCGACCGTCCGTGAGGAGTAGTCGTAGTCGTCGTGGGGGGCTTCGCGTGCGGGTGGTTCTTGCCCATCTCCAGGGTCAGCCAGCGGAAGACCGCCTTCACCTGGGGCCGCCACAGCGCCATCGTGTGCCCGCCCGCGCTGCGCGGCAGGAACACCACGTGCACGGTCGTCGGCGCCTCGGCGACGGACGCCAGCGCGGTGCCCGCCTCGTAGCCGTCGCCGGACTCACCGGAGATGTACAGCGCGATCGGCGGCGGGGTCCTCTTGGCCCTCAGCAGCAGGTAGGGGTTGTTCGCGGCACGCGTGGCCGGGCTCGCGGCGGCGAGTGAATTGCGTTCCGCGATCGGGTCGTTGTAGCCGGACATGCCCACGGCGGCGCGGTAGCGGTCCGGGTGGGCGACGGCGAGCTTGACCGCGCAGTGCGCCCCGGCCGAGTAGCCGGCCACCGCCCAGCCCGAAGGGGCGGGCTCGGCACGGAAGTTGTCCATGACCATCTTCGGTACGTCGACGCTCAGCCAGGTGTCGGCGTTGACCGTGCCGGTGATGTTGGCGCAGCCGGTGTCGACACCGGCCAGCAGGTTGGTGCGCGGCGCGACCAGGATGAAGGGCGCGACCCGGCCGCTCCTCATCAGCGGCATCAGCTGCTCGTTCGCGTGCAGCGACCCGAACCAGGCCTTCGCCGAGCCGGGAAAGCCCGGCAGCAGCTCGACGACCGGGAACCTGTGGTGCCGGTAGGCGGGCTCCTTGTACTGCGGGGGCAGCCACACGTACACCTCGGCGTTGACGCCGGACACCCGGCCCTTGAGCTGGGTGACCTCGACCCCGCCGGCCGCGCGCATCCCGGGGCCCGCGGCGGGGGAGAAGTCCTGCCTGACCTTGGGCAGCCGCTTCAGCGAGATGTCCCCGGTGCCGTTCCTGCCGAGGTTCGCGGCCTGCTGGACGTGGTTGCCGGTGCCGAGGAGGTCGGCCCAGTTGTCGTAGAGGTTGTTCTGGTTGTTGACCATGACGAAGACCAGGGTGACGGCCGTGGCCTGGGCGAACAGCAGCATCAGGGCCCGTGCCGCCACGCGTACGGCCTTGGGGCCGCGCATCCGCGACCACAGCACGAGCGGCAGTATGAGAGCGACGATCGTCAGCACGACTGCGGTGTAGAGGAACGGAGTCCCGGTGAGGCTCATGTCCCCAAAGAGGGGGATCACGGGCCGCGGGTCACGGACGAGTTCGGACACTTACCAAGAAATTGCCGGTTCCTCACCCGGGCGGCTCAGGATCTGCCGGTGGTTTCATATGCCCGCAACAACAAAGCTACCGCTTAGTAATCACCTGTTGTACGGTTCATCCATGCCAGAAGCAGCATCCGCGCCTGCGGCCTCCCGGGCCGTGATCGGCGACAGCGAGTTCGACCGCGACACCGCCGTCGTCCGCCGCGCGCCGGGCGTCTACGACATTGACCTCTCGCCCGGCTGGACGATCATCAGCGCCGTCAACGGCGGCTACCTCCTCGCCGTCCTGGGCCGCGCCCTCGCGGACGCGCTGCCGCACGGCGACCCGTTCACGATCTCCGCGCACTACCTCACCGCGTCTCAGCCCGGCCCCGCGGTGATCCGCACGGACACGGTCCGCACTGGCCGCACCCTCTCCACCGGCCAGGCCTCCCTCTTCCAGTACGACGACGAGGGCCACGAGGTGGAACGCATCCGCGTCCTCGCCTCCTACGGCGACCTGGACACCCTCCCCGACGACGTCCGGACGACGGCCCGCCCGCCGGTGATCCCGCCCATGGACCAGTGCTTCGGCCCCGAGGACGGGCCGGCCCCCGTCCCCGGCAGCTCGGCCATCACCGACCGGCTGATGCTCAAGCTCGACCCGTCCACCCTCGGCTGGGCCCTCGGCGCGCCCTCCGGCAAGGGCGAGATGCGCGCCTGGTTCGGCCTCGCGGACGGCCGCGACGCGGACCCGCTCTCCCTGCTCCTCGCGGTGGACGCGCTCCCGCCGACCGCCTTCGAGATCGGCCTCAAGGGCTGGGTTCCCACGGTCGAACTCACCGTCCACGTCCGGGCCCGCCCCGCGCCGGGGCCGTTGCGGGTGTCGATCACCACCCGCAACCTGGCCGGCGGCTTCCTGGAGGAGGACGCGGAGGTCTGGGACAGCGCGGACCGACTGGTCGCGCAGTCACGGCAGTTGGCGCGGGCCCGGCTCAGCTGACCGGCTTCCGCCCCAGCCAGGCCGCCAACTGCCCGTAGGCGTCGGCCCCTTCGGGCGCCGCCTGGGCCGTGGCGAAGGGCGTGTCCGCGTCCCGCTCGGCGTCGGGCAGCACCCGGCGGGCGACGGCGAGCGCGAACTCGGCCAGTTCCGGGTCGAGTTGGATGGGGTGGCCGAGCGCCTCGGAGAGATCCCAGGCGTGGGTGACGTTCTCCATGAGATAGCCCGAGAGCGCGATCCGGCCCGGTGCCTCCCCCCACGGGACCCGGACCGGCGCGTCCAGCCGGGCGTCGTCCGCCCAGGCCTTCCTGACCCGGACGCGGGCCTCGTCGTAGGCGGCCGTCCAGCCCGTGTCGTCGACGCCGTCCACGAAGGGGTGGACGGCCATGCCGTCGCCGCCCTCGCCGACGGTCGCGATGCGGTGGGTGCCGCCGACGAGATGGCTCAGCAGGGTCCGCACGTCGAACTCGGTACAGGGAGTCGGGCCGTCCAGCTGCTCCGGCCGTACCGTCCCGATCAGGGCGGCGGCCTGCTCGGTGGCGCGGGTGTACAGGGGGCGGGGGTCGTTCGCGTCGGTGTTCATGGCAGCGATGCTGGACGCATAACCTGACAGTTTCCGTCAACATTTGCGCGGGGTTTCCGGGCGGCGGATCCTGGGGGAGTGAAGGCCGACCGACTCCTCTCGATCCTGTTGCTGCTCCAGACCCGGGGACGGGTTCCCGCACATGAACTCGCCGACCGGCTCGAGGTGTCGGTGCGGACCATCTACCGTGACGTCGAGGCGCTGTCCGCCTCCGGAGTGCCGGTGTACGCCGAGCGCGGGCGGCACGGCGGGATCGAGCTGCTCGCCGGGTTCCGCACGGACGTCACGGGCCTGACCGCCGACGAGTCCCGCGCCCTGTTCATCCTGGCCGCGCAGGGCGCCCACGCCGCCCTCGGCCTCGACGCCGCGCTCGGTTCCGCGCTGCGGAAGGTGATGGCCGCGCTCCCGGCGCCGTACCGCCCGGCCGCCGAGGTGACCTCCCGGCGCATCCTCGTCGACGCCACCCGCTGGAAGGGCGGGCCCCAACCCGCCGTGGATCTGGACGTGTTGCAGGACGCGGTCTTCGCCGACCGGCGGCTGCGGCTGCGCTACCGGCACAGTGGCGCGAAGGAACCGAGCACCTACACCGTCGACCCGTACGGCCTCGTCTCCAAGGCCGGTGTCTGGTACCTCGTCGCCGACCGCAGGGCCCGCCCCCGCCTCTTCCGCGCCGACCGAGTGCACTCGGCCACCCTGCTGCCCGACCCGGTGAAGCGCCGTCCGGGTGTCGAACTCGCCGACGCCTGGGAGGAGTTGCGCCGCCAGGTCGAGGAACGCCCCGGCGGACTCGACGTCACCGTCCGCGTCCGCCGCTCCCGCCTCGACATGTTCGTCCGCCTCAACGCCTCCTCGCTGGCCCAACTCCCCGAGGACGAGGGGGAGAAGGAGTGGGTGACGGTCCACCTGTCGTACGGCGTCGTGGGCGAGGCGCGTCAACTGCTGCAGTTCGCCGACGCGTTGGAGGTCGTGTCGCCGCCGGAGGTGCGCGCCGAGGTGGCCGCGGCGGCTGCTTCTGTCACGGAGCTGTACCAGCGAGTAAGCGGGCCTGCCGAGTGAACTCGCAGGTCAGCGGCGTCTCTTGAGGCGCTCTTTGCCCGGCGCACAGGTGTGGGACAGGGCGCCCCCAAGCGTCCCCTAAACGGCGTTGATTGGCTGCCCGCCTCAACACTCCCTCATCGTTTTTGGAGTTGTTTCTCATGAAGCGTGTACGGCTCGTCCCCGCCGTGGCCCTGCTGGTCCTCTCGCCCCTCGCCCTCGCGGCCTGCGGCTCGGGCGACTCGTCGTCGTCCTCCGGCTCCGGCTCAGGCAGCGGTAACTCCGGTTCCACACAGTCCTGTTCGGCCTCCGGTATGCCCACGGGCAACGCCACGGCACGCCCCGGCGGCGCCCCGTCCGGCGCACCCACGGGCGCCGCGGCCTCGGGCCGGCCCACCGGCAGGCCGACCGGCAACGCCTCCGGCATGCCGACCGGCGCACCCGGCGGAGCGGGCGGCCAGGGCGGCGGCCCCGGCGGCGGATGCGGCGGCGGTCCCGGCGGCGGCCGGATGAGCGGGGCCCCGCAGCAGGGCTGACCGCGCGCGCCCGCACGACAGGGGCGGCGCGTCCGGACACCGGGCGCGCCGCCCCTGTCGTACATCCGGGGTCCGGGCTGCTCAGCCGAGCCAGTGGCGGCGGCCGACGCTGATCAACCGCAGCTGGAGCTCGGCGAGTTGGGCCACGCGCTCGCGCTCCTCGGCCGTCGCCTCCAGTGCCTCCAGGAAGAGCGAGGCGGTGATGAGCATCTGGTCGACATAGAGGTGGGCCAGCATCAGCAGGTCCTCGTCGGACCAGCCCGCCGACTCCGGGTCCTTGGCGAGCTCGGCCTTCACCTCCTCGGAGAACCGGGCGAGCTGCTCCCGGATGGCCTCCCGCACCGGCTGGACCCCGCCGTGCCGCTCGCGGGCGATGAAGCGGACGTGGGCCGGGTGCGAGTCCACGTGGTGGGCGATCAACTCGACGGCGCGGGTGATGCGTTGGGCGCTGTCGGTGGGGGCCACGGTCTGCCGGATCATCGGGTGCAGGCTGCCCAGCGCCTCCTCGACGAGCGCGACCCCGAGGTCGGCCGTGGAGCGGAAGTGGCGGTAGAAGGCGGTCGGGGCGACGCCCACGGCCCGGGTGACCTCGCGCAGGCCGAGACTGCTCAGGCTCTGCTCCTCCAGCAGACCCAACGCGGCGTCCAGCAACGCCTGTCGGGTCTTCTGCTTCTGTGCCTGCCGGATGCCGAGGGTGTGACTCATGTCATCCAGTTAACAACTGTTCTCCGTAATTGAAAAGCCGTCGGACGGGATAGACTCAAGTTCAGTGAACAAGTGTTACTACAACCGTTCACCGAAACGTAACGAGAGTCGTCCCGGACATCTCGGAGGGGGATCCATCCCATGCTGTTCCTCGTCGTAGCGCTCCTGCTGTTCGGCGTCGTGGTGGGCACCGTGGCCCACGCGCCGCTCGCCTTCACCGCCGTCGCCGCCGCCGTCATCGCCGTATGGCTGGGCATCTTCGCGCTCCGCGAGCGGCACGGCCGCCGCGGCCGTCCGTCCGCCAACTGACCGACCGCCGCCGCCCGTCGGCCGCCCGACCCACCGCCCGCCCGATCATCGGGAGCTGAACCTCCATGCAACTCACCGCACCGGCAAGCAGCACCACCGCCGCCGTCAAGCCCACCGGCCGGCGCGACGCCGACGGCATGGCCGTCGCGTCCTTCATCCTCGGCCTCGTCGGCCTGCTCGTGCTCAACGTCTTCCTCGGCCCGATCGCCATCGCCCTGGCCGGCGCGGCGCTGTGGCGCGGCACCGCCCGTCGCGGCCGTGCCTTCCTCGGCCTCGGGCTCGGCATCGCCGATCTGCTGGTCCTCGTCGTCTTCATGCAGCTGGACAGCACCGTCTCCTGGAGCTTCTAGAGACGGTGCGGATTCCGTCGAGGCGCCCGCCCCTCCGGGGTACGCACCGGGGCCCGTAGAATCGGCGTCACCATGGCATACCTCGACCACGCCGCGACCACACCGATGCTTCCCGAGGCAGTCGAGGCGATGACGGCCCACCTGAGCATCACGGGCAACGCCTCCTCCCTCCACGCGTCCGGCCGCAAGGCCCGCCGTACGGTCGAAGAGGCCCGGGAAACCCTCGCCGAGGCGCTCGGCGCGCGACCCAGCGAGGTCGTGTTCACCTCCGGCGGCACCGAGGCCGACAACCTCGCGGTGAAGGGCCTGTACTGGTCCCGCCGCGACGCCGACCCGGCCCGCACCCGGGTGCTGGCCAGCCCCGTCGAGCACCACGCCGTCCTGGACGCCGTCCACTGGCTGGGCGAGCACGAGGGCGCCACCGTCGAGTACCTCCCGGTCGACTCCTACGGCCGTGTCCACCCCGAGGTGCTGCGCGAGGCGATCGCCCGCAACCCCGACGACGTCGCCCTCGCGACCGTGATGTGGGCCAACAACGAGATCGGCACGGTCCTGCCGGTCCGCGAACTCGCCGATGCGGCAGGGGAGTTCGGGGTCCCGCTGCACGCCGACGCGGTGCAGGCCTTCGGCCAGGTGCCGGTCGACTTCGCCGCCTCCGGGCTCGCCGCGGCCACCGTCTCCGGCCACAAGATCGGCGGGCCGTACGGCATCGGCGCCCTGCTGCTGGGCCGCGAGTACACCCCCGTACCCGTCCTGCACGGCGGCGGCCAGGAACGCCATGTCCGCTCCGGCACCCTCGACGTCCCCGCCATCGCCTCCTTCGCGGTCGCCGGCCGCCTCGCCGCCGAACAGCGCGAGTGGTTCGCCCGCGAGATCGGCGCCCTCCGCGACGACCTCGTGGCAGCCGTCCGTACGGCGGTCCCGGACGCGATCCTCGGCGGTGACCCGGTGCACCGGCTGCCGGCCAACGCCCACTTCACGTTCCCCGGCTGCGAGGGCGACTCCCTGCTGCTCCTGCTCGACGCCCAGGGCATCGAGTGCTCCACCGGCTCCGCCTGCACCGCGGGCGTCGCCCAGCCCAGCCACGTCCTGCTCGCCACCGGCACCGATCCGGACCTCGCCCGCGGCACCCTGCGCTTCTCGCTCGGCCACACCTCCACCGAGGCCGATGTCGAGGCCGTGGCCAAGGCGATCGGCCCGGCGGTCGACCGGGCCCGCGCCGCCGGACTGACCTGACCCGGAGACGACCGTGCCGAGCGCGGGACTAGCCGTCCGTCGCGGAGGCGGAGGCGCTCGCGGACGCGCTCGCACTGGCCGTGGCCGTGGCCGTGGAGTCGGTGCTGTCGGAGGTGTCGGTGGTGCTCGTGCCGGTCACCATGAGGGAGGCCATCATGCCCTCGTCCTCGTGCTGCAGCAGATGGCAGTGGAGCATGTACATATAGGTGTCGTCGGCGAAGTCGGTGAACTCCATGGCGATCTTGATCGAACCGCCGCCGACCACCTCGTAGGTGTCGTACCAGCCGAGCTGGACCCCGGTCGGATCCTCGCCGTTGACGGCGATCACCTGGTAGGGCACGTCGTGCAGATGGAACGAGTGCTCCAGCTGCGTGGCGTTCTGGATCGTCCAGATCTCCTTCGCGCCGACCGTCGTGCTGATCATCGCCATCGCGGCCATGGTCGTGCCGATGGCCCCGTTGATCTCCATGCTGGCGCCGCTCTGGCTCAGCGTGATCGTGCGCGCGGTGAAGTCGCTCGTGTCGTAGCGGTCGATCGTGTTGAGGGTGGTGGGCAGGTCGGCCGGGGTGTCGGTGCCGCTCGCCGTCACCGCGAGGACGTCGTACGTGCCGCTGCCACCGCGGATCCAGCCGGTGGTGATCACGGCCTGGAGGGTGGCGTCCGCGGTGAGGTCCATGACGAACTCGGCCCGCGCACCGGCCACCAGACGGATCGTAGTCACCTCGGTGGCCGCGGTCAGATAGCCCTGGTCGGTGCTGATCTGGGTGAGGGTGCCGCCGTCGCTGCGCTGGATCGCGATGATGTCGGACGGCGAGGCGTTCAGCGCGCGGAACCGGGTCCGGGTCTTCGTGGCGGTGAAACCGAGCGTGGTGGAGTCCACGTTGGTCCCGTTGAGCAGGAGCGGGAAGGTGGTGGTGCTCAGCCGGTAGCCGGCCGCGTCGTACTTGATGTCCCCCTCGGTGTCCACGGCCAGGGACTGGAAGATGAGCGGGACGTCGTCGACGCCGTAGTCGCTGGGCAGCGCGGCGGACGCGTCCGAGGAGTCCTCGACGATGATCATCCCGGCCAGGCCGTGCACGGCCTGCTTGGCGGTGGTGCCCAGGGCGTGCGGGTGGTACCAGAGGGTGGTGGCCGGGTCCTTGACGGTGAACGTGGGCGACCAGGTGGTGCCGTCGGCGAAGGCGACCTGGGGGCCGCCGTCCATCTTCGCCGGGACATGGGCGCCGTGGAAGTGGACGGTCGTGTCCTCGCCTGTGTCGTTGGTGATGTTGAGCAGGACCTCGTCGCCGTTCGTCCACTTCAGGGTGGGGCCGAGGAAGTCCTGGTTGTAGCCCATCGTGCTGCTGGTGACGCCCGGGATCACCTCATGGGTGCCGGTCTTGGCCTCCAGCGTGAACGTGGTGACGCCGCTGGAGGTGGTGCCCTCCAGCAGGTCCGGGATGACCAGGGTGCTGTCCGCCGCGGACGCCTTGTTCTTCGCCGCGTCGTTCAGCAGCGAGAAGGCGCCCCCGGCCGCGGCGACCGCCGCGATACCGGCCCCGGCCATGCCGCCGAGGAACCTGCGCCGGTGCAGGCCCTTGCCCCGGGCCGCACTCTCCTTGCCGTGGTCGCGCTTCTCCGCCGAGCTCTTGCGGTGGTTGCCCCTGGTGGCTCTGTTCTGTTCCGAGTTCTGTTCCGACGCGGGCTCGCTGGTGTGTGTCATGCGCCAGAGATTTGACCTAAGGGCTGTGTAAAGACTGGGCGACACTTAGTAGTCAGCAGGGCAAGCTGTGAAAGGTGAGCGTGCGTACTCACTTCACAACTCCCCTGGAAGAACTGCCGAGTTGGCGTGCCCCAGGTCACTTTCGGGACAGGGGACGCATCGGACACCGCCGTGACGGAAACGACTCATAGCCGCAGTGCGGTGTGACCTGAGTCACGCTTGTGTCCGGTGTGCCCGCGTTACGAGGTTCATGTACCGGTCCCAGTCCCAGTACCGCCCCGGGTCCGTGTGATCGGTCCCCGGCACCTCCACGTGCCCGATGACATGGTCCCGGTCGACGGGGATGCCGTACCGCCCGCATATCTGGGCCGTCAGCCGCGCCGAGGCCGCGTACATCGCGTCCGTGAACGACGACTTCCGGTCCACGAAGCCCTCGTGCTCGATGCCGACGCTTCGTTCGTTGTACTCCCGGTTCCCCGCGTGGAAGGCCACGTCCAGCTCGCGGATCATCTGTGTGACGGCGCCCTCCTTGCGGACGATGTAGTGCGCCGCCGCCTGGTGCCCGGGGTTCTGGAAGGCCTTCACCGCGCTGTCGTAGCCGCCCTGGGTGACATGGATGACCACCCGGTCTATCGCGTAGTCGTCCGGCCGGTCCGCCCGCCGGTAGTTCGCCGAGGAGGCCGCCACCCAGGTCGCGCCCAGGAAGTCGACCGCACCGGGCGTCCGGGGCTTCTCCACGCCCGGCATCCGCCACCACAGCCGCGACAGCTCGTCCCGCGCCAGCACCGCCGTCCCCACGGCCGCCGCGGCGCCGCCGATCAGCAGAGCGCGCCGCCCGGGCCGCCGCCCCGCCGTCTCTCCGTCGTCCTTCGTCTCCCCCATGTGATCGTCAACGGATACTCGCGGGTCCCGGTTCCCGAGGACCCGTACTCTGGAAGGGTTATGACTGAGACCTCCTCGCAGAGCCCCCGCCCGCTGCGCGTACTCGCCGCCATGTCCGGCGGAGTCGACTCCGCCGTGGCCGCCGCCCGGGCCGCCGAAGCCGGCCACGACGTGACCGGCGTCCACCTCGCGCTCTCCGCGAACCCCCAATCGTTCCGCACGGGCGCGCGTGGCTGTTGCACCATCGAGGACTCGCGGGACGCCCGCCGTGCCGCCGACGTCATCGGCATCCCGTTCTACGTCTGGGACCTCGCCGACCGCTTCCGCGAGGACGTCGTCGAGGACTTCGTCGCCGAGTACGAGGCCGGCCGCACCCCGAACCCCTGTCTGCGCTGCAACGAGAAGATCAAGTTCGCCGCGCTCCTCGACAAGGCGCTCGCCCTCGGCTTCGACGCCGTCTGCACCGGCCACTACGCCCAGGTGATCGTCAACGAGGACGGCAGCCGCGAACTGCACCGCGCCTCCGACATGGCCAAGGACCAGTCCTACGTCCTCGGCGTCCTGGACGAGAAGCAGCTCGCGCACGCCCTCTTCCCGCTCGGCGACACCGTGACGACGAAGGACGAGATCCGCGCGGAGGCCGAGCGGCGCGGCCTCGCGGTCGCCAAGAAGCCCGACTCGCACGACATCTGCTTCATCGCCGACGGCGACACCCAGGGCTTCCTCGCGGGCCGCCTGGGCAAGGCCGAGGGCGACATCGTCGACGAGTCCGGCGAGGTCATCGGCTCGCACGAGGGCGCGTACGGCTTCACCATCGGCCAGCGCAAGGGCCTGCGCATCGGCACCCCGGCCGCCGACGGCAAGCCGCGCTACGTCCTGGACATCTCCCCGGTCGACAACACCGTGACGGTCGGCCCGGCCGCCTCCCTGGACGTCAGCGGCCTGACCGCCGTCCGCCCCCGCTGGTGCGGCACGGCCCCCACCGGCCCCGGCACCTACACGGCCCAGCTCCGCGCCCACGGCGGCGAGACCGAGGTCACCGCCGAACTCGTCGACGGCACCCTGGAGGTGTCCTTCAGCGAGCCGGTGCGGGGCGTGGCCCCCGGGCAGGCGATCGTGCTCTACGACGACACGCGCGTGGTGGGGTCGGCGACGATCGCGACGACCACGCGCGCGGCGACGGCGATGGCCTGACCCGCACGGCTGATACCGGGCCCGGTCGTGACCGACTCGGGCCCGCGCAGGGCTAGTCCGAGAAGAACTCCGTGAGCACCGGCGCCAGGACGGCCGGGTCCACCATGTGGGTCTGGCCGTCCAGGACGCGGTACGTCCCGTCCGGCGCCGCGTCGGCCGCGTTTCGCGCGGCCTGACGCATCCACTCCGGGCTCGCGCCGCCCGCGATGCCGAGCACCGGGACGGACAGGGACGCCAGCCGCTCCACCGGGACCAGGCCGTCGCCCAGGGCCGCGTCGTCGTAGACGAGGGTGGGGGCGATCGCCTCCATGCCGGGCCACATGGGGGAGTGGCGGGCGCCCTCGATCATCTCCGGGGGCGCGCCGGTGAGCGCCATGAACAGCGCCACGGCGTCACCGCGGCGGTCCTCGGCGAGGAGTTCCTTCAGCCGCTCGGTGTACTCGGCGCGCTCCTTGGCGCCGCTCCCGTCGAGCGCGAACGGCGGCTCGTACAGGGCGACTCCGGTCACCGGCAGGCCGCTCGCCGCCGCGTGCACGGCCAGCGCGGCGCCCGAGGAGTGGCCGTAGAGCGCGGCGCTGCCGCCCACGGCGTCGATCAGCGCCGCGATGTCCTCGACCTCACGGGCCACCGCGAACGGCGCCGTGTCGCCGCTCGCGCCCCGGCCCCTGCGGTCGTACGGGACGGCCCCGAACCGGTGCGAGAGCTGCGCGGCGAGCGGCAGCAGCCCGTCGCCCGTGGTCATCGCGCCACCGACCAGGACGACGGGCGAACCCGCACCGATGCGTTCGTACGCGATGGCGGTGCCGTCGCGCGAAACAGTCTTCTTGTCCATGGAACGGAGACTGCCGCACGCGAGCGAACTAATCGGTCACGACACTTCCGCTCACACCACCTCTACTTCGTAGAAGCAGAGGTGGTCCTTGATCTGCGCGACGTCCGGCTTGGGGTCGGGGTAGGCCCACACCAGGTCGGTCGCGTCGGGGAGGGACCAGTAGGACGCGTCCCCCTTGAAGGGGCAGTGGGTGTGGGTCTCGGAGGGGGTCAGGAGGTCCAGGCGTACGTCCTCCGGAGGGAGGTAGTAGCGCACGGGACAGCCCGTCTCCTTCAGGATCAGGGGGCGGTCGCTCTCCGCCAGCACCTGGTCGCCGTGGACGACGCGTACGCGGCGGTCGCCCTGCTCGATCGTGATCGTGTGTCCGTCAGCCATACCCGAAAAGCACTCGCGGGCTCCTGGTTCTTCCCGCGTACGGTGACGACATGAAGATCTGTGTGTTTCTCTCCGCCGCCGACCTGGACGAGCGCTACACCCGCCCCGCGCGGGAGTTCGCGGAACTGCTGGGCAAGGGCGGGCACACGCTCGTGTGGGGCGGTTCCGAGTCCGGGCTGATGAAGGTGGTCGCCGACGGCGTCCAGGCGACCGGGGGACGCCTCGTGGGCGTCTCGGTGACCTTCCTGGCGGCGTCCGCGCGGGCGGACGCCGACGAGATGGTGATCGCGGCCGACCTCGCGGAGCGCAAGCGGCTGCTCCTGGAGAAGTCCGACGCCGTGGTGATCATGGTGGGCGGCACGGGGACGCTGGACGAGGCGACGGAGATCCTGGAGCTGAAGAAGCACGGCCACACCGACAAGCCGGTGGTGCTGCTCAACACGGCGGGCTTTTACGACGGCCTCAAGAGCCAGTTCCTGCGCATGGAGGAGGAGGGGTTCCTGCCCGTCCCGCTCACCGACCTGGTGTTCTTCGCGGAGGAGCCGGTCGGGGCGCTGGCCTACCTCGAGGAGTCGTTCGGTACGCCGTGATGCGAGCATGGCGGGCATGGCTACACATGTGATCACCGGGGCCGGTTCCGGCATCGGCGCGGCCGTCGCCCGCCGCCTGCACGCGCGCGGGGACGACCTCGTGCTCCACGCGCGCGACGCGGGCCGCGCGAAGGAACTGGCGGCGGAGTACCCCGGGGCGAGCACCCTGGTGGGCGATCTGGCGGACCCGGACAAGCTCAGCTGGGCGTTCTCGCACCAGAGCCTGCCCGACCGGGTGGACACGCTGCTGCACATCGCCGGGGTCGTCGACCTCGGCCCGGTCGGCGAGCTGACCCCGAAGTCCTGGCGTCACCAGCTCAACGTCAACCTCATCGCGCCCGCGGAACTGACCCGCCACTTCCTGCCCCAACTCCGGCTCTCCGGCGGGCACGTCCTCTTCGTGAACTCCGGCGCGGGCCTGCGCGCGAGCGCCGACTGGTCGGCGTACGCCGCCTCCAAACACGGCCTCAAGGCCCTCGCGGACTCCCTCCGCCACGAGGAGCACCCCCACGGCGTCCGCGTCACGTCCGTCTACCCCGGCCGCACCGCCAGCCCGATGCAGGCCAAGGTCCACCAACAGGAGGGCAAGCCGTACGACGCGGCCCAGTGGATCGACCCCGAGTCGGTCGCGACGACGATCCTCATGGCGATCGACCTGCCGGGGGACGCGGAGGTCAACGACCTGACGGTACGACCGGGACGGTGAGCGGGGCGGCCGGGAAATGAACGGGGCCGAGGGTTCCGTAGGCTTCCGGGGTGAGCAACAACAGCCAGTTCAGCTTCGGTGCCGCCACCGGTGTCGGTTCCCTGCCCGGTGGTGACGCCCGGGAGGCCGCCCGGACCGCGACCGGCGCCTTTGAGGACTTCCCGTTCCTGCCCGAGCTGCCCGCCCGGGGCCCCGGCGCGGACATGATCGGCCGGACCGCGGGACTCCTCGTCGAGGTGTACGCGCGCGTGGAGCCCAGCGGGTGGCGGGTCGGCGACCGGCCGGGCCGGGACACGAAGCGGGCGTGGGCTTGGCTGGGGGAGGACCTCGACGCCCTGGAGGAGTTCACCCAGGGGTACGAGGGCCCGCTCAAGGTGCAGGCAGTGGGCCCCTGGACCCTCGCCGCGAGCCTGGAGCTGAGGAACGGCGAGTCCGCGCTCTCCGACCTCGGCGCCGGCCGGGACCTCGCCGCCTCGCTCGCGGAGGGCCTGCGCAACCACCTCGCCGACGTCCAACGCCGCGTCCCCGGCGCCCAGATCGTCCTGCAGCTCGACGAACCCTCCCTCATGGCCGTCCTGCGCGGCCAGGTCAGATCGGCCAGCGGCTACCGCACCCACCGCGCCGTCGACCGCCAACTCGTCGAGGACACCCTCCGCGAGGTCGTCGGCGTGCACGGGAACGGCCCGGTCGTCGTCCACTCCTGCGCCCCGGACGTCCCGTTCGCCCTGCTGCGCCGCGCGGGCGCCGCCGGGGTCTCCTTCGACTTCTCCCTCCTCACCGAGCGTGACGACGACGTGATCGGCGAGGCCGTCGAGGCGGGTACCCGGCTGTTCGCCGGTGTCGTGCCGGGCACGGACACCGCATTGTCGGACCCTGCCGGTAGCGTCATGGGTGTCAGGACGCTGTGGCGCAGGCTGGGGCTGCGACCGGGACTTCTCGCGGAGACGGTCACGATCACCCCGTCGTGCGGACTCGCGGGGGCTTCTCCCGAGTACGCGCGCCACGCTCTCGCCCACTGCGTCCGGGCGGCGAGATCCCTCGCGGACAACCCTGAGTGACGGAAGGACAACACGGTGGCCGGCGACAGGCAAGCGGAGACGACGGTGCCCGCAGAGGCACGGGAGAAGCACGCGCAGCTCGCTGAGCAGATCGAGGAGCACCGCTTCCGGTACTACGTGAACGACGCCCCGGTCGTCAGCGACGCGGAGTTCGACAAACTCCTGCGCGCCCTGGAGGCGTTGGAGGAGGAGCACCCCGAGCTGCGCACGCCGGACTCCCCGACGCAGAAGGTTTCCGGGGCGTACGAGACGGAGTTCACGTCCGTCGTCCACCGCTCCCGCATGCTCTCCCTGGACAACGCGTTCGACGACCTGGAGCTGGCGGCCTGGGCCGAGCGCGTCCACAAGGACGTCGGCAGCGCCGAGCACCACTTCCTGTGCGAGCTGAAGGTCGACGGCCTCGCGGTCAACCTGACGTATGAGC
The DNA here is from genome assembly GCF_036187565.1 of Streptomyces sp. NBC_00252. Classification (NCBI taxonomy): domain Bacteria; kingdom Bacillati; phylum Actinomycetota; class Actinomycetes; order Kitasatosporales; family Streptomycetaceae; genus Streptomyces; species Streptomyces sp. NBC_00252. The sequence goes on along the minus strand of NZ_CP108087.1, from coordinate 3,253,151 downwards.
ACGGCCGCCTCACGCGCGCGGCGACCCGCGGTGACGGCCGTACGGGCGAGGACATCACGCCCAACGTCCGGACGATCGCGGAGATCCCGGACCGCCTCACCGGCGACCGCGTGCCCGGCCTGGTGGAGATCCGCGGCGAGGTCTACTTCCCGATGGAGAAGTTCGAGGAGCTGAACGCCCGGCTGGTCGAGGCCGGCGACAAGCCCTTCGCCAACCCCCGTAACGCGGCGGCGGGTTCACTCCGCCAGAAGGACCCCCGCGTCACCGCCACCCGCCCCCTGCACATGGTCGTGCACGGCATCGGCGCCCTGGAGGACTTCACCCCCCTCACCCGCCTCTCGGAGGCGTATGACCTGCTGAAGACCTGGGGCCTGCCGACATCGCCGTACAACAAGGTGGTCGACGACCTCGACGCCGTACGGGAGTTCATCCGGTACTACGGCGAGAACCGGCACTCCGTGGCGCACGAGATCGACGGCGTGGTCGTCAAGCTCGACGAGATCCCCCTCCAGGGGAGGCTCGGTTCCACCTCCCGCGCCCCGCGCTGGGCGATCGCGTGGAAGTACGCGCCCGAGGAGGTCAACACCAAGCTCCTCAACATCCGCGTGGGCGTGGGCCGTACGGGCCGGGTCACGCCGTACGCCCAGGTCGAGCCGGTGACGGTGGCGGGCTCGGAGGTCGAGTTCGCGACGCTGCACAACCAGGAGGTCGTCAAGTCCAAGGGCGTCCTCATCGGCGACACCGTGGTGCTGCGCAAGGCCGGTGACGTCATCCCGGAGATCCTCGGCCCGGTCGCCGACCTGCGGGACGGCAGCGAGCGGGAGTTCGTGATGCCGGCCGAGTGCCCCGAGTGCGGCACACCGCTGCGGCCGATGAAGGAGGGCGACATCGACCTCCGCTGCCCGAACGCCCGTACCTGCCCCGCCCAGTTGAGAGAGCGGCTCTTCTATCTCGCGGGCCGCAAGGCGCTCGACATCGACCACTTCGGCTATGTCTCGGCGGCGGCCCTCACCAAGCCGCTGGAGCCCGCGGACCCGCCGCTCGCCGACGAGGGTGACCTGTTCGACCTCACCATCGAGCAGCTGCTCCCCATCAAGGCGTACGTCCTCGACCAGGACAGCGGGCTGCCCAAGCGCGACCCGAAGACCGGCGAGGAGAAGATCGCCACGGTCTTCGCCAACCAGCAGGGCGAGCCCAAGAAGAACGCGCTGGCGATGCTGGACACCATCGCCGCCGCCAAGGACCGCCCGCTCGCCCGCATCCTCACCGGACTGTCGATCCGTCATGTCGGCCCGGTCGCGGCCGAGGCGCTGGCCCGCGAGTTCCGGTCGATCGAGCGCATCGAACAGGCCACCGAGAAGGAGCTGGCCGACACCGCCGGTGTCGGCGGGATCATCGCCGCCTCGGTCAAGGAGTGGTTCGCCGAGGACTGGCACCAGGAGATCCTCCGCAAGTGGCGGGCCGCCGGGGTCCGCATGGAGGAGGAGGGTTCCGCGGAGGACGAGGGTCCGCGCCCGCTGGAGGGCCTGACCGTGGTCGTGACCGGCACACTCGAACATTTCACGCGGGACGGGGCGAAGGACGCCCTGCAGAGCCGCGGAGCGAAAGTGACCGGTTCTGTTTCGAAGAAGACGTCTTTCGTCGTCGTAGGTGACAATCCTGGTTCGAAGTACGACAAGGCGATGCAGGTCAAGGTGCCTGTTCTGAACGAGGACGGCTTCACCGTCCTGTTGGAGCAGGGCCCCGAGGCCGCCGCCGAAGTCGCGCTTCCGGTCGAGGAGTAGGGAGGAGCAGCGGTTGAAGGCCACCCGATCTGCGCATACCAGATGCATACGGGTGGCCGGGTCGCATTCGGGCAACCGTCTACGACCGCTGCCCGTGGAAGCCTTCTGCGGCCTACTGTTGAGGTGTGCACCTGCCGTGCCCAGCTGCGGTTGGGGCAATCCCCTGCTCTTGGTGAGCAGGGGGAGGGGTTTTCCAAACGCGGTGCCGTTGACGGAAGTCGGGCAGCGGACCGCGTGGCGTGGGCACCGCCGGCTGTGAGAGGGACGGGAATGGAACCGACCGAGAGCGCCCCCCCGGACTCACTGCTGCGCCGGGTCACCGGCGCCTGGCGGGAGAGTCGTTGGGGAGCGCGACCCGTGGAGCGTCCGGGCGCCCAGCCGCGCGCCACCGGACAGTACTCCACGCCGGACGCGCGCCACTCCGTACCGCTGACCTCCGACCCGACCGCCGGACTGCCCGGCGGCGAGTCCGGACGCCATCTGAGCTGGCCCGCCCTGCCGGCAGGGGTGGTGGCCGCGGCCGGGTTCGTCCTCGGCGCCGGTTTCTTCCGGGCGTTCACCGGTGACCACGCGCTCTTCCCGTCCGGCACGGTCGGCTGGTCGCTGGCCGTCCTGACCGGCATCATCGTCGGCCACCTGGTCGCCCTCGGCCGCGCCCGCTGGTGGGGCGGCACCGGCTCGGGCGCCGCCCTCACCCTCGGCGTCCTGCTGCTCTACGGCTGGGTCGCCGCCGGCATGGTCAGCCTCACCGTCGTCGTCCTGGTCGGCATAGCCCGCCGCAACCGCTGGCGCCAGGGCGTGCTGCACGGCGCGGTGGACATCCTCGGCATCGCCGCCGGAGCACTCGTCCTGGGCTCCTTCGGCCGGGTGCCGTCGGTCGAGACGCCCTGGAACCCGGACAGTTGGACGGTCTACACCGCCCCCGAAGTCGTCCTGGTCGCCGTCGCCTACCTCGCCGTGACCCGCACCCTGCTCTGGTACCTGCACGCCCCGCGCAACGGCGGACTGCCCACCGTCGCCCGCACCGCTCTGCTGAGACAGGGCCTGGTCGCCGTGGCCCTGCTCGGCATCGCCCCGCTGATCTGCGTGGTCGCCGTGGCGCAGCCGGTCCTGCTGCCGCTCTTCTCGATCCCGCTCATCGCCCTCGACTCGACTCTGTGGATGGCCCGGGCCAGGGCCGAGGAGCAGCTGCGCGACCCGCTGACCGGGCTGCCCAACCGGCAGTGGCTCCTGGAGCGCATCTGGACCGCCCTGGACGACGCCGAGCGCATCGGCGCCAAGGCCGCCCTCATGCTCATCGACCTCGACCGGTTCCGGTCGGTCAACGACACCCTGGGCCATCTCGCCGGTGACCGGCTGCTGTTGCAGATCGCGGACCGGCTGCGGGTGGCGCTGCCGCGCGGGGCGGAGGCCGCGCGGCTCGGTGGTGACGAGTTCGCCGTGCTGCTGCCCGTCGCCGACTCCACCACGTCCGCGACCCGGGTGGCGCGCAACCTCGTCGCCGCGCTCAGCTCCCCGCTCGACCTCGACGGGCTCACCCTCGTCCTGGAGGCCAGCGCGGGCGTCGCCGTCTTCCCCGACCACGCCCTCGACGCCGAGGGACTGCTGCGCCGGGCGGACGTCGCGATGTACCAGGCGAAGCGGGACCGTACGGGCGTGGAGGTCTACGAGTCCAAGCGGGACTCCAACACCCCTGACCGGCTGGGTCTGTTGGGGGATCTGCGGCGGGCGCTCGACGCGCACGAGGTGCAGCTGCACTACCAGCCCAAGGTCCGTTTCGACGGTCAGGTCGCCGGGCTCGAGGCGCTGGTGCGGTGGGTGCATCCGGAGCGCGGGAAGGTGCCGCCGGACGAGTTCATAGCGATCGCCGAGTCGTCCGGGCTGATGCCGCATCTCACCGAGTACGTGCTCGACACCGCTCTCGCCCAGGTCGCCAGGTGGCGGGCCCAGGGGCTGTTCGTGCCGGTCGCGGTGAACGTCTCGCCGCGCGATGTGCACACCCCCGGGTTCGCGGGGTCCGTCGCCGCGCGGCTCGCCCGGCACGGTGTCCCCGCGGGGTCGCTCCAGCTGGAGATCACCGAACACGTCCTCCTGGAGGACCCGCAGCGCGCCGCCGACACCCTCAACGGGCTGACCGGGCACGGCGTGAAGATGTCCCTCGACGACTTCGGCACGGGGTATTCGTCGCTGGTGCATCTGCGGCGGCTGCCGGTCAGTGAGCTGAAGATCGACCGGTCGTTCGTGGCCCGGCTGGCGGTGGACACGGAGGACGCGGAGATCGTCCGGTGCACCGTCGATCTCGCGCATTCCCTCGGGCTGCTCGTCGTGGCCGAGGGGGTCGAGGACGACGAGACGTGGGAGCGGCTGCGGGATCTGGGGTGTGACGCCGTGCAGGGGTGGCTCGTCGCCGCGGCGATGCCTCCGGAGGACATGACGGCGTGGCTCCGGGCTCGCGGGTCGCGGGGGTGGCAGCGGCCGCGGGCTGCGTTGCCGGCGGCGGCCGCGGACGATCCGGGGCGGATCGGGTGACCTTCCGCGCCTGGTGGGGCGGGGGCTTCTGGTCGGTCGCGGCTGCGGCCCGGTGGTGGCCTGTCGCGCAGTTCCCCGCGCCCCTTGGGGGGTTCAGCTCACCCCTGCTGTGAAGTGGGCGGTCAGCAGCGCGAGCCGCTGCTCGTGGTCCTTCTCCGGTAGGCGCCCGCTGCGCATCAACGTCACCAGTCCATGCAGGCCCGCCCAGTACGTCTCCGTGAGCACGCCCGGGTCGTCGCCCTCGGCCGCGATGGGCTCGACGGCCTGGAAGATCTCGCCGAAGGCCGCCTGCAGGGGCGCCGGTGCCTCCGGGGTGGCGAACGGCAGGTCCACCATGTGCGTGAACATCGCGTCGTAGAGGGCCGGGCGGCGGCGCCCGAACGAGGTGTACGTCTCACCGATCGCGCTCAGTGCCCCGCGCGTGCCCCGGGCCGCCGTGCGCGCCGTACGCAACTCTGCGGCCAGTTCGGCGCAGCCCTCCACCGCCACCGCCGCCATGATCGCGCCCTTGTCCTTGAAGTGGCTGTAGAGCACGGGCTGGCTGTACTCGATCTCGGCCGCCAGGCGCCGGGTCGTCACCGCGTCCCAGCCCTCCGTCTCGGCGAGTTCCCGTGCGGCCGAGACGATCAGCCGTTCCCGCTCCGCCCGCTCGCGCTCCCGGCGCGTCTGAATCGTCATGCCCTGGATTCTAGCACCGCTAGCGTTCCTGTCGTCGCTCTGCTAGCTTCGCTCTTGTCGCTAGCGCCGCTAGCAAACGAGACGGGAGAAGTGGCATGACCATCACCGCGTACACCCTGGCGATCGCGCTCGACCTGTTCTGCCTGTTCCTCGGCTACCGGTTCCTGTTCCGGCCCGGCCCCGCAGCCGCCGGGTACGGAGTGCCGGCCGACCCCGCCGGAGACGCCGGCGCCTACCTCACGATCAAGGGCGTCCGGGACGGCACCCTGGGCCTGGTCGGCCTCGCGGTGCTGGCCTTCGCCGGGGCGCATGCCGAGGCCTGGTTCATGCTCTGCGTCGCGGTCATCCCCTTCGGCGACACCGCGATAGTCCTGCGGCACGGCGGAGCGAAAGCCGTCGCGTTCGGGATCCACTTCGCCACGGCGATCGTTGTACTGATCAGTGCCGCCCTGCTCTTCCTCGCCTGAGCCGTGCTCCTCCTTCCCTTCCGAACGGGGTTCCGACATGTCGCTGCTCGTCCCGAAGTCCGGTGAGTCCGTGATCGTCCGCGATGCCGAGGCCGAGGTGGTGGGCCGGGCGCCCGTCACCGTGAAGCTGCTGGCGGACAGCAGCTCGACCGGCGGTGCGCTGTCCACGCAGCGCGTCACCCTCACGGCCGGAGCGGACGGCGCGAAACCGCACTGGCACGGAAAGTCCGCCGAGATGTTCTTCCTGCTCGACGGCGCCGCCGAGATCCTCTCCGGCGACCAGGTCGTCACCGCGGGCCCCGGCGACCTGGTCGTCGTACCGCCCGGCCTGCCGCACGCCTTCGCCGCCGCACCCGGTGCCGACGCCGACCTCCTCATCGTCCTGACCCCCGGCGTCGAGCGCTTCGAGTACTTCCGTCACCTCCAGCGCATCGCCCTCGGAGAGGTCGGCCCGGAGAGCCTCCTGGAGGTGCAGGAGGTGTACGACAACCACTTCATGAAGAGCGCGGCATGGGACGCCCGGGACCGGTGACCGGGGTCCCGGGGAAACCGTTTAACGGCTGAGGGCCCCCGCCCCATAGGATTGGCGCCAAACCACACACACTCACCCCAGAGGAATGCTGCATGCCTGGCATCACGCGCGAGGAGGTCGCCCACCTCGCCCGGCTGGCGCGTCTGGAGCTGAAGCCCGAAGAGCTCGAGCACTTCGCGGGACAGCTGGACGACATCATCGGCGCGGTCGCCCGCGTCAGCGAGGTCGCCGACCAAGACGTACCGCCGACCTCCCACCCGCTGCCGCTGACGAACGTCATGCGCGCGGACGAGGTCCGTCCCTCGCTCACCCCCGAGCAGGCGCTCTCCGGCGCCCCGGCCCAGGAGCAGCAGCGTTTCAAGGTGCCGCAGATCCTGGGGGAGGACTAGAACACCATGACGGACAGCAACATCATCAAGCTCACCGCCGCCGAGATCGCCGGGAAGATCGCCGCCGGCGACCTCACGGCCGTCGAGGTCACCGAGGCCCACCTGGCCCGGATCGAGGCCGTCGACGAGAAGGTGCACGCCTTCCTCCACGTCGACCGCGAGGGCGCCCTCGCGCAGGCCCGCGCCGTCGACGAGAAGCGCGCCAGGGGCGAGCAGCTCGGCCCGCTGGCCGGCGTGCCGCTCGCGCTCAAGGACATCTTCACCACCGAGGGCATCCCGACCACGGTCGGCTCCAAGATCCTCGAAGGCTGGATCCCGCCGTACGACGCGACGCTCACCAAGCGGCTCAAGGCCGCCGACGTCGTCATCCTCGGCAAGACCAACATGGACGAGTTCGCCATGGGGTCGTCCACCGAGAACAGCGCGTACGGCCCCACCGGCAACCCCTGGGACCTCACCCGCATCCCGGGCGGCTCCGGCGGCGGTTCCTCCGCCGCGCTCGCCTCGTACCAGTCGCCGCTCGCGATCGGCACCGACACCGGCGGCTCCATCCGCCAGCCGGCCGCCGTCACCGGCACGGTCGGCGTCAAGCCGACGTACGGCGCGGTCTCCCGCTACGGCATGGTCGCCTTCTCCTCCTCCCTCGACCAGGGCGGGCCCTGCGCCCGTACGGTCCTGGACGCGGCGCTGCTGCACGAGGTCATCGCCGGACACGACCCGCTCGACTCGACGTCCATCGACGCCCCGGTCCCGCCGGTCGTCGAGGCCGCCCGCAACGGCAGCGTGCGGGGCATGCGCGTCGGCGTCGTCAAGCAGTTCCGCGGCGAGGGCTACCAGGCCGGCGTCATCCAGCGCTTCGACGAGGCCGTCGAGGTCCTCAAGGAGCTGGGCGCCGAGATCGTCGAGCTGGACTGCCCGTCCTTCGACCTCGCCCTGTCGGCGTACTACCTGATCGCGCCCTCCGAGTGCTCCTCCAACCTCGCCCGCTTCGACGGCCTGCGCTACGGCCTCCGGGTCGGCGACGACGGCACCCACTCGGCCGAAGAGGTCACCTCGCTCACCCGTGAGGCGGGCTTCGGCCCCGAGGTCAAGCGCCGCATCATGCTCGGCACGTACGCGCTCAGCTCCGGCTACTACGACGCGTACTACGGCAGCGCCCAGAAGGTCCGTACGCTCATCACCCGCGACTTCGAGAAGTCGTTCGAGAGCGTCGACGTGATCGTCTCCCCGACCACGCCGACCACCGCCTTCCCGATCGGCGAGCGCGCCGACGACCCGATGGCGATGTACCTCGCGGACCTGTGCACCATCCCGACCAACCTGGCGGGCAACTCGGCGATGTCGCTGCCCTGCGGCCTCGCGCCGGAGGACGGCCTCCCGGTCGGGCTGCAGATCATCGCCCCGGCGCTGAAGGACGACCGGCTTTACAAGGTCGGCGCCGCCGTCGAGGCCGCCTTCGTGGAAAAGTGGGGCCACCCGCTGCTTGAGGAGGCACCGTCGCTGTGAGCAACGCACTGTCGAAGGCCAAGGGCTTCAAGAAGTCCAAGTCCGGCACCTATGTGTCCATCGCCACCACCGCGTTCGGCGCGCTGGGCGTCGCCAAGCAGATCAAGAAGGCGCGCACCGAGCACGACACGCTCCGTCTGATCGACGCCACGGTCTCCGCCGTCGCGATCGTCACCGGCCTCGCCATCCTGTACCGCGAGCTGAAGCGGCTGGGCGACGACGACGTCCTGCTGGGCTGAGAGGGAAAGTTCACCGTGACCACCACGACCGACCTGGAGTCGTACGAGGACGCCCTTGCGTCGTACGACCCCGTCATGGGCCTCGAGGTCCATGTCGAACTCGGCACCAAGACCAAGATGTTCTGCGGCTGTTCGACCGAGCTGGGCGCCGAGCCCAACTCGCAGACCTGCCCGACCTGCCTCGGCATGCCCGGCGCGCTCCCGGTCGTCAACGCGATCGGCGTCGAGTCCGCGATCAAGATCGGCCTCGCGCTGAACTGCGAGATCGCCGAGTGGTGCCGCTTCGCCCGGAAGAACTACTTCTATCCGGACATGCCGAAGAACTTCCAGACCTCCCAGTACGACGAGCCGATCGCCTTCGACGGCTACCTCGACGTACAGCTGGAGGACGGCGAGACCTTCCGGGTGCAGATCGAGCGCGCCCACATGGAGGAGGACACCGGCAAGTCGCTGCACGTCGGCGGCGCGACGGGCCGTATCCACGGCGCCTCGCACTCGCTGCTCGACTACAACCGCGCCGGCATCCCCCTCATCGAGATCGTCACCAAGCCGATCGAGGGCGCCGGTGAGCGCGCTCCCGAGGTCGCCAAGGCCTACGTCGCCGAGCTGCGCGAGCTGATCCGGGCCCTCGGTGTCTCCGAGGCCCGCATGGAGCAGGGCCAGATGCGCTGCGACGTGAACCTGTCGCTGCGCCCGCACGGCCGCGAGAAGTTCGGCACCCGCAGCGAGACGAAGAACGTCAACTCGCTGCGCTCCGTGGAGCGCGCCGCCCGCTACGAGATCCAGCGCCACGCCGCGGTGCTGAACTCCGGCGGCACGATCATCCAGGAGACCCGCCACTTCCACGAGGACACCGGGTCGACGACCTCGGGCCGCGTGAAGGAGGAGGCGGAGGACTACCGGTACTTCCCGGAGCCGGACCTGGTGCCGGTCGCCCCCTCGCGCGAGTGGGTCGAGGAGATCCGCGGCGGTCTGCCCGAGCAGCCGCTCGCCCGCCGCAACCGGCTGAGCGAGGAGTGGGGGATCACCGCGTTCGACATGCAGTCGATCCTCAACGCCGGTGCCATCGACCCGATCGTCGCCACGATCGACGCCGGTGCCGACGCGGCCTCCGCCCGCAAGTGGTGGATGGGTGAACTCGCCCGCAGCGCCAACGAGTCCGGCAAGGCGCTCGACGAGCTGCCCATCACGCCGGAGCAGGTCGCCCGGGTCACCGCCCTGGTCACCGCCGGCGACCTGAACGACAAGCTGGCCCGCCAGGTCATCGAGGGCGTCCTCGCCGGCGAGGGCACCCCGGACGAGGTCGTCGAGAAGCGCGGCCTGAAGGTCGTCTCGGACGACGGCGCCCTCACCACCGCCGTCCAGGAGGCCATCGCCGGCAACCCGGGCGTCGCCGACAAGATCCGCGGCGGCAAGGTGGCCGCCGTCGGCGCCCTGGTCGGCGCGGTCATGAAGGCCACCCGCGGCCAGGCCGACGCGGCCCGCGTCAAGGAGCTCATCCTGGAGCAGCTGGGCGTCAGCGAAGGCTGAGTCAGTACACCGCGCACGGCCCCGGAGACCTGGTCTCCGGGGCCGTTGCCGTTACACGCGGCGGCCCACGACCCGGGTGAAGCCGAGGAGTTGCCCCCGGTCGGCCTTCACCAGGTCCACCGAATCACGGGCCATGTCCGCCATCCACGCGTACGGACTCTCCTCGGCGCACACCTCGCTCCACAGCAGCCAGTCCTTCCAGCCGTCGGGCTGCCAGTCGGCGGTCTCGACCTCCACGCCGCCGCCGCGGGTCCAGTGGCGACGCCACCAGGCGGGGGAGTGGAACGCCCAGAAGCCGGGGTCCCAGAAGGGCTTGAGGTGCTCCGGCGGTTCGTCGCCCGCCAGTTCCTCCCGGAGCGCGGGCATGACGACCCCGATCCGGCCACCCGGCTTCAACAGCCTGGTCACGGTGGGCAGATAGAGGTCGGCGGTGCCGAAGTACTGATAGGCGTCGATCGACACGATCGCGTCGAACGTGCCCTCCCCGAAGGGGATGTCGTGCGCCTCCACCCGGAGGGGGAGCACGCGGTCGGCCACGCCCGCCTCCGCGATCCGTACGGCGTTCTCGTCGGGCTTCACCCACAGGTCGGCGGCGGTGACCTGGAGGCCGTACTCCTTGGCGAGGAAGACCGAGGTCATGGCGCGTCCGCAGCCCAGGTCGAGGACGCGGGCGCCCGGGGGCAGGGTGTCCAGGCCGAGGGCCGGGGCCAGCCACTCCAGGAGCCACAGGGCGTGCGGGCCCATCTGGTTCTCGATGGTCCAGCGGGCGTCGTAGGTGTTGCTGCGCGGGTAGTCGGGGTGGGTCAGGCGGGTGGTCAGGTCGGTGTCGGACATCGGTGAACGGGGTCCTCCGGTTCTGCGTAGGTTGCTGTGAGGAAGCAACGCGATTGTGGGGGGCGTCGGTTGGCCGCGCATCAGGTTTCTCAGGCGGAGGAGCTGCCCTCGCCCGCCATGGACGGAGGCGGGGATGCCGAGACGCCGGACGTCGGGGATCCGGCGCTGGACGCGCGCCGGGCCCGGTGGACGGCGGCGCTGACCGGTGCCGTGCTGGCCCTCGCGGGGGTGGCCGCGGCGGCGCTGCGGGCGAGCGGGTCCGGGCCGGTGCTCGTCCCGGCCGCCTATGCCGTCGGCGCCGCGGTGTGCGCGCTCGCGTCGCTGCTCGGGTCCAGGGGCCGTACCAGGCGGGCGCTTTGGCTGCTGGTCGTCGGGGCGATGGTGATGGCGCTGGGGGACCAGTTCGACTGAGGCGACGCCCAAGGCGCGGCCAGGACTACAGAGATGCCGTTACTGTCCTGTGATCTGGCTCCCACTCCCGTGATTCAGCGCACGAACGTCATAAACGATCATTTTCTGCTGCAAGAGTGGGCCTCGTACTGCTCATGCGTTCTTTGCGGGCTGTTCATCCCATGAACGAATTTTCCCGGTCAAAGATCCACCATTCGCCATCCCCGGGAGCACGTTCGTGGCAGCCCTTGCACGCTGGTGTGTTCGGCACCGCCTCGTCGCCGTCCTGCTGTGGCTCGTCGCGTTCGGCGGGGTCACCGCGGCCGCCGCGGTCACCGGCTCGGCGTACTCGAACGACTACGAGGCCCCCGGCACCGAATCGGGCCGGGCCACGCAGCTGCTCAAGGAGAGCTTCCCGGGGCTCGGCGGCGACAGCGACACCGTCGTCTGGCGCACCGCCCCCGGCTCCGTCCGCGCCGCCGACGTCGAACAGACCATGACCGAGGCCCTGGACAGGATCGCGAACCTGCCCGGAGTCGCCTCCGTGGTCAGCCCCTACGACGGTCAGGGCACCGGCCGGATCAGCGCCGACGGACGCACCGCGTACGCGACCGTCACCTTCGCGCACCAGGCCGAGGACATCGACAAGGCGGAGGCGCAGGCGGTCGTGAGCGCGGCCAAGGCCGCCCAGGCCGACGGGCTCCAGGTCGAGCTGGGCGGCAGCGCCATCGCGCTCACGGAGTCGTCGAGCGGGCACACCGCCGAGATCGTCGGGGTCGTGGTCGCCGCCCTCGTGCTGTTCCTCGCCTTCGGCTCGCTCGCCGCGTCCCTCCTGCCCATCGGCACCGCCCTGGTGAGCGTCGGCACCGCGTACGGGGCGATCGTCCTGCTCGGGCACACCATGACCGTCGCCGACTTCGCGCCCATGCTCGGCATGCTGATCGGCCTCGGCGTCGGCATCGACTACGCCCTGTTCATCGTGACCCGGCACCGGCGCGGGCTGAAACGCGGACTGTCCGTCACCGAGGCGGTCACCAACGCGGTCGTCACCACCGGCCGCGCGGTCGTCTTCGCGGGCGCCACGGTGTGCATCGCCCTCCTGGGGATGCTGATCCTGCGGCTCGGCTTCCTCAACGGGGTCGCGATCGCCGCCTCGCTGACCGTGGTGCTCACCGTCGCGGCCTCCGTGACGCTTCTCCCGGCCCTGCTGTCCTTCATCGGCCCCCGCGCCCTCAGCCGCCGCGAACGGCGCCGACTGGCCGAGCACGGGCCCCAGCCCGAACTGCCCACCGGCCTCGCCGCCCGCTGGTCCGCGTTCGTCGAGCGCCGGCCCAAACTCCTCGGCACCCTCGCCCTGATCGTCATGGCCGTCCTCGCCCTGCCGACCCTCTCGCTCCACCTGGGCACCTCCGACCAGGGCAACGACCCCAAGTCCTCGACCACCCGCCAGGCCTACGACCTCCTCGCGGACGGCTTCGGCCCGGGCGTCAACGGCCCGCTCACCCTCGTCACGAAGATCGACGGCGCCGAGGACAAGCTCATCCTGGACAACCTCGACGCCACCCTCCGCACCACCGAGGGCGTCGCCTCCGTGACCCCGGTGACCTACGACAGCGGCGGCTCCACCGGCTACTTCAGCGTCGTACCGGACTCCGCACCGCAGTCCCAGCGGACCAGCGACCTCGTCGACCGGCTGCGCACCGAGGTCCTGCCCCGGGCCGAGACCGGCACCTCGCTCGACATCCACGTCGGCGGCGTGACGGCGAGCTACGACGACTTCGCCGACGTGATCGTCGGCAAGCTCCCGCTGTTCGTCGGGGTCGTCATCTCGCTCGGCTGTGTGCTGCTCCTGCTCGCCTTCCGGTCGATCGGCATCCCGCTCAAGGCCGCCGCGATGAACATCGCCGCCGTGGCCGCCGCCTTCGGGGTCGTCGTCGCGATCTTCCAGTGGGGCTGGGGGAGCGAGTTCCTCGGCCTGGGACGCGCCGGGCCCATCGAACCCTTCCTCCCCGTGATCATGGTGTCGGTCCTCTTCGGGCTCTCCATGGACTACCAGGTCTTCCTGGTCAGCCGGATGTATGAGGAATGGCTGGAAACCGGCGACAACCGCCGCGCCGTCCGCGTCGGCCTCGCCGAGACCAGCCGGGTGATCAACTCCGCCGCCGTCATCATGATCTCGGTCTTCCTCGCCTTCGTGCTCAGCGGCGACCGCGTCATCGCCATGTTCGGCATCGCCCTCGCGTCCGCCGTCGCCCTGGACGCCTTCGTGCTGCGCACCCTCCTGGTGCCCGCCCTCATGCACCTCCTGGGCGGCGCCAACTGGTGGCTGCCCCGCCGCCTCGACCGCGTCCTGCCCCGCATCAGCATCGAGCCTCCCGAGTGCCGCGCCGCCCATGAGAGGCTGGCCGCCGCGACGGACGCCGAGGTGGCGGACGTCCTGGCGAAGGAGCAGGAGCAGGATGTACGCGATACCCCTGGGTGACGACGGAGCCGAACTGCGTCCCCTGGAGCCGTGGAACGCCGAGGAGTTCCTCGCCCACCTGGACCGCGGCCGCGAGTTCATCGGGCAGTTCATCACCTTCGGCTCCAAGGCGACCGACGCCGACTCCACGCGGGCCATGCTCCAGCGCTACGCCGGCCTCCGCGCCGCCGACGAGGCGTCCCTGCACGGCATCTGGCTCGACGGCAAGCTCGTCGGCGGGGTCCTCTTCCTGAACTTCCACGCCGACCGGGGCAACTGCGAGGTCGGCTGCTGGCTGGAACCCGACGCCGCCGGACGTGGGCTGATCACCCGCGCGATGCGGATTCTCATCGACTTCGCGATCGAGCAGCGGGGAATCCACCGCGTGGAGTGGCACGCCGCCGCGGGGAATGAGAAGAGCCTGAATGTCGCGCGCCGCATGGGCATGACCAGGGACGCGGTCCTGCGCGAGTCGCACGCCCACGGAGGCGTACGGCACGACATCGAGGTGTGGTCCGTGCTCGCACCCGAGTGGCGCGAGGCACGCGCGCGTGTCTCACACAGCGATCATTAAGGAACTTCTCAGACTTCACCCCTACCGTGCGCAGCATGGGTACCAAGACTGTTGACGAGGCCGCGAACGAGGCCCCCGAGGTGAAGAGCGACGCGGAGACCGTCGACGTCACCAAGACCGACGACGAAGTGGCCGCGCAGGAGGCGGACCACCAGGCGGAGAACGCCGAGACCGAGGACGACCTCACCGAGGAGGAGTACGCGGCCGAGCTCGCGAAGCTCCACCAGGAGGAGGGCCCCACCGGCGTCGGCCAGGGCGCCGCAGCGGTCGTCTCCGCCGCGCTCGGCTTCATCTCCCTCTCCGGCGGCTGGATCGGCTCCGTCGCCGCCGCCCGCGAGACCCTCGTGGGCCAGCTCCACACCGCCTCCACCGCGAGCGTGGGCACCCAGATCAAGGAGGTCTACGGCGACGCCTGGCACACCACCGCGCTGTGGGCCGGCATCTTCGCCCTGGTCGCCGCGCTCGTCGGTGTCGGGGCCCTCATCCGGCCCGCGTTCGGCACCCCGGGCAAGCCGCAGGCCACGTGGATCAAGTCGGTCGCGTGGGCGGGCGTCGCCCTCGGTGTCGTAGGACTGCTCCTGGCCGTCCTCAAGTACACGGACGTCCTGCTCAGCCTGCCGTCGGCCAGCTGACGACCGGTTCACGTCACCGCACGTCATCAGGGGCCTCAGACCCTTCGTAAGCACCTTACGGAGGACCTGAGGCCCCTTACGTGCGTCTAAGGCCCGCCCGCCGCCGCAAGATGCGGAACTCTCCCGATGTGGCGGACCCCCCTCGGAGACGAAGGTTGAGGCATCGCAGAAAGCGAAGCCGAAAAACCGCCTCTTCCAAGGGACTTCAGATGTACGAGTACGAACTCCACCAGATCCGTTCCACCGAGATGCGCCGCGAGGCCGCGAACGAGCGGCTGGCCCGCGAGGCCATGCGCGGCGCCCGCGCCGCCCGCCGCGAGCAGGCCCGGCAGGCCGCCGAGGGCGAGGTGCATACCGAACGCCCCCGCAGGCACCTGTTCGCCCGCGCGTGGTGAACGCTCCGGCACGGGAGGGCGGCGGCGCTCTCCTGTCCGCGGTCGCCCTCCCGTCGGGCGCCCTCCCGTCGGTCGCCCTCCCGAAAACCGGTGCCGCGTTGTCAGAGCCGCGTGACATGCTCGGGGCCGTGGAGACCAGGTCCGTCAGTCCAATCTTCGTCGGCCGCGCCGATGAACTGGACACGCTGAACGATGCGCTCGCCCGCGCCGCCGCGGGCGAGCCGCAGGCGTTGCTGCTGGGCGGCGAGGCCGGCGTCGGCAAGACCCGGCTCGTCGAGGAGTTCGCCACCGCCGCCTGCCGGCAGGGCGCCGTCGTCGCCCTCGGCGGCTGCGTCGAGATCGGCGCCGACGGACTGCCCTTCGCCCCGTTCTCCACCGCCCTGCGCGCCCTGCGCCGCGAACTGCCCGACGAGCTGACGGCGGCGGCATCCGGCCAGGAGGAGGAACTCGCCCGGCTGCTCCCCGAGTTGGCGGAGACGGCCACCCTCCAGCGGACCCGCCGGCACGACGAGGAGGGCATGGCCCGCCTCTTCGAACTCACCGCGCGCCTCCTGGAGCGCGTCGCCGCCGACCGCACGGTCGTCGTCGCCCTGGAGGACCTGCACTGGGCCGACGCCTCCACCCGCCACCTCCTCGCCTACCTCTTCCGCACCCTGCGCACCGGCCGCCTCCTCGTCCTCGCCACCTACCGCGCCGACGACATCCACCGCCGCCACCCGCTGCGCCCCCTGCTCGCCGAACTCGACCGGCTCCGCACCGTCCGCCGGATCGAGCTCAGCCGCTTCAACCGGCAGGAGGTCGGCCGCCAGATCGCCGGCATACGCGCCGCCGAACCGGACCCCGCCCAGGTCGACGAGATCTTCGAACGCTCCGACGGCAACGCCTTCTTCGTCGAGGAACTCGCCGTCGCCGCCCACGACGGCTGCCGCTCCAGCCTCACCGACTCCCTGCGCGACCTGCTCCTCGTCCGGGTCGAGTCACTGCCCGAGAGCGCCCAGCGGGTCGCCCGGATCGTCGCCGAGGGCGGCTCCACCGTCGAGTACCGACTGCTCGCCGCCGTCGCCCGGCTCGCCGAGGACGACCTCATCGAGGCACTCCGGGCCGCCGTCGGCGCCAACATCCTCCAAGTCGCCCCCGGTGACGACGGCTACCGCTTCCGCCACTCCCTGGTCCGCGAGGCCGTCGGCGACGACCTGCTGCCCGGCGAGCGCTCCCGCATCAACCGCCGCTACGCCGAGGTCCTGGAAGCCGACCCGACGCTCGTCCCGGCCGACCAGCGCGTCATGCGCCTGGCGAGCTACTGGTACCACGCCCATGACGCCGCCAAGGCCCTCCCCGCCGTCCTCGACGCCTCCGTCGCGGCCCGCGGCCGGCACGCCCACTCCGAGCAACTACGGCTCCTGGAGCGGGCGATGGAGCTGTGGGACACCGTCCCCGACGCCGTACGCGCGGGACTGCGCCCCGTCGACTACACCGAGGTTTACCCGCCCTGCGGCTGCGACCCCGAGACCACACCCCTGCGCTACCTCGACCTGATGGCGGAGGCCGCCGTCGCCGGCCGGCTGAGCGGGGAGCGCGAGCGCGCCCTGAAGATCACCAAGCGGGCCCTGCACCTCCTGGAGGACGAGGAGGACCCGCTGCGGGCCGCCTGGTTCTGGGTGCAGCGCTCCGTCCTGGTCCGCTCCCAGGCCCGCGGCGACGGCTGGCCGGAACTCGCCGCCGCCCAGGAACTCGTCCGCGGACTCCCGCCCTCCGAAGTGCACGCCGAGGTGCTCGCCAAGGTCGCCGGCTGGTCCATGGTCCACGTCCCGGGACCCGACGCCTACGTCGCCGCCGAGCGCGCGGTCGAGTACGCGCACATGGTCGGCGCCCGCGAGATCGAGATGGACGCCCGCCTCACCCTGGCCGGCCTCATGGTCGCCTCGGGGGACGTCGAGGCGGGCCTCGCCGAACTCGTCGACGTCAACGAACGGACGGTCGCCGAAGGCATCACCATCGTCGCCGGCCGCAGCTATGTGAACCTCCCCTCCTCCCTGGAGACCGTCGGCCGCTCCCGCGAGGCCGTGCCCATCCTGGAGACCGGGCTCGCCTTCGCCCGGAAGTTCGGCCAGTTCGACAAAGAGGCCTGGATCTGGGGGAACCTCGCCGAATCCCTGTTCACCCTCGGCCGCTGGACCGAGGCCGCCGAGGCCGCCACCAAGGCCGAGCGGGTGGGCCAGAGCGCCCAGCCCCGCGGCTTCCACGCCCGCATCCACGCCGAACTCGCCCTCGCCCGCGGTGACGTGCCCGAGGCCCGCCGCCAACTGGCCGCCGCCCGCGAGCACTTCGGCACCCATGACGTGGCACCGCAGCACCACCAGCCCCTGGAGCGGATCGAGATCCAGCTCGCCGCCGCCGAGGGCCGCGTCCTGGACGCCCGCGCCACCCTCGAACGCGTCCTGGACTCCGGCTTCCGCCCCGGCACCCAGTTCGGCGCCTGGCCGCTGCTCGTCACCGCCGCCATCGCAGAGACCCAGGCCGTCGGGCTGCCGCTCGCCGACCCCGGCCGCTCCAAGATCCTCGAGCGCATCCGGGAAGCCGCCAAGCCCGTCGCCACCAACGTCCCCGTCTGGCAGGCCCACGAGCGCTGGCTCCGCGCCGAACTGCGGCACGCCGAGGGCCGCGCCACCCCGGACGACTGGTCCGAGGTCGTCGCCGCCTTCGAACTCCTCGACCGCCCCTACGACCTCGCCCGCGTCCGCCACCGCCTGGCCGAGGCCCTCCTGTCCGACCCGGCCGGAGACGACGACGAGCGGGATCGCGCCACCGAACTGCTCCGGCTCACCACTGCCGTCGCCCAGCACCTCGGCGCCCGGCCCCTCGCCGACGCCGTCGCCCTGCTCGCCCAGCGGGCCCGGCTGACGCTCACGAAGGTCCCGGCCCGCAGGGCGGTCCCCGCCGATCCCGTCGAGGCGCTCGGCCTCACCAGCCGTGAGCGGGACGTCCTGCGGCTGGTCTCCGCCGGCCGCACCAACCGGCAGATCGCCGAGGAACTCTTCATCTCCCCGAAGACCGCGAGCGTCCACGTCTCCAACATCCTCGGCAAGCTCGGTGTCTCCGGCCGGGGCGAGGCCGCGGCCGTCGCCCACCGCCTGGGCCTCTTCCCGCCGGACCCGCTCACCGTGCGATCCGCGGGATGAGTCGTACGCTGTAGGGGACCGGCACAGGGGAGGCGCCGTGTTCAACATGTTCGAGCAGTTGTTCTCACCGGGCCGCAAACACACCCAGGACGAGGCCAACCGCCTAGAGCTGACCAGGGTCGACGTCGCCGACGGAGACCCCGGGCGCGGACCGATAGACCTGGAGTCGGGCAAGGTGGTCGTACGGCTGCGTGAGCCCGGGGCCGAGGGCGAGCCCGCCGACGAGGCTGAGGGCGAGCCGGCTGGCGGGTCCGACGCTGAGCCTTACGACGGTGCCGAGGGTGAGCCTGCTGGGGTGCCTGAGAGTGAGTCGGCTGGCGGGCCTGGGGCTGAGACGGCTGAGCCTGAGTCTGACGCCGGTGCCGATCCTGAAATTGCTGCGGGTTCTGAGTCAGCTTCCGAGCGCGAGTCCGAGCACACTGCTGAACCAGAGGCTGTTGCCGAGCACGAGCACGAGCACGAGCACGAGCCCGAGCACGAGCCCAAGTCCTAGCCTGCTGCTGGGCCGGGAGCCGGGAGCCGGGAGCCGGAGGTCCGCCGCGGGGCCTAAGCCCGCTTCCGAGCCCCAGCCCAGGCCCGCTCCCCGACCCCGGCCCACGCCCGCTCCTGAGCCAGAGCACGAGGCCGTCGCCGATCCCCAGCCCAGGCCCGCTCCCCGACCCCGGCCCACGCCCGCTCCTGAGCCAGAGCACGGGGCCGTCCCCGAGCCCGAGCCGGAGCCCGATCCCGAGCCCGCCGGCGATCCCCGAGTCGGCCCAGTCGCCGGAGTCCCCTCAGTAACCCGGGTCCGCCCCCTCGCCCAAACCCGCCCCAGCCCGATCCACACCACCCGTATCTACGACACCTGGATCTCCAGAATCCGGTCATCGCCCGACTTGGGTGTGCCGCGGCCGTCCGTGTTGTTGGTCATGAGCCACAACTTGTTGCCCCCCGTGGAGACCACCGTGCGGAGCCGGCCGTACTCGCCGGTGAGGAAGGCCTGGGGAGCGGCGGATGTCTTCGTGCCGTCCAGGGGGATGCGCCAGAGGCGTTGGCCCTTGAGGCCTGCCATCCATATGGAGCCCTCGGCGTAGGCGATGCCGCTGGGGGAGGCGTCGTCGGTGTGCCACTGGGTGATCGGGTTGTGGTACTTCGGGTTGTCTCCCTTGCCTTCCGTGTTCGGCCAGCCGTAGTCGTCGCCCGGCTTGATCGCGTTCAGCTCGTCCCAGGTGTCCTGGCCGAACTCCGAGGCGAACAGGCGCTGTTCGGGGTCCCAGGCGAGGCCCTGCACATTGCGGTGGCCGTATGTGTACACCGGGGAGTCCGGGAACGGATTGCCCGGCGCCGGATCGCCCTCCGGGGTCAGCCGCAGGATCTTGCCGCCGAGGGACTTCTTGTCCTGGGCCAGGCCGCGCTGACCGCTCTCGCCCGTGCCCGCGTACAACATGCCGTCCGGGCCGAAGGCGATGCGGCCGCCGTTGTGGATATAGCCCTTGGGGATGCCCTTGAAGATGGTGTCGGGCGCCCCGAGCTGTTCACCGGCGGGCTTCTTGGCGTCGTAGAGCATGCGGGCGATGCGGTTGTCCGAGGCGGTGGTGAAGTACGCGTAGATCATGTGGTCGGAGGCGTAGGCCGGGGAGAGCGCGATGCCGAGGAGGCCGCCCTCGCCGGCCGCGGACACCCCGGAGACCTTGCCCAGCTCGGTCTTCTTGCCGGTGGCCTCGGCGATCCGGGTGATCGTGCCGTCGTCGCGGGAGGAGACCAGCAGGTTCCCGTCGGGCAGCGGGGCGAGGCCCCAGGGGGACTTCAGGCCCTCGGTGACCGTGCGCAGCACCTTGACCGTGCCCTTCGCGGGCGGGGTCTGCGCGGTGGCCTGCCGGGAGGGCGCCGATCCCGTCGCCGTGCCGCTGCCGCCGGACGACGCACTCGTGCCGTCACCCGGAGACCCTCCACTGTCGGAGGAGCAGCCGGCCGTCAGCAGGAGCGCGGTCACGGCCAGGGCGGCCGACACGACTCGACGTTGCACGATCAGGTCCTTTCGACGAGCGGGTTCTACTTTTCATACACCGCTCACCCCGCCCGGGTTCCCGATCACCACCCACCGACGCACGATCGAGCCGTCGGGTCGGGAGAACCGGGGCGCCGGTCGGTCCTGGGTACGGGAACCGGCTCGGCGGTCAGCCGCAAGGCGGGAGAAGCTCCCCCCCGGCCCTCCGTACCCCCACCCCCCGGCCCCCCTCAATCCCAAGACCCCAACGCCCCCGGCAACCCCGCCACCTCCGCCAGATCCTCCCCGGTCAACCGCACCCCCGCCGCCCCGGCGTTCTCCGTCACCCACTGTTCCCGCTTCGTGCCCGGTACCGCCACCACGTGGGCTCCCTGGGCCAGTACCCAGGCCAGGGCGACCTGGGCCGGGGTCACCTCCGGGCCGTGGCGGCGGGCGACGCGGCGCAGGCCCGCGACGATGGGCTGGTTGGCGGCGGTCATCTCGGCGGTGAAGCGGGGGTGGCGGGCGCGGACGTCGTCCGGTTCGAAGCCCTCGCCCGGCGTGAGGGTGCCGGTGAGGAAGCCGTTGCCCAGGGGCATCGCGGCCAGGAAGCCGACGCCTCGTGACGTGCACCACGGGAGCAACTCGTCCAGGGCCTCCGGGGACCACACCGAGAGTTCCGCCTGTACCGCCGCCACCGGGAACACCTGTTGTACGCGCCGGAGTTGGCGGATCGTTCCGTCGTGGAGGCGTGCGCCGGGGCGGCGGGCGGAGCGGGCGCCTACCGCGCACATGCCCAACGCCCGTACTTTTCCGGCCTGTACGAGGTCCGCCATCGCACCCCAGGTCTCCTCGACGGGGACCTCGGGGTCGGCGCGGTGGAGTTGGTAGAGGTCGATCACGTCCGTCTGGAGGCGGCGCAGCGACGCGTCGCACGCCCGTCTGACGTAGCCGGGGCGGCCGTTGGCCACGATGTGCTGTTCGCCGACCAGGAGGCCGACCTTGGTCGACACGAACGCGTCCGCGCGCCGCTCCTTCAACACCCGCCCCAACAACAGCTCGTTGGTGAACGGGCCGTACATGTCGGCGGTGTCCAGAAGCGTCACGCCCAGGTCGAGCGCCCGGTGCACGGCCCTGACCGACTCGTCACCCCGTCGCCGCGACCCGCTGTACGCCCAGTTCATCGGCATGCAGCCGAGTCCGACGGCCCCCACAGCGAGCGCCCCCGCACCGATCGTCCTGCGCTCCACCTGGTCGTGACCCTCCCTCTTCCGGCACACCAACCTAACCTCTGCGCGCGCGTGGCCCTGACATAGCCTCCTGACCATGACTGTCGACGTATGGCTGCCCATCCCGCCGGAGGAGATCGAAGGGCTCCCCGAGGGGCCCGACTACCTGTTCTGGGACGGGGGTGAGGACGGCGACCAGGAGTTCCCCGGTGATCCCGCGGACTGCGTCCTCTACGTCGTGCCGTACATGAAGCGGCAGCCCGTGAAGACGCGGCCCCTGGAGCGGATGCGGAACCTTCAGGTCATCCAGACGCTCACCGCCGGGATCGACGACATGACCGCGAGCCTGTCGTCGATCGCCCCGGGGGTGCGGTTGTGCAATGCGCGGGGCGTGCACGAGGCGAGCACCGCCGAACTCGCGCTCACGCTGACCCTGGCCTCGCTGCGCGGCATTCCGGGGTTCGTGCGGGCGCAGCAACAGGAGCGCTGGCAGGGGGACTTCCATCCCGCGCTCGCCGACCGGTCCGTGCTGATCGTCGGCTACGGGGCGATCGGTTCCGCCATCGAGGACCGGCTCACTCCGTTCGAGCTCACGCGGGTGGCGCGGGTGGCGCGCTCCGCGCGTACCACCGCGCGCGGGCCCGTGCATCCGCTCGCCGAACTGCCCGCCCTGCTCCCGGAAGCGGACGTCGTCATCCTGTCGACGCCGCTGAACGAGACCACCCGGCACCTGGTCGACGCCGAGTTCCTGGCCCGGATGAAGGACGGGGCGCTGCTGGTCAACGTGGCCCGCGGCCCGGTCGTGGACACCAAGGCGCTGCTCGCGGAGCTGGAAAGCGGCCGTATCACCGCGGCGTTGGACGTCACCGACCCCGAACCCCTGCCCCAGGGGCACCCGTTGTGGCATGCGCCGGGGGTGCTGATCAGTCCGCACGTCGGCGGGCCCACTTCCGCGTTCCTGCCTCGGGCGAAGCGTCTGGTTGTCGACCAGTTGGGACGGTTCGTGAACCAGGAGCCGTTGCGCAACGTGATCCTTACGACGGGACCGACGGAGTAGTCGCCGCACGGGTGTCATCCGCTTCCGGTACCCTCCGCGACCTTCCGGAAGCGGGGCGTGCACGCATCTCCGCTGGTCGTCACGGAGCGTAGAGGAACTATGTCCCTGAGTGACGAGACTGGTGTATCGTCCCGGCAGGGGCTGCGCCGCGGACCGTTCGGCGCCGGGGATGGACATTTCAGACTGTGAGGGGGGCGACGGGCGATGCACGGCCTATGGACGAGCGATCCGACGCGGCGGGGCCGCCGACGGCGACCCTGGCGCACCGCCGCGCGCGGCCGCGGCCATCACGCGGGCCACTGCGGTCATGGCGGCCACGGCGGACATCACAGCAGCCACAGCCATCACCACCGCAGGCCCAACAGCCGCCGCAGGCACGCCCATCCAGCGCACCGGGGCCC
The DNA here is from genome assembly GCF_036187565.1 of Streptomyces sp. NBC_00252. Taxonomy (NCBI): domain Bacteria; kingdom Bacillati; phylum Actinomycetota; class Actinomycetes; order Kitasatosporales; family Streptomycetaceae; genus Streptomyces; species Streptomyces sp. NBC_00252. The sequence goes on along the minus strand of NZ_CP108087.1, from coordinate 3,230,379 downwards.
GCGGGACCCGGGAGCGACGCGGACCGGGAGGGACCGGTGAGTTCCCCACCGTCTCCGACGACCACCCTCAACGGGGCGCTCCGGAACCGGACTTCGCCGGGAGCGCGGCAGCCGTGCCCGCCGGGATCCGGCGGCGCGCGGAGCCTGGTCCAGCAACTCGTCCTGGCCCTGGTCTGCGCGGGATACACCGTCGGTTCCGCGCTCGACTGGGGCTCGCACCAAGTCGCCGTGGTCATGGGCGACTTCGGGCTCAGCGCGGCGGCCGGCACCGCGGCCGTCTCGTGTTTCCTCTACGCGCGAAACCGCCGTGTCCGCTTTCGACCCGCCTGGCTGCTGTTCTCGCTCTCCTCGACGATGGCGGCACTGGGCAACGGCGTCTGGGGGTGGTACGAGGTCGTGCTCCAACAGACCGTGCCCCGCTTCAGTTTCGCCGATCTGTTCTTCCTGTGCTTCGCGCCGCCCGCCATCGTCGGGCTCCTGGTGCTCGCCAAGAGGCCCGTCTCGAAGGCCGGTTGGGTCTGTCTGGCGCTCGACGCCTGGCTGATCGGGGGCTCGCTGCTCACGCTGTCCTGGAGCCTCGCGCTGGCCCAGGCCGCCAAGTTCGACGGGCCGAGCGTGGCCTCCACCGCGCTGTCGCTGGCGTACCCGCTACTCGACATCGCGCTCGTCAGCATGGTGCTCGCGCTGCACTTCCGGCGCTCCTCGGTGAACCGCACCGCGGTGAACACCGCGATCGGCGCGCTGGCCCTGACGGTGATGTGCGACGCCCTGTTCACCTCGCCGCTGCTCCACAACAGCTACCACTCGGGCCAGTTGCTCGACGCGGGCTGGTTCGCCGGCTCGCTGCTCCTCGCCTACGCCCCCTGGGCCGCGCCCCGGCACACCCAGCCCGAGGACGACCGGCACACGCGCGTGGTGCACGAGCACCGGCCAGGACCGCGGGTCGGCATCCCCCAGGTCTCCGTGCCGGGCGGCGAGCAGGTCGGCGATCCCGGCCGCTATCCGGTCACCCGGCCCATCGCGGGTTCGCTGGGCGCGCTCACCCCGTATCTCGCCGCCGCCGTCTGCACGTTGGGGATTCTCTACAACGTGCTCAACGGCCGCAGCCCCGACCGCGTGGTGCTCATCACCGCGGGCTGCGTGGTCCTCGCCCTCGTGGTGCGCCAGGGCATCATGCTGCTCGACAACATCACCCTCACCCAGGAACTGGCGCAGCAGGAGAACCACTTCCGCTCCCTGGTGCAGGGCTCCAGCGACGTCATCATGATCGCCGCCCCGAACGGCATCCTCCGCTACGTCTCCCCGGCCGCCGCCGGTGTCTACGGCAAGGACGCCGAGGAACTGGTCGGAACCGAACTGGCCTCGCTGATCCACCCGGAGGACCTCGGCTGTGTGGTGCACGAGGTGCGCCGCTTCCTCACCGCCAGTCCCGTCGAGGAGCCCACCACCCGGATCGAGTGCCGTTTCCGGTCCGGCGTCGGGGGAGGCTGGCTCAACGTCGAGTCGACGGTCAACCGCCACCACGGCGGCCTGATCTTCAACAGCCGGGACGTGACCGAACGCGTGCGCCTACAGGCCCAGTTGCAGCACAACGCCGAGCACGACCCGCTCACCGACCTGCCCAACCGCGCGCTGTTCACCCAGCGCGTCCAGCAGGCCCTGTCCGGCCGTCGCTCCACCGACCGGGGCACGGCCGTGCTCTTCATCGACCTCGACGGCTTCAAGGCCGTCAACGACACCATCGGCCACCAGGCCGGTGACGAACTGCTCGTCCAGGCCGCCCACCGCCTCCAGTCGGCGGTCCGGCACGGCGACACCGCGTCCCGGCTCGGCGGCGACGAGTTCGCGGCCCTGATCGTCGGCGACGGCACCCGGGACCGCTCCGCCCGCGAGCGGCACATCATGGAGCTCGCCGACCGGCTGAGAATCACCCTGTCCCAGCCGTACCTCATCGACGGCAACGATGTCCGCGTCGCGGCCTCCATCGGCGTCGCCTTCGCCGAACCGGGCCTGGGCGCGGGGGAGTTGCTGCGCAACGCGGACCTTGCGATGTACCGCGCCAAGGGGGCGGGCAAGGGCCGCGTCGAGCTGTACGCACCGCAGATGCAGCAGGACGTCGTACGGAAGGCGGAGCTGGCCACGCGGCTGCGGGCCGCACTGCACGACGGCGAGTTCGCGCTGCTGCACCAGCCCGTGGTCTCGCTGGTGGACGGCCGGATCGCGTCGGTGTCCACCCAGGCGCGCTGGCGCTCCTCGCAGGGGGTGCTGTTCACGCCGGCCGAGTTCCTGCGGGTGGCCGAGGACAGCGACAAGACCGCCGAGCTGGGGCGCTGGATGCTGGAGGAGGCCGTGGAGCAGGCCGCCGAGCGGACCGCCACCGGGCTCGCCGTGTCGGTGGCCGTGCGGATGAGTGCGCGGCGACTGCTGGACCGGTCGATGCCGCTGGGTTCGATCGAGGCGCTGCTGACCCGGCACGGGCTGCCGTCGGGGTCGCTGCTGATCGAGCTGTCCGACACCGATCCGCGGGTCTCCCTGGACGAGTTGGAGCGCCGTCTGACCGCGCTCAGGCGGCTCGGCGTTCGGATCGCCCTCGACGGGTTCGGGAGCGGCTACGCGGCGATCACCACGCTCCGGCGGCTCCCCGTCGACGTACTGAAACTGGACCGCAGTCTGGTCGAGGGCGTCGTCGAGTCCGCGCGGCTGCACAAGATCACCAGTGGGCTGCTGCGGATCGCCTGCGATCTCGGGCTCCAGTCGGTGGCCGACGGGGTCGATCTGCCGGAACAGGTGGTCGCCCTGCGCGCGATGGGCTGTACACACGGACAGGGCATGGCCTTCTCCGGGCCGCTCGACGAGTACCGGCTGCGCCGGGCCCTGGCACGCGGTCACTATCCGGTGCCGCACGGCCCGGCCGAACCCGCGTTCGCCGGGGGTGTCGCCGGGGTGTACACCAGTGGTGTGCCCGCGGTTTTCGGTGGCGGAACGGCCCTGCGCTCACATAATGAGACTCCCGTCCCACCCACTTGACAGTGGATGCGTGCCGGGGGGAGGGTCATTGCCATGCGCACCCGAATTCTCGTACTTGGAAAGCGCGTCGGCTGAAGCTGGTGACGTCCGGACGGACCCGGAACTCCCAGCGACCGCACCCGGCGCGCTCCCCTCGCTTGCCTCACGGCACGAGGGGTTTTTTGTTGCACAGGCACCAGTCGTGCAGCAGTAGAACCCCGCACAAACCTCGCAAAAACCCTCAGCATCGAGAAGAGAATGACGATGACCGAGCAGGCCACCGGGGCCCATCCGCAGCCGCGGCCCCGATCCGGAGGACAGCAGTCCGCCCCCGAGCACGTCACGGGCGCGCAGTCCCTCATCCGCTCTCTTGAGGAAGTCGGGGCCGACACGGTATTCGGCATCCCCGGGGGCACCATCCTGCCGGCGTACGACCCGCTGATGGACTCCACGCGAGTGCGCCACGTGCTGGTCCGCCACGAGCAGGGCGCCGGCCACGCGGCCACCGGTTACGCGCAGGCCACCGGCAAGGTCGGGGTGTGCATGGCGACGTCAGGGCCGGGCGCCACCAACCTGGTCACCCCCATCGCGGACGCGAACATGGACTCCGTGCCGCTGGTCGCGATCACCGGGCAGGTCGTGTCCGCCGCGATCGGCACGGACGCCTTCCAGGAGGCGGACATCGTCGGCATCACCATGCCGATCACCAAGCACAGCTTCCTGGTCACCAAGGCGGAGGACATCCCCCGGGCGATCGCCCAGGCGTTCCACATCGCCTCCACCGGCCGCCCGGGCCCGGTCCTGGTCGACATCCCCAAGGACATCCTCCAGGCCAAGACCACCTTCTCCTGGCCGCCGGTCATGGACCTGCCCGGCTACCGGCCGGTGACCAAGCCGCACGCCAAGCAGATCCGCGAGGCCGCCAAGCTGATCACCTCCGCGAAGCGGCCCGTCCTCTACGTCGGCGGCGGTGTCCTCAAGGCACACGCCACCGCCGAGCTGAAGGTCCTCGCAGAACTCACCGGAGCGCCCGTCACCACCACCCTGATGGCGCTCGGCGCATTCCCCGACAGTCACGAGCTGCACGTGGGAATGCCGGGCATGCACGGTGCGGTCACCGCCGTCACCGCGCTGCAGAAGGCCGACCTGATCGTCGCCCTCGGAGCCCGCTTCGACGACCGTGTCACCGGCAAGCTGGACAGCTTCGCGCCCTTCGCGAAGATCGTCCACGCCGACATCGACCCGGCCGAGATCGGCAAGAACCGCGCCGCCGACGTGCCGATCGTCGGGGACGCCCGCGAGGTCATCGCCGACCTCGTCCAGGCCGTCCAGAAGGAGCACAGCGAGGGGCACACCGGCGACTACAGCGCCTGGTGGAACGACCTCAACCGCTGGCGCGAGACCTACCCGCTCGGCTACGAGCAGCCCGACAACGGCTCGCTCTCCCCGCAGCAGGTCATCGAGCGCATCGGCCAACTCGCCCCGGAGGGAACGATCTTCGCCGCGGGCGTCGGCCAGCACCAGATGTGGGCCGCGCACTACATCCAGTACGAGAAGCCCGCGACCTGGCTCAACTCCGGCGGCGCCGGGACCATGGGCTACGCGGTCCCGGCCGCCATGGGCGCCAAGGCCGGCGCACCGGACCAGACGGTCTGGGCGATCGACGGCGACGGCTGCTTCCAGATGACCAACCAGGAACTCACCACCTGCGCGCTGAACAACATCCCGATCAAGGTCGCCATCATCAACAACGGCGCCCTCGGCATGGTCCGCCAGTGGCAGACCCTGTTCTACAACCAGCGCTACTCCAACACCGTGCTGCACAGCGGCCCGGAGGCGGACGGCAAGCAGCCGAGCGCCGGCACGCGCATCCCCGACTTCGTCAAGTTGGCGGAGGCGATGGGGTGTTACGCGATCCGCTGCGAGTCCCCTGACGACCTGGACAAGGTCATCGAGGAGGCGAACTCGATCAACGACCGCCCCGTCGTGGTCGACTTCATCGTCCACGAGGACGCCATGGTGTGGCCGATGGTCGCCGCCGGCACCTCGAACGACGAGGTCATGTTCGCCCGTGACGTCCGCCCCGACTTCGGCGACAACGAAGACGACTGAGCGAGAGAGACGAAAGAGAAATGTCCAAGCACACGCTCTCGGTCCTGGTCGAGAACAAGCCGGGTGTCCTCGCCCGGATCACCGCCCTGTTCTCCCGGCGCGGCTTCAACATCGACTCCCTCGCCGTCGGTGTCACCGAACACCCCGACATCTCCCGCATCACGATCGTGGTGAACGTGATCGAGGCACTCCCGCTCGAACAGGTCACCAAGCAGCTCAACAAGCTCGTCAACGTGCTGAAGATCGTCGAACTGGAGGCGGGTTCCGCGGTTCAGCGCGAACTCGTTCTGGTGAAGGTCCGCGCCGACAACGAGACCCGCTCGCAGATCGTCGAGATCGTCCAGCTGTTCCGTGCCAAGACCGTCGACGTCTCCCCGGAGGCCGTCACCGTCGAGGCCACCGGCTCCAGCGACAAGCTGTCCGCGATGCTCAAGATGCTGGAGCCGTACGGCATCAAGGAGCTGGTCCAGTCCGGCACGATCGCCATCGGCCGCGGCGCCCGCTCCATCACCGACCGCTCGCTGCGCGCGCTCGACCGTTCCGCGTAGCACCGTCTGCGGGCGGCCCCGGCCGCCCGCATTCCGAGACCCCCGAACTTCGTTTCCGCCCTCCGTCATACGGTGGGACGCAACACCTGCACACCAAGGAGAGAACCCAAAGTGGCCGAGCTGTTCTACGACGCTGACGCCGACCTGTCCATCATCCAGGGCCGCAAGGTCGCGGTCATCGGCTACGGCAGCCAGGGCCACGCCCACGCGCTGTCGCTGCGCGACTCGGGTGTCGACGTCCGGGTCGGTCTGCACGAGGGCTCCAAGTCCAAGGCGAAGGCCGAGGAGCAGGGCCTGCGCGTGGTGAGCCCGTCGGAGGCCGCCGCCGAGGCCGACGTCATCATGATCCTGGTCCCGGACCCGATCCAGGCCCAGGTCTACGAGGAGTCCATCAAGGACAACCTCAAGGACGGCGACGCGCTGTTCTTCGGCCACGGCCTGAACATCCGCTTCGACTTCATCAAGCCGCCGGCCGGTGTCGACGTCTGCATGGTCGCCCCCAAGGGCCCGGGCCACCTGGTGCGCCGCCAGTACGAGGAGGGCCGCGGCGTTCCGTGTATCGCGGCCGTCGAGCAGGACGCGACCGGCAACGGCTTCGCGCTCGCGCTGTCGTACGCGAAGGGCATCGGCGGCACCCGCGCCGGCGTCATCAAGACGACGTTCACCGAGGAGACCGAGACCGACCTGTTCGGTGAGCAGGCTGTCCTCTGCGGTGGTACGGCCGCGCTGGTCAAGGCCGGTTTCGAGACGCTGACCGAGGCCGGTTACCAGCCGGAGATCGCGTACTTCGAGTGCCTGCACGAGCTGAAGCTCATCGTCGACCTCATGTACGAGGGCGGCCTGGAGAAGATGCGCTGGTCGATCTCCGAGACCGCGGAGTGGGGCGACTACGTCACCGGTCCGCGGATCATCACGGACGAGACCAAGGCGACGATGAAGCAGGTCCTCGCCGAGATCCAGGACGGCACGTTCGCGCGTGAGTGGATGGCCGAGTACCACGGTGGCCTGAAGAAGTACAACGAGTACAAGCAGAAGGACGCCGAGTCCCTGCTGGAGACCACCGGCAAGCAGCTCCGCAAGCTGATGAGCTGGGTCGACGAAGAGGCGTAAGTCCTGCGGCACAGGGGCTGGAGCGAACGCTCCGGCCCCTTTGTCCAACCCGTCCAGCCACGGACGGGTGATCCTTCCGCAGAGGCGTAAGACGACTGTCGGCGCGCCACTACACTGCCGTACTAATACGCGTCAGGCCCACAGCGTCGTGCGTCTCCGCGGCTAGCCCCTCCACCGCCTGCGGCCGTCGGGACGGCCGTCCGCACGCAATGGACTTGTGAGGACTCACGTGAGCTCGAAACCTGTCGTACTCATCGCTGAAGAGCTGTCGCCCGCGACGGTGGACGCCCTCGGCCCGGACTTCGAGATCCGGCACTGCAACGGCGCCGACCGAGCCGAACTGCTCCCCGCGATCGCCGACGTCGACGCGATCCTGATCCGCTCGGCCACCAAGGTCGACGCCGAAGCGGTCGCCGCCGCACGGAAGTTGAAGGTCGTCGCACGAGCCGGCGTCGGCCTGGACAACGTCGACGTCTCCGCCGCCACCAAGGCCGGCGTGATGGTCGTCAACGCGCCCACCTCGAACATCGTCACCGCCGCCGAGCTGGCCTGCGGTCTGCTGCTGGCGACCGCACGCCACATCCCGCAGGCCAACGCCGCGCTGAAGAACGGCGAGTGGAAGCGCAGCAAGTACACGGGCGTCGAGCTCGCGGAGAAGACCCTCGGCGTCGTCGGCCTCGGCCGCATCGGCGCGCTGGTCGCGCAGCGCATGTCCGCGTTCGGCATGAAGGTCGTGGCCTACGACCCCTACGTCCAGCCTGCACGGGCCGCGCAGATGGGCGTCAAGGTCCTGTCCCTTGACGAGCTGCTCGAGGTCTCCGACTTCATCACCGTGCACCTCCCCAAGACCCCGGAGACGGTCGGTCTGATCGGCGACGAGGCGCTGCGCAAGGTCAAGCCGACCGTCCGCATCGTCAACGCCGCGCGCGGCGGGATCGTCGACGAGGAGGCGCTGTACTCCGCGCTCAAGGAGGGCCGCGTCGCCGGCGCCGGACTCGACGTGTACGCGAAGGAGCCCTGCACGGACTCCCCGCTGTTCGAGTTCGACCAGGTCGTCTCCACCCCGCACCTCGGCGCGTCCACGGACGAGGCCCAGGAGAAGGCCGGTGTCTCGGTCGCCAAGTCGGTGCGCCTCGCCCTCGCCGGTGAGCTCGTCCCCGACGCGGTGAACGTCCAGGGCGGCGTCATCGCCGAGGACGTCAAGCCGGGCCTGCCCCTCGCCGAGAAGCTCGGCCGCATCTTCACCGCGCTCGCGGGCGAGGTCGCGGTCCGCCTCGACGTCGAGGTCTACGGCGAGATCACCCAGCACGACGTCAAGGTGCTCGAACTCTCCGCGCTCAAGGGCGTGTTCGAGGACGTCGTCGCGGAGACCGTGTCCTACGTCAACGCCCCGCTGTTCGCGCAGGAGCGCGGCGTCGAGGTACGGCTGACGACCTCCTCCGAGTCGAACGACCACCGCAACGTCGTCACCGTGCGCGGCACGCTCGGCAGCGGCGAGGAGGTCTCGGTCTCCGGCACGCTCGCCGGCCCCAAGAACCTCCAGAAGATCGTGGCGGTCGGGGACTACGACGTCGACCTCGCCCTCGCGGACCACATGGTGGTGCTGCGGTACGAGGACCGTCCGGGCGTCGTCGGCACGGTCGGCCGGGTCTTCGGCGAGGCCGGGATCAACATCGCCGGCATGCAGGTGTCGCGGTCGGTCGCGGGCGGCGAGGCGCTGGCCGTGCTGACCGTCGATGACACGGTCGCCACGAACGTGCTGGCGGAGGTGGCCGAGGAGATCGGCGCGACGTCCGCCCGCTCGGTGAACCTGGTCTGAGGTTCCTGACGTTCCGCACGAACGCCGGGCGGGTCGAGGAGAAGTTCCTCGGCCCGCCCGGCGTTTCTGTGTAGTCGAGGGTCACGCCTCCGCCTTCTGAGCCTCCGTCACCACCGGCTCGGGTGCCGGGACCTGGATGCCCCGCAGGGTCCGCGCCGCCGCGACCGCCGCCCCCAGCAGCAGGACCGCCCCCGCGATCGCCGCCCCGTGCATGCCGTCGGTGAATGCGTCCCGGGCGGTGGCGGCCAGGGCGTCTCCCGTGCGCCCCGGCAGCTGGTGGGCGACGGCCAGGGCGCCGCCGAGGGTCTCGTGGGCCGGGGCGGGGGCCGAGGCGGGGACGCCGTGGCGGTAGACCGCCGTACCGATGGAGCCGAGGACGGCCATGCCGAGGGCGCCGCCGAACTCCGAGCCGGTCTCCATCAGGGAGGACGCGACGCCCGCCTTCTCGACCGGGGCGCTGCCCATCGCGAGGTCCATGATCAGGGACATCACCATGACGATCCCGGAGGCGAGGACACCGGCGGCGGCCAGCGCCGGCCAGAGGGAGTCGGTGCCGGTGAGGGCGAGCAGGACGTAGCCGCAGGCGGCGATGGTGAAGCCGGAGGCGACGACGTGGGCGCGGTCGACTCCCTTCTGGACGAGGGTCGTTGCGAGCGGGGCCGCCATGCCGATCGGGACCGAGGGGAGCAGCGCCCACAGGGCCGCCTCCATCGCGCTCTTGCCGAGCACGGACTGCAGGTACTGCGTGGTGAAGAAGGCCGAGCCGAGCATCCCGAAGGCGGAGAGGAGGTTGAGGACGAGGGAGGGCCCGAAGCCGCGGCCGCGGAAGAGGGTCGGGTCGATCATCGGGGACGCGGTGGTGCGCTGGCGGTGGACGAAGAGGACGGCGAAGAGCAGGCCGACGGTGACCGGGACGACGTACTGCGGGTGCCAGCCCTCGGAGGGGATCTCCTTGAGGCCGTAGATCACCGGCAGGACGGCGGCCATCGACAGCGGGACGCTCGGCCAGTCGAAGCGGGCGGGGGCGGGGTTCCTGGACTCCGGGAGCAGGAACGGGCCGAGGACCAGCAGCAGTGCCATCGCGGGCAGGTTGACCAGGAAGACCGAGCCCCACCAGAAGTACTGGACGAGGACACCGCTCATCACCGAGCCGAGGGCGATGCCTCCGGTCATCACGCCGGACCACAGACCGATCGCCTTCGCGCGCTGGCCGGGGTCGGTGAACATCCTGCGCAGCAGCGCCATCGTCGAGGGCATCAGGGTCGCTCCGCCGATGCCGAGGACCGCGCGGGCGGCGATGAGGGTCTCGGCGCTGGTCGCGTAGGCCGCGATGACGGAGGCGGTGCCGAAGGCGGCGGCGCCGATCAGGAGGAGCCTGCGGTAGCCGATGCGGTCGCCGAGCGAGCCCATCGTCATCAGCAGGCCGGCCAGGACGAAGGCGTAGATGTCGAAGATCCACAGCTGCTGGGTGCCGCTGGGCTCCAGGTCCGCGCTGATCGCCGGGATGGCGAAGTAGAGGACGGAGACGTCCATCGAGACGAGCAGCAGGGGGAGCATCAGGACGCCGAGAGCGGTCCATTCGCGGCGTCCGGCACGGGAGTCGGGGGTGCTGGGAGGGTTCGGCGAGTGCGTCGGGTTCGTCATGGCAGTGAATGTACGCGCGTATAAAACGCTTGTCTAGAACGCTTGTATAAGTCATGCGTCTAGGACGTCTGTATGGAATCGGCGGTACGGTGGGAGGCATGGGACACCGTGAGGATCTGCTCGAAGGCGCGAAGCGCTGTCTGCTGGCGAAGGGCTTCGCGCGCACGACGGCGCGCGACATCGTGAAGGAGTCGGGGACGAACCTCGCGTCCATCGGCTACCACTACGGCTCGAAGGACGCGCTGCTCGCCCAGGCGTACGTCTCGCTCGTCGAGAACACCTCCGACGCCTTCGAGGGGCGCGACGGCGACCCCGCCGCCGGGATCGAGGGGGAGCCCGGTTCGCTGGAGCGGTTCCGCTGGGTGTGGTCGAACATCGTCTCCACCATGCGGGAACCGGGGTCGATGTGGCGGCTCAGCATGGAGGTCATGACCCTCGAACTCCCCGAAGTGCGCGAGCACTTGTCGGCCGCGCAGCGGGAGGGCGGGCGCGGGCTGGTCGCCCTCCTGATGGGCGTGCCGGAGGAGGAGGTCACCGACGAGACGGCGGACACGCTCGGCCGCTTCTACCTGACCCTGATGACCGGGCTCATCGCCCAGTGGACGTTCGACCCGAAGACCGCGCCGGACGGGGAGGCACTCACCGAGGGCTTGCGGCAGGTGGTCGAGGGAGTGCGGAAGTCACCCTGACACGGCGGGAGTTCGCCGGTCGCGCAGCGCCGGGACCAGGGCGGTCAGCATCAGCAGGGCGGTCAGGGTGAAGGCCCAGGGGTAGCCGGTGGGCCCGGCGACGAGGCCGAAGGCCGCCGCGCCCAGGCCCATTCCGCCGTCGTAGGCGAGGTTCCACAGGGCGCTGACCGTGCCGTAGGAGGCGGCGGAGGTGCGGGCGTACATCACGGTGAGGGTGGCGTTCTGGGCGACGCCGAAGCCCGCGCCGAAGAGGGCGGTGCCCGCAATGACCGCCACCGGGTCGGCAGTTGGGGCGATGACGAGGACGCCCGCCGCCGAGATCAGCAGGCCGGGCAGCACGAGGCGCGCGCTGCCGTGCCGGTCGCCGTGGCGGCCCGCGAGCCAGCGGGTCAGGGTCGAGGCGGCGGTCTGCGTGAACAGGGCCGCCGCGACGACACCGGCGGACGCCGACGGCACGGCCAGCGGCAGGAACGTGACCACGATGCCGGCGGCGGTGGCGGTGGCCGCGAAGACGAGGACCGGGCGGAGCAGCGCGCCTGTGCGCAACCCCCGTACGACGCCCAGGGGTTGCTCGGAACGGTCCGCGCGGTCGGGCAGCCCGAGCACGAAGAAGACGGCGGCCAGCGCGGCGAGGCCACCGGCGACGGCGACCGGGCCGTAGCCCACGTGCCGGGCCAGCCACAGCCCCAGCGGCAGCGCGATCAGCGACGGCACGCCGGACACGACACCCACCAACGCGAGCCCCTCGCCCCGGCGTTGGTCCGGAATCAGTGACGCGGTGAGGGCGCCGCCCGCGACGATCGTCAGCGCGAAACCGAGCCCGCGCACGAAGCACACCGCGACGATCCACACGGCGTCTCCGGACACGGTCAGCACCAACGCCGGCGCCCCGAGCAGGAACAGCCCCACGATCAGCGTCACCCGGTACCCGAACCGCGCGACCAGCCGCGGCGTCCCCAGCTCCCCGAGCACCGTCGCAAGCATCAACGACCCGGTCGCGAGCCCCGCCGCGCCCTCACCGCCCCGCTCGGCCGCATACGCCGGTACGACCGACAGCAACAGGAAGAAACTGAGACTGGCACCGACCATGCTGACGAAACGGAGAAGGAGCGGACGGGTCAGGAGAGACGGCCGCACGGACGAAGTCGCCTCGGGGGAAGGGGTGTTGGGGGTGGCGGGTGTGCCGGGGCTCGGGTTGTCGGGGCTCGGGCCGGTCGTCATGACACCGACAGTAGGGGCCCGGTGGGGTGTCGGTCAGGTCCCATTCCGGGGGGCTGGACCGGTCACTCCGGGCTGTCCCCTACAACCGCGCCCTCTTCAACCCCATGTGCAGCAACAACCGATCCTCCCCGTCATCAAGATCCAGCCCCGTCAACTGCTCCACCCGGGACAACCGGTAGTACAGCGTCTGCCGGTGGATCCCCAACTCCGCTGCCGTGCGCCCCGCTTGGCCCGCGCAGTCGAGGTAGGCCTCGGCTGTGCGGGCGAGTTCGTGGTGGGTGGGGGAGAGGAGGGGGGCGACGGCGGGGTCGTGGGGGGAGTCCGGGGGCAGGCTGGTGAGGAGGCGGTACGGGCCGATGCGGGACCAGTCGGCGATCGGGGCGAGGCGGGGTTCCGCGAGGGCCGCGCGGGCTGCCGATGCGGCTTCCTGCCAGGTGGTGGCGAGGTCGGTGAGGCCGGTGCGGGGGCGGCCGATGCCCGCCGCCCGGGGGCCGTCCTTCAGGAGGCGGGTCGCTGTCGCCTCCGCCGGGGAGCCGACGTCCAGGGCGCGCAGGCGTACCAGCACCGCCAGGCACTGTTCCGTCGTGCCCCACGGCACCGTGCACAGCGCGGTCGCGTGCGGGACCGTACGCGCCGACGGGGCGTCGTCCGGGTCGGCGGACGGCCAGGGGGCGACGCAGACCACCGTGTGGGGGCCGTCGCCGCGGGGGCCGAGGGCCGTGCGGAGCGCGGCGACCGCCATGTCCCGCTGCCAGCCGCGCTCCGCGGTGAGGACCGCGCGGAGCTCACGGGTGAGGTCCGCGCCCGCCTGCGCCTCGTCTCCGAGGAGCGCGCCGATGCGGGCCGTCACCCGCATCGCCGCGTCCAGTTGGGGGGCGGAGGGTCCGGGGTCGTCGTCCAGCAGCCAGACGTAGCCGAGGACGACACCCCGATGGCGTACGGGGAGGCAGATGCGGCCGCGGTAGACGCCCGCCTCGGGGGTCGGCGGGATGCGGACCGGGCCGGTGGCGCGCGTGATGCCGAAGCCCTCGAACCAGGTGCGGATCGCCGCCGTGGAGCGCCGGGTCAGGATCGAGCGGGTGCGGACCGGGTCCAGGGCCGTCGGGTCGAGGTCGCCCTCACCGTCGTAGGCACCGAAGGCGATCAGTTCGAAGTCGCGGTTCTCCAGGGTCGCGGGGGCGCCGAGGAGCTCCGAGATCTCGTCCACGAGTTCCTGGTAGTCGCCGCTGGAATCGGATGTCACCCGGGCATTCTCCCGCATTCTCGCCGTGCCTTCATACATCTGTCTGAGATCCGTGGCACGGATGCGTGACAGCTGTCGATGGCCGACGATCGGAGAGATCCCTAGGTTTCACGGTGGTTCTCCGTATGTCCCACTGCTTGGAGGTGCCCCGTGCTGGGTCCCGTGATACTCGCCGCCTCGCGCAGCGATCAGATGCGTCGGCTGATCTCGGCGGCGCCGGTGACCAAGCAGGTCGTCGACCGCTTCATCCCCGGTGAGACGGTGGACGAGATCGTGCCGATCGTCCAGGACCTCACCGCCAAGGGTCTCGAACTGACGATGGACGTCGTCGGCGAGGACATCACCACCCCCGAGCAGGCCGCCGCCGCCCGCGACGCCTATCTGACGCTCGTCGACCGGCTCAAGGAGCTGGAGCTGGGCACCCGGGCCGAGATGTCGATCAAGCTGTCCATGTTCGGGCAGGCGCTGGAGGGCGGTCACGCACTCGCCCTCGCGAACGTCCGGCCCGTCGTCGAGGCCGCCGCCGCGATCGGGACGACCGTCACCCTCGACGCCGAGGACCACACCACCCTCGACTCGATGTTCGCGATCCACGAGGAGCTGCGGAAGGACTTCCCGCAGACCGGCTGTGTCATCCAGGCCTACCTCTTCCGCACCGAGTCCGACGCCCGCCGCCTCGCCGAGGCCGGCAGCCGCGTCCGGCTGGTGAAGGGCGCGTACAAGGAGCCCGCCGAGGTCGCCTACCAGCAGAAGCACGAGATCGACAAGGCGTACGTCCGGACCCTGCGCATCCTGATGGAGGGCGAGGGCTACCCGATGATCGGCTCCCACGACCCGCGCCTGATCTCCATCGGCCAGGAACTCGCCCGCCGCGCGGGCCGCAAGCTCGACGAGTACGAGTTCCAGATGCTCTACGGCATCCGCAGCGACGAGCACCTGCGGCTCGCCGCCGAGGGCCACCGCATGCGCGTCTACACCGCCTACGGCACCGACTGGTACGGCTACTTCATGCGCCGCTTGGCGGAGAAGCCGGCCAACCTCCTCTTCTTCGCACGCTCGACCCTCACCAAGGGCTGACCCCAACACCCGCTCACCTACAAGGAGTTACGGATCTCATGGACGCTGTGACCCAGGTCCCCACCCCCGTCAACGAGCCGGTGCACGGCTACGCGCCCGGCTCTCCCGAGCGCGCCCGTCTCGAGGTCAAGCTCAAGGAACTGGCCGAGAACCCGATCGACCTGCCGATGACCATCGGCGGCGAGCGGCGGATGGGCGGCGGCGAGCGCGTCGACGTCGTCCAGCCGCACAACCACAAGGCCCGCATCGGTACGTACGCCAACGCCACCCAGGCCGACGCCCAGGACGCCATCGACGCGGCCCTCGCCGCCGCGCCCGCCTGGCGCGCGATGTCCTTCGACGACCGCGCCGCGATCATCCTGCGCGCGGCCGAGCTGCTCTCCGGCCCGTGGCGCGAGACCCTCGCCGCGTCCACCATGCTCGGCCAGTCCAAGACCGCCCAGCAGGCCGAGATCGACTGCCCCTGCGAGCTCGTCGACTTCTGGCGCTTCAACGTCAAGTACGCCCGCGACCTGCTCGCCGAGCAGCCCCCGGCGAACTCCCCGGGCGTCTGGAACCGCCTCGACCACCGCCCGCTCGAAGGCTTCGTCTACGCGATCACGCCCTTCAACTTCACCGCCATCGCGGGCAACCTGCCGACCGCGCCCGCGCTGATGGGCAACGTCGTCGTCTGGAAGCCGTCCCCGACCCAGACCCACTCCGCCGTGCTGCTCCTGCAGCTGCTGGAGGAGGCGGGCCTGCCCAAGGGCGTCATCAACCTCGTCACCGGTGACGGCATCGAGGTGTCGAAGGTCGCCCTGGAGCACCGCGACCTGGCCGGCATCCACTTCACCGGCTCGACCAAGACCTTCCAGTACCTGTGGAAGACGGTCGGCAACAACATCGAGAAGTACCGCTCGTACCCGCGTCTGGTCGGCGAGACCGGCGGCAAGGACTTCGTCGTCGCCCACCCGAGCGCGGACCGCGCGGTGCTGAAGACGGCGCTGACCCGGGGTGCCTTCGAGTACCAGGGCCAGAAGTGCTCCGCGACCTCGCGTGCGTACATCCCGGCCTCCATCTGGAACTCCGGTTTCAAGGAAGAGTTCGCGACCGAGGTCGACTACCTGAGCATGGGTGACGTCACCGACCTGTCGAACTTCATTGGCGCGGTCATCGACGAGCGCTCCTTCGCCAAGAACAAGGCGGCCATCGACCGCGCGAAGGCCGACCCGACCTGCACGATCGTCGCGGGCGGCTCGTACGACGACTCGGTCGGCTACTTCGTCCGCCCGACGGTCGTCGAGTGCAGCGACCCGGCCAACGAGGTCTTCACGACCGAGTACTTCGGTCCGTTCCTCGCCGTGCACGTCTACGACGACGAGAACTACGACGAGATGCTGACCCAGATGGAGTCGGTCTCCGACTACGCGCTGACGGGCTCGGTCATCTCCAACGACCGTGCGGCGGCGGCCTACACGATGGAGCGGCTCCGCTACGCGGCCGGCAACTTCTACATCAACGACAAGTCGACCGGCGCGGTCGTCGGCCAGCAGCCCTTCGGCGGCGGCCGCTCCTCCGGCACCAACGACAAGGCCGGCGCCCCGCAGAACCTGATGCGCTGGACCCTGACCCGCGCCATCAAGGAGACCCTGGTGGCGCCGACGGACTACACGTACCCGCACATGGGCTGACCCACGGCCGGATGACGTGACGAGGGGCCGGGCGATCGCCCGGCCCCTCGTGTTTCCCCGAATGGGCCGGGCCGGTGAGCCCTCGTCTCCGATACTGACCCGGTGACCATCCGTATGCGCACCGCCCACACGGCCGACCTCACCCCGGCCGACCTCCGTGCCACCCGTGACCTGCTGGACGCGGCCTTCGCCGGGGACCTCACCGACCAAGACTGGGAGCACGGCCTCGGCGGCGTCCACGCGCTGCTCTCCGACGACACCGGCCTCGCCGCGCACGGCTCGGTCGTCATGCGCCGGGTGCGCTACCGGGGGCGCTGGCTGCGGGTCGGGTACGTGGAGGGCGTCGGCGTACGGCCCGACGCCCGGCGCCGGGGGTACGGCGGGCTCGTCATGGCCGAGCTGGAGCGGATCGTCGACCACGCCTACGACGTCGGGCTGCTCGGCGCCAGCGACGACGGGGCCCGGCTCTACACCGCGCGCGGCTGGCGGCTGTGGGGCGGCAGGATCTCCGCGCTCGGGCCGGACGGGATCGTCCACCTGCCCGAGGAGGAGGACAGCACCTACGTCAGACCCGCGCTCGCCGGACCGCTCGACCTCGGCGAGGACCTCCTCTTCGACTGGCGTGACGGGGACGTGCTCTGACCGCCGGAATTTAGAAACCGCAGGTCAGCGCCGTGTGACCCCTTTCACCGTCTCAGATAGTAGGAAGTCCGAGTAATTGTGGAGACAGATGCGCGGTCCTGTCCTAGCTTTGTAGGAGCCGAACGTCTCGCTAGACCAAGCGAATGGCGGTCGTGAGCCGGACACCGTGCAGGCAACCCCTGCGGTCCGTAGCTCCCCGCCCCTTCCGGCGTCTCGCACATCCCTTCCGCACTCCAGGATTTACGAAGGAGTCGATTCTCCATGGCCGAGACGACCGTCCGCCGCCGCGTCCGCCACGTGCCCCGCACGAGCGAGTCCGAGCGCAAGAACGCCGCAGCCGCCCTCCAGCGCGCCCTCGACCGCCGGGACAACGGCGGCGAGACCGGCCACTGAGCCGACGCGGCGCCCGTAGGACTCGACGAAGCACACCCACAAGCCGGGAGCCGCGCCCGCACGGGGTGCGGCGCGGTCTCAGTGACCGCGCCGCACCTCGAAGTGGTCGATGCGCTTGCCGTTCCCGTCGAGCGCAGACACCTTGAGCCGGGGCGTGCTGCCGCTCTCCGCCTCCACGGAGAGCAGTGAGAAGCCCCGGTAGCGCACCCGCGACCACTCCACCGTCTCCGCCTCGGTGTGCTGGCCCTTCTCCCACCGCACGGTGTCGACCGTCCCGTGCCGGGTGACGTGCCCCTCGTAGCTCTCCTTGACGCCCGCCGGGAACCCGTACAGATCGCGCCCGCCGCCGCCCGCCGTGACGTAGACGATGCCGTCCCGCGTCGGATCGGTGGACGCGCCGATCGGTACGGCCCTGCCGACCGCGTCGTTCCTGATCGCGTCGGTCCGCTCGTAGACGTGGTTGTGGCCGTTGATCACCAGGTCCACCTGGTGCTTCGCGAACAGCGGCAGCCACTCGGCGCGCACCCCGCCGTCGGAGGCGTGCGAGGAGGTCGAGTAGGCGCAGTGGTGGAAGAAGACGACGACGAAGTCGACCCCCTTCGTCGCGCGCAGCTCCCGCAGCCTGCCGTCCAGCCACTTGGTCTGCTTCCCGCCCGTGTGGCCGAGGTTGGCGGTGATCTCGTACGACACGTCGTTCGCGTCGAGCGCCACGACGCCGACGTTGCCGTAGACGAAGGAGTACACGCCCGGCGCGTGCGTCGGGTCGAAGCCGTTCTCCGGGAGGGACCAGCGGGCGAGCTGGCCGCCGTAGCCGTCGGGGGAGTACCAGGCCTCCATGTCGTGGTTGCCGGTCGTCACCATCCACGGGACCGAGCGGGAGACGGGCTCGTTCTGCTTGAGGAACAGGTTCCAGTACGTCGGGTCGTAGCCGTCCGTCTTCTTGCCCAGGCCGTTGGTGTCGGCGTAGCAGATGTCGCCCGCGTGGAGGTGGAAGGCGGGGTTCTCGCGCAGGACGACATGGTCGTTGGCGGCGGCCGCGTTGCTCACGCCCTGGTCGCCGAAGGCCGTGAACACGAACTTCCCCGGGCTCGCCGGGGCCGTACGGAAGGTGCCGATCGTCGAGCGGTGGGCCGGCGCGGCCGGGTCGAAGCCCTCGTGGCCGACGCCGTAGTAGTACGTCGTGCCGGGGTGGAGGCCGTCCAGGGCCGCGTGGACGTAGTACTGCTCCACGGCGGGGCGTACGCCCGTGAGCCCCGGGGTGTGCAGGTCGCGGACCTCGGCCGTGATCCGGCGGCTGAGGTCGTCCGGCTTCAGCCCCACGCGTACGTACGGCTTCCTGACCGCGAACGGGACCTGCCAGGAGATCCGCATCGCCGTCTTCGGGTCGGCGCCGAAGGCGAGATGGCGGCCGAAGGGGACGACCGCCGTGCCGGGCACCTTGGACGT
Organism: Streptomyces sp. NBC_00252; assembly: GCF_036187565.1. Taxonomy (NCBI): domain Bacteria; kingdom Bacillati; phylum Actinomycetota; class Actinomycetes; order Kitasatosporales; family Streptomycetaceae; genus Streptomyces; species Streptomyces sp. NBC_00252. Next base: position 3,211,759 of record NZ_CP108087.1, on the reverse strand, counting down.
GGCGGGGGAGGGGAGCGCGGCCTTGCCGTCGGCGGACGCCCGGCCCGCGCAGCCCGCGAGCAGCCCGCCCGCCGCCACCGCGCCCGCCGACACCAGCGTGCGGCGCCGGGTCAGCTTCGTGCGCAGGTACTCGTACTGCTCGGCCATGCTCATCCGGACCGCGAGGTGTTCCGGGATGCCGACGTCAGGTGTCTCCATGTCGATGAAGCTCCCCCAGAACTCCGACGACCTCCCTGCGTGGGGGTGAACTCCGGTCGAACGGCCGACGTCGGCGCCCGGGAACGGCCGATGTTCTGTCCGTATCGTGGACACCCCGTGTCATCTCATGGGACGCGGAGTACGGTGGCGGGCATGTCTCGCAGCATCGATCTCGCAGTGATTCCCGGTGACGGCATCGGTCAGGAAGTCGTGGCCGAAGGTCTGAAAGTCCTCTCCGCCGTCCTTCCGCAGGATGTGAAGCTGGAGACCAAGGAGTTCGACTTCGGCGCAAGGCGCTACCACGCGACCGGTGAGACCCTCACCGACGCGGACCTGGCCGCGCTGAAGCAGCACGACGCGATCCTGCTGGGCGCGATCGGTGACCCGTCGGTCCCGTCCGGGGTGCTGGAGCGCGGCTTCCTGCTGAAGCTCCGCTTCGCCTTCGACCACCACGTCAACCTGCGGCCGTCGAAGCTGCTCCCGGGTGTGGCGACCCCCCTCGCCGGTGACCCGGAGATCGACTTCGTCGTCATCCGTGAGGGCACCGAGGGCCCGTACACGGGCAACGGCGGCACCATCCGCAAGGGCACCGAGCACGAGGTCGCCACCGAGGTCTCCGTGAACACGGCCTTCGGTGTCGAGCGCGTCGTCCGGGACGCCTTCGCCCGCGCCCAGGCCCGCCCCCGCAAGAAGCTCACGCTGGTCCACAAGAACAACGTGCTGACCTTCGCGGGCCACCTGTGGACGAACATCTTCAACAAGGTCGCGGCCGAGTTCCCCGAGGTCACCACCGACTACATCCACGTGGACGCGGCGACGATCTACCTCGTCACCGACCCCGCCCGCTTCGACGTGATCGTCACCGACAACCTCTTCGGCGACATCATCACCGACCTCGCCGCGGCCGTCTCCGGCGGCATCGGCGTCGCCGCGAGCGGGAACATCAACCCGTCCGGCGAGTTCCCCTCGATGTTCGAGCCCGTGCACGGCTCCGCGCCCGACATCGCGGGCCAGGGCAAGGCCGACCCCACCGCCACGGTCCTGTCCGTCGCCCTCCTCCTGCGCCACCTCGGCTACGAGTCCGAGGCCGTTCGCATCGAGGACGCGGTCTCCGCCGACCTCGCGGACCGCACCGGCAAGCCCGCCCGCAGCACCACCGAGATCGGTGACGCGCTGGCCGTACGAGTAGCCGGCTGACCTTCCCCCAGAGCCTTGAGGGCCTGGGGAGACCCCCAGGCCACTCGAGAAACTCTCGCAGTATTCGAGGCCGCCGGGTCGCAACAGCACCCGGCGGCTTTTCTTACGTCCCCGCCGGGTGCCACCATCATCCCTGGGTCGCATTCACGCCGTTTCCTCCCCCGGCGCCAGACGCCTGGGCGGTACCCCCACCGCTCCACCACGCGCGATAATCGAACGTGGAGCCGCGGAATGAGGGAATGCTCGGACGTCCTAGCACTGGCCACTGGCAGTCGAGGGCGTGAGCGCGGCCCGTCACACACAACCGGTGAAGGACAACCACTCATGACGACGCCCACGATCGAGCTCAAGCCCTCGGCCTCGCCACTTTCCGCCGCCGAGCGCGACGCGATTCTGGCGAGCCCCGGGTTCGGCCGCCACTTCACCGATCACATGGTGATGATCAAGTGGACCGAGGGCCGCGGCTGGCACGACGGCCAGCTCGTGCCCTACGGTCCGCTCTCCCTCGACCCCGCGAACATGACCCTGCACTACGCGCAGGAGATCTTCGAGGGCCTCAAGGCGTACCGGCAGGCCGACGGCTCCGTCGCCACCTTCCGCCCCGAGAAGAACGCCCGCCGCTTCCAGATCTCCGCCCGCCGCCTCGGCATGCCCGAGCTGCCGGTCGAGACGTTCATCGAGGCCTGTGACGTGCTGGTCCAGCAGGACCGCGACTGGGTCCCGGCGCATGGTGGCGAGGAGTCCCTGTACCTGCGCCCGTTCATGATCGCGACCGAGGTCGGCCTGGGCGTGAAGCCCGCCAACGAGTACCTCTTCCTGGTCATCGCCTCCCCGGCCGGCGCCTACTTCCCCGGCGGCGTGAAGCCCGTCTCCATCTGGGTCTCCGAGGACCACGTCCGCGCCGTCCCCGGCGGCATGGGCGACGCCAAGACCGGCGGCAACTACGCGGCCTCCCTCCTCGCCCAGGCCGAGGCCGCCGAGCAGGGCTGCGCCCAGGTCTGCTACCTCGACGCGGTCGAGCGCCAGTGGGTCGAGGAACTCGGCGGCATGAACCTGTACTTCGTCTACGGCGACCGGATCGTCACCCCCACCCTCACCGGCTCGATCCTGGAGGGCGTCACCCGCGACTCCCTCCTCACCCTCGCCCGCGACCTCGGCTACACCGCCGAGGAGGGCCGGATCTCCATCGAGCAGTGGCAGCGCGACTCCGAGAACGGCTCGCTGACCGAGGTCTTCGCCTGCGGCACGGCCGCGGTCATCACCCCGGTCGGCACGGTCAAGCGCACCGGCGCCGAGTGGCAGCAGTCCGCCGGCGAGCCCGGCGAGGTCACCCTCCGGCTGCGCGGCGCGCTCCTCGACATCCAGCGGGGCGACTCCGCCGACAAGCACGGGTGGATGCACCGGCTCGGCTGAACTCCCGAGATTCCCGTACGGAGTTGACGACGGGCGGGGCCGATCCCCTGCGGAGCAGGTCCCGTGCGGAGTTGATGAAGAAGCCCGTCCCTGTCCCGGGGCGGGCTTCTCCGTGGCAAGGTGGGTCGCCGGGCGGAGGCGGGCGGACGGGGGAGACGGGGCCTTGGAGACGCTGGACTTCCATGTGGAGATCGGCACCGGGAGCGCGGACGACCGTGACCCCGGCCGCCCGCGCAGCTACGAGGTCACCCTGCGCGGCCCCGCGGGCGACGAGGCCTCCGAGGTCAGACCCTTCCCGCTCACCCCCGGCGAACTGCGCGCCCTGGACACCACCGTCCCGCATGCCGTCCTCAGCTCCGCCGCCCGCCTGCGCCGCGCCCCCACCGACGACGAACTGCCGGTCCGCGAACTCGGCCGCAGGCTCTACGAGTTCCTCCTGGGCGGCAAGGGCAGACCCCTCCTCGCCGCCGCCCGCCACCGGGCCGCCCACGACGACCGCCCCCTGCGCATCGTGCTGCGCGTCCGCCCGGCCGAACTCGCCCGGCTGCCCTGGGAGTTCCTCTACGACCCGGACGAGGACAGCTACCTCTGCCAGACCACGCCCCTCGTCCGCCGCCCCGAAGTCAGCGTGCCCGAAAGGCCGTTGACGGTACGGCCGCCACTGCGGGTGCTGTGCATGGCGGCCCGCCCCGACGACCAGGAGCCGCTGGCCGTCCGGGCGGAACAGGAGTGGCTGGGCCGAGCCCTGTCCGAACTGCGCCGCCAGGGCCTGATCCACGTGGAGTGGACGGCGGGACCGACCTGGCGCGACCTGCGCACCGCGCTGCGCGGCGGACCCTGGCACGCCTTCCACTTCATCGGACACGGCGGCTTCGACCCGGCCGGAGCCGAGGGCACGCTCGCGCTCGGCGACGACGACGGCGGCACGTACCACCTCGGCGCCGAGGACCTCGCGATGCTCCTCTCCCGCCACACCTCCCTGCGGCTCGTCGTCCTCAACGCCTGCGAGACCGGCCGCTCCGCCGACCGCGACCCCTTCTCCAGCGTCGCGGGCGCGCTCATGCGCAAGGGCCTCCCGGCGGCGGTCGCCATGCAGTACCCCATCTCGAACGACGCCGCCGTCGAGTTCAGCCGCACCTTCTACGAGTCCCTCGCGCACCGGCGCCCCGTCGACGAGGCCGTCACGGAGGCCCGCCAGACCATCCGCCTCGCCCGGCGCGGCACGCTGGAGTGGGTCACGCCGGTGCTGTTCATGCGCTCACTGGACGGCCGGCTCTTCGACCTCACCGACGCCGGTACGCCCGTGCCGGCCGCGGCCGACGAGGTGCACGGCCTGTACGTGGCGGGCCTCGCCGCGCTGCGCCGCAAGCGCTGGCAGCGGGCCGTCGAGATCTTCCGCGACGTCATGGCCCGCGACCCCGGCCATCCCGACGCCCACTCCAAGCACGCCGAGGCGCTGCGCCTGCGCCGCCTGAACGACCTGTACGAAGCGGGCCTCGGCGCGATCGGGGAACGCCGGTGGGACGCGGCCGTCGACCACCTGGAGGCGGTCGCCGCCACCGACCCCGCCTTCCTCGACACCGCCACCCACCTCACCGAGGCCCGCCGCCACCAGGCTGCCGCCACCTGGCACACCGAGATCGCCGCCTTCCACGCGGCCGGCGAGTGGGAAGCGGTCCTCGCCGTCGGCACGGAACTCGCCGCGCTGCTACCGGAGGATCCGGACCCGGACGGGTTGGTGGCGGATGCGCGGGCGCGGTTGGGGGTGACGGGGGATGTGGTTCCGGGGGAGTCTCCGACTTGGGTGAGCGAGGTGCCGGTCCCGGCCGGAGAGTTGGGGACTAGCGAAGTGCGGGCCCCGGTAAGTGAGTTGGCACCGGACGCGGTGGACAATGTGGTGCCGGGTGGAGTGCCTGTCCCGGTGGGCGAGTTGGCGCCGGATGAGGTCGGCGTGGTGGTACCGGGCGAACTGGCCTTCCCGGTAAGCGAGTTGGCGCCGGACACGCTGGACAGGGTGGTGCCGGGTGAAGCGCCTGTCCCGGTAGGCGAGTTGGCGCCGGACACGCTGGACAGGGTGGTGCCGGGTGAAGCGCCTGTCCCGGTAGGCGAGTTGGCGCCGGACGTGGTGGACAGGGTGGTGCCGGGTGAAGCGCCCGTCCCGGTAGCCGAGTTGGCACCGGACACGACGGACAAGGCGGTGCCGGGTGAACTGCCCGTCCCGGCGGACGAGTTGGCTCCGGATCAGGCCGGCGAGGTGGAGCAGGGCGAACTTCCCGTCCCCGTAGCCGAGTTGGCGCCGCACACCGCGAACCAGACGGCGCCGCTTGACGAGCCCGCCCCCGTGAGCGGGCCGTCCGCCCCGCCGCGCGACACCCCGGATCAGCCCGTCGAGCCACGGACGACCCACCACGGCTCGATCTCGGACTGGGCGCCTCCCGTGGTCCCGGACAGGCCCGCTCCCACCAACCGCCGCGCCTCCACCTCGTCGACCGCGAGGTCGGCCCAGGACGTACCGGTCCGCGTTCCGGGCCGCCCCCTCGCCTTCTCGTTCAGCCCGGACGGCACCCGGTTCGTCATCGCCTGTCTGGGCCGGAAGGCCCTGGTCGCCGACGTGCTCGACCCCGGCAGGTCGCGGCTGATCCGGCACGACGGCCCGTTCGAGCGGCTGGGGAGGCTGGCGCGCGAGGACAGGTCGCCGATCGCGGCGGCGCTCGCGCCCGGCGGGCATCGGCTGGTGACGTACGCGGTCCCGGCCCTGCGCACGTGGGACGTGGACGCCAGATCCCAGCTCGCGGAATGGCGGACGGACGAGCCGGAGGGCCAGGTAGCTCTCGGTGCCGAAGGCCTCAACGCCCTGTTCCTGCCCGGCAGTTCCGGCGCCCACCACTGGCCGGTCTCCCAGGACGCCCCCGACCGGCTCACCGCCCAGGAAGCCCGGGCGGCCCGCGCCGTCACCTCCCGGGACGGCACGATGTTCGCCACGGTGGACGCTCCCGCGGACCTTGGCCGCGCCTGGGTCCTGGCCGCGCAGGGGGTGCACACCCGCACCCGTGAGCTGCACGTCCGTGTCTGGGACGCCGCCACCGGCCGCCTCCTCGCCGAGCGGAACTGCGGTACCGACGTGATCCGTGTCGCCCTGCACCCCCGCAACACGGCCTTCGTGACGGGTCACGGCGACGGCAGGGTGCGGGTCTGGGGCCCCGAGGGGACGGGCCGCGTGATCGCCGAGGAGGGCTCCACCTTCTTCATGGACATCGCGTACGACAGCGAAGGGAACCGGCTCGCCGTCGCCAGGGAGAACGGCGCCTCCGTCCAGGATCTCCACAGCGGGCGGCTGGTCGCCTCCCGCCGGTACGGGTTCGACTGGACGGTGCGCGCACTGGCGTTCGGCCCCGACGGCGTGGCCCGCGCGCTGGTCGAGCGCTCCCACGAGGTCTGGCTGACCACCATCGCCACCATGGCCCAGGGAATCCGGGGCATCTGGGACGACGACGGTCCCACCCACGCACGGCTACGAGGAGACGTCCCATGACCGACCCGGCCCAGTCCCCCCGACCCGCCGACGTGGAACCGTCCCCGGATCCCCGCCCGCGTACCGCCGACGTCTTCGTCGAGGAGTCCGCCCCACCCGGTCAAGAGGCGCCCCTCGTCGAGGAGTTCGGCGCGCTGGGCTTCACGGTCCGCGCCCTCCCCGCCCGCCGCCCGATCGAGCAACTGGCCTGGGCGGTCCTGGTCGTCCTCCCGTTGCAGGCGTTCCTGACCGCACTCGGCGGCAAGGCGGGCGAGGACGCGCATCACGGCCTGAGGAACGCGGTCCGCAAGGTCCTGCGCCGCGCCTCCGAAGCGGGGCCCTCCACCGAGGCGTCCACCGGGCCCTCCGCCGAGCCGACCGGCGAGTCCGAAGCGGAGCCCCTCGCCGACGCCCCGCCGACCTCACCCACCGTCGTCCTCCAGGACCCCGCCACCGGCATCCAGATCATCCTCGGCCCCCACCTCGACGACACCGCCTACCGCGCCCTCCGCGCCCTCGACCTGACCGGGATCACCCAGGGCCCGGTCCGCTACGACACCGCGGAGGCCCGCTGGCTCTCTGACGTGGACGAGGCGACCTCCCGCTGAAGCACCGGACGCCCGCCGAGCACCAGGTACGCGGCACCCCCGACCGCCCCCGACAACAGGAAACTGCAGTCCACCCCACCCGTCAGCGACAGCAGCGGCCCCTCGTACGACGGCAGCGACACCGCCAGCAGACCGACCCCCGCGCCCACCGCCCAGGAGACCGTCGCCGGGATGTTCCAGCCCGCCCGGAACCAGTAGATGCCGCCCTGGGAGCGGCGGTTGAAGACCTGGAGGGCGTCCGCGTCGTACACGCCACCGCACCGCACGAAGCCGATGAGCGTGATCACCGCCCACGGTGTGCCGATCGCCGTGAGGAGCAGCACGAAGGACGTCATCGCGGACTGGGCGTTCCAGGCGTAGTGCCCGACGAAGACACAGAGCATCGCGACGACCGCGACCGTGCAGGTGGCCCGCGCCCGGGACGCCCGGGGCAGGATCGCGTCGAGGTCGAGGCCCATGGAGTAGAGCATCAGGCCCGCGTTGCCGACGGACCCCGCGGAGGCGGCGAGCAGCAGCGGTACCAGGTACCAGCCGGGGGAGGCCTGGACCAGCGGGCCCGCGTAGTCGAGGGCCGCGTGTGCCGCGTACGCCGTGAAGGTGCCGAAGAGCTGGGGGACCAGGAGCCCGGCGATCAGGCCGAGCCAGGTCGCGTGCAGGACCCGGCGTGAGGTGTGGCGGGCCGGGGAGATGTAGCGCGTGTAGTCGCCGAGGAGGGTGATGAAGGCGATCGGCCCGGACAGTCCTGCCGCGACCGTCGCCAGACACCAGGTCGGCCAGAACCCGCCCAGGAGATACCCGCCCGCCCCCGGCAGCGCGCCGGTGGTGAAGTGCGGGGCGTAGGCGATCACGCCGAGGACCAGCAGCGCGGTCATGCCGATGGACAGGACGCGGGACATGGCGAGCAGCACCCGGTAGCCGTAGACCGCGCCCGCGACGGTCGCCGCCGCGAGCACCGCGTACACGACGGCGTACGACACCCCGTCCGCCGGCAGTCCGAACAGCCGCCCGAGCACGCCCACCATCACATCGCCGCCGATCCACACGGTCAGCGCGGTGTAGCCGAGGGCGAGGAGCAGGCCGACGACCGAGCCGACGAGCCGGCCCCGCACGCCGAACTGGGCGCCGGACGATGTCGAGAGGTTGGTCGCGGTGCGCAGGGAGACCAGTGCGAGCGGGGCCGTGAACAGGGTGCCGACCACCGTGCCCGCGACGATCGAGCTGACCGACGCCCACCAGCCGAGGCCGAACGACGGCGGCAGCCAGCCGAAGATGATCACGCCGAGGCAGAGGTTGGAGCCGAGCAGGATCGACATGAGGTCGCGCGGACCGCTGGTGCGTTCCACATCGGGGACGGTGTCGACTCCGCGCTGTTCTATCGGCATGGTGGGCCCACCTCTTTCTTAGAGTGACGTTCAATGTGAACCGAGCGACGGTGGCGCGTCAACCGTTTCGGAGATGGGTTTTACGGTTTAGAGTGATGTTCTAAAGGAGGAACACGGGATGCGACTGACCCCCACGGAACGCGACCGGCTGCTGCTCTTCTCGGCCGCCGAACTGGCCCGCGCCCGCAAGGCGCGCGGCCTGAGACTCAACGTGCCGGAGGCCACCGCGCTCATCGCGGACACGGTCTGCGAGGCGGCTCGCGACGGCCGGCGGCTGGCCGAGGCCATCGAGCGCGCCCGCTCCGTGCTCGGCCCCGACGACGTCCTCCCGGGCGTCGCCGACGTCGTCACCGAGGTGCATGTCGAGGCCGTCTTCGACGACGGTTCACGGCTCGCGGTGGTCTCCGACCCGATCGGCGGCGGACTGGCCGGGGACGCCCCGGGCGCCCTGCTCCCGGGACCCCCGCACGCCGAACCCGAGGCCGTCGTCCGGGTCACGGTCACCAACACCGCGACCGTCCCCGTCTCCGTGACCTCCCACTTCCACTTCTTCGAGGCCAACCCGCGCCTCGACTTCCCCCGCGCCGAGGCCTACGGCATGCGCCTCGCCGTCCCCGCCGGATCCTCCGTCCGCTTCGGCCCGGGCGAGACCGCCGACATCGGCCTGCTGCCGATCGGTGGCGAGCGGATCGCGATCGGCTTCGCGGGCCTCGTCGACGGCCCGCTGGACGCGCCGGGCGCCAAGGACGAGGCCCTGCGCCGGGCAAGTGCCTGCGGTTACCTGGGAGTTGAGCTGTGAACCCGTACGAGTACGCCGCCACCCACGGCCCCCGCGCGGGCGACCGCGTCCGCCTCGGCGACTCGGGCCTGACGATCCGCGTGGAGTCCGACTCGCAGCGCTACGGCGACGAGTTCCTCGCCGGGTTCGGCAAGACGGCCCGCGACGGACTGCACCTCAAGGCCGCCGCCGTGCGGGACACCTGCGACGTGGTGATCAGCAACGTCGTCGTGATCGACGCGGCGCAGGGCATCCGCAAGGTGTCCATCGGGATCAGGGAGGGGCGGATCTGCTCGATCGGGCGGGCCGGCAACCCCGACACCCTCGACGGCGTGGACGTCGTCGTCGGCACCGGCACCTCCATCGTGTCCGGCGAGGGGCTCATCGCCACCGCCGGGGCGGTCGACACCCACGTCCATCTCCTCTCGCCGCGCATCATGGAGGCCTCGCTCGCCTCCGGGGTGACCACGATCATCGGCCAGGAGTTCGGCCCGGTGTGGGGCGTCGGCGTCAACTCGCCCTGGGCGCTGCGCCACGCGTTCAACGCCTTCGACGCCTGGCCGGTCAACATCGGCTTCCTGGGCCGGGGTTCGTCCTCCTCGGACGCCCCGCTGATCGAGGCCCTCGCGGAGGGCGGCGCCTCCGGGTTCAAGGTGCACGAGGACATGGGCGCCCACACCCGCGCGCTGGACACGGCACTGCGGGTCGCCGAGGAGCACGACGTCCAAGTCGCCCTGCACAGCGACGGGTTGAACGAGTGCCTGTCCGTCGAGGACACCCTGCGCGTCCTGGAGGGCCGGACGATCCACGCCTTCCACATCGAGGGCTGCGGCGGCGGACACGTGCCGAACGTGCTGAAGATGGCCGGGGTCCCCAACGTCATCGGCTCCTCCACCAACCCCACCCTCCCCTTCGGCCGGGACGCGGTCGCCGAGCACTACGGCATGATCGTCTCCGTCCACGACCTGAAGACCGATCTGCCCGGCGACGCCGCCATGGCCCGCGACCGCATCCGCGCCGGGACGATGGGCGCCGAGGACGTGCTGCACGACCTGGGCGCGATCGGCATCACCTCGTCGGACGCGCAGGGCATGGGCCGCGCGGGCGAGACCGTCCGCCGTACGTTCGCGATGGCCGGGAAGATGAAGGCCGAACTCGGCGCCCCGGACGAGCACGACAACGAACGCGTCCTGCGCTACATCGCCAAGCTGACCATCAACCCCGCCATCGCGCACGGACTTTCGCACGAGGTCGGCTCCCTGGAGGTCGGCAAACTCGCCGACATCGTGCTGTGGCGCCCCGAGTACTTCGGCGCGAAGCCACAGCTCGTCCTGAAGTCCGGGTTCCCGGCCTACGGCGTGGTCGGCGACCCGAACGCGGCGACCGACACCTGCGAACCCCTCGTCCTGGGACCGCAGTTCGGCGCCCACGGCACCACGCCCGCCGACATCTCCGTGGCGTTCGTCGCGCAGGCCGCCCTGGACCAGGGCAACGACTCGATGCCGACCCGCCGCAGGCGCGTGGCGGTGCGCGGCACCCGGGGCATCGGCCCCGCCGACCTGCGGCTCAACTCCCGTACCGGAGCGGTCGATGTGGACCAGGACACCGGCCTGGTCACCCTGGACGGCGAACCACTCCGCTCCGAGCCCGCCGACTCGGTCTCCCTCAACCGCCTCTACTTCCTCTAGCCACTTAGGAATTGGGACTTCTGATGAGCTTCCGCATGCCCCCCGAGTGGGCCCCGCACGAGCGCACCTGGATGGCCTGGCCCGGACCCAACCCGACCTTCACCAACGACGAGGAGCTGGCGGAGGCCCGTACCGCCTGGGCGTCCGTGGCCCGTGCCGTGCGCCGCTTCGAACCGGTGACGATGGTGCACGGCCCGGGGCAGGGAGAGTCCGCGCGAGCACTGCTCGGCCCGGACGCCGACCTGGTCGAGCGCGAGCTGGACGACGCGTGGATGCGGGACATCGGCCCCACTTTCGTCACCGACGGCAAGGGTGAACTGGCCGCCGTGGACTGGACGTTCAACGGCTGGGGCGGCCAGGACTGGGCCCGCTGGGAGCACGACTCCAAGATCGCCCGCCATGTCGCGGACCTCACCGGGGCGCCGGTCCTCGGCAGCACCCTCGTCAACGAGGGCGGCGCGATCCACGTCGACGGCGAGGGCACGGTCCTGCTCACCGAGACCGTCCAGCTCGGCGCGGGCCGCAACCCCGGCTGGACGCGCGAGCGGGTCGAGGCGGAGGTCCACGCCAAACTCGGCACCACGAAGGCCATTTGGCTCCCGCACGGCCTCACCGGCGACTACGGCGTCTACGGCACGCAGGGCCATGTCGACATCGTCGCCGCCTTCGCCGCGCCCGGCATCGTCCTGGTGCACAGCCAGCGCGACCCGGCCCACCCCGACCACGCCCGCTCGCAGGAGTACCTCGCCCTCCTCCGCGCCGAGACCGACGCGAAGGGCCGCCGACTGCAGGTCGTCGAGGTCCCCGCCCCGACCGTCCTCAAGGACGAGGACGGCGACTGGGTCGACTACTCCTACATCAACCACTACCTCTGCAACGGCGGGGTCGTCCTCTGCGCCTTCGACGACCCGAACGACGAGATCGCGGCCGGGATCTTCCGCCGTCTGTTCCCCGCGCGGACGGTCACACTGGTGGACGCCCGTACGATCTTCGCGGGCGGTGGAGGCATCCACTGCATCACCCAGCAGCAGCCGAAGGTCTAGGGACCCGGCCGGAGGGAGTCGGACGATGGCCGGTGCGCGGAAGAACGCGCCGCCGCGCGAGGACGTCCTCGCCGCCGCCATGGGCATGATCGCCGAACGCGGTCTGGAGCAGCTCACCATGGCGGCGCTCGGCCGCGAGGTCGGCATGAGCAGCGGCCATCTCCTCTACTACTTCCACTCCAAGGACGAACTCCTGCTCCAGGCCCTGGAGTGGAGCGAGGGCAGGCTCGGCGCCGAGCGCGGCCGTCTGCTCACCCGCACCGGGGCGACGGTCCGCGCACGCGTCGACGCCTACGTCGACCTGTACGTCCCCGATGGCCACCGCGACCCGCACTGGACGCTGTGGCTGGAGGTCTGGAACCGCTCGCAGAACGCCGACGACGACGCCCGCGACCGGCAGGCCGCGATCGAGGGCGCCTGGCACCGCGACCTCGTGGCGCTGATCGCGGAGGGCGTGTCACGGGGCGAGTTCCGGGCCGTCGACCCGGACCGGTTCGCGTCCCGGCTGCGCGCCCTCCTCGACGGTTTCTCCATCCATGTGGCGATCGGGCTGCGGGGCACGGACCGGGAGCAAGTCCTCGGCCACGTACGGGAGTTCCTGGACGAGGGGCTTCTCGCGGACGCGTGACGCGTCGAGCTTCGGCTGCGCGGATCACTTCCCGTGTCTCCGGGTGAAGAACCCGTCCCGGACGTGTTCGTGCGGCAGGTGAGTTGATCAACCGACTGTTCGCATCATGAGACGGACGGTGAGCGCGGAGGTGGTCTGTGCCAGACTGCCTCCGTGCTCTCGTTCGCCACGATTATTGGCAGCAGGCGCGCCGGTCCGCAGTGACCGCCTCGTACGACCAGGTACGGGCGGCCATCGTCGTCCTCGACCCGCGCGCAGACCTCTCGCACCCGCGAGGGGTTTTTCGCTTTTCTGGCCCACCTTCAGCCGGGAGCGCAGCGCGAGGGATCATTGGGGGACGGTGGAGCCGGTCATTCCGGTACAGACCGAGATCCAGATCCTCAGGAGCCAGAGACCATGACGGAACCCAGCGAACTCGACGACTCGTTCCACGTCTTCGACACGACCCTGCGTGACGGCGCGCAGCGGGAGGGCATCAACCTCACCGTCGCGGACAAGCTGGCCATCGCACGGCACCTGGACGACTTCGGCGTTGGCTTCATCGAGGGCGGCTGGCCGGGCGCCAACCCGCGGGACACCGAGTTCTTCGCCCGCGCGCAGCAGGAGATCGACTTCAAGCACGCCAAGCTCGTGGCCTTCGGTGCCACCCGGCGAGCGGGCGCGAAGGCGGCGGAGGACCCGCAGGTCAAGGCCCTCCTGGACGCGGGCACCGAGGTCATCTGCCTCGTCGCGAAGTCCCACGACCGCCATGTCGAGCTGGCCCTGCGCACCACCCTCGACGAGAACCTGGAGATGGTCCGCGACACCGTCTCCCACCTGGTCGCCCAGGGCCGCCGCGTCTTCGTCGACTGCGAGCACTTCTTCGACGGCTACCGCGCGAACCCCGCGTACGCGAAGGCGGTCGTACGGTCCGCCGCCGAGGCCGGTGCCTCCGTCGTGATCCTCTGCGACACCAACGGCGGGATGCTCCCCGCGCAGATCCAGGCCGTCGTCGCCACGGTCCTCGCCGACACCGGTGCCCGGCTCGGCATCCACGCCCAGGACGACACCGGCTGCGCGGTCGCCAACACCCTCGCCGCCGTCGACGCGGGTGCGACCCACGTCCAGTGCACGGCCAACGGCTACGGCGAGCGCGTCGGCAACGCCAACCTCTTCCCCGTCGTCGCGGCCCTGGAGCTGAAGTACGGCAAGAAGGTCCTCCCCGACGGCAAGCTCCGCGAGATGACCCGCATCTCGCACGCCATCGCCGAGGTCGTCAACCTCACCCCCTCCACCCACCAGCCCTACGTGGGCGTCTCGGCCTTCGCCCACAAGGCGGGCCTGCACGCCTCCGCGATCAAGGTCGACCCCGACCTCTACCAGCACATCGACCCCGAGCAGGTCGGCAACACCATGCGGATGCTGGTCTCCGACATGGCCGGCCGCGCGTCGATCGAGCTCAAGGGCAAAGAGCTCGGCATCGACATCAGCGGCGACCGTGAGCTGGTGGGCCGAGTAGTGGAACGCGTCAAGGAACGCGAACTCAAGGGCTACACCTACGAAGCGGCCGACGCGAGCTTCGAGCTGCTCCTCCGCGCCGAGGCCGAGGGCAGGGCTCGCTCCTACTTCGAGGTCGAGTCCTGGCGCGCGATCGTCGAGGACCGCCCCGACGGCACCCACGCCAACGAGGCCACGGTCAAGCTCTTCGCCAAGGGCGAGCGCATCGTAGCCACCGCCGAGGGCAACGGCCCCGTCCACGCCCTCGACCGAGCCCTCCGCGTAGCCCTCGAGAAGATCTACCCCCAGCTCGCCAAGCTCGAGCTCGTCGACTACAAGGTCCGCATCCTCGAAGGCAAGCACGGCACGTCCTCCACCACCCGAGTCCTCATCGCCACATCGGACGGCACGGCGGAATGGTCGACGGTAGGCGTAGCCGACAACGTCATCGCCGCGTCCTGGCAGGCCCTGGAGGACGCGTACACGTACGGCTTGCTGAAGGCGGGCGTAGAACCGGCGGAGTGACAAGCACCGCCGGTAGGGCTGAATTCCAGCCCTACCGGCGGTGTGTTTCTTTCAGCCCCTCCGGCGTTTGAGGAGCGGGGGTCCAGGGGGCGGAGCCCCCTGGCGGGGCCTGGGGCGGAGCCCCAGAAGGATGGGACGGGTAGGGGCGGCGGGGGCGAAAACCTACTGCAGATGCCACTTCTGGTTGGCAGCCCCCGTGCACGTCCAGATCTGCGCCCGAGTCCCATTCGCCGACGTATTCCCGGTGACATCAAGGCACTTGTTGGCCGCGGTGTTCACCACATCACCGGTACTCGCGTTGTACGACCACTGCTGCGCAGCGGTCCCATTGCAGTCGTACAACTGCACCTTCGCCCCATCCGCAGTCGAAGCCGACGTCACATCAAGGCACTTCCCCAACGCCCGCACCGTCCCGTCCGTCCCCACGGTCCACTGCTGCGCGGTCGAGGAGTTGCAGTCGTAGAGCTGCACGGCAGTGCCGTTGGTCGTCGAACCCCCGGCCACATCAAGGCACTTGCTCGCGAGCCCGACGAACGCCCCGGTCTGGCTACCGCCCCCGGCCTGCGTCCCCGCCCAGGTGAACGTCGCGGACGTCTTCCCGGGCAACGAGTAAGTCGCGTGCTGACCACCCCAGTTGATGGTCACCGTCTTCGCCGAGGACGCGTCGTTGTACGCGATCAGCGCCTTCGACCCGTCCGGATTGCGCCACGCGACGTTCGGCACGTTCGTGGACGCGGTGGAAGCGATCCGCTGGGCCCCCGGCCGGACGAACTTCGTCAACTGGCCCATCGTGTAGTACTCGACGGTGTAGTCGACGGTCCCGCTCGCGCCGTCCCCGTTGTGCACGGTGATGAGCCCGGTGCAGGTACCGCACCCACCGTTGTGCGGCCCCATGTTCTGGTCCACGGCGAGCGACCACTTGGTCACCGACTTCGCCCAGTTCCGGGTGTAGTCGATGATGTTGTTCATGTCCTCGCGCTGCTGGTTGGCGATCCAGGTGCCCCCGGAGTGCTCGGTGCCGAAGGCGTCGAGGGTGGGGTACTGGTTGTGGACGGTGGTCTGCTTGGTGACGTCACCGCCGTAACCGTGCCAGGCGATCCCGCCGAAGTTGGGGTTCGAGCGGACGGCCGCGTCGTCCACCGTCGAGGCCGCGTACGAGTCGTACACGTCCCAGTTCCAGTCGTGCGCCAGCACCTTCGTCGTCAGGCCGGAGGCGTTGAGCTTCGGCAGCAGCTCGCTCTTGGTGAAGTAGGCGAGACCGGACGCGTTCCAGCTCATCGACGGGTAGCCGGAGCAGCAGGTGGGCTCGTTCTGGACGGTCACGTACGAGACCGGAACGCCCTGGTTCTTGTACGCCTGGAGGTACTTGACGAAGTAGTTGGCGTAGGCACCGTAGTCCTCGGCTTTCAGCCAGCCCCCGTTGAGCGAACCGCTGTCCTTCATCCACGCCGGTGCCGTCCATGGCGAGGCCATGACAGTCAGGGACGGGTTCAGGCCGAGTGCCTGCTTGGTGAGCGGCACGACGTCGGCCAGGTCGTGCGCGATCGAGAAGGAGTTGAGGTTCGGGTCGGTCTGCCCGGCCGGCACGTCGTCGTACGAGTAGCCGTAGCGGGCGAGGTCGGACGCGCCCATCGGGTTGCGCAGGAACGACAGCCCGATCCCGTCGGTCGGCGAGAACAGCTTGGTCATGGTCGCGTTGCGGGTCGCCGTCGACAGCGCGCCGCTGCTGTTCATCAGCCAGGCGGCCGTGTCGGTGAAGGACGCGCCGCCGCCGGTGAAGGTCTGGTAGCGGGTGTTCTCGTCGACGGTGATGTTCTCGCCGCTGCCGCCAGTCCCGGAGGAGAAGGCGAACGGCGTCTGGGCCTGGAGGCCGCGCGTGACATGGCGTCCGGCGGCGTCGTCGGTGGTGGTGAGCCAGGCGGTGACCTGTTCACCGGCCGCGTGTGCGGGGGGTACGGCCGCGGTGAAGCCGGCCACGGAGAGCAGTCCGGCGAGGAGCAGCCGGGCCGTGCGGGGGGTTCTCCTGGACATGGTTGCGTTAGCCCTTCCTGACGAGACGTCTTGACGGGTCTGCGGGCCGTTAGTTAACTCACGGCGTGATCTAAGTCATGAGTGAACTGTGCGAACCAGAGTGAACCAGAGCCCCTGAGCCGAGGGAAGGTCCATGCCAAGAACCGCCCTGCTCGTTTCCACCGCCCTGTGCGCCGCGCTGCTGTCACCGGCCGCCGTCTCCCAGGCGGCCGCCGCCGCCGATCCAGCCCCCACGCCCGTCGACCGCTTCGAGGGCGAGGTGCCGTTCGCGAGCCAGCCCGCCGAGGGCATCTTCACCTGGGGCGGTGACACGGACGACCCGCCCCAGCTCGCCCTGACCGCGAGACCCGACGCCCCCGAGGGCGCGAAGGTCCTGTCCGGGACGTACGACATCAGCGGCTACGGCGGCTTCACCCACGACTACGCCGCGACCGAACCCGGCCACGACTGGTCCGCGCACCAGGGCATCCGCTTCTGGTGGGACGGTCAGAACACCGGCAAGGCCACCAACTTCGAGATCAAGGACGGCGGCGCGAACGGCGAGGCCTCCGAGCTGTGGACGACGTCCTTCACGGACGACTTCACCGGCTGGAAGCAGATCGAGATCCCGTTCACGAACTTCGCCTACCGCACGGACTACCAGCCGGTCGGCGGCATCGACCACGTCCTCGGCCTGACCCAGATGTGGGGCTACGCGGTCACGCTCCCCGTCGGCATCAAGGGCCAATTCGCCATGGACGACGTCGAGTTGTACGGCAAGGCCGACCAGTCCCTGCGCGCCTCCGTCACCACCGACTCGGCCGTCTACCCGGTCAAGGAGGGCGGTACGGCCGCGGTCAAGGTCACCGTCTCCACCACCGGGGCCGTCCCGCTCGACGACCCGGTGACCGTCGCCTACACGTCCGACGGCGGCACCGCGACCTCGGGCAAGGACTACACCCCGGTCTCCGGCACCCTCACCTTCCCGGCGGGCACCGCGTCCGGCGCCACCCAGACGGTGAAGGTCCGCACGCTGAAGGACAAGTCGGCCGAGAACGCCGAGACGATCCCGCTGAAGCTCACGGTCACCGGCGCCAAGGCCCCGACCGAGAACCCGCAGGTCGTCGTCGACGCGCACGGACTGCCGTACCTGGACAGCAAGTTGCCCATCAAGACGCGCGTCGCCGACCTCGTCAAGCGCATGTCGCTGGAGGAGAAGGCCGGGCAGATGACCCAGGCCGAGCGCGGCGCGATGAGCACCCCGGGCGACATCGCCTCCTACGACCTCGGCTCCCTGCTCTCCGGCGGCGGCTCCACCCCGACGCCCAACACGGCGGCGGCCTGGGCGAAGATGATCGACTCGTTCCAGCTCCGGGCACAGGCGACGCGGTTCCAGATCCCGCTGATCTACGGCGTCGACGCGGTGCACGGCCACAACAACCTGGCCGGCGCCACGATCATGCCGCACAACATCGGCATCGGCGCCACCCGCGACCCCCAACTCGCCGAGAAGACAGGCGATGTGACGGCCAGTGAGGTCCGCGCGACCGGCGTCCCGTGGGACTTCGCCCCCTGCCTCTGCGTCACCCGTGACGAACGCTGGGGCCGCTCCTACGAGTCCTTCGGCGAGGACCCGGCGCTCGTCGAGTCCATGGAGACGGTGATCCAGGGTCTCCAAGGCGCCGCGAACGGCAAGCAGTTGAAGGACGACGACAAGGTCCTCGCCACCGCCAAGCACTTCGTCGGCGACGGCGGCACCGCGTACGGCTCCTCCACCACGGGCACGTACACGATCGACCAGGGCGTCACCACGGTCACCCGGCAGCAGCTGGAAGCCATCCATCTCGCCCCGTACCAGACGGCGGTCGACCGGGGCATCGGGACGGTCATGCCGTCCTACTCCTCGCTCGACATCATCGGCGACGGCCTCGGCCCGGTGAAGATGCACGCCCGCGCCGACATGATCAACGGCGTCCTCAAGAAGCGCATGGGCTTCGACGGCTTCGTCATCAGCGACTGGAACGCCATCGACCAGCTCCCGGGTGACTACGCCTCGCACGTCGACACGGCGGTCAACGCGGGCGTCGACATGATGATGGTCCCGTACACCTACAAGGACTTCAGCTCGACGCTCATCGCCGAGGTGAAGGCGGGCCACGTCACCGAGAAGCGGATCGACGACGCCGTCTCCCGCATCCTCACCCAGAAGTTCAAGCTCGGCCTCTTCGAGAAGCCGTACGCCGACACGAGCAACGCCTCGAAGATCGGCTCGACCTCGCACCGGGCCGTGGCCCGGCAGGCGGCGGCCGAGTCGCAGGTGCTGCTGAAGAACGCGGGCAACGTGCTGCCGCTGAAGAAGTCGCAGAAGGTCTACGTCGCCGGCTCCAACGCCGACGACCTCGGCAACCAGACCGGTGGCTGGACCATCACCTGGCAGGGCGCGTCCGGCACCAACACCACCGGCACGACGATCCTCCAGGGGATGAAGAACGCCGGCGGGAACGTCACGTACTCCAAGGACGCGTCCGCCTCGACCAGTGGCTACGACGTGGGTGTGGTCGTCGTCGGCGAGACCCCGTACGCCGAGGGGATCGGCGATGTCGGCAACGGCAACGACCTGACCCTCACCCCGGCCGACCAGGCAGCCGTGGACAAGGTGTGCGCGGCGATGAAGTGCGCGGTGCTGATCGTCTCCGGGCGCCCGCAGCTGATCGGGGACCGGCTCCCCAGGATCGACGCCCTGGTGGCCTCCTGGCTGCCCGGCACCGAGGGCGACGGAGTGGCCGACGTCCTCTACGGCAAGCGCTCCTTCACCGGTCAACTCCCGGTCACCTGGCCGAAGTCGGAGGCCCAGCTGCCGATCAACGTCGGTGACACGTCGTACGATCCGCAGTTCCCCTACGGCTGGGGACTGACGACGCTGACGAAGGCGCCGACGGGTGGCACGGCCGCTCTGAAGGCGCTGGAGGTCGCGGCGGCGCACACCAGGTCGGCGACGGCCGGCAAGGCGCTCGTCACCAAGGCGCGGCTGCTCGTGCAGGCGAAGGTGGGGCAGAACGTGACGGCGGCGGTGTCGAAGCCGTTCGCCGACGCGGACCATCTGCTGCTGACGGGCAAGTACGCGGCGGCTGTGAAGAAGCTGGAGGAGGCGTACAAGGCGGCGTAGATCGCGGCTTGTTCGCTGGAGTCGCACCCCCCGTGGCCTCGACGGCACGGGGGGTGCGGTCAGTTGGCGGGAAGTTCCACCGTGATGCGGAGGCCGCCGTCGGGGCGCGGGATGAGCGTGAGGGTGCCGCCGTGGGCGCCGGTGATGGTCTTGACGATGGCCAGGCCGAGGCCCACTCCCGCGTGGTCGGTGTGGAGGCGTTCGGTGCCCCGCTGGAAGGGCTCGGTGAGGGTCGAGACCTGGTGGGGGGTGAGGACGTCGCCGGTGTTCTCGACCGTGAGGACCGCGGACTTGGGGCCGGTGGTGGTGGTGACCCGCACCGTGCCCTGGTCGGGGAGGTTGTGGACGATCGCGTTCTGCACGAGGTTCGTGGTGAGCTGGAGCAGGAGGGGCTGGGAGCCGCGGGTGGGGGTGATCTCGCCGCCCGTCTCGACGGTGACGCCGTGCTTCTCCGCGAGGGGGAGCAGCGTCTCGGCGGCTTCCTCCGCGACCAGGGACAGGTCGACGGGCTCGCGGGTGAAGGACCACTGGTGGGCGCGGCTGAGCAGGAGCAGGGCCTCGGTGGCCTCGATCGCCCGGGTGTTCACGGTGTGGAGGCGCTCGATGATCAGACCGGTGTCCTGGTCCGGGTCGGCGCGGGCGAGGTCGAGCAGGGTCTTCGAGATCGCGAGCGGGGTGCGCAGTTCGTGGGAGGCGTTGGCCGCGAAGCGCTGCTGTTCGGAGACGTGGGCCTCGAGCCGGGCGAGCATCGTGTCGAAGGCGTCGGCGAGTTCGCGGAACTCGTCCTTGGGGCCCGGCAGTTGGATGCGATGGGAGAGCGAGCCGTCCGTGGCCAGCCGGGTCGCCTCCGTGATGCGGGTCAGCGGGGCGAGCATGCGGCCGGCGAGCAGCCATCCGCCGCCGAGACCGAACACGAGCAGGAACGTCAGCGTGACGGCCGCGGTCGGCGCGAAGGCGCGCAGCACGGCCAGGGTGTAGTCGGGCTGGATGATGAGCCCGACATGGGACACCCGCGTCAGGAACGTCCACGCGGCGACGAGCAGCAGGACGCCGGCGAGCATGAGGAACCCGGCGTAGCTGAGGGTGAGTTTGAGCCGGACGCTCATCCCGGGGGCTCTATCCACGGGCTTCCCCTTCGTGGTCGGGCTCCGCCGGCTGGGTGTCGATGCGGTAGCCGACGCCCGGCACGGTCGCGATGATCCAGGGTTCGCCGAGCCGCTTGCGCAGGGCCGAGACGGTGATGCGTACGGCGTTGGTGAACGGGTCGGCGTTCTCGTCCCAGGCTCGCTCCAGGAGTTCCTCGGCACTGACGACCCCGCCCTCGGCGCCGACGAGGACGTCCAGCACCGCGAACTGCTTCCTGGTCAGCGCGATGTAGCGGCCGTCGCGGTAGACCTCCCTGCGGAACGGATCGACACGCAGGCCCGCCAACTCCCTCACCGGCGGCCTGTTGTGGGCGCGTCTGCGGTCCAACGCCCGCAGCCGCAGGGCGAGTTCCTGGAGTTCGAAGGGTTTCGTGAGGTAGTCGTCGGCGCCGAGCTCGAACCCGGTGGTCTTGTCGTCGAGCCGGTCGGCGGCGGTCAGCATGAGGATCGGCATACCGCTGCCGGAGGCGACGATACGGCGGGCCACCTCGTCGCCTGAGGGGCCGGGGATGTCGCGGTCGAGGACGGCGATGTCGTAGCTGTTGACGCTCAGCAGCTCCAGCGCGGTGTTGCCGTCACCGGCGATGTCGGCCGCGATCGCCGCCAGGCGCAGGCCGTCGCGGATGGCTTCGGCCAGGTAGGGCTCGTCCTCGACGATCAGCACACGCATGGGTCCGATGGTAGGAGTGGGCACATATCGTCCGCGTATCGAAAACGCCATACGCGCCGGCAACACCGGGCCGCCTTGACTGGCGGCGTGACGCCAACTCCTTCACCAGCACCAGCACAGACACCCTCACCGCCACCGACTTCCTCGCCCGTGCCGACGCGGACCCCGCCACCAGGGCGGACGGCGGGCCTGCGGACAACGGGTCTCCGGATTCCTCGCGAATCCTGGAAACGCGGTCCGGTCCTCGCGGCGCTCGCCCTGCTGCTCGGGCTGCTCATGGCGCTGCACGCCGAGCTTCCGAGCGTCGGGGGCATCGGCAGCCTGGTGGAGAACCTCCTGCCGTGGTGCGGCGCGTTCGTGCCGGTGCTGCTGGCCGGAGCGCTGTGGCGCCGGTCCGCCTCCGCCGTGGTCGCGCTGGTGCTGCCGGTCACGGTGTGGCTGAGCCTCTTCGGCGGGCTGCTCACCGACAGGTCCCACCCCGGCGGCGACCTCACCGTGGTCAGCCACAACGTCGACGCCGGCAACCCCGACCCGACCGGCACCGCCCGTGAACTGGCCGCTTCCGGAGCGGAGTTGATCGCCCTGGAGGAGCTGACCGACCAGGCCCGGGGCACGTACGGGAAGGGGCTCGCCAAGGCGTACCCGTACCACGCGGTGCGGGGCACGGTCGGGCTGTGGAGCAAGCTGCCGCTGTCGGACACGCGGCCGGTGAACGTCGTACGCGGAGATGTCGGACCGCTGGCGAGGACCAAGCCGGCCCAGTCGGCGGCGGAGGCGGCCGACGGGGTGCGGGCGCTGCGCACGACGGTGGCCACGCCTCACGGGCCGCTCGCGGTGTACGTCGTGCACCTGGGCTCCGTGCGGGTGATGCCCCGGCGCGGCTTCTGGACGGACTCCCGCGACTTCGGCGCCCGCGCGCTGGCCAAGGCGGTGGCCGCCGAGCCGAACAAGCGGGTGGTCCTGCTCGGCGACCTGAACGGCACCACGGACGACCGCGCCTTCCACGGCCTGACCTCCCGGCTGACCTCGGCGCAGAAGACGGCCGGGAACGGCTTCGGCTTCACCTGGCCCGCGTCCTTCCCGATCGCGCGGATCGACCAGATCCTGGTGCGGGGGGTGCGGGCCCGGAGTTCGTGGGTGCTGCCCGAGACCGGCAGCGATCATCTGCCGGTGGCCGCCCGGATCGGCTGGTGAGCCGAACCATGCACCCCTCAGGGGCCGTTGCCGCGGGCATGCGTCGGCTGTCCGTCGAACCGATCAGCTCCGCCGCGCACTTGGCGTTCGTACGCGCCCAGCGGTCGGTGAGCTTCCTGCAGACCCCGGCGTGGGGAAGCGTCAAGACCGAGTGGCGCAGCGAGTCCCTCGGTTGGTACGACGGCCGTCAACTGGTCGGCACCGGGCTCGTGTTGCACCGCCCGGTGCCGAAGCTGGACCGCTGCACGCTGGCGTATCTGCCCGAGGGCCCGGTCATCGACTGGACCGGGGACATCGACAGGTGGCTCGACCCGTTGGCGGCGTATCTCAAGGCACACGGCGCGTTCGCGATCCGGCTCGGGCCGCCGGTGTGCACGGACCTCTGGAGCGCGGCCCAGGTGAAGGAGGGCCTCGCCGACCCGGGCGTCAGGCGGCTCACCGACCTGCCCGCCGCGTGGGCCGATCCGGTCGGCACCCGCGTGACCGGCCGTCTCCGGGACGCGGGCTGGCTGCCGCAGCACCCCGAGGACGGCTTCGGCGTCGGGCATCCGCAGTTCAAGTACGAGATCCCGCTGGCCGGCCGGCCGGAGGACGACCTCCTCACGGGCATGAACCAGCTCTGGCGCCGCAACATCAAGAAGGCGCACAAGGCAGGGGTCGAGGTCAGGGTCGGGGGCGCGGCCGGGACCGCCGACTCGCTCGGTCCCGACCTGAAGGCGTTCCACGACCTCTACGTCCACACCGCGCACCGCGACCGCTTCACGCCCCGCCCGCTGCGCTACTTCGAGACCATGTTCGCGGCACTGCGCGCCGAGGACCCCGACCGGATCACCCTCTATCTCGCCCACCACGAGGGCGACCTGGTCGCCGCCACGATCCTGGTCCGGGTCGGCGCGCACGCCTGGTACGCCTACGGCGCCTCCTCCACCGAGAAGCGCGAGGTGCGCGGCTCCAACGCCTGCCAGTGGGCGATGATCCGCGACGCGCTGGCCGCCGGCTGCGATGTCTACGACCTGCGCGGCATCACCCCCACCCTCGACGCGGACGACCCGCATGTCGGGCTGGTCCGGTTCAAGGTCGGTACCGGGGGCCAGGCCGTGCGGTACGCGGGGGAGTGGGACCTGCCGTTGCGGCCGCTGATCTACCGGGCGTTCGACCTCTACATGAGCCGGCGGGGCCGATGAGCACAGGCATCACGATCTACGGCTGCGGGCCCGACGAGGACGCTCTGTTCCGGGAGTTGGCACCCCGCTTCGGTGTCGTCCCGACCATCACCCGGGCACCGGTGAACGAGGCGAACACCCAACTGGCCGCCGGAAACAGGTGCGTCAGCGTCAGCCACCGAACCCCGATCACGAACTCCGTTCTGCGCGCGCTCGGTCGAGCCGGCGTGGCGTACATCTCCACGCGGAGCATCCGCCGCGACCACATCGACGTGGACTACGCGAACCGGGTGGGCCTGTCCGTCGGGAACACCGCCTACTCGCCCGACAGCGTGGCCGACTACACGGTGATGCTGATGCTGATGGCGATCCGGAACGCACGGTCCACGGTCCGCCGCACGGACGTACACGACTACAGGCTGCACGAGGTGCGCGGAAAGGAACTGCGCGACCTGACCGTCGGAGTCGTCGGAACCGGCCGTATCGGCACGGCGGTCGTGCACCGGCTACGGGGTTTCGGCTGCCGAACACTGGCCCACGACAGTCGGCTCACCCTCGATCTGGACGAGTTGCTGCGCCTGAGCGACATCGTGACGCTCCACGCGCCGCTCACCCCCGACACGCACCATCTCCTCGACCGCCGGCGTATCGAGCGGATGAGACACGGGGCGTTCGTCATCAACACCGGACGCGGCCCGCTGCTCGACACCGAGGCCCTCGTCACGGCCCTGGAGAGCGGCCGGCTGGGCGGTGCGGCACTGGACGTCGTCGAGGGAGAGGAAGGGATCTTCTACGAGGACCGCAGAGACAGACCCATCGACAACAAGACGTTGCTGCGGCTGCACGAGCTCCCGAATGTGCTCATCAGTCCGCACACCGCCTATTACACGGACCACGCCCTGAGGGACACGGTCGAGAACTCCCTCACCAACTGTCTGGCATTCGAAATCGGGGATCAGCATGGCTAGGTCGAAGATCGCGGTTCTGTTCGGTGGCTGTTCCGAGGAACACCCCGTCTCCGTCAAGTCCGCGCAGGAGATCGCGCGGAACCTCGACACGGAGAAGTACGAGCCCCTCTACGTCGGAATCACGAAGAGCGGTGCGTGGAAGCTCTGCGACGGTCCCGGCCCGAACTGGGAGAACGGCGACTGCCGCCCGGCCGTGCTGTCACCGGACCGGGGCGTCCGCGGGCTGCTCGTCCTGGAGCAGGGGCGGTACGAGACGATCGGCGTGGACGTCGTACTGCCCGTCCTGCACGGCACCCTCGGTGAAGACGGCGCGATACAGGGCCTGTTGGAACTCTCCGGCATTCCCTACGTCGGCTGCGGCATCCCGAGTTCCGCCCTCTGCATGGACAAGTCCCTCGCCTACGTCGTCGCCCGGAGCGCGGGAGTCGCCACCCCGAATTTCCGGACCGTCACCGGCAAGGAGGACGACATCGACCCCGACCGTCTCACCTATCCCGTCTTCGTGAAGCCGGCCCGTTCGGGTTCGTCGTTCGGGGTCGGCAAGGTGTCCCGGAAAGAAGAGCTGCCGAACGCGCTGGACAGCGCACGGCAGTACGACACGAAGGTGCTGATCGAGGAGGCGGTCGTCGGCCGCGAGATCGGCTGCGCCGTCCTGGGCGACGAACCGGACCTGTTCGTGGGCGAGTTGGACCACATCGCGCTCTCCCACGGGTTCTTCAGGATCCACCAGGAGGACAGGCCCGAGACCGGTTCCGAGAACGCGACGGCGGTCGTCCCCGCCGACATCCCGGCCGAGTCGCGCACCCGCGTCCAGGAGACGGCGAAGGCCGTGTACCGCGCCCTGGGGTGCAGGGGACTCGCACGGGTGGACATGTTCCTCACCGAGGACGGGGAAGTGGTCCTCAACGAGGTCAACACCCTGCCCGGAATGACCTCGTACAGCCGTTACCCGAGAATGATGGAAGCCGCCGGACTTCCACCGGCCGAGGTGATCGACCGACTGGTGTCAGCCGCGCTGACCGCTGCCGGGGAAAGCCGATGAACGACGACTTCGTCCACGTCGACGAGCACGTTCCCGGAATACGCTGGGACGCCAAATACGCCACCTGGGACAACTTCACCGGCAGACCGGTCGACGGATACCTGGCCAATCGCGTCGTCGGCACGAAGGCACTGTGCGCGGCGCTGGAAGAGGCGCAGCAGAAGGCCGAGACCCTGGGCTTCGGCCTGCTCCTCTGGGACGGGTACCGCCCCCAGCGTGCCGTGGACTGCTTTCTGCGCTGGTCACGACAGCCCGAGGACGGCCGGACCAAGGCCCGGCACTATCCGAACATCGACAGGGCCGGAATGTTCGAGAGGGGATATGTGGCCGCCAGGTCGGGCCACAGCCGGGGCAGCGCGGTCGATCTGACGCTGTATCGCCGGGACACCGGTGAACTCGCTCCCATGGGGGGCATTCATGACCTGATGGATTCCGTCTCGCACCACGGAGCACAAGGAATCACGGATACGGAGACGGAAAACCGGCACCATCTGCGCTCCCTCATGGATTCCTGCGGTTTCAGCGCATATGACAACGAGTGGTGGCATTACGCACTGAAATCCGAACCGTATCCGGACACCTATTTCGACTTTCCCGTCACGTAACCGATCCGGCCCGGGGGGCCGGTGTCGGGTAGCGTCGAATCATGAAGGCTGTGACTCTGACCCGAAGCCTCCCGGGGCTGCTGCTGGCCGTGCTGCTGGCCGCGCTGACCATGGCGTCCCCGGCCGCCGCGGCCACCGGCGTCTCGACGATCGGGCAGGCCCTGCGCAAGGGTCCCGTCTACGTCGACCCGGCGGCTTCCGGGCTGTCGTCCGCCGACGCGCTCGCGCAGCGGATCAAGAAGGCGGACAAGCCGGTGTTCATCACGGTCCTGCCCGCCGGCTATCCGACGGCGAACCTCTTCACGAACCTCCGCACCGCCACCGGCATCACCGGCCTCTACGCGATCCGCCTCGGCGACCGTTTCGACGCCCGCGCCGACTCCTCCGTCCTGTCGAACGCGGCCGTGCGGAACCTGGTCAGCAGCGTGCAGGGCGAGGACGCGAAGACGCAGCTCGCCGACTTCACCGACCGCGCGCTCGCCGGCATGGGCGGCTCGGCGCCCGCGTCCTGGGGCGGCTCGTCCGGCGACGGCGGGGGAGTCTCCGGTACGGCGTTGATCGTCGCGGGCGGGGTGCTGGTGGCCGGCGGCGCGGGGGCGTACACCCTCGTGCGCCGCGGCCGTCGCCGCCGCGAGGAGGAACAGCGCGCGGCGCTCGACAAGCTGCGGGTGGTCGTGGACGAGGACATCACGGCCTTCGGCGAGGAACTGGACCGCCTCGAGTTCCACCCCGCAGAACCGGGCGCCGACGACGCGATGCGCGCGGACTACGAACGCGCCCTCGACGCCTACGAACAGGCCAAGTCGTACATGGCGGCGGCCACGAAACCGGAGGACGTCCGGTCGGTCACCCAGGCCCTGGAGGACGGCCGCTTCTCCCTGGCCCAGCTCGCCGCGCGCCGCGAGGGCCGCCCGCTGCCCGAGCGCCGCGCCCCCTGCTTCTTCGACCCGCGCCACGGCCCCTCGGTCGCCGACGCCACCTGGACCCCGCCCGGCGGCGCCCCCCGCGAGGTCCCGGTCTGCGCGGCCGACCAGGCCCGCCTCGCCGACGGCCAGGACCCGATGATCCGCGAGGTCGACACCGACCACGGCCGCCGCCCGTACTGGGACGCCGGCCCCGCCTACGGCCCCTGGGCAGGCGGCTACTTCGGCGGCGGCCTCCTCCCCGGCCTCCTCGTCGGCACCGTCCTCGGCAGCATGATGTCCACCCCGTCCTACGCCTCCGACTACGGCACCGGCTACGGCGACTTCGGCACCGGCGGCTTCGACGGCGGCGACGTCTCCGGCGCGAACTTCGACCCCAACGACTTCAGCGGCGGCTTCGGAGACGGCGGCGGAGGAGACTTCGGCGGAGGCGGCGACGGCGGCGGCGGAGACTTCGGCGGCGGCTTCTAAAAGAGCGACACCACAGGTATTTGCTACGGCAGGCGTACCAGCCCTGGCCGGGGCACCTCCCTCAGGGCCACGACTGTCGGCGGGACGTCCCAGCGCTGGCCGGAGCACCTCCCTCAGGGCCACGGCTGTTGGCGGGACGTCCCAGCTCCGGCCAGGTCAACCCCCTTAGGGGCGCGGGGAACTGCGCGACCAGCCCCCACCGCCCCGCACCCACTCAACTACCTGCAAGCCGCTCCATCAACACCCCCGCCAACTCCAACACCCCCCGCTCCGTCGCACTCAACGACCCCAACGCCTCCGCCAGCCACACATCCCGCTCACCCATGTCCTGGTCCAACGCCCGGTGCCCCTTGGCCGTCAGCGTGAGAACGGACTGGCGTCGGTCGACCGGGTCCGGCGCACGCGAGATCAACCCCTCCGCCTCCAGCTCACCGAAGACCCGGGTCAAAGACTGCGGCCGCTGCCGCTCAGCCACAGCGATCTCCCCCGGCGTCGCGGAGTGATGCCGATGCAGATGCCCCAGCACGATCAACTGGTTGGGGGTGAGCCCGGCCTCGTTACCCCGCTCCTGCCGCAACCGCCGATTCAACCGCACGACCCCACGCCGGATCCGCGCCGCTTCCGAGAGATGATCCATACCGGATATCGTACGCAGACACTTACTACCCAGGCGCCAAACGTCCCGCTATTCTCGGAACAGTGACCGCCAAACTAATACGCAACGCGTACGAAGCGGCCCTGACGATGACCGCCGTCCTGCTCAGCTGGGGCGCAGCCCTCTGGCTGGAGGGCACCGCCGGCCTCCACACCGACGTACTCGTCCTCGCGGTCGCACTGACCCTCACCCTGTCCTCGAGCCAGCGCACCGCGGACACCCGCCGCCGCCTCACCGCCCTCGCGCTGCTGCCCGCCACAGCCGGCGCCTCGATCTTCGTCGGCCGCCTGATCGGCTCGCACTACGCGCTCGGTGCCACCGTCTACACGGCGGGCATGGCGCTGGCGATCTGGATCCGCCGCTACGGCCCCGCCGCCACCAAGGCCGGCACCCTCATCGCCCTCCCGCTGGTCACCCTCCTCGTCGTCCCCGGCCCCGCACTGCCGGCCAAGGCGCAGAGCGGACTGGTCACTTGGGCCTGGGCCGCGCTCATCGGGGCGCTCGCGTGCGCCGTGGTCTGGCTCGTGCAGGGGCTGGGGGACCGGTACGGGCCGCAGGACTGGCGTACGCAGGCCGCCCTCGAACAACCCCGGCGCCGCTCCCGCCTCCACCCCCGCCCCAGCACCCGCATGGCGCTGCAGATGGCGGCCGGTATCGCCGCCGCCTTCGTCCTCGGGAATCTCCTCTTCGACGACCACTGGCCCTGGGTGGTCCTCACCGCCTACGTCGCCGCGAGCGGCAACCGCGGCCGAACGGACGTCCTGCGCAAGGGACTTGAACGCCTCGCCGGAGCCACCGTGGGCACCCTCCTCGCCGCGGGTGTCGCGGCGGCCGGGGTCACCGGACACACCGCTGTGGCGCTCATGTTCACCGTCCTGACCGTGGCGCTGTGGCTGCGCCCCCTCAACTACGCCTACTGGGCGGCCGGTATGACCTGCGCGCTCTCCCTCCTCCTCGGCTACTTCGGCCAGGACGCCCTGAGCCTGCTGCCCATCCGCCTCGAAGGGATCGCGGTCGGCGCGGTGCTGTCGGTGGCGTCGGCGTGGTGGCTGCTGCCGGTGCCGCGCGCCCGCCGCCGTCAGCCGGTCCTCGGCACCACGAGTCCCGTCTCGTAGGCCATCACCACGGCCTGCGTACGGTCCCGCAGCCCCAGCTTGGACAGGATGCGGCTGACGTGCGTCTTCACGGTCTCCTCCCCGACGTGCAGCCGCGCGGCGAGTTCCGGGTTGGACAGCCCCTCCGCGAGCAGCCGCAGCACGTCGGTCTCGCGCGGGGTGAGCACGTCCAACTTCCCCTGCGTGGGCGCCTTCGGGCGCAGCCGAGCGAACTCGGCGATCAGCCGCCGCGTGATCCCGGGCGCGAGCAGCGCCTCACCCGCGGCCACGACCCGGACCGCCTCGAAGAGCCGTTCCGCCGTCACGTCCTTCAGCAGGAACCCGCTCGCACCGGCGGCGAGCGCGTCGTAGACATGCTCGTCGAGGTCGAAGGTGGTCAGCACCAACACCCTCGGCACGACGGGGCAGTTCTGGAGCCGCGCGGTGGCCTCGATGCCGTCCATGACCGGCATCCGTACGTCCATCAGCACCACGTCCGGCGACTCCTCCCCGCACACGCGCACCGCCTCCGCGCCGTCGCGCGCGGTGCCTACGACGGTGAAGTCGGCCTGGGTGGCGAGGAGTCCGGCGTAGCCGAACCGGACGATCTCGTGGTCGTCGGCGACGACGATCCGGATGCTCACGGCAGCGCCACCGCTTCCTCCGATGTGACGGGCAGGCGTGCCTCGACCAGGAAACCGCCGCCGGGAGCGGGCCCGGTGCGCAGGGTCCCGCCGACCGTCGCGGCCCGCTCAAGCATCCCGAGCAGCCCGTGACCGGAGGGGGCGGCGGTGGACCCCGGCCCGTTGTCGCGCACGCGCAGCGCCAAGTCCGCTTCTCCGTAATGGAGTTCCACGTCCACCGCCGCGCCCGGCGCGTGTCGGCGGGCGTTGGTGAGGGCCTCCTGGACGATCCGGTACGCGGTGACCTCGATCCCGGGGTCCAAGGGGGTGATGGGGCCGCTGACGATGAGGCGGGTGCTGGAGCCGGCCGCGTCGCGTGACGCGTCGATGAGGTCGAGGAGTTGGCCGAGGCCGGGCTGCGGTCGGCGTTGGACTCCGGTGTCGGCGTCCTCCCGCAGCACCCCCAACAGGCGCCGCATCTCGGTCAGTGCGGTGCGCGCGGTGTCGCCGATGGCGAGCAGCCGGGTGGCTCCGTCGGCGGGGAGTCCGGGGGTGGTGAGCCGGGCGGTCTCGGCCTGGACGGCGATCATCGAGATGTGGTGCGCGACGACGTCGTGCAACTCCCGTGCGATACGCGCCCGTTCACCCCGTGCGGCGTGTTCGAGGAGGGTGTCAGCGAAGGCCTGTTCGGTCGCACTGTGGGCTTGTGCGGTGCTGCGGACGTGGTGGGCGATGCCGGTGGCCGCGGCGGCGGAGGCGAGGGTGGCCACCAGGACGGCGACGATCCTGGTCAGTTGCTCGTGACTGCCGAGGGCGATCACGACGTAGGGGAGGACCAGCAGCCCGCCGAGGCGGGTGGCTCCGGCGCGGCCCAGGACGTACACGCAGACGAGTTGGGCCACGACCCCGGCGACGGTGAGGCCGCCGAAGGGCACGAGGGAGAGCACGCAGGCGAGGCTGAGCGCCAGGGCGGCGCCGCTGCGGGCGAGCCGTCCCGTGCCGAGAACGAGGGCGAGGGGCAGCGTGGAGGCGAGGCCGAGCAGCAGCAAGGCGGCGAAGTCACCGGCCAAGTCGGTGCTGCGCAGGAGGACTTCGGCCTGTGCCAGGACGGCAAGAGTGACGGGAGCGGCGAGCTCCGCGCGCCGCGAGGCGGCGGCGAGCCCCGTGCGGCCGGCATCGACCAGTCGGCGCACATCCCGTTCCCGGCCCGGGACACCAGCTGTCACCGGACCGTGTTCCCTCGCCCCGCCCGCGCTTTCCGGCGCTGCCGAACCCTCCACACTCGACGCCCCCTCCACGCCCATCCGGTCATTGTGCCGATCGCCGTTCCGCTCGGCGTCCCCTTCGTGAGGGACCCCCGTCGCGTGACGACGGGCGGTGGCCGACCCGCCTAGCCTCCCTCAGCATGAGTCAAACAACCGACGCAACCATCGAAGTCCGGGAACTGCGCAAGCGGTTCGGGCGGACGCTCGCGGTCGACGGGCTGTCGTTCACGGTCGAGCCCGGCACGGTGACCGGGTTCGTCGGCCCCAACGGGGCGGGGAAGTCCACCACCATGCGGGCCGTGCTGGGGCTGGACGCCCCCGACGGGGGACAGGCGTTGATCGGCGGCCGCCCCTATCACGCCCTGCGTACGCCGCTGTTGGAGGTTGGCGCCCTGCTGGACGCCGCCGCCCTGCACCCCAGCCGGCGGGGGCGCGACCACCTCCGCTGGCTCGCACACTCCCACGGGCTGTCGATGCGGCGGGTGGACGAGGTGCTCGAACAGGTCGGGATGGAGGAGGCGTCCCGGCGGAGGGCGAGCGGTTACTCCCTCGGTATGCGCCAACGGGTCGGGATAGCCGTCGCGTTGCTCGGCGACCCACCGGTGCTTCTGCTCGACGAGCCGGTCAACGGCCTTGATCCCGAAGGCATTCAGTGGATCCGGGGCCTGCTCCGGCATCTCGCCGCCGAAGGCCGGGCGATCCTCGTCTCCAGCCATCTGATGAGTGAACTCGAGGACACCGCCGACCATTTGGTGGTCATCGGCCGGGGGCGGCTCATCGCCGACACGGCCGTGGCCGATCTCCTCGCGGCGGCCTCCGGTGACCGGGTGCGGCTGCGCACCGGCAGCCGTACGGAGGCCATGGAACTGCTCGCCCGGGAAGGCGGGACGGTCGCTGTCGTCGATCGCGACGTCCTCACCGTCACCGGTCTCCCCGCCGAACGGGTGGTGGAGCTGCTCTCCGGGGCCCGGGTCCCCTTCACCGAAGTGGGCGCCCACCGGGCGTCGTTGGAGGAGGCCTACATGGAACTCACCCGGGACGCGGCCGAGTTCACGGCCACGCCCGCCGAGGAAGCGGACGAGGTGACCCGGTGATGACGACGACACCGACGAGGACGGTTCCTCCGTACCGCTCGGGTCTGCATCCCGCGCGGGCCGGGTTCGGG
This sequence comes from Streptomyces sp. NBC_00252, assembly GCF_036187565.1. NCBI lineage: Bacteria > Bacillati > Actinomycetota > Actinomycetes > Kitasatosporales > Streptomycetaceae > Streptomyces > Streptomyces sp. NBC_00252. Next base: position 3,179,153 of record NZ_CP108087.1, on the reverse strand, counting down.
CGGCTGCTGCGGGCGGAGTGGGCGAAGTTCTGGACGGTCAGGATCTGGGTGGCGGTGCTGGCCATCACCGCCGTGGTCGTGGTCGTCGTCTGTCAGCTCGGGGCGACCGGGTCCACTGTCGGCGGTGGACCGCCGGTGGTGCTCGGGCCCGGGGGCGAGGTCGTCAACGACGCTTTCCGGTTCGTCCACCGGCCATTGACCGGCGACGGCACGGTCACGGTCCGGGTCACCGGGATGAAGGGCGCCTCCGGGAACGGGCTGGAGCCCTGGACCAAGGCCGGGGTCATCGTCAAGTCGAGCCTGAAGCAGGGGTCGCTGTACGCGGCGGTGCTGGCGACGCCCGCGCACGGGGTGCGTATGCAGTGGAACTTCACTCACGACACGGCGGGCCCGAGCAGTGATCCGACGAAAGCCCCGCAATGGCTCCGGTTGACAAGGCTGGGGGAGAAACTCACCGGTTACGCGTCGGTGGACGGCGCGAAGTGGACCCGGCTCGGAGAGGTGAGCGTCGGGGGGCTGGGGAGGACGGTCCAGGTGGGGGCGTTCCTGGCGGCTCCCAACCGTGAGGTCGTGCACCGGTCCTTCGGCGGTACGAGTTCGGTGGCGGGCAGCGGTCAGGCCACCGGCACCTTCGACCACCTCGGCCTCACCGGCACGTCGGACACGGGCGGTTGGACGTCCACGGACATAGGGGCGCCCACCTCTCAGGCCCCGCCGGGAAGCACACGGCCGGGCGCGTCGACGGTGACCGCGGCCGGCGTCTACACCCTCACCGGGCAGGGAGACATCGCCCCGGACGAGAACAACCCCGACATGGTCCAGATGAGCTTCCAGGGAGTGTTCGTGGGCCTCCTCTTCATGGCCACCCTGGGCACGCTCTTCGTGACGAGCGAATACAAACGCGGCCTGATCCGTACGACGTTCACGGCGACGCCGTCCCGGCTGAAGGTGCTCGCGGCGAAGACGACGGTGATCGGCGCCGTCACCTTCGCGACAGGCCTGCCGGCAACGGCGATCGGCTTCACCGTGGCGCAGAGGACACTGCGCTCCAACGGCTTCAAGCCCCCCGAGTTCCCCGACCTCTCCCTCCTGGAGAACCCGGCCCTCAGGGCGGTGGTGGGCAGCGCGGTCCTCCTGTCACTGGTCGCGGTCCTGGCCCTCGCCGTCGGCGTGGTGCTGCGCTCCAGCGCCGGCACGATCGCGACGGTGGTGGTCCTGGTGCTGCTCCCGCAGATCCTCTCGGTCGCCCTCCCGCTTCCGGCGGCGCAGTGGCTGCTGAGGGTGACACCGGCGGCGGCCTTCGCGATCCAGCAGGGGGTCACGTACTACCCGCAGGTCCACCACAACTGCCTTCCCGAGGGCGGCTGTTACCCCCTGACCCCGTACCACGGCCTGGCGGTGCTCGCGGCCTACGCGGTGGCGGCCCTGCTGCTGGCGGCCTGGACGGTCAGGAGGCGGGACGCGTGAGGTGGCTGGGCTCTCTCCACGCCGAGTGGACCAAACTCCGTACGCTGCCCAGCACATGGTGGCTCCTGGCGGCGACGGTCGCCCTGACGGCGGCGGTCGGCGCGGCGGCGGCCTCGTCCCTGACGACCCAGGTGTGCCCGTCACCGGCGGCCTGCCACGAGGACACGGTCAAACTGAGCCTCACCGGCGTCCAGTTGAGCCAGTCGCTGTGTCTGGTGCTGGGTGTGCTCTCGATGGGCGCGGAGTACAGCACGGGCACGATCCGCACGACGCTCACGGCGATGCCGGGACGGTGGCGGGTCCTGACGTCCAAGGCGGCCACCCTGTCGCTCCTGACGGCGGTGGCCGGGGCCTCGGCGGTCCTGTCCGCCCTGGTCCTGTCCCACCTGATCCTCCCGAGCCCCACGGACGGTGCGACGCTCCGGGCGGCGGCGGGCTCGACCCTGATCCTCGTCCTGGTGACACTCCTGGGCCTGTCCCTGGCGACACTGCTCCGCGACACGGGCGGCGCGATCACCCTCGGCCTGGGCGTCCTCTACGTCATCCCGATCCTGTCCCGCCTGGTCAACTCCCCGACCTGGCAACACCGCCTGCAACGCTGGACCCCCATGCCGGCGGCCCTGTCCATCCAGGCGACAAAAAACCTGGAGCGACTGACGATCGCTCCGTGGCCGGGCCTGGGGGTACTGGCGGCTTACGCGGTGGGGTTGTTGGCGCTCGGCGGCACGGCACTCAGACTGCGGGACGCGTGACTCCGCCTTGGACGGTGTCGAGTCCGAGAAGTGCGGTGCTCATGCCGTCCCGGGCCCGGGCCTCTCCCACGGGGTCGCCGAGAAAGACGAACCAGTTCAATGCCCGGACGTGGGCTGCGAGCGCCTGGTCATGCGCCCCCGACTCGTTCCAGGTCCGCCCCAGGCTGTTCCAGACGGTGGCCCGGTGGTGCCAGTCGCCGGATTCCGCGCACAGCCCCAGAACACGGACGTAGGCGGTCACGGCTTCATCGAGGCGGCCCAGCTTGCGAAGGGTCATGCCGAGGCCGGCACGGGCCTGCTTCTCGCTCTCCTTGTTGCCGACGGCCACGTGGACGGCCAGGGCTTCTTCGAAGACCTCCTGTGCTTCCTCCGTGCGGCCCACCGCACTCAGTACAGCGCCGAGATTCGTGCGCACCTGGGATGCCTGCCGGACCATGCCGATCCCGGCGGCGATCCGTGCGCCACGGGTGTGGGCGTCGATCGCGTCGTCATACCGCTTGAGTGCCAGCAGGGTGAGTCCGAGGTGGTCCCACGCCAGAATCTGTCCCTCGGCGTCGTCGGAGTCCTCGGACAACCGCAGGGCTCGGCGGTGGGCGATCTCGGCCTCCTGGAACCGCCCCAGATGGAACAGGGCTCCGCCGTGATCACCGGACGTCCTGGCCTCGGCCCAGGGATGGCGGATTCGGCGGGCGGCCTCGTACGCGGCCTTCGTCACGGTGGCCCAGTCGTCGAAGGCGCGTCGAAGGATGAGGTAACTGCCCATGTGCAGGACGATCATCAGCGAGGGGGGTCGGCCCTCGTCCTCGCCGTCGGTCCAGTGGGCGATCTCCAGCAGTCCCGTCCGCTCGGAGTCGAGCCATAGCAGGGCGAACTCGCGTGAGCTGAAGTAATTGACGGGTGCCTCTTCCGGAGTCCCCAGGAGGTGGGCGGCGGCGGACACGACAAGGTGGAAGTAGGCCATCAGCAACTTCCTCCGTCCCTCGGCCACTTCCTTGTGCACCGCGGGATCCTCGACGGCGACGAGTTGGGCATAGGCCCGTACGAGGTCGTGCATCACCCAGCGCTGACCGCCTGGGAGCGCGGTGAGGAGCGAGACGGCGGCCAGCTCGTCGAGGAGTGGTTCCAGGCACCCGGCTTTCAGCGAGGTCGCGGTCAACGCCATCCGGAACGCGATGCTGTTCCCCGGCACCTGCCCCAACAGCCGGAAGACCCGGGCGAGTTCAGGCTCCAGCCTGGCGTACATCACGTCGAGCACGGGCCGCATGCTCAGTTCCTTGCCGTACTGGTCGACTCCCTTGGCGCGCAGGGCCCGTACGCGATCCTCGGCCGCCCGCAGCTCATCCACCAGCGTGGAGACCGGCCGCTGCCGACGCCGTCGTAGCAACGCCGAGACGATCAGCAGGGCGAGCGGCAGGTGGCCGCACAGCTGGGCGAGTCGGCGTACGGCTTCCGGCTCCTCCGCGACCCGGAGGTCACCGGGGTCGTACTGCCGAAGCTGCCGGTCGACAAGGTCCCGCGAGGCACCGGGCGTGAGCCCGGCGACCCTGAACTGCCGTACCGGAAGGGAGTCCTGGACCTCCCGGGAGGTGATCAGAACCCGATGTCCGCGCCCTTCCCCGGGCAGCAGCGGAACGATCTGCGCCGGGTCGGAGGCGTTGTCCAGAAGGATCAGCACAGACTCACGGGAACCCAACTCGCCCCGGTACCGCGCGTACTGCTCATCCGGCGTCGGCGGCAGATCCGCGTCCTCCACCCCCAGCATCCGCAGCACCGCCGGCACCGCCTGATCCGCCGTCATCGGAACGTCGTCGTACCCCCGCAGATCGACGAAGAGCGCACCCCCGGAGAACCAGCCCCGCCCCCGCGCCGCATGCGCGACAGACAACGCCAGCGCGGTCTTTCCGACGCCGCCGAGCCCCGAGACAGCCGAGACGACGACGGACCCGGAGCCACCACCGACCCCCGGATCCAGGGCACCCAACAGTTCGGCCACCTCGTCCTCACGGCCGGTGAAGACGGCCGGCGCGGCAGGCAACGCGGAGAGGGCGGTGGGGGCGGGCGCCGCGTCCGGTGACTCGGACTTGCCGGTGACGGGGCCGTAGAACGTACTGCCCCGCATGTCGATGTGATCCCCGCCGCCCACTGGCCCCGCCCGCCGTCCGTCCCTACGCAGCACCACCCACTGCCGTACCTCATAGTGCCCGGATTGTCAGTGGTGCGTCCTAAGGTCAACAGACACAGGCAGGGCGTCTGTTCGCGGCGGAAAGGGACGGCACGTGGGGGACGGCATTCAGTGGCTGGTGGACGAAACGACAAGCTCCGGATGGATGCTGGACGTCCACTTCGCCCACGGCATCACCGCCGAGGAACTGGCACTCCGCATGGGCGCATCGCCCGGGGCGAGGGCGGAACCCCCCGGCTGGTGGCAACGGCACACACACCTCCTCCCCGCAAGCGCCCAGTGGAGCCCCCGTGCATGAGCTCACCCGCCCCCAGGCCCGCAGAATCGCCGTCCAGGCCCAGCTCCTGGATGCCGACCGGCCCACCGAACTGCACGCCGTCGTACGCCGGTTGACCCTTCTCCAGATCGACCCCACCGCTGCGATCGCACCGAACGCCGACCTCGTCGCGTGGAGTCGGCTCGGCTCGGCGTACGCGCGGGAGGATCTCACCGCCGCGCTCGCGGACCGGACCCTTCTCGAACTGCGCGCGATGATCCGCCCGAGCGAGGACCTGGCGCTGTACCGCGCCGACATGGCCGTATGGGAGAGGGAGTCGAAGCACTACCGCGAGTGGGTCGCCGCGAACGACGCGTGCAGGCGGGACATCCTGGAGCGGCTCGGGGGTCAAGGGCCGCTCACCTCACGGGAGTTGCCCGACACGTGCGCGGTGCCGTGGAAGTCGTCGGGGTGGACCCACAACCGCAACGTCAGCCAGTTGCTGGAGCTGATGGTGCTGCGCGGGGAGGTCGCCGTCGCGGGGCGGGCCGGGCGGGAGCGGCTGTGGGACTTGGCCGCACGCGTCTACCCGGACGAACCCGCCGTGCCCGTCGACGAAGCGCGCCGACGGCGGAACGAACGGCGGCTGCGCGCCCTCGGCATCGCCCGGGCCACCGGCACCGCGCTCCCGGTCGAACCCGCTGTCGTGGGCGACGTCGGTGAACCCGCCGTCGTAGAAGGGGTGAAGGGGGAGTGGCGGGTCGATCCGGCGTACCTGGACCGGCCGTTCAGCGGGCGGGCCGCACTGCTGTCGCCCTTCGACCGGCTGATCCACGACCGGCAGCGCACCACCGAACTCTTCGGCTACGACTACCAGTTGGAGATGTACAAGCCGGCCGAGAAGCGCCGCTGGGGGTACTTCGCACTGCCGATCCTCTACGGCGACCGGCTCGTCGGGAAGCTCGACGCCACCGCGGACCGCAAGGCCGGCGTGCTCCTGGTGAACGCCGTCCATCAGGACGTGGAGTTCAGCAGGAGCATCGCCGATGCCGTGGACGCCGAGATCGAGGATCTGGCGGTGTGGCTGGGCCTCAGGCGTTCTTGATCGCCGAGATGTCGAAGTTCAGCTTGATCTTCTCGGAGACGAGGACGCCACCGGTCTCCAGCGTCGCGTTCCACGTGAGGCCGAACTCGGAGCGCAGGATCTCGGCCTTGCCCTCGAAGCCGACGCGCTCGTTGCCGAACGGGTCCTTGGCCGCGCCGTTGAACTCCAGGTCGATGGTGATCGGCTTGGTGGTGCCGAGGATCTCCAGGTCACCGGTGACGCGGTAGTCGTCGCCACCGAGGGACTCGGCGGAGGTGGAGCGGAAGGTCATCGACGGGAACTCGTCCGTCTTGAAGAAGTCCGCGCTCTTGAGGTGACCGTCGCGGTCCGGCGAGCCGGTGTCGATGCTGTCCATCTTGACGTCGAGCGACGCGGTGGACTTGGTCGGGTCGGAACCGTCCAGGTGCAGCGTGCCGGTGAAGTCGAGGAACTTGCCCTTGACGTTCGTGACCATCGCGTGGCGGGCGGTGAAGCCGAGCGTGGTGTGCGCCGGGTCGATCGTGTAGTCGCCGGTCAGCGCGGCCAGGTCGGGGTTGGTCGCGGCGGGTGCCGAGGTGGTGTCGGTGTCGTCGCTCTTGCGGCCGAAGATGCCCATGACGTGCTCCTAAAGGGGACGGGAAGCGTGCGGGATCGAATCTGTTGAACGTTCAACGAAGCGAACAAGAAGGACCGTAGACCTATTCCATTCAATTTTCAACATCATCCGCAGGGTGTTGAGCCAACTACTACGGGCCACTTCTACGAGTACGCTCTCCCGGCACTCCCGGCAACGCGAGAATCACTCCGGAGATGGCATCCGCCCGCATGAATGTGAGGTGGCTCTCAGCTGTCGGCTTTGTGTAACCCCTACAACCAGCATGCCCCGTGAGCAGTCGGAACGGCTGCATGCCGGTGAGGTTCTGTTCAGGGGTACCAGGAAAACGGGCCGGAGACTGTGCAGAGTCGACGGCGCCCTTTCCTTGGTGTCCTTCGTAGGGTCAGTACATGACCGTTTTGGATGAGGCGCCGGGCGAGCCGACGGACGCGCGAGGGCGAGTGGCCGAGCTGCACGAGATCCGTGCGCGGGCACTGGCCGGCCCGAGCGAGAAGGCGACCGAGGCGCAGCACGCCAAGGGGAAGCTGACCGGCCGGGAGCGCATCGACCTGCTCCTCGACCCCGGGTCCTTCCGCGAGGTCGAGCAGCTGCGCCGGCACCGCGCCGTGGGCTTCGGCCTGGAGGCCAAGAAGCCGTACACCGACGGTGTCATCACCGGCTGGGGCACGGTCGAGGGCCGCACGGTCTTCGTCTACGCGCACGACTTCCGCATCTTCGGCGGCGCCCTGGGCGAGGCCCACGCCACGAAGATCCACAAGATCATGGACATGGCCATCGCGGCCGGTGCGCCCCTGGTCTCCCTGAACGACGGCGCCGGCGCCCGTATCCAGGAGGGCGTCTCCGCCCTCGCGGGCTACGGCGGCATCTTCCAGCGCAACACCAAGGCCTCCGGCGTCATCCCGCAGATCAGCGTGATGCTCGGCCCGTGCGCGGGCGGCGCGGCCTACAGCCCCGCCCTCACCGACTTCGTCTTCATGGTCCGCGAGACCTCGCAGATGTTCATCACCGGCCCGGACGTCGTCAAGGCGGTCACCGGCGAGGAGATCACGCAGAACGGCCTCGGCGGCGCCGACGTCCACGCGGAGACCTCCGGCGTCTGTCACTTCGCGTACGACGACGAGGAGACCTGCCTCGCCGAGGTGCGCTACCTCCTGTCGATGCTCCCGCAGAACAACCGGGAGAACCCGCCGCGCGCCGAGTCGAGCGACGAGGCCGACCGCCGCTCGGACATCCTGCTCGACCTGGTCCCGGCCGACGGCAACCGGCCGTACGACATGACCAAGGTCATCGAGGAGATCGTCGACGACGGCGACTACCTCGAGGTCCACGAGCGCTGGGCCCGCAACATCATCTGCGCGCTGGCCCGCCTCGACGGCCAGGTCGTCGGCATCGTCGCCAACCAGCCGCAGAGCCTCGCGGGCGTCCTGGACATCGAGGCCAGCGAAAAAGCTGCGCGCTTTGTCCAGATGTGTGACGCTTTTAACATTCCGATCGTTACGTTCCTGGACGTTCCGGGATTCCTTCCCGGCGTCGACCAGGAACACGGCGGAATCATCCGGCACGGAGCGAAGCTGCTCTACGCGTACTGCAACGCCACCGTGCCGAGGATTTCGCTCATCCTGCGCAAGGCGTACGGAGGTGCCTACATCGTCATGGACAGCCAGTCCATCGGCGCCGACCTCACCTACGCCTGGCCCACCAACGAGATCGCCGTGATGGGCGCCGAAGGTGCCGCCAACGTCATCTTCCGCCGCCAGATCGCCGACGCCGAGGACCCCGAGGCGATGCGGACGCGCATGGTCAAGGAGTACAAGTCCGAGCTGATGCACCCGTACTACGCGGCTGAGCGCGGACTCGTCGACGACGTCATCGACCCCGCCGAGACCCGCGAAGTACTCATCAGGTCGCTCGCGATGCTGCACACCAAGCACGCGGACCTTCCCTCGCGCAAGCACGGCAACCCCCCGCAGTAACCCAGCGGATCCTTCGCGGTCCTTCCGCGGAAACCTCTCTCACGGAGACTGAGACCTATGAGCACCCCTGACATTCGTGTCGAGAAGGGCCACGCCGAGCCCGAGGAAGTCGCCGCCATCACGGCCATCCTCCTGGCCCGCGCCGCGGCCGCCCCTGCCGAGGCCCCGGCCCACCGCCCCCTCCCCAAGGCCGGCTGGCGCCGACTGGAGCGCGAGGGCGGATTCCGGGCTCCGCACAGCTGGCACTGAGCGATCCAGCGCGTCCACGACGGCCCCGCCCTCCTTCGGGAGGGCGGGGCCGTTCGCGTCGAGGACAACCAGGGCACGACAAAGGGCCCCTCCCGAAAACCGGAGGGACCCTTCAAGCAGACGGCCGACTATCGCTTCAGGCAGTCCAGTAGCCGTCCGTTCGCTACCGCAGGCGTGCCATCAGTGCGTGTTCGACCAGGGTGATCAGAGCCGACTTCGCGTCCGCGCGATGGCGGGCGTCCGTGGTGATGATCGGGGTGTCCGGGCCGATCTGCAGGGCCTCGCGGACCTCGTCCGGGTTGTACGGCTGCTGGCCGTCGAAGCCGTTGAGGGCGATGACGAAGGGCAGACCCGAGTTCTCGAAGTAGTCGACCGCGGGGAAGCAGTCGGCGAGACGACGGGTGTCCACGAGCACGATCGCGCCGATCGCACCGCGCACCAGGTCGTCCCACATGAACCAGAAACGGTCCTGGCCGGGAGTGCCGAACAGGTACAGGATCAGGTCCTGGTCCAGGGTGATGCGTCCGAAGTCCATGGCGACCGTCGTGGTCGTCTTGTCTCCGGTGTGGGTGAGGTCGTCGATGCCCGCCGACGCGGACGTCATCACGGCCTCGGTACGCAGCGGGTTGATCTCCGAGACGGCCCCGACGAACGTGGTCTTGCCCACGCCGAAGCCACCCGCCACCACGATCTTCGCCGAGGTGGTGGAGCGGGAAGGACCGCCGCTAGAGCTTGCGAAGTCCACTGAGCACCCTTTCGAGCAGTGTCACGTCTGGCTGGCCGCCGGCGTTCTCGTCGCCGCCGGGCTGATGAATGGCGACCAGGCCCGCCTCCGCCAAGTCGGCGACGAGGATCCTGGCCACACCGAGAGGGATCGTCAGGAGGGCCGAGATCTCGGCCACCGACTTGATCTCCCGGCAGAGGTTGCAGATCCGCTGATGCTCGGGCAACTGGCCCTGCATCTGGTGCGGCTGCGCGGTGGTGTGCACCAGTGCCTCGATGGCGAGCTGGTAGCGAGGGCGCGTCCGGCCGCCGGTCATGGCGTACGGGCGCACCAGGGGATTGCTCGTCGACCCCGCGGGTGCCGACTCGGGGGCGCGTCGATGAGGCTGCACCGGCTGGATCCGCGGCGCCGGCGGCTGGTCGTACGGCGAAGGACCGGGGCCCTGCGGGTACGGCTGGCGGCGCGGGGAAGGGGAGGAGGGGAAGTTGTACCGGTTCTGGGAACCGTCGCCCTGTCCCTGACCGGGACCGTACGACCAGTTGCCCGAAGACGAACCGCCTGGGGGTGTTGCCACTTTCTCCTCCTCCGACTGTGCCGGGCACCCATCAATGTGGAGCCGCGTCCCGAAACCTTATGGCCTCGGGACGCCAAAACGCACCGTCCGTCTGTTAGTTGAGAAGGCTCCCCTGGAGCTCCGCTCGAAGGTCCGGGGTCAGGACAGTGCCGGCGCGGTCCACCAGAAGGGCCATCTCGTACCCAATGAGGCCGATGTCCGCCTCCGGGTGCGCGAGAACCGCGAGCGAAGAACCATCGGATACGGACATGATGAACAGGAATCCCCGCTCCATCTCCACAACCGTCTGATTCACGCTGCCACCCTCGAAGATGCGCGAGGCACCGGCGGTCAGCGAGGTAAGACCCGACGCTACGGCCGCCAACTGGTCGGCACGGTCGCGCGGGAACCCTTCGGACATCGCCAGAAGGAGTCCGTCGGCGGAGACCACCACCGTGTGGGACACCCCCGGGGTGTTGTCCACGAAGTTGGTGATCAACCAGTTCAGGTTCTGCGCCGCCTGGCTCATCGGGCTCACACTAACGCTCCTGGTTGTAGGTGCTGTCAGAGCCGAAGCCCTGACCGTTCGTTTCGCTGCCTTCGCTGCGTCCCCGCTGGACCCCGCGGCGCAGGTTGCTCAGCCTGCCCCGGATGTCCTCGGGAGCGCGGGAGACCTGGGGGCCGCCCTGGGGAGTGCTCTCGGCGGTGCCCTCGACCAGGTTGGCCTTGGGTACCCGCCGCGGCAGGCCGGAGGAGGTGACCCCGCCCGCCTTCGGCTTCTTCAGCGCCGAGGCCTGCTGCCAGCGCTCGTCGTTCGCCGACCGCCAGTCCACGGTGCCGGTGCCGCCGTTCGCGGTGCCGAAGACGTCGACCTTGCTCTCCGGCGCGGCCGACGGCCCCTGCTGTGCGGGCCCCGAGCCGTTCGTGCCGCTCGCGGCCGAACCGCGGCGCGGCAGTCCGGCGTCGGTCAGCGCGTGCACGGCGGAGGGCGCCGGTCCCGGACGCTCGAAGCCTACGTGGTCCCGCTCACTGACGTCAGCGGCCTGCGTGGACTCCGCTTCCGGAGCGTACTGGTCCGGATACCCGTTGCGGTAACCGTCCTGCTGCGGCCAGTCGTCCTGGTAGGACGGCTCTTCGAAGCCCGTATACGTCTCCGGGGCCGCGGAGTGCGCCGACGCGTGCTCCTCCTGCACCGGCTCCGCGTAACCCGGCTCCGGGTAACCGCCGTTCGACGGGAAGGAGTCGGGGAAGGCGTCGCCCTGCGGCAGCCCGCCGTTCGGCGCGAAGTACTGCTCGTCGTACGTGGGCTGCTGCGGCTCGTCGTACGACGTCCGCTGCTGCTCCTCGTACGCCGGCTGGCCGGTGAAGCCGGTCGGCTGGTCCTGGTAGCCCTGCTGGCCGTTGCCGTACGGCTGCGGCTCGTCGAACTCGGGGAACTCCGGGTAGTCGCCGGCCTCGGACTCCTGGCCCGGCTTCTGGGTCTCCAGGGCCGCGCGGCGCTCCTCGCGCATCAGCGAGCGGCCCACCGGGTCCAGCTCGCGGATGTCGTCCGGCACCTCGGAGTAGCGGGTGTCGTCGAAGCCGAGCTCGGCCGCGGTGCGCATCGGGGCGTGGTTGAAGTCCTCGCCCTGGAACTGCTGCTGCGCCTGCTCCGGCATGATCTGCGAGACGGTGAACTCGTCGCGCTGGAGCTGGGATTCGCCACCGCCACCGTGCGTGATCGCGTCCGGCAGCATGACCAGCGAGGTGGTGCCGGCCTGCTCGCCCGAGGGGCGGAGCTGGACGCGGATGCCATGCCGGTCGGAGAGGCGGCCGACCACGAACAGGCCCATGCGCTGGGAGATCGCGACGTCCACGGTCGGCGGGTTGGCCAGCTTGTGGTTGATGTCCGCGAAGTCCTCGGCGGTGAGGCCGATGCCCTTGTCGTGGATCTCGATCATGACCCGGCCGTCCGGGAGCCGGGTGGCCGTCACGCGCACCTTGGTCTGCGGGGAGGAGAACGTCGTCGCGTTCTCCAGCAGCTCGGCCAGCAGGTGCACGAGGTCGGTCACGGCGCGGCCGTGGATCTCGGCCTCCGGGACGCCCGACAGCTCGATGCGCTCGTACTGCTCCACCTCGGAGGAGGCGGCGCGCAGCACGTCGACCAGCGGGACCGGCTGGTCCCAGCGGCGGCCGGGCTCCTCGCCGGCGAGGACCAGGAGGTTCTCGCCGTTGCGGCGCATACGGGTCGCGAGGTGGTCCAGCCGGAAGAGGTTCTCCAGCTGGTCCGGGTCGGCCTCGTTGTTCTCCAGGTCGGTGATGAGGGTCAGCTGGCCCTCGATCAGGGACTGGTTGCGGCGCGACAGGTTGGTGAAGATCGCGTTGATGTTGCCGCGCAGGAGGGCCTGCTCGGCGGCCAGTCGTACGGCCTCGCGGTGGACCTGGTCGAAGGCGCGGGCGACTTCGCCGATCTCGTCCGTGGTGGTGATGGGGATCGGCTGGACGCGGGTGTCCACGCGTCCCGGGTCGGTGCGCGAGAGCTGGTCGACCAGCATCGGCAGGCGCTGCTCGGCGATCCCGAAGGCGGCGTTGCGTAGCTGGCGCATCGCGCGGCTCATCTGGCGGGCCACCATGCCGGCCAGGATGAACGCGGCGAGCAGCGCGACCACGACGGCGGCACCGGTGATGATCGCCGACTGCTTGGCGTCGTCCGCGATGTTGGCGGCCTCGCTCACCGCGGTGTCGGCGAGGTCGGACTCGATCTTGTGATACGCGTTGTACTGGAGGGTCGTGACCGCCCACCAGTTCTGCGCGGTGATGCCCTTCGTGGCGAGCGCCTCGCGGTAGGAGGCGTCGGTGCCGCCGAGGGTCGCGAGCGCGGTGACCATCGTGGTCGGATCGGCCGGCGGGGCCACGTAGTTCGGGTCCTTGGCCTTGGCCTGCTGGACCATGGCCGCGCCGTCGGTCGTCATCTTCTTCTGGGCCGCCGCGAGCTTGTCGGCGTCGGCCTGCGTGCCACCACCGGTGTACTCCTCGATGGCGATGCGCTCGAGATAGGCGTACGACGAGAGCGCGACCCGCTGGCTGGCCAGGTTGCCGGCGTCGGGACCCGGCTTGACCAGCATGTGCATGCCGATCGAGCGGTCCAGCGACAGCGCGGCCTTGGTCAGCGAGATCGCGTAGACGGTACGGCCGTAGCTGGTGATGTTGCCGGTGCCCAGACCGAGTTCGTTGGCGAACTCCATCAGGGGGTGGGCGATCTCCGTGTAGCCCTCTTCGGTCTGCACACCGGTGAGCTTGGTGGTGTACGCGGCCGCGCGCAGCGACTGGAGGTTGGGCTCCTCGGCGCGGAAGAGTTTCAGACGGCGCTTCAGACCGGCGGTCTGGGGCATGTTCTGGGCGGCCGCGTCGAAGGCGTCGGCGGACTGGTCGGTGTTCTTGCGGACCGCGGCGACCGTCGCCTTGTCGTTGCCCAGGAGCAGGGGGGCGGCGCTGCTGTCGCGCTCGACGTACAGCGCGTCGCCGTAGTTGAGGGCGGCCTGCACCAGGCGGGCGGTCTTCTCCGCGTCCTCGGCGTTCTGCCAGGTGTCGATCGAGCTCTTCACCTGGAAGCCGCCCATGACGAGGCCGACCACCACGGGTATGAGCAGGATCGCGTTCAGCCGGGTCGGTACCCGCCAGTTCCGCGGTGACAGCCGGCTGCCGCTCGGAGGGGGCGGTGCCGAGGGCTCCGAGCCTGGCACAGGGGCGGGCGCCGCTCCGCGCGGCGGCGGGGTGAAGTTGCCCCGGGCCGACGGCTCGGGACCGTTCTTGCTTCGCCTCACTCGACCAACAACCTTCCGGCGGTCGGCACCTATCCTCGTGCCGCAGTGTCTCAAGCCCGTCAACGACCTCTGCCTATCAGTACGTCGTTGACTATTGGGCAGTTCACGCATTCCAGCACGTCGGCAACCGCGATTCCAAACAGTCGGAACCGCGGATTCCGAGTGATGTAAGCCCCAGATAAAACGGTCATAAAGAGCGAGCCCCGTCAAAAGACGGGGCTTTGTTAGCGGAGCGGCACCGGATGACCGCGACGCGTTGCGGTACCACCCGATTCCTCTGCCGAAACGTTATGAACACCGGGGCCGACCGTGTCAAAGGCCACAGTCGGCTCCGGGGTGTCTACGACAACTGCCGTACGGCGCTGCCGACTTGAGCACTGCATCAAGGGCGGCCGAAGCTAGCGCAGCCGGGCCATGAGTGCGTGCTCGACCAGCGTGATCAGCGCACTCTTCGCGTCCGAGCGGTGGCGGGCGTCCGTCGTGATGATCGGCGCGTCCGGACCGATCTGCAGCGCCTCGCGCACCTCCTCCGGAGAGTACGGCTGGTGCCCGTCGAAGCCGTTGAGGGCGATGACGAAGGGCAGACCCGAGTTCTCGAAGTAGTCGACCGCGGGGAAGCAGTCGGCGAGACGACGGGTGTCGACCAGGACCACGGCGCCGATCGCGCCGCGCACCAGGTCGTCCCACATGAACCAGAAACGGTCCTGACCCGGCGTACCGAAGAGGTACAGGATCAGGTCCTGGTCCAGGGTGATGCGTCCGAAGTCCATGGCCACCGTGGTGGTGGTCTTGTCCCCGGTGTGGGTGAGGTCGTCGATGCCCGCGCTTGCGGACGTCATGACGGCCTCCGTGCGCAGCGGGTTGATCTCCGAGACGGCACCCACGAACGTGGTCTTGCCGACGCCGAAGCCACCCGCCACCACGATCTTCGCGGAGGTGGTCGCCCGCCCTCCGTCAGAGCTTGCGAAGTCCACTGAGCACCCTTTCGAGCAGCGTCACGTCCGGTGCGCCGCCGTTGTTCTCGTCGCCGCCCGGCTGGTGGATGGCCACCAGTCCGGCCTCGGCGAGGTCCGCGACGAGGATCCTGGCCACACCGAGGGGCATGGCGAGGAGTGCCGACACCTCCGCGACCGACTTGACCTCGCGGCACAGGTGGCAGATGCGCTGGTGCTCAGGGAGCAGTCCCATCAGCGCTGCCGGATCGGCCGTGGTGCTGATCAGGGCCTCTATGGCGAGCTGGTAGCGCGGCCGGGTCCGGCCGCCGGTCATCGCATACGGACGTACCAGCGGCTGGTCGCCCTCGTCCCCGTACGGCTCGGCGTACGGATCATGAGAGGCGGTGGGCGGGGTCATGAATCCTCCGGGCGGGACAGCAAGTCGGTCGGGCTAGCCGTCTGACAGGGCCGGTGGGGGGATTGTGGCGGCCGGACGGTGATTTGGTGAGACGGGTGGTACCGGGGCCGGTCAGTGAAGCAGACTGCCCTGGAGTTCGGCGCGCAGGTCCGGTGTGAGGACCGCCCCTGCACGGTCGACGAGCAGTGCCATCTCGTAGCCCACGAGGCCGATGTCGCACTCGGGGTGTGCGAGCACTGCCAGGGACGAGCCGTCCGAGACGGACATGAGGAAGAGGAATCCCCGCTCCATCTCTACGACCGTCTGTGCCACGTCGCCGCCCTCGAAGATCCGGGACGCCCCGGCCGTCAGCGAGGTGAGCCCGGAGGCCACGGCCGCGAGCTGGTCGGCGCGGTCGCGCGGGAACCCTTCCGACATGGCCAGAAGGAGTCCGTCCGCGGACACGACGACGGTGTGGGACACACCCGGGGTGTTGTCCACGAAGTTGGTTATCAACCAGTTGAGGTTCTGTGCCGCCTGGCTCATCTGGCTCAACTAACGCTCCTGCTGGTGAGTGGGGCTGGGGAAGCTGCCGGTCTGGCCGGTACCCGTACCGGCCTGTCGACCCTGTGCGATGCCCCGACGGAGATTGGTCAGCCGGCCGCGTACGTCGTCAGGCGCACGGGAGACCTGCGGACCCGTTTGGTGCTGTTGCTGCTGAGCCGTACCCGGGACGAGGTTCGCCCTGGGCACCCGGCGCGGCAGGCCGGAGGTGGTGACGCCGCCCGCGGCCGGTTGCCGTACGCGCTCCGCCTGCCGAACGAGATCGTCGTTCGGCGAGCTGCGCCAGGTACCGCCCGTGGGACGTTGGGGGGGTGTCGCCGGAGCCTGCGGTGCCTGCGGCTGCGGGGCGGGCGCGGAGCCGTTGCTGCTCTGGCTCTGCTGCTGTTCCGCCTGCTGGCCGTGGAACCAGTTGGTCTCCAGCGTGTCGTACAGCGGCGTCCTGCCGTCGCCGGGACCCGTGGCAGGCGGCAACGCCTCGGGCTCCTGGCGGGTGGGACGCTGCGGGGCGGGCGGTCGCTGGGCGCCGTAATCGGCACCGTTGCGATTCCCGTTGACCTGCGGACGCTCGAACTGCCCGGTGTTCGCGGGGTTCTGACGGTTCGGCAGATTGTGCTGACCGGTGGACCCGTTGTCAAAGCCGGGGTTCGCGAACTGCCCGGTGGAGCCGGCGTCGTAGGCCTGCGGGACGGCGAACTGTCCCGTGTTGGCCGGATTCGACGGGTTGTTGGCCGGGCTGTTCGGGGCGCCGAAGACGTCCGAGCGGACGAACTGGCCGCCGTTCTGCGGGGAGTTGGCGCCGGGACGCGGGGCGTCGAAGTCCGGCCGCGGGAACGAACCCGTGTCCTGGGGGCCACCCGCACCGGGACGCGGGAACGAACCCGTGTCCTGCGCGCCGTTCGGGCCCTGCTGGGGGAACTGCCCGGGGTTCTGCTGGCCGTTGGTGCCGGGACGCGGGAACTGGCCCGTGTTCTGCTGCCCGTTGGTACCCGGGCGCGGGAACTGGCCGCTGTCCTGTGCGTCGAAGCGGGGTATCGCCGGCATCTCCGTCGTGGCCGCGGGGCCCTGACGGTCGTCGATGCGCGGCATCCGCGAGGTCTGCTCGGCATCGCGCTCGTCGTGACCGCGCGGGGCGTCGAGGTTGCCGCGGCCCAGCGGGGGCTGCGCGTTCTCGTCGCTCCAACTCGGGCGCTGCTGGCCGTTGTTGCCGCCCGGCAGCTCGGCCCTTGCACCACCGCGGGGCGGCAGCTGAGGCTGACGGCCACGGCGCCGGCCACCACCGCGGGGCGGCTCGGGCTCGTCGTTGCCCGTGCGCTGCGGCGGAACCGGGTTGCCGTTCTGCGGCGGGGGACCACCGAAGGCGTCCTGGCGTCCGTCACCGAAGCCCTGGCCGCCGCCCGCACCCGTGGCCTGGAGGCCCTGCGGGGCGGCGGGCGCCTGGCCGAAGAGACCGCCACCGGTGTTCTGCCGGCCCTGCGGAGCCGAGGGACCCTGCGGTCCACGCGCACCGCCCGGGCCACCGGGACCGCCGGGACCACCCGGACGTCCACCGCCCGCACCGGGCAGCGCGGCCCGCGGGCCCTGACCGGCACCGACCTGGCCGCGCGGAGCGGCCCCGGCACCGAGAAGTCCTCCGTTGCCGCCGTTCGGCGCACCGGCGCCGAGGGCGGAACCGCCCTGGCCGTTACCCCGGCGGGCCGCACCGGCACCGGCCGCGGCGGCTGCCGCCGCGGCGCCGACGGCGGCCTGGCCGGGCTTGCCCGGAGCGGGCTTCTTGCCGCCCTGGGCGACATCGACGGGGAGCATGACCAGCGCGGTCGTACCACCGGAGTCGGAGGGGCGCAGCTGGATGCGGATGCCGTGGCGCTGCGACAGACGGCCGACCACGAACAGACCCATGCGGCGGGAGACCGAGACGTCCACGGTGGGCGGCGACGCCAGCCGCTCGTTGATCGCGGCGAGGTCCTCGGGGGAGAGGCCGATGCCGGTGTCGTGGATCTCGATCAGCACCCGGCCGTCGGGCAGCGCGTGACCGGTGACCTTGACCTTCGTCTGCGGGGAGGAGAACGAGGTGGCGTTCTCCAGCAGCTCGGCGAGGAGGTGCACGAGGTCGTTGACCACGCGGCCGGCGACCTCGGTGGTCGGCACGGAGGCCAGTTCGATGCGCTCGTACTGCTCCACCTCGGAGGCGGCGGCGCGGAGCACGTCGACCAGCGGGACCGGACGGGTCCAGCGGCGGCCGGGCTCTTCACCGGCGAGGACCAGGAGGTTCTCACCGTTACGGCGCATGCGGGTCGCGAGGTGGTCGAGCTTGAAGAGCGAGGACAGCTGGTCCGGGTCGGCCTCGCGGGACTCCAGCTCGGAGATGAGCGAGAGCTGACGCTGGATGAGGCCCTGGGAACGGCGCGAGAGGTTGGTGAACATCGCGTTGACGTTGCCTCGCAGGAGGGCCTGCTCGGCGGCGAGGCGGACGGCCTCGCGGTGCACGTCGTCGAAGGCCGCGGCCACCTGGCCGATCTCGTCCCGGGAGTGCACACCGACCGACTCCACGGACGTGTCGACGTCCTGCGGGTCGGACTCGGAGAGCTGCTTGACCAGCTCGGGCAGCCGGTCCTGGGCGACCTTGTTGGCGGTCTCCTGCAGGCGGCGCAGCGAGCGGATCATGGACCGGGCGATGACGAAGGCGCCGACGAGGGAGACACCGAGCACGAGCAGGATCAGCGCACCGGAGATGATCGCCTCGCGCTCCGAGGCGGAGCGCAGCTCGCGGGCCTTCTGCTCCATGTCCTCGAGCAGCGTGTGCTCGATCTTCTTCATCTGCTCGATCTTCGTCGAGCTGTCGTCCACCCAGTCCTTGTAGGACCGCTTGTCCAGCGAGGCCAGACCGTTCGAGTTGTCGAGGACGCGCTGCGCGTAGGTGTCGGCCGACTCGATGGTCGGGTTGCCGTCCTCGATGGGCGCGATGAGTTCCTCGGCGCCCTGGGTGCCGTAGATGTTGCGGAAGATGCTCAGTTCCGACTTCTCGCTCTCCAGGGCGGAGTCGGCGTAGAGCCGGTCGTTGTCGGAGAGCTTGCCCTGCTGGGTGTTGTTGTTCGGCAGGGCCGCCGCGATCACCGCGCGCTGGACGGAGGAGAACTCCTTGGCGGCGGAGAAGGCCGCCAGGGCGCGGGTGCGCTGGATCATCTCCGGGTTGCTGGTGGCCTCCGCCATGTCCTGCGAGAGGTCGAGCAGCTGGGTGATCAGCCGGTGGTAGGCGTCGACCGTCTGGGTCGAGTTCTCCTTCGACTGGTACGCCGACTTCCGGATCTTGTCGAGGTTGTCCAGCTCGGTCGCGAGACCGACCAGGCTCTCCCGGACGCCCTGAAGGTTGCCGCTCTTGCTGGCGCTGTCGACCTCTTCCGAGGCGTTGATGAAGTTGTCGCGGGCCCGGTCGGTCTTCTGCTCGTAGCCCTTGACCTCGTAGTCGGTGGCCTTGCCGCCGTGCGAGAGAGGACCGGCCGACTGGTCGCGCTCCTCCTGGAGCGCGGTGGCCAGCTCCGTGGCCTGCTTGGTCATGTCCGTCAGCAGCTTCATGTTGTCGAGCTGCTGGATGTCGGTCATGGAGTCGCTGATGCGCAGGGCACCGAGCGAGGTGGCCGCGACCACCGGGAGCGCGAGCAGCGACACCAGGCGCGTGGAGATGCGCCAGTTGCGCAGAGCGACGCGCGAGCCGGGTCCGGGCGAACCCGTCGGCGGCTTCACCGGGGGTACGGGGGTCGGGGCTGCGGACGCACCGGGGCGACCGGCGCCTCCACCGTCTCCTGACGGGGCCGGGCCCGGGTTCTGGGCGTGCTGGGGCGAGGAGCTGCCGGTCTTGGGGCCAGCCCCGCCATGCGGCTCCGGCTCCGCCGAAGCACTGCCATCCCTCTTGAAACGTCCCTGCACTAGCGTCGCAACCTCTGGACCAGGCGCCCCTCCGCGTGAACGGAAGGACGGTGTCGGCGTCTTAGGGAGCGCCCTGAACGCGCACCCCAGTGTGTGGTCGTGAGTGACCGGCGCTGCTCCCCCTTCCGCCGCCCTCGGCGCTGCGTTGCGCCCCCTGAGCGCCGGGCTGATTCTGCGGCGGTCCGTGGAATTCCAGCACAGTGCAGGATCTCCAACAAGGCCCGTAGGCCAGGCTGTGACCTGTGTGACACCGCGTGAGGACTGCGTCACGAGACGTAGAAAGCTATTCACTCCAAAGGGGGCAAATCCCTACGGCCCTCAGGGGCATGTCATGTGCCCAAGTCGCCATGATCAGGAGCGGAATGACAGCTTCAGGGGGTCAATGTCCGTTTCGTTGAGGTGAGTTGGCAGTCCGAATTGGCCGGTATGCCCACGGGGTGGTGAGCAAACTCACACCCGGATCACGGCCTCTTCACGGCTTCGGCCGGGAATTGAATGTTTAGCCTGGCGCTTTACATGAGGGCAGAAACTGCCAACCACCCACCCACGGACGACGAGGGTCGAGTACAACAGTGAAGACGACGATGATGTTCCGCAACATTGCCAACCCGCGACGCACGACGCTGGCGCACCTCGCGGACGCCGACGCGCTGCAGACGCCGGAGCTGCAGGAACACTCGCTCGACCTGCCGGCCCAGACGGCCAACCCGCGCCGCACCATCCTCATGGAGATCCCGGTCACCGCCGCCGCGGAGTAGTCGCGCGAGCGGGCGCCCCGCACCGCGTTAGCCTGGAGCGTCAGACTCCAGCCAGCTCAGTGAGGGGCGCCCATCCCGTGCGCATCGCCAGATTCTCCATCGACGGGAACGTCGCCTTCGGCGCGGTAGAGGGCGACAAGCCGGACGAGCTCGTCCTCGACATCATCAAGGGCATCCCGTTCGCGGACTTCGAACTCTCCGGTACGAAGGTCCCCTTGAGCAAGGTCAGGCTGCTGCCGCCGGTGCTCCCGAACAAGGTCGTCGCCTACGGCCGCAACTACGCCGAGCACGCCAGGGAACTGGGCAACGAGGTGCCGGACGCCCCCTTCGCCTTCTTCAAGCCGTCCACCTCGGTGATCGGCCCCGGCGACGCGATCCAGTACCCCTCCTTCACCGAGGACCTCCACCACGAGGCCGAACTGGCCGTCGTCATCGGCCGGATGTGCCGCGAGGTCCCGCGCGAGCGCGTCAAGGACGTCATCCTCGGCTACACCTGCGCCAACGACATCACCGCGCGGGACGTCCAGAAGCGCGAGAAGCAGTGGGCCCGGGCCAAGGGCTTCGACACCTCCTGCCCGCTCGGCCCCTGGGTGGAGACGGACCTCGACCCGAGCGACCTCACCATCCAGCTCACGGTCAACGGCCAGCAGCGCCAGCTCGGCCGCACGAGCGAGATGATCCACTCGATCGAGGATCTGATCGTCAACATCACCGAGGCCATGACGCTGCTCCCCGGCGACGTGATCCTCACGGGCACCCCGGCAGGCGTCGGACCGCTCACCGTCGGCGACGAGGTCGCCGTCACCATCGAAGGCATCGGCACTCTCACCAACAAGGTTGTCAAGCGTGGCTAGCGCACCCGTACGCGTCCGTTTCTGCCCCTCGCCGACCGGTAACCCGCACGTGGGCCTGGTCCGCACCGCCCTGTTCAACTGGGCGTTCGCCAAGCACCACCAGGGCACCCTGGTCTTCCGCATCGAGGACACCGACGCGGCCCGCGACTCCGAGGAGTCGTACGACCAGCTGCTCGACTCGCTGCGCTGGCTGGGCTTCGACTGGGACGAGGGCCCCGAGGTCGGCGGCCCGCACGCGCCGTACCGCCAGTCGCAGCGCATGGACATCTACAAGGACGTCGCCCGCAAGCTCCAGGACGCCGGCCGCGCCTACCCCTGCTACTGCTCCACGGCCGAGCTGGACGCCCGCCGCGACGCCGCCCGCGCCGCCGGCCGCCCGTCCGGCTACGACGGCCACTGCCGCGACCTCACCGCCGAGCAGAAGGCCGCCTACGAGGCCGAGGGCCGCACGCCGATCATCCGCTTCCGGATGCCCGACGAGACGATCACCTTCACGGACCTGGTCCGCGGCGAGCTGACCTTCACCGCGGAGAACGTGCCGGACTACGGCATCGTCCGGGCCAACGGCGCCCCCCTGTACACGCTCGTCAACCCGGTCGACGACGCCCTGATGGAGATCACCCACGTCCTGCGCGGCGAGGACCTGCTCTCCTCCACCCCGCGCCAGATCGCCCTCTACAAGGCGCTGATCGACCTGGGCATCGCCAAGGAGATCCCCTCCTTCGGGCACCTCCCGTACGTGATGGGCGAGGGCAACAAGAAGCTCTCCAAGCGCGACCCGGAGTCCTCGCTCAACCTCTACAGGGAGCGCGGTTTCCTCCCCGAGGGACTGCTCAACTACCTTTCCCTGCTGGGCTGGTCGCTCGCCGCCGACCGGGACGTCTTCTCCATGGACGAGATGGTCGCGGCCTTCGAGATCTCCGACGTGAACCCGAACCCGGCGCGCTTCGACCTCAAGAAGTGCGAGGCGATCAACGCCGACCACATCCGCCTGCTCGACGTGAAGGACTTCACCGAGCGCTGCGCCCCCTGGCTGAAGGCGCCGTTCGCCCCCTGGGCGCCGGAGGACTTCGACGAGGCCAAGTGGCAGGCCGTCGCGCCGCACGCGCAGACCCGCCTGAAGGTCCTCTCCGAGATCACGGACAACGTGGACTTCCTGTTCCTCGCCGAGCCGGTCGAGGACGAGGCGTCCTGGGCGAAGGCCATGAAGGAGGGCTCCGACGCCCTTCTCCGCACGGCCCGCGAGAAGTTGGAGTCCGCGGACTGGAACTCGGCCGAGTCCCTCAAGGAGGCCGTCCTGGCCGCCGGCGAGACCCACGGCCTCAAGCTCGGCAAGGCGCAGGCCCCGGTCCGCGTCGCCGTCACCGGCCGCACCATCGGCCTGCCGCTCTTCGAGTCCCTGGAGATCCTCGGCAAGGAGAAGACCCTCGCCCGGATCGACGCGGCCCTCGCCAAGCTGGCCGCGTAACGCACACGCGCGTGAAGGGGCGGCAGCCGCAACCGGCCGCCGCCCCTTCGGCGTTGTCAGTACGGGGCGTTAGGGTTCCGGTTCATCGAAGATCGTCCCGGAGAGGCACCCGCAATGCCGATGACCGCACGTGACTACGGCTGGATGTTCACGCCGGGCAGCACGTTCACGCAGCACGAGACCGGCACGGTCGGCGTGATCCACCTCGCGGACGGCGGCCGGCTCTGGCTCCCCACCGGCCAGGTGGTGGCCTGCGACCCCTTCGTCTGCCTCGGCGGCGGCGAGGTCGAGCCCTTCACGGTCACGGTCGAGCCCGGCCGCTACCGCGTCGAGGCGGCCGTCGCCACCCTCACCCAGCCCGACGAACCCCCCGCCGACAAGCCCCACCTGCGCATCGCCGCCGCCCGCCTGGTCATACGCGACGAACCCACCACCACCTGGGAACTCGCCCTCCAGTCGGGTCAGGACCTCGCCGACCTCACCGAGGACGAGTTCTACGGCTACGGAGTCGACGCCGGCACGGGCGCTTTCTACGACGCCTCGGTCGACGGCTCCTTCCCCGAGTGCGAGGGCGACGAGGGCCCGCTGTGGGACGCCTTCGAGAAACACGGCCACGCCCCGGGCCCGTACCTGGTCACGTCCCCCTCCACCGGCCACACCCTGGCGGCCTTCGGCTCCGGCTGGGGCGACGGCGCCTACCCGACCTGGATCGGCCGCACGGCCTCCGGTGACGTCACCTGCTTCGTCACGGACTTCTTCGTCGTCCCCGTGTGACCGCCCACCGGGGGCAGACGCGCCCCCGGACCCCGGGTTACCGTCGGATCATGACCATTCGGGCCGTCGTCTGGGACGTCGACGACACCTTGTTCGACTACACCGGTGCCGACCGCGCGGCGATGCGCGAGCACCTGCTGGCCGAGGGCCTGGCCGACGGCCCCGCGAGCCTGACGGAGGCCCTGGAGCGCTGGCGGGAGGCCACCGAGCTCCACTGGGCCCGCTTCTCGGCCGGCGAGGTCTCCTTCGAGGGCCAGCGCCTGGACCGCGTACGGCTGTTCCTGGGGCGGGAGTTGACCGACACCGAGGCCGAGGACTGGTTCCGGCGCTACAAGGCGCACTACGAGACCGCCTGGTCCCTCTTCCCGGACGTCCTGCCCGTCCTGGACGCCCTCGCGGCCACCCACCGGCACGCGGTCCTCTCCAACTCCAGCCTCACCGTCCAGGACCGCAAACTGCGCACCCTTGGTGTCTACGACCGCTTCGAGGCCGTCCTGTGCGCGGCCGAACTGGGCGTCTCCAAGCCCGAGGCCGGGGCCTTCCTCGCGGCCTGCGAGGCGCTGGAACTGCCGCCGCACGAGGTGGCGTATGTCGGAGATCACCCCGAGATCGACTGGCGCGGTGCCGCGGACGCCGGCCTGCTGTCCGTGTGGATCGACCGTCACGGCAGACACACGCCTGGTGAGGTCCTCGTGGGCCGGCACCGGATCGCCTCGCTCGCCGAACTCCCCGCGCTCCTCGGCGCTGATACCCGTTTTGGAGCCCCGTCCACCTTCAGGTAATGTTCTTCCTGCGCCGCCGGAGAGCGGGCCGAAAGGCCGGGAACCGGAGGCGCAGACTAGAACAAGATCCCGCAGGGGATTGAGTTTCAGTGGCCTATGGTGTAATTGGCAGCACGACGGTTTCTGGTTCCGTTAGTCTAGGTTCGAGTCCTGGTAGGCCAGCTCGCAGAGCTCATCTGCACCCGCAGAGACCAGCTCTGCAAAGCCCCCGTTGTGTAGCGGCCTAGCACGCTGCCCTCTCACGGCAGTAGCGCCGGTTCGAATCCGGTCGGGGGTACAGATCCTTCCCAGGAAGGTGGTCGGGTCGCACCCGCCGCCTCTCATGCAGGATCGCTAGGGCCCCCGTTGTGTAGCGGCCTAGCACGCTGCCCTCTCACGGCAGTAGCGCCGGTTCGAATCCGGTCGGGGGTACGCTTTACCTTGAATCACCTTGGTCTATGGTGTAATTGGCAACACTACGGTTTCTGGTACCGTCATTCTAGGTTCGAGTCCTGGTAGACCAGCTTTGATCTGCGGAAACGCACGATCAGGGCCCCCGTTGTGTAGCGGCCTAGCACGCTGCCCTCTCACGGCAGTAGCGCCGGTTCGAATCCGGTCGGGGGTACATACAGCAGAGCCCCTCCACCTCGGTGGAGGGGCTTTCGCGTTGTCCGCCCGGTGGGTCAACTCGGCGTCCTCCACCAGGAGTTCGGGGGCCGGACAAGACGAAGGGCCTGCCGCGGCGTTGAGGCAGGCCCTCCTTGAGAACTTCCCGGCGGATCAGCCGGTGCGGCGCAGGGCCTCGGAGAGACGGGCGGCGGCGTCGATGACCGCCTGGGCGTGCATACGGCCCGGGTGACGCGTCAGACGCTCGATGGGGCCGGAGACGGACACGGCGGCCACCACGCGGTTCGACGGGCCGCGCACAGGTGCCGAGACGGAGGCGACGCCCGGCTCGCGCTCGCCGATCGACTGGGCCCAGCCCCGGCGCCGTACGCCCGAGAGGGCGGTGGCCGTGAAGCGGGCGCCCTGGAGGCCGCGGTGCAGGCGCTCCGGCTCCTCCCAGGCCATCAGGATCTGCGCGGACGAACCGGCTTTCATCGTCAGCGTCGAGCCGACCGGGACGGTGTCCCGCAGTCCGGACAGGCGTTCCGCGGCGGCGACGCAGATGCGCATGTCGCCCTGGCGGCGGTAGAGCTGAGCGCTCTCGCCGGTGATGTCCCGCAGATGCGTGAGCACCGGGCCCGCCGTGGCGAGCAGGCGGTCCTCGCCGGCGGCCGCGGCCAGCTCGGCGAGACGGGGGCCGAGAATGAAACGGCCCTGCATGTCGCGCGCCACCATGCGGTGGTGTTCCAAGGCCACGGCCAGCCGGTGTGCCGTGGGTCGTGCCAGCCCGGTCGCCGCGACCAGACCCGCGAGGGTGGCCGGACCGGACTCCAGAGCGCCCAGGACAAGGGCTGCCTTGTCCAGGACGCCGACGCCGCTACTGTTGTCCATGAAACGATACTCGCGTCTCACTCTGTGAAACGCAAGTTCCTTTTTTCGTGAGACGCGCAACTCTTGTAGGCACAGCGGCCCGGCCACCGAACGGGCCAGGCGGCGGCTGCCCGTGAACCAGGGGTGCGAGCGCCGTCTCCTCAGGATCTCTAGTTGGGCCGGCGCGTTCTGTCGGCCGGAGGGAAAGCGATGGGTAGGACACTCGCGGAGAAGGTCTGGGACGACCATGTCGTCCGGCGCGCCGAGGGCGAGCCCGACCTCCTCTTCATCGATCTGCACCTGCTGCACGAGGTGACCAGCCCGCAGGCCTTCGACGGACTCCGTCAGGCGGGCCGTCCGGTGCGGCGCCTCGACCTCACCATCGCCACCGAGGATCACAACACCCCGACCCTCGACATCGACAAGCCCATCGCGGACCCGGTCTCCCGGGCCCAGCTGGAGACGCTGCGCAAGAACTGCGCCGAGTTCGGCGTACGCCTGCACTCCCTGGGCGACGTCGAGCAGGGCGTCGTCCACGTCGTGGGACCGCAGCTGGGGCTGACCCAGCCCGGTACGACGGTCGTGTGCGGTGACTCCCACACCTCCACCCACGGCGCCTTCGGCGCGCTGGCGTTCGGCATCGGCACCTCCCAGGTGGAGCATGTGCTGGCCACCCAGACGCTGCCGCTGGCCCGTCCGAAGACCATGGCCATCACGGTCGACGGCGAACTGCCCGACGGCGTCACCGCCAAGGACCTGATCCTCGCGATCATCGCGAAGATCGGCACCGGCGGCGGCCAGGGCTACATCCTGGAATATCGGGGCCCGGCCATCGAGAAACTCTCGATGGAGGCTCGCATGACCATCTGCAACATGTCGATCGAGGCCGGTGCCCGCGCGGGCATGATCGCCCCCGACGAGACCACCTTCGAGTACATCAAGGGCCGCGCCCACGCCCCCGAGGGCGAGGACTGGGACGCCGCCGTCGCGTACTGGAAGACCCTGAAGACCGACGCGGACGCGGAATTCGACGCCGAGGTCGTCATCGACGGTCCCTCGCTGGCGCCGTTCGTCACCTGGGGCACCAACCCCGGTCAGGGCGCGCCGCTTTCGGCGTCCGTCCCCGACCCGGCTTCGTACGAAGACGCTTCGGAGCGCGTCGCCGCCGAAAAGGCCCTGGAATACATGGGGTTGGCGGCCGGACAGCCGCTGCGCGACATCAAGGTCGACACCGTCTTCGTAGGTTCGTGCACCAACGGCCGTATCGAGGACCTGCGTGCCGCCGCCGCGATCGTCGAGGGCCGCAAAGTCGCCGACGGCGTACGGATGCTGGTCGTTCCCGGCTCCGCGCGGGTCGGTCTGCAGGCCGTGTCCGAGGGCCTGGACGTCGTCTTCAAGGAGGCAGGCGCCGAATGGCGGCACGCGGGCTGCTCGATGTGTCTGGGCATGAACCCGGACCAGTTGGCGCCCGGTGAGCGCTCCGCGTCCACCTCCAACCGCAACTTCGAGGGCAGGCAGGGCAAGGGCGGCCGTACCCACCTCGTCTCGCCGCAGGTCGCCGCCGCGACCGCCGTGCTGGGCCACCTGGCCTCGCCCGCCGATCTGTCCGACGCCCCTGTGCCCGCTGGAGTCTGAGAGTCATGGAAGCATTCACCACGCACACCGGCCGGGCCGTCCCGCTGCGCCGCAGCAACGTGGACACCGACCAGATCATCCCCGCCCACTGGCTCAAGAAGGTGACCAGGGACGGCTTCGAGGACGGGCTCTTCGAGGCCTGGCGCAAGGACGAGAACTTCATCCTCAACCGCCCTGAGCGCAAGGGCGCGACGGTCCTGGTGGCCGGTCCCGACTTCGGTACGGGCTCCTCGCGCGAGCACGCCGTGTGGGCGCTGCAGAACTACGGCTTCAAGACCGTGATCTCCTCCCGCTTCGCCGACATCTTCCGCGGCAACTCGCTGAAGAACGGCCTGCTCACGGTGGTTCTGGAGCAGAAGATCGTGGACGCGCTGCAGGACCTCGCCGAGAAGGACCCGCAGGCCGAGATCACGGTCGACCTGGAGGCCCGCGAGGTGCGCGCCGAAGGCATCACCGCGGCCTTCGAACTCGACGAGAACGCCCGCTGGCGGCTGCTGAACGGGCTCGACGACATCTCCATCACCCTCCAGAACGAGGGCGACATCGCCACGTACGAGGCCAAGCGCCCCTCGTACAAGCCGCGGACGGTCCAGGTCTGACCCGAACCGCCGTACCGGGTCGAGAATCGGCCACGCGACACCCCCGTCTGTACCCCCGATCGCCACGATTGGGGGTACAGCCATGTCTGCACCCGAACGGCCCTGCGCGCCTGCAACGCTTTGCTCAACTCCCTGTGTTAGACAGGGTGTTGACGGGGTATGCGCAGCTTTGAGCCAAGGCTGTCGCCAGGCTCCGGAACGCTGTTTGAGGCACCAGTTGCTACCCCCGCAGGCGACAACTCGCCCCAGATGGCACAATCTGTGCATGGAACACGACGGCCAACTCAAGCTCTATGCGGCGGTCGCGGACCAACTCAAGGAAGCGCACACAAGGGTGCGCGCACTGCAAGTCCCGGAGGGCGTACGGATGGCGCTGGCCCGGAAGCTGCTGGTCATTACGGCCGCGGCCAAGCACGATCTCGCCGACGCGACAAGGCGGCTGGACCGGTTCACAGAGGACCTCGACGCGGGTCGATTCCCGGAAGAGGAACGCTGAAACAAGTCCAGGACAGCCGAGTTCGTTGCGGCGCACGGGTGATTAGCCCGTTTCGTGTTTGATTTGCGGTATATATCTGCCTAACGTGCGAAAAAGCCGGAGCAGTTTCGTTCCGGCAATGTCTCCGAAGGGGAAGACGTGAACAAGGCGCAGCTCGTAGAAGCGATTGCGGACAAGGTCGGTGGCCGTCAGCAGGCCGCCGAGGCGGTCGACGCGGTTCTGGACGCGGTCGTCCGTGCCGTCGTCAATGGTGACCGTGTTTCGGTCACCGGCTTCGGTTCGTTCGAGAAGGTCGACCGCCCGGCCCGTTACGCCCGCAACCCCCAGACGGGCGAGCGGGTTCGGGTCAAGAAGACCTCCGTGCCGCGCTTCCGCGCGGGCCAGGGTTTCAAGGACCTGGTGAGCGGCTCGAAGAAGCTCCCGCGCGGCGGCGAGGTCGCCGTCAAGAAGGCGCCCAAGGGCAGCCTGAGCGGCACCGCTTCGGCGACGGTCAAGAAGGCCGCGGCCAAGAAGACCACCGCCAAGAAGGCGACGGCCAAGAAGACCGTGGCGAAGAAGACGGTCGCCAAGAAGGCCACCGCCACCGCGAAGAAGGCCACCGCCAAGAAGGCGACCGCCAAGAAGACCACCGCCACGGCCAAGAAGTCCGCGGCCAAGACCGCCACCGCGAAGACCGCGGCGAAGAAGGCCCCGGCCAAGAAGTCGACGGCTCGCAAGACGACCACGCGCAAGACCACCGCGCGCAAGTCGACCGCCAAGTAGGCCACCACGCGCCGGGAACAAGGGCGCAAGGTACTCACGCGCCGGGCCGGACTCCCTCTGGGGGTCCGGCCCGCGGCGTCTCCCGGGGCCCGCGGAAAGGCCCTACGGAAAAGGGTGTTCAGAAGGTCTGCAGCGTCACCAGGGTGACCCTGAGGCCCTCTTTGGGGCCCTCGGTCTCGATCCGCACCCGCTGGCCCGGCCGGAGCAGCCGCAGGCCGCCCGCGTCGAACGCGGGGGCGTCGAAGGACACCGGGGTGCCGTCGTCGAGCAGCACACTGCCGGTGCGGGTCCCGGCGTCGTAGGTGTAAGCGGTCGCCTGCATGGCCGCAGCCTACTGCCGACCCGCCTCCTACGGCTGTCCCGGGATCAGCAGCCCCGCCGCCGCTGCCGCCGTGCGCGGCCCCACCCCGAGGGCCAGCGCCGCCCGCAGGTCCTCGCCGGTGTCCACGTCCTGGCGTACGGAATCCACCGCGTCCAGAGTGAGTTCGTGCGCCCCCGAGGCGCGATGGCGGGCGCGGGAATCCGTGCCGAATGCGGGGCGCAATTCGCGGCCCTCTCTCGCGGTGAGCAAAGTGGTGCCGATTGCGGCCGCGTCCGGGAGGAAAGCGCGCGGGAATTCGGCCGCCGCGTCCAGGACCCGGGCCAATTCGGCGGGGCGCAGAGCCGGCAGATCGGCGTTCAGGGCCGCGACGGCGCTTTCGGGCCGGGAAACCCGTACGGCCGCCGCCCCGTGCCGCAGAGCGGCGTTCAGGCCGTCTCCCGGCTCGTCCGCGACGATACGGGCGCCCAGCGCGGCCAGTTCGCGGCCGGCCAGGGCGTCGTCCGTGACGACCGCCACATCGCGGACCGCCCGGCAGGCCAGCACGGCCGCCACGGTGTCCTGGGCGAAGGCGAGGGCGAGGCCGGGGCGCAGCCCGTCGCCCGCGGTGTCCGAAAGCCTGCTCTTGGCTCGCGCCAGAGGCTTCAGGGGGATGACCAAGGTCCACTGCACGGGCGTTCCGTCCCTCTCTTGTCGCGGCCATTGTCACCCGGCGCCCCTGGCGGTGTCGGTGGCGGGGCGTACGGTGTTCTCGACAGACCGACGGCCTGGAGCGACACTTGTGCGGCCCCCCAGGTCCTAGAGGAAGGTGTTCGCGTGCCCCGCCGCAGAATCGGGTTCTGGTACCGCTTCGCAGCGGTCCTCTGCAAACCGCCGCTGGTGGTTCTGATCAAGCGGGACTGGCGCGGAATGGAGCACATTCCGGCCGAGGGCGGATTTATCACCGCGGTGAACCACAATTCGCATGTGGACCCCCTCGCTTACGCTCACTTTCAGTACAACACCGGACGCGTTCCGCGATTCCTCGCGAAGAGCGGCCTTTTCAAGAAGGGATTCGTCGGCGCCGCGATGCGCGGTACCGGACAGATCCCCGTCTATCGCGAGACCACGGACGCGTTGAGTGCCTTCCGCGCCGCGATCGACGCCGTGGAGCGCGGTGAGTGCGTCGCGTTCTATCCCGAGGGGACCATCACCCGGGACCCGAACCAATGGCCCATGACCGGCAAGACCGGTGCCGCCCGGGTCGCTCTCCAGACCAGGCGCCCGGTCATTCCCGTGGCGCAGTGGGGCGCGAATGAATTGCTCCCGCCCTACGCCAAGAAGCTGCACGTCTTTCCCCGCAAGACCAGCCATGTGCTCGCGGGCCCGCCGGTCGACCTCACGCGCTTCTACGGCAAGGACATGACCCCGGACCTCCTCAAGGAGGCGACCGAGGTCATCATGGCCGACATCACCCGCCTGTTGGAGCAGATCCGCGGCGCCAAGGCACCCGAGACGCCCTACGACCCGCGCCGCGAGCGGATCGAGCAGCGGCGCCGGACGGCCGCGGAAACACAGGAGTTGGAGTCTCAGACCGAGTCGGCGACCGAGCCGAAGGTCGAGCAGGAAGAGGGGCAGGGCACGTGAGCAAGCCGGTCAAGGCGGCTGTCTTCAGCGCCGGTTCGTGGGGCACGGCTTTCGGCATGGTGCTCGCCGACGCGGGGTGCGAGGTCACGCTGTGGGGGCGTCGCGCGGAAGTCGTCGAGGCCATCAACTCCTCGCGTACGAACCCCGATTACTTCCCCGGCGTCGAACTCCCGGCGAACCTGCGGGCCACCACCGACGCCGCCGAGGCCGCCGCCGACGCCGACTTCACCGTCCTGTCGGTCCCTTCGCAGACGCTGCGCGCCAACTTGGCCGACTGGGCACCCCTGTTGGCGCCCGACACGGTCCTCGTCTCGCTCATGAAGGGCGTCGAACTCGGCTCCGTCATGCGGATGAGCGAGGTCATCGAGGACGTCGCGAAGGTCGGCCGGGACCGTATCGCCGTGGTCTCCGGGCCCAACCTCGCGCGCGAGATCGCCTCGCGGATGCCGGCCGCCGCGGTGGTCGCGTGCACCGACGAAGCGGTGGCCCGCCGGCTCCAAGCGGCTTGCCATACGCCGTACTTCAGGCCGTACACCATCACCGACGTGGTGGGCTGCGAGCTGGGCGGCGCGGTGAAGAACGTGATCGGGCTCGCCGTCGGCATCGCGGACGGGATGGGGCTCGGGGACAACGCGAAGGGTTCGCTCATCACGCGCGGGCTCGTCGAGACGACGCGGCTCGGGCTGGCGATGGGCGCGGATCCGCTGACGTTCTCCGGGCTCGCGGGTCTGGGCGACCTGGTGGCGACCTGCTCGTCGCCGTTGTCGCGGAACCACACCTTCGGGACGAACCTCGGCAAGGGCATGACCCTCCAGGAGACGATCGCGGTCACCAAGCAGACCGCGGAGGGGGTCAAGTCCTGTGAGTCCGTGCTGGACTTGGCGCGGCGGCACGATGTGGACATGCCGATCACGGAGACCGTCTTCGAGATCGTGCACAAGGGGAAGTCGCCGGTGGTCGCGGTGAAGGAGCTGATGTCCCGCAGCGCCAAGCCCGAGCGTCGTTGAGCGTTGCGCCAGGGGATGCCGCTGGGTGTCGTCGTGCGGCTGCGGCTCCGTCGTGGCTTGTCGCGCTCACGCGGCGGTGGCCGCACATCGATACAGCCTCGCACCCTTGGGGGCGCTCTTCGGGGGCGCTGATCGAACCGCCGCTCGTCAACGGACGCTGACTCGAGGCCGTACCACCGGGTACTCTCATCGCGATATGAGCACCGAGAACCTCTCCCAGAGCCCCGAGCAGCCGCCTCGCAAGCCGCGTGTGGCCGTCGTGTTCGGCGGTCGCAGCTCCGAACACGGGATCTCCGTGGTCACCGCCGGCGCCGTCCTCGCGGCCATCGACCGGGACAAGTACGACGTCCTGCCGATCGGCATCACCCGCGAAGGCCGCTGGGCCCTGACCGCCGACGCCCCGGAGCGGATGGCGATCACCGACCGCCGTACGCCGGACGTCGACGAACTCGCCGAGTCGAGCGAGGGCGGAGTGGTGCTCCCGCTCGACCCCGGGAACCGTGAAGTCGTCCTCAGCGAACCGGGATCCGTGCCCAAGGCCCTCGGCGAGGTCGACGTCGTCTTCCCCGTCCTGCACGGCCCCTACGGCGAGGACGGCACCCTGCAGGGACTCCTGGAGCTGTCCGGTGTGCCGTACGTGGGCGCGGGTGTGCTCGCCTCGGCCGTCGGCCAGGACAAGGAGTACATGAAGCGGGTGTTCACCTCGTTCGGCCTGAAGGTCGGCCCCTACGTGGTGATCCGGCCGCGCGAATGGGAGCGGGACGAGTCCGCCGCGCGCAAGAAGATCGTCGACTTCGCGGGTGAGCACGGCTGGCCGCTCTTCGTGAAGCCCGCGCGCGCGGGTTCGTCGATCGGCATCACCAAGGTCGATGACCTCTCCGGCCTCGACGAGGCGATCGAGGAGGCGCAGCGGCACGACCCGAAGATCCTCGTGGAGGCCACACTGCGCGGCCGCGAGATCGAGTGCGGGGTGCTGGAGTTCGAGGACGGGCCGCGCGCGAGCGTGCCTGCCGAGATCCCGCCGCCCCAGGAGCACGCGTACTACGACTTCGAGGCGAAGTACATCGACTCGACCCCCGGTATCGTGCCCGCCCCGCTGACGCCGGACGAGACCGCCGAGGTCCAGCGGCTCGCGGTGGAGGCCTTCGACGCGGCCTCGTGCGAGGGGCTCGTGCGGGCCGACTTCTTCCTTACCGAAGACGGCGATTTCGTCATCAACGAGATCAACACCATGCCCGGCTTCACGCCGATCTCGATGTACCCGCAGATGTGGCAGGCCAGCGGGGTCGACTACCCCGAGCTGGTGGAACGCCTGGTCCAGGCGGCGCTGCGCCGGTCCACCGGACTTCGCTGAGCCGGGCCGGTCGGACCTGGGTGAACTAGTCGGCGATCCCCGCGGGGATCGCCTTCTTCACTGAATCCGCCAGGTCGACCAGGGGTGCCATGCCGTCCCCGGTGCGGTCCTTCGGGATGGTCACCTCGACGTAGGCCTTCCGCAGGGTCGTGGTGAAGCGGAAGGAGCCGTCGTTCTCTTTCTGCAGCAGCCAGCCGACGCCGTTCACCTCGACGCCGTCGGCCTCCGGGTCGTTCATCTTGGCGGGCCTGACGACACCGCAGCGCAGTATGATCGCCGGGTTCCCCCAGCCCGCGGTCAGCACTGACGCGGGCTCGGGATCCCGGCGGCCCTGGCCGTCGACCTTTGACGGCAGGGCCTCGTTCAGATTCCGGCACAGCCCGGTGACCTTCGCGCCCGGCGAGGGAACCGCCGCCGACGCGCTGTCGTCTGCCGAGGAGCAGCCCGCAACGGTGATCAGCAGGGCGAGCACGGACAGCCCGAGGACAGAACGGCGCCGGTGACGGAGAGAGTTCACCGGCCAAGGGTAGACGGGGGCTACAGATGCACCACCGGGCAGGTCAGGGTGCGGGTGATGCCGTCCACTTGCTGGACTTTGGCGACCACCATGCGGCCGAGATCGTCGACCGTGTCGGCCTGGGCCCGCACGATCACGTCGTACGGTCCTGTCACGTCCTCGGCCTGGATCACTCCAGGGATCTTGCTGATCGTTTCGGCGACGGTCGACGCCTTGCCGACCTCCGTCTGGATCAGGATGTACGCCTGTACCACGGAACCTCCAGGGCGGCCACGAGGATCATGTGGGGAAAAGGAACGCCACGGTATCGCGTCGCCGCTCGCCGCGGGGAGACCCGCGGAAGCCCGAGGCCGTGTCCGCGCGGTGCCGCCTGTCCCGAGGAGACTGTGCGGACCCGACCCGGCCACCGTGCCGGGGTGCGGGCCCGACCGGACTTGACGGTCACCTCGACCGTACCCAGCACACCGACGGCTCGCGACCGGGCGCTGCCGTCACGAGAAGAGGACGAACGATGAAGGGCACCGTGGGTGAGTTGGGAGAGTTCGGGCTCATCAGAGAGCTGACTTCCCGCCTCACCACCACCCCGGCGGTCCGGGTCGGCCCCGGCGACGACGCCGCGGTCGTCGCCGCCCCCGACCGCAGGGTCGTGGCGAGCACCGACATCCTGCTGGAGGGCCGGCACTTCCGCCGCGACTGGTCCACCGCCTACGACGTCGGACGCAAGGCCGCCGCGCAGAACCTCGCGGACATCGCCGCGATGGGCGCCGTACCGACCGCACTGCTGCTGGGCCTGGTCGTACCGGCCGAACTCCCGGTCACCTGGCCCATGGAGCTGATGGACGGCCTGCGCGACGAGTGCCAGGTCGCGGGCGCCTCGGTGGTCGGCGGCGATGTCGTACGAGGCGACACGATCATGGTGTCGATCACCGCGCTCGGTGATCTGCGCGGCCGGGAGCCGGTCACCCGGGGCGGCGCGCAGCCCGGTGACGTGGTCGCCGTGACGGGGTGGCTGGGCTGGTCGGCGGCCGGGTTCGCGGTGCTGTCGCGGGGCTTCCGCTCGCCGCGCGCGTTCGTGGAGGCGCACCGGCGCCCCGAACCGCCGTACCACGCGGGTCCCGCGGCGGCCGGGCTCGGCGCGACCTCGATGTGCGACGTCAGCGACGGGCTGATCGCCGACCTCGGGCACATCGCGGAGGCCAGCAAGGTCCGGATCGACATCCGCTCGGGCGCGATCGACGTCCCGACGCAGATGAACGACATCGGGCAGGCCGTCGGCGTCGACCCCATCCAGTGGGTGCTGACCGGGGGAGAGGACCACGCGATCGTGGCGACCTTCGCGCCGGACGTGAAGCTGCCGGCCCGCTGGAAGGTGATCGGCGAGGTCCTCAACCCCTCCGCGCTGCCCCAGGTGACGGTCGACGGGGCGCCCTGGACCAGCAAGGGCGGCTGGGACCACTTCGGGGACATCGAGTCGTGAAGCCCCGCGTACTGACGGTGGCCGGCTCCGACTCCGGTGGAGGGGCGGGAATCCAGGCCGACCTGAAGACGATGCTCGCGCTCGGCGTGCACGGCATGAGCGTCGTCACGGCGGTCACCGCGCAGAACTCCCTCGGCGTGCAGGGTGCTTGGGAACTTCCGGCCGAGGCGGTGCGCGCCCAGTACCGCAGTGTCGTCGACGACATAGGCGTCCAGGCCGTGAAGACCGGGATGCTCGCCTCGGCCGAACTCGTCGAGACCGTCGCGGGGTTGATCGGCGGCACGGACGTTCCCACGGTCGTGGACCCGGTCGGCATCTCGAAGCACGGGGACTCGCTGCTCGCGGACTCCGCGCTGGACGCCGTACGGACGAAGCTGCTGCCCGTGGCGACCGTGGCCACGCCGAATCTGGACGAAGTGACGCAACTCACCGGCGTACGGGTCGAGTCGGAGGAGCAGGTGCGGGAGGCGGCGGCGGCCGTGCTGTCGTACGGGCCGCGCTGGGTGTTGATCAAGGGCGGTCATCTGCCGGGTGACGCCGTGGACTTCCTCACCGACGGGTCCGAGGAGCACTGGCTGCGCGCGCCCCGGCACGACAACCGGCACACCCACGGGACCGGCTGCACGCTCGCCTCGGCGATCGCGTCACGGCTCGCCCAGGGGGATGCGGTGCCGGAGGCGGTGACGGCGGCGAAGGCGTATGTCACGGGGGCGATCGCGGCGGGGTTCGCCCTGGGGGGCGGGATCGGGCCGGTGGATCACGGATGGCGTTTCCGGGGCTGACCGGCTCCGGGGCACGGCAAAAAGCCGGCCCACACGAGGTGGACCGGCTCGATGCAGCGAACCAGCAGTGGCCGCGCGCTCAGCAGTGCGTCAGCGCGAGACCTTGCCGGCCTTGATGCACGAGGTGCAAGCGTTCACGCGCTTCGGCGTCCCACTGACCACGGTACGGACGCGCTGGATGTTCGGGTTCCAGCGACGGGACGTACGGCGGTGCGAGTGCGAGATGTTGTTGCCGAAGCCCGGCCCCTTGCCGCAGACGTCGCAGTTGGCAGCCACGGGTCACTCCAAAGACTTCAGATGCACAGATGCACTTACGGATGATCCCGGCATGCCGGGATCGAGATCGTAGGATCTGGAAGTGGCACTGCCAGGGGGGATGGCCCGATCGGGATCGGGCAACCGGAGCAGCATACAACGACTGCGCCAGTACAACGAAACTACCATGCCTGGTCGGGGGCTCGCTCCGGCCCTCCCCGGGCCCGGGCCGCTCCGGCGGTCTACGCTGCCTGCCAGTCCAGCAGCTCAAGGAGGCGCAGGTGCCGCAGGTGCCGCAGACATTCTTCGATGCTCTCGCGGTGCGCACCTGGTGCGGTCTCGCGCTGCGGGCCCTGGGGCGTGCGCGTGAGGAGATCGACGCGATCAACGTGTACCCGGTGGCCGACGGGGACACCGGCACCAACCTGTACCTGACCATGGAGTCCGCCGCCGCCGCGGTTGAGGCGGTGTTCGCCGGGCACGGCACCCTCACCGAGCAGAAACCGCCCCTGGCCGACGCCGCCGGCGCGATGGCCCACGGCGCCCTCATAGGGGCGCGCGGCAACTCCGGGACGATCCTCGCGCAGCTGCTCCGGGGCATGGCCCAGGTCCTCGCCGCCGACGGTGAGACGGCTCACACGGACGGGGAGGGCCTACGGCACGCCCTGCGCCGCGCCGCCGACTCCGCCCGGCACGCGGTGGCCCACCCGGTCGAGGGCACGGTCCTCTCGGTCGCCTCCGCGGCGGCGGACGCGGCCGACGGCACCGAGGGTGACTGCGGGACCGTCGCACGGGCCGCCTACGAGGGGGCGTGCGCGGCGCTGGCCGCGACCCCGGGGCAGCTGGCCGTCCTGGAGCGCGCGGGCGTCGTCGACGCGGGCGGGCGGGGGCTGGTGGCGGTGCTGGGCGCGCTGGTGGAGACGTTCACGGGGGAGTCGCCCGTTTTCGGGACGCACACACGCGTGGCTGTCGACGTGACGCACACACGCGTGGAGGCCGATTTCGACGCCGGTCCCCTTGATGCCCCTTCCGGTGTTCTCGACGCCGCCGAGGTCACTCTCTGCGAGGACGGTCCGGAAGCCGTCCCGGGGGGCGGCCCCGCCTTCGAGGTGATCTACCTCCTGGAGGCCGACGACTCCGCCGTGACGCGGCTGAGGCAGCGGCTGGACGCCCTCGGGGACTCGCTCGTCGTGGTCGGCGGGGACGGCCTGTGGAACGTCCATGTGCACGTGGACGACGCGGGCGCAGCCATCGAGGCGGGCGTCGAGGCCGGGCGGCCGTACCGGATCCGGATCACGCACTTCGGGCTCGGTGACGTGCACACCACCGGTGCCGAACGGCCGCCCAGGGAGCGCGCCCAGCGGGCCGTCGTCGCCGTGGTGCCGGGGGAGGGCCTTGCGGGGCTCTACGAAGAGGCCGGTGCGACCGCCGTGCTCGCCCGCCCCGGGGAGCCGCCCGCCAGCGGGGAGTTGGTCGCTGCCGTACGGCGGGCACACGCGCGTGAGGTGGTGCTGCTGCCCAATGACGCCGATCTGCGGCACACCGCCGCCGCTGCCGCCGAACAGGCCAGGGCCGAGGGCATCCGGGTCGCGCTGATCCCGACGCGCTCCGCGGTCCAGGGGATCGCGGCGCTCGCCGTGCACGAGCCGGAGCGGCGCTTCGACGAGGACGTCGTCTCGATGACCTCGGCGGCGGGCGCGACCCGGTACGCCGAGGTCGCCGTCGCCGAACGCCAGTCCTGGACCATGGCCGGCATCTGCCAGGCCGGGGACGTCCTCGGACTCGTCGACGGCGACGTGGCGGTGATCGGCGCCGATGTCACGGTCACCGCCCGGGCCGTCCTCGACCGCATGCTCGCGGCCGGCGGCGAACTCGTCACCCTGGTCCTCGGCGACGAGGCACCCGTGAGCGTCGCCGACATCCTGGAGATCCACGTCCGGGAGTCCTACCTCGCCGTCGACACGGTGGTGTACCGCGGCGGCCGGCAGGGTGCCCTGCTGCTCATCGGCGTGGAGTAGACGCCAACTCCCCCTACTTCTCCGTCTGTTCCTCCATCAGCTGGAGGAGCTGCTCGGCCTCGGCGCGACGGGACCGTACCGTCTCGTCGCCGTCGTCGGCACCCTCGTAGGCCTTCAGCACGCCACGCGCGCGTGCCGCCGCGTCCGCGGAGCGGCTGAGGTCGGCCTCCAGCCAGCCCGCGGCGAGTTCGGCGGCGGTACGGGTGTGCACCGCACCCTCCCCGAGGGCGGCGAAGACGGTGACCGACTCCGCGGTCTCGGCCAGGGCGTCCTCGAACGCGGCCTGGATCGCGGTGTCCTCGGCCTCCTCGGCGACGGAACGGGCCAGCAGTTCGCCGAACTGCCGGTGCGTGTGGCCGAGTTCACCGGTGAGCCGCTGCCGCGCCTCCTGGTCGTCGGTCACCAGGAGCGCGGCCTCGCACTCCTCGATCGCGCCCGCCATCAACTCCCGCGCCCGGTCGAGGCCCCGGTCCGCGCGCAGCGCCAGCCACGCGCGGGCGCGCAGCGAGCGGACCAGCCCGTGCACGTTCCCCAGGGTCCGCCACAGGTCGCCCGCGCGCTCGTACGCCCGGTCCGCCTCGGCGGGCAGGTCCGCGTGGCCCAGGGACTCGGCGGCCAGGTGGGCGAGGGTCGCATGGTCGTTCTGCTCGGGCCAGTGCCGGGCGATCTCGGCCGCCTGCAACCGCCGTTCGGCCGCCGCGCGGTGCTCGCCCAGCTCGCTGAGACAGTCGCCGAGCCACCACTGCGTCTGGACGATCGCGCCGTCGCCGTGCGTCTCGGCGCTCAGGTCGGGCAGCGCCGACTCCAGCACCTCCGCCGCCTCGGCCCACCGGCCCTGGCGCAGCAGGAAGCCGCCGAGCTGGTGCCGCGCCCAGGCGCCCAGCGTCGGACCCTCGCCGGCCTCGTCGGACCAGTGCGCGGCCTCCAGGGCGTGCTCGGCGGCCTCCTCGGACCGGCCCCGGCCCCCGAGCACCTCGGCGAGCTGCAGATGCAGCTGAGCCCGCCCGGGCGCCTCCAGATACGGCCCGCCGTGCTCCAGGGCCGCCCGCAGCGCCTGCTCCGCCTCCGTAACGTCACCGAGGTGATGGGCGAGCCCCGCGAGCCGGGCCTCGTACTCCACCGCGAACCACGGCAGCCCCGCGGCCACGAACGCCGCCGACGCCTTCGAGAACAGCTCCACGGCCGTCTCCAGGTCCCCGGCCCGCACCGCGAGTTCGGCCAGCATCGCCTGCCCCTCGGCACCCCGCGCGGCCAGCCGCACATCGTCCCCGGTGTGCCCCTCGACCAGCGCCAGCACCTCCCGTACGGCGGCCTCGGCGGCGGCCAGGGCCTCCGGGCCGGGAGTGTCGTCCGGGGACTCCCCGTGGACCCTGCGCATCAGGATGCGCGCCCGGCTCATCAGCACGGCCGCCGTCTGCCGTACGCCGGTGCGGTCCTCGGAGTACAGGGCGAGGACCCCGTCGTACGGCGCGTCGATCGCCGCGAGGGCCTCGTCGATCTCGCCCGTGAGGGCACGTACGTACGCCCCACGCGCGCGTGCCGCCAGCGCCTCACCGGGGTCGCCCGCCTCGGCGAACAGCTCGGCCGCGCGCTCGAAGAGGGCGATGCCCTCCGGGCCCCGGTCCATCGCCTGGTGGTCGGCTATCTCGGCACGGTCATGGGCGGACAGCTCGACGCCCTCGGCGGCCCGCGACACGGCCAACCAGGCCTCTACGGCGTGTGGTTGGAGGGTGTCCGACAGCCGTCGTGCCTCCGCGAGGAGCGCGGTGAGGTCCTTCGCCGGGACGACCTCGGGCACCGGCGTCGGCATCGGTGCGGCGACCGGCCTGGCCGCCGAACGCACTCCCAGGGGGAGCCGTTCCACCAGGGGGCGCTGATCCATGCGCGCGCGTGCCCCGTCGCCGATGTGCGTCGTGCCGTTGCGCCCGTCGAAGCGGGCGGCCAGGGAGAGGGCCTCCGCGCGCGCGTGGACGGCGAGTTCACGGGCCGTCCAGGTCCGCCCGGCCGGCCCCGGCACCTCCTGGTCGCCGAGGCCCAGCTCGGTCAGCCGGTCCATCAGCAGCGTCACCACGGACAGGAAGTCCAGCCCGCTGCGCGGGTTCCCGGAGTCCGTGAAGTACGCCGGACGCTCCGCGAGCAGCTCAAGACCGCGCGCCTCGTTGCCGCTCAGCGCGCAGAACTCCACATGGTCCGCGTAGGCGCCCCGCATGCTCTCCATGGGCCGTACGAGACGGAAACCGCGCAGGTGATGGGCGCGGGCCTCCTCGGCCCGGCCCAGGCGCAGCAGCGGGGCCAGGGAGGACGCGAGGACGGTGTGCGGCTCGTGGGCGCAGGTGAACTCGCCCTCCAGGACCGGCTTCCACAGCTCCAGCGCGTCGGCGTCCCGCTCCCGCTGCACCTGCCACTCGCCCTGGGTGTGCAGCTCGCACGCGTGGCAGTCGGCCATGGTGTCCCGGTCGGCGGCCAGCCACGCCGCGTACGCGCGCTCGGCCCGCGCCAGGTCGCCGACGTGCGAGGCGACGCTGAACTCGGCGCTGCGCACGGCCCGTTCGGAGTGACCGGCCAGCCGGTAGCGGTGCTCCATCTCGCCGAGCCACTTCTCGATCGACGCGAGCGGGATGTGCGGCTGGCCCAGCATCCCGGACGACACCCACTTGAAGACCCAGTGCAGCGAGTGGACCTCGTACTCGTCGAAGTCCTCGGGCCGCTCGTCCCACATGCGCAGCAGGCGCGCGAAGGGGACGAACATCTTGTCCTTCTCGGAGCTGTAGTTGTAGACCTTCAGCTGGTGCCCGAGCGCCTCGATCACCGCCAGCGGGACGTCCAGCTTCTCGGCCTCGGCGAGCAGCTGCTCCGCGCGCGCGTTGCGCGCCGGTCCCTCCGGCTCCTCGGAGTTCTCCGCCATCGCCCGGCGCAGCTCGCCGAAGTCGGTGATCCCTGTCATCAGTGGTCGCCCTCCCCGTGTGTGGCCCACTCCAGGAGGCCGATGAACGCCCGGTTCAGCAGAGCCGAATCGGCGGGGCGCAGGGGTCGCTGCGCCATCAGGAGTGCCTGTCCGTAGAGCGACTCGGTGGCCGTCCCGATCAGGTCCCGGTCCCCCAGCGAACTGATGCGCCGGATCAGCGGGTTGAGATGGTTGAGCACGAGACGCGCGCGGGGAGCGCTGCCCCGCAGCGAACCCAGGATGCCCGCCCACAGGTCGTCGGCCTGCTCCTCGGCCTCCGCGCGGGCCTGCTCGTGCCGTGCGGAACGGTCGTCCAGGTGCAGCGCGGGCACCGACAGCGGATGGAACGCCCGGAGGACCACATCGCAGCCCAGGGGGTCCAGCTTGGCCCGCGCGGCGGCCAGGAAGTCCGCCAGCGCCAGCTCCTCGGCCGGGTCCACCGAGTCCAGATGCGCGGTCACGGTGTCCGAGTCCAGCTCGGCGACCACCGTCCCCGGGCGCACCGACGGCAGCGCCTCGACCAGCTCGCCGTCGTAGGTGTAACCGCCGTTGATCACGCCGATGCCCTGCGCGGACGCGATCGGGGCGACCTGGCGGTACTCCTCCACGGTGCGCGTGAAGTGCACCACCGGGTGGCGCTGCGCGAACTCCTCCAGGGACACCCGTCCGTCGGTCGTCTCGAACGGGAGCCACGGCAGCAT
This sequence comes from Streptomyces sp. NBC_00252, assembly GCF_036187565.1. Classification (NCBI taxonomy): domain Bacteria; kingdom Bacillati; phylum Actinomycetota; class Actinomycetes; order Kitasatosporales; family Streptomycetaceae; genus Streptomyces; species Streptomyces sp. NBC_00252. The sequence continues at coordinate 3,137,094 of NZ_CP108087.1, read as the reverse complement.
CGTGCGCAGCATCTCCTTGTCGTGCCGCGCCAGGGACTTGACCCCCAGGTGGTGCACCGACAGGAACGCGGCGAGCCGCTCCGGATCACCCGCGGCGAGCCCGGTCAGCCAGCCCCGGATCCGCTCCCCGAGCGCCTCCCGTACGGCGGCCAGCGTCTCGTCCTCGTACAGCGACTCGCGCGAGGCCGTCGGGCGCAGGCTGTCCGTGTCGAGCACACAGCGCACGAAGAACGCCCAGTCGGGCAGCAGCTGTTCGGCCCGCTCGGTCAGCAGCATGCCCTTGAGATGGACACGGTGGCTCGCCCGCTGCGCCGGACTCACGGCACCGGGAAGGACGTAGGCCACTCCCCGGATGCCCGCGAGCGGCACCGACAGGTCGATCGAGTCCAGCGGCGTGAACCCGAACAGCTCGTGACAGTGCCGCGCCAGCGCCACCCTTCGGGTGCCGGGACTCGGGTACGGCCGGTCCCAGGGCGCGGGCAGGTCGGTGACCGCCTCGCCGTCCACCTGGACGTCGTACGGCAGCAGCGCCCCGAAGTCCCGGGCCAGCGCGAGGACCCGCTCCTTGGTGAGCCACTCCGCGGCGCCCGCGCGGGCCACCAGGTGCACGGTGGTGCCCGGTTCGGGGCGTTCGGCGTCGGGCACGGTCCGCACGGTGTACGAGCCGTCGTCGGTCGCCGTCCACTCCACGGGCGGCGCGTCCGGCGTACGGGCGCTGCGGCTGACGACCCGGATCCGCTCGGCGACCACGAAACAGGCGAGCAGCCCGATGCCGAACTGCCCGAGGAAGTCGGAACGGGCCTCCTGGAGACCGTCGGCGCGCTTGGAGCTACGGCCGATGGTGGCAAGGAGGTTGTGCACGTCCGCCTCGGTGAGGCCGACGCCGGAGTCCTCGACGCGCAGGGAGCCGCCGTCGGCGTACAGCCGCACGAGGGCAGGGGAGTCGGGCTGCTCGGCCCGGCGGGCGGTGATCGCGTCCACGGCGTTCTGCAGCAGTTCGCGCAGATAGACCTTGGGGCTCGAGTAGAGATGATGGGAGAGCAGGTCCACCAGACCGCGCAGGTCGACCTGGAACGTGTGAGGTGACTGGGATGCCTGAGATGACTGTGAGGTCTGGGAGTCCATCGTCGCAGCGCCGAGGTGGGGGAGGTGCGATCGGCGCGGGGGTCGGGCGGTCCCTGTGAGGCGGTGACCGCGGGGATGGCCGGAGCGCGCCATCCTAGGCCCCGAACGACCCGCCTGACCAGGGGTTTAGCAAGACGTATACGGCATTGTCAGTGGCGTGGTGTGCAATGGATCTCGTGCCCGCACTGGAAGAACCACTGAAAAAGGTGCTCGGCCCCGCCACCGCGAAGGTGATGGCCGAGCATCTCGGCCTGCACACAGTAGGCGACCTCCTGCACCACTACCCGCGCAGATACGAGGAGCGGGGCCAGCTCACGCACCTCGCCGAGCTGCCGATGGACGAGCACGTCACCGTGGTCGCCCAGGTCGCCGACGCCCGTCTGCACTCCTTCGCGTCCAGCAAGGCCCCCCGGGGCAAGGGCCAGCGTCTCGAAGTCACCATCACGGACGGCAGCGGCCGGCTCCAACTCGTCTTCTTCGGCTCGGGAGTTCACAAACCCCACAAGGAACTCCTGCCGGGCACCCGCGCGATGTTCGCCGGCAAGGTCTCCGTCTTCAACCGCCGACTTCAACTCGCGCATCCGGCGTACGAGTTGCTGAAGGGCGACGCCGAGGAAGCGGTGGAGACCTGGGCGGGCACCCTGATCCCCATCTACCCCGCCACCGCCAAGCTGGAGTCCTGGAAGATCGGCAAGGCCCTCCAGACGGCGCTGCCCAGCGCCCAGGAAGCCGTCGATCCGCTCCCGGACTCCCTCCGCGAGGGCCGCGGCCTGGTCTCCCTCCCGGAGGCCCTCCTCAAGATCCACCGCCCGCACACCAAGGCGGACATCGCCGCCGCCCGCGACCGCCTCAAGTGGGACGAGGCCTTCGTCCTCCAGGTCGCCCTGGCCCGCCGCCGCCACGCGGACGCCCAACTCCCGGCCGTGGCCCGCACACCGACCCCGGACGGCCTCCTCTCCGCCTTCGACGACCGCCTCCCCTTCACCCTCACGGACGGACAGGTGAAGGTCTCCAAGGAGATCTTCGACGACTTGGCCACGGAGCATCCGATGCATCGGTTGCTGCAGGGGGAAGTCGGTTCGGGCAAGGCTCAGCCGCTCGACTCGCACGTGCTCACACCCGCAGGGTTCCGTCGTATGGGGGATCTGACGGTGGGGGACGAGGTCGTCGTACCGGACGGCGAGATCGCGTTTATCGACGGGGTCTTCCCCCAGGGAGAGCGTGAGGTCTGGCGCCTGGTCCTCTCCGACGGAAGCCACGTGGAGTGTGACGACGAGCATCTTTGGATCGTCGGCACGAGCCGCGCATGGCACGGAGGGCAGTCCCCCAAGGTCATGACGACTCGGGAGATCCGTCTCGACACGTTCAAGGCCAACGGATCCTCGAAGTGGTATCTCCCTGCAGCCGCTCCGGTCGATCTCGGAGGCGACTGCGGACTGCCTCTCGATCCCTACCTGTTCGGGGTCCTTCTGGGCGATGGCTCATTCCGGCACAACCTGCGGTTGTCCACGATGGACGACGAGATCCGTGACGCCGTGGCGGCGGCTGTGGCCCCTGAGTGCCACGTGGTCCCGGTGAAGGGTTCCCGTTGCGACTTCACCATTCAGCTCGCCCAACGTGCTGGAGGCGTCCGCAATCCCGTGATCCAGACCCTGCGTGGGTTGAATCTCTGGGGTGTCACATCGCACGGCAGGTTCGTTCCCGACGACTTCAAGAACACGTCGATCAAGAACCGCCTTGCTCTGCTGCAAGGGTTGATGGATACGGACGGCGCCGTCAGCGCGGACGGCTTCAGTATCTCGCTCAGTTCGGCCTCGCTCACTCTGGCGAACGACGTTGCCTGGCTGGTGCGTTCACTCGGTGGTCGGGCCCGCGTCCTGCCGAAGAAGGCGTCCTTCAACGTCTCTGTGGCGCTGCCCGACGAATACGCTCCGTTCAGGCTCGCCCGTAAGGCCGAACGCGTAGGGCCCAGGCCGGAATACAGCACATTCCGCCGCGGAGTCCGTGCAGTTGAGTACGTCGGACGTAAGCCCGTCCAGTGCATCAGCGTCGCGCACCCCAGTCACGCCTACGTCACCGACAACTTCACGGTGACCCACAACACGATGGTGGCCCTCCGCGCCATGCTCGCCGTCGTCGACGCGGGTGGGCAGGCCGCGATGCTCGCGCCCACCGAAGTGCTCGCTCAGCAGCATCACCGGTCGGTCACCGAGATGATGGGGGAGCTGGCCGAGGGCGGGATGCTGGGCGGGGCGGAGCGGGCCACCAAGGTCACGCTGCTCACCGGGTCCATGGGGACGGCCGGCCGGCGGCAGGCCCTCCTCGACCTCGTCACCGGTGAGGCCGGGATCGTGATCGGGACGCACGCGCTGATCGAGGACAAGGTGCAGTTTCACGACCTGGGCCTGGTCGTGGTCGACGAACAGCACCGCTTCGGCGTCGAGCAGCGTGACGCCCTGCGCAGCAAGGGCAAACAGCCGCCGCATCTCCTCGTCATGACGGCGACCCCCATCCCGCGCACGGTCGCGATGACGGTCTTCGGCGACCTGGAGACCTCGGTCCTCGACCAGCTCCCGGCCGGCCGCTCGCCCATCGCCAGCCATGTCGTCCCCGCAGCCGACAAACCCCACTTCCTGGCCCGCGCCTGGGAGCGCGTCCGCGAGGAGGTCTCCAACGGCCATCAGGCGTACGTCGTCTGCCCCCGCATCGGCGACGAGGAGGACGACCCCAAGAAGGCGGGCAAGGCCAGGAAGAAGTCCCCCGAGGACGAGGCGGAGAAGCGCCCACCGCTCGCCGTCCTCGACATCGCGGCCCAGCTCGCCAAGGGCCCCCTCCAGGGCCTCAAGATCGAGGTGCTGCACGGCCGTATGCACCCCGACGACAAGGACGCCGTGATGCGCCGCTTCGCCGCCGGGGACACCGACGTCCTGGTCGCCACGACGGTCATCGAGGTCGGCGTCAACGTGCCCAACGCCACGGCCATGGTCATCATGGACGCCGACCGCTTCGGCGTCTCCCAGCTCCACCAGCTCCGCGGCCGAGTGGGCCGCGGCTCCGCGGCCGGCCTCTGCCTCCTGGTCAGCGAGATGCCCGAGGCCAGCCCCGCCCGCCAACGCCTCAACGCCGTCGCCTCCACCCTCGACGGCTTCGAACTCTCCCGCATCGACCTCGAGCAGCGCCGCGAGGGCGACGTGCTGGGCCAGGCCCAGTCCGGCGCCCGCACGTCCCTGCGGGTCCTCTCGGTCATCGAGGACGAGGAGGTCATCGCGGAGGCGCGGCAGGAGGCGACGGCGCTGGTGGCGACCGATCCGGAGCTGACGGCACTTCCTGGTCTCCGCACGGCCTTGGACGCCCTCTTGGACGAGGAGAGGGAGCAGTACCTGGACAAGGGCTAGGGGCAACACCCCGGGGGCGCGAGGCCGCGTTGAACATGCGGCTACCGCCGCGCGTGCGGGACCAGCCACACTGATACTTGAAGACGCCCACAAGCAAGGACTCAAGATGACCCGCGTGATCGCCGGCGAAGCCGGCGGACGTCGACTAGCCGTCCCGCCAGGGACCGGTACCCGCCCGACCTCCGACCGCGCACGCGAGGGCCTCTTCTCCACCTGGCAGTCCCTCCTCGGCGCCCCCCTGAACGGCGAACGGGTCCTCGACCTCTACGCCGGCTCGGGCGCCATCGGCCTGGAGGCCCTCTCCCGCGGCGCCGGCCACACCCTCCTCGTGGAGGCCGACCCGAAGGCCGCCCGCGTCATCAGGGAGAACGTGAAGAACATCGGCCTCCCCGGCGCCGAGGTCAGGGCGGGCAAAGCGGAACAGATCGCCCAGACGCCGGCGCCGGGAGACCCGTACGACATCGTCTTTCTCGACCCGCCGTACGTTGTCGCAGATCACGATCTTCGGGAGATTCTCCTCACACTCCGGTCGGGGGGCTGGCTCGCGCCGGACGCGCTCGTCACCGTGGAGCGCAGCACCAGAGGCGGCGAATTCGGGTGGCCGGACGGCTTCGACGCGATCCGGGCCCGTCGCTACGGCGAGGGGACCTTTTGGTACGGTCGCGCCGCCTCTACGTGCGAAGACGCACGATGACCGGACCGGAGAGCGAGGGAACTCAGTTGCGCCGCGCCGTATGTCCGGGGTCGTTCGACCCCATCACCAATGGACACCTCGACATCATCGCCCGTGCCTCCCGGCTGTACGACGTCGTGCACGTCGTGGTGATGATCAACCAGTCGAAGAAGGGCATGTTCACCGTCGACGAGCGGATCGAGCTGATCCGTGAGGTGACCTCGGAGTTCGGCAACATCCAGGTCGAGGCGTACCACGGACTGCTCGTCGACTTCTGCAAGCAGCGCGACATCCCGGCCATCGTCAAGGGCCTGCGCGCGGTCAGCGACTTCGACTACGAACTTCAGATGGCCCAGATGAACAACGGTCTTTCGGGCGTCGAAACCCTGTTCATCCCCACCAGCCCCACCTACAGCTTCCTGTCGTCCTCGCTGGTCAAGGAGGTCGCGCAGTGGGGCGGCGACATCTCCCACCTGGTGCCGGGCGTGGTCCTCGAAGCGCTCACCGAGCGGCTCGGCAAGAGCTGACGGACTGACAGTGCGTCACCCGGTGTCGGGCGGGGCGGGAGTGGTCGTACAGTCGACCCGTCCGTCTCCAACACGTCGGTAGAGAGTGGCGAGCACACGGTGGACGTGCAGAAGAAGCTCGACGAGATCGTCTCCTCGGTCTCCAGCGCCCGGTCCATGCCCATGTCGGCCTCGTGCGTGGTCAACCGCGCCGAGCTGCTCACGCTGCTCGAAGAGGTGCGCGCGGCGCTGCCCGACTCGCTGGCCGAGGCGCAGGAGCTGATCGGCGGCCGGCACGAGATGGTCGAGCAGGCCCGCCAGGAGGCCGAACGGATCATCCAGACCGCGCACGCCGAGCGCGGTTCGCTGATCTCCGACACCGAGGTCGCCCGCCGCTCGCAGAACGAGGCGGACCGCATCCTCGCCGAGGCCCGCCAGGAGGCCGAGGAGATCCGCGCGGAGGCCGACGACTACGTCGACTCCAAGCTCGCCAACTTCGAGGTCGTCCTCACCAAGACCCTTGGCTCGGTCGGCCGCGGCCGCGAGAAGCTGCTCGGCACCGGCCCCGGCATCGACGACCAGGGCTACGAGGACGAGGACGCCCCCGAGCGCAGCCACGACCCGGAGACCCTGCGCCGCGACGCCGACGCGTACGTGGACGTCAAGCTCGGCGCCTTCGAGGCGGTCCTCGCCAAGACGCTGGAGGCCGTGGGGAAGGGCCGGCAGAAGCTGCACGGCCGGATCGCCAGCGACGACCTCGGTGCCCTCTCCCTCGACGACGAGGGCAACCAGGTCCAGCACACCAGCGACGCCGACTACCTCGCCGACCTCGCGACCGTCACGGACACCCCGGTCTCGGCCACCCCGCTCCAGCCCGAGCAGCAGGACTACGCCCCGCAGGCGGCCTACGACTACCAGCAGACCGCCCAGCAGCAGGACCCGTACGGCTACCAGCAGCAGGGCTACGTCCAGCAGCAGGACCCCTACGGGTACCAGCAGGCCGACCCCTACGCCTACCAGGGCTACGACACCGGCCAGCAGCCCGTGTACGACCCGAACCAGATGCAGCAGGCCCAGGTCGACCCGCAGCAGAACCAGGGTCAGCAGGGCTACGCGCTCGACGAGACCAGCCTCTTCGACACCGGCATGATCAGCGCGGAGCAGCTGCGGGCGTACGAGCAGGGCCGCGGGCTGTAGCGGATCCGGGCCGGTGGCCGGGAGCGGGCACCGGATTGGGCCGAGAGCGAAAGGTCCAGTATCCTGGCTCTTCGGTCGCGTGTACGTCCGCGATCACCGCTGCCCGGAAGCACCGAAGGGCAGCGCCCCATGAGCTCAGCAGACCGAAAGACAGGGATGGCTCTGAACGCCCGCCTCGACCACCGCAACCCACTCGTGTTCGACACTCACGAGCTGGGTCGGCGTCCTGGTGCGCTGCAGCGCCTGAACCGTTCGATCGACGCTCCCAAGGATCTCGGGATCCAGGGTGTCATCGGAGTGCCGGAAGGCGCCCCGGTGGAGCTCGACCTCCGCCTTGAGTCGGTCATGGAAGGGGTGCTTGTCACAGGCACCGCCCGTGCACTGGCGAAGGGGGAGTGCGTAAGGTGTCTGGAGCCGGTCGAGCTGTCGCTCGAAGCGGACTTCCAGGAGATGTTCTCGTACCCTGACGCCGACGACCGTGGCCGTGTGAAAGCGGAACCGGTCGACGACGCCGAGGAAGACGAGGACAGGCTCTTCATCGAGGACGGCCTGTTCGACCTCGAACCCGTGCTGCGCGATGCGGTGGTGCTCGCACTGCCGATGCAGCCGGTGTGCCAGGACGACTGTCTGGGCCTGTGCTCCGAGTGTGGAGTACGGCTCACGGACGACCCGGACCACCATCACGACGCCGTCGACATCCGTTGGGCGGCACTGCAGGGACTCGCCGGTTCACTCGAAGACGGCGAGAAGGACGAGATCAGTGGCGAAGCGCCCCGACCGGCGCGCGCCAACGAGAAGCAGGAGAAGTAGCCGTGGCTGTTCCGAAGCGGAAGATGTCGCGCAGCAACACGCGCCACCGCCGGTCGCAGTGGAAGGCTGCGGTCACCCCTCTGGTTGCGTGCGAGCGCTGCCACGAGCCCAAGCAGCAGCACATCGCGTGCCCGTCTTGCGGCACGTACAACAAGCGCCAGGTCCTCGAGGTCTGAGCGGCTGGTGAGAGGCACCATGTCTGACGTCAAGGCGGACTCAGTCGCCAAGAAACACGCGGACACGGCCTCGTCCCACACGCTGTTGGAAGGGCGGCTCGGGTATCACCTCGAGTCCGCCCTTCTGGTGCGTGCGCTGACCCACCGTTCGTACGCGTACGAGAACGGCGGTCTGCCGACGAACGAGCGGCTGGAGTTCCTCGGGGACTCCGTGCTCGGCCTCGTCGTCACGGACACGCTGTACACCACCCACCCCGACCTGCCCGAAGGCCAACTGGCCAAGCTGCGGGCCGCGGTGGTCAATTCTCGTGCGCTGGCGGAGGTCGGTCGCGGTCTGGAACTCGGCTCCTTCATCCGGCTCGGCCGGGGCGAAGAGGGCACGGGAGGCCGGGACAAGGCGTCCATCCTCGCCGACACCCTGGAAGCGGTGATCGGCGCGGTCTATCTCGACCAGGGCCTCGATGCGGCCTCCGAACTGGTGCACCGCCTGTTCGACCCGCTCATCGAGAAGTCCTCGAACCTCGGTGCCGGCCTGGACTGGAAGACCAGTCTCCAGGAGCTCACCGCGACCGAGGGGCTCGGTGTCCCCGAGTACCTGGTCACGGAGACCGGCCCCGACCACGAGAAGACCTTCACTGCTGCCGCCCGCGTCGGAGGCGTCTCGTACGGCACCGGCACCGGCCGCAGCAAGAAGGAGGCGGAGCAGCAGGCCGCCGAGTCCGCCTGGCGGTCCATCCGGGCCGACGCGGACGAGCGCGCCGCGAAGGCGAAGGAGGCGGCCGAACAGCAGACCGCCGAGGTCGCCGTCGAGGCCGCTGAGCAGCCTGCCGAGGAAAGCGCCGACACGTCGTCGGCGTCCGCCTGACCGAACAGCGCGACCTGAGCGCCCGTCCCCGCAGCGGGGCGGGCGCTCGGTTCATTCACCCGTCGTCACAGGGGATGTCATGCCCGAGTTGCCCGAGGTCGAGGTCGTCCGGCGGGGTCTGGAGCGCTGGGTCGCCCAGCGGACCGTCGCCGACGCCGAGGTGCTGCATCCGCGTGCGGTACGACGTCATGTCGCCGGCGCCGACGACTTCGCGCACCGGCTCAAGGGGCATCGGATCGGCACCCCGAGCAGACGCGGCAAGTATCTGTGGCTGCCGTTGGAGGACACCCGGCAGGCGGTGCTGGCGCACCTCGGGATGAGTGGTCAACTCCTGGTCCAGCCGCACGAGTTGCCCGACGAGAAGCACCTGCGCATCCGGGTCCGCTTCGCCGACGCTCTCGGTACCGAACTCCGCTTCGTCGACCAACGCACCTTCGGCGGGCTGTCGTTGCACGACACCACCCCGGACGGGCTGCCGGACGTCATCGCGCATATCGCGCGTGACCCCCTGGACCCGTTGTTCGACGACGAGTTGTTCCATCAGGCGCTGCGCCGCAAGCGGACGACGATCAAACGGGCCCTGCTCGACCAGTCGTTGATCAGCGGAGTCGGCAACATCTATGCGGACGAGGCCCTTTGGCGGGCCCGCGTCCACTACGAACGCCCGACCGCGACCTTCACGCGCCCGCGCACCGCCGAACTCCTGGGCCACGTACGGGATGTGATGAACGCGGCCCTCGACGTGGGCGGCACCAGCTTCGACAGCCTGTACGTCAACGTGAACGGGGAGTCGGGCTACTTCGACCGCTCGCTCGACGCGTACGGCCGCGAGGGTCTGCCGTGTCGGCGCTGCGGTACGCCGATGAGCCGGCGGGCGTGGATGAACCGGTCGAGCTACTTCTGCCCCAAGTGCCAGAAGGCGCCGCGGAGTTAGTGGACCCCTTGGGGGTCAGACGGCGCTGCGCGTCTCGTCGTAGCGCGTGCGGGCGGCGAGGACGTCGTCCATGCGGGACTCCACGAAGTCGACGAGGTCCTTCAGGCGTTCGGCGACGCCATGGCCCAGCGGGGTCAGCTCGTAGTCCACGCGCGGCGGGTTGGTCGGCTGGGCCTCGCGGTGGACCAGGCCGTCGCGCTCCAGGGCGTGCAGGGTCTGCGAGAGCATCTTCTCGCTGACGCCGTCGACCCGGCGCCGCAGCTCGTTGAAGCGCAGGGAGCCCTCGTGCAGCGCGCACAGGGTGAGGCCGCCCCAGCGGCCCGTGACGTGCTCCAGGGTGCCCCGGGAGGGGCAGGCCTTCGCGAAGACGTTGTACGGGAAGCTCTGCTCCTTCGTACGGTCCTGGGTCGTGTCCATGGCGCAAGGGTACGCGAACACAGCGCTAACCGACAGGGAGCACTAACCAGTGGTTAGTGCTCCCTGTCGGTGTGCTCGTTCCTAGTACCCGAAGTCCTGCGTCCACCAAGGGCCGCCGGTGCCGAAGTGCACACCGACACCCAGGGTCTTGAAGTCGCAGTTCAGGATGTTGGCCTTGTGGCCGGGGCTGTTCATCCAGGCCTCCATGACCGCGGCCGCGTCGGCCTGGCCGCGGGCGATGTTCTCGCCGCCGAGGTTGGTGATGCCGAGCTTCTCCGCCCGGTCCCACGGGGTGGCCCCGCTGGGGTCGGTGTGGTCGAAGAAGTCCTGGTCGGCCATCTGCGTGCTGAAGTTCTCCGCCAGCGTGGTCAGCGAGCTGTTGGCGGCGACCGGGCTGCAGCCGACGAGCGCGCGCTGTTCGTTGACGAGCTTGAGGACCTCGGCCTCGGCCGCGGCCTCCGTGGAGACGGTCACCGCCGGCGCGGCGGCGGACTGCGTGGGCGTCGGGGTGGGCTTCGCCGAGGGGGCCTTGGTCGCGGGCTTCTCGGTCGGGGCCGTGGCCGCAGGCTTCTTCGCCGGTGCCTTGGTGGCCGGCGCGGTGGCGGACTTGGTCGGAGCCGCCGACGGGGAGGCCGCGCGGTTCGCGTCGCGGCTCGTGGAGGAGCCGTCGTCGCGGGACTCCGCGCTGCCGGAGGTGCCGCCCTGCTCGGTCGCCGAGTTGGTCGGCGAACCGGCGGCCTGCACCTTGTCCGAGCTGTTGCCGCCGCCGAGTTTGTAGTTGTCCAGCCCCGGCACGGCGCCCGCGGCGACCGCGACCGTACCGATGGCGACCGCCGCGGAGACCCCGAGCAGGCCGGACTTCACCGGCGTCACACTCTTGCGCTTGCGGCGGCGACCGCGGCCCGCGCGCGAACTCTCGACCCGGGCGGAGGAACCCGCCGCCTCGGGGAAGACCACGGCGTAGTCCTCCTCGGTGGCGAAGAGGTACGCCTCGCTCTTGCGGCGGGAGTCGGCCTTGAGGCGGGTCTCGGCCTGCAGGCGGGCCTCGCTCTTCGGCGGGACCTCACTGCTGTGTGCGTGGACCTCACGGACCCGGTGGTCGGCCGGGGCCTGGTGGAACTCGGACGGGCCCTCCGGGTGCAGGTAGGGCGCCATGCCGATCGTCGAGCCGTCGGCCGGGTTCCAGTCGGACCGGTCGTTCCAGTCGTACGAGTCGTGCGGGCCGTAGCCGCCCGTGTATGAGCCGTGCGTCTCTGTGACCCCCGTGGCGCGGCCCGTGGCGGCGCGGCCGGCGGCGGAGCGTCGGTGGCGTCCCATGTCCTTGCCTTTCGTCCTTGCGGTCAACTCGTCCGTGTGACCCAGCTCACTCATTCGAGTGAGTTTCATATGAGATTCATTGGGGCGGACGGTACCGCATGGCGCGTGGGGAGCAAGTGTCCGGAGAGACATTGGCCGGTTAGGTTGCAGCCATGAGTGAGGATGTGCGGATGGTCGCCTGGGTGCGAGGGCGTGTGCAAGGTGTGGGTTTTCGGTGGTTTACCCGTGCCAAAGCCCTGGAGATCGGCGGCCTGAGTGGTTTTGCTCTCAATTTGGGCGACGGGCGGGTGCAAGTGGTCGCCGAGGGGGCGCGCGAGGGCTGCGAAGGACTCCTCGACTGGCTCCGGGGAGGCGACACGCCCGGGCGCGTGGATGGCGTCACCGAGATCTGGGACACACCTCGCGGCGGCTACGACGGCTTCGCGATCCGCTGAGCACAATCTGCGAAACCGTGTAAAGCGGCCCTGGCGGAAGCGGAGGGACATGCCACCGGCAGCTGCCCACAGCAGAAATGACCTGGTGGTTGCCAATAACGGCTCGCTCTGGCAGGCTCCGCACCTAAGGATGATCGCCACACTTGGAAAGGCCCCGCAGGAGTCGCAGCGCCGCCCGCTCAGGGCCGCGTGCCCCCGGGTTGCCGCCAATACGGGGTGTGATCGTGTTGACCGTCAAACTTTTTGGTGAGACTCTGAAAGCCCCGCGCACCTTAGCTGTTTGGCATGGAAGAACAGCAGAGCACCACCTAAGTCTGTCAAGCACCGCGGGTGCGATTCCCTCACGACCCACACCGCTTCGGTCGGTCACTCAGTGTGGAGGACCATCCATCATGGCAAAGGCGCTTCTCGGTTACGTCGGCGGCTCCGACCCGCGACTCCTCGCCGAGATGCGACGGCTCCAGCAGCGCGTCCAAGACCTGGAATCCGAGCTCGTTCGGATCCAGGAAGAGAACGACGCGCTGACGGCTGCCGCAACTCACGATTCGCTTCTCGAGCTCGACGCACGCCAGGCAGAGCCCGCGCTCACCTGATCACTGCGACGCACCACATGACACGCAGTGGTCGGGCGGCCTGCTTCAACCACTAAGTTGTCAGAGTTTGCAAGGGACGCTTCGGCGTCCCTTCTTTCTTTCCCCCGTATGCCTCCACCCTCTTTAACGTTTGGTGTGCCCTGCACGTTCACGGGCGAAACCGCGGGGAACCGGACGTTCATGGAGAGAGCGAGCGGCGGAAGGTAGAGTCCAGCGGCGTGCACCTCAAGGCCCTGACCCTGCGGGGGTTCAAGTCGTTCGCCTCGGCGACCACGCTCCGGTTCGAGCCGGGCATCACGTGCGTCGTCGGTCCGAACGGCTCGGGCAAGTCCAACGTCGTGGACGCGCTCAGCTGGGTCATGGGCGAACAGGGCGCCAAGTCACTGCGCGGCGGCAAGATGGAGGACGTCATCTTCGCCGGCACCACCGGCCGCCCCCCGCTGGGCCGCGCCGAGGTGTCCCTCACCATCGACAACTCCGACGGCGCACTGCCCATCGAGTACGCCGAGGTCACCATCACGCGGATCATGTTCCGCAACGGCGGCAGCGAGTACCAGATCAACGGCGACACGTGTCGCCTCCTCGACATCCAGGAACTCCTCTCCGACTCCGGCATCGGCCGCGAGATGCACGTCATCGTCGGGCAGGGCCAGCTCGACTCCGTGCTCCACGCCGACCCCATGGGCCGCCGCGCCTTCATCGAGGAGGCGGCCGGGGTCCTCAAGCACCGCAAGCGCAAGGAGAAGGCGCTCCGCAAGCTGGACGCGATGCAGGCCAACCTCGCGCGCGTGCAGGACCTCACGGACGAACTCCGCCGCCAGCTCAAGCCCCTGGGCCGTCAGGCCGCCGTCGCCCGCCGCGCCGCCGTCATCCAGGCCGACCTGCGCGACGCCCGCCTCCGCCTGCTCGCCGACGATCTCGTACGCCTGCGCCAGGCGCTGAACACCGAGATCGCCGACGAGGCCGCGCTGAAGGAACGCAAGGAGGCCGCCGAACAGGAGCTGCGCAAGGCGGTCCAGCGCGAAGGGCTCCTGGAGGACGAGGTACGGCAGCTCACGCCGCGCCTCCAGCGCGCCCAGCAGACCTGGTACGAGCTCTCCCAGCTGGCCGAGCGGGTGCGCGGCACGATCTCGCTGGCCGAAGCACGGGTGAAGAGCGCGACCTCGGCGCCCCCCGAGGAGCGGCGGGGGCGCGACCCCGAGGACATGGAGCGCGAGGCCGCCCGCATCCGCGAGCAGGAGGCCGAGCTCGAAGCAGCCCTCGAGGCGGCCGAGCACGCCCTGGAGGACACGGTCGCCCACCGCTCCGAACTGGAGCGCGAGCTGACGGCCGAGGAACGGCGTCTGAAGGACGTGGCCCGTTCCATCGCCGACCGCCGCGAGCACCTCGCCCGGCTCAACGGCCAGGTCAACGCGGCCCGTTCGCGCGCCGCCTCCGCCCAGGCCGAGATCGACCGCCTGGCCGCCACCCGCGACGAGGCCCAGGAACGCGCGGTCACCGCCCAGGAGGAGTACGAGGCACTCCAGGCCGAGGTCGACGGCCTCGACGCCGGCGACGCCGAACTCACCGAGCGGCACGAGGAGACCAAGCGCCACCTGTCCGAGGCGGAAGCCGCGTTGACGGCGGCCCGGGAAGCGGCCACGGCGGCGGAACGCAAGCGAGCCGCCACCCAGGCCCGCCACGAGGCACTGGCACTGGGCCTCCGCCGCAAGGACGGCACCGGGATACTGCTCGGCGCACAGGACAGACTCACCGGCATCCTGGGCCCAGCGGCGGAACTGCTGACGGTGACCCCGGGCCACGAAGTAGCCCTCGCGGCAGCCTTCGGCGCGGCAGCGGACGCAATCGCGGTGACCACGCCGGCATCGGCAGCAGACGCGATCCGCCTCCTGCGCAAGCAGGACGGCGGCAGAGCAGCGCTGCTGCTGGCAGGAGCCCCAGACGCTCCGACACCGGTCACGGGCACTCCCCAAAGGGGCGCGGGGAACGGCGCGACCAGCCACGACGCACCTGCAGACGCCCGACAACGCTTCGCGGCAGATCTGGTCCGCGCCCCCGCAGACCTCATGCCCGCAGTCCGCCGCCTCCTCCACAACTACGTCGTGGTCGAAACCCTCGAAGACGCGGAACAACTCGTATACACCCAACCCGAGTTGACCGCAGTCACCGCCGAAGGCGACCTCCTCGGCGCCCACTTCGCCCACGGCGGCTCCGCAGGCGCCCCCAGCCTCCTCGAAGTCCAGGCCTCCGTAGACGAAGCCGCAGCCGAACTCGAAGAACTGGCCATCCGCTGCGAGGAGTTGGCCACCGCCCAGCAGACCGCGACCGAGCGCCGCAGGGAACGCGCCGCGCAGGTGGAGGAGTTGGGGGAGCGCCGCAGGGCAGCCGAGCGCGAGAAGTCCGCCGTGGCACAGCAGTTGGGACGCCTCGCGGGTCAGGCGCGGGGCGCCGCCGGCGAGGCTGAACGATCCGCCGCTGCCGCCGCACGAGCACAGGACGCCCTCGACAAGGCCGTGGAAGAGGCCGAGGTTCTCGCTGAACGGCTCGCTGTCGCCGAGGAGATGCCGGTCGAGGAGGAGCCCGACACCTCCGTGCGGGATCGGCTTGCCGCTGATGGGGCCAACGCCCGGCAGACCGAGATGGAGGCGCGGCTTCAGGTCCGTACGCATGAGGAGCGGGTCAAGGGGCTGGCCGGGCGGGCCGATTCGCTGGACCGGGGGGCCCGCGCCGAGCGGGAGGCGCGGGCGCGGGCGGAGCAGCGGCTCGCGCGGTTGCGGCACGAGGCCGGGGTCGCGGAGGCCGTGGCCTTCGGGGCGCGGCAGCTGCTCGCGCACGTCGAGGTGTCCCTGCGCCGCGCCGACGAGGAGCGCACCGCCGCCGACGCCGCGAAGGCGCGCCGCGAGCAGGAGCTGACCGCCGCCCGCAACCAGGGCCGCGACCTCAAGGGCGAGCTCGACAAGCTCACCGACTCCGTGCACCGGGGGGAGGTGCTCGGTGCCGAGAAGCGGATGCGGATCGAGCAGCTGGAGACCAAGGCGCTGGAGGAGCTGGGCGTCGAGCCGTCGGGCCTGATCGAGGAGTACGGGCCGCATCAGCTCGTGCCGCCCTCGCTCGCCGCCGAGGGCGAGGTGCTGCCCGATGACCCCGAGGATCCGCGCAACCAGCCCCGGACGTTCCACCGCGCCGAGCAGGAGAAGCGGCTCAAGTCAGCCGAACGGGCGTACCAGCAGCTGGGAAAGGTGAACCCGCTCGCGCTGGAGGAGTTCGCGGCGCTGGAGGAGCGGCACAAGTTCCTCAGCGAGCAGCTGGAGGACCTGAAGAAGACCCGGGCCGACCTGCTTCAAGTGGTGAAGGAGGTCGACGAGCGCGTCGAGCAGGTCTTCACCGAGGCGTACCGGGACACGGCCCTGCAGTTCGAGGGTGTCTTCAGCAGACTGTTTCCGGGGGGCGAGGGCAGGTTGATCCTGACCGATCCCGACAACATGCTGACCACGGGTGTGGATGTGGAGGCCCGCCCGCCCGGCAAGAAGGTCAAGCGGCTCTCCCTGCTCTCCGGCGGGGAGCGGTCCCTGACCGCGGTGGCCCTGCTGGTGTCGATCTTCAAGGCGCGGCCCAGCCCGTTCTACGTGATGGACGAGGTCGAGGCGGCCCTCGACGACACCAACCTCCAGCGGCTGATCCGGATCATGCAGGAGCTCCAGGAGGCTTCGCAGCTGATCGTGATCACCCACCAGAAGCGCACGATGGAGGTCGCCGACGCGTTGTACGGCGTCTCCATGCAGGGCGACGGAGTGTCGAAGGTCATCTCGCAGCGTCTTCGCTAGAACCCCACCGCTTGTTCAACTCTTGAACGCGGCGTGGTCACCTGCAGGGTTCGATCTCACAGGGGACCCCCTATTGACTTCGAAACTTGAAGGCATAGTCTCTGCAACGTTGCTTTTACCTTCAGGTGGTGGGCAGCGGGAAGCTGTGCGCCACTGGAAGGGTCGCCCCCCCACCCCGGCGGCGTTGCCGGTGGCCCGAGGAGTTACACGTGACCAGCACTGCGCAGGCACCTCAGTCAGGAGCCGGGTCGGCTCATCCCGAACATCTGGGGCATGTCATTTTCATCGCGGCGGCGGCCGCGATGGGCGGCTTCCTCTTCGGTTACGACAGTTCCGTGATCAACGGGGCGGTCGAGGCGATCCGTGACCGCTACGACGTGGGGTCGGCGGCCCTGGCGCAGGTCATCGCGATCGCTCTGATCGGCTGTGCGATCGGCGCGGCGACGGCCGGTCGGATTGCGGACCGTATCGGCCGTATCCGCTGCATGCAGATCTCCGCGGTGCTGTTCACGATCAGTGCGGTGGGTTCGGCGCTGCCGTTCGCGCTGTGGGATCTGGCGTTCTGGCGGGTGATCGGCGGGTTCGCGATCGGTATGGCCTCGGTCATCGGCCCGGCCTACATCGCCGAGGTGTCCCCGCCCGCCTACCGCGGCCGGCTCGGGTCGTTCCAGCAGGCGGCGATCGTCATCGGTATCGCGATCTCGCAGCTGGTCAACTGGGGTCTGCTGAACGCCGCGGACGGTGACCAGCGCGGCAAGCTGATGGGTCTTGAGGCCTGGCAGGTCATGCTCGGCGTCATGGTGATCCCGGCCGTTCTGTACGGGCTGCTGTCCTTCGCGATCCCCGAGTCCCCGCGTTTCCTGATCTCGGCGGGCAAGGTGGGCCGGGCGCACGAGGTGCTGCGTGAGGTCGAGGGCGACGACGTCGACTTGGATGCCCGGGTCGCCGAGATCGAGCACGCGATGAAGCGGGAGCACAAGTCGACGTTCAAGGACCTGCTCGGCGGGGGCGGTTTCTTCTTCAAGCCGATCGTGTGGGTCGGTATCGGCCTGTCCGCGTTCCAGCAGCTGGTCGGTATCAACGTCGCGTTCTACTACTCCTCGACGCTGTGGCAGTCGGTGGGGGTCGACCCGACGCAGTCGTTCTTCTACTCCTTCACGACGTCGATCGTGAACATCATCGGCACCGTGATCGCCATGATCTTCGTGGACCGGATCGGCCGCAAGCCGCTGGCCCTGATCGGTTCGGTCGGCATGGTCGTGGGTCTCGCGCTGGAGGCCTGGGCCTTCTCCTACCACCTGGTCGACGGCAAGCTGCCCTCGGCGCAGGGCTGGACCGCGCTGGTCGCGGCCCACGTGTTCGTCCTGTTCTTCGCCCTGTCCTGGGGTGTCGTGGTGTGGGTGTTCCTCGGCGAGATGTTCCCCAACCGGATCCGCGCCGCCGCTCTGGGCGTGGCGGCCTCCGCGCAGTGGATCGCCAACTGGGCCATCACCGCGAGCTTCCCGTCGCTGGCGGACTGGAACCTGTCGGCGACCTACGTGATCTACACCGTCTTCGCCGCCCTCTCCATCCCCTTCGTCCTCAAGTTCGTCAAGGAGACCAAGGGCAAGAAACTCGAGGACATGGGCTGACGAAGCCCCCAAGAACCGGGTCCCATGCACCGGGGCTCATGAACTCGGGGAGACGGGCTCCATCCCCCGCCGCCCGTCTCCCCGAAACCCTCCCTCACCAGATGAGGACGCCGCCGCCGATCTCCCGGGCCCGGAGAGCGGCGGCCTCGATGTTGTCGAGGCGGCTCCCGATGACATCGGACTGCTTGCCGACAGCCCCGGCGACGGCTTTCAGATGCTCCCGGAGCAGCGCGATCTCGCGCAGGAACTCCGGTACGTCCGACGCCTCGACGTACAGGTCGCTGGAGGCCAGCACGGGAAGGTACGTGGCGCCCAGCGCACGTACGGGCGCCGAGCCCCACACGGTCTCGCGCCAGTTCTCGAAACCGGCCGAGTCGTTGCATCCCTCCGGAACGTCGAGCACGTTCCACTGGCCGTCCGCGTCACGCAGGAACACATCCACAGCCAAGGTCATGACCGCAGTGGACCACCGGTGGCGCGGCCGGTCCACCGGTTCCGGGTAAAGGTCACTCTCCGGGTCGGGGTCACTCCCCGAGCCGCGGCAGCACCCGCTCCGCGAACAGCCGCAGGCTGCGCCACCCCTCGTCCACCGGCATCCCGCCCGCCAGCGGATGTAGCACGAGGTTGTCGAGCCCCAGCGCCACGCACTCGTCCGGCGTGAGGATGCGGTACACGCCCTCCGCGCGCAGCTCCGCCACCGTCGTCGCCCCCGACTTCACCGCCGAGCGGATCTCCCCGGACTGCCAGGAGGCGTACGTCCGTGCCTCGTGCAGGAAGTGCGCGCCGTACTCCGCCCAGGCCCGGTCCGGGTCCTCGGCGATGTGCAGCAACGGCGTCTCCGCCCCCGGCATCATCGTCCAGCCCTCGGTGCCGTACTCGACGAGCCGGTCCTTGTAGTACGCCTCAAGCTCGGGCAGGTGCGCGCTGGGGAAGAACGGCAGGCCCAGCCGGGCGGCCCGGCGGGCGGCGGCCTTCGAGGAACCGCCGACCAGCAGCAGGGGGTGCGGGTCGGACAAGGGGCGCGGGGTGACCCGTACGGTACGGCCGCGGTACTCGAACTCCTCGCCGGACCACGCCTTCACCAGCGTCTCCAGCAGCTCGTCCTGGAGCCTGCCCCGGCGCTTCCAGTCCACGTCGAACTGGGCGTACTCCTCGGGCCGGTAGCCGATCCCGGCCACGGTCACCAGCCGGCCGCCGCTGAGCAGATCGAGTACGGCGATGTCCTCGGCCAGCCGCAGCGGGTCGTGCAGCGGGCCGATGACCGCCGACACGGTCACCGCGATCTGCCGGGTCGCGCCGAACACCGCGCCCGCGAAAGCGAAGGGCGAGGGCAGCCAGTTGTTGGCGACGCCGTGGTGCTCCTCCGTCTGCACGGTGGTGATCCCGTGCTCGTCGGCGTACGCGGCCATCTCCAGGGCGGCCCGGTAGCGGGCGCTCAGCGAGGCGGGGGTGGCACCGGGTTCGACGAGGTTGAAGCGTACGACCGAGACGGGCATGGGAGGTCCCCCTTCGAGTGCGGCGGGGTCGCGTGTGGTGGGGGACGGTAGCTGACGGTGCGTCAGATGGCCATGGCCACGACCACGGCGTTCCGGGTCTCCGGGCTTCTCGGCGTGTGCGAGGTCCGGGCGTGCCCGCGCTGGGTCCCGGCGAGGCCCATGGCTGATACTGGGTGGGTTATGGAAACCGTCATCCTTGCTGTAGTCATCGCCGTGGTCGTGCTCGGTGCGCTCGGCGGGCTCGTCGTCGGCAGCCGGCGCAAGAAGCCGCTGCCCCCGCCGCCCACCTCCGTGCCCGACATCACCGCCCCGCCGGCCGAGCCGCACGTCGGCGACGAGGCCGAGACCCCGCGCGACGAAGCGCGCCGGACCATAGAGGAGGTGGATCTCCCCGACGGGTCGGCCCCGGTCGCCGTCGAGGAACCCCCGGTACCGGACGTCCCCGTACTGGATGTCCCGGAGCCGACCGCCGGACGGCTCGTCCGGCTCCGCTCGCGGCTGTCCCGCTCGCAGAACGCGCTCGGCAAGGGGCTGCTCACGCTCCTGTCCCGCGAGCACCTCGACGAGGACACCTGGGAGGAGATCGAGGACATCCTCCTCACCGCTGACGTCGGCGTCGCCCCCACCCAGGAACTGGTCGACGGGCTGCGCGCCCGCGTGAAGGTGCTCGGCACCCGCACCCCGCAGGAGCTGCGCACGCTGCTCCGCGAGGAGCTGCTCAAGCTGGTCGGCACCGACATGGACCGCACGGTCAGGACCGAGCCCGAGGACCGGAAGCCCGGCATCGTGATGGTCGTCGGGGTCAACGGCACCGGCAAGACCACCACCACCGGCAAGCTCGCCCGCGTCCTCGTGGCCGACGGACGGACCGTCGTGCTCGGCGCGGCCGACACCTTCCGGGCCGCCGCGGCCGATCAGCTGCAGACCTGGGGCGAGCGGGTCGGTGCCCACACCGTGCGCGGGCCCGAGGCCGGTGACCCCGCCTCCGTCGCGTTCGACGCGGTGAAGGAGGGCAAGGAGATGGGGGTCGACGTCGTCCTCATCGACACGGCGGGGCGGTTGCACACGAAGACCGGGCTCATGGACGAGCTGGGGAAGGTCAAGCGGGTCGTGGAGAAGCACGCGCCGCTCGACGAGGTGCTGCTGGTGCTCGACGCCACGACCGGGCAGAACGGGTTGGTTCAGGCGCGGGTCTTCGCCGAGGTCGTCGACATCACCGGGATCGTGCTGACGAAGCTCGACGGCACGGCGAAGGGCGGCATCGTGATCGCCGTCCAGCGGGAGCTGGGGGTGCCGGTGAAGCTGATCGGGCTCGGTGAAGGGGCGGACGATCTGGCGCCGTTCGAGCCGGAGGCGTTTGTTGACGCCCTTATCGGCGAGTGACGCTTCGCGGGTCCGGTGGTTTTTCGGCCGCCGGTCTGTGGGGGCTTGTCGCGCCGTTCCCCGCGCCCCTGGCGGGGCGCTGAAGTTGGCCCTTGTTCGAAAAAATGCCCGTCCTCAACTCGCTGTTGAGGGCGGGCACTTCGTTGATCCGCGGGCTATGCGCGCGACCTGTGCGCCACGTACGCCAGGGTGCCCAGGAGCAGGCGGGCCGCAGGGGGCTTCGTTGCCGAGTCGAGGGCGGGGGAGCGGAGCCAGGTGACCGGGCCCAGGCCGGAGCGGTCCGAGGGCGGGGCGGTGATGTGGGTGCCGGGGCCGAGGCCTCTGAGGTCGAGGGAGGTGGGGTCGTCCCAGCCCATGCGGTAGAGGAGGGACGGGAGTTCGGCGGCCGCGCCGGGGGCGACGAAGAACTGGGCGCGGTGGTCGGGGGTCGCCGTGACCGGGCCGAGCGGGAGGCCCATGCGCTCCAGGCGGGCCAGGGCGCGGCGTCCCGCGGGCTCGGCGACCTCGATCACGTCGAACGCGCGGCCCACCGGCAGCATCACCGCGGCGCCGGGCAACTCGGCCCAGGCGTCGGTCACTTCGTCGAGGGTGGCACCGGCACGCACCTCCGGCGCGAAGGTCAGCGGATGCGCGCCCGGCGTACGGCATGTCGTGTCGCCGCAGGAGCACGCGCCGCCGGCGGCCCGTGCGCCCGCGACCACGTCCCAGCCCCAGAGGCCGGTGAACTCGGCCACGGCCGTGCACTCCGACGTGCGGCCGCGGCGGCGCGTGCCCGAGCGGATGTCGCGGATGGCCCGGCTGCTGCCGATCGTGAAGCCCATGCCCCCTCCAACGGGTCCAACGCACCGGTGGTTACGAGACGGATGCGTAACGTCACTCTGTGTTCACGCCTGCCCCGCACCGCGTGGTCCAGGCGGCGCCCAGGAGCATCCCGGGTGGTGCACTCGACGGCATGCGCCCCTGCGCGCACCGCTCCGCCCACTTCCGGTCGTCCTATGTCAAGTGAATCGTGCGCGGGCAACCGTAGGTTCATTCGAAGGGGTGGCGAATGGTGGCGTTTCCGCGATCGCCGTGGCTGGACGGGTGATCGTAGGATTACTTTGAGTGCACAAGCCCTCGGGGCACATGCACTCGTGGGTATGCCGGAGGCAACTCGTCATCTCGTTCGAAGGGTGACAAGTGCGGGACGGGAAGCCGTATTTACCGGCATTCTGATAGGGCTTGGCGCACAGCGGCGACAAGTGGTTCCAGGGATGGGGGCGTTCCAGTGGGCGGCAACGGCGGAAGCGGGACAACCGCGGCCAGTACGGAGAAGCGCCCCAATGAGCTGCTCGGCTCGTGGTTCGTGCGCAGCGGCTGGTCCAAGGGCGAGCTGGCGCGGCAAGTGAACCGCCGGGCGCGGCAGTTGGGGGCCAACCACATCTCCACGGACACCTCGCGGGTGCGCCGCTGGCTGGACGGTGAGAACCCGCGCGAGCCGATCCCGAGGATCCTCTCGGAGCTGTTCTCCGAGCGCTTCGGCTGTGTCGTCTCGGTCGAGGACCTGGGCCTGCGCGCGGCCCGCCAGGCGCCCTCGGTGGCCGGCGTCGACCTGCCGTGGACGGCCCCTCAGACGGTGGCCCTGCTCAGCGAGTTCTCCCGCAGCGACCTCATGCTGGCCCGGCGCGGCTTCCTCGGCGCCTCGCTCGCCCTGTCGGCCGGGCCGTCCCTCATCGAGCCCATGCAGCGCTGGCTCGTCCCGGGTCAGTCGGCCCAGCAGTCGGAGCCCGAGCCCGCGAGCGCCTCCCGGCACCAAGGGCGGCTCTCCCGGCCCGAGTTGGAGCTGCTGGAGTCCACCACCGCGATGTTCCGCAAGTGGGACGCCCAGTGCGGCGGCGGCCTGCGCCGCAAGGCGGTCGTAGGACAGCTGCACGAGGTGACCGACCTGCTGCAGGAGCCCCAACCCGAGGCCACCACACGGAAGTTGTTCAAGGTCGCCGCCGAACTCGCCGAGCTGGCCGGGTGGATGTCGTACGACGTGGGGCTCCAGCCCACCGCGCAGAAGTACTTCGTCCTCGCGCTGCACGCCGCCAAGGAGGCGGGGGACAAGCCGCTCGGGTCGTACGTCCTGTCCAGCATGAGCCGACAGATGATCCACCTCGGGCGGCCCGACGACGCGCTGGAGCTGATCCACCTCGCGCAGTACGGCAGCCGGGACTGCGCGAGCCCGCGGACCCAGTCGATGCTGTATGCGATGGAGGCCCGCGCCTACGCCAACATGGGCCAGCCGGGGAAGTGCAAGCGGGCCGTCCGGATGGCCGAGGACACCTTCGCGGACGTGCACGACTGGGACGACCCGGACCCGGACTGGATCCGTTTCTTCTCCGAGGCAGAGCTGTACGGGGAGAACTCGCACTCCTATCGCGACCTCGCCTACGTCGCCGGCCGCAGCCCCGCCTACGCCTCGCTGGCCGAGCCCGTCATGCAGCGGGCGGTGGACCTCTTCGCCAAGGACGACGAGCACCAGCGGTCGTACGCGCTCAACCTCATCGGCATGGCCACCGTGCACCTGTTGCAGCGGGAGCCCGAGCAGAGCGCGGTGCTGGCGACGGAGGCGATGACCGTCGCCAAGAAGGTGCGCTCCGAGCGCGTCAACACGCGTATCCGCAAGACCGTCGACACCGCGGTCCGCGACTTCGGCGAGCTGGCCGAGGTCGTCGACCTCACCGACCGGCTCGCCATCGAGCTGCCGGAGACCGCCGAAGCGGTCTGACACCCCGAACCCCGGCCGCGGCCGGCCCTCCCGAACCGCCCGACTCGGCTCCCCCATGCCAGGTCATCGGAAGGCCGACCGCGGCCGGTCCTGTTCCGCCGCCGAACGGTCCGGACGCGTCCCGACTCGTATTCGAAAGACCCGCCCCGCCATGGTCTGCGGCAGCGGTCGCCCGGCCGGAATCGCCGTACGCGCCGGGCGGCTCCCGGACCGGCCCCGGCAGCGCGCCGAAGGGGCCCGGCCCCATGCCCCGGCGCCCCCGCGCCGAGCAGGCGGGAGGCGGACCGCGGCCGGTTTCCCGCCACGGGAAAAGGTTGCGCCACGATAACGATCGCGCGGCCGGAGATCCGGCGGTTCATCGACGCGTAACACGTACGGCGCCTTCGTCACCCCGGTGAAACATCGAGGGGCTTCGACCGAAACCGCGCTGCGCCAATCTCATGGCGCATAACCGGACCCCCCGCCTTGACCGGACCGCATCCAGGCTTCGCCCGCACGGGGCCGTACAACCGACGAGGAGACGCCGATGGCATCAGCCGCCATCACGCTTGCCGCTGAGGCACCCAAACTGTCCTCCGCGAACACAGGCTTCATGCTGATCTGTTCTGCCCTGGTGCTGCTCATGACACCGGGACTCGCCTTCTTCTACGGAGGCATGGTCCGCGTCAAGAGCACCCTGAACATGCTGATGATGAGCTTCATCAGCATCGGGATCGTCACCATCCTGTGGGTGCTCTACGGCTTCTCCCTCGCCTTCGGTTCGAGTAACGGCTTCATCGGCTACAACTCCGACTGGCTGGGGATGAGCAACGTCGGACTGACGGAGCTCTGGGACGGCTACACCATCCCGATCTTCGTGTTCATGGTCTTCCAGATGATGTTCGCCGTCATCACCCCGGCCCTGATAAGCGGTGCCATCGCCGACCGCGTGAAGTTCTCGGCCTGGGCGCTCTTCGTCGCCCTGTGGCTGACGATCGTCTACGTCCCGGTCGCCCACTGGGTGTGGGGCGCCGACGGCTGGGCCTACAAGCTCGGCGTGATCGACTTCGCCGGTGGTACGGCGGTCCACATCAACGCCGGTGCCGGCGCCCTCGGCGTCATCCTGGTCATCGGCAAGCGCGTCGGCTTCAAGCGTGACCCCATGCGTCCGCACAGCCTTCCGCTGGTCATGCTCGGCGCCGGTCTCCTGTGGTTCGGCTGGTTCGGCTTCAACGCCGGTTCGTGGCTCGGCAACGACGACGGCGTCGGCGCGCTGATGTTCGTCAACACCCAGGTCGCCACCGCCGCCGCCATGCTCGCCTGGCTCGCCTACGAGAAGATCCGGCACGGCGCGTTCACCACGCTGGGCGCGGCCTCGGGTGCCGTCGCCGGTCTGGTCGCGATCACCCCGTCCGGTGGCGCGGTCTCCCCGATGGGCGCCATCGCCGTCGGTGCCATCGCCGGTGTCGGCTGCGCCGCGGCCGTCGGCCTGAAGTACAAGTTCAACATCGACGACTCCCTCGACGTCGTCGGCGTCCACATGGTCGGCGGTATCCTCGGCTCCCTGCTGATCGGCTTCTTCGCCACCGGCAAGGGCCAGTCCACCGCCACGGGCGTCTTCTACGGCGACCACACCTTCACCCAGCTGTGGAAGCAGTTCGCCGGTGTCGGCGCGGTCCTCGGCTACTCCCTGGTCGCCTCCGCGGTCCTCGCCTTCCTCATCGACAAGACCATCGGCATGCGGGTCACCGAGGACGAAGAGGTCGCGGGCATCGACCAGGCGGAGCACGCCGAGACCGCATACGACTTCAGCGGAGCGGGCGGCGGCCTCGGCAGCAGCTCCCTCGCCACGGCCACGGAGACGAAGAAGGTGGACGCATGAAGCTCATCACCGCCGTCGTGAAGCCCCACCGGCTCGACGAGATCAAGGAAGCCCTGCAGGCCTTCGGGGTCCACGGTCTGACGGTCACCGAGGCGAGCGGCTACGGTCGTCAGCGGGGACACACCGAGGTCTACCGGGGTGCCGAGTACACGGTCGACCTGGTCCCCAAGATCCGCATCGAGGTGCTGGCCGAGGACGACGACTCCGAGCAGCTGATCGACGTCATCGTGAAGGCCGCCCGTACGGGCAAGATCGGTGACGGCAAGGTCTGGTCCCTCCCGGTCGAGACGGCCGTCCGGGTCAGGACCGGCGAGCGCGGACCGGACGCGCTCTAAAAAGAAACAGAACAGGAGTCGCTGGGTGACGAGTACGGACGTGCGCAAGGATGCAGAGGACTCCGGACCCAGCGGCTACGCGGCGGCCCGGCTGCGCCTCCTCACTGAGGGGGCGCGGTCCGGGCCGCCGCGCCGTGCGGCCCTCGCCGAACTGACCGACGAATGGCTGACCGGCCTCTTCGCCGCCGGATCCGAGGCGCTCAAGGGCGTCTCCCTGGTCGCGGTCGGCGGCTACGGCCGCGGTGAACTCTCCCCGCGCAGCGACCTCGACCTGCTTCTCCTGCACGACGGCGGCGACTCCGGCGCGGTCGCCGCGCTGGCCGACCGCATCTGGTACCCGGTCTGGGACCTCGGCCTCGCCCTGGACCACTCCGTCCGGACCCCCGCCGAGGCCCGCAAGACCGCGGGCGAGGACCTCAAGGTCCAGCTCGGCCTCCTCGACGCCCGCCACATCGCCGGCGACCTCAGCCTGACCGCCTCACTGCGGACCGCCGTCCTCGCCGACTGGCGCAACCAGGCGCCCAAACGCCTCCCCGAACTCCAGGAACTCTGCGCCGAACGCGCCGAGCGCCAGGGCGAGTTGCAGTACCTCCTCGAACCCGACCTCAAGGAGGCCCGCGGCGGCCTCCGCGACGCCACCGCGCTGCGCGCCGTAGCTGCCTCCTGGCTCGCCGACGCCCCGCGCGAGGGACTCGCCGACGCCCGCCGACGGCTTCTCGACGTGCGGGACGCCCTGCACCTCGCCACCGGGCGCGCGACCGACCGGCTCGCGCTCCAGGAGCAGGACCAGGTCGCCGCCGAACTGGGCCTCCTTGACGCGGACACCCTGCTGCGGCAGGTCTACGAAGCGGCACGCGTCGTGTCGTACGCCAGTGATGTCACCTGGCGTGAAGTGGGGCGCGTGCTGCGGTCCCGTGCCGTGCGGCCGAGGCTGCGCGCCATGCTCGGCGGGGGCGCGAAACCCGCCGCTGAGCGCTCCCCGCTCGCCGAAGGGGTCGTGGAACAGGACGGCGAGGTGGTGCTCGCCCGGGCCGCGCGTCCCGAGCGCGACCCCGTTCTTCCGCTGCGCGCCGCCGCTGCCGCGGCCCAGGCCGGACTCCCGCTCTCGCTGCACGCCGTACGGCGCATGGCCGCCGGTGTGCGCCCGCTGCCCACGCCGTGGCCCGCCGAGGCGCGCGAGCAGCTGGTGACGCTGCTCGGTTCCGGGCAGCCCACCGTGGACGTGTGGGAGGCGTTGGAGGCCGAGGGCCTGATCACGCGGCTGCTGCCGGACTGGGAGCGGGTGCGCTGCCGGCCGCAGCGCAACGCCGTGCACATCTGGACCGTCGACCGGCACCTCATCGAAACCGCCGTCCGCGCCTCCGAGTTCGCCCGCCGCGTCAGCCGCCCCGACCTCCTCCTGGTCGCCGCGCTGCTGCACGACATCGGCAAGGGCTGGCCCGGCGACCACTCCGTGGCCGGCGAGATCATCGCCAAGGACGTGGCCGCCCGCATCGGCTTCGACCGCGCCGAGGTCGCCGTCCTCGCGACCCTCGTACGCCATCACCTGCTGCTCATCGAGACCGCCACCCGGCGCGACCTGGAGGACCCGGCGACGGTCCGTTCGGTCGCCGAGGCGGTCGGTACGACGAGCACCCTGGAGCTGCTGCACGCGCTGACCGAGGCGGACGCGCTGGCCACCGGACCGGCCGCCTGGTCGTCCTGGCGGGCCGGTCTCGTCACCGACCTGGTGAAGCGGGTCGCCGCCGTCCTCTCCGGTGACGCCCCCGAGGAGCCCGAGGCGGGCGCGGCCACCGCGGAACAGGAACGCCTCGCGATCGAGGCCGTCGCGACGGGCGGCCCGGTGCTGGCCCTGCGCGCCCAGACCGAACCCCCGTCCGAGGACGAGCCCGCGGGCGACCCCGAACCCCTCGGCGTGGAACTCCTGATCGCCGTACCGGACCAGCCGGGCGTGCTCCCCGCGGTGGCCGGCGTCCTGGCGATGCACCGCCTGACGGTCCGTACGGCGGAGCTGCGCGCGCTGGACCTGCCCGACGGCGTCGAGGGTTCCGTGCTGCTGCTGAACTGGCGGGTCGCCGCCGAGTACGGCTCCCTGCCCCAGGCCGCCCGGCTGCGCGCCGACCTCGTACGCGCCCTGGACGGCTCCCTGGACATCGCGGGCCGCCTCGCCGAACGCGACGCCGCGTATCCGCGCCGCCGGGGTGTCGTCGCCCCCGCCGCGCGCGTGACGGTCGCGCCGGCCGCCTCCCGGCACGCCACGGTCATCGAGGTGCGCGCGCACGACGCCCCGGGGCTGCTGCACCGGATCGGCCGCGCCCTGGACGACGTGGGCGTACGGGTCCGCAGCATGCACGTCTCGACGCTGGGCGCCAACGCGGTCGACGCCTTCTACGTGACGACCGCCGAGGGCGTCCCGTTGGTGGGGGACGAAGCGGCCTCGGTGGCGCGGAAGCTGGAGGAGACCTTGCGGGCCTGAGCCCCTCCCGGCTTTCCGACCCCGCAGGCGGGGACGATTCGCTTGCGCGGCCGGATACCCTGGAAGACGCTCACACTGCCCCCGACTCCGAGGACCGACGCCGCCGTGTTCGATACTCTCTCCGACCGCCTCTCAGCGACCTTCAAGAATCTGCGTGGCAAGGGGCGTCTGAGCGAGGCGGACATCGACGCCACCGCGCGCGAGATCCGTATCGCCCTCCTCGAAGCGGACGTGGCGCTGCCGGTCGTACGGACGTTCATCAAGAACGTCAAGGAACGCGCCCTCGGTGCCGACGTCAACAAGGCGCTGAACCCGGCCCAGCAGGTCCTGAAGATCGTCAACGACGAGCTCGTCACGATCCTCGGCGGCGAGACCCGGCGCCTGCGCTTCGCCAAGAACCCGCCGACCGTGATCATGCTCGCGGGTCTGCAGGGTGCCGGTAAGACGACCCTCGCGGGCAAGCTCGGCAAGTGGCTCAAGGACCAGGGGCACTCGCCGCTGCTCGTCGCCGCCGACCTCCAGCGCCCGAACGCGGTGAACCAGCTGAGCGTCGTCGCCGAGCGCGCCGGCATCGCCGTCTATGCCCCCGAGCCGGGCAACGGCGTGGGCGACCCGGTCAAGGTCGCCAAGGACTCCATCGAGTTCGCGAAGTCCAAGGTCCACGACATCGTGATCGTGGACACCGCGGGCCGCCTCGGCATCGACCAGGAACTGATGCAGCAGGCCGCGGACATCCGTGACGCGGTCTCCCCGGACGAGATCCTCTTCGTCGTCGACGCGATGATCGGCCAGGACGCGGTCAACACCGCCGAGTCCTTCCGCGACGGCGTCGGCTTCGACGGCGTGGTCCTCTCCAAGCTCGACGGCGACGCCCGCGGTGGTGCGGCCCTGTCGATCGCCTCGGTCACCGGCAAGCCGATCATGTTCGCGTCGAACGGCGAGAAGCTCGAGGACTTCGACGCCTTCCACCCGGACCGGATGGCCTCCCGCATCCTCGACATGGGTGACCTGCTCACCCTGATCGAGCAGGCGGAGAAGACGTTCAGCCAAGAAGAGGCCGAGAAGATGGCCTCCAAGCTGGCGTCCAAGAAGGGCCAGGACTTCACCCTGGACGACTTCCTGTCCCAGATGGAACAGGTCAGGAAGATGGGCAGCATCAGCAAGCTGCTCGGCATGCTCCCCGGCATGGGCCAGATCAAGGACCAGATCAACAACCTGGACGAGCGGGACGTCGACCGTACGGCCGCGATCATCAAGTCGATGACCCCGGCCGAGCGCGCCGAGCCGACCATCATCAACGGCTCCCGCCGCGCCCGTATCGCCAAGGGCTCCGGCGTCGAGGTCAGCGCCGTGAAGGGCCTGGTCGAGCGGTTCTTCGAGGCCCGCAAGATGATGTCCCGCATGGCCCAGGGCGGCGGGATGCCCGGCATGCCGGGGATGCCGGGCATGGGCGGCGGCCCCGGCCGCAGCAAGAAGCAGCCCAAGAAGGCCAAGGGCAAGCAGCGTTCGGGCAACCCGATGAAGCGCAAGCAGCAGGAGCTGGAGGAGGCGCAGCGCCGCGAGGCCGGCGCCGCCCCGGGCGGCAACGCGTTCGGACTGCCCGAGCAGGGCGCCCAGGACTTCGAGCTGCCGGACGAGTTCAAGAAGTTCATGGGCTGACGGTCCGTGCGCTGAGCTGCGGAAAGCTCACGGGCCGACCGCCCTTCCACGTCGCCGAGGGCGCCCTTCTCCGGAAGGGCGCCCTCGGCGCATGCTGGGCGTGCCGACGCCTGGCCCGTGTCGTAACTTGCCGATATGACCAACCCCGCGCCGCCGCGCAAGTCGCCCGACCAGCCCTGGCGTACCGAGGGCACCCCGGACGAGCCGCCGAAGCCGTCGCCGGGCGGGAAGAAGATGCGCGGCGGCTGGTGGAGCCTGATCCTCACCGCGCTGGTCGTGTACCTGATCGCGAACCTGATCCTGTCGTTCTTCAACGAGGGCGACGAACCGACGATCTCCTACACGGAGTTCAGCAAGCAGGTCGACGCGGGCAACGTCACCAAGATCTACGCCAAGGGCAACGCGATCCAGGGCCAGCTCAAGAAGGAGCAGAAGAACCCGGGCGGCGACGGCAAGTACACCAAGTTCGACACCGAGCGGCCGACCTTCGCGGACGACAAGCTCTGGGAGGACCTGACCAAGCACGACGTCACCGTCACGGCGGAACCCGTCGTCCAGCACCGCAGCTTTCTGGCCAATCTGCTGATCTCGCTGGCCCCGATGCTGCTCCTGGTCGTCCTCTGGCTCTTCATCGCGCGCCGGATGAGCTCCGGGATGGGCGGCGCCGGCGGCATGCTCGGCCGCAAGGCCCCGCCCAAGCCGGTCGAGCTGGAGCCCGGCAAGCAGCGCACCACCTTCGAGGACGTCGCCGGCATCGACGAGGTCGAGGGCGAGCTGAACGACGTCGTCGACTTCCTCAAGAACCCCGACGAGTACCGCAGGATGGGCGCCAAGATGCCCCGGGGTGTCCTCCTCGCGGGACCGCCCGGCACCGGGAAGACGCTGCTCGCGCGGGCGGTCGCGGGGGAGGCGGGGGTGCCGTTCTTCTCGGCGTCGGCCTCCGAGTTCATCGAGATGATCGTCGGCGTCGGTGCCTCACGCGTGCGTGAACTGTTCGCGGAGGCCCGCAAGGTGGCCCCCTCGATCATCTTCATCGACGAGATCGACACCATCGGCCGGGCCCGCGGCGGCGGCTCCGGGATGGGCGGTCACGACGAGCGCGAGCAGACCCTGAACCAGATCCTCACCGAGATGGACGGCTTCTCCGGCTCCGAGGGCGTCATCGTCATCGCGGCCACCAACCGCGCCGACGTCCTGGACCCGGCGCTCACCCGCCCCGGCCGCTTCGACCGGGTGGTCGTGGTCTCGCCGCCCGACCGGGGAGGCCGCGAGGCGATCCTGGAGATCCACACCCGTCAGATCCCGCTCGCGAAGGACGTGAACCTCGCCCAGGTCGCCCGTACCACCCCGGGCATGACCGGCGCCGAACTCGCCAACCTCGCCAACGAGGCGGCCCTCCTCGCCGTCAAGCGCAAGCAGAGCGAGGTCACCCAGTCCGACCTCTCGGAGGCCCTGGAGAAGGTCCAACTGGGCGCGGAACGCCCGCTGGTGATGCCCGAGGAGGAGCGCCGCCGCACCGCCTACCACGAGAGCGGCCACGCCCTCCTCGGCATGCTCCAGCCCGGCGCCGACCCGGTCCGCAAGATCACCATCGTCCCGCGCGGCAGGGCCCTCGGCGTCACGCTCTCGACGCCGGACGCCGACAAGTACGCGTACACCGAGGAGTACCTGCGTGGCCGCATCATCGGCGCCCTCGGCGGCATGGCCGCGGAACAGGTCGTCTACGGCGTGATCACCACCGGCGCCGAGAACGACCTCGAACAGGTCACCAACATCGCGCGCGGGATGGTCGCCCGCTGGGGCATGAGCGAACGCGTCGGCCGCCTCTCCGCCCTCCCCAACGACGCCCAGCAGGCCTACGGCCTCGCCGCCGCGCCCCAGACCCTGGACGTCATCGACGACGAGATG
Source organism: Streptomyces sp. NBC_00252 (assembly GCF_036187565.1). NCBI lineage: Bacteria > Bacillati > Actinomycetota > Actinomycetes > Kitasatosporales > Streptomycetaceae > Streptomyces > Streptomyces sp. NBC_00252. Next base: position 3,105,327 of record NZ_CP108087.1, on the reverse strand, counting down.
CGCCGCATCGTCGACGAGTGCTACGACGAGGCCTGCAGCAAACTCCGCGACCACCGCGACCAGTTGGACTCCCTCGCGGCGGCCCTCCTGGAGAGCGAGACCCTGGAGGAGACGGACGCGTACCGCATCGCGGGCGTCACCCGCCTCTTCAAGGAAGAGCCGTAGTCGTCCTCAGGTCGTACGCGCGCTGACTCATCCTCAGGTCGTACGCGCGATCAGATACCGGAAGACGTTCGGCATCCACACCGTCCCGTCCTGCCGACGATACGGATGTAATGCCTCCGCCAACTCCTTGTCCACCTGCGCCTGATCCGTCGCGACGATCGCCGCGTCGAAGAGCCCCGTCGACAGCAGCCCGCGTACGGCGCTCTCGACATCCGCGTACCCGAAGGGGCACGCCACCCGCCCCGAGCCGTCCGGCCTGAGGCCCGCGCGGTGGGCGACCACCTCCAGGTCGTCGCGCCGGACCGGACGCGGGCTGCCCGTGCCGCGCAGCGGGTCCGCCAGCCTGGTCGCCACCCGCAGCACCGAAGAGGTTGCGCAGCGCTCCGGCGGACCCCAGCCCGCCAGCACCACGGGCGCCCCGCGCACGGCGAGCGGCGTCGCCGCGGCGAGTGTGTCACCGAGCCCCTCCGAGTCGCCCGCGAGACACCCGATGGGCTCGAAGGCGGTCACCAGGGTGTACGCGGGCGTCTCCGCGTCGGCTGCGTCCCTCGGGGAGCCGTAGACGAGCCGGGTGCGGGCACGCACGCGTGGAGCGCGTGCGTCCGGGAGCAGGCGCTCCCGGGCCAGGGCCAGCCGCTCGGGGGAGTAGCTCTCGACCCCGGTGACCGTCGCGCCTCTGGACGCCGCCATCAGCAGGGCGAGCCCGGAGCCGCAGCCGAGGCCGAGCAGCCGGGTACCGGTCCCCACCTCCAGTCGCCGGTAGACCGCTTCGTGGAGCGGCACCAGCATCCGCTCCTGGATCTCGGACCAGTCACGCGCGCGTGCACCCAGGTCCACCCGGGGCACGGGCCCCGTATGTGGCAGGTACTGCCGCACGAGCGTAGGTGTCATCGAAAGCGCCCCAATCCGCCGAGAGTTGTGGCCGTGCCCGTTTCCGAGGCCCCCCGTGATGTGCGCCCGCACTTCCCCCGTATGCCAGCAAACTCCGCACTCGCTACGGCGTCCAGGGGTAGTGGCCCCCCGCTTGTGGCTTGCCTGTGGGAGTGGCGAGAATTCACATGACGGCAACGTGGGCCCGTACGATCTCGCCATGGCCAAGGCACCCGTACTCACACCGCGAGCGGACGACTTCCCCCGCTGGTACCAGGATCTGATCAGCAAGGCCGAACTGGCCGACAACGGTCCGGTGCGCGGCTCCATGGTCATCCGACCGTACGGGTACGGCCTCTGGGAGCGGATGCAGGCCGAGATGGACGCCCGCATCAAGGAGACGGGCACCGAGAACGCCTACTTCCCGCTGCTGATCCCGCAGTCCTACCTCGCCCGCGAGGCGGACCACGTCGAGGGCTTCGCGCCCGAACTGGCCGTGGTCACGCACGGCGGCGGCAAGGAGCTGGAGGAGCCCGCGGTCGTCCGGCCCACCTCCGAGATGATCATCAACGAGTACTTCGCGAAGTGGGTGCAGAGCTACCGCGACCTGCCCCTGCTGATCAACCAGTGGGCCAACGTGGTCCGTTGGGAGCTGCGCCCCCGGCTGTTCCTGCGCACGAGCGAGTTCCTCTGGCAGGAGGGCCACACGGCGCACGCGACCTACGAGGAGGCGCGCGACTTCGCCGCGCACATCCACCGCCAGGTGTACGAGGACTTCATGGTCAACGTCCTCGCGATGGACGTCGTACCGGGCCGCAAGACGGTCAAGGAGCGGTTCGCCGGAGCCATCAACACCCTCACCCTGGAAGGGATGATGGGCGACGGCAAGGCGCTGCAGATGGCGACCAGCCACGAGCTGGGCCAGAACTTCGCCAAAGCCTTCAACACGCAGTACCTGTCCAGGGAAGGCAAACAGGAGCTGGTCTGGCAGACCTCCTGGGGCTCCACCACGCGCATGATCGGCGCCCTGGTGATGATGCACGGCGACGACGACGGACTCCGGGTGCCGCCGCGGCTGGCGCAGATCCAGGTCGTCGTCCTCGCGATCAAGGGCGACGAGGCGGTTCTGGCCAAGGTCCGCGAGATCGGCGCCCGGCTGAAGGCGGCGGGCGTCCGCGTCCGCGTCGACGACCGCACGGACGTCCCCTTCGGGCGCCGGGCCGTCGACTGGGAGCTCAAGGGCGTGCCCGTACGGATCGAGGTCGGACCCCGTGACCTGGAGAACGGCACCGCGATGCTGGCCCGCCGGATCCCGGGCGGCAAGGAGCCGGTCGCGATCGACGCTCTCGTAGAGCTGCTTCCCGTAGTCCTGGAGGAGGACCAGGCGCTGCTGCTGAAGCAGTCGCGCGAGCGGCGCGAGTCGCGGACCTCGGAGGTGTCGACGGTCGTGGAGGCCGTCGAGGCCGCGAGTGCCGGCGGCTGGGCGCGCATCCCCTGGGCGACGCTCGGCGAGAAGGGCGAGGCCGAGCTGGCCGAACACGCGGTGACCGTGCGGTGTCTGGTCGCCGAGGACGGGTCGGTCCCGGACGCCGACGACGCACCCGGTAACGTCGCGGTCGTCGCGCGCGCTTACTGAGGTGACGCCCTCCGGCGGGAGAGCGACCGAAACGCCTCTTGCGCAACGGCGGAGTACAGCTACCCCGGCGTGCGGACACCGTCTACACGCCGGGTCGTACGGAGGACTACGCACCAGCTTGTGATGAGCTGTGAGGCTTCTCCGCAGATCAGCGCACCCGCCCTCCTCCGGACGCATCAGCGGCAACTGACGGGTACGTGCAAATTATTTGGGATGCCCCGGAATCGGAACACAGGGGCACTCCGGCTCGTTGTCATTACGTGAGCACGACACAGACACCACCTGTTCTCGCCGCAGAGCTGGCAGAGGCGTGGGCCGACATTCAGCGGTACCACCCCGAACTGCCCGATCTGGCCGCGCCCGAGTCCCTGATCGGAGAGTCGTCGTCCGCCTGCGGACACGAGCTCTCCTTCGAGCGACTGCTGCATGAGGCAGTCCATGGCATCGCCGCTTCGCGCGGCGTGCGTGACACGTCCCGCGCCGGCCGCTACCACAACCGCAGATTCCTCGCGATCGCCGAGGAACTGGGCCTGGACCACCCCGACGAACCGCATCCCAGCAGCGGTTTCTCGCTGGTCCAGCTCAACCCCGAGGCCAAGCGGCGGTACCGGCCGACGATCGAGCGCCTCCAGCGCGCGCTCAAGGCCCACACCGTCGCCACCTCGGCCGACACCTCCCGCACGTTCCGCGGCCCGGCCGCCCGTCACGGCTCGTCCGGTGGCGGCGTCCGCGTCAAAGCGGTGTGCGACTGCGGTCGTAACGTGCGGGTCGTCCCGTCGGTGCTGGCCCAGGCGCCGATCGTGTGCGGGGGCTGCGGCAAGCCCTTCCGCATTCCGGAGGCCGTGGCGGCCTGAGGACGCGGCTGCTCGTGGCAGCCGCATCCCGCAGGCCGGGTTGCGCACACCCGCGCCGGTCACCTCCCGGCGCCGGGTGTCGCTTCCGCACGGGCGGGAGCAGGTGGGGGCCTGCTCCCCGGTCGGGCGGACCGCCAGGGTGTGGCACAATGGCTAGCTGTACTCGACAGCCGCACAGGAACCCTCTCGCCTCCGGCTGACGCGTCCATCGGGCACTCGGGTACCGCAACCCCACGCGGCCATCTCGCCGTGCCCAACCACGTCAAAACCAGGAGAACCCACTCCCGTGGCAGTCAAGATCAAGCTGAAGCGTCTGGGCAAGATCCGTTCGCCTCACTACCGCATCGTCGTCGCCGACTCCCGTACCCGCCGTGACGGCCGGGCCATCGAGGAGATCGGTCTGTACCACCCGGTGCAGAACCCCTCGCGCATCGAGGTCGACACGGACCGCGCGCAGTACTGGCTGAGTGTCGGCGCCCAGCCGACCGAGCCCGTCCTCGCCATCCTGAAGCTCACCGGCGACTGGCAGAAGTTCAAGGGCCTGCCGGCCCCGGCTCCGCTGCTCGTGGCCGAGCCGAAGGCCGCTCGCCCCGTGTTCGACGCCCTTGGTGGCGACGACGCGGGCAAGGGTGAGGCGATCACCCAGAAGAAGAAGGCTGAGAAGAAGGACGAGGCTCCGGCCGAGTCCGAGTCGACCGAGGCCTGAGCATGCTCGAGGAGGCTCTCGAGCACCTCGTGAAGGGCATCGTCGACAACCCTGACGATGTGCAGGTCGCCTCCCGCGACCTGCGTCGTGGGCGCGTGCTGGAGGTCCGGGTGCACCCCGACGACCTCGGCAAGGTGATCGGTCGCAACGGCCGCACCGCTCGCGCTCTGCGCACCGTCGTGGGCGCCATCGGCGGCCGGGGTGTCCGCGTCGACCTTGTCGACGTCGACCACGTCCGCTGACGCTTATCGCACACCGGCGGGGCCGGTTCGGCGGGTCAGGTCGCAGGAATCAGCGTCTGCTTCACAGCACACGCGAGCGGGGCCTGGTGCGTCCAGCTGCAAGGCGGAGTAGGGAGTCGACGCGAAGCGTCGACGACCGACGACATCGCCGCAGGTGGGCGCGCCAGGCCCCGCGTCTGCGACAGCATCCGTCGGACCGGTCCCGAGGGCCGGGGAGGGCCACTGGCCGTCCCCGGCCCGATCTGTATGAAACAGGAGATGTGGACACGTGCAACTGGTAGTCGCACGGATCGGCCGTGCCCATGGCATCAAGGGCGAGGTCACCGTCGAGGTACGCACCGACGAGCCCGAGCTGAGGCTCGCGCCCGGCGCCGTCCTGTTCACGGACCCCGCCCCGACGGGACCGCTCACCATCGAGACGGGCCGCGTCCACAGCGGTCGCCTCATCCTCCGCTTCGTGGGCGTCGCCGACCGCACCGGCGCCGAAGCCCTGCGCAACACCCTCCTGATCGCCGAGGTCGACCCGGAGGAGCTGCCCGAGGAGGAGGACGAGTACTACGACCACCAGCTGATGGACCTCGACGTCGTCACCAAGGACGGCGAGGAGGTCGGCCGGATCACCGAGATCTCGCACCTGCCCTCCCAGGACCTCTTCATCGTCGAGCGTCCCGACGGCAGCGAGGTGATGATCCCCTTCGTGGAGTCGATCGTCATCGAGATCGACCTGGAGGAGCAGCGCGCGGTCATCGACCCGCCGCCCGGGCTGATCGACGACCGGGCCGAGGTCGTGTCCTCCCGGGAGGAGGAGGCGTGATGCGGCTCGACGTCGTCACGATCTTCCCCGAGTACCTCGACCCGCTGAACGTCTCCCTCGTCGGCAAGGCACGCGCGCGTGGACAGCTGAATGTGCACGTGCATGATCTGCGCTCCTGGACGTACGACCGCCACAACACGGTCGACGACACCCCCTACGGCGGCGGCCCCGGCATGGTCATGAAGACCGAACCCTGGGGCGAGGCCCTGGACACCGTCCTGGCCGACGGCTACGAGACGGGCTCCGGTACGCCCGCGCTCGTCGTGCCCACGCCCAGCGGACGCCCCTTCACCCAGGAACTCGCCGTCGAGCTCTCCGAGCGGCCCTGGCTGGTCTTCACGCCCGCCCGCTACGAAGGCATCGACCGGCGCGTGATCGACGAGTACGCGACCCGGATGCCCGTCTACGAGGTGTCCATCGGCGACTACGTGCTCGCCGGCGGCGAGGCGGCCGTCCTGGTGGTCACGGAGGCCGTGGCCCGGCTGCTGCCCGGTGTCCTGGGCAACGCCGAGTCCCACCGCGACGACTCCTTCGCGCCCGGCGCCATGGCCAACCTCCTGGAGGGGCCGATCTACACCAAGCCGCCCCAGTGGCGCGGCCAGGGAATCCCGGACGTGCTGCTCAGCGGCCACCACGGCAGGATCGCCCGCTGGCGGCGCGACGAGGCGCTGAAGCGCACGGCCGCCCACCGTCCGGACCTGATCGAGCGCTGCGAGCCGAAGACCTTCGACAAGAAGGACCGCGAGATGCTCTCGATCCTCGGCTGGTCACCGGACCCCGAAGGCGAGCCCTACGGCCGATTTTGGCGCAGGCCGGACGGCATGGAAGAATAGGTCGCTGTTGTGCGTCGTCCGGCGTGCGCCCCTGCCACAGGGGGACATGACGCCCGCCCCGACCCGGACAGCATCCTTCTCCACACCTATCTCCCGTCGGTGACCTGTGGCATCGATGAAGAAAGCAGACGAAATGTCCCACCTGCTCGACATCGTCGACGGCGCCTCGCTGCGCACCGACGTCCCGGCCTTCCGCCCGGGTGACACCGTCAACGTCCACGTCCGCGTCATCGAGGGCAACCGCTCCCGTGTGCAGCAGTTCAAGGGCGTAGTCATCCGTCGCCAGGGCGCCGGTGTCCGCGAGACCTTCACGGTCCGCAAGGTCTCGTTCTCCGTCGGCGTCGAGCGCACCTTCCCGGTGCACACCCCGATCGTCGAGAAGATCGAGCTCGTGACCCGTGGTGACGTCCGTCGCGCGAAGCTGTACTACCTCCGTGACCTGCGCGGCAAGGCCGCGAAGATCAAGGAGAAGCGCGACAACTGAGGTCGCGACGGGGTTCTCATCAGGGCCGGATAACATCTGGCTCCGATGGACACCGAAGCACAGCCTACGGAGCGCGACCGCTCCTCCCGCCCTTCCGACTCCGAGGACACCTCGGACCCGGCAGGACCGGAGGGACGGTCGCGTTTCGCGTTGGTGTCACGCGCCGCCGACTGGCTCCCCGGCGGCCGGATCACCCTGACCGTCCTGGTCTGCCTGGTGTTCGTGCTGCTGCTCAACACCTTCCTGCTGCAGCCGTTCCAGATTCCCAGCGGATCTATGGAGTCCGGATTGAGGATCGGCGACCGCGTTCTCGTAAATAAGTTGGCGTACCGTTTCGGTGCTCATCCGCGGCGCGGCGACATCGTCGTGTTCGATGGCACCGGCTATTTCGGGGACGCCGACTACATCAAGCGCGTTGTGGGTGTGGGGGGAGACCACGTGGTCTGCTGCGACGAGGAGGGGAGGCTCCAGGTGAACGGGCGGTCGGTCGACGAGACGGCGTTCCTGTACCCCGGTGACGCCCCGTCCAGCGTGGCGTTCGATGTCGTGGTGCCCGACGGCACCCTCTTCGTGCTCGGCGACCATCGCAGCGACTCACGTGACTCCCGGGACCACCTGGGCGACCCGGGCGGAGGCATGATTCCTGTTGGTGACGTCATCGGACGAGCCGATTGGATCGTCTGGCCCGCCGGCCACTGGACCCACCTCGTCCGACCCGACGCCTACGCGCGCGTACCCGCCGCGGACGGCGCCCATGGGTAACCGCGGCAAACCGCGCGGCGCGACACCGGGCGGCTCCTTCGGGAACGAAAACCTGCTGCCGACCGGCTCCCGGCGCGCGGGCGTAGTCGCCCCCTCCGGGGGAGGCGGGCGCAGCCGGGCCGAGCGGCGCAAGCTCCAGCGCAAGGTCAAGCGGCGCCGACGGCGGTCCGCGGTCCGGGAGATACCTCTCCTGGTCGGCGTCGCCGTCCTCATAGCCCTCGTCCTGAAGACCTTCCTCCTCCAGGCGTTCGTGATCCCGTCGGGCTCCATGGAGCAGACGATCCGCATCGGGGACCGTGTCCTGGTCGACAAGTTCACCCCGTGGTTCGGCTCCGAGCCCAAGCGCGGTGACGTCGTCGTCTTCCACGACCCGGGCGGCTGGCTCGCGGACGAGCAGACCACCAAGAAGAACGACCCCATCGTGGTCAAGCAGGTCAAGGAAGGCCTTCAGTTCATCGGTCTGCTGCCGTCGGACAACGAGAAGGACCTCATCAAGCGGGTCATCGGCGTCGGCGGTGACCACGTCAAGTGCTGTGACACGCAAGGCCGGGTGACCGTCAACGGCGTACCGCTGACGGAGGGCGACTACCTGTATCCCGGGAACGCACCGTCCGAAACACCGTTCGACATCACCGTCCCCAAGGGCCGGCTGTGGGTGATGGGCGACCACCGGGGCAACTCGGCGGACTCCCGGGCCCACCAGAACACCAGTTACGGAGGGACGGTCCCGCTCAGCCTGGTGGTCGGGCGGGCCAAGGTGATCGCCTGGCCCATGGGGCACTGGACCAGTCTGAACGAACCTAAAACCTTCGCATCGGTTTCCAACTCCGTGTCGGGGACGACCGCCGGTCCCGAACTGTCGCATAGGGTTGCCCCGGTCGATCCGAACGGATCGGTCCAACTCCCGAGCCCTGCGGAACTCCCGCTCGTTATGGGAGTGGTGGGCCTGCGCCGAGGATGGGGCAGGCGGCGGCACAGAGTAAGGAGTTGGCGTGGGGGATGTGGCGGTTGGCGCACGGTCCGGACACGACGGCGAGGAGCACCACGGACGTCCCGTGGAAGCACCCGCCCCGGCCGCGGACAGCGCCGTGACCTCCGGGAGTGACTCCGGAGCGGACGTGGACGATACGGCGCCGGGCGACGCGACCCGCACCGAGGACCAGGGGCCGGGCGACCAGACCCCCCAGCCGAGGAAGCCGCGCTCCTTCTGGAAGGAGCTGCCGATCCTGGTCGTCATCGCGCTCGTCCTCGCGCTGCTGATCAAGACGTTCCTGGTGCAGGCGTTCTCCATCCCCTCGGACTCGATGCAGAACACCCTCCAGCAGGGCGACCGTGTCCTGGTCGACAAGCTCACCCCGTGGTTCGGCTCCAAGCCCGAGCGCGGCGAGGTCGTCGTCTTCCACGACCCGGACGACTGGCTGGCGGGCGAGCCCGCGGCGAACCCCAACGCCCTGCAGACGGTGCTCAGTTGGATCGGCCTGATGCCCTCCGCCCAGGAGAAGGACCTCATCAAGCGGGTCATCGGCGTCGGCGGCGACACCGTCTCCTGCAGCGGCACGGGCCCGCTGATGGTCAACGGCAAGGCGCTGAACGAGCCGTACGTGTACCCCGGCAACACCCCGTGCACCAACGACGACCAGGGCGGCCAGTTCACCGTCAAGGTCCCCAAGGGCGACATCTGGGTGATGGGCGACCACCGGCAGAACTCGCGCGACTCGCGCTACAACCAGTCCGACAAGCATCACGGCATGGTCCCGGTGAACGAGGTCGTCGGCCGCGCGATCGTCAAGGCCTGGCCCATCAACCGCTGGGGCACGCTGCCGATCCCGGACACCTTCGACCAGACGGGCATCAATACCCAGGCCTCCGCCTCCCGCCTGCTGACGGCCGCCCCGGAGGGCCTCGCCCTCATCGGCGTGCTGCCGCTGGTCCTGTGGCGCCGCAAGCGCTCGGGCAAGGACGAGTAAAGGGCTTGTAGAGCTTCTGACCATGGTCCCGGAGGAAGGGCTGACCACCCTCGGTACCGCCGGGTAGGGTGCGGACCCATGGGTGGCGAGAGCGCAACACGTACGGCCCCGCGTACCGGCGGTGGCACTGGCAAGGGCCCGGTGGGCAGCCGGACCGGACAGCGACTGTCCGGACTGGCCGTCGCGCTGGGCCTTGTGCTGTTCCTCGGCGGATTCGGCTGGGGAGCGGTCGTCTACCGGCCGTACACGGTGCCCACCAGCTCGATGACACCGACCATCGCCATGGGCGACCGGGTGCTCGCCCAGCGGATCGACGGCGGCGAGGTGCGCCGGGGCGACGTCGTCGTCTTCACCGACAAGACCTGGGTGACGAACGCCCCCGTCGTCAAGCGCGTGGTCGCCGTCGGCGGGGACACCGTCTCCTGCTGCACGAACGGCAAGCTGGTCGTCAACGGCAAGCAGATCAACGAGGGGTACCTCAAGGGCGGCGCGGTCGAGGACAAGACCATCCCCGCGGTGAAGGTCCCCAAGGGCCGCCTGTTCCTCCTCGGCGACGAACGACAGGGCTCCCTGGACTCCAGCGCCCACCTCACGGACGTCGCCAGCGGCACCGTCGCGAGCAGCGCCGTGAGCGCCCGCGTGGACGCCGTCGTATGGCCCATGAAGGGCATGCTGGAACGCCCCACCGGCTTCGAGACCCTCGGCGGCCTCTCCCGCCCCGGCCCGCTGGGCGCGATCCTCGCGGTCATCGTCGCGGGCGCGGTCCTCGTCCTCGGCGGCGGCGCCTACGGCCCGATCGCCAAGCTCGCGGCCGGCCGCCGCGCCCGCACCCGGACGGAGCCCGCCGGTGCCCGCTGAGGCAACCGAGGAGGGCTCCTACGACGACTCGTACACCGGCGGACTGCGCAGGGTCGCCCGGGTGATCCTGCTCGACCCGCAGGACCGCATCCTGCTGCTCCACGGGCATGAGCCGGACGACCCGGCCGACGACTGGTGGTTCACGCCGGGCGGCGGCCTGGAGGGCGACGAGACCCACGAGGAGGCCGCGCTGCGGGAACTCGCGGAGGAGACCGGCATCACCCAGGTCGAACTCGGCCCGGTGCTGTGGACGCGGACGTGTTCCTTCCCGTTCGCGGGCCGCCGCTGGGACCAGGACGAGTGGTACTACCTGGCCAGGACGGCCGCCACGGCCGACGGAGTGCCCGGCGCCACCGCCCTCACCGAGCTGGAGCGGCGCAGCGTCTCCGGAGCACGTTGGTGGACGTGCCGGGAACTGGACCTGGCGCATGAGACGGTGTATCCGACCAGACTCGCCGAGCTGCTCCGCAGGCTGCTCGACGAAGGTCCCCCGGCCGGGCCCGTGACCCTGGACACCGAAATCGTCTAGGGGCTGGCGGGACTGGCGCACAATGGTGGGATCGCACGGGTGAAGGGGAACATGCCATGAGCGCCGAGGACCTCGAAAAGTACGAGACCGAGATGGAGCTGAAGCTCTACCGGGAGTACCGCGATGTCGTCGGTCTGTTCAAATACGTGATCGAGACCGAACGGCGCTTCTACCTCACCAACGACTACGAGATGCAGGTGCACTCGGTCCAGGGTGAGGTGTTCTTCGAGGTGTCCATGGCGGACGCCTGGGTGTGGGACATGTATCGACCGGCTCGCTTCGTGAAACAGGTCCGCGTGCTCACGTTCAAGGACGTGAACATTGAGGAGCTGAACAAGAGCGATCTGGAGCTGCCGGGCGGCTGACGGCGGTGACCCGCCGAGCGACTGTCGCTCGTGCGGGTGACGGAGTTGTCCACAAGCACTGAACGGTCCACCAAGATCCACTTGGTGGGCCGTTTCGCGTGACGGTGGGTGCCGGAGGTGGTGCCGACATGAACGCACGCAGTGCACTCGGCAGGTTCGGCGAGGCGGTCGCCGCACGACGGCTGACCGCGGCCGGCATGACGGTCCTGGAGCGCAACTGGCGCTGTGGCAGGACCGGAGAGATCGACATCGTGGCGCGGGACGGCGACGTCCTGGTGGTCTGCGAGGTCAAGACCCGGCGGACGGGCGCCTTCGAGCATCCGATGGCCGCCGTCACACCCGAGAAGGCGGAGCGTCTACGAGGCCTCGCCGAGCGATGGATCCACGCGCACGGCGGAGCCCCGCCGGGAGGGGTCCGTATCGACCTGGTGGGCGTCGTCGTGCCCCGGCGCGGCAGGGCTGTCGTCGAGCACGCCCGGGGGGTGGTCTGAGATGGGGTTCGCTCGTACGTGTTCGGTGGCGCTGGTGGGCGTCGAGGGCGTGGTCGTCGAGGTGCAGGCCGACCTCGAACCGGGCGTCGCCGCGTTCACGCTGGTGGGACTGCCCGACAAGAGCCTGACGGAGAGCAAGGACCGGGTGCGGGCCGCGGTCGTCAACTCGGGCTGCGCCTGGCCGCAGAAGAAACTGACGGTGGGACTCAGCCCGGCGTCGGTCCCGAAGAGCGGCAGCGGCTTCGACCTGGCGGTGGCCGCGGCGGTCCTGGGAGCGGCGGAACGGATCGATCCCCGGGTGCTCGCCGACATCGTGATGATCGGGGAGCTGGGGCTGGACGGACGGGTGCGGCCGGTCCGGGGCATCCTGCCGGCGGTGCTGGCCGCCGCCGACTCCGGCTACGAGCAGGTCGTCGTCCCGGAATGCGCCGCGGCCGAGGCGTCCCTCGTGCCCGGGGTGTCCGTCCTGGGCGTGCGCACCCTGCGCCAGCTGATCGCCGTGCTCGCGGACGAGCCGGTGCCCGACGAGGAGCCGGACGAGCTGGGCCGCCCCGACCCGCTGCTCGCCGGGCTGCGCCTGCCCGGCACGGGTGCTGCCACGGGGATGCACAGCGTGGGCGCGTCCCAGCACGATCCGGGGCACGATCTCGCCGATGTCGTCGGGCAGTTCTCGGCGCGGACGGCGGTGGAGGTGTCGGCGGCCGGCGGTCACCATCTGTTCCTCGAAGGCCCGCCGGGTGCCGGCAAGACGATGCTCGCGGAGCGGCTGCCGGCCGTCCTGCCCCGGCTCGGCCGGCAGGAGTCGCTTGAGGTCACGGCGGTCCACTCGGTGGCCGGTCTGCTACCCCCGGGCAAACCGCTGATCGACGTCGCCCCCTACTGCGCCCCGCACCACTCGGCCACGATGCAGGCCCTCGTCGGGGGCGGCCAGGGAATCGCACGGCCCGGAGCGGTGTCCCTGTCTCACCGAGGGGTGCTTTTTCTGGACGAAACCCCCGAATTCAGTGGCCAGGCCCTTGACGCGCTACGGCAGCCGCTGGAGGCCGGGCATGTGGTGATCGCGCGCAGCGCGGGCGTCGTCCGGTTCCCTGCGAGGTTCCTGATGGTGCTGGCTGCCAACCCCTGCCCGTGCGGCCGTTTCTCGCAGACCGACGACCTGTGCGAGTGCGCGCCGATGTCGATCCGCCGGTACCAGGCCAGGCTCTCCGGGCCACTGCTCGACCGGGTGGACCTGCGGGTGGAGGTGGACCGGGTCACCCGGGACCAGCTCACCGGGCGCGGTGCGCGGGGCGAGTCCACGGCGACGGTCGCGGACCGGGTGCGGGCGGCCAGGGAGCGGGCGGCCGCCCGGTTCGCGGACACACCCTGGCGCACCAACAGCGAGGTGCCCGGCCGCGAACTGCGCAGCCGCTGGCACGCCGAGCGCGGCGCGATGGACGAAGCCGAGCGCAGCCTGGAGCGCGGCGCGCTCACCGCGCGCGGACTCGACCGGGTGCTGCGCGTCGCCTGGACGGTAGCCGACCTGGTCGGCCACGACCGCCCCGGCGCGACGGATGTCGCCCTGGCCCTCCAACTCCGGACGGGCGTACCGCGGGGCGTGCCGATGGCTATCGGGGCGTTGACGTGACCGGGGGTGGTGGGTCGGGGGGCGGGTTCCTCGACAGTGCTGGAGCGGACCGGCACGTCACCGCGGACGGTGAGACCGGCGCCGGCTTCCCCGAGCATGTTGGAGGGGACGGGCTCGCCACTGCGAACGGGGAGTCCCACGTCGGCTTTCTCGTGCTTGCTGGAGAGGACAGGCGCGTGACCGCGCACGACGACGTCGGCGGTGAGTTCCACGCCCGTGTCTTTCTCGCTCGGGTCGTCGAACCCGGGGATGAGGTCGCCGGGCGGTGGATTCGGGAGTTGGGGGCCGTGGAAGTGGCCCGGCGGCTCAGGCGTGGCGGGCCGCAGCTCACCGGGGTGACCGACAAGCGGTGGGGTGGGTTGTGTGCGCGGGCCCGGCTGGTCGAGCCGGGGCGGGACCTGGCTGTTGCGGAGGACGCCGGTGTCCGGTTCGTGTGTCCCGGTGGCGCCGAATGGCCCGGCCAGCTCGACGACCTCGGGGACGCGCGGCCCATCGGACTGTGGGTGCGCGGGGAGCCCAACCTCCGTGCGTGGGCGCTTGAATCGGTCGCCGTCGTCGGCGCCCGCGCCTGCACCGAGTACGGCGCGCACATGGCGGCCACCCTCGCCGCAGGCCTCGCCGAGCGCGGCTGGGTGGTCGTGTCCGGCGGCGCCTACGGAGTGGACGGCGCCGCCCACCGTGGCGCCCTCGGCGCGGGCGGGGCCACCGCCGCCGTGCTCGCCTGCGGCGTCGACCGCCCCTACCCGCGCGGGCACGCCCAGTTGATCGGCAGGATCGCCGAACAGGGGCTGGTGATCGGGGAGTTGCCGCCCGGCGAGCACCCGACGCCGAGCAGGTTCATCCTCCGGAACAGGGTGATCGCGGCGCTCACACGAGGCACCGTGGTGGTCGAGGCCGCGTACCGAAGCGGGTCACTCGTCACGGCCCGGGCCGCACAGAGGTTGGGCCGCCACACGATAGGAGTGCCCGGCCCGGCCACGAGCGCGCTGTCGGCCGGAGTACATGAACTCCTGCGCGGAGAAGCCGTACTGGTCACCGACGCGGCCGAAGTCGTCGAACTGGTCGGCGGCATGGGCGAACTGGCTCCCGACCGCCGCGGACCGGTGCTCCCGCGCGACCTGTTGGAGCCGGCCGCCCGGCGCATCCTCGCCGCACTGCCCGGCAACAGGGCGGCGGAACCGGGGGAGATCGCGCGTGGAGCACAGACCACACAGGACGACGCGATCGCGAGACTGTACGAACTCCGAGCACTTGGTTACGTCGAACGACACGGCGACGGCTGGAAGTTGACACGCCAGGCGATGATCTCGGTCCGGGACACCGGCGGACGCCGCTGACCGAGCGTGTTCGGCCGTCCGGGGGAACCCCGACACCCTTGGGAATTCCCGCAGTTGGCGCATTCTGATGATCACGCAGAGCAATCAGGGCGACCCGTTCCGGTACCCCGTCGAATGCGTCCGCGCCCGGTCCATGCCCTGGCCTTCGCACACCGCAACACTCCAGTCACGCTACGCTCACGGGGATTCCGGCGCAGAACGGCAATCACGGCACCACTCCGACACCTCACCCAGGCACCCCCACTTCACGGCAGAACGGCACAAGGCGACGAATGCCCCAGCACACCTCCGGGTCCGACCGGGCGGCGATCCCCCCAGCCGCCCGTGACGGTGGCAGCGTCCGGCCGCCCGCTCCCTCGACGCTCGAGGAGCTGTGGCGGTCGTACAAGACGACGGGCGACGAGCGGCTGCGCGAGCAGCTGATCCTGCACTACTCGCCGCTCGTCAAGTACGTCGCGGGACGGGTGAGCGTCGGGCTGCCGCCCAATGTGGAACAGGCGGACTTCGTGTCGTCGGGGGTGTTCGGACTGATCGACGCGATCGAGAAGTTCGACATCGAGCGGGAGATCAAGTTCGAGACGTATGCGATCACCCGCATCCGGGGCGCGATGATCGACGAACTGCGCGCCCTGGACTGGATCCCGCGCTCGGTGCGGCAGAAGGCGCGGAACGTGGAGCGGGCGTACGCCACGCTGGAGGCGCGGCTCAGGCGCACCCCCAGCGAGGGCGAGGTGGCCGCCGAGATGGGCATCGCGGTCGAGGACCTCCACGCCGTCTTCAGTCAGTTGTCGCTGGCCAACGTGGTCGCCCTGGAGGAGCTGCTGCACGCGGGCGGCGAGGGCGGCGACCGGCTCAGCCTGATGGACACCCTGGAGGACACCGCCGCCGACAACCCGGTGGAGGTGGCCGAGGGCCGGGAGCTGCGGCGGTTCCTGGCGCGGGCGATCAACACGCTGCCCGAGCGGGAGAAGACCGTCGTCACGCTCTACTACTACGAGGGTCTCACCCTCGCCGAGATCGGCAACGTGCTCGGCGTGACCGAGAGCCGGGTCAGCCAGATCCACACCAAGTCCGTGCTGCAGCTCCGCGCCAAGCTGGCGAGTTTTGGCCGCTGAGCGGAAGTAGTACGGCCCGGGTGACCTCGCAGAATCGTGCCTGCATGGGCTGGGTCACTCCCGCCGGGGGTGCGCCGTCCGTAGAGTGGTTGACGTGCCAAGGATTCGAGCGGCCTCCGTGGCCGAGCACCGGTCGATGCAGCGAGCCGCCCTGCTGGACGCGGCTCGTTCCCTGCTGTCCGAGGGTGGGACGGAGGCGCTGACGTTCCCGGCCCTGGCCGAGCGGACGGGGCTCGCGCGATCGTCCGTGTACGAGTACTTCCGCTCCCGGGCCGCGGTCGTCGAGGAGCTGTGCGAGGTCGACTTTCCCGTGTGGGCGGCGGATGTGTCGGCGGCGATGGAAGGGGCGTCCTCGGCGGAGGGCAAGGTCGAGGCGTATGTGCGGCAGCAGCTGGCGTTGGTCGGGGATCGGCGGCACCGGGCTGTCGTCGCCATCTCCGCGAGCGAGCTGGATGCGGGGGCTCGGGAGAAGATCCGGGCCGCGCACGGGGGGCTTGTCGCGATGATCGTCTCCGCGCTGGGGGAGATGGGGCACGGGGAGCCTCGGCTGGCGGCGATGCTGCTGCAGGGGGTTGTCGATGCGGCTGTGCGGCGGATTGAGCTGGGCGCCGCAGAGGATCCTTCGGTGATCACCGAGGCTGCGGTGAGTATGGCTTTGCGAGGGGTTCTGGGTTGAGGTTCGTCTGTGCGGCCGGTGGGGACTGGGCGCGCAGTTCCCCGCGCCCCTAAAGGGCGGGCGTTGCGAGGACCGGCAGCAGGCGTGACGGGCCTCTGTTCAGTAGCCATGGGGGCAGTAGCGCCAGTGGGTCCAAGTACGTCTTCCCTCTCAACAGGCCCCAGTGCACGCATGCAGTCGGGCAGTGCGAGCCGGTGATCTCCACCGTGCCGACCACAGCGCCCGGCTCCACCTTCTCTCCCTTCTTCACCGTCGCGGTCACCGGCTCGTAGGTCGTGCGGAGATCCGTGCCCGCGAGCTCCACCGACACCACGCCTCTGCCTGCCACCCGGCCTGCGAAGGACACCCGGCCCGCCGCCACCGCTCGTACCTGGGCGCCGGCCGGGGTCGCCAGGTCCACGCCCCGGTGGCCCCGGGCGTAGACAGTCGCCGGGGGCTCCCAGCCTCGTAGGACCAAGGGGTGTGAGCCGACCGGCCAGGTGCGTGCGAGCGCCGGTACGGAGGGGGTGGGGGCCCCGGGGGTCGGGGGAGGGGCGCCGCTGGCTCGGGTCGTGCAGGCCAGGAGGGTCAGGAGGGTCAGGAGGAGGGCCGGCAGAAGGGCCTGGACAGTACGGGCAGTTCGGTCATGTCGTCGCATCCGCATGAGGCAAACCGTGCCGTATCCGAGGCGATCATGGCCGGGACCTGTGGGCCGGTGCGGGGTTGTGGACAACGGCGTCACCCGGTGCCTCGCGGGTCCCGTACACTTCCTTTGGCGATCCGGGTGACCGGGTCGACTTCGCACGCCCCGGCAACCGGTCCTCCGTCGTAAGACGAAACCGATGTCAGCGCTCCTCGGTCCTCTGGGCAAGCGCACGTGGGCGTCAGGCGCGAGTGCCGTCCGGTGCTCGCGGCACAACCGAGAAAATCAAGGAGAACGGCCATGGCCGTCGTCACGATGCGGGAGCTGCTGGAAAGCGGCGTCCACTTCGGTCACCAGACCCGTCGCTGGAACCCGAAGATGAAGCGCTTCATCTTCACCGAGCGCAACGGCATCTACATCATCGACCTGCTCCAGTCGCTGTCGTACATCGACCGCGCCTACGAGTTCGTCAAGGAGACCGTCGCCCACGGCGGCACGGTCATGTTCGTCGGCACGAAGAAGCAGGCGCAGGAGGCCATCGCCGAGCAGGCCACCCGCGTCGGCATGCCCTACGTCAACCAGCGCTGGCTGGGCGGCATGCTCACCAACTTCTCCACCGTCTACAAGCGTCTGCAGCGCCTCAAGGAGCTCGAGCAGATCGACTTCGAGGACGTCGCCGCGTCCGGTCTCACCAAGAAGGAGCTTCTCGTGCTCTCGCGCGAGAAGGCCAAGCTGGAGAAGACCCTCGGTGGTATCCGCGAGATGTCCAAGGTTCCCAGCGCCGTCTGGATCGTGGACACCAAGAAGGAGCACATCGCGGTCGGTGAGGCCCGGAAGCTCAACATCCCGGTCGTCGCCATCCTCGACACGAACTGCGACCCCGACGAGGTCGACTACAAGATCCCGGGCAACGACGACGCGATCCGCTCCGTCACCCTGCTCACCCGCGTGATCGCCGACGCCGTCGCCGAGGGCCTCATCAGCCGCTCCGGTGTCGCCGCCGAGGCCAAGGGTGACAAGGCCGCCGGCGAGCCGCTCGCCGCGTGGGAGCGCGACCTGCTCGAGGGCGAGAAGAAGGCTGACGAGGCTCCGGCCGCCGACGCCGAGGTCCAGACCTCCGCCGAGACCGAGAAGGTCGCCGACGCCGAGCAGGCCGACGAGGCCCCCGCCGCCGAGGCCCCCGCCGAGGTCGAGGCCCCCGCCGCGGAGGCCGCTCCGGCCGCCGAGGCCGAGCAGGCCTGACCCTTCCGGGCCAAAGGGCTGACAGGAGGACGGCGGGTGGTGCGGACCGCGCCACCCGCCGTTCATCCACAGCCCCTAGATCTTCGTAGCCCGTAGATCCTTGGCGGAAGCCCGCGTCACCCGCGGCCGCCGCCGACTTCGAGACTTCGAACTCCGAGAAGAGATTCACAGATCATGGCGAACTACACCGCCGCCGACGTCAAGAAGCTCCGTGAGCTCACCGGCGCCGGCATGATGGACTGCAAGAAGGCGCTGGACGAGGCCGACGGCAACGTCGAGAAGGCCGTCGAGGCGCTCCGTATCAAGGGCCAGAAGGGCGTCGCCAAGCGCGAGGGCCGCTCCGCCGAGAACGGCGCCGTGGTCTCCGTCATCGCCGAGGACAACACCTCCGGTGTCCTGGTCGAGCTGAAGTGCGAGACGGACTTCGTCGCCAAGGGCGAGAAGTTCCAGGCCGTCGCCAACCAGATCGCCCAGCACGTCGCCGCCACCGCTCCGGCCGACATCGCGGCGCTCCTCGCGTCCGACATCGAGCCCGGCAAGACGGTCCAGGCGTTCGTCGACGAGGCCAACGCGAACCTGGGCGAGAAGATCGTCCTGGACCGCTTCGCCCAGTACGCCGACGGCTACGTGACGGCGTACATGCACCGCACGATGCCCGACCTGCCCCCGCAGATCGGTGTCCTCGTGGAGCTGGACAAGGAGAACGCTGAGGTCGCCCGCGGCGTCGCCCAGCACATCGCCGCCTTCGCGCCGAAGTACCTGGCGAAGGAGGACGTGCCGGCCGAGGTCGTCGAGTCCGAGCGCCGTATCGCCGAGGAGACCACCCGCGCCGAGGGCAAGCCCGAGGCCGCGATCGCCAAGATCGTCGAGGGTCGCGTCAACGGCTTCTTCAAGGACGCGACGCTGCTCGGTCAGCCGTACGCGCTCGACCCCAAGAAGTCCGTCCAGAAGGTTCTGGACGAGGCGGGTGTCACCCTGAAGCGCTTCACGCGCATCAAGGTCGGCATCTGAGTCCGTACCGCGATCGACGCGCGGCGCCCGGCGGAATCCCGCTAGGGTCGTCACCAGTCGGCCCGGTACGCCGTCGCGCACGCGCGCGTGGCGGACGACAGCAGATCTGACGAGGAGGCCATTGCCGAGCATGGGATGCGACAGACACCCCACCGGCAGTGGCCTTCTTCGTATGTGCACCATGAGGAGAACGCCATGACCACCAAGCCCCAGAAGACCGACGACGGCAAGGTACGCGGCCGGTTCATGTTGAAGCTCTCCGGAGAAGCCTTCTCCGGCGGCGGGGGCCTTGGTGTGGACCCCGACGTGGTGCACAAGATCGCCCGCGAGATCGCGGCCGTCGTGCGGGACGGCGCGGAGGTCGCCGTCGTCATCGGCGGCGGCAACTTCTTCCGCGGCGCCGAGCTCCAGCAGCGCGGCATGGACCGGGCCCGCTCCGACTACATGGGCATGCTCGGCACCGTGATGAACTGCCTCGCCCTCCAGGACTTCCTGGAGAAGGAGGGCATCGACAGCCGCGTCCAGACCGCCATCACCATGGGCCAGGTCGCCGAGCCGTACATCCCGCTGCGCGCCGTGCGCCACCTGGAGAAGGGCCGCGTGGTCATCTTCGGCGCCGGTATGGGCATGCCCTACTTCTCCACCGACACCACCGCCGCCCAGCGCGCCCTGGAGATCGACGCCGAGGCGCTGCTGATGGGCAAGAACGGCGTGGACGGGGTCTACGACTCCGACCCGAAGACGAACTCCGAAGCCGTCAAGTTCGACTCGCTCAGCTACGGCGAGGTCATCACCCAGGACCTCAAGGTCGCGGACATGACCGCCATCACGCTGTGCCGCGACAACAAGCTTCCGATCCTGGTCTTCGAGCTTCTGGCGGAGGGCAATATCGCCCGCGCCGTCAAGGGTGAGAAGATCGGCACGCTTGTGGGTGACCAAGGCAGCCAGGGCTGATGACCCTGACCGGGGGATGGACAATGTCCTGCCGGTCGGGAACCGTGCAGGAAGAAGACGCGACGCAGCCGGCCGCCGACGCCGACACAGCACAGCAGCCGGGCCTACTCAAGACACGCAGGAGCAAGTGGTGATCGAAGAGACCCTCCTCGAGGCCGAGGAGAAGATGGAGAAGGCCGTCGTGGTCGCCAAGGAGGACTTCGCCGCGATCCGCACCGGTCGTGCGCACCCGGCGATGTTCAACAAGATCGTGGCCGACTACTACGGCGCGCTGACGCCGATCAACCAGCTGGCCTCGTTCTCCGTACCGGAGCCGCGGATGGCCGTGGTGACCCCGTTCGACAAGTCCGCGCTGCGGAACATCGAGCAGGCGATCCGCGACTCGGACCTGGGTGTCAATCCCAGCAACGACGGCAACATCATCCGGGTGACGTTCCCCGAGCTGACCGAGGAGCGCCGCAAGGACTACATCAAGGTGGCCCGCGCCAAGGCCGAGGACTCCAAGGTGTCCATCCGCGCCGTCCGCCGCAAGGCCAAGGACGCGCTGGACAAGCTCGTCAAGGACAAGGAGTCCGGCGAGGACGAGGTCCGTCGTGCGGAGAAGGAGCTCGACGACACCACGGCGAAGTACGTCGCCCAGGTGGACGAACTCCTCAAGCACAAGGAAGCGGAGCTGCTCGAGGTCTGATGAACGACTCTTCCTGGGGGGCGCCGCCACAAGCCGGGTACTGGGGGCCGTCCGACCAAGGGCCTGTCCAGGGGGCTGCCCCGGCGGGTCCCACGTACGATGCGCCTGAGGCGCAGCAGACTCGCCCCATGCCCATCGTGCCCGACGAGCCCGCATACGGCGGACACCAGGATGACGACCGGGGGGCCGCTCGGCTGAGCGGCCCCTTGTTCCGCGACGAGACGCAGCAGCCGCCGTACGACGTACGGCAGCCGCAGCCGTACGACCCGCGGACGCAGCCCTCTGACACGCCGCAGGCGCAGCCCTACGGGGCGGTGCCGCAGAATCCGGAGCCCATGCCCGACGTCCCGCCACCGGCGCCCGCCCCGCAGAAGAAGAGCGCGGGCCGGGACCTGGGTGCGGCCATAGGGGTCGGGGTCGGACTCGGCGCGGTGATCATCGCGTCCCTGTTCGTCGTCAAGGCCGTGTTCGTCGGCGTCATAGCGGTCGCCGTCGTCGTGGGCCTCTGGGAACTGACCTCGCGGCTGCAGGAGCGCAAGGGCATCAAGGCACCCCTCGTGCCCCTCGCGGTCGGCGGCGCGGCGATGGTCGTCGCCGGCTACGTGCGGGGTCCCGAGGGCGCCTGGGTCGCCATGGCGCTCACCGCGCTCGCGGTCCTCGTCTGGCGGATGACGGAACCGCCCGAGGGCTACCTCAAGGACGTCACGGCGGGCGTCTTCGCGGCGTTCTACGTGCCGTTCCTGGCCACGTTCGTCGCCCTGATGCTCACCGCCGACGACGGCGCCTGGCGCGTCCTGACGTTCCTGCTGCTGACCGTGGTCAGCGACACGGGCGCCTACGCCGTCGGCTGGCGCTTCGGCACGCACAAGCTCGCCCCGCGCATCAGCCCCGGAAAGACCCGCGAGGGCCTGTTCGGGGCGGTGTCCTTCGCGATGGTGGCGGGCGCGCTGTGCATGCAGTTCCTGATCGACGACGGCCGCTGGTGGCAGGGCCTGATCCTGGGCCTCGCGGTCGCGGCCAGCGCCACGCTGGGCGACCTCGGCGAGTCCATGATCAAGCGCGACCTCGGCATCAAGGACATGGGCACGCTCCTGCCGGGGCACGGCGGCATCATGGACCGGCTGGACTCGCTGCTGCCGACCGCTCCGGTGGTGTGGCTGCTGCTGGTGCTGTTCGTGGGCTCCGGCTGAAACACGGCTCGACCTGCTGTTTTGTACGAGAGGGGCTCGTTGTCCACAGGGCGGCGAGTCCCTCTTCGTATGTCTGCGACACTGGTAGGGCCATGCCTAAGCCCGGAGAACTCACATTCGTCGCCCCCCGCGGAGCCCAGAAGCCGCCGCGGCACCTCGCCGACCTCACGCCCGCCGAGCGCAAGGAAGTCGTCGCCGCGGTCGGGGAGAAGCCGTTTCGCGCCAAGCAGCTCTCGCAGCACTACTTCGCGCGGCTCGCGCACGACCCGGCGGAGTGGACCGACATCCCCGCCGGCTCGCGCGCGAAGCTGCAGGAGGCGTTGCTCCCTGAGCTGATGACCGTCGTGCGGCATCTGTCGACCGACCAGGACACCACGCGCAAGACGCTGTGGCGGCTGTTCGACGGGACGCTCGTCGAGTCCGTGCTGATGCGGTACCCGGACCGGGTCACCATGTGCATCAGCTCGCAGGCGGGGTGCGGCATGAACTGCCCGTTCTGCGCGACCGGTCAGGCCGGCCTGGACCGCAATCTGTCGACCGGCGAGATCGTGCACCAGATCGTGGACGGCATGCGGGCGCTGCGCGACGGCGAGATCCCCGGCGGGCCCGCGCGGCTCTCGAACATCGTCTTCATGGGCATGGGCGAGCCCCTCGCCAACTACAAGCGGGTCGTCCAGTCCATCCGCGCCCTCACCGACCCCGAGCCGGACGGCCTCGGTCTCTCGCAGCGCGGGATCACCGTCTCGACGGTTGGACTCGTCCCGGCGATCCACCGCTTCGCGGACGAGGGCTTCAAGTGCCGCCTCGCGATCTCGCTGCACGCGCCGGACGACGAGCTGCGCGACACCCTGGTCCCCGTGAACACCCGCTGGAAGGTCCGCGAGGTCCTCGACGCGGGCTGGGAGTACGCGGCGAAGTCAGGCCGCCGCCTGTCCATCGAGTACGCGCTGATCCGCGACATCAACGACCAGGCGTGGCGCGGTGACCGCCTCGGCCGCCTCCTCAAGGGCAAGCCGGTGCACGTCAACCTCATCCCGCTGAACCCGACGCCGGGTTCGAAGTGGACCGCCTCCCGCCCCGAGGACGAGAAGGCGTTCGTCGAGGCCATCGCGGCCCACGGGGTGCCGGTCACCGTCCGGGACACCCGCGGCCAGGAGATCGACGGAGCGTGCGGCCAGCTCGCCGCGACCGAGCGGTAGGCTGACCGGCGTAGGTACATCTTCATATTCCGACAGGGGAGCGCCACAGCGCTGAGAGTGCGGGATGGTCCGCAGACCCTCTGAACCTCGCCCAGGTCATTCTGGGTAGGAAGTTCGGTCATCACTCTTGCTGTTGCGCCCTGCCCGCGTCCCGTGGGCAGGGCCGCGTCTCTTCCTGGACACCCCAGGAGGAAAACAACCGTGCACACCAAGGCATTCATCGCCGCAGCCGTCGGCCTCGGGCTGCTCTCGCTCTCCGCGTGCGGCTCGTCCGACAGCGGCAGCGGCGCCGGCTCCAAGACCGTCACCCTCGTCAGCCACGACTCGTGGGCCGTCTCGAAGAGCGTCCTCAAGGACTTCGAGAAGCAGTCCGGCTACACCGTCAAGGTCCTCAAGGACGGCGACGCCGGCCAGGCCGTCAACAAGGCGATCCTCACCAAGGACAACCCCCAGGGCGACGTCTTCTTCGGCGTCGACAACACCCTGCTCTCCCGCGCGCTCGACAACGGCCTCTTCCAGTCCTACGACGCGAAGGGCTCCGCGCTCGTCAAGCCCGAGTACCGCGTCGACCAGACCAAGCACCGGGTCACGCCCATCGACACCGGCGACATCTGCGTCAACTACGACAAGGCCTACTTCAGCAAGCACAAGCTGACCCCGCCGACGTCCTTCGCCGACCTGGTCAAGCCGGAGTACAAGAACCTCCTCGTCACCGAGAACGCGGCCACCTCCTCGCCCGGCCTCGGCTTCCTGCTCGGCAGCGCGGCGCAGTACGGGGACGACGGCTGGCAGGCGTACTGGAAGAAGCTCCAGACCAATGGCGTCAAGGTCGTCGACGGCTGGGAGCAGGCCTACGACCAGGAGTTCTCCGGGTCCGCCGGTGGCAAGAAGGCGGGCGGTGACCGGCCCCTCGTCGTCTCGTACGCCTCCTCGCCGCCCGCCGAGGTCATCTACGCCGACCCGAAGCCGACCACCGCGCCCACCGGGGTGTCGTACGGCACCTGCTTCCGGCAGACCGAGTACGCGGGGCTGCTCAGCAACGCGAAGAACACCAAGGGCGGCAAGGCGTTCCTCGACTTCCTGCTCACCAAGGAGTTCCAGCAGGACATGCCTCTCAACATGTTCGTCTACCCGGTGATCCAGGGCGCCCAGGTACCGCAGGAGTTCGAGAAGTACGGCCGCCAGGCCCCGGACCCCGAGACCATGGCGCCCACGAAGATCGCCGCCGACCGGGACCAGTGGGTCAAGTCGTGGACCTCGCTCGTACTGAAGTAGCCGAAGCGGCTGAAGCAGCAGAAACGGCCCCGCGAAAGTCCCTCAAAAACAGGGGCAACGCGACGCGGCTCGGTCTCATGGCCGTGCCCGTCGCGTTCTTCGCGGTGTTCTTCGCCTACCCCGTCGCCGCGATCGTCGGACGGGGTCTCAAGGTCGACGGCGCCTGGCAGTTGGGCCGCGTCTGGGATGTGCTGGGTCAGTCCGACATCCGGCACGTCCTCTGGTTCACCACCTGGCAGGCGCTCGCGTCCACCGCGCTCACACTGCTGATCGCGCTCCCCGGCGCGTATGTCTTCGCGCGCTTCGACTTCCCGGGCCGGCATGTCCTGCGGGCCGTCGTGACGGTCCCGTTCGTGCTGCCGACGGTCGTCGTCGGTACGGCCTTCCTCGCGCTCGTCGGCCGCGGCGGACTCCTCGACGACCTGTGGGGCGTACGGCTGGACACCACCGTGTGGGCCATCCTGCTCGCGCACGTCTTCTTCAACTACGCGGTCGTCGTACGGACGGTGGGCGGCCTCTGGGCGCAGCTCGACCCGCGTCAGGAGGAGGCCGCGCGGATGCTCGGCGCCTCCCGGCTGCGGGCCTGGCGGACGGTGACGCTGCCCGCGCTCGGGCCCGCAGTGGCCGCCGCCGCGCTGATGGTCTTCCTCTTCACCTTCACGTCGTTCGGCGTGGTCCAGATCCTCGGCGGCCCGACCTTCTCCACCCTCGAGGTCGAGATCTACCGCCAGACCTCAGAGGTCTTCGACCTGTCCACGGCGGCCGTCCTGACGATCGTGCAGTTCGTCGCGGTCGGCGCGATCCTCACCGTGCACGCCTGGACGGTACGGCGACGGGAGAGCGCCCTACGGCTGGTGGACCCGGCGGTGACCGCACGGCGCCCGCGCGGTGCCGGCCAGTGGACCCTGCTGGCCGGGGTCGTCGCGTCCATCGCCGTGCTGCTCCTGCTGCCGCTCGCCGTGCTGGTCCAACGCTCCCTGGACACACCGGACTTCGGGTACTTCCGGGCGCTGACCCACGACGACGGCGGCACCTTCCTGGTCCCGCCGATCGCCGCGATCGGCAACTCGCTGGAGTACGCGGTCGCCGCCACCGCCATCGCCGTGGTGATCGGCGGACTCGCCGCCGCCGCCCTCACCCGGCGGGATGCCGGGCGGCTGGTGCGGGGCTTCGACGCGCTGCTGATGCTGCCGCTCGGGGTGTCGGCGGTGACGGTCGGCTTCGGGTTCCTGATCTCGCTCGACAAACCCCCGCTGGATCTGCGGAGTTCATGGATTCTGGTGCCGCTCGCGCAGGCGCTGGTCGGCGTCCCCTTCGTCGTACGGACGATGCTGCCCGTGCTGCGGGCGGTGGACGGACGGCTGCGGGAGGCGGCGGCCGTGCTCGGGGCGTCGCCGTGGCGGGTGTGGCGCGAGGTCGATCTGCCGCTGGTGCGGCGGGCGTTGCTGATCGCCGCGGGGTTCGCGTTCGCGGTGTCGCTGGGCGAGTTCGGGGCGACCGTGTTCATCGCGCGGCCCGACAACCCCACCCTGCCGGTCGCGGTGGCCCGCCTGCTGTCGCGCCCCGGTGATCTCAACTACGGCCAGGCGATGGCCCTTTCGACGATTCTGATGCTGGTGTGCGCGGTGGCCCTGCTGGTCCTGGAGCGCCTGCGCACCGACCGGACCGGGGAGTTCTAGATGCCGCCGACCATGCTGCTCAGCCTTGAGGGCGCGACCGTACGGTTCGGTGGGCGCCCGGTGCTGGACGCCGTCGACCTGGGTGTCGCCGAGCACGAGATCGTGTGTGTGCTCGGGCCCAGCGGCAGCGGCAAGTCGACGTTGCTGCGGGCGGTCGCCGGGCTCCAACCCCTGGACGCCGGGCGGGTGTTGCTCGACGGCGGGGACCAGGCCGGCGTGCCCGCGCACAAGCGGGGCGTGGGTCTGATGTTCCAGGACCATCAGCTGTTCCCGCAGCGGGACGTGGCAGGCAACGTGGCCTTCGGGCTGCGGATGCACGGGGCGTCGAAACGGCAACAGGACGACCGGGTGGGTGAGTTGCTCGACCTGGTCGGACTGCCGGGCGCGGCCCGCCGTGCCGTCGCCGGGCTGTCCGGCGGTGAACAGCAACGGGTGGCGCTGGCCCGGGCGTTGGCGCCCCGGCCCCGGCTCCTCATGCTCGACGAACCGCTCGGCCAGCTCGACCGGTCGCTGCGGGAGCGGCTGGTCGTCGAACTCCGGGAACTCTTCGGCACGTTGGGCACGACCGTGCTCGCGGTCACCCACGACCAGGGCGAGGCGTTCGCGCTGGCCGACCGGGTGGTGGTGATGCGGGACGGGCGAATTGCCCAGTCCGGTACGCCGCTCGAAGTCTGGCAGCACCCCGCCGACGAGTTCGTGGCCCGTTTCCTCGGCTTCGACAACGTGGTGGAGGCCACGGTCGCGGGGGAGGCCGCCGACACCCCCTGGGGCAAGGTTCCCGTCCCTGAGGACGCCCCTCAGGGAACGCGCAGCCTCCTCGTACGCCCCGCGGGAGTACGCCTGTTGCCCGCCGACGAGGGCCTGCGCTGCACGGTCACCGCCCGCACCTTCAAGGGCACCCACGTCGCCGTACAGCTCCAGCCGGAGGACGCGCCGCGCCTGGAGGCGGCCTGCGCGCTGCGGGCGGCGCCGGAGGTCGGGAGCGCGGTCGGGGTGGAGTTCGACGCGGCGGAGATCGTCGTACTCGGCGACTAGCGCGCAGGTGGGTCACTCGCCCCTGAACCGATCCGCGTACGCGGGTCATTCGCGCAGACGAGTCCCCCCGAACCGATCCGCGCATGCGTGTGGCCCGTCCCCACGAACCGGACGGGCCACAACAACAGGTGTTTCAGCGGCTGTTGATCAGCTGCCGTTGTTCGCACCACGACGGCGCATGCCGAAGTAGACGGCTCCGCCGCCCACGACGACGAAGGCGCCCGCGATGCCGGCGATCATGCCGGTGTTGGAGTTCGCACCGGTCTCGGCGAGGTTCGAGGAACCGGCCGCCGGGGACGGGGCGTTGTCCGTGGTCGTCGCGGGAGCGGTGCTGCTGCTCTCCGTGGCCGACGGGGTCGGGCTGTCGGACTCGGCCGGGGTCGAGGCGGTCTCCGACGGGGTCGGGGAGGCCTCGGTGGGAGTCGGGGTCGGGCTGGGCGACTCCTCGGCCTTGCAGGCCTTGGACGGCGTGGTCAGGTTCGGCGTGATGTCCTTGTCGACCACTTTGCCGGCCTTGACGTGAACGCGGTACGTCGCGTTCGGCTGCCAGTCCTCGGCGAAGGTGATGGTGACGCCTTCGCGCGAGCCCTTGATGGTCTGCGCCGTACCGATCTGCTTGGCGTCGGCGCCGTTGTTCTCCAGGAACACCGTGACGGTCGCCTCGGTGGCCGAGGCGTCCTTGTCGGTGACGGTGATGACACCGCTGGTGCCGTCACACGTCGCTTCGGCGGAGAACTCGCTGATGTTGCAGGCGAGCGCGTTGCCCGCAAATCCGAGCGCGAGTGCGGCCGAGGCGGACGCGACACCGAGGATGCGTACGGAACGTCGAGATATGGACACGTTTGCCCTTCACGGGATGTGCAACTGCGGGGGGTTTAGGGGGAGATGGAGCGGCAATCAGGTGAGGCACCACTACCCCCAGGCGTCTCACTGGTCTATAAGTGCTGCGTAAGCAGTGTCAATGCATATGCGGTGTACGGCAGTTGCCTTTACCGGTACTTTAATCAGAGAGACGTTTCAGCGCGTCCGGAGCCTCCTCGATACGGTCAACGAGGGCGATACGGGCCTCCATTGGCCGTTCCCGGGCAAGTGCACGCAGCAGCGGCCACGTCGGCAGCCGCTCCGTCCAGTGCTCCCGGTCCACGAGCACCATCGGGGTGGGCTCGCCGCGCGACTCGTAGTAGTTCGGCGTCGCGTTGTCGAAGATCTCCTGCACGGTCCCGGCCGCGCCCGGCAGGAACACCACGCCGGCGTTCGAGCGGGCCAGCAGGCCGTCCTCGCGGGTGGCGTTGGCGAAGTACTTGGCGATGTGCGAGGCGAAGGCGTTCGGCGGCTCGTGGCCGTAGAACCAGGTCGGGATGCCGATCGAGTGGTTGCCCTTCGGCCAGCGGGTGCGGACCTCGAAGGCGCGCCGGGCCCAGTCGGTGATGGAGGGGCTGAACGACGGTGATCCGGCGAGGAGTTCGCACGCCTCGTCCAGCATCGCGTCCTC
The DNA here is from genome assembly GCF_036187565.1 of Streptomyces sp. NBC_00252. Classification (NCBI taxonomy): domain Bacteria; kingdom Bacillati; phylum Actinomycetota; class Actinomycetes; order Kitasatosporales; family Streptomycetaceae; genus Streptomyces; species Streptomyces sp. NBC_00252. Next base: position 3,076,609 of record NZ_CP108087.1, on the reverse strand, counting down.
GTACGGCGCCGCGTACGCGCCCAGGTTGGCCGCCTCCATCGCGCCGGGGCCGCCGCCGGTCGCCACGGTGTAGCCGGCGCGGCTCAGCTCGCGTCCCAGGCGCGCGGCACCGCCGTAGGCCTCCGTCCCCCGGGCCATCGCGTGGCCGCCCATGACGCCCACCACCCGTGCGCCGCGCAGGAGTTCGTCCAGGGCGTCGGAAACGGAGTCGTCGTGGACCGCGCGCAGCATCGACGCGTATATGTCGCCGTCGGCCTTGGTCCGCTGGAACCAGGAGTACGCGAGCGCGTCCGGGGTCTGTTCGTAGCCCTGGTCGAGCGAGGCGAACAGCTCGTCGGGCGTGTAGAGATGACCGCGGTAGGGGTCGAAGGGGAGGTGCGGGACGGGCGGGAAGACCAGGGCGCCGTCGGCGCGGACCTTCGCGGCCGCCTCGTCGCGCATCGGGCAGCCGAGGAAGACGGCGCCCGAGGTGTCCGTGGTGAGCAACTCCCGCGTACGGTCCGTCAGATCGACGCCCTGGACGCGGTGTCCTGCGAGAGTGCCGCGGGACGAGACGATCGCGTCGAAGTCCTCGACCGTCTCGATCTCGCGTTCGTCGTGATGGGCCGCATGGGCCGGGCTGGTCTGCACGCGCCCATGCTAGGCACCCGACCGCTCAGCCCTGGACGGCCGCCGGGTCCATCCACACGATCTCCCAGGAGTGGTTGTCCAGGTCCTCGAAGGAGCGGCCGTACATGAAGCCCTGGTCCTGGATGTCGTCGTTGGCGGTGCCGCCCGCCGCGACCGCCTTGTTGATCAGCTCGTCGACCTTCTCGCGGCTCTCGGCGCTCAGACACAGCAGCACCTCGCTGGTCCTGGCCGAGTCGGCGATGTCCTTCTTCGTGAAGTCGCTGTAGCGCTTCTTCTCCAGGAGCATCGCGATGATCGTCTCGCTGATCACGACACACGTGGTGTCGTCCGTGCTGAACTGGGGGTTGGTCGAGAAACCGAGCTCGGTGAAGAACTTCTTCGACGCGGCGGCGTCGTTCACGGCCAGGTTCACGAAGATCATCTGCTGGTACATGCTGGGGCCTCTCCCATCGGGCGTGCGTGCTGTTCGGTGGGTAGACAGGCGGTCCGCGGAAAACTCATCGGTGGGCGAGCGGAAGTGCCGCGAGTTCGGCGATCACGACGGTCAGCGGCACGAACAGGGCGAGCAGCGCGCCCGCGCGCAGGGCCGCCGCGCTGCGCAGCACGGTGGCCGGAGCGCCCAGCCGTACCAGCGCGGCCGTGGTGTCGGCGCGGGCCTGCCGGGCCTCGACGGCGGAGGTGAGCAGGGTCGCCACCGTGCAGCCGGTCACCAGGAGCGTGCCGAGGGTGGTGAGCGGGCCGACGGCCGCGTCCGTGTCGTGGAGCGCGGTCATCGCGTACGCGCCCGACGCCACCGCGCAGACCACGCCCAGCGGGCGGCCGATGCGGGTCGCCTCCTCCATGAGGACCCGGCCCGCGAGCAGCCGGAGGGCGCCCGGGCGCACGGCCTGGAGGAGCCGTCCGCACAGGTGGGTGAGGCCGGGGCCCGCGAGGGCGAGCCCGAGCGCGGTCAGCACCCAGCCGGCCAGCACGCCCGCCGGGCCGCCCGCGTGACCGCCGGGCATCGACAGCCCGTCGGTGTCCGCCGTCCGGTTCGCGTACGCCTCGACGGCCAGACCGGCGGCGAGGACGGCCACGCCCCAGGGGAGGCCCTTGGGGACCTCGCGGGGGGCCGGGGGGCGGGTGGGGTCGAGGTCGACCGGGCCCGTGACGGTGGCGGTCGGTTCGGCGTCGGCCGCGGGCTCGGGCGCCGGGGCGGGTGTCTCCTCGGCTTCCGCTTTACGGCTGCCCGTTCGCAGGTGGGCGCCGAAACGGCCGTAGGTCCCGAAGGTCTCGCGGGTGCCCGATCTGCCGTAGGCGCCGAAACGGCCGTAGGACCTCGGGGCGCCCTTCGGGGAGGTGTCCTTCGGGCGGAGGGTGAGGGCCACCGAGACGGACGCGGTCGCCGGGACGATGGCGAGGAGGGTGAGGGCGGCCGGGAGGGGGAGGGGGATGTCCGAGGCGAGGAACTCCGCCGCCGCTCCGTCGAAGGGCATGCCGGTGAGGTCGCCGCGGAGGTGGAGGAAGAAGAGGAGGGCCAGCATCGAGCCGAGGGTGCAGGCCAGCGCGGTCGTGGTCGCCGAGATCGCCATCAGGCGGCCGGGGCCGAGGCCGATCGCGGAGAGGCCGGGGCGGGGTTTCGTCGCCGGGTCGGTGCGGGCGACGGCCACCGCGAAGTAGACCGTGGCGGCCAGCGGGGTCGCGCACCAGGCCAGGCGGAGGGCCGCGGTGGCGGGGGAGTCGGGGTGGCCCATCGCGTAGCCGAGGGCGCACAGCAGCAGGAAGCCCGTGCCCGCCGAGGCCACCGCGACCAGCAGTCGGCGCAGTTGGACGGCGGGGTGCGAGCCGCGGGTCAGACGGAGAGCGAGCACGCGGCCCGGCCTTCCGACTCGGCGACCGGGGGAAGGTGAACCGTGTTCACCCGGCGGCCGTCCAGGAGCGACACCGTGCGGTCCGCGAGGGCCGCGGTCTCCGCCTCGTGGGTCGCGAGGACGACGGTGATGCCGTGCGAGCGGGCCGCCGTGGTGAGCGTGCGCAGCACCTGGGCGCGGTCCGCGCGGTGCAGTGGGGCCGTCGGCTCGTCGGCGAACAGGACCGTGGGGGCCGGGGCCAGCGCGCGGGCGATCGAGACGCGCTGGCGTTCCGCCTGGCGCAGCTCGTGCGGGCGTTTGCGGGCGTGGTCGCCGATGTCGAGACGGTCCAGCCACTCCAGGGCGGCGGTCTTGGCACGGCGGCGGCTGGTGCCGCGCAGCATCAGGGGGAGGGCCGCGTTCTCCCAGACGTTCAGCTCCGGGACGAGCACGGGGGCCGGGTCGATCCAGCCGAAGCGGTCGCGGCGCAGCCGTTCGCGGGTGAGCGGGCCCATGGTGTGCACGGGCACGCTGTTGAACCAGACCTCGCCGCGGCCGGGGCGCTCCAGGCCGGAGAGACAGCGCAGCAGGGTCGTCTTGCCGCTGCCGCGCGGGCCGCTGACGGCGAGGATCTCGCCCTCCCGGACACCGAGCGAGACACCGCCCAGCGCGGGCGTTCCGTCGTGGTGCTGGAAGTGCAGGGCGCGTGCCCAGAGCACGTCGTTGTCCGGCGGGGCCACCATGCGCGTACACCTCGTTCTGATCCGTTTTCCGTACCGCGTCCCCCTTGCGGGGGAACGAGGACGGGGCCGATCGGTTACCAGGCACGCTAAGGACGATGGGGGCGCGACCCCGGACAGCACACGGCCCGGGGTGCACCCTTCTCACTCGAACGGGTGCACCCCGGGCCGTATAAACCGTTGAATCGCCGAAGGCTAGAGCTTCGTCCACGCCTCCGTGAGGACCTGGCGGACGATGCCCTCGATCTCGTCGAAGGTCGACTGGTCGGAGATCAGCGGCGGCGACAGCTGGATGACCGGGTCACCGCGGTCGTCGGCGCGGCAGTAGAGGCCGTACTCGAAGAGCTTCTTGGAGACGAAGCCGTAGAGCACGCGCTCCGACTCCTCGTCCGTGAAGGTCTCCTTGGTGGCCTTGTCCTTGACGAGCTCGATGCCGTAGAAGAAGCCGTTGCCGCGGACGTCGCCGACGATCGGGAGGTCGTGCAGCTTCTGCAGGGTCTGCAGGAAGTTGGCCTCGTTGTCGAGGACGTGCTGGTTGAGGCCCTCGCGCTCGAAGATGTCGAGGTTGGCGAGGCCGACCGCGGCGGAGACCGGGTGGCCGCCGAAGGTGTAGCCGTGCAGGAAGGTGTTGTCGCCCTTGTAGAACGGCTCGGCCAGGCGGTCGGAGATGATGCAGGCGCCGATCGGGGAGTAGCCCGAGGTCATGCCCTTGGCGCAGGTGATCATGTCCGGCACGTAGTCGAACTTGTCGCAGGCGAACATCGTGCCCAGGCGGCCGAAGGCGCAGATGACCTCGTCCGACACGAGCAGCACGTCGTACTGGTCGCAGATCTCGCGCACGCGCTGGAAGTAGCCGGGCGGGGGCGGGAAGCAGCCGCCCGCGTTCTGCACCGGCTCCAGGAAGACGGCCGCGACCGTCTCCGGGCCCTCGAACAGGATCTGCTGCTCGATCTGGTCGGCGGCCCAGCGGCCGAAGGCCTCCGGGTCGTCGCCGAAGAGCGGGGCGCGGTAGATGTTGGTGTTCGGCACCTTGTGCGCGCCCGGGACGAGCGGCTCGAACGGGGCCTTCAGCGCCGGGAGTCCGGTGATGGACAGGGCGCCCTGCGGGGTGCCGTGGTAGGCGACCGCGCGGGAGATGACCTTGTACTTCGTGGGCTTGCCCTGCAGCTTGAAGTACTGCTTGGCGAGCTTCCAGGCGGTCTCGACGGCCTCGCCGCCGCCGGTGGTGAAGAAGACCTTGTTCAGGTCGCCGGGCGCGTGGTGGGCGAGACGCTCCGCCAGCTCCACGGCCTTCGGGTGGGCGTACGACCAGATGGGGAAGAACGCCAGTTCCTTGGCCTGCTTGGCCGCGGTCTCGGCCAGTTCGGCACGGCCGTGCCCGGCTTGGACCACGAACAGACCCGCGAGACCGTCGAGGTAGCGCTTGCCCTTGTCGTCGTAGATGTAGGTGCCCTCGCCACGGACGATCGTGGGAACGGGCGCGTTCTCGTACGAGGACATGCGGGTGAAGTGCATCCACAGGTGGTCGTACGCGGTGCGGCTGAGGTCCTTGCTCACGGTTATCGGGTTCCCCACATGTAGGTCTGCTTCTTGAGCTTCAGATAAACGAAGCTCTCGGTGGAGCGCACGCCGGGCAGCGCCCGGATGCGTTTGTTGATGACGTCCAGCAGGTGGTCGTCGTCCTCGCAGACGATCTCGGCGAGGAGGTCGTACGAGCCCGCGGTCATCACCACGTACTCCACTTCCGGCATGGCCGTCAGCGCGTCCGCCACGTGCTCGACATCGCCCTCGACGTTCACCCCGACCATCGCCTGCCTGCGGAAGCCCACGGTGAGCGGGTCCGTGACGGCGACGATCTGCATGACGCCCTGGTCGAGCAGCTTCTGGACGCGCTGGCGCACGGCCGCCTCGGACAGGCCGACGGCCTTGCCGATCGCGGCGTACGGCCGGCGGCCGTCCTCCTGGAGCTGCTCGATGATGGCGAGGGAAACGGCGTCCAAGTGAGGAGTACTGCCGTTCCTGGACTCGCGGGAGTCCCTCTGGTCTGCGCTTCGACTGGCCACGGCTTCACTGTGCACGACGTCTCGACCGTTCCGCAAGGCCGCTTCGATGAAATTCGTTGTTTACGTGGTCAAGACTTGCGGATTTCGTAGCCCTGGCGCGATCGGGGGTGTTGAAAACGTGGGCTGGGCGATTAGGGTGGGTGTCTCAGTGATTGGACACCCAGACCTTGGAGGGCCGGCAGTGAGCACCGAGCTGCGTCGTCTGCGCAATTACATCGACGGTGAGTTCCGGGACGCCGCCGACGGACGGACCACCGAGGTGGTCAACCCGGCGACCGGCGAGGCGTACGCGACCGCCCCGCTGTCCGGCGAGGCGGACGTCGACGCCGCCATGGTGGCCGCCGCCGCGGCCTTCCCGGCCTGGCGGGACGAGACCCCGGCCAAGCGGCAGAAGTACCTGCTGGACATCGCCGCCGCGTTCGAGGAGCGCGCGGAGGAGCTGATCGCCGCCGAGGTGGAGAACACCGGCAAGCCGATCGGGCTCACCCGCTCCGAAGAGATCCCGCCCATGGTCGACCAGATCCGCTTCTTCGCGGGCGCGGCCCGGATGCTCGAAGGCCGCTCGGCCGGCGAGTACATGGAGGGCATGACCTCGATCATCCGCCGCGAGCCGATCGGCGTCTGCGCGCAGGTCGCGCCGTGGAACTACCCGATGATGATGGCGGTCTGGAAGTTCGCCCCGGCGCTGGCCGCGGGCAACACCGTGGTGCTGAAGCCCTCGGACACCACCCCCGCCTCCACCGTCCTGATCGCCGAGATCATCGGCTCGATCGTGCCCAAGGGCGTCTTCAACGTCGTGTGCGGCGACCGCGACACCGGCCGCGCGATGGTCGAGCACCACACCCCGGCGATGGCCTCCATCACCGGCTCGGTGCGCGCCGGCATGTCCGTCGCCGAGTCCGCGTCCAAGGACCTCAAGCGGGTCCACCTGGAGCTGGGCGGCAAGGCCCCCGTCGTGGTCTTCGAGGACACCGACATCGCCAAGGCCGTCGAGGACATCTCGGTCGCGGGCTTCTTCAACGCCGGACAGGACTGCACCGCGGCGACGCGCGTCCTGGTCCAGGAGTCGATCCACGACGAGTTCGTGGCGGCGCTCGCGAAGGCCGCGTCCGAGACGAAGACGGGCCAACCGGACGACGAGGACGTGCTGTACGGCCCGCTCAACAACGCCAACCAGCTCAAGCAGGTCACCGGCTTCATCGAGCGGCTGCCCGCGCACGCCAAGGTCGAGTCCGGCGGTCACCGGGTCGGCGAGAAGGGCTACTTCTACGCCCCGACCGTCGTCTCGGGCCTGAAGCAGGACGACGAGATCATCCAGAACGAGGTCTTCGGCCCGGTCATCACCGTCCAGTCCTTCACGGACGAGGCCCAGGCCATCGAGTGGGCCAACGGCGTCGACTACGCGCTGGCCTCCTCGGTCTGGACGAAGGACCACGGGCGCGCGATGCGGCTGTCGAAGTCCCTGGACTTCGGCTGCGTGTGGATCAACACCCACATCCCGCTGGTCGCCGAGATGCCCCACGGCGGCTTCAAGAAGTCGGGCTACGGCAAGGACCTGTCGGGCTACGGCTTCGAGGACTACACGCGGATCAAGCACGTCATGACGTCGCTGGACGCGTAGGCTACGGCGCCCGACCGGACGTACACGGCGCGGCCCCGCACGGGATCAACTCCCCTGCGGGGCCGCGCTGTTGCGTCCCGGGGGGCCTGGCTCCCGCGGTGCCGGCACCCTGCCCGGTGTCCACGACGACCGCGCGTCGGCCCCGCTCCGTGTGAACGTGCGGTTACTTCACAGGCAACCGATCGACAAGGTGTCGGGTCCACAGGAACCCGCTCGACGCAGCGTCCATTGATCGGGGACAGGCGACCGGGTCATGCTGCGCGGGTGCCCCAGACTCCGAAGTCGTACTCGCCCTCCCGTCGCTCCCTGCTGCGCGCGCTCGGCGGGACCGCCGCGCTCGGCGCGCTCGCCGGGTGCGGTGTGCCCGCCGCGTATGTGAAGGCGGGCGATCGCGCCGGCGCCGATCTGTCCACCAAGGACAAGCGGCTGACCTGGGCGAACTGGCCGCTGTACATCGACACCGATGACAACGACGCCACGAAGCGGCCCACGCTCGACGCCTTCGAGAAGCGCACCGGGATCTCCGTCGACTACATCGAGGAGATCAACGACAACGACGAGTTCTTCGGCAAGATCAGCCCGGCGCTCATGAACCACCAGCAGACCGGCCGCGACCTGATCGTCATGAGCGACTGGATGTGCGCGCGGTTCGTCCACCTCGGCTGGGTCCAGCGGATGGACCGGTCCGCGCAGCCCAACGTGGCCAAGTACCTCGACCCGCAGCTCAGTTCGCCCGCCTTCGACCCGGGCCGCCGCTACACCGTGCCGTGGCAGTCGGGCATCACCGGCATCGCCTACAACCACCGCAAGCTGGGCCGCGAGATCCGCCATGTCTCCGACCTGTGGGCGAGCGACCTGAAGGGCCGGGTCACCCTGCTCTCCGGGCTCGACGAGGCGTTCGCGCTGCTGATGCAGGGCAACGGCGTCGACATCACCAAGTGGACCGCCGCCGACTTCCACAAGGTGTGCGACCAGGTGCGGACCCAGATCAGCCGCAACCAGATCCGCCGCTTCACCGGCAACGACTACACCAAGGACCTGGTCAGCGGCGACGTCCTCGCCTGTCAGGCCTACTCCGGCGACGTGATCCAGCTCCAGGCCGACAACCCGGACATCCGCTTCGTCGTCCCCGAGGAGGGCGCCGAACTCTGGGCGGACTCCCTGATGATCCCGGACCTGGCCCGCCACAAGACCAACGCGGAACGCCTCATCGACTACTACTACGAGCCCGAGGTCGCCGCCGAACTCGCCGCCTGGGTCAACTACGTCTGCCCGGTCCCGGCCGCCCAGGCGGTCCTCGCGGACTCCAAGGACAAGGACACCGCGGAGCTGGCCGCGAACCCGCTGATCTTCCCGGACTCGACGATGCGGAAGCACCTCGCGATCGCGCGGGACATCACGTCGACGGAGCGGGTGGAGTTCGCGAAGGAGTGGAACAAGATCGTGGGGTTGTAGGGGCGGGCGCGGCATTGTGACGAGGATTTTCAGTCGGCACGAAAGAGGAATGGTTGACATCAAGATCACTGCCGCCTGTCAGAGGTGACGGCGCATGACCTCAATGCAGTCTGCACGGGCGGCTGTTGAGCGGTCGCGTGGGTAGGCCGCGCCGAGGTTCATCCCCTCATCGGTCCTGATGGGCGGCTGCTGCCAGGCGAGACTCATCTGTGCGCCGGCTTCAGCGCGGGCCGTGGCGACGAGGATCGCGTACGGCCCCGCGACGGACGACGCTTCGATCTGGAGCCATGCCTGGTGGAACGCCATGCGCGCCAGCAGACTGCTGACCTCGTCCGTGAGTTGCTGCCGGACCAGGTCCGAGGACGCCGGGCGGCGTCGTATGCGGTACGGCATCTCCAGGTATTCCTCGACCGCGGTCAGGGCTTCGGCGAAGGTCTTCGCCTGGTGCTCCCGCCTCACCGCCCGCTGGTTGAGGGTGTACGTGAGGAAGGCCCCGAACACGGCGACGAAGGGGACGATCAGCGCGGTGGTCTGGGACCAGGTCCACCCGCCGCTCGTCGCCGCTGTCGCCGCGATGACCTCCATGCACCACTCCCCGGCATGCCGTGCGGGGCGTCCTCAATCAGCCACTGACCGCCGTGCTCACCGCCGGTGAGCCGCCAGTAGCGTTCGAGGAACAAGTGTGTGCGGACAATCTCGATGAGGTCCAGGAGTCCTTTCGAACTCGTCCACCGTCGTGCTTCCGGATCGAGCGGGTGCCAGAGGCAGAGGGCGTCGTCGTCTGTGTACCGGTGCTTTGAAGATGCCCCTGGTTTGGCGTGCACGCGAGGGAAGTCCTGGGGCTTCTGGTCGTAGGTCGGGTAGGGCGGATTCTCGTAGAACCTGATGCTGACGTCGATCGGCTCGGGCTCGCCGATGACGTCGAGTCCCGTGAGTTCATACGTCAGTGAGCCGCGGCGGTACGTGTGCTGGAGGGCGGAGCCGAAGCGTCGCCGGGCGTCGCGTTCGAACGGGGCCCACCAGAAAGGCTGAGCCCCGTACCAGGTCGCCATGGCTCAGATTCCCCAGGCCCGGGTGGGCGTGACGAGTCCGACGGCGAGTCCGAGACCGGTGGCGGCCGTGCCGCCCGAGCGGACCGTCGTTGCCAGCCGTGCGGCTTCCTCCTGTGTGGCATCCGCGTCCGGGACGAGCTCGGGGAGGACCTGGTGGAGTGCGTGCTGGGCGCTGAGCGGGCGTCCGGCTGCCTCGTGCTCGATCGCGAGGTCGACGTAGTCACGCGCGGTGCACAGTCGTTCGTGGACCTCGCGGCGCGTCATGTTCAGGGGGATGGGGCCGGCCACGTGGGCCGGGTCCGGTGTCGGGCCCTTGTCGATCTCGTCCGCCGCGTAGGTGAAGAAGACCTGGAGCGCGTTGATCAGAGGCATGGGCTCGTCGAGGCACCCGAGGCAGAGGGCCTTGATGTTCCAGGAGCACATGGGCTTGCTGTGCGTGCAGTTCCAGTGCTTCAGCAGCCGGACCGTGCGGGCGAACACGACCTTCGTGTCCGTGATGGCCTGGAGCACCATCTGGGTGTGCGTGATCGGGTCGGCGCGGTCCCACTGATCCGCGATCTTCGTGTTGGGGATGCACAGTCCGCGGCCGGAGGGGTGCGGCAGTGCGGTCATGACGTCCGCGGTGAAGTCGTCCTGGCCCCGGGTCACGGGGTCACCGAAGCGCACGAGGATGGCACGGCGGCGGCCGACGACCTCGATGGTCAGCTTCGGGAACTCCGTGTCGAGGTCTTCGTGGATCGCGTCACGGACGATCTCCATGAGCGGCAGGGCGCCCTTCTTGCCCGGACCGTAGGGCTCGGCGTCCTTCTTGGTGAGGACGACTCCGAGGTCGACGTCGGTCAGGGGCGTGTTTGCGTCGCCGTGCGCGACGCTGCCGTTGAAGTAGGTGGTCGATCCGGGGAAAGCCCGGCGTGCGGACGCGGCCAGAAGTCGGCGGCGCCGCTTGGCCTCGTCGAGTTCCTTGTCGGTCACCTGGATCTTGCGGCGTCCTTCGTCGAGGAGCTGCGCAAGGGACTCTTTTCGAACCATGGGGTACCTCTCTGTGCTCTGCCCCCACCCGTTTCCACTCTAGGAAACCACAAGCATTCCAGTTTGAGCAACAGTGTTGGTGAGACTGGAAGTGGTGGCGTGAGTGCGAGAGGATGCGAACACATGGACGGGTTCTATGAGGCGTTCGGGGAGCGGGTTCGGAGGGCGCGTGCCGCCCAAGGAATGAACCAGCAGGAACTGGGGGGCGCCGTGGGGCTCAACCGCACGTCGATCAGCAACATTGAGAAGGGACGCCAAAGGGTCGCGTTGCACATGCTCTTCGAGTTCGCTGCGGTACTGCAGGTGGAGCCCGAATCTCTGTTGCCCGAGCCCGACGGTCGCTCGGACGTCTTGGACGAGTTGCCGGAAGACGCACGTGGCTGGGCGCAAAGCGTGTTGGCCAATGCACAGAAGGAGGCAGATCGTGGCTAGGCGAGCGGAACAGGCTGCCGATCGACTCCTGGCGGAGGCGGGTGAGATCTTGCCGCCCGTCAACGTGGAGCGCTTGGCCGCTCAGCTCGGTGTCGTCGTATCCCGTAGTTCATTCAAGGACGGTGATGTGTCCGGCATGCTCGTTCGCCAGGATGGCCAGTCGCCGGTTGTGGGCGTCAACGATTCCCACTCCAGCCATCGTCAGCGGTTCACCATCGCCCATGAGCTGGGACATTTCCTGTTGCACCCCGGGCGTGAAGTCGTGCTGGACCGACCTGTCAGAGTCAACCTCCGGGACAAGACGTCGAGCATGGCGACCGACCGTGAGGAGATCGAGGCGAACGCCTTCGCTGCAAGCGTGCTGATGCCAGCTGGGCTTGTCCGATCGGAACTCGAGCGGCTACCCGTGACTGTTCGGCAGGATCCAGATCGTTGTACAACCGCTTTGGCCGCAGTTTTCGATGTCAGCGATTCGGCGATGGGTTTTCGTCTGATCAACCTCGGCCTAGTGAGCTGATCCCTTGGTAGGGGACTCGTTGCGTACCTGACCTAATCTGACGTTGCCGGTTGGTCTTCTGGTCAGGATTGGCTGGGCGACGGTGCTGGACCTCTTGAATAGGCTGCTCTTGCGGCTTCGATTCTGATCGTCCTGGCTCCTCGGCGTCGCGGATCTCCCGCAGTGCGGGGTTCTCCCGGTCGCTCAAGCCAGAGGTGTGACGAGCGTCGGCCGGGCGTTCGTCCGGGTGAAACGCCAACGCGTGATGGACCCGGTTACTCGACGTCGACGCCGTACGCCCGAGCGAGGCCGTCGAGCCCATCCGCCCAGCCCTGCCCAAGGGCCCGAAGCTTCCACACGGGGTTGCCGTTGGCGCTGTGCCGATAGAGCTCGGTGATGACCATGGCCCGAATGGAAGGATCGGTGGGAGGCCTGAAAGTCCAGGAGCTGCCGATTACACAGTTCAGATCCAACGTTGCGTGAGTGAGGGACCCGCAGGTCAGTCCGGTGTCGACATCCATGTTGATGGCGATGGCGACCCGGTGCACTCGGTCCGGTAGAGCGGAAAGATGGACGGTGGCTCGTTCCGCCGTCTGGGATCCTTCCTGTTGTTTGCCGAGGAGACGCGCGCTTCCGTCAGCAGCGGAGGGCTGGTTGTAAAAGACGAAATCTTCGTCAGCGCTGACCCGGTTGTCGTTCCCGAGCAGGAACAGGGTGAGGTCTGCGTCCGCGCCGGCAAAGGTGAAGGAGACACGGAGTCCCTGCCAGGCTTCCTCAGGCAGGACGAGGGTCTGGCCCGGGATGAGCACCGTAGGGGTGGCCGGAGGAGCAACGGGCACCGGTGGTGGTGAAAGAGTCCCTTGCGTCCACTCGGCGAACATTCTGATCCGGTACGGATCGCCGACTGCGGCGCCGAGGTCGGGAAGCGTGTTGGCGCCGAGGGCAATGTCCAGGTCGGCGAGGGACGGTTCACCAGAGCTGGAGTCGTCTTGGGCGCCCTCCAGCAGAGACTGCAGACCGGCAATGCGTGTGGTGTCCAGTTGTCTGAGGGTGGTGGAAGGGTTGCCCGAGGCAGTGGTGGTGACGGAACAGGCGTTGTCCTGCCCGATATCCAGGAAGCGTAGGGCATCCTCAGGCACTCGCCACGGTGTTGACTCGATCGCCTGCCGTGTCCAGCGGCCGTAGGCGACGAAGCCGAGTCGCTGTGTGTCGGGGAGACGTGTCATGACGGCCAAGTCGATGGCTTCGATGCCGGGTGCGGTCGCGAAGCCCTCCTTGAGAGTGGCGACGATGCTGGAGCCCATGGCTGTCAACCACCACAGAGTTCGGTCGCGTTTGGTGAGATTCTTAAGGGTGGGACGGCCGCCGGGGGTCAGGCCTGCGGTCTGGGTGGGCATCGTGTCGAGGTCCTGCTGTCGCATCACGACGGACAGGACCGAGCCGTCCACGGCGACTGCGCAGCCGGCCGCTGGATTGTCGGAGAAGGCGCTGTTCACCGCCTGGCAGACGGTGGCCTCGTCGTTGGCGACCAATGCGCGCCACCACTGTCCGGCCTCGGCGACCATCCGTTCACGAACGGCGTTCAGACGCGCTGTCTCCGAGGCAAGGTACGCGGGGGCGTCCTGTTGTGCGCGCCGCTTTGCGGCAGCCCGTTCGGTTCGTGCGAGTCGACTCACTCCGTGCAGGTGGAATGTCTGGGCTTCGGCGAGTGCCCATGGCAGGCCGAGCTGTGGAGTGGCTGGGATCAAGGGCGGTTGTGCAGCGGTGAAGGTCTGCAAGTGGACGCTGGTCATCTGCCGCCTGAGCTCTTGCAGTTGAGCGATGGCGGCGTCGCGTTCCGCCTCCTGTTGTGCTCGTTCCGCTTGACGGCGCGCTCGCTCCAACTGGCCGGCCGAAGGGGCAACCGATCGAGTTTGCGTGGTTCGACGCGTACTGGTCCGGCGACGACTGCCACGGAGGGAACTCGACGCGTAGAAGGGGCCCAGTCCTGTCGACACCCTTGCGCCGCCACTGCCCGTACTGAGCCTTGCCCCACGCGGACCGACAGACGTTCGCACGCCTCGTGTCGAGACGCGAACACTCAGCCCAGGCACGCCGACACGGAACCCGAATCCCATGCCCACCCCTTTCCCCAGGGGGCACAGTGTGGCACTAACAGACGCTTCGGGAGTACGTGTGAGGCTCATCCGCCCCTGGGAGATTCGACATCCGTGTAGGGAGGTGAGGACCGCAGTCACCTTAGGGGCGCATTCCGCTCAAAGTTGAGACGGCCAAGAACCAGCGGACTACCGTTTCCCTCTCAGCGATCAAGGGGGCGAGGATGCAAACGACGTCGTTGCGTAAAGGGGAGAACCACACACTCATGGCGACGCCGGTGGTAATGGCGGTGTCGGTTCAGGGCTTGGCTGCGGATGTCTCGGCACTGTTGTTGGGGGCGGACGGCAGGGTTCGCAGCGACGACGACTTGATCTTCTACAACCACCCGTCCCAAGACGGAGTGTCGATCGCCGGCCCAGCGGTCACGGCCGATCTCGTGCGCGTGCCGGCCGACGTGGACCGAGTGGTTGTTGTGGTGAGTGCCGACCCGCTGCAGCCCGGCGCGGTCTTCACCCGTGCACCGCTTCTGACGGTTACCCAGTCAGGGTCGCCGACTCTGTCGTTCACCGCTCCGGACTTTATGTCCGGTGAGACCGTAGTGGTTCTGGCGGAACTCTATCGGCGGAACGCGGAATGGAAGATCCGTGCTGTGGGACAGGGGTATGCCTCCGGCTTGGCTGGTCTGGCCACCGACTACGGAGTGGATGTCGAACCCGAGCCCGTTCCCACCCCTTCGTCTCTTCCCGCCCAAGGGCGTCGGAACTCAAGTCCGGCGGGGTCTGCGGTGGACTTGTCGAAGGTCGAACGGGTGGCCCCCGGTCTGCTGTCTCCGGCGCGTCAGGCCGGCAAGGCCCTTGTGAACCGGGACATCGCGAGCAGGCGGGCGGCGGTGTACCTGATCCTGGATCACGACTGGGACATGGAAGAGTTGTACGAGTCATTCGCTGTGCAAGCCTTCGCTGAGCGTGTCTTGGCGCTGTCGGCCAACCTCGACGACGACGGCACCGTGCCCGTGGTCTTCTCCAGCGGACGGGAACCCTTCCTGGAGGAGATCCGGTTGGACAACTACCGTGGCCGCATTGGGCAGTTGCATACCCAGGTCGACTGGGGGTGGGGCAATGTTGCCGACGCCATGCGTCGTGCAGTTGGGCACTACCAGGAATCCGGCGCTTCTGATCCCGCCTTCATCGTGACTCAGGTCGGTGATGAGCCCTGGGACAAGGCCGAGGTCCGCTCACTACTACAGAACACGGCATCACTTGGAGTGTTCTGGCTGTTCGTCGGGTTCGGGCGCGGCAAGCTCGCGTTCTACAAGAACCTCAACGCCTCCGCCTCCGCTAGCTTCACCAACGTCGCCTTCTATGACGCGAGCAAGAACCCGGGATCGGTGCCCGATGAGCGGTTCTACGCCGGTCTTGTCGATGCCTTCGCTGCCTGGTTGCGGCGTTGAGTCAACCGCCGCTTGCTCGCCGACTGAGCAGCCTCATCACCTCTGATCAGGCCGTATTGAATCTCCAGCGTTACTTCGGCACCAACCTGCTCCATGAAGCAGCGCCGTTCACGGGTAGTCGTTTCGAGCACCTTGCCGGCGGCGGGGACCGTCAGGCGGTCGCGAACGTAGTTACCGCCGACGACCTGATCGCTGTGCAGACCCTGTCGGTCAGGATTCCCGCGCAGGTGGCCCTAGATCTTCTAGAAGGCGACCTTGGTGTCCGGTTGTCCAAGCTGCTGAGCAGTGTTCCCTTCGACATCGACATGGTTGATGCCGAGACTGCCGACCTGGCCGAAGAGTCGCCGGCACACACTGCCTGGCGCGTGCTCTGCGATCAGCCCGGAATTGGGTGGGTGACGGCGGGCAAGCTTCTTGCCCGGAAACGGCCTCGGCTGCTGCCCGTCTACGACCAGGTAGTTCGCTGCGTTCTCGGTCGGCCGAAGTCATTCTGGCTCGAGTTGCATGGCGCGCTGCGTGCTGACAACCATGCCCTGCACCGTGAACTGACGGCCCTACGACAGTCCGCCGACGTACCCGCGACTGTCAGTGCGCTGCGGGTCTGCGACGTGGTGCTCTGGATGCACCACCGTGTGGATCACCAACAGGGAATCTGCACCGAGACCTGAGTCCGTCGGCTGTACCCGAGGGAGCGGCCGTACAGCGTGGTTTTCCGGCAACTCCCCTGCCCGGATTGAGGGTTGGGGCGCGATATGCGTGGAGTCGGGAAGGGTTTCCGCAGGGTTCCGGGGATTCCCGTACGGGAACGGAAGGGTCGGGGGGCTCACTCGGCGCTCGCCGGCAGGGCGGGCGTCGGTCCATGCGATGGGAGACCGACCAACGATGTTCACTCCGGTGCGGAGAAGAGTACGGACGGCCGCGCTCGCGCTGTCGGCCATTGCGGCCCTCGCCCTGGGCGCGACCGCCACGAACGGCGCGGCAGCGGCGCCGGCGGCGCCCGCCGCCGCGAAACAGGGACCGACCTCGGTGGCGTACGTCGAGGTGAACAACAACAGCATGCTGAACGTCGGCAAGTACACCCTGTCCAACGGCGGCGCCAACGTCTTCGACATCGCCGTGATCTTCGCGGCGAACATCAACTACGACGCCGGCACGAAGGCGGGGACCCTGTACTTCAACCCGAACGTGCAGCGCGTCCTCGACAACGCGGCCACGCAGATACGGCCGTTGCAGCAGAAGGGCATCAAGGTCGTCCTCTCGGTGCTCGGCAACCACCAGGGCTCGGGCTTCGCCAACTTCCCGTCGCAGCAGACGGCTTCGGTGTTCGCGAAGCAGCTGTCGGACACCGTGACCAAGTACGGCCTCGACGGCATCGACTTCGACGACGAGTACGCCGACTACGGCAACAACGGCACCACCCAGCCCAACGCCAGCTCGTTCGTGTACCTGGTGTCGGCACTGCGCGCCAACATGCCCGGCAAGATCATCAGCCTCTACAACATCGGCCCGGCCGCGTCGCGCCTCTCCTACGGCGGCGTCGACGTCACCTCCAAGTTCGACTACGCCTGGAACCCGTACTACGGCAGCTGGCAGGTCCCCGGCATCGCCCTGCCCAAGTCGAAGCTGTCACCGGCGGCCGTCCAGATCGGCGGCACCTCGCAGAGCACGGCCGCCTCTCTCGCCGCCCGCACGGTCAGCGAGGGGTACGGCGTCTTCCTGACGTACAACCTCGACGGCACCGACCGCACCGCCGACGTCTCCGCGTTCACCAAGAACCTGTACGGCAGTGCCGCCCACTACACGCCGTAGGCCTACGGCGCTCCCCGGCGTGCGGTGCTCCCTCGGGTCCGACCGGGTCCCGTAGGGCTGCGCCTCGGGCAGGCCGCGCTTCCGACAACGATGTCGGAGGCGCGGCCTGCCGCGTACACCCTGACCCGATGGCGGCCGGCGCTCCCCGTCACAGCTCCGCGGTGCTGTCCTGGTCCAGGGTCGCCGCCCAACTGGCCAGCAGCTGAAGACTGTCGTGGGCCGGGGTCCCCGGCTCCGCGCTGAGAGCGGTGAGGGTCAGGCCCGGCTCGGTCGGGATGGGCATCGCCTCGAAGGGGAGGGCGAGTTCACCCACGGCGGGGTGGCGGAAGTACTTGACGCCGGTCTGGTGCAGCCGTACGTCATGCGCCGCCCACAGAGTGCGGAACTTCTCGCTGCGGGTGGAGAGTTCACCGACCAGGTCGGTCAGGTCCCGGTTGTACGGGTCGCGGCCGGCCTCGGTGCGCAGCAGGGCCACCGCCCCGGCGGCCTGACGGTCGAGCTGGGGCAGGAAGTCGGCGGCACCGGGGTCGAGGAACTCGTACCGGGCGAGGTTCACCGGCCGGACCGGGTCGGCGAACACCGGGGCGTACAGCGCGCGGCCGAGCCGGTTGGTGGCCAGGATGTCGAGGCGGCGGTTGCGGATGAACGCCGGGGCCTCCGTCATCGCGTCCAGCAGGTGCTGGAGGCTCGCGCGGATCGGCTGCGGTGCCCGTCGGCGGGCCGGGCGCCGGGTCGTGTTCGCCGTACGGGCGAGGTCGTCGAGGTGGGCCCGCTCGGCGTCGTCGAGCTGGAGGGCGCGGGCGAGGGCGTCGATGACGGGCTCGGAGACCCCGGAGAGGTTGCCGCGCTCCAGCCGGGCGTAGTACTCGGCGCTGACACCGGCGAGCAGCGCGACCTCTTCCCTGCGCAGCCCCTTCACGCGCCGGTTGCCGGTGTGGACCGGCAGGCCCGCCTGCTGCGGCGTGATCTTGGCGCGGCGGCTGGTCAGGAACTCGCGTACCTCGCTCCGGTTGTCCATGGTTTCGAGGCTACGTCGGCTCGCCCGGCGGTGTCTCCGGCCTAGGGGTGTACTGGCAGTACACGTATCAACGAGTCCTTCCCCGCGCCCGTGACCTGCAGTTCCATCGGTGGTGGCGCAGACCGCGCCGCAATGGAGAGGACACGACGATGACGGACAAGACCCGGCCCCAGGGCCCGCGCGAGCTGTTCGGGGACATCGCCCCCGCGCTCGCCGGCTACAGCGAGGACGTGCTGTTCGGGCAGGAGTGGAAGAGCCCGGAGCTGTCCCCGAGGGACCGCAGCCTGGTGACCGTGGCCAGTCTCGTCACCAGCGGCAGCAGCGAACAGCTCACCTTCCACATCCCGCTGGCCAGGCAGAACGGCGTCACCGAAGCGGAGATCGTCGGGACGATCACGCACATGGCGTTCTACGCCGGCTGGCCCAGGGCGATGTCGGCCCTGAACGTGGCCCGGGAACTGTTCCGGACGGCCTGACCCCCTTCTCATCCCCCCCACGCCCACGCAAGGAGCCCGTACCACCATGGAGATCCTCAAGCAGCCCGCCACCATGAAGCTGCCGCCCCACATGTTCGCCGGTGACGTCTGGGCGGACGTGATCCACCGGGGCGAGGAGCCCTCCCGGGCTCGGGCCAACCTGGTCCGCTTCGCCGCCGGCGCCCGCACCGCCTGGCACAGCCACGGCCTGGGGCAGACCCTGCACGTCGTGTCCGGAGTCGCCCTCGTCGGCACCCGCGACGGCGTGATCATCGAGGCCCACCCGGGCGACACCATCGGCTGCCCGCCCGGCGAGGAGCACTGGCACGGTGCCACCCCGGACCGGTTCATGGAGCACCTCGCCCTCTGGGAGGGCGACGACGTCGACTGGCTGGAGCACGTCACCGACGAGCAGTACGGCGGCCCGCGCACCAGCACCCGCGCCTCCGACTGACCTTCACACCACACCCCCCACGGATTCAGGAACACCCATGCGCGCAACCGTGATCCACGCCCCCGGTGACATCCGGGTGGAGAACCTCCCCGAGCCGAAGCTCCTCGCCCCCACCGACGCGGTCATCCGCACCGTCGCCGCCTGCGTCTGCGGCTCCGACCTGTGGGACTACCGGGGCATCAACCCCGTGTCCGCGCCTACCCCGATCGGCCACGAGTACGTCGGCGTGGTCGAGGAGACCGGCGCCGAGGTGAAGGACATCAAGCCCGGACAGTTCGTCATCGGCTCCTTCTTCGCCTCCGACAACACCTGCGCGATCTGCCGCGCCGGGTACCAGACCTCGTGCCCGCACAAGGAGTTCGTCGGCGGCTGCCAGGCCGAGTACATCCGCGTCCCCCTCGCCGACGGCACCCTCGTCGCCCTCGACGGACAGCCCGACGAGGCCCTCGTGCCGAGCCTGCTCACCCTCTCCGACGTGATGGGCACCGGCTGGTACGCGGCCGTCGCCGCCGAGGTGCGCCCCGGCGCCACCGTGGTCGTGGTCGGCGACGGCGCGGTCGGCCTCTCCGGTGTCCTCGCCGCCCGCGAACTCGGCGCCGAGCAGATCATCGCGATGAGCCGCCACGCCTCCCGGCAGCGCCTGGCCACCGACTTCGGCGCCACCGACATCGTCACCGAACGCGGCGAGGACGGCGTCGCCCGCGTCAAGGACCTCACCGGCGGCCTCGGCGCCGACTCCGTCCTGGAGTGCGTCGGCACCCAGGAGTCCATGACCCAGGCGATCCGCTCCACCCGCCCCGGCGGAAACGTCGGCTTCGTCGGCGTCCCGCACCAAGTGGCCGTCGACGGCGAGGAGTTGTTCTTCTCCCACGTCGCCCTGCGCGGCGGCCCCGCCCCGGTGCGCCGCTTCCTCCCCGACCTGATCGACCGCGTCCTGGACGGCCGTATCGAACCCGGCAGGGTCTTCGACCTGACCCTGCCCCTGGACGACGCCGCCGAGGGCTACCGCGCCATGGACGAGCGTCGCGCCGTCAAGGCCCTGCTGCGCCCCTGACCCACCGACCCACGAAGGAAACACCTCTCATGACCCCGACCTACGACTTCCACGGCCAGGTGGCCCTCGTTACCGGCGCCGCCTCCGGCATGGGCCTCGCCACCGCCCGCGCCTTCGCCGAGGCCGGCGCGGCGGTGGTCCTGGCCGACCTCGACGAGAAGGCCGTACAGCACGCGGCCGAGGACCTCGCGGCGGCCGGTCACCGGGCGATCGGTGTCGTCTGCGACGTCACGGACGAGGCACAGGCCGCCGCGATGGTCGACCGCGCGGTCGCGGAGTACGGCCGCCTCGACATGGCGTTCAACAACGCCGGTGTGCAGGCCCCGCCCAGTGACGCGGCCGACGAGACGGCCGCCGACTTCGACCATGTCAACGCCGTGAATCTGCGTGGCGTTTGGGCCGCCCAGAAGCACGAACTGCGCCGGATGCGTGAGCAGGACAGTGGCGGCGCCATCGTCAACTGCTCTTCCCTGGGCGGGTTGGTGGGGCTGCCCGAGCGTGCCGCCTACCACGCGTCCAAGCACGGGGTGATCGGCCTGACCAAGAGCGCGGCGGTCGAGTACGCCCCCAAGGGCGTCCGGATCAACGCCGTTTGCCCCGGCGTCATCGACACCCCGATGGTCGCGGACATGCTCGAAGGGCAGGCCGAGGCCATGGCCGAGATCATGAAGCAGCAGCCGATCGGACGGCTGGGCCGGGCCGACGAGATCGCGGCGGCCGTCCTGTGGCTGTGCAGCCCCGGCGCGAGCTTCGTGGTGGGTGTCGCACTGCCCGTCGACGGCGGATACACCACGCACTGACCGACCCGGAAGTGCACCGACTCCGCCGCACGGAGCCGTACTTGACCGCGAAGGAGCCCCACCATGGAGTACACCCGACTCGGCACCACCGGCCTGAAGGTGAGCCGCCTCGCCCTCGGCTGCATGAGCTACGGCGATCCGACCGTCCCGCGTGCCCACCCGTGGGCGCTGACCGAGGACAGGGCCGCGCCGTTCTTCCGGCAGGCCGTCGAGCTGGGCATCACCTTCTGGGACACCGCCAACGTCTACCAGGCGGGCACCTCCGAGGAGTTCGTCGGCCGCGCGATCCGCGAGTACTCCCGGCGCGAGGACATCGTGCTGGCCACCAAGGTGCGCGGGAAGATGCACGACGGTCCGGGCGGTGAGGGCCTGTCCCGCAAGGCGATTCTCGAACAGGTCGACGCCTCCCTCACCCGCCTGGGCACCGACTACATCGACCTCTACCAGATCCACCGCTTCGACGACGACGTCCCGGTCGAGGAGACGATGGAGGCCCTGCACGACATCGTCAGGGCGGGCAAGGTCCGCTATCTCGGGGCCTCTTCGATGTACGGGTGGCAGTTCGCCAAGCTCCAGCACGCGGCCGACCTCGGCGGCTGGACCCGCTTCGTCTCCATGCAGAACCAGTACAACCTGCTGCGCCGCCAGGACGAGCCCGAACTCATGGCCCTGTGCGACGACTTGGGCGTGGGCCTGGTCCCGTACTCCCCGAACGGCAAGGGCCGCCTCGCCCGCCCCGTCGGCGAACAGAGCACCCGCTCCACCACCGACCACGTCGTGCGGGCCTTCGACAGCGAGCACGACGAGCCCGTCATCGACGCCGTCCAGCAACTCGCCGAGGCCCGGGGCGTCCCCATGGCCGGGATCGCCCTCGCCTGGGTCCTGCGCAACCCGCTCGTCTCGGCGCCCATCGTCGGCGCCACCCGGCCCCACCACCTCCAACAGGCCGTGGACGCACTCGCGTTGCAGCTCACCGACGAGGAAGCGGGAGCCCTGGAGGCCCCGTACGTCAACGCCGGCCCTTCCTGGTTCTGACCCCGAGACGCACCCGGGCCAGGGCACGGCCCTCTCACCTCTCTCCAACTCCGCTCCGGCAGAAGGGCGTTCAGAAACTCATGCGCTACCGCACCCTCGGCACCTCCGGACTCGCCGTCTCCAAGCTGGCGTTCGGCACCATGAACTTCGGTACCGAGAACACCGAGGAGGAGTCGTTCGCGCTGCTCGACGCCTTCATCGAGGCCGGCGGCACCATGGTCGACACCTCCGACGTCTACGGCGGCGGGCTCTCCGAGCAGATCATCGGCCGCTGGTTCGCGGCCCGCCCCCGCGAGACCACCGACCGCGTCGTCCTCGCGACCAAGGGCCGTTTCACCACCGGCCCCGACGTCAACGACCTCGGCCTCTCCCGCCGCCACCTCCACCGCGCCCTGGACGCCTCGCTGCGTCGCCTCGGGGTGGAGACCGTGGACCTCTACCAACTGCACGGCTGGGACGCCCACACCCCGGTCGAGGAGACCCTCTCCTTCCTCGACGACGCCGTCCGCGCCGGGAAGATCCACTACGCGGGTCTCTCCAACTTCACCGGCTGGCAACTCCAGTTGACCGTCTCCACCGCGAAGGCGATGGGCGTCCACGTGCCGCTCACCCTTCAGCAGCAGTACAGCCTGCTGTCGCGGGAGAGCGAGTTCGAGATGGTCCCGGCCGCCCTGCACAACACCATCGGCCTGCTGCCCTGGTCGCCGCTGGCCGGCGGCTTCCTCACCGGGAAGTACCGGCGCGGCGCCACCCCGGCGCCGGACACCCGGGCCGGTTCCGCGAACGAGCTGTACCAGTGGGTGTCGGCCGAGTACGCGTCCTCGGACCGCAACTGGGCCATCATCGACGAGGTCGTCCGCGTCGCCGGGGAGAGCGGGGCAACTCCCGCCCAAGTGGCACTGAGTTGGATCGCCGACCGCCCGGGCGTGGTCGCCCCGATCTTCGGCGCCCGCACCCTGAAGCAGCTCCATGACGGTCTCGGCGCCGTCGCCTTCACCCTCGACGCCGAGGCGACCGCCGCCCTCGACAAGGTCAGCGCGCCGACCCCGGGCGGCTATCCGTACGGCGCGTTCGGCACCAGCCAGCGCGACCGCCGGCTCCAGGGCGGCGCCCAGGCACTCGGCGACCTGGTCGGCAACGGCTCCGAACATCCCACAGGGCGCCGGTAGTTCAGCCGTTGTGTCAGGGGCCCGGACCAGCGGAAGAGCTGTGTCAGAGACTGCCCGGCCGGACCAGTCCCGTTCTCTTCACACCGCTCAGGATGGGCGTGACCTCCAGCGTGGTGACGTGGGGGAGGGCGCCGATCGTGTCGTTCAGGAAGTGGTAGAGGGCGTTGAGATCGGCTGCGGCGACGGCCACCAGGAGGTTGGCGTGGCCGGTGGTCGCGGAGGCGAAGCGGACCTGGGGGTGGCGGCTGAGCCGGCGGCCGGTCTCCTCCAGGCCGCCGGGAGCGACCGTGATCCACAGCAGGGCCTCGGTGCGGATGCCCAGCCGGGCGAGATCGACCTCGGTCGCGAGCCGCACGACCTGGCCTTCGACCAGCGCGTCCAGCCTGCGGCGGGCGGTGAGCGGGGTGGTGTCGGCGCGGCGGGCGAGGTCGGCGTAGGAGGCGCGGCCGTCCTCGGTCAGGGCGGTGATCAGCGCGTGGTCGAGGGGCTGGAGCGTGGGGTGGGCGGCCGGGGTGCCGGTGTCGGGGCGGGGGCTCTTCGGCCGCAGGCTGGTCAGTTCGGCCTCCGTGAGCAGGCCGCCGCTCCAGTCGAAGGCCGCCGGGAAGACCCGTAGCAGGATGTGGGAGGTCCATGACTGGACCGACGGGGTGGCCGGGAGATCGCGCAGGAGCAGCGAGTTGCGCGCGTCGGGACCGTCCAGGAACAGGATCGTGCAGATCTCGTCGCCGCCGCCGAGGACGTCCACCCACACGGTGTCGGGGCGGCGGGCCAGGGTGGCGGCGATCGCGCCGATGTGGTGGGGCCGGCAGCGGATGCGCAGGGCCAGCGGGATCAGGTCGGGGAACCACACCGGGTTGCGTACGGCGGTGGCGCGCAGCGTCCTGTCGTGGAACAGCGGGGCCGCGCGCCGCACCACCGTGCGCTCCGAGATGTCCAGGACGCGCCCGACCGTACGCCAGGAAGCCCTCGGCGAGGCCAGCATCGCGGCGGCGATCCGGCGGTCCGTCTCGTTCAAGGGGTGGCTTGTTCTCGCCATGTTCCTTGACCCTCTGTCCGGTATCCGCGCCTCGGGCTTCTCTTCCTGGCTCACTTCGATGCTCCCAGCCGGAATCGGCGCAGGGCAACCGGGCCGGAGAACGGGGAGGCGGGTCGGGTCCGGGTGCCCTGGGTCAGGCCACTTTGTCGGGGGTGGCTCTGTTCCGCTCGGGTGGGCGACCGCTGGGATGGGGGCGGGACATAGTGGGAGCCGTTCGGAAGGGGCTTGATGACCATGCCGCGCAGCCGTTCGTTCATGCAGGTCGACGTGTTCTCCACCAGCCCCTGTTCCGGCAACCCGGTCGCGGTCGTCCTGGACGGGACCGGCCTGAGCGACGAGGAGATGCAGGGACTGGCGCGCTGGACGAACCTGTCCGAGACCACGTTCCTGCTGCCGCCCACCGTCCCCGAGGCGGACTACCGGGTGCGGATCTTCACCCCCGGGGGCGAGTTGCCGTTCGCCGGGCACCCCACCCTCGGGTCCGCGCGGGCCTGGCTGGAGGGCGGCGGCACCCCGCAGGACGACGAACGCGTCGTGCAGGAGTGCGGCGTGGGCCTGGTCACCGTGCGCCGTGGCGAGGACGTGCTGTCCTTCGCCGCCCCGCCACGCCTGCGGGAGGGGGCGCTCGACGAGGATCAACTACTGCGGTTCGTGGGCGCGTTGGGGATCGAGCGGGACCAGGTCGTGGCCCATGAGTGGGTCGACAACGGTCCCGGGTGGGCCGTCGTCCGGCTGTCCACGGCCGCGGAGGTCCTCGCCCTCGAACCCGACTTCTCCCTCGTGCCGGACGCGATGGTCGGGGCGATCGGGCCGCACCCCGACGGGTCCCGGCACGCGTTCGAGATGCGGACCTTCGCCCCCGGCGCCGGTGTCCCCGAGGACCCCGCCTGCGGCAGCATGAACGCCGGTGTCGGCCAGTGGCTCACCTCCACAGGCGCCGCGCCCGCCTCCTACCGGGTCTCCCAGGGCACGAGGCTGGGCCGGGCCGCGAGCATCGAGATCACCGCCGACGCGGACGGCACGGTATGGGTCACCGGCGCGGCCGTCGTCCTCATCAGCGGCACCATCACCCTCTGACCTGCCCTCCTATGCGTCGGTGTCGGCGGTCAGCGTCTTCATCGTGACGTAGCTCGTCACCGTGGCCACGGCGGGCAGGGTCGCCAACTGGTTGGCGTGGAAGTCCTCGTAGGCCGGGAGGTCGGCCACCTCGACCTGGAGCAGATAGTCGAAGTTGCCGGTGATGTGGTGGCAGGCGACCACCTCGGGCAGCCGGGTGACCCCCTGCTCGAACGCGACCACGTCGGCCCGCGTGTGCCGCACCAGCCGTACGCCCGCGAAGACCCGCAGACCACGGCCGACGGCGGCCGGGTCGATCAGCGCGCGGTAGCCGCGGATGACCCCGGCCTCCTCCAGCTGGCGCACGCGCCGCAGACAGGGGGAGGGGGAGAGGCCCACCCGGGCGGCCAGGTCGTTGTTGCTGATGCGGCCGTGCGTCTCGAGCACGGCCAGGATCGATCGGTCCACGTCATCCATGGCGGCAGAATATTGCGCGCTGAGCCTCACTACCACAATTCCGCGCCCATGAGGCGCGCAATTTGCTGCCAAAGTTGCCGCGAACCGGGCACATCGGGCTGCCGGTCGGTCACGCTTCATGGAGTCCCCGCCTCAGGGAATCGGGCCTCCCGGATTCCCACCTCATGGGGTCACGCCGACGGTCCACGTCCACGGAAGGGCGGCAGCCATGCCGGGCAAGAGCACGATCACCGTTCACGCCGATCGCGAGGTCCACCCCAGCCGTGCCGTCGCGCCGCCCATCTTCCAGACGGCGGCGTTCTCGGCCGAGGACGGCGAGACCTTCGCGCGAGGGGCCGTGGAACCGCGCGGCAAGGACTTCTACACCCGCTTCGGCAACCCGAACCACGCCCAAGTCGCCGCTGTCGTGGCCGAGTTGGAGAACACCGAGGCCGCCATGGTCACCGCGTCCGGGATGGCCGCGCTCACCACGGCCGTGCTGGCCCTGGTGTCCGCCGGTGACCATGTCATCGGGCAGCGGTCCACCTACGGCGGCACCGCGTCGGTGCTGCTGAACCTGCTGCCCCGTCTCGGTGTGACGACCACGCTGGTGGACCAGACCGACCCGGAGGCGTTCGCGAAGGCGCTGACCCCGCGGACCCGGCTGATCCTCGTGGAGACCCCGAGCAATCCGCTGCTCCAGATCACCGACCTGCGCGCCGTGGCCGAACTCGCCCACGCGCAGGGGGTGTTGACCATGGCGGACAACACCTTCGCCACCCCGCTCAACCAGCGCCCGGTGGACTTCGGCATCGACCTGGTCTGGCACAGCGCGACCAAGTACCTCAACGGCCACTCCGACGTCTCCGCCGGAGTCCTGGCGGGCCCGGCCGAGATCCTCGACCGGATATGGGACGTCGGCCTCCTCACCGGCGCCACCCTCGGCCCGATCGACGCGTGGCTGCTGCTGCGCGGGATGCGGACCCTGCCCTTGCGGATGCCGCGGCACAACGCCAACGGCCTGGCGCTCGCGGAGGCGCTCGCCGCGCATCCGGCGGTGACGGCGGTGCACTACCCCGGGCTGGCGTCCCACCCCCAACACAAGCTGGCCGTCGACCAGTTGAGCGGCTTCGGCGGGGTCCTCGGCGTCGAGTTCGCCGGTGGGTTCGCGATGGCCGACGCCTTTCTCGGCCGGCTCCGCTACCCCCGCCGGTCGGCCAGCCTCGGCGGTGTGGAGTCGCTGGCCGTGCATCCGGCGTCCATGTGGCGCGGGATGCTCAGCGAGGAACAGCTCGCGGAATCAGTGCCGTTGGGCCTTGTCCGGCTGGCGGCCGGCACGGAGGACACGGCCGATCTGGTCGCGGACGCGCTCGCTGCGGCCGACGCGGTGCTCGTCACCGATGCGGCGGACGGCTGAGCGACCACACCCCAACACCCCTTTCCTGAGCCGGAGTTCGGAGCCCCAGCCAACCCCCTGTCACTTCACTAAGCCCCCCACGCGTAAGGAGCCCCCCATGAAGACCCTGCTCACCGGCGGCACCGTGCTCACCATGGACCCGGCCGTCCCCGATCTCGTCCGCGGTGACGTGCTGATCGAGGACGGCGTGATCGTCGAGGTGGCCGCGCGGATCGACGCACCGGACGCCGAGGTGATCGACGCGACCGACCGGATCGTCATGCCGGGGTTCGTCGACAACCACCGGCACAGCTGGCAGACCGCGTTCCGCGGCGCCGGGCGGACTGGACGTTCCCCGAGTGGGCGCAGGCCATGCACCGCACGGTCAAGCCCCACTACCGGCCCGAGGACGTCTACGTCGGCACCCTGCTCGGCCGCCTGGAGGCCCTGCACTCCGGGGTCACCACGATGCTGGACTGGTACCACGTCGCCCAGACCCACGACCACGAGGACGCCGCCGTCGCCGCCCTGCGGGACGCGCGGGGACGGTCCGTCTTCTGCCTCGGCGCGGGCTGGGGCACCACCGACCCCGTCGACGCCGACATCCGCCGCGTCCGCGCCGACCTGACCGGCGAAGGCCCGGTCACCCTGGCCCTTGGGCTGCGCGGCCCCGACGACACCGACATGGACACCGTCGCGCGGGAGCTGAAGCTGGCGGACGAACTCGGCCTGCGCACCAGCCTGCACGTCGACCCGAGCGGAACCAGCCGTACCGTCGCCGATCTCCGCGAGCACGGCCTGCTGCGCGGGACCACCACGTTCGTGCACGCCAACGGCATCACCGACGAAGAGCTGCGGATGCTCGCCGACGCCGGCGCCTCCCTGTCGGTCAGCCCGGACGTCGAACTGAAGATGGGCTTCGGATCGCCGGTCACCGGGCGGGCGTTGGCGGCCGGCGTGCGCCCGACCCTGTCCGTCGACGACGTCCCCTCGGCCGGTGGCGACCTGTTCTCCACGATGCGTACGGCCTTCGCCGTGCAGCGCGGTCTCGACGGCGGCCTGCGCTCCCGTGACCTGCTGGAGTTCACCACGATCGACGCGGCCCGCTCCTGCGGACTCGACGCCCGCACCGGCAGCGTCACCCCCGGCAAGGATGCCGACCTGATCCTCCTGCGCACCGACGACCTCACCGTGTTCCCGGTCACCGACCCGGCGGGCAGCATCGTCAGCGCGGGACACCCCGGGCTGGTCGACACCGTCCTCGTCGCCGGTCAAGTGGTCAAGCGGGACGGTGAGTTGGTGGGCGTGGACCTGCCCGCACTGCGGGCCCGCCTGCTCGCCTCCCGCGACCGGATCGCGGCGGCGGCGGGCATCCCGGTCGACGGCACGTGGCAGCCGGTGGGGTGAGCGGTTCGGCGCCGGTGCGGCGCGACGTGGTGGTCCGGGAGCGGCGCCGGTCCGGCGCTTCAGGACAGGTCGCCCTCCAGCGCCGAGGGATTCAGCGACGCCAGCAGCTTGAGCAGCAGCGTGTGGGTCTGCTCCTGCTCCGCCGGTGTCAGCACCTGGAGCGCCTCGGCGTGCGCCGCGTCCACGATCTCCGCCGCCTCCGCCGCGAGCCGTACGCCGGCCTCCGTGGCGTGCAGACGCTGGGTGCGCCGGTCGCCGGGTGTGGTGCGGCGCTCCAGCACGCCCCGCTCGACCAGTCCGTTGACCGCCGTACCCATGGACTGCGGGGTGATCGCCGCCCGGCGTGCCGCGGTCGCGCTGGACACCCCCGGGTCGAGGACGGCCTGCATCAGGGCCCGGTGCTGGGCGAGCGTGAGCTGGAGCGGGCGCAGGGCGCGCTCCATCCGGGCCGCCATGATCTGGCCGATCTGCCAGGCCACATAGCCGGTGCGGCGGTCTGGATGTTCCACGGAACGGACCTCTTTTTGGAAGGCAGCTGATTGTGATGTACAAATATTATCAGTTGCCTTCTAATCGAGGACCGCTCCGATGTCCCAGCACGTCGCACACCAGGCCACCGGCCCGACCGGCTCCACCGGCGCGACCCGCGCCGCCCGGCACCCGCACAAGCACGCCCTGGACGTGGCCCACCCGCCGCCCGGCCCCGGGAACACGCGCGCCGTCCTGCTCCCCGTGGCGGTCGTTCTGCTGATCGGCGCCGTGTTCGTCAGCGTCTATCTCGCCGCGTTCCACGCCCCGAAACCGCACCAACTCCGCGTCGGCACAACGGAGATAGGCAGCGCGCATGCCCATCTGGCGCAGGACCTGGAGCGCGTCGCCCCGGGCGGCTTCACCGTGGAGACCTACCCGGACGAGTCCGCCGCCCGCGACGCCGTACAGGACCGGCAGGTCTACGCGGCCTACCTCGGCGACGGAAAACTCCTCTACGGCAGCGCCAACGGAGCCGCCGTCACCGCCACCGTGACCACCGCCTTCGGCACCGTGGCCCACGCGGAGCAGCACGAACTCGCCGTCGAGGACGTCGCCCCGGCGGCAGCGGGGGACACCCGGGGCCTGTCCGTGTTCTACGCCGCCTTCGGCCTGGTCCTCGCGGGCTACCTCTTCGGCATGACGACCTACCAACTCGCGCCCCGCCTCCAGTACCGCTGGCGGATGACCAGCCTGGCCCTCTTCGGCGTCGTCGGCGGCCTCCTGATCGCGACCATCGCCGGAAGCACCGGCTTCGGCGCGCTGCCGGGGTCGTTCCTGCCGCTGGTCGTGGTGATCTCCCTGATGGGCGCGGCGGTCGCCGCCACCACCATGGTCCTGCTGCGGCTCTTCGGCTCGGCCGGCGTCACCCTCGCCTCCATCCTGATGCTGATCCTCGGCAACAGCACCAGCGGCGGCATCATGCCGTCGGCGTACCTGCCGGGCTGGCTGCGCCCGCTCTCCGAGATCCTCCCGGTCGGCGTCGGCGTCCGCGCGATGCAGGGCCTGTCCCGCTTCCAGAACGACGGCCTGACCCGCGCCCTGGTGATCCTCCCGGTGTGGGTGCTCGGCGCCGTCCTCGTGCTCTACCTCAAGGACGTGTACCGGCGCGGACCGCGGGCCGGGACACCGGAGCCGGAGCCGGTGCAGGAACCGGTGCCGGTGTCGGCGCCGGGTCCCGCGACCGGCTGATTTCGCCTGATCGTCCCCGGACGCGGCATCCTGGACACCGTAGAGGATCTACATGGACCTCCTCTCGGGAAAGGACCTTCCGATGGACCAGCAGGACGCGCAGGACGAGCGGTTCGATGTCGTCGTACTCGGTGCGGGCCCCGGCGGCTATGTGGCCGCCGTCCGCGCCGCCCAACTCGGCAAGCGGGTCGCGGTCGTTGAGGAGAAGTACTGGGGCGGTGTCTGTCTGAACGTGGGCTGCATCCCCACCAAGGCCCTTCTGCGCAATGCCGAGTTGGCGCACATCTTCACCCGTGAGGCGAAGACCTTCGGCATCAAGGTCGAGGGGGAGGTCTCCTTCGACTACGGCGAGGCGTTCAGCCGCAGCCGCCGGGTCGCGGACGGCCGGGTCAAGGGCGTCCACTATCTGATGAAGAAGAACAAGATCACGGAGATCGACGGCCGCGGCACGTTCCTCGACGCGCACACCCTCCAAGTGGCGGGCTACGACGGCGAGTCGCGCACGATCGGCTTCGACCACTGCATCATCGCGACCGGCGCCACGCCCCGGCTGCTGCCCGGCACCAAGCGCACCGCGCGCGTGGTCACGTACGAGGAGCAGATCCTCGCCGACGACCTCCCGCAGTCGATCGTCATCGCGGGCGCGGGCGCGATCGGCATCGAGTTCGCGTACGTCCTGCACAACTACGGCGTGAAGGTCACGATCGTGGAGTTCCTGGACCGGATGGCGCCCCTGGAGGACGTCGAGGTCTCCACCGAACTCGCCAAGCAGTACCGCAAGTTGGGCATCGACGTCCTCACCTCCACCCGCGTCGAGTCCATCGACGAGTCGGGCCCGCAGGTCCGCGTCACGGTCACCGGCAAGGACGGCACCCAGCAGGTCCTGGAGGCCGACAAGGTGCTCCAGGCGATCGGCTTCGCCCCGAACGTCACCGGCTACGGCCTGGAGAACACCGGCGTACAGCTGACCGAGCGCGGCGCGATCGACGTCGACGGGCACTGCCGTACGTCCGTCCCGCACCTGTACGCCATCGGCGACGTCACCGCGAAGCTGATGCTCGCGCACGCCGCCGAGTCGATGGGGATCATCGCCGCCGAGACCCTCGCGGACGCGGAGACGATGGAGCTGGACTACGCGATGATCCCGCGCGCCACCTACTGCCAGCCGCAGATCGCCAGCTTCGGCTACACCGAGGCGCAGGCACGGGAGTTGGGGCACGACGTCAAGGTCGCGAAGTTCCCGTTCACGGCCAACGGCAAGTCGCACGGCCTCGGCGACACCACCGGTTTCGTGAAGCTGATCAGCGACGCGAAGTACGGCGAGCTCCTCGGCGGCCACCTCATCGGCCCCGACGTCACCGAACTCCTCCCCGAACTCACCCTCGCCCAGCAGTGGGACCTCACCGTCCACGAGGTCGCCCGCAACGTGCACGCCCACCCGACGCTCGGCGAGGCGGTGAAGGAAGCGGTGCACGGCCTGGCCGGACACATGATCAACATGTGACGCGCGGGCCAACGGGCCTTCCACGCCCGCCGGATGACCCTCCGCGCGACTTTGCCATCCCTTTACAACCCGCCCTCCCGCTGCCTCGTCTCTCCGCTCGATCAGTGACCCGCCCCGCCGCCCGGACCGCCCGATGGTCCCGGCGGGGCGGCCGACGAGAGAGAGCGATTCATGCGCCGAACTGTCCTGAGCGCGCTGGCACTTGCCTGCGGCGCCGTCCTGGCGAGCACCGCGCCCGCGTTCGCGGACGGGGCCTCCACGACCCCGACCCGCGCCCCGTCCGCCGCGCCGTCCGCGGTGCCGAGCGCTACCAAGGCGCCGACCCCGGTCCCCAGCGACGCACCCTCCCGGAGCGCGAGCACCGCGCCCTCCGCCGAACCGTCCGCCGCGCCCAGCCAGGGCCGCGGCCAGGTCGCCGTCGTCCCGAGCGGCGCCCCCGACACGGGTGTCGCCCCGGCGGCCAAGGCGTCCGGCGACCTGACCACCGGCCTGGCCGGCGGGGGAGCCGCCGCGCTGGTCGTCGGCGGCGGCGCCTTCGTCGTCGTACGGCGCCGGAGGACGACCGGCGTATGACCTCGCTCTCCAGGCGCGCCTTCGTCGCCGCGGCGACGGCGACGCTGCTCGCCGGCTGCGGCGGCGGGCACGCGACGACTTCGACCACGAACTCCGCCACGGAACAAGGGAGTTCGGCGAAGAAGCAGTCCACACCCTCCGCACCGCTCGCCGGCAGGGCGGCGCACGCCCTGGCCCGTTCCGTCCCGGTCACCCTGCGGGTCCCCGCGATCGGGGTCGACACCCCCGTCATGCGACTGGGACTGGCCTCGGACGGCACCGTGCAGGTGCCGCCGATCACGGCCCACGACCGGGCGGGCTGGTACCGGAACTCGCCGACACCCGGGCAGACCGGGCCGTCGGTGATCCTCGGGCATGTGACCGTCGGCGCCTACGGGGACGGCGTGTTCCGTCACCTCGCGAAGCTGCGCAAGGGCGACCGGATCGAGGCGGGCCTGGAGAACGGCACGACGGCCACGTTCACCGTCACCACCGTACGGACGGTCGCCAAGGCCGACTTCCCGTCGGACGAGGTGTACGGGAACGTGGACCGTCCCGAACTGCGTCTCATCACCTGCGGAGGGACCCGTACCGGTACGGGCTACCTGGACAACGTGATCGTCTTCGCCGCGCTGACCGCGTAGCCCCGCGTGGCCCATCCCCGTACCGACCATGGAGAGTGTTGAAACGGTCCCGCGAGCGGGCAGCGTCCGAACTGTTCGCCGCCGTCTATCCGCGTCTCGCCGGCTGGTGCCGCCGTCTCGTCGACGACGACGAGACGGCCCACGAGATCGCCTCCGAGGCGTTCACCCGGCTCTGGGCCCGCTGGACGAAGGTGGCGGAGCCGCGCGGTTTCCTCTACGTCACCGCGGCGAACCTCGTCCGGGACCACTGGCGCAAAATGGAGCGCGAGCGCCGGGCGGTCCGCCGCGCCACCACGGAGGAGGCGGTCCGCCCACCGACCGAACAGGAAGACCCCTCGGTACGGCTGCTCGTGCAGTCGCTGCCCGAACGGCTGCGCGTCCCGATCCTCCTGCACTACTACGCCGACATGACGGTCCGGGAGGTGTCCGTGCTGACCGGACGCAAGGAAGGAACCATCAAGGCCGACCTCCACGCGGCCCGCGAACTGCTCCGTGCCCACCTGAGGAGAAGCGTTGACCACACACTTTGACGAGGGAGACGAGGGCCCGGACATCGACCCCGACGACCCCCTCACGGTCATCCTGCGCCCCTCCTCGGACTACCTCGGCCCACCCCCCGGCCGCTACGAGACGATCCGCCGCGGCGCCCACCGCCGCCGCCTGCTCCGCGCGACGATCGGCGCCGGCGCGACCTGCGCGGTGATCGTCCTGGCCGCCCTCCCGTTCCGCCTGGCCCACCACGACACACCTACGACCCCCACGGTCCCGCTCGCCCCACCCCCCGCGAGCAGCAGCCCCACCCCCACGCCCGCGCCCGCCCAGTCCGCGGCCAAGTCCCCGAGCCCCACCGCGATCCCGAGATCCCCCGTGGACCCCCGCGTCCCGAGCCGCACACCGATCCCGACCACGGAACCGTCCAGGGTCCCGACGTCCCCCTCCGCCTCGGCATCCGCACCCGAGACGGCGACCGGCGCGGCCTCGCGCTCGTCCCGCACCGACGCGCCGTCGGCCGTGGCGACCACCGCGCGGTAACGCCTGCGCCCACAGCGGCAATTGCAGCCAATCCTGTCGCGCATCTTGCCGACAATATTGCCAAGCGATTACACACGTGGGTCATGGGAAGGACGACCACACTCCGCAGCAGAGTCCGTACCACCCTGGCAACCGTGAGCGTGCTCGGCCTCGGGTTACTGTCCCCGATCGCCGTCCACGCACTGAAGTCCCCTCCCGCCCAAGGGAGTTCGCACAGCTCCTCGCTGGTGGTGACCACCGCCGCCGGCAAGGTCGCAGGCCGGGCCCAGACCGGCTACGACGCCTGGCTCGGCATCCCCTACGCCGCCACCCCCACCGCCGCCCACCGCTGGACCGCGCCCGGGCCGGCCCCCGCCTGGCACGGCGTCCGCGACGCCACCCGCTTCGGCGACCGCTGCGCCCAGGCCTCCGGCTGGGACCCCGGCTACGAGAAGACGATCACCACCGAGGACTGCCTCGACCTCAACGTCTATGCCCCGCAGGGGAGCCGGGCCGACACCCCGGTCGTCGTGTGGATCCACGGCGGCGGCTTCACCGGCGGCGCCGGCCAGGACACCAACCCGCGCAAGTTCGTCCAGCAGACGGGCGCGATCGTCGTCACCGTCAACTACCGCCTGGGCCCGCTGGGTTACCTCAACCTGCCGCAGCTCCGCGCCGAGAGCGCCAACGGCGCCGGGAACTACGGCCTGTTGGACCAGCAGGCGGCGCTGCGCTGGGTGCGGTCCAACATCGGGCACTTCGGCGGCGACAGCAGGAACGTCACCATCGCCGGCCAGTCCGCGGGCGGCAGTTCGGTCTGCGACCAGCTCGCCTCGCCCACCGCGAAGGGCCTGTTCGCGCGGGCGGTCGTCATGAGCGGCAGTTGCGGTCTCCAGACGGCGGCGGCCGGCGAGACGCAGAGCCAGGCCTTCGTCAAGGAGATCGGCTGCGCCGGCGCCCCCGACGTCCTCGCCTGCCTCCGCGCCAAGCCCGCCTCGGCGATCGTCGCCGCCCAGCTGAAGGCCCCGGTCCGCCCGTCCCTCGGCGGCACCGCCTTCCCGCTCGACCCGGCGACGGCCGTACAGACCGGCAACTTCACCAGGGTCCCGGTCATGCTCGGCCAGACCGACAGCGAACGCGGCCTGTTCACCTTCCAGACCTACGACTACCTCGGCACCCCCATGACCGCCGACCAGTACACCCAGGCCGTGCGGTCGACGTACGGCACCAACGCCGCCAAGGTCCTCGCCGAGTACCCGCTCTCCGCCTACCCCACCCCCGGCCAGGCATGGACCGCCGTCCAGAACGGCTCGACCTCCTACGACCGCCAACAGCTGATGGCACGGCTGTCGCGGTGGGTGCCGACGTATGCCTACGAGTTCGCCGAGAGCGACACCCCGCACTTCACCTCGATCTACCGGCTCCAGCAACAGAGCGCCACGGCAAGGGACTTCCCCTTCGGCGGAGCCATCCACGTCGACGACCTCGGCTACCTCTGGGACTACCTCGGCCAGACGCTGCCCTACGACGACGACCAACTGGAGCTGTCCCGCCAGATGATCACCTTCTGGGACCGCTTCACCACGACCGGCGACCCGAACGGCCCTGGCACCCCGACCTGGCCGAAGTACACGCTGGCGACCGGCGAGTTGATGTCCCTGAAGGCCTGCGACACCGCCCCGTCGAGCGACAGCCCCCCGGCGGCCTGCTCCAGGTCCACCCGCGACTTCGCCCAGGAACACGACCTGGACTTCTGGCAGAGCCTGGGGTCGCCCTGACGTATCCGACACCCAACACCCGACACCCGGCTTTCGGCCTCAGGCACCTGGCTTCCGGGATTGTTTTGAACGTGTTCAATTCTCGGCGTAGGCTGCCCTCATGAGCGACAGAGCCGCCCTCCTGAAGGGCATCCGCGCCTGGCTGGTCCTGTTCGTCGTCTGTCTGGTGCTCAGCGGCGCCACCGCTTTTCCACTGGTCCACGAACTCCGGTGGACCGAGGACGTGTTGAGGTCCCTGTCCGTACCGCACTACCTGCCCACCCTGATGGACTGGATCGTGCAGGTACGGCAGGGCCTCGACACCGCCGAGACCGACTACCCCTTCCTCCTCTACGGCACCGACTGGCTGGCCTTCGCACACCTCGTCATCGCGGTCGCTTTCTACGGCCCCTACCGCGACCCGGTCCGCAACATCTGGGTCGTCGAGTTCGGGATGATCGCCTGCGCCGGCATCGTCCCGCTCGCCCTCATCTGCGGGCCGATCCGCGGAATCCCCTTCTGGTGGACGGTGATCGACATGTCCTTCGGGGTCATCGGCATCGTCCCGCTGTACGTCGTGCGGAAGAAGATCAAGCGCCTGGAGGCCGTGACGCTCGCCCCGAACACCGCCCTCACGGCGGCTACTTGAGCGCGGCAAGCGCGATCCGTTCCGCCACCGCGTTCATCGACTCGCCCTTCGCGTCCGTCGAATTGACCGAGTAGACAAGAGTGCGGGACAGGTCCCTGGTGGCGACGACGACGGCGCTGTAGCCGTACCGGGCACCGGACTTGAGCCAGTACACCTTGCCGCCGTACTCGAAGCGCTGGAGGCCCGCGCTGTAGCTGGCGCCCTCGATGCCCGCCGGGACCGTGAACATCTCCCGGAGCTGCGGGGCCGGCACGATCCGGCCCCGGAACAGGGATGTGATCAGGCGCTCCAGGTCGGCGGTCGTCGAGATCATGTCGCCGGCCGCCCAGCGGTCCGCCTGGTCCCAGTCGGTGACGTCCACGAACCGCGTTGATCCGTCCGCCTGTCGGACCAGCTGGTAGCCGTGGTTGTGCGGGCCCCGGATGCGCGGGTCGGTGCCGGGGAAGTACGTGTCCCGCATGCCCGCCGGGCGCAGCACGAGCCGGGTGGCCTCCGAGGCGTAGGAGTGGCCGGTGACCTTCTCGATCAGGAGGCCGAGGATCGTGTAGTTGACGTTGAGGTAGTCCTGCTGCTCGCCGGGGCCGAACTCCGGTCCCTTCGCCACCGCCGACGCCACCACCTGCCGCGGCGTGAGCGTGTCGAAGCGGTGCGCGTACTGGTCCTCGAAGGCGTCCCCGAAGCCGTCACCGGCCTGGATCCCGCTGGTGTGATTCAGCAACTGCCGTACGGAGATGGGCTCGAAGGCCTTCGTGAGGAGCCCCGGCAGGTAGTGCTGGACGGGGGTGTCCAGGTCGACCTTCCCCTGCGCCGCGAGCCGCAGCACGGTCGCCGCCGTCACCACCTTCGTCGTCGAACCGGCCCGGAACCGCGCGTCGGGATCGGCCGCGGCACCGCTCTCCAGGTCGTGCACACCCGCGCTGCCCCGCCACGCCCCGTCGGTCCCTCCCACCCGCACGAGCGCCGCCGTCGCGTCGGCGTCCGGAAGCCCGGCGAGCGCGGCCCGCAGCGCCTCGGCGTCCGGTCCGGCCGACGCCCGCGCGGTGGCCGACGGCGACGCGGCGAACGCGGGGACGGCCAACGGCCCTGCGGCCAGGGCGAGTACGAGGGAGGCGGTGAGGACGGCGGTGGTGCGGTGGCGGGGGCGCATCGGCTGCTCCTGCGGTCTGGTCTCCGGCGGGTGTCGGTGATCAGCCTTGTCCGGTACGGCAGTTCGCGGATCGTCGGCGAGGAGGGCGTCCGCCCCTAGGTCGCCCCCGAGCAATTGCCGTACCGCACAAGGGGGTTGCCGGGGTTGCCCCCTACGGGATCCAACTCGGCGCGACGAAGCAGAAGTTGCGCCCGGCGCCGAGACCGGCCGGTCTTGAACTCGGTGCCGGAAAAACTGTTATCGCGGGCGGCTTCACCCCGTCTCCCTCTGCGTCCCCCGTCTCTTCACGCACCGGAGCCACGCACATGGCCACCAGCGCACCCCAGCGCCCCAACAAGCACCGCCTCACCCGCCGGGGCCTGTTCACCCTCGGCGGCGGAGTCGCGGCGGCGGGAGTCGTCGGCGCCGGGATCGCCGCGTTCACCGGCGACGGGGCCGACGCCGCGCAGACCGGCACCGCCGTCGGCACCCCGACCGCCCGCCCCCAGGTCCTCGTGCACCCGGGCATGCTGCACAACGCCGGTGACCTGCACCGCGCCAAGGTCCGCGTCGCCGCCGGCAAGGACCCCTGGCTGAAGGGCTGGACCCGGCTCACCGACAACCGGCACTCCGCGAGCGACTGGCAGCCCCGTCCGCAGGCCGTCGTCGTCCGCGGCGGTACCGGCCAGAACTACGTCACCATGTACAACGACATCCACGCCGCCTACCAGAACGCCCTGCGCCGGCGGATCGGCGGCACCAGGGCCAACGGCGACACGGCGGTCGCCATCCTCAACGCCTGGTCGGCCACGCTCACTTCGGTCAACGGCAACGCCGACCGCTTCCTCGCCGCCGGCATCTACGGCTACCAGTTCGCGAACGCCGCCGAACTCGTCCGCGACCACCCGCGGTTCGACCTCACCCGCTTCAAGAAGATGATGCGCACGGTGTTCACACCGATGAACATCGACTTCCTAACGAACCACAACAGCGCCAACATCACCAACTACTGGGCGAACTGGGACCTCTGCAACGTCGCCTCCCTCATGGCGACCGGCATCCTCTGCGACGACCGCGCCACCTTCCAGCGCGCCGTCACCTACATGAGGTCCGGCGCGGGCAACGGCTCCTTCAAGCACGCCATCCCCTTCGTCTACGGCGGCCAGGACCTCGCCCAGTGGCAGGAGAGCGGCCGCGACCAGGGCCACACGATGATGGGCATGGGCCTGATGGGCGCGATCTGCGAGATGGCCTGGAACCAGGGCGTCGACCTCTACGGCTACCTCGACAACCGGTTCATGAAGGCCGCCGAGTACGTCGCCAAATACAACCTCGGCGGGGCCGTGCCCTTCACGACGTACGGCTGGCGCACGGGCCAGGGCAACGGCACGTACAGGGAACAGCCTGTGATCTCGGACATGGCGCGCGGCGCCGTTCGTCCGGTGTGGGAGATCCTGTACCACCACTACGCGCGCCGACGACGCCTCTCCGCCCCGTTCATCACCCTCATGGCTGAGAAGGTGCGTGCGGAGGGCGGTGGCGGCGACTACGGCCCGAACAGCGGCGGTTTCGACCAACTCGGCTTCGGGACGCTGCTGTACAGCAAGTGACACCGTCGTACACCGAGTGACATCGAGAGACACCGGGGAGGGTGAGGAGCGACGTGGACGGGCGGCAGTGGCACGCCACCATCGCGGCGGCACAGGCCGGTGACCGGCGGGCGCTGGACGAACTGGTCGCGGGCTGGCTGCCGTTGGTCTACAACGTGGTCGGCCGCGCCCTCAACGGCCACGCCGATGTGGACGACGTGGTCCAGGAGACGATGCTCCGCGCCGTCGACCACCTCGGCTCGCTCCGCGACCCGGACAGCTTCCGGTCCTGGCTGGTGGCCATCGCCATGCGCCAGATCCGGGACCGGGCCCGCCGCACCTCCCCGGACCGGCTGCCCGACGGCCTGCCGGGCGACGCCGCCGACTTCGCCGAACTGACCGTCCTGCGGCTTCAGTTGGAGGGCCAGCGGCGCGAGGTCGCGGAGGCGGTGCGCTGGCTCGACGACGAGGACCGCCAACTCCTCTCCCTGTGGTGGCTGGAGGTCGCGGGCGAACTCACCCGCCGCGAACTGGCGTCGGCCCTCGGCATCAGCCGCCAGCACGCAGCCGTCCGCGTCCAGCGCATGAAGGAACGCCTCGAAACCGCCCGTGCGATCGTCCGCGCTCTCGACACCGCCTGCCCCGACCTCCGCGCCACCACCGCCCGTTGGGACGGCCGCCGCGACTCGGTCTGGCGCAAACGCCTCGCCCGCCACCTGCGCGGCTGCGCCCGCTGCGGCGACCCACGCGAGTCCGTCGTACCGGCGGAACGCCTCCTCGTCGGCATCGCCCTGGTCCCGCTCCCCCTCGGCTTCACACTGTCGCTGGCGTTCGGCACGAAGACGGCGGCGGCTGCGGCGGGGGTTGCCGGGGCGGCCTTCGGGGCGGGGGCGAGCGGGGCGGCCGGTGCCGGCGGGGTCACGGGCGCGGCGGGCGCTTCTGGCGTTGCCGGTTCCGGAGGCGTGTTCGGTTCGGGGGGAGCCGTAGGGGCGGCGGGCTCGGCGGGAGCGGCCGGGGCCACCGGTGCGGCGGGCGCTTCGGGCATCGGAGGTTCGGCAGGGGCCGCCGGCGGGTCCGGGGCCGCGGGTTCGGCGGGAGCGTCCGGGGTCGCCGGTTCGGCCGGGGCTCCCGCCGGCTGGTCCGCCAAGCTGCTCGAGGTGTTGGCCAAGCCCGCCGTAGCCGTGGCGGCAGGGGCGACGATCGCGGCGGGCGGCGTCTACGTCGTCACCCAGTCCCCGAACGACCCACCCCCCAAGGCCCTCGCCCCCACGGCGGCGGCCACCGCACCCGGCCCGGGCGCCGGCACCCCGACGACCTCCGCGTCCCCCTCACCACCCCTGTCCCGGTCGCCCTCCCCGTCCACGCCCCCGTCAAAGAGGACGACGACCACCGGCCCCTACGGCTCGGTCGTCGACGCGGTGGACCGGGCACCGGACCCCGATGAACTGCCCGCCGCCCTCCCGCACCGCCCCGCGTCCGGCGTGACCAGCACCGGCGGCGCGCACGCCACGCTGAACCATCGAGGGGACAACGTGACGCTCAGCGGCCAGGGTTACGTCCTCGTCCGCTGGCAGATCTCGCCGCAGTACCGCAACGGCACGGTGGTGATGCCGAGTTGGACCGCCCTGAAGGGCAAGCTCTTCCACGTGGCCTCGGGCGGCGGCCGACGCATGGACGACCCGGTCAGCACCACCGACACCACCGCCACCGGCATGGGCAACTCCACCACCGGCTACGACGTCCTGCCCACCGGCACCCAACAGATGTGGCAGAACGAGTACTTCTACGTCGACGGCAGCGTCACCCTCACCGTCAACGAACGCGGCGCCGACTACGGCCTCAACGTCTTCCCCACCACCTGGGACGCCGTGGAGAAGGACATCACCACCGGCCCCACCCGGGGCGCGACCCGCTATGGCCTGACCCGGGACACCGGCAAGGACAACACCCCGATCCCGCAGTACGTCACCCGCACGACCCCCGCCGACCCGGCGACGGTGGCTCAGGAGTCCCGCGTGTAGTCGTCCTGCGCGGCGTGCGCGAACGCCCACGCCCCGAACACGTCGATCGGGTCGAGCAACGTCCGCCCCAGCGCGGTGAGTTCGTACTCCACACCATCGCCCCGCCAAGAGAGTCGGCGGGGCGGACCGGCAGAACCCTCAGCCCTTCTTCCTGAGCCCGCACAGCACGTCGACACGGTTCGTGGTGATCGAGTCGACGCCCATGTCGAGGAGCCGGCGCATCGAACGCCGGGTGTCCGGGGTCCACACCGACAGCAGATAGCCCTCACGGTGGATGTGCGCGGTGAGGTCCCGATCGACCAGCGTGAAGCGGTAGTTGAGCCAGCGCGGCCGTACCGCGTCGAGCACCGCGGGGCGCGGGGGAGCGAGGGAGGTCCAGGTCAGGGCGATCTCGGCGGAGGCGTCGGCCGCGCGGACGGCGAGCATGGCGTCGGCGCCCGCGCAGTAGTACACACGGTCCGCCGCGCCGTACTCGCGGATGCCGTCCACGATCCGGCGCACGGCCCGCTGGTTGGCGGGGCCGGGCAGGTCGACCATCACCCGGCTGCCCTCGGTCGCGGCGAGCGCCTCGGCGAGCGTCGGCACCTGGCCGTCGGTGAGCCCGCGCACCTCGTCCACCGACAGCGAGGCGAGCGGACGTTCCACCTCCCACAGCCGTTCCAGCGTCTCGTCGTGCAGCAGCACGGGTACGCCGTCACGGGTCAGCCGTACGTCGAACTCGACTGCGTCCGCGCCCTGTTCGAGCGCGGAACGCAGCGAGTCGATGGTGTTCTCGCGGACACGGTAGGGGTCGCCGCGATGGCCCACGGCGGTCACGTTCTGCATGGGCCCATTGTGCTGGTTGTCAGGGCGCGAGCCACGCGGAGGTGTAGGTGTCGATCTCCTCGTCGATACGGGCCTTGCCGGCCGCGTCGAGGAAGGAGGCGCGCACGGCGTTCTTCGCGAGGTCGGCGACACCGCGTTCGTCGAGGTCGAGGAGGCGGGCGGCGACCGCGTACTCGTTGTTGAGATCGGTGCCGAACATCGGCGGGTCGTCGGAGTTGATCGTGACGAGCACGCCCGCGCGGGTGAACTCCCTGATGGGGTGCTCGTCGAGCGTGCGGACCGCGCGGGTGGCGATGTTGGAGGTCGGGCAGACCTCCAGCGCGATGCCGTGCTCGGCGAGGTGGGCGAGCAGCTTGGGGTCCTGGGCGGAACTGGTGCCGTGCCCGATGCGCTCGGCGCGCAGGTCGTTCAGCGCGTCCCAGACGGTTTCGGGCCCGGTGGTCTCGCCGGCGTGCGGCACGGAGTGCAGCCCGGCCGCGATGGCCCGGTCGAAGTACGGCTTGAACTGCGGCCGGGGCACACCGATCTCGGGCCCGCCGAGCCCGAACGACACCAGCCCCTCAGGACGCACCCGGTCATCGGTGGCGAGCCGCACGGTCTCCTCGGCGGCTTCGAGCCCGGCCTCACCGGGAATGTCGAAGCACCAGCGCAACACGGTCCCGAACTCGGCCTCCGCCGCCTTGCGGGCGTCCTCGATCGCGTCCATGAAGGCGCGGTCGTCGATCCCGCGGTGCGTCGACGAGAACGGCGTGATCGTCAACTCCGCGTACCGCACCTGCTGGCGGGCCATGTCCCGGGCGACCTCGTACGTCAGCAGCCGTACGTCCTCCGGGGTGCGGATGAGGTCGACCACGGACAGGTAGACGTCGATGAAGTGCGCGAAGTCCGTGAAGGTGAAGAAGTCGACCAGGGCCTCGGGGTCGGAGGGCACCTTCGTGTCGGAGTGCCGCGCGGCCAGCTCCGAGACGATCCGCGGGGAGGCGGAGCCGACGTGATGGACATGCAGCTCGGCCTTCGGCAGCCCGGCGATAAAGGCATGCAGGTCACGGGCCTGACCGGCGGCGGGTACGGCGCGTTGGTCGGACAAGGTTCCTCCCCGGAACAGCGCCCCGGCCCAAACCGGCCGGAACGCGGGTGATCGGCTGATCGATGACTCGGGATCATCGTAGGCCGGGGTGGGGACGGGGGACGGGGTGAGGTGTGGAGGGGGTGAGCGGGGCCGGGGGTTGGACGGGGGCCCGGGGTGTGCGCCGGGTTGAGGGTGGGTGGTCTGGGTTGTGTGCGGGGTGCGGGTGGGTGGGGGTTGGCCGCGCAGTTCCCCGCGCCCCTGGGGGGTTGGGGTGGGGCGGGTCCGGAGGCGAGGGTGGCTTCCGTACCCCCAGCCGGGCCCGCGGGGCGGGGCGGTCTGCGGAACGCTCTAGCATGGTCGCTCGGACGATGGACCGACGGGGACAATGGGGAGAGGGACGGGGACGGGGCATGGGGGACGAGACACAGCCGGAGGCCAACGCGGGTGCCGGCACGGGCGCGGGCGCGAACCGGGACCTGTGGGCACCGCCGGACGGCAGGCCGTCGCTGGAGAAGCGCGAGCAGCAGCCGCAGACACCCACACCCCAGCCACCCACACCACAGCCCTCCCCGCAGGACCAGCACCCGCCGACCATGGTGCAGCCCCCGCAGTCACCGTCCGTGCACAACCAGGCGACGGTGACCTCGATGCCGTCGGAGGGCTTCGCCCCACCGGCTTCCGCTTCCGGCGCACCCGGTCAGGGCCAGCCCGGCACGGCCCCCGGCACCCCGGGCTACGGCCACCCCGCCACACCCCCCGGCCTCCCCACCTACGGCACCCCGAACTACGCCCAGCCCAACCCCGCCACGGGTGGCTACGGCACCCCGCACCCCCAGAGCGCCCCCGGCCCGGGCCCCGGCGGCTACGGCTACCCGGGATACCCGCAGGGCTACGGCTGGCCCGGCATGCCGATGGCCCCGCAGAACAACATGGGCACGGCGGCGATGGTCCTGGGCATCCTGTCCTGCTGCCTGTTCTGCATCTACGGCATCGTCTCCCTGGTCCTCGGCGTCACCGCGATCATCCTCGGCGTCAAGGGCAAGAAGCGCGCAGACCGCGGCGAGGCCACGAACCGCGGCCAGGCACAGGCGGGTTTCATCACGGGCATCATCGGAACCACCCTGGGCGTCCTCACGGTCGCCGCGCTGATCGTCGGCATCGTCTTCGCCATCAACCACGGAGACAGCACCGACACCTCGGACTCCGACCCCTTCTACAACTCGGCCCCCAGCGTGACGCCCCCGCCCCAGGTCTGACCCACGGCAGCCGGTCAGGAACGCCCCACGCACCGCAGGCCGCCAACGAGACGGAAGCGGGTCGTGGCGGTACGGCGCAGCCCGCCGCGTACCCGGCACCAACCCCGCCGCCCCCTCTCAACAAACGCCAGGGCCCGACCGGCGGCGGGCTCGCTGTACCGCCACGACCCCGCCCCACAACGCACCAGCGCGCCCACCCGCACCCATGACCCCGCCGACCCCGAACCCCCCAGGGGCGCGGGGAACTGCGCGCCCAGCCCCCACGCACCCGCACCCGCCCAACAACCCCAAGCCACCCCCCCAGGGCCCCC
Organism: Streptomyces sp. NBC_00252; assembly: GCF_036187565.1. NCBI lineage: Bacteria > Bacillati > Actinomycetota > Actinomycetes > Kitasatosporales > Streptomycetaceae > Streptomyces > Streptomyces sp. NBC_00252. The sequence goes on along the minus strand of NZ_CP108087.1, from coordinate 3,032,516 downwards.
AGGGTCACCCCTCCCGCAACCGCTCCCGAGCCACCATCAACGCAAACCCCAACAAGTTGGGCCCCCGCCACCGCTCAGGATCCCCCGCAGCCACATCATCCGCGGCAAGCCCAATCCCCCACACCCGATCAACAGGACTCGCCTCCACCAACACCCGCTCCCCCGTCCCCAGCAAAAACCCCCGCAACTCCGCGTCCGCGGAGAACTTCCGCACGCTCCCCTCGACGACGATCCCGACCCGCTCCCGAGCCCAGACCTCTTCGTCGAACCCCCGCACCAACCGCCCCGCGCTCTTCGCCTGAGACGGATGCCCCGCCCCCAGCACCCGCGCCAACGCATCCCCGTCACCGAACAGTCGCGCCTTCCCCGCCATCATCCAGTGCTCGGCGGTCGCATACGTGACCCCGTCCACCGTGAACGGCGACGGCCACCACTGGCTCAGACAGCTCGCGCCCACGCGGCCGTCCGCCCGCGGCCGGTGCCCCCAGAAGTGCAGGTACTTGACCCTCGCCCCCGCGCGCACTTCCCTGATCAGGGCTTCCTGGGAATCGATCTTTCCGCCGGCCCCCGCCGCGAGCTTCCCCGTGATCTCGTCCATACACGCGAGTCTTGCAGGCACCACTGACACTCCGTCCCCCCTTTTCCACGAGGACTCGACACCTGGTCGACAGATTCCGTCGCGTAACCAAAAGGCAACAACGGAATCACTTGTTGGAGTCCCTTTGCTCTGTCAGGATCGGCATTCAAATCGAGCTGGAGCTACGCCACCCGCCAGCGGACGAAGCGGGGCGAAGGCGGAGGAGAGCGACATGCACAACCCGGGCAGCGAGACCCCGGAACGATTCCCCGCACAGGAGTACTTCGCGGACGGCGCGCAGTTCATCGCGGGCCGCCTGACGAAGGGCACCTCGGGCCGGACCCACGCCGTCGTCGACCCGGCCACCGGCGAGGACGTATACACGTACGAGCTGGCCGGGACGGACGACGTGGACGCCGCCGTGGCAGCCGCGCGCGCCGCGTTCCCGGGCTGGTCGGGCGCCACGCCCGGCGAGCGCTCGGACGCGCTGCACCGTTTCGCCGCCGTGCTCGCCGAGCGCGCCGACGACTTCGCCCGCGCCGAGTCACTCCAGTGCGGCAAGCCCCTCAAGCTGACCCGCGAGTTCGACGTCCCCGGGACGATCGACAACACGGCCTTCTTCGCCGGTGCCGCGCGGCATCTGCAGGGACAGTCGGCGGGGGAGTACTCCGGCGACCACACGTCGTACGTACGCCGTGAACCCATCGGTGTCGTCGGCTCCATCGCGCCCTGGAACTATCCCCTCCAGATGGCCGCCTGGAAGATCCTCCCGGCGATCGCCGCAGGCAACACGATCGTGCTGAAGCCCGCCGAGCTGACCCCGCTGACCTCGCTGATGTTCGCCCAGGCCGCCACCGAGGCGGGCATCCCGGACGGTGTCATCAACATCGTCACCGGCTCGGGCAAGGAGGCCGGTGAGCACCTCGTCGGCCACCCCGACGTGGCCATGACGTCCTTCACCGGGTCCACCGCCGTCGGCAAGCGCGTCGCGGAGATCGCCACCGCCACCGTCAAGCGCATCCACCTGGAGCTGGGCGGCAAGGCACCCTTCGTGGTCTTCGAGGACGCTGATCTCGACGCGGCCGTCAACGGAGCCGTCGCCGGTTCGCTCATCAACACCGGGCAGGACTGCACGGCCGCCACGCGCGCGTACGTGCAGCGGCCCCTCTACGACGCGTTCGTCCAGAAGACGGCCGCCCTCATGGCGAGCGTCCGGGTTGGCGATCCCTTCGCCCCGGGCACCGACCTCGGGCCGCTGATCTCGCACGTGCAGCGCGACCGCGTCGCCGGTTTCGTCGACCGGGCGCGTGCCTACGCGCGCGTGGTGACCGGCGGCGAGGCTCCTCAGGGAGATCTCAAGAACGGCGCGTACTATCGCCCCACCCTGGTCGCGGACGCCGCCCAGGACAGCGAGATCGTGCAGTCCGAGCTGTTCGGCCCGGTGCTGGTGGTCCTGCCCTTCGACACCGACGACGAGGGCATCGAGCTCGCCAACGACACCCCCTACGGCCTCGCGGCCTCCGCGTGGAGCCGGGACGTGTACCGGGCCAATCGCGCGACCCGCGAGATCAAGGCCGGCTGCGTGTGGATCAACGACCACATCCCGATCATCAGCGAGATGCCTCACGGCGGATACAAGGCGTCCGGCTTCGGCAAGGACATGTCCGCCTACTCGTTCGAGGAGTACACCCAGATCAAGCACGTCATGTTCGACAACACGGCGGTGGCCCGCAAGGACTGGCACCGCACGATCTTCGGGGACCGATAGCAGAACTGACGGCCGCCCGAGCCGCGGCCGTCTCCTCCCGAAAGGGCAGCACGCGCATGAAGCAGTACGAGCCCGACCGCCTGACCCCGGCCGAAGTGGCCGCCGTGCGGCGCAGTTTCCGCAAGAGCCGGTCCGCGATGACCCGCCGTTCGGTGCTGCGCGCCTCCGCTGGCGGCGCGCTCGCGGTCGGCGGACTCGGGGCCCTGAGCGGCTGCGGGATCCCCGCGGCAGGCAAGACACAGGGCGGCGTGTCCGCCGACGACCACTCGGCCAAGGAGAAGGAGATCGACTTCTCCAACTGGCCCGAGTACATCGACACGGACGAGAGCGGCAACCACCGTCCGACGCTGGAGGCGTTCACCAAGCGGACCGGCATCAAGGTCAAGTACACCGAGGACATCAACGACAACGACGAGTTCTTCGGCAAGATCCAGCCGCAGCTCGCCGCGGGTCAGTCCACCGGCCGCGACCTGATCGTCCTCACCGACTGGCTGGCCGCCCGCATGATCCGTCTCGGCTACGTCCAGAAACTGGACGCGTCGAACCTGCCGCACGCCTACGCCAACCTGTCGGACCAGTTCCGCAACCCCGACTGGGACCCGGGCCGGGCGTACTCGTACGTATGGCAGGGCATCTCGACCGTCATCGCCTACAACAAGAAGGCGCTCGACGGCATCGAGGTGAAGTCGATCTCCGACCTCCTCGACAACCCCAAGCTCAAGGGCCGCGTCGGCTTCCTCACCGAGATGCGTGACAGCGTCGGCATGACCATGCTCGACATGGGCAAGGACCCGGCGAAGTTCACCACCGACGACTACGACGCGGTCATCGCCCGCCTCCAGAAGGCCGTCGACCAGGGCCAGATCCGCCGCTTCACCGGCAACGACTACACGTCCGACCTCACCAAGGGCGACTTCGCCGCGTGTGTCGCCTGGGGCGGCGACATCGTCCAGCTCCAGGCGGACAACCCGGACGTCGGCTACGTCATCCCCGACGCCGGCTACATGACATCGACCGACAACATGCTGATCCCCAACAAGGCGCGCCACAAGACGAACGCCGAGCGGCTCATCGACTACTACTACGAGCCCGAGCCGGCCGCCGAACTCGCCGCCTACGTGAACTACGTCAGCCCGGTCGCGGATGTGAAGCCCTACCTCGCCAAGATCGACAAGTCGGCGGCGAGCAACCCGCTGATCCTTCCCGACAAGGCCATGGCGGCCAAGTCCCACGCCTTCCGCTCACTGAGCTCGAAGGAAGAGACGGCATACCAGCAGAAGTTCGCAAAGCTCACAGGGGCGTGACGACGATGAACACCACGGACACCAGCGGCGACGTCCGCCTCTCCGGTATCAGCAAGACCTACGGCTCCTTCACCGCCGTGCACCCGCTCGACCTGACCGTGCCCCAGGGCTCGTTCTTCGCCCTGCTCGGCGCCTCCGGCTGCGGCAAGACGACCACCCTGCGCATGATCGCGGGCCTGGAGGAACCTTCCTCCGGCACCGTGTTCCTCGGCGACCAGGAGGTCGGCCATCTCCCGCCGTACAAGCGGCCGGTGAACACCGTCTTCCAGTCCTACGCCCTCTTCCCGCACCTCGACATCTTCGAGAACGTCGCCTTCGGACTGCGCCGGCGCGGCATCAAGTCGGTGAAGAAGCAGGTCGAGGACATGCTCGACCTGGTCCAGCTCGGTGAGCAGGCACGGAAGAAGCCGCACCAGCTCTCCGGCGGCCAGCAGCAGCGCGTCGCCGTGGCCCGCGCCCTGATCAACCACCCCAAGGTGCTCCTCCTCGACGAGCCCCTCGGCGCCCTCGACCTCAAGCTGCGCCGCCAGATGCAGCTGGAGCTCAAGCGCATCCAGACCGAGGTCGGCATCACCTTCGTGCACGTCACGCACGACCAGGAGGAGGCCATGACCATGGCCGACACGGTCGCCGTGATGAACGCGGGCCGCGTCGAGCAGCTCGGCTCGCCCAGCGACCTCTACGAGAACCCGAACACCACCTTCGTCGCCAACTTCCTCGGCACCTCGAACCTCATCGAGGCCGAGGTCGACTCCAAGAGCGGCGACGACATCATCCTCAAGGCGGGCGGCGGCAAGCTCGTCCTGCCCGAGTCGCGATGTTCGGCGCCCACCACGACCGGCGGCAAGGTCCTGGTCGGCGTACGCCCCGAGAAGATCACCCTCACGCACGCCGACGACGCGGGCGAGATCCCGGCCGGCCGCAACCGCATCACCGGCACGATCGCCGACTCCAGCTTCATCGGCGTCTCCACCCAGTACGTCATCGACAGCCCGGTCTGCCCCGAGTTCGAGGTCTACGCCCAGAACATCGACCGTGACGCCAGGCTGCGGCCCGGCGCCGAGGTCGTCCTGCACTGGAACCCGGCCCACACCTTCGGTCTGGACGCGGCGCAGGACATCGACGCCGGTGTCGACGTCGAGGAGGAGGCCGCCTGATGGCCGCTGTCACCGAGGCGCCGCCCCTGGCGCCCGCGCCGGAGGAGAAGCCGCCGCGCAAGAGGAGGGGCCGCTGGACGCCGTACTGGCTGCTGCTGCCCGGCATTCTCTGGCTGATCGTCTTCTTCGCGCTGCCGATGATCTACCAGGGCTCCACGTCGATCCAGACGGGCTCCCTGGAGGACGGCTACAAGGTCACCTGGCACTTCGCCACCTACTGGGACGCGCTGTCCGAGTACTGGCCGCAGTTCCTGCGCTCGGTCTTCTACGCCGCCGCCGCGACCATCCTCTGTCTGCTGCTGGGTTACCCGCTCGCGTACCTCATCGCGTTCCGCGCGGGACGCTGGCGGAACCTGATCATGATCCTGGTGATCGCGCCGTTCTTCACCAGCTTCCTGATCCGCACGCTCGCCTGGAAGACGATCCTCGCGGACAGCGGCCCGGTCGTCAGCGTCCTCAACACGCTGCACGTCCTGGACGTGACCAACTGGCTCGGCTGGACCTCCGGCGACCGGGTGCTGGCCACACCACTCGCGGTGGTGTGCGGACTGACGTACAACTTCCTGCCGTTCATGGTGCTTCCGCTCTACACCTCGCTGGAGCGCATCGACGGACGGCTGCACGAGGCGGCCGGCGATCTGTACGCCAAGCCGTTCACCACCTTCCGCAAGGTCACCTTCCCGCTGTCGATGCCCGGTGTCGTCTCCGGCACCCTGCTGACCTTCATCCCGGCGGCCGGTGACTACGTCAACGCCGAACTCCTCGGCTCCACCGACACCCGCATGATCGGAAACGTCATCCAGACGCAGTTCCTGCGCATTCTGGACTACCCGACGGCGGCGGCACTCTCCTTCATCCTCATGGCCGCCATTCTCGCCATGGTGACCATCTACATTCGCAAGTCCGGGACGGAGGATCTGGTCTAAATGGCCGTCGTACGCTGGTTCAAGCGCCATCTCGTCGTCATCGCGGGGCTGTTGACCCTCGGATATCTCCTCCTTCCGAACGTCATCGTCACGGTGTTCTCCTTCAACAAACCGAAGGGCCGCTTCAATTACGAGTGGCAGCAGTTCTCGCTGGACGCCTGGAAGAAGCCGTGCGGTGTCGCCGACATGTGCGGCTCGCTCTCCATCAGCCTCCAGATCGCCGTCTGGGCGACCATCGGCGCCACCCTGCTCGGCACGATGATCGCCTTCGCGCTGGTCCGCTACCGCTTCCGCGCCCGCGGAGCGATCAACTCGCTGATCTTCCTGCCGATGGCGATGCCCGAGGTCGTCATGGCGGCCTCGCTGCTCACCCTGTTCCTCAACATGGGCGCCCAGCTGGGCTTCTACACCATTCTGATCGCCCACATCATGTTCTGCCTCAGCTTCGTCGTCACCGCCGTCAAGGCGCGCGTGATGTCGATGGACCCGCGCCTGGAACAGGCCGCCCAGGACCTCTACGCCGGCCCGGTGCAGACCTTCCTGCGCGTCACCCTGCCCATCGCGGCCCCCGGCATCGCGGCGGGCGCGCTGCTCTCCTTCGCGCTCTCCTTCGACGACTTCATCATCACCAATTTCAACGCGGGCTCGACCGTCACCTTCCCCATGTTCGTCTGGGGTTCGGCACAGCGCGGCACACCCGTTCAGATCAATGTCATCGGTACGACCATGTTCCTCGTCGCCGTATTGTTGGTGCTCGTTTCCATGGCGATCACCAACCGCCGCAACAAGGTGAAGGCGTAAGACGGAATTCGCTCCAACCCTGTGAATCCTGTAGGGAGTTGAAATCATGGCCCCAAGCGCCATGACACGTTGGACCAAGTCTCTTTCCGAAGCCCGGCCGGTGCCGTTCTGGCTGGACGACCCCGGCAAGCCCCACCCCGAACCCGCGCTCACCGGCGGCGAGACCTGCGACCTGTTGGTCGTCGGCGGCGGTTACAGCGGACTGTGGACCGCGCTCATCGCGAAAGAGCGCGACCCGCAGCGGGACGTGGTGCTGGTGGAGGGCCGCGAGGTGGGCTGGGCCGCCTCGGGCCGCAACGGCGGATTCTGCGCCGCCTCGCTCACCCACGGACTCTCCAACGGCCTCACCCGCTGGCCCGACGAGATCCACAAGCTGGAGGAGCTGGGCGCGCGCAACCTCGACGCGATCGAGAGCGCGGTCGCCCGCTACTCCCTGGACTGCGAGTTCGAGCGCACCGGCGAGATCGACGTCGCCACCGAACCGCACCAGGCCGAGGAACTCCACGACTGGTACGGCGAGTTGGAGAGCCAGGGCCTCGCCGACGGCACCGAGTTCCTGGACGCCGACGCGGTCCGCGAACAGGTCGCCTCCCCGACCTTCCTGGCCGGCCTGTACGACAGCCGCGGTGTCGCGATGCTCAACCCGGCCAAACTGGCCTGGGGGTTGAAGCGCGCCTGCCTCCAACTCGGCGTCCGCGTCTACGAACACACCCCCGCCCTCGCGCTGAAGCCGTACGGCGCCGGCATGGCCGTACGCACTCCGTACGGCTCCGTCCGCGCCCGCCGGGTCGCGCTCGGCACCAACATCTTCCCGAATCTCGTCAAGCGCGTCCGCTCGTACACCGTCCCGGTCTACGACTACGCCCTGATGACCGAACCGCTCTCCGCCGACCAGCTGGCGTCGATCGGCTGGAAGAACCGCCAGGGCCTCGGCGACTCGGCGAACCAGTTCCACTACTTCCGGCTCTCCGCCGACAACCGCATCCTGTGGGGCGGTTACGACGCGATCTACCCCTACGGCGGCCGGGTCCGCGCCGAGTACGACGACCGGCCGGAGACGTACGCCAGGCTCGCGGAGCACTTCTTCACCTGCTTCCCGCAGCTGGAGGGGCTCAACTTCAGCCACGCGTGGGGCGGCGCGATCGACACCTGCTCGCGCTTCTCGGCGTTCTTCGGCACCGCCCACCAGGGCAAGGTCGCGTACGCGGCGGGCTTCACCGGGCTCGGCGTCGGCGCCACCCGCTTCGGCGCGGACGTGATGCTGGACCTGCTCGCGGGGGAGCGGACCGAGCGCACGGAGCTGGAGATGGTCCGCAAGAAGCCGCTGCCCTTCCCGCCCGAGCCCTTCGCGTGGACCGGCATCGCCCTCACCAAGTGGTCGCTGGCGCACGCCGACGCGCACGGCGGGCGGCGCAACCTCTGGCTGAAGACGATGGACAGGCTGGGCCTCGGCTTCGACAGCTGACCCGTCCTTGATCGGCGGGTGTGATCCGGTTCACTCCTTCGTGGAGCCCGAACCCGCGTAATGCCCGCCGCCGACCTCCCTCTCTCCTGTGACGCGACCAGCGTCGACATGAGAAAGGGAGGTCTCCTCATGACTGGGGCGAAGACGGCCGTCGAGTGGCTGGCATCCGTAGCTCCGGATCCGGAGGCCTGCCGCTGGGAATGGGAGCGCAACCCCCTCGGGGTCGCGCTGCTGCCCGCCGGCAAGGCCTGGGACGTACTCATCCTGCCGGGTGAGCTCGGCTATCCCACGCTCGATGTGCTCACCAGGGTCATCGATCAACTGGGCCCGGTACTCGTCGACTTCGGCGACGCGCGGATGGGTTTCCTGGTACCGCCCGGCACCGCGGCCCGCTGGCTCGGCACCGGTATCCGCACGGCGGGGCTCGGCACCTGGATCGTCGTGCCGTACCCCGGCCGGTCGACCGGGGGAGTCCGCTGGCTGGTTCCGCCGGACGGCTCCGGCACCCTCACCGACCCCGCACTCCTCGAACTCGCCATGCACGAGGCGGCGGCGGGGCTGGCCACGGAAGGGGAGGACGGCTAGCCGGCGACTGACCCGGCGACAGAGGTCCCGACACCGGACATCTTGACAACGGCAATTGGTCTGGACCAAATTGGGCGCGCTCCACCCCTCCATCTCCCCCATGCCCGGAGGCACTTGTGGATCGCACCAGACCTGTCCTCGCCGTGTTCGCGGCCGCGGCCCTGGCCGTGTCCGGCATCACCGCGCTCTCGTCGGCCGCCCGTGCGGCCGACGCGGACCTGGCGAAGAACGGAGGCTTCGAAGCGGGCCTCGACAGTTGGACCTGTTCCGCGAACAGCGGTACGGCGGTCAAGTCGCCCGTGCACGGCGGCAGTTCGGCGTTGCAGGCGACCCCGGCCGGCAACGACTACGCCCAGTGCGCGCAGACGGTGACCGTGCAGCCCAACTCCCAGTACTCGCTCGCCGGTTACGTCCGCGGCAGCTACGTCTACCTCGGCGCGAGCGGCACCGGCACCACCGACGTCTCCACCTGGACCCAATCGGCCCCCGACTGGCAGCAGTTGACGACAAGCTTCCGCACCGGCCCGTCCACCACCAAGGTCACCATCTACACCCACGGCTGGTACGCCACCGGCGCCTACTACGCCGACGACATCTCCCTCACCGGCCCGGCGGGCACCGTGGGGCAGCCGCCCGCCACCCCGACGGGCCTCACCGCGGGTGCCGTGACGTCCTCCTCCGTCGCCCTGTCCTGGTCCGCCGTCAGCGGCGCGACCAGCTACGCGATCTACCGCGACGGGGTCAAGGTCCAGACAGCGAGCGGCACTTCGGCCACCGTGAGCGGACTGTCGGCCGCGACGTCGTACAGCTTCCAGGTCACCGCGGTGAACGACGCGGGCGAGTCCGCGAAGTCGACGGCGGTCACCGCGAAGACGTCCACCGGCTCGGGGCCCAGCACCGGACTGCCCACCCACGCCCTGGTCGGCTACCTCCACGCGAGCTTCGCCAACGGCTCCGGCTACACACGCCTCGCCGACGTCCCCGACAGCTGGGACGTCATCGACCTGGCCTTCGGCGAACCCACCTCAGCCACCTCCGGCGACATCCGCTTCAACCGCTGCCCGGTCAGCGAGTGCGCGAACGTCGAGAGCGACGCCGACTTCAAGGCGGCGATCAAGGCCAAACAGGCGGCGGGAAAGAAGGTGCTGATCTCCATCGGCGGCGCCAACGGCCAGGTCCAACTGACCACGACAGCGGCCCGCGACACCTTCGTGTCGTCCGTCTCGAACATCATCGACACCTACGGCCTCGACGGCCTGGACGTCGACTTCGAGGGCCACTCACTGTCCCTCGACGCGAGTGACACCAACTTCAAGAGCCCCACGACTCCGGTCGTGGTCAATCTGATCTCGGCCCTGAAGACCCTGAAGGCCAAGTACGGCTCGAAGTTCGTGCTGAGCATGGCACCGGAGACGTTCTTCGTGCAGATGGGCTACCAGTTCTACGGCACCGGCAAGTTCGGCGGCCAGGACCCGAGGTGCGGGGCGTATCTGCCCGTCATCTACGCCCTGCGCGACGACCTCACGCTGCTGCACGTCCAGGACTACAACTCGGGGCCGATCATGGGGCTCGACAACCAGTACCACACCATGGGCGGCGCCGACTTCCACATCGCGATGACGGACATGCTGCTCACGGGCTTCCCGGTGGCGGGCGACACCACCAACATGTTCCCGGCGCTGCGCCCCGACCAGATCGCCATCGGCATGCCGGCGTCGGTCAACGCGGGCAACGGCTACGTCGCCCCGGCCGAGGTCACCAAGACCCTGGACTGCCTGACGAAGAAGGTGAGTTGCGGCTCGTACGCGACCCACGGCACCTGGCCGACCCTGCGGGGTCTGATGACCTGGTCGATCAACTGGGACCGGTACTCGAACTGGGAGTTCCAGAAGACCTTCGACGGCTACTTCGGCTGAGAGCCGTCGCGGAAGAGCCGGAGCGACGCGAGCAGCACCGTACCGAGGCACCAGCTGGCCACGACGTCCAGTGGCCAGTGGTAGCCCCGGCGGACCAGGCCGAAGCTGACGCAGGCGACCAGCAGGGCGCAGGCGAGGACCAGTGCGCGGCGCGCGTGCACCGTCCGCAGCCAGGGGAGGAGGAGCAGCGTCGCGGAGCCGTACGCGATCATCGCGGTGGCCGTGTGGCCTGACGGGTAGTAGCCGGTGCCGGGCGGGACCGCCGGGGTGCCGCCGCGGGCGATCAGTTCCTTGAGGGGAACGACGATCACCGGGACCAGGGCCATCAGCACGGCCCCCGCGAGCGGCGGCAGCCACCAGCGGTCCGTACCACTGGCACGGCCGCGCAGGCCGACGTAGGCGAGAACCACGACGAGGACCGGGACCGCGACCTGGATGTTGCCGAGGTCGGCGAGGAGTTCGGAGGCGCGGTCCGGGTGGACGAGGGCGCGGCTGAGCCGGGCGTCCAGGTGCAGGAGGGGGCCGTGGGCCGCGACCTGCCAGGTGATCACCGCGAACAGCAGCGCGGGTAGGGCGAGAAGCAGCCAGAGGAAGGAGGTCGGCCACCCCGGAACAGGGGGGGTGGTTCCGGGGTGGCCGTCCGGATCGGTTGGTCGGCCGCCCCGGGGGGTTTGGGGCGGGCGACTGTCCGATCGGTGAGGAGATTCGGAGCCAGAGGCCCCGGTTGTGTGCGCGAGGGCACGACCAGGTCGAAGCTGGGGAGGCCCCGGCCTGAAGTCGCCCACAGTCCCCTGTGGGCGGGGTGTATCTCTCATCTGGGTAGAACCTACGGCAGGGTCGGCGGGTACGACAGGCGGAATCGCGTCCCGTCATGCACCCCGCACACCTTCTTCACACGGCCCGACGTACGCGCGGGAGTGGCTCAGATATGTGCGAACGCCTGCTCGATGATGTCGAGGCCCTCGCTCAGCAGGTCCTCGCCGATGACCAGCGGGGGCAGGAAGCGCAGCACGTTGCCGTAGGTGCCACAGGTCAGGACCAGCAGCCCCTCCTGGTGGCAGGCCTTCGCGAGCGCGGCGGTCGCCTCCGGGTTCGGCTCCTTGGTCGTACGGTCCTTGACCAGCTCGATCGCGATCATCGCGCCGCGGCCGCGGACCTCGCCGATGATGTCGAACTTCTCCGCCATGGCGCCGAGCCGGGTCTTCATGACCGACTCGATGTTCTTCGCCTTGGCGTTGAGGTCCAGCTCCTTCATCGTCTCGATGGCGCCGAGCGCACCGGCGCAGGCGACCGGGTTGCCGCCGTAGGTGCCGCCCAGGCCGCCGGAGTGCGCGGCGTCCATGATCTCGGCGCGACCGGTGACGGCGGCGAGCGGCAGACCGCCCGCGATGCCCTTCGCGGTGGTGATCAGGTCCGGGACGACACCCTCGTCCTCGCACGCGAACCACTGGCCCGTACGGCAGAACCCGGACTGGATCTCGTCGGCGACGAAGACGATGCCGTTGTCGGCGGCGAACTTGCTCAGCGCCGGCAGGAAGCCCTTCGCGGGCTCGATGAAGCCGCCCTCGCCGAGGACCGGCTCGATGATGATCGCGGCGACGTTGTCCGCGCCGATCTGCTTGTTGATCATGTCGATGGCCTGCGCGGAGGCCTCGGCACCGGCGTTGTCGGGACCGGTCGGCCAGCGGTAGCCGTAGGCCACCGGCACGCGGTACACCTCGGGCGCGAACGGCCCGAAGCCGTTCTTGTACGGCATGTTCTTCGAGGTCAGCGCCATCGTGAGGTTGGTCCGGCCGTGGTAGCCGTGGTCGAACACGACGACAGCCTGCCGCTTGGTGTACGCCCGGGCGATCTTCACGGCGTTCTCGACGGCCTCGGCGCCGGAGTTGAACAGCGCGGACTTCTTGGCGTGGTCGCCCGGGGTCAGCTCGGCGAGCGCCTCGGCGACCTCGACGTACCCCTCGTAGGGCGTGACCATGAAACAGGTGTGGGTGAAGTCGGCGAGCTGCGCCGACGCACGGCGGACGACGGCCTCGGCGGACGCGCCGACGCTGGTCACGGCGATGCCGGAACCGAAGTCGATCAGCCGGTTCCCGTCGACGTCCTCGATGATCCCGCCGCCGGCGCGGGCGGTGAACACGGGCAGCACGGAGCCCACACCGGCCGCGACCGCGGCGGTACGGCGGGCCTGCAGCTCCTGCGACTTCGGGCCGGGGATGGCGGTGACGACGCGGCGCTCCTGCGGAAGTGCGGTCATGAGGGGCTCCTGGGGTGGTGCGGACGCTTTTCTTCTCTTCTCGCAGGCTAGGGCGGGTGACCGGGGGTGGGCATGCTCCATGTGGGCGGTGTCGGCGCCGCCGGTTGTCCGCCATGGACAGTGTCGGTATCCCGGGGTTCGGTACGGACCCGGCCGCGTAAACGGTGAACTCCCCTTCCTGGCGCGTTAGATTGACTCGCTGACGGTGCACGGAACGGCTGGTCAAGGGGCGAGGGCGAGGACGATGGACAGCGACGGAACGCGGGACGCGCACCACACACAGGCCAACCCTGTGCCGCGTCCGGCGGGACCGGCGGACATGCCCGGACAGCGGGGGGTGCCGCCTCGGCCGGCGCACGCGCCCGAACAGGCACCGCGGTTCGCCCCGGCCGTCGCCGACTGGCTGAACGAGCCCCGTCCGGCCGCCGCCCCCGGCATCTGGCGTTACGGCTACCGCCCGCCCAAGGCCGACCGCGCATCGACGCGGCTCACCCCGGTGGCGATCCTCGGTCTGCTGGTCCCCCTGGTCGTGGCGCTGATCGTATGGTCGTTCTGGCGCCACGGCGCCGTCCCGTACCAATGGGCCCTGCTCAAGCTGTTCACCCCGAGCGACTGGTGGTGGGCGGGCACCGTGTCCCCCAAGGGGAGCGAGGGCGGGGACGCCATCAACGTCTACGACGGTGTCTTCTTCGCCGTGCTCGTCTACGCCGTCGTCAGGCTCGGCGGCTGGCTCGAGGTGGCCCGGCATGTCGTCGGCGGTCGCCCGCAGCCCGCTCGTGCCCTGCTGGCGCTCGTCGGCGGTCTCATCGCGCTCAGCTTCGTCTTTCCCTCCGCGTTTCCCGGTATCGGCTGGCGGCCCCTGCCGGTCCAGGACCCGGTGTTCTCCCTCGTCTTCCTGACCGTCGGCCCCGACATCTTCCAGTCGGTGCTCTTCACCGACGCGCTGTACGCGCTCATCACCGTGCTGGTCCTGTGGCCCTTCGCCCGGCTCGGCGGCTGGTGGGGGCTCGCGAAGGAACGGCTCGCCGCGCGCGGCCGTACCGGAGAGGGCGAGGTCCGGCCGGCGCCCGCCACTGTGCTGCCCGCCCAGTGGCCCCAACTGCGCGAGGCGGGCCAGTACGAAGCGGCGGAGCTCCTCACCGCCGAAGTGCTCACGGGCCGTATGAACGACGTGGACTGCGCCCGGGTCGGGCACGCGTGGGAGACCGCCCGCAGGGAAGCGCAGGTGGCCGCCTTCAGCGACACCGTGCTGCGCAAGGGGGCCGCGGCCTGGGTCCACCCGTCCGGGGCCCGGGACCTGCCCGGCCGTGCCGCGCGGCACGACCTGCTCGACGGGCAAGTGCGCATCGGACGGTGGACGACCGGGGACCGCACGCCGTCGGCCTACCGCGGTGCGGGCACGGCCCTGGGCCCCGACGCACTCGGCACCTCGCTCCTCGTCGTGGGCCCGTCGGGCTCCGGCAAGACCAAGCACGTGGTCGCCCCGGTCGTCGAGTCCCTCGCCCTGCGGGCCCTGACCGGACAGTGCGCCGTCGTGGCGGTCTGCGCGGCCGGCACCCCGCTCGGTCCGGACTCGGCGTACGACGTCGTGGTGCGGATCGGGGACCCCGCCTCCGTCTACGACCTCGATCCGTACGCCGACACCGCCGACCCCGACGCTGCCGCCGCCTTCCTCGCCGAGGGGCTGGTCGGGGACCTCGACACCGTCGGCGCCCAGCGGGCCACCACCGCGCTCGCCCAGGTGCTCGGGCCGTACCGGGCGGTGCACGGCACCTTCCCGTCCCTGCCCGTGCTGCGGGAACTCCTGGAGGGCGAACCCCCGGCACTCGACTCCCTGCGCCAGGCACTGGCGGCGCCGGAGCACGCCGGTCTGCGCCGCGACCTCGACGCCCGGGCCCGGCAGAGCGGCAGCGCCACCGACCCGGGCACGGTCCTCGCCGACCGGCTCGCGCTGCTGGACCGGCCCGTGTTCGCCGACTTCTTCGGCACCGGCGACGCGGCCGTCCGGCCGTTCTCGCTGCGCGCCGTCGCCCACCACCCGCTGCGGGTCCGCATCGACGTACCGGCCCACGGGCACGAGGAAGCGTCCCGGCTGATCACCCGGCTGGTCCTGGCCCAGTTCGACCACGTCGTGCACGACTCCGCCCGCCGCCACTTCGCGTGCCTCGTCCTCGACGACGCCACCGGTTCGGTGACCACCGAGTCGGTACGGCGGATGCAGCGCCTGCGCTCCCAGAACGCGGGCGTGCTGCTCGCCCTGCGCACCCTCGGCGACGTGCCCGAGGCACTGCACGGACCGCTGCACGGGGCGGTCGGCTGCCGGATGGCCTTCTCGGGCGTCACGACCTGGGACGGCAGCCGCTTCGCGCACGCCTGGGGCACGGAGTGGGTGGAGACCCGGGACGTGGCCCAGCACACCGTCTTCGCGGACCAGCCGATGACCCGGGCCATCCACGCCCTGCGGAAATTGGTGACGGGCCGCGCGGTGACGACGGAGGCGGTGACCGTACGGCAGGTCGAGCGGGAGCGGTGGTCCGCGTCCCAGCTCGCCCACGAAGTGCCGCCCGGGCACGCGGTGCTGTCGCTCACGACGGTCGAGGGGAAGCACACGCCGCCGTCCCTGGTGGACCTGCGCTCCTCCGCCCCCTGACCAGCGCACATGGACATACCGGTACGCCCCGCCCATACAGTGAGGCAGAATCGCCAAAGGCAGTTCATACGCCGCGGCCAAAAGATCGACCTGATCGACGGTTCTTCCTCCACCTGAAGGCACCATGCCCCCCACGCTCGCCTCCCTCGTCCACCACTCCGCGCTGAAGCTCACCGTGCGCGCCGGAGAGGATCACCTGGACGTGCCGGTGCGGTGGGTGCATGCCAGTGAGCTGGCGGATCCGGTGCCGTACATGGAGGGTGGGGAGCTGCTGCTGATCACCGCGCTGAAGCTGGACGCGGAGGACGCGAAGGCCATGCGGCGGTATGTGAAGCGGCTGGTGGGGGCAGGGGTCGTAGGGCTCGGGTTCGCCGTCGGGGTGAACTACGACGAGATCCCCGAGGCACTCGTCGCCACCGCCCAGGAAGAGGGGCTGCCGCTCCTCGAGGTCCCCCGCCGCACCCCCTTCATCGCGATCAGCAAGGCCGTCTCCGCAGCGATCGCCGCGGACCAGTACCGCTCCGTCACCGCCGGCTTCGCCGCCCAGCGCGAACTCACCCGGCAGGCACTCACCGACGGTCCCGAGGGCCTCCTCACCGCACTCGCCGCCCAGGTCGACGGCTGGGCCGCGCTCTACGACGCGTCGGGCGCCGTCGTCGCCACCGCACCGGAGTGGGCGGGCCGCCGCGCCGCCCGGCTCACGGCGGACGTGGAGCGGCTGAGGGACCGACCCGCACCGGCCTCGTCCGTCGTCGGCGGCCCGGACAACGAGGACCGCGTCGAGCTGCACACCCTCGGCACCGGCCGCCGCCCCCGCGCCGCACTCGCCGTGGGGACGGCGGCGGCGCTCGGGACGGCCGAGCGGTACGCCGTGCACTCGGCGATCGCCCTCCTGACCCTCACCACCGAGCGTTCCCGCTCCCTCCAGGCCGCCCAGGAGCGGATCGGCGCGGCCGTGCTGCGGATGCTGCTCGCCGGACAGCCGGACCACGCGCGGGCGGTCGCCGGTGATCTGTTCGGCGGGCTGCTGGACGCGCCGTTCCGGATCGTCGTGGGTGAGTCGGCCGACGGTGCCGCCCTGGACGCGCTCGCCGAGGTCGTGGAGTCGGCGGCGGCCCGTTCGGGCGAGGCCGTGCTCGTCGTACCGGAAGGGCCGGAACGGCTGGTGGTGCTGGCCGTCGACGACGGCGCCGCGGTCGAGGCGTGCGTGGAGCACGCGGCGATGCTGGAGGCCGAGCGCGCCACGTCGGCCACCGGGGAGCGCACCGGCGACGAGGACGACCTGGTCGTGGGGCTCTCGGCACCCGCGGGACCCATCGCCGCGGCGGCGGCGTACAAGCAGGCCGAGCAGGCGCTGTCCGTCGCCCGGCGGCGCGGGCGCGTGCTGGTCGAGCACGAGCAACTGGCCGCCGGGTCCGTCCTGCCGCTGCTCGCGGACGACGCGGTGCGCGCCTTCGCGGACGGGTTGCTGCGGCCGCTGTCGGAGCACGACGCCACCGGGCGCGGGGATCTCGTCGCCTCGCTGCGGGCGTGGCTGTCCCGGCACGGCCAGTGGGACGCGGCGGCCGCCGACCTCGGGGTGCACCGGCACACGCTGCGGTACCGGATGCGGCGCGTCGAGGAGATCCTCGGGCGCTCGCTGGACGATCCGGACGTACGGATGGAGCTGTGGCTCGCGCTGAAGGCGACCGCCGCGGCGGAGTGACGGCATCTGCCGAACTGGAGTGTCCCCGACCGGCACTGCTACGGCCCGGACAAACGCACCCGCGCTTCCCCGCCCCTACGGTGGACCGAGAAGCACCGAGTACACGCACCCCCAACGCGGAAGGGCCGGCACACGCAATGCCCAACGAAACTGTGGCAGTCACCCACGCCTTCTGGCTCGCCGGCCGCCAGGCCACCGGCGACGACACCTTCGACGTCACCTCCCCCTGGGACGGACGCCTCGTCGGCAAGGTCAGCCTGCCGACCGATGCCCAGGTCGAGGAGGCGGTGGCCGCCGCGTACGCCGTACGGGACGAGTTCGCCGCGACCCCCGCCCACGTCCGCGCCGCCGCCCTCGACCACGTCAGCCGGCGTCTCGTCGAGCGCACCGAGGAGATCGCGCAGCTGATCTCCGCCGAGAACGGCAAGCCGATCAAGTGGGCCCGCGGTGAGGTCGGCCGCGCGGTGTCCGTGTTCCGGTTCGCGGCGGAGGAGGCCCGGCGCTTCAACGGCGGCGACGCCCAGCGCCTCGACACCGACGCCGGCGGCCAGGGCCGGCTCGCCCTCACCCGGCGCTTCCCGAAGGGTGTCGTCCTCGGCATCGCGCCCTTCAACTTCCCGTTGAACCTGTGCGCCCACAAGATCGCCCCCGCGATCGCGGCCGGCGCCCCGATCATCCTCAAGCCGGCCCCGGCCACCCCGCTCTCCGGCCTGATCATCGGCGACCTGCTCGCCGAGACCGAGCTGCCCGCCGGGTCGTGGAGCATCCTCCCGGTCGCCAACGACCACATGCCCGCCCTCGTCCAGGACGAGCGGCTGCCGGTGATCTCCTTCACCGGTTCGGAGAAGGTCGGCTACGCGATCATGGACTCGGTGCCGCGCAAGCACTGCACCCTGGAGCTGGGCGGCAACGGCGCGGCCGTGGTCCTCGGGGACTACTCCTCCGACGCCGACCTCGACTGGGCCGCGACCCGCATCGCCACCTTCTCGAACTACCAGGGCGGCCAGTCCTGCATCTCCGTGCAGCGGGTCATCGCCGACGCCGCGGTCTACGACCGGCTGCTCCCGCGCATAGTCGCCGCCGTCGAGGCCCAGGTCACCGGCGACCCGGGCGACGACAAGACCGACGTCGGCCCGCTGGTCAGCGAGGCCGCCGCGCAGCGCGTCGAGTCGTGGGTCCAGGAGGCCGTCGAGGCGGGCGCCACGCTCCTCACGGGCGGCAAGCGCGACAGCGCCTCGTACGCCCCGACCGTCCTCACCGACGTGCCGGCCGACACGACGATCTCCTGCGAGGAGGTCTTCGGACCGGTGCTGACCGTCACGAAGGTGGACGGCGAGGCCGCCGCCTTCGCCGCCGCCAACGACTCCAAGTACGGCCTCCAGGCAGGGGTGTTCACCCACGACCTGCAGGTCGCCTTCCGCGCCCACCGCGCGCTGGAGGTCGGCGGTGTCGTGATCGGCGACGTCCCGTCCTACCGCGCCGACCAGATGCCGTACGGCGGCGCCAAGCAGTCCGGTGTCGGCCGCGAGGGCGTCAAGTTCGCGATGGACGACTACACCTACGAGCGCGTGCTGGTCCTCACGGGCCTGGCGCTCTGACCGTCCACGGGACGAGAGCGGTCGCTTCCGACCGTTCTCTCACCGGGCTGCTCTAGCTAATGGGATCCATTTTCATATAGCCTCCCCGAAGGGGCCCGGCACCGATGCCTTCCGGTGCCGGGCCCCTTCTCCGCGTCGACCCCTCCGGACCCTCAGCCGGAGAACCCGACCCGCGCGAGCCGCAACGGCCCCCGCAGCTTCAGATGCACATCGTGCACGCCCTCGACGACGATCCCGGCGCCGAGCGTGGTGTAGTCGTACGGGCCCGACGTCGGTTCGGACAGGGCGAGTTCGGCCAGTACCGGGCCGCCGTCCAGGGACAGTTCCACGACGCCCTCGCCCGCCACCTCCACGGTCACCTCCGTGACTCCGTCGCCGAAGTCGCAGTGCCGGTAGGTCAGTTCGGCCGTACCGCCCCGCGCCGGGGTCACCGCGTCGCCCGCCGCCTTCGTCAGGTCGACGATCTCACCGCCCGACTGCTCGTCGAAGTCGGCCGCGGACAGGCCCTGTTGGAGGAGGGTCCGGGGTGCGGCGGGCTCGCCGTCGAGCGTCACCGCCGTACGGAGACGGATGTCCTCGCTGGAGGCACCGATCAGCAGGTCGTACGACCCCGGCTCCAGCCGCCACCCGCCCCGCGCCACGTCCCAGAACTCGAAGGCGGACAGCGGGACCTGGAAGTCCAGCTCGGCCCGCTCGCCCGGCGCCAGGGTCACCCGCCGGTGCGCCACGAGTTCACGGCGCGGGCGCGGGACCGACGGGTCGGCGGCACGCGTGTACAGCTGCGCGACCTCGTCCGCCGTCATGTCGCCTCTGTTGGTGACCGTGAACTCCACCTGCACCGCGCCGTGTTCGACCCGTGCCGTCACGTCGCCGTACGCGAAGGACGCGTAGGACAGGCCGTGGCCGAAGGGGAAGAGCGGGGTGCCCTCGAAGTAGAGGTAGGTCTGACGGCCGCCGATCACGTCGTAGTCGAGGAGGCCGGGCAGGTCGGCGTCGGCCGCGTACCAGGTCTGGGGGAGGCGGCCGGCGGGGGAGATGTCGCCTGCGAGGACACGGGCCAGGGCGGTGCCCGCCGCCTGGCCGCCGTGGGCGGTCCACAGGATCGCCGGGAGGTCGGCCGGGCCGACCGCGTACGGGTACGCGGAGACCAGGGCCAGGACCGTGTTCGGGTTCGCGGCACGGGCCGCGCGCAGCAGGCGTTCCTGGTGGGCGGGGAGACGGAGGGTCGTACGGTCCTCCGTCTCGCGGCCGTTGATGTGCGGGTCGTTGCCCGCGACGACGAGCACCACGTCCGCCGCCTCCGCGACCCGGGCCACCGCGTCCTCGCCGCGCTCGGCAACCACCAACTCGAAGACGTCCGCGCCCTCTTCGGCAACCTTCACGCCGTCGGCGGCGACAGAGACGTGGCGACCCGTACCGATGTGCTGCAGGAGGTGACCGTTCTCATGGGGTTCCAGGCGGAATGTCTCCTGGACGACCCAGCCTCCGGGCTGGTCGGCGGAGGCGCGGACGTAGCCGTCGTCGGCGACCGAGAGGTAACGGCCGTCCGGGGCGCGCAGGGTGAGGACGCCCTCGCCCCAGTCCACGAGGGCGAGTTCGGTGCCGGTCGCGTCGGTGGTGAGCGGGGGCAGGTCGGTGCGTCCGGCGAGCAGGGCCGGGTCCAACGCGCCCTCGGCGCCGCGTACTTCGTCCTCCGCGTCCGCCAACGGAACGCGCAGGAAGGCGCCTTGGAGGGTCCGCAGCAGGACCCGGTCCACTCCCTCCGCGAACTCGACGCGCTCGGCGCCGAACCGCTCGTACAGACCCTCCAGTGGAGTGGACCGGTGGATCAACGTGCCGCTGTACCAGTCGAGTTTGCACTCGTCCGCGAGCAGACCGACCACGGCGAGACGGGTGTCGTGGGCCAGCGGCAGCAGGTCGTCGTTCTTGAGGAGGACCACCGCCTGTTCCGCGGCCTCCTGGGCGAGGGCCCGGTGCGCCGGGGTGTCGAAGTCCTCGGTGCCGGTGTGCGGGTCGTGGTCCGGGTCGAACTCGCCGAGCCGGAACCGGACCGAGAGCTGACGGCGGACCGCCGCGTCGACATCGGCCTCGGTCAACAGGCCCTGGTCCAGCGCCCCTTGGACCCGGGCCGTGATCGTCGAACCGTCGGTGCCGTGATCGGTGAAGCTGTCCACACCGGACAGCAGCGAGGCCGCCGTCGCCTCCTCGTGGGTGTCGAAGTAGTGCTCCGAGTCGACCAGGTTGGAGGGCGCGCCCGCGTCCGAACAGACCAAGAGGTCCTCGTCGGTCCAGGTGCGCAACTGCTCGCGCAGATACGGCGACACGTGGTTGGGGCGGCCGTTGACCAGGTTGTACGCGGGCATCACGCCCGCCACCGCACCCGCCTCGACCGTCTCGCGGAAGGCGCGCAGGTCGTACTCGTGCAGCACGCGCGGGCGCACCGAGGACGACGAGATGTCGCGCCCCGTCTCGTTGTTGTGCGCCAGCCAGTGCTTGAGGACGGGTGCCGTGCGCCAGTACGTCGGATGGTCGCCGCGCAGGCCGCGCGTGTACGCGGTGGCGATCGCCGAGGTCAGCTTCGGGTCCTCCGAGTAGCCCTCCTCGTTACGGCCCCACAGCGGGTGGCGCAGCAGATTCACCGTCGGGGACCACACGTTGAGGCCGACGCGATCGTCGCGGGCCCGCATCGCGCGCACCTCCTTCGACACCGCGTCGCCGACCCGTCGTACGAGATCCTCGTTCCAGGTCGCGCCCAGGCCCACCGCCTGCGGGAAGACCGTGGCCGGGCCCATCCACGCGACGCCGTGCAGGGCCTCCTGGCCGGTGCGGAACGCGGCGACGCCGAGGCGCTCCACGGCGGGCGCGTACTGGTGCAGGAAGCCGACCTTCTCGTCGGGGGTGAGCCGCGCCAGCAGGTCGTCGATGCGCTTCGCGAACGGCAGTCGCGGATCGCGGAAAGGCGGCGTAGGCGGCGTTTGTTCGGTCACGTGGGGTTCCCCTTGCGATGGAGCGGAGAGGCGCTTTCGAAGCGCTTCGATGCTGATTCGATGCGCGTCGAGTGTCAAGAGACCTTCACCGATATTTCAAGCAGCACATACGGACAGGTCACCCCCTGCTCCGCGGAGGAATCTTGGGAGCGACCCTTGTGCACCCCTGGGTGTTCACTTAACCTCGCAGCAACATCGAAGCGCTTCGACTAAGTGCTCTGTTCCACTCAAGACACCGCAGCCGACGGCCCCACCGCCGGGTGTCCTGGTGCGCCATGAAGGGTTGACGCAATGACGCCGAACGCCTCCGCCGCCTCCGCTCCCAGCCGGAGAAGCTTCCTCGCCTCCACGGCGGTCGTCGCCGCAGCGGTCGCGGGAGGGGTGCCGCTGCTCTCCGCCTGCGGCGCCTCGGACAGCGGTTCGGGCGGGGGCAGTTCGGAGGGCAAGGGCGTCAAGAAGCTGCTGCCGGCCTTCGTCGCCGGCAATGTGGTGACCCCGGACATCGCCTCCAAGAACGGCTCCGCGGTCGGCTTCACCAGCAAGCTCGACCTCGCCACGCTCAAGACGTCGGTGCCGAAGAAGCTCGGCAAGGGCGGCAAGGTCAGCATCATGTCGCCGTTCTGGGGCTCCCCGCCGAAGAACGACAACGCCTACTACAAGGCGATGAACACCCTGATCGGCGTCGACGTCGCATGGCAGAACCAGGACGGCAACACCTACGACCAGAAGCTCGGCGCGGTCCTCGCCTCCAGCGACATCCCGGACGTCGTGGTCGTCCCCAGCTGGAACATGGGCGGCAAGATACCCAGCGCCATCATCGGCAAGTTCGCCGACCTCGGCCCCTACCTCTCCGGTGACAAGGTCAAGGACTACCCGAACCTCGCGGCGATCCCGTCCGACGCCTGGCAACGCTGCGTCTTCGGCGGCAAGTTGCGCGGACTGCCGATGCCGTCGTCGTACGTCGCCAACATCGTGCCGCTCTACCGCAAGGACATCTTTGACAAGGAGGGGTACGAAGTCCCCACCTCCGCCGACGAGTTCATGGCCCTGGCCAAGGAGATCACCAACGCCAGGGCCAAGCGCTGGGCCTGCCTGGACATGAAGTGGACCGCCTTCAACGCGTGGGGCGTGCTCTCCGGCAGCGAGAAGTCGCTCGGCTGGAACCTCGTCGACGGCAAGCTGGTCAACCGCATCGAGACCCAGGAGTACCTGGAAGCGCTGGAGTGGACGCGCAAGCTGTTCGCCGCCGGATACGTGCACCCCGACGCCAAGTTGGGCAAGAGCGCGGCCACCGACCCGGGCCCCAAGTTCGCCGCCGGCGAGTTCCTCATCTACAACCAGGACATCTCGCAGTGGTGGAGCCGCACCGCCGAACAGGCCACGCAGAACCCGGACTACAAGATCTGGGGCATGGACATCTTCGGCCACGCGGGCGGCAGCCCGACCCTCTGGGCCGGTGAACCCGCGGGCATCTTCGCCTTCATCAGCAAGAAGGCCTCCGCGTCCGTCATCCACGACGCGCTCGCCGTCGCCAACGTCACCGCCGCGCCGTACGGCACCAAGGAGTACATGCTCACCAACTACGGCGTGGAGGGCACCCATTACACCGTCAAGAACGGTGTCCCCACCAAGACCGACCAGGGCAACAACGAGGTCATCAACGCCTACGTCATGGTCGCCAGCCCCGCCGCGACCATCGCCCACCCCGACTTCCCCGAGGTCGCGAAGGCACAGGTCGAGTGGCAGCAGCGGATGGGCGCCTTCACGAAGAAGTCCACGTTCTACGGCCAGCAGATCACCGAGCCGAGCCGCTACACCAACCTCTCCAACGACTTCGAGCAGTTGGAGGACGACATCACCCGCGGCCGCAAGAAGATCAGCGACATGCAGCAGGCCGTCTCCGACTGGAAGAGCAAGGGCGGCGACCAACTGCGCGCCTGGTACCAGAAGTTGCTCGACGACAACGGCACCGCGACGAGCTGACCGGGCACCGAGGCAAGGAGAACGGCCGTGTCCCACAGCACGGTGCCTCGGAGCAGGACCGAGGCCGACACGACGGGAACGACCCCGGTGGCGTCCGGCGGCGCCACCGGTCCGCGACGCAACCGCCCCCAGGCGAAGGTGAGTTGGCGGCTCAGGTTCAGACGCGACCGCGTCCTGCTCCTGATGACCCTGCCGGCCGTCCTGCTCATCCTGGTCTTCAACTACCTGCCGATCCTCGGCAACATCGTCGCCTTCGAGGACTACGACCCCTACGTCAGCGACAACGGCATCGTCTCGATGCTGCACAGCCCCTGGGTCGGCCTGGAGAACTTCCAGCAGATCTTCGCGGACTCCGCGTTCTGGAGCGCCGTACAGAACACGCTCGTCCTGTTCTTCCTCCAGCTCATCCTGTTCTTCCCGATCCCGATCCTCCTCGCGCTGCTCATCAACAGCGTGGTCAGGCCCCGGGTCCGGGCGCTCTCCCAGGCGATCCTCTACCTCCCGCACTTCTTCTCCTGGGTGCTGGTCATCGCCGTCTTCCAGCAACTCCTGGGCGGGGCGGGCCTGTTCTCGCAACTCCTGCGGCAACACGGCTTCGACGGCCTCGACGTCATGACCGACCCGAACACGTTCAAGTTCCTCATCACCGCGCAGAGCGTGTGGAAGGACGCGGGCTGGGGGATCATCGTCTTCCTCGCCGCACTGTCCTCCGTCAGCCCCGATCTGTACGAGGCCGCAGCGATGGACGGCGCGGGGCGCTGGCGCCGCATGTGGCACGTCACCCTGCCCGCGCTACGACCGGTCATCGCGCTGCTGCTGGTCCTGCGGGTGGGCGACGCGCTCACCGTCGGCTTCGAGCAGATCCTGCTCCAACGCGACGCCGTGGGGCCGGGAGCGGCGGAGGTCCTCGACACCTTCGTCTGGTGGAACGGCGTCCGCAACCAGGACTTCGGCTACGCGGCCGCCGCCGGACTCGTCAAGGGCGTGATCAGCCTCGGGCTGGTCCTCGCCGCGAACAAAGTGGCCCACCTCATGGGCGAGCAGGGGGTGTACAAGAAGTGACCGCCGTCATCGACCAACCCGTCGAGCACTCCGAGTCCGCCAAGTCCGCACGGCCGCCCGGACGTTGGGCCGCGCCGCCCCGGCCCACCTGGGAGGAGGAACCCGGCAGGGTAGGTCTCGCGGGCAAGGGGCTCGTCCTCACGCTCGCCTGTCTCGCCATCCTCTTCCCGCTCTGGATCGTCCTCGTCACCAGCCTCTCCTCCCGCAAGACCATCGACCAGGCCGGCGGGCTCGTCATGGTGCCCAAGGGCATCACGTTCGTCGCCTACCGAGAACTCCTCAGCGGCGGCCAGGTCACCCGCGCGGCGATCATCAGCGTCCTCATCACCGTCGTCGGCACGGCGTTCTCCATGGCGGTGTCCGTCCTCTGCGCGTACGGGCTCTCGCGGATCGGGTCGCTCGGGCACCGGTGGATCCTGATGCTGCTGCTGGCGACCATGTTCTTCAGCGCCGGGCTCATTCCGACATATCTGCTCGTCCAGTCGCTCGGCCTGACCGACAGCTATCTCGCGTTGATCCTGCCGAGTGCGCTCAGCGTGTTCAACATCCTTGTGCTGCGCGGGTTCTTCATGGGGATCTCGCAGGAACTCATCGACAGTGCGCGGATCGACGGCGCCGGTGACTTCCGGATTCTGTGGGTGATCGTCATGCCGTTGTCGCGGGCGGTGCTGGCTGTCATCACATTGTTCTATGCCGTGGGGTATTGGAGTGCCTGGTTCAATGCGTCGCTGTATTTGAACGACCAGGACATGATGCCGTTGCAGAACGTCATGATTCAGCTGGTGCAGAAGCAGGAGGCTCCGGTGGGGCTCGGCCAGGCGATCAAGACGGGGGAGTTGTCCGGGCTCGCCGTGCAGATGGCGGTCATGGTGATGGCGTTGTTGCCGGTGGCCGTGCTTTCCCCGTTCGTGCAGCGGCATTTCAAGAAGGGGATGCTCACCGGAGCCGTGAAGGGCTGAATCCGTTTTCTTTTGTCTGCGGGCGCGTGGGGGCTGGTCGCGCCCACGCGGCGGAGCCGAAAACCAATACAGCCCCGCGCCCCTGAGTAGGTATCCGCATCCCGTCTCATACAGCGAGGTATGTGTCATGGAGGCGTCCCGACCGAGTCGGCGTTCCGTTCTTGCCGGGGTTTCCGTTGCCGCCGCGCTCACATCCGTGCCGCTTCTCACCACCAGGGTGCAAGCAGCGGAAGCCCCGGCCTATCGCTGGCGCAACGCCGTCATCGGTGGGACTGGATTCGTCACCGGCATCCTCTTCCACCCCTCCGTCCGTGGGCTCGCCTACGCCCGTACCGACATCGGCGGCGCCTACCGCTGGGACGACCGCGCCGCCCGCTGGACACCCCTCACCGACCAACTCGGCTGGGACGACTGGAACCTGCTCGGGGTCGAGGCCATCGCCGTCGACCCCGTGCACCCGGACCGGCTGTACCTCGCCGTCGGCACCTATGCCCAGTCCTGGGCGGGCAATGGTGCCGTACTCCGCTCCGAGGACCGGGGCACGACCTGGACCCGTACCGACCTCACCGTGAAGCTCGGCGGCAACGAGGACGGCCGGGGTGCGGGGGAGAGGCTGCTCGTCGATCCCCGGGACAGTGACACCCTGTGGCTCGGCACCCGGCACGACGGGCTGCTCAAGTCGACCGACCGGGGCGCCACTTGGGCAGCAGCGACCGGTTTCCCGGCGACCGCCGGTGACTCCGGCCAGGGCGTCACCTTCCTCGTCGCCGTCGGGCGGGCCGTCTACGCGGGGTGGGGTGACGGCGACGGGAGCGCGGGCGCCGTCAGCCTCTACCGGACCACCGACGGCACCACCTGGACGCCCGTCCCCGCGCAGCCCACCGGCACCTCAGCCAAGGTCCCAATCCGGGCCGCCTACGACGCGCGTGCCCGCGAGCTGTACGTGACGTACGCCGACGCGCCCGGGCCCAACGGACAGTCCACCGGCAGTGTGCACAAGTTGGCCGTGGTCAAGGGGACTTGGAGTGAGGTCACGCCGGTGAAGCCGGGTGGGACCACGCCCGACGGGTCCGCCGACACCTTCGGGTACGGCGGGGTCGCCGTCGACGCCCGTCGCGCCGGCACCGTCGTCGTCTCCACCAACAACCGCTGGGCGGCCGTCGACACCCTGTACCGGACCACCGACGGCGGCCGTACCTGGACGTCCCTCAAGGACGCCGCCGTCTTCGACGTGTCCGAGACTCCCTTCCTCACGTGGGGCGCGGATGAGCCGAAGTTCGGCTGGTGGATCCAGGCGGTGGCCGTCGACCCGTACGACTCGAAGCACGTCGTCTACGGCACCGGCGCCACGCTCTACGGCACCCGCGACCTCACCCACTGGGCGCCCCAGGTCCGTGGCCTGGAGGAGACGTCCGTGATCCAGTTGATCTCGCCCCCGGCCGGGGAGGCGCACCTGATCAGCGCCTCCCGGGACATCGGCGTGATGTACCACGAGCGGCTCACGGCGTCTCCGTCGCGCGGCATGGCGACGAACCCCGTGTTCGGGTCGGCGACCGGGATCGCGCAGGCCGCGGGCAGGCCGTCGTACGTGGTCCGCACGGGCTTCGGCGACAGCGGCAACGGTGCGTACTCCCGCGACGGCGGGCGGAGCTGGGCGCCCTTCGCCGCCCAGCCCGACATCGCCGGGGACTCACCGGGGCCGATCGCCACCGGCGCCGACGGCGGCACGCTGCTGTGGTCCTTCGTGCACTGGGACGGCACGAAGTACCCGGCTCACCGCTCGGCGGACAACGGCGCGACCTGGACCGAGGTCCCCTCCTTCCCGAAGGGCGCCACGCCGGTCGCCGACCCGGCCGACCCGACGCTCTTCTACGCCTACGACACCGACACGGGAACGCTGTACGCCAGCACCGACCGTGGCCGTTCGTTCGTGCAGCGTGCGGGTGGACTGCCCTCGGGCGACAGCCAGTTCCAGTTGGTCGCGGCGCCCGGGCGGTCCGGTGACCTGTGGCTGAGCGTCAAGGGGAACGGGCTCTACCGGTCCGTCGACGGGGGCGTCAGCTTCTCGAAGGTGGCCAGTTGCCGGGCCTCCTACACGCTCGGCTTCGGCAAGGCCGCGCCCGGCGCCGACTACCCCGCGATCTATCAGGTCGGCTCCACCGAGACCATCACCGCCGTCTACCGCTCCGACGACGAGGCGAAGACCTGGGTGCGCATCAACGACGATCAGCACCAGTGGGGTTGGACCGGCCAGGCGATCGTCGGTGACCCGCGCGTCCACGGGCGCGTCTACCTCGCCACCAACGGGCGCGGCATCCAGTACGGGGAGCAGCTCTGATGCCTCACCTCGGCGACGCGACGCGCGGGCGCATCCTCTTCGGCGGCGACTACAACCCCGAACAGTGGCCCGAGAAGACCTGGCACGAGGACGTCCGGCTGATGAAGGACGCCGGCGTCAACTCCGTCACCCTCGGCGTCTTCTCCTGGGCCCGACTCGAACCCGAGCCAGGAGCACGGGAGTTCGGCTGGCTCGACCGGCTGATGGACCTGATGCACGACAACGGCATCGGCGTCGTCCTCGCCACCCCCACCTCCTCACCGCCCCCGTGGCTCGGCCGCCTCCACCCGGAGACCCTGCCCCGCGACGCCGACGGCCGGATCGAATGGTGGGGCGGACGCCAGCACTTCTCGCACTCCAGCGCCGTCTACCGCCACCACGCCGCCGCCATCACCGAGGCCCTGGCCGCCCGTTACGGCAGCCACCCCGCGCTCACGATGTGGCACATCAACAACGAGTACTGCACCTTCGACTACGGCGACGAAGCCGCCGTCGCCTTCCGCCGCTGGCTGCGCGCGAAGTACGGCACGCTCGACGCCCTCAACTCAGCCTGGGGCACGGCGTTTTGGAGCCAGGGCTACGACACCTGGGACGGCGTCCTGCCCCCGCGTCACGCCCACTACCTCAACAACCCCGCCCACGTGCTCGACTTCCGGCGCTTCACCTCCGACATGCTCCTGGAGTGCTGCGTCGCCGAGCGCGACATCGTCCGCCGCCACACCCCGCACCTCCCGGTCACCACCAACTTCATGCCGCTGTGGGTGGGCCAGGACGGCTGGCGCTGGTCCGAGGAGGAGGACGTAGTCTCGGTCGACCTCTATCCCGACCCGCGCGACCCGCTCGGCGCCCAAAGCGCCGCCCTCGTCCAGGATTTGACCCGCTCCCAGGCGCACGGCGGCCCCTGGATGCTCATGGAACAGGCCGCCGGACCCGTCAACTGGCGCGGCGTGAACCACCCCAAGCCGCGCGGCCTCAACCGCCTCTGGTCCCTCCAGGCCGTGGCCCGCGGCGCCGACGCCGTCTGCTACTTCCAGTGGCGCCAGTCCCGCCAGGGCGCGGAGAAGTTCCACTCCGGCATGCTCAGCCACGCGGGGGAGCAAGGCCGCACCTTCCAGGAGGTGAAGCGGCTCGGCGCCGAACTCGCCCGGTTCGGCGCCGAGGTGACGGGCACTCGCATCGCCGCCGACATCGCGATCCTGCACGACTGGAACGCCTGGTGGGCGGGTTCGCAGGACGGCCGCCTCTCCACCGAGGTCGACCACCCGGACGTCCTCCGGGCCTGGCACCGCGCCCTCTGGGAGTCCCACCGCACCACCGACCTCGCCCACCCCGAACACGACCTGTCCGCCTACAAGCTGGTCGTCGTCCCGCAGCTCTACCTCCTCACGGACACCGCGATCGACAACCTCCTCGCGTACGTCCGCGCCGGCGGCACCCTGGTCTCCGGCTTCCTCACCGGCATCGCCGACGAGGACGACCGCGTACGCCCCGGCGGCATGGACCCCCGCCTCCGCGCGCTCTTCGGCATCCGCACCCTGCACGAGTGGTGGCCGCTGGACGCGGGGGAGACGGCGGAGTGCGAGGGGTTCCGGGGGACGCTGTGGTCCGAGGAGATCGAGCCGGAGGACGACGGCGTCGACGAGGTGATTCCCTACAAGGGCGGGGAGTTGGACGGCCTGCCCGCGGTCCTGCGCAGGGGCCGGTCCTGGTACGTCTCGACGCTCCCCGAGCCGGACGCGCTGCGGGACCTGCTCGCCCGTGTCGCCACCGACGCGGGGGTGCGTCCGGTGCTCGCCGGGCTTCCGCCGGGCGTCGAGGCCGTACGGCGCGGAGACCTCCTCTTCCTCCTCAACCACGGCCGCGAACCAGTCACCCTCGATATCCCGGGCACCCACCGGGACCTGCTCACCGACACGACCGTCGAGGGCGAGATCAACCTCGGCCGCTACGGTGCGGCAGTGTTGCGCCCATGACCAGCGAACACGCACCGGCCGACCCGCCGGCCTCCGGACCCGTACACGCCACCTGGGAGCCCCTCCCCGCCACCCGCTGGGAGGACGCCTTCCTCAGCGGCAACGGCCACCACGGCGTCCTCGTGTTCGGTGATCCGAACGACGACCGTGTCATCGTCACCCACCACACCCTCGTCCGCCCGAACGGCGCCGAACACGCCCGGCCGCCGCGCCTGGCCGCCGAACTCCCCGCACTTCAGGCCCGGTTGCTCGCCGGTGACCTCACCGCCGCCGAGGGTTTCACGGACGACCGTCCGCTCCAGTGGGTGCAGCCCTTCCACCCGGCGTTCCAGCTACGGCTGCGCAGACCGCCCGGCACCGAGGCCCACGACTACCGCCGCACCGTCGACTTCACCACCGGCGAGGTGACGGCCGCCGCCTCCGGTCCGGACTGGCGCAGCCGCGTCTTCGTCTCCCGCGCCGACGACGTCATCGTCCAGCACGTCACCGCCCCCGACCTCACCCTCGACCTCGCCCTGGACCACCAACTCTCCGGTGCGCCAGCCGGGTTGGGAGTCGGTCACGGCACCCTCCTCACCCCCGACGGCGCCCTGCTCAGCCTCCGCGTGCGCTACCCCGACAGCGACCGCGCGTACACCGGCGTCACGCTGGCCGTGGTCACCGGCGGCACCACACGCCTCGCCCCGCCGGGAGTCCGGATCGCCGGTGCCACCGAGGTCCTGCTCCTCACCCGGGTGCGACGCCACACCGGCGAGCTGGACGTCGTGGAAGAGACGCGGGCCCTGCGGGAGTTGACCGACGAGCGGTCGGACGTCTGCGACTACGACGCCCTGCTCGACCGGCATCTCGCCCTGCATCGGACCGCCTACGGCCGGGTCGCCCTGGACCTCCATGCCGATGACGCCGAACGGGCGCTGCCCGGAAGCGGGTTGCTGAAGCGGACCCGCAGTGCGGCGCTGCTCGAACGGCTCTTCGCCGCCGGGCGTTATCACCTCCTCTCCGCCAGCGGTCTGTGTCCGCCCCGGCTCACCGGGCTGTGGACCGGGGACTGGGACACGGCCTGGTCGGGGGCGTTCACCAACGACGCGAACCTCAACCTCCAGACCGCCTCGGCCGCGAGCGCCGCCCTGCCCGAAGTCACCGACGCCCTCGCGTCCTTGATCCATCGCCAGCTCGGTGACTGGCGGGAGAACGCCCGGGCCGTCTTCGGGGCCCGGGGTGTCGTCGCCCCCGCGCACACCGACGGGGAGTCCGGGCTGTCGTACCACTTCAGCCGGGAGTACCCGCTGCACTTCTGGACCGCCGGGGCCGACTGGCTGCTCAAGCCGCTCGTCGACCACGACGAGACGCGCGGTGCCCGCGATCCGCGTACCGCCGCCGCGCTGGCCGAAGTCGCCCTGTTCTACGAGGACTTCCTCATCGCCGAACCCGGCGCCGCCGACGGCCGCCTCGTCGTCGTCCCGTCGTACTCGCCCGAGAACCGGCCCGCGAACGGCAGTTGGGGTGCGATCAACGCGGCGATGGACCTGTCCGCCGCCCGGCACGCGCTCGAAACGGCTGCCGCGTACCACCCGGGTACGCCGGAGGCCCTGCGGTGGCGTGCCCTCGCCGACCGGCTGCCGCCGCACCGGGTCAACTCCCAGGGCGCGCTGGCCGAATGGGCCTGGCCGGGCCTCGACGACACCTACGACCACCGTCATCTCAGCCACCTCTACGGCGTGTGGCCGCTCGACGAGATCAATCCGTACGACACCCCGCGGCTCGCCGACGCCGCGCACCGCGCGCTCCACCTCCGGGGCGCCGAGAACGACTCCGCGCACGGGCATCTGCATCACGCGCTCGTCGCCGCCCGGCTGCGGGACGGCGAGCGGGTCGCGCACGCCCTCGGGCAGGTGCTCGACGGCGACTTCTTCCACGCCTCACTGATGAGCGCGCACTACCCGAACCGCGACGTCTACAACGCGGACGCCGCGCACACCCTGCCCGGTGTGCTCGTCGAGGCGCTCGTGCAGTCGACCCCGGACCGGCTGGTGCTGCTGCCCGCGCTGCCCGCGGCGTATCCGCACGGTCAACTCACCGGCGTACGCACGAGGTTCGGGGCGGAGGTCGAGCTGCGCTGGACGCCCCACTCCGCCACGGCGCTGATCCGGCCGTCCCGTACCCACCGCGTCGAACTCCGGACTTCCGCCGGCACGGAGCCGCTCGACCTCGTCGCCGGAGAAGACCGCGTCCTCACCCTGGGGGCGCGGTAGCCACTCGCAATCTCCCCCCACCCATGGAAGGGACACCATGGCAACACGCAAGCCGGGCCGGGTACTCACGGCCGTTCTCGCCCCCGTCGTCGCGCTCGGCGCCACCGTCGCGCTCGCCTCGGCCCCCGCGTCCGCCGCCGTCTGGAGCTCCTGCGACCAGTGGGGCTCCACGACCCTGAACGGCTACACGCTCTACAACGACATCTGGGGCTCCGGCGCCGGCAGTCAGTGCATCTGGGCCAACTCCGGCACCAACTGGGGCGTCAACGCCAACCACCCCAACACCGGTGGCATCAAGGCCTATCCGAACGCCAAGAAGGTGATCGGCAAGTCGATCACCTCGCTCGGTTCGCTCAAGAGCAGCTACAACGTCTCGGTGCCGTCGTCCGGCGCGTACAACACGTCGTACGACATCTGGGACACCAACTACGCCTACGAGATCATGCTCTGGGTCAACAAGACCGGAGCGGTCGGTCCGCTCGGCACCTCGCAGGGCAGCCTCACGCTGGGCGGCTCCACCTGGACCGTCTACAAGGGCAACAACGGTGCCAACGACGTGTTCTCGTTCGTGCGCAGCTCCAACTCCTCGTCCGGGACGATCGACATCCTGCCGATTCTCAAGTGGATCAAGGACACCAAGGGCTGGTTCGGCAACGTGACCATCGGGGACCTGCAGTTCGGCTTCGAGATCACGTCCTCGTCCGGCGGGCTCGCCTTCACCACCAACAGCGAGAGCGTCACCAGTAGTTGACCCACCCGCAGTCCGGTCAGCCGCCCGGTCCCCGCACTCCGCGAGGGCCGGGCGGTGCCACGACGAGCGTGGCGACCCAGCCGCCGAGCGCGGCCAGCGTGAGACCGAACACCGCCGGATTGACGTACCCGGGGACGGTGTCGGTGGCGTAGCTGCCCCCGCCCGTCTGCTCGCAGACGAACCTGAGCGGGACGAAGTCCACCGAGTAGTCCACGACGTCGAGGGCTCTGGGGTCCACCGGCCCGCCCTCCTCCCCGTTGGTCGTACGACAGGGCAGTATCGGCGAGGAGTTGGCGCCACCGTCCTCGGCCTGGATGAGGGCGCCCAGGACGTGCAGCAGGCCCCAGAGGTACAGGGCGAACGCGGCGAGGCCCGCCGCGAGGGCGAGCTTGCGTAACACCATCGGAGGAGTCCAGCAGAACAAGATCGATACGGCTGTGACGGAAGCCACAGTTCCGCGCAACGGAAGCGTCACGGGCGCCCGCCCCCACCGGGCGCCCCGACCCCTACTCCGCCACGGGCAGCGCCGCCCCGTCCCGCAGGAACAGCGGGATGCGGTCCAGCGGGGCGTCCACCGTGACCGCCGTACCGCCCTCGTACGTCTCGCCCGTCCACGCGTCCGTCCACCACGCGCCCGCCGGGAGGTACGCCGTACGGACCGTGGCGCCGGCTGTCAGCACCGGCGCGACCAGCAGGTCCGGACCGAAGAGATACGCGTCGTCGACCGACCAGGCCGCCGCGTCCTCGGGGAACTCCAGGAACAGCGGGCGCATCACCGGCAGTCCCTCCTCGTGCGCGGCGCGCATCACGTCCAGGACGTACGGCCGCAGGCGTTCGCGCAGCCGCAGGTACTTCTCCAGGATCGGCAGGGCCCGATCGCCGTACGACCAGACCTCGTTGGGGCCGCCGGTCATGTCGGGACCCAGCGGCATGCCCGGGTCGCGGAAGCCGTGCAGGCGCATCAGCGGGGACAGCGCGCCGAACTGGAACCAGCGGACCATGACCTCCTGGTACGCCGGGTCGTCCGGGTCCCCGCCGTGGAAGCCGCCGATGTCGGTGTTCCACCAAGGGATGCCCGACAGCGCGGTGTTGAGGCCCGCCGCGAGCTGGCGGCGCAGGGTCGGGAAGTCGGTGCCGATGTCACCGGACCAGAGTGCGGCGCCGTGGCGCTGACTGCCCGCCCACGCCGAGCGGTTGAGGGTGATGATCCCGTCGTCACCGACGCCCTCGGCGCGCAACCCCTCCGCGAACGCACGGGAGTTCTCGGCCGGGTACATGTTGCCGACCTCAAGGCCCGGGCCCGCCCAGTAGCGCAGGTTCTCCTGGAAACCCGGCTTCAGTTCGGGCTCGCACGCGTCCAGCCAGAAGGCCGTGATGCCGTACGGGGCAAGGTAGTTGTCGCGGATCTTCGACCACAGGAAGTCACGGGCCTCGGGATTGGTGGCGTCGTAGAAGGCCACCTGGACCGTCGACGCGACCCCCTTGTCCGGCCAGTCGGCGTGGGCCATCGGGCCGTACTGGGTGCCGATGAGGTAGCCGCGCTGTTCCAGTACGCCGTGGTTCTCGCTGAGGGGGGAGACGGAGGGCCAGACGCTCACCACCAACTTGACGCCCAGTTCGTCGAGTTCGCGGACCATGGCCGCCGGGTCGGGCCACTCCGCCGGGTCGAACTTCCAGTCGCCGAGGTGCGTCCAGTGGAAGAAGTCGCAGACGATCGCGGAGAGGGGGAGTTCACGGCGCTTGTACTCCCGTGCCACGGCGAGGAGTTCGGCCTGCGTGCGGTAGCGCAGCTTGCACTGCCAGAAGCCCGCCGCCCACGCGGGGAGCATCGGCGTACGGCCCGTCACCGCGCTGTAGCGGCGCTGGCCGTCGGCCGGATCGCCCGCGGTGATCCAGTAGTCCAGCTGCCGGGCCGAATCCGCCACCCAGCGCGTGCCGTTGCCGGCCAGCTCCACGCGGCCGATCGCCGGGTTGTTCCACAGCAGGGTGTAGCCGCGGCTGGAGACGAGCACCGGTATGCCGACCTCGGCGTTGCGCTGGACCAGGTCGAGGACCAGGCCCTTCTGGTCCAGCTTCCCGTGCTGGTGCTGCCCGAGGCCGTACAGCTTCTCGTCCTCGTACGCGGCGAAGCGCTGCTCCAATCGGTGATGTCCGTTGCCGACCGCCGTGTAGAGGCGCGAGCCGGGCCACCAGAAGTGGGCGCGGGCCTCGGCGAGGAGCTCGCTGGAGTCGGCGGTGCGCAGGAAGCGGACCAGGCCCTCGGCGTCGACCTCGACCGTCAACTCGCCGACGGTCAGCGTGCCTTGACCGTCCTCGATCTTGACGCTCGCCTCGGTGGGCGGTGCCTCGTCCAGCAGCGCGCCCGGCAGTCCGTCGAGCAGCGGGCCGCCGAGCCGGGCCCTGACCCGGACCGCGTCCGGCCCCCACGGTTCGATCCGCAGGGTCTCCTGACGGCCGCTCCACTCCAGCGCGCCGTCCCGCTCGCGGAACGTTCCGACGGTGGGGGAGGACTGCGCGAGACTGACCTCGGACTGGATTTCGGCATGCTGATTCACGAGGAGTGCTCCTGGAGGAAAGCAGAACAGGGGGTAACCGCACAATCACGTGGAGCGTGGCTGGTCAAGCAGCCGACGGTGCCGGTCCCGTGCTCGCCCGCACCGTCAACTCGGGTGCGATCAGCACGACTTCGTCGCTGCCGCGGCCGTCCAGCTTGGCCACCAGATGCTCCACGGCGTAACGGCCCATCTCCTGGGCGGGGATGGCGACGGACGTCAGCCGCACCGAGGCCTGGGTGGCGACCTGGTCGGGGCAGACCGCGACCACCGACACGTCCTCCGGCACGGCCCGGCCCTGCTGACGCAGCAGCGCGAGCAGCGGCTCGACCGCCGACTCGTTCTGCACGACGAAGCCCGTGGTGCCGGGGCGCTCGTCGAAGACCCGGGCCAGGGTCAGCGACATCGCGTCGTACCCGCCCTCGCACGGCCGGTGCAGCACCCGCAGACCCAACTCCCGTGCCCGGGACCGGAGTCCGTCGAGGGTGCGCTCGGCGAAGCCGGTGTGCCGCTCGTAGACCGCGGGGGCCTCGCCGATGACAGCGATGTCGTGGTGGCCGAGCTTGGCGAGGTGTTCGACACACAGCGCCCCGGTCGCCCCGAAGTCGAGGTCGACGCAGGTCAGTCCGGTGGTGTCGGCGGGGAGGCCGATGAGCACGGAGGGCTGGTCGGTGCCGCGCAGCAACGGCAGCCGCTCGTCGTCGAGTTCGACGTCCATCAGGATCATCGCGTCGGCGAGGCCGCTGCCGGTGACCCGGCGCACCGCGTCGGGACCCTCCTCGCCGGTGAGCAGCAGGACGTCGTAGCCGTGCAGGCGGGCGGTGGTCGCCACGGCGATGGCGATCTCCATCATCACCGGCACGTACATGTCGGTGCGCAGCGGCACCATCAGCGCGATGATGTTGGAACGGCTGCTGGCGAGGGCGCGGGCGCCCGCGTTCGGGTGGTAGCCCAGCTCGCGGATGCTCTGCTCGACCCGCTGCCGGGTGGCTCCGGAGATGGACCGCTTGCCGCTGAGGACATAGCTCACCGTGCTCGCCGAGACTCCGGCGTGCTGGGCGACCTCGGCGAGGGTGACCATCCAGCTCTCCAAGCTTTGTGAAGCGCTTCGACAGTGCGCGTTGCTGACAAGGGCGAGTGAGGGTGGTTCGACATTAGCTTCAGGTGGTGTGGGTGTCCATAGGTTGTCGAAGCGCTTCGACACTTTCTGGAAGCACCGGGCTCCACGAGGTTCTCCGGGCGGGGGAGGCAACCTCCGGGCCGGTCCGCGGCCACGGAGAGGTCGTAGACGAACCGTCCCCCGGAAGGACCCCCGACGCAACACCGCGGACCCCGCCTCTCGAAGAAGGCGACGGTGCTCGGCGCCGCTCCGGCATCGAGTCCGGCATCGAGGTCTTCACGGGCTCGGGGTGCCTTGACACAAAGGCGTACTCCGTCGACATCGGCTGAACGGACGCGCGAAGGGTGGCTGCTTCGCGGCGGATCGGGTACATACGATCGGGTAGCACCCGTCGGTAACCAGCATGGTCCGAGGGCCCGATTCGCGGCGAGGTGAGCCTGATGTCCGCTCCGTCCAGCAAACCCTCCGTCACCGAGCGAGAGGCCCGGCAGGTGGCGGAGGCGGCCCGGGAACAGGACTGGCGCAAGCCCAGCTTCGCCAAGGAACTGTTCCTCGGCCGCTTCCGGCTCGACCTGATCCACCCCCACCCCCTCCCGGCCGCCGAGGACTCCCGGCGCGGCGAGGAGTTCCTCGCGAAGCTGCGCGTCTTCTGCGAGACGCGGATCGACGCGGCCCGCATCGAACGCGAGGCGCGCATCCCCGACGAGGTCATCGCCGGCCTCAAGGAGCTCGGCGCCCTCGGCATGAAGATCGACACCAAGTACGGCGGCCTCGGCCTCACCCAGGTGTACTACAACAAGGCGCTCGCGCTCGCGGGCTCCGCCTGCCCCGCGGTCGGCGTGCTGCTCTCCGCGCACCAGTCGATCGGCGTACCGCAGCCGCTGAAGCTGTTCGGCACGGACGAGCAGAAGGCGGAGTTCCTGCCCCGCTGCGCCCGCACCGACATCAGCGCCTTCCTGCTCACCGAACCGGACGTCGGCTCCGACCCGGCGCGGCTCGCGACCAGCGCGGTGCGGGACGGGGACGCGTACGTCCTCGACGGGGTGAAGCTCTGGACCACCAACGGCGTGATCGCCGACCTCCTGGTCGTGATGGCCCGGGTGCCGAAGTCCGCGGAGGGCAAGGGCGGCATCACGGCGTTCGTCGTCGAGACCGACTCGCCCGGCATCACCGTGGAGAACCGCAACGCTTTCATGGGCCTGCGCGGCATCGAGAACGGCGTCACCCGCTTCCACCAGGTCAGGGTCCCGGCCGCGAACCGCATCGGCCCCGAGGGCGCGGGCCTCAAGATCGCCCTCACCACCCTCAACACCGGCCGCCTCTCGCTGCCCGCGTCCTGTGTCGCGGCCGGCAAGTGGTGCCTGAAGATCGCCCGCGAGTGGTCGGCGGCGCGTGAGCAGTGGGGCAGGCCGATCGCCGAGCACGAGGCCGTGGGCGCGAAGATCTCCTTCATCGCGGCGACGACCTTCGCCCTGGAGGCCGTACTCGACCTGTCCTCGCAGATGGCCGACGAGGACCGCAACGACATCCGCATCGAGGGCGCGCTCGCCAAGCTCTTCGCGTCCGAGATGGGCTGGCTGATGGCCGACGAACTCGTCCAGATCCGCGGCGGCCGGGGCTTCGAGACGGCCGAGTCCCTCGCGGCCCGCGGCGAGAAGGCGGTCCCCGCCGAACAGGTCCTGCGCGACCTCCGGATCAACCGCATCTTCGAGGGCTCGACCGAGATCATGCACCTCCTCATCGCCCGCGAGGCCGTCGACGCCCACCTCAAGGTCGCCGGCGACCTGATCGACCCCGACAAGTCCCTTCAGGACAAGGCGAAAGCGGGCGCGGGCGCAGGCGTCTTCTACGCCAAGTGGCTCCCGAAACTGGTCGCGGGCAGCGGCCAACTCCCGGGCACCTACGGCGAGTTCCGCCACGGCGTCGACCTCTCCCGGCACCTTCGCTACGTCGAGCGCAACGCCCGCAAGCTGGCCCGCTCGACCTTCTACGCCATGTCCCGCTGGCAGGGCCGCATGGAGACCAAGCAGGGCTTCCTGGGCCGGATCGTCGACATCGGCGCCGAGCTCTTCGCGATGAGTGCGGCCTGCGTGCGGGCCGAACTCCTGCGCACCCAGGGCGATCACGGCCGCGAGGCCTACCAACTCGCCGACGCCTTCTGCGAACAGTCCCGCATCCGCGTCGAGGAACTCTTCGGCCGGCTGTGGACCAACACCGACGCCATCGACCACAAGGTCGTCAAGGGCGTCATGGGCGGCGCCTACGAGTGGCTGGAGCAGGGCATCGTCGACCCGTCGGGAGACGGACCCTGGATCGCCGACACGACCCCGGGCCCGTCCAAGGCGGACAACCTGCACCGCCGCGTCGACTAGCGCCGGTTCAGCAGTACTTGTCGCTCGGATTCCGTGTCGTCCACGAACAGGTGTCGACCTTGCTGCCGTTGGACTTCGTCAGCGTCGCCGTGTCGCTGGTGTTGTTCCAGACGTAGGCGGCACGGCCCTGGTACGTGTTCGACGCGGTGTCCGTGCCCTTGCCGGTGTGCACCTTGATGTACTTGCCGGCGCCGATCTTGATGTTCTTGAAGACGTACCGGTGGTTCGAGACGTCCTTCAGGACATAGCCCTTGAGGGAGATCGCCGACCGGCTGGTGTTCTTGAGCTGCACCCACTCGCCGTTCAGGCTCGTGTTCGACCGGTTGTCCGAGCCCGGGCTGTCGAACCAGACGTGGTAGATCGTGACCCCGCCGGCGGCCTCGGCCGGAGTGCTCAGCAGGGTGCCGGTGAAGATCACGGCGCCCGCGAGCGCGGGCAGGGCAGCGCGTTTCCGCATGGAGAATCCCCCCAGGATGTCGTCCACGCACCGGCAGATCACCGGCGCAGGACTGAAGTGTTATCACACGACCTTCACGCCGTATTCACAAAGGGGGATTTCCCTTCAATCACCGACGAGAGCCGATAAGCCACCCGCCCGAGGGAACCGCTGTCCACCAGGCCACCCGTTGCGGCAACAATGGAGGGATGAGCGACAGTCCAGCACCCCTCGCCGACCCACATCTCGTCTACGACCCCGTCGTGGGCGACGGTCCCAAGGCCCTGGTGATCCTCGGGTCCACCGGGTCCATCGGCACGCAGGCCATCGACCTGGTGCTGCGCAACCCGGACCGCTTCAAGGTCACCGCCCTCTCCGCGAACGGCGGCCGGGTCGGCCTCCTCGCCGAGCAGGCGTACCGGCTCAGGGTGCGGACGGTGGGGGTCGCCCGCGAGGACGCCGTACCGGCACTGCGCGAAGCGCTCGCCGCGCAGTACGGCGCGGGGGAGCCGCTCCCCGAGATCCTGGCCGGACCCGACGCGGCCACCCAGCTCGCCGCCTCCGAC
Source organism: Streptomyces sp. NBC_00252 (assembly GCF_036187565.1). Taxonomy (NCBI): domain Bacteria; kingdom Bacillati; phylum Actinomycetota; class Actinomycetes; order Kitasatosporales; family Streptomycetaceae; genus Streptomyces; species Streptomyces sp. NBC_00252. The sequence goes on along the minus strand of NZ_CP108087.1, from coordinate 2,992,456 downwards.
TGCCACACCGTGCTGAACGGCATCACCGGATCCATCGGCCTCGCGCCCACCCTCGCCGCCCTGGAGGCGGGACGCGTCCTCGCGCTCGCCAACAAGGAGTCGCTCATCGTCGGCGGCCCGCTGGTGAAGGCGCTCGCCAAGCCCGGCCAGATCATCCCGGTGGACTCCGAGCACGCGGCGCTCTTCCAGGCCCTCGCGGCCGGCACCCGCGCCGATGTGCGCAAGCTCGTCGTCACCGCGTCCGGCGGCCCCTTCCGCGGCCGTACCAAGGCGGACCTGGCGCGAGTCACCGTGGAAGAGGCGCTCGCGCACCCCACCTGGGCGATGGGACCCGTGATCACGATCAACTCCGCGACCCTGGTGAACAAGGGTCTCGAAGTGATCGAGGCGCACCTGCTGTACGACATTCCCTTCGATCGCATTGAGGTGGTCGTACACCCGCAGTCGTATGTCCACTCGATGGTGGAATTCACGGACGGTTCGACACTCGCCCAGGCGACGCCCCCCGACATGCGCGGGCCGATCGCCATCGGGCTCGGCTGGCCCGAGCGGGTCCCGGACGCGGCGCCCGCGTTCGACTGGAGCAAGGCGTCGACGTGGGAGTTCTTCCCGCTCGACACCGACGCGTTCCCGTCGGTCGGCCTGGCCCGCCATGTGGGACAGCTCGCGGGCACGGCCCCGGCGGTGTTCAATGCGGCCAACGAGGAGTGCGTGGAGGCGTTCCGCGCGGGCGCGCTGCCGTTCAACGGAATCATGGAGACGGTGACACGGGTGGTCGAGGAACACGGGACGCCGGCCACGGGAACTTCACTGACCGTGTCGGACGTCCTCGAAGCGGAGACCTGGGCACGCGCCCGGGCCCGCGAACTGACAGCGCAGACGACCACGGCGAACGCGGAGGCGCGTGCATGACAGCCCTGATGATGATCCTCGGCATAGTCGTCTTCGCGGTCGGCCTGCTGGTCTCGATCGCCTGGCACGAGCTGGGGCATCTCTCCACCGCGAAGCTCTTCGGCATCCGGGTGCCCCAGTACATGGTCGGCTTCGGCCCGACCATCTGGTCCAAGCGCAAGGGCGACACCGAGTACGGCTTCAAGGCCATCCCGTTCGGCGGCTACATCCGCATGATCGGCATGTTCCCGCCAGGACCGGACGGCAGGATAGAGTCCCGCTCCACCTCGCCCTGGCGCAGCATGATCGAGGACGCCCGCTCGGCCGCCTTCGAGGAGCTCGAGCCCGGCGACGAGTCCCGCCTGTTCTACACACGCAAGCCCTGGAAACGGGTCATCGTGATGTTCGCGGGCCCCTTCATGAACCTCATCCTCGCCATCGCGCTCTTCCTCACCGTCCTGATGGGCTTCGGCATCTCGCAGCAGACCAACACGGTCAGCTCCGTCTCCGAATGCGTCATCGCGCAGAGCCAGAACCGCGACACCTGCAAGAAGTCCGACCCGGCGTCCCCGGCGGCGGCAGCGGGCCTGAAGGCCGGCGACAAGATCGTCAGCTTCAACGGCGTCAGGACCACGGACTGGAACAAGCTCTCCGACCTGATCCGCGCCACCCCCGGCAAGACGGTCCCGATCGTCGTGGAGCGCAAGGGCCAGTCCCTGACCCTCAACGCGAAGATCGCGTCGAACCAGGTCGCCAAGAAGGACTCCAGCGGCCAGATCGTCCAGGGGCAGTACGTCACCGCCGGCTTCCTCGGCTTCAGCGCGGCCACCGGCATCGTCCGCCAGGACTTCGGCGACTCGGTCACCTGGATGGGAGACCGCATGGGCGAGGCCGTCGACTCCATCGCGGCCCTCCCCGGCAAGATCCCGGCCCTGTGGAACGCGGCCTTCGACGGCGCCCCCCGCCAGGCCGACTCCCCGATGGGTGTGGTCGGCGCGGCCCGCGTCGGCGGCGAGATCTTCACGCTCGACATCCCGCCGACCCAGCAGCTGGCCATGGCCCTGATGCTGGTCGCGGGCTTCAACCTCTCCCTCTTCCTCTTCAACATGCTCCCGCTGCTCCCGCTCGACGGCGGGCATGTCGCGGGCGCGCTGTGGGAGGCGCTGCGGCGGAACCTGGCGAAGGTGCTCAAGCGGCCGGACCCGGGCCCGTTCGATGTGGCGAAGCTGATGCCGGTGGCGTATGTGGTGGCGGGGATCTTCGTCTGCTTCACCTTGTTGGTGTTGGTGGCGGACGTGGTTAACCCGGTGAAAATCTCCTAGTCATCCGCAGTTCGTAGCGCCCCGGCACCTTCTGTGCCGGGGCGCTCTCCATTGAGTGGGTTTACGGGCGATGGGAGTCCCCCCGCCGAGTGGATTAGAGGTGGGGGAGTGCTCGGGCCCCTGCGGTTGACGTAATCTCGAAGCCTGGAGCCCGCTGATTCGGGACCGGGGCCTTGATCCACGACTTGGGGTTGCACAGCAGATGACTGCGATTTCTCTCGGCATTCCGTCCGTTCCGACCCGGCTTGCCGAGCGTCGCAAGAGCCGGCAGATCCAGGTCGGCACCGTGGCGGTCGGCGGCGACGCGCCGGTGTCGGTGCAGTCCATGACGACCACCCGTACGTCGGACATCGGCGCGACGCTCCAGCAGATCGCCGAGCTGACCGCGTCCGGCTGCCAGATCGTCCGCGTGGCCTGCCCGACGCAGGACGACGCCGACGCGCTCGCGACGATCGCCCGCAAGTCGCAGATCCCGGTGATCGCCGACATCCACTTCCAGCCGAAGTACGTCTTCGCCGCCATCGAGGCCGGGTGTGCGGCGGTTCGTGTGAACCCCGGCAACATCAAGCAGTTCGACGACAAGGTCAAGGAGATCGCGCGCGCCGCGAAGGACCACGGCACGCCGATCCGCATCGGTGTGAACGCGGGCTCGCTGGACGCGCGACTGCTGAAGAAGTACGGCAAGGCGACCCCCGAGGCGCTCGCCGAGTCCGCCCTCTGGGAGGCGTCGCTCTTCGAGGAGCACGACTTCCGGGACATCAAGATCTCGGTCAAGCACAACGACCCGGTGATCATGGTCGAGGCGTACCGCCAGCTCGCCGCCCAGTGCGACTACCCGCTCCACCTCGGCGTCACCGAGGCGGGCCCGGCCTTCCAGGGCACGATCAAGTCGGCCGTGGCCTTCGGCGCCCTCCTCTCGCAGGGCATCGGCGACACGATCCGCGTCTCCCTCTCCGCGCCGCCGGTCGAGGAGGTCAAGGTCGGCAACCAGATCCTGGAGTCCCTGAACCTCAAGCCCCGCCGCCTGGAGATCGTCTCCTGCCCCTCCTGCGGCCGCGCCCAGGTCGACGTCTACAAGCTCGCCGAGGAAGTCACGGCAGGCCTCGAGGGCATGGAGGTCCCCCTCCGCGTAGCCGTCATGGGCTGCGTGGTGAACGGCCCCGGCGAGGCCCGCGAAGCCGACCTCGGCGTCGCCTCCGGCAACGGCAAGGGCCAGATCTTCGTCAAGGGTGAGGTCATCAAGACGGTCCCCGAGTCGAAGATCGTGGAGACCCTCATCGAGGAGGCGATGAAGATCGCCGAGCAGATGGAGGCGGACGGAATCGCTTCCGGGGAGCCTTCGGTTTCTGTGGCGGGTTGAGGGCCTCTGAGGTCTGACCAAGGCTGAGAGGACGTGCGCAGGCTGAAGGTCTGCTGCGGCGCTGAAAGGTCTTGGGGCTGCACTTGTCGGGGCCTTGAGCTTTGCTCGTCGAGAGCTCAGGGCTCAGGGCTCCCTACGAGGTCGCACGGTTCACGGGTCGCCGGGCACCCCAGCTCGCGGAGCTCCCGCCACCTCCCAGTCCAGGCCCCCACCCCCCAGCCCGTCCGGCGTTTGAGGACGAGGCCGTTCAGGCCGACAGCGGGGGGTCCGGGGGCGGCAGCCCCCGGAGGCGGTCACTGAACCCAGCCCCGCTTACAAGCGAACGGCACACAACGCGGCACCGCTCAGCTTCCGCAGGTACAGTGCGGAGATCAGCAGACCTTAGGGTGAGGCCCCGCACGTGTTGACCCAGACCACCTCTCGGGTGCTCGAACCGAGCGACCTGGACGCCGCGCTCGCCGTGCTCGACCGCGAGCCGGTCACGAACGCCTTCGTCACCTCGCGGGTACAGGTCGCCGGCCTCGACCCCTGGCGGCTCGGCGGCGAGATGTGGGGCTGGTACGAGGACGGCATGCTGACGTCCCTCTGCTACGCGGGCGCCAACCTCGTCCCGATCTGCGCGACCCCCAGAGCCGTCCGCGCCTTCGCCGACCGCGCCCGCAGGGCAGGCCGCCGCTGCTCCTCGATCGTCGGCCCGGCCGAACCGACCGCCCAGCTCTGGCGCCTCCTCGAACCCAGCTGGGGCCCCGCCCGCGAGGTCCGCGCCCGCCAGCCCCTCATGGTCGCCGACCGCATGCCCACCGACATCGCCGCCGACCCGTACGTCCGTCGTATCCGCAAGGACGAGATGGACACGATCATGCCGGCGTGCGTGGCGATGTTCACCGAGGAGGTCGGCGTCTCCCCCCTGGCCGGCGACGGAGGCCTCCTCTACCAGGCCCGCGTGGCCGAACTCGTGGGCGCGGGGCGCTCGTTCGCGCGTCTCGACGAGCAGGGCAAGGTCGTCTTCAAGGCGGAGATCGGCGCCGCGACCTCGCAGGCCTGCCAGATCCAGGGTGTGTGGGTGGCCCCCGAGTACCGGGGGAGAGGCGTGGCGGCCCCCGCGATGGCGGCGGTACTGCGTTACGCGCTGGCGGACGTGGCCCCGGTGGTCAGCCTCTACGTGAACGACTTCAACACCCCGGCGAGAAGGGCGTACTTGAGGGTGGGCTTCCAGGAAGTCGGCGCCTTCATGAGTGTCCTGTTCTGAAGGTCTTTCAGGGGCGCGAGCCTGTGACATGTGCGGCTCCGCCGCCTGGGCGCGACCACTCACATACGACCGGCGCTCGAACGACAACCGTCACCCCCCTGTACTCTCCCCACATGCGATTTCCCGGTCACGGTCACCGCCACCCCCAAGACGTCGTGATCGGCCCCCTGGACCTCTCGGCCCACGTGGACGAAGCCCTCGCCGTGCAGGCCCTCGCGTTCGGCCTGGGCCCGGACGAGGTGGCGGTAAGACGCCAGATCGTCCTGCGCCACATGACCTACCCCGGAGCCCGCGCCCTCGGCGCCACCACCGAGGGCCGTCTCGTCGGCTTCGTCTACGGCATGCCCAACAGCCGCACCCACTGGTGGTCCACCGTCGTAGAGCCGTATCTCCGCGCCCGCGACCACGACGACTGGCTCGACCACTCCTTCGTGATCACCGAGCTGCACGTCCACCCGCACTACCAGAACCGCGGCGCAGGCCGTTCCCTGATCACCACCATCACGGACACCGCCACCGAACCCCGCTCGATCCTCTCCGCGATCGACACCGACAGCCCGGCCCGCGGCCTCTACCGCTCCCTCGGCTACGAGGACCTCGCCCGCCAGGTCCTGTTCCCGAGCGCCCCGAAGCCGTACGCGGTCATGGGCGCCCCCCTCCCGCTTCGCCGCGGTTAACCGATTTCCACCGGCGCAGCACGCCCGGCTAACCTCCTAGCCATCACCCTTTCCCGGCAGGAGTACAGGAACCATGGCGAACGCACCGGTCCAGCGCATGTCCCAGTTGATGGCGAAGACGCTGCGCGACGACCCGGCGGACGCCGAGGTCCTCAGTCACAAGCTGCTCGTGCGGGCCGGATATGTCCGGCGTACCGCCGCCGGGATCTGGTCGTGGCTGCCCCTGGGCAAGAAGGTGCTCGCGAACGTCGAGCGGATCGTGCGTGAGGAGATGGACGCGATCGGCGCCCAGGAGGTGCTGCTCCCCGCGATCCTGCCCCGCGAGCCGTACGAGGCGACCGGGCGCTGGGAGGAGTACGGCCCCGAGCTGTTCCGCCTCCAGGACCGCAAGGGCGGCGACTACCTCCTCGGCCCGACCCACGAGGAGATCTTCACGCTGATCGTGAAGGACCAGGCGTCCTCGTACAAGGACCTGCCGGTCATCCTCTACCAGATCCAGCACAAGTACCGCGACGAGGCCCGCCCCCGCGCCGGCATCCTCCGCGGCCGCGAGTTCCTGATGAAGGACTCGTACTCCTTCGACACGGAGGACGAGGGCCTCGCCCACTCCTACGCCCTGCACCGCGAGGCCTACCAGAAGGTGTTCACGCGCCTCGGCCTCGACTACCGCATCTGCGCCGCCACCGCGGGCGCGATGGGCGGCTCCAAGTCGGAGGAGTTCCTCGCCCCCGCCGAGGCCGGCGAGGACACCTTCGCGGACTGCCCGAACTGCGACTTCGCGGCCAACACCGAAGCGATCACGTACGAGTTGAAGCCCGTGGACGCCACCGGCGTGCCCGCGCTCGAAGAGATCCCGACCCCCGACACCCCCACCATCGAGACCCTCGCCGCCCACCTCGGCGTCGAGGCCTCCGCCACCCTGAAGAACCTGCTCGTGAAGGTCGACGGCGAGATCGTGGCCGTGGGCGTCCCCGGCGACCGCGAGGTCGACCTCGGCAAGGTCGAGGCCCATTTCGCCCCCGCCGCAGTCGAGTTGGTGACGGCGGAGGACTTCACCGGCCGTCCCGACCTGGTGCGCGGCTACGTCGGCCCGCAGGGCCTGGGCGAGAAGGTCACGTACATCGCCGACCCCCGCGTGGCCCCCGGCACGAGCTGGATCACGGGCGCCAACAAGGAGGGCACGCACGCGAAGAACGTCGTGGCGGGCCGTGACTTCGAGGTCGACACGTACGTCGACGTCGTGGTCGTCCAGGAGGGCGACCCCTGCCCCAAGTGCGGCACCGGCCTCAAGCTGGACCGCGCCATCGAGATCGGCCACATCTTCCAGCTCGGCCGCAAGTACGCCGACGCCCTCAAGCTCGACGTCCTCGGCCAGCACGGCAAGCCGGTCCGCGTGACCATGGGCTCCTACGGCATCGGCGTCTCCCGCGCGGTCGCCGCCCTCGCCGAGCAGACCGCCGACGACAAGGGCCTGTGCTGGCCCGCCGAGGTCGCCCCGGCCGACGTGCACGTCGTGGCCGCGGGCAAGGCCCTGCAGACCGAACTCGCCCTGGACGTCTCGGAGAAGCTGCGCGCGGCCGGCCTGCGCGTCCTGGTCGACGACCGCGCCGGGGTCTCCCCGGGCGTGAAGTTCACCGACTCGGAGCTGATCGGCGTACCGAAGATCCTGGTGGCGGGCCGCCGTTCCGCCGAGGGCGTCCTGGAGCTGAAGGACCGCAGGACGGGCGAGCGCGAGGAGCTGACCGTCGACGAGGCGATCGCCCGCCTCACCGCGCACTGAGTTATTGAAGCCTCAAGCGATTTAAGGTTCCTCTCAGAGAGTTCTCGGGAGGCGTACGGGCGCCTCACAGACTTCTCTCAGGCTGGTCCCCGACCGTAGGACGTGACAGAGCGTCACTGCGGAGGGGAACGGTCATGACAGTCGAGGAGCGTGGGGCCGCTACGGCGGTCCGCAGAGGAAAGCGGCGCATCGCGGCCGCCACGGCGGCGATCACGCTGGCCGCGGCGGCCGGGGCCTTCGCCCTGGTCGGCACGGTGCAGTCGGACGCGGAAGCGGACACGGCGGCGAGCAGCACCGGCACGAGCAGCTCGTCGTCGTCCTCGACACCTTCACCGTCCGCCTCCTCCAACACCTCGTCCACGTCGGACAGTTCGACCTCTACGTCCTCCTCATCCTCCACGTCCACGTCCTCGTCCTCGTCCGGCGTGACGTCGTCCTCCGGCGGCTCCACCGACTCCACGTCGGGAGCGTCGTGATGAGCACAGCGACCTTGCGTACGACGGCCGCCGCCGACTGGCGCGCCCTCGGGACCGGCGTCCGGCTGGTCGTCACCGACCCGGCCCTGCTGGACTCCTGCAACCTGCTCCTCGCCCGGTACCTCGCCGAGGTCGACGCGGCGTGCAGCAGGTTCCGTACCGACTCCGAACTGGCCGCCCTGGAAGCCTCGTCGGGCCGCCCGGTCACCGTCAGCCCGCTCCTCGCCGAGGCGTTGGCGGTCGCGCTGCGCGCCGCCGAGGCGACGGACGGCGCGGTCGACCCGACGGTCGGCTCGGCCATGAACTCCCTCGGCTACGACCGCGACTTCACCCTCGTCCGCGAGGACGACCGCCCGGTCCGCCTCACCGTGAAGCGCGCCCCGGGCTGGCGCGCGATCGACCTGGACCCCGCGACGGGCACGGTCACCGTCCCGGCCGGCGTCCGTCTGGACCTCGGCGCCACCGCGAAGGCGTGGGCCGCCGACAAGGCCGCGGCGATGCTCGCCCAAGTGGCGGGCTGCGGCGTCCTGGTGAGCCTGGGCGGCGACACGGCCGTCGCGGGGGAGCCCCCGGTCGGCGGCTGGAACATCCGCGTGCAGGACGTCACCGGTTCCGTCGACGAGACGCCCGCGCACGGTACGTACGCCACGGTCGCCCTGCGCTCCGGCGGTCTCGCCACCTCGGGCACCGCCGCCCGTCGCTGGCGCCGGAACGGCTACGAGCTGCACCACATCGTCGACCCGCGCACCGGCCTCCCCGTCCGCAGCCCCTGGCGCACGGTCTCGGTCGCCGCCGCGACGAGCGCCGACGCCAACGCGGCGAGCACCGCGTCCCTGGTCAAGGGGGCGGGCGCGGAGCGCTGGCTGACCCGCCTGGGCCTCCCCGCGCGCCTGGTCGCCCAGGACGGCACGGTCGTCACGACCCCGGGCTGGCCCACCCACCAGGCGGTCGCCGCATGAGCTCCGAGATCCTCTGGTACGCCAACCGCGCCACCGGAGCGGTCTGCCTCGTCCTGTTCACGGTCGTGGTCCTGCTCGGCATCGCGGTCCGCCTGCGCACGCGGCTCCCCGGCCTGCCCCGCTTCGGCACGGTCGCCCTGCACCGCGGCCTCTCCCTCTCCGCGAGCGCGTTCCTGGCCGTGCACATCGCGATGGCGGTGATCGACGGCTACGTCGACATCACCGTCCTCGACGCGGTCGTCCCGTTCGTCTCCGCCTACGAACCCCTCTGGCTCGGCCTCGGCACGGTCGCCCTCGACCTGCTGCTCGCGGTCCTGGTCACCAGCCTCCTCCGGGAACGCATCGGACACCGCACCTGGCGGGCGCTGCACTGGCTCGCGTACGCCTCCTGGCCGGTCGCCCTGATCCACGGCATCGGCATCGGCACGGACACCGGCACCGACTGGATGACCTGGCTGACCGGCTCCTGCGTGGCCGCCGTGGTCGCCGCCTCCGGCATCCGCCTGGCCCACTCCGCCCGCGCCTCCCGCCGCACCCCCGCAGCCCTGCTCCGCACCGCCGAAGGAGCCCGCACATGACCATGAGCACGGCCTTCACCGACGTCTACATGTCCCCCCGCCTCCTCGCCCCCGGCGGCACCGCGGCCGACCTCTCCACCCACGAACTCCGCTACGGCCCGGTGGCGTACGGAGATCCCGACGGCCTGCTGAGAACGGTCGCCGAGTCCGGCCTCACCGGCCGCGGAGGCGCCGCGTTCCCGACGTACCGCAAGCTGGTCGCGGTGGCCGACGCGAGCCGCCGTACGGGCCGCGTACCGGTGGTCGTGGCGAACGGCGCGGAAGGCGAACCGGCCAGCCGCAAGGACAAGACGCTCCTGCGCCTGTCACCCCATCTCGTCCTGGACGGGCTGCAGTTGGCGGCCAGGGCGGTGGGTGCGGGGGAGGCGCACCTGGCGGTGGAGGACGGCGCCTCCTACCTGGAATCGGCCCTTGCCCAACGCCATGACCCGCTCCCCGTGCGGATCGTCCGTCTGCCCAAGCGCTTCCTGTCCGGCCAGGCGTCGGCTCTCGCGCAGTACGTCTCCGGCAACGCCCCGCTGCCCCGCCACCAGCGCCCGCCGGTCCGCGAACGCGGGGTGCGCAAGGCCCCCACCCTCGTCCAGAACGTGGAGACCCTGGCCCACCTCGCCCTGATCGCCCGCTACGGCGCCGACTGGTTCCGCAGCGCCGGCACCCCCGCCCAGCCCGGCAGCACGCTCTGCACCCTGCACGCGCCGGGCCGCGAAGTCCGGGTGGTGGAAGCCCCGTTCGGCCTCCCCCTGAACCGACTGCTCCCCCTGCGCGGAGTCTCCGCGGTCCTGGTGGGCGGCTACCACGGCACCTGGATCCCGGCCGCGGAAGCATCCCAACGCACCCTGGACGCAACCGACTTGGGAGCAGGAGTCCTCGCAGCACTCCCCACCGACCGCTGCGGAGTGGCCGAAACCGCCCGGGTCCTCCGCTACTTGGCCCTCCAGTCGGTCGGCCAGTGCGGGCCCTGCCTCAACGGCCTCCCGCGCATAGCCGCCGCCTTCCAGGCCCTGGCCACCCCCGGCCCCCAGGCCAACACCCGCCAGGACGTGGCCCGTTGGGCGGGTCTCGTGGAGGGCCGGGGCGCCTGCCACCACCCCGACGGCACGGCCCGCCTGGTCCGCAGCGCACTGACCACGTTCGCCCCCGAACTCGACGCCCACGCAAGGGGATTGTGCACGGCGAGCGACCCCACCCCCTTGCTCCCGATCCCGAACGAGGCCCACTGATCCATGGACCACCACCAGCTCGACATCGACTGGACGTCCTGCCAGGCCCACGGCCTCTGCGCAGAACTCCTCCCCGACCACATCACCCTGGACGAGTGGGGCTACCCCCTGCTGGACGGTTCCCCCATCCCACCCCGAACCATGAAACGAGCCAGAAGAGCAGCATCGGACTGCCCAGTGCTGGCCCTGAAACTAAGCCCCACCGCAGCACCCCTTCAGGGGCGCGGGGAACTGCGCGCCCAGCCACCACACACGCGCACCCAAAAACCGACCTAAAGCCACCCGGCAAATTCCAGCAACAACTCGGCATCCCGAGGCCGCCCCACGCGCAGTGCCCGCACCCCGGACTCCACGGCCCGGAACAACGTCCACCCCCGCAACCGCTCCTGATCCACATCCAAGGACTCGGCAAGTCGCTTGACCCGCCGCCGAGTTGTAGCGGCCCCCGACGGCGTGGCGATCAGATCCTCCACCCGGTCCCGCACCAACCGAGCAAGATCGAACGCACACTCACCCACCACAGGATCCGGCCCCACCGCAAGCCAGGGCATCCGCTCAGCCGCGAGCACCTTGCTCTGCCGAAACGTCCCGTGCAGCAACCGCACCTCGGGCGGCGCGACCAACAACGACTCACGAGCCTCCAACGCGGCGGAGACCAGCGCGGAGACCTCGCTCCCAGCACCCCGCATGGCGACAGCCTGCCGCCCCGTCCGCTCGGCCACGGTCTCGAACGCATGGTCACCGGGCGGCTCGACCCACAGCCGCCGCAAGGTCCCCGCGGCCTCCAGCAACGCCTTGGCCTCCGGCAGCGACCGCACCGACACATCGGGATGCAGCCGCTCCAGCACCAGCACACCCTCCGCCGCGAACGGCTCGACGAGCTGCACCGCCCCCAGCCCGCCCCACCGCGCGAGCGCGGCCCGCTCACTCTCGGGACGGGCCCGGCCGGGGGCCAGCTTCAGCACCGCCGGGGTGCCGTCGGCCCGCCGCACCAGCACGACCAGACTGCTGCGCCCACCCGGCACCTGCACGCGTTCGACGGTCAACTCGCGTAGATCGACGGCCTCTTGGGCCACCTCGGGCAGCTTCTCCAACCAGTCGTCACCGCTCGGTGCCGTCTCACCGAGCGCCCTCACCAGACGCTGCGGCGGTTCGAAAGCCATGCGCGAGTAGTTCCCTTCCTGCGGTACTGCCGTCCTGCGTCCCCGTGCGGATCACGCCGTGGGTGTCACCGGGGCCGTGGGTGTCGCGGCCCGCTCGGCGAGACCAGGGAAGGGTACGCTCCCGCCGCGCCAGCGCACCGCCCGCACCGCCGCTTCGCGCAGCGCCTCCGCGGCCGTACCGCGCAGCCCGCCCGTCGCCGCCCGCACGAGGTCGGAGTAGACCCCGGCCACCCGGTCCTCCAGCTCCGCGGCGAGCTGTACGGCCGCCGCCGAGTCCGGCACCGGGAACGGCAGCGCGTACCCGGCGGACGCGGCCACCGGGGTGCCGCCCAGGCCCCGCACCTCGCGGACGAGCGCGTCGCGCCGGGCGCGGTGGGCGTCGTAGGCCGTCTTCGCCTCCTGGCGGCGGCCCTCGCGGATGCGGCCGCCGACGACGCCGTAGCCGTACACCGCCGCGTGTTCCGCGGCCAGGGCCGCCTGTACCGCGGTCAGTTCCGCGGCCTTCTCCTCGCTCACTGGGCACTCTCCGTCAGCAGATACGCGTGGGCGGCTCCGGCGGCGGCCACCGAGGCCAGCAGGCGGGCCAGTTCACCGGGCAGGTCGAGCAGCGCCTTGGCCCGCCGGTCGGCGAGACTCCGCTCGGCCGCCGCGAGTCCGGCGAGGGCGTCGCCCTCGGTCGCGGGGGCGGCCGTAGGGGAAGCCGTGGTCGACGGCGATGCCGTGGTCGTGGCGGAGGGGGTGGAGCCTGTGCCGCCGAAGGCGGTCGTGTGCCGTACGACCTCCGCGCGCAGCGGGTCCAGGCGGGGTGCCAGGGTCGGGTAGGCGGCGAGGACCGTGTCGTAGTGGCGCAGGAGGGTCTCGCTGTCGGACGCCGCACGCGCGCGTGCGTGCTCGGCGGCGGACTCGCTGCCGCCCGTGGTCCCGGAGTCGTCGGCGCCGGAGGAACAGCCCGTCAGGAGGGCGGCCCCGGCGGCCGAGACGAGCAGGCTCCTTCTGCGCGGCCCGGCGAGGGTGCGCGGAGGTGAGGGGAACGGCACGGCAGACGTCCTCGGGGGGCTCGTACGAACGGAATGACGGCAAGGGCAGCGCGCCCGTGATCACGGTACCCGCGGACGCCCCCGACGTATGTCACCGGCTCGTGCGCCTGCCCAAGGGGCGCGGGGCTGTGTCGATGTGCGGCTCCGCCGCGTGGGCGCGACGAGCCCCCACGGACCCGCACCCGCCCGACCACGACGACCACCCGAGCTCAACGGCGTCCCGCTCCGCCGCCGGAGGCACGCGTGGACGGCAACACACCCCGCGACCGGATACCCTTTGTGCAGACACGCGCCCTACCCACAACAGCACACGCGGCCGAGGAGTCACCCGGATGAGCACGACCCAGAGCGAGAGGCTGCGAGAACTGCTGGAACCGCTCGTCAGCTCCCAGGGACTCGATCTCGAAGAGGTCGCGGTGGACTCGGTCGGACGCAAGCGGGTGCTGCGCGTGGTCGTCGACTCCGACTCGGGCGCCGATCTGGACCAGATCGCGGATGTCAGCCGCGCGCTCTCGGCGAAGCTCGACGAGACCGACGCGATGGGCGCGGGGGAGTACACCCTCGAGGTCGGGACCCCCGGTGCGGAGCGCGAGCTCACCGAACACCGTCACTACGTGCGCGCCACCGACCGGCTGGTGAAGTTCCAGCTGGCCGAGAGCGGTGAGCTGATCGCGCGGATCATCGAGGTGGACGACGACGGCATCGACGTCGAGGTGCCCGGCGTGAAGGGGCGCAAGCCCACCGCCAAGCGGCTCGCCCTCGCCGATGTCGTCAAGGCCCGCGTCCAGGTCGAGTTCAACCGCAAGAACAAGAACGACGACATCCAAGACACCGAAGACAACGAAGAGAACGCAGAGGAGGCGTAGCCGTGGACATCGACATGAGTGCCCTGCGGGGCTTGGTGCGGGAGAAGGAGATCTCCTTCAGCCTGTTGGTCGAGGCGATCGAGTCGGCCCTCCTCATCGCCTACCACCGCACCGAGGGAAGCCGCCGCCACGCGCGCGTGGAGCTCAACCGGGAGACCGGCCACGTGACGGTGTGGGCGAAGGAGGACCCCGAGGACCTGGAGGAGGGGCAGGAGGCGCGCGAGTTCGACGACACCCCGTCCGACTTCGGCCGTATCGCCGCCACCACCGCCAAGCAGGTCATCCTGCAGCGGCTGCGCGACGCCGAGGACGACGCGACGCTCGGCGAGTACGCGGGCCGCGAGGGCGACATCGTCACCGGAGTGGTCCAGCAGGGCCGCGACCCGAAGAACGTGCTCGTCGACATCGGCAAGCTGGAGGCCATCCTGCCGGTGCAGGAGCAGGTCCCCGGCGAGACGTACCCGCACGGCATGCGCCTGAGGTCGTACGTCGTCCGGGTGGCGAAGGGTGTGCGCGGTCCGTCCGTGACGCTGTCCCGCACGCATCCCAACCTGGTGAAGAAGCTGTTCGCCATGGAGGTGCCGGAGATCGCCGACGGTTCGGTGGAGATCGCCGCCATCGCGCGCGAGGCCGGCCACCGCACGAAGATCGCGGTCCGCTCCACCCGCAGCGGTCTGAACGCCAAGGGCGCCTGCATCGGCCCCATGGGCGGCCGGGTGCGCGCGGTCATGGGCGAGCTGAACGGCGAGAAGATCGACATCGTCGACTGGTCGGACGACCCGGCCGACATGGTGGCCAACGCGCTGTCCCCGGCGCGGGTCTCCCGCGTCGAGGTCGTCGACCTCGCGGCCCGCTCCGCGCGCGTGACGGTGCCGGACTACCAGCTGTCGCTCGCGATCGGCAAGGAAGGCCAGAATGCCCGGCTCGCCGCCCGCCTGACCGGCTGGCGGATCGACATCCGCCCGGACACCGAACAGCCGTCCGACCAGCCAGGGGAATAGATCTCGGCCTCCAGTGGCTCAGATCACGACAACAGCCGTTCGATTCTTGCCCCAAAGGGGTGAGGTCGGTGCGGGGAGGTAGACTTAGCAGTGTCTGGCCGGACGCGAGCCCGCGCATGCCCTGAGCGCACCTGTGTGGGGTGCCGGGAGCGAGCGGCCAAGAAGGACTTGCTGCGCACCGTGGCGATCGAGGGCGAATGCGTCCCCGATGATCGCGGTACGCTGCCCGGCCGGGGTGCGTATCTGCATCCCGCCCTGGTCTGTCTGGACCTGGCGGTCCGCCGCCGGGCGTTCCCACGGGCGCTGCGTGCCCAGGGAGCGCTCGACACAAAGGCGTTGCGCCTCTACGTCGAGCAGGCAACACCGTAAGAGCGAGTCGTACGGAACCTCCGTGCGGCCCGGTATTCCGCGAGTTGGAAGTAGGTCGAGATTGCGATGAGCACTCGATGAGCACGCGATGAGTACGCCCATGAAGTAGCGACGGTCCGGACGCACCCGGACCTAAAAGGAGCGAAGTGGCTAAGGTCCGGGTATACGAACTCGCCAAGGAGTTCGGGGTGGAGAGCAAGGTCGTCATGGCCAAGCTCCAAGAACTCGGTGAATTCGTCCGTTCGGCGTCCTCGACGATCGAGGCGCCCGTTGTACGCAAGCTGACAGACGCCCTCCAGCAGGGCAACGGAGGCGGCAAGCCCGCCCCCGCACGCAAGGCTGCCCCGGCTCGTCCGGCGGCCCCCTCTTCCGCGCAGGCCGCCCGTCCGGGTCCGGCCGCCCCGCGCCCGCCGGCCCCGAAGCCGGCCGTCGCCGAGAGCGCCCCCGCGGCTCCCGCCGCCCCGGCCGCTCCGGCCTCCACGGGTGGTCCCCGTCCGGGTCCGCGCCCCGCGCCGCGTCCGGCTCCGGCCTCGCCGGCGCCCACCGCGCCCGAGTTCACCGCCCCTCCGGCGGCTCCGGCGGCACCCGCCGCCCCCGCCTCCAACGGCGGCTCCGCCCCGCGTCCGGGCGCCCCGCGTCCGGCGAGCCAGGCCCCCCGTCCGGGCGCTGCCCGTCCGGCCGGTCCCGGCCAGGGTGGTCAGGGTCGTGGCGACCGTCCCGAGCGCAGTGACCGCGGCGACCGTCCCGGCGCACCCCGTCCGGGTGGCCAGGGCGCGCGTCCCGGTGCTCGTCCGGCCGGTCCCCGTCCGGGCAACAACCCGTTCACCTCCGGCGGCTCCACCGGCATGGCGCGCCCCGGTGCGCCTCGTCCCGGTGCCCCGCGTCCCGGCGGTCAGGACCGCCCGGGCGGTGCTCCCGGCGGCGCCCCGCGTCCGCAGGGTGCCGGTCAGGGCGGTCCCCGTCCCCAGGGTGCCGCGGGCGGTGCACGTCCCGGCGCTCCGGGCGGCGCGCGTCCGACCCCGGGTGGCATGCCCCGCCCGCAGGGCGGCGCTCCGCGTCCCGGCGGTGGCCCCGGTGGCAACCGTCCGAACCCCGGCATGATGCCGCAGCGTCCCGCTGCGGGTAGCCCCCGTCCCGGTGGCGGCCCCGGTGGCCGTGGTCCCGGTGGCGGCGGCGGTCGTCCGGGCGGTCCGGGTGGCGGCGGCGGTCGTCCCGGTGGCGGCGGCGGCTTCGCCGGTCGTCCGGGTGGCGGCGGTGGCGGTTTCGCCGGTCGTCCCGCGGGTCCCGGTGGCGGTGGCGGCGGTTTCGCCGGCCGTCCGGGTGCTCCCGCCGGCGGCGGTGGCCGTCCCGGCTTCGGTGGCCGTCCCGGTGGTCCGGGTGGCCGCGGTGGCACACAGGGCGCCTTCGGCCGTCCCGGTGGTCCCGCGCGTCGCGGTCGCAAGTCGAAGCGGCAGAGGCGCCAAGAGTACGAGGCCATGCAGGCCCCGTCGGTCGGCGGTGTGATGCTGCCTCGTGGCAACGGACAGTCCGTCCGTCTGTCGCGCGGTGCCTCGCTCACCGACTTCGCCGAGAAGATCAACGCCAACCCGGCGTCGCTCGTCGGCGTGATGATGAACCTCGGCGAGATGGTCACTGCCACGCAGTCCGTCTCCGACGAGACGCTGAAGCTCCTCGCGGACGAGATGAACTTCGTCCTCGAGATCGTCAGCCCCGAGGAGGAGGACCGCGAGCTGCTCGAGTCCTTCGACATCGAGTTCGGCGAGGACGAGGGTGGCGAGGAGTTCCTCGTCGCGCGTCCGCCGGTCGTGACCGTCATGGGTCACGTCGACCACGGTAAGACCCGACTCCTCGACACCATCCGCAAGACGAACGTCGTCGCGGGCGAGGCCGGCGGTATCACGCAGCACATCGGCGCGTACCAGGTGGCCACCGAGGTCAACGGTGAAGAGCGCAAGATCACCTTCATCGACACCCCGGGTCACGAGGCGTTCACCGCCATGCGTGCCCGCGGTGCCAAGTCGACCGACATCGCGATCCTCGTGGTGGCGGCCAACGACGGTGTGATGCCCCAGACGATCGAGGCGTTGAACCACGCCAAGGCGGCCGACGTGCCGATCGTGGTCGCGGTCAACAAGATCGACGTCGAGGGCGCCGACCCGACCAAGGTGCGCGGTCAGCTCACCGAGTTCGGTCTGGTGGCCGAGGAGTACGGCGGCGACACCATGTTCGTCGACATCTCCGCCAAGCAGGGTCTGAACATCGACTCCCTGCTCGAGGCCGTGGTCCTGACCGCGGACGCCTCGCTCGACCTGCGGGCCAACCCGGAGCAGGACGCGCAGGGCATCGCGATCGAGTCCCACCTCGACCGTGGCCGTGGTGCCGTCTCGACGGTCCTGGTCCAGCGCGGCACGCTGCGCATCGGCGACACGATGGTGGTCGGCGACGCGTACGGCCGTGTCCGGGCGATGCTCGACGACAACGGCAACAACCTCGAGGAAGCGGGTCCGTCGACCCCCGTCCTGGTCCTGGGTCTCACCAACGTCCCGGGCGCCGGCGACAACTTCCTCGTCGTCGACGAGGACCGCACGGCACGTCAGATCGCCGAGAAGCGCGCGGCGCGCGAGCGCAACGCCAACTTCGCCCGGCGCGGAGTCCGGTTCTCCCTGGAGAACCTGGACGAGGCCCTCAAGGCCGGTCTGGTGCAGGAACTCAACCTCATCATCAAGGGCGACGCGTCCGGTTCGGTGGAGGCTCTCGAGTCCTCGCTGCTCCAGCTCGACGTCGGCGACGAGGTCGACATCCGCGTCCTGCACCGCGGCGTGGGTGCGGTCACCGAGTCGGACATCGACCTGGCGACCGGCTCCGACGCGATCGTCATCGGCTTCAACGTCCGCGCTGCGGGCCGCGCGGCGCAGATGGCGGAGCGCGAGGGCGTCGACGTCCGGTACTACTCGGTGATCTACCAGGCCATCGAGGAGATCGAAGCAGCGCTCAAGGGCATGCTCAAGCCGGAGTACGAGGAGGTCGAGCTCGGCACGGCGGAGATCCGCGAGGTCTTCAAGTCGTCCAAGCTGGGCAACATCGCCGGTGTCCTGGTCCGCTCGGGCGAGGTCAAGCGCAACACCAAGGCGCGCCTCGTCCGCGACGGCAAGGTCATCGCGGAGAGCCTCACCATCTCCGGTCTGCGTCGCTTCAAGGACGACGTCACCGAGATCCGCGAAGGGTTCGAGGGCGGTATCAACCTCGGCAACTTCAACGACATCAAGGTCGACGACGTCATCGCGACGTACGAGATGCGCGAGAAGCCTCGCGGCTGATCGTCACAGCACGCGATCGGGGCCGGTCGGCGGAGAGTATTTCCGTCGATCGGCCCCGGCCGTTGCGTGTACGGTTCCTGTATCGGCGTCCGAGACCGGCGCCCATACCCCGAACCGGCGGGACATCCGGACACACATGTATGTGGGGACTCTGTCCTTCGATCTGCTCCTCGGCGACGTCCACTCGCTGAAGGAGAAACGCTCTCTCGTCCGCCCGATCGTGGCCGAACTCCAGCGCAAGTACGCGGTGAGCGCGGCCGAGACGGGCAGTCAGGACCTCCATCGCAGGGCCGAGATCGGGCTCGCGGTGGTCTCCGGGGACACGGGACACCTCACCGACGTACTGGACCGCTGCGAGCGACTCGTCGCCGCGCGGCCCGAGGTGGAACTGCTCTCCGTTCGACGCAGACTCCACAGCGACGAAGACTGAAGCAAGCGGCAAGACGTAGTTGCAGCACGACGTAGTTACTAAGGAGACGGACCAGTGGCCGACAACGCGCGTGCCAAGAGGCTGGCGGACCTCATCCGAGAGGTGGTGGCCCAGAAGCTGCAGCGCGGCATCAAGGACCCCCGGCTCGGCACCCACGTCACCATCACGGACACCCGCGTCACGGGTGACCTCCGGGAGGCGACCGTCTTCTACACGGTCTACGGCGACGACGAGGCGCGAGCCGAGGCGGCGGCGGGCCTCGAGAGCGCCCGGGGCGTCCTGCGCTCCGCGGTCGGCGCGGCGGCCGGCGTGAAGTTCACCCCGACCCTCACCTTCGTCGCGGACGCCCTCCCGGACACCGCCAAGACCATCGAGGACCTCCTCGACAAGGCACGGCAGTCCGACGAGAAGGTCCGCGAGGTATCGGCCGGCGCCGCCTACGCGGGCGACGCGGACCCGTACAAGAAGCCCGGCGAGGACGACGAGGACGACACCGCCGAATGACCGAGAAAACCCGGACGCCCGACGGCCTTGTCATCGTGGACAAGCCGTCGGGCTTCACCTCGCACGACGTCGTCGCCAAGATGCGGGGCATCGCCCGCACCCGCCGCGTCGGCCACGCGGGAACGCTCGACCCCATGGCCACGGGCGTACTCGTCCTGGGAGTGGAGAAGGCGACCAAGCTCCTCGGACACCTCGCCCTCACGGAGAAGGAGTACCTGGGCACGATCCGCCTGGGCCAGAGCACCCTGACCGACGACGCGGAGGGCGAGATCACGGGGTCGTCAGACGCCTCGAAGGTCACCCGGGACGCCGTCGACGCCGGGATCGCCAAGCTCAGCGGCGAGATCATGCAGGTCCCGTCCAAGGTCAGCGCCATCAAGATCGACGGCGTCCGCTCGTACAAGCGGGCCCGTGACGGCGAGGACTTCGAGATCCCCGCCCGTCCCGTCACCATCTCCTCCTTCACGGTCTACGACGTCCGCGACGCTGTCGCCGAGGACGGCACCCCCGTCCTGGACCTGGTGGTCTCGGTGGTCTGCTCGTCCGGCACGTACATCCGGGCCCTGGCCCGCGACCTGGGCGCGGACCTGGGCGTCGGCGGCCACCTCACGGCCCTCCGCCGTACCCGCGTCGGCCCGTACAAGCTGGACACGGCGAAGACCCTGGAGCAGCTCCAGGAGGAGCTGACGGTGATGCCGATCGCGGAGGCGGCCGAGGCCGCGTTCCCGCGCTGGTCCGTCGACACCCGGCGGGCGAAGCTGCTGCTCAACGGCGTACGGCTGGAGATTCCCGAGGAGTACACGGGCGTCGGCGCGGTCGGCGTCTTCGATCCCGAGGGCCGCTTCCTGGCGCTCGTGGAGGAACAGAAGGGCAAGGCGAAGAGCCTCGCGGTCTTCGCCTGACGGTCCCTCCGGGGACAGCCGAGGAAGTCGTCGAGTACGGAGTCGGCCTCGGCGCCGGATACGGAGTCGGATACGGAGCCGGGCCACGGGCGGGATCTCAACTCCCGCCCGTGGAGCGGCGGTCACGGGGTCTACGTTCCCGCCGCTCCACGGTCCCCCTTCGGTTCCCCCACCCCTAGGGTGTATCCAACCCTCCGCCTCTATTCACCCGTCCGGGCAGGCGCTCGGAGTGAACCGAGGGAGCGGAAGGGGGCGCGTTCACCACGCGATCTGTCCCGCTGATCACGCCACGCCTACCGTCGAACACAGGGCACGGGTACGGCGGGAGGTTCGACTATGGCGGGACGTGGCCCGCGGACGGGCGCCGCTCGTCGGACGCGGGAAAACACGCGCGGGGAGAGGTCGACGCGGGGCGTCGCGTCGGCTGTCGGCGACGCGACGGACGCCGTCTTCGGGCACGGGAAGGCCGCCGCGTCCACGCCCGCTGCCGATGACGCGACGGACGCTGCCTCCAGCACCGCCCTCACCGACGCGTCCCTGGTACGCATCCGGGACCTCGCCGGACGCCCGCGCGGCACCGGCTTCGTCGCCGACCACCACGGCACGGTCATCACCAGCCACGAGGCGGTCGACGGACTGCCCCGCCTCCTCCTGCACGCCGCCGGCGACCGCACCTGCCTGGTGACCGCCGACGCGGTGACCCCGCTGCCCGCCCTCGATCTCGCCCTCGTCCGCACGGAGGGCCTGGGCGTCGACCCGCTCCCCGTCACCGTCCGGGAACGCGTGGAGACCGGCGCGTACGTACGTATCGCCGCGGGCTGCTGGCGCGAGGCCCGCGTCCTGGGCGCGACCTCCGTCACCTACACGGCCACCGACCGCTTCCATCTCCTGGACGACGCCCTGGAGTTGGCGATCGGCACGGCGGGCCGGGACGCGCTGCGGCTGGGCGGGGGAGCGGCCGGGGGCCCGGTCCTGGACGCGGCGACCGGCGCGGTGGTCGGCATCCTGGGCACCGCCCTGCAATCCGGCCAACGGGACACGGGTTTCGCGGTACCACTACGCCAACTCCGTTCGACCGAGGGCATGTTGGACGCCGCCCAGGACCCGCTGGACGACCTCCTGGCGCGCAACGCGGCGACTGTCCCTGCCTACGGCGCCGACCTCAACCTGGCGGGCGTCCTGGAACTGACGGCCACATCGGTCGGCTCGGACGGCCCACCGGGAGCACTCGCGGGCTTCGTAGGCCCGGCACGTGCGGTGGACCCGGTCGAACGCCCCGCCCTGGCGCGGGAGTTCGCCGCGTTCCTCGACAGCCCGGCCGCCGTCCTCGGCCTCGTCGGACCACCAGGCAGCGGCCGTACGACGGAACTCGCGGCGCTCGCCGCCCGGCGCAACGGCGGCGCGGAACCGGCCCCCACCCTGTGGCTGCGCGGCGCCGATCTGCGGGACGACGACACGTCGGTGGCGGACGCGGTCCGCAGGGCGGTGGACCGGGCGGCACGGATCGTCGCGGCCTCCGACTCGTTGCCGGGGGCTTCCGGCGACCTGGGCGACGTAGCCCCCGAACGACTGGCGCGGGTGGCCCGCGACGCCGGCCGGCCGTTGCTGCTCCTGCTCGACGGGCCTGAGGAGATGCCGCCGGTGCTGGCTCACCGGCTGAGCGAGTGGACCGAGGGGACGGGGGAGTGGCTGCGGGGGACGGGGGCGCGGTTGGTGGTGGGGTGCCGGGTGGAGTACTGGGAAGGGGCGGGGTTTTCGGGGGAGTTGTTGTACGGCGGGGGTGGTTCCGGGGCGGCTGGGGTTGGCGGGTCGGGGTCGGGGTCGGGGTCGGGTCGGGATGCGGCTGGGTTTGGCGGGGTGGCTTCGGTTCAGGTCGGCGCGCACGCCCCCGAAGACGCCCCCGGTCCGGGTCACTTCGGCAGGCCCGCACCCGGCGACCCGGGTCCGCATATCTCAGCCCGTCCGGCGTTTGAGGACGAGGCCGTTCAGGCCGAAGGGGGGTCTGGGGGCGCAGCCCCCAGGGCGGTGCTCCCGGCCTGCGTTCAGTTGGGGGACCTGCGGCCGGAGGAGGCCCGTCGGGCGCGCGAGGCGTACGGCATTCCGGAGGGCGTCCTCACCGGCGCCGACGCCCGGCATCCGCTGACCCTCCGGCTCCTCTCCGAGGTGCTCGCCGCGCTGCCCGCCGCCCCCGACACCCAGCTCGACCGGGACGACGTGTTCTCCGTCTACCTCGACCTCATGTGCCTCCGGATCGCGGTCCGGCTGGCCGCGGAGAACGGGCTGCGCGGCACCTCCGTACGACGCCTCGCCGCCAAGGTGTCCGGCCAGGTGCACGAGGCCGCGCGGCGCAGTCTCGGGCCGGGGCAGGGGGAGTTGGACCGGGAGTCGTTCGAGGCGGTGTTCCCGTGGGGCCCCGCGCCCGCACGGCTCGGCGGTGGCACCGGGTGGGCGTCAGCCGTGCTCACCGAAGGGCTCCTCGTGCCCGCCGGAACCGGATACCGCTTCGCCCACGAGGAGTTGGCGGACTGGATCCAGGGCACTCACCTGGACCTGGACGAAGCCCTCCGGGCCCTGGTCCACCGCCCTCGCACGGCAGGAACAGGGCACCCCCTCCCCGTACCGCACCACCGCATCGGCCCCGTCGTACAGGCCCTGCTGCTCCTCGCCCGCCAACACGGCGCCCCCGAACTGGCCGTGAAGCTGGAGGAGTTGACGACAGCCCTGGACGCCGACCCGGACTCCTGGTGGGCCGCGCACCTGCTCGCCGAGGTGCTCCTCAGGGTCCCGGACGCAACGCCGTACGACACCGTATTGCGCCCGCTGGCCGACCAGTTGGTCATGCGGAGGCGGCAACACATCGCCGTACCGGGTGAGTTCGAGCCGCGCTTCTGGGCCGCCCTGCACCTCCCGCACTCCCAGCGGTTCGAGCTGCTGCGCCGGCTCGTGCTCGCCGACGGCGCCCCGCAGGACACCCCCGCCGCGCCCCGATTCCTGGACACCGCCGCCGAGTTGCTCGCCGCCGACCCCGCCGTCGTACAACCGCTCCTGGCCCGGTGGTTCGACGACGAACGGCCGTTGCCCGCGACGCCGGAGGCGACCGTGGCGACGGCCGCGCAGGCCCTCCTGCACACGCATCGGCGGCGGGGGCTGGACGAGTTGACGGAGGTGCTCGTCGGGTGTGCGCACGGGCGGGCCGATGAGCTTCTCGGCGTGCTGGCCGAGGAGGAGCCGTCGGCCGTGTGCCGGGCGGTGGACCGGTGGGCGCACGACGAGCGGCCGGCACGGCGGGTGGCGGCGGTGGCGTACGGACTGCGGGCCGCCCCGCACGTACGGACCGAGGCGGACCGTGAACTCCTGCGCTACGCGGCCGAGTTCCTCCTCGGGCGCCCCGCCGACTCCACCCTGCACGGCGGCGCCCTCGCCCTCCTCGTCCGCGACCCGCACACCCGCGCCCGCCATCTCCCTCAGGCGCTACGGCACTTCGCGTCCGGCGACCCCCAGTTCCCGCCGAGCGCCCTGGCCGCCGCGCTCACCACACACCCCGAACCGGTCCTGGAGGCCTTCCGCGCCCGGCTGCACGGACCGGACGCGAGCGAGGCGGTCCGCACGCTCGCCGACGTGGCGACCCCGTCCCTCGTCAGCCGGGCCGCCGCCTTGGTCCGCGAGACCGCCGTACGGTGGCCGGAGACGGCCGCGCACCTCGGCCTCTACGTCGACCGCTGCCTCGACCACGGCCCCGCCGCCCGCGCGATCCTCCACCCCCTGGTCACCGGCCTTCTCGACGGCGGCCCCGCGCCGGTGCGGACCGCACTCGCGCCCGTGCTCGCGGCCCCCGGCGCCCCGGCCTCCCGCCCGCTGCGCCGCGAACTCCTGGAGTTCCTGCTCACGCACGAGCACGACCCCGCCGTACTCGACGCACTCCTGCACACGGCAGGGCGGCGCGACGACGACGAGATCCGCGACCTCGTGCACCGCACCGGACGGCTGCTCGTCCGCACCCCCGCCGGCGCGACCCGTTTCGACCGCGGACTGGTCGACCTGGGCCGGCACGTCCCCGGTTTCGCCGCCCTGATGGCCCGCTGGCTGGCCGACACCCCGGAGGACTGGGCGGCGGTCGTCGGACCCAGCACGCGGCGCATGATCGAGAACCTGGCCGGGGTGGGCGTTCCGGCATAGCGGCCTTTGTACGTGCGCCCGGTCACAGCCTCCATGCCGATGCGGGGCGGAAGCCCCCGGCATGGCACCCTTAGACCTGCGTAAGAGGTCAACGACACAGGTCTACATACGGACACGGGTTCGATGAGGAGCGGTCACAGTGCAGCGCTGGCGTGGCTTGGAGGACATCCCTGAGGACTGGGGGCGCAGTGTCGTCACCATCGGTTCTTATGACGGGGTCCACCGCGGACACCAGCTGATCATCCGGCATGCCGTGGAGCGCGCCCGTGAGCTGGGCATTCCCTCGGTCGTCGTCACCTTCGACCCGCACCCCAGCGAGGTCGTGCGCCCCGGCAGCCACCCGCCGCTGCTCGCCCCGCACCACCGCCGTGCCGAACTGATGGCCGAGCTGGGGGTCGACGCGGCGCTGATCCTGCCGTTCACCAAGGAGTTCTCCAAGCTGTCCCCGGCCGACTTCGTGGTCAAGGTGCTGGTGGACAAGCTGCACGCGAAGGCGGTCGTCGAGGGCCCCAACTTCCGCTTCGGCCACAAGGCCGCGGGCAATGTGGCCTTCCTGACCGAGCAGGGCAAGACATACGACTTCGAGGTAGAGGTGGTGGATCTTTACGTGAGCGGTGCGGCGGGCGGCGGCGAGCCCTTCTCCTCCACACTGACCAGGCGGCTGGTCGCCGAGGGTGACGTCGAGGGCGCCCGCGAGATCCTCGGCCGCCCGCACCGGGTCGAGGGCGTCGTGGTCCGCGGCGCCCAGCGCGGCCGCGAACTGGGCTTCCCGACGGCCAACGTCGAGACCCTGCCCCACACGGCGATCCCGGCGGACGGCGTCTACGCCGGTTATCTGCACGTCGGCGGAGAGGCCATGCCGGCCGCGATCTCCGTCGGCACGAACCCGCAGTTCGACGGTACCGAGCGCACGGTCGAGGCGTACGCGATCGACCGGGTCGGCCTCGATCTGTACGGCCTCCATGTCGCCGTCGACTTCCTCGCCTTCGTGCGCGGCCAGGCGAAGTTCGACTCGCTGGAGGGCCTGCTGGAACAGATGGCCCAGGACGTGAAGCGCTGCCGAGAACTGATCTCGGCGGACGCGGCCGATGAGACCGACGAGTCCGACGAGTCGGACGCCGGGTAACTGGCCTCGTTCTTGTCGCTGTTCCTGTTGGCGTTTCTACGACGACGAAGGGCGGCCGGTGCCTGGTGGCACCGGCCGCCCTTCGCGTGCGCCTACTGCTGCGGGGGCGCGGGCGGCGGGGGAGGCGGCGCCTGCTCACCGTCCTGCTGAGGGGCCTGCGGGGGCTGGCCGTGGCCCGGGTGCTGCGGGTACGGCGGCGGGGGCTGCTGACCCGGGTGCTGCGGGTAGGGCGGGGCGGGCTGCTGGGCCGGGGGCGGGCTCTGCGGGGGGTAGGGCTGCTGGCCGTAGAGCTGACCGGGGTGCGGGGGCTGCTGCGGCTGCGGCTGCGGCTGCGCCTGCGGTTGGTGAGGTTGGGGCGGTTGTTGCTGTTGCTGCTGGGGGTAGGGGCCGGGTTGGCCGGGGGCCTGCTGGCCCGGGTACGGCTGCTGGCCCGGGTAGGAGGGTTGCCCCTGCTGACCTGGGTATCCCGGGTAGCCCTGCTGGCCGGGCATCGGCGGGGCCAGGACCGGGGGCGGGTTGCCGTCGTTCGTCCACAGGCCGTGCATCTGCTGGTGGCGGACGAAGTCCTCGGCGACCAGGGCCGCGAGGTTGAAGTACGACTCCCGTACCTTCGGCCGCATCATGTCGAGGTCGACCTCCGCACCGGCGGCGAGATGCTCGTCGAACGGCACGACCACGACACCCCGGCAGCGCGTCTCGAAGTGGCTGACGATGTCCTCCACCTTGATCATCTTGCCGGTCTCGCGGACCCCGGAGATGACCGTGAGCGAACGGGAGACGAGGTCGGCATACCCGTGCGCCGACAGCCAGTCCAGCGTCGTGCTCGCACTGCTCGCACCGTCCACGGACGGCGTCGAGATGATGATGAGCTGGTCGGCGAGGTCGAGCACACCGCGCATCGCGCTGTACAGCAGACCCGTGCCGGAGTCGGTGAGAATGATCGGGTACTGCTTGCCCAGCACGTCGATCGCGCGCCGGTAGTCCTCGTCGTTGAACGTCGTCGACACGGCCGGGTCGACGTCGTTGGCGATGATCTCGAGCCCGGACGCCGCCTGGGACGTGAACCGGCGGATGTCCATATAGGAGTTGAGGTACGGGATCGCCTGGACGAGGTCACGGATGGTGGCCCCGGTCTCGCGCCGCACGCGGCGGCCGAGGGTGCCGGCGTCCGGGTTGGCGTCGATCGCGAGGATCTTGTCCTGACGCTCGGTGGCGAGGGTCGAGCCCAGCGCGGTGGTGGTCGTGGTCTTGCCGACACCGCCCTTGAGGCTGATCACCGCGATCCGGTAGCACGACAGCACCGGCGTCCGGATCAGCTCCAACTTCCGCTGCCGCTCGGCCTCTTCCTTCTTCCCGCCGATCTTGAACCGCGACGGCGCGGCTCCGGGCCGCCCGCTCTTCGCCTTCTGCTTCTTGTTGTGCAGCAGCCGGTCCGACGACAGCTCCACGGCGGCGGTGTAACCCAGCGGAGCGGCAGCGGGGTTGGTCGGCTGCCGCTGGTCGTGCTGGATGGGCTGGGGCCAGGCGGTGCCGGTGCGGGGGTCGACCGGGGGCGGTGATTGGGGGTGGGGCTGGTGGGGGGTGGGCTGTTGGGCGTGCGGTGGGGGCGGGGACTGGGGTTGGGGCTGCGCATGGGGGGCCTGCGGGGGCAGGTTGGGGTGGGGCGCCTGGGGGGCGGGGGCCTGCGGGGGGAGTGCGTTGGCGGGGCCTGCCTGCGGGGGGCTGGGCCGGGTGGCCTCGGGGCCTGCTTCGGGAGCGGCGGGGCGGGGGAAGCCGTAGCCGCTCTGCGGGGTGGGGTTGGGAGTGGGGCTGGGGTTGGGCGGGCTCTGGTGTGTGGGGGGTTGGGGGAAGCCGTACGCGCCCTGCTGGTTCGGGGTGGGGGGAGCGGGGGGCTGCGGGAAGCCGTACGCGCCCTGCTGGTTCGGGGTGGGGGGAGCGGGGGGCTGCGGGAAGCCGTACGCGCCCTGCTGGTTCGGGGTGGGGGGTGCGGGCGGTTGCGGGAAGCCGTAGCCGTCTTGTTGGTTCGGCGCGGGGGGCTGGGGGAAGCCGTAGCCGCCCTGCTGGTTCGGTGCGGGGGCCGGGACCTGCGGGGCCGGCGGCGGCGCGTCCCAGGCTGCCGGGGCCGGCTGCGGGGGCTGCGGCTGGAACGGGGGCTGCTGCTGCTGCGGCGGCAGCGGAGGCTGGGCCGGGGCCTGGACGGGCTGCTGCGGTACGGGCGGCTGCGGTACGGGGGGCTGCTGGGGCGCGGCTGCGTCCAACGGCTGCGGCTGGACCGGGGGTTGAGCCGGGGCCTGAGCCTGCGGGTGGGGCTGCGCTGGCCACTGGTCGGCCGGGGCCGGGGCGGCGGGCTGGTAGGAGGGCGGCAGCGGCGGGATACCGGTCTGCGGGGCCGGCGGGGGAGTCCAGGTGGGCGGGACGTCCGCTGCGTCGGCGGTGGAGTCTGTGACCGGGGCGGTCGGGTCCGCCGGGTCCGTCGGGTCGGCGGGGTCCGCCTGGTCGGTCGGGTCGGCGGGGTCGACGGGGTCGATCGGATCGGTCGGGTTTGTGGAGTCCTTCTCCGGTGCGGACGGCGAGGCGTCGATGTTGCTCGGCTCGGCCTCTGCGTCAGCGGGTGTGTCGACGGGGGCGTCAGTGGTGGGCTCGGCGTCGGGGTGTGTCACGGAGGCGGCGGAAGCGTCGTCGTCGCTCTCGTCGGCAGCCGTGTTCGTGTCCGTGTCCGGGGCTGCGTCCGTGTTCGTGTCCGTGCCCGGGGCGGTGACCGCCCTGTCCTCGTCCTGAGCGCTCACTTCGGCGGCGTCGGGGTCTGTGATGCCCTCGGCGTGACTGTCGTCGCCAGGCACCTCACCCTCGAACTCCCGCTCCCCGGAACCGAGTTCCGCGTCACGGTTACCGTCACCGGCATCCGAGCCTTCGGCGTCATCCACGGGAACGTCGGCCGGGGCCGGGGCCGGGGCCGGGGCGGGGAGCGGAGCCTGAGCCGAATCCGGAACCGAAGCCGCCGGAGTCTCCTCATCGCCCTGCTCCGGCGAACCCTCCGCGACCCCACCCCGCTCAGCGATCTCCCGCTTCAACGCGGCCGAAGAGATCCGCATCGTCGCCCCGCTGACGAGGTCGCCGCTGTCGGCGTCCTCCTCCTCGGGAACCGCGGGCGGCCCCACAGGCGGAACCGCCGCCGAAGGTGCCCAGCCGGTCTGGAAACCGGAGTTGTCCGGCGGCGCCGGTACCGGGAACGCCGGTCCGACCGGAGGTGGTGGCACCGCCGTACCGCTGGCCGGAGTCGGCGGCGGCGAGGCCTGCCCGGACGCGCCCGAGGCGCCGGTCGAGTTCTGCGTGTACCAGGCCGGCGGCGCGTAGTCGATCGTGAACTCGCCCGTCATCTCGATGGCGGACTCGTCGTCGGGCTGGTCGTCGCCGGGCGTGGCCCAGCCCCCGCGGATCCCGTCCCGATCGCTGCTCACAATTCCTCCTGGTGTGGTCGAGCACCCTCATGCCGTGCCGGGGCGACCGTTCGTGTCGTACGGGGCCGGTCCGTCGAAAGCCTGGGAACGGTCCGAACCGATCGGATCCGCCCGGCCCGCCCCCTCCGAAGCGCTGACGGCCCAGCCACGGGCCCTGACGCGGCGCCCGGTCCCAGCCTAATCACCACAAGCAACCTCACGGCAGGCCCGTCCACCTCTCCGCGTCCGTCCAGCGCGCCACATGACGCCCGGAACCGGTCGCCTGCCCACCAACTCGTCGCTTGAAAACGGGTGATAGCGGTGCAGATGTTCATCGGGAGATGGGGGTGAAACGGGCTCAACCGTCCAAAGCCGGTCAGTGGTCCGCCAGTTCAGTCCATTCGGCGCGGTGTACCCAACAATCCGATCTCGGGGTCCGTGGGTTGTGTCATCACATACTGCCGGTCGCGGTCGCCGCACCACAGCGTGAGGCCGTCGGCGAGCGTGGGCAGGGAGTCGACGTCGGCCCGGGGGAGCGCCATGGCGCGGCCCAGCTCCGTCGCTTCGTCCGGCGAGATCCGCTGCACACCGACGAGCCGCGCCTGCCGGATGAGCCGCGGGGCGACGGGACTGAGGTACGGCAGCAGGGTCAGCACCGACTGCCAGGGCCCGGACACGACCCGCCCGCGCGGCGGACGCATGCCGCAGTCCCGCACCACGAGCACGGGCGTGCCCGCCGAGGCGCCCTGCGGCGGGACGCGGCCCACGTCGTACACCGCCAGGCCGTTCTGTCCGCCGCCCATGGCGTGGACCATCTGCATCCAGGCCTGCGGCCGGCCGGTCTCCACGGCGACGCGCGCCCCGGTCGCCGCCGCTCTCAGGGCGATGACCTGCACGGTCCACAGGCCGCCGATGAGGACGACGTCGTACGGAGTCGGCCGGTTGAGGCCCAGCACCGCGGGCTGGCCCTCGGAGTCGACGCCGATCACGACGCCGTCGTCACCGGTGGGCAGCGAGAGCGCGTCCACCTGCTCGGGGGTCAGCACATGCCGTCCGTGCCGCGGGCCGATCAGGCCGAGGCCGCTGCGCAGCATCGTCATCGCGGTCATCGGGCACCTCCGAGGGGCAGCGTGGCGAGCACGCCCGGGAGCTGCTCGCGGTCGAGGCGGGTGAGTGCCATGCCCGTGTGACGTGCGGCGCCCTCCAACGCGCGCCGCGCCGCGACCAGTTCGTCGTCGCTCCGTCCCGTCACCCGCAGGTGCCCGGACATCGACACCTCCTGGCGCTCCCCGCGCGCGAGGGTGAGGCTGAACGTCGTGGCGAGTGCCGGGGTGGCCGTGAGCAGGGCGATCAACTGCGGCAACGACGGGCCGCGGCCGCCCAGTTGGGGCCAGCGGCGGATCCAGTACGTCGTGTGTCTGCGGTTGTCGCAGCGCCAGCTCCGGCCGGACTCCTCGGTCCGGCGTTCCCGTGTTTCGGTCCTTCCGGCCTCCGCCGTCACCAGCGGGTTCGCGCAGGCGGAGGTGGCGAGCGCCGCGGTCAGCTCCTCCTCGCTGAGGATCGTCGAGCGGAAGCCGGCGCCGGTGAGCCGGCTCGCGAGGTGGTCGGCGACACGCACGACGCACTTCTGCGCTCCGGTGAGTCCCCCGCCCCGCGCGGCCACGGCCTCAAGGCACTGCTCGGGGTCGAGCTTCAGCGCGATCCAGGTGATGCGCACCGCCGGGGCGCCGGTCTGCTCCTGCAACGGCGCGTAGTTGGTGACGGCCACGGAGTGCTGGGGCAGGTGCAGCGCGGGTGCGGGCTGGGTGTGCAGCACGAGCTGCGCCGACTCCAGCCGGATGCCGTCCACCTCGAGCGCGTCCCGCACCAGTGCGAGCGGCAGCGGCTGTCTGTTCCGGTCGGCCCGCAGCGCGGTGGCATCGGACTCGACCTGCACGACGGCGGTCACGAAGGTGCCGTCCCCGATCAGCCCGATGGGACGCCGGTCCCGGCCGCCGTACGCATACGTCCGCAGGGTCGGGTCGCACTCCAGGGCCGGTGCGAGGCCGGGCTCCGTGCCCGGTGGTGTCTCCGTGTCGGCGGCGCGCTTCTGACGTGCGCGCAACGCCCGCGCGGTGCCCAGCCATTCGGGCAGGGAGCGGCCGCGCCGGCGGACGAAGGCGAGCAGCACGAGTGCCACGGCGACGACTCCCGCGGGCACCATCGCCATGGGGTCGGTCGCCCAGCCGACGAGGAGGACGGCCGCCGCGATCTCCAGCAGGACGAGGCGTTGCAACCGGAATGCCCCGGCCTGTCCGCGGCGCGTCCTGAGATGAAGTCCGCCCGGCCCCTGGGATGGTGTGCCCGCCGCGGACGGCGGCTGCGCGGACGCCTGCCCGGACGTCCCGGAGCCCCTCGTCCGCGACCGGTCACGGGACCGTGTCCGCGTTCCGGAAGCCATCACTCCATCCCCCCGTTTTACTCACAACTCACTGCTGTTCCAGCACCACATAGGGCCCCTGAAGGTCCAGGTACCCTACCCGCTCCACAAGTCCCCGCGGATACCAGGCATAGTAGGTGCCCGGTCTGACATCGATGGGCGGGGGACGGTGGACCCCCGAGCGCTGCCCAGGCTCAACACGGGGAGAGACAGACAGAGATGGCATCTCGGCGGGACCAGCTCAACGCCTACACCTTCGCGAAGCGGCGCATGCTGGCGTCCTTCGTGCAGTCGTCCCCGGACGGCTCGGAGGAGGGGGCACCGCGACCGCTGCGCGGAGTGGTGCCGGGCGTCATCGTGGGCGTGGTCGTCATGGCGGTCTTCGGTGCGTGGGGCATGTTCAAACCGACCGCGCCCCAGGGCTGGGACACCCCCAAGTCGAAGGTGATCATCGCCAGCAAGTCGACCACCCGCTACGTCGTCCTGAAGACCGGCGACACGGTCCAGCTGCACCCCGTCCTCAACATGGCGTCGGCGAAGCTCCTTCTCAACCCCGGCCAGGGCGAGGTCGTCACCGTCGACGAGTCGGTCCTCGACGGCGGCAAGATCCCGCACGGCGTCACCGTCGGCATCCCGTACGCCCCCGACCGTCTGCCCTCGGCGGGCGAGGCGGGCGCCGACAAGCGCTGGGCCGTCTGCGAGCGCCCGAGCGCCGGCGGCAGCTCCATCCAGAAGGCGGCGCTGGTCCTCGCCAAGCGCGACATGAAGAAGACCGAGGGCAAACAGCGGTTGCGGGGCGGCGAACTGCTCTACGTCGTGGACCCGGACAAGAACCGCTACGTGGTGGACGCGAGCGGCACGGCGTACCGCGTGGACAAGAGCGACGAGTTGCTGCTGCGCGCGGTCGTCGGCTCCGGCCGCGACCCCGAGCGCGTCTCCCAGGAGTGGCTGGCCACCCTGCACCAGGGCGACCCGATCACCTTCCCGTCCATCGGCGCCGCGTCCGGTACGGCCGCAGGCGCCCCGGGTGAGCTGGACGCGTCGGCCAACAAGGTGGGCATGGTGCTCAAGGCGTCCGACGCCAGCGGTGAGCACTACTACGTGGTGCTTCCCGGCCGGGTCGCTCAGATCTCCGCCTTCGTCGCCCAACTCCTGCTGTACAGCAAGGACTTGGCCCCGCTCGGCCAGGCCGGTCACGCCACCGGGGTGAGCCCGGGCGCGATCGAGCCGAAGGGGACCTTCGGCGCCGAGAACCGCTGGCCGACCAAGGAACCCAAGGCCGTCAACGAGGCCTCGGACGCGTCCGGCAGCCGCAGCACCATCTGCAACGTCCTGCAGAAGGTGGGCGGCAAGGGCGAGACGACCCTGACGACCTGGGCGGGCACCGACTTCCCGGCCCCGCTCCCCACCGGCTCCACCAGCGCCTACGTCACCCCCGGCTCCGGGCAGCTCTTCCGTCAGTTCCAGGGCGAGGAGACCAAGGCCGGCCCTGTCTTCCTGGTCACCGACACCGGGCTGCGGTACGTCCTGCAGTCCAAC
This sequence comes from Streptomyces sp. NBC_00252, assembly GCF_036187565.1. Lineage (NCBI taxonomy): Bacteria > Bacillati > Actinomycetota > Actinomycetes > Kitasatosporales > Streptomycetaceae > Streptomyces > Streptomyces sp. NBC_00252. The sequence goes on along the minus strand of NZ_CP108087.1, from coordinate 2,959,658 downwards.
GCCGACAGCGCCACGAGCGACGCGGGCATCGGTACGACGGCCACGGAACGCAAGCAGGAGCAGCAGGAGGCCGAGCAGGCCCAGATCCGCCTCGGGTACGCCGACGTCGATCCGGCGCCGATCCCCGCGTCCTGGTCCGAGTTCCTGCCCACGGGGCCCCGCCTGTCGACGGCGGCGGCACGTCAACCGCAGGGATCGTAGGGAGAGTTGGGCATGCCGTACACGACTCTCTCCCGTCCCCTCCGCACGGCGGCGGCCATGGCGGCAGCGGCCGCGACCCTCGCCGTGACCACGGTCGCGCTGGCGCCCCCCGCGTCGGCGGACGACTCCTTCTCGGACCAGTGCACGTTCCCCAACAAGAAGTATCCGGGCCGCCCTTGGGCCCTGCAGCGTGTCCTTCTCGACGAGCTGTGGAACCAGTCCAAGGGCAAGGGCGTACGGGTGGCGGTGATCGACACCGGCGTGGACGTGAAGAATCCCCAGCTCACGCATGCGGTGGACGTGAAGAGCGGCCGCAACCTCCTGCCGAAGAACCTCAAGGACAGCAACGGCGACGCGATCAAGCGGGGCAGCGAGAACGGCACGACCGACACCGTGGGACACGGCACCAAGGTCGCCGGCATCATCGCCGCCCGCCCGGTCGGCGGCACCGGTTTCGTGGGCCTGGCCCCCGAGGCGACCATCATCCCCATCCAGCAGAACGACGCGGAGGGCCACGGCACGGCGCTGACGCTCGCGCAGGCGATCACTTACGCGATCCAGTCCGGGGCCGACGTCATCAACATCTCGCAGGACACGTCGAACGCGGTGAAGCCCGACCCCTCCCTGGAGACGGCGATCGACTCCGCGCTGGCCCACAAGATCGTGGTGGTCGCGTCGGCGGGCAATGACGGCCTGGGCGGCAACGTCAAGAAGACGTACCCGGCGTCCTACCCGGGTGTCCTCGCCGTCGCGGCCTCCGACCGCAACAACGAACGCGCGTCCTTCTCCCAGTCCGGTGACTTCGTCGGCGTCGCGGCACCCGGCGTCGACATGATCTCCACCGTGCCCAAGGGCGGCAACTGCTCCGACAACGGTACGAGTTTCTCGGCCCCCTACGTCGCTGGCGTCGCCGCGCTGATCAAGGCCAAGCACCCGGACTGGACCGCCCGCGAGGTCGTCGCCCAGATCGAGCAGACCGCCGAGCGCACCATCGCCGGCCACGACCGCCTCGTCGGCTGGGGCGTCGTCGACCCGGTCCGCGCGCTCACGGAGGACGACCACCCGATCGAGTCCCCCGATCCCCAGGACGGCCTCACCAAGGCCCAGGCCCCGTCCCCCGCGAAGCTCCAGCTCGGCGAAACCCCCGACGAGCACAACGCCCGCCTCGCGACCTACGTCGCCCTGGGCGCGGCCGTACTGGTGGCGGGACTCGGCGGCACGGCGGTGGCGACACGGGACGCGCGGAAGCGGGCACGGAGGGTGGCGGGACTGGAATGACGAACGTCGACTCCCTCGGCCGGCGCCCTCACATTCCCCGCCGGTCTGTCAAGACGCCGCGACCTGGGAAGAAGCAGGCCCAGGGCGGGAGTTGACGGAACCGGAGGATGCCATTCGCAATGGCCACGCTGCAACGACGGCCCCGCGTCACCCCTCCACCCGCCCTGACGTTCACTCACAGGTGTGCGGCCACGACGCCTGAGTAGCCGTACTCAGGCCACCGGTCCGCGGGTCACGTAGCGTCAGGAGGCAGCAGCGGCCCAGGTGGACGCGAGAGCACGCCGTGAAGGTGCGGTGAAGCTTGGTCGAGTGGTAGCACAGCTGTCGCATAAGGCAGTTGGGACTGTCACAGGAAGCGACTAGAGTGAACTCGTTGCGGAGAGGAACGCTCACGGGGTGCAGTCGCCCGGGGGGCGGGCGACGAAAACGGGGAGGGAAGGCATCATGCTTCCTGCGGACATGACAGGCGGAGCATCACCGAAGACGGCTGCTGACCTCAAGGTCGGCGCCGGCGTACTGACGACGTTCAAGCAGCGCATCGACAAACTGCTCTCCGAGTTCGAGGACTCGGCGGGCAGCGCCTCCAAGGTGGGCGCGCAGCGGGTCTCGCGGGCATCCCTCAGCGGGCACGGCCTCGACTTCCACGAGGCGGACGCGCTGTTCACCCAGTACCAGTCGGTCCACGAGCACATCACGCAGCTCTCCAAGACGCTGGGGCTGCAAATCGAAGCCATGGGCATCGCGACACAGGGCGCACAGAACGGCTTCGACAGCCTGGACGACGACCAGCGACGCCGCTTCTGGGAGATCCAGGTCGAGACGGACCGCCTGTACACCGAAGCCCAGGACAAGAAGTCCGGCGAGGGCGAGCGGAAGCTGAGCGACGCCAAGAAGTCCACGAAGGGACTCCAGTAGTGAGCGGGGACGACAAGGCGCCGAAGGAGCTGACCGACAAGCAGCGTGTCGACCTCCAGGTCGGCCAGGTCGACGCTCTGGCCGGGGTGTCGGAGCTGATGCACGACGCGTTCGGATCGAGGCGCGTCCGCCTCCTGACGAACGGCAGGGTCACGGACTTCGAGGACCACAAGCTCAACGCCATGATCGACCTGGTCCATCAGGCGAACCCCGCCGACCTGGAGCACGCGGGCGAGACCCTGGCGAAGGCGAGCAAGGCGATCAGCGACGCCGCCGTTGAGCTCAGGGGTCACCTCAAGCACGCGGGTGAGGACTGGCAGGGCGACGCCGGCACGGCGTTCCAGAAGTGGGGCGAAGGCCTCGCCGCGCACACCGAGAGCCTCGCCACGTATGCCGACGGCGCCGGCGTGCAGGTCACGGCCGCCGCGACGGGGCTGGCCTCCGTGCGCAGCTCCCTGCCACCCCGGGACTCCCGCCCCGTCGCCGACCAGAAGAAGCCGGGACAGCTCCCGATTCTCCAGCAGTTCGAGGGCAACAAGCAGTACAGCGAGGCGGTCCAGGTCGAGAAGGACCGCCAAGAGGCGATCAACCAGATGAACCGGTTGGCGTCGTTCTACTCGGTGTCGGGGTCCGAGCTGGCGAAGTTGGAGAAGGCGGCGCCGGAGCCGTATCGGGCGATGCCCAGCGTGGGGATGTTGAATCCGATCGAAAGCCCGGGGCGGAGTCGCTCTGGTTCCACAGACAACTCCAACTCAGGACCGGTCCACCGAGCAGCTGTCCGTGAGAGTGGAGGCAGCCACGTCGGTCTGCCGAGCGACGTCTCCGGAGACGATCTGCCAACTGGGCATCATCCTGCACACACGAATCTCGACGTGCATCGGCCCACTGTCGGTACCGAGATCAACAGCGTCGGCACGCTGCCTTCGGAAACCGTGAAGCCGACGCCAGTGACTCCTACGCCGTCTGTGACAGGGCCCAGTGGTCCTCCGGGAGGGATGCTGCCTCCCACAGGGACCGGCGCGGTGCCTCCTGCCTTCGGAGGTCCGGTCGGGCGTGCTGCCGGATTTGGCGGAAGGTCCCCTGGATCGGCTCAGGGGCGGGTTACCACCCCTGAGGGAACCACTGCTGGAGGCCGTACGGGTCGTGGCAGTGTGGGACCGGTGGGTCGTGCATCCGCAGTTGGCCAACAGGGTGTCCGTGGGCCTGCATCTGCGACGGGCAGATCGCCCATGGGGCGGGGGGTCACCGGCGGCGTGCCCAGGAGTACGGGTGCGACCGGTTCCCGCACAGGCGGTGTACCGGGCGGGCGTGTGGGCGGTGTGCCCGGTCAGTCATCTCCCCGGACCGGCCCCGGAGCCACAGGCGCCGCCCGAACGGGTGGAGTGGTGGGCGGCAGGCCCACTTCTGAAGGCGGCACGAGCGCGACGGGTTCCAGGGTTCCTCGTGGCACGGTCATCGGCGGAGAGGGCACCTCCGGCGCTCGTCCGAACGGTGAAAAGCCGGGCCAGCGCGGAGTGATCGGTGCGAACAAACCGGCGCCGGGCACGGGGCAGGGGCAGTCTCAGCGTCGATCTCCGGGCAACGCGGACGGTGTCGTGGGCGCGCCCGCGAGTCGCCGTGGCGTCAAGGGCAACGGAGCAGCGTCCGGTGGTTCAGGCCAGGTGTCCGGTTCCGCAGAGGAGCGCGGCCTGGGCCGTGCCGCAGGCCGGAGAACGCAGCGTCAACAGCAATCTGCCGAGAACAAGAAGCGCTCGCGTGACGATGCGCCGTCGGCGACCGACTGACCGAAACGACCGAGGACGTACAGAAGCATGAAGTCAGGGACTGGCGTACGCCGCATCCGGGCCGCGCTGTGGGCGAGTAATGCCCGGAGGCATGTGACCACCGTGGGCGCGACGCTCGGTGCTTTGGCCGTCATGTCTGTTGGGCTCGCCCCTTCGGCGGCTGCCGACGACGTCCAGTCGCAGCAGTGGTACCTGGACGCGATGAACGCCCAGGGGCTGTGGAAAGTCAGCACTGGTAAGGGCATCTCGATCGCAGTTGTCGACACTGGTGTCAACCCGGACACGAGTTCGTTGAAGGGGCAGGTGCTCCCCGGAGTCGATGTCACGGGATCCGCCGGCGATGAAACGGATGACTACGAGAGCCACGGCACTTCAATGGCCGAACTGATCGCGGGGACGGGCAGCGGGGGCGGCCTGCGAGGTGTTGCGCCGGGGGCCAAAATTATCCCGATCCGCACTGCGCTTACCGGAATCGGCAAGACGATTGAGAAGCAGGGCGACACTTCGGCGAAGGCCATCCGTGCCGCTGCCGACTCCGATGCGAAGATCATCAGTATGTCGTTCACTGGCGATTTCCCGATCGACGGCGGACTTGAAGCCGTGCAGTATGCGGAGAGCAAGGGGAAGTTGCTCATCGCCGGTGTGGGTAACGATGGTGATGGAGACAAGAACTACATCGGCTATCCCGCCAAGTACCCGGGCGTGGTCGGCGTCTCAGCCATCAACGAGAACGGCGAGGTGGCAAAGTTCTCGGAGAACGGTGCTTACGTTGACCTGGCTTCGCCGGGCGTAGACGTGCCCACCTGGTGCGACAAGACATTCAAGGCGTACTGCCCGCAGAGCAACGGCACCAGCCAAGCCACCGCCATCGCCTCCGGCGCCGCCGCCCTCATCTGGTCCGCCCACCCCAAGTGGACCGCCAACCAGGTCCTCCGCGTCATGATCGACACCGCGGGCCGGGACTGGCCGAAGAACACCCCGAGCCGGTACCTCGGTTACGGCACGATCCGGCCGGCGCAGGTTCTCCTGAAGGGCAAGGGAGACCCCGGAGCCGCCGACGTCGATCCGGTCACCAACAAGAAGATGCCCGGCCTGTCCGACACCGGTGCCTCGGCCGCCGCTTCCCCGTCGCCCTCCTCGCAAGCCTCCAACCCCACCTCCGGCGGCCAGACCTCTGCCGCAGGCGCGAGTTCGGACTCGTCCGGTGATACGACGCTGTGGGTCGCGATCGGAGCGGCGGTGGCCGTGGTCGTGGTCGCCGGCGGCGCCTTCGCCGCGGCCCGTTCGCGGCGAGGCGTATGAGAGCCGGCGGATAGCGCGAACCCCGACCAACCAGCGCCTCACCACTCGGTGTTGCGCACCCAGGAACACCAACCTCTCTCGCGAAAGGGAGTGCCGAGATGGCTGACGGCCGCAAGCTTGAAGATGCACATGTACAAAAGCTCCAGACGAACGTCATCGACAGGTACGACAACGTCAAGAAGCACCTGCAGAAGCTCCAGGGCTGCATCGACATGATCGAGGCGAACTGGACCGGCTTCGGAGCCAACGCGTTCAAGACCAAGCAGCACGAGATCAACGAGCACATGGCCGGGATCGGCCGCATGCTCGACGACTTCCTGAACGGAATTCACCTCACCAAGCAGGACAAGGACAAGCTCGAGGACGAACTCCACTCCACGATCTCCAGCATCGAAGTGGACGCCGGTGCGAAGACCTCGGCGCTCAACCTCTACTGACCGCTCCGAGCGTCGCACCCCGGACCGCGAGGTCCCTCTCACATCGTCAAGGAGATGAGGAAACATGACCGGCACGCCGCACCTGCAGGATCTTGCCGTCAAGTACGGCACCCTGGACGCCCTCGCCACTGAACTCGGCAACCTGGCCAAGCAGTTGGAGAGCGACCTCACGGCGCTGAAGAAGGGCGTTCACGACGCGGCCGAGGGTTGGGCCGGCGACGCGTACGACTCCTTCCAGCGGAAGTCGAAGGAGTGGGACGGCCACACCAGCGCCATCCACCAGGCGCTGCTGTCCATCACGCAGAAGGTGCACCAGGCCGGCGGCGACTACCGCGGCGGCGACAAGAAGGCCGCCAGCTTCTTCGAGTAGGACAGGTCGGCCGGAGGCAACGGGGTGGGCACGCACGGGAGGTGCCCACCCTGTTTCATGTCGGCCGCACGATGTCCGGACAGACCGTCACTTTCGAAACGCGTAAAGCTGGGCCTGTTGGAGAGCGACGCCAAAACAGATCATGCACGTCCCCTATGGCAAGGGAGCTCCCTAAATGCTGAGCAGAGCCGCAGCCGTGGATTCTGCCACCGTACTTCTCAGGAAGGTGTATCCCGAGAAGTCGGACTCCTTGGTCATGCTTCCTGAGAAATCCGTCGAATACGCCTACGGGTGGACGATCAGCTTCGACTGGAAAGAACACATCCAGACCGGGGACTGGCTGATGTCGCCGATCACGAGCGTTGTCGTGGTCCCGCACAACGGGGAGAAGGCCCACTTCCCGCCGAGCGTCTTTCCGGTGGACGACTACATGAGCCGACGGGCTTCGGGCGACTGGCCGCCCAAGGAGTAGCCGTGCTGAGTCCTGACAACCGTGCGCGGAGTGGCTGAACGCCACCCTCGCACCCTGAACCAGCAGAAGACGATCACTTCGGGGTCGACGCGGGCCTGCGCGAGCCCTCGGATCCCCACGGGTGCTGACGGGCTCCGCGCCACGCTACCCAGCCGGTCCGCCACCCAACGCAGACAACGCGTAGGACAGTTCGGCCACACCCGGCGGCGTGGGCACGCACGGGAGGTGCCCACGCCGCCGCCTTTGTGTTCCGGGCCGCGGGGAGTTCATGCGAGGCAGCGGCTCAACTCGCCTGTGTGCAGCCCTGCTTGGCCATGGCCTTCGGGAAATAGGACTTCAGGAACGAGCGCAGCGCATCCCGCCGTTGCGAGGTCTTCTCGGGGACCTTCTGCTGGAGCTGCACCAGCGTGACGAACTTGCGCTGCTGGCCTTTGTACGTGCACATGGCCACCGCCAGCGCTCCGTTGTCCGCGACCCTGGCGCTGTCACCGATGTCGACGGAGGCGGGGTTGCCGAGGCGTACCAGGGCCCGGTCCTGGACCTTGACGGGATCGGTGTCCGCGGGGACGACGTCGTCCGTCAGATAGACGACCAGCTTGCCGTCCACCGACAGGCGGCAGCGCGGGCTCTCCTGCCCGGCGTCGTAGGCCCGCTGGGTGAGCTTCTTTCCGTCCGGCAGGAACGGCGACAGGAGGTCCGAGTCGACGGCCACTCCACAGACCTTGTCCGGCACGCTGTAGGCACGTGAGTCCGAGTCCGTGCAGCCGGCCGTGGCCAGGACGAGCATCGTCACCGCGGTGGCGGTGCGCCGCGCCGAAGGTCCCGTTACGCGTGTGATCACTGGTTGCCCGCCAGTCCCTGAGCCCGCGCGTTGCCGTCGAAAGCGGCACCGTTGATCTCGGACGTCAGTGTGTATCTGTTGCTGTCGCCGTGGTTCGGATTGGCGTCGATCCACAGGTCGCTGAGCTTCTGCAACTGGTTCTCCCGTGCGGTGAACACCTCGCCGTTCTGGCGTGCGTTGTCGTCGTTGATACGGGCCTGCTCGTCCAACTGCCACTGATACGCGAGGGCATCGACCCCGCGCTGGGCCGCGTCACCGACGACCGGAATGAAGTTCACGGCGCCGCCGAAGCCGTGGTAGAGCCATTTGGCATTCCACGAGGGATCCTCCTTGTCGGTCGCCAGGGCCTGATAGCGGGCCTCTTCCAGGAAGCCCACCGTGTGCCCGGCTCGGAGCAGGGTCTCCTTGGGGTCGCTGGGGTGGTCCGTGTAGATGTCGCGGACCATCTCCTTGTTCAGACCGTCGTTGAGAATCCCGTACGCGTGCTGGTCCCGGGACACCTGTTTCGTCACTTCCAGCAGCTGGTGCCGGTCGAGCTGGCGGGGGTCACCGGGATCGTCCGCGAGCGAACTCGCCGTGTTGTGCACCTCGTCGCCGTAGTTCACCAGCACCTTCGCCATGTCGTCCCGCATCTCGGGGGCGAAGTCGTCGCCCGTGCCGGAGATGATCTTCAGCGACCGGTCGAGGACGCTGCGGTTCTCGGCACTGTGGTCCACCGGAACGGCATGCGGATCATTGGGATTGACACCGGTGGCCGCGGCGACGAGTGCGTTGCCGGTGGCCTCGCGTGACTGGTTCCCGTCGTGGCTGTCCAGTGGTGTGTCGTCGAATACGGGGCGGTCTTTGAGAACCCATTCCGCGTTGTCCTGAGGTTGGGTCTCGTTGAAGAACGCGGTCGCGGCATCGGGACTGTTCGACAGGGCCGTCATGAAACCGGTCATCGGGTCCCGGCCGAAGTCCTCGCCGATGAAGTTCATCTTGGGCATGGGCGGCCCGCCCATGCCGTTCCAGTAGTGGTCGGGAATCTGCATCTTCTTCTCGGTCGAGACGAGAGCGTTCCCGTACCGGTCCAGAAACGTGTCGTCGTAGTCCCCGACGCGCATGAGGTTGCTCATGAGCTGGAAGCCGTAGACCTGCGTCCCGCGGGTCTGGATGCGGTCGTCCGCGAGGTCGACCATGCCGTTCTCCCACTGCTGCATGGCCGGTGAGTCCGACCGTGTCGCGCCCGCGAGGGTGAGGCCGAGGTTCTTCTGGAAATCGCCGAGCTGGTCCAGGCGGGCCCGCTGGAGGTCGCCTCCGTCGGAGGGGTCGGAGAGATCCGCCCAGAAGTCCAGCACGCCTTTCGGGCCCAGCGTGGTGGCGAACTTCTCCTGGAACAGCGGATCGTTCTTGTATCCCGCGAGCTGCCGGTTGAGATCGTCGAACTCCTCGGGGGACATGGAGTCCCCCTTGGTCTTGATGAGGTTCGCGTATTTCTCGGCGTCCTTGAGCGCCTGCGCGGCGGAGTCCCGGTCCTTGTACGCCGCGCCGGAGAAGCCGTACTTGGCCTCGTCCGCTATCGCGCGCAGCGCGTCGGAGGCGGTGTCGTCGCTGTTGGTCGCCCTGGTGAGGAGGCGTTTGACGTCCTCGCACAGTTCGTCCACGTCCTGTTGGCTGTGGTCGGGAACCGTGGTTCCCTTCGCGGCGCGGTCGGGGTGGATGTTCATGGTGACGGTGAAGGAGCCGTTGCCGGTGTCCATCACGGTGAGGTTCTTCTTGAGACCCCGTGAGATCGTCTCGACCAACTGGTCGTGATAGCCGACGAGTTCGTCGTGGGTGTCCTTGAGGATGTTGTAGATCGTCGTCGCCTGGGTGTGGGCGTCGGTGAACTCGCCGCCCGTCTTGGTGATGAACTCGCGGGAGACGGTCGCGTTGACACCGGACCAACTGGCTTTGTCCGCAAGCCCCTTGAGGCCTTCACGCGCGTCCTTCTCCAGGGTTTCCAGGTGTTTCACCACCTGCGACCAGTCATCGATGGCGGTGCCGAGCGAAGCGAAGTTCCCGAATCGGAGCGTGTCGAGGTCCATCAGTGACCCGTCCCTTCACTGAAACCCTTGTCCAGTGTCGAGATGCTGCTGATCTGCCCGGCTATGTAGAACTCGTCGCCCTGGTGCGCCTTTTTGGTGTAGTCCATGTGGTTGGAGATATGCGCGCACGCGTCGAGCAGACTGGTGAGTTGCTCTTCCCACCGCTGTTGTACGTGGTCCAGCGCCCCGCCGAGCTTGAACCCCTGAGTCGTGAGATCCGAGGCCGCGGTCTGGCTGCTCGACCAGGCGTCGCGGCCATAGCGGCCCAGGTCCTGCCAGAGCTTGAACGCCCGGTCGCCGATCGCCGCCAGATCCTTGTGGTTGACGGTCAGATCACCTTGTGGTGTGCTGCCGCCGCCCTCATCCGGAACCCGATTGAGCCGCATGTGCGTGGACTGCTTCTGCGCGGCCTGGCTCTTCAGCTGTTCCCACTCGTCCCATGCCACGTGTGGATCCCTTCCCCGTGTCCCCGTAAGACCCCGCCCTTCGGACGGGATCAGTCCGTCAACCTAGCAACAGGCCGGTCCGGAGCCTCGGTTGAAGGGACCGGACCGGCCTCGGCCTGCCGTCTTCACGTCCGTGAGGTCCGTCCGTCCTCACGTCCGTGAGGTCCGTGGCGCCGCCCGCCGTCACGCCCGCTGCGGTCGTACCGCCGACCGTCAGTACACCGTCTCCGGCACCAACCCCGTCTGCACCAGTGGCTTCCCCCGCTTCCGTGACACGAACACCCCTCGCCCCGCAGGCATCGGCCGAGGCCGTACCCCGCCCAGGACGTCACCCTCGCCGGGGTCGCCCGCGAGGACGACGCCCTGGGCGCCCAGTTCCTGCATCCGCTGCATGAACGGCTCGTACGCGGCACGCCCCGCGCCCGCCGAGGAGCGGGCGATGATGAAGCGGACGCCGACGTCACGGGCGAACGGCAGCATCTCCGTGAGGTTGCCCAGCGGGTTGCCGCTGGACGTGGAGACGAGGTCGTAGTCGTCCACGACGACGTACACCGTCGGGCCCTGCCACCAACTCCGCTCGCGGAGCTGCCGGGCCGTGACGTCGGCCGTCGGCGTGCGGCGCTGCATCAGGTCCGCCAGGGCGACCATGTGGTGGTCCATGGCGTTGGACATGGGGATGTACTCGGCGAGGTGCGAGGACGGGGTCGCGTCCAGCAGGGCGCGCCGGTTGTCGATGACGAAGAGCTTCGCCTCGTCGCCGGTGTACCGCTCCGTCAACTGCTTGATCAGCAGCCGCAGCAGGTTCGACTTGCCCGACTCGCTCTCGCCGAAGACGAGGAAGAACGGGTCCTGCTCGAAGTCGACGAAGACCGGTTCCAGGTTGTTCTCGTCGATGGCGAACGCGACACCGCGCTGCGGGAAACGGTCGCCCGCCGGCAGCTGCGCCGCAGGCAACTCGCGCGGCAGCAGCCGTACTTCGGGCGCCCCCGGCGCCTCCCAGTGCCGGGACACCTCGGTCGCCAGCGCCTGGGTGGCATCGGCCAGGTCCGAGTCCGAGACCAGGCCGTCGATGCGCGGGACCGCCGCCATGAAGTGCAGCCGCTGCGGCGACACACCGCGTCCGGGGACGCCTGTCGGGACGTTCACCGCGACCTTGCGGTCGATCTCGGAGTCCATCGTGTCGCCGAGCCGCAGTTCGAGGCGGTTCATCAGGTGGTCCTTGAGGTTCGCGCGGACCTCCATCGACCGGGACGCGGTGAGCACCAGGTGGATGCCGAAGCCCAGGCCGCGCGCGGCGATGTCCAGCACCGCCGCCTCCAACCCCTCGTAGTCCGCGCGGAAGTTGCCCCAGCCGTCGATGACGAGGAAGACGTCGCCCCAGGGCTGGTCCGTGACCGAGATCTGGCCGCGTGCCCGACGGGAGCGGAACTCCGCGATCGACGGGATGCCCGCGGCGCGGAAGTACTCCTCGCGGCGCGTCATCACGCCGTAGACCTCGGAGACCGTGCGCCGGACCTTCTCGGGGTCGAGGCGGGAGCCGATGCCGCCGACGTGCGGCAGGCCGGCCACCGAGGAGAGGCCTCCGCCGCCGAAGTCGAGGCCGTAGAACTGGACTTCGTGCGGGGTGTGGGTCAGGGCGAAGGAGCAGATCAGGGAGCGCAGGAGGGTGGACTTGCCGGACTGCGGGCCGCCCACGATCTGCATGTGGCCGGCCGCGCCCGAGAAGTCGACCCACAGGTGGTCACGGCGCTGCTCGTACGGCTTGTCGACCAGGCCGACCGGGACCACCAGCCGGCCCGCGCCCTCGTACCCGGGCTGGGTGAGTCCGCGGCCCTGCACCGCGGTGAGGCCGGGCAGGAGTCCGTCCAGCGAGGGCGGGCTGTCCAGCGGCGGCAGCCACACCTGGTGGGCCGCCGGGCCCTGCGCCTCCAGCCGGCGCACGATGACGTCGAGCACCGTGTCGGCGAGGGCGTCGTCGACGTCCGGGGACTCGGTGCGCTGCTGCGGCACCGCCGTGTACTGCACCGGCACCTCGGCCGCCGTGAACAGCACCGGCCGCCGGTCGACCGGGAGTTGACCGGCACCGAACGCGGTCGGCGAGGAGCCGGAGCGATAAGTCCCGGACACGTAGGCGGCCTTGAACCGCACCATCTCGTCCGTGCCGTACTTCAGGAAGCCGGACCCGGGCACGTTCGGGAGTTCGTAGGCGTCCGGCACGCCCAGCGCCGCCCGCGACTCGGCCGCCGAGAAGGTGCGCAGGCCGACGCGGTACGACAGATAGGTCTCCAGACCGCGCAGCCTGCCCTCTTCCAGACGCTGCGAGGCCAGCAGCAGATGCACGCCGAGCGAGCGGCCGATGCGGCCGATCTGCACGAACATCTCGATGAAGTCCGGCTTGGCGGTGAGCAGTTCGCTGAACTCGTCGATCACCAGCACCAGGGAGGGGATCGGCTGCAGCGGGGCGCCCGCGGCGCGTGCCTTCTCGTAGTCGTGGATGTTGGCGTAGTTGCCCGCGTCGCGCAGGAGTTCCTGGCGGCGGTTGAGCTCGCCGCGGATGGAGTCGCCCATGCGGTCGACCAGGGTCAGGTCGTCCGCGAGGTTGGTGATCACGGCCGCCACGTGCGGCATCTGCGCCATACCGGCGAAGGTCGCACCGCCCTTGAAGTCCGCGAGGACGAAGTTCAGCGTCTCCGAGGAATGCGTCACCGCGAGACCGAGGACCAGGGTGCGCAGCAGCTCCGACTTGCCGGAACCGGTCGCGCCGACACACAGGCCGTGCGGGCCCATGCCCTCCTGGGCCGCCTCCTTGAGGTCGAGCATCACGGGCCGGCCGTCCTCACCGAGCCCGATCGGCACCCGCAGCCGCTCGGCCAGCGAACGGGGCCGCCAGGTGCGCTGGGTGTCGACGGAGGCCGCGTCACCGAGGTTCAGCAGATCGGTGAACTCCAGGTTGGCGAGCAGCGGTTGGTCGTCGTCCCCGCCGGACGCCATCCGCAGCGGCGCCAACTGCCGCGCGAGCGCCTCGGCGGACGCGTACGAGAGGGCGTCGGGCGTCCCTTCGTAGACATCTCCGTGCCCGGACTCCAGATGCAGCGACTTCGGCTGTACGACGATGGAGAGTTCGCCGCGTACCGCGGTCGGCTCGCCCGGGACGACATCGACGAGCGTGACGCCCTGCAGGCCCTCGGAGTTGGCCAGGACCGAGTCGGGCGGCAGGGAGACTCCGTCGAGGACGACGACGATGTGCGGCTCGTCCGGGAGCGGTGTCGCGGTGGGGTGGAAGCGCGGCCTGCCGGTCAGCCGGGCGGAGATCAGGTTCTCCAGCTCGCGGATGTCGCTGTCGATCAGCCGACGGCTGCCCGCGCCGTCCATGGCACCGGGCGCCTGCGCGTGCGGCAGCCACTTGGCCCACTCCCAGTGCGGCAGGTTCTCCCTCGCCGCCGCGACCACGATCACCAGGTCCTCGGGCGAGTGCAGCGCGGCCAGCGAGCCGGTCAGGGCGCGGGCGGAGGACCGTACGGACTCGGGGTCGCCGCTGATCGTCAGATACGAGAAGGCGCGCAGCGAGATCGCCATCGGCAGGTCGTCAAGGGTGCCGTGGACCGACAGGAAGCGCTGCATCGCGCCCGCGGTCAGCGGCTCCAGCTGTTCCACCCCGCCGGTCTCGGGGGCGATGAGCGGAGTGGCGAGCGACTGCTGGCCGAGGCCGATGCGGACCTGGCCGAAGTCCTCGTCGCCGGGCCGCCGTTCCCACACCCGGCTGCCCTCGGCGACCAGTGCCCACAGCTGCTCGGGGGAGGGGTGGAGGTAGTACTGCGCGTCGCGCTGCGCCCGCGCGGTGTCCAGTGCGGTCCGCCGGGTCTGCGCGAGGTAGCGCAGATAGTCGGTGCGCAGGTCCGCCAACTGGCCCTGGGAGCCGCGGCGGAAGCGGACCACCATCGCGATGGACATGGCGACCGTCGAGACGATCATCACCATGCCCATGATCTTCATGAACGGCTGCCCGTTCGTGAAGAAGAACACCACCGAGCCGCCCATGCCGAGCGTCGGCAGCAACTGCATCAGGACGCTCTCCTGATGTCCCCGAGGCAATTCGGGGGGAGGTTGCAGGACGATCTCGTCCGTGGGCACCTCGGACGGCAGCGCGCGAGGCGGGCGCTTCACGACGATGTGGCTCACTGCTCACCAATTCCCTTGCGCGGCCCCGGGACTACCGTCCGCCACCCCGTGTCAGGCGGACGCAGGCCGCCGCGCGATCCTACTGACTTCGCGGCGGACGGGTGAGCGGTAGGGTGCCGGATGTTCGCGCGAGCACACGCGAACCAGCCTGGAAAAACAGGGCATTCAGCGCGATGTGAAGGTGCGCGGAACGCCCCGCGCGACACCTTCACACCGCAGACGCAGAATCATCATCGAGGGGGAGCAGCAGGTGAGCATCACGGCATCCGCGGCGGGTGGGCCCGGTACCGGAGCCCCTGTCGGCACCGGCCCGGGCCTGGGTTTCTGCCGGGTCACGATCGTCGCGCCCGACAGCCGGATCGACGTGGCACTGCCCGACGACATCCCGGTCGCCGACATCTATCCGGAGATCCTCAGGCTCTCCCGGCAGAGCCCCGCCGACGGCGCCCCGGTCGGCTACCACCTGGTACGCCGGGACGGCACGGTCCTCGACAGCTCCCGCACGTTCGCCGCCCAGCGCATCCTCGACGGCGAACTCCTCACCCTGCGCCCCTTCTCCGAGTCGCTCCCGCCGGCCGTGTTCGACGACGTGTCCGAGGCCGTCTCGGCCGCCGTGACCCGCGAACACACCCTGTGGGGCGGTGAGTTGACCCGTGCGGCCGGCCTCGTCGGCGGCGGTGTGCTGCCCGCCCTGCTCGCGTTCGTCGCCTGGACCGCCGACCCGCGCCACGACATGCACAGCCTCCCCGGCATCCTCGCCGCGGTCGTCGGCATCCTGCTCGTCGTCCTGGGGTGCGTCCGCGCCCGCGTCTACGACGACCGGGCCTCGGCCATCGCGCTGGGCCTCGGCGCCCTGCCCAACATCGGGGTGGCCGGCTCGGGCCTGCTGCCGCTCACCGACGGCCAGGGGATCGGCAAGCTGCAGTTCCTCCTCGCGTGCGCGGCCGTACTGGTGGCCGCCGTCGTCCTCACCCTGTGCTCACCCGGTGGGGACGCTCCCTTCGTCGCCCTCGTCTTCGCGTCCGCCGTCGGCCTGATCGTCTCGTTCATCGCGATCCGCGCCCACTGGACGCCGTCCGAGATCGCCGCCCTGTGCGCCCCGGTCGCGGTCGGCGCACTGGCCTTCCTGCCGTCCCTCTCGATGCGCTTCGCCCGCCTGCCGATCGGCTTCGACCCCCCGAACACCACCCCGCGCAGCGCGTACGGCGCCGAGCCCGCCGCCCAGGAAGCGGTCGACACCGAACGGGTCGCCGCCCAGGCACGCCGCGGTCACGAACTCCTCGTCGGCCTCGTCGGCGGCTGCGCGGTCACCGCCGTCGGGGCCACGGCTGTCCTCGGTTTCTCCCACGACGTCTGGGCTCAGCTGCTCGCCCTCGCGACCGGTGCCGCCCTGCTGATGCGCGCCCACCTCTTCCGCTACACCGCGCAGGTCGCCCCCGTGCTGGCCGCCGGACTCGGTGCCCTCGTGCTGCTCGGCCTGGGCCTGGCGCTCAACCCGCCGCACTCCCTGATCCGCGAGGCGCTCGCCGGGGACCGCAGCGGGCTCGACATCCGTACGGTCTGGCTCGTCGCGGCGATCGCGGCGGCCACCGCCCTCGTGACGGCGATCGGCCTGATCGTCCCGCGCAGCGGACTCACCCCGTTCTGGGGCCGCTTCCTGGAGATCGCCGAGGGCTTCGTCCTGCTGACGCTGGTGCCGCTGGCCCTCGCCGTCTTCGACGTGTACGCGACGGTCCGCTCGCTGACGAGTTGACCCGACCGCCCCTGCCACCGGCACCGGCCTCAGCAGGTCCGGTGCCGGTCGTCCGCGACGGCCCGCGAGAAGCAGTCGTACGACGACGTACACCGATGACAAGGCGCCGGAAGGACTCGCCCGCGTGAGCTTCGGCCCACCCCCCTCTCCCTACACGCACTCCGTCCTCACCCAGAACGACCAGCAGAGGAAGCGCCGCCGCAACAGGCTGCTCGGGCTGCTCGCGGTCGTCCTCGTGGCGGCCGTGGGCACCGCCGGTCTACTGGCCGCCCGGAGCGACGACAAGAAGAAACCGACGGCAGACAACGCCCCCGCGGCCGGCGGGGGACGCCTCGACGTGCGGGACACGGTCGAGAGGAAGCCCGCCACCACCACCGGCGACATGGCGTTCCGCTTCTCGATCGACGACGCGAAGCCCGGCGAGCACACCGAGATGCCGGGCACCTGGGCCACGGACAAGATCCTCGCCAAGGGCATCAACCAGACGCTGGCCGGCTTCAGGACGGGCACCGACGCCGCACCGGGCGACGAGGCGTGGAGACTCCGCCTGGCCGGCCCGATCTGCGGCTACACCCGCCGTGTGACCGGCGAGAACCGTACGGCCGTGGTCTTCAGGGACAGCAAGGACAAGGCGTCCCTCTGCAACCACGTCGCCTTCTTCGACCTCGACGACGGCAAGCGGATCTGGGAGCACGAGTTCCCCGTCTCCGCGATCGGCGACGAACAGGACACCGCTCCGACGGACGGCGCCGTCCAGGACACGCCCGGCGTCACCCTGACCCACGCCACCGTGGCCGTCACCTGGGGAGGCGGCACGGACGCGTACGACATGGACTCCGGCGAGCGGACCTGGCCTACGACGGAGTCCGGCTCGTGCCAGGACATGGGAGTGGCGGGCGGACGCGCCCTGCTCGTCCGGCTCGAGTGCTGGGACGACAGCCAGACCTCCGCCTCGTGGCAGACCATCACCTACAAGGTACGCAAGATCGATCCCGCCACCGGCAAGGAGAAGTGGACGTACGCCGGAACCAAGGGCCTCCGGGATCTCGAGCTCCCGTCGAGCGATCCTCCCGTCGTGGCCGTGTCGGCGGGGGAGACGGGCTTCACCGAACTGCTCTCCCTGGACGACCGGGGCACGGTGCGCGCCACGATCGGCCTGACCGGCGGCAGTTACGTCGGCGACTGCTCCGACCAGGTCGACTACCTGGTGGTCGACGACTGCCAGACCATCGCCGTCGGCCTGGGCCAGGTCTTCGTCCGCAGCAAGGAGGCGGGCGCCCCGCACAACTCGAACTGGATCATCGGCTTCGACCTGGCGACCGGGAAGACCACGGAGAAGTTCGAGTCCGGGCCCGACTCCCTGCTGTACCCGCTGCGCGTGAGCGGCAGCCGGCTCCTCGCCCTGCGGATGAGCGACGACCGCATCTCGCCCTCGGCGCTCGTCAGCCTCGACCCGAGGACCGGCAAGGAGACCCCGTACTTCTACTTCGGGGTACCGCAGGACGCCGACACCCTCACGACCCTCGACGAGAACGACATCGTCGTCCAGGACGGCCGGCTGTTCTTCGCGGCCCACGCGGCGGACGGCCCCGGCAGCGGCAAGGCGTGGACCTGGCTGGTCCTGGGCATCGGGAGCGGCGCCACCGAGCGGTGACGGCCATGGGCGGTGACGGAAGAAGGGGTGGCACGCGTGCGCGTGCCACCCCTTCCGCCTGCGTACGACTACTTCTGCTCCTCCGGAGCCGGCTCCAGATCGAACTCCCCGTCCCGCGCCCCCAGCACGAACGCCGTCCACTCCGCCTCCGTGTACCGCAGCACGGTCCCCGGGTCGAGGGACGAGCGCATGGCCACCGCGCCGTCGGGCAGGTCGGCGATCTCGACGCGCTCCTCGTGGTCCTCCGTGCCCGGCGCGCTGCGCCACTCGACACCCGAGATGTCGAGGGCGTACAACTCGTCGCGCTCCCGCTCCTTGCGTGCCTTGATCTCCTGCTCCGTCTCCGCCATGGCGCGGCGACCCCTTCCCGAAGAACCGACGAGTTCCACCATGGGTTTCCGCGTTCCGTCCATGGATGGAATCACCCTAGTGGCCGCATCCCCGCCGGTCAGGGCCCTTCGGGGAGCTGGATCGGGGCATCCCCCCAGGCTGGTACGCTGTGTAGCGGCCGTTTGTGTACGCACCCCCGGAGCTCACGCCCTGGAGGCCGCGCGCAGCGGATCCCGCCTTCCGAGTCACGGAAGCTCCCCTGAGAAGTGGACCAGGGGCACTCGGTGGCACATCAAAGACTACGAGGAGTACGCGTGTCGCTCGACGCCGCTACGAAGAAGCAGCTCATCAGCGAGTTCGGTCAGAAGGAGGGCGACACCGGCTCCCCCGAGGTCCAGGTCGCCATGCTCTCGCGCCGCATCTCGGACCTGACCGAGCACCTGAAGACCCACAAGCACGACCACCACTCCCGTCGTGGTCTGCTCATCCTGGTCGGCCAGCGCCGCCGGCTGCTCCAGTACCTGGCCAAGAAGGACATCCAGCGCTTCCGTGCCCTGGTTGACCGGCTGGGCATCCGCCGCGGTGCGGCGGGCGCCAAGTAAGACGCCGTGAAGGGAGCGGTTCCCGAAACGATCGGGAGCCGCTCCCTTTGCCGTACGTGCGGATTGCCCGTACGTGCGGAAACGTGCGGACTGTCACTCACGCTTTGTAGTGTGGTAGCACAACGCACGACGCAGGACGTACGACCGAGCACGACCCCGTACGAAGACAGCACGACAAAGAAGAGGGGAAGCGCGCCTCGCAGCCGCCGGTCCTCGGTAGTGGCCCCCGGGCACAGACGCCCCGGGTGCTTCGATCGAAGACCGGCCCGCACCAGACAGCGCTTCTCCGCCACCGTCCCCCCGCCACACGGGCGGGGAGGGACGAAAGACGACAAGTAACGGAGAAAACGCTAGTGGAGAACGAGACCCACTACGCCGAGGCCGTCATTGACAACGGCACTTTCGGCACCCGCACCATCCGCTTCGAGACGGGCCGCCTGGCCAAGCAGGCCGCAGGCTCCGCCGTCGCGTACCTGGACGACGACACCATGGTGCTGTCGGCCACCACCGCCTCCAAGAACCCCAAGGACCAGCTCGACTTCTTCCCCCTCACGGTGGACGTCGAGGAGCGGATGTACGCCGCCGGCAAGATCCCCGGCAGCTTCTTCCGCCGTGAGGGCCGGCCCTCCGAGGACGCGATCCTCACCTGCCGCCTGATCGACCGCCCGCTGCGCCCGTCCTTCAAGAAGGGCCTGCGCAACGAGATCCAGGTCGTCGCCACGATCATGGCGCTCAACCCCGACCACCTGTACGACGTCGTCGCGATCAACGCGGCCTCCGCGTCCACGCAGCTGGCCGGTCTGCCCTTCTCCGGCCCGGTCGGCGGCGTCCGCGTCGCGCTGATCAACGGCCAGTGGGTCGCGTTCCCGACGCACACCGAGCTCGAGGACGCCGTCTTCGACATGGTCGTCGCCGGTCGCGTCCTCGAGGACGGCGACGTCGCGATCATGATGGTCGAGGCCGAGGCCACCGAGAAGACCATCCAGCTGGTCAAGGGCGGCGCCGAGGCGCCCACCGAGGAGGTCGTCGCCTCCGGTCTGGACGCCGCGAAGCCCTTCATCAAGGTGCTCTGCAAGGCCCAGGCCGACCTCGCCGCGAAGGCCGCGAAGCCGACCGGCGAGTTCCCGATCTTCCTCGACTACCAGGACGACGTCCTGGAGGCCCTCACCGCCGCCGTCCGCCCGGAGCTCGCCTCCGCGCTGACGATCGCCGGCAAGCAGGACCGCGAGGCCGAGCTGGACCGCGTCAAGGGTCTCGCCGCCGAGAAGCTCCTCCCGGAGTTCGAGGGCCGCGAGAAGGAGATCTCCGCCGCGTACCGCGCGCTGACCAAGGCCCTGGTCCGTGAGCGCGTCATCAAGGAGAAGAAGCGCATCGACGGCCGCGGGGTGACGGACATCCGTACCCTCGCCGCCGAGGTCGAGGCGATCCCGCGCGTGCACGGGTCGGCGCTGTTCGAGCGTGGCGAGACCCAGATCCTGGGCGTCACCACCCTCAACATGCTCCGCATGGAGCAGCAGCTGGACACCCTCTCCCCGGTGACCCGCAAGCGCTACATGCACAACTACAACTTCCCGCCGTACTCCGTCGGCGAGACCGGCCGCGTCGGCTCCCCGAAGCGCCGCGAGATCGGCCACGGAGCGCTCGCCGAGCGCGCCCTGGTCCCGGTCCTGCCGACGCGCGAGGAGTTCCCCTACGCGATCCGCCAGGTCTCCGAGGCCCTCGGGTCGAACGGCTCGACGTCCATGGGCTCGGTCTGCGCCTCCACCATGTCGCTGCTGAACGCCGGTGTGCCCCTCAAGGCCCCCGTCGCCGGTATCGCCATGGGTCTGATCTCCCAGGAGATCAACGGCGAGACGCACTACGTCGCCCTCACCGACATCCTCGGTGCGGAGGACGCCTTCGGCGACATGGACTTCAAGGTCGCCGGCACCAAGGAGTTCGTCACCGCCCTCCAGCTCGACACCAAGCTGGACGGCATCCCCGCCTCCGTCCTGGCCGCCGCTCTCAAGCAGGCCCGTGACGCCCGCCTCCACATCCTCGACGTGATGATGGAAGCGATCGACACGCCGGACGAGATGTCCCCGAACGCCCCGCGGATCATCACCGTCAAGATCCCCGTGGACAAGATCGGCGAGGTCATCGGCCCGAAGGGCAAGATGATCAACCAGATCCAGGAGGACACCGGCGCCGAGATCACGATCGAGGACGACGGCACCATCTACATCGGTGCCCAGGTCGGCTCGCAGGCCGAGGCCGCCCGCGCCACGATCAACGGCATCGCCAACCCGACCATGCCGGAGGTCGGCGAGCGCTACCTGGGTACGGTCGTCAAGACCACCACCTTCGGCGCGTTCGTGTCGCTGCTCCCGGGCAAGGACGGTCTGCTGCACATCTCGCAGATCCGCAAGCTCGCCGGCGGCAAGCGCGTGGAGAACGTCGAGGACGTCGTCGGCGTGGGCCAGAAGGTCCAGGTCGAGATCGCCGAGATCGACTCCCGCGGCAAGCTCTCCCTGATCCCCGTCATCGAGGGTGAAGAGAACGCCGAGGACGACAAGAAGGACGACGGCGACAAGTGACGTCGAGCAGCTCCAAGGCGACGGCCCGCACCTCCTCGGAGGCGCGGGCCGTCGCCCGTACCCAAACCCTCATCCAGGGCACCAACGGCATCGGCACGGTCCGCAAGACCACCCTCCCGGGCGGCCTGCGCATCGTCACCGAGACGCTGCCCTCGGTCCGCTCCGCGACCTTCGGCATCTGGGCACACGTGGGCTCCCGCGACGAGACACCGTCCCTGAACGGCGCCACGCACTACCTGGAGCACCTCCTCTTCAAGGGCACGCACAAGCGCAGCGCGCTGGACATCTCCTCCGCGATCGACGCGGTCGGCGGCGAGATGAACGCGTTCACGGCGAAGGAGTACACGTGCTACTACGCGCGCGTGCTCGACACCGACCTGCCGCTCGCGATCGACGTGGTCTGCGACATGCTGACCGGCTCCCTCATCCGTGAGGACGACGTCAACGTCGAGCGCGGCGCCATCCTCGAAGAGATCGCCATGACGGAGGACGACCCGGGCGACTGTGTGCACGACCTGTTCGCGCGCACGATGTTCGGCGACAACCCCCTCGGCCGCCCCGTCCTCGGCACGGTCGACACCGTCAACGCCCTCACCGCGGACCGCATCCGCCGCTTCTACAAGAAGCACTACGACCCGACGCACCTCGTGGTCGCCGCCGCGGGCAACATCGACCACGACAAGGTCGTACGACAGGTCCGCGCGGCCTTCGACAAGGCGGGCGCCTTCCGCACCCCCGAGGCGGCACCCATCGCCCCGCGCGACGGCCGCCGCGTGCTGCGCTCCACCGGCAAGGTCGAGCTGATCGGACGCAAGACCGAGCAGGCGCACGTCGTCCTCGGCATGCCCGGCCTGGCCCGCACCGACGAGCGCCGCTGGGCCCTCGGGGTCCTCAACACGGCGCTCGGCGGCGGCATGTCCTCCCGTCTCTTCCAGGAGGTCCGGGAGAAGCGCGGCCTGGCCTACAGCGTGTACTCGTACACGTCCGGCTTCGCCGACTGCGGACTCTTCGGGGTCTACGCCGGCTGCCGGCCCTCGCAGGTCCACGACGTGCTGAAGATCTGCCGCGACGAACTCGACCAGGTCGCCGCGAACGGCCTGTCCGACGACGAGATCGGCCGCGCCGTCGGCCAGCTCCAGGGCTCCACCGTCCTCGGCCTCGAGGACACGGGCGCGCTGATGAACCGGATCGGCAAGAGCGAGCTGTGCTGGGGCGAGCAGATGTCCGTCGACGACATGCTGGCCCGGATCGCCTCGGTCACCCCGGACGACGTCCGCGAGGTCGCCCGCGAGATCCTGGGGCAGCGGCCCTCGCTGTCGGTCATCGGCCCGCTCAAGGACAAGCAGGCGGCCCGACTGCACGACGCCGTCGCCTGACACCCGCCTTCGGAACCCGCATCCGGTTTCGGAACCCGTATCCGGTAAGGAAGCAAGAACGATGAGCAAGCTGCGCGTGGCGGTCCTCGGAGCCAAGGGCCGCATCGGCGCCGAGGCGGTACGAGCCGTCGAGGCCGCCGAGGACATGGAACTGGTGGCGGCCCTGGGCCGGGGCGACTCCCTGGAGACGCTCACGGAGTCCGGCGCCGAGGTCGCGGTCGAACTGACCACCCCCGCCTCGGTGATGGACAACCTCGACTACTGCGTGCACCACGGCATCCACGCGGTCGTCGGCACCACGGGCTGGACCGACGAACGCCTCGCGCAGCTCACCGGCTGGCTGGCCACCTCCCCGAAGACGGGCGTCCTCATCGCGCCCAACTTCTCCATCGGTGCCGTACTCACCATGAAGTTCGCGCAGATCGCCGCGCCCTACTTCGAGTCGGTCGAGGTCATCGAGCTGCACCACCCGAACAAGGTGGACGCCCCCAGCGGCACCGCCACCCGCACCGCGCAGCTCATCGCCGAGGCCCGTGCCAAGGCCGGTTCGGCCCCTGCGCCGGACGCCACCACCACGGCCCTGGACGGCGCGCGCGGCGCGAACGTCGACGGCATCCCGGTGCACGCCGTCCGGCTGCGCGGCCTGCTGGCCCACCAGGAGGTCCTGCTCGGCGGCGAGGGCGAGACCCTGACCGTCCGGCACGACTCGCTCCACCACAGCAGCTTCATGCCGGGCATCCTGCTCGGCGCCCGCCGTGTGGTGACGACCCCGGGTCTCACCTTCGGCCTGGAGCACTTCCTGGACCTGGGCTGACATGCGCGCCAAAATCACCTACGCCGTCACGGCCGCCGTCCTGGTCTTCTACTTCGTCCTGGTCGGCAGCCGCGGCGTCATGCTCATACAGTCGGGCACGGTCATCACCGTCACCTTCGGGATCGTGGTCCTGATCCTGCCGGTGATCGGCATCTGGTTCCTGTGGAAGAACACCCAGTTCGTCCGCAACGCCAACCGCCTCGCCGCCGAGCTCGACGCCGAAGGCGGCCTGCCCGTCGACGAGTTGAGGCGCACCGCGGGCGGCCGTATCGACCGCGACTCGGCCGACGAGGTCTTCGCCAGGCGCAAGGCCGAGACCGAGGACGCCCCGGACGACTGGCGCAGCTGGTTCCGTCTCGCCGTCGCCTACCACGACGCCCGCGACACCCCGCGCGCCCGCAAGGCGATGCAGCGCGCGATCGCCCTGCACGACGGCCGCCCCGTCCCGGCCTGACCCGTAGGACGACACACCCGTACGCCGAAGGGGCCGGCCCGTACTCGCTGCGGGCCGGCCCCTTCGGCGTACGACTGCTGTCGGGCGGTCAGTTCCGCCGGTACTCGTCGGACCACACCTCGACCGAGTCCGCGGCCCGGTCGAAGGCGGAGGCACGCGCCAGGAAGTCGATGTCGTGCGTGGTCAGCAGCGCGGTCACGTCCTCCGGAGCACGGTCCTTGCGGACGAAGACCAGCGCCTGCCCCTGCACCGTGCGTGGCAGGCCGAGCCAGCGCACCGGCTGCTGCACCGTGCGCACGGCGACGATCCGGTTCCACGGCACCGTACGGGTGAAGAAGAACCGCACACCGCGCAGCCCGCGCGCGCTCACCCACACGCCCATGCGCAGCAGCCGCAGGGCGCAGAGGATGACGACCACCGCGATGCCGAGGATCACCACGGCCTCGGACCGCGAACCGGTCAGGGCGATGATGACCGCGGCGAACAGCACGTACGACGCGAGCAGCAGCACGAGCGCCGCCACCGCCACCCGCCACGGTCCGGGCCGGTAGGGGCGCCGCCAGCGGTCGCGGTCGTCGAACGGCAGCGCGAGCTCGTCCGCGGCCTCGAATGCGCGGTCGGCCGTAAGGAAGGGCAGGGGCACGGCTGGTGTCCTCACTGAATCCATGCGTGGGCTGTGCCCGGTGAGGCTATCCGGCCGTGTTCTCCCTCACCACCGCTGGGGGTCCGGATGAGTCATGGTCAGCTGTACGGCAGTGCGCGGCAGGTCAGCGATTGTCGGCGGCCTGGGACTGCTGATGCTGTGTCGAGAGGTTGTTCTGCGACAGCGCCGGCATCCCGAGGACCAGGGAGCCCACGATTCCGGCGACGATGGTGAGACCCAGGAGCCAGCGCCCGGCCAGCTGACCGGCGGAGGCCCGCTCACGCGGCGGCGGGGTGACATTGCTGCGGAAGCGGTCGGTCTCGGCGATGAAGGCGAACGGGACGGGTTCGCTCCGACGGAACATCGGTGGTGCTTCTCCCTTCGGGGATCGAACGGGTGGTGCTCACCAGGACAGACGAGCGAACGACCCAAATGGTGCCCTGTTTCACCGAATTCGCAGAAGTTCGCCAACGAATGTCGCGGCACGGCACCGAACGCCCCGATGTCAGTGCCGGGCCGTAGAGTGGGCGCCGCCCGAGAGACGTGATGGAAGGACCCTCCGAGCCGTGACCGACACTCCCGCCGACGACCTCAAGCCCAGTTTCCGCAGTGATGTCACCGTCGAGCTGGTCAAGCACACCGCGTCCGACGCGGACGTGCTCTTCGCCGCCCGCGTCTCGACGATCGGCGAGCAGTCCCTGGACGAGATGGGCAAGGACCCCGAGCGCTCCAAGGGCCTGATCAACTACCTGATGCGGGACCGCCACGGCAGCCCCTTCGAGCACAACTCGATGACCTTCTTCATCAGCGCCCCGATCTTCGTCTTCCGCGAGTTCATGCGGCACCGCGTGGGCTGGTCGTACAACGAGGAGTCGGGCAGGTACCGGGAGCTCCAGCCGGTCTTCTACGTCCCCGGCGAGTCCCGGAAGCTGGTCCAGGAGGGCCGCCCCGGCAAGTACGTCTTCGTGGAAGGCACCCAGGCCCAGCAGGAGCTGGTCGGCCGCACCATGGAGGACTCGTACCGCCAGGCCTACGAGGCGTACCAGGAGATGCTCGCCGCCGGCGTCGCCCGCGAGGTCGCCCGTGCCGTCCTCCCCGTGGGCCTCTTCTCCTCGATGTACGCCACGTGCAACGCGCGCTCGCTGATGCACTTCCTCGGCCTGCGCACCCAGCACGAGCTGGCGAAGGTGCCGTCCTTCCCGCAGCGGGAGATCGAGATGGTCGGCGAGAAGATGGAGGAGCAGTGGGCCCAGCTCATGCCGCTCACCTACTCCGCCTTCAATGCGAACGGCCGTGTCGCCCCGTAGCGCACCTCTGTTTGCCCCTTGGGCACACATGTACGGATGGGCCGCACGAAGTGTCCGTATTGCGGCATTTGGAGAAGTTCATCTAGCCTGATCAAACGGACCCGGCACTGCTTGAACCCCCGAGCAGGCAGTGCCGGGCTCCATATTTGTCACGACTTGTCGCCAGCCCCTAAGGCAGACCCCGCATTGAGCAGCGAGTAGCGTGTTCCCCATGGCTCCGACCTCCACTCCGCAGACCCCCTTCGGGCGGGTCCTCACCGCCATGGTCACGCCCTTCACGGCGGACGGCGCACTCGACCTCGACGGCGCCCAGCGGCTCGCAACCCACCTGGTGGACGCAGGCAACGACGGCCTGATCATCAACGGCACCACCGGTGAGTCCCCGACCACCAGCGACGCGGAGAAAGCGGACCTCGTACGAGCCGTACTGGAAGCGGTCGGCGACCGCGCCCACGTCATCGCGGGCGTCGGCACGAACGACACCCACCACAGCGTCGAACTCGCCCGCACGGCCGAACACACCGGCGCACACGGCCTGCTCGTCGTCACGCCGTACTACAACAAGCCCCCGCAAGAGGGCCTGTACCGTCACTTCAAGACGATCGCCGACGCCACCGAACTGCCGGTCATGCTCTACGACATCCCCGGCCGCAGCGGCGTCCCGATCGGCACCGAGACCCTGGTCAGGCTCGCCGAGCACCCCCGGATCGTCGCCAACAAGGACGCCAAGGGCGACCTCGGCCGCGCCAGCTGGGCCATCGCACGAACCGGCCTGGCCTGGTACTCCGGCGACGACATGCTGAACCTGCCGCTGCTCTCCGTGGGCGCGGTCGGCTTCGTCTCGGTCGTCGGCCATGTGGTCACACCCGAGCTGCGCACCCTGGTGGAGGCGTACGTCTCCGGTGACGTCCAGAAGGCCACCGAGATCCACCAGAAGCTGCTCCCCGTCTACACCGGCATGTTCCGCACCCAGGGCGTCATGACCACCAAGGCCGCGCTCACCCTCCAGGGACTGCCCGCCGGACCGCTGCGCTCACCGATGGTCGAGTGCTCGCCCGAGGAGATCGCCCAGCTCAAGATCGATCTTGCCGCCGGCGGGGTACAGCTCTGACAACGGACTTCACAACTGAATACGCGGGGCTTCGGCGCCCGCATCCCACACCGACAACTGCATTTGCACGAACGTCATGCGCGCCACGTGCCCACAGGTACGTGGCGCGCATGGGTAGGAGAGTCTTTTGAGTCATCCGCATCCTGAACTCGCCCCGCCGCCCAAGCTCCCCGAAGGCGGCCTGAGGGTCACCCCACTCGGCGGCCTCGGGGAGATCGGCCGAAACATGACGGTCTTCGAATACGGCGGCCGCCTGCTCATCGTCGACTGCGGCGTGCTCTTCCCCGAGGAGGAGCAGCCCGGAATCGACCTGATCCTGCCGGACTTCACGTCCATCAGGGACCGCCTCGACGACATCGACGGCATCGTGCTCACGCACGGCCACGAGGACCACATCGGCGGTGTCCCGTATCTCCTCCGGGAGAAGGCGGACATCCCGCTGATCGGCTCCAAGCTGACCCTCGCGCTCATCGAGGCCAAGCTCCAGGAGCACCGCATCCGGCCGTACACGCTCGAGGTCGCCGAGGGGCACCGCGAGCGCATCGGCCCGTTCGACTGCGAGTTCGTCGCGGTCAACCACTCCATCCCGGACGCCCTCGCGGTCGCCATCCGCACCCCCGCGGGCATGGTCGTCCACACAGGCGACTTCAAGATGGACCAGCTCCCGCTGGACGGCCGTCTCACGGATCTACACGCGTTCGCCCGGCTCAGCGAGGAGGGCATCGACCTGCTCCTGGCCGACTCGACGAACGCCGAGGTCCCGGGATTCGTCCCGCCCGAGCGCGACATCTCGAACGTCCTGCGGCAGGTCTTCGGCAGCGCCCGCAAGCGCATCATCGTCGCGAGCTTCGCCAGCCACGTCCACCGCATCCAGCAGATCCTGGACACGGCCCACGAGTACGGCCGCAGGGTCGCCTTCGTCGGCCGCTCGATGGTCCGCAACATGGGCATCGCGCGTGACCTCGGCTATCTGAAGGTCCCGCCGGGTCTGGTCGTCGACGTCAAGACACTCGACGACCTCCCGGACAGCGAGGTCGTCCTGGTCTGCACGGGCTCTCAGGGCGAACCGATGGCCGCCCTGTCCCGCATGGCCAACCGCGACCACCAGATCCGCATCGTCTCGGGCGACACGGTGATCCTGGCCTCGTCGCTCATCCCGGGCAACGAGAACGCGGTCTACCGCGTCATCAACGGCCTCACCCGCTGGGGCGCCAACGTCGTCCACAAGGGCAACGCCAAGGTCCACGTCTCCGGACACGCCTCGGCCGGCGAGCTGCTGTACTTCTACAACATCTGCCGCCCGAAGAACCTGATGCCGGTCCACGGCGAATGGCGCCACCTACGGGCCAACGCCGAGCTGGGCGCCATGACCGGCGTCCCGCACGACCGCATCGTCATCGCCGAGGACGGCGTGGTCGTCGACCTCATCGAGGGCAAGGCCAAGATCTCGGGCAAGGTCCAGGCGGGCTATGTCTACGTCGACGGCCTCTCGGTCGGCGATGTCGGCGAGCCGGCGCTGAAGGACCGCAGGATCCTGGGCGACGAGGGCATCATCTCCGTCTTCCTCGTCGTGGACTCGTCCACCGGCAAGATCACGGGCGGACCGCACATCCAGGCCCGCGGCTCCGGCATCGACGACTCCGCCTTCGTGGACGTGGTCCCGAGGATCACCGAGGTCCTGGAACGCTCGGCCCAGGACGGCGTGGTGGAGCCCCACCAGCTGCAGCAGCTCATCCGCCGCACGCTGGGCAAGTGGGTCTCCGACAACTATCGGCGCAGGCCGATGATCCTCCCGGTCGTCGTGGAGGTCTGACCGCCGCACGACCTCTCGTACGCGTGAACCCGGAGCGGGCCGCCTCGATTTGCATCGAGGCGGCCCGCTCCAGTACGTTTACGGCTCCGCCTGAGGGGGAACCCGAACACTTCGCGTGTACGGGAACCACTCCCCGGAGGGCCGGAAATTCCGACTCAGAACTTCTGATAAAGTCGGAACCGCCGGAAAGGGAAACGCGGAAGCGGAAACCTGGAAAGCACCGAGGAAATCGGAACCGGAAACGGTCTGATAGAGTCGGAAACGCAAGACCGAAGGGAAAAGCCCGGAGGAAAGCCCGAGAGGGTGAGTACAAAGGAAGCGTCCGTTCCTTGAGAACTCAACAGCGTGCCAAAAATCAACGCCAGATATGTTGATACCCCGTCTCCAGCCATCACGGTTGGGGCGAGGTTCCTTTGAAGAAAATACACAGCGAGGACGCTGTGAACGGCCGGGCTTATTCCGCCTGGCTGTTCCGCTCTCGTGATGTATCACCGGATAACCGGTACACATTCACGGAGAGTTTGATCCTGGCTCAGGACGAACGCTGGCGGCGTGCTTAACACATGCAAGTCGAACGATGAACCACTTCGGTGGGGATTAGTGGCGAACGGGTGAGTAACACGTGGGCAATCTGCCCTGCACTCTGGGACAAGCCCTGGAAACGGGGTCTAATACCGGATAACACTTCGGGCCTCATGGTCTGTGGTTAAAAGCTCCGGCGGTGCAGGATGAGCCCGCGGCCTATCAGCTTGTTGGTGAGGTAATGGCTCACCAAGGCGACGACGGGTAGCCGGCCTGAGAGGGCGACCGGCCACACTGGGACTGAGACACGGCCCAGACTCCTACGGGAGGCAGCAGTGGGGAATATTGCACAATGGGCGAAAGCCTGATGCAGCGACGCCGCGTGAGGGATGACGGCCTTCGGGTTGTAAACCTCTTTCAGCAGGGAAGAAGCGAAAGTGACGGTACCTGCAGAAGAAGCGCCGGCTAACTACGTGCCAGCAGCCGCGGTAATACGTAGGGCGCAAGCGTTGTCCGGAATTATTGGGCGTAAAGAGCTCGTAGGCGGCTTGTCACGTCGGGTGTGAAAGCCCGGGGCTTAACCCCGGGTCTGCATTCGATACGGGCTAGCTAGAGTGTGGTAGGGGAGATCGGAATTCCTGGTGTAGCGGTGAAATGCGCAGATATCAGGAGGAACACCGGTGGCGAAGGCGGATCTCTGGGCCATTACTGACGCTGAGGAGCGAAAGCGTGGGGAGCGAACAGGATTAGATACCCTGGTAGTCCACGCCGTAAACGGTGGGAACTAGGTGTTGGCGACATTCCACGTCGTCGGTGCCGCAGCTAACGCATTAAGTTCCCCGCCTGGGGAGTACGGCCGCAAGGCTAAAACTCAAAGGAATTGACGGGGGCCCGCACAAGCAGCGGAGCATGTGGCTTAATTCGACGCAACGCGAAGAACCTTACCAAGGCTTGACATACACCGGAAAGCATTAGAGATAGTGCCCCCCTTGTGGTCGGTGTACAGGTGGTGCATGGCTGTCGTCAGCTCGTGTCGTGAGATGTTGGGTTAAGTCCCGCAACGAGCGCAACCCTTGTCCTGTGTTGCCAGCGTGCCCTTCGGGGTGACGGGGACTCACAGGAGACCGCCGGGGTCAACTCGGAGGAAGGTGGGGACGACGTCAAGTCATCATGCCCCTTATGTCTTGGGCTGCACACGTGCTACAATGGCCGGTACAATGAGCTGCGATACCGTGAGGTGGAGCGAATCTCAAAAAGCCGGTCTCAGTTCGGATTGGGGTCTGCAACTCGACCCCATGAAGTCGGAGTTGCTAGTAATCGCAGATCAGCATTGCTGCGGTGAATACGTTCCCGGGCCTTGTACACACCGCCCGTCACGTCACGAAAGTCGGTAACACCCGAAGCCGGTGGCCCAACCCCTTGTGGGAGGGAGCTGTCGAAGGTGGGACTGGCGATTGGGACGAAGTCGTAACAAGGTAGCCGTACCGGAAGGTGCGGCTGGATCACCTCCTTTCTAAGGAGCACTTCTAACCGAGTTCGCTCGGTCAGAGGCCAGTACATCGGCGAATGTTCGATGCTGGTTGCTCAAGGGTGGAACGTTGATTATTCGGCCGGTATCACGGGTCGGAGACTGCAAGTACTACTCGCAAGAGTGTGGAAAGCACGATCTCCGGACGGATCCTGGCCGGGCACGCTGTTGGGTGTCTGAAGGTACGGCTGTGAAGCTGCCTTCAGTGCCGACCCCAGTGAACTTGCCTGTAAGGGCAGGGTGATGGGTGGTTGGTCGTTGTTTGAGAACTGCACAGTGGACGCGAGCATCTGTGGCCAAGTTTTTAAGGGCGCACGGTGGATGCCTTGGCACCAGGAACCGATGAAGGACGTGGGAGGCCACGATAGTCCCCGGGGAGTCGTCAACCAGGCTTTGATCCGGGGGTTTCCGAATGGGGAAACCCGGCAGTCGTCATGGGCTGTCACCCTTGCCTGAACACATAGGGCAAGTGGAGGGAACGCGGGGAAGTGAAACATCTCAGTACCCGCAGGAAGAGAAAACAACCGTGATTCCGGGAGTAGTGGCGAGCGAAACCGGATGAGGCCAAACCGTATGCGTGTGAGACCCGGCAGGGGTTGCGTATACGGGGTTGTGGGATCTCTCTTTCACAGTCTGCCGGCTGTGAGGCGAGTCAGAAACCGTTGATGTAGGCGAAGGACATGCGAAAGGTCCGGCGTAGAGGGTAAGACCCCCGTAGTCGAAACGTCAACGGCTCGTTTGAGAGACACCCAAGTAGCACGGGGCCCGAGAAATCCCGTGTGAATCTGGCGGGACCACCCGCTAAGCCTAAATATTCCCTGGTGACCGATAGCGGATAGTACCGTGAGGGAATGGTGAAAAGTACCGCGGGAGCGGAGTGAAATAGTACCTGAAACCGTGTGCCTACAAGCCGTGGGAGCGTCGCGTTGCATGCTTGCATGCAACGTCGTGACTGCGTGCCTTTTGAAGAATGAGCCTGCGAGTTTGCGGTGTGTTGCGAGGTTAACCCGTGTGGGGAAGCCGTAGCGAAAGCGAGTCCGAATAGGGCGATTTAGTAGCGCGCTCAAGACCCGAAGCGGAGTGATCTAGCCATGGGCAGGTTGAAGCGGAGGTAAGACTTCGTGGAGGACCGAACCCACCAGGGTTGAAAACCTGGGGGATGACCTGTGGTTAGGGGTGAAAGGCCAATCAAACTCCGTGATAGCTGGTTCTCCCCGAAATGCATTTAGGTGCAGCGTCGTGTGTTTCTTGCCGGAGGTAGAGCACTGGATAGGCGATGGGCCCTACCGGGTTACTGACCTTAGCCAAACTCCGAATGCCGGTAAGTGAGAGCACGGCAGTGAGACTGTGGGGGATAAGCTCCATGGTCGAGAGGGAAACAGCCCAGAGCATCGACTAAGGCCCCTAAGCGTACGCTAAGTGGGAAAGGATGTGGAGTCGCAGAGACAACCAGGAGGTTGGCTTAGAAGCAGCCACCCTTGAAAGAGTGCGTAATAGCTCACTGGTCTAGTGATTCCGCGCCGACAATGTAGCGGGGCTCAAGCGTACCGCCGAAGTCGTGTCATTCCAGCAATAAGCCCCAACGGGTGCTGGGATGGGTAGGGGAGCGTCGTGTGCCGGGTGAAGCTGCAGCGGAAGCTAGTGGTGGACGGTTCACGAGTGAGAATGCAGGCATGAGTAGCGATACACACGTGAGAAACGTGTGCGCCGATTGACTAAGGGTTCCTGGGTCAAGCTGATCTGCCCAGGGTAAGTCGGGACCTAAGGCGAGGCCGACAGGCGTAGTCGATGGATAACCGGTTGATATTCCGGTACCCGCTGTGAAGCGTCAAACATCGAGCATCGTGATGCTAAGGCCGTGAAGCCGTTCCGGACCCTTCGGGGAATGGAAAGTGGTGGAGCCGCCGGCCCAAGCGGTTAGTAGGTGAGTGATGGGGTGACGCAGGAAGGTAGTCCATCCCGGGCGGTGGTTGTCCCGGGGTAAGGGTGTAGGACGTGGTCTAGGCAAATCCGGATCACACATAGTCTGAGACCTGATGCCGAGCCGATTGTGGTGAAGTGGATGATCCTATGCTGTCGAGAAAAGCCTCTAGCGAGTTTCATGGCGGCCCGTACCCTAAACCGACTCAGGTGGTCAGGTAGAGAATACCGAGGCGTTCGGGTGAACTATGGTTAAGGAACTCGGCAAAATGCCCCCGTAACTTCGGGAGAAGGGGGGCCATCACTGGTGATTGAATTTACTTCATGAGCTGGGGGTGGCCGCAGAGACCAGCGAGAAGCGACTGTTTACTAAAAACACAGGTCCGTGCGAAGCCGTAAGGCGATGTATACGGACTGACGCCTGCCCGGTGCTGGAACGTTAAGGGGACCGGTTAGTCACTCTTCGGGGTGGCGAAGCTGAGAACTTAAGCGCCAGTAAACGGCGGTGGTAACTATAACCATCCTAAGGTAGCGAAATTCCTTGTCGGGTAAGTTCCGACCTGCACGAATGGCGTAACGACTTCTCGACTGTCTCAACCATAGGCCCGGTGAAATTGCACTACGAGTAAAGATGCTCGTTTCGCGCAGCAGGACGGAAAGACCCCGGGACCTTTACTACAGTTTGATATTGGTGTTCGGTTCGGCTTGTGTAGGATAGCTGGGAGACTGTGAAGCTCACACGCCAGTGTGGGTGGAGTCGTCGTTGAAATACCAGTCTGGTCGTGCTGGATGTCTAACCTGGGTCCGTGATCCGGATCAGGGACAGTGTCTGATGGGTAGTTTAACTGGGGCGGTTGCCTCCTAAAGAGTAACGGAGGCGCCCAAAGGTTCCCTCAGCCTGGTTGGCAATCAGGTGTTGAGTGTAAGTGCACAAGGGAGCTTGACTGTGAGACCGACGGGTCGAGCAGGGACGAAAGTCGGGACTAGTGATCCGGCGGTGGCTTGTGGAAGCGCCGTCGCTCAACGGATAAAAGGTACCCCGGGGATAACAGGCTGATCTTCCCCAAGAGTCCATATCGACGGGATGGTTTGGCACCTCGATGTCGGCTCGTCGCATCCTGGGGCTGGAGTCGGTCCCAAGGGTTGGGCTGTTCGCCCATTAAAGCGGTACGCGAGCTGGGTTTAGAACGTCGTGAGACAGTTCGGTCCCTATCCGCTGCGCGCGCAGGAACATTGAGAAGGGCTGTCCCTAGTACGAGAGGACCGGGACGGACGAACCTCTGGTGTGCCAGTTGTTCTGCCAAGGGCATGGCTGGTTGGCTACGTTCGGGAGGGATAACCGCTGAAAGCATCTAAGCGGGAAGCCTGCTTCGAGATGAGTGTTCCCACCCCCTTGAGGGGTTAAGGCTCCCAGTAGACGACTGGGTTGATAGGCCGGATCTGGAAGCCCAGTAATGGGTGGAGGTGACCGGTACTAATAGGCCGAGGGCTTGTCCTCAGTTGCTCGCGTCCACTGTGTTGGTTCTGAAACCACGAACAACCCCATTGCCATGGTCACGGTGATGGTGCGGTTGTCTGTTTCATAGTGTTTCGGTGGTCATAGCGTGAGGGAAACGCCCGGTTACATTCCGAACCCGGAAGCTAAGCCTTACAGCGCCGATGGTACTGCAGGGGGGACCCTGTGGGAGAGTAGGACGCCGCCGAACAAATTTTGAAAGGGTTGGATCCTGAACTTCGGTTCGGGGTCCAACCCTTTTTTGTTGTGCGTCACTTGAAGTTCACGTTGCGCAATCACCATCCGAGCATGGGTACTGCTGTAATGCTCAGGGCCGCAGGCGTCGGCCTCGGTGACGAGGTCGTCGTGCCGGCGTTCGGGAACGTGGAAGTCGCCGAGGCCGTCACCCTCGCGGGTGGCCTGCCGGTGTTCGCCGACATAGATCCGGTGACGTACTGCCTGGACGCCTCCGCTGTCGAAGCGGCCGTAACTCCGCGTACCGCGGCGATAGTTGTCGTACATCGATTCGGGCGGTCCGCCGATGTGGCGCGGCTGCTCGGGGTCGGGCAGCGGCATGGGCTGCTGGTGTTGCAGCAGGGGGAGTCCGAGGCGCCGTACGACGAAGTCGCTCAGCGGCGGGAGCGGGCTGCGTATCTTGACGCGAAGTTGCGGGGGGTGCGGACGCCCGATGGTGGGGACGGGCACACCTACCAGCAGTACGTCGTGCGGGTGCCGGGGAACGGGCGGCCGGATCGGGACGCCTTCGCTCGGGCCGTGCGTGGCAGGGGAGTTGAGTGCCGGGTGCCGGTGAAGACTCCTGTGCACAGGCTGCCGGAGTACCGGAGGTGTGTGGCGCTGCCGGAGACCGAGCGGGCCGCGGACGAGACGCTCGCGTTGCCGGTCGACGCCTCGTTGACGAAGCGGGAGATGCAGAGGATCGTTTCTGCGTGCAACGCGCTCGGGGGTCTGTTGCAGCCCGCTTTCTGATCGAGTCGGGGCCGGGAGACGGTGGTTGGGCGCACGGGCCTGTTCGGGGTATGATTCTTTTCGTCGCCGCGAGGGAAACCTCGGGAAAGCGACAAGGCCCTCTTAGCTCAGTCGGTAGAGCGTCTCCATGGTAAGGAGAAGGTCAACGGTTCGATTCCGTTAGAGGGCTCCAGACATCAGAAGGCCCCGCCCAATTGGGCGGGGCCTTCTGCGTGTTCGGGGTCCGTCAGTCCTTCTGGAGGCCCGGGACGCGCATGGCCAGGATCGCCATGTCGTCGGACGGGGCGTCGGAGGCGAAGCGTTCGACCGCGCGCATGACGCGGGCGGCGACCGCGCCGGCCGTGAGACCCGTACAGGTCGTGAGGACGTCGGTGAGGCCGTCGTCGCCCAGCATGCGGGTGCCCTCGCGGCGCTCGGTGACGCCGTCGGTGACGCACAGGAGGACGTCTCCGGGGTCGAGGGTGACCGTCTGCTCGTAGAGCTCCAGGTCGTCCATGACGCCGAGGAGGGGCTGGGGTTCGGCGGCGGGTTCGACCGTGCCGTCCTGGCGGAGGCGGAGCGGGAGGGGGTGGCCCGCGCAGACCACCTTCAGTTCGGCGCTGCCGTCCTCCTGGGGCCACAACTCGCCGTAGAGGAGCGTCAGGAAGCGGCTGCGGGCTCCCTCGTCGAGGATCGCGGAGTTGAGGCGTTCCAGGACGGCGGGGCCGCCGAAGCCCTCCCTGGCGAGCAGGCGGAGGGCGTGGCGGGCCAGGCCGGTGACCGCGGCGGCCTCCGGGCCCGTGCCGCAGACGTCGCCGATGGCGAAGCCGTAGACGCCGTCCCGGATGGGGAACAAGTCGTAGAAGTCGCCGCCTACTTCGTTGCCCTCGCCGGCCGCGCGGTAGATGACCTCGACCTCGACGCCCTCGATGTGCGGGAGGTCGGGGGGCAGGAGGCTGCGCTGGAGGGACTGGCTGATGGCCGTGCGCTCCGAGTACAGGCGGGCGTTGTCGAGGGCGAGGGCGGCTCGGCGGCTCAAGTCCTCGGCCAGTTCCAGGATTTCCTGGCGGAAGTGTTCGTCGGTGGGCTTGCCGAGGGTGAGCATGCCGATGACGCGGTTGCGGGCGACCAGGGGGAGGACGACCGTCTCGCCGCCCACCGCGGACGCCGTGGCGAGAGTCGGGCCGATGCCCGAGCTGACGCGGCGGGTGGGTTCGCCGAGGCCGAGGCTGCGCATGGAGGTGCGCAGGGCGGCCTGGTGGGCGGCCTCGGCGGGGGCGGCCCAGACGCGGGCGCCGGGGGTGGGGACCGGGTCCGGAGGAGCGATCTTCGAGAGCAACGACTTGATGCCGTCGATGAGTTCCTCGTCCTCGTGGAGGACATAACTGAGGTACGGGTCCGAGGACTGGTCGGCGATCGTGTAGACCGCGCACCAGGTGGCCAGGGTCGGGACCGTCATCTGGGCCATCAGGGCGAGGGTCTGGTCGCGGTCCAGGGTGCCCGCGAGGAGGTCGGAGGCCTCGACCAGGAAGCTGAGCGAGCCGCGGCGCAGGCGTTCCAGTTCGCCCAGGCGGGCCGACTCGACCGCCAACGCGATGCGGTCGGCGGCGAATTGAAGCCGTAGGGCCTCTTCGTTCGAGTATCTGTTGGGGGCCTCGGCGGCGACTCCGAGGGAGCCGGTGAGGCGGCCCTCCACCTTCAGGGGGACGGTGACGACCGAACGCATTCCGGTGCCGCTCAGCAGCGGTACGGCGCCGGGGACGGCCTGGAGGTCCTCGTGGACGGCCGGCATGCGGGCGGAGCCGTAGCGGCCGGGGCCCGCCTCGACGGGCACGCGCGCGAAGCGCTGGCGGGCGGAGGGCAGGCCGGTGGAGGCGCGGACCTCCAGCTCCGTCTCGTCGTCGGTCGCAAGGAGCAGGAAGGCGGAGTCGCCGTCGAGCATGTCGCGGGCGCGCTCGACCGTGCGCTGGAGGAGACCGTCGAGGTCGTCCGGCGCGGGGGAGCCGATGAACACCTCGAAGGGGTCGGTGTTCTGGCCGTCCCCCGTGGACGCCGCGTCGGGGGCGGGGCCGCGCAACGGGGTCTGGAGAACCGCGCGTTCGTGGTCCCTCACCAGGAGGCACACGGTTGACGGCTCGCCGTCCGTGTCGCGGACGCGGAGGTGGGAGGCGTAGACCGGGGTCACGCGGCCGTCGGCGCCGCGGATGCCGTAGGTGCCCTCCCAGCGGGAGAGGCGGAGGGCCTCGGCGATGCCGGTGCTGGTGCCGGGGGTGTGCGGCCAGGCGGCGAGGTCGGTGAGGGGCTTGCCGGTGACCTGCTCGGCGGCGTAGCCGAAGAGTTCCTCGGCGTCCTCGTTCCAGGACGTGATGGAGCCCGCGCGGTCGATCTGGA
Organism: Streptomyces sp. NBC_00252; assembly: GCF_036187565.1. Classification (NCBI taxonomy): domain Bacteria; kingdom Bacillati; phylum Actinomycetota; class Actinomycetes; order Kitasatosporales; family Streptomycetaceae; genus Streptomyces; species Streptomyces sp. NBC_00252. The sequence goes on along the minus strand of NZ_CP108087.1, from coordinate 2,922,112 downwards.
CGACCGCGACGCGGACCCTGCCGTCGGCGAGGGGGAGCAGGGCGGCCGGGAGGGACGGGCCGGCCGCGCGGGTGCCCACCGGGCGTGCGGGGAGGTCGAGTTGGAACCAGACCAGCTTCTGGGTGGGCGTGTAGTCGACGCCCCAGCGGCTGGCCAGGGCTGCGCACAGCTGGAGGCCGCGGCCGCCCTCGCGGTCGGGACTGCTCATGGAGATCGCGGCCCCCTGGAGGGGGATCTCGCGCTCGGGGTAGTGGTCGGCGACCTCGATCCGCACGCCGTCGTCACTCCGTAGGCACAGAACATCCGCGGCCGTGCCCGCGTGCACCACGGCGTTGGTCACCAGCTCGCTGGTGAGGACCACGGCGTCGTCGACGATGTCGGCGAAGCCCCAGCCCTGGAGGGTGTCGCGGACGAAGGACCGCGCGGTGGCGACCGATCGTCCGACGGGTTCGAAGCTGGCGGCCGCGCGCGCGGTGATCACAGAACTCCTCGGCCTGTCGTCGGCGGGCAGGTCACCATGGCCGATCGGCGCCTGCCGGGGCACCGGCTGGTCTCCGGTCGGCGGGGGATCCTGAGGCGTTCCCCCAGGATGCAGTCCGGTGGTCATGGTGCGGTGCCCCTCCGATGCCTGCCCGCTCGTGCTCGTGCCACCGCCCAGGCCGGACGGAACCGGCGCGGCTGGACAGCCGCATGCAAGGTTACTTACCTTCACCGTCCATGCGGATGCCGGTCCGCAGTGTTTCCGTCCGGAGGGTGTGCGGACGATGTGCGAAGCTGCCGAACTGTTATGGCCTGGTTCAGGCAGGGTGAAACACTGGGCAGGATTCTGGTGAAGGTCCGGGCAGGCTGGGTGTCTTCCGTGCATGGAGGGCGCCGGGCCCTGTTGAAGCCCGGTAAACCGGGCAGGGATACGCGGCGGTAGCTGATACGCCGAGCATGGCACACGGGCACAGCGGTAACGGTCGACCCCTTCGGGAGGGACACAGTGGAGTCTGGCGCAGCGACGCGGGCCACCAAGACGCGCGCGAAAGGCGGACAGTCCCTGAAGAACCAGCGCAAACCGCGCAATGGGACCACGGAGGTGGACGCAGCCTCCCTGGACCGGCTGCTGACGGCTCTGGTCTCCATGCGGGACGGGAACTTCCGCAAGCGGCTCACGGTGTCCGGCGACGGCGTGATGTCGGAGATCGCCGCCGTGTTCAACGAGGTGGCCGACCGCAATCTGCACCTCACCGGTGAGCTGTCCCGGGTACGGCGCATGGTGGGGCGTGAGGGAAAACTCACGGAGCGGCTCGAGACGGGCGCCTGCGAGGGTTCCTGGGCCTCGGCCATCGATGCCTCCAATGCTCTCGTGGACGACCTCGTACGGCCCGTCTCCGAGGTCGGACGGGTGCTGTCCGCGGTGGCCGAGGGTGATCTGTCGCCGCGCATGGAGCTGCGGACGCAGGCGCCGGACGGGACCGGGCACCCGCTGCGCGGGGAGTTCCTGAAGGTCGGGCGGACCGTCAACAACCTGGTCGACCAGCTGTCGACGTTCACCGACGAGGTCACGCGCGTGGCCAGCGAGGTGGGTACCGAGGGCAAGCTCGGCGGGCAGGCACGCGTGCGTGGCATGTCCGGCTCGTGGAAGGACCTCACGGAGTCGGTCAACACGATGGCGTACCGGCTGACGGCCCAGGTGCGGGACATCGCCCTGGTGACGACGGCGGTCGCCAAGGGCGACCTGTCGCGCAAGGTCACCGTCCATGTCGCCGGCGAGATGCTGGAGCTCAAGAACACCGTCAACACGATGGTGGACCAGCTGTCGTCCTTCTCCTCCGAGGTGACGCGCGTCGCCCGCGAGGTGGGCACCGAGGGCGAGCTGGGCGGCCAGGCGCAGGTGCCGGGTGTGGCCGGGGTGTGGAAGGACCTCACCGACTCGGTGAACATCATGGCCGGCAACCTGACGGCCCAGGTGCGCGGGATCGCGCAGGTGACGACGGCGGTCGCCAACGGTGACCTGTCGCAGAAGGTGACCGTGTCGGCGCGGGGCGAGGTCGCCCAGCTCGCCGAGACGATCAACCAGATGACCGAGACGCTGCGGACGTTCGCGGACGAGGTCACGCGCGTGGCCAACGAGGTCGGTGCCGAGGGGCAGCTCGGCGGGCAGGCGAACGTGCCGGGTGCGGCGGGAACGTGGAAGGACCTCACCGATTCGGTGAACACGGTCTTCCGGAACCTGACCATCCAGGTGCGGGACATCGCCGCCGTGACGACGGCCGTGGCGAGCGGTGACCTGTCCCAGAAGGTCACCGTGAACGTGGCCGGCGAGATGCTGGAACTGAAGAACACCGTCAACGGGATGGTCGACCAACTGTCCTCGTTCGGCGCCGAGGTCACACGCGTGGCGCGCGAGATCGGTGTCGAGGGTGAACTGGGCGGCCAGGCACAGGTGCCGGGCGCGGCCGGTACCTGGAAGGACCTGACGGACTCCGTCAACACGGCGTTCCGCAACCTCACCGGACAGGTGAGGAACATCGCGCAGGTGACGACGGCCGTGGCCAACGGCGACCTGTCGCAGAAGGTCACCGTCGACGTGTCCGGCGAGATGCTGCAGTTGAAGAACACCGTCAACACGATGGTGGACCAGCTGTCGTCGTTCGCCGACCAGGTGACCCGGATGGCCCGTGACGTGGGCACCGAGGGCCGGCTCGGCGGCCAGGCGCGCGTGGACGGCGTCTCGGGCACCTGGAAGGAGCTCACCGACTCCGTCAACTCGATGGCAGGGAACCTGACTTCCCAGGTGCGCAACATCGCCCAGGTGACCACGGCCGTGGCCCAGGGCGACCTGTCCCAGAAGATCGACGTGGACGCGCGCGGCGAGATCCTGGAGCTGAAGAACACCATCAACACGATGGTCGACCAGCTCTCCGCCTTCGCGGACCAGGTGACCCGGGTGGCCCGCGAGGTGGGCACGGAGGGCCGCCTGGGCGGGCAGGCGCAGGTGCCGGGCGTGGCCGGTGTGTGGCGGGACCTCACCGACTCGGTGAACGGCATGGCCGGCAACCTCACCGCGCAGGTCCGCAACATCGCCCAGGTGGCCACCGCGGTGGCCCGGGGTGACCTGTCCCAGAAGATCACCGTGGACGCGCGCGGGGAGATCCTGGAGCTGAAGAACACCCTGAACACGATGGTCGACCAGCTGTCCTCGTTCGCCGAGGAGGTCACGCGTGTGGCCCGCGAGGTGGGCACCGAGGGGCAGTTGGGCGGGCAGGCCGAGGTGCAGGGTGTCTCCGGCACCTGGAAGGACCTCACGCAGTCGGTGAACTTCATGGCGAACAACCTGACCATCCAGGTGCGCCAGATCGCCGAGGTCACGACCGCCGTCGCCAAGGGCGACCTCTCCAAGAAGATCACCGTCGACGCGAAGGGCGAGATCCTCGAGCTCGTCACGACCGTCAACACGATGGTCGACCAGCTGTCGTCCTTCGCCGAGCAGGTGACCCGGGTGGCCCGCGAGGTGGGCACCGAGGGCATCCTGGGCGGCCAGGCGCACGTACCGGGTGTCACGGGCATCTGGAAGGACCTCAGCGGCAACGTCAACCTGATGGCCAACAACCTGACCGTGCAGGTGCGGAACATCTCCCAGGTCGCGGCGGCCGTCGCCAACGGCGACCTGACCCGGACGGTGACGATCGAGGCGCGCGGTGAGGTCGCGCAGCTCGCCGACACCTTCAACACCATGGTGAAGACGCTGAGTTCGTTCGCCGACCAGGTCACCAAGGTGGCCCGTGAGGTGGGTACGGACGGCATCCTCGGTGGTCAGGCGCGCGTGCCCGGGGTGGCCGGCACGTGGAAGGACCTCACCGAGTCGGTGAACGGGATGGCGTCCAACCTGACCGGTCAGGTGCGCAACATCGCGATGGTCACCACGGCCATCGCCAAGGGCGACCTGACCAAGAAGATCGACATCGACGCCCGGGGCGAGATCCTCGAACTGAAGACGACGATCAACACGATGGTCGACCAGCTGTCGAGCTTCGCCGAGGAAGTGACCCGGGTGGCCCGCGAGGTGGGCACCGAGGGGCAGCTCGGCGGTCAGGCACGCGTGCGTGACGTCGACGGCACCTGGCGCGACCTCACCGAGTCGGTGAACGAGATGGCCGGGAACCTGACCCGGCAGGTGCGTGCCATCGCGCGCGTGGCGACCGCGGTGACCCGCGGCGACCTCAACCTGAAGATCGACGTCGACGCGGCCGGCGAGATCCAGGAACTGCAGGACTACATCAACAAGATGATCGCCAACCTGCGCGACACCACGATCGCCAACAAGGAGCAGGACTGGCTCAAGGGCAACCTCGCCCGCATCTCCGCGCTGATGCAGGGCCGCCGCGACCTGGACGACGTCGCCTCGCTGATCATGAGCGAGCTGACACCGGTGGTCTCCGCGCAGCACGGCGCGTTCTTCCTCGCGCTGCCGCTCGCGGACGCCGAGGGCGAGGACGCGTACGAACTGCGCATGCTCGGGTCGTACGGCTACTCCATGGGCTCCATGCCGACCTCGTTCAGGCCCGGTGAGGCGCTGATCGGGACGGCCGCCCAGGAGCGGCGCACGATCCTCGTGGAGAACGCGCCCAGCGGGTACCTGAAGATCTCCTCGGGGCTCGGGGAGGCGCCGCCCGCGCAGGTGATCGTCCTTCCGGTGCTGTTCGAGGGGAAGGTGCTCGGCATCATCGAGCTGGCCTCCTTCACGCCGTTCACGCACATCCAGAAGGACTTCCTCAACCAGATCGCCGAGATGATCGCGACCAGCGTCAACACCATCTCCGTCAACACCAAGACGGAGGTGCTGCTGAAGCAGTCGCAGGAGCTGACCGAGCAACTCCGCGAGCGGTCGGCCGAGTTGGAGAACCGGCAGAAGGCACTCCAGTCCTCCAACGCCGAACTGGAGGAGAAGGCCGAGCTGTTGGCCCAGCAGAACCGCGACATCGAGGTGAAGAACACCGAGATCGAGGAGGCGCGGCAGGTCCTGGAGGAGCGCGCCGAGCAGCTCGCGGTGTCGATGCGCTACAAGAGCGAGTTCCTCGCCAACATGTCGCACGAGCTGCGCACACCGCTCAACTCGCTGCTGATCCTGGCCAAGCTGCTCGCCGACAACGCGGAGGGGAACCTCTCCCCGAAGCAGGTCGAGTTCGCCGAGACCATTCACGGCGCCGGGTCCGACCTGCTCCAGCTGATCAACGACATCCTGGACCTGTCGAAGGTCGAGGCGGGCAAGATGGACGTGTCCCCGACCCGCATCGCGCTCGTCCAGCTCGTCGACTACGTAGAGGCCACTTTCCGCCCGCTGACCGCCGAGAAGGGCCTCGACCTGTCGGTCCGGGTGTCGCCGGAACTGCCCGCCACGCTCCACACCGACGAGCAGCGACTGCTCCAGGTGCTGCGCAACCTGCTGTCCAACGCGGTGAAGTTCACCGACTCCGGGGCGGTCGAACTGGTCATCCGGCCGGCCGGCGCCGATGTGCCGGTGGCGATCCGGGAGCAGCTCCTGGAGGCCGGGTCGCTGCGGGACGCGGACGCCGACCTGATCGCGTTCTCCGTGACCGACACCGGGATCGGGATCGCCGGCAGCAAGATGCGGGTCATCTTCGAGGCGTTCAAGCAGGCGGACGGTACGACCAGCCGCAAGTACGGCGGTACGGGCCTCGGGCTGTCGATCTCCCGGGAGATCGCCCAGCTGCTCGGCGGTGAGATCCACGCGCAGAGCGAACCGGGCCGCGGATCGACCTTCACGCTGTATTTGCCGCTGCACCCCAGCGAACTGCCCCCGCAGGGCTACCAGCAGCTGCCCGCGCTGGAGGCGGGCGACCTGGTGGCGTCGGCGGCGGAGCTCGCCGAGCTGCCGGAGCGGAGCGAGGTGGGCATCGAGACGCCGGCCGAGGTGAAGTCGTACCACGAGACGCAGAACGGTGCCGCCGCGCTCTTCAGGCGCCGCCGCAGGGCGGTCGAGCAGTCCACCCAGCTCGGGGAGACCGTGCGCGACCAGTGGGCGTCCGAGGAGTCGGCGCCGAGCCCGCGCCGGGGCATCCGGTTCGGCGGGGAGAAGGTGCTGATCGTCGACGACGACATCCGCAACGTCTTCGCGCTGACCAGTGTCCTGGAGCAGCACGGCCTGTCCGTGCTGTACGCCGAGAACGGCCGTGAGGGCATCGAAGTCCTGGAGCAGCACGACGATGTGACGGTCGTTCTGATGGACATCATGATGCCGGAGATGGACGGCTACGCGACGACGACGGCGATCCGCAGGATGCCGCAGTTCGCCGGGCTGCCGATCATCGCGCTGACCGCGAAGGCGATGAAGGGCGACCGGGAGAAGGCGATCGAGTCCGGAGCCTCGGACTACGTGACCAAGCCGGTCGATCCCGATCACCTGTTGTCGGTGATGGAGCAGTGGATGCGGCCGGAGTGACGAAATCGACCGGACCTGACGGGAAAGCGGTGGGAACGCCGCGGGGAACGTTCGGTGTGCACGCGGAGTTGCTGACTCAGTGTGGCCGAAGCCGTGTAGAAGCACGGGATTCGGGGAACCTTCTGGTCTCCCGCTACGTTTCTGCTACGTGCACAGTGACATCGCGGTGACAGGGTGTGGCGACAGGCGGGGTGCGGCTACCATGACCGGCACAAGGACGGGCGGCGCAAGAGAGTCGTCCCCTGGGGCGGCGCCCGGTGCACATCCGGGGCGAGGAGGGCGGGCCATGGTGCAGAAGGCCAAGATCCTCCTGGTCGATGACCGGCCGGAGAATCTGCTGGCGCTGGAGGCCATCCTCTCTGCGCTCGATCAGACACTGGTTCGGGCATCGTCCGGGGAGGAAGCGCTCAAAGCACTGCTCACGGACGACTTCGCGGTCATTCTGCTGGACGTCCAGATGCCAGGCATGGACGGTTTCGAAACCGCCGCGCACATCAAGCGACGGGAGCGGACCCGGGACATCCCGATCATCTTCCTCACCGCGATCAACCACGGCCCGCACCACACCTTCCGGGGTTACGCGGCGGGCGCGGTCGACTACATCTCCAAGCCGTTCGACCCGTGGGTGCTGCGCGCGAAGGTCTCGGTCTTCGTCGAGCTGTACATGAAGAACTGCCAGCTGCGGGAGCAGGCGGCGCTGCTGCGGCTCCAGTTGGAGGGCGGCGGCAAGCCCGCGGCCGGTGCGGCCAAGGAACCGGCCGGACTGCTCGCCGAGCTGTCGGCGCGGCTCGCGGCCGTCGAGGAGCAGGCGGAAGCGCTGTCCAAGCAGCTCGACGACGAGTCGGCGGACGCTGCCGCAGTGGCCACCGCGGCCCATCTCGAACGCAAACTCACCGGCCTGCGCAGGGCACTCGACGCCCTGGAGCCGGGCACCGGCAGCGGAGCACCATCGGTCCCGTCGCAGAACTGACGTCCGCCGCGGGCGCAGTTGTGCGTGAGCGAGCGTCAGTTCCCCGTCCCGTACGGGCGACACGAACGGGTGAAGCAGTGGGCACACGTGTCCGCTGCCGTCTCCACAGGTAACCTCACACCTATGGCCTCACGTCCCTCCGCAGCCAAGAAGCAGCCCGCCAAGAGGGCTGCTCCGGCGAAGGCTCCGGCGAAGAAGGCCGCTGCGAAACGGGCCCCGGCGAAGAAGGCGGTCGCCAAGAAGACCGCGCGCCCCGCGCCCCGGCCGGCGCCCAGCCCCACCGGAGGCATCGTCCGGCTCGTGCGCGCCGTCTGGCTCGGCACCGCGCACGCCGTCGGCGCCGTGTTCCGCGGCATAGGGCAGGGGGCGAAGAACTTGGACCCGGCCCACCGCAAGGACGGCGTCGCGCTGCTGCTGTTCGGCCTCGCGCTGATCGTCGCCGCCGGCACCTGGGCCGATCTGCGCGGCCCGGTCGGCGACCTCGTCGAGATCCTGGTGACCGGCGCCTTCGGCCGGCTCGACCTGCTCGTGCCGATACTGCTCGCGGTGATCGGCGTGCGCTTCGTCCGCCATCCCGAGAAGCCCGAGGCCAACGGCCGCATCGTGATCGGCCTCTCGGCGCTCGTCATCGGCGTGCTCGGCCAGGTCCACATCGCGTGCGGCGCGCCCGCCCGCAGCGACGGCATGCAGGCCATACGGGACGCCGGCGGCCTCATCGGCTGGGCGGTGGCGACCCCGCTGACGTACACCATGGGCGAGGTCCTCGCCGTACCCCTGCTGGTGCTGCTCACGATCTTCGGGCTGCTGGTCGTCACGGCCACGCCCGTCAACGCGATCCCGCAGCGGCTGCGGCTGCTCGGCGTGAAGCTGGGCATCGTCCACGACTTCGACCGCGAGGACGAGTTCGCCGGCGAGGACGACGAGCGCTACGACGAGCAGTGGCGCGAGGCCCTGCCCGCCCGCCCGCGCAGGCGCGGGAGCGCCCCCGAGGCCTACGACCCCGACAGCGCGGAGCAGGACGCCCTCACGAAGCGCCGGAGCCGCCCCCGGCGCTCCGCGGTGCCCCAGCCCGACATGAACCGCCCCATGGACGCCGTGGACGTCGCCGCGGCCGCCGCGGCGGCGCTCGACGGTGCCGTCCTGCACGGCATGCCGCCCTCGCCGGTCGTCGCCGACCTCACCCAGGGCGTACGGGTGGGAGGCGACCGCGAGGACACCACCCCGACGCCCGTCCCGGCCCCCGCCGCGCGCCCCAAGCAGGAGAAGCTCAAGGGCGAGGTCATGGACCTCACCAAGGCGCCCCCGGAGGAACCCCGCGACCTCCCGCCGCGCGCCGAGCAGCTCCAGCTCTCCGGCGACATCACGTACTCGCTGCCCTCGCTCGACCTCCTCACGCGCGGGGGCCCCGGAAAGGCACGCAGCGCCGCGAACGACGCCGTCGTCGCCTCCCTGACGAACGTCTTCTCCGAGTTCAAGGTCGACGCGGCCGTCACCGGCTTCACGCGCGGGCCGACGGTCACGCGCTACGAGGTCGAGCTCGGCCCCGCCGTCAAGGTCGAGCGGATCACCGCGCTCACCAAGAACATCGCCTACGCCGTCGCCAGCCCCGACGTGCGGATCATCAGCCCGATCCCCGGCAAGTCCGCGGTCGGCATCGAGATCCCGAACACGGACCGCGAGATGGTCAACGTCGGCGACGTGCTGCGCCTCGCGGACGCGGCCGAGGACGACCACCCGATGCTCGTGGCGCTCGGCAAGGACGTCGAGGGCGGCTACGTCATGGCCAACATGGCGAAGATGCCGCACATCCTGGTGGCCGGCGCCACCGGCTCCGGCAAGTCGTCCTGCATCAACTGCCTGATCACGTCGATCATGTGCCGGGCGACCCCCGAGGACGTCCGCATGGTCCTCGTCGACCCCAAGCGCGTCGAACTGACCGCCTACGAAGGCATCCCGCACCTGATCACGCCCATCATCACCAACCCGAAGAGGGCCGCCGAGGCGCTCCAGTGGGTCGTACGCGAGATGGACCTCAGGTATGACGACCTCGCCGCCTTCGGGTACCGGCACATCGACGACTTCAACCAGGCGATCCGCGACGGCAAACTGAAGACCCCGGAAGGCAGCGAGCGGGAGCTCAAGACCTATCCGTACCTCCTGGTGATCGTTGACGAGCTGGCCGACCTGATGATGGTCGCGCCGCGGGACGTCGAGGACTCGATCGTGCGCATCACGCAGCTCGCGCGCGCGGCCGGCATCCACCTGGTGCTCGCGACCCAGCGCCCGTCCGTCGACGTGGTCACCGGTCTCATCAAGGCGAACGTGCCCTCCAGGCTCGCGTTCGCGACCTCGTCCCTGGCCGACTCCCGGGTCATCCTCGACCAGCCCGGCGCCGAGAAGCTCATCGGCAAGGGTGACGGCCTGTATCTGCCGATGGGTCAGAACAAGCCCACCCGTATGCAGGGCGCGTTCGTCACCGAGGACGAGATCCACGCCGTCGTACAGCACTGCAAGGACCAGATGACGCCGGTCTTCCGGGACGACGTCACCGTGGGCACCAAGCAGAAGAAGGAGGTCGACGAGGAGATCGGCGACGACCTCGACCTGCTGTGCCAGGCGGCCGAACTGGTCGTGTCCACGCAGTTCGGGTCGACCTCGATGCTCCAGCGCAAGCTGCGCGTCGGCTTCGCCAAGGCCGGGCGGCTCATGGACCTCATGGAGTCCCGGAACATCGTTGGACCCAGCGAGGGCTCCAAGGCACGTGACGTTCTTGTGAAGGCCGACGAGTTGGATGGCGTGCTCGCGGTGATCCGCGGGGAGTCTGAAGGGTAGGCGTCCGCCGAAAGGATGCGACCGTGACTCACCCGTTAGAGATCGTCGGGCAACCGTTTCCCTTTGCCGTACGTCAAGTTGAGCGAGAAGACAGATCGGGCTCCCACCATGGGGTCCGTGTCTGCCTCGCCGTCGGGCGCTCCTTCCATACCGATGGCGTACAAAGTCCCACCGCCCGGTTGCCCCACCCTTCAGTACCCCCCCTAGACTGAATTTCCAGCACAGGCGGCTACACGCTCGAAAGGCGCCCCCGTGTCCATCGGCAACTCCCCTGAAGACGACCGTCCGTTCGAAGACGGCCGATCCGAAGACGGCCATGAGGAAGAAGTCCGCCCTTCCGTCGGCCGAGCCCTGCAGCAGGCACGTATCGCCGCCGGACTGACCGTCGACGACGTCAGCAGTGCCACCCGGGTCCGCATCGCCATCGTGCACGCCATCGAGGCCGACGACTTCACGCCCTGCGGCGGTGACGTCTACGCGCGCGGGCACATCAGGACCCTCGCCAGGGCCGTCCACATCGATCCGGCCCCGCTCCTCGCCCGCTACGACGACGACCACGGCGGGCGTCCCGCGCCGACGCCGGCGGCGCCCCTCTTCGAGGCGGAACGTATCCGCCCGGAGCGCCGCGGCCCCAACTGGACCGCCGCCATGGTCGCCGCGATCGTCGCGGTGATCGGTTTCGTCGGGTTCACCGCGGTCAAGGGCGGCGACAGCGACAGTGACGCCGCGTCACAGGTCACCCAGGGCACCACGCCCTCCGCCAGCAAGCCCGCCAAGCCGAAGCCGTCGAACAGCGACTCCGCCACGCCGAAGTCGGACCCCTCCGACAGTGCCATCGCCGCCGCGCCGCAGGACAAGGTGACGGTCCAGGTGAGTGCGGTCGACGGCCGCAGCTGGATCTCCGCCAAGGACCACAACGGCCGGATGCTCTTCGACGGACTCCTCAAGAAGGGCGAGTCGAAGACCTTCCAGGACAGCTCGAAGGTCAATCTGATCCTCGGCGACGCCGGGGTCATCCAGCTCTACGTCAACGGCAAGAAGATCGAGGACGACTTCCAGCCCGGAGCTGTGGAGCGCCTCACTTACACCAAGGGCGACCCCGAGGTCGGCTGAGGCCTCCAGGCCGGTCCACCGGTCCGACAGGGTGCTTGTTCAAGGGGTTGGCCAAGATCGGCCAGCCCCTTCGACGTGGGGTGTCAGTGGGACGAAGTAGTCTTGAGCCCATGCCTGAACGCCGTACCGTCGCACTCGTCACTCTTGGCTGCGCCCGTAACGAGGTGGACTCGGAGGAGCTCGCAGGCCGCTTGGAGGCGGACGGCTGGCAACTCGTGGAGGACGCCGAGGACGCGGACGTCGCCGTCGTCAACACCTGTGGCTTCGTCGAGGCCGCCAAGAAGGACTCCGTCGACGCCCTCCTCGAAGCCAACGACCTCAAGGGCCACGGCAGAACGCAGGCCGTCGTGGCGGTGGGCTGCATGGCCGAGCGGTACGGCAAGGAGCTCGCCGAGGCGCTGCCCGAGGCCGACGGAGTGCTCGGCTTCGACGACTACTCCGACATCTCCGACCGCCTGCAGACCATCCTGAACGGCGGCATCCACGCCTCGCACACCCCGCGCGACCGCCGCAAGCTGCTGCCGATCAGCCCCGCCGAGCGGCAGGAGTCCGCGGCCGATGTCGCGCTGCCCGGCCACGGCCCGGCCGACCTCCCGGACGGCCTCGCGCCCGCCTCGGGCCCCCGCGCGCCCCTGCGCCGCCGCCTGGACGGCTCCCCGGTCGCCTCGGTGAAGCTCGCCTCCGGCTGCGACCGCCGCTGCACCTTCTGCGCCATCCCGTCCTTCCGCGGCTCCTTCATCTCCCGCCGCCCCAGCGACGTGCTGAACGAGACCCGCTGGCTGGCCGAACAGGGCGTCAAGGAGATCATGCTGGTCTCCGAGAACAACACGTCCTACGGCAAGGACCTGGGCGACATCCGCCTCCTGGAGACGCTGCTGCCCGAGCTGGCGGACATCGACGGCCTGGAGCGGGTGCGGGTCAGCTACCTCCAGCCCGCCGAGATGCGCCCCGGGCTCATCGACGTGCTCACCTCCACGCCGAAGGTCGCGCCCTACTTCGACCTGTCCTTCCAGCACTCCGCGCCCGACGTGCTGCGCTCCATGCGCCGCTTCGGCGACACGGACCGCTTCCTCGAACTCCTCGACACCATCCGCTCCAAGGCCCCGCAGGCCGGCGTCCGCTCGAACTTCATCGTCGGCTTCCCCGGCGAGTCCGAGTCCGACCTGGCCGAGCTGGAGCGCTTCCTGAACGGCGCGCGCCTGGACGCCATCGGCGTCTTCGGCTACTCCGACGAGGAGGGCACGGAGGCGGCGACATACGACAGGAAGCTCGACCAGGACGTCGTGGACGCGCGGCTCGCGCACATCTCGCGACTCGCCGAGGAACTCGTCTCGCAGCGCGCCGAGGAGCGCGTCGGCGAGACCGTGCAGGTGCTGGTCGAGTCGGTGGACTCCGAGGACGGCGCCTACGGCCGAGGCGAGCACCAGGCCCCCGAGACGGACGGCCAGGTGCTGCTCACGAGCGGCGAAGGCCTGAGCGTCGGCCGTATGGTCGAGGCGAAGGTGGTCGGCACGGAAGGTGTCGACCTGGTGGCCGAGCCGCTCCTGGGCTCGCTCGCGTGTAGTGAGGAGGCGGGCAGATGACCGGAGTCCCGGCATCGGCGGCGGGCGGCACCTCCAGCGCGAACGGCGCGCCCGCGAGCGCGGGTTCGGGTACGGCCTCCGGTGGCGCCCCTTCCGGCGCGATGTCGGGCAACGTCTCCGGCACTGTCCCTCCCGGTGAAGCCCCGGTCGGCACCGCGGCGGCCGGCACTGCCCCGGCCGGTGGTGTCTCGGCGGGTGACCTCGAGAGCGGCCTGCCCGACGGGCAGCGGCCGGCGCGCGCCGCGAAGGTCGTCGCCGCGGCCGTCAACCAGGCGAGCGTCTGGAACATCGCCAACTTCCTGACCATGCTCCGGCTGCTGCTCGTCCCCGGCTTCGTCGCGCTGATGCTGGCCGACGGCGGGTACGACCCGGCGATGCGCTCGTTCGCCTGGGCGGCGTTCGCCATCGCCATGATCACCGACCTGTTCGACGGCCATCTGGCCCGCACGTACGACCTCGTCACCGACTTCGGGAAGATCGCCGACCCCATCGCCGACAAGGCGATCATGGGCGCGGCGCTGATCTGTCTCTCCTCCCTCGGCGATCTGCCGTGGTGGGTGACCGTCGTCATCCTCGGCCGGGAACTCGGGATCACGCTGCTGCGTTTTCTTGTCATCCGGTACGGCGTCATCCCGGCGTCGCGCGGCGGAAAGCTGAAGACGCTCACGCAGGGCGTGGCCGTAGGGATGTATGTGCTGGCGCTGACGGGCTGGCTGGCCACGCTGCGGTTCTGGGTGATGGCGGCGGCGGTCGTCCTGACCGTGCTGACCGGACTCGACTATGTGAGACAGGCCATTGTGCTGCGCAGGCAGGGGATCGCCGAGCGCATGGCGGCCTCGGAGGAGACGGAAGCGTGAGTTCCACGGCCACTGAAGTGGTGCGACTACTGACCGTGAGCGGTGCGACGCTCGCTGTCGCCGAGTCGCTCACCGGTGGTCTGGTTGCGGCGGAGATCACATCGGTGCCCGGAGCCTCCAAGGCCTTCCGCGGCTCGGTCACCGCCTACGCCACCGAGCTGAAGCACCAGCTGCTCGGTGTCGACGCCACCCTGCTGAGCGAGCGGGGGGCGGTGGATGCCCAGGTCGCGGCCCAGATGGCGGCCGGCGTGCGGAAGGCGCTCGGCGCCGACTGGGGCATCGCGACCACCGGCGTGGCGGGCCCTGACCCGCAGGACGGACAGCCCGTGGGCACCGTTTTCGTGGCCGTCGACGGCCCCTTTGGACCCGATTCGGGTGCCGCCGGTGGCGGGAAAGTGGCCGCGCTGCGGTTGAACGGCGGCCGGGCGGAAATTCGTATGGAGAGTGTACGGAGCGTACTCGCGCTGCTTCTGGAGCGGCTCGTGAGCGAACAGACTGGGAATGAGCGGGCACAGGATACGGAACAGAACGGGGGGTTTTGATGTTTGCAGCCCTGAGTGAACACGACATCGCTCCCCGCACGGCCGCGGCGCAAGGCGGTACGGTGGGGCGAGAAGGATGCGGCTACGCGGTCCGAGGAGGGAGCCACCGATGATTCTGCTCCGTCGCCTGTTGGGTGACGTGCTGCGTCGGCAGCGCCAGCGCCAGGGCCGTACTCTGCGCGAAGTCTCCTCGTCCGCCCGAGTCTCACTCGGCTATCTCTCCGAGGTGGAGCGGGGGCAGAAAGAGGCTTCCTCTGAACTGCTCTCCGCCATCTGCGACGCGTTGGACGTACGGATGTCCGAGCTCATGCGGGAAGTGAGTGACGAACTCGCTCTCGCCGAGCTGGCCCAGTCTGCTGCGGCCACCGATCCTGTACCCACTTCGGTTCGTCCGATGCTGGGTTCCGTGTCGGTGACCGGTGTGCCACCGGAACGGGTGACCATCAAGGCCCCCGCCGAGGCGGTGGACGTGGTCGCGGCGTGACGCTCACGCTGGTGTAGGCCGATGTGACGCTGATCGGCGTCTGGCTGATCAGTACCGAGAAGTGTGCGAGCCCCGGCCGGGGCTTCTCCAGGGAGATCTGGAGGGGTGCGGTCGGGGTTTTTCGCGTTTCGGGGACGGTCGGCTTGGTGTGGCTGTTCGTGGCGGCGGGTCTGCGCCGGTGGGTTTGGGTGTGGGGGTGGGCGTGGGCGTGGCCGTGGGCGTACGGGCAGCGGTGCGTTTGCCGGGGTGGCTCGCTGCGGTCATGGTTGAGGCGAGTGGTGCGTCCGTGTGCCGTCGATGCGCCCTCCTTGCGGTGACCAGGACGTTTTAGCGTCGGGCTGGAGGTGGGGCCATGGCGGGGCGAATAGCACGCTGGGGGCTCGCGCCGGTGCTCGGCGCGGTGTGGTGGTGGGCCGTGCTCCGGCTCGCCCTGACGCCGCACGCGGGCGCGCTGGAGGGAGCCGTTGCGGCCGGGGGGTGGGGGCTGAGTCTCCTTCCTGTGCACTGCATGCCGAAGGCTCGGGCTGCGGGGGCTGTTGCTGCGGGGCGGTGGCGGGAGGCCTGGAGGGGGGTCGGGGGGCGGTCTGGTGTGGGGGTGATGCCGGATCTTGGAGCGAGGGGTGCGGACGTGTTGCAGGATCTCGGGGCGTCGGATGCGGTGGCGATCTCGGGCTTCGGAGCGATGGGGGCGGGGGTGTTGCCGGGGGCTGGGGTGCCGGACGAGGGGGTGTTGCCGGGGGCTGGTGTGAGGGGCGAGGGGGTGATGCCGGGGCCCGGTGGGATGGATGTGGGGGTGATGCCGGGGCCCGGTGGGATGGATGTGGGGGTGATGCCGGGGCCCGGTGGGATGGATGTGGGGGTGATGCCGAGGCCCGGTGGGATGGATGTGGGGGAGTCGGCGGGTCCTGGTAGGGCGGAGGGCGGGGCTTTTCTGGATTCGGGTGTGGCGGAGGCTGGAGTTCCGCCGGAACTGGGTTTGACGGACGCTGGAGTGCCGCCGGAGCTGGGCGGGACGGGGGCTGGAGTTCCGGGGGACTTTGGCGTCCGGGGGGTGGGGGTGTTCCCGGCGTGGGGTGGGGCTGGCGCGGGGGCGCCGTTGGTACCGGGTGTCACGGACGGTGATGTGTTGCCGGACCCTGGCGCGAGGGACGAGGGGGTGTTTTCGGACTCCGGTGGGGTGGGGGCGGGGGTGCCCTTGGAACCGGGTGTCACGGACGCGGGCGGGGTGCTGGACCGTGGTGCGAGGGACGTGGAGGTGTTTCCGGACTTCGGTGGGGCGGAGGCAGGGGTGCCGTTGGGTGGGGGTGGGACGGACGCGGGAGTGTCGCCGGACCTTGGTGCGAGGGACGTGGAGATGATTCCGGACCTCGGCGTGACGGACGCGGGTGTGACGGACGCGAGCGGGTCGCCGGACCTCGGTGCGAGGGACGTGGAGGTGTGTCCGGACCTCGGTGGGACGGACGCAGGGGTGCCGTTGGACGCGGCTGTGACGGACGCGGGAGTGCCGCCGGACCTTGGTGCGAGGGACGTGGAGATGCTTCCGGACCTCGGTGTGACGGGTGCCGGTGTGTTGCCGGATCTTGGTGTGGAGGACGCGGGGATGTTCCCGGGTCTCGGCAAGGCAGAGGGTGAAGTGCCGCCGGATTCCGGTGCGTCGGACGCTGGGATGTCGTCGTCGGCGGCCGGGGCGGTGCCGGGTGCCGGGCTGTCGGCGGGCGCCGGGTCGTTGTCGGACCCCGGACCGGCCTCGGGTGCTGAACCGGCCTCGGGTACTGAACCGCCGGCGGCGACTGGACCAACGTCAGCGGCTGGACCAACGTCAGCGGCTGAATCAGCGCCGGGCGTTGAATCGTCGGCGTCGACCGGACCAACGCCAGCGGCTGAATCGTCGTCGGCCGCCGAACCGACGCCGACCCCTGAATCGTCGGCGTCGACCGGACCAACGCCAGCGGCTGGATCATCGTCGGCCGCTGAGCCGACGCCGGGTACCGAGTCGGAGCGAGTTACCAAGGCATCGCCACGCCGCCGTTCGGGCGGAGGATCTGGCCCGTTGTGAAGGATGACGCGTCCGACGCCAGGTGGAGCACGGTGTGGGCGATGTCCTCCGGTTCACCTACTCGGCCCAGCGGTGACAGCCGGGTCATCATCGCCTCGGTGCGGGCCTGGGCCTCGCCCTCGTGGTGGTCGGTCATGGGCGTGCGGATCCAGCCCGGCGCGACCGCGTTGACGCGGATGCCGTGCCGGCCCAGTTCCGTCGCCAGCGTCTTCGTCAGCTGGACGACGGCCGCCTTGGTCACGCTGTAGCAGAGCAGCCCCGCCCCGCCGGTGTCGATCGCGCCGGACGCCATGGTGACGATGCTGCCCCTGGTGCCGCGGTCGAGCATCAGCCGGGCCGCCTCCTGGCAGGCGTACAGGACGCCCTTGAAGTTGACGTTCAGCACTCGGTCGAGATCCTCGTCCCGGGTCTCCAGCACCGTGCTGCTGTGCATGATCCCGGCGACCGCCGCCATCACATGGAGGTCGTCGCAGGACTCGACGGCCTGCCTGACTTGCGCGCGATCGGTGACGTCGAGGTGGTGGACGTGGGCGGTGCCGCCCTTGTCCTTGATCAGGGTCGCCGTGTCGTGCAGGCCTGGCGCGTCGCGGTCGGCGCAGTGCACGGTGGCGCCCGCCTCGGCGAGCAGGACGGCGGAGGCGCGGCCGATACCGCTGGCGGCGCCGGTGACGAAAGCGGTGCGTCCGGTGAGGTCGTACGCCGTGACGGGCATGAAACGACCGTACGAGGGTTTCTGACGGGTCGTCAATTAGTCGTACGGTGCTGAGTTCTGCGGGGTGCGGTGGTGTTCGGGGCCGGTCCTACCTGGCAGGTGGGGCACCAGTACGTGGGGCGCTCGCGGGAGCCGTCGCCCTGGTTGGCCGTGCGGATGGGGGTGCCGCAACGGAGGCAGGGGCGGGGTGCGCGGCCGTAGACGAAGACGTCGGGGGTGATGGGGCCTGCGGCGCGGTGGGGTGTGGTGCGGGTCGGGGTGGTGCTTGTGAAGGCGCCGGTGGTGTTGCGGACGGGGCGCTCGCGGTTGGCTTCCAGGAGCCGCTTGGCGATGGCGGGGAGCTTGGCCGCGCGGTCGGCGGGGAGTGCGCCGACGGGGAGCCAGGGGGTGGCGCCCAGGAGGAAGCAGAGTTCGCTTTTGAAGATGTTGCCGATGCCGGCCAGGTTGCGCTGGTCGAGGAGGGCCTCGCCGAGGGGGCGGGCGGGGTCCGCGAGGAGGTTGGCGAGGGCCAGCTCCGGGTTCCAGTCGGGGCCCAGGAGGTCGGGGCCGAGGTGGCCCACGGCGCGGTCCTCCTCGGGTGTGCGGAGGAGTTCGAGGACGGGGAGGCGGTAACCGACGGCCGTGAGGTCGGCGGTGCCGAGGATCACCCGGATCTGGTGGGCCAGGCCGCCGCCGCTCCAGCGTCGGCCGTTGGCGTACACCCTCCAGGTGCCGTCCATCCGCAGGTGCGAATGGAGGGTGAGGCCGCCCTCGATGCGGGTCAGCAGGTGCTTTCCCCGGGGCGTGACGTCCAGAACGGTACGGCCGGTGAGGTCCGCCGTGGCGTACTTGGGCACCCTGAGGTCGCTGCGGGTCAGCACCTTGCCCGCGAGGGCGGTGTCGAGCCGCTTCGCGGTCTGCCAGACGGTGTCGCCTTCAGGCATGGGTCAAGGGTGGCATGGGGGGAGGGGTGGTGCGGGGTGCGGGGAAACGGGTCGTATGGGGTACGGGGGCTGGGGCGGTGGGGTGAGGGACATCGCGCGCAGGGCGTGGGGGCGGGGCGGCTTTGTCGTGGGGTGCGGCTTGGGCGGCGGGTGGCTCGGGGTGAAGGTGGCCGGGGGCGGAGGGGGCCGGGGCGGAGGCGCCGGACCGAAGTGAGCCGTGGTCGGACCCCGGACGGCCGTTGCCGTGGCTCATGCGCGGAGGCGCAGGCCGCGCGGTGTCGCGATGAAGCCCGCTCCTTCCAGAAGGGTGCCGATGGGGGAGGTCAGGGCCGAGGTGCCGTTGACGCGCTCCACCGTGACCGTGCCGAGCGAACCGGCTCGGGCCGCCGCCGCGAGTGCTTCGGCCGCCGCCTGGAGGCGTGGGTCCTCGGTGGCCGTGGTGTCCGGTGCGGAGGGCCAGGCGAGCAGGGTCTTGCCGCCGCGCTCCATGTAGAGCGTCAGCTCACCCTCGACCAGCACGACCAGCGAGCCCGCCTTGCGCCCCGCCTTGTGCCCGGCGCCGGTCGGCGGCTCGGGCCAGGGGAGGGCGGCGCCGTACGCGTTCGCCGGGTCGGCGGCTGCCAGGACCACGGCTCTGGTGACGAGGGAGGGGCGGTGGGCGCGGTGGTTGGCGTAGGGGGAACTGGTGTTGCCCTGGGGCGCCGGGGCGGGGAAGTCGCGGGGCGAGATGTAGTCGCCCGGGGCCGGGGGGTGTGAGGCCGGGGTGCGGTGGTTCCGGGACGTGGGGGTGCCCGGGTTCGTGAGGCCGCCGTCCGGTGAGCCCACGCTGTCGAGGTCGTCGAAGTCGGTGAACGGGCCGAAGTCGTCGGCGAAGTCGTGGACTCCGAGGGAGTCCGCTGTGCCGTGTCGGCCGGGGGCGGCGGAATCGTTGCCGGAGCCGTTCATCCGTGAGGCGGAGTCGCCGAGGGCCCCGAAGCCGTAGGGGTCGTTGTCCGTCGGGTCCGGGGTGGGCAGTTCGTCGCCACGGTCGCGGGCGTTGGCGACCGCGCGGAGGCGGTCCACCGCGCCGTCCATCGCGAACTGGGCGGCGCCGAGCCCCTCCACGACATAGCCGCGCCGCGCCTGCCCGCTCTCCTCGAAGACCGACAGGATGCGGTACGTCGCCGAGAAGCCGCCCTCGACGCCTTCCGCGGCGACCGCTCCCCGGGTCACCACGCCGTGCCGGTCGAGCAGGGTGCGGGCCAGGGCGTGGGCGCGCACGGTGGGGTCCGGTTCGTGGGCGGGCAGCAGGGACCAGCGGCCCGCGACGGTCGGCGGACCGGTGCGGGAGGCGGGGCGCGCGGCGGCGGTGAGGGAGCCGTAGCGTCCGCGCGGGACCGTGCGTTTCGCGCGGTGGGCCGTGGAACCTGCCGTACGACCGGAGCCCAGCAGGGAGCGCATGGGGGCGAGCGTGTCGTTGGTGAGCCGGCCGGACCAGGCCAGGTCCCATACGGCGTCCGCCAGTTGGGGATCGGTGACGTCGGGGTGGGTGGTCGCGCGGATCTGGTCGGTGATCTGGCGGAAGAACAGGCCGTAGCCGCCGGAGAGGGTGTCCAGGATCGACTGGTGCAGCGCGGTGAGCTCGAGCGGGTGCGGTGGCGGGAGGAGCAGCGGGGCCGCGTCCGCCAGGTACAGGGAGATCCAGCCGTCCTTGCCGGGAAGGGAGCCGGCGCCGGCCCAGACCAGCTCACCGGCCGAGGTGAGTTCGTCGAGCATCGCGGGCGCGTAGTTCGCCACGCGGGACGGCAGGACGAGCTTCTCCAGGGCGGACGCGGGGACGGAGGCGCCCTGCAACTGCTCGACCGCGCGCACCAGTCCGTCGATGCCGCGCAGCCCGTGGCCCTTGCCGATGTGCTGCCACTGGGGGAGGAACTGCGCGAGCGCGGCGGGCGGCACCGGCTCCAACTCGTGCCGCAGCGCGGCCAGGGAACGGCGGCGCAGCCGGCGCAGCACCGTCGCGTCGCACCACTCCTGGCCGATGCCCGCCGGGTGGAACTCCCCTTGTACGACACGGCCGTTGGCCGCGAGCCGCTGCAACGCGCCCTCGGTGACCGCCACACCCAGGCCGAACCGGGCGGCGGCCGTGGCCGACGTGAACGGTCCGTGGGTGCGGGCGTGCCGGGCGAGGAGGTCGCCGAGCGGGTCCTTGACCGGTTCGGTGAAGGCCTCCGGGACGCCGACCGGCAGTGCCGTGCCGAGCGCGTCGCGCAGGCGGCCCGCGTCCTCGATCGCCGCCCAGTGGTCGGCACCGGCGATACGGACCCGGATCGCGCGGCGGGCCGAGGCCAGCTCCTGGGCCCACTGCGGTGCGGCGCCCCGCTCTGCCAACTCGGCGTCGGTGAGAGGACCGAGCATCCGCAGCAGGTCGGCGACGCCCTCGGCGTCCTTGATGCGGCGGTCCTCGGTCAGCCACTGGAGCTCGCGCTCCAGCTCGGTCAGCACCTCGGCGTCGAGCAGTTCGCGCAGCTCCGCCTGGCCGAGCAGCTCGGCCAGCAGATGGGAGTCCAGGGACAGGGCGGCGGCGCGGCGCTCGGCGAGCGGGGAGTCTCCCTCGTAGAGGAACTGGGCGACGTACCCGAAGAGGAGGGAGCGGGCGAAGGGGGACGGCTCGGGGGTGGTGACCTCGACGAGGCGGACCTTGCGGGACTCCAGGTCGCCCATCAGCTCCGTGAGGCCCGGCACGTCGAAGACGTCCTGAAGGCACTCGCGGACCGCCTCCAGGACGATCGGGAACGACCCGAACTCGCTGGCCACCTGGAGCAGTTGGGCGGCGCGCTGACGCTGCTGCCACAGGGGCGTGCGCTTGCCGGGGTTGCGGCGGGGCAGCAGCAGCGCGCGGGCGGCGCACTCGCGGAAGCGGGCCGCGAACAGAGCCGAGCCGCCGACCTGGTCGGTGACGAGCTGATTGACCTCGCCCTTGTCGAAGGCGACGTCCGCCGCGCCTACGGGGGCCCGGTCGGCGTCGTACTCCGTGCCCGCCTTCATGGGCTCCTGGTCGAGCAGGTCCAGGCTCATCAGGTCGGCGTCGGGCAGGCGCAGGACGATGCCGTCGTCGGCGTGCATCACCTGGGCGTCCATGCCGTAGCGCTCGGAGAGGCGGGCGCCGAGGGCGAGGGCCCAGGGGGCGTGGACCTGGGCGCCGAAGGGGGAGTGGATGACCACACGCCAGTCGCCCAGTTCGTCGCGGAAGCGCTCCACGACGATCGTGCGGTCGTCCGGGATGTGGCCGCAGGCCTCGCGCTGTTCGGCCAGGTACGACAGCACGTTCTCCGCGGCCCAGGTGTCGAGGCCCGCGGCGAGGAGGCGCAGGCGGGCGTCCTCCTTGGGCTGCGAGCCGACCTCGCGCAGGAACGCGCCCACCGCGCGGCCCAGTTCGAGCGGGCGGCCCAGCTGGTCGCCCTTCCAGAAGGGGAGCCGGCCGGGCACGCCCGGCGCGGGGGAGACCAGGACGCGGTCGCGGGTGATGTCCTCGATCCGCCAGGAGCTGGTGCCGAGGGTGAAGACGTCACCCACCCGGGATTCGTAGACCATCTCCTCGTCCAGCTCGCCGACCCGGCCGCCGCCCTTCTTGGGGTCGGCGCCCGCGAGGAAGACCCCGAAGAGACCGCGGTCGGGGATCGTGCCCCCGGAGGTGACGGCGAGGCGCTGCGCGCCGGGGCGGCCGGTGATCGTGCCGGCGACGCGGTCCCACACCACGCGCGGGCGCAGCTCGGCGAACGCGTCCGAGGGATAGCGGCCCGCGAGCATGTCGAGCACGGCCGTGAACGCCGACTCCGGGAGCGACGCGAAGGGTGCGGCCCGGCGGACGGTGGCGAGCAGGTCGTCGACCTGCCAGGTGTCCAGCGCCGTCATCGCGACGAGCTGCTGGGCGAGGACGTCCAGGGGGTTGGCGGGGACCTTCAAGGACTCGATGGAGCCGGTGCGCATCCGCTCGGTGACCACGGCGGCCTGGACGAGGTCGCCCCGGTACTTCGGGAACACCACACCTGTGGAGACCGCCCCGACCTGGTGTCCCGCGCGGCCCACACGCTGGAGGCCGGAGGCCACGGAGGGCGGGGACTCCACCTGGATGACGAGATCGACGGCGCCCATGTCGATGCCCAGCTCCAGGCTGGACGTGGCCACCACGGCGGGCAGCCTGCCCGCCTTGAGGTCTTCCTCGACCTGGGCGCGCTGCTCCTTGGAGACCGAGCCGTGGTGGGCGCGGGCGATGACCTGGGGGGCGCCCTGGGCGGCACCGGAGCCGCCCATCAGCTCGGCCGGTGCGTGATGCTCGTCCAGGGACTCGCCGGTCGCGCGCTCGTAGGCGATCTCGTTGAGCCGGTTGCACAGACGCTCCGCAAGGCGGCGGGAGTTGGCGAACACGATCGTTGAACGATGTGCCTGGACGAGATCGGTGATGCGCTCCTCGACATGCGGCCAGATCGACGGCTTCTCCTTGCCCTCGCTGCCGTCCGCCACCGGGGAGCCGCCCAGCTCGCCCAGGTCCTCGACCGGGACGACCACGGAGAGGTCGAACTCCTTGCCGGACTTCGGCTGGACGATCTCCACCTTGCCCCGCGGCGAGAGATAGCGGGCGACCTCGTCGACCGGGCGCACGGTCGCCGAGAGGCCGATACGGCGGGCCGGCTTCGGCAGCAGCTCGTCCAGCCGCTCCAGGGACAGCGCGAGATGCGCGCCCCGCTTGGTGCCCGCGACCGCGTGCACCTCGTCCAGGATCACCGTCTCGATGCCCGTCAGCGCGTCGCGCGTGGCCGACGTCAGCATCAGGAACAGGGACTCCGGGGTGGTGATCAGGATGTCCGGCGGGCGGGTGGACAAGGCGCGACGCTCGGCGGGCGGGGTGTCGCCGGAGCGGATGCCGACCTTGACCTCGGGCTCGGGCAGGCCCAGGCGGACGGATTCCTGGCGGATGCCGGTGAGCGGGGAGCGGAGGTTGCGCTCGACGTCGACCGCGAGGGCCTTCAGCGGAGACACGTACAGGACGCGGCAGCGCTTCCTCGGATCGGCGGGCGGGGGTGTCGCGGCGAGCTGGTCCAGGGCGGCGAGGAAGGCGGCCAGGGTCTTGCCGGAACCGGTCGGGGCGACCACCAGCACGTCCGAGCCCTCACCGATGGCCTTCCACGCGCCCGCCTGGGCCGCGGTGGGCGCGGAGAAGGCCCCCGTGAACCAGCCGCGGGTCGCGGGGGAGAAGCCGTCGAGGGCTCGGTGTGCGGAACTGACCATGCGTCCATCCTGCACCCGACCACTGACAATGCGTCTGACCTGCGGACATTCTGCGGCGGTTGCTCGCGGGATCGTTTCGGCCCCTGCCGGCCGGCGCGGGCAGGACCGTTTCGGCGGCTTCCGGCTTCCGGCTTCCGGCCGCCGTGGCCGGGACCGCGCCCTCTCCCCGCCGTGGCGGAGAATGGCCGTATGGCGGGTTCGGGCGAGCTGGCGAGACACTGGCAGTACACGGAGCTGCCCGGCGTCGATCTGCTGCGGGCCCGGTACATCCACAAGACGTTCATCCGGCACACGCACGAGAACTTCGTCATCGCCGCCATCTCGGATGGCGTCGAGGTGTTCCAGCACGGCGGGGGCGACGTGTCCGCCGGGGCGGGAGCGCTCGCGCTGGTCAACCCGGACACTCCGCACACCGGCCGGGCGGGTGTGCCCGAGGGCTGGCGGTACGGGGCGGTCTACCCGTCGCCTGAGGTGGTGGCCGCGATAGCCGCCGAGACCACCTCGATCCGCGGCACCCCCGGTTTCGTCAGTCCCGTGCTCGACGACCCCCACACCGCCGGCCTCGTCCACCAGATCCTGCGCGCGGCCGACGAGGGCAACGCGCTCGCCGCCGATACCTTGCTGCGTGTCGCCGTCACCAGGCTGCTCCGGCTCAATGGCGGCCCGCTGCCGCAGCGCGTCGTGCCCACGGCCGGCGATCGGGTCGCCGCACGCGCGCGTGCCGTGCTCGAAGCGCGCATGGCGGAACCACCCACCCTGGAGCAGCTCGCCGGGGACCTGGGGACCAGCCCCTTCGCGCTGCTGCGCGCCTTCCGGAACGCCTACGGGATGCCGCCCCACACCTGGCTGACCGACGCCCGTGTGCGGCGGGCGCGTCGCCTCCTGGACGCGGGTACGGGTCCCGCGGAGGCCGCCGTCGCCGTCGGCTTCACGGACCAGCCGCACCTCAACCGGCACTTCGCCCGGATCGTGGGCGTGCCCCCGGGCGCCTACCAGCGGGAGCGCAAGAACGTACAAGACGCGGGGCGGCGACTGCTCCTACCGTGCGACACGTGGCAGAACAGATCGCTTCAGAAGACATACGCGCCGGAGCGGGAGGGACTGAACCGGAAGGGAAACGAGCCCCCGAGGCGGCAGAAAAGCCGGACTCCGCCGTCGTACGGGACGCCCTCGGAGTCGGGATCGCCGTAGGGCTGTCCGGGTTCGCCTTCGGGGTGACCTCGGCCGGTGGCGGGCTCAACCTGCTGCAGACCTGTGCTCTCAGTCTCCTGGTGTTCACGGGGGCATCCCAGTTCGCGCTCGTGGGGGCGCTCGCGGCCGGCGGCAATCCGCTCACCGCGGCGGCGGGAGCCTTCTTCCTGGGGGTGCGGAACACCTTCTACGGGCTGCGTCTCTCGCAGGTGCTGGCCCTCCCGCGCGCGGTGCGCCCCTTCGCCGCCCAGTGGGTCATCGACGAGACGACGGCGGTCACGCTCGCGCAGCCCACGCGACGGGCCGCGCGGATCGGCTTCACCGTCACCGGGCTCAGCCTGTACCTGCTGTGGAACCTCACCACGCTGCTCGGCGCGCTGGGCGCCAAGGCCATCGGGGACACGGACGCGTGGGGCCTCGACGCGGCCGGGCCCGCCGTCTTCCTTGCGCTGCTCGCGCCCATGCTCACGACCACCACGGAGCGTGCCGTCGCCGCTCTCGCGGTCCTTCTGGGACTCGGCCTGCTGCCCGTGCTGCCGGCCGGTGTGCCGGTGCTGGCCGCCGCGCTCGCGGCACCGATCGCCCTCTACGCAGAGGGCCGACGGCACGGAGGGACACGTAACGACACACAGGAGGAGGACCGTTGACCGTCTGGATCGCGATCGCGGCGACCGCGATCGGCTGCTACGTCGTCAAGCTCGCCGGACTGCTGGTGCCCGCGGGCGCGCTGGAACGGCCGCTGGTGAGGCGGCTCGCCGCCCTCCTGCCGGTCGCCCTGCTCGCCGCGCTCACGGCCCAGCAGACCTTCGCCGACGGGCACGCGCTCGTGCTCGACGCCCGGGCCGCGGGGCTCGCGGCGGCCGCCGTGGCGCTGGTGCTGCGGGCACCGTTCCTGCTCGTCGTCGCGGCGGCCGTCCTCGTGACGGCGGGCGTGCGGGCCATCGGCGGCTGACGCGCCCCGGGGTCAGCCCACGGGGCGGCCGTACGCCTTCAGGGTGCGCAGAGCCTGGATCGTCACCATGGGGCGTGCCTCCAGGGCGATGCCCGGCGCCCATTGACGCCAGCGGATCGGCCAGCCGCCGTCCTCGCGCTGGTCGCCCGCGAGGTGGTCCAGGGAGCGGGCCATCTCGTCGTCCGTGAACCACGCGCGCGCGAGCGAACTCGGCGTCCTCGCGTAGTCGTACGGGAAGTGGTGCTCGCCCGGCGCGTACCCGGGGGCGACCGGGTACGCCTCCAGGTTCTCCGGGTCCAGTGCGGCGAGCCGGTGTTCGCGCACCAGGCGGCCGAGGCGGTCGGCCGCCGCCTCCGCGCGCGGGCGGTCGGGCGCCGAGTCCAGGAAGGCCACGGCGGCCTCGATCTCGTACGGGTGCGACTTGTCCAGGGCGTCGACGGCCTGCCAGCAGTAGTCGGTGGCCCGGAACAGCCAGGCGTGCCACACCTCGTTGCGGTGCAGCAGACCCACCACGGGACCGGTCGCGAGGAGTTCGCTGGGCGGGTCGTCCACGATCGGCACGAAGGGCGCCGTCGGATAGCCGCGCTGGCCGGGAAGGATCGCCGGCAACGCGCCGTCGGCCGTGGAGACCGAGGTCAGATACCGGCACACACGTTCCACCCGCTGCCCGCCGCAGCGCCCGACGGCGTCCAGGACGCGCAACGCGTGCCCGGTGTGCAGCGGCTGGCTGACCGGGCCGCGCAGATCGGGTTCCAGGGCGTGCCCGTAGCCGCCGTCCTCGTTGCGGTAGGCGTCCAGCGCCGTCTCCACCGGATCGGGTTCGCCGTTGAGGAAGTGGTACGCGAAGAGGCGCTGCTCCAGCACGCGCGCGGTGAGCCAGACGAAGTGCTCGGCGCGGAAGAGCGGGGAGTGCGCCGGGGGCGTCGGGGGGAGTGGGGAAGCTCCTGTTTCGGCCATGGGTCAGACCGTAGGACGGAAAGCGGTCTCCGCAAGGGGTCCCGACCTGGTCCCACTCTCAGGGCGGGATACTGGTGTCATGCGGTTGACGGTCTTCTGGCAGCGGATGACGGAGTACTTCGGCGCGGGATACGCCGAGAGCTTCGCGCGCGATCATGTGATGACGGAGCTCGGTGGGCGGACGGTGCACGAGGCGCTGGACGCGGGCTGGGAGGCCAAGGACGTATGGCGCGTGGTCTGCGACGTCATGAACGTTCCGCAGCACAGCCGCTGATATTCCGCCCGAAAGTCGCTGATCGGTCACGAAGATCGACGGTGGTGACCGGTTGTCAGTGACGTAGGCGAGACTTGCACCGTGGCAGTGACTGACGAGACCGGGCGCGACGCCCCGCAGACATCCCCGACCGGTGCGACGCCGCCGACCCGGCCCCCGGCCGACGGCGCCGTGCCGCGCCCGGGCATGCCGCGCTGGCTGCCGCGCGCCATGGTGCTCGCGCTCGCCCTCGTCGCCGTGTTCCAGCTGGGCAGTTGGGCCTTCCACCAGCTCATCGGGCTGCTGATCAACATCCTCATCGCGTTCTTCCTGGCCCTCGCCATAGAACCCGCGGTGAGCCGCATGGCCGCCTTCGGGATGCGCCGGGGACTCGCCACCTTCCTGGTCTTCCTGGGCCTGTTGATCGTGTGCGCCGGCTTCATTACCCTCCTCGGGTCGATGCTCGCCGGCCAGATCATCAAGATGATCGAGGACTTCCCGGACTACCTCGACTCCGTCATCAACTGGGTCAACGGCCACTTCCACACCGACCTCAGACGGGTCGACATCCAGGAGGGGCTGCTCCACTCCGACTGGCTGCGCAAGTACGTGCAGAACAGCGCGACCGGCGTGCTGGACGTCTCCACCCAGGTGCTCGGCGGCCTCTTCCAGCTGCTGACGATCGGTCTGTTCTCGTTCTACTTCGCCGCCGACGGGCCACGGCTGCGGCGCGCCCTGTGCTCCGTACTGCCGCCCGCCCGGCAGGTCGAGGTGCTGCGCGCGTGGGAGATCGCCGTCGACAAGACAGGCGGCTACATATACTCACGCGGCCTGATGGCGCTGGTCTCCGGAGTGGCGCACTACATCCTGCTGCAGGCGCTGGGCATCCCGTACGCGCCCGTGCTCGCCGTCTGGGTGGGCCTGGTCTCCCAGTTCATCCCGACCATCGGCACGTATCTGGCGGGCGCCCTGCCCATGCTGATCGCCTTCACCGTGAACCCCTGGTACGCGCTGTGGGTGCTGATCTTCGTGGTGGTCTACCAGCAGTTCGAGAACTACATGCTGCAGCCCAAGCTGACCGCGAAGACCGTCGACATCCACCCCGCCGTCGCCTTCGGCTCGGTCATCGCGGGCACCGCGCTCCTGGGAGCCGTGGGCGCGCTGATCTCCATCCCGGCCGTCGCCACGCTCCAGGCGTTCCTCGGGGCGTACGTGAAGCGGTACGACGTCACGGACGACCCCCGGGTCCAGGGCCACCGGACGACCCGCGGCGCGGGCGGCCCCGGCCTGCTGACACGCGCGCGTGGGCTGTGGGAACGGCGCCCTGGGGAGGGGGCAGCGGAGCTGACAGAGGCCGACGCCGCCGGCACGACCGGCTCCGCCCGTACGACCGACGCCACCGATTCGACCGACTCCGGGAGAGCCGACTCGCGGCCGACCGATCAGGAAGCGGCCGACTCCGAGCCGACCGACTCCACGCCGAGAGACTCCGGCGAGAGCTCCTCCTGAGGGAGGACTTGGCGAGCCCTCCGAGGGGCGATCGGCAGGAACACCGGCCCGTCGCGGTCAGTACGTGAGCACCGCCCACACCCCGGCACCGGCCACGGCGACGACGTAGCAGCCGACCGCCACCTTCACGACCCGCAGCCGTATCGTCTCGCTCCAGGACGTGCGGGACAGCAGCCAGGCCAGGGCGGGCAGGACCAGGACGGCGTGCAGGCTCACCCCGTGCAGCGGCTTGAGCGGGGCCGTCGAGTGGTACGCCGCCTCCTGGTGGCCTGTCCGGGCGAGGACGACCCCGCGCGCGATCATCGCGGCGCCCGAGGCCAGCGCCACGAGCATGATCGCGAACCCGGAACGCACCGCGAGCGCCATCCCCGTAGGGCCCGTCGGCCGGTGCCTGAAGGACGTCACCGCGAACACGGTGAGCAGCACCACGAGGACGCCGCCGCCCACCGCGAGCATCATGGACACCGCCGTGTCGAAGGGCGTCTCCATGTCGAGGTGCGACGGCACCCGGCGCCACGCCTGGAGGGTGATGCCGCCGACCTCCACGACACAGTCGGCGGCGAACACGACGAGCAGCACGGTGCGCAGCCGGGCCCCGATGCGCAGATACGACGTGACCCAGGTGACCGCGATCAGCGTCGCCCCGAAGGAGAGCCCGAACGTGACGGGCTTGCGCCAGGAGACGGGCCCGTACCAGGGACCGCCGTCGACCGCGAACACCACCAGGTGCACCAGCCCGGAGAGGATCAACAGGGCACCGATCACATGGCAGAGACGCTCGGCGGGACGTACGTGCAGCTTCATGGCCCGAGCCTCGCGGGAACCCGTCGCGCAGTCGTCGTACGACCGAAGGCACCCGTCGTACGACGGCGGAAGTAGGCCCCCGGAGGCGCGGCGATGAGTTTCGGGGGCGTGCCGGGTCCATGGAGGTGCAAGCCGCTCGGAATCCGCGGAACAGTGACCCCTGAAGCGAGGAACGATCATGTCCACCGCAAAGAGCCCACAGCGCGGCGACATCGCGCCCACCCCGCAGCCGGCGGACACCGAGCGGCAGACCGCCGCGGGCAAGGTGCTGTGGCACTTCACGATGTCGCTGGACGGGTTCGTGGCGGGGCCGGGGCATGCGATGGACTGGATGACGGGGTTCTCGTTCCGGCCCGGCCTCGTCGAGGAGTACGTCGCGACGACCGGCGCCGTACTGGGCGGCCGGGACGGCTTCGACGCCTTCCCCGATGCGGGCAGCGTCTATGGGGGCGCGTGGGAGGGGCCGGTGTTCGTCCTCACCCACCATCCCGACGACGCGCCGCCCGCCCCGGGGGTGACCTTCCTGGACTGCGACGTGGCCGAGGCCGTCCGCATCGGGCTGGAGGCCGCCGGGGGCAAGAACCTCGAAGTGCTCTCACCCACGATCGGCCGACAGCTCCTGGAGCGCGGACTGCTCGACGAGATCGACCTGCACATCGTCCCCATCCTGCTCGGCGACGGCATCCGGCTCTACGACAACCCCGGGGGCGTCCCCGTCCGGCTCGGGTTCCTGAACGGCGACGACCACGCGGCCGCGGTCGACGTGCGCTGTCGGCCGGTTCGGTAGCGTGCGGCGCCCGTGGGGTTCCTACTGGTAACAGTTGCCGCTGCACAGGATGGTGACGGTGCCGGTCTCATCGGCCGGGGTGATCGCCGTGCTCTGCGTCGGCGCGGGCCTGTGCACGAGGCTGGTCTCCCACGGCATGGGAGCGGCCGATGCAACCGGGCTCATGATGCCGATGGCCGCCGCGGTCAGTACGGCCGCGATCCCCGCGCGCTTCCACGTCTTCATCGGGTTCTCCTTGTGGTCGTTCGGCGTTGACTGCTGCCGTCAGTCAAGGGGCCGGGCGGCCGGCACAGGAAGGATTTCCATGTGGTTCGAAGCGTCGTTACGACGTTCGGCGTCAGAGGAGATCGGTGACGTGAGTGCCGCGTGGTGCGCTTGACACGAAAATCGAACATCCATTCTTATGGAAGCTCCGGCGAGGCCATGACGGGCATTTCGACTGGCTTTTGATGGCGAAGTGTCCGAGTTATCCACAGGCCGGACGGGCGTCGGGGCGCATTGTCAGTGGCAGGCGTTAGCGTCTTTGACGTGAAGCGATCGACTCAAGCAAACCGGGTGGAACCCATGGCAGGAACCGACCGCGAGAAGGCGTTGGACGCCGCACTCGCACAGATTGAACGGCAATTCGGCAAGGGCGCGGTGATGCGCCTCGGCGAGCGGCCGAACGAGCCCATCGAGGTCATCCCCACCGGGTCGACCGCACTGGACGTCGCCCTCGGCGTCGGCGGCCTGCCGCGCGGCCGAGTGGTGGAGGTCTACGGCCCGGAGTCCTCCGGCAAGACGACCCTGACCCTGCACGCGGTGGCGAACGCCCAGCGCGCCGGCGGCCAGGTCGCGTTCGTGGACGCGGAGCACGCCCTCGACCCCGAGTACGCGAAGAAGCTCGGCGTCGACATCGACAACCTGATCCTGTCCCAGCCGGACAACGGCGAGCAGGCCCTGGAGATCGTGGACATGCTGGTCCGCTCCGGCGCCCTCGACCTCATCGTCATCGACTCCGTCGCGGCGCTCGTGCCGCGCGCGGAGATCGAGGGCGAGATGGGTGACAGCCACGTCGGTCTGCAGGCCCGTCTGATGAGCCAGGCACTGCGGAAGATCACGAGCGCGCTCAACCAGTCCAAGACCACCGCGATCTTCATCAACCAGCTCCGCGAGAAGATCGGCGTGATGTTCGGCTCGCCGGAGACCACGACCGGTGGCCGCGCGCTGAAGTTCTACGCCTCGGTGCGTCTCGACATCCGCCGTATCGAGACCCTGAAGGACGGCACCGACGCGGTCGGCAACCGCACCCGCGTCAAGGTCGTCAAGAACAAGGTCGCACCGCCCTTCAAGCAGGCCGAGTTCGACATCCTCTACGGCCACGGCATCAGCCGCGAGGGCGGCCTGATCGACATGGGCGTGGAGAACGGCTTCGTTCGCAAGGCCGGCGCCTGGTACACGTACGAGGGCGACCAGCTCGGCCAGGGCAAGGAGAACGCGCGCAACTTCCTGAAGGACAACCCCGACCTGGCCAACGAGATCGAGAAGAAGATCCTGGAGAAGCTGGGCGTGGGTGTCCGTCCTGAGAAGGACAAGCCCGCAGCCGAGCCGGTCGCGGACGCGGCGGTCCCCACCGCCACGGACGACGCCGCCAAGGCGGTGCCCGCTCCGGCGGCGGCCAAGACCACCAAGTCCAAGGCCGCGGCAGCCAAGAGCTGATCCGTGACACGACGAACGGACTGGTCCGAGTACGCATATCCCGGCGCCCCCCAGGGGCGCGGGGAAGGCGGCGACGGCCTGGCCCACGGTGCGGACGGCAGGTTCGAGGAGCCGTACGGCGGTGAGCCGGGCGGCACGTGGTCGGCCGGCGGCTTCGCGGGGGAGCCCGGTCCGCCTTTCGGCGGCTCGGAGCCCGGCGACGGTTCGGCGGGCACCGGCCGGCTTTTCAGGAGCTCGGCGCCCGGCGGCAGTTCGCCCGGCGACGAGTCCGCCGATGACGACGCGTACGGCCGCGGCTCACGCCGTAGCCGTGGAGCGCGTGACCAGGGCGGCTCGAGAGGGTCTACGGCGCGCGGTGACGGCGCGCGCGGTAGGCGCGGGCGCCGTGGCCGTGGCTTCGGCGAGTCGTCCGGAGAGGACGGGGGTGACTTCTCCTCGTCGAGGGCCGAGAAGGAGGAGCCACCGGCGGACCCGGCTGAGCGGGCGCGGGGAATCTGCCTGCGCCTGCTCACCGGGAACCCGCGCACCCGCAAGCAACTCGCGGACGCCCTGCGCAAGCGGGAGATCCCGGACGAGGTGGCGGACGAGGTGCTGTCGCGGTTCGAAGAGGTCGGGCTCATCAACGACGGCGCGTTCGCGGACGCCTGGGTGGAGTCCCGGCACCGCGGCCGGGGCCTGGCCCGGCGCGCGCTCTCCCAGGAACTGCGCACCAAGGGCATCGACTCGACACTGATCGACGAGGCCGTCTCCCAGCTCGACTCCGAGCAGGAGGAGACGACGGCCCGCGAACTGGTCGACCGCAAACTGCGGTCCACCCGAGGCCTCGACCGCGACAAGAGGCTGCGCCGCCTCGCGGGCATGCTGGCCCGCAAGGGCTACTCCCAGGGCATGGCCCTCAGAGTCGTCCGACAGGCGCTGGAGGAAGAGGGCGAGGACACGGAGTTCCTCGGGGACGAGGGGTACTGATCCGGAACGGTTCCGGTTCCGACCCTTCGATGGTGCGGACGTCCTGAACACGGTGGACGCGCGGGGGCGCCGACCGCGTTCAGGCAAGCACCGGGGTGATGGCCGAGGTAGGGCTAACCCCCCACGGAAGACGCCGGATTGCCG
The DNA here is from genome assembly GCF_036187565.1 of Streptomyces sp. NBC_00252. NCBI lineage: Bacteria > Bacillati > Actinomycetota > Actinomycetes > Kitasatosporales > Streptomycetaceae > Streptomyces > Streptomyces sp. NBC_00252. The sequence continues at coordinate 2,889,066 of NZ_CP108087.1, read as the reverse complement.
CAGTGCACAGACACCTGTGCACAAACGACTGTGTACGCATGGCACAGGAACCCGGCACCACCGGCCCGGAGACGCCCACCGAGCGGACCCCGGCGACACCCGCACCGGTCGAACTCTCCGACCTCGCCGCGCTGAAGGCCCTCGCGCAGCCCCGCCGGCAGCGCATGCTTCAGCACCTCACCCTGCACGGCCCCGCGACCTCGGCCACCCTCGCCCGCGCACTGGGCCTGAACACCGGCTCCACCAGCTACCACCTGCGTGAACTCGCCCGGTACGGCTTCGTCGAGGAGACGGAAGCGGGGGCGGGGACCGAGGCTGGAACTGAGGCTGGGGAAACCGGGACCGGAGCCGGGGTTGCGAAGGCGGCGGAGTCCGCGGCGGAGGAACGGCGGACGGAGCGCGCGCCCGGCCATGGTCGCGAGCGCTGGTGGAGAGCCGTCCCCGGTGACCGCCGGTTTCCGCCGCGCAGCCGCCAGAGTGCCGAGATGCGGCACGTCATGGATGAGCTCAACCACCATGCGTACGCCGCCGATCTGGAGCTCTTCGAGCAGCTTCAGCGGGGCTCCGCCGAGAGCGGGCCGTGGGCGGACGCGTTCCCGTACTCGCGCGGCACGATCCGGCTGACCCCGGCCGAACTCGGGGAGTTCTTCGAGGAGTACATCGCCCTCCTCAACCGGTACAAGCGCCCCGAAGCGGAGACACCGACCGGCGCGCGCACCGTGCTGACCCGGTTCCTCGCCTTCCCGGCGCCTCTCATCGATGCGGATGCGGATGCGGATGGGGGTGGGGGTGGGGGTGCGGACGCTGGTGCTGCTGTCGCTGCGGATTCCAAGGTGGGGGCTGATGCCGGAGCCGGAATCGGAGCCGAAGTCGCCCCCGCGTGCCCCGCCGACGCCACCCCGGTACACAACAGAAAAGAGACCGAGCCCTCATGATGCTGCGCTACGCCCTCCGGTCCGTCCGCGCCCGCAAGGCCGGTTTCCTCGGCGCCTTCCTCGCCCTGATGTGCGCGGCCGCCCTCATCACGGCCTGCGGCACCCTCCTCGACACCGGATTGCGCGGCACCATCCGTACCGAGCGCTACGCGGCGAGCCCCGTCGTGGTCTCCGCCGACCAGAACGTCCACCAGACCACCGTGAAGCACAAGAAGGGCAAGACCAAGGTCAAGCACAAGGCGAAGCCGATCGCCGAGCGCGCCTGGCTCCCCGCGAGCCTGGAGAGCACGCTCGCGCGGACGCCGGGTGTCGCCCGCGTAGTGCCCGAACTGACCTTCCTCGCCCAGCCGTTGGCCCCCACCAGCACCGGTGGGCAGCCTGCGTACGGGCACGCCTGGGACTCCGCCGTGCTGACCCCGTACCGCCTGGTCACCGGCAGCGCTCCGCACTCCGCGACGGATCTCGTCATCGACCGCTACCTCGCCGAGCGCGCCCGCCTCCGGCTCGGTGACCGGCTCACCGTCCAGTCGACACAGGCCCCGCGCAGCTACCGGATCACCGGGATCGCCGCTCCCGCCACGGCCGTACGCCATCAGACGTCGCTCTTCTTCTCCACCGCCGAGGCTCAGAGACTGGCCGTGCACCCTGGCCAGGTCACCGCGTTCGGCGTGCTCCCGGCCAAGGGCACGAGCACGGCCCGGCTGCAGCAAGCGGTGGCGGCGGCGCTCCACGGAACCGGCACAGCGCACGCCGGAACCAGCGCGCGCCCCGGCTCCACCACTCCACTCGACAGCACCGCTCAGGTCACCACCGGGGACGCACGCGGCCCCGTCGAGTTCCTGAACGCCGCCGCGGCGAGGATCAGGCTGGTCAGCATGGGCGGCGCGATGGGCGGCACCTCGCTGCTCGTGGCGATCCTCGTGGTCGTCGGCACCTTCACGCTCTCCGTCCAACAACGCCACCGCGAACTCGCCCTGCTCCGCGCGGTGGCCGCCACCTCCGCCCAGATCCGCAGCCTCCTCGGCCGCGAGGCCCTGATCGTCGGCACAGTCGCCGGAACCGCAGGCGCCCTGCTCGGCCTACCCCTGGGCACTTGGCTCTACGACAGGTTCGTCGCCTTGGACGCAGTCCCCGCCACACTCCAGCACACCACCGGCGCCGTCCCGCCCCTGGCCGCCCTCGCCGTGACGGTCCTGGGCGCCTGGGCCGCGGCCCGGATCGCCTCCCGCCGCATCTCCCGAATTCACCCGGCCCAGGCGCTTGCCGAGGCGGGATCCGAACCGGGGGCTGGATTCGAACCAGGATCCCGAGCCGTAGCCGTAGCCGTAGCCGTAGCCGAAGACCGAGCCGACGACAGCGCTGAAGCAGGAGCCGAAGTCGGAGCCCAAGCCCAAGCCGGAGTTGAAGTCGGACGCGCGGCCCCAGTCCGAGCTAAAGCCGGACGCGGAGCCGAACTTGGGGGCCGAGTTGAAGCCGGAGCCGAAGAACTCGGAGCCGAGCCTCGGGCCGGAGCCGGAGCCGGAGCCGGAGCCGGAACTGAACTCGGGCGCAGGGCAGGCGCCCGAGTCGAGCCCGGAGCCGGAGCCGACCTTCCGGGCAGACCTGAAGCCGGAGCACTCGGAGCCACCCCTAAAGCCGGAGCCACCCCTAAAGCCGGAGTCACCGCTCAAGCCGGAGCCGGAGCCAGCGCCCCAGCCGGAGCCAGCACCCCAGCCGAAACTGACGCTCGACTCGGACCCGGAACTGAACCTGATGCCACAGCCGGCTTCGACGCCGCACCCGGAACTGACCCCGAAGCCGCAGCCGGCCCCCACCCCGCAGCCGCCCCCGAAACCCAAGCCCACCCCGCAGCCACCGAACCCACACCCCCTCGCCCCACCCATGGCCACCCAACCCAAACCCGCCCCAACCGCGCCGGACCCAAGCACCCCCGCCTCACGCGCCGCCGCCCCGCAGACCCTCACTCCGCGCACCCCCGCCTCACGCACCCCCGCCCCACACCCCCTCGCCGTCACCTCGCCCACCCCCACCGCAACCACCCCCACCCCACCCGAACCCGCCTACTCGCCGGCCTCCCCCTCCTCGCCCTCGGCATCGCCCTGGTCGCCCTGCTCAGTCAGCTCCGTACCGAACCCGCCTCAACCCCCGTGACCTTCCTGGCCGTTGTGGTCCTGTCCACCTCCGTCGCTCTCCTCGGACCGCTCCTCGTCAAGGCGGCCACCTTCGTGGGCGGTGGCACGCTGCGCCGTACCGGACCGTGCGGTCGGCTCGCGGTCGCCCATCTCCGGGGCAATGCCACCCGCATGGCCTCGGTCGTCACCCCCCTCACCCTCCTGATCGGCATGACCTGCACCGTCCTGTTCGTCCAGCCCACCCTTGGTGACGCCGCCCGCGCCCAGGTCCGGGAAGGTGTCCGCGCAGACTGGGTCGTCGCCTCCCAGGGGCCGGGCGTCCCGGCGGACGCCGCACGGCAACTCCGTGCTCGGCACGACGTAGTCACCGAAGTCGTCCGTACGACAGTCCGCGTGGGCCTCGCCAAATACGCGGCGCAAGGCGTCACACCGGCCGGACTCACCCGCACCTGGGATCCCGACGTCACCGCCGGATCACTCCGCGGCCTCACCGAGCGCACCGCGGCCGTAAGCGAACTGGCCGCGGACCAGCTCCACTTGAAGCCCGGCAGCACCCTCAAGCTGACGCTCGGCGACGGCACGCCCCGCACGCTCACCGTCGTCGCCGTCTACGCCAGAGGTCTCGGCTTCGGCGATCTCACCTTCGCGCACGATCTCGTCGCCCGGCACGTCGACAATCCGCTCGCCTCCTCCGTCTTCGTCAGCACGACCCGTACACAGACACAACTCGCGACTACCCTCCGTGAGTTCCCGGGCGTCCAAGTTCTTGCGCCGGCCGCCGCCGACTCGCTCCAGGCGCGGCGGCAGCAGGCGAACGCCGAGGTCAACTACCTGGCCATGGGACTCGTCCTCGCCTTCACCGCCATCGCCGTGGTCAACACGCTCGCCATGTCGGTCGCGGAGCGTGTCCGGGAGTTCGCGTTGCTCCGCCTCGCCGGGGCGACCCGCCGTCAGGTACTGCGCATGCTCCGCGCCGAGGCGCTCTCGGTCCTGCTGCTCGCCACCGCCCTCGGCAGCGGCATCGCTCTCGCCGTCCTGACCGCGTTCAGCGTCGGGATGACCGGCCGGGCGGCCCCATCGGTCGAACCCCTCGTGTACCTCACGGTGATCGGGGTGGCCGGCACCCTCGCCCTCGTCGCCACGGCGTTGCCGGGACGCGTGGCGCTCAGGGTCCGAGCGGTCACGGTGGCGACCGCCAGACAGTGACCGAACGAGACCGCTGGGGAAGCCGGGACGCACACCCGGGACTCCCCCCCCGCACGCTCCACAGGGAGGCCCCACGGAACGTACGCCCAAGAGGCAATCAGACGCCCGCCCAGGAGGAGCCTCGACCGCCGGTCCCCAGAAGTCACCCACCCCCCCCACCAGCGTGCGCGCCACGCAGACTTAGCGTGCATTCCGCGGAGGGTGCGCATGTTTGGCCCGGCGGTAGCTTCTGCTGCCGACCCGCGATCGCCAAACCCCAACTCCCCGGCCCTCCCCGCCTGCTGAGCCACAGTCAGGCCTGCCTGAGTGCCTTCGGCCGCTCGTCGACCGGTCCTCGTACGCCCTGAAAGGCGGCCACCCTTGTCGTTGTCCCTGCCCGCGCACCACCGAAGAACCCTGGTCGTCCTCATGGCCGGTATCTGTCTCCTGCTGAGTGGCTGCGGACTGGAGTCCAGCGCCACGCCCGCCCACGACGGGCCCACCACCCTCGGGTTCGTCAACGGCGGCAGCACGGAGTTCCACACCTGTCTGCAGCGGTCGATCGAGAACACGGCCAAGAGCAACTTCGCGAAGCTCGTCACGGCCGACTCGCATCAGGACGCAGCGCGGGAACTGTCCAACATCCAGGAGATGATCGCCCGCCATGTCGACGCGATCATCGTGCAGACCGTCGACACCACCGCCCTCAAGAGCGACATCGCCAAGGCCAAGGCCGCGCACATCCCGATCTTCCTGACCTCGGTCAGCGCCGATCCGAACGACATCCTGGGGGCCGTCGTCGTCAACCTGAAGACGGTGGGCAAGCTGGACGCCGACTGGATCAAGGACGACGCCGGGGGACGTGACGTACAGGTGGGTGTCATCGCGGGCGCCCCGGGCGCGGCCTCCGACCTGCTCGTCGGCGGGTTGACCAAGGGGCTCCCGGCGAACGCGAAGGTGGTCGCGAACCAGCCCGCCATGTTCGTCGCCGCGAAGGCCAGGACCGTCGCCGAGGGCATGATCAAGGCGCACCCCGACCTGGACTACGCCTTCGTCGCCAACGAGGAGATGGCGTTCGCCGCCCGCAAGGCGTTCGACGCGGCCGGCGGCAAGAAGGTCAAGATCGTGACGGTCAACGGCACCGACGAAGCGCTGGCCGCCCTCAAGGACGGCCGTTTCGCCGCCACGGTCTCCAACTCGGCCAAGGACACCGGCGAACTGGCCGTCACCAACACCATCAGCCTTCTCCGTAAGGAGAAGGTGCAGAAGATCGCCACCACACCGGCCCGCCTGATCACCAAGGGCAACGCGGACACCGCCCCGCTCTACTGCCCTTCCGACGCGCTGTGAGCGGGCCGGAAGGGCACGTCGTGGACAGCGAGCCAGAAGCCCGACCGTCCGCCCTGCCGTAGACAGAGCGGACGGAGTGCGACATCCCGTGCTGGCACAGCCAGCGTGTCTAGAAGGACGTGACCGGAAGTCCCGCAGCCTTCCATGCCTGGAAGCCGCCGACGAGGTCCGTCGCGCGGTGCAGGCCCAGTCGGTGCAGGGACGCGGCCGCCAGGCTGGACGCGTAGCCCTCGTTGCAGATCACCACGACGCGCAGGTCGTGGCCGGTGGCTTCGGGGGCGCGGTGGCTGCCCCGGGGGTCGAGACGCCACTCCAGTTCGTTGCGCTCGACGACCAGGGCGCCGGGGATGAGGCCGTCCCGGTCGCGCAGGGCGGCGTAGCGGATGTCGACCAGAAGGGCGTCGCCGTCGCGGGCCGCTTCGTACGCGGCCCGCGCCTCGATCCGGTGGTAGTCCGCGCGGACCCGCTCCAGCAACTCGTCTATGCCGGGCGGCTGTTCGCGTACGGCGCTCACTGCCAGTCCTCCGGGCGCTCGACCTGCTCCAGGCGCAGCACCGGGCCCGTGCGGCTGTAGCGGCGGATCTGCGGCAGCGGCGGGTAGTAGGCGTGGACGGAGATCGCGTGCTCTTCGAGCGACTCGTTGAGCACCTCGTGGACGTGGTGGCGGCCGAAGGCGCGGCCCTTGCCGGTCGGCAGCCGGCGCTCGCGGTCGACGCCCTCCTCCAGTTCGAGGGTCTTCCAGCCGTGGCTGGGGAGTCGAGCGGCGAGCGAGTTCTCCTTGAGTTCGCCGGCGGCGGTGAGGAAGGCGCCGACCGATTCGGCGTGGTCGTGCCAGCCGGTCCCGCTGCCGGGCGGCCAGCCGATCAGCCACGCCTCGCTGCCGCCGGGGCCTTCGAGCCGTACCCAGGTGCGGCCTTCGGGGTCGAGCGGGAGCGAGGCGATCAGCTCGGCGTCGGCGGCCGTGCGCCGGACGAAGTCGAGGAGGTCCGCCTGTGTCGGGGCCTGAGCGGGCACGGCGGGGGACACGGGGGCAGAGGGGAAGACAGACACGTGCACCGTCCTGATGAAGGTTCGCGAAGGTGCGCGCAGGCATCACAGAAGTGGCGCGCGCGGGTGAGGGAGATGCGAATTCAGCAGGAGATGTGACACACGCAGCCCACGTAGCGGACAAGGTCCAGATGGACCTTCCGCCACAGGTGGACAGAGGTATCAGTCACGATTCGGAGTACAGCATGGCGGTGCGGACCGGTCAACTCACCGTCACTATGTGGACAGCGGCCGGCCCGCCGGCCTCAGCGTGAACCGGCCGTCGCCTCCGTCCGCGCCGGACCGCCCAGCGTCGCCTCCGCCGCCGCGTACAGGTCGGCCGGACGCACCCCGCTCAGCGCTGTGACCAGGTGTCCGTCGGGCCGTACGAGCAGGACGGTGTGGGCGGCGGCGCCCGGGTAGCTCTCGGCGACCAGCAGCTCGGCCGGGTGCGGCAGGGCGGTCACGGCGGCGGCGAGCCGGGGCATGATCCCGGCGGTCACCCAGTGCTTGCGCTCCCACACGCCCGTGCCCGGCGCGACCAGCACGACCAGCAGGGATCCCCGCCCGAGGCGGTCCCGCAGCCGTACGAAGGCGCCGTCCTCGGCGGTGACCCGGACGTCGGCGACGGGCGCGCCGGGCGGGGTGTCGACGGGGACCTCGGCCTCGATGTGCAGGGGTGCGAGCGGTGAGTCGGCGTACGCCCCCGGCGCACCTAGCGCGCCGCGCCCCAGGTGACCGTCCGTGAGCAGCACGTCGTGGTTGCGCGTCGAGCCGGGCACGACGGCGCGCAGTCCGGCGCCGCCGCGCACGAGCGGCAGCGCTTGGTCGGCGGCGCGCAGCCGGGCGGCGACGACCGCCCGCCGCTCCTCCTGATAGCTGTCGAGCAGCGCTTCGTGCGGCCCGTGGTGCCAGGCCAGGGCGAGCTTCCAGGCGAGGTTGTCGGCGTCCCGCAGCCCCTCGTCCAGCCCCTGTGTCCCGAGCGCGCCCAGCAGATGCGCCGCGTCCCCCGCGAGAAACACCCGCCCCACGCGCCACCGCCGCGCGAGCCGGTGGTGCACGGTGTGCACACCGGTGTCGAGCAGTTCGTACGGCGGGGTCGAACCCTCGGTCCAGCCCGCGAGCGTCTCCCGGATGCGGGCCAGCAGCAGCTCGGGGGTGACCAGGTCCTTGCCCGGGGGCAGCAGCCAGTCCAGGCGCCACACGCCGTCGGGGAGAGGGCGTCCGGTGACCTCCCCGACCGAGGGTCCGGACGTCCGCCACGGCGGCACCCGATGCAACAACGCCTGGTCGGGCCACGGAAGTTCCGTGCGCAGCGCGGCCACGGCGTGTCGCTCCACCGCCGTACGGCCGGGGAAGCGGATGTCGAGGAGCTTGCGGACGGTCGAGCGCGGGCCGTCGCAGCCGACCAGGTGACTGCCGCGCCACCAGGTGCCGTTGGGGCCGCGGGTGTGGGCGGTGATGCCCGAAGGTTCCTGCTCGATCGAGTCCAGGCGGTTGTCCGGGGCGATCTTCACCAGCCGCTCGCCCGCGAGAGCCTGCCGGAGGGCGCCGGTCAGGACGTGCTGGGCGATGTGCAGGGGGGCGGGTTCGGTCTCGTCGAAGGTGATCTCGCGTGTCACCTGCTTGCGCCGCATCGACCGCCATCCGGCCCAGTGCGTTCCGGCCCCGCCGAGCGGCGCGCCGGTCAGCCGCTCCAGGAGCGCGGTGGTGTCCTCGCGCAGGACGACGGTGCGCGCGGGGCGCGGTTCGTCCTTGCCCGGACCCTCGTCGAGGAGGACGGAGGGCACCTCCTGCCGCGCCAGTGCCAGGGCGAGCGTGAGCCCGACGGGCCCAGCCCCGACGATGATCACCGGGTCCACGGTGCGGCGCCCCCTGCCCGTGACGGTGTCCTCAGGGACGCATGTGAACAGGAAGTTGGAGCAGGGTGCACGATCACAGAACGTATGCAACCCATTGCCGGTGCTTGCGTCAAGTGACGGAGGCAGTGGCGATCATGCCACTGCCTCCGTGTCGTTCACGCCTTTTGACGGATCATCACACCCCGCCGGCGCCGGTCCCATACGATCCGCCGACCTGCGCGGGGCTGAGCCCCGTCGCGTCATCCAGGTCGACGGTCGCGCCCGTGCTCTTCTTGCTGCGCCGCAGCCTGCGCTCCAGCCAGCTCGCGAAAGTGGTGAGGGCGAGGTTCAGGAGGATGTAGATGATTCCTACGACGATGAAACTCGCCACCACATTGGCGTAGTTGGCCGCCAGTGTGCTGCGCGAGTTGAGCAGCTCCGTGAAGCCCAGCATCACACCGCCCAGCGCGGTGTCCTTCACGATGACCACGAGCTGGCTGACGATGGCCGGCAGCATGGCGGTGACGGACTGCGGCAGCAGGATGCTCGTCATCGTCTGGCCCTTGCGCAGACCGATCGCGTACGCGGCCTCCGTCTGCCCCTTCGGGAGGGACAGGATGCCCGCCCTGACGATCTCGGCGAGCACCGAGGCGTTGTAGAGCACCAGGCCGGTGACCACGGCGTACAGGGGCCGTTCCTCGCTGCTGATGCCCGAGGAGCGGACGTAGAACTCGTTCGCGAACAGCATCAGCAGAAGGACCGGGATCGACCGGAAGAACTCGACCACCACTCCGGCGGGCACCCGCACCCACCTGTGGTCGGACATCCGGGCGATACCGAAGAACGCGCCCAGGGGGAGGGCTATCACCATGGCGAGGCCGGCGGCCTTCAGGGTGTCGCCGAGGCCCGGCAGCAGATACGTCGTCCAGGCGTCCGCCGTGGTGAACGGCTGCCACAGGGACCACTTCAGCTGCCCCTTGTCGTCCATCGTCTGCCAGACCCACCACAAGAAGAGGGCCAGCAGGACGAAGAACACCACGGAGAGGAGCACGTTGCGCCGCTTGGCACGGGGGCCGGGCGCGTCGTAGAGGACGGAGGTCATCGCTTCACCGCCATTCGCTTGCCCAGCCAGCCGAGGAGGAGGCCGGTGGGCAGGGTCAGTACCACGAAGCCGAACGCGAAGACCGCGCCGATGGCGACCGTCTGGGCCTCGTTCTCGATCATCGTCTTCATCAGGGCCGCCGCCTCGGCGACCCCGATCGCCGCCGCCACGGTGGTGTTCTTCGTGAGGGCGATCAGTACGTTCGCCAGCGGTGCGATGACCGCGCGGAACGCCTGCGGAAGGATGACGATCCGCAGCACCTGACTGAAGCTCAGCCCGATGGCGCGGGCCGCCTCCGCCTGGCCGACCGGCACCGTGTTGATGCCCGAGCGCACCGCCTCACAGACGAAGGCCGCGTGGTACGCCACGAGACCCAGCAGGGCCAGCCGGAAACCCTGCACCTTGAAGTCGTCGGACGCGCCCATGGTGACGCCGAAGATGTCGGCGAGGCCGAGCGAGGTGAAGACGATGATGACCGTCAGAGGGATGTTCCGGACGGTGTTCACGTAGAAGGTGGCGAAACCACGCATCAGTGGGACCGGGCTGACCCGCATTCCGGCCAGCAGTGTGCCCCAGACCAGGGAGCCGAGGGCGGAGAGGGCGGTGAGTTTCACCGTCATCCAGAACGCCCCGAGGACGTCATAACCTTGAAGAAAGTCGAACACGATCTCCCGCGCTTCCGGGTATGGGGCCTGCCTTACCGGGGTTTTCTCGGGCTTACTTGACGATGTTGCCGATCTTCGGGGCGGGCTCGTTCTTGTAGTCGGCCGGGCCGAAGTTCTTGGTCACCGCGGTCTGCCAGGCGCCGCTGCTGACCATCTTCTCCAGCGCGGTGTTGATCTTGCCGACGGTCGCGGAGTCGCCCTTCTTGACGCCGATGCCGTAGTTCTCGTTGCTGAGCTTCAGGCCGGCGAGCTTGAACTGACCCTTGAACTTGTCCTGCGCGGCGAAGCCCGCGAGGATCGAGTCGTCCGTGGTCACCGCGTCGACGGCACCGCTCTGGAGGGCCGCGATGCACTCCGAGTAGCCCGCGTTCTCACGGAGGTTGGCCTTCGGGGCGATCGTGTCGTGGATGTTCTGCGCCGAGGTCGAGCCGGTCACGGAACAGAGGTTCTTGCCGTTGAGGTCCGTGGCCTTCGCGATCGTCGAGTCCTTCTTGACGAGCAGGTCCTGGTGCGCCAGCAGGTAGGGGCCGGCGAAGTCGACCTTCTTCTTGCGCTCGTCGTTGATCGAGTACGTGGCCGCGATGAACTTGACGTCGCCGCGCGCCAGCGCGTTCTCACGGTCGGCGCTCTTGGTCTCGACCCACTCGATCTGGGTGGGCTTGTAGCCGAGCTGGCCGGCCACGTAGGTCGCCACGTCCACGTCGAAGCCGGCGTAGGTGCCGTCCGGCTGCTTCAGGCCGAGGCCCGGCTGGTCGAATTTGATGCCGATCTTGATCTTGCTGCCGCCGCCGGAGCCCGAACCGGAGTCGTCCTTGTCGCCGCTTCCGCAGGCCGTCGCGGCGAGCGAGAGGACGAGAGCGGTGCTGGCGAAGAGGGTGACCTTGCGAAGCTTCATGGTGAACATCCTTTGACTGGTGCGGAGATGAGGGCCCATCAGGGCGTGTGACGGCGGCCGTCAGGGCGTGCGGGGCCCTCAGCGGCAGTCGGCGGCCGCCCGCCGTCGGCGGGCCGCCAGTGGCTGGCTGTAGCGGTTCGTCAGCGCTCGTGGCTGATCGTCAGGGAATGCCGGCGAAGGCCGGCGGTCGTCAGTGGTGCAGGATCTTCGACAGGAAGTCCTTGGCGCGGTCGCTGCGCGGGTTGCTGAAGAACTGGTCCGGCACGGCCTCTTCGACGATGCGTCCGTCGGCCATGAACACCACGCGGTTGGCGGCCGAGCGGGCGAAGCCCATCTCATGGGTGACGACGATCATCGTCATCCCGTCCCGGGCGAGCTGCTGCATGACCTCCAGCACCTCGTTGATCATCTCCGGGTCGAGCGCCGAGGTCGGCTCGTCGAAGAGCATCACCTTGGGGTCCATGGCCAGGGCCCGCGCGATGGCGACGCGCTGCTGCTGACCGCCGGACAGCTGGGCCGGGTACTTGTCCGCCTGCGTGGCCACGCCGACCCGGTCGAGCAACGCCCGGGCCTTCTCCTCGGCCTGCTTGCGGTCGGCCTTGCGGACCTTGATCTGACCCAGCATCACGTTCTCGAGCACGGTCTTGTGCGCGAAGAGGTTGAAGGACTGGAAGACCATTCCGACGTCCGCACGAAGCCGGGCCAGCTCTCTGCCCTCCTGGGGCAGCGGCTTGCCGTCGATCGTGATCGAACCCGAATCGGTCGTCTCCAGGCGGTTGATGGTGCGGCACAGAGTGGACTTCCCGGACCCGGAGGGCCCGATCACCACGACGACCTCGCCGCGGGCGATCGTCAGATCGATGTCCTGGAGTACGTGCAACGCGCCGAAGTGCTTGTTGACGCTCTTCAGGACGACGAGTTCGCCGGTCGCGGCCACATTTTCCTTGGCCACCGATACTTCGGTCATCGCTTGCTGGCTCCGTCCTCGTCGGTTGCGGAGGACAGTAGTGAGGCCGTACGACCAGCGTCATCACATCTGAGCGAGATCTGAGCATCACGATCGGATAGCAATCGGACACGTGTCGTAGCACTGGACGCCGGGACGCGTACCGGCTGGATAACGGAAGCGGCGAGCAACCGGAACCCACTTGACGGCGTCTTCGTCCATCAGCGTGACTGCCTGGGTGCACGCGTGCGTGAGACATGCTTTTGTACAGGCCGACACCATACGAACGATGAACCGGAGGGGGCCGGGATGAGACTGCTCCTCGTCGAGGACGACAACCATGTCGCCGCCGCTCTGTCCGCGGTCCTGGCGCGGCACGGATTCGACGTCACCCACGCCCGCAGCGGCGAGGAGGCCCTCCAGGCACTCGTCCCCGAAGGCGACGTCTTCGGTGTCGTCCTTCTCGACCTCGGCCTGCCCGACCAGGACGGCTACGAGGTCTGCGGCAAGATCCGCAAGCGCACCAGCACCCCGGTGATCATGGTGACCGCCCGCTCCGACGTGCGCTCCCGCATCCACGGCCTCAACCTCGGAGCCGACGACTACGTGGTGAAGCCGTACGACACCGGGGAACTGCTCGCCCGTATCCACGCCGTCAGCCGGCGCAGCGTCCACGAGGACGCGAGCGGCGACGGCGACACCGCGCTCAGGCTCGGCCCGGTGCGCATCGAACTGCCCACCCGCCAGGTCAGCGTGGACGGTTCGGTCGTCCAGCTGACCCGCAAGGAGTTCGACCTGCTGGCGCTGCTGGCCCAGCGCCCAGGAGTGGTCTTCCGCCGGGAGCAGATCATCAGCGAGGTGTGGCGCACCAGCTGGGAGGGCACGGGACGCACCCTGGAGGTGCATGTCGCGTCCCTGCGCGCCAAGCTGCGGATGCCCGCGCTGATCGAGACCGTACGAGGCGTGGGCTACCGGCTCGTCGCTCCGGCCGCGTAGCGGGCACGGGTGCGCACACGGCTCCTCCCGCTGCTCATCGTCCTGATGGCGGCCGTTCTGCTCGCGCTCGGCGTGCCGCTCGCGATCAGCGTGGCCGCGGCCCAGCAGCAGAAGGTGATCGTCGACCGCATCGACGACACCGCGCGGTTCGCGGCCCTCGCCCAGTTCGTCACCGACGTGCCCACGGGATCACGCCCCGCCGACACCGTCCCGGACGAGCGCCAGCAGACCCTGGACCGCGAACTCAGCAGCTACTACGAGGTCTACGGCATCCGCGCGGGCGTCTTCTACCGCACCGACACCTCCATGGCGAACGCCCCGGACGACTTCCTGGTGCCCAAGACGGGCGAGGTGCGCGACGCGTTCGCCGAGGCGCTCCTCAGCCGCCGCAGCCACGACCCGGAGCAGGTCTGGCCCTGGCAGCGCAACCGCCTGGTCGTCGCCTCGCCGGTCATCCGCGACGGCGACGTCATCGCGGTCGTGGTCACCGACTCGCCCACCGGACCGATGCGTTCACGCACCGTGCGCGGCTGGCTGACGATCGGCGCGGGCGAGATCGCCGCGATGCTGCTCGCCGTAGGCGCCGCCCTACGGCTGACCGGCTGGGTCCTGCGCCCCGTACGCGTCCTCGACGCCACCACCCACGACATCGCCACCGGGCGCCTGAAGTCCCGGGTCGCGGCCGCCGGCGGGCCGCCGGAACTCCAGCGCCTGGCCCGGTCGTTCAACGAGATGGCGGACAACGTCGAGGACGTGCTGGAGCAGCAGCGCGCCTTCGTCGCCGACGCCTCGCACCAGTTGCGTAACCCGCTCTCGGCGCTCCTGCTGCGCATCGAACTGCTCGCACTCGAACTCCCGGAGGACAACGACGAGATCGCCTCGGTCCGCACCGAGGGCAAGCGCCTGACCCAGGTCCTGGACGACCTGCTCGACCTAGCCCTGGCCGAGCACGCGGACGCCGACCTCAGGATCACCGACATCGGCGCGCTGACCGCCGAGCGCGTCGCGGCCTGGGCGCCGACCGCCGAGGCCAAGGGCGTGCGGCTGGTGGGCAGTTGCCCGCCCACCACGGCCTGGGCCGACCCGATCACGCTGTCCAGCGCCCTGGACGCGGTGATCGACAACGCGGTGAAGTTCACGCCCGAGGACGAGTCCGTGGAGGTCACGGTCGCGTCGAACGGCGAGACCTCGACCGTCGTCGTCGCGGACCACGGCCCGGGCCTCACCGAGGAGGAACTCGCGCGCGTGGGGGACCGCTTCTGGCGCAGCGGCCACCACCAGAACATCAAGGGCTCCGGCCTCGGCCTGTCCATCTCGCAGGTCCTGCTGGCCGCGGGCGGCGGCTCCCTCACGTACGCCCACCACGAGCCGCACGGCCTCAAGGTGACGGTCACGGTCCCCAGGAGCGGCCCGACGGCCTGAACGGGCCCTCCAGGGGCCTGTGTTGGGCCCTCACGGGCCGCGGGCCGACGGCCTGGGGTCGTTACGGTCCGGGGCGGTCCTACGGCCTACGGCTTGACGGAGCGGTAGTAGCGCCGGGCGCCCTCGTGCAGGGCCAAGGGGTCGGTGTAGATCGCCGTCCTCAGGTCCACGAGTTGCGCGGAGTGCACGTGGGCGCCGATGCCGTCCCGGCTCTTGATCACGGTCTTGGTGATCCACTCGGTGAGCCGGGGGTTCAGGTCCTCCCGGGTCATCAGCAGGTTGGACACGGCGATCGTCGGCACCGTGGACCCGCGTTGGATGCTCGGGTAGGCCGACTCCGGCATGTTCGTCGCGCGGTAGTAGCGGGTGGCATCGCCCTGCTCGTGCATCTTGGCGACCAGGGTGGCGTCTATGGGCACGAACCGGAACGAGTAGTGGGCGGCGAGGTCCTTCAGGCCGTCCGTCGGCAGCCCGCCGGACCAGAAGAACGCGTCGATCTTGCCCCGCCTGAGCAGATCCGGACCGGTGTCGATACCGGCCGGCACCGGCTCGACGCCCTTCTTCGGATCGATGCCGGCCGCCGTGAGCACCCGGTCCGCGATCAGCCGCACACCGGAACGATCGGGCCCTATGGCCACCCGCTTGCCCCGCAGATCGGCCACCGAGTCGATGTCCGAGTCGTGCGGGACGATGAGCTGGACGTAGTCGTCGTAGAGCCGCGCGACCCCCCGCAGCTCGGACGCACCGGGCTTGCCGCCCATCTCGTACGTCTCCACCGCGTCGGCCGCGGCGATGGTGAAGTCGGCGTGACCGGTCGCCACGCGCGCGACGTTCTCCTGCGACCCGGCGCTGTTCACCAGCTTCACCTTGAGGCCCGGCATGTCCTTGTCCAGCTCGGTGCGCAGGAGCTTGCCGTACTCCTGATAGACCCCGAGCGGGGTCCCGGTGCTGAAGGTGATCGTCCCGGTCGGCGGCTCGTCGCCCAGGGGCAGCAGCCACCACAGCAACAGCCCGAACGCGACGACACCGGCCGCGGCGCCCTGCAGGGCCCGGCGCCTGCTGATACGGGAGAACACCTTGAACATGCGCGCGATCCTGCCAGCCGGTGCGCGGTGCTGACCAGGGCGGGCCTGGCGGGCCGGGGTGTCAGTGGTGATCGTTAGGGTCGGGGCATGAGTTCTTCGCCCGCCGACCTGGTCCGCGAATTCCACCTGACCTTCGGGCTCGACGCCCGCACCACCCCCACCGAGGTCTCGCCCGCCCTAGCCGCCCACCGGGGCGAACTGCTCGCCGAAGAGGCCGCCGAAGTCGCCGAGGTCGCGGTGCACGGCCCTCTCGACCAGTTGGCGCACGAGCTGGCCGACGTCGTCTACGTCGCGTACGGCACCGCCCTCGTCCACGGCGTCGACCTGGACGCGGTGATCGCCGAGATCCACCGCTCCAACATGACCAAGATCGGCCCGGCCGGCGAGATCGCCCGCAGAGCCGACGGCAAGGTGCTCAAGGGGGAGCACTACGAAGCGCCGGACGTCTCCGGGGTGCTGCGCAAGCAGGGGTGGGACGCGGGCGACGCCTGACGTGAGCCGGGGCGGTTCTCGGCCGCCGGGAGAGTCACTCCCGGCACCGCCTACCCTTGTCACATGAGCAGCGGTGACCGGAGCGGGGCAGTGGACGTCAAAACGTACGAAGTGCGCACCTACGGGTGCCAGATGAACGTCCACGATTCCGAGCGGCTCTCCGGACTCCTGGAGGGTGCCGGTTACGTGCGCGCCCCCGAGGGCTCGGACGGGGACGCGGACGTCGTCGTCTTCAACACCTGCGCCGTGCGCGAGAACGCCGACAACCGCCTCTACGGCAACCTCGGCCGCCTCGCCCCGATGAAGACGAAGCGCCCCGGGATGCAGATCGCCGTCGGCGGCTGCCTCGCCCAGAAGGACCGCGACACCATCGTGAAGAAGGCGCCCTGGGTGGACGTCGTCTTCGGCACGCACAACATCGGCAAACTGCCGGTCCTGCTGGAACGCGCGCGCGTCCAGGAAGAGGCACAGGTCGAGATCGCGGAGTCCCTGGAGGCCTTCCCCTCGACGCTGCCGACCCGGCGCGAGAGCGCCTACGCGGCCTGGGTGTCGATCTCCGTCGGCTGCAACAACACGTGCACCTTCTGCATCGTCCCGGCCCTGCGCGGCAAGGAGAAGGACCGCCGCACCGGCGACATCCTCGCCGAGATCGAGGCCCTGGTCGGCGAGGGCGTCTCCGAGATCACCCTGCTCGGCCAGAACGTCAACGCGTACGGCTCCGACATCGGCGACCGCGAGGCCTTCAGCAAGCTGCTCCGCGCGTGCGGCGCGATCGAGGGCCTGGAGCGGGTCCGCTTCACCTCCCCGCACCCGCGCGACTTCACCGACGACGTCATCGCCGCGATGGCCGAGACGCCGAACGTGATGCCGCAGCTGCACATGCCCATGCAGTCCGGGTCCGACCCGATCCTCAAGGCCATGCGCCGGTCGTACCGCCAGGAGCGCTACCTGGGGATCATCGACAAGGTGCGCGCGGCCATCCCGCACGCCGCCATCACCACCGACATCATCGTGGGCTTCCCCGGCGAGACCGAGGAGGACTTCGAGCAGACGATGCACGCGGTCCGCGAGGCCCGCTTCGCGCAAGCGTTCACGTTCCAGTACTCCAAGCGGCCCGGCACCCCGGCCGCGACCATGGAGAACCAGATCCCCAAGGAGGTCGTCCAGGCGCGCTACGAGCGTCTCGTCGCCCTCCAGGACGAGATCTCCTGGGACGAGAACAAGAAGCAGGTCGGCCGCACGCTGGAGCTGATGGTCGCCGAGGGCGAGGGCCGCAAGGACGGCGCCACCCACCGCCTCTCCGGCCGCGCCCCCGACAACCGCCTCGTCCACTTCACCAAGCCGGACCAGGAGGTCCGCCCCGGTGACGTGGTGACGGTCGAGATCACCTACGCCGCCCCGCACCACCTCCTCGCCGAGGGCCCCACCCTGAACGTGCGCCGCACGCGCGCGGGCGACGCGTGGGAGAAGCGCAACGCGGCCGAGGCCGCGAAGCCGGCCGGCGTGATGCTGGGCCTCCCGAAGATCGGCGCGCCGGCGCCGCTGGCGGTCGCTACGGGGAGCGGTTGCGGGTGTGACTGAGGTGTCGTTGCGCTCCTGCTGAGTGACGGTGGGGGCGCGACGGTTAGGCCCGTGTGGGCGGGGCCGTGTGAGGCGTGCGCCTGCGTGGCCGAGTGAGGCGGGTATGCCCGCGGGACGTGGACCCTGCGATGGGGGCGCCCGTGTGACATGACCTGTGGATTGTCGGCGTGGCCTGTCCGGGGTGCCTTGTTAGGGTTCCGGCCATGCTTGTAGCCGCCGCTGTCTGTCCCTGCCCGCCGCTTCTCGTCCCCGATGTCGCCGCCGGCGCCGCGCCGGAACTGGCCGTCGCGCGGGCCGCGTGCACCGACGCGTTGGGCGTGCTCGCCGCCGCCCGGCCCGACCGACTGGTGGTCGTCGGGCCCGCCGAGCAGAGCGGGCGCGGGCCGCATCCTCAGGGCACCCGGGGTTCGTTTCGCGGCTTCGGCGTGGACCTCGACGTACGGCTGGGCGGGGACGGGCAGGCAGAGACCGGCGCCGTGTCGGAGCGCGAACTTCCGCCCTCGCTCGCCGTCGCCGCGTGGCTGCTGGAGCGGACCGGGTGGTCCGACGCCCCGATCGAAGGACTCGGCGCAGGGGAACCTCTCGAGCCCGAGCGGTGTATTCAAACCGGGAGGAACATCGTCGCCCCGACCGACCGGGTCGCGCTGCTGGTGATGGGCGACGCCAGCGCGTGCCGGACGCTGAAGGCACCGGGCTATCTCGACGAGCGGGCGGCACCGTTCGACGCGGAGGTCGCGCGGGTGCTGGGCGCGGCGGATGTGGCGGGAGTGAAGGCGCTGGACGCGGAGCTGGCGTACGAGTTGAAGGCGTCCGGCCGGGCGCCGTGGCAGGTCCTTGCGGGGGCGGCGGAGGGAGCGGGGTTGGGCGGGGCGTTGTTGTACGAGGACGCGCCGTATGGGGTTGGGTACGTGGTTGCTACCTGGTCGTAGGGGCGGGGCGGGGCGGGGCGGGGCGGGGCGGGGCGGGGCGGGGCGAGGCGAGGCGAGGCCGGGGCGGGGCGGGCTAGAGGGGCGGCGGGGCTGTGGCCGGGGCGGGTGCCGGTGCGCTTGCCCGGCGCGCTGAGCCCGTGGCGTGGCCTTGGCGTGGGTCTGGTCGGCCGTCGCTTGTGGGGGGCATGGCGTGAGCTTCGCGTTGTCCGTGCGGGTACGGGTGCGGGTGCGGGTGCGGTTTGGTTCGGGTTGCGCCGGCCCGAAGGTGGCGCCGCGTGCCATGTGTTGCGCCTGAGCAGGGCGGGGACGGCGGCCTAGGTGGTGGCGGGGGAGTGGGCAGCGGAGGCAGCCCACGGTGGGCGGCTGAGGTGACGGACACCTGCGCCTGGGCGCAGACGCGCACCGCTCGCCGCAGCCGTCGCGCAGAGGGCGGGTGCCGGGTGGAGGGCAGCGCGGCTGACGGGCGGTACGAAAGGCAGGCGGTGCGGGACAGGCGGCGGGCCCCGAGGGCTGCCGTAGCGCCCGCGCACCGCCTTCACTCACCTCGCTGCGAACCGACCCCACTCACCCCGGTCCGAGCCGACCCCACCCGCCCCCCTCACCCTCAAGCATCCGAACCGGCCCGGCCCGCAATCCGAACCACCCCGGCCCGCAATCCGAACCGCCCCCGCCGAGTCCCCTCCGCCTCACGAAACGCCGGACGGCCGAGGAGCCCTAAGCCCCTCGGCCGTCCGCCGATCGCTGTGCAGGTGCCGCTCAGGGAGCCGGCGGAGTCGAGCCCGGCGGTGGCGGCGTCGTGCCCCCCGCCCCCGGTCCCGCGCTTCCGGCGCTCCCCGCGCTCCCCGTCCCGTCGTCCTTGTGCGCGAAGCGGTCCATGGCGTCCTTGGCCTTGCCCGTGCCGGTCTGGATCTTGTCGCTGTACTTGCCCTTGGTCTTCTCGTCGACCATCTTCGCGGCCTTGTCCAGGCCGTTCTCGATCTTGCCTCCGTGCTGCTGCGCGAGGCCCGAGACCTTGTCCTTCGCCGGGGCGAGTTTGGCCTTCCAATTGTCCATCAGACCCATGGTTCACCTTCCCACGCGGGGCAATTACGTGCGGGCGCCCTCACCGGCCTCGTTGTCGGCGGCCACCTCGGCGGACTGCTGTTTGGGGATTTCGACGCCGTCGGCAGCGTCCGCGGATCCGGCGGTCGCGACGGCCTCCGTCGCCGTCGTCCCCGCCGCTTCCTCGACCCCTGCCCCCGCCTCGGTCCCCGACACCTCGTCCGCCGCCTCGGCGGTCGGTGCCTCGGCCGTCTCCGTGTCGGTCACCGCCTCGGCGGTCGACGCCTCCTCCGTAGCCTTCGACCTCCGAAGAATCCGGTCAAAAACGCCCATATCAACTCCATACGTTACTCGTGCGGGCGAAATCCCGCGTAGCCCGGTGCGTCCGTTTGCGTCGCCTGGGTCACCGCCTCCAGAAACCGGCGGCGGGATACCTCGCAACGGCAACGACCCCACGCGTGTGCTGTCACGTAACTCGTTCGAGGCGAGGGTCCGACGTTTGGGAGACTGGGAGTGTGAGCAGCGCACCCCCCGCCCCCCGAGTCATCGCCGTCGTCGGACCGACCGCGGCCGGAAAGTCCGATCTGGGCGTCTTCCTGGCCCAGCGCCTAGGTGGCGAGGTCGTCAACGCCGACTCCATGCAGCTCTACCGAGGGATGGACATCGGCACCGCCAAGCTGACGCCCGAGGAGCGCGACGGCGTCCCGCACCACCTCCTGGACATCTGGGACGTGACGGTCACGGCGTCCGTCGCCGAGTACCAGCGGCTCGCCCGCGAGCGCATCGACGCCCTGCTCGCCGAGGGGCGCTGGCCGATCCTGGTCGGCGGCTCCGGCCTCTACGTGCGCGGCGCCGTGGACAACCTGGAGTTCCCCGGCACCGACCCCGAGGTCCGCGCCCGCCTGGAGGAGGAGCTCGCCCTGCGCGGCTCCGGCGCCCTGCACGCCCGCCTCGCCGCCGCCGACCCCGAGGCCGCGCACGCGATCCTGCCGAGCAACGGTCGCCGTATCGTCCGCGCCCTGGAGGTCATCGAGATCACCGGCAAGCCCTTCACCGCCAACCTCCCCGGCCACGACTCGATCTACGACACCGTCCAGATCGGCGTCGACGTGGCGCGCCCCGAACTCGACGAGCGCATCGCGCGCCGGGTCGACCGGATGTGGAGCGCGGGCCTCGTGGACGAGGTGCGGGAGCTGGAGGCGCGCGGCCTGCGCGAGGGGGTCACGGCGTCCCGCGCGCTCGGCTACCAGCAGGTGCTCGCGGCGCTCGCGGGGGAGTGCACGGAGCAGGAGGCGCGTGCGGAGACCGTGCGTGCCACCAAGCGCTTCGCGCGCCGTCAGGATTCGTGGTTCAGGCGCGATCCTCGGGTGCACTGGTTGAGTGGGGCTGCGGCGGATCTCACAGAACTTCCGCACCTGGCACTGGCGTTGGTCGAACGACCGGTCACAGCCTGATCACGTCATGGCATCGGGACGCTCCGGCCGCCGTTTCGGCCTCCGGGGGCGTGCCATCATCGAGCTTCGATCGACCAAGTGGAGTCCGAGTTGGGAGGGCGCGTGGCGATGGAGGCCGGCCCTCGCGAGACCGCAGAAGGCGCTGAGCAGGTCACCGCGGACCGTGGTGAACCGGAAGAGGGCGACGGCAGGCTGAGCCCGGACGGCCCGGACGAGATCCAGGGCGGTGTGACCGCCGACGGTCCCGGGCCCGACGAGATGTTCGCCGGACCCGAGGTCGAGGTCGAGCTGCGGCCGCAGCGCCGTCTCCGCATCTGGCAGCTCGCGCCCATCGTGGCCCTGGCCGCGGTCGGCTCCCTGATGTTCGCCTTCCCGCTCGCCTTCGACTTCGGCGACAGCGGGGCCGTGATCGCCATGCTCGGCCTGCTCATCTGCTCCTGCGCGGCCGGCTGGGGCATGATGGCCGCCCGCCGCGTCGGCTCCACCTGGCCCGGCTTCCCGCAGCGCGGCTCCGGGGGCCGCCCGGACTACCGGGTCGTCATCGCGTACGCCCTGGTGGTGGGCGCGGTGGTGGTCCTCGCCGTGTGGCGCGTGGCCAGGCTCCGCTAGCCGCCGCGGCCGGTCACCGTGATCGTCGGGTTGTCGTAGGCACCCCGTACGATCGAGGAATGAGCACGCGGATCGCCTTCCTCAAGGGGCACGGCACCGAGAACGACTTCGTGATCGTCCCGGACCCCGAGAACGCCATCGACCTGTCCCCGGCCGCCGTGGCCGCCCTGTGCGACCGCCGCGCGGGCATCGGCGGCGACGGACTGCTGCATGTGGTGCGGTCCGCCGCGCATCCCGAGGCGCGCGCCATGGCGGCCGAGGCGGAGTGGTTCATGGACTACCGCAACGGCGACGGCTCGATCGCGGAGATGTGCGGAAACGGCACCCGTGTGTTCGCCCGCTATCTCCAGCGCGCCGGTCATGTGGCCGAAGGTGACTTCGCGATCGCCACGCGCGGGGGCGTGAAGACCATGCACATCGCCAAGAACGGCGACGTCACCACCGGCATGGGCAAGGCCCGTCTCCCCGAAGGGGACGTCAAGGTGACCGTGGGCGACCGCAGTTGGCCCGCGCGGAACGTGAACATGGGCAACCCGCACGCGGTCGCCTTCGTGGACGACCTCGCGCACGCCGGCGACCTGTACGCCCCGCCGCCCTTCAGCCCGGCCGCCGCCTACCCGGACGGGGTCAACGTGGAGTTCGTGGTC
Organism: Streptomyces sp. NBC_00252; assembly: GCF_036187565.1. Taxonomy (NCBI): domain Bacteria; kingdom Bacillati; phylum Actinomycetota; class Actinomycetes; order Kitasatosporales; family Streptomycetaceae; genus Streptomyces; species Streptomyces sp. NBC_00252. The sequence goes on along the minus strand of NZ_CP108087.1, from coordinate 2,866,733 downwards.
GACCGCGGCCCCCGGCACGTCGCCATGCGCGTGCACGAGCGCGGCGCCGGCGAGACCCGCTCGTGCGGCACGGGCGCGTGCGCGGTCGCCGTGGCCACCGCGCGGAGGGACGGAGCCGACCCCGCCGTCACCGGGACGCAGGTGACGTACACCGTCGATGTGCCCGGCGGAACGCTCGTGATCACCGAGCGGCCCGACGGAGAGATCGAGTTGACCGGTCCCGCGGTGATCGTCGCCGAAGGCGAGATCGATGCGGAGTGGCTGGAAAACGCCATCCGCTGAATGGGTGAAACGCAGTCCCGGCCGCCTCGGGTGCCGTGAATCAAAGACTCCGGCGTCCGGTGCGGCTCGAAAGCACGGCTGACCTCGTACGCCGTGGCGCAAAACCATAAACCTTCCGACCTTCGCTCGAATGGGTGATCCGTTTCACGCTCGGCGAGAGGCGGTCAGTCGCACGTGGTGGGCTCGGTAGCATCAAGCACCGGCCCGGACGGGGGAGCGAAGATCCCCTGAGCCGAGTACGCCATGGGGCATCCGTCCGCCGGTCAAGCAGCCGGAGGTGCCCATGAGTGCGGAGGCCACGAACCCTGCGACCCCAGGCCCTGTGACCAACACAGTGCCCCGCAGGAAGGCCCGCCCCCGGATCGACCTGCGCCGGCTCGGCCGGGCCGCCCTGCTCGGCCCCACCGCGCGCGACCGGCTGCCGGACGCCATCGGCCATGTCGCCGAGGCCCACCGCGCCCACTATCCCGACGCCGACCTCGAACCGCTGCGCCGCGCCTGGGTGCTCGCCGAGTCCTCGCACCGCGGCCAGATGCGCAAGAGCGGCGAGCCGTACATCACGCACCCGCTCGCCGTGACCCTGATCCTCGCCGAACTCGGCGCGGAGACCACGACGTTGACGGCCTCCCTGCTCCACGACACCGTCGAGGACACGGAAGTGACGCTCGATCAGGTCGGCGAGGAGTTCGGCGCCGAGGTGCGCTATCTCGTCGACGGCGTCACGAAGCTGGAGAAAGTCGACTACGGCGCCGCGGCCGAGCCGGAGACCTTCCGCAAGATGCTCGTCGCCACCGGCAGCGACGTCCGCGTGATGTCGATCAAACTCGCCGACCGGCTGCACAACATGCGCACCCTGGGCGTGATGCGCCCCGAGAAGCAGGCCCGCATCGCCAAGGTCACCCGCGATGTCCTCATCCCGCTCGCCGAACGGCTCGGCGTCCAGGCGCTCAAGACCGAACTCGAGGACCTGGTCTTCGCGATCCTCCACCCCGAGGAGTACGACCACACACGCGAGTTGATCGTCGACAACGCCTCCCGCGCGGACGACCCGCTAGCCGAGGTCACCGACGAGGTACGCGGGGTCCTGCGCGACGCCGGCATCCAGGCCGAAGTCCTCATCCGGCCACGGCACTTCGTCTCCGTGCACCGCGTCGCCCGCAAGCGCGGCCGGCTGCGCGGCGCCGACTTCGGCCGCCTCCTGGTGCTCGTGAACGAGGACGCGGACTGTTACGGCGTCCTCGGCGAGCTGCACACCTGCCTGAAGCCGGTCGTCTCGGAGTTCAAGGACTTCATCGCCGTCCCCAAGTTCAACCTGTACCAGTCGCTGCACACCGCCGTCGCCCACACCGACGGCCAGGTCGTCGAAGTCCTCATCCGCACCCACCAGATGCACAAGGTCGCCGAGGCCGGGGTCATCGCGCTCGGCAATCCCTACGCTCCTCCTTCGGAGGAGCAACAGGCCGCGAACGACGGCGAGCGCGCCGACCCCACCCGGCCCGGCTGGCTCTCCCGCCTCCTCGACTGGCAGGAGGGCGCGCCCGACCCCGACACCTTCTGGTCGACGCTCCGCGAGGACCTCGCCCAGGACCGCGAGATCACCGTGTTCCGGCCCGACGGCGGCACGTTGGGCCTGCCCGACGGCGCGACCTGTGTGGACGCCGCGTACGCGCAGTACGGCGAGGACGCCCACGCCTGCATCGGCGCCCGCGTCAACGGCCGCCTGGCGACCCTCAGCACGGTTCTGAAGGACGGCGACACCGTCCAACTGCTCATGGGCCAGGACCCGGCCTCCGAGCCCTCCAGGGAGTGGCTGGAGCACGCGCACACGCCTGCCGCCCGGATCGCCATCCAGCGCTGGATCACCGCGCACCCGGGAAGTGACGACGGAGCGGGCGCCGCGGCCGACGAGAGGGCACGGAGCGTCCGCACGGCGCCCCCCGCCGCCGAAGACGTCGCGCCCCCCTTGGACGCCCCCGCCACCCCCGTGGTCGACCAGCCCGGCGCGACCGTACGGCTCGCCGGCTGCTGCACGCCCGTACCGCCCGACGAGGTCACCGGATTCTCCGTACGCGGCGGGGTCGTGACCGTCCACCGTGTGGAGTGCAGCGCGGTGGCGCATATGAAGGGCGTGGGGCGCGCGGAGGTCGGAGTGCGCTGGGGGGACACCACCGAGTGCCGGGTCACGCTGGTAGCCGAATCGTTCGGCCGCCCGCATCTGCTCGCCGACCTCACCGAAGCGATCGCCCTGGAGGGCGCGGAAATCGTCTCGGCGACCGTCGAACCCCCCACCCAGCAGCGCGTCCGCCACACCTACACACTCCAACTCCCGGACGCCGCCCACCTCTTGACCCTCATGCGGGCGATGCGCAACGTCCCGGGCGTCTACGACGTGAGCCGCGCGCAGCATCACCAGACGTCGGGCTTCTGAGCGGGGCGCGAGCTTCGAAACCGGCCTCTTGGGGTGTGCGCTCAGTTTTTGGCTCCCCTGTAGAGGTGCTTTTGCGACGTGCGCCTGGTGGGGCCTTTGCAGCGCGTGGCTAGAGGAGCCTTTTGCGACGTGCGTCCGCTGTGAGGCCCCGGAAGACCCCGTTCGAGTGGGCCGGTCGCGAGTCGTCGCCGTACGGCACGCGCGCGCTGGTAGCGGTGGTGCATGCTGCTCACCCCCCGCACCGGCACGACCGGCAACGGCGTCCCCCGCACCGGCTCCGGCGATCCGGCCCCCCGGTCGCGCACCAGGAACTCCCGACGACTGAAGGCGGCGCTGCTCGCCTCCGCCGTGTCCGTCTGCCTCGTCGCCGCGAGCGCGCCGCCCACGCCCCTGGGAGTCGGTGACCGTCTCTTCCCGACCCTGGGCAACCCGGGCTACGACGTGGCGTCGTACGACCTCTCGTTCACGTATCCCGGCAGCAACAGCAAGCCCCTCCAGGCCGTCACCACCATCGACGCGTGGACGACCCGGACGCTGGACCGGATCAACCTCGACTTCGCGCACGGCACCGTGGACTCGGTCGAGGTCGACGGGCGGCCCGCCGACTTCGCCAGTGCCGACGAGGACCTGGTCGTCACTCCGGAGAGGCCGATCTCCGAGGGGAGCTGGACGCGGATCACCGTCCGGCACACCAGCGACCCCGTGTCCGCCAAGGGCGAGGACGGCGGCTGGGTGCGCACCAAGGACGGGCTCGCGATGGCCAACCAGGCCGACGCAGCGCACCTGGTGTTCCCGTGCAATGACCACCCCTCCGACAAGGCGATGTTCACCATCAGGGTCACCGCCCCCAACGCCTACACGGCCGTCGCCAACGGACTCCCGGCCGGCGTCGACAAGGCCGGCGGGAACACCACCTGGACCTACCGCACACAGCACCCCATGGCCACCGAACTCGCCCAGGTGTCCATCGGCCGCTCCGCCGTGCTGCACCGCACCGGGCCGCACGACCTGCCGATGCGGGACGTCGTCCCCGCCAAGGACGCCAAGCAGCTCGAACCGTGGCTCAAGAAGACCCCCGACCAGATCGCCTGGATGGAGAGCAAGGTCGGCCGGTACCCCTTCGAGACCTACGGGCTGCTCATGGCCGACGCGTCCACCGGCTTCGAACTCGAGACGCAGACGATCTCTCTCTTCGAGAGAGATCTCTTCACCGAGCCCGCCTACCCGAAGTGGTACGTCGAGTCGATCATGGTGCACGAACTGTCCCACCAGTGGTTCGGTGACAGCGTCAGCCCCGGCACCTGGTCCGACCTGTGGCTCAACGAAGGACACGCCACCTGGTACGAGGAGCTGTACGCCGAGGAGAAGGCGCACCGGCCCATGGAGACCCGCATGAAGGCCGCCTACGAGGCCTCCGACCGCTGGCGCGCCGCCGGCGGACCGCCCGCACTGCCCAAGGTGCCCGCACCCGGCCAGAAGATCGGCATCTTCCGCCCGAACGTCTACGACGGCGCCGCCCTCGCCCTCTACGCCCTGCGCCAGGAGATCGGCCGCCCGGCCTTCGAACGCCTGGAGCGCAGCTGGGTCCACATCCACCACGACGGCACGGCCACCACCGCGGACTTCGAGGAACTCGCCTCCGCGATCTCCGGCCGCGACCTGAGCGACTTCTTCAAGGCCTGGCTCTACGACGCGAAGACCCCGCCGATGCCGGGGCACCCGGACTGGAAGTCGCAGGCACCGGTGAAACAGCGCGGCCAGGGGCAGTGAATAAGGCAGTGACGTGGCGATCCGCGCCGTGCGACCATCTTCAGGTCGGCGGCGCGGGTACCGGTACACACCGGGCAGCCATCGGGATTCCGGATTCGCCGGGAATCTCCGGAGGCACTCGCACGTTATGACCTTTGCAGGACTCCCATCGACGTAAGGACCCAATGACCTCCTCTTCTTCCCCTTCCCAGGACACTGAGCGCTTCGCGCACGCCTATCCCGAAGGTCTTCGGGCCGATGCCCTGATGGAAGAGGACGTCGCCTGGAGCCACGAGATCGACGGAGAGCGGGACGGCGACCAGTTCGACCGCTCCGAGCGCGCGGCCCTGCGCCGCGTCGCCGGCCTTTCCACCGAGCTCGAGGACGTCACCGAGGTCGAGTACCGACAGCTCCGCCTGGAGCGCGTCGTACTCGTAGGCGTCTGGACCACCGGCACGGTCCAGGACGCGGACAACTCGCTCGCCGAGCTGGCCGCCCTCGCGGAGACCGCGGGCGCGCTCGTGCTCGACGGTGTCGTCCAGCGCCGTGACAAGCCGGACGCGGCCACCTACATCGGTTCCGGCAAGGCGAACGAACTGCGGGACATCGTCCTGGAGACCGGCGCCGACACCGTCATCTGCGACGGTGAGCTGAGCCCGGGCCAGCTGATCCACCTCGAAGACGTCGTCAAGGTCAAGGTCATCGACCGTACGGCCCTGATCCTCGACATCTTCGCCCAGCACGCCAAGTCCCGAGAGGGCAAGGCGCAGGTCGCGCTCGCGCAGATGCAGTACATGCTGCCGAGGCTCCGCGGCTGGGGTCAGTCGCTGTCCCGTCAGATGGGCGGCGGCTCGGGCGGCGGCCTCGCCACCCGTGGTCCCGGTGAGACCAAGATCGAGACGGACCGGCGTCGTATCCGCGAGAAGATGGCGAAGATGCGCCGGGAGATCGCGGACATGAAGACGGGCCGCGACATCAAGCGCCAGGAGCGCCGTCGCCACAAGGTGCCCTCGGTCGCGATCGCCGGTTACACCAACGCCGGCAAGTCCTCCCTGCTCAACCGCCTCACGGGCGCGGGCGTCCTGGTGGAGAACGCACTGTTCGCCACCCTCGACCCGACCGTGCGCCGGGCCGAGACCCCGGGCGGACGGCTGTACACACTGGTCGACACCGTCGGCTTCGTCCGGCACCTGCCGCACCACCTGGTCGAGGCCTTCCGCTCCACCATGGAGGAGGTCGGCGACGCCGACCTGATCCTGCACGTGGTGGACGGTTCGCACCCGGTCCCGGAGGAGCAGCTGGCCGCCGTACGCGAGGTGATCCGGGATGTCGGCGCCACGAAGGTGCCCGAGATCGTCGTGATCAACAAGGCGGACGCGGCGGACCCGCTGACGCTCCAGCGCCTGATGCGGAACGAGAAGCGCTCCATCGCGGTCTCGGCCCGCACCGGCCAGGGCATCGACGAGCTGCTCGCGCTCATCGACAACGAACTGCCGCGCCCCTCGGTCGAGATCGAGGCGCTCGTGCCGTACACCCACGGCAAGCTGGTCGCCCGCGCCCACTCCGAGGGCGAGGTGATCTCCGAGGAGCACACCGCGGAGGGCACCCACCTCAAGGTCCGGGTGCACGAGGAACTGGCGGCGGAGTTCGCGCCGTACGTCCCGGCACCGCTGGCCTGACGGGTCGTAGCGGACGTCGTCGAAACGGTCGTAGCGCAAAAGCTGTGGCCGCGGAGATGGTCGCAGCAAAGGCCGTGGCCGTTGCAGACGGCCGTGGAACAACCCGAAGGCCCGCCCCCAACTCGTTTCCCGGGGGCGGGCCTTCGGCATGCACGCGTGTGTGCGGGTGCCTGTGAGCGGATGCGTGTGCGGGGTCACTGACCGCCGTGGGTCTTGCTCATGTTCTCGTAGAGCGACTCGGCGGTGGCGCCGAGTTGGGGGCCCGCGAGCCAGGTGTTGTCGGTCGGGCCGATCGAGGTGTTGGAGACCAGCTCGGTCTTGCCGTTGACCACGCGGAACCAGCCGCCGCCGGACGAACCGCCGGTCATGGTGCAGCCGATGCGGTACATCGTCGGCAGGGTCGTGTCGAGCGACAACCGGCCCGGCCGGTCAAGGCACTTGAACATCTTCAGACCGCTGTACGGCGGCGCGGCCGGGTAGCCCCAGGCGCCCATCGAGCCGGCCTGGGCCGCGGAGGGCGCCGAGAAGTCGATGTCGAGCGCGGCACCGACCGTCTCCTCAAGGGACTTGGAGCCGGACTGCGGCTTCACATGCAGGATCGCGTAGTCGTACGCGGCACCCGCGCCGCCTGTCTCCGAACCGCCCTGGATCCACTGGTTCGACGTCGACGCCCAGTCCGCCCACCACTGGCCGTAGGGAGCTATTTCCGACGCCGAGGCGTTCCTCAACTGGGCGGCGGACTCACCGAGATCGTTGTACGAGGGCACGAACTCGATGTTGCGGTACCAGCCGCCGTCCTTGCCCGCGTGGACGCAATGGCCCGCCGTCCAGACGAGGTTGGACTTGCCGGGGTGGTTGACGTCCTTGACGACCGTCCCGGAGCAGACCATCGAACCCTCGGGGGAGTCGAAGAAGACCTTCCCGACCGGGGCCGCGTTCTGGTGGTACGGCGTCTTCTCGGCCGTGGCGTCGACGGGCGTCGGCTCAGGGTCGCTGATGCCCTGGTCGGCGGCGGCGTCCTTCGTCGTGACCGTCTTGTTGGCCTCGTCGGCGGACTTCATCCGCTCGGGCTTCCACAGCCCCTTGATCACCGGATTGACGAAGTCCTTGGCCGAACTGAGCCACTTGTCCCTGTCCCAGTCCTTCCAGCCGCCGTCGGCCCACTTGTCCACGTCGACGCCGTGCCGCTTGAGCTTGTCGGCGACGGACGACGGAATCCGGGCCTTGTCCTGACCGGAGGTCCGCGTGGCGGTGGCGGTGGGCTTGTCGCTCGCCGAGTCGTCGCCGTTGCAGGCGGTCGCGGTGAGCGACAGGGCCGCGACGAGACAGGCGGCGGCCAGAACGGTGCGCCGCCCGTGCGGATCGGTCGCGGACGTGGTTGTGGAACGCATGGTGCGATTACCCCCGTGGAAACTACTGGTCTTCTGCTGCTGGTCTCTCTGGCCGATCGGGTGCCAGTGAGCGTGCAGCGACACCCCACTATGCCTGGGGAGTTGGGGACGAACGCCGGTGAGGCGGTGAGGTTCCTGTGAGACACCCCGCCCGCGTCTGTCCCCCGACTGTGCCTGCCCCCGCGCCTACTGTCCGGCGAACTTCTTGCTGACCGAGTCGTACACACCCTTGGCCACATCGCCCAGCCGCGGGCCCGCCAGCCAGCCCGAAGTCACCGGGCCGATCGAGGTGTTGGAGACCAGCGCGGGCTTGCCGTCGGAGCCCGTCTCGACCCAGCCGCCGCCGGACGAACCGCCGGTCATCGTGCAGCCGATGCGGTACATCGTCGGGTCCGAGACGTTGATCGACAGCCGCCCCGGCTTGTCCGTGCACTGGTACAGCGTCGAACCGTCGTACGGCTTCGCCTCCGGGTAGCCGGTCGCCGTGAGGGTGGACACCTTCGGCACGGCAGGCGCGTTGAAGTTCACCGGCAGCGCCGAACCGACCGTCTCCTCAAGGGACTTGCCCCCGTTGCCCTTCTCCGGCGTCACATGGATCACTGCGTAGTCGTACGACGAACCCTGGCCGCCCGTCTCACCGCCCTGGTCGATCCACTGCTGCGAGGTCCGCGCCCAGTCCGCCCACCAGACGCCGTAGGGAGCGACCTGCTCGCGGGTCGCGGTCTCCAACTGCGCTGCCGAACGACCCGAGTTGTTGTACGACGGCACGAACGCGATGTTGCGGTACCAGCCGCCCTTCTTGCCGGCGTGCACGCAATGGCCCGCCGTCCAGACCAAGTTGGACTTGCCCGGGTGCGCCGGGTCCTCGACGACCGTCGCCGAGCAGACCATCGTGCCCTCGGGGGAGTCGAAGAACACCTTGCCCGCCGTCGCCGCGTTGGCGTGGTACGTGGGCGACACGGCTTTCGCGTCCACCACCGCGGGCGTCGGGTCGGTCACTCCCTGGTCGCCGGAGATGTCGTTGGTGTCGACGCCCTTGTCCGGGTCGTCGGCGCCCTGCATCCGGCCGGAACTCCACAGCCCCTTGATGATTGGGTTGATGTAGTCGTCGGCCTCGCGCAGCCAGTCCTCCTTGTTCCAGTTCTTCCAGGCGCCGCCCTTCCACTTGTCGATGTCGATCCCGCGCTCTTTGAGCTTCTCCCTGATGTCGTCCGGGATCTTGATCTTGCCGTCACCGGTGTCACTGCTGCTCGCGGACGCCGTGGACTGCCCATCGGCCTTCGTGTCACTGGAACCGCACGCGGTCGCGGTCAGCGCGAGCGCCGAGGCGAGGGCAACGGCGGCCAGCACGGGGGAGGTTCCGCGCCGCGCGCCCCTCCCACGACGGGCGCTGAAGGACGGCCGTATCGATCGCATGGTCTTGACTCCCCCTGGGTGAACGGACGGTGCGCTTCCGACGGTGATCTCAGCCGGACCCCATTGCGGGTCCACGCCGAACTCACGACCTACGGAACGGCACCACACACTATGCGCTCGCTGTGGGCGACTTCCCACGGAACGGCAACGGTTTAGCTACGGCAAGGATCTTGAGGCAACCCGTAACCCGGTGCGGGGTGGGGTGTTGGTAGCGGTGGGCGGTCTGCTGTCGATACGCCGGCCCCTGTGCCCGTGGCGACTGCACCGGCGGCGATGCGAGGCCTCAACTCGGCTGTGGGCGGCCGGGGGGAGGGGTGGCTGTGGGTGAGTCGGGTCTGGGCCTGCGGCTGTGCGTGGGCCCCCGTTGGGGGATGTGGGTCTGCGGCGGTGGGCGGGGCCCGGGAGTCGTTGGTGTGTCCTCGGTGGTGGGAGCGCGGGAGGGTGTCTTGGGGGATGGGCGGCGGGTGACCAACATGTGGGCGGCCACGGGCGGGAGTTGGGAGTTGGAGGTCGGGCGGAGTGAGAGCGCTCTGTGGGTTCGGTCGGCGGGTCAGGGGGGCGGGGATGACCCGGGCTGTGAGCGGGCGCGGGACGTGGGCTGGGGTGCTTCGGGCGGTGAGCTGATGCGGGGTGGGGATGGGGATGGGGGCGGGGATGTTCCGGGTTGCGAGGCGACGGGGGACGGGTTCGGGGTTGCCTCGGGCGGTGGGGCGACGTGTGACGGGTTCGGGGATGCGTCGGGTAGTGGGGTGACGCGTGGCGGGTTCGAGGATGCGTCGGGTAGGGACTTGGCGGGTGACGGGTTTGGGGTTGTTGCCTCGGGTGGTGAGGCTGCGCGTGACGGGTGCGGGGGCGCCCCGGGTGGTGAGTCGGCAGATGAGGGGCGCGTGGATGTCCCAGGGCGTGAGCCGACGGGGGGCGCGCACGGGCACGTTCCGCGCCGTGAGCCGGTGCGTGACGGGTACGGGTACGGGAACGCTCCGCGCCGTGACCCGGTGCGTGACGGGTACGAGGGGATTCTGCGGCGGCACGCGGTGCGTGAGGCGGCGGCGCGGACTTACGCGCGGGCCCTTCCCATCGTGCCGGTACGGGCGCGCGGCCTGACCGTCGAGGGCGCGGACGGCCGCCGTTACCTGGACTGCGCCTCGGGCGGCGGCGCGCTGGCCCTCGGGCACAACCACCCCGTGGTCCTGGAAGCGATCCGCGGCGTCCTCGACTCGGGCGCCCCGCTGCACGCCTACGACCTCGCCACGCCCGTCAGGGACGACTTCGTCACCGAGCTGCTCCGCACGTTGCCGCCCGGACTCGCCGACCACGCCCGCGTGCGGTTCTGTGGACCTGCCGGTATCGACGCGGTCGAGGCCGCGCTCCAACTCGTCCGGGCCGCGACCGGCCGCACCGAGATCCTCGCCTTTGCCGGCGGCCAGCAGGGAGTGACCGCTGTCGTGCGTCAGGGGTCCGGGGACGCATTCGGCGCCCGCGCGGGGAGCCTTCCCGCCTCGCATGGCTGCCGCAGTCTGCCCGCCCCCGACGGCGTGTACGGCGGTGAACTGAGCTCCCTCTGGGCGGACTTCGCTCTCGATGCCCCTAAGTCCGGGTTGCTGAAACCCGCAGCTGTCATCCTCGAACCCGTCCAGGGCGACGGCGAAGTGATCCCGGCCCCCGACGACTGGATGCGGCGCATCCGGCACATCACCGCCACGCACTCCACCCCGCTGATTGTCGACGAGAGCGAGACCGGCGTCGGTCGAACCGGCGCCTTCTGGGCCGTCCAGCACAGTGGCGTCACGCCTGACGTGATGGTCCTCTCCAGGGCCATCGGCGGCAGCCTGCCTCTGTCCGTGATCGTCCACCGCAACGACCTCGACGTCGGCCAGCCCCGCGCCCACGCAATCGAGTTCCGCGGCAACCAACTGGCCATGGCCGCCGGCACCGCGACCCTCACATACGTCCGCGAGAACGACCTCGCCGGTCGCGCGGCCGACATCGGGGCGCGGATGCTGGGCCAACTCCGCCGTTTGGTCGCGGAGTTCGCGTGCGTGGGGGACGTGCGGGGATGGGGACTGATGATCGGGGTCGAGTTCGTGGGCAGGGAGGGAACGGGCACGGTAGTCGGATTGGGAGTGGGTGCTGCAGAGGTTGAGGGTGCCTTTGCCGGTGAGAGGGCGGTGACGGACCAAGGCACCTTTGCTGACGGGGTAGTTGGCCCCCGGCGCAGGAGCCCCTCGGCCCCTCCCCGCGCCGCCGAACTCGCCGCCGCAGTCCAACAGGAGTGCCTCCGCCGCGGCCTCATCGTCGAACTCGCCGGTCACCACGCAAACGTCGTACGCCTCCTCCCACCCCTCACGATCACCGACGAGCAGGCGGCTGCGGTCATCGACCGGCTGTACGGCGCGGTGGAGGCTGTCGCCGGTGGCCGGACCGGAGGTAGTGGTGGCGGCATTGGCGGTTAGACCCGTGTCCCGAGGCGACTGCTCCAGAGGGCGCAGCGCCTCCCAGACATCAACTCGACTGATCCCCAGAACCAGTTGCAGAAGAACCGAACTCAACGCCCACCAGAGCACCGGGACTCGACCCCACACGCTTCCCACTCCGAAACACCTCCGAGGAACAGTCTTGAACCCCACACCCACCCCTGACGGCAACTCCCACGAGGCCAGCCCTCACCACACGCAGTCCCTGACGGCGTCGGCGGCGTCGTCGGCCGAGTCCGTTCCTCGGCAGGAGCCCCGCAGCCCGGAAGTCGAGCGGCCCCAGAACCCGGAAGCGGAGCAGCCGCGCGGCACAACCTCCGACCTTCTGGAGCACCCCGACCCCCACACCGCCGCCCAGGCCGCGGCCGTCGAGAACCTCCTGCGCTGCTGGGTACGCGAAACGAACCTCCCCGCCCCCACCAACGGCACCCTCCACATCCCCCTCCCCGCCAGCGGCACAGCCCTACTCGCCCAGGTCCACTACTGGTCCCCGACGGGCTGGCACCGCTTCGGCCTTCCGTACCTGTCCACTGCTCCCTCCGACGCACCACCGGTCGACGCGGTGACCGTCGCGGCGTTGCTCGCCAGGGAGACGGTTGCGCGCGACGGCGGCTCCGGGACGGTCAGCGATATCGCGGACGGATCCTTCAAGGGAGAGGCGTCGCAAAAGGCTGGCTGCGATGCCGGGGCTGCTGGCGGATCGGCAAATTCCGCCGCTTGCCTGCCTGTTGACGAGCTGGTCGCAGCTACAGGGGCAACGGCATCGACAGCAGCACTGGCACCCGTACCGGACACGGGAACCGACCTCGTGGCCCGCGTGGCCGACTCCGTCCGCCGAACCGTCACCTTCATCACCGAACGCCGTGCCCACCCGGCCGACGATCCCGACCTCTTCCTCTCGGCGGAACAGGCTCTCCTGCTCGGACACCCTCTGCACCCGACCCCGAAGAGCCGCGAGGGCCTCTCCGACGCCGAAGCCCGCCTGTACTCACCGGAGTTGCGCGGCTCCTTCCCCCTGCACTGGCTGGCTGTCGCCCCTTCCGTACTCGCCACCGACTCGGCCTGGACCGAACGCGGCCGCCCTGTCCCCGCCGCCCATCTCACGGCCCGACTCGCCGGCCCCGAACTGCCTCTGCCGGAGGGCCACGCCGCCCTGCCCCTGCACCCCTGGCAGTGGCGCGAGATCCAACACCGAGCCGATGTCTCCGCTCTGCTCGATGCCGGTCTGCTCCGGGACCTCGGTACCCATGGCGCCCCGTGGCACCCCACCTCCTCCGTACGAACCGTCCACCAATCCGGCGCCCCCGCCATGCTCAAGTTGTCCTTGGGCCTCCGCATCACCAACTCCCGTCGTGAGAACCTCCGCAAAGAACTCCACCGCGGCGTCGAGGTACACCGCCTGCTGCGCACCGGCCTCTCCCAGCAGTGGCGCGCCGCCCACCCAGACTTCGACATCGTCCGCGACCCGGCGTGGCTGGCCGTCGACGCGTTGGCCGCGCTGGCCGGGTTGGACGAGTGCGGCACCGGCTCGGGGGAGCGTGGCGCGGGGCCAGGTACGCACGGGTTCCGCCTGGGCCACGGCAGTTCGGACCGTGGTGGCCGCGCTGAGCAGGATGCCCGCGTGCCCCTGGCCGGCATCGACGTGGTGATCCGGCACAACCCGTTCAGCCCGTCCGACGACGTCTCCTGCGTCGCCGGGTTCGTCTCACTTCGGCCGTACGCCCGCCGGAGCGCTGCCATCGAGGGACTGCCACCAACTCCGCACACCAGCCACCCCGCATCCGGCGCACCGCTGTTGCGGTCCCGTCTAGCTGAAGTCATCACGGACCTCGCCGCGCGGACCGGCCGACCACGCGGCGCGGTCGCCGCCGAGTGGTTCCTGCGCTATCTGGAGCAGGTCGTACGTCCCGTGCTGTGGCTGGACAGTGAGGCGGGCATCGCGCTGGAGGCGCACCAGCAGAACACGCTGCTTCTGCTGGACGGTGAAGGTTGGCCCGTAGGCGGCCGCTACCGCGACAACCAGGGCTACTACTTCCGCGAATCCCGACGCGCGGAACTCGACGCGCGGCTCCCCGGTATCGGTGAGCACAGCGACACCTTCGTCTCCGACGAGGTCACCGACGAACGCTTCGCGTACTACCTCGCCATCAACAACGTGCTCGGCCTCATCGGGGCGTTCGGCTCTCAACGCCTCGCCGACGAGCGGCTGTTGCTCTCTGCCTTCCGCCGCTTCCTGGTTGACGTGGCCACCTGTCCCGCCCGACTCCGCACCTCCTTGCCTGCCCGCCTTCTCGACTCACCCGTCCTGCGGTGCAAGGCCAACCTGCTGACCCGACTGCACGGCCTCGACGAACTCATCGGCCCGGTCGACACCCAGTCCGTCTACGTCACCATCGCGAACCCCCTTTCCTCCTGACCGCTACCGCTACCGCTACCGCCACCGTCGTTGGCTCCGGACGCCGCCGACTCCCTTTGAGCCCGGGCCTCACGAATCAATGCCGACCGTCCAACTCCCTTCGCCCCTAAGGAACATGACCCACCCCAACTCCTGAGAGGAGCGTGACTGTGTCTCCCATCGAAGCGAGCGCCGACTCCGTGGCCGTCCCGGGCTTTGACCCCGGCATTAGCCCGAGGGCATCGGCGAGTGCGAGCGCCAACCAGAGTCCAAGTAGGGACTGCGAGAACACCCTCAACCTCCGCTTGCCCGAGGAGTTCTTCGCGCTCTGCGCCGAGAAAGACCACCGCGCGCCCATGCCCGACCCAGCCGCCCATGGCGAGGCTGACCTCCTAGACCACATCGACGACTGGGGCCTAACTTCCACCCCCGCAGGCCCCTTCCACCTCCTCCCCGTCCACATCGAACGCGACCTCCCCCTAATCCACCGCTGGATGAACTACCCTGCAGTCGCAGAATTCTGGGAACTAGCCGGCCCTCAAGCTCTGACCGAGAACCACCTGCGCACCCAACTCACCGGCGACGGACGCAGCGTCCCCTGTCTCGGCGTGCTGGACGGCACCCCGATGAGCTACTGGGAGATCTACCGGGCGGACCTCGATCCCCTGGCCCGCCACTACCCCGCCCGACCCCACGACACCGGCATCCACTTGCTCATCGGCGACGACACCGACCGAGGACGAGGCCTGGGTGGCGGCCTGCTCCGGGCCGTCGCCGACCTCGTACTCGACAACCGCCCCGCCTGCGCCCGCATCCTCGCGGAACCAGACATCCGAAACACCCCTTCCGTAGCTGCTTTTCTGAGCGCCGGTTTTCGGTTCTCCGCCGAGGTCGACCTGCCCGACAAGCAGGCCGCCCTCATGGTCCGAGACCGTTCCCTGCGCGATCTGCTGTAGCGCCATGTGGCGAAGCCGTCACTTTTGGTACACCGGTCGGCCCGGTCCGGTTCCCACTTCGTCGGATCGGATTCCGATCAACGCGGCCCAGCCCTGAAGCCACCAGCCGACCGAAGCCGCAACGGAGCCGCGCAACCCGAACCCGCCGTATCCGCCCCACCCTGAAAAATCCGAGCCCACCCCACCGGACCCCACTTCGCCCCAGACCGGTCAACACCCCACCCGAACCGGTCCCACCCGAACCAAGCCAACAACCACCCCGATCCCCACCCGCCCCAATCTGATCCCCACCCGAACAAAACCCACCCCACCCCAGAGCTCACACCCCCCCATCCACCCCCGCCCCCCAGCCGTGATCACCCGGTTGTCAGTCCCGCCCCGTAGGGTGGTCGCGCTATGACGAAGCCCTCACTCCCCGAACTCCTGCATGCTGCCGTCACTGCCGTCGGCGGTTCGGAGCGCCCCGGCCAGGTGACCATGGCCGAAGCCGTCGCGGAGGCGATCGACGACGGTTCCCATCTGCTAGTCCAGGCAGGCACCGGCACCGGAAAGTCGCTCGGCTACCTCGTGCCCGCGCTCGCGCACGGGGAGCGTGTGGTCGTCGCGACCGCCACCCTCGCGCTCCAGCGCCAGCTGGTGGAGCGCGACCTGCCCCGCACGGTCGACGCACTACACCCCCTGCTGCGCCGCCGTCCCCAGTACGCGATGCTCAAGGGCAGGTCGAACTACCTGTGCCTGCACCGCCTCCACGAGGGCATGCCCCAGGACGAGGAGGAGGGCCTCTTCGACCAGTTCGAGGCGGCCGCCCCCACCAGCAAGCTGGGCCAGGACCTCCTACGGCTGCGCGACTGGACGGACGGGACCGAGACCGGCGACCGGGACGACCTGACACCCGGAGTCTCCGACCGAGCGTGGGCGCAGGTGTCGGTCTCCTCCCGCGAATGCCTGGGCGCCCAGAAGTGCGCCTACGGAGCGGAGTGTTTCGCCGAGATGGCCCGTGAGCGGGCCAAGCTCGCCGAGGTCGTCGTCACCAACCACGCGCTGCTCGCGATCGACGCCATCGAAGGCGCCCCCGTCCTCCCGCAGCACGAGGTGCTGATCGTCGACGAGGCGCACGAACTGGTCTCGCGCGTCACCGGAGTGGCCACCGGCGAGCTCACCCCCGGCCAGGTCAACCGCGCGGTGCGCCGCGCCGCGAAGCTGGCCAACGAGAAGGCCGCCGATCAGCTCCAGACCGCCGCCGAGGGCTTCGAGCGGCTGATGGAGCTCGCCCTGCCGGGCCGCCTGGAGGAGATCCCGGAGGACCTCGGTTACGCCCTCATGGCGCTGCGCGACGCCTGCCGTACGGTCATCTCCGCGATCGGCGCCACCCGTGACAAGTCCGTGCAGGACGAGGACGCGGTCCGCAAACAGGCGCTGGCCTCCGTGGAGAGCGTGCACGACGTGGCGGAGCGGATCACCAACGGCTCCGAGTGGGACGTCGTCTGGTACGAACGCCACGACCGTTTCGGTGCTTCTCTGCGCGTCGCCCCCATGTCGGTGTCGGGCCTCCTGAGGGAGAAGCTCTTCACGGACCGTTCGGTGACCCTGACCTCCGCGACCCTGAAGCTCGGCGGCGACTTCAACGGCGTCGGGGCGTCCCTTGGGCTCGCCCCCGAGGGAACGGCAGGCGAGGATCTGCCGCAGTGGAAGGGTGTCGACGTGGGCTCGCCCTTCGACTACCCGAAGCAGGGCATCCTGTACGTCGCCAAGCACCTCGCACGCCCCGCGCGGGACGGCGATCGGGCCGACATGCTGGACGAGCTGACGGAGCTGATCCAGGCGGCCGGCGGTCGCACCCTGGGCCTCTTCTCCTCGATGCGGGGCGCCCAACTCGCGGCCGAGGAACTGCGCTCCCGCATCCCGGAGTACCCGATCCTGCTCCAGGGCGAGGAGACGCTCGGCGAGCTGATCAAGAACTTCGCGGCCGACCCGAAGACGTGCCTCTTCGGCACGCTGTCGCTCTGGCAGGGCGTCGATGTCCCTGGGGCGAGCTGTCAGCTGGTCGTCATGGACAAGATCCCGTTCCCGCGCCCGGACGACCCGCTGATGAGCGCCCGCCAGAAGGCAGTCGAGGACGCCGGAGGCAACGGCTTCATGGCGGTGGCCGCCACACACGCGGCGCTCCTGATGGCCCAGGGAGCCGGCCGTCTCGTCCGTGCGTCGGGCGACCGGGGCGTGGTCGCCGTCCTCGACCAGCGGCTGGCAACGGCTCGCTACGGCAGCTATCTCAAGGCGTCGCTGCCCGACTTCTGGTACACCACGGACCGCAACCAGGCACGGAGGTCGCTGGCCGCGATCGACGCGAAGGCGAAGCAGGAAGAAGCCGAATCGGCAAAGAAGGAAGCCGAACCGGCGAAGGAAGCAGCCGAACCGGCGTGATCCGGGAAGGGGTTGGTCCGGCGCCGCCGGGCCGGCCCACGGCTGTCCGGAGCCGGACAGCACAGGACCCCGGAACCGGCGCAGGGGTCCCGGGGTCCGGTCTGGGGGCGAGGTCGCTGGTGCCCGCCCGCCGCGGCCGTCACACGCGCCGCAGCACTGCCACCACCTTGCCGAGGATCGTCGCGTCGTCGCCGGGGATCGGCTCGTAGGCCGAGTTGTGCGGGAGGAGCCAGACGTGGCCGTCCTCGCGCTTGAAGCGCTTGACGGTGGCCTCGCCCTCGAGCATGGCGGCGACGATGTCGCCGTTCTCGGCGACCGGCTGGCGGCGCACGGTGACCCAGTCGCCGTCGCAGATCGCGGCCTCGATCATCGAGTCACCGACGACCTTCAGGACGAACAGCTCACCGTCACCGACCAGTTGGCGGGGGAGGGGGAAGACGTCCTCGACCGACTCCTCGGCGAGGATCGGGCCACCGGCGGCGATCCGGCCCACCAGAGGGACGTACGACGCGGCGGGCTTGCCCGCGGTGTCCGTGGGCTGCACCGACGAGGACTGGTCCGAACCGCGGACCTCGTACGCGCGCGGGCGGTGCGGGTCGCGGCGCAGGAAGCCCTTGCGCTCCAGTGCCATCAGCTGGTGTGCGACCGAGGATGTGCTGGACAGGCCCACGGCCTGGCCGATCTCGCGCATCGACGGCGGGTATCCCCGCCGCTGCACCGAGTCCCTGATGACCTCGATCACCCGGCGCTGCCGGTCCGTGAGCCCCGAGCTGTCCGCCCGGATACCGGGAGGTCGGCCCGGTAGGGAGCGCTTGTGTCCCTCGGGATTCGCGGCTTCGTTCATTGCATGCACCGGCTCGAGTCGGCCCTGGGAGCGATCCTGGGCAGTGATGGTGGCACTGTCTGCGGTGGTGGTCACGTCGGCCCCTCTCGATGGTCTCCCTGCTGGACAACGGTAGTTGCTTTCGAAAGGTTGCGCCAAACACACGTTCGAGTGAAAAAGTACAGATAGCCTGTCGCGATCATGCGTCTGGGTGTATGGCTAACGCGGCACCTGGTGGACAAAAGAGGTCATTGTTGTACTCTTCGCCGCCGGGGTGATGGCCTCGCGGGTTGTCGCCACAGTCTGCCACCCGGTGTCGCGGCAGTCGGGGGTCGGTCCCGTTCTGTGCGGGAGCCCCACGCCTCCTCCGTGCCGCGCTCACGGTATCTCCGTATGTGGCCTGGCGGTACGGCTGTGCGCCCGCGTGTTCGGGGCGACGGGATGGCCGTATGGCACATGCCAATACGGGTGCGACACGCGCGTGCGGCGTGTTTGTGTGAGCCAATCACCACATCTAGTGGTTGGATTGCTACAGCAGCCCAGAAGTTGTGGTCCCCCGGGTCTCCAGAGTCCCGGCCATCGCCTATGCTGGGGGCTGCTTCGAGAGGCCCAAGGGGTCTCACGAGGCTATTGAGTCTGCTGTGAGGGAGGGTTGGAGACCATGCACTGCCCCTTCTGCAGGCACCCCGACAGCCGTGTGGTCGACAGTCGAACGACCGACGACGGCACGTCGATCCGCCGGCGCCGCCAGTGCCCTGACTGCTCCCGTCGTTTCACGACTGTGGAGACGTGCTCGCTCATGGTGGTCAAGCGGTCCGGAGTCACCGAGCCTTTCAGTCGTACCAAGGTCATCAACGGTGTGCGCAAGGCATGCCAGGGACGGCCTGTCACCGAGGACGCACTCGCCCAGCTCGGCCAGCGGGTCGAAGAGGCGGTGCGGGCCACCGGAAGCGCCGAACTGACCACCCATGATGTCGGGCTGGCCATACTCGGCCCGTTGCAGGAGCTCGACCTCGTCGCCTATCTGCGATTCGCCTCCGTCTACAGGGCGTTCAACTCCCTTGAGGACTTCGAGGCCGCGATCGTGGAGCTGCGGGAAGCGACGCCAGGCCCCGCCGCGGACGACGAAGACGCGGTATCGGGGAGCCAGGAAGACGACGGCGGGAGCGGGGGGACTGTTCAGGTTCCCGTGCCCGCCCACTCCGCCGACTGACCGACGGGCCGGAACCGGGCGGAGACCCCGGGTCCGGTCGGGCGGCGGCGTACCAGGACTTGTCGCGGAGCCATGAGCGTGTGGGCTGCCGGGACACCAGACAAACACTCTGCCACGGGAACATCGTGGCATTTTCAGGCGTTTTGGCCTGTAGAGGGAGGCGGCATGACAGAGACGGCGAGCGGTCCGGCACGAGGTTCCCGCGCGAAGGGCACCAAGGCCACCAAGGGACTGCGCATCGAGCGTATTCACACCACCCCCGGCGTGCATCCGTACGACGAGGTGGAGTGGGAGCGCCGTGACGTCGTCATGACCAACTGGCGCGACGGCTCGGTCAATTTCGAGCAGCGTGGCGTCGAGTTCCCCGCCGAATGGGCGGTGAACGCGGTCAACATCGTCACCAGCAAGTACTTCCGCGGTGCCGTGGGCACCCCGCAGCGCGAGGTGAGCCTCAAGCAGCTCATCGACCGCATCGTGAAGACGTATCGGAAGGCCGGTGAGGACTACAAGTACTTCGCCTCGCCCGCCGACGCCGAGATCTTCGAGCACGAGCTGGCGTACGCCCTCCTGCACCAGGTCTTCAGCTTCAACAGCCCCGTCTGGTTCAACGTCGGGACCCCGCAGCCCCAGCAGGTCTCGGCCTGCTTCATCCTGGCCGTCGACGACTCCATGGAGTCGATCCTCGACTGGTACAAGGAAGAGGGCATGATCTTCAAGGGCGGTTCCGGCGCCGGCCTGAACCTCTCGCGCATCCGCTCCTCCAAGGAGCTGCTCTCCTCCGGTGGCAACGCCTCGGGTCCGGTCTCCTTCATGCGCGGCGCCGACGCCTCCGCGGGCACCATCAAGTCCGGTGGCGCCACCCGCCGCGCGGCCAAGATGGTCATCCTGGACGTCGACCACCCCGACATCGAGGACTTCATCCAGACCAAGGTCAAGGAAGAAGAGAAGATCCGCGCCCTCCGTGACGCGGGCTTCGACATGGACCTGGGCGGCGACGACATCACGTCGGTGCAGTACCAGAACGCCAACAACTCGGTCCGCGTGAACGACACGTTCATGAAGGCCGTGGAGAACGGCGACAAGTTCGGCCTGACGTCCCGCATGACCGGTGAGGTCATCGAGGAGGTCGACGCCAAGCAGCTCTTCCGCAAGATGGCCGAGGCCGCCTGGGCCTGCGCCGACCCGGGCATCCAGTACGACGACACCATCAACCAGTGGCACACGTGCCCGGAGTCCGGCCGTATCAACGGCTCGAACCCGTGCAGCGAGTACATGCACCTGGACAACACGTCCTGCAACCTTGCCTCGCTGAACCTGATGAAGTTCCTCAAGGACGACGGCAAGGGCAACCAGTCCTTCGAGGTCGAGCGCTTCGCCAAGGTCGTCGAGCTCGTCATCACGGCGATGGACATCTCCATCTGCTTCGCGGACTTCCCGACGCAGAAGATCGGCGAGAACACGCGCGCGTTCCGCCAGCTCGGCATCGGCTACGCCAACCTCGGCGCCCTGCTGATGGCGACGGGCCACGCGTACGACTCCGACGGCGGCCGTGCCCTCGCCGGTGCCATCACCTCCCTGATGACCGGCACGTCGTACAAGCGCTCCGCCGAACTCGCCGCGGTCGTCGGCCCGTACGACGGCTACGCCCGCAACGAGCAGCCGCACCTGCGCGTCATGAAGCAGCACTCCGACGCCAACGCCGTGGCCCCGCGCGCGGACGACCTGGACACCCCGATCTGGGCCGCCGCCACGGAGGCCTGGCAGGACACGCTGCGCCTCGGCGAGAAGAACGGTTTCCGTAACTCGCAGGCGTCCGTCATCGCCCCGACCGGCACCATCGGTCTCGCGATGTCCTGTGACACCACCGGACTTGAGCCCGACCTCGCCCTGGTCAAGTTCAAGAAGCTGGTCGGCGGCGGCTCGATGCAGATCGTCAACGGCACCGTCCCGCAGGCCCTGCGTCGCATGGGCTACCAGGAGGAGCAGATCGAGGCGATCGTCGCCCACATCGCCGACAACGGCAATGTGATCGACGCCCCGGGCCTCAAGCAGGAGCACTACGAGGTCTTCGACTGCGCCATGGGCGAGCGCTCCATCTCCGCGATGGGCCACGTCCGCATGATGGCCGCGATCCAGCCCTGGATCTCCGGCGCGCTCTCCAAGACGGTCAACCTGCCGGAGACGGCGACCGTCGAGGACGTCGAAGAGGTCTACTTCGAGGCGTGGAAGCTGGGCGTCAAGGCGCTCGCGATCTACCGCGACAACTGCAAGGTCGGCCAGCCCCTCTCCGCGAAGACCAAGGAGAAGGAGAAGGCCGAGGTCACCGCCAAGGCCGAGGACACCATCCGTACCGCGGTCGAGAAGGTCGTCGAGTACCGCCCCGTCCGCAAGCGTCTCCCCAAGGGCCGCCCGGGCATCACGACCTCCTTCACGGTCGGCGGCGCCGAGGGCTACATGACCGCCAACTCCTACCCGGACGACGGTCTCGGCGAGGTCTTCCTGAAGATGTCGAAGCAGGGTTCCACCCTCGCGGGCATGATGGACGCCTTCTCGATCGCCGTCTCCGTGGGCCTGCAGTACGGCGTCCCCCTGGAGACATACGTCTCGAAGTTCACGAACATGCGCTTCGAGCCGGCCGGCATGACGGACGACCCGGACGTGCGGATGGCGCAGTCGATCGTCGACTACATCTTCCGTCGCCTGGCGCTCGACTTCCTGCCCTTCGAGACGCGCTCCGCACTCGGCATCCACTCCGCCGAGGAGCGTCAGCGTCACCTGGAGACCGGTTCGTACGAGCCGACCGAGGACGAGGTCGACGTCGAGGGCCTCGCCCAGTCGGCGCCGCGCGCCCAGGAGTTGAAGGCCGTGGCCGCGCCGAAGGCCGTCGCCGAGGCGGTCAAGCCCGCCCCGCAGCAGGCGCACACCAGCGCCGAACTGGTGGAGATGCAGCTGGGCATCCAGGCCGACGCCCCGCTCTGCTTCTCCTGCGGCACGAAGATGCAGCGGGCCGGTTCCTGCTACATCTGCGAGGGGTGTGGCTCGACCAGCGGCTGCAGCTGATCAAGAGCACCCGCTTGAAGTGAACTAGCTGGTCAGGGCGGTGAAGCCGGTATCCGGGCTTCACCGCCCTCAGCATGTCCGGCCCCCGGGCGAATCCGGTTTCCCAGCGGAACGATCAGCAGTTAATCTCCCTCGACGCGCATAGCGTGCGCACAGGGGAGGGTGGGGGCATGGTCGACAATTCAGTCGAGCCCGAAAAAGGTATGAGGGCGGGGGCCCAGGCGGTCGCGGCGGTGGTCGTGGTCGGGGGTGTCGTGGGCGGCATGTGGGGACTCGGGGGAGTCCTGCCGAAGACATCACAGGCAGACAGCAAACCGGCGACCTGCTCGGCGAGCACGGACAAGACCCTGCCGGCGAAGTACGTCTCGCCGACGCAACTCTGCACTGCACTGAACCGCTCGGACCTTCCGGTGCTCCTGGGGACCCCGGAAGAGCACGCGGAGACCGCGGGGGGCAGCGCTGGCTGGATGACACTGGCGGGCGGCACCAAGATCGCCAGTCCTGAGGCCGACGTCGACCTGAAGACGTACTCCGTGCGGCTTTCGGCGTCCTACGACGACATTCCCGTCGCCGCGGCGGCCCGGTACGTGGACTCGACCTCAGAGGTGAAGATGGTCCTGGGGCACCCGGCCGTCCTCTACTCGGACCGGACGATCGCCATCAGCTTCAACCTCGGGGGAGGCAAGGCCAGTACGGGCCCCGGGGGCATCGCCCGCAGCCTCCTGGTCTCCACGAGCGCCAAGGACGACGGCGACTCCTTCGAGATATCCATCTGGCGTCAGGACGACGTGCCGCCCGACGACCAGGCGCTGTTCCGCATCGCCGAGGAGGTGCTGCCGACGGTCCCGGGCTGGACCGCCGGCTGACGAGCCGTCCGCGACGGGCTCAGGGCTGCTGCGCCCGGCCCATCGTCCTGGTGAAGGTCGCGGGGTCGTCCTCGAAGCCCCGGATGCCGGGATGGAAGTCCCAGCTCCCGGAGTCGTCGCGGACGAACTCCCCGACCGTCGCCGCCGTAGCACCGAGGACGTCACCGAAGTCGTCCTCGGTGAGGACGGTGTACCCCTCGCGGATGCGCAGCTTCGGGTTGAGCACATTGACGAACGTGCGGTGGGCGACCCGCTGTTGGATGACGACACCGACCACCACGCG
Source organism: Streptomyces sp. NBC_00252 (assembly GCF_036187565.1). NCBI lineage: Bacteria > Bacillati > Actinomycetota > Actinomycetes > Kitasatosporales > Streptomycetaceae > Streptomyces > Streptomyces sp. NBC_00252. The sequence continues at coordinate 2,843,297 of NZ_CP108087.1, read as the reverse complement.
CGCGTACCGCTCGGAGAGTCGGTCTAGCTCCAGTGTCATGACCTCGTCCCAGCCGAAGCCCTTGCCGTCCTTGCTGTCCCGGTTGAGATAGATGGTGCCATCGGGGGAGCGGCTGTCGAAGTGCACCGCGTACGCGGGAGCACCGTACAGATCGCCCGCCACATACGTGGTGGCGACGATGTCCAGATCGACGGGCGGCTGCCCGGTGGGACTCGGATCCCACTGGAGCCCGACTTCGGCCTTGCGGATCCCCTTGCTGAGGCCGTTCACCACAGTTCCCCTTCCCCGTTCGCCTCGAACGCGCGCCCCAACTACCGGGCGATCAACGTGCGTTGTCCATCGTGCCACGCGCGCGGGGGCGTATGCGCCGACGATCTCAGCCGGAGCGTGACCGGCGCCACGCTCCGTGGCCTTACGATGGCGCGGTGCTGGTCAAGTGGATTCGCTGCACCGTGGTGGACCGCCGCGGCTTCGAGCGCGGGCAGCGAAAGTGGGCGGGGCTTCTGGGGGAGCCGGGATTTCGGGGACAGGGGGGAGGCTGGAGCAGAGCGCGGCCAGGAGTGGCGCACACCTTCGCGTTCTGGGAAAGCCGTGCCTTCTACGACTCCTTCATGGCCCGATCCCACGACCGGCTGGCGTCGGCCCAGGTGGGCACCTTCAAGGACGCGCAGGTCAAGCTGTTCGACCACCGCTTCGACGTGAAGACCGGCTTCGAGCCGCGCTTCACCGACGCCGACCTGGTGCGGGTCGCCCTGTGCCGTGTCCACGAGGAGCGCGCGGAGCACTTCACGCTGATGCAGGAGAAGGTCTGGAACCCGGCGATGGCCGGTTCCCCCGGCATGCTCCGCGGGCTGTTCGGCGAGGCCCCGGGACACGAGTTCATGGTGCTGTCCATGTGGCAGTCGGCCGCAGAGCACGGCAAATACCGCACCGAGCGGGTCGAGCGGCTCGCCCTGCGGGCCCAGATCGAGGCGGACATCGATTCCCTCACCGGGGACATCGTGCAACTGGAACCGTCATGGACGGTTTGAAATCCAAACTGACGCCATAGGTGTCCCACTCTGTGAACCGGCGTCACCGGCGTCCCTCTGTGTGAATCGTGCGCCCCTATGTGGTCCATCGGGCCCAATTCGTGTGACCTACGCCGTATGGAGCCCGTACGAGTGCTCGATATGCCGTCACTCGATCTAGGGTTTTGGCATGGCACGACCACGGCGCATCGTCCTTGTCCGGCACGGCGAGTCAACGGGCAATGTTGATGACACTGTGTACGAGCGTGAACCCGACCATTCCCTGGCGCTGACCGACCAGGGCTGGCTCCAGGCGGAGGAGACCGGCAAACGGCTGCGGGAGGTGTTCGGCCGCGAGCGCATCAGCGTGTACGTCTCCCCGTACCGCCGCACGCACGAGACCTTCCGCGCCTTCCACCTCGATCCCGACCTCGTCCGCGTACGCGAGGAACCCCGGCTGCGTGAGCAGGACTGGGGGAACTGGCAGGACCGGGACGACGTACGCCTCCAGAAGGCCTACCGGGACGCCTACGGGCACTTCTTCTACCGCTTCGCCCAGGGCGAGTCCGGAGCCGACGTCTACGACCGGGTGGGCGGCTTCCTGGAGAGCCTCTACCGCAGCTTCGAGGCCCCCGACCACCCGCCGAACGTGCTCCTCGTGACGCACGGCCTGGCGATGCGGCTGTTCTGCATGCGCTGGTTCCACTGGACGGTCGCGGAGTTCGAGTCGCTGTCGAATCCGGGGAACGCCGAGATGCGGATGCTCGTTCTCGGAGAGGACGGCCGGTACGCGCTGGACCGGCCTTTCGACAGCTGGCGGGACCCGGAGCCGTACGGGATCACCGGATAGGGTGGCCCACCGATGACCTCTGACTCCTCTTCCGACTCTTCTGCCGGGCGCCTGGATCGCGCCCTTGCCAGCCTGCGTGGACTCGCCGTGGGCGACGCGCTCGGCTCCCAGTTCTTCGTCCCCGCCAACTACCCGCTGCTCAAGCGCCGCGAACTGCCCCCGGATCTCTGGCAGTGGACCGACGACACGGAAATGGCCTGCTCCGTGGTCGCCGTCCTGGCCGCCCACCGCCGTATCGACCAGGACGCCCTGGCGCACTCCTTCGCCGAGCACCACGACTTCGACCGCGGCTACGGCCCGGCGGTCAACCGACTGTTGCGCCTCGTCCGCGAGGGCGGTGACTGGCGTGAACTGTCCGCCGCCCTCTTCGACGGACGGGGGTCATGGGGCAACGGCGCGGCGATGCGGATCGCACCCCTGGGCGCCTGGTACGCCGACGACCCCGAGCAGGCCACCCACCAGGCCGAGATCTCGGCCTACCCCACGCACCAGCACCGCGAGGCCGTGGTCGGCGCCATGGCCGTCGCCGCGGCCGCCGCACTGGCCGCAGCCCCTGGCGGCCCGCCCAGCGCCGAGGCACTCCTCGACGGCGTCATCGCACTCGTCCCGAAGAGCGCCGTCGGCGCGGGCCTGCGCCGCGCCCGGGACATGCTCGACTACGCCGATCCGGGCACCGTCGCGGCCGTCCTGGGCTGCGGACGCCGTACATCAGCTCACGACACGGTGCCCTTCGCGCTCTGGTCGGCCGCGCGCGGCCTCAGCGACTATGAGCGGGCGTTCTGGGACACCGCCCAGGTCGGCGGAGACGTGGACACCACCTGCGCCATCGTGGGCGGTGTGATCGCCGGCGGGAAGGCCGGGGCGCCGCCCGCGGGGTGGCTGGAGCGGACGGAGGCGCTGCCGGGCTGGGCTCTGGCGTCAATCTGACGTTCTGAACTCCCGACCCGGGTAGCGCCGCCCGCATCCGGTCGAAACTCTCTGTGTTTTTCGGGAACTCTCCGTGACCGTCCGGCCGTTGTCGTGGCAGTCGCTGTGCGAGACACGAGTCCGCGCAGGCACCGCACGACAGGTACGGGGGTGGTCATGAGGTGGTTTTCGCTGGTGCCGGTCGGCCGGACCTCGACGGGGTCCGGCCGGTCAGCCCGCCGCTGCCCCCGCGCCTGCCGTGCCCGCGAGGGCTTCGAGGTCGCTCTTGCGCACCCGGATCACGAACCAGGCGGTGACCAGGGCGAGCGCTGCCATCGCGGCGGCCGGGACGAAGGCCGTCGAGATGCCGTGTGCGAGCACTTCGTTGCCCCAAGGTGCGGGCAGTCGATGCGTCTTGGCGAACTCCGCCTTCTGCTGCGCCGAGCCGTCGGTCATGAACTTCGGCAGCTGCTTCTTCAGTTCGTCCCGGCTGGCCGATCCGAACACCGTGGTCAGGATGGACAGACCGAGCGAACCACCCACCTGCTGCGTGGTGTTGAGCAGGGCGGAGGCCGCGCCCGCCTCGTGCGGGGGGACACCGGAGACGGCGGTCACTGTCAGGGTCACGAAGTTCAGGCCCATGCCGAAGGCGAACACCAGCATCGGGCCGAGCACTCCGCCGACGTACGAGCTGTCCGGCCTGATGAAGCTCTCCCAGATCAGCCCGATCACCGTGAGCGTCGAGCCGATCAGCATGAGCGGGCGCGGTCCGAGCACCGGCAGGAACCGCTGGGACAGACCCGCGCCGGCCCCGATCGCCACCGTCAGCGGGAGGAAGGCGAGACCTGCCTGGATCGGGCTGTACTCCAGCACGTTCTGCACGAAGAGCACGATGTAGAAGAACATGCCGAACATCGCGGCGGTCAGGGTCAGCATGATCACGTACGTGCCCGACCGATTGCGGTCGGCGAACATCTTGAGCGGGGTGATCGGCTCCTTGGCCCGGGACTCGATGAGCCCGAAGGCCAGCAGCAGGACGATGGCCGCGGCGAAGGACCCGATGGTCACGCCGTTGCTCCACCCCTTGTCCGCCGCGTGGATGAAGCCGAAGACGAGGGTCGCCATGCCCGCAGTCGAGGTCAGCGCGCCCGCGATGTCGAACCGGCCGGTGATCCGTTCGGACTCGCTGATGTAGATCGGCGCGAGCACGGCGATCAGCACGCCGATCGGGACGTTGACGAAGAGCACCCAGCGCCAGTTGAGCCACTCCGTGAGCATGCCGCCCGCGAGCAGACCGAGCGCGCCGCCGCCCGCCGAGACAGCGGCGAAGACCCCGAACGCCTTGTTCCGCTCCGGGCCTTCGGGGAACGTGGTGGTGATGAGGGCCAGCGAGGTCGGCGACGCGATCGCACCTCCGGCGCCCTGCAGGACGCGGGCGGCGAGCAACTGCCAGGGTTCCTGGGCGAGTCCGCCGAGCAGCGAGGCGAAGGTGAAGAGCAGGATGCCGGTCATGAAGACCCGGCGTCGGCCGAGGATGTCGCCGGCCCGGCCGCCGAGCAGCAGCAGACCGCCGAAGGTGAGCGTGTAGGCACTCACGACCCAGGTGAGGTCGGTGGTGCTGAAACCGAGTGCCACTTGAATGTGCGGGAGGGCGATGTTCACAATCGTGCCGTCGAGTACCACCATGAGTTGGCAGGCCGCGATGACTGTGAGCGCGATACCGGGATATCCCTCCCGACGGGCCGCCCCCGGTTTCGGGGTTTCGATCGACTGAGAGGTTGTCACGATGGGTCCCCCACAAGTCCGTTAGTGAACGCCAGCGTTCACTGTCGCGACAACGGTAGTGAGTCCCGGACAGTGAACGCAAGCGTTCACTTAAGCCGTCTTCGTGCGGCCCGGAACCCTGGCCGGCGCCGCATGTCCTGTTCTCGTTCCTCGAACATCCCGTTCACCCCTGCTCGCTGGAGACACTCAGATGGTTACCTCGGGCGGGACGGCCGCCGCCGTTCCGACGGCCTCCCTCCGCCGCCGCGGCGCCGTGCTCGAACGCGCGATCCTGGACGCCGCGTTGGACCAACTCGGCACGGTCGGATGGAACGCCCTCACGATGGAGGGTGTCGCCGCGGGTGCCCAGACCGGCAAGGCGGCGGTCTACCGGCGCTGGTCGTCCAAGGAGGACCTCGTCGCGGACGCGCTGCAGGCGGGGCTACCGGGGCTGAGCGAGGCGCCCGACCTCGGCACCGTGCGCGAGGACCTGCTGGCGTTGTGCGTGCAGGCGCGCGACGCGATGTATTCGCGCCCCGGGTACGCCCTGCGCTCCGTGATTCACGAATGCGACACCGCACAGGCGGAGCGCTTCCATGGCGTGATCTTCGAAGGGGTCGTGGAGCCCACGATCCGACTGCTCGGCGAAGTGATCAACCGCGGAATCGAGCGGGGCGAGGTCCGCGCCGACGCCTCCAACAGCTACGTCCTGGACGCCATCCCGGCGATGATGATGTACCGCTCGAAGATGTGCGGCAGCGAATGGCCGGACCGCGACCTCGAGGAAATGATCGACCAGTTGATGCTTCCGCTGCTCCGGCCAGGCGGTGCGTGAAGCAGGAAGGGAGCGGCCCGGGAGAGGCTCGCGGAAGGCTGGGTGTCGCGAGGGGTTCCGGGCGGCGTAGGCTGATCCCGCCATGCCGTACGAAGCACCCACTCACACCGTCGAGCGCTCACTCCGCGCCACGACCGGGGCCAAGATCATTGCCGGCGTCGACGAAGTGGGGCGCGGCGCGTGGGCCGGCCCCGTCACCGTCTGCGCGGCGGTCACCGGACTGCGCCGACCCCCTGAAGGCCTCACCGACTCCAAGCTCATCGCGGTCAGACGACGCACCGAACTCGCCGAGCAACTCCGCAAGTGGGTCACGGCGTACGCCCTCGGACACGCCTCCCCGGAGGAGATCGACGACCTCGGGATGACGGCTGCGCTGCGGCTCGCCGCGGTGCGTGCCCTGGAGGCCTTGCCCGTTCGCCCCGACGCGGTCATCCTCGACGGTAAGCACGATTACCTGGGGGCCCCATGGCGGGTTCGTACGGTGATCAAGGGCGACCAGTCGTGTGTGGCGGTCGCGGCCGCTTCCGTCATCGCCAAGGTTCAGCGCGACAAAATGATGGCCGAACTGGGCATCGACCATGCAGACTTCGCTTTCGCGGCCAACGCCGGGTATCCCTCTCCCGTGCACAAGGCCGCACTGGAGGAGCGGGGCCCCACCCCGTACCACCGGTTGTCGTGGGCGTATCTTGATGCGCTGCCCCAGTGGCGGCACCTCAAGAAGGCCCGCAGTTGGGCGGAGGGAAACGTTCCGGAGATCGAGGGCCAGCTCGGCTTCGACTTCTGACCGTTCCGCTCGCACTCATGTGCCACCCGCTGCCGCAAACCGCACCAGCGTTTGATAAAAATCAGCTCATGCCTCTCATTCCCGAGGAGCCTCAGATTCACGAGAGTGCCCAGGGTCCCAGCGCCACTCCGGCCAGCAGCCGTGTCGCGCCGACCCCCCGCCCTGTTCCCGGTCCCCGCCCCGCGGCTCCGTCACGTCCCGGTCGTCCCGGCCCCCTGCGGCCGACGGCGCCGGCGCAACGTACGCCGCGCGACGTGGCCGTGGCCAAGCCCGGACCCTCGGGTCCGGCTGTTCCCGCCTCCTCCGACACGGCTGTGGCTACCCCGCAGATCCAGCTCATCCCGGCCTCGGCCGAGGGCGCGCTGGACGCTGCCGAGGAAGCCGTGGACCTGCTCCTGGAGTCGGGTCGTGCCCCCGGTGACGTGCTGGTGATCACCACCGGCCAGCCGCACCCGTGGGCCGCCCACGAACTGTCCTTCGGTGAAGCCTCCTACTGGGCGCAGCACGACGCGCGCGACGACGTCTTCTACGCGGACGCCGCCGTCGCGGGCCGGGCGGCTTCCCGTCCGGTCGTCGTGGTCGCCGTCAACGGGGGCCCCGCCGCCGTTGCCACCACCACCCTGCCCCTGGCCCTCGGCCGGGCCGGCGCCCTGCTGATCGTCTGCGGTGACCCGCAGGAGATCAACTCGGTGCTGGGCGCGGGCGTCTGAGCCTTCCGGGAACTCCGGGAGGCTTCAGCACGGCGACGGCGGTCAGGTGAACGCCGTCGCGGCGGTCTGTGCACGGTGAGGCCTTCGGCGTGCGCGGAATTCGGCGAAACGTGCCCTCTATAGGGGCACGTCGGGACGAGAACGTAAGTGAGCCCCCATAGGGGGCCGGCTCAGCACTTGAGTCGTACCGCCGTACGGTCCGGGCGCGAGGCCCGGACCGGGGTTTCAGCGGGCCGCGGCGCGGCGCAGGACCTCCGACGCGGCGCCGCCGGTGCGGGGCAGCAGGGGCGGTACTTCGGACATGGCGAAAGGTTCCGGCGCGGAGTCCGCGCTGGGCCGTCGGCCACCACGACCCTCGCCCAGCACCTGCCAGCCGTCACGGGTCAGCGTGATGTAGGCCCCGCAGCGCAGCCCGTGCAGCGTGCAGGCGTCCCGCAGCCCCCACATCCACGCACCGTCCTCCTCCGTCCAACGCGCGTCGCCCTCACGGCAGTAGAGCAGCACGGCCGTACGCACCGGGGTCCGGCGGCGCAGGTCGTGCGGGATGACGCGGCGCAGCTGCGCGAGCAGCGCGTTGCGGAACATCCAGCCGTCGGCCGGGGCGGACCGCCGTACGAACGAGGCGCTCGCGAGCAGCCGCTCGTCCGGGTCGAGGACGGCCACGACCGCGGTCGCCGGTCTCGGGCGGTGCCGGGAGTGCAGCCCGCTGACGACCTCGCGGGGATTGCGCAGCAACGGGATTCCGGCGGCGGCCCATTCGGAGGGCTCGAGCAGACGGGCCAGGGGGTTGGCGGAAGCGGCGGACAGGTCGGCAGACGTCGACATGGATGCCGCGGAGGACGGAGCGAATCCGAAGGTCACGGTCCTCCCTTCGGCTACGCGCCCACACTACGGGCGGGGTCGGATTCGGGGGAGCGCACACCGCAACGGAGCCCTACCGGATCACGGACGAAGCGTGCGGGGAGCGGACTCCAATTCTTCCTGGCGAAGTTGGATGCGGCAACGAGCAAATGGGGCCACAGACCCTTATCTGACGGTGTGTGGCTTATATCCCTACCCAATGCGGCACCCGGGGACGCCTGGGGCGTTCAGGCACGACACTTTCGTACGCCATCGAGGTGCGGGAGGTCCAGAGAGCGCCGGTGGGAAGGGGTGCGGGAAGGGACCCGCGGGGTTTGTCACGGCGGGGGATTGGGCCGATGTCAGTGGCGTGGGGTTGCATGGGGGGATGAGCAACCAGGAGCTGCGTGCCGAAGCCGACGCCATCCTCGCCGAGCTGGTCGGTGATCCGAGCGGCACGGCGCGGCTGCGCGAGGACCAGTGGCAGGCGGTGGCGGCCCTGGTGGAGGAGCGCCGGCGCGCGCTGGTGGTGCAGCGCACCGGCTGGGGCAAGTCGGCGGTGTACTTCGTCGCCACCGCCCTGCTCCGCCGACGCGGCGCCGGCCCTACGGTGATCATCTCGCCGCTGCTCGCGCTGATGCGCAACCAGGTCGAGTCGGCGGCGCGGGCCGGAATCCGCGCGCACACCATCAACTCGGCCAACCCCGAGGAGTGGGACACCATCTACGGAGAGGTCGAACGGGGCGAGACCGACGTGCTCCTGGTGAGCCCGGAACGGCTCAATTCCGTCGACTTCCGCGACCAGGTGCTGCCCAAGCTCGCGGCCACGACCGGCCTCCTGGTGGTCGACGAGGCGCACTGCATCTCCGACTGGGGACACGACTTCCGCCCCGACTACCGCAGGCTGCGGGCGATGCTGGCCGAACTGCCCGCCGGCGTACCGGTCCTGGCCACCACCGCGACCGCCAACGCGCGCGTGACGGCCGATGTGGCCGAGCAGTTGGGCACAGGGGCGGGAGAGGCCCTGGTGCTGCGCGGTCCGCTGGAGCGGGAGAGCCTGCGGCTGGGAGTGGTCCAACTGCCGGACGCCGCGCACCGTTTGGCCTGGCTCGCCGAGCACCTGGACGAACTGACCGGCTCCGGGATCATCTACACCCTCACCGTGGCCGCCGCCGAGGAAGCCACCGCCTTCCTGCGCCAACGCGGCTTCAAGGTCGCCTCGTACACCGGGAAGACGGAGAACGCCGACCGGCTGCAGGCCGAGATCGACCTCCAGGAGAACCGCGTCAAGGCCCTCGTCGCCACCTCAGCGCTCGGCATGGGCTACGACAAGCCGGACCTGGGCTTCGTGGTCCACCTCGGCTCGCCGTCCTCGCCGATCGCCTACTACCAGCAGGTGGGCCGTGCGGGTCGCGGTGTCGCCCACGCCGACGTGCTGCTCCTGCCAGGCCGCGAGGACGAGGCGATCTGGCGCTACTTCGCCGATACGGCCTTCCCGCCCGAGACGCAGGTCCGGCAGACCCTCGCGGCCCTGGCCGACGCGGGACGCCCGCTGTCCGTGCCCGCCCTGGAGACGGCGGTCGACCTGCGGCGCAGCCGCCTGGAGACCATGCTGAAGGTCCTGGACGTCGACGGCGCGGTCAAGCGCGTGAAGGGCGGCTGGGCGGCCACGGGCACGGAGTGGGTGTACGACGCCGAGCGGTACACCTGGGTGGCCAAGCAGCGAGCGGCCGAGCAACAGGCCATGCGCGACTACGTGAGCACGTCCCAGTGCCGGATGGAGTTCCTGCGCCGGCAGCTGGACGACGAAGGCGCGGTGCCCTGCGGCCGGTGCGACAACTGCGCGGGTGCCTGGATCGACTCCTCGGTCTCCTCCGAGACGTTGACAGGGGCGACGAAGGAACTGGACCGCCCGGGTGTGGAGGTCGAGCCGCGCCGCATGTGGCCGACCGGCATGGCCGCGCTGGGCGTCGACCTCAAGGGCCGCATCCCGGCCAAGGACCAGGGCTCCACAGGGCGTGCCCTGGGGCGGCTCTCGGACATCGGCTGGGGCAACCGTCTGCGCCCGCTGCTCGCGGAGAACGCGCCTGACGGCCCGGTCCCCGACGACGTCCTGAAGGCCGCGGTGGCGGTCCTCGCCGACTGGGCGCGCTCTCCCGGCGGTTGGGCGCCGAACGTCACGGACGCCTCGCCCCGGCCCGTGGGCGTCGTGGCCGTCCCGTCCCTGGGCCGCCCACAACTGGTCGGTTCCCTCGCCCAGGGCATCGCGACCATCGGCCGTCTCCCCCTCCTGGGCACCCTGACGTACACGGGCCCTGACGGCACGCACGCGGCACGCCGCAGCAACTCCGCCCAACGCCTCAGGGCACTGTCCGACGCCTTCGCCGTCTCGGGGGAACTGGCCGCCGCCCTGGCCGCCTCTCCCGGCCCCGTCCTGCTCGTGGACGACTACACCGACTCCGGCTGGACCCTCGCGGTCGCTGCCCGTCTGCTCCGTCAGGCGGGCGCCGAACAGGTACTCCCGCTGGTACTCGCTGCGGCGAGCTGAGGTTTCTTTTCGAGAGCCTTGGCGCGGCGGGGCTGCGTTGGAGTGATGTCGGCCTGCGGGCGCGGTGATTGAGGCGGGTCGGGCCTTCGGCGGCGACCGGGGCTGAAGCGCCTCGGTCGCCGCCTCCTCGCAGGGCGACCGCACGATCATCGAGGCAGTCCGGATCTCCCGGTCACATGGCCCGACTTGGCCGTGCCGAAGCCCATGTGGCGTGTCCCTGACCGGACTTATCCACAGGCTCAAGCGGGACTTTGCAATCCGCGAGATCGTCATCGCATGACGAATCACAGCGAAACGGCCGGATCCTCCGAAAACGGCGACATCGACCCCACCGCGTACGACCGACACACCAACCCCGAGCACCAGCTCACCCTGCGCAGCCCCGCCGAACTCGCCGACGCCCTGCCCTATCTGCTCGGGTACCGCCCCGAGGACAGCATCGTCCTCGTCGCCCTCCACGACCGGGCCGGCCGGGGCCGGTTCGGCGGGAGGGCCCGGCTCGGCATCCCCGCCGGTGCGGACGACTGGGCCTCCGTGGCCAGGCAGTTGGCCCACGGCCTGGTGACCGGCAGCGAACGCCGAGGAACCCGCCCCGAGCAGATGATCGCCTACGTCTGCCAAGAACCGGCGCCGGGAGAATCCGGGCGCCAGGTCATGGAGCGCCTGCGCCCGCTCGTCCAGAAGCTGCGCACCGAGTGCGGTCGGCTGGACGTGACGGTGATCGAGGCGCTCTGCATCTCGGACGGCCGCTTCTGGTCCTACTGCTGCTCGGGCCAGGGATGTTGCCCGGTCGACGGCTCCCCGATGGGCCTGCCCGGCACGTCCGTACTGGCCGCCGCGGCGACCTACGCGGGACTCCAAGTGCGCGGCACACTGCGCGAGTTGCGGGCGAGGCTGCTGCCGTGGGAGACGGCTGCCGCGCTGCAGCAGGAAGTCGCCCTGGACGCCGCCGGTATGACCCTGGTCCCGAGGATTCTCGACGACGCCAGCCAGGCGGACGTCGCGGAGGACACCCTGGACCTCGCCCGGCGGATCATGAAGCGGTTCGCCCTGGCACCGCGCGTGACCGGTGTGCTGCACTCGGACTTCCGCGACGACGACCTGCTCACCCACGACGAAGCCGCCCACCTGATCCTCGGCCTCCAGGACCGCACGACCCGCGACCGCGCCGCCGAATGGATGGAGGGCGACGACGCGCTACCGGCCCTGCGCCTCTGGCGCGCACTGGCCCGCCGCTGCGTCGGACCGTACGGCGAACACGCCGCGGCTCCTCTCACCCTCGCCGGCTGGGTCGCCTGGTCGACCGGCGACGACCTGGAGGCCAGGGAGGCCCTGGCCATGGCACTGGGCGCGGACCCCGACTACCTCTTCGCCCGCCTCCTTCACCAGGCCTGCAACGAGGGCCTGGACCCGGAGTCCATTCGCCGATGCCTGCGCGCGGAACGGGTGGAGCGCGCAGAGGGGACGGGAACTGAAGAGGTCTCGGGCGCCGGAGGGGCGACGCGAGCTGGAGAGGTGGTCGCCGGCGCGGAGGCCGCTGACGGTTCCGAAGGGCAGGGCGCGGGCACTCCCGCCGAAGCCCCGGCAACCTCACGCACGGCTTCACCCACCCGCCGTCGGCACCGCACGCGTACCCCCGACCTCGACGGTGTCCCCGGCCGTCCCCGTTCCTCGGGCGCGGACAGCCGTCGATCCGGCGGGACGGACGGATCCCGTCCCCGCACACCTGCGCAGGGCACCGCACGCCCCGGCAACACACGTTCGCGCACCTCCGCGAAGGGCGGCTCGCGACGCTACGACACCCGCTCGGAGGGGTCGCGGCCGGAGGTCAACGGCGTTGAGGGGGAGGGGTGATCAAAGCTCGGGGGAGTGAAGGGCGGCACCGTCGCTCCAGCGGGCGGCTCGGTGTGTTCGGTGCCTGGTTTCGGCGATCGACCGTGCGCCGAGTCGGCGGCCACCGGGACCGGCGGACCGAGGCAGGCTGCCGCGCCCTTCCACCGCGCCGCCATTCGGTCGGCTTCGCGGGCCGGAGGCGTGACCAGGAGGAGCCCGGGCCCGTTCACCTGAGTGGCGGAACGCCTGAACGGGCGGTGTCGCCGGACAGTCCCTGTCCTCTCGGAACCGTCCCTCGCGGAACCGTCCATCCGGCGCCGAACACGTCTGAGGCGCACAGAGCGCAGAAGAAGCCGCCCATGCACCAGCCGACTCCGCCCTCGGCCGACGACGACCGCTCCGACTTCGATCTCCCCGTGCCACGCCCGAGCCGAGGCACCGGCTCATCGCCGCCGCACACGGGCACCGCCGATCCCGGCGATCCACCGCAACCCTCCCACCGGCCGCCCGAAGGCTGGACACCCGGCCGAGGCCGACGTCCACCCTCGCCACCGCACCAGCCCACAACCCTCTCCCCACCCCAGAGCTCCCTGCCACACCCGTCCCGCCCGATGCCCCGCCGCTCTCTCGAACTGCCGCCCACCCACACCACGTTGATCTGCGTGGCGCTCCCGGGCCTCGCCGTCTCCACCGAGCAGGGGCAACTGAACGGTCGAGGGCTGGAGGGGTTCTACCGCGCGGGTCGGCGCGTGCTGTCCCGGTGTCAGCTGCGGGTGGCCGGACGGGAGCCGCTCGCGGTGCAGGCGCGGATGACGGCGGCCGACCGCGCCCGTTTCGTCGGGACCCTGCGGGTGTCCCCGGACTGCGGCCCGGACCCGGACCTCCTCGTCGAGCGGACCCGGCACGCGGATGGCACGGAGCACATCACGCTGCGCAGTGTCTCCCGGCGCCCGTTGCGCCTGCCGGTGGAGGTGGCACTCGGCACCGACATGGCCGACCTGGGAGCGATCGCCGCAGGCAACACAGGACCCGAACTGCCCGCCAGCGTCCATGACTCCGGCCTGCGCTGGTCCGGCGCCACCGGCAGTTCGGCGGTCACGGCCGATCCACCGCCCACCGACGCGCTGGCCTCCGCGGGACTCCTGCGCTGGGAGTTCGAACTGCCACCGGGCGGCACGGCGACCGTGGAACTCCGGGTACGGCCGGACGGCGCGGGACCGGTCCGGGCCGTGGGCCACGGGGCGACCAGCCCCCTCGCGACCGCACGGGCGACCGGTGACGACTCTCGAGTCCACGCGCTCCTGCGGACCAGTGTCGAGGACCTACAGGCACTGCTGCTACGCGACCCCGCGCACCCCTCCGACACCCATCTCGCGGCAGGGGCACCCTGGCGCTGCGGTTTGGCCCCGGCGGAGTCGCTCACGGCGGCGCGGATGACGCTGCCCCTCGGAACGCGTCTGGCCGCAGGCACGCTGCGGACACTCGCCCGTACCCAACTCCACCGTTCAGGAGCGCAGTTGGGCATGATCCCCGGACCGCGTCGTGACGCCGGCGCCCATCTGCCACCGAGCTGCACCGGGACGGAGGCGACCCTGCTCTTCCCGGTGCTGCTCGCGGAGGCCCGCCGCTGGGGGCTACCGGAGCAGGAGGCACAGGAGTTGCTGCCGACCGCCGAGCGCTGTCTGACCTGGCTGCGGACCACCGTGGGTGACGGCACCTACCTGCACGACCCGCACCCGGGCGGACCGGTCCGCTGCGAGACGCAGGCCCACGCCCACCGGGCGGCGCTGCTCGGCGCCGACCTGCTCGACGCGTACGGCAGACCCGGCGGTACAGAACTCCGCGAGTGGGCGCAGGAGTTGCGCACCGCCTTCCGCGCGGAGTTCTGGATCGGGGACGTGGGTGGCGGCCGCCCGGCAGCGGCCCGGGCTCCGGACGGACGCCTCGTACCGCACCTCGGCGCGACGACGGCCCACCTCCTCGACACCGGACTCTTGGGCGGCGGCGAGTACGCGCCGGGCCTGCTCGACAAGGTGCGGGCCGAACAACTCGCCCGGCTGCTCGGCGCCCCGGCCATGGACTCGGGCTGGGGACTGCGCGGCCTCGGCATGAAGGAGCCCGGGTACAGCCCGTTCAGCCACCGGGGAGGAGCCGTGCGGGTGGCGGAGACGGCGATCGCCGTAGCCGGCCTGGCCGTGGCCGCGTACGAGAAGGAAGCGACCTCGCTGCTGCGGGGCGTCCTCGCCGCGGCCGAGGCGTTCGGACACCGCCTCCCCGAGATGTACGCGGGGGAGCAGCGTACGGACGGGAGCGCTCCGCTTCCCCACCCGGCGGCTTGCCGCCCGGCAGCCACGGCTGCGGCCGCCGGAGTGCTGCTCCTGACCACCCTCGCCGGCATCCGCCCCGACGCCCCCGCCCGCACGGTCACTCTCCGCCCGGTACGCAGCGCGCCCCTGGGTGAGATCGGCCTGACCGGGCTGCGAATCGCGGGTGCCCCCTTCTCCGTACGGGTCGGCCGGCTCGGCGTCGCCATGGTCGAGGAGGCGGCCGATGGCCTGCAATTGGGAGCGTGACCTCGGGGAAGGCGGTGTCGGCCGACGGCCGGAAGCGGAGGAGGGAACCGCCCTTCGCGCCGCAGTGGATCAGTCTTGGCGGTACCTGCGAAGGGAGTGTTTATCGTCAGGCAGACGACTATGATCGCCGCATGTCCTACGACCCGTCAGCGTATCCGCCCTTCGCCGTCACCGTGGACCTGGTCGTGCTGACCGTGCGCCGCCATGCTCTGTGCGGGCTGGCGGTACGCAGGGGCGAGCCGCCGTTCCAGGGGCGCTGGGCGCTACCAGGCGGTTTCGTGCGGGCCGACGAGGACCTGGCGCAGGCCGCGGCACGCGAACTCGCCGAGGAGACGGGACTGCGCGCCCACGACCCCGGCGCGCCCGCCCAGGACAACGGAGCGCACCTGGAGCAGCTCGCGACCTACGGCGACCCCAAGCGCGACCCGCGGATGCGCGTCGTCAGCGTCGCCCACCTCGCGCTCGCTCCCGACCTGCCCGCACCCCGCGCCGGCGGGGACGCCAGCAACGCGCGGTGGGCGCCCGTCGAGGAGCTGCTGCAGCAAGGGGGGTTCGGCCGCGACGGCGATCCCGTGGCCCCGCTCGCCTTCGACCACACGCAGATCCTGTCCGACGGGGTGGAGCGCGCCCGTTCGAAGATCGAGTACTCGTCCCTGGCCACGGCGTTCTGCCCCACCGAGTTCACCGTCGGTGAGCTGCGCCGCGTCTACGAGGCGGTGTGGGGTGTGGCGCTCGACCCGCGCAACTTCCACCGCAAGGTGACCGGCACGCCCGGCTTCCTCGTCCCGACGGGCGGTACGACGACCCGTCAGGGCGGGCGCCCGGCGCAGTTGTTCCGGGCCGGCGGGGCCACGTTGCTCAACCCGCCGATGCTGCGCCCCGAGGTGTGAGGTCGTAGCGCGTCGCCCGCGGCGATCAACCGTTGCGCAGCGGGCCGTTCGGTGCCCGGAAAAACGGACATAGCGCGCTATCTTGCTGTGGGTGATCCAGGCCTTCGGACTGACCAGCAACGCCCGCAAGGAGCACCCGCCCGCCGTCGACGACGTCTCCTTCGAGGCACGTGCGGGCCATGTCACCGCACTCCTCGGGGCACCGGGCGCGGGCAAGACGGCCGCGCTCAGGCTCATGCTCGAACTCCAACAGGGACGTGGAATCACCTACTTCAGGGGCCGCCCCCTGCACCGCATCGCCCACCCGTCGCGCGAGGTCGGCGTCCTGCTGGGCGATGTGCCGGGTCATCCGGCCCGGTCGGTGCGCGGCCATCTCCGGATGCTGTGCGCGGCGGCGGGCGTTCCGGCCCGGCGTGCCGACGAAGTCCTCGAAGTGGTCGGCCTCGTCAGCCTGCGCGACGAACGCCTCGGCAGCCTCGCGCGCGGCATGGACCGCCGCCTCGGTCTCGCCTGCGCCCTGCTGTCCGACCCGCACACACTCGTGCTGGACGAACCCGCGGACGAACTCTCCGCCCGCGAAAGCCGTTGGCTGTACGGCATGCTGCGCGCGCACGCGGCCCAGGGCGGCACGGTCCTGTTCACCACCGCCGAGCCCAAGGAGGCCGCCCGCTGCGCCGACCGGGTCGTCACCCTGGAGCAGGGCAGACTCGTCGCCGACCAGGACGCCGGAGAGTTCGCCCGCACCCGGCTGCGACCCCGCGTCGCCGTCCGCAGCCCGCACGCCGCCCGCCTCGCCGCCCTCCTCACCAAGGAGGCCCGCACCGCACACCGCTCCGTCGAAGTCGTCCGGGAGGGCGGCAACCGCCTTTCCGTGTACGGCAGTACGTGCGCCGACGTCGGCGAGACGGCGTTCCGGCACGACATCCTCGTACACCAACTCGCGGACGAGATCGGGGACATGGGGCCGGGCGCGGGCGCACTCCGCCGAGAGGGGCCCGAGTCCGTCGAGGAGCCGCGAGTCCCGGGCACCCCGTCGGCGACCGAGATCCCAACGGCACGCGCCAAGGCACCCCTTGGCGAGCCGCGCACGGCCCGCACCGACACCCCGCTTGCCGAGCCGTCAACGCCTCGCTTGGACACCGCCCTTGCCGAGTCGCCGACACCCCGCACGGACGCGTCCCTTGCTCAGCCGCCAACGCCCCGCACGGATGCGCCGCTTACCGAGTCGCTGACGCCGCGCGCGGACGTACCGCCTTCCGAGCCGCTGACACGCCCAACCGATGCGCCGCACGCCGAGATGCCAACCCCCCGCGCAGACACACCCCTTGGTGAGCTGCCCGCGGGGCCCGCAGATGCGCCGTCCACCGACATGCGGTCTGCCGAGGGCTCACAACTTCACGCCGACGCCCCACAGCAGCCTCACACCGCCGCGCCGCTCACCACCACGACGCCCGTCGCCGAGCCACCCGTCGTCGAAGAAGCGCAACCTGCAGCTGAATCCCACCTGCCACAGGAGCCCCACCCGTCGCACGAGGCCCACGCAAACTCCGCGAGCCCTTCCACCGCAAACTCCCGGCTGGTCGCCCTCATCGACCCCGAGGAGTCCGCCAATACCCATCCCCGCGCGCGTGCCACCCGCCCCGCCCAAGCCGTCACCCTCGACGCCCTGTCCCCGCTCCCGCCCCCCATCTCCGTCCGCTCCGCCCCCAGCCCGCTGCGCCCGCTCCGCTACGAGCTGCGCCGCGCCGCTGGCATCGGCACCGGGTTTCTGACCGGGGCCGCCGTGCTCGTCGTGTCCGTGCTCACCGCGCTGTTCCTGGCGCGCGTCGGACATACCCCGCAGCAGCGTCTGCTGGCCGCGTGGCCGCGGGAGTTGCCCCTGCCGCCCGCGGCGCTCGGGGCGGGGCTGCTCGGGGCGCTCGCCTTCGGTGACGAGTTCCGTCACCCTGCCCTGGCGGCGGATCGCGGCACTGTGCCCCGCCGGATGGGACTGCTCGTCGCGAAGCTCCTCGTCTCCGCGGCCACCGCGCTGGTGCTGGCATTCCTGACGGTGGGCTGCGACGCCGAAGCGCTCTATCTCGTCTACGGACGGGAGCTCGCGCAAGTTCCCGCCGACTGGCTTTCGATGAGCGCGAGTTGGATCGGCCTGGTCGTCGGCTGCGCCTGGGCCGGTGTACTGGCCGCCGGCATCTTCCGGTCCACCACGGCCGGGCTCGCCGCGGTGGTCGCCGTACCGATCCTCGTCGTACCTCTCGTACACAAGGCGTTGGAGGGACCGGCCGTTCGGACCGCGGAAGGTTTCCCGCTGCGGATGCGGAAGGTGTTCCTGCTGCAGTGGCCCTTCGGAGGCGAGCGTTACCTGTCCGCGGCGGCGCGTGTGATCGCCCAACCCGTGGGCGGGGCACTGACGTTGTCGCTGACCGCACTGCTCTGCGCGTATCTGCTCACGACCCTGCGGAGCAGGGTCCGATGACGACCGTCCGCGCCCTTGGGGGCCCGCTCTGCGCACAACTCCCCGGAGAAAGCCCATTTCTTTACGATAAGGCGTCAATTGCGACGGGGTGAGCGATCACCCTTTCGTGTGCTTTTCACCAAAGACCTCAAGGGAGTTGGAGCCAACGCCGACAAATGATCCGTGAGTACCCTTGCGCACACCATGATGACCGCCGCCCGCTCCGCAGACTCCGGTCTCGCCGGCCCGGGCGAACTCGACCGCTACCCCTATGCCGAGGCGCCCGTCACCGAGCGCCTCGGAGCCCCTTCCTGGGACGGTTCCGACCCCGAGCTGGGCCGCGTGGGCCGGCGTGCCGCGGGCAGCCGCGGACGCGGGCTGCACGGCCAACTCGTCCAGCAGCTGGGTCAGATGATCGTCTCCGGGGACCTGGGCGCCGACCGCCCGCTGGTGCCCGAGGAGATCGGCCAGCGCTTCGAGGTCTCCCGCACCGTCGTCCGCGAATCGCTCCGCGTTCTGGAGGCCAAGGGCCTGGTGAGTGCCCGCCCGAACGTCGGCACGCGCGTGCGTCCCGTCAGCGACTGGAACCTCCTCGACCCGGACATCATCGAATGGCGCGCCTTCGGCCCGCAGCGCGACAACCAGCGCCGCGAGCTGAGCGAGCTGCGCTGGACGATCGAGCCGCTCGCCGCGCGCCTCGCCGCCGGACACGGGCGCGAGGACATCCAGCAGCGCCTCTCCGACATGGTCGAGATCATGAGCCACGCCCTGGGACAGGGTGACGCGCTGACGTTCTCCCGCGCGGACGCCGAGTTCCACTCGCTGCTCATCCAGGTCGCGGGCAACCGGATGCTGGAGCACCTTTCCGGGATCGTCTCCTCGGCCCTCCAGGTATCCGGCGGCCCCGTCACCGGATGCGACCGCCCCACCGACGCTTCCCTGGGGCACCACGCCCGGATCGTCGACGCCCTCGCCGCCGGTGACGGCGCGGCGGCCGAGGCAGCCATGCGGCAGCTGCTCATCGTGCACCCCGAGGTGGAGCGCGTGGTGCCCGCCCCGCGCGAACACTGACGCGTGCCGGGTGGTCGGCGCGGCCGAGACGTGCCGCGTTCTCGTGGCGTCGCCCGGCCGGGGCGCCCGTCTCCCGCCGGACCCCGCAGGATCCTCCAGGGAACCGGCGGGGTCCGGCGGTGCGACGGGGTGTCGGATCTCCCTGAGGAGCGCCTGTCACGGCCACGGGTGACCCCCTCTGCCCGTGTCTGACCGTTTTTGCGCGCTTACGGGGTGTGACTCGGGCCACGCAGATTGGGCGTAACGCTCGCGGGAACTGCGCGATGACCTAAGAGGTGACAGCCGCGGAAGGGAATACGGACGCCGTTCAAGGCGCTGTGATTCTTCCCGGCCCCAGCCCGCGCCGTCGGCCATCCCCAGTCGGCGGTCGTCGGTTCCTGTCCGTACCGGACGGGGCCGGAAGCCGTTTTCCATCGTTCCGAGAGGTTGTTCGTGTCGGCCAGCACATCCCGTACGCTCCCGCCGGAGATCGCCGAGTCCGTCTCTGTCATGGCGCTCATCGAGCGGGGAAAGGCTGAGGGGCAGATCGCCGGCGATGACGTGCGTCGGGCCTTCGAAGCTGACCAGATTCCGGCCACTCAGTGGAAGAACGTACTGCGCAGCCTCAACCAGATCCTCGAGGAAGAGGGTGTGACGCTGATGGTCAGTGCCGCGGAGCCCAAGCGCACCCGAAAGAGCGTCGCAGCGAAGAGTCCGGCCAAGCGCACCGCCACCAAGACGGTCGCCGCGAAGACGGTGACCGCCAAGAAGGCCACCGCCACCGCCACTCCGGCCGCACCCGTCGCCGACGCTCCCGCCGAGGACGACGTCCAGAAGGCCGCCGCCAAGAAGACGGCGCCCGCCAAGAAGGCGGTCGCCAAGAAGGTCGCCGCCAAGAAGACGACGGCGGCTGCCAAGAAGACCAGCGCCAAGAAGGACGACGTCGAGCTGATCGACGAAGAGGCGACCGAGGAGACCCCCGGCAAGACCGGGGACGAGCCCGAGGGCGCCGAGAGCGCCGGGTTCGTGCTCTCCGACGAGGACGAGGACGACGCGCCCGCGCAGCAGGTCGCAGCCGCCGGTGCCACCGCCGACCCCGTCAAGGACTACCTCAAGCAGATCGGCAAGGTCCCCCTCCTCAACGCGGAGCAGGAGGTCGAGCTCGCCAAGCGCATCGAGGCCGGTCTGTTCGCCGAGGACAAGCTGGCCAACGCCGACAAGCTCGCCCCCAAGCTCAAGCGCGAGCTGGAGATCATCGCCGAGGACGGCCGCCGCGCCAAGAACCACCTCCTGGAGGCCAACCTCCGTCTGGTGGTCTCCCTGGCCAAGCGCTACACCGGCCGCGGCATGCTCTTCCTGGACCTCATCCAGGAGGGCAACCTCGGTCTGATCCGCGCGGTCGAGAAATTCGACTACACCAAGGGCTACAAGTTCTCCACGTACGCCACCTGGTGGATCCGTCAGGCTATCACCCGCGCGATGGCCGACCAGGCCCGCACCATCCGTATCCCGGTGCACATGGTCGAGGTCATCAACAAGCTCGCGCGCGTGCAGCGCCAGATGCTCCAGGACCTGGGCCGCGAGCCCACCCCGGAGGAGCTGGCCAAGGAACTCGACATGACCCCGGAGAAGGTCATCGAGGTCCAGAAGTACGGCCGCGAGCCCATCTCCCTGCACACCCCCCTGGGCGAGGACGGCGACAGCGAGTTCGGTGACCTCATCGAGGACTCCGAGGCCGTCGTCCCGGCCGACGCGGTCAGCTTCACCCTTCTCCAGGAGCAGCTGCACTCCGTCCTGGACACCCTGTCCGAGCGCGAGGCCGGTGTGGTCTCGATGCGCTTCGGTCTCACCGACGGTCAGCCGAAGACCCTCGACGAGATCGGCAAGGTGTACGGGGTCACCCGTGAGCGCATCCGCCAGATCGAGTCCAAGACCATGTCGAAGCTGCGCCACCCGTCGCGTTCGCAGGTGCTGCGCGACTACCTCGACTAGGTCGTAGTCGTACGACACGGAAGGCCCGGCCCCTCTCGGGGAGCCGGGCCTTCGTGCTGGCGCGCGGGTGCGGGGCGCGACGCGCTGGATCACTGTGGGTCTCCCATGACCATCCCAGAGTGAGGAACGTGCATGCGTGGTCCCCTTGCCCGGGCGCTGACCCGGCCGCTGGTCCTGGCGGCTGCCGCGTCCGCCATACCGCTGGTCTCCGCCGTCCCCGCGGCCGCGGACAGCATCGTCGTCGGCGGGTTCCCGGTCGATGTCTCCGTGAGCCCGTGGACAGTGGCGCTGTCCAGCCGTGACCGGTTCGGGGGTACCCGGGCAGGACAGTTCTGCGGGGCCGTCGCCGTCGACCGGACCACCGTGCTGACCGCGGCCCACTGCATGGCCGACGACGTCCTGGGGGCGCCGCCGCACCGGGCGACCGACCTCAAGGCCATCACGGGCCGCACGGACCTGCTCTCGGACCGGGGCCGCGAGATCGCCGTACGCACTGTCTGGGTCAATCCGGCCTACGACCCCGCCACCAACGCCGGTGACTTCGCCGTGCTCACCCTCGCCGAGCCGCTGTCCCAGAGCTCGGTGATCAAGATGGCCGCGGCGGGCGACCCGGCCTACGCGCCGGGCACGGCCGCCACGGTCTACGGCTGGGGCGATCTGACGGGCAGCGGCGACTACGCGGGCAGCCTGCACGGCGCGAACGTGCACGTGCTGCCCGACGCGCGCTGCCAGGAGGCCTATCCGGCCGGTTCCGACGGCTCCTACCTCCCCGAGTCGATGCTCTGCGCCGGAGAGGTCCAGGGCGGCCGTGACGCCTGCCAGGGGGACAGCGGGGGACCGCTGGTCGCCCAGGGACGGCTCATCGGGCTCGTGTCGTGGGGCAGTGGGTGCGGGCGGGCCGGGAGCCCTGGCGTCTACACGAGGGTGTCGGACGTCCTGCAGACCCTGGGCGGCCGCCGCGGCGCGCCAGGGCCGCACAGGGGCGCCTGACGGCGTCTGAGAGGCATCTCCGGGTCGAGCGAGACCCGCGGGTACGAAGACGGGCGGCCCCGCTCCTGTGGTTCAGGAGCGGGGCCGCCCGTCGCCGGCCTGGGCCGGTGCTGGCTCGTCGTGGACGCGATGTGTCAGCGGTCTTCTTCAGGAGCGCTTGCAGCAGGAGCGGAGGTCAGCCGCTCCGACTCGTCCTGTATCTCAGCGGCGATCTTCTTGAGTTCCGGCTCGAACTTGCGGCCGTGGTGGGCGCAGAAGAGCAGTTCTCCGCCGCTCAGCAGGACGACGCGCAGGTATGCCTGGGCGCCGCAGCGGTCGCAGCGATCGGCGGCCGTCAGTGGGCTCGCGGGGGTCAGAACAGTAGTCACGTCGCCTCTTCTCTAGCTCGACGAGCTGTCGTACCAGGGTCAACATCCAACCAGCCCGAAAACGTTCCCGCTCGTGGCTTTTCCTCGAAAAAATCTTCCGGGGCGGCTGTCTGCTGCCGGTTGGCGGCGAATGTGCCGTATTGCGTGTCTATGTGTCTGTACGGGTTCGCGCTGTCTGTCAGGGTCGGATCCTCCCGGCTGGGTTGCCGGTTGTTCTTGAGGACGTGCCCGGAGCCTAAATGGTTCATGCCCCGAAGGGAACGTGATATGTACTTCACTCCATCGAGGGATCGAACAGGTATACGACCCTCAACTAGTGTGAGGAGGAGACGAGGGTGGCGTTACAACGGCTCTACCAGGCCTCGGTACCCTCTGAGCGGCAACCGAAGCCGGGCCCTTACCCAAAAGGGCCTCATCTGAAATTCAGCGAGGAGCGAACCGCGTGACCGCCGAAACGTCCGTGCCGTCGACAGCGCTGCTGGCAGGAGCAGACCGGGACGGTTCCAACTACACCGCGCGGCACCTGCTCGTCCTCGAGGGGCTCGAGGCCGTACGCAAGCGCCCTGGGATGTACATCGGGTCCACCGACAGTCGTGGCCTCATGCACTGTCTGTGGGAGATCATCGACAACTCCGTGGACGAGGCCCTTGGGGGCTACTGCGACCACATCGAGGTGATCCTGCACGACGACGCCTCGGTGGAGGTCCGGGACAACGGCCGGGGCATCCCGGTCGACGTCGAGCCCAAGACCGGCCTCTCCGGTGTCGAGGTCGTCATGACCAAGCTGCACGCCGGCGGAAAGTTCGGCGGCGGCTCCTATGCCGCCTCCGGCGGTCTGCACGGCGTGGGCGCCTCCGTGGTGAACGCCCTGTCCGCGCGGCTGGACGTCGAGGTGGACCGCAGCGGCAACACCCACGCCATCAGCTTCCGGCGCGGTGTGCCTGGCTCCTTCGCGAACGCCGGTCCGGACGCCGCGTTCGAGCCCGGTGGCCTGCGCAAGACCAAGCGGATCCCCAAGACCCGCACCGGCACGCGCGTGCGCTACTGGGCCGACCGCCAGATCTTCCTCAAGGACGCCAAGCTCTCCCTGGACAACCTGCACCAGCGGGCCCGGCAGACCGCGTTCCTGGTGCCCGGGCTGACCATCGTCGTCCGCGACGAGTACGGCCTCGGCGAGGGCGGCAGCAAGGGGGAGGAGTCCTTCCGCTTCGACGGCGGCATCAGCGAGTTCTGCGAGTACCTGGCGAGCGACAAGCCCGTCTGCGACGTCCTGCGCCTGTCGGGCCAGGGCACCTTCAAGGAGACGGTGCCCGTCCTGGACGACCACGGCCAGATGACGCCCACCGAGGTCACCCGCGAGCTCGGCGTCGACATCGCCATGCGCTGGGGTACGGGCTACGACACGACCCTCAGGTCCTACGTCAACATCATCGCCACGCCCAAGGGCGGCACCCACGTCGCCGGCTTCGAGCAGGCCATCGTCAAGACGATGAACGAGGTGGCACGCGCCAAGAAGCTGCTGCGTGTCGCCGAGGACGACGTCGTCAAGGACGACGCCCTGGAGGGCCTCACCGCGGTCGTCACCGTCCGGCTCGCCGAACCGCAGTTCGAGGGCCAGACCAAGGAGGTGCTCGGTACGTCGGCGGCCCGCCGTATCGTCGCCAACGTGGTCGCCAAGGAACTCAAGGACTTCCTGACCTCGACGAAGCGTGACGCGGCGGCCCAGGCCCGCGTGGTCATGGAGAAGGCCGTCGCCGCCGCGCGGACGCGTATCGCGGCCCGGCAGCACAAGGACGCGCAGCGCCGGAAGACGGCCCTGGAGTCCTCCTCGCTGCCCGCCAAGCTCGCCGACTGCCGCAGCGACGACGTGGAGCGCAGCGAGCTGTTCATCGTCGAGGGAGACTCCGCGCTCGGTACGGCCAAGCTCGCCCGGAACTCCGAGTTCCAGGCGCTGCTGCCGATCCGCGGCAAGATCCTCAACGTCCAGAAGTCGTCCGTCACCGACATGCTGAAGAACGTCGAGTGCGGGGCGATCATCCAGGTCATAGGAGCGGGCTCGGGCCGCACCTTCGACATCGACGCGGCCCGCTACGGCAAGATCATCATGATGACCGACGCCGATGTGGACGGCTCCCACATCCGCTGTCTGCTCCTGACCCTCTTCCAGCGCTACATGCGGCCCATGGTCGAGGCCGGCCGGGTGTTCGCCGCGGTGCCGCCGCTGCACCGCATCGAACTCGTCCAGCCCAAGAAGGGCCAGGACAAGTACATCTACACGTACTCGGACCGTGAGCTGCGCGAGAAGATGCTGGAACTCCAGAGGAAGGGCGTCCGGTACAAGGACTCCATCCAGCGTTACAAGGGTCTCGGCGAGATGGACGCCGACCAGCTGGCCGAGACGACGATGGACCCCCGTCACCGCACCCTGCGCCGGATCAACCTCTCCGACCTGGACGCGGCCGAGCAGGTCTTCGATCTGCTGATGGGCAACGACGTGGCACCGCGCAAGGAGTTCATCTCCAGCTCGGCCGCGACGCTGGACCGGTCGCGCATCGACGCCTGACCATCCCGCCGGGTTCGGGTTCGGGTTCGGGTTCGGGTTCGGGTTCGGGTTCGGGTTCGGGTTCGGGTTCGGGTCCGGGTCCGGGTCCGGGTCCGGGTCCGGGTCCGGGTCCGGGGTCGACCCGGCCCTGGTCCGGGTTCGGCCCTGGCCCGACCCTGAGTTCGAATGCCTGATCCCGGAGGCCTGACCCCGGGGCGACGCGATCGTTCCGTTTCCGACGCCGCCCCGCTGCGATCGCTGGGTTCGTCCACCGATCCGGCACGCTCGCCCCGTTCCGAGATCTGCCCCGGCACGATCACCCCGTCGCCTGGAGACGAGCCCGGCACCCTCGCGCTGTCCCCGACACGGACCCCCCGCCGTCGCCCTGCCCCTGAGCCGCATCCAGCCCGGCCCAGCCGCCGACTCCACCCGTGGGTGGAGGACGGCCCGGTTCGGGAATCCACCCGCGATCCACCCTGGCGCCGATCTGCTGAGCTGCGGATCTCCGTAGCGTCGAAGGCGTCGGCAGCGCTCGCCGCCGGCATCCTCTTCCGCTCACGGAGGCTCTGATGTCCGGGCTCGTCAACGCGTTGGTGATCGTGGCCGTCGTCGCGGTGGTGATCGTGCGGCAGTTCCGCGCCCGTCAGATCGGCACCGACCGGCGCTGGTGGCTCCTGCCCGTGATCCTCGGCGTCGTGGCGCTGCGCGAGCCCGGGCTGCTCGACGCGCACCACCACACCACGTCCGCCATCCTGCTCGGCGTCGAGTTGGTCATCGGACTGGCCACCGGAGCCGGCTGGGCCTGGACCACACGCCTGTGGGCGGAGCCCGATGGTTCCGTGTGGAGCAAGAGCACCAAGGCGAGCGGTGGCGTCTGGGTCGTAGGCATAGCCCTGCGCGTCGGCCTCATGGCTCTGGGCGCGGCCGTGGGTGTGCACCAGGACAGCTCGGCCCTGATGCTCGGTCTCGCGGCGACCCTGCTGGTCCGCTCCGGGGTCCTGACCTGGCGGGCCCAGTCCTTCACCGGGACGGCCGGATCCGCCCCGGCGTACGGTTTCGGCATGGCCCGGCCTGCCCGGAAGGAACGCGTGTGACGGAGAACGCCTGGACGCGCTGGCCCTCGCGGGAGGCGCTGGGCCGAGAGGGGGTTTCACGGCCCCGGCGACTGCTCGCCTGGGCCGTCCGGCTGCTGGTGATCGGCGTGCTCCTGGGGGGCGCGCTCACCGGCGGTCAGGTCCGCGGCTGGGCCCTGGCCGCTGGCGCGGCCGGGATCCTGCTGGCTGCGGTCGCCGCCTGGGCGTTCTGGCGCACGACTCTCGCCCAGAGGCTCTGGCCGTCGGTGGCCCTCATGGCCGTGCTCATCGGGTTGGCGGTCGGGGGACAGGCAGCCGGTTTCAGGGTTCCGGCCCTCGTCATCTGGTGCGGTTGTGCCGTCAGCTCGCTGGAGCGGCTGCCCATCGCGGTCGCCGTACCGGTGACGGTGGTGTCTCTCGCGACTTTCGCCGCGGTCAACAACGACGTCTGGCTGACCACCGCGGTCACGACGGCGGGCCTGGCCCTCGCCGGATACACGCTCCGCCTCGACGCCGAGGCCAGGGGCAGCGCCCAGCGGCTGCTGACCCAGGAGCGCATGGCGAGAGCGGCCGAGGCGGAGTCCGCCGCGCTGGCGGAGAGGGCCCGCATCGCCCGGGAGATCCATGACGTGCTGGCACACAGCCTCTCGGCCCAGCTCGTACACCTGGAGGCGGCCCGGCTGCTGATCGAGCGGGGCGCCGACCGGGAGACGATCCTGGAGCGGGTCGTCGCGGCCCGGGGGATGGCCCGCGACGGACTCTCCGAGACCCGGCAGGCGTTGTCCGCGCTGCGGGGCGAGATGAGCCCGCTGGAGGACTTCCTGTCCGAGATCGTCGGGACGACCAGTGGTGCCGAGGTCACTGTTACGGGTGATCGGAGACAGCTCTCCGCCGAGGCCTCGCAGGCCGTGCGCCGGGTCGCCCAGGAAGCCCTGACGAACGTCCGCAAACACGCCCCGGGCGCCAAGGTGCTGCTCACGTTGGACTACGGCGAGCGCGAAGTGACCCTGGATGTACGGGACTCGGGCGGCTCGCCCGGCGAACTGACCGGGGCGGGAGGTGGATACGGTCTGCTGGGCATGCGGGAACGCGCCGAGTTGCTGGGTGGTTCGCTGCGCGCCGAGCCGGGCGAGGAGGGATTCGTGGTGACGCTGAAGGTGCCCGCATGACGGAGGAGCCCATGAAGAGGCCGGCGAGGGTCGTGGTCGCGGACGACCAGACCGTCGTACGGGAAGGCATCGTGATGCTGCTGGGGCTGCTGCCCGGGATCGAGGTCGTCGGCGCCGCCGGTGACGGGGACGAGGCGGTGCGGCTCGTCGCCGAACTCGCCCCGGACGTCGTGCTGATGGACCTGCGCATGCCGCGCTGCGACGGCGTCGAGGCGACCCGGCAGATCCGTGCCGGCTATCCCGGTACGCAGGTGGTGGTGCTCACGACGTTCGCGGACGACGCGTCGCTGTTCCCGGCGCTGCGCGCGGGGGCGCGCGGCTATCTCACCAAGGACGCGGGCGGCGACGAGATCGTACGGGCCGTGGAGAGCGTGCTGTCGGGGGACGCGGGGCTGTCGCCGAGCATCCAACGCCGGTTGCTGGAGCGGTTGTCGGAGCCCGAGCCGCAGCCGGCGTCCGGGCCCGCCGAGCCGCCGGACGGGCTCACCGCGCGGGAGGCGGAGGTGCTGGTGCTGATCGCCGAGGGCCTGACCAACCAGGAGATCGCCCGCGCGTTGCATGTCTCCACGGCAACGGTGAAGACCCACATCAACAACCTGTTCGCCAAGACGGGGCTCAAGGACCGTGCGCAGGCGGTGCGTTACGCCTACGGGAAAGGACTGGTGCGGCCACCAGCGAGTTGAGTCACCTGATGGGGTGAAGAGACCGGAGAAGAAGAGTCGGGGATCTTCCCGTTCTGTCCATCCTTGGGCATGCAGTCAAGCAACGGTCGTCCCCGCGGTGGCGGGAGCGGCCACGAGAGTCCGGCCGAGAACCACGAAGGTCATGACCTGACCCCCGCCGAGGCAACCGGAAAGGTGAGATACCACGACCCCTGGTACGACGCGCTCGCGTCGGGCTGGGGCGAGTCGGACGGCGCGGGCGTGCCCGCCCCGGAGGTGCCGGCCGCCCGCCGGGAGGACGAGGTCAGGGCGATGCGCGCCGTGGACGTGTACCGGGAGGTGCAGCGCAGCGCGGCCTTCCAGGAGGTGCGCGGGCGGTATCTGCGGTTCGTGGTGCCGGCCACCGTCGTCTTCTTCACCTGGTACGTGGCCTATGTGGTGACGGCGACGACGGCACCCGGATTCATGGCCCGGCCGGTGGCCGGCGCGGTGAACGTGGGGATGGTCGCGGGACTCGGACAGTTCCTCACCACCTTCCTGCTCACCTGGGCCTACGCCCGGCACGCGCGGCTGCGCAGGGACCGGGCCGCGCTCGAACTGCGCTGGGACACACAGGAACTGACACGAGGCATTCGAGGCGGTAGGTCGTGACCGGGAACCATCAGACGCTGGCGCTGCTGCTGTTCAGCGTGTTCATCGCGGTCACCCTCGGGATCACCACCTGGGTGAGCCGCAACCGGCATGGTTCGGAGGAGGAGTTCTACGCGGGCGGGCGGCTCTTCTCCCCCATGGAGAATGGTTTTGCCATCTCGGGTGATTATCTGTCCGCAGCCTCCTTCCTCGGGGTCACCGGGCTCATCGCCCTGTTCGGCTACGACGGCCTGCTGTACGTGGTCGGCTTCTTCGTCGCCTGGCTCATGGTGCTGTTCCTCGTCGCCGAACTGGTGCGCAACTGCGGGCGGTTCACGCTCGCCGACGTGGTCGCCGCCCGCATGAGCGAGCGGCCGGTGCGGATCGCGGCGGGAACTTCCTCGGTCACCGTGTCCGTTCTCTACCTGGTGGCGCAGATGGTGGGCGCGGGCAGCCTGGTCTCGCTGCTGCTGGGCGGGACGAGTCCGGCCGCGCGGGCCTGGACCGTCATCGGCGTCGGGGCGCTCATGGTGATCTATGTGTCGATGGGAGGGATGCGGGCCACCACCTGGATCCAGATCGTCAAGGCGGTCCTGATGATGAGCGGCACCATCGCGCTCACGGTGCTGACCCTGGTCCGCTTCCACGGAAACCTGAACCACCTGCTGCTCACGGCCGCCGCGCGCAGCGGTCACGGCGCGGCCTTCCTGGCGCCGGGGCTCAAGTACGGCGGGGACTGGACCGCGCGGTTCGACTTCATCAGCCTGGGCCTCGCGCTGGTGCTGGGCACGGCCGGGCTGCCGCACATCCTGTCGCGCTTCTACACCGTGCCGACCGCGCGGGCCGCGCGCCGTTCGGTGGTGTGGTCGATCGGGCTCATCGGCGCGTTCTACCTGATGACGATCGTCCTCGGCTTCGCCGCCGCGGCGGTCGTGGGACCGGACACGATCCGCAAGTCCAACGAGGCCGGGAACACGGCGGTCCCGCTGCTCGCCCTCGACCTCGGCGGAGGAGCCGATTCCACCGGAGGCACCGTCCTGTTCGCGATCGTCGCGGCCGTGGCCTTTGCCACGATCCTCGCGGTGGTGGCCGGGATCACCCTGGCCTCCTCGGCATCCGTGGCGCACGACCTGTACGCCTCGCTACGGCGCCCGAACGCCAAGCCGCGCAGCGAGGTGGCCGTGGCCCGGGTCGCCGCGGTCGGCATCGGCATCGCGGCCATCGGGCTCGGCCTCATCGCCAGGAACCTCAACGTCGCCTTCCTGGTGGGCCTCGCCTTCGCCGTCGCCGCCTCCGCGAACCTCCCGGTGCTGCTCTACTCGCTGTTCTGGCGCGGCTTCACCACCCGCGGCGCCGTGTGGGCCGTATACGGCGGACTGATCCCCGCGCTCGTCCTCGTGCTGCTGTCGCCGGTCGTGTCGGGCAGTCCCGAATCGCTGTTCCCGGGCGTCGACTTCCAGTTCTTCCCGCTGCAGAACCCCGGCCTCGTCTCGATCCCGCTCGGCTTCCTGGCCGGCTGGCTCGGCACGGTCACCTCGACGGAGGTACCGGACGAGGCCAAGCACGCGGAGACCGAAGTGCGTGCGCTGACGGGGGCGGGGGCCGTGTAGCACGGTCCCTGTGTGCCGTAGCCACGCGCGGGTCGTGCGGCTGTCGCGTGGCTACGGCGCCACCCAGGCGTAGCGGTGCTCCGGGCGGCCCGTGTCGCCGTACTTGAGGGAGAGGCGCAGGCGGCCGGCCTGTTCCAGGTGGCGGAGGTAGCGCTGGGCCGTGGAGCGGCTCAGGCCGGTCTCGGCGGCGACCTCGTGGGCCGAGAGCGGGTGGCCGGCGCTGTGCAGGACGCCGCAGATCAGGTCGGTCGTCGGTTCCGAGTGGCCGCTGGGCAGGCCGGGGGAGGCCGGTGCGGGCGTCGTGCGCAACGCGCCGAAGATGCGGTCGACCTGCTCCTGGCCGGCGATGCCCCGGCCGCCGACGCGCTCGACGGTGCGCCGTAGGGCGGCGTACGAGTCGAGGCGGGTGCGCAGTGCGGCGAAGGTGAACGGCTTGACCAGGTAGTGCAGGGCGCCGAGGCGCATCGCGCGCTGCACGGTCGCCACGTCGCCGGCCGCCGTGATCATGATGACGTCCGTACCGTGGCCCTGCTCCCGCAGGTGGTGGACGAGTTCGAGACCCGTCCGGTCGGGCAGATAGTGGTCGAGCAGCACCAGGTCGATGGTCCCGCGTTCCACGGTGGCCAGCGCCTGGGCAGCGTTGTGCGCGCGGGCGGCGACCCGGAATCCGGGAACCTTCCCCACGTACTTGGCGTTGATCTCAGCGACGCGGAAGTCGTCGTCCACGACCATGACGTCAATCATTGGGCCTCTTTCCTCAAGGCCAGGCGAGCGTTAAGCCCGTGTTTCGGCTCCGCAGTTGTAGCGCGAGCAAAACGAGCACAACAGGCTCTTGCGAGCAAAAGAACGGCTTGCGCCCAGAAGACTGCTGCTGTGGTCCGGGCCACATCTACGGTCCCGCCCATGAGCGCAGACACCAGCCCCGCCATCGAGCTGCGGGGCGCGAGCAAGACCTTCAGGACCCCGTCGGGGGGTCTGCACACGGCCGTACGGGGGCTCGATCTCACCGTCGGACGTGGCGACTTCGTGGCGGTCGTCGGACCCACGGGCTGCGGCAAGTCGACCACGCTGACCCTCGTCAGCGGGCTGGAAGAGCCCTCCGAAGGCGACGTCCTGGTGGGCGGTGAGCCGGTCTCCGGCGTCGGCGACAAGGTCGGCTTCGTCTTCCAGCAGGACGCCACCTTCCCCTGGCGCACGGTGCTGTCCAACGTCATGGCGGGCCCGCGCTTCCGCGGCGTACCGAAGGCGGAGGCCAAGGCGAAGGCGCGTGAGTGGCTGGCCCGGGTCGGGTTGTCCGCCTTCGAGGACCGCTATCCGCACCAGCTCTCCGGCGGCATGCGCAAGCGCGTCGCGCTCGCCGCGACCTTCGTCAACGACCCCGAGATCCTGCTGATGGACGAGCCGTTCTCGGCGCTCGACGTGCAGACCAGGGCCCTGATGTCGGACGAACTCCTGGAGCTGTGGGAGGGCACCGGCGCCTCGGTCGTGTTCGTCACCCACGACCTGGAGGAGTCCATCGCGCTGGCCGACAAGGTCGTTGTCATGACCGCGGGGCCCGCCACCGTGAAGCAGGTCTTCGACATCGACCTGCCGCGGCCCCGCAAGGTCGAATCCGTGCGCCTGGAGCCGCGGTTCATCGAGATCTACCGCGAGATCTGGGAGTCCCTGGGCGAAGAGGTCCGCATCACGCGCGAGAGAGGTGCGGCCAATGTCGCCTGACGTCATGCCCGAGAGCAAGGTCGCGCCGGCCGTGGTCGAGTCCGGTGCCACGTCGGACCGTGCCCATTCACGCGCGCGTGCCGCTCGTAAACGCAAGGTCGGCGTCGGAGCGGCCCGGGTGCTGCTCCTGGTCGCCGTGCTCGGCCTGTGGGAGTGGCTGTCCCGGGTCAAGGTCATCGATCCGTTCAACTTCTCGATGCCCTCGAAGATCTGGGACCAGATTTACACCTGGGTGATGCACGGCACCGCGCTCGGCTCCCTGGGGGAGCAGATCTGGTACACGCTCCAGGAGGCGCTGCTGGGCTGGATCATCGGTGTGGTCGCCGGTGTCGTGTTCGGTATTGCTCTGGGGCGGATCACCTTGCTGGCCGACGTACTTGGTCCATACATCAAGGTGCTCAACTCCATACCCAGGATCGTGCTCGCCCCGATCTTCGTGATCTGGTTCGGCCTCGGACCGGCTTCCAAGGTCGCCTCCGCCGTCGTGCTCGTCTTCTTCCCGGTGTTCTTCAACGCCTTCCAGGGCGCCCGCGAGGTCGACCGCAACCTGGTCGCCAACGCCCGCATCCTCGGCGCCAGCGACCGGAGGGTGACCCTCCAGGTGGTCATCCCGTCGGCCACCTCCTGGATCTTCACCAGCCTCCATGTCAGCTTCGGCTTCGCCCTCATCGGGGCGATCGTCGGCGAGTACATCGGCGCCACCAAGGGCATCGGCCTGCTCGTCGCGCAGTCCCAGGGCACCTTCAACGCGGCCGGTGTGTACGCCGCGATGGTCATCCTCGCCGTCGTCGCCCTGGTAGCCGAAGGGCTCCTGACCTTCGCCGAGAACCGCATCTTCCGCTGGAAGCCGTCGGGCTCCGACAGCTGAACGGCCCCTCGCCCCGGCCCTGTTGAAGACGCCTCTTCTCCTCTCCGCACCCTCACAAGGACGTGAACCGCCATGCGCAAAACCGCCAGATACGCGGCCCTGGCCGCCTCGGGCCTGCTCGCCCTCTCCTCGCTCACCGCCTGCGCCAACGACGCGGCCAGCACCGCCTCCACCGGCTCCGGCAGCAAGGGCGACGGCAAGGGCGAGAAGGTCAAGATCATGGTTGGTGGCCTGGACAAGGTCATCTACCTGCCCGCGATGCTCACCCAGCGGCTCGGCTACTTCGACGCCGAGGGCCTCGACGTGGAGCTGCTGAGCGAACCGGCCGGTGTCCAGGCCGAGACCGCGCTCGTCTCCGGGCAGGTCCAGGGAGCGGTCGGCTTCTACGACCACACGCTCGACCTGCAGGTGAAGGGCAAGTCGGTCGAGTCCGTGGTGCAGTTCTCGCACGCGCCCGGCGAGGTGGAGGTCGTCTCCACGAAGGCGGCGGGGAAGGTCAAGTCGGCCAAGGACTTCAAGGGCAAGAAGCTCGGCGTGACGGGCCTCGGCTCCTCCACCGACTTCCTCACCAAGTACCTCGCCGTCAAGAACGGCGTCAACGTCAGCGAGTTCACCCCGGTCGCCGTGGGCGCGGGACCGACCTTCGTCGCGGCGCTCCAACAGGGCTCCATTGACGCGGGGATGACGACCGACCCGACCGTCGCGACGATCCTCGACAAGAAGGCCGGCAAGATCCTCGTCGACATGCGCACGCCCGAGGGTTCGCAGGCGGCGCTGGGTGGACCGTATCCCTCGTCAAGTCTGTACATGCAGACGGACTGGGTGAACGGCCACAAATCAACGGTGCAGAAGATGGTCAATGCATTCGTCAAGACGCTCCAGTGGATGTCCACCCACAGCGCGACGGCGATCGCCGACAAGATGCCCGCCGACTACTCCCAGGGCAACAAGTTCCTCTACGCGACCGCGATCAAGAGCACGCTGCCGATGTTCACCAAGGACGGCGTGATGCCGACGAACGGCCCGGAGACCGTCGAGAAGGTGCTCAAGGCGTTCAACCCCACCATCAAGAACGCCGACGTGGACCTCGACAAGACGTACACGACGGAGTTCGTGAAGAACGCGGCAGGCTGACGGTCGCGCGGACGGTATCCGTATAGGAGGGCGGGTACGGCCTCTTCCCCCACCCCCCACAGGCCGTGCCCTCAGGCGCGGGTCGCCCACACGTAACGGTGTTCCGGGCGGCCCGCGTCGCCGTATTTCAGCGTCAGCCTGGCCCGTCCTGTGCGCTCCAGGAGCTTCAGATAGCGCTGGGCGGTCTGCCGGCTCACCCCCGTGCGATCGGCGATCTCCTGGGCGGACAGGGGGCCTTCGGCGTGCATCAGGGACTGGCGGACGAGCTCCGCCGTGGTGGGGGAGTGCCCTTTGGGCAGCCCGGGTTCCGAGGGCGCGGACAGGGCGCCGAAGATGCGGTCGACCTCGGCCTGTTCGGCCTCGCCGCCGCCGTCGAGGGTGCGGCGCAGTTCGGCGTACGCCTCCAGCTTGGCGCGCAGGCCCGCGAAGGCGAACGGCTTGACCAGGTACTGCAGGGCGCCGTGGCGCATCGCCGCCTGCACGGTCGTCACGTCCCGGGCGGCCGTCACCATGATCACGTCCGTCTGGTGACCGCGCCTGCGCATCTCCTGGACGACCGTCAGACCCGTCTCGTCGGGCAGATAGTGGTCCAGGAGGACCAGATCAACCCGGGGCAGCGCCTCCAGCCGGTCGAGCGCCTCGGACGCGCTGTGCGCCTCGGCCGCGACATGGAAGCCCGGCACCTTCTCCACGTATGCGGCGTTGACCTGCGCCACCCGGGTGTCGTCGTCCACGACCAGGACCTCGATCATCGCGACTCCTCCTCGGCGACGGGCTCTCCGGGGGCGGTGAGGGCGGGGGCGAGGTCCGGTCCGGTCAGTGCCTCGGGGAGGACGACGACGAACTCCGCGCCGCCGCCGAACGCCTCCGTCACCACCGCGCTGCCGCCCTGCCGTTCGGCGAGCCGACGCACCAGGGAGAGCCCGATTCCGCGCTTGCCGTGCGCCGGGGGCTTCTTCGTGGACCATCCCTCGGTGAAGATCAACTCCCGTTGCTCCGCCGGGATTCCGGGTCCCGTGTCGCGCACCCGGAGCACGGTCGTACGCCCCTCCGTCCGCAACTCGACCTCCACGCGTGCGTGCGGTGTGCCCGCGACGGCGTCGAGCGCGTTGTCCACCAGGTTGCCGACGACCGTGACCAGGCCGCGCGGGTCGATCAGCCGGTCCGGCAGCCAGGTCCGGTCGGAGATCCACAGGGCGACGCCCCGCTCGGCCGCGACGGTCGCCTTGCCCACCAACAAGGCGGCGAGCAGCGGGTCCTGGATCTTCTCCGTGACCTGCTCCGCCGTCGCCCGGTGATCGCCGACCACCTCGCCGACGAAGTCCACGGCGTCGTCGTACATCTCGAGTTCGAGCAGTCCCAGGAGTGTGTGCATACGGTTGGCGTGCTCGTGGTCCTGGGCGCGCAGGGCGTCGATCAGGCCGTGCGTCGAGTCCAACTCCCGGCCGAGCTGCTCCAGTTCGGTGCGGTCGCGCAGGGTGGCGACGGCGCCACCGTCGTCGGTGGGCATCCGGTTGGTGACCAGGACCCGCTGGCCCCGGACGGCGAGCAGATCGGTGCCGGTGACCCGGCCGGCCAGGACGTCGGTCGTCCGTCCCTCGCCGAGCGCCTCGTCCAGGGAGCGGCCGACCGCCTCGTCGCCGATGCCCAAGAGCCGTCGTGCCTCGTCGTTCAGGAGGCGTATGCGGCCGCTGCGGTCCAGGGCGACGACGCCCTCCCTGATGCCGTGCAGCATCGCCTCGCGCTCCGAGAGCAGTGCCGAGATGTCCGAGAAGGCCAGGTCCCGGGTCTGCCGCTGAACCCTCCGGGAGATCAGCCAGGCCGCCAGGGCGCCGACCGCGAGGGCGCCCCCGGCATACGCCAGCAGCCCCGGGATCGCGCTGATCAGCTGCGCGCGGACGCTGTCGTACTTGATGCCCACCGAGACCGCCCCGACGACCGTGCCGTCGGTGTCCCGGAGAGGCACCTTGCCCCGCGCGGAGCGGCCCAGAGTGCCCTTGTCGATCTCCTTGACCTCTTGGCCCGCCAGCGGCTGGCCGGGAGAGGTCGAGACGAAACGGCCGATCTCGCTCGGTGTCGTGTGCGACCACCGCATGCCCCGCCAGTCCATCACCACCACGTACTCGGCCTTGGTGGCCTTCCGGATCCGCTCCGCCTCCCGCTGCACGGGTCCGTCCACGGTAGGAGGGGTGTTCTGGATCTCCTTGACGATCTGCGGCTGCTGCGCGGTCGTCTGGGCGATGGCCAGGGCGCGGTTCATCGCCTCCTGGTCCAGCTGCTTGCTCAGCGGCGCGAGGAACAGCCCGGTCGCCAGGACCGCGACTCCCGCGGCGATCGCCAGCTGCATCAGCAGGACCTGGGAGAACACCCGCCGCGGCAGCCCGAGGCGCCGACGGCGTGCGGGGGGAGTGGGGCTCATACCTCTGACCGTACGTGCCGGGACGGGGGCTGCCCCAGGGGTGTGGCGCGGATCTCTTGACCAGTTCTTGGGAAAACCGGCCTCCAGAAGAGGGCGGTTTTCTGTAGGGGCCCTCCAGGAGGCCGGCTGTCGTGCGGGTCAGCCCGCCAAGGCCGTCGTCAGTTCGCGCACCGCCACGACGTCCATCCGCGCCGGCGAGCCGAGGACCGCCGCCCCGCAGCTCTCCGGCCGGGGCGGCAGCGAGGCACCCTGGGCGACGATCACCCGCCAGTGGCGCCCGTCGGTGTGCGCGACGGTCACCTCCCAGCGCGGCGCGGCACCGTCCGTCCGTACGACGCTCAGGGCGTCCGTCGCGTACTCGCCCGCCGCCGTCCGCACGGCCAGCTCCGCCGCCTGTCCGGGCCTCTCCCAGGCCGAAGCGCCCCGGCAGCCCTCGACGACCACCCGGCCCTCCTGGACCCCGTGGAGGATCTCCTTGATGCCGTGCGCCTGGACCCGCCCGTACGCGTAGCCGTACGGCAGGACGAGCACGGTGGGCGAGAAGCGGTGACCGCCGAGATGGGTGACCTCCCAGGCGCCCTCGACACCGGA
Organism: Streptomyces sp. NBC_00252; assembly: GCF_036187565.1. Lineage (NCBI taxonomy): Bacteria > Bacillati > Actinomycetota > Actinomycetes > Kitasatosporales > Streptomycetaceae > Streptomyces > Streptomyces sp. NBC_00252. The sequence goes on along the minus strand of NZ_CP108087.1, from coordinate 2,806,485 downwards.
GGTGGCCAGTTCCGCCGCGAGGGGGCGGCCCAGGAGCGCGCAGCAGCGGTCGCGCTTGCCGTTGGTGCACACGAGCGCGAGCGGATCACCGGTGTGGGGTCGCCCGCCGAGCGCCGAGCCGAACGAGCCGGGATCACCCGTGCCGAGAGCGGCGAAGTCGAGGCCGAGCAGCTCCCGCGGATCCTCGGTCGAGGCGCTGTGCAGCCACACGTTCCCGGGAACGGTGTGGGCCGCGTACACCTGGCGCACCGGCGAGGACGCGGGGTCGGCGTGCCGCCCGGGGCGCCGGATGAGCGCGATCCGTACGCCCGTGTCCGCGGCGGCCGCTTCCAGGGCACGCCCCACCACGGGGTCCAGGTGGCTCGAAGTGAGCGCTTTGGCACCCCAAGGACCGGGCTGTTCCAGCAGCAGCCACGTCGTCGCCGTGGCAGCGGTTCCGGAAATGGGCTCGTCGAGGTCCTGAGAGACGGTCGCGCACGTACTCACAGAGGTGAGCCTAACCTGACTTGGCTCGGGGCGACTTCCGGCCGTGCTCGTGTCCTACTCCGGTAGTGGTCGAGGCGGCCTGGGGCCCACGTAGTGACCGCTGGGCCGCATGCGCAACGGGCGCTCCCCGTACTCTTCCAAGGCATGCGCGATCCAGCCCGCCGTACGGGCGACGGCGAAGACCGTCTCGCCCGCCGTGGAGGGCATCCCGGAGGAGACGGTGAACACGGCGAGCGCCAGGTCGACGTTGGCGTGCAGCGGGGTGTGGCGGGCGGTGGTGGCGACGATGTCGCGGGCCGCGGCGAGGGCGGGCGCGGCGCCCGGGATCTCCTCCAGGAGCGCGAACAGGGCACGCGCGCGTGGGTCTTCGCCCGGGTAGAGCCGGTGACCCAGTCCGGGGATACGGCGGCCGGAGCGCAGTTCGTCCGCCACCACCGGGGCCGCGGTGCCCTGGTCGAGCACGTCGAGCAGCAGCCGGTGCGCCAGGCCGCTGGCGGCGCCGTGCAGGGGGCCTTCGAGGACGCCCAGGCCGGAGGAGACGGCCGCGTAGGCGTGCGCGCGGGCCGAAGCGGCGACGCGCACCGCGAGGGTCGAGGCGGCCAGGTCGTGGTCGACGAGGAGCCCAAGTGCCGTGTCCAGAACGCGCAGTGATGCCTCGTCAGCTGGTCGGCCACTCAGCCGTGCCCACAGTCGGTGGGCCAGGGGACCCTCGTCGCGATGGGTGCGCCGTACCGGCGGCAGGGCCGCGACGAGGGTGGGGATGAGGATGCGCGCGGTGCCGAGCACGGCGTCCTCGGACAGGTCGAAACGCAGCGGGTCCGCGGTCGCCGCCGCGATGGCCGCGACCCTCAACCGGTCGGTGGGACCGGCGTGTTCGGGCAGCGCGTCCACGGCACGCCGGGCCACGGCGACGGCCGCTTTGGGCGCGGTGAACGTGATCCCGGGGCGCAGCTCCCCGGTCCACAGCCACTCCGCGATCTCCTCGTAGGAGTGGCGGGCGGCCAGCTCGGTCGCGTCGACGCCCCGGAAGTAGTACCGGTCCTTCTCGATGAGCGTGATCCGGGTCCGTACGGACAGCTCGCCCCCGGAGCCCGAACTCCCGCTGCTCTCGCGTCTGTTGCGCCGGGCGAGCGCCTCCACCTCCTTGGCGTCGAAGGTGCTGCCCCGGCCGCCGGGCTCGCGCCTGCTGCTCAACTGCCCGCGACTCACGTACGCGTACACGGTGTCGGGCTTCACGCCGAGCAACTCGGCGGTCTCCTTGGTGCTCAGACGTCGCTCGGGGTGACCGGGAGCGGGTTCTTGATCGCGCATGGGGGCCACCGTATCCATCCGCATGCCTGCCTTGCGGATATTGATTCAATCAATATTGACAGAGATTGAGTCAACCATGGACATTGAAATCAAGTCCAGGGAGGAAACATGTCCAGCAACAGGGCCGTAGCCACGCGTATCGAGGTTCCGCGGGGACTCGCGGGCGTCGTCGTCACCGACACCCGAATCGGTGACGTCCGAGGCATCGAGGGCTTCTACCACTACCGCCAGTACTCCGCCGTCGACCTCGCGCAGACCCGTGGCTTCGAGGACGTCTGGCATCTCCTGGCCCACGGCGAACTGCCGGACGCCGAGCGGAGCGCGGCCTTCGCCGCCGAGACCGCCGCGCTGCGTCGGCTGCCCGACGAGGTGCGGGCCGCGCTGCCCGCGGTGGCGGCGGCGAGCGGCACGTCCGGACCGCTGTCCGGGATGCGTACGGCGCTGTCGCTGCTCGGCGCCGCGAAGGGCTTCCGGCCGGTGTACGACATCGACGCGGACGCGCGCCGCCGGGACACCCTCGTGGCGTCCGCGGCCGTACCGACGCTGCTGACCGCGCTGTACCGGCTGGGGCAGGGACTTGATCCCGTGGAGCCCCGCGAGGACCTCTCCTACGCGGCCAACTACCTGTACATGTTGACGGGTTCGGAGCCGGACAAGCAGCAGGCCAGGGCGATCGAGCAATACTTGATCTCAACCATTGACCACGGATTCAACGCATCAACCTTCACCGCGCGGGTCATCGCGTCGACCGGGGCGGATGTGGCGGCCTGCCTCGTCGGAGCCGTAGGGGCGCTCTCGGGTCCGCTGCACGGGGGTGCGCCCAGCCGGGCCCTGGACACCCTGGACGCGATCGGCACGCCGGACCGCATCGACCCGTGGATCCGTGAACGGGTCCTCGCGGGCGACCGCATCATGGGCTTCGGTCACGCCATCTACCGCACGGAGGACCCTCGTTCGCGGATGCTGCGCGAGGTCGCCCAGCAGTTCGGCGGGCCGCGGGTCGAGTTCGCGGTGGAGGTCGAGCGGCAGGTGGAGGCGATCCTCGCGGAGCTCAAGCCGGGCCGCGAACTCCATACGAACGTCGAGTTCTACGCGGGGCTGGTGATGGAACTCTGCGGGCTGCCACGGGAGATGTTCACTCCGACCTTCGCGGCCGCGCGGGTGGTGGGGTGGAGCGCGAACGTCGTGGAGCAGGCGGAGGACCCGAAGATCATTCGGCCGGTGGCTCGGTACGTGGGGGCGGAGGCGCCGGTGGCGGTGCCGCTGATGAGCTGAGAACGGGCCCCGGGAACGCGTGTGGCCTGGTGCCGTTCTGGCGCCAGGCCTCATGGGTGGTGATCGAGCAGTGACGGGGTGGCGGGCTGCTCGCCGGTCGGGTGCCGGACTCGCTCACGGTGGCGTGCGGCCGGAGTTCGGTACGGGACGGGTCTTTGGTGGACGCGTGCTCGTGCGGTGCTGTCAGGCGTCGGGGATGTCTGCCTTGGCTCGAATCAGCGTTTCCCGACTCACGATGACGATGCGTTCGTAGTCGGCGCGTGCGGCGTCCGGGGGCAGTTCACCGTCCAGCTTCTCGGTTGCCTCGGTGCCGATGACGGCGAAGTTGCCGTCACTGAGTTCGAACACGTCCGGGCAGGTGCTTCCTGAATTACTGCCTCGGGCGCTTGGGGGCACACCGATGCGGCGCACGATCTTCAAGAGTAGTGGTCCTTACGAGCAGCTGGTCTGGACGTTGTAGCGGAGGGCATGCTACTGAGGTCCAGGGGGCTGGTGCGGCAGGATGGCCGAAATTCCACTCAGTCGTGTCCGTGACGCATCTCGCTTGACCGGTCCGGTCCGGTGGCTTCGCTAGTCGGTCGGTGGGTTGCCGACAACCCACCACTCGTCCGTGTCCGCGTCGTCGAGGTCCTTCACCAGGCCGTCGACCATGCGCCCCAACTGCGCTTCCACGGAGGACTCGTTCAGCGAGGCGCGCATCTGCCTCGATGCCTCCCAGTACTCGCGGAAGACCGGGCTCTGGAAGAACTCCCGCAGATGCCTGTACAGCACCTCTCGTTCCAGTAGCCCTGCCTGGTAGAGGTGGTAAAGATGGACATACCACGCGTTTGCGTAGAGGAACTGTCGGCGCCTCTCCGCCGGGATGGTCTTGTCGTAGGTGTCGATCACCTCAGCGAGGGACGGGTCGTCGATCGCGCGGGCCAGCAGTTCCCACTGCATGCGCTGCTGATGCGCCAACGCCTTTCGCCGTATCGCCAACTCCTCCAGTCCCAGACGCCGTTCCTCCAGCCGTTGTTCGGCCAGGCGCGCCGCTTCCAGACGTCGCTGACGTGCCGCGAGTGTCATCGTGGCGGTGGCGAGCAGCAGGCTGAGCGCTGCGGAACCGACCCTCCACGCCGAATACTTCCGTGTGGCCATGTCAACAACCCCCGAATCAGGCGGCCATCCGCCGGCCGTCGGGTGCGGGTTGGTGAAGACGGGGACCGGCGAGCGATGGGCGGCGCTTGCCGTCTCCCAGAGTGCCGAGCGGCTCTGATCGGCAGGGAGGCGGAGAGGAGGCGCACGGAGGGAAGCGAGGGTCGCACGAACCGGCGCCTTCCCCAACGTCTGCCCCGCGGGTGCTGCTAACAATCGTTCACTTCGCGGCGATTCTCCCGACTCGTATCCTGGGGCGGCATTCAACCTCCGTACGTGTGCCGCGCCACGAGCCGGTGCACGCGTCGGCGTGAAAGAGGTCGCACGTTGAGCGAGCAGAGCCCGAGCCAGAGCCTCGGCCCGAGCGGTGGCCCGGGGTCGAGCCAGAGCACACACCCAGACTCGAGTCCGCCCTCGACACCCCACCTGGACCCGACCCCGCCCCCGGCGCCAACACCCCGCACGGCCCCCACCCCACCACCACCCCCCGCATCGGCACCCCCACCCCAAACCCCCGTCATCGTCCTGGCCGGCTTCCTGGGCTCAGGAAAGACCACCCTCCTCAACCACCTCCTGCACCGCAGCGGAGGCAGCCGTATCGGGGCCATCGTCAACGACTTCGGGGCGATCGAGATCGACGCGCTGGCCGTGGCCGGCGCCCTGGGTGACTCGACCGTGTCGCTCGGCAACGGGTGCCTGTGCTGTGCCGTCGACGCCAGTGAACTCGACGTCTATCTGGAGCGACTCGCCCGGCCGGCCGCCGGGATCGACGTCATCGTCATCGAGGCCAGCGGGCTCGCCGAGCCGGAGGAGCTGGTGCGGATGCTGCTCGCCAGCGAGCAGCCGGGGATCGTCTACGGCGGGCTCGTCGAGGTCGTCGACGCGGCCGAGTTCGACGACACGCGCGTGAAGCATCCCGAGATCGACCGGCATCTCGCCCTCGCCGACCTCGTCGTCGTCAACAAGCTCGACCGGGCGGCCGACGGCCCGCGCGTCCTCGGCCTCGTCCGCTCGCTCACCGACCGCGCCGCCGTCGTACCCGCGACCTACGGCCGGATCGACCCGGAGTTCCTCTTCGACTGCCGTCCGAACGAGGAGCGCGTCGGGCAGCTGACCTTCGACGACCTCCATGAATCAGACCACGAGCAGGAGCATGGTGGTGACGATCACGCCGGGCACCTGCACGACGCGTACGACAGCCTCTCCCATGTCTCCGACGTGCCTCTCGACCCGCGCAGGCTGATGGCGTTCCTCGACAGCAGGCCCGAGGGGCTGTACCGCATCAAGGGGTACGTCGACTTCGGCGCGCACGATCCGCGCAACCGGTACGCCGTGCACGCCGTAGGACGGTTCCTGCGGTTCTATCCCGAGCCCTGGGCCGACGGGGACGCGCGGCTCACGCAGCTCGTGCTCATCGGTACCGGTCTCGACATGGCCGCTCTCGGCAAGGAGCTGGAGGCGTGCGCGGATGGCGACGCCCCACTCGCCGACGAGCGCGGCATGTGGGGCGTCCTCCGTTACGTACAAGAACCGGAGCGGGAGGCCGAGTTCGAACCCGAAGCCGAGCCCGAACTCGCACCCGAGTCGGACCTCGGCCTCGACTACTGACCGGTGCTACACCGGCCCCGCCACCACCGACACCGTCTTCGGCAGTGACACGCCCGAGCCGTCGCGGCGCGGGTCGATCTCCGGGAGCTCCGCCGGGGTGCCGTCCCGCTGGGCCGCCTTGGCCGGTACCGCGCCCGCCCAGGCCAGGGAGAGGCAGTCCTCGCCCTTCAGGAAGCGCTGGCAGCGGACGCCGCCGGTCGCGCGGCCCTTGCGGGGGTACTGGTCGAACGGGGTCAGCTTGGCCGTCGTCTGGACGGAATCGTCGAGCGTGCCGCGCGAGCCGGCGACCGTGAAGACGACCGCGTCCACCGCCGGGTCGACGGCGGTGAAGGAGATGACCTTCGCGCCCTCGGTGAGCTTGATGCCCGCCATGCCGCCGGCCGCGCGGCCCTGGGGGCGCACCTGGGAGGCCTGGTAGCGCAGGAGTTGGGCGTCGTCCGCGATGAAGACCAGGTCCTCCTCGCCGGTGCGCAGCTCGACGGCGCCGACGATCCGGTCGCCGTCCTTGAGCGTGATGACCTCCAACTCCTCCTTGTTCGTGGGGTAGTCGGGGACCACGCGCTTCACGACGCCCTGTTCCGTGCCGATGGCGAGGCCGGGAGAGGACTCGTCGAGGGTCGTCAGGCAGATGACCGTCTCGCCCTCGTCCAGGGAGACGAACTCCGAGATCGGGGCGCCCCCGGAGAGGTTCGGCGCGGCGGCCGTCTCCGGGAGTTGGGGCAGGTCGACGACGTTGATCCGGAGGAGGCGTCCGGCCGAGGTGACCGCGCCCAGCTCGCCGCGCGCGGTCGCCGGGACCGCCGAGACGATCACGTCGTGCTTGACGCGCCGGGCGTCGGCGTCCTCCGGGAAGGGCTCGCCGTTCGCCGTGCGGGCCAGCAGGCCCGTCGAGGAGAGCAGCACCCGGCACGGGTCGTCGGCCACCTGGAGCGGCACGGTGGCGGCGGGGGAGCCCGCCGACTCCAGCAGGACCGTGCGCCGGTCGGTGCCGAACTTCTTCGCCACCGCGGCGAGTTCGGCCGAGACCAGCTTGCGCAGCTCGGTGTCCGACTCCAGGATGCGGGTCAACTCGGCGATCTCCGCCTGGAGTCGCTCCATCTCCGACTCCAGCTCGATCCGGTCGAACCGGGTGAGGCGGCGGAGCGGGGTGTCCAGGATGTACTGGGTCTGGATGTCCGACAGCGAGAAGCGCTCCATCAGACTCTGCTTGGCCTGCGCGGAGTTGTCGCTGGAGCGGATGATCCGGATGACCTCATCGATGTCGATGAGCGCGGTGAGCAGACCCTCCACGAGGTGGAGGCGGTCGCGCCGCTTGGTGCGGCGGAACTCGCTGCGGCGCCGTACGACGTCGAAGCGGTGGTCGAGGTAGACCTCCAGGAGTTCCTTGAGGCCCAGCGTGAGGGGCTGGCCGTCGACCAGAGCGACGTTGTTGATGCCGAAGGACTCCTCCATCGGCGTCAGTTTGTAGAGCTGCTCCAGGACCGCTTCCGGGACGAAGCCGTTCTTGATCTCGATGACCAGGCGCAGGCCGTGCGCGCGGTCGGTGAGGTCCTTGACGTCGGCGATGCCCTGCAGCTTCTTCGCGCCGACCAGGTCCTTGATCTTGGCGATGACCTTCTCGGGGCCCACGGAGAAGGGCAGTTCGGTGACGATCAGGCCCTTGCGGCGGGCCGTCACGTTGTCCACGGTGACCGTGGCGCGGATCTTGAAGGTGCCGCGGCCCGTCTCGTACGCGTCCCGGATGCCGGTGAGGCCGACGATCCGGCCGCCCGTGGGCAGGTCGGGGCCGGGGACGTGGCGCATCAGGCTGTCCAGGTCCGCGTTCGGATAGCGGATCAGGTGCCGGGCGGCGGCGATGACTTCGCCCAGGTTGTGCGGCGGCATGTTGGTGGCCATGCCGACGGCGATGCCCGACGAGCCGTTCACCAGGAGGTTCGGGAAGGCGGCGGGCAGGGCCACCGGCTCCTGCTCCTGGCCGTCGTAGTTCGGGGTGAAGTCGACCGTGTCCTCGTCGATCGACTCGGTCATCAGGTTGGCGGCCTCGGACGGCCGGCACTCGGTGTACCGCATGGCGGCGGGCGGGTCGTCGTTGCCCAGCGAGCCGAAGTTGCCGTGGCCGTCGGCCAGGGGGACGCGCATGGAGAAGGGCTGGGCCATGCGCACGAGGGCGTCGTAGATGGACGCGTCCCCGTGCGGGTGCAGCTTGCCCATGACCTCGCCGACGACACGCGCGCACTTCACGTAGCCGCGGTCGGGGCGCAGGCCCATCTCGTCCATCTGGTAGACGATGCGTCGGTGGACCGGCTTCAGGCCGTCCCGGGCGTCCGGCAGGGCGCGCGAGTAGATGACCGAGTACGCGTACTCAAGGTAGGAGCCCTGCATCTCGTCGACGACGTCGATGTCGAGGATCCGCTCCTCGAACGAGTCGTCGGGCGGCGGGGTCTTCGTGCTGCGGCGGGCCATCGCTGCCGGCTCCTCTTTTCTGGTCGCTCGCCTGGGGGTCGCTCCCCTTCGGCTCACTCTTGCTGAAGCGTGAACGGGGTCTTGACGTGAACCATTGTGGACCGCGGCACTGACAACGCGGACCAGGACCCGGCGTTGCCCGCTCGGGTCCGTCGCCGGCGGCTGCCGCGTGAGTCCACGTGTGCGACTGCCCGCAGGCTACGCGATCTCGCTCTCGGCGTACGTCCGCCGGGAACTTCGCCGACGGTCCGCACGCTTGCATACAGTGGCGGGACGAGCAGGATTTCTGCGTTTCCAGCCAGAGAATCCGCGATCGAAGGGACGTACATGCCCATGGGTCACACGGCCACCGCCGAGGCAGGCTCCGGCGGCCTGACAGCGACCGAACACCGCTTGGCCAACGGTCTGCGCGTGGTGCTCTCCGAGGACCACCTGACCCCGGTCGCGGCGGTGTGCCTCTGGTACGACGTCGGTTCCCGCCACGAGGTCAAGGGACGTACCGGCCTGGCTCACCTCTTCGAGCACCTGATGTTCCAGGGCTCCGGACAGGTGAAGGGCAACGGACACTTCGAACTGGTGCAGGGCGCGGGCGGCTCGCTCAACGGCACCACCAGTTTCGAGCGCACGAACTACTTCGAGACCATGCCCACCCACCAGTTGGAGCTCGCCCTCTGGCTGGAGGCCGACCGCATGGGCTCCCTGCTGGCCGCCCTGGACGAGGAGTCCATGGAGAACCAGCGGGACGTCGTCAAGAACGAACGCCGCCAGCGCTACGACAACGTGCCCTACGGCACCGCGTTCGAGAAGCTGACCGCCCTCGCCTACCCGGAGGGCCACCCCTACCACCACACGCCCATCGGCTCGATGGCGGACCTGGACGCGGCCACCCTGGAGGACGCGCGCGCGTTCTTCCGCACCTACTACGCGCCCAACAACGCGGTCCTGTCCGTGGTCGGCGACATCGACCCCGAGCAGACGCTCGCCTGGATCGAGAAGTACTTCGGGTCCATCGCCTCGCACGACGGCAAGCCCGCACCCCGTGACGGCGCGCTGCCCGACACGATGGGCGGCGAGCTGCGCGAGGTCGTCGTCGAGGAGGTCCCGGCCCGCGCCCTGATGTGCGCGTACCGCCTCCCGGAGGACGGCACGCGCGCGTCCGACGCGGCCGACCTCGCCCTCACCATCCTGGGCGGCGGCGAGTCCTCCCTCCTCTACAACCGCCTTGTACGACGCGACCGTACGGCCGTAGCGGCCGGCTTCGGACTGCTGCGGCTGGCCGGAGCGCCCTCCCTGGGGTGGCTGGACGTGAAGACGTCCGGTGACGTCGAGGTGCCCGTCATCGAGGCGGCCATCGACGAGGAGCTCGCCCGGTTCGCCGAGGAGGGCCCCACGGCCGAGGAAATGGAGCGCGCCCAGGCCCAGTTGGAGCGCGAGTGGCTCGACCGGCTGGGCACGGTCGCGGGCCGCGCCGACGAACTGTGCCGGTACGCCGTCCTGTTCGGCGACCCGCAGCTCGCCCTGACCGCCGTACAGCGCGTCCTCGACGTGACGGCGGAGGAGGTCCAGGAGGTCGCCAAGGCCCGCCTGCGCCCCGACAACCGCGCGGTGCTCGTCTACGAGCCCGTCGCGGAAGAGGACGACGAAGCAGAGGCCGGCGACGAGAACGAGGAGGCGGCCAAGTGACCGAGCTCGCCACGATGGAATTCCACCCCCAGCCCCAGGCCGGCGAGGCCAAGCCGTGGGCCTTCCCGGCCCCCGAACGCGGCACGCTGGCCAACGGCCTGACGGTCCTGCGCTGCCACCGCCCCGGCCAGCAGGTCGTCGCCGTCGAGGTGCTCCTCGACGCGCCCCTGGACGCCGAGCCGGCCGGCCTGGACGGTGTCGCCACGATCACCGCGCGGGCCTTCTCCGAGGGCACCGACAAGCACTCCGCCGAGGAGTTCGCCGCCGAGCTGGAGCGCTCCGGCGCCACGCTGGACGCGCATGCCGACCACCCCGGGCTGCGCCTCAGCCTGGAGGTCCCGGCCTCGCGCCTGGCCAGGGGGCTCGGCCTGCTCTCCGACGCGCTGCGGGCGCCCGCCTTCGCGGACAGCGAGATCGAGCGGCTGGTCCGCAACCGCCTCGACGAGATCCCGCACGAGACGGCCAACCCCTCGCGCCGCGCCGCCAAGGAGCTCTCCAAGGAGCTGTTCCCGGCGACCTCGCGCATGTCGCGTCCGCGCCAGGGCACCGAGGAGACCGTCGAGAAGATCGACTCGGCGTCCGTACGCGCCTTCTACGAGCGGCACGTCCGCCCCGCGACGGCCACCGCCGTGGTCGTCGGCGACCTCACCGGCATCGACCTGGACGCGTTGCTCGCGGACACCCTGGGTTCGTGGACGGGCTCCGCCGCGCAGCCGCGCCCCGTGCCGGCGGTCACCGCCGACGACACCGGGCGCGTCGTGATCGTGCACCGTCCCGGCGCCGTCCAGACGCAGCTGCTCATCGGCCGTGTCGGAGCCGACCGGCACGACCGCGTGTGGCCGGCCCAGGTGCTCGGCACGTACTGCCTCGGCGGCACCCTCACCTCCCGCCTGGACCGCGTCCTGCGCGAGGAGAAGGGCTACACCTACGGTGTGCGGGCGTTCGGCCAGGTGCTGCGTTCGGCACCCGACGGCACGGGCGCCGCGATGCTCGCCATCAGCGGCTCCGTGGACACCCCGAACACCGGTCCCGCGCTGGACGACCTGTGGACGGTCCTGCGCAAGCTCGCCGAGGGCGGCCTCACCGACGCCGAGCGCGACGTCGCCGTGCAGAACCTCGTCGGGGTGGCGCCGCTCAAGTACGAGACCGCCGCGGCCGTCGCGAGCACGCTGGCCGACCAGGTCGAGCAGCACCTGCCCGACGACTACCAGGCGACGCTGTACCAACAGCTCGCCGCGACCGGCACGGTGGAGGCCACCGCGGCGGTCGTGAACGCCTTCCCGGTGGACCGTCTGGTGACGGTCCTGGTCGGCGACGCGGAGCAGATCAAGGCGCCCGTGGAGGCGCTCGGCATCGGCGAAGTGACCGTCGTACCGGCCGAGTAGACGACCCGTAGCGGGCCGACGGGCGGCACGCGCGCGTGGGGGCCCTGGTGACGGAAGAGTCACCAGGGCCCCCTATTGTCCGAATTGGGGGAGAGGTTGCCTGTCTGCCCTGTGGCGTGCGCAACAAAAACCGTGATCCGTTTGGGGATTGAAAGTGGCCCCCCTTAGCGTCGGTCCGGCTGTCCGTCAGGCACCGCGCCGCACTCGCGGCACCGGACAGTCATCGCCGAGTCCCCGTACGGCGCGAGCCAGGGGAGCCGGGGACCCATGTCCCTGGGGTGAATCGGACGCCCGTCGAGGGAGTCCGTAGGAGACCTTCCTGCTCCGAACCCGTCAGCTAACCCGGTAGGCGAGAAGGAAGGAAAGGACCAGCCACTCCATGGCGTTCACCCGCGCCACCGGGAAGCACCGTCGCCCGAGCCGGACCCACCGCACCACCGTTCGTGTCGCGAGTGTCGCGGCCCTCACCACCACCGGCGTCGTCGGCACCCTCGCGAGCGCCCCGGCGTTCGCCGCGGAGCCCGCCCCCGAACAGACCGGTCTCACCCCCGTCATCGCCATGGGCGACGCCGTCGCCGAGCAGATCGACGCCCAGGCCGTCGCCCAGCAGCAGGCCGCAGACGAGGCGCTGGCCAAGGAGGTCGCCCGCGCCAAGGCCGCCGCACTGGCCAAGGCCGAGCGCGAGGCCAAGGTACGCGCCGCCCGCGCCGCCGAGCGCGAGAGGCTCAACACCTTCGTCTCACCGGTCACCGGCTCGTACGTCTCCACCGGCTACAAGACCGGCGGTTCCCTCTGGTCCTCCGGCGCCCACACCGGCATCGACTTCCACGCCTCGACCGGCACCAGCGTCCACGCGGTCGGCTCCGGCACCGTCGTCGACACCGGCTGGGGCGGCTCGTACGGCAATCAAGTGGTGATCAAGATGGCCGACGGCATGTACACCATGTACGGCCACCTGTCGTCCATCGGTGTCTCCGTCGGCCAGAGCGTCACCCCGGGCCAGCAGATCGGCCTCTCCGGGGCGACCGGCAACGTCACCGGACCGCACCTCCACTTCGAGGCCCGCACCACCGCCGAGTACGGCTCGGACGTCGACCCCGTCGCCTACCTCCGCAAGCACGGCGTGAACGTCTGACGACGCGGTACCGCACTTCCCGAAGCCCTGGCCCGCCCAGCCGGGGCTTTCGGCGTTTCCGGAGCCCTCCTGTCCAAAAAATATGCATGGATTCCGGCCCCCCATCGGAAATTCCCGCTCATTGCAATAGAGTCACGGAACACACGTCAATCGTCGACGTTTCACGGGGATTAAGGCGGAGGTCGGACATGCGTATTCCGGCGCACTCGGTATGCACGGCGATCCGGGACGACATCGTCGCCGGTGTCTACGAGCGCGGCAGCCGGCTCACGGAGGAACTCCTCGCGCGCCGGTACGGGGTCTCGCGCGTCCCGGTCCGGGAGGCCCTGCGCACGCTGGAGGCCGAGGGGTTCGTGGTGACCCGGCGGCACGCGGGCGCGTGCGTCGCGGAACCGACCGAGCAGGAGGCCGCCGACCTGCTGGAGATGCGGATGCTGCTGGAGCCGCTCGGTGCCTCACGGGCCGCCCAGCGGCGCACCGAGGCCCACCTCAAGGTGCTGCGCGGCCTCGTCAGGCTGGGCCAGGAGCGCGCCAGACGGGGCAACAGCGAGGATCTGCGCTCCCTGGGCAGCTGGTTCCACGAGACGCTGTCCCAGGCCTCCGGGAGCCCCGCGCTGACCTCGATGCTGACCCAGCTGCGGCACAAGATCGCCTGGATGTACGCGGTGGACGCCCCGGCCAACCCCGTGGAGTCCTGGGCCGAGCACGGCGCCATCGTGGACGCCGTGGCCCGCGGTGACAGCGAGCGCGCCCGGGCGATCACCGCCCTGCACACCGAGCGCGCGGGCACCGCGCACCGGTTGCGCTTTCCGGGCGGGGCGAACGGCGCGAACGGCACGGACCGTGTGAGGACTTCGCAACCTCCCGTAAACATGTCGGGTCTGCGGCATTAACACGGGCACCGTATACAAAGAGGGGCTAATTCGCGGGGGATTATTTATGCTGCCCACAAATGGAATTGCGAAGGGCTCGCCCGGTAATTCGGACGAGCCCTTCGAGGTTGTGGTGCACCGGGTTTTGGGCCAAAAGCACCGCAACCCTCAATTGGGTGGTTCTCAGACGGTCTCGGGGAGTTCCTCGAGGCCTTCCGCGACCAGCTTCGCGAGGCGGTCGAGGGCCGCGTCCGCGCCCTCGGCGTCGGACGCGAGGACGATCTCCTCGCCGCCCTGGGCGCCCAGGCCCAGGACCGCGAGCATGGAGGCCGCGTTGACGGGGTTGCCGTCGGCCTTGGCGATCGTCACGGGGATACCCGAGGCCGTGGTGGCCCGGACGAAGATGGAGGCGGGGCGGGCGTGAAGGCCCTCCGCCCAGCCGACGTTGACGCGGCGCTCAGCCATGTGATGCTGCCCTTCAGAGTCTCAGGGTTGTCTAGACCAGTTTCCCACACGTGAAGCGAGCCCGGACCGGTCCGCCGGACCGTCCGGAACGGGGTGTCGGACCGCGGCCTCGGCCCCACTCCCCGTGCTCTGTTGTTCCCCACAGACTGCCTCGCGCCGTTGTCGGACGCGAGCCGTACGCTGGGGCCCATGCAGACCTCGTCGGACCGGCACGAGTACCCCGCCCACTGGGAAGCCGACGTGGTGCTGCGCGACGGGGGTACCGCGCGCATCAGGCCCATCACCGTCGACGACGCCGATCGCCTGGTCAGCTTCTACGAGCAGGTCTCCGACGAGTCGAAGTACTACCGCTTCTTCGCGCCGTATCCTCGCCTGTCCGCCAAGGACGTCCACCGCTTCACGCACCACGACTTCGTGGACCGGGTGGGACTCGCGGCCACCGTCGGCGGCGAGTTCATCGCCACCGTACGCTATGACCGCATTAGTGCCGACGGGCGAGCGGCCTCCGCCCCGGCCGACGAGGCCGAGGTCGCCTTCCTGGTGCAGGACGCCCACCAGGGAAGGGGCGTCGCGTCCGCCCTCCTGGAGCACATCGCGGCCGTCGCCCGCGAGCGCGGCATCCGCCGCTTCGCCGCCGAGGTGCTGCCCGCCAACAACAAGATGATCAAGGTGTTCACGGACGCCGGCTACACCCAGAAGCGCAGCTTCGAGGACGGGGTCGTCCGCCTGGAGTTCGATCTCGAGCCCACCGACCGGTCCCTCGCCGTGCAGCGCGCGCGGGAACAGCGCGCCGAAGCACGGTCCGTACGACGGCTGTTGGTGCCCGGCTCCGTGGCGGTCGTCGGCGTCGGCCGTTCCCCCGGAGGGGTGGGCCGCAGCGTTCTCGACAACATCAGGGACGCCGGTTTCACCGGTGGCCTGTACGCGGTGAACAAGGCGTTCCCCGAGGACCGGAAGGACCTCGACGGGGTACCGGCCCACCGCTCGGTGCGCGAGATCGAGGGCCCCGTGGACCTCGCGGTCGTCGCCGTACCGGTCGAGCACGTCCTCGAAGTCGTCACCGAGTGCGGTGAACACGGGGTGCAGGGGCTGGTCGTGGTCACCGCCGGTTACGCCGAGAGCGGCCCCGAGGGACGCGAGCGCCAGCGCGAACTCGTGCGCCACGCGCGCACGTACGGCATGCGCATCATCGGACCGAACGCCTTCGGGGTCATCAACACCGCGGCCGACGTACGGCTGAACGCCTCCCTCGCCCCCGAGATGCCGCGCCCCGGACGCATCGGCCTGTTCGCCCAGTCCGGTGCCATCGGCATCGCCCTGCTCTCCCGGCTGCACCGGCGCGGCGGCGGGGTCACCGGAGTCACCGGCGTCTCCACGTTCGTGTCGTCGGGCAACCGCGCGGACGTCTCCGGAAACGACGTCCTCCAGTACTGGTTCGACGACCCCGACACCGACGTCGCCCTCATGTACCTGGAGTCCATCGGCAACCCCCGCAAGTTCACCCGACTCGCCCGGCGCACCGCGGCGGCGAAACCCCTGGTCGTCGTCCAGGGCGCCGGATCCGCCCCCCAGGGACACGCCGTACGGGCGACCCGCCTGCCGCACGCCACGGTGTCCGCGCTGCTCCGCCAGGCCGGGGTGATCCGCGTCGAGACGATCACCGAACTGGTCGACACCGGGCTGCTCCTGGCACGGCAACCGCTGCCCAATGGCCCACGCGTGGCGATCGTCGGGAACTCCGAGTCCCTCGGACTGCTGACCTACGACGCGTGCCTCTCCGAGGGGCTGCGGCCGCTCGCCCCGCTGGACCTGACCACGGCGGCGACGGCGGGAGACTTCCACCGGGCGCTGTCCGAGGCGCTGGCCGACGAGGCGTGCGACGCGGTCGTGGTGACCGCGATACCCGCGGTGGGGGAGGGGTCGGCCGAGGACGCCGCGCTGGCGGAGGCACTGCGCTCAGCGGCGGCGGCCGTTCCCGGGAAGCCGGTGCTGGTGGTCCACGTGGAACTCGGCGGCCTGGCCGAGGCGTTGTCCGCCGCGATGAGCACGGCACCCCAGGTCGCCTCCAAGGCACCCGGCACGGAGAGCGGCGCCGACCGGTACCGCCCCGCGGAGGGAGCACCGCGACCGGACACCGCGGAATCGGAGCCGGCCGTCACCGAGATGCCCGCCCCCGAAGGCGGTGGTCTCATCCCCGCCTTCCCCGCCGCCGAGCGTGCCGTCCGCGCCCTCTCCGAAGCCGTGAAGTACGCCCAGTGGCGGCGCGAGGCCGTCGACCCCGGCCGGGTCCCCGAGTTCGAGGACATCGACGAGAAGGGCGCCGCCGGGCTGATCGGCAGGCTCCTCGCGCGCGGGCAGGGCCTCACCCTCGGCGTCGACGACACCTGCGACCTGCTCGGGAAGTACGGCGTCGACGTCCACCGCGCGCTCCCCGCCCCCACCCCGGATGCCGCCGCCGAAGCCGCCCGCACCCTCGGCTACCCGGTCGCCCTCAAGGCCACCGCCCCGCACCTGCGCCACCGCGCCGACCTGGGCGGCGTACGCCTTGATCTCGCGGACGAGGACCAACTGCGGCGGGCGTACGCCGAGTTGGGCGAGCTGTTCGGGACACCCGAGGAACTGCGGCCGGTGGTGCAGCGGATGGCGCCGCGCGGCGTCGACACCGTCGTACGGGCCGTCATCGACCCGGCGGCCGGGGCCGTGCTGTCGTTCGGGCTCGCCGGGGCCGCCTCGCAGCTGCTCGGGGACACCGCGCACCGGCTGGTTCCGGTCACGGACCGGGAGGCCGCCTCGCTGGTCCGGTCGATCCGGACGGCGCCGCTCCTGTTCGGCTGGCGCGGCTCCACACCGGTCGACACGCCTGCCCTGGAGGAGCTGATGCTCCGGGTGTCGCGGCTGGTCGACGACCACCCCGAGGTGGTCGCCGTGACCCTGGAGCCGGTCGTCGTCGCCGCGCACGGCCTGAGCGTCCTGGGCGCCTCCGTCCGTCTGGCCCCGCCCCCGGCCCGCGACGACCTCGGCCCGCGCACGCTTCCCGTGTACTGAGAGGCGCGGTGGGCACCCTCGGACGCCTCCCGCGCGCGGGGCACAGGCGTGGGACAGGAGAGATGAGACGGCCCTGACCGGTGCCTCGCAGTCAGTGCGCCACCGTAGGATGGACGTCATGGCCAAGACCAGTACGACGACCCAGGGGCTGCGTGCGGCGATCGAGCGCAGCGGCTACTACCCGGCCCTCGTGGCCGAGGCGGTGGAGGCCGCCGTGGGCGGCGAGCCGATCCGGTCGTTCCTGGTCCACCAGGAGACCACGTTCGACCAGAACGAGGTGCGCCGGCATGTGACGGTGCTCGTCCTCACGGGCAACCGCTTCATCGTCAGCCACACCGACGAGCAGGCCGCCGACACCACCTCCCCGACGCCGTACGCGACGACGTCCACGGAGTCCGTGAAGCTCGGCCGGATCTCGTCGGTGGTGCTCAGCCGCGTGGTCGCCAACCCGGAGTCGTACACCCCGGGCACGCTGCCCCGGGAGGTCGTGCTGACCATCGGCTGGGGCGCCGTAGCCCGGATCGACCTGGAGCCGGCGGCCTGCGGCGATCCCAACTGCGAGGCGGACCACGGCTACACGGGCAACTCGACGGCGGACGACCTGAGCCTGCGTGTCAGCGAGGCCGGCGACGGCCCGGAGACGGTGCAGCAGACCCTCGCCTTCGCGCAGTCCCTCTCCGAGGCGACCGCGGACGTTCCCCGCTGATGGCCCAGCCCGCCACCTGGGACCACCCGGAACCCCTGGCCGTCGAGTCCGCGCCCGTCCCCGAATACGGCTCCGGCTCCCTCGCCGACCTGCTGCCCACGCTGGCCGCGGGCATGGGCGTACCCGGCACCACCGCGGCCATCCCGGAGCTGACCCCGGCCGACCGCAACTGCGTTTTCCTGATCGACGGCCTCGGCTGGGAGCAGATCAAGGACCACGCCGACGAGGCGCCCTACCTGCACGCCCTGCTCGGCATCTCGCGCGGCGGCACCGGACGCCCCCTCACCGCCGGGTACCCGGCGACCACCGCGACCTCCCTCGCCTCGGTCGGCACCGGCCTGCCGCCCGGCGCCCACGGCCTGCCCGGCTACACCGTGCGCAACCCGGCCACCGGCGAGCTGATGAACCAGCTCCGCTGGCAGCCGTGGACCAAGCCGCACGCCTGGCAGCCGTACCCCACGATCTTCCAGCTGGCCCAGGACGCGGGTGTGCACGCCGCCCAGGTGTCGTCCCCCACCTTCCAGAACACCCCGCTGACGAAGGTCGCGCTCAGCGGCGGGACGTTCCACGGGCGGCTCACCGGCGAGGAGCGCATGGACCTCGCGGCCGAGCAACTGGCCGCAGGGGACCGCTCGTTGGTGTACACGTACTACGCCGAACTCGACGGCGCGGGCCACCGTTACGGCATCGCCTCCGACACCTGGCGCGGCCAACTCATGTACGTCGACCGGCTGGTGCAGCGCCTCGCCGACCAACTCCCGCCGCGCAGCGCCCTGTACGTCACCGCCGACCACGGCATGATCGACGTGCCCTTCGACGAGGAGCACCGCATCGACTTCGACGCGGACTGGGAGCTGCGCGCCGGCGTCGCCCTCCTCGGCGGCGAGGGCCGCGCCCGTCACGTCTACGCGGTGCGCGGCGCCGAGAACGACGTACTGACCTGCTGGCGCGAGGTCCTCGGCGAGCAGTTCTGGGTCGCCTCCCGGGACGAGGCGATCGCGGCGGGCTGGTTCGGCCCGCACGTCGACGACCGTGTCCACGACCGCCTCGGCGACGTGATCGCGGCGGCCCGGGACGACGTCCTGATCATCGCGTCCGAGCGGGAGCCGAAGGAGTCGGCGATGGTCGGCAACCACGGCTCGATGACCCCTGCCGAGCAGTTCGTCCCCCTGCTCGAAGTACGCTCCTGAAGTCCCTCCGTCCTCCGTCTTGCCGAAAGGTGCTCACCTTCCCATGCCCGAGCTGGTGTTCTTCTCCGGAACGATGGACTGCGGGAAGTCGACCCTGGCGCTCCAGATCGAGCACAACCGCTCGGCACGCGGACTGGCGGGGATGATCTTCACCCGGGACGACCGGGCGGGCGAGGGAAAGCTTTCCTCACGCCTCGGCCTGGTCACCGACGCCGTGGAGGTCGAGGACGAGCAGGACCTGTACGCGTACGTCGTCGAGCACCTCTCCCAGGGCGGCCGCGCGGACTACGTCATCGCCGACGAGGCACAGTTCCTGGCGCCGGTGCAGATCGACCAGCTCGCGCGCGTGGTCGACGACCTGGGCCTCGACGTCTACGCCTTCGGTATTACGACCGACTTCCGCTCCAAGCTCTTCCCCGGCTCCCAGCGCCTGGTCGAACTCTCCGACCGCGTGGAGGTCCTCCAGGTGGAGGCCCTGTGCTGGTGCGGCGCCCGCGCCACCCACAACGCCCGCACGATAGGCGGCGAGATGGTCGTCGAGGGCGCCCAGGTCGTCGTGGGCGACGTCAACCAGGCGGAAGCGGTCGGCTACGAGGTTCTGTGCCGCCGCCACCACCGCCGCCGCATGACGGCGGCCACGGCCCGTGCGGCGGCCCTGTCCCCGGACGTGCTGCCGATGACGTCGGCCTAGCGCGGCCCCTCGATCACCGAGAACATCGCACCCTCGGGGTCCGCGACCGTCGCCACGCGCCCGTGCGGGCTGTCGTGGGACGCGGCGAGGGTGTGCCCGCCGAGCTCCGTGACGCGGCGGAGCGCCTCGTCGGCGTCGGCGACTTCGAAGTACGTCATCCAGTGCGGGCCCCGGTCGCGGGGCAGGTCGCTGCCGACGCCGTGGATGCCGGCGACCGGGTGGCCGTCCAGGTGGAGGGTGACGTAGTCGAAGTCGTCGGCGGCCACCGGCCGTTGCTCGTAGCCGAACACCGCCTCGTAGAACTTGGCGACGTTCGCGGTCTCGGACGTCAGCAGCTCGTTCCAGGCCGGTGTGCCGTGCACGCCGGTGATGGTCGTGCCGAGGTGGTCGGCGGCCTGCCAGATGCCGAACACCGCCCCCGACGGGTCCGAGCCGATCGCCAGCCGGCCGGCCTCGGCCGCGTCCAGGGGACCCACCCCGACCGTGCCGCCGCACATCCGTACCGTCTCGGCCGTCTGGTCGACGTCGTCCGAGGCGAGATACGGCGTCCACGCGATGGGCAGATGCCGGTCCGGCGGCAGCTGGCCGATGCCGGCCACCTCCTGCCCGTCGAGCAGGGCCCGCGCGTAGGGGCCGAGCTGCTGCGGGCCGGGCTCGAACTCCCAGCCGAACAGCTCTCCGTAGAACTCCTGAGTCGTGGCCATCCCGTGCACCATCAGACTCACCCAGCAGGGTGTGCCCTGCGTACGCCGAGTGTGCGTGTCGCCGTTCAGGCCGGCCGACCCCCGTGCCTCGGTCATCGTCACCTTCTCCTAGGCCCCTTGCGGTGGCCGTGTCGCTTCCGCTCTGCGGATCCGCGTGCCGCACCCGCGTGCACGCCCCGTGCCGATGCTCGCACCCCCCGTGGCGCACCGCGCCCCGGCCGCGCCGTCGACGGACGGCTCACGTGGAGAGGATGACCGATCTGCGGCTACTCGTCCGTTTCCGGGCGATTGCCGGGGGGTGTCCATCGGTTGTACAGCATGTGCTCGTTCCCGTACGCCTCGTGATCGAGACTGTCCGGCCGAGCAGAGTAGTCGGACCTGGACGCGGCGGCCACCCCTTGCGCGAGGATGGTGGTCATGAACGCCATCATCTCCGCATCCGAACTGGCGACCGATCTGGCCGGACCGAACCCGCCCGTCCTGCTCGACGTCCGCTGGCAGCTCAGCGTCGCCAAGGCCGCAGGTGAACCGCCCTTCGACGGCCACGCCGCCTACGCGAGCGGGCACATCCCAAGCGCCGTCTACGTAGACCTCGATCAGGAACTCGCCTCGGCCCCCGGCGCCGGGGGCCGGCACCCGCTGCCCGACACCGCGCGCTTCGGTGCCGCGATGCGCCGCGCGGGCGTGTCGGCCGGCCGCCCGGTCGTCGTGTACGACGGCGGCCAGGGCTGGGCGGCGGCACGCGCGTGGTGGCTGCTGCGCTGGACGGGTCACCCGGACGTGCGGGTCCTCGACGGCGGCCTTCCCTCCTGGGAGGGGTCTCTGGAGACGGACGCACCGGCCCCCAAGGAGGGCGATTTCACGCCGGAACCTGGTGCCGTGGACCTCCTGGACGCCGACGGAGCCGCCGCCCTCGCCCGCAGCGGCGTCCTGTTCGACGCCCGCGCGGGAGAGCGTTACCGGGGCGAGGTGGAACCGATCGACCGCGTCGGCGGCCACATCCCGGGTGCCCTGTCCGCCCCGACCAACGAGAACGTCGGCCCGGACGGCCGCTTCCTCCCGGCGGACCAACTGGCCGCCCGCTTCACGTCCTTGGGCGCCACGGAGGGCACGGGCGTCGGCGTGTACTGCGGCTCAGGCGTCTCGGGCGCCCACGAGGTGCTGGCCCTGGCGGTCGCCGGGATCCCGGCCGCGCTCTATGTGGGCTCCTGGTCGGAGTGGTCCGCGGACCCGGAACGCCCGGTCGCCGTGGGCCCGGACCCCCAGTAGGACCCGTACACCCGGGGTATCCGCATCCCCGTACGACGACGGGGGCCCGCCACCGAACCGGCGCGGGCCCCCGTCGTCGTACGCACAACTGCCGTACCACGCCTGTTGCTTCCTGCTACTCCTGCTTCTTCCTGCGTGTCCCGAAGACGATCTCGTCCCAGCTCGGAACCGCCGCTCTGCGGCCAGGACGGACGCCGTCCGCCTCCGCCTGGCGGTCGGTGGAGCCGATGAGACGGTCGCGATGGGCTCCCACGGAGCGCGGCATCAGAACGTCCGCGTAGGCCGAGCCGGCCGAGGCCGCGGGGGCCGGTGGCTCTTCCTCCTCCGGCTCCACGGCGGGCTCTTCGGGGGTCTCCGAGGGGCGCTCGGGGACCACCATGTCGCCGCGGAAGCTGGGCACCGCCTCCAAGAGGCTGGTCAGGGAGTCGCGCTCGCTCTCCTCGACCTGCTCCGGCGACGGCAGCGCGGGACGCTCCGGGCGCTCCAGGGCACGGTCCAGCGGCCGGTCCCGGGGCAGCCGGGCGATCCGCGGCACGAACGGGAAGCTGGGCTCGGGCGTCGAGGCGAGGTCGTCCGACTCGCCGATCAGCGAGCGCGCCTCGTCGTCGACGGCCTGGACGAGCCGCCGGGGCGGGTCGTACGTCCAGCTCGCCGAGTGCGGTTCGCCCGCGACCCGGTAGACCAGCAGGACCTCCCAGGTGCCGTCGTCGCGGCGCCAGGAGTCCCACTGGACGGTGTCCTTCTCGGCACCGCGCAGCGTCAGGCGCTCCTGGACGGCCTCGCCGAGCTGGGGACCCGCGTTCTCGCCGGGGCGGCGGACGGGAGTCTTCCGGGCCCGCTCGGCCATGAAGGCGCGCTCCGCGAGGACAGGGCCCTCGAAGCGGCGCACCCGGTCGACGGGGATGCCGGCGAGCTGGGCGACCTCCTCGGCGGAGGCGCCGGCGCGTATACGTGCCTGGATGTCTCGGGGGCGGAGATGGCTCTCCACCTCGATCTCGATCTGGCCGAGGCGGGGACGGTCGCCGCGTACGGCGGCGCGCAGACGCTCGTCAATCGGAAGCGTGTACTCCGTGCTGTCCGCAGCCTTCAGCACCAGCCGTGTGCCGTCGTTAGAGACGGCCACGACACGCAGTTCGGGCATGGGGACCTCCCGGGTGGTGCCTGCCGACGTCACGTGCGTCGCTGCTTCCGCTAGTCGAGTGTGGCCTGCCCGGGTGCAGCCTGCCACAACCTTGCCGAGTTGCCCGGCGTGTCGGGCACGGGCCCGGACTCGCCGTTATGGCACGGTTACCTATTCGCAACGCTAAGTGACCAACTACGTCACCCTGTGCAACGGGCCCCTTCTGGGCGGTCCAAAAGCCTGTGGACGCCCTGGCGGGAGGCCTGACCCAGGGCTCGCAACAGTACTCCATTTGGACCACGTGCGTGGATTGGCACGCCGCCCAACTTCTTGTGGGGGGCGGGACTTGGCGCGCTGGGGCGGGGTTCGGGCGATCTTGAAAGTGGCGTACTTCACGCAATAGCCCGAAACGGAACTATTGGTTTCGGCCGTACGTCCCTTTGTCGTACAGATAGTTGATCAGGTACGGGAAAGGCAGGCAAGGCCCCGGAATGCGTGAAGTGCCCGATGTCAGCAAGAAGCGGATCGAACTGAGCGTCCCTCAAGTCGCCGGAAGCGCGGTGGCGGCGGTGGTGGCCGCCAAGCTCGCCTCCTACTTCGGGGTCTACGGCACGATCCTCGGCGCCGGCGTCGTGAGCGCGATAGCCACCTCCGGAGGCACCGTCTTCCAGCACTTCTTCAGCAGAACCGGCGCCCAGCTCCGGGAGGCGAAGGTCACCTCCAAGGAGGCCGTCACCCCCAAGGAGGCCGTCACCTCCAGGGAGCCGGAACAAGGCCTCGCGCGCCCCGGCGAGTTCACCGAGGGCACGGTCTACCGCGCGCGGGTGGGCAGTTGGAAGCGCCCGGTGCTCGCGGCGGCCCTCGTCTTCGGGGTCACGATGACCGGGATCACCGTCTACGAACTGGTGTCCGGCGACAGCTTCAGCGGCGGCAAGGGCACCACGGTCAGCGCCGCCGTCACCGGCCACGACACGTCCTCGTCCCCGAAGTCCGGCGACCACACCCCGAGTCCGGCCGCCTCCCCGTCCGGTTCCTCGGACGGTTCGTCGCCCGCCCCGGAGCCGTCGTCCGGCTCGACCGACACCGGCACACCGTCCAAGAGCGGTGGTGCGACGCCCAGTCCGACGCCGACACCCGGTGCTTCCGACGGCGGCGGTACGCCGACCCCCACGCCGAGTGCGTCGGCTACTGACCCAGCACCCTCCGCAAGTAGTCGTTCTGGAAGCGGCGATCTGGGTCCAGTCGATCCCGCAACGCCGTGAACTCGCCGAAGCGCGGGTAGACCCCGGCGAAGTACTCCGCGTCCCGGGTGTGCACCTTGCCCCAGTGCGGACGGCCCTCGTGCGCGGTGAGGATGCGCTCGGCGGCGGTGAAG
This sequence comes from Streptomyces sp. NBC_00252, assembly GCF_036187565.1. Classification (NCBI taxonomy): domain Bacteria; kingdom Bacillati; phylum Actinomycetota; class Actinomycetes; order Kitasatosporales; family Streptomycetaceae; genus Streptomyces; species Streptomyces sp. NBC_00252. The sequence goes on along the minus strand of NZ_CP108087.1, from coordinate 2,782,568 downwards.
TACGCCTGATAGGGCGTGCCTTTGAACATGTGCACGGCGATGTAGGCGCTGTCCCGGCCGGAGGCGGTGGACAGGGCGATGTCGTCCGCCGGGGCGGTGCGGACCTCCACGGGGAAGCTGATCCTCAGGTCCGAGCGGTCGACCATGGTCTTCAGCTCGCGCAGGGTCTCCACGAGGGCCTCGCGCGGGACGGCGTACTCCATCTCCACGAAGCGCACCCGGCGCGGGGACGTGAAGACCTTGTAGGGGATGTCGGTGTACGTCCGTGCCGACAGGGCCCTGCTGGAGATCTGGGCGATCGACGGGACCGTGCCGGGGGCAGCGCGGCCGACCCACTGGGCCACCTGGAAGACCCCGTTGGAGAGGAACTCGTCCTCGAACCAGCCGGAGACCGGGCTCACCGGCTTCTCGGGGCCCGCGCTGCGGTTGTTGCGCTTGGTGTTGGTGCTGCCGGTGTGCGGGAACCAGTAGAACTCGAAGTGCTCGTTCTCGGCCCAGAGTTCGTCGAAGCGTCCGGTGACCTCGTCGAAGGTCATCGGCTCCTCGCGGGCCGTCAGCAGGAAGACGGGCTCCACGGCGAACGTGATCGCCGTGATGACCCCGAGGGCGCCGAGGCCTATACGGGCCGCCGCGAAGACCTCGGGGTTCTCCTTCTCGGAGCAGGTGAGCACCGAGCCGTCCGCGGTGACCAGCTCAAGTCCCCTGATCTGGGCGGCTATCGAGGCCGACTCGCGGCCGGTGCCGTGGGTGCCGGTGCTGGTCGCCCCCGAGACCGTCTGCTCCATGATGTCGCCCATGTTCGTGAGCGACAGCCCCTCGCGCGCGAGAGCCATGTTGAGTCTCTTGAGCGGGGTGCCCGCCTCGACCGTGACCGTCAAGGCATCGCGATCAATGGCGCGGATGCCCGTCAAGAGTTGAGGGCGGATCAACACACCGTCCGTGGCGGCGATCGAGGTGAAGGAGTGCCCGGTACCGACGGCCTTCACCGTCAGACCGTCCTCACCGGCCCGTCGCACGGCCGCGGCCAGCTCCTCCACGGAGGCGGGCGTGACCTCCCGCGCGGGCCGCGACGCGACCGTACCGCCCCAGTTACGCCACGTGCCGTTCTTCGCGCTCGCTGTGGTGCTCAACGGTGCCTCCCCGACCCGGCGCCGGTCTGCTGAGCCGGCGGTACCCCAGGAAACCGACCGCGACCGCGACGGCACCGGCGACGACCGGAACCCCGTACCCGGCACGCGCGCCGGCTGCGTCGATCACCCAGCCGGCGACGGAGGAGCCGAGCGCGACCCCGACCGCAAGGCCGGTGCTCACCCAGGTCATGCCTTCGGTGAGCTTCGCGCGAGGTACGTGCTCTTCGATGAGGGACATCGTCGTGATCATCGTGGGTGCGATGGACAGACCCGCAAGGAACAGCGCCACGGCCAGAAGCGGCAAGTTTCCGACCAGTAGGAGGGGGATCATACTCACGGCCATCGTGCATATGCCCAGCAGCCATCGACGTTCCGGGGCTCCCCGGAAGCGCATCAGCCCGAACACGACACCCGCCACGCAGGAGCCCGCCGCGTACAGCGCGAGGACGATGCTGGCGCCGCCCTTGTGGCCCCGCTCGTCGGCGAACGCCACGGTGACCACGTCGACCGCCCCGAAGATCGCCCCGGTCGCCACGAAGGTGGCCACCAGCACCTGGAGACCGGCCGTGCGCAGCGCCGAGCCGCCGGCCTTGTCGCCACGCGCGCGGGGATGCGGCGCGGGCTCGGTGGCGCGCTGGGAGGTCAGCCAGAAGACGCCGACCGCCAGGAAGCAGGCGGCCAGCAGGGGACCGGCCTCCGGGAACCACGCCGTGGACAGCCCGATGGAGATGATCGGCCCGAAGATGAAGCACATCTCGTCCACCACGGACTCCAGGGAGTACGCGGTGTGCAGTTGCGGGGTGCCCCGGTAGATCGCCGCCCAGCGCGCGCGGACCATCGCGCCCAGGCTCGGCACCGACCCGATGCCGGCGGCGCACACGAACAGCACCCAGTCCGGCCACTCGAAGCGGGCGGCCAGCAGCAGCCCGGCCGCCGCGAGCAGCGCCACCAGGGTCGCCGGGCGCAGCACCCGCCGCTGCCCGTACTGGTCGACCCAGCGCGAGATCCGCGGTCCGATCGCGGCGGCGGCCAGCGCGATGGTGGCCGACAGGGCGCCCGCGAGCCCGTAGCGCCCGTTGATCTGGGAGATCATCGTGACCACGCCGATGCCCATCATCGACAGCGGCATACGGCCGAGGAACCCCGCGGCGGAGAAGCCCTTGGAGCCGGGTGCGGCGAACAGGGCGCGATAGGGGCTGGGCACGGCGTCTCCGGTCGGAAAAGGAGCAGGGCGGCTCGGTGGTGCTGCGGTGGCGGCTGCGTAAGGTGCTAATGCGGCTGATACAGCTTACGAGCAGGTGGGCCCCGTTGCACCCGTCCGTCACGGGTCCGGATCTACGGGCGGATCTCAGCCCCGATGCTCCGTCCGGACCCCGCCGTTCACCGGCTGTCAGTGGCGGGTGGCAGGATCGGAGGCATGCCAGACGTGCTCGATGCCACCCCCTACGACGCCCTCCTCCTGCTCTCGTTCGGCGGCCCAGAAGGCCCGGACGACGTGGTTCCGTTCCTGGAGAACGTGACGCGAGGGCGAGGCATCCCCAAGGAACGCCTCAAGGAAGTGGGCCAGCACTACTTCCTGTTCGGCGGGGTCAGCCCGATCAACGACCAGAACCGCGCCTTCCTCGACGCCCTCCGCAAGGACTTCGCGGACCACGGCCTGGACCTGCCGGTCTACTGGGGCAACCGCAACTGGGCGCCGTACCTGACGGACACCCTGCGCGAGATGGTCGCCGACGGCCGCCGCCGCATCCTGGTCCTCGCCACCAGCGCCTACGCGTCGTACTCGGGCTGCCGCCAGTACCGCGAGAACCTCGCGGACTCCCTGGCCGCCCTCCAGGCCGAGGGCCTCGACCTCCCGAAGGTCGACAAGCTGCGCCACTACTTCAACCACCCCGGCTTCCTGGAGCCGATGATCGACGGCGTCGTCGCGTCCCTCGCCGACCTCCCCGAGGACGTCCGGGACGGCGCGCACCTCGCCTTCTCGACCCACTCCATCCCGCTCGCCGCCGCCGACAGCTCCGGCCCGGCCGAGGAACACGGTGACGGCGGGGCGTACGTCAAGGAGCACCTGGACGTGGCCCGGCTGGTCGCCGACGCCGTCCGCGAGCGCACCGGCGTCGACCACCCCTGGCAGCTCGTCTACCAGTCCCGCTCCGGTGCCCCGCACATCCCGTGGCTCGAGCCCGACATCTGCGACCACCTGGAGGAGCGGCACGCGGCCGGCGTCCCCGCGGTCGTCATGGCCCCCATCGGCTTCGTCTCCGACCACATGGAGGTCCTCTACGACCTCGACACGGAGGCCACGGCCAAGGCCGCCGAACTGGGCCTGCCCGTACGCCGGTCGGCCACCGTGGGCGCCGATCCGCGCTTCGCCGCCGCGATCCGCGAGCTGGTCCTGGAGCGCGCGGCCGTCGAGAGCGGCCGGCAGGTCACCCCCTGCGCCCTGGGCGCGCTCGGCGCGAGCCACAACCTCTGCCCAGTGGGCTGCTGCCCGGCCCGCGCCCCCCGCCCCGCCGCCGCGGGCGCCGACAGCCCCTACGCCTGAGGAGCGCCGTGACCGACCCCCTGCACCAGGAACTGCTCGCCCTCGCCCAGGACGCCGCCCACAAGGCAGGCGCCCTACTGCGGGACGGGCGCCCGGCCGACCTCGCCGTCGCCGCCACGAAGTCCAGCCCGATCGACGTCGTCACCGAGATGGACATCGCGGCCGAGAAGCTGATCACCGACCTGATCTCCGAACAGCGCCCCGACGACGGCTTCCTGGGTGAGGAGGGCGCCTCCGTCGAGGGCACCAGCGGCGTCCGCTGGGTCATCGACCCGCTCGACGGCACGGTCAACTACCTGTACGGACTGCCCACTTGGTCCGTCTCCATCGCCGCCGAGCTGCACGGCGAGACCGTCGCCGGGGTCGTCGCGGTCCCGATGCGCGGCGAGACGTTCCACGCCGTGCTCGGCGGCGGGGCGTGGGCCACGGGCGCGTGGGAGGGCGAGCGCAGGCTCGCCTGCCGTCCCACGGCGCCCCTGGAGCAGGCGCTGGTCTCGACCGGCTTCAACTACGTCACCGAGGTCCGCACCCACCAGGCCGACGTGGCCCAGAAGCTGATCCCCCTGCTGCGCGACATCCGGCGCGGCGGCTCGGCCGCGGTCGACCTCTGCGACGTGGCGTCGGGCCGCCTCGACGGCTACTACGAGCGGGGCCTGAACCCCTGGGACCTCGCCGCGGGCGACCTGATCGCCCGTGAGGCGGGCGCCTTGACCGGTGGACGCCCCGGAGAGCGCCCCGCACGGGATCTGGCGATCGCCGCCACCCCGGGCGTCTTCGAGCCCCTCCAGCGGCTGTTGGACGACTTCGGCGCCTGGCACGACTGACGCTTCCGACACCGGCCCGGCCGCCCGGACGGTGGGAGAGCCGAAAGCAGCAGGACCCCGGCGCTGGATTCGCCGGGGTCCTGCTTTTCTGCTGGCCGCACTGATCAGACGCTCGTCGCGCCGACCTCCACACCGTGGTCGGCGGCGAGGCGGCGCAGGTCGTCGAGCTCGGCCTGTTCCACCTCGACGAGGAAGTCGTCGCCCTCGTCACGAGCCCGCGTCAGGTCGGTCTCGGTCGCCCTTATGCGCTGCAGAAGTCCTGCGGTGAATGCGTCCATGCTGCGCCCCCTCGTCCTGGGTCGTGGGTCGTTTGGCACGGGGGTGTGCCGTTCGGAAGGGGCGATCACGTCTGCGGTCGGGGGTGCCCAGCGCTGCCCTGGCTGGGCGGCGACGGTGCCGGACACCCACGCCCGCTCTGCGGAAGCGGTTGGACGTACCACAAGGTGGCTTGCCACGTGCAGAGCGTGATCGCGGGGTGTAAAGCCGTCCTCCCCCCGCTCCCTTCCGTGGAAACCTCAACCCACCGAGAAAATCCCGCATTCCCGGGCCTCACACCTGACCTTCATCTCGCCCCCGGCCGCCTTACAGCCGACTTATGGCCGAAAAGGGCAGGATGGAGGTCACACAGCCACGAAGACCCTGCCCGCGTGCGCCTAGGCGCGCTACGCGGGTGGACAGAGGAAGGACAAGCGACGTGCGCGTACTCGTCGTCGAGGACGAGCAGCTGCTCGCCGATGCGGTGGCCACCGGACTGCGCCGGGAGGCCATGGCCGTCGACGTCGTGTACGACGGTGCGGCCGCCCTGGAGCGCATCGGCGTCAACGACTACGACGTGGTCGTCCTCGACCGCGACCTCCCGCTCGTGCACGGGGACGACGTCTGCCGCAAGATCGTCGAACTCGGCATGCCCACGCGCGTGCTGATGCTCACCGCGTCGGGCGACGTCAGCGACCGCGTCGAGGGCCTGGAGATCGGCGCCGACGACTATCTGCCCAAGCCCTTCGCGTTCAGCGAGCTGACGGCACGCGTGCGTGCCCTCGGCCGGCGCACCAGTGTGCCGCTGCCCCCCGTCCTGGAGCGCGCCGGCATCAAGCTCGACCCGAACCGCCGCGAGGTGTTCCGCGACGGCAAGGAAGTCCAGCTCGCGCCGAAGGAGTTCGCCGTCCTGGAGGTGCTGCTGCGCAGCGAGGGCGCCGTCGTCTCCGCGGAGCAGCTCCTGGAGAAGGCGTGGGACGAGAACACGGACCCGTTCACCAACGTCGTGCGCGTCACCGTGATGACCCTGCGCCGCAAGCTCGGTGAGCCCGCGGTCATCGTCACCGTCCCCGGCTCCGGCTACCGGATCTGATCACCTGTGGCCACGACCCCGGCGCCTCCCCAGGCGCCCCCGAAGCCCACGTGGGATCCCAGAAGGCCCGAACCGCCGTTCCCCTGGCTGCGACCCACCATCCGCATAAGGCTCACGCTGCTGTACGGCGGCATGTTCCTGATCGCCGGCATCCTGCTGCTGTCGATCATCTATCTGCTCGCCGCGCACGCGTTGAACGTGGGCAGTGAGCTCCCCTTCAAGGTCATCTCCGGCTCGGTCGGCAGCAGCACCTGCAACTTCCCGTCCTCGCCGTCGGCGCCCGAGATGAACAACGCGATGAACGAGTGCGTCAACCAGCAGCGCCAGCACGCGCTGGACGACCTGCTCAGCCGCTCGCTGCTGGCCCTGCTCGGCCTCGCGATCATCGCCTTCGCCTTCGGGTACGCGATGGCGGGCCGGGTGCTGTCGCCGCTGGGCCGGATCACCCGGACCGCCCGCGCGGTGGCCGGCTCGGACCTCTCCCGCCGGATCGAGCTGGACGGCCCGGACGACGAGCTCAAGGAGCTCGCGGACACCTTCGACGAGATGCTGGACCGGCTGCAGCGGGCGTTCACCGCCCAGCAGCGCTTCGTGGGGAACGCGTCGCACGAGCTGCGCACCCCGCTGGCGATCAACCGCACGCTCCTCGAGGTGCATCTGTCCGATCCCGGCGCCCCCATCGAGCTCCAGCAGCTCGGCAAGACCCTGCTGGCCACCAACGAGCGCAGCGAGCAGCTCGTCGAGGGCCTGCTGCTGCTCGCCCGCAGTGACAACCAGATCGTCGAGCGCAAGCCCGTGGACCTCGCCGAGGTCGCCGAGCAGGCGGTCGACCAGGTGCACGCCGAGGCGGCGGCCAAGGGCGTGGTGATCCGCGGCGAGCGGAAACCCGCGGTCGTCCAGGGCAACGGCGTCCTCCTGGAGCGCATCGCCCTGAACCTGGCGCAGAACGCGGTGCGGTACAACGTGCCGGAGGACGGCTGGGTCGAGGTCACCACCGAGGTCCAGCACGGCCACGCGGTGCTGGTCGTCTCGAACACGGGCCCGGTGGTCCCGGCGTACGAGGTCGACAACCTCTTCGAGCCCTTCAGGCGGCTGCGTACGGAGCGAACGGGCAGCGACAAGGGTGTGGGCCTCGGTCTGTCGATCGCGCGCTCCGTGGCGCGCGCTCACGGCGGCCACATCTCGGCCCAGCCGCGTGAGGGGGGTGGACTCGTGATGCGAGTCACCCTGCCCATCTGAGATCATGTCGCCGACACACGAGGATGTTCGCTTTGCGCGGAATTTTCTGGCCGCTTCTCCGGCACCCCCGTGTGTGATCGATCACAAGCGCGATTTTCAGGCCATCTACTCTCCGTGATCATGCACCCTGTCGGAAAGCCGGGAAAATCCGGGTTTTCGGGGGTCTTGATCACGGGAAGTACACGATGAGGTGCCTTTGAAGAGCGGCATGAGGACCGTGTACGGTCCCCTTCGCCATCCAAGCCGATCACTCTTGAGGGGTCCGGTTGGGTGTCGATTGAGTAACAGACCTTGATGTGAGGCAAAATCTCCGCCTCAGGTCGGGCACAAGTCCGGCCTCTCACGCGTTACGTGCGCTGGAGACACCGCAGACACCCAGAGGGGGAGAGCGACATGGCAACGGATTACGACACCCCACGCAAGACCGACGACGACGTCGACTCGGACAGCCTTGAAGAGCTCAAGGCGCGTAGGAACGACAAGTCGACTTCCGCAGTGGACGTCGACGAATTCGAGGCCGCCGAGGGCCTCGAGCTGCCCGGAGCGGACCTCTCGAACGAAGAGCTGGCCGTCCGGGTGCTGCCCAAGCAGCAGGACGAGTTCACTTGCATGAGCTGCTTCCTGGTGCACCACCGCAGCCAGCTGGCCCGCGAGAAGAACGGCCAGCCGATCTGCCGCGACTGCGACTGAGGAGGGGTCGGCCGTGACTGGCTCGACCCCACCCTGGAAGCGCCGCTCCCGGCGATCGGGAGCGGACGAAGGACCGACTGTGGGTCCTCAAGGCGCGCGTGACGACGAGCGGGGCTCATCCGACCAGGGATCAGCCTCGCTCGAACCGGCGGCGGACCGGACTGACCTCCCGGTGCCGGCGGACGATCCCGCAGCCGCCCCCGTCGCCAAACGACGGGCGGCGGTGATCCGGGACAAGGCCAAGGAAGGCGTCCGTAAGGGCGGCAGCAGGGCCAGGGCCGGTCTGGCGTACCTCGCGGACCGGATCATCGACATAGCCCCGCGGATCCCCGTACGGGACCTCGAGGCGCTTCGGCGGCAGTTCCCGGGCCTCGGCCCCGAGCAGCTCGCCGACAAACTGGTGGCGGGCGCGGCGAACGCGACGTCGACCGTCGGCGCGGGCATCGGCGCCGCGGCGATGCTCCCGGTGCCGCCCGCGATGCCCACCGAACTGGCCGCCGAGATCACCGGTGTGGCCGCGATCGAGCTGAAGCTCATCGCCGAGCTGTACGAGGTCTACGGCGTCCGTCCGGCCGGCGATCTCCGGCAGCGCAGCGTCGCGTATCTGAACTCGTGGTCCGGGGAGCGCGGCATCGACGTGACCAAACCGTCGACCATGAGCACCGCGCTGAACGGCCACATGAAGCGCGAGCTGCGCCAGCAGATCATGAAGCGCATGGTCCGGGACCTGCCGAACCTGATGCCGTTCATGGTCGGCGCCGCCGTCGGAGCGGTCATGAACCGCCGGGACACCAAGAAGCTCGCCGAGCGCATCCGCAAGGATCTGCGCAAGAGCCAGGTCCCGTGGGACGCGCTGCCCCAGCTCCCGCCCCTGGAAGCCCCGCCGGACCCACTCCGGATGGGTGAGATCCCGAAGGAACTCGGGTACTAGACGGCCGCCGCCCGCGCGGTCTTCAGCGCCGCCGCCAGCCGCTCCGGCTCGCGGGTCGACAGATACAGGTACGGCGTCGGGTCGTCCGGGTCGGTGACCTCGACGCGCAGTGCCCTCGGGATGTACGAGCGCAGCAGCAGGAAGGCGCGGGTGTCGGCCTTGTAGGTCCGCCAGGCGCGGGCCTCCTCCGGCTCCAGGATCTCCGCCTCGCCCAGGGCGGACACCGGGATCTTCGCCTCGCCGGCGATCAGCTGGTCGCCCACGATCCGGATGCGGAGCGAGCCGTAGGAGCTGGCCATCACAGATGCCGCGGCGGTGCCGCCGACCAGGCCGCCGAGCAGCGGCAGGGTGCCGAAGGGCAGCAGGATCAGGGCGAAGGAGACGCCCACCAGGAACGAGATGAACCACCACGAACGGGGGGCGGTGAGGCGCTCGTCGTAGGGGGAGGCGGAAAGCTGCATGGAACCAAGCTTGGCACGGTGTCGGGAACCCGCCGACGCGCGGGTAAGGTCTGCGGCTGTGAGTGGTACTTCTCCAGCTCTTAAGCCCCCGTCCGACGCCGTGAAACCGGTGCGGCACCCCGACGCGCCCGCGCCCGGAGAGCTGCTCGGTGCGCACTACGAACAGTGTTTCGGATGTGGCGGCGACCAGCCGCACGGACTGCACCTGGCGGCGCGGGCCGGTGAGGGCGTGACCATCACCGCCGAGTTCACCGTGCGGGCCGCCCACCAGGGCGCCCCGGGCCTCGCGCACGGCGGGGTGCTCGCCAGCGCGCTGGACGAGACCCTCGGCTCGCTGAACTGGCTGCTGCGGACGATCGCGGTGACCGGCCGCCTGGAGACCGACTTCGTCCGGCCGGTGCCCGTGGACACCGTGCTGTACCTGGAGGCCGAGGTGACGGCCGTGGCCGGCCGGAAGATCTACTCGACCGCCACTGGACGCATCGGCGGCCCCGATGGACCCGTCGCGGTGCGCGCCGACGCCCTCTTCGTCGAGGTGAAGGTCGACCACTTCATCGACAACGGCCGCCCGCAGGAGATCCGGGCCGCCATGGACGACCCGGACCAGGTCCGGCGTACCCGTGCCTTCGAGGTGAACCCGTGAGCCGTGAACCCCGTCCGGAGCTCGGCGTGCTGATCCGCCGCGTCGACCCCGACGTACCGCTTCCGTCGTACGAGCACCCCGGGGACGCAGGGGCCGATCTGCGGACCACCGAGGCGCGGGAACTGAAGCCGGGGGAACGGGCCGTGCTGCCCACGGGGGTGTCTATCGCGCTCCCCGAGGGGTACGCGGCCTTCGTGCACCCTCGTTCTGGGCTCGCCGCCCGCTGCGGTGTCGCCCTCGTGAATGCCCCGGGGACGGTTGATGCCGGGTACCGTGGGGAGATCAAGGTGATCGTGGTGAATCTCGACCCGTACGAGTCGGTACGGTTCGAGCGCTTCGACCGGATCGCCCAGCTGGTCGTCCAGCAGGTCGAGAGGGTCCGCTTCCAGGAGGTCGCGGAACTTCCCGATTCGGCGCGGGCCGAGGGGGGCTTCGGGTCCACCGGCGGTCACGCCGCCGTGGGCGGCACCACGGGTGGGAATCGATACGCTTCGGTCGTATCCGACCGGGAAGGACAGTGACGTGTTCGGACGTCGCAAGAAGGGCACTGCCGCCGAGGACGCGGCGAGCGAGGCCGAGCAGGTCGTCGACCACGTCGACACTGAGGCGGACGGATCGGTCGAGCGCGTGAAGCTCGAGCCGGAGCCCCGCCCCGACGGACCCTGGGACGACTCGGAGATCGGCGACCCCGCCGAGGGCCGGGTGGACCTGGGCGGTCTGTTCGTGCCGGGAGTCGACGGCATGGAGCTGCGGGTCGAGGTCGCGGGTGACGCGATCGTCGCCGCCACCGTGGTCCTCAAGGACAGTGCCATCCAGTTGCAGGCCTTCGCCGCTCCCAAGCGCGAGGGCATCTGGGGTGAGGTCCGCGAGGAGATCGCCAGCGGCATCACCCAGCAGGGTGGCATCGTCGACGAGGTCGAGGGACCGCTGGGCTGGGAGCTGCGGGCGCAGGTCCCGGTGCAGCTGCCGGACGGCACGGGCGGTTTCCAGGTCGTGCGGTTCGTTGGTGTGGACGGTTCGCGCTGGTTCCTGCGCGGGGTGATCTCCGGGCAGGGCGCGGTGCAGCCGCAGGCCGCCGGTCTGCTGGAGCAGATCTTCCGGGACACGGTCGTCGTGCGCGGCGAGGGCCCGATGGCGCCCCGCGACCCGATCGTCCTGAAGCTGCCGAACGACGCGCAGATGGTTCCCGAGGGCGTCCAGCAGGAGGAGGCGGGTTCCCGCTTCTCCGGCGGCATGGGCCAGCTGCAGCGCGGACCGGAGATCACCGAGGTCCGCTAGCGGGAACAGCCGTACGAGAAACAGACGTACGGAACAGTCGTAGCCGAAAGGGCCGTACCCCTCCCCGGGGTGCGGCCCTTCGTCATGCGCGGACTCTTGACGGCGCATTGGTCCGTACCTATGGTCTCGGCTCAACGCCCATGTTCATGAGGGTGCTCTTTGTTCACATACGAGAACGGAGTCACCGTGCGCCGCGCTGCCCTGCTCTCCGTCGTCACCGCGCTGGTCCTGGGCTTCTTCGCCCAGCCCGGCACCACCGCCCAGGCCGCCCCCGCCACCTTCGTCCACCCCGGAGTCGACGTCTCCAGGAGCCAGCTGGACTTCGCCCGCACCGAGGTCCTCGCCGGCGCCCAGCCCTGGAAGGGTGCCTACGACCAGATGATGGCCAGCTCCTACGCGAGTCTGAGCCGCACCCCGAAGCCCCGAGCCGTCGTCGAGTGCGGCTCGTACTCCAACCCCAACTACGGCTGCACCGACGAGCGCGAGGACGCGATCGCGGCCTACACCGACGCGCTCGCCTGGTACATCACCAAGGACGCGCGCTACGCCCAGAAGGCCATCGAGATCATGGACGCCTGGTCGGCCACGATCACCAGCCACACCAACAGCAACGCGCCCCTGCAGACCGGCTGGGCCGGTGCCTCCTGGCCCAAGGCCGCCGAGATCATCAAGTACACGTACACCGGGACCTGGACCAACTCGGCCCGCTTCTCGACCATGCTGCGGAACGTGTACCTCCCGGAGATCATCAACGGCTCCAATTCCAACGGGAACTGGGAACTGACGATGATGGACGCCGCGATCGGCATCTCCGTCTTCCTGGAGGACAGGACGTCGTACGACAAGGCCATGGCACTCTTCCGGACGCGGACGGCCGCGTACATCTACCTGGCCTCGGACGGGTCCGTGCCGAAGACCGTGCCGAGCCAGAACCTCAACACCACGGCGAAGATCGTCAGTTACTGGCAGGGCCAGTCGACCTTCGTCACCGGGCTCACCCAGGAGACGTGCCGCGACTTCACGCACACCGGGTACGGCCTCTCGTCGATCTCGCACGTCGCCGAGACCAGCCGCATCCAGGGCACCGACCTCTACGGCACGGACGTGGGGGAGCGGCTGCGGCAGGCGCTCGGGTTCCAGGCCAAGTACCAGCTGGGGGCCGCCGTCCCGAGCTGGCTGTGCGGCGGGTCGCTGACCCTCGGGCTCGGGCCGGTCACCGAGGTCGGGTACAACGCGCTGCACAACCGCCTGGGCATCGCGATGACCAACACCCAGACCCTCACCCAGAACAACCGCCCGGCCGGCACGAACAACCTCTTCGTGGCCTGGGAGACCCTCACCCACGGCGACAACCCCAACTGAACAGCGCCCGACCCCGATGCCCGTACGGCGCCGAGCGCGGTGCCGTATGGGCATCAGGGATGCGTCAAAGACGTCCCCCGGCGCACACTCCACCCCATTTGTCGGACTTATTGGCCGTAAAGTCGACGCTGCGTACACAGCGGTGACGGGAAGACAATGGGGCCATGGGACGCGGCAAGCTTCGGATCTATCTCGGTGCGGCACCGGGCGTGGGCAAGACCTACGCCATGCTGTCCGAGGCCCACCGCAGGGTGGAGCGGGGCACCGACTGCGTGGTCGCCTTCGTGGAGCACCACGGGAGGGCCCGCACCGAGGTGATGCTCCACGGCCTGGAGCAGGTCCCGCGCGCGGAGCTGGCCTACCGGGGCAGCGTCTTCACCGAGATGGACGTCGACGCGGTGCTGCGCAGGGCCCCCGCCGTCGCCCTGGTGGACGAACTCGCCCACACCAACATCCCCGGCTCCCGCAACACCAAGCGCTGGCAGGACATCGAGGAACTCCTCGCGGCCGGCATCGACGTCGTCTCCACCGTCAACATCCAGCACCTGGAGTCCCTCGGCGACGTCGTCGAGTCCATCACCGGGGTGCGCCAGCAGGAGACCGTCCCGGACGAGGTCGTCCGCCGGGCCGACCAGATCGAACTCGTCGACATGTCGCCCCAGGCGCTCCGCCGCCGCATGGCGCACGGCAACATCTACAAGCCCGACAAGGTCGACGCGGCCCTCTCGAACTACTTCCGCCCCGGGAACCTCACCGCCCTGCGGGAGTTGGCGCTCCTGTGGGTGGCCGACCGGGTCGACGAGTACCTCCAGGAGTACCGCAGCGAGCACAAGGTCTCGGCGATCTGGGGTTCGCGCGAGCGGATCGTCGTAGGACTGACCGGCGGCCCCGAAGGGCGGACGCTGATACGGCGGGCCGCGCGGCTCGCCGAGAAGGGGGCCGGCGGCGAGGTGCTGGCCGTCTACATCTCCCGCAGCGACGGCCTGACCTCCGCATCCCCGAAGGAACTCGCCCTCCAGCGCACCCTCGCCGAAGACCTCGGCGGCACCTTCCACCACGTCGTCGGCGACGACATCCCGGCCGCGCTGCTCGACTTCGCGCGCGGGGTCAACGCCACGCAGATCGTCCTCGGCTCCTCGCGCCGCAAGACCTGGCAGTACGTCTTCGGGCCCGGGGTGGGCACCACGGTCGCCCGCGAGTCCGGGCCCGACCTGGACGTCCACATCGTCACCCACGAAGAGGTCGCCAAGGGGCGCGGACTGCCCGTGTCCCGGGGCGCGCGGCTCGGGCGGACCCGGATCGTCTCCGGGTGGCTGGTCGGGGTGCTGGGCCCGGTGGGGCTCGCGTTCCTGCTGAACGCGATCCACCTCGGCCTCGCCAACGACATGCTGCTGTTCCTGTCCGTGACGGTGGCGGCGGCACTGCTCGGCGGGCTGGCTCCCGCGCTGGTGTCGGCGGCCGTCGGATCGTTCCTGCTGAACTACTACTACACGCCTCCGCTGCACCGGATGACGATCGCCGACCCCAAGAACATCGTCGCCATCGCGATCTTCGTCGGCGTCGCCGTGTCCGTGGCCTCCGTGGTCGACCTCGCCGCGAGACGCACCCAGCAGGCCGCCAGACTGCGCGCCGAGTCCGAGATCCTGTCCTTCCTCGCGGGCAGCGTGCTGCGCGGCGAGACCAGCCTCGAAGCACTCCTGGAACGGGTCCGGGAGACCTTCGGCATGGAGTCCGTCGCCCTGCTGGAGCGCAAGAGCGACGTGGAGCCCTGGACCTGCGCCGGCCGGGTCGGCGTCGGGGCACCGCTGGAGCGGCCCGAGGACGGCGATGTGGACATGCCGGTCGGCGACCACATGGCCCTCGCGCTGACCGGCCGCGTCCTGCCCGCCTCCGACCGCCGGGTCCTCGCCGCCTTCGCCGCCCAGGCAGCCGTCGTCCTCGACCGCAGACGCCTGCGCGAGGAGGCCGACCAGGCCCGCGCGCTCGCCGAGGGCAACCGCATCCGTACGGCCCTCCTGGCGGCCGTGAGCCACGATCTGCGCACCCCGCTCGCCGGCATCAAAGCGGCCGTCTCCTCCCTGCGCTCCGACGACGTGGCGTGGTCCGAGGAGGACCAGGCCGAGCTGCTGGAGGGCATCGAGGACGGCGCCGACCGCCTCGACCACCTCGTGGGCAACCTCCTCGACATGTCCCGCCTCCAGACCGGCACGGTCACGCCGATCATCCGCGAGATAGACCTCGACGAGGTCGTGCCGATGGCCCTGGGCGGGGTCCCCGAAGGCAGTGCCGAACTGGACATCCCGGAGACGCTGCCCATGGTCGCCGTCGACCCCGGGCTCCTGGAACGCGCGGTGGCCAACCTCGTCGAGAACGCGGTCAAGTACAGCCCGCCCGGCGAAACCGTCCTGGTGTCCGCCAGCGCCATCGCCGACCGCGTGGAGGTACGGGTGGTCGACCGGGGCCCGGGAGTCCCTGACGAGGCCAAGGACCGCATCTTCGAGCCCTTCCAGCGCTACGGCGACGCCCCGCGCGGCGCGGGAGTCGGACTCGGGCTCGCCGTGGCGCGTGGCTTCACCGAGGCCATGAGCGGCACCCTGAACGCCGAGGACACCCCCGGCGGCGGCCTCACCATGGTCCTCACCCTCCGCGCGGCGGAGCCCTTCGAAACCGCGCCGGCCGACAGCGCCGTAGAAGACACGCAAGACACGCGAGACACGCAAGACATGCAGGACGTGCAACCGGAAAGGCAGGCCTCATGACCAGGGTCCTCGTGGTCGAGGATGAGCCGCAGATCGTGCGGGCCCTCGTGATCAACCTCAAGGCGCGGAAGTACGAGGTCGACGCGGCCGCCGACGGCAAGACCGCCCTCGACCTCGCCGCCTCCCGGCACCCGGACGTGGTCGTCCTCGACCTGGGGCTGCCCGACATGGACGGCGTCGAGGTGATCCGGGGGCTGCGCGGCTGGACCCGGGTGCCGATCCTCGTGCTGTCCGCGCGGCACTCCTCCGACGAGAAGGTCGAGGCGCTGGACGCGGGTGCCGACGACTACGTCACCAAGCCGTTCGGGATGGACGAGCTGCTGGCCCGGCTGCGGGCCGCCGTGCGCCGCGCCGAGCCCACCGGGGCCGGTGAGGACGACGTCCTGGTGGAGACCGAGGAGTTCACCGTCGACCTCGCCGCCAAGAAGGTGCACCGGGACGGCCGTGACGTACGGCTGACCCCCACGGAGTGGCATCTGCTGGAGGTGCTGGTGCGCAACACCGGGCGGCTGGTCAGCCAGAAGCAGCTGCTCCAGGAGGTGTGGGGGCCGTCGTACGGGACCGAGACGAACTACCTCCGCGTGTACATGGCGCAGCTGCGGCGGAAGCTGGAGACGGACCCCGCGCATCCCAGGCACTTCATCACGGAGCCCGGTATGGGCTACCGGTTCGAGCGCTGAGGGCGTGGGTGCGTCACTGTCGGTGGACCCCGGTACGCTTCAGATATGAGCGCTGTCCCTCGTTCCGAAAAGCCGGCCGGACGGTTCCGGCGCATGCTCGACCGGCTCTCCACCTCGCAGGAGGACCTGGAGTCGGAGGAGCTGCGTGAGGACGCCGAGACCGAGGGCTGTGTCCGGATCGGCGACTGCCACGACCGACAGATCGTGACGGTTACTGGTACCTTGCGCACGGTCACGCTGCGCCCCCGGGCGGGAGTCCCGGCCCTGGAGGCCGAGTTGTTCGACGGCTCCGCCGCCCTGGACGTGGTGTGGCTCGGCAGGCGCTCCATCGTGGGGATAGAACCGGGGCGCAAGCTGATCGCGTCCGGCCGGATCTCGATGAGCAGAGGCCGCCGCGTGCTCTTCAACCCGAAATACGAACTGAAACCCCTCGGACGGGAGTAGCCGGTGACGTCGCTCGACAAGCCGACCGCGGACACCGTGGACGCCGAAGACAGCGAGCAGGATGTCCGGGCGGTGACCGAGGCGGCCCTCTTCGAGGCGTTCGGCGGACTGCGCGGCATGATCGAAACGGTCCTGCCCGGGCTGCTCTTCGTCAGCATCTTCACCGTCAACAAGAACCTGCACTGGTCGGCGATCGCCGCCCTGGCCGTCGCGCTGGCCCTGGTCGTGGTCCGGCTGGCCACCCGCGACACCGTGAAGCACGCCTTCAGCGGTGTCTTCGGCGTCGCCTTCGGTGTGGTCTTCGCGATGATGACGGGCAACGCGAAGAACTTCTACCTCCCCGGCATGCTCTACACGCTGGGCCTGGCACTGGCGTACATCGTCACCACCCTCGCGGGCGTCCCGCTGATCGGCCTCATCCTCGGCCCGGTCTTCAAGGAGAACCTCTCCTGGCGGACCCGCAACCCCGGTCGCAAGAAGGCCTACGCGAAGGCCAGTTGGGCCTGGGGCCTGATCCTGCTCGCCAAGTGCGCGATCCTCTTCCCGCTCTACTGGTGGGCCAACACCGCCCAACTCGGCTGGGTCCTGGTCGCGTTGAAGATCCCGCCCTTCCTCCTCGCCGTCTGGCTCACCTGGGTCTTCCTCGCGAAGGCACCCGCGCCGATCGACGTGTTCGCGGAGATGGAGGCGGAGGAGCAGGCGGAGAAGGAGCGCAAGGCGGCCGCCGCCGAGGCCACCGGCGAGGGCCAGGACGCCACGCCGGGACGGCACCGGCGCGACGCGTAGTTCTTGTTACGACGAGGAAGGGCGCCCTGAACATTCAGGGCGCCCTTCCTCGTCGTATCCCCGAAGGGATCAGCTCGCCGCGTCCTCCCGGCGCACCGACAGCAGGTCCTCCAGCTGTTCCTCGCGGGCCTGGGCCGCCACGAACAGCAGCTCGTCGCCCGCCTCCAGCGAGTCCTCGCGGGACGGGGTCAGGACGCGGGTACCGCGGATGATCGTGACCAGGGACGTGTCCTCGGGCCACTCCACGTCGCCGACCTGGGTGCCCGCGAGCGCGGACTCCTCGGGGAGGGTCAACTCGACGAGGTTGGCGTCGCCGTGGCTGAAGCGGAGCAGACGGACGAGGTCGCCGACCGACACCGCCTCCTCGACCAGGGCCGACATCAGACGCGGGGTGGAGACGGCCACGTCGACGCCCCAGGACTCGTTGAAGAGCCACTCGTTCTTGGGGTTGTTGACGCGGGCGACGACCCGCGGGACGCCGTACTCCGTCTTCGCGAGGAGCGACACGACGAGGTTGACCTTGTCGTCGCCCGTCGCGGCGATCACCACGTTGCAGCGCTGGAGCGCCGCCTCGTCCAGGGACGTGATCTCGCAGGCGTCGGCCAGCAGCCACTCCGCCTGGGGAACCCGCTCGACCGAGATCGCGGTCGGGGCCTTGTCGATGAGAAGGATCTCGTGACCGTTCTCCAGGAGCTCTCCGGCGATCGAACGACCGACCGCGCCGGCTCCGGCAATGGCGACCCTCATCAGTGACCGCCCTCCTCTTCGGGACCCTTGGCGAACGCCGCCTCGACCTTGTCGACCTCGTCCGTACGCATCATCACGTGCACGAGGTCGCCCTCCTGCAGCACGGTCTGCGAAGAGGGCAGCATCGCCTCGCCGAGCCGGGTGAGGAACGCCACGCGGACGCCCGTCTCCTCCTGAAGCTTGCTGATCCGCTGGCCGACCCAGGCGGCCGAGGCGTGCACCTCGGCGAGCTGGACACCGCCGGTGGGGTCCCGCCACAGCGGCTCCGCGCCCGAGGGCAGCAGCCGGCGCAGCATCTGGTCGGCGGTCCAGCGGACCGTGGCCACGGTGGGGATGCCCAGGCGCTGGTAGACCTCGGCACGGCGGGGGTCGTAGATACGGGCCGCGACGTTCTCGACGCCGAACATCTCGCGGGCCACGCGGGCGGAGATGATGTTCGAGTTGTCACCGCTGGAGACGGCAGCGAACGCGCCCGCCTCCTCGATGCCCGCTTCGCGCAGCGTGTCCTGGTCGAAGCCGACCCCGGTGACCCGGCGGCCGCCGAATCCCGGGCCCAGCCGACGGAAGGCGGTGGGGTCCTGGTCGATCACGGCGACCGTGTGCCCCTGTTGCTCCAGGGTCTGGGCGAGAGCGGAACCCACTCTGCCGCAGCCCATGATGACGATGTGCACGACCGTCCTTCCGGTGTCCTGAAATCAATGCTCAGCCCCATCAGGGTCTCAGACCGAGGCCCAAGCTACACACGCCCGGTCCCTCCAGGGCACCCCTGTGCGTCAGCGGCGTCCGATGCTGCGCACGCTGGCCAGGGTGAGGAATCCGAGGCCGACGAGGGCGGCCAGGGCGCCGATCAGCTCTGCGGTCGCGGGCATGGAACCTCCAGGAGGCGATGGGAGCGGGGTTTTGTCATATAGACACGGCGTCGCCGCTCCCGACGGAATCCGCAACTCCACTCGTCCCTTATTTCACTCGTGAGGCAGATGACAGGGGGTAAGACGGCGGAAAGTGGAGGATCGCCTGTTCGAAGCCCTACGATCCTCTGTTGTGTCCAAACTGACCGACGTGCCCAAGCGCATCCTCATCGGGCGGGCGTTGCGCAGCGACCGGTTGGGCGAAACGCTCCTGCCGAAGCGCATCGCACTCCCCGTCTTCGCTTCCGACCCGCTGTCCTCCGTGGCCTACGCGCCCGGCGAGGTGCTGCTGGTCCTCTCCATCGCGGGCGTGTCGGCGTACCACTTCAGCCCGTGGATCGCGGTCGCTGTCGTGGTGCTGATGTTCACCGTGGTCGCCTCCTACCGGCAGAACGTCCACGCCTACCCCAGCGGCGGCGGCGACTACGAGGTGGCCACCACCAACCTCGGCCCCAAGGCCGGCCTCACCGTCGCCAGCGCCCTGCTCGTCGACTACGTCCTCACCGTCGCCGTCTCGATCGCCTCCGGCATCGAGAACCTCGGCTCCGCGGTCCCGTTCGTGGTCGAGCACAAGGTGTTCTGCGCGATCGCCGTGGTGGTGCTGCTCACCCTGATGAACCTGCGCGGGGTGAAGGAGTCCGGCACGCTGTTCGCGATCCCGACGTACGTCTTCGTCGCGGGCGTCTTCATCATGATCGCGTGGGGCGCCTTCCGCGGACTCGTCCTCGGCGACACCATGCGCGCACCGACCGCCGCCTACCACATCAAGGCCGAACACCAGGGCCTCGCGGGCTTCGCCCTGGTCTTCCTGCTGCTACGGGCCTTCTCCTCCGGCTGTGCCGCGCTCACCGGTGTCGAGGCGATCTCCAACGGCGTCCCGGCCTTCCGCAAGCCCAAGTCGAAGAACGCGGCGAGCACGCTGGCGGCGATGGGCATCCTGGCCGTCACCATGTTCTGCGGGATCATCGCCCTCGCCATGACGACCAAGGTCCGCATGGCCGAGAACCCGGCCACCGACCTGCTGCACAACGGCGTCGCCATCGGCTCCGGCTATGTCCAGAACCCGGTGATCTCCCAGGTCGCCGAGGCCGTGTTCGGCAAGGGCAGCTTCCTGTTCGTCATCCTCGCCGCCGCGACCGCGCTGGTCCTGTTCCTGGCCGCCAACACCGCGTACAACGGCTTCCCGCTGCTCGGCTCGATCCTCGCCCAGGACCGCTACCTCCCGCGCCAGCTGCACACCCGCGGCGACCGCCTCGCCTTCTCCAACGGCATCGTGCTGCTGGCCGGCACCGCGGCCATGCTGCTGGCGATCTACGGCGCCGACTCGACCCGGCTGATCCAGCTGTACATCGTCGGCGTGTTCGTGTCGTTCACCCTCAGCCAGACCGGCATGGTCCGGCACTGGAACCGCCACCTGGCCACCGAGAAGGACCAGGTCAAGCGCCGCCACATGGTCCGCTCCCGGGCGATCAACACGTTCGGCGCGTTCTTCACCGGCCTGGTCCTGGTGGTCGTCCTGGTCACGAAGTTCACGCACGGCGCCTGGGTGGCACTGCTCGGCATGTGCATCTTCTACGCCACGATGACCGCGATCCGTAAGCACTACGACCGGGTCGCCGAGGAGATCGCGGCCCCCGAGGGTCCCAGCGACGACAGCCTCCGCCCGTCCCGCGTCCACTCGGTCGTCCTCATCTCCAAGATCCACCGCCCGGCTCTGCGGGCCCTCGCCTACGCCAAGCTGATGCGCTCGGACACCCTGGAGGCGCTCAGCGTCAACGTGGACCCGGCCGAGACCAAGGCGCTGCGCGAGGAGTGGGAGCGGCGCGGGATCGACGTACCGCTGAAGGTTCTCGACTCGCCGTACCGGGAGATCACGCGGCCGATCATCGAGTACGTGAAGGGGCTGCGGAAGGAGTCGCCGCGCGACGCGGTGTCCGTGATCATCCCCGAGTACGTGGTCGGCCACTGGTACGAGCATCTGCTGCACAACCAGAGCGCGCTGCGGCTCAAGGGCCGGCTGCTGTTCACGCCGGGCGTGATGGTGACGTCGGTGCCCTACCAGCTGGAGTCCTCCGAGGCGGCGAAGAACCGGGCGCGGAAGCGGCAGGAGTGGAGTGCGCCGGGCGCGGTGCGACGGGGTCCGGCCGAGGAACGGCACAGCGACTCCCACAAGTCCAAGCTCTAGCCGCGACGGCCTTGTGGTGAGCGGCCGGGCGGGGCCCACGTAGACTGGTGGGCTGTTGTCCGGCCGTACCCCCTTTGACGTTGTGGAGTCACCCCGCCATGCAGGCAGAACCGAAGAAATCGCTGGTGGGGGAGGAGTACGAGGTCGAGGTGGGCCCCGTCGCCCATGGCGGGCACTGCATCGCCCGTACGGCCGAGGGCCAGGTGCTGTTCGTCCGGCACGCGCTGCCCGGTGAGCGGGTCGTCGCGCGGGTCACCGACGGCGAGGAGGGCGCGCGGTTCCTGCGCGCCGACGCCGTGACGGTCCTGGAGGAGTCCAAGGACCGCGTCGAGGCGCCGTGCCCCTACGCCGGACCCGGCCGCTGCGGCGGCTGCGACTGGCAGCACGCCAAGCCCGGCGCCCAGCGTCGCCTCAAGGGCGAGGTCATCGCGGAGCAGTTGCAGCGGCTCGCCGGGCTCACGCCCGAGGAGGCCGGCTGGGACGGCACGGTGATGCCGGCCGAGGGCGACAAGCTGCCCGCGGGCCAGGTGCCGCAGTGGCGTACGCGCGTCCAGTACGCGGTCGACGTCGACGGCAACGCCGGTCTGCGCAAGCACCGTTCGCACGAGGTCGAGCCGATCGAGCACTGCATGATCGCGGCGCCCGGCGTCAGCGAGCTGGGCATCGAGGAGCGCGACTGGTCGGGCATGGCCTCGGTCGAGGCGATCGCGGCGACCGGCTCCCAGGACCGCATGGTCATCCTGGAGCCCCGCCCCGGCGCCCGCCTGCCCCTGGTCGAACTGGAACGCCCCGTCTCCGTCATGCGCGTCGAGGAGCACGACGGCGGCATCCACCGTGTGCACGGCCGCGCGTTCGTCCGCGAGCGGGCCGACGGCCGTACGTACCGCGTCGGCAGCGGCGGTTTCTGGCAGGTCCACCCGATGGCCGCCGACACCCTCGTCAAGGCGGTCATGCAGGGCCTGCTCCCGCGCAAGGGCGACATGGCCCTCGACCTGTACTGCGGCGTCGGCCTCTTCGCCGGCGCGCTGGCCGACCGCCTCGGCGACAAGGGCGCGGTCCTCGGCATCGAGTCCGGGAAGCGCGCGGTCGAGGACGCGCGCCACAACCTCGCCGGGTTCGAGCGCGTCCGCATCGAACAGGGCAAGGTCGAGACCGTGCTCCCGCGGACCGGGATCAGCGAGGTCGACCTGATCGTCCTCGACCCGCCGCGTGCCGGGGCCGGCAAGAAGACGGTCGAGCACCTGTCGTCCCTCGGCGCCCGAAAGATCGCGTACGTGGCCTGCGATCCGGCCGCTTTGGCTCGGGATCTGGCGTACTTCCGGGACGGGGGGTATCGGGTGCGGACGTTGCGGGCG
This sequence comes from Streptomyces sp. NBC_00252, assembly GCF_036187565.1. NCBI lineage: Bacteria > Bacillati > Actinomycetota > Actinomycetes > Kitasatosporales > Streptomycetaceae > Streptomyces > Streptomyces sp. NBC_00252. Next base: position 2,760,253 of record NZ_CP108087.1, on the reverse strand, counting down.
TTCGATCTGTTTCCGATGACTCACCATGTGGAGTGCGTGGCGATTCTGGAGCCGGTGGCGAAGCCGGCCTGAGCTGCGGGTTTGTGTGTCGGTTGGGCGGGCGCTCCCCGGTGATCGGCTGGGTGGCGCGCCCACGCAGCGGCCAGTGAGCCGCGGACCGGTGGTCGGCCGGGAGCCGAGGTTGGCATCCTCGCCCCAGCCGCCACCAGCTACGCGTCGCGGTTGCGGTCGACCCGATCGCTGCCGGGCCGACTCGCGCTCACCGGCTCAGCCGAGGCCGATCTGCCCGTAGAAGGTCTGGTTGTCCCAGAACAGGAACTCCTCGTCCATGGTGCCCCGGCGATTCCAGATGCCGACCGTGGCCATGTTGATGGCGTACTTCTTGCCGGTCGGCTGGATGAAGCCGCCCTTCCCGTCCGGCATGGGGCGGGTGAAGGTGCCCTCCATCACGCCGGTGACACAGGTCAGTTCGTCCTTCGCGACCCGCAGGGGGTGCGAGTGGATGCGGGTGTCGGGCGCCCATACGAACATCGCGGCGAGGTCGGCTATGTGCTGGTCGATACCGTCGGTGTAGTGCCCGTCGGGCCAGTGCACGCGGATGTGCTGCGCGTGGCTCTCGCCCAGGCGCGCCCAGTCGGCGTGGGTGAACACCTCGAAGTCCAGTTCGTCGAAGGTTTCCAGGTGCTTGCGCTCGGCACGGGTCAGGTTGTGGGGGTAGGGCGGGTTCGGCACCGGCGTGGTGGCCGGGTCCGGGAGCAGACCCGGGTATCGCGTGGCCGCCTGCGCCAGACTTTCCCCGCTCGTCGCAGCGGTGATGGCGAGCGCACCGAACGCGGCGGCGGCTCCGCCCTTGAGCATGGAACGACGCTCCATGGTGAGTCCTCATTCTCGTGATGAACGCTCGTGACGAGCGCTGACGGTGACCTGCGGAGGCAGGCCCAGGGCCGTGACGGCCCGGCCGGAAAGTGAAGGGGTGGGGGAGTCCCCGGCGCTCTGCTAGGCGGCGGCCGGGGTTGACTTCCCCGTGGCCCAGGCGTGACTGGCGCTCACGATCGCCGTGACGACGTCGAGTTCATGCTCGTCTCGGGGCCCGTAGACCAGCACCATGCCCGGAGTCAGCCTGATCCCGGCGAGCGGATGCGCCGTGGCCCATCCGTGCCGGATCACGTCGGCCGCCAGGCCGGCCGGCAGCGCCACGTGGAGTGAGCCGTCGTGTCCGGGGTGCAGGTGAGCGAACTCCCTGGCCCTCGGCACGAGAAACGCCTGCGCAGGACCGGTGGCGGTGGCCGGCGAGAGCATGAACCCTCGCGCGCCCGGCACGGATATCGCCGACTGTCCGGTGTCGACGCCGACGAGTGCGCTCAGCCGGGCGAACAACTTCTCCTGCAGCTCAGGTGGTGCGTTGTCGGTCAGCTGCTGCTGGGGAATCGTCACACTGACGCGCGGCCTCGACCCGGCGCGGTCGGGAAGCTCCTCGCAGAGGGTCGGCTCATCGGAGAGGGCCGGCCGACGGGCCGGCTCCCTGCCGGGAAATCCATGACGGGCGATGTAGCCGGCCCGCTCCGCGAGCCAGCCGGCGAGGCCGACCAGTGCGCCAGGGGCGAGTGTGTGACCCACGGGGTCCCGCCTGGCGACCGTCGGGGCCCCGGACTCCTCGGTCAGGTACTGCCACGTGCGGTCGAGGAGGTCCCGCGGGATGACGTGGTCGCGCTCGCCCTGGGCGACGAACACCGGCACCCCGGCCAGTCGCGCGGCCTCCGTGGGCACGCCCGCGTCGAAAGGGAGGGTGCCGTAGAGGATCGCGGCTCCGGCGAAGTGGTCGGGGTTGTCCAGGACGAGACCGCCCGCGAAGGCGGCGCCGCCGCTGAAGCCGACGAGCAGGACGGGGCGACCGGGTGGAGCGACCCCGTCGAGCCAGGCGTTGAACCAGTGCATGGCCGCCCGCAGGGACTCAGGTACCGGGCGGCCGATACCGCGGTTGGCGAACCAGGCGAAACCCGGGCCCTCGGCGATGGGTGCGCGCACTGCGGCGTACGCCAGTTCAGGAGGCAGCGCGTCGGCGAGCGCCATGATCTCGGTCTCGCGCGAGCCGCGGCCGTGCAGCAGCACGACGAGCGGAGCCACCGCGTCGCCTCGGGTCACCGCGATCGGCGCCCCGAACGGTGAATCGACATGTCGTCGTCAGTGGACATGACGGCCCTGCTCGACGGGGTTGCCGAGGCGTCCGGCAGAGACGGTGCTGAAGGCCTTGACCACGGGGATGTTCGGCAGGTTGCGCTGGAGGGTCTGCGCGGCTTCGGTCGCCCCTACCGCGGCGGCCTTCTTCGGGCTGGTCGCCGACACGGACACCGTATGTCCGGCGGTCACCGCGGCCTTGCCGGGAGCGGAGCCCACGGTGCCCGCTCCGATGATCGCGACACGCATGACAGCCTCCAGTTCTTTGACTAGTCAGATATTGACACAGTAACTATCGACGCTTGACGGCGCAATATCTGACTAGGCAACCTTTTGGAAGGTAAGATGGTCGTCATGTCTTCCGTGACCCCCATCGACGACCCTCTGATCACTACGTTCGGCCGCCTGGCCGAGGCGTACAGCCGGCTTGAGCAGTGGCTCGGAGCGGCCATGGAGTCCGAGACGGGGCTGCCGCACGTCTGGTTCGAGGTGCTCATCCGCCTGGCCCGCTCGGAGGGGGAACAGCTGACGATGAGCTCCCTGGCCGACCAGATCGCCCTCACCACCAGCGGCGTGACCCGCCTGGTGGACCGCATGCAGGTGGCGGGATACGTCGAGCGGCGCCCGTGCCCCACGGACCGGCGGGTCTCCTACGCGGGCATCACCGCCACCGGGCGCGACGTACTCGACCGGGCGGCCGTCGTGCACGCCCGCAACCTGCGAAAAGTCTTCGACGGCTTCACCCCGCAGGACCTGGCCGCGCTGGACGCGGCGCTGGACCACGTCCGGGAGGCGGCGTCCGGGCTGCCCCGGCGGCCATGACGCGCGCGGGATGAACAGCCGGAGTGCGGAGCCTGCCTGAACGATGGTCTGCCAGGAGGCGGCGAAGGTGGCCAAGGGGCACAAGGAAGATCGCGGACTTCGGCCGCTGAGCCGCCGGGCGTCGGAGTGTCGGGGCCGGCCTCGCCGACTGCCCCACCCTGCACCGCTGGTCGATCACCGACCTGGAGGACTTCTGGGGCGTGGAGAGGGACGACTGGCCTTCGGTCGCCCCGACCCCTGCTACCCCTGCTCGCCCACCGGCTTCGGCCAGCTCCCCAGCAGCTGCTCGTCCGTCATCGCCGCCCCCCGTTCCGCAGGTGACGGCGACAGCCCGAACCCCACCATCAGCACCTCCGCGTACCGCCGCCACGCATCCGGTGCGACCTCGTTCGTCTGGTCGGCGACCGCGCCGATCATGTAGAGGTAGGCGTAGACGTCCGCGCTGGCGAAGTCCTTGCGGACGGCGCCCGCCGCCACCGCTCGTTCCGCGAGGGAGTCGACGAGGCGGCCGAGTTCGTCGCGGGTCCGGGCGATCGGGGCCGTGCCGACGCTCGCGTTGGCCATGATGACCTCCAAGGCGCGGTCACCGGCGCGGAGTTGGGCCGCGTTGAGAAGGTAGTGGCGTAGCGCTTCCGCCGGGTCCTCGTGGGCCGCCGATGTGGTCGCGAGGTGCAGGAAGACCGTGAAGCGTTCCGTGAACAGGGCGTCGATCAGGGACTGGAGGTCGGGGAAGCGGCGGTAGACCGTGCCCACGCCGAGGCCCGCCTCGCGGGCGATCTCGTTGAGGGGGACGACGGACCGCCGCTGGGCGAACAGCCGGTCGGCCGTCGTCATGATGAGGCGGCGGTTTCGTTCCGCGTCCGCTCGCAGCGGGCGTTGCGTATCGGGGCTCACGCCGGGACATTCTCCGGGATCCGCGCCTCGGCCGGGCGGCGGGCCCGCCTGACCAGCACCGCCACACCCGTCACGACGCTCCACAGCAGCCACGAGTACACACCGCCCCGCTCGAAGATCCCGGCCGTACTCGTCGAGACGCCCACGCCCGCCTCGCTCAGCAGGCCGAGCACGCCGACCGCGATGCTGAACACCCGGTACACGCGCGGCAGTTGGAGGCTCTTCAACGAGCCCGCCATGATCACGATCATGTTCGCGCACAGGATGGCGACCGACGCACCGCCGACGTGCAGCCCCAGGCTGTAGCTCGCGCCGTCCGCGGAGCCGTGGAACAGGCCGACCAGCAGGAAGCCCACCGCGTGCGCGCCCGCCAGGGCGATGACGACGCGGCGCACACGGCCCGTGAGCAGAGGCACCGCCAGCAGGATCACCCCGGCGGCGAACAGGATCCCCTGGACGATGAACGACGTGTTCATCAGCGCGTGATCCGGCGAGCAGATGGTGCGGTCCTGGAAGGTCGTGCCGCAGTCCGTGACGCCCAGGTCGCTGATGTAGTTCGTGGCGTAGCTGTAGGCCGGGCTGGTCCAAGCGCCCGCGGCGACCGCCTCGGACACCACCCACTGCACCGCGTTCAGCACCAGGACGGCGGCCCCCAGCGGCAGCCAGATCTTGCGTGACATCGGAACTTCCATCACCACTCCTCACGATTCCTCTCGACAGGTCTTGCTCACCACCCTACATTAAGTGGATAGATCTATCCGTTTAGCGCGCCGAGCGTCCAGTAGGCACTCGCCATCCATGTGACCGGCATCACATCGCCAGGTTCGAACTTCGAGGGCCGCCATGCATCTAGTCGGCGTCCACTCCACTCCACCGAGGAAACAATCAATGTTGGCTTATCTGCCCGGATTCGCCCCCTGGATCGTCGCCGGCGTCCTCTCCTCCTTCGACTGGCGCTGGGGCGCCCTCGGCGGTCTCGTCACGGGACTGCTGATGATGCTGAACGACCGGCGCCGCGGGGTCGGCTTCGACGCCCTGGTCCTGGAGATCAGCACCCTCGCGTACTTCGTCGTGATCGGCGCCGTCTCCGTCACGAAGCCGGACTCCTCACTGTCCGGCCGCACCGACGTCATCTCGTTCGTGTGGCTGGCCGCCACCGCCTGGGGGAGTCTGGTGGTCCGGAGCCCCTTCACGCTGGGCATCGCCAAGCGGCAGACCCCGCGCGAGTGCTGGGACATGCCGGAGTTCGTCCAGGTCAACAACTACATCACCAGCGCCTGGGGGGCCGGCTTCACCTTCATCGCCGTCAGCCTGTCCATCGCCAACGCGGCGGACGCCCCCGCCTGGGTCGGCATCACCGCCCACGTCATCGGCCTCGTCGCCCCCGCCGTCTTCACCAAGGTCTACCCCGCCCGCGCCCAGGCCCGCCTGCTGGCCCAGGCCCAGACCCAGCCACCGGTGACGGCCCTCCCGTAGCCCAACGGGCGATCAACTGCCCTACCAGGTCTACGACGTGACCGACCTCCCGGGACCGAATCACTCACCCCGTTCCCGCTCACCCCGCTCATCCCGCTCACCCCTCTCATCTCGCTCATCCAACTCAACCCACTCACCCCACGAAGGAGTTGGCGCATCATGAGCACCACACCGGAAACCGGCACAGCGCGGAACATCGTTCTCGTGCACGGCGGATTCGTCGACGGATCGGGCTGGCGGGGCGTCTACGACGCGCTCCGCGCCGATGGCCACCGCGTCAGCGTCGTCCAGAACCCCACCCTGTCCCTGGCGGACGACGTCGCCACGACCCGGCGGGTCCTCGACGCCCAGGACGGCCCGACCGTACTCGTCGGACACTCCTACGGCGGCGCGGTCATCACCGAGGCCGGCACCCACCCGAACGTCTCGGCGCTCGTCTACGTCACCGCGTTCGCGCCCGACAAGGGCGAGTCCGTGAACACCCTCATCGCCGATCCGCCGCCCGGCGCTCCCGTGCCGCCGATCCTGCCGCCCGTCGACGGGTTCCTCTTCCTCGACCGGGAGAAGTTCGCCGCGTCCTTCGCCGGTGATCTGCCCGCCGCCGACGCCGAGTTCCTCGCCGACTCCCAAGTCCCCTGGGGAGTCGAGGCGTTCGCGGGGGTCATCACCGAACCCGCCTGGCAGAGCAGGCCGACCCACTACCTCGTGGCCACCGACGACCGCATGATCCCGCCGCCCGCCCAGCGCGCCATGGCGGAGCGGGCCGGTGCGACGGTCACCGAGACCGCCGGCAGCCACGCGGTGTACGTGTCCAAGCCCGCCGAGGTCGCCGAGTTCATCGCGAAGGCGGCGTCCGGCACCACCACTTGAGCCCGATCCGCTGACAGGCGTGGCGGCCGGGGCAACCGGCCCGGCCGCCACCACCCCGGCGCCGGACCAGCGCCCGCCACCACCCCGGCGCCGGACCAGCGCCCGCCACCACCCCGGCGCCGGACCAGCGCCCGCCACCACCCCCGCGCCGGACCCGCGCCCGTCGCCGCAGCCGACTCCGGCCCGTACCAAGGCAGTTCACGTCTACGACACCCTCGGCGATCCCCCTGACCGGTCCGGCGGGTCCCACCTGCCCGCCACCTCCGGGCCGTCCCACTCGCCAGCCCCTAAGACCCTTTGAAGGAACCCCGCATGACCAACGACACCCCCGCCCCCCTCTACCTCCAGGGCCGCTTCGCTCCGGTCCCCGAGGAGCACACCGCCGCCGAGCTGACCGTACGCGGCACGCTGCCCCCCGACCTGGACGGCCGCTATCTCCGCAACGGCCCCAACCCGCTGCCCGGTGAGGACCGCGGGCACTGGTTCACCGGACCCGGGATGCTGCACGGCATCCGGCTGAGCGGCGGGCGGGCCGAGTGGTACCGCAACAGGTGGGTGAAGACACGGGAGTTGGAGGGTCACCCCTTCGTCCGCCAGGACGGCACCGTCGACCTGGCCGCGACGCCCGCGAACACCCACGTGATCCGGCACGCCGACACCGTCCTCGCCCTGTGCGAGGTCGGCCTGCCGTACTGGGTCACCCCGGAGCTGGAGACCGTCGGACCGTACGACTTCGGCGGCAAGCTGACCACCGCGATGACCGCGCACCCGAAGGAGGACCCGGTCACCGGTGAACTGCATCTGTTCGGGACCGGGTTCGCGCCGCCCTATCTCACCTACCACCGGGTCACCCCGGAGGGCGAGCTGCTCGACAGCCGGCCGATCGACGTGCCCGGGCCGACGATGATGCACGACTTCGCCATCACCGAGCACCACATCGTGTGGATGGACCTGCCCGTCGTCTTCGACCACACCCTGGCCGGGCGCGGCGGCATGCCGTACCGGTGGGCGGACGCGTACGGCGCGCGGATCGGGATCATGTCTCGCGAGCACGGCTCCACCGACGTCCGGTGGTTCGACGTCGACCCCTGCTACGTCTTCCACGTGGGCAACGCCTACGAGGACGCGCAGGGGCGTGTGGTGCTGGACGCGGTGCGCTACGACGACGCCGGGTTCCGGAAGGTCTGGGGCGACATCGGCGGCCCCACCGGCGAGAGCGTCCTTGCCGGCGCGGGTGTTCCCGGTGTCGCGAACGGTCGGGTCGGGGTGCGTGAACCGGGGCACACCCAGGCCCCCTCCGTCCTGTACCGGTGGATCCTGGACCCGGTGGCCGGCCGGGTCGTCGAGTCCCAACTCGACGACCGAGAGGCCGAGTTCCCCACCCACAACGAGAACCTCACCGGGCGCCAGAACCGCTACCTCTACACGGTCAACGGCGACGGCATCGCGAAACACGACCTCGTGCGCCAGACCGGTGACGTCCACAAGACGCCCGGCAGCCGCTACTCCGGCGAGGCCGTCTTCGTTCCGGCGCCGGACGGCACCGACGAGGACGCGGGCTGGCTCATGTCACTCGTATCGGACGACGACGGAGCGGCCGGTGAACTCCTCGTCCTCGACGCCTACGACCTCTCCGTGCAGGCGGTCGTGGAACTGCCGTACGCGGTCCCGTCCGGCTTCCACGGCAGCTGGCTGCCCGAGACCGGAACCGAGATCGAGACCGGGACCGAGTGCGACTCCCGGTCCGTCCAACAGGCCTGACACGGACGCGGGTTGACCGATCGGGCCGAGGGGGTCCACGAGGAGCCGTAGCGGCGTATCTTCCTCGGCGAGGGGTCCCTCGGTCCGCCACGCGGGGGCCATCTCCCGTTCATCGGCGGGTGGGAGAAGTGGGGTCCCGGAGCATGGGCCCCAACTGTCCGCAGTGGAGCAGGGCTTGTGATGTGCGTGCATGGAGGCTTCATGGTGCCCCTCGACCGTCCCACGGATGAGGAACTCACCCGCAGGGCCCAGGCCGGTGAGTCCGGTGCCCTGGGGTTGCTGCTGACGCGGCATCAGGCACCCATGCGTGCCGTCGCGTTGAGCCTGCTCGGGCACGGCCCGGATGCCGAGGACGCCGTACAGGACGCCGCGTTGACCGCGCTGCGGCGGATCGGTGACGTACGGGACCCCGCGGCCGTCGGGGCGTGGCTGCGGGCGATCGTGCGGAACGCGTCCCGGATGCGGTTGCGGGCCGTGCGGGAGCTGCCCGGGCTCGACGTGCTGGAGCAGGTGTACGTGCGGGACGACGGGCCCTCGCATCCGGAGCGGGTCGTCGAGCAGCACGCGATGCGGGACTGGATCTGGGACGCGGTGGAGGAACTGCCGCCGCAGCAGCGGCTGGTGCTGATGCTGCGGCACTTCAGCGGGATCACCTCGTACCAGGAGATCGCCGAGGCCTGCGAGGTCCCGGTGGGCACCGTGCGCAGCAGGCTCAGCCAGGCCCGGGCGAAGATGGCCCAGGTCCTGCTGTCCACCGCGGCCGGCGGACACGACGACGCCACCGCGCTCACCGAGGACAGCCGCCAGGAGGCCGAGGTCACCCTCGACGGCGCGATGCGCGGCCAACTGCCCGTCGAGATCCTGGAGTTGTGGCCCGAGGAGACCGAACTCGTCGGTGTCCTCAACAAGGACGGCGGACGATGCCACCCCTTCCCGGCGATGCGCAGCACCCGGGACAAGGGCGTGACCCAGCATCTGCGCCATGTCGTGGCCAGCCGGGACATCGCCATCTGGGAGATGGAGGCCGTCACCCCGGCCGGGATCGCCAACCCCTGCCCGCCCACCCTGGCGTGGCTGATGTTCCGCCAGGACGGACGGGTGCGGAAGCTCCGGGTGGTCTTCCCCGGGGCGGGCGACGGATCAGGCGGCGCGCAGCAGCTGTCGTAGCACTGTGGTGTCGATGACGTGGGCGCGGGACGGGAACACCTTCTCGACCAGCACCCGGTGGGTCTCGGCGTCGGGGTCGGCGACGCCGTCGGAGAGGACCAGGACGCGGTAGTCGCGGTCGGCCGCGTCGATGACCGTGGACAGGACCACGCCGCTGGTGCTGATGCCGGCGAGGACCAGGGTGTCGATGCCGCGGGCGCTCAACTGCTCGTGGAGATCGGTGGTCGAGCCGGAGCCGTAGCGGATCTTGCGGACGACGATGTCGCCCTCCTCCGGTGCGATCCGGGCGTCGAGCTGGGTGGCGTCGTCCTCGTGGTGCAGCATCTTCGCCGCGGCGACCGCGCTGAAGGACTTGTTGGTGTCCGGGATCGCCGACCAGTCGTCCTCGGTGAAGGCGACGCGGACGTAGCCGATGGTGCCGCCGGCCGCGCGGACCTCGGCGATGGTGTCCTTGACCCGCTCGACGAGGGCGTCGGAGTCCGGGGCGATCGGGACGATGCCGTTCTGGAAGTCCATGACCAGCAGGGCGGTGCGCTCGGGGGTGATCGTGGGGAGGGAGGTGGTGCTCACGCGAGGTTCTCCTTGATGGGGTCTTGCTCGGGGGGTAGGGGTACCGGTCAGGTGGTCTGGGTGGTGCGGCTCATCAGACGGCGGTCCAGGACGGTCAGCAGCAGGACCGCGAGGCCCGCGCCGACCAGGACGAGGCCGAGGATGTGCAGGCCGTGGTCGGTCACTCCGGCGCGGAAGACGATTCCGCCGATCACGGCGGAGGTGATCGTCCCGAGGTAGCCGAAGGTCCTGAACAGGCCGGAGGCGGTGCCTATCTGGTCGGGCGGCGCCTCCAGGTAGAGGGCGGTCTGGTTGCCGACGGTGGTGGTCGCGGAGGCGACGCCGAAGATCAGGGACACCAGCACGATCGCTATCGCCGGGCTGTGCGAGTTCAGCAGCATGATCCCGGCCGAGCCGACCAGCATGGTCACCGCCGCGACGACCAGCGGGCCGCGGATCAGATTGCGGCGGGCGAGCGGGCGCGAGAGCAGCGCGGAGACGGCGCCCATCGGCAGCAGCAGGAGTCCCGCCGCCACGCTGGACAGCCCGTGCGCGGCCTCCATCCACTGCGTCACGCCGTACATCACGGTGTACGTGCCGAGCAGGGTGAGGGCCTGGCGCAGATAGGTGCGGGTGAGCGCGCCGTTGGCGGCGAGGCCGCGGAAGTCGAAGAACGGGGCGGGCTTGCGCAGCTCCCACCAGACCGTGGGCAGCGCGGCCGCGGCGAGGACGGCGAGCGTGACCCACTCGATCCGGGGGAGCGCCATCAGGAAGACGACCAGCGCGGTCATCGACACGGCGAATCCGACGATGCCGGCCAGGTCGATCCGGTCGGCGACCCGGCGGAAACCGTGGTCCGCGCGGTCGAGCGGCGGGTCCGCGGGCAGCCAGCGCACGGCCATCACCAGCGCCGCCAGCGTCACCGGGATGTTGATCAGGAAGGCCCAGCGCCAGCCTGCGGCGCCGACCAGCAGCCCGCCGATCGGCGGTCCCACGGCCGCGGTGGCCATGCCCGCGATGGCGATCCCGCCGAGGACTCCGCCCGGCGGGGCGTCGAGCCCGGCGTCCTGGGCGCGGCGCCGGATCAGCACCATCGCGCAGGGGAACGCGGCGGAGGTGCCGATGCCGACCAGTACCCGGGCCACGGTCAGCATCGCCAGGTTCCGGCCGAGGCCGCCGACGATCCCGCCGAGCAGCACCAGCACGATCCCGGCCAGGAAGATCCGGCGCGCCCCGAGCACCTCCGCCAGCTTCCCTGCGGTGGGCTGCGCCACCGCGCTGGCCAGATAGAGCGAGGAGACGAGGACGGCCGTGCTGCCGACCGGGACATGCAGTTCGGTGGCGATCGGCACCAGCGCCGTCGCGATGATCGAGCTGTTGACCGGGTTGAGGCCCGCGCCCACGTAGAGCGGGGTGGTGAAGGTCCACGCGAAGGGCTTGCGCGCGAGGGCGCGCGCCGGGTCGGCGGCCGTCTCGGTGTCGGTCCGGGCGGTCCTCATATGCCGTCGGCGTTCAGGTCGACGTCGGCGAGGCGCTCCAGCAGCTCGATCGCCTTCTCCACGTCCTCGCGCTCGCCCGGGGTGACCAGCTGGTCGATGGCCCGGGCCAGGAAGGAGGCGCGGCCCGCGAGCAGCTTCTCGACCAGCTCCGTCGCGGACGGGTCGGCGCTCATCAGCTTCTTCCGGCCGTCCTGCGCGTCCGGCTCGCTGCGCACCAGCCCGGCGGCCTTGAGCACGGCCAGGCTCTGCGCGATGGACTGCGCGCTGACCCGCTCCAGCGTGGCCAGCCGCGCCGCCGTGACAGGGCCTTCCCGTACGACGCTCGCCAGCACGCCGAGCTGCGTGAGGGTCAGGCCGGTCGCGTGCTGCCCCGACTCCGCCCGCAGCCGTGCGCGCAGCCGGGCCATCGCGTCATTGAGCCGCTGCGCCGTCGCGACGGACCGTTGCGGGGGGTTCGTGGTCATGTCCCCAACGTAAAACTGCACAAGTAACTTTGCCAAGTTACTTGTGCAGTTTTGACTGTCTACCGGATCACACGCTCGACCGGATCGAGAGGACGGCCCGCTGGATCACCCCGGCAGGTGCGCGGCGAAGAAGCCGTCCAGCCTCTCCACGGCAGGCGTCACGTACTCCTCCTTGTCGTAGAGATCGACGTGCGAGGCCCCCTCGATCCACGCCAACTCCTTTGACCCGTAAGCCTTTTGGTACGCCTCCACACTCATCCAGGACGTCACCGCGGCCCGCCCCACGACCAGCAGCAACGGCCGCGGCGCGATCAGCGCGACAGAAGCGAAGGCGTCGAAGGCGGCGATACGGTCCACGCTGGTCCAGGTCAGCGACTTGGCCGAGCGGGGGTGCCGGGCGCGCGGAGTGCAGTAGTACTCCCAGCCGTCGTAGACATGCGGACCGCCCGCGCGCGCCTCCTCCTCGGTGGCCGGGAACACCGGGAAACGCCGGACGTCCGCACCCCGCGCCTCGGCGGTACGGGCCTCGGAAGCCGCGGCCAGCATGCCCGCCACGACGGCCGGGTCCTGCGCGCCGTCCGCACCGAGCCGGAACTGCCGTGAGATGTCCGCGGCACTGACCGCCCCCACGGCCCGGATGCGCGGGTCGGTCGCGGCCGCCGCCAGGGCGTAGCCGCCGGAGGCGCAGATCCCCAGCGCCCCGATCCGGTCCGGGTCGACCTCGTCGAGGGTGCTCAAGAAGGACACGGCGGCCTTGAGGTCCTCGACCCGCTGCCCCGGATCCTCCAGACCGCGCGGCTCGCCCTCGCTCTCACCCTGGTGGGCAGCGTCGAAGGCGAGCGTGACGAACCCGCGCTCGGCGAGCAGCCGGGCGTACAGCCCGGCGGCCTGTTCCTTCACCCCGGTGCCGGGATGCCCGACCACGATCGCGGGCCGCGGCGACCCGCCCCGCGCCTCCCCGTCCGGGGTGTGGAGATGACCGGCGAGCTTCAGGCCCGCACTGAGGAAGGTGACATCGGTACGCATGGGGATGCACTCCAGTCGCGAAGGGGGGAGCCGGATGACGGCCGTGTCCCCACCGTCGCTCCGCCCCACCCCGCGCCACCAGGGACGGCCCTGCCTATGCGGTTCTGTACCAGGCACGCGCCCGCCGGCCCGAGCACACTGGACCCATGGCAGACCGTGACGAGCCGTCCCCCTCCGGCAACGAACTGGGCGACTTCCTGCGCGCCCGCCGAGCGGACCGCGACCCGCGGCAGGCGGGCTTCCCCGACGACGGCAGCCTGCGCCGGGTGCCAGGACTGCGCAGGGAGGAGCTGGCCTTCCTCGCGCACGTCAGCGTCGACTACATCGTCCGCCTGGAACAGGGCCGCACCCGCCGGGGCTCCCGCGCCGTCCTGGACGCCCTGGCCGACGCACTGCATCTCGCCCCGGACGAGCGCACCTACCTCTTCACGCTGGCCGAGGTCGCACCGGGCGCATCGACGCGGCTACCCGACCGCTCCGAAGTCGCCCCGCGGCTACGGCAGTTGCTGGACACCATGCACGACATCCCCGCGATGGTGCTGCACCGGGGCATGGACGTCCTCGCCTGGAACCGCGCGGCCACCGCCCTGCTCACCGACTTCGGCGCGGTGCCCCCGGCCCGGCGCAACCTGATCCGGCTCACCTTCCTCGACCCCGGCTTCCGTGCGCTGTACGCCGACTGGCCCCGGGCCGCCCGCGAGTGCGTCGCCGTACTGCGCATGGAGGCGGGCCGCACCCCGCACGACCCGGCACTTGACGTCCTGATCGCCGAACTCCTCGCCCACGACCGGGACTTCCGCACCTGGTGGGACGAGCATCAGGTGCGCGGCCCGCGCCAGCTCACCAAGACGTACGTCCATCCCGTCGCCGGCGAACTCACCCTGGACGTGCAGCAGTTCACCGTCGACACGCACCCGGAGCAGTTCCTCGTCGCCTACACCGCCCCACCGGACTCGCCCTCGCAGGAGGCGCTGCGGTTCCTGCTGCAGTGGGCCGGTCTCACCGGCGCGCAGACGGGCTGATCAGCCGCCGACCGGTGCGCCCGCCACCGCCGGGGTGCCGGGCAGGGGAGTGCGGGCGGGCCGTGCGGCGAGCACGTCGAGGATGTTGTCCACGGCCAGGTCGACCATCGCGGCCCGGGTCGCCTCCGTCGCCGAGCCGATGTGCGGCAGCGTGATCACGTTCGGCTCGGCCACCAGCGGGGACAACTCCGTGCCCATCGGCTCCCGTTCGAAGACGTCGAGCCCGGCGGAGTGCAGCCGCCCCTCGCGCACGGCGTCCAGCAGGGCCGCCTCGTCGATCACTCCGCCGCGCGAGGTGCTGACCAGCGTGGCCGTCGGCTTCATCGCGGCCAGTTCGCGGGCCGAGATCAGATGGCGGGTCTCGTCGGTGAGCGGCACGTGCAGCGACACGACGTCGGAGTCGGCGAGCAGCGCGGCCAGGCCCACCGAGGTCGACAGGTCGTCGTCGGGGGCGTACGGGTCGTGGTGGATCACGCGCATCCCGAAGCCGTGGGCCCGGCGGGCGACCGCGCGGCCGATCTGGCCGTAGCCGACCAGGCCGAGGGTGGCTCCGTGGATGTCCTGGCCGAGGTGGTCGTGCATCCGGAACAGTCCCCAGGCGCCGTCCGCGAGGCTCGCGGACGCCGCGCCGAGGCGGCGGCGGGCGGCGAGGATCAGCGCGAAGGCGAGGTCGGCGGTCGTCTCCGCGAGCACGCGGGGCGTGTGCGTGACGACGACGCCGCGCTCGGCCGCCGCGGCGCGGTCGACGTTGTCGAAGCCCATGCTGGCCAGCGCGACGACCCGCAGCGAAGGGCCCGCCGCGTCCATGAGGGCGGCGTCCACGGGGTCGTTGCCGAGCGCCAGCACACCGCTCACGCCCGGGGCGAGCGCGGCGAGATCGGCGGCGTCCGGCTTCCCGGCGCCGGGCCAGGACACCAACTCCGCGTTCTCCGACAGGCGTTCCAGACCGCTGCCGGGCAGGTTCTCACGGGTGGCGAGGACACGCTTTTTCATGTGCTTCTCCAGTGACGAGCCGTGTATTGCCGACCAGGCGAACTGTTTCGAAGTGGTTTCGAAGAAAGCTAGTCGCGGCGCTCACCGGAAACAAATAGCGGATTCGTCTGACGCTATTGGCCGTCCTTATTCCTCGGTGTTTCTGTCGGCGTCGATCAGCTCCAGGAAGAGATCGTGCACGGCCAGCGCGGGCTCCGAGAGCGGCTGGTTGTCGGAGGTGACCACGGACAGTTTCACCGCGATCACGGGCTCCACGATCCGCCGCACGGACAGCTCGCGGACGTCGAGGATGGCCCGCGCCGCCGACCAGGGCAGGACCGTCGCGCCGAGCCCCGCGTCCACGGCGTGCACGAGCGTCGACGCGGACTCGACCTCGCCCACCACGTTCAGCGGCAGCGAGGCCTGCTGGAAGGCCGCGTCCACGACCTGCCGGATCGTGTGGATACGGCTCGGCAGCAGCAGCGGCATGCGCGCCAGCTCCTCGAGCCGCACCTCGCCCCGCCCCGACGGCGCCGTGTCACCGGGCGCGCCGATCAGGAACAGGTCCTCCGTCCGCACCGGCTCGAACTGCACACCCCGCAGCGGTCCGGCGCCGTAGATGAAGGCCATGTCCATGCGGCCTGTCATGATCGCCTCGCTGATCACACCGCCGAAGTTCTCGTTGATGTGCAGCAGGATGTCCGGGTAGCGCTCGCGGACGCCCTTCAGCAGCGGTACGGCGAGGGCCGCGCCCAGGCTGTACGGCGCGAGGCCGACCGAGACGCTGCCGGCCGGGGCCCGCCCGGAGACGTCGACGGCGGCCTGCGCGAGATCCACCTGCCGGAGGATGAGCTGCGCGTGCAGGTACAGCGCGCGGCCCGCCTCGGTCGGCGCCACCCCGCGCTTGCTGCGGATCAGCAGCTGCTGCCCGAACTGCGCCTCCAGCGCGGACAGTTGCTGGCTCAGGGCCGGCTGCGCGATGTGCAGGATGTCGGCCGCGCGCGTGATGCTCCCCGCGTCGATGATCTTGATGAACGAGTAGAGACGCCTGGTGTCCATGCGCGGGGCCTTCCAGATGGAGCGAAGCCTCATCGTAGGGAGGGATCACCCCGAAACACAGCCCCGATGGGCGGAGGCCGTGAGGGGAGTCATAACGGTTCGCGATAACGCCAGAACGAACGCATATTGGCGATCACACGACCGGCGGAATAAGTTGTGCGGAACATCCACACCGGGCCATTCACCCGCTCCCGGTTTCACGAAGACGTGATGGAATCTCCTTCCCCCCCACCAGAATTCCCCTGCGCGGAATTCCATCTTTCCGCATTCCCTCCCGGAGGACGTCATGACTCCCATGGTTGATCTCGTCGCCGATCTCGGTGAGGGATTCGGCGCGTACACGATGGGCGACGACGCGGCCCTTCTGGAGTTGCTGACGTCCGCCAATGTGGCCTGCGGATTCCATGCCGGTGACCCGCGCATCATGGACGCCACCGTGCGGACCTGCGTGGCGCGGCAGGTGGCCGTCGGCGCCCACCCGAGCTTCCCCGACCTCGTCGGCTTCGGCCGCCGCGCGATGGACCTCACCCCGGACGAGGTCCGCACGGACGTGCTCTACCAGATCGGCGCCCTCCAGGCCTTCGCCGTCGCCCACGGCACCCGCGTCCGCCACGTCGCCCCGCACGGCCGCCTCGGCAACCTGGTCGCCGTCCGCGCCGACTACGCCCGCGCCGTCGTCGACGCCGTGGCCGCCCTGGACGAGTCGCTCATCGTCCTCGCGCAGGACGGCGAACTGGCCGACGCGGCCCGCGCCCGCGGCCTGCGCGTCGGCATCGTCGGCATCGCGGACCGCGCCTACCGCGCCGACGGCACCCTCGTCCCGCGCTTCGAACCCGGATCGGTGATCCACGACCCGGACGAGGTCGCCCGCCGCACCCTGCGCATGGTCACCGAGGGCGCCATCCGCAGCGTCGACGGCACGGACGTCCAAGTCGCCTGCGACACCGTCCTGTTGCACGGCGACAGCCCCGGCGCCATCGCCCTGGCCGCCCGCATCCGCGAGCAACTCCTCACCGCGGGCGTCCAGATCACCTCCCTCGACACAGTCCTGAGCGGCAAGGGGTGACCGACATGAACAGCCCTGCCGCGGAGGCCCCCGCCGTGAACAAGCCTGGAACGAACGGCACTTGCCCCGAACCGCACACCAACGTGACCATCACCGACTGCGGCGACTCCGCCCTCGTCTCCAAGGCCGTCGGCCTCGCCCCCGAACCGGCCTGGCAGCTGGTCCACGCCCTCGCCGACGCCCTGAACGCCGTCCGACTCACCGGCGTCCACGACGTGGTGCCCACCTACGACGCCCTGCTCGTCGAGTTCGACTGCGCCACCACCGACCACGACACCGTCCGCCGCGTCCTGGCCCACGAAGCGGCCCGCCTCGGCCCGCACCCCGCGCCGGCGACACCCCCGCGCCGCTTCGTCGTCCCCGTCGTCTACGGCGGCGAGCACGGCCCCGACCTCCCCGAGGTGGCCGCCCAACTCGGCCTGACCGAGGGCGAGATCATCGCCCTGCACTCCGGCTCCGACCTCACCGTGCGCTGTCTCGGCGCCCCCGCCGGAGCCCCGATGACGGACGGCCCGCCCTTCCCGAAACCGGTACCGCGCCTCGCCTCGCCCCGCACCAAGGTCGCCCCCGGCTCGGTCGCGGTCGCAGGACGCCAGGCGGTCATCTGCCCGATGCCGTCCCCCGGCGGCTGGCCCCTCCTGGGCCGCACCCCGGTACGCGTCCTGGACCTGCACAGCGACCCGATCACGGCATACCGCCCCGGCGACACCTTCACGTTCGTCCCCATCGCGCCCCAACAGTGGTCCGAATACGCCGACTTGAGCCTGGCGGACTGCACGGACCCGGCGGGCACGACAGACCTGGCGGGCCAGGGAGGTCGCCATGGCTGACACTCTCACGATCCGCACCGCTGGCATCGTCACCGTCCAGGACCTGGGCCGCGTAGGCCGCTCCCGCTACGGCCTGCCCGCCAACGGAGCCGCCGACCAGCACTCGGCCCGCGTCGCCAACGTCCTGTGCGGCAACGACGACCGAGCCCCGCTCCTGGAGATCACCGCCCTCGACTTCGCCTGCGTCCCCTCCGCCGACATCCTCATCGCGGTGACAGGCGCCCCCGCCGAGGTCACCGTCGACGGAGTCGTACGCCCGCAATGGGAACCGATCCCCGTCAGGGCAGGCGACACAGTTCGCGTCGCGGGCATCCACAGGGGCCTCCGCGTCTACCTGGCCGTCCTCGGCTCGATCGAGGCCGACTACCTCCAGGGCAGCTGCGCCCCCGACACGATCCTCGGCTTCGGCCCCGCCCTGAGCGCCGGCGACGAACTCACCCTGCGCACGGCCTGCCCGCCTATCGACCACCCCTTCTCGCGGATCCCCCTGTTCCGCCTGAGGGCACCGGTCCCCGCATTCCCCACCACCTGGACCATCGACGTCACCGACGGCCCCGACCGGGCCGAGTTCGGCGACACGGCCCGGCGGCTCTTCGACGCCCCCTTCACGGTCACCCCCCGAAGCAACCACATCGGCCTGCGCCTCCAGGGAGCGGTGCCCCGCCGCGTCACCCAGGGCGAGGTCCTCTCCCGAGGCGTCCCCATCGGCGCGGTGGAAGTCCCCGCAGGCGACGAACTCCTGGTCCTCCACCGCGGCCGAGGCGTCACAGCCGGCTACCCCGTCCTGGCCGTAGTCACCGCCACCGGCCTCTCAGCCCTCGGCCAGGTCCGCCCCGGCCAATCCCTCACCTTCCGCCACCGCACCGTAAACCAGGCGATCACAGCCCACCGCGCCCAACGCCACGCAATAGAAACCCTCAGAACCAGAGTCCACACAGCCTTCGAGGCACTGCGCATCCGGGCGCCTGCGGGCACTTGACGCCCCGCACCTCTTCACAGAGGCCCACTCAAGAAGGGGCGCGGGGAACTGCGCGCCCAGCCCCCACCGACCGGCACACATTCCACAACAGCTCCCCCCACGCACCCCACCCGCACAATCCCCACCCGCACCCAACCCCACCCGCACCCAAACCCCGCTCCCCGCCAACCCGCTGGAAGCCCCCGCACGGAGCCGCAACGCCCCACCCCCAACCCCGCCCCCAGACAGGAGAAGCCATGAGCACCGTGGCCGCTCAGCCACTCCCCAACACGGTCGACCCCAGAACCGCCCGCAAGGTAACCCTCGCCGGCTGCGTAGGGATCTTCGCCGAGCTCTACGACAACGGCATCTTCGGCTTCATGGCCGGCTCCCTCGCCGCCGTCTTCTTCCCCGGCTCCGACAACGCCGTCCAGCTCGTCTTCCTCGGCTACGCCGTCTCCTTCTTCTTCCGCCCCCTCGGCGCCGTCATCTGCGGCCACCTCGGCGACCGCATCGGCCGCCAACGCATGCTGGTCTTCGTCATCCTGCTGATCAGCGCCGCCACCGCGGCCATCGGCGTGCTCCCCAGCTATGCCGGCATCGGCGTAGCCGCCCCCGCCCTGCTGATCCTGCTCCGCGTCGCCCAGGGCTTCTCCGTCGGCGGCGAGGCCTCCGGCGCGATGAGCTTCCTCGCCGAGCACGCCCCGGAGGGCAAGCGCGGCCTGTACACCAGCTACGCGCAGATCGCCTCGTTCCTCGCGCTGCTCACCGGCACCCTGGTCGCCGCCGCGATGACCAGCGGCCTCGGCTCCGCGCGCATGGAGTCCTGGGGCTGGCGCATCCCGTTCCTGCTCGCCGTACCGCTGGGCATCGCCGGTATCTACATCCGCAAGCGCATCAGCGACACCCCCAACTTCACGCGCCTGAAAGAAGAGGACGGCCTCTCCAAGAACCCGCTCAAGGAGGCGTTCGCCTCCGCCGAGCACCGGCGCGCGATGCTGCTGGCCCTGTTCATCCCCCTGATGAACGGCTCCGGTTACTACGTCCTGTTCAGCTACATGCCCACCTTCATGAGCACCGAGCTGCACTTCGGGAAGGTCCAGGGCCTCCTGGTCACCGCCTCCAGCCTGGTCGCGATCTGTATCGCCATCCCCTACATGGGCCGCCTCTCCGACCGCATCGGCCGCAAGAAGGTCCTCGCAGGCTCCGCCGTCGCGATGGCCGTCGTAGGCATCCCCTGTTACCTGCTGATCGGCACCGGCAACGTGGCCCTCGCGGTGATCGGCGCCTGCGTCATGGCGGTGGTGTTCGCCGGCCACACCGGCGTCATCCACATCCTGCTCGTCGAACTCTTCCCGACCCGGGTGCGCTACTCCGCCTACGGCCTCGGCTACAACGTCTCCTCCGCCCTCTTCGGCGGCACGGCCCCCCTGCTGATGACCTACCTCATCGACCGCACGGGCAACGTCAACATGCCGGCCTTCTACGCCGTCATCACCGCCCTCGGCACGCTCATCGCCGTCTCCCGCGTGACGGACCGGGCGCACCTGCCCCTGCGCGACGCCTGACACCCCGCCCCGCAAAAAAGCACCCGCACCCGCACGCCCGCACAACCTCACCCGCACAAGCCCCGCGCACACGCGCCACCCGCACAAACCCCCCACCCCGCACAGCAAGGAGCCCTCAGCATGCCCATCTCCGACTACAGGACGGCCCTCGTCACCGGAGCGTCGACCGGCATCGGAGCCGTGGTCGTCGAGCGACTCGCCAAGCGCGGCCTGGAAGTCCACGCCGTGGCCCGCAACGCCGACCGGCTCAACACCCTTGCCGACGAGACCGGTTGCATCCCGCACGCCGTCGACATCACCGACACCGAGGCCCTCACCGCCGCCCTCGACGGCCTGGAGATCGACGTCCTCGTCAACAACGCGGGCGTCTCCCGCACCGGCAACATCCTCACCGCCGACGAGTTCGCGGTCGACGAGCAGATCGCCGTCAACATCCAGGCCGTCCTGCACCTGGTCCGGCTGCTGATGCCCGGCATGGTCGAGCGCGACCTCGGCCACATCGTCAACATCAGCTCCATCGCCGGTGTCTACAACTTCGGCGGCAACACGATCTACCACGCCACCAAAGCCGCCGTGCACACCCTCTCCCGCCAGCTCCGCGTCGACGGCTACGGCCGCCGCGTCCGCGTCAGCGAGATCTGCCCCGGCCGCGTCGAGACCGAGATCTTCGGCCGTCTGCTCGGCGACATGGAGGCCGCGCGGCGCGAGTTCTACGACGGCTACGAGTCCCTGAAGCCCGAGGACATCGCCGACGCCATCGAGTTCGCCGTCGACTCGCCCCGGCACGTGAACATCGGCCACATCGAGATCCTGCCCACCTTCCAGGTGCCCGGCGGCCTCAACTTCGAGCGCAGGGAGGGCTGATCACCGTGAAGACGGCAGCACGGCTCGGCCGGATCAAGCCCTCACCGAGCACGGCGGCGGCGCAGCGCGTACGCGAACTGAAGAGCCAGGGCCTCACCATCCTCGACCTGACGGTGGGCGAGCCCGACTTCGACACCCCGGACCACGTCAAGGCCGCCGCGATCAGGGCGATCGAGGCGGGCGAGACCAAGTACACGCCGGTGAACGGCACTTCGGCCCTGCGCGCCGCGATCAGGGTCAAGCTCCGCGAGCGCCACGGCCTCGACGTCACCGACGCGAACATCACCGTCGGCGGCGGCGCCAAGCAGGTCATCTTCCTTGCCCTGATGGCGACTCTGGACGAGGGCGACGAAGTGATCGTCCCCGCCCCGTACTGGGTGTCGTACCCGGACATGGTCAGCGCCAACGACGGCACCCCGGTCATCGTCGACTGCCCCGAGGGGGAAGGCTTCAAGCTGACCCCCGGGCGCCTCACGGCGGCGATCACCGAACGCACCCGCTGGGTCGTCCTCAACACCCCGGGAAATCCCACCGGATCGGCCTACACCACCGCCGAACTCCGCGCCCTCGCCGAGGTGTTGCTCGCCCACCCGCAGGTCGGCGTCCTCACCGACGAGATCTACGACGAGATCTGGTACGGCGCCGCGAGCGCCGCGTCCCTCGCGGCCGTCGAACCCCGTCTGGCCGACCGGGTGTTCCTCACCAACGGCGTCTCCAAGACGTACGCGATGACGGGCTGGCGCATCGGCTACGGCGTGGGCCCGGCCGGCCTGGTCACCGCGATCAACACCCTCCAGTCGCAGACCTCTTCGTGCCCGTCCTCCGTCAGCCAGGCCGCCGCTGCCGCCGCGCTCACCGGACCGCAGGGTTTCGTCCAGGACGCCGTGCGCGTCTACCGAGCCCGCCGCGACGAGACCGTGAAACTCGTCAACGACGTCCCGCAGCTGAGCTGCACCGTCCCGGACGGCGGCTTCTACCTCCTCGTCAACTGCCAAGCGGCAATAGGGCAGTTCACCCCCGCCGGCACCCGCATCGAGAGCGACGAGGACTTCGCCCGTCACCTCCTCGACGACCAGCAGGTGGCGGTGATCCACGGAGCGGCGTACGGCGCTCCGGGCTACTTCCGTATCTCCTTCGCCACGTCGACGGACGTCCTGACCGAGGCCTGCGAGCGCATCGCGACGGCCTGCGCCGCACTGACGTCCTCCGCCCCTTCCGTCTGAAAGGTCACCATGATCCGCGTCAGCACCAAGTTCGACCGCCCGGACGAGGCCGTGGTCAAGCAGCTCAGTGCCTTCTCCTCGGCCACCGTCCACGAGGCACAGGGCCGCCTCGGCGCACTGGACTCGGCCATCAAGCCGGTCGACCGCACCATGTCCCTGTGCGGCCCCGCCTTCACCGTGCAGTGCGCCCCGCGCGACAACCTCATGCTCCAGACCGCCATCGCCTACGCCCGCCCCGGCGACGTCGTGGTCGTGTCGGCCGGCGACTACGAGGAGGCGGGCTCCTTCGGCGACGTCCTCGCCAACGCCTGCCAGGCCAAGGGCCTCGCCGGACTCATCACCGACACGGGCGTCCGCGACACCGAGGACCTGCGCGCCCTCGGCTTCCCGGTCTTCTCCCGCAGCGTCTCCATCAAGGGCACCGTCAAGGAGACCGTCGGCCCGATGTGCGAGCCGGTCACCATCGGCGGAGTGCTGGTCCGCCCCGGCGACGTGATGCGCGCCGACGCCGACGGCGTGGTCGTCGTCCGCCGCGAGGACGCGGCCGATGCGGTCACCGCCTCGCAGGAACGGGTCGACGCCGAGGCCGGGTTCATCGCCGCGTACCGCGCGGGCAGGACGGTCGTGGAGATGTGCGGCCTCGCACCGGTGCTCGCGGCGAAGGGCCTCGTCATCGAGGAGTAGGACGGGCCCCTGCCGACCGCCCCCACTGAGCACCGCGCCGGGGAAAACCGTACCCACGGCTGAGAACCGGGTTCGGATGCCAGGATGAGGCGCGATGACGGCAGGGTGGGGTGTGCGCACGGTACGGGCCGCGATGTTCGCGGCCGTCTGTGTGGTGCTCGCCGCCCTGGGCCACGTCCTCATGTCCGGCCGCCACGTCCCCGGTTGGGCACTGGCCGCCGGACTCGCCGCCACCGCCCTCGCGGGTTGGACCCTGGCGGGCCGTGAACGCGGCCTCCCGCTCGTCGTCACCCTCGTGGTCGCCACCCAGGCCGCCCTCCACTCGGCGTTCTCCCTGGCACAGCCGACGACAGGGCAGCCGCTGGCCATGGACATGGGGTCGGCCGACATGGGCTCCATGCACATGGGCGCCATGGACTCCATGGATATGGGCCATATGTCGGCCACCACCACAGACCCGTCCTCGACCGGCATGCTCGCCGCCCACCTCCTGGCCGCCCTGCTCTGCGGCCTGTGGCTGGCCCACGGCGAGCGCGCCGCGTTCCGCGTCCTGCGCGCCGTGGCCACCCGACTCGCGGCCCCGCTACGACTGCTGCTCGCCCTCCCCGCCCCGCCGCACCGCCCGCGACTCCGCCCGCGCCGCCCCCGCTCCGAGCGGGCGCCGCGCCTTCTCCTCCTCGGCCACGCGATCACCTCGCGGGGTCCACCCCTGGGGACCGCTGTCAGCTGACGACAGCCGGCACCCCGGGCCGCTCCTACGCGCCCCGGGCCAGGCCGTACCCCCGCGCCGCCTCTCTTCCGGGCGCCGCGGGACGGCCGATCCCCTTTCACGGTGACCGAGAAGGACCCCTGGTGATCACTCCCACCCTGCCCGCGCCGCCCGACGTGACCGAGTCGAGCGACGAGTCCCTGACCAACTGGGCGCTCGCCGCCCGCCACGGCGACCCCGCCGCCGTCGACCACCTCGTGCGCGCGCTGCACCGCGACGTCCTGCGTTACGTCTCCCACCTGTGCGCCGACCCGCAGGCCGTCGACGACCTCGCGCAGGACACGTTCCTGCGGGCGCTCGGCAGCCTGCACCGCTTCGAGGGCCGCTCCTCGGCCCGTACCTGGCTGCTGTCCATCGCCCGCCGCGCGGTGATCGACAGCTACCGCCGCGCCGCCGCCCGCCCCCGTCTGTCCGACGTCCAGGACTGGCAGCTCGCCGTCGAACTGGCCCAGCCCCGGGGCCTGCCCGGCTTCGACGACGGCGTGGCACTCCTCGACCTGCTCGCCCTGCTGCCGGACGAACGCCGTGAGGCCTTCCTCCTCACCCAACTCCTCGGCCTGCCCTATGCGGAGGCGGCGGAACTCACCAACTGCCCGGTGGGGACGGTCCGTTCGAGGGTCGCCCGAGCCCGGGCGACCCTCGTGGACCTGCTGGCCGAAGGGGGTGCCGTACCCACCCTCTAGCCGGGCCGTCAGCGGGCGGTGAGGCTCCACAGATGGTCGGCCGTCCCGTTGTCGTCCCACTGCAGGACCTGCGCCCCGGAGGCGGTACTCATGTTCGTCACACCGAGCAGCAGCCCGCTGTTGTAGTTGGCGATCTTGTACGTGCCGTCTCCGGCCGGGATCAGCTGCCAGAGGTGGTCGGCGGTGCCGTTGTCGCCCCAGATCAGGGCGGTACCGCCGGCCGCCGTACCGGCGTTGGTGATGCCGAGCAGCAGCCCGCTCGCCTTGTTGCCGATCTTGTACAGCCCGGACCCGGCGGCCGTCAATGTCCAGGACTGACTGCTGCCGGTGCCCGACGCGGCCTGAACGACCGCCGTCCCCTGGGCGGTTGCCGCCCCCTGCGTGTCCAGCGCCAGTCCGCTGTTCTTGTTCTTGATCTGGTACGTCCCCGCCAGCGAGGCCGAGGTCCCGGTGGGCGTGACGACCAGGTGGTAGCCGTCGGACGCGTTCATCGCGACGGGCACGGTGATCGAGCCGTTCGTCACGGTGTAGGTGGTGTCGGAGATGGTGACCGGCGCGGCCACGCCCGTGGTCCGCCCCTTCGACGGCGTGTACTCCAGCTTCACGTGCACGGTGCTGCCGAAGCCGGACAGCGACCCAAGTCCATTGACCTGCACGGCAGTCGACCCCACCCCGCCGCCGAAGACGACACCGATCTGCTTGCCGTCGCCGGTCAGCGCGGCGGCGCCGTCGATGCCGGTCTGGGCCGGGGGAGTGGTGGTGAGCATGGTGCCCGACAGGTCGCCGTACCACTTGTAGAGCCAGTACGACGCGTTGGGCGAGCCGCCCGTGTCGGTCAGGGTGTCGCCGAGGGTGCCGTAGTGGTTCCAGAAGGCGAGTTCGGCGTCATGGACGCCCGCCCGCTCGAACTTGGCCACATAGCCGACCAGTTGGCCGGGGACGCCGACCTCGCTCGTCGTGCCGTACTCCTCGATCGAGATCGGGCGCGGGCTGATGCCCAGGCTCGCTTCGAGCGCACGGTACGCGGCCACGTGTGCGGCGATGCCCTGCGAGCCCTGCAGCTCGTGCCAGCTCACGATGTCGGGGAGGGTGCCGCTCGCCTTGGCGTCGGTGAGGAACGTGCTCATCCAGGTCTGGTTCCACGCCGAGTAACTCGGCCCCTGGACCGGCGTGTTGGCGTCCTTGGCGCGGACCTCCTTGTACGTCGTCGCCCACCCGGTGTCGAAGGCGCCGGCCGCCGAGGTGTTCCAGGTCCAGTCGGGCTCGTTCCACAGCTCGTACGCGGCGATGTTGGTGGCGCCGGAGGACTTCACGGACGCGACCTGCTTGTCCACGGCGGACAGCCAGTCGCTCCAACTCACCCACTTGTACGGGAAGTTCGGATACCAGTCGGGCATCCGCACCACCACCTTCGCCCCGGCCCGTGCCGCCTTCGACGCCACGACGAGCGCGTCACCGGCGGGCTTGGGCTCACCGTTCGGCAACTGGGCACCGCCCGGCGCCATCTGGACGAAGGTGTTCGGCTTGAGCGGGGTGACCAGGCCGTCGGCGGGGGTGCTCGCGTCGGCGAGGCCGTAGAGACTGCCGGTCGCCACATGGGTGACCGGCCGCAGGGTGGAGGCAGCGTTGACGACCAGGGTGGTCGCGGCCGTGGGGGCGGCCTGCGCGGGGGCGGAACTGCCGAGTGCGGCGGCGGCCGTGAGGATCGCGGCACCGAGGACGGCTCTGAGGGATGTGCGGCTCATGACATGGATCTCCTCAGGAAGGGGGTTGCGCCGGTGGGGAGTCGAAGGGGAAGTCGGTCGGAGGGGGAGTGGTCGGCCAGTCGGAGGTGGGGGTCAGTCCTTCACCGCGCCCGCGGTGACGCCCGCGGCCACGTAGCGCTGGGCGAGGACCAGGAGGACGGCCGCCGGGACCGACGCGACGACGGCGGTGGCCATGATCGCGTTCCACTCCTGGTTGTTGTTGCCGATGTACTTGTAGATGCCGAGCGTGATCGGCCGCCAAGTGCCGGCCCCGTCCAAGGTGTTGGCGAAGACGAAGTCGGACCAGGCCCACAGGAAGCCGAACAGCGAGACCGTGACGACCGCGTTGCGGCTCAGCGGCAGCACGATCGACCGGAAGGTCCGCCAGGTACCGGCGCCGTCGATCAGCGCGGCCGAGATCAGCTCGCCCGGGATGCCCGACATGAACGCGGTGAAGATCATGACGCCGAACGGCACGGCGATGGTGGAGTCCGCGATGACCAGCCCCCACCAGGAGTTGAGCAGCCCGAGGTCGAGGAAGATGCCGTAGAAGCCCATCGCCATCACGATCCCCGGGATCATCTGGGCGATCAGCAGGGCCAGACTCAGGGCGCCCCCGGTGCGTGGCCGCAGCTTGGCCAGCGCGTAGCCGGCCGGTGCGGCGATCACGAGGGTCAGGGCGACCGTGCCGATCCCGATCAGCAGACTGGTGCCCAGGTAGGGGAGTTGGTCGTCGAGCACCGCGCGGTAGCCCTCGAACGTGGGGTGCAGCGGGAGCAGGTCGGGCGGTGACTTGCGCATGTCCTGCTGCGGGGTGAGGGACACGTTCAGCATCCAGTACACCGGGAACAGCATGAGCGCCGTGAGGAGAAGACCGATGAGGGTGTAGCCGCGCGCTCTCATGTCTCCTGCCTCCTCTGGACGCGGATGTACAGCAGCCCGAAGACGAGCGCGATGAGGATCAGGATGTTGCCGACGGCCGCCCCCGGCCCGAACTTCGGCAGCAGCGTGCCGAATCCGAGCTGATACGACCAGGTCGCCAGCGTGGACGACGAGTCGCCTGGGCCGCCCTTCGTCATGATCCAGATCAGGTCGAACACCTTGAGCGTGTAGACCAGCCCGAGCAGCACCGTGATCGCCGACACCGGCCGCAGCAACGGGAAGGTGATCCGCCGGAACTGCTGCCACCCACCCGCCCCGTCCAGGGCGGCTGCCTCGTACAACTCGGCCGGGATGTTCTGCAGCCCGCTGTAGAGGATCACCAGGTTGAACGGAATCCCGATCCAGATGTTCGCGACGATCACCGAAACCAGCGCCCAGTCCGGCGAGGTCAGCCACCCGACCGGGTCCACCCCGACGAGATGCAGCCCGTAATTCACCACTCCCGACTCGCTGTTGAACATCCACGACCAGGTCGACGCCGACACGATCAGCGGCAGCAGCCACGGGATCAGGAACAACGCCCGCAGCGTGGCGGCCAGTCGGAAGTGCCGGTTGAAGAACACGGCGAGCGCGAGCCCGATGACGTACTGAAAGACGATCGACACAAAGGTGAAGATCACGGTGTGCCGCATCGCCGGGCCGAACGTCGGATCGTGCAGCACGGTCGAGAAGTTGCGCCAGCCGGAGTAGGGCGCGTCACCCTGCACGAACGACCGGACGGTGTAGTCACGCAGGCTCAGATCGAGATTGCGGTAGAGCGGATAGGCGTAGAAGGCGGCGAGGTAGACGAGCAGGGGGGCCACGAAGGCGAGGGCGGTGAGCCGGCTCCGCAGCGAGGGGCCCGTCCGCGACCCGAAGGGGCGCGGGGCTGTGTCGGTATGAGCCTCCGCCGCGGGGCGCGACAAGTCCCCACCGGCCCGCAGATTCACGGCCACGGATCACCCCTTGCCGGCAGCCGACTGAGCCACGTCCAACGCGGCCCCCGGACTCTTCCCCCCGGACAACGCCGACTGCACAGCCGTCCACAACGGCTGGGAAATCCCCGGATATTTGGTCCCCAGCCCCCCGCTGGTCCGCCCCCGCGCAGCGGCGACCGCAGCCACCCAGGGCTTCAACTCCGCGTTCTTGGCCACCTGTTGTGTCTGCACCGTGGCGGTCGGCGCGACATACATCAGCGTCGTGTCGGTGGCCAGCAGGCTCGTCGGGCTGGTCAGACACGTCACGATCTTCTTGCTCACGTCATACCGGGCGGTGTCCTTCTGCACCGGCACGGTCACGAACTCCCCGCCGGTGGGCACGGGCGCCGAACCCCCGTTCTGAGCCGGGATGTTGATGATCCCGTAGCCGAACCCGGCCTTGTCGGCGTTGCCGAGCTGCCAGGTGCCGTTCTCGCTGAACGCGTAGTCGCCGGTGGCGAACTCCTGCCAGCTGGTGGTCTGGGTGTTGTTGAGGACGTCCTTGGGGGCGTAACCCGCGTCCACCCAGTCCTTCCACAGGGTCAACGCGGCTGTCCCCTCGGCCGAGTTGAGCCGGGTGAGATCCCCGCCCGCCCCCCAGAACCACGGCAGGAACTGGAAACTCCCCTCCTCCGTGTTGATCGCGGAGAACGTGATCCCCTTCCTGCCCGCCGCCTTGACCTTCTTCAGCGCGGCCGTGAGCGACGCCCAGTCCTTCACGGAGGCGGGATCGACCTGCGCGGCGGCGAGGATCTTCTTGTTGTAGTAGAGGGCAAGGGTGTTGGCCCCCACGGGTATCCCGTACGCGGCGCCGCCCAGGGTGCCCGCGCCGATGATGTTCTTCTGGATCGACGAGGTGTCCAGCCCGAGGTCGCTCGTCTTGTTGAGGATGCCCGCCTCGACCAGCGTGGAGACGACGGGGTTGTCCACCAGCATCACGTCGGGCGCGTTCCCCTGCTGGGCGGCGAGCAGCGCCTTGTTGCCCAGGTCCGTCGTGTCGTACGCGGTCCGCTTGACCGTCACCCCCGCCTGCGTGCCGCACTGCGCGACCCGCTTGCCCCAGTCGGAGGAGGCGTCGAACTGCGGGTAGGGGTCCCAGAAGGTGTAGGTCCTGGAGTCTCCGGAGGACGAGGAGGAACCGGAGCCCGAGCCGCACGCGGCGACCGAGACGAGCGCGCCGGTCGCGGTGAGCGCGATGAGGAGGGTCCTGCGGGTTCGGCGGGTTTTTCGCACGGGAGTGACCTCGTTGTCAGGTGAACCGAGCTGGGAGAAAAGGGAGTTCAGGAGGTCGGCAGCCAGACGCGCATGCTGCCGTCCTGTCGGTTGGCCCACGCGTGGTAGGGGATCGCGGTGAGCTCGACCAGGTCGCCTGCCGGTGCGGCTTCGGGTCCGGCGGCCCGGTACGGCCACCAACTCCCGTCCTCCGCGAGGTTCCTGCGGTACCCGGCGGCGACGACGGTGGTGACCCCGCCGAGCAGATCCGGGCGATGCTTCACAGCGAGCGGGCGGGTGGGGTCGAGGACGATGTCGTCCAAGCCGCCACCGGGTACGTCCACTTGCTCCAGGCAGTACACGAGCGGCCCGCGCTCGATCGCCGCACAGCCGCGCACCGCGTCCACCCGAGGATCGGCCGCGGTGAGCCGGGGTTCGAGCGCCAGCTCCAGGACGACCGAGTCGCCCGGCGCCCAGGCCCGTTCGAGCCGCAGCCAGCCGTCATCGACCGGCGCGTCCGTCTCGTCGTAGGACAACTCCCCGACCTGGACCCGGAATTCGCGGCACCACTGCGGGATGCGCAGGGACAGGGTCCACGGCCGGCCGGGGGTGTTCTCGACGGTGAGGGCGATCGTGCCGTGCCAGGGGTAGTCGGTCTCGGTGCGGACGGACATCCCGCCGTGGGAGTGGCGGCCGGTGGTGAACTGGTGAATCTGTAGGCCCTGTTCGTCGCCGGACGCGAGGTAGTGCTCCAGGGAGGCCAGCAGCCGCATCACGTTCGGCGGGCAGCAGGCGCAGCGGAACCAGCGGGTGCGGCGGGCCGACTGGTCGCCGCCGGGGTCGGTGTGGCCGTCGCGGACCTGGAGCGGGTTGACGTACAGCCAGCGCTCGCCGTCCAGGGAGACCCCGGCCAGGAAGCCGTTGTACAGGGTGCGTTCGATGAGGTCGGAGTAGCGGGCCTCGCCGGTGAGCAGGGCCATGCGCCAGCTCCACTGGACCGACGCGATGGCCGCGCAGGTCTCGCAGTAGGCACGCTCGTTGGGGAGTTCGTACGGGTCGCCGAAATCCTCCTTGTCGTGGTGGGCGCCGAGACCGCCGGTCAGATGGGTCTTGGCCGCGGTCATCGCCCCCCACAACCGCTCGGCGGCGGACCGGAGTTCGGCATCGTCCGTCTCGGTGGCGAGGTCGGCGACGGCGGCCAGCAGATACACCTGCCGTACGGCGTGGCCCTCCACGTCCGTCGCCTCGCGCACGGGGACGCGGTCCTGGCAGTAGGCCTCGCCGCCGAGGAGGCCGTGGCCGTGCCGGTCGACGAAGTAGCCGGCCAGGTCGAGGTGGCGGCGGTCGCCGGTCTCCCGGTACAGCTCGACCAGGGCCGTCTCGATCTCGGGGTGGCCGTCGATGCCGTCGATCGGCCTGCCACTGCCGGGCGGGCCGAAGACCAGGCCGAGGTGATCGGCGAACTTGACGGCCACATCGAGGAGTTCGGGGCGTCCGGTGGCCCTGCGGTGGGCCACGGCGGCCTGGATCAGATGGCCCGCGCAGTACAACTCGTGGCCCCAGCGCAGGTCTTGGTAGCGGGCGCCGCCCTTCCGCACCTGGAACCAGGTGTTGAGGTAGCCGTCCGGCTGCTGGGCGGCGGCGACCAGGGCGATGATCCGGTCGACCGCCGACTCCAGTTCCCCGTCGGGCTGGTGGGCCAGCTGCCAGGAGGCGGCCTCCAGCCACTTGTAGACGTCGGTGTCGACGAACGGGTAGGCGCCCTGGAACCCACCCTCGACCGCGCCGGCGGCGACGCGCAGATTGTGCAGATTGCCCGCGGACTCCAGCAGTTCGGGGCCCTGGGGGAGGGACACCCGGGCGTTGACCTCGCGGCGGGTGTGCCAGAAGCCCGCGTCGACGGCGGTGGTGGCGGGACGCAGTGCCGCGCGGGCGGCCGGGCCGAGCCGGACCGGGCCGACGGGGGACGCGGCGGACGGAATGCGGGGCATGGCTCTCCGGTTCTTCTCAGGAACTCGTTTGAGCAATCGTTTTCCTGCCGGAAAGTAGAGGGGAGTCCGTGGATCCGGGTCAAGTAGCGCGACCTACCTTTTTTCATGCCGTACGAGGGCTGCTACTGTCGCCGATGAGGACGTCGGCGCCGACGCCTCGTCGGCGAGGAGGGAAAGGACCGCCCGTGACCTCTGCTTCCCGTTCGCCCTCCGCGGGCCGGGCCAGACTCACCGATGTCGCCGCGCTCGCGGGCGTCAGCGTGGGCACCGCGTCGAAGGCGCTGAACGGCGCCGGCCGGATGCGGCCCGAGACCCGGCAGCGGGTGCTGGACGCGGTCGAGACCCTCGGCTTCCGGCCCAACCAGAACGCGCAGAGCCTGCACACCGGCCGGAGTTGGACGGTCGGGCTGATGACCACGGACGGCATAGGGCGGTTCTCCACACCGGTGCTGCTGGGCGCCGAGGACGCGCTCGGCGCCGGCAAGATCTCCGTGCTGCTGTGCGACACCCGGGGCGACGCGATCCGCGAGCAGCACCATCTGCGCAACCTCATGGACCGCCGCGTCGACGGCATCATCGTCACCGGCCGCCGCACCGACCCGCGCCCACCGCTCACCGGCGTCGACGAGATCCCGGTGGTCTACGCGCTGTCCCCGTCCACCGCCCCGGACGACACCTCCGTGGTCTCCGACGACGAGGGCGGCGCCCGTCTCGCCGTGGAACATCTGCTGGCCACCGGACGCACCCGGATCGCGCACGTGACCGGCCCGGCCCACCACGCCGCCGCCCGTGACCGGGCCCGGTTCGCGGCCGACGAGCTGAAGGGCGCCGGGCTCGAACTCGCCACCGGACGCGTCCACTTCGGCGAGTGGAGCGAGGCCTGGGGCCGCCGCGCCGCCGACGCGGTCCTGCGCACGGCACCCGACACGGACGCCATCTTCTGCGGCAACGACCAGATCGCGCGCGGCGTGACGGACGCGCTGCGCGAACGCGGGGTGGGCGTCCCCGCGGACATCGCGGTGGTCGGCTACGACAACTGGGACACCATGGCCCTGGCCAGCCGCCCCCCGCTCACCACGATCGACATGAGCCTCGCCGAGATCGGCCGGATCGCGGCCCTGCGGCTGCTGGAGGCGATCGACGACGACCTCGCGCCCGGACTGCACACGGTGCCGTGCCGGCTGGTGGTGCGGGAGTCCAGCTGAGCCCCGTCAGTTGACGGTGAGATCGGGCAACAGGGCGCGCATCGCGTCGTGTTGGGCCGGTCCGACGAACCGGCCGAGGGCGTGCTTGACCGTCTCGGAGAGCGTCCCCGACGCCTCCTTCAGCAGCTCGCGGGCCTTCTCCGTGAGGGCCACCTCGACGCCGCGCTTGTCCCCGCACACCGACTTCCGGGTGACCAGGCCCGCGTGCTGGAGGCACGCGATCTGATACGTCAGCCGGGTCTTCGGACGGCCCAGCAGCTCGGCGATCCGGGTCATGCGCAGCCCCGCGGGCTCCTCGGCGAGCAGGCACAGCACCAGGAACTCGTCGTGCGAGACATCGAGGCTGCCCTTCACCGCCGACCGCAGCTCCTGCTCCACCGCGCCTGTCGCCGCCAGCAGCAGCATCCATGCGCGCAGCTCGGGCGGCAGCAGCCCGTCGCCCCTCAGTGAGGGGCATTCGGGCTGGTCGGCGGGGTGCTCCACAAGGTCGGCCATGGGGTCGAGTCTACCCGTTGTCCAATTTTGGAACAGCCTGTTGTCCAGATTTGGATAATGGGCTAGCGTGAGGCTCATTCAAATTTGGACTACCGGAAACCAGTGGGAGAGATCATGACCGTCGCCGTCGAAACCGGTGTGTGGCAGCTGGACCAGACCGCCTCCACCGTGGGCATCAGCCACAAGACGATGTGGGGCCTGGTCAATGTGAAGGGCACCTTCGGCACCCTCAGCGGTCAGGGCGAGGTGCGGGGCGACGGCTCCGCGATCGGCACGGTGACCCTGGACGCCGCCTCCCTGGACACCAAGAACGCCAAGCGCGACAAGCACCTGCGGTCCGCCGACCTGTTCGACACCGACAAGTTCCCGGAGATCACCTTCGCGGCACGCAGCGCGGAACTGCGCGACGGCGACACCGTGCACGTCGTCGGTCAGCTGACCGTCCACGGCGTCAGCCGCCCCCAGACCTTCACCGCCCGCCTCAAGGACGCGACCGCCGAGGCGCTCACCCTGGACACCGAGTTCACCGTGGACCGTGACCAGTTCGGCCTCGGCTGGAACCAACTGGGCATGCTCCGCGGCCTGACCACGGTCACCGCCACGCTCCGCTTCGTGCGTACGGGGGCCTGACCGACCGTCAATCGGTGGGCCGCAGCGCGATGTCCGAACTGGACAGCGTCTGCGGAGTGGCGGTGAAGGCCCGCACCCGGATCCGGATGTTGTTGTGGGGCAGCGTGAACGTCCCATTGGGCGGCCGGAGTTCGATGGTCTCCGTGCTGTGCGCGGGCAGCGTCGCCGGGCCGCTCACCTGGGACCAGTACCTGCTCATGCCCTGGCCCGTGGTGAGCGTGTAGTGCGGGGTGAGGGCGTCGCCTGACGAGTTGGTCACCTTGAGGGTCAGCCGGGTCACCACGGTGGGCAACGCCCGCCGCACACCGGTGAGTTGCATGGCCATCGGCGGGGCGCCCGTCGCCGCCACGGCGGCGCTCGCCAACGCGGGCGTGACCAGCAGCACGGCCGCCGCGACCCTGGCCTGCCTGCGGTGCGGGCCGGACAGCAGCCGGGGGCGCGGTTGCCACGCCGTACGGAACTCGGCGATCGGCGCGGTCACCGCCGACGCCAGCCACAGCGGCGTCATCAGCAGGTAGTAGCCGTCCTGCGAACGCGTCGCCAGATAGAAGGCGCACCACGGCAGGACGGTCGCCGCGGGCCCCAACCGCCGTACGAACAGCACGAACACGGCCAGCAGACCGGCCGCGAGCAGCATGCTCGCGTGGGAGTACCAGTCGAGCCGGCCGCTGCCGTTCGTGAAGTACAGCGAGATGTCCACCAGGCCCTGGCCGTGGACCACCGCGCCCTGCGTCAGCGGCAGCGCGATGCCCCGCAGCCAGGTGCCCGGCTCGTGCACGATGAAGTACGTGTTGATCAGCAGCCATACGGTGACGGCGACCCCGACGATCCGCAGCAGCACCGACGCGGCCTGCCGGGCGCCCAGTTCACCCCGCCGCACCGCGTAGATCCCGGCGAGCAGGAACGGCGTGAGGAACCAGGGGAGTTGCTGCGCCGCGCAGGCCGCCCCCAGGCACGCGGCCTGCGCGAGCCCGGAACGGCCGAGCCGGCCGCCGACGCCGATCCGGGGCCAGCGGATCACCACCGGCACCAGCAGCGCCAGCGCGAGCACGGCGGGATAGCCCTGCCGGCCGTAGGTCGGCAGCAGCCCGAGACCCAGACACGCCATGGTGGCCGCCGACCGCCACTGCGTCGGCAGCAACCGCCACATGAGGACCGCCGCCGCGATCAGCGCGCCGGTCGCGACCGCCGTCGCGGGGGCGCCGTCGTGGCCGATCCACAGCAGAGGCGCCGTCAACAGCGTCTCCAACGGCGGATAGCCGTAGGTGTAGTCGTATCCGCCGGTCACCGTCGGGGTCAGCGCGACGCCGTGACTGGGGTGGAAGAGCCAGGGCCACGGCTGGCCGTAGACCGGGTGTCCGGCGAGGAGTTCCTTGGCGGCCTGGGTGGTGAGGACCGCCTCGTCGCCACCCGTGTGGAACACCGACCACGCGGACAGCGTCAGCAGGACGGCGGTCACCAGCACCACGAGATCGATCCGGGCCAGCGACCGCGCCTGACGGACCACCAGCGTCAGCACCCCGCACACCAGGATCGAGGCGTAACAGAGGCACACGACCGCGGCCACGACGAGCCGGTGACTCGCGGCCTGCGTCCACACCGAGCGGACGCCGATGAACAGACTGATGTCGGCGAGCAGAGTGAGGATCCGGTGCCACTGCGCGGGAGGTTCCGGGGCGGACACCGCCGACTGTGTCCGCCGACCGGGTGTCACCTGTTGTGTTTCTGCCAAGTGCACAAGACGGGACGCTAATCCCGGCCGGTGAGCGGTGTGTCGGCAATCGAGAAGATTCCGGTAGGAGACCGGTAAGAACCCCTCTTCATGGCCTAAATGGGGCAAACTCGAACGGCTTTGTTCACGTGGCGGTGGCCATCAGTTCATTCAGTAAACATCGCGCACATACCGCTTCGCCGCCGCCAGTTGCTTCACGTACGCACCCGCCTCGTCCTCGTCCATCCCACCGTGCGCGACCGCGATGTCCCGCAGCGCCCGGTCCACGTCCTTCGCCATCCGCGAGGCGTCCCCGCACACATAGAAGTGCGCACCCTCCCGCAACCAGCGCCACACCTCGGCCCCGTGCTCCCGCAACCGGTCCTGCACGTACACCTTCGCGCGCTGGTCTCGGGAGAACGCCGTGTCGAGCCGCGCGAGCGCCCCCTCCTCCAACAGCCCTGTCAGCTCCGCCTCGTAGAGGAAGTCCGTCGCCCGGTGCTGCTCCCCGAAGAACAGCCAGTTCGGCCCGGCATGCCCGAGCGCCCGCCGCTCGTGCAGGAACCCGAGGAAGGGCGCGACCCCGGTGCCCGGTCCGACCATCACCATCGGGGTCGCGGCATCGGCGGGCGGCCGGAAGTGCGCGGAGCGTTGCACGAACACCGGGACCTCGGTCCCCGCGTCCGCATCAGCCAGGAACGGCGAGCAAACCCCGCCGCGCGGACGCCCGTTGATGCTCTCGTACCGCACCACCGACACCGTCAGCGAGACACGGTGCGGGTCGACGAGCGGGCTGGAGGAGATCGAGTACAGCCGCGGCTGAAGCCGCTTGAGAACTCCGGCCCACTCCTCGGCCCCGGCCTTCACCGGGTACTCGGCGAGCACGTCCACCAGCTGTCGTCCCCAGCTCCACTGCGCCAGCCCGTCCTTGTTGTCGGGCCGCAGCAGCCTCCGCAACTCCCGCTCGTCGCGGGCGCGTTCGGCTATGAAGCGGAGCAGGTCCGGGGAGACGCGGGTGATGTCCAGGTGCCGGCGGATCGCCTCGGCGAAGGGCAGCTCTCCAACACCTGACAGTTCTACGACCGTTGAGGCATCGACACCGGAGACGGTGAGCCATTCGTCGACCAGGGCAGGGGAGTTGACCGGCCGGACGCCGAGCGCGTCACCCGTCTCGTACATGAGGTCGGTGCCGCTGGTGTCGAAGGTGAAGCGGCGGACCTCCTTGGCCGCGCCGGGGCGGCTCAGCAGACGGTTGCCGACGAGCCGGGCGGTGGTGGGAGGCGGGGTCAGCGAGGGGGTGCGGGCAGGTGAGACGGGGGCGCTTTCGGTGCCCAGCGCCGTGAGCACCTGCCCCAGCCACGCGTCCGCCGACGGTTCGAAGTCCGGCTCGCAGTCCGTGCGCGGGGTCAGCCGGACCCCGCCCAACTCGCCGAGCCGGGCGTCCAGTCGGCGCCCGTGGCCACAGAAGTCGTCGTACGACGAGTCGCCCAGGGCGAGTACCGCGAACCGCACTCCGTCCAGCCGGGGTGCCTGTTCACCGGCGAGCGTGTCCCAGAAGCCGGAGCCGTTGTCGGGGGCGTCGCCGTCGCCGAACGTGCTGGTGACGAAGAGGAGATCGGCGTCGGCCGGCAGCCTGCCGGGGTCGGCCTGGTCCATGCCGAGCAGGGAGGCCTGGTGCCCGGCCGAGCTCAGCCGTTCGGCGGTGGCCGCCGCCAACTCCTCGGCGGTGCCGGTCTGTGAGGCCCACAGGACGACGATCTGCCGGGTGGGCGGCGGCTGTTGTCCTGGGGGAGCGGGGATGGACCTTGAGTACATCCCGGCCAGCACGCCGTTGACCCACAGCGCGTGTTCGGCGCCGAAGGGCGCGTCCGGCGGGAGGGTCGGCACACCCGGGGCGCCGGATTCGAGGCCCGCGAGGAAGCCGGTCAGGTAGAGGCGTTCCTGGGCGGTGAGCACGGGTGGCGGGGTCGGGTCGAGGCCGAAGGGATTCGGGTCCGGGGTGACGGCTTGCGGCACAACTGCCTCTTGGGACGGCACTGTTGGTACCGGTACCGCTGTGGGCGCCACCCTCGTCAACGACACCGCGCACACCTTGAACTCCGGCTGGAACGACACCGGGTCCACCGCATCGCTCGTCACCGCGTTGACGCTCAGATACTCGCCGAAGAGGTCGTTCCAGTGGAACGGGGCGAAACAGCCCCCGGGCCGCACCCGGTCGGTCACCACGGCAGGCAGCACCGCCCGCCCCCGCCGGGAGGCGACCTCCACCGAGTCGCCCTCCGCGATCCCCAACTCCCGTGCGTCCAGCGGATGCAGCTCCACGAAGGGCCCGGGGTTCAGCTTGTTGAGCCTGGGGACCCTGCCCGTCTTCGTGAGCGTGTGCCACTGGTGCTGAAGCCGCCCGGTGTTCAGCACGAACGGGTAGTCGTCGTCGGGCAGTTCGGCGGCCGGCAGATGCGGCCGGGCGTGAAAGACGGCTCGCCCGCTGCCAGTCGGGAAGCGCAGCTCGCCCCCGTCGATGTACCGGATGGGGTTGCGGTCGGGCCCGTCCTCCTCCGCCGCAGGCCACTGCACCGGCGTGGACCGCAGCCGCTCGTACGTCACCCCGCGCAGGTCCCAGCCGGTCACCGGGTTCCAGAACTGCCGCAGCTCCTCGAAGACCTGCTCCGCGCTGTCGTAGGAGAAGCCCTTCTCGTAGCCCATCGCGCAGGCGACGGACGCGATGATCCGCCAGTCGGGGAGTGCCTCGCCGGGTGGGGGGACGGCGGGGCGGGCGAGGGTGAGCGTGCGTTCGCTGTTGACGAGGACGCCCTCGGACTCGGTCCACATCGCGCCGGGGAGGACGACATCGGCGTAGGCGTTGGTCTCGGTGTCGGCGAAGACGTCCTGGGTGACGACGAACTCGGCCGCCTCCAGCCCCTCGATGACGGTACGGCGGTTGGCGACCGAGGCGACCGGGTTGGTGCAGATGATCCAGCAGGCCTTGATGTCGCCGTCGGCCATCTTCCGGAACAGCTCGACCGTGCCCCGGCCGACGCCGTCCGCGCGGATCGTGCCGGGCGGCAGGCCCCACAGCTCCTCGGTGAACTCCCGTTCCGCGTCGACGAGTACGGACCGCTGGCCCGGCAACCCCGGCCCCATGTAGCCCATTTCGCGGCCGCCCATCGCGTTCGGCTGGCCGGTGAGGGAGAACGGGCCGCTGCCGGGGCGGCAGATCGCGCCGGTCGCGAGATGCAGGTTGACCAGGGCGTTGGTGTTCCAGGTGCCGTGCGTGGACTGGTTGAGGCCCATCGTCCAGCAGCTCATCCACTCGCCCGCCTCGCCGATCAGCCGGGCCGCCGTACGGATGTCGTCCTCCGCGAGACCGGTGAGGGCGGCGACGGTGTCCGGCGCGTAGTCGGCGAGGAAGCCGGGCAGCGCCTCCCAGCCCTCGGTGTGCGCGGCGATGAACTCGGGGTCGGTGTGGCCGTTGTCGTGCAGCAGCCTCAACAGGCCGTTGAGCAGGGCGAGATCGGTACCCGGCGCGATCTGCAGGAAGAGGTCCGCCTTCGCCGCCGTGGCCGTCCTGCGCGGGTCGACGACGATCAGCTTGGCGCCCGCCTTGACCCGTTCCATCATCCGCAGGAAGAGGATCGGATGGCAGTCGGCCATGTTGGAGCCGATGACCAGGAACACGTCCGCGCGCTCGAAGTCGTCGTACGACCCCGGCGGTCCGTCCGCGCCCAGCGACGACTTGTAGCCGGCGCCCGCACTCGCCATGCACAGCCGGGAGTTGGACTCGATCTGGTTCGTCCGGACGAACCCCTTGGCCAGCTTGTTCGCCAAGTACTGCGCCTCCAGGGTCATTTGTCCCGAGACGTAGAAGGCGACCGCGTCCGGCCCGTGCTCGTCGACGATCTGCCGGAGCCGTCGTGCGGTTTCGGCGATCGCGTCGGCCACGGGTGTCGGCACCGGCTCCGCGCCCCGCTCGTCCCGCACCAGGGCCCCGGTCAACCGGCCCGGTGCGGTGAGCATGTCGGCCGTGGTCGCGCCCTTGGTGCAGAGCCGCCCGGCGTTCGCCGGGTGCGACGTGTCGCCGGACGCCCTGAGCACCGTAGGACCGCCGTCCGGGCCCGCGCCGATGTCGAGCAGCATGCCGCAGCCCACACCGCAGTACGAGCAGACCGTCCGTACCTGCCGCGCCGGGGTCGTCGTCATGGCGTCGACCGTACGAATTGCCCGTTACGCCGATGTCACGCGGCGCGATCTTGAGGGGTTACGCGCGCTGCACAACCGGGGCGGTGCCACTGTGAGATGCGCCCGATCTTGTCGCGGAGTGTGTCGCTGTTGAGCCGAACGGGTGACAGTGCGCAACAATTGGCGGATGCAGACTGCCAGCGCGACCCAGGACGGAGCATGCCGGTGAACAGCCACGATGTCACCGACGAACAGTGGGAGGGGCTCGCCCAGGTAGTGCCGCTGCGAGGGCGGGACGCCTGGCCGTCCGCCGTGGGCCACCGTGCGATGCCCGAGGCCCCGACCGAGCCGCGCCGACGCTTCGTCGTCCTCCGCGTCAATGTGTTCGGGGACGCCCGCGAGGTCGCGGAGACCCTGATGGCGGGCATCCCGGTCCTCCTCGACCTCACCGGCGCGGAGACCGAAGTCGCCAAGCGGGTGCTGGACTTCAGCACGGGCGTCGTCTTCGGCCTCGCGAGCGGGATGACTCGCGTCGACCGGAACGTGTTCCTCCTCACACCGCCCGGCACCGAGGTGCAGGGGCTGATGGAGGGGGCGGGGGTTCCGGGCGTGTGAGCGAGCCGATTCCGGGTGCGTGAGCCGTCCCGTCGGCGAGGGCGGTGGGGTGGTCCCCCGATCGTAGGAAGGTCCCCGGGGCGGAACGGTTCGCCTGCCGGCGGAGCCCTACGGTCCGGATATGACCGTGTCAGCACCGTCGCCCCGACCGCCCGGACCAGCCACCGGGCGCGCCGCGCCGCCTGAGTCCTCCGGGGCGTCCGAGCCCTCCGGGCCGTCCAAGTCCTCCGGGGCGCGGGAGCCTTCGCCGTCGTCCGCGTCGTCCCCGCCGCTGGCGTCCTCCCGGTCGTCGGCGTCGGCCGAGTTGTCCCGACCATCCGCGTCTTCGGGGTCGTTCGCGTCGCCCGAGTCATCCCGGGAGCCTGAGCCGTCCCGGCTGTCGGAGTCCCCGCGGTCACCCGCGTCGGCGTCGCCCGGGCCGTCCCGACCGCCCGCGTCCTTGCGGTCGTCCGGGTCCTCCGGGCCGCCGGAGTCCTCGCCGTCGCCCGCGTCGGCGTCGGCCGAGTTGTCCCGACCATCCGCATCATCCCGGCCACCCAAGTCGTCCCGACCCCCCGCCTCCTCCCGATCCTCCGAGTCCGTGCCTCCGCAGGGCCGTTCGCCCGAGGCCATCTCGCCCCGGAGTCGCCCATCGCCGGAGCCATCGGCCGGGCTCGCCCCGGCCTCGTCGCGGGTGCCCGAGTCGGCGGGCCCCGGGCGGTTCGAGGGGTATTCCGACCGGCCCCACCTCACCGAGCTGCGGCTGTCGGCGTTCGCCACCCACCGGGGTGCCGGGCTGCCGCTCGGGCCGCTCACCCTCCTCGCCGGGTCCAGCGGGAGCGGGAAGACCAGCGCGCTGCGGGCGTACGAGGCGCTTGCGCGGCTCGGGGCCGGGGGTGCGGTGGGGGAGGTGTTCCCCGACCCGGTCGCCTGTGTGCCGGAGCGGGCCCGGCCCGATGCCCAGCACCGGCGCGGCTTCCGCATCGGCTGCACGGCGGACGGTCCCGAGGGGCCGGTACGGCTGGACGTCGCCGTGCAGGCCGAGCCCGAACTGCGCATCGTGGGCGAGCGGTTGACCTCCGGCGGGCTCGTCCTCCTGGAGACCGCGCTGCGCGACCCCACGCGCCGCTTCGTGCAGGCCGCCTGGCACACGGCGGGTTCGTCACCGGTGACCCGCGCACCACTGCCGGACGACCGGCTCGGCACCGCGCTGCTGCCGCTGCGGGTCGCGGGCAAGACCGACGGGCAGCGCCAAGTCCTCGCCGCCGCCGAGCAGATGGTGGTCGCCCTGCGCTCCGTCTTCGCCTGCGACCCGGAACCCGGGCGGATGCGCGACGCCGTGCCGATCGGCGATGGACGGCTGCTGCGGGACTGCGCCAACCTCGCCGACGTGCTCTGGCGCACCCGGACCGAGTGCGGGCGACGGCACGGGCAACTCGTCACGGCGGTGCGCACCGGCTGCGCGGGACCCGTGGTCGACGTCCTCGCGGAACCGCTCCCCGACGCCCTGCTCCGCGCCGTTCTCGACCGGGGCGACGGACTGCGCACCGGCTTCGAGCGGCTCGGCGACGGCGAACTCCGCTACACCGCACTGGCGTTGGTGCTCCTGACCGGCCCCGGCGTCCTGGAGGTCGACCCGCCGGGCGAGGTCCCGGCCGCGATGCAGACCCTCACCGTCCTCGCCGACGGCCTCGACCGGGCGGTGGACGTACGGCAGCGCGCCGAACTGCTGCGGCTCGCGGCGCGGATGTGCGAGCGCGGGCACATCCGGCTGGTCGGCGCGGTGAGCGACGCGTCCTGGGCCACCGGGATCGACGGCGTCACAGTGGTACACCTGGACCCGTGACAGAACATCTCGACGTGGCGAAACTGCAGCGCAGACTGGCCGAGTTCGCGGTCTCGCGGAACTGGCAGCAGTACCACACCCCCAAGAACCTCGTCTCGGCGCTCAGTGTGGAGGCCTCCGAACTCGCGGAGATCTTCCAGTGGTTGACCCCCGAGGAGTCGGCGCGGGTCATGGACGACCCGGACAGCGCGCACCGGGTGCGGGACGAAGTAGCCGACGTACTCGCCTACTTGCTCCAGCTGTGCGAGGTGCTCGGCGTCGACCCGCTCGCCGCGCTGGACGCGAAGATCGACCGCAACGAGCACAGGTTCCCGGCGCCGTAGCCGACAACTCCGCGGTCCCGTCGATCAATTGGGGTCCGTTTGGAGGAGTCGACGCGTCCATTTTCACTCTCCGGAGTCATTCATCTGTCCGCAACCGATTTGTTGTCCACAGATTTCCGCCTTCCTCTGGCTTTTCGTCTCAGGGACTCTCACTCTGGGTAGTGGACAAGGGAGTTCGGGCGGACGTGCGAACAGCGCGTCGGGACATGACGGGGGCAGCGCATGGACGCGATGCGGCTCATCGTGACGAGCAGGCGCGCCCTGGCCGGCAGCGGCGACGTGCCGGAGACCATGACGGAGGTGTGGCAGGCGCAGGCACTCGCCCAGGCGATAGGCAGTCGGCTCGCGGTCTTCGGACCGCCCGAACTGCGGGGCGAGGCCCTGGGGTTGACCGAGCTGGCGGGCCGGGGCTGCGGGGTGCTCGACACCCCGGTCCTCGCGATCGAGGACTTACGCGCGGCCCAGCTCACGGAGTTGGGTGATGCCCGCCTCGCCCTGCTGTGCCTGGGCGGCCTGCTCGGTGAGGTCGGTATCGCCCTCGTGGGCATCGCCTGCGCGGCGGACGACGAGGGCACGTACTGGCAGTGCATGGAGGCGATCGACGCGGCGGACGAGTCCCGGGACCGGGTGCTGGAGATGCTGCGAAGACTGGCGGATCGCGAGCAGGCGATACCGGAGCGGGAAGCGGGGTGACCTTGGCGTTCGGCTCCGGCGCGGGGACGTGTTCGGGTGCGGGGAGCGCCGTGGTGGTCGGGGTTCGTGGGGCTGCGCGACTCCGTCGTGGCTGGTCGCGCAGTTCCCCGGGCCCCTTCAGGGCGCCTTACGCGGCCTGTGTCGTCGGCGTCGAGTTCGCCTGGTCAGCCGGTCGTGCCGGCCTCCTTGGCGGGCGCCGACCCCGTGCCGGCGGTCGACTGCAGATCCGCGTCCAGGGCGGAGAGGTCCGCGTTCAGGGACGCCATCAGCTCCTCCATCTGCTGCAACAACCCCTTGGGTTGCGCAGGCCCACCCTGCTGCGGCACGGCTTCTTCGGACATGACGGCCTCCTCGGCCCGTGGCCTCCCCGGCGAGGAGGAGGCCGATGCGGGTGACGCCCCGACGTCGTCCTGCCGGTGCGGGAATCCGGGCGGTCCGGC
This sequence comes from Streptomyces sp. NBC_00252, assembly GCF_036187565.1. Taxonomy (NCBI): domain Bacteria; kingdom Bacillati; phylum Actinomycetota; class Actinomycetes; order Kitasatosporales; family Streptomycetaceae; genus Streptomyces; species Streptomyces sp. NBC_00252. Next base: position 2,716,893 of record NZ_CP108087.1, on the reverse strand, counting down.
TCCGCCCGAGCCAACGATCATCGACGGGGCCGGTCACTGGCGCGGGCACCCCCCGTGCGCACGGTTGACGCAATTTCACCCGACCGGGGACGGCAGCGGCCGGAGGGACCGATGGGGTTGACCGGCAGCCGACCGTGCAGGATGGAGCCATGGATCTGCGTATCTTCACCGAGCCCCAGCAGGGGGCGACCTACGACACCTTGCTCGCCGTGGCCAAGGCCACCGAGGACCTCGGCTTCGACGCCTTCTTCCGCTCCGACCACTACCTCGCCATGGGTTCCGGCGACGGCCTCCCCGGCCCCACCGACGCCTGGGTCACCCTGGCCGGCCTCGCCCGCGAGACCAAGCGCATCCGCCTCGGCACCCTGATGACGGCCGCCACCTTCCGGCTCCCCGGCGTCCTCGCCATCCAGGTCGCGCAGGTCGACCAGATGTCCGGCGGCCGGGTCGAACTCGGCCTGGGCGCGGGCTGGTTCGAGGAGGAGCACAAGGCGTACGGCATCCCCTTCCCCAAGGAGAAGTTCGGGCGTCTCGAGGAGCAGCTCGCGATCGTCACCGGCCTGTGGGCGACCAAGCCCGGCGACACCTTCGACTTCCACGGCAAGCACTACGACCTGACCGGCTCGCCCGCGCTGCCCAAGCCCGCGCAGGCGAAGATCCCCGTGCTGATCGGCGGCCACGGCGCGAGCCGCACCCCGAAGCTGACGGCTCAGTTCGCCGACGAGTTCAACATGCCGTTCGCCTCCATCGAGGACAGCGAGCAGCAGTTCGGCCGGGTCCGCGCCGCCGCCGAGGCAGCCGGCCGCAAGGGCGACGACCTGACCTACTCCAACGCCCTCGTGGTCTGCGTCGGCAAGGACGACCAGGAAGTCGCCCGCCGTGCCGCCGTCATCGGCCGCGAGGTCGACGAACTCAAGGCCAACGGCCTCGCGGGCACCCCGTCCGAGGTCGTCGACAAGATCGGCCGCTACGCCGAGATCGGCTCCCAGCGCATCTACCTCCAGGTCCTCGACCTCGCCGACCTGGACCACCTGGAGCTCATCTCGGCCCAGGTGCAGACGCAGCTGTCGTAGTCCCGTCGTAGGAACGGCAGTTGAGCCGTGCGTGCGGGACGCGCCGACCCCGTCCGCACGGCTCGCACGAACCGTGCTAGCTCGAACTCGACGCCCCCGCCCCCGCGGTGGCCGTCGCGGGCACCTCCGCGGCCACCGGCTTCCGGCGTCCCGGGAGGAACGCGGCGAGGAACAGGGCGGCCAGGGAGGACGCCGAGCCGATGCCCATGATCACGCGGAAGCCGTTGTGGGAGGGGACGGTGAGGGAGCCGAAGGTCGTCGTCATATGGGCCAGTACGACCCCGGCGACGGCGCTGGAGGCGGACGTACCGATGGACCGCATCAGGCTGTTGAGGCTGTTCGCGGCGGCCGTCTCGGAGAGCGGCACCGCGCCCATGATGAGCGCGGGCATCGCGCCGTAGGCGAAGCCGACGCCGGCCGAGATCACACAGCAGACCACCACGACCTGCCAGACCGCGGCCATCATGACGACCCCGAGGCCGTACCCGGCGGCCACGATCAGCGCGCCCAGCATCAGGGTGATCTTGGGTCCGGCCGCCGCCGAGATACGGGCGGAGAGCGGGGCGGTCGCCATCATCACCAGGCCGGACGGGCCGAGCGCGAGGCCCGCCGCGAGCACGGTCTGACCGAGTCCGTAGCCGGTGAGCGTGGGCAGTTGGAGGAGCTGCGGCACGGCCAGCGACATCGCGAACATGGCGAAGCCGAACATCACGGACGCGAGGTTGGTGAGCAGCACCTGGCGGCGCGCGCTGGTGCGCAGGTCGACCAGCGGCCGTACGGTGCGCAGTTCCCACCAGCCCCACACCAGCAGCACCACAACCGCCATGGCGAACAGCCCCGTTGTCGTGCCGCTGCCCCAACCCCAGTCCGCGCCCTTGGAGATGGCGAGCAGCAGGCACACCAGACCGATCGACATCCCGACGCCGCCCACCACGTCGAACCGGCCGCCGCTGCGCACCGCCGACTCCGGTACGAGGGCCACGACGAGCGCGGTCACGACGGCGCCGAGCACCGCCGCCGTCCAGAACAGCACGTGCCAGTCGGCCTTTTCGGCGATGAACGCGGCCGTCGGCAGCCCCAGCGCACCGCCCACCCCGAGGGACGCGCTCATCAGCGCGGTCGCCGATCCCAGCCGCTCGGGCGGGAGTTCGTCCCGCATGATGCTGATGCCGAGCGGGATGACGGCCATCGAGACGCCCTGGAACGTCCGCCCGACGATCATCGGCACCAGCGTGTCGCTGAGCGCGCCGATCACCGATCCGGCGATCAGCAGCACCAGGCTGAGCAGCAGCATCCGCCGCTTGCCGTACATGTCCCCGAGCCGCCCCACCACCGGGTTGGCGACGGCACCGGCGAGCAGGGTCGCGGTGATCGCCCAAGTGGCGTCGGACGGCGAGGAGTTCAGCAGCTTGGGGAGTTCCGGCACGATCGGGATGATCAGCGTCTGCATCAGCGAGACGGTGATCCCGCCGAGCGCCAGGACCCAGACGACGGCGCCGGAGCGCGCGCGCCCGACCCCCTCGACGGGAACGGGTGGGGAGGGGGAGCTGGACGCGGACATGGTGAAGCCTCCGGCTGGCGCGTGCGACACGGGGCTGAGCGAAACGAGTCTGGCATGTTTTTCGTATGACGTACGCAAAATAGGTGGAGCCCGGATGGAGAGGCGCCGGAGCGGTAGCCTTCCGGTGTCCGGGCGAGACCGTCGCGGACGGAGAGGCGTGGGAGATGACGCAGGTGGCGACCGGTCCTGACCGTCGCGGCAGGGGGCGTCCGCCCCGGCTGTCGCGGGAGCGGATCGTCGAGGGCGCGGTCGAGGTCCTGCTCGCCGAACCCGCCGTCTCCCTCACCATCAAGCGCGTGGCCGACGCCGTCGGCGCCGCCCCCATGGCCCTCTACCGCTACTTCCCGGACCGCGACGCCCTCCTCCAGGCCACCGCCGACCACGTCCTCGAAGCCATGGAGCGCGCCCCCATCGCCGACGGCCCCTGGCCGGACCGGCTGCGCGCCTGGATGCGGGCCGGGCAGGCCAACCTCCGCCCCTACCCGCAGCTCATGCCGTACATGACGACGACCCGGCACCCCGCCTGGCTCCCCGGACTGACCCGGCTGCGCGAGATCCTCACCCCGGCCGGGCTCACCGCCGAGGACCTCGCCCTCGCCGCCGCGCTCATCTCGTCCACGATGCTCGGCCACGCCGTCTACGAGGGGTACCGCAGGCCCGACGAGGAGATGACGGCTCTGCTCGACGACGCCGTCGGCCACGGCCCCGACCCCACGACGGACGCCCTGCGCCCCCTCGTCGCGGGCCTCCCCGCAGCGCACGCCCGTCTCTACGACACGATCCTCGACCAGACGGTCACGACGGTGGAGCGGCTGGCGGGCGGCGGCGGCACGCGGTAGTCGCCGGGACGGACCGTCGAACGGGCCCTCAGGGGCGTGCACTTGTCCGGTCGGCGTACCGTACGGTGCGATGCGGGGCCGTCCTACCTATCGAGCCGGGGGAGCGGGTATGAGCGAGCAGGCAAGCGGGCGCGGGGTCGCCGTGGACGTCGGGGCGCCGGACGGCCCGATGGTGGTCGTCGAGGATCTGCGCCGCACCTACGGCAGCGGGGACACCGCCGTGCACGCGCTGCGCGGGGTCTCCTTCAGCGTGCCGCGCGGTGAACTCGTCGCGCTCCGGGGGCGGTCCGGCTCCGGGAAGACCACCGTGCTCAACCTGGTCGGCGGGCTCGACACCCCCGACGGCGGCCGGATCGTCCTGGACGGCACGAACCTGGCGGGGCTCGGCGACGACGAGCTGCTGGCGCTGCGCCGCGACCGGATCGGCTTCGTCTTCCAGTCCTTCGGGCTCATCCCGATCCTGACGGCCGCCGAGAACGTCGGGGTGCCGCTGCGGCTGCGGAAGGTCCCGGCCCGTGAACGCGAGGCCCGCGTCGCCCTGTTGCTCTCCCTCGTCGGCCTCTCCGACCACGCCGACCAGCGGCCCGGCGAGCTGTCCGGCGGCCAGCAGCAGCGGGTCGCGATCGCCCGCGCCCTCGCCAACAACCCGGCGCTGATCATCGCCGACGAACCCACCGGCCAACTCGACGCGGACACCGGCCTGACCGTGATGGACCTGCTGCGTGCCGTCGTTCGCAGCGAGTCCGTCACCGCCCTCGTCGCCACCCACGACACCCAACTCCTCGCGCTGGCCGACCGGGTGCTCGAACTCCGCGACGGCCGCATCGTCGAGGACAGCTGACGGCGGGGCGGGTCCACCGCCCTGCCCTGACCGCAGTCCGGCATCTCATCCGCAGCCTTCACCTCCTCGGGGGAACCGCGTGGCAGTTCACCAACAGCCCACCGGGGCACCGGACTTGGGCGAGCTGCGGCGGCGGGCCGTCGCAGCTGCCGCACCGCGCCGCGAGGAGGGTCTGGTCGTCTGCGAGAACTTGGTGCGGATCTACCAGACCGAGGGCGTCGAGGTGCAGGCCCTCCAGGGGCTCGATCTGGCCGTCGCCGAGGGCGAGATGATCGCGGTGATCGGCGCCTCCGGCTCCGGCAAGTCCACCCTGCTGGGCATCCTCGCCGGCCAGGACGTGCCCACCGCCGGTGCCGCCGAGGTCGCGGGGCACGACCTGTTGGCGATGAAGCGCCGCGACCGCCTCGCCTACCGTCGCGGCACGGTGGGTTTCGTCTGGCAGCAGACCTCCCGCAACCTGCTGCCCTATCTCTCGGCCGCCGAGAACGTGATGCTGCCGATGACCTACACCGGGATCAAACGCTCCCAACGCCGCGCCCGCGCCGAGGAGTTGCTCGACCTGCTGTCCGTCGGCCACTGCCGCGACCGCACCCCCGACACGCTCTCCGGCGGAGAACAGCAGCGCGTCGCCGTGGCCGTCGCCAACGCCAACGAACCCCGGGTGCTGTTCGCCGACGAGCCCACCGGCGAACTGGACACCGCCACCAGTGACGAGGTCTTCGCCGCGTTGCGCCGGGCCAACGAGGATCTGGGCGTCACCGTTATCGTCGTCACCCATGACGCGCTGGTCTCCGAGCAGGTCCAGCGCACCGTACGGATCCGCAACGGCCGTACCTCCACCGAGGTGTTGCGCCGGGTCGCCACCGACGAGGACGGCGTCGAGGTGCTCACCGCCGAGGAGTACGCCGTACTGGACGCCAGCGGACGCCTCCAACTCCCCGCCGAGTTCACCGAAAGCCTGCACCTGCGCAAGCGCGTCCGGCTCGCCCTGGAGACCGACCACATCGGCGTCTGGCCCGACGAGGCGGCCCGGCGGGCGAGATCCGAGGCGGAGGGCGACGGCCTCGACGACAGCGTGTCGTAGGCGAGTTGCCCGTCAGGTGAGGCGCAGTACCGCCCCCAGCCGCCGCCTGCGCGCGAGCACCGTCTCCGACGCGGCGGCGACCAGGATGAGCAGCGTCACGCCCGCGACCAGTGCGAGGGTGAGGGAGTAGTCGGTCCGCAGCGCCGGCTGGGCCGGGCCGCCGGTGAACTGCCGCAGGTCCAACGTCGGTGCCAGGAGCCGGGGTTCGAGCAGGCCGAGCAGGGTGCCGCCCAGCGCGGTCGCCACGGCCAGCGGGAGCAGCTGGAGGAAGTGGATCACCCCGGCCTCCCTGGCGCCGAGACCAAGGGTGCGCAGGAACGCGGTCGTTCGGCCGCGCTCCTGAGCGGTGAGCGTCAGCTCCAGGGCCAGCGCGAGCAGACCGGACAGCGCGGCCAGGATCGAGGTGGTCGTGTAGATCGTGCCGAGGCCCTGGGTCAGGCCGTCCGCGCGCAGCGTGCTCAGCGTCTCGGTGCGGACGCGGATCTGCGCCAGCGGCCCGAGCGCCTTCGCCGCCGCCGACCGCAACGCCGTGGCCTCGTCACCCTTCCCCTCGCCGTCGCTTCCGAGGAGCAAAACCGTGCTGCCCGAGGCCTGTTGGGGCAGCAACCGCTCCGCCCCCGCGACGGTGATCAGCATCGGAGTGCCGGCAGGGATCTGCGCGGTGACCGGCCCGAGGAGAGGATCGCGCAGTTCGTCGGTGCTGAGCGTGCCGACCGGCTTGAAGGTCAGGTTCACCGGCGGCTCGCCCTGCGTCACGACCGTGGCGCCGAAACCGCCGGTGCGCTCGGCCGCCCGCAGGCCGGGGGAGACGAACGACGGCAGCGGGACCCGCGCGTCGACCCGGCCTCCCGACGCGCCGCCGAGCCCGGACAACAGCGCTTCGGCCAGCCCCGACTTCGGTGCTACGGCGGCCAGTTGCCGCGGGTCCACGGTGATCACGGCGACCTGCGAGACCACCGCGCCGTCGTCCTGCCCGACGAGGTCGAGGGCGTACAGCCGCTGGAGAGCGGTCCGGACACCGGTCGTCGTAGCGGCTCCCGGCGCCACGGCCGGCGTCCCCGCCACCGTCGCGCTCGCGTCCGCGCCGCTCGTCCAGGCCGCGCCCGTGGCCAGCCCGTCGCCGATGGTCCGCTGCACGAGGCCGCCGAACACGGCCGTTCCCAGGGTCAGGACGAGGACGAACAGGGCCAGCCCGGTCGCCGGGGCGTCATGCGCGGCCCGGGCCGCGCCGATGAAGCCGACCGTTCCCCGCCCGCGCCGGGCCTGCCGCAGCACCAGGCGGAGCACGAGCGGATAGACCCGCAGCAGGAGCAGTACGACGGACAGCGCCACCAGCACCGGTACCGCGCCCAGGATTCCGTCGGGGCCCTGTGAGCGCAGGGCGACCACCCCGGCCGCCGTCGCGAGCAGCACCGTCAGTTCCAGGACCACGCGGCGGCCCACGGCGGTCTTCCGGCGGGTGCGGCGCAGACGGCCGGGTCGGCGCGGTTCGCGGACCGCGAGCCAGGTCATCAGCGGCACCGTCAGCAGCACCACGGCGGTGGCGAGCGCGGCGGGCAGGGGCTGCGGTGAGCCGGACGCGCCGGTGGGCGCGAGGGCCCGTCCGACCGCCCAGCCGAACAGCGCCGCGAGCAGCACCACCGGCCACGACACCGCGCAGCGCAGCAGCACCAGCCGTGTGGTGGACGCGCCGCGCGCCCGCTGCAACCGCAGGTGCGGCTGCCTACGGCGCAGCAGGAGTCGTACGGCGACGGCGACGGTGGCCAGCGCGACCGCGGCGAGCGCGTCGACGGCGTAGGTCGCGAGCGCTCGGGCCTGGTGGTCCTGGGTGGTGAACGCGGTGAGCAGCGGAGTCAGGGAGTCGGTCACCAGCAGCGAGCCGGTGGCCTGGCCGCCGATCCGGCAGCTGATGTCGCCGGTGACCCAGTCGCTGCCCTGGCAGCGGGCGGCGCTGAGGTCGGCGCTGTAGTGGGAGAGCGGTACGGTCAGGGCGCGGGCCCGGTCGTAGGCCGCCCCGGACAGGTCGGCGCGCAGCTGCCAGGTCACCCGGGGGCCGCCGACCCCGGCGCCGGCCAGCAGGTCGGCGGCGTCGCGGCCGACGAGTCCGTGGACGGCGAGCACGGTGCCGTCGGAGCGTTCCGCGGCGTAGCGCGCGGGCCGGTCCAGGGTCTCGCGGCCGGTCCAGAAGTCGTCGGCGGCGGCCGTGGCCCGGTAGATCCCGCTCACCGACAGGGTCGCGTGCGGCGGTGCGTCCTGGGCCTCGGGGGTCTTGGAGAACTCCAGGGACAGCCGGCTGCCGGTCCGGACGCCGAGGGCCCGCGCGGTGGTCTGCGACAGGGCGATCTGGGGTGGGGTGGCCAACGGGGTGTGATCCGCCGGTGGTCGGCCGCTGACGTAGCGCACGTGGGCGCGTGCGGACGGGAGGTAACTGGCCGTCAGGTCGGTGCTGGTGTTCGCCGGGCCCGGTGGCCGGGGTGAGAGCAGGGATGCCGGGTCGTAGTCGTAGCTGCCGCCGGTGAAGGACAAGTGCCTTGCCGCGGGACCGAGTTGTTCGGTGAGGGTGCGGCCCGCGGTGAGGAGGGAGGCCATGTCGACGGCGGGCGGTGAGGTGTTGAAGACCTCCGGGGTGGTGCTCAGGCTGATCAGCGGTGCTTGGGTCTGCGCCGCGTCGACGCGCTGTCGTAGCGCCCGGTCCTCCTGGCGGCCCGCGAGGGCGGGGGCCCAGGCGCACAGCGCGGTCAGCAGCAGGACCAGGACCGCGAGGCAGGCCAGCAACGGGAGGTCGCCGCGGGTCTCGCGGCGGATGAGGCGCCGGGTCACCGCCGTGCCGGCGGTCGTGGGGCGGGTCGCCGTGCGCTCTGTCGTGTGGCTCAACGGTCTTCCCCCGCTCGCAGGACGCGGACCAGATCGACCCGGGCCAGTAGCCGTGCCAGGGCCAGGACGATCGCGCTGATGGCGAGGGCGGTCGCCAGCGCGGTGAGGGTGACGGTGGCCCAGGGGGTGATCCGGGGCAGCGGCGGATAGGGGGCCTGCCCGGTGTCGTCCACGGTGACCAGGGGCAGGACGGCGGCGGCCAGGGCCATGCCCAGCAGCGCCCCCGGGATCACCGCGAACAGCGCGAGGCCCACCTGCTCGGCGCCCAGCAGCGCGGACAGGCTCTTGGCGCGGACGCCGATCGCGCGCAGCAGCGCGAACTCCTTGCGGCGCTCCCGGGCGGAGACCACCGCGTGCACGGTGAACGCGATGACCGCGAACCCGGGGGCCAGATACCGGACCAGCTCCAGCACCCGGCGCAGCCCGGCACGGAACGGGTCCGCCTGGAGGGCGGCGGCGGTGCGTGCCGTGGTGGTGACGGCGCCCAGCGCGGGCTGCGCCTCGGCGGCGGCGGCCGTACGCGCGCTGTCGGTGCTGCCCAGCCACCAGAACGCCGGGTCCTCCTGGTCGGCACCGACGAACGTGAGGGCGCTGGAGAGTTGACGCTGGTCGGCGATCAAGTGCCCCTGCGCGCGGCCGAGTCCGGGCGGCGAGTCGACGCGGCCCACGATCCTCGCGGCGATCCGGCCACCACCCAGGTCGAGCGTGGTCGTACTGCCGATGTGCAGGCGGGCCGCGCTCAACGTCGAGGCGTCGGCGCGCACGGGGAGGGGTGCAGGACCGCCGGACGGCCCTGCCACGAACCGCACTTGGCTGCCGGGCTTGGTCACGTAGTCGCCGGCCGACAGACCGCCGAAGGTGTCCGAGATCGCCTGCGAGGGCCGGACCCCGGTGCTGACCGTGGCCCGGAGCACCTCCGAGCCGGGCGGCGCGATCGTGCACACCCCGGGGACGCCGGGCTCGTAACTCCCGGCCAGATTCCCCTTGCAGGCCCCCTCGGTGGCGTCCGAGGCGTGGTCCGTGCCGTCGGACCAGGCCTGTCCGCCCGGGAGTCGGGCGACCCAGGTGTCGGCGGTTTCGCGCGCGCCGACCCGGAGCAGGTCCAGGTCCAGCCGTGCGGGAGCCACGTTCGGCTGCGGCAGGACGCTGATGGCGGTCACCGTCAGCGGATACGTCCGGGGGTGGCCGCCGCTCAGCGCCACGGCCAGCGGGACCGCGACCGTGTGCCGGGTGCCGTCGGCGGCGGGCAGCCGGGCCGGTACCACGCCGACCAGGCCGGACGCGTCCTGCACGGTCAGTTCCAGACTGGGTGCCACCCGGCTGCTGTCACCGTGCAGCCGCTCGTCCAGCAGCAGCGCGGTCGGCCGCCCGGGCAGCCGTATGCCGGGGACGGCCGGTGCCGGGGTGCGGGGCGCGGGCCCGCCGACCGTGCCGACCAGGTCCTCGGTGGCGCCGCCGGGCAGGTTCACCGTCGCCCGCGTCACCGGGGTCACGGAGGTCACCCCCGGCAGCGCGCTATAGGCGGCGCCCAGCACGGCGGCGGGATACCCGTCGTCCGCCGACGGATCGATCCGCACGTCCGCGCCGACGGTGAACGCGGCCTCCTCCGACGCCAGCCCGCCCAGGCACGCGAGCGCGGTGGTCGCGAAGGCGCTCACCGCCACGGCGAGACACATCAACACCACCGGCCCCGCATTGCGAGCGGCCCGACGGCTCAACTGCCAACCCGCCAGAGCGAGTACGAGCCCCCGGCCGCGCCGACCGAACGCGTCCAGCAGCAGCGAGGTGAGCGGCAGCAGTCGTAGCAGCAAGAGCGCGGCGGCACCCGCCACCAGCGTCGGCACCAGCACCAGCACCGGATCCACGGACGCGCTGCCCGTGCCCACATCGGCGATCAGCGAGTGGTGGCGCCGCAGCTCCAGATATCCCAGGGTCGCCACGGCCACCAACGCCAGATCCACGCCCAGTCGTTGAGCGGCGGCGGCCCGCGCCCCCCGGGCACCCCGCACCCGCGCCGACGGCAGCACGGGCAGCAGCACCGCCGCCGCGTGCACCACCAACGTCAGCCCTACGGCCGCCCACGCGTCGGCGCCCCGGGTGCCGGGGTGCAGCAGCCCGGCCAGGAAGGGCGCCGCCAGGGCGGCCGGGACGCCGGTCAGCGCCCACTCGGCCGCAGCGCCGCGCAGCAGCCTCAACGTGCCGGCGCCCCTCGCCTGTTGGAGGGCCAGCTCGTCGCGTCGGCGCACGGTCAGCTGGCGCGCGGCGAGCACCAGGGTGGCCAGGGCGAGAACCGCAAGCAGCACGCTCGGCAGATAGAGGGAGGAGCGGGCGGCGACCGTCGGGACCGTCAACTCGTCGATGGCGCCCGGCAGTCCGGACGCCACCGTCAGGTCGTCGAGGGACGGCTGCCGTCCGCCGAACACCGACACCTGGCTCTGGCTGCCGGAGAACGCCCGCAGCCGGCCGTGCAGTCGGGCCAGGCCGTCCGCGTCGAGCCGGGACAGATCGGGCTGCACGCTCCAGTGGGCGCTGAGATGCCCGTTCAGCACGGCACTGCCGTTGAGCGCCGTCGCCGAGACCACCAGCAGATCCTGGTCTGCGGTCTCGCCCTCGGTCAGATCACCGGCCATCGCGGGCCAGAACCCGACCGCACCGCTCGCCCGGAACACGCCGGTGATCCGCAGGGTCATGGGCCGGCTGAACGCGTCCCGCACCTGGAGCCGCGAACCTGCCGTGACACCAAGGCGTTTGGCGAGCGCGACGGGTATCGCCGTGTCGACCGGCGCGGTGGACCCGGTGGCGACCGGGACATCGGGCAGCGAGGTGAACGCACCGGCCGGGGCATCGGCCGTACCTCCGGGCCACCGCCCGGCCACCAACTCGCCGAACCTTCCCGGTTGTTGTACGGCAGCGGGATGCAGCCCGCTGCCGCCGGGGCCACGCGGCGGACCGTCGACCCCGTCGACCCCGTCGATCCTGGAGACGGACACGGGAGACGTGCCGAGCAACCCCACGTACGTCCGCTGCGGCACCCCGGCGAACACCCGCGCGGCGGCGGCCCGTACATCCCGGTCGGCGGCTGCCATCCCACCCGCCCGGTAGGACGCGTTGACGTTCACCTGCGCACCGGGATCGGCGGCCAGCCGCCGTACGGCACCGGCCTGCACCGAACTCCCCGCCAGTGCCGTGAGCGCGGCCAGCGCCGTCGCGCACAGCAGCACGGTCACCGCCACGGCGGCCAGCACCAGCCCGTGTTGGCCGGCCCGCCGGGCAACTACCGGCATACGGCGGCGAGTTGGGCGCGGGGCGTCGGGACGCCGTCGCGACGAGGACGGCCAGGCCGTGGCGACCACATGAACCCCCGCAGAATCGAACATGTGACGGCGACAGCGCGGCTCAGTCCTACCAGCCCGCCCACGGCGCCGCAAGAAACGCCGACCGTCACGGCCGCCCGGCGGGGGAGGGCCAGGGGGAAAATGCCTGACTACGTGAGGGATGTTCGCTGTACGTTGGGCGGGCGCCCCGAGTTCCGCGGCGGCGCGCTTCCCCAGTTCAGAGGCTCAGCAGACGTTTCGAGGCATACCCACCGTGTTCCTGACCATCAGCACCACCGGCACCCCAGAGCGCCCCGCTACCGACCTCGGTTTCCTGCTGCACAAGCATCCCGACAAGGCGCAGGCGTTCTCCACGTCCTACGGCAAGGCGCACGTCGTCTACCCGGAGGCCGATGCCGAGCGCTGCACGGCGGCGCTCCTGCTGGAGGTCGACGCGGTGGCGCTGGTCCGGCGCGGCAAGGGCAAAGGACGCGGCGGCGCCCCCGACGCGGCCCTCGCGCAGTACGTCAACGACCGCCCGTACGCGGCCTCTTCACTCCTCGCCGTCGCCCTGAGCGCGGTCTTCTCCAGCGCCATGCGGGGCGTGTGCACCGCGCGCCCCGAGCGGGCCGGCCAGCCGCTGCCGCTGCGCGTCGAGGTACCCGCGCTGCCCGCGAGGGGCGGCCCCGACCTCGTACGGAACCTCTTCGCGCCGCTCGGCTGGACCGTCACCGCCGAACCGGTCGCGCTGGACGCCGAGTTCCCCGAGTGGGGCGACTCGCGGTACGTCGGCCTCGTCCTGGAGTCGGAGACGCTGACCCTCGCCGAGGCGCTGCGCCACCTGTACGTCCTGCTCCCGGTCCTCGACGACGCCAAGCACTACTGGGTGGCGTCCGACGAGGTCGACAAACTGCTGCGCGCGGGCGAGGGCTGGCTGCCCGCGCACCCCGAGCAGAAGCTCATCACCAGCCGCTATCTGTCCCGCCGTTGGTCCCTCACCCGGGAGGCCATGGAGCGGCTGGAGCTGGTGCGGCTCGCCGAGGCCGACGACAGCGAGGTCGAGGAGATCGACAACGCCGTCGGGGCGGAGACCGAGACCGAGGAGAAGCCGACACCCCTCGCCGTGCAGCGCCGGGACGCGATCGTCGACGCGCTCAAGACGTCCGGTGCCGCCCGCGTGCTCGATCTCGGCTGCGGACAGGGCCAGTTGGTGCAGGCGCTCCTCAAGGACACCCGGTTCACCGAGATCGTCGGCACCGACGTGTCGATGCGCGCGCTCACCATCGCCGGCCGCCGTCTCAAGCTCGACCGCATGGGCGAGCGGCAGGCCTCGCGCGTCCAGCTCTTCCAGAGCTCCCTCGCCTACACCGACAACCGCCTCAAGGGCTACGACGCCGCCGTGCTCAGCGAGGTCATCGAGCACCTCGACCTGCCCCGGCTGCCGGCCCTGGAGTACGCGGTGTTCGGCGCCGCCCGCCCCAGGACGGTCGTCGTCACCACCCCGAACGTCGAGTACAACGTCCGCTGGGAGACCCTCCCCGCCGGACACGTACGGCACGGCGACCACCGCTTCGAGTGGACGCGCGCCGAGTTCGGCGAGTGGGCGGCGAAGGTCGCCCAACGGCACGGCTACGACGTCGAGTTCGTACCGGTCGGGCCCGACGACCCCGAGGTGGGGCCGCCCACCCAGATGGCCGTGTTCCGTATGACCACCGCGAAGGAGGAGAAGGCCGCATGACGAACGAGACCCCCGCGAAGGTACGGACCCTGCCCGTCACCGACCTCTCCCTCGTGGTGCTGATCGGTGCCTCCGGCTCGGGCAAGTCCACGTTCGCGCACCGCCACTTCAAGCCCACCGAGGTCATCTCCTCGGACTTCTGCCGGGGCCTGGTCGCCGACGACGAGAACGACCAGAGCGCCAGCCGGGACGCCTTCGACGTCCTGCACTACATCGCGGGCAAGCGCCTCGCCGCCGGCCGCCGCACCGTCGTCGACGCGACCAGCGTGCAGCAGGACAGCCGCCGCCAACTGATCGACCTGGCAAAGCAGTTCGACGTGCTGCCCATCGCCATCGTGCTCGACGTGCCGGAGGAGGTGTGCGCCGAGCGCAACGCCTCCCGCTCCGACCGCGCCGACATGCCGCGCCGCGTCATCACCCGCCACACCCGTGAACTCCGGCGCTCCCTGCGGGGCTTGGAACGCGAGGGCTTCCGCAAGGTGCACGTCCTGCGCGGCGTCGAGGAGATCGAGAACGCCACGGTCGTCACCGAGAAGCGCTACAACGACCTGACCCACCTCACCGGCCCCTTCGACATCATCGGCGACATCCACGGCTGCGCCGCCGAACTGGAGACCCTGCTCGGCAAGTTGGGCTACGACGACGGCGTCCACCCGGCGGGCCGCACGGCCGTCTTCGTCGGCGACCTCGTCGACCGCGGACCGGACTCGCCCGGTGTGCTGCGCCGCGTGATGTCCATGGTCGGCTCGGGCAACGCGCTGTGCGTCCCGGGCAACCACGAGAACAAGTACGGCCGTTACTTGAAGGGCCGCAACGTCCAGCACACCCACGGCCTCGCCGAGACCATCGAGCAGATGGAGGAGGAGACCGACGAATTCCGTACCCAGGTACGGCAGTTCATCGACGGGCTCGTCAGCCACTACGTCCTCGACGGCGGCAGGCTCGTGGTCTGCCATGCCGGGCTGCCCGAGAAGTACCACGGCCGCACCTCCGGCCGGGTCCGCTCGCACGCCCTCTACGGTGACACCACCGGCGAGACCGACGAGTTCGGCCTGCCCGTGCGCTATCCGTGGGCCGAGGACTACCGAGGTCGGGCGGCGGTCGTCTACGGCCACACCCCGGTCCCCGAGGCCACCTGGCTCAACAACACGATCTGCCTCGACACGGGTGCCGTCTTCGGCGGCAAACTGACCGCACTGCGGTGGCCGGAGCGGGAGTTGGTCGACGTACCCGCCGAGCAGGTCTGGTACGAGCCGACCCGTCCGCTGCGCACCGAGGCACCCGGCGGCCAGGACGGCCGCCCGCTCGACCTGGCGGACGTGCACGGCCGCCGGGTGGTGGAGACCCGGTACACAGGCCGGGTGTCGGTCCGCGAGGAGAACGCGGCGGCGGCCCTGGAGGTCATGAGCCGCTTCGCGGTCGACCCGCGCCTGCTGCCGTACCTCCCGCCGACGATGGCTCCCACGGCGACGTCGCACGTGGACGGCTATCTGGAGCACCCGGCCGAGGCGTTCGCGCAGTACGCCGAGGACGGGGTCGCGCGGGTCGTGTGCGAGGAGAAGCACATGGGGTCGCGGGCGGTCGCTCTGGTGTGCCGGGACGCGGAGGCCGCGGCGAAGCGGTTCGGGGTGGACGGCGGGCCCACCGGCTCCCTGTACACGCGTACGGGGCGTCCGTTCTTCGACGATGCGACGGTCACCGAGGAGATCCTCGGCCGACTGCGGACGGCGCTCGACGAGTCGGGCCTGTGGGCGGAGCTTGACACCGACTGGGTGCTGCTGGACGCGGAGTTGATGCCGTGGTCGCTGAAGGCGTCCGGGCTGCTGCGCGGTCAGTACGCGGCGGTCGGTGCGGCGGCGCGAGCCGTGTTCCCGGGTGCGCTCACCGCGCTGGAAGGTGCGGCGGGCCGGGGTGTCGATGTGGACGCGCTGCTCTCCCGGCAGCGTGAACGCGCCGCGGACGCCTCGGCGTTCACCGACGCGTACCGGCGCTACTGCTGGACCACGACCGGCCTCGACGGTGTCCGGCTCGCCCCGTTCCAGTTCCTCGCGGTCCAGGGCCGCAGCCTCGCCGCGCTCCCGCACGACGAGCAACTCGCCCTGCTGGACCGGCTCGTCGAGCACGACGGCACGGGCCTGCTGCAGACCACCCGTCGTCTCTACGTCGACACCGGTGACCCCGAGTCCGTCCAGGCCGGTGTCGACTGGTGGCTGGAGATGACCGGGCGCGGCGGCGAGGGCATGGTCGTCAAGCCGGTCGGAGCGGTGGTGCGCAGCGGCGCCGGGCGGCTTGTCCAGCCCGGGATCAAGTGCCGGGGGCGGGAGTATCTGCGGATCATCTACGGGCCGGAGTACACGCGGCCCGACAACCTCACGCGGCTGCGGGGGCGGTTCCTGAACCACAAGCGGTCCCTGGCGGTCCGGGAGTACGCGCTGGGTCTTGAGGCGCTGGATCGGCTGGCCGAGGGGGAGCCGTTGTGGCGTGTGCACGAGGCGGTGTTCGGGGTGCTGGCGTTGGAGTCGGAGCCGGTGGATCCTCGGTTGTGAGGGGTGGTGCGGGTGGGTGGGGGCGGGCGTCCCTGGGGGCTCTGCCCCCAGACCCCCGGGCCCTTGCCCACCCACCACCCGTGCGGGGATGTTTTTAGGTTCACCTTTAAACACCCGCAAACGGGTGGGTGGGCGGGAGACGGGGGTCTCGGGGCGGAGCCCCCAGGGACGTTCAACCGACGAGCCGCAAGCGCTGACCGCACACCCCGACCCGAACCCCCTGCCCCCACGTCAACTCCACCGCATCCCCCTCCATCCCGTCCCCGAACACGATCAACGCCTCGGACTCCACGGTGAGTTCAAGCACCGAGGAACCGACCAGCTCCCCGGCGACCAGCGACGTGCCGGTCACCGGTGACGGCCACGCCTCTCGTACGAACCAGACGAGCCGGCCCTCCGAGGGGTGTGGCAGGGACAGGGCACTGCCCCGTTCCTGCCACACCGACCGGAGCCACCCCGTGGCCCCCGTGCCCGTTCCCACGAGCACCCCGGAGGACGCCTGGGCCTCGACGACACCCCCGTCGCCCTCCAGGCCCAGGCGGTATCGGGCGGTCTGATGACCGACGGATCCCAGATAGATCTCGTTGAGCGCGACCAGCCGCTGCGTGTCGTCGGCGACGGCCTCGACCATGGTGAGTTCGTCCACACCGGTACCGACCGAGTGCGCCGAGGGCAGCAGCGTGGCTGCGGCCGACGGGCTGTGCCGGACCAGGACACCGGGGTTGCGCCCGGGGTCGGTGTCGAAGCCCAACACCGGTTGCCCGGTGAGGTACTTGGCGACGTTCGCGACCAGCCCGTCCTGCCCGACCACGGCGACCACGTCCTCCGGCGCGAACAGGAACCGGTCCAAGTCGGCCCGCTCGACCTGGGTCTGACGCCAGGTCAGGGGGATCGCCGCCGACACCTCGGCCAGCGCCCGCCGGGTGCGGCGGTGCCGTTCGGCGACCTCCTCGATGTCCCGCCCCCGCGACCGGAGGAAGTACGCGGCCTGCCCGTGCGTCCCGTGCCGGGCCACCAACTCCTCGTACTCCGTGGTCCGGTGGACGAGGACGGCCCGCGGCGCGAGACTCACGCGCCCGTCTCCCCGCCACCGCCGGCGAGCTTGGTCAGCAGCCCCGTCAGCACGTCCGGCGAGATGGTGATGCTGTCGATGTTCGGCAGGTTCTCCGCGAGCCGCGTGCCGGTGAGCGCGTTGAGCGTCGCCACGTCGACATCGGCGTGCACCCGCAGCCACGCCGCCTGGGCGTGCGCCCGCGCGTCGCCCACCTCGCGCGCACCCTCGGCCTCGGCACGGGCGAGCCGTACCGAACGGGCCGCCTCGGCGTCGGCGAGCCGTACCGTGCGGGCCGCCTCCGCCTCGGCCCGTACACCGTCGGCCGCCGCGTGCTCCTCGGCCTCGCGGCGCGTGTTGGTGCCGCGCTGGTCGACCAACTGCTCCTCGCGGCGGGCGAGTTCGATCTGGCTGTCCAGTTCGTTCTCGGCGATCGCGCGCTCCCGCTCGACGGCCACCGCCCGGCGTTCGTAGGTGGCCTTGTCCGCCTCCTGCTGGATCTGCTCGCGGGCCGGGGTGCGCAGCGCCCGCTCCACCTCGGGCTCGGGGCGGATCGCCATCACGCGGACGGCGACCACCTCGATGCCGGTGGCCGGCAGCCGGGGTTCGGCGCCGAGCCCGGCCGCGATCCGCTCCCGTACCGCCGTCACCCCGTCGACCAGCGCGGCGGCGAGGGGCGTCCGGGCGAGGACCGCCAGCGCGTGCTGCTGGGCCGTTTCGGTGAGCAGGGTGCCGAGCTGTTCGAGGGGCGAGCCCCGCCACACGCCCGTGTCCGGGTCGACGGAGAAGTCGAGGCGGGCGGAGGCGAGGGCCGGGTCGCTGATCCGGTAGGTGACGGTCGCCTGCACCGCCACGTCCTGGAAGTCGGACGTACGGGCGTGGAAGGTCATGGCCAACTCGCGGTCGTCGACCGGCACTTCGGAGAGTGCGGCGGTCAACGCGCGGAACCAGAAGCTGAGTCCGGGCCCGTCGTGCAGCAGCGTGCCCCCGCGGTGGTGCCGGATGTGCGCCGTCGGCGCCCCGCGCAGGTGGCGCCAGCCCAGGCGCCGGGTGATGTCGGCCATCAGAGTCCCTCAGATCCGGTCGTTCCCATGGGATCCGGTCAGATCCCGCCTCGATTTCGTCAGTAAGACGATAAGCGGAGTCCGCACTTGTCGTCAAGAGGACGAGAACAAGTGCAGTATGAAAAGTACGGGGGTGAACTCGGCCCGGTGTGGTCAGGATGGAGACATGGCACTCCATGTCGACTCCGAGACCGGGCGGCTGCGCCGCGTCATCCTGCACCGGCCGGATCTGGAGCTCAAAAGGCTCACCCCCGGCAACAAGGACGCGCTCCTCTTCGACGACGTGCTCTGGGTGCGCCGGGCGCGCGCCGAGCACGACGGCTTCGCGGACGTGCTGCGCGACCGAGGCGTCGCCGTCCACCTCTTCGGCGACCTGCTCGCCGAGTCCCTGGCGATCCCGGAGGCCCGCGCGCTCGTCCTGGACCGTGTCTTCGACGAGAAGGAGTACGGCCCCCTCGCCACCGACCACCTCCGCGCCGCCTTCGAGGCGCTGCCCGCACCCGAACTGGCCGAGGCGCTGGTGGGCGGCATGACCAAGCGTGAGTTCCTGGAGGCGCACGCGGAGCCGACCTCCGTCCGCTTCCACGTCATGGACCTCGACGACTTCCTCCTCGCCCCGCTCCCCAACCACCTCTTCACCCGCGACACCTCCGCCTGGATCTACGACGGCGTCTCCGTCAACGCCATGCGCTGGCCGGCCCGGCAGCGCGAGACCGTCCACTTCGAGGCGATCTACCGGCACCACCCGCTCTTCCGCAGCGAGAAGTTCCACGTCTGGTCCGAGGGACAGGCCGACTACCCGTCCACCATCGAGGGCGGCGACGTGCTCGTCATCGGGAACGGCGCGGTGCTCATCGGCATGAGCGAGCGGACCACCCCGCAGGCCGTCGAGATGCTCGCGCACAAGCTGTTCGCCGAAGGCTCCGCACGCACGATCGTGGCCCTCGACATCCCCAAGCAGCGCGCCTTCATGCACCTCGACACGGTGATGACGATGGTCGACGGCGACACCTTCACCCAGTACGGCGGGCTCGGCATGCTGCGGTCGTACACCATCGAACCGGGCGTCGGCGACAAGGAGTTGAAGGTCACCGACCATCCGCCGGAGCACATGTACCACGCGATCGCCGCCGCCCTCGGTCTGGGCGGGATCCGGGTCCTGACCGCCACCCAGGACGTGCACGCCGCCGCGCGCGAGCAGTGGGACGACGGCTGCAACGTCCTCGCCGTCGAGCCCGGCGTCGTCGTCGCGTACGAGCGGAACGCCACCACCAACACCTATCTGCGCAAGCAGGGCATCGAGGTGATCGAGATCCCGGGGAGCGAGCTGGGCCGGGGCCGGGGCGGGCCGCGCTGCATGAGCTGCCCGGTCGAGCGGGACGCCGTGTAGCGGGACCTGGGCAGGATGGGCGGGACGAACGGGGTGTCGTATAGAAATTCTATGTATCGTATAGAATTCCAAAAGTAAGCACGTGTTCCCCGTGTCCCCGTGTCCCGTCCCTGCACCGATGGAGCGCCCCCATGGCGACAGTCCCGACCGCCCTCGCCGGCCGCCACTTCCTCAAGGAGCTGGACTTCTCCGAGGAGGAGTTCCGCGGTCTGATCGAGCTGGCCGCGGAGCTGAAGGCCGCGAAGAAGGCGGGGGGCGAGACGCGGTACCTGTCGGGGAAGAACATCGCGCTGATCTTCGAGAAGACCTCGACGCGCACCCGCTGCGCGTTCGAGGTCGCCGCCGCCGACCAGGGGGCCTCGACGACCTACCTCGACCCGTCGGGCTCGCAGATCGGGCACAAGGAGTCCGTGAAGGACACCGCGCGGGTGCTCGGTCGTATGTTCGACGCCATCGAGTACCGCGGCGACAGCCAGGTCGCCGTGGAAGAGCTGGGCGTGTACGCGGGCGTGCCGGTCTACAACGGGCTCACCGACGACTGGCACCCCACCCAGATGCTCGCCGACGTGCTCACCATGACCGAGCACAGCGACAAGCCGCTGCAGCAGATCGCCTTCGCCTACCTGGGCGACGCCCGCTTCAACATGGGCAACTCCTACCTGGTCACCGGCGCGCTGCTGGGCATGGACGTACGGATCGTCGCGCCGAAGTCGTACTGGCCCGCCGGGGAGATCGTCACCGCCGCCCGCACGCTCGCCGCGCGGAGCGGTGCGCGCATCACGCTCACCGAGGAGATCGAGGAGGGCGTCGCGGGCGCCGACTTCGTCGTCACCGACGTCTGGGTCTCCATGGGCGAGCCCAAGCAGGTCTGGGACGAGCGGATCGCGGCCCTCGCGCCGTACGCGGTGACCATGGACGTCCTACGGGCCACCGGCAACCCGGACGTCAAGTTCCTGCACTGCCTGCCGGCCTTCCACGACCTCGGCACCAAGGTCGGCCGCGAGATATACGAGACCCACGGCCTCGACTCCCTGGAGGTCACGGACGAGGTCTTCGAGTCCCCGCACTCGGTCGTCTTCGACCAGGCGGAGAACCGACTGCACACGATCAAGGCCGTCCTGGTCGCCACACTCGCCTGACCAGGCCTGATCTCCTACGGCGGCTATCCCGCCGGGCGCCACTGGGGCGGTACGACGGGCAGCCGGAACCACACGGCCTTGCCCGACTCGGTGGGGCGGTGGCCGCAGGACGAGCTGAGGGCGCGGATCAGCAGCAGGCCGCGCCCGTGCTCCTGCCAGGGGTCGGGGTCCTCGACGACGGGTTTCGTGAGACTGCCGGGCGGCTCCGGGTCGGGGTCGTGCACCTCGACCTGGCAGCCGGTGGGCAGCAGCTCGACCACGAGCTCTATGGGAGCGTCACCGGCGGTGTGCTCCACCGCGTTCGCGACCAGTTCCGCCGTCAGCAGCTCCGCGGTGTCACTGTCGGCCGTGTACGTGACCTCGGACAGAGCCGTACGGACCAGTGCACGGGCCACCGGCACGGCCGCGGCGGTGTGCGGCAGTGCGATGCGCCAGGAGGCGGAGGCGGAGGGTCGATCTTGCAAGGCGGGTCCGTTCATGGAGCAGGCTGTCCTGCTTTCAACTATATGAATGGTACGGCGCCTTTTGTCAGAGTCTCTCGGCAGGCGCCGGACGGGACCTTCGGCCCCGGTACCGAGCGGCATACCCCGTTCAACGGTCCCTCCCGCACACCTGCTCCCGTTGTTACCGCGCTATTGACGACTCGTGACGGATGCGACGGCAACAGGTCATTTCGACAGGCTATTTCGGCTGGGCAAGAGAATGCCCTCGGGGCCCGTCCGAAACGGGCCCCGAGGGCATTCTGCGGGTAAGAATCAGGTCAGATCGGCCATCCCGGCGGTGAGCGTCCCGCCGTCCGCCGGATCGATCACCAGGAACGCGCCCGTACGGCGGGAGACCGCGTAGTCGTCGAGCGCGAGCGGCTCGGCGGTGCGCAGGGTGATCCGTCCCAGGTCGTTCGCGGCCAGCTCGGCAGCGCCGCCGAGGTCCTTGACGATGGCCTTGACCGTGCGGGTCGTGTGCCGCAGCAGCACCCGGTCGCCGACCCGCAGCGGGCGGTCGGCCAGATGGCAGACGGCGGCCCGCACGTCCTGCGTGAGCGCGGGCGCGTCGACTCCGGCGGTGATCATGTCGCCGCGCGACACGTCCCGTTGATCGGCGAGCCGCAGACTCACCGACTGCGGCGCGTACGCCACGTCGGCCTCGGTGCCGAGCACGGAGATCCCGGCGATCTCGGAACCCTCCCCGGAGGGATGCACCGTCACCCTGTCCCCGACCCGCACCGAACCGGACACCAACTGCCCCGCGTACCAACGGACTTCGCCGTCCCGGATGACGTACTGCACCGGGAAACGGGCCGGTGCGTCCGACGGGTCCGCGCCCACCGGGACATCCTCCAGGAACTCCAGCAGCGCCGGGCCCTCGTACCAGTCCATGCGCGCCGAACGGGCCACCACGTTGTCGCCGACCAGCGCCGACACCGGGACCGGAGTGAAGGAGGGCAGCCCCAACTCGGCCGCGTGGCCCGCGAATTCCTCGACGATCCGCTCGAACACCGCCTGCTCGTAACCGACGAGGTCCATCTTGTTGACGGCCAGGACGACCGTGGGCACCCGCAGCAGCGCCGCCACGGCCGCGTGCCGCAGGGTCTGCTCGACCACGCCGTTGCGCGCGTCGACGAGGATGATCGTCAGCTCGGCGGTGGAGGCGCCGGTGACCATGTTGCGGGTGTACTGCACATGCCCCGGGGTGTCGGCAAGGATGAACCGCCTGCGCGGGGTGGCGAAGTAGCGGTACGCCACGTCGATGGTGATGCCCTGCTCGCGTTCTGCACGCAGGCCGTCGGTGAGCAGCGCGAGGTCGGGGGCGTCCTGGCCGCGGTCGGCCGACACGCGCTGCACGGCCTCCAGCTGGTCGGTGAGGACCGACTTGGAGTCGTGCAGCAGCCGTCCCACGAGGGTGGACTTGCCGTCGTCGACCGAACCGGCCGTCGCGAACCGCAGGGTGTCGATGGTGGTGGTGCTCATGACTAGAAGTACCCCTCGCGCTTGCGGTCTTCCATCGCGGCCTCGGACAGCTTGTCGTCGGCGCGGGTGGCGCCCCGCTCGGTGACCCGGGAGGCGGCGATCTCGGATATGACCTGCTCCAGCGTCACCGCGTCCGAGTCGACGGCACCCGTGCACGACATGTCACCGACGGTCCGGTACCGCACCTGCCGCTTCTCCACGGCTTCGCCCGCCTTCGGGCCGCCCCAGTCGCCGGCGGTGAGCCACATGCCGTTCCTGCTGAAGACCTCGCGATAGTGCGCGAAGTAGATCTGGGGGAGGTCGATGCCCTCGCGGGCGATGTACTGCCAGACGTCCAGCTCGGTCCAGTTGGAGAGCGGGAAGACGCGGACGTGTTCGCCGGGTGCGTGGCGTCCGTTGTAGAGGTTCCACAGCTCGGGGCGTTGCCTGCGCGGGTCCCACTGGGAGAACTCGTCGCGGAGGCTGAACACGCGTTCCTTGGCGCGGGCCTTCTCCTCGTCGCGCCGTCCACCGCCGAAGACCGCGTCGAAGCGTTCGGCCTGGATCTTCTCGGTGAGCGGGAGCGTCTGGAGGGGGTTGCGGGTGCCGTCGGGGCGTTCGCGCAGCACACCGCGGTCGATGTAGTCCTGTACGGAGGCCACATGGAGGCGCAGCCCATGTGCGGCGACCACACGGTCGCGGTACTCAAGGACCTCGGGGAAGTTGTGTCCGGTGTCCACATGCAGCAGCGAGAACGGCACCGGCGCCGGCGCGAACGCCTTCAACGCCAGATGCAGCATCACGATCGAGTCCTTGCCGCCGGAGAAGAGGATCACCGGCCGCTCGAACTCACCCGCCACCTCACGGAAGATGTGCACCGCCTCGGACTCGAGAGCGTCCAGGTGGGAGAGGACGAAGGCCTCCGGGGGCGTCACCGCGCTCACACCAGCCCCCGCTCGGAGAGCACCGCGTACACCGCGTCCGCCGACTCCTGCGGGCTCTGCACCTGCGTCGGCAGGGTGAGCGCCGGTTCCGTGGGCGGTTCGTACGGGTCGTCGACGCCGGTCAGGCCGGTGAGACGGCCCGCGGCCTGGCGGGCGTAGAGGCCCTTGACGTCGCGCTCGCTGCACACCTCGACGGGGGTCGCCACATGCACCTCGACGTACGGCGTCCCGCTCGCCTCGTGGCGCTTGCGGACGGCCTCGCGGCTGTCGGCGTAGGGCGCGATGACCGGGACGACGGAGAGGACGCCGTTGCGGGCGAGGACCTCGGAGACGAGGCCGATGCGCTGGACGTTGGTGTTGCGGTCCTCCCGGGAGAAGCCGAGGCCGGCCGAGAGGAAGCGGCGTATCTCGTCGCCGTCGAGGATCTCCACGCGATGTCCCTCGGCCTTCAGGCGCTCACCCAGACGCCGGGCGATCGTCGTCTTGCCCGCACTCGGCAGTCCGGTGAGCCAGACGGTGGCTCCCTGAGCCCGTGCCGTGGTGGTCATGCGCAACAGTCCTCTTTCCTGCCCGACGAGCGACGTCGTCGAAGGCTAGGTAAGAACTCTGAGAGGACCTGCTGAGGAACCTGAAGTTTGGCTGAGTGACCGCCCTCACACGCCTGCGAAGACCGCCCCCGCGTCCCGCAGCCGCTCGTGCAGCGCCCGGAACACCTCGGCAGAGCGGACGCCGGGCCAGTCCCGGGGGAGCAGGCCCGCGGGCAGTCCGGGGTCGACGTAGGGGAGATGGCGCCAGGAGTCCAGGGCGAGGAGGTAGTCGCGGTACGCGTCCTCGGGCGGGGTGTCCGGGCGCTGCTCCCAGGCGTGCAGCACGCGCGCGTGGCGGTCGAGGAACGCCTGGTGCTGCGCGGCGATCGCGGGCAGGTCCCACCAGCGGGCCACGGCCTCGGCGGTCGGCGCGAAGCCCAGGTGCTCGCCGCGGAAGAAGTCCACGTACGGGTCGAGGTGCAGCCGGTGGAGGATGTGCCGGGTCTCCTCGTGGAGCCGGGCGGGCGCGATCCACACACCGGGGGCCGCGGTGCCGAAGCCGAGGCCGGACAGACGCGAGCGCAGGACGTGCCGCTTCTGGCGCTCCGACTCCGGTACGGAGAACACCGCGAGCACCCAGCCCTCGTCCTCCGGGGGAGTGCTCGCGTAGACGCGCCGGTCGCCGTCGTCGAGCAACTGCCGTGCCTCGGGCGAGAGTTCGTAGCCCGCGGCGCCCTGTGCGGTACGGGCGGGCAGGAGCAGTCCGCGCCGTTTGAGGCGGGACACGGAGGAGCGCACGGAGGGTGCGTCGACGCCGGCGGCGGCCAGGAGCCGGATCAGTTCCGCGACCGGGACCGGGCCGGGCACGAAGCGGCCGTACGCGCCGTAGAGCGTGACGATGAGAGACCGTGGAGCATGCTGGTCGGACACGTTGATCATCTTAGGCCGACGGCATCGCTGCTGGTCACCTCGGGTGCGCAAGCTGAACCTGCGCGGTGCGGGGGTGGCGGTGCCGCGGGCCGTGCCCGGCGGTCCCGCCGAGTCGCGGGGGAGCCGAACGGTCAGGCGGCGACGGCGAGTTGGTCCGCCGGCACCCGGTGCGGGGCGACGATCCGGCCGTCGGGGAGCAGGGCGCCGGTGTCGTCGAAGACGATCGCGCCGTCGCACAGCAGCGTCCAGCCCTGCTCGGGGTGGGCGGAGACGATGTGCGGGGTCTCGGTGCGGGTGTCGGTCACGGGGCACGAGGGCTGGTGGGAACACATGGCGTACCTCCACGTCGGATGCGATCCGTTCCGGCGGCTCCGTCACCGCCCGCATCGCATATACAGACCATCCTCCCGGCGCGAACTCATCGGAACAGCCCGCTGTGAAGCGTGACAACACGCGGACAACACTCGGACGGTTCCACGACGCTCGATGCGGAGCCGCCACCTGAGGAGCCCTGAGGAGTGACGATCGCATCGCCCGGTGCGGACTCGCCACCGAAGGAGTGAGGGTCACGGGAG
This sequence comes from Streptomyces sp. NBC_00252, assembly GCF_036187565.1. Lineage (NCBI taxonomy): Bacteria > Bacillati > Actinomycetota > Actinomycetes > Kitasatosporales > Streptomycetaceae > Streptomyces > Streptomyces sp. NBC_00252. The sequence continues at coordinate 2,691,457 of NZ_CP108087.1, read as the reverse complement.
TCGGGGCGCTCGCCCGGTACCAGTGGAGGCCCCAACTCCAGGAGGTATCCCCATGTCCCTGCGTTCCGTCCTCGGTACGGCGGCCGGTGCCGCGCTGCTCCTGCTGGCCGGCGCCCCCGCCGCGACCGCGTCCGCCGACTCCTACGAGGCGGTGACGGTCGACCCCACGGGCAGCATCGCCCCGGACGGCACCGTCACCCTCTCCGGCACCTACCGCTGTCTCGGCAACTCGGGCCCGGCGTACGTCAGTTCCTCCGTCTCCCAGGGCGACCCCGCGGTCCGGCACGGCATCGGCGGCACCCAGGCGGTCTGCGACGGCATGGAACACAGCTGGAAGAACTCCGGCAAGCCGTCCCACCCGGTCACCCCCGGCGCCGCCCACGTCGAGGCCACGGTGATGGAACTCTCCGCCGGCTCCGGCCTCCCGCTGCCCCGCTTCCACGCGGTGCAGCAGCAGGACATCACGCTCAGCGCGAGCTGAGCCCGTGGCGCGGTGCACGGGGTGACGAAGCCCTGGTGGCGCCCCTGCCTGCGCATGCCTCCGGCCCGTCCCCAAGTGGGGGCGGGCCGGAGGGAGTTGAGGGCGGTCAGTGGACGGTGTTGGTCGCCCAGATCGCGGTCGAACCGGAGTAGATCACCATGTTGCCGTCGCCCTGGAGCCGCAGGGTCGCGCCGTTGTGGCCGTCGGTCCGGCTGGCCCAGACGGGCCGGTTGTCGGCGGTGTAGACGACGAGGTTGCCGTCCGCCTGGAACACGGCGTGGAAGTTCGAGCCGAAGGTCATCGTGGCCCAACGGGCCTTGTTGTTCTCGTCGTAGAGCACGAAGTTGCCGTCGGCCTGCATGCGCAGCCGGGCCTTCTTCGCGTTGAGCGACTGGCCCGCCTTCAGCACCCGGGTGGCCGTGACGAGGACGTCCGACGGGTACGAGGTCGTGGACTTGGAGGTCGAACTCGTCCCGGACTTCGCCGTCGACTTCTTCGGCTTCGGTGTCGCGGCCGGCTTCTTCGACTTCTTGACCGCCGTCGGCTCGCTCACCGGCTGCGCGAGGGACGTCTTCGCCGGAGCCGGCTTGTGCGGGAGTGCCTTCGGCGAGGCCTTCAGGACGGACGCGGACGGGCTCGACGAGGCGTACGCCCCCGCCCCCTGCGTCGCGTCGCCGCCGCCGAGCACGGTGCCCGCCTGGTCCGCGACCACCCGGTCGTGGCTCTCCGGCGTCCGGTCCCGGCTCATCAGCAGCCCCGGTACGGCGATCAGCAGCGCGCCGAGCACCGCGGCACCGGCCAGCAGCGGCCGGCCGGGACGCCCCACCGACGCGGCGTGCGCGTCCGGGTCGGGGCCGTCGCCCTCGGGCACGCTCACGGCCAGCACCCCGGCGGGCGCCTCGGCCTCGGCCTCCTGCCGCGCGGCCCGAGCGGAAGCGGAACCCGCACCCGGTCCCGCCGGTTCCTCTGCGGTACGGCTCCCGGCGAGCGCAGCGGCTTCCACCGTGGCCCCGGCCGCCGAGCCAGCCTCCGGATTCGTGCCTGCGCTCGCCGCCGTGCCCGCCGGGTCTGTGCCCGCGCTTGCCGCCGTGCCTGCCGCGCTCGTGCCCGAGCCGGCTGCCGTGGCTGCTTCCGAGCCCGCGCCTACTGCCTTGCCCGCCGCGCCTGTTGACCCACTCGCGGTGCCCGCTTCCGAGCTCGCGCTCGCTGCCGCACCCGCGCCTGCCGCCGCGCTCGCCTCCGAGGCCGCGCCTGCTTCCGAGCCCGCGCTTGCAGCCGTACCCGCGCTCGCCGCCTTGCCCGCCGCCCCTGTTGACTCGCTCGCGGTGCCCGCTTCCGAGCTTGCTCGCGCTGCCGTACCCGCGCCTGCCGCCGCGCTCGCCTCCGAGGCCGCGCCTGCTTCCGAGGCCGCGCTTGCAGCCGTACCCGCGCTCGCCGCCTTGCCCGCCGCGCCTGCTGACTCGCTCGCGGTGCCCGCTTCCGAGCTCGCGCTCGCTGCCGCACCCGCGCCTGCCGCCGCGCTCGCCTCCGAGGCCGCGCCTGCTTCCGAGGCCGCGCTCGCCGCCTTGCCCGCCGCCGAGGGTGTCGCCGGTGCAGGTGTCGTCGGGTCCGCCGCCGCTTCGTCGGCCGGGGTGCCCGCCACCGATTTCTCTGCCGCCGTGTTCCGCGCGGCCGGTCCGGTCCGGTCTGTCATCCGCCCTGTCCGCCCTGTTCGCCCAGCAGTTCGTCGTACGTCCGTCCGCGCAATCCTATTCACCTCTGTTCACGCGCATGCACCAACGACGGTTCCTTTCACCGGAGTTAACAATCACCTCGCTTGCACCCCGCCGCTGGTACGCCTGTTGCGCGACAGCCCATAATTCGTCCTACGGCACGGTTGTGCCGCACCGCGCGCACCCCGGCCGGACGTCCCGCGTATCGGACCGGAGTGGGAACGCGCGTGCGGGGACGGCATGATGGGGTTGCCGCAACCGACAGGTGCCGACACGAGGAGGTCAGCTGAGTGCGCCAGGTACTGACGGTCTGTCCGGAGGGCACCGGGGACGCCCGGACGATCGGAGAGGCCCTGGCCAGGGCGCGCGGAGGCGCGGTGCTGAGTGTGCGCCCGGGAACGTACGAGGAGAACCTCGTCGTCACCACCCGGGTCACCATCGTCGCCGAACAGGCGCGCGGCACCGTCCGGTTGGCACCGCGCAAGGGCATCGTGATCTCGCTGCGCGTGGACGCGGTGATGCTGACCGACCTCGTGGTGCAGGGCCAGGACGAGGAACAGCCCGCCGTCGACGCCTCGCACGGGCAGGTCGCGATGCAGGGCTGCGACCTCTCCGGCGCCTCGTGGACGACCGTCCTCGCCCGCAACTCCGGTTCGCTCGCGATGCGTGAGTGCCGGGTCTCCAACCGCACCGGCGCCGGTGTCGTGGTCACCTCGTCCACCGAGAGCTCGCTGGAGTCCTGCACCTTCGAACACTTCGGCACCAGCGGCGTGGTGATCAGCGACCGCGGCCGGGCCACCCTGCGCGGCTGCACCGTGCGCGACGCGCGCGGCAACGGCGTGCTCGCCAACGGCGACGCCCAGGGCTCCGTGGAGGACTGCGACCTGGCGTCCACGGACAAGCCGTCGCTGGCACTCGAGGAGCGCAGCGCGGTGCGGGTGCTGCGGACCGTGATCCGTGACACCTCGATCGGGGTGCATGTGACCAGCGCCGCCCGCTGCGAGCTGGAGGAGGTCCGGGTCACCGGCAGCAGCGGCCCCGGCATCATCGTCTCGCACGGCTCCGACCCGGTGCTGCGCCGCTGCCGTACCGCCCGCAGCACGGGCAACGGCCTGCTGGTGACGGACCGTTCGCGCGGCACGTACGAGGACTGCTGGCTGACCGGCGCGCAGACGGCTGCGCTGCGGGTGGCCGGGGCGTCCTCGCCCACCCTGACCTCGCTGACCATCCGCGACGGCGAGTCCGACGGTGTCCTCCTCGAAGAGGACTCGGCGGCCGAGCTGGAGCGCGTGGAGATCATCGACGTCAAGGGCACCGGCGTGGTGATCCGCGGCAACGCCAACCCGCTGGTGCGGCGCGCCCGGATCACCGGGGCCGGCGGCTGCGGTGTGTCGGTGCGCGACGGCGGACGCGGCCGGGTCGAGGACTGCACGGTGGAGACACCGGGCGGTTCCGGCGCGGAGATCGCGGCGGGCGGCAACGTCTATCTCGCCGGGTTCCGGGTCAACAACCCCGGCGGCGCAGGTCTGGAGATCGGCGGCGAGGGCACGGCGGCGATCCGTGACGGCGAGCTGGTCTCGGCCGGCGGCTGCGGTGTGGTCGTGGACAGCGGCGGCGAGTTGACGGCGAACCGGGTGCGGACGGCGGCCGCCGCCGAGCACGGCTTCCTGGTCCGCGAGGGCGGCCGGGCCTCCCTGAACGGCTGCGAGGCCGCGGGCAACGACCGCGACGGCATCCGGGTCGAGTCCGAGGCGCCGGTCTCGGTCGTGGGCTGCACGGTCCGCGACAACAAGGGCGGCGGCCTCGTGCAGGCCAAGGCGGGCGGCCGGCTCGCGGTGGAGAACCTCATCAGCACCGGCAACGAGTCCCGCGACGCGTGGGGCTTCGGCGAGGCCGAGGGCACCGACCCGGCGGGCACCGTCCCGGCGTCGGAGGGCCCCGGCCGCCCCGACGGACCGATGGCCGCGCTGGAGGGCCTCATCGGCCTCGACAACGTCAAGGAACAGGTCCGCACCCTCGTCAACCTCACCCAGCTCGCGGCCCGCCGTGCCCAACTCGGCATGTCCGCCCCGCCGATGAGCCGCCACCTGGTCTTCGCGGGCCCGCCCGGTACCGGTAAGACGACCGTGGCCCGGCTCTACGGCACGATCCTCGCCGAGCTGGGCGCCCTGCGCTCCGGCCACCTGGTCGAGGTCTCCCGCGCCGACCTGGTCGCCCAGGTCATCGGCGGTACGGCCATCAAGACCACCGAGGCCTTCGAACGGGCCCTGGGCGGTGTCCTGTTCGTCGACGAGGCGTACACCCTCACCTCCGACTCCCGTGGATCCGGGGCCGACTTCGGCCGCGAGGCCGTGGACACGCTGCTGAAGCTGATGGAGGACCACCGCGAGGACGTGGTCGTCGTCGCGGCGGGCTACTCCGACGAGATGCGCAGCTTCCTCGGCTCCAACCCCGGTCTGGCGTCCCGCTTCTCGCGCACCGTCGAGTTCGAGAACTACTCGGTGCCGGAGCTGGTGGAGATCATGGAGAGCATGTGTGTGCGCCACCAGTACACGCTCGCCGACGAGACCCGCCACGCGCTCGCGGTGCACTTCGAGCGGATACCGAAGGACGCCGGTTTCGGCAACGGCCGTGCCGCGCGGCAGGTGTTCGAGGAGATGGTGGACCGGCAGGCGGTACGGCTGTCCGCGCTCACCGACGTCACCGAGCAGGACCTCTCCCTGCTGCTGCCGCAGGACATCAGCGAGGAGGCGGCCCGCACCGCCGCCGACGGACCGAACGCGGTCGACCCCGGCGACGACGCGCTCAGCAGGCTGGACGCGCTGGTCGGACTCCACGCGGTCAAGCGGGACGTCACCGACCTCGTCAACCTGGTCTCGACCGCCAAGCAGCGCGAGGCCGCCGGACTCCCGGTGCCCCGCCTCAGCCACCACCTCGTCTTCACCGGCCCGCCCGGCACCGGCAAGACCACGGTCGCCCGGCTCTACGGCGAACTCCTCGCGTCCCTGGGCGTGTTGCCGCGCGGCCAGCTCGTCGAGGTGTCCCGCGCCGATCTCGTCGGCCGCTACGTGGGCCACACCGCGCAGTTGACCCGCGAGGTCTTCGAACGGGCCCTGGGCGGTGTGCTGTTCGTCGACGAGGCGTACACCCTCACCCCGCGCGAGGCGTCCGGCAACGACTTCGGCCGGGAGGCCGTGGACACGCTGCTGAAGCTGATGGAGGACCACCGCGACAAGGTGGTCGTCATCGTCGCCGGCTACACCCAGGAGATGGAGACGTTCCTCGCCTCCAACCCGGGCCTGTCCTCCCGCTTCTCGCGCCGCGTCGAGTTCGCCGACTACTCCTCCGACGAGCTGGTCACGATCGTTCGCGAGCACGCTGTACAGCTCGGCTACGAGTGCGCGGCCGGACTCGGCCCGGTCCTGCGGCAGTACTTCGACTCGCTGCCCCGCGACCGGTCGTTCGGCAACGCGCGCACCGCCCGTCAGATCCTGGAGCGGATGATGACCCGACAGGCGGGCCGGCTCAGCAGGCTGGCCGTCCCCAGCCTCGACGACCTGCGGCTGCTGCTTCCCGAGGACCTCGCCGATCCGGCGGGCGCCTCCTCCACCTCCAGCGGGGCGGCCCGGGCATGACGACGACACACGGCAAGGCCCTCGCCGCCGGACTGGCCCTGCTCCTGACGGCCGGCGCGAGCGCCGTCGGTGCCGGGACCGCCACGGCGGCCGACGGCTCCACGGTCCAACTCCCCGTCCTCGCCTCGAAGTTGGCCGCCGACGCGGCCTGTACGACGGGCTCGGACCAGCGGGCCACCGACCTACCGTGGGAGCAGGTCTCCCTCCAGCTCGGCAGGACCTGGCAGTTCGCCTCCGGCGCCGGGGTGACCGTAGGCGTGGTCGACACCGGCGTCTCGTCCTCGGCACCCACGCTCAAGGGCCGGGTCACGGCGGTCGGCGACGCCGGGACCGACTGCGTGGGACACGGCACCTTCGTGGCCGGGCTGATCGGCGCGGCCGTAGCCGACGGTGTGCGGTTCGCCGGGGTCGCGCAACAGGCGCGGATCCTCGCGGTGCGGGGCAGCGACGCGCGGGGGTCGGTGACCGCGGACCGGGTCGCCGACGGCATCCGGGCCGCCGTGGACGGCGGCGCGAAGGTCGTCACCGTGTCGGCGGCGCTCGGCGGCGACTCCGGCGCGCTGCGGTCGGCGGTCGCGTACGCCGCGAAGAAGGACGTCCTGGTGGTCGCCGCCGCCGTACCGGACACCCCGGCCTCGGCGACGTCGGCGACCGACAGTCCGCCCGCCCGCGCCTACTACCCGGCCTCGGACAAGGGCGTGCTCTCCGTCCTCGACGTGGACGTCGACGGCAAGCGCCCGACCGGCGCATACACGACCAACAGCGCCGCCGTCGCCGCGCCCGGTGACGGTGTCGTCGGCATCGGCCCGGCGAAGAAGGGCCACTACATCGGCTCCGGGGCGTCCTTGGCCGCCGGTTTCGTGGCCGGTACGGCGGCCCTGGTCCGCTCCGTCCACCCCGACCTGACGGCCACCCAGACCGCGACCCTGCTGCGCACCTCGGCCTACCCGGCGGACGTCCCGCGCCTGGACCCGTACGCGGCCGTCACCTCGATCCTGAACGGCACGGCGGCGTCGTCCCGGGGCGACGACTCCGCCACCCCGGTCCATCTCCCCGCCGACAAGGCGGCCGGCCCGCTCCGCCGCGCCCTGTGGCCCGCGTCGGCGGGCCTCGCGGTCATCGTCGCGGTGGTGTGGCTGGGGCTGATCGTTCCCCGGGGGCGGCGCCTGGGCTGGCGTCCGTCGCGGGCGGCTGCCGAGGCCGGTCCGGCGGAGCCGGCGGGTACGGCCGAGCCCGAGGGCGCGGCGAGCCCGGTTCCGGTGGGCACGGGGGCACAGGGGACCCCGCAGCACTGACGGCAGACCGATCCTCGTAGGCACCGCATACAGCGTGAAACGGAACGGCCCCGGGTGACGAACAGTCGCCCGGGGCCGTTCCGTTCACTACCGGTCGCTCACTCCTCCGCGCCCGGCGCCGCCAGTGCCGTCTGGATGAGGGACGGCTTGCGGCGGACGATGTGGAGGGCTCGGCCCGGCGGGAGGACCCGGGGCTTCACGTTGCCGAAGACATAGCCCTCGGACGGGGAGCAGGACATCAGGACTCCCGGGGTGTTGACCTCGTCCAGGCGGCGCAGGAGCTGGTCGTTGAGACCGCGGCCGGCGCCGGTGGCGGAGCGGGCCACGACTACGTGGAGGCCCAACTCGTGGCCCAGGGCGAGGTGTTCGAAGAGCGGGGCGAAGGGGTGGTCCATGACCGTGCCGCCGCCGACCATGTCGTAGTCGTCGACCAGGACGAACAGGCGCGGGCCCGTCCACCAGTCGGCCTGGCGCATGCGGGCCGGGGTGATCTCCTGGCCGGGTACGCGGGTGCGCAGGGCCTTTGCCGAGCCGCCCACCAGTTGCTTCAGGGCCTCCAGGGCCACCGCGTGGCCGAGGCGGTACTCCTCGGGGACCGCGTCGACCAGGCCGCGACGGTAGTCGACGACCAGGATCCGGGCCTCGGCGGGGGAGTAGCGGGCGACGACCGAGTCCGCGACCAGCCGCAGGAGGTTGGTCTTGCCGCTCTCCGTGTCGCCGACGGCCACCAGGTGCGGGGTGCGGGAGAAGTCGTGCCAGACCGTGCCGAGGGTCTCCTCGTCCTGGCCGAGCGCGATCTTGAGGCTGACGCCGTCGCCGAGTTCGGGCTCGGGGAGTTCGGTGGCGGGCAGCCGGTGCGGCAGCATCCGGACCTGCGGGGCGCGCGGCCCGTGCCAGGCGGAGGCGATCCGGTCGACCAGGTCGGCGACGCCCTCGCTGAGCGTCTCCGGGTCGGTGGAGCCGTCACCGCGCGGCAGCGCCGACAGGAAGTGGAGCTTCGTCTCGACGGTCAGACCGCGGCCCGGGATCTGCGGTACCGCGCTCGCCTTGCGGATGTCCACGACGGAGTCCATCGTGTCGCCGAGCCGGAGTTCGAGCCGGGTCGCGGACTGGTCGCGCACCGGGGCGGTGAGTTCCAGCCAGCGGGCGGTCGCGACGATCAGGTGGATGCCGTAGTTGAGACCGCTGGTGGCGATCTGGTTGAACGTCGGGATGAACTGGTCGAAGTTCTGCCGGACCGCCGACCAGCCGTCGATCACCAGGAAGATGTCGCCGTGCGGTTCGTCGGGGAACTCCCCGGCGGCCCGGCGGCGCCGGTAGGTGGACATCGAGTCGATGCCGTTGTCGAGGAAGAACTGCTCGCGCTGGGTGAGGACGGCGGTGACCTCGGCGACCGTACGGCTGATCCGCTCGGTGTCGAGGCGGGCCGCGACCCCGCCGACGTGCGGCAGGCCGGTCAGCTGGGAGAGCGTGCCGCCGCCGAAGTCCAGGCAGTAGAACTGCACTTCGCGCGGGGTGTGGGTGAGCGCCAGCGCCATGATGAGGCTGCGCAGGACCGTGGACTTGCCGCTCTGCGAACCGCCCGCGACGGCGACATGGCCACCGGCCGCGGCGAGATCCACCACGAGCGGGTCGCGCCGCTGGTCGAAGGGCTTGTCGACGAGGCCGACCGGCACCCGCAGCTTCCCGGCACCGGCCCAGCGGGACGCCGTGAGACCCCGGTCGGGGTCCTCGGTGAGACCGCCGAGCAGCACGTCCAGCGGGGACGCGGTGTCCAGCGGCGGCAGCCACACCCGGTGGGCGGGCGGCCCGGAGTCGCGCAGCCGGTCAAGGGCCACCGCGAGCAGGCTCTCGGCGCTCTCCTCCGCCTCGGGCTCCGGCACGATCGCGGCCGGGGCGGGAGCGCGCGGCACGATGTACCCGGTCGACCAGGGCACCACCTGCGTGGCGACCCGGGCCTGCGCGACCGCTCCGCCGCGCCTGCGGTACGGGCCGGAGACGTAGGCGGCGCGGAACCGGGTGAGCGCCTCGATACCGGACTTGAGGTAGCCGCTGCCGGGCTGCGAGGGCAGTTCGTACGCGTCGGGGACACCGAGGACACCCCGGGACTCCATCGCGGAGAAGGTGCGCAGACCGATCCGGTACGAGAGGTGCGACTCCAGCTGGTGCATCCTGCCCTCGTCCAGGCGCTGCGAGGCGAGCAGCAGATGCACGCCGAGCGACCGGCCGAGGCGGCCGATCATCACGAACAGCTCCATGAACTCCCGGTGCGAGGCGAGGAGTTCGCTGAACTCGTCGACGACGACGAAGAGGCTGGGCAGCGGGGCGAGAGCGGCACCGCCGGCCCGCGCCCGCTCGTACTCCAGGGCCGAGGTGTAGTTGCCTGCGGACCTCAACAGCTCCTGGCGGCGGATGAGTTCACCGTGCAGCGCGTCCTGCATGCGCTCCACGAGGGCGGCTTCGTCGGCGAGGTTGGTGATGACGGCGGAGGTGTGCGGGAGTTCGTCGAGACCGAGGAAGGTCGCGCCGCCCTTGAAGTCCACCAGGACGAAGTTGAGTGTTTCGGAAGAGTTCGTGAGCGCGAGACCGAGGACCAGGGTGCGCAGCAGCTCCGACTTGCCGGAACCGGTCGCGCCGATCAGCATGCCGTGCGGGCCCATGCCGCCCTGCGCGGACTCCTTGATGTCCAGCTCGACCGGCCGCCCGTCCGCGCCGACGGCGACCGGGACGCGCAGCCGGGCGGAGCCGGTGTGCCGCCGCCAGATCGTGTCGGGGTCGAGCCGGTGCAGGTCGGCGATGCCGAGCAGGGTCGTCAACTCGGTGTCGTTCGAGAGCGGTTCGACCGCGTCGGAGGAGAGGCTCATCCGGTACGGCGCGATCAGCCGGGCCAGCGACTCGGCGGCGACCGGACCCACCCGGTCGGGGCGGCCGAGCACCGTGGACTGCTCCTTGCGGCTGCGGTCGGTGCGCACCAGGGAGACCGCGTGCGGGGCGACGTCGAGACGCAGGGTGGAGCGGCCGGGGCGCCAGGTGAGGCTGTCGGAGAGGTCGAGGACGACGGCGTTGCGGTAGCCGGGGCCGTCGAAGCGGTGCCCTGCCGGGATGGCCGCGCCGTCCACGATGACGACCACGAGCGGCTCGTCACGGCCGGGCACGGCGTCCGGGTCGAACGCGGGCCGCTCCGAGAACTCGCTGCCGAGCTGGTCCTCCAGGTCGGTGAACGCGGAGGCCACCATACGCAACGGACCGGCGCCGTCGGTCTCCTGGGGGTGCTGGTTGTGCGGCAGCCACTTCACCCACTCCCACTCGGCCCGCACCTCGTCACCGGCGCAGACCGCGATCCACAGCTCCTCCGGCGGGTGGAACAGGGCGAGTTGGGCCAGCGCGGCGCGCAGCATCCCGCGCGAGGCGTCGTGGTCGCCGTGCACCAACACCCGTGACCAGGACCGCAGATACAGCGCGATCGGCTGACCCGGCACGGTGCTGTAGGCACGGATGAAGCGGCGCAGGGCATGCGCGCACAGCGGCTCCAGGTCCTCAACGGGCTTGCTGGACACGGGCGTCAGCCGCATCGCGAGCTGCTGGTCGCCGACGGCTATCCGCACCTCGCCGAAGTCCTCGTCCTTGACCCGGCGCTCCCACAGCCGGGTGGTGCGCACCATGGCCCGCAGCACCCGTGGCTCGGGATGCCGCCAGGCCAGGGCGAGCTGCTGCTCCACCACGGCCCGCTGCACCGTACGGCGACTCTGCGCCAAGTACCGCAGATAGTCTCGGCGTTCACCGCGCAGCCGCTGCTTGCGGTCCCCGGCCTTCCGCATGACCTGGCCGACCATCATCGCACCGGCGGCCATCACCATCATGCCGAGCGCGATGTACATGAAGACGCCGCTGGACTGGCCGCCCGACCGCAGGAACAGCATCATCATCGAGACCGACATCATGGCCATCGGCAGATACGTCCACACCGCGGACGTGTCCGGGACGGTCTCCATGAGGGTCGGCGGTTCCTGGAGGACCAACTCGCCGGCCGGCATGTCGGGTCCGCGACGGCGGGCAGGGCGACGGAACAGGACCACGCTCAACGCTTGGGGCTCCTAACGGACTTCGCGCACCGCGGCGGCACGTGGGGGCGTGCACCGGAACCGGCCTCGGCACTGGCACGGTGGAAGACGCTGTCAACACCGTTCGTGGGGACTCCCGTTGACACGCGTCTCGGGGAGTGTCAGTAGTGTGCACCCCGTCAACTCCGTACGTCCATGTCACCCCCCGCTTCACACGCACCCCGTTCCCCCCACCCCCGCACGCCGCGCCGCGTGCCCCCGTTTCGATGTCCAGGAGACGTGAGCCCCGGTATGACCGACACTTCCGTGACCGGACTGTGCCACCTGACCGTGCGTGCCCCGGCCCGCACCATCGACCTCGCCGTGCCGTCCGACGTGCCGGTCGCCGACCTGCTGCCCACGGTGCTGCGGTACGCGGGGGAGGAGGCCGAGGAGACCGGTCTCGAACACGACGGCTGGGTCCTCCAGCGCCTCGGCGGCCGGCCCCTCGACGAGGAGGCGACCCTCGCCTCCCTCGGGCTGACCGACGGCGAGGCGCTCCATCTCCGGCCGCGCACCGAGGCGTTGCCCGAGGTACGCCTCGACGACCTGGTCGACGGCATCGCCGCGGTCACCCGGGACCGGCTGCACGGCTGGAGCCCCGAGGCGGCCCGTCGGCTGCTGCGCGGACTGCTCGCCGTGGCGGTCCTCACCGGCCTGGTCCTGCTGGCCCTGCCGGACGCCCCGGCGTCACTGCGCGCGGCCACCGCCGTGGGAACCGGCCTGCTGCTGCTGGCCGGTGCCGCCTCCGCCAGCCGGGCCGTCGACGACCCGGCGACCGGTGTGATCCTGGGGCTGCTCGCGTCTCCGGCGCTCGCGCTCGCGGGCTGGCTGGTGCCGGGCGGTGAGCTGAGCGGACCGCAGGCCCACCAGGTGCTCGGGGCACGGCTGTTGGGGGCGGCGGCGGCCTGGGCGGGCGGCGCGGTCCTCGCCCTCGCGGCCTCCGCGGCCCGCACCCCGCTCTTCCTCGCCTCGGCGCTTGTGGCGTTGGCCACAGCGGTCGGCGGGGTCCTGATGACGGTCTTCGACGTGCGTGTGGCGGCCGCCGCCGGTGTGGTCGCGGCGCTCACGGTGCTGCTCGGCGGTCTGGTGCCGGCGCTGTCGTTCAAGTTCGCCGGGATGCGCATGCCCGCGCTGCCCACCAACGCCGAGCAGCTCCAGGAGGGCATCGAGCCCTACCGGGGCAACGACGTCGCCGTGCGCACCGAGCTGGCCGGCGAGTGGATGACCGCCCTGTACGGCGCGACCGGCGTGCTCTCCTCGGCCTGTCTGGTGGCGCTGGCCCGCCGCCCGAGCCTCCCCGCGCTGCTGGTCGCGCTGGTCCTGTCGCTGCTGCTGCTCCTGCACGGCCGGGGCCTGGTGAACACCGCGCAGCGGCTGGTGCTGGTGCTGCCCGGCGCGTGGGGTCTGCTGCTGCTCGCGTTCGGCTGGGGCCTGCGGCTGTCCGGCACCGAGCGGACCCTGCTCGTCGCGGGCCTGCTCGCGGTGGCGGCGGCGCTCACGGTCGCGGTGTGGACCGTACCGGGACGGCGTCTGGTCCCGTACTGGGGGCGCGCGGCGGAGATCCTGCACTCGCTGCTGGCGATCGCGCTGCTGCCGCTGACCCTGTGGCTGCTGGGCGTCTTCGGCACCCTCCGCGGCCTCTTCGGCTGACCGCCCGCCAGGGCCGACCCGACCAGAACCTGAACGACCGAGCAGGAGGAAAGCGTGCGGTCGAAGCGCGACCAGGTGCAAGCGCACACGTTCATGATGGGCCGCCTGACCTCGGGCATGCTGCTCGCCGACCCGGACGCCCCGGAGAGCCCGCTGGGCCGTACCAGCCGGGGCGCGCTGGTCGGCGTGATCGTCGGCATCCTGTTCAGCGCGGGCGCGCTGGTCTTCGGGCTGCTCAGGCCCGGCGGCAACGACGCCTGGCGCAGCGGCGACACCCTGATCGTCAACAAGGACACCGGCGCCCGCTACCTGTATGCCGACGGCAGGCTGCGCCCGGTGCGCAACTACGCCTCGGCCGTGCTGATCGGCGGCGCCGACCTGAAGACCACGTCGGTCGGCTCGAAGTCGCTGGCGGGCACCCCGGTCGGCCGCCCGGTCGGCATCACCGGCGCCCCCGACTCCGTACCGGGCACCAGCGACCTGGAGAGCTCGCCGTGGGAGGTCTGCTCGACGGGCTCCGGCGTGCAGACGACCCTCGTGCCGGGCGCCCCGGTCGAGACGGACTCCGTCGGCGCGAAGTCGGCGCTGGTCGTCAAGGGCCCTGACAAACACACCTATCTGGTGTGGCAGGGCAGCCGCCTGGAGCTGGACGAGGCCTCGGGCGCGGCGGAGTCCCTCGGCTACGCGCCGGTGACCCCCCGCCCGGTGTCCGCCGCCTTCCTGGACGCCCTGGTGACCGGCCCCGACCTCGCCACCCCGAAGGTCGACGGCCGAGGCACGGCGGGACCCGAACTCGGCGGCCGGGCCACCCGCATCGGCCAGGTGTTCCGTGTCGTGGCGGGCTCCGGAAATCAGGAGTACCTCCTCCAGAAGGACGGCCTGCACCCGGTCACGGACACCCAGTCCGCCCTGCTGCTGGGCGATCCGGACACCCGCAAGAAGGCCTACGACGGCGGGGCGCCCAATGTCGCCACCATCGACGTGTCCGACCTGCGCGCCCACCAGGCACCGGGCTCGGCGGGCACCGACCCGTCGGTCGCCGGGCTGCCGGACACCCCGCCGAGCGCGCTGTCCCTGCCCGCCGGCGAGTCGGTGTGCGCCCAGGTCGACCCGGCCGACGGACAGGTGCGGGTGACGTCGGTACGGGTCGCGGAGTCCGCGCTGTTCCCGGCGGCCCAGGCCGACCCGACGGCGCTGACCGCGGCCTGTGTGACCGTGGACCGGGTGGTGGCACGGCCCGGACACGGCGCGCTGGTACGGGCGTTGGGCGCGGCCGGCGGCACGGTCGGCGACACCACGTTCCTGATCGGCGACGACGGCGTGAAGTACCGCATCCCGGACTCGAACGCGCTGGCCGCCCTCGGCTACGGCGGGGCCACAGCCGTGAAGGTGCCGTCCACGCTGCTGTCCATGCTGCCGACCGGCCCCGAACTCAGCGCCCAGGCGGCCTCGTCGGACTCGGGCACGGCGCCAGGGGCGCTGGGCGGAGCGTCGGCGCAGTGCGGCACCGGCGCCGGATCCGGGACCGGCGCGGGCCCCGGCGGAGCCATCGGCGCGAGGCTTCCGGCGATCGCCGGGAGCGTCCCGGCGGGCAAGGGGAGCGCTTCGGCAAGCGGCTCGGGGAGCGCGTCCGGTGCCTCGAACTGACGAAAACGCGCCGATGGAGATCGTGTTCACGCCAAAGTGGATCAGGGTCAGAACCGACGTCTGCGGAACAGCGTGTTCCGGTCAAGTTGCCTACCGGTAAAAGGCTTTGGACGGAAGTGGTAGGCAACCTCAGATCTTCCTCAGTTCGTTGCCAGCGTAACTTCCGTCAACCTAGGCTCACTTGTGCTCGTACTGTAGATCGACTTATGAAAGGTGGGACGATGGCTGGAGATGGCCAGCAGTCAAGCGAAGGTTCGACCCGGAACGGAATCCAGGCCCTGGAGAGCGCCTTCAGCGGCATCGTGAAGATCCGTCAGGACGTCGACAGCACCCGTTCCACCCTGGGCAGCGGCTACCAGGGCAGCGACGGCGGCCAGTACGGCCAGCTCCTCGCGCAGTGGGACGGCCAGTGCAACGTCATCCTCAAGAACCTCGAGGACGTCATCGACCGGCTGAACCAGAGCCTCGTGGAACACAACAAGACCCAGGGTTCCTCGAACGACTCCATCAACCAGGCGTACAACGCGGCGCAGTCGGCCTTCGACCAGCTCGCCGGCTGACCTAGCGGTCACGTCCGATCCCCACATCGCGCAAGACCCATCGCGTAAGAGAGGCAAGCTGTGGCAGACAACCTGTCCGACGGTGTCATCTACGTCAGCTACAACCACATGTCGAACGCCGCGGACGACATGGTGGCGCAGACCAAGGCGATCGCGCAGACGCTGTCCAACCTTGAGGCGGAGCTCAGCGAGCTCTCCAAGACCTGGTACGGCAACGACGCCGACACCTACCGCCAGAAGCAGGCGGCATGGGACGGCGCGGTGCAGAACATGGAGACGCTGCTCACCTCGCATTCGCAGCTCCTCAACGAGATCTCGAACAGCTACAAGTACAGCGAGAACTCGCTGAGCCAGATGTGGTCCGAGGTCACCATCGGCCGCTGATCCGGCCGGCTCCCACCGCACCGACCTGCCCCCTTCGTGGTCGGTGCGGTCCAGGCTCCTTCCCGTTCCGTCGCCGCGCCGTACGCCAGGGTCGGCGCGTTCCGCCCGCGGAGGCACCCATGGCAGACCTGACCCACCTCGACTCGACCGCGCTGAAGAACTTCAAGAACACCGACGTCGCCGACTTCATCAGCGATCTGGTGGCCATCCGCAAGGACAACGCGGGTGTCCGGTCCCTGAAGAACCTCGTCGCGGAGACCGGTGAGGGCTCGGCCGCGGGCCTCGCCAAGATCCTCCGGATCGGCCTGATGAACGGCGGCGACAGCAAGGACCCGGTCGGCGGCTCCACGCTCGTGGAATCCCTCAAGACGCAGGCGACCGCCCTGGACAAGATCCTCACCGGCCAGAAGACGCTCTTCGACGACATCGACGACGCCCTGGACGAGACGATCACCACCCTGCTGAAGACCCAGGGCGACAGCCTCGACTCGATCGACGGCGAGAAGCTGCTGGACATCTTCGACACCGTCGACGGCGACATGAGCGGCAGCGACTCCAAGACCACCTGAGCCCGGCGCGCGCCCGGCTCACATCTCCCCGGGCCGCGCCCCTCCCATTGCGCACCCTGTCCCCGCCCCCACATTCCCAGCAGGGGAGTTCCGCCCCATGGCCGAAAGCACCACCTCCGGGACCGCCAACTACGACCCGGACGACTACTTCGCACAGGCCGTCACCGACTTCACCGGCTACACGCTCCCGGCCCGGTCCACCCTGTTCGACAAGCTGAGCAGTTCGAGCAACGACGACTTCGGCAACCTCAAGCTGTTCCGGATGGACATCCAGGGCATCGACATGAGGTCGGTGACCGCGGCCGACTACTCGGCGATCGGCGGCTGGCAGGTCAACAAGGGCGAGGACTACGACCTGGCCTTCTACGACGCCGGCGGGGACGGCGCGCACAACAGCGTGAAGATGAAGAAGGCCCGCATCGTGATGATCGGCGTCACGGTCGACGAGAACGGCCGGGCCACGCTGTGGAGCGGCGGCGAGGTCACCGGCGGCGGCGCGTTCGAGGGCTCGTACTCGCATGTCCAGTGGGACTCGGGGCCGATGGCGCAGTACATCTCCGGCAGCAAGCTGGTCCTCGACCACCTGCTGGCGTCGCCGTACTCGACGCAGGGCTTCTCCTACAGCGGGCTGTCGGTCATCGACGACAACGCCGTCGACATGCTCTCCTTCGAGAACACCGGGCAGTCCTTCGACCGGGTGGTGCAGTTCTTCAAGGACCACTCGGACATCGTGGACAAGTGGATGACCTCGCTCGGCGAGGACCAGGCCTCCTGGAAGGGCAAGGCCGCCAGCCTCTTCTGGCATCTGCTGGACGAGCTGAAGACCAACTACAACGGCTACGTCTCGCAGTTGGGCGGCAGCGACTACACGCCGACCAACACCACCCTCGGCGGTTACGTCCCCAAGTCGAAGCTGAGCGACGCCCTGGCCGCCGCGCAGACGGCCCTGAAGGACGCGATCACCTCACTCCAGGCCGCCTGGACCGACTGGGCGTCGGACGGCCAGCACGACCCGCACTACCACGTGAAGAAGATCCTCGACGACATCAGTCAGTGGGTCATCAACAACAACATCAACCACGTGCTGTCGTCGCAGCACTCCACGTACAGCCAGTACGGCGGCGGCACCTACACCTCCTACTCGACCGACGCCAACTTCAAGCAGTCGGTGCCCGAGTACGGCGACCTCACCCAGCACACCACCTGGCAGAAGGTCGCCGACGCCGCCGTCAAGAGCTGGTCCGACCACGCGGACGCCAAGCTCAAGCAGCCGTCGATCGACGCGCTCAGCGCGGTGAAGAACGCCTGGGCCGACGTCCAGGACGCCTTCGACCAAGAGGTCACGAACAAGAACAACGAGACGCTCTCCGAGGTCCTCCAGAAGGAGGAGAACGAGATCGCCGAGCAGGAGGCGAAGGACAACAACGACAAGCTCAACGAGAACCTGAACAACCTCGACGACAACCTCAACAACCTCGGCGACAACTTCAACAACCTCAATGACAACCTGAACGACAACCTCAACAACCTGGGCGACAACCTCAACAACCTCAACGACGGTCTCAACGACAACCTGAACAACCTCGGGGACAACTTCAACAACCTCAACGACAACCTGAACGACGACCTCAACAACATCGGTGACGGGCTGAACAACAGCCTCAACAACCTGAACGACGACCTCGGCAACAGCCTGAACAACGTCGGCAACGGCCTCGACGACCTCAACAACGGCGACCTGCTGAACAACAACGGCAACGACCCGACCCAGCTCGCCAACTCCCTCCTGAACGGCGGCGGCCTCAATCCGCTCCTGACGAACAACGACCCCACCAAGAACGGCTCGACCACGCTGAACTCCCCGACCGGGGGCGAGACCCAGCTCAACGGCGACGGCAGCCTCACCACGACGTTCCCGGACGGTTCGACCCAGACCATCGACCCCTCGACCGGCCTGGTCACCACCACGAATCCGGACGGCACCACCTCGGTCTCCCAGCTCAACCCGGGCACCACCATCACCAACCCGGACGGCTCGACGACCACGCTCAACGACGACGGCACGCTCACCACGAAGTTCCCGGACGGCACGAGCCAGACCCTCAACCCGGACACCGGCCAGGTCACCACCACCAACCCGGACGGCACCGTCAGCACGTCGACGCTCAACCCGACCGACGGCTCCTTCACCACCCCGGACGGCTCGACGGCCCAGCTCAACGACGACGGCACGCTGACCACGAAGTTCCCGGACGGCTCCACCGAGACCCTCAACCCGGACACCGGTCAGATCCAGGTCACCGACCCCTCCGGCCACGTCACCACCTCGCACCTCGACCCGGGTGACACCTTCACCAACCCGGACGGCTCGACCACCACGCTGAACAACGACGGCACGCTGACCACCAAGTTCCCGGACGGCTCCACCCAGACCCTCAACCCGGACACCGGCCAGCTCACCACCACCGACCCGTCGGGCCACACGACCACCACCGACATCGACGGCAGCCGGCTCCCCTCGTCCTCGATCGACACCAGCGGCCTCAACGGCAACGGCATCGACACCAGCGGCATCGACACGAGCGGCCTGAACAACAACGGCAGCAGCCTCGACACCAGCGGCCTGAACAGCGGCGGCGGTCTCGACACCAGCAGCCTCAACGGCGGCGGCCTCAACACCACCGGCGGCGGCCTCGATTCGGGTCTCGACAGCGGCTACGACGACTACGACAGCACCCCCTACACCGGCGGCGCGCTCCGCTCCGACGCCCTCGACGGCAGCGCGCTCAACGCCGCCAGCCCGGCACAGGCATCCAGTGGCACCCCGCTCAACCCGATGGGGATGGGCGGCGGCATGGGCGGCATGGGCGGCGGCATGGGAGGCATGGGAGGCGGCGGCGGACAGGGCGGCGGCACCAGCGAACGCACCCGCGCCGTCCTCACCGACCCGTCCAACGGCACCACCCGGCGCGGCCGGGGCACCCGGGCGGCCTCCGTGGACGAGGACGAGGACGTCGTGTACACCCGGCCCACCACGTCCAGCGCCCCCTACCCGGTGGGCGGCCCCGGCGGCAACGGCGCCGGCCAGAACGGCCGCTCCACCGAGAGCGGCGACCGCGCCCGCGAGGCCTGGCTCACCGAGGACGAGGACGTCTGGGGCACGGACGAGGGCGGCGCCCCGGCGGTGATCGGCCGATGACGGAACGCGTACGAACGGTGAACGGCGGCCGGAACCACGGCCGTTGGGGAGGCATGGAGTGAACAGCAGCGAGTCGATCGAGCAGCGGCTGGCCAAGGCGGTCGCCGAACTCGAGGCCACCGAGGCCGCCGTGGCCCGCGCGGAGGGCGAACTCGCCCACGCCGAGAGCACGGTGCGCTCGGCGGACCGCGCGGTCGAGGTGACCGTCTCCGCCCAGGGCGACCTGCGCGCGCTGACCTTCCTGGACGACAAGTACCGCACCATGCCCGCCGGTCAGCTCGCCGCGAGCGTGCTGGAGGCGGTCCAGGAGGCCCGGGCGCGGATGGCCCGGCACGTCATGGCCACCTTCGAGCCCTTCACCAAGGCCAACCCCGAGGCACCCGAGATCACCGGCTTCGACATCGACTGGAACAAGATCTTCGGGCCCGGTGTACTGGAGGGCCCCAAGGGCGGCCGACGGCGCGGGGCCGGCCGGCTCCGCGACGAGATCAGCGAAGACCCGGAGGACTGAGAACACGATGGGAAACGCCTACTCCGCCAGCCCGGCGGCGCTCATCGCCGGCACCCGGCAGATCGAGCAGATCAGCAGGCTGGCCAACGAGATGATCAGCGAGTTCATCACCGACGTCTCCGCCACCTCCCGGTGGCCCGGACACGACGACAGCTACGCCAAGCAGATGCTGCCGCAGGAGAAGGAGCAGCGCGAGGGCGCCATCACGACCGGCTCCTCCCTGTCCGAGGCGATCGTCGGCGTCGGTGACGGCACCCTCGCCAACCTCAAGAGCGTGGTCGGCACGCAGAACGGCGTCCTCGGCGCCATCCACGACTCCAACATCAACTCGGGCGACACCGACGGTGGTTCGCACGGCGGAAAGCACTGACGCAGCGGATCGCCCCTGATGACCATCCACGCGTCGCCCCAGCTGAACAACCTCATGTTCGTGCTCATCGGCGAGAAGTTCCTCCAGGCCGACGAGGACATGGCCTTCGCCAACGGCAAGCCGTACGAACGGCTCGGCCGGCGTGTCCGTGATCTCTCGGACCTGATCGAGCAGACCGCCGGTGGGGTCGGGCGCGCGTTGCCGCCGCAGGTCGGGAACAACTATGTGCGGGCGATGCACATGTTCCTCGACAGCGGCGGCGTCAACTACCTGAAGGAATTCGCCGACCAGCTCGACGGCATCGGACAGTCCCGCACCAAGTCCTCCATGGACATCATGGAGTCGAAGTGGCAGATCATCGCCGAACTGGTGCGGCTGCTCATCGAGTTGCTCATCATCGCGGTGCTGTCCGCCTTCACCGGGGGTTCCGCCTCCAGCCAGGCCGCGGTGGCGAAGGCCCGCAGCCGGGTCGCCATTCTCACGCTGATGGAATGGCTGATGAAGAAGACACACCTCCTGCCGAGCCTCACGGAGGCGATCGAGGAGGCGTTCACGACCTTCGCGGTACGGCTGGCCATGATGCTCGGCGCGCCCAAGGGCCGCCGCCCGCACGGGTTCGACTGGTCGCAGATCATCCAGGACGGTGTCTTCGGCGCGTTCACCGGACTGTTCCACGGGCTGCTGCACGACCTCGGCAAGAACCTGAAGAACAACTTCAAGAACATCTTCAACAGCCACAACCCGTTCAAGGACATCAGCGGCAACGGGAAGAAGTTCGACAACCACAAGTTCGACAACCCGGACCTCAACACCAAGCCGAACCCGAAGCCGACGCCCACGCCCAACCCGAAGCCGACACCCACGCCGAACCCGAAGCCCACGCCCAACCCCACGCCGACCCCGCACATCACCCCGAAGCCGAACCCGACGCCCACGCCCAAGCCGAAGACCTTCGGCGACAAGGTGAAGCACGAGATCGGCGAGGACTTCGAGCACTTCCTCACCGAGGGCGGCGCGGAGACGCTCGGCGAGATCGCGACGGCGTCCATCTTCGGCTTCCCCATCGACCCGCTGAACACCTTCCTCGGCAGCGGCCTCAGCTCGATGAGCGAACGCCATCTCGGCCAGGGCGCGGGCGCGTTGGGCAACAAGTTCAACTTCAACACCCCGGCACCGGTGAACACGCTGGGTACGGCGGACGTCCCGGACGACACGGACTCCGACTCCCACACCAACTCCGGCCCCGGCAACGACTCCTCGACGAACGGCCCGTCGTCGGACCCGTCCACCACGTCGGGCCCCGGCAACATCAACACCACGTCGAACAACGGCAGTTCATCGCCGACCACAGTCAATCCCCCGCGCACGATCACGAACACCCCGTCGACGGAATCCAACGACGTCGACACGCACATCACGGACCCGCACCTCGACGAGGTGAAGGTCGACGGCGGAGACCTCCAGAGCAACGTCCCGCACGGATCGACCAACCCGACGGGTACGTCCGGCACCAACACCCCGACGACCACGACCCATACGCCGACGGGGACGCAGGGGCAGGGGCAAGGACAGGACCAGGAGCAGGACCAGAACCAAGGCCAGGACCAGAACCAGAACCAAGGCCAGGACCAGAACCAGAACCAAGGCCAGGACCAGCAGCCCGATCCGAACACCTCAACTCCCGCTCCTCCGAAGGATGTTCCGGTCGCGAACGGGTCCAACAGCACCGTCGTACCACCGAACAGCAGCGTCGTACCGCCCAGCACCAACACGACCACGACCGGAACCGGTACCCCCACCCCGAGCAACACGACCTCGGGCAACTCGATGCCTGGCTCCAGCACGTCCTCGAACACCGGGGGCAACCCGCGCACCACGCCGTCGGGGCGCCCGGAGAACACGACATCCGACGGCACCACCACCAGCGACAGCACCAACGCCACCGACACCAACGGCACGAACACCACCGGCAGTTCGACCCCCACTGTCACCGATGGAACCGACACCGAGACCTCCCCCTCAGGGCCCGGCGTCGACACCAACACCACCCCGGACCTCCCGACCCCGGTCACCACCACCAGCAGCAACAGCGCCCCGCCCACGACGAGTTCGACGCCGGACACCACCCCCGCTACCACCCCCGCCCCCACCCCCGCTCCCGAGACGGCCGCGCAGACGCCGACGCCGACCCCCGTCCACACCTCCTCGGACCTCTCGTCCACCCCGGTACCGGACAGCACCCCCGCCCCGGAACCCGTCGTGCTGACCCCCTCCCCGACACCCAACTCCGTCCCGGAGCCCGGGAGTTACGAGGACGTCCGCTCCGGGGTCGAGCCCTCGGAGCGGAGCACCACGTGGGTGGACCCGGTGTCGCGGCCGATCGGGCCGGACGGGCAGCCGACGCAGTACGTCGTGCGGGCCGGGTTCGCCGTACGGCAGTTCAGCCATGACGGCGGTCCCGTCACCGATGTGACCGTCACCTACCGGCTCACCGGAAATCCGCAGCTCGGGCCGCAGGCCGACGGTGTGCACCAGCGGATGACGGACGGGATCCAGCGGGTCTTCAACGCGCCGGGGCACAGGCTGAGGGACGGAAGCCTGCTGCGCGTCAACGTCGTGCCGGCCGCCCCCGGCGAGACCCCGCACCTCGACGTCACCCTCACCGACCCGGCGGACGGGGTTCCGACCACCCACCACTCGTGGCCGGCGGACATCCCCGAGGACAAGCTCGTCCACGAGGTCGGCCACCAGCTGGGCCTGCGCGACGAGAGCGGCCGCGACCCCGCCGCCCCGCACCGCGGCGGCACCGCGAGCCTGATGGGCGACCCCACCGGCCCCGTGCCCGAGACGGGGCCGGACGACGCGCCGTACGTGGTGGGCGGGTTGAGGCCCCACCACCTCGACGTGATCGGCGGGATCGTCAACACCACGCCGGTGGCCGGGCGGGGCAACGGTCCCCGGGGACCGCTCAGGGGCGCGCCCGGCGCGGACCCGCCCGCTCCCCTCACCACGCCCCCGTCCACGACCACCGTCGATCCGGCGGACACCCCACCGACCCCCGTGGTCACCACGTCCACGCCCCTGACGGTGTCCCAGGACACGGTCACGCCGGACCCCGATCCGGCGGACACGCACACGGAGCCGGAGCCGGAGACCGCCCCCGCGGTCGTGCCGGTGCCGGCGCCCGTCATCACCGTGACCTCGCCGGAGGGCGACGTCACGTCGGTCGAGGCACCGGCAGGCGGTGGCCGTCGTACCTCCTACCTCGGCGGCTACGGGCGGCGGCACGACGGCCAGTTCGGCCTGGTGCACGTCGAACCGTTCTCGCCGGACGTCGTCGACGGGCTGCACCGGCAGGTCCTCACCGCGCTCGGCAGGCCCGCGCCGGGCCCGGACGACCCGGTGCGCGCGCAGCTGCAGGACGTGCTGTCGGCGGAGCAGATGGCGATGAACATGCCGTATCTGCGCAGCCTCGGCGGCCACCGGATCACGCTCGACGTCGACGGTGTCGAGCGGCAGGTGGACGTACGGCTGTCGCTCGACGACGCGCGGCCGTCCGCGCGCGGCGGACTCGACACGAGCGATCCCGACAAGCACGTGGAGCGGCGCGGGTACGGCACCCGGGAGATCGTGTCGGCGCAGCCGTCCGGCACGTTCTCGACGTTCCCGGTGCCGTGGATCGGTTCGGTGCCGATCGGCGCGGCGGGCCCGGTCCGCGGGGTCGATCTCGCGCTGTCCGGGACCTTCACCCACAACCAGGCGGACGGCTCGGCCACCGTCACCCAGGTCGTGCAGACCACCAGCGCCCAGCGCAGCAACGAGCCGTCCCGCGCCTACGACTTCACCGGCAACTGGCAGGTCCGGCTGGACGCGGACACCGCTCCGGCCCCGGTCACCACCCCGACGGACACGACGGGCGCGGACCCGACGGACGTAGCGGACACGGCAGTTGTCTCCGCCACACCCGATTCCGCGCACGACTGGCGGCCGGCCGAGCCGCACGGGCCCGTCACCATCTGGTTCCCGCAGCACGTCGTGGACGCCGACGCCGATCCGGATCAGGAACTGCCCGAGCCTGCCGCCCTGGACGACCTGCCGATCTACGGCGTGGACTCGGTGCTCCACCCGCGCCGGCTCTACGAAGGTGCCGCTGAGCACTTCGACGCCGACCTGGACGCCACCTCGTCGTCCCAACTCGCCGACTTCCTGGGCGAACCGGTGCTGCGCGGCACCCTGCCGATGCAGCGCGACGGCGGCCTGTACTCGCCGGTGCTCACCGACGCGCACGGCCGGGCCGTCGGCATCGTGCGGCTGGACGCGCACGTCACGCCGACCACCCCGGTCGCCAAGAGCATCGACAAGAAGATCAACCTGGAGAGCCACCTCGTCAACACGGTCAAGAACGACCAGAACACCACGTTCAACAGCGGGCTCAACCTCTCCGGCAGCATCGGCCCGAACTTCACCAGCGACCTGCGCGCGGGACACCCCGACGGCTCCCACCGCATCGGCGGCAGCTTCAACGGCAAGGGCACCGCGAGTCTCGCCGCGCAGAACGCGTTCGGCACCAGCTCCCTCGCGGGCACCATGCACGCGGTGCGCACCAACCGCAGCCATCTGCTGACCGAGGCCGACGTCACCTACACCCTCACCCTGATCCGGCCCGACGGCTCCGTCAGCACCTACGCGCCCGGCACCTGGACCCACGGACTCGACCTGCGGATGCTCAGCGCCGAGGACGCTCGGGGACACACCCCGACCGAGGACGAACTACGGTCGCTGCCCCATGAGTTGGGGAACCTGGAGACCGTGGGGCAGTCCACCGCGCCGCTCGGCGTGACGGGCACCGCCCCGCTGTTCCAGGAGGCCGAGACCTGGCTGCGGGACCACGGCTTCCTGCCGCCGCCCGCCACCGCCCCGCACCGGGGCTGGCTGCCCGACGAGACGCTGGTGCAGGCGCAGTTGAACAACCTGCGGCGGCTGCACGAGCTGCGTTCCCAGCTCGGGCTGCGCGCCGCCACCGACTCCATGGTCGACGGCGGCCACTCGCTGTTCCTGGAGGTGCCCTCGGTGACCGGGCGGCGCCGGGTGCGGCTGGAGCTGGGCGCCCAGCGCGACCCGGACCGGCCCGTCACGCATGCCACGGTGCTGCCCAACATCCAGGTCATGGGCCTGGCCCAGGCGGCGGGCGGCGGCAACGGCAGGCTCGGCAACACCTACGGCCTGGGCGCCGGGTTCGGCGGCGGGCTCACCGTGCCCACCCCGAACGGCGCGTGGACCTTCAACGGCACCGGCGACTACCAGTACGTCGGACAGGCCGCCCTCGGCAACACCACCGCCACCACGCTCGGCCACGACCAGTTCTTCATCGGCACCGGCCAGGACACCCAGGTCTTCGACGTACCGGCCCGCCTCACCCTCGACCTGTACGAGGGCCCGAGCACGGACCCGACGGTCCGCTTCGGCGAAGGGGAGGACACCGGACCCCGCGCCGAGGGCGACCTGGAGCGCGGCCCGCAGCTCATCGGCCCGCGCGGTGTCGGAGGAACGATCCGTCTGGCCGTACCGCACGAGCGGACCCTCGACGCCGAGGAGGCCGCGCCGGACGGTGACCCGTACACCGTCCGGGAGGTCGCGCCGCTGGACACCGAGCGGCTGACCATGACGGACCCGGACACCGGCGGCCCGCACCCGGACGTGGTCCGCGTGCCGGACGACGCGCTGATCGACGTGATGCGCGGTTCCACGGCCCTCCAGGACGCCTTCCACCGCATCGTCACCGGCACCGTCGATCCCGCATCCGACGGGGACACGGCTCCCGTCACCGACCCCGCGATCGACCCGGCTGCCGTCACCGACCCGGCCCCCAACCCCGTCACCCCGACTCCCCGCCCCGGGCGGGTCTCCCGCCTCGTGGGCGGGGTCACCAGCTTCCTGAGCAGTTCGCTGATCGGGAGTCCGGCCTCCGACACCACCACGGTGAGCGCCGAGTCCCGTGCGGCGGCGCTCTCGCCCGGGTCGCTGGTCGGCCGGGGTCACCAGATCCTCGGCGGCACCTACGTCGTGGAGGGGCTGACGCTGCCCGGGCTCGGTGTCGACGGGCAGCTCGCGATCGAGATCCAGGCCGTCGCCCACACGCCCCGGCTGACGCACAGCGTGAACCAGTACCTGGAGACCGGCATCTCCGCCGCCGACTCCGCGCAGCAGCTCAAGGGGCTTGGGAAAACACACCAGTTCGGCGTGGGCGGCTCGGCGGTCCAGAACAACCCGCCGACCCCCGCCGCCCCGAACCCGCAGCCCGCGGGAAGCCCGGAGACCACCCCCGCCCCGGCCCCCACGCCGTCCCGCTTCAACCCGTCGGGCCGCTACCAGTACGACCGCAAGAGCGACAAGTCCGACACCCTCATCAGCGGCACCGGCACCAACCGGACGCCCACGCAGTCGGGTCTCCAGCACCGGGTCACCGCCGACGTCACCTACTTGATCACCGTGCGGTCCGGACACCGCAACGTGATCGCCAACTCCCTCGGGATCGGGCCCGGGCAGACCGTCACGCTCGCCGTGGACGTGCCGCGCGGACTCCAGTTCCTCATGACGGACAGTCAACTCCGGCGCGACGGACGGTGGATGGGCGCCGTGCAGAACCGCCCGGACGACCCGCCGACCACCGGTCTCGAGAGCCCCGCACTGCCCAGCCGCTACGTCCGCGACGGCACCCTCGGCCTGGCCGCGGTCACCTCGGTCACCGAACTCTCCGGCCCCGGCACGCGGCAGACGCCCGTCACCGACACCGACACCGATACCGACACAGACACCGGCGACGGCACCAGCACGAGCACCGTCTCCGTGCCCCCGCCGACCGAGCAGCGCAACCGACTCCACGACGAGGTACAGCAGTTGGTGGAGCGGTACGCCCCCGGCGTCACCACTCCCGGCCACGCCTCCTTCCTCCCCGGTGTCGCCACGCTCATCGCCGACAACACCGGTGTCGCCGGGAAGCGGGCGCTGATCGGACGCGGCGGCGGACAGACCAGGTTCAGCTTCCGGCACCACCGGTTCGGCGGCGCGGCCCTCGTCGAGGTGACGTTCTCGGCCCGCCCCACGAGCACCGCCGCGAGCCGGGGCACCGTACGCGGCATCGCGGTGGCGGGCGACAAGTCCGGTATCGAGCAATGGGGTTCGCACACGGCGGAGGGCCGCTCGGTCTCCTCCTCCGTGGGCCGTCAGCACCGGCTCACCGTGAACCCGACGGCCCGCTTCACCCGCCCCGACAGCGACGACCGCACCGACCGGCTCGGCCCCTCCGTCAATGTCGCCTCCGCGTCCAGCAAGGTCGACAAGTCGGGGCGCACCGCCGAGGACCGGTTCTGGCTGCGCACCGACAGCGCCGCCGACTTCGACGGCCTGGACTACGAGCTGGTCGCCACGGTCCGCTCCACCTACGTCGCCGACTGGCCGCCCAACGTCCTGGGCGCGCTGGTGCAGCGCGGGATCATCGCCTGGGACGACGCCGACGCGCCGACCCGCTCCTGGCTCAGCCGCACCCTCTCCGGCGAACTCGGCGGCCAGGTCCGGGTACCGGCGCTCGTGAGCCTGCGCTTCACCGGCAGCGAGACGAACCCGCCGGACCTCCAGGCACCCCCGCCGCCCACGCTGTCCCGGACCGACCCACGCCAACTCACGGGCAGCCAGCCCTCGTTGGACGACGCCGACCTGTTCCACCCGACCGGCTCCACCCCGGTCTACGGCTTCGACGGCTGGAACCAGCTCTACACGGCGCTGGACCAGGTCGCCCCGTACACCGGGAGCAGCTGGCGCGCCCAGCCGGCCTCGACCTCCGACGAGAACGCGTCGGTACGGCTCGGCGAACTCATCCAGGCCGGCACGATCTCGCTCGACACGCCCCGGCAGACCGGCGGCATGCTGCCCACGATGCCGGGCGCGTTCCCGTTGCAGAACGCGCCGGACCAACGGCCCACGCTCACCGTGTCGTTGTACCGGCCCAGGCCGGTCACCGACGGCGGCGACGTGGCCATCGACCGGCTGCGGATCACCTCGGAGAACACCAGCACGGTCTCCGGCGCCGACACCACCACCGGGCTCGCGCTGCCGTTCGTCCTGAGCGCCGACGACCCCGACCGCAATCTCCTCGGCGTGACCCCGCCGGTCCTCCAACGGCCCGTCGACGCGAGCAACTTCGGCAGCACCGTCTCCGGCGGCCGCCGCGACTGGCTCAAGACAGGCAGCACCAGCCTGCCCGCCGACGGCCGCGGCACCCGCAGCTACGAGGTGCAGGCCGACGTCCACATCGAGGTCGCGGGACCCGAGGGCGTCCGCCATGTCACCGGCACCGCCACGATCCGCGTCGAGGAACGCGACGCCCTCGGCCACGGCATCACCGAGCCCCGCCCGGTGCCCCGTGTCTACGACCTCCCGGCCCTGCTCACCCAGGGCACCGGTCTCACCCCGGACAACTGGGCGACGACCCCCCTCAGCGACGTACCGGACCTCATGGCCGACGGCGTCCACCCCGACGACGACGGCTACCAGTTCTGGGTCGCCACCGGCCCCGACCCCGACGGCTCCCGCCTCGCCCTCGCCCTCTACGGCGCCTCACGCACCGCCCGCTCCCAAGGCCACCCGGTCGAACTCGTCACCCGGGGCCCGGAAGGCCTCCGCGTCTGGACCTTCGACCCGGACGGCACGCTGACGGGCCCGCCGACGGACCGGGGGAGCACCGACGATGTGACACCGGGGGCCGGCGATGGCGACGTCACGGCACCCGACACCGACACCACGACCCCCGGCTCCACCACCGGTGTCGCCGACCTGGACCAGGCATGGGCGGACTTCGAGCGGGTCGCCGCCGACTTCGACCGGGCCGAGTTCGACCACTCGGCGGCGCTCGTCGACGAAGCCCTCCAGCGCGGGCTGCGGATCGATGCGCAGGACTCCCTCGACCGGGCCGTCACCGCCCTCACGGACGCGGCGGCCGAGGCACACCGCACCGACACGGCCGCGACCACCGCCGAACAGCGGGCGGACCAGGCCGAACAGCACCTCGGCGACCTCACCGGCCGCGAGAAGACCCTCATCGGCGGCATCTCCGCCGGGCGCCGCAGGATCGGCACCCTCACCGACGCGGTCGCCGACGGCCAGCGCGCCGAACTGAGCCTCAGCTCCCAGGCCAAGACCGCCCGCCGCAACCTCGCCGACCTCTACGCCCGGGCGGCGGCAGCCGCTACGACGACGACCCCCGGCAATACCGAGAACGCGCCGACGCACGGCCCGTCCACCACGGAGAACACCCCGACGCCCGGCCCGTCCACCACGGACACCGGCACGCAGGACACGGCCGTAGAGCCGCCGGTCGGAGACGGCACCACCGAGGCCGCACCCGCCCCCGCAGCGGACACCGCCCCCGCCGTCGACCCGGCCATCACCCAGCAGATTGACCAAGTCACCGCCCAGGTCGGCAAGTTGGACGCCGATCTCGCCGAGGTGCGGGCCGGGCTCGAGCGGGACAGTGCCGACCTCGACGAAGCCAGGAACGGGCTGGAGCGCGACGAGGCGGCCCTGCGGGAGGTGCGGTCGCAGCTGCCGGGCGCCGCGGCCACCGCGGGCACCACGCGTTCGGACGCCGACACGGCGCGCGGGCACGCCGAGGACGCGGCCCTCGTCCATGAGGACGCACGCGAGTCCCACGACCGGGCGGCACAGGGCCTCGCCGACATCGACACCGAGATCGACAACGCCCTCGGCCGCCGCGACGACGCGGCGGCCCGCCGGGCGGCGGCGCAGACCGAACTGCCCGGGGTCACAGGACCGGTGCTGGCCGCGGGCCCCTCCGCGCTGCCCACCTCCCGCACGACCCTGGCCTCCACCAGCCCCCGCTGGCCGGGCTCGGGCCTGCCCCGCACGGCGGGCCCCTCCACCGGCAACACCCCCGGCGCCGACGACACCTCCACCAGCGACGACGACACCGACACCACCACCCCGGACGACGACTCGACGGACGACACCCACTCGGTCCCGGACACCGAACTGACCACCCCCGACCCGACAGCCCCCGTCCCGCCGAAGGACCCCGCCACCGGCGACGACGACACCACCGACGACGACACCACCGGCGGCGACCAGGACGACCAGGGCTCCGTCCCGCACCAGGACAGCGTGTTCGACGCGCTGGTAGGCAAGACCGACACCAAGGGCAAGGCGAAGGCCCCGGCTGAGGACGACACCAACGGCACGTCGACCGACCCCACCTCACCCAACTCCGCGACTCCGAACCCCACTTCGCCCGCCCCGGCCGTACCCCAACACACCCCCTTCCAGATCCGCCCGCCACGCGGCCGTACGATCCGGACCCGAGGCGACGGCCGCTGCCTGCTCTACACGTTCCTCGGCACCGACCCCCAGCGCATCCGCGACCAGGTGCCCAACCTGCGCACCGAGGCCCCCGCGACCTACGCCTGGCTCGGACGGCCGGACCAAGTCCGCGCCGGAATGGCCCAGTTCGCCCAGTGGAACGGCGTGAGCGGTCCGATACCCCCCGCGGGCAACCACCTGCGGATCGCGGCCGACCTGCTCCGCGCCCACGCCGAGGACCGCCTGCTCACCGCCCGCAGCGGACGCCCGCTGCCGCACGAGGTGGTCGGCCAGGTACGGCAGACCCTCGCGCCGTGGTTCGACGCGCGCACGGCGGCCATGAACCGGCCCGAACTCCTCGCCACCCTCGACGAGTACGGCATCGCCGGGGTGACCGAGCCGGACCAGCTCGACGACCTCAACGCGCGCTACGACCAGGCGCTGACCGAGGACCATGTGACCGGCCCGGCGGAGCCCGGCGTCCGCGACATGTTCGGCTACCTCCGGGACACGCACCGGATCCCCACGTTCGACCAGCTCACCGACGGCCAGCTCCGCAGGCTGCTCGGCCACGGATACACCGACAGCGCCGCCCAGTTCACCGATGCCGAACTCGCCCACGCGCTCGACGCCGTCCAGAAGTGGTCCCAGTCGTGGGAGAGCAACCAGGGCGAGATGTTCCTGCCCCTGCTGGCGGACACCCTGGACGTGGCCGTGGAGGTGCTCCGGCCGAACCCCACGACCGGCCTCGGCACTGTCACCCGCGTCGGATCACCCACCGCCACCCGGGTGTTGGAGGTCCACTACACAGGCCTCAACCACTACAACGCCACCGACGCCGGCCCCCTCGGCGACACCTCGTCGACCATCACCACGTCGAAGGCACCCCGGGGTCCCGAGGACGCCGGCAGCGTTGAACCGGACGGCCGTTATCGTCCCGAGCCGGTGCGTGACGCGGCCGACGACCTGCCCGCATCTCAAGTCAACAATCCGGCATCTAAGGGCAGTTGGCACGGTCTGCGGTCGCATGCCCGTCCCGCCGTGCACTCCACGGAGCGGTTCGATCCGCACGCGGATCAGAGCAACCCGCCCCGCCCGGGCACGCTCAGCGGTGCGACGACCCTCATCCGCACCCAGGTCCGTCGTATCCAGGCGCCCAACGGCCAATGGATACGCGACTACACGGTCAACCTGCCGGTCACCACCAACGACCCTGCCCGCACGCAGCAGTTGAACGACCGGATCACGAGACTCCTGGACACGCATCTCAACACCGGTCTGGCGTTGCCCGGTTCACGCGACCAGCTCCACATCAATCTGAACCTGATCGAGGACCCGTCCCACCCCGAGGCGGTCACGCTCACCGACTCCGAGAAGCCGGGCCGCGCGGACCAACTGCACCTGGACGTCAACCACTCCGACGAGGACCTGCTCCACGAGGTCCTGCACTACCTGGGCCTGCCGGACGAGCAGCGCGACAACGACTTCCTGCTCCGCAACCATGCCAACAGCACCACCGTCCGCACGACCGGGCTGATGGCGACCACCCAGGGCCAGGTCCACATCCCGCAGCGCTACCTCCGCATCATCGAGGACGTCACCGCTGCCGGGCCCCGACTCCACGACCACACAGGGCAGGACGCGAGCACCCCAGCCGAAGACCCCGACACGACTCCCATCCCCACCGACACCGATCTCGTCTGGCCCGCGTCCCACGCCCCGACCGCCCTGCCCCCGGCGCCGAGCCCTCTCCCGTCGTCCTACGTGAACTCGTACGGTTCGCTCCCGGACGGCACGGTGGGGCTGGTGTACGCGGAGCCGTTCTCGGACGAGGTGATCGAGGGGCTGCACGGGCAGGTCTACGAGGCGCTCGGGCTGGATGCCGACGATCCGCCGGAGTCCGTGCGCGAGCAGGTGCAGGGGGCGTTGAGCCGGGAGAATCTCGCGCTTCAACTGCCGTATCTGCGGTCGAACGGCGGTCACCGGATCACCGTGACGGTCGACGGGCGCGACCACACCGTCGACGTACAGCTGACGCTCTCGGATGCGCGAACCTCCCTGCGGCAGGGGCGCTTCGACCAGCGGGACCCGGACAAGCACGTCGAGCGGCGCGGGTTCGGCACGCGGGAGAACTTCTCCGGGCAGCCGTCGGGGACGTATCGCACGGTCCAGGTGCCGTGGACCGGGTCGTGGCCGATCACCGCGCCGACGGCGGTGCGGGCGGTGGACGGTTCCGTGACCGTGTCCCTCACGCACAACCAGGCCAGTGACGCGACGACCGTCACGCAGGCCGTGCAGACGACGTCCGCGCAGCGCTCCAACGAGCCTTCGGATCCAGTGGAGTTCACCACTCGCTGGCGCGTGCGCGTCGATGCTCCCGCCGTCACCGCGCCGCCCGCCGCGCCCGCGACCGCCCCGGCTCCGGACACGTGGGGTCAGCCGGTGTCGCACGGGCCGACCACGATCTGGTTCCCCCGGCACCTCACCGTCGCCGACCCGGCGCCGGGTTCGCTGCCCGCGCCCGCCGCCCCGGCCGACCTTCCGCTCTACGGCGTCGACACGGTGATCGACCCCCGGGCGCTGTACGAGCATGTCCACCAGACGTTCCACGCCGACCTCGACGAGACCGCGGCCGGGCAGGTCTCGGACTTCCTCTCCGAGCAGGTGCTGCGCGGCACGCTGCCGATGCAGATCGACGGCGGCATCTACTCACCCGTGATCACCGACGCCGACGGCAACGTGGTCGGCATGCTGCGCCTGGTCACCGTGCCGGGGACCAGCACCCCCCAACGGCAGAGCACCGCGGGGCAGATCAACCTGGAGAGCCACCTCGTCAACACCTCGAAGGTGGACCTCTCCTCGCGCTACACGAGCGGTATCGGCATCAGTGGCAGCGCTGCCGCCGCCCTCACCGGCGACCACGCGCAGGGGCACCCGGACGCGTCGAGCGTGATCGGCGGCAGTCTCGGTCTGCGCGGGCAGATGCAGGCGACCGTCACCAGCACGTACAGCGCGAGCAGTTCGGCCGGCACGATGCACGCGATCCGCACCAACCAGAGCCATCTGCTCGCCCCCACCGCCGTCACCTACCACGCCACCCTGATCCGCCCGGACGGCACCGAGACGGCGGCGCCCCCGCTGGCGCGGACCCACGGCATGGACCTCCGGGTGCTCAGCAAGGCGGCCGCGACCGGTCGCCCGCCGGCCGCCACCGAAGTGCGTGAACTCCCGGACTCCCTGGAGCGGTTGGACGGGATCGGGCTGAGCGCGGCCCCCCTCGACGTCACGGGCACGGACGGTCTGTTCAACGAGGCCGAGGCCTGGCTGCGCCGCGAGGGCTTCCTGCCGCCCGCTCCAACGGCCCCCGCCGCGACCGGAGTCGGCGGGCGGCTGAAGCAGGCCGTGCGCAACCATGAGCCCGAGCACCAGATCCGGCTGCACGCCCAGCTCAACAACCTGCGGCGGCTGAACGAGGCCCGTTCGCGGACCGGGCTGCGTGCCGCGACCGACTCGATGGTCGACGGCGGGCACGCCCTGCACTTCGAGGTGCCCAACAGCACCGACACCGGCGTGCGTCGGGTGCGGCTGCTGCTCACCGCCGACCGGGACACCGGGCAGGCCAGCACCCACCGCCTGGTGCTGCCGGGCATCCAGGTCATGGGCCTCGCCCAGATGGCGGGCAGCGACGCCGAGCAGCGGGGTGAGTCGTACAGCGGCGCGCTCGGGGCGCTGGGCAGTGTCAGCGGTCCGTTGCGCAGGTGGGGGTCCATCGGGTTCGGGGGCGACTACCAGTACGGCCAGCAGGTCACGCACGGTGACACCGTGGGCGGCGCGACCGGGCACGACCAGTTCTTCATAGCCACCGGCCAGGACAGCCACGCGTTCGACGTGCCGGTGCGGTTCGCCCTGGATCTGTACGCGGACGACGGCGACCAGCCCAGCGAGCGGTTCGGGCAGACCATCAACCAGGCCGCCGTCCCGGCACCGGCACCGACTGTGCCCGGAGCGCCGCCCGTTGCCCCCGCACCTCCCGTCGCGCCGACCGTCACCGGTTCGCTGCGGCTCGCGGTGCCGAACGGCCGTACCCACGCACCCGCGACGGCCCCCGCGCCGCCCGCGCGTGCCGACGGAGCGCCGCGCCCGACGAACGCGGTCGACCGGGCCCGACTGGACGCGACCGACGCGACCGGCACCCCCCGCCCGGAGTTGGTGCGGATTCCCGATGACGCGCTGATCGACACGGTGCGCGGTTCAGCCGCCATCGAGTCGGTGTTCCGGCGGGCCGCGCGGGAGATCCGCAACCAGGCGCAGCAGGCCGCGCCTCCCACCCCGGCCACCGGCCCGATCCTCCCGGTCGCCGCCCCCGGCACGGCACCCGCTCCCGCCGCCCCGCAGCGCGCGAGCGTGTTCCCGCTCGCCGGGCACGAGCTGATGGACAACAGGACGCGGGCCGCGGAGACCCGGCACGCGGCGATCACGCCGGGCAGCCTGGTCGCGCACGGGCACGAACTCTTCAAGAACTCCTATGTGGTCGAGGGCCTGAGCCTGCCGGGGACGTTCGCGGACGGGCAGTACTCGCTGGAGATCGAGGCCGTCGCCCACCGGCCCCGGCTGCTGGACACGACCCGGCAGTACCTGGAGACGGGTGTCTCCGCCACGGACAACGCCCAGCAGGCCAAGTCCCTCGGGAAGTCCCACCAATTCGGCGGCACCGGGACGGTCACCCAGAGCGCGACCACAACGGTGGCGCCGACCAACACCGATACGGAGACGGGTGGTTCGGACTCCGCGGGCAAGAGCACCTCGAAGCCGAACAAGAACCAGCTCAACCCGGGCGTCCGGCTCAACAAGGTGTCCCGCACCGACACCTCCGACACGCTCTCCGCCGGCACCGGCGTCAACCGCACCCCCACCGAGAGCGGTGACCTGCACCGGGTGGTCGCCGACGTCACCTACGTGGTCACTGTCCGCGCCGGTTCCCGCACGCTGCTCAACGGGGTCGGGAACCCCGGCACGATCGACCCCGTCACCTTCTCGGTGGACGTCCCGGACGGCCTCCAGTTCCTCATGACACAGGGCCAACTCAACCGTGACGCACGGTGGATGGGCTCGGTGAACGGCCTCACCCCGACACCCGTCCCGGGCCAGGCCCCGCTCCCGGCGGCGTACGTCCGCAACCGCCAACTCGGCCTCGGCGGCGTCCTGTCGGTCATCGAGTACGACCGTCCCGTGGCCGCCCCCGTCCCCGCGACCGGGCCCGCCGCAGGCCAGGTACCGCTCGGGCCGGTCAACCCGAGGGAGCGGCGCGGCCAGGTCCGGCGCGAACTGCTGGGACTGGTCGAGACCGAGGCACCCGGAGTGTTCACCCCGGGGCACGCCGGCCACCAGCCCGGCGTGCACAGCCGGATCGCCCAGCTCACCTCGACCGCGGGACTGCGCTCACTGCCCGGACGCGGCCCGGACGGCACCCCGCACCCGGCCACCACACGCTTCCACTTCCGTCACCACGGCTACGGCGGCGAGCGACTGGTCGAGGTCACCCTGCGCGCGGTGCCCCGACGGACCCAGAACCTGGCCGGGATCCGGGGCAACTCCACGCCCGGCTCGGGCCTCGAACAGTGGCAGTCGCACACCGCGGCGGGCCGCACCACCACCCGTGCCTCGGTCCGGCAGACACAGCTCCCGATCACGCCGACGGTCCGCTACCTCCGTCCGGACCAGGGGCCCGACCCCCTGACGACGGACCGTTCGGCGCCCGGGTTCACCCCGCAGTCCGCGAGCAGCATCTCGGTCCGCCGGGCGACCACCGCCGACAACCGGTTCTGGCTGCGCACCGACAACGGCGCCGACTTCGACGGCCTGCGCTACGACTACGAGCTGTCGGTCCGTTCCGCGCTGGTCGTCGACTGGCCGCCCAACGTCATCGGCGGTCTCATCCAGAACGGCGTCATCGCCTGGGCCGACGCGGACGGCGACATACGCCAGTGGATCGACCGGGTGCTGGAGGGCGGCAACTCACGCACCAGCACCGTCCCGGTCAGCCTGGCGCTGCGGTTCACCGGCACCGAGACCAACGTGCCCGTACCGACCGCCACGGTGACCGCACCGTCCGCCGAGTCCGGCGCCGATCCGCGCAACACCGTGCTGCCCGGCCCGGCCCGGACGCCGTATCTCGCCGACGCGCAGATGTTCCACCCGGTGGGCCCGACCCCGGCGTTCTTCTTCGACGGCTGGGCCCATCTGGAATCGGCGCTGAACCAGGTGGCGCCGCCCGGCGGGCACGGCTGGCACGCGCAGATCACCTCCGTCTCCGTGGAGGGACAGGCCGTCCGGCTCGGCCAGTTGATCCAGGCCGGGCGGGTCAGCCTCGACCGTCCCCGGCTGGTCGCCGACCTCACCCGCGCCATGCCCGGCAGCCGCCCCTTCGAAGGAGCGCCGGAGCAGGCCCCGTCGATCGCCGTGTCGCTGTACAACCCGCGCCGCTCGACCCACGCCGACGACGTCACCGTCGACCAGCTGCACAACACGACCGACACGGTGAGTACCGCCGCGGGCGCGGACCACTCCCTGGCGACCACGTTCACGGAGACCCTCAGCGGCGAGGACGACAACCGCCAGCTCGGCGGGATCAGCGTCCCGCTCGCGCAGCGGCAGACCCAGCCCTCGTCCTTCGGTGGCACCACCACCGGCAGCCGCCGCGACTGGCTCAAGTCCGGCAGCACCTCAGCGCCCGCCAACGGAGCGCGTGGGACGCGGAGTTACGTCGTCGACGCCGACGCCCACCTCCTCGTGGACGGACCCCAGGGCACCCGGCATGTCACCGGCACGGTCACCCTCCGGGTGGAGGAGCGCGACCTCCTCGGGCACGGACTCATCACCCCGGCCGAGGCCCCGCCCAACGTCCACGACCTGCCCGCGCTCGTCCCCGACTGGGCCACCGCGGAACCCCACACCCTGCCCGAACGCCTCAACTCCGCGATCCCGCCCGGCGATCACGGCGTCCAGGTCTGGGTCGCCCTCGGCGCCGACCCGCACGGCATCCGGCTCGGCCAGGCGCTCTACGCCGCCTCCCGCACGGCCGTGCTGGGCAACCGCCCGCTGGAGCTGATGACCCGGGACCCGCAGGGCATCCGCCGCTGGGAGTTCACCCCCAACGGCGCCCTCCTCTCGGCCGACCCGGATCTCACCACCGCGTGGAACGCCTTCGACGCCGAGGCCGTACGGCTGCACGACGCCGCCGACACCCTCGCGGACACCCCGCGCCTGCTGAACCTCCGCACCGCCGCCCGTCGGGAGGCCAACCAGGACTACACGGTCGCCGTCGAGGACCACAGGAAGGCGCGGCTCGCAGTCAGGAACGCGACCGACGCCCACCGCGACGCCGTGGCCGGGGCCAAGACCTCCGCAAAGGCGGCGACCGACGCGGCGGCCCTGGTCGAGCGGCTGAAGCGGGACTTCGCGGACGCGCGCAGGACCGTCACCACCCTGCCGCCGCAGATCGCCCTGAACGAGCGGACCGAGACCCGGGCCCGCAGTGAACGCCAGGCGGCCCTGGCCCGGCTGACCCAGACCGAGAACACCGTGCGCGCGGAACGCGCGGCAGCCCAACAGGCCGCACAGGGCGGTCAGTCGACGCCCGCACCGGCCCCCGTCGCGCCCAACGCCGCACGGACCAAGGACCCCGCGGCCGACGTCGCCGACGACCCCCGCGTGCAGGGCGTGGTCGACGAGATCGACGCCCTCGACGACACGATCCAGCAGGCCACCGACCAACTCGCCGCCGACCGGCCGAAGTTGACCCGCGCCGAGCTCATCGTCAGCATCGCCCCCGAACGCATCGGCCAGGCGGAGGAGAGCCACGAGGAAGCCGTCGAGGAGGCGGAGCAGGACGCGCGCGACGCGGAGACCGCGGCCAGGAACCTCAGGACCGCCCAGGCGCAGGAGGCCGCCGCCCAGGACGAGGTCGACGAGGCCCAGGCCGAAGTCGACCGCCGCGACGCGGAGATCGTCGCCGTCGTCACCGCGCAGGTGCGGGCCGCCGCCGAACAGACGGCGGCCACCGACGCCCTGGAGGACCTGTCCGCCGACGTCCAGGACAGCGCCCCGACCCCCGAGCAGTCCCTGCGCACCACCTTCGCCACCACCCCGCCCCGCTGGCCCGCCCCCGACGGCCCGGCCGCCCCCCTCCCGGCCGGCGGCCAGACCCACACCCCGCCCCCGGCCACCACCGGCACGGTCCCCAGGACGACCGCGCCGAAGCCGAAGAAGACCGCGCCGCCCAAGTCCGGTACCAGCGGCGGCAAGTCGACCAAGAGCAAGAAGCCGGCCACCAGGAAGACCACGGGCCCGGACAAGAGCACGGGTCCCACCAAGGGCAAGGGCGTCGCCAAGGGCAAGGCCCCGCTCGTGACGTCACCGCCCGGCACGACCCCGGCCGCCCCGCCGTCCCCGTACGTCACCCCCACGGGCAACGCCGTCACGACCCCCGGCGACGGCAACTGCCTCCTCTACGCCGTCATCGGCAGCGCGCCCGCCCTGGTCCGCACCCGACTGCAGGCGGCCGACCCGGCCCTCGACGCCGGTCTCGCCCAGTGGCTCGGCCGACCCGACGCCGTACGGCAGACCCTCACGACGATGACGCAGCACCCGCAGACCGCGACCCAGGGGTCCGGTCATCTGCGGGCCGCCCGGCGGGAGTTGCAGAACCTGGTCGCGGACCGGCTGGCGGCGGCACGCGACGGCAGCCGCCCGCTGCCCCCGCAGGTGCTCGGCCAGCTCCGGGGCGTCCTCGCCGACCGGTTCGAGTCGGCGGTCGAGAACATGTCCGACACGGACGTCACCAACCAGCTGACCCTGTACGGCATCCAGGGCATGACCCAGGCCGAGGACCTCGACCCGGCCGACCTCCAGACCCGCTATCTGCAGGCCGTCTCGCTCGGCACCGCGCC
This sequence comes from Streptomyces sp. NBC_00252, assembly GCF_036187565.1. Lineage (NCBI taxonomy): Bacteria > Bacillati > Actinomycetota > Actinomycetes > Kitasatosporales > Streptomycetaceae > Streptomyces > Streptomyces sp. NBC_00252. The sequence continues at coordinate 2,652,025 of NZ_CP108087.1, read as the reverse complement.
CGCACCGACCGGCGCCGCGCCGAGCAACCGGCGCATGTTCGCCTACCTGCGTGCGGTGAACGCCCTGCCCACGCTCAACGCCATGACACCGGACGAGCGCCGGTCCCTGCTCATCGCCGGCTACCACCGCAGCACCGCCGCGCTCACCCCACCCGAGGCGGCCGTCCTCGACCGCGCGGTGCGGAACTGGTCGGACGCCTGGGCCGACCCGGTCGGCGACGCGTTCCTACCGCTGCTCGCCGACACCCTCGGCGCCCCGATCCACGTCTTCGAGCCGGTGACCGCCACCCCTGCCGGCCCCCAGGGCATCGTGCTGCGCTACGGCCCGAGCACCAACACCCCCGCGCTGGAGGTCCATTACACGGGCCTCAACCACTACAGCGCGAGCGACGCGACCCGTGGCGCGGGCGGCCCGACCATCACCACGTCGAAGGCACCCCGGGGTCCCGAGGACGCCGGCAGCGTTCAGCCGGACGGCCGCTATCGTCCCGAGCCGGTGCGTGACGCGGCCGACGACCAGCCCGCGATCCACGTCAACAACCCTGCGCCGAAGGACAGTTGGCACGGTCTGCGTCCGTATGCCCGTCCGGCCGTGCACTCCACGGAGCGGTTCGATCCGCACGCGGACCAGAGCAATCCGCCGCGCGCGGGGGTGCTCAGCGGTGCGACGACTCTGATCCGTACGCAGGTCCGTCGTATCCAGGCGCCGAACGGTCAGTGGGTACGCGACTACACGGTCAACCTGCCGGTCACCACCAACGACCCTGCCCGCACGCAGCAGTTGAACGACCGGATCACCCGTCTCCTGGACACGCATCTCAACACCGGCCTCGCGCTGCCCGGTTCGCGCGACCAGCTGCACATCAACTTCAACCTAATCGAGGACCCGTCCCACCCCGAGGTGGTCACGCTCACCGACTCCGAGAAGCCGGGCCGCGCGGACCAACTCCACCTGGACGTCAACCACTCCGACGAGGACCTGCTGCACGAGGTCCTGCACTACCTGGGCCTGCCGGACGAGCAGCGCGACAACGACTTCCTGCTCCGCAACCACGCCAACAGCACCGCGGTCCGTACGACCGGCCTCATGGCCACCACCCAGGGCCAGGTCCACATCCCACAGCGCTACCTCCGCATCATCGAGGACGTCACCGCTGCCGGGCCCCGACTCCACGACCACACAGGCCAGGACGCGAGCACCCCCTCTCTCGATCCCGACGCCGCCCCCATCCCCACCGACGCCCCCCTCATCTGGCCCGCGTCCCACGCGCCGACCGCCCCGACCCCCGCACCGGCTCAACTCCCGTCGTCCTACGTGAACTCGTACGGTTCGCTCCCGGACGGGTCCGTCGGTCTGGTGTACGCGGAGCCGTTCTCGGACGAGGTGATCGAGGGGCTGCACGGGCAGGTCTACGAGGCGCTCGGGCTGGATGCCGACGATCCGCCGGAGTCCGTGCGCGAGCAGGTGCGGGCCGCGCTGAACCGGGACAACCTCGGGCTCCAGTTGCCGTACCTGCGGTCGAACGGCGGTCACCGGATCACCGTGACGGTCGACGGGCGTGACCACACCGTCGACGTACAGCTGACGCTGTCCGATGCCCGGGCGTCGTTGCGGCAGGGGCGGTTCGATCCCCGTGATCCGGACAAGCACGTCGAGCGGCGTGGGTTCGGTACACGGGAGAACTTCTCGAGTCAGCCGTCGGGGACGTACCGGACGTTCCAGGTGCCGTGGACGGGGTCGTGGCCGATCGAGGCGGCGACCGCGGTGCGGGCGGTGGACGGTTCGGTGACGGCTGCCGTCACGCACAACCAGGCGAGCGATGCCACCACGGTCACGCAGGCCGTGCAGACGACGTCCGCGCAGCGCTCCAACGAGCCCTCCGATCCAGTGGAGTTCAGCACCCGGTGGCGGGTGCGCGTCGACGCGCCCGCCGTCACCGCGCCGACCACCGGTACCGCGCCCGCCGCCGACGGCTGGGGCACCGCCGAGTCGCACGGGCCGACCACGATCTGGTTCCCCCGGCACCTCACCACAGCCGACCCGGCGCCGGGCTCGCTGCCCGCGCCCGCCGCTCCGGCCGATCTCCCGCTCTACGGTGTCGACTCCGTGCTCGACCCGAGGGCGCTGTACGAGCACGTCCACCAGACCTTCCACGCCGATCTCGACGAGACCGCGGCCGGGCAGGTCTCGGACTTCCTCTCCGAGCAGGTGCTGCGCGGCACGCTGCCGATGCAGCTCGACGGCGGCATCTACTCGCCGGTCCTCACGGACGCCTCCGGCAACGCGGTCGGCATGCTGCACCTCGTCACCGTGCCGAACGTCGGTACCCCGCTGCGGCAGAGCACCCCGGGTCAGATCAACCTGGAGAGCCACCTCGTCAACACCGCGCGGGTCGACCTGTCCTCCCGGTACACCAGCGGGATCGGCGTCAGCGGCAGCGGCGCCGCCGCGCTCACCGGGGACCACGCGCAGGGGCACCCCGACGCGTCCAGCACGATCGGCGGCAGCCTCGGCCTGCGCGGGCAGACCCAGGCGACCGTCACCAACACGTACAGCGCGAGCAGTTCCGCCGGCACGATGCACGCCATCCGCACCAACCGGGGCCACCTCCTCACCCCCTCGGGCACCACCTACCAGGTCACCCTGATCCGCCCCGACGGCACCGAGACGGCGGCGCCCCCGCTCACGCAGACCCGCGGCATGGACCTCCGCGTGCTCAGTCAGGCGGACGCCAACGGCCACCCGCCGACCGCGGCCGAGCTACGTGAACTCCCCGACTCCCTGGAGCGGTTGGACGGCATCGGGCTGAGCGCCGCGCCCCTCGACATCACCGGCACGGACGGCCTCTTCGACGAGGCCGAGACCTGGCTGCGCCGCGAGGGCTTCCTGCCGCCCAGCCCAACGGCCCCCGCGCCCACCGGAGTCGCGGCCCGGCTGAAGCAGGCGGCACGGGACCACGAACCCGAGCGCCAGATCCGGCTGCACGCCCAGCTCAACAACCTGCGCCGACTGCGCGAGGCCCGCTCCCGCACCGGCCTGCGCGCCGCCACCGACGCCATGGTCGACGGCGGACACGCCCTGCACTTCGAGGTGCCCAACAGCACCGACACCGGTGTCCGCCGCGTCCGGCTGCTGCTCACCGCCGTCCGCGACCACACCCAGGCCAGCACCCACCGCCTGGTCCTCCCGGGCATCCAGGTCATGGGCCTCGCCCAGATGGCGGGCAGCGACGCCGAGCAGCGCGGCGAGTCCTACGGCGGCGCGCTCGGGCCGATGGGCAGCGTCAGCCGGCCGCTCGGCGGCTGGGGGTCCATCGGGTTCGGGGCCGACTACCAGTACGGGCAGCAGGTCACCCACGGCGACACCGTGGGCGGCGCCACCGGACACGACCAGTTCTTCATCGCCTCCGGCCAGGACAGCCACGCCTTCACCGTGCCGGTGCGGCTCGCGCTCGACCTGTACGCGGACGGCGGGGACCAGCCCAGCGAGCGGTTCGGGCAGACCATCAACCAGGCCGCCGCCCCGGCACCGGCCCCAACTGTGCCCGGAGCCCCGCCTGTTGCCCCCGCGCCGCCCGTCGCGCCGACCGTCTCAGGCGCGCTGCGGCTCGCGGTGCCGGACGGCCGTACCCACGTACCCCCGGCGGTCGCCGTACCGCCCGTCGCGCGCGTCGACGGGGCACCGCGTCCGGCCAACGCGGTCGACCGGGCCCGGCTCGACGGGACCGACGCGACCGGCACCCCGCGTCCCGAGCTGGTGCGTATACCGGACGACGCGCTGATCGACACCGTGCGCGGTTCAGCCGCCATCGAGTCGGCCTTCCAGCGCGCCGCCGCCGACATCCGCAACCAGGCCCAGCCGACGCCCGCCACCCCGGCCACCGGCCCGATCCTCCCCGTCACGGCACCCGCGCCCGCCGCCGCACCGCAACGCGACGGCATCTCGCCGCTCGCCGGGCACGGGCTGACCGACAGCACGACCCGCGCCGCCGAGACCCGGCACGCGGCGATCACCCCGGGCAGCCTGGTCGCCCACGGCCACGAACTCTTCAAGAACTCCTACGTGGTCGAGGGCCTGAACCTGCCGGGGACCCTGGCCGACGGGCAGTACTCCCTGGAGATCCAGGCCGTCGCACACCGCCCCCGACTGCTGGACACCACCCGGCAGTACCTGGAGACGGGCGTCTCCGCGACGGACAGCGCCCAGCAGGCCAAGTCCCTTGGAAAGTCCCACCAGTTCGGCGGTACCGGGGTCCTCACCCAGAACCCGCCCACGCAGCCGAGCGGCCCGGAGAACGCGGCCGGGCAGGGCAACACCGGCCCCGAGTCGGACGGTTCGGTCTCCACCACCCAGAGCAGCGGCAAGCCGTTCAAGGGACTCTTCAACCCCTCGGCACGGCTCGGCTATGTCTCCCGCACGGACACCGCCGACACGCTCTCCGCCAGCACGGGCGTCAACCGCACCCCCACCGAGAGCGGCACCCTGCACCGCGTCGTCGCCGACGTCACCTATCTGGTCACGGTCAGGGCCGGCTCCCGCACGCTGCTCAACGGCGTCGGCGAGCCCGGAACCGTCGCCCCCGTCACCTTCGCGGTGGACGTCCCTGGCGGCCTCCAGTTCCTCATGACGCAGGGCCAACTCGCCCGCGACGCACGGTGGATGGGCTCCGTCCAGGGCCTCGCCCCGGCGCCCGCGCCGACCCTGACGGCCCCGCTCCCGACGCCGTACACCCGCGACCGCGAACTCGGCCTCGGCGGCGTCCTCTCGGTCATCGAGTACGACCGTCCCGTCGCCGCGCCCGTTCCCGCGACCGGGCCCGCCGCGGGCCAGGTCCCGCTGGGGCCGGTCAACCCGAGGGAGCGGCGCGGTCAAGTCCGGCGCGAACTGCTGGAGTTGGTCGAGGCGGAGGCGCCCGGCGCGGTCACCCCGGGCCACGCCGGTTACCAGGCCGGTGTGCACAGCCGGATCGCGCAGCTCACCTCGACGCCCGGACTGCGCTCGCTGCCGGGGCGCGGCCCGGACGGCACCCCGCGCCGCGCCACCACCCGGTTCCACTTCCGCCACCACGGCCACGGCGGCGAACGGCTGATCGAGGTCACGCTCACGGCGGTGCCCCGACGGACCCAGAACCTGGCCGCCGTTCGCGGTTCCTCGACGCCCGGCTCGGGTCTCGAACAGTGGCAGTCGCACACCGCCGCCGGCCGAACGACCACCCGCGCCTCGGTCCGGCAGAAGCAGCTCCCGGTCACCCTGACCACCCGCTACCGCCGCCCCGACCAGGGTCCCGACCCGAAGCGGACGGACCGCGCGGCGCCGGTGTTCACCCCGCAGTCGGCCACCAGCAGGTCCGCCCGCCGGGCCACCACCGCCGACAACCGGTTCTGGCTGCGCACCGACAACGGCGCCGACTTCGACGGCCTCCAGTACGACTACGTCCTGTCCGTGCGGTCCGCGCTGGTCGCCGACTGGCCGCCCAACGTCATCGGCGGTCTCATCCAGAACGGCGTCATCGCCTGGTCGGACGCGGACCACGACGTACGCCGCTGGGTGGACGAACTGCTGGCCCGGGGCAACCCGCGCACCCGCACCGTCCCGGTCCGGCTGAGTCTGCGGTTCACCGGCACCGAGACCAACGCGCCCACGCGGCCCGCGACAGTCACCGCCCCGTCGGTCGTCTCCGGCGCCGACCCGCGCAACACCGTGCTGCCCGGCCCGGCCCCCACGCCGTATCTCGCCGACGCGCAGATGTTCCACCCGGTGGGCCCGACCCCGGCGTTCCACTTCGACGGCTGGGCGCACCTGGAGACCGCCCTCGACGAGGTGGCACCGCGCGGCGGACGCGGCTGGCACGCGCAGATCACCTCCGTGTCGGTGGAGGGACAGGCCGTCCGGCTCGGCCAGTTGATCCAGGCCGGCCGGGTCTCCCTCGACCGTCCCCGGCTCGCCGCCGACCTCACCCGCAAGCTGCCCGGCACCACCCCCTTCGAGGGAGCACCGGCCCAGCCACCGACCATCGCCGTCACGCTCTACAACCCGCGCCGCTCGACCCACGCCGACGACGTCACCCTCGACCAGCTCCACAACTCCACCGACACGGTGAGCACCGCCGCCGGCGCCGACCACTCCTTCTCGACCGCGTTCACCGAACTGCTCAGCGGCGACGACGACAACCGTCAGATCTCCGGCGTCAGCGTCCCGCTAGCCCAGCGGCAGACCCAGCCCTCCACCTTCGGCGGCACCACCACCGGCAGCCGTCGCGACTGGCTCAAGTCCGGCAGCACCTCAGCGCCCGCCAACGGGGCGCGCGGGACGCGGAGTTACGTCGTCGACGCCGACGCCCACCTCCTGGTCGAGGGACCGGAGGGCACCCGGCATGTCACCGGCACGGTCACCCTCCGGGTGGAGGAGCGCGACCTGCTCGGGCACGGTCTCATCACCCCGGCCGAGGCCCCGCCGAACGTCCACGACCTGCCCGCGCTCGTCCCCGACTGGGCGACCGCGGAGCCGCACACGCTGCCCGGACGCCTCAACTCCGCGATCCCGGCGGGCAGTCACGGCGTCCAGGTCTGGGTGGCCCTCGGCGCCGACCCGCAGGGCGAGCACTTGGGCCGGGCCCTCTACGCCGCGTCCCGCACGGCCGTGCTGGGCAACCGCCCGCTGGAGCTGATGACCCGGGACCCGCAGGGCATCCGCCGCTGGGAGTTCGCCCCCGACGGCGCCCTCGTCACCTCGGACCCCGACCTCACCACCGCGTGGACCGCCTTCCACACCGAGGCCGTACGGCTGCACGACGCCACCGACACCCTCGCCGACACCCCGCAGCGGCTCAACCGCCTCACCGCCTCACTCCAGCACCGCAACCGGGTGCACACGGACGCCGTCGACGCCCACACGCGGGCCCAGCACGCGGTCACCGTCGCGACCGACGCCCACCGTGACGCCGTGGCCGAGGCCAAGGCCTCCGCAAAGGCGGCGGCCGACGCGGCGGCGCGGGTCGAGCGGCTGAAGCTGGACTTCGCCGACGCGCGCAAGACCGTCACCACCCTGCCACCGCAGATCGCGCAGCACGAACGGGACGAGACCCGGGCCCGCAGCGACCGTCAGACGGCCCTGGCCCGCCTCACCCAGACCGAGAACACTGTGCGCACCGAACGCGCCGCCGCACGGGCAGCCGCCCAACAGGCCGCGCAGGGTGGCCAGTCGACGGCCGCGCCGACCCCCGCACCGGCCCCGCCGACCCCCGTCGCACCCAACGCCGCGCGCACCAAGGACCCGGCTGCGGATGTCGCCGACGACCCCCGCGTGCAGGCCGTGGTCTCGCAGATCGACGCCCTCGACGACACGATCCGGCGCGCCACCGCCCAACTCGCCGCTGCCCGGCCGAAGTTGGCCCGCGCGCAGCACATCGTCAGCATCGCCCCCGAGCGCATCGGCCAGGCGGAGGAGAGCCACGAGGAGGCCGTCGAGGAGGCGGACGAGGACGCGCGCGCCGTCGTCCGCCGGGCCGAGAACGTACGGATCGCCAGGTTCCGCGAGGCCCGCGCCCAGCGCCGGATACCCCGCGCCCAGGCCAGGATCGCCCGCCGCAACGGCCAGCTCGCCACCACCGTCACCGCCCAACTCCAGGCCGCGGCAGACCAGGTGGCGGCCACCGCCGCACTCCCGGCTGTGTCCGCCGACGTCCAGGAGAACGCCCCGACCCCCGAACAGTCCCCGCGCACCACCTTCGCCACCACCCCGCCCCGCTGGCCCGACCCCGACGGCCGCCCCACCCCCCTCCCGGCCGCGGGCCAGACGCACACGCCGCCCCCGGCCACCACGACGACGGTGCCGACCACCACGGCGACGGTCACGCAGACCCCGCCGAAGCAGCCGCCGAAGAAGACCGCGCCGTCCAAGCCCGACAAGGCCAAGGGCAAGGACAAGGGCAAGGGCAAGCAGCCGGCCAACGGCAAGCAGCCGGCCAACGGCAAGAGCGCGAGCACGAGCAAGACCGGGCCCGCGCCCAAACCCGGCACGACCACGACGACCACCCAGAACCCGGCACCGGGCACCACCGCGACCCCGACCGCCCCGCTGACCCCGTACGTCGCCCCCACCGGCAACGCCGTCCAGACCCCCGGCGACGGCAACTGCCTGCTCTACGCCGTCATCGGCAGCGCGCCCGGCCACGTCGCCACCCGGCTGCGCCAGGCCGACCCGACCTTCGACGCGGGCACCGACGCCTGGCTCGGACAGCCCAACCTCGTACGGCGGACCCTCACGACCCTCGCCCAGCACCCGCAGACCCTCGACCAGGGAACCGCCCATCTGCACGCCACCCGCCGGGGGTTGCAGAACCTGGTGCTGGCCCGCCTCACCGCCGCACGCAACAACACCCACCCGCTCCCGCCGCAGGTACTGGGCCAGCTCCGGGGCGTTCTCGTCGGCCGCTTCGCGACGGCGGTGCAGGGCATGAACAACGCCACCGTCGGCACCCAACTCGCCCTCTACGGCATCCAGGGCCCGACCCGCGCCGAGCAGATGGACCCGGCCGACCTCCAGGCCCGCTACATCCTGGCCGTCTCGGCGCCGGGCGCACCGCCCGCACCGGCCGGCACCCCGCCGAGCAACGCGCGGATGTTCGCCTACCTCCGGGCGCTGAACGCGCTGCCGACGGTCGCCACCATGACACCGGACGAGCGCCGGGCCCTGCTGGTCGCCGGCTACCACGAGAGCACCGCCCCGATCACCGCGCCCGAGGCGGCCGTACTCGACCAGGCGGTGCGCAACTGGTCGACCCAGTGGGCGAACCGGATCGGCGACGCCTTCCTGCCATTGCTCGCCGACACCCTCGGCGCCCCGATCCACGTCTTCCAGCCGATGCCCGCCGCACTCGCCGGCACCACCGCGACCGGCGGCCCCCGAGGCATCGTCCTGCCGTACGGCCCGACCACCAACACCCCTGCGCTGGAGGTCCATTACACGGGCCTGAACCACTACAGCGCGAGCAACGTGAACACCGTGGCCGCCCCGCCGACCATCACCCCGTCGAAGGCACCCCGGCGCCCCGGGGACGCCGACAGCGTTCAGCCGGACGGCCGTTATCGTCCCGAGCCGGTGCGTGACGCGGCCGACGACCTGCCCGCATCTCAAGTCAACAATCCGGCATCTAAGGGCAGTTGGCACGGTCTGCGGTCGCATGCCCGTCCCGCCGTGCACTCCACGGAGCGGTTCGATCCGCACGCGGATCAGAGCAACCCGCCCCGCCCGGGCACGCTCAGCGGTGCGACGACCCTCATCCGCACCCAGGTCCGTCGTATCCAGGCGCCCAACGGTCAGTGGGTACGCGACTACACGGTCAACCTGCCGGTCACCACCAACGACCCCGCCCGCACGCAGCAGTTGAACGACCGCATCACCCGTCTCCTGGACGCGCACCTCAACACCGGTCTGGCGCTGCCCGGTTCACGCGACCAGCTCCACATCAATCTGAACCTGATCGAGGACCCGTCCCACCCTGAGGCGGTCACGCTCACCGATTCCGAGAAGCCGGGCCGCGCGGACCAACTGCACCTGGACGTCAACCACTCCGACGAGGACCTGCTCCACGAGGTCTTGCACTACCTGGGCCTGCCGGACGAACAGCGCGACAACGACTTCCTGTTGCGCAACCACGCCAACAGCACCACCGTCCGCACGACCGGCCTCATGGCGACGACGCAGACCCCGGTCCACATTCCGCAGCGCTACCTCCGCATCATCGAAAACGTCACCGCTGCCGGGCCCCGACTCCACGACCACGCGGGCCAGGACGAGAGCACTCCCGCCGAGAACCCCGACACCCACCCCATCCCCACCGACACCCCCCTCATCTGGCCCGCCTCGAACGCCCCGGCGGCGCCGCCCTCTTCGACGTTCGTGCTCGGGTACGGGTCCCAACGGGACGGCAACGTGGGCCTGGTGCTGCTCGAACCGCTGTCGGAGGCCGTGGTGAACGGCGTGCACCAGCAGGTGATGACGGCCCTCGGGCTGGGGACCGCGCCGGACACACATCCGGTGCGGGAGCAGCTGCGGACGGTGGCGAGCGGTGAGGAGCTGGTGCTCAACCTGCCGTATCTGCGCGGAAGTCTGGGCTTCCGGATCACCGTGCGGGTGGACGGCCGCGACCGGACCGTGGACCTGCGGATGCGGCTCGCGAACCCGGTGGCGTCGGCCCGGTACGGGGACGCCGAGGGCGGGGTGCGGGACGTACGCGTGGAGCGGCGCGGGATCGGTTCGCAGGAGTCGGTGTCGTCGGAGGCGTCCGGCAACATCCGTACCCTGATGCTTCCTTGGACCGGGCTGTTCCCGATCAGCAGGGCGATCCCGGTGCGGGGTGTCGACGCCGCGCTGACCCTGGCGCTGACCCTGAACCAGCTGTCGTCGAGCGCGTCGGTGACGTCCGTGGTGACGTCGACGACCGCGCAGCGCAGCAACGAGCCGTCGGAACCGTACGACTTCACCGCCATGTGGGATGTACGGGTCGACACCCCGGCGCTGGCCGCGCCCGTCACGTGGACGGCGGAGCAGTCGCACGGGCCGGTCACCATCTGGTTCCCGCAGCACCTGGCGCGGGACGAGGACGGGGAGCTGCCGGAGGCGGCGGGTCTCGACGTGCTGCCGATCTGGGGCGTGGACACGGTGGCGGAGCCGGGGCGGCTGCTCGCCGAGACGCTCCAGCACTTCCACAACCAGCTGCGGTCGCTGGACACGGACTCGCTGGCGGAGCTGGAGACGTTCCTGTCGGAGCCGTTGCTGCGCGGCACCCTGCCGATGCAGCGGGAGGGCGGCGTCTTCTCGCCGGTGCTGCTCGACACGTCGGGGCGCGCGATCGGCATGTTCCAGTTGCGGACCGACGTCACGGTCGGCGATCCGCTGCGGCAGAGCGTCGCCGGGAAGATCAACCTGGAGAGCCATCTCACCCAACTGGTCAAGATCGACGCCCAGTCGAAGTTCAGCAGCGGCGCGTCCCTGTCCGGGAGCGTCGGTCCCGCGCTCACCGGCGACCACAGCGAGGGCCACCCGGAGGCGACGCGGCGGGTCGGCGGCGGTGTGCTGGGGCGGGTCTCGGCCCAGGCCGCGACGAGCGGCGCGCTGAACCAGAGCGCCAGCGCGTCGTTGATGCACGAGGTGCGCACCAAGCGCAGCCACCTGCTGGCGCCGGCCTCGGTCGAGCACACGCTGGTGTTCCACCGGGCGGGCGGCGGCCGGGAGACGTTCGAGCCGGGCGAGTGGCCGGCGGGCATGCATCTGCGGGTGATGACCGCCGAGGACGCCGAGGGCCATGCCCCGACGGCGGAGGAACTGCGGCGCCTCCCGGCGGAGTTGGAGCATCTGCGGTCGATCGGCGCCAACGCGACACCGCTGGCAGTGACGGGCGCCGAACCCCTCTTCGTGCAGGCCGAGAACTGGCTGCGCCGCGAGGGCTTCCTGCCCCCGGACACCCACACGCGCAACCGCGTCCTGCCTGACGAGGCGCTGGTGCAGGCGCAGTTGAACAACCTGCGCCGGTTCGAGCAGGCCCGCTCGCAGATCGGGCAGCGGGCCGCGACGGACGCCATGCTGGACGGCGGTCACTCGCTGTTCCTGGAGATTCCGACCGTGCCCGGCAGCCGTAGGGTGCGGCTGGTGCTCAGCGCGGAGCGCGGCACGGGCGAGAGCACGCACACCACGGTGCTGCCGCATGTGGAGGGCATCGGCCTGATCTCGCTGTCGACGGTCGCCGCCGACCAGAACGGCTCCCAGTACGGGGTGTCGTACGGCGCGGGCGGCTCCTTCGGCATCCCGGTGCGCGACGGCGCCTGGACCCTCGGCGGCACCGGCGACCACGTGCGTTCCCACCAGGTGCAGCACGACAACAGCGTGCAGGTGTCCGTCGGGCACGACCAGCAGTTCCAGGGCATCGGGGCGGGGCAGCGCAGCGAGGTGTTCGAGGTGCCGGCCGACTTCGCGCTCGACCTGTACGAGGGCCCGGGGGAGGAGCCGCTGGTGCGGTTCGCGCACCAGACGGTCGTGGAGCCGTACGTCCCGCACGGCGCGCCGCCGCCCGGGCCGGACGACCCGGCGCCGCCTCCGCCGCCGGACCGGGTGGCGGGGTCGCTGCGGCTGTCGGTGCCCACGCTCCGCACCCTGCCCGCCGTCGACGACGAGCCCGCCCCGGCCGCGCCCGCCGCGCACACCGTGCGGGCCGCGAACGCCGCCGACCGCACCGCGCTCGAACTGAGCGACGAGCACGGCGGCCCGCTGCCCGACTCGATCCCGCTGCCCGACGACTCGATGCTGGAGGTGTTCCGGGCGTCGGCCGCGCTCGACGACGCGTTCCGCGCGGTGCTCGGCAACACCTACCAGGGTCATCCGGCACGCGGCCTGCTGGACGGCGTGCTCGACGCGGTCGCGGACCGAACTCCCGCCCCCGTGGCGCGAGTCGGCCGTGCCGTCGGGGAGTCGCTGGCCGGTGCCGCCGCCACCGACCCGACCACGGTGACGGCGGAGATGCTGGCCGCCGCCCGCAACCCCGTCGCCCTGCTGGCCCGCGGCCACCAGGTGTTCAAGGGCGCCTACGTGATCGAGGGCCTCACCCTGCCCGGGCTCGCCGCCGACGAGGTGCTGTCGGTGGAGATCCGCGGCGCCCTGCGCCGGGCCCGGGCCTCGGACGCGTTCACGCAGTACTTCGAGTCGGGGCTCAACGCCTCCGACGGCGCCGGGCAGCAGCGCGGGGTGACCCACGCCGTGCAGTGGGCGGGCGGCTTCACCTCCGTCCACAACAACTCCTCGTCCCAGACGCCGAGTTCGGACCAGGCGGCGGGCAACGACGGCGACATCGGCGGCCTCGGCGACGGCGGCATGAAACGCCGCGCCGACGCCCCCGCCGAGACACAGGGCGGCGGTACGTCCACCTCCGCACCCCGCGCCGCGACCCTCAACCCCTCGGCCCGCTACACCCGCACCAGCCGCCGCGAGAAGGGCCGCGGGCTCGCCTCCTCGACGCTCGTGCACCGCACCGCCACCGAGGGCGGCACCCAGCACCGCGTCTCGGCCGACGCCCTTCTGCTGGTCACCTTCCGCCGGGGCCGCCGCAACGTGGTGGGCAACGCGCTCGGCCAGGGCGAGGGCCGCGCCGTCACCGTCGCGGTCGAACTCCCGGACGCCGTACGGTTCTTGGTCACCCCGGCGCAGATACGGCGGCACGCCCGCTGGTACTCCACCGTGCCCGGGCTCACCGTGCCCGCGCCGGTGCCGGGCGACGTGCTGCTGCCGCGCCGCTTCGTCGCCTCCGGCGAGGTCGGCCTCGGCAGCGTCCAGGCGATGGACCAGTTCACCGACGCCACCCGCTCCGTGCAGCGCCCCGACCTGTTCCGGCAGCAACTCCTCACCCTCATCGAGGAGGAGGCCCCCGGCACGACCCGCCCCGGCCACGCGTCCTACCTCGCGGGCGTCGACACCCGCATTGCCGACCTCACCTCCACGGCGGGTCTGCGCACCCTCGCGGGCCGGGGCCCCGGCCGCGTCCAGCGCTTCCGCTTCCGCCACGTCGGCTACGGCGGCGCCCGCCTCGTCGAGGTCACCCTCGCGGCCCGCCCGGACGCCGACGACCACGCGCTCCGGGGGCTGCGCGGCCACCGGGGCGCCCAGGGCACCGGCATCGAGCAGTTCCACGGCCACACCCCGGCCGCGGTGACCGATCGGACCTCCCGCGGCGTCCGCCACTCCGGGTTCGTCCAGCTCCAGACCCGGCTCCCGAGGCCCACCGGCGGCCCCCGCACCGACCGCGCGGGCGTCCTGCTCGGCGCGGACACCCTGCGCGGCAACTCGGTCCGCGTCACCCGCGCCGCCGAGGACCGGCACTGGCTGCGCACCGACAACGTCGCCGACTTCGACGGCGTCCCTTACCGGGTCGTCGCCACCGTGCGCTCCTCCCTGACCGCCGACTGGCTGATCGACCTGCCCGCCGGCATGCTCCAGCACGGCGTGCTCAGCCTCACCGACGCGAACACCACCCTCGTCAACCGCATCACCCACCTCTTCCTCGGCCGCCCGACCCGCACCACCGCCGTGCACACCATGGCCGCACTGCGCTTCACCGGCAGCGAGACCGCCGAACCCGCCCCGGCCGAACGGCAGGTGGCGGCGGGCCGGTCCGTGCAGCGGCCGACGCCGACCGGACACCGGTTCACACCGGGCGGCCCCGCACCCGTCTTCTCCTTCGACGCCGGAACCCACCTCGCCGCCGCTCTCGGCGAGGTCGCCCCGGCCCTCACCCGCACCTGGCGCCGGATCGCCGCCTCCGATTCGGCGGACAACACCGCCGTACGCATCGGCGAACTCCTCCAGGCGGGCACCATCTCCCTCGACCACCCGCGCGGCCCCGCCGGACTCACCACCTCGATGCCCGGCGCCTACCCGCTCCAGGGCGCGCCCGGCACCCCGCCCCGGCTCACCGTGGAGCTGTACCGGCCCCGCCCGGTGACCGACGCCGGCGACGTGACGATCGACCGGGTACGGCTCAACACGGTCAGCGCGGGCTCCGCCTCGCACGCGGGTGTCACCGGGAGCCTCTCGGCGCAGGGCGGCTTCAGCGCCACGGACTCCAACCGCCAGCTCGTCGGCTTCACCATGCCGGTGCTCGCCCGCCCGGCGCAGGACCCCGGTTCGGGCGGGGGCGTCGTCGGCACCCGCCGCGAGTGGCTCAAGCGCGGCGACACCAAGATCCCGGAGGGCACCCGCGGCACCCGCAGCCACGAGATCGTCGCCGACGCGATCCTCACCGTCCACGGCCCGAACGGCACCCGGTACGTCTCCGGCACGGTCCGGCTGCGCCCCCAGGAGCGCGACCTCCTGGGCCACGGCGTCACCACGGGCCTGACGGACCCGGGTGTCTACGACGGCGCCTCCCTCACCCGCGAGGCGGCCGACGACCGCGCACCGGGCGACCGCGCCGACGACGTCCTGCGCGACTGGCGCACGGTCCCGCTCCGCGACCTCCCGACCCTCATGGCCCACGGCATCGGCGCCACCGCCGACGGCGACGACGGCATGATCCAGCTCTGGCTCGCCACCGACGGCACCGCCGACCGGACCGCGCGCGCCCTGTACGCCGCCTCGGGCACCGCCGCGCTGCTGGGACGGCCGGTCGAACTCGCCCTGCGGGACGGGGAAGGCGTGCGGTTCCGGCAGTTCGGCGCGGACGGGGACCCCGTGGTTCCGCCGGAGAACGCGGAGCCGGGCGAGGGACAGGACGAAGACGGCCTGGAGCAGGGGCAGTCGGAGGGCGACCAGGGGGACGGCGCCGGGCCGAGCGACGCGGGCCAGGAGCGCCGGGGCGGTGCCGGCCGGGGTGGCGTGCGTCAGGGTGATCCCGCTCTCGACGCGGGCTGGGCCGCCGCACGGGCCCAGATCCGCACGCTGGAGGACGCCGGGCAGGCGGAGGACGCCGCGCGCACCGAGGAGATCCGGCTCCAGGACCAAGTGCCCGACGCCCAAGAGGTGTTGGCCGAGGCCGGGCCCCGGGTGACGGAGGCGGACCGGGAGCTGCACGAGGCCGAAGCCGCGGC
Organism: Streptomyces sp. NBC_00252; assembly: GCF_036187565.1. Lineage (NCBI taxonomy): Bacteria > Bacillati > Actinomycetota > Actinomycetes > Kitasatosporales > Streptomycetaceae > Streptomyces > Streptomyces sp. NBC_00252. The sequence continues at coordinate 2,636,452 of NZ_CP108087.1, read as the reverse complement.
GGCCACCGCCGCCGACGAACTCGACGCCGCTGGGCGGGCCGTCGTCGCCGCCGCACGCACCGACCAGGAACGAGCCGCCCGCGTCACGGAGTTGACGACGGAACTCCAGGAACAGAACGAGCGGGCGGAGGCCTTGACCCGGGCGGCGAGGGAGTCGCACGAGGCGGTCCGCACGGCGGAGGACGAACTGGCGGCGGCGGAACGGGCCGTACGGGAGGCGGAGGAGGCCGCGCGGGAGGCGGCGGAGCAGGAGGCTGCCCACGCGTCAGGCCGGCAGGGCGCCAACACGGCTGGACAGGACGGGAGTTCGCGGCGCGGCGAAGGCAACTCCGTCGCGAACGGCGCCGGTTCGCTCGCCCGGCGCCAGTCGCAGCGGAACCGGGCCCGCAACACCCTCAACCAGGCCCGGATCGACGCCGCGGCGGCCGACCGTGCCGCCGACACCGCCCGGCACGCCGCCGACGACACCGAACTCCGGCTCGGCCTGGCCCGGGACGCGGCCCGTACTGCCGCCGCCGGCCTGACCCGGGCCCGGAACACCGCCGCGACGGTCGCCGAGACGGACCGTACGGCCCAGGCGGAGCTGACGGCGGCGACGGCGCACCGCGACCAGATGCTCGCCGCGCGGAACGAGGCCCAGCGGGCGCTGGACGCCCTCACCGGCGGGATCGACGACGCCCTCGCCGAGCAGGCCAGGCAGGCGGCCCGGCAGCGCAACGCGGAGCACGATCTCGGCGACGTCGTGGCCCTGTTGGAGACCCGGCGGGCGGCGGCGGGCGACGGTACCGCGCCGCTGACCACCGGTTCCCTGTCCGCGACCCCGGCCGGCTGGCCCCGCCGCACGCCCCGCCCGCCGCTGACCCGCAACGGCGCGGGACCGGCGACCGAGCTGAGGGACGACCCGCAGGAAGAGCCGGAGAACGAGCCCCGGGAACCGGAGCTCCCGCCCGTCGTGGCGCCGGAACAGGGACCCGAGACGTTCGCCCACGCACTGGCCCGTCTACTCTCGACTCCCGGTACCACCGACCCCGCCCCCACCCCCGACTGGACCCGTGCCCGAGACCCCCACACCGCCCTCCTCGCCTGGGCCCAGGCCGACGTGACAGCTCACGGCGCCCCGGACGACGCCCCGCTCCCGACGCCGGAGACCGCCGTGCCGACCGACGTCCTGGCCGAAATCGGCGCGCTCACCGAAGAGTTGCGCGCCCAGTCGATCATGCAGAGCGGCACGGTGACCGTCGGGGAGGCCGGGCTCGACGACGCGGCGCGCCTCGCCCTGGTGCTGGCCCGCCCCGCAGGCGCCGCCTACGCGGCCACCCTCGCGGCCCTGGTCGCACGGGACACCGGGCGGCCGGTCGTGCTGCGCGGCCCCGGCGAGCTCACCCAGCGCTTCGGCCCGGCCGAGGGCGCCCCGCTGACCTTGTATGTCGACGGCAATCGGTTCACGGTCAACCCGCCCGCCCCGGACGACGACTGACCGGTCGTCACCCGATCCCCTTTCTGGAAGGACCAGCATGTCCGGCAAGAACAGCCCGCAGCACCAGGCAGCGACGGGCGGGGCGGAGCCCACTCCGGCCCCGGACACCGCGAGCGGCGCCCCCGAGACCGGCGCCGAACTCCCGCCCACGAGCGGCGAGTCGGAGAGCGGCCGCACCGCTGCCACCGGTACCCCGGCGACCGCGGCGAAGGCGGAGGCGACACCGACGCCCCCCGCGCAGCCCGCCGCGGCGGCCCAACTCCCCGGCGCCGAAGCCGCCGTAGGCACCGATACGGGCACCGACGGCGCCACCGCCGAAGCGGCCCCCGACACCCAAGCCCAAGGTCACGCCGATCCCGACCCCGCCCCCGAGGCCCTCGCGGGCGCGGCAACGGCCGCATCCGGAGGCGGCGTTGGAGCGGGCTCGGGGACCGATGAGGACACCGCCACCGCCGCGCCCGCCTTCGGCCGCCCTTCCCGGGGTCTCCTCGCCGGCGCCGCGATAGCAGGTGCGCTGCTCATCGGGGTGCCGTTCCTGGTGTCGGGGATGCTCGGCAAGTCGGGCTCGGACAGCAAGCCGTCGGACCAAGTGGCCGACGCCGGGACGGTGTTGAACGGGGCGACGACGGACAGCGGCGCGGGCGCCTACGGTTCGGCCAGCCCGGACCTGACCACCCCGAAGGCGACCCCCTCGCACCCCTCCGGCGGCAAGAACAACGCGGTGAAGAACGGCGCGGGAGCGGCGGCGGCCGGTGCCGGTTCCGGTGCCGGGGTGATCGCGGGCAGTTCCGCCGAGGCGCCCAAGAAGGCCTCTTCCGGGAAGAGTTCGACGAAGAAGTCCACCACGCCCAAGGTCACGGCCACCAAGACGGTGATCAGCGCCCCCGGCACCACCATCTACGGTCACGCCTCCAACAAGTGCATTGAGATGGTGGGTCACAAGGGCGCCGACGGCTCGCCGCTGCAGATCAACAGCTGCACCGGCAAGAACTGGCAGAAGTGGGACTTCCGTTCGGACGGCACGATCCGCTCCATGGGCCTGTGCATGGACGTCGCCTGGGGCTCGTCGGCGAACGGCGCGGTGATCCAGATCGCGGTGTGCAGCGGCAACCCGGCCCAGCAGTTCCGCCTCAACTCCAGCAACGACCTGGTCAATCCGCAGTCCAACAAGTGCGTGGACGTCAAGGACCAGAAGACCGGCAACGGCACCCGGCTCCAGCTCTGGGACTGCAACGGCCAGGACAACCAGAAGTGGAGCACCCGCTGAACACGGCGGTGCCGCCGCACCTGTAGGGCACGGCGGCACCCGAGCATCCGCGATGCGGTCTAGATGTCGCGGAAGATCTCGATCTGCGCCCCGATCGAGTTGAGCCGCTCCGCCAGGTCCTCGTAACCGCGGTTGATGACATACACGTTGCGCAGGACGGACGTGCCCTCCGCCGCCATCATCGCGAGCAGGACGACCACCGCGGGCCGCAGCGCCGGCGGGCACATCATCTCGGCGGCCCGCCAGCGGGTCGGGCCCTCGACCAGCACGCGGTGCGGGTCGAGGAGTTGGAGCCGGCCGCCGAGGCGGTTGAGGTCCGTGAGGTAGATCGCGCGGTTGTCGTAGACCCAGTCGTGGATGAGGGTCTGACCCTGCGCGACCGCCGCGATGGCCGCGAAGAACGGCACGTTGTCGATGTTCAGGCCGGGGAACGGCATCGGGTGGATCTTGTCGATCGGCGCCTCCAGCTTGGAGGGCCGGACCGTCAGGTCCACCAGCCGCGTACGGCCGTTGTCCGCGACGTACTCCGGGGTGCGGTCGTGGTCGAGGCCCATCTCCTCCAGGACCGCGAGCTCGATCTCCAGGAACTCGATGGGCACCCGGCGGACCGTCAGCTCCGACTCGGTGACGACGGCGGCGGCCAGCAGGCTCATCGCCTCGACCGGGTCCTCGGAGGGGGAGTAGTCCACATCGACGTCGATGGTCGGCACGCCGTGCACGGTGAGGGTGGTGGTGCCGATGCCCTCGACCTCGACGCCCAGCGCCTCCAGGAAGAAGCACAGGTCCTGGACCATGTAGTTGGAGGACGCGTTGCGGATGACCGTGACACCGGCGTGGCGGGCGGCGGCCAGCAGCGCGTTCTCGGTGACCGTGTCGCCGCGCTCGGTCAGCACGATCGGGCGGTCGGGGGAGACGGACCGGTCGATCCGCGCGTGGTAGAGACCCTCGGTCGCGGCGATGTCGAGACCGAAGCGGCGCAGCGCGATCATGTGCGGCTCGATCGTGCGCGTCCCGAGGTCGCAACCGCCCGCGTACGGCAGCTTGAAGCTGTCCATGCGGTGCAGCAGCGGGCCGAGGAACATGATGATCGAGCGGGTGCGGCGGGCCGCCTCGGCGTCGATCGACTCCATGTCCAGCTCGGCCGGCGGCACGATCTCCAGGTCGACGCCCTCGTTGATCCAGCGGGTGCGGACGCCGATCGAGCCGAGTACCTCCAGAAGGCGGTACACCTCCTCGATCCGCGCGACCCGGCGCAGCACTGTGCGCCCCTTGTTGAGGAGCGAGGCGCACAGCAGTGCCACGCACGCGTTCTTGCTGGTCTTCACATCGATCGCACCGGACAGCCGGCGTCCGCCGACCACCCTCAGATGCATCGGACCGGCGTAGCCCAGAGACACGATCTCGCTGTCCAGGGCTTCACCGATTCGAGCGATCATCTCAAGGCTGATGTTTTGGTTGCCGCGCTCGATGCGATTGACGGCGCTCTGACTGGTGCCGAGCGCCTCGGCGAGCTGCGTCTGTGTCCAGCCCCGATGTTGCCGGGCGTCACGGATGAGCTTGCCGATACGTACGAGGTAGTCGTCTGCCATGAGGCCGAGGTTATCTCAGATATGAGATGGCGCCTCCTGGGGGGTCCATTCGGGTGACGACCGGTCAGCAGCGCCCTCAGTCGTCCTTCTTGGTGCGCGTCTTGCGCCACCCGAACGGCCCGGGCAGGTTCATCGATGTCGTACGGCGCCCCGAGGTACTGCGTGTGTACCGCGGGCCGCGCTTGCCCCCGGTCGTGAACGACAGGGACCCCTTGTTGATGTTCAGCCGAAGCCAGGGAAGGATCCGGAAACTCTTGCGGAACGTGAGCGGCATGCCCGCCCCCTTTCGTCTCGCACCGGGTACCCCGAAGTCGGCCAAACATCCGAGGACAAAAGGGAGTTGCTCACTTTCCTCCGTCGTCCCCGAGCTGGAAATGCCAGATCACCACGACCGGCGCCCCGTCCAGCGCGGCGGCCGACGCCTCGGGGCACCAGCGCCGGAGGTCCCAGGACATCCAGGTGGGCAGCGCGTCCGGGGCGGCGCCGGGGTCGGGGGAGTGGCGCGGGCGGCGGGGTTCCTCGCAGTGGCGGACCTGGAAGCCGAGGGGGAGCGCGGCCGACAGGTAGGCGCTGAGCGGGCGGTGGTACTCGGTGAGCAGGGTGGGACGGCCGTCCGGGCCGGGGCGGCGGGGGAGTGTGGGCCGTAGGTAGGACGACATGAGGTGCGCGTCCGAGATCACGAGATGCCCGCCGGGCCGCAGCACCCGTGCGAACTCGGCGAGCACGGCCGCGAGATCGGGCACGTGGGTCAGCGCGAGCGCGCAGACGACGGTGTCGACCGCACTGTCGGGAAACGGCAACCGGTGCAGATCGGCCTCGCGGAGGTCGACGTCCGGCAGCCGCTCCCGTGCCCGCGCGAGCATCTCCGGCGAGGCGTCGACGCCCGTCACGCGATGGCCGAGCCGGTGCAGATGGGCGGTGTGCCGGCCGGTGCCGCAGGCGGCGTCCAGGGCCGTGCCGACCGGCAGGCCGTCCAGGATGCGCCGGACGACGGGCTGCTCGATGTCGATCATCTGGTTGCCGGGCTCGTCGTAGTACGCCGCCCACTCCTCGTAGACGTCGGCCGTGCCGATCGCGCCCGGCACCGCCGTGACGCCCTCGGCGCGGGCGAGTTCCGGGGTGTCCAGCAGCCCGCGGATCTCGGCCGTCCTGGCCTCGACGAAGGCCTGGTCGGCGGTTCCCTCCCGGAGGCCGCGCAGCAGGGCGGTGCCCTCCAGTCCCAGCAGATAGCCGAGCGGGCTCAAGTAGGTCACCCCGGCGACGGTACGGACGCGGGGCGTGTCGGCTCCAGCGGTTTTCCGGCGCAGCCGGGTCCGGGCATGACCAGCCCGCCCCCATGTACTAGAGTTATCTCGACATCGAGATATCTGCCGAGGTGCACCGCAGCCGCACACTCCGCCGATCCAGCAGTAAGGCTTGCCTAACTTAGCCTTACCTTAGCGGATCGGCCAAGACGTCGTAGCGGCAGGATGCGGTGGGAACGCGCACATCAATGAAGGAGACTGTCGTGTCGGCGAACAGCTTCGACGCCCGCAGCACGCTGCAGGTGGGCGACGAGTCGTACGAGATCTTCCGCCTGGACAAGGTGGAGGGCTCGGCCCGGCTCCCCTACAGCCTTAAGGTCCTGCTGGAGAATCTGCTCCGCACCGAGGACGGCGCGAACATCACCGCCGACCACATCCGCGCCCTCGGCACCTGGGACTCGCAGGCCCAGCCGTCGCAGGAGATCCAGTTCACGCCGGCCCGTGTGATCATGCAGGACTTCACCGGCGTGCCCTGCGTGGTGGACCTCGCGACCATGCGTGAGGCCGTGAAGGAGCTGGGCGGCGACCCGGCGAAGATCAACCCCCTCGCGCCGGCCGAGCTGGTCATCGACCACTCCGTCATCGCGGACAAGTTCGGCACCCACGAGGCGTTCGCGCAGAACGTCGAGCTGGAGTACGGCCGCAACCGCGAGCGCTACCAGTTCCTGCGCTGGGGCCAGACCGCGTTCGACGAGTTCAAGGTCGTCCCGCCGGGCACCGGCATCGTCCACCAGGTCAACATCGAGCACCTGGCCCGCACCGTCATGGTCCGCAACGGCCAGGCGTACCCCGACACCCTCGTCGGCACCGACTCGCACACCACGATGGTCAACGGCCTCGGCGTGCTGGGCTGGGGCGTCGGCGGCATCGAGGCCGAGGCCGCGATGCTCGGCCAGCCGGTCTCGATGCTCATCCCGCGCGTCGTCGGCTTCAAGCTCACCGGCGAGCTGACCCCGGGCACCACCGCCACCGACCTGGTCCTCACGATCACCGAGATGCTGCGCAAGCACGGCGTCGTCGGCAAGTTCGTCGAGTTCTACGGCGAGGGCGTCGCCGCCACATCCCTCGCGAACCGCGCCACCATCGGCAACATGTCGCCGGAGTTCGGTTCCACCGCCGCGATCTTCCCGATCGACGACGAGACCCTGAAGTACCTGCGCCTGACCGGCCGTGACGACCAGCAGGTCGCGCTCGTCGAGGCGTACGCCAAGGAGCAGGGCCTCTGGCTCGACCCGGCCGCCGAGCCCGACTTCTCCGAGAAGCTGGAGCTCGACCTCGCCACGGTCGTCCCCTCGATCGCCGGCCCGAAGCGCCCGCAGGACCGCATCGTCCTCGCGAACGCCTCCGAGCAGTTCAAGAACGACGTCCGCAACTACGTCGCGGACGACGACGAGGCGGGCAAGGAGTCCTTCCCGGCCTCCGACTCCCCGGCCGCCAGCAACGGCGTCCCGTCGAACCCGGTCACGGTGACCGCCCCCGACGGCTCCAGCTACGAGCTGGACCACGGCGCGGTGACGGTCGCGGCCATCACCTCCTGCACCAACACCTCGAACCCGTACGTCATGGTCGCCGCCGCGCTCGTCGCGAAGAAGGCCGTGGAGAAGGGCCTGACCCGCAAGCCGTGGGTCAAGACCACCCTCGCCCCGGGCTCCAAGGTCGTCACCGACTACTTCGACAAGGCGGGGCTCACCCCCTACCTCGACAAGGTCGGCTTCAACCTCGTCGGCTACGGCTGCACCACCTGCATCGGCAACTCGGGCCCGCTGCCCGAGGAGGTCTCCAAGGCCGTCAACGACCATGACCTGGCCGTGACGTCGGTGCTCTCCGGCAACCGCAACTTCGAGGGCCGGATCAACCCGGACGTCAAGATGAACTACCTGGCGTCCCCGCCGCTGGTCGTCGCGTACGCCATCGCCGGCTCCATGAAGGTCGACATCACCAAGGACGCGCTCGGCGTCGACCAGGACGGCAAGCCGGTCTACCTCGAGGACATCTGGCCGACCGAGGCCGAGGTCAACGACGTCGTGGCGAACTCCATCGGCGAGGACATGTTCAACAAGTCCTACGCCGACGTCTTCGCGGGCGACGCCCAGTGGCAGGCGCTGCCCATCCCGGAGGGCAACACCTTCGAGTGGGACGCGCAGTCGACCTACGTCCGCAAGCCCCCCTACTTCGAGGGCATGACGATGGAGACCACCCCGGTCTCGGACATCGACGGCGCCCGCGTCCTGGCCAAGCTCGGCGACTCGGTCACCACCGACCACATCTCGCCCGCCGGTGCCATCAAGGCCGACACCCCGGCCGGCAAGTACCTCACCGAGCACGGCATCGAGCGGCGTGACTTCAACTCCTACGGCTCCCGCCGAGGCAACCACGAGGTCATGATCCGCGGCACCTTCGCCAACATCCGCCTGCGCAACCAGGTCGCGCCGGGCACCGAGGGCGGCTTCACGCGTGACTTCACGCAGGCCGACGCCCCCGTCTCCTTCATCTACGACGCCTCGCGCAACTACATCGAGCAGGGCATCCCGCTGGTCATCCTGGCCGGCAAGGAGTACGGCTCCGGCTCGTCCCGCGACTGGGCCGCCAAGGGCACCGCGCTCCTCGGCGTCAAGGCCGTCATCGCCGAGTCGTACGAGCGCATCCACCGCTCGAACCTCATCGGCATGGGCGTCATCCCGCTCCAGTACCCGGCGGGCCAGACCGCCGAGTCCCTCGGTCTCACCGGCGAGGAGTCCTTCTCCGTCGCCGGCATCACCGAGCTGAACGACGGCACCACCCCGAGCACGGTCAAGGTCACCACCGACACCGGCGTGGAGTTCGACGCGGTCGTCCGCATCGACACCCCCGGTGAGGCCGACTACTACCGCAACGGCGGCATCCTGCAGTACGTCCTGCGCAACCTGATCCGCAACTAGCGGCTCCGGTAGGGCAGTTGAGGGCCGCATCCCCGGCGACGGGGGTGCGGCCCTTCGCGTTTCCCGCCGTCAGGGCCGTACAGGACATCGCCAGGACTCAGGTGGAACACAGGATTCCCTCAGCGGGCGGGGACAGAATCGGGACATGACTGGCACCTCGGGGTCCCGCAGCAGCCGCGTGCGCGTGCTCATCGTCGACGACGAGCACGCGCTCACCGAGCTGCTCTCCGTCGCGGTCACCGAGGCAGGCTGGCGGCCCTACCCCGCGCCGGACGGCCACAGCGCGCTGCGCATCGCCCGCGGCTGCGCCCCGCACGCCGTCGTCCTCGACGGCATGCTGCCCGACCTCGACGGCGTCCAGGTCCTGCGCAGGCTCCGCTATGAGAACCCGCGGCTGCCCGTCCTCATGCTCACCGCCCGTGACGCCGTCGAGCACCGCCTCGACGGCCTCGAAGCGGGCGCCGACGACTACGTCACCAAGCCCTTCTCCCTGGAGGAGGTCGTCCTGCGGCTGCGCGGCCTGCTCCGCCGCGCGGGCGGCGCACGCCCCCCGGCCGACGACTCCGTACGCGTCCTCGGCGACCTCGTCCTGACCGGCGAGACCCGCGAGGTCCGCCGCGCCGGCGCGCCGATCCGGCTCACCGCCAAGGAGTTCGACCTGCTCACCCTGTTCCTCGACCACCCCCGCCAGGTGCTGAGCAAGGCCCAGATCCTCGACCGGGTGTGGAGCAGCGCCTTCGACGGCGGCGGCAACCTCGTCGAGGTCTACATCTCCAGCCTCCGCCGCAAGATAGACCGCGGCCGGGCACCGATGATCCACACGGTGCGCGGCATGGGATACGCCCTACGGCCCGTGGAGGACGGCAGATGAACCTCCTGACCCGCAACCGAGGCCGCCTGCACGGCCGTTCACTCCGCACCCGGCTCCTGCTCTTCATCAGCGCCACCCTGGTCGTCGTGTGCGCCGCGATGTCCCTCACCACCGTCCTGGTCCAACGCGCCTACCTCCTCGGCGACTTGGACGACCGCGTCGGCAACGCCGCCGAACGCAGCCTCGGCGGCGCCCAGCACCACCCGGACTCCGACGGGGACCTCGGGTTCCTCATGGAGAACGGCCACGCCGTCGGGACGCTCGCCGCACGGTACGACGACAAGGGCACGATCATCGCCGCGGCCGTCGTCCGGCAGGACGCCCCGCCCCGGAACCTCACCGCCGCGCAGCGTGCCGCCCTCGCGGGCATCACCGCCGACAGCGCGATGCACACCCGCACCGTGCCCGGCCTCGGCACCTACCGGCTCACGGCCCTCGACAGCAAGGGCGTCCGGGTCCTCGCCGGCCTCCCGATGGACGACGTACAGGACATGATCAGCGGCCTGGTGGCGGTCGAGGCGGCCGTCGCCCTGGCCGGACTCACCGTCGCGGGCTGCCTCTGCGCGGTCGTCATACGACGGCAGCTACGGCCGCTGGGCCGCGTCGCCGCCACCGCCGTCGAGGTCTCCCGCTCCCCCCTCGGGCGCGGCGAGGTCACCGCCCTCACCCGGGTGCCCGAACGGGACACCGACCCCGGCAGCGAGGCCGGCCAGGTCGGCGCCGCGCTCAACCGCATGATCGACCACGTCGAGTCCTCCCTCGCCGAACGCCGGCGCAGCGAGGAGCAGATGCGCCGCAGCGAGGAACGCATGCGCCGCTTCCTCGCCGACGCCAGCCATGAACTCCGCACCCCGCTCGCCTCCATCGCGGGCTACGCCGAGCTGATGAACCGCGGCACCGACCGCATCGAACCCGGCCTCGCCTGGCGCCGGGTCACCGCCGAATCGGCCCGCATGACCGGCCTGGTCGAGGACCTCCTGCTGCTCGCCCGGCTCGACGAGGGCCGGCCGCTGCAGTCCGCCGAGGTCGACCTCGCGGCGCTGCTCGCCGAGGCGGTGTGGGACGCGCGCGCGGCGGGCACCGGCCACGAGTGGCAGCTCCAACTCTCCCTGGACGCGCCGGCCTTGGTCGTCGGCGACGAGGCCCGTCTGCACCAGGTGCTGGCCAACCTGCTGGCCAACGCGCGGATGCACACACCTGTCGGTACGACGGTCACGGCGAGCGTCGAGGCCACCGCCGCCCGGACCGTCGTCATCCGGGTGCGCGACGACGGCCCCGGCATCCCCCCTGCCCTCCTCCCCACGGTCTTCGAACGCTTCACCCGCGCCGACGCCTCCCGGGCCCGCGCCGGCGGCAAGGAGGGCGGCTCCGGCCTCGGCCTCGCCATCGCGACGGCGATCACCGGGGCCCACGGCGGCCGGATCGACGTGACCAGCGTCCCGGGCCGCACGGAGTTCACCGTCGAACTCCCGGCGGCCACCACCACCGAACTCCCGCCCGCCGAACCGGCGTTGCGCGCCCGCACGGCGCCGGTCTAGGGCGAGGTGGTGAAACCGTCGAAGTCGGCCTCGCCCGTCGTGCCCGAGGCGTGCGAGGTCTGGGTCAGGCCGACGTCCTGGGCGGGGGCGGCGGTCGGGACGTCGATGGTGCCGACCAGGTGCCAAGTGGCGTTGTCCGTCGAGTAGTAGCCGCTGTAGCTCGTGCCGTCCCGGACGAGCTTCAGCCAGGACGGGTAGACGGCGGTACCGGCGGAGTCCTGCGAGTCCAGCAGTCCGTCGCCGTCGCTGTCCCAGTCGAGGAGGTAGCCGTTGCCCGGGGTCGCGACGAGCGCCACGTACCCGGGGGACGTGTTCGCCTTGGTGATGTCGTTGCGGACCATGATCCCGGCCTTGGCCCACACATCGGTGTCCGACTGCGAGTTCAGCTTCACGGTCGTCACCGAACCGTCGTGCTCGGCACCCGGCAGATAGATCGAGCCGTATTCATTGGTGCCGTTGTACAGGTCCGCGCCCTGCGCCTGAATGCCCAGCCGGGTGCCGGACTCGCTGAAGGCCGCGGTGGTGGAGGCGAACGTCCGGTAGGGGGCGGTCACTTGATGGTTGACGGTGATGGTGTCACCGGCGGCCAGCCGGGTCGTCCCCGTCGACCGGTAGCGGTAACTCGCCGTCCCCCGGAAGGCGTTGGAGTCGAAGAGCTTCTCCGAGGACGGGATGGACACGGAGTACGTGGCCTTCAGCGCGTGGCCGCCGCGGACCGTCCGCGCCCGCGTCACCGAGTGCGTGGTGATCTTCGCGCCGGCCGGTCCGGTGAGGTCGAGGGCGGCATCGGTGACGGACCGGGACCCGTTGTCGGACAGGACGGCCGTCACGGTACGGGTGGTGCTGTCGCTCGGAGCGGACGCCCAGTCGAGCGCCAGGGAGACGTCCGGGGCCGCGCCGGTCACCGTGTGGCGGCTGCCGTGGACGCGGTACAGGGCCACGCCGTGCGCCGGGACGGTGGCGGCGATCCGTCCGGTGGACTCGGTGAGCCGGTGACTCCACAGGTCCCGCAGTCCGTAGTCGCGCGCCGTGGACAGCCCCAACGCGGCCGCGCTGGTGGCGACTTCACGGGGAGCGGGCGAGGTGTTGAACAGCCCGACCACGACGTCCCCGTCGGCCTCGGTCTTGGCGAACACCTGCGCGTCCGTGTCCGAGGAGATCCGCCGGGCGTCGATGCCGTCCTGGTCGACCGCGAGGACGTCACGGTTCTTCAGCAACGAGAGGTCGGCCGGGTCGAGATGCGTCAGGTCGGTGCCGAGGACGAGCGGGGAGGCGGCCAGCGACCACAGGCTCATCTGCGTCCGCCGCTCGTCCGGGGTGAGGCCGTTGTTCGCGCCGTTGCCGATCTCCAGGGAGTCGTAGTCGTTGTAACCGCCGGGCCCGCCGTACGGCGCCCAGGCCGCGACCTGGTCGAAGCGGGAGGAGATCGAGGCCCAAGTGGTCAGGGGGTAACTGCTGTCGTCCGGACCGCAGTAGCACTCGATGTCGCCGCCGGTGCGCCAGCCGTTGGAGAGCCTCTTCCAGGTCGCCGCGTTGCTGATGTCGAGGTTGTTGGACAGCTCCAGATGGATCGGCCGCCCGGTGTGGTGCAGCGCGTCCGACCAGGCCTGGACGTCCTGTCGGTCGGAGGTGCCGACACCGTCGATCTTCAGGTAGTCGATGCCCCACCCGGCGAACTGCCCGGCCCACGAGTCGATGAACGTCTGCGCGCCGGGCTTGGCGTAGTCGATGCCCACCATGCCGCCGCAGTTGTAGTTGCTCTCCGTCGCCGAGGTGGCGATGTCCCGCGCGTGGTACGGCGATCCCTCGATCGCGGTGTTCTTGGCGACCGCCTGCCGGGAGATGCCAGGAGTGACGTACAGGCCGAACTTCAGGCCCAGGGAGTGCACATAATCGGCCACCACCTGGACGCCGTTCTCACCACCGCGCGGCGGGAACTTGACGGGGTCGGTGACCCAGCGGCCGTACTGGTCGACGTCCGGTCCCTGGCTGCCCGGGCACTGGTACCAGAAGTCGTCGACGTTGGCGTACACGTACCCGTTCTTCGCGAGCCCGCTGTCCTTGAGGGCCTTGGCCTGCGCCTCGATGGTCCGCGCGGTCGGATCGCGCCGCACGAAACTCCAACTGCTCCACCCCAGCACGGGTTTGAGCCCGACACCGTTGTCATCGGCCCGCGCCGACTGACCCCCGGTCACGGTGATGCCCATGGTGAGCAGCAGCGCGCCCGTGAACGCGGCCAGGACGCCGCGAATCCGTCTCCTCATGAGCTGTTCCTCCATCGCAACGCCCACCAGACTCAGAAAACCTCAAGAACCAACCTCGTGAACACCACAAGTGAACAGGCTCGAACGCCGGTAGCCACATAACCCGTTTGGCCAAAACCGAGTCAAGAAACCGGGTCACGCCTGTGGGCCCGCTGCGGTGCCGGCCGCTCGCCCACCCAGCAACCGCGCCTGCTCCAGCTTCAGTTCGCCGAAGCCCCGCCGCGCGTACCCGGCCAGCTCCGCACTCGGGAACGCGACCAGTGACAGATGCTCCGTGAAGTCACCCCGCGCCCAGCGCGCCACGGTGATCTCGTAGCCCGCCGCGTGCGCGCACAACTCCAGCAGTAGCGGCGGCATCTCCGGCTCCCGCAACAGATCCGCCCGCCCCACGACGAGCTCGCGCATCTCGCGCAGCACCGGCAGGAAGACGGTCGTCACCCACAGCCGCCATTCGGCGAGCTCCTCGTCCGTCGGCGGGGTCGCGTCACTGAAGGGCGAGGTGCCCGCAGCGCGGCCGTGCCGCTCCACGAACGCGGCGAAGGTGCGGGCGTTGGCCTCCGTCAGCGCGAACAACGGCCCGTAGAAGTCGCTGAGTTGACGATTGACCCGGGCGAGCCGCTCCTGCCGCTGCGTCAGCCGCAGCCCGTTGAGATACGTGGCGGCATACCCGGCGAAGGCCAGCGCGACCGTGACGACGACTGCGATCATCCCGGGATCGTACGAGACGCGGTTCCAGGCAGACCCGGCCTCGGGCAAGCCGGCCCAGGACATGCCCGACTCCAGGCAACTCCGGCCCCGGACGAGCCCGGCGCCAAGCAGCCCCGTCCCCGAACAACCCCACCCCCACCGCCACTTCGGCAGCCACCAGACGTTTACAGCCCCGCGAGTCCGCGCTAACTTCACGGACAAGTGGGGTGGGAGCGCTCCCACCCGCCCGACGGTCCGGAACCCGCCGGGCGGCCGGATCGCCCCGCCCCACCCATCCACCCCGCACGTTCCTCGCACCCGCCGACCGAAGGGACGTAGAACTGTCATGTCTGCGACAACATCGAGTCCACCTCCCACCCCCGTACCGCGATTACCGCACCCCACCCCGCACCGAGCCCTCTTCCTCGTGCTCCTGGCGCTCCTCACCACCGTCCCCGCCCTGGCCCTGATCCTCGCCACCGGCGGCCGGGCCGAGGCGCACGGCACGCCCATGAAGCCCGCCAGCCGGACCTTCCTCTGCTGGCAGGACGCGCTGACCGACACCGGCGAGATCAAACCGGTGAACCCGGCGTGCAGGGCGGCCCAACAGGTCAGTGGGACAACGCCGTTCTACAACTGGTTCTCGGTGCTGCGCTCCGACGGGGCCGGTCGCACCCGGGGCTTCGTGCCGGACGGCTCGCTGTGCAGCGGCGGCAACCCGAACTTCACGGGCTTCGATCTCCCCCGCGACGACTGGCCGTTGACGCATCTCACCTCGGGCGCGACGGTCGACTTCTCGTACAACGCGTGGGCGGCGCACCCGGGTTGGTTCTACGTCTACCTCACCAAGGACGGTTTCGACCCGACGAAGACGCTCACGTGGGACGACATGGAGGACACCCCGTTCCTCACCGTCGACCACCCGCCGCTCAACGGCACGCCGGGCACGGTCGAGGCCAACTACTCCTGGACCGGGCAGCTTCCGGCGGGCAAGTCGGGGCGCCACATCATCTACATGGTGTGGCAGCGCTCGGACAGCGCGGAGACCTTCTACTCCTGCTCGGACGTCGTGTTCGACGGCGGCAACGGCGAGGTGACGGGCATTCACGACCCGGGCAACCCCACCGACCCGGTCCCCGGGGTCTGTTCGGCCACCCGCCGCACGACCGGCAGCTGGCCCGGCGGCTACCAGTCCGAGGTGACCGTCACCAACTCCGGCGACGTCCCGATGCTCGGCTGGATGGTCAACTGGTCGCTCCCCGCGGGGCAGTCGGTCGCCAGCCTCTGGAGCGGCAACGCGACCTACAGTGGCCAGGACGTGATGGTCCACAACGCCGACTGGAACGGCTCACTGAGTCCAGGACAGACCGCCACCTTCGGCTATGTCGTCAACGGCGACGGGGGTGACCCGGCAACCGCCCTTCCCTGCCAGGTCGGTTGACCCGGTGCTCAGGGCGGACCCGGTGGACGGGGGCCACCGGGTCCGCGAGCCGGGCAGGGAATGGGGGTTCGACCTGCCCGGGTGGTGCGTGGCTTGGTACGGCACTGCGGTGCGACAACGTTGTCGAATGGTCTGCCTATGACTCTACCGCCCCAACGGACAACGACGTCAAGCCAGTTGGCCAGCGGGCGCCGTCCGAGCGGGCGCCCCGCGTGCCCCACCGGCCCACGCGCTCTTCCGTGGTACGGGTGGCGCACGTTACTGTCCCTGCGGCTTGTGCGACCTGTGGTGCGCGACCCGTCCGAAGGAGGAGGGGCCGCGTCATGCGTTTCCGTCCCATGTCCCTGCTGCTGGCCGCCGCGCTCGCGGTCGGCGGTGCCACCCCCGCCCTGGCGGCGACCGCCGCCGCCCCGCCGCAACTCGTCAAGGACCCCACGGCCTATGTCGATCCGCTGATCGGCACCAAGAACGGCGGCAATGTCTTCCCGGGTGCCGTCGTGCCCTTCGGCATGCTCTCCTGGAGCCCGGAGAACACCAGAGGCAGCGCCACCAGCACGGCCGCGCCCGGCGGCTACCAGTACGACGCCACCCGCATCCGGGGCTTCAGCCTCACCCACATGTCCGGCACGGGCTGCGCGGGCGGCAGCGGCGACATCCCGTTCTACCCGTACGCCGGTGCGGTCACCTCGTCCCCGGCGAGCGACACCAAGGACGCCGTCTACGCCTCCGACTTCAGCCACACCGACGAGACCGCCGAACCCGGCCACTACAAGGTCGGCCTCGCCTCCGGTGTCACCGCCGACCTCACCGCGACGGCCCGCACCGGATCGGGCCGCTTCACCTACCCGGCCGACAAGCCCGCCTCGCTGCTGATCCGTACCGCCAACTCCGAGGTGGGGTCCACCGATTCGGCGGTCACCATCGACCCGAAGACCCGCACGGTCTCCGGCTCGGTCACCTCCGGCAACTTCTGCGGCTACCTCGACCCCGAGGGCCAACGCGCCTACTACACCGTGTACTTCACCGCCCGCTTCGACCGCGCCTTCAAGTCGACCGGCACCTGGCAGGACGACAGGCTGACCCCGGGCTCGACGAGCGCGACCGGCGGCACGGGCGGCTTCTCCACCGGCGGCCGTCCCGTCGCGGGCAAGGGGACGGGCGGCTACGTCGAGTTCGAGCCCGGCACCGGCCCGGTCGGCGTCAAGGTCGGCATCTCGTACGTCAGCCAGGCGGGCGCGAAGGCCAACCTCGCGGCGGAGAACCCGCCGAAGCGCTCCTTCGACGCCGTCCGGAGCGCGGCCCACCGCGCCTGGCGCGACCAGCTCGGCGCGATCAAGGTCGGCGGCGGCACCGACACCGAGCGCACCACCTTCTACACCGCGCTCTACCACTCCCTCCTGCACCCGAACGTCATCAGCGACGCCGACCGCAGCTACACCGGCAGCGACGGCAAGGTGCACAAGGTCGGCCGGGGCCACCAGGCGCAGTACGGCACCTTCTCCGGCTGGGACATCTACCGCTCGCAGGTCCAGCTCCTCACGCTTCTCAGCCCCCGCACCGGCTCGGACATCGCGCAGTCCCTCTACGAACTCGCCCAGCAGAACGGGGGAGTCTGGGATCGCTGGCTGCACGGCGCGAACGGCACCCACGTCATGAACGGCGACCCCTCACCCACCGCCCTGGCCGGCATCCGCGCCTTCGGCGGCACCGACTTCGACCTGAAGGGCGCACTCGCCTCCCTCGTCAAGGCGGCCACGGTCCCGACCGCCCAGGACCTGTCCTCCTCGGGCAAGCCGGTCCTCTCGGTGGGGCAACGCCCCTCCCTGGACAAGTACTTGAAGCTGCACTACATGCCGTCCGTCTCCAACGCCTGGGGCGGTGCCGCCGAGACCCTGGAGATGTCCACGGCGGACTTCGCGCTCTCCCAACTCGCCACGGCGGCAGGGAAGAAGAGCACGGCGTCCGACTTCGCCCAGCGCGCCCAGTGGTGGCAGAACAACTTCAACATCGCCGCCGACCCGACCGGCGGCTACATCGCCAACCGCAAGGCGGACGGCAGTTGGGTCACCGGCTTCACCCCGGGCACCGGCAACGGCTTCGTCGAGGGCACGGCCGCCCAGTACACGTGGATGGTCCAGCACAACCCCGCGGGCCTGTTCGCGGCGATGGGCGGCACCGACAAGGCGCTGGCCCGTCTCGACTCCTTCTTCCGCGAGGCGGACGGGAGTTGGGCCTTCACGGGCAGCGGCGGCGACAAGTCCGAGCTGGACAACGAGCCGTCCGTCAACGTCCCCTACCTGTACGACTACGCGGGGGCGCCCTACAAGACCCAGGAGACGGTCAGGGCGGCCATGAAGCAGCTCTGGACCACCGACCCGGCCGGCATCCCCGGCAACGACGACCTCGGCGAGATGTCGTCCTGGTACGTCTTCTCCGCGCTCGGCATGTACCCGCAGGTGCCCTCCCGCGCCGAACTCACCCTCGCCTCCCCGCTGTTCGAGCGCATCGAGATCAGCCGCCCGCACGGCGACGACATCTCCATCCGCGCGAAGGGCGCCGCGACCGACGCCCCGTACATCCAGTCCCTGAAGGTCAACGGCCGTACCAGCGACCGCCCTTGGCTCTCCTCCTCGATCGTGAAGAACGGCGGCACGCTCGACTACACCCTCTCCACCACGCCGAACCGCACCTGGGGCAGTGACCCCGCCGACGCCCCGCCGTCCTTCCGGACCGGCGAGCAGCCGTACCAGATCGGTGTCGGCCCCACCGCCGCGACCCTCGCCCCCGGCGAGAGCACCAAGGTCAACATCAAGGCCCTCTCCCTCGGCGGCGGCACCGGACCCGAGGTCCGCTACACCGTCGAGACACCCACCGGGGTCACCGCGACTCCCGCACAGGGCACGGTCGTCGACGGCTCCCAGGACATCACCCTCACCGCCGCCACCGACGTCCAGCAGGGCTTCTACGACGCGAAGGTCACCGTCACCTCGGGCAGCACGTCGTACGAGCAGCCGGTGTCCCTGACCGTGGCCGCGCCCGGCACCCTCCTCGCCGCCTACAACAACACCGGCGTCTCCGACGACACCGGCGAGCACGACGAGGCGGACTACGACGGGGGCGGCTGGAGCTACTCCCTCCAGGCGCTCGAGGCCGCCGGGCTGACCCCGGGCGGCGCGGGCACGGTGGACGGGCTCGGCTTCACCTGGCCCAGCTCGCCGAACGGGCGCCCCGACAACGTCTCGGCGGCCGGCCAGACCGTCCAACTCCCGCGGCCCGCGGCCAACTTGTCGTTCATCGGCAGCGCGGTCAACGGCAACCAGCAGACCAAGGCGACCGTCACCTACACCGACGGCAGCACCGACGCCGTGGACCTGTCCTTCACGGACTGGACGGTCGGCGGGGGCGGCGGCACCGTGCAGTACGGCAACGAGGTCGTCGCACGGGCCGCGTACCGCAATGTCGCGGGTGCGGACAAGGACCCGGTCGTCACCTATGTGTTCGTCACCAAGCCGTTCGCGGCACCCACGGGCAAGACCATCAAGAGCGTGACACTTCCGGACGACCCGGATCTCCATGTGTTCACCCTTGCGGTGAACTGACGTCCACAATGTGCGCCCTCGCCCGTTTCGGTGGCGGGGGCGCACTGTCGCGTGCGAGCATCCGCAGATGGTGAAACGGCCGCAGCTGCCCGAGGAGTTCCGGGCCGAGGCGCGCACCGCCTTCGCGTTCCTGGTGGGGGACGAGGGCTTCGCGCCGCCGGAGGACATAGACGGGGGCCTGCGATATCTGCGCGCCGACCTGATGGTGCGGGTCTGGTTCCTGGGCGGCGCCGAATCGGAGGTCCTGACACGACTGATCCCCCTGGCGCCTGACGGCACCAGGGGGAGCGGGGCGTGGCTCGACGACCTGTACACGGCCGCCGCGTGCGGTCCCGCCCAGGACGTCCCCGTCTTCGCGTCGACCAGACGGGGCGTCCTCAGACGGGTCCACCAGCACGCGGAGGCGTTGCGGCGGCTGCTGCCCCGCCTCCCCGTGCCGTGAGGGCGTCTCAGCCCAGCAGTTCCACCTCCGCGAGCGTCGAGGAACCGTTCAGCACCAGCCGGTAATGGGCGTACGCGCCAGGCGACTTGACCGAGAAGACGCGCGTCTGGCGGTCCCAGGTGAAGGATTCACCGGAGCGCTTGTCGAGCGTCTTCCACGAGGTGCCGTCGGCCGAGCCCTGGAGGGTCCAGCCGGTCGGCGCCAGGGTGTGGTCCTTGGACGACGTGAGCGTGTACTGGACGCCCTTGGTGGCCTTGGCGACCGGCAGGTCCACCGAGGTCACCGTCGCCTCCGTGGCCGACGTGTTGTCGAACAGGGCGCCGTCACCCTTGAGTTGGTCGCTGCGGGGCGTGGGCACCTTGTCGTCCTTGGTGATGGACACGGGTGCCGCGTTCTTGCCGCTGCCCCACGACGAGGGCTTGGAGCCCATGGAGAAGTCCAGTACTCCGCCCTTCTCCAGCAGCGAGTGGGGGAGTGAAGTCTTCGTCCACGTCTTCCCGTTGACCTTCAGGCCCTGCACGTAGATGTTCTTCGTGCTGTTCTTCGGCGCCTTGACGACCAGGTCGCGGCCGTTCTCCAGGTGGACGGTCGCCTTGGTGAACAGCGGGGAGCCGATGGCGTACTCGCCGCTGCCCATCACCAGCGGGTAGAAGCCGAGCGCGGAGAAGAGGTACCAGGCCGACTGCTCGCCGTTGTCCTCGTCGCCGTGGTAGCCCTGCCCGATCTCGCTGCCGGTGTAGAGGCGCGACATCACCTCGCGCACGTCCTTCTGCGCCTTCCAGGGCTCGCCGGCCGCGTCGTACATGTACGTGACGTGGTGGGCGACCTGGTTGGAGTGGCCGTACTGGCCCATGCGGACGTCCCGGGCCTCCGTCATCTCGTGGATGACGCCGCCGTAGGAACCGGCGTTGGTGGGCGAGGCGGTCTCGGGGGTGGAGAAGTACTGGTCGAGCTTGTCCCCGAGGGCCTTCCTGCCGCCGTAGAGGTTGGCGAGGCCGCGGCTGTCCTGCGGGGCGGTGAAGGCGTAGCCCCAGCCGTCGGTCTCCGTGTAGTCGTAGCCCCAGATCTTGGGGTCGTAACTCGCCGAGTCCACGCGCCAGTTGCCCTGGTCGTCCTTGCCCTGGAAGAACCCGGCCTGCTTGTCGAACAGGTTCACGTAGTCCTGGGCGCGGTTGAGGAAGTACGCGGACTCCTCCTTGTAGTGCTTCTCGCCGGTCTTCTTGTAGAGGGCCTCACCCATCTGCGCGATGCCGTAGTCGTTGACGTAGCCCTCCATCGCCCAGGAGAAGCCCTCGCCGGTGTCCGTGCTGGTGTAGCCGAGGAAGGGCGAGGTGGCCATGCCCTTGCGGCCGACGCCGGAGGCGGGCGGGACCACGGTCGCGTTCTTCACGGCCGCGTCGTAGGCCGACTTGGCGTCGAACTTCACGCCCTTGACGTACGCGTCCGCGAACGCGACGTCCGAGGAGGTGCCCGTCATCAGGTCCGCGTAGCCGGGCGAGGACCAGCGCGAGGTCCAGCCGCCGTCCTTGTACTGCTGCACGAACCCGTCGACCATCTCACCGGCTTGACTGGGCGTCAGGAACGAGTAGGCGGGCCAGGTCGTCCGATACGTGTCCCAGAAGCCGTTGTTGACGTACACCTTCCCGTCGACGATCTTCGCGCCGGTGTGGGTCGGGGTGTCCTGGCTCGTCATCGGGGAGAACGGCGAGGCGTACTGGTACGTCGAACCGACCTTCTCGAAGCCGGAGTTGGGGTACAGGTACAGCCGGTACATGCTGGAGTACAGCGTCGTCAGCTGGTCCGGCGTCGCACCCTCCACCTCGACCTTGCCGAGCAGCTTGTCCCACACCTTCCGGGCCTGCTTCTTGACCGAGTCGAAGGACGTGCCGTCCGGGATCTCCTGGCGCAGGTTGTCCTTCGCCTGGTCGACGCTGATCAGCGAGGTGGCCAGGCGCAGGGTGACCGTGTGGTCGGCGCCCGGCTTGAACTTGAGGTAGCCCTTGACCCCGCTGGAGGAGCCGTCCGTCACCGGCGCGTCGAACGTGCCGTAGACGAAGAGCCGCGTAGCACCCGTGGAAAGACCGGACTTGACGTCCGAGTAGCCGGTGACAGTGCCGTTCTCCTTGTCGAGGGTCAGGCCCGCCTGCTCGGTGACGTTGTCGAAGACGACGCTCGCGTCGTCACCGGGGTAGGTGAAGCGCAGCGAGGCCGCGTGGTCGGTCGGGGCCATCTCGGCCTTCAGACCGTTCTCGAACGTGACGCCGTAGTAGTACGGACGCGCCGTCTCGTTCTCGTGCCTGAACGCCAACTCCCGTGCGTTCGGGTCGGTGCTGGGAGTTCCGGAGGCCGCCGACGGCATCACCTGGAAGGTCTGCCGGTCGCCCATCCAGGGGCTCGGCTCATGGCTCGCGCTGAACGCCTGGATCGTCGGCAGGTTGTCGTCGTTGTTGGCGCGCGCGTAGTCGTAGAGCCAGCTGAGCGACCCCGAATTCGTCACCGGCGTCCAGAAGTTGAAGCCATGCGGCAGCGCCGTGGCGGGGAAGTTGTTGCCGCGCGAGAAGCTGCCGCTGGAGTTGGTGCCCCGGGTGGTCAGCGCGTAGTCGGCCAGATGCGCCTTCGGCTTCTCCGGCGCCACCGACTTGAGGCTCACGTCGTCCAGCCAGCCGCGGAACTTCGCCGGGCCGCTGGGGGAGTCGTAGTCCAGCAGGATGCGGTCGACGGTCTTGCCGGCCGCGACCGAACCTATCCGCGAGACCACGTTGTTCCACTGGTTGACGTAAAGGATCTTCGCCGCGCCCTGCCCCTGCGGAGTCAGCGCGAAGCCGTGCGAGTCCGTCGCGCCGAGGTCGCTGAGATAGGTGCCGTCGGTGAAGGCGAGGTCGACGGAGACGTTCGTGGCGTCGTAGTCGAGGTCACCGTCGGACATCTGCGGGAAGAGCCGGTAGGAGAGCGCGGTGTCCCGGCCGACCCGTACGTTCACGTCGAAGACCTTGTTGTACGAGTACGCCCGCCCCGTGGCCGTGTGACGGCCCGCGTACCGCAGCGCCCGCTTCCCGGTGAAGCCCGCGCCCGCCTTGGCGGTGGGGGAGCCGCTGGGACCCCGGTCGACGAGCGAGAGCATGTCCTCGGGGATCGGGGCGGTGGTGCCGCCCGTGGAGAACTGGACGTCGGCGAGCTGGAGTATGCCGCTCGCGCCGTTGTTCTTCGTGATGTCGAGCCGGAAGTGCTGGTACTCGGCCGGCTCGGCGAGGTCGTACGACTTCGTCTGGAACCGGTCGGCGAAGCTCTCGCCGGAGCGGGTGTCCAGGGTCTTCCAGTCCTTGCCGTCCGTCGACCCCGACAGCGTCCAGTCCCGCGGATCGCGTTCGGCGAAGTCGTTCGCCGAAGTCAGCGCGTACGTCACGATCTTGGCCGGTTTGTCGAGGTCGAACTCGACCCAGCCGGTGGACGCGAAGGTCAGCCACTTGGTGCCGGACTCGCCGTCGACGAGGTTCTCCTTCACCTCGCCGCCGCCCGTGTTCTCGGAGCTGGCCCGGACGTCGGTGACATGGTCGGTCACATTGCCCGGGATGCCGGTGCTGTAGCCGCCGTCGACCCCCGAGGCCCGCTTGGAGCCGTCGGGCGCGGTGTCGACCGTGTTCAGCCAGTCCGGTGCCGGATCTCCCGTCTCGAACGAGGAGGCGAACTCCCCGCCGGCCGTCGGGGCCTTCACGGGAAGGGCGACCGCCACCCCCTGAGAACCCACGAGCAAAGTCAGTGCGGCGGTCGATACGACCGCCGGACCCCACCATCTGTGATGCATACGAGGGCATCCTCCCTGCACGCTGGACAACGTTGTCAGCTTCGATGCGCAAGGAACAGTAGGGAGTCAAGTGCCCTGGTGTGTCAAGGGTGTTGAGTGAGGCATTCGAGGGCAATAACGGGGATTTCTCCGCCCTCGAACGCACAGGGCGTTCATATTTCCGCGAGGTCTCACTTCGGAAAAGACCGACAACCCACCCTGCATTCGATCTTGCTCTGTCGGCCGGAAGTGGACTATACCTGTCGCGTTCGACACCGCTCTCGCAGCAGCATGCACGAAGTACTCCTGCACGACCAAGCTCGACCTGACCGCGGTGCCGGGGAGGATCCGGTTCACCGCCTGAGTCCTGGAGAAGGCGAGGACTTGAGCATGGGATCCACTTCCGCCGAGAACAACGGTTCCAAAGGCGTCAACCGCCGTGATCTGATCAAGAGGTCGGCCGCACTGGGTCTGATCTCCGTACCCACGATGAGTTTCCTTTCGGCCTGTGCGAGCAGCGACAGCGGCTCGGACAAGAAGGCCACGGCGGGCACGAAGACCGCCAAGAACCCCCTCGCGGTGAACGCCACCGCACCGATGGAGTTCGTGCTCTTCGACGGCGGCTTCGGAAAGGAGTACGCCGAGGACGCCGTCAAGATCTACGAGAAGGCCTTCCCCAAGGCGAAGGTCAAGTTCTCCGCCACGCAGAAGATCCAGTCGACGCTGCAGCCCCGCTTCAACCAGGGCACCCCGCCGGACCTGATCGACAACTCCGGTGCCGAGCAGATGGACATGGGCGTCCTGGCGAGCAAGAAGCAGCTCACCGACCTCACCCCGCTGCTGGACGCGCCCTCCTACGACGACCCGTCGAAGAAGGTCCGCGACACCCTGCGGCCCGGCATCGTCGAGATGGGCCAGCTCGACGGCGACCCGGTCTGGATCATGTACTACGCCTACACGGTGTACGGCGTCTGGTACTCGCAGAAGGCCCTGGACTCGCTCGACGAGAAGTACCCCGAGACCTGGGACCAGATGCTGGCGGTCTGCGAGAAGGCCAAGAAGAAGGGCATGGCGGGCTGGACGTACGCGGGCAAGTACCCGTACTACCTCCCCTTCTCGCTCTACCCGATGATCGGCAAGGTCGGCGGCCGCGAGGTCCTCGACGCGATCGACAACCTGGAGCCGAACGCCTGGAAGCACCCGGCCGTCAAGGCCTGTTTCGAGGCGTACTACGAGCTGTTCAAGAAGGGCTACATCCTCAAGGGCACGCCCGGCATCGACCACATCCAGTCGCAGACCGCGTGGGCCCAGGGCAAGGCGCTGTTCATCCCGAACGGCTCCTGGGTGGAGAACGAGTCGGCCAACGTCATCCCCAAGGACTTCAACCTCGCGGTCTCCGCGCCGACGGGCATCGACAGTTCCGACAAGCTGCCCTTCGGCACCATCTGGGCGTCCGGCGGTGAACCCTTCATCGTCCCGGCCAAGGGGGCGAACACGGCGGGCGGCATGGAGCAGTTGCGCATCATGCTCAGCGAGGCCTCCTCGAAGAACTTCACCAGCAAGGTGAAGTCGCTGACCGCGTACAACGGCGGCACCACCGGCATCACCCTCACCCCGGGCCTCACGTCCGGTGTGGCGGCGCTGAAGCTGGCCGGTGCCAACGTGCTGAACCCGCGCCTCCAGGACTGGTACGTGCAGTTGCAGAAGGAGCAGATCGGCGTGGCGGGCCTCGGCGAGATGATGGCCGGCCGGGCCACCCCGGCGGAGACCATCAAGAAGATCCAGGGCTTCGCCGACGCGACCGCCAAGGACACGTCGATCAAGCACTACAAGCACCAGTGAGGATCCGTCACCAGCGGCGGCGCCCGCCCAGAGAACGGGGTCGGTAGCAATGCAGCACGGCAAGTACCGGTTCATCGTGGGGTTCCTGATCGTTCCCCTGGGGCTGTACGCGCTTTTCGTCGTATGGCCGTTCATCCAGTCCATCTACTATTCGTTCACGGACTGGACCGGACTGAGCCCGGAATTCAAGATGGTCGGCTTCGCCAACTACAAGAGAATGTTCCACGACGAGATCTTCTGGAAATCGTTGCAGCACAGTCTCTTGTTCGCGTTGGTGCTGCCGCTGGTGACGATCAGTCTGGCGCTGTTCTTCGCGTTCATGATCAACGTGGGGGGACGGCGCCGGACGGGCGGCCCGGTTATCCAGGGCGTCCGCGGTTCCTCGTTCTACAAGATCGTCTATTTCTTCCCGCAGGTCCTGTCGATCGCGATCGTCGCCCTGTTGTTCGCGTTCGCGTACAACCCGGACAGCGGCGCGATCAACTCCCTGCTGCGCGGCATCGGGCTCGACAGCCTTCAGCCGCTCTGGCTCGGTGATCCGAGCCTCGCGCTGTGGTGCGTGATGGCGGTGCTCGTCTGGTCCTCGGTCGGCTTCTTCGTGGTGCTCTTCTCCGCGGGCATGGCGTCCATTCCGGCGGAACTGTACGAGGCGGCGCTGCTCGACGGCGCCAACCGGATGACCACGTTCTTCCGCCTCACCCTGCCGCTGCTGTGGGACACCGTGATGTCCGGCTGGGTGTACATGGGCATCCTCGCGCTGGGCGCCGAGTCGTTCGCGGTCGTACAGATCATGACGACCGGACCCGGCGGTCCCGACTACTCGACCACCGTCCTGGTCCTGTACGTGTACCAGAAGGCCTTCCGGGACGGACAGGCCGCCTACGCGACCACCATCGGCGTCGCCCTGCTCGTCGTCACCCTGGCCTTCGCGGCCATAGTGATGCGACTGGGCCGTCGTGAGCGGCTGGAGTTCTGAGCAGATGAAGACGACAGAGACCCCCGCCCCCGTGCCGGCCGAGTCCGGTGTCCCCGTCACCAAGACCGGCGCACCGGACGGAAATCCAGCGAAGAAGCAGAAGAAAGAGGGCTCCGTCCTCAATGTCTTCTCGCACGGCATGCTCATCCTGTGGGCGTTCATGGTCGTCCTGCCGCTCGCGTGGGCGGTGATGACGTCCTTCAAGAGCGACAGCGCGATCTTCAGCTCGCCCTGGGCACTGCCGGACAAACTGCACTTCGACAACTGGGCGCGGGCCTGGACCGACGCCAACATGAGCGACTACTTCTTCAACACCATTCTGGTGGTGGCGGGTTCACTCATCGGCACGCTGGTGCTCGGTTCGATGGCCGCGTACGTGCTCGCCCGGTTCGACTTCCCGGGCAACCGGTTCATCTACTTCCTGTTCATCGGCGGCATGAGCTTCCCGATCATGCTCGCCCTTGTCCCGCTGTTCTACGTCGTCAACAACATGGGTCTGCTGAACACGATCCACGGTCTGATCCTGGTCTACATCGCGTACTCGCTGCCGTTCACGGTCTTCTTCCTGACCGCGTTCTTCCGCACCCTGCCCACCTCGGTGGCGGAGGCGGCGTTCGTGGACGGGGCCTCGCACACCCGGACGTTCTTCCAGATCATGCTGCCGATGGCCAAGCCGGGCCTGATCAGCGTGGGCATCTTCAACTTCCTGGGCCAGTGGAACCAGTACATGCTGCCCACGGTCCTGAACACCGACCCGGACAAGCGGGTCCTCACCCAGGGGCTGGTGCAGCTCGCCGCCAGCCAGGGCTACAAGGGCGACTGGTCCGGGCTCTTCGCCGGTCTGGTGATGGCCATGCTGCCGGTCCTTGGTGCATACATCGTCTTCCAGCGTCAGGTGGTCCAGGGCCTGACCGCGGGGGCGCTCAAGTAGCGGCCTGCGCAGGCCTCGTGCAAGCCGCTCCCGGCTCCTGGAGCGGCTTGCACGCATGCGTGCAACTACCCGGATGCGGTTCAACCTCTTGACGGGAGGCAGCCCGAACGGCTCAGCTTAGAGTTCACTAGTTGGACATAGACGGGGCCTCATCGATGCGGTCCCGCGCGCAGGAGGTCGTCGTGGAGACTCCGGGGTCGCAGTCGTCACTGCACCGAGCCAATCTCGAGCGGGTGGTGCGAGCGGTGCGGTTGGCCGGGTCGCTGACGCAGGCGGAGATCGCGAGGACGACGGGCCTGTCCGCGGCGACGGTCTCCAACATCGTGCGCGAGCTCAAGGACGGCGGAACGGTCGAGGTCACCCCCACCTCGGCGGGCGGCCGCCGGGCCCGCAGCGTCTCGCTGAGCGGTGATGCCGGCATCGTCATCGGCGTCGACTTCGGGCACACGCATTTGCGCGTCGCGGTCGGGAATCTCGCCCACCAGGTGCTGGCCGAGGAGTCCGAGCCCGTCGATGTGGACGCCTCCTCCACGCAGGGGTTCGACCGGGCGGAAGAGCTGGTCAACCGGCTGATCGCGGCCACCGGCGTGGACCGTTCCAAGATCGCCGGGGTGGGCCTCGGCGTGCCCGGACCCATCGACGTCGAGTCGGGCACCCTGGGCTCCACGGCGATCCTTCCGGGCTGGACCGGCACCAGACCCGCGGAGGAGCTGGGCAGCCGTCTGGGCGTACCGGTGCACGTGGACAACGACGCCAACCTCGGCGCCCTCGGTGAGCTGGTCTGGGGCAGTGGACGGGGCGTCAGGGACCTGGCGTACATCAAGGTGGCGAGCGGGGTCGGCGCGGGACTGGTCATCAACGGCAAGATCTACCGGGGCCCGGGTGGCACAGCGGGAGAAATCGGGCATATTACTCTTGATGAGTCCGGCCCTGTCTGCCGCTGCGGAAACCGGGGCTGCCTGGAGACCTTCACGGCCGCGCGCTATGTGCTGCCGCTCCTCCAGCCCAGCCACGGGACCGACCTGACCATGGAGGGAGTCGTCCGGCTGGCACGGGACGGAGACCCGGGCTGCCGTCGGGTGATCGCCGACGTCGGCCGACACATCGGCAGTGGAGTCGCCAATCTCTGCAATTTGCTGAACCCGAGCCGAGTGGTCCTCGGTGGCGATCTCGCCGAGGCCGGTGAGCTGGTGCTCGGGCCGATCAGGGAGTCAGTCGGCCGCTACGCGATCCCCAGTGCGGCACGTCAACTGTCCGTTCTCCCGGGGGCACTTGGAGGCCGTGCGGAGGTGCTCGGAGCGCTCGCTCTCGCACTGAGCGAGATGGGCGATTCGACCCTTTTGGACGGGTCGCTGACCGCGGCCACACCTGTCTTCACTTAGAGAACGCACGACGCCGTTGCCATCTCGTTAAGTATTTACTTCTTGACGCCGAACGCGCGGCCGAGTTGACTTCCAGCCACCTCGGCCGCAACGACGCGGCCTCGTCAGGGAGGTTTCAAAGTGAACACGCGTATGCGTCGTGCCGCCGTTGCCGTCATCGCCACCACGATGGCCGTTTCGATGGCCGCCTGTGGCAAGGCAGGCGACGACAAGAAGTCCGACAGCAGCTCCAGCTCCTCGGGCGGCGGTACGAACGCCTCGATCGGCCTGCTCCTGCCCGACAGCGTCACCGCTCGGTACGAGAAGTTCGACAAGCCGTACTTCGAGGCGAAGGTCAAGGAGCTCTGCTCCGGCTGCACCGTCCAGTACGCCAACGCCAACGCCAGCGCGGCCACCCAGGCCCAGCAGGTCAGCACGATGATCACGAAGGGCGTCAAGGTCATCGTGATCAGCGCCCAGGACTCCGCCGCGATCAAGTCCTCGATCCAGCAGGCCGTCAACAAGGGCATCAAGGTCGTCGCGTACGACCGCCTGGCGCAGGGCCCGGTCTCCGCGTACGTCTCCTTCGACAACGTCGAGGTCGGCAAGCTCCAGGGCCAGGCGCTCCTCACCTCGCTGGGCTCGAAGGCCACCCCGAAGTCGAAGATCGTCATGATCAACGGCGACGACGCCGACCCGAACGCCGCGCAGTTCAAGAAGGGCGCCCACGAGGCCCTCGACGGCAAGGTCGACATCGCCTACGAGCAGTCCGGCCTGTGGAAGGACACCGTCGCCAACCAGAAGGTCACGGCGGCCATCACCCAGCTCGGTGCCAAGAACATCGCGGGCGTCTACTCCGCCAACGACGGCATGGCCGGCGGTATCGCCACCGCCCTCAAGGGCGCGGGCATCAGCGGCATCCCGCTGACGGGCCAGGACGCGGAGCTCGCCGGTATCCAGCGCATCGTCGCCGGTACCCAGTCCAGCACCGTCTACAAGGCCTTCAAGCCGGAGGCCGAGGCCGCCGCGACGCTCGCCGTCGACCTGGCGCAGGGCAAGAGCATCTCGTCGCTCGCCACCACGACCCAGACCAGCGGCTCCGGCAACAAGGTGCCCTCGCAGCTGCTGACCCCGGTGTCGGTCACCAAGGCCAACATCAAGGACACGGTCATCAAGGACGGTCTCTACACCGTCGCGCAGATCTGCACCGCCGACTTCGCCAAGGCGTGCAAGGCAGCCGGTCTGCAGTAATCGCCGCTCAGCGGTGACAGACCCCCTTCGGCGCCCGCCCCACCTCCAAACCCCGCTGCGGGGCGGGCGCCGATCGGAACCCCCGCGAACGCAGCCGTTGCCAACTGGCATCGGCCGCGCGCATGTTCATCTTGTAAATCTGTGCCTAGGCACAACCCTCCGCGCCTTTTGACAAGCGCGGCATCCCCGCCGGTCAGGCGGCGAAGGAGATGGTTCACGTGTCCGCTACGCCCGTGCTGGCGTTGCGCGGAGTCTCCAAGCGATTCGGTGCGGTGCAGGCCCTCACCGAAGTAGAGCTGGAGGTCCACGCCGGAGAAGTCGTCGCACTGGTCGGCGACAACGGCGCAGGAAAGTCCACCCTGGTGAAGACCATCGCCGGAGTGCACCCCATCGATGAAGGAGTCATCGAGTGGGAGGGCAACCCGGTCAGCATCAACAAGCCGCACGACGCCCAGGGACTCGGCGTCGCGACGGTCTACCAGGACCTCGCGCTCTGCGACAACCTCGACGTCGTCGGCAACCTCTACCTCGGGCGTGAACTGCTGCGCCACGGGGTCATCGACGAGGTCACGATGGAGAAGAACTCCCGTGAGCTGCTGAGCACGCTCTCGATCCGCATCCCGAGTGTGCGCATCCCGATCGCCAGCCTCTCCGGTGGCCAGCGACAGGTCGTCGCGATCGCCCGTGCGCTGATCGGCGACCCGAAGGTCGTCATCCTCGACGAGCCCACCGCCGCCCTCGGCGTGGAGCAGACCGCGCAGGTCCTCGACCTGGTCGAGCGGCTGCGCGAGCGCAACCTCGGCGTCATCCTCATCAGCCACAACATGGCCGACGTGAAGGCGGTCGCCGACACCGTCAACGTGCTGCGCCTGGGCAAGAACAACGGCTCCTTCCCGGTGAAGGACACCAGTCAGGAAACGATCATCGCCGCGATCACCGGTGCCACGGACAACGCCGTGACCCGTCGTGCGGTGCGCAGCACGGAGGCGGCAAAGTGAGTGACACGTCCAACACCGTGAAGAAGGACGCGGTGGAATCCACCGCGGCTCCCGTGGACGACCCCACGGCGGCGGCCGCGTCCGCCACCGTCGTCGACCCGCGACTGCTGGTCCGCGAAGAGGGCTTCAAGGGCTACATCACCGAGTTCAAGCGCAAGGTCAAGGGCGGTGAGCTCGGCTCCCTGCCGGTCGTCGCCGGCCTGATCGTCATCGGCATCATCTTCCAGTCGCAGAACAGCCGGTTCCTGAGCGCGGACAACCTGTCCAACATCAGCTACTACCTGTCCGCGACCGGCATGCTCGCCATCGGCCTGGTCTTCGTGCTGCTGCTCGGCGAGATCGACCTGTCGGTCGGCTCGGTCAGCGGTCTGGCGTCCACCCTGTTCGCCGTCTTCGTGGTCAACCACGGGATGAACGGCTGGCTGGCGCTGGTCCTCACGATCATCACCGGTATCGGAATCGGCGCGCTGCACGGATTCTTCTTCGCGAGGATCGGTGTACCGGCGTTCGTGGTGACACTGGCCGGCTTCCTCGGCTGGAACGGTCTGATGCTGTGGCTGCTCGGTTCGAGCGGCACCATCAACATCCCGGACAGCGGCCCGGTGCACCTGTTCGGCCAGAGCTCGTTCTTCATGAACCAGTCGATCGCGGGCGCCTACATCCTGGCCGCCCTCGGCGTCGCGTCCATGCTCTACGGCTCGCTCACCGACCAGCGCCGCCGCAGGGCCGCCGGGGTGCCGTTCCGGCCCACCAGCGAGATCGCCCTGCGCGTCGGCCTGCTCGCCGTGGCCGCGTTCGTCACCGCCTACGTGCTGAACCAGTCCGCCGGTGTCTCCAACGCGCTGGTGATCTTCCTCGCGTCCCTGGTGATCGTGGACTTCGTGCTCCGTCGTACCCCGTACGGCCGTAAGGTCTTCGCGGTCGGTGGCGGCATCGAGGCCGCGCGCCGTGCCGGTATCAACGTGCCGATGATCCGCATCACCGTGTTCGCCATCTCCGGTGGCTTCGCGGCGGTCGGCGGTATGTTCTTCGCCGGTCAGACCCAGAGCGCCACGCTCAACGCCGGTGGCGGCAACACCCTGATGCTGGCCATCGCGGCCGCGGTCATCGGTGGTACGAGCCTCTTCGGCGGTCGCGGCACCGTCTGGTCCGCCCTCCTGGGCATGCTCGTCATCCAGTCGATCCAGACCGGCCTCGACCTGCTCAACATGAACACGTCGATCCAGTACATGATCACGGGTGGCGTCCTGCTCGGCGCGGTCGTCATCGACTCGGTGTCCCGCAAGAGCCAGAAGGCGTCCGGTCGCGGCTGACCTGTGTCCTTCCGTACTGTGCCCGGTACCGACGTCGGTACCGGGCACAGTCATGTCGTACGAAAGGCTGTTCTTGGGTACAGCCGATCGCGTGACGTACGACGCACAGCCCGGGCGACGTCCGCAAAGGCGGAACATTAGACTCGACAAGCCCGGCAACAGCTCGATCAGCTCTACTCGCAAGGAGGCACGGGTGCCGCTGCTGACCCGCATCAGGGGACCGCGCGATCTGGACCGGCTCAGCCTGGAGCAGCTGGACCAGCTGGCCGGGGAGATCAGGACCTTCCTCGTCGACGCCGTCTCCAAGACCGGCGGCCACCTCGGCCCGAACCTCGGTGTGGTCGAGCTGACCATCGCCCTGCACCGCGTCTTCGAGTCCCCGAAGGACCGGGTGCTGTTCGACACCGGCCACCAGTCCTACGTCCACAAGCTGCTCACCGGCCGCCAGGACTTCTCGAAGCTGAAGATGAAGGGCGGCCTGTCCGGCTACCCCTCGCAGGCCGAGTCCGAGCACGACGTCATCGAGAACTCGCACGCCTCGACGGTCCTCGGCTGGGCCGACGGCCTCGCCAAGGCCAACCAGGTCCTCGAGCGCGACGACCACGTGGTCGCGGTCATCGGTGACGGCGCCCTGACCGGCGGCATGGCCTGGGAGGCGCTGAACAACATCGCCGACGCCAAGGACCGCCCCCTCGTCATCGTCGTCAACGACAATGAGCGGTCCTACGCACCGACCATCGGCGGCCTCGCGAACCACCTGGCGACCCTGCGGACCACCGACGGCTACGAGCGCTTCCTGGCCCGCGGCAAGGACCTCCTGGAGCGCACCCCGGTCGTCGGCAGGCCCCTCTACGAGACGCTGCACGGCGCGAAGAAGGGCCTCAAGGACTTCATCGCCCCGCAGGGCATGTTCGAGGACCTCGGCCTCAAGTACGTCGGCCCGATCGACGGCCACGACATCGAGGCGACGGAGTCCGCGCTGGCCCGCGCCAAGCGGTTCGGCGGCCCGGTGATCGTCCACGTCATCACCGAGAAGGGCCGCGGCTACCAGCCCGCCCTACAGGACGAGGCCGACCGCTTCCACGGCATCGGCCCCATCCACCCCGATACCGGCCTCCCGATCAAGGCCTCCGGCGCCGACTGGACCTCCGTCTTCGGCGACGAGATGGTCGCCCTCGGCCAGGAGCGCCAGGACATCGTCGCGATCACCGCCGCGATGCTCCAGCCCGTCGGCCTGAAGAAGTTCGCCGACGCCTTCCCGAACCGCATCTACGACGTCGGCATCGCCGAGCAGCACGGCGCCGTCTCCGCGGCCGGCCTCGCCACCGGCGGACTCCACCCCGTCTTCGCCGTCTACGCCACCTTCCTCAACCGCGCCTTCGACCAGGTGCTGATGGACGTGGCCCTGCACAAGTGCGGGGTGACCTTCGTCCTGGACCGGGCCGGCGTCACCGGCACCGACGGCGCCTCCCACAACGGCATGTGGGACATGTCGATCCTCCAGGTCGTCCCGGGCCTGCGGCTCGCCGCACCGCGCGACGCCGACCAGGTCCGCGCCCAGCTCCGCGAGGCCGTCCAGGTCAAGGACGCGCCGACGGTGGTCCGCTTCTCCAAGGGCGCGGTCGGCCCGGCCGTACCCGCCGTCGGCCGCATCGGCGGCATGGACGTGCTCCGCGCGCCCGGCACCGACGCCCCGGACGTCCTGCTGGTGTCGGTCGGCGCCCTCGCGCCGATGTGCCTGGAGATCGCCACGCTCCTCGACCAGCAGGGCATCACCACCACGGTCATCGACCCGCGCTGGGTCAAACCCGTCGACGAGGCCATGGCCCCGCTCGCCGAGCAGCACCGCGTGGTCGTCACCGTCGAGGACAACTCCCGTGTCGGCGGCGTCGGTTCGTCGATCGCACAGGCACTGCGCGACGCCGGAGTGGACGTTCCGCTGCGCGACTTCGGCATCCCGCCGCGCTTCCTCGACCACGCCTCCCGCGCCGAGGTGATGACGGAGATCGGCCTGACCGCCCCGGACATCGCCCGCCAGGTCACCGGCCTGGTCTCCAAGCTGGACGGCCGCTTCGAACGCCCCACGGCCGAGGTCGACTCGGTGGAGTCCGCCCGCGACTGAGGCACGGTCAGTACCGCCGAACGGGCCGCTTTCACCACTCTTTGCAGTGGTGAAAGCGGCCCGTTCGCGTGAATCCGCTCGCGCCGGGGCATACGAAGTACGCCCCCTCTCGATCATGTCGAGGACGCCAAGCGTGGGAGGTACACCCGTG
Organism: Streptomyces sp. NBC_00252; assembly: GCF_036187565.1. Lineage (NCBI taxonomy): Bacteria > Bacillati > Actinomycetota > Actinomycetes > Kitasatosporales > Streptomycetaceae > Streptomyces > Streptomyces sp. NBC_00252. The sequence continues at coordinate 2,602,329 of NZ_CP108087.1, read as the reverse complement.
AGCAGCACACTCTTCCGGACGAAGAGAGTCGAACAGTCCATCCAGGACACCGAGGAACCCGAGCACGCGCTCAAGAAATCCCTCTCGGCCCTGGATCTGACCGTGTTCGGCGTCGGTGTCGTCATCGGCACCGGCATCTTCGTCCTCACCGGCACGGCCGCCAAGAACACCGCCGGCCCCGCGGTGGCCCTGTCCTTCGTCGTCGCCGGCGTCGTCTGTGCCCTCGCGGCGCTCTGCTACGCCGAGTTCGCGTCCACGGTTCCGGTCGCGGGCTCCGCGTACACCTTCTCGTACGCCTCGCTCGGCGAGTTCCCCGCCTGGATCATCGGCTGGGACCTGGTCCTCGAACTCGCCCTGGGGACGGCGGTGGTGGCCGTCGGCTGGTCCGGCTACATCCACTCGCTGCTGGACAACGCGGGCTGGCATCTGCCCGAGGCGCTCAGCGGCCGGGACGGCGCCCACGGCTTCGGCTTCGACATCCTCGCCGCGCTGCTCGTGCTGGTCCTCACCGCGATCCTCGTCCTCGGCATGAAGCTCTCCGCGCGGGTCACCTCGGTCGTCGTCGCCATCAAGGTGGCCGTCGTCCTCGTGGTGATCGTCGCCGGCGCCTTCTTCATCAAGGGCGACAACTACAAGCCGTTCATCCCCAAGTCGCAGGCCGTGGAAGCGGGCGGAAACCTCAAAGCCCCGTTGATCCAGCTGATGTTCGGCTGGGCGCCCTCCAACTTCGGCGTCATGGGCATCTTCACCGCCGCGTCCGTGGTCTTCTTCGCGTTCATCGGCTTCGACGTCGTCGCCACCGCCGCCGAGGAGACCCGCAACCCGAAGCGGGACGTGCCGCGCGGCATCCTCGGGTCGCTGGTCATCTGCACCACGCTGTACGTCGCCGTCGCGATCGTCGTCACCGGTATGCAGAAGTACAGCTCGCTGTCGATCGACGCCCCGCTCGCCGACGCGTTCAAGGCCACCGGGCACCCGTGGTTCGCCGGCCTGATCAGCTTCGGCGCGGCGATCGGCCTGACGACGGTGTGCATGATCCTGCTCCTGGGCCAGGCCCGCGTGTTCTTCGCGATGAGCCGGGACGGACTGCTTCCCCGCTTCTTCTCCCACGTCCACCCGCGCTTCCGCACCCCGTACCGCCCGACCATCCTCCTCGGCGTGATCATCGCGATCGTCTCGGGCTTCACGAGCCTCAGCGAACTCGCCGAACTGGTCAACATCGGCACGCTGTTCGCCTTCATCGTGGTCGCGATCGGCGTCATCATCCTCCGCCGCTCCCGCCCCGACCTCCCCCGCTCCTTCCGCACCCCCCTGGTCCCGGCCCTCCCGATCGTCTCGGTCCTGGCCTCCCTCTGGCTGATGCTCAACCTCCCCGCCGAGACCTGGCTCCGCTTCGCCATCTGGATGGCGATCGGCTTCCTCGTGTACTTCTTCTACGGCCGCACCCACAGCCGCCTGGCCCTGGAACAGGCAGCGGACACGGACAAGTCCACGACCGCGCCCCCTGGAAACGCCTCGTAGGCAGCCCGGTTGGCTTTTACGGCCCTGCAAGTCCCGCTGGAAGGGAGGGACTTGCAGGGCCGTGTGCGTGTGCGTGTGGGTGCGCGTGCGGGCCGGCCGGGGTGTGCCGCCGTCCGCAGGGCCTCGTGAGTCCCGCTCGGCGGGGGAGGCATGCGGGGTCTCTCGTCGGCCGCGCGTCAGCCGCGTACGCTGCCGGGCCTGGCGATCCTGCACGGTCAATTCGGTGGCCCTGTTGCGGAGTTGGTGGGCGGCCGTGTGCCGGGATGCGGAGGCCAGGGCCTGTTGACCGAGGGCGTCGTAAGTCCCGCTCGCCGAGAGGGTTGTGGGGTCTCGTCGCTTGCGCGTCAGCCGCGTATGTTGCGCATCCAGGAGGCCCGCGCGCTCAACTCGGCGCCTGCGTGCCGAAGTTCGTGGGCGACGGTGGGCCGAGACGGGGGCGCCACGGAGCCCGTCGGGCATAGGGTCTCGTAACTCCTGCTCGGCGGGGGAGGCTTGCGGGGGCTCTCATCGGCCGCGCGTCAGCCGCGTACGCTGCCGGGCCTGGCGGTCCTGCGCGATCAATTGGGTGGCCCTGTGCCGGACTTGGTAGGCGGCGGTGTGCCGGGACGTGGAGCCCTGGGGCCTGTTGGCCTAGGGCGTCGTAAGTCCCGCCGCCGGGGGGCTTGTTGGGTCTCATCGCCTGCGCGTCAGCCGTGTATGTTGCGTGGCCCGGCGGCCCGCGCGCTCAACTCGGCGTCCCCGTGCCGAAGTTCGTGGGCGACGGCGGGCCGAGACGGGGGCGCCCCGGAGCCCGTCGGCCATAGAGCCTCGTAAGTCCCGCTCGGCGGGGGAGGCTTGCGGGGTCTCTCATCGGCCGCGAGTCAGCCGCGTACGCTGCCAGGCTCGGCGGTCCGGCACGATCAATTCGGTCGCCTTGTAACGGAGTTGGTGGACGGCGGTGTGCCGGGACGCGGAGCCCCGGTGCCTGTCGGCGTAGGGTCTCGTAAGTCCCGCTCGCCGGGGGAGACCTGCGGGACCTCGTCGCCCGCCCGTCAGCCCCGTACGCTCCGTGGCCCCGTGACCTCCGCGCCCAACTCCGTGACCCTGCGGCGCAGTTCGCGGTCTGCGGTGATGACCAGGCAGGGGCGGCCGGTGGCCTCTGCGACCAGTTCGACCATGCGGTCGTCGCCGCTGGCGGGGGCCGAGTCGACCCGTACGCCGGGGACGGAGGTCACGCCGCGGGCCGCGCCCTCGACGACGAGGACGAGTTCCACGGGGTCCGTGCGGCCCGGCAGGCCGTTGCTCGCGAGGTGGTCGCGGAGGCGCTCGGCGGCACCCTTGCGGTCGCGCCACCAGCCGTCGGGCACCGAGCCGACGACGTTCGCGCCGTCGACGATCACGAGCAGGGGAGTGTCCTCGTCCATGGCGCAAGGGTCGCACGCTGACGGGGGTGCCCCGCGCGGATCCGCCCGCCCCAATTACAGTGAACCGGTGAACGGCGACTGGCTCATACGCGGCCGCGACGGCCGGCTCAGTGTCTATCTGCCCGCGGGCGACGCCGTCCGGTGCCGGGCGGAACGCGGCCCCGGCGGCCTCTGGAGCGCCCCACGCACGGTGGGCGGCGACCAGAAGCTGATCCCGGGACCCCTCGGGATCGGACAGGGCGCGGACGGCTACGCCCATCTCGTGTCCTGGCGCCCCACAGTGGCCGGCGAGTCCGGGCTGGTCCACTCCACCCACTTCAGGCCCCGGCTCGCGGCCCTCGACTGGAACCCGGTCGGCCATCCGAACAAGAAGGGCGACCGCACCGGCGTACCGGCGATCGCGGTCGACGCGGAAGGCCGCGCCCACCTCTTCGTGCGCAACGCGGGCGGCGGGGTCAGCCTCCTGGCCCAGAAGGAGAAGGGCGGCTGGGAGGCCTGGCGCGACCTCAAGGGGAGCGACGTCCACGAGGACCTGGCGGCGGTGACGGGGGAGTCCGGCACGGTCGAGCTGTACGCGTCGGTACCGGGCGCGATCCTGCACTGGCGCCAGCTGGAACCGGGCGCCCAACCGGTGCTGGAGGAGGCGATGGAGGCCCGGGTCCGCCCCGGCACGCTGCGCGCCCTGGCCACCTCCCCGGAGAGCACCACCCTCTTCTACACGGACGACTCCGGCGACCTCTGCGCCTGGCGCCCCGGCACCAAACCGATCACCCTCCTGCCCTCGGCGGGCCCCGGCCCGGTCTCCGCCGTCCGCTGCGAACTCGACGGCTATGACTGCACGTTGCTCGCCCAGCGCTCGGCCAGCGGCCGGGTCGCCTTCGCCGCGTACCCCACGGAACAGGAGTCGGCCGGCGCCTGGTGGACCGAGTCCGGCCCCCAGCTCCCGGCCGACGCCGAGGTCTCCCTCACCCTGGACGAGGACGACCGGGTGGTCGCCGCGACGGTGTCGCCGTCGACCGGCCAAGTCCTCGTCACCCGGCGGAAGGCGGAGGCGGGGCTCGCGCTGGAGGCCTGGCGGGAGGTCTGAGCAGCGGGAACAGCCGGGTCTCCGGAGCCCGGGGACCCGCACACCGCCGACATATGATGAGCGGTGTTTCAGCCAATCCGTACGCATGACGCGTCGGCTTCAGGGGAGAGCGGCAGGCCATGCGGAAGAAGTCGTCAGGTCCCGTCGCCCCTGTCCGTGCGGCCGGGATCGGCGTCCGCGCCCCGGGACCCGCCGCGTCCGGTGCCGCCCACGGCGACTGGCTGACCCTCGGCAGGGACGGCAGGCTCAGCCTCTACGCGCCGACCGACGGCGGGCTGCTGCGCTGGACCGAGAACACCCCGGGCGGAGCCGACTGGACCGGCCCCCATCTCGTGCCCGGGGCCGGGCTCACCCATCTGACGGTGGTCCAGGGCGCCGACTCCTACGTGCACTTCCTCGGCCGCCGGGAGCGCACCGGCGCCGACGGGACGCGCCGGGTGGACGTCGTGCACGCGATCCAGTACCAGACCGGGCTCGCCGTCACCGACTGGCGTTCGCTGGGCAACCCGCACTCCGACCGGGAGCAGGGGCTGCTCCTAGGTCCGCCCGTGGGCGCGGTCGCGGCGGACGGCAGCGTCCACGTCTTCGCCCGGGGCGCACACGGCGGCCTGGTGCTGCGCCGCGAGGCACCGAACGGCAAGTGGCGGGCCTGGGAGGAACTGCAGGGCGTGGGCATCAGCCCGTGGCCCGCGCCGGTCGCCCTCTCCGGTGGGCGGATCGAGGTGTGCGCCGACGCCGAGACCGGGGTGTTCGTCTGGCGGCAGCTCGAAGCGGGCGGCGACTTCACCGGCCCGCGGGGCTTCGCGCTGCGCGCCGCGCCGGGCACCGTCGCCGGGGTGGAAACCGGTCCGGAGCAGGCCACCTTCTTCTGGACCGACGCCGACCACGGCACCGCGGTCTCCTGGCGGGCGGGCGGCTGGCCGACCCCGCTCGGCGGCTCCCCGTCGAAGCGGCCGTACGCGACGCTGCGCACGGTGATCGACGGCTACGACTGTCTCGTCCTCGCCCACCGGGACCCCGACGGCCACGCGGTCTTCGGCGTGGGCGGCGCCGGGGACGAGGGCAACGGCCTGTGGTGGTACGCCCTCACCGAACCCTGCGAGGGCACACCCGCACTGGCCCGGGACGGCCACGGCCGCGTCGTCATGGCGCTGATCCCCCCGGACGGCCCCCCACGAGTGGCCCGCCAGCAGCCCGGCCAGGGACTGACCCTGGGCCCTTGGTCGACCCTCTGACCCGACGGTCCACACCGGGCCCCTGAGGACGGTTCGGGTACCCGGCGCCGAGCTCCCGAGGACGAATCAGCCGCCCCTCCCCGGCCCCCCGTACCGGTCAGCCCCCCGTCGCCGGGGACTTCTTGGCCGACTCGGGGATGGTTGTGTCGCTGCGGACGGCCTTCCAGAGCGTGCTTGCCTGTGGTTCGGCGGCCACGACCCGGTTCGGGTCGACCTTGTCGTAGGCCACCGGGAGCATGATCGTCTCCATGGTGGACGGGTTGACGCCGTTCAGGCTGCGGCCGAACTCCGCGAGCTTGGGGAGCGAGGCGAGCGCGGAGTCGGTGGTGAGCGCGGCCGTGAGCTGGTCGGCGATCTTGTAGGCCTTGACGGGGCTGCCCAGCAGGTCCTGCTTCTGGATCTCGGTGAGCAGGGCCAGCATGAACTTCTGCTGGAGACCTATCCGGCCGAGGTCGCTGCCGTCGCCGATGCCGTGCCGGGTGCGGACGAACTCCAGGGACTGGGTGCCGTTCAGCTTGTGCGTGCCCGCCTTGAGGTCGAGGCCGCTGGAGGTGTCGTGGATGTCCTGGTCGACGGTGACGGTCACGCCGCCTATCGCGTCCACCAGGTCCTTGAAGCCGGCGAAGTCGACCTCGACGTAGTGGTCCATGCGGACCCCGGACATCTGCTCCACCGTCTTCACCACACAGGCCGGACCGACCTGGGAGTAGATGGAGTTGAACATCACGCGCTGTGCCGAGGCGACCGAGGAGCCGTCGGATTTTGTGCACTTCGGCCGGGTCACCAGGGTGTCGCGCGGGATGCTGACCGCCACCGCTTTCTTACGTCCCTCTGGTACGTGCATCACCATCGCGGTGTCCGAACGGGCCCCGGAGACATTGCCGGTGTTCAGCTTCGCGTTGGCCCCGGCGCGTGAGTCGGAGCCCAGGATCAGGATGTTCTGGCCCGAGGTCGGCAGCTTCTCCGGGCGGTCGTCACCGATCGCCTTGTCGATGTCGACGCCCTTGATGTTGCCGTCGATCCCGCTGTAGAGCCAGTAGGCCGTACCGCCCGCCGCCAGCACCAGGACCAGCAACGACAGCAGGATGATGCGCCCCTTGCGTCTCTTGCGCGGCGGGGTGGATCCGCCGTCGCCGCTCGGCTTCCGGGCACGCCGGGGCTCGGTCGTGGCGCTGTGGGACATGGGTGTGCGGTTCCTCTCCTCACGGGCTCCGCTTCCGCGGAGGTGCGGGGCCCGGGTAGGGGGGATTCCGGCCCAACTGAAACAAGCAGTGCAGTGGCAGCACTATAGGCACGCCCATGACCTGGCTTTAAGCCGGGATGTACGGACACCGAGCTCGCGATGAACGCCACATTGCTCGACCTTGACCCATGGTTAGTATCTGTTAAGAATATGTGGATCCTGTGACTCTCGGTGGAGGGGGCTCTGTCCGAGGCCACAGGTGCGGCAGTTGCGTGCCAGCGATGGTGCTGGGGGCGTGCCGAGTCAGGGGGGTGTCCGCCCGGAGTGGGCTTCTCGACCAAGCTCAACGGGCGAATTGTCTCGGTAGGAGTCGGAGTTGGCGGATCATCCGCGTCTCAGTGTTGTCGTGCCCTTTCAGGATGTGGAGAGCTATCTCGCGGAGTGCCTGGAGTCGATCGCGCGTCAGTCGTTCCGCGACTTCGAGGTCATCCTCGTCGACGACGGTTCCACCGACCGCTCGACGGAGATCGTCGCCGAGTTCTGCGCGGCCGACCCGCGCTTCCGGCTGATCCGCCAGGAGTCGCACGGTCCGGGCCACGCCCGGAACACCGGCCTGCGGGCCATGCATCCGCGCGGGGAGTTCGTCGCGTTCGTCGACGGTGACGACGTCATCCCGGAGTACGCCTACGAACTGCTGGTGCGCACCCTGGAGGAGTCCGGCTCGGACTTCGTCTCGGGCAACGTGCAGATGATGAACTCCACCAAGAAGTGGCAGTCCCCGCTGCACAAGACCCCGATGCAGAAGAACCGGCGCGGCACCCACATCACCCGCTTCGACGCGCTCATCTACGACCGCACGGTCTGGAACAAGCTGTTCCGGCGCTCCTTCTGGGACCACCACTTCATCGCGTTCCCCGAAGGCGTCCTCTACGAGGACTCCTGGGTCAACATGTTCGCCCACTTCCGGGCCGCCAAGGTCGACGTCGTCACCGACATCGTCTACTTCTGGCGCCGTCGCGAGGGCGGCGCGGCCCCCTCGATCACCCAGCGCCACACCGAGCTGTCCAACCTCCGCGACCGGGTCGCCGCCGTCCAGTCGGTCAGCCGCTTCCTGGCCGAGCGCCGCTCGCGGCTCTACGAGGAGAGCAAGCGCAAGTACGACCTCGCCTGCCTGAAGTCCGACCTGATGCTGCATCTGAAGGTGCTCCCGGACGCCGACGAGGAGTACCAGCAGGCCTTCATGGGGTGGGCCAACGAATTCCTCGACGAGGCCGACCCCACCATCATCGACGAGCTGCCTGCCGACGCCCGGGTCAAGTGGCTCCTGGTGCGCGAGGGGCGGCTGACCGAGCTGCTGGAGGTCATCCGGTTCGAGCGGCGCGGCGGCCCGATGCCCGTCCAGCGCCGGTTCCGCCGCTATCTCAAGTACCCCTATCTCGGGGACCGGGAGGTCGGCCTCGACAAGAAGGCCTACCGCCTCGACAAGGAGTTCTCGCTGCACGGCTCGCTCGACGCGGCCCGCTGGAGCACCAACGGCCAGCTGCTCAGCCTGAGCGGTTCGGCGTACGTCCGCTTCATCAACGTGCACAAGAAGCACATGTCGGTGAAGGCGATCGCCCTGCGCAACAAGAAGCAGGGGCGGATGGTGCTCACCACGGCGAAGACCACGTACGCGCCGCAGGCCACCGAGCAGTCCAACCAGAATCGTTACTGCTACGACTGGGCGGGCTTCGAGGCGAAGATCGACATCACCCGGCTCAAGCGCAAGGGCCAGTGGGTCGAGGGCACCTGGGACGTGGCCGCCGGAGTGCTCAGCCGCGGCCTGTTCCGCTACCGGGGCATCGACCGCGGCAGCGCCGGATCCGCCGCCAATCCGCCGTACCGCTATGTCGACAAGAACACCCGGGTCCTGCCGGTGTTCCTGCAGGGCAAGCTCAAGCTACGCGTGGAGATCGTGCGCTGCCGGATCACCGGACACCGCGTCAGCGGCGACCACCTGGAGCTGAACGGCGTCTACCTCGGCCCCAAGGTCCCCGAGTGGGGCAAGCTCCGGGTCACCAGCATGGGCGGCACCGGACAGCACGAGGCGTGGGCCCACTTCGGTGCCGGCGGCGACGGCTGGTGCACGTTCACCGCGCGGATCCCGCTGCGCGTCCTCATCCCGGGCCACCGCACCGACGCCCAGGCCGGGGCCGACGTACCCCAGTCCTGGAACATGGGAAGCAACGGCTGGAAGACCACCTTCCACGTCGAGGGCCGCAAGATGACCATCTATCCGGTGGTCGCCGAGGAGACACCCGACGGGCACTACCGCATGCCCGCCGCGCTGCAGACCGGCGAGGGCGACCGCGAGGTCGTCGTGCACCGCAACGGCTCCGGCTACCTCGTGGTCTTCGAGCGCGCGACCCTGCCCATGGCGAGCGACGTCACCTGGGGCGAGGACGGTTCCCTGGAGGTCACGGGCCGCTATCTGGCCGCCGACCGGCTCTCCGAGCGCGAGTACCGCGACGCCCATCTCGTCGTGCGCTCCCGCGCGCACGGAGCGGAGCGCGCCGTACCGCTCCAGTGGGACGGCACCGCGTTCCGCGCCGTCCTGGCACCCGCCGCGATGCGGACCCTGGCCGGCGAGATCCCGCTGGCCGCCGGACGCTGGGACTTCTTCCTGCGCCGCCAGGACCTCTCCTCGGTGGCCCGCGAGGACCGTCTCGAAGACCTCATGGTCAAGATCGAGCAGTCCCTCGTCGAAGCCTTCCCGCAGGACTACGAGGCGAACGAGCGCCGCTACGAACTCCAGGCCGAGGCCTACGACCGTCTCTCCCTCATGGTCCACTCGGCCATGCCGGACGACGCCCGAGGCCCCTACCGCCAGAAGCTGCTGCGCACCAAGGCCTACCCGGCCGCGCGCCGCAAGGACGTACGCCCCGCGATCCTCCTGGACGCCTTCAAGGGCACCCAGTACTCCGACAGCCCCCGCGCCCTGCACGAGGAACTGGTGCGCCGCGGCCTCGACTTGGAGCACCTCTGGGTCGTCCGCGACGACCAGGTCCAGGTGCCCCCGACCGCGACCCCCGTGCGCATGTGGTCGCCGCAGTGGTACGAGGCGCTGGCCACCAGCCGGTACGTCGTCGCCAACAACCACCTGCCCGACTGGTTCGAGAAGCGCGAGGGCCAGACCGTCGTGCAGACCTGGCACGGCACCCCGCTGAAGAAGATCGGCCACGACATCGAGGCCATCCACTTCGCGGACCAGCGCTATCTGGAGCGGGTCGAGAAGGAGGTGCGGAACTGGGACATGCTGGTCTCGCCCAACAGCTTCTCCACCCCGATCCTCCAGCGCGCCTTCGGGTTCCCGGGCGAGATGGTCGAGTCCGGCTACCCGCGCAACGACATCCTGCGCAGGCCCGGCACGGAGGAGCGGGAGCGGGAGATCCGCCGGCGCATGGGCCTGCCCGACGGCAAGCGGGTCGTGATGTACGCGCCGACCTGGCGCGACGACCAGTTCTACGCGCCCGGCAAGTACAAGCTGGACTTCCGCGTCGACCTCGCCGACGCCCGGGCCCGACTGGCCGCCGACCACGTGCTCCTGGTCCGCCGTCACCCCAACGTGGTCGACCCGGTGCCGGGCGCAGGCGACGGCTTCGTCTTCGACGTCTCGGACTACCCGGACATGGCCGACCTGTCCCTGATCACCGACGTGATGATCACCGACTACTCGTCCCTGATGTTCGACTACGTCAACACCGGGCGCCCGATCCTCTTCTTCACCTACGACCTCGACCACTACCGGGACACCCTGCGCGGCTTCTACTTCGACTTCGAGCGCAGCGCGCCCGGCCCGCTGGTGTACTCCTCCGAGGACCTGGTGACCGCGATCCGGGAGATCGACCGGATCCAGGACGCCTACGCCGAGCGCTACCGCTGGTTCCAGCGGGAGTTCTGCGACCTCGACGACGGCCACGCCTCGGCCCGGCTGGCGGACCGGATGCTGGTCGCCGGCGGCGACCTCGCCCCCGAGGAGGCGCACGCGCCCGCCGTCGGTTCCGTGGACACGAGTCACCCGGGTCGCCCGCTCACGCCGATCAGCTGGAACGCCCAGCACTGGTTCACCCCGCAGCGCCACCCGGCGCAGACCGCGCCCACCGTCGACCGGCCGGTGAACGCGCTGCCCGCCCAGCCCGGGCCGGCCGAGACCCTCACCTCGCACGGCACACGGCAGGATCGTTTCACCGAGGAGCCGTCAGCCCCGGGAAGGGTCGCCGAGGACATGGTCGTATGAGACCCGACGACCACGGGCGGCACCGGTGAACCGCGTCTCAGCCGGTGCGCACCCGCAGGAGCAGGGCGTAGTGGTCCGACGTCCCGGTGTCGCGCACCGAGCAGCGGACCCTCGGCAGCCCGGTGAAGAGGTAGTCGAACTTGTGGCCCGACACATGGGTGTCCCGGCCCGCCCGGGAGGACGCGGACGTCTGGTCGCACTCCCGCTGGTCGGTGTAGGGACCGGACGGCCACACCCAGGAGAACGGGTTGCGGGAGCCCGGCGGATTCACGTTGAGGTCACCGCCGTAGACCGTGCGCCGGGCGTCCGCCGCATGGGCCAGCGCCTTCAGCTGGTCGTCGCGGAACTCCCAGGAAGGGTGCGCCGCATCGCTGTGCCGCGGGCTCAAGTGGGCTGTGCACAAACGGAGTTCGTGTGCGGCGACGGTGGCGCACAGGATGCCGCGCCGCACCCCCACGGTGGGCTGCTGCGAGGCCACGGTGGTGACGGCGGACAGGGGATAGGCGGACAGGATCGCGAAACCGGCGGTGCCCGCACCGGGCGTATCGCAGCGGACCGGTGCCGTACGCCCCGCCGCGTCGCGCTCGGAGTACGCCCGGAACGCCGTGTGCCAGGACCCGCCGAGTCCCCGGCGCACCGACTCCAGCTCCGCGCCGCAGGTCTCCTGGAGGAAGATCACCCGGGCCCCCGCCCGGGTGGCGAGCCCGCCCAGCCGCGTCCGCTTCTCCGCCCAGCCGCCCGTGGCGGCGCAGCCCCACTGCCGGACACCGCACATGTTCCAGGTCGCCACGGTCAGCGTCCGGGTCGACGCGGCGGAGCGGTCGGGCCCGTACGCCTGGATCGCCGTCACCGCCGTGGCGAGCCCGAGCAGCGCCACCGCGGCGACGGCGACCCTGCGCCAGGGAATGCCCATGTGCCCGGACCCGGGCGGGGAGGTAGCGGGATGCATCACGACATCATGGCCGACCTCCCGTTCCGGCACCGCACCGGCCCGGACCCGAAGCATCCGATGAGAGAGAAAGCGCACCATGGCTGAGGCACCCGCGAAGGCCCGCAAGGTGATCGGCGGGATCGACGCCTCGGGCCCCCACCCCGTCGAGTACCGGTTCACCCACGCCCGCAGCGGCAACCGGCACCTGATGGTCGTCTTCGCCAACATCTACGCCCCGGACGACTACGGCTGGGCCACCGGCGTCCTCGGCGGCCTGCGCTCCAACATCCTCTGGATCCGCGACCGGTTCGGCGACGGGAACACCTACTACCTGTGCAAGGGAATGGACTTCGGGGTCGAGCAGTCGGTGATCGGACTCATCACCCGCGTGATGAAGTCCCTCGGCCTGACCCCGGACGACGTGACCCTGTGGGGCAGTTCCAAGGGCGGCAGCGCGGCACTCCACTTCGGGCTCAGCTACGGCTTCCGCAACATCGTCGCCAGTGTTCCGCAGCTGCGGATCGGCACCTTCGTACGCGACGTCTATCCCGACACCGGCCGGCACATGCTCGGCGAGGCGATGGCCGACGACGACGTCCGGGTCCTCGACGCGGTCCTGCCCGACCTGCTGGCCTCGGGAGCCAACGGGGACGCCAACCTCTACCTCGTGTCGTCGCCGCAGGACGAGCAGTACCCCACTCAAGTGGAGCCGTTCCTGGGGCTGTTGCAGCGGTTCCCGAACTTCAACCTCATCTTCAGCGAGTCCCCGTTCATCACCGACCACGGCAAGGTCACCCAGCGGAACACGCCCCCGCTGCTGGGCATCGCCTACCTCCTCGTCGAGGGCATCGCCCCGCGCCTGGGGATCACCCGGCACGGCTACGAGGAACCCGACGCCGACCTCTCGGGCATCACGTCCTTCCTGGAGTCGACCGCGGTGGTGCAGGGCTCGTTCGCCGCACCGGTCGTGATCTCGCCCCAGCCGCACGACCTGCTGCCCACGACCGACGCCCGCTTCACCGGCCGGGCCCCCGGCGCGGTACGCGTCAGCATCTGGGAACACGGCAGATACCTGGCGTCCGCCCCCGTCGCCGCCGACGGCACCTGGACCTGGCAGCGGGACCAGCCGTGGAGCGCGGGCGAGCACCTGCTGCGGCTCTTCGCCGTCGATGCCAGCGGCTATCAGTCGGGGCGTACGGAGGCGCGGTTCACGGCGTCGGAACGCCAACCGGAGCGGGCGGAGGCGCAGTTCGCGGCCCCGGGGCAGCAAGCTGAGCTTGCGGAAGCGCAATTCGCCGCCCCGGTTCACCAATCTGCGCATGCCGACGGCCAGTTCATTGCCCCGGAGCCCCAAACCGAGCCCACGCAGGCGCAGTTCAGCACACCTGAACCCGTCATGACCCTGCTGCCCCCGCTGATCCGCACGCCGGAGCCCCACCAGCAACTCCTCGACGTGCAGGTGCGGTTGACCGGGGCCGCCAACGGTGCGACCCAGGTGGGGTTCCGGGAGAACGGGGTGTTCCTGGGGTCCTGCGGGCTCGACCACGACGGCCGCTGGCTGTGGAACGCGGACTGGCGGTGGGCCCAAGGCCCGCACACCGTCGAGGTGTTCGTGGTGAACGCCGTCGGCGACGAGTCCCCGCCCGCCCTTGTCACCTTCGCGGTCATCCCGACCCCGGCCGTCCCCGCCCACTGAACCCCGACACGTCCCAGGAACGGATCACGCCCATGTCCCCAGCACCCGCGAACGGGAGGCAGCTGCTCACCGGCATCGAGGCCGCGGGGGCCTACCCCGTCGAGTACCGCTTCGCCCACGCCCAGAAGGGCAACCGGCATCTGGTCGTCGTCTTCGCCAACTTCTCCGCGCCCGGCGACTACGGCTGGTCCAACGGCGTCTTCGACAAGCTGCGCGCGAACATCCTCTGGATCCGGGACAGCTTCGAGGGCAACCGGAGCTACTACCTGTGCAAGGAGATGGACTTCGGCCTGGAGCAGTCCGTCGTCACCCTCATCTCGAACGTGATGAAGTCCCTCGACCTCACCACGGATTCCGTCACCCTGTGGGGCGGCTCCAAGGGTGGCAGCGCGGCCCTCTACTTCGGCCTGAAGTACGGCTTCCGGAACATCGTCGCCATCGCGCCCCAGTTCTCGATCGGCACGTACGTGAAGAACGTGCACCCCAAAGTCGCCCGCTTCATGCTCGGCGACGGCGTCCCGGAGGAGAACGTACGGATCGTGGACGCGCTCGTCCCCGACCTGGTCCGTTCCGGCGTCAACCGCGCGGCCAACGTCTACCTGGTCTCCTCGCCCCAGGACGACCAGTACCCGACCCAGGTCGAGCCGTTCCTCGGCCTGTTCCAGCACTACGAGAACTTCAACTTCGTCTTCAGCGACTCCCCGCACATCGCGGACCACACGCAGATCGCGGGCCGCAACGTGCCCATGCTGATGGGCATCGCCAACCTCCTGATCGACGGCATCGCCCCACGGCTCGGCTTCGTGGGCAACGGCTTCGAGGAGCCGGACCGCGACAGATCGGCGATCGACTCCTACCTGGCCGCCACGAGCATGGTCCGCGGGGAGGAGTTCCCGCCCCCGACGGTGACGGCACCCGCACCCGGCACGGAGGTCCGCAGGGACGCCGTACGGCTCAGCGGTCATGCCCCCGGGGCGGTGCGGGTGATCGTCTGGGAGCACGGCAAGTACCTCGGCCAGACCGACGTCGACGCCCACGGCACCTGGTCCTGGGAACTCGGCAGATCCTGGAGCAAGGGCGAACACCCGGTGAAGGTCTACGGCGTCGACGCGTCCGGCTTCCAGTCCCAGCGCACCGAGGCCCGCTTCACGGCCGTGGAACCGGGGCCGGGCGCTCCGGCCGGCACCCCGGCCGCGCCCCTGGCCACGATGATCGCGACGGTCGGGCCGAGCACCTCCGCGCCGGTGGTGCTGGAACCGGTGGCCCACGAGCAGGTCCTCGACCCCCGTGTCGTCTTCACCGGCTCGGCCGCCGCCTCCACGCAGGTCGGGTTCCGGGAGAACGGGGTCCTGCTGGGCGGCACGGTCGTCGCCCCGAACGGCGCGTGGTCGTGGGAGTCCGGCTGGCAGTGGGCCGCGGGCCCGCACGTCATCGACGTCTTCTCCGTCGACGCCTCCGGCACGGAGTCCCCGGTGACCACGGTCCCCTTCACGGTCATGCACACCCCGTCCGGCGCGACCCCCGCCGCGTACTACGGCGGAACGTACTGAGGAACCGAGAAAGGGGGCCTCCGCACGATCGCGCGGAGGCCCCCTTTGTCAGTCGCCGGTCGTCACATCACGCCGGAACGCTGGCCAGACCCGGGGCCAGGAACGGCTTGCCGTTCACCCGCTGCGAGACACCCTCGCGGTCCAGGTACGGCGTGATGCCGCCCAGGTGGAAGGGCCAGCCCGCGCCGGTGATCAGGCACAGGTCGATGTCCTGCGCCTCGGCGACGACGCCCTCGTCGAGCATCAGGCCGATCTCCTGCGCCACCGCGTCCAGGACCCGGTCCCGCACCTGCTCCTCGGTCAGCACCGAGTCGCCCTGCTGGAGCAACGCGGCGACCTCGGGGTCGAGTTCTGGCTTCCCGCTGTCGTAGACGTAGAAGCCGCGCTTGCCCGCCTTGACGACGGCCGCGAGGTTCGGGGAGACCGTGAAGCGGTCGGGGAAGGCCCGGTTGAGGGTCTCCGAGACATGCAGCCCGATCGCCGGACCGACCAACTCCAGGAGTACCAGCGGGGACATGGGCAGACCGAGCGGCTCGACGGCCTTCTCGGCGACCGCGACCGGGGTGCCCTCGTCGATGACGTTCTGGATCTCGCCCATGAAGCGGGTGAGGATGCGGTTGACGACGAACGCCGGGGCGTCCTTCACCAACACGGCAGTCTTCTTCAGCTTCTTGGCCACCGCGAACGCGGTCGCGAGCGAGGCGTCGTCCGTCTGCTCGCCGCGCACGATCTCCAACAGGGGGAGAATCGCCACGGGGTTGAAGAAGTGGAAGCCGACGACCCGCTCGGGGTTCTTCAGCTTCGACGCCATCTCGGACACCGAAAGCGAGGAGGTGTTGGTGGCGAGGATCGCGTGCGCCGGGGCGACCGCCTCGACCTCCGCGAACACCTGCTGCTTGACGCCGATCTCCTCGAAGACGGCCTCGATGATGAAGTCGGCGTCGGAGAAGCCCTCGGCCTTGTCCAGCACGCCGGTCACCAGGGCCTTGAGGCGGTTGGCCTTGTCCTGGTTGATACGGCCCTTGCCGAGCAGCTTCTCGATCTCGGCGTGGACGTAGCCCACACCCTTGTCGACACGCTCCTGGTCGATGTCCGTGAGGACGACCGGCACCTCGAGGCGGCGCAGGAACAGCAGGGCGAGCTGCGAGGCCATCAGGCCCGCGCCGACCACGCCGACCTTCGTCACCGGACGCGCCAGGTTCTTGTCGGGCGCACCCGCCGGACGCTTGCCGCGCTTCTGCACGAGGTTGAACGCGTAGATGCCGGCGCGGAGTTCACCGCCCATGATCAGGTCGGCGAGCGCCAGGTCCTCGGCGTCGTAGCCCTGCTGGAGGTCGCCGTTCTTCGCGGCGCCGATGATGTCGAGGGCGCGGTAGGCGGCCGGGGCCGCGCCGTGCACCTTGGAGTCCGCGACGAACCGGCCCTTGGCGACGGCCTGGTCCCAGGCCTCGCCGCGGTCGATCGCCGGACGCTCGACCTTGATGTCGCCCTTGAGGACGTTCGCCGTCCAGATCAGCGACTGCTCCAGGAAGTCGGCGCCCTCGAAGAGCGCGTCCGCGATCCCGAGGTCGAAGACCTGCTGGCCCTTGAGCTGCTTGTTCTGGTTGAGGCTGTTCTCGATGATCACCGAGACGGCCTTCTCCGCGCCGATCAGGTTCGGCAGCAGCGTGCAGCCGCCCCAGCCGGGGACCAGGCCGAGGAAGACCTCGGGCAGCGAGAAGGCCGCGATGTGCTTCGACACCGTGCGGTACTCGCAGTGCAGACCGACCTCGACACCGCCGCCCATGGCCGCGCCGTTGTAGTACGTGAACGTCGGCACCGCGATGTCCGCGAGGCGCTTGAAGACCTCGTGGCCGCCCTTGCCGATGGCGAGGGCGTCGTCGTGGTTCTTGAGCAGCTCGACACCCTTGAGGTCCGCGCCGACGGCGAAGACGAAGGGCTTTCCGGTGATGCCGACACCGACGATCTCGCCGGCCGACGCCTCCTTCTCGACCTGGTCGATGGCGGTGTTGAGGTTCGCCAGCGAGGCCGGGCCGAAGGTGGTCGGCTTGGTGTGGTCGAAGCCGTTGTCCAGCGTGATGAGCGCGAACCGCCCGGCGCCGTACGGCAGTTCGAGGTGGCGGACGTGCGCGGACGTCACGACCTCGTCGGGGAACAGCTCGGCCGCACCCTTCAGAAGCTCGGTGGTGGTGCTCACTTGTCCCCCTCGAAGTGCGGGTTCTCCCAGATGACCGTGGCGCCCATGCCGAAGCCGACGCACATCGTCGTCAGGCCGTAGCGGACGTTCGGCTGCTCCTCGAACTGACGGGCCAGCTGCGTCATCAGGCGTACGCCCGACGAGGCCAGCGGGTGACCGAAGGCGATCGCGCCGCCGTACTGGTTGACGCGCGCGTCGTCGTCCGCGATGCCGTAGTGCTCAAGGAAGGCCAGCACCTGGACGGCGAAGGCCTCGTTGACCTCGAAGAGGCCGATGTCACCGATGCCGAGGCCCGCCTTGGCGAGCGCCTTCTCGGTCGCGGGGATCGGGCCGTAGCCCATGACCTCCGGCTCGACGCCCGCGAAGGCGTACGACACGAGGCGCATCTTGACCGGCAGGTCGTGCTCGCGGGCGAAGTCCTCGCTCGCGATGATCGACGCGGTGGCACCGTCGTTCAGACCGGCCGCGTTGCCCGCGGTGACCCGGCCGTGCACACGGAACGGCGTCTTCAGACCGGCCAGGTTCTCCAGGGTGGTCCCCGGGCGCATCGGCTCGTCGGCGGTCACCAGACCCCAACCCACCTCGCCCACCTGGTCGTTGGTGTTGCGCACCGAGATCGGCACCAGGTCCTGCTGGATCTTGCCGTTGGCGTACGCCTTGGCGGCCTTCTCCTGCGAACGCACCGCGTACTCGTCGGCGCGCTGCTTGGTGATCGTGGGGTAGCGGTCGTGCAGGTTCTCCGCGGTCATGCCCATGAACAGCGCGGAGTCGTCGACCAGCTTCTCGCTCACGAACCGCGGGTTCGGGTCCACGCCCTCGCCCATGGGGTGGCGGCCCATGTGCTCGACACCACCGGCGATGACGGCGTCGTACGCCCCGAAGGCGATGGAGCCCGCGGTGGTCGTGACGGCGGTCAGCGCACCCGCGCACATGCGGTCGATGGAGTAACCGGGCACCGACTGGGGCAGCCCGGCGAGGATGCCCGCGGTCCGGCCCAGGGTCAGGCCCTGGTCACCGATCTGCGTGGTCGCGGCGATGGCGACCTCGTCGATCTGCGCGGGGTCGAGCCCGGGGTTGCGGCGCAGCAGCTCCCGGATCGCCTTCACGACGAGGTCGTCGGCCCGGGTCTCGTGGTAGATGCCCTTCGGGCCCGCCTTGCCGAACGGGGTACGGACGCCGTCTACGAAGACGACGTCCCTGACGGTACGAGGCACGATTGGCTCTCCTCCAGGGTGCGGGATCGGCACTGCTGCGATGCGCTGAGCGCGCGCTCAGTACCCATGCTACTTGCGAGTAACCAAGCTGCCCAGTCCCGGGGCCGGGAGCGGCGAACGTCACACTCGCCCACACCCGGTTCCCTACCCGCACCCCGAGGATCTTGGCCTGATCTCGACGCCCCGGTTCCGCTTCGGAGGCCTTTTTGTCTTCAGGGGCCCGGGGAACTGCGCGACCGGCCATACGAGCCCACACCCGCAAAACGACACAGACCCCTACGGCGCCTTCGCGGTCAAAGCCTCGACCAAAACCGGCGCAACCTGCTCAACCTGCCAAGCCCGAGCCCCGTACCCGGCAAGAGCCGCCCCCACGGACTCCACATCCACACTCTTCGGCGGCTCCCAGCAAACCCGCCGCACGGTATCCGGAGTAATGAGGTTCTCCTGAGGCATGTTCAGCCCCTCGGCCACCGCAGACACAGCAGCCCGCGCCGCGGACAGCCGAGCCGCAGCCTCAGGATCCTTGTCGGCCCAGGCGCGCGGCGGCGGCGGCCCGGTGACCGGCTGCCCGGGCTGTGGCAACGCCGAGTCGGGCAGCGCCTTGGCCCGGTCCACGGCCACCTGCCACTGCTCCAGCTGCCGCCGCCCCATCCGATGCCCGAACCCGTTCAGCGCGGCCAGCGCCTGCACATCGGCGGGAAGGGAGAGCGCGGCCTCCACGATCGCCCCGTCGGACAGCACCTTCCCCGGAGACACATCGCGCCGCTGTGCGATCCGGTCCCGCGTCTGCCACAGCTCGCGCACGACAGCGAGCTGCCGGCGCCGCCGTACCTTGTGCATCCCGGACGTACGACGCCACGGGTCCTTGCGGGGCTCCGCGGGCGGCGCGGACGCGATCGCGTCGAACTCCTGGCGGGCCCAGTCCAGCTTGCCCTGCCGGTCGAGCTCCTTCTCCAGGGCGTCCCGCAGGTCGACGAGGAGCTCGACGTCGAGGGCGGCGTAGCGCAGCCAGGGTTCGGGCAGCGGGCGGGTGGACCAGTCGACGGCGGAGTGGCCCTTCTCCAGGACGAAACCGAGGACGCTCTCGACCATGGCGCCCAGGCCGACCCGCGGGAATCCGGCGAGCCGACCAGCCAGCTCGGTGTCGAAGAGCCGCGTCGGCACCATGCCTATCTCGCGCAGACACGGCAGGTCCTGGGTGGCCGCGTGCAGCACCCACTCGACGCCGGCGACGGCCTCGCCGAGCCCGGACAGGTCGGGGCAGGCGACGGGGTCGATCAGTGCGGTGCCCGCGCCCTCACGGCGCAGCTGCACCAGATAGGCGCGCTGTCCGTAGCGGTAGCCGGACGCGCGCTCGGCGTCGACGGCGAGGGGACCCGTGCCGGCGGCGAAGGCCGCGATCGCCTCGGCGAGGGCCTCCTCGTCGGCGATCACGGGCGGAATGCCCTCTCGGGGCTCGAGCAAAGGGATCGGCGCCGGTTCGACGTCGTCCGGAGGGGCGCCTCCGGTGGTTCGCAGTGAGCTGTCTGCTGCGGTTTCTTGGGCGTCGGTCACCTGTCAAGGGTATCCGTGTATGGACAACGCCCGCCGACGGAACGTTCCGTCGACGGGCGTCTGGGGGTCGTAAACCAGTCAGGTAAGTGAAAGATCCGGTTCACGGCTCGAAGGGGGAGCGGGAAGGGGAGCGGAAGGGGAAGCGGGGACGGGGTCGCGGGACAGGGTCAGTGGATGATTCCGGTGCGCAGCGCCACCGCCACCATGCCGGCGCGGTCGCCCGTGCCGAGCTTGCGGGCGATGCGGGCGAGGTGGCTCTTGACGGTCAGTGCGGACAGGCCCATGGAGACGCCGATGGCCTTGTTGGACTGGCCCTCCGCGACCAGGCGCAGGACCTCGACCTCTCGGCCGGACAGTTCGCGGTAGCCACCCGGGTGGCTCGGGGAACCCGGGGGGCGGCGGTGCATACGGGCGGCGGCGGAGCCGATGGGGGCGGCGCCGGGCCGGGTGGGGAGCCCGACGTTGGTGCGGGTGCCGGTGACGACGTAGCCCTTGACGCCGCCCGCGAGGGCGTTGCGCACGGCACCGATGTCGTCGGCGGCGGACAGGGCCAGGCCGTTCGGCCAGCCTGCGGCTCTGGTCTCGGAGAGCAGGGTGAGACCGGAGCCGTCGGGGAGGTGGACGTCAGCGACACAGATGTCGCGGGGGTTGCCGATGCGGGGACGAGCCTCCGCGACGGACGAGGCCTCGATGACGTCGCGCACACCGAGCGCCCACAAGTGGCGGGTGACGGTGGAGCGGACGCGCGGGTCGGCCACGACCACCATGGCGGTCGGCTTGTTCGGGCGGTAGGCGACCAGGCTTGCGGGCTGCTCGAGGAGAACGGACACCAGGCCTCCTGGGGTGTGGGACGACTTTCAAGGTCACAGTCGTCTTCGGCACCAAACCCCAGGTCCTTTAGAGAAAGATCACGATTTAGTGAGTAGCAATCAGTGCAATTCGGACACGCTGTCGATCGTTCGGTGCACGAAACGGCTCGTTCGATGGGCCACTCCTGATTGAAAGTGGCCGTATCGACAAAGACACCGGAAGTGATCGGTAAGACCTCGGTGTGCCTCGGGTAAGTCTCAGCGTGACTGCGGGCCCCTGCGCTGCGGCAGCGTGACGATGGACGCGTCGCCCGGGCCCGCCGGGGGCAGGCCCGCGACCTGGGCCAGCAGATCGCACCAGGAGGCGAGATGCGCCGCCGTGTCCGGCACGCCGCCGAGCCCCTCGCGCGGAGTCCACGAGGCGCGGATCTCGATCTGCGAGGCGGACGGCCGCTCGGACAGCCCGCCGAAGTAGTGGGAGCTGGCCCGGGTGACGGTGCCGCTCGGCTCTCCGTACGTCAGTCCGCGCGCCTGGAGCGCACCCGTCAGCCAGGACCAGCACACGTCGGGCAGCAGCGGGTCCGCCGCCATCTCCGCCTCCAGCTCGGCGCGCACCAGCGTCACCAGCCGGAACGTGCCGTGCCAGGCGTCGTGCCCGGCCGGGTCGTGCAGCAGCACCAGCCGGCCGTCGGCCAGGTCCTGGTCGCCGTCGACGACCGCGGCCTCCAGCGCGTACGCGTACGGCGCGAGCCGCTGGGGAGCGGGCGTCGGATCGATCTCGATCTGCGGCCTCAGCCGGCTGTTCCGCAGGGCCTTGACCGCGGCCTGGAAAGCCGGCGGCGCCCCGCCGCCCCCATCCCGGTCCCCCTCCTTGGAGTCGTCCATCCCGTCAGCGCCATCCGACAATCGTCCCTGAGCCGCAGCCATGCGGGAAGATTAAGGGGAACGGAGGCATCGTGCGGGACTAGACACCCGCTCTTCCGCTCAGCACACCGTGTAATCGCCTTCTGGCGCCGTGCGAGACTTGCCCCGTGAGTGCCAACCAGAGCCCCGCGGGCCAGCAGCAGACCGCCACTTACGACTCCGCCTTCATGAAGGCGTGCAGGCGTGAGCCCGTACCGCACACGCCCGTGTGGTTCATGCGGCAGGCCGGGCGCTCGCTGCCGGAGTACCACAAGGCGCGCACGGGCATCCCCATGCTGGAGTCCTGCACGCGGCCCGAGCTGGTCGCCGAGATCACCCTCCAGCCGGTGCGCAGGCACAAGGTGGACGCGGCGGTCTACTTCAGCGACATCGTCGTCCCGCTCAAGGCCATCGGCATCGACCTCGACATCAAGCCCGGTGTCGGCCCGGTCGTGGCGAACCCGATCCGCACCCGCGCCGACCTGGCCCAGCTCCGCGACCTCACCCCCGAGGACGTCTCCTACGTCACGGAGGCCATCGGCCTGCTGACCGCCGAGCTCGGCTCCACCCCCCTCATCGGCTTCGCCGGCGCCCCGTTCACCCTCGCGAGCTACCTCATCGAGGGCGGCCCGTCCCGCACGTACGAGAACGCCAAGGCGATCATGTACGGCGACCCCGAGCTCTGGACCGACCTCCTCGACCGCCTCGCCGACATCACGTCCGCGTTCCTCAAGGTCCAGATCGAGGCGGGCGCCAGCGCCGTCCAGGTCTTCGACTCCTGGGCCGGCGCCCTCGCCCCGGCCGATTACCGCCGCTCGGTCCTCCCCGCCTCCTCGAAGGTCTTCCAGGCCGTCGAGGGCTACGGCGTCCCGCGCATCCACTTCGGCGTCGGCACCGGCGAGCTGCTCGGCCTGATGGGTGAGGCCGGCGCGGACGTCGTCGGCGTCGACTGGCGCGTCCCGCTGGACGAGGCCGCCCGCCGCGTCGGCCCCGGCAAGGCGCTCCAGGGCAATCTCGACCCGACCGTCCTGTTCGCCTCCACGGAGGCCGTCGAGACCAAGACCCGCGAGGTCCTGGACGCGGCGAAGGGCCTGGAGGGCCACATCTTCAACCTCGGGCACGGCGTGATGCCGAACACCGACCCGGACTCCCTCACCCGGCTCGTCGAGTACGTCCACACGCAGACGGCCCGCTGAGCCCGCTCACCACGTGTGCCGGGGCCGCGCCCGCCTGCCGAACAGCAGGCCGCGCGGTTCCGGCGGCGGGGGAGTGCCCGCCTTGAGCGGCCAGGCCAGCAGCATGCCCGCCAGGAAGCCGACCACATGCGCCGCGTACGCCACGGTGCCCGCGTCGGAGACGCCCTCGCCGGCCGAGTAGAACGCCTGGAGCACGAACCAGAAGCCCAGCACCAGCCAGGCCGGCAGGCGCAGCGGCAGGAAGAACAGGAACGGCACCAGGACCCACACCCTGGCCTTCGCGTACAGCACCAGATACGCGCCCAGGACACCGGCGATCGCCCCTGAGGCGCCGATCAGCGGGTCCCCGGAGTCGGCGTTGAGCAGCGCGAAGCCGTAGCCCGCCGCGTAGCCGCACACCACGTAGAAGAGCGTGAAGCGGATGTGGCCCATGCGGTCCTCGACGTTGTTGCCGAAGATCATCAGGAACAGCATGTTGCCCAGCAGGTGGATCCAGCTGCCGTGCAGGAACATCGCGGTGAACACGCTCAGCGGGGCCGACTTGTCGTAGGTCGGCGGTCCCGCCGCGCAGCTCGCTCCGCCGGGGCCCGCCTGGACGCCGCCGGTCGGGACGAGCTGCGGCATTTGGTGGTGGATCAACTCCCGCGGCACGGCCGCGTAGTGATCCAGGAACGCCTGCAGATGACACAGCTGCGAAAGGTCGCTGCCGCCCGCCACGGAGCCCGCCATTCCGGGCGTGAACAGGAAGACGAGCACATTCGCGGCGACGAGCGCATACGTCACCCAAGGGGTGCGGCGCACCGGGTTCACGTCATGGACGGGGATGACCACATGAAATTACTGCCCCCGATCCGCGCGGCGAACCGGTGAACACCGCCGTCCGCCAGTGCGTATGACTCCTCAACCGCCCGCGGCGCGGGGAAGGCGGGTCGCGGGGACGACGTGAGGAACAGGCGATGAACGACCGAATTTCTCCGCAGCTGACAGCCACGCCCGACGGCGAGGCCGAGATCTCCCTGGTGGTGCGCCTCCCCTGGGAGGACGTCGCCCGGCTGGGTCAGGAGGCGGGCCGCCTCGCCGCCCAGATGCAGCGGCCCGTGACCCTGGACGAGGCGGTGAGCAACCGGCTGCGCTCCAACGCCCTGGGCGCCCACGCCAAGCCGGCCGGGGCTCAGCCCGCCGCCATGGTCCCGCCGAGCGCGTCCGTCTCGTCCCTGCCCGCCAGGCCGCCGGCCGAGCAGGCACGGCAGGCGATAGACCGCATCAACGGCTCGGCGTAAACGCTTTACCGCATACCCGCCTGGACCTTCGCGGTCGCCTTTCTGGCCGCCACCAGGACCGGGTCCCACACCGGGGAGAACGGCGGCGCGTACCCCAGGTCCAGGGCCGTCATCTGTTCCACCGTCATACGGGCCGTGAGGGCGACCGCCGCGATGTCGACACGCTTCGCGGCGCCCTCCCGGCCGACGATCTGCACGCCCAGAAGACGGCCGGTACGGCGTTCGGCGAGCATCTTCACCGTCATGAGCGAGGCCTCCGGGTAGTAGCCCGCGCGGCTGGTCGACTCGATGGTCACCGCCTCGAACTGCAGGCCCGCGCGGTGGGCGTCCTTCTCGCGCAGCCCGGTACGCGCGATCTCCAGATCGCACACCTTGCTCACGGCCGTACCGACCACCCCGGGGAAGGTGGCGTAACCGCCGCCCACATTGGTGCCGATGACCTGCCCGTGCTTGTTGGCGTGCGTCCCCAGGGCGATGTGCCGCTCCTGCCCGGAGACCAGGTCGAGCACCTCGACGCAGTCGCCCCCGGCCCAGATGTTCTCGTGCCCGCGCACCCGCATCGCCAGGTCGGTGAGCAGCCCGCCATGCTGTCCGAGCGGCAGCCCCGCGGCCATCGCCAGCGTCGTCTCCGGGCGGACGCCGATCCCCAGGACCACCACGTCCGCCGGGTACTCCGCGTCCTCCGTGACCACGGCCCGCACCCGCCCGTCGTCCCCCGTGCGCAGGGCGGTGACCCGGGCGTCGTTGACCATGGTGATGCCCAGACCCTCCATCGCCTTGTGCACCAGCCGCCCCATGTCCGGGTCGAGTGTGGACATCGGTTCCGTGCCCCGGTTGACGACGGTCACCTCATACCCGCGGTTGACGAACGCCTCCGCCATCTCGACCCCGATGTACCCGGCACCGACCACCACCGCACGACGTCCACGCGTGCGTGCCAGCGAGTCGAGCAGCGCCTGCCCGTCGTCGAGCGTCTGCACCCCGTGCACCCCGGGCGCGTCCACCCCGGGCAGCTCCGGCCGGATCGGCCGCGCCCCGGTCCCGATCACGAGCTTGTCGTACGACGTCCAGGACTCCTCCCCGGAATCGACGTCACGCGCGCGTACCCGCCCGCCCGCGACGTCGAGCTCGACGACCTCGGTGCGCATGCGCAGGTCGATGTCGCGCTCGCGATGCTCCTCCGGGGTGCGGGCGATCAGCTCCTCCGGGGCGGCCACGTCACCGCCCACCCAGTAGGGGATGCCGCAGGCCGAGTACGACGTGAAGTGGCCCCGCTCGAAGGCCACGATCTCCAGCTCGTCCGGCCCTTTCAGACGGCGGGCCTGCGACGCCGCGGACATGCCCGCGGCGTCACCGCCGATGACGACCAGTCGTTCCCGGGTACCCCTCGCACGGCTCATGCTCATGCGAACACGCTACGGGGACCGATCATTTCAGTCCTGCCCGCCCTGCTCCGGCAGAGCGCCCGCCCCGGTGGCCGCCGGCACCGTCCCCGCCCGGCGCGGCCGCACGAGACGCAGCCACACGAAGAGCGCCAGTGCCGCCACGGCCGCGAACGGCAGCACCGCGCCGAGGGACAGGGCGATCCACCGCAGCATCGTCACGAAGACATGCCAGCCGCCCGCGACCGCGTCCACGAAACCGGGCCCGTCGTCCTTCGCGGCGGCCTTCGCGACCGGGGTCTGCGACAGGGACAGCGTGATGGTCGCCAGGCTGGTGCGGTCCTTCAGGGAGGCCTGTTGGGCGAGCAGCGCCTCCAGGTCGGACTCGCGGGTGCTCAACTCGCCCTCCAGCTCCACCACATCGCTCAACTTGGTGGCCCGGTCCATCAGCTCACGCACGCGTGCCACGCTGGCCCGCTGCGAGGCGATGCGGCTCTCCACGTCCACGACCTGATCGGTGACGTCCTGCGCCTTCGCGGTCCGCTGCAGCAGCTTGCCCGCACCCTCCAGGTCGGCGAGGACCTCGTCGTACTTGTCGCTGGGCACCCGCAGCACGACCTGCGTGCGCTCGTGCCCCTGCCCGTCGCGGGTGGTGGACTCGTTGCCGACGAACCCGCCCGCGTTCTCCGTGGTGGTACGGGCCTCGTCGAGCGCCTTCGGTACGTCCTTGACGCGCACCGACAGCGAGGCGGTACGGATGATGCTGCTCGCGGTGAGCTTGGGCACCGCCTTGGTGTTCCTGGCGTTGCCGCTGCCCGCCGCGCCCTCCTGCCGGGCGGTGTCCGGAGCGGCGGCCTTGGCGTCTCCGCCGGCATCACTCGCGCTGGACGTCTTGTCGCTCGCGCCGCCGCTGCACCCGGCCAGCGCGAGCGAGGAGGCCAGCAGGAGCGCGGCAAGAGCCTGGAGGGGCCGTACGGAGTGTCGTGTGCGCATGTGTCGCTACCCCCGGGGGTTCGTCGTGACGACTGACGCACCTTCGACGCCGGGACCGGGCGGGACGTTGGCGGGAAACGGTCCCGATGCGGTCACGGTCGGGACTCGCGCCGGACACCGGCCCGGAGTCGGACTGTCAGTGGGGTCTGAGAGGCTGGGGGCATGCGCGAAGTGGAGACTCGTACGGGCACAGGGCATGTCGTCGTCATCGGCGCCGGGATCGGCGGGCTGGCCGCCGCACACCGGCTGCTGGACAGGGGCGTGCGCGTGACCGTCGTCGAGGCGTCGGACCGGGTCGGCGGCAAGCTGCTGCCGGGTGAGATCGCGGGCGCCCGCGTGGACCTCGGCGCCGAGTCGATGCTGGCCCGCCGCCCCGAGGCCGTCGCCCTGGCCCGCGAGGTGGGCCTCACCGACCACCTCCGGACGCCCTCCACAGCCACCGCGTCGATCTGGACCAGGGGTGCCCTGCGCCCCATGCCCAAGGGCCATGTCATGGGCGTCCCCGGCACCGCCTCCGCGCTCTCCGGAGTCCTCTCGGACGAGGGCCTGCACCGCATCGAGCGCGACGCCGACCTGCCCCGCACGGAGGTCGGCGACGACGTCGCGGTCGGCGAGTACGTGGCGGCACGCCTCGGCCGCGAGGTCGTCGACCGCCTGGTCGAACCCCTCCTGGGCGGGGTCTACGCAGGCGACGCGTACCGCATCTCGATGCGCTCGGCCGTCCCGCAGCTGTACCAGGCGGCGAAGACCCACGACTCCCTCACCGAGGCCGTCCGGGGCATCCAGGAGCGCGCCGCCGCCGCACAGCAGACCGGCCCGGTCTTCATGGGCATCCAGGGCGGAGTGGGCCGACTCCCGCTCGCCGTGGCGGAGTCGGCCCGGGCGCGGGGCGCCGAGATCCTCACCGGGACCCCGGTGACGGAGCTGCGCCGCAGCGGCACATCGGGCTGGCGGGTCGTCGCCGGAGACCGCGTCCTGGATGCCGACGGCGTGATCGTCGCCGTTCCCGCCCCGGTGGCCGCCGAGCTGCTGCGCCCCGAAGCACCGGGCGCGGCAACCGAGTTGGCGGCCGTCGAGTACGCGTCGATGGCCCTCGTCACCCTCGCCTACCGGCGCGCGGACATCGAACTCCCCGAAGGCAGCGGCTTCTTGGTGCCCCCGGTCGACGGCCGCACCATCAAGGCGTCCACGTTCGCCTCCCAGAAGTGGGGCTGGATCGCCGACGAGAACCCGGACGTGGTCGTCCTGCGCACCTCGGTCGGCCGGTACGGCGAGACGGCGATCCTGGAGCGCGACGACACCGGCCTGGTGGACGTCTCGCGTCACGACCTGCGCGAGGCGACCGGCCTGGACGCCACCCCCCTGGAGACCCGCGTCACCCGCTGGACCGACGGCCTGCCCCAGTACCCGGTGGGCCACCACGCGCGCGTGGCCCGCGTCCGCGAACACGTGGCCAAGCTGCCCGGCCTCGCCGTCTGCGGTGCCGTGTACGACGGTGTGGGCATCCCGGCCACCATCGCGAGCGCGCACGCGGCCGTGGAGCGGCTGACCGGTG
The DNA here is from genome assembly GCF_036187565.1 of Streptomyces sp. NBC_00252. Lineage (NCBI taxonomy): Bacteria > Bacillati > Actinomycetota > Actinomycetes > Kitasatosporales > Streptomycetaceae > Streptomyces > Streptomyces sp. NBC_00252. Next base: position 2,574,364 of record NZ_CP108087.1, on the reverse strand, counting down.
ACCCGGTGCCGAGCGCCTCCGGCGGAGCGGGAGAATAGCCCCATGAGCGACGACGCCCCCACCACCGACCCCGGCCGTGTCCCGAACAAGGGCAAGCTGGCCAAGGACCTCAACGAGGCCATCCGCTACACCCTGTGGTCCGTCTTCAAGCTGAAGGATGTGCTGCCCGAGGACCGCGCCGGTTACGCCGACGAGGTCCAGGAGCTGTTCGACCAGCTCGCCGCGAAGGACGTGACCGTCCGCGGCACGTACGACGTCTCGGGCCTGCGTGCCGACGCCGACCTCATGATCTGGTGGCACGCCGAGACCGCCGACCAGCTGCAGGAGGCGTACAACCTCTTCCGCCGCACGAAGCTCGGCCGAGCCCTGGAGCCGGTCTGGTCGAACATGGCGCTGCACCGCCCCGCCGAGTTCAACCGCTCGCACATCCCGGCCTTCCTGGCCGACGAGACCCCGCGCAACTACGTCAGCGTGTACCCGTTCGTGCGCTCCTACGACTGGTACCTGCTCCCCGACGAGGACCGCCGCCGTATGCTCGCCGACCACGGCAAGATGGCCCGCGGCTACCCGGACGTCCGCGCCAACACGGTCGCCTCCTTCTCCCTCGGCGACTACGAATGGCTCCTGGCCTTCGAGGCCGACGAGCTCTACCGCATCGTCGACCTCATGCGCCACCTCCGAGCCTCCGAGGCCCGCATGCACGTCCGAGAAGAGGTCCCCTTCTACACCGGCCGCCGCAAGGACATCGGTGAGTTGGTAGCCGGCCTGGCGTAAGGCGCCTCAAAGGGGCGCGGGGCTGTGTCGGCATGCGGCTCCGCCGCGTGGGCGCGACCAGCCCCCACCGGCCGGCAGACTACTTACGACCTGCCCGCGCGGGACTCGGCTTCGGCTCCTGATGCGGCGCGCAAGCGGCGCGCCGCTCAGGCAACCGCCCCTCCAACAGGTACGCGTCCAGGTACCCGTTGACGCACTTGTTGGATCCACCGGCAATCCCATGCGTCCCGGCATCCAGCTCGGTCACCAACACCGAGCCCGACAACCGCCGTTGCAACTCCAACGCCCCGTCATACGGCGTAGCCGCATCCCGCTCGGCAGCCATGATCAGCACCGGCGGCAACTCACGCGGACCCGTGCGCACATCCAAAGGCTGCTGACGCGGCGCGGGCCAGTACGCGCACGGCAGATTCATCCACACGTTGTCCCACGTCTCGAACGGCGCCACCCGAGCGAGCCGAGTGTTGTCCCGGTCCCAGGTCCGCCAATCGGTGGGCCAGGCCGCGTCGTTGCACTCGACGGCCGTGTACACCGCGTTCCCGTTCTCCGCCTCGACGGCCGCCCCGGGCGTGGGCCCGGCCTGCTGGATCAACTGCTTGGGGTCACCCTTCAGATACGCCGACAGGGCCGCCGCGCTGTGCGGCCAGTAGTCGTCGTAGTACCCGGCGGACAGGATCGCGCCCTGCAACTGCGCGGGCCCCACCTTCCCGCCCGCGGGCTTCTCGGCGAGCCGCGCCTCGGCCTTGCGGTAGTTGGCGAGGACCTCGTCCGCCGTGTCGCCGAGGCCGTAGACGTCGTCGTGCTTGGCGATCCACTCCCGGAAGTCCGTCCAGCGGCCCTCGAACGCGGCCGACTGGTCGAGGTTGTTGCGGTACCAGATCTGCTCGGGGTCCGGGTTCACCGCCGAGTCGAACACCATCCGCCGTACGTGCGTGGGGAACATCGTCGCGTACACCGCCCCGAAGTACGTCCCGTAGGACGCGCCCATGAACGTCAGCCGGTCCTCGCCGAGCGCGGCGCGCAGGACGTCCAGGTCGCGGGCGTTGTTGAGGGAGGTGTAGAAGCGGAGCTTGCTGCCGGAGCGCTTTGCGCAGCCGCGGGCGTAGGCCTTGGCCTCCGCGATGCGTTCCTTCTTGTACGACTCGGAGGGGTAAGTGGGCGACTGCGAGGGCGCCTTGAAGAAGTGCTTGGGGTCCTCGCAGGACAGCGGCGCCGACTTGTCGACGCCGCGCGGGGCGTAGCCGACGAGGTCGTAGGCCGACGCGATGCGCTTCCACTCGGGGAGCATGCCGATCAGCGGGAAGTAGAGGCCGGAGGCGCCGGGGCCGCCCGGGTTGTAGACCAGGGAGCCCTGGCGGGGGACTCTTCGCTTGCTGTTGTGCGGGTCCTTGTGGGTGGCGTGGGCGCGGCTGACGGTCAGCTTGATCTGCGTGCCGTCGGGGTGCGCGTAGTCGAGCGGGACGGAGACCGTGCCGCACTCCATGGTGCCGGGCAGGTCCTGCGCGTCCGGGCACTTGCCGAAGGTGATGCCCTTCGCCCGGGCGTGCGCGGCGGCCAGCGCGGTGCCGGTGGACTCGGCTGCCCGGACGCCGGGAACGGCCGTGGTGCCGGTGGCCGGGGCGGCGGCGAGGGTGGTCAGGAGCAAGGACCCGGCGGCCGAGTACAGGGCGGCGGCTCGCATGGTGGCGTATCCCTTCGGAGCACGGCAGCAACAAAGGGGATGTTTCGTTCGCTTCCAGGCGAAGGCAAGCACCGTCGGGCGGTGTCGGCCCCAATGACCCCCGTGCGCCCCCGGGGAGCGCCCTCACGAGGTGGTCAGCGGCGCCGCTCGTACTGCTCGCGGTGTGCGAACGCCGCCCGCAGATCCGGCTCGCCGACCGCGCGGATGCCGCGTACGGCCACCGACGTCAGATACGTACGGTCGTCACCGCTGCCCGCGTGCCGCGCGAGCGTGCCCAGCAGCCGCTGACCGGCCGGGGAGGCCCAGCGCGAGTACGGGTGCACCTCGACCCGCGCGATGGCCAGACAGCTCAGCGTGAGCGCGAGCGGCAGCGCGAACCAGAGCGCGACCAGGCCCCGCGGCATCTCCGCCCCCGGCGTCAGCAGCGCGGTCGCGCCCAGCCCGAGCACGACGAGCGCGGCGGCGCGCACCTGCCGGACCCCGGACGCGACAGTGGTCGTACTCCCGTCCGGTACGGCGAGACCCGCGTCGACGAGCCGGACCGCGAGGTCGCGCACCGCGTCCGTGGCCGCCGCGGTGGCCCGCACCGGGCCGATCCTGGACTGCCCCTCGGGACCGATCGCGCCTATCACCGACCGCTCGATGGCGTCCCGGCCGCGCGGGTCGACGACGGTCGCCCAGCCGGTGTGCGCGAGCAGCAGCCGGTGCTGCCGCGCCATGGAGACGAGCGTCAGATCGGCGACCCGCGCGGGACCGCCGGACAGGAACGCCGCCTCGTAGAGCGTCAGATCATGTCCCGTGCCCGTGTCGTCCGCGTCGACGGCCGCCGCTCTGACGGCGGCCAGGCACAGCCGCGTGCACGCCGTGCCGGCGACGGCCCAGGCCAGGAGCAGGAGAAGGACCCAGAACATGCCACGTTTCTATGCCAAGGGCCCAGCGCGACGCCATGCCTTGTTCACAATCCGGACAGAGCGTTGTCGGCATGTGACGTTCCGGTTGTCCGGAAACCACCCACGGCCGAAACAGGTCTACGGCTGTGCCGACGCCCGCGGGCTGGAGGCGGCCGGCGGGAGCGTGTAGGTCGGCGAGACCGACGGGGCCAGCGGGACGACCTGGCCGGGGTCGGCCGCGGCGGAGACGCTGGGCGCGGGCGAGCTCGACGCCGCCATGTCCCGGGCCAGCTGGGCGAAGTCGACGTCGCCGGTGGCCTCCAGGACCTTGATGTGGTCCAGGACGGTCGTGTTCGCGTCGTCGGCGAGCGAGCGGACCAGGGAGTTCTGCGTGGTGGCCCGGACCTGCGCGACCACCGTGAAGACCCGGCCGTGCGCGAGGCGCAGGATGTTGGCGAACTTGCGGTCGAAGTCCACCCCCTGCGCCGCGTTGAGCGTGGCGAGCCACTGCTGTTGCTGCGCGTTGGGCTGGTTGGGCAGCGGCACCCCGAGCTGCGAGGCGACGTCCCGCACCCGCTCGTCGAGGAACGTGTGACCGTCGATGAGATGCTGCCCCGCCGTCCGTACGGCCGCGGTCGTGCCCTTTTCTTCCGCCTGCTGCCCGGCGGGCAGCTCCCACAGCCCGGCCAGCCGGACCTTCGTGACGAAGTCCCGGTCCAGGGCGGACAGCGGCCCGTACCGCGTCGTCACGGTCTGGTCGCTGAGCACGCTGGCACCGGCCGTGCCGGACCGGTCGGCGTAGGACCAGACCGGGAAGATCAGCGCGGCCAGGGTCGCGGTCAGGCCGATGACGATGATGCCGGTGCCACTGAAGATGCCTCGGCCTTGTGCGGGGGGGCGCGGTCGCATGGGGTGCCTCCTGTCACGGCACCGCACGTGAGTGCGCTTCTCGTGCGGGACCACAACATTACTGTGGGGTCACTGTCACCTCCCAAGGCCCCACGTCAGCCCCGCTCCGCCCCCTCAGCGGCCCAGCAGCACCCGCCGGGTCGCGCGGGCGAGCCGCACCGCGGGCCGCCTCGACCGGGGGACGGGACCCGAGCGCTCCAGCCACCACTCCCGCAACTCCCGCCGCGCCTCGGCGTCCTCGGGCCCGCCCGACAGCAGCAGCTGCCCGGCGAAGTCCAGCGCGTCACGGCGGTAGCCGCCGGTCATCGGGTGCGAGTGCGCGTACGCGAGGAACGCCGGGCGGTACGACTCCCCGAGGATCTCCGGCAGTTCGGGGGCGACCTTCGCCACGACGTCCGCACGCTTCACCCCGAGCGCCCGCGCCTGCACCCCGAGCCGTACACGGTCGAAGCCGTCGGGGACAGGAGTGCCGGCGACCAGGGCGGAGAGGAGGGTGGTCTCGGCCAGGGCGAGGCGCTGGCGGGCGGGGTCGGTGTCCGGGGCCGGGGCGGGCCGCGTGGTCCGGGGTGCGGATGCCGTCTCCGGCGCCCCTGCGGCCCGTAGCGCCTCCGTCTCTGTCCTGGCCTTTGTCCTTGCGCGCAGCGAGGCCGCCCCGCTCGTCGTCCCCCGCGCCCACCCCTTGGTCAGCGCCCCCTGAATCGCCTCCAACTCCCGCTCCAGCTCGGCCGGTTCGGGGAAGTTGTCGTCCCGCTCCAGCAGCACCCCCGGCGGGGAGACGCGGGAAGCCAGGTCGGTCAGGATGTCGAGGACCGTCGCGGGCACGGGATGGGCATGGGTGTCGTGCCACACGCCGTCGCGCTCGATGCCGCCCGCGACATGGACGTAGGCGATGGCCTCGACGGGGAGTTCGGCGAGGGCCTTGGCCGGGTCCTCGCCGCGGTTGACGTGGTTGGTGTGCAGGTTGGCGACGTCGATGAGGAGGCGTACGCCGGTGCGGTCGGCCAGGTCGTACAGGAACTGGCCCTCGGTCATCTCCTCGCCCGGCCAGGCGAGCAGCGCGGCGATGTTCTCGACGGCGAGGGGTACGGGCAGCGCGGCCTGGGCGATGCGGATGTTCTCGCAGAGCACGTCGAGGGCGTCCCGGGTGCGCGGCACGGGCAGCAGGTGGCCGGCTTCCAGGAGCGGGGAGGCGGTCAGCGGGCCGCCCGCGCGGACGAACGCGATGTGCTCGGTGACCAGGGGCGCGCCCAGCGCCTCGGCCCGCTCGGCGAGCGCCGTCAGCCGGGACTCGTCCGGGCGGTCGGCGCCGCCGAGGCCGAGGGAGACGCCGTGCGGGATCACGGTCACGCCGCGTTCGCGCAGCCGTAGGAGGGAGTCGGGGAGGTGGCCGGGGCAGACGTTCTCGGCCACGGCCTCGACCCAGTCGATGCCCGGCATGCGTTCCACGGCGTCCGCGATCTCCGGCCGCCAGCCGATGCCCGTCCCCAGTCGCTCCATCGTCCGTCCCCGTCCTCCAGGAAATCCATGAACTCCTCATGGCCGCTGTTCCGGCGTGACGGGGGTATCGCCGGAACAGCGGCCCCCGAACCCCGGCCGCGTCACCTTCAGAGCAACATTTGAGGTTCGGGAGCTGTCTCCTACCCCAGGATGCCGTTCGAGTCGACCGGATCCGGTCGCCCGGTGTTCACCGTGCCCGGTGCCGCCGGGGACGGCCGTGAGGTGGCGCCGATGTCGCCGCTCGCCTCGGCGGCCGGGGCGGAGGGCACGGGCACGCCGGGCGCCGGTGCGGCGGGGCCGGTCGGGCTGGCGGTGGAGGCGTTCGCGATCTCGTTGGCGATGGCGTCGAAGTCGACCCGGCCGGTCTTCTCCAGCATCGTGATGTGGTCGAGCACGGTCTGGTTGGCGTCCGAGGCGAGCTGCCGTACGAGCGTGTTGCGGGTGGTGTTCCGGACGGCGCCGATGGCCGGGAAGATCTTGCCGTGCGCGGCCCGCAGCAGGTTGGCGAACTTGTACTCGTAATCGGCGCCGGTCGCGGCGCTCATCTCCCGCAGCCAGCCCTGCTGTTGTTCGTTCGGGACGTTCGGCAGCGCGACATTGAGCTGGGCCGCGATGATCCGCACCCGCTTGTCGAGGTCGGTGTGGCCGACGATGAGATGGTCACCGGCCTCCTTGATCGCCTGGGTCGGCGCCCGCTCGATCGCCTGCTGGCCCGCGGGCAGCTCCCACAGCCCGGCCAGCCGCACCCGCACGATCAGGTCCCGGTCGGCGGCTGTCAGCGGGCCCCACTCGGTGTTCACGGTGCCCGCCGCCACGTTCGCCTGCCCGGTGCCCGCGCGGTCGGAGTACGACCACACGGGAAAGGCGAGCGCACCGGTGGTGGCGACGATGGCCGTGATGAGCACAGCCGTACCGTTGATACGACGCAAGGGAGCCTCCCGGGGAAACCAACTGGTCGTTGGAGAAGTCGACACGTGGCCAGTGCCAGGAGGTACGAGCGGTCGGGTCGCTTTGCTCAAGGGGAGGGCAGCTTTTCTCAAAGGGCAGGCAAAGAAGGGGAGTTCGCCCACCCTCCGTCAAGCCCACGTCAGCCCTGCGTCGGCCCGTGTGTCAGTGCTTCGTCGGCCACTGCTCCGGCGCCCGGCCCAGCAGCCGTAGCGTCTCGTCGAGCGGTCCGGCGTCCGGCGGTACGTCGAGAGGCGGAGCGAAGGCGAATCCCGGTCCGCGGCCGGCCGGGTCGGTGGGCACCAGCTGGGCGACGGTCAGGGCGATGTCGAGCACGTCGTCCGACAGGTCCAGCGGTACGCCGAGAGTGGCGGCGACGTCCCAGGCGTGGACCACGTAGTCGACGAAGTGGAAGCTGATCGCCGTCCGGCCGGGGAAGCTCGCGCCGAGCTCCGGCAGGGTGAACTCCCGCTCGGTGGCGCCGGGTTCGGCGAACGCGGCGAGGACGTCGGTGGCCGCCGCGCGGTGCGTACGGGCCGGTTCGCTCATGTCCGCGGGCTCCCGCCAGGAGTTCAGGTCCTGGCCCGTGCCGCGTGCGGCCGCCGCGAACCCGTGATGCTGCGCGGCCATGTGCGCCACGAGCCGCCGCAGGTCCCAGCCCGCGCAGGGGGTGTCCCGCTCCCAGTCCTCCGCCTGCGCCGACTCCACTACGCGCAGGGCCTCGTGGACGGCGATCCGGTCGAGCTCGACGATGTCCGTTCCGGTGGTGGTCATGAGACTTGAGCGTAAAACTGTGCGAACGATCGTGCTACTTGTTTTCGGCCGAAATCGGGAGGAGGGGAAATGCCGTGTATGTCAGGGGACTTGAGGCGCCGTGGCGGGGTCGGTGGCCGCGCCCCGAAGCCGGGCCGCTATGCCGGTACGGGCCCTGCGGTACACGGTCTCCTCGTCGTGCAGCACGGAGAACGCGTTGGACGTCTCCATCAACGCGACGATCTCGAAAGCGAGTTGGGGTATGTCGGTGTCGGCCCGCAGCTCGCCGGTGTCCCGGGCCTCGGCGGCGGTCCGCTCCACGAGGGACATCCAGGTCCGGTGCGCGCCGACCATCGCGTCGTGCACCGGCCCGGAGCGGGCGTCGAACTCGGCGATGACCCCGTAGAAGAAGCAGCCGCCGGGGAAGACCCGGCCCCGCGAGTACTCCAGCCACAGTTCGCACAGCCGCCACAACCGGCCGATACCGGGGGCGACTTCGGCGGCGGGCACGATCACCTGCTCGGTGTAGATGCGGGCGGCCTCGCGCACGGTCGCCAGCTGCAGCTCCTGCTTGGAGCCGAAGAGCGCGAACACCCCGCTCTTGCTGAGCCGCAGCTCGGTGGCCAACCGCCCCACGGACAGCGCCTCCAGGCCCTCGACGGAGGCGATGTCGACGGTGCGGCGCAGGACGAGCCGCCGGGTGCGGTTGCCCCGCTCGACCCGGCCGTCGAGTCGTGTCATCGCCGTATCCTCGTCAACTCCGCCCGCTCCCATGGTGGTCCACCCTAAGCAACACGGGGGAAACGGACCCTTCCTAGGATGCGGCGGGTGCACCTGACCGTCCTGGACGCATCCAATGAATGGAGCCGGTTCGCCGAGGGCTCCGTCGAGCGCCGCATGCTGCTCGCGCTCGGCGACCGCCTCGGCACACCGCTGCGCCCGAAGCCGCTCATGCTGCCCGACGGCAGCCGCGTCGAGGTCGAGGGGATCGACGCCGCCTGCCGCGTCCTCGTCCAACTCGTCGGCAACCAGGGCGCGTACAAACCGGCCTACCGCAACAAGGTCATGGCCGACATGTTCAAACTGCTCTGGCTGCGGGACTCCGTACCGACCGCCGAACGCGCGGTCCTGCTGGTCACGGACGTGATCGTGCAGGCCCTCGGCGGCTGGGTGGCGCGCGCCGCGACCGACCTCGGGATCGAGATCCACGTCTTCGACAATGGCGCGATCGTCCCTTTGCGGGCCCCGTCGCGTCCAGCCGTAAAACGCGCGTAACAGACAACTGCCGTCCGCCGAAACAGAATCTTCCTACGGTCGGGGGCACCTAAGCGGATTTCCGCGTGGCAGTCAGTCGCACTCGCTACGCACGCTCTCCGACTTCCAGGATCGGGCACTCGTGCCCGCGACATGGATGGGAGCGTGAAGGTGACTGGTACGCCAGCACTCGAACTGCGGTCGGTACGACGGGTCTACGGCTTCGGGTCGACCGCGACCACGGCCCTCGACGACGTCCACCTGACGGTGCCGTCGGGCCGTTTCGTCAGTCTCATCGGCCCCAGCGGCTGCGGGAAGTCGACGCTGCTGCGCCTGGTCGCCGGGCTCGAACAGCCGGACCTCGGTGAGGTGTCGGTGCACGGCGTGACACCGGCCGAGGCCTGCGCGGCCAAGATGATCGGCCTCGTCCCGCAGAGCCCCGCGCTGCTGCCCTGGCTCTCCGTCCTGCGGAACGTCACGCTGCCGCAGAAGATCAACCGGGGTGCGGCCAAACGCCGTGAGCGCATCGCCGACTTCGCCGAACGGCAGCAGGCGGCACCCGACATGCAGGAACTCCTCGCCAAGGCCGGTCTCGGCGACGCCCTGCACAAGCTCCCGGCCCAGCTCTCCGGCGGCATGCGCCAACGCGCCGCGATCGTCCGGGCGTTCGGCCTGCGGCCCGACGTGCTCGTCATGGACGAACCCTTCTCGGCGCTCGACGAGTTCACCCGCGAAAGCCTTCAGGACCAACTTCTCGACCTCTGGGAGGAGTTGAGGACCACGGTCCTGTTCGTCACCCACTCCGTCTCCGAAGCCGTACGGCTCTCCGACACCGTCGTCGTGATGGCGCCGAACCCCGGCCGGATCGTCGAGAGCATCGACGTCGACCTGCCCCGGCCGCGCGGTGAACGGCTCTTCGGGGAACGGCGGTTCCACGAGTACGAGGACCTGGTGAGAGAGCGGCTGCGCCGCGCCTGGCACAGCGAAGCCGCGTGAACGGGGGCGTGAGGGACATGACCGTAGCCGACGAACGCACCACCGCCCCGGCGGCCAAGACACCGCCGCCCGCCGAACCGTCCCGCTTCAGCCTGAAGCACCCGAGGTCCCGGATCGCGTGGATCCGGCCGGCCGTATGGCTGCCCCTCGTCGTGACGCTGGTGCTCCTGGCCGGGCTCTGGCACTGGGGGGCCGGTCGACTTCCCTATCTGCTACCGCCGTTGTCCGACGTCGGCAGTTCACTCTCCGGCAATTTCAGCTACTACGTCCACAACGCCCTGGTCACGCTCGGTGAGGCGACGGCCGGGCTGGGGATGGGGTTCGTCGCCGCGTTCGTTCTCGCGGTGCTGACCAGTGAACTTCCCCTGGTCCGGCGGGCGGTGATGCCGATCGCGGTCGTCCTCAACGTGACACCGCTGGTGGCGATCGCGCCTGCGTTGGTCGTCGCCTTCGGGTTCGGGCCGATGCCCAAGCTGATCATCACCGGGCTGATCTGTTTCTTCCCGATCCTCATCAACACGGCTACGGGCCTGCGGTCGGTGCCGCAGCAGGTGGTGCAGGTGTACCGGACGATGGACGCGAGCCGGGTCGAGCTGCTGTGGCACGTGCGCGTCCCGAGCGCGCTGCCGTTTCTCTTCGCCGCGCTGAGGATCGTCTTCCCGCTGTCGATCATCGGTGCGGTGGTGGCGGAGATGTCGGCCTCGGGGTCGACGAGCGGTCTCGGCACGGCGATCAGTGTGGCCTCGTCGATGAACCAGCTTCCGGTCGTCTACGCGTCGATCTTCGTCCTCGCGCTCATGGGCGTGCTGCTGTTGCTCGCCGTGACCCTTGTCGAGCGCCGCGTTCTGCACTGGCACGACAGCACGCAATAGCCGCGCGGGCCGGCCGTTGTCGCTCCGCGGGCCCGGTGGGGGTTGGTCGCGCAGTTCCCCGCGCCCCTTTCGGGGCGCGCACCGCACCGGGATTCAACGGTCCCGCATCTCACATCCCACAACTCCCCAGCGTCAAAGCCAGTTTGGAGTCACCCATGCGCTACCACCCTCGCCTCACCAGATCAGCCCTCTTCGCCACGGTATTGACCCTTGGCATCGCCGGATGCGGCTCGTCCTCCGGCTCCGACGACAGCGCCTCCGCCGGCGCGGCCGGTTCCGCCGTCTCCGCCAAGCGCTGCGCGGAGAACAAGGCGGCCGGAAAGATCACCTACCTCTCCGGGTACCAGTTCCAGTCCTCCGTCTCGATCCTCGAATACGTCGCCGCCGCCAAGCTCGGCTACTTCAAAGACCTCTGCCTCACCGTCGACCTCAAACCCGGTACCGGGGACACCGCGCAGAACACCAAGCTGCTGGCCAGCGGGCAGGCGACCGTGTCCGCGATCTCCCAGCAGGACCTGATCCAGGCGCAGGCCAACGGGATCGACATCAAGGGGATCTCGTCGTACTCGAATGCGGGTCTCGACATCCTGATGACCAACAAGGACATCACCGATCTGACCCAGCTCGACGGAAAGGTCGTCGGACACAAGGGCTATGTGCCCGCCACCGTCGAGGCGATGATGGTCAAGGCCGGGGTCGACTGGGACTCGCTCAAGCTGGTCAAGGAGGGCTACGACCCCTCCGTGCTGCCGCGCAAGCAGGGCGGGCTCGAAGCGCTCACCGGGTTCGTCTCGAACGAGCCCAACCAGCTGAAGGCGGCCGGCAAGGACGTCACCGTGTGGAAGCCCGTCGACTACAAGATCCCGAGCTCGATCGGCGCCATGGCGGTCAACCCGGCGTTCGCCAAGGCCCATCCGCATGCCGTGGAGGACGTCCTGCGGGCCGCGCTGCACGCCTACGCCTACTGCTCCGCGAGCGAGGCGCACATCAGTGAATGCGTCGGCTACGCGGCCAAGTTGTCGGGCCCGACCTACGACAAGAAGCTCAACGCGACGATCTGGAAGACCGAGACACAGGTCGTCAAGGAGAACCCGACGCCCGGACAGCCGCTGGGCGGGGTCGACCCCGACAACGTCGCCCAACTCGTCGCCATGCTGCACCAGTTCAAGATCGTGCCGGGCAGCGTGACCGCCGCGAAGGCCCAGGGGTGGTTCGACACCTCCTTCGTCAAGGACGTCTACAGCGGCGGCAAGCTCGTCTGGCCCGCGCCGTAGCCACCGTGGAGCCGTGGAAAAGCCCCTGAAAGAGCCGTGGAAAGGCCCGTGACGTGCCCGCGAAAGAGTATGGAATCTTCCTTCCCATCGGGAGCGGCGGCTGGATGCTGTCCACCACCGCACCCCACCCCGAGGCGACCTACGCGTACAACAGGCGTGCCGCGCTGCACGCGGAGGACATCGGTCTCGACTTCGTGATGTCGATGGCCAAGTGGCGTGGTTTCGGCGGGAGTACGGACCACTGGGGCCGCTCGCTGGAGTCGATGACGATGATGGCGGCGCTCGCCGAGGCGACCAGCCGGGTCAGGATCTGGGCGACCCTGCACGCCAACATCCACAACCCGGCCGTCGCCGCGAAGATGCTCACCACGCTCCAGGACATCTCCGGCGGCCGGGCCGGGATGAACATCGTGAACGGCTCGTACGCGGGGGAGTTCGAGCAGTTCGGCGACTGGGACCCGGAGTTGAGCCACGAGGACCGCTACCGCATGACCGAGCTGTGGACGGAGGCGGTCACCCGGCTGTGGACCGAGGACTCGGTCACCCTGCGCACCCCGTACTTCGACCTCGTCGACTGCGAGTCCCGGCCGCATCCCGCGACCCGGCCGACCATCATCAGCGCGGGCCGCTCCGAGGACGCGCGCCGCTTCCAGGCCCGCTACGCCGACGGCGCCTTCCTCGCCGCCGACAGTCTCGACGACATGCGGTCGCTCTCCGCCGACGTGCACGCCCGGGCGAAGGCCAACGGCCGTGTCTGCAAGACGTATTCGATGCTCACCGTCGTCCAGGACGACACCGACGAACTTGCCGTCAAGAAGGTCAGGGAGTGGGGCGCGGGCGTCGACCGCGAGGCGCTCGCCCATATGCGGCACACCTGGGGCGTGCCCGAGGACCAGGCCCGTGCGTGGGCCGCCGGAGCCGACGGGGAGGCGGCCTTCCAGACGCCGTACGTCGCCGGTTCGGCCCGTACCGTCACCGAGCACATCGAGTACATCGTGCGCGAGGCCGACCTCGACGGACTCATGCTGATCTTCCCGGAGTACGACGAGGACATGGTGCTGTTCGGAGAGACCGTGCTGCCCGCGCTGCGCGCCCGCGACGAGGTGACCGCCTGATGTCCGACCTGCGGGACAGACAACTCGCCCACCTGACGCGGCCGTTCAGCAGGCCCGCACTCGTCGTGGTCGACGTCCAGCGTGACTTCGCGGACCCGGACCTGCTCGGGGTGTACGGCCTGACGGACGCGGCGCTGGCCACCCTCGACCGGACCGTCACCCGCATCGCCGACCTCGTCGACGCCGCACGCGCCGCCGAAGTACCGGTGGTCTGGGTCGAGTTGGGCAGTGACCCGGCACGGCCCTGGCGGTCGAGCAACTGGCTGCGCGAGGGCGACTACGACGCACCCATGAGCCCGGACGAGCCGTGCCGCATCGGCACACCCGGCGCCGAGTGGTACCAAATGGAGCCCGCCGACGATGAGTTGAGGATCGTCAAGCGCGGCTACAGCGGCTTCCTCGGCACCGATCTCGACACCCGGCTGCGCGCGACCGGCTGCGACTGGCTCACCGTCGTCGGCCTGACGAGCGAGTGCTGCGTGTACGCCACCGCCCAGGACGCCGTCCAGCTCGACTGGCCCGTCGTCGTACCGCAGGACACGACGACCGCCTACGACCACCACGTGAACGCCGCCGCCCTCTTCCAACTGAGCCTGAACGTCGCCGTGTTGAGCGACGCCGACGAAGTGGTCGAGCTGTGGAAGAAGGCCGCGCGATGACCGGAATGCACATCGGCTACGACCTCTCCTTCACCCACACCGAAGGCGCCTGGGCGCGGCAGGGCTCCTGGGTCGGGCGGGACTTCCCGGACGTCCGCATGTTCATGGAGCTGGCGCAGACCGCCGAACGTGCAGGCGTGGGTCTGCTGTTCTTCGGCGACGGCAGCGGCATCCCCAGCACCTGGCGCGGCAGCATCGCCCCGGCCGTGGAGTGGGGCATCCAGTGGCCGCGCCACGACATGGCACCGGTGATCGCCGCGATGTCCACCGTCACGGAGCGGGTCGGCTTCGGGCTGACGTACTCCTCGACGTTCATGCACCCCTTCTACGTGGCCCGGCTGTTGAACTCGCTCGACCACGTGACCGGCGGCCGGATCGCCTTCAACGTGGTCGCCTCCACACGCGGCGCGGACGCGGCCAACTACGGGTTCGCGGAGCTGATGGACCACGACCTGCGCTACGACCGGATGGAGGAATTCGTCGCCGTCTGCCGGGCGTTGTGGGACTCCGTCGCACCGGACGCCATCGTCCGCGACCGGAGCACGGGCCGGTTCGCCGACCCCGCGAAGGTGCACCCCATCGACCACGAGGGGCGCTTCTTCACCGTCAAGGGCCCGCTCGCGTCCGTACCCGGCCCGCAGTACCACCCGCTGATCGTCCAGGCGGGCAACTCGCCCCGGGGCATCGCCGCTTCGGCCCGCTTCGCCGACCTGGTCTTCGGCTTCGGCGGCAGCCTCGCGGGACAGCAGCGCCACCGCAAACTGCTCGACGAGGCCCTCCTCGCCGAGGGGCGCGACCCCGAACACGTGGGCATCCTCTGGGCCACCCAGGTGATCGTCGGCCGCACGAAGGCCGAGGCGTCGGCGCGCTGCGAGGCGGTCCACGAGTTCTGGAACGAGGAGGCCGTCGCCACCTACCTCTCGCACAACGCCGGCTACGACTTCTCCACGTTGCCCGCCTCCTTCCAACTGGGCGAGCTGCGCGACGAGTTGGCGGCGGCCAACGCGAGTCCCGCCGGGATCGTCGGCTCGCTCGTCGCGGAGTTCGGCGCGGAGCACACCATGAGCCGCGGCGAGTTCTTCGCGCACGGGCGGGGGAGGGCAACGGGGTTGGACCACAGCATCGTCGGCGACCCCACCGCCGTGGCCGACGCGTTGGAGGAGAACTTCGCCGACACCGGAGCACGCGGCGGCTTCATGTTCTCCAGCCCGCTCGCCATGCCCTCCGGCTTCGCCGCGCTCAGTGAACTGCTGCTGCCCGAACTGCGCCGACGCGGCGCGCTCGCACCGGCCTACCCGGGGCCAACTCTCCGCGAGAACCTGGCAGTCTGAGATGCCGACGGTGAGCGCGGGTGGGGACGGAGGCACGGGCGCGCGGCGCGACTGGCTCGCCCTCGGCAGCCTCTGCACAGGGTTCTTCATGCTCCTGCTGGACAGCACGATCACCTCGGTCGCACTGCCGTCCCTGATCACCGGACTGCACGCCGGTGAGACCGTCGCGATGTGGGTCAACAGCGGCTATCTCATCGCGTACGCGGTGCCGTTGGTCGTCGCGGGACGCCTGGGCGACCGCTACGGCCACCGGCGCGTCCACCTGATCGGCCTCGCGGCCTTCACCCTTGGCTCGCTGCTGTGCGCAACCGCCGCCTCCATCACGGCACTTGTCGCCTGGCGGGTGGCACAGGGCATCGGCGCCGCGCTGATGACCCCGCAGTGCCTCACCCTCATCAAGGCGCTGTTCCGGCCCCCGCGCCTCGCCGTCGCGCTCGGTGTGTGGGGCGCGGTGGGCGGAGCGGCGGTGGCCGTCGGGCCGCTGCTGGGCGGTTTCCTTGTCGCGGCCGGGGGCTGGCCCGCGGTGTTCTGGGTCAACGTGCCGGTCGGTGTGGGCGCGTTGGTGGCCGTGGGTGTCTTCGTACCAGTCCTGCCGCGACAGGAGGCGCGCATCCCTGTTTGGGCGATCTGCGCGAACGCGAGCGGGGTCGGCGCGCTGGTGATCGGCATCCAGGGGACGGGCGCGGCGAGCGGTGAAGTGCGGGGCGTGCCACGGTGGTTGCTCGTCGTCGTGGGTGTGGTGGTCGTCGCCGGTGTGGTGTGGTTCCAGCGCCGGGACGGTCGACGGGCCCTCGTGCCGGTCGAGTTGTTGCGCAGCCGGGGGTTCGTCGTCGCGGCCTGGGCCGGTGCCGCGGCGGCCTTCTGCTCCGGGTCGGCGATGATCCCGCTGATGCTGTACCTCCAGCGGGAGCGCGGGCTCGACGCGGGCGCCGCCGCCCTCACCCTCGTACCGATGGGCGTGGTCTGCCTGTTGGGGGCGCCGGTGTCGGCCCGGCTCAACAACGGAATCGGGTCCCGTGCGGTCGCCGTCATCGGCTCCGGCGCGCTGGTCCTCTCGATCGGGACATCGGCGGCGCTCGTCGCGACGGACGCGCCGATCGCCGCGCTGACGGCCACGTTCGCGGTGTACGGGGTCGCCAACTCCTTTGTCTGGTCGCCGCTCTCGATCGCGGCGGTGACCTCCGTGGCCCCGGACGAGGTCGGCGCGGCGTCCGGAACCTTCAACGCCATGAAGCAACTCGGGGCCGTGCTGGGCAGCGCGGTGTGCGCGGTGCTGCTGGCGGGGCACGGCTACGCGGTCACGCTCGGCGGGCTCGCGGCGGTGGGAGTGCTGTGTCTCCTCGCGTGCGCACTCCTGCGGACCGAGCCGCCGAGGAGCGGACGTCCCGGGATTCCCGCCCCGTCACAACTGCCCACAGGGGTCGCCTGATGAAGCCTGCGGAATTCCCAACAGGCCTGATGCGGAAGGGGGTTGCTCGATGACGGCCATGGAAGGCCTGGAGGATCTGGACGGCATCATCTCGGATCCCGGGGAGATGACCAGCGCGTTCTCCGGGTTCCCGTCGGGGGTCGCGGCGCTCTCCGCCCGTGTCCACGGCGAACCGACCGTGATGATCGTCTCGTCGTTCGCCGTCGGCGTCTCGCACAACCCGCCCATGGTCTCCTTCGCGGCCCAACACACCTCCACGACCTGGCCGTTGCTCTCCCGAGCGCAGGCCATCGGCATCTCCGTCCTGGGCGAGGGCCACAGCGACAAGGCCCGCCAACTCGGCTCCCGCAGCAAGGCGGCCCGCTTCGCCGACCTGCGCACGGTGGAGGCGGAGTCCGGCGCGATCTTCCTCGACGGCGCGCCGGTGTGGCTGGAGTGCACCGTCGAGCACAGCTATCCGGCCGGCGACCACGACATCATCGTGCTGCGGGTGCTGGCGATGAGGTCCGACGACGAGCGGAGTCCGGTGGTGTGGCATCGGCGGAGGATGAGGCTGTTGGGGGAGTGAGCTGCGGGTGCGAGAGGGGGACGTGGACGACCTCAGTCGACCGACGGTGCGTCCTCATCAGCCAGATCACCGACGCGTTCGTACCCCTCGACCGCGACCGTGAGTCCCGGGGCAATCTCCGTGAAGCCCGCGTCGCGGACCAACGGCCGTTCGGTGCTGATGAGTTCGGCCCAGTGGGCGGGGGTGGCGGTGCGGACGGAGAGGGGGAAGCCCGCTCGGCGCCAGGCGGTGCGGTCGTCGTCGGACAGTTCCCACCAGGCGAGTTGGGCGCCGTGGCCGGTCTGGGCCATCGTCTTGCCGGCGGACATGTCGAGTTCGGGGTTGAGCCAGAGCACCGGGGCCGTCGGGTCCGCGTCGGCCGGGGGTTCGGGGTCGTCGAGGTCGGTGCCGGAGACCTGGAGCCGGGCGAGGTCCTTGGGCCAGCCGTCGAGGGGGACGGGCGGGAAGACCCGTACCTCCGCCGACTTCCCGGTCACGGTGATGCCCGGCAGTGCCTCGGCCCGCCGCCACTCGGCCCCGCGCGCCCGCCGGACCACCTTCCGGATCCGCGCGTCCTGCCAGTCCCGCATGGCCTGCGCCCACTCCCCGTCCCCGAGGGCCCGCTCGTCGCTGAGGATCGTCAGCACGGCACGGGCAGCCGTCTCCAGCGCGTCCGTACGGACCGGCGGCGCGTCCCGCTCGATCCGCACGACCAGAGGCAGCACGAACTGCGGAGCCTCGTCCCGCACGGTGGGCTCATTGCGAAAGGGGTCGGCGCCGTCGCCGGAAACGGTGGAGTCACTGATCACCCCCACAGTCTGCCAGCCAGAGAACCGGCTCCTGAAAGCACCGCCAAGGGGCCCCACCCCAGGGGCGCGGGGAACTGCGACCAGCCACAACGGACCCGCACCCGCAAAACCACCCACACCCCCACGGCGCCCTCGCGAGAAGACGTCCCGCCGCTCACCCCGAGCAGGCGGTCCGCTGTGCCTCCTGCCACTCACAGACGGGGCACAGCGTGATCCCCTTGTACGACTCCAGGTACTCGGTCGGCTCCCGGCACAGCACACACTCCGCGTACACCGGCGCCGTCTCTTCGTCGCTCATGACACCAGCGTAAAAGGAGCGCACGGCGTTCAGCCGGCTTCAGCGGTGCCGACCGGTCGCCCCGATCAGCTCGGAGACCTTCACGAACCGGTACCCCTTCTTCCGCAGCTCGGGCACGACCATGCGGACCGCGCGCTCGGTCGCCGGCGCGGCGCTGCGCGTGCAGTGCATGACGACGACGGAGCCGGGCTTCACACCGTCCAGCACCTGCTGGGCCACGGCGTCCGAGTCCGTCGCGAACGCGTCGCCGCTCACCACGTCCCACTGCACCGCCGTGACACCGACCGCGCTCAGCGTCTTCAGCGCCTGGCGGTCGTAACACCCGCCGGGGAAGCGGAAGTACGGCATCGCGTTCGGCACGCCGGCCTTCTTGAAGGCGGTGTACGCGCGCTCGACATCGGCCTTCATCCGGTCCGGGGCCACGGTCGGCAGGCCGTAGCAGTCACCGGTGAAGGCGTAGTGGCTGTAGGAGTGGTTGGCGATCTCGAACTGCGGGTCGCGGCCGATGGCGCGGGCCTCCGCCGGGTACTCGTCGGCCCAGCGGCCCGTCATGAACACGGTCGCCGGCACCTTCAGCGTGCGCAGTGTGGAGATCAGCTGCGGATTGTCGAAGTGCTCGCCCTTCGCCGCGCGCGGCCCCTCGTCGGCGGTCATGTCGGCGTCGAAGGTCAGCGCGACGGTCTTGCCGCCGACCCGCGGACCGTTCTTGAACACGGGGGTCAGCCCGGCGGGACCGGGCGCGAGCGTGGGCGGCCGCGAGACGGCGGCGGAGGGCGCACTGGGCGCCGGACGGCCGGCGTGGGGCGCCGAGGGGGCCCCGCAGGCGGTGAGCGCGGCGCCGAGCGCACAGGCGGCGGCGACTTGGCGTACTCGAATGGTCACCGTAGGAAGATAGAATGATAAAAGGGATTATTGGGTCACCGACACGGGTGGGCGGTCAGCCCGAGCTCAGCAGCCGTTCCCGGTTCTCCTCCACGTCGAAGTCCGCCTTCGGGTACTGCGGGTCAAGGGCTGTCAGGTGTTCCAGGAGGAGGCGGCTGATGGCCCAGTTGCGGTACCACTTGCGGTCGGACGGGATCAGGTACCAGGGGGCGTCCCGGGTGGAGCAGCGGGTGAGGGCGGTCTCGTAGGCCTGCTGGTAGGCGGGCCACAGGGCTCGCTCCTCGATGTCGCCCGGGTTGAACTTCCAGTGCTTGTCCGGGTTGTCGAGGCGTTCCAGCAGGCGTTGGCGCTGCTGGTCGTAGGAGATGTGGAGGAAGCACTTGACGACGGTCACGCCGTCGTCGGCGAGGGACTTCTCGAAGCGGTTGATCCGGCCGTAGCGGTCGTTGATCTCGCGGTGCGGGGCGAGTTCGCGGACGCGGGCGATGAGGACGTCCTCGTAGTGGGAGCGGTCGAAGATGCCGATCTCGCCGGGGTGGGGGAGGGCGCGTTTGATGCGCCAGAGGAAGTCGTGCCGGCGTTCCTCGGGGGTGGGCGCCTTGAAGGCGCTGATGCGGCAGCCGGAGGGGTTGAACAGGCCGATGACGTGCTTGACCGTGCCGCCCTTGCCGCTGGTGTCCATGCCCTGGAGGACCAGGAGGAGGCGGCGGTTGTCACCGGCCGTGCTCGCGGCCCAGAGGCGTTCTTGCAGGTCGGCGAGGTGTTCGCCCATCCGGGCGGTGTCCTTGAGGCCGGCGGCCTTGTCGGCGGGGCCGCCGGGGGTGGCCCTCGGGTCGTACGAGGAGAGGTCGACCGGGCGGCCGGCGGGGACACGCAGCTCGTGGGCCAGGGTGCCCACCTCGTCCTCGGAGGTATGAGCCTTCCCCGACTTCTTCCGGCCCTCGTCCTTCTCCTTGGCCTTGCCCTTGCTCTTCTTCTGGTCCTCGCTCTTCGAGTCCTTCTTGCCCATGGGCCGTCCCTTCCGGTCGGGTCCCTCGATCCTGCGCGGTGGGCGCGGGACGCGCCAGTCCATGGCGGTCGGCGCCGGGTGTCACTTCTCCACGGGCGGCGGGGGAGGAGGCGCGGCCCGTTCCAGGAACCGCAGCAGCTCGACCGGGAACGGGAGGACCAGCGTGGAGTTCTTCTCGGCAGCGACCGCCACCACCGTCTGCAGCAGCCGGAGTTGGAGCGCGGCGGGCTGCTCGGACATCTGCTCGGCGGCCTCGGCGAGTTTCTTCGAGGCCTGCAACTCGGCGTCCGCGTTGATGATCCGGGCCCGCCGCTCACGGTCGGCCTCGGCCTGCCGGGCCATCGACCGCTTCATCGTCTCGGGGAGCGACACGTCCTTGATCTCGACCCGGTCGATCTGGACGCCCCAGCCGACCGCCGGGCTGTCGATCATCAACTCCAGCCCCTGGTTGAGCTTTTCACGGCTGGAGAGCAGGTCGTCGAGGTCGCTCTTGCCGATGATCGACCGCAGGGACGTCTGGGCCATCTGCGAGACGGCGAAGCGGTAGTCCTCGACCGTGACGATCGCGTCGGCCGCGTTCACGACCCTGAAGTAGACGACCGCGTCGACGCGCACCGTCACGTTGTCCCGGGTGATGCCCTCCTGCGCGGGCACCGGCATCGTCACGATCTGCATGTTGACCTTGCGGAGCCGGTCCACGAACGGGACGACCATGGTGAAGCCGGGTGCCCGGACGTCACCGGCCACCCGCCCGAGGCGGAAGACGACCCCGCGCTCGTACTGCTTGACCACCCGCGCCGCCGCGGCGACGTACACCACGCAGGCGGAACCGACCGCGGCGCCCGCCACCAGCAGTTCCTGGAGCATCCTGACCCCCTCACAGAGAGGCCGTTTTGTCTACTCCTGCAAGAGTATGCCCGGCGCCTGTTCGGAGGCCACGATCACGCCGGTGCCTGCTTCAGGACCCCGCACGCACCGGTGCCTGCTCCGGGGCCACCATCACCCCGGAGCAGGCACGGCACCGCTAACTCAGCTGCTTCGTCGCCGGGACCTTCGGCGCCGGGATCTTCGCCGCCGTCAGCTTCACCGGCTCGGTGCCGGCCGCGCTGTGCCGCTCGGCCCAGTTCTCCAGGGCCGTACGGCAGGCGTGGTCGAGGTGGTGCAGGCCCGAGAGGTGCAGTTCGACCGGGCGGTCCTGGGGGAGCGCCTCCAGACTGTCGAGGATCTTCGGCAGCCGCAGGAAGGTCGCGTTGCCCGACAGATAGGCCTGGACCGGGCCCGCGCCCTTGTCGACGACCTCCAGCTTGATGTGCGAGGCCTCCCACGCCGTCTTCGCGACGGCCAGCGCGAGACCGATGAGGACGCCCTCGAACATGCTGACCGCGACGATCGACAACGCCGTGACGACCAGGATCAGCGCCTCGCCCCGGTGCTCGCGCCACAGCGACACGATCTCCCGGACGGGGATGAGCTTGGCACCGGCGTGCACGAGGATGCCCGCCAGGGCCGGGATCGGGATGTACGCGAGGACGTCCGGCAGCAGCGCCGCGAACAGCAGCAGCCATACGCCGTGCATCACCCGGGACGCCTTCGTCCGCGCGCCCGCCTGCACATTGGCCGCGCTGCGCACGATCACCGCGGTCATCGGCAGCGCGCCGAGGATGCCGCACAGCGCGTTGCCCGCGCCCTGGGCCACCAACTCCTTGTCGTACTGGGTGCGTTGACCGGAGTGCAGCCGGTCGACGGCCGCCGCGCTGAACAGCGACTCGGCGGACGCGATCAGCGTGAACGCGACGATGGTGCCCAGCATCCCGACCTGCGCGAGGCCACCGAACGCGCCGAGCGGCGGCGGCTGCAACGACCCCAGCAGCCCCTGCACTTCGACCGTCGCCACCGGCAGCCCGAACACGAGCGCGGCGAGCGTCGCCAGTCCTACGGCGGCCAACGGACCCGGCACCGTACGGACCTTGGCCGGCAGCCGCTTCCACAGCACCAGGACGGCGATGGTGGCGGCGCCGAGCGCGAGCGAGGCCAGTGCCTCCGTGTTCCCGACGGCGTCGATGAGCGCGCCGGGAAGCCCGACTATCTTGTCCACCCCCGAGGCGGGGGCCTTCGCCCCGGCCACCGAGTACAACTGCCCGGCGATCAGCACCAGTCCGATGCCGGCCAGCATGCCCTCGACGACCGAGACCGAGATGGCCCGGAAGTAGCGCCCCAACTTCAGGACGCCCATGAGGACTTGAAGCAGGCCGGTGATGAGCACGATGACTCCGAGGGCGGGCAGGCCGTACTCCCGCACCGCCTCGAAGACCAGCACGGTCAGACCGGCGGCGGGCCCGGACACCTGGAGGCTGCTGCCCCGCATGAGTCCGGTGACGATCCCGCCCACGATGCCGGTGACCAGGCCGAGTTCGGCCGGTACACCGGAGGCGACGGCCACGCCCACGCAGAGCGGGAGCGCGACCAGGAACACGACGAGAGAGGCGGCGAAGTCCTGCCGCAGATAAGGGAACGTGGTCTTCTTCGGGGTCAGGTCGTTGTCCATGGCGCGACTCACAGGGCCTCGAACTGGTCGGTGTCCGTGCTGTGTTCGAGCACGGCACCGGTGTGGACCTCGTAGTACCAGCCGTGCACCCGCAGCCGTCCGTCCGCCAACCGCCGCTCCACACAAGGGTAGGAGCGCAGTCGCAGCAACTGGGCGAGTACGTGGTTCTGCACGGCTCCGGCGACCGTCGGGTCGGCGGTGTCGCTGGGCGCGGGTTCGTCGGCGGCGTGCGCGAGCCAGTCGCGTACGGCCGGTACGGCGGCGAGGTCGTCGCCGCGCACCAGGGCGCCGACGGCACCGCAGTGGGAGTGGCCGCAGACGACGACGTCCTGGACGGCGAGCACCTCCACGGCGTACTCGATGGTGGCCGCCTCGCTGGTGGGGTTGCCTGAGGCGTACGGCGGGACGATGTTGCCCGCGGTGCGCAGTTCGAAGAGCTGGCCGGGGCGGGCGCCCGTGATCAGGGCCGGGACGACCCTGGAGTCGGAGCAGGTGATGAACAGGACCTGCGGGGACTGGCCTTCGGCGAGTTTGGCGAACTCCTCAGGGCGTTGTCCGAACGTACGGGCGTTGTCGATGAGGGGCTGCATGACGTGAGGACTCCTCCTGGCGCGCCCTCTGGGCGCGTCGGGCTTGCATGACAGTGTGCGTGGGGGAAGTGACTGCCTGCCGGTCTCTCAGCAGCGGAAGACTTGAAGTGCCGCCGGAGAGTGCGCTGTCGAGGATCTCGATGTGCGGTGGTGCGCCGCGCCCGGCGCCACCGGGGTGCTGACGGCCGCCGGGTCCTGTGTGAGCAGGGGGCGCTCGGGCGCCTCCGGCCCGCAGTCGGCGGCGCGGTAACGGTCGCGCAGGCGCAGCGGGACGGTGGGGGTCCCGGAGGCGCCGCAGTCGCGGAAGGTGATGGTCTCGGTGCGCAGGGCCTTGCCGCCGAGCTTGAGCACCGGCTGTGCTTTGGCCTCTGCATGACGCGCGGTGTGCGCGGGTGCGAAGGATGCCGTGGGTGCGAAGAACTGGAGGGCGAGCAGGACGGCGGTGATCAGCGTGATCACGGTCCGTGCCGTCTTACCTCGGAACATCCGCCCCCCTTCACGCAGTTCGCATCTCTTGTACAGACCAACGGTTGGTCAACGGCTGGTCAAGAAACACGGTAGCCCAGCGAAGTTGTTTGCAGGGTTAACGCAGCGTTTCCGATGAAAGAGAGCGTGAAAAGCGTGCCTGGGCTGGCGCGAACTAGGCGGTTTCGACGAGGCCCTTGGCGTCCCGGGCCAGCGCGGTGAGGCGGGAGATCGCACGGAAGTACTTCTTGCGGTAGCCGCCGTTCAGCATCTCCTCGCTGAACAGCCGGTCGAAGGGCAACCCCGAGGCCAGGACGGGCACCTCACGGTCGTAGAGCCGGTCCGCGAGGACGACCAGGCGCAGCGCCGTCGACTGGTCGGGTATCGGCTGGACGTCGGTGAGGCAGACCGCCTTGAGGTCGTCGGTGAGGGCGCCGTAGCGGCTGGGGTGGACCTTGGCGAGGTGGGCCAGCAGGTGCGGGAAGTCGTCGAGGGAGGCGCCGGGGGTGGCGTACGCGGCCTTCGTCACCTGCTCGTCGGAGAACGGCGCCGGGGCTTCCGGGAGGCCGCGGTGGCGGTAGTCCTCGCCGTCGATGCGCAGCGAGCGGAAGTGCGCGGACAGGCCCTGGATCTCGCGCAGGAAGTCGACGGACGCGAAGCGGCCCTCGCCGAGCTTGCCCGGCAGCGTGTTCGAGGTGGCGGCGAGCGCCACACCGGCGTCGACGAGCTTGCCGAGCAGGGTCGAGACGAGGACGGTGTCGCCCGGGTCGTCCAGCTCGAACTCGTCTATGCACAGCAGACGGTGGCCCGAGAGCGTCCGGACCGTCTGCTGGAAACCGAGGGCGCCGACCAGGTTCGTCAGCTCGACGAAGGTGCCGAAGGCCTTGAGCGCGGGCTCGGCCGGGGTCGCGTGCCACAGGGAGGCCAGGAGGTGCGTCTTGCCGACGCCGTAACCGCCGTCCAGGTAGACGCCGCGAGGGCCCGCCGGAGTCTTCGCCCTGCCCTTGCCGAGGCCCAGGAAGCCGCGCTTGGCGGTGCCGGCCGCGTGCGCCCCGCCGAGTCCGGCGGCGAAGGCCTCCAGGACTCCGACCGCCTCGGTCTGGCTTGGCTGGTTCGGGTCCGGGATGTACGTGGCGAAGCGCACCGAGTCGAAGCGCGGCGGCGGCACCATCTCGGCGACCAGCCGGTCCGCGGGGACGAACGGCTCACGGGCGCACAGGGACAGCGGGGCCGCGTCTGCTATCGGGCTGGTCCCGGCGGCGGCTGAGGAGGACGACACGGTTCACCACTCTAAGGGCCGTGCCACACTGCACGACATGCGACGCCTGATCCCTGTGACCGACGAAACAGCAGCCCAGGCCTCGGACGGGGCCCCTGATACGGGTGGGACGGACCGCGAATGGGGGCTCGCGGACCTCGCGGAGGCGTACGCCTACCCGGTCGGCGACGCTCCCTGGCTGCGCGCCAACATGGTCTCCACGCTCGACGGGGCCGGCCACCACGAGGGCCGCTCGCAGCCCATCTCCGGGGACGCCGACATGCGGATCTTCGGCACCCTGCGCGCGCTGGCGGACGTCGTGATCGTGGGTGCGGAAACGGTACGCCAGGAGGGTTATCGACCCGCACGCGCGCGTGCCGAGTTCGCGGAGGCACGCACGCGTGCCGGGCAGGGACCGGCCCCCGTGATCGCGGTCGTCACCGCGAGCCTCGACCTGGACTTCTCGCTTCCGCTTTTCGTCTCGCCCCTGGTGCCGACGCTGGTCCTCACGGGCGCCCAGGCGGCGCCGGACCGGATCGCGGCCGCCGAGAAGTCGGGCGCCCGGGTGGTCGTCGCCGGTGACGGCGTCGGCGTCGACCCCGCGCGGGTCGTGGAGGCGCTCGCCGCGCTGGGGCACACCCGGCTGCTGACCGAGGGCGGGCCGCGCCTGCTGGGGCAGTTCGTGGCCGCCGGGGTACTCGACGAACTGTGTCTGACCCTCTCGCCGATGCTCGTCTCGGGGGAGGCGCAGCGGATCGCGGGCGGGCCGTCGGTTAAGGTTCCCCATCGCTTCGAACTGGTGTCTCTGCTGGAAGAGGCCGGGTTCCTGTTCGGTCGTTACCGTCGGTCGTGAAAACGGGGCGGAATCATCCGTTCCGTTTAGCTTTCGACGGGCACACTAAATCCGGCAGTACCCGTGCGATCACGGGGCAGGATGGTTTCCGCAGGGCCTGGCAGGCCTACGGAGGAGAGAGGGCCCGAGGGTCCTCGAAGGAGAAAGGGCGCCTGGTGTTCACAAGCGTACTGATGATCGAGAAGGCCCTTACGTCCGCCGACGTGGAGTTCGTCACCACCTTGCACGGTGACGAGACCGTCTCGTTCCACGTATTGCTCCAGCCCCGCGGCGACCAGGCGGACCGCCTGCTGCGGGCCATCGACGACGTCGCCCTCGGCGAACTCGACGAGGCGGCGCACGAACGGGAGACCCCCGAGGGCAAGGACGCGGCGGCGCTCGGCGCGCAGGCCCTCCAGGTGTCCCTGGACGCCCTGCACGCCGCAGGCAGCGCGGCCGAGGGCCGGCTCATCGAGAACCACCCGCTGGACGCGCTGAAGAGCCTCGTGGAGGAGATCGGCGCGGACGAGGTCATCGTGCTGACCGACCCGCACTACGTGGAGGAGTTCTTCCACCGGGACTGGGCGTCCCGCGCACGTCACAAGGTCGGCGTACCGGTCCTGAAGTTGTTCTCGCACAGCAAGGAGTAGCGGCGGGCGGGGCGGCCGACGGGTGTCCGTGATTGTCAGTGGCACCGCATAGGCTTGCCGCTGAACGTCCGCCGTACCCGTACAAAACCAGCACGCACAGGGAGACACGCATGGCACCCGGCCTTCCCACCGCCATGGACCGACCGCACTTCATCGGCATCGGCGGGGCCGGGATGTCGGGGATCGCCAAGATCCTCGCCCAGCGCGGGGCGAAGGTCGCCGGCAGTGACGCCAAGGACTCCGCGACCGCCGACGCCCTGCGCGCCCTGGGGGCCACGGTCCACATCGGACACGCGGCGGAGCACCTCGCCGACGACGCCACCTGCGTTGTCGTGTCGTCGGCGATCCGCGAGGACAACCCCGAGCTGGCCCGCGCGGCCGAGCTCGGCATCCCGGTCGTCCACCGCTCGGACGCGCTGGCCCGCCTGATGGACGGCCTCCGCCCGATCGCCGTGGCCGGCACGCACGGCAAGACCACCACGACCTCCATGCTCGCGGTGTCGCTGTCCGAGCTGGGCCTGAACCCGTCGTACGCGATCGGCGGCGACCTGGACGCCCCGGGGTCGAACGCGCTGCACGGCGACGGCGAGATCTTCGTCGCCGAGGCCGACGAATCGGACCGCAGCTTCCACAAGTACGCCCCCGAGGTCGCGATCGTCCTCAACGTGGAGCTCGACCACCACGCCAACTACGCGTCCATGGAAGAGATCTACGAGTCCTTCCAGACGTTCGCCGACCGGATCACCGAGGGCGGCACCCTGGTGATCTCGGCGGACCACGAGGGCGCCCGCGAGCTGACCCGACGGGTCGCGTCGGACGCACTGAAGACCGTGACGTACGGAGAGGCGGAGGACGCCGACATCCGCATCCTGTCCGTCGTCGCGCAGGGCCTGAAGAGTGAGGTGACCGTCCTCCTGGGCGGCGAGAACCTCACCTTCACCGTCTCGGTCCCCGGCCGCCACTACGCGAGCAACGCGGTCGCGGCCCTCGCCGCGGGCGTCGCGCTCGGCATCCCGGCCGCGGAGCTGGCGCCCGCGCTGGCCGCGTACACCGGCGTCAAGCGCCGCCTCCAGCTCAAGGGCGAGGCGGCCGGCGTCCAGGTGATCGACTCCTACGCCCACCACCCCACGGAGATGACGGCCGACCTGGAAGCGATGCGCGCGGCGGCCTCCACCTCCCGGCTGCTGGTCGTCTTCCAGCCCCACCTCTTCTCCCGCACCCAGGAGCTCGGCAAGGAGATGGGCCAGTCCCTCGCCCTCGCCGACGCCTCGCTGGTCCTGGACATCTACCCTGCCCGCGAGGACCCGATCCCCGGCGTCACCAGCGACCTGATCATCGAGGCCGCGCGCGCCGCGGGCGCCGACGTCACCCCGGTCCACGACAAGGCGGACGTGCCCGAAGCCGTCGCGGGAATGGCGAAGCCCGGTGATCTGGTTCTCACCATGGGAGCGGGCGATGTCACTGACCTCGGCCCGCGGATCCTGGACCGTCTCGCGAAGTAAGGGGCTGAGTTTCATGTCGTACGACGTCGAAAAGCCGGACGAGGAATGGCGCGCGGAGCTGAACCCGGCCGAGTACGCGGTGCTGCGGCAGGCCGGCACGGAACCGGCCTTCGTCGGTGAGTACACCGACACCAAGACCAAGGGCGTCTACGCCTGCCGCGCCTGCGGCGCCGAACTCTTCACCTCCACCGAGAAGTTCGAGTCGCACTGCGGCTGGCCGTCCTTCTACGACCCGAAGGACACCGACGCGGTCGAACTGATCCAGGACCGCTCGCACGGGATGGTCCGCACCGAGGTGCGGTGTGCCCGGTGCGGTTCGCACCTCGGGCACGTCTTCGAGGGCGAGGGCTATGCGACGCCCACGGACCAGCGGTACTGCATCAACAGCATTTCGCTGCGGCTGACGCCCGACGAGGGCTGACACCGGCGCATCGCCCGGTAGGCAGGACGGCCCCGCAGCTCATCGCACGCCCGAGCCGGCCCCAGGCATCCGCGCGGGGCCGGCTCTCGGCATGAGTACGGCGCTGGTCGATCACTTCGCCTGCGCGAGCCGGACCGCGCCGGGGCCGGCTCGTCCACCGAGGCGCCGTTCGTCGCACGGGCGGCGAAGCCGGTCGTCAGACAGGCACCCGTCTCGGCCGTCCTGGCCTGCGGGGTGATCGACGTGACCCCAAGCGTGGTGCTGCGGAGCCCCGCACGCGGCGTGCGCGTCGTGGCGATGACGTTCCACCCCTGCGCTACGGCTCTCCTGTCCGGGTCAGGGCAGGACGCTCACCGGGGATCGCGCGATGTTCCGCAGGCGGGCCGCGTCCCGGCTCGGGGGTTCGCCGAACTGGCGCCGGTACTCACGGCTGAACTGCGACGGGTTGTCGTAGCCGACGCGCTGCCCGACCCCCGTCACATCCCCGGGGTGGGTGGCCAGCAACAGCCGAGCCTCCTGGAGGCGGATCTGCTTCTGGAACTGGATGGGGCTCATCGCGGTCACCGCCTGGAAGTTGCGGTAGAACGCGGAGACGCTCATGCCGGACAGCCGGGCCACGTCCTCGACCCGGAAGGGCTGCGCGTAGTGCTCGCGGATCCAGCGCACGGCCCGGGAGACATGGCTGAGCCCGCTGTCGGCCAGACCGAGCTGCCGAACCGTCGCGCCCTGCTCGCCGGTGATCAGCCGCCACAGGATCTCGCGCTTGGCCAGGGGTGCCAGTACGGCCCGGTCGCGCGGCTCGTCGAGCAGGCGCAGCAGCCGGACCACCGCGTCGAGCAGAGCGGCCGGGGCGTCACTGACGGCGATCCCCGACGGCGTGGCTCCACCGCCGCGGGGAAGGTCGCCTGAACCGGCCTGCAGCAGGAGTTCGGCCACGGCGGACGGCTCCAGGGTGAGGCCGAAGCCGAGGGCCGGCCGCTCGGGGTCGGCCTGGGTGAACTGCCCGGTGACGGGCAGGTCGACGGAGGCCACCAGGTACTGCCCGGGGCCGTACTCGTAGACCCGCTCGCCCAGCGCGAGGCGTTTGGCGCCCTGGGCGATGACGGCGACGACCGTGCCGGACATGGAGGGCGCGGGCGGATCCGGCCGGTCGACCTTCGAGATCAGGACACCGTCGATCGCGGTGGTCCAGTCGGGCCGGGCATGCCGGTCCAGCAGGGTGCGGAACTCTTCCAGGGACATGCCTCCATTGCAGCACCTCGCCGCCGCCCCGCTCTCGACATTGCGAGGATCGTGCAAGTACCCGCGAGCATCGCTCTAACGTTTACGCAGGTCAGGCGCTTTGAATGGAATCAGTTCAGTCCACCGCCCCACCACTGCGAGGGAAGAAACCATGCTTGCCGACTACGGCTTCAACGCCACTCTGACCGCCAAGCCCGGGATGGGCACCCAGCTGGTCGACCTGCTGCTGGCCGGCCTGGACGAGGGCAGCCCCGGGGCGAGCGAACACTGCGTCGTCTACCTCGTCTCCCGTTCCGCCTCCGACCCCGACGTCGTCCACGTCACCGAGGGCTGGACCAGCGAGGAGGACCACCACCGGATCTTCGCCGGCGAGGCCGCGCAGGCCATCGTGGCGCGGATCGGCGGGCTGCTGGCCAAGGAGTCCGAGTACACCGACTACGTCCCGGTCCTCGGCAAGGCGGCCTTCTGAACTCTTGCATGATCGGCCGATCCGCCGATTGCCTGCTTGGCCGGACGCGCCCGCCCGCACCCTTCATCCACCCCGCACCACACCACGAAAGGCCCACGCCATGACCCCGGTACGTCCCGCCCTGGACCCCGAACTGCGCGTGCTGCTGGCCGACATGCCCCTCATGTCCCGGCTCACCCCGGAGATCCTCGCGCAGGTGCGACAACTCCCCACGGCATCAATCGACTTGCTCCTGGCCGACCGGCAGATCGACCGGCGCGAGGTCACCTTGCCGGTCAAGGACGGTGCCCAGCTCCGCCTGTCGGTCTTCAGCCCCGCGACCATCGACCGCACCACGGCCGCCCCCTGTGTCTACTGGATCCACGGGGGCGGGATGGTCATGGGCGACCGCTTCTCGCAGCTCGACATCCCGCTGGAATGGCTCGACGCACTCGGCGCGGTCGTGGTCACCGTGGAGTACCGGCTCGCACCGGAGGTCACCGGCACCACCCTCGTCGACGACTGCTACCAAGGGCTGCTCTGGACCGCCGAACACTCCGAGGAACTGGGCATCGACCCCGCCCGGATCATCGTCGCGGGCGCCAGCGCGGGCGGCGGACTCGCTGCCGGCCTCACCCTGCTGGCCCGCGACCTCGGCGCCCCGGCGATCGCCGCGCAGCTGCTGATCTGCCCGATGCTCGACCACCGCAACACCAGCACCTCCAGCCGCCAGTACTCCGGCGTGCCCGGCGTCTGGACCGGCGAGATGAACGAGTTCGGCTGGCGAGCCGTCCTCGGCGACCTCACCGACGACGAGGTGCCCGCGTACGTCTCGCCGTCCCGCGCCGAGGACCTCTCGGGTCTGCCGGCCACCTACATCGACGCGGGCTCCGCCGAGGTCTTCCGCGACGAGGACACCGACTACGCCACCCGCATCTGGGCGGCCGGCGGCCAGGCCGAACTCCACGTCTGGGCAGGCGGGTTCCACGGCTTCGACGCCCTGTATCCGCAGGCGGACATCTCGGCCACGGCCCGCCGGACCCGTACGGACTGGCTCACCCGGCTCCTGCGCGACATCTGATCGCGGGACGGAGCCGGGGCTCCCGGTGGGCGGCGCAGCTGGGCCGGCTCAGCCGTTGTACGGAGCGGCGACGTCCAGCACCCAGGTGACGCCGAAGCGGTCGGTGAGCATGCCGTACAGCGGGGCCCACTGGGCGGGCGCCAGGGGGCTCACGATCGTCGAGCCCTCGGCGAGCCTGTCCCACAGGGCGTTGATCTCCTCGGTCCCGTCGCCGCGCACGGAGACGAAGAACGCGTTCTCGCCCTGGTTCCACGGCAGTTGGGACGGCACGTCGTAGGCCATGACGTGGAACCCGTTGTCGCCGGCCACCTCGCCCCACATCACCCAGTCCGCCTCGCTCTCGTCGCGAACGGCGCCCGCGTCCTTGTAGGTGACCGTGACCGTGCGTCCGCCGAAGACGGACTGGTAGAAGTCCAGCGCCGCGCGTGCGGTGCCCCGGAAGTTCAGGTGAGTGGTGGTCGTGACGGACATGACCTGCTCCTTGCCTCTGTGTCTCGGTGACACATGTGTGCCGACACCCGTGTGTGTGTCGTCGGGCCAGATTGGCAGCGGTAGAGGACAGGGTGTGTCCGGTACTTCCGGGAGGATGGGTGTCATGCAGAAGACGTCCGCCCGGTTGCTCGCGTTGCTCTCGCTCCTCCAGACGCCCCGTGACTGGTCGGGGGACGATCTCGCCGAGCGACTCGGGATCACCTCGCGTACGGTGCGCCGTGACATCGACCGTCTGCGCGAGCTCGACTACCCGATCAGGTCCGTCAAGGGACCAGCCGGCGGTTACCGCCTGGAGGCCGGTACCCATCTGCCGCCGATGCTGTTCGACGACGCGCAGGCCGTGGCCCTGGCCGTGGCGCTGCGGACCGCGGCGGCCGGCACCACCGTCGCCGAGGACGCCTCCCGCGCGCTGGCCACCTTGCGCCAGGTCATGCCGCCCCGGCTGCGCCACCGCATCGACCTGGTGCACGTCACCGCGGTCCGACCACCCGCGGCCGACGACACCCCCGGCCAGGTCGACACTCAGGTCCTGATGGAGCTGAGCCGCGTCATCCACGCCCACGAGGAACTGCGCTTCGACTACCCCCAGGCTCACGGCACTTCGGCCGAAGACGTCCGCCGCGTACAGCCCCACCACCTGGTCACCTGGCGTCAGCGCTGGTACCTGGTGGCCTGGGACCTCCACCGCGAGGACTGGCGTACGTTCCGCGTCGACCGCATCCGGCCCCGCACCCCCACAGGACCCCGCTTCGCCCCGCGCGACCTCCCCGGCGACACCGTCTCCGCCTTCGTCACCAGCCGGTTCCGCGGCAACGACGGCACCACCACCGACTGGCCCTGCCGAGGCGAGGTGATCCTCCACCTCCCGGCCGCCGAGGTCGCGCCCTTCGCCGGGGACGGGATCGTCGAGGAACTCGGGCCCCGGCACTGCCGGTTGGTCCTCGGCTCCTGGTCATGGACCGGACTCGCCGCCGCCCTCGCCCGCTTCGACACCGACATCGAGGTCGTCGGCCCGCCCCGACTGGCCACCGCCTTCAGGCATCTCGCCGCCCGCTACGCCCGCGCGGCCCGCACCACGGAACCGGAGACCACCCCGGAGCGCTGAACCGAGCCCCGTCCCGCCCCCGCCGGAAGCACCGCGTCACGCCTCGGCGTCAGAGTTCCCCGCTGGACACCACGATCGTGGCCACCGCGCCGCTCCTGGTGCGCCCCAGCCACACCACGCCGCCCGACTCCGCGGTGAACGTGACGGGGTCGGCCTGGAGCGTCTCGTCGCTCAACCGCTCGCAGCTGTACGGCAGTTGCTCGGAATCGCGCGGCACCGGTCTGCCGTCCACGAACGTGCGGAACGGCGCGACCAGGGTCGGCCACGCCTCGGCGTCGGCGAAGCAGCCGACGTTGGCGTCCGAGTAGAACCGGACCTGCTCGCCCGGCTGGAGCCGGTCGACGGCGTCGTGGATCCCCAGACCCATCTCCCACCCGGCCACGGGCTCATCGCTCAGACGTATCCGGGTCGCGGCGCACGCGATCCCGTCGAAGTGCTCGCCCATGAACTCGTACGGCCCCGCCGTCCAGGCGATCTCCACCGGATAGGTGCCCGGCGGGATCCGCACGGCCAGCTCGCGCGGGGGACTGGTCGGTGAGCCGTTCTTGTAGTCGAAGATCTCGTCGTCGTGCCACGGCGCGTCCACGATCAGGCGGCCGCTGGGGATGCGGATGGTGGTCATCCGCTCAACTCCCGTGACTATCACGGGCGTCGACGGATCGTCGTACACCGTCCCCAACTGCGCGCCGGGCGTGAACGCCGCCTCCAGATACCGGACGGCCTCCGGCCCGGCGGCAAGCCGCGCGTCCCCCGACCACTCCATGTCCCGTCCCTCCCCTGACCAGCCGGCCCGTCCGGACGGTCAGGGAAAAGGTACGCGGAGCCACTGACATCGAGCCGCGCGCACCGACACCGGAGGCCTCACAGCCGTCGAAGCCGTCGGACCACGCGCTACGACCCCGTCGTCCCGAACGTCACCCGGTAATAACAGGCCCCCTTGCACGGCATCGTCGCCCCGTCGTCGAAGGCGTACGAATAGGCGTACGGCGCCGCCCGCTTGAAGACCTGGGTGTAGTCGACCGGCCACTTCGCGGGGACGCAGTGGTCGCGGCCCGCCCAGGCGCCGCGACAGCAGTACGTGTCGCCGCCGAACGCCGCGCAAGGCGGCTCGCAGCCGACGACCTGCCCGCCCGAGGTCGCCCGCATCGCGGCGGGGCAGTCCACGTCCGAGGTGCAGACCCCCTTGTAGCAGCCCGAGGAACTGACCGGGTCGACGGTCGTGGTGTGCGAGATGTTGATGTACATCGGCAGGTTCGAACCGTCGACCATGCTCACGTCGTAGAAGTCCAACCCGGCATACGCGTCGAACGTGAACTCACCCAGTGTGGTGGGCGGGTTGGCGCCCTCGCACACGCTGGTGCAGTCGCCGGTCGCGCAGTGGCCCGCGGCCGTCGAGGTGCAGCCCGTGCGGCCCCAGATCCGGCCGCCCCAGTTGTTCGCCACGGTCACCGACACGCTCTGGCCCGGGCCGAGTTGGCGGCCCGCCGGGTAGAGGGCGGTGTCGGTGACGATCGCCCAGACCGTCTTCGGGGTGCGGTTGACGACCGTGATCAGGCGTTTGCCCGCAGGGGCCGTGCTGGGCTGCCGCGCCGGTGCGTCCGAGGCCGTGACCGGCTTCCGGGTGCTCCGCTTCGACGTCTTTGCCTTGGGCGAGGGGGAGTTGGCGGCACTGCGGCTCGACGAGGGCGACGGCGAAAGGGAGGGTGAGGGTGACGTGCTTCGCGAGGCCGAGGGTCGCGCCGCCGTGTCCGCGTCCTGGTGGGCCGTGGCGCGCGTGCCGGCCGTCCCCGACGGTGTCCATGCGCCGTAGGCGATCAGTACGGTCGCCGCCGTCGCGAGGGCGGCGACCGCGGCGAACCACCAGCGGCGGCGCGGTCGTCGGAGTCCCGCGCCGTGTCTTCTGCGTCCTCGTGCCATCGTTCTCGCGCCTTCCTGATGCTCTCCGGATGCGTTCTCGCGTATCGGTGACCTTCTCGACGGCGGCTCGACAACATAAATTTCGAGCCGACCGGCCGATTTCTGTTGTCCTTGCGCGCGCCGGCGGTCTCCGAATCAGGGACACAGCACGGCCGGACCACACGCGGAGGAACGAACCAGATGCCCAAGAAGCCCAGGAGCGGACCCGATTCGGGTGTGGTGACGGCCGCGTGCGCGGGTGACCGGCAGGCCCTGGACCACCTGGTGACGCAGTGCCTGCCGCTGGTCTACAACATCGTCGGCCGGGCCCTGAACGGTCACGCCGACGTCGATGACGTCGTACAGGAGACGCTGTTGCGCATGGTGCGGGGACTGCCGAAGCTGCGGGATCCGGCCGCGTTCCGGTCGTGGCTGGTGGCCATCACCATCCGGCAGGTGCGCGACCGCGAGCAGCTACGGGCCGCCGACCGCGACCGCAGGGCGCACCTCGAGGACGCGGAGGCGATCACCGACCCCGCGCTCGACTTCGCCGGACTGACCATCCTGCGGCTGGGGTTGACCGAGCAGCGCCGTGAGGTCGCCGAGGCCACGCGCTGGCTCGACCCCGACGACCAGGAACTGCTGTCCCTGTGGTGGCTGGGGGAGACCGGCGAACTCGAACGCGCCGATCTGGCCGGTGCGTTGGGGCTCTCCGACCGGCACGCCTCCGTCCGCGTGCAGCGGATGAAGAAGCAGATGGAGGTCTCGCGGGTCGTGGTGCGGGCGCTGGTCGCCGTGCCGCGCTGTGTCGAGCTGGACGAGACGGCCGCCGCCTGGGACGGAACCCCAAGTGCCTTGTGGCGTAAGCGCTTTGCCCGGCACATCCGTGGCTGCGGGGTGTGCGAGGGGATGGACGAGGGCCTGCTCCCGATGGACCGGCTGCTGAGCGGCCTCCCGCTGGTGGCGGTGCCCCCAGGTCTCGATCCGGCGCGGGTGCTCAACGCCGTTACGGGACATGGAGGTTCGGCCGCGCCCGCAGAACACACATCGGCGCCTTCACGATCCGCACGTCGCCGACACGGCCGCCGGTCCGGTCGTATCGGAAAGCAGGTCGTCGGTGGTTCGGCCGCGGTCGCCGTCGCCGTGGTGGCGGCCCTGGTCGCGCCCCGGCTGACGGGCGGTTCCTCGTCCACGGCGGCTGTCGCGTCGCCCTCCGCCTCGCACGCGCCGGCGGTCAGCGCCGCCCCGAGTCCGACAGCCAGCCCTTCGGTCTCGCCGAGCGCGTCCCCGAG
The DNA here is from genome assembly GCF_036187565.1 of Streptomyces sp. NBC_00252. NCBI lineage: Bacteria > Bacillati > Actinomycetota > Actinomycetes > Kitasatosporales > Streptomycetaceae > Streptomyces > Streptomyces sp. NBC_00252. The sequence goes on along the minus strand of NZ_CP108087.1, from coordinate 2,538,621 downwards.
CCCGACCCCGAAGGCCAAGCCGAGTCCCTCGCCCTCGAAGCGCACCGCCGCCGCCCCCGCGCACATCGCCTCCGGTGCCAAGAAGGGCGTCGGGGTGTGGTCGTTCGGCGGAGTGAGCCAGGCGCTGGCCGCGAGCGGGGCGAGCTGGTACTACACCTGGTCCACGCAGCACTCGGGGGTCACCACACCGTCCTCGGGGTCGTTCGTGCCCATGATCTGGGGCGCGTCGTCCGTCACCGACTCCTCGCTCGCGCAGGCGCGGTCGTACGGGCCGTATCTGCTGGGGTTCAACGAACCGGACATGGCGCAGCAGTCGAACATGACCGTCGAGCAGGCGCTGGAGCTGTGGCCCAAGCTCATGGGGGCGGGCAAGATCCTCGGCAGCCCGGCGGTCGCCTACGGCGGGGACACGGCGGGCGGCTGGCTGGACCGGTTCATGTCCGGGGCGCAGGCGAAGGGGTACCGGGTCGACTTCATCACGCTGCACTGGTACGGCGGCGACTTCCGCACCCCGCAGGCCGTCGAGCAGCTGAAGTCCTACCTGGCCGCGGTCTACGAGCGCTATCACAAGCCGATCTGGCTCACCGAGTACGCGCTGATCGACTTCTCCCAGGGGACCCGCTTCCCGACCGCGCAACAGCAGGCCGACTTCGTCACCGCGTCCACCAAGGCGCTCGACGGGCTGCCGTACGTGCAGCGCTACGCGTGGTTCGGGCTGGGCGCGGACCCGTCGAAGCCGAGCAGCGGTCTGTTCACGGACGGTACGACCACGACCGCGGCCGGCCGGGCGTTCCAGTCGGCGGGCTGACCCGTGCCCCCGGTGAGCAGTACCGGTGAGCAGTAGTGGTCAGAAGTCGATCAGAAGGTGGCAACCTGAGCGTGAGTATTCCGCCATACATTGCGGCAGCGGGGCCGAAGATCATCCGATCGCCCTGAAGGAAGACCGGGAGACCGACCGGGAAACCGACCGGAAGATCACCTTGAAGTCCGGTTCCCCGCCCCCCTGTTCGGACATTGCTCTGGAGACACACCGATGAAGATCGCCAAACGTCTCGTCCTCACCACCGCGGCCCTCACCGCCGTGACCGCCGGCACGCTCGTGAGCGCGACCGTCGGCCAGGCGGCCACCCCGCAGCCGCCCGTCCGCCTCGGCGTCACCGTGCCCGACGCGCTGAAGGTCCCCGACGGCAACCGCCTCACCGGCGTCTTCTCCGCCGCCGGCGTCCAGACGTACACCTGCGTCAACAGCGCCTGGACGCTGCTGGAGCCGGCCGCCACCCTGTGGGCCAAGAACGACCGCACCAAGCGTCCCGTCGCCCTGCACTCCCGCGGCCCGGTCTGGGTGTCCACGGTGGACGGCAGCGCGGTCAACGGCTCCGCGATCGCCAACTCGCCCAAGACGGGCACCATCCCCGAGCTGCTGCTGAAGGCCACCGCCACCCGCGGCACCGGCACCTTCGCCGACGTCACCTACGTCCAGCGGCTCAACACGAGCGGCGGCGTCGCGCCCACCACCGCCTGCACCGGCACCAGTTCGGACCAGGTCAGCGTGCAGTACACGGCCACGTACGCGTTCTACAAGGCCGCCAAGTAAGCGAGGCCGGCAGACGGCGACGGCAGTGGCTCCCGAACGATCCCGGGGGGCCACTGCCGTGCGGTCGAACCGGCCGCACTTGGTCCCTCGCCCAACCCGCCCAACTCGCCTACGGATGCTCCCGGTTCGGCTCCTGCTCCGTCCTGATCCGGCCGTGCACCTCCCACTCCCACACCGTCTCCCGCACCTCGTCCAGCGCCCGCGCCAGATGCCTGCGATACGTGCTGAACGCCAGGTTGAGCTTCCGCGCCACCGCGTCCTGCGTGGACGTCGAGTGGTACGTCAGCGTCAGGACATCGTGCAGATGCCGGGTACGGGGATGGGCGTTGAGCCGCTCCACGGCCTTGCCGATCAGCTCGCGCAGGGCGGTCACCGGGTCGCCCTCACTGAGTTCCTCCACCAGACGGCCGCGCAGCAGCGCGTTGTCGGTGAGCCCGCCGGGGTCGAGCCAGCCCCGCAGCGCCTCCCGGACGGCGGCGTCCGACTCCTCCCGACTGAGCGGTGTCAGCGGGGACCTGGGCTTCCCGGCGGCCACTGCCGGTGCCCCGCCGAGCAGGCGCGCGTCGATGCCGTCGGCCCACTCGTCCACCCGCGCGGCCCGCCAGTCGTGGCAGAACAGGCCGTACCCGCGATCGGCGTGGACGGCCCCGCGGGGCGGCTGGAACATGCCCAGGTACGTCAACAGCGGTGCCCAGAACTTGGGTTCGGCGCTGACGAAGCAGGACCAGGCGCAGTGTTTGGCGCGCAGCACCTCGAAGACGATCCGCGTACGCACCGCGTCCCACGAGCGTGAGGGGCGGTGGTGATGCTCCGCGTGGACCATGAACCGCGCCACACCGAGGTGTTCGCCCTGGCGCGGGGGAGTCATCGCGCAGACGAGCTCCCATGCCTCCGCCACCACGGGGTCGGCCGCCCGGGTCTCGTCGTCGAGGCCGTCGATCCTCAACCAGGCCATGAAGCCCAGGAGTTCGCCGGTGTGACAGTGCCGGTGGACGTGGAACGCCTCGGGCTGGCGTCCCAACCAGTAGGAGACCGTACGGGCGTTGTGCTCGCCCTCGACGCGCCGGGTCAGTTCGATCAGTGCGGGGGCGTCCTCGGGGCGCATCGGCTCCTCGTGGACGGCGGGTTCGTTCCGGTCGCCCTGGAACTCCCTCAGCCACTGGGCCCTGGACACGATGTGGTTGAACTCCCCTGCGGCGCGCAGGGCTTCCTTCTCCGGCGCGTTGCGCACCCGCTCCACGAGGTGGCGGCGGATCGTGCGGTGCATGGCCTTGTAGCGCTCCGGGTCGCGCCAGCGGAAGTCGCTGTCGAGGGCGTCGCGGACGACGTCGTAGGGGCACACCCCGAAGGGGCCCGACTTCATGCACGACAACTGCCGCAGCCAGGCGAAGAGTTCGGTGGCGTCCTCGTCGGGCAGCGCCACGCGCAGCAACTCCTCGGTGGTGTCGGCGACATGGCCGCACACCTCCAGGGCCCGGCGATGGGCGGGTGTGGGCGGCTTGCCGACCATGTGGGTCAGCAGGCGGTCGACGACCGTGCGCAGGGGCGCCCAGAAGACCTCGTCGGTCGAGGTGTTGTCGTGGGTCGCGGCCTCCGCGACCAGGCGCAGGGCCAGCGGATGGCCGGCGGCGAACCGGAGCAGGGCCGCGTGCAGTGCGGGGTCGGCGCCCTGTGCGGTGAGCAGCGCGGCAGAGTCGGCGGGCCCCAACTCCCGCAGCGGTACGACCTGGAGGACCTCGCTCCACGCCAGGTCGGCCTTCCAGAGCGGGTCCGGTGCGTGCCGTCCGGCGACGACGACCAGGGCACCCGCCGGTAACCGGGGCAGGAAGCGGTCGCGTATCCACTCCTCCATGTCCCGGTAGCGCTCGAAGTCGTCGACGAGCAGGACAGCGTTGTCACGGAGGAAGACCTCGGCGGTCGCCGCCTCGAAGGCCGACGGCGAGAGCTCGACCGCACGGGCGTCGACGCCCACGACCGGACGGCCGGCGGCGCGCGCCTCCGCGGCGAAGCGCTGCAGCAGGGCGCTCTTGCCCATGCCGCCCGGGCCGTGCAGCACGATGACCATCGGTGCGCCGGGCTCACCGGCCAACGCGCGCCGGAACAGGGCGAGTTCCTCGTGTCTGCCGACGAAGTACTGCAACCGCGCGGACGCCAGCCGGTCCGCGAGGCGGCCGTTTCCGGCCGATCTGCCGTGCCCGTCCGCCGAGTTGGCGTCGTCCGGGCCGGACCGCAGGGCGGAATCGTCCGTCGCCATGCCGTTCCCCTCCCCGGAGTCGACTCCTTCGGGCCGCTGCGAAACCTACCGGGTCGGGCCGGACGACGGGGCGCGGCGCGACCTTACGCATGAGGGACGGACGCTCCGGCCGACAGCGGGCGGGCAGCCGTAAACCTGGCGTGAGGCCGTCCGTGGAAACCCGCACGGACCCGCTTCTTTGTCCTATTCGTGCTCGTTGAGGAACGCAGAAGGGTCCGTAACCCTCCTTCTGTGTGAAGGAAACAGCACAGGCAAGGAAACCGGGGACTGAGTGGCATGGGTTTGACCAGCGAGACTACCGTTTATGTGGTGGCGGCCGTGGCTGCCGTCTGCGTGGCGCTGCTGGTCTGGGTGTGGCCGCGGCTCGCCAGTCCGGGCGTGCGGCATGTGCTCGGGCGGCTGGCAGCCATTGGGGTGACTCAGGTCACCATCATCGCGGCGTTCGCGTGCTGGCTGAACTCCTCGTACCAGTTCTTCGGATCGTGGGGCGAGCTGTTCGGCAATGTCGACACCGCCCCCGTCGGCGTGACCCAGGCCGACGGTCACAACAGCGCTGGCACCGCCGCCGTCGCCGTGAAGGGCGCCCTGGTGCAGCCCGCAGGCGACGAGCAGCTGAGCCGGGTCAGCGGACTGCCGAGCGGCAACCCCGCGGTGAACGGCAAGGTGGAGTCCGTCAAGGTCATAGGGCGTCGTACGGGCGTGGTCGACCCGGCGTTCGTCTACCTCCCGCCGCAGTACTTCCAGAAGGCCTACGCCCGTCAGCGCTTCCCCGTCGTCGTCGCGCTCAGCGGCTACCCGGGCAGCATCTTCAACCTCGCGCAGTACCTGCGGGTGTCGCAGACCGCCGGGCAGCTGCAGAAGAGCGGGCAGATGCAGCCGACCATCATGGTGATGATCCGGCCGACGATCGCCCCGCCGCGCGACACCGAGTGCGTGAACGTCCCGGGCGGCCCGCAGACCGAGACCTTCCTCGCCAAGGACCTCCCGCAGGCCCTCAAGTCCGTCTACCGCGTGGGCCACGACGCCAGCGCCTGGGGCGTCATGGGGTACTCCTCCGGGGGCACCTGCGCCCTCCAGCTCACGATGCGCAACCCGCACGTGTACACGACGGCCGGGGCGCTCTCGCCCGACTACAAGATCAAGGACGACCCCACCACCGGCAACCTCTTCGGCAGCGGACTCGGCCGGGTGAACCGGGTCAACGGGCACGACCTGATGTGGCGGCTGAAGCACCTGCCCGTGCCCCAGGTCTCCGTCCTGGTCGCCGACAGCAAGCACGGCGAGCGCGGCTACCCGCAGACCGTCGCCTTCATCAAGGCCGTCAAGGCCCCCATGCGCGTCGCGTCGATCCTGCCCGAGACCGGCAGCCACAACTTCCCCACCTGGGTGCGGGAGATGCCCGCCACCCTCAAGTGGATGAACGAACAACTCACCTTCCCCCAGGACGTCGTGCCCCGCCACGTCCCCAAGAAGGGCCACAGCACCGTCCGCGCGGAGGGCACCGAGCAGCCCAAGCCGACGGCCAGTACGCGCAAGAAGTAGCCGACCGCAAGCGAGCACAGCACACAGCCGACGGCCGCCTGTCACGCACACCGCGTGGCAGGCGGCCGTCGGTGCGCGGCGGACGTGTCCAACATCCGCCGCGCGCCGGTCACTTCCCGCCAGCGCCCCCCAGCACCCCGGACAGCTCGCCCCGCCGGTGGATGCCCAACTTTCGGTAGGAACTGGTGAGATGGGTCTCCACCGTGCGGCGCGCCAGGTGCAGCAGATCCGCTATCTCGGTGTTCGTCCGCCCCTCGGCGGCCAGCTCCGCGATCCGCCGCTCACTGCTCGTGAGAGACCGTGACCCGGTCCGCGCCGAGGCCGTGCGCCGGGCACCGCTCTCGCCCAACGCCTCCTCGGCCAGGGCCCATTGGCGCGCCGCCCCCAACCGCTCGGCCCGCTCCGCGGCCTCCCGCAGACAGGCCCTCGCCCGCCCCCGGTCACCGGCCGCGGTCAGCCCCCGCCCCTGCGCGATCAACGCCGACACCAACTCGGTCTCCGTCCCTTCGGGCGCGCCCCGCAGCAGCCGTACGGCCTCCTCGGCCAGCTCCAGACCGTGCCTGCCGCCGGTCGCCTCGGCCAGGACGCGCAGCGAACGGCCCACCGTGCGGGGCGTGTTCCACACCCGGGCGAGCCGCAGCTCCTCCTCCGCCAGGGCGATGGCCTCCTGGGGGCGGCCCAGGGCGAGACGGCACTCGGCGGCGGCCGTCCGCCACGGCGTGACGATCGGGCTGACCACCTCTCGGGCCGACTGACGGCGCCCGCACTCCAGGAAGTCGTGCAGCGCGCCCGCCGTGTCGCCGGTCGCGGCGCGCGCCACCCCCCGCGCGTAGAGGAAGCGGTTCACCTCCCAGGAATCAGGCGCCGACCGCAGATCGAGACTTTCCGCGAACCGTACGGCGCGTGCCTCCTCGCCGGTCGCCACGAGCGAAAGCAGCACATGGGCCTGGCGGTTGGAGGGCGTGGTGCGCGCCGGGTCGCGCGCCCACGGCTCGGCGAGCAGCCGCGCGTGCTCGCCGCGGGCGGCCAGGATGTCGGCCCGTACGTTGGCCAGCGCCTCGTGCATCGGGTGCAGCAGGTCGGGCCGCTGACCCACCAGGCCGGACTCCAACAGCCGTTCCGCTTCGAGGAGTTCGTCGGCCCACTGGGCGACCGCGGCGGCCGTACCGATCAGGAACGGCTCCGTCTGCGGGTCGGCGGGCTGGGCGAGCAGCGCCCGCAGCCGCCCCATCGCCTCCGCGGCCGAGATCAGCCCGGCGGTGGCCTCGTGCCGCACGACCAGCGCGTGACCGGCCGTGCCGACCAGCTCCGGCGCGCGCTGGGCGGCGTCGCACAGCCACCGGTACACCTCCTTGCGCACCGACGGGTCCTGCTCGGACAGCAGCACCGAGGCGGTCTGGAGCGTCCGGATCAGCTGCGGACGGTCCGTCAACTCGTCCTCCACCGTGCGCAGTACGTCCACCGCGGCCACGGTCCTGCCCCGGCCGGCCAGCGCCGTACCGAGCGCGACGGCCGCGCGCACCGTGTCCTGCGGCGCGCCCGGCAGCCGTAACGCCTCGCTCAGGCGGGGGATTCCGGCCGAGGTGGCGTGCGCCTTGTACTCCAGGGAGCCCAGTTCGGTCAGCAGGCGCTGCCGGTGGGTGTCCGTCAGCGGCTCGCGCAGGGTGCGGCGCAGGAAGGCGGCGGCGTCGTCCGTGCGGCCGTCGCGCAGCGCGAGCGAGGCGGCCTCCTGGAGCGCGGCCGACGTCCACGGCTCGCCCACGGGATCGGACAGCAGTAACTGCCGGGCGACCGTGTCGGGTGAGACGCCGTGCCGGTGCATCGTCCCGGCCGCCGCCGCGTGCGCGGCCCGCCGTCTGGCCGCGGGTACGCCGGTGAGGACCGCGTCGCGCAGGAGGGGATGCGCGTACCGCGGACGCCCGTCGAGGTCGGGGCGCAGCACTCCGAGTCCGGTCATCGCGGTGAGCCAGCCGGCCACCCGCGCCGGGTCGGCCCCCGCCAACTCGGCGATCAGCGAGGCCAGTTCATCGGACGGACAGGCCGTGTCGGGACGGGTGACGCCGTTCGGCAGCTCCCTCGGCGCGTCCCCGTCCCAGCCCTCGTCCAGCGCGGCCAGCGCCCGCGCGACCTCGCCCGTGCCAGGGCCCGCGCTGTCCAACCACCAGGACACGGCGGCCGGATACGCGCCCGGGTACAGCGCCGCCGACGTCGTCGGCACGGTCGGATGCCGCCCGGCACCGAGGTCGTCGAGCAGGGCCCGCAGCAGCAGCGGATTGCCCGCGCCCGCCCGTACGCAGTCGTCGACCCAGGACGCCGAGGCGTCCGCGTGCGCCGAACGCACCAGCTCCGCTGCCGAGTCAGGGGTGAGGGGGGCCAGGGTGAGGGTGCGCACGAGGGCGGGGGAGAGGGTGTGGGTCAGGCCCGGGGCCGGGGGATCGATGTCGTACTGGCTGCGCTCCGTGGCGACCAGCAGAATCCGTAATCGGTCGACGTGCCGGGCGGATTCGACCAGCCAGCGGTGCGAGGCCGGGTCCGCGAGATGGACGTCGTCCACCGCGATCAGCAGCGGCGCCCGGTCGGAGTACGAGTGCAGCACCCGCCGGAACAGCGCGGCGCCCGCCCGGTCGTCCCCCGCGAACGCCGCCTCCCCGAACTCCGGGACCGGCGCCATCAGTTGCAGCACGGTCGCGTACGGCACCCCCTGGTCCCGCGGTGAACAGCGCGCCCGCAGCACCCGCATACCGTGCGCCCGGGCGTCCGCCACGGCCGCCTCCAGCACCGTGGTACGACCCGTCCCCGTGGCCCCGCGCAACAGCACGAGCCGACCGGCACCGGCTCTGGCCCACGCCGCCTCCACCGCCAACATCCGTGCCGCGTCGCGGTGTTCGGGCGGCAGCGCGGACATGGCGGCGTCCGACCTCGTCCCCGTCATCGTGGTCCCCCCTCGTCTCCGTCGTACCCGTCGTGCCGGTCGCCTCCGCCGTTCCCGCCGCTCACTCCGCGTGGTCCGCCGTACGTCCGATCTCGTGGTGCTCCTCGTGGTGCTCCACGATTGCGCGCACCCCGTCCGCCCCGTGAGGGTGAGGAGTACACGGCCGCCACCAGCGCGACTGGGGTGGCACGTAGTTGGATGTGGATTCGAGGGAGAACGTTGCTCAGCTCATCGCGGCCCGCACACCCCGGTACGGGGGACTCCGCCGACCGGATACCCGTGGCGGTGCACGCCCCGGACCCGATCTCCCGCGAGGGAGCCCTCAGCCAGCTGCGCAGATACCCGGAGATCGACCTCCGCGAGGAGAGCGACACCGGCCCCGGCAGGGTCGCCCTGTTCATCGCCGACACCCTCGACGAGGCCGCGCTCACCCGGCTGCGCCGACTGGTGCGCAGCGAGGGCGGGCGGGCCGTGCTCGTCGTCGGGGCGCTGCGCGAAGCCGAGTTGCTCGATGTGATCGAGTGCGGGGTCGGCGCCATCGTGTGGCGCGGGGAGGCGACCGCACCCCGCCTGGTGCAGGCCGTGGTCGCCGCCGCGCGTGGTGACGGCGATCTGCCCGCCGACCTCATCGGACGGCTCGTCGAACAGGTGGGGACACTGCATCGCAGCGCGGCGGGCCGGTCCGGAGTCCACGCCTCGGGGCTCGCGCCGCGTGAGGTGGACGTCCTGCGGCTGGTCGCCGAGGGACTGGACACCGGAGAGATAGCCAGCAAGCTCTCCTATTCCGAACGCACCGTCAAAAACGTCATGCACGGACTGACCACACGCCTTCACCTGCGCAACCGGGCGCATGCCGTGGCGCATGCCCTTCGGGAAGGCTACATCTGACCGAACGGGCACTCGAAGGGGCACGCGCGGGCAGCGTGTCGTGCCCTGTCCACGACCCCAAGGTGCTTGCGGGGAGGGCCAGTTCGGACGGCACGATCGGGGGACGGCCGACAGGGGCGTACCGGGCCCCGACGCACACCGCGGGGCACGACAGCACGGCAGGGCGGGAGTTCGGCGGTGATCCACGAGGTGGACGAGGTCCTCAAGGACCTGATCGGCGGCGGCGCACTGGCCGGTTCGGGCATCGAGGTCTCCTTCGACGCCCCGACCCGAGACTGGGCGGCCCGCCGCAACACCCCCACGATCAACACCTACTTGTACGACATCCGCGAGGACGTGAACCGGCGTCAGCGCGGGCATGTCGCCGTGCGCGACGAGCGGGACGTGGTCGTCAAGCGTCGCCAGCCGCCACGCTGGTTCCGCCTGTCGTATCTGGTGACGGCGTGGACGAAACGGCCGCAGGACGAACACCGGCTGCTGTCCGCCGTGTTGGCGACCCTCATCCCGCGCGAACTGCTCGCCCCCGCCGAACTCCCCGGTTCGCTCGGTGAACTGGGCCTGACGGTGCCGATCTCGGTGGCCGGCATCCAGACCGAGTCCCGCTCTCTCGCGGAGATCTGGTCCGCCCTCGGCGGCGAACTCAAGCCGTCCCTCGACCTCGTGGTCACCGCCCCCTTCCCGGCCTACCCCGAATACGACGCCGGGCCGCCCGTCACCGAGGGCGCCGCGGTCCGCCTCGGCGGCCTCGACGGCACCGAACCGGCACCGGAGGAACGCGCCCACCGTCCGCGGCAGGTAGCGGCGGTACGGGAGTCGCGCGAGATCGCCCGGCGCAAGAGGACGCCGGGGGCGTCGACATGATTGTCACCGGGGACATCGGAGATGTCGGTGGTCTCGGGGACGTCGACAGGACGGTGACGGACGAGGCGAGGGAGGCCTTCGCCGCAGAGCCGGCGACCGATGCCCTCACCGCCCGCCTCGGCCGGCTCCGTGAGCGCGTCGCCCTGCTCGTCGACGGACGGTCCGCCACCGACCCCACGGCCGGCGACCCGATGCGCGGCCTCTACCTCCCGGAAGAGGCGATACGGCACCTGCTCCTGCGCTCCCCGCAACCATCCACGCCCGCACCGGAGTCGGCACAAGGCCCGGCCGACCGGCTCGCCGCCCTCCGCCTGACCGACCTCGACACCGTCCTCCTCCTCGTCGCCCTCGCCCCCGACCTGGACCGCACCTTCGAGCCCCTCTACGGCTACCTCAACGACGACGTCAGCCGCCGCAGGGCCACCGTCGGACTCGCCCTGGACCTGTGCGGCATACCGGCCCACCAGGCCGCGGGCCGGGCCAGATTCCTCCCGACGGCCCCGCTGTCCGCGCTGGGCCTGCTCACGGTGGAGGAACCCGAACGCCCTTTCCTCAGCCGCTCGTTGCGCGTGCCCGACCGGGTCGTGGCCCACCTCCTCGGCGACGACACCCCGGACGCGACCCTCACCGGCCACCTCCACCCGCTGCCGCTGCCGAGCGGGTCGTACGAGGAACAAGAGGCGGGCGCGGACGGGGAGTTCACCGGCTTCGTGGACCGGCTGGGCACGCTGCTCGGCGAAGGGCAGCCCCTCACCGTGTATCTGAGGGAACGTCACGAAGGCGACGGGCTCGTGTGCGTGGCGGCCGCGCTGCACGCGGCGAAAGTGGCCGCCGTACGCTACTCCGGCCCCGTGGAACGGGTGCCCGACGTGCTGCGCGAGGCCCGGCTCACCGGACGCGCGGTCGTCGTGAGCGGGCTGACCGATCAACCCGGCCCGCTGGTAAAGGCGTTGACCGATGCCGTCGACGTCTCCGTGCTGATCGCCGGTGCGCGGCCGTACGACCCGCAGTGGTGCGAGAGCGATCCGCTGATCCTGGAGGCGCCCCGGCAGCGCGCCGCGGCGGTGCGGGCCTGGACGGACGCCGTCGGCGAGCAGAGCGGCTTCGACGTACGGGCCACCGTCGCGACGTACCACCTCGGCGCCGACCGCATCGCCCGCGCCGCCCGCGCGGCCCGGGGGCTCGCCCAGTTCGACGGGACCCCGCTGACCGCCGCCCATCTGCGGCTCGCCGCCAGACAGCAGTCGGCGTCGGGGCTCGAACAGCATGCCCGGCGGATCCGGCCCGCCGTCGACTGGACGGACCTCGTCCTGCCCGACCGGTCCCTGACCCAGCTGCACGAACTCGCCCTGCGCGCCCGGCACCGCGACCGCGTCCTCGGCGACTGGCGGCTCAGCGCGGGCGGCGGGCGGGGGCGCGGGGTGCTCGGTCTGTTCGCGGGGGAGTCCGGCACCGGCAAGACGCTGTCGGCGGAGGTCGTCGCGGCCGAACTCGGCCTGGATCTCTATGTCGTTCAGCTGTCGTCGATCGTCGACAAGTACGTTGGCGAGACCGAGAAGAACCTCGAACGGATCTTCACGGAGGCCGACCGCACCGACGCCGTGCTCCTCTTCGACGAGGCCGACGCCGTGTTCGGCAAGCGGTCCGAGGTGAAGGACGCGCACGACCGGTACGCCAACATGGAGAGCGCCTATCTGCTCCAACGGCTGGAGTCCTTCGACGGGATCGCGCTGCTCACCACCAACCTGCGCGCCAACATCGACGAGGCGTTCACCCGGCGCCTCGACCTGGTCGTCGACTTCCCGTTCCCGGATCCGGCGCAGCGGCTTGCCCTGTGGCGGCACGGCCTGACCCATGTGCCGAGCGCTCCCGACCTCGAACTCACGCCGCTGGCCGATGTGTTCGAGCTGGCGGGTGGCTCCATCCGCAGCGCCGTCGTCACCGCCGCGTACCTCGCCGCCGGGCGCAACGACACGGTGTCCGCGGCGGACCTCCTCGAAGGGGCCCGCCGCGAATACCGCAAGGCGGGGCGGCTGGTGCCGGGAGAGGGCAGCTGGTGACCGCCCGTCTCACACGGTGAACCGCACGGCCTCCAGCCAGTGGGAGTTGTCGAGAGTGCCGCCGAAGATGAACTTCGGGCGCGCGTCGGCGCAGCCCTGACCGCCCCAGTCCCAGCCGGTGTTGCGGGTCGTCTCGCAGACCTGGCCGCTGCCGATGTTGATGGCGAAGCCCGTCATGTACGGGGCGTCCTCCTTGGTGCTGCCGACGTAGTTGTCCTTGCCGTCGGGGATGATCGCCGTCCACTGCGGCTCCCACTTGCCGTTCCCCGAGGTCGAGTCCGGGTCGTGGATGAAGGCGTTGGCGGCCGAGCCGCCCGTGCCGGAGACCGCGATGTTCAGGGCCAGGATCTTCTTGCCCTCCTGGACCGTGCCGGCGGTGGCGCCGTCGCAGACCGCGTCCTGCCAGCCGTCGCCCTCGATGTAGGCGCGATAGCAGATGTGCCGCCCGGCGTCCTGCGAGGCCAGCTTCTTCACCGCGGTGGCCGCTGTCTTGGGTTTGGGCTTGGCGGCCGGCTTGGTGTCACCCGAACCGCCGCCCGCCGCGGCCGCCGTCGAGGTCTCGGCGGTCACCGCCGGGGGTGTCGGGGCCGTCGCGCTGGGCGGGGGAGGCGGGGCGGCGGTCAGCGTGGGACTGGGCGCGAGCGTGCTGACGCCCGCGTCCTTCAGCTGCTCGGTCGCGGACGTCCGCACCTGCGGCTTGTACGCGATCCACAGCATGAGGAACGTGATGGCGAGCGCCGTGAAGACACCGAGGAAGGTCGCCAGCCAGCGCGGCAGGAACCCGCGCTGGAGGTAAGTCCCCTCCACGGGAAGGGGGTTGGCGCCGGACCGCAGCACGTTCAGCGTGTACGGCCGCTGCTCCTTCGGCCCGAACCAGATGATCTTCCGCGGCTTCAGCGAGGCCTTGACGAACGCCGCCCGGCCCGGCTCGATCTGCACATTGCCCGGATGGATGTCGTACGACAGCTGGTCGCCGTGGTCACTGCCGCTGATCGACGCCGTCAGCCTGGTGTTGCCGAGGTTGTCCACGGCGAGCTTGGGCCGGCCCCGGAAACGCCCCTTGACCGTCGGCGGCACCAGCTCCGCCCGCACCTCCGTGAACGGGGTGATGGTCAGATTGCCCTCGGGGACGGTGACCGCCTCCGGGTGCTCGGTCGGCGTAATACGTACCGCGTACGGGTTCGGGCCCGCCGTCGCGTCCGGGGTGCGCGGCGGCGTGAACGTCAGGTCGACCGTCCCCGTGGTACCCGGGTAGAGCCGCAGCGTCTGCGGCTCCACAGCGGTCCAGGGCGCGATGCTCCCGACCGGCTCGAAGCGGTACTCGTCCACGACGTCGCCGGTGTTGCGCAGCCGCAGCCGCACGCGGGTACTGCCACCGGGATCGACGGTCGCGGACGCGGGCTCCAGGGAGGTCCACAGACTCATGAGCCGACGCTACGACAGACGGTGAGCACACGTCAGGAGTCGCCGGGGCAACACGAGTTGCCCAAAAGGGCCGCCCGTCAAACCCGTCACTGCCCCCACGGCGTCGGCGTCCACCGCAGCGTGCCGCCCCCGTCACGGCGCCGGACTGCCCCTGAGGGCAAGGAAGTTGCCCCAAGGCAGGCACTCGGGGACGTTTCGGCGGCCGGGTCGCGCGCGTGACGCTTGAGGGCATCCTGTCTCGTACCCCGAGGAGAGCAGAGCATGCCGTCCTACCTGTCGCCCGGCGTCTATGTCGAGGAGGTGGCCAGCGGCTCGCGCCCGATCGAGGGAGTGGGCACCTCGGTGGCGGCCTTCGTGGGCCTGGCCCCGACCGGTCCGCTGAACGAGCCGACCCTGGTGACCAACTGGACGCAGTATGTCGCTGCCTTCGGTGAGTTCACCGACGGGTACTACCTCGCGCACTCCGTCTACGGCTTCTTCAACAACGGCGGTTCGGCCGCCTACGTCGTCCGCGTCGGCGGCACCGGCGAAGGCACCGCCGGGGAGACCAAGTCCCCGTCCGCCGTGACCGGTTCGGCTCCGCCCGCCGCGCTGACCGCGGGCGAGCCGGCCCAGCTCGGCACGTTCGCCGTGACCGCCCTGGCGCCCGGCGACCTGAGCGTCGAGGTGACCGACGCCGAGGGCGAAGGTCCCGCCGAACGCTTCCGCCTGGTCGTCAAGGACGCCGGCAAGGACGTCGAGACCTTCGACGTGACCGCCAAGAAGGGCGGCCGCAACTACGTCGTCACCCAGGTCAAGGAACGTTCCAAGCTCATCGCCGTGGCCGAGACCGCGCCCGCCGCGCAGCTGGCCCGCCCGGAGAACCAGACGGTCGCCCTCACCGCGCCCGCCGCCGCCCCGGCCGCACCCGCCGTACCCGGCAGGGGAGATGACACCGCGTCACACCCCGGCCCGGCCACCTACCTCGGCGACTCCGCCGACCGCACCGGCTTCGGCGGCCTGGAGGCCGTCGACGAGATCTCCATGGTCGCGGTGCCCGACCTGATGGCCGCCTACCAGCGCGGCGCGATCGACCTGGAGGCCGTCAAGGCGGTCCAGTTGGGCCTGATCGCACACTGCGAGCTGATGGGCGACCGCGTCGCCGTCATCGACCCGCCGCCGAGCCTGAACGCCCGTCAGATCCGGGTCTGGCGGCAGGAGACGGCCGGTTACGACTCCAAGTACGCGGCCCTGTACTACCCGTGGATCAAGACCTTCGACCCGTCCAGCGGACAGTCCCGGCTGATCCCGCCGAGTGGCCACATCGCCGGCGTCTGGGCCCGCAACGACTCCGAGCGCGGTGTGCACAAGGCGCCCGCCAACGAGGTCGTACGCGGCGCGGTCGATCTGGAGACCCAGATCACCCGCGGCGAGCAGGACCTGCTCAACCCGATCGGCGTCAACTGCATCCGCGCCTTCCCGGGCCGCGGCATCCGCGTCTGGGGCGCCCGCACCATGTCCTCCGACCCGGCCTGGCGCTACCTCAACATCCGCCGGTACTTCAACTACCTGGAGGAGTCGATCCTGATCGGCACCCAGTGGGTGGTGTTCGAGCCGAACGACCACGCCCTGTGGGCGCGGATCCGGCGCAACATCTCGGCCTTCCTGGTCAACGAGTGGCGCAGCGGTGCCCTGTTCGGCCAGCGGCCGGAAGAGGCGTACTACGTGAAGTGCGACGAGGAGACCAACCCGCCGGAGTCGGTCGACGTCGGCCGGGTCGTCTGCGAGATCGGCATCGCGCCCGTCAAGCCGGCCGAGTTCGTGATCTTCCGGCTGGCCCAGTTCTCCAGCGGCAGCGGGGAGTTGGAGGAGTAGACGGGCCCGGGCCCGCCGTGGCTCCCGGTCGTCAGCTCCCCAGGTCGTCGTCAACACCCTTAGAAGGACAGCGAATTCATGAGTCTCCAGCCGGGTGACGCCCTCACCTCACACAATTTCGGCCTGCAGATCGACGGCGTGATGGTCGAGTACCTCGCGGAGGTCAGCGGCCTCAGCATCGAGCAGGACGTCATCACGTACCAGCAGAACACCCCCAACGGCCAGAACGTGGTCAAGAACCTGCCGGGCGTGAAGAAGAACGGCACCTGCACGGTGGTGCGCGGCATGACCCAGTCCGCCTCGTTCACCCAGTGGATCAACGAGTCGATCTCCGGTCAGATGACCACCGCGCGCAAGAACGCGTCGATCATCATGATGGACTTCCAGAACAACCCGGTGAAGCGCTACCACCTGCGCAACGCCTGGTGCAGCAAGATCGACGCGAGCACGGTGAAGGCCGGCGAGGCCGCCGCCCTCACCGAGTCCGTGACCATCGTGTTCGAAGAACTGGTCATCGAATAATGCGCCGTTCGGGGGCTGCGGCGGCGGTGGCGCCGGGTGCGCGCGCGGAGACACCGGCCGAGGTGGGGGCCGGTCCGGTGCCGGCTCCGGCCGCCGCCGCGGCGCCCGCTCCGGCCGTACGGCAGACGCTGCGGACCGAGTTCCCCTTCCAGCTGCCGCGCGGCTATGTCGACGAGTCCGGGACGGTCCACCAGGACGGCGTGATGCGACTGGCCACCGCACGCGACGAGTTGGTGCCGCTGCGGGACGTCCGCGTGCAGGAGAACCCGGCGTATCTGTCGGTGGTGCTGCTCGGCCGGGTCATCACCCGGCTGGGCACGGTCCCCATGGTCCACGACGGGATCGTGGAGAACATGTTCGCCTCCGACCTCGCCTTCCTCCAGGACTTCTACCGCCAGATCAACGCGGAGGGCCACACCCGCGCGGCAGTTCAGTGCCCGCACTGCGCGGAGCCCTTCGAAGTGGAGCTCGGCGGGAGCCGCCTGGGGGAATCGTGACGTACGCGACCAACCGGCTGCACGAGGAGATCGCGTACGTCGCCTACCACTTCCACTGGAGCCTGGAGGACATCCTGGACCTCGAACACCACGACCGCCGCCGCTACACGGGCGAGATCGCGTCCCTGGTGACGCGGGCCGGGGCGGAGGGCTGAGACGTGGGGTTCTTGGACCGGTTGCGGGGGCGAGGGCAGGAGCCGGGCGAGGGGGCGGACTCCGGCTCCGTGCCGGGCACGGGAGTTGACGAGGTTCGGCCTCAGGGACCTACGGGTTCTACGGCTTCCGCCGGGCCTGCGCCCGCGGTGGCGGTGGCCGCCTGGCCGGGGCTGCCGCCGATTCAGCGTGCCTCCGCCGCAGGGGACACCGGGGTTGCCGACGCCGGGTTCGGCGGTCGGCTGCCCACGTGGCAGAACCCGTCGTTCACGGGGGCGGGGTTCCGCTCGGTGCTGGACGCGGAACGGAGTGCCGGGATCGGGGGTTCGTCCCTGTCGTCGGCGCCGACACCGGGGCGCGCGGTATCGAGTCTTGGGCGGCCTGCGGGTGAACTGCCTGTGGTCGGCCGGTCGTTGGCTGCTCAGCAGGGACCGGTGGTGCCGTTGCGAGCGAGTGGGAGTGTGGGGCCGGGGCCCAGTCCCGTTGTGGGGCGCGGGAGTTCCGGGTCCACGGTGCAGCGGGCGGTGCGGCCTGCGGGCGATGCCGCCGGTGCGGTGGCTCCGGTGGGTCCCGTTTCTGGAATCCGGGTGAGTGCGGTGTCCTCGGAGCCGCCTCGGTCCAGGCCGGGGGCGGGATCGCTGACGCGGTCGGGCGCCGGCGTTGTCGGGGTGCAGCGGCGGCTTGCTGCTCGGGCTAACTCCGGTGTGGTGGAGGGTGGTTCGGGGCGCGATTCGGGTGGCGGTGAGGGCGGCGGATCTACGGTTGCGTCAACTGACGGGAACCGTAAGGGAGGTGACCCGGACGGGGTCGGTGGGGGCGCTTCTGCCGAGCCTTCGCCTGTCACCCCTGCTGCTGCTCCGCTGACGGGCGGTACTCACGGCTCTGCTCCTACGGCAAAGCCGATGGCACAGCGCGCCGTGTCGAAGTCACCCTCGGTGCCAGGGAGTTACGAACCTGCCGTGCCCGGTGTCCCTGCGCCCGAGAGCCGCCCTGGTGTGAATGTCGGCGAGCTTCCCGTCCCCGGGAACAGGACGGACAGCGTGCAGCGGGCGACCGCCGCACCGTCCCAGCCGAACTCCGCACAGCTGTCGCCCGAGTCGCCGTCCACTGGGACCCCTGTCCCCGCGCGGCCGACGGCACCCGGCACCTCCCGTGAGGGCAGCACCGCTAGGCCGCAGCCCGCCGAACCGGACCTCCGTACCCGCACCGCCGACTCCGGGAACGGTCCAACCCCCGCTCCTACGACCCCTCCCGCACCCCAGGTGCAACGCAGCCCCGCCCGCCGCCCGCCTCGCGTTCCTCTGGGCGCCCCGCTGGCCACGCGCCCGGGCGAGACACGGCAGGCCTCCACGCCGCTGTCCTCCGAGCGGAGCAGGATGCCCAACACCCGCTCCTCGCAAGGTGATTCGTTCCCTGCTCCGGCAGCGGGCTCGTCGACACCGGCCCCGCTCACGCCTTCACAGACTCCCGGCTCGTCGACACCCGCCCCGCTCACGCCTTCACAGACTCCCGGCGCTCCGACTCCGGCGGTGACACCCCCCGCCCGACGCCGTTCACCCCTCGGCGCTCCGGTCACCGCGATGCCTGCGGACGCGAGGCCCATCGCCGGTGCCTCGGTCCCGCCGGGCCGTACTGGGCACCGTACGGAATCGGCTTCGATCCCGGCCTCAGTACAGGCACCGCCGACGATCCAACGCAGCGTGACCCGCACCGCGTCTTCGGCGACCCCGCTCATGCCCCCGGCGGCTCCGCAGTCGCCGACCGCGCCGTCAGCCGCTCCGCTGTCGTCGGCCGAGCCGTCAGCCGCCCCGCCCTCGCCGACCGCGCCCCCGACCACCGCGCAGTCGCCGGCCCAGTACCCAACTACCGCGCAGCCGTTGCCCACTCACCCGGCCGACATGCCCTTGCCTGCCGCGTCGCCGACGCCGGTGCAACGGTCTGCCGTGACCCGGAACACGGACCAGTCGCCGACCGTGTATCCGACCACTGAGCACCCACCCGCCGCGCCCCCTGCCACGGTGCAACGGTCTGCCACGCACCGGAACACCACGCAACCGCCCACCGCGCACCCGACTGACGCCCACCGGCCTGCCACGCCCCCGGCCACGGCGGAACGGCCCACCACACCTCCGGCCGCCGCGCACGCACCTGCACCGGTCGCGTACGCGTCCACCGCGCCCACGGCCAAGACGGAACCATCCGGCGTCCGCCCGCCCACGGTCCAGTCGTCAGCCGCGCATCCGACCACCGAGCACCCCGCCGCCGCGCCCTCGTTCCCGGTGGAACGGTCCAGCCCCCGCCGAGCCACGCCTGAGCCGCCTGCCGCGCCCTCGCCCGCCACGTCGCCCACTGCGGTGCAGCGCTCGGCCCTGCCTTCGGCCACAGCGCAGCCGACTGCCGCCTACCCGCCCACCACGCACCGGGCCGATGAGCACCGCCCCGCCGCGCTCCCGAGCACGGTCCAGTCACCGGCCGTGCAGCCGACCACCGAGTCCCTGTCCGCGGTGCCCCCTGCTCCGGTGGAACGGTCCAACGCTCGCCCACCCATGGTTCAGCCGCCCGCCGCGTCGCCCACCTCGGTGCAACGGTCCGCCCTGCCCTCGGCCACAGTGCAGCCGCCTGCCACCTACTCAACCTCCGACGGGCCCCCGCCTGTCGAGCCTCCGGCCACGGTGTCACGGCCCAACGCGCCCTCAGTCACGGGTCAGCTGCCTGCCGCACCTCCGCCTGCCGCACCCCAGGCGACGGTCCAACGGTCTACGACGTCCTCAACTGCCGCGCGCCCGCCCGCCGTTCACCCGGCGACCCCGTCCTCGCCCACCCCATACCCGACCACCACGCACCCACCAGCCGCGCCCCGAACCACCCCCCGCCCGGACATGCCGACACCGCAGGCCGCTTCCGCGTCCCCGCTCATGACGGCACCCGCATCCACGCCCCCCTCCACCTCCCCGCTCACCGCCCCCACCCCACCCCGAGCGCAACCCCTCACCACACGCCCGCCCTTCACCCCCGTACAACGCCATCCCCGTACGACCCCCCACAGCCCCACGGCCCACACCACCCCCGGCACCCCCGTAATACCCGGAGCACCCACCACCCCCGTAGTCCCCCTAACCCTCCCCACCATCCAGCGCAGCCCCTACCCCTCCACCACCCCTCTCCCCACCGTCCAACGCAACGCCCCCTCCACCGCCACCCCCACCCCCCTGAACCACCCCCACCCCACCCTCGCCAAATCCCCGGCCGCCTCCCCGCCCTCCACGGTCGCCGCCCCCGCCACACGCCCCTCCACCCCACCCCCGCCCTACACCCCGCCCACATCCACCCCACCCCCAGACCCCCCGCCCCCGTACTCCCCGCCGACCACCTCCGCCTCCGGCACCCCACCCCCACCCGCCTACGAGGCCATCCCCGCGGGCCAGTTCGACCCCCGTGACCTCACCGACTTTCAGCTCGACGAACTCGTGCACCGGATCATCGGCCGTATCACCCGTCTGATCCGGACGGAACTGCGCCTGGACCGCGAACGGATCGGCAAGCTCCGCGACCCCCGCCACTGACCGGAACCACACCGCGTCCCTTCAGCCCCTCCGCGCAACGAGAGAAAGGCCCACCCCCGATGTCCCGCCTCGACCCGGGCTCCACCATCTGGTTCACCCTCAGCATCGACGGCGAGAGCCTCGGCTACTTCAACGGGTGCGACGGGCTGTCGTCGACGGTGGAGGTCGAGCACCGGCAGGAGGGCGGCAACAACGGCTTCGTCTGGCAACTCCCCACCCGTGTCACCTTCTCCACCATCCGGCTGACCCGCCCGCTCACCCCGGACACCGCGAAGGTCGCCAAGTGGATCTCCTCCGTGCAGACCGGGATCAGACGACCCACCGGGCAGATCGCGGCGCTGCGCGCGGACGGTTCGGAGGTCGCGCACTGGGGGCTGATCGACGTGCTGCCGGTGAGCTGGCAGGGGCCGTCGCTCGACCCGTCGGGACCGGCGGTCGCCACGGAGGTCCTGGAGATCGCGCACCACGGATTCACGGACTGAGCGGGGCGGAGACAGACCATGGCCAGCAACAGCAGGGGCGCGGGCAAGAGCCTTGTCCGCGCCAGTCTCGCCATTCATGAGCCGCCTGTCGGGGGCAGTACCACCCCCGGCGGGCTCATCAAGACCTTCGCCTTCGACTTCAACCCCGCACAGCTGTCACTCACCCGCCGCGCCCAGTGGAAGACCACCCCCGCCCAGATCGAACGGGACGGTTCCCTACCGGAGTTCATGGGGTCGGAGCCCCGGCAGATGAGCGTGGAGATCTTCCTCGACTCCTCCGACGAACCGACCAGCAACTCGGTGCTGAAGAAGGTCGAGTCGCTCCTCGCGTGCTGCGACGTGACCACCAAGTCCATTGCCGCCAAACAGCCTTCACCGCCGTGGGTCGTGTTCCAGTGGGGATCGTTCTCCACCGCCCGGTTCACCGCCTACGTCTCGTCCGTCGAGGCCGCCTACTCCCTCTTCGGGACCACCGGCGTGCCCATCCGCGCCACCTGCCGGCTGCAACTGCACGAGATACCGAGCAACACCAAGGGCCAGAACCCGACTTCGGGCGCGCTCACCGCACAGCGCGTCCACCGGGTCGTGGCGGGCGACTCCCTGCAGTCGCTGGCCTGGCGGGAGTACGGCGACTCGTCCGCGTGGCGGGCGATCGCCGAGGCCAACGGCATCGACGACCCGACCCGGCTCGCGAACGGTGTCGAACTCGTGCTGCCCGCCGCCGAGGAGGTGCGTTCCTGATGGTGAAGTCCGCGTTCTCCAACATCGTCGAGGTGAAGATCGGCGGCGCCAAACTCCCTTCGGAGTACGCCCGTTCGCTCGTCGACAGCTACGTGGACCAGGGCGTCGGCGTCCCGGCCGCGTTCCGGCTCACCTTCCGCGACCCGTACCGGCAGCTTCTCGGCAAGCTCGGTGTCACCTTCGGCACGAAGGTCGTCATCGCGCCGGTCGCCGACGGACAGGGCGCCTCCGATCCGCTGCTCACCGGTGAGGTCACGGGACTTGAGGCCGACTACGACGGCACCGGCACCTTCACCGTCGTCCGCGGCTACGACCTCGGGCACCGGCTGCTGCGCCAGCGCCGGGTCGCCGCCTACCGCAACCAGAGCGCGTCCGACATCGCCCGCAAACTGGCCGCCCAGGACGGGGTGCCGATCGGGAAGATCACCTCGACGCGGACGGTCTATGAGTTCATCTCCCAGTCCAACGTGTCGGACTGGGACTTCCTCGCGCGGCTCGCCGACGAGAACGAGATGGTGATGTCCGTCGACGCGGACGGCAAGTTCCAGTTCGTGGAGCCGAAGCCGTCGTCCGGAGCTCCGTCGCCCGAAACCGACGGCGACAAGAGCCCGTTCGTGCTCCAGGCCGGGCACGACATCCTGCGGCTGCGGGCCGCCGTGACCGCCGCCGACCAGGTCGGCACCGTCGAGGCGCGCGGCTGGGACGTGACCACGAAGAAGAAGCTCACCGCCACGTCGCCCGGGGCCTCGAACCCGGCGATCGGCATCGGCACCACCCCGGGCGCGGCGGCCGGAAAGTTCAAGACGGCCAAGCTGGTCGAGACGGGCTCGCCCTACGACAAGCAGACCGAGGTGAAGTTCGCCGCCGCCGCGCTCGCCGACGACGTGACGTCCTCCTTCGCCGAGCTGGAGGTCGTCGCCCGAGGAAATCCCAAGCTGCGTCCGGGAGTTCCGGTCGCCCTCGCGGACGTCGGCACGCCCTTCGAGGGCAAGTACACGGCCACCTCCGTACGGCACGTCTTCGGTGACGGCAAGCACTACGAGACGTGGGTGACGGTCAGCGGCCGGCAGTGGCGTTCCCTGTACGGGCTCACCTCGGGCGGTTCGGAGACGATGCCCCGGCTGCCCGGTGTCGCCAACGCCCTTGTCACGGACGTCAACGACCCGCTGAAGCAGGGGCGGGTGCGGCTGCAGTTCCCGTGGCTCGACGACACGTACGTCAGCGACTGGACGCGAACCGTCCAGTGGGGCGGGCTCGGTGGGGGCGGGATCTTCCCCATGGACGTCAACGACGAAGTGCTGGTCGCCTTCGACCGGGGGGCACTTGACCATCCGTTCGTGATCGGCGGGCTCTACAACGGCAAGGACAAGCCGACGGTCGTGGGCGATGTGCCGTTGCACGACGCCGTGCGGAAGAAGGCGAGCCGGCACACCGTCTCCGACCGCGACGGCAACCGTATGGACCTGCTCAGCCAGAAGACCGGCGGCCGCAAGCAGGGCGTCCGACTGGCCTCGGGGGACAAGCAGTTGACCATCACCCTGGACCGCACCAACACCGAGATCATCGTGGACAGCAAGGGCGAGGTCACCATCAAGGGCAGCCGCTCGGTGTCCGTCGAGGCCGGTACCGACCTCACCCTCAGCGCCCGGCGCAGCCTCACCATCAAGAGCGGCGGGCCGCTGAACATCGAGGGGCGCGGGCTGGTCAACCTCAAGTCGACCACCGGAGCGATCACGGTGGACGCGATGGGCGCCCTCAACATGAAGGCGCTCGGCAACGCGGCGCTCACCGGGATCGGCAGCGTGCAGATCAACTCCGTCGCCACGGTGGGCATTCGGGCCGTGACCGTGCCGATCATGGGCGTGGTCACCATCGACGGCCTTGTCCCGATGGTGATTCCGGCGTGAGCGGCGCAGCGAGCCACGGCGTGAGCGACGCCATGGGCGAAGACGTGTATGGCCCAACGGGCAAGGAAGCGGCGGGTGTTGTCTGATGGCCGAACAATTCGTGGGCTCCGGCTGGTCGTTCCCGCTGCGCATCGGGCCGACCGGCGGCATCGCGCTGGTCAGCGGGGAGCGCGAGGTCGAGGAGGCGATCCGGCTCGTGCTGTCGACCGCGCCGGGCGAGCGGCCGATGCGGCCCGACTTCGGCTGCGCGATCCACGACCTGGTGTTCGCGCCGGTCAACGAGCAGACCGCGGGCCGTATCCAGCACGAGGTGCACGTCAGCCTCGACCGCTGGGAACCGCGCATCGAGGTCGACGACGTCGAGGTCACCGCGGGCACCGAACAGAGCGTGCTGTACATCGACGTCCGCTACTCGATCCGCGGCACCAACAACCCGCGCAGCCTCGTCTTCCCCTTCTACGTCATCCCGTCCCACGACGAGCCGGACACCTCCGGTACGCCCGGCACGGCTGCTGAAAGCGACAACTGACCGATGGCCCTGCCCTCCCCGAACCTCGACGACCGCCGCTTCCAGCAGTTCGTCGACGACGCCAAGCGCTACATCCAGCAGCGCGCCCCGGAGTGGACCGACCACAACGTCTCCGACCCCGGCGTCACCCTCGTCGAGACGGTCGCGCACATGGCCGACCAGATCGTCTACCGCCTCAACCGGGTACCGGACAAGAACCACTTGGCCTTCCTCGACCTGGTCGGCATCACCCTCTTCCCGCCGTCGGCGGCCCGCACCGACGTCACGTTCTGGCTGTCGGCGCCCCAGGAGGAAGCGGTCCACGTGCCGCTCGGCACCGAGGTCGCGACCATGCGCACGGAGGGCGAGGAGGCGGTCGTCTTCGCCACCGAGCGCGAACTCGCCGTCGTACCCAGCGCATTGCGGCATCTGGTCGTGCAGCACCAGGGCAAGCAGGTCGTCGACCGCACGCATGACCTCGCCGAGGGCAACCACGTCATGTGCTTCGCCGAGTCGCCCGACCCCGGCGACTCGATGCTGTTCGGCCTCACCGCCGCCGTCCCGCACTGCGCCCTCGCCCTCGAACTCGACAGCCGCGTCGACGGAGTCGGCGTCGACCCGCGCCAGCCGCCTCTGGTGTGGGAGGCGTGGACCGCCGACGGCTGGCAGGCCTGCGAGGTGGACCGCGACGGCACCGGCGGCCTCAACCGGCCCGGCGCGGTCGTCCTGCACGTCCCCGCCGGCCACACCCTGTCCCGCAACGGCGGCCAGGAAGCGGGCTGGTTGCGCTGCCGCGTCACCGAACCCCACTCCGACCAGCCTTTCTACACCACCTCGCCGACCGTCCGCTCCGCCGAGGCCTTCACCATCGGCGGCACCACCACCGTCGTCCACGCCGACACCGTCTACGACGAGGCCCTCGGCGAGTCCACCGGCCTCCCCGGGCAGCGGCTCCGGCTCTCCCACACCCCGGTCGTCGGCGACGTCGTACCCCTGCTCCTCCAGACCGCCGAGCGCGACGGCTGGACGGACTGGCAGGTCGTCCCGCACTTCGCCGCCTCCGGCCCCGACGACCGCCACATCACCCTGGACGCGGCCACCGGCGAACTCGCCTTCGGCCCCGCCGTCCGCGAACCCGACGGCACCCTGCGGCAGTACGGCATGGTCGCCCCCAAGGGCGCGGTGATCCGCGCCCGCCGCTACCGCACCGGCGGCGGCCGGGCCGGCAACGTGGCACGCGGCGCGGTGCAGATCCTGCGCAGCTCCATCCCGTACGTCTCCGAGGTCGTCAACCGCGAGGCCGCACGCGGGGGAGTGGACGGCGAGACCGTCCAGGAGGCCAAGACCCGCGCGCCGATCACCCTGCGCGCCCAGGAACGGGCCGTCACGCTCCGGGACTACGAGGAACTCTCCCGCCGCGCCGCCCCCGAGACCGCGCGCATCACCTGCCTGGAAGGCGACGAGGAGGAGCACGGGGCGTACGCCGTACGGGTGTTGGTGGTCCCGCAGGCCGTGCCCGACCCCGGCGGACGGCTGCGCTTCGAGCAACTCGTGCCCGGGGACGCCCTGTTGGACCGCATCACCCGGCACCTCGACGAACGGCGGCTGATCGGCACCCGGTTGGCCGTCGGTCCGCCGTTCTACCAGGGCGTCACCGTCGTCGCCACGGTCCACGCCTTCCGGGGCGTCGACACCGACCGGGTACGCCGCCAGGCCCACGACGCGCTCTACCGCCACCTCGACCCGCTCGTCGGCGGATCGGACGGCAAGGGCTGGCCGTTCGGACGCCCCGTGCAGTCCGGCGAGGTCTTCGCGGTGCTCCAGCGCGTGCCCGGCGTCGAGCTGGTGGACGAGGTCGTCCTGCACCCCGCCGACCCGCTCACCGGCAAGCGCGGCGACCCCACCGACCGGATCGACCTGGAGCGGCCGTCGCTGGTGTTCTCCTTCGACCACCGCGTCCGCGTGATCGGAGACGGCGCGTGACCACCCTCAACTCCCAGTGGGGAGGCTCGCGTTGAGAGGATCAGTCGACGGGCTCGGCTCGTCCGCGCCGATCGGTGCCATGCTGCCCGCCGTGTTCGCCGACGACGACCTCGCCCAGCGGTTCGTCGCCGGGCTCGACGAGGTCGTAGCGCCGATCCTGAGCGTGCTGGACTGCCTGGACACCTACTTCCGGCCCTCGCTCGCACCGCTCGACTTCGTCCAGTGGCTGGGGAGTTGGGTCGGTGCCGAGACCGACGGGACCGAACCGGAGGCGCGGCTGCGGGCCGCCGTAGCGGCTGCCACGTACCTGCACCGCATTCGCGGCACCCGGCGCGGACTGGCCGAGGCGGTCCGGCTCGCGTTCGGCGAAGAACCGGAGATCACCGAGAGCGGCGCCGCCGACTGGAGCGCCCGCCCGCTCGGCCCGGTGCCCGGCGAACGCAGCCCCCGGCTCCACGTCCACCTGCGGCTGCCCACGCCCACCACCCTGGACACGCACCGCCTGGACGCCCTCGTGGCGGCCGCCCGCCCCGCCCACATGCCGTACACGGTGCAGGTCACCGCCGCCGTACCCGCCGAAAGGAACCCCGAGAGATGACGACCACCCAGAGCTGCGCCGAATGCGGAACCCGCGCGGAACCGGGCCAGTCGTTCTGCGACGCCTGCGGTGCCGTCCTGAGCTGGACGGACCGCGCGGGCGCCCGCACCGGGGCCCCGGCCGAACGCGGCGAGGCGGCGGGAGGAGCCCCGGCCACCGGCGGTGACCCGGGCTGGGACGCCTTCTCCGAGTCCGACGGCGCCGGCCTCCCGCGCGCCAACCGGCCCCAGCCACAAGGCAGTTCGACCGCCGAGGACCCCGCGGCCCGCCTCGACGCCCTGTCCCTGCGCCTGGACGCCCTGGCCGCAGGCGACCCCCGCGACCCGGTCGGCGCGGCCACCCGCCAGGACCCGCCGCACGGTGACGCGTCCGCGAACGACGCCACGGTCCCGCTCACGTCCGGCAGGCCTACGACTCCCCAGCCGTCCGGCGGTTCTACGCCCCACCCCGCGCCCCACGGGACGACGGACCCGGCCCCCGCGCCCGACCCGACCACCACCCCCTCCACCACCGACACCGCCCCCACCCAGCCGGTGCCCGCGGCCCCGGAACCGGAGTCCGAGGCCGAGCGCGCCCGGCGGCTCCTCGTCCCGGTCAACGACCCGGAGCCCCGCCAGGCCCCCTCCGTCGCGCCGGTGCTGCCGGGCCGCCCGGTCGCCGCGCGCCCCCAGTCCGTCCGGGCACCCGGCATCGACCCCGGCGCCGTCGGCGGAATCCCCTGCCCCTGGTGCGCCACGGCCAACCGGCCCGACCGGCACTACTGCACCCGCTGCGCGATGCCCATGGCCGGCGACGAGCACACCCCCGGCCGGCTGCCCTGGTGGCGGCGGCTCCTCGCGTTCCGCACCGGTGAGATCCCGTGGGCGGGGGACCGGCCCCGGCTGCGCCGTACCTTCGACCGGATCCTGACCTGGCTGGTCGCGGCGATCGTGCTGACCCTGCTCATCGTGCTGGCCGTGCACATCCCGCAGGGCGTCCAGGCGGCCAAGGACCACTTCGCCAAGCGGGCCCCGGTCTCCCCGGACCGCGTCACCGCGTCCCGCTCCTTCCCGGGACACAAGCCCGAGCTGGCGTTCGACAAGCTGAACAACACCTGGTGGGGGCCGGGGGTGAGCCAGTCGGGCGAGGGTCAGTGGCTGGAGGCGCGGTTCGACGAGCCGACCCGGCTGCTGGACGTGCTGATCACTCCGGGGGTCTCCACCCGCCCCGACCAGCTGGGCCAGTCGGCGCTCCCGCACCGGATCGAGGCCCTGATCACCACGGCCGACGGCAAGACGATCAAGCGTCAACTGACCCTCGACCAGGGGGCGGGCGCCCAGCGCCGGGCCTTCCGGGTCGGCAAGGTCCTTTCCGTCCGCTTCACCATCGAGTCGGCCTACGGGATCTCCGGGAAGAAGCAAGTGGCCATCTCCGAGATCGAGTTCTTCGGTCCGTCGAGCGGAGGCAGTTCCTGACGGACGGACTCTCCGGCTGCGGTCCCCTCAACTCGGCCTGGTTCAGGCGAAGTCGGTCGAGGGGACCGTGGCGTACCGGCTCATCACCTTGATCGTCGACTCGGCGTCGAGTTCCCGGCCGCCCGCGATCATGTCCCGCAGATCGCGGAAGTACCGCACGTACAGGTCGGGCGTGAAGGTGTTGATCATCACCGCGGGTTCGTCACCGGGGTTGGCGAAGGTGTGCGGGGCGCCCGGCGGAATCATCGCGAGGGTGCCGGCCGGGGCGATGTGCACGGTCTCGCCGATGGTGAAGTGCACGGTGCCCGAGACGACGTAGAAGCCCTCGTCGTGCTGGGCGTGCCGGTGCTGGGGCGGGCCCTCGGTGTGCGGGGCGAGGGTGATCTCGCCGATGCCGAGACGGTGGCCGGTGGTGCTGCCGTCCTCCAGGATGCGCATGGTGACCGGGCCCAGGTGGATCGTCTCGCCGTCGTCGGGACCGACCACGGACACCTCGTTGGACACCTCGTTCATCGCCGACTCCCTTGTGTTCGCGGCACGTTGTGACCCCTCGGACCCTAGGCCCGCAACTCTCGTTATGCAAGTGAACTCTCATGACGAGAGCCGGGCGTGATAAAGTCGGCGGGACGGACGGCGACGACGAACGGATACGGGGAGTGACGCACCGATGGCGACAGCACAGACGGACACGGGCCGCAGCAACCAGAAGAAGCGCACCCGTACGGCGATCGTCGAAGCGGCCCGTGGCCTGATCGGCTCGGGCAGCGAGGTGACCATGCCCGAGGTCGCCCGCGCGGCCCTGGTCTCCGAGGCCACCGCGTACCGCTACTTCCCCGACCTGCCGTCCCTGATCGGCGAGGCGCTCGCGGGCGTCTGGCCCGACCCGGTCGACGCGCTCGGCCCGGTCGCCGACTCCCGCGATCCGGTCGAACGGATCGCGTTCGCCTGCGAGTTCCTGCTCCGCGGCATACTGGCCCGCCAGGGCGGGGTGCGCGCGATGATGGCCGCGACGATCGTCCGCCCGGACACGGCGAACATGAGACCCGGCATCCGCTTCGGCCTCATCGACCACGCCCTCTCGCCCCTCGCGGCCACCCTCGGGACGACCGACCCGGACGCGCTCACCCAGCTCAAGCGGAGCCTCGCGGTGGTCATGGGCGCGGACGCCCTCTTCACCCTCACCGACCTGCTGGACCTCCCCCCGGACGAGGCCGTCGCCAGCGCGGTCCGCACGGCCACGACTCTGACGGAGGCGGCGGTGCGGGCGGCGCGGTCACCGGAGGAGAACTAGGGCAGAGCCGGGCTCTCTCAACTGCCCTTTGCTTCTACGGCAGTCGGGTCCGCCGCCAGCCAGTGACCGTCCGTCGTCCAGCCGAGCAACCGCCGCGCCCGCCCACCGTCCGCCGTGCCGTCGGGGTCGAACGCGCCGCCCTCCACGACCAGCCGTAGCCCGGCCAGCGCGGGTGCGAGCCGTGCCGCGACGTGGGCGGGCTGCCGGGCCGCCTCCGCGCCCAAGTCGGCCAGCACACCGCGCTGTTCGGCGGGCGCGCAGAGCGACAGGTGGAACACCGACTGCCGCCACGCGTACGCCGCGTCCTTGATCGTGGAGTACGGCCTCGCGTTGTGGTGCACGCGGGCCGTGAGCCGGCACACGGTGCCGAAAGCCCGGCGGGCCGGCTCGGCCCAGCCCGGCTCGGGGGCGATGCCGACCCGGTGGACCAGTGTGGCCAGGTTGTGCGTGGTGAGGATCTGGGACTGCTCGATCACCTTGCCGTTGGCCGCCACCCCGAACCCGCGCGAGACACCGGACGACCCCGCCGGGGCCGAGGACGCCGACGCCGTCCGCTCCGCGCACAGCCGCATGAACCCCGGCGACGTCCGGGCCGCGACGGACCCGGCCTTCTCCGGTCGCCCCGCTGCCCCGCCCGCCTCGGCGATCGCCAGCTCACGGACCGCCGCGTAGTCGATGCCGTAGTACCGCTCGTACACCGAACCGCCGAGCAGCTCGCCCGCGATTCCGGCCGCCACAAGGAACTTGGGGCCGAACGCGTCCATGAAGATGTCCGCCGCCAGCTCCTCCACGAGCGGTGCGCCCAGCTCCGACTGCCGGGCGAGCACGCCGAGTTCGCGTACGAGCGGGTTGGGCAGGATCGTGCCCGGGAACCCCCGCACCGCCAGCTCGCCCAACTGCCGTAGCAGCAGGGCCGCTTCGGCTGTGGTGTCGCCGCGGCGGGCGGACACCGCGCGGACCCAGGGCAGTTCCTCGATCCGGACCTGCCGCTCCAGGTTGAGCAGGAGCAGCGAACGGCGGTTGCGGAACGCCCGGTAGCTCGCGGCCATCAGTGTCCGCAGCGCCTCGTCGTCGTAGCTGCGCGCGGTGGTGACGGCGACCAACTGCGGTACCAGGGCGGCCAGTACCTCCGCCGAGGGGACAACTCCGCGCTCCACGAGGGTGGACACCGGTGCGCTCAGCGCCCGCTCGACCACCCGCCGTAGCGCGGGCGGGAGTTCGGCCCCGGTGGGCAGGCCCGTGTCCCGCTCCTCCCGCTCGGAGACGGGCGCGAGGACGGGGGTGAGGTCGGCGATACCCGATTCCTGGGGGAGTGCGGCAAGGCGGCCCACCACCACTTGCGCGAGGGCGTGGTGAGAGGGAAGCGCGGCCTGGGTCCGCTGGGCGCGGCGCAGTCCCGTGTGCCGCGCCGAACCCGGCAGGCCGCGCCGCCGCACCATCGACGTGACGGCGTGCCTCAGCAGCCCGAGCCGCCGCGGGTCCAACGGCCGCCCGGCGACGGTCTCCTCCAGCGCCCCGCGCAGAATCGCCAGGTTCTCCTTGGGCCTGCGGTGCTTCCCGCAGCGGGTGTGCTGCTCGGCCAGCAGCCCGTACCGGTCCAACAGGGCGGCACCGCGGGCCAACCAGTCCGCGTCCGGGGCGAGTTCGAGCACCGCGCCGCCCTCCGTGCCCGCCGTCTCCAGCCAGTGCGCGAGCAGCTCGTCCCCGAACGGCTGCCATACGGCGAGTGCCTCGCGCTGTGTCTCCACGGCCGCGTTGGGGCGCCGCCGGGCCAGCGTCGCCACGGTGGCGGCGACGCTACGGCGGTGCAGCGCGTCGCCGGCGTCCGGCGCGGGCCGACCGCTCGACGGGCGGGGCAGGAACCGGAGTCGACCCGCGAACGGCGCCAACTCCGCGACCAGGTCCAGGGCGGCGGCCGTCTCCCCGTGCCGGACCAGCCACGCCATGGTGAGCAGGGCGCCCTCCTCGGGCACGGTCACCTCGTACCGGCCGCTGTTCAACTGCCCCCACAGCCAGGTGAGTCCGGTGTCGGTGAGGCAGTGCGCGAACAGCGCCCGCCGGTCCGCGGGCACACCGAACTGCTCCGCGAGCCGCGTCTCGTACGGCTGGAACGGGCCGCCCGCGCCCGGGGTGCCCGTGGCGAAGCCGCCGTGCACCACCTCGGGGGTGACCCAGGCGGGGAACCCGGTCACCGGCGTGCGCGAACCGATCGTGAGCAGGCCGCCGCTCATCCCCGCGAGCACGGCACGCCAACGCTTCACACGGCCCTCCGCGCGGCGGCGGGTGTCGGCGTCCTGGTGGGTGAGCGCGGTCGTGAAGGCCTTGGCCAACTGGCCCTGGGCATAGCCGGGGGCCGCGGTGAGGTGCTGCTGGTCAGCGTTGTCGTCCATAAGCCGGCGCGGCAGGTCCTGCCCCTGCGCCCTCCGGGAGAAAAGCCCGGTGCTCTGCTGCTGAGCTACACGCCGTCGAGCGGCGACGTTAGACGTGCAACGGGCTGCCGTACAACGGGATTTCGCCGAGCAACAGGATTTCGATGAACCAGGGGATTTCGACGGACAGGGGGATTTCGGTGGACAAGGGGATTCCGGTCACAGCACCTTCCGGTGCACCAGCGCCGACAGCATCAACGCCCCCGGCAGCAACGGCACCCACACCGTCAGGACCCGGTAGCCGATCACGCTCGCCGTGGCCAGTTCCATGGGGGCGCCGAACGCGACCATCGTGAACACCGTCGCCGCGTCCACCGGACCGATGCCGCCGGGTGCCGGAACCGCGCCGACCGCCGTGCTCGCGGCGAGGAACGCGAGGACGACCTGCGGCCAGGACAGCGGCATGCCGAGCGAGGCGCCGACCGAGAAGATCACCGTCGCCTGCAGCACCGGCGCGGCGGCGGCCCCGCCCCACAGGGCGAGGATGCGGCTGGGCATGGTGTGCAGCTGCCGTACGTCGGTCAGGGCGGTGCGGAAGCAGCGGAGCACCGGGCGGCGCAGCGGACGTACGACGGCCAGGAGCAGGGCGGCCGTGACGAGCGCGGCACCCATACCGCCGAAGGCGAGCACCAACGACCAGCCCTGGGGCACGAGTTGGCCGGAGCGCAGGATCTCGGGGAAGGACACCAGGAACACGAGCAGCACGAGCGTCTTCGCGATCGGCCTGACCAGGGAGTACAGGGCGAGGGAGGCGGTCGCGCGGGCGAGCGGGATGCCGCGGCCCTGGAGGAAGCGCAGCGTGACGGCGTGGGCGCCGATGCTGGCCGGAAGGGCGTGGTTGGCGGCACCGGCGGCGAACTGCGAGGCGATCAGCAGCCCGGTCGGCAGCCGTTCCGGCACGGCACCCTGGCGGACCAGGGCGGCGGTGCCCCAGCCGAGGCAGGTGAAGAAGAACGCGGCCAGCAGCCACCAGGGGTCGGCTGAGGCGAGCCGGGTCGTGCCGTCGTACATGGCATGCCAGTCGACCGCCGCCCACACCGCGATCATCAGCAGGGGCAGCAGGGTCAGCACCTTGGTGACGAGGCGCGCCGCGGAAGGGAGGCGGAAGGGGACGGGGGCAGGGGTGGGAGCGGGGCCGGCGGTGGAGGCGGGGAGCGGCCCGGGGATGTCTTCGAGCGGAAGCAGGGACACGAGGCGAAACGTTCCCCTCCGGTATGACGCCGCGGTGTCCGGAAGCGGAAGGCGCGCGGGCGGGTGGGCGACGCGGACGGCATACATGGCGTGAATGGCACGGTGGTCGCGGCGTGCGGTGCGGGTGGGGCGTGGGGGAACACGCACCCGCATCACCTGTCCCGGCCCCGGGCCAGTCCTCTGTGTCATCCCCGCGCGGAGCCCGCGCCACTCCAGTTCATTCCAGTTCATTACCTGAATCAACAATCCATCGTTTTGTTGACTTTCGGCTGATCGTGCCATCAGCCACCATGGTCAGGGATGAGGAGTGATGTGAACCAGGAATGGGTGATCGGCCTCGATGCCGGAGGCACTCGCACCCGCGCCGTCCTCGCCGCCGCCGAGGACGGCCGCCACCTCGGTGAGGGCGCGGCCGGTCCCGGGAACGCGCTGACCGTGCCGGTGCCGCGCCTCACCGACCACCTGGCCGAGGCGATCGGCCAAGCCGTCCCCGAGGCGATGCGCACCCGGGTGGTCGCCGTGTCCGGCGGCTTCGCGGGCGCCACGGCCGCCTTCGCCGAGGACCCGGGACACGTCAACGCCCGTACCGCCCTCACGGCCGCGCTGGACCGCCTCGGCATCCCCGCCGACCGGCTCCGCGTCTGCAGCGACATCGAGGCGGCCTTCGCCTCCGCCCCCGGCACCCCGGCCGACGGCCTCGCCCTGGTCGCCGGCACCGGCGCGGTCGCCCTGCGCATCACCGACCGGCGCACCACGACCAGCGTCGACGGCGGCGGCTGGCTCCTCGGCGACGACGGCAGCGGCTTCTGGATCGGCCGCAGCGCGGTCCGCGCGGCCCTCCGCATGGCGGACGGCCGCGGCCCTACGACCGTGCTGGCCGGGTCCGTCGGACGGGCACTCGGGGTTCCGGCCGAGGAACTGCCCGGCGACGGCGACTGGACCCGTGCCCACCGCGAGGCCTACCGCATGCACGTCCTCCCCGCCGTGATGGCCGAACTCCCCGTCCGCCTGGCCCGGTTCGCCCCTCTGGTCGTCGAGGCGGCCGGGAAGAGGGACACCGTGGCGGAAGGGATCCTCGACGAGGCGGCGGCCCAACTCGCCGCCACCGTCCGGGCGTTGGAGCCGCACCCCGGCGAGCGCGTCGTCGCCACCGGCGGACTGCTGGGCCCCGAAGGCCCGTTGACCGCCCCCCTCGCCGCCCGCCTCCACACCCTCGGCCTCACCCTCGACTGGGTACCGGACGGCTGCCGCGGCGCGGTCGCCCTCGCCCGCCTCGCCCACGGACAACTCGGGCCGACAGGGCGGCGGTGACGCGCATGGGTCTCCTGCCGGAGGCCCGGCCGGGATCACCGGCCCCTGCGGGACTTCACCGTGTGCTCCCCGGCGATGTGGTCGGTCAGGGCGAGAGAGGCGCTCGCGCGCTGGTAGGAGAGCTGCGCGATACGAACGTAGAGACAGTCGATGAGGACCAGGACGGAGTGGCGGGCGCCGATGATGCCGGTGGGGAAACTCGTCGCGGAGGACGAGGAGATGAGCCGGATGTCGGCGGCGCGGGCGAGCGGGGAGCGCGGGTCGGAGGTGAGGGCGATGGTGGTGGCGCCGCGCTCCTTGGCCAGCTCGAAGGGCTCGATGGTCTCGCGGGTCGAACCGGACTGGGAGATGCCGACCGCCACGTCCGCCGGGGTGAGCAGGGCGGCGGAGGTGGCGGCCGCGTGCACCTCGGTCCAGCCGCGCACCGCGCAGCCGATGCGGAAGAGCCGGGTCTCGGTCTCCTGCGCGATCGCCCCGCTGCCGCCGATGCCGTAGACGTCGATCCGGCGGGCGCGGGCGGCGGCGGTGGCCGCGCGCTCCACCGCGTCGAGGTCGATCCGGTCGATCGTCTGCTGCACCGCGCGGAGGTCCGCGCTGCCCACGACCTGCACGACCCGTTCGAGATCGTCGTCCGGGGAGATGTCCGGGCCGATCTCCGCGGTGCCCCAGTCGGAGACCTCGCCGCGACCGCGCTCCTGGGCCAGCTCGATCAGCAGATGCTGGTACGAGTCGAGGCCGACCGCCCGGCAGAACCGCGTCACCGTCGCCTGTGACGTACCGGTGCGGCGGCCGAGCTCGGCGGCCGAGCAGTGGGTGACGGCGGCAGGATCCTCCAGGATCAGCTCGCCGACCTTCCGCAGCGAGCCGGCCAGCCGGGGCAGCTCGGTGCGGATCAGGGTGGTGACGTCCGTCGAGGGCATGCGGAGAAGGTATCAGCCACCCCACAGGCCATCGATTGAATACCAGGACCGCATGTGATTTATTGATTCATTGGTCTAGATGGAACAGGTGGTTTGATCCACCGGTGGGGAGTGTCGCGTGTCCGCCGAGTCCGTGAGCGCCGAGACCTTCGCGCGGGAGAGCCTGGCCGTCCTCCAGCGCATCACCGAGTCCAGCCGCGACACCGTGTCCCGCGCCGCCGAACTGATCGCGGACTGCGTCCGCACCGACGGCGTCGTCCAGGCCTTCGGCACCGGCCACTCCCAGGCCATGGTCCTCGAACTCGCGGGCCGCGCCGGCGGTCTGGTGCCCACCAACCGCCTCAGCGTCGCCGACCTCGTCCTCTACGGCGGTGACGCCCCGAGCCTCCTCGACGACCCGCTGCTGGAGCGCCGGGCCGGCATCGCCGACCGCCTCTACGACCTCGCCGCGCCCCGCCCCGAGGACCTCTTCGTGATCATCTCCAACTCCGGTGTGAACAAGGTGATCGTGGAGATGGCCCTGCGGGTGAAGGAGCGCGGTCACCGCCTGCTGGCCATCACCTCGCTCGCCCACACCCGGGCCGTCCCCGCCGGTCACCCGAGCGGCAAGAAGCTCGCCGACCTCGCCGACGTCGTCCTCGACAACGCGGCCCCGCGCGGCGACGCCCTCCTCGAACTCCCCACGGGGGGTGCCGTGTGCGCCCTGTCCACGCTCACCGGCGCGATGCTCGTCCAGCTGTCGGTCGCGGAGGCGGCGGCCCGGCTGATCGCCTCGGGGGAGCGCCCGCCCGTGTACGTCTCGGCCAATGTGCCCGGCGGCTTCGAGGGCAATCTGGAGCTGGAGAAGCGGTACGAGGGGCGAATCCGCCGTACCGCGAGCTGAGTCGAGACCGGTTGGACGAGCGGCCGGAGCCCCCGGAACCGGGCCGCGGCCGCTCGCCGTCGCCACGCCCCCCGTCACGCTCGCTGTCAACGAGCGAAAGTCAGACGGGAATTGATGGAATCACCAAGTGATGCTAGACGCGGTGAATGAATCATTCAATGGGGGTCGGCCGGTACCGGCGCCCGCGTCCTGGCGGAACGGGACCGATCGAGTCCCTGAGCGAGCGGGCTCAGTCCCGTCGCGCCACCAGCCGGTACGCGTTCGACACCCCCAGCCGGTGCGACAGCGGCTTCACGACGAACCGGTCCAGGAGGGTTCCGAGGAGCAGCGCAGGGATGCCCGCGATCAGCACCGCCGCACGGCCCGTACGAGCCAACCCCGACGGCGGCTTCGGCAGCCACGGGAGGTTGTCGCGGGGCGCGGCCGTGTCCAGGGCCAGCCAGGTGCCGGCCAGGAGGTCGACCGGGTCGTGGGGTTCCGCGTGCTGTTCGGCCACGACGGTGAAACCGAGGTCGGTGAGGCGGCTGCGCAGGTTCTCGACCGGGATGAAGTGCAGGTGCTGCGGCTGGAGCCACGGCAGCCACCAGCGGCCGAGGAGCCGGGAGTAGCGGCTGTCGGGGTCCGGGACCTCGATCAGGAGGTGGCCGCCGGGGCGCACGGCCTGGTGGGCGGCGGCGAGTTCGCGCTCGGGCTCGGTGCTGTGCTCCAGGTAGTGGAACATGCTGACGACGTCGTAGTGGCCCGCGAGACCCGGGGCCAACTCCGGGAAGCTGCCCCGGTAGCCGCGCTCCACCCGGCCCGCCTGCTCGGCGAGTTCGGCGCCGTCCGTGAAGTCGAGGCCGTCGAAGGTGGTGTCGGGGTAGACCGTGCGGGCCGACTCGCAGAAGTGGCCGTGGCCCGTTCCGACGTCCAGCCAGTTCTTGGGAGCCGGCGAGTGCGGGAGCAGTGACTGCGCGCGCTGCTCGTACATCTTGGTACGGGCAGCGAACGTGTTGCCCAACTGCTTCTCGCCCAGGCCGTCGTAGAAGTCCCGGTAGTAGAACTCCAGCCCGGCCGGGCTCAGTCGGGGGTTCTGGAACGTGTGCCGGCAGTCCTGGCACTGGTCCAACTCGAACGTGCCCGGCTTGTGTTGGATCAGGTCCTTGGTGCGCAGTCTGGTCCGGAGCCGGGACGAGTCGCACCACGGGCAGGTCTCGCGCCGGGGTTCGAAGAACCGGTCCAACCCCTCGGCCAGGTCGGCCTGGTAGGCGGGGCGCAGGGCGGTGATCTGCTCGGTGCGGCTCGGCGGTGCGGTCTGCGGCTCTTTGCTCACGGGCTCGTTGCTCACTGGTCCTCCTTGAGGGACGCGCCGGCTGCCAGCCGCTCCAGGTGGTCCGCCGCGGTGCGGGTGCCGCCGGCCGCGCGGAACGCGGCACGGACGCGGTCGGCGGCGGCGCGGTACGCGGGTTCGTGGAGTACGGCGTCCAGCGCCGCGCCGAGTCGGGTGGCCGTCACCCGGCCGAAGCGGACCCGGACTCCCGCACCGGCGCCGGTGACTTGGGCGGCCACGACGGGCTGGTCGTCGCGGATCGGGGCGACGACGAGGGGGACGCCGTGCCAGAGGGCCTCGCAGACCGTGTTGTGCCCGGCATGGCAGACGACCGCGTCGACCCTTTCGAGAAGCGGGAGTTGGGGCACGGACGGGAGGATCAGCAGGTCCTTGTCCTGTCCGTCGGGTGTGCCCAGGGTCCGGCCCGGATCGGCGATCACCGCCTGGACGCGGTCGGTTCGGGCCCGTAGTGCCGTCACGCACTCGGTGAGGAAGCGCGCTCCCACGTCCGTGTTGGCGGTGCCGAGGCTCACCAGGACCGTGGCACGTGACGGGTCCAGCCAGTCCCAGGGGAAGTCCGGCGTGGCCGGACGCGAGGCGATCGACGGGCCCACCCACCGGATGGGGTCGCCCAACCGGGCCTCGGTGCCTGCGAGTTCGGGGGTGCTGAACGCCAGCACCAGGTGCGGGGAGAAGCGCGGGTCCGCGCTGCCCGACGGGTCACCGACACTGGCCCGCAGCTCGCCGAGCAGCCCGTCCAGCCACTCGGTGACCTTGGGCATACCCGCCAGCGGGTCGGTGAACTCGGCCGTCGTGGTCGCCGAGGTCGCCCACGGCACCCCCAGCCGCTCAGCCACCAGCCCACCGGCCAGGGCCTGTTGATCGGCGACGACCACGTCGGGCCGGAACTCCGTCACGGCCGCCTCGACACCCGGCGCCATCTCCACGGCCAGCGGCGCCAGGAAGCGTTCCCACAGGAACTTCAGCGCCTCCGGGCCACGGATGTCGGCCGGACGCGCCCAGTCGCCCGGCACCGGTCCCGCGCACGTGAACACGGTCGCGGTCTCGTCCGCGAGCCGTCGCACGAGCGCGGGATCGGCGCACGCCCACGCCAACTCGTGTCCACGAGAGGTCAGTTCGGCGGCCACGGCGGCGGCCGGGTTGATGTGGCCCACCAAAGGCGGGACGACGAACAGGAACCGGCTCACCGGACCGCCGCCGCGGGTGTGCTCGCCTGGATCAGGGAGAGGATGTGCCCGCCGACGGTGCCCGCCGCCTCGACCAGTACGGAGTGCTCATGGCCGGGGACGACCACGGTCCGGCAGTCCGGCAGCGTCGACTCCAGCCACGGTGCGAGCAGGGCGAGGTCGGAGTCGCCGCCGTAGATGCCGAGCACCGGGCAGTCCACCGCGCGAATCTGGGCCTCCGTCAGCACAGCGCTGGCCGGGATGTCCTGGGAGACGGAGGTCTCGCGGGCCAGGCGGGCGGCGCCCTTCGCGAGGCGGGCGGTGTTGTGGCCGCGGTTCGCGCTGATCCAGGCGATGGCGTCGTCCTCGTTGTGCGCCAGCTCGTGCAGCACACGGTCCAGGATGACGCCGAGCTTCGGCGCCCAGGCCGTGGTCGCCGGTTCCGACTCGATGAGCGAGACACTGGCGGCCCGCTCCGGATGGCGGGCCGCGTAGCCGAACGCGACCGTCCCGCCATAGGAGTTGCCGACCAGATGGACCGGACCCGTCACCTCCAGGCGGTCGAGCAGCGCCTCCAGGTCGTCGATGTTGTCGTCGAGGGTGTAGCCCGTGGCCGGGCGCCCGCTGCGGCCGTGACCGCGCAGGTCGTACATGACGACGTCGATGCCCGCGAGCGCGAACGGCGGCGCGATGGTGAAGTAGTAGCTGGCCAGGCTGTCGGTGAGCAGACCGTGCACGAGCACCGCCGTGGCGGTGACCGGACGGCCGTCGGACGGGCTCATCCGCTGCACGTGCAGCCGGAGTTGACCGGTGTCGACCATCGCCATGGGTCAGCCCGCCTCGGCTGCCTTGAGGCTCTGCACGACGTACTCCACGAGCCGGCCGACGGTGAGTTCGATGATCTCGTCGAACTCCATCCCGGCCAGGAACTCGGCGAAGTTGACCTTCGTGCCGTAGTGCTCCTGGAGCAGTCCGGCCAGCGTCACCAGGTCGATGCTCTCCAGTTCCAGATCCCGGTTGAAGGTCGTCGTCATGGTGATCTCGACGTCGTCGACGCCGTACTCGTCCTCCAGGAGCGTGGTGAGCATGCCGGTGAGATCGGCGAGGACGGTG
The DNA here is from genome assembly GCF_036187565.1 of Streptomyces sp. NBC_00252. Lineage (NCBI taxonomy): Bacteria > Bacillati > Actinomycetota > Actinomycetes > Kitasatosporales > Streptomycetaceae > Streptomyces > Streptomyces sp. NBC_00252. The sequence goes on along the minus strand of NZ_CP108087.1, from coordinate 2,499,169 downwards.
TCCTCGGTGGTGGGGGTCATCGGTCGTACTCCTCCTCGTGCGCGGGTCCCGTCGTCCAGGCCACGACGTAGGTCCTGTCCGGCAGACTGGGGGGATTGCCGGCCGGCTCGTAGTGCACGGTGTAGGCGCGTTCCAGTCGCCCCGACACCAACAGCCGTGACCCGGAGGCCACGTGGAAGACGGCGAAGTCACGCGGCCGGCCCCGGAAGCCGGTGCCCTCCGCCTTGGCCACCGCTTCCTTCGCCGCCCAGAAGCGGGCGAACCACAGCGCCTCGGACTCGCCGGTGGCCGCCGACCGGGTCCGCAGCAGGGCGAGTTCCTCCTCGCCGAGAGCGGTGGCGAGGGTGGCCGGGGGCCGGTCCACGACCTCCTCGATGTCGATCCCGGGGCCGGGACCGGGCACATGCGGCCGTACGATCGCGACCGCCGCCTCGGCGCGATGGGCGAGCGAGACGTCCAGCGGGGGCAGGGTCCTGCCGTGCAGACCGGTGACGTACGGGCGGCCCGACTCGTCGTTGTGGACGCGGATCTCCGCCGGAAAGACCGGTCCGGCGCCCTGCCCCCACAACCACTGCCGCACCGCGTCCTTGACCGCGATCCGGCCCAGCAGCCACTGCCTGCGCCCGCGTGGCGGATGCTCCGCGTACTCCGAACGCTCCACGCCGCTCAGCGAGTTGCGCATGATGAGGTCACGGGAGGCGAGGTCGGGCCAGCGCTCGTTGAGCAGGGTCCGGCCGCCGGGGCGGGCCTCGGACAGGGTGTTGCGCTCGGGGAAGCGCTCGACCGGTTTGGTCTGCGGGTCGTTGTCGAAGCGCCGGTCCTGCCAGCCGGTCAGCTCCGCCCACACCGCGCCGTCGACCGTGAGCTGCACGTCGGCCTCGAGCACGGTGTCGGTGAGCGAGGTGATCCGCACCAGGCACTCCACCTCCATGCCGGGGCGCGGATGAGGGCCGTAGAAACGCATCTCGCGCATGCCGACCGGGAAGACGACCGTGCGTTCCGTGCGGGTCGCCATGATCCAATAGCCCAGGATCTGGCCCACGTTGTCGAGCAGGGCGCCGGGCGCGGGCGGTGTGGTGATGATGCCGCGTACATGGCGCTCACCGATCGCGGTGAGTTCGGTGACGCCCTGGAACGCCGGGCCGTGGAACATCCAGCGCTCGTCGTAGAGATGGGCCGCGGTGTGGTCGGGCACGCGCTCGGTGGTCGGATCCGGGCGCGGGTGCGGTGCGGGCGACGGGGCGTGGGCGGGGGCCAGTTCGACCACACCGCGGGCATGTGGACCGAAGGAGACGGCGAGGCGGTCGGGGGTTTCCGCGACTACCCGTACCGGTACGTCGATCGATGGTGTCGCCGTCAGCCACCGGTCGAACCGCGCGTCGTGCACGGCGACCGCACGCATCCCCGGGGCGGCCCGCTCCGCCAGCTCGACGATGTGCTGCACGATCGTGGTCGCGGGCACCACCGGCCAACGGTCCGCCACATCGGGCCAGTCGGGGCGCTGCGGGAAGAAGCAGTGGTCCATGAGGTACGGCATGGACTCGGGGGAGACATGGACCGTGGTCTGCCACTCCCGTGGGGGAGCGGGAGGCGCGGCCGCGATGCGCGGCGCGGGGGCGGTCCTCGCGGTACGGCGGCTGCCCGCGCCGATGAGCTGGGCGGCCGTGTCGGCGGTGTCACGCATGAGGGCGCGCAGTTCGGCCGCGGCCGGGAAGCGGTCGGTGAGGGCGTCCAGGGGTGAAAGGGCGGCCAGGGCCGGGGTGTTGGCGGTGGCCGGTGTGCGTAGTTCCGCCCGCAGTCTCGCCAAGGTCGGGGTGTCGAGGGAGACGAGGGCGCCGTCCATGTCGAGCCGCGTCGGGGGCCGCTCCCGTCGTGGCGAGAGCTTCTGGGGAGCCAGTGTCACGGGGTCTGTCGCTCCGCCCGCCGACCACAGGGCTGTTGCCACGCGCCGAAGTTGGGCCAGGCCGGAGCGGTGGGGCGAGTTGGCGGCCACCACCAGGTGATCGCGTCCGCTGAGGGTGGCGTCGACGAGGGAGCCGAGCTGGCCCGTGCCGACCTGGACGAAGGCGCGGTGGCCGGCGGCGTACATGGCCTCGACGAGCTGACGGAAGCGCACGGGTTCCAGGAGGTGGCGGATGAAGAGCGCGCGTACCGCCGACTCCTCCGCGGGGTACGGCGCGGCCGTGGTCCCGGACCAGAGGGGGACCGTCGGCGGGTGGAGGCGGAAGCGGTTCGTGGCCTCTTCGATCGGAGCGAGGTAGGGCTTCAACATCGGTGTGTGGAAGCCGGATCGGAATGGCAGGACCTGGCTCAGGACGCCCTGCGCACGGAAGGACCGTACGAACGCGTCCACCGCTCGGTCCGGTCCGCACACCATCGACTGGCCCGGCGCGTTGTCGTGCGAGAGGACGATCCCGGCGTCCGGCCAGTCGGCGGCGAGTGCCGACAGCACGCGCTCGGCCGGGGCCCCGATCGCCCCGAAGGCCAGGCCGGGGACCGTCACCGAGTCGGGGTCGAACGCCTCCATGAAGTCGCTGACCTCGTCCGGCGCGTACACCCCGGCGGCTGTCATCGCGGTCCACTCACCGACGCTGTGTCCGGCGACGGCGTCCGGGACGACGCCCATCCTGCGCAGCGCGGCGTCCAACAACCGCCCGACGCCGACGACATCGAAGCCGTGACGGCCGACATCTCCCACCTGCGCGGGAGTCGCGGACCGGGTCTCACGCAGGCCGAAGTGCGCGGCCACGTCCTCGACCCGGGGTGTGAAGTCGCCCTCCAGGCCCGGGAAGACGAACGCCAGCTTGCCCGCGCCGGGTCCGATGAGCGGGCTCGGCGTGAACCACACATCACTACGGCCTTGCCACGCCCGGCCCTTGGCGACCGCCCGGCGGGCCAGCGCGAGGCGCTTGGCGTCCGGGGCGACGATGCCGAGCCGCGAACGGCCTGTGGTGGCAGGGGTGTTGGGTGCAGAGAGGAGGGTGGAGTCGGCGGAGTCCAGCAGTGCGGCGAGGGCCTCGGGGCTGTCGGCGGCGAGGGTCAGGACGCGTTCCGGTTCTTCCACGGAGGCCGTGCGGGCACGGGTGTTCGGGCGTTCCGGTGCGTCGGCGACCGCGGCCGCCGAGCGTGATGCGCGCGCCCCGGGCGCCTCTTCCAGCACCACATGCGCGTTGATGCCGCCGAACCCGAACGCGTTGACCGCCGCCCGGCGTATGGGGTGTTCGGGGGTCGTCTCCCAGGGGGCCGCCTGCTCCAGCGGGCGGAACCGGGTGGCCGCGAGGGCCGGGTGCGGGTCGTCGCAGTGCAGGGTCGGAAGGAGCATGCCGTGGTGGACGGCGAGCGCGGCCTTCACCAGGCCGGCGACTCCGGCGGCCGGCATCGTGTGGCCGATCATCGACTTCACCGAACCGATGACCGCACGGCCGTGGGCGGTGCCCGTGTCGCCGAACACCTCCGCCAGCGTGGCGAGTTCGGCCGCGTCACCGGCGGGCGTCGCCGTGCCGTGCGCCTCAAGGAGGCCGATCGAACCAGGCAGCGCTGGGTCGAGTCCCGCCGCCCGCCAGGCCTGTCGTACGGCGTGGGTCTGGCCGGTCGAGTCGGGGTTGACGAGACTCGCGGCGCGGCCGTCGCTGGACACACCGGTGCCGCGGATGACGGCGTAGATCCGGTCGCCGTCGCGCTCGGCGTCGGCGAGGCGCTTCAGGACGACGACTCCCGTGCCCTCGCCGATCAGGATGCCGTCGGCGTCGCGGTGGAAGGGGCGGATGCGCTGGCTCGGGGAGAGCGCGCGCAGCTGGGAGAAGACGCTCCACAGCGTGATGTCGTGGCAGTGGTGGACACCGCCCGCGAGCATCAAGTCACAGCGCCCGGCAGCCAGTTCGGCGACCGCCTGGTCCACGGCGATCAGCGAGGACGCGCAGGCCGCGTCCACCGTGTAGGCCGGGCCGCGCAGGTCGAGGCGGTTGGCGACGCGGGATGCCGCGAGGTTCGGGACCAGACCGATGACCGACTCGGGGCTGTCGAGGCCGAGCCGTTCGGTGAACGCGGTGCGGATACGGTCGAGTTGGCCGGGGTCCAGGTCGGGCAGGAGTTCGCCCAGGGTGTGCACGAGTTGGCCCGCCGTCCGGACCCGCTGGTCGAGGCGGACCAGGCCGGGGGTGAGATAGCCGCCCCGGCCGAGCACGACGCCGACGCGCTGCCGGTCGGGCAGGCGGGACTCGCCGCCCGCGTCGGCGAGGGCGGCGGCGGCCACATGGAGGGCGATGAGCTGGTCGGGCTCGGTGCCGGGCACCGAGTTCGGCATGATGCCGAACCGGGTGACCTCGACCTCGGCCAGCTCGTCCACGAAACCACCGCGCCGGCAGTACACCTGGTCGGCGACGGCCGGGCCGCTCGCGGAGCCCGGCCGGTAGTAGTCCGCGTCCCACCGCCCCTCCGGCACCTCACTGATGGCGTCCGTGCCGCCCAGCAGATTCCGCCAGTACGCGTCGAGGTCGGCGGCGCCCGGCAGCAGCACCGACATACCCACGATCGCGACCGGCACATGACGGTCCGTCACGGCTACCAGCCCGAAGCGGTGTAGACGACGGCCCCTGCCGACTCGTCGCCCCAGGCGAGTTCACGCAGCAGGGCCGCGGTGCCCTCCTCGGGGTCGATCAGCGAGATGCCGCGCCGGGCGTACTCGCGCCCCAACTCCGGTGTCACCATGCCGTGGTGGCCGCCGGTCGGCGCCCACGGTCCCCAGTGCACGGTGAGCGCGCGGTGCCCGGTGCGGGCCGCCCAGTCGGCGCCGAGGCTCTGGAGCGCGTCGTTGGCGGCGGCGTAGTCGACCTGGCCGCGGTTGCCGAGCACGGCCGAGATGGAGCCGAACAGCACCGCGAAGGCAGGGCCGTTGGGCAGTTCCTCCAGCGCCGACAGCAGGGTCTCGGCGCCGTGGATCTTCGTGCCGTAGACCCGCTGGAAGGACTCGCTGGTCTTCTCGGCGATCAGCCGGTCCTCGATGACGCCGGCCGCGTAGACGACACCGTCGAGGCGGCCGTGTTCGGCGTGGATCTCCTTGACCGCCTGGAGCGCGGCGTCCGGTTCGCGGAAGTCGACGGAGTGGTAGCGGGCCTGGCTGCCGAGAGCGGCGAGCTCGTCGAGGGTCGCGGTGATCTCCCGCTGGGCGAGCAGGAGTTCGGCGGTGCGGTTGATCTCGGCGGGCGTGAGTCCACCGCTGGTGCGGGCGAGGGCGGCACGCAGTTCGGCCGGGGTGCGGGCGCCCGCGGTCGCCGGGTCCTCGGGTCCTGTCGGTGCGGCCGTCCTGCCCAGAAGTTCGATACGGCAGCGGGAGGCCGCGGCGAGCGCGGCGGCGAACTTCGCGGTGATGCCCCGCGCACCGCCCACCAGCAGCACCACCGAGTCGCGGTCGAGCCCGATCGCGGCGGCCTCCGCGACTCCGTCACCTGCGGGTCCGGCACCGTTCGTCGCGAGCGCGCCGAGCGGCGTCTCGTTCAGCGCAAGTCCGTTGCGTCCGGCGGGAGTTCGGAGGACGACCGGCTCGGTGTCGGGGGCGAGGAGTTCGGCGATCAGGGCGTCGGCGACGGCGGCCGGTGTGGTGTCCGTCAGTTCGACGACCCGGGCGATGGTGTCGGGGTACTCGCGCGCGACTGTGCGGAACAGCCCGTGCAGGCCCGCTGATCCGCCGTCCGCGCCCTGTGCCGCGAGGAGGTGACGCGGGCCGCGTCGCAGGGTGGCCTGGAATACGGGGAACGCGTCCGGCAGCACCGGCGCCGATGTCGTCAGCGGGGCGAGGTACAGGATGCCGTCCACCTGGCCGTCGGCTTCGGTGAGGTGGTGCTCGGCGGTGACGGTCACCGTGTCGGCACCATAGGAGGAGAGGCGGGTCGCGACCGTCTCCGGGATGTCGCCGCCGTCGTCGCCGTAGAGGACGAAGCGTCGGCCGCTCAGGACCGATGCCGGGTCCGCAGGGTTGTCGCCGTCCTGGTGTGCGAGGAGTACCGGGCGCAGTTGGAGGCGCTTCGGGGCGACGCCGGTGACTTCGTCCAGCGGGGCGTGGGCAGTTGGGGAGGCGACCTCAGGGGTGCTGACACTCGCGGGCGTCTCGTCCGTCGCCGTGGGTGCCGTCAACCGGGCCGACAGCCAGCCGGTGACGGAGGCCGCCGTGCGGGCCTTCGCCAGGTCCTCCAGCTCGGCGTCCTCCAGCGTCGCGACGTCCATCCCGCCGCCGATGCCCAGCCGTTGGGCCAGTTCGCCGGCGATCTCGGCGCGCTTGATGGAGTCGATGCTGAGGTCCGCCTCCAGGTCGAGGTCGGGCTCGATCATGTCGACGGGGTAGCCGGTGCGCTCGCTGATGATCTCCAGGACGACCCGGAGCACGTCGGCCTCGGTGACGGCTTCGGGCGCCTGGGGTACGGGCAACTCCACCACAGCCGCGGCCTGTTGAGGTACGGGTGCGGCGGCGGCCGGCAGCTCGGGTATCTGGGGGAGTGCCTCGACCGCGGCGGGTGCCGCCGGTGCCGGTATCCACGTGCCCTGGGGTGCCGTGCCCTGCACCGAGCCGAAGTAGGTCAGCAGTACGTCCCGTTGCGCGGCCACCATCTCCCGGCTGGTGCGGAGGAATTCGGAGATGAGCGCGTCCCTGTTCACCTCGACGGGGGCACCGTCCTGAGGGTTCGTCGTCACAGTCGTCTCCACAACGCGTCGGGCCGGTGCGAGGGCACCGGGCAGGAGTGCTCCGGCGGCGGTGCGGACGAGCTGTCCGTCCACCGTCCAGCCGGGTCGCGAGGGCACGGGAGTCCGGGCGGCGTCCACGGCGTCGCGCCCGTTGAGGAGCCAGGCGGTGCGCACCGGCAGCCCGGCGACGGCCAGTTGGGCCAGTGCGTCGAGCCAGCCGCGCAGCCCGCTGTTCTGGTTCGGCTCGCAGGCGACGGTGCGGTGCGGGCGGTCGCCGAGGATCTGGCCGACCAGGCGGGTGAGGACGGAGCCGGGTCCGGCCTCCACGAAGATCCGGGCGCCCGCCTCGTACATCGCCTCGATCTGCGCGACGAAGCCGACCGGGGAACCGATCTGCGCGACGAGTTCGGACCGGACGGCGTCTGCGTCGTCGCCGTAGGGGGCCGCCGTGCGGTTGGACCAGACGGGGAACTCGGGTGTGAGGACCGGGCGTTGGGCGAGGGACTGTGCGAAGCGCTCGCCCGCGCCTGCCACCAGCGGGCTGTGGAAGGCGCAGGCGACGGGGATGCGCTTGGCACCGAGACCGGCTTCGCGCAGGAGCCGTATGGCGGTGGTGACTGCCTCCGTCGGGCCCGAAATCACCGTCTGGCGCGGTGAGTTGTGGTTGGCGATGACGACGGAGTCGGGTGCGTCGGCCGCCTTCAGGGCCTGTTCGACGTCCTCGGCGCCTGCCGCCACCGCGGCCATGGTTCCCGGGTCGTCCGTGCCGGTGGCTTCGAGGATCGCCGCCGCGCGTTCGGTGCTCAGCTCCAGCAGCGCTTCCGGCGTGATCGCACCGGCCGCGCACAGGGCGACCAGCTCGCCGTAGCTGTGCCCGGCAGCCATGTCGGGCCGGACGCCCGCCTCGGTGAGCAGGGCGTGGGCGGCCAACCCGGCGATGCCCAGGGCGGGTTGCGCGACCCGGGTGTCGGTGAGTCCGGCCTGCTGGCGGTCCCGGGTGGTGTCGTCGAAGGCGGTCGGCGGGTAGAGCGCGTCGGTGTGGGCGCGGCCGAGGTGCAGGTAGTGCTGCAGTTCGGGGAACGCGATGAAGACGTCGGCGAGCATGCCGGGGCGCTGACTGCCCTGGCCCGGGAAGAGGAAGGCGACCTTGCCGGAATCCGCGCCGGCATCGGCGAGGTGAATACCGGCAGCCGGGTTCTCCTCACCGTCCAACGCCCGCCGCAGCTGCCCGACCAGCTCCTCCGCATCCCGTGCCACGACGGCCACTTGGACCGGTTCAAGCCGGGCGTCCGCCCGCCGTGACGCGCTCAGCGCGAGGTCACGCAGTCTCCAGTGACCCGCCTCCGCGAGCTTCAGGGTCTCCTCGATGCCCCGTCGCGCCGCCGCCCGGTCGGCTCCTCGGAACGTGAACAGTTCGGCGGGCCACGCGTCCAGACCCTGCGCGGGCGGTACGGCGTCGCCGTAAGCCCCGATCACCGCATGGAAGTTGGTGCCGCCGAAGCCGAACGCGCTGAGGCCCGCGACGCGTTCCTCCGCCGGTGCCGCCCACGGCCGGGGCCGGGCGTGGAAGACGAACGGGCTGCTGTCCTCCTGCCAGGCCGGGTTGGGCTGCTTCATGTGCAGGGTGGGCGGCTTGACGCCGGTGTAGAGGGACAGCACGGTCTTGATGAGACCGGCGAGGCCCGCGGCGCACTTCGTGTGCCCGATCTGCGATTTGACCGAGCCGAGGGCGCAACTGCCCGTCTTCGCGCCGGACTCGGTGAACACCTCGCTGAGGATGGAGAGTTCGGTGCGGTCGCCGACGACCGTGCCGGTGCCGTGCGCCTCGACCAGGCCGACCTCGGCGGGGGAGACGCCCGCGTTGCGGTACGCCCGTTCCAGCGCAGCGCGTTGGCCCTCGGGGCGGGGTGCCGTCAGGCCGAGGGAGCGGCCGTCGCTGGAGCTGCCGACTCCCTTGATCACACCGTAGATCCGGTCGCCGTCCCGCTCCGCGTCCGCGAGCCGCTTGAGGACCACGCAGGCGACTCCCTCGCCGAGCGCGATGCCGTCCGCCGAGCTGTCGAAGGCGCGGGAGCGGCCGGTGGGGGAGAGGGCGTGCACGGAGGAGAAGAGGACGTAGTCGTTGATGCCGTTGTGGAGGTCGGCGCCCCCGCACAGCACGACATCGCTGGTGCCGCCCACGAGTTCCTTGCAGGCGACGTCGACGGCGGCCAGCGAGGACGCGCAGGCCGCGTCGACGGTGAAGTTGGCGCCGCCGAGGTCGAGCCGGTTGGCGATGCGCCCCGAGATGACGTTCGAGAGCATGCCGGGGAAGGAGTCCTCGGTGAGCGTGGGGAGTTGCTCCTCGATGCCCGGCGGGATCGTGCCGTAGTAGGAGGGCAGTACGGCGCGCAGCGTCGTCGCGTTGGACAGGTCGCTGCCCGCCTCCGCGCCGAACACCACGGAGGTGCGGGCGCGGTCGAACTCCCGCCCCCGGTCGCCGTATCCGGCGTCCTCCAGGGAGCGCCGGGCGGCTTCGAGGGCCAGCAGTTGGACCGGTTCGATGCTGCCGAGGGAGGTCGGCGGAATGCCGTAGCGCAGCGGGTCGAAGGGGATGCGCGGGAGGAAGCCGCCCCACTTCGACGGGGTGGCGCCGCCCTTGTCCGCGGAGTAGTGCACGGCCGGGTCCCAGCGGTCGGGCGGGACCTCGTCGACGGAGTCGCGTCCGCCGAGGATGTTCGCCCAGAACGTGGGGAGATCGGGTGCCTGCGGGAACATGCACGCCATGCCGATGACAGCGACGTCCAGCGGGGCCGGCGCCTCCGGCTCGGCCGTCTCCTCGACTCCCAGGCGGGCGCGGGCGGTTCGCGCGCTGTCGGCCAGGAAGTCGGCGGCCCCCTCGGTCACCGAGCGGTGCAGCGCGTCGATCGTGGTGGTCGCCGAACGCAGTACGGCGACCTCGCCGGCCATGAACATCCCCTCGGCGAGCTGGCGTTGCTCGTCCACGGAGGTCAGCGCACCGGCCGCGTCCCGCTCCACGCCCTTGCTGGCGATGCGGAGCCGGCCGACGTTGAGCCGTTCCAGTTTCTCCCAGATCTCCCGGTCCGGGACGCCCCGCTCGCGCAACTCGGCTTCGAAGACCAGGTAGTTGTCGCTGAACGGGCTGGGTACGCAGCGGGTGGCGTGACCGGGCGCGGTCTCCAGCAACGCGGTCCGGGTGGCCCGGATCACCTGCTCCTGGAAGAGGGGCTGGACCGTTCCCCGCGTCACCGCCTCCTCCGTGAAGAGGTAGGCGGTGCCCATCAGCACGCCGACGGCAGCGCCGCGGGCGGTGAGCGGTGCGGCGAGCGCGGCCACCATCGCCGCCGAGCGCTCGTCGTGGACGCCGCCCGCGAAGAACACCTCGACGTGTTCGGCCGTACCCGCTGCCGCTGTCTCCAAGAAATCGTCCAGGACGGCGAGTTGGGCCTCCCAGAGCGGGAAGCTGCCGCGCGGTCCGACGTGGCCGCCGCACTCGGAGCCCTCGAACACGAACCTGCGGACACCGGCGTCCAGGAACTGCCGCAGCAGTCCCGGCGAGGGCACGTGGAGGAAGGTCGAGATGCCGGACCTTTCCAGCGCCTCGGCCTGGGAGGGCCGGCCGCCCGCGATGATCGCGTGCGTGGGCCTCAACTCCCGTACCGCTTCGAGCTGGGCGTTGCGCATCTCCTCGGGCGCGAAGCCGAGCACCCCGACACCCCAGGGCCGGTCGCCCACGGCGGCCCGGGTCTCGGCGAGCACCGCCCGCGACTGCTCGCCGGTCGACAGGGCGAGCGCGATGAACGGCAGCGCACCCGCTGAGGCGACGGCCGCGGCGAAGTCGGCCTGGTCGCTGACCCTGGTCATCGGGCCCTGGGCGATGGGGAGTCGCGTGCCGAGGGCGCGGCTCATCGGGGAGTTTGCGCGCAGGGCGTCGGCCGGGCTGTCGTCCCGCACCGACTCCCTTATGGCGGTGGTCAGTTCGCGTACCGTGCGGCCCACATCGCCCCAGCGTTCCGCGAAGCGGGCGGCGAGGAAGCCGTCCTGGCCGACCGGCAGCAACTGGGTGCGCGGGTCGCGGGCACCGAGCAGTTCGGAGACCCGGTCGGCGGGCACGTGCGGGGCGTCAGGGCCGCGTCGTAGGAGCACGCGGTGACCGGCCACCACCGTCGTCTCGGAGCCGTCCATCGAGCGGAGTGCGGCTGCCGCCGTCTCCGGGAGGCCCGACTCGGCCAGCAGGGCGAGTTGGCTGTCCAGGACGACTCCGGCGGCGCCGCCCGCGACGGCCGCGGACGCCGTACGGGGGCCGATGCCGCCGCAGGCCCAGACCGGGACGTCCACGGCGGGTTCGGCGAGCAGGTGCTGGAGTAAGACGAAGGTGCTCAACTCGCCTGTTCTGCCGCCGCTTTCGGTGCCCCGGGCGATCAGGCCGTGCGCACCGGCGCGGACCGCCGTCAGCGCCTGGTCCAGGTCGGTGACCTCGACCAGCACCCGGTGGTCCGCGACGACCTCGTCCACCCGCCAGGGCGCGTCCACCGCGAGGACGACGGTGTGCGGGATGGCGCCTGGGCCCGTGGTGAGGTCACTCGGGCCGGTCCGGCAGTGCGGTCCGACCCGTACCCCGAAAGGGCCCGGGGACCAGCGCCGGACGCGCGCCAGGGCCTCTCTGGATCTTCGGTCGCCATTCCCCAGGTCCAGTACGCCCAACCCGCCGGCACGGCTGACAGCCGCCGCGAGCCGGGCGTCCGGCTCATGGAACGGGGTGATTCCAATGATCAGTTCTTCGGCGTGCGCGACAGACGTCATGATTCTCCGAATAAACGGTGAAACTGCACGGTGGGGGGTTTCGGCCGCAGCGCCGAATAGCATCGCAAAGGCGCGAGATGGCTGGTTGAAAGCTAGCCCCCTGTTACTCGTCGGTCAACAACGGCAAGGCAATCAACTGGTGGACGGCAGTTATCCGGCCAGCCGGAACCGGCCCCCGAACAACCGAAAAACCAGCCGATTTCCTTCAGAGGGCACACCACTCGGCCGCAGTGGCGCAAGCGGTCCAAAAGCCTCCGCTATTCATCCGAGGCTCACAGTCCCGAAACACCACTGACGGCAGAACAGAATTATGTAAACGTTGGGTGTCGATGCCTCCTCGCATAAGCCGCGCTAGGTTGGCACCCATGAGCACACCGCGTGACCTGATGATCGTCGCCATGGATGTCGCACCCGACCGCCCTGTCGAGACGGGTGACCTTTCGCTCGCGCTCGCCGGAGCGGAGGTGGTCGACCTCCTCGCCGCCGGAGCCGTCGTACTGGACGGCGACCTGATCGTGCCGAACCCCCAAGTACCCCTGGAGGACGGCCTGTTGGACCAGGCAGCGACCGCGCTCGTACGGGAGACGCCGTACGAGTCGGTCGAGAACTGGCTGTGGCGGCGAGGGCGTGACCTCTCCTCCGCCTATCTCGCCGCGCTGGAGGCGGAGGGGCTGGTGGCCCGGCAGCGCGGGCGCTGGATCCCGGTCCGCACCGGGAAGACGGCCCTGGTCGACTCCCCGGCCCGCAGCCGCGCGGCCGAGCGCTGGTCCGAGGGTGAGCCCGTCCTCGCCCAGCTCGCCGCAGCCGCCGGGATCGGCGAGGTGTCCGACGAGGACTCCGCGAAGATCGCCGACGAATCGCTGGACACGGTCATCGCCGTGGTCCATGACGCGGTGACGGAGCTGGAGGCCGTACGGCAGCGCAAGACCGTCGAGGACGCGGCGTACGACAATGTGTGGCGCGGGATGTGACGGCGGCCTCTGGGCTTCGAAGCACGGCAACTGCCGATGAAACAGAGCCAGTTGATGGTCCTGAGCCTCAGGTGACGACACGTCACCCATGGTAGGCACAAGCCCTTCAAGGAGCCAGAGCGAACGACGGCACACCACCCGCGTTCACCGCGCCGACGCGGCCCCCAGCGGGATCGTCACCGTGAAGACCGTCGAGCCGGGCTCGGACGTCAGCTCGACGGAGCCGCCGTGCGCCTTCGCCAGCGACCGGGCCACGGCGAGGCCGAGCCCGCTGCCGCCCCGGTCGCGGCTGCGGGCCTTGTCGACGCGGTAGAAGCGGTCGAAGACCCGGGCCCGGTCGTCCTCCGGGATGCCGGGCCCCGCGTCGGCGACCCGCACCGACGCCATGCCACCGGCGACCGACAGCGTCACCGACACCGCCGTACCGGCCGGGGTGTGCACGGCCGCGTTGGTCAGCAGGTTGTCCAGCACCTGCCGGATCCGCACCGGGTCCACGCGCAGCCGCACCGGGCGCTCCCCGACCTCGACCGTCAGCGGACGGTTCGGATGCCCCGCGCGGAAGGCGTCCGCCGCCTGCTCCACCAGCTCGGCCAGGTCCGCGTCCTCCGGCCGCAGCGGAGTCTCCACATCGGCCGCGTCCAGACGGGCCAGCAGCAGGAGGTCGTCGAGGAGGATGCCCATGCGGGCGGCCTCGGCGCGCAACCGGGCCAGGTGCTTGTCCCGCTCCTCGGGCACGTTGGCCGCCGCGTACTGGAACAGGTCCGCGTAGCCGCGCACCGACATCAGCGGTGTCCGCAGCTCGTGCGAGGCGTCCGCGACGAACCGGCGCAGCCGCTGCTCCGCCTCGGCGCGCACCGCGAGCGAGTCGTCGATGTGCTCCAGCATCGTGTTGAACGCGGTGCGCAGCTCCTCCACCTCGGGCCCGCCGTCGCCCCGCTCGGCCCGCAGCGGCAGCCGGGCCGCCGAGTCCGTGAGGTCGTGCGAGGTGATGCCCTGGGCCGTGGTCGCCATGTCGCTGAGCGGCCGCAGCCCGCGCCGCAGCATCTTCCGGCCGATCACCACCAGCACCAGCAGCGCCAGCGCGAACGCCACCACCTGGACCGCGACCAGCCGCCGTACCGTGCCCTCCACGTCCGCCAGGGGTGCCGCGCTCACCAGGACCACACCGGGTTCGACCTCGCAGGCCCGCAGCCGGTAGGGGCCCTCGCCGTCGATCGTCACCGTGCGGGAGATCTCCGTGGTGGAGTGCGCCATCGTCTTCGCTAGGGCGGTGAGCGCGCCGGTGTCGTCCGGCACGTCGGACGGCTCGCGCAGTTTCGGGGTTTTCCCCGAGACGTCGTAGACCGCCGTGTACCAGCCGTAGTACGGCTTGCGCTCGACGACGCCGTGGATCTGGGCGTCCTTGGACTGGACGACCTGGACGAGCTTCAGCTGCTCGCTCAGCTGGCGCTCGAGATAGTCGCCCATGTACGTCGTGAGGACCGTCCCGACGACCGCGAACACGATCAGCGAGAGCACACCCACGCCCAGGGCGAGCCGGGTGCCGAGGCGCACCCGGCGCCAGTTCTCACGCAGCCGGCGGATCACTCGGCGGCCTGCCGGATCACGTACCCGAAGCCGCGCACGGTGTGGATCAGCGGATCATGCCCCTCGTCGAGCTTGCGGCGCAACCTGCTCACCACCAGCTCCACCACATTGGAGCGGCCGCCGAAGCCGTACTCCCACACATGGTCGAGGATCTGCGCCTTGGTGAGCACGGTCGGCGACTTGCGCAGCAGATAGCGCAGCACCTCGTACTCGGTCGGGGTGAGCGTGACGAGCCGCTCGCCGCGCCGCACCTCGCGCGTGTCCTCGTCCATCGTCAGGTCCGCGACCCGCAGCACCGAGCGCGGGAAACCGGGCCCCGCACTGCGCCGCAGCACGGTCCGCAGCCGGGCCATCAGCTCCTCCACCGCGAACGGCTTGACCAGATAGTCGTCACCGCCGCGCGTCAGCCCCGCGACCCGGTCGGCGACGGCGTCCCGCGCGGTGAGGAACACCACAGGGACCATCGTCCCGGAGCGGCGCAGCCGGTCCAGCACACCGAAGCCGTCCAGGCCGGGCAGCATCAGGTCGAGCACCACGATGTCCGGCTGGAACTCGGCGGCCACGGTCAGCGCCTCCTCACCGGAGTACGCGCACGCGGCCTCCCAGCCCTCGTACCGGGCGACCGTCGCGACGAGGTCGGCGATCGGCGGGTCGTCGTCCACGACGAGGAGTCGTACTTTGTCCACCCGCTCATACTGCTTCACGCACCGCGGGACACCAGACCCGCGTCACCGTCCCACCCACATCGACAGCCACTTGTAAGTCGTCCGACAGGAAAACGACAGTCCCGCGAGGCGAAGCTCGAGTCCCAGGACCCGATCAAGGAGCTGCCGTCCGTGACGACCGTCCAATCACCCCCTGCGCCCCCCACGGCGATACGCCCCAGGGTGGTGGCCCGCACGAGCCTGTACGCCGTGCTGGCCGCGAACGTCGCCGTGGTGACCGTCTTCTTCGTCCAAGCAGGCTTCGCCTCCAACACCCTCATCGTCATCGGCCGCGTCCTCGGCCTCTACGCCGCCCTCGTCATGGCCTTCCAGCTGCTGCTGGTGGCCCGGCTGCCCTGGCTCGACCGCCGCATCGGCATGGACCGGCTGACCTCCTGGCACCGCTGGACGGGCTTCGCCCTGCTCTGGACGCTGCTCGGACACCTCGTCTTCATCGCCTTCGGCTACGCCCAGGGCACCGGCACCGGCACCGGCCCCGTCGGCGAGGTCGTCGACCTCGCCGAGACCACCGAGGGAATCCTGCGCGCGCTCGTCGCCTTCGCCCTGATCCTCGTCATCGGCGCGACCTCCGCCCGCTATGCGCGACGCCGACTCGCCTACGAGACCTGGCACTTCATCCACCTCTACACCTACGTCGCGGTGGTCCTCGCCTTCACCCACCAGGTCGCGGTCGGTACGACGTTCACCGCGTCGTCCGCCGCCACGACGTACTGGTACGCCGTGTGGGGCGTCGCGCTCGGCTCGGTGGCCCTGGGCCGCGTGATCCTCCCGCTGTGGCGCAACCTCCGCCACCAGCTCCGGGTGGAGGCGGTCGTCCCCGAGTCCGACAACGTCGTCTCGATCTACATCACCGGCCGCGACCTCCACCAACTCCCGGCCCAGGCAGGCCAGTTCTTCCTCTGGCGGTTCCTGACGAAGGACCGCTGGTGGCAGGCCAACCCCTTCTCCCTCTCGGCCGCCCCCGACGGCACCCGCCTCCGCCTCACCGCGAAGACCGCCGGCGCCGGCACAGCCGCCCTGCGCCACCTCGAGCCCGGCACCCGCGTCTTCGCCGAGGGCCCCTACGGCGCCTTCACCTCCCTGCACCGCACCAAACCGGAGTCCCTGCTCATCGCGGGCGGCGTCGGCGTCACCCCCATCCGCGCCCTGCTGGAGGACCTGGAGGGCCACGCCGTCGTCATCTACCGCGTCGCCACCGACCGCGACGCCGTCCTCTACGGCGAACTCGTCGAACTCGCCCACGCCAAGGGCGCCCAGCTCCACCTGGTCACCGGCCCGCCCGTCCCCGACAAGCTCGCCCCGCGCGAACTCGCCCGGCTCGTACCGGACATCGGCGACCGCGACGTCTTCCTCTGCGGCCCGCCGCCGATGATGAACGCGGTGCTGCGCAGCCTCGGCGACCTGGGCGTGCCCAAGCAGCAGATCCACTTCGAACGCTTCAGCCTGGCGGGATGAGAGACATATCGTGAAGCGAGTCATACCTGTACTGGTGCTGTCCGTCGCGGGGCTGATCCCCGTGTGGCGTTACGAGCCGTCCATCGGGACGACGACGAGTTCGGCGAGCGCGCCGGCCACGGTGACGACACCGAGTCCTACGACCACTTCCTCGGCGTCGGGCTCCGCGTCCACGCCGTCCACGTCGTCGAAGAAGGTCGTGCAGGGCACCGCGATCAACACATCCAAGGGCACCGTGCAGGTGCAGGTGACCTTCGAGGGCGACAAGATCAGCACGGTGAGCATGCTCCAGCAGCCGAACCACCCGCAGACCACGGCGGCGGTCCCGGTGCTGATCGAGGAGACCCTCAAGGCGCAGAGCTCGAAGATCGACACGGTGTCCGGCGCCACGATCACCAGCGACGCCTACGTCCAGTCGCTCCAGGCGGCGATCGACGCCAAGGGCGCGTGAGATGCGCCGAGTCGAGCACGTGATGGGTTTCCCGGTGTCGTTGCGGGTGGATGACGAGGGCGACGGGGACTTCAGCGAGGAGGCGGCGGACGCGCTCTTCGCCTGGCTGCGCGAGGTCGACGCCCGCTTCAGCCCGTTCCGCGCGGACAGCGAGGTCTGCCGCCACGACCGGGGCGAGCTCGAACTCGGCGACCTCAGCGCGGACTTGACCGAGGTCCTCGACCTCTGCGAGCAGTACCGTGTCGCGACCGGCGGCGCCTTCGACGTCCGCCTGCCCGGCCGCCCCCTCGACCCCTGCGCGATCGTCAAGGGCTGGTCCGTGCAGCGCGCGTCGGAACTCCTCACCGCCGCCGGGGCCCGCCGCTTCATCCTCAACGCCGGAGGCGACGTGGTCGTCTCCGGCGGCCCGTGGCGGGTGGGCATACGCCACCCCGAACAGGCCGACCAACTGTGCACGGTCCTGGAGTTGACCGACGGCGCGGTGGCGACCTCCGCCCGCTACGAACGCGGCGACCACATCCTCGACGGCCGCACCGGCACCCCCGCGACCGGCCTCCTCAGCATCTCCGTCGTGTCCCCCACCCTCACCGAAGCGGACGCCACGGCCACCGCGGCTTTCGCGCTGGGCCCAGAGGGCGTCGACTGGGCCGCGTCCCGGCCCGGTTGCGAGGTATTCGCGGTCGACGGCGAGCGCCGGGTCCGGCGGACGGCGGGGTTTCCGGTCGCGATGGCGGAGGCTTAGACACCGTTTGCTAGGGCTCTTGCGAGGGACGGCCGGCCTGGGGAAACCCCAACTCGTCCAACAGCGTGCCGAAAAGGTCCTCCGCGAAGGTCTCCCGTGAGCGCAGCAGCTCCTCGATCCGGGGGCGCCGCGCTGCGACGGGGATGCCGGCGGCCTCGGCCCAGATGACGGCGCCTTCAGCAGCGGCCGGCACAGCCGTGTCGAGCTCCCCGCGCTTGCGTCCCACCGCCGCGTCGAACTCGGGTGTGCCCACCCACAGGCTCACGTCGTCCAGGTCCTCGGGCTCCTCGGTGAGGAGTGCCGCGGCGTTGTCCAGGTTGAGCCACGCCTGCCAACGCCGCCCGCTGGTTCCGAGTCCGGTCACGAGGGCGATGTCGCTGTCGGAGACGTCCGCGACGCAGGCCGGTGCGCCGGTCCAGCCGACCAGGGCGGACAGGTGGTCGTCCTCCCAAATTCCTTGGTCGAACTGGAGAGTCTGCCAACCGCCCGGTCGTGCCCGCCACACATGCACGGTGTCCTTCACCTCCTGATGGACACCGTCGAACACGGGCGCTTCCAGCAGCGGACGCTTGCTGCGGGCAAAGACCAGGTGACCCGAAAATCCCACAGGACCTCCTCCTTGGACATGGTGCGCGCACCTTATGGGGTGCGGGTGCGATGCAGGACGTCGGCATCCCGCAAGTCGCGACATGTGGAAGGGCCGCCGGGCTCACCGGCGGCCCTTCCAGTCGGGAGATGTGGTTCAGGGGAGGGGGTCAGCTGGCGTCGGTGGGGTCCAGGCGGTATAGGCCTGTGTTGGTGGAGGTTGTTGAACTGGTGCTGTATGCCGTGGACTTGACTGCCGTGCCGTGGGCCTTGACCCAGGTGGTGATGGCGGTGTCGGTGCTCTGGCCGCCGTCGCTGCTGATGATGATGTAGTGCAACTTGCCGGACTTCACCAGGGACTTGAGCTTGGCGAGGGTCATCGCGTCGTCGCTGCCGGACCAGCCGCCCATGGAGATCACGGGCTGGCCGGACTCCAGGATGATCGAGGACGCCGTCTGGTCGGTGGAGACCGCCAAGAGCCAAGTCGCCCCGTCCTGGTGCTTCTTGAGATACGTGATCATCTCGGACGAGACCTGGGTGCCGCCGCCCATGCCGCCACCGTTGCCGGCCGACTGACCATCCGACTCCGAGGGGGACTTGGTGCCCGAGGGAGCCGTGCCGCCGGACGGGGGCGTGCCCATCTTGCCCGAGCCTGCGCCCGTACCGCTGGGTGCGCTGCCCGTCTTGCCCTTGGCGCCGCCCATGCCGCCGCCCGTGCTCGGGCCTGCCGTCGGGTTCGTGCCGTTGGTCGACGACGTCGCCGCCGAGACCGAGTAGGCCGCTGGGCCGGCGAGGAGGGTGACGATCGCTGCCAGTGCCGCGAAGACCATCAGGCGGTGGCGCCTGGTGAACCGGGCCACCAGCAGGCCGAGTACGGAAGCGATGCCTGTCGCGGCGACCACGATCTCCGCGACCGTGTACACCGTGCCGGAGCCGGAGACCCGCTGGAGGAGGACGACCGCCCAGATCGAGCCGGCCGCGATCGCCGTCGGCAGCACCCAGGCCCACTTGGCGGCCGAGCCCTCACGGAAGGCGCGGTACAGCAGCACCCCGCCCGCTCCGGCGACGGCCGCGATGCCGGGTGCCATGGCGGTGACGTAGTACGGGTGGAACGTGCCCTCGGCGAGCGAGAAGGTCAGGAAGTGGAGGACGGACCAGCCGCCCCAGAGCATCAGGGCCGCGCGCTTGGCGTCCGTGCGGGGAGCGCGGCCGCGCAGCACCAGGCCGCCGACGAGGGCGATCGCCGCGAAGGGGATCAGCCAGGAGATCTGGCCGCCCATGATCTCGTTGAACATCCGGTACAGGCCCGAACTCCCGCCGAACGACGCCCCGTTGCCCTGCGAGCCGACGGAGGAGCCGGCGCCGAAGATCCGGCCGAAGCCGTTGTAGCCGATCACGAGGTCCCACACCGTGTTGTCGGTGGAGCCGCCGATGTAGGGGCGGGAGGACGCGGGGATCAGGTCGACGATCACCATCCACCAGGCGCTGGAGACGACCAGCGCGACGGTGGCGACGGCGAGGTTGCGGACGCGCCTGCCGAGGGAGACGTTCGTGGCCCAGAGGTAGACCAGGAAGAACGCGGGCAGGACGACGTACGCCTGCATCATCTTGGTGTTGAACGCGAAGCCGATCGCGACCGCCGACCACACCAGCGGCATCAGCTTCCCGTTGCGGACGGCCTTCATGAGGGCCGCGGCGCCGAGCATCATCAGCAGGACGAGGATCGGGTCCGGGTTGGTGTCTCGGGTGATGGCGACCGTGATCGGGGTGAGGGTGAGGACCAGTGCGGAGATCGTGCCTGCCACCGCACCGAAATCGCGCTTCACCTGCCGGTACAGGAGGGCCACCGAACCCGTGCCCGCCGCGACCATCGGCAGCATCAACTGCCAGGTGCCATAACCGAATACGCGGGCGGAGAGGCCCATCACCCAGAGAGCGAACGGTGGTTTGTCGACCGTGATGAAGCTGCCGGAGTCGAGCGCGCCGAAGAAGAACGCCTTCCAGCTCTTGGTGCCGCTGTAGACGGCCGCGTCGTAGAAGGTGTTACCGGTGATCGAGGTCAGGTTCCACGCGTAGAGCGCGGTGGCGAGGATCAGGATCGCCCACAGGGCCGGGCGGGCCCAGCGCGGGTCGTCCTCCGGGCCCGTGAAGAGCCTTCTGGCACGGGAGTCGAGGCCGCCGTCGGTGGGCGGGCCCGCGCGGTGCGAGCGGCGGGCGCTCTCCTGACCGGGGGGCGGGGCGAGGGTCGTCATGACGCGTACTCCAGGTGTTCCGCGGAAGAGGCGGGCGCCCCGACGGGCAGGACAGGGGTGGCGGTGCGGGTGCGGCGGGGTACGGCGGCGATGCGGCTGCCGGGGTCGTCGGTCCAGTCGACCGGGACCTCGTGGATACGGAGCCCGTTGCGCTGGGTGAGGACGAGGGGCTCGGCGCCGAAGAACCGGGCGGTGTCCTCGATGTGCGGGGCGAGCGCCGCCTGCCAGGGGGCGTCGGTGCTCGCGTTGTGCGCCACGGTGGTCGTGAACGGGAACGGGAAGGACGTTTCGAGGTCTGCGTGGAGACGGCCGATGCTGTCGGCGAGGACGTGTGCCTCGTTGTACGGCGGCACCACGATCCCAACCGAGCGCTGCCGGACGCCTCCCGCGTTCTGTTCGTTCATGACGGTGACTTTCCGGTCCCCGCCTGTGCCGTTGCTGAGCCTTCACTGAGCGGCCGATGAGAATCAGCGGACTCACAGGTCGCGCACAGCGCGCTGAGGCCTGGCCCCAATGCCGGTGCCCGGAACGGCAGTTCGGGCCGGGTGCCGGGGGCTTCAGATGGGCTGGGGTTCGAAGTCCCAGCCGGGTGGTTCCTCCGCTCCCGTCCCCGACGCGTCCTCGCAGGCGCGGACGAGCGGATGGTCGCGGCCGACGGCGTCGCGAGCCCGCAGCAGGGTCTCCCGGCGCAGCTCGGCCGCCTCGTCCGGCCGCCCGGACAGCCGGCGGACCGCCGCCGCGTTCAGGGCGCAGCCCAGGGTCCACGGATGGTCGGCGCCCACCGCGTTCGTCATGCCCCGCAGCGCCTGCTCGATCAGCCGCGCCCCGGCGGCCCGGTCGCCGCCGAGCCACAGCAGCAGCCCGCGGTTGCCGAGGACGCCCACGGTGTACGGGTGGTCGTCGCCGAGGAGATGCCGGTAGCCGTCGGCGACCGCGTCCGTCAGCTCGGCAGACTCGGTGAGATCGCCGTACGAGCGCAGGAAGGAGGCGTGGTCGGCCTGGACCATCAAGGTCATCGGATGGCGGACGCCCTGGAGGTTCCGGCACCGCTCGACGAGGCTGCGCAGCAGGTCGGCGGCGGCCGGGATGTCGCCCGAACGGCGAAGGCACAGCGCCTGGTTGTGCAGGGCGGCCAGGGTCTGCGGATGGTGGTCGCCCATGGTCTGGCGGTGCAGCAGGGAGTTGACGCCTTGGAGCGCGGTGGCGTCCTGGTGGCGGCCCAGCAAGCGCAGCGAGCGGGCGTACGTGAGCCCGCTGAGCAGCGTCGACTGGTGGTCGGAACCGAACGACTGCCGTCGCAGGACGAGGAGTTGGGCGTGGACGTCGGCCGCCTCCTGGTAGCGGCCGAGGAGGCCGAGGGCGACGCCGAGGTTGTTGAGGCAGGCCTGGGTGCGGGGGGCCTCCGGGCCGTCGAGGACGTCGTAGGCGCGCCAGACGTCGTCGAAGAGCTGGTGGGCCTCCTTGAAGAGGCCGAGCGCCATCAGGGAACCGCCGAGGCCCGCCTCGGCCCGCAGCAGGTCGAGGTCGTCGGAGGGCCGCTCCTCGGCGAGTTGCTCGACGACGGCCCGGCCGACGGCCTCCGCCTCGCGGTAACGGCCGCACCGGCGCAGCATGTTGGCGTGCTGGTGGACGAGGACCAGCATCGACGGGTGCGTCGGCGCGAGCCGGATCCGCCAGCGGGCCAGCACCTGTTCGCACAGGGTGAGTCCGGTGCTCTCCTCGTCGCGCAGCCGCAGGTACTCGATGCAGTTGAGGACGAGATCGCGCACCGCAGCCTCGGAGCTCTCCAGGGCGCCCGACGGGTGCAGATGCGGCAACAGCTCCGCGTACACGGGCCAGTTGGCGACCTCGGACGGCGAGCGGGGATCGGCCGAGACCAGCACGCGGCAGGCGACCGCCGAGAGTTCGTCGCGTTCGCCGGGGGTGAGGGTGCGGCGCAGGAAGCGGTGGTAGAGGCGGTGCATCTCCACGCTGTCCACATAGCCGACGCTGTCGGAGGGCTGAACGTAGTCCATCCGTACGGCAGTCGACTCCGAGAGGCGGCGGAGCGCGCCCAGCCAGTGGGCCGGGTCGGCGGCCAACTCGGCCAGCAGCGTGGGGAGATCGCCGGGGCGGGCCCGCTGGAGCTGGCGTACGGGAATGGAGCCGGGGGAGAACATCGCGAACAGGCGGAGAAGTTCGGTGGCCTCGGGGCTGTCCTGCTCCAGCGAGTCGAGGGTGAGGGCCCAGCTGGTCTGGAAGCCGATCGGGTAGTCCGGCAGGGTCTGGATGCCGATCTCGTCGGCGTCGGCCCGGCGCAGCAGCCCGATGTACTCGGCCGCCGACATCCGGTTCGCGTCCAGCCACGCCGTCGTCTGGGCCAGCAGCAGCGGGAAGTCCTCGACGGCGTCGGCGAGTTGGTCGGCCTCGTCCTCGGTGAGCCGCTCCACGTGCCGGCGGGCGTAACTGATGCTCTCCGCCCGGGTGAACCGCTCCACCTGCACCTCGGCGACCCCGCCGGACGCGGCCCACCCCTGGGTGAGGGTCGTCACCGCGACATGGCCGCCGGCCTCGGGGAGGAGGTCGTAGACCTGTTCCAGGTCGTCGGCGCTGTCGAGGACCAGGAGCCAGCGGCGGTGCGGGCGGCCGGTGCGCAACGCCTCGCGGACCGCGCGGACCCGCTCGGGCAGCGCGCTGCTGTCCGCGAGGCCGAGCGGTTCGGCGAGGTCGGCGAACTGCTGGCGGGCGGTGGCGCGGAAGCTCGCGCTGATCCACCAGACGACGTCGTACTCGTTGGCGAACCGGTGGGCGTACTCGATGGCGATCTGGCTCTTGCCGACGCCCGAGATGCCGCGCAGGGCGACCCGGGCGCCCGCCGGTGGGCCGTTCTCGAAGAGGGCGCGGAGTTCCTCCAGGACCGTGTCGCGGCCGGTGAAGCGGAAGTTGCGGCGTGGCACGTTCCACACGGCGGGCGGCGCGTCCGGGAAGCGGGGGGCGACGGACTCGTCCTCGGGCTCCGGGCGGGCGTCCTGGAGGTCGAGGGTGGTCAGCAGCCGGCGCAGTGCCTCGGCCGGGTCCAGTTCACGCAGACTGACCGGCCCCAGTACGGCGGTCGAGGGGGGCAGGGTGCGGGCGGAGAGGTCCACGGCGGCGAACCGGTCCGGGTCAGCGCGGACCACCGCGCCCAGTGCCTCGTTCCACTCCGGCTCGGTGCGCTGACCGAGCCGCAGATACTCCTCGTCGAGCAGCAGCAGCACCCGGCCGGGCGCGCCGAGCAGATCCGACAGCAACCGGGCCAGCGGCACCCCGGGCGGCGGGTCCCAGCGCAGCAGGAACGTCTGGCAGCCGTGCCGCTCCAGCTGCCGCGCCGTCCACACGGCCCACGCGCGGTCGGTGCCGGCGTAGCTGATCGTGATGTGGTGCGGCGACCAGACCCCGGACGCGGGACGCCGTCCGGTGCGCTGACCGGGGACGGTGTGCTCGGCGGGCAGGGTGGCTGTCCTGCCGTTCAGGGCGGGCACGACGACATGGCCCTGTCCTACGACGGCGTCCGCGACGATCTCGCTGGGCAGCTCGACGGTACGGACCGGGACACCCCAGCGGTTGCTGATCGTCAGCCAGATCGTGCCCGGGCCCGGCGCCCGGCTCGCCTTGATCACGAAGCGGGCCGGGCCGTAGGTGCCGCCGAAGCGGTGCAGGACGACGCTGGGTTCGTTCAGGGCCTCGCACACGAAGCGGCGGGAGCCGTCCAGGGAGACGCCGAAGTCGAACTCCTCCTCCTCGTACGGCCAGTCCTCGGGTGCTGCCGGGCCGTTGAGGTCGACGGTGACGAGATAGCTCTGCCCCGCCTGTGCCTTGCGGGGCCAGCCCACCAGGGGCTCGATCATCAACGCAGCGGGATCGCCGCTCATGTCCTCGCCTCCTGCGCGCGGACGCTGAGCCGCAGCGTGGTCAAGGGGTGTCCGAAGTAGAGGAACATGAAGCTGTAGAGGATCGGCAGAATCTGCCGCTGCCCCTCGGCGTCGAACCGGTCGTCGTCACCGTAGACGTACGGCAGCGGATCGGGCAGCCGGGCGACGGCGGCGGCCCGGAAGTCGCGCAGGGCGCGGGCGACGGGCAGTTCGGGATCGGCGCAGAGCCGGCCGACGAGTTCGCGGATCAGGGTGTGCGCCACGTCGTCGCCGACCTTGCCCGAGGTGGCGATGCAGCCGCCCGCGCCCTTGCGGAGGAAGAGCTCCGCGAAGCCGCGCAGGGCGTTCTCGCCGAGTGGCCGGTTGTTCACGAACCGGGCGGAGTGGCAGGCGTTCAGGCACACCAGGGTGCGGCGGCCGTCCAGCGCGGACATGTCCAGGTCGTTGAGTTCGTTCCAGGTGACCGTGCCGAGCTTGAGCTTGTACAGGTTCGGGCCGTGGGTGGCGTGACAGCCCATGTAGACGAGACCGGCACCGAGGCTCGGGCGGGCGAGTTCGGTGAGGAAGGTGCGGGTGGTGCCGAAGTGGCCCCGGTGCTCGAAGTTCTCGAACACCGTGGCGTCCCGGCGCATCTCCTCGGCGTAGTAGCCCAGCACATGGCCGGAGCAGACCGCCGGTTCGTTGAAGGGGGTGCGGCCGGCCTCGCGGATGGTGGTCCAGCGGACGACGGTCACCAGGGCGCCGAGGATGCCGTCGTCCACGCCGTGGTCCCGGCCGCCGGTGAGGCGCAGCATCTCCCAGGGGATGTCGTAGTCGGTGTCGTCCCAGATCACCAGGTGCAGGTCGGGGCCGAAGCGGGCGCGGAGCTCGTTGATCCAGCGCACGACGTCCCCTTGGTGGCCGGACCATTCGGCCACCGCCCGGAAGATCTCGGTGGGCGGGAAGCCGTCGGGGCGGAGGTTGCTCAGGGCGAGGCCGGTGGGGCGTAGGCGGGTGTCTTCCGAGTCGAGGGAGAGTTCCAGGTCGCCGCTGTGGCCCGTCAGCCAGAAGACCTCCTGGCCGGTGTCGTCGTAGGCCCTGTTCACGGCCAACTTCGCGAAACCCGGCGGGAGTTGGGCGTTCGGGTCCACGGGGGTCGCGGCCAGGGGGATGGGTTCGTACGGCTCTACGACGTGTTCGGGGACGCCGGCTGTCCGTGGGGCGGTGAGGGGTTCGGGGGCGGGTCTGCGGGCGGGGGTTCCTGGGCCCAGGGGGACTGCTCCGCCCAGGGGGCGGGGGCCGGGGGGTTCAGCGGGCATTCGTCACCCCCGGTGCCAGGTCGTTGTGCGGGTGCGGGTGCGTTGTGGCTGGTCGCGCCCCGCGGCGGAGCCGCAAATGAATACAGCCCCGCGCCCCTTTGGGGCGCTGATCTGCGGGGGGCCTAAAAGGTGCTCGCTTAGTGGGCATGGGGCACCGCCCCCCGCGTTGTGCGGCCTGCCACTGTCACTCCGCCCAGGGCGTCCGCCAGGAGGAAGGGGAGGTCCGGGTGGGGTTGGCGGGCTGCGTCGACGACCACGGAGTGGAGGCGCATGCGGCCCATGGCGCCGATGTGGGCGGCGGCGGTGATCGCGTCGTCGATGCCGGTGCGGCGGACCGGGGCCAGGAGGCGACCGCCTGCGCTGGCGTCGAGGGGGACGTTGCCTC
This sequence comes from Streptomyces sp. NBC_00252, assembly GCF_036187565.1. NCBI lineage: Bacteria > Bacillati > Actinomycetota > Actinomycetes > Kitasatosporales > Streptomycetaceae > Streptomyces > Streptomyces sp. NBC_00252. Next base: position 2,473,350 of record NZ_CP108087.1, on the reverse strand, counting down.
GGCCGTCGGAGACGACCACCAGCCAGGCCTCGACCAGGTTGGAGCGTTGTTGGAAGGCCCGGCGGAGGAGCTGGTCGGTGAGGGTGAGGCCATGGGCCAGAGGGGTGCTGCGGCCGGGCTGGCGGTGGAGGGCGCTGCCGACCCTCGGGTCGAGGACGCTGCGGGCGATGAAGTGGTCGGCGCGGAGTTCGTGGGCCGCGTCCCTGCTGCCCACCTCCACCAGGCAGACCGAGGCCCGTCCTGTGTAGGCCCACTGGAGGTAAGGGGCGAGGGCCGGTTGCCAGTCCCAGCCTCGGCGGCAGGTGTGGTCGAGGAGGAGGACCAGCATGCGTTCGGCCACCGGGAGGCGGGCGTAGCTGCGGAAGTCCCCTGGCAGGACGACCAGTTGGCCGTCGCCGGTCGCGCGTAGCGCACGGCGGCCCGGCAGGTTCTGGTGTTTGGCCGCCTCCACGACCGTCGCAACGACCGCCAGATCGCGCAGAGTTGTCGCGGAGCGGACGCCTATCACCGGGCCCCGCGCGGAACTTGGCTCCGGGCGGCGTTGCCAGGGAATGCGCAGCGGTGCGAACTCCCTCAGGAAGCGGGCGTCGTCCTCCGGGAACGGGGAGCCCTGGCCCTCTCCCGTGTCGGCCGTGAAGGTGTCGAGGGCCTCGGCGGGGCCCGCGGGGAGTGCCATCGCGCCGCCCGGCTGGCCCGTCGGCGCGGTCTCTTCGGGCACCGGGTCCGCCTTCGGCTGCTCGGGGGGTGGTGGGCGGCCGTCGGTGCCGTCGCCGGTGGCGAGGGAGGTGCCGTTGGCGGAGTGGCCGGTGCCGGTCGGGGTCGCCGGGGGCGCGGCCACGCCCAGGAGGCGGGCTGCCTCGTCGACGCGGTCGGGGCCGCAGGTGTCGGCGCCGTTCACCACCGCCAGGACACGGGCCAGGCGTGCCAGCCCGATCGCCCGGCGCCCGCTCGTGTCCCCGCGGAACAGGCCCACGGCGTGTGCCGCGGCTTCCTCGGTCAGGGTGCACGCCGGGCGGGTGCGGGCCGTGAGTGCGGCGCGCCAGGCCGGTGGCAACTCGCCCAGCCCCGGCTCGGGTTCGCGTCCGTCGAGCGCGTCCAGCACCCGGTCGGGGCCGCTGCTGGTCCGCCGTAGACCGGCCGCGTTGAGGCGGATCGGGAAGCGGTCCAGGAGGTGGGGGGAGAGGCGGCCGATCTCCGCCTCCTGGCAAGCGGCCAGCCAGCGGGCGCGAGGGCGCCAGCGGGCCCGGAAGCCGGACCGCTCGACCGCCGCCACGTCCGCGCCGAGCAGTTGTACGGCCGCCCGCATGCCCGGCAGGCTGAGGCGGACCAGGTCGGGGACCACGACAACCATCGCGGAGTCGGGGGTGTTGTCCACCAACGGGCCTGGTGACAAAGAGAAGTTGACACCGTTGCCGTCGCGGCGCAGGGTCGGCCGCAGCCACAGTTCGTCGTCACCGGTGACCGAGCCGAGCGTGGTGCGTCGTACGGGACGCTGCTCGCGGAGCTGGAGCAGGGCGGCGAACGCGTCCGTCACCGGGGCCACCATCTCCGGCTCCAGGTCGAACAGCAGCACCCCGTCGAGGCCGGGGCCCAGCGCGGAGCAGGCCAGGACCTGTAACAGGCGCTGCCGGGGCCCGACCGGACGCGCCTCCGCGGGCGCGCTCACCCCAGCAGCCCGTCGAGCAGCTCCGACTCCTCCGCCGTCCACTCGACCGGACCGCCGTGCGCGGCCTCGGGCCGCCGGTGCCGCAGGGACAGCGGGACCACCCGGCGCACATGGTCGGCGGTCACCGCGTCCGCCTCCTCGAACGCGGCCAGCGCGCGGGCGGCCCACGCGGTGACCACCTCGCCGCGATGGCCCACCGCCCGCAGCCGGGTGGCGACATCCGCGCACAGCTTCGCGATGTCCTCGCTCAGCCGCACGTCCTGGATGCCGCCCTTGGCCCGGTCCAGCCGCTCGCGCAACTCCCGGTCCCGGTCGAGGCCTTCGGCCAGCCAGGGGGAGTCCGTGCCGGCCGCGTCGTCGAAGCGGAGCACGGCCAGCACCATGGCCCGGCGCTGCTCCTGGTCCAGCTCGGAGACGGCGACCATCAGCCCGAACCGGTCGAGCAACTGCGGCCGCAGACCGCCCTCTTCGGGGTTCATCGTGCCGACCAGACCGAAGGCGATGTTCCGTACGGTGTCGATGGCCTCGCGCTGCACGGACAGCACGCCGGTGGAGACGACGTCCAGGATGATGTTGACGATGTGGTCGTCCAGCAGGTTGACCTCGTCGATGTACAGCATCCCTTTCTCGCCGGCCTCCTCCAGCAGCCCCGGCTGCGTCCGCGCCTCGCCCCGCATCAGCGCGTCCAGCTCCCAGCCGCCCAGCACCCGGTCGTCGGTCGCGTTGATCGGCAGGGTGACCGGCAGCTCGCCCCCGGTCAGCAGGGAGAAGGCCCGTACCACCGTGGACTTGGCGGTGCCGCGCTGCCCGCTGATGAGGACCCCGCCGATACGCGGCGCGATGTAGTTGAGTTCGAGCGCGAGCTTCAGCTCGGCCTGCCCGACCACATGGCTGTACGGCAGGATGTGCACGTCCGAGCCGCCCGGCGCACCGGTCACGACGCGCTGCCCGGAGTCCAGCGGAAGGTCACCTGGAGCTGCGCCTCGGCCCCCGACTTCACCAGGAACGCGCCGAGTTCGGCGTCGAGCTTGATGGACAGCTGCAGTTCGATCTCGTCCGGGGTCAGCCCCTCACCGAGGTCGTGCAGCCGGGTCGCCGCCTGCCGGGCGCAGCGCCGGGCCAGCTCCAGACCGTCGTCGTAGACGTCCCGGGCCACCGCCAGCACGCGCTCCGCCGCGTTCTCCCGGGTGTCGATGCCGTCGTAGAGGCCGTCGAGGCCGCCCGGTGCGAGCGGGGTGTCGACCTCCACGTAGAGCGGCACCTGTCGGTCCTGGCCGTCCGCGGCCACCCTTGTCACGATCGCCATGCAGCACTTCCCCCGTTGGCTGAAGCCGGAATCCTCTCCTTACCTTCCCCAATTCTGGCGTGCCATCAACAGCCTTGTGGTCAACGTGCGTTGATCGCTTCGCGGGGGAAGTCGGCGTCGGCGGCGCTGCGTACCCGGCGGGCGATGTGCGGGATGAGGAGGTGCAGGTCGGCGCAGTAGACGGACGGATTGCGGAAGCCCTCGACCGGGCGGTAGCGGTGCGCGTAGTTGCCGCCGCCGCACACCTCCGCGAGCGGACAGGTGAGGCAGGTGGGGGAGAGCGCGTCGATGCCCAACTGCCGTGCCACCACGCCCGGATGGTCCAGGGCGTCGTCGAAGGCGTGGTCGAAGACGTTGCACCCGGTCGCGGGCGCCCCGGCGTACGCGGTCTTGAGCGAGTCGACCTGCTCGATGGTGCCGTCGGTGTCGACGACGACGGCGACGACGGGCGCGTTGCCCACCGCCTCGGCGCGGGCCGGCACCCCGAGCAGCAGGGCGATGATCTCGTGGAACAGCCGTACGGGCACGGCCCGTTCACCCGCGTCGAACCAGAGGTCGAAGAGGCGGACGAGCCAGTCGCCGTAGGGATGCGGGCCCTTCGCGGCGGGCGGGAACGCGTGATTGGCGTGCGGCAGCAGGAAATCCATCGAAGGGGGTTCGAACGCGGTCAACGACGTGTAGACCTCGGCCGGATCGGAGTCCGGGTCGATGACGCTGAGGATGCCCGCGTAGGCGTCGGGACGGCCGCGCAGCACCCGCAGTCCGGCCACGGTCGCCGCCCAGGAGGAGCGGCCCGCGTGGTCGACCCGGCGCCGGTTCAGCGCGGCGGTGCCGCCGTCCAGGCTCACCCCGATCCGTACGCCGGCGTCGGCCAGCCGGTCCACGGCGCGCTCGGTGAGGAGCGTGCCGTTGGTCTGCACCGAGGCGTCAACAGTGCAGCTTCGGCCACAGCGGTCGCGGACCGCCTCGCGCACCGCGCTGACCTGGTCGATCAGATGCGAGACGCCCGCCAGCAGCGGTTCGCCCCCGTGCAGGTTGATCTGCAGGGAGGTGAGTCGATGGGTCGCGGCGTGCTCGGCGATCCGGGTCGCGGTGCGCCGCACGACGTCCGGCGAGACCCGGTTGGGGCGGTCCCGCCAGCTGCTGTCGGCGCCCTCGTAGACGTAGCAGTAGCTGCACGCGAGATTGCAGCGGCCGTTGACCTTGAGGACGAACTGCCGGAACGGCACAGGCCGTACCCCGGACCGCCGCAACGCCGCGACGTCGAGTTTCTCAAGGGGCCACAGGGCGGTCACAGTTGGTAGGGGCCGTCCTCGTAGAAGGCCATCGCGGGCTCGCCGCGCAGCATCCGGGGCAACAGGCCGCTGGCCACCGCCGCGAGCACCGGATGCGATGACTGACGGGACAGGGCCCTCAGATCCAGATCCGCGAAGTCGGGCAGCGCGCCACCCGGCCCCCGCTCTCCCAGCCTGGAGGGGCCGTCCCCTTCTCTTCCCCGCACGATCTACCTCTCCAGGAAGGCCGAAGTCCCTCTTGGGATAACGAATTCGGCCATGCTACTGGTCCCCTGGGGCTCATGTTGTCAACGGTTCGAAGTCCCAGTACGGCCGTTCCCTGCGGCGCACGGACAAGGTGTGCGGATGCTGGGGCCCGAGGGTGTCGGAGAGTTGCTGGAGTGCCTCGTTCTCCAGCTTGGTGGCCTCCTGGCCGCGGCGCAGCGTGCGTTGGTCACCGGCGAGGGCCGCCTTGCAGGACAGGGTCAGCGGGTGGGTCTCGCCGAGGGTGGCACGCGCCGACTCCAGGACGACACGGCTGAGGTCGGCCGCTCCTTCCTCGTCACCGGCCAGGCTCCGCGCACCGCTCGCGTTGAGCGCGGCGCCGAGTGCCCACGGGTGGGTGGGACCGACCGCGGCCCGCATCCGCGTCAGCGCCTCCTCGGCGATCCGCAGCGCCTCGTCACGCTCCCCGTACTCCCACAGCGCGAGCCCGACATTGCCCAACGTGCCTACGGCATAAGGGTGATCGGGGCCGACGAGACGGGCGTAGTCCTCGGCCACGGTCGCGGCCATCTCGCGGGCCTGCTCCAGATTGCCGTGCTCGCGGTTGAAGGTCGCGAAGTCGGCCTGCACGAGCAGCGCGTCGGGGTGGCGCGGCCCCTGCCGCTGCACGAACCGCTCGACCACGCTGCGCATCAGCGACTCGGCGCCCAGCAGATCACCGGTGCGCCGCATGCACAGCGCGAGGTTGTGCTCGGCGAACAGGGTCTGCGGGGTGAAGCGGTCCATCGCCTGCCGGTGCGCGCGGACGTTGAGCTCCTGCCGCGAGGTGGCCTCCGCGTACCGGCCGAGCAGCCGGAGCATCCAGGCGTAGAACATGCCGGAGCGCAGGGTGAGGTGGTGGCGCGGGTTCAGCAGCCGCTCGCGGATCAGCAGGATGTCGCGGTGCAGGAGGAGGGACTCCTCGTAGCGGCCGAGGAGGCTGGTGACGACGGCGAGGTTGCCGCGGTCCTGGAGGGTGCGCGGGGCCTCGGCGCCCAGGGTGTCGGAGTAGGCGTGGACGCACTCCTCGAACATCTGGTGGGCCTCGTCGTAGCGGCCCAGCGACACCAGCGTGCCGGCGAGACCGTTCTTGGCGCGCAGCAGATCGGGGTCGTCGTCGGCGCGGGTCTCCGTCAGCTGGTCCAGGACGGCACGTCCCACGGCCTCCGCCTCGCGGTAACGGCCGCTGCGGCGCAGCATGTTGGCGTGGTCGTGGGTCAGCACCAGCATGTCCCGCTCGTCGGGCTGGAGCCGGGTGCGCCAGCGGGCGACGGTCTGCTCGCACAGGCGCAGCGCGGCCCGGTTCTCGCCCCGCACCCGCATGTAGTCGATGCAGTTCAGGACGAGCTGCCGGACCACGGGCTCACGGCTGTCCAGGGCCCCGGCGGTCTCCAGGTGCGGGATCAGCTCCGCGTAACGGGTCCACTCACGCGTGTCGTTGGGCCGCCGCGGGTCGGCGCCCGCGAGCAGCGTGCAGGCGATGGTGGACAGAGCCTCGCGCCGGTCCTCGGTGAGGGTGCTGAGCAGGAAGCTGTGGTAGAGCCGGTGCATGGACACGCGGTCCACGGCCGGCTCGGCCTCCGAGGACTCGACGTAGTCCAGGCGGACCGCGGTCGACTCGGAGAGCCGGCGCAGTGCCGTGTGCCAGCGGATCGGGTCGGCGGCGAGCGCGGCCAGATGCGCGGGCAGGTCGGACGGGTGGGCGGCCTGCATCAGCCGGACCGGGATGGCGTCCGGCGAGAACAGGGCGAAGAGGTGCAGCAGTTCCACCGCTTCGGGGTTGTTCTCCTGCAGCGTGTTCAGAGTTATCGACCAACTGGTCTGGAAACCCATCGGGTAGTCCGAGGAGATCCGGATCCCGATCTGGCTGGCCTCGCCGCGCCGGATCATCGCCACGTAGTCCTTCGCGGGCATGACGTTGGCGTCCAGCCAGGCCGCCGTCTGGGCGAGCAGCAGCGGCAGGTCCTGTACGGCGTCGGCGAGATCGTCGGCCTCGTACTCGGTCAGGCGCTGCGCGCGGCGGCGGGCGTAGGCCACGCTCTCGGCGCGGCGGAAGGGCTGCACCTCGATCTCCGTGACGCTGCCCGAGGTCGCCCAGTCCTGGGTGAGGGTGGTGATCAGGACATGGCCGTTGCCCTCCGGGAGGAGGTCCTCGATCTGCTCCATGTCGTCGGCGCTGTCCAGCACGAGCAGCCAGCGGCGGAACGGCCGTCCGGTGCGCAGCGCCTCGTGCACCGCGCGGATCCGCTCGCCCAGCTCCTGCCCGACCGGCAGTTCGAGCCGGGGCGCCAGCTGGGCGAACTGCTCACGGGCCGGGGCCCGGAAGCGCGCGCCCACCCACCACACGATGTCGTAGTCGTTGCCGAACCGGTGGGCGTACTCGATCGCGATCTGGCTCTTGCCGACGCCCGAGATACCGCGCAGGGCGACCCGGGCACCGCCGCGGCCGCCCTCCTCGAAGCGGGCGTGCAGCTTCTCCAGGATGGCGTCGCGGCCGGTGAAGCGGACGTTGCGGCGCGGCACGTTCCACACGGCGGGCGGGTCGTTCGGGAAGCGCGGCGCGGTGCCGGAGACCGGGCCGGGGGAGACCGTCGCGTCCAGGTCGAGGCGGCGCAGGATACGGCGCCGGGCCTCGCGCGAGTCCAGGTCGCGCAGGTCCACCGGGCGCAGCGGGGCGGCGGTCGCGGGCAGCGCCCTCGTGGCCACGCTGACCGCGGAGAACCGGTCGACGTGCGGCGGGACCACCTCGTGCAGGGCCTGGGTCCACTCGGCGTCGGTGCGCGGGCCCAGCGAGAAGTACCAGTCGTCGAGGACCAGCAGGACCCGGCCGGGCGCCTGGAGCAGATTGCGCAGCGCCTCCGCGAGCGACATCCGGCGCGGCGGGTCCCAGCGCAGCAGGGTCGTCTCGTGCCCCAACTGCTCCAGCTGGTGGGCGATCCAGGTGGCCCACGGCCGGTTGAATCCCGCGTAGCTGATGGTGAAGTGCTCGTGGGACTCGGCGCCCTTGGACTTGTCGGTCATCCGGCCGTCTCCCCCTGCACCAAAAATAGGCAAATGAGCTGTTTTCTCGTGGTTTTACGGGTTTTCGCGTGCACGATAGTCGATGCGGACTCAGTCCTCGGGCATTACCGCGCTCAGCCGTCGGGCCGCGTGCCGCACCAGTTGTTCCAGATCCGCGCAGTAGACGGAAGGGTGCAGGAAGCCTGTTCCGGCGGAGTACCGGTGGCCGTAGTTGCCGCCGCCGCACACCCGGCCGACCGGGCACGCCCGGCACTCGTCCGCGAGCCCCTCGACCCCGAGCTGCCGGGCCACGATCCCGGGGTGGTCGAGCGCCTCGTCGAAGCTGTTGCCGAAGACGTCGAGACCGGTGGCGGTGGCCCGGTCGTAGGCCAGATTGAGGGAGTCGATCTGCTCGACCGCGCCGTCCGTGTGCACGACCACCGCGCAGGTCGGGGACAGGCCCACGGACTCGGTGGCGCTGGGGACGCCGAGCAGCAGGGCCACGATCTCGGTGAACAGCCGCACCCGCGGCTGGGTCCCGTCCGGCGGGCCGTCCCACCACAGGTCGAAGGCGGTCGAGAGCCAGTCGCCGTACGGGGTGGGGACCTGGGTGGTGTGGCGCGGCGGGCGGGCGGCCAACCCCGGTGGCGGACTGGACCAGTTGGCGTGCGGCAGCAGCAGGTCCAGGCGCGGTGGGCGCAGGGCGGCCAGCGAGGAGTACACGTCCTTCGGGTCGCTGGTGATGTCGATCGCGCACAGGATTCCGGCGTACAGCTCCGGGCGGTCCGCCAGCAGACGGGCGGCGCGGGCGGCGGCCGGCCAGGAGGAGCGGCCCGCGTGGTCGACCCGGCGGCGGTTCAGCACAGCGTTGCCACCGTCCAGGCTCAGGCCGACCCGGATGTTCGCGTCGGCCAGCCGGTCCAGGGTGCGCTCGGTGACCAGCGTGCCGTTCGTCTGCACGGTGGTCCGCAGCGCGGTGCGGGCGGGCAGCGCGGCGCGCACGGCGGCCGTGTAGGCGAGCGCGGACTCGGGGCCCGAGAGCAGCGGTTCGCCGCCGTGCAGATCGATCCGTACCTCCGACAGCCCGTGGACGACGGCGTGTTCGGCGATCCGGCGCGCGGTCTGCCGCATCACCTCGGGGCCCACCCGCGCCGGACGCTCGCGCCAACCGGCGTCCTGGCCCTGGTAGATGACGCAGTACGTGCAGTCGAGATTGCAGCGGCCGTGCACCTTGAGCACGAACTGCCGGAAGGGGTACGGCCGTTGACCCGCGCGCCGCAGCGCCGCCACATCGAGCACGGCATGCGGCCACGGCGCGAGTTCCCGGTCCCTCGCCGTCCGTAAGGTGTGCTCCGGTGCCCTGTGCACAGCGTCGCCTCCCGTCGGCCGGCGCCCTGCCGCCCCTATCGTTCTGCCCCGGGGGAGTCCTCGTGATACGCGACAAGGCCCCCGTCGGGATGGCAGGACCGGGCCAGCAGCGTCGCCAGCACCGCACCCAGCACCGGGTGGTCCACCCGCGCCCGCAGCGCGGTCAGATCGACCCCGGTGTAGTCGGGCAGTGGTCCCCGCCCCCCGTCCGGCGTGTGCACGACCGGTTCCGCCACCCCGTACTCCTGCACGTCGTAGCGCGCCAAGTCCGACACCCTGCACTCCTCTACGTCGTCGCCCCGAGCGCGGTCATGCGCTCGAACGTGGACCGGGCCTGCGGCCCCTGTGCCGCACCGGCGCGCTGCCACAGCTCCCAGGCCGCCCGGTACGACGTCAACGCCCGCACCGGCCCGGCCGTCCGCTCCAGCACCGCGCCCCGCTGATGGTGCGCCTGCGCCGCGAGCAGCGGCTCACCCGCCCGCAGCGCGCTGCGCACCCCGTGGTGGTACGACTCCGCCGCCAGATCCAGCCACTCCGGCGCCCCGGTCGCCCCGGCCAGCGTCAGCAGCACCTCGCCGCGCTCCAGCCAGGCCAGCGCCGCCGTACGGTCCGCCCGGGCGCCGCGGGCCGCGCGGGCGAGAATCCACTCGGCCTCGTGCAGATCGGTCGCTGCGCCGCCCGCCGTGTGGTGCCGGTGCAGCGCCCGGCCGAACAGCAACTGCCGCTCCGCCAGCCGCAGTTCACCGCCCGCCGTCAGGGCCAGCGCCGCGCGCAGTTCCCGTACCGCCTCGGCGGCCACCTCCAGCCCGCCGCCGCTGTCGGCACGAGCGAGCAGTACCTCGCCCCGGCCCGCCAGCAGTTCGGCCCGCACCGGGTCGTCGCGCTGCACCAGACCCTGCGCCTGCGCGAACACCCGGTCGGCGGCGTCGAGTTCGGCCGGGTCGGCGGTGTACCGGTACCGGGCGCCGTGCGCCTCGGCGAGCCTGCGCAGCGCCAGCACCCGCAGATCCGGGCTCACGTCCCGGACGTCCTCGACCGCCTCGTGCAGCGCCTCCAGCACCCCGGTCGCCCCGCTGTCGGCCGCCGCCACCGCCCGCGCCTCGGCCAGGTCGAGCAAGGCCCGGCAGCGTACGGCGGAGGGCGTGCCCGCGTCGCCGGTGAGCCGCACCCCGCGCTCCAGGTCGGCCGCCGCCCGCAGGGCCAGCGTCCGCGCCTCCTCGGCCGAGTCACGGCCGCGCGCGTCCCCGGCGAGGGCCAGCAGCCGGCGTCCCCGGGCGAGCACGGCGGCGTCGGAGGAGGACGTACCGCCGTTCGTCACGTCGCGCTCCTCGTCATCGGACGGTCGGATGCGTGCGTATGCGGTCGAGAAAGATCGAGTGGGATCAAGAAGTGCCGGCAACCATCGGTCACCGTCCATGACAGTACGCGGCTACCGACCGGTCAACAGCGCTTTCCGGCCGCCGAGTACCGACCATGACCGGTCATCCCGAGGCGGATCCCGCCAAGTTCCCGCAACACTCGCGGTCTAGACTCTGCCCCCAGTGGCCTGCGACCGTGGCCGAGAACGGGCAGATTCTGCCAAACCCGAAGGGTATTCGGCGTTTTGATACGGATAGATTCAGTCACCAAGCGGTACCCGGACGGCACGGTGGCGGTCGACCAACTGTCCTTGGACATACCGGACCGCTCGATCACCGTCCTCGTCGGCCCCTCGGGCTGCGGCAAGACGACCACCCTGCGCATGATCAACCGGATGATCGACCCCACCGAGGGCACGATCTCCCTGGACGGCGCGGACATCACCAAGCAGCCGGTCAACACGCTGCGCCGGTCGATGGGTTACGTCATCCAGAACGCCGGGCTCTTCCAGCACCGGACGATCGTCGACAACATAGCGACGGTGCCCCGCATGCTCGGCTGGGGCAAGGAGAAGGCCAGGGCGCGGGCCACCGAACTCATGGAGCGGGTGGGCCTCGACGCCGCCCTCGCCAAGCGGTACCCGTACCAGCTCTCCGGCGGCCAGCAGCAGCGCGTCGGCGTCGCCCGCGCCCTGGCCGCCGACCCGCCCGTCCTCCTCATGGACGAGCCCTTCTCGGCCGTCGACCCCGTGGTCCGCAAGGGACTGCAGGACGAACTCCTGCGCCTCCAGGACGAGTTGGGCAAGACGATCGTCTTCGTCACCCACGACATCGACGAGGCCATCAAGCTCGGCACGATGGTCGCGGTCCTGCGCACCGGCGGCAAACTGGCCCAGTTCGCCCCGCCCGCCGAACTGCTCTCCGACCCGGCGGACGCCTTCGTCGAGGACTTCCTCGGCACCGACCGCGGCATCCGCCGCCTCTCCTTCTTCTCCTCGGCGGGCCTCGACCTCAAGACCTCCCCGATCGTCGCCGTCGACTCCACCGCCGAGCAGATCGCGGAACGCACCACCCCCGACGCGCCCTACCTCCTCGTCACCGACCTGGACGGCAGGCCGCTCGGCTGGAGCGAACCCGGCACCCTCGTCGCGGGCCAGATCGACACCGATCGACTCCTCGCCCACGGCCGCCCGTTCGAGGCCGGCAAGGACTCGCTGCGGGCCGCGCTGGACGGCGCGGTGCTGTCGCCGACCGGATGGGCGGTCGGCGTCGACGGGACCGGTCGCGTGGTCGGGGTCGTGTCGCAGGGCGCCGTGGGCGAGGCGATCCGGAAGGCGCACGCGGCGGGTCGCAGCGGCGCGAAGGTCGCCGGATGAACGACTGGTTCCGCATCCCCAGCGATCTCCAGAACAGCTACCTCGGTCTGATCGGACTGCATCTGCGCGAGGCCGTCATCCCGGTCCTCGTCGGACTGGTGGTCGCGCTGCCCATCGCCCAACTCTGCGTGCGGCTGCGCTGGTTGTACCCGCCGGTGCTGTGGGTGACGACCGTCCTCTACGCGATCCCCTCGCTGGCCTTCTTCGTCGTCCTCATCGACTACACCGGCCAGACCGAGACCACCGTGATGATCCCGCTCGGCGTCTACAGCCTCGTGGTGTTCGTCCCGGCGATCGTGGACGGCGTCCGCTCGGTGCCCCAGGAGACCCTGGACGCGGCCACCGCGATGGGCCTCGGGCCCGTACGCCGCTATCTCCAGGTGCAGTTGCCCATCGCCGTGCCCGCGATCATCGCCGGACTTCGGGTCGCGACCGTCTCCAGCATCTCCCTCGTCAGCGTCGGCATGCTGATCGGCAACCAGGGCGCCCTCGGCAACCTGCTCAACGACGGTCAGATCTACCACCAGCCACGCCTGATCTGGCTCTCCGTGATCACCACGGCCGTCCTCGCCATCGTCGTGGACGCCGCCCTGGTCGCCGTACGCCTGCTCCTCACGCCCTGGATGCCCCGCGGCACCCGCAAGGCCCGTACCGCCGAGGACCGGCCCGAACCGGCCGAGCCCGCACTGGAGGACGCAGTCCGGTGAACGTACTCCACTTCATCAACGCCTTCTTCAGCGACAGCAGCCACTGGCACGGCTACGACGGCATCCCCACCCGGCTGCGCGAACACGTCCAGTACTCGCTGATCGCGCTCGCCATCGCCGCCGCCATCGGGCTGCCCGTCGGCCTGGTGACCGGCCACACCGGCCGGGGCGGCAACACCCTCGCGCTCATCGCCACCGCCGCCCGCGCCCTGCCCAGCTTCGGCCTGCTGGTGCTGATGTTCGTGCTGATCGGCTTCGGCCTGGTCCCGGTGATGATCCCGCTGGTCGTCCTCGCCGTACCGCCGATCCTCGTCACCACGTACGAGGCGATGCGGTCCGTGGACCCGTCCCCGGTCGACGCGGCCCGCGGGATGGGCATGAACGAGGCGAACATCCTCGTCCAGGTGGAACTCCCGGTCGCCCTCCCGCTGATCCTCAGCGGCCTGCGCTCGGCCGCCATCCAGATCGTCTCCACGGCCACCATCGCGGCCTACGTCAGCCTCGGCGGCCTCGGCCGCTACATCATCGACGGCCTCTACCAGAAGAACTACGAGAAGGTCGTCGGCGGCGCCACCCTCGTCGCCGGCATGGCCCTCGTGACCCTGGGCCTGTTCTGGGGCATCGCACGGCTCGCGGTGTCACCGGGGGTCCGCAGGAGCAACTGAACAACCGCGTACACAAAGGGAGATGGGGGAAGGTCGCCACGACCTTCCCCCATCTCCCTTTCTGCAAGCGTCAGTTCTGTGTGCGCGCCAGCGCCAGTTCCAGCACGACCAGCAACGCGTCCCGCACCGAGCCGCGTTCACGGGCGTCGAAGGCCAGGACCGGGACGCGTTCGTTGACGTCCAGGGCCCAGCGGACCTCGTCGAGGGAGTGCTCGATCTTGCCGTCGAAGGCGTTCAGGGCGACCGCGAACGGGATCTGCCGGTGCTCGAAGTAGTCCACGGCCGCGTAGCAGTCGTCGAGCCTGCGGGTGTCGACGATGACGAGACCGCCGACCGCGCCCTCCACGATGTCGTCCCACATGAAGCCGAACCGGTCCTGCCCGGGCGTACCGAACAGATACAGCTTCAGCGTCGGGTCGATGGTGATGCAGCCGAAGTCCATCGCGACCGTGGTGGTGGTCTTGCGCGGGGTGTGGGACAGGTCGTCCACGCCCGCCGCGACCTCGGTGATGGCGGCCTCGGTGGTCAGCGGCTCGATCTCGGAGATCGCGCCCACGGTGGTGGTCTTGCCCACGCCGAAGCCGCCCGCGACGACCATCTTGACCGGCAGCGGCGGTCGTACGACGGTCTGGGCAGCCGCACCGCGGGCGACCGGTTCAGTCGGTGTCACGGAGTACTCCCCGGGAGTTGGGGATGGCGCGGAGGCCATCGATGACCCTTCGCAGGACGGTTGCGTCATGGGTGATGTCGGAGTTGGGCACGTGCACCGTCAACTGCCCGGCCGCCCGCAGGTCCTCGGCGAGGACCCGCACCACGTTCAGGTGCAGCCGCAGCCGGGCCGCGATCTCCGCGAGGGACTGCGGCTGCCGGCAGGCGGCGACGATGTCGTGCTGCTCGAAGGAGAGCCGGTCGAGCACCTCAAGCCCGGCGGCCGTGGCCACCACCTGGGTCTCGACCGGGATCGGCCGCCCGGAGTCGGCCGCTCCGGCGCCCGCCACCCGGCCGGCGGTCACCAGGAACGGCCGTACGGCGGAAGGCGTGCGCACCGGATCGCGACCCGGGGGTGTGGCCCCGTCCGCGCCGGCACCGCTCGGAGTGCGGCCGTCGGGCATGAGTGGCTGTTCCTCTCTCGACCGGTCGGGGACCGGTCACCGAGCCGAAGTCGCGCCGACGCTGTTCTTCAGCTGGAGCACCAGCTGCGGGTTGAGCGCGGAACCGGCACGGTTGGCGAACAGCGTCATCTCGTAGGCGATGTTGCCGAGCTTGGCCTCCTTGTCGGTGACGACGCCGAGGACGGCGCCGCTGCCGATCGCGGAGACGAGGACGTGGCCGCCCTCCAGGTCGATGATGACCTTGTTCAGGCCGCCCAGACCGTAGTTGCCGGAGGCCCCGGCGGCCAGGCTGGTGATGCCGGAGACGATGGCCGCGAGCCGCTCCGAGTGGGCGTGCTCACGCAGTTCGGCCACGGCGATCAGCAGACCGTCGGACGACACCGCGATGGCGTCGACGACACCCGCGGTCTCCGTCGCGAAACGGTGGAGCAGCCAGTTGAAATCGGCCGCGGCTGCCTGCAGATCGGCCGGCGTGGTGCCTCCCGTGGGAGTTTCACCTGTCGACGTACTCACTGCTCCGCTCCTTTCGGGAGGTGGTTCCGGTCGTGCGGGTGGTCCCCGTCCGGCGCGCGCAGGCCCGTGAGGGTGTCGCTGTCGCGATGCGCTTGCTCCACGGCGGCCTCGAACTCCTCGAGGGCCGAGCGGACGGCGTCCGCGTCGGCGGGCCGTGGGGCCTGCCGGGCGGCCTGCTGGGCGGCGTCGTCGGCGCCCGTACGAAGGGTGGCCCCCCGGACCCGCCGCCGCAGCGGGCGGGAGCCCCCTGCCACGCTGTCGGGACCGTCGGCGGACTCGTCCACCGGGGAGTGCGGGGGAGCCGGCTCCCCTACGGCGCCGGCCTGGGCCGTGTCGTAGCGGGAGACCCGGCGGGGCAGCGGGGCGGGCTCGTCGGCGCGCATGTGCTCCTGGGCGACCGGCTCGGGCGTGCTCAGGGTGATCGACGGGCGGGGCCCGGAGTCCGAGGTGGCCCAGGACGGTGCCGGACGGTGGTCGTGGTTCGCGACGGGAGGCGGCTCGATGGGCAGGGGCGCGGGGGGAGTTGACCCCGCTCCGGACCCCAACTCGGTGTGACCGCCGCTTGCCGCGCCGGTGGAGGCCAGCGCGCTCATGCGCAGCAGCAGCGTCGCCGGGATCGTGATCTCGGCGGTCACACCGCCGCCCGGGGTGCGGGCGAGCGTGACGTCGATGTCCCAGCGGCGGGCGAGCGTACCGACCACGAACAGGCCCAGCACCTTCGTCGGCACCAGGTCGAGACGCTCACGGCGGATCAGCCGCGCGTTCTCCTCGGCGATCCGCTCGGCGCTCATCCCGAGACCGTGGTCGGCGACCACGATCAGCGCGTCGTCGCCGTCGGTCCGTACGACCACCTCGACGGGGCTGCCCGCGGGCGAGAACGAGACCGCGTTCTCCAGGAGTTCGGCCACCATCAGCGTGAGGTCGCCGATGATGTCGGGCTCCACCATGATCTCGGTGTCGGCCCGCAGACCCACCCGCTGGAAGCCCTCGATCTGCCCGAGCGCGGCCCGCACGACGTTGGTGAGCTCGGTGGGTCCGCCGTCCAGCACGGTCTCGCGGATGCCCGCGAGCAGCATCAGGCTGTCCGCGTTGCGGCGCAGGCGGACGGCGATGTGGTCGATGGAGTACAGCCGCTCGAGCAGCGCCGGGTCGGTCTCGCCGCGCTCCACCGCGTCGATCAGGGCGAGCTGACGGGTCGTCAGGTTGCTGACGCGGCGGCCGACGTTGCCGAACATCTCGGCGACGTTGCGGCGGCTGATCACCTGACGGGCCAGCAGCGCGGCGGCCGTGGTCTGCACATGGTTGAACGCCTCGGCGAGGTCGCCGATCTCGTCCTTCGCGGTGACCGGCATGTCCCGCAGCAGCGGCGGCCCGTCGTCCTCGGCGTCGTCGTCGGCGACGCGGGCCAGCTCACGGCCCGCGACCTCGGCGACCTGCTTGGCGGCACCGGTGAGGGCCTGCACCGGGCGGACCACCGAGCGGCGCACGACCACCACGAAGAAGAGCCACAGCGCGAAGCCGATCAGCGCGAGGTTCAGCAGCAGTCCGGCACGCCAGGACGCGGAGCTGGACGCGCTGTCGGCGCGGCTCGCGATCTGGCCGATCAGCGAGTTGGTGATCTTCAGCCGGCTCGCGGCCTGCTGCGGATAGGCGGGGTAGTCGCTCATGGCGTCCGCGAAGGCCTTGCGGACGGCGCCCGGCGTCGACGCCTGCAGCCCACTGGGGTCGACCTGCAGCTCGGCGTAGGCCTCGGCGATCAGCCGCTGCGCCGGAGTGTGCTCGATGCCGGAGAGCTGGTCGGCCTGGTCCTCGGTGGCGAACCGGGCGAACCTGGCCGCCTGGTACGTGTAGAGGTCGTAGGAGCCCACCGCGTTGGTGAACTCGATCAGCGCGTTGCTGTCACCGGTCGTCGCCGAGAACACGCTGGTCTCGAACGAGCTGTGGGCGGCATCGGCCCGCAGTACGGAGTCCAGCAGGTTGCCGGTGAAGGTGGTGGAGAGGTTCGCGTTGTGCTCGAGGTCGAGGCCGTCGATCAGGCTGTCGGAGGCGCTGGTGTACGCCGGGTCGATGTTGTCGGCGGGCAGATAGCTCTGCTCGACGGTGTCGCGCAGGGTCTCCAGGCCGTTGATCTCCCGGAGCGCCTGGGCCTCGTTGGCCGGGAGCCGGTCGCCGAAGGTGTCGCGCACCTTTTCGACCTGGGCGTCCACGGCCTTCTGGGCCGACCGGTAGGCGCTCTGCGAGGGGGTGCCGCCGTCGTTGGTGGCCTCGAAGCGCACGGAGAGCAGGATGGCCTGCTGATGCTCCGCCTCCACGAGGTTCACCAGCTTGGCGACCTGCCCGCTGTCGCGGACCAGCTGTGCCGCGTCGCTCGCATCCGTCGACTGCCCGACCTCATCGGCGATGAGATACGCCAGCAGCGCCGCGACCACCGCGAGCGGTACGCCGACCAGCAGATTGAGCTTGCGCCTGAAGGGCCAACGGTCTGCGAAGCCCCGTATGGACACCAGGCCTCCTTCGTGGGGTGTTGTCACGGTACGCGCAGCGACGCGTGTGACTGTTTTTGATCGAAGCGGCCCCCGCACACCGCTGTGACCGACGCCAACTCCGGGGAGACTACCGCCTCTTTGAACGATCAAGGGCGTCGCCCTACGTCAAGAATCAATTACAAAGCGCCCGTGTTCGTGACCGGTCTGTTTACGTTGCCTTCACAATTGGGCACTCATTGAGGCCAATCGGTGACCAGACTTCTCTTGACTGACCAAGAACCGGCTGGATTGGATCAGCGGAGTGCGGTGTTCACGCCCCGCGCGTGGACGCCACAGCCATGCCTGCACGCCTGTGCCAACATCCGAGCCCGGAACGGGAATTGTGACTTCAAAAGCGAAGAACAGCTGGTCCAGTACTAGGTACCCCGGCGCGGCCGCCATCGCGCTCGCCGCGACGGCTGCGCTGGTCACGGGATGTGGTTCGTCCTCCGACAGCAAGTCCGACGACCCGCTCTCGGGCGGTAAGGCCAGCGGCGACACCGTCGTCGTCGGCTCCAACAACTTCGCCGAGAGCAACCTGCTCGCCGACATCTACGGCGAGGCGCTCAAGGCCAAGGGCGTCAAGGTCACTTACAAGCCGAACATCGGCAGCCGCGAGACGAGCTACGGCCTGCTCAAGAACGGCTCCGTCACGGTGCTGCCCGAGTACAACGGCGCCCTGCTGGCCTACCTCGACCCGAAGGCGACCCCGACGACCGTCGCCGCCACCACGGCCGCGATCAACGCCAAGCTCGACACCAAGCTGACCCTGCTGGACGCCGCGGCCGCGGAGGACAAGGACACGGTCACGCTCAACGCCGAGACCGCGAAGAAGTACCACCTCACGTCCAGCTCCAGCATCGGTGACCTCAAGGACATCGCGAAGGACCTGGCCATCGGCGCCTCGCCGGAGTTCCAGACCCGGCAGCAGGGCCTCGTCGGCCTGAAGTCCGTCTACGGCCTGGAGTTCAAGTCCTTCAAGGCGCTGGACGCGGGTGGCACGCTGACCGCCGCCGCGCTGAAGAAGAACACCGTCCAGGCGGCGGACCTCTTCAGCACGGACCCGACCATCGCCAAGGAGAAGCACGTCACGCTCCAGGACCCGAAGAGGCTCTTCGGGTTCGAGAACGTGCAGCCCCTCGTCTACAAGAGCGGCCTCTCCGCCGCCGGTGTGGCCGCCCTGAACGCGGTCTCCGCGAAGCTCGACACGGCGACCCTGCTGGACCTCGACACCCAGGTCCAGTCCGGGAACAAGGACCCGCTGGACGTGGCGAAGGCCTGGCTGAAGACGGCCGGCCTGGACTAGGAACGCTCCGGCCGACGCGGGTGCCTCCGTTTCTCCGGGAGGCACCCGCGTCGTGCTGCGCGGGTCCGGCGACCGGCCCTCAGTACCCGACGCGGAAGGTCGCGTCCTGCCGGTCCGTCGCCGTCGGGACCGGGTCGATGCGCAGGACGTAGTTCGAGTGCCGGATGTAGCGGGTCGGGTTGTTGTACGACCGGAACGACGCCCAGGTCGAGTCCGCGAGCCCGGCCGTCCGGTAGAACGTGGCGTCCCCGGCGAACGTCGACGTGCCGTCGTTCACGTCGAGTTGGAGCGCGTAGTCGTAGTGCCGCAGATAGCGGGTCGGGTAGTTCACCGACTGGAAGGACACCCCGGCCGGGTCCGCGAGACCCGGGACCAGCGTCCACTGCGAGTCGGTGTACGGGTCGAAGGCGTACTCGTCGATCCGTCCGACGAAGTTCGCGTGGCGGACGTAACGGGCCGGATAGTTGTAGGACTTGAGCCGGTTCCAGGCCGGAGTGCCCCACTTCGCAAGGAGGTTGGTGTACTCGGCCGCGGTGATCGGCTGGATGCCGCAGTGCTTGGAGTTGAGCGGCTGCGTGTAGAGCTTCTGGTCGACGGCGGTCCAGGTGCCGGCGGCGAGGCTGCTGGTCTGCCAGGCATAGAAGACGCCGTTCGGATCCCAGGTGTCTCCATAGAGGTACCAAGTACCGTTCGAGTTAAGGGACTTGACCAACTCCGGTGCCTCGGTGCCGTTGTGTGAGACCGCCGTGCTGAACTCGGTGAAGCTGCCCGGGTCCAGTGACGTGGACTTCGCGCCGACCAGCGTCGAATTCTTCTTGAAGTAGAGGTAGTTGACCCCGTTCACGCCGACGGCGATGTCGCCGTCGATGACGTCGTACCCGGGGTCGAAGAACACCTGCGGATCACCGGCGGTCACGAAGTCGCTGGTGTAGTTGACCATGATGACGTTGTGGCCGCTGGAGTTGACGGCCGAGTAGATCACGCCGTACTTCCCGCGCCCCGCGTCCCAGAACGACTCGGGTGCCCAGGCGTGGGTGTTCATGTCGTGCAGCTTCATCCGCCGGTAGCCGGTGAAGGTGCGCAGGTCGGTGGAGTCCCAGACGTGGATGTACTGGCTGACGTACGACCAGTCGGTGCCGTTGAGGTCCGTGGCGAGGGCGACGAATGTGCCGTCCTGCTTGCGCAGGATGAAGGGGTCGCGCAGGCCGAGGGAGCCTGCCGTGGGGGTGGCGACGGGGGCGTTCTGGTTGAGCGGGGTCCACTCCAGCCCGTCGGGGCTGACGGCCAGGTGCAGACCGTAGTTGGCGCCCAGGAACGTCGGCGACTCGGTGAAGTAGCACATGACGTAAGCCGAGTTGGCGGCTGCCTGGGCGCTGCCCGCGCCGAGCGTGAGCGCGCCGGTGGCCGCGAGGGGAACGGTCGCGGCCATGCCGAGGAACAGGCGGCGGGACGGGTGGGGGAGCGGAGGGACGGCCATGTGTTCTCCAGGGGTACGTGCGGCCCGATAGTCCTGCGTGGCTGTGCCTGTTCGATCTTTCGTGTCTGATATATCGAACGTGGTTCGGCAAGCCGATCAGAAGGTAAGGAGGGGGCGCGTGCACGTCAATCACACGGTCGGGCTTGGCCGATTCCCGCCGTTCACGTAGGCGCGCGCTGAGTGCCTGCTGTGTGGATCGGGGTGCGGAGGTGGGGGTGGATCGGTGTGGCGGAGGGTGTGGATCGGCGCGGGATCTGCGCGCGGACCGGCGTGCGGACCGGCATCAGGACCAGCGTGGGGATCAACGCCCTGCGCACCGCACAAGCCTGCGCCCCTGCACCTCGCAAGCCCCCGGCCCTTATCCCTCACAGGCCCGCGCCCCCGCCCCTCACACCCCCGCGCCCACCCCGAGTTCCGCCCGCGCCCGGGCCGCTGCCCCGACCGCCACCGCGTCCCCGCCCAGCAGCGCCGGCAGCACCCGCACCGGGTGACCGCTCACCGGCGGTTCCAGGGCCAGCGTCTCGCGCACGCCCGACTCGACCAGGTCCCAGGCCCGGGCGACACCCCCGCCGATCACGCACGTCGTGACATCGAGCAGCCCCGCCGTGATCAGCAGCGCACGGGCCACACCGCGACCCAGCGCCGCGTACACGGCCTGCGCGTCCGGGTCGCCCGCCCTGGCCGCCCCGGCGACCTCACGGGCCGTCCGCTCGCGCCCCGTCCGCTCCCCGTACCGCGCCGCGACCGACCGCCCCGACGCCAGCGTCTCCAGGTGTCCCCGGCCGCCGCAGGTGCAGGGCAGTTCGCCGAATCCGGGTACGTGCCCGATCTCGCCCGCCGCCCCGCGCGGCCCGTCGTGCAGGGCGCCATCCAGCCACAGCGCGCCGCCCACGCCGGTGCCGAGCGTCATCCCGAGCACGTTCGCCTCACCGGCGACCGCGCCCCGCGCGACCTCGCCGCGCAGGAACGCGTTCACGTCGTTGTCGAGGAACGCCGGTACGTCGAGGGCCTGTTGGACGGCGGCCGTCACCTCGAACCCGGCCCAGTCGCGGAAGGAGTCGCTCGCCACGAGGATCCGTCCGGCCCGCGCGTCCACGACCCCGGCCGCCCCGACCCCTACCCCGGCCAACCGTGCGTCGGGCCTGCGGTCGAGCAGTGGCCGTAGCGCGGAGAGCGCCGCGTCGAGCATCGCGGCGCCGCCCTCGCTCGCCGGCGTCGGTATCTCCGCCCGGTCCAGGACGTCGAGCCGGGGCGTGCACAGCACGACCTGGGTGGTCGTGCCGCCGATGTCGACGCCGGCGACCACCTGGAGAGGGTCGCTCACGCGCCCGCCCCCGTCCCGAGCGCCAACCGGCGTTCCCTGCGCTCCCGTTGGAGGACCGGATCGGGCACGGGCACGGCGGCGATGAGCCGGCGCGTGTACGCGGTTTCCGGGTGCAGCAGCGTGCTCATCGTCGGCCCCTGTTCCTCGACCCGGCCGTTCCGCATCACGACGACCCGCCCTGCGAACTGCTGCACCACGGCCAGGTCGTGCGACACGAAGAGGCACGCGAACCCGAGTTCCGCCTGCAGTTCGGCGATCACCTCCAGCACGGTCTGCTGCACGCTCACGTCCAGCGCGCTCGTCGGCTCGTCCGCGACCAGCAGCCGCGGTGCGAGGACCAGCGCCCGGGCGAGACTCACCCGCTGCCGCTGCCCACCGGACAGCTCACGCGGCCCGCGCCGCGCCAACTCCTTCGGCAGCCGCACCCGTTCGAGCACCTCGGCGACCAGCTCGCGCCGTTCGGCGGCCCCCATCCCGCGCCGGTGCACGCGCAACGGCTCGGCCACACACTCCGCGACACTCATCCGCGCGTCCAGCGAGGCCACCGGATCCTGCAGCACCACACCGACCCCGGCCAACAGGGTCCGCCGGGCCCGCCCCCGCGCCTTGCGCAGATCGGCCCCGAAGAGCGAGACGCCGCCCGACTCCGGCGCGACGAGTCCGAGAGCGACCCGAGCCGCGGTCGACTTCCCCGACCCGGACTCCCCGACGAGGCCCACGGTCTCACCGGCCCGCACGGTCAGGGACACCTCCTCCAGCGCCCGTACGGCACGGGGGCCTCGCCCGAACTGCACGCTGACATCCCGGAGTTCGACAACCGGAGCCGTCTCGTCGGACTCACTTTCCCGGACGACGGCATCCACCGACTCGCTCACCGCCAGCCGGGGCACGGCGGCCAACAACCGCCGCGTGTACTCATGGGTGGGCCGCAACAGCACGTCCTCCACCGACCCCGTCTCCACGACCTCCCCTTCCAGCATCACGGCGACCCGGTCGGCGAAGTCGGCGACGACCCCCATGTTGTGCGTGACGAGCAGTACGCCGGTCCCGGAGTCGGCGGCCAACGCCCGCAGCAGATCGAGGATTTCGGCCTGCACGGTGACGTCGAGCGCGGTGGTCGGTTCGTCGGCGACCAGCAGCCCGGGCGAGTTGGCGATGGCCATGGCGATGACGACCCGCTGCCGCTGCCCACCGGACAACTGGAACGGAAACGCGGAGGCCCGCCGCTCGGGCTCGGGAATCCCGACCCTGCGCAACAACGCGACGGCCTCGGCGGCGGCCTCCTGCCGGGACACGTCCCGGTGATTGCGTACGACTTCCGCTATCTGCTTGCCTATTCGGGTCAGCGGATCGAGTGCGGTGGCCGGCTCCTGGAACACCATCGAGGCCGTACGCCCGCGCAGCCGCGCGAGTTGGGCCTCGCCGGCCCCCACGACATCCGTGCCGCCGACCGAAACGCCGCCGGACGCACGGGCGTTGCCGGGCAGCAACCCGAGCGCGGCAAGCGCCACGGTCGACTTCCCGGACCCGGACTCCCCGACGAGGGCGAGGGTCTCCCCGGGCTCCACCCGCAACGACACCCCGCGCACGGCGGGCACATCACCGCTCTCGGTGGAGAAGGTGACGCCCAGGTTCTCTATCTCCAGGATGCTGTTCATCCCCGTCCCTTCACGTCGAAGGCGTCACGAAGCCCGTCACCGATCGCGTTGAACGCACACACGACGAGGATGATCGCGAGACCCGGCGGAACGATCAGCCACCAGCGCCCCGAGTAGGCGGCCGTCAGCCCGGCCGAGAGCATCCCGCCCCAGTCGGTCGCCGGCGGCTGAACTCCCAGCCCCAGATAGGACACATAGGCGACGAGCAGAATCGCGTCGGCGACCTGGAAGGTGGCCGCCACGACGATGGTCGACACCGAGTTCGGCAGGATGTGCCGGGTGATGGCCCGGCTGTGCGACCCCCCGATGGCACGCAGCGTCAGCACGTAGTCCCGGCTCTTCAAGGTCAACGTCTCCGCCCGCACCAACCGCGAGGGCACCAGCCAGGACACCAGCCCCAGAATCAGGATCAGCCCCCCGGTGTCCGGCGTGGTGATGGCGGACACGACCAGCAGGATGAAGAGGGCGGGAATGGCGATCCCCGCGTCCACGACCCGCATCATCACGGCATCGACCCACCCGCCCGCATACCCGGCGACCGCGCCCCACAGGGTCCCGATCACCGTGGCGAGCACCCCGGCCGCGAGCCCGACGAGCAACGACACCTTCCCGCCGTACATGAGCCGCCCGACCTCGTCGTGCCCCACGGCATCGGTACCGAGCCAATGGGCCCCGCTGGGCCGGAGATTGACCTGCGTGAGGTCGGTATGGATCTGATCGGTGGAGTAGAGAAAAGGCCCAACGAAGCAGAACAGGAAGAAGAGGGCGACGACTACGAGCCCGGCCACGGCAAGCTTGTTGCGCGCGAAGCGGGCAATGAGGGGCGCGGGGCTGTGTCGATCTGCGGCTCCGCCGCGGGGCGCGCGCAGCCCCCACCGGCCGGCACTCTGAACACTCATGCCCGACCAGCCTTCACTCGGGGATCCACGATCCGCTGAACGACATCGGCAAGCAGCGTCCCCACCACCGTCGCCACGGAGATGACCAGGACGCATCCGAGGAGCACCGGGTAGTCAGAAGACTGGGCCGCACTCCAGAACAACAGCCCCATCCCCGGGTAGTTGAACAGCTGCTCGACCACCAGCGCCCCGCCGAACAGCACCGGCACGTAATACCCCAACATCGCGATCACCGGCGTCAACGAGTTCCGGAACACATGCTTGAAAAGAACCGCCCGCTGCCGGGAACCCCCCGCCCGAGCCGTACGGACGTAGTCCTCGGAGAGGTTCTCCAACGTCGAGGCCCGCATGTACCGACTGAACACGGCGACCATGGAAGCCGCCCCGGTGACGACAGGCAGTACCAACGCCACGGGATCCGCGAAGACTTGGGCGACGGTGTCCCCCTGCGGCGCCTGCGAGGGAAACCACCGCAGCAGCTGCGTGAAGACGAGCACCAGCACAAGTCCCAAGAAGTACACGGGAGTCGAGTACGCCACGAAGCTGAGCGTGGTGATGACGTAGTCGGCCGGCTTGTTCCGCCGCACCGCCTGCCACATGCCCAGCGGAATGGCGAGCACCAGCCCGACCACCGCCGACAACACGGTCAACACCAGTGTCTTCGGGAGCCGTTGCTCGATGAGCTGCGACACCGCCTCGTTCAGGGTGTATGACGTGCCGAGGTCACCGTGCAGCAACTGCCGCAGGTAGTACAGGTACTGCACGGGCAACGGACGGTCGAGACCCTGGTCGTGGTTGAACAGCGTGATCTGCTGGGGTGTGGCCTGCGGGCCGAGAATCCCGCGCGCGGGACCCCCGGGCAGTGCGTGCAGCAGACCGAACACCACGACCGTCACGATGAGGATGACGACCAGCGCCTGGGCGATCCGCCGGGTCAGATACAGGAGGGTGTCCATGCCTCAGCTGGTCCACTTCCACTGGGCCGGGTGGAAGTTGGCGAGCGGGTCCTGCGAGAAGCCGCCGAGACCGCTCTTGACCACGGAGATCTGGTAGTCGGGCTCCGGCAGCCAGATCACCGGCAGATCCTTGGCGAGGGCCGCGCTGTAGTCCTGGATCGCCTGGGTCGAACTCGACGTCGTGGACGCGGAGATGAGCTTGTCGACGTCCGCGTTGGAGTAGTTGCCGAAGTTCGCGCCGCCCTTGGACTGGAACAGGGAGTCGCCGGTCGGGAAGGCCGGGAAGTACCAGCTGCCCGCCGTGCCGAAGAAGGACAGCTGCCACTTGCAGATCGACTGCGAGGCCGTGCACTGCGGGGTCTGCGACAGCACGGAGTTGACCGGCGCGGTCTTGATGGAGAACTTGATCCCGGTCTTCGCCAGCGAGGACTGGATCGCGCTCATCATGTTGTCGGTCACCGTCGAACCGGACTGCGACAGCACCTGCATCTGGAACTTGGTGCCCTTGGCGACCCCTTCACCGCACTGTGAGGCGCCGGTGCCGGGGCTGGTGCAGGTCATGACCCCGCCCTGCTCGGTCCAACCGTGACCGCTGAGCAGGGACTTGGCGGCCGAGGTGGAGAACGGGTACGGGTCGGACTTCTGCGTGGCCGACAGGAACGACGACGTCTGCGCCTGCGGGATCGGCCCGTATCCGGGGACCGCCGTGCCGTTGAAGATGACCTTCGACAGACCGGCCTGGTCGATGGAGCGCTGGACGGCCTGCCGGGCGTAGAGCTGCTTGAACACGGCGCCCATGGAAGGGTTGTTGAAGTTGTACGGCATGTAGGTGATCGCCCAGCCCGACCACGGCTTCACCGTGTAGCCCTGGGCGGTGAAGCTCGCCTTCTGGTCGAGGTCGGTCGCCTCGATGTAGCCGTAGTCGACGCTCCCGGAGCGCAGCGCGTTCTTCTCCGCGTCCGCCGTCGTGAAGGGGAGGAGGTTCACGGTGGGGATGCCGGGCTTCTCGCCGCCGTCGTACTTCGCGTTGGCGGCGAGGACGACCTTGCCGGCCGTGGAGAAGGACTTGACGGCGTAGGGGCCGCTGATCGTCTTCCACAGGGCGTTCGTGGCATAGCCGTTGATGTTCTTGGCCGCGTCGTTGAGGTACGTCCAGTCCTTCTTGGCGTCCCCGGCCTTGTCCCACACGTGCTGGGGGAGCGGGGTGATGGAACTCAGCTCGTTGGCCAGCATCCACTGCGGGTTGTAGGCCTTGTCGAACGTGATCGTGAAGTGGGCGGCGTCGACGGCCTTGAACGACGTCCAGTTGTCCGGCGCCTTGCCCGGGTTGTAGCCCGCCCACTGCGCCTTGTTCGCCTTGATGAGGTCGAACCAGAACTTCACGTCGGTGGAGGTGATCGGCTTCCCGTCGCTCCAGTGCCGGTCGCCGAGGGTGACCGTGACGCTCTTGTCGTCGGCCGCGAAGTCGGCGGCGGTCGCCACCGAGCCCTTCTTGTTCCAGCCCATGGTCCCGGTCGAGCCGTCGTAGGCGATGAGCGGCTCCCACAGCGAGTTCGCGATGGAGATGTTGTTGGTGTTGAGGTGGGCCGCGGTGCCGATCGGCAGGATCCAGTTCGGGGTGAAGTTCGCGGGCAGCGCGTAGTCGATCGAGTCGTGGGACCCGGACGACGACGTGCCGCTCGACCCTGAACAGCCCGCGAGCAGCAGCGTGGCCGTGGTCAGGGAGGCACCTGCGAGGAGTCTCGAGCGAACAGGGGACATGGTTCTCCTCGGAAAAAGAGGGGCGGAGGCGGGAGTGAGGACAGTCAACGACCCCTGCCGTCGAAGAAACAGGCGTGCGGCTGTAAAAAGCCTGTTACTGCCGTTCTGAAAAAAGCCGCCAGGGCATGTGGGTGACTTACGCTCGTCGCCTCGATCGCCGATCCGGAAGTAACTTCCTTCATGCCTGAAAAAAGTGCGCACCGCCGGAAGAGCACCTCGGGCGTCTCCTCACTGGCCGAGCACGTCCTCGAACTCCTCGCCTCGGGCCAGGCCGCGACCCGCACCGAACTCGCCGAACTCCTCGGCGCCGCCCCCTCGACGATCTCCCTCGCCGTGGGCCAGCTGGTCTCCCTGGGCCTGGTCGCCGAACACGGCACCCGCTCCTCCACCGGCGGCCGCCCGCGCAAGGTGCTCCGGCTGGGCGGCAGCGACGGCTTCGCGGTCGCGGCGGAACTGGGCGGCAAGCACGCGCACGTCGGGGTGGTACTCCCCGGCGGCGGCCTGACCGACGTCTCGACCGTGCCGTTCCCCACGGCCGAGGGTCCGGAGGCAGCGCTACCCGGCCTGGCCGACACCCTTCAGGGCCTCGCCGAGCGCCGCGGGCCGGAACTGCTGCGCGGGGTCGGACTCTCACTGCCCGGCCCGGTCGACGTCACGAACGGCGTCGTCACCCTCCCGTCCCGCATGCCCGGCTGGAACCGCTTCCCCGTCCGGGCCTGGCTGGAGGACCGCTTCGCCGTCCCGGCGGCCATCGAGAACGACGCCAACTGCATGGCCGTGGGCGAGCACACCGTGCAGCCCGCCGACCGACGCCAGTCGATCATGGTCAAGACGGGCACGGCGATCGGCGCGGGCGTCATCGCCGACGGCCGTCTCTACCGCGGCGGCACCGGCGCGGCGGGCGAGATCACCCACGTCCGGGTCGAGGCCGCCCACGACATCCCGTGCTCCTGCGGCAACACCGGCTGTCTGGAGACCGTCGCCTCCGGCGCCGCCCTGGTCCGCATCCTGCGCGGCCTCGGCCTCGACGTGACCTCCACCGAGGACGTCGTACGCCTCGCCACCGACTCCCACCCCGAGGCGACCCGAGCGGTCCGCCAGGCCGGCCGCTACCTCGGCCAGGTCCTCGCGGCCAATGTCAACTTCTTCAACCCCGACGCGGTGTACCTGGGCGGCATCCTCTCCACCCTGGAACCCTTCGTCGCCGCCGTCCGCAGCCAACTCTACGAAGGCTGCCACCCCTTGGTCACCGAACACCTGATCATCGAACGAGCAAGCCTGGGCGCAGACGCAGGCCTGGTGGGCGCAGGCCAATTCGCCCTACAGAGAGCCCTGGCACAAGCCCTCCAAACGGTCACGGACCAATCGACGACACGGTGATGCCCTGCTTTTCAGGGGCGCGGGGAACTGCGCGACCAGCCCCCGCGCACCCGCACCCGACACACAACCTGGAGCCCCCATGCCAAAACCCCGCCCCACCATCGCCATCGCCGGCCTGGGCATCGAATCCTCGACCTTCTCCCCAGCCCGCACCAACGCCCCCGCCTTCCACCCCCACCGAGGCCCAGAAGTCCTCACCCGCTACCCCTTCCTGGCCCCCGGCACCCCCCTCAGGGAATCAGCGACCTGGCAGGGCGCCCTCGTGGGCAAGGCCCTCCCCGGCGGCACGGTAACCGCAGCCGCATTCACCGAACTCACCGACGAACTCCTCACCCGACTAGCAGAGTTGGGCCCGGTAGACGGCCTCTGGTACGACATCCACGGCGCGATGACAGTGGAGGGAATGGACGACGCCGAATCCCTCCTCCTCACCCGCATCCGGGAAACCGTGGGCCCGACCACCCTGATCTCCACCTCGATGGACCTCCACGGCAACGTCTCCCGCGACCTGGTCCACCAGAGCGACCTGATCACCTGCTACCGCATGGCCCCGCACGAAGACGCCATGGACACCAAGGAACGCGCCGCCCGCAACCTCGTGGACCTCCTGACACGCGGCGCCCCCCGCCCGGTCAAGGCCTGGATCCCGGTCCCCGTCCTGCTCGCGGGCGAACAGACCTCCACCCGCATCGAACCGGCGAAGAGTGTCTACGCGGCCGCAGCGGACGTGGAAGCGACCGAGGGCGTCACCGACGCCGCGATCTGGGTCGGCTACGCCTGGGCGGACGAGCCCCGCAACCGAGCCGCGGTCGTGGTGACCGGCCCGTCGGAACCCCAAGTCCGGGCCGGCGCCGAACAGTTGGCCCGAGGCTTCTGGGAGGCACGGCACGACTTCGAGTTCGTCGCCCCCACCGGCACCCTGGCCGACTGCCTGGACGAGGCCCTCGCCTCCACCGCCCGCCCGTACTTCATCAGCGACACCGGCGACAACCCCACCGCGGGCGGCGCGGGCGACGTCACCTGGGGCCTCCAACAGGTCCTGGAACGCCCGGAGTTCAAGGACGAGAGCGGCCCTACGGTCATCTACGCGTCGCTCCCGGGCCCGGCAGCCGTGGAAACGGCCGTAGAAGCGGGAGTCGGCGCCACCGTCACCGTCACAGCCGGCGCCGAGGTCGACGACCGCCACGCGGGCCCGCTCACCCTCACCGGAGTCGTGCACTCGATCCGGCACGGCGACCGGGACGCGGAGACCGAGGTCGTCCTCAGGGTCGGCAGCGTGCACGTGATCCTGACCCGGCTGAGGAAGCCGTACCACCACGAACACGACTTCACCGACCTGGAGTTGGACCCGCGCTCCGCCGATCTCGTGCTCGTCAAGATCGGCTATCTCGAACCCGAACTCTTCGCCATGGCCGCCGACTGGAAGATGGCCCTCACGCCGGGCGGGGTGGACCAGGACCTCGAACGGCTCGGCCATCACCGCATCCGCCGGCCCATGTTCCCCTTCGACCGGGACATGCCTGACCCGGACCTCACCGCCCGGGTCATCGCCCCCTCGGACGAACCGCTCAGCGGGCCGGACGAGTGAGCTTGCCGCCGCCCCCGTCCTCGATGGCGGCGGCGATCAACTGGTCGAGCAGTGCGATCAGTACGTTCCGGCACGAGTCGCGCTCACGCGCGTCGCAGAGCAGCACCCGGACGTCCTCCGGGAGGGCCAGCGCCTCGCGCACCGCCTCCGCGGGGTACGGGTGCTCGCCGTAGAAGCCGTTCACGCCCACCACGAACGGGATGCCCCGGCGCTCGAAGAAGTCGACGGCCGCGAAGCTGGACTTCGGGCGCCGGACGTCGATCAGGACGACCGCGCCGAGGGCGCCGAGGGCGAGGTCGTTCCACATGAACCAGAAGCGCTGCTGGCCCGGGGTGCCGAACAGGTAGAGCACCAGGTCCTGGCCGATGGTGATGCGGCCGAAGTCCAGGGCCACGGTGGTGGCCCGCTTCTCCTCGATGCCGTCGAGGTCGTCGACGGCGAGGCCCGCCACGGTCAGCGGCTCCTCGGTGCGCAGCGGGGCGATCTCGCTCACCGAACCGACCATGGTGGTCTTGCCGACGCCGAAGCCCCCCGCGATCAGGATCTTGACCGTCTCGGGCGGCGCGGGGGCCGGAGCGATGGTGTCAGAGCCGGTCAAGGCCCTCCCTCACTTTCTGCAGCAGGTCCAGGTCCGGGCTGGTACGGGAGACCGGGTGCGGCGGCCGGGCCGTGATCAGGCCCGCCTCCAGCAGATCGCAGAGCATGATCACTACCACGCTCACCGGAAGGTCGACAAGAGCGGCGACCTCCGCCACCGCCAGCGGCTCGGCGCACAGCCGCAGGATGCGGGACTGCTCCGGCTGCGGCCGGGGCGCACGCGCGGGCGCCGGCTCGACCGCGGTCACCGTCGTGATGAGGGTGAAATCGGCGCGGCTGGGCCGGGTTCTGCCACCGGTCAGCGTGAACGGCCGTACGAGCCGTCCCGCCGCGTCGCCACCGCTCACCTCACTCGCCGGAGCCGGTGGCGGGGCCGACGCCCGCCCGCGGCGCGGCGCTGAGATGCTCGCCGATCTTCTTCACCAGCATGTTCATCTGGTACGCCACGACACCGACGTCCGCGCCGGGACCGGTCAGCACGACCAGGTGGGCGCCGGGGCCCGCCGAGGTGAGGATCAGATAGCTGTTCGCCATCTCGATCAGCGCCTGGCGCACCGGGCCGCCCCGGAAGTCCATGCTGACCCCCTTGCTGAGGCTCATCAGCCCGGACGCGGTGGCCGCGAGCCGCTCGGCGTCGTCACGCAGGAACCCGGTGGACTTGCTGACGACCAGGCCGT
Organism: Streptomyces sp. NBC_00252; assembly: GCF_036187565.1. Classification (NCBI taxonomy): domain Bacteria; kingdom Bacillati; phylum Actinomycetota; class Actinomycetes; order Kitasatosporales; family Streptomycetaceae; genus Streptomyces; species Streptomyces sp. NBC_00252. The sequence continues at coordinate 2,442,593 of NZ_CP108087.1, read as the reverse complement.
CCTCGGACAGCACGACGGCCTGGTTCACCTCGGCCACCCGGTCCACGAGTCCGGTGAGCAACTGGTCGAGCTGGGTGTGCGTGGCGGGGACGGGACGTGTCATGGCGGAGTCCTTCATGAGCGGTCGGCGGGCGGATTCGAGGAGGCTGCTGCTTCCTCCCGGTCGTACTGCGATGGCGCGTCGTCGTCGACGGCGTCTCGCGCCTGGAACGTGCCGCGCTGGAACCCGGCGAGTGAGGAGGCCGCGCGTTCCGCGGTGAAGTCTTCCAACTCCTCGTCCTCCTCGGCCGGTCCGGCCTCCTCCCGCAACTCACTGGCCAGACTGGTCTGCGGCACCCGCCGCGGCAATGGGGCGAGCCCACCCGGATCGACGGAGGCCGACGGCTCGGGCGACCGCGCCGGAGGGATGACGGGCCGCGCCGCGGGAGCAGCGCCCGGGTCTTCAACTGCCCGGCCCTTCGCGGCGGTTGTGGTCGCGGCTGCCTTCTCGGCCTCGACTGCCTTGTCCTCCGCGGCACTTGAGGCATCCGGCGCGAACTCCTCGACCGGCTCGGGTACGACGATGTCGTGCGGGATGAGCACGATCGCGGTCGTGCCGCCGTACGGCGAGGAGCGCAGGGTCACCGCGATGCCGTGCCGGGTGGCGAGCCGGGCGATCACGAACATGCCGAGCCGGAGGTCGTCGGCGAGGGCGACGACGTCGAACTGCGGGGGCACGGCCAGCTGCGCGTTGAGCGAGGCGTAGTCCTCCTCGGACATGCCGAGGCCGCGGTCCTCGACCTCGATGACGAGGCCCTTGGCGACCATCGCGGCCCGCACCCCGACCGGGCTCGGCGCGGGGGAGTACACCGTGGCGTTGTCGATCAGCTCCGCCAGCAGGTGGATCACGTCGGCGACCGCGGGCGGCGCGAGGCACACCTCCTCCTCGGTGTGCACCTCCACCCGCTGGTACTCGGCGACCTCACCGACGGCGCTGCGCAGGATGTCGATCAGGGCGACGGGCTCGGTCCAGCTGCGGCGGGGCTGCTCGCCGCTGATGACGACGAGGTTCTCCTCGTAGCGGCGCAACTGGCTTGCGGTGGAGTCCAGTTCGTACAGGCCGCGCAGCACCTCGGGGTCGTCGTGGCGGCGCTCCAGCTGGTCGAGCTTGGTGAGCTGGAGGTTGACGAGGTTCTGGCTCTGCCGGGCGATGCCGAGGATGACCTTCTGGAAACCCCTGCGGGTGTCGGCGAGTTCGACCGCGGTGTGCACGGCGGTGCGCTGCGCGGCGTTGAACGCCTGGGCCACCTGGCCGAGTTCGTCGTCGCCGTAGTCCAGGGGAGGGGTCGCGGACTCCACGTCGATCTTCTCGCCACGGTTCAACCGGGCCACCACATCGGGCAGTCGGTCCTCGGCGAGACCCAGCGTGGCCATCTTGAGGCCGCGCAGCCGGCGGGACAGCGAGCGGGTGATCCGCCAGGACATGCCCACGCACAGCAGCAGGGCGGCGAGTCCGCCCGCGCTCAGCGAGGCGGCGGTGACGAGCAGGTTGTGCGCCTTGTCGGAGCTGCGGTCGAGGAGGCCGGATGTCTGCTGGCTGATCAACGCCGTGTACTGGTCGGCGACTTCGGTCAGCGCCGCGTTCCACTGCTTCTGCGCGGCGGGCAGGGCGATCCGCCCGGCCGAGCCGTCGTTCGGGTCCGCCCTGCCCGCCGTGCCGGCCCGGAGCACCGCGTCCTCCGTGGACTCCAGGGTGCTCCACTCGACGCTCTGCAGTACGTGCTCGATCTTCGTCTTGGCCGCGCCCTGGAACCCGGTGGCGATCTGGTCCTGGACCAGCCAGCGCCGGGCGTGCACCAGCTCGGCGAACTGTTCCCACGATGCGTTGTCGAGGTGCCCGGAGTGCCAGGCAAGCGTCAGCTGGGCGTCCTCCTGGGAGACCAGCTCGGCGCCGTGCTCCAGGGCGACGAGCGGCTCGGCCTGCGAGGTGAGGTCGCCGTCGTCGACCTGGGACAGCTCCTGGAAGGCCTGGATCTGGTCGTCGATGATCGAGGTGTACTGGTCCAGCACCTGCTGGGGCGTGATGTCGGTGGGGTTGTCCACCTGGTCGCGGTAGTACTCCAGGCTGTCGACGGACGCGACGACCGAGTACATCCGGTCCCTGATCCGGGACGGTGCCTTCTTGATCGCCGCCGACTGGGCCACGAGTTTGGCCACGGCCTTGTCCGTCGCCGCGCGCTGGGTCTCCAACGCGGCCTGTGAGCCGTGCGGATACGCCATCCACGCCGCCGAGAGACTGCGTTCCTTCTGCAGGGCGAGCGCGGCCTCGGTGCCCATGGAGCCGGTCGAGCGGCTCAACTCCGTCTGGGAGCGCAGCCGTAGACCCTCCGTGAACATCTGGGTCGTGGTCACGCCCCACATCGCGGCCAGCGTGACGCTGGGGACCAGGGCCAGCAGGATCAGGGAAAGACGTATGGAACCGACGCGGCGCCGGGCACCTGTCCGTGGAGACATCGTGGTCGTCCTCGCTACATCCTCGTACGAAGTGTCCGGTCAGCGCGTTCCGTTGGCCGCGAACTTCGCGACCGCGCCGACGTTCGTCCTCGTCACGAACGCCGGGCCGGTGAGCACGGGAGCCACCCCGCCGCCACTGATGTTGCCGTTGGTCTTGTACAGCCACAGCGAGTCCACGGCCAAGTAGCCCTGGAGATAAGGCTGTTGGTCGACCGCGAACTGCACGTCCCCGCCCTGCACGGCCTTGACCAGGTCCTGGTTCAGGTCGAAGGTGGCGACCTTGGCCCTACTGCCCGCCGCTTTCACGGACTTGACCGCGGCGAGGGCGAAATCGGCGCCCATCATGACCACTTCGTCGATGCTGGGGTCCTGCTTCACCCGGTCCGTGACTCCGGCGGACACGGCGCCCATGTCGGTGCCGTCCACGTAGAGCATGTCGGTCTCGCCGGTGAACGACTTCTTCACGCCTGCGCAGCGCGCCTCCAGGGCCACATTGCCCCGCTCGTGGATCACACACAGCGCGTGCTTGGCCTTGAGGGCGTCCAGTTTCTCACCCACGGCGCGGCCCGCGACACTCTCGTCCTGCCCGATGAACTCCAGGACGCCCTCCGACCGCCAGGAGGCGATACCGGAGTTGAGGCCGACCACCGGGATGTCCGCGGCCCTGGCCTCCTTGATGGGGCCCTTCATCGCGTCCGGCTTGGCGAGCGTCAGCGCGATGCCGTCGACCCCGTCCTTGACCGAGTCCCGCACCAGCTCGGCCTGCCCGGTGGCGTCGGGGTCGCTCGAGTACGTCAGATCGACGCCGTCCTTGGCCGCGGCGGCCTCGGCGCCCTTCTTCACCAGCAGCCAGAAGGCGTCGCCCTTGCTCGCGTGGGTGACCAGCGCGAGCTTGAGGCGGCCGGTGTCCGCGGCGCCGGCCGTGTCCGTGCCGGAACCGCCGGTCCCGGAGCAGCCGGAGAGCAGTACGCAGGCGGCAACGGCGAAGGGCAGTGCCGTGCCGCGTATGAGACGGGAGGAGGGGTGAGGTGAGGGAGGAGTGGTCATGGGGGGTGCGGCACCTCGCTGTGCGGCCGAGCTCGGGGACGGGGAGAGTGCGCCCGGAGCCGTAAGAGGTGCGCCGACCGGGTTACTCCCGTTGGGCCGGAGCCAATCGCGTGTGACCGCTGGTAGTCAAGTGAGCAGCGACATGGAGTGAGTTGTTGCTGCCGCATCGTGATCATCTCGACGGCGTACGGGAGTTGTCGAGGCTGGAAAGGTTACATAAGAGCAGACGGAGAAGTGTCCCGGACGTGGATATTGACGGTCGGTCAGAGATCGAACTCGTGCGGCGGGAGGTCGAGCGTGAAGCACGCCTCGCGGACCACGGCCTGCTCGGTCTTGTCGAAGTCGCCGTCCGCGCCGCCGATCACGATGCCGATCTGGATGACCGCACGCGCCTCGGCGGGCTTCTTCTTCGCCTTGGCGACCTCCTGCAACACGCTCACCTTGCCGAACGCGAAGTCGGCCGTCAGCTTGTTCAGGTTCTCGTCGAAGCGGCGCTGGAGGTCCGTCGCGTCGAAGTTCTTCAGTACTTCGTTGCTCGCGATGAGCTGGGCCACGCGCTGGCGCTCCGACGGGTCGATGGTGCCGTCGGCGGCGGCGACGAGCGCGCACATCGCCATGCTCGCGTCGCGGAAGGCCCCGCTCTTCAGGTCGTTCTTCTTCGCGACGAGCTGGGTCTGCATCGTCGACGCGGACTCCTTGAAGCGGTCCCACAGGGCCATGCGAAATCCTTACGTAGGAGGTGTGCGGCACGCGCCGGTCGTCCGTCCGTACCGTCCTGTCTGCAAGCACCGTGGAAACTCCCCGCACCGGGGAGAAGTTCCGGCCGCCTACACTGGTGCGGTCCGTGCGAGGGACCGGCCAGGGGCGGGAGGCGACGACGGTGACGGCAGCCGGCAGCGGTTTCGACGACCCGTCCGCCGACGTGCTCGCGGACGCCGCCGCGGCCTTCGGGCTGCTGGCCTCGCCCGCGCGGCTGCACATCGTGTGGGCGCTGGCCCAGGGCGAGAGCGATGTCACCGGGCTCGCGGCGCGGGTCGGCGGCGCGCTGCCCGCGGTCAGCCAGCACCTCACCAAGCTGCGGCTCGCCGGACTGGTCCGGGCCCGCCGTGAGGGCCGCCGCCAGGTGTACTTCGTCGACGACCCGGACGTGGTCGACGTCGTCCGGCTCGCGGTCACCCGCCTCGGCGCCCGCGCCGACCGGTCCGACCTGCCCACGCCCCGCCTCCGCGGACTCTGACACCGCTCCCCACCGGCACACCCCTCCCAGGCTCTACGACGTCCTGGCCCTGAGGGGTCTCCGCGCGACCTCCGGGTTGTACAGTTGCGCAACATAGCAACTGTTGTCGGTGAAGAGAGGCGAGGTCATGCTCCGCAACGGACTCGAACCATGGCACCTGCTGGTCGTGGTGACCCTGGCCATCCTGCTGTTCGGCTCGAAGAAGCTCCCGGAGGCGGCCCGCGGACTGGGCAAGTCCATGCGCATCCTCAAGAGCGAGGCGAAGGCCATGAAGGAGGAGAGCAACACGGTGGAGCCGACCACGGTGCACACCACCGTGACCGAGTCCCCGGCGGCCACCGCCACGGAACCACCGGCAACCGCCCACTGACCCCCCTGAGCACGGCACAGGGCGGAACGCGTCGAGCCCCGGCGGTCGCCGGGGCCGAAGTGTTTCTCAGGACTGTTGCTGGAGGGGTGCCGTCGTCGTCTTCGCCTCGCGCTTACGGCGGCGGCGCTCCGACCGCGGCTCCTGGTCCGGCAGCCAGCCGAACGTCATACAGCTGCCGACGATGCCCAGCAGCAGCCCGACGAAGAAGCCGCCGAGGTTCGAGGTGAGCCAGCTGCCGAGGCTGCACAGGATCCCGATGAGCGAGTAGAAGAGGCGCTGGCCCGGACTGAAGAGGATCAGCAGTCCGCACAGCAGCATCACCACGGGCAGCAGATAGCCGGTCATGCCCTGCATGCCGATGTGCATCGCCACCTTGATCGACACCTTCTCCGTGACCAGGATCTCCGCCCCGCCCAGGGCGAGCAGCAGCCCGCCCCAGAACGGACGGCGGGCCCGCCACCGTCGGAAGGCGGGCCGCATCCCCTGCCGTGACAGGTTCCCGGACATCAGCAACCCGAGTCGCTGAAGCTGAGCTTGAGGCCCGGCAGCTTGAACACACCTGCCGTGGTGGCGTAGTTGGTCTGCCGCAGGTTGTTGATGTGCACGGTGTCGGACTGCTGGCTGAAGACGCCCTTCTTGCCCTGCACCCCGGCCTTGGTGAGCGTGCTGGCGTCGTTGCCGATCTCGATGTTGCCGAAGGACGCGTCGCCCGACAGTTCCGTCGAGTCCGTGGTCAGATCGGTCGCCGTGACCTTCGTCGAACCGCTGCCCGCCTTGATCAGCAGGTTGATGCCGCCCAGGTCGACGCTCTGGCAGAGGCTGTCCAGCGTGGCGTTCTTGATGGCGGAGGTCATGATCAGCACCTGGCCGCCGGTGTCACCCTCGTTCGGGCTGTTCGGGATCATGTTGTCCAGATCGCCGAACTGCTCGAAGCCGGTGCCGTCGAGGGACTTGGCCGTGACCGTGAACGGCATGCCGGAGATGGAGAACTGCACCCCCAGGGCGCCCTGGGCGGTGAGCACCGCGAGGGCCGCGGCGGCCAGCGTGGCCGGCACCGCCATGATCGCGGCACGGCGCAGTCGGACCTGACCGCGTCTCTCGGGCCCCTCGACGGTCTCCGGCGCGGAACCGCTTTCCGGCTGCTCAGGGGTGTTTCCGTTGGACGGGGTGGCGTCCGAGGGTGAAGCCATGTCTGCTCCCAATGTGCTGCTCTGGTTCAACGCGGGTCGGATTCCAAATGGCGCGTTGTCCTGGCGCGGACAGCGGGTGCGGCGCAGCCCTCCTCACAACTCCCGGCGGGTGCAAGGGCTTTCAGGTTACGCAGCAGTAGCCGACGAGGAAGTTACCGGGGGTTACATTCAAGGGTCAAGAGAGTTGTGAAAAAAGAGTGTTGATGATGCGCCACCTGTGAGGCAAGGCTTTCCGGCCCCTCGGTGCGCCTCGTCTTGTCTGTCAACTTGCCCTGGATCTCTTGACGTTGACGGACACTCAGGTCTACAACTCTCCCTTGTTTGCCGGATCCGTGGCGCCGGATCCGCCGCGCGGCACGAGCCGCGTTCCCGGACTTCCCTTTCCGCAGGGGCAGTTGACGCCCCCTCAGAGTCCGCACCCCGCGGCCCGGCACGGCCGCTTCCCCCCTGGTCCGTGCCGTCCGCCCCACTGCCCGGCCCGGCCGGAGACCCCCAACCCCCGCGGGCCTCCGGCCGGTCACCGGCCGACCGCCGCTGCCGGTCCGTCGCGTACGGAGAAGGCGTCACGGGCCGGCGGCGGCGACGCGCACACACCGGGCGGCGGCGAACTCGCGCCCCCCGACCCCCCGTTCCCCCACCCCCCTCAGAACCCCCGGTTCGACCGTCCACTTCGGAAGAAGAGGTACACCCGCATGCGTACTCGCACCGTCCTCACCCTCGTCGGCTCCGTCGCCGCGCTCACCATCCCCTTCACCGTCCCGGCCTCGGCGGCCGACATCCCGGTGCTCACCACCGGCAGCCTCGGCGGTACGCCCGTCGCCGTCGGCGATGTGCTCACCGCGCCGCTGGCCACCGGCACCTCGGCCACCCTGTACTCCAGCGCGACCGGCACCAGCGGCATCAAGTGCACCGCGTCGCAGTTCACCGCGACCGTCACCGACAACCCGACCGCGCCGGGCACCGCCACCGAGTCCGTCTCCGGGCAGACCTTCGACAGCAGCACCTGCACGAGCAACGTCCTCGGCGTCACCGGTGTCACCAGCATCACCGTCGACAACCTGCCGTACAGCACGGCGGCCGTCTCGGACGGCACCCTGACCGTCACCCCGGCCAGCGGCTCCACCATCCAGACCACGGTCAAGCTGAAGACCCTGCTGGGCAGCATCACCTGCGTCTACCAGGCGCCCAGCCTGAGCGGCACGGCGAGCAACACCGACTCCAGCATCAACTTCACCAGCCAGGCCTTCACCAAGACCTCGGGCTCGTCCCTCTGCTTCAGCGCCGGCTACTTCACCGCGAAGTACGCCCCGGTGACCGACGGCGGCGCGGCGGTCTTCACCAACTGATCAGCAGCGGCCGAGCAGTTCCGGCCACGTAGCAAGTAGGGCCTGTACGCGCCGAGTTCAGCGTCGGCGCAGTCGCAGGGCCAGGGCGGCGCCCCCGGTGAGCACCAGTACCGCGGTGGCGCCGCCCGCCATCATGGGCGCCGAAGGACCGCCGGACGCGTCGGTGTCGGACGCCACCGGACTGCTGCCCGGCGCCGTGCTCTCCTCGGCGGGGGACGCCTTCTGTGCCGTGGCGGATGCCGGGGCCTTCGCCGAACTGCGCGCCGCGGTAGGGGACTTGACCGCTGACGACGACGGGCTCGCCGACCTGCCCTTCGAGGCGGCCTTCCCCGCGGACGAGGCCGACGAGGGTGTGGAGGCGGTCGTGCCGCCGGGGAACACCACGTCCGAGCACGAGTAGTAGGTGTCTTCCGTGCTGCTGTTCTGCCAGATGGTGTAGATGAGCTGGCGCCCGGTACGGCCCGTCGGCAGCGTCGCCTTGATGCGGTACGCGCCGCCGGTCAGCGGCGGGTCCTTCACCTCGGCGAAGGGTGTGGTCGGCAGCTCGGACCAGGTCAGCGGCTTCGCCGGGTCGTAGCCGGCCTTCGTCAGATACAGCTTGAACGTGCCGGTGTGCGCGATCGTCGACGCGTACGTCATCGTCAGCTTCGCCCCCGGGGTCAGCCGCGTGGACGGCCAGTCGGTGCGGGCGAGGTTGAGACCCTTGTAGTCGGGGAGCCCACCGCTGCACAGCTTCCCGTCGGGGATCAGCTGGCGGTCGCGGCCGTTGATGTCGGGGACACGGAGGTTGTCCCAGTAGGTGAAGGGCGCCCCGTTCGCGGCGATCGCCGCCTTGCACGCGGCCGAGCCGGCCTGGCTGCCGCCCTGGGGCGAGCAGGCGTAGACGCGGCTGACCGGATAGGTCGGCGCGCCGTGCGCCTGCGCCGGACCCGCCGCCCAGACGGTGAGCAGGAGCGGGGCCAGGGCGGCGCCCGCCATGGCGGTGCGGTGTGCGGTCATCCGGGACATCCGGAACGTCTCCTCGGCCGGGGGCGGCAACGGTCTGTTCGTGCAATACGGGAACCAGGCCCGGCGCGTTCAGTCCGCCCCCTCGCCGTGAACCAGGACGTTTCCGGTCAACTGCCCGACAGTCAGGGGTGGTTTCCGGCCTGATCGAGGGTTTCCCCCGTATCCCTATGACCTTCTCTTTGCCTATCGTTTGACCACAGCTGACCCATGGGCAACCCCTGTTGTGGCAGCCGCCCGCGCCCGGCGCTCCTCGGCTCGACCCCCACCGCTTCGACGGCGAAGCGCATCGACCGACGCTCCGCGCCGCGCGGAACACGGCCACGAAAGGCAAGCCCTTGCGCACCCCCACGGCATTCGCCACCGGACGGACCCTGATGTCCGTCGCCGCGGTCTCCGCGGCCCTCCTCGTCACGGCCGCGACCTCGGCCGCCGTCGCCCAGGTACCCCCCACCCAGGCCGCCGCACCGACCCTGTCAGGACAGACCGAGGCCGCCCCCGGCACCCTCGCCGAACGCCTCATCGTCGGCTACAAGTCCGATTCCGCAGAAGCGAGTTCGAACCGCGCCGCCGAGACCGACGCCACCGCCAAGGGCGAGGTGACCGGCGAGCGCGTCGACTTCGAGCGCCGTCTCGGCACCGGCGCCGCCCTCGTCGGCCTCGGCGACGCCCGCTCCACCACCGAAGTCGCCGACGTCATCGCCGAGTTCAGATCCGACCCGCAGGTCTCCTACGTCGTACCGGACCGGCTGAACACCGCGCAGGCCGACCCGAACGACACCGGGTACGGCAAGCAGTGGGACCTCTTCGAGACGACAGCCGGGATGAACGTGCCCGCCGCGTGGCCGACCTCGACCGGCAGCGGCGTCACCGTCGCCGTCATCGACACCGGCTACGTCACCCACTCCGACCTCGCCGCGAACATCGTCGCCGGCTACGACTTCATCTCCGACACCGCCGTCTCCGTCGACGGCAACGGCCGCGACAGCAACCCGGCCGACCCCGGCGACCACTACGCCGCGAACGAGTGCGGCGCGGGCGTCGCGGCCAGCCCCTCCTCCTGGCACGGCACCCATGTCGCGGGCACCATCGCAGCCGCCACCGACAACGGCAAGGGCATCGCGGGCATCGCCTACGGCGCGAAGATCTCCCCGCTGCGCGTCCTCGGCAAGTGCGGCGGCTACGACTCCGACATCATCGACGCCATCACCTGGGCGTCCGGCGGCAGCGTCGCCGGCGTCCCCGCCAACGCCAACGTCGCCAAGGTCATCAACATGAGCCTGGGCGGCGACGGCCCCTGCACCTCGGCCACCCAGAGCGCCATCACCGCCGCCGTGAACCGGGGCACCACGGTCGTCGTGGCCGCCGGGAACGACAACGACAACGTCGCGAACCACTCCCCGGGGAACTGCGACAACGTCATCTCCGTCGCCGCCACCAACCGCGCCGGCGCGAAGGCGTCCTACTCCAACTACGGCTCCGGCGTGGACATCTCGGCCCCCGGCGGCCAGACGAGCACCGGCACCGCCAACGGCATCTACTCCACGCTGAACTCCGGCACCAGGACGCCGTCCACCGAGTCGTACGCCTACTACCAGGGCACCAGCATGGCCGCCCCGCACATCGCGGGCCTGGCCGCGCTGATGAAGTCGGCCGACGCTGCGCTGACCCCGGCCCGGATCGAATCGGCGATCAAGGCGAACGCCCGCGCTCTGCCCGGCAGTTGCTCCGGCGGCTGCGGAGCCGGGCTCGCGGACGCGGCCAGGACGGTACAGGCCGTGCGCAGCGGTTCGTAGCGGTTCGTAGGGCACCTCCGTACAACAGCCCTGATGGCACAAGGGATGCAGAGAAACAGACCGACTGACCCGTAGGGCGGGGCGCGCTTCCGGAGGCGCCCCGCCGGGCCGGTCGGCCCTCTGTTTGGCCGGGAACCGGCGCTGACACGTGCCAGGGCCACTGAAAGTGGTCAAGAGTCGGGACAGGGGTGACACAGAGATGCAAGTGATGGGAACGTGAGGGGTGTTGGTGGTCTTCGAGTGCAAGGCCGACACCGCCACAGGGTGAGCTACTGTGTACAGGGGGTAAGAAAAAAACGGCATGGGCCGTTGTTTTTCCTTCATCGGGAGTGTTTCAGTCGATGGTGAGGCAGCTACGGGCCGAACAGACCCGCACAACGATCATCACGGCCGCCGCCGAGCTGTTCGACCGGCAGGGCTATGAATCCACCAGCCTGAGCGACATCGTCGACCAAGCCCAGGTCACCAAGGGTGCCCTGTACTTCCACTTCGCGGCCAAGGAAGACCTGGCCCACACCATCCTGGAGATGCAGGCCAAGGCGTCGCGCCAGATGACCAAGGAGATGGACAGCAGGGGATACTCCTCACTCGAGGCGTTGATACGTGTCACGTTCGGCATGACACGCATGGCGGTCGAGGGCCCCATCCCGCGCGCCGGACTCCGGCTCGCCGCCGGGGAGATCGAGGTACGGCCCCCGATGCCGCACCCCTTCACCGAGTGGCTGGACATCGCCTCCCGCAAGCTCGCGGGCGCCGTCGCGGAAGCCGACGCACACCCCGACACCGACGTGGACGCCATGGCCCGCACCCTCGTCGGCCTCTTCGTGGGCGTCCGTGTGCTGGGCCGCACCCTCGAACCGGTCGCGTTACAGCCGCGCAGAACGGCCCAGATGTGGCACCTCGTCATCCGCGGCCTGGTCCCCGTCCCGCGCCGCGCCCGCTATCTCAGCCTCGCCGCGCGCCTGGAGCGGGAGATCGAAGCGGACTGACCAGCCCGGTACGGTGAGCCGCATGCCCGACACCCCCACCGCGCCCGTGATCCTCGGCGACGAGCCCGGCTCGTTCCCCCGCAGCGTGCTGGCCGAACGGCACCCCGCGATCATCCAGCAGGTACGCGACGCCTTCCCCTACGGCCCCGAGCAGCACCGCGCCCTCGACGCCCTCCTGAAGAACTGCACCGAGGGCACGATCGAACCCCTCCCCGGCGACGCCCCCGACCATGACCGCTGGGCGGCCTGGGGCACCGACCTCTACGCCGGACAGTCCTGGTACGACGTGCCCTGGCTCTGGTCCGAGAGCTACTTCTACCGTCAGCTCCTCGGGGCCGTCGGCTACTTCGGCCCCGGCGCCTGGCAGGGCATCGACCCGTTCCGCCCCTTCAAGCGCGCCGAACTCGACGCACCCGAGACGGACGAAGAACTCGCCGCACTCGACGCGCTGGCGGACACGTCACCCGAGGAGCGCGCCAACTCCCTGCTGCACGGCTCCCTTTGGGGCAACCGCGCGGACCTCGGCTTCCGCCTCTCGGCGGCCGGAGCGGAGTCGGCCGCGCGGGCCCCGGTGCCGGCCCTGGTCGCCGACGACAGCGAGCGGCTGTGGTCGCTCCTCTCCGGCACCGGCACCCTCTGCCTCGTCGCCGACAACGCGGGCCGCGAACTCATCCCCGATCTGCTTCTGTTGGCCCATCTCCTCGACCAACAGCGGGTCGAGCGAGCGGTGTTGCACATCAAGCCCCACCCGTACTACGTCTCCGACGCCACGACCGCCGACGTCGTCGAGGCCCTGCACCGGCTGGCCGGCGCGCCGGGCGCCGCGGCGACGTACGGCCGCGGCCTCTGGTCGGCCATGGCGGACGGCCGCCTCACCGTGCGCGCCCACCCCTTCTCCTGCGCCCCGCTGCCGTACGCCGACATGCCCGCCGACCTCCGCGCCGAGTTCGCCGCGGCCACCCTGACGATCGTGAAGGGCGACCTCAACTACCGCCGGCTGGTGGGCGATCGGCGCTGGCCGCCCGCGACGCCGTTCGCGGACGTCACCGCCTACTTCCCGGGCCCGGTGGCCGCCCTGCGCACCCTCAAGTCCGACGTGATCACCGGGCTCGACGCCCATACGGAGACCGCGCTGGTCGAGGCGGAAGGGCAGCGGTGGCGTACGGGGGGTACGCACGCGCTGATCCAGGTGCGGGGCGCGTAGGCGACTCGGCCGCGTCGGTGGCTGTACGGACGGGGAGGCGCGCCCGGCGCCGGTGCGGTGTCAGGCCAGCCGTACCTGCCACACCATCCGGAGAAGGTTCGGGAGTGGTTCATCGGTGATTCACGCGATGGTGTGATCATGTCCCCTGCCCGGGATGGGTGTTGAGGGCCGCGGGTAGGGCCCGGCCATGACCCAGCCGTTCGAACTCCCGCACTTCTACATGCCGTATCCCGCGCGCCTCAACCCGCATCTGGACGAGGCCCGCGCCCACTCCTCCGAGTGGGCGCGCGAGATGGGCATGCTGGAAGGCTCCGGGATCTGGGAGCAGGCCGACCTCGACGCGCACGACTACGGCCTGCTCTGCGCCTACACCCACCCCGACTGCGACGGGCCCGCCCTGTCGCTGATCACCGACTGGTACGTGTGGGTGTTCTTCTTCGACGACCACTTCCTGGAGACCTTCAAGCGCAGCCAGGACCGCGCCGGCGGCAAGGCCTACCTGGACCGGCTGCCGCTGTTCATGCCGCTCGACCTGTCGACCCCCGTGCCCGAGCCGGAGAACCCGGTCGAGGCGGGGCTCGCCGACCTGTGGGCGCGCACGGTGCCCTCGATGTCCGTCGACTGGCGCCGCCGCTTCGCCGTCTCCACCGAGCACCTGCTCAACGAGTCCCTGTGGGAGCTGTCCAACATCAACGAGGGGCGGGTCGCCAACCCCGTCGAGTACATCGAGATGCGCCGCAAGGTCGGCGGGGCGCCCTGGTCGGCCGGGCTCGTGGAGTACGCGACCTCCGAGGTGCCGGCGTCCGTCGCCGAGGAGCGGCCGCTGCGGGTGCTGATGGAGACCTTCTCCGACGGCGTCCACCTGCGCAACGACCTCTTCTCCTACCAGCGGGAGGTCGAGGACGAGGGCGAGCTGAGCAACGGCGTGCTCGTCCTGGAGTCCTTCTTCGGCTGCACCACCCAGGAGGCCGCCGACACCGTCAACGACGTGCTGACCTCGCGGCTCCACCAGTTCGAGCACACCGCGTTCACCGAGGTGCCCGCCGTGGCCCTGGAGAAAGGTCTCACCCCGGACGAGGTCAGGGCCGTGGCCGCGTACGCCCAGGGCCTCCAGGACTGGCAGTCGGGCGGCCACGAATGGCACCTGCGCTCCAGCCGCTACATGAACGAAGGCGCCCTGGACAACTCGCCGTTGAACGGCCCGACCGGCATCGGCACCTCCGCCGCCGACGTCGGCGCCCTGCTCGCCTCGGCCGGCGCCGAACGGCTGCGCGCCTACACCCACGTGCCCTTCCAGAAGGTCGGCCCGTCCCAACTCCCCGACTTCTACATGCCGTTCACGGTCGAACTCAGCCCGCACCTCGACGGCGCCCGGCACCGCCTCGTCGATTGGGCGCACGCCATGGGCATCCTGGAGGAGGGCGTCTGGGACGAGGAGAAACTCGCCGCCGCCGACCTCCCGCTCTGCTCCGCGGGCATCGACCCGGACGCCACCGAGGCGGCCCTCGACCTCAGCTCCCGCTGGCTCGCCTGGGGGACCTACGGCGACGACTACTACCCCCTCGTCTACGGCATCCGCGGCGACCTCGCCGCCGCCCGCGTCACCACGGCCCGCCTCTCGGACTGCATGCCCATCGAGGGACCAGCGGTCATCGTGCCGGTCAACGGCATGGAACGCGGCCTCATCGACCTGTGGGCCCTCACCACCGCCGAGATGCCCCTGGACGACCGGCGCACCCTGAAGACCGCGATCAACACGATGACCGAGAGCTGGGTCTGGGAGCTGTCCAACCAGATCCAGCACCGCATCCCCGACCCGATCGACTACCTAGAGATGCGCCGCGCCACCTTCGGCTCCGACCTCACCCTCAGCATGTGCCGCATGGGGCACGGCCCGAAGGTGCCGCCCGAGGTCTACCGCACCGGTCCCGTCCGCGCGCTGGAGAACGCGGCCATCGACTACGCCTGCCTCCTCAACGACGTCTTCTCCTACCAGAAGGAGATCGAGTACGAGGGCGAGGTCCACAACGCCATCCTTGTCGTCCAGAACTTCTTCGGCATCGACTACCCGACCGCACTCGGCGTCGTCCACGACCTGATGACCCAGCGCATGCGCCAGTTCGAACACGTCGCCGCGAACGAACTGCCCATCGTCTACGACGACTTCGACCTCTCGGACGAGGCCCGCGAGATCATGAAGGGCTATGTGACCGACCTCCAGCACTGGATGGCGGGCATCCTGAACTGGCACCGCGAGGTCGACCGCTACAAGGCCGAGTATCTGGCGAGCCGCTCGCACGGTTTCGTGCCGGATCGGGTGCCGGCGCTGCGGTTCGGCTGAGGGCTGAGGGCGGATCGGTCGGGTTCCGGGGGGCTTGAGACGGGGCTGTTCAGCCGAGATCCCGGGAATCCTCGACCCTCTCGGCGACCTCAACGGCGAGCTCTCGTACGGCCGTTGCGGCGGCCCCCGAGAGCTCGCCGCGTATCTCCTCGGCGGCGGTCAGGGTCGCGCGGGCCTCTTCAGGAAGGTCCGCGTCGGCCAGGGCGCGGGTGAGGGCGTAGTGCTCCTGGGCGATGAAGCAACCGAGGTTCACGCCCCGCCAGTGCCGGAGGGAGTCGTCGGCGGGGTCGGCGAGGATGTCCCGCAGTGCAGCCAACGTCCGTCCCGCCTGCGGGAGTTGGTCGGTCTCGCGCTCTAGGCGGGCCTGGGTCAGCCGGGCGGAGACGCGGTCCCATGCCGTGTCCTGGAGGGCGGCGTACAGACGCTGGGCGCGCAACGCCTGGACGCGGTCGCCCAGTTGCTCGAACTCGCGGGCCAGTGTCCGTAGGGGAGACGGGTCGAGTACCTTCGGGGCGCCCGGCCGCCGCAGCCTGCTCTGATCCAGCTCGATCTCGTCCAGCCGGCGGATCAGGGCCGTCCTGGCCAGCTCGACGAGCCCCTGGTCGGCCGCCAACTCGGTCCAGGTGGACGGGGGTTCGTCGGAAGGGTCCGTACCGAAGAGCGACTCGTCGAGGCCGCGGGCCCATTCCCGCAGTGCCGCGCCGTCCGCGTCCGGCCCCGGCATCTCGCTCAGCCCGCACATGGTGTCGAAGTCCGTGTCGCGCACCTCGTCGAGCAAGGTCAGATCTTCCGCATGCCCGTGCAGCCCCACCAGCACGGCGGCCAGCCGGAGTTCGTCCGTCATCGACGACTCCGCCTCGTGGCGGATCAGGTGCCGCAGCAGCTCCAGATCGCCGTCCGCGCGGTCGAACTGGGCGGCCCGCAGGGCGAGTCGACGCCGTACGGGATCCGAGGCGGTCGCGTCCCACGCCGTACGGTCGCCCGCGCGCAGCGCCGCGAGATCCGCCCGCCCCTGAACGAGCACCGGCTCCCACAAGGGGCGGCGGGGATGGCGGTCGAGAAGGCTGTAGGCGCAGCCCTCCTCGGCGTTGAGGAGCAGGAAGTCGGGCTCGGTGCGCAGCAGGGCGGTGTGCAGCATGCCGATCAGCTCGACGGGAGAGCGCTCGGGCAGGCCCAGGGCGGCGCGGAGTTCGGGCCTCGCCTCGTCGATGCCGTAGTCCTCGCGGACCTCCTCCGCCTCCGCGACCCGGGCCGTGATCCGCTCCGGGCCGTCGGCCGGGGACAGGTCGACATGGTCGCGCCAGCCCGGCAGACCGATCACTATCTCCAGGGCCTCGTCGACACTGGAGCCGATGATCCCGGCCGAGCCCTCGGAGTCGGCGTACAGCACGGAACCGTCCGCGCACACGAAGTACGTACCGCCCGTCCCGTCGCCCGCGACCGGACGCAGTGGACCGCCCGAGGCCAGCCGGACCGGCTCGACGTGGTCGGCCCGGTCCAGGTCGAAGTCGAAGGGGAACACGGCCAGTTCGGCCAAGAGCGCGTCCTGCCGGAGCAGCCGCAGAGCGTGATCGGTCATGTCACAGAACGTAACAGCCGCCACTGACAACGGGGTCGGGCGGCCGGATGCGTGGTGGTCGGTCACCACTGGCCGGCAGGACTTCGGGCGGTCAGACCGTCGCTCCGTGCTCCCGTCCCGCGTGCTCCACCGCCGCCTGGGCCAGTGCTCGGACCACCGGGTGCGGGCGGGAGCCGTCGCCGGAGAGTTCGGGCTGGAAGAGGGTGGCCAAGTAGAAGGGGTGGTCGGGGAGTTCGGCGATCCGGACGTGGCCGTCCTCGTCGTGGCCGGAGAAGCGCAGGCCGTGCGCGCGCAGGGTGTCGAGGTGGCGGGTCGGGCCGTAGGAGCAGAAGTAGCGCTCGACCGTGCGTTCCGAGCCGATCGAGGACTCGGCGAGCGAGCCCGGTTCGATGGTGACGGCGGACTCGTGGCCGACGAGGGAGCAGGCGAGCGGCTCGATGAGAAGGTCGTCGGCGTCGGGGTCGTTCTCGGCGTGCGCGACCCGGGTCAGCCCGCACACGTCACGGGCGTACTCCAGCAGCGCATGCTGGAAACCGCCGCAGGTGCCCAGGAACGGAATGCCCTCCACGCGCGCGGTACGGATCGCGGACAGCACGCCCGCCTCGCTGCGGTAGGGGCTGCCCGGCAGCACCCACACCGCGTCGAACCCGCGCACCGCGTCCGCCGCTTCGGCGTCCTCGGACGGGATCCAGTAGGCGTCGAGGACGAGCCGGTCGTGCTCGGCGAGGGCGTCGAGGATGAGCGGGAGGCGGGTGTGCGAGACGACGTTGGGGGAGCGGTCGCCGACCAGGGCGATACGGGCGGTCCGAGCTGCGGAGTTCGTCATGTCCCTCATCCTGGGCGGGGCCGTGGTTCACGTCCAACGATGATTTCTGCACTCTCGATAAGCAGAGCTGATGCAGCCCGCCTGGAGAGCGGGTGTCGTACGGCATCCTGTCCCGCATGGACCCGCACCTCCTGCGCACGTACGTCACCGTGGCCAGGCTCGCCTCCTTCTCGGAGGCCGCGCGCGAGCTGGGCTACACCCAGTCCGCGGTGTCCCAGCACATCGCCGCCCTGGAACAGGATCTCGGCGCCCCGCTGCTCACCCGCCGCCCGGTCACGCCCACGGCGGCGGGCGAACGGCTCCTCGAACACGCGGGCCCGCTGCTGCTGCGCCTGGACGCCGCCCGCGCGGACGTCGTCCGGATGGCCGCCGCCCCCGAACGCGGGCTCACCCTCGCCACCGCGCCCACCGCACTCGTGCCCCGCGTCCTGAACGCCCTCCCGCGCGCGGGCGTGACGCTCCGTGTCCTCACCCGGGACGAGGTACCGGTCGCGGTCGCCACCGGCACCGCGGATCTCGGCCTGGTCGACGGTATCGCGGCCCCCAGCGACCCGCTACGGCTGCCCGACGTGGCCCCGCTGACCACCCACGGCGTCGCCGAGGAACCCGTCTGCGTCCTGCTCCCCGACACGCATCCCCTGGCCGGCCGCAACGCCCTGCGTCTCGGCGACCTCGCCGCCGCCCGCTGGCTCGACGCCCCGGACGCGGGCGTGCCCCTCGCCCGGCTCCGCGCGGCGAACGGCGGCGGCGCCTTCCGCCCGGCCCTCCGCTACGACGGCACCGACATCCGCGTCCTCACGTCCCTCGCCGCCGCGGGCCACGGCCTGACCCTGCTGCCCCTTTCGGCGGCCACGGGGGTACCGGGTGCGGTCGCCGTCCCGCTGACGGAACCGCGCGTCGTGCACCGTACGGAACTGGTGTACGGGGGTGCGCCACAGGGGGCGGCGGCACGGTTGGTGGGGCGGCTGGTGGAGCGGGGGTGAGGCCGGTGACGTGGACGACGCGGAGGTGAGAGGCCACGCGCGCGTGCGATGCCGTAGGCCCGTGGTCCCGCCTGCCGCCTCCCTCTCCTGACCGCCGGTCAGTCTCACTCGTTCGTGGCACGTCGGGCGCCGGTGCGCCGGGTAGAGCATCTGCCGGAGGCGATCCATGGAACAGACCGCGTTGCGTCCCAAGCCGATGCCCGGGCAGGAACCCGGCGACGGCACCAGGCCGGGCGGCCCCCGGCACCCGCACGCCGCGCGGCGCCGCGGCCGACGGCTCATCACCCTGCTGTTC
Organism: Streptomyces sp. NBC_00252; assembly: GCF_036187565.1. NCBI lineage: Bacteria > Bacillati > Actinomycetota > Actinomycetes > Kitasatosporales > Streptomycetaceae > Streptomyces > Streptomyces sp. NBC_00252. Next base: position 2,423,892 of record NZ_CP108087.1, on the reverse strand, counting down.
AGCGTGTTCGTCGGGACCGTCCTGGTTCTGTCCGGGGTCGGCCTGGGCACGGTCGGCGCCACGGTGATCGGCATGAGCAAACTCGCCGAGATGCAACGCCAGGCGGCCCGTCAACCGGCGCCCACGGCACCGTCGTCCGGCAAGCCCGCATCCTCCGTGAGTCCTACGCCGACGCCGTCGTCCAGGGCCGCCGCCGCGACCCTCGGCGTGGAGGTCGTGGACGCGGAGAAGGCCGGCGCCCTGATCGTCGGCGTCCACATGCCCGGCCCCGGGTACACCGCCGGTCTGATCCGCGGCGACGTACTGCTCACGTTCGACGGCGACCGTGTCGACTCCGCCGCCGACCTCGCCCGCGCCGTCGCCCGGGCCCACCCCGGGGACGAGGTCACCGTCACCGTCCGCCACCACAGCGGCGGCTTCCAGCAGTTCACCGTGGTCCCCGGGTACGTCCTCTGACGAACCGTGTCACCACGAAGCACCCGATCAGGGAAGCACCCGATGGCCCTGGAGAGCCGGCTCCGGGACCGCGTCCGGGGCGGAAAGAGCGGGCGATCGGCTCGCGTGGCCCCCCGGGTGCGGGCAGGATGCTGACCGTAGCTCCCTTTCGTCCGCCCTCGGAGGCCCTGAATGACCGGTAGCCCGCCCGCGCCCTTCACCGCCGACGACTACAGGGCGCGCATGGACCGCGCCGCCCGGGCCGCCGCCGACGCCGGTCTCGCGGGGCTGCTGGTGGCTCCGGGACCGGACCTCGTATGGCTCACCGGCTACGCGCCCACGGCGATCACCGAACGGCTCACCGTCCTCGTCCTGGCGCCCGGACGCTCCCCGGTCCTCGTCGTGCCCACGCTGGAGGCCCCCGACGCCGCGAAGGCGGCCGGAGCCGACGCCCTCACCCTGCGCGACTGGACCGACGGCAAGGACCCCTACGCCGCCACCGCAGCGCTCCTCGACGCCACCGGCCGCTTCGGGATCAGCGACAACGCCTGGTCCATGCACCTGCTGGGCCTGCAGAAGACGCTGCCCGACACCACCTACGCCTCCCTCACCGACGCGCTTCCGATGCTGCGCGCCGTCAAGGACAAGGCCGAACTGGACCTCATGGCGGCGGCCGGAGCCGCGGCCGACGCGGCGTACGAGGAGATCCGGAAGGTTCCCTTCGCCGGCCGTCGTGAGTCCGACGTCGGGGCCGATCTCGCCGATCTGCTACGGCAGTTCGGGCACTCCCAGGTCGACTTCACGATCGTCGCCTCGGGCCCCAACGGAGCCAACCCGCACCACGAAGTGGGCGAACGTGTCATCCAGCAGGGGGACATGATCGTCCTCGACTTCGGCGGCCTCAAGGATGGCTACGGCTCCGACACCTCGCGCACGGTCCACGTCGGCGAACCCACCGACGAGGAACAGCGTGTCCACGACCTCGTCCGCGAGGCGCAGGAGGCCGGTGTCCGCGCGGTGCGCCCCGGAGTCGCCTGCCAGGAGGTCGACCGCGCCGCCCGCGCGGTCATCGACTCCGCCGGGTACGGCCCCTACTTCATCCACCGCACCGGCCACGGCATCGGCGTCACCACGCACGAGCCGCCGTACATGATCGAGGGCGAGGAACAGCCCCTCGTGCCCGGGATGTGCTTCTCCGTGGAGCCCGGCATCTATCTGCCCGGCCGCTTCGGGGTACGTATCGAGGACATCGTCACGGTGACCGAGGACGGCGGTCGCCGGCTCAACAACACGGCCCGTGAGATGGCTCTGGTGGACTGACGACGACCAGGAGCCCCGACCCCCCGAACGGCGACGGCGCGACCATGACCCAGGCACCGACACCCACCGCGGACACCGTCCGGCAACTGGTCCGCTCCCTGCTCAAGGACAGCGCGGCCGACGGTGCCGGACCCGAGATCCGGCCCGTCACCGAGGGCGGCGAGCACGCCACCTGGTGGGTCGGCTCCCGCCATGTGTTGCGTCTCGCCCCCAACCGCGACGCCGCCCTGCGCCAACGCCGCGAACTGCGCCTGCGCGATCTCGTACGGCCGTGCCTCCCGCTCGCTGTCCCGACGAGCGTGGCGTCCGGCGAGTGGGCGCCCGGGCTCACCTACACGCTGGACACCAAGGTGCCCGGGCGTTCCGGCGAGGACCAGGACGTCTCCGCCGTCGGCGAGGCCGACCTCGCCGGGCTGCTCACCGGGCTGCGCGAGGTGCCCGCCCGGCAGGCCGAGACACTCGGCGTCCCGCGCGCCGCGCCGCGCTCCCTGGAGGCGCTGCGCCGCTCCGCCGAGCGGGCCGCCGAACGGCTCGCCGCCGCCGACGAGTTCGACGCCGCCCGCCTCCACCAGCTGACCCAGCCCGGCGCGATCCAGCTCGCCGCACAGCCCGGCACCGCCGTCCTCGTCCACCACGACCTCAAGGGCGAACACCTCGTGGTCAGCTCCGACGGCCGCGTGCGCGGAGTCCTGGACTGGACCGACGCGGCCGTCGGCGACCCCGCCGAGGACATCGCCGGCCTCGCCCTGGCGGTCGGTTCCCCCGCCGCCGTACGTGCCGCGACCCTCGCCGGCTACGGCGCCCGCCCCTGCCTGCGCGGCCTCTGGCTCGCCCGCTGCGACACCGTCATCCGCCTCGCCGACCACCTCAAGGGCCGCGACACCGGCCCGCTCCCCCTCCTCAGGATCCAACTACGGCGCACCTGGGAGGCGATCCTGCTGGAACGGGTGACGGAGCTGCGGGACGCGGGCGGGGGCGGGGACGCGGAACTGTAGGACGTAAACGCTTGCGCAAGCGTTTACGCAAGCGATTGCGCGAGCGCTCGCGTCAGCCGTCCGCAAACGTTTACGCGAGCGTTTACGTCACCCCTGCGCCAGCACCACGCACGACTCCCCGGGCACCCGCAGCAACCCGTCCGCCCTCGGTACCTCCACCGGTTCCCACGCGGCCAGGATCTCCGCCGGGCGGGTGCCGAGGGGGATCGCGGCGGGTTCCTTGCCGAGGTTGACGGCGACGCGGACGTCACCGCGGCGCAGGGCGAGCCAGCGGGCGTCCTCGTCGTAGGCGACCTTCGTGTCGGTGAGGTCGGGGTCGGTGAGGTCGGGCTCCTGGTGGCGGAGGGCGATGAGACGCCGGTACCAGGCCAGCACGCGCGCGTGGTGCTCGCCCTGCGGCTCCGTCCAGTCGAGGCAGGAGCGGTCGCGGGTCGCCGGGTCCTGCGGGTCGGGCACGTCCTCCTCGGCCCAGCCGTGGGACGTGAACTCCCGCCGCCTGCCCCGCCGTACGGCCTCCGCGAGGTCCGGGTCGGTGTGGTCGGTGAAGAACTGCCAGGGCGTGCCCGCGGCCCACTCCTCGCCCATGAACAGCATCGGGGTGAAGGGCCCGGTCAGGGTCAGCGCGGCGGCGCAGGCCAGCAGGCCGGGGGAGAGGGAGGCCGAAAGGCGGTCCCCCTGGGCGCGGTTGCCGATCTGGTCGTGGGTCTGGCTGTAGCCGAGGAGGCGGTGGGCGGCCACGCGCGTGCGGTCCAGGCGGCGGCCGTGATGACGGTCCCGGAAGCTCGAATAGGTGCCGTCGTGGAAGTAGCCGCCGGTCAGCGTCTTGGCGACGGCGGAGAGCGGGGCCCGCGCGAAGTCCGCGTAGTAGCCCTGCGATTCACCGGTCACCGCGGTGTGCAGGGCGTGGTGGAAGTCGTCGTTCCACTGCGCGTGCAGCCCGAGGCCGCCCTCCGCGCGCGGGGTCACCAGACGCGGGTCGTTCAGGTCGGACTCGGCGACCAGGAACAGCGGCCTGCCCGACTCGGCGGCCAACGCGTCGACGGCGGACGACAGTTCCTCCAGGAAGTGGCACGCGCGCGTGTCCTTCAGCGCGTGCACCGCGTCCAGCCGCAGCCCGTCGATCCGGTACTCGCGCAGCCACGCCAGCGCGCTGCCCAGCAGGAACGCGCGGACCTCGTCGGAGCCGGGCGCGTCCAGATTGACGGCGCTGCCCCAGGGCGTGTGGTGCGTGTCCGTGAAGTAGGGGCCGAACGCGGGGAGGTAATTCCCGGACGGGCCGAGGTGGTTGTGCACCACGTCGAGCACGACGCCCAGGCCCAGTTCGTGAGCGCGGTCGACGAAGCGCTTGAGTGCCTCGGGGCCGCCGTAGGGCTCGTGCACGGCCCACAGGGAGACGCCCTCGTAGCCCCAGCCGTTGCGGCCGGGGAAGGGGCACAGGGGCATCAACTCGACGTGTGTGATGCCCAGCTCGACGAGGTGGCCGAGCCGGTCGGCCGCCGCGTCCAGGGTGCCCTCGGGGGTGTACGTGCCGACGTGCAGCTCGTAGAGGACCGCTCCGGGGAGCGGACGCCCGGACCAGGACGCCCGCCAGGTGTACCGCTCGTGGTCGACGACCGCGCTCAACCCGTCGGGGCCGTCCGGCTGCCGGCGCGAGCGCGGGTCGGGCAGCGGTGGCCCGTCGTCCACCGCGAACCCGTACCGCGAGCCGTCGCCCGCCTCCGCCTCCCCGCGCCACCATCCCGCGCGTTCGGGATCGCGCTCCAACGCGCGCGTGGCGCCGTCGCAATGGAGCGTCACTCGTTCTGCCTCTGGTGCCCACACCTCGAACTGCACGGACGGTTCCCCTTCGTCTGCTCACCGGGATGTAGCCCGTCCATCGTGCTTCAAACGAGATCAATCCGCTTTTGAATCCACCCCTTTGGCGCAGGTGTCGTCAGGTTCGCGCGCGTGCGGGCCGTTTCCGCGTCTTCTGGACACCCGGGGTTCACTGCCCGACAATCACGAACGTGACGTCGTCCTTCGAGTTCCACACGTACCCCGCGCGGCTGTCCGACGCGGAGCGCGACAAGGCGCTCAAGGTCCTCCATGACGGCGTCGCCATGGGCAGGCTGTCGCACGACACGTTCATCCGCCGCATGGAGCTGGCGCTCGCCGCCCGCCGGTCCGAGGACCTCGTGCTGCTCACCGCCGACCTGCCCACCGAAAGCCGCCTCTCCAGGCTGCTGTTCGGCACCGTGGAGGCCGTCTCCGGCTTCACCGTGCGGCTGCGCAGGGCCTGGCAGGCCGAGCGGCTGCCGAAGCTGCTGCTGCCCCACCCGGGCAGCGGGCATCCGCTGCGCATCGGCCGCGACCCCGCCAACGGACTGCGCCTGACCCACGAGACGGTGTCCCGGGTGCACGCCGAACTCAGCCGCCAGGGCGGCATGTGGGTGCTGCGCGACCTCGGCTCGACCAACGGCACGACGGTCAACGGCCGCCGGGTCATCGGGGCGGCCGTCGTCCGCGAGGGCGACCAGATCGGCTTCGGGCAGATGGCGTTCCGGCTCGCCGGCAGCTGAGCGCGGACACCGTCCGGCGACGGCCGACCGTATCTCCACCTCACCTCTGGCCTGGGCATTACCCGATGTGGCGATCTTGGGGTGCGTGAAATCCCTTTGTGTACCGCGGTGTTGACGTACCCCGTACGTCGTGACTGACTGTGCGTACACCATGCACACCAGGTGAACCGACGGCACCACATTTGTGGAGGTGCGCCCTGCCGCCACTCCTCCGCTACCCGTCCGTGGACGAGTTGGGCGCCCAGGCCGCCGCGCTCGTCGCCCGCCACCCCCAGGACGCCCGGCTGCGCCGCGTCGGGACCTCCCGGGCCGGTACGCCCCTGTGGCTGCTCTCCGTGGGCCACGGCAGCCGTCAGGCCCTCGTGGTCGCAGGACCGCACGCCAACGAGCCGGTGGGCGGCGCGACGGTGCTGCGGCTGGCCGAACGGGTCCTGGCCGACCGCCGGTTGAGCGAGGGCGCCGACGCCACCTGGAACCTGCTGCTGTGCCTCGACCCCGACGGCTCGCGACGCAACGAGGGCTGGCTGTCCGGCCCGTACAGCCTCGGCCGGTACTTCAGGAACTTCTTCCGGCCCGGCTTCCTGGAGCAGCCCGAGTGGCTCCCGGACGGCGCGGCCGGGGCCCGACTCCCGGAGACCCGAGCCCTGTTGGCGGTCCAGGACGAACTCCGGCCGTTCCTCCAGTGCTCCCTGCACGGCGTCGACGTCGGCGGCGGCTTCGTGGAGCTCACCCACGACCTGCCCGGCCTCGCCCGCCGCGTCGCCCACACCGCGGCCCGTCTCGCCGTCCCGCGCGAACTCGGGCCCTACGACACGCTGTACTGGCCGAGCCTGGGCCCCGCCGTCTACCGCATCCCGCCACCGCGCCCAGGCGACCTGGCCGCCGCCATCACCGAGGCCGCCGTCGAGTCGACCTGGTACCACCCGCACCGGTACGGCACCGTCACCGCGGTCGTCGAGGCGCCGATGTGGGGCGTGGCCGGCGTCGAGGACGGCACCCCGCCCGCCGCCGCGGACGCGTTCCTCCGCACCGTGAGCCACACCCTGCGCCACGACACCCGCATCCTGGAACAACTCCTCGCGCGAATACGGCCGTTCGTCCGCGACGGCGCGGAAGCGGGAGGGCTCTCCAGAGCGGGCCTGGAGCCGGGCGGACTCGCGAGGGCGGGTGGCCTGGTGCCGCCGTCCACCGTGCCCGGCGCGCGGCCCGGGACCCTCGTCGTGTCCGACGCCGCACGGCTGCTCGCGCCGGTCGACGACTATTTACTGGTCTGCCCCGGGCTCGCCGACGCGTGGGACCCCGATGTCGACACGGGTGCCGCCCGCCCGCTTCCGCCGCTCAACACCGCCCATCTGGCCGCCCTGCGCATCGCCGGGCGACGGCTGGCGCTGCGCACGGCGGGGCTGCTCTACCAGCTCGTCGTCACCTCCGGGCGCGATCAGGCCGGTGTCCTCCCGGAGTTGGACCGGCTGATCGACCAGTGGTGCGCCGACTACCGCGACGGCTGCGGAGCACGCTGGATCTCGGTCGCACGCCAGGTCGAGTACCAGTCGCGCGTGGTGCTCAGCGCGTTCGAGCTGGCCCACCGGCACGCGCCCGTGCGTTCCCGTTCGGGTGAGCCGGGGTGGGGTACGGAGACCGCGGTGCCGATGCACCGGGAATGACGCACACCACCTCCAAGACGCACACCCCGAAGACCCGCAGCGCGGAAACCCGTCCCCTGAAGACTCGCACCAGGAAGGCGACCGCTCTACGGAGTGCCCTGCTCGCGACGGCTCTCGTGCTCCTCGCCGGGCAGGCACCGGCCCGGGCGACCGCCCCTCACCACGGGGTCCGGGGCGACTGGCTCTACCTCACCGTCACACGCGGCGACAACCGGTCCAGTGACACGCGCGGGACCCTGCTGCTGTGCGACCCGCCCCAGGGGCACGCCCACGCGGCCGAGGCCTGCGCGGAACTGGCCGTGGCGGACGGCGACATCGACGCGCTCCCGCCCAAGAGCGTCTTCTGCCCGATGATCTACGCCCCGGTGACCGCACACGCGCGCGGGGAGTGGAAGGGGCGCCCGGTCGACTACAGCAGGACGTTCTCCAACGCGTGCTCCATGGCGGCACGCACAGGACACGTCTTCGCGCTGGACAGCTGAGACGCCGCCGGGATGGGTCAGGCCGGGCGCCGGGCACGCGCGCTTGAGACGTCGTCGAGCCCGCCCGCCTGCTCGCGCGCGTGCAGCGCCGCCGCCACGACCGTGCGCGCCTGATGCTCGACCTGGTGCTCCAGGGGCACCCAGCGGGCCCGGAAGCGTTCCTCGAAGGCGTCGCTCCAGGACGCCACGAGGTGTTCGAGCAGGGGCGCCGCGCGGTCGTCGGTCTCCCGCAGGACCCGCAGCAGCATCGCCGCGGCCCGCAGTGGCAGCCGCCGCCCGAACGCGTCCACGCTGCCCACGTACGCCATCGTCGTGTCGGCGGGCTCGGTGTGCATCCAGTCCGCGGCGAGGCCCGGCACCAGCTCCAGGGCCCACTTCGCGGCCCGCAGCAGAGGCCCGTCGACGCCTTGGAGCCGCGGCAGCGCCTCGGTGAGCACCCGCTCCACCTCGCGCCCGTCCCGCAGCAGACGGCGCGCCAGCCGCCGTATCGCCGCCGCCGGTGCGGGATGCGGTGCCGGGTCGTCCACCAGATCGCTGGCCCACATCGGGACCTCCACGACCGCCGTGAGGCCGCCGTACCGGTGCGCGTGGTACCAGGTGCTGTGCCGGGCGTCGTCCGGCATGCTCGGGTACGCCATGTCCACACCCGGCGCCGGCATCACATGCACCCCGGGCCCCGAGGCGGGCCAGCCCGCCGCGTCCGAGGCGCCCGTCTCCACCGGGATGTGCAGCTCGGCCGCCGACTTGGCGAACGGCTCGGCCAGCCCCGGTATGTCCTTCGTCAACTGCACCCAGCTGCCGCCCAGATCGGTCCCGTGCAGCGTCACCTGGAGGTAGGGCCGCAGCTCGTCGATCACCCGGGTCAGCACCCGCGTCTCGGGCGGCAGCCGATCAGGTGGCAGCACCGAAGGCGACCACTCCGGCTGCTCGGGCCCGGCCGGACGGAAGAACCCCAGGTGGTAGTCGAACAGACTTCGCGGCGCGGGCGTCACATGCAGACTCGCCCCGTCCGGATCCGCGCAGAGCAGGAAGTGCCAGGAGGTGTCCGACCTCAACTCCCTCTCGGCCACGACCCGTTCGGCCAGGGCGAGGAGAGTGGAGCCGCCGGTCGGCTCGTTGGCGTGGGCGCCCGCGACCACCAGGACGGCGCGCTGGGCGTGCCCCACGGACAGCAGGTGCAGTGGTCTGCCCGCGCGGGAGACGCCCACCTGCCTCAGGGCGCACAGCCCCGGCCTGTGCGCGGCCAACGCCCTTGCGGACGAGACCAGTTCGGTCACACTGGGGTATCGCAACTCCGGCAGGAGACTCACCCCCGACTAGTCCGCCCCGGCTTCGCAACCGCAGTACCCCACGGCCTCTGGGAACTGTCAAGGAGACCGCGGGGGAGGCTACCGGGGGCGCCCAGGCGCGTTTACCGGCAGCCGGTAAGGGCGTGGGTGCCAGCAGGGGGCCGCAGTTCTCCAGGGTGCCGCACGGGCCCGCTGCTCACTGCCGGTGACGTCCCCAGCGGGCACACGCGCGTGCCCCCGCACCGGGGCCTCCCCACGCCGTACCCCGTCACCGCACGCCCGCCGTCCGGCCCGCACCCCGGGTCCGCACGCGGGTGCGAGCCGGTGGCCGCGCCGGTCCCACGGCGTGCGGCCGTCCCCGTACGCCGCAGGTCTACGGAACGCCCGCCTCACCCGAACGGCCGTACGAGAGCTGCGCCCCGCGCGGGGCGGTGGTCGGCTGGGGGCAGCCGCGTGTGCGCTTGGCGCGGACGACCGGCCGCGCGCCCCCTGGGCGGTGCGCGGCGGAGCGACGACCACGGGAGCGGGCGGCGGTGCTGTGTCTCACGGACGTCCTCGTCACACGGACCGCGGGCACCCTGGCCCGCCCACCGGCCCCGCCGAGCCTGCGGACGGCCGTACGGGACCCGTATCCGCTCTACCGCACGCTCCGTACGCACCACCCCCTGGTGTACGACGAGCCCTTCGGCGCCTGGCTCGTCAGCCGCTACGACGACGTCCGCGCCGCGCTCGCCGACCCCCGGCTCGTCCCCCTGCCCGGTGAGGGGACATCGGAGGCCGACCAGTGCCTCGAACGGGCGCTGCGCGGGCGCGCGTCGGCCGCGCTGACCGCCGCCGTCGAACGCGGCGCCCATGTCCTCGCCCGGCGGCTGGCCGCGCGTGAAGAGGCCGACCTGGTGGCCGAGTTCTGCGACTGGCTGCCCACCGCGACGGTCGTGGCCGCGCTCGGGCTGCCGTACGAGGAGACCGCGCGCGTGCACTGCTGGTGCCGCACGGGACTCGGCCCCTCCGGGGGCGGGCGTTCCGAACTGGGCGTCTTCCTGCGCCCGTTGACGGCCAGGCGCCGCGCCCACCCGGGCGGTGACCTGCTGTCCGTGCTGTGCGCCGAGCGGACCGACGAGGCCGTGACGGGGCTGGTGGGCACGCTGCTCGGCGCGGCGGGGGAGACCACCGCGCGGGCGCTGGCGTCGTTCCTCGCCAACCTCCTCGACCACCCGCGCCAGTTGACGGTGCTCCGCGACCGGCCCGACCTCACGGCCAGCGCCTGGGCGGAGTCCCTGCGCCGTGACCCGCCGCTGCACATCGTGAAGCGCCGGGCCGTCGAACCCGTCGGCGCGATCCCCGCCGGAGCGACCGTCGCCTGCCTCCTCGGCGCCGCGGGCCGCGACCCGGAGCGCTTCACCGACCCCGACCGCTACGACGCCTTCCGCCGCGACCCCGCCCCGCTCGCCCACGGCACGGGCCGCCATGCCTCCGCCGAGGCCCTCCTCGCCCGTCTCACGGCCGAACACGGCCTGCGGGCGCTGCTGGCCGCCCTGCCGGGTCTGCGCCGCGCAGAAGGCGCCCAGGCGGCGCCTGAGGACCTTGTCCGGCGCTCGCCCAAGATCCTCAGGGTCCGCACCCGCTAGCCGCTCTCGCCCACCCGCTCCAGCAGCACCGCGGGCGACGACTCGAGAACGTCCGCCACGCGTGCGTGCCCCGTGAACTCCCGCTCCGGAGCCAGCACATCGGCCCACCGCCCCGGCGGCAGCGGCAGCACGGTCTCCCGCCAGCCGCCCGCCTCCGCGAGCCGCGACGACAGCCGGGTCACCACCGTGACCGCACTCCCGGAGCGCGCGAACGCCACACAGTGCGCCGCCGCAGGGCCCTCCGCCGCCAGAGGGGTGTACGTCGCCGAGTCGCCGAACACCTCGGGCCGCCGGGCCCGCAACTGGAGCGCGGCGACCGTCAGCGCGCCCTTGTCACCGGGGTGCGGCGGCGGGAACGGCACCGGGCGGCGGTTGTCCGGGTCGACCAGGGCCCGGTACTCGGTCTCCGTGCCCTGGTAGAGGTCCGGCACGCCCGGCATCGTCAGCTGGACCAGGGTGGCGCTCAGCATGTTGGCCCGGATGTGCGCCTCAAGTGCCGTACGGAACGCGGCCACCCGCTCGCCCGGAGCGCCGCAGGGGCCCGCCGCGACGAACGCCGCCACCGCCTCCTCGTACGGCGGCTCCTGCTCCGTCCAGCTCGTGTACAGGCCCGCCTCGCGCACATGCTTCAGCAGGGCATCCTGGACGCGCTCCGTGTCCGCGGGGCCGAGGCCGAACACCGTCTGCCACGCCGCCCACGCCAGTTGCGCGTCCGGCACGCCCTCCCCGGTGCGGGTCACCTCCGCCAGCACATCCGCCCACCGCTCCGGCACCTCGGTGAGCACGGCCAGCGCGGCCCGTACATCGGCGCTGCGCTTGGTGTCGTGGGTCGACAGCACCGTGCCCATGGCGGGCCAGTCGCGCTGCACGCGCGCGCAGAACGCGTGGAAGTCCTCCGGGGACACCGCGGGGCTGCCCGGGTTCCCGCCCACCTCGGTCGCCGACAGCAGCGGCACATACCGGTAGAAGGCCGTGTCCTCGACGGACTTGGCCCGCAGCGCGGACGCGGTCTGCGCGAACCGCGTCCGGAACTCGACGTGTTCGGGCCCGTCCCCGTAGCCCCCCAGCAGCAGCTCCCGTACGACATCGACGGCACCGGCCTCCTCCGGGACGACGAACGCCTGCCGGGCCTCGGCCGCCGCCTCCTCGGTGACGACCGCGGCGGTGTCCCCGGAGGTGTACGGCCGGTACACCTCCAGGCGGACCAGCAGCTCCAGCAGCGCGGTCCGCAGCGCCCAGGGGGCCCGGTCGCGCAGCGCGGGCTCCGGGGAAGTGGCGCACAGCCGGACCACGACCCGGGTCAGCCGGTCCATCTCGGCGACCAGCTCGTGCGTGAGCACCTTGTACGCCGCCCGCCGTACCGTCGCCTCCCACTGACCGCCGCGGTCGGTCTGCGGGGCCGCGAACCTCCGGTACTGGCCCAGGAGTTCACCGACGCCCGCCGGGTCCGTGAACAGCCCGTCGACCTGCCGGAGGGCGTCGTAGCCGGTGGTGCCCGCGACGGGCCAGGACGCCGGCAGGTGCTCCCCGTCCGCGAGGATCTTCTCCACGATCGTCCAGCGGCCCCCGGTGGCCTCGTGCAGCCGCGCGAGGTAGTCGTCGGGGTCGGCGAGCCCGTCGGGGTGGTCCACGCGCAGCCCGTCGACGACGCCCTCGCGCAGCAGCTGGAGCATCTTCGCGTGGGTGGCGTCGAAGACCTCCGGGTCCTCGACGCGTACCCCGATCAGCTCCGAAATGCTGAAGAACCGCCGGTAGTTGAGCTCCGTGCGGGCCAGCCGCCACCACACAGGGCGGTACCACTGCGCGTCCAGGAGCCGCGGCAGCGGCAGCTCCGCCGTGCCCTCACGCAGCGGGAAGACGTGGTCGTAGTAGCGCAGCACGTCACCGTCGACCGCCATGTGCTCCAGCTCCCCGCCGACGGGGCCGCCCAGCACCGGCAGCAGCACCTGCCCGCCCTGGGCCTCCCAGTCGATGTCGAACCAGCGCGCGTACGGCGACTTCGGGCCCTCCCGGAGGACCTCCCACAGGGCGTGGTTGTGGCGCGGGGACATCGCCATGTGGTTCGGCACGATGTCCACCACGAGGCCGAGACCGTGCTCCCGCGCGGTGCGCGCGAGGGCCCGCAGCCCGTCCTCGCCGCCGAGTTCGTCCCGCACGCGCGCGTGGTCGACGACGTCGTAGCCGTGCGTGGAGCCCGGGACGGACTCGAGGACGGGGGACAGATGCAGATGCGAGACGCCGAGCGACGCCAGGTACGGCACGGCCGCAGCTGCCGCCGTGAACGGGAACTCGGGCTGCAGCTGCAACCGGTAGGTGGCCGTGGGCACTGCCGGGTCGGGTCGCTCAGGTGTCATGCAGACCTACGTACCCGCCCGGCCGTCTTTCGTGTCATCGACCCCGCATCCGGTGCTCTGATCGGCCGACCCGCCTCCTAGGTGGGCCGTTTCAGCACGGTCATGCTGCGGTCCAGCAGAGTCAGACGGTCACCCGCCTCCACCTTCGCGCCCGTGCCCGGCGGCACCCCCTCGGGGCGGCCCGTGTCCACGACCACCTCCCACTGGCGGCCGTGATTGACCGGCACGACGAATTCCAGCGTCTCCGGAGAGGCGTTGAACATCATCAGGAACGAGTCGTCGGCGATCCGCTCCCCCCGCTGACCGGGCTCCGAGATGGCATTGCCGTTCAGGAACACCGACAGCGCGGACGCCTGCGCCGAGTCCCAGTCCCGCTGGGTCATCTCCTTGCCCTCCGGGGTGAACCAGGCGATGTCCGACAGCTCGTCGTGGGTGCCCTCCACGGGCCGCCCGTGGAAGAACCGCCGGCGCCGGAACACCGGATGCTCCTTGCGCAGCCACACCAACGCGCGCGTGAAGGCGGGCAGCCCCGCCAACTCGGCTTCACCCTCGGGCCACTTGACCCACGCCAGTTCGCTGTCCTGGCAGTACGCGTTGTTGTTGCCCTTCTGGGTGCGCGCGAACTCATCCCCATGGCTGATCATCGGCACGCCCTGGGACAGCAGCAGCGTGGCCACGAAGTTGCGCATCTGGCGTGCGCGCAGCTCCAGGACGGCCGGGTCGTCGGTCTCGCCCTCGGCCCCGCAGTTCCAGGACCGGTTGTGGCTCTCGCCGTCCCGGTTGTCCTCGCCGTTGGCCTGGTTGTGCTTGTCGTTGTACGACACCAGGTCGTTCAGCGTGAACCCGTCATGGCAGGTGACGAAGTTGATCGACGCCAGGGGACGGCGGCCGTCGTCCTGGTAGAGATCGGACGAGCCGGTCAGCCGGGACGCGAACTCCGCGAGCGCCCGCCCCTCGCCCCGCCACATGTCCCGGACGGTGTCGCGGTACTTGCCGTTCCACTCCGTCCACAGCGGCGGGAAGTTGCCCACCTGGTAGCCGCCCTCGCCGACGTCCCAGGGCTCCGCGATCAGCTTCACCTGGGAGACCACCGGGTCCTGCTGCACCAGGTCGAAGAACGACGACAGCCGGTCCACCTCGTGGAACTGCCGGGCCAGGGTGGCCGCCAGGTCGAAGCGGAAGCCGTCGACGTGCATCTCGGTGACCCAGTAGCGCAGCGAGTCCATGATCAGCTGGAGCACGTGCGGGGACCGCATGAGCAGTGAATTGCCCGTCCCCGTGGTGTCCATGTAGTAGCGGGGGTCCTCCGTCAGCCGGTAGTACGAGGAGTTGTCGAGGCCCTTGAAGGACAGCGTCGGCCCCAGGTGGTTGCCCTCGGCGGTGTGGTTGTAGACGACGTCCAGGATGACCTCGATACCGGCCTCGTGCAGCGCCCGTACCGCGGACTTGAACTCCAGGACCTGCTGGCCGCGGTCGCCCCAGGAGGCGTACGCGTTGTGCGGGGCGAAGAAACCGATCGTGTTGTAGCCCCAGTAGTTGTTCAGCCCCATGTCGACCAGCCGGTGGTCGTTCACGAACTGGTGCACCGGCATCAGCTCCAGGGCCGTCACGCCCAGCTCCACCAGGTGCTCGATGACCGCCGGATGCGCGAGCGCCGCGTACGTGCCGCGCAGCTCGTCCGGCAGCCCAGGGTGCTGCATCGTGAGGCCCTTGACGTGGGCCTCGTAGAGCACGGTCTCGTGGTAACCGCGCCGGGGCAGCCGGTCGTCGCCCCAGTCGAAGTAGGGATTGACCACGACCGAGGTCATGGTGTGCGGCGCCGAGTCCAGGTCGTTGCGCTTGTCGGGCGCGTCGAAGTGGTAGCCGTACACCTCCTCGCCCCAGGCGATCGATCCGCTGACCGCCTTCGCGTACGGGTCGAGCAGCAGCTTCGCGGAGTTGCACCGCTGGCCGCGCTCGGGCGCGTAGGGGCCGTGCGCGCGGAAGCCGTACCGCTGCCCAGGCATGATGCCGGGCACGTACGCGTGCCGCACGAACGCGTCACTCTCCCGCAGTTCCACCGCCGTCTCCGAGCCGTCGTCGTGCAGCAGACACAGCTCTACTCGGTCCGCGGCCTCGGTGAAGACCGCGAAGTTGGTACCGGCGCCGTCGTACGTGGCACCGAGTGGATACGCCTCTCCAGGCCAGACCTGCATGGTCACGACTCTTTCAGCCGGGCCCCGCCACCGGGGCTCCTTGGGCATGAGTCTCCCCGAAAGTGAGGGAACCACCTATGACTTACGTCCCTCTTACCAAATGACCGGTGGATACGACGTATGCCGTATCCCGAAGGAAGTGCGACACACCACTCCCAGCGGTCCGGGGCAGGACCCAGGGGGAGTAGGGGGAAATGTGCGAAGGACAGTGCACCGCCACCTGGGCAAAGTGGTGGCCGGTGCGGCCATAGCGGTCGCCGGGACCGCCGTGATGGTCGCCGTCACGCTGCCGGGCACGGCGGGGGCCGACGAGTCGGGCGGCACCGGGCAGGCCGCCGGATCGGCCGGGCAGCAGGCCGGGGACACGCTCGGCGCGGCGCCCGGAGTGGTCCAACAGGCCCCCGCCGAGGGCGAGAAGGGCAAGGGCCGCGACCCGCTCACCGACGACGAGACCAAGCGCGTCGAGCAGATAGCGGTGAACCAGCAGCTGTTCAACTCCATGGAGAACGTGGACGGGAAGCGCGGCCCGCAGCGCCTCGACGTCGAACTCGCCGACCCCGAGCCGAGCGAGCTGGACAACCCGAACGCGCCGCGCCGCGCGGACGTGACGTTCTACGACTACAAGGACGACTCGGTCGTCACCAAGACCGTGAACCTCGACACCGGCAAGGTCGAACAGACCGGCACCCAGCACGGAGTGCAGCCCCCGGCGAGCAACGCCGAGGACGTCGAGGCCGCCGAACTGCTGCTCGCCAGCCCGCTGGGCGCGGGCCTGAAGGCGGACTACAAGGACGCGACGGGCAATCAACTCACCTCGCCCGACCAGCTGTTGCTGACCGCGATGATCTACAAGGCCACTCCGGGACGCCAGTCGGGCGATCTCGACCAGTGCGGCGCGCACCGCTGCGTACGGCTGTTCCCGAAGGTGAAGAACGGGCCGTGGATCGACGCCCGCGACTTCGTCATCGACCTGAGCGCCCGCAAGGTCGGCAAGCTCACCGGCTGAGCCGGCCGTCCTCCGTCCACCCAACTTGCTTCTCCTGTAAGGGAGTCACCTCTTCATGCGCGTGAACAGAATCAGCCGTGCCCGCAGGCGGGGAGCCGTCGCTCTCGCGGTCGCCGCCCTGGCCGCCGGTGCCACCGCGGGCGCGGGACCTGCCGTCGCCCAGCCGAAGGCCGCCCCGAGCGCCGCCGCCCCCGGCTGCAGCGCCGCCTTCACCATCGAGCAGAAGCTCTCCACCGGCACCACCTGGCGGATGTGCTGGCACTACGAGCGCGAGGCCGGCCTCGTCCTGGAGAACATCTCCTACCAGCCGCCCGGCCAGGCCACGCCCATCAAGGTGCTCGCCGACGCCAAGCTCGCCCAGATCCACGTCCCGTACGACGACGGCAAGAACGAGTACAGCGACCTCACCCAGTACGGCTTCGGCACGGGCCTGATGAACATGGCGCCCGGCGAGTGTCCCGGCGGCACCATCAAGACCGTCAAGGTCCCCGACGCCATGGACCCGGCCCACCCGAACGTCAAGGGCCTCTGTACGACGACCCGTTCGCGCGGCCACGCCTTCCGCATGCAGGGCGACAGCGCCAACAAGGTCTTCCAGACCCAGGGCAAGGACTTCCTCGTCTACACGGTCAACCAGGTCGGCTGGTACGAGTACATCACCGAGTGGCGCTTCCAGGACGACGGCACCATCAACATGAACGTCGGTGCCACCGGCAGCCTTTCGCCGTACGACTACGACGCGGGCGACGGCCGCGGCTGGCCGCTCGGCAAGGGCGCCAAGGCGTACGCGACGAGCCACCAGCACGACGTCTTCTGGAAGTTGGACTTCGCGCTCGACGGCTCCTCCAAGGGCCGCGTCGAGCAGTACGACTCCGCCGTCACCACGCACGGCGCCAACACCCCAACGAACAAGACCACGTTGACCAAGGTCACCAAGGAACTCGCGGGCGACGCCAAGAACATGCGCTGGTGGCGCATCGTCAGCGCGACCGGCAAGAACAAGGACAACCACGCCCGGTCCTACGAGATAGTCCCCGGCCCCACCACCAAGTACCCGGGCCGCAGCTTCACCCAGCACGACGTGTACTTCACCCAGTACAACAAGTGCGAGCAGTTCGCCAGCGACAACCTGCCCAACTGCGGTGCGGGGCACCCGAAGCAGGTCGACAAGTGGGTCAACGGACAGACCCTCACCCAGCCCGTGGTCTGGGTGAACGTCGGCTTCCACCACATCGCCCGCGACGAGGACCAGCAGCCGATGCCGGTCCACTGGCAGGGATTCTCCATCGCCCCGCGCGACGTCACCGCCATGAATCCGCTCACTCCGGCCGCGCTCGCCGACCAGAACGGCAATGTGATCGGCGGAAGTTGAGAAACGACCCTGTCCATCCGGCTGCACCGCCGACCGGTCCCGGAGTACCCTTCCTTGATCGTTGAGACTGGGGAGAGCTCGGGGGAGCGGAAGGCGGTGCACGGGTGGGCTCGGGAGGGCTGGAGTTGCCCCCTGGTGACGAGGGTCACGAGGGGAACTCCGCAGAAGTCCCGCCCGGCGCGGTGTCCCTGGCACGTCCGATGGACGCGGCTGGTTCCATCGGTCCGGAGCTGGACTGGGACGCCGACGCCTGGCGCGAGGTGCGTACGCGCGCCCAGCGAGCCGGCCGCGCCTACATCTGGCTGAACCTCGTCGAACAGCGGCTGCGCGCGGTCGTGGCCGCTGTTCTGCGTCCCATCTACGAACCCGTCCACGGCGACGAGTGGGTGGTCGCCGCGGCCGGACCGGCCGGACAGGAGTGGGTGCAGCGCGCGGTCGCCGTCCGCGAAGTCAGCCGCCGCAAGGGCTACTTGCTCGACCCGGCCGACGACAACGTCCTCAGCTTCCTGACCCTGCCGCAGCTGCGCGAGCTGATGGTGCAGCACTGGCCGTGCTTCGAGCCGTACTTCGACGAGCGCCGTGACGTCGAACTCGCCCTGGACGAGCTGGAGGTGACCCGCAACGTCGTCTCCCGCAACCGCGCCCTGTCCGAGGCCGTCCTCAACCAGGCCGAGCGGGCCTCCGCGAAACTCCTGGAGACCCTCGGCGCCGGCAGCGACGTGCCCTCGGCGCGCCGGCTGCCCGTCGACGCCGTCGAGGAGCTCATCGGCGACCGCTTCGCCGACGTGGTCGCCGTGCACCCCGACCGGGTGCGCCTGATGCGGCAGTTCCCGGCCGAGGACATCTTCGGCGGGGCCCGCCGCGTCGACGCCATCGGCATCGGCCTCAACCTCCTCGTGCAGAACTTCTCCGGCCGCCGCCTGGTCCGGCTCGCCGAGTCGGGCTGCCGGGTACGGCTTCTCTTCCTCAACCCCGCGTCCAGCGCGGTGAAGCGGCGCGAGCGCGAACTCGGCATCAAACGAGGTGAGTTGAGTCGCGCGGTCGAGATGAACATCCTGCACATGCGGCGGGTCCGCTCCCGGCTGCGCGACCCGGACGCCTTCGAGATCCAGGTCTTCGACGAGACGCCCCGCTTCACGGCGTACCTCGTCGACGGCGACGGCTCGGACGGCATCGCCGTCGTGCAGTCCTATCTGCGCCGCAGCCGCGGCATGGAGGCGCCGGTGCTGGTGCTGCGGAACGGCAGCCGACTGGTCAAGTCGGACGAAATGGATGACAGCGCACTTTTCCCCACCTACCGCGATGAGTTCGAGCAGATGTGGGCGGATTCGCGACCGGTGTCCTGACCTGTCCCAGGGCCGCGCCCGGGTCCGCTCCGGCGGTAAGCGGAACGCGGTCATCGGATTGTCAGTGGCTCGTGCGATCGTGGAGACCACTGGGGGAAAGCACCACCGAGAAGGGGGGCCGTCATGGCCTGGCACCAGGAGCTGCTCATCGGCTTCGACCTGGAGACGACGGGGACCGAGCCGCGCGAGGCGCGCATCGTCACGGGCGCGGTCATCGAGGTCAGGGGCGGACGCCCGATAGGCCGCAAGGAGTGGCTGGCCGATCCGGGCGTCGAGATCCCGGCGGACGCCGTCGCGGTGCACGGCATCACGAACGAACGGGCGACCACCGAGGGCCGCCCCGCCGACCAGGTCGCCGACGCGATCGCCGACGTCCTCGTGACGTACTGGAAGACGGGCGTCCCGGTCGTCGCGTACAACGCGGCCTTCGACCTCACCCTGCTCTCCGCGGAGCTGCGCCGGCACGGACTGCCGTCCCTGCGCGACCGGTTGGGCGGCACCGACCCCGCGCCGGTCATCGACCCGTACACGATCGACCGCTCCGTCGACCGCTACCGCCGCGGCAAGCGCAACCTCGAAGCGGTCTGCCAGGAGTACGGCGTGGTCCTCGACTCCGCCCATGACGCCTCGGCCGACGCCCTCGCCGCCGCCCGCCTGGCCGGCGCGATAGCCGACCGCCACCCCAAGGTCGCCGCCCTCGGCCCCGCGGACCTCCACCGCCGCCAGATCGAGTGGTACGCGGAATGGGCAGCCGACTTCCAGAGCTTCCTGCGCCGCAAGGGCGACCAGGCCGCGGTGGTGGACGGCACGTGGCCCCTGCGTGAGCCGGCAGACGAGACGGTCTGACGCGGAGGCGCCCCGAAAGGGGCACGGGGAACGGCGCGAACAGCCACAACGAACCCGCGGCCGCCCGATCCGAATCAGCCCCCGTTCACCAGGCGCTCAGAACGGAAACCACCGCACCGTCTCATCCCCGTCCCGCAACGACCCCACCCGCCGCCGAAACTCAACCAGCGCCTCAGGGTTGCTCGGCGCATGCTGAGCGACCCAGGCGCAACTGGCCGTCTCCCGAGCCCCACGCAGCACCCCGCACCCGTCCCACTCCCGCACATCCCATCCGTACGCCTCGACGAACGAGTCATAGGCCCGAGCCGGATACGCGTACCGGTCCCGCGAGAGAGCCATCACCACAAGGTCGTGCTCACGCAGATCCGAGGAGAAGGTCTCCAGATCGACCAACACCGGCCCGTCCGGCCCGACATGCACATTCCGGGGCAACGCGTCCCCGTGAATCGGCCCCGGCGTCAAACGCGGCGTGAGCGCGGCCGCGGCCGCCGCGAACCCGTCCCGCCGCTCCCGCAGATACGCGGCGTCGGCCGGATCGATCGCGTCCCCCGCGAGCCGCAGCCACCGCTCCACACCGCCCAGCAACTCACGCGGCGGAAGACCGAACGAGGGGGCGGGGAGCGCGTGGACGAGGCGTAGCAGTTCGGCCAGATCCCGGGCGTCGGCGGGACGTACGGAATCGGCCAACCGGTGCCACACCGTCACGGGGTGCCCGTCGACCAGCCGCGCCTCCGGCTCCGCGGCCCGCACCGCGGGCACACCCGACTCGGCAAGCCACAGCGCGACATCCAGCTCACGCCGCGCCCGGTCGAGGAGTTCGGCGTCGCGCCCCACCTTGACGACCAGGTCACCCGCGGCGAACACCGCGTTCTCGCCGAGGGCCAGGAGCTGGGCGTCCCGCGCCGCGCCGGGCAGTACGTCCGCCGCGGCCAGTACGTCCCGGGCCCGTGCCTCGTCCATCGTCCGCCTCCGTGTGGTCCCTGTGCGTGTGCGGACGGCGTCGGGTTCCCGCCATCCGACGGCCAGTGTCGCATTCGTACAGGTGGGACGGCGTGCGAGGTGCCTTGACGCGGTACGACGTGTTCACGACCATGACGGGGCCCGACCGGGCCGCGCAAAGGGGCTGATTCCATGACATCGGTGACGGAGGCGAGGAGGCCGACGAGCCGCGCCCCGAGCCGGGACCGCCGGCGAGGCGCTCCCGACCACGCGGCCTGGTTCCTGGTGTTACCCGCCCTGATCCCGATCCTCGTGCTCAGCGTCGGCCCCCTCCTCTACGGCGTCCTGCTGGCCTTCACCGACTCCCAGTCGGGCCGCACCGCGCCCACCCAGTGGATCGGCGGTCTCAACTTCCGGGACCTGCTGCACGACTCGCTGTTCTGGGAGTCGTTCCGGATCGGCCTGGTGTGGGCGGTCGGCGTGACCGTGCCGCAGTTCCTGCTCGCCCTCGGTCTCGCCCTGCTCCTCAACCAGGATCTGCGGCTGCGCTGGCTCGCGCGGGCGCTGGCGATCGTCCCGTGGGCGATGCCCGAGGTCGTCGTCGGCATCATGTGGCGCATCGTCTACAACCCGGACGCGGGCATCCTCAACGAGACCCTGCACGACCTCGGCCTCGGCAACGGCCGCGACTGGCTGAGCAGTCTGACGACCGCGCTGCCCGCCGTGATCGTCGTCGGCATCTGGGCCGGCATGCCCCAGACCACGGTCGCCCTCCTCGCCGGACTCCAGAACACCCCGCGCGAACTCCACGAGGCCGCGGCGGTCGACGGCGCCGGAGCCTGGCGCCGCTTCCGCACGGTCACCTGGCCCGCCCTCAGACCCGTGGCGCTGGCGATCACGGCGCTCAACCTGATCTGGAACTTCAACTCGTTCGCCCTGGTCTACGTCCTGACCAACGGCGGACCCGGCGGCCGCACCCGGCTGCCCATGCTCTTCGCCTACGAAGAGGCCTTCCGCTACGGCCAGTTCGGCTACGCGGCGGCGATGGGATGCGTGATGGTCGCGGTGATCTCGGTGCTCCTCGCCGTCTTCCTCGTGGGCCGTATCAGGGGAGAGGACGCGTCATGAGGACCAGCACCGGAGCCCGCGCCGGACAGTACGCCGCCCTGGTCGCCTATCTCGTCTTCCTCGGCTTCCCGCTCCTCTGGCTGATCTCCACCGCCTTCAAGTCCCCGCGCGAGCTGGGCAGTCTGCATCCCACCTGGATCCCCCGCCACCCCACGCTCGACAACTTCCGCCAGGCCTTCGGCGAACAGCCGCTGCTGCACGCCGCGTTGAACTCCCTGCTGGCCGCGCTCGGGGCCGCGCTGATCGCCGTGGTGATCGCGACCCCGATGGCGTGGGTGATGGCCCGGCGCCGCACCCTGCTCGCGCGGGCCGCGACCGGGTGGGTGGTGGTCAGCCAGGCGTTCCCGTTCGTGCTGGTGATCATCCCGCTCTTCCTGGTGCTGAAGAACCTGCGGCTGATCGACTCCCTGGCCGGACTCGTCCTGGTCTACGTGGTGTGGTCGCTGCCGTTCGCGCTGTGGATGCTCGTCGGCTATGTCCGGGCGGTACCACCGGAGTTGGAGGAGGCGGCGGCCGTCGACGGCGCGGGAAAGCTGCGGACGCTGGTGTCGGTCACGGCGCCCCTGCTCGCGCCGGGCATCGTGGCGACGGCACTGTTCGCGTTCGTCACCGCGTGGAACGAGTTCTTCTTCGCCCTGGTCCTGCTCAAGACCCCGGAGAAACAGACCCTCCCGGTCGTCCTCACCCACTTCATCGGCGCGGAGGGCGTCGCCGACCTCGGCCCGCTGGCCGCCGCCGCGTTCCTCGCGACCCTGCCCTCGCTCATCGTCTTCGCGCTCATCCAACGCCGCATCACCGGCGGCATGTTGACCGGGGCGGTGAAGAGCTGATGCGCACCCGCTGGATCCTCGCCCTCGCCCTGACCCTGCTCCTCAGCGGCTGCACCGGCGGCGGAAGCACCTCCGCGCACGGCCGGATCACCCTCCGCTTCCAGTCCCTGGCCTGGCAGGACGAGTCCGTCACCGCCAACAAGGAACTGGTGAAGGAGTGGAACGCCACCCATCCCGACATCAAGGTCGAGTACGTACAGGGCAGTTGGGACAGCGTCCACGACCAGCTCCTCACCTCCTTCGAGGGCGGCGAGGCCCCCGACATCATCCACGACGCCTCCGACGACCTCGCGGACTTCGCCTACGGCGGCTACCTCGCCGACCTCCGCGACCTGCTCCCCGCCCGCCTCACGTCGGAGATCCCGCAGCGCAGTTGGGACACGGCGACCTTCGGGAACGGCGTCTACGGCGTCCCGTTCCTCCAGGAGCCCCGGGTGATCGTCGCCAACGCCACCTGGCTGAAGAAGGCGCACGTACGCATCCCGACCCCCGAACACCCGTGGACCTGGACCGAGTTCAGGGACATCACCCGGCGGCTCAGCGGCAACGGCACGTACGGCGTGGCCTGGCCGCTCAAGGAACCGGTGTCCGCCACGCTCAACCTGTCCCTGTCGGCGGGCGGCGAGATGTTCCACCGGGGCAAGGACGGCAAGGTGACCGTCCGCTTCGACCAGGCCGACCAGGTCGTCCCCCGCACCATCCGCGACCAGGCCGACACCGACCACAGCGCCTCACCCACCACCCTCGGCAGCGGCGGCTCGGACACGCTGCCCGGCTTCTTCGGCGGCAAGTACGCGATGATCCCGCTCGGCTTCTCCTACCGCCAGCAGATCGTGCAGCAGGCCCCCAAGGGCTTCGACTGGCAGGTCCTGCCCGCCCCGGCCGGCGCCGACGGCCTCACCCAGGGCGTCAGCCCGCAGACACTGTCCATCGCCCAGGACAGCCCGCACAAGAAGGAGGCCGCCGAGTTCATCGCCTTCCTCCTCCAGCCCAAGAACATGGTCCGCCTGGCCCTCGGCGACTGGATGCTCCCCACCGCCACGCAGGCCCTCAAGTCCCCGGCCCTGCAGACCACCAAGAACGACTGGTCCACCGGCACCGCCCTGGCCGACGACCTCGTCCCGGCCCCCGCCCAGTCGGTACGCGGCTATCCCGAGTGGAAGGACAAGGTCGCCACCCCGGCCTTCCAGGAGTACTACAGCGGAGCGATCACCCTCACCGAACTACGCCAACGCCTGGAGAAGGACGGCAACTTGGTCCTGGCGAGATACCAACGCTGACGGTGTACCCCCTTCCCCGGCCGGCGTTCCTGTCCACAAAACCCCGTTGCCCCGCCCCTACCCGGCCTCCTACCGTGATCCCATGTCCGCCGCGAACGCGATCACGAACTCCGGTCCCGACCGGAGCTGCACGCATGCGATCCGTATCCGCCGCAGCCCCGGTGCCTTGACCGGCCCGGGCGCGCACGCCCGCTGACACCCCGCGCCACCACCCCCGCCGACCGCCACTGACGGTCCGCGGTTCCGCGCCGTCCTCCGGTCAGGGCCTTCGTCTGCCCGTATGCCCTTCACGGAAGACAAGGACCGCAGGCCATGGCCCGCCCTGCCCGCATTTCCCGCGCGCTCTCGCAGAACTTCCTCGCCGACCGCGCCACCGCCGAACACGTCGCCCGCCTGGCCGTCCCGCACGGTCGACAGGTACCGCTCCTCCTCGAAGTAGGGGCAGGTAAAGGCGCGTTGACCGCGAGACTCGCCCCCCGCTGCCACGAACTCCACGCCCACGAGATCGACCCCCGTCTCGTCCCGAAGCTCCGCACCCGCTTCCGCGCCACACCCCAAGTGCGGGTGATCGCCGGGGACTTCCTGGACACCCGGCCCCCGCGCACCCCGTTCGCCGTAGCCGGAAACGTGCCCTTCTCCCGTACCGCCGACATCGTCGACTGGTGCCTGCGCGCCACAGCCCTCACCGACGCCACCCTCCTCACCCAGCTCGAGTACGCCCGCAAACGCACCGGGGACTACGGCAGTTGGACCCTCCTGACGGTCCGCAGTTGGCCGTGCCACGACTGGCGGCTGGTGGGCCGGATCGACCGGCGGAGGTTCAGTCCCGTGCCGCGCGTCGACGCCGGGGTCGTACGGATCGAACGGCGCCGCACCCCGCTGCTCGAACCGGCCGCGCTGCACGACTGGCGGAAGCTGGTCGAGCTGGGTTTCTCGGGCGTCGGCGGCTCCCTGCACGCCTCGCTGCGCCGGGCTCACCCGAGACGACGCGTGGACGCCGCGTTCCGTGCGGCGAGGCTCGACCAGCGCGTCCTGGTGGGCGAGGTGCCCCCGGACCACTGGCTGCGGCTGCACCAGGAGCTGTCGTCGTAGAAAAGAGGGCGGGATGTGACGTCAGGCGTGGTGGGCGTCCGCCGGTCCGTCCGGCGTGGTGTCCGCGGGCTCGGGGTGGGAGAGGGCGGCGAGGAGCCGTAGCTTCTCGTCGCTGTCGCTGTTCTTGTCGGGGTAGTAGACGACGAGGATGACGTCGTCGACGGGGAGCTTGTCGCGGTGGAGGCGGAGTTCACCGACGACGGGGTGGTGCACCGTGGTCGTGCCGCCGTCGAGACCGCGGACGTCGTGGCGGGCCCACAGGGTGCGGAACCGCTGGCTGGACAGCGCGAGTTCGCCGACGAGTTCGACGAACCGGGGGTTGTCGGTGTCGTCGCCGATGGTGGTGCGCAGCGCGGCCACGAAATCGGCGGTGGCTCTCGTCCAGTCCTGCTGGAAGGCCTGTTCCTCGGGATCGAGGAGAAGGGAACGCAGCCGGTTCTGGCCCGGCCGCAGCCGGGGCGAGAGCGCGACGGCCATGGGGTTGGAGGCCAGGACGTCGAAGGCGCGCCCCTCGACGAACGCGGGGATCTGCAGATGGGCGAGCAGCTCGTGCACCCGCGCCGGCACGTGCTCCGGCCGCATCCGGCGCGGCGCCCTGGGCCGTGTCGCGGCGAGGCCGAGCAGATACGTCCGCTCGATGTCGTCGAGCCGCAGGACCCGCGCGAGTGACTCGAGCACCTGGGGCGAGGGGTTCTTGTCGCGGCCCCGCTCCAGGCGCAGGTAGTAGTCGGGACTGATTCCCGCGAGCAGGGCGACCTCCTCACGGCGCAGCCCGGGCACGCGGCGGTTGCCGCCGGACGGAATGCCCGCCTGCGCGGGGGAGACCAGCTCGCGCCGGGCACGGAGGTAGCTGCCGAGTCGGTTGCCGGATTCCTCGTCCTTCATGCCTTCACCGTAATCCGGTGCGCGTGATGCAGCGGGGGCCCTGTCAGGACCAGGGAGGACGGGGGCCCTGCCACACCGGCCGCAGGCCGCCGAGACTGCGGTGACAACGCGCTCTCGACTGAAGGGAAGATCCCATGGATCTCTCCAACCGCACCGTTCTCGTCGTCGGTGGAACCTCGGGCATCGGACGGGAGCTGGCCCGCCGGTTCGCCGCGGCGGGCAGCACCGTCGCCGTCGGCGGCCGTAGCCCGGAGGCACTCTCGGAACTCGCCGGGGAGGGGTTCGGCACATTCCGTATCGATGTCACGGACGGTGCCTCCGTCGCGGCGGCCCGTGGCGCCGTGCTCGCCCGCCACCCCGAGCTGGACACCGTGGTGACCATGTCGGGGGTCATGATCCTTGAGGACCTGCGCGACCCCGCGCACTTCGCGGCGGCGGAGACGACGATCGACACCAACCTGCTCGGCACCATCCGGGTCGTCGACGCCTTCACTCCCCACCTGGTCGGGCGGGGTGCCGGCACCGTCATCACCGTCACCTCCGGGATCGCCTTCCTGCCGTTCCCGCCCATG
Source organism: Streptomyces sp. NBC_00252 (assembly GCF_036187565.1). Taxonomy (NCBI): domain Bacteria; kingdom Bacillati; phylum Actinomycetota; class Actinomycetes; order Kitasatosporales; family Streptomycetaceae; genus Streptomyces; species Streptomyces sp. NBC_00252. Next base: position 2,397,676 of record NZ_CP108087.1, on the reverse strand, counting down.
CCCGCCTACGCCGCCTCGAAGGCCGGGGTGCACGCCTACTCGGAGGCCCTGCGGGCGCAGCTCGACGGCTCCGGTGTCGACGTCGTCGAGCTCATCCCCCCGGCCGTCGCCACGGCGGGCCAGGAGAAGGTGAACCCGCACGCGCTGCCCCTCGACGACTTCGCCGGCGAGGTCATGCAGCTGCTCTCGGAGAACCCCACCCCGCACGAGGTCCTCGTGAAGGGCGTCCTCATGCACCGCTGGGCCGAGCGCGACGGCACCTACGACGACCTCGTCGCACAGCGCTCCCGGGCTCTGTCCATGCTCCCCGGCCGCGAGGGCTGACGCCCCGCACATGCCGAAGGTCCGCCGAGTCGAGGGACTCGGCGGACCTTTCAGGACGCAGCAACAGGCCCTTGGCCAGCGGGAGTTACACCCGCACGGGCTCGCCCTCGTCCGTCACCGCGGGCGGTGTGAACTCCTCCGGCGACTCGTCGTGCGTGAGGTCGGGGAGGCGGTGGAGCCACTTCGGGAGGTACCAGTTGCGCTCGCCGAGCAGGGCCATCACCGCGGGGAGCAGGACACCCCGGATGACCGTGGCGTCGATGAGGACCGCCGCCGCGAGGCCGACGCCCATCTGCTTCATGGACTGCATGGACAGCGTGCCGAAGATCGCGAACACGGCGACCATGATGACCGCGGCACTGGTGACGACACCGGCCGTGGTGACCACCCCGTGCTGGATCGCCTCCTGTGTCGTACGGCCGCGCAGCCGCGCCTCGCGGATCCGGGAGACGACGAACACGTGGTAGTCCATCGACAGGCCGAACAGGATCACGAAGAGGAACAGCGGCAGCCAGGTGACGATCGCGCCGACCCCCTCCGCGCCCACCAGCGAGGCGCCCCAGCCGTGCTGGAAGACGGCGACGAGGATGCCGTAAGCGGCGCCCACGGACAGGAGGTTGAGGGCGATCGAGGTGATCGCGACCGTCAGCGAGCGGAACGAGAGCAGCATCAGCAGGAAGGCGAAGACCACCACGAAGGCGAACACCGGGACGACGGAGCCCAGGAGCTGGTCGTTGAAGTCCTTCGATCCCGCGACGTTCCCGGTGATCGGTGCCTGTACGCCGTCGACCTTGCCGAGGGTGGCGGGCCGTACGTCGTCGCGCAGTTTCTCCAGGCTCTTGGCCGCCTTGTCCTGGTCGGAGCCGCCGACGAGCGGGACGTAGACGAAGGCGACGTTCTGCGCGTCGTGCAGCTTGATGTCGACCGGGCCGCGCGAGGCGCCCGAACTGACCGCCTGCGCCTTGAAGTCGGCCAACGCCTGCTTCACATCGGGTGCGTTGATGTCCTTCGCCTTGACGACCACCTCGGCGGGTTCCGAGCCGCCGGGGAAGGCGTCGTTGACGCGGTTGTAAGTCCCCACGATCGGGAGGGAGTTGCCGAACTCCTGGTCCAGGGTGAGGTTCTGGGTCTTCATGCCGATCGCGGGAGCGGCGATCGCGAGCAGCGCGCCGGTCGCGACGAGCACGGAGACGAGGGGCCGGGCGAGCACGCCCCTGAGGACGGCGGTCCAGAACCGGCTCTCCCCGTTGCCCCGGCGGCTGCGCCGGCGCAGGAACGGGATGCGGCCCTTCTCGACCCGCTCGCCCAACAGCGAGAGCAGCGCGGGCAGTACGGTCACCGAGCCGACCATGGCGACCGCGACGACCATCAGCGAGGCCAGGCCCATCGCCTCGAACTCGGCGAGCCCGGTGAACAGCATGCCCGCCATCGCCACGCACACCGTGACACCGGAGACGATGATCGCGCGGCCACTGGTCGCGGCGGCGATGCGCAGCGCGGCCCCGGCGTCACGGCCGGCCTCGCGCTCCTCGCGTTCGCGGCGCAGATAGAACAGGCAGTAGTCGACACCGACGGCCAACCCCACCAGCAGCATCACGGAGTTGGCGGTGTCGCTCATCGGCTGCACATGGCTGACGAGGCCCATCAGACCCATCGTCGCGATGATCGCCGTGATGGCCAGGGCCACCGGCAGCAGCGCCGCGACCAGCGCGCCGAAGGCGATCAGCAGGATGCCGAAGGCGACGGGCACGGCGGAGTACTCGGCCTTCTGGAAGTCGTTGCCGAAGGCGTCGTCGTACTGCTTCGCCATGCTGGCGCCGCCGATCTCCTCGATCCGCAGCGAGCCGTGGTCCTTCTGCACCCCGGCGACGGCCTTCAGCACCGGCGCCACCCGGTCACCGGCGGTGTCCGCGTCGCCGCGCATGTCGAACTGGACGAGCGCGCTGCGGCCGTCCTTCGAGATGGTCCGCGTGTCGTACGGGGACGACACGTCCGTGACCCGGCCGGTCCCCTCGACGGCCTTGACCACGGCGGTGACCGCGGTGCGGAACTCGCTGTCCGTGGACGTGACCGACGCGTCCTTCGACTGGATCAGGACGGTCTCACTGGACGGTTCCTTGATCCCCGCGTCGTCGATGATCGTCGCGGCGGTGTGGGTCTCGCCCTTCAGCTGGTCGCTCTCGTTGACGTCGACGCGGCCGGCGGCCGAGCCGATCCCCATCGACAGCACCACGAACAGCACCCAGATGCCGACCGCGGCCCAGCGGTGCCGGGCGCTCCAGCCGCCGGCCCGGGCGGCGAGCCCCCGTACCCGCGAATCTCCGTTCCCCATGACGGGCTTGCCCCCTTGCGCACGGTGCCAGCCCCCTGCCGCCACCTCATGGTTCGAAGGTATGCGCGGAATAAGAACGTCCCCTCGTGCTCACCGGTGAAGTACCGGGCGCCCTGCTCCTCCCGACGGACCCCGGGCCCTCCGCACTGGGGAGGACGGCGGCCCCTTACATCTACCCGGCGGGCTCGGGGGTGGTGATCAGGGTGGGAGAGGAGAGCGGTGTCCGATCCGTCGGCCCGGACCCGCTTTGTCATTACGAAACGTTGTTGAACAAGTCACAGCCGGCCGTCGGTGTGCCTGTACGTGTTGATCCCGGCCCACCTCATCCGCGAGAGTTTCCGCGCACCCGCAGTCCTGAAGCGGCCGTCGTGCCCACCCCCACGGGGCACGAAGGCCGCTTTATGGTGTCCGGATGACGACGACGTATGCGGCGCTCCTGCGCGGGATCAACGTGGGCGGCAACAAGAAGCTCCCGATGGCCGACCTGCGCACGCTCCTCGAAGGCCTCGGACTCGACGGCGTCCGCACCTACCTCCAGAGCGGCCAGGCCGTGTTCACCAGCGGCCACGGCGACGAGGAGTCCCTCGCGGCGGACATCGCGCGGGCGATCGAGGAGCGGTTCGGCTTCACGGTCGGCGTCGTCGTCCGCGACCACGCCTACCTGGCGGCGATCGTCGCCGACTGCCCCTTCCCGGCAGCCGAGTTGGAGGGCAAGCAGCTCCACGTCACCTACTACTCGGTGCCGCTCGCGGACGACCGCTTCGCCGGACTCGACCAGGCCGCCTTCCTCCCCGAGGAGTTCCGCCTCGGGGACCGCGCCCTGTACCTCTACGCCCCCGACGGCCTCGGCCGCTCCAAGCTCGCCGCGGAACTCTCCCGGCCGCGCCTCAGCAAAGGGGTCGTCGCGACGAGCCGCAACTGGAACACCGTCGTCAAACTCGTGGAGATGACGGCCGGTTGAGCGTCCGCCCGGCGTGGAAGGAGAGATCCACGCTGTGCGAGGCTCGTCGCATGCGCTACATCATCATCGGAGCAGGGGCGGTCGGCGGGGCCATCGGTGGCCGGCTGGCCGGGGCGGGACACGAGGTCGTCCTGGTCGCGCGGGGCGCGCAGCGGGCGGCGCTGACCGAGCACGGGCTGCGGCTCAAGGTGCCGGACGGCGAGTCGACGTACCGGCTGCCGGTCGTCGAAGAGCCCGCGGAACTGGACGAGTTGAGGGCCGACGACGTCCTCGTGCTGACCGTCAAGACACAGGACGTCGAGAGCGCGCTCGCGGCCTGGGGCCCGGCACCGGTCGCCGGGGGCGGTACGGCCGCCGAGCGGCTGCCGGTCGTCTGCGCGCAGAACGGCGTGGAGAGCCCGCGCCTCGCGCTGCGCCGCTTCCGGCGGGTGTACGCCGTCTGCGTCTGGCTGCCCTCGACCTTCGTCGAACCGGGTGTCGTCTCCGCCGAGGGCACCCCCCTCACCGGCATGCTCCACCTCGGCCGCTACCCGCACGGCACGGACGCGACCGCCCGGCTGATCGCCGCCGACCTGGAGAAGTCGAGGTTCGAGGCACCGGTCGTACCGGACGTCGCGCGCTGGCAGTACGCCAAGCTGCTCAGCAATCTCGGCAACGCCCTGGAAGCGGTCGTGGAAGTGCTCGACACCGAGGACCACCTCGCGTTCTACGCGCGGGTGCGGGCCGAGGGCGCTGCCGTGCTCGACGCGGCCGGGATCGACTGGGCGAGCACCGAGGAGGAGAAGGCGCTGCGCGGCGACAAGATCCGGCTCGTGGAGATCGACGGCGCCCCGCGCCGCGGCGGCTCCTCCTGGCAGTCGCTGAACCGGGGCACCGGCACCATCGAGGCCGACTACCTCAACGGCGAGATCGCGCTGCTGGGGCGCCTGCACGGCGTACCGACCCCGCTCAACGACCTGCTGCAACGGCTCGCGAACACCTTCGCGCGCGAGCACAGGCCGGCCGGCTCGCTGCCGCTCGACGAGCTGATCCGGCTCGCCGACGAGGCTGTCGCGTTTGTTCAAGAGTCCTGAGAGCGCCCTCCCTAGCGTGGGGGCATGAGCAACGACGACCTGAACCCGCAGCTGAACGACCTGTACCCGTACATGACCGAATGCGCCGCCGAGGCGGCCCGTGTCGCCCGCGGTGTCGGCGCGGACCGCCTCGACGACCCCACGCACTGCCCCGACTGGGACGTCCGCGCGATGGTCAACCACTGGGTCCTCTACACCTCGCACGGCCTGGAGCACCGCGCCCTGCGCACCCAGCTCCCCGAGGAGCTGACCACGCGCGACTTCACCGCCGATCCGGACTGGGCGCAGGCCTACGCCGCCCAGCTGGACCGGGCCGTCGCCGCCTGGGCCGACCCGGCGGTCTGGGAGGGCGAGGTCGACCTCGGCATGGCGAAGATGCCCGCCGACGAGATCGCCTCGATGATCATCAAGGAGCTGGCGGTGCACGGCTGGGACGTCGCCACCGCCACCGGCCAGCACTACCGCGTCTCGGACGGCGCCGCCCGGCTCGTCCTCGCCGTGGTCGAGAAGCACGCCGAGCTCTACCGCCAGTACGACGGCTTCGCCGACCCGGTCCCCGTACCGGCCGACGCCCCCGTCTTCGACCGCGCCCTCGCGGCCAGCGGACGGAACCCGGAGCAACAGGCCATGAGCGCGGCGGACCACTGAAGACCCGGCGAAGTGGACCACTGAGAATCCCGCACATTGGGTCGTTCTTTCAGGCCACCGCGCGGCTAACGTCTCCGGTATGAGCCAAGACAGCGGCCACGCCACCCCCGTCCGGGTCGACTTCTACTTCGACCCCGCCTGCCCCTTCGCCTGGATCACCTCCCGCTGGCTGCTGGAGGTCGAGCGCGAGCGCCCGCTCGACCTCCGCTTCCACGCGATGAGCCTCTACCTCCACAACACGGGCAACGAACTCCCCGACTGGTACCGGGAGTTGGTCGACAAGTCGATCGGCCCGGTGCGCGTCGCGGTGGCCGCCGCGGAACAGCAGGGCGACAAGATCCTGCGCGACCTCTACACCGCCTTCGGCGAGCGCATCCACGAGCGGCGCCACGACGACTTCGACGCCGTGATCACCGAGTCCCTCGCCGAACTCGGCCTCCCCGCCGTGATCACCGAGTCCCTCGCCGAACTCGGCCTCCCCGCCGACCTGGCCGCCGCCGCCCACGATCCGTCCTGGGACGACGCCGTGCGCCGCAGCCACCAGGCGGGCGTGGAGGAGGAGTCCGGCGGCTACGTGGGGACACCGACCCTGCACGTCGACGGAACGGTGTGGTTCGGACCCGTGCTCCGAGCCATCCCGCGCGGCCCGAAGGCGGCCGAACTCTTCGACAGCTTCCGGGTGTTGGCCACCAACCCCGACTTCTTCGAACTGAAGCGGACGCGCACCGGAGGCCTGTCCTTCGACTGACCGTGCCGCCTCGGACCGACACGGACTGACCCGGAGTGACGGAGGTGTGACAAGAACGCCGGACGTGACGCAGTACAGAAAGCGGCCCCCCGTAAAGGCACTTGCCGACCGGGGGGCGCCGCGCGGACGGTCGTCCGGGGTCCGACATCACAGGGGAGTGCCGGAAACCGGACGGCTTTCCGCATGCCCTACGGCCAACACCCCGCCTTGGGACGCGTGTTACGCCCCGAGAGCCGCCAATGCCGGTGCCAGGGCCGTGTCGTAGCGCTCCAGCACCACCCGCGCCACCTCCGGAGCAGGACCCAGCACCTCGGCGAGGACGTCCGCCTCCGCCGCGCCCCGCGCGATGCGGTCGGGCAGGAAGCCGGGGGCGAGGACGTACGGTGCGACGGCGACGCGTTCGCAGCCCAGGGAGCGGAGTTCGCGGACCGCGTCCTCGGTGCGGGGGAGTGCCGCCGAGGCGAAGGCGGGTCGTACGGCGCGCCAGCCGGTGTGTCGCCACTCCCGCGCCAGGCCGTCGATCACCGCGATCGCCTCCGGGTCGGTGGACCCCGCAGAGGCCAGCACGATCCCGGTCGTGGACTTGTCGGCGGGCGTCAACCCGGCCTCGTGGAGACGCCGTTCGAGGGCGCGCAGCAACAGGGGCGAGGGGCCCAGCACCTCGGCCTGCCTGATCCGCAGCTGTGGCGGCGCGTCCCGCAGGACCGCGGGGATGTCCGCCTTCGCGTGGAACGCGCGGGTCAGGAGCAGCGGGAGCGCCACGACGTCTTGGACGCCCTCCGCCGCGAGGGACTCCAACACCCCTTGTACCGAGGGGATGTTGAAGTCCAGGAAGCCGGTCTCCACGCGCAGCCCGGGCCGCCGTGACCGTATCCGGCGCACCAGGGCGTGGACGGTCGCGGCGTGCCGCGGATCGCGGCTGCCGTGGGCGATGACGAGGAGGACCGGCTTCCTGTAGTACATGGGACTCAGCTCTTCACCAGCAGACCGCGGCTGCGCAGCACCCACCGCTCCAGCGGGCTGAAGATCAGCAGGTCGATGGCGATACCGACGAACAGGATCAGGATGATGGCCTCGAAGACCCCGGCCATGTCGCTGTTGGTGCGGGCGTTCTCCAGCAACTGGCCCAGGCCCACACCGAGATCGGGGAAGCTCGCGATGATCTCCGCCGCCATCAGCGAGCGCCACGAGAACGCCCAGCCCTGCTTGAGGCCCGCCACATAGCCGGGGAGCGCCGCCGGCAGGGTGACGTGCCAGACGCCCTGGAGGCCGGTCGCGCCCATCGTGCGGCCCGCCCGCAGGAACAGCGGCGGCACCTGGTCCACGCCGGACACCAGGCCGTTGGCGATCGAGGGGACCGCGCCGAGCAGGATGACCGTGTACATCATCGAGTTGTTCAGACCCAGCCAGATCACGGCCGGCGGCACCCACGCCACCGACGGCAGCGACTGGAGACCGGACAGGATCGGGCCGATCGCCGCGCGCACGAACTTCACCCGTGCCACCAGCAGCCCCAGCGGGGTGCCGATCAGCAGCGCGAAGAAGAAGCCCAGCAGACCGCGCGAGACGCTGGTCCAGACGTAGCCGATCAGATCGCCCTTCAGCCAGGCGTCCTTGAACTCGCCGCCCACCGAACTCAGCGAGGGCAGCTTCGTCGGGTCGTCGACGATCGGGGTCAGGATCGCCCAGACCACGAGGACCACCGCGATCGCGACGATCGGCGGGAAGATCTTGCTGACGAAGGTCTGCCGCAGGCTCGGCCGGCCGGTGGCCGTGAACTCCAGTGCGTCCAGGCCGGCTTCGACGCTGCCGCCGTCCTTGACCGTCGTCGTCTCAGTGCTGGCCATGACGGCGGATCTCCCCACGCAGTACATCGGTGATCTCAAGGGACAGTTCGGCCACGGGCGCGTCCTCGATACGGCGCGGCTGCGGGATGTCGACCGTCCACTCGCGGGCGATCCGGCCGGGCCGCGAGGACAGCAGGATCACCCGCTGGGCGAGCCGCACCGCCTCGCGCACATTGTGCGTGACGAACAGGACGGACAGGCCCGTCTCGCCCCAGATACGGGTGAGTTCGTCGTGCAGCACGTCCCGCGTGATGGCGTCGAGCGCCGCGAACGGCTCGTCCATCAGCAGGATGCGGCTCTCCTGGGCGAGCGCGCGGGCCATGGCGACGCGCTGGCGCATACCGCCCGACAGCTCGTGCACCCGCTTGCCGTACGCGCCAGGCAGCCGGACCAGGTCGAGCAGCTCCTCGGTCCTGCCGCGCCGCTCCTCCTTCGGAACTCCCCTGAGTTTCAGGGCGAGTTCGATGTTCTTGCCCGCGGTGAGCCAGGGGAACAGGGCGTGCTCCTGGAACATCAGCGCGGGGCGGCCGTCCGTCGCGATGGACCCGGCGGTGGGCTTGTCGAGGCCCGCCACCAGGTTCAGCAGAGTGGACTTGCCGCAGCCCGAGGCCCCCAGGAGGGTGACGAACTCGCCCGGCGCGACATCGATGCTGATGTCGTCCAGGACGAGCTGCTGCCCGCCCGGCGTCGCGAAGGACTTCGAGACATGCTCAAGGCGTGCCGCGTGCTCGACCGACGCGGTGGTCTCCTTGGCGAGGGTCGTGGCCATGGTCGTCACCTCCTGGGAAGTCATCGGGATCCCTCGGTCAGCTCGTGCCGAGGCCGGCGGCGTCGACGGCGCTGTCACCGTCGGCCTTGAGGACCTTGTTGAGGAGCGTCAGGTCGTAGATGCCCTTCAGGTCAGGCTTCTCCAGCAGGCCGGCCTTGACCGCGTGGTCGGCCTCGGTGGTGAGGGTGGCGGCCAGCGGGTCGTTGGTGAACTGGATCGAACTCCACGCCGGGTCGAGGATGTTGGCGGGCAGCGCCTTGCCGGAGTCGGCCTCCAGCTGCTTGTTCGCCGCGGCCTTCGCCTCCGTCGGGTTGGCGTTGATCCACTTGTTGGCCGCGACCGAGCCCTTCAGGACGGCCTCGACGACCTTCGGGTGCGCCTTGAGGAACTTCTGCGACACGATGATGTTCGTGATCACGAACTTCTTGTCGGGCCACAGCGTCGACTCGTCCAGGATCGTCTTGCCGCCCTCGGCGACCAGCTTCGACGCGGTCGGCTCCGGCACCCAGGCGCCGTCGATCGAACCGGACTTGAAGGCGTCCGGGGTGATCTTGTTGTCGGTGCGGACGACGGTCACATCGCCCTTGCCGCTCTGCGCGTCGACCTTCCAGCCCTGGTCCGCGATCCAGTTGAGGAACGCCACGTCCTGCGTGTTGCCCAGCTGAGGCGTCGCGATCTTCTTGCCCTTGACGTCCTTCAGGGACTTGATCTTCTTCGGGTTGACGACCAACTTCACACCGCCCGACGCCGACCCACCGATGATCTTCAGGCTCTTGCCGTCGGACTTGGTGTAGCCGTTGATCGCGGGGGAGGGGCCGATCCAACCGATGTCGATGGAGCCCGAGTTGAGCGCCTCGATCTCGGAGGGGCCCGCGTTGAAGGTCGCGTAGTCCGCCTTGGTGGCGCCCAACTCCTTCTGGAACAGGCCCTGTTCACGGCCGACCAGCGCGGTCGCGTGGGTCAGGTTCCCGAAGTAGCCGATCTTCACGGAGGCGAGGCCCTCGATCTTCGAGGACCCCGCGGCCACCTTCTCCTTGGAGTTGGTGCTCTTGGAGTCCGACCCGTAACCGCAGGCGGCGAGGGTGAGCAGAGGGAGCGCGGCGAACACGGCTATGCCGCGACGCAGATGGGTCGAGCTGGTGGCAGGCACGGGAGGTGTTCCTCTCGTTGGCCCGGCGGTCACGGTCTCAGGTCGTGGCCGGGAGGTCGGCAGGTCTTCGTTTTCGTCGCGTCCGGGACGTCGGGTGGGGGGACAGGGCGCGCAGGCAGTGCGCGTACGTCAGCGCGCACATCGCGCCACCCCGCCCTGCCCGCTGCCGAGGGCGCCGCTGCCGACGCGGCCGCCCTCCTTCGCGAACGTGGAGTAGAAGTCGATGGACGTCATGTCAGAAGTCCCAACCGTCGTCGTCCGTACCGTCCTTGACCGGCTCCGGCGCCGCGAACGACTCGCCGACCATGCCGGCCGTGAGCGTCGTACCGTCCGCCGGGTCGATCAGGATGAAGGAGCCCGTGCGGCGCGAGTCCGCGTACGAGTCGACCGGCAGCGGCTCCGCGGTGCGGATCTTCACGCGGCCGATGTCGTTGGCGACGAGCTGTCCCGGATGCGGGTGCAGGGACAGGTCGTCGAGCGTGAGCCGGGACGGGATGTCCTTGACGATCGCCTTGACCGTGCGGGTGCCGTGCTTGAGGAGCACCCGGTGGCCGACGGTCAGCGGCGCGTCGGCGACATGGCAGACCGTCGCCTCGATGTCCTGCGTGGTCGCCGGGGCGTCCTTGCTGGGCACGATGAGGTCGCCGCGCGAGATGTCGATGTCGTCCTCCAGCAGGAGGGTCACCGACTGCGTGGTCCACGCGGTCCGCACCGCCTTGCCGAGCAGGTCGATGCCGAAGATCTTCGTGGCCCGCCCGGACGGCAGCACCGTCACGGACTCACCGACGCGGAAGGTGCCGGCGGCGATCTGACCGGCGTACCCGCGATAGTCCGGGTGCTCCGCGTTCTGCGGCCGGATCACGTACTGCACGGGCAGCCGCGCGTGGCAGTGGCTCAGGTCGTGGGCGACCGGCACCGACTCCAGGTGCTCAAGGAAGGTCGGCCCGCCGTACCAGTCCATGTTGGCGGAGGGTTCCACGACGTTGTCGCCGGCCAGCGCCGAGATGGGGATCGCGGTGATCTCCGGGACGCCCAACTCGCTCGCGTACGCCGTGAATTCCTCGGCTATCGCGGCGAACACGGATTCCTTGTACTCGACCAGGTCCATCTTGTTGACCGCGAGGACGACATGCGGGACGCGCAGCAGCGCGGCGATCGCGGCGTGCCGCCGGGTCTGCTCGACCACACCGTTGCGCGCGTCGACCAGGACCACCGTCAGCTCGGCCGTGGAGGCACCCGTCACCATGTTGCGGGTGTACTGCACGTGACCGGGCGTGTCGGCGAGGATGAACCGGCGCCGGGGCGTGGCGAAGTAGCGGTACGCCACGTCGATCGTGATGCCCTGCTCGCGCTCGGCGCGCAGGCCGTCGGTGAGCAGCGCGAGGTCGGGGGCGTCCTGGCCGCGGTCGGCCGACACGCGCTGCACGGCCTCCAGCTGGTCGGTGAGGACCGACTTGGAGTCGTGCAGCAGCCGTCCCACGAGGGTGGACTTGCCGTCGTCGACGGAGCCCGCCGTGGCGAACCGCAGCAGCGTGGTGGCCGAGAGTTCCTCGGTCGTGATGGTGCTCATGGTTAGAAGTACCCCTCGCGCTTGCGGTCTTCCATCGCGGCCTCGGACAGCTTGTCGTCGGCCCGCGTCGCGCCCCGCTCGGTCAGCCGGGAGGCGGCGATCTCGGTGATGACCTGCTCCAGCGTCACCGCGTCCGAGTCGACGGCACCCGTGCACGACATGTCGCCCACGGTCCGGTACCGCACGAGCCGCTTCTCGACCGTCTCGGTCTCCTTCGGCCCGCCCCACTCGCCGGCGGTCAGCCACATCCCGGCGCGGCTGAACACCTCACGCTCGTGCGCGAAGTAGATCTGCGGCAGCTCGATGCCTTCGCGGGCGATGTACTGCCAGACGTCCAGTTCGGTCCAGTTGGAGAGCGGGAAGACGCGGACGTGTTCGCCGGGTGCGTGGCGTCCGTTGTAGAGGTTCCACAGCTCGGGGCGCTGCCTGCGCGGGTCCCACTGGGAGAACTCGTCGCGGAGGCTGAACACGCGTTCCTTGGCGCGGGCCTTCTCCTCGTCGCGCCGTCCGCCGCCGAAGACGGCGTCGAAGCGCTCGGCCTGGATCTTCTCGGTCAGCGGCACGGTCTGCAGGGGGTTGCGGGTCCCGTCGGGGCGTTCGCGCAGCACACCGCGGTCGATGTAGTCCTGTACGGAGGCCACATGGAGGCGCAGCCCATGTGCGGCCACCACACGGTCGCGGTACTCAAGGACCTCGGGGAAGTTGTGTCCGGTGTCCACATGGAGGAGTGAGAACGGCACCGGCGCCGGCGCGAACGCCTTCAACGCCAGGTGCAGCATGACGATCGAGTCCTTGCCGCCGGAGAAGAGGATCACCGGCCGCTCGAACTCGCCCGCCACCTCACGGAAGATGTGCACCGCCTCGGACTCGAGAGCGTCCAGGTGCGAGAGGGCGTACGGCGTGTCCGTACCCTCGTCGGCCGTGGCAACGGTCGTCGTCATGCCAGTCCCCTCTCGGTGAGCAGCGCGTGGACGGCCGCCGCCGACTCCTGCACGGTCTGGTGCTGCGACTCGATCCGCAGGTCCGGCGACTCGGGCTCCTCGTACGGGTCGTCGACCCCGGTGAGCCCGGTCAGTTCACCGGCGGCCTGCTTGGCGTAGAGACCCTTCACATCGCGTACGGAGCACACGTCGACCGGGGTCGCCACATGCACCTCGACGTAGGCGGCGCCGCTCTCCTGGTGCCGCTTGCGGACGGCCTCGCGGCTGTCGGTGTACGGCGCGATGACCGGGACGAGCGCCAACACACCGTTGCGGGCGAGCAGTTCGGCGAGGAAGCCGATGCGCTGCACGTTGGTGTGCCGGTCCTCGCGGGAGAAGCCGAGGCCCGCCGAGATGAACTCGCGGATCTCGTCGCCGTCGAGCACCTCGACGAGGCGGCCCTCCTCGCGCAGCCGGCCTGCCAGCTCGTACGCGATGGTGGTCTTGCCGGCGCTCGGCAGACCCGTGAGCCAGACGGTGGCTCCGGTCGTCACGTGCAACTCCTTGTCGCTGATGGTCATTCGTGCAGCCCGCACTCGGTCTTGCCGCGGCCCGCCCAGCGGCCGGCGCGCGCGTCCTCGCCCTCCAGCACCCGGCGGGTGCAGGGCGCGCAGCCGACGGACGCGTAGCCGTCCATCAGCAACGGGTTGGTGAGGACGCCGTGTTCGGCGACGTAGGCGTCCACGTCGTCCTGGGTCCAGCGGGCGATGGGGGAGACCTTGACCTTCCGCCGCTTCTCGTCCCAGCCGACGACCGGGGTCTTCGCCCGGGTCGGGGACTCGTCGCGGCGCAGTCCGGTCGCCCAGGCCGCGTACTTGGTCAGGCCCTGCTCCAGCGGCTGGACCTTGCGGAGCTTGCAGCACAAGTCCGGGTCGCGGTCGTGCAGTCGGGGGCCGTACTCGGCGTCCTGCTCGGCGACGGTCTGGCGCGGGGTGAGCGTGATGACGTTGACGTCCATCACCGCCTCGACCGCGTCGCGGGTGCCGATGGTCTCCGGGAAGTGGTAGCCGGTGTCGAGGAACACCACGTCGACGCCGGGCATCGCGCGGGAGGCGAGGTGGGCGACCACCGCGTCCTCCATCGAGGAGGTCACGCAGAACTGCTTGCCGAAGGTCGCGACCGCCCACTGGAGGATCTCCAGCGCGGAGGCGTTCTCCAGGTCGCGGCCGGCCTGCTCGGCCAGGGCTTTCAAGTCGTCGGTGGGGCGCGCTTTCTGAGTCGTCGTCATATTTCGTCTCCCCCTGCGTCGGTCTGCCGAAGGCCCCGGGCGAGGAGCCCGAGGAACTTCAGCTGAAAGGCCCGATTGCATGCCGCGCATTCCCATGCGCCATGGCCCTGCTCGCTGGGACGCAGGTCCTCGTCACCGCAGTAGGGGCAGTAGAAGGGGGCGGCCCGCTCGCTCATGGCTCCTCCTTTCGCTGTCGTTCGCTGCCGCTCACGACAGTGCCTCCTCGGAGGCGCGGGTGGCCCAGGCGGCGAAGCGTTCGCCGTCCTCGCGCTGCTCCTGGAACCGGGTGAGGACGCGCTCGACGTAGTCGGGCAGTTCCTCCGAAGTGACCTTCAGGCCACGGACCTTGCGGCCGAAGCCGGCCTCCAGACCGAGCGCGCCGCCCAGGTGCACCTGGAAGCCCTCGACCTGCTCGCCCGCGTCGTTGAGGACCAACTGGCCCTTGAGACCGATGTCCGCGACCTGGATACGGGCGCAGGCGTTCGGGCAGCCGTTGATGTTGATGGTGATCGGCTCGTCGAACTCCGGGATGCGGCGCTCGAGTTCGTCGATGAGCGTGATGCCGCGCTGCTTCGTCTCGACGATCGCGAGCTTGCAGTACTCGATGCCGGTGCAGGCCATGGTGCCGCGCCGGAAGGGGGAGGGCTTCGCGGTGAGGCCGAGCGCTTCGAGGCCCTCGACCAGGGAATCGATCCGGCTCTCCTCGACGTCGAGCACGATCATCTTCTGCTCGACCGTCGTACGCAGCCGGCCCGAGCCGTGTGCCTGGGCCAGGTCGGCGATCTTCGTGAGCGTGGTGCCGTCGACGCGGCCGACGCGCGGGGCGAAACCGACGTAGAACAGGCCGTCCTGCTGGCGGTGGACGCCGACGTGGTCGCGCCAGCGCTGGACCGGCTGCGCGGGGGCGGGGCCGTCGACGAGCTTGCGCTTGAGGTACTCGTCCTCCAGGACCTGGCGGAACTTCTCCTGGCCCCAGTCGGCGACGAGGAACTTCAGACGGGCGCGGGTGCGCAGCCGCCGGTAGCCGTAGTCGCGGAAGATGCCGATCACGCCGGCCCAGACGTCCGGGACCTCGTCCAGCGGGACCCAGGCGCCGAGCCGGACGCCGATCTTCGGGTTGGTGGACAGACCGCCGCCGACCCACAGGTCGAAGCCGGGGCCGTGCTCGGGGTGGTTCACGCCGACGAACGCGATGTCGTTGATCTCGTGGGCCACGTCCAGGAGCGGGGAGCCGGAGATCGCCGTCTTGAACTTGCGCGGCAGGTTGGAGAACTCCTTGGTGCCGATGTAGCGGCTGTGGATCTCGTCGATCGCCGGGCTGCCGTCGATGATCTCGTCCTCGGCGATCCCCGCGACCGGCGACCCGAGGATGGTGCGGGGCGTGTCACCGCAGGCCTCGGTGGTGGAGAGACCGACCGCCTCCAGGCGGTTCCAGATCTCGGGCACGTCCTCGATGCGGATCCAGTGGTACTGCACGTTCTGCCGGTCGGTGAGGTCGGCCGTGCCGCGCGCGAACTCCTGCGAGATCTCGCCGATCACCCGGAGCTGCTCCGTGGTCAGTCGGCCGCCGTCGATGCGGACGCGCAGCATGAAGTACTTGTCGTCCAGCTCCTCCGGCTCCAGGATCGCGGTCTTGCCGCCGTCGATCCCGGGCTTGCGCTGGGTGTACAGCCCCCACCAGCGCATCCGGCCGCGCAGGTCGTTCGGGTCGATCGAGTCGAACCCGCGCTTGGAGTAGATCGTCTCAATGCGTGTCCGCACATTGAGACCGTCGTCGTCCTTCTTGAACTGCTCGTTGCCGTTGAGCGGGGTGAAGTGTCCGGCTGCCCACTGACCCTCACCGCGGTGACGGCTCACCTTGCGGCGGGGCGCTGCGGCTGCAGGGTTCTCAGGGGTGGCGGCCATGGTTCTACGTCCTCCGGGACAGGCGGGTGATCGGCTCTGACCTGCGCGTACGGGCGCATGCGGGCATACGTGCGCATCATTGCGCAAGGTGAGGCAGATACGGGGGAATCCGGCGGTGCTGCGGCTCGGCTAGCCCGCCGGACAGATGGCGCTGGACATGCGGCCGAGGTCGACGTGCCGCCGACTCACCAAGGCAATTCCAGTTCCGGACATGACGGAAGCGTGTCACGGCGTTCTGGACACAGTCCAGCTTCGTCCGCCATGCGGACACCCTGGTCCCGTTATGTGAGACAAGGGTGTCGTCGGTCACAAGCCGCGCACGGCGTCTTGTCGGCGCAGGTCAGACAGGGTAGGCCCCCGGCCAGGGGCCCGGCGTGGGCGCCTGGCGCACCTCCTCGACCTGTGTGTCGAAGAGCTTGAAGCCCCGCCGCTGGTAGTTGTCCATCGCGTGCACCCCGTCCAGGCTGCAGGTATGCAGCCAGACCCGCTTGGTGGGGGCCAGGCCGGGCCAGCGGTCGGCGAGGTCCCAGGCGCGGGCGGCGCCGTAGGAGAGGAGGTGGCCGCCGAGGCGGCGGCCGCGGAAGGCGGGGACCAGGCCGAAGTAGACGATCTCGACGACGCCGTCGTCCTGCGGCTCCAGTTCCACGTACCCCCCGGGCGTGCCCCGGTCGTACACGACCCAGGTCTCCACGCCCGGCCGGTCCAGGTGCTCCTGCCACTGCGCGAACGTCCAGTGCAGCCGGTCGATCCAGAGGATGTCCCCGCCCACGGACGCGTACAGATAGCGGCTGAACTCGGGGGAGGGCAGCTCGGAGCGGACGATCCGCACGTCCCCGTCCGGCGCGATGGCCGGGAGGAGGTCGCTCGGGTCGGTCTGCTCCAGGGACCAGGTGGTCACCGGCATGTTCGTCATGCCCGTCAGGGAATCATCCGGCCCGGGGATCTGTCGATCAGGTGATCATCCGAGCGAGCTGTCGATCGAGTTCAGCGGCAGCGCGAACAGCATCCGCCCGGACACCGACCAGACCTCGCCGGTCTCCTGCCAGTAGGAGAGGGAGTCGGTCTGCGCGCTCCAGCACCGGTGCGTGTCGTCGGCCCCGCACTCGGTGGCCTTCGCGTCGCTGGTGTCCTGGCGCCACAGCGAACCGCGCGCGTCGTCCTTCCCGGGCGAGCCGCCCACGTACCAGGCGGACCCGTTCGCGAGCACGCCCCCGGTACCACCGGCCTTCGTCGCGTACGCCTCCTCGGGCACCGCGCGCCCCGCGGAGTCGGTGGCGAGCAGCCCCGGCCGCGCCGGGTCCTGGCTGAAGGGGTAGCGCCACAGCCGCTTCGCGCCGCTCGCGACCAGACTGTCCGGGACGCTGCTGCGGTCCAGCGAGAGACCCGTCGGCCGTACGGCCGCCTTGCCGCCGCCGATCCGGTACGACCCGACGGCGGGCAGCACGTACCGGTACCCGGCGGCCGACCAGCCCTCGCGCACCCGGCCGACCGCGCCGGCCGTCACCGTGGTCCGCTGGATGCGGTTCACGTCGTACACGTACAGCGCGTCGCGGGTCCCGCCGGTGGTGGTGACCAGGAGCTTGTCCTGGTACCAGACCATGCCGGAGATCTTGGAGACGAGCGCGTGATAGTCGCGTCCGCCGTCGGTCGGTACGGCGAGGAGGGCCCAGGTGTAGGTGAGGCGGGCGGGGTCGTCGGCGTTCACGAAGGCGACCCGGGCCAGGCCGCGGGTGTTCGCGGTCCAGCCGGAGAGGATCACCCGGTTCGAGCCCCACCAGCCGTCCTCGTCGGCGTCGCCCGAGGTGGTCACCGAGCGTGGCGTCCAGGCGGGGTCGGCCGCGTCGCCGCTGTCCCAGCAGTACGCGTGCGTGGCCGCCGGTTCGACGGGCAGCGCCGACTTCTCGTCGGTCGTGCAGTCGGAGGCGTCGCGCATGGTGTGGTCGGCGCTCTTGAGGACGGCGTCGACACCGACCGGGCGGCCCATCGCCGAGGCGAGCCGGTCCAGGGACTGCTGTGGCTCCAGACGCTCCCTCAGCTGCAGAGCGCCCAGGTCGGAGGCCGAGGTGAGGGGCTTGAGCGCCCCGGGATCGGAACCGACCGTGGCCTGCGAGGCGCTGATCATCGTCGCGGCGGCGGTGAGGCCGAGCGCGGCCCCGGTCAGCACGGCGCGCAGCGCCCTGCCCCGTTTGCGCCGGCGGTGTCGCCCACGTGCACTCATAGTGTCCTCCCGAGGCGAGCCAACTGCGCCTGGTGATCCGTGCGTTGACCAGGGAGCAGGTGGGGTGGCCCGTAGAGGGATGCTACGGCAGTCAGGGCCCCCGCATGGGTAAGACCCTGCAAATATGCGGAAGATGCCGCAGGACGCGTCTTTTGCGCCACCTGTCCGCGGCAGCGCCCTGACCCGCGTCTCCCTCTCGGCTACGGCACTTGGGCCGATGTCCGACCCCTGGCCACCCCGGGTGCCGTCGAGTGCGGCAGCAGCCTCCGCGGGTCGTCCGGCAGCAGCACCTCCACCTCGGCGTCCTCCCGGAAGCGGTACGGGCGATGCTCCAGGACCGCCCCGAGATAGCGCCGTACCCGGGACAGCTCGGCACGCACCGTCACCGTGCGGCCGGGGTCGCCGAACATGTCCTCGGCGAGGTGCGCGGCGCTGCGGCCGGCGCGGTGCAGGGCCAGGAGGTAGAGCAACTCGGCGTGCCGCGGGCTCAGTTCATGGGTCCAGGAGCCCGCGCTGCCGGAGACCGTCACCGACCAGCGGCGCGGCAGGGTCAGGTCGAGCACGATCCGGGCGGCGGCCCCCGCCACCGGCTCGTCGTCGGCGCGGATCAACCAGCCCCCGGCCAGCGGCTCCAGCGAGCACAGCCCGAGCGAGGGCACCCAACGACGGCCCTCCGAGGGCGCCTTGGGCAGCGCGATCCGCTTCACGTACGGCATGCCGGTCACCGCGGCCGTCCAGCCGTCCCGGTCCACCACCAGGGCCTGTCCGCCGATCCGGGGCAGGATCGGCGCCGCCACCGCGCGCAGCCGCTCCAGCGAGGTCATGTGCAACTCCCGCAGCCGGGCCTCGGCGAGCTTGGCCACCGAGTCGACCCAGGCGAGGGTCGCCGGATGCATGGTCTCCAGCGGGCCGCTGACATCGACGACACCGATCAGCCGGCCGTCCCTGGGGTCGGTGATCGGGGCGCCCGCGCAGGTGAACGCGGCCAGCGCGTGCGAGAGATGCTCACCGGCGAACACCTGCACGGGCCGTCGTACGACCGCCGGGGTGCCCACGCCGTTGGTGCCGATGACGTCCTCGCGCCAGTCCGTGCCGACCTCGATGCCGACCTCGTCGGCCTTGCGCAGGACGGCCGCGCTGCCCTCCCGCCACAGGGCGCGGCCCTCGTCGTCGGCGACCAGCACGATGTGGTGGGCGGCGTCCGCGACCGACACCAGCCCCTCGCGCAGCACCGGCAGGACATGCCGCAACGGGCTTGCGCCGCGCCGCCGTTCCACCTCCTCCAGGGACAGCAGTCCGGTGCGCAGATCGTGGTCGGGGCGGGTCCCGCCGCGTAACGCGCGCTCCCAGGACTCCTCGATCAGCGGGCGCGGCGGGGTGCGGGCGCGCGGTCCGGAGAGCGGGGTGTGCCGGGCGTCGCTGAGCATCCGGGCCGTCCGAGCCGCGTCGACTGTGGTGCGCCACGTCCGGCCGGCCGGCGGGTTCGCCATGGGTCCTTCTCTCCGGTCCCGTATCGACTGTTGTTCTCATAGTGCCGCTCCGCGGTGACGGAGGGAGACAGTCCGGACACAGAAGCGGCCAAGTTGCAACCCTCTGCAACCCTGGTGAACGGTCGTACGGTGTCTGAAACTTGTCCCACGCTGCGAGGGTGGTGCCGTGTCGGCGCAGCACCACCCTCGCGTTGTGCCGGTGTGCTCAGAGCGCCGGCCGGGCCCGCTCGGCGATCGACGTGAGGTCCAGGCTCGGCGGCAGGGTGCCGAACGCGGTGCCCCAGTCGCCGCCCAGCCGGGACGCGCAGAAGGCGTCGGCGACCTCGGGCGGCGCGTACTGGACGAGCAGCGCCCCCTGGAGCACGAGCGCCATCCGCTCGACCACGCGCCGGGCACGGCCCTCGATGCCGTCCAGGTCGGCGAACTCGGCGAGCAGGTTCTTCATCGCACCGTCCAGCCGGTGATCGGCGCCCCGCACCCTCCCGACCTCGGTCAGGAAGGCGTTCAGCGCCTGCGGTTCCCGCTGCAACGCCCTGAGCACGTCGAGGGCCTGGATGTTCCCGGCGCCCTCCCAGATCGAGTTGAGCGGTGACTCCCTTACCAGGCGCGGCAGTCCGGACTCCTCGACATAGCCGTTGCCGCCCAGGCACTCGGCCGCCTCGACCGTGACCGGTGAACAGCGCTTCGTCACCCAGTACTTGGCGGCCGGGACCGCCAACCGCAGGAACGCCGCCTCCTGTTCGCCACCGTCGTCGTAGGCCGCCGCGAGCCGCAGTCCGAGGGCGGTGGCCGCCTCCGACTCCAGGGCGAGGTCGGCCAGCACGTTGCGCATCAGCGGCTTGTCCATGAGGGAGCCGCCGAACGCCTCGCGGTGGGCGGCGTGATGGACCGCCTGCGCGACGGCCTGCCGCATCAGCCCGGCCGAGCCGAGCACACAGTCGAGCCGGGTCGCCGCGACCATCCCGATGATGGTCCGCACCCCGGCCCCCTCGTCGCCGACCCGACGCGCCCAGGTGCCGTCGAACTCGACCTCGGCGGAGGCGTTCGACCGGTTGCCCAGCTTGTCCTTGAGGCGCTGGAGGAGGAACACGTTGCGGGTGCCGTCGGCCAGCACCCGGGGGACGAGGAAGCAGGTGAGCCCGCCCGGTGCCTGCGCGAGCACGAGGAAGCCGTCGGACATGGGCGCCGAGCAGAACCACTTGTGGCCGGTCAGCTCGTACGTCCCGTCCTCGGCGAGCGGGCGCGCCTCCGTGGTGTTGGCGCGGACGTCGCTGCCGCCCTGCTTCTCCGTCATGCCCATCCCGAAGACCGCACCGGCCTTGAGATGGGCGGGCCGCAGCTCACGGTCGTAGACCACCGAGGTCAGCCGCGGCTCCCACTCCGCGGCGAGCGCCGGGTCGGCGCGCAGTGCGGGCACCGCCGCGTGGGTCATCGACAGGGGGCAGCAGTTGCCCGCCTCGACCTGGGTCCACACCAGGAAGCCGGCGGCCCTGCGGACATGGCCTGCCGGGCGGTTCCAGGCGGCGGTCAGGCCGGCGGAGACGCCCTTGCCGAGCAGCCGGTGCCAGGCCGGATGGAACTCGACCTCGTCGGTCCGGTGGCCGTAGCGGTCGTGGGTGCGCAGGACCGGGGGGTTCTCGTTGGCCTGCGCACCCCACTCCTGGAGCTGGGCCGAACCTGCGGCGCGGCCCAGCGCGGAGAGGTCGTCCCGGACCTCGTCCAGCAGTCCGGGCGGGGTGTGCCGTTCGACCGCCTCCGTGAGGACGCGGTCGGCGGTGAAGACGTCGTAGCCGACCAGTGGGGGAGTCTGGTTCGTCACGGTGTGGGTGGTGCGTGCCATGGCTGGAACCTACCCGGGGGGACGGCGGTGGTCTGGATCTCCACCCTGCGGAGCGCGGGATCTCCACCCTGACACGCCGTCGCCCCCGACGTCAGGCCGAGCGGGACATGGCCGCCAGCATCGCGGTCTCGGGCGCCTCCTCCTCCAGCCAGCCGGTGCGGTACACGGTGTCCAGATAGCGTTCGCCGAGGTCGGGGGCGATCGCCACCGCCGTGGTGCCGTGCCGTCCGTTGCGCGCGAGCCACTGCTCGGCGCCCCTGACGACGGTGCCGGTGGACCCGCCGAACAGGAAGCCCCGCGCGGCCAGCCGACGGCAGGTCTGCACGGTGTCCGGCTCCTCGACATGGATCACGTCGTCGATGTACGACGTGTCGAGGAACGGCGGCGCCACGCTGGTGCCGAGCCCCGGGATCATCCGCGGCCCGGCCTCCCCGCCGAACGTGACCGAACCGGCCGCGTCCACGGCCACGATCCGCACCCGGCGCCGCCACTCCCAGAACCAGCGCGCGCAGCCCATCAGCGTCCCGGTCGTCCCGGCGCCGACGAACAGCACGTCCAGCTGCGGGAACCGGCGGGCGATGGACGGTGCCGTGGTGCGGTAGTGCGCCCGCCAATTCCCCTGGTTCGTGTACTGGTTGAGCCATACGTACCGCTCGTCGGACGCGCACAGCGCCCGTACGTACCCGATCCTGGCGCCCAGGAAGCCGCCGTGCGTGTCGGGCTGGTCGATGACGTGGACCCGGCTGCCGAGCGCCTCCATCAGCTGCACCGTCGGCACGTTGCAGCGTCTGTCGGTGACGCAGAGGAAGCCGTAACCGCGGCTGGCCGCGAGCACGCTGAGCGCCACGCCCAGATTCCCGGACGACGACTCGACGAGCACCGAGCCGGGCCGCAGGATCCCGGCCCGCTCGGCGGCGTCCACCATCTCGGTCGCCGCCTTGAGCTTGACCGAGCCGGCGAAGTTGAACCCCTCGCACTTCAGATAGAGCGGCAGTTCCAGCGCGGCCCGCAGGTCGACGTAGAGGTCGTCCTCGTTGAACTCCGCGGGATCGGAAATAACAGCCATGTTCTCCCCCTAGTGGTGCGCCACGATCGCCGTCAGCCGTACCGGCGCAGCTCGTGGAAGAACCCGTCGACGACGTGGAGTTCACCCCGTCGCACCACTTCGTCGTGGACGAACCTGCCGACCGCGAGATCGAGCACCCCGAGCCCGAAGGGTGAGAACACCACGGTCCGGTCGGTCGGTACGGTCACCCGCCCGGTCAGTACGTCGTCCAGCGTGCCGTCGATGAACTCCCGCCCCCCGGTGGCCTGTTCGGCCAGATGCGGAGACGTGTCGGCCTTCAGGCAGTGCTCGACGTCGTCCACGAAGTTCGCGGAGGCGAGCAGGATCGCCGGGTCGAGATCCCGCAACGACACGTGCAGCACCAGCGGATGGTGGTCGAACCAGGCCGGGTCGTGCACATGCGGGCTGCCCGCGATCGTCGCGAACACCAGCAGGTCACTGGCGCGCACGAGACCTTCGAGCTTGTCGTGCACGGTGACCCGCCCCGGCGCCTCCGACCGCTCCAGGTAGCCCCGGAACCCCTCCGCGCTCTCCGCGGACAGGTCGTACACGCCGGTCTCCTCGAACTCCCAGCCGGTGGCGCGGAGATGGGTGTGGATGTAGCGGGCGATCAGCCCCGTCCCCACGAACCCGACCCGCGGCGGCCGGGTCCGTCCCTGACTGAGCTTGTCGGCCGCGAGCGCCGCCGAACTCGCCGTACGGACCGCGCTGATCACCGAACTCTCCAGGCAGGCATACGGATAGCCGGTGTCCGGGTCGTTGAGGATCAGCACCGCCGAGGCCCTGGGCAGCCCC
The DNA here is from genome assembly GCF_036187565.1 of Streptomyces sp. NBC_00252. Lineage (NCBI taxonomy): Bacteria > Bacillati > Actinomycetota > Actinomycetes > Kitasatosporales > Streptomycetaceae > Streptomyces > Streptomyces sp. NBC_00252. The sequence continues at coordinate 2,374,732 of NZ_CP108087.1, read as the reverse complement.
GACCCGGTGTTCCCCGGGAAGCTGGAGATCCACTTCAGCCCGTCCACCCGCGACGGCCCCCCGAGCGACGCGGGCAGCGCGATGATCCGGGACGACGGACGGTCCGGGAAGCGCAGGAAGTACGACGGCGGGTTCACCGAGTCACCCGCGCCGTGCAGCCGGTAGGTGGCCTCCACCAGGGCGCAGATCTCCGACTCCCGCCCGGCCAGGGCCTGTTGGACCTGCTCGCCGCTGATGACCGAGAAGGAAGGCGTCTCGATGCTCATGTCGCCCTCCCGCCGGCCGACGGGACGAGGTCGCCGGGCCGCACCGGATCGCCGAGCCCGGCGAGCACCTCGCGCGGCCCCTCGAACGGCTCCCTGCCGTGCGCGGTACGGATGTTGTCCACCAGCAGCAGATCCCCCGAGCGCCACGGCTCGCGCCGCACATGCCGGTCGTAGGCCTCGTTGACGGCCGTCACGATGCCCGCGTCGATCGGATCGCCGTTCCCGAAGCGGGTGTTGAAGGGGAGCGCGTCCGCGCCGTAGACGTCGACGAGGTACTCGCGGACCTCGGGTTCCATCGTCCACTCGTTCAGGAACGCGATCTGGTTGAACCAGCAGCGGCGGCCGGTGACCGGGTGGCGGAGCACGGCGGCGCGGCGCTGGCGGGTGCGCAGCGAGCCGTCGTGCTGCCAGGCGAACTCGATGCCCTGGGCCCGGCAGTAGCGCTCGACGACGGCGCGGTCGTCGGTGCCGAAGGCCTCGGCGACGGACGCCCCGATCTCGTCGTGGTACGTCCGCGTCAGCATCCAGCCCTCCCGCTCGAACCGTTCCACGAGCGGCGCGGGCAGTGACTGAAGGACGGCCTCGGCGTCGGCGACCGGCGTCGCGCCGCCCTCCGTCGGCGCCTCGAGACAGGCGAAGAGCAGCAGCCCCGGGAACTCCAGGGCGTAGCTCAACTCGTGGTGCTGGCACATCGGTTGGTCGGTCGGCCACTTCGTGGCGGAGTACACGCCCTCCGCGTACGTACGGCGGGGCGCGAACGGCTCCCGGTCGGCCATCAGGGAGTTCGCGAGCCGCCGGAAGACGGCCTCGGCGCCCGTCGGGTCGGCGAGGCCGAGCCCGCGGACCAGGACACAGCCGTGCTCGGCGACGACGGCACGCAGCGCGTCACGGTGCCCGGCGGCCCAGCCGACCGGGTCCCCGCCGGCGTCGGCGTGCAGCAGCGGCGGAGTGTCCGGGCCCAGGGCGACGGAGTGGAGCAGCGTCGCGGAAGAGAGCGACATCTCGGTGTTCCTTTCGGTGGTGCTGTCGATCATTCGGCCGGGGGTGCGGCTGGGCTCAGGAGGAGACCGGCGGGTCCAGCAGTCCGGCCAGGTCCGCGAGGACCGGGTGGCGGGTGACGTCCTTGAGGCTGATCGCCCGGTCGAGGGCGACCGCCAGCTTCACCGCGGCCAGCGAGGTGCCGCCGCGGTCGAAGAAGTGGTCCTGGCGGCCGATCCGGTCGGCCGGGATGCCGAGGACCACCGCCCAGGCCGCCGCGAGCCGCCGCTCGGCGGGCGTGTCCGGCCCGTCCCCCACGGCGTCCAGGTCACCGGCGAGCGCGGTGAGCGTCCCGCGGTCGGTCTTGCCGTTGGCGGTCAGCGGCAGCGACGCCCGCCAGTGCACGACCGACGGCACCATGTACGCGGGCAGCGACTCCGCGAGCCGCTCCCGCACGGCGCCGGCCGCCACGGGCCGCGGGCCGGTGCAGAACGCCACCAGCTGCGTGCCGCGCACGACGACCACCGCGCCGTCCCGCACCCCGTCCACCCGCAGCAGCGCGTTCTCGATCTCGCCGATCTCGACGCGGAACCCGCGGATCTTCACCTGGCTGTCCCGGCGCCCGAGGAACTCCAGCTTGCCGTCAGGACGCCAGCGCCCGTGGTCCCCGCTGCGGTACAGCCGCTCACCGGGCCGGTACGGGTCCTCGGTGAACGCCGTCTTCGTCCGCTCGGGGTCGTTGACGTACCCCCGGCCCACGCACACACCGGAGAACACGATCTCGCCGGGCGCGCCCAGCGGCACGGGCACCAGGTCCTCGTCGACGACGTACACCCGCACATTGGAGACGGGCCGGCCGAGCGGGACGCGGTCGCCGTCCGGTGCCCGGTCCATCACCTCGTGGTTGGTGTCGTCCGAAGTCTCCGTCAGGCCATAGGCGTTGACGAGCCGCACCCCGGGCCGCGCGGTGAACCAGCGGTCCACCAGCTCCTTCTTCACGGCCTCCCCGGTGACCGACACACAGCGCAGATCCGGGAGCCGGCGCGGCTGCCGCTCCAACTCGGCGAGCACGGCCTCCAGATACGACGGCACGACCTGGAGGACGTTGACCCGCCCCGCCTCGACCGTGTCGGCGAACCGCGCCACGTCCAGGATCACGTCCTGCTCCACCAGCAGCGTCCGCCCGCCCACGAGCGGCGCGCAGACCAGCTGCCACAGGGAGATGTCGAAGCACTGCGGCGCGGTCTGCGCCACCACCTGCCCGGCGCCGATCCCCAGGTCGTCGAGCTTGGCGAACACATGGTTGAGGAAACCCGCGTGCTCGCACATCGCGCCCTTGGGCTCGCCGGTGGAGCCCGACGTGAAGTAGATGTACGCCAGTTGACCCGGCGTGACCGTGATGCCGAGGTCGCCGTCCGAGTGGCCCTCGGCGTACACCTCGTCGACGTAGAGCGTCCGGTCGGACGGGTCGCCGAGGGAGCCGTCGCTGCCGCGCTCGGTCAACACCAGGGCGCACCCGGCCCGTTGGAGCACTCTCGCCACCCGGTCGGCCGGGAAGTGCGGCTCGACGGGCAGGTACACCCCACCCGCCTTGAACACGGCGAGCACGGCGGCCATCCAGTCCAGGTTCCGCTCCAGCACCACGGCGACGACACCCTCGCGGGTCAGCCCCCGGGAGAGCAGGCCCCGACTCAGCTGGTTCGCGCGGGAGTTGAGCTCCCGGTACGTCCACTGCCGGTCGCCCTGCACCGCGGCGACCGCGTCCGGGCACACCGCCACCATGTCCTCGAACAGCTCGTGCACCCGCCGGTCCGGCAGCTCGCGCCGCGGGCCCGCCAACGCGTCGAGCTGGAAACGGAGTTCGGCGTCCGACAGCAGCACCGGCCGGTCCGGCTCGGTGAGGACGGTCAGGTGGTAGCCCGCGATGCGGGCGGCGGCCTCCGCGTCGAGGACGTCGGTGCGGTACCGCAGCCGCAGCGTGCGGCCGGTGACGCTCACCTGCAACGCCGGGTCCTCCTCGGCGGGTTCACCCGACAGCGCGCCGAGGACCTTGGCGTGGGCGGCCTTCAGTGCGGCGGGCTCGGCCGACACCCCGTCGGGCAGGGGCACTTCGTGCTCCGCCACACCGGGCACCGGAGCGAGCGTCCACCGCGGAATGATCTCCATCGTTCTCTTTCCCCCCTGGTTCCTTCCCCCTGCGGCACGAGCCGTCAGGGAGCCATGTGCTGTCCGGCGCGCCGTGGCGCCACCGCCGGATTCCCGCCCCACCGGGACCGCGCGGGCATCTCCTCGCCCTTCATCAGGAAGGAGTCGGCGGCCAGTTCGGCCCCGTCACCCATCGAGACGCCGTAGTGGACGAGCGCCCCCACCCCGAGGGTGCAGCCGGCCCCGATGGTGATCATTTCGGACTTGAAGGTGCCGTCCTCCTGCGAGTGCGACTGCACCTTGGTGTGCGCCGACAGCGTGCAGTCGTCGCCGATCGCGGTCAGCGAGCGCTCGGTGATGTAGGCGCCGTCGTCGAAGACCCGGCGTCCCATCCGTACGCCCAGCAGCCGCCAGATCAGGTTCTTGAACGGCGTGCCGTTGAACACCTGGATGTAGGTGTCCGGCACCTTCCACAGCCGCTCGTGCCACCAGAAGTACGGGTCGTAGATCGAGCACAACTTCGGTTCCAGCGGCCGGAATCCGCCGACCAGCCGCTCCACCAGCACGTAGTACCCGGCGGTGAAGCCGAGCCCGAGCATCAGGGACGCGCCGATCAGCAGTCCGCCGCCGATGCCCTCGCCGCCGTACAGGTCGACGGCGCCGAAGCCGAGCACCGTGAGGACGAACCAGTGCAGCCAGCGCACGAACAGGTAGAGGCCCATCGAGCGCAGGTTGGATCGGTTCTTCGCGGCCAGCCGGCGCTTCAGCTCGTCGCCCTCGCGGAGATGGTCGAAGCGGCTGTCGCGCTCCACCGAGCGCGGGATCTCGAAGCACGGCGAGCCCAACAGGCCGACGCCCTCGCGGAGTTCGCCGTCGATCGGGACCATCACCTTGGTGGCGAGCAGACAGTTGTCGCCGGTGCGGCCGCCCGAGGGGTAGGCGATGTTGTTGCCCAGGAAGTTGCGCGGCCCGATCGTGGCGCGCGAGAGGCGGAACGACGTGCTGGAGAAGTCCGCGTTGACGATCGACAGCCCGTCCGCGACCATCGTGCCGCTTCCCACCGTGGCCAGATACGGGGTCTCGTGCTGCACCTCCGTACCGAAGTTGGAGCCGGTCTGCTCCACATCGCCGAGGTCGTAGCCGATCGCCTTCAGGTAGCCGACGACGTAGGAGCTGTCCCCGCACAGCCACTTGAAGAACTTCAGGTTGGTCATCCGCGCCACCGCGCGCTGCACCGAGTAGTGGAAGCCGTACAGCGGATACACCCGGTCCGGGCGCAGCAGCGGGCGCAGCAGCCTCGGCACCAGCGACACGGCTGCGAAGCCGAGCACGATGAAGGCGACGAACGCGACGAGCGACAGGGCGAGCGCCTCGCCGTAGAACCGGGCGGAGTTGAGGTCCTGGGTGTCCGGATCCAGCAGGCGGTCGAGGGCCGGGACGACGGTCAGCACCATGTAGGTGCCGCCGACCGCGAGCGGGACGTAGACAAGGAGCATCTGCAGGATCGCGCCCAGGCCGTAGCCGAAGCGACGCCAGGTCGAGCACGTCGCGTGCGGGACGCGGACGTAGTCGACGTCCGTGGGCTGCGCGGGGGAGCCGTGCACGCGCTGGCCCGCCGGTACGTGCGCGTCGTCGTACAGGGCGGAGGAGTGGCCGAGTTGGGACCCGTCGCCCATGACCGTGCCGATGTCGAGGACGGTCTTCTCGCCGACGTAGACCTCGCTGCCGAGGGTGATCCGGCCGGTGCGGATGCGGCCGGCGCGTGCCTGGTAGCAGAGGAAGAAGGTGTCCTTGCGGATGACCGTGCCGTCCCCGATGGTCAGCAGGTCGGTGCAGACCGGGACGGAGTGGGACAGGATCGTGACGCCCTTGCCGATGCGGGCGCCGAGGGCGCGCAGGTAGAGGACGTAGACCGGGTTGCCGGCGAACAGGATCATCGGGTTGGCGTGCAGAAGGGCCTTGACCGTCCAGAACCGGACGTACGCCAGGCCCCAGACCGGGAACTCGGTCTCCTTCCAGCGGCCCACGAGAACCCACTTGGCCACCACCGGCACCGTGCACACACCGACGAACACCGCGCCGCCGAATATCGCGGAGCGCAGATAGACCTGCACCACGCCGTTACCCGAGGAAACCCATTCGTAGCCCTGCCCGGTGACGATCCCGGCGAGCACGCAATACAGCGCGAAAACCAGGAACTGAAGCACTCCGCAGAGCAGATAGCGGCCCGTGCTCCCGGCCGGCGGCGCCTCGGCCTGAACCGGCGCGACGGGCTCGGGTGTGTCGGCGATTGCGGCCGCCAGACTGCGGATCGTGGGATATCCGTAGACGTCCCGCATCGACACCGACGGCAGATCCTCGCGTTTTCTGACCCGGGCGCAGAAATGTGCCATGACCAACGAGTTGGCGCCCAGGTCGTCGAAGAAGTGACTGTCGAGAGGTATCGCTTCCTTGCGTACGACACCGGCCAGGACCTCCGCGAGGACGGTCTCGGTCACGGTGCCGGGTTTTCCCACCACGTGGCTCCTTGGTGCTGATCATTGTCTTTGAATTGCCAATCGCCAAAGACGAATACGGCACACGCGAAACGGGTGAGGTGAGTGGAAATTCCTGAGAGTGAAGTTCTGCATCGTCTGCAGAGTTACCGAATGGACGGGGTCCCGGTCATGGACCCAATGTCATTTCCCCCGAGTCGTGTGCGCTGGCGCCGCCCCGACGCGCGCAACGAATGCAGTCCGGATTATTTCTGGACATTCTGGAACGGGTCAAGGCTGTTGGGGTCAATGGCGCTTTTTCGTCTTCGCCGGCCGGAGTGCGGGTCAACAGGAATTGACGGCTGAAGTCCCCACCGGGACACTTTCCGGAACAAGCGCGAAAGTATCGAATGCGGCTTCGAATGCCCGGGGGATTATTTTCGGCCAGCGCGAGCATGACACGACCGCCCCCGAGGGCGTCCCGCCCGGCCGACGCCCCCAGGGGATGAGTGCATCCCGGCGCGACGGATACCTTTAGGGCGTGCAGTCAGCAAGTGAAACCCCCGAGCGGCCCACCAGCCGGTTCCACCGGGCGCGTGCCCTCTACCGGAACGTCTCCAAGCGCAGGACCGCCTGGCTGCTGGTCAAGGACACCGTCAACTCCTGCATGGAGTACCGCATCCTGGGCCTCGCGGCCGAGGCCGCGTTCTTCACGCTGCTGTCCGTCCCGCCGCTCCTGCTGAGCCTCATCGGCCTGCTCGGCTACGTCGACAGCTGGACCGGCGCCGACAGCATCGCCGGGCTGGAGAACAACATCCTCGAGGCGTCCCGCACGGTCCTGTCCGACAAGGGCGTGCACGAGATCGCCCAGCCGATCCTGCACGACGTGATGAAGGGCGGCCGCCCCGACGTCATCTCCATCGGCTTCCTGTTCGCCCTGTGGTCGGGCTCCCGCGCGGTCAACGTCTTCATCGACACGATCACCGTCATGTACGGCCTCGACGGCGTGCGCGGCATCGTCAAGACCCGGATCGTGTCCTTCGCCCTGTTCGTCGCGGCCCTGCTGATCGGTTCGGTCGCGCTGCCGCTCATGGTCGCCGGGCCGGACGCCGTGGTGAACGTCGTGCCGTGGTCCGAGACGGTCGTCCAGGTCCTGTACTGGCCGGTCGTCATCGTCCTGTCCGTCGTCTTCCTGACGACGCTGTACCACGTCTCCGTCCCCGTGCGTTCCCCGTGGATCGAGGACGTCCCCGGCGCCCTGGTCGCCCTCGCGATGTGGGTCCTCGGCAGCTACCTGCTGCGCATCTACCTCACCAGCACGGTCGAGGGCCCCACGATCTACGGCTCCCTCGCCGCGCCCGTCGCCGTCCTCCTGTGGATCGGCGTCTCCGCGTTCGCCGTGCTCGTCGGCGCCGCCGTCAACGCGGCCATCGACCGCGTCTGGCCCGCCGCCGCCACCGCCGCGGCCCGCGCCGCCAACGAACGCCGCCAGGAGGAGCAGGTCGCCGAGTACGTCGCCCGCATGGCCGCGGTCCGCGCCCGGGACGGCGAGGACGACGACGACCCCGACGACTCCTACATGCCCTCGGAGTTCCCCGAACGCTGGTCCCGCTTCCTCCCCCCGGAGGACGTCACGTCCCGCCTCCGCACCCACGCGAAGAACACCCACACCCACAAGGGCACCGGCGACTCTTCGCAATCACCGGAGAAGTGAGCGCCCCGTCAGGGGCGCGGGGAACTGCGCGACCAGCCACGACGGACGTGCAGCCGACGAACCACCCTCCAACGGGTAACGCCGCGGCCATCTCCGACGAACCCGCGCCCTAAGACCCGACCTTCCAGACCCCCGCCGCAGCAGCATCCCGCACGAACTCCGCAAAATCCCGAGGCTCCCGCCCCAGAACCTCCTGCACCCCCTCGGAGAGATACGAGTTCCGCCCGTCCAACAGCGACTCGAACAACTCCACCAGGAACTCGACTTCCTCCGCCGGCACCCCGAACCCCGCGAGAGCATCCCCGTACTGACGAGCCGACACCGCCCGGTACGTGAGCTCACGTCCCGTCACCGCCGCGATCTCCCCGACCGCCTCCCCGAAGGTCAGCAACCGCGGCCCGGACACGGTGACCGCCCGCCCGACATACCGCTCCCCACCCGTGACCACCGCCACCACCACATCCGCGATGTCCCGCACATCGACGAACGGCTCCCGCACCGAACCCCCGGGAAACACCAGCTCCCCGCTCTCCCGAAACCCCTCCACCAACGGCCCCTCGCTGAAGTTCTGCGCGAACCATGACGCCCGCACGACCGTCCAGTCCGCCCCGGACCCGCGCAACGCCTCCTCCGTGGGCCGAGCCCGCTCCTCCCCCCGCGAGGACAGCAGCACCAGCCGCCGCACCCCCAGCCCGACCGCCTCCTGCGCGAGCAACCCCACCGCGCGCCCCGCGTCCGGCGCCCCCACGTCCGACGGGTACACGAGGTACGTCGCATCGGCACCCCGCAGGGTGTCCGCCCACGTGGACCGATCCGCCCAGTCGAACCCCCGCGCCCGAGTGGCCTCCCGCACGGTCAGCCCCGCCTCTCGCGCCGCCTCCGCCACCCGCCGCCCGGTACGCCCCGTGGCACCGGTGACCACAATCGTCATGTTCCGCGCATTCTGTGTCATGCCTTCCAGTCAACGCCCGCGCACCGGCATCGACCATCGCTGAACGGCTCATTCCCATAAGCGCCCGTCTACGCTGGCCACATGGACGCCCTGGCAGGCCTTCTGGAGGGTCCACGCGCGCGTGGCGCCTTCATGATCCGTGCGTGCTTCGACCCGCCGTGGGCGGTCCGCATCGAGGACCGTGCCCCGCTCACCGTCATGCTCATGGTCCGCGGAGACGCCTGGATCACCCCGGACACGGGGGAGCGCGTGCGGCTGCGGCCCGGCGACCTCGCCATCGCCCGCGGCCCGGACCCGTACACCTGCGGTGACACCCCCGACGCCGCCCCGCAGGCCGTGATCCTGCCCGGCGGCGAGTGCCGGTACCCCGACGGCACCCCGCTCAACGGCTCCATGGACCTGGGCGTCCGCACCTGGGGCGACCGGCTCGACAGTTCGACGGTCATGTTCATCGGTACGTACCTCATGCGCGGCGAGATCAACGGCCGCCTCCTGGACGCCCTCCCGCCGTTGCTGACCCTCCCGTCCGAGGTCTGGGAGTGTCCGCTCACCCCGCTCCTCATGGAGGAGACCGTCCGCGACGAACCCGCCCAGGAGGTCGTCCTGGACCGCCTCCTCGACCTGCTGGTCATCGCCGCGCTGCGGGCCTGGTTCTCCCGCCCGGAGGCGGAGGCGCCTGCCTGGTACCGCGCGCAGGCCGACCCGGTCGTGGGCAGGGTCCTGCGTCTCCTCCAGGACGACCCCGCCCACCCCTGGACGGTCGCCTCCCTGGCCGCGAAGGCGGGTGTCTCCCGCGCGGCCCTCGCCCGCCGCTTCACCGACCTCGTCGGCGAACCGCCGATGTCCTACCTCACCGCCTGGCGCCTCGCCCTCGCCGCCGACCGCCTCCGCGACACCGAGGACACCATCGGCGCGATCGCGAGACAGGTCGGCTACGGCAGCGCCTTCGCCCTGTCCACCGCCTTCAAGAGGGTCTACGGCTTGAGCCCGCAGGAGCACCGGACGCGAGCGGGATAGCGGCTCCGGTGGCCACCCGGCGACCGGCGTAGCCTTTTGAGCGTGTACGTGGAGAGGGCGTCGCGGCTGCCGGGCGCGGTGGTCTGGAGCCGAACCGTCGAGAACCCCACCGCGGGGCCGGTCCTGCCCGACGGCTGCATGGACCTCCTCTGGAACGAGGGCCGCCTGCTGGTCGCCGGTCCGGACACCCGCGCGTACGCCCCCGGCGGCGAACCCACCCACTGGGCAGGAATCCGCTTCGCCCCCGGCACCGCCCCCACCTACCTCGGCGTCCCCGCACACGAACTCCGCGACCGCCGCGTCGACCTCACCGACCTCTGGCCCACCGCGACGGTACGCCGCCTGCACACCCGCATCGCCAACTCCCCCGACCCGGCAGCCGAGTTGGAGCGAATGGCACTGGAACGCGCGGCACAGACCCCGGCCCCCGACCCCCTCCTGCGACACCTCGTCGCGGCCCTCGACACCGGCCGCCCGGTCGCCGCCACCGCCGACGAACTCGGCCTCGGCGCCCGCCAGTTGCACCGCCGCTCCCTCACCGCCTTCGGCTACGGCCCCAAGACACTCGCCCGGGTGCTACGCCTCCAACGCGCCCTCACCCTGGCCCGCGCCGGAGTCCCCTTCGCGGAGACGGCGGCCCGGTCCGGTTACGCGGACCAGGCCCATCTCGCCCGTGACGTCAAGGAGTTGGCGGGGATGCCACTGGGCGAACTACTCGGCAGGTCCGGCTAGTGCTGTGACCGCACAGGTTCGCCGCGGGTGGTCGTGACGGTGGATCAGGAAGGCCGCGGCACCAGCGTCAGGCGAGCGAGCCGAGCTCTGCGGTCACGATGTCCGAGAGGCGTTGCGCGGTGGCGAAGTCGGGAGTGAGGCGGTTCTTGGTGACCGCGAACGACGTCCCCGTGGCGGGGTCGGCGTAGGCGTAGCTGCCCCCTCCGCCGGGCCAGCCGAACGTGGTCGGTGCCTCGTCCACCGGAGCGCCGACGCGACCGAGCGGATAGCCCAGGACCAGCCGCGCGGGGTTGCCGAAGACCTGGTCGGTTCCCTCGAAGGCGACCGCCGACACCGCCGCCAGCTGGTCCGCGCCGATCAACCGGCCGTCCAGGATCGCCGCGTACACGGTCGCGATCCCCCGTGCGGTGAAGGTGCCCACGGAGGGGACGTCGGCCTGCACGAAGTCGGAGCTGTTGCCCATCGACGCCCGGGGTCGCCGTTCCCACGGCGCCAGGATGCCGTCGTGCTCCGCCGGTTCGGCCGGATGCGGCTCGGCGTCCTCCAGCCGGGCGAGCCGTGCGAGCGCGGCAGGGGGCACGCCGAAGTACAGCTCACCGACGATCCCGAGGGGCGCGGCGACCCAGTCGTGCACCAGCCGCCGCATCGGCTGCCCGGTGACCCGGCGCGCGATCTCGCCGACCAGGAAGCCGAAGGTGAAGGAGTGGTAGCCGGTCCGGGTGCCGGGTCGCCACCGAGGTTCCGCCCCGGCGATCGCCGCGCAGACCCGTGGCCAGTCGGCCAGGTCGGTGGGGCCGAGTCCGCCGGGCATCGCCGGCACTCCCACCGTGTGCGTCAGCACCTGTCGCAGGGTCGCCGTCTCCTTGCCGTGCACCCCGAACTCCGGCCACACCTCCGCCACCGGCGTGTCGTAGCCGACCAGGCCGTTCCTGACCAGCAGGTGGGCGATCAGCGCGGTCACGCCCTTGGCGGTGGAGAAGCTGAAGAACAAGGTCTCCGGGGTCACCGGCCGCCCGGTCGTGCCGTCGGCGACGCCGGCGACGGCGTCGACGACCTGATCGCCCCGGTGGTGGACGGCCACCTGCATCCCGGTCTCGGCCCCGGAAGCGACCAGTTCGTCCACGACGTCCTGGACCCGGCGCTGGAGAGTCATCAGAGCTCACCGCGCAGCACGGCGTGGCCGGTCTCGGCGTCGAAGGGCACCGACGCGTGCTCGTGAACGATCGTCCAGGTGTCGCCCTGCCGACGGAGGCAGCTCGTCGCGCGCACCCACATGCCGACCTCGGTGCCGTCCCGCATCGTGCCGCTGACCCGGACCAGGAAGTGGCAGAACGCGAGATCGGCTCCGGGGGTGATCTCCAGGTCGCGGATCTCATGTCCGATCCCGGTGCGGTACGACGCGATCCACTTCTCCAACCGGTCGGCCGGGTCCTCGCCACGGCGGACGAACGGGCCGACCGCGTCGTACAGCACGAGGTCGTCGGCGTAGTCGGCGGCCGCGGCGGCGGCGTCCCGGCGGCCGAACGCCCGGGTGCGGGTCTCCAGCAGCTCGCGGATCTGCCGGTCGCTGTCCGCCGTCATCGCCGGGCCACCTGACGGCCGAGTGCGTCCAGCCAGTCGCCGGTTCCCTGCTCGCGCCACTCGGGCTGTTCCCGGTCGTCCAGGAAGGTGCCCTGTTCGGTGAGGAGCAGGCGGGTCCCGTCGCCGTCGCGGGTGAACCGCACCGTGGTCAGCGACACGGTCGACAGGACCTCGTCGGCGAACAGGGCCGTGGTGTAGACGATCCGCTCATCGGGGACGATGTCGTGGTACTCGCTCCTCGCGACGAGGGCGACCCCGTCGCCGCCGTGCACCGTCTCGGTGCCGCCGACCCGGAAGTCCAGCGCGTAGCGGCCGTCCTCGGCCGCGAACCACTTCGCCTTCGTGTCGCGGTCGGACCAGGCCGCGAAGACCGCGGCCGGCGAGGCGTCGTAGGTCCGCTCCAGCGTGAACGTGCCGTGTTTCACCGAGTGGTCGGTCATGATCCTGACTCCTTCGGCTGGTCGTCGAGGACCGCGCCGAGGCGGTCCAGGCGGTGCTCCCACGCCGTGCGCCTGCGCTGCAGCCACGCCTCGGCGTCGCGAAGGCCGGCCGGATCGATCTGGCAGGTGCGCACCCGTCCGACCTTCTCCGACCGCACGAGCTCGCTGTCCTGCAGCACCCGTAGGTGCTGGACCGTCGCGGCGACGGTCACCCCGAGCAGGGCCGCCAGCTCGCTCACGGTGGCCGGGCCGTGGGTCAAGCGCTCGATCACGGCCCGTCGGTTCGCGTCCGCAAGCGCGTGGAACACCCGGTCCGCCACCTCCGCATCATGCTTAAGCATGTACTTAACTTTGACCACCAGGTCCGAAAAGTCAAGTGGAGGCTTAAGTTTCTGGTCCGCCCGGTGGCGGACCACGGCGTGCCGACGCCGACAGCACGGTGATCCTTCGAGGTCACAGCACCAGCGGGGCGAAGAGGTCCACGCCGTTGCCGTCGGGGTCGTGCAGGACGGCGTACCGCTGCCCCCAGAAGGCGTCCCACGGCTTCAGCTCGCCGTGATGACCGGCGCCGACCAGCTCCTCGTAGACCCGGTCGACCTCGGCGGGGTCGTCGCAGAGCAGCGCGAGCGCGGCACGGTTGCCGCCGCCGGGTGCCTGCCACCCCGGGTGGAACGAACGAATCGTGTCCTCGGTGTCCAGCAACAGCCGCAGCCCACCCGGCAGTTGGGCCTCGGTGTGCGGCTGGTTCTCGGCGTCCTCGGGGAACCCGAACCCGAGCCGACGGTAGAAGGCGACAGAGGCGGCCATGTCGGAGACGACCAGGCCGATAGCGTCGAATCGTGGAGTCATGGGGCCACGGTAGGCGGGGCCGGGCGGGCCGGTCTTGAAGGAATCGGACACGGAGGTCGTGTCGGGCACGGGGGTGCTGTCGGGGTGGTGTCCGGCTGCTCAGCCGAAAGCGACCGGCCCGCGCGGGGTGTCCAGCGTGAAGGAGAGACCCACCGGCCCGGTCGCCACCGCCAGCTCCACGCCCACGGCCGACAGCAACGGGCGGATGTCGTCCGGCATCGGCGCCGTGGCGGACAGCTCCAGCAGCGGTGCGACGGGAAGATCCGGGGCGGTCGTCGGATGAGGCGAGGAAGCCCAGTCGATGAGGAACGGCACCAGGCCGGACGGGTGCGCGGTGTCCCCGTCGGTGAGCCGCCACTCCAGCAGCGTCCCGTCGGGCCGCCGACGGCTCATCGCCCGCACGGGCCCGGGGTCGTACCCCCGCGCACGGGCCGCCGCGACCGCCGCGTCCAGATCGGGCGGGGAGACCGCCCACGTCACCGTCCGGGCGGCGTCCAGCCCGTCGACACCGAAGGGCCGCGGCCCTGGTGGCTCGGGCTGCTCCAGGTCCGGCCCCAGGATCTCCAGATAACGCGAACCACCCAGCGAGACAAGGAAGTTGCGGGTGCCGAGCCCGACATGGGCTCCGCCCGCGACCGGCACGATCCCCGTACGCCCGGTGAACTCGGCGACCGTGGCCGCCAGATCGGGGGTCGCGAGGACGAGGTGATCGAGAAGTACGGGAATGGCATTCATCCCCACCGAGGCTACGCGGCGAACCCGCACCACAGCAGGGGGAGGGCCCTCAACTCCGTTACGCACAGCGGGATGCCCGGTATCGCACCGACGAAGGTACCTGTTCTGCCGGAGGGACCGAGCCCCCCGCGTGAAATAGGCTGGCCGCATGGCTGCCGCGCCCCGCCTCCTCGTCTACACCCGTACGACCGCCTACCGCCACGACTCCATCCCGGCCGCCGTGGCCGCCGTACGCACGCTCGGCCCCTTCGAGGTCACCGCGACGGAGGACCCGGCCGCCTTCGAGCGCCCCCTCACCGACTACGCCGCCGTCGTCTTCCTCTCCACCAGCGGCGAGGTCCTGACACCGGCGGGCCGCGAACACCTCGCCGCCCACGTCGAGTCGGGCGGCGGCTTCGTGGGAGTCCACGCGGCGGCCTGCACGGAGTACGACTGGCCTTACTACGGCGACCTGTTGGGCGCCCGCTTCGCCCAGCACCCCGCCTACCAGCCCGGCAAGGCCATCGTCGAGGACGACACCCATCCGGCCACCCAACACCTGCCCGCCGTATGGCAGTTCACGGACGAGTGGTACGACTTCCGCACCACCCCCCGGAGTTCGGTCCACGTCCTCATCACGGCCGACGAATCCTCGTACGAGGGCGGCCGGATGGGTCCCGACCACCCCCTGGCCTGGTGTCACCGGAAGGGCGAAGGACGCGTCTTCTACACGTCCCTGGGCCACGCCTCCGAGGCCTACGAGGACCCGGCCTTCCGCGCACATCTCCTCGGCGGGATCAACTGGGCGGCGAGGCAGGGCTAGAGGCGTCGCCGTCGTACGGCGGGACGGCGGCATGTCTCACTCCGCCGGACGCCATACGGCAACCGCCCGGCGCCCCCGTGCTCGCCCGTTCCACCAGCCGCGTCGACAGCTCCGTCCGCGTGCCCTCCGGCCGGTCCCCGTCCATCAGCCGGACCAGTAACCGCAGCGCAGTCGCCGCCATCTCGGACAGCGGCTGCCGGATCGTGGTGAGCGCCGGAGTGACCCAGCGGGCCTCTGGAAGGTCGTCGAAGCCGACCACGCTGATGTCGTCCGGGACGCGCAACTGCCGTTCCGTCAGGGCCTCGTAGACGCCGAGCGCCATCCGGTCGGAGCAGACGAAGACCGCTGTGGGCGGCTCGGGCAGGTCGAGGAGTTCGCGCATGCGGGTGCGGGCCATCGCCTGGTCGAAGCCGCCGTGACGGATGAAGTCGGCGCGAATCGGCACCCCCGCCGAGGTGAGCGCGGAACGGTACCCGGCGACGCGGGCCGCGCTGCACATCTTGTGCCGGTGACCGGCGATCACGGCGATGCGTCGATGGCCGAGGGCGAGCAGGTGCTCGGTCGCGGTCACCCCGCCCTGCCAGTTGGCCGCGCCGACCGACACCACGCCCGGCGGCGGCTCGTGCACGGGGTCGATCATCACGAACGGGATGCGGTGCTGGTCGAGCCACGCGTACTGGGACGGCGTCAACTCCGCCAGATTGAAAAGGACTCCGGACGAACCCCGGCCAACGAGCTTGTCCAGCCAGCCCCGTTCGGGCCGGTCGGCCCGCGTCCGGGTCAGCCCGGCCGAGACCACCACCTCGAGACCCGCCTCGTACGCCGCCTCCTCCACCCCGTGCAGCACCGCCCCCGACCACGAACTCGCCAGCGAGTGCACCACCAGGTCGACCATTCCCGGCGCCTTGCCCGCGTCGAACCTCGGCCTGCGCACATACCCGAGCCGCTCCAGCGCCTCCGTCACCCGCCGCCGCGTCTCCGGCGCCACGTCCTCCCGGCCGTTGACCACCTTGGACGCCGTCGGCACGGACACCCCCGCCTCCCGGGCCACGACCGCCAGCGTGGGCCCCGCCGTCACGCCCGCGTTCCCCGTACGGACCATCGGGTACCGCCTCTCCAGCCCGCCCGAGGGCCCTCGAAAGTTTCGACCAGCGCCGCTTCCCACGACCGGTAACCCGTCGGTCAGAAAGCGCTTCCTACGATAGGGTGCGCGCCAACACGGCGGGAAGACCAGGGAATTCACCCGATGGCACCGACCCGCTCTTCCGAAACCCCGAACAGGGAAGAAAGCGTCACCTTAGGGTCAGTCGGACCTGCACGTCAGCCGGAACCCCGCGAAGTCCGCCGTGAACTCGCCCCCGACCAGATCCCACGCATGCACTCCCGCCATCGCCCCCGTGAACCGCAATCGCGACCCGTGGTCGTCGGACAGCCGGCTGAAGTCCAACTCCGGCCCGACCGCCGTCCGTTCACCCTCCCGCAGCCACCAGAACCTCGCCCCCGCCCCCTCGACCGTCACCCCGAGCGCCAGCGGGACACCGGCGTCCACCGCCACGAAGGCCACCTGCCGGGTGCCCTCCTCGTCCCGCTCCACCAGGCTCAGCACGGTGCGGCCACCACCCGCCCACTGCTGCCCCCGCTGCCCCTCGCCCTCGGGCTCTGCCCACGTGAGATGCAGGCTCAGATACGCGTCGGCGCCGTACCAGAGCACCAGCCCCGCCGCCTGCGTGAACGTCAACGGCCGCGCCTCGACCGTTACTTCGGCCTCCGCGCGGTGCTCCGTGATCCGCTGGGCCAGCAGACTGTGCGCCCACCGCGACTCGGGCCCGTGCCGCCCGCGCAACCGGATCCAGCCGGGGCGGGTGGTGGCGTCGGCCCAGGAGGGGGCCGGGTACCCGCGCGGACTGCTCCACGGCCAGCCCAACGGACCTTCGGAGTGGGGGACTTGGTCCGGTGGGGCGGGACTCGTCGGCAGGTCCACCTCGACCGCGGGATGCCGGCCGCCCTGCCGTAGTCTCGGCCAGCCGTCCGCGTCCCAGGTCACCGCCTGGATCGCCGTCTCGCGGCCCAGGGTGCAGCGCGGCCCGTCCGGTGTCCGGACCGGCCGTGATGCCAGGTGGCTCAACACCCAGTCCCCGCCCGGAAGTTCGACCAGTTCACCGTGGCCCGCCTTCTGCAACGGCACCGACGGGTCGTCCCGGGACGTCAGCAAGGGACGGTCGTCCAGCTCGTACGGACCGGTGACCGTACGGCTGCGTGCCACCAGCACGCCGTGCTCGAAGCCCGTGCCGCCCTCCGCGAGCAGCAGGTGGTACCAGCCGCCCCGCCGCACCAACTTCGGTCCTTCCACGAGCCGTTCGTGCTGGAGCAGCAGCCGGGTCGGGCCGACCGGGGCGAGCGTGCCGCGGTCCAGCTCGGTCGCGACGATGCCCGCGAAGCGGCGGCCACCCGGGCGGGAGTCGTTCTGGAGGTTGAGCAGCCACAGCCGGCCCTCGTCGTGGAACAGCGCCGGGTCGAAACCGTGGCTCACCACCCGCCGCGGGGCCGTCCACGTCCCGGCCACGTCCGTCGCCGTCGTCACGTACACATCCAGGTCGAAGTACGGCGTGCCGACCGAGCGGACCACCGAGTACGTCAGCCAGAAGCGCTCCCCGTCCCAGCTCAGCGAGGGTGCCCAGACGCCGCCCGAGTCGGGGACCCCGGCCAGGGAGTCCCCGGGGACCGCGCCCCGGACATGGCCCGCGTACCGCCAGTCGGCCAGGTCGCGGGAGCGGTGGATCGGGATCGTCGGAAACCACTCGAAGGAACTCGTCGCCACGTAGTACCGGTCGCCGACCCTGACCATCGACGGGTCGGGGGCGAAACCACGGACAACAGGGTTGTGCAGCAAGGTCACTTGAGGGCTCCCAGCGTGACGCCGGTGCGCCAGTACCGCCGCATCGCGACCATCATCACGGCCATCGGCACGATGGAGAGCAGCGCGCCGGTCAGGACCAGGCCGGTGAGGTCGACGCCCGACTCCAGGCGTTTGCCGGTCCAGTTGTAGAGGCCGATGTTGAGGGTCCAGTTCTCCTCGCCGCGCAGCACGGTCAGCGGGAGGAAGAAGGCGTTCCAGGTGTTGACGAAGGCCAGGAGGAAGACCGTCGCGCCGCCCGTCGTCATCATCCGCAGCACGATGCTGAAGAAGATCCGCAGCTCGCCCGCGCCGTCCAGCCGTGCCGCCTCCAGGAGTTCGAAGGGGACCGTGGCCTCCGTGTAGACCTTGGCGAGGTACACGCTGAACGGGTTGATCAGGCAGGGGATCAGCATCGCCCAAGGCGTGTCCACCAGGCCGATCTTCGAGAACATCAGGTACAGCGGCAGCGTCAGCAGCGCGATCGGGATCAGGAACGAACCCACCACGCACGCGAACACCGCGCCGCGGCCCGGGAATTCGAAGCGGGCGAGGCCGTAGCCCGTGGCGAGGGCGATGAGCGTGCCGCCGAGGGAGCCGACTCCCGCGTAGAGGAAGGAGTTCGCGGTCCAGCGCAGGAAGATGCCGTCCTCGTAGGTGAAGACCTGCCGCACGTTCTCCCAGAGGTGCATGCCGGAGAACCAGAGGCCGTTGCTCTGGTAGAGACCCGTGCGGTTCTTGGTGGCGGCGACGATCAGCCACCACACCGGGAACAGGCTGTAGGCGCTGGCCAGGACCAGTCCGGCGAGCAGGAAGCGCTGGCCGCCGCGTGAACGGGCCACGGGATCGGGCTTGTCGAGGCGTCGGACCTGATGGGCGTTCCGGCGTTCTTCGGTGAGGGTCATCAGTCGGCCTCCTTCGCGGTGAGCCGGTAGAAGAGGAAGGAGGCGAGACCGAGGATGAGGGCGAGGAGGACCGAAAGGGCCGCCGCGTAGTGGTAGTTGCCCGCGTTGAACGCCTGGTTGTAGATCACCATGATCGGCGTGAAGCTGTCGTTCACCGTCTGCGGGGTGACGTTCCGGAACAGCGCCGGCTCGTTGAAGATCTGCAGCATCTGGATGATCGAGAGCATCCCGGTCAGCACCAACGCGCCCCGCACGTAAGGGATTTTGATGCTTGTCGCGACCCGGAACTCGGAGGCGCCGTCCAGCCGGGCCGCCTCGAAGAGGTCGCGGGGGACACCCTGGAGCGCGGCGTAGATGATGACCATGTTGTAGCCGATGCCGTGCCAGGTCAGCAGGTTGCCGATGGACGGCCACACCATCGAGGGTGCGAAGAAGTTCCAGGACAGCCCGAACACCTTGCCCAGCGGCGTCAGCGGCCCGACGTCCGGGCTGTACAGGTTGATCCACACGATGGCCGCGACCACCCCGGGGATCATGTATGGCACCAGGAGGAGGATCCGGAACCGTCCCGCCGCCTTGGACGACAGCGCGTCAAGGAACAGCGCCAGCAGCAGGCTGACGAGCAGCATCACCGGGATCTGCACGCACGCGAACAGCACCACGCGCAGCACCGAGTTCATGAACGCCGAGTCGGTCAGGCCCTGTCGGTAGTTGTCGAGGCCGGAGAACTTCTGCGTGGAGCCGCCGAGGCCGAGGCCCGACTGGTGCTCCACGAACAGTGACTCGTGGACGGCGTACCCGATCGGGATCAAGTACAGGAAGACGAAGCCGAGTTGGAAGGGCACCGTGAACGCGGCACCCTTCCAGCGCTGGGAGCGGATCATCGGCGCTGCCTCAGCCCTTGACGCTGATACCGCGGGACTTCAGGTCCTTGACCGTCCACTCCTGCATGTGCGCCAGCAGATCGGTGACCTTCTCCTGCTTGCTCATCACCTTCGCCCAGCCCGTCTGCAGCTCGGTGAACATCGCGGTCCAGTCCGGGCCGAACACCCAGTCCGACGTCACGGTGTCGAGGCTGTCGGTGACGACCTTCTTCGCGGGCTCGTAGTTCGTCCCGAGGAGCTTGTCCGAGATCGACTCGGCGACGTACGCGTCGCTGTCGGCCAGCGCCGGCATCACCCCGTTGCCGGTGGTCGGGCTCGCCATCGTCTTCACCGCGCCCGTGTTCGTCGACATCCACAACGCGGCCTCGGCGGCCTGCTGTTGGTGCGAGCACTGCTTGGTCACCAGCGTGACGCCACCGCTCTGGTTGGTCCCGGCGGGCGTCTTCGCGGCCTCGCCCGGATAAGTCGGCCAGGGCGACAGCGCCCACTTGCCGTCGGACTTGGTGAAGTTCTGCACCATGCCCGCCATCTGCCAGGTGGAGATCTGCCGGGTCGCGGTGCCGCCGTCGTCGTAGTTGCGCTGTACGGCCGCGTAGTCGGCGAACGACAGCGTGGAGGCGAGGCCGTCGTCGATGATGTCCTGGATCACCTGGGCGGCCTTGAGGCTGCCCGCGTCCTGGAAGCCGACCTTCCAGGCGTCGCCGTCGATGGCGTACCAGTGGGCGCCCGCCTGCATCGCGAGGACTTCGAGGGTGCTGGGGTCCTCACCGGCGTAGTTGGTGATCTTGACGCCGTGCTTCTTCAGGACCTTGCCCGCGGCGATGAACTCGTCCCACGTCGTCGGCGCCTCGAGACCGTACTTCTTGAAAATGTCCGTGCGGTAGATCGTGAACGCAGGGGCCGAACTCGTCGGCACGCCATAGGACTTGCCCTGCACCTGCGCACTGGCCCACGCGCCCGCGTTGAACCTGTCCTTGTCCGCGGAGACGTACCGCGAGATGTCGGCGAGCGCGCCCTGCGAGACCCAGGTGGTCACGTACTCCGCCGTGTTCTGCACCAGGCAGGGCGCGTTGCCGGCCTTGACCGCGTTGGTCAGCTGCTTCTGCATCGTCAACTGGTCGGTGACCTTGGTGTACTTGAGCTTGATGTCCTTGTGCGCGGCGTTGAACGCCCGCACGACCGCGTCCTGTCCGTTGGCCCAGCCCCAGAAGGGGAGGGTGACCGGGCCGGAGGACGCCTTGTCCCCCGAGCCGGATCCGCCGCAGGCGGAGAGCAGACCTGTCAGTGCGAGGCCCGCGACCGCCGCGCGAGCGAACCTTCTCCTGGGACTGGTGGAGTTCATCAGACCGTGTTCCTTCGGAAGAGAAGAGGTAGAAACCGGTTGCTGGGAAGGTAGGCAGGATGAACTGTCCGGAGCAAGGGGTGTGCGGCAACTTGTTTCGACGGGCCAGGACAGAACCCATCTGGCCAGGGGCTTTGAAGGGAAACCGGTTACGTAACGAAGATCTAAGGCGCCTGTCCTGGGGCCTGCGGCCCCGGTACCACCGGCCCTACCGGTCCTGGTCGCGTCGCGTCGGTGGCCGGACCGAGTTCCGTACGACGACATGCGTGCCCAGCACCAGATGGTCGCCGTCGCCGCCCCTGCGCCGGCCCGTGCCGCCGCCCTCGCGCCGGTCCGCCACCGCGCGCAGCGCGACCCGGCCCATCTCCTCGTACGGGACGTGCACGGTGGTGAGCTGAGGGGTCAGCTGGGAGGCCAGCGGGATGTCGTCGTAGCCGACGATCGACACGTCCTCGGGGACCCGCAGGCCCGCCGCGCGCAGTGCCTGCATGGCGCCCGCCGCGACCACGTCGGTGCCCGCGAGCACCGCGGTGAAGTCGACGCCCTCCTTCAGGGTGTCCTCCACCGCCTCGTACCCGTGCTCGTAGTCGTACGGGCCGTGCCGCACCATCCCCGGGTCGAACGGCACGCCGTACGCCTCGAAAGCCCGTTGCGCGCCCTTCAACCGGCCCTGGGCGGTGGTGAGTTCGGCGTGTCCGGGGAGTACCAGGACGCGGCGGTGGCCGGCCGAGAGGAGGTGGCTGGCCATGGCGTAGGCGCCGCCCTCGTTGTCGTAGTCGACCGTCGTCGCCGGGACGTCGCCCTCCAGCGGCGGGCGGCCGACGAGCACGAGGTGCGAGCCCGCCGCGTCGAGGGAGCGGGCGAAGCGGGCCATGCGCAGCTGGTACTCGTCGACGTCGTACGCGCCGCCCAGCAACACCACGGCGGCGACGCCCTGTTGACGCATCAGGTTCACCAACGCGAGCTCGCGCTCCGGGTCGTCGCCGGTCGTGCCGACCAGGGAGAGCCAGCCACGCAGGGTGGCCGCGCCCTCAACTCCCTTGGCCACGTGGGCGAACGCGGCGCCGGTGATGTTGTTGATGAGGATCGCCACCGTCGGCGTGCCACCGCCGGCCAGGGAGCGGGCGTGCGCGTTGGTGACGTAGTCCAGGTCGCCGACGACCTTCATCACCCGGCGGCGCAGCTCCTCCGACACCGGATAGTTGCCGGACAGGACGCGCGAGACGCTCGCCACGGAGACCCCGGCGCGCTCCGCCACGTCCCGGATCGTCGCCCGGCCGAGGTCGCCCGACGCCTTGCGCTGACTCACCGTAGCGACTCCTTCACCGTGACCGCGTGTCCACCGGGCGCCCCGGGGGCCTGACCCCGCGCCGGTCGGGAAACCGTATCCCAAGGTCGTTCCCGGTGTGACGGCCTGTGGACGGCGCGGATCAGGCGACACGGGCCAGGTCCGCGCGCCGTACCTCGTGGGCCGGTGGCAGGCCCGCGGCCAGGCGTTCCAGCTCGTCGACCACGATGGCGCCGAGCCGCGCCAGCTCGTTGCCGAGGGAGCCCGCGATGTGCGGGGTGAGGAAGACGTTGGGGAGCTTGTAGAGCGGGGAGGTGGGAGGCAGCGGCTCGGGTTCCGTGACGTCGAGGATCGCGGTCAGACGGCCCGACAGCAGCTCGTCGGTGAGGGCCTCGTGGTCGATCAGGGCGCCCCGCGAGGTGTTGATCAGCACGCCGCCGTCCCGGATGAGCGCGAGCCGCCCGCGGTCCAGCATGCGCTGCGTCTCGGGGATGTCGGGGGCGTGCAGGCTGACGATGTCGCTCCGGCTCAACAGGTCGTCCAGCGGCAGGAGTTCGGCCCCCAGCGCGGCGGCCTCGGTGACGCTGACGTAGGGGTCGTGCAGGAGGACCTCGAAGTCGTACGACCGCAGCAGCTCCAGGAGCCGGCGGCCCACGCGGGAGGCGCCGATGACGCCGATCCGGCGGCCGAGGTTGCCGATCGGGGCGGTCTCGGCGGGCGTCGGGTAGGTGTGCGTGTGCCGGAAGCGCTCCCGCTGGGCGAAGGTGTCCTTCCCGGCCAGCAGGATCATCGCGAGGGTGTACTCGGCGACCGGGAGCGCGTTGCCGGTGACCGCGCTGGAGACGGTCACCCCGCGTTCCCAGAGGGCCTCGCCGACCAGTGAGCGGACCGAGCCCGCCGCGTGCAGCACGGTCCGCAGCCGGGGTGCCGCCGCCAGCGCGTCGGCGTCGAGGTGCGGGCAGCCCCACCCGGTGATCAGGACCTCGGCGCCCGCCAGGGCCTCGGCGGCCTCGGGGGCACCGAAGTCCCGTACGACCAGGCCGGGTTCGATCTCCGCGGTCCGGCGCAGCCGGTCCAGCAGGGGCGGGGGGAAGAGCAGGGGCAGGTGCACCGGATCCATGGCGAACACGGCCCTGGGCGGCTGGGCGCTGGGCATGACCCTCCAGAAGTGCGGCAGTGGTGCTGCGTGAGGACGACGTGAGGAGAGAGCGGAAACGTTTTCTGAAAACGCCTTCTACCGTAGATCTGCGGTGGAGCGAGGGTCAATCGCTGAGAAGGCACCCCGGACGCGGAAATATTTCGATCGGTCCCGGGACCGGAGGCAGGCGGTTCCGCGGGGCCGTGACCCGTCCAGCCGCGCTCGTCCGCCGGAATAGCCGGGCGCGATGTGATGCTCTGATGAGCAGCATGGTTCACGAGCGTGGTGAGGAGCTGGTGGGCAGATGACGGCGACGACGACGCAGACGGCAGAGCGGACGGGCCCCGTGGTGGGCACCCCCTACGGGGCGGTGCGCGGCCGGTACGAGAACGGGATCGCGGTCTTCCGGGGCATCCCCTACGCGGCGCCCCCCTTCGGCCCGCACCGGTTCCGCCCGCCCGTCCCGCCCGAGCCCTGGACCGGGGTGCGCGACGCGCTCGACTTCGGCCCCACCGCGCCGAAACCGCCGTACTCCGACGCCTTCGCCAAACTGCTCTCCGACCCCGTCGTGCCCGGCGACGACTGTCTCAACCTGAACGTGTGGACCCCGGAGCCCGGCCGCGGCGCCCGGCTGCCGGTGATGGTGTGGCTGCACGGCGGCGCGCTGACCCGGGGTTCGTCGGCCGTCCCGGTCTACGACGGCCACGCCTTCGCGCGCGACGGTGTCGTCATGGTGTCGGTCAACTACCGCCTGGGCGTGGAGGGTTACGGCCTCTTCCCGGACGCCCCCGCCAACCCCGGCCTGCGCGACCAGCTCGCCGCGCTGCGCTGGGTGCACGAGTCCATCGAGGCGTTCGGCGGCGACCCCGACCGGATCACCCTCTTCGGGCAGTCCGCCGGCGCGATCAGCATCGGCGCCCTGCTCGCCGTACCGCAGGCGCAGGGCCTGGTCCGGCGGGCCGTGCTGCAGAGCGGGCCCCCGGAGGCCTTCGACCGCGACAAGGTGCGGCGGATGGTGCGCCGGATGGCGACCCGGCTGAAGATCCCCGCCACCGCCGAGGCCTTCGCCGCCGTCGACCGTGAGCTGCTGCTCCGCACCCAGGCCGACGTGGGCCGACTCAGCAGCCCGGTGCTCGGCGGCCCGACCTTCGGGATCGTCATCGACGGCGAACTGGTGCCCCGCGATCCACTGGAGGCGCTCGTCGACGGCGAGGCCGCCCGGGGCGTCGACCTGATGCTGGGCTGGACCCGCGACGAGTACCGGCTGTGGCTGGTCCCCGGCGGACTCCATGAGCGGGTCGACCGGCTCGGCGCGGTCGCCCTGGCCGGTGCGATGGCCCGCTGCCACTGCGGTGTCGAGGTCCCGCGCGGCTACCGCGCCCTGCACCCCGGGGCCGGCGCCGCCGAGACCGTCGGCCAGCTCGTCACCGACCACCTGCTCCGCTACCCCCTGCACCGCCTCGCCGACGCCCGCCCCGGCACCGCTCACGTCTACGAGTTCGCCTGGCCCTCCAACCTCCCCGACCTCGGCTCCTGTCACGCCCTCGAACTCGGTTTCGTCTTCGACACGGGCGACATCCCCGAGTCCGCCAAACTCGCAGGCCAGGGGGCGCCGCAGTCGCTCGCCGACGCCATGCACGGGGCGTGGGTGCGGTTCGCGGTGGACGGCGACCCCGGCTGGCAGCCCTGGGACGACACGCATCCGGTCCGGATCTTCGGCGAGGAGGGCGAGCCGTACGTCGTGCACGGGGCGCGCGACCCCGAGTTCGCGCTGTGGGCGACCGACGCCGTGGCGAAGGAGACGGCGGCCCGGGCCGAGGGCACACCGCCCGCACGGAGCGCCACCGAGCTGCGGTCGGTCGTACGGCGGCGGCTGCGCCGGACGGGAGACGTGCGGAGGTCCTCGTGAAAGCGGGCTTACGGATCGGGGAGAGAAACCGGTTGCCGAACGTCGGCTCTCGCCCATCTTCCCGCTGACGTAAGCGAATTGGCCGACGCTCGCCCCTCCTCCCCGTCTCCGCCCGCTGCTACCCTCCGCGCAGGGAACCGGTTGCCGGAGTGTTTCCACCGGCCGGGGAGGGGCGGGGCGGTAGATGACCAGGAAGAGCCAGGACGCGAGCGGGAGCACCATCCGGGACGTGGCGGCCCGCGCCGGGGTGTCCGCGTCCACGGTGTCGCGGGTGCTCGGCGGCGACTACCCGGTGAGCACGGCCACCCGCACCCGTGTGCTGCGGGCGGTCCGTGACCTGGACTACGTCGCCGACGCGCGCGCCAAGGCGGTGGCGGGGGTCGGGACCCCGACGCTTGCATTCGTTCTGGAGGACATCACCGGACCGTCGTTCGCGCTGATGGCGCACGGCGTGGAGCGCGAGGCGAACCGGCTCGGGCACCTGTGCCTGGTGTGCAGCACGGAGGGCGACGTCCAGCGCGAACTGGACTTCATCGAGACCATGCGCGCCCAGCGCACCGCCGCCGTGATCCTCGTCGGCGGCACCGCCGACACCCCCGAGTACCGTGAGCGCACCCGCCGTATCGCCGACTCGCTCGCCGCCGCCGGTTCCCGGCTCGTGCTCTGCGGACGCCCGCCGCTCGGCCCGGGGGCGCCGGTCACGGTCATCGAGTACGACAACGAAGGCGGCGCCTACGCCCTCGTCGCGCACGTCCTGGCCCAGGGCCACCAGCGCGTCCTGTTCCTCGGCGGCAAGCCGGACCACACGACCGCGCAGGGCAGGGAACGCGGTTACCTCGCCGCGCACCGCGCCCGGGGCCTCGAACCCGACCCGGACCTCCTGCTCCACGGCGACTTCACCCGCGACTCGGGCCACCGCCTGATGCGGTACGCGCTGAGCCGGAAACTGGAGTTCACGGCGGTGGTCGCCGCCACCGACATGGTCGCCGCGGGCGCGCTCACCGCCCTGCACGAGGCGGGCCTCGACGTCCCGGGCGACGTGTCCCTGGCCGGTTACGACGACATCCCCTTCGCCCGCGACCTGCACCCCGCCCTGACCACGGTCCATGTCCCCTACGAGGAACTGGGCCGCCTCGCCGTCCGCACCGCGCTGGGCCGCACCCCGGAGTCCCCGGACGAGCACCTGCTGCTGGGCACGCACGTGGTCGTACGGAACTCGGTCGCGGCCGCTTCCTAGGGCGGGGTCTTTCAGGCGACCCCGTCCAGCGTCCGCGCGATCGACGTGATCGCTCCCGGGCCCACCCGGCAGCACCCGCCGATCAGCCGCGCGCCGGAGTCCCGCCAGCCCTCGACCTGCTCGGCCGTGAAGGTCGAACGGCCCGTCCACGCGCGGGCCTCCGCGTCCCAGGTCTCGCCGCTGTTGGGGTACACCACGACCGGCTTGCCGGTGACCCGGGCCGCCGTCTCGACCGCGCCCTCGACGTCCTCGGGGGCGCAGCAGTTGACGCCGACCGCGACGATCTCGTCCGCCTCGGCGGCCAGCGCGAACGCCTCCTCCAACGGCTGCCCGGCACGGGTGCGGTCACCCGCGATCGAGTACGACAGCCAGGCCGGCACCCCGAGTCCGCGCGCCGCCCGCAGCAGCGCCTCGGCCTCGGCGGTGTCCGGGATCGTCTCCAGGGCCAGCACGTCCGGGCCGACGGCGGCCAGCACTTCCATGCGGGGCCGGTGGAACGCCTCCAGCTCCGCCACGCTCAGCCCGTACCGCCCCCGGTACTCGGAGCCGTCCGCGAGCATCGCGCCGTAGGGCCCGACCGAGGCCGCCACGTACAGGCGCCGCCTGATGCCCCGGCGCCCCGCCTCCACCGCCGCGTCGAGCGCCAACTCCACGCTCAGGGCGATGAGTTCGGCCGCCCTGTCGCGCTTGATGCCACGCTTGGCGAAGCCCTCGAAGCTGGCCTGGTAGCTGGACGTGATCGCCACGTTGGCGCCCGCCTCGAAGTACGCGAGGTGCGCCTCGGTGATCGCCTCGGGCCGGTCCGCGAGCAGCCGCGCCGACCACAGCTCGTCGCTCAGATCGTGCCCGGCCGCCCCGAGCTGGTTGGACAGCCCGCCGTCGAGGACGAGCGTCCCGGCGGCGAGCGCGTCGGTGAACGGGGCAGAGGTATGGCTGGTCATGTCACGACGCTAGTCGATACGGCCGGGCAGCCGGGGTGGCGTCCAGTCCGCGAACGGAATGCCCGGAATGCGGGACGTGCAACGGCGTCACGGCAGACGGCCGGGCCGTTGTCGGTCCTACGCCGCGTGCCGCCCGCCCCCGCGCCTGCCGCCGCCCCGGGTGCGCCTGGTCGCCGGGACCAGCAGGCCGCCGAGAAGGCCGAGGCCGAGGGCGTAGGGCCACCAGCCGAAGCCGTCGCCACGCGCGGTGTCCGTGGTGCGGGCCTCGGCGAGCGTCGTACCGGACGAGGCCTTGGGACGGTCGGTGGGGGAGGAACTGCTCGCGGGGGCGGCAGTCAGGACGACGTCGTTGCCGTCGCCGCCGCGGTAGCTGATGCGGTACGTCGTGTCGGCGAGCCTCAGCTTCGCGCCCTCGCGAAGTCCCGTGAAGACGCCGGTCGTTGGGGCGCGGCCCGTGTGGTCGAGGATCGTGACGGTCCGCGCGGGATGCGTCCCGGC
The DNA here is from genome assembly GCF_036187565.1 of Streptomyces sp. NBC_00252. Lineage (NCBI taxonomy): Bacteria > Bacillati > Actinomycetota > Actinomycetes > Kitasatosporales > Streptomycetaceae > Streptomyces > Streptomyces sp. NBC_00252. The sequence goes on along the minus strand of NZ_CP108087.1, from coordinate 2,347,012 downwards.
GGCCGCGAGGTCCAGGTCGCCCGCGAGGCGGGCCTTGCCCGCCACCTTCAACGGCTCGGCGCCCAGGACGAGTTCACCCCGCACGCTCTGCGTGTAGTCCCCGGTCACGGTGAGGCCGGACGTCACCAACCCGTCGTTCGTGATCGCACCCTTCACCGTGCCCACGCCGGTCAGCTCCGTCGACAAACGCAACCCGGCCGTCCCCACGTCCAGCCGCGCGCCCGCCGAGGTGAGCCGGATCGCCCTGCTGCGGGCGAGCGTCGCCCCCGACCGCAGCGCCAGCGTGCCCTTCGAGACCGTCGTCGTCCCCGTGTACGTCACCGCCGTACCGGTCAGCGTCGTGGTCGCGGCGCCCGACTGGACGAGTGACCCCTTGCCGCCGATGTGCGACAGCTGGACGCCGAGTGCCGTATTGCGTACGACGAGGGTCCCGTCGTCGACGATCCGCCGCTGCTCCGTCCCGGTCAGCAGGCCGCCGTCGCCGCCCCTCTTCGCGGACCCGAGCCGCAGCACCGCCCCCTGCTCCACGGTCGTCGACCCGTCGTAGAACTGCGGCGCCGCGAAGGTCACGTCGTTCCCGCGCGTCCCCGCGACCACGATGTCCCCGGCACCGGGCGCGGCCAGCGTGTCGTGGTACCTGCCGCCGCCGATCGGTGCGCCCAGGGTGACCGGGCCGTCGTAGTCGAAGGTCAGCCGGGAGCGGACGCCGCTCGCCTCGTGGAGGTTGATGTAGACGGTGTCCTTGGTGCCCGGCATGAAGATCCGGTGGGTGGTGCCGTCGCCCCACCGGACGTCCGCGCCCTCGATGTTGGTGCCGCGCTTGTTCAACTGGTGGGCGATCGCACGCCAGTTGAGGCCGGGGTCGCTGAGTGACGGGTTGGTGTCGCCGCCCTGGTCGCTGTAGCTGTACTGGCCGGTGAGGACGACCTTGCTGCCGGGGCGCGAGTGGACGTTGACGTCGCTGCCGTACTCCCGCTGGTAGAAGTTCTGGCGCAGGGTGATCGTCTGGTGCAGCGGGGTGTCGATGATCCAGGAGCCCTGGTTGAGGATCGCGCGGGCGTTCGGGAGGGCCACCGGGTACTCGGGGCGGCCGGCCGCCGTGCCGGTGCCGTTGTCCATCACCCCTGAGAACGGGTGGGTTCCGGCCAGGTCGAGCGTGCCCCACATGTTGCGCGGCTGGGTGACCAGGCCCGAGCCGCTGATCGTGCCGATGTTGAAGGTGCGGGTCAGGGAGAGGCGCAGGGTGCCGTCGACCCGGACGTTCAGCTCGTTGAGCCGGTAGCCGGGCGTGCCGTAGGGGAAGTGGCCGATCAGGCCGGTGCCACCGCCCTTGCCGTACTGGAGAGTTGTGCCGCGGTCGACCGTGATCGCGGGCGGGTCCGGGTTGCTGACGGTCGTGTAGGGGTGGTTGCCGCCCTGGGTGGTCACCTTCTGCCGCTGCCGGGAGGCCGGGAGCGTGAAGTCGCTGTCCTTGGTGAGGATCAGCGTCCCGCCGCCGCGCACGGTCAGCGTCCCCTGGCCGCGGAACACCCCGTCGTACGTCGTCGTCCCGGACGGCACGGTGACCACCGTGTCGCCGGTGAGCGTCACATCGCGGCCCGCGAGGACGTCGGCGGTCGCGTCACGGGCACCGGCGGCCGAGGCAGCGGGAGCACTGACGAGGAGGGTGACGGCCGCGAGGGCACCTGCGGCGGCTGAGGTCTTGCGGGTTTGGCTGCGCACGTCTCTGGAGACGCGCGCCGGCGGCGGCGATAACAGAAATCTCCCGGCCGTCTTTGTCCCGCACGACCCGTTGACCTTCCCGTAACACACCCTTACCTTTTCGGCGTTCGTCATGACAGATGCCGTACGAGATCTCGAACTCCCTTCGGAGAGGCGTCAGATGAGACGTGTGTACGCAATCCTCGTCGCCCTGTGCTGCGCGCTCGCCGCGGCGCTGGTGACCGCGGGACCGGCGCAGGCCGCGGCCCAGACCATCACCAACGGCACGCAGTTCACGGACACTTCGGGCAACCCCGTGCACGCGCACGGCGGCGGGGTGATCAAGGTCGGCAGCTACTACTACTGGTTCGGCGAGGACCGCAACACCGACAACACCTTCAAGTACGTGGACGCGTACCGCTCCACGGACCTGAAGAACTGGGAGTTCCGCAACCACGTCCTGACCCAGTCCAGCGCCGCCGAACTGGGCACCGCGTACATCGAGCGGCCGAAGGTCGTCTACAACGCGTCCACCGGCAAGTTCGTGATGTGGATGCACAAGGAGAACGGCGTCGACTACAGCGAGGCCAAGGCCGCCGTCGCCGTCTCCTCGACGGTGGACGGCAGTTACACCTACCAGGGCAGCTTCCAGCCGCTCGGCGACACCATGTCCCGGGACATCACGACGTTCGTCGACACCGACGGCACCGCCTACATGGTCTCCGCCGCCAACGAGAACTACGACCTGCACATCTACCGGCTCACCGCCGACTACACCGCCATCGCCGGCCTGGTCGCCAACCCGTGGGCCGGCGGGCACCGCGAGGCACCGGCCCTCTTCAAGCGCAACGGCGTCTACTTCATGCTGACGTCGGCCGCGACCGGCTGGAGCGCCAACCAGCAGCAGTACGCCACCGCCACCAGTATCGGCGGCCCGTGGACGGCGTTCACCAACGTCGGCGACTCGACCGCGTACAACTCGCAGACCGCCTACGTCCTTCCGGTCCAGGGGACTTCGGGCACCTCGTACCTCTACATGGGCGACCGCTGGGGCAACTCCTTCGGCGGCACCGTCAACGACTCCCGTTATGTGTGGCTGCCGTTGACGTTCCCGACCACGACCTCGATGTCCATGGCGTCCTGGTATCCGGAGGTGTCGATCGACACGGCCGCCGGCACGATCACCGGCACGAGCGCGACGTACAACACGCTCGTCGCCCGCAACAGCGCCAAGTGCGCGGACGTGGCGAACCAGTCGCTGTGGCAGGGCGTCGCGATCAGCCAGTACACCTGCAACGGCGGCACCAACCAGAAGTGGTGGTTCAAGGACCTCGGCACCGGCTACTACGAACTCATGGGCCGGGGCAGCTCGTTGTGCCTCCAGGAGAACGCCGCGAACGTGACCCAGGAGAACTGCACCGGCGCCACCGCCCAGCAGTGGAGCCTGACCACGTCCGGCAGCTACGTCCTCGTGAAGGCCAGGGCGAGCGGTGAGTGCCTGGACGTGTCGGGCGCGTCCACCGCCAACTCCGCCGCGATCATCACGTACACGTGCAGCGGGGCGACCAACCAGCAGTGGACGCGCGGTAGTTGAGAGCAGGTTTACCGGACCGGATTCCAGCCATCCGTGCCCGCCAGGTACTTCTGGGCCGTGTAGTTCGCGGCCTGGGAGTCGGTGAGCTGCGGGCGGTCGGAGTTCACCGTGGCGCCCGCGCCGGTGTTCCTGTACTCGAAGAAGCGGGCGTTCTTCCACGAGTAGCCGCTCATGTCCGTCCAGGGCCCGGCGACCTTCACGGCGGCGGGCAACGAGGTCTCGCGCACGACCAGTTGACCCACCGCGTCCGCCGTCGGATGCCAGGGGCGGCCCAGGTAGTACGTGTTGGCCGCCGCCGAGCTGCTCACCGAACTGCCGGTGACGAGGATGCCGTAGGTCTTCGCCGAGCTGGTGTTGGGCGCGGAGAGGAAACCGTTGAGACCGCCCGCGGCGGCGCCCGAGTTGCGCAGTTGGATGGTGACACGGTCGTAGACGGCGGTGGCGTTGCCGAAGACGAAATCGACGTCGCCGGAGATGAACGACGAGTAGAAGTACTGCCGGTACTGACCGGTCGACGACGGCGACCAGTTGAGGACCGTGTCCTGGCGGCTGATGAACCGGTCGTTGGTGAACGTCTGCCGGTCGCCCTGCGCCGTGACCGCGACGGCCTGGGTGTCCGTGATCTCGGGATGGGCGGCCTTGTCGAAGGTGTTCTGGACGGTGATCCCGGTGACGGTCAGCCCGCCCGCCGAGAAGGTCGCCACCGAACTGCCCAGCGTCCCGTACTTGTTGCCGCCGGAGTCGGTGTAACCGGCGGCCCGGTCATAGGTGATGACGACGTCCTCGGCGTTGCCGGTGGCGCCCTTGACGGTCAGCCCCGCCTTCCCGGACGGCACGTTGACGATCTCGGTGTACGTGCCCTTCGCGACGGAGATCGTGTCACCGGCAGCGGCGGCGTTCACCGCGGCCTGCACGGAGGTGTATCGCCCCGAACCGTCCTTGGCGACGGTGATGACGGTGGCGGCCCGCGCCTGGGTCGCCAGCGACACCGCGACCAGCCCGAGGGCGGCCGCGGTACCGGTCGCGACGGCCGCGGTGCGGCGCCGGGCGGGGGAGCGGCGGTGCGTGTTCGGCTCAGTCATGCCTACCAGTCGCCGTGCCCCGCCCGGGAGTTGCCGCCTTCAGGCGAGCAGATCGATGGCGTCGACGGACGTGCCCGCGCTCAGGAACGACGTCGTGCCCGAGCCGCTCGCCACAGAGATCTTCAGCGTGTTGTACGCACTGGCGTCCGTCAGCCAGGCCGACGCCGGAACGCTGTACGTGAACGTGTAATTGTTGCCCCGGTACGAGCCCACGGTCAGCGACCGGGTGCTCGGCTGGGTCGGCGGCGAAGGGACGGCCGAGGTCCAGGTGTCGTTGACGACGACCTGCGGCCGGCCGTTCGCGTACGCCGTCGTCACCCCGATGCGCAGGGTGTGCGCGGCACTCGACTGGGCGGCCGTCAGCCTGAAGTAGACGATGATGCCGCTGTTGACGTCCTTCCACAGATAGCAGGGGAACGCCGAGGTCTCCGTCCCGCTGCCGACGACGACGTTCCCGGTCCAGGACGCGGCCCGTACGTCCGAGGGGTGCGCGTACGTCATCAGGTCCGCGTTCTTGAACCCGCTCGGCGAACCGTCCCAGTTGCCGATCCGCCAGATCGCGCTCGCGTTGGACGGGTCGTTCGAGGCCGGGATCGCGATGCTGTTCAGCGTCGTCGTCCCGCCCGCCGTGACCGCCACCGAGCTTGTGTAGACGGCGAGTTCACCCTTGAACACGGTCAGCGTGTACGTCCCCGGCAGCACCCCCGCGATCGAGAAGTAGCCGTCCGAGGCCCGGGCCGAACCCCAGTACTGCGCGGCCGAGTTGGCGAGCCCGACCATGTACGCGTACGCCGTGTCCCGCCCGGTGATGCCCACGCCCGCGACGCGTCCGCGCGAACTCGCCGCCGTGTAGCCGGAGATGCCGAGCCCGTCGGCCCACGCGGTGGTGAGGTTGGCGTGGTACAGCGACGAGGAGGGCGCGCCGCCGTCCGTGAGGGCGATGACGTACGGGCCCTGGAGGCCGAAGCGCTGCGCCTCGGTCTGGTTCTCGCCGTAGTAGAGGATCTCGTACAACCCGCCGCCGTCCGCGCTCTGATGGCGCAGCAGGGAGCGGTAGAACGGGCCGCCGGACGCCTTCTCGTGGTTGCTGCGCACGACCCACAGGCCGACGCTGCCGGTGGTCCAGCCGACGTAGTCGTAGTCGATGACCCGGTTCTTCGAGTAGTGCTTGGAGCGGGTCTGGCCGTCGGACTTCGCGAAGACGTCCGCGGACTCGATGGTCGTCGGCGCGTAAGTGTAGGAATCCGGCTGGTCGTTGAGGAACAGGCCGGCCTTCACCCGCACGATGTAGCGGGTCGCGCTGACCGAGGTGTCGGCCTTGTTGGTCCACAGATAGACGTTGTTCTCGCCGCTACGGGCCGCGTAGTAGTGCTTCAGCGTGCCGTGCGTGACGGAGATCAGGATCGTCGTGCCGGACTGCGCGATCGTCACCGTGGACGCGCCGAGGCCGGACTCGACATGCGAGTTCATGCCGCCGTAGCCCTGGTACTCGGTGCCCTTGTAGAGCAGCGAGGTCAGATCGCCGTTCGTCTTGCTGACCTTGAAGACCAGGCTCGCGCCGGTGTCGACGACGTAGTTCGAGCCGTCGTCGGTGTAGCCGAAACTCGCGGCCGACGCGCTCTCGGCGAGCGGCCCGGCGAGCGCCGCCGAACCGGCCGCGGCCGCCGTGCCGAGGACGAAGGTGCGGCGGCGAACCGGTCTGTTCACAGAGCCGGACATGGGGGTGCCTCCTTCGGGAGGTGGGGGTGCGGGTGCTTTGGAGCGTGGCAGTTGAATCGATTTCGCGAAAGGGCTTTCGCAGCCTTGGAGTTGGCAAGGATGTGAAAACCTGCCGGGCTCTAGAAAGCGCTTGTCCGAAGCGGTACGGTCCTCCGCCAGGCCTTGTCGTCGGACGGAGGAGCCACGCATGAGACGTTTCACGATCGCCCTGCTGGCCGCACTGACCCTGAGCACCGCCCTGCCGGCCGCACCCGCCCAGGCACACGACCGCACACCCCCGCTCGGCCTCGCCGACTGCACCGCCACCGCCTGCCACTTCGACGTCCCGCCCGGCACCTACGACGTCACGGTCCGCCTCGGCGGCGCGGCGGCGGCGAGTACGGCCATCGGCGGCGAGACCCGGCGCTCCCTGCTCCCCGAGACGGCCACCGCCGCCGGCCGCACCGTGACCCGTGCCTTCACGGTCGACGTCCGCACCCCCGAGGGCGAACCCACCGGCCCCGACGGCACCCCCGGCCTCGACCTCACCCTAGGCGGCACCGCCCCCGCACTCGCCGGCATCCGCGTCACCCCCGCTCGAACGAACTCGCGCGGGGGCACCCCCATCGCCCGCCGGATCATCCTGATCGGCGACTCCACGGTCTGCGACCAGCCGGGCGACCCGTACTCGGGCTGGGGTCAACAACTGCCGCAGTTCCTCCGGAAGGGCGTCTCCGTCGCCAACTACGCCGATTCCGGGGAGAGTACGGTCACCTATCTGGAGAATCCCTTGCTGTGGGGGACAGTTGAGCCGAAGATCCGCCCCGGCGACCTCGTCCTCGTCCAGCTCGCCCACAACGACAAGACCACCGACGAGGCGACGTATCGCGCGAACTTGGAAACGCTCGTAAGGGGTATCCGTGACAGGGGAGGCCGTCCGGTTCTCGTGACACCGATCGTCCGCCGCTGGTTCAATGCCGACGGCACACTGGACAACGACACCGCGCTGCTGGTGAACGGGCTCGGGGTCGACCTTCCGGGTGTCATCCGCTCGGTCGCCGCCGCCGAGAGGGTAACGCTCGTGGACCTCACGGCGCAGACCAAGGCGCTGGTGGAATCGCTGGGAGTGGAAGGCTCGAAGGCGATCTACCTCTACAACGAGAAGAAGGACAACACGCACACCTCCGCGCACGGCGCCACCGTGTACGCGGGCCTGGTCCGCGACGCACTCGTCGCCCGGCATCTGCTGCCGGAGGGCCGGGTACGAGTGGGGTGAGACCCGAAAGACCCCTGGGGCGTTCCGACCGGAACCGGGGCGCCCCAGGTTCCACCCCTCCAGCGTGAGAGCGAGCCGATGCACCTGCCTTCCGACGACCGCGCGTCGAGCCCCCGCACCGGCTTCACCCGGGCCCACTGGGAGACGGCGGCCGACACCCTCCTCGCCGCCGTGGAGCCGTACGCGACCGAGGACCGCGCGCTCTACCACCTCCCCGGCACCCACACCAGCCACTCCGGCAGGCTCTCCGACGGCCTGGAGGGCTACGCCCGCACCCTGCTGCTTGCCGCGTTCCGCCGCGACGAGACGGCACTGGAGCGCTACGCCGACGGACTCGCCGCCGGCGTCGCGGGCGTCTGGCCGGGCATCGAGGACCGCAGCCAGCCGCTGGTCGAGGCGGCCTCCATCGCCCTCGCCCTGCGCCTGACCCGCCCCCTCCTGTGGGACCGCCTCGACGAACCCGTGCGGCAGCGCGCGGCGGACTGGCTCGCCGACGCCCTCACCGCCGAACCCTGGCCCTGCAACTGGGAGTTGTTCCCCGTCACGGTCGGCGGCTTCCTCCAGGACGTCGGCCACGAGGTCGACGCGTCCCGCAAGGCGATCGACCGGGGCCTGTCGCGCATCGAGGACTGGTACGTCGGCGACGGCTGGTACACGGACGGCGACGGCCGCAAGTTCGACTACTACAACGGCTGGGCGATGCACCTCTACCCGGTCCTGCACGCCTGGCTTTCCGACGACCCCCGGCTCCTCGACCTCTACGGCGGCCGCCTGGAACGCCATCTCGCCGACTACGCCCGTCTGTTCGGCGCCGACGGCGCCCCGATGCTCCAGGGCCGCTCCCTCACCTACCGCTTCGCGACGACGGCTCCGCTGTGGCTCGGCGCGCTGACGGGCCGTACGCCACTGTCGCCCGGGGAGACGCGGCGGCTGGCGTCGGGCGCCCTGAAGTACTTCCTGGAGCGCGACGCGGTCGACGCCGACGGACTGCTCACCCTCGGCTGGCACGGCCCCGACGAAGCCTTCCTGCAGAGCTATTCGGGTCCCGCCTCCCCGTACTGGGCAAGCAAGGGCTTCCTCGGCCTGCTCCTCCCGCCGGACCACGAGGTGTGGACGGCGACGGAGGACCCGGGCCCGGCGGAGCGGGAGGACGCGATCACGCCGGTCGCGCCCGCCAACTGGTTGCTCCAGTCGACCAGTTCGGACGGCCTGGTCCGCCTCCACAACCACGGCAGCGAGGACGTCCGCTACGACCCGTACTACACGCGCCTCGCCTACTCCACCGTGACGCGGCCTTCGTCGTCGTACGACAACAGCGTGATCGTCGGCGGCGATCCGAGCCGTACGGAGATCGTGCCGCTGGGGGTGGGGGAGGGCTGGGCCGCCTCCCGGCACACGGCGGCCGACGGGGCGCACGTGGTCAGCCTGGTGGTGGCCGAGGGGGCGGTGGAGGTGCGGGCCTACCTGGTCGTGGGCGCGGCCGAGGGGACGACCGTGCGGGTCACGGGGTGGCGGGCGGGGGAGCCGGCCAGGGCCGAACTCGTCTCGGTGCACGGGTTGTTGGAGGGCGAAGGCGTGACCGGCGACGGGCCCACGCTGTTCGTCGCACTGGCCCGGCTCACGGCGGAGCCGGACCCCCGTCCCCTGGCGGACCTGGTGTCCGTGGAGGTCGACGCGGATCACGACGTCACCGTCCAGTGGGCCGACGGCAGGCGGGTGGGCTTCCGGTTCACGGAGTCAGCCGGGCGATCCGGAGACTCGTCGTGGTCGGTGACGCCCCGCTGAGCGGGGTCGCGCAGGTCGGCGTGACGGGGGCGTGGGCCCAGGTCGCGGCCTGCGGGCGATGCGGCGGGGGGAACGGCGACGGTGCGCGGTGCTGCGTCTTGCGTTGGTCGTGCCTCAAGTCGACGCCCGCGCGGGGAGGTTGCCGTGGCGCCGCGCGAAATAAGCGGAGGTGAGACCGGTTCTACGGCGAGGGTGGGCCCGTCGGTGTCTCCGTCAGCGCTCGCCCGGCCACCGTGTCAGCGCCACGTGCAGCGCGTCGACCGCCCGCTCCCAGGACACCTGTACGTCACGGGACGCGCCGAAGCCGCCGGTGGACTCCAGGGCACAGTAGCCGTGGAACGTACTCCTCAACAGCCGTACGGCGTCGGTGAGATCGGGTTCCTCCAGGCCGTAGGCGCGCAGCATGCCGTAGGTGATCTCGGCGGTGCGGATCAGGGCGGGGGAGTCGGCGACCAGCGCCTGGTCGATGCGGATCTGGGTGGCCGCGTACCGGCCCGGGTGCTCCAGTGCGTAGGAGCGGTAGGCGTCGGCGAAGGCGCCCAGGGCGGCCCGGCCGGTGCGGCCGGCGACCGCGACGGCGATGCGGTCGATCAGCTCGCCGCCCGCGAGGAACGCGACGCGGGTGCGCAGGTCCTGGAGGTTGCGGACGTGCGAGTACAGGCTCGCGTCCTTCACGCCGAACCGGCGGGCCAGCGCGGACAGGCTGACGTTCTCGAAGCCGACCTCGTCGGCGAGGTCGGCGGCGGCCGACACGACCCGGTCGGCGGTGAGTCCCGCGCGTGCCACGGCCCACCACCTCTTCTCTGACCTGCGACGACTTGACCCCTAGGACAATAGCCAATGACAAGACGGGCGCCCGGCGCGTTTCACCGCCGTCCCCACCGGATTCCGACTCCAGACTTGACCACCATGGACGACGACTCCGGCACCCCCGCCCCCACCGGCCTCCCCGCCACCGCACTGCTCGGCCGCCCCAAGCTGTGGCTCATCCCCACCGTGCTCACCGGCCTGCTCGCATTCCTGCTGTCCCTCCTCTACATGGGCGGCATCGTCAACCCCAACCGCGAGCTGAACGCGCTGCCCATCGCCCTCGTGAACAGCGACACGGGCAAACCGCTCACCGGGCAGCAGCAGAACCTCGGCACCCAGATCGCCCACTCCATCGCGACCAACTCCGGCAGCCGCGCGGCCGGTTGGCGCCAGCTCACGAAAGCCCAGGCACAGGACGAACTCGACGCCGGGAAGGTCTACGGCGCCCTGGTCATCCCCGCCGACTTCACGAACTCCGTCGCCGCGCTGACCACCGCGAACGCCACCACCCGCCCCACGATCACCGTGCTGACCAACCCCGGCAAGGGCAGCCTCGGCTCCTCCCTCGCCAGCCGGATCAGCACCACCGCGGCCCAGCAGGCGTCCCTGACCATCGGCAAGCAGCTCACGGCGGCGGCACCGAAGGCCGACGGCACGCAGAAACTGCTCCTGGCCGATCCCGTAGCCGTCACCACCCAGGTCGGCCACCCCATCGGCGACAACAGCGGCATCGGCCTCACCGCCTTCTACTACACCCTGCTGCTGGTCCTGGCCGGATTCATGGGCGGCAACGTCATCAGCAACGGCGTCGACACCGGCCTCGGCTATGCCGACAACGAGATCGGCCCCTGGCACACCCGCCGCCCCACCGTCCCGATCAACCGCACCCAGACGCTGATCCTGAAGATGGCCATGACCGCCGGGATCACCCTCCTCAGCGTCTCCCTGATCATGCTCGCCAGCGTCAGCATCCTCGGCATGGACGCGACCCACATCCCGCTCCTGTGGATCTACTCCTACTGCGCCGCCCTCGCCGTCGGCCTCGGCGTCCAGGCCATCAACGCCGCGTTCGGCGGGATCGGCCAGCTCATCTCCATGTTCGTGTTCATCGTCCTGGGCCTCCCGTCCTCCGGCGCGACCGTCCCCCTCCAGGCCGTCCCCGGCTTCTACCGCTTCCTCTCCCACTTCGAGCCGATGCGCCAACTCAGCGACGGCGTCCGGGCGATCCTCTACTTCGACGCCCGCGGCGACGCGGGCCTCGACCGCGCGTGGACCATGATCGGCGTCGGCGCGGCGATCGGCCTGCTCTTCGGCTTCGCGATGGTCCAGTACTACGACAGGAAGGGCCACAAACGCCTGACACCGCAGCCGGCCTGATCCGATCAACCGGTCCGGTAGATCTGAGAGTTGACTCTCAGGCTTTCCGAGAGAACACTCTCAGACCATGGATTCCGGCAATCGTTTCGGTGACCTGGAGATATCCGACCCCAAAGCCATGCGGGCGCTGGCGCACCCCGTCCGGCTCGCGATCCTCGAACGCCTCCAGCGCCGCGGCCCCGCCACCGCCTCCCGCCTCTCCCCGCACGTGGGCGCCACCCCGTCCGTCACCAGCTGGCATCTGCGCCACCTCGCCGGGTTCGGCCTGGTCCGCGACGCCGAGGGCGGGACGGACCGGCGGGAGCGGCGGTGGGCGGCGGTGGCGCGGGGCTTCCGGTTCGAGATGCCGGACGACGAGGAGGGGCGGTCGGCGGCGCGGGTGCTGATCGGCGAGTTGTTCGCGCGCAACGCCGAGCTGCCCCTGCGCTGGCTCATGGACACGGCGCCCGGACTGGAACCGGAGTGGAACAGGACCGCCCGGGCGAACAACACGCGGATCGTGGTGACGGCGGACGAACTGGCCGCACTCCAGGAGGCGTTCGAGGAACTGATCGCGCCCTACGTCGTCCGCGAACCGGACCGGCGCCCGGCCGACGCCCGCGGTGTACGGCTGCTGATGTACGCACTGCCGGAGGGCCCCGGGGACGAGGGCCGTGTAGATGAGGGTGCCGACACCGACGCTCCGGAATGAAGGGCACCCGGCTCCTTCGGCCCGTACCGGGCTCGTTGTGGCGGGACCGGCGGTTCGTACGGTTCTGGTGCGGCCAGTCCGTCTCCCAGTTCGGCGACCGCATCTCCGAACTTGCCTTGCCCCTCCTGGCAGTTGGCGCACTGCACGCCTCCGCGAACCAGGTCGCCCTGCTCACCGCCCTGGTCTGGACACCGAACCTCGTGGGCCTGTTCCTGGGCGCCTGGGTGGACCACCGCCCCGCCAAACGCCGGCTCATGGTGTCCGCCGATCTGATCCGCGCCGCCGTACTGCTGTCCCTCCCGGTCGCCTACGCCCTCGACACGGTGACGCTCGGCCAGCTGTACACGGTGGCCCTGCTCACCGGCACGGCCGCGGTCGTCTTCAACACCGCGTACTCCTCCTTCTTCGCCCACCTCGTACCGGCCGAGGCGTACGTCGAGGCCAACAGCAAGCTCAGCGCGAGCAGATCGGCGTCCTTCATCGCAGGCCCCGCGATCGGCGGCGGCCTGGTCCAGGCGCTGTCGGCTCCGGTCGCGGTCATCGCGGACGCGCTGTCGTTCATGGCATCGGCACTCCTGGTCGGAGGCACGAGAGTCGACGAACCGGCGGCCGCTACGGTGTCGGCGGGCCCCTCGTTGCTTCGGCGCGCCCGGGAGGGCCTGGCCTTCGTGCTCCGCGAACCCGTGATGCGGGCGGGACTGCTCTGCGCCACGACCGTCAACTTCTTCACGTTCCTGACGGGCACGGGGCTGCTCGTCCTGTTCGCCGACCGGGTGCTCCAACTGCCGCCCGGCGCCATCGGTTTGGCGTTCGGGGTGGGCGCGACGGGCGGGCTTTTGGGCGCGGTGGCGGCCCCGGCGATCTCGCGCCGGATCGGCGTCGGCCGCAGCATCGTCGTCGGGGCGGTCCTGTTCCCGGCCCCGCTCGCCCTGGCTGCGGCGGCAACCGGCCCTGCCTGGGCGCGACTTGGGTTCCTGGGCGCGGCCGAGTTCCTCTCCGCCTTCGGCGTCATGCTCTTCGACGTCAACCTCAACTCGCTCCAGGCATCGGTGGTCCCGGACGGTCTGCGCAGCCGCGTGGCGGGCGCGTACAGCACGGTCAACTACGGGATACGGCCGCTGGGGGCGCTGATCGGGGGCGAGTTGGCCACGCTGGCGGGGCTGCGGGTGACGCTGACGGTCGCGGCGGTCGGGGGAGCGATGTCGGCGCTGTGGCTGATGGCATCGCCAATACCGGGGACACGGGTGCTGGGGCGGACCGGGAGTCCGACGTGACGTCGCTCGGTTTCCGGGGCTCCTGGGTCAGGTGCTCCGGAGCTGGGTCACAGCTCCCTTGGCGCGCTCACTGGATCAGCCTTCGGGTGAGCTGGAACAGGGCGTTCATGACGTGGATCTCCTCGTCAGTCCGATCAGCCGAAGCGTCGCCAGAAGTGACGCGCCCGACAACGCGGTCAACAGCAAGGGCACCGCGTGGATCCCGGAGGCCTCGATCCCGACGCCGAGCAGCGGTGGGGCCGCCACACCGCCGACGTTCGAGGCCGCGATCACCCACGCCCCTGCCCGCTTGGCCTGGGGGAGCGCCGAGTTGAGCCAGGCGAGGCCCGTCGGGAAGACAGGCGCGATGAACAAGCCGACACCGGCGTACGCCAGCGGTGCCACTCCTTTGATCAGCGTCAGCAGCAGGCACACCGTCATTCCCGCCGCGCACACCGCGAGGATCCGCTCGGGGGCGTGGCGCAGCGTGATCGGTACGACGAGGAAGCGGCCCGCCGTCATCATCAGCCAGTAGACGGAGGTCGCCCCCGCGGCCACGGTGGCGGTGTAGCCGACCGTCTCCAGATGCGTGGGCTCCCAGCCGCCGACGCCCGCCTCGACGGCCACGTTGAGGATGTAGAGGACCAGGAAGCCGACGAGGACCCGGGATACTCCCAGGGGCCTCGACTTCCCCGTCGCTGGTGGAGCGTCAGCTGCACGTGTACGTACGCCACTTGAGCCCGCGAACACCAGCACCGCCGCCAGAACCGCGCACGCGCCGAACGCGTACGGGTAGGCGTCCGGGCCGAGCCACGCGATGACCGCTGGGCCGAGTACCGCGCCGATGCCGAAGTGGGCGTTGAGCACGTTCAGCATGGCGGTGGAGCGGTCGCCGAAGCCGACGGCGAAGAGCTGGTTGAGGCCGTAGTCGATCCCGCCGAAGCCGAGACCGGCGAGGAACGCGGCGGCCAGGGCGAGGGGCCAGGTCGGGGCGAGCGCGAAGCCCGCGCCGCCCGCTGCCATCAGGGCGTAACCCCACGCGAGGAGTGCCCTGTTGCTGATCCGGGAGTGGATCGCGTTGAAGGCGAGCACACCGGCGACCCCGCCCGTGAAGTGCAGGCTCAGACCGAGACCGGCACCGGCGGGGGAGAGGCCGAACTCGTGGCGCAGGCCCGGGACCGCGGGGCCGTAGAGGGCCTGGAGCATGCCGATGAGGACGAAGCCGACGCAGGACGCGACCGCGGCCGACCGGGCGAAGAGCCGGTCGGCCGCAGGCGGGTCGGTGACCATGTCAGTCAACTGGTCTCCGGGGTTTCCGAGAACACGAAGGAGAACTCGGTCGGCCGGGCGTTCAGGAAGTACTGGGGGAGCGGGCCGGGGCCGCAGGACTGCGAGCCGATCCCGTGCTGGCCGTGGTCGAGGTTCACCCACACAGTGTCGCCGGGGGTGAGGTCGGTGCGGTGGGTGGCCGCGTCCAGCTGTTCCGTCGTCCAGCGGCGGGCGGTGAACCAGAACTCCGGGTCGCCGTCGATCCGCAGACCGCCGATCTCCGCCCAACGGACGTCAGGGCGGGCGCCGTTCTCCTGCGGACGGAGGTAGGGGGTCTGGAGCTCGTCGACCGTCGACTCCCAACGGGCCAGCAGCGAGGCCGACTTCGTGTCCGGGTATCCCTCGCCGGGACCGCCGCCGAACCAGCGCACCCGGTCGGCGCTCGCGTCGAGCCCGAGCCGGATGCCCAACCTCGGCAGCGGAAAAGCCCAGTTGCCCTCGGGCGCCACGGACACGGTCAGCCGCAGCCCCGTACCGTCCGAGGTCCAGCGGTACACCGTGGCGAGCCCGATCTCCCAGGCGGCGGGCGCCACCCGGGTGCGGACGGTCAGCGCGTCCTCGCTCAACTCCACGCCGTCCAGGCGGTGTCGCATCCGGTGCAGTCCGAACTTCCGCCAGAGCAGCCCGTATCGGGTGTCCGTCTGCCAGGACGCGCCGTCGTCGTTGTCGGTGGGTGCCCGCCACACGTCGAGACGCAGACCGGTGACGTCCACCGCACCGATCGTCCTCAACTCCCCGGTGCGGGCGTCGAAGGTGGCCGGGCCGAGAGTGATCCGCCGCTCCCCGGGCACGGGTCCGGCGAGTGCGGAGACGGACGGCAACGGGCGTGCCGTGACGGGGAACTGCCCCCAGCCGACGACATGACCGGCGGGACCCCACGCGGTGTCGGCCGCGAGCAACGCCCGTACGGTCCAGTGGGATTCGGCGCCGTCGGACTCCGCGGGCGGCTCGGGCAGTTTGACGTCGGCGGACTCGCCGGGGGCGAGCGAAGGCACGGTGAGGGTGCCGGACTCGGCCGTCTCGCCGTCCACTTGGTACGACCAGGTGAAGGCGAGCGCGGAGAGGTCGGCGAAGTCGTACGTGTTGGTGACGCGTACGGTGCCGTCCGCGCCGTCGCCGGTGATCCGGACCGGCTCGATCACCTTCTTGTACTCGATCAGACCGGGGGAGGGCGTGCGGTCCGGGAAGATCAGCCCGTCGCAGACGAAGTTCCCGTCGTGCAGCTCCTCGCCGAAGTCACCGCCGTACGCGAAGCCGTAGCGCTCGTCCTTGATGCCGTGGTCGATCCACTCCCAGATGAAACCGCCCTGGAGCCGGTCGTACGACTCGAAGAGCCGCTGGTAGTCGGCGAGTCCGCCGGGGCCGTTGCCCATGGCGTGGGCGTACTCGCAGAGGATGAAGGGGAGTTGACGGCGCCGCTGGGTGCCGCCGTCCAGGCCCTTGCCGAGGCGCTCGACCTCGGCGTGGTCGGCGTACATCCGTGAATAGACGTCCGTGTCACGGCAGTTGACGTCGCCCTCGTAGTGCACGAGGCGGGAGCTGTCGCGGGCGCGGATCCACTCCGACATGGCCGTGAGGCCGCGTCCGGTGCCGGCCTCGTTGCCCAGCGACCAGATGACGATGGAGGGGTGGTTCTTGTCGCGCTCCACCATGCGGGCCGCGCGGTCCAGCAGGGCCGGGGTCCAGCGGTCGTCGTCAACGGGGTTGTCGCGCCAGGCCTGTTCGGTGAAGCCGTGGGTCTCCAGGTCGCACTCGTCGATGACCCACAGGCCGTACTCGTCGCACAGGTCGAGGAAGTCGGGATGCGGCGGGTAGTGCGAGGTGCGGACCGCGTTGATGTTGTGCCGCTTCATCAGCAGCACGTCCTCCCTCATGGTCTCCGGATCGAGGGCGCGGCCCTTCTCCGGATGCCATTCGTGGCGGTTGACGCCCTTGAAGAGGATCGCCTTGCCGTTGACCTTGATCAGGCCGTCGGAGAGTTCGACCGTCCGGAAGCCGATGCGGAGCGGGACGCGTTCGCCCTCGGTGGTCAGCAACCCGTCGTAGAGATGAGGGAGTTCGGCCGTCCACGGCCGCACCGGCACGGTGACCGACTCGCCCGTCGCGACATCGATGTCCAGGGCGGGCACGGTGACACGGCCGTCGACGTCGGAGTCGACGCGGAGGGTGCCCGCGCCGCCGACGTGGTCGTAGGAGGCGTGCACGAAGAAGTCGAGGGCGCTGCCCGGCGGCCGGTGCAGCAGGGTGACGTCACGGAAGATGCCCGGCAGCCACCACTGGTCCTGGTCCTCCAGGTAGGAGCCCGCGGACCACTGGTGGACACGGACGGCGAGCACGTTGCCGCTCGGCTTCAGCAGGTGTCCGACAGCGAACTCGTGCGGCAGCCGCGACCCCTTGAACTCGCCGATGTCCGTGCCGTTCAGCCAGACCCGGGCGCAGGACTCGACGCCGTCGAAGCGGAGCACGGCCCCGCCGTCCGAGGGCCACTCGGACGGCAGGTCGAAGGTGCGGAGGTGGTCGCCGGTCGGGTTCTCGGTCGGGACGCGGGGCGGGTCGACCGGGAAGGGGTAGAGGTGGTTGGTGTAGATGGGCGAGCCGTGGCCTTGCAGGACCCAGTGGCCGGGGACCGTGACCTCGGCCCAGTCCCCGGCGTCGTAGCCCTCCCCGGCGAACGAGTCGTCCTCGGCGTCGGCCGTCGCCGACACACGCAGACGCCAACTGCCGTTCAGTGACAGTGACTTCGCGTCCGAGGACGCGTACCGGGCGCGGGGTGGGAGGGTCCCGCTGCCCGGGGAGACGTCTTCGAGATGGTCGGCGGCGGTGCTGGGAGTCATCGGTCTCCTGGTCGTGAGAGGCGGGTGTCAGCCCTTGATGCCGGTCTGCGCGATGCCCTGGACCAGCCAGCGCTGGAGGAAGAGGAACACGAAGACGAGGGGCAGGATGGAAATCGCGGTGGCCATGAAGATCTGGTGGAAGACGACGGTCTGGTTGGTCATGTACGAGGACAGTGCGACCTGGACGGTCCAGGCCCCGGGGTCCTGGCCGATGACCAGCGGCCAGAGGAAGGCGTTCCAGCCGCTGATGAAGGTGATCGTGGCGATCGCGGCGAAGAAGTTCAGCGAGTTGGGCACCACGACTTTCCAGTACGCGCCCCAGTAGCCGAGTCCGTCCACGCGTGCCGCCTCCTCCAACTCTTTGGGGAACCCCAGGAAGTACTGCCGGAAGAGGAAGCAGGTGAAACCACTGAAGAGGCCCGGGATGATGAGACCTCTATAGGTGTCGACCCAGCCGAGGGACGAGACGAGAACGAAGCTGGGCACGAAGGTGACGGCCGTGGGAACCATCAGGGTGCCCAGGACGACGTAGAAGATCTTGTTGGAGTGCTTGTACGGGATGCGGGCCAGGGCGTAGCCGGCCAGCGAGCAGATCAGCAGGATGCCCACGGTCATGGAGACGGCGACGACCAGGGAGTTCCACATCGACCGGGCGAAGTCCACCGAGGTGTCGTCGAAGAGGTCGCCGACGTTGCCCCACTGCAGGTGCGTGGGGAAGAACTTCCAGTGCTCCCCGGTGATTTCGGCATCCGTGGAGAGCGCGTTGCGGACCAGCAGGTAGAACGGGACGAGGAAGAGGAAGGCGGCGACACCGGTCGCGAGGTAGAGACCCGTGTTGCCGAGGACGCCGCCGCGCTTCTTGCCGCGCGGTTTCCTCAACTGCGGTGCGGTGGTGGTCACTTGGCCTCCTCCCCCCGGCCGAAGCCCATGAGCTTGCCCTGGAACAGGGTGACGATGACGATCAGCACGGTCAGGATCACGGCACCCGCGCTGCCGGCGCCGTAGTCCTGGTTCTCGCCGAGAGCCGTGTAGTACAGCTCGACGAGCGGCGGGCGGCCCCAGGTGGTCTTGGACAGGAGGTTGAAGAACTCGTCGAAGGCCTGGTAGGCGGCGATCAGCAGCAGCAGGATCACCGCGGTCGAGGTCGCCCGGAGCTGCGGCAGGGTGATGTGCCGGAAGGTCTGCCAGCCAGGCTTGGCTCCGTCGATCGCGGCTGCCTCGTACAGCTCCGCCGGGATGTTCTGCAGCGCGGCCAGGAAGAGGATCATGTAGAAACCGGACTGCAGCCACAGGCGGGCGGTGACGATGACGAACCAATACCAGGGCGGGCTGGGGTTGGACAGCCAGGCGATGTTCTCTGCGCCGAACCAGCCGATGACCGTGTTCATCAGGCCGAAGCGGACGCCGCTGAAGATGGACATCTTCCAGATCAGCGCCGCCGCGACATAGCTGCACGCGGTCGGCAGGAAGAACACGGACCGGAAGAAGGCCCGCATGAACCTGAGCCGGTTGACCAGCAGGGCCAGGCCCAGGGACAGCGCCCAGGTGGTGGGCACGATGAACGCGGCGAAGACGGTGAACGTGCCGAGCGAGCCGACGAAGTCGGGGTTCGTCAGCATGTACGTGTAGTTGTCGAGCCCGATGAACCTGCTCGGTGTGACGGTGAAGCGCGCCTCGAAGAAGCTGAGGTAGATGCTCCAGCCGATCGGGACGTAGACGAAGATCATCAGTCCGGCGAGGAACGGCCCGATGAAGAGCCAGAAGTTGAAGGTGCTGCTGCCCCGCAGGGCCCGCCGCGGCTTGGACGAAGTGGCCTTCGCCGGGGCGGGGCTCGCGAGGTCGGGTGTCGTGGTCGTCGACATGTCCGGTCCGCCCCGGCCTATCCGAACAGCTTCTTGAGCTCGCGGTTCACGGCCGTGTCGGCCTTGTCGAGCGAGGCCTCCGGGTCACCGCCCTTGCGGACGGAGTTGGCGAAGACGTCCTCCAGTGCCGTGATCATCGCCTGGGTCCAGCCGATGTTGTCGAAGTGGCCGAACTCGCTGAAGAGCTTGACGCCCTCGGCGGGCAGGCCGGTCTTGAGCTTGGTGGCCTCGGCGGCGATCGACGCGCGTGGCGGGATGTGGAAGCCGTAGGAGGTGGCCCAGTCCTCCTGGTCCTTCTTCTGGTCGATCCACAACCACTTCACGTACTCCTTGGCCGCGTCGGCGTTCGCGCCCTTGGCGTTGACGAACATCGACCAACCGCCGTTGTAGACCGACTGCTTGCCCGAGTCGATCGTCTTCGGGAACGGGAAGATCCCGATGTCGTCGCCGAGGGCCTTCTGGAACTGCGGCATGGCCCACATGCCGCAGAACTGGACTGCGCACAGGCCCTGGTTGAGGGCGGAGGGGTCCCAGTAGTCCGTCGGGGCGTCGAGCAGCAGGTCGCCGCTGGTGAACAGCTTGCGCATCTTCTTGATGCCTTCGATGACACCCGGGGTGTGGTACGCGATCTCGTTCTTGTCGTTGAGGGTGTCGGCGCCGGCCGACCAGATCATCGGGCTGATGACGGCATGCAGGTCGTTGCCGAGATAGAGGCCCTTGACCTTGCCGGTGGTGAGCTTGGCGGCGGCCTCGATCAGCTCGTCGAGGGTCTCCGGGACCGTCACGCCGGCCTTTTTGAACAGGGAGGGCCGGTAGAAGAAGAACTGCGGGTCGTCGATCATCCGGACGCCGTAGATCTTCCCGTCCACCGTGTGCGAGGCGATGTCGGCCGGGTTGAAGTCGGACTTGACCGGGTCGATGATGTCGCTCAGGTCGGCCACCTGACCGCTCTTCACCATCTGGATCTGCGGGTGGAACTCGAAGAGGTCGGGGGCGTTCTTGGTGAGCAGCGTGGCGAACAGCTTGCTCTCGTAGTCGCTGCTGGTGATCCACTGAGTGGTGACGTTCGCCCCGGAGTACGCCTTCGCGTAGCGCTTGATGGCCTGTTCCGTCCCGGCCTCGCCGTACGCGTGGAACATCTGGGTGAGCTGCTTGCCCGAACCACCGCCGGTACCCCGCCCGTTGTTGCTTCCGCAAGCGGCCAGCGTCCCCGCGGCCGCCATCCCCGCGGCCGCCCGGAATATCGATCGGCGGGACCAGTTGCTGTTGCTCATTGCCGACATGGTGACGTCCTTGTCTCTCGCGCGGCTGCGGCTCCACGGCTCCGCGGCACGTGGCCCGAATCGAGGTGCGGTGCGGGACGCTAACCTTCGCCTAAGCCTTCGGCAAGGGGTTGGGCGAAGTCTGTTCGAAGCGTTGCGTAGCGTTCGGAATACCGGACGTGACGAAGGTGCGGGTCGTCATGGAGACGGCCCGCACCTCGCATTCAGATGGTCAGTACACCTTTGACCAGGCCTCGTTGGCCCCGCCGGGGGGCGGAGAGAAGGGTGCCGGTGACAGCGAGCGCGGCTGCCGTCATGAAGGTGGTGCGGTACGGCTCCTCGTGGGCTTCTTGCCGGCCCTCTGCCCGACCGACTGAAGTGCCCCTTCCAGCGCGAACGTCGCCGCGCCCAGACACGCCGGGTCGGTGAGGATGGGGGAGAGGACGATCTGGGTGGCGGCGAACGGCCTTCTGAGCGCGTGCCGTTGGACGGCCTCACGCACCTCGTGCAACAGCGGTTCGCCGAGCGTGCGGGCGACCCAGCTGCTGAGCACGACGACCTCGGGGTTGAGGATGTTGACCAGGTTGGCGATGCCCGCACCGACGTAACGGGCCGTCTCCCGTACGACCTTGAGCGCCACCGGGTCGCCCGCGGTCACGCCGTGGGCCAGCGCGTCGATGGTGGCCGTCTGGTCGTCGGGGTGCAGCAGCGGGCTGCGCGGGCTCAACTCCCGTAGGTTCAGCATGATTCCGGGCGCCCCGACGTACGCCTCCACGCAGCCGTGGTTGCCGCAGCGGCACAGCCGGCCGTCCAGGACGAGCGTCGTATGACCCCACTCGCCCGCGCTGTTGCTCACGCCCCGGTACAGCGCCCCGCCGAGCGCGAGGCCCGCGCCGACGCCGGTGCCGAGGTTGACCACCACCGCGTCCCCGCGTCCGCGCGCCGCCCCGAACCACATCTCGGCGACCGCGCAGGCGCGCAGCGGGTTGTCCAGGTACAGCGGGTAGGCGATGACCTCGGACAGCAGGTCGAGCAACGGCACGTCGTGCCAGTCCCAGTTGGGCGCGTACTCCGAGACACCGGTGTCTCGGTCCACCTGCCCCGGCACGCTCACCCCGACGCCGAGCACCCGCGCGCCCTCGACGCCTGCCTGCGCGACCACCGAGCCGACGGCGGCGGCCACATGGCTCACCACCTGCCCCGGCAGGCTCTCGCCGGGGCGCATGTCCTCGTCGGCGCGGGCCAGGACGTTCAGCGCCAGGTCGAAGAGCTCCACATGGACGTACGTCTCCGCGATGTCGACGCCGATCAGCGCGCCCCCCGACGCGTTGACCGCCACCAGCCCTCGGGGACGGCCCCCGGCCGAGTCCTCGAAACCGACCTCGGTGATCATGCGGAGGTCGAGCAGCTCCCCGACGAGCGTGGCCACCGTGGCCAGGCTCAGCCCGGTGGCGGCCGCCAACTCCTGCCGGGACGTGGGCGATTCGGCGATGATCTGACGCAGCACCTCGTAACGGTTCGCGGTGCGGATGTCACGTGATGTGCGCTTCACCGGAGTGACCGCCATCCCTCCCCCTCGCATCATGCCGAGGCACGACGGCACCGGCGCGCGGCAAGGCTATGGCGAGGGGGCGACGTTCGACAAGGGGTTAGGAAAGGGGCTGTACAAAGTCGGGCCCCACTCGGTCACCCTCGGTCGAGCAGCCGGTCACCGCCCGGTCA
This sequence comes from Streptomyces sp. NBC_00252, assembly GCF_036187565.1. Classification (NCBI taxonomy): domain Bacteria; kingdom Bacillati; phylum Actinomycetota; class Actinomycetes; order Kitasatosporales; family Streptomycetaceae; genus Streptomyces; species Streptomyces sp. NBC_00252. The sequence continues at coordinate 2,324,736 of NZ_CP108087.1, read as the reverse complement.
CCCGCTCAGTCGCCGAGCACGTCCCGCACGAAGGCGTTGGCGAACTTGCCCTCCGGGTCGAGGCTCCGCGCCAGCGCCGCGAAGTCACCGAGCCGCGGATAGCGCCCGCGCAGCACCTCCGCCGGCGTCGTGAACACCTTGCCCCAGTGCGGCCGTGCGTCGAAGGGGTCGAGCGCCTCCTCCAGCCGCCGCACCACGGGCAGCACCGCCTCCGTGTCCTCGATCCAGGTGAAGTGCAGGGCGACCGTGTCCCGCCCGTACGAGGGGCTCAGCCACTGCGCGTCGGCGGCGACCGTCCGCACCTCGCAGGTCTGCAGCACGCTGGAGACCGTCTCCCGGATGCCGTCGACCGCGGCCAGCGCCTCGACCGCCGCCGAACGCGGCAACAGGTACTCCGACTGCAGCTCCGCCCCGCTGCTCGGCGTGAACTCCGCCCGGAAATGCGGCAGTCGCTCGTGCCACGGCCCCGGCACCCCGAACTGCTCGGTGGTGTTGACCGCGGGCATCCCCGGCACCGGGTGCAGCGCCACCGTCGCGGGCGCGGCCCACGGGAAGTCGGACAGCTGCTGGTCGGTGCGCCGCTTCAGCCACACCTGCCGGAAGCCCGGCGCCCGCCAGTCGGTGAACAGACTCACGCTGTACGCCGACGCGGCCACCGTCTCGAAGTCCAGTCCAGCGAGCGGCAGTTCGGTGAAGACGTACTGCTCGACCTCGAAGGCGGGCTCCAGGTCGAGGGTGAGGAAGGTGACGACACCGAGCGCGCCGAGGGAGGTCACGGCACCCTCGAAGCGGTCGTCGCCGCGCGCGATCGTCACCGTGGAGCCGTCCGCCGTGACGATCTCGACCTCGCGCACGGCCGACGCGAGCGAACCGTTGCCGACGCCCGAACCATGGGTGCCGGTCGCCACCGAACCGGCCACCGAAATGTGCGGCAGGGACGCCATGTTGGGCAGCGCGAGGCCCTGCGCGTCCACCCGGCGGGCCAGTTCGGCGTACCGGACGCCGCCCGAGACCCGTACCGTACGGGCCGTCGTGTCGATGTCGAACTCGGGCGGCAGCACGGCGGTCGACAGCAGGGTGCCGTCGGGGCCCGGCTCGGCGATGTCGTTGAAGGAATGGCCGCTGCCCAGCACCCGGACCCGCGCGCTCTCGGCCACCAGGGTCCTGAGGGCGTCGAGTGTGCGCGGGCGGTGGAGTTCCTTCGCCGCGTAGGTGATGTTGCCGGCCCAGTTGGTGACCGTCTCCGTCATGCCTGCCGTCCCTCCGGGAGCGTGCGTTCGCGTGTTCTGCCCCAGGGGTCGGTGCGCCACAGCCGGGCGTGGATCAGCCCGACGAGGAGGACTCCTGCTGCTGCCGCAGCATAAGTCGGCAGCCGATGTGCCTGCGTATCGGTGTAGTGCCAGCACACGGCGGCTGCGACGATCAGCACCCAGCCGGAGAGCACGTTGGCGGTCGCGGAGGGCCGGAACGGGCCGGGACCGACGGCGTCCCCGGTGCTGCCCATGACGTAGTACGGGAGGCCGTTCCCCGCGCAGAAACCGGCGGCGAGACCGAGAGCGATCGTACCGATCATGGTGCTCAACTCCCTTGTGATGGACGGGTGTTCCCCTGCTCCGACGCGCTGTCGAGGCCGCTCATGACGAGGTCCACGAGACGGCGCAGCCGGCCCCGGAGCAGCTCCGGGGTGCCGTCGGACTGGCCGATGCCGACGGTCGCGGCGAGCAGGAGCGCGGCGGTCTCGCGGGGCTCGGGAGTGTCGGCGAGCAGAGTCGCCAGCGCGTCCAGCAGTCCGTCCTCGGCCGGGGTGAGCCCCATCGCGGCGGCCTCCGCGACCAGCTCCTGCCGGAGCCGCTCCTCGGTGACCCCGATCGCCGTCTCCAGCTTCACCGCGAGGACGCCGTGGACCCGGTCGGCCGGTGTTCCCTCGGTGTCGCGGGCGCGGTGGGCCGCGGCCGTCATCAGGTCGGTGACACGGGCGGCGACGGCGGCGAAGACGTCCTGCTTGTTCGCGAAGTGCTGATACAGCGCGGGCCGGGACACGCCGGCCGCCCGCGCGAGCAGCTCCATCGAGGTCTGCCGGAACCCGTACCGGCTGAACACGTCGACGGCCGCTGTGACGATGTCGTCCCGCTTGCTCATGCTGACAATTCTGACGAGAAATGTCAGAAACGTCAACACTGCGAATTCAGTCGCGGTGGACCCTTGCAGGTGCCGTATCCGTTGCGGGTATGGCCATTGATCTACGACATCGGTAGTCTCCGGCGGTATGACCGACCGTCTCCCGCAGACCGACCGCACCCGCCACCGCCGCCTCGCCGACCAGGGCAGCCTCGACCGTGCGGACCTGGACGCGATCCTCGACGCGGGGTTCGTCTGTCACCTGGGGGTGGTGATCGAGGGGCGGCCGGTCGTAGTCTCCACGGTGTACGGGAGGCACGGGCGGGAGCTGTACTTCCACGGGTCCGTGGCGAGTCGTAGCCTCGCGGGCGGCACCCCCGTGTGCGTCACCGTCACGCACGTCGACGGGCTGGTGCTGGCGCGGTCCGTCTTCGAGCACGGCGTCAACTACCGCAGCGCGATGATCCACGGCGTACCCCGCAAGGTCACCGACCCGGACGAGAAACTGGCCGGCCTGCGCCGCCTGACCGAACACGCGACGCCCGGGCAGTGGTCGTACGCGAGGCAACCGAGCCGCAAGGAACTCGCGGCCACCACCCTGCTCGCCCTCCCCCTCGACGAGGCGTCCGTCAAGATCCGCACCGGCGGCCCGGATGACGGAGACGGCCCGGACGCGGAGCTGGCCGTATGGGCGGGAACCCTGCCACTGACCTCGACCTGGGGGACGCCGGTACCGGACCCCGCACTGCCCCCGGACATCCCGCTACCGGAGCACATCGCCCGCCGAGAGGGAGCACCCCAGGGCTGACCCACCCTCGCCGCCCCAATCCCGCCCACCCCCATCCCCTAAGGGGCGCGGGGAACTGCGCGCCCAGCCACAACGCACCCGCACTCACAGACAACCCAAGCCCCCACCCACACGCACCCGCACTCACAGACAACCCAAGCCCCCCCGGAACGCACCCGCACCCCCAGACAACCCCGAGCCGCACCCCCGCCCCGCCCGGCCTCACCCACCCAAACCGCACCACACCGCCCCCCCGCTCCCACCCCCCAACCGCCGGGGGCATACCGTGAAGAGTCGTACGCCTAGCCAGGAGGAGATACGGGATGGGCAGCCGCACCGCGTTGGTCGAGGATCTGATGGAGCGCTTTCCGCATGTGCCGCGGGAGGCCGTCTTCAAGGAGGACCTGCTCCGCGGAGGTGTCGCCTTCGACCCGTCCGCGCTCAGTGACAACGAGGGCGGTGAGGTCAAGCCGAAGTCGTACTTCATCTTCTCCTTCGACCACGGCACCCTCCCCGAGCTGGGCGAGGCCGCGCTGCGCCGCCCCCCGGAGGAGATCATCCTCACGGGAGGCCCGTACGACCTGCGGCGGACCGTCGTCTCCGTGCGGGTGAACCCGACCTCGCCGTACCGCGTGGCCGCCGACGACGACGGGGTCCTCGGGCTGTACCTCGACGGGAAGCGGATCGCGGACGTCGGGGTGCCGCCGATGCCGGAGTACTACCGGCACAAGCTCGCCAACGGGAAGTCCGTCATGGAGGTCGCCCCGACCATCCAGTGGGGCTACCTGATCTACCTGACGGTCTTCCGGGTCTGCCAGTACTTCGGCGCCAAGGAGGAGTGCCAGTACTGCGACATCAACCACAACTGGCGCCAGCACAAGGCGGCGGGCCGGCCGTACACCGGGGTCAAGGACGTCGAGGAGGTCCTCGAGGCCCTGGAGATCATCGACCGGTACGACACCGCGAAGGTGTCCACCGCCTACACCCTCACCGGCGGCGCGATCACCAAGACGGTCGCCGGGCGCGACGAGGCCGACTTCTACGGCCACTACGCCAAGGCCATCGAGGAGCGCTTCCCCGGCCGCTGGATCGGCAAGGTCGTCGCGCAGGCGCTGCCGAAGGACGACGTGCAGCGGTTCAAGGACTACGGCGTGCAGATCTACCACCCCAACTACGAGGTGTGGGACGAGTACCTGTTCAAGCTGCACTGCCCGGGCAAGGAGCGCTACGTCGGCCGCGCCGAGTGGCACAAGCGGATCCTCGACTCCGCGGAGATCTTCGGCGCGCGCAACGTGATCCCCAACTTCGTGGCCGGCGTGGAGATGGCGGAGCCGTTCGGCTTCAAGACCGTCGACGAGGCGATCGCGTCGACGACCGAGGGGCTGCGCTTCTTCATGTCGCAGGGCATCACGCCCCGCTTCACCACCTGGTGCCCGGAGCCCACCACCCCGCTGGGCAAGGCCAATCCGCAGGGCGCGCCGCTGGAGTACCACATCCGGCTGCTGGAGGCCTACCGCGCCACGATGGAGGACTTCGGGCTCAAGTCCCCGCCCGGATACGGCGAACCGGGCCCCGGCCGCGCCGTCTTCTCGGTCAGTTCCTTCATGGACAGTCTCCCCGCCGAGGAGCCCGCGGCTTTGTAAGGTAACGGTGTGGCCAACTCCTGCGACGGGTGAGCCGGGAGAGGCCCGGACACGTACAACTGCACAGAGGCGACTGACAGTCACCGTAATTGAATACGCGGCTTGTCAGTTGTGTGGGATGCGTGAAAGGCTCTGGCCCTGTCACGAGGCAGCCCCCTCCAACTCGCTTACTGTCGAAGCCAGTTGGCCGTCATTCGTGGATGCAGGAGACCCATGCCCGACCTGCCGACTCCTCAGGACGCCGCTGAGGCAGCGCTGTTCACCGAGTGCTGGGACGCCGTGCTGTCCTACGCCGACCTGTGCACGTCCGGAGCCGAATCGGCCACCGAACTGGCCGGGGAGGCGTTCGCGCTCGGCATCCAGGAGGCCCGGTCCGCCGGGTCCGGCCTGATGCGCGGACCGGCCCGTCGGATGCTGCCGGTGATACCGCTGCTGCTGACCGCCGTGCGCACCACGGCGGCGGCGTGGGAGCTGGCCGGGCGGGGGCACCGGCTCGACCCGGACCTGCGGCTGTGGCTCAACTCCGAGAAGGCGGCCCGCTATCACGGCATGCCGCTGCAGCGCCCGATCGCCCTGCGCGGTCTGCGGGACCTGCAGGAGGCGGACGCGGCGCTGCTGTGGCTGGCCGAGGTGGAGGCCCTGCCGCTGCCCGTCGTGGCCCGCCGCCTCGGCCTCGACCCGACGGCCGTCTCCACCGAACTCGCCCAGGTGCGGGCCCTGTTCAGGGACCGCTGCCACCGCAGCCATCTCGACACCCCGATGGACGCGGAGTGCCGCAGCTACGCCCGGCTGCTGGACGCGGTGACCCGTTCGCCAGCCGCCGACACTCCTGAGGACCTCTCCCGGCACCTCGCCACCTGCGTGCAGTGCGCGGAGGCCGCCGCCTGTCTGCGGCTCGCGGGCGGCGGACTGCCCGCGGCCCTCGCGAGCGGCGTCATCGGCTGGGGCGGGCTCGCCTATCTGGAACGCCGCCGCAGGGCCGCCGAGGTACGGCTGGGCGCGGGGCGTCCCGTGGCCGAACTGGAGGCGGGGGAACCGAAGGAGGGCGCGAGCAAGGCGCGCCTCGTGCGCAACGGACTGCTCGCCGCGGCCGTGCTGCTGTCCCTGGTCGCGCTCGGTGTGTCGATGATGCCGATGGGCGGCTCCGGCCACGACAACGCGGTCCGCGACGACGCCGACCGGCAGCCGGTGGCCGACCACCCCGGCCCCACCCCGTCGTCCGCCGGCGCCCACCCCTCGGGCACGTCCTCGACGTCTTCCCGGCCCACGGCGAGCAGCACGGCGACCGACGCGCGGGACAAGAACCCCGACACGGAACCCCAGGGCACCGCCTCGACGACGGCGGGCAACTCACCGGCGCCCACGAGGAGTTCGGGCTCCGGTGCGGGTCCGGGATCGGGTTCGGGCACGACCGCGCAGGCGAGCTGCGACGTCACCTACGACCTCGTCAACCAGTGGCCCGACGGCTTCCAGGCCACTGTCACCGTCACCACCACCAAGGCCCTCGACACCTGGCGCCTCGCCTGGTCCTACCGCGACGGCCAGCAGGTCACCCAGATGTGGGACGCGAGCGTCGCCCAGGACGGCTCCCGGGTCACCGCCACCGCCGCCGACTACAACAAGAACGTCGCAGCCGACGGCAGCTTCACCTTCGGCTTCCTCGGCACGTGGAACAACAGCAGGAACTCGGCGCCGTACGGCTTCACGCTCAACGGCGCGTCCTGCAAGTAGCCCGGCCGCAGGGCAACCACCCTTTCACTGGCGAGCATTGCTGCGCTTGCCGATCAAGTCCCGGTACAGGGCGGCGCGTTCCTGGTCCGTCTTGGCCTTGGCGAGTTCGGCCTTCCAGTCCTTCTCCAGGTCCTTCAGCCGCTGCACCCAGTCGCCGAACTCCTTGAGGTCGACGTGGCGTTGACTCGACCTGAGCGGGGCGTCGGCGCCGGGCTTGTCGTCCTTGTGGCCGCCGTGCTGGCTCACCGGGTTGTTGTTCTTCTCGCTGCTCGTGACGCGGTGTTCGTAGCCGTCGGGGGTCCTGCCGCCGGGCCCGGCGGTCTCCAGGCCGACCTGAAGTCCCCCGTCCCGCTTGTCCGTCGGCGGCTTGTACCCCATGAACATGTGGCCGTACGACTCGTTCGGGAGGATGGTGTCGCCGTGGTAGTCGGTGTTGCCCATGCCCCCGGTGGCCAGGGGCAGGCCGTAGAGGTGGCTGTGCGGATCGACCCAGTTCTGCAGGGTGGCCCCGATCTCGCCCTTCTCCACGAACGTGCCGGGCGTGCCGTCCGCCCTGTTGTTCCCGATCTCCAAGTGGTGCGTGCCGAACAGCCGCCGGTACACCGGCTTCTCGGGCGCCGACTTCATCTCCCAGGGCTTCCGGTTCTCCTTGGTGATGTGCAGCCACTGGGGCAGCTCATAGCCGTGCTGGCCGTCCGCGAGCTGCGGGATGCGGATGTTGACGCGACCGCCGTAGGCCAGGGCGTGGGCGACGTCGTCCTTGAAGTCCTCGTGCATGCCCGCCTCGGGGTTGAAGACCTTCAGGCCCTCCTTCAGGATCAGGAAGATCTTGGTCAGCACCTCGGTACCGCGCTCGACCCGCTCGCGGTGCTTGTCGGCGTCCGGCACGTCGTCGCTGATCCCGGGCGGCAGCATGGTGCTGACCAGGGTCTGGAAGATCTGCTCGTTCCGCTCCCCGGTCAACTGGTCCTTCTCCGACTGCGGGGTGTCCTCGGCGTGCATGGCCATGTGGCGGCCGAGCTGGTAGTCGGAGCGGGTCGGCTTGTCCGGGTCCTTCCCCTGCTCGCGCTCCGCCACGTTCTGGTGCCAGCGCAGGGTCGCCACGAGGAGCCGCTTGCCCTCCGGCTGCTGGAGCCAGCTGTGGAAGTCGCCCGCCTTGAGGTAGGCGTCGGCCTCGGCGTGCGTGCACATACCCACGGTCTTCAGCCACTTGGGGTCCTCGGACTCCACGGCCTTGATCGCTTCCAGCTCCTCGCCCGTGAAGCTCGGGCCGCTGCGCGCCCGCCGGTGGATGACCGCCCGCACGTCCTTGTTGCGGATCTCGCCCTCGACGCCGACGATCAGCCGCGCCAGCCGGGCGATGGCCGGGGGAGAGGCCCCGATCGGCGGGGACACCGAGGGCCGGGGCGGGGTCGTGGACGGGCCCGGCCGGTCCGCCCGCTGGACGGCGACCTCCTCATCCACACTGCGCTGCACCGCCCCGCCGGGTGCGGGCGCGCCGGGCAGCGACAGGTCGGGCGCACCGCCCCGGGCCAGCCTCCGGCCGTTGGCACCGGCGCTCCGCTCGAACGGGTCGTCCGGGTGGGAGACCTTCTCGCCCCGGCCGTTGTCGGTACCGGGCACGGGACCCAGGGCCTGCTGCCGGATGTGGTCGACCTCCTCGAACATCACCTCGTCCGCGACGCTGCCGCCGCCGAGCACGATGTGGGAACCGGTCGTGTACGCCAGAGCCCCCAACTCCTCGGCCGAGCGCTGGGCGACGGGGCCGTTGTGCACCCGTACATGTCCGAAGTCCATGCTGTACGCCTGCTCGGCGCGCTGCAGGATGCGCGGCTCCAGCGGGCTGCCGGGCGAGCCGACGGCGTCCACGACCGACGCCCGCTGCACCTCCGCGGGCTCGGCGTGCTGCTCCTGGGTGTCACGGGCCCGCTGGATCGCCCGGGTCACCGCGGCGTTCCCCGCGGTCTGCTGGAGCGCGGCCAGCGGAGGCAGGGCGGCGGCCGACCGGGGCGGGGCCACGGGGCGCCCGCCGGTCCGGTCACCGCTCGACCGGTTCTCTCCCTGGATACGCATACGCCGTTCCCCTTCGCTCGCCGGCCGCCCTCCCTGTTGGGTGCCCTTCCCTCTTACCCGACAGGGGGCGGGGGGAGGAAAGGCCGAACGGGCAGAGGTGGGGGCAGAGTTGGCGGACAGGCGAGGGAGCACCGGGCCCGGGTGTTGCGTAGCCGTCCGTAATTCGCTGGCGTCATGGCTCGCGCACCTTCTAGGGTTGGCGCTGTTGGAGCGGCAACCGTGTGTTGCCGCCGGTGACTTGGCTTGTGTTGTGGGAGGTGTGACCGATGGCTGTCTCCGTGGTGGGCGCTGCCCGTATCCGGAAGTTCATCAAGTCCACTCCCGTGGTCTCCGGCTGACCTCTCTTCCTCCCGCGTCTGTGTGCGCGGTGCCGGGGCCACCCTTGTGAAGGGTCACCCCTTGTCTTTCTCCTCTCTCCCGGGTTCGTCCTCGTCCTCGTCCGTGCATCCGCTGCAGCCGTACGGCTGGGATGCGGAGTGGGAGGCCGAGTTCGCCCCGTTCGCCGAGCAGGGGCTCCTGCCCGGCCGCGTCGCACGCGTCGACCGTGGTCTGTGCGACGTCATCACCCCGACCGGCACCGTCCGTGCCGACACCGAGTTCGTCGTCCCCCGTGACCCGATGAAGGTCGTCTGCACGGGCGACTGGGTCGCCGTGGACCCCGACGGCGGCACCCCGCGCTACGTACGGACGTATTTGCCCCGCCGTACCGCCTTCGTGCGCTCCACCTCCTCCAAGCGGTCCGAGGGGCAGATCCTCGCGGCCAACGTCGACCACGCGATCATCGCGGTGCCGTTGACCGGGGATCTCGACCTCGGCCGTATCGAACGGTTCCTCGCGCTCGCCTGGGAGAGCGGTGCCCAGCCCCTGGTCGTGCTCACCAAGGCCGACCTCGTGCCGGACGCGGTGACGCTGTCGTATCTCGTCCAGGACGTGGAGACGGCCGCGCCCGGTGTGCCGGTGCTGGCCGTGAGCGCCGCCACCGGGGACGGCATCGACGTGCTGGCCGCGGTCGCCGCCGGGGGCACGTCCGTGCTGCTCGGGCAGTCCGGCGCGGGCAAGTCGACGCTCGCCAACGCGCTGCTGGGCGAGGACGTGATGGACGTCCAGGCGACGCGTGACGTCGACGGCAAGGGCCGTCATACGACCACCACGCGCAACCTCCTCGCCCTGCCCGGCGGCGGGGTCCTGATCGACACCCCCGGGCTGCGCGGGGTCGGCCTGTGGGACGCGCAGACCGGCGTCGGCCAGGTGTTCGCCGAGATCGAGGAACTGGCGTCCCGGTGCCGTTTCCACGACTGCGCCCACACCGCCGAACCGGGCTGCGCCGTCCTCGCCGCACTCGACTCCGGCACCCTCTCCGAACGCCGTCTCGAGAGCTACCGCAAGCTCATGCGCGAGAACCAGTGGATCGTCGCCAAGACCGACGCCCGTATGCGGGCCGAACTCCGCCGCGACTGGAAACGAAAGGGAGCGGAGGGCAAGGCGGCGATGGAGGCGAAGCGGGGGCGCTGGGCGTAGGGGTGGCCGGTCCGGATGGTCCGGGGGAGGGTTCGGGGTGTGGCCTGCCGGGGGGGGCTTGGGCTTGTGACCCGGGTGCGGGATGCGGGGTGCGTCCGCTCGCGGCGGTCGGGGGGGCGGACCCTGGGCGTCCGGTCCCGGCTGCTCGTCGGCGGGCCGGTGCCCGGGGTGCCCGGGTGCGTGGTCCGGCTCCGCCCGGTCAGCCGACAAGCAGCCGGGACCTGGGCGCCCGCCTCTCCGGTCCGGCGCCTACCTCCCGGCCTCGGCGCCCGCCTCCCCTCCCCGGCGCCTACCTCCCGGCCTCGGCGCCCGCCTCCCCTCCCCGGCGCCTGCCTCTCCGGCCCGGCGCCCGCCTCCCCGCCCCGGCGCCCGCCTACCCGGCCCGCGCCCACCTCCCCACCCCCAACACCACGTCCGATTTCCGCCAGCCCCACCCTCGGGGATGGCGGAGACTGGACACTGTGATGGACGAGGAGAGCAGGTACGAAGCCGTGCGGAGCCGGGATGCCCGGTTCGACGGGGAGTTCTTTTTCGCTGTGGTCACGACCGGGATCTACTGCCGGCCCAGCTGCCCGGCGGTGACGCCTAAGCGGCGGAACGTGCGGTTCTTCGCGACCGCCGCCGCCGCGCAGGGCTCGGGGTTCCGGGCCTGTCGGCGGTGCCGGCCGGACGCCGTGCCGGGGTCGGCCGAGTGGAACGCGCGCGCCGATGTCGTGGGCCGCGCCGTGCGGCTGATCGGCGACGGCGTCGTGGACCGCGAGGGCGTCGCCGGGCTCGCCGTACGGCTGGGATACAGCGCACGGCAGGTCCAGCGGCAGCTCACCGCCGAACTCGGCGCCGGGCCCGTCGCCCTCGCCCGGGCCCAGCGCGCGCACACCGCACGCGTGCTCGTGCAGACCACCGACCTGCCGATCACCGACGTGGCCTTCGCGGCCGGTTTCGCCAGCGTGCGCCAGTTCAACGACACCATCCGCGCCGTGTACGCGTCGACGCCGAGCGAGTTGCGGACCGCCAAGGCGCCGCACGTGGCGCGAGCGACGGCGGCCGGCCCCTCCGCCGGCATCCCGCTGCGGCTCGCCTACCGCGGCCCCTACCAGTCCGCCGCCGTCTTCGACCTGCTCGCCCGCGAGGCCGTCCCCGGTGTGGAGGAGATCATCGGCAGCCCCGGCCGCCGTACCTACCGCCGCACGCTGCGCCTCCCCTACGGCACCGGAATCGTCGCCGTCGACGAACGCCCCGGTGTCCTCAAGGCCGCGTCCCTCGCCCACCCCGGCGGCTGGCTCGACGCCCGGCTGCACCTCACCGACCACCGGGATCTGACCACCGCCGTCCAGCGGCTACGGCGGCTCTTCGACCTCGACGCCGACCCGTACGCCGTCGACGAACGGCTCGGCGAGGACCCCCGGCTCGCCCCGCTCGTCGCCGCCCGCCCCGGCCTGCGTTCACCGGGCACCGCCGACCCGGAGGAACTCGCCGTACGGGCGCTGGTCGGCCCGGCGGAGGCCGAGCGGCTGGTGCGGCGGTACGGCAAGACGCTGGACGCCCCGTCCGGTGGTCTCAACCATCTCTTCCCCGAGCCGTCCGCCCTGGCGGAGGCCGCGCCCGGCGAACCCCTGTCCGCCCTCGCCACCGCCCTGGCCGACGGCACCGTACGGCTCGACGCCGGCGTCGACCGGGACGACGCCCAGGCCGCCCTGCTCGCGCTGCCCGGCATGGACGCCGCCACCGTCGCCGTCATCCGCACCCGCGCGCTCGGCGACCCCGACGTGGCACCGCCCGGAACCGACACCCCGGACGCCTGGCGGCCCTGGCGTTCCTACGCCGTCCAGCACCTGCAGCACGCACAGCGCGAACAGCACGTAGAACACGCAGAGCACGTACAACACCTGCGCACGGCAGGGGAGTTGGAGCACCGATGACCGGCCCCACGACCGATCCGACCATCGTCCGCTGGACGAGTCTCGACAGTCCCCTCGGTCAACTCCTGCTCACCGCCGACGAGTTCGGCGCCCTCACCTCCCTCTCCGTGCCCGGGCAGAAGGGCGGCCGTACCGTCCAGCCCGAGTGGCGGCAGGACCCTGGTCCCTTCCGTGCCGTCGGCGACCAGCTCGCCGCCTACTTCGCCGGTGAACTCAAGGAATTCCAGCTGGAGTTCCGCACCTCCGGCACCGACTTCCGTGAGCGCGTGTGGGCCGCCCTCGACTCCGTGCCGTACGGCGCGACGACGACGTACGGCGAGATCGCCGCGCGGGTCGGCGCACCCCGGGCCGCCGTCCGGGCTGTCGGCGGGGCGATCGGCGCCAACCCGTTGCTGGTCGTCCGCCCCTGCCACCGCGTCATCGGCGCCGACGGAACACTCACCGGCTACGCGGGCGGCCTCGACCGCAAGGTCCAACTCCTCACCCTGGAGAACGTGTTGGGGTGAGTCGGCCTCAGATCTCCAGGCCCCAGCTGTGGATCCGCCGGGGGTGGATACGGATCACCTCTTCGCTCATGTGCGCCCCCAACTCGTGCGGGCCGACGAGGAGTTCGGCTTCGCCCCGGATGTCGATGCCCCGTACCTTCCAGGGGCTGACGCTGACGATGTCGTCCACCACCAGCGCGACCTTCGGGTTCTTCCGAAGGTTGCGCCACTTCTTCGTCGTACCCATCGCGTAGCCGCCGACCAGGATCGTCCCGTCGGCCTGCGGGAAGAAGCCGACGGGGTTCGCCTGCGGTTGGCCATGCGGGTCGACGGTGGCCAGTCGGCCCAGCCGCTGCGAGGTGAGGTACGCGCGTTCGGCCTCGGTGAATTCGGTCATGCCCGCAGCCAAACACGCCTGCCCGCCCCGCGCATCGGCCTCCGGTGCCAGCCGTCGTCCGCGGTCCGTCCTACGCCGGACAGGGGACGCGGCGCCCGGCACCGGTGATGCGCCGCCGTCCGTCCGCCCCCGCGTGCCACGGTCGCCTTCGTTGTGGCTGGTGGGAGACGTGGAGGGCGCATGGTCGGGGCCGGACGGGTCGTCGTAGGACTGCTGGTGCTCGGGCTGGGAGCGGCGGTCGGGACGGCGGGGACGGTGGAGACCGCGGGCGCGGCGACCCCCGATGCCTCCGCGGCCTCCGCGCCCGCGGCGTCCGCTCCCCGAGCCGCCGCTCTCCAAGCCGATGCTCCCGGGGCCTCGGTTCCCGGTGCCCCCGCTTCTGGCGCCTCCGCTCGCGAAACCCGGGCCCGCGACCCCTTCGGCACCTGGACCGGTACTTGGGAGGCCGCCCCCTCCGGGACCGTGTCTGCCCACCCCGGCGCCTCCTTCCGCAACGTCGTGCACGTCAGCGTCGGCGGGGGCGCCGCCCGTGTGCGGCTCACCAACCGGCTCGGTACCGCGCCCCTCAGGCTCGACGCGGTGACCGTCGGGCTGCGGGAGTCGGGAGCGGACGCCGTGCCCGGCTCGATGCGTGCCGTCACCTTCGCCGGTGTCACGGCGGTCACGATCCCGGCGGGCGAGGACCTGGTCAGTGATCCTGTTCCGCTCGCCGTGCCCGACGGGGCCGACCTCCTGGTCACCGTCCACACGCCGGGCGACTCCGGCCCCGCGACCTACCACCGTGCCGCCGGGCAGACCAACTACCGTGCCCCGCAAGGGAATCGGGCCGCCGACGAGGACGGCGCCGCGTACACGGCGACCACCACCTCCTGGTACTACGTCACCGGCGTCGACGTCCTCGACGCGCAGGCGGCCGGCAGCGTCGTGGCCCTCGGCGACTCCTTGACCGACGGCAACGGCTCCACCCTCGACGCCAACCACCGCTGGCCCGACCGCCTCGCCGACCGCCTCGCCACCCTGCCGTCGTACCGCCGCCTCGGTGTCCTCAACGCCGGTATCTCCGGCAACCGGCTGCTGCGCGACGACGTGGGCCCGAGCGGGCTGTCCCGTCTCGACGCGGACGCGCTCTCCCGGTCGGGCGTGCGGGTGCTGATCGTCCTCGAGGGCATCAACGACATCAAAGGCACCCCGAACGCCACCGACCCGGGCGCGTTCGAGGACGCGTACCGCACCCTCGTGGCCCGCGCCCACGCGCACGGCATCCGCGTCATCGGCGCGACCCTCACGCCGTACGGCGGCGCCGGTGCCTTCACGGCCGCGCGGGAGGCCGTACGGCAGAAGGTCAACACGTTCATCCGGGGCGGCGGGCCCTTCGACGGGATCGTCGACTTCGACGCCGCCGTCCGCGACCCGGCGCAGCCGCAGCGGATCCTGCCCGGCTACGACTCCGGCGACCACCTGCACTTCAACGACGCGGGCATGCGGGCGCTCGCCGAAGCGGTCGACCTCACCGCGCTCGGCTGAAGGGCCCGGGTCAGCCCCAGATCACCGCGCCCACCCACGCGCCCATGATCAGCAGGCAGGTGAACAGCTCGGTCAGCACGCTGGAGCCGCCCGAGCGCATCGCCGTACGCAGAGAGGCCATCGCCTCGCCGTGCCGGCCTAGGCGCAGGCGTTCGTGGAGGTAGATCCCGGCCATGAAACCGGGGATCGCGCCGAGCACGGGGATCAGCACGAAGCCGAGCAGCGCGCCGACCCCGGCGTACACGCCCATTCGGGGGGTCGCTCCGCTCGTGCGCAGCCGGCGCGGCGGGAGGACCCAGCGCACCACCTGGGAGAGGAAGAGGACGACGGTCGCGCCGACGAGGACGCCCCACGCGACCGGCTGCGGGTCCTTCAGCGCCCACCACAGGACCGCGGCCCACACCAGCCACGACCCCGGCACTCCGGGCACCAGGACTCCGCACAGGCCGAGCAGGATGACGACGCCGACCAGGAGGAGTTCAGCCACTCCCATCTGACCAGCGTGCGGGACGGACGGTGAAACCGCAGGTCAGCTACGGGCCACCCAGCCCCGTTCGTATGCGTGCCAGCCCAGTTGCAGCCGGGTCGTCACCCCGCTCAGCTCCATCAGCCGCTTCACCCGGCGCTGGACCGTGCGCAGGCCAAGATCGAGCTGTTTCGCGACGCTGGCGTCGGTCAGGCCGGCCAGCAGCAGGGACAGCACCTCCAGGTCCGTGCCGTCGGGGCCGTCCGGCTGCTGCTCGGTGGCGCCGGAGGTGCCCAGGCGCAGCGGGAGCGCGTCCCGCCAGACCGACTCGAAGAGCCCGCAGAGCAGCTCCAGCAGCCCGCTCGCGTGCACGACGAGCGCGGCGGGCTCGGCGGTGTGCGAGGTCAGCGGGACCATCGCGAGGGTGCGGTCGGCGACCACCAGTTTCGTCGGCACGGTGTCGACGACCCGCACCTGTTCGTCGCGGCCGAGCGCGGCGGTCAGTTCGGTGAGGCCGTCGGGCAGGTCGAGGGCGGCGCGTTCGAGGACGACCCGGTAGCGGACGCCCCGGTCGGCGGCCTGCTCCTCCGCGTCGTTCTCCCCGCCGGTGACGGCGACCGGGTTCCCGGTGACCAGCGCGCAGACCTCCTCGGTCGCGCCGAGCTGGAGCTGGAGGAAGCGCTGGCTGACGGCGGCGGCGCCGATCACCACCTCCACCAGGTCGTGCACGGCGGGTTCGGCGGTGGTCGACCGGTACTCCTCGGCGAGGAGCGCGGCGGCCAGCTCCGCCTTCTCCAGTTCGTGCCGCTGCTGGGTGAGCAGCGCGCCGAGGGCGACCCCGGGCGGGGCGGCGACCCAGCGGCCGGGGCGGGACGAGGACTGGGCGGCGAGTCCGTGGCGTTCCAGGCGGCGCAGGGCGCGCTCGGTGTCGTACTCGCCGAGGGTCAGCCGTCGGGCGAGATCGGGCACGTCCGCGGCGCCGACGGACACCAGTGCCCGGTACGCCGACTCGTGTGCCTCGTCCAGGCCTATCGCTCCCAGCATCAGGCGCCGTCCCTCCCGGAAGACATCACCCCGTGGGGTGCGCGGTGGCGGAACCGGCCGCGGTGGCGGGAAACAGCCACGGCGCGAACCCGCCTCCGCACATCATCGCCGTACCACCCGTCACTCTGCCAAGGTTGCGTCACGGGGGCCTCAACTGCCGCCCGTAATGCCCGTATTGGGCCTTCTTGGCCTGCGGGTTCGCGTACGGCGTGCTGTGGGTGAGGCCGTCGGAAGTCACAGCGGATCTTCAGGAAGACAGGTCACACTCGGGTCGGGTGGGCCGAACTCGCAACGGGATTCGGTCATATGGAACGTGACCCGGGCTCATGCCGTGCGCTCGCGCGCGGGGAGCCGGGGGCGGGTCACCCAGGTCGTCGCCGGGCGGTTCTCCCGTGGGGGGTGGGACCGTCCGGCGGCTCTGTGCCGGATGGGTGTTCGGTACGTCGCCGACACGCCGTTCGAGGACCGGCTCACGTCTGATTTTCCGGACGCCCCGTTTCCAACTGGCCTGCGCGGTGGACAATTAGGGGCATGAGCCAGCAGGGGGGAACGCCGACCGGTCACGAGGACGACTGGTGGAGCCAGCTGTACGACGACACCGCGGACGACACGGGCCCGACGGCCGCGGGGGACTCCGTCGACGACCGGTTCGCCTCGGCGGCGGGGACGGTGGAGCTTCGCGGAGCGGGGGAAGGGCCTGCGCCTGGGCCCGGTGCGGGTGCCGGTTCGGGTCCGGTTTCGGGTTCTGCTTGGGGCTCCGGTTCGCGGGTGGATTCGGGTGCGGGTCCGTCGGGTGAAGGCGCGCGTTCCGGACCGGGTGTGGGTTCGGTGGGCGAGGGAGCGCGTTCGGCGGGTTCGGGTGTTCCGGCGCCGCGTGCGGCGGGCAACTCCGGGCGAGGTGCGGGTGTGGACCCGGTTGCCGAGCCGCCGGTGTTCACGCCTTACGGTCCTTCGGCTCCTGGTGACGGGCGGGAGCCGGATAGCGAGACCCCGGCGTTCAGGCCTTACGGTGCTTCGGCTCCTGGTGACGGTGTGGAGCCGGATAGCGAGACTCCGGTGTTCAAGCCTTACGGTGCTTCGGCTCCTGGTGACGGTGTGGAGCCGGATAACGAGACCCCGCTGTTCAAGCCCTACGGTGCTGCGGCTCCCGGCGATGGTGTGGAGCCGGAAAGTGCGCCCCCGCTGTTCACGCCCATCGCCCCGGCCGCCCCGAGCGAGGATGCTCCGCCTGCGCCGCCCCGGCAGCACCGCCCCGCGGACACCCAGCCCGACCTCCCGCCCACGGCACCTCCGCAGCCGCCCAGTGTGGCCTCCGCGCCCGCGTACCCGCAGCGACCGACGGCACCGCCTGCCGACAGCCCCGCTGCCCCTCCGGGGGATGTCCGTCCGGACGGACTGTCCGCTCCGCGTTCGTATCCGGACCCGTCGGCCATTCCCGCGCCGCCTGCTGACGATCCCGCAGCCTCGCCGGGAGGCCTTCGTCCGGATGGGCTTTCCGCTCCGCGGCAACCGGCGGTGCCCCCACGCCGTGACGATGATCCCGCCGTCGCTCCGCAGTCCCTGCGTCCGGATGGCCCGCCCTCTCCGCGTTCGTATCCGGAGCCGTCAGCCATTCCCGCGCCGCCCGCCGATGATCCCGCCGTGGCTCCTGGAGACTTCCGTCCGGACGGGGTTTCCGCTTCGCAGCAACCGGCGTTGCCCCCACGCCCCGCCGACGATCCCGCCGCCCCTCCGGGGAACTTCCGGTCAGACGGCCCGCCCGCCTCGCCTCCCTACCCCCAGCCGCCCGCCGCCGCCCCCGGTCTCCCCACTCCCGCCCCGCAATCGCTTCGTCCCGCCCGCCCGCTCCGCCCTTACGACCCGCGCCCCTTCCCGCAGCCGCCGGCAGACGCACCCCTCATCGACAACCCCGCTTCCACCCAAGGGGACCTTCGTCCCAGCAGTCCGTCCGCCCTCGGCCCGTACGCGCAGCCGCCCGTTCTCCCCGCCGCCGATCCCGCCCCGCAGCTTCTTCCGGCCACCCCGCCCCCACCACCCCTCTCCCTCGACTACGTAGGTTCCGGCCCGCCCACCTACGACGCCGAGCCCACCGCGCTGCCCCCGGCCGACCCGGACGAACTCGACGACCTCGTCGCGGACACCGTGTTGGACGGGGCGCGGTACGGGGCGAGCACGCTTCGGGCCGCTTCCGTGCGGGGGGACTCCGCGCGGTTCAGGGGGGAGCCGCGGCGGGACTCGTTGCTGACGGCGCGGTTCGGGGCCGGGGAGCAGGCGTTGGTGCTGGTGGCGATGGCGACCGGGGCGCGGGCCACGCCGGGAGCGCACCGGGCCGCGGCCGAGGCGTGTCACTGGATCGCGCGGGCCGTGGGCCGCAGCCACGCGCGGCTCTCCGAGGACATAAGGGCCGCCCGGCGCGGTGACCTGAAGTCCGGGCTGCACCGCCTCACCGACCGCAGCCTCGGCAAGCTCCGCGCCAGCGCAGCCGAACAGGGCATCGACCCGGAGGAGTACTCGGCGGGTCTGCGCTGTCTGCTCCTCCCCGCGGACCCGGAGTGCCGTACCCGCGTGTTCTTCGGGGTCGGGCCGGGCGGGCTCTTCCGGCTGCGCGACGGCGAGTGGCAGGACATCGAGCCCAGCGTCGCCGACGCGATCGGCGAGGCCGTCGTCGGGTTCGGGTCGCAGCCCGCCGAGACCCCGGAGGGCGACCGGCTGACGATGGACCTCGGGATTCCGACCCCGCCGAGCCCCTACGAACCCGCCCCCGAACCACCCCGCGAACCCTTCCGCTTCCGTGCCTCCGTCGCCCGCCCGGGGGACGCGCTCCTCATGTGCACCGGCGGGCTTGCCGAACCCCTGCGCGGCGAACCGGAGCTGTCCGCCCATCTGGCGGGGCGCTGGTCCGGTACCACTCCGCCCGGCCTGGCCGCCTTCCTCGCGGACACCCAAGTGCGGGTCAAGGGTTATGCCGACGACCGCACGGCGGCCGCCGTTTGGGAGGCGTGAGCGCCGAGGCTGTGAATTCATGGACCCAGAGGGATCCGTAGGACACAGGAAACCGAAGGGCACGCGAGAACCATGGCCAAGCAGAACGTTGCCGAACAGTTCGTCGACATCCTCGTCCGCGCCGGAGTCAAGCGCCTCTACGGCGTCGTCGGCGACAGCCTCAACCCGGTGGTCGACGCCATCCGCCGCAACTCCGCCATCGACTGGATCCACGTACGGCACGAGGAGACCGCCGCCTTCGCCGCAGGCGCCGAAGCGCAGATAACCGGGAAGCTCGCGGCCTGCGCCGGCTCCTGCGGCCCCGGAAACCTGCACCTCATCAACGGCCTCTACGACGCCCACCGCTCCATGGCCCCGGTGCTCGCCCTCGCCTCGCAGATCCCGTCCAGCGAGATCGGCCTCGGCTACTTCCAGGAGACCCACCCCGACCGGCTCTTCCAGGAGTGCAGTCACTACAGCGAGCTGATCTCCAGCCCGAAGCAGATGCCCCGGCTGCTGCAGACCGCCATTCAGCACGCGGTGGGGCAGTCCGGCGTCAGCGTCGTCTCGCTCCCGGGCGACATCGCCTCCGAGCCCGCCCCGGACAAGGCCGCCGAGACCGCCCTCGTCACCTCACGCCCCTCCGTCCGGCCCGGCGACGCCGAGATCGAGAAGCTCGTCGAGATGATCGACGAGGCCGACAGGGTCACCCTCTTCTGCGGCAGCGGAACCGCCGGCGCGCATGCCGAGGTGATGGAGTTCGCCGGGAAGATCAAGTCCCCGATCGGACACGCCCTGCGGGGCAAGGAGTGGATCCAGTACGACAACCCGTACGACGTCGGGATGAGCGGCCTGCTCGGCTACGGCGCCGCCTACGAGGCCACCCACGAGTGCGACCTGCTGATCCTCATCGGCACCGACTTCCCGTACAACGCGTTCCTGCCCGACGACGTGAAGATCGCCCAGATCGACGTACGGCCCGAACACCTGGGCCGGCGCTCGAAGTTGGACCTCGCGGTGTGGGGCGACGCGAAGGAGACGCTGCGCTGTCTCATCCCCCGGGTGAAGCCGAAGGGGGACCGGAAGTTCCTCGACCGGATGCTCAAGAAGCACGCCGACGCGCTGGAGGGCGTCGTGAAGGCGTACACGCGCAAGGTCGAGAAGCACGTCCCGATCCACCCCGAGTACGTGGCCTCCGTCCTCGACGAACTCGCCGACGAGGACGCCGTGTTCACCGTCGACACCGGCATGTGCAACGTCTGGGCCGCCCGCTACATCACGCCCAACGGCCGCCGCCGCGTGATCGGTTCGTTCTCGCACGGCTCGATGGCGAACGCGCTGCCGATGGCGATCGGCGCCCAGTTCACCGACACCGAGCGGCAGGTCGTGTCGATGTCGGGCGACGGCGGATTCTCCATGCTGATGGGCGACTTCCTCACCCTCGTCCAGTACGACCTGCCGGTGAAGGTCGTCCTGTTCAACAACTCCTCCCTGGGCATGGTCGAGTTGGAGATGCTGGTCGCCGGACTCCCGTCCTACGGCACCACCAACAAGAACCCCGACTTCGCCGCCGTGGCGCGCGCCTGCGGTGCCTACGGTGTGCGGGTCGAGAAGCCCAAGGACCTCGAAGGCGCTCTGAAGGCCGCGTTCAAGCACAAGGGTCCGGCGCTCGTCGACATCGTCACCGACCCCAACGCCCTGTCCATCCCGCCGAAGATCAGCGCCGACATGGTCACCGGGTTCGCGCTGTCGGCGTCGAAGATCGTCCTGGACGGGGGAGTGGGCCGCATGCTGCAGATGGCCCGCTCCAACATCCGCAACGTGCCCAGGCCCTAACTGTCGTACGGCACCCACCCGTTCGACGAGTACCAGAGGTGCCGCAGGCCCTTGATGCTGCTCGTGCGGAACGGCGTGCCGTGGTCGTCGATGCGGAGGGTGCCGGTGCGGCCCTGGGAGGACCAGTCCAGTTCCAGGTACCAGCGGCAGTCGCAGGTCCCGGTGCGGGCCTTGACCAGCAGGACCTCCGGGTCCGTGGCCGAGACCCGGTACGGCAGGTGCGCCACCGGGACCTTCCTGCCCGTGTCACTGCCCGGCTCGGGCTTGACGAGCGGGCGGTGGGCGTCCAGGTTCACGCCGAAGTAGCGCGGGGTGATGTCCCCGCCGCAGCCCTGGGCCATCGAGTACGCGGTGCCCGGGGCGGGTGCCGTACGGCCGACGACCCGGACCCGAAGTGCCTCCAGGACCACGGCCGTTGAGCTGCGGCCCTGCACCGAGATCTCCACGTTCGTCTGGCCGCCGTGCACCGCGTGCTGTGTCGCCGCCCAGGCCCCGGCGTCCTGCTGGACCGGGGGCGGCGGCACGTCCTTCGGCGCCTTGTCGATGACGTAGTCGTGGTCGCAGCCGATCTCCCAGGCCTGCGAGTCGGCGGTCCAGGCGAGGGGTGCGGGGCGGGCGGAGGGTGAAGTACCGGTCGTAGCACCGGTGTTGCTCCCTGCCCCGGTCCCCACTCCGCCCCCGGACTTGGCCGTGTCGTGCGTGGACACCGCCGACAGGGTGCCCCAGACGGCGAGCACCGCGCACGCGGCGGCGGCGGTGAGGGTGAGGCGCCGCCGGGACCAGAGCGAGCGGGCGACGGGACCGGCGGCCACTGCGGCGGCAGCCACCGGCGGCTCACCGGTATCGGGCACCGGCGCCTCGGCCGGCCCTGCGGGCAGCTCCTCGGCCACCGGAGCCGCTGCCCCCGCCGCCCCGGTCACCCCCGCCTCCCGGCGCCGTTGGCGCGCGGCCACCGCCAGGATCCAGTACCGGTGCAGCTCGACCCGCTCCTCCGGCGTCGCCCCGCACAGCGCCGCGAAGCGTTCCACGGGGGCGAAGTCGAGGGGGACCGCCTCGCCGACGCAGTAGCGGTGCAGGGTCGAGGCGTTCATGTTCAGGCGGCGGGCCAGCTGGCCGTAGCTGCGGTCCGTGCGTGCCTTCAGGCGCCGTAGCAGCGCCGCGAACTCCTCGACGTCCTTGTCGTTGGCCTCGCCCGACACCGTTGCTCCCGGGTGTGTCGCGTCCCAGGACGGCATCCCAGGGACTCCATGTACCAGGAGGTCAGCGGGGGTGGGACGGTTCCACCGTTGCGGGATCGGCGGTGGTGATTGCGGTCGCCGCCGCCGTGCGCCCAAGCTCGGTCCGACCACAGCACGGCACCGAACCGAAACGGGGACCACACGTGAACAGCAAGAAGGCCACGCGCCGCACCGCCCTCGCCGCCGGCCTCGCCCTCGCCCTCGGGCTGGGCGTGGCGGCCCAGGCATCCGCCGGCGCCCCGCGCACCGTGAGCGGCTCACCGGACGACAACATCACCCGCATCGCCGACTTCTACGGCGCCTACATCGACGCCGAGACCGACCTGGACAACGGCGGCGGGAAGCTGACCACCGAGCTGCGCAGCTACTACCTCACCCCGGCCTACCTCAAGGAGCTGAAGGCCTGGGAGGCGAAGAACCACGCGGACGGTGTTCTCCAGGCGCAGAACACCCCCATGAGCTGGAAGGTCACCGACAACGGCACCGCCGACCACACCGAGGCCACCGTCACCCTCACCTGGGGCGGCGGCGACACCACCAAGCTGATCGTCGACATGACCCGTACCACCCACAAGATCATCCACATCGGCCCCAAGGGAATCGGCGGCAAGTAGGGCCCGCCGAGCGGCTGTTGCCGGGTCGCGAACGGCTGATTCCGGCCAGTTTCACGGAGCGTGGGCCTCGGGGGAGGTCTGTGGCCGGTGTGGGGGGACCGGCCGCCCCACGCTCTCGTGGACCACGGCCGGATCGGCGGCACCGGATCGGCGGCCGGTCCGGTCGCCCGTGGTCAGGACGTCACGGGGTGTCAGGTCCCGTCGCCGGGGGTCACGGCACCCAGGAGGCGAACGCCCCGACCGCCCCACCCGGGCCGCAGGCTCCGTACGGTGACTGTTCGACGTGTCGGACGGCACCGCGCCCGGAACCTCCGCCCCGCCGGACACGCCGTACGCATGGCCGAACACCCGGTCGTCAACCACTCGACATGACTGCCCCGTTCCCGACGAGGGCATGGATCCCCGTGAACGTGTTCGAGCAGGAGGGAACCGGAAACCGGCGTGCAGGCGGGGGTCATGAAGAGGCAAGCACGAGGGGGCGGTCCCATGGCGATCGGGGCCTCCTCGGCGAAAGCGGTGGAGGACAAGGCCGACAGCGCCACGGAACCGGCGCAGCCGCCTCAACTGAGGCGCAGACTCGGACGCGCGGACCTGCGGGCGGTGCCCGAGGCGCGCAGAGCGTTGCGGGAACTGTTACGGCACTGGGGGAGGCCGGGACGATCGGAGATAGCGGAACTGCTCACGAGTGAGCTGGTCACCAACGCGCTGATCCACACCGACGACGACGCCGTCCTGACGGCGACCGTCGGACCGCGCGGACTCCGCGTGGAGGTGAGGGACTTCGTGGCCCGTAGGCCCCGACTGCACGTACCGGACGCCGACGACGGTACGCACGGGCGGGGCCTCGTCCTGGTCCAGTCCCTCGCGGACTCCTGGGGAGTCTCGGCCCACGGGGTGGGCAAGTCCGTCTGGTTCGAGCTGGATCCGGACGCGGTGTGAGCGACGTGCCGGACACGGCATGAGCAACGGGGCGGGGGCGGCGTCCAGTTGGACTCCGCCCCCGCCCCGTGTGTCGCCCGGTCCCGGTTCTCGTGTGACAGCTCTCCGGCTCAGCCGAACTGCTGCTCCAGGTCCTTGAGCTTGCGCTCAAGGGAGTCGAGACGCGGCAGGGCCATGGTGTCGTCCTCGGCAGTGAGGTCGACGGTTATCGGGTCAGATGCCCCGCGGACTGGCTGGAGTGAGGGACGCGTGCGAACCGGCAGTTGTTCCGGCGTCGATAGAGCAGGCTCCGCGGATGCTTGTCCGGAGCCGCCACGCTCCAGGGCCTGCGGCTCCGACGACCGGCCGTTGCCCCGGCCGATGAGGCCGCGCTGGCCACGGCTTATGGCCTTGAGCTGAGCCCGCTCGATCCGCTGCTGGTCGCGGCGGCGCAGTCGGGTCTCCTCCTTCTTCGCCTTGTCCTCGCGCACCTCGTCGACCGCCTCGTCCAGGCTGCGCACGTTCTCCAGGAGCATCAGCGACCAGGCGCTGTAGGTCTCACGGGGGGCCCGCAGCCAGCGGACGATACGGATCTGCGGCAGCGGACGCGGCACCAGACCCTGCTCGCGCAGCGCGGCCCGGCGGGTCTGCTTCAGCGCGCGGTCGAAGAGGACCGCGGCCGACAGCGACATGCCGGAGAAGAACTGCGGAGCGCCCGCGTGGTCGACACCCCTGGGCGCGTGCACCCAGTTGAACCAGGCGGCCGCGGCCGCGAACGTCCACACGAGTATCCGCGAGCCGAGGGCCGCGTCACCGTGGCTGGCCTCGCGGACCGCGAGGACGGAGCAGAACATGGCCGCGCCGTCGAGGCCGAACGGGACCAGGTACTCCCAGCCGTCGGTCAGGCCGAGGTTCTCCTGGCCGAAGCCGACCAGTCCGTGGAAGGAGAGTGCCGCGGCGACCGCCGCACAGCAGAACAGAAGGACGTAGGAGGCGATGCCGTATATGGCTTCCTTGCGCCTGCGGCGCTCCTCCGTGCGCTCCCACGAGTCGTCTTTCGCGTGCTCCCCGGCGGACCGCTTGCTCCGCGCGAGCACCGCAACCGCCGCCAGCATGCCCAGGAGCAGTACGGCGCCGGGAAGCAGCCAGTTAAGCGATATGTCGGTCAGTCTCATCTGGGGTCCCTTGCATTGGGATAGGGCGTAACGCCCGCCATAGTGGCCCAATCCCAACGGCCCTCAGGCGTTTTCGGGGCAAGAGGCCGCCAAGGAGGTGCAAGGGGATGCCCAGGGCGGCTTTCTGCTCGAACTGCCGCTTGAGGGGCGGGAGTTGAGTTCGAATAAGACTACCCGTACGGGTGGTTCCACGGAAAGTTCCTGCGACAAGTGAGGAAGTTGTGAATCCCCTGTAACCGGGTGGGCGCCTCGTTCGGGGCTGATCCTAGCGGGCGTCGAGGGACGCCTGTGACTGAGGGTCCCTCAACTCGCGGTGGCTGCCAGCAGCTTGGTGACCCGCTCGGTCTCGCAGGTGCGCGGGCAGGTCGCGCAGGCGTCGTCCGCGTCCAGCGTGTAGTACATGCAGCAACTCGCCCGGTCCCGCGTGGACAGCGCCTCGCCGTTGGGCCCGGTCACCTCGCGGAACGCGGCCGAACCGACGTACGGCTTGGTGGATCCCGGCAGCAGCCGCTCCAACTCCCGTACGGCCCGCGGCTGTTCGCCGAAGAGATCGGCGACGTACCAGATGCCCTCGACGACCTCGTCGGTCGCCATGCCCCACAGGGCGCGGCCCCTACGGCGCATCCGCGGGCCGAAGCCGGCCAGCACGGGTTCCATGTGCTCGGCGACCGCGGCGCGCACCTCCGCCCGCAGCGCCTCCTCGTCGGCGACGACCCGGGCACCGGGCAGGGCCGCGGCCGGGTCGCCGGGCAGGCAGGCGAAGGCGTCGGTGCGGACGGCCAGCCGGCCCATGCCGAAGCCCTCGGCCGTGCGGTCGTAGGAGACGTGAGTCACAGGGAGGCGGGGGACGCGGCGGTGCAGGAACCACGGGACGGTGAAGAGGAGGACGACCGGCCAGGCGTAGCGGTGCAGGCCGAAGGTGGCTATGACGTCCGGGCGGCCCCGGCGGCCGTGGTCGCGCAGGACCTGGGCGTCGTCCCACGCGAGGAACGCCTCCAGGCCCGCGCCGCCCTCCGCGAGCGCCGCCGCCGAGGCCCAGCCGCCGCCGGTCGGGGTCGGCTGGTCCGGGGCGAGTTCGGTGATGCCGAGCCCGGGGACGACCTCGGTGAGGCGGGCGTACGCGTCCGCTGTGGCCGAAGAGGGCAGGGGCATGCCGGGACCGCCGATTCGCCGTTGGTTTAGAGGTAAGGCTTACCTTACCCAATCGGGCGGGGATGTGAACTAGTCCGATCTGCGCCTAAGGTGCTTGACGGACGAGTAACAAGCCGCCGTAATGACCCCAAGTACCGACACGTCCGGAGGAGGACCCGTGAAGCAGGGCACGCAGAGCTCCGCCGGTACGGGTGTCCCGGATCCGCGCACCCGGGGCTCCCGGGTGCCGCCGCAGCCGCGCGCCGCCGACGTGGACCGGAACCGGGATCTCGCGGACGGCTCGGGCGCCGTGCGCGGCGAGCACACGCACAGCGAGACGCCGATCCCGCGGCCCCGCGCGGTCGTCCAGCGTTCCTCCGTGCGCGGCCAGATCCTCGACGCGCTGCGCACCGCGCTCGTCGGCGGCGAACTGACCCCGGGCGAGGTGTACTCCGCGCCCGCGCTCGGCGACCGGTTCGGCGTCTCCGCCACCCCCGTGCGCGAGGCCATGCAGCAGCTCGCCACCGAGGGCGCCGTCGAGGTCGTACCCAACCGCGGCTTCCGTGTCATCGAGCGGGGCGCCCGCGAACTCGCCGAACTGGCCGAGATCCGCGCCCTGATCGAGGTCCCCGTGATGCTTCGGCTCGCCCGGACCGTGCCCGCCGCGCGCTGGGCCGACCTGCGCCCGCTGGCCGAGAGCACCGTCCGCGCCGCGTCCTCCGGGTGCCGGGCGACCTATGCCGAGTCCGACCGCGCCTTCCACCGCGGGGTCCTCGCCCTCGCCGGGAACGAGCAGCTCGTCCAGATCGCGGAGGACCTGCACCGGCGCGCCCAGTGGCCGCTGGTCGGCGGGCCGGTCACGCGCGGGCGGGCCGACCTGGTCGCGGACGCGGCCGAACACCTCGCGCTCCTCGACGCGTTGGGCGCGGGGGAGTGGGACGTGGCGCAGTCACTGGTGCGGGAGCACTTCGCGGGAACCGCGTGACCATGAATATGTGACTCCGGTCACGAGCGGGTCCGGGTCCGGCCACCGGACGCCGTACCGGGAACCCGGCCGCCCGGCGGTGACGTGCCCCACGGAGAGGACCGACCGATCCGTGGGGGAGAACGCCGATGTTTCCGAATCCCGGCCAGCAGGCCGCCCAGCAGGCCGCGCGGCGCGGCGCCGAACAGTCCGCGCGCCAGGCCGCGCAGGACGGCATGCGCGCCGCCCAGATGGGCGCGAGGCGCGGTCACTCCGGCTCGTCACGCGGCGGCTTCCTGACCTTCCTGCTGCTCGTCGCCGTCGTCGTGCTGGTCGCCCGCGACCCCGAACTCCGCGCCTCCGTCCCGCACTTCGTCCACCACGTCGTGAACGTCGTCCAGAGCCGCACCGACCACGCCTGACCTACGCCGTCGCCGCACCCGGCGCCGGAACCGCCAACTGCCGTGCCAGCCACGTCGGTACACCGCCGAGCAGCCGGAACAGCCGCCGCGCCTCCTCGCGCAGCCGGGACGCCTCCGGCTCGGCCTCCGCGTCCGCGAGCGAGGCGAGCGCCGGAGCCGTACCGACGAGGTAGCCCAACTCCTCCCGGATCCGCAGGGATTCGGCGAAGCCGTGCCGGGCCTCCGTCAACTCCCCGTCCCGCAGGGCCAGTCCGGCCAGATGACGGTAGGTGAACGACAGCAGCAGCGGGTCTGCCTGGTCGGCGGCGCCCGCGTGGGCCCGCCGGTACGCGGCCCGCGCGGCCTGCGGCGAACGCGCCAGGTTCTCCGCGACCAGCCCCCGCCGGAAGTCCAGCAGCGCCCGCCCGGCACCGTCCGGCGGGATCAGCGCCGCCGCCCGCCCGAGCGCGGCCCGCGCCTCGTCGGCCCGGTCGCGCACCCCGTGCAGCGTGGCCGCGTAGGCGAGGTGTCCGCGCTCACAGGCCGCCGCGCCCCGCTCGTCGTCGCTGTGGGCCAGCGCCTCGGCCGTCCGCAGCGCGTCCTCGGCGTCCTCCCAGCCCTGCTCGGTGTAGAGACACCGCTCCACGAGCAGCGCGGTCCGCTGGAGGGCCGGAGCCGCGGTGTCGGGCCGCAGCAGCGCCGCCGCGTCGGCCCAGCAGGCCCGCGAGCGCAGCCGCCACACCGCGGTCTGGAGGGGATCGTCGCCTTCGGTCGTTCCGTTTCCAGACATGGCGGAAAGCGCCACGTTGCCCTCCCCGAGCACACCATTGAGCTGTTGAGTGGTGGCCGCATCTCAGCACGAATCCCGGGGCCCGGCCAAGGGGCTGGGTGAAAGAATTCACAAAGTCGTGGGATCCCCGGGTCAGCTCATCCGCAGTGCCAGGAAGAAATCCAGCTTGTCCTCGAGGCGCGAGAGGTCACGACTCGTCAACTGCTCGATCCTGCCGACCCGGTAGCGCAGCGTGTTGACGTGCAGGTGCAGCCGGGTGGCGCAGCGCGTCCAGGAACCGTCGCACTCGAGGAACGCCTCCAGCGTCGGGATCAGCTCCGCGCGGTGCCTGCGGTCGTAGTCCCGCAGCGGGTCGAGCAGCCGCGCGGTGAACGCCCGCCGCACGTCGTCCGGCACGAACGGCAGCAGCAGGACGTGCGAGGCCAGCTCCTGGTGACCCGCCGCGCACACCCGCCCGGGGCGCGCCGCCGCGACCCGGCGCGCGTGCCGCGCCTCCTCCAGCGCCCCGCGCAGCCCCTCCGCCGAGTGCACGGCGGCGCTCACCCCGAGCGTCACCCGCCCGTCGCCGTCGAGCCCGGCCGCCAGCGGATCCCGTACGGCGTCCAGGAGCACGTCCGCGTGGATCCCGGACTCGGAGCCGTCGTGCTCCGCCGACACGGCGGGCAGCGGTACCAGCGCGATGGCCTCGTCGCCCGAGTGGGCCACGGCTATGCGGTCGGAGGGCTCGGGGCCCGTCGTCCGCGGGTCGACCAGGATCTCCTCCAGGAGCGACTGGGCGACCGGGCCCGCCTCGATGTCGGTGCCGTCCCACTCGACCCGGGCGACGACCACCTGCCAGTGCGGGGCTGCCCCGAGCCCGGGCAGCAGCACGGGAGCGGCGACCCGCAGCCGTGCGGCGATCTCGGCGGGCGCGGCACCCGTCTGGACCAGCTCGAGGACCTCCTGCGCGAGCCGTCTGCGGACCGTGCGCGCCGCGTCCCGCCGGTCCCGCTCGACCGCGATCAGCTGGGTGACGCCCTGCAGCAGGTCGAGCCGCTCGTCCGGCCAGTCCCCGGCGTCCGCCTCCACCGCGAGCAGCCAGTCCGACAGCACGGTCTCGCGCACGTCCCGCGCGCCCTGCGGGGAGCGCCCGCCGCCGCGGATCGGGAAGAGGGAGTACGTCGACGCGCCGAGCGTCAGCCGGTGCGGTCCCCGGCGGCCGGTGCGGGCGGCGGCCAGCTGCTCGGCGGCCAGCCGCGCGCACACCTCGACGGGCAGCGCCGGGCCCGACACCTTCGAGCCCGCGATGAGCCGCCCGGTCGGCGACAGCACCCACGCCCGCAGATCCAGGTCGGAGCCCAGCAGGTCCAGGACCACGTCCGGGCCGCCGCCGGCGGGACCCGAGGTCATCATCCGGCGGTGCCGGTCCACCACGGCCGCGAGATCACCGGCCCGCTCGCCCGACACCTGCCGTACGACATGTTCGGTGATCGTCGCGAACGCCACCGACTCGTTGACCGCGAACAGCGGCAGCCGGTGCCGGGCGCAGGCGGTCACCAGGTCGTCCGGGATGGCGCCGAGCTCGGCCTCGCCGGCGGCCAGCGCGGCCACCCCGGCGCCCACCAGCAGCCGTACGAACGGCTCGGTGTCGGCCGCGTTCCGGCGCCAGGCCAGGCCGGTCAGGACCAGCTCGCCGCCGGAGAGATAGCGGCTGGGATCGCGCAGGTCGGTGGTCATCACCCCGCGGACCGTGCGGTCCAGCTCGTCCTCGCCGCCGAGCAGGCGCAGCCCCAGCGCCCCGGTGTCCAGAAGTGCGCGCAGCCGCATCGCCGTCGCCGCCGTTCTTTGTCTAGAAAACTACGATGAACCAAGAGGTGCTGTGGGTGCAGGGCCGTGCGGGGCTGTTTCCCACGTTTCCACAGGGAATCGGAGGGGTTACTGATGACCTCCGTTCATATGAATCTACAAGATGCCCGTGCTGGCCAGCCAACTCCTTCATGGTTTCCGTGACTGACCCGCTCCGCGCACGGCGCTGTGTACTGAGCCCACGCTGCATTAACAGCGCATGAACGAGCCGGACCCGCCGCACACGAACTGGCTTGATCCGTACGACCCGAGACGAAGAAGAGAGCCGGTCATGGACTTCCTTCGCCCCGCCAGCTGGGATGAGGCGCTCGCCGCGAAGGCCGAGCACCCCACCGCAGTACCGATCGCGGGCGGCACCGATGTGATGGTCGAGATCAACTTCGACCACCGCAGGCCCGAGTACCTGCTCGACCTGAACCGCATCGGCGACCTCTACGAGTGGGAGGTCGGCGCCGACAGCGTGCGGCTCGGGGCCTCGGTCCCGTACACCCGGATCATGGAGAACCTGCGCGCCGAGCTGCCGGGCCTCTCCCTCGCCTCGCACACGGTCGCCTCCCCGCAGATCCGCAACCGCGGCGGCGTCGGCGGCAACCTCGGCACCGCCTCCCCGGCCGGCGACGCGCATCCCGCGCTCCTTGCGGCCGGCGCCGAGGTCGAGGCCGAGTCGGTGCGCGGCAGCCGCCGTATCCCGATCGACGAGTTCTACACCGGCGTGAAGCGCAACGCGCTCGCGCCCGACGAGCTGATCAGGGCCGTCCACATCAAGAAGGCCGACGGCCCCCAGCAGTACTCCAAGGTCGGCACCCGCAACGCGATGGTCATCGCCGTCTGCGCCTTCGGCCTCGCCCTGCACCCCGCCACCCGCACGGTCCGCACCGGCATCGGATCGGCAGCGCCGACCCCCGTCCGGGCGAAGGCCGCCGAGGAATTCCTGAACGCCGCACTCGACGAGGGCGGCTTCTGGGACAACGGCAGGATCATCACCCCCTCGGTCGCCAAGCAGTTCGCGGACCTGTGCTCCGCCGCCTGCAACCCGATCGACGACGTCCGCGGCACCGCGAGCTACCGCCGCCACGCGGTCGGCATCATGGCCCGCCGCACCCTGACCTGGACCTGGGAGTCGTACCGCGGCAGTGACGGCCGCTCCATCGAGAAGGGCAGTGTCGCCTGATGCGCGTCAATTTCACGGTCAACGGCCGCCCGCAGGAAGCGGACGACGTGTGGGAGGGCGAGAGCCTTCTGTACGTCCTGCGTGAGCGCATGGGGCTGCCCGGCTCCAAGAACGCCTGCGAGCAGGGCGAGTGCGGCTCCTGCACCGTCCGCCTCGACGGCGTCCCCGTCTGTTCCTGTCTCGTCGCCGCCGGCCAGGTCGAGGGCCGCGACGTCGTCACCGTCGAAGGCCTCGCCGACTTCGCCAAGCAGCGCGCGGAGCACGGGAGTTGCGGAACGGGCGCCTGCGGCACCTCCGTCGACGAGGCCAAGGCCTGGACGGCGAAACCGCTCGACTCGCAGACCGGCGAGGGCACCCAACTCGCCCCGATCCAGCAGGCGTTCATCGACGCGGGCGCCGTCCAGTGCGGCTTCTGCACCCCCGGACTCCTCGTCGCGGCCGACGAGATGCTGGAGCACAACCCGAACCCGACCGACGCGGACATCCGCGAGGCGCTCTCGGGCAACCTGTGCCGCTGCACCGGCTACGAGAAGATCATGGACGCGGTCCGCCTGGCGGCCGCCCGGCAGGGAGAGGCGGTCTGACGATGGGCACCACCGGAACCCCCACGAACCTCACCCAGCGCTCCAAGACCAAGGGCGGCATCGGCGAGTCCACGCTCCGCCCGGACGGCACCCTCAAGGTCACCGGCGAGTTCGCGTACTCCTCCGACATGTGGCACGAGGACATGCTCTGGGGCCAGATCCTGCGCTCCACGGTCGCGCACGCCGAGATCGTCTCCATCGACACCGTCGAGGCCCTGAAGACCCCGGGCGTCTACGCCGTCATGACCTACGACGACCTGCCGACCGACGTGAAGAACTACGGCCTGGAGATCCAGGACACCCCGGTCCTCGCGCACGGCAAGGTCCGCCACCACGGCGAGCCCGTCGCGATCGTCGCCGCCGACCACCCGGAGACCGCACGCCGCGCGGCCGCGAAGATCAAGGTCGAGTACCGCGAACTCCCGGTCATCACCGACGAGTCGTCCGCGACCGCGCCGGACGCGATCCTCATCCACGAGGGCCGCGACGACCACCACATCGGCCATGTCCCGCACCCGAACATCGTGCACCGGCAGCCGATCGTGCGCGGAGACGTCGAACAGGCCGCCAAGAAGGCCGACTTCGTCGTCAAGGGCGAGTACACCTTCGGCATGCAGGACCAGGCCTTCCTCGGCCCGGAGTCCGGCCTCGCCGTGCCCTCCGAGGACGGAGGCGTCGACCTCTACATCGCGACCCAGTGGCTGCACTCCGACCTCAAGCAGATCGCGCCCGTCCTCGGCCTGCCCGAGGACAAGGTCCGCATGACGCTGTCCGGCGTCGGCGGCGCGTTCGGCGGGCGCGAGGACCTGTCGATGCAGATCCACGCCTGCCTGCTGGCCCTGCGCACCGGCAAACCGGTGAAGATCGTCTACAACCGCTTCGAGTCCTTCTTCGGCCACGTCCACCGCCACCCCGCCAAGCTGTACTACGAGCACGGCGCGACGAAGGACGGCAAGCTCACCCACCTCAAGGCCCGCATCGTCCTGGACGGCGGCGCCTACGCGTCGGCCTCCCCGGCCGTCGTGGGCAACGCCTCGTCGCTCGGCGCCGGCCCCTACGTCGTCGACAACGTCGACATCGAGGCCATCGCGCTCTACACCAACAACCCGCCCTGCGGCGCGATGCGCGGCTTCGGCGCGGTCCAGGCGTGCTTCGCCTACGAGGCCCAGATGGACAAGCTCGCCGACGAGGTGGGCATGGACCGGGTCGCGTTCCGCCAGCTCAACGCGATGGAACAGGGCACGGTCATGCCGACCGGGCAGCCGGTCGACTCCCCGGCACCGGTCGCCGAACTCCTGCGCCGCGTCAAGGCGATGCCCATGCCGCCCGAGCAGCAGTGGCTCGCGGCCGGAGAGGCCGCCGACGTACGGCAGTTGCCCGGCGGTCTGTCCAACACCACGCACGGCGAAGGCGTCGTACGAGGTGTCGGCTACGCGGTCGGCATCAAGAACGTCGGCTTCTCCGAGGGCTTCGACGACTACTCGACGGCCAAGGTCCGCCTGGAAGTCGTCGGCGGCGAACCCGTGGCCGTCGTGCACACCGCGATGGCGGAGGTCGGCCAGGGCGGCGTCACCGTCCACGCGCAGATCGCCCGCACCGAGCTGGGTGTCACGCAGGTGACGATCCACCCGGCCGACACCCAGGTGGGCTCGGCGGGTTCGACCTCCGCGTCCCGGCAGACGTACGTCACCGGCGGCGCCGTCAAGAACTCCTGCGAGCTGGTCCGCGAGAAGGTCCTGGAGATGGGCCGGCGCAAGCTCGGCACCTACCACCCGGCCTGGGCCACCGCCGAACTCCTGCTGGAGGGCGGCAAGGTCGTCACCGACGGCGGCGAGGTCCTCGCCGACCTGGCCGACGTCCTCGAGGGCGAGGCCGTGGAGATCGAGGCCGAGTGGCGCCACCGCGCGACCGAGCCCTTCGACCTCCGCACCGGACAGGGCTTCGGGCACGTCCAGTACACGTTCGCCGCGCACCGCGCCGTCGTCGAGGTCGACACCGAACTCGGCCTGGTCAAGGTGATCGAGCTGGCCTGCGCGCAGGACGTCGGCAAGGCCCTCAACCCGCTGTCCGTCATCGGCCAGATCCAGGGCGGCACCACCCAGGGTCTCGGCGTCGCGGTCATGGAGGAGATCATCGTCGACCCCAAGACCGCGAAGGTCAGGAACCCGTCCTTCACGGACTACCTGATCCCCACCATCCTCGACACCCCGACCATTCCGGTCGATGTGCTCGAACTCGCCGACGAGCACGCCCCGTACGGGCTGCGCGGCATCGGCGAGGCCCCCACCCTGTCGTCGACCCCGGCCGTCCTCGCGGCGATCCGGAACGCGACAGGACTGGAACTGAACAGGACACCGGTCCGCCCGGAGCACCTCACCGGAACCGTGTGATCCCGCCGCCGGGCAACCGTCGAGTCGAGGTTGCCCGGGCTCAGTAGATCTTGTTCGTCTCGGGCCGTCCCCCGGGTCGTGTACATCCCAAATCCCGCTGATCGTAAAGGCGTTCGCGGGTGCACCTTTGAACCTTGGGAGACGGCACCATGACCCAGCAGTCCCTTGAGCCCAGGGCCACAGCCGAAGACGCGGGTGAAGGAACCCGTGTCCCGGCCGGCCGGTCCTGGCTCGACCGGTACTTCCACATATCCCTACGGGGATCGACCGTCGCGCGTGAGGTGCGCGGCGGCGTCACCACCTTCATGGCGATGGCGTACATCCTGCTGCTCAACCCCCTGATCCTGTCCGGCAAGGACGTCGCGGGAGACACGCTCGGCCAGAAGGGCCTGATCACCGCGACCGCGTTCGCGGCGGCCTTCACCACCCTCCTGATGGGCTTCGTCGGCAAGGTGCCCCTGGCCCTCGCCGCCGGCCTCTCCGTCTCCGGCGTGCTCTCCTCGCAGGTCGCCCCGCAGATGACATGGCCGCAGGCGATGGGCATGTGCGTCCTGTACGGCGTGGTCATCATGCTGCTCGTCGTCACCGGCCTGCGCGAGATGATCATGAACGCGATCCCGCTCGCGCTGAAACACGGCATCACGATGGGCATCGGTCTGTTCATCGCGCTCATCGGCTTCTACAAGTCCGGCTTCGTGCACCAGGGCAAGGCGACCCCGCTGACCCTGGGCCCGGCGGGCGAACTCGCGGGCTGGCCCGTCCTGTTGTTCGCCGGCACCCTGCTGCTGATCTTCATGCTCCAGGCCCGCAACATGCCCGGCGCGATCCTCATCGGCATCATCACCGGCACGGTCGTCGCCTCGGTCCTGAACGCCGCCGGGGTCATCCCCGCCAAGCAGTGGGCCAGCGGCGCCGCCCCCGAACTGCACGGCAGCGCGGTCTCGATGCCGGACTTCTCGCTCTTCGGCCATGTGGAGTTCGGCGGCTGGGGCAAGGTCGGCGCGATGACGGTCGGCATGATCGTGTTCACGCTCGTGCTGGCCGGCTTCTTCGACGCGATGGCCACCATCATCGGCGTCGGCACCGAGGCCAAGCTCGCCGACGACAAGGGCCGCATGCCGGGCCTGTCGAAGGCGCTGTTCATCGACGGCGCCGGCGGCGCGATCGGCGGCGTGGCGGGCGGCTCGGGCCAGACCGTCTTCATCGAGTCGGCGACGGGGGTGGGGGAGGGCGCCCGTACCGGACTGGCCTCCGTGGTCACCGGCCTGTTCTTCGCCGCCTGCCTCTTCTTCACCCCGGTCACCGCGATCGTCCCGCAGGAGGTCGCGTCCGCCGCCCTGGTCGTCATCGGCTCGATGATGCTGATGAACGCCCGCCACGTGGACTGGGCCGACCGCGCCACCGCGATCCCCGTGTTCCTGACGGTGGTTGTGATGCCGTTCACGTACAGCATCACCGCGGGCGTCTCGGCGGGAGTCATCTCCTACGTCGCCATCAAGACCGCGCAGGGCAAGGCGCGGGAGGTCGGCGCCTTCATGTGGGGGCTGACGGTCATCTTCCTCGTGTACTTCGCCCTCAACCCCCTCGAGAGCTGGCTGGGCGTGCACTAGCCGCCCCCAACCCCCTTTCCCCGCACCCCTGTTAGGAGACCGAGAGATGCTGGACATCGCCGAAGAGCTGCACCGGTGGGTCGAGCAGGGCCGCGACTTCGCCGTCGCCACCGTGGTGGCCGTCGGCGGCAGCGCACCCCGCCAGCCCGGCGCCGCCCTCGCGGTGGACACCGAGGGCACGGCGATCGGCTCGGTCTCCGGGGGCTGTGTGGAGGGCGCGGTCTACGACCTGTGCCAACAGGCGCTCGCCGACGGCGAAACCGTCCTCGAGCGCTTCGGCTACAGCGACGAGGACGCCTTCGCCGTCGGCCTGACCTGCGGCGGAGTCATCGACATCCTCGTCACACCGGTACGGGCGGGCGACCCCGCCCGACCGGTGATCACCGCCGCCCTCTCGACCGCGACAAGCGGCGGAGCGGCGGCCCTGGCCCGCATCGTCTCCGGCCCGACCGCCTTGCAGGGCCGGGCGATCGTCGTCCACCCCGACGGCTCCTACGACGGCGGGTTCGGCGCCCACCCCGAACTGGACCGCACGGTCGCGGCCGAGGCCGGCGCCTACTTGGACGCGGGCCGCACCGGCACCCTCGAGATCGGCGAGCAGGGCTCCCGCTGCGGCGCCCCGCTCACCGTCCTGGTCGAGTCGTCGGTGCCGCCGCCCCGCATGATCGTGTTCGGCGCGATCGACTTCGCCTCCGCGCTGGTCCGCGTCGGCAAGTTCCTCGGCTACCACGTGACGGTGTGCGACGCCCGCCCCGTCTTCGCCACCCGGACCCGCTTCCCCGACGCCGACGAGATCGTCGTCGAGTGGCCGCACAAGTACCTCGGCCGCACGGACGTCGACGCCCGCACCGTCCTGTGCGTCCTCACCCACGACGCCAAGTTCGACGTACCGCTGCTCCACCTCGCACTGCGCCTCCCGGTGGCCTACGTCGGCGCGATGGGCTCCCGCCGCACCCACCTCGACCGCAACGACCGCCTCCGCCAAGTCGGCGTCACCGAAATGGAGTTGGCCCGCCTGCGGTCCCCGATCGGCCTCGACCTCGGCGCCCGGACGCCCGAGGAGACGGCCCTGTCGATCGCCGCGGAGATCGTCGCCAACCGGCGCGGCGGCAGCGGCATCTCGCTCACCGGCGCGCACACCCCGATCCACCACGACGCGACCTCGCTGCCCGCCGGACGGATCGGCTCGGTGGCCTGAGCTGTACGGCTCAGCGCGCCGCGGGCGGCCGTACCGAGAAGGCGGTGTCGCCCGCCACGGCCACGAGCGCGTCCTTGACGAGCAGGACGGACGGCGTGGTGTCGGCCGTCGAGTCACCGGCGTTCGACAGCGCGGACGTACTCCACTCGACGGTTCCGGTGCTCCGTTTCAGGGCCAGCAGCCGGCCGAACTGGTTGGAGAAGTAGAGCCTGTTGAACTTCGCCGAGTACACCGGCGCCGACAGGTTCTCGGTGTTCGTCTCCCGCTGCCACAGCCGCTTGCCGTCGGCCGCGCGCACGGCGGTGACCGTGCCGTTCGGGCGGACGAAGTAGATCACGCCGTCGACGAGGGTGGGCGTGCCGCGCGAGCCGCCCGCCAGCGGAACCCGCGTGCCCCCGCCGGCGGGGTCCACCTCTTCCAGGGTGGTGTACGGCTGGTCCTCGCCGCTGCCGAAGTAGCCCTCCGCCAACTTCGGCACCGCGAACAGCAAGTGACCGTCGGTCACGCCCAACGGCAGCGAACCGGTGGGGAGTTGACCGACCTCCTTCGCCGTGCCGGTCCTCGGGTCGAGACGCAGCAGGCTGGTGTCCCCCTTGGAGGGATCGTCCTCCGGCGTGCACAGGCCGTAGGGGGCGCCGCCCAGCACGGCCGGGGTGCAGGCGTCGCCGCTCGACGACTTCGCGGCGGCGGTCCAGAGTTGGCGGCCGGACGTGTCGTAGGCGACGAACCGGGTCGCGTCCACGTCCATCGCCAGGATGCCGCCGTCGAACAGCACGGCATTGCGGTCCTCGCTGACCGAGTGCTTCCAGAGCTGGGTGCCGGTCCTCGCGTCCAGGGCGACCAGACGCCGGGGAATGTAGCTCTGGGACGAGTCCGGCTTGACGTAGGTGAAGACGCGGCCGTCCCGGACGCCGACCGGGCGTGAGGTCTCCGGACTGGTGCCCGAGCGCCAACCCACCCTGCCGGAGGCGGAGTCGAGTGCGGTGACCGTGAAACCGGTGCCCGCGCAGTACACGGCGGTGCTGCCCGCCACACAGCCGGACTCGCCGTAGTCGAGGGGCTCGCCCGTCTTGGCGGTGAGCAGGCTCGACCGCCACGGCTGCCAGCCGGTGGGCAGCGCCATGGCGGCGGTCGACGTGGACGCGGCCGGTGTGCCGGTTTCCGTGGTGCGGTCCGACATCCAGTGCAGGGTCGTCAGGCCGAGCGCGGAGACGGCGACCGCGGCCGCCAGGGCGATGACCAACCGCCGGGCCGGGCGCGGCCGTTGACCGTCGTTCCGCACCGTCTCCGGAGCGCCGGGGTGGGGGTGCGGCGCCCGGGGACGGTCCGTCACCACGGTGGGCCAGGACCCCTCCCCGGACTCGGACTCCGCATCGGGCAGGGCCAGCAACAGGCCGTGCAGTTCGGCCAGTTGGGGACGGGCCGCCGCGTCCTTGTCCAGACAGCGCGCGGCGATGCTCCGCAGCGGCTCGGCCACCCCGTCCAGCCTCGGCTGCTCGTGCATGACCTGATAGCCCGTCAGGTAAGGGCTGGCGCCGTCGAAGGGGCGATTGCCGGTGGCCGCGTAGACCAGCAGCGA
The DNA here is from genome assembly GCF_036187565.1 of Streptomyces sp. NBC_00252. Taxonomy (NCBI): domain Bacteria; kingdom Bacillati; phylum Actinomycetota; class Actinomycetes; order Kitasatosporales; family Streptomycetaceae; genus Streptomyces; species Streptomyces sp. NBC_00252. Next base: position 2,286,605 of record NZ_CP108087.1, on the reverse strand, counting down.
GCCGAGGGAGAAGACGTCGGAGGCGGCCGTGACGTCCCGGGGCGCCGCGAACTGCTCCGGGGACATGAAGGGCGGGGTACCGATCAGCCGGCCCGTGACGGTGAGGGTCTGGTTGTCGGCGGCACGGGAGATGCCGAAGTCGATGACGCGGGGGCCGTCCTCCGCGAGCAGGACGTTGCTCGGCTTCAAGTCCCGGTGCACGACGCCCGCTTGATGGATGTCCCGCAGCGCCTCGACCAGTCCCAGCGCGAGCGTGCGCAGGGCGCGCCCCGTCAACGGGCCGTCCCTCTCGACGACTTCGGCCAGGGTGCGGCCGGGCACGTACAGCGTGGCCATCCACGGCACCTCGGCGTCCGCGTCGGCGTCCACGACGGGTGCGGTGAAGGCGCCGCTCACCCGGCGGGCCGCCGCGATCTCCTGCCGGAAGCGGGCCCGGAACTCCTCGTCCAGCGCGTACTGCGCGTGCACCACCTTGACGGCGACCTGCCGTCCCGAGGCCGACCGCCCGAGATACACGACGCCCATACCGCCGCTGCCGAGCCGGTCGACCAGCGCGTATCCGCCGATCGACTCCGTGTCCCCGGGGCGAAGCGACATGTCGCCGGTCACCTTTCCTGATTCCGTGCGCGGACGGGCTGTCCAGCCCCATCACACTAGGGCGTTCGTCCGACTCCCGGGGCATCGACCTTGCGGGACAAGGGACGGGAGGGGGGAAGCGGCCGGGATCGGGGAGAGGGAAATGGGTTGCGGGCCCGGGGCGCCCGCATCTTCCATGGCCCCATGGTGTCCACCGACCGACTGCTCGCCTTCGCGGCCCTGTCCTTCCTGCTGATCATCGTGCCCGGCCCCAGCGTCCTCTTCGTGATCGGCCGCGCGCTGGCCCACGGCCGCCGGGCCGCGCTCACCACCGTCGTCGGCAACACCCTCGGCGCCTATCTGCTCGTCGTCGCGGTCGCCCTCGGCGTCGGCTCGCTGGTGGAACGCTCGGTGCTCGTCTTCACGGCACTGAAGCTCGCCGGCGCCGCGTACCTGGTGTACCTCGGCGTGAGGGCGTGGCGTCAACGCGGCTCGCTGCGGGCCGCGTTCGCGGGCGAGGAGACGGCCCCGCACAGCGGACTGCGCACGCTCTGGGAGGGCTTCGCCGTCGGGGTGGCCAACCCCAAGACCATCGTGTTCTTCGCCGCCGTACTGCCCCAGTTCGTGGACCGCGAACAGGGCCATGTGACCACGCAGATGCTGCTCCTCGGCCTCGTCTTCAACCTCATCGCCGTGGCCTCGGACAGTGTGTGGGGGCTGGTCGCATCCACCGCCAGGGAGTGGTTCGCACGGTCGCCCCGGCGGCTGTCCGCGGTCGGCGGGATCGGCGGCCTCACGATGATCGGGCTGGGCGTGACGGTCGCGGTGACGGGGCGGAAGGACTGAGGACGCGGGCCGGGCGGAAGCGGGAGCCGGCCGGATCGGATGGAAGGGTACATAGCGGGCGCTGCCTGCCTGCCTGCCTGCCTGCCTGCCCGCACGGACGGACGGACGACGACCCTCACTCCCGTCTCAGCAGGGCGTTCACCGCCCGCCCGAACATCGACCGCGCCGTCCACCGCAGCGGCCCGTCGAAGAGGCGCGGCAGGAAGCGGACCCGGAGCTCCTCCTCCCACACCACGCGGCTACGGCCTCCGGGCCCCGGCCGTACCTCGATCTCGGCCCAGCCGAGGACGACCCGCCCCCGCTTCTCCAGCCGGACGAGACCCGGCTCGTCGTCGGTCGGCGGGCGCCACACCGTGACCTCCATCCGGTCGTCGAAACCGAGCGGGCCGAGCCCGGAGCGGGCCACGAAGACCGTGCCCTCGGCGGTCGGCGGGGGAGTGACCACGGTGACCCGGGTCAGCGGCACCACGTCGGCGTGGCGTGGCCACTCCGTCAACCGGCGCCACGCCTCCTCGAGCGGGAGCGGGGCCGTGCGTTCGAGACGGAAGTTGACCATGTGTGGATCGTAGAGAACGCTTCTTGATCGGCGGTACTTTCGCCGAGGGCTCACACCCTTGGCCTAGCGGTACATAGGTTCGGATACGTACACCGGACAGCCGCCCCGAGTTTCCCCGCGTCCGGGCCGGAGCGGGCGCCTCCCCCCCCCTACGCTTGCCCGCATGGGCGGGCATCCCGCCTGCCCGCAGGGGGAGTTGGTCGTCATGCCGCTGAAGGCCTATGGCGTATTGATCACGCGCGCGGTGGACACGAGGCGCGAGGGCGCTGCCGGTACACCGCACTACCAGATCCATCTCACGGACGACTCGGGTACGCATTTCCGGGCCGCGGTCAATGTCCTGTCGGCGGAGCAGCCCTCCGAGCTGCTCTACCTCGTCAGCGAGGACTTCCGACACCCGGTCACCGCCCGCCTGGAGGGCCTCCCGAGCGGCTGGAACACGCTGCTGCCGGGGCCGGGCGGCCCGAACCTCGACTTCGTGCGCGGCAACCTCTTCGACCCGGCGCAGCTGCGCACGCTGCCGCCGGACGCGAGCGGCCCCGACAACGACCTCGCCAACCTCCTCGACCACTACGTCCGGCGTGCGGTGGACGACCCGGACGCGCGGCTGTACGTCTTCGGTGAGCGCTTCGGCCCCGAACCGACCGTCAAGGACAAGGTGTTCGGCTTCCTGCCGGGCAACGGCGTCCACGACATCCACATGAACCAGGGCAACAGCCGCCGGTTCAGCGGCGACGACGGGGTCTGGCAGGACGGCGGCCTCCTCATCCACTTCCCGGCGCAGTCGCGCTGGGTCGGCATCTTCCTCGCCTTCCAGAGCCAGTCCTGGCACACGGACGACACCACCGGCCACACCCTGGAGGACACGGACGGTTCCCGCCCGGCCCCCGGCAGCCAGCCCGTCCGGGTGGTGGCGGCCCTGGTCAACCCCCGTGGCCCGGCGCCCGAGTTGGAAAGCGTCACCCTGCTCAACGCCTCACCCGACCCGCTCGACCCGGCCGGCTGGCGCGTCCGGGACCGGCTCGGCCACTCCTGCGCGGTACCGCCCGGCCCCCTCGCCCCGGGTGCCACCCTGCTTGTCCCGCTCACCGGCGGCGTCCAACTGGGCAACCAAGGCGGCGAGATCACCCTCCTCGACGCCAACGGCCTGAAGGTGCACGGCGTCTCGTACACAGCGGACCAGGCCGCCCGCGAAGGCTGGACGGTCGTCTTCTGACCAACTGACCTGCACGGCACAGAAGTTGCCTGGTTGGAGAACAAGTCACCCCGACCCGGTTCGTCAGGGACGGTAGACCTTCCCCGGCTCGGCGTGCCCCGGCGCGAGCAGCTGCGGCACGGTCACGAACACGTACCCCCGCTCCTTCAGCGCGTCGATGATGCCGGGGACGGCGGGCACGGTGCCCTGGTACAGGTCGTGCAGCAGGATGATGCCGTCGCGGGAGGCCTGGGCGAGGACGCGCTTGGTGATGAGCGCGGAGTCGGTGGTCGCGTAGTCCTTCGCGGTGACGCTCCACAGGACCTCCGAGAGGCCCAGCTCCCGGCAGATCTTGTGCACGGTGTCGTTGGTACGGCCCTGCGGCGGGCGCATCAGCGTGGGCCGCTTGCCGGTGATGCGCTCTATCGCGGTGTCCGTGCGTTCCAGTTCGTCGCGTATCTGCGCGGGGGTTATTCGGGTCAGGATCTTGTGGTCCCAGGTGTGGCTGGCCACCTCGTGCCCCTCGGCCGCCATGCGCGCGACCAGCTCCGGGTACTTCTCGATGTGCCGCTTGCCGAGCAGGAAGAAGGTCGCCGGAACCTTCTTCTCCTTCAGCACATCCAGCAACCGCGCCGAGTTCTCACTGGGCCCGGCGTCGAAGGTGAGCGCGATGCACTTCACCTCCCGGCAGTCCACCGCCCCGAAACGCGCCTGCGCGACACCCGCCCTACCCTCCCCACGGGCGGCGGCCGGCGCGGTCGTATCCCCCCTGCCACACCCACTGGAAGCCAGCACCACCGCAAGCCCCACCAGGAACATGCCGACACCACGCAACCCGCCCCGGCTTCTTTCCCTCTTCTTACGCAGCGACCTCAAAGTTGACATGTTATGACTATACACACCGAGTATATACGCAGTGTATAGCGGGGCGGTCCCGGTCGCTTTTCCGGGGCGCGGGGAACTGCGCGACCAGCCCCCACCGACCGTCAGCCGGACAACAACAGCTCAAACGGAGCCTTCAACACCCCCCAGCTCCCGCCCGACCCGCACATTCCACCGCCCACCCCGCCCACTGACGTCGGTCGCGCTCAACGGCACCACATCAAGCCGCCAGAACGCCTCACCAGACGCACCGAGAACGGCAACCACAACAGCCCGCACAAACTCCGGCTCGACCACCGCAAGCGTCCGCCCCTCAAACCCACCCGCCACATCGAGCCACCGCACAGCCCGCTCGCAGAGCCCCCGCACGGACTCCCCGCCATGCGGCACCGCATCCGGATCGGTCAGCCACCCCATCACCGCGTCCGGCTCACGCCCCATCACCTCGTCAAGCGTCAGTCCCCGCCACCGCCCCACGTCCAGCCCCGCCAACTCCGGCTCCACGACGGCCGACAGCCCCAACGCCGACGCGGTCTCCCGGCACCGCACAGTGGGCGAGACCAGCACCCGGTCAACCGAGCGGAGCGAACCGGCGACGGACGCGGCCCGCGCCGCACCACTCGGGTCGAGCGAGCACCCGCCGTCGAACCGGGTCTCCCGCAGGGACCGGTTCATCGCAGGCGAGATCAAGGTGATGCGGCTGGTCACGTGATCGCTCCAGTTCTCCGGGCTGTGCGGGTCATCGTCTCCCACGCACCTCACGGCGGAGGCGGCCGGGAGGGTGCTCTCCCGGCCGCCCCCGCCACCATCGGCTCAGGACCCGGCCAGCTCCGCCCGGACCGTGCGGGCCGCGGCGACCAGGTTCTCGAGGGACGCCCGGGTCTCCGGCCAGCCGCGCGTCTTCAGACCGCAGTCCGGGTTGACCCACAGCCGCTCGGCCGGAATGGCCTCAAGTCCCTTGCGCAGCAAGGCCGCTGCCTCGTCCGCGCTCGGCACGCGCGGGGAGTGGATGTCGTAGACACCGGGTCCCGCCTCGCGCGGATAACCGTGCTCGGCCAGCTCGCGGGCCACCTGCATGTGCGAGCGGGCCGCCTCCAGGCTGATGACGTCCGCGTCGAGGTCGTCGATGGCCTGCACGATGTCGCCGAACTCCGCGTAGCACATGTGCGTGTGGACCTGCGTCTCCGGCCGGACCCCGGCGGTGGTCAGCCGGAACGCCTCCGTGGCCCAGGCGAGATACGCCTCCCGGTCCGCGGCGCGCAACGGCAGGGTCTCACGCAGCGCGGGTTCGTCGACCTGGATGACCGAAGTCCCCGCCGCCTCAAGGTCGTTGACCTCGTCGCGCAGGGCGAGGGCGACCTGCCGTGCGGTGTCGTCGAGCGGCTGGTCGTCGCGGACGAAGGACCAGGCGAGCATGGTGACCGGTCCGGTGAGCATCCCCTTGACCGGACGACCGGTGAGCGACTGGGCGTACGTCGTCCAGCGCACCGTCATCGGCTCCGGGCGAGAGATGTCGCCGGCCAGGATCGGCGGACGGACGTACCGGGTGCCGTACGACTGGACCCAGCCGTGCTGGGTGGCGAGGTAGCCCGTCAGCTGCTCGGCGAAGTACTGGACCATGTCGTTGCGTTCGGGCTCGCCGTGCACGAGGACGTCGAGGCCGGTCTTCTCCTGGAACGAGATGACCTCCTGGATCTCCGCCCTGATCCGCTCCTCGTACCCGGCCCTGTCGATCCGCCGGGCCCTCAAGTCGGCCCGCGCGGTGCGGAGTTCGGCTGTCTGCGGGAACGACCCGATGGTGGTCGTCGGCAGCGGCGGCAGCCCGAGATGCGCCCGCTGGGCCGCCGTCCGCTCGTCGTACGGCCGGGAGCGGCGCGCGTCCGCATCGGTGACGGCGGCGGCCCGTGCCCGTACGGCGGGGTCGCTGGTGAGGGCCGAACCTGCGCGGGAGGCCAAGTCGGCCCGGTTGGCGGCGAGTTCGGCGGCGATCGTGTCGGTGCCCTGCGCCAGGCCCTTGGCGAGGGTGACGATCTCGGCCGTCTTCTGCCGTGCGAACGCCAGCCAGCGCAGGATCTGCGGCTCGATGTCCCGCTCGGCCGCGGCGTCGAGCGGCACATGGAGCAGCGAGCACGAGGCGGCCACGTCGACCCGCTCGGCGAGACCGAGCAACGTGCCCAGTGTGGCGAGGGACTTGGTGAGGTCGTTGACCCAGACGTTACGGCCGTTGACGACACCGGCGACGAGCCGCTTGCCGGGGAGACCGCCCGCCGCGGCCAGGTCGTCCAGGTTGGCGGCCGCGGCCTCGGTGAAGTCGAGCGCGAGCCCCTCCACCGGCGCCTTGGCGAGGACGTGCAGCGCCTCGCCGAGCCGGTCGAAGTAGGACGCGACCAGGATTTGCGGCCGGTCGGTGAGCCCCCCGAGGTCGCGATAGGCGCGCATGGCGGCGTTCAGTTCGGCGGGGGTGCGGTCCTGGACGAGAGCGGGCTCGTCCAGCTGCACCCACTCCGCGCCCGCCGCGCGCAGGTCGGCGAGGACCTCGGCGTACACCGGCAGCAGGCGGTCCAGGAGGGTCAGCGGTTCGAAGTCGGCCGCGACACCCGGGGCGGGCTTGGCGAGCAGGAGGTAGGTGATCGGGCCGACGAGCACCGGACGGGCGGTGAGGCCCAGCGTGAGGGCCTCCTTCAACTCCGAGACCTGCTTGGTGGAGTCGGCGGTGAACACCGTACCCGGGCCCAACTCGGGCACCAGATAGTGGTAGTTGGTGTCGAACCACTTCGTCATCTCCAGCGGCGCCACGTCCTGCGTGCCGCGCGCCATCGCGAAGTACCCGTCCAGCGCGTCGAGTTCGACGGCGGCGCGGTGGCGGGCGGGGATCGCGCCGACCATGACGCTGGTGTCCAGCACATGGTCGTAGTACGAGAAGTCGCCGGTGGGCACCTCGTGGATGCCAGCGTCGGTCAGGTGCTGCCAGTTCGTGCGGCGCAGTTCGGCGGCGGTGGTCCGGAGGGCGTCGGCGTCGACGCGGCCCTTCCAGTAGCCCTCGATGGCCTTCTTCAGTTCCCGGCCCTGGCCCTGACGGGGATAGCCGTACACGGTCGACCGTGCTGCCGCGGCTGCGGACTTCGCTGTCACGGAAATCTCCTTCGCGAGATATCTCCCTGGATCCCGGTGGCGGGACGTGAGCGCGAAGGTTCGTAGACCGGGGGGTGGTCACCGCCCGTGTGTACGCCGACCCGCCCACGAGGTCACCGGGATTCCGCGCGCGAATGCTTCGCGTGCGGGCAGGTGGCAGGTCTTCGGACTTGCGGGCACGTCCTCCTGTGTGACCGGAGGACACCTACTGGCCGTCGCTTCCCAGGTCCTGGTGTGGGCCCAGTGCGTATGACGGCGGTCGTTCCCGCTTACCGCTGCGGGGCAGTCCCGGAGTTTCACCGGGTTCCCTCTTGCGACGCGTCCGTCTGGGTGACGGGGCGAACCAGCTGCGTCGGCCAGCCTACGGGGTGGGGGCTGGGTGCGTCGATTTCCTGTCCGCGGCTCGGAGGTTCAGCTTGGCGGCGTGCCAAATGCTCGCAGGATCTGCTCAGCCGCCAAGGTCGCTGTCAACTCGCCCTCCCGTACCTGGCGTTCCAGATCCGGGGCCAGGGCGCGGACCGACGGGTTGGCGTGCAGGCGGCCCAGGAGTTCTTCTCGGACCATCGTCCAGGTCCAGTCCACCTGTTGCTCGCTGCGCTTCGCGGCCAGGCGGCCGGTGGACTCCAGCAGGGAGCGGTGTTGTTCGAGGCGTTCCCAGACCGTGTCGAGGCCGCTGCCCTCGCGGGCGCTGCAGCTCAGGACCGGCGGGGTCCAGGCCGCGTCGGCGGGGTGCATCAGCCGCAGGGCGCCTGCCAGTTCGCGGGCCGCGCTTTTCGCGTCGCGCTCGTGCGGGCCGTCCGCCTTGTTGACGGCGATGACGTCGGCCAGTTCCAGGACGCCCTTCTTGATGCCCTGCAGTTGGTCGCCGGTGCGGGCCAGGGTCAACAGGAGGAAGGAGTCGACCATGTTGGCCACCGCTGTCTCCGACTGGCCCACGCCCACCGTCTCGACGAGGACGACGTCGTAGCCCGCCGCTTCCATGACCACGATGGACTCGCGGGTCGCCTTCGCGACGCCGCCCAGCGTGCCGGCGGTGGGGGAGGGGCGGACGAAGGCAGCCGGGTCGACGGCGAGGCGTTCCATGCGGGTCTTGTCGCCGAGGATCGAGCCTCCGGTGCGGGTCGACGACGGGTCGACGGCGAGGACCGCGACCCGGAAACCCAGCGAGGTCAGCAGCGTGCCGAACGCGTCGATGAAGGTCGACTTGCCGACGCCGGGCACACCGCTGATGCCGATGCGGCGGGCCCGGCCGCTGTGCGGGAGGAGTTCGGTCAGCAACTCCTGCGCCATGAGCCGGTGTTGGGGCTTCGTCGACTCGACGAGGGTGATGGCGCGGGCCACGAGGGCCCGCTTGCCGTCGAGGACGCCCTTCACATAGGTGTCGAGCTCGATCACAGGGTGTGCCCGAGGTCGGTGGCCAGTCGCCGCACCAGGTCGTAGGCCGCGTCCGGGATCACCGTCCCGGGCGGGAACACGGCCGCCGCGCCCATCTCCAGCAGGGTGGGGACGTCCTGCGGGGGGATCACGCCGCCGACCACGATCATGATGTCCTCCCGGCCCTCCTCGGCGAGCGATTCCTTCAACGCCGGTACGAGGGTGAGGTGTCCGGCGGCGAGGGACGAGACCCCGACGATGTGGACGTCCGCCTCGACGGCCTGGCGGGCCACCTCGCCGGGGGTCTGGAACAGCGGGCCGACGTCGACGTCGAAGCCGAGGTCGGCGAAGGCGGTGGCGATCACCTTCTGGCCGCGGTCGTGGCCGTCCTGGCCCATCTTGGCGACCAGGATGCGGGGGCGGCGGCCCTCGGCCTCCTCGAACTCGGCCACGAGGGCGCGGGTGCGCTCGACGGACGGGGACTCGCCGGCTTCGGTGCGGTACACACCGGAGATCGTACGGATCTGGCTCGCGTGCCGCCCGTACACCTTCTCCAGCGCGTCGGAGATCTCGCCGACCGTCGCCTTCGCGCGGGCCGCGTTCACCGCCAGCTCCAGGAGGTTGCCGGTGCCCTCGGCCGCGCGGGTGAGGGCGTGCAGGGCGTCCTGGGTGGCCTGTTCGTCGCGCTCGGCGCGCAACCGCCGTAGTTTCTCGATCTGTTGGGTGCGGACGGAGGAGTTGTCGACCTTGAGGACGTCGATCTGCTCGTCGGTCTCCACGCGGTACTTGTTGACGCCGATGACCGGCTGGCGGCCGGAGTCGATGCGGGCCTGGGTGCGGGCCGCGGCCTCCTCGATGCGGAGCTTGGGGATGCCCGCGTCGATGGCCTTGGCCATACCGCCCGCCGCCTCGACCTCCTCGATGTGCTGCCAGGCGCGGCGGGCCAGGTCGTAGGTCAGCTTCTCGACGTACGCGCTGCCGCCCCACGGGTCGATCACGCGGGTCGTGCCGGACTCCTGCTGGATGAGGAGCTGGGTGTTGCGGGCGATGCGCGCCGAGAAGTCGGTGGGCAGCGCGAGGGCCTCGTCCAGGGCGTTGGTGTGGAGTGACTGCGTGTGGCCCTGGGTCGCGGCCATCGCCTCCACGCACGTGCGCGTGACGTTGTTGAAGACGTCCTGCGCGGTCAGCGACCAGCCCGAGGTCTGTGAATGGGTGCGCAGGGAGAGGGACTTGGCGTTCTGCGGGTCGAACTGTTTCACCAGTTTCGCCCAGAGGAGGCGGGCGGCTCGCAGCTTCGCGACCTCCATGAAGAAGTTCATGCCGATCGCCCAGAAGAAGGAGAGCCGGGGCGCGAACGCGTCCACGTCCATCCCCGCCTCCCGGCCCGCCCGGATGTACTCCACGCCGTCCGCGAGGGTGTACGCCAGCTCCAGGTCGGCCGTCGCGCCCGCCTCCTGGATGTGGTAGCCGGAGATGGAGATCGAGTTGTAGCGGGGCATCCGCTGCGAGGTGTACGCGAAGATGTCGGAGATGATCCGCATCGACGGCTTCGGCGGATAGATGTAGGTGTTGCGGACCATGAACTCCTTGAGGATGTCGTTCTGGATGGTCCCGGCCAACTTCTCGGGCGGTACGCCCTGTTCCTCCGCCGCCACGATGTAGAGCGCCAGTACGGGCAGCACCGCGCCGTTCATCGTCATCGACACGGTCATCTTGTCCAGCGGGATGCCGTCGAAGAGCTGCCGCATGTCGTAGATCGAGTCGATCGCCACGCCCGCCATGCCGACGTCACCGGTCACGCGCGGGTGGTCGCTGTCGTACCCCCGGTGCGTGGGCAGGTCGAAGGCGACCGACAGGCCCTTCTGGCCGGCCGCGAGGTTGCGCCGGTAGAAGGCGTTGGACTCCTCGGCCGTGGAGAAACCCGCGTACTGACGGATCGTCCAGGGCTGGTTGACGTACATCGTCGGGTACGGGCCGCGCAGATACGGCGCGATGCCCGGGTAGGTGGCGAGGAAGTCCAGGCCCTCCAAGTCCTGCCCCGTGTAGAGGGGTTTGACGGCGATGCCCTCCGGGGTCTCCCACAGGAGGTCGTCGCCGCTCGCCGCCTTCTTCACGGCGTCACGCCACTCGTCGGTGCCCGCTCCGGTGGCCGGGGTCCCCAGCTCGACCCCGGAGAAGTCGGGGATGCGCCCCATCGCTGCCATCAGGACACTCCCATGCGGTCGAGGGTGGCGGAGAGCACGGCTACGGCGTCGCAGCCCGCGAAGACGTAGGCGTCGACTCCTGGGTACTGCCCGGGACGGCCCGCGAGGAACACGTGCGCGGCACCGGCGGACGTCAACTCCCCGGCGACCGCGGCCGCTTGCTCCTCGTACAGCGCGTCGCTGGAGCACAGGCAGGCCTCGGTGGCGCCGCTGTCCGCGAACGTGCCCGTGGTGACGGGTTCGATGCCGCCCGCCTGGAACAGGTTCGACGCGAAGGAGAGCCGGGCGGTGTGCGCGGCGGCCGGGCCGAGCGCCGCCAGGAAGATCCGCGGCCGGGAGCCGGTCGCCGCGAGGTGGGCGTCGGAGCGGGCGCGCAACTCTTCGTAGGCCTCGTCGCGGCGCACGCGCGGCAGCCCGCCGGAGGGCTCCACGGGGGCCGGTGCCCGCTCCGGGAGGCGCTCGGTCAGGTTCGGGAACTCGCTCACGCCGGTGATGGGTTCGCGGCGCTCGGCGAGCTTCGCGCTGCGGGCCGCCCAGGTCGCGGCGAGGTCGTCGCGGAGGCTGCCGGAGCGCAACACGGCCGCCTGGCCGCCCTGTTGCTCGATGTGCTGGAAGAACTCCCAGCCCGCGTGGGCGAGTTCGTCCGTGAGGCGCTCCACGTACCACGAGCCGCCCGCCGGGTCGATCACCCGGGACAGATGCGACTCCTCGACCAGGATCGTCGAGGTGTTGCGGGCGATCCGGCGCGCGAACGCGTCCGGCAGCCCGAGCGCGTGGTCGAAGGGCAGCACGGTGACGGACTCGGCGCCGCCCACCCCGGCGGCCAGTGTCGCGACCGTCGTGCGCAGCATGTTCACCCACGGGTCGCGGCGGGACATCATCACCGGCGAGGTCACCGCGTGCTGCACCTGCCCGCCCGGCGCCCCGCACACCTCGGCCACCCGCGCCCAGAGCCTGCGCGCGGCGCGCAGCTTGGCGATGGTGAGGAACTGGTCGGCGGTGGCCGCGTACCTGAACTCCAGCTGTCCCACGGCCTGTTCGACGCTCAGGCCGGCCTCGGTCAGCTCGCGCAGATAGGCGACACCGGTCGCCAGCGAGGCGCCCAGCTCCTGCGCCGCCGAACCGCCGGCCTCGTGGTACGGCAGCGCGTCCACGGTCAGCGCGCGCAGCCCCGGGTACTCCTCGGCGCAGCGCCGGGCGAGCGCGGCGACCGGTGCGAAGGGGAAGCCCTCGCCGCCGGTGCGGGCCGCGAAGCCCAGCGGGTCGGCGCCGAGGGTGCCGCGGGCGGCTTCGGGCGCGACGCCCCGCTCCTCGTAGAGCCGGAGCAACTCGGCCGCCGCGGGCTCGACTTCGCTGCCCGCGTCGAGGGCGACGGGCGCCAGGTCGAGATAGACGCCGTCGAGGATGGTGCCGAGCGACGCGACCGGGATGCCGCGCTCGCCGACGACCAGCCACAGCGAGGTGACGCCGTTCTCCAGGTCGCCGAGGACCGCGCTGTTGTCGGCGGCCATGTGCCGCTGCCGTACGTCCCAGCCGCCCAGGGTGGTGCCCTCGGCGCGGGCACCGCGCACGAAGGGGGCGAAACCGGGCAGGCCGGGGTCGGGCGCGGAGTCGTCCGCGGTGTACAGGGGGCGGGCGCGCAGCCCGTCCTCCAGCGAGGTGGACAGGGCGTCTTCCGCTGCCGCGCCCGAGACTTCCTTGCCCGACTTGCGCAGGACGCCTGCCACCAGGCTTTGCCACTGCTCATGGGTCGCGTCAGGGAACTCGGCGGCCAGCGAGAGCCCGTCGTCAGGCAGGACCGTCATGCTCGGATGCTAGGGCAAATGCGCAGGTGAGCAGCAGAGGACGCGGCTGTGACCTTTGCCTCTCCGGGCGGTCTAGACCAGTCCGCGTGCCGCTCTCCGGCGGAGCTCCGGCGCGGCACGGGACCCGGGTGCGTCCGTCCCGCCGGGTGCGCGGCGGACGACCGGAGCCCCCTGACCGATCTCGACGGGCTCACCGCGCCGTCCCTGGCGGGGCCCGGGACTACAGCCCGATGTCCCTGCGGCTCATGTCGTCCAGCGACTCGCGGCGGACCAGTACCCGCGCGATCCCGTCGGCCACCGCGACGACCGGCGGACGGCCGACGAGGTTGTAACCGGACGCCATCGACAGGTGGTACGCCCCCGCCGCCGGTACGGCCAGCAGGTCCCCGGGATGGACATCGCCGGGGAGCGCCACCTCGTCCGCGAGGATGTCGCCCGCCTCGCAGTGCCGGCCCACCACGGTGACCAGGCGGGGCGGCGCGGTCGCGGGGCGGCCGATCAGCCGGGGTGCGTAGCGCACGCCGTAGAGAGCGGGCCTCGGATTGTCGCTCATGCCGCCGTCGACCGCGACGAACGTGCGGTCGCCGGTGCGCTTGACGGCCAGGACGCGGTAGACGGCGACCCCGGCGGGGCCGACGATCGCCCGGCCCGGCTCCAGGGTGAGCCGGGGCACCGGCAGGCCGGTGCGGGCGCAGCCGTCCTCCAGTTCGGCGCGGATCCGGCCCGCGAGGACGGGGATGTTCAGCTGCTCCTCGCCGGGGCGGTAGACGATGGCGTGGCCGCCGCCGATGTCCAACTGCGGGAGTGTGATGCCGTGTTGGTCACGGATGCGGGCCAACAGCCCCACCATGCGGCGGACCGCGGCGACGTACGGCTTCGTGCTGGCGATCTGCGAGCCGATGTGGCAGTGCAGGCCCACGAGTTCGAGATGCGGCTGGTCGAGTATCCGGGTCACCGCGTGCTGCGCGGAACCGTCGGTGATCGACAGACCGAACTTCTGGTCGTCGGTCCCCGTGCGCACCTTGACGTGGGCGCCGGCCGCGACCCCGGGCACCACCCGCACCATCACCTTCTGCCGGGTGCCGGCCGGGGTGATCGCGGCCAGCCGGGCGATCTCCGAGGTGCTGTCCACGACGATCCGGCCCACCCCGAGGCGCAGCGCGGTGCGCAGGTCCTCCGGGCTCTTGGCGTTGCCGTGCAGCACGATCCGCTCCGGCGGGAAACCGGTGGTGACGGCGAGCGCGAGTTCACCGGCCGAGCAGACGTCGAGGCCGAGCCCCTCCTCCTGCACCCAGTGGGCCATCGCCCGGCACAGGAACGCCTTGGCCGCGTAGACGACGTCGGCCTCCGGGAACGCCGTGCGGTAGGTGCGGCAGCGCTCGCGGATCTCCTGCTCGTCGAGGACGTAGACCGGAGTCCCGAAGCGGTCGGCTGCCTCGGCGAGGGAGACACCGCCGACGGTGAGGTCGCCGGTGGGGGCGGGGCGGGTGGAGCGGGGCCAGACGGCGAGGTCGTCGGCGTCCGCCGGGACCTGGGGCAGGACGTGCAGCGGGGCGTCCAGGATGGACATGGTGGCTCCTCAGCCGATCAGGAGGTTCAGGCAGGCGACGACGGCGGCGGCGCCGGTCACCCGCAGGGCGCCGACGTGCTGGGGATGCCAGCGGCGCCAGGAGTTCTCCCGCTCCCGCACGGCGGCGGCCGTACGCTCGGCGGCCGGGGCGGAGAACTGCGGGTCGACGGTGAGGGCCGTCACGCCGAGCGGTGCGGCGAGGGCGCGCAGCGCGGGTTCGGAGAGCCTGATGCTCGCCTGCTCGGGGCCCAGGGTGGCGGCGAGCCGCGCCGCCGAGGTGAAGCCGACCGCCGTACGGCCGCCCAGCGGCGTACGGAAGAAGCGGGCCGTGCAGCCCGCGGGACCCGACCGGACCGGGACGTACAGAAGTCCGGCCGGGACCCGTTCGGAGGGCTCGGCGTCCCCCGGCTCCTTGAGGCCCTCGGCGTGCTCGGCTTGCTCGACTGGAGACATCGTGCGGCTCCTTGCGGAAGGTGACGTGCGGGGCCCGGCCGGTGCGGCCGGGCGCTCTTCGAAGCTATGCCCGAGAGGGAGGGGTCCGGGTGCCGCTCTGACGGATGCTTGACGGGGGAGCGGCCAGCCATAACGCCCTGCTGACGGGGGGTACGACGGCTCAGCCGCCGCCCTCCGTCAGCTCCCGCGCGTCGACCGCGAGCCGCAGGGAGATACGGCGGTGCAGCGAGGCCAGCTCGCTCTCCAGAGGCGACGGCGGCACCGTCAGGACCGGGCAGTCGGCGTGCGCGACGCAGTACCGGGTGACGGACGGGAAGAGGGCGCGGAGCGGGCCTCGCGGACCCGTGCCGATGACGAGGAGGTCGTCCGGGCGGTCGGCGGTCTCCACCAGGGCGCGGCCCGCCGTGCCCCGGACCACCAGGCCCTGGAACGCGACCCCGGGACCCGTCTCGCCGAACGCCGCGTCCAGCACGGCGAGGAGCCGGTCGGCCGCGTCCCGGCGGAGCTGGGCCGCCGGGGGCGCCAACATCGAGCGCCCGTGGGCCAGTTCACCGCCGGGCGGCTCCCAGGCGAGCACGGCCAGCAGCTCCGCGTCGGTGCGGCGGGCCTCCCGCACCGCCCGGTGCAGCGCGGCCAGGCTGCCCGTCGACCCGCTCACTCCGACCACGGCACGTGCTCGCCCGCCACTGCTCATCGTCGCTCACCTCTCGGCGTACACAGTTGTCCGTGTCCCATCGAAGGGGCGAAGAGGACTGACGGAGCGCGGTGTTGGCGCGCGTCTGACGCCGGAGTGCCGAATCTTGACGTGGCGATGACGCCGTGACGGGTGCCGGCGGTGGCCCGTGCGGAGGGCGACGGGGGTGTGCCTTCGGTGGCTCATGGCGGGCGCGGTGCGGTGTGCCGTCGGTGGCCGGAAATGGTTCCTCGCCCAGCCTCCCGCGACCCGGCCGCGTCAACGAAGTGACCGTCCCTGGCAAAGCCCGGGGCAAGAATCGCCCCCGGCGCCCGCACCCGGGGCCGCAACGACCGTCTGGCAACGCACTGTTCACTCGGGAGCCGCCGGGAAGCGCCACTGTGCGGTCGTCGTCAGCTCAACTGCTCGCCAGGGAGGGCACCATGACCACACAGACCGAGACACCGGACGAGTCCGCGCAGTCGTCCGAGGGAGTCAGCCGGCGTCACGCGCTGGGTCTCCTCGGTACGGCCGGCGTCGGCGCGGCCGTCACCCCCTTGCTGGGAGCAGGCACGGCGCAGGCCGCCCCGCTCGCCGCCCCGGCCCTGCACCTCACCGCGGACTCCTCCGGCACATCCCCGGTCCAGGGCCTGCACCTCACCTTCGGCGCCGACCCGCGCACCCAGATGAACGTCTCCTGGATCACCGACAAACCGGTGACCAGACCCGCCGTCCGCTACGGCACGCTGGAGCACGGCTTCGGCTCCAAGGCCGACGCCCACACGGTCACTTACGTGGACGGCACCTCCAGCCGCACCGTCTACGTCCACCACGCCTCGCTGAAGCGCCTGTCGCCCGGCACCGACTACGTCTACATGGCCACCCACGAGGGCGCGACCCCCGACAGCGGCACCTTCCGCACCGCGCCGCGCGGCCGGGCCCCCTTCACCTTCACCAGCTTCGGCGACCAGTCCGCCCCGCAGGTCACCTGGGCGGCCGACGGCACCGTCGCCCTCGACGCGAACTCCACCCCGGCGACGAAGGACATCGTCACCGGCATCGAGCAGGTCGCCCCGCTCTTCCACCTCCTCAACGGCGACCTCTGCTACGCCAACCTGGACGTCGACCGGGTGCGCACCTGGAACAACTTCTTCACCAACAACACCCGTTCGGCCCGCTTCCGCCCCTGGATGCCGGCGGCCGGCAACCACGAGATCGAGAAGGCCAACGGCCCGATCGGACTCGGCGCCTACCAGACCTACTTCACCCTCCCCTCCACCGAGACCGACGCCGAACTCGCGGGCCTGTACTACGCGTTCACCGTCGGCTCGGTCCGCGTGATCGTGCTCCAGAACGACGACAACTGCCTCCAGGACGGCGGCGACGTCTACATCAACGGCTACTCCGGCGGACGCCAGCTCGCGTTCCTGGAGAAGGAGTTGAAGGCGGCCCGGGCCTCGCGCGACACCGACTGGATCGTCGTCGCCATGCACCAGGTGATGATCAGCTCCTCGGACGCCAACGGCGCCGACCTCGGGCTGCGCCAGAAGTACGGCCCCCTCTTCGACCGCTACGGCGTCGACCTGGTCCTGTGCGGCCACGAGCACAACTACGAGCGCTCGCTGGCCGTGCGCGGTGTCGTCACCGGCAGCGAGACGCTCACCCCGAACCCGGTCTCCACGGCCACCGACTCCATCGACACCGGTCTCGGCACCGTGCACATGATCCTCGGCGGCGGCGGTGTCTCCGGCACCACGAACCAGAGCTTCTTCAAGGACGGCACCGCCAAGGTCATCACCGCCGTGTCGTCGAGCCCCGGCTCCAACGGTAAGCGCACCTCCACCTACACCAAGGAGGAGGCGATCTGGACCGGCGTCCGCGACACCGAACACCCCTATGGCTTCGCGGCGTTCACCGTCGACCCGGGCCGCCACGCCGGTGACACGACCCGCATGCACGTCACGTACTACAACGTGAACAAGCCGCACGGCGAGCTGTCGGTCTTCGAGACGTTCACGATCCACCGCAAGCGCTCGGACGGCCACAGCCGCTGATCCTGGTTCCCTCCGCATCCCGGGGTCCCGCAGATCCACGTCCTTCCGGTGGACCTGCGGGACCGTCGGTGTCTTCAGCCCGTCGTCGCGGACTTCTGTCCGGAGGGCGCGATGGCGTACCACTCGCCGTCCTTGCCCTGGCCGTTGACCTGTCCGGCCGCCGTGTCGCCGATGTACCGGTACAACGGCCAGCCCGCGAGGGTGAGTTGCTTCAGGCCGCTCCGGTGGACCGTGCCGAGGAGGCTCTTCTCCACGCCCGAGGTCCGGACGGAGTCCTGCACGATGACCGGGATCCACGTCATCGTGCAGGCGCCCTTGCATGTCCACTTGGACGGGGACGGCTCGTCCTTGTCGAAGCGGTAGAGGGTCATGCCGTTGTTGTCGGTGACGACGTTGCCGAGGCCGTTCATCGCCTTGGCGGTCACGGCGGTGGTCGTGGTCCCGCCGTCGGAACCGGTGCCGGCCGTGGCGCTCGCACCCGCGCTCGTGCTCGGCGGTGAGGCCACCGGTGTCGAGATCGCGGGGTCCGACGCGGCCGGGGCGGCGTTGTCGGTGCCGGTGCCGTTCGAGGAACCGCACGCCCCCAGCAGCAGCGTGGAGGCGAGCCCTGCGACGAGGCTCAGGACGATGCGTCGCGGGTTCAAGGAAGTGCCCTTCGTCGGGGTCGTGTCTGCTTGCTCCCTTAGTACGTCGGCGGGTCCCGGCCCTCTCAGCCCCGGATTCCACATGACGCACTCTTGACCCCGGATCCGGATGTAACCCGGATCACAGCCGTGGGGTGCAGCGCGGTGGGGGGTCCAGGGCCTTTCTCTCTGTGTAAGGGGCTTGCCTGAACGGGGACGGTACGGATGGAACAGAGTCGGGCCGAGGGGTTCGACGGGTTCGTGGCAGCCCGCTGGTCGGCGTTGTTCCATCTGGCCTGTCTGCTCGTGGGAGGCGACCGGCACCGCGCCGAGGACCTCCTCCAGGAGGCCATGGTCAAACTCTGGTTCGCCTGGCCGAAGATCGGCGAGGAGGCACCGGAGCCGTATGTGCGCAGGATCCTCGCGCGGGCGGCGGCGCGTTCGGCGCGGCGGCGCTGGTGGGGCGAGCGCCCGGTCGAGCAACTGCCCGACCGGGCGGAGACCGGGGACGTGTCCGCCGTGGTGGCGGAGCGCTCGCGGCTGGAGGCGGCGCTGGCCCAGCTGCCGCCCGCGCAACGGGCCGCCGTGGTCCTGCGCTACTACCAGGACCTGCCCGACAAGCAGGTCGCCGAAGTGCTGGGGTGTCCGGTCGGCACCGTCCGGTCCCATGCGTCGCGGGGCGTGGCGCGGCTGCGCCGGATCCTCGGCGACGTCATCGAGCCGGTGGGATGAGGGGGAGCTGATGGACCACTTCGACCAACACGATCAGTTCGACCCGGGCGATCAGTTCGAACCGAGCGATCAGTTCGGCCCAGGCGCTCAGTTCGGCCAAGGGGATCAGCCGGGCCGAGGGGATCGGCTGGGCCAGGGCGATCGCCTCGACCGCTTCGAGCGGGAGCTCGCGCGGATGATGCGCGACACCCAGGAGACCACCCCCTTCGAACCCCGGCACCGGACTCGGCTCCGCGACGGCGTACGGGCCAGGCGCCGGGCCCGTACGGCGCAGAAGGCGGTCGGCTCCGCGCTGGCCGTCGCCGGGATCGGCCTCGGCTTCTTCCTGCTGCCGCACGACCGGGTGGACGACAGACCGCAGGCCCCGCTGCCCCGCCCCGCCCTGAGCCCGACCCTCCCCGGCCCCACCCCGACTCTGACCCCCGACACCACCCCGAGCGGAACCACCGGGCCGACCCCGACCCGCACCAGCGTGCCGCCCACCGCACCGACCACGACGCCGGGCGGAGGTTCGTCCACCCCGTCCACGGACCCGGCCACGAACAGCCCCGCACCGCCGTCCGCCACGGGGACGGCCAACACGCCCACGGGACACGGCACTTCGACGAACACGGCGACGGCACCCCCGGCGACCGAGTCGTCCGAGACGGTCGGTGCGGAGGCGACGAACACCGGATGACCCGCCCCACCACGTAAGCCCGCAAGCCCCTGGGCCTCAGCCCCTACACCCTCGTTGCGACATCGTGCCCGCCGGCGATCCCGCATGCCCTGCGACGCCTCACAGACCAGGACGAAACATGAAATTGCCGACGAGCCAGATGAGCCGACTACCGCTCCGCACACCGGTGTCGGCCCGCCAGCACGAGCCCGTCCTCGACGTGGTCGTCCCCGTGCACAACGAGGAGACGGACCTCGAACCGAGCGTACGGCGCCTGCACGCCCACCTGCTGGAGACGTTCCCGTACCCCTTCCGCATCACGGTCGCGGACAACGCCAGCACGGACGCGACCCCGCGCATAGCGGCCCAACTGGTCGCTGAAATACCCGAGTTGGAGTGGCTGCGGCTCGCCGAGAAGGGCCGGGGCCGGGCGCTGCACGCGGCCTGGTCCGGGTCGCGCGCACCCGTCCTCGCCTACGTCGACGTCGACCTGTCGACCGACCTCGCGGCGCTCCTCCCGCTGGTCGCCCCGCTGATCTCCGGCCACTCCGACATCGCGATCGGCACCCGCCTGGCCCGTGGCTCCCGGGTGGTGCGCGGTCCTAAGAGGGAGGCCATCTCCCGTTGCTACAACGCCCTGTTGAGATCCACCCTCTCCGTCGGCTTCTCCGACGCGCAGTGCGGTTTCAAGGCGGTACGGCGGGATGTCGCCGAGCGGCTGCTGCCGCTGGTGAAGGACTCGGGGTGGTTCTTCGACACCGAGCTGCTGGTGATCGCCGAGCGGGCCGGACTGCGCATCCACGAAGTGCCGGTCGACTGGGTGGACGACCCCGACAGCCGCGTCGACATCCTGTCCACGGCACTGGCCGACCTGCGCGGAATCGCGCGCATAGGACGGGAGTTGGCGCGCGGCACCCTCCCGACGGCGGGGCTGCGCCGGTCCGCCGCCGACGGTTCACCGCCGACAGGTCTGGCCGCGCAACTGCTGCGCTTCGCCGCCGTGGGCGCGGTCAGCTCGGTCGGCTACGTCCTGCTGTACGTGGCGTTGCGCCCGGCGGCGGGCGGCCAGGCCGCGAACGCGCTGGCGCTGCTGCTCTGCGCGCTCGCCAACACGGCCGCGAACCGCCGCCTGACCTTCGGACTGCGCGGCCGCACCGGCGCCCTCCGCCACCAGGCCCAGGGCCTCCTGGTCTTCACGATCGGCCTCGCCCTCACCAGCGGCTCCCTGGCCCTCCTCCACCGCGTGAGCCCAACTCCCGCGCGCGGCTTGGAAGTCGGGGTGCTGGTCGCGGCCAACCTGGCGGCAACCCTCGTACGGTTCCTGCTCTTCCGGGCCTGGGTGTTCCCGGCCGGGCGCCGCGACGAGGCGGAGGCGACGACGACATGAGCGAGACGACGACGTTGACGCGCCTCGTCGCCGAGGCCGCAACCGGCAGCCCCCGCAGGGAAGTTGGGGAGTTCCTGCGCCGCACGGTCCGCCACTACGGCCCGGTGCTCGTGCTGTACGGCGTGCTGAAGCTGATCGGCTTCGCCGTCTTCATGTACCTCCTGGACTCCGACGGCGGCTTCCGGACGAAGAACCCGCGCTTCGGCGGCGGCGCCCACGTGTGGGACGTACTCGCGACATGGGACGGCTGGTGGTACCAGCAGATCGCCGCGCACGGCTACGACCCCGCGCTCGTCCATGTCCCCGGCGCCACCGGCATGATCACCCTCGAAGGCAACTCGGCGGCCTTCTTCCCGCTCTACCCGGCGTCGATGCGCCTGGTCTCCGAGGTCACGGGCCTCGGGCTGTACGGCTCCGGGATGCTGGTCTCGGTCGTGGCGTCGTTCGCCGCGGCGCTCGGCGTCTACGCGGTCACGGTGAGGTTCGGGGGCAGGCGGGCCGGGTTCGCGGCGGCCGGTCTGTGGGCGGTGTGGCCCGGTTCCGGCATGGAGTGGGCGGCGTACTCGGAGTCCCTCTACATCGCCCTCGCGGTCTGGGCCTGCCACGCCGTGATGACCGACCGCTGGCTCACGGCGGGCGTCCTGACCTTCGCCGCGGGTCTGAACCGCCCCACGGCCGTCGCGTTGATCGCGGCCGTCACGGTCGCCGCGCTCCAGACGCTCCACCGCCGCCGGGACCACATGGCGACCCCCTGGTTCGCCATGCTGGTCGCACCGCTCGGCCTGACCGGCTACCTCCTCTGGGTCGGCAACCGCATGGGCAACCTGGCCGGTTACTTCGCGCTCCAGAAGGGCGCCTGGGGGCACACCTTCGACTACGGCAGACAGACCGCCGACGTCTTCAGCTCCATGGCGGTCGGCCGCTTCGACTACCTCTTCGCGTTCCCCTTCGAGGACACCATCGCCGCGGCCACCGTCCTCCTGGCCGCGCTCCTCCTCCCCTTCCTGATCCGCCTGCGCCCGCCGGCCGTCCTGGTCGTCCACACCCTGCTCACCCTGGCCCTGGTCCTGGGCAGCCAGCAGATCTTCGGCAACGTCTCCCGCTACCTGCTCCCGTGCTTCCCCCTCTTCATCCCCCTGGCCACGAGGCTGCGGACCGTCGGACTGCCCACGCTGTGCCTGGTGTTGGGGGTCGCGGCGGTCGCGTCCGGGTCCTATGCGGGGTACGTGTTGTTCGAGGCGGGGGTCCCGTAGGCGGGTCGGTCAGTCGGCCGCAGGCCGCCAACGGGGTTCCAGGGCAGGGGTGATGCTGCTCCGCCACACCAGCGCTCCGTCGATCAGGCCGGGCCTGTCACGGGTGGCGAGGGCGGGGGCTTCGAGCATGTCGGCGGCCTCTTCGAGGTACGTGACGAGGGTGTCGAGCACGTCGCCGGGTGGTTCGTTGTAGCGGGACCAGGACCCCAAGTAGCCGCTCTCGGCGTCGAGATGGAGCCCCGAGGTGCCGTCGGACGGCCGCCAGGCGACCAGCGGAATCCAGGTCGCCTTCCACACGGTGATCCGCTCCTCCTCGGGGCGCTTGGCGTTGAAGACGTCCTCGTGAGATTGGGCATCGGACCTGCGCCGATGGTGAGCGGCTACGGCGTCCAGGTCCAGCAGCGCCATGTTGCCCGGGAGACAACCACCGCCGCCTGCCCCGTCGTCACCCGCGGTCAGCATCCACAGGGTGCGCAGCTCGATGGGTATCGGGATGCCGAGTTTCGCCTCCAGGGCGGCGAGGGCGGGGGAGTCGGCACCGGGGCGGAGCGCGGCGTAGGAGTCGGGGGCGTGGGACTTGAGCCAGGAGGTGATGCGGTGCCAGGCGTCGGCGACCTGCCGCACCGTGAGGGCGGCAGCGGCGGGGTCGGCGGGTTGCTCCCGCTCGCCGGCCTCGACGGCAGGCTCGATGGCGGGCTCGGCGGAGGGGGCCACTCTCAGGAACCGGATCTCCACACGGTCCGGCTCGCGGATGTAACCGACCGACAGATCAGGGCAGTTGTCGAACATGTCACCGTCGACCGTCAAGTTCAGGATGCCGGGCAGCCCCGAGGGCTCGCCCAGGTCGGGATCGTCGGCGAGCTGACCTGCCACGGCCTTCAACGCGTAGGGAACATCCGGCCCGAGCCGAACGGCCAAGTCCCTTACATCCGGCTGGATTTCCACCTTCACGGCGTACTGCTCCTTGCTGGTCGGGCAGCGGGCGACACCGCTCACGCACCGGGTCCCGGCGTTCGACGGACGAGATCACCCTGACACGCGGGCCTCGATGGCGTCGAGCAGGAAGCCGAGGCTCCTGCGGAAGGTGTGGTCGGCGTGGAGCTGGGCGGCATCGCGCACCACAGGCGGCCGGCAAGTCGCCGGCCGCCTGTCGGTCGGCCTGGCTCGGACGGGATCAGAGGGTGAGGACGAGCTTGCCCCGCAAGTGGCCGGTGTCCAGCAGGCGGTGGGCGTCGGCGACGCGCTCGAACGGGAACGTCTCCTCCACGTGGACGCGGAGCCTGCCCTGCTCGACGAGTTCGACGAGACCGCGCAGGCCGACCGGATCGGGGTCGACCGCGATGCCGCTGAAGCGCAGGCCGGCCGCCTCGTAGCGGGCGATGAGGTCCTTGTCCTCCTCGGCGACCGCGGTCACCAAGTGGCCACCGGGGCGCAGCACTTGGAGCGAGCGCTCGACGGTGTCGCCGCCGATCGTGTCGAGCACGACGTCGATGTCACGGACCGCCTCGGTGAAGTCGACCGCCGTGTAGTCGATGACCTCGTCGGCGCCGAACCCCTCGACGAACTCCCGCTTGCCTCCGCTCGCGGTGGCGATCACGTACGCGCCGAGCGCCTTCGCGAGCTGGATCGCGATGTGGCCGACCCCGCCGCCACCGCCGTGGATCAGTACGCGGTCGCCCTCGCCCACGCCGCCGAGATCGACGAGGCCCTGCCACGCCGTCAGCCCGACGACCGGCAGCGCGGCCGCCTCGACGTGGGAGAGCGACGCCGGCTTGCGGGCCAGGTGCAGCGCGGGCGCCGACACGACCTCGGCATACGCGTTCGCGGCGTGCGGGAACAGCGGCATCCCGAACACCTCGTCGCCGGGCCTGAACCGCCAGGTCCCCGGCGCCTGTTCGACCACACCGCTGATGTCCCAGCCGAGGACGAACGGCGGCGGGCCCAGCAGCGGGAACTCACCGGCCCGCAGCCGCGCCTCCAGCGGGTTCAGCCCGATCGCCCGGACGCGGACGAGGACCTCGGTCGGGACGGGGCGGGGTTCGGGCGCGTCCACGATGGTGAGCACCTCGGGCCCGCCGAGCGTCTGCTGGGTGATGACCCGCATGGATCGCGTGGGTTCGGTGGAGCGGGTCGGTCGGGTGGGTCGTACGGGTTCCATGGGCTGCATGACTCTCCTGGCTGGGAAGGGGGGAGAGACCCACGCTAGGTTTCCGACAGGAACCGCCAGGTACCTTAGGCGCCATGAGCGGTTACGGTCCCGGTGATCCCTTCCTCGCCGACTGCCCGGCACGCCTGACGGTCGAACTCCTCGCCGACAAGTGGACCGCGGTCGTGCTCTACGGCCTCAGTCAAGGCCCCGTTCGCCACGGCGAGTTGGTCGAGCTGATCGGCGGCATCTCCCGCAAGGTGCTCACCCAGACCCTCCGCCGACTCCAGGCCCACGGCCTCATCCAACGCCACGCCTACGCCGAGGTGCCGCCCCGCGTCGAGTACGAACTCACTCCGCTCGGCGCGACGTTGATCGACCCGATCCACATGCTGACGGAGTGGGCGAGGGCGAACGGGGACGCCGTACTCGACGCGCTGGACGCCGACGCCGAGCCCGAGCCGGTCACTCACGGCGACTGAAGTCCCGTCGGTGCGCTGGGTGTTCGCACGCCGCCGGGAGACGGTGGTGATCACCGACACGGTCGGTTCAGCCACCCGCCGCGCCCACGGCACCACGGGCGGGGCCGGTCGGCGGAGCGGTCGGCGGAGTGGTCGGCGGAGCCTGCTGATAGAGCGCCACCAGCACACCGTGCACCGGCTCGTCCTCCGCGTCTTCTTCCGCGTCGTCGACCAACTTGGCGAGCGCCTCGCCGAGTTCCCTCGCCTTGGCAGGGCTCAGGCGCAGGTGGCGCAGGGTCAGGTGGTGGTCGGTGGGAGAGAGGTCCAGCTCCTGGGCGACGGCGGCGAACATCGCGGCGGTGCCCGCCGCATGGGGTTCGGCGACGAGCATGTGGCGGGCCGTGCGCTGGTAGTACTGCTCGGTGCCGCCACGGACCTGGCGCGTCTCGGCGACGTGGATGAGCCCGGCTTCGCGGAGCACCTTGACGTGATGGGCGACGTTGCCCTTCTTCGCGTCGAGCTGCGCCGCGAGCTGGCTGATGGTGGCAGGCCGATGCCCCAGAGCGAAGAGCAGCCGCTGCCGCAACGGGTGGGCGAGCGCCGCGAATTGCTCGGGCGCGCCGATCTCCAGCACGTCCTCGGGGGGCGGCGGATGGGAAGGCTGATCACGCATAGAGAAAGTGTCTAATCTTGTTGACGCTTTCGCAAGGGCGGTGCTCTACTCCCTTCCATGACAACCCTGACGAAGCTTCAGCCCGCCCCCGTCATCGACGAGACCGCCCGACTCCTGACCGAGCACTACGTCTTCCCTGACATAGCAGAGCAACTGGCCGCCCTGCTGCGTCGACGCCTCTCCGAGGGCGCCTACGACGTCGACGACGCCGAGGAGTTCGCCCGACTGGTCACCGCCGACCTGCAATCCGCCAACGGCGACCGCCACTTGAGACTCAAGCACCACGCCGACCCCGTACCCCCCAAGCAGGGAGCGGCCAACTTGGCTGCCATCCGCCGGGACTTCGACACCTCGCTGGGCGGTGCGCCCCGAGTGGAACTGCTCAACGGCGGGGTCGCCGTACTGGAGTTGGCCCCGATGCTGTTCCCGCTGGAGTGGGCCGCCGAGCCACTGAGCGCCGCCCTCACCCTGGCCTCCCGCGCCCAGGCACTGATCATCGACCTCCGCGCCAACCGGGGCGGCGACCCGGACGCGGTCGCCTTCGTCTGCAGCTACCTGCTCGACGAACGCACCCACCTCAACTCCATGTACTGGCGCGCAGGCGACCGCACCGAACAGTCCTGGAGCCTCCCGCACGTCCCCGGCACCCGCTTCGGCGGCACCAAACCGCTGTACGTCCTGTCCAGCACCGACACCTTCTCCGCCGCCGAGGAACTGGCCTACGACCTCCAGCAACTCGGCCGCGCGACAGTCGTCGGCGAGCGCACCCGGGGTGGCGCCCACCCGTGCGAGGGCTGGACCGTCCACCCCCACCTGGAGGCCACGGTCCCGGTCGGCCGCGCCGTCAACCCCGTCTCCGGCACGAACTGGGAGGGCACCGGCGTACAACCGGACGTCCCGTGCGCCGCGGCGGACTCCCTCACTCAGGCCCACACGCTGGCCCTCGCTCAACTGGCAGGCTGACTAGGAACCGTGACCTCCCGGCGGGTCAGGGAGCGGGCGCCGAGGCGGAACTGGTCGAGTTTGTCGACGATCGTCCGGCCGACGGGGGTGTGGCCCCAGACGCTGATGCCCTGGTGGGTGCTGGGCTGCCAGGTGGTCTCGTCGATGACGACGGGGTTCCAGCCGACCTCCCATTCGAAGCCCGAGGGGGTGCGGGCGTAGTAGGAGAGTTCCCTGTCGTTCGTGTGCTGGCCGACGGACAGGGCCATGTCGAAGCCGAGTTCGTGCACCCGCTGGTAGCTGCGGGCCACGTCGTCGAGGGTGGCGGCCTGGATGTTGAGGTGCTGGACGCGGGTGCGGACCGGGTCGATCGGCAGGCCGCGGACGGCGGCGACCGCGATGGAGTGGTGGCGTTCGTTGACCCGCAGGAAGCGGATCTTGAGTTTGACGCCGCTGATGGTCTCGTCGATGCAGTCCGTCAGGCGGGCGTCGAAGACGGTGTCGAAGTAGCCCCGCAGCTGTGCCGGCTTGGTGGACGTGATGGCGATGTGGCCCATGCCCGAGTCGCCTGTGACGAACCCGGACGCGAGCATCCGCAGCGGCTCCGCGGCCTTCACCGGGGCGGTGCAGATCTCCTGCGTGATGCCCTTCGGACCGGGGAAACGCAGCAGGCGTTCGACGCCCCGCAGGGCCGCGTCCTCCGCGGTGCCTTCGACGACCGGTACGCCGTGGGCGCGCACCCGGGCCTCGATCCGCTCGTAGGCCGCGTGGTCGTCGATGTGCCACCCGGTCGCCACGACGTCCTCGGCCGGCCCGCGCCGCAGCAGGAACCGGCACTCCTGGTCGTCGAGCCGGAACCGCGTCAGGCCCGAGTCGAGGTCGTCACGGTGCATGCCGATGGCCTCGGT
This sequence comes from Streptomyces sp. NBC_00252, assembly GCF_036187565.1. NCBI lineage: Bacteria > Bacillati > Actinomycetota > Actinomycetes > Kitasatosporales > Streptomycetaceae > Streptomyces > Streptomyces sp. NBC_00252. The sequence continues at coordinate 2,259,502 of NZ_CP108087.1, read as the reverse complement.
GCCGAAGCGGCGCCAGTCGGCGAAGCGCTGGGTCTCGATGACGACGTAGCCCAGGTGGACCGCGCCGAAGACCGAAGCGGTGGTGTTCATCGGCGGCCTGCCAGGAAGTCGGCGCAGAGCCGGTTGAACAGTTCGGCGCGTTCGAACTGGACCCAGTGACCGGTGTTGGCGACCTCGTACAGATCGCAGTTGGGCATCCGCCCGGCCAGCATCCGGCCGCCGCTGGGCCGGTTGACCTTGTCGGCGGCGCCCCACAGCACCAGGGTCGGCACGAGCAGCCGGGACAGCCGGGCGTCGCGGGTGAAGTCCATTCTCCACACGGCGCGCAGTGACTTGGGGCGTCGCAGCGGCGGAGCCGCGACGACCTCCGGGTCGATGCTGTCGCGATAGCGCGCGTCGATGACGCCGTCCGGCACGTCGGCGGCGTTGAAGACCAGGTAGGTGCGGATGAACTTCTCCAGCTTCAGCCGTGAAGGGCCGTCCCCGGAGTAGTAGTTGAGCAGGCTGTTGAGGCCCGGGGTGGGCAGCGCGCGGGTGGTGCCGACGCCGCCGGGGCCCATCAGGACCATGCGGTCGACGCGGTCGGGGGTGTCCAGGGCGAGCCGCAGGGCGCACGCACCGCCGTAGGAGTTGCCGACCAAGTGGGCCCTGTCCAGGCCGAGTTCGTCGAGGAGGCCGCGGATCGCGTCGGCGAGGTGGCCGAAGGGATCGGCGCCGTCGACGCCCTTGGTGCTGCGGCCGTAACCGGGCAGGTCGGGGACGATGACCCGGTACTGCTTGGCCAACTCCCCGATGTTCCGCTGGTAGTTGGAGACTCCGGAGGCGCCGGGTCCGCCGCCGTGCAGCAGCAGTACGGGCGGCCCGTCTCCGGTCTCCGCGACGAAGATCTTCTTGCCGGCGACATCGAGCAAGGACTCCTGCATCGACGGCAGTTCGGTGTACGTGGTCATGGCGGTCCTCACAGGGCGATCGAGGCGGTCGGGCGCGACGCCGGGGCGAATCCGGTCGGGGGCGGCGGGAGTTGGGCACCGGCCGGAGCGGCCGCGTAGACGTACGCGTCCGGGCGCAGCGCGAGGGTGGCCGCGCGGTGCCCGGCCATCCAGGGCAGCAGGACGCCTTCGCTGTCGACGACCGTGCCCTCGGCCGGCTCGGAGCCGCCGGGTGTGACGGTGAGCGAGGGAACACCGAGGCGGTCCCACGCGGACTGGGGCACGGCGTGCTTGCCGTGCAGGAGCAGCCAGCGGCCGGCGAGGACGTCGTCCAGCCGTACGCGTTCACCGTCGGGGCCGGTCACCCAGGGCTGCGGGATCTGGTGGCCGGACGCCCTGGTGCGGGGGAGGGCCTGGAAGCCGGCCGAGTAGCGGGCGACGGGTATCCAGTGGGAGTCCTGGAGCCAGTTGCCGAAGCCCGGTATGCGGCTGAGGCCGCGCAGCGCGGTGTTGCGGATGCGGGTCACCGGGCGGCGCCGCTCGGTGATGATCCCTCCGACGAACACCGCCCGCCTGGTGATCTCCTTGACGTGCGGCTTGCGTTCGGCCTCATAGCTGTCCAGCACCGCCTCGGGCAGTTCGCCGCGCAGCACGGCGGCCAGCTTCCAGCACAGGTTGGCCGCGTCCCGCACACCCGCGGCCATGCCCTGGCCGATCCACGGCGGCATCGCGTGAGCCGCGTCGCCGGCGAGGAAGACCCTGCCCGTACGGAAGCGCGCGGCGAAGCGCACGTGGTGGCTGTAGACGGTGGCCCGCAGGATCTTGATCTGGTCCCGGCTGATTCCGTACCGCGAGACCATTTCGTGGATCGCGTCGTCCGTGGTCAGGTACCGCTCGTCGTCGCCGGGCAGGATCGGGAACTCCCAGCGGTGGTGCCCGAGCGGGGTCGGGCAGTCGACGGCGGGCCGGTCCGGGTCGCAGCGGAAGCGCAGCCGGTCGTGGTCCGGCCACGGCTTCAGCATCTCGGTGTCGATGACGACCCAGCGGTCCTCGTACGTCCTGCCCTCGTAGCCGATGTTGAGCTGGGCGCGGGTGAGGCTGGAGCCGCCGTCGGCCGCGACGACGTAGGAGGCGCGCACGCGGTGCACGGCGTCGTCGGCCGTGCCGACCACCGTCAGCTCCACGCCCTCGGCGTCCTGGCGCAGCCGCAGACACTCGTGCCGCAGCAGCACCTCGACGTTCGGGTGGCGGGCGACCCCGTCGCGCAGGACGCGCTCCAGCGCCGGCTGGTAGACGAACATCTGCGGCGGATGCCCGTGCCCGCGCGGGGTGGGGCGCGCGCTGAGGAACGGCCGGCCACGCGCGTCGACGAAATCGAGGGGCCGCTCGGCCAGCATGTCCTGCTTCAGCCGGTCGGCCAGACCGGTGCGCTGCCAGATCCGCAGGACCTCCTCGTCGGTGGAGATCGCGCGGGCGCGGGCGTAGATCTCGGCGTCGCGTTCCACGACGACGACCCGCAGGCCCATCGCCCCCAGCAGGTTCGCGGCGGTGACACCGGTGGGGCCGTAGCCGATCACCGCCACGTCGTAGGTCATGTCTCCGGCTCTGAACTCGCTCACCCGGCACCTCGCTGTCGTCCCTGTCGCGGTGTGTTGCGAACACGTTGCTGTAGCGTTCATTCCAGTTGGAGTGATCGCTACGGTAAGATGGCTGCGGAACGGGGTCAAGTGCCGGCACGGCAGGAAGGGCAGGTCCGATGAGCAGGCCGCAGGCGACGCAGACGACGCGCAAGAAGCGGGCGAACGGGGTGGAGTCGCGGCAGCGCATCCTCGACGCCACGGTGGAGATCGCGGGCGAGCGCGGTTACGAGGGCACGTCCATCGCGGCGGTCAGCGCCAAGTGCGGGCTGCCGGCGAGCTCGATCTACTGGCACTTCAAGGACAAGGACGACCTGATCGCCGCCGTCATCGAGCGCAGCTTCGAGACCTGGCTGGCAGCCGTCGAGCTCCCCGGCGAAGAGACGGGCACGCCCCTGGAGCGGGTGACCGTCATGGCGGCGAAAGTGGCCAGGTCCCTGGTCGACGCACCGGACTTCCTCCGCCTCGGCCTGATGCTCGCCCTGGAACGGCGGCCCACCCAGCCCCGGGGGCGGACGGTGTTCCTCCAGGTCCGTGACATCGCCGCCCAGAAGATCGCCGAGGTGACCGGGACCGTGTTCCCGGAGCTGGACGAGGACGCCGTGCGCACGCTCACCACGTACGCCGTCGCCGGCGCCGACGGGCTGTTCGTGCACCGGGAGATCCACGGCGACACGGTCGATCTGGTGGCGTTGTTCGAGCTCCACGCGCAGGTGGTCTGCGACGCGGCGGGTCGCTTGGCGGCGGGGAGCGAGGGATGAGCACGCTGAGTGCGCCTCGGCGTGAGACGGCCGGTCGAGCGCTGGGTGCGGCGGCCCGTCGGGCGGTGCGTGAGGTGGCTCGTCGGGCGCTGGGTGAGGCCGAGCGTCATGTGGTGCCGATCGACCCGCTGTCGAACATGGAGCCCGGTTTTGAGTCGGCCGGTGCCGGTGCCGGTGCCGATGCCGGTGCCGTCCAGCAGGGCAACACGGCCCGGCGCCTGGCCAATGGACCGAGCGTCGTCGGCCTCGCCGACAAGGCCGTGCTGACCGCGAGCGCGATGCGGCAACTCCTCGGGCCGGGCATCACCGCCGCCGGCGAACTCGGACACGCCTACGGCCAGGATCACCTCGTACGACCGCTACGGGGCCGCCCCGCGCGGATCGACGTCCAGGCCGACCGGGAGACCCTCACCCTCGGCTGCGCCGGCGTGTACCCCAGACTCCTGCGCCACGCCGAATCCGCCCCCGCCCGCTACGGCATCGACGCGCTCGACCTGCTCACCACACAGAAGGCCCCGAAGGCCCAGAACGCTCAGGAGAACGCCTCGTGACCGACGCAGCGGCTGGCCGGGTCGACGTCCACCAGCACATAGTCCCCGCCTTCTACCGCGACCTCCTCGCCCAGGCGGGCATCGCCGAGGCCGGTGGCCGTGAACTGCCCGAGTGGAGCGCCGAGTCGGCCCTGGAGCTGATGGACCTGCTGGACACCGCCACGGCGATCGTGTCCGTCTCCACCCCGGGCACCGGCTTCCTCACCGATCCGGGAGAGGCCGCCGACCTGGCCCGGCAGCTCAACGACTTCTCCGCGACCCTCACCGCCCAACACCCGGGCCGTTTCGGGTACTTCGCCACGCTGCCCATGCCCGATGTCACCGCCTCCGCCGTCGAGGCGGAGCGGGCCCTGGACGAGTTGGGGGCCGACGGGGTCACCCTGCTCGCCAACAACCAGGGCGTCTACGTCGGCGCGGGCGGCCAGGACGAACTGTGGCGGACCCTGAACGACCGGGGCGCCGTCGTGTTCGTCCACCCCGCCGACCTCCCGGCACCCGCTGTGGACGGCATCCCGCCGTTCGCCGCCGACTTCCTCCTCGACACCACCCGGGCCGCATACCTCCTGGTCCGCAACGGCGTCGTGCGCGCGTACCCGAACATCCGGTTCGTCCTCAGTCACGCCGGGGGCTTCGTGCCCTACGCCTCCCACCGCATGGCCGTGGCCATCGCCGGCGACACCGGACGCAGCCCGCTGGACGTGCTGGACGACTTCCGCGGGTACTACTTCGACACCGCGCTGTCCTCCAGCCCCGCCGCCCTGCCCACACTGCTCGCCTTTGCCCGCCCCGGACACATCCTCTTCGGCAGCGACTGGCCGTTCGCCCCCGCCGCCGCGAGCCAGTACTTCGCCAACGGCCTCGACAGCGGTGTCGACCCCGGCGTCCTCCAGTCCGTCAACCGCACCAACGCCGAAGCCCTCTTCCCCCGCCTGACAGGCACTCCCGCGACGACTCCGGCCCGCCCGACCCCGCTCCGCCTGCGCCACACCGCCCAACGCACCGCCGCCCGCCTCGTCTTCAAGCTCGTCCAGCCCGGCACGGATTGAGGCACGTAGTCAGGACGACGAAACTGTCGGGCATTGTCGGGAGCGCTGGGCGGCCAGAGCGCTAGAGCCAGTCCCTGCGCTTGAAGATCAGGTACAGGCTGACGCAGACAACCCCCATCAAGCCGATCGCGAACGGGTATCCGAAGCGCCACCCAAGCTCCGGCATGTTCGCGAAGTTCATGCCGTAGATCGTTCCCACCAACGTGGGTGCAAACAGAATGGCCGCCCAGGACGAGATCTTCTTGATCTCCTCGTTCTGTTCGAAGCCCGCCTCCGCCAACGCCCGCATTTCCGCGTTCTGTTCCTGGGTGACCAGGGTCGCGTTCACGGTGAGGATGTCGGTGAGGGCCTGGCGGAAGCCGTCCACCTGTTCGCTGGTGTGGGTGACGTGGTCGGCCACGTCGCGGAGGTAGCGCTGGAGTTCCTCGTCCGTGCCGTACTTCGCGAAGCCGGCCATGAGGCTGTGCAGCATGCCTACCAGGGGGCGGGTGGCGCGTTGGAACTCGACCATTTCGCGGGAGAGTTCGTAGATGCGGCGGGAGACCTTCGGGTCGCCGCAGAAGACCTCTGTCTCGATCTCGTCGATGTCGGTCTGGACGCCGGCGACGACCGGCGCGTACCCGTCGACGACCGCGTCGAGGATGGCGTACAGCACCGCCTCGGGACCGAGTCTCAGCAACTCCGGTGATTCCTCCATGCGTTGGCGCACCGCAGAGAGGTCGGGGGCCGCGCCGTGCCGGACCGTGATCACGAAGTCGGGGCCCACGAAGACGTGCAGTTCGCCGAAGTCGACCTCCTCCGTGTTGTCCAGGTAGCGGGCCGCGCTGAGGACGACGAACAGCGTCTCGCCGTAGCGCTCCAGTTTGGGCCGCTGGTGTGCCTCCATCGCGTCCTCGACGGCCAGCGGGTGGAGGTCGAACTCGGCTGCCAGGGAGAGGAGTTCGCGTTCGGTGGGGCGGGCGAGGCCGATCCAGGCCATGCCGGAGGGCTGGTCGCGGAGTTCGCGGAAGGTGTCGGCGAGGGTGTCCGGCGCCGAGACCCGTACGCCGTCCCGGTACAGGGCGGCCTGTACGACGCTGCCCGCGTCGGACGGCTCCGGGGGTGGCGTGTCGGCGGTGGACGCCGGGGTCGCGGGTGCCGGTTCCGGTGGCGGGACGGGTGTGCGGCGCCAGCCGGGGCGTCGGCCGGTCCTGCCGTTCCTCGAGGTGGGGCGGGCGCGTCGCTGGGGCATGCGCGGCTGCCTCTCGGTCGAACCTACGTCTGCGTGATCACGGAGCGGGATCAGAGCACGAGCAGGATATACGCGGCAAACGACCTTGGCGTGTGCACCCGTTCCCGGATTCGGCGAGAGTTGCGGACACGCCCTGTCCGCAACCGCCCGTAGCGTGGAGAACGTGACCAAGGAGAAGCCCCCGGTTGACGCGAAGACCCCGGCCCGAGCCAGGCCCCTCACCACACCCGAACCCCCCACCAAATCCGAACTCCCCACCAAAGCCAAACCCCCCACCCCGTCGAAGCCCCCCACCCCCGTCCTGGACACCCGCACCCTCAACCGCGCCACCCTCCACCGCCAACTCCTCCTCCACCGCACCCCCCTCCCCGCCGGCGCAGCCGTCTCGCACCTCCTCGGCCTCCAGGCCCAGAATGTCAAGCCGCCGTACTACGCCCTCGCCGCCCGCCTCGACGGCTTCACGCCCGAGGCGCTGTCCGGGGCGATGGCCGAGCGCGAGGTCGTCCGGATCGTCACCCTTCGTTCCACCATCCACACCCACACGGCGGACGACGCCCTCATCCTGCGGCCGTTGGTGCAGGCCGCCCGGGATCGGGAGCTGGGGAACTTCCGTAAGGGGCTCGTCGGGGTCGATCTGGACCGGCTCGCCGTCCTCGCCCGGGAACTCGTCGAGGCGGAGCCGCGCACGATGAAGGAGTTGCGGGAGGCGCTGCTCGTCGAGTGGCCGGACGCCGACCCGCAGGCCCTCGCCATCGCCGCCCGGTGCAAGCTGCCGCTCGTCCAGGTCACCCCGCGCGGGCTCTGGGGGCAGAGCGGCCAGGTGGCTCTCACCACCGCCGAGCACTGGCTGGGCCGCCCCGCCGAACCCGCGCCCGCCCCGGACGCCACCGTGCTCCGCTACCTCGCCGCCTTCGGGCCCGCCTCCGTGAAGGACATGCAGACCTGGGCCGGCCTGACCCGCCTCCGCGAGGCCTTCGAGCGGCTACGGCCGCAGCTCGTCACCTTCTACGACTCCAACGGCGTCGAACTCTTCGACCTCCCGGACGCGCCGCGCCCCGCCGCCGACACCCCGGCCCCGCCGCGCTTCCTCCCGGAGTTCGACAACCTGCTCCTCTCCCACGCCGACCGCACCCGGGTCGTACCGGCCGAGTACCGGGGCCGTGCCTGGCAGGGCAACGTCGCTCACCGCACTCTCCTGGTCGACGGCTTCCTCGCCGGTCTCTGGAAACTCGACGAGGCCAACGGCCACCTCGTCATCGAGCCCTTCGGCCGGCTGACCAAGGCACAGCGGAGCGAGATCGTCGCCGAGGGCGCGCTGATGCTCGACACCCTGCACAAGGGGACGTCGTACGACATCCGGTTCGGGACGGTCGTAGGCCCCTATAACCCCTAGGACGCTCCCTAGGCCCCCTACAAGGTCAGTCCGCCCGCCCCGTCACCGCCACCGTCAACCCCAGCCCGATCATCGTGAACCCACCCGCCCCGCCGATCAGGGACAGCCGGCGGTCGGAGCCCGCGAACCACGTGCGGGCCGCTGACGCGGTCAGGCCCCAGAGGGTGTCCGTGACCAGGCCGATGGAGATGGGGATCAGGCCGAGCAGGAGCATCTGGAGCGGGACGTGGCCCGTGGAATGGTTGACGAACTGGGGGAGTACGGCGGCGAAGAAGACCACACCCTTGGGGTTGGTGACGCCGACGAGGGCGCCGTCGAGGACCGTGCGGAGGTCGCCCCGGGGTTCGGTCGCCGGGCCCGCCCGCATCGCCGACGCCTTCAACTCCTTGCGGTGGCGGAACGCCTGGACGCCCAGGTAGACGAGGTACGCCGCGCCCGCGAGCTTCACCGTCAGGTAGACCGCGACCGAGCGCTCCACCAGCGAGCCGATGCCGAACGCGACCGCCGCCACGAGGAGGTACGAGCCGAAGACGTTGCCGATCGCCGTCGCCACCGCCGTACGGCGACCGTGGGCGAGCGCGCGGCCGATGACGAACAGGACGCTGGGTCCCGGGATCACGATCACCAGCAACGACATCGCGGCGAACGCGAGGAAACGGTCCGTGGACACCATGCCTGTCACTCCCACCCGCTCGCGTTCGTCCGGCGCTCCCGTCCGGCCCTCGTTCCGGCGCTCATTGAAACAGGCGTCCAGGTGGCCCCTCTAGAGTCGAGTCCATGGAACTGCGGCAGCTCACCTACTTCGTCGCCGTCGCCGAAGAGCTGCACTTCGGGCGGGCCGCCGAGCGGCTGCACATCGTGCAGTCGGCGGTGAGTCAGCAGATCCGGCGGCTGGAGCGGGAGTTGGGGGCCGAGCTATTCGACCGTTCGCCCCGGCGGGTGCGGCTCACGGGCGCGGGGGAGCGGCTGCTGCCCGAGGCGCGGGCCGTGCTGGCCGCCGCCGAGCGCGCCCGCGCGGCCGTCGCCCCGCCGGAAGGGCTGCGGATCGGCACCAGCACCGGACTCGGCGCCCATCTGGACCGGGTGCTCGGCGCGTTCGCCGAACGCGCGCCGGACGTCCCGGTCGAGCTGTTCTCACTGCCCGTCGGCGAACGGCTCGCGCGGGTCGCGGGCGGGCAGTTGGACGCCGCGTTCGTCCGGGCGGTGGAGCCGGTGCCGGGCGTACGGGTGCTGCCGCTGTGGGCCGATCCGCTCGTGGCCGCCGTGCCCGCGTCGCACCCGCTCGCGGCCCGGCCTGAGCTCCGGATCGAGGAACTCGCCGCGCTGCCGCTGGCCATCACCGAGCGCCGGAACAACCCCGCGCTCGTCGACCTGGTCGTCGGCGCCTGCCACGACGCCGGGTTCGAGCCGCCGCCCGGGCCGGTGAGCGGTTCCCTCCAGGACACCCTCGCGAGCATCGGCGCGCGCCCGCTGTGGACGGTCGTCTACGCCTCCCACGCGCGCGTGCTGCACAGCCCGCGCGTGGCCTTCGTACCGTTCGCGGCGCCGGGCCTCACCCTGTCGACGGGCCTCGCCGTGCACGCCACGAAGGTGCCGCCGCACCTGGACACCCTGCTGCTGGCCTGCGGCGATCACGAGAACTGATCGCTGCGGTCGCGGACTGCCTCTTGGTCGGGGGCGGGTGACGCGGTGGACTGGAGCCGGCCGAGAGGCGTACCGGTCCCGGCGGGCACACCTGGCCCAACGGGCGTACAGATCAAGGGAGTTCAGCATGCCCATCGTGACCATCCAGCAGGGTCCGCGCGACGTCGAGCTGAAGCGGGACCTCGTCAAGCGGGTCACCGACGCCTTCGTCGACGCGTACAAGATCCCCGCCGAGAGCGTGCAGGTGTGGATCCACGAGGTGCCGGCCGACAGCTGGGGCGCGGCCGGGAAGCTCACCGCCGACAAGTAGGCCGACGAGGCACAGGCGTCAACCGGCATATGGATAGGGTGCGTTGCGGGCTGCTCGTGGAAGCCCGCAACGCACCCTGGTTCTTCCCTGAGGGATACTCAGGAGTTCTTCCGGGTCACGAGTTGACCTGTGCGGTCACCAGGCTGGAGAACGTGGTCAGCCGGGAGTACACACCCGGGTAACCCGCCTCGGCACAGCCCTCGCCCCAAGAAGTGATCCCTGCCAGGACGCCCCCGATGAGCAGGGGACCGCCGCTGTCGCCCTGGCAGGTGTCTACGCCGCCGGATGTGTATCCGGCGCAAACCATGTCGGACGCGATGAAGTCCGAACCGTAGGAGCTCTTGCAGCTGGAGTCGGACACGATCGGGACCGTCGCGGTCCGCAGCTGGTTGGAGGAGCTGCCGTTCTCCGAGGTGGTGCCCCAGCCGAGGATGCGGGCGGTCGTGCCGGCCGCGTACACGCCGGTCTGGGACGAGGAGACGTAGGACGCCGTGGTGTACGGCATCGACGTCGACAGCGTCAGGACGGCCACGTCGTCGCCGTTGGTGGCGTCCGTGTAGCTGGGGTTGATCCAGATCTTGCTGACCTTGCTGACGGTGCCGTTCGTACCGTTGAGGTAGGTACGGCCGCCGACCACGCGGACGCTGCTGGTGCTCTCGCCGACCATGCAGTGGGCGGCGGTGACCACCTTGGTCGCGGAGACGAGGGTGCCGCCGCAGAACTGGTTCTGCGAGGCGTCCGTGATCTGCATGACGAACGGGTACGACGTCGTCGTGGTCGTGGAACCGCCGACGATGGGCTGGGGGGCTGCCACAGCGGTGGGGGCGCTGAGCAGTGCGGTCGCTGCGGCAGCGGCGGCTGCTGCGACGAACGCGGTGGTTCTCTTGGCGCGGTTGTGCCCGAACATGAGTCTCCTCATTGGGTTGCCGGTGGGGGGTCGCGCGGGTGTGGGGGGTGCAACGGGGGTCGCGGGACCGACCCCCGTATGCCCGGGCGAGCGGCACACCCATAAGCTAGAACCCGGTGCACCCTGCTCCCAATGAGGGAACCCCCTAGGGGAGTTGGGCAGGGAAAACCCTCGGTCGCCGCACAGTAAACCCGCAGGGTCCTCAGTTCGGACGGCGCCCCGCCGCCAGTCGGACGATATCCACCCGGGAGCGGATCCCCAGCTTGCGGTAGACCCGGGTCAGGGTCGCCTCGACCGTCTTGACGCTGATGAACAGCCGGGCGGCGATCTCCCGGTTGGTGGCGCCCTCCATGACGAGCGCGGCGACCTGACGCTCCATCGAGGCGAGCCCGTCGAGCCCTTCGAGGGTCGGCGCGGGCGTGGGCACCGGCGCGGGCTCCGGCGGGCGTGCCACGGCGGCCTCGTCCACCTGCCGCAGCCAGGGCAGCGCCCGGCACCGCCGGAACAGTCGGGTCGCCTCGTCGTAGGACGTCGGTCCCGGCTGCCCGGTGCGCAGCGACGCCAGCGCGAAGGCGGCGCGGGCCTCCTCCAGGCCGTAGCCCAGCTTGGCGAGCCGGTCCTGAACGGACGTCAGTTGTGCTACGGCGGCGTCGTGTTCGCCGCGTTCCGCGCGCACCAGGGCCTCGGCGCGGTCGAGGACGGCGATGACGCTCTCGCGGCCCAGGCGCAGCGCGCGTTCCCGGGTGACGTCGATGACGTCCTGGGCCTCGGTGCTCTCGCCGATGCGGACGAGGGCCTCGGCGAGGTCGCCGTGCCAACGGCCGCGGGCCGGGTCGGTGACCCCGAGGGCCTGCTCCAGTTCGCGGACCCGGCGCAGCGAGCGGACGGTCCCGTGGGCGTCACCGGCGACCAACTGGGCGTATCCCAGGGCCCCGAGGGCACGGGACAGATACATCTGGTCGCCGTCCTCCTCGGCGTGCTCGACCGCCTCCCGGGCCAGGGCGAGTGCCTCGTCCACGTCACCGCCGGAGGCCTCGGCGAGCGCGGTGAGCATCGCGGACGCGGTCTGCCCGATGCCGGAGTCGCGGGCCAGCCGGAGTCCCTCGCGGGCCAGGTCGAGGGCGCGGCCGCAGTGCCCTGAGCGCAGTTCGGTCTCGGCGAAGCCGCGCAGGAAGTGCACCTCGCTCTCCACCGACCCGCGCCGCCGCACCTCGCGCAGCAGCGCGGTGATGGTCGCGCGGGCCTCGGGCAGCTGATCGCTCATCACCAGCCAACGGAACCGGGCCGAGCCGGCGCCGTTGTGATGGCACGCCACCCTCGGGTCCTGGGGCTCCTTCAGCGCGCGCTTGATGGTCAGGGGTGCGTCGGGGTGGCCCATCAGGGTCTCGGTCTGCGCCTGGAAGGAGAGCGCGAGGAGTTCGGTGCGCCGGTCGCCCGCGCGCGCGGCCAGCTCGGCGGAGCGCGCGGTCTCGGCTCGGGCCTCGGCGAAGTCGCCCTCGACCAGCAGGGCGCGCCAGGCGAGTTGGTAGCGGACCAGGGCGAGCAGCCGGGGGTCGTCGCCCGCGTCGGCGAGGGCCTGCGGGAAGACGGCGTCGACGTCCGCCATGGAGTGGCCGGCGGTGTCGATCACGATGATCCAGGCCCGCACCCGCTCGGCGGCCACCGAGGTCCGGGTCAGCACCTCGCGCGCTATGTCCCGGGCGAGGTCCAGCTCCCCGGCGGTGATCGCGTCCTCGGCGGCCTGCAACCTGCGCTCGTCCGGGCCCGGCACGCTGTCGCCGGGGGTGTGCCGGGCGGCGAGCAGTCCGAGCGAGGCGGCGACCGAGGGCGCCCCCCGGTCACGGGCCAGGGTCGCGGCCTCGGCGAGCCGGGCGGCGACCTCCGGGTCGGTGCCGGTGGTGGCCAGGGCGAGATGCCGGGCGCGCTCGATGGGGTCGGAGGCCGCCGTCGACAGCGCCGCGTGCGCGGCCCGCCGCTCCTGCGCGGGTGCCTCCGCGTACAGCGCGGCGGAGATCAGCGGATGCGCGAACCGTACGGCGGGACCCTCGGGCTCCGTGGCCAGCAGGCCGAGTTCGGCCGCCTGGGCGGTCTCCGCCTCCGCGTTCTCCCGTCCGGCCGTCTGGAGCAGGGCCACCGTGGGACGGGCGCCCGCGCTCGCGACCAGCAGGGTGCGGCGCGCCTCGGCGGGCAGCATGTCGAGCCGGCTCAGCACCAACGCGCGTAGTGAAGTCGGCACGGGCAACGGTTCGCCGGGTCTCGGCGGGGTGGGGTTCTCGGCCAGCGCGCGGCCCAACTCCAGCGCGAACAGCGGGTTTCCGCCACTCGTGCGGTGGATCTCGCGGACCGTGGAGCGCGGCAGCCCGGCGTACCCGCGATGGTCGAGCAGCCCGGACACCTGCGCCCGGGACAGCGGACTGAGCCGGAACGCGAGGGTGTCCGGCGGCGACGCGCTCAGATACCGGTCGTACTCCTGGCCCTCGGTCCGCACCGCGAACACCATCTGCACCTGCGTGTCCCCGAGCCGCCGCGCCGCGAACCCGAGCAACTCCGCGCTGGCCGGGTCCAGCCACTGCAGATCGTCCGCTACGACGAGGACGGGACCGTCGGCCGCGAGGGCGCGCAGCGCGGACAGGACGGCCAGGCGCAGGGCGAGTCCGTCGCGCTGGAGGGAGGACTCGCCGCGTCCGGTGAGCGCGGATTCCAGTGCCGTGCGCTGTGCGGCGGGCAGCCGCTCGGACACCTCGTCCAGGACCAGACCAAGGAGGTCCGCGAGGGCCAGGAAGGGGAGATGGGATTCGGACTCCGTGGCCGAGCAGCGCAACACGGTCCGCGCCGTCTCGCCGTATTCCGCGGCCAACGCCCGCAGGAGGGTCGACTTTCCTATTCCGGCGGGGCCGTGGAGCAGCACACTGCCGCCCTCCGCGAGCTGGTCACGGGCGGCGGAGAACATCTCCTCCCGGCCGATGACCAGGTCGGGGCGGCATCTGGCAGGCTCCTTGAAGTCCCGTCGCACGGTCACCGCTCCCCTCGTGTGTCGTGTCCGGGCCAATATTAGGCAATCAGTCCTTGAAATTCGGATGGACGGGGTCGTGAGGGAAATAACAACTCTGCAGCATCAGGAAATTCAAAGCTCCGATGAATGAATAGACGCCCGCCACGGGAGCCGCCGACGGAGGCACCTCGACCCCTCTCACGGCAGCACCCCGGCCCGCCGAGCCGCCACCACGGCCTCCCCGCGGGTGTGCGCCCCGAGCCTCCGCATCGCCGAGCGCAGATACCCCTTCACCGTCTCCGGCCGCAGCCCCAGCCGCTCCGCCGCCACCGCGTTCGTCGCCCCCGCCGCCACACACGCCAGGACGTCCAGCTCCCGGGGCGTGAGACCGACCTCGCCGGCGGCCGCCTCCGCCGTCAACAGGCCGCAGGCGTCCAGCAGTTCGGCCCGCAGCGCCGGGTCCGCGATGCGCGGGGCCAGCGCCCGCAGCGCCGCGTGCGCCTCCCGCACCTGCTCCCACACGGCGCTCGCCGCCGGGTCGGGGGCCTGCGCCGGACGCGCCGCGCTCAGCAGCTCGTGCACTTCCTCCCGTACGACCAGGGCCTGTTCGACGTCCCGGGCGGCCTCCATCGCCGCGCTCAGCATCCGGTCGCCGAGCGGCTGGGCGGTGCGCAGCGCGCCGTAGAGGACACCGCGGACGCGGCGGCGTACGACGACCGGGACTGCGAGGATCGCGCGCAGGCCCTCGACGGCGACCGGGGCGTCGTACTCGTGGCTGATCTGGCGGGAAGCGGAGTAGTCGAGGACGGCGCACGGGCGGGCGAGGGCGACCGCCTTGCCGCCGAGGCCGTTGCCCGAGGAGACCGCGAGGGCGCGCAGGGCGGGGGTCGCCGTGCCGCTCAGTTCGCTGATGCGCATCTGCCGGCGGCCGCTCTCCACCAGGCCGCCGAAGGCGACCGGCAGCCCCGTGCCGCGCCGGAGCCGGACCAGCGCCGACTGAATCTCCACCATCCCTGCCGCGTCCGTCGTCACCCGCTCGCCCCTTCATTGCGGCCGCCCTGCTGCACACACCCCCGTACGGGGGTAGTGAGACCCACATCACGGATTACACGATGTCAGAGGGCCGCCCGGCAATGGTCCGGTACTTAGGAGGACAGATGACGACGGCGAGTGAGTCGTTCCGTAGTGCGCGGGATTTCCTGTTGGCACATCGCGAGGACTATGCCACGGCCTACGAGGGTTTCTCCTGGCCCCGGCCCGAGCACTTCAACTGGGCGCTCGACTGGTTCGACGCCATCGCGGCCGGGAACGACCGCACGGCCCTGCGCATCGTCGAGGAGGACGGCACCGAGTCCGCCCTCTCCTTCGCGGAGATGTCCGAGCGCTCGAACCGCGTCGCCAACTGGCTGCGCGCCCAGGGCGTGCGCCCCGAGGACCGCATCCTCGTCATGCTCGGCAACCAGACCGAGCTGTGGGAGACGGCCCTCGCCGCGATGAAACTGCGCGCCGTCGTCATCCCCGCCACCCCGCTGCTCGGCCCCGCCGACCTGCGCGACCGCGTCGCCCGCGGCCGGGTCCGGCAGGTGATCGTGCGCTCCGAGGACGCGGCCAAGTTCGACGAGGTGCCCGGGTCGTACACCCGGATCGCGGTCGGCGGCGCCGTCGAGGGCTGGCGGTCCTACGCGGACGCGGACACCGCCTCCGCGGAGTTCACGGCGGACGCGCCGACCCTGGCCGACGACCCGCTGATGCTCTACTTCACCTCGGGCACCACCGCCCACCCCAAGCTGGTCGAGCACACCCACACCTCGTACCCGATCGGCCATCTGGCCACCATGTACTGGATCGGCCTCAAGCCCGGCGACGTGCACCTCAACATCTCCTCGCCCGGCTGGGCCAAGCACGCCTGGTCGAACCTCTTCGCGCCGTGGAACGCGGAGGCGACCGTCTTCATCCACAACTACACGCGCTTCGACGCGGCCCGGCTGATGGCCGAGATGGACCGCGCGGGCGTCACCACCTTCTGCGCCCCGCCGACCGTGTGGCGCATGCTCATCCAGGCCGACCTGACCCAGCTGCGCACCCCGCCCCGCGAGGCGCTGGCGGCGGGGGAGCCGCTGAACCCCGAGGTCATCGAGCAGGTCAGGCGGGCCTGGGGCGTCACCATCCGGGACGGCTTCGGGCAGACCGAGACCGCCGTCCAGGTCTCCAACAGCCCCGGCCAGCCGCTGAAGACGGGGTCGATGGGGCGGCCGAGTCCGGGGTACCGGGTCGAACTGCTGGACCCGGTGTCGGGTGCGCCCGGCGCGGCCGAGGGCGAGATCGCGCTCGACCTGTCCGACCCGCCGGTCGGCCTGATGACCGGCTACCACGGCGACCCGGACCGTACGGCGGAGGCGATGGCCGGCGGCTACTACCGCACCGGCGACATCGGCTCCCGCGACGAGGACGGCTACATCACCTACGTCGGCCGCTCCGACGACGTCTTCAAGGCCTCCGACTACAAGATCTCCCCGTTCGAGCTGGAGAGCGCGCTGCTGGAGCACGAGGCGGTGGCCGAGGCCGCCGTGGTGCCCGCGCCGGACGAGTTGCGGCTCGCCGTACCGAAGGCCTACGTCGTGCTCGCGGCCGGCTGGGAGCCGGGACCCGACACCGCGAAGGTGCTGTTCGAGCACTCGCGTGACGTCCTCGCCCCCTACAAGCGCATCCGGCGGCTGGAGTTCGCCGAGCTGCCCAAGACGGTCTCCGGCAAGATCCGCAGGATCGAACTGCGCGAGGCGACCGCCGCAGGGTCGGCCGCCGAGTACCGCGAGGAGGACTTCCGGTGAACTCGTACTCCCATGGAACCAGCGGGACTTCACTCCTCGGCGACACCATCGGCGCGAACCTCGACCGGGCCGTCGCCGCCTGGCCCGACCGCGAGGCGCTCGTCGACGTGCCGTCGGGCCGACGCTGGACCTACGCCCAATTCGCCGCCGCCGTCGATGAGTTGGCGTACGCGCTGCTCGCGAGCGGGGTGGCCAAGGGGGACCGGGTCGGGATCTGGGCGATCAACTGCGCGGAGTGGGTGCTCGTCCAGTACGCCACCGCCCGCATCGGCGCGATCATGGTGAACATCAACCCGGCGTACCGCACCCACGAGGTCGAGTTCGTCCTCAACCAGGCGGGAATCTCCGTCCTGTTCGCCTCGGTCGGCCACAAGAGCAGCGACTACCGGGCGATGGTCGACCAAGTCCGGGGCAGGTGCCCGGAGTTGCGCGAGGTCGTGTACATCGGCGACCCGAGCTGGGACGCGCTGCTGCGGCGCGGGACGCCCGACCTGTACGAGGACTTCGGGACCCGCGGGAGCGAGCTGTCCTGCGACGACCCCATCAACATCCAGTACACCTCGGGCACGACCGGCTTCCCCAAGGGAGCCACCCTCTCCCACCACAACATCCTCAACAACGGTTATTTCGTGGGGGAGTCGATCACCTACACCGAGCAGGACCGGGTCTGCATCCCGGTGCCCTTCTATCACTGCTTCGGCATGGTCATGGGCAACCTCGCGGTGACCTCGCACGGCGCGTGCATGGTGATCCCGGCCCCGTCCTTCGACCCGGCGGCGACCCTGAGGGCCGTACAGCAGGAGCGGTGCACCTCGCTCTACGGCGTACCCACCATGTTCATCGCGGAGTTGAACCTCCCCGACTTCGCGTCCTACGACCTCTCCTCGCTCCGCACCGGCATCATGGCGGGCTCGCCCTGCCCGGTCGAGGTGATGAAGCGGGTGGTCGCCGAGATGCACATGGCGGAGGTGTCCATCTGCTATGGCATGACGGAGACCTCCCCGGTCTCGCTCCAGACCCGGCGGGACGACGACCTCGAACACCGCACCGGCACGGTCGGCCGGGTGCTGCCGCACCTGGAGGTCAAGGTCGTCGACCCGGCTACCGGCGTCACCCAACCCCGGGGCACGGCAGGGGAGTTGTGCACCCGCGGCTACAGCGTGATGCTCGGCTACTGGAACGAGCCCGAGAAGACCGCCGAGGCGATCGACGCCGGCCGCTGGATGCACACGGGCGACCTGGCGATGATGCGCGAGGACGGCTACGTCGAGATCGTCGGCCGCATCAAGGACATGATCATCCGGGGCGGCGAGAACATCTACCCGCGCGAGATCGAGGAGTTCCTCTACACCCACCCGAAGATCGCGGACGTCCAGGTCGTCGGCATCCCCCACGAGCGCTACGGCGAGGAGGTCCTGGCCTGCGTCATCCCCCGCGACCCGGCGGACCCGCCGACGCTGGAGGAGGTGCGTGCCTTCTGTGACGGGAGGCTGGCGCACTACAAGATCCCGAGCCTGTTGCAGACGATGGACGCGTTCCCGATGACGGTGTCGGGCAAGGTGCGGAAGATCGAGCTGCGGGAGCGGGCGGTGCGGGGGGAGTGAGGTGGAGGTGCCCGTGGACCTGCCGTGCCCCGGCGGGTCCGACGGGACCGACTAGCTCCCCGCCGCGTCGAGTTGATCCGCCAGGTCGTTCACCGGCTGCGGTGTGCCCGTGAGGTCGAGGACGAACAGGGGGACGCCCAGGGTGTCCGCGTGGGCGCGGGCGTCGTCGGCGTACCCGGCGAGGGAGAAGTAGACGCACTCGGTGGACTCCGTCATGGCGGTCAGCCACAGGCACTCCACGTCCCGCAGTGACGCGGGGCGGACGGTCGGGTCCACCTGCGCGAGGATGCCGCGGGCGGCGAGACCGATGCCGGACGGGGGCCGCTGGTCGGCGCGGCGGATGTCCCGGTAGCCGAGCCAGCGCAGATACAGCGCGGCGGCGGTGACCGCGTCGCGCGCGGTACGGATCGTCACCGGCTGGAAGGCGGGCCGCCCCCGCACATCGGCCCCGAGCCGCGTGGTCCGCACCGCGGGTTCCGAGGTCGGCTCCTCCCCCGCGACGGGGATCCGCAGCAGGGTCCCGCACGGGCAGCCCAGCTCCGGGTACGGCCACTCGTCGAGCCGCCCGCAGGCCGCACAGCGCACCGCGATCCAGTCCTCGTCCCACACCCGGTGGGTCACGACCGTGGCCACGCCGCGCTGATCCAGCGGCGGGGCGACGGGGGCTCCGCACACACAGGGGTACGACGGCGCAGCGTAGACGTGCTCACGTCGGCAGGCCGGACACCGCACCGGCACGCTCTCGGACATGAGCCCCATGGTCCTCCTGGAAACCCTTGCTTGTCCGTCTCTTGACGGCCTTGGTCACCCCACTTACATTACTTCCAGATAGTAGAAGTTAAATTCCGCAATGCGGAAGTCAGAAGCTAGCGAGGAGCTTTCACCGCGGGGCGCGCCGGTGAGGTGATTCCGACAGCCGAAGCAGGAGTACTCCATGGCTCGTATGACCGCTGCCCGCGCGGCAGTCGAGATCCTCAAGCGCGAGGGCGTCAGCGACGCGTTCGGCGTCCCGGGTGCGGCGATCAACCCGTTCTACGCCGCGCTCAAGGCATCCGGTGGCATCCACCACACCCTCGCCCGCCATGTCGAGGGCGCCTCGCACATGGCCGAGGGCTACACCCGTACCAGTCCCGGCAACATCGGTGTCTGCATCGGCACCTCGGGCCCGGCCGGCACCGACATGATCACCGGCCTCTACTCCGCGAACGGCGACTCGATCCCGATCCTGTGCATCACGGGCCAGGCCCCGACCGCCGTGATCCACAAGGAGGACTTCCAGGCCGTCGACATCGCGTCGATCGCGGCCCCCGTGACGAAGATGGCCATCACGGTCCTGGAGGCGGCCCAGGTCCCCGGCGTCTTCCAGCAGGCCTTCCACCTCATGCGCTCCGGCCGCCCGGGCCCGGTCCTGATCGACCTGCCGATCGACGTGCAGCTCACCGAGATCGAGTTCGACCCGGAGACGTACGAGCCGCTGGCGGTGTACAAGCCGACGGCGACGCGGGCGCAGATCGAGAAGGCGATCGGTCTCCTCAACGCCTCCGAACGCCCCCTGCTCGTCGCGGGCGGCGGTGTCATCAACGCGGACGCGGCCGAACTCCTCGTCGAATTCGCCGAGTTGACCGGCACGCCGGTCGTCCCGACCCTGATGGGCTGGGGCGTCCTGCCCGACGACCACGAGCTGAACGCCGGCATGGTCGGCCTCCAGACCTCGCACCGCTACGGCAACGCGACCTTCCTGGAGTCCGACTTCGTCCTCGGCATCGGCAACCGCTGGGCCAACCGCCACACCGGC
The DNA here is from genome assembly GCF_036187565.1 of Streptomyces sp. NBC_00252. Taxonomy (NCBI): domain Bacteria; kingdom Bacillati; phylum Actinomycetota; class Actinomycetes; order Kitasatosporales; family Streptomycetaceae; genus Streptomyces; species Streptomyces sp. NBC_00252. The sequence goes on along the minus strand of NZ_CP108087.1, from coordinate 2,239,874 downwards.
AAGCTGGACGTCTACACGGCGGGCCGCACCTTCGTCCACGTCGACATCGAGCCCACCCAGATCGGCAAGATCTTCGCCCCCGACTACGGCATCGCGTCCGACGCGAAGGCGGCGCTGGAGCTGTTCGTCGAGGTGGCAAGGGAGTTGAAGGAAGCGGGCGCCCTCCCCGACCGCTCGCAGTGGGCCGCCTCGGCCCAGGAGCGGAAGGCAACTCTCCAGCGCCGTACGCACTTCGACAACATCCCGATCAAACCCCAGCGCGTCTACGAGGAGATGAACAAGGCCTTCGGCCCGGAGACCCGGTACGTCTCCACCATCGGCCTCTCCCAGATCGCCGGCGCCCAGATGCTGCACGTCTACCGCCCCCGCCACTGGATCAACTGCGGCCAGGCGGGCCCCCTCGGCTGGACCATCCCCGCCGCCCTCGGCGTCGCGAAGGCCGACCCCGAGGCGTCGGTGGTGGCCCTCTCCGGGGACTACGACTTCCAGTTCATGCTCGAAGAACTGGCGGTCGGCGCGCAGCACCGCATCCCCTACGTCCATGTCCTCGTGAACAACGCCTACTTGGGCCTCATCCGCCAGGCCCAGATCGGCCTGGACATCAACTTCCAGGTCAACCTGGAATTCGAGAACATCAACTCACCCGAGCTCGGCGTCTACGGCGTCGACCACATCAAGGTCGTCGAAGGCCTCGGCTGCAAGGCCATCCGCGTCACCGACCCCGCAGAACTCGGCGCAGCCTTCGAACAGGCCAAGAAGCTCGCCGCGGAGTTCCGCGTCCCGGTCGTCGTCGAAGCGATCCTGGAACGCATCACCAACATCGCCATGAGCAAGACGAACGACATCAGCAACGTGGTGGAGTTCGAAGAACTGGCAACAGAACCGGCCCACGCACCCACGTCGATCAAGACGCTGAAGGTGTAAAAGACGGAAGCAAAGGCGGGGCGGCCCATCCGAGAGGATGGGCCGCCCCGCCTTGTTTTGGTCGCCCTCTTTGTAGGCGCGAAGCGCCACAAAAGGGGCGCGGGGAACTGCGCGGCCAGCCACATACCGACCCGCACCCCGCAACGAACAGCCCCAGGCACCCCCGACCCGCCCCAGAGGTCTACCCGAGGTTCACAGATCGAGTTCCGAGAGACCAGGCCACTCCTCCGGCCCACCCCCCTGCCACTCGATCAGGTCACTCTCCTCGACCTCGATCCGATCAAGATCGGCCAGCCGCAGAATCTCGACGACATCATCGAGGTGCGACGCGATCCCCAGGGTCACATCCCCGCTGGTGACCCGGCGGGAGCCATCCAGCGCAGGGGCGTGCACCACGATGTGCGGACGTTCCGATGGGTGTGCCATGCCTTCAGGCTGCTGCGCGCACGCCCGATCCGCACCCGGAAACACAGAAGAGCGCCGGATACGGGACTGTCCGTATCCGGCGCTCGTCGTGGTGGCCGTCCGGTGGCGCGAGGCTGGGCGTGTCAGGTCGTTCGCGCCGCCGGACGGAGTCTGGGGGGAGAGGGGGCTCCACGGGACGTGGAGAAGTCGGCTGGGACCGCGGCGGTCGCGACGGGACCGGGGTGCTCCTTCCCTCAGGTCGAGAAGGAGGCCTCGGTGCCTTTACCACCGCACTGGCTCGCACTCCGCCGCGGTCCTGGCCCTGCCCGTGCCGTGCCGGTGACCACCCCTCATCCGGGTCGTCCGGCACACACGGGCCGTCGGTGGGGTCAGTCCTCGCGCAGGGCGTGGACCGCCTCCTCCACGCGCCGGCCGTACTCCGGGTCGGCGGCGTGGAAGTGCGCGAGGTTCTTCTCGATCACGTCGTCGCGGGAGACCTGGGACAGGCCGCCGGCGATGTTCGCGACGAGACGGGACCGCTCCTCGGACGACATCAGGCGGTACAGCTCGCCCGCCTGGTAGAAGTCGTCGTCCTTGGTGTGCTGCGGTGCCTCGTGCGTGCCCGTGTAGCCGGTGACCGACAGCGGCGCCGACAGGGCGCGGCCGGTCTCGGTCGGGCCGTCGTAGGAGTTCGGCTCGTAGTTCTTCACCCCACGGCCCTGGGGGTTGGACGCCATCAAGCCGTCGCGGCCGTAGTTCCGCGCCGTCGTCGCCTTGGGGGCGTTCACCGCGAGCAGGGTGTGGTTGACGCCCAGGCGGTAGCGGTGCGCGTCCGCGTAGGCGAACAGGCGGCCCTGGAGCATCTTGTCGGGCGAAGGACCGATGCCCGGCACGAAGTTGTTGGGGGAGAACGCGGCCTGCTCGACCTCGGCGAACACGTTGTCCGGGTTGCGGTCGAGGACGAGGCGGCCCACGCGCTGGAGCGGGTAGTCCCGGTGCGGCCACACCTTGGTGAGGTCGAACGGGTTGAAGCGGTACTCCGCCGCGTCCGCCGCCGGCATGATCTGCACGTGCAGGGTCCAGGACGGGTTCACGCCCCGCTCGATGGCCTGCAGCAGGTCCGTCTGGTGGGAGTTGGGGTTCTTGCCCGCCAACTCCGCGGCCTGGTCCGAGGACAGGCTGCGGACACCCTGGTTCGTCTTGAAGTGGTACTTGACGAAGAAGGCCTCGCCCTCGGCGTTCGTCCACTGATAGGTGTGCGAGCCGTAGCCGTTCATGTGGCGGTACGACGCCGGGATGCCCCGGTCGCCCATCAGCCAGGTCACCTGGTGCGTGGCCTCGGGGCTGTGCGCCCAGAAGTCCCATACATTGTCCGGCTCTTGGCGGCCCGTGAAGGGGTCGCGCTTCTGCGAGTGGATGAAGTCCGGGAACTTGATGGGGTCCTTGATGAAGAAGACCGGGGTGTTGTTCCCGACGAGGTCGTAATTCCCCTGCTCCGTATAGAACTTGACCGCGAAGCCGCGCGGGTCGCGCACCGCGTCCGCGCCGCCGAGCGAGTCGGCGACCGTGGAGAAGCGCAGGAACAGCTGGGTGCGCTTGCCGACGCTGCTGAGGAAGTCGGCGTGGGTGAAGCCGGTGACGTCGTCGGTGACCTCGAAGTAGCCGTACGCGCCGGAGCCGCGGGCGTGCACCACGCGCTCCGGGATGCGCTCGCGGTTGAACCGGGCGAGCTTCTCCAGGAGGTGCTGGTCCTGGAGGAGGAGCGGGCCGCCGATGCCGGCGGACGCGGAGTTCTGGTTGTCGGCGACCGGGGCGCCGGACTCGGTGGTGAGCACGCGCTTCGACATCGTGACCTTCCGTACGAGGGGCAGCGGAATTCTTCGGAAGTTGTTTTCCGCTTTGTGGAGCCTAGGTTTGGGGCGATCGGGACGTCAACAGTTTGTTGAACCCGATTACGTGGGGATTCCGGACCGCGGCGCCGCCTGGGCGCGACAGGACAGATGTCAGCGACACCGCGGCCCGGAAGTCTTGGGGATCGATCAGAACGGACGGATCGGAACTGACCGATCAGAACGGACCGGTCGGAACGGACCGATCGATCAGGACGGGCTGGTCAGAGCTGGGCGCCCGACAGCCGCTCCACGGCGCGCAGCAGCGCCGAGTGGTCGAGGCCGCCGTCGCCCTGGGCGCGCAGCGACGCGACCAGCTGGGCCACCACGGCACCGACGGGCAGCGCGGCGCCGACATTGCGGGCCGCGTCCGTGACGATGCCCATGTCCTTGTGGTGCAGGTCGATCCGGAAGCCCGGCTTGAAGTCGCGGTTGAGGAAGTTGTCCTTCTTCCGCGTCAGCACGGTCGAGCCCGCGAGCCCGCCGTTGAGGACGTCGAGCGCGGCGGCCAGGTCCACGCCCGACTTCTCCAGGAAGACCACGGCCTCGGCGCACGCCTGGATGTTCACGGCGACGATCAGCTGGTTGGCGGCCTTCACGGTCTGCCCCGAGCCGTGCGGACCGCACAGCACGATGGTCCGGCCGAGCGCGTCGAAGATCGGCTCGGCCTCCTCGAAGTCGGACTGCCCGCCGCCGACCATGATGGACAGCACTGCCTCGATCGCCCCGGCCTCACCGCCGGAGACGGGGGCGTCCAGGACCCGGATTCCCTTGTCCGCGGCGGCCTTTGCCAGGTCGACCGAGGTCTGCGGGGTGATCGACGACATGTCGATGAGGAGGGCGCCGGCGCGGGCGTTCTCCAGGATGCCGTCCGGGCCGTAGGCGATCGCCTCGACCTGGGGGGAGGCGGGGACCATGGTGATCACCACGTCGGCGTCGCGCACGGCCTCGGCGATCGAGCCGGCCGCGGTGCCGCCGGCGGCCGACAGGCGGTCCAGCTTGTCCTGTTCGAGGGTGAAGCCGGTGACGTCGTAGCCCGCCTTGATCAGGTTCTCGGACATGGGGGAGCCCATGATGCCGAGGCCTATCCACGCGATCTTGGGGAGACTGCTCATGAAGGGGACCTCTCTAACTGCTCAGCGAAGTAGGGGGAGTTCAGCGCGCCGCGCGCGGGAGCCAGTCGAAGGCCTCGGCGCTCGGGCGGTCGCCGGGCTTGTACTCCAGGCCCACCCAGCCGTCGTAACCGGACTTCCGCAACTGGTCGAGGAGGTCTTCCAGCGGGAGTGTGCCGGTGCCGGGGGCGCCGCGGCCGGGGTTGTCCGCGATCTGCACATGGCCGGTCTTCGCGGCGAACTGCTCAATCACGGACGGGAGTTCCTCGCCGTTCATGGACAGGTGGTAGAGGTCCATGAGGAAGCGCGCGTTGCCGAGGCCGGACGCGGCGTTGACCTTGTCGACGACCTCCACGGCGGCGGGGGCGCTGACGAGCGGGTACAGCGGCGACTCGGGCCGGTTGAGCGCCTCGATCAGCAGGACCGCGCCGATCCGGTCGGCGGCGCGGGCCGCGAGGACCAGGTTCTCCAGCGCGAGCGCGTCCTGCTGGGCCGGGTCGACGCCCTCCACGCGGTTGCCGTACAGCGCGTTGAGCGCCGTGGCGCCGACGGACTGGGCGAAGTCGGCGGCCACGTCGATGTTCGCGCGGAACCGCTCCGACTCCTCGCCGGGGATCGACAGGGCGCCGCGGTCGGGGCCCGGGAGCTGTCCGGCGTAGAAGTTCAGGCCGGTGAGTTGGACGCCCGCGTCCTCCAACGCCCGCTTGAGCGCGTTGAGTTCGGACTGCTCGGGGGTGGGGGAGTCGATCCAGGGCCACCACAGCTCGACCGCGGTGAAGCCGGCCGCGGCGGCTGCCGCGGGGCGCTCCAGGAGCGGGAGTTCGGTGAAGAGGATCGACAGGTTGACGTTGAAGCGCTGGTCTGCGAATCCCATGAGCCGCTGCGCTCCCTTCCGTGGTTTGTTATTCCGTATTACGGAAGTTTGTTTCTGCTTAATGGAAGATTGCCGTCGAGGGTCGGAGCTTGTCAAGAGGGCTCGGCGGAAAACGGCACCGCGCGTTAGGTTGTGCCCGTGCGATTGCGAGTGGAGTTCACGACAGAGCCCTTCGATCTCGACGAGGCGCCGGCGCATGCGCTGGTGGCCAGGGAGGTCATCGAGGCCGCGGAGCTGGACGCCGTCGACGTCGGGCCGTTCGGCAACACCGCCGAAGGGGACGCGGGCGAGGTGCTCACCGCCGTGGACGCGCTGCTGCGCAGGGCGCTGGAGGCCGGCGCCACCCGGGTCTCGCTCCAGCTCAACGTGATCGGGGAGAGCGGACGATGACCGGCATGGGGGACGAGCCGTTCATCACGGCCGTGAAGCCGCTGGTCGACGCCATGGGCGGGGAGATGGTGCCGCCCGACGAGGCCGGGCCGGACGACGTCGTGCTCGCCTGGGAGGGCGCCGACGTCGTCGCCGTACGCCTGCCGCAGCTCGCGGACTCGCTCGACCACATCCTCGCCGCGATGGAGCGCAAGCAGGGCAAGCCCCTCGCCGACCTCGACCGCAAGACCAAGCAGGAGGTCGTACGGGTCCTGGAGGCCCGCGGCGCCTTCTCCGTGCGGCACGGCGTCGAGACCGTGGCGGGCGCCCTCGGGGTCAGCCGGTTCACCGTCTACAACTACCTGAACCGCGAGAAGGACGCCTGAGCCGTAGCCCGGGCGGCGGCCGACCGCACCCGCCGGAGCCGGCCGGACACCGGCGTCCTCTTTGTTACCCGGAATTTTCAACAAAGTGTTGACGTCGTGTTTCCGAGCGCGTTAGCTACTGGGCAGCCCGTTCAGCACAAGGCCACGGAGGCTGCCGTGACGTCGACTTTCACGCCGCCGGGGCTCGCCCGGTTCAACGTCCTGGAGGAGCACGCGGCGTTCGCCGTACTCCTCGAGGCGTGTGCCTCCACGGCGTGGGCGCGGCGGCTGCTCGCCGCCCGTCCGTACGCCGGACCCGAGGACCTGTACGCCGCGAGCGACACCGCGACGGCCGGGCTGACCGACGGTGACCTGGCCGAGGCGATGGCCGGCCACCCGCCGATCGGCCGCCCCAAGCCCGGCGACCCCACCTCCGCCCGCGAACAGCGCGGCATGGCGGGCGCCTCCGAGGACCTCAGGGCCGAGATGCTCGACCTGAACCTGTCCTACCAGGAGAAGTTCGGTCATGTGTTCCTGATCTGCGCCACCGGCCGGACCGGCGAGCAGATGCGCGACGCGGTCAAGGAGCGGATCGGCAACGCGCCGGAGCGGGAACGCGAGATCGTCCGCACCGAGTTGGGCAAGATCAACCGTATCCGGCTCGCCCGCATCGTCGAAGAGGAAGCCCGAGCATGAGCACCAGCACCACCGCCTCGGTGTCCACGCACATCCTGGACACCAGCGTCGGCCGCCCCGCCGAGGGCGTGGCCGTCCAACTCGCCGCGCGCAGCGGCCCGTTGGGGGACTGGCAGCCGCTCGGAGGTTCGGCCACCGACGCGGACGGCCGCTGCAAGGACCTCCCGGCGCTGCCGGAGGGCACCACACACGTACGGCTCGACTTCGCGGTGGAGCCGTATTTCGAAGAGAAGCAAGCCGATGCGCAGCAGGACGCCCCCGCGAATCGGGACAGCGGTGCGACCGGAGTGTTCTTCCCCGAGGTGGCGATCACCTTCGCCGTCAAGCCCGGCGAGCACTACCACGTACCGCTGCTGCTCAACCCGTTCGGCTACTCCGTTTACCGAGGGAGCTAGCAGAAGATGCCCACGATCCTGGGACAGAACCAGTACGGCAAGGCCGAGAACCGAGTCGTCAAGATCACGCGGGACGGCGCCACCCATCACATCAAGGACCTCAACGTGTCCGTGGCGCTGAGCGGCGACATGGACGAGGTCCACTACTCCGGCTCGAACGCCAACGTGCTGCCGACGGACACCACCAAGAACACGGTGTACGCGTTCGCCAAGGAGCACGGCATCGAGTCCGCCGAGCAGTTCGGCATCCACCTCGCCCGGCACTTCGTGACCAGCCAGGAGCCGATCAAGACCGCGCGCATCCGCATCGAGGAGTACTCCTGGGAGCGGATCGACACCTCAGACGCCAACTCCCAGTTCATCGGCGCCGACGAGGTCAAGCACTCCTTCGTCCGCAAGGGCCAGGAGACCCGGGTCACCCAGATCACCTACGACGGTGAGAAGTGGGAGGTCATCTCCGGCCTCAAGGACCTCGTCGTGATGAACTCGACCAACTCCGAGTTCTGGGGCTACGTCAAGGACAAGTACACGACCCTCCCCGAGGCCTACGACCGCATCCTGGCCACCCAGGTCTCCGCCCGCTGGCGCTTCAACTGGACCGACGACGAGCAGAAGATGCCCAGTTGGGAGAAGTCCTACGAGCAGGTGCGCAAGCACATGCTCCAGGCCTTCGCCGAGACGTACTCGCTGTCGCTCCAGCAGACCCTGTACCAGATGGGTTCGCGGATCATCAACAACCGCAGCGAGATAGACGAGGTCCGCTTCTCCCTCCCCAACAAGCACCACTTCCTCGTGGACCTGGAGCCGTTCGGGCTGAAGAACGACAACGAGGTGTACTTCGCCGCCGACCGGCCCTACGGCCTGATCGAGGCGACCGTCCTGCGGGACGGCTGCGAGCCGGGGATACCGGTGGACCTCACCAACCTCTGAGCAACTCCCGCTCCACCGGCTCACTTTGCGGCACCCGTGGCCCGCCCGTCCCGTGCGGGCCGCGGTACTCAAATCCCGGGGTCCTGCCGTGCCCACTCCCACAGTGCAGAGGACGAACCATGGCAGCAGTTCAGCGCACCGTCATCGAGAACTGTTCGATCGCGACCGTCGACGCCGACGACACCGAGTACGCGACCGGGCACCTCGTCGTCGCCGGCAACCGCATCGAGTCCCTCGGCGCGGGCAGCGCCCCCGAGGGCCTGGAGAACGTCGTACGCCGGATCGACGCCTCGGGCCATCTGGTGACCCCCGGCCTGGTCAACACCCACCACCACTTCTACCAGTGGATCACCCGGGGTCTGGCCACCGACCACAACCTCTTCAACTGGCTCGTCGCGCTGTACCCGACCTGGGCGCGCATCGACGAGCAGATGGTCCGTGCCGCCGCGCAGGGTTCCCTCGCGATGATGGCCCGCGGTGGAGTCACCACCGCGATGGACCACCACTACGTCTTCCCGCAGGGCTCCGGCGACCTCTCCGGCGCGATCATCGGCGCCGCCCGCGAAATGGGCGTCCGCTTCACGCTGGCCCGCGGCTCCATGGACCGCAGCGAGAAGGACGGCGGACTGCCCCCGGACTTCGCCGTCGAGACCCTCGAAGGCGCACTCGCCGCGACCGAGGCGACCGTACGGGAACACCACGACGCCTCCTTCGACGCGATGACCCAGGTCGCCGTCGCTCCCTGCTCACCGTTCTCCGTGTCGACCGAACTCCTCAAGCAGGGTGCCGAGTTGGCCCGCCGGCTCGGGGTGCGGCTGCACACGCACGGCTCGGAGACGGTCGAGGAGGAGCAGTTCTGCAAGGAGCTGTTCGGCATGGGCCCGACCGACTACTTCGAGTCCACCGGCTGGCTCGGCGAGGACGTGTGGATGGCGCACTGCGTCCACATGAACGACTCCGACATCGCCGCCTTCGCCCGTACGAAGACCGGTGTCGCCCACTGCCCCTCGTCCAACGCCCGCCTCGCCGCCGGGATCGCCCGCGTCCCCGACATGCTCGCCGCCGGCGTCCCGGTCGGCCTCGGCGTCGACGGCACCGCCTCGAACGAGTCCGGCGAACTCCACACCGAACTGCGCAACGCGCTCCTCATCAACCGCCTCGGCGCCCACCGCGAAGCCGCCCTCAACGCCCGCCAGGCACTGCGCCTCGGCACCTACGGCGGCGCCCAGGTCCTGGGCCGTGCGGGGGAGATCGGCTCCCTGGAGCCGGGCAAGCTCGCCGACCTGGTGCTGTGGAACCTGGACACGCTGGCCCACGCCTCGATCGCCGACCCGGTGACCGCGCTCGTCTTCGGCGCCGCGGCCCCCGTCACCGCCTCCTTCGTGAACGGCCGTCAGATCGTCGAGTCGGGCCGCCTGTTGCACGTCGACGAGGACACGATCGCCCGCTCCACGCGGGACGAGGCCCGGCGCCTGGCCCGGATCGCCGCGCAGCACTGAGCCGACAGCGGCGACCCCGGCCGGTGTGAACCGCCCTGCCGGGTCGCCCAGTTGAAGATCTCCGGTCGAGGGGGACGGCCCTCGTCCGGTGGCCGTGGCCGGGGCGTGCACACCTGTGCGCGCCCCGGAACGGCCCTACCCACCCTGTGTGTTGGGTTCCGTCCCGGTCCCGCACGACCGCGCACCACCTCCTGAAACCCACGTCAGAGCCGACGTGTTACCCGCCCGGAGGAGCCGCCGTGACCACCCGTCCCGTTGACGAGCACGTGTCCATCCACCCCGTTGACGAGAAACTCCCCGCACTCAAGATGGCCACCACGGGCCTTCAGCACGTGGCCGCCATGTACGCGGGAGTCGTCGCCCCGCCGCTGATCGTCGGCGCGGCCGTCGGCCTCTCCGGCACCGAACTCACCTTCCTCACCGGCGCCTGCCTCTTCACCGCAGGCCTCGCGACCTTCCTGCAGACCCTCGGCATCTGGAAGATCGGCGCCCGGCTGCCCTTCGTCAACGGCGTCACCTTCGCCGGTGTCGCCCCGATGACCGCGATCGTCGCCTCCACCAAGGACAAGTCCGACGCGCTGCCGATCATCTTCGGCGCGGTGATCGTCGCCGGCCTCCTCGGCTTCCTCGCCGCCCCCTTCTTCAGCAAGGCGGTCCGCTTCTTCCCGCCGGTCGTCACCGGCACCGTGATCACGCTGATAGGCGTGTCCCTGCTGCCCGTGGCCTTCGGCTGGGCGCAGGGACCCGACCCCTCGGCACACGACTACGGTTCACGGACGTACCTCGGGCTGGCGGCGGCGACACTCGTCATCGTCCTGGTCCTCCGCCGGTTCACCCGCGGCTTCGTCAAACAAATAGCCGTCCTGCTGGGCCTGTTGATCGGCACTCTCCTCGCGATCCCGTTCGGCGCGACGGACTTCAGCCCGGTCGCCGACGCCGACGCCATCGGCTTCCCGAGCCCCTTCCACTTCGGCGCACCGCAGTTCCAGGTCGCCGCGATCATCTCGATGTGCGTGGTGATGGTGGTCTCGATGACCGAATCCACCGCGGACATGCTGGCGTTGGGCGAGATCGTCGACCGCCCCGCCGACGAACGGACCATCGCGGCCGGCCTGCGCGCCGACACCCTCGGCTCCGCCCTCAGCCCCCTCTTCAACGGCTTCATGTGCAGCGCCTTCGCCCAGAACATCGGCCTGGTCGCCATGACCCGCATCCGCAGCCGGTACGTCGTCGCCACCGGCGGCGGCTTCCTGGTCCTCATGGGCCTGTGCCCGATGGCCGCGTCGCTCATCGCCGTCGTACCCCGCCCGGTCCTCGGCGGAGCGGGCGTCGTCCTGTTCGGCTCGGTCGCCGCCAGCGGCATCCAGACCCTGGTCAAGGCGGGCCTGGACCGCGACGACAACATCCTCATCGTGGCGGTCTCGCTGGCCGTCGGCATCATCCCGATCACCGCGCCGGAGTTCTACCACGCCTTCCCGCAGACCGTTCGGATCGTCCTCGACTCGGGCATCTCCACGGGCTGCGTCGCCGCGGTGGCGCTGAACCTGGTCTTCCACCACCTCGGCCGGGCCCGCGAACAGGCCGGGGCCACGCCCCCTGCCGTACCCCTCGCGCGTCAGCCGATCTCGTAACTGTCGCCGTACACCTGCCAGTTGAGCGGCGGATCCAGGTCGAGATTGCCTCGGGCCCGGTCGCGGATGCCGTCGAAGGAGAGGGGGTCCGTGCCCGGGCCGTGCATCACCATCGCGTCGTAGGAGACGAACTGCCCGAGCGCGCCCACCCCGTCCTTCTTCGCACGGGCCACGGCCGGGTCGAAGCAACCGCGGTCCCGCTGGTCGCGCTGCGCCTGCCGGAACGCGGCGGTGGTCGCGGACCCGCTGCGTGTACAGCTCCACGAGGGCCGGCATGTCGCTGGTCCCGGAGCAGAACCCGATGATCCCGCCGGTCCGGAACAGGGGCACGTCGTCTCCAGGGCGGGGTGTGCGTACGGTCCCCGCATTTCGTCTCAGCCGCGTCGGATCACCCGGCAGGGCATCGCCTCCGGCAGGCGGCCCGTGAAGTAGGAGCGAGGTGGGACGCCCATCAGGGCGCGGAAGTCGGAGGTCATGTGGGACTGGTCGTAATAGCCGGTGACGGCGGCGAGTTGGGCCCAGGACAGCTCCGTGGCGTGGGCCAGTACGGCGCGGACGCGGTTGATGCGGGCGTAGTGCTTGGGGGAGAGGCCGACCCCCTCGGCGAACAGGTTGCGCAACTGCCGCTCGCTGACGGCGAGTTCACGGGCCACGTCCGGTACCGGGCCGGGGAGGCGGCCGGTGCGGATCGACATCGCGTCGACGCCGGCCCGCACGAGTTCGGTACGGGAGGGGTCCGCTACGGCGCTGAGGCGGGCGGGGAGGATCTCGGCGAGCCGCGTCGTCGTCGACTCGGGATCGGGGTCCAACCCCAGGAGTTCGGCTGCCAGTTGACGCGGTTCCTTGCCCGGCAGGTCGCCCAGGAACGCCGCCCGGCCGACGAGATCGACCGCCGGGACGCCCAGCAGCGGCAGCGTGGTCCCGGGCGCCAGGCGTACCTCCACGCAGGAGACGATGGGCTTGCCCGCGTGGTACGTGGCCCGGACGCGCGGCCCCACGACGAGAACACTGCGCCGCCCGTCGCCCTCGACCCGCACGACCACCTTCGTGTCCGCGTCCGGGAGATGGACGAACGGCTTCTTCGGCACGGTGTCGAGCCGCAGCACGCCGACACGGGTGATCCAGGGGCGCAGTTCGTCGGGCAGGTCCACGACCCGCTCGGACAGGGCGTTCGTCACCCCTCCACGGTAAGCGCGCCCGCGTGCCGGAACGGGCCCCCGAACGTGCCGGAATCTCCTAGAACCCGGGCCGCTTCCCCGCCCACTGTGGTGACCATGATCCTCGTGACGGGTGCCACCGGCACCATCGGCAGTGAAGTCGTACGACAGCTCGCGGCGCGCGGCGAGAAGGTCCGCGCCCTGACCCGTGACCCCGAACGGACCGACCTTCCCTCGGGAGTCGAGGCAGTACGGGGCCATCCGGCCGACCGGGCCTCGGTGGAGGCCGCGCTGACCGGCGCCGAAGCCGCTTTCCTGGTAGGGGTGTTCGGCCCGGACGACGCCGAGCACGACCGGGGTCTCGTCGAGGCGGCCCGGGCGGCCGGCGTCCGCCGGATCGTGAAGCTCTCCGGCATCGGCACCGGCGAACCCGCCGTCGGACCGGTCGGCACCTGGCACGTGACCGGTGAACAGGCCGTGCGGGACAGCGGGTTGGAGTGGACGATCCTGCGCCCCTCGGCCTTCGCCACGAACACCCTCGGCTGGGCGGCGTCCCTGCGCGCCGGCAGCCCGGTACCGAACACCAGCGGCGACGGCGGCCAGGGGGTCGTCGACCCGCGCGACGTGTCCGAGGTGGCGGTGGCGGCCCTGCTCGACCCGGCCCACTCGCAGCGGACGTACACCCTGACCGGCCCGGAGGTGCTCAGCGTCCCGGCCCAGGCCGCCGTCCTCGCCGACATCCTCGGCCGCCCGGTCCCGGTACGCGACCTCTCCTCCGCCGAGGCCCGCGAGTACCTCCTCGGACTGGGCTTCAGCGACACGTTCATCGACGCCTCCGAGATCAGCCGCGCGTTCGTGAGGGACGGCGGCAACGAGGTCGTCACGGACGACGTGGGGGAGGTGCTGGGGCGTCCGGCACGGACCTACCGGGAGTGGGTCGTGGACCACCGGGCGGCGTTCGGGGAGGGGTGAGTCGGGCGGGGGCGAGGCAGAGACACGGGGTGCAAGCGGGGACGCGGGGGCGCGGCCGTAGGGATGTCAGGCCTGCTTCCGCCTCCGCTGCTGCCCCTGCCTCTGCTCCCGCCTCCTTCACCCTGCTCTCACCCCCGCGCCCGCTCCTTCCCCGAGCGCAGCGCCACGCCCGCCAGCACCAGCGCAGCCACGGCGATCAACGCCGCCGTCCGGAAGGCGAGTTGGTACCCCTCCGCAGTCGCCGGTATCAACTCCACCCCCCTGGAAACCAGCTCGTCCGTCCGCCCCGCCGCCAGCGTCGTCAGCACCGCCAGCCCCAGCGAACCACCCACCACCTGCGTCGTGTTGAAGAGCCCGGAGGCCAGGCCCGCGTCCTCCTCCCGTGCCCCGGACATGGCGAGCCCGGTGAGTGCGGGCATCGCGGCGGCGAAACCGGTGGCCAGCAGGAGCAGGGCCGGCAGGACGTCCCGGACGTAGGAGCCGTCGGCGGGGGCGCGGCTCAGCAGGGCCATCCCGGCGATGATGAGGACGAGGCCGGTGAGCAGGACGCGGTGGGCGCCGTAGCGGCCGATGGTGCGGGCCGAGAGGCCGAGCATCAGGGCGCCGATCGCGACCGGTGCCGGGAGGAAGGCCGTGCCGGTGAGCAACTCGCTGAAGCCCAGGACGCGTTGGAGGTACAGCGCGCCGATGAACTGGAAGCCGAACATCGTGCCGATCATCAGGATCTGTACGGCGTTCGCCCCGGTCAGGAGTCGGGAGCGGAACAGCCGGAGGCGCAGCAGCGGGCGGGCGGCCCGGGCCTGGCGGACGGTGAACGCCACGAAGAGGGCCAGGGCGAGGGCGGCGAGCAGGAGGGTGGGGGTGAGCGGGCGGGTGCCGGACCCGACGATCACGTACACGCTCAGCATCAGCGCGCCGGTGACCAGCGCGGCCCCCGGGTAGTCGGCGCCCTTGCCGAGTCCTGCGCCCTGTTCCGGGGCGAGGACGCGGACGGCCGCGAGCCAGGCCACGATCCCGATCGGGAGGTTGATGAGGAAGATCCAGTGCCAGTTCAGGGCCTGGGTCAGCGCCCCGCCGAGGAACGTGCCGAGCGCCCCGCCCCCGGCGCCGACCGCGCTGAACACCGCGATGGCGCGGGCCTGTTCACGCGGTTCGGGGAAGAGCGCGACCAGCATCCCGAGGACCACCGCCGAGGCCATCGCCCCGCCGACGCCCTGCACGGCCCGGGCAGCGATCAGCAGGCCCTGGCTCGTCGCGACCCCGCACAGCACGGAGGCCGCGGTGAACACGGCGAGCCCGGCCGCGAACATCCGCTTGCGGCCCACGAGATCGCCCAGCCGTCCGACGAGGAGGAGCAGTCCGCCGAACGGGATCAGATACGCGTTCGCCACCCAGGCCAGCCCCGCCCCCGAGAAACCGAGGTCGTTCTGGATCGCCGGGAGGGCGACGACCACGATGTTGCCGTCCAGGATCGTCATCAGCGTCCCCGCGCAGAGGACGACGAGCGACGCCCAGCGGGAGTACGTTCGGCGTGCGGGGCGGGTGGGTGACTGGGTGAGTGCCGTCATGGCGGCCTGACCTCCGTGGGTTTCCATGGGCACCGTTGGTGCACGACTTGTAACGGGGTACATCGTGAGGAACCATGGAGGCCGTCGTAAGGAGGCACTTCGATGTCCCGAGGGAACACCGGTGTAACCGTCCAGGTCGTGAACGCGCACGCCTGCCCGGTCCGTGAGGTTCTTGACAGGGTCTCCGGCAAATGGAGCGTCCAGATCCTGGTCGCGGCGGCCCACGGACCCATCCGCTTCACCGAGTTGGAGCGCGGCATCGAGGGCATCAGCCGCCGCATGCTGACCCTCACCCTGCGCAACCTGGAGCGCGACGGACTCGTCACCCGCACCGTGCACGCCACGGTGCCGCCGAAGGTCGAGTACGAACTCACCCCGGTGGCGCGGGAGTTGCACGAGACCCTGCAAGGTCTGACGGACTGGGCGGAGCGCAACCGCGTCTACATCGCGGAGTCCCGTGCGGCCTACGACACCGAGCGCGAGCCCGAGTAGGACCGGGAGTTCAGGTCGTCCCCGGCATGCCGGCTCAGAGCCCGAACAGGCCCGGGTCGGTGGTCAACTTCCGGAAGACCTCCTGCGGTTGGGCGACCAGCCTGCGCTTCTGGAGGTCCAGCAGTCCGCCGGTCGACACGATCTCCGCGGAGACCGTGCCGTCGGCCTTGGTGATCGTCTGCAGCACGCGGAACGTCTTGCCCTCGCCCCACTCGAAGCCGCAGCTCACCGTCACCTCCTCGTCCACGCGCAGCTCGCGCAGATAGCGGATGGTGGTCTCCAGGACGACCGGCCCGATCCCCACGGCGATCAGCTCGGGCTGGCCCGCCCCCGCGGCGGTCAGCGCCGACCAGCGGGCGTGCTCGGCGTACTGCAGGTACACGCTCTGATTGAGGTGCCCCAGGCTGTCGGTCTCGTATCCGCGGACGGTCACCGGGACGGAAAACGGCTCGCTCACTGCGTTCCCTTCTCGTACTGATGGACGATCTGACCGACCGATCTTGGCATGCCCGTCACGTCCGTCGCGGTGACGCGAGCAGGTAACTCGCCCCCGTGCGCGGCTCCTTGTGCTCGCTGACCTGCCAGCCCGCCCGCTCCAGCGTCCCCGCGCAGGCGCGCAGCGCCTCCCCGTCCGGATCGCGCACGGCGACCGCCTCCGGCTGCGGGGTGACGCGCACCTTGTAGCCCGCGGACTCCTGTCCCGTCGCGTCCCTGACCGCGGGCCGGTGCCCCGCGGCCTCCAGGGCGAGCGCGGCGGCCTGCACCAGATGCGTACGCTCCCAGCCGCACGGCCGCTCCACGGAACCGTCCGGATTGGTCATCCGCCGCAGCTCCAACAGCCCCTGCCAGGCGCTGTGCACCTCGCGCGTGCGGGCGGCGGGAGCGGTGTCCGACGCCTCCTCACCGCCGATGCGCGCGGCGAACACCCCGGAGGCCGAGGTCGTGGTCGCGGGTGCCACGGCGGGCGCGGACTCCACGACGTCCGGCGGCGACTCCCGTATGCGATGCCCCGCCGGGGTCAGAAAGTGGTCGTGGGGCGGGCGCGGGTGCCGGAACGCGAGTCCCCGCTTCACCAGCGCGGCGAGCTGCGTCTCCGTACCCCGCAGCCGTCCGGTGACGGGATCGGCGGCGTCGATCACACGCCGCTGCGCGGAGGTCGGCGGTCGTGTCACGGCGTGCTCCTTCCCGGCTTTCGGCCCACTGGGACGTCGTACGCGCTCCCATTCGAAGGCTACGACGGGGGTCTGACATTCCAGGCGGCGATGACCGGCCGTCCGTGCTCCGTGCCCAGCCGGCACAGGGTTCCGGTCGCGAGCTGGAACAACGCGCCCTTCGACGGCGGCAGCCCGAGCCAGCGCGCGGTGAGCACCCGGAGGAAGTGGCCGTGCGCGACCAGGACGACCACGCCCTCCGTGTTGGCGAGGGCCGCGTCCACCTTGGCCAGGGCGCGGTCGGCGCGCTGGCCCACCTGTTCCGGGCTCTCGCCGGGGTGGTCGGGCGGCCCGGGCGCGACCCCGTCGGTGAACAGGAACCAGCCCGGCCGGGTGCGCTGGATCTCGACGGTGGTGATGCCCTCGTAGCCGCCGTAGTCCCACTCGCGCAGATCGACGTCGATGCGTCCGTCCGTCAGCCCGATCAGCTCGGCGGTCTCCCGCGCGCGTTGCATGGGGCTGACGAACGCCGCGCCGACCCGGTGCGAACGGATCAGCGGGACCAGGCAGCGCGCCTCCTCCCGCCCCTTCGCGGTGAGCGGGACATCGGTCGAGCTGGTGTGCCGCCCCGACCGGGACCATTCGGTCTCTCCGTGCCGTACGAGGAAAAGATCGCCCATAGCTCACAGGCTATGGGCCCACTGCTCCAGCGTCGCGAAATCGCTCTCCCGCAGCCCCCTGCGCGGGTCCACCTTGAGGAGGAGTGCGGGCCCGTCATGGTGGGCCTCGACATGGCGTACGTCCAGGTCGGTGACCAGGTCGTCGACCCAGGCGAAGGGGCGGCCCGCGGCCCAGGCCACGATCTGGCGGGTCTTCCAGTAGAGGCCGTCCGGGGCCTCGGCGAACAGGTCGGTGAACTCGATCACCGGCAGATCGCCGGGCAGCCCGACCACCGGCGCGATCATCTCGTTGGCCTGGTGCATCCAGGTGGTGGCCCAGGCCGGTTCGTACGGCAGCGTGCGTATGCGTGCGCCGTGCCCCGGGTGCAGACGGACCCGCAGCCCGCGCCGGAGCCGCCGGGAGCCCGGCTCCTGCCGGGCGGACCAGTTCGGCGGCCACATCCGCCGGGTGACATAGCCGCGGTGGCGCAGGAACCGGGCGCCGTACGGGTTGAGGGGGCCGTCGACGTCGAGGAGGAGCAGCGGGCGGTCGGTCATGCGGAGGAGCTACCCAGGGCGGTGTGCGGATAGCTGCTACTGGCGGTATCCGCCGAGGAAGCGGCCGATCCGGCCGATCGCCGCCTCCAGGTCGTCGGCGTGCGGCAGCGTGAGGATGCGGAAGTGGTCGGGGGTCGGCCAGTTGAAGCCGGTGCCCTGGACCACCTGGATCTTCTCGCGGAGCAGGAGGTCCAGGACGAACTTCTCGTCGTCGTGGATCTTGTGCACCTTGGGGTCGAGCCGGGGGAACGCGTACAGCGCGCCCTTCGGCTTCACGCAGGAGACCCCCGGGATCTCGTTCAGCTTTTCCCACACCACGTTGCGCTGTTCGTGCAGCCGTCCGCCGGGCACGGTCAGGTCGCGGATGGACTGGCGGCCGCCCAGCGCGGCCTGGATGGCGTACTGCGCGGGCGCGTTGGGGCACAGCCGCATGGAGGCCAGCATTGTGAGGCCCTCCAGGTAGTTCCTGGCGTGCTGCTTGGGGCCGGTGACCACCAGCCAGCCCGAGCGGAAGCCGGCCACGCGGTACGTCTTCGACAGGCCGCAGAAGGTGAGGACGACCAGGTCGGGGGCGAGCGCCGCGGCCGAGTGGTGCACGGCGTCGTCGTAGAGGATCTGGTCGTAGATCTCGTCGGCGAAGACCATCAGGCCGTGGCGGCGGGCGAGGTCGAGGATGCCCTCGACGATCTCCTTGGGGTAGACGGCGCCGGTCGGGTTGTTCGGGTTGATGATGACGACGGCCTTGGTGCGGTCGGTGATCTTCGCCGCCATGTCGTCCAGGTCCGGGTACCAGTCGGCCTGTTCGTCGCAGAGGTAGTGCACCGCCTTGCCGCCGGAGAGGGTCGTCACCGCCGTCCAGAGCGGGAAGTCCGGGGCGGGGATGAGGATTTCGTCGCCGTCCTCCAGCAGTGCCTGTACGGCCATGGAGACCAGTTCGGAGACGCCGTTGCCCAGGAACACGTCGTCCACGTCCACTTCGAGACCCAGGGTCTGGTAGCGCTGGGCGACCGCGCGGCGGGCCGAGAGGATGCCGCGCGAGTCCGTGTAGCCGTGCGCCTGGGGGAGCATCCGGATCATGTCCTGGATGATCTCCTCGGGTGCCTCGAAGCCGAAGAGCGCGGGGTTGCCGGTGTTCAGGCGCAGGACGCTGTGGCCCGCCTCCTCCAGTGCGTTGGCGTGCTCGATCACCGGACCGCGGATCTCGTAACAGACCTCGCTGAGCTTGCTCGACTGCCGGAACTCCATTGCGCCCTCGCCCCATCGGCTTCGTGTGTTGCTTGGTTTTACCAAGTGTGAGCTTGGAAAGTCCAACAACATGTCTAGACTGCGTCGCATGTCACCTCGCCGAAGCTACGACCAGTACTGTTCCGCGGCCCGCGCGCTCGACCTCGTCGGCGACCGCTGGACCCTGCTGATCGTCCGCGAACTCCTCGCCGGCCCGCGCCGCTACACGGACCTGCACGCCGATCTGCCAGGTGTCAGCACGGACGTACTCGCCTCACGGCTCAAGGACATGGAAAGGGACGGACTCACGACGCGTCGCCGACTGCCGCCCCCGGGAGCGGTCTACGTCTACGAACTCACCGGCCGGGGGCGGGAGTTGCTGCCCGTCCTCCAGGCCCTCGGCGCGTGGGGCGCACCCGAGCTGGGCGAGCGGCGGCCCACCGACGCGGTGCGCGCGCACTGGTTCGCGCTGCCGCTGCTGCGGGCGCTGGAGGGCGAGGGACTGGTCGAAGTCCGGCTGGAAGAGGGGGAGTTCCACGTGTACGCGGGGCTGGAGGAGGGCGAACTCGTCTACGGCGAGGGGGTCGCGCCCCGGGAGCCCGACGCCCGGCTCGTCCTCGACGTCGACACCTGCACGGCCGTCGCGCAGGGGGAGTTGAGCCTTCCCGACGCGGTGCGTGCCGGGCGGGTCGAGGTGACCGGCGACGGCACGCTCGCGAAGGCGCTGCGGGAGGCGTGACACCGGGCCCGGAACGACAGAAGGCCCGCCAGGGGCGGGCCTTCTGATGAAGCGTCACATACCGGGCGGCGGCACCCGCCTGGGCCGTCCCGACCCCCGCGTCAGCGCGTACCCGCCGATCCCGGCGAGCGCGGCCAGTATGCCGCCCACGCCCGTCCACACCCAGCGGTCGGACCACCAGCCGGAGGACCAGCCGCCGTCGGGCTCGATGCTCGACAGGGCCGCCGAGGTCGACGACGAACTGTCGTCGTCGGACGTCGACTTGGCCGCGATCCCCGGCGTCAGCGGCTGCGCCAGCGAGCCGTCCACGGCCGCCGAACCGCCGATGTCCTTGGAGTCCACCCGCACTTCGGTGCTCACCGGCTTGCCCAGGTCCGCGGACGGGAGGTCCACGACCGTGAGCCGCACGTAGTACGTGCCCGGCAGCGGGTCATTGGCCCACGTCTCCGACCAGGCACGGACCGTGCGCAGCGTGCACGCCAGGTCCAGGGAGGTCGCGTCCTGCGCGGCGGTGCGCGTCGCGGCCCCGTACTGGCAGGCCTGGCGGCGCCGCAGCCCGTCGTAGACGTCGAGCTGCCAGGTCTCGCCCGCATGCGTGTCCGGGAGCTTCACCGTCGCCTTGACGGTGGGGCGCTGGCCGGCGTCCGCGGCGAACGACCAGTACAGGTAGTCGCCCGTGGAGCCGCTCGCGGTGGCCTGCCGGCCCTGGTCCAGCTCCGTCGCCGTACGGAACGAGGTGCCCGCCTGGGTGGGCGCCGAACTGTCGTCGGACGGGCTCGCCGAGGGGGAGGAGTCCGCCGCCGCGGGCGTCGCCGCCAGCCCCGCCAGCAGCAGGGCCGTGCTCAACACACGTGTGATCCGCATCAGTTGGTCCTCCAGACCGCGAGACGCCAGCGGGACAGCCAGCCCCACAGCAGACCCGCGACGAAGCCGGTCAGCACGAGCGCGCCGAGCAGCCACCAGCCGCGGCCGAGACCGAAGGAGGCCACGTCGCTCGCCTTGTCGGGCCCGTCCACGACGTCCACGGTGAGTTCGAGGGGCAGACCGGGAGTGGTCTTCACCCCGGAGGCCGCAGAGAAGGAGTTGGTGACCTGAAGGCACACCGTCTCCGCCGGGGCGTTGTCGTCGTCGCTCTCCGCCTTCGGGTAGCGAAGACCCGTGGAGATGACGTCCGTCCGGCCGTTGCCGGTGCCCTCGCCGCGCACTATCTCGCGGCCGTGCACGGTCACCGCCCGCATCAACACCCCGTAGTCCGGGTTGACTTCACGGTCGGCGCCCACGCTGACCGAAGCACGCAGTTCCTGGCCCGGGTTGACGTCCACGCGGTAGAAGCGCTGCTTGCCGAACTCCTCGCGGTCCGTGTACAGACCGGACTTGAGGGTCGGGGCGCCGGCGCACTGGGCGGCGCCCTCGGTGGCGACCGGGGTCACCACCGGGTCGGCGGCGCGGTCCACCAACTGGCCCACGCGATCGGAGAGTTCCTCCTTGTGCTGCACCGAGGTGTACGTGCCGCCGGTCGCGTCCGCGATGCAGCTGAGCTGGTCGCGGGTCTTGGCGTCCGGCACCAGACCCAGCGTGTCGATGGTCAGGCCGATGCCCTTGGCCGCGATCTCGCGGGCCACCTCGCACGGGTCCAGCGGCTGGCAGGTGTCCTCGCCGTCGCTGATCAGGACGATACGGCGGGTGCCGTCACCGCCGTTCAGGTCGTCCGCCGCCTTCAGCAGCGCCGGGCCGATCGGGGTCCAGCCGGTGGGCGTGAGGGTGGCGACCGCGGTCTTGGCCTCGGTGCGGTTCAGGGTGCCCACCGGGTACAGCTGCGCGGTGTCCTTGCAGCCCGTCTTCCGGTCGTTGCCGTGGTAGTTGGCGCCCAGCGTGCGGATGCCGAGCTGCACTTCCTCGGGTGTCGCGTCGAGCACCTCGTTGAACGCCTGCTTCGCCGCTGCCATCCGTGAGCCGCCGTCTATGTCCCTGGCGCTCATGGATCCGCTGACATCCAGCACGAGTTCGACCTTCGGGGAGGCCGCGGAGTCCGTCTCGTCGGCGACCGCTCCGGCAGGGAAGGCGACCCCGGCCGTGAGGGTGGCGAGCAGGGCACAGATCCCCGCCGCCAGCCGTTGTCTTGTGATCATCGCCGGATCCTATTGATCAGATGGACCGGGCTCCAAAACGAGCGGGTTGGGCAGCCCCGTCCACTGGTCCCCCGGCAGCTCCGGCGACAGCCGCATCAGCGTCAACGCCTTGGTCGGCAGCGGCTGTTCGAGCAGCGTGCGCAGATCCGGCGTGCGCGGCAGCTCCGGTACGACGGCCGCCAGCGCCGCCCCGAGGGCCGCACCGGAACCCGCCGTGCCCGCGAGCGCCCCCGCCACCAGGGAACCGAACAGCTTGCGGCGCAGGGTGAGTTCGTCGTCGGTGACGATGCGTCCGCTCAGCTCGGGGACCGGAATCCCCTGCCCGGCAAGGCGCTTGGGGCTGACGCGGATGTCGGCGAGATCGCGGTAGACCAGGCGCAGAGGGGCACCCGTGCGGGACAGCACCACCAGCAGGTTCTGACCGTGCGCCTCAAGGGCCACACCGGACTCCAGCAGCCGCAGACAGACGACGAGGGCGAGACGGGTGAACTCGGCCAGCCAGACGGGCGAGCGGGGCAGACCGGTGGTCGCGAGGGCGGCCACCGGCAGGACCCGCTCGCCCGCCTCCGTGTCCGCGTACGTCTGCGGCGACTCACGCAACACCGCCGCGAGATCCGGCGAGTTGGCCGTCGCCGCGCCCAGCGTGCGCGTGACGTGCAACAGGCCGTCCGAGCGCGCCGCCAGCGTCTCCCCGAACGCCGAAAGCGTCGCCGACAGCCCGATCGAGTAGACCGAGATGTCCCGCACCGAGGAGGTCAGCCGGGCGCTCAGCGCGGTCTTCACGTGCGGCCCGCCCGGCAGGGCGAGGGTCCGCAGGGACATCAGCGGATGCGCGTCGAGCGGCGCGTCCCCCGACCGCTTCAGCACATGCGCCGCCTGCCACGGGTGCACCGGGATCAACAGCCGCCCCCCGTCCCGCAGTTCGTCCGGCCACACCCCCGTCACCAGCGACTCGTCCGCCCCCACCGGCACCGACCCGAGCGTCACCACGGGCCGGTGCTCGGGGCCGTAGGCGAGCTGCTCCGCCACCGAGAACCCGGGCCGGGAGCGGCAGTTGGGGTGGAAGGGGTGCCCGTCGACGATCCGCTGCTCCCACTCCCAGTCGTGCGTCGGCCACTCGTCCACCGGGGCGGGCTGGTTGGCCCGCGACAGCGCCAACGAGGCGACGCTGTGCCCGAGTTCGGCCGCGAAGGCGGTCCCGTGCGGCACCGACAGGTCCGTCATCAGGCGGGCCGGATCGTCGTAGGCGAGGCCGTCGAGGTGGACGACGGTGACGTAGGACGTGGTCGCGTACGGATCCGGGTGCGGGCCGCGCAGCCGGCGGCCGTCGGCGAGCCGCAGGACGGGCCCCGGGGTCCTGTCGGCGATCCACGGCAGCGGCTCGAAGGCCAGCGCCCGCCACAGGCGGGTGAGGACCGCGGCACGGGCGCCGGGGAGTTCGGCCGCGTACCGTTGCACCAGGTCGGGCCGGACGGCGGCGAGTTCCTCGGCGACCTCGGTCTCGGGAAGCGGGGGACGGTCCACGGTCGACTCCTCGGGTGCGGACGGGGCGTCATGATCGGTGACGACGAGAGGCGGGGCGGGGAGAGGCGGAGCGGCGAGCGGTGCAGCTGCGGACGGCGGGGCGGTGGGACACAGTGCGACGAGAGACATACTGATCGCGATCGCTGGACACGGACTTAGGGAACGAATGGATCGCGTCGACTTCACACCTCCGGGCGACGACACGGCGGAGCGCGCCGACGCGTACGCGACCGCGCCCCTCCTCAACTGTCTGCTCCGGGAGGTCGCCGAGCCGCTGTCCGACCCGGGTGAACGGCACGTGTACCGGCTGCCCGGGACCGGCCGGCTGCTCCGGGTGCGCGGCACACGGCGGCCCGCCGGGCCCGAGGTGTACACGGACGGCGGCTGGCACCACCTCGGCCACAGCGAACTCGTGAAACTCGTCGCCGACGAACTGCGCCGCCACACCGGCGTGTCCAACCACGAACTGCCCGCCGAGATGACCGACAGCCGCGACACCGTAGCCGCGCTGCTCACCGCGCGCGACGGAGCGACGGCGCCCGACGATCCGTATCTCCGCTCCGAACAGTCCTTGATCACCGGCCATCCCTACCATCCCGCGCCCAAGGCCCGCGGCGGCGGCCCCGTCGCCGGCTGGCTGCCCTACGCCCCGGAGGCGTACGCCCGTTTCCCGCTGGTGCTGCTCGGGCTGCGCGAGGACGCGATCGTGGAGGAGGGGGACGTCTCGGCGCTGGACGCGCTCGGGGAGGCCCCGGCCGGGTACCGGCTGCTGCCCGCGCACCCCTGGCAGCTGGACCTCGTGGGCGCGGGCCTCGCGGACGCCTTCGCGGACGGCCGGCTGATCCGGCTCGGCACGACGGCGACCGAGGTCCGGCCGACGGCGGCGATCCGTACGGTGTACCTCCCCGGGGCCGCGGAGCGAGCGGAGGACCTGTTCCTGAAGTTCAGCCTCGATGTGCGCATCACCAATGACGTGCGTCGGCTGTGGCGGCACGACCTGCTGAAGCTCCGGCGCACCGACGCGGCCGTCCGGGACGCCTTCGCCGCGATGGGCGGACCCGGGGCCTGGCTGAGCGACCGCGGTTACCGCACCGCCGACTTCGCCTTCGAGGAACTCGCCGTCATGGTCCGCGACGGACTGCACGACCACCTCCTGCCCGGCACGACCCCCTTGCTGGCAGCGGGCCTTGTGGAGGGGTTCGAGGGCAGCCCGCTCGACGGCGGGGCCGACCCAGGGGCCTGGTGGGAGGCGTATCTGCGGCAGGTCGTACCGCCCGCGCTGACCGCGTTCGCGGACCACGGCGTCGTACTCGAGGCGCATGTGCAGAACACGCTGGTCGCCGTCGACGCGGACGGGATGCCCGTGCAGGCGCTGTACCGGGACGCGGAAGGCGTGAAGCTGCTGACCGACGTGGAGCGGGGGGCGGGGTGGGAGCGGCTGGTGTACTGCCTCGTCGTCAACCATCTCGTCGAGGTCGCCGGGGTGCTTGCCGAGCGTCATCCGGGGCTGGATCCCTGGCCCGCGGTGCGTGCGGAATTCCGCCGACACGACCTGCCCGAGGTCGCCGCGCTGCTGGCCTCGCCGACGCTCCCCGGCAAGACGAATCTGCTGCTGCGGTGGACCGGGGCGGACGGGGCGGACGCGCGGTATCTGCCGTTGCCGAGTCCGTTGGTGGAGCCGGTGGCCGGGTGAGCACGGAGGTCCCCGGGAACCGTTCCTGACCCGGTGACGTCATGAGCGGAGCACCTAGACTGATGGCCGGTATCGGGGGAGCCTCGCGGCTGGATACCGCCGTGCTGCGGAGGCGGGATGGGGGAGCCATGAAACCGCTCGAGGCGGGTGATCCCGCGTCCGTCGGGGACGGCAGGTACCGGCTGGTCGGACGGCTCGGCCGGGGCGGGATGGGGGTCGTCTACTTCGGCCGGTCACGGTCGGGGCGCGCGGTGGCCGTCAAGGTCGTACGGCCGGAACTGAGCACCGAACCGGGCTTCCGGCGCCGGTTCGCCGACGAGGTGGCCGCGGCCCGGCGTGTCGGCGGCTTCCACACCGCGCCGGTCGTGGACGCGGACCCGGAGGGCGATCCGGCCTGGCTGGTGACGGCGTACGTGCCCGGACCGACCCTGCAGGCCGTGCTGGAGCGGGTCGGCTCCCTGCCCGTCGACACGCTCACCGTGCTGGCCGCCGGTCTCGCCGAGGCGCTGGCCGCCATCCACCAGGCCGGGGTCATCCACCGCGACCTGAAACCGGCGAACATCATCGTCGCGGAGGACGGCCCCCGGGTCATCGACTTCGGCATCGCGCGGGCTCTTGACGGTACGGCGCTCACGCAGACCGGGTTCCAGATCGGCACCCTCGGTTTTCTCGCGCCGGAGCAGTTGACCGGGGGCGCGCTGACCCCGGCGGTCGACATGTTCGCGCTGGGAGTCGTCCTCGGCCAGGCTGCGGGCGGGGCTCCCTTCGGGGACGGGGGGTCGGCGGCGTGGCCGTATCGCGTCGTCCACGAACAGCCCGAACTCGCGGACGTTCCGGGCCAGTTGCGCGACCTGGTCGCGGGCTGCCTGGCCAAGGATCCGCGTGACCGCCCCACCCCGACGGAGTTCCTCGACCGGCTGACGGTCCAGCATCCGTCGGATGTGTGGCTTCCGGCGGAGGCGACCGCGCTGGTGCGGAGTCAGGAGGTGGGGGCGTACGGCGCGGGAGTGGATCGGGGGCCGGGGGTGCCTGGGGTCGGTGAGGGATCGCCTGATGCCCCGGTGATCGCGGACGCGCCCACGGCTGCGCCGGCGTTCGACGAGCGGCCACCCGAGGTCTCTCATCCCCGCACCGTCCAGTCGTCGCCCGACCCCGGGTTCGGCCCCGGCCCCGGCTTCGGTCCCGCGCCGGTGTTCGCGCCAGCCCCTGTGCCCGGCCCGGTCGGTGCCGCGGGCGCTCCGGGCCGCCGTAGGACGGCGGTCGTAGCGGCGGCGTTGGTCGTGGCCGTCGCCGCGGGGGTGCTGGTGTGGCATCCCTGGACCGGTTCGGGGGCGGGTTCCGGTTCCGGTGGGACGGCGGGTGCTGCCGGGGGAAGCGTGTCGTCGTCTCCGCGGGTGACCGCCGCCGCGTTCCCCGACGCCCCGCTGCTCGTGCGGATGGACACGGACCCCGGGTCGTCGACGTGTCACAGCGTGATCGGGCGGCGGGACTCCACCAAGGACGACCCGAAACAGCTGATCGCCGGGACGTGCGACGCGTTGCCGCAGTGGGCGCCCGATCACAGGTCGTTCGCGTTCACGCGCACCACGGGGCACGAGTCGGCGGTGTGGACGGCGAACGCGGACGGTACGGACGTCCGGCGCGTCGCCGCGACCGCGGACGGCCGGGTGTCGTGGTCCCCGGACGGCAGACGGCTGGCCGTGCTGCGGCGCCAGGACGGTGTGCAGCAGCTGTTCGTCGTGACCGTCGCGGACGGTTCCGCGCAGCAGCTCACCACCGGCACCGGGAACGTGGAGGACCCGGCGTGGTCCCCCGACGGCAAGCACATCGTCGTCTGCCTCCAGAAGACGTCGAGTTGGCAGATCCACATCGTCGACCCGTCCCGGCCGGGCGCCGAACCCCGCCAGATCACCCACCAGCCCCGGCGCGCACTCGACCCCGTCTGGTCCCCGGACGGCCGCTACTTCGCCTACACCGCCGGCGCACCGAACGTGGAAACCGGCGGCGACATCCACGTCGTCAAGGTGGACGGCACGGACGACCGCACGCTGGTGCAGACCGCCGCCCAGGAGATGGACCCGGTCTGGTCCCCCGACGGCAAGTGGGTGGCCTTCGTCCGGGGCCCCTTCGACCGGCCCGCCGTCTGGGCCGTCCGCGCCGACGGCACGGGCGCCCGAAGGCTCACCACGGGCAGCACACCGGAGGGCCATCCGTCCTGGCGCTGACCTGCCTCTATGCTCGTTTCATGCCGGACATGCTGAGAGAGGTCACCGCGACCCGCTACATCGAACCCCTGCGGTCCGGTGGGTCCGTGCCCGGGGTGGTCGAGGCCGATGACCTCGGGACGTATGTCGTGAAGTTCACCGGGTCCGCGCAGGGGCGCAAGGCGCTGGTCGCCGAGGTGGTCGTCGGGGAGCTGGCGCGGGCTCTCGGACTGCGGTTTCCCGAGCTGGTGCTGGTGCACTTCGATCCGGTGATCGCGGACGAGGAGCCGCATCAGGAGGTGCGGGATCTGCACAGTGCGAGCGCCGGGCTGAACCTCGGGATGGACTTCCTGCCGGGGGCCCAGGACTTCACGCCGGAGATCGCCGCGCAGTGCACGGTCGATCCGCTGGAGGCCGGGAAGATCGTGTGGCTCGACGCGCTCACCGTCAACGTCGACCGTACGGTGCACAGTTCGAACCTGATGATCTGGCCGACGCTCGGCATCGCACCCCCGCGCCTGTGGCTCATCGACCACGGCGCCGCCCTCGTCTTCCACCACCGCTGGGACGGCGCCGACCCGACGAAGGCCTACGACTTCCGGCATCACGCCCTGGGTCACTACGGGCCCAGCACCCGTGCCGCCGACGCCGAGTTGGCGCCGAAGGTGACCGAGGAGCTGCTGCGCCGGATCGTGGCCGAGGTGCCGGACGCCTGGCTGGCCGGCGAACCGGGCTTCGCGACACCCGACGCCGTACGGGAGGCGTACGTCGACTACCTCCACGCGCGGGTGCGGGCCTCCGCGGCCTGGCTCCCCACCGACTTCCCCAGCCGGGAGGAACGCGCCGCCGAAGAGGCCCAGCGAGCGGCGAGGACACAGCAGGGCCGCCCGAGTTGGCTCAAGCGGGTCCCCGACCTGCACGGCAAACCGGCGGCGGAACAGGATTGGTCGGTACACCTCGGATGACCCAACGCGTTCAGATCGAGTACTGCACCCAGTGCCGGTGGCTGCCCCGCGCGGCCTGGCTGGCGCAGGAGCTGTTGACCACCTTCGAGAGCGAGCTGACGGAGCTCTCGCTGAAGCCCGGCACCGGCGGTGTCTTCGTCGTCCGCGTCAACGACGAAGTGGTGTGGGACCGGCGTGAGCAGGGGTTCCCGGAGCCCACGGCCGTGAAGAAGCTCGTACGCGACCGAGTGGCCCCGGGAAAGTCCCTGGGCCACTCGGACAAGTGAGCCGATCCCGCAAGTGGGCTGTCGCTGACGCCTGTTGAGGGTCAGCCGCGCAGCTGCTCGTACGCGGGCAGGGTCAGGAAGTCCGCGTAGTCGTCGTCGAGGGCGACCTCCAGGAGGAGGTCGTGGGCCTGCTGCCAGTGGCCCGCGGCGAAGGCGTCCGCGCCGATCTCGGCGCGGATGTTCTCCAGCTCCTCGGCGGCAACCTTCCGCGCCAGCTCGGGAGTTGCCTTCTCGCCGTTCTCGAACTCGACGCCCGCGTTGATCCACTGCCAGATCTGCGAGCGCGAGATCTCGGCGGTGGCCGCGTCCTCCATCAGGTTGAAGATGGCGACCGCGCCGAGCCCGCGCAGCCACGCCTCGATGTAACGGATGCCCACCTGCACGGCGTTGACGAGCCCGGGGTACGTCGGCTTCGCGTGCAGCGAGTCCACGGCGATGAGGTCGGCCGCCTTGACGTCGACGTCCTCGCGCAGCCGGTCCTTCTGGTTCGGCTTCTCGCCGAGCACCGCGTCGAAGGAGGCCATGGCGATCGGCACCAGGTCCGGGTGGGCCACCCAGGAGCCGTCGAAACCGTCCCCGGCCTCACGGTCCTTGTCGGCCTTGACCTTCTCGAACGCGAGCTTGTTGACCTCCTCGTCACGGCGGGACGGGATGAACGCCGCCATGCCGCCGATCGCGTGCGCCCCGCGCTTGTGGCAGGTGCGGACGAGGAGTTCGGTGTACGCCCGCATGAACGGGGCCGTCATCGTCACCGCGTTGCGGTCCGGGAGGACGAACTTGGGCCCGCCGTCACGGAAGTTCTTCACGATGGAGAACAGGTAGTCCCAGCGGCCCGCGTTCAACCCCGAGGCGTGGTCGCGGAGTTCGTAGAGGATCTCCTCCATCTCGTACGCGGCGGTGATCGTCTCGATCAGCACGGTGGCACGGATGGTGCCCTGCGGGACGCCGACGTAGTCCTGCGCGAAGACGAACACGTCGTTCCACAGGCGGGCTTCGAGGTGCGACTCGGTCTTCGGGAGGTAGAAGTACGGGCCCTTGCCGAGGTCGATCAGCCGCTGCGCGTTGTGGAAGAAGTACAGCCCGAAGTCCACGAAGGCGCCCGGGACCTGCTCGCCGTCCACCAGGAGGTGTCGCTCGTCGAGATGCCAGCCGCGCGGGCGCATGACGACGGTCGCGAGCTCGTCCTCGGCCTTCAGGGCGTACGACTTGCCGGAGTTGGGGTCGGTGAAGTCGATCGCGCGGGTGTAGGCGTCGATCAGGTTGAGCTGACCGGTGACGACGTTCTCCCACGTGGGCGCGGAGGCGTCCTCGAAGTCCGCGAGCCAGATCCTCGCGCCGGAGTTGAGGGCGTTGATCGTCATCTTGCGGTCGGTGGGGCCGGTGATCTCGACCCGCCGGTCGTTCAGGGCGGCGGGGGAGGGGGCCACCTTCCAGGAGTCGTCGGCGCGGATCGCGGCGGTCTCCGGGAGGAAGTCGAGGGTGGAGGTCCGGGCGATCTCCGCGCGGCGCTCGGCCCGGCGGGCGAGGAGTCCGGCCCGGCGGGGCGTGAACCGGCGGTGCAGCTCGGCCACGAAGGCGAGGGCCTCGTCAGTGAGGACCTCCTCCTGCCGGGGGAGGGGTTCGGCGTCGACGACGACCGGCGAGGACGGCGCTGGTGCGGACATGAACTGTCACTTCCTTCAGCGTGCGTGGCACCGGGTGCCAGGTGACCCGGGTAGGGCTGGGAGCACCCGAGGGGCCGTCGGGCGCTTCTGAACAGTGGATACTAGTTTCCTCATTGTGGAAGTTCAATGGTTTGTTGATGTCGAGATTCTCCGGATCGAGCCAAGGTGGCGCTCGGTGCCACCCCGCTCACTCAAGGTGGACGAGATCCGCCTCAGTGTCGATGTCGTACGGCCGCGCCGCATCCCCGCACTCGACCAGCGCGACCGCGTCCGTGTGCGCCTTGAGGTACGCCCGCGCGCCCCGGTCCCCGGTCGCGCTCTCGGCGATCCCGGCCCAGTGCGCGGCCCCGAACAGCACCGGATGACCGCGTACCCCGTCGTAGGCGGCCGAGACGAGGGAGCCCTCGTCCGTGAATCCGGCCAGCACCCGCGCCACCGCCTCCGCGCCGATCCCGGGCTGGTCGACGAGCGACACGAGCGCCGCCCGCGCCCCGGAACTCGAGAGCGACTCGAGACCCGCTCGCAGCGAGGACCCCATCCCCCGCTCCCACTCCGGGTTCTCCACGACCACGCACCCGGCGAGATCCGCCTGCTCCCGTACGGCCTCGGCGGCCGCCCCCAGGACCACGTGGACGCGGGTGAGCCCGGCCGCGCGCAGGACCCCGACCGCGTGCTCCACAAGGGGCCGCCCCCGGTGTCGTAGCAGCGCCTTGGGCCGTCCGCCGAGGCGTCTGCCGCCCCCCGCCGCGAGGAGCAGCCCGGCGACCTGGTCTTCGTTTCGCGTCATGCGTCCTGCATACCTGACGGGACGGCGACGGCACGGAATCCTCCTACTTAATTTCGGTCCGTGGAGTGGCGCACCCCGCACCGGGTGGCGTTTACTGACCCGCGTCCCTCGGCGCCCGACCAGTGTTGCGGGGTACGCGGCGGGACCACAAAGTTCTTGCGCACGAAGACGTGCGAGGGGGGAGAGCTGTGTTGCGGAGCTTGGGGCAGAGGTCAGTGACCGGCAGCGACGAGGATCCGAGGGTGGCGGAACTGCGGACCGCGGTGTCCCGGTTGCGCCGCGAACTCGCCGCGCATCCGGCCGAGTTCCCCGACCGGGTCATCGCCGAGGACGAACTCGCGGCGCTGGCCGCGATGACCATCGACGGCGTCCCCGAAATCCCGCGCCTGCGCCGCTCGTTGCTCCTGATCGCCGGTGCGATCGGTTCCGTGAGCGCTCTCGCGCGCGGGCTGACGGACGTGCGCAACGCGGTCGACCTGTTCGGTCAGCCTCCGCGCGGACGCGGCTAGTTCACGGCCACACGGGCGCCGGGAACGGTCCCCGGTAGCCCGTGTGCGTGCTGCTCCGGTGCTCGAACTCCCCGCAGAGCCAGGTCTCCTGGACGAACTCGGTGTGCTGGTCCCAGATCGCGAAGATGCCTGTCGGTCCGTGCTTCCCGTCGACCTGGCGGTAGCGGTCCTTGGCGTCGCGGAAGCAGGCGAGCCCCGCCATCAGCCCGTTGCCGAACGGGCTGTAGTCGGACCAGGCGCACGCGACACAGGCCCGCATCCTTGCCCCGGCGGGGAGTTGACGCTGGACCTGGTGCAGCGCGTCCTCGAAGGTGTCGGCGCCCGCCGCGTTCCGGTACGCGTGGCCGTCCAGTCGCAGGGTGGTGGTCAGCGTCTCCGCGTCCAGGCCCTTGCCCGGTCCGGCCGGCGCCCCGAGCCGCAGCGCGCAGTCCAGTACGGCCGCCCGTACGCCCTGCCCCTCGACCGTGACGGACAGCGGCACCTCCCATTCCAGGAGGCAGGAGCACAGCGCCCCGTCGAAGAAGGCGAACGGGGCGTCCGGGGGGTCGCCGCCGAGGGCGCCGAGGTCGTCCATCGTGTCGCCCTCGAAGGGGACGCCCCGGATCGTCGTACGGATCGACTCCCGGCCGTCCGTCTCGAAGACGATGGCCTCGGAGCCGTGCCGGTCGGTGTACCGGCCCGGCCAGAACCGCCCGGTGCTCACGCGGGGTTCTGGCTGGCCAGTGCCTCCGACAGTTCGCCGGCCACCTGCTGGAGCACCGGCACGATCTTGTCGGTCGCCGACTCGGTGACCCGGCCCGCCGGACCCGAGATCGAAATCGCGGCCGCGGTGGGGGAGTTGGGGACGGAGACGGCGAGGCAGCGGACGCCGATCTCCTGTTCGTTGTCGTCGATCGCGTAGCCGAGGCGGCGTACGTCCGCGAGGGCCGCGAGAAAGCCGTCCGCCGTGGTGATCGTCTTCTCGGTCGCGGCGGGCATGCCGGTCCGGGAGAGCAGCGCGCGCACCTCGTTGTCCGGGGTGTTCGCGAGCAGCGCCTTGCCGACGCCCGTGGAGTGCGGCAGGACGCGCCGGCCGACCTCGGTGAACATGCGCATCGAGTGCTTGGAGGGCACCTGAGCGACGTACACGATCTCGTCGCCGTCGAGCAGCGCCATGTTCGCCGTCTCGCCGGTCTCCTCGACCAGTCGGGCGAGGTAGGGGCGGGCCCAGGTGCCGAGCAGCCGGGACGCGGACTCGCCGAGGCGGATCAGGCGGGGGCCCAGCGCGTACCGACGGTTCGCCTGCTGGCGGACATAGCCGCAGGCCACGAGCGTGCGCATCAGGCGGTGGATGGTGGGGAGCGGGAGGCCGCTGCTCGCGGAGAGCTCGCTCAGGCCGACCTCGCCGCCCGCGTCGGCCATCCGCTCCAGCAGGTCGAAGGCGCGCTCGAGGGACTGGACACCACCCGTGGCGGACTTGGTGGAGTCGGTGCTGCTCACGCTGGACGGCGGCACGGCGCGTTCCTTTCGGCACGGGCGGGAAGGGCTGAAGCCTACCCGGGGGTCGGTTGACTCCCCGCCTGTGCGTAGCTACGTTCTGCTTGCCGGAAGTGTAATTCCGCTTTGTGGAAACGTCCAGAGTGTGCGCGTGCGGCGCATCGTGGAGAAGTGTGCCCTTGACGGTACGGGGGCGGGAGTGAAGACTCCTTCAACAGAACGTTGAATTCCGTTACGTGGAAGTAAATCCCGTTTCCCGGACGTAACGGAAGTGACGACGGCGGCAGAGAGAGGGGTCCGGGTGTCCGACGCTGAACTGGTGGTGCGCTCCACACGTGTCATCACCCCCGAGGGGACACGCGCGGCGACCGTCGCGGTCGCCGGCGGGAAGATCACGGCAGTCCTCCCCTACGACGCCCACGTCCCGTCCGGAGCACGGTTCGAGGACTTCGGCGACGACGTGCTGCTGCCCGGCCTGGTCGACACCCATGTCCATGTGAACGACCCGGGCCGCACCCACTGGGAGGGCTTCTGGACCGCCACGCGCGCGGCGGCGGCCGGCGGCATCACCACCCTGATCGACATGCCGCTCAACTCCCTCCCGCCGACCACGACGGTCGACAACCTCCGTACGAAGCAGGAAGTCGCCGCGACGAAGGCCCACATGGACGTCGGCTTCTGGGGCGGCGCCCTGCCCGACAACGTCAAGGACCTGCGCCCGCTGCACGACGCAGGCGTCTTCGGCTTCAAGGCCTTCCTCTCCCCGTCCGGCGTGGACGAGTTCCCGCACCTGGACCAGGACCAACTCGCCCTGTCCCTGGCCGAGATAGCCGGGTTCGGCGGCCTGCTCATCGTCCACGCGGAGGACCCGCACCACCTCGAAGCGGCCCCGCAGCACGGCGGCCCCAAGTACGCCGACTTCCTCGCCAGCCGCCCGCGCGACGCCGAGGACACGGCCATCGCCGGGCTGATCGCGCAGGCGAAGCGCCTCAACGCCCGTGTGCACGTCCTGCACCTGTCCTCGTCGGACGCGCTCCCGCTCATCGCCGCCGCGAAGGCCGAGGGCGTCCGCATCACCGTCGAGACGTGCCCCCACTACCTCACCCTCACGGCGGAGGAAGTCCCGGACGGGGCAAGCGAGTTCAAGTGCTGCCCGCCCATCCGCGAGTCCGCCAACCAGGACCTCCTGTGGCAGGCGCTGGCCGACGGCACGATCGACTGCGTGGTGACGGACCACTCGCCCTCGACGGCCGATCTGAAGACCGACGACTTCGCGACCGCGTGGGGCGGCATCTCCGGCCTCCAGCTGAGCCTCTCCGCGGTGTGGACGGAGGCCCGCAAGCGCGGCCACGACCTCACGGACGTCGTCCGCTGGATGTCCTCAAGGACCGCGCAGCTGGCGGGACTTGACCAGAAGGGCGCCATCGAGGCGGGCCGCGACGCCGACTTCGCGGTCCTCGCCCCCGACGAGACCTTCACCGTCGACCCGGCCGCCCTCCAGCACCGCAACCGCGTCACGGCGTACGCCGGAAAGACCCTCAGCGGGGTCGTCAAGTCGACCTGGCTGCGCGGCGAACGCATCGTGCTGGACGGCGAGTTCACCGAACCGAAGGGCCGGCTCCTGACCCGTACCCCCTGATCCGACCTCCGCGCCCGCAGCGGCCCACTCCCGAAAGGCAGACACAGCAGTGACGGCGATTCCCAGTTTCACCGGCGACGCGAACCCCTACGGAGGCGGTGACCCGTACGCGGACTACCGCACGGCCGACTTCCCCTTCACCCAGTACGCCAACCTCGCCGACCGGCAGCTCGGCGCCGGTGTCATCGCCGCCAACGACGAGTTCTTCGCCGAGCGCGAGAACCTGCTGGTGCCCGGGCCCGCCGAGTTCGACCCCGAGCACTTCGGCCACAAGGGCAAGATCATGGACGGCTGGGAGACCCGCCGCCGCCGCGGCGCCTCGGCCGAACACCCCTGGCCGACGACGGAGGACCACGACTGGGCACTGGTCCGCCTCGGCGCGCCCGGCGTCATCCGGGGCATCGTCGTCGACACCGCCCACTTCCGCGGCAACTACCCGCAGGCGGTGTCGGTCGAGGGCACCTCGCTCCCGGGCTCCCCGTCCCCCGAGGAACTCCTCGCCGACGACGTGAAGTGGACGTCCCTGGTGCCGCGCACACCGGTCGGCGGCCACGCGGCGAACGGCTTCGCCATCGCCACCGAACAGCGCTTCACCCACCTCCGCGTCAACCAGCACCCCGACGGCGGCATCGCCCGACTCAGGGTCTACGGCGAGGTCGTACCCGACCCCAACTGGCTCGCCGCGCTCGGCACGTTCGACGTCGTGGCGCTGGAGAACGGCGGCAGCGCCGAGGACGCGTCCAACCTCTTCTACTCGCCCGCGAGCAACACCATCCAGCCCGGCCGCTCCCGCAAGATGGACGACGGCTGGGAGACCCGCCGCCGCCGCGACCAGGGCAACGACTGGATCAGCTACCGCCTCGCCGCGCAGTCCCGGATCCGCGCCCTCGAGATCGACACGGCGTACCTGAAGGGCAACAGCGCCGGCTGGGCCTCGGTATCGGTACGGGACGGCGACACCGGCGACTGGACCGAGATCCTTCCGCGCACCCGCCTCCAGCCCGACACCAACCACCGCTTCGTCCTCCCCACCCCGGCGATCGGGACGCACGCACGCGTGGACATCTATCCCGACGGCGGGATCTCGCGGCTGCGGCTGTTCGGCTCGCTGACGGAGCAGGGGGCGACGACGCTCGCGGCGAGGCACCAGGAGCTCGGCGGCTGACGCGAGCCTCTCGAACGCCGGACAGGCATCGCCGACCTGTCCGGCGCCTCCGCGACGCGGGCCGCCACACCCCACCCGCACCCGGAACCGGGACGGCCACCCGCTACGTTCTCCTCTCGTGACCCTTCAGCAAGAAATCGTCGGCAACGCCATGCAGATGGCGGTCGTCAACCTGAGCCCCGGCCAGACCGTGTACTGCGAGGCCGGAAAGTTCCTGTTCAAGACGACGAACGTGACCATGGAGACCCGTCTCGGCGGATCGCCGGGCGGCGGCCAGCAGCAGGGCGGCGGTGGCTCGGGCGGTGGCGGCATGGGCGGCATGCTCCGGCAGGCCATGGGCACGGCCATGCAGGTCGGCCAGCGCGCACTCGCCGGTGAGTCGCTGGCGTTCCAGTACTTCACCTCCCAGGGCGGCGAGGGCACCGTCGGCTTCGCGGGCGTGCTCCCCGGCGAGATGCGCGCGCTCGAACTGGACGGCACGCGCGCGTGGTTCGCGGAGAAGGACGCCTTCGTCGCGGCCGAGTCCACCGTCCAGTTCGGCATCGCCTTCCAGGGCGGCCGCACCGGCATGAGCGGCGGCGAGGGCTTCGTCCTGGAGAAGTTCACCGGCCACGGCACGGTGATCATCGCGGGCGCCGGCAACTTCATCGACCTGAACCCGGCCGACTTCGGCGGCCGCATCGAGGTCGACACCGGCTGCCTCGTCGCCTTCGAGGAGGGCATCCAGTACGGCGTCCAGCGCATCGGCGGCCTCAACCGCCAGGGCCTGATGAACGCCGTGTTCGGCGGCGAGGGCCTCTCCCTGGCCACCCTGGAGGGCAACGGCAGGGTCATCCTGCAGTCCCTCACCATCGAGAGCCTCGCCAACGCCCTGAAGAAGGCCCAGGGCGGCGACAAGCAGGGCCCGACCGGCGGCATGTTCTCGACCCACGCGGGATGAGCCGCCGCAGCGGAGACCGATGAGTTGCGGGGGCCCGCGGGGTCTGAGCTGATGACACCATCGGCCCTCGCACCAGGAAGCAGGCACCCGACATGGGCAAGCTCGTCTCCACGCTCTTCGTCACCCTCGACGGCGTCTACCAGGCCCCCGGCGGCCCCGAGGAGGACACCCGCGGCGGCTTCGCGCACGGCGGCTGGAGCTTCGTCTACGGCGACGACGACTTCGGCCGCTTCGTCGTCGAGGTCTTCGACCGCTCCGGCGCCTATCTGCTCGGCCGCCGCACGTACGACATCTTCGCCGGGTACTGGCCGAACATGACCGACCCCGGCGACCCGATCGCCGCGAAGCTGAACGCGCTGCCGAAGTACGTCGCCTCGTCGACCCTCACCGACCCCTCCTGGGCCGGCACGACCGTCCTCGGCGGCGATCTCGCCAAGGAGGTCACCGACCTCAAGGAGCGCACCGAGGGCGAACTGCAGATGCACGGCAGCGGCGCGCTCGTGAGGTCCCTGCTCGCGCTCGGCCTCGTCGACACGCTCCACCTGGTGACCTTCCCGGTGGTGCTCGGCAGCGGTCTGCGCCTGTTCCCCGAGGGCACCGAGCCCATGGCCTTCCGGCACACCGGCGGACGCGTCACCAGCACCGGCGTCTCCATCCAGTCGTACGACCTGGCGGGCCGCCCGACCTACGGGTCGTACGCGGACGACGCCTCGAACCACGCCTAGTCAGCGACGGCCCGCGCCGGTACCGTGATCGTTCCGTGTGGCAGCCACCGATGTCTCCACCCCACCGCCGGAGACCGGGAGAGCCGCCCCCATGTCCTCGATCGCCGTACCGCGCGCCGTCGCCCCCCGCCGAGCCTGGTCGACCGACCTGCCCGTCCTGCTGGTCGCGGTGGTCTGGGGCGCCAGTTACCTGGCCGCCAAGGACATCACCACGGCCCGCACGGTCCTCGCCGTCCTGGTGCTGCGCTTCGCCCTCGTCCTGCCCGTCCTCGCGGTCGTCGGCCACCGCTCGCTGCGCGCCCTGACGGCCGCCCAGTGGCGCGGTGCGGCCCTCCTCGGGCTGATCCTCGCCGGGATCTTCCTCCTCGAGACCTACGGCGTCGTGCACACCTCGGCGACCAACGCGGGCCTGATCATCAGCCTCACCATGATCTTCACCCCGCTCGCCGAGGCCGCGGTGACCCGCACCAGGCCCTCGCGGGGCTTCCTCGGCGCGGCGGCCCTCTCCGTGCTCGGCGTGCTGCTGCTGACCCAGGGCGCCGGTTTCTCCCGTCCCTCCCTCGGTGACCTCCTCATGCTGCTCGCGGCCCTCGCCCGCACCCTGCACGTCCTCGCCATGTCCCGGACCAAGGCCGTGCGCGGCGCCGACGCGCTGCCCCTGACCACCGTCCAACTCGGCACCGCCGTCGCGGTGTTCGCGCTGCTGTCGACCGGCGCCGACACCACCCCGTGGGAGACGGCCGCCGACTTCGGGGTCCGTGAGTGGGCCGGGCTGCTGTTCCTGTCCGTGTTCTGCACCCTGTTCGCCTTCTTCGTGCAGATGTGGGCCGTCCGCCGGACCTCGCCCTCCCGCGTCAGCCTGCTGCTCGGCACCGAACCCCTGTGGGCCGCCGCGGCCGGTATCGCCCTGGGCGGCGAACGGCTCGGCGCGCTCGGACTGGTCGGCGGCGTCCTCGTCCTGCTGGGGACCGCGTGGGGGCGCGGGGCCGCACGGTGACTCCCGGAGGACTCGGTGGCGGCGATGTCCTACGGTGAGGTCGGATCACGTAGGAGGTTTCATGCCGACCGTCGAACTCACCCGCTTCCGTGTCGCACCCGAGCGCGTCAGCGAGCTGCTGGAGAGCAGGTCCGCGATGCTCGCCGACTTCCGGGCCGATCGCGCCGGATTCCTCGGTGCCCGCCTGGTCCGCCTCCCGGACGACGAGTGGCTGGACATCGTGACCTGGCGGAGCTCGGAGGACTTCGCGGCCTCACGGGCCAAGGGAGCCAACCTGCCGGGCATCGCCGCCTTCTTCGCGGCGATCGCCTCGCTGGTGAGTTCCGAGGAGGGGGACGAGCCCGGGGCCGGGGACGACGAGCGGTGAGCGGCACCGACGGAACCGGTGTGACGGTTCCGTCGGTGCCGCTCGGCGCTGCTACTTCGTGGCGAGGAACAGGTAGTCGGCCGTGTAGGGGACGCGGGCGGTGGGCCGCGTGGCCGGGTTGCAGGTGCCGGCCGGGGCGACGCCGCCGACCGTGTCGAGCCGCAGGACCGAGGTGGTCTTCGACAGGAGTCCCTCGCTCTTGCCGGTCTGCTGGGCGCGGAGCAGGAGTTGGGGGATGTTGCCCTTGCCGTTGTCGAACTTGTTGAGGACGGTGCCGGTCACCGAGGAGCCGTCGGGAGCGATCCACTGCGGCGGGCCGGCCGGGCCGTGCTGCGCGAAGCTGTGCTGGATGCCGCCCTGGAGGGTGGCGTCGACGTTGTCCTGGGTGAACGCGTAGGAACCGTCGTCCTGCTGGGTGCAGGCGTAGATCTGGGCGCCCTTGACGACGCCGGCCAGCGACGAGTGCCGGATGGCGTCGGGCAGCGAGACGGCGCCCGGCAGTGCGACGGCCTGTCCGCGGACCGCGCCGCCCGGGAACTCGGCGGTGTGCAGGTTGAAGTAGAACCGGTCGGGATGCGCCTCGATGTTCCGCAGCAGACCGGCGTCCTTGACCCGCACGGTGCCGAACACGAACGGCGTGCCGCCCTTGAGCTTCTCCATGAAGAACGGGATCTTCACGTCACCGTTGGTGCCCCGCGCACCCTGGTGGAGATGAGCCATGGTCGGGGTGCCGATCCCCGTCCACGCGAACGCGAAGGACACCTCGTCGCCCTGGATGCGCATGAGGGCCACCGCGCTGCCGTCCTTGTCGCCCACCGCCGGCTTGCCCTTGACGGGCACCTCGTTGTCACCGGTGAGGATCGTGGTGAAGTACCGCGCGCCCGGCGCGTTCTCGGCGTAGCGGCCGATGGAGCCTGCCGCCGCCGTCGCCCCGGCCGCCGGATGCGAGACGGTGGCGTCGGCCGCTCCGTCCACGCCGTTGCAGGCGGTCAGGAGCAGGGTGCCGGTGATCGCGGTCGCGGCGATGGTCCCGAATCGCTTGAACATCATGTGTCTCGTTCTCCCCGTGATGGCCGATCCGCGGCTGTCCCGCGGTCGTTCTCCCTCCATCACGGGGCCCCTGGGGCGATCCCTCAGCCGATGACAGTCCTGAGACACGCCTGAGAAGGGACGGGATCACTGAGGACACGACCTGGACATGGGGACCTGTTCCGGGCGCGCCGTGAGCGTCAGGAGGCGCGGGGTGCCCTGCCCGGGGAAGGCGGACGGCACCCGCTCCAGGACGCCGCCCGCGAAGACGTCGTACAGGGGCAGGGTCTCCAGGTGGACATAGCCGATGTGGCAGTCGCAGACGGCCAGCGGACACGCGCGCGGGCGCAGCGCCGCCCGGTAGGAGCCGTCGTACAGGTTGCCCAGTTCCTCGCGGACGAAGTGGCACCGGCGGACCGTGCCGGTGCCGTCCACCGAGATCACGGACTCGCCGGTGCGGCACGGAAGTCCGGCGCTGCGGTGCGGGTGGCGGCTGTACGGGAAGAGCGGGTCGAGTGCGGTCCAGTCGTCGGCCTCCGCGTCCTCGTAGGTGTGCCCCTCGGCCGCGTTGATCCAGAGGTACACGTGCGGGGGCAGGTCGTCGCGGAGCCGGCGGGCCGCCGCCAGATGGCCGGGCAGGCCC
This sequence comes from Streptomyces sp. NBC_00252, assembly GCF_036187565.1. Classification (NCBI taxonomy): domain Bacteria; kingdom Bacillati; phylum Actinomycetota; class Actinomycetes; order Kitasatosporales; family Streptomycetaceae; genus Streptomyces; species Streptomyces sp. NBC_00252. The sequence goes on along the minus strand of NZ_CP108087.1, from coordinate 2,199,543 downwards.
ACCACGCCGACGCTGAAGCGCACCCCGCGGTCGGCCAGGTCGCGGCACTTGCCGAGGAAGCGGTCGTACGGGGTCTGGCCCGGGTGGTACGTGCACCACAGGGCGAGCGTGTCGAGGTCGGCCTCGGCGAGCCAGCCCGTCCGGCAGCTCAGGTTGGTCTGGATCGCGACCCGGCGCACGTGCGGGAGCCGGGACAGCTCGGTGAGGGTGCGCCGGTACCAGGAGCGGACCAGGCCCTCGCCCCACGGCGTGAACAGCAGCGACAACTCGTCCCCGCTGTCCGCCGCCCAGCGCGCGAAGCGGTCCAACGCCTCACGGTCCGTGCGGAGTTGGGCGGTCGAGTCGCGCCGCTTGGCGAACGGGCAGTAGGGGCAGTCGTAGTCGCAGGACGCGAGCGGGCCCCGGTAGAGGACGGTGAGATCCATGACGGTCCGTCATTTCCGTTCGTAGGCGGCCATGGCGGACCGCACCTCGGGGGAGAACAGCTCAGGACCCACGGCGTCGGAGTGCGCCAGGCCCTCCGGGGTCAGCACCAGCCGTTCGCCCGCCGTGCCGGTCAGCCAGCCGCGCCCGGCCAGCCGGTCGAGCTCCGTCCCGAAGTCCTCGTCGGGTGAACTCCCGAAGCGGGCGCGGTAGTCGGCGACGGACAGCCCCTCGGCCTGGAGCAGGGACTGGAGGAGATGACGGCGCCGCGCCTCGTGTCCGTCCACGCGGTAGCCGACCTCCGCGCGTGTGAAGTCGGCCGTCGAGACGTAGTCGTCGATGATGCCGCGGATCTCGTGCATGCCGACCGCGTAGTCGAAGGAGTAGTGCAGCGCCGACGTGTACGAACGGGCCCCGCAGCCGAGCCCGATCATGCCGTCCGTCTGGCAGGCGTAGTCGTCGGCGCCCTGCGGCGGGGCGTCGGCCCGGCGGAACATCCGCATCGACTGCTGGACATAGCCCCGCGCCAAGAGGTGGTCGCGGCCCGCCCGGTACAGCCGCAGCCGCTGCTCGTCCCACGCCGGGTCGGCCCCGGCGTCCCCCTGATGCCGGCCGAGACCGGTCAGCGGGCGGACGTAGAGCGGGTACAGGTACAGCTCCTCGGGGTGCCAGGCCAGGGCCGCGTCCAGGGAGTCGCGCCAGGTCCGCTCGGTCTGGCCGTCGATGCCGTAGATCAGGTCGATGTTGAGCACCGGGATGCCGGCGTCCCGGATCCGGCCGAGCGCCGCCTCCACGTCGGCGCGGCGCTGCGGGCGTACGGCGGCCCTGGCCTCGGAGTCGACGAAGCTCTGGACGCCCAGGCTGAGGCGGGTCGCGCCCCGGTCCGCGAGGACGGCGAGGCGGTCCGCGGTGGCCGTGGCGGGCGAGGCCTCCACGGAGAGCGGGACCGCGCGCAGGTCGGCGCCCATGCGCCGCTCCGCGATGTCGCACAGGCGCTCGAGCTCGGACGCGGTGAGGAAGGTCGGGGTGCCGCCGCCGAACGCCGCGGTCGCGAACCGCACCGGCTCCGCGTCACCGAGCGCCGCCCGGACGGCGTCCGCCTGCCGCTGCAGGGCGTCCAGATAGGCGCCGGTCAGGCCGTCCGGGGCGCCGATGCGGGTGAAGAGGTTGCAGAACCCGCAGCGGACCTCGCAGAACGGTATGTGCACATACAGCGAGAGCGCGGCGCGGTCCTCCGCAGCCCACAACTCCCGCAGCGCGGGGCGGTCGGGCAGGCGGCGGTACGCCGTCTTGTGCGGATAGGCGTACACGTAGTGCTGGTAGGGGCTGGTCTGCTGCGCGGTGGTCATCGGACGGCCTCGGCGGGGTCGAGGAAGAAGTGGGCGTACGGCACGGTCCACACGGACTCGTGGCCCAGGCGGTGGCCGGTGTAGCCGTCGTCGCCGTAGGCGGTGCCGTGGTCGGAGCACACGATCACGAAGCACGGGCGCCGGGAGCTCGCGGCGGCGAACAGCCGCCCGATGTGCCGGTCGACGTACTCCAGCGCGGCGGCGTGCGTCTCCCGGGTGTCACCCGCCTCGCGGGTCGCGCCCGGCAGATGGAACCAGTTGGGCTGGTGCAGCGCCGACACGTTCACGAAGAGGAACAGGCGCTGCTCGGCGGGGAGTTGGCCCACCACCTCTTCCACGCGGTCGACCTGGTTCTCGAAGGAGTGCGGCGAGGTGACGCCGAACTCCTCCTCCCAGTGCGCCTCTTGGAACAGGCCGGGCAGGACGGAGCCCAGCGGACCGCGCCGGTTGAAGAAACCCACGCCCCCGACACAGACCGTGCGGTAGCCGGCCGCCGCCAGTCCGGACACCAGGTCGGGGGTGTCGTAGACGAAGGTGCCCTCGGCGGTGGTCTCGCTGCCGGCGAAGCTCGCCGCGAACAGCCGCGGATGCGGGCCGGGTTGGGCCGGAGTGGGCAGGAACCCGGCGAAGATCGCCTGGTGCGAGGCGTAGGTGAAACTGCCCGGGGCGTGCCTCTCCTCCCAGCGTCCGCCGGGCAGATGGCGGGCCAGGTGCGGGATGCGCCCCTCGGCCGCCAACTCGGCGGCCACGTCGTGCCGCAGCGTGTCGAGGGTGACCAGCAGGATGTCGTGGTCGCCGACGACCGCGTTCATGTCGGGCTCAGGCATGGGCAGTTCCTGTTCTGTACGGATGACGCGGACCGCTCGTGGCCGGTGCGCGCAGGACGGCCGCCACCTGCGCGCCGTAGGTGTCCAGACCCTCCGCGCCGCTGCCGGGCAGTCCGGTGAGCCGGGGTAGCAGGTCGCCGAAGGCGTTGACCTCGCCGACGAAGGCGCGCCGCCAGTCCACGGCCGGGAGCAGGTCGACCCCCACGCACAGCGTGCGCGGGAAGCAGGACGCGGCGCGCTCGCACACGTCCAGGACATCGGCCCACCGGGCGCCCGCGGCGGTGAAGGACCGCCGGACGCCGTCGAGATCCCCGCGACTGCCGCCCAGATGCAGATTGGTCAGCGGCCCGCGACTGGTGCGCACCACCGCGTGCGTGGCCCGGCCGGCCACGACGACCACCCGGAGATCCGCCGCCCGGCCCGCCTGGGACGCCTTCGGCACCCAGCGCTCGAGATGCAGCCCGTCCGGCGCCAGCGCGTCCACGATGCGCGCGACGTCCCGCTCGTCGTGATACCGCCGCACCCGGAGGGAGTTGTGGAGCGCGCCGTCCGGACCGGTCTCGACGGACGTGGTCGCCCTGATCCGGCCGCCGCCCGCCGTCTCCACCGCGAGGACACCCGACGCCGACGAACCGTGCGCGGGCTTGACGAACAGCCGGGGCATCCGGTGCTCGCGCATCAACTCCCTTACGTCGTCCCAGCCCCGCACGCGCGCGCCGAGCGGACCCGACGTCGGGGACCCCGGGACGGGCACACCGGCCGCGTCCAGCACGGCGTGACACGCCCGCTTGTCGAACAGCACCGCCAGGTCGTCCGGGTCAGCGAGGGGGACACCGCCGCGCAGCGTGCGCAGCGCGGCGGTGAACCCCGTGTACCAGCGGGCCGAGCCCTCCACCCGGGTCGGCTCCGTGGCACCCCGCAGCAGCCGGTCGACCTCGGGATTCTCACCGGGGGACTCGACCCGGACGAACTCGTCGGCGGCGAAGTCCGCGCCCCGCGCGCGCAGGACGTCAGCCCAGGCGACGACACGGGGTGCGGGCAGCCCGGCCGCCCGCACGGCGTCCGCGAAAAGGGACACCCTGCGGTTCTCGGGATTGCCGACCACCGCGAACCGGAGGCCGGCGCGGGCCGACGGCGTGACGGCGACCGGCCCGGCCGCGGTGGACGCGGTCACTCCCCGACGGCGACGTAACGCCAGACCGTGCCGTCGTCCTCCGTGTCCTCGTCGGCGTCGTCACGGTCCAGGTCGACGTCCACCCCCGCCGGCACCAGCGTCTGCCGCACCCGCTCCGCGACGGCCTCACTGAGGTAGTTGTGGTGCAGGTCCAGCTTCTTGAGATGCGTCAGCGGCTGCCCGCTCAGCAGCGCGACCGCGCCCTCGTCGGTCAGCACGCCCATCGACAGGTCCAGCACCTCCAGCCGCTCCACCACCGGGGCGGCGGCGACCGCGGCGGCCACCGCGTCCTGCATCTCGCTGTTGCGCAGCGCCAGATGACGCAGGCTCGGCAGCCGGGCACCGGACAGGATCGGCTCCAGGTCGGCGGCCTCGCTGTCGCCGCCGTAGTCCGGCGTGCCCAGCCACAGGTCCAGGTGCTCCAGGGCGGGCAGGTCACTGGCGCCGATGCCGCGCACCACCTCGACGGGCAGCCCGCCCGTCTCCGCCACCAGCCGGCGCAGCGAGCCGTGCCGCAGCGCGGTGAACTCGAGGCCGGTGCCGCCGCGCACGCCGAACTCCTCCAGCGACGGGTAGGCGTTGAGCAGCGGGGTGACGTCGGACTGGTGGATCCAGGAGATCTCGCACTCCTCCATCACCAGGTCGCCCAGGAAGATCGCGCGCAGTGCGGGGAAGGCGTCCCGGGCCTCCACGAGCGCCTCGACGATCGGCGTGGGCGCGGTGTCGTAGGCCTCCTCCCAGCCGCCGATGATCAGGGCCCGGACCCGGGCCGTGTCGACGTCGGCGCGGAAGCGGGCGAACGTGTCGGTCCACGCCTCGTCGGTGTCGTACACGTTGGCGCCGATGCGCCAGGCCACCGACTCCGGCTCGGGCAGGCGGTCGGCCGGGGCGTCCGGCCCGGGAAAGGTGAACGACGGCAGCCGGTACAGCGCGTCGAGGTGCTCACCGATGGTCATGCGGCCGCTCCTGAGAAGAAGTGTGCGTGGTCTGTGATGCGCCTTTCTACCAACCGGCACTGACAGTGCCGTCGGGCGGGGCGGGCCAGGGGGCGTTGTCAGTGGCGGCGCCTAACGTCTTGGTCATGAGGCCGGTGCGCGGAGCACCCGGCGGTGAGGGGACAGCCATGTACCGACAGGGAGACGTGCTGATCGTGCCGGTCGCGCAGGACGCGGTGCCCGCCCACGCGGCACACGCCCCGCGCGAGCGGCGGGACGGACGCGGACGGCTCGTGCTGGCGCTGGGCGAGGTGACGGGCCACGCCCACGCGGTCGTCGGACCGGGGGAGTTGGTGCGCGAGCCGGGACCCCACGGTCCGTTGCTGCTCCATCTGCCCCAGGGCGGACGGGTGGTGCACGAGGAGCACGCGGCCATCGCGCTGCCCAAGGGGTGGTTCCGGGTCGTCAGACAGCGGGAGTACGTGCCCGGTTCCGTACGGATCGTGGCCGACTGAGGAACCGGGACGCACCGGCGGCACGCGCGCGCCGGGCACGGAGTGGAGGAGGGGCACGTGGGCGGGACGGACGTGGGAGTGGACGGGGCGATGGACCGGAAGTCGGACGGGGGAGCGGGGAGTGCGACGGTGATCGTCGAGCCAGGCATGGAAGAGGCCCAACTCGACGACGGGGGAACGCCGTTCGCGCCTTCCGCCGACCTCGCGCAGTGGCGGACGTGGTCCTCGGCGACCGGCGCCGCGGACCGGGAGCGCGCCGAGGAGGGCGTCCGGCGGGCCTACCGGCTGGCGGGACTCGCGGAACCGGAGCGCGTGGTCTGGGCGGGTTCACCGCGCGCGGCGGTCACGCTCGTCCGGGAGCTGACGGACCGTGGCCCGAGCGTCCGGGACGCGGTGCGCAGCGCGCCCTGGGCGGCCGCGAGGCGGCTGCTGCACGCCGAGTTGGGGCCCGCGGGCTGGTCGGCGCACTGGGCGGCGACCGGCGGACGGCTGTGGCCGTCGACGCAGGCTCTGGTGGACCGGATCCGTACGGGCGTGATCGAGGACCTGGCCGGTCGCGACACCGGCAAGGAGGCCGCGGAGATCCGGCTGATCCTCCTGGACGCCGTGCTCGGGCAGCACGACGCGCCGTGGCTCGCCGCGTTCCCCGCCGACGACGGCCCGCTCGACGCGCTGGCCGCGGTGTGCCGCAGCGCCGGCTGGTGGTGGCCGTTCGCGCGGGTCGCGGTGCTGTCGGAGCGCCCCTCGGCCCTCCACCGCGACGAGGCGGGACGCCTCGACCACGGGGACGGCCCGGCGCTCGCCTACCCGGACGGCTTCGCGCTGCACGCCTGGCGCGGCATGCCGGTCCCGGCCGCCTTCCTGGCCGAACTGCCCACGCTGACCCCGGACCGCATCAGGGCCGAGGAGAACGCCGAGCTGCGCCGCGTCATGCTCGAGTACTACGGCTACGACCGGTACCTCACCGATTCCGGCGCCCGTCCACTGCACCGGGACGAGACGGGCACGCTGTGGCGGATAGACCTGGCCGACGACGAGCCCGTGGTCATGGTGGAGGTCCTCAACTCCACACCGGAACCCGACGGCACCCACCGCACGTACTGGCTCCGGGTGCCTCCGTCGACGCGGACGGCCAGAGCGGGGGTCGCCTGGACCTTCGGCCTGGACGCGGAGACGTACGCACCGCAGCGGGAGACCTGAGCGCCCCCGTCCGCCGGACGTGGCCCGGCTCCGGCCGGGCGCGGGACGTGCCTCGCCCCGCGGCCCATGAACGTGGGGGGAGCCGCGGGGCGAAGGGTGAGCGATGGTGCAGCCGGGGGAGCCGGACTCCCGGGTGACTACGGAACGGACCTGAACGACCGGCTCAGCAGCCGAAGTTGATCAGGTTGAACGTGACGTAGTGGTCCGAGGTGTAGTAGTCCTCCTTGGTCTTCTTCCCGGTGACGATCCGACGTGCTCCGCGCGTGGACGAGCCGGGAGTCTTGACCGTGTACTCGTGGTAGTAGCCGGACGCCTGGCTGGGGAGGACACCTTCCTGGTTGCGGAAGACGACGCCGTCCTGCGAGTACGGGAAGGGCCCGTTCGTCGCGATCAGGCCGAGCGTGTCGTACGCCTGGGAAGGCAGGGCGCCGTAACAGATGCTGCCGACCGCGGCGGCCGCCGGGGTCGCGGTGGCGACGGTGCCGCCGACGAGGAGAGTGGACAGGACGGCGGCTGCCGCGCCGATACCGGTGATCCGTGGGGGGAATCTCATGGCTTCATGATGACGCGCGTAGATAGTGGCATGTCAATGACAACCGCAGAGATTTTCCCGTCAAGTCCGATGAGTTTTCGGGAAGTTAACCTCGCGCCGTCCTTCGCCCCGCGTTCCCGGGTCGCGGGGCGAGGCGTGTCCGCCGAAAGTCTGCGACCTCGCGACTTTGGTCGTCGTTCCGCCGCGCGGGGTGGGTGACAGGGCCGGACCCGCATAGATTTGTCGACCGTGACGGGAAACAGGACAGCACAGGTACCGACGGCGTTCGCGGGGCGCCGCTGGCTGCTGCCGTCCGCCGTGGCCGACGAACTCGATCCCGACGTCGAACGGCGCGGACGGCCCCGCCGCACCGCCCGCGACTGGGTCGTCGACACCGTCTGCTTCCTGCTGGCCGTGCTCATCGGCCTGGCCGCCGCGAAGACCCTCAGGGACGATTCCTCGACCCCGCATCCCCTGGCCGTCGTCGACCAGCTGTTCGGGGTGCTCGCCTGCGGCACGGTGTGGCTGCGCCGCCGCTGGCCCATCGGGCTCGCCGTCGCGATGATCCCCGTCAGCCTCGTCTCGAACACCGCGGGCGGCGCCGCGATGGTCATCCTCTTCACCCTCGCCGTGCACCGGCCCTTCCGCTACGTCGCCTGGATCGGCGGCATCCAGCTCGCCCTGACCCCGCTCTACTTCTGGATGCGCCCGGACCCCGACCTGCCGTACGCCGGAGCGGTCGCGTTCACCGAACTGCTCACGCTCACCGTCATCGGCTGGGGCATGTTCGTCCGCTCCAAGCGGCAGCTCATGCTGAGCCTGCGCGACCGCGCCCGGCGCGCCGAGACGGAGGCGGAGCTCCGCGCGGAACAGGCCCAGCGGCTGGCCCGCGAGGCCATCGCCCGCGAGATGCACGACGTGCTCGCCCACCGGCTGACCCTGCTCAGCGTGCACGCGGGCGCGCTGGAGTTCCGCCCGGACGCGCCCCACGAGGAGGTCGCGCGGGCCGCCGGTGTCATCCGGGAGAGCGCCCACGAGGCACTCCAGGACCTGCGGGAGATCATCGGCGTCCTGCGCGCGGGCGAACCCGACGACACCGGCCGCCCGCAGCCCACGCTCGGCGCCCTGGACGCGCTGGTCACCGAGTCCCGCGAGGCCGGCATGAAGGTCACCCTCGCCAACCGGGTCACCGACCCCGCCGCCGTCCCCGCCTCGATCGGCCGCACCGCCTACCGCATCGCCCAGGAAGCCCTCACCAACGCCCGCAAACACGCCCCCGGCGCGGAGGTCACGGTCACCCTCACCGGCACCCCCGGCGACGGCCTGACGGTCACCGTCCACAACCCGCCCCCGGAGGGCGAGGTCCCGCACGTCCCCGGCTCCGGCCAGGGCCTGATCGGCCTCACCGAACGCGCGACGCTGACGGGGGGACGACTGGAGCACGGCCCGCAGACGGGCGGCGGATTCCGGGTAAGGGCTTGGCTGCCCTGGGGGTGAGTCCCCAGGGCACCTCAGCGGCAACTCCGGTGCCGCGCAAGGGTGATGGAGCCCCCGGGAGCGTCACCTCTCCCTGGGCCGACCTTGAGCCGCCTCCCGCGCCGCCCCTCGGGGTGTCCCCGCCCAGCCCGGTAACCGCCCGCCACGCGCGCGTGGTTACGTAGCCCCATGACTGCGATCAGACTGCTCCTCGTCGACGACGACCCGCTGGTGCGGGCCGGGCTGTCCTTCATGCTGGGCGGCGCCGCCGACATCGAGATCGTCGGCGAGGCCGCCGACGGCAGCGAGGTCGAGGAGCTCGTCGACCGCGTCCACCCGGACGTCGTCCTGATGGACATCCGCATGCCCTCCATGGACGGACTGACCGCCACGGAACGGCTCCGCGCCCGCGGTGACGCGCCCCAGATCGTCGTCCTCACCACCTTCCACGCCGACGAACAGGTGCTGCGGGCCCTCCGCGCGGGCGCCGCCGGCTTCGTCCTCAAGGACACCCCGCCCGCCGAGATCCTCGACGCGGTACGCCGGGTCGCGGCCGGCGATCCCGTGCTGTCGCCCGCGGTCACCCGCCAGCTGATGGAACACGCGGCCGGCACCACCACCGACACCCGCCGGGCACGCGCGCGTGAGCGCATCGCCGCCCTGGGGGAGCGCGAACGCGAGGTCGCCGTCGCCGTCGGTCAGGGCCTCGCCAACGCCGAGATCGCCACCGGCCTCTTCATGAGCGTCGCCACCGTGAAGACCCATGTCTCCCGCATCCTGGCCAAGCTCGACCTCAACAACCGGGTGCAGATCGCCCTGTTGGCCTACGACGCGGGCCTGATCGAAGAGGACGGGGAGAGCGGGCACTAGTCGCCGCCGCCGTCCGTTCCCACTGCACTGGAAGACCTCGGGGAGTCGTCCGGGAGGGGACAGGCGTGACCGAAGTGATCGATCTGGGGGAGTTCGGCGACGAGTTCCGACGGGACCCGCACCGGGTGTACGCGATGCTGCGGAAGTCGGGCCCGGTCCACCGAGTGCAGCTTCCGGTGCCGGACGTGCACCACGTGACCTGGCTGATCGTGGGGTACGAAGAGGCACGCGCCGCGCTGGCCGACCCCCGACTCGCCAAGGACGGCGGCAAGATCGGGATGACGTTCCTCGACGAGGAGCTGATCGGCAGATACCTGCTGACCACCGACCCGCCCGACCACACCCGCCTGCGCGGGCTGATCACCCGCTCGTTCACGATGCGCCGGGTCGAGGAACTCCGCCCGCGCGTCCAGCAGATCACCGACGAACTCCTCGACGCCATGCTGCCCTCCGGCCGCGCCGACCTCGTCGAGGCGCTCTCCTACCCGCTGCCGATCACCGTCATCTGCGAACTCCTGGGCGTGCCCGAGCTGGACCGCGCGGAGTTCCGCAAACTGTCCACGGAGGCGGTGGCGCCCACCAGTTCGGGCACGGAGTACGACGCGTTCGTGCGGCTCGCCGAATACCTCGGCGACCTGATCGAGGACAAGCGCCGCGCGGGCCCCGGCGACGACCTGCTCAGCGACCTGATCCGCACCACCGCCGAGGACGGCGACCGGCTCTCCCCGCAGGAACTGCGGGGCATGGCCTTCGTCCTGCTCATCGCCGGCCACGAGACCACCGTCAACCTCCTCACCAGCGGCATCCACGCCCTGCTCAGCCACCCGGACCAACTCGCCGCCCTGCGCGCCGACATGAGCCTCCTGGACGGCGCGATCGAGGAGATGCTGCGCTACGAGGGCCCAGTGGAGAACGGCACGTTCCGCTTCGCCGCCGAGCCCCTGGAGATCGCCGGTACCCCGATCGAGCGGGGCGATCCGGTCATGGTCGGCCTCACCGCCGCCGACCGCGACGGGGAGCGCTATCCCGCCCCGGACCGCTTCGACATCCGCCGCGACGCCCGCGGCCACCTCGCCTTCGGCCACGGCATCCACTACTGCCTCGGCGCCCCGCTCGCCCGCCTCGAAGCCCGCACGGCGATAGGCACCCTGCTGGCCCGCGCGCCGGGTCTCGCCCTGGACGGGCCGCCCGGGGACTGGCTCCCGGGGATGCTGATGCGCGGGATGCGGAGCCTGCCGGTGCGCTGGTAGAACGGCGACACGGTGGCGCTGCGGTGGCACGAGGTGGTGCCGGTGGCCGTGACTACGCCGGAGCCCTGTCAGCCGTAGCAGCTAAGGCAGTTGAAGCCGCCATGGGAGGGCGGAAGCCCCGACACGCCGGGCAAGTCGCGTCAGCCGTAGCCCCGTAGAAACCCCAGAAGCCGTAGAAACCCCGGAAGCCGCAGAAGTCGTAGAAACCGCAGAAGTCGTGGACGCCGTAGGAGGCCCGCCCCCGTGACCGCACTCGTCGAGTTCGACCTGGCCATGGCGCGGAAGGCGCTGGAGAGTCAGCCCTTCAGCAGGCTGATCGGGGCGCGGCTGAGTGCCTTCGGGGACGGGGTCGCCACGCTGGAGATCGACATCAGGGAGGACCTCCTCCAGCAGAACGGGTTCGTGCACGGCGGAGTCCTCGCGTACGCCGCCGACAACGCGCTCACGTTTGCGGGCGGGACGGTGCTGGGCCCCGCCGTCCTCACCGGGGGCCTGTCCATCCAGTACGTCCGCCCGGCCACCGGCCGCACCCTGCGCGCCCACGCGGAGGTCGTCCAGGCGGGCCGCCGTCAGGCCGTCGTCCGCTGTGATGTCCTCACGCTCGCGGACGACGGTACGGAGGCGCTGTGCGCGGTCGCTCAGGGGACGGTGCTTCCGGTCCGTACGCCCCGAGCCACGCTCAGCTGTAGGGGAAGGCGCCCGCGATCTCCGCGAGGCGCACCGGTCTGTGTTCGCGTCTGGACACTTCGCAGGCCTCGGCGATCCGGAGCGCCTGGAGGGCCTCGCGGCCGTCGCACGGGTTGGTGCGCTGGCCGACGACGACCTCGACGAAGGCGATCAGCTCGGCCTCGTAGGCGGGCCCGAAGCGCTCCAGGAAGCCGGTCCACGGCTTGGTCGCGGCCGGGGGACCGGTCGGCTCGGTGGACGCGATGGGCGTGCGGTCGTCCAGGCCGACGACGACCTGGTCGAGCTCGCCGGCGAGCTCCATGCGGACGTCGTAGCCCGCGCCGTTCAGCCGCGCGGCCGTCGCCGTGGCCAGGGTGCCGTCGTCCAGGGTGAGGACCGCCGCGGCCGTGTCGATGTCACCGGCCTCGCGGAACATCGGGGGCCCGGCGTCCGAACCGGCCGCGTACACGTCGACGACCTCGTGCCCGGTCACCCAGCGCAGCATGTCGAAGTCGTGGATCAGGGTGTCGCGGTACAGCCCGCCGGAGATCGGCAGGTAGGCGGCCGGGGGAGGCGTCTGGTCGGAGGTCGTCGCGCGGACCGTGTGCAGCCGTCCCAGCCGCCCCGAGCGCACCGCTTCCCGCGCGCCCATGTAGCCCGCGTCGAACCGGCGCTGGAACCCCATCTGGAGGATCGTCCCCGCCGTCTCGACCTCGGCGATCGCCTGCAGCGAGCCGGGCAGGTCGAGGGCGATGGGCTTCTCGCAGAACACCGGGAGCCCGGACCGCGCCGCTCTCCCGATTAATTCGGCGTGGGCCGAGGTCGCCGTCGTGATCACCACGGCGTCCACGCCCCACTTGAAGATCTCCTCCGTACTCGGTGCCGCCGTTTCCCCCAGGCGGTTGGCCAGCTCCTGGGCCCGTGCGGGGTTGACGTCCGTGAGGATCAGCGAACCGACCTCACGATGGCGGCTCAGGGTCCTGGCATGGATGGTCCCGATGCGGCCCGTACCGATGACTCCGATGCGCATGGGAACAAACTGGGGGCCGACCAGGCACGCTGTCAATGCGTATGTCCGGACAATCGAACTACATCACTTCCCGTCAACCATTCACACAGCTACGCTCGGGCCCGTGCCGAAACCAGATGTGGACCCGACCGTGCCGCTCGAGCTCAGCGTGGACCGGAGCAGCCCGGTGCCGTTGTACTTCCAGCTGTCCCAGCAGCTGGAAGCCGCGATCGAACACGGCTCGCTCACGCCCGGCAGCCTGCTGGGCAACGAGATCGAACTGGCGGCCCGGCTCGGCCTGTCCCGGCCCACGGTCCGCCAGGCCATCCAGTCACTGGTCGACAAGGGCCTCCTGGTGCGCCGCCGGGGCGTCGGCACCCAGGTCGTGCACAGCCAGGTCAAGCGCCCGCTGGAACTCAGCAGCCTCTTCGACGACCTGGAGGCGGCCGGACAGCGCCCCGCCACGAAGGTCCTCGTCAACACCGTCGTGCCCGCCTCCGCCGAGGTCGCGGCGGCGCTCGGCGTGGCCGAGGACGGCGACGTCCACCGCATCGACCGGCTGCGCCTCGCGCACGGCGAGCCGATGGCGTACCTCTCCAACCACATCCCGCTCGGCCTGCTCGACCTCGACACCGCGCAGCTGGAGGCCACCGGCCTGTACCGGATGATGCGCACCGCCGGCATCACCCTGCACAGCGCCCGCCAGTCCATCGGCGCCCGCGGCGCCACGGCGGAGGAGGCCGAACGCCTCGCCGAGCCCGAGGGCGCCCCGCTGCTCACCATGCAGCGCACGACGTTCGACGACACGGGCCGAGCGGTGGAGTTCGGCAGCCACACGTATCGGCCGACGCGGTATTCGTTCGAGTTCCAGCTGCTGGTACGCCCCTGAGCGCAGCGGCTCGCTCGGCGATGTTCGTCATAATGTCCGGACAATGGATTCGGGTGTGCCGACTGGTGACGGGGTTCACCATTCCCGCACCGCCTGGGAAGCGCCGCTTCTCGGGGGCGCGGGGCTGTGCCGATCTGCGGCTCCGCCGCGGGGTGCGACCAGCAGCGACGCACCCGCACCAGGCAACGATCCGCACCCCCCTTCACGCCCCCGCACAGCACCTACGGTCACGGTGAGGCAGAATCGGGCCCGATGAGCACCTACGGCAACTTCAGCGCCCCCATAGGCTCCCGCCGCGCGCCCGCGCTCCGCACCGTCGGCACCCGGGAGCGGCGTTCGCACCTGACGGCCCCCCGCGTGCCCACGGTCGGCATCGACATCGGCGGCACCAAGGTCATGGCGGGCGTCGTGGACGCCGACGGCAACATCCTGGAGAAGCTCCGCACGGAGACCCCGGACAAGTCCAAGAGCCCCAAGGTTGTCGAGGACACCATCGTCGAACTGGTCCTGGACCTCTCCGACCGGCACGACGTGCACGCCGTCGGCATCGGCGCGGCCGGCTGGGTCGACGCCGAGCGCAACCGCGTCCTGTTCGCGCCCCACCTGTCGTGGCGGAACGAACCCCTCAGGGACCGCATCACGAGCAGGCTCTCCGTACCGGTCCTGGTGGACAACGACGCGAACACCGCCGCCTGGGCCGAGTGGCGCTTCGGCGCGGGCCGCGGCGAGGACCACCTGGTCATGATCACACTCGGCACCGGCATCGGCGGCGCGATCCTGGAGGACGGCCAGGTCAAGCGCGGCAAGTACGGCGTCGCCGGCGAGTTCGGCCATATGCAGGTCGTGCCCGGCGGCCACCGCTGCGCGTGCGGCAACCGCGGCTGCTGGGAGCAGTACAGCTCGGGCAACGCCCTGGTCAGAGAGGCCCGCGAGCTGGCCGCCGCCGACTCCCCGGTGGCGTACGGGATCATCGAGCACGTCAAGGGCAACATCGGCGACATCACCGGCCCGATGATCACGGAGCTGGCCCGCGAGGGCGACGCCATGTGCATCGAGCTGCTCCAGGACATCGGCCAGTGGCTCGGCGTCGGCATCGCCAACCTCGCCGCCGCCCTCGACCCGTCCTGCTTCGTCATCGGCGGCGGTGTCTCGGCCGCCGACGACCTGCTGATCGGCCCCGCGCGGGACGCGTTCAAGCGCCAGCTCACCGGCCGCGGCTACCGCCCCGAAGCCCGCATAGTGCGCGCCCAGCTCGGCCCCGAGGCGGGCATGGTCGGTGCCGCCGACCTCGCCCGCCTGGTCGCCCGCCGCTTCCGCCGCGCCAAGCGCCGCCGGGTCGAGCGGTACGAGCGCTACGAGCGGTTCGCGGAGTTCCGGCGCGGCAGCCAGGACACGGCATGACCGCATCGCTGCCCCGTCAGGCCATGCCCCGTGACGAGCCGCCCAGGCCGCCCGAGAACCCCCGCCACAAGGCCCGCCGCCGAGCCATCACCCTGCTCATCATCGTGCTGCTCATCGGCGTGCCGGCCGTCTATCTGGCGATCTCCGCGAACCAGAGCCGCAACAGCGGCAAGGACAAGGAGTACAAGTACTCGGCGACCGGGCTCACCGTGGGCTGGCCCTCGAAGGTCCAGCGCCGCCTCTACCAGGTACCGGTCCCGCACCCCGCGGAGAAGGTCGCCTTCTACGAGACCAACAACTGGAAGACCAGCCGCCTCTACGTCCAGTTCGAGACCACGGACGCGGGCCTGGACACCTTCCTCGCCGGGATAGGTGTCGACCGGGACACGCTGAAGAAGAACGACATCACCATCAGCGACCGCGACCAGAAGATCACCGGCTGGAAGTTCACCGGCCCGGGCCCCTGGTGGGGCGTCGTCAACAAACAGAAGGACCCCGCCCCCACCCAGGACATCGTGGTGAACCTGTCCGACCCCAAGCTCCCCATGGTCTACGTCGTCGCCCGCACGGTTCCCTAGCGGCCGGCCCCGGCCGGTCGCCGGGGCCGATTGTCAGACCCCGCCCGTAGAGTCGAAGACAGCTGACACGACACACGGGCGGGAGGTGACAGGACGTATGACGGACACCGCGATCACGGACCAGATCTCCGTACGGCTGGCCGCCGTCTTCCTGCCGTCCCCGACCGTCCCGCGCGAGGGCCGCGTCGCCTTCTGGGACCCCGACGGCGAGCGCGCGCTCCCCGAAGCGGAACCGGGCGTGGAGCAGACCGAGTTGACCGTCGTACGACGGCAGGGCGCCGCGGTCCGCCGCAGGTCCGCCCCCGCGCTGACCCTGCCGATCGAAGCGGCCCTGCCCCTGCTCGTGCACGCCCGCCGCGACCCCGCCGCCCACCCCGCCACCGCCTGCTGGGGCGCCGCCGCCCTGCACGCGCTCCGGCTCGCGGCCCGCGGCCGACTGCTCCCCGGACTCACGGCCTCGGGCCACGACGCCTGGCGCGCGGGCCCCCTGGAGCCGGAGGACATCGCCCACGTCCGCGCGGTAGCGGCAGCCCTGCCGTACGAGGGCCACGCGGTCCCGCTGCCGGGCCCCGGCCCGCTCCGGCTGCCCGAGCCCGAAGCGCTGATGCGGTCCTTCCTGGACGCCGTCGCGGACACCCTGCCCCGCACCCCCGCCGCGCCGTACACCTCAGGAATGCCCTTCGCGGCCCGCGCGCCGCAGCGGCTGCGCGACGCCCAGGACTGGGCCGCCGAGGTCGCCGCCGGCATGGACGCGGGCGTGCGGATCTCGCTCCGCCTGGACCTGTCGGCCTACGACCTGTTCGACGGCACCGGGCACGTGCGCAGCGCCGGCGCGGCGATCGTCCAGGTGCACAGCCTCGCCGACCCGACCCTCGTGGTGGACGCGGCGGCCCTGTGGGCGGGCACGGCCGACTCCGCGTTCGGCCCCCGCGCGCGCGTGGACGCCGCACTGGCCGTACGGCGGGCCGCGCGCGTCTGGCCCCCGCTGGACCGCCTCTCCGAGCAGGACGTGCCGGACGTACTCGCCCTCTCCGAGGAGGAGTTGGGCGAACTGCTCGGCATGGCGGCCACCCGGCTCGCGGCGGCCGGGGTCGCCGTCCACTGGCCCAGGGACCTCGCCCAAGACCTGACGGCGGCGGCCGTGGTCCGCTCGGCACCGGGCTCCGCGACCGACGGCACCGGCTTCTTCGAGAGCGAGGAACTCCTCCAGTTCCGCTGGCAGTTGGCGCTCGGCGGCGACCCGCTCACCGAGGCCGAGATGGACACCCTGGCCGAGGCCCACCGCCCTGTCGTACGGCTGCGGGACCAGTGGGTGCTGGTCGACCCGGCCCTCGTCCGCAAGGCCCGCAAACGCGAACTGGGACTGCTCGACCCGGTCGACGCCCTCTCCGTCGCCCTCACCGGCACCACGGAGGTCGACGGCGAGACCGTGCAGGCCGTCCCGGTCGGCGCGCTGGCCGCCCTTCGCGACCGCCTGACGGCAGGCATCCAGCCCGCCGAGCCGCCCCCGGGCCTGGACGCCACCCTCCGGGACTACCAACTCCGGGGCCTGGCCTGGCTCGACCTCATGACCTCGCTGGGCCTGGGCGGCTGCCTGGCCGACGACATGGGCCTCGGCAAGACGATCACCCTCATCGCCCTCCACCTGCGGCGGGCCCACCGCGCCCCCACCCTGGTGATCTGCCCGGCCTCCCTCCTGGGCAACTGGCAGCGGGAGATCACCCGCTTCGCCCCCGGCGTCCCCGTCCGCCGCTTCCACGGCACGGACCGCACCCTGGAGGACCTGACCGACGGCTTCGTCCTCACGACGTACGGCACCATGCGCTCCACGGCGGCCACGCTGGCCCAGCAGCCCTGGGGCATGGTCGTCGCGGACGAGGCACAGCACGTCAAGAACCCGTACTCGGCGACGGCGAAGGCCCTGCGCACGATCCCGTCCCCCGCGCGCGTGGCCCTCACCGGCACCCCGGTGGAGAACAACCTCTCCGAACTCTGGGCCCTGCTCGACTGGACCACCCCCGGCCTCCTCGGCCCCCTGA
Organism: Streptomyces sp. NBC_00252; assembly: GCF_036187565.1. NCBI lineage: Bacteria > Bacillati > Actinomycetota > Actinomycetes > Kitasatosporales > Streptomycetaceae > Streptomyces > Streptomyces sp. NBC_00252. The sequence continues at coordinate 2,182,410 of NZ_CP108087.1, read as the reverse complement.
AGTCCTTCCGCGCCCGGCACGCGCGTGCCGTGGAGAACGGCGAGGACGAGGAGGCGGTGACCCGGCTCGCCCGCCTGGTCCGCCCGTTCCTCCTGCGGCGCAAGAAGTCCGACCCGGGTATCGTCCCCGAACTGCCGCCGAAGACGGAGACGGACCACCCGGTCCCGCTCACCCGCGAACAGGCCTCGCTGTACGAGGCGGTGGTGCGGGAGTCGATGCTCGCGATCGAGACGACGCAGGGCATCGCCCGCCGCGGCCTGGTCCTGAAGCTCCTCACCTCCCTCAAGCAGATCTGCGACCACCCCGCGCTGTATCTGAAGGAGGACCACGCGGCAGCACAGGCCACCGCCGACCGGCTGACCGCCCGCTCCGGCAAACTCGCCCTGCTGGACGAGCTGTTGGACACGCTGCTGTCGGAGGACGGTTCCGCGATCGTCTTCACCCAGTACGTCGGCATGGCCCGCCTCATCACCGCCCACCTGTCGGCCCGCGCGGTCCCGGTCGAACTGCTCCACGGCGGCACACCGGTGCCGGAACGCGAGCGCATGGTGGACCGCTTCCAGGCGGGCGCGACCCCGGTCCTGGTCCTCTCCTTGAAGGCGGCGGGCACCGGCCTCAACCTCACCCGCGCGGGCCACGTCATCCACTTCGACCGCTGGTGGAACCCGGCGGTCGAGGAACAGGCCACGGACCGCGCGTACCGCATCGGCCAGACCCAGCCGGTCCAGGTCCACCGCCTCATCACCGAGGGCACGGTCGAGGACCGCATCGCCGAAATGCTGGAATCCAAGCGGGCGTTGGCCGACGCGATCCTCGGCTCCGGGGAGTCCTCGCTGACCGAGCTGTCGGACCGGGACCTGTCCGACCTGGTGTCGTTGCGGAGGCCTTCGTCATGAGGAGTGTGGGACGGGAGCCGGCGGAGGCACGGGAGGCCTCCGTGGAGGAATCCCCGGAGGAGGAGCGGTCCTCGACGGAGGAGAGCCCTGCGGATGTGGTGCGGCGGGCGTTGCAGGCGGCCCGTGAGCGGGAGAGCCAGGGGGTGGATGCGGAGGTCGCGGGGGCCTCGGGGGCTTCGCATGCACCGGGTGCTTCTCGCGTAACGGGCTCGGACAGTAAGGCAGTTGACGAAGAACCGGAGCCTCAGTCCCGGCCGGGTGACGTGGCGCGGGCCGCACTGCGACGGGCCGTTGCCGAGCGGCGCGCCGCTGGTGCCTCGGCGGAGGATGCCGGTGCGCCGGGGGACGGCTCGGCTAAGGGCGCGTCGGAGAGTGGTCCGGGTGGTGGCGCGGGAGAAGGGTCAACGGACCTTTCGGATACCGAAGTTGGCGAAGCTGCCGACACAGAGCAGTCCGGGCATGCACTGGGGGATGCGCCGGCGGACCTCTCCGTACGGGAAGTGGCATCCGCTTCCGTACAAGAAGTGGCATCCGCTCCGGAGTCCGACACCGCCGCCGGCGAGGCGTCCGCTCGCCCCGCGGATGCGGCGCGCGAGGCATTGCGGGCAGCTCGCGGCGCGGCGCGGAAGGCCAGGGAAGACGTCGAGGCCGGGGGAGTGGCGTCGGTACGTCGGCCCGAGCGACGTGCGAGCGTCGGTTCGGGTGGGGCCGGGGGACGCGGCGGTGTGCGTGGACGTACGAGTGAGGCCGGGGCCCGTGACCTACGGGAGTTCCTCGCGGGCGCCTTCCAACTGCCGGCCGATCTGAACTCGCCCGCCGAGGAGACCGCACCGGACAACGACCTTTCGGCGCAGGGCAGTTCACACCCCGAGGACTCCACCCCGACGGCTGCCCCCACCCTTGACCCCGACCTCATCCCCGCCATCCCCCAAACCCCCAGTTCCATGGCCTCCCCCTCCCGAGACAGCGACCTGCGCCGCACCTTCCCGGCCTTCGCACCCCGCAGCGGTGATCACGCCGATGAGGCCCCCCAATTCGCCGAAACCTGGTGGGGCAACGCATGGGTCACCGCGCTGGAAGAAGGCGCCCTGGACCCCAAGCGGCTGCTGCGGGGCCGGAGTTACGCGGAGAAGGGGCACGTCGACGCGATCACCGTGACGCCGGGACTCGTGCTCGCGTACGTGAAGGGCAGCCGCGCGCGCCCGTACCGCGTGCAGGTCAGGTTGCGGACGCTGGCCGACGCCGACTGGGAGCGGTTCCTGGACGCCGCCGCCGACCGGCCCGGGGACATCGCCGCGCTGCTCGACAAGGAGATGCCCAAGTCCCTTGCCGAGTGCGGAGTTCCGTTGCTGCCGGGGCCCGGCGACCTCGCCCCGCAGTGCAGTTGCCCCGACTCGGGTCACCCCTGCAAGCACGCCGCCGCCCTCTGCTACCAGACCGCCCGCCTCCTGGACGCCGACCCCTTCGTCCTGCTCCTCCTCCGCGGCCGGGGCGAACGCCCCCTGCTGGACGCCCTGTCCCGCCGTAACGCCGCCCGCGCGGCCCGCGCCGCCCAGGAGCAGGAACCGGCGCCCCTCCCCGGCGTACGAGCCACGGACGTCCTCGCGGCGCAGGGGGAGCGCAGGCTGCCCCCGCTGCCACTCCCGTTGCCCATCCCCCCGCACCCTGAGCAGCCGCCGGTGTATCCCGCCGCGCCCGGCGGCCCGGACCCCTTCGCGCTCGACCAGCTGGCGACCGACGCCGCCGCCCGCGCGCACGCCCTGCTCAGCACCGGCCGGGACCCGGTCGGAGACCTGACGCTGTGGCAGGACGCGGTACGGCTCGCCGCGGCCCGCCCCGGTTCGGGCCTGACCGTCACCACCCGCGCCCTCTACGCCTCCCTGGCCAAGGCCACCGGGCGCAGCACGGGTGAGCTGGCGCGCGCGGTCGCCGCCTGGCGGCAGGGCGGCATCGAGGGGCTCGCGGTGCTCGAAGAACCCTGGGACCCGCCCGCCGGCCGCTTCGACCGGGCCCGCCCGCTCCTCCTCGCCGCCGACCTCCCGGCCTTCCGCCCCTGGCACAACCACCTCACCCACCCCCATGGGCATGTCCAACTCCGCCTGGGCCGCGATGGCTTGTGGTACGCCTACGAGTCGGAACCGGGCGACGAGGACTGGTGGCCCAGAGGCACCCCCGACCTGGACCCGGTCGGCGCACTCACGGGCCTGGGCGCACCCGGCGACCTCTGAACCACCGACAGCCACCGATCACCGCCGACAATCACCGAGCACCGCCAAGATCTCCGGAGTGTCCTTCGACACAGCCCGACCCGTCCCCACCTCGCCCCACCCGTCCCACGAGGTCCCCGGCATCCGGTGAAGGCCCTGTGAGGGTTCCCCACGGATGTGTGCGAGCAGCGTGCGGAGACCGGGGGCCCCACAGCCGGGTCGTTAGAAACGGCGGTTACGTTGGAGCGGTGAGCGACATGAAGACCCCCGCACTCCAGTACCGCTTCGACGGCCCCGAAGACGCGCCCGTTCTCATCCTGGGCCCGTCCCTCGGGACGACGTGGCACATGTGGGACCGCCAGGTCCCCGAGCTGATGAAGCAGTGGCGGGTCTTCCGGTTCGACCTGCCAGGGCACGGCGGCTCGCCCGCGCACCCGACCGGCTCGGTCTCCGACCTGGCCGACCGGCTGCTGGCCACGCTCGACGCCCTCGGCGTGCAGCGCTTTGGCTACGCGGGCTGCGCGCTCGGCGGCGCCGTCGGCCTCGAACTGGTCCTGCGCCACCCCGAGCGGGTCGCCTCGCTGGCGCTGATCGCCACCTCGCCCCGCTTCGGCACGGCGGACGAGTTCCGTCAGCGCGGGGTGATCGTGCGCACGAACGGCCTCGACCCCATCGCCCGCACCTCGCCGGACCGCTGGTTCACCAGCGGGTTCGCCGCGTCGCAGCCCGCGATCACCGAGTGGGCCGTCCAGATGGTCCGCACCACCGACCCCGGCTGCTACATCGCCGCGTGCGAGGCCCTGGCCGCCTTCGACGTACGGTCCGAACTCGCCCGCATTGGCGTGCCGACCCTCGTCCTCGTCGGCTCGGACGACCAGGTCACCGGGCCCGCGGAGGCCCGCACCCTGGTCGCCGGCATCCCGGACGCCCGCCTCGCGGTCGTACCCGGCGCCTCGCACCTGGTCCCCGTCGAGCAGCCCGCCGCCGTCACGGACCTCCTGCTCCGGCACTTCTCCACCGCCTGGCAGCCCGCCTACGAGCACTCCACCGGGCAGTTCGCCATCGCGGCGACCCCGGTCAAGCCGGTCCTCGCCCCGCCGCAGCAGGTCGCGCCCATCGCCGAGATCGCCCCGCCGCCCCCGGTGCCGCCGCAGGTCATGGGCCGTCCGGACCCCTACGACGCCGGGATCAAGGTCCGCAGGGAGGTGCTCGGGGACGCCCATGTGGACCGGGCGCTGGGGCAGGCGGACGAGTTCTCCGGGGACTTCCAGGACTTCATCACCCGGTACGCGTGGGGCGAGATCTGGGACCGGCCCGGCCTCGACCGGCGCTCGCGCAGCTGTGTCACCCTCACCGCGCTGGTCGCGGGCGGCCACCTGGACGAGCTGGCCTTCCACACCCGGGCGGCCCTGCGCAACGGCCTCACCCCGGTCGAGATCAAGGAAGTCCTGATGCAGGCCGCCGTGTACTGCGGGGTGCCCGCGGCGAACAGCGCCTTCAAGGTCGCCCAGCAGGTCATCCGCGAGGAGACCACCCCCACCGAGTGACCCCGCCGGCGACCCGTCGAGTGATCGTCCGCCTGGTACCAGAAGCACCAGCCTCACCTGCCCGTCCCCGCCTCCGGCGCGGCAGGATGGACTCATGAAGCTGACGAAGAATTCGCACGCCTGCATCCGTCTGGAGAAGGACGGCCGGTCGCTCGTCATCGACCCGGGGACCTTCACCGAGGAGGACGCCGCGGTCGGCGCGGAGGCGATCCTGGTCACCCACGAGCACCTCGACCACTTCAACGAGGACCGGCTGCGGGCGGGCCTCGACGCCAACCCGGCGGCCGAGATCTGGACCCTGAAGTCGGTCGCCGACCAGCTCTCCGCCGCGTTCCCCGGCCGGGTGCACACGGTCGGCCACGGGGACACCTTCACGGCGGCCGGCTTCGACGTCCAGGTGCACGGCGAACTGCACGCCGTGATCCACCCCGACATCCCGCGCATCACCAACGTCGGCTTCCTCGTCGACGGCGGCCGCGTCTTCCACCCCGGCGACGCCCTCACCGTCCCCGACCACGCCGTGGAGACGCTGATGCTCCCGGTCATGGCCCCCTGGAGCAAGATCTCCGAGGTCATCGACTACGTCCGCGAGGTCAAGCCGCAGCGCGCCTACGACATCCACGACGCCCTCCTCACCGACCTCGCCCGCCCGATCTACGACATGCAGATCGGCACGCTCGGCGGCGCGGAGCACCTTCGGCTGGCGCCGGGCGAGGCAGCGGACCTGTGACTGTCAGACCCGTTCGGTAGGTTGTGGGGCATGCGCATCGCGACCTGGAACGTGAACTCGATCACCGCCCGTCTGCCGAGGCTCCTGGCCTGGCTGGAGAGCAGCGGCACCGACGTGCTGTGCCTCCAGGAGGCCAAGCTCGCCGAGGCCCAGTTCCCGTTCGACGCGCTGCGCGAGGCGGGCTACGAGGCGGCGGTCAACGCGACCGGGCGGTGGAACGGAGTGGCGGTGCTCTCCCGTGTAGGCCTCGAAGACGTGGTCAAGGGCCTCCCCGGGGACCCCGGTTACGACGGCACGCAGGAGCCCCGCGCCGTCTCCGCGACCTGCGGCCCGGTCCGCGTCTGGTCGGTGTACGTGCCGAACGGCCGCGAGGTGGACCACCCCCACTACGCGTACAAGCTCCAGTGGTTCGAGGCACTCAAGGCGGCCGTCGCCGCCGACGCGCAGGGCAGCCGCCCCTTCGCGGTGCTGGGGGACTACAACGTGGCGCCGACGGACGACGACGTCTTCGACGTGGCCGCCTTCGAGGGCCTCACCCATGTCACCCCCGCCGAGCGCGCCGCTCTGTCCGCCCTGCGCGACACGGGCCTCTCGGACGTGGTCCCCCGCCCCCTCAAGTACGACCACCCGTACACGTATTGGGACTACCGCCAGCTCGCCTTCCCGAAGAACCGCGGCATGCGCATCGACCTGGTCTACGGCAACGAACCGTTCGCGAAGGCCGTCACCGACTCCTACGTCGACCGCGAGGAGCGCAAGGGCAAGGGCGCCTCGGACCACGCGCCCGTGGTCGTCGACCTGGACGTCTGACCCGAGGCGCCTTCAAGGCACCGGCCCACCCCTCAGCGCAGCGACGTGAACCACCGCACGATCGCCGCTGTCGCCGCCCGCTGGGAGCCCAGGTGGCGGGAGCCGCCGTAGTCCGGAGTGCCGAGGTCGATCAGCGGCACCTCGACACCCCGGGCGCGGAACGACGCCTGGCAGTGCTCGCTGTTCCCGTTCACGGCCTGTTCGTCGCCCTCGGCGTAGTAGAGCCGCACCGGAGCGTGGGGCGTCCAGCCGGTGCACACCCCGTCGGTGATCCGCAGCGCGGCGGCCAGTCCGCCCGTCGGATGCGCGAGCAGTGCCCGTCCGCGCGCGGTGAGCAGTTCGTCCACGGTGTCCGGGGTCCTGGCCATGACTTCCTGCCCGGTGTGCGTGCCGTCCAACAGGCCCTCGATCGTGCGGGAGTACGGTGCCCGGAAGACCTCGCCGGGGCTGTCGTAGACGTGGTGGAGCCGGTTGAAGGAGACGAGGGCCAGCGCGGTGTAGATCACGCCGTCCTTCGGGTCCGCGCGCCCGTCCAGCAGGGCGGGCAGCGCCACGTCCCGGAAGGCGTACGCGCCGCTGACCGGAGCCGACGCCCGGACCCGGAACTGCGGATCGGCCCCCTCCTGCAGCGCCCGCGCCAGTCCGAGCGCCGCCGAAGCCCCTTGTGAGAAGCCGGTGATGAGCACGTCCCGCCCCAACTGCCGCCCCACAGCGGGCGCGTAGGAGTCCGCGGCGCGCAGCAGATCCAGCGCGGTGGTCGTCTCGGACGGCACGTCCATCCACTGCTGCCGACCCGGGCCGAGGCCGAGACCGAGGTAGTCCGGGAGGACGACGGCGAAGCCCGCCGACGCGTACGTGAGGGCGGGTGCCTGGCTCCACACCTCGGTCGACACCGAGCCGACGTCGCCCTTGTAGAGCTCGGTGCCGTGCGCGAACGAGACGGTGCGCAACCGGCGTTCACCGTTGCGCGGGAACGCGAGCAGCCCGCTGGCGGTCGTGGGCCGGCCCTTCGGATCGACCGTGCGGTACACCACGCGGTAGGTGTCGACGCCGTGGCGGACGACTCCGGCGTCCCACGCCCCGTCCTCGTCGCTCCTCAGCTCGGCGGCCACCTGCGGCGCGGACAGTGTCCGCAGGTGCACCACCGACACCAGTCGCCCCCGTGCCGTGTCGGGCACCCCGTGCACGGCCGCCGCCGGAGCGGCCCCCGCCCCCACGGCCCCCGCGGACACCGAACCGCTCACCACCAGGGCGACGGTCACCGACGACAGCGCCATCATCTTGCCTGTCCGATTCATACTGCGACGGTACGAACGGGACATCGCAGCCACCATCCGGTCAACCCGCCCTCGGCAGAAGGGTTTTCCCCCTGCGCGGAGGGGTGCTGACACGCCACCGGCGACGCCCTGTGGTGCGTACGGCGGTGCGAATGTCACGCTGGGCGTATGAACATCCCTTTCCTGGGCGACCGGGGCGAGAAGCACGCGGCGCACGACCCCGAAGGCATCGCCGAGTTGCTGTCCGAGTGCGAACTGCTCCGCGCCCAAGCGGCCCGGGAGGGCGTCCAACTGGACGACTCCGTCGACTCGTTGGAGGCGGTCGACCAGTTGGTACCGCGCTGGCGCGACGACGAGGAGACGCTGCCCCGGCTCGGCAACGACGCGGGTCTCTATCTCGGCACGGTGATCGTCCGCACGGTCCCGGGCGCCGCCTGGGAGATCCGCGCGGACGGCCAGCCCGTCGTACGGCTGGACTCCGGGCGTGAGTTCGACGTCGTGGCCTCCGGGCACGAGTGGGCCGCCAGCGGTGTGCCGGAGCTGTCGCAGCTCTACGCGGAGGTCGCGGAAGAGTAACGGCGGCCGTAAATACGGCTAATGCCCGAAAAGTGCGTGTCGTGCCTTAACTACACTCTTGTCTGGATAGTTTGCGGCAACCACGACACAGCTGAGAGTGAGTAGGGCTGGGCATGGCCGTCGATCCGTTGATCGAACTGCGTGACGTCAACAAGTACTACGGGGAGCTGCATGTCCTGCAGGACATCAACCTCACCGTCGGCAAGGGGGAGGTGGTCGTGGTCATCGGCCCGTCGGGGTCGGGAAAGTCGACGCTGTGCCGGGCGATCAACCGGCTGGAGACCATCGAGTCCGGGACGATCGAGCTCGACGGGCAGCCACTGCCCGAGGAGGGCAAGGCCCTCGCGAAGCTCCGCGCCGAAGTCGGCATGGTCTTCCAGTCCTTCAACCTGTTCGCCCACAAGACGGTCCTGCAGAACGTCTCGCTGGCCCAGGTGAAAGTCCGCAGGCGCAAGCGCGACGACGCGGACAAGCGGTCGCTCGAACTCCTGGACCGGGTGGGCCTCGCCGCCCAGGCGCCCAAGTTCCCCGCGCAGCTCTCCGGCGGCCAGCAGCAGCGCGTGGCCATCGCCCGCGCCCTCGCCATGGACCCCAAGGCACTCCTCTTCGACGAGCCGACCTCGGCCCTCGACCCGGAGATGATCAACGAGGTCCTCGAGGTCATGCGCCAACTCGCCCACGACGGCATGACCATGGTCGTCGTCACCCACGAGATGGGCTTCGCCCGCTCCGCCGCCAACCGCGTCGTGTTCATGGCCGACGGCCGCATCGTCGAGGACCGCACCCCCGAGGAGTTCTTCACCAACCCGCGCAGCGACCGGGCCAAGGACTTCCTGTCCAAGATCCTCAAGCACTGAGCGGGGGAGTGCGATCCATGTTCCGTACCACCCGTGCGTCCCTCGCCGTCGCCGTGCTCGCCGTGCTGTGCGCGAGCGGCTGCGGCAAGGAGGGCAGCCCGCCCGTCAAGGGCCCGGCCGCCGACAGACTCCCCAACTATCAAGTGGCGCAAGGCTTTCAGCTCCCGGACTCGAAGACCTGGAAGCGGGCGAAGAAGCGCGGCTACTTCACCGTCGGTGCCAAGGAGGACCAGCCCTACCTCGGTGAGAAGGACCCCGCGACGGGCACCTACTCCGGCTTCGACATCGAGATCGCCAAGATGATGTCGGCCTCCCTCGGCTTCGCCCCGAAGACGATCCACTTCAGGACGATCGCCTCCGCCAACCGCGAGACCGCCCTGCAGAACGGCCAGATCGACTACTACGTCGGCACCTACACCATCAACGACATGCGCAAGAAGCTCGTCGGCTTCGCCGGTCCCTACTACATGGCCGGACAGTCGCTCCTCGTCCGCACCGACGAGCACGACATCAACGGCCCGCAGGACCTCGCCGGCAAACGCGTCTGCTCGGCGGCCGGCTCCACGCCGTACCAGCGCATCAAGGACGACTACCCGAAGGCCCAACTCGTCGCCTACGACACGTACTCGGTCTGTGTCGACAACCTGCTCACCTATCAGGTCGACGCCGTCACCACCGACGACGCGATCCTCATCGGCTACGCGGCGAAGGTCCCCGACCAGCTCAAGGTCGTCGGCAAGCCCTTCTCGAAGGAGCCGTACGGCATCGGTGTCCCGCACGGCGACAACGCCCTGCGGTTCGCCCTCGACGACGCGTTGGAGGCCCGTGAGAAGAACGGCGACTGGAAGAAGGCGTACGAGGCGACGCTCGGCCTGTCCGGAGTGCCCGCGCCCACCCCGCCCGCGATCGACCGCTACCCGGCGAGCTGAGGGAGGCAGACGTGAACGTACTGACCGACAACTTCTCCACCTTCGCCGACGGCTTCCTCGGCACCGTCGAACTGACCGTCTACGCCTCGGTGTTGGCGCTTCTCCTCGGTTTCCTCATGGCCTCCTTCCGGGTCGCCCCGGTCGGCTCCCTGCGGGTGTTCGGCACGGTGTGGGTGACCGTGCTGCGCAACACCCCGCTGACCCTGCTGTTCTTCGCGGTGCTGCTCGGCCTGCCGCGCTTCGGACTCGTGCTGCCCTTCAAGGTGTTCGCGGTCCTCGCGCTCGGCTGCTACACCTCGGCGTTCATCTGCGAGGCGCTGCGCTCCGGCATCAACACCGTGCCCAGGGGCCAGGGAGAGGCGGCCCGCAGCCTCGGGATGTCCTTCGGGCAGAGCCTGGGCCTGGTCGTCCTGCCGCAGGCGTTCCGCTCGGTGATCCCGCCGGTCGGCTCCACGCTCATCGCCCTCGCCAAGAACTCGGCGATCGCCGGCGCGTTCAGCGTCACCGAACTCCTCGGCACCTACCGGACGTTGAGCGAACTCGGCTACAACATCGTCTGGACGTTCGTCTGGATCGCCGTCGGCTACCTGATCATCACGCTCGCCATCAGCGCGCTGTTCAACGCGCTGGAGAGGAAATGGGGAGTCGCCCGATGACCACCGCCAACGCCCTCTACGACGTCCCGGGCCCCAGGACCCGCAAACGGCACCGCCTCTACGGCATCGCCTCCACCGTCGTCATCCTCGCGCTGATCGGCTGGATCCTCTATCTCCTGTTCGACACCGACCAGTTCACGTACACGAAGTGGATGCCCTTCGAGTACAAGGGAATTCAGGAACTGCTGCTGCGCGGCCTCGGCAACACGCTCAAGGCCTTCGGGCTTGCGGCCGTACTCTCACTGGCACTTGGCACCCTGCTCGCCGTGGGGCGCCTCTCGGACCACCGGCCCGTGCGCTGGCTGTCGACGGTCGTCGTGGAGTTCTTCCGCGCCATGCCCGTCCTCGTGATGATCTTCTTCATCTTCGTGGCGCTCAAGGTGCAGCCGCTGCCCGCACTCGTCGCCGGCCTGACGCTCTACAACGGCTCGGTGCTCGCCGAGGTCTTCCGCTCCGGCGTCAACAGCGTCGAACGCGGCCAGCCGGAGGCCGCGTTCGCACTCGGCATGCGCAAGGTCCACGTCATGTCGTACGTCCTCGTGCCGCAGGCCGTACGGGCCATGCTGCCCGCGATCATCAGCCAGTTGGTGGTCGCGCTGAAGGACACCTCGCTGGGCTATCTGATCACCTATGAGGAGTTTCTCCATGCCGGGAAGCTGATCGCGTCGAACCTCGACTACGATTTGCCGTTCATCCCCGTGGTGATGGTGATCTCGCCGATCTACATCGGGATGTGCATGCTGCTCTCCTGGTTCGCCGGTTGGGTGTCCCGCCGGGAGCAGCGCAGTCCCAAGACCGGGGCCGTGGATGTGGCCCCGGCGGAACCAGGGACGCTGCTGCCGCGGGTGCAGTAGTAGAGAGGGCACGTGCCCGCCCGGCAGCAGCCGGAGATCACTGCTCGCGCAGCGGGATCGACACGTACGACGGGTCGTTCGCGGGCGAGGAGAAGGTCAGCTGCGCGCCGGTCGGGTTGTGCTCGACATAGAGCGGGTCGACCGTGTCGACGACCAGGGCGAGACGATGCCCTGCCGGGACGTCGTAGGCCGTGGAGCCCAACTCCAGGTCCACACCGAACGGTTGGCCGGGCGTCTGCCCGTGCCAGGTGTACGGCGCGTCGGTGACCAGCTTGCCGAGGCCGAGCGGGCCCACGTCGTAGAGGTAGGCGACGAGGGTGCCGCTCTCCTTGGTGTCCGTGACCGTGGTGTGCAACGTGACGGTGCCGCGCACCTGTTGGACGCTCCCGTAATTCCCCGACTGCCAGACCGCGGCCCAACGGCGGGGCAGCAGCGGGACGTACGCGACCGGGGGCACCTGCGCGACCTGGTCGAGGATGCTGGACAGGAAGACGATTCCGCCGTCCGCTCCCGAGTCCACGTTGGTGTGGATGGTGGTCGTGCCAGCGAGGTCGATCTTCTTGCGGGTCGCGCCGACCGACTTCCAGTCCGGATAGCCCTCGTAGCCGCCCCCGGTACGGGACTTGAGCTCCACCGGCTGCTCGCGGTCGATGCCGTTGGTCGCGCCCTTGAGGTAGTGGTCGAACCAGCGCTCGGTGTCCGTCCACACGTCGTTGGGCAGCCCGAACAGTCCGGTCAGCTCGGCGGTGGCGTGGTCGCCGGGGCGGAGTTCAAGACGCTTCGGGCCGGTCAACTTGCCGTAGAAGTCGGCGATCTGGTTGGGCGGGAAGATCGTGTCGCCCCAGCCGTTGGCGAGCATGACCGCCGCGCCGTTCCTGTTGAGCTGATCCAGATACGTCGAGGCCGAACGTACCTTCCCCCAGTCGATCAACTCCTGTTCCCTGGACAGGTTCGAGGCGAAGAAGTCCTTGAAGACCTGGCTGGTCTCCGTGCTCGGGCGGCCGGTGACGAGGCCCACGCCGTTCAGCAGGGCCGCCGCCTGGACGTGCTCGGTGCGGCCCGAGTAGATCGAGCCGATCAGGTCGGCCCAGCCGCTCAACGAGGCAACTGCCTTGATCCGCTTGTCGTGTGCGGCAGCAAGGAGACTGATGCCGGCGCCGTAGGACACGCCCGCCATGCCGATGTGCCCCGCGTCGGACGGGGTGTTGGCGAGCGCCCAGTCGATCACCTTGGAGGCGTCGGCCACGTCCTTCGGGCCCGCCACCTCGATCCCGCCGCCGGACTGCCAGAAGCCGCGAACGTTGTAACTCACCACGACATAGCCGGAGTTCGCGAGCTTCTCGGCCTGGGCCAGGTACTGGACCTGGGGGAAGCCCCAGCTGGTGGGCAGCACGAGGAGCGGGTAGTCGCGCGAGCCGTCGGCGCCCGCGGGCGTGACGACGTTCGCCGCGAGCTTCGTACCGCCGTCGCCGGTGATGTCGACGTAGCGGACGCCGCTCGTGGCGGCCTGGGCGGTGGGGGCGAGCCCGAGGACGCCTCCGGCGATCAGGGTCGCGGAGACGGCGCCCGCGGCGGTCGTCCGCAGGGCCTGGCGATGGGTTCGCACGGGGTGCTCCTCACACGTGTCACGGCAAAGTGACCCGACGGTAACCGCACCCCTCCACCCGAAGTAACCCGTCGGTAAGTTACGTGCCAGTAAAGATTGTTGACGAGTGTCCGACCTCAGGAGGCGCGGTGCGAACTCCGTGGCGCCGGTGCGGGCAGTGGCGTCTCGGCGACCCGCGTGACATCCGCGACCAGCTCCACCACATCCGGGCCGTACGCCTGCGAGTTGACCACCTTCAGCAGCAGGACGAAGGTGTTGGCGCCGTGTTTGCGGGCCAGCTTCTCGTGGTTGCGGGCGAGATAGCGGGACGCCGCCTGGTTGGTGATCGCCCGCTGGCCGCAGAAGAGGAACACCGGCCGCGCGCCGCCCAGTTGACCCGCGGTGAGGCGGGCGAGGAGCACGTACTCGCCCTTGCCGGGCTCAAGTCGGTAGCGCTCGCTGCCTATTTGGAACGCGCCCCGGTCGGGCCCCGGTTCAGGGTCGACGTTGACACGGATGCCCGGGAGCAGGGACGCCAGATGCGCGGCCATACGGCGGTTGGAGGCCGGGCCGCCCACGCAGAACTCGGTGCGTTCGCCGAAGCCCTGCTGGGCCGCGTCGTGCGCGACGACCTGGGCGTGCGCGTTGCAGTCCTTGATCAGGGCCGCGAGTTCGAGCAGCGCGAACACGTCGTGCCGCATCACCGTGAGTTCGGGGCCGCCCGCCTCGCGGTTGACCACGAGCAGCGACTCGGAGTTGTCGGGGAGCCCGAAGAACGCCTGCTTGCGCCGGAGTTTGCGCTTCCACAGATAGGTGCGGGCGAGCCAGCCGAGCGCGGCGCTGATGCCGGCGGCGGCCACGCCCAGAACGATGTTGCGCACGTCGTCATTCATGGGCGCGCATGTTAGCGGCCCGAAGCGGCTGGTACGTACCGGTGTTCGACGTGTGGCACTCGTGTGACAGTGACGCGAGGTGGTCTGTTGGGGTCATGGCAATGTGGCTACGCTGCGCGGACGGTCCCGACTGGAGGTACGGATGCGTCGCCCTGTGACACGGAAACTGTCGGTCCTGGCGGTGTCGGCCGCCGTCGTGTCGGTCGGGGCAGCGGCCCCACCGGCCGCGACGAGCAGCACACCGGCGAAGGTTCCGGTCGCCGTCGGCTACGGCGGTGCCGTGGCGAGCGTCGACGCGGACGCCACCGCCGCCGGTATCGAGGTGCTGAAGAAGGGCGGCAACGCGGTCGACGCGGCCGTCGCCACCGCCGCCGCGCTCGGCGTCACCGAGCCCTACTCCTCCGGCATCGGCGGAGGCGGCTACTTCGTCTACTACGACGCCAAGTCCCGTACCGTGCACACCATCGACGGCCGCGAGACGGCACCCCTGAGCGCCGACTCCAACCTCTTCGTCGAGAACGGCAAGCCACTCTCCTTCGCCGACGCCGTCACCAGCGGCCTCAGCGTCGGCACCCCGGGCTCGCCCGCCACCTGGCAGACGGCGCTCGACCAGTGGGGCAACGAGAAGCTCGGCACGGTCCTCAAGCCCGCCGAACGCATCGCGAGCAACGGCTTCACGGTCGACGACACCTTCCGCAGCCAGACGGCGTCCAACGAGACCCGCTTCCGCTACTTCCCCGACACCGCCAAGCTGTTCCTGCCCGGCGGACAGCTCCCCGTGGTCGGCTCCACCTTCAAGAACCCCGAACTCGCCAAGACCTACAAGGAACTGGGCAAGAAGGGCATCGGCGCGATCTACCACGGCGACCTCGGCAAGGACATCCTCGCCACGGTCAACAAGCCGAAGGCGGACCCGAGTTCGGGCTACAACGCCCGCCCCGGCAAACTGACCGCCAAGGACCTCGCGGTGTACCGCGCCAAGCTCCAGGCGCCCACGAAGACCTCGTACCGCGGACTCGGCGTCTACTCCATCGCGCCCTCCTCCTCCGGCGGCACGACCGTCGGCGAGGCCCTCAACATCCTTGAGAAGACGGACCTTTCGAAGGCCAGCGAGGTCCAGTACCTGCACCACTACATCGAGGCCAGCCGGATCGCGTTCGCGGACCGGGGGCGCTGGGTCGGCGACCCCGCCTTCGAGGACGTACCGACGAAGGAACTCCTCTCGCAGAAGTTCGCCGACTCCCGCGCCTGCCTCATCAAGGACGACGCGGTCCTCACCAGCCCACTCGCGCCTGCCGACCCGCGCCACCCGACGCCCTGCACCGCCAGGGGAACGGCCGCACCGACGACGTACGAGGGCGAGAACACCACGCACCTCACCGTCGCCGACAAGTGGGGCAACGTCGTCTCCTACACGCTCACCATCGAGCAGACCGGCGGCAGCGCGATGACCGTGCCCGGCCGGGGCTTCCTGCTCAACAACGAGCTGACCGACTTCTCCTTCACCCCGGCCAACCCGGCCGTCCACGACCCGAACCTGCCAGGACCGGGCAAGCGCCCGCGCTCCTCGATCTCCCCGACGATCGTCCTCGACCGCCACAACAAGCCCGTCGTGGCGCTCGGTTCACCCGGTGGCGCGACCATCATCACCACCGTGCTCCAGGCCCTCACCGAGTTCCTCGACCGGGGGCTCCCGCTCGTCGACGCGATCGCCGCGCCCCGCGCCAGCCAGCGCAACGCGGCCACGACGGAGCTCGAACCCGCGCTCTACAACAGCGACCTGAAGAAGCAGCTGGAGGCGATCGGGCACGCGTTCACTCTGAACCCGGAGATCGGGGCGGCGACGGGGGTGCAGCGGCTGCCTGGTGGGAAGTGGCTGGCGGCCGCGGAAAAGGTGCGACGCGGGGGCGGGTCCGCGCAGGTGGTGGATCCGGCTCCGTAGTTTCGCGGTCTGCGGGGGTGTGGGGGCTGGTCGCGCAGTTCCCCGCGCCCCTGAAGGGCGCCTCAGGCAGGGGCGCTTGACCCGTTTCGCTTGTTGAACACCAAGCGGTTGCCCTCTACGTCCACGGTCACCTGATCTCCCTCCGCGACCGTGCCGTCAAGAAGCAGTCGCGACAGCCGGTTGTCGACCTCGCGCTGGATCGTGCGGCGCAGCGGGCGGGCGCCGTACTCGGGTTGGTAGCCCTGGCGGGAGAGCCAGTCGACGGCCGGGTCCGTGAACTCGACCGTGATGCCCTGGGCGTGCAGGAGACGGCGGGTGTGTTCCAGCAACAGGCCGGTGATCAGCCGCAGTTGCTCGGCGGTCAGCTGGCGGAAGACGACGATCTCGTCGATGCGGTTGAGGAACTCCGGGCGGAAGTGCTCCCGCAGGGGCCGCAGGATCTGCTCGCGCCGGGCCTCCTCGTCCGCGTCCGCGCCGCCGGGGCCGAAGCCGATACCGGCACCGCGCCGGGTGATCGCCTCGGAACCGAGGTTGCTCGTCATCACGATCACCGTGTTGGTGAAGTCGACCGTGCGGCCCTGGGAGTCGGTCAACCGGCCGTCGTCCAGCACCTGGAGAAGAATGTTGAACACGTCCGGGTGCGCCTTCTCGACCTCGTCGAGGAGCAGCAGCGAGTACGGGTGGCGGCGCACGACCTCGGTGAGCTGACCCGCCTCCTCGTGGCCGACGTAGCCGGGCGGGGCGCCGACGAGCCGGCTCACCGTGTGCCGCTCCTGGTACTCGCTCATGTCCAGCCGGACCATCCGGTCCTCACTGCCGAACAACGCCTCGGCGAGCGCACGGGCAAGTTCCGTCTTCCCGACGCCTGTCGGGCCCAGGAACAGGAAGCTGCCGATCGGCCGGTCCGGGCTCGCCAGTCCGGCGCGGGAGCGCAGCACCGCGTCCGACACGACCCGTACCGCCTCCTCCTGACCGACGACCCGCCGGTGCAGATGCTCCTCGAGTCCGAGCAGCCGGTCCTTCTCCTCCGCCGTGAGACTGCTCACCGGGATGCCGGTCTGCCGCGACACCACCTCGGCGATCGCCTCCCCGGTGACCTCCAGGTTCTGTCCTTCGTCGCCCGTGTCCGCACCACCGGCGTCGGCCAGCCGCACCTTCAACTCGGCTATCCGGTCCCGCAGTTGCGTCGCCTTCTCGTAGTCCTCGTCGGCCGCCGCCTGGTCCTTGTCCCGGGCCAGCTGCTCCATCTCGCGCTCCAGGGCCCGTACGTCCGTGCCCTTCGTGCGCGCCCGCAGCCGTACCCGCGCACCCGCCTGGTCGATCAGGTCGATCGCCTTGTCGGGGAGCCTGCGGTCGGTGAGATAGCGGTCGGACAGCTCCACGGCCGCCACCAACGCCTCGTCCGTGTAACGGACTTGGTGGTGCGCCTCGTAGCGGTCGCGCAGCCCGCGCAGGATCTCGATCGCGTCCGCGACGGACGGTTCCGGCACCAGGATCGGCTGGAACCTGCGGGCCAGCGCCGCGTCCTTCTCGATCCGGCGGTACTCCTCCAGGGTCGTGGCGCCCACGATGTGCAACTCGCCGCGGGCCAGGGCCGGTTTGAGGATGTTGCCGGCGTCCATCGAACCGCCCTCGCCGCCACCGCCCGCGCCGACCACGGTGTGCAACTCGTCGATGAACACGATCAGTTCGTCCGAGTGGGCGCGGATCTCGCCGACGATGTTCGTCAGGCGTTCCTCGAAGTCGCCGCGGAAACGGGTGCCGGCCACCACGCCGGTGAGGTCGAGGGCGACGACCCGCCGCCCGGTCAGCACGTCCGGGACGTCGCCGTCCGTGATGCGCTGCGCGAGGCCCTCCACGATCGCGGTCTTGCCGACGCCCGCGTCGCCGATCAGCACGGGGTTGTTCTTGCCGCGCCGGGACAGCACCTCGATGGTCTGCTCGATCTCCTCGTCGCGGCCGATCACCGGGTCGATACGGCCGTGCCGGGCCAGGTCGGTGAGGTCGCGGCTGTACTTGTCGAGCGTGGGGGTGGTGCTGGGGCGGGGTCCGTCGGTGCGGGTGGTCGGGACGCCGTCCGGGGACTCGGGAGGCAGGCCTGTCGGGGCGTAGCGGGCCGCGTTCAGGATGTGACCGGCGGCGGAGTCCGGGTTCGCGGCGAGGGCGCCCAGGACGTGTTCGGGGCCGATGTAGCCGGTGCCGCCCGCCCGTGCCAGGTCGTGGGCGTCCAGGAGGGCGCGTTTCACGGCCGGGGTGAGGGCGAGGGACGTGCCGTCCGGAGTGTGGGCGGGGCCCGAGCGCTCGTCGATCTCCGCGGCGAGGGAGTCCGGGTCCGCGCCCGCGCGGGTGAGGAGTCCGCGGGTCGGCTCCGCCGCGAGGGCGGCGCGGAGGAGGTGCTGGGTGTCCAGGTCGTGGCTGCCGTGTTCCGCGGCGTACTGCGCTGCGCCTCGGACGAGGTCCCTGGCCGGTTGGCTGAGCAGGCGGCCTATGTCTATCTGGCGTGGATCGGGGCGGGGGGCTCCGCCCGTACCTCCGCCTGTGGCTCCGCCGAAGAACCGGGCCAGGAACTCGCCGAGGGGGTCGTCATCCGGGTCTGTGTAGCCGCTGGTCATCAATCCACCATGGCACGGGGCGCTGCGCGGGGCATGTCCAGGTTTGGGGTGGTTTCTGTTTGCCTTCGGATGCAGGTCCGTTGTGGCTGGTCGCGCAGTTCCCCGCGCCCCTGGGGTGGGTGGTCTTGACGTTGCTTGGTGAGGGCCCTTGGTCCGCGGTTGGGCGGTGCCGGTTGATCTTCGGGCGCGGGTCTGTTGTGGCTGGTCGCGCAGTTCCCCGCGCCCCTGGGGTGGGTGGTCTGGACGTTGCTTGGTGAGGGCCCTTGATCTTCAGGCGCGGGTCCGATGTGGCTGGTCGCACGGTTCCCCGCGCCGCTGGGGTGCGAGCCCTGGGCGGGGTGTGTCAGTGGCGCTCGGTGAGGATTCTTGGGCCGGTTTCCGTGATGGCCACCGTGTGTTCCACGTGGGCCGCGCGGGAGCCGTCGTTTGTCTTGAGGGTCCAGCCGTCCTTGGCCGCGTGGTAGTCGTCGCGGCCGCTGGCGATCAGCATCGGCTCGATGGCGATGACCATGCCGTGGCGGAGGGGGAGGCCGCGGCCGGGGCGGCCCTCGTTCGGGACCCCGGGGTCCTCGTGCATCTGGCGGCCGATGCCGTGGCCGCCGAAGTCCTCCATGATGCCGTACCCGGCGCCGCGGCACACCGTGCCGATCGCGTGGGCGATGTCGCCGATGCGGTTGCCGACGACGGCCGCCTCGATGCCCGCCGCGAGGGCGCGCTCGGCGGCGTCGATCAGGCGGACGTCCTCGGGGCGGGGCGTGCCGACGATGAAGCTGATCGCCGAGTCGCCGGCCCAGCCGCCCAGCTTGGCGCCGAAGTCCATCGAGACCAGGTCGCCGTCGCGCAGCCGGTAGCCGTCCGGGATGCCGTGAACGATCGCGTCGTTCACGGAGGCGCAGATGACCGCGGGGAACGCGGTGGGCGCGAAGGCGGGACGGTACCCGAGGAAGGGGGAGGTCGCGCCGGCCTCGCGCAGCACGCCGTGCGCCAGCTCGTCCAGTTCCAGCAGGGATACGCCCACGTCGGCGGCCTCCCGTACGGCCGTGAGGGCACGGGCCACGACCTGGCCCGCCTCGTACATCGCATCGATAGACGTGTCCGTCTTGAGTTCCACCATGCCAATTACTATACCGGTATTAGAATGACGGCATGGTACGCACCCCTCTCACTCCCGAAGAGCACGAACGCGGCGAACGGCTCGGCCGGCTGATCCGTGAGGCGCGGGCCGGCCGCAGCATGACCGAGGTGGCGGCGCGGGCGGGCATCTCGGCAGAGACCCTCCGCAAGATCGAGACGGGCCGGGCTCCCACGCCGGCCTTCTTCACCGTCGCCGCCCTCGCCGAGGCGCTGGGACTCTCCATGGACCAACTCGTCGTCAGGTGCGCGCCGTTGGCGGCCTGAGCCCGAGTCCGCGATCGCGCCCGACGGGGGACGAGTGCCGTATCTGACCCTGCTCCGGCGCCCCTTCGTCGTGCGCCTGCTCGCCGGTTCCCTGGTCGGCCGCATGCCCAGCGCCATGGCCGCCCTCGCCATCGCCCTCACCCTCCGCGAGGCGGGCGCGGGCTACCGCCTCGTCGGCCTCGCCACCGGCGTCTTCGCCGTGGCCGGGGCGATCGGCGGCCCCCTGCTCGGCCGCCTGGTCGACCGCGCCGGCCAGCCACGCGTACTCATCGCCTCCGCCGTGGTGTCCGGCCTGGGCTACGTCCTCCTCGCACTCGCCCCCGGATCGCTCTACGGCAGTCTCGGCGGGGCCGTCGTCGCGGGTGCGGCCGCGCCGCCGCTGGAGCCGTGCCTGCGGGCGCTGTGGCCCGAGCTGGTGCCCGAGGGGGAGGTGCAGTCGGCGTACGCCGTGGACGCCGGGGCACAGGAAGTCGTGTTCATCGCGGGGCCGTTGGCCGTCGCCGGTGCCGCCGCGCTCGGCCCCGCGCCGCTCGCCCTGTGGCTGGCGGCCGGGCTGGGGCTGCTCGGCTCCCTGGTGATGGCCACCGCCCGGCCCTCCCGGGACTGGCGGACCCGGACCCGCGACGCGCACTGGCTCGGCCCGCTGCGCAGCCCCGCGCTGCTCCTCCTGCTCGTCGCCCTGTTCGGGGCCGGCTGGGCGCTCGGCGGCTTCAACGTCTTCAGCGTCGCCTACGCCGAACAGCGCGAAGTGCCAGGTGGAGCGGGCCTGTTGATGTCCCTGTCGGCCTTCGGCGCGCTGCTGGGGGCCGTCGCCTACGGCGCCCTGCGCTGGACCGCCGACGCACCACTGCAGGCCGTGGCGCTGTGTGCCGGGATGGCCGGGGCGTACTGGCTGGTGGCGCTCGTGCCAGGGCCCGCCGGCGCCTGCCTCGTCGCGGTCGGCACCGGTGTCTTCTTCGCGCCCCTGCTCACCGTGTCCTTCGGGCTGGTCGGCGAACTCGCCCCGAACGGCACGGTGACCGAGGCCTTCGCCTGGCTGGTGACCCTGATCGGCGCCGGGGTCGCCGCCGGATCGGCCGCCACGGGCCTGCTCCTCGCCGACGGGACCCTGCCGGCCGCCGCCGCGCTCGGGGCCTGCGGGGTGACCGGCGGCGCGCTGGTCCTGGCCCTGTCCCGGGGGCGGCTCGCCCTGCCCGCGACCGTACGGGAAACGACGGATACGGCATGAAACCCGGCGGGGGCACGGTCCGGAGGCGTAGGCTCCCAGACCTCTGCGCCCGGCTCGAAAAGGTTCCGTAGCCGCGTCGTAACACAAATGGTGTTTTCTACGGATCGGAGCATTCCGGTCTGGCGGGAGTTGGGGCATGGCTGTGGATCAACTCCCCGGACAGGTGCGGGAGTTCGCGAACTACCTCGATGGACTGCTGGCGCGCCTCGACCAGGGCGGCGGCTGGTGCGGGGTGTTCTGGCAGCGCGATCCCGACGGCATGCAGGCCTGTCTGAGCGGGCGTGAAGTACCGCCCTGGGACGTGGTGGAGGCCCTCCTCCAGGACCTCGCGGCGGAGTACGGCCCCGGTGCCGTGGCCCAGGAGAAGGACCGCGCCCGCGCCCTGCACATGGCCGCGCTCGCCGCGTTCGACGCCCGTCCCGGCAGCCGGGACGCCCTCGGCGACCGGCTCGACGTGATGCTCCGTGAGCAGAAGTACGCGGCCGAACGGCAGCTGAAACTGGGCCAGTTGCTCAACTCCGCCACCACCCAGGACGCGGCCGACGCCCTCCGCCTCGACCTCGCCTGGGCCCACGACGACCACGAGCGCGCCACCGCCCGCTGCGCCGAACTCCGGGCCCGTATCGAGGAGTTGGACAGCCTCGCCCGTACCCGGGGCGCCGGGACCGTCCAACGCGACCGCCACGGCAACGTGTTCCGCGTCGACGACGTACCCGCCGCCCACCGACTCCCGCGCCAGCGTGACCCGGAGGACGGGCGACACGGCTACGACCCGGCCGGCGCCGACCACCAGGGCGGCGAACCCCGGCGCCGCGACAACCGCCGGGGCTACGAGGAGTTCGAGCGCGCGAACCCCGGCTTCGACGGCCAGCACGCCACACCGGACTTCGGCAGGCCCGAGCCCACCTCCGGCCGCGGCACCCCGGACCCGACGGGCGGCGGTTTCGGCAGCCCCGAGACCGCCTCCGGCTTCGGTGCCCCGGAGCCCATGGACGAGGAGTCCACGGGCCACGCGCCCGCCCCGGACCAGGCCGCCCCCGCGGACCCCCCGACCTCCAAGCAACGCAAGCGCCGCAGGGGCAGCGCCCGCTTCGCCGGTATGGCCGAGGGCGACGCCGCCGCCCCCGCCCCGGACCCCGCAGCCGTCGTACCGGAACTGCCCGCGCCCGCGCCCACCGCTAGGCGCAGCCCGCGCGGGGCGCGTTTCGCCGGGGCCGCCGCCCGGCCGGTGGAGCGGCCTCAGCCGCAGCGGGAGCCGCTGGACGCCGACGCGCGGCAGGGGACCGTGGAGGCCGTGCAGCGGCTGGTGGGGCTGCGGCGGGAGGGCCGTAGCGGCGAGGCGCACGCGCTGCTCGTCGAGGCCGCGTACTGGCCCGCCGCCCGCTTCCCGCTGCTCGCGGCCGAGCTGCAGCGCGCCGGGCTCGGCGCGGACTGGGCGACGCTGCTGTGGGAGGCCGCCTCGCTCCCCGCCGACCGGCTGGTCGGCGCGGCGGACGCGCTCGTCGCGGCGGGCCGCACGGCGGACGGCGAGCAGATCCTGCGGCAGGGCGTGGCCCGCCCCGCCGCCGAGATCGGCGCGGCCGTCCTTGCGCTGGCCGCGGAGGGGCGCCGCCGGGAGATCCGGGCCCTGCTCGACGCGTACGTCAGGGTCCGCACCCCCGAAGAAGCCGCCCGCAGTGTCGCCGCCGACCCGCAGCAGCTTGTTCCGCTCCTGCTGGAGGCCGCGCAGGGCGCGTCGGACGAGTGTCACTGGGACCTGGTGCACGCCCTGCGGGTGGCGGGCTTCAGCGCGTGAGCGCTGCGCTGGCCGCGCCCGCGCGGCGGAGCCGCACATCGATACACCCCCGCGCGCCTTTCGGGGTGCTCGACCCGGCTACCCGGCGCAGCGGGTCACCCACCGGAGGGTGAAACAGGATCGACTCCGCGGGTTAACGACGATGGTCTTGGCAAGGCTCCTCCGGAGGCTTACGTTCATCCCTCTACGGCCTTGTCTACGGGCGTAGAGGCTCTGGCGTCCCGTCGAAGGAGCAGCTCATGGCCAACGTCGTACGCGCCGCTCTGGTCCAGGCCACCTGGACCGGCGACACCGAGTCCATGGTGGCGAAACACGAGGAACACGCCCGCGAGGCGGCCCGCCAGGGCGCGCAGATCATCGGGTTCCAGGAGGTGTTCAACGCCCCCTATTTCTGCCAGGTCCAGGAACCCGAGCACTACAGCTGGGCCGAGCCGGTGCCCGACGGGCCGACCGTGCGTCGTATGCAACAGCTCGCGCGCGAGACCGGCATGGTGATCGTCGTCCCCGTCTTCGAGATCGAGCAGGACGGCTTCTACTACAACACCGCGGCCGTGATCGACGCCGACGGCACCTTCCTCGGCAAGTACCGCAAGCACCACATCCCGCAGGTCAAGGGCTTCTGGGAGAAGTACTACTTCAGGCCGGGCAACGCGGGCTGGCCCGTCTTCGACACGGCCGTCGGCAAGGTCGGCGTCTACATCTGCTACGACCGCCACTTCCCCGAGGGCTGGCGTCAACTCGGGCTCAACGGAGCCCAGTTGGTCTACAACCCGTCCGCCACCTCGCGCGGCCTCTCCGCCTACCTCTGGCAGCTGGAGCAGCCGGCCGCCGCCGTCGCCAACGAGTACTTCATCGCCGCGATCAACCGTGTGGGACAGGAGGAGTACGGGGACAACGACTTTTACGGGACGTCGTACTTCGTCAACCCGCGAGGCCAGTTCGTCGGCGAGGTCGCCAGCGACAAGGACGAGGAACTCGTCGTCCGCGACCTGGACTTCGGGCTGATCGAGGAAGTGCGCCAGCAATGGGCGTTCTACCGCGACCGGCGTCCCGACGCCTACGAAGGGTTGGTGCAGCCGTGACCAAGGATCTGCTGGGACGCCACCGGGACGTACTCCCCGACTGGCTGGCCCTGTACTACCAGGACCCGCTGGAGATCACGCACGGAGAGGGCCGGCACGTCTGGGACGCCGAGGGCAACAAGTACCTCGACTTCTTCGGCGGCATCCTCACCACGATGACCGCGCACGCGCTCCCCGAGGTCACCAAGGCGGTGAGCGAGCAGGCCGGGCGGATCAACCACTCGTCCACGCTCTACCTCAACCGGCCGATGGTCGAACTCGCCGAGCGCGTCGCCCAGTTGTCCGGCATCCCGGACGCCCGGGTCTTCTTCACCACCTCGGGCACCGAGGCCAACGACACCGCGCTGATGCTCGCCACGACCTACCGGCGCAGCAACCAGATCCTGGCGATGCGCAACAGCTACCACGGCCGCTCCTTCAGCACGGTCGGCATCACCGGCAACCGCGGCTGGTCCCCGACCTCCCTCTCCCCGCTCCAGACGCTCTACGTCCACGGCGGCGTGCGCACGCGCGGTCCCTACGCCGACCTGACCGACGCCGAGTTCATCGCGGCCTGCGTCGAGGACCTCAAGGACCTGCTCGGCCATGTCCGGCCGCCCGCCGCGCTGATCGCCGAACCGATCCAGGGCGTCGGCGGGTTCACCTCACCGCCCGACGGCCTGTACGCCGCGTTCCGCGAAGTCCTTGCCGAACACGGGGTGTTGTGGATCGCCGACGAGGTGCAGACCGGCTGGGGCCGCACCGGCGACCACTTCTGGGGCTGGCAGGCACACGCGGAGAACGGCCCGCCGGACATCCTCACCTTCGCCAAGGGCATCGGCAACGGCATGTCCATCGGCGGTGTCGTCGCCCGCGCCGACATCATGAACTGCCTCGACTCCAACAGCATTTCGACCTTCGGCGGCACCCAGGTCACCATGGCGGCGGGCCTCGCCAACCTCACCTACCTGCTGGAGCACGACCTCCAGGGCAACGCCCGCCGCGTCGGCGGCCTTCTCATCGAACGGCTGCGGGCCGTCGCCGCCCAGCATCCCGGCGTACGGGAAGTGCGCGGGCGCGGGCTGATGATCGGCGTCGAGCTGGTCAAGCCGGGCACCGACGAGGCCGACCCGCAGGCCGCGTCCGCCGTACTCGAAGCGGCCCGCGAGGGCGGTCTGTTGATCGGCAAGGGCGGCGGCCACAACACCAGCGCCCTGCGCGTCGCCCCGCCGCTGTCCCTGACCGTCGCGGAGGCCGAGGAGGGCGCCGCGATCCTCGAACAGGCTCTGAGGAGCACGCAGTAGAGCACACGCTGAACAAGGGAAGACCGTGATGACCACCACCTTGGGAACCCTCGGAACCCTGGACGCCCTGGAGCCCGCGCTGTCGGTGCGCCAGGTCCTCGCCCTGGAGCGGGTCCTCGCCGGGGAACCCGAGGTGGTGGCCGGCGCGGGCCAACTCGACCGGCCCGTACGGTGGGTGCACGTGGCCGAGGCCGCCGACGTCGGCGTGATGCTCACCGGCGGCGAGATGGTCCTCACCACCGGCGTGCTCCTCGCCGACGACGAGGCGGCCCAGGCCGAGTACATCCAGTCCCTGCACCGCGCGGAGGCGTCCGCCGTGGTGCTGGGGCTCGGCCGGGCGTTTCCCGCGCCGCCGGACGTCATGCGCCGCGCGGCCGAGCGGTGCGGGCTGCCCATGGTCGTGCTCCACCGGCCGTTCCCCTTCGCGGAGCTGACGGAAGAGGTCCAATCCCGGCTGGTACGACGGAAGTTCGCCGCCGTCAGTCTCTCCGAGGCCGTACGGACCGCGCTCACCGGGCTCATCACCGGCGGCGCCCCGCTGCAGAGCCTGCTCGACGAGGTCGCCGCGCACAGCGCCTGCCCCGTCGTCGTCACCAACCTCGCGCACCGCGTCCTCGCCACGGCGGGGGAGCGGTCGGCGGTGGACGACGTGCTGCGCGACTGGGAGCGCATCGCCCGGCAGGCGGGCGGCAGCGAGGGCGACGGCTGGATCCGCGCCGAGCTGGGCGGACGCGGCGAGCGCTGGGGCCAGATCATGCTGTGCGGCTACCGCGGCGACACCGCCACCGGCCGCCTCCTCGCCGACCGCGCCGCCGAGGCCCTCGTCCTGCACCGCATGCTCGGCGGCTCCGCCCACACCTGGGAGGAACAGTCCGCGCAGAGCCTGCTCACCGACCTGGTGAGCGGTGTCGTAACGGCCCGCCACCTCCTGCCCCGCGCCCGCGCGGCCGGACTCCCCGTCAACCGACGCACCTTCGTCCCGATGGTCGTCCGCGACGGCGACACAGCCCAACTCGACAGAGTTCTACGGCTGTTGGGGCTCTCGGGACTCGTCGCGGAACTCGCCGACGGGGTCACGGCCGTCCTCCTCAGCCTGCCCCGCGACCAGGACGCGGACGCCCTCGCCGCGCACTTCGCGAGCCGACTGCGCACGGAATCAGGGGCGTTGAAGGCGGTGGTGGCCGCCGCCGGGCAGCGCACCGCCTGGGACGACGTCCCCGCAGGCCTCCGCGAGGCACAGCACGTCGCCGACGCCGTGGCCGACTCCAGCGACGCCCTCGAACTCCCCGCCGTCGTACGCCTCAAGGACGTCCATCTGCGCGGCCTGATCCGGCTGCTGCGGGACGACCCGCAGGTGCAGTCCTTCGCGGAGCGGGAGTTGGACGGCCTGCTGTGCGCGGCCGACGAGGACCTCCTCGCCGTCCTGCGCACCTACCTGGCCACCGGCCGCAACAAGTCGCGCACCGCCCAGCTCCACCACGTCTCGCGGCCCGCGCTGTACCGCCGGCTGGAGGCGATAGAGGGGCGGCTCGGGGTGGACCTCGACGACTTCGAGCAGGCCGCATCGGTGCACATCGCGCTCCTCGCGCACGACGCGCAACAGGGGTGAAACATGGGACTACCTGGGAAAACGGCGGTGAAACATGCGCCCGAGCGAGGGTGACACCGTGGAACGCCGCACGCCCGCAGACGTGACACCGTGCACCTCAAAGACGCCTACCGGACTTCCTAGGCTCCTCGCACACCTAGCGACCGGAGGTCCCGATGAGCACCGTGATTCGTGCCGCTCTCTTCCAGACGGCCTGGACGGGCGACAAGGAGTCCATGATCCAGGTCCACGAGCAGGCGGTCCGCGACGCGGCCGCACAGGGTGCTCAAGTCCTGTGCTTCCAGGAGCTGTTCTACGGACCGTACTTCTGCCAGGTCCAGGACAAGGCGTTCTACGAGTACGCCGAGGCGATCCCGGACGGCCCGATCGTCAAGCGCTTCCAGGCGCTCGCCAAGGAACACGGCATCGTCCTGATCCTGCCGATGTACGAGGAGGAGCAGCCGGGCGTCCTCTACAACACGGCCGCCGTGATCGACGCGGACGGGTCCTACCTCGGCAAGTACCGCAAGCACCACATCCCCCAAGTCCCGGGATTCTGGGAGAAGTTCTACTTCCGCCCGGGCAACAGCGGCTGGCCCGTCTTCGACACCAAGGTCGGCAGGATCGGCGTCTACATCTGCTACGACCGCCACTTCCCCGAGGGGTGGCGCGCGTTGGGTCTCGCCGGTGCGGAGATCGTCTTCAACCCGTCGGCGACCTCACGCGGCCTCTCCGCCTACCTCTGGCAGCTGGAGCAGCCCGCTGCCGCCGCGGCCAACGAGTACTTCGTCGGCGCCATCAACCGTGTCGGCGTGGAGGAGCTGGGCGACAACGACTTCTACGGCACGACGTACTTCGTCGACCCGGAAGCCCAGTTCGTCGGCGAGGTGGCCAGCGACAAGGAGCCCGAACTGGTCGTCAGGGACCTGGACTTGGCCAAGCTGCGCGAAGTCCGCGACCGCTGGCAGTTCTACCGCGACCGCCGCCCGGACGCGTACGGCCCCCTGACCGCACCGTAAAACACGCAGGCCTTCGCGCCCCGGGGAGGGCAGCTCCCCTAGGGGCGCGGGGAACTGCGCGCCCAGCCCCCACAGACCCGCACCAGACCACAATCCAGCGGAGTCAAAACAATGAGCACCCGTACCGTCATCCGCGGCGGCCTAGTGATCACCGCGTCCGACGAACTCCACGCCGACGTCCTGATCGAGGACGGCCGCATCGCAGCCCTAGCCACCTCCGGTACGCCGACGGCCGACGCCTGGACCGCCGAGCGGGTCATCGACGCCACCGGGAAGTACGTCATCCCGGGCGGAGTCGACGCCCACACCCACATGGAGATGCCGTTCGGCGGCACGAAGGCGGCCGACACCTTCGAGACCGGCACCCGGGCCGCCGCCTGGGGCGGTACGACGACCATCGTCGACTTCGCGATCCAGAGCGTCGGCGGAGCCCTCCGCGAGGGCCTCGACGCCTGGCACGCCAAGGCCGAGGGCAACTGCGCCATCGACTACGGCTTCCACATGATCGTCTCCGACGTCAACGAGGACACCCTCAAGGAGATGGACCTGCTGGTGCAGGAGGGCGTCACCTCCTTCAAGCAGTTCATGGCCTACCCGGGCGTCTTCTACAGCGACGACGGCCAGATCCTCCGCGCCATGCAACGCGCCGCCGACAACGGCGGGCTGATCATGATGCACGCCGAGAACGGCATCGCGATCGACGTCCTCGTGGAGCAGGCGCTCGCCCGCGGCGAGACCGACCCCCGCTACCACGGCGAGGTCCGCAAGGCCCTCCTCGAAGCCGAGGCCACCCACCGCGCGATCAAGCTCGCCCAGGTCGCCGGCGCCCCGCTCTACGTCGTGCACGTCTCCGCGATGGAGGCCGTCGCCGAGCTGGCCCGGGCGCGCGACGAGGGGCTGAACGTCTTCGGCGAGACCTGTCCGCAGTACCTGTTCCTGTCCACGGACAACCTCGCCGAGCCCGACTTCGAGGGCGCGAAGTACGTGTGCAGCACGCCGCTGCGCCCCAAGCAGCACCAGGCCAAGCTGTGGCAGGGCCTGCGCACCAACGACCTCCAGGTGGTCTCCACCGACCACTGCCCCTTCTGCTTCGTGGGCCAGAAGGAGCTGGGCCGGGGCGACTTCTCGAAGATCCCGAACGGCATGCCGGGCGTCGAGAACCGCATGGACCTGCTCCACCAGGGCGTCGTCGACGGCCACATCAGCCGCCGCCGCTGGATCGAGATCGCCTGCGCCACCCCGGCGCGGATGTTCGGCCTCTACCCGAAGAAGGGCACCATCGCCCCGGGCGCCGACGCCGACGTCGTCATCTACGACCCGACGGCCGAGCAGACCGTCTCCGCGGAGACCCACCACATGAACGTCGACTACTCGGCGTACGAGGGCAAGCGCCTCACCGGCCGTGTCGAGACGGTGCTCTCGCGCGGCGAACTCGTCATCACCGA
The DNA here is from genome assembly GCF_036187565.1 of Streptomyces sp. NBC_00252. NCBI lineage: Bacteria > Bacillati > Actinomycetota > Actinomycetes > Kitasatosporales > Streptomycetaceae > Streptomyces > Streptomyces sp. NBC_00252. The sequence continues at coordinate 2,153,201 of NZ_CP108087.1, read as the reverse complement.
GCGGGAGTACACCGGGCGCGCGGGCCACGGCGTCTACACCCCGCGTTCCACCTGTCAGTACCTCAACTAGGAGTGGCGCCCATGGACTTCGGACTCGTCCTGCAGACCGACCCGCCGGCCTCGCGGGTCATCAGCCTGATGAAGCGCGCCGAGCGCAACGGCTTCACCTATGGCTGGACCTTCGACTCCGCCGTGCTGTGGCAGGAGCCGTTCGTGATCTACAGTCAGATCCTGGCCAACACCACGAAGTTGACGGTCGGCCCGATGGTCACCAACCCGGGCACCCGCACCTGGGAGGTCACCGCCTCCACCTTCGCGACCCTGAACGACATGTTCGGCAACCGCACGGTCTGCGGCATCGGCCGCGGCGACTCCGCGATGCGGGTGGCGGGCCGCACTCCCAACACGCTGGCCCGCATCAGCGAGGCCATGAAGGTCATCAGGGCGCTCGGCTCCGGCCAGGAGGCCGACCTCGGCGGCACGGTCGTCAAGTTCCCCTGGGCCAAGGAGGACGCCCAACTCCCGGTCTGGATGGCCGCGTACGGCCCCAAGGCGCTCAAGATGACCGGCGAGGAGGCCGACGGCTTCATCCTCCAGCTCTCGGACCTCTACCTCACCGAGTACATGGTCAAGGCGGTGAAGGACGCGGCCGTCGCCGCCGGGCGTGACCCGTCCGAGGTCAAGATCTGTGTCGCCGCGCCCGCCTACGTCACCGAGGACGACTCGCCCGAGGCGCTCGCCCACGCGCGCGACCAGTGCCGCTGGTTCGGCGGCATGGTCGGCAACCACGTCGCCGACCTCGTCTCCAAGTACGGCGCGCACTCCGCCGCCGTACCCGAGGAACTCACGGACTACATCAAGGCCCGTGAGGGGTACGACTATTCGCACCACGGTCGCTCCGACAACCCCGACACGGCCTTCGTGCCCGACGAGATCGTCGACCGGTTCTGCGTCATCGGTTCGGCCGAGAAGCAGATCGAGAAGCTCAACGCCCTGAAGGAGCTGGGCGTCGACCAGTTCGCCGTCTACGACATGCACGACGCGCAGGAAGCGACGATCGACGCCTACGGGGCGAAGATCATCCCGGCGGTCAACGCCTAGCCTGCACACCCCCGTTGGTCTCCCCCTTCCCGCCGTCCCGGGAAGGGGGTCAAGGGCGCTCCCCACGCGCACCCCCCGGCTCGCCCGCACGGCCTCTCCCGTCCCACCTCATCCGATTGGCCTGCCCATGACCGACACCGCTCCCACGGCCATACCGCCGACCTCTCAAGTCACCCTCACCGACGGGCGGGTGGAGCTCGCCCCGGGGTCCCCGCCGCCCAGCGGGCCGTACGCCAACGACGATCTGCTGCCGGTTCCCGTCGAGAAGCGCACCTGGACCACGTACAACTTCTCCGCGCTGTGGGTCGGCATGGCCCACAACACGGCTTCCTGGACGCTCGCTTCGGGTCTCATCGCCGTCGGCATGGACTGGAAGCAGGCGGTGTTCACCATCGCCCTGGCCAACCTGATCGTGCTCGTGCCGATGCTGCTCACCGGGCACGCGGGACCGAAGTACGGCATCCCCTTCCCGGTCTTCGCGCGTGCCTCGTTCGGCGTGCGCGGCGCCAACCTCCCCGCCGTCGTACGGGCGTTGGTGGCCTGCGGCTGGTTCGGCATCCAGACCTGGATCGGCGGTGAGGCGATCTACTTCCTGGCCGGCAAGCTGATCGGTGACAGCTGGGCCGACGCCTCGCACATCGGCGGGTACGCCTGGACGATGTGGCTGTCGTTCGCGCTGTTCTGGGTGCTCCAAGTCGCCATCATCTACCGGGGGATGGAGACGATCCGCCGCTTCGAGAACTGGGCGGCGCCCTTCGTGCTCGTCGGCGCGTTCGTCATGCTGTGGTGGATGAGCAGCAAGGCCGGCGGCTTCGGCCCGCTCTTCGACCAGCCCTCCAAGCTCGGCTGGGGCGGCAGCTTCTGGAAGCTGTTCTGGCCCTCGCTCATGGGCATGATCGGCTTCTGGTCCACGCTGTCGCTGAACATCCCGGACTTCACCCGCTACGGCAAGAGCCAGAAGGCCCAGACGTGGGGCCAGGCCCTCGGACTGCCCACCACCATGACGCTGTTCGCGTTCCTGTCGGTGCTGGTCACCTCCGGTTCGCAGGCGGTCTACGGCACGGCGATCTGGGACCCGGTGCAGCTGGCCGCGAAGACCGACAACGTCGTAGGGCTGCTCTACGCGCTGGTGACCGTGCTGGTCGCGACCCTGTCCGTGAACATCGCGGCCAACCTGGTCTCGCCCGCCTTCGACTTCTCCAACATCGCGCCCCGGAAGATCAGTTTCCGCACCGGCGCCCTCATCACCAGCGTCCTCGCGGTGCTGATCTTCCCGTGGAAGCTGTACTCCGACCCGCAGGGCTACATCTTCACCTGGCTCGGTCTGGTCGGCGGTCTGCTCGGCACGGTCGCCGGCATCCTCATCGCCGACTACTGGATCCTGCGCCGCGGCAAGCTCGACCTCACCGACCTGTACCGCGCGGGCGGCCGCTACTGGTACGACGGCGGCTGGAACTGGCGGGCCGTCGTCGCCTTCGTGGTCGGTGGCGTCCTCGCGGTCGGCGGCGCCGACTTCCACCCGCTCATCGACGGCCGGCCCATCCCGGCGCTGTCCTCGCTCGCCGACTACGGCTGGGCCGTGGGCCTGGGCACGTCGATGGTGCTCTACGTGGTGCTCACCCTGCTGACCGGCAGGAGGACGGCACCGGTCGAGGCGTAGGACCTGAGCGGGAGGGTGGCGGGGCCTACGCGGCCTTGCCGCCCTCCAGCGCGGTGACCGCCTCCTTGGCGGCCTTGATCGCACCCTTGTTGATGACGTCCGTGCTCGGTGCCTTCTTGTTCTCGAAGTCGCTGCCGTTGTACGTGATGGTCACCAGCGCGTTGCCCGCGCGGACGACGACCGTGCCCTCACGCGTCTGCTGCTTGTCCTCGGTGGTGAGGTTCACGATCGAGTACGCCGAGTCGCCGAGCCCGGGAACCGCGCCGCCGCCGCTCTTCTCCGTGGTCGTCTCGGTGTACGACTTCTGCGCCGCCGCGTCCGATTCCGTGATCTCGTACGACACGTCGAGCCAGCGGTAGTCGTACCCCTTGAGCGCGTTCCACGAGCAGGTGCGGCGGACCTTCGTGTCCGTCGACGGGATCTCCTTGCCGGCCGTCTTCGCCCCCGGCACCAGCGACTTGAGGGTCGCCACCGACACGCTTCCGCACGGGGCGGGGGAGGTGGAGTACGCCTTGGCCGCGGTCGGCGCCGTCGGCGCCGAGGCCTCGGGCGAGGCCCCGGACTCGGGCGTCGACTTGTGCTCGGCGGTCGTCGTCGGGGCGAACGGCCCGGACGTCAGGGCCCAGCCCATCGTGGCGAGCACGACGACCGGCGACAGACGTGCGGTGAGAGCGAGCGGCAGAGGAAGAGAACGCAAGTCGCACTTCTCGTGGGGGAAGGGTGCGGAGCGGGTCCGCACTGCGGACGGGGACGCCAGTCTCACATGACTCCCTGTGAGGCGGAAGTGTGAACTCGCTGCGTGCCTGTGCGGTGACACAGCCTCACCACAGACGGGTCGTGTGTCCCCTTATGTCCGCGTGTCAGGTGCGGGCGGAGGTCACCCGCATCGTCGTCTCGATCCGCTCGACGGCAGCGAACGCCCCGTACGCGACGAGCCGCACCAGACCCGCGTCGTCGCGCCCCGGCCCGCGCCAGGCGGCCACGTCGTCCTCCGTGATCCGGTACGGCGCGAGCGCGGCCAGCACCGCGAGCCGCGCCGCGGGCCGCTCCCGCCGGTTCGGGAAGCCCCGCAGCACGACCGGCGGATGCGACCCGTCCCAGGCCCACAGCGTCTCCCGTACGAGCGTCCGGTCGTCCGCGTCGAGCAGCTCGCCACCCGCGAGCGCGGCCGTCCGCAGCGCGTCGTAGGCCGGGCCCACGGGGGTCCCCGCGGCCCAGTCCGGTCCTGGTCCCGGCGTGTCGAGCAGGGGGAGGGCCGCTCCCGGTACGGCGGTCCGGCGCACGGTGCGGGCGACGGACCGCCCCACGAGGCGGCGTACCGCGCGGAACCGCTGGGCGTTGCCCGGCAGGAGCTGCTCGACCAGCAGGGCCGACACGACGCGGTTGATGAAGTGGAAGGAGAGGGCGGTGCCCAGGTAGGCGGCCGCCTCCTCGCGCGGGAACGGGTACGGCGTCAGGGCCGCGCCCGGGACCCGCGTCAGGCGCCCCCAGTCGAGCACGCGCGCGTGGACCTCGTTCTCCGGTGTGCCGCCCCGGGCCAGGCGCTCGGCGAGGGCGTGGTCGCCGGTGGCGTGCAGCAGGACGGTGTGCGCGTCCGCGCAGAACGGGCACTTGTTGGCGAGCGAGACCCCGAGCGCGGCCAGCTCCTTGCCGGTGCGGCTGCCGTCGCCGGCGATCAGCGACTCCCGCATCAACGCCCAGGCGGGCGCCAGGAGTTCGGGTGCGGAGGACAGGACCACGAAGGTCGGGGGCCGCTCGATGCCGAAGTCGACGGCGATCTGCTCGAGGACCTCGGCGGTGCGGCCCGTGGCGGACTTGGGCGACGGGGGCCGGGTGTACCGGAAGGGTGTGGACATGGCAGCAGCGTGCGCGCCGGGGGCGGGCCGGGTCGTCGTACGGGCGAAGGCAGTCGGGGCTACGACGGGGAGGGCCCGGGCGGCGCGGACTACTGCGGGGGGAGTAGTCCAGGAGTTGTCCACAGGGCTGACGCCCGTGTCGGCGCGGCGGTCTACCGTGCAGACATGAGCGGGTTCCCGGTCGATGTGACCCCACGCAGGCGGCTCGCCGACGCGTCCCTCGCGGTCGTGATCGGCGCCCTCGTCGTGACCGTCGCGGCCTTCGACTCGGACACCACCGCCCTCGACTACGTGCTGATGGCCCTTGCGGCGGCGGCCCTTGCCTTCTACCAGACGGCGCCGAGGGCGGTCCTCGCGGTGACCGCGGCGTCCGAGGCGGCCTACGTGCTGCACGCCCATCCGGGGCCCGTCGCCGGTCTGCCCGTCTTCGCGGCCATGCACACGGCGGCCCGCGCGGGACACCGCGGCACGGCGGCCGTGGGCGGCGGGGTGTTCCTGTTGGCGTACTTCGCGACCGGGCCGACGACCCAGCAGGTGGTCGAGCGGACCGCGCTGCTGGCCGGCTGGTTCCTGTGCGCGGTGGTCACCGGCCTCGCCGACCGCAACTGGCAGGCGTATCTGCGCCAGACCGAACAGCGCGCCCTGGAGGCCGAACGCACCCGCGAGGAGGCCGCGTTGCGCCGCGCGGGCGAGGAACGCCTGCGCATAGCGCGGGAGTTGCACGACTCCCTCACCCACAGCATCTCGATCGTCAAGCTCCAGGCGGGCGTTGCGGTCCACCTCGCTCGCAAGCGCGGCGAGGAGGTGCCGCCCGCGCTGCTCGCCATCCAGGAGGCGGGCGGCGAGGCGATGCGCGAACTGCGGGCCACCCTGGAGATCCTGCGCACCACCGAGGAGCCCACCGGCACCCCCGCGCTGCTCGTCGAACGGGCCTGCGCGGCGGGCCTCGCCGTCGAACTCGCGGTGACCGGCGAGGAACGCCCCCTCGCCGCGACGGTCGACCGCGCGGTGTACCGCATCGTCCAGGAGGCCCTCACCAACGCGGCCCGGCACGCGGGCCCGGCGAAGATACGCGTCCAACTGGACTACGGGGACGAGGACTTGACGATACGGGTCGAGGACGACGGAGCGGCCGACCCCGACCGCCCGCCGAAGCCCGGCATCGGTCTCACCGGGATGCGCGAGCGCGTCGCGGCCCTCGGCGGCACCCTTCACACCGCCCCGCGCGCGGAGGGCGGCTTCGCCGTCCGGGCCGAACTGCCGCTGGGGGAGGCGGGATGATCCGGGTCGCGGTCGTCGACGACCAGGCGCTGATGCGCGCGGGCTTCCGCGCCCTCCTCGACGCCGAGGACGGCATCGAGGTGGTCGGCGAGGCGGCCGACGGCCAACAGGGCCTGGCGCTGGTCCGCGCCCAACTCCCCGACATCGCGCTGATCGACGTCCAGATGCCGGTGATGACGGGCATCGAGGCCACCCGCCGCATCGCCGCCGACCCCGACCTCGCCCCGGTCCGGGTCGTCATCCTCACCAACTACGGCCTCGACGAGTACGTCTTCGAGGCGCTCCGCGCGGGCGCCAGCGGCTTCCTCCTCAAGGACACCGACCCGGCCGACCTCCTCCAGGCGATCGGGATCGTCGCGGGCGGCGAGGCCCTGCTCTCGCCGGCCGTCACCCGCACCCTCATCGGCGAGTTCGTCTCCCGGCCCCCTGACCGCGCCACCCCGCCCGGCCTGGAGCACCTCACCCGCCGCGAACGCGAGGTCACCGCGCTGGCCGCGCGCGGCCTCACCAACGAGGAGATCGCCGCGCACATGGTCATCAGCCCGTTCACGGCGAAGACCCACATCAGCCGCGCGATGACCAAGCTCGCGGCCCGGGACCGGGCCCAACTCGTCGTGTTCGCCTACGAGTCGGGGCTCGTGACGGCTCGCGCGCCGGAATCCCGTTGCGCCCCGGACGCCCCGGATCACACCCTGGGGCGATGACCGAGACGACACGCCCCCAGGACCCGGCCGTCCGTGTGCGCGAGGAGATTCTCGCCTACTACGCCCAGGGCAAGGAGGACGGCCGCCTCCGACAGGGCTCCGACCGGCTGGAGTTCTGGCGCACCCAGGACGTCCTGCGGCGCCTGCTGCCGACCGCGCCCGCGCGGGTGCTGGACGTCGGCGGCGGCAGCGGCATCCACGCCGAGTGGCTCGCCCGGGACGGCCACGAGGTCCACCTCCTCGACCCCGTACCGCTGCACGTGGAGCAGGCGGCCCGACTGCCGGGCGTGGAAGCCCGCGTGGGGGACGCGAGGGAACTGCCCGGCCAGGACGCGTCGTACGACGTCGTGCTGCTGCTCGGACCGCTGTACCACCTGCCCGAACGGGCCGACCGGGTACGGGCGTTGAGCGAGGCCCGTCGCGTGGTGCGACCGGGTGGACCGGTCGTCGCGGCGACGATCAACCGGTTCGCGGGACTGCACGACATGCTCAGGCAGGAGCTGTACTTCACCGCCGGGCACCGCGCGCGGGTCGACCGCGAGAGGGAGGAGGGGCGGCACGACTCCGAGGACGGCGGCCTCTTCACGACCGCCTACTTCGCCCAACCGCACGAAGCCCCCGAGGAGTTCACGGACGCGGACCTCACCGTCACGGGCCAGTACGGCCTGGAGGGCGTCGCCTGGCTGATGGGCGGCATCGAGGACTGGCTGGACGACCCGGACCGCCGCGAGGCCGTCCTCGCGGCCACCCGCCGGATCGAGTCCGAGCCGACGCTGCTCGGCACCAGCGGCCATCTGCTCACGGCGGGGCGGCGCGGCGCCTAGTGGGGCGGGTGGTGTTGGGGGAGCGTTCGGCAGCCGGTACCCGGCACGCAAGCCCGCCGTACCGCAGCCGTCCGTAGCGTGACGCCGTTCTTCACCTCGGCATTTGGAGCGGACATGGACAGCTCACCCACGGCCGGCAGAGGCCTCGACGACCACGAGCGGCACACGGCGGGCTGCGAGTGCCCCCGCACCGCGGACCTCGACGGCGACGGCATCGCAGCGTCGAGCCGCCGTACGTTCCTGCACCGGGCCGGCGCGCTCGGCGCGGGCACGGCCGCCGCGGGGCTGCTGGGCGCGGCGCCCGCGTACGCGGCCAAGGGCGACAGCGACCCGTACGGTCAGACAACGATGTCACCGGCGCCGCGCGGGACGTGGGACCCCGATCCGGACAACCCGCGGTTCACCGTGGTCGTGATGCCGGACACGCAGTACATGTTCGACCAGGACCGCATCCACCCCGTCCCGATGGAGGCGTCGTTCCGCTGGGTCCTCGACCCGAAGCGGCGTGCGGGCGGCAACGACGAGAACATCGTGTTCCTCGCGCACCTCGGTGACGTGACGCAGAACGGGCTCGCCGGGGAGTACGCGGCGGTCACCAAGGTGTTCGACATGCTGGACCGCGCGGGAGCCTCGTACGGCGTGCTGGCCGGCAACCACGACGTGTCCGCCGACGACCAGCGGGGCCGTACCCCCTACCTGGACACCTTCGGCCCGGCCCGCGCGAAGCGGACGCCCGGCTATCACTCCTCCAGCCCCGACGGCTACAACACCGCGCACATCTTCCGCGCGGGCGGCCGGAGGTGGATGCTGCTGTCGCTCGACTGGCGCCTGTCCGCGAAGGGGTTCGCGTGGGCCAACGCGGTCATCGCGGAGAACCCGACGCTGCCGGTGATCGTCACCACCCACGAGATCGTCGGCGCCGACGACGACGGCGTCGCCGAACTCTCCGACTACGGACAGCAGTTGTGGGACGGCCTGATCAAGGACAACGACCAGATCTTCCTCACCCTCAACGGCCACTACTGGCCGCCCGGCAGCACCGTGCTGAAGAACAGCGCCGGGAACGACGTCCACCTGCACATCACCAACTACCAGGACCGCTACTACGGCGGCGCGGGCATGATCCGCTCCTACCGCTTCGACCTCGACCGCGGCATGATCGACATCGCCACGTTCTCGCCGTGGATCCGCGAACTGGCGGAGAAGGGCGAGGCGAACGCCCTCGCGGCGAAGGAACTCGAACTGACCTCCAAGGTCGACTACTTCTCGATGGAGATCGACTTCGAGAAGCGCTTCGCCGGGTTCGCGCCGGTCCCGCCGCGCAGGTCCCGTCCCGCGCGCCGGATGCTGCTGCCGGGCACGCTGGCCTACTGGCGGTTCGACGAGGGCGGCACGGCCGGCGCCGACGTCGCCTCCGGCACGGTCGTCAAGGACCAGGCGGGCCACGGCAACGACCTCGTCCTCAAGACCGTCCCCGGCACCCCGGCGCACGCGCTCACCTGGACCGGCGACCACCACCCGGACCAACCCGCCCACGCGGGGCTGGTGTTCGCGGGCCAGGGCAACCCGGTCAGCGGCGCGTACCTCCAGACCGTCGACAAGGCACCGCTCAACCGCGAGACCTTCGCGCGGGGCTTCACCTTCGAGGTCTTCTTCAAGGTCCCCGCCGACTGGGACGGCGGCCGCAATGGCTGGTCCTCGATGCTCAGCCGCGCGGGCACGGCGGCACAGGCGGGCAAGAACGGCCCCTCCGCGACCGCCGACGAACCCGTCCTGACCATCAGCCTCTCCAGCTCCATCGAGCTGCAGTGGAACGCCTACCCGCTCAACCAGGACGGCGCCACCACCGCCTGGAGCCACCTCCTCCAGCAGGAGGAGTGGTGGCACGTCGCCGTCACCAACGACGGCCGCGTCAGCAAGCTCTACGTCAACGGCTGCGAGGAGGGCCGCAACCCGACCAGCACGGCCGTCGGCCTGACCACCCTCAACATGCCGTTCCTGCTTGGCGGTTACCAGTGGGCGGGCGCGGTCAGCCAGGTCTTCCACGGCACCATCGGCGACGTCCGGATCAGCGACCGGGCACTGAAGCCGGGGCAGTTCATGAACGCCTAGGGTCCCTGGATTCCGCCGTTCTGTAGATTTTCCGTATGTTCACCACCCGACCCACGCTCCAGGGCACCTTCGGCATGGTGTCCTCCACCCACTGGCTGGCCTCGCAGTCGGCGATGGCCGTCCTGGAGGACGGCGGCAACGCGTACGACGCCGCCGTCGCCGGGGCGTTCGTGCTGCACGTCGTGGAACCGCACCTCAACGGACCCGCCGGTGAGGTGCCGATCCTGCTGGCCCCGGCGGGCGGCGAGGTGCGCGTCCTGTGCGGACAGGGCGTCGCACCCGCCGGAGCGACGATCGAGCACTACAGGGGACTCGGTCTGGATCTCGTGCCTGGTACGGGCCCCCTCGCGGCGGCCGTCCCCGGCGCCTTCGACGCCTGGATGCTCCTCCTCAGGGACCACGGCACGAAGTCCCTGGCCGACGTCCTGAAGTACGCCATCGGGTACGCCGAGGACGGGCACGCGTGCGTGGAGAACGTCGGGGCGACCGTCGAGACCGTACGGGAGCTGTTCGAGACGGAGTGGACCACGTCGGCGGACGTGTACCTGCCCGACGGGAGATCGCCCCGCCCGGGTGAGCTGTTCCGCAACCCCGCCCTCGCCGCCACCTGGCAGCGGCTCCTCGCCGAGGTCGCCGGGGCGGGCGACCGGGAGGCCCAGATCGAGGCCGCGCGCGAGGTGTGGCGCTCCGGCTTCATCGCCGAGGCCCTCGTACGGCAGGCCGGGCGCCCCACCATGGACACCAGCGGCGAGCGCCACACCGGCACCCTCACGGCCGCCGACCTCGCCTCCTGGTCCGCGTCCTACGAGGCTCCCGCGACCTACGACTGGAACGGCTGGACGCTCTGCAAGGCCGGCCCCTGGAGCCAGGGCCCGGTCCTCCTCCAGCAACTCGCCCTGCTCCCGACCGAGTTGCCCGCCTACGGATCCGCCGACTACGTCCATCTCCTGATCGAGGGCTGCAAGCTCGCGATGGCCGACCGCGAGGCCTGGTACGGGGACGCGGACGCCGTACCCCTGGATGATCTGCTGTCGGCGGAGTACAACGCGGCACGACGGCGGCTGATCGACGGGAAGGCGTCGTACGAGCTGCGGCCCGGCAGCCCCGGAGGGCGCGATCCTCGACTGTGCGAGCACGCGCGCGTGGTCGCTCCCGCGGAGCCCGGCTTCGACCCGATGGGCGCGGGGGAGCCGACCGTCGCCCGTCTGACGGCCGACGGCGGCACGCGCGGCGACACCTGCCACCTCGACGTCGTCGACCGCTGGGGCAACATGATCGCGGCCACGCCCAGCGGCGGCTGGCTCCAGTCCAACCCCGTGGTGCCCGAACTGGGCTTCCCCCTCGGCACCCGGCTCCAGATGACCTGGCTGGAGGCAGGACTGCCCAACTCCCTTGCCCCCGGCCGCCGTCCGCGCACCACACTCACCCCGTCGATCGCCCTGCGCGGCGGAGTCCCGGTCCTGGCGTTCGGCACACCCGGCGGGGACCAGCAGGACCAGTGGCAGCTGCACTTCTTCCTCGCGGTCGCCACGCGCGCGAAGGCACGCGGCGGACTCGACCTCCAGGGCGCGATCGACGCCCCGAACTGGCACAACGACAGCTTCCCCGGCTCCTTCTACCCGCGCGGCATGCGACCGGGCAGCGTGACGGTCGAGTCCCGCATGGACGAGGCGGTGGTGGAGGAGCTGCGGCGGCGCGGACACGACGTGACCGTCGGGGACGCCTGGTCCGAAGGGCGGCTGTGCGCGGTCGCGCGGGACCCGGAGGCGGGCATCCTGTCGGCGGCGGCGAACCCTCGGGGGATGCAGGGGTACGCGGTGGGCCGCTGAGCATCCCGCCGCTCACCCGCCGACACCCGGTCTTGGTGATCTCCAGCGCCCGGTATTCATGGTGAATCCACCCGGTGTGCACCGGGCAGGTAGGGATTGTCAGTGACCCGTGCTCTCATGGAGGCATGATCCAAGACACCGAAACCATCGACGAGTTTCTCGCACAGCACTCCGCCGACGTCGAAGAGGCCGTCCGCAAGGCCGCCGCGACCGAGATCATGCCCCGCTTCCGGCAGCTCGCCGCGCACGAGATCGACCAGAAGGCCGGCCCGCACGACCTGGTCACGGACGCCGACCGCAACGCCGAGCTGTATCTGACGGAGGTCCTCGGCGCCCTGCTGCCCGGCTCCGTCGTGGTCGGCGAGGAAGCGGTGCACGCGGACCCGTACACGTACGAGGCGCTCCAGGGCGACGCCCCCGTCTGGATAGTCGACCCGGTCGACGGCACCCGCCAGTTCGTGAACGGCGACACCGGCTTCTGCACCCTCGTCGCGCTCGCCCGCCAGGGAGTCCTGCTGGCGTCCTGGACCTATGCCCCCGCCCGCGACCAGCTCGCCACGGCGGTGAAGGGCGGCGGCGCCTTCCTGAACGGCGCACGGCTGCGCTCCGGCGCCCCGGACCCCGCCCGGGACCTGGACGTGGCCACCTCCCACCCGGACTACACGACGGACGCCCAGAAGCGCGCCCTGCTCGGCCTGTGGACGGACGGCGTGCGCACCCGCCCGTGCGGGTCGGCCGGCCTCGAGTACCTCGCGATCGCCCGGGGCGAGTTGGACGCCACGGCCTTCTCCTGGGAGGCCGCCTGGGACCACGCGGCGGGCCTGCTCCTCGTCGAGGAGGCGGGCGGCGCCCACCTCACGCTCACCGGTGAGCCCTTCCGCATCACCGGGGGCAACGCGCTGCCGTTCACGACAGCCCGCGACGCGGCCACCGCCCGCCGCGTGATCGACCTGCTCAGCGGGTCGTAGGGTCACGGGTTCCGCACACTGGACGGGCTGGCCCCGGCGTTGTCAGTCCCGCGGCATATCCTGGGCCCGAGTTTGCCATCGGCTGACGAAGGGGTCCGAAGGTGCCGTCGATGCTCGATGCGGTCGTGGTGGGTGCGGGGCCGAACGGACTGACGGCTGCCGTGGAGCTGGCCCGGCGCGGTTTCTCCGTGGCCGTGTTCGAGGCGCGGGACACCGTGGGCGGCGGCGCCCGCACCGAGGAGCTGACCCTCCCCGGCTTCCGGCACGACCCGTGCGCGGCGGCGCACCCGCTCGGGGTCAACTCCCCGGCGTTCCGCGCCCTGCCCCTGGAGCGCTATGGCCTGGAGTGGCTGCACCCCGAGCTGCCCATGGCGCACCCGTTCACCGACGGCAGCGCGGCCGTGCTGTCCCGCTCGGTCGCGGAGACGGCCGCGTCGTTCGGACCGCGTGACGCGGGGGCGTACCGCAGGCTGGTCGAGCCCTTCCTGCCCAAGTGGGACACCCTGGTCCGCGACTTCATGTCCCTGCCGGGCACCGCGCTGCCGCGCGACCCGGTCACCCTCGCCCGCTTCGGCCTGGCCGGCCTGCCCCCGTCGACGTGGCTCACCAGCCGCTTCCGGGACGAGCGCGCCAAGACCCTGTTCGCCGGACTCGTCGGCCATGTGATGGCCCCGCTCAGCGGGTTCGCGACCGGCGCGATCGGCCTGGTCTTCGCGCTGGCGGCACACGCGCGTGGCTGGCCGGTGGCCCGCGGCGGCTCCCAGACCATCTCGGACGCCCTCGCCGCCTACCTCAAGGACCTCGGCGGCGAGATCCACACCGACTACGAGGTCAAGCGCCTCGACGACCTCCCCCCGGCCCGCGCCTACGTCTTCGACACCTCGCCCACCGCCCTCGCGAAGATCGCGGGCTTCGGCGACCACTACGCCAACTACCGTTACGGCCCGGGCGTGTTCAAGGTCGACTACGCGCTGGACGGCCCGGTCCCCTGGACCGCCGAGGAGGCGCGCACCGCCGGCACGGTCCAGATCGGCGCCGACAGCACGGAGATCAACACCGCCCTGCGCGCTGCGTCCCGCGAGAACCGCGCCCCCGACCGGCCGTTCATGATCACCGTGCAGCCCAGCGTCGTCGACCCCACCCGCGCCCCGGCCGGCAAGCACGTCTTCTGGGCCTACGGCCATGTCCCCAGCGGCTGGACCGGCGACCTCACGGACGCCCTGGAGCGTCAACTGGAGCGCTTCGCCCCGGGGTTCCGCGACCGCGTGCTCGCCCGCGCGACCGCCGGCCCACCCGAACTCGCGGCCCGCAACGCGAACTACGTGGGCGGCGACATCGGCTCCGGCGCGGTCTCGGGCCTCCAGATCCTGCTGCGCCCCAAGCTCTCGCTCTCCCCGTACGGCACCCCGCACCCGGCCGTGTTCATCTGCTCCTCCTCGACCCCGCCCGGCCCCGGGGTGCACGGCATGTCGGGACACAACGCGGCGAAGGCCGTCTGGCGCAGACTGAGGCAGGCATGACCACCATCACCCTCGTCCGGGGCGACATCACCCGGCAGACCGCCGACGCGATCGTCAACGCGGCCAACTCCTCACTCCTGAGCGGCGGGGGAGTCGACGGCGCGATCCACCGCCGGGGCGGCCCCGCGATCCTGGAGGACTGCCGCAGGCTCCGCGCCTCGCACTACGGCAAGGGCCTGTCGACGGGCCAGGCGGTCGCGACGACGGCGGGCGAGCTGGACGCGCGGTGGGTGATCCACACGGTGGGCCCGGTGTACTCCCGTGAGGAGGACCGCTCGGCCCAACTCGCCTCCTGCTACCGGGAGTCCCTCCGCGTCGCCGACGAACTCGGCGCCCGCACGGTCGCGTTCCCCGCCGTGTCCGCCGGGATCTTCGGCTGGCCGATGGACGACGCGGCACGCATCGCGGTGGAGACGGTGCGGGCGACTCCGTCGGCTGTCGAGGAGGTCACGTTCGTGCTCTTCGACGAGACGGCGTACGAGGCGTTCGGCCGCCAGGTCGGCTGAGGGGCGGGCCGGGTCCGGCCGCCGATTCGCCGGGGTTCCCGCGGCCCAACTCCCGTGATGTCCGGGTTGGTTGACCACGAAGGGGATCGCCGTGCCGTCGGCCGACAGCACGGCGAACCCCCCGTTCTTCCGTGCCGGTGTCAGCCGACGATGCGGTGCGTCGTCCAGAACGACGTCAGGTCCGTGGTCGTCGCCGCCTGGGCCGCCGCCTTGAACTCGGCGGTGGTCGAGACGCCGTACCAGTGCGAAGTGGCGTAGTCCTTCAGGAGTTTGGCCATCGCGGTGTCACCGAGGATGCGGCGCAGGTCGTGCAGGGCGCACTTGCCGTAGCCGTAGACGACGGTGGAGTAGCGGGACGAGTGGGCGTCCCAGTAGGCCATCGAGTTGGTGATGTTCTCCGCCGAGGAGGCCCAGGAGACGCTGTTCCAGCAGTTGGTGCCGGTCAGGCCCTGGGCGAGGTCGGTCGCGTAGTCGGTGAACGCCTCGTCCAGCCACGGGCTGTTGTACTCGTCGTCGCCGACGATGCCGTAGAACCACTGGTGGCCGATCTCGTGGGTGAGGGCCGTGGTGCTGACCAGGTCGAGGACGAAGCCGGGGTACTCCATGCCGCCGAACCAGAAGTTGTTGTCGATGACGGCGTCCAACTCGCCGTACGGGTAGGCCCCGAAGCGGCCCGCGTGGGCGTCGACTGCCGACTTGGCGGTGGTGAGCATCGACTGGGCGTTGGCGGAGCTGATGCCCGAGACCGAGTAGATGTTGATCGCGGTGCCCGCCGCCGACGTACCGGAGATCTTGGTGAACGGGCCCGCCGCCCACGCGAAGTCACGGACCTTGGACGCGGTGGCCGTGGTCACCGTACGGCCGCTGGTGCCGGGGGTGTCCACCGAGGTGCCCGTGGCCGGGACCGACAGGGAAGTCGGGTGGTCCAGGGTGACCTTGAAGTCGGCGGCCAGGGAGTAGAAGGACTCGCCGTTGTTCGTGTACGGGTCCAGGTGCCAGCCCGAGCCGTCCTTGACCGCGAGGACCGGCAGCGCGTTGCCGATCATGTTGAACGCGCCGTCGTGGCCGAACCGGTCCGCGCCGCTCGGGACGGTGATGCCCAAGTCGAAGCCGATCGTGGTGGATTGACCCTGCGTCAGGGGGGTGGGGAGGGCTATGCGCAGGGCCGTGCAGGCGACCGAGAGGGCGCCCGCGGTGCCGCCGGTGACGTTGGTGACGGTGATCGGCGGCGCGGTGCAGGTGCCGTGGTAGTTGTCCCACAGCCGGAGGTACACCTCGGTGAGCGGGGTGGCCGAGGCGTTGGTGAAGGTCGTGCTCTCGTGGCCGGTCCAGACCGTGCCTGCGGTGTTGCTGCTCAGGCTGACGGTGTACGCCGGGGCGGCCGGTGTGCGCGTCGAGTCGGCCGGCGGGGCGGTGTCGCCCGAGGTGTTCAGCGCGATGTCGTCGAGGACGAAGCTCGTCTGGAGGCTGGAGTCCTCGGTGCCGCTGAAGGCGAGGCTCACGGTCTGGCCCGCGAACGAGGAGACGTCGAACGACTTCTGGACGTAGCCGGTGGCCTTGTTCAGGTTCGAGTACGTCGCCAGGGTCGTGCTGCCGATCTTCGCCGTGAGCTTGTCGTACGCGGTCGACGAGGTCGTCTCGGCGGTGTCGATGTGCAGCCAGAAGGTGAGCGTGGCGCTGCTGCAACCCGACGGGATCGTGACGCTCTGGCTCAGGCTGTCGGTGTGCGTGCCGCCGGTGCCGTCCAGCCAGGCGAAGCTGGAGCCGCCGTGGGCGGACTGGCCGGTGCGGCTGGTGATGACGCTCGTCGAGGACGGGGTCCAGGACGAGGTGCCGCTCTCGAAGTCACCGCCCGAGACCACCTGCGCCGGGGTGCAGGCGGCGGCGAGCGGGGCCCCGGCGGGCGCGGCGGCGGCCGGGGTGACGGGGAGCGAGAGGGCGGCCACCGCGGCGACGGCGAACACACCGGCGGCGAGGGCCTTGTGGGGGGTCGATCTCACACGGAACTCCTTCTACGGCGGCCGGGATTCCGGCCTGCTCGGTGCCGCCCGGCCGGACTGGGTGTGCCGGTGGGCGGCGCTGGGGTGCGCGTAGCGATTGCGTGATCGCGGGGGAAGCTTCGCAGATTTGACCGGGCCATGCCATAAGGAGAGGAAAGTGTGTGCGCGAAGTGGAGGATGGGGTGAGCGAGGGGCGCAGCGGGGCGTGCACACGGCGGCGTTGCACGGGCCATGCCTCGATTTGGCCTCCGGTTGGCCGAATGTACGCCTTCGATTGCTTCCATCGAACGATGGACCACATCACGTTCCTCGTGGCGGTCGTCATCGTCACGGCCTTGGCCTTCGACTTCACCAACGGATTCCACGACACTGCCAACGCGATGGCGACGTCCATCGCCACGGGGGCGCTGAAGCCCCGTACGGCGGTTCTGATCAGTGGAGCTCTCAACATCGTCGGCGCCTTCCTGTCCACGGAAGTCGCGAAGACGATCTCCGGCGGCATCGTCGACGACACCCTGGTCACGCCGGGGATGATCTTCGCGGGGCTCGTCGGAGCGATCCTCTGGAACCTCATGACCTGGCTGGTGGGCCTCCCGTCGAGCTCCTCCCACGCCCTGTTCGGCGGTCTGATCGGCGCCGTCTGGGTCGGAGCGGGCTCCGACGGAGTGCACTTCGACAAGGTTGTCGAGAAGATCCTGATCCCCGCGGTGGCCTCGCCGCTGGTGGCCGGGATCGCCGCTCTCCTCGCCACCTACCTCGCCTACAAGATCACCGCCCGGGCCCGCAAGGACTCGGTCACCAAGGGCTTCCGCATCGGCCAGATCGCCTCGGCCTCGCTGGTCTCTCTCGCACACGGCACGAACGACGCCCAGAAGACGATGGGCGTCATCACCCTGACCCTGATCTCGGTGGGCGCGCTCGGCCACGACGCCGGTCCGCCGATCTGGGTGATCGCCTCCGCCGGACTCGCGATCGGCCTGGGCACCTACATCGGCGGCTGGCGCATCATCCGCACGATGGGCAAGGGCCTCACCGACATCGAGTCCCCGCAGGGCTTCGCGGCCGAGGCCGCCTCCACCACCGTCATCCTCACCTCCGCCCACCTGGGCTTCGCGCTCTCCACCACCCAGGTCTGCTCCGGCGGCATCCTGGGCGCGGGCCTCGGCCGACGGCTGGCCGAGGTGCGCTGGGGCACCGCGGGCCGCATGGTCATCGCCTGGCTGGTCACCCTGCCGGCCGCGGCCCTGGTCGGCGGTCTGTCCGCGAGCGTCGTCAAGCACGGCGGCAACCTCGGTACGGCCCTGATCGCCCTGGTCGCCGCCGCCGTGGCCGGATTCATCGTGATCGCCTCGCGCCGCAACCCCGTGCACGCGGACAACGTGAACGAGACCCACGAGGTCACCATCCGCACCGAGGCGTCCTCCGACGTCCGTACGGCCGCCTGAGCCAAGGGAGTTGAGCTATGAGTCTGGACTGGAACGCCCTCGGCGAGGTCTTCGCGGTGAGCGTCGGCGTGACCGTCGGCGTGGTCGTCATCTTCGCGCTGGGCATCCTGGGCCTCGCCCGGGTCGAGGCCGCCCGTGAGGTGGACGGCGGCACGCATGCACTCGGTCTGACGCAGGCGGGGTTGTGCTTTCTCGCGTGTGCGGCTGTCGTGGCGTACGGCATTTATTTGATCGTGCCGCAGTTCCACTGATGACGGCCGCGTACCGCTGAGCTACTGAACCCCCTTGAGAGGAGGCCGGGATGACTGAACTGCTGACCGGGCTGCGGGTCGACTACACCGACCAGGACGACCCCGTGCTGATCCGGCCCGACGGCAGTCCGGTGGACACCTGGCGGGAGAACTACCCGTACGAACAGCGCATGGAGCGCAAGGAGTACGACTGGCACAAGCGGCTCCAGCAGATAGAACTGCTGAAGCTGCAGCGCTGGGTCAAGGACACCGGCCGCCGGCTCGTCATCGTCTGCGAGGGGCGTGACGCGGCCGGCAAGGGCGGCACCATCAAGCGGTTCACCGAGCACCTGAACCCGCGTGGCGCCCGCGTGGTCGCCCTGGAGAAGCCGAGTGAGCGCGAGAGCGGTCAGTGGTACTTCCAGCGCTACGTCCAGCACCTGCCGACCGCGGGCGAGATCGTGCTGTTCGACCGGTCCTGGTACAACCGGGCGGGCGTCGAGCGCGTGATGGGCTTCTGCTCGGACGACGAGTACCGCCGCTTCATGCGCCAGGCCCCGCTGTTCGAGCGGATGCTGGCGGACGACGGCATCGACCTGATCAAGTTCTGGTTCTCCGTCTCACAAGGTGAACAGCGCACCCGTTTCACGATCCGCCAGGTGGATCCCGTACGGCAGTGGAAGCTCAGCGCGATGGACCTGGAGTCCCTGGACCGCTGGGACGACTACACCGCCGCGAAGGTCGCCATGTTCCGGGAGACCGACACGGAACACGCACCCTGGACCGTGGTGAAGAGTAACGACAAGAAACGGGCCCGCGTCGAGGCCATGCGCAGCGTGCTGGCCCGCTTCGACTACGCCGACAAGGACGAGGAGGTCGTCGGCAGCCCCGATCCGCGCATCGTCGGCGAGGCGGCCACCCTGCTGGAGGCGGGCGAGGACGACACGGCGGCGGTGTTCTAGGACCGAGCCCTCAGGCCGGACCTAGTCGCCGTCGCGCGGCACGAGTGTCACCCGGTGGAAGTTGCAGCCGGTCATGGGCGGGCTCCCGGCAGGGGGCCCGCCCGCGTGTGCCTTGAGGGCGACGCTGACCAGGCTCAGCAGCAGGTCGACGTCCGTCTCGCAGTCCAGGTGGACGGTCACCCAGCGCGAACCCGGGATGATCCGGATCGCCGTCGACTCACTGAGATCGTGGTGGAACCGGAGAATGGCCCCGACCGTGAGATGCAGGTCCACATCGTGGTCGGAGTGGAAGTGCACGATCTCGCTGTGAGCGGACCGCAGCGCCCGCCCCGTGCCACAGCTCGCGGGGACCGCGCTGAGGTCGCGCCAGTCTTCCAGTCGCTGCATGGCTCGCTCGGCCAGGGTCATGTCCCCATCGTGGACCGCGCACCGCTTCGCAACCAGAGGTTGAGCGATTTGTAACCGGGGCGTGAGGTACCGCACACCTCGGGCGCGTCAGGTGTGCGGAGCGCGAACCGGGTCAACTCCCGCCGGACACAAGCTTTTCGTACCCCACAAGACGGACGCAGGTGGCCACCCCGTCGATGATCTCCGCGATCTCCGACGAGTCCGGGAAGGAGGGCGCGATCCGGATCGTACGATCCCTCGGATCGTCGCCGTACGGATGGGTTGCGCCCGCCGGAGTCAGCGCGAGACCGGCGTCCGCCGCCCGGCGCACCACCTCGCGGGCACAGCCGTCCGGCACGTCCAGGGTGATGAAGTAGCCGCCCCGGGGCGTCGACCAGGTGGCGAGGCCGGTGCCGCCGAGCCGCTCGTCCAGGACCCGCAGCACGGTGTCGAACTTCGGCCG
Organism: Streptomyces sp. NBC_00252; assembly: GCF_036187565.1. Classification (NCBI taxonomy): domain Bacteria; kingdom Bacillati; phylum Actinomycetota; class Actinomycetes; order Kitasatosporales; family Streptomycetaceae; genus Streptomyces; species Streptomyces sp. NBC_00252. The sequence goes on along the minus strand of NZ_CP108087.1, from coordinate 2,133,353 downwards.
CAGCAGCTCACGGTGGTTCCGCATGTGCTCGCGCACCCCGTCGGGATCGCGCAGGAACATGACGTGCCGCAGCTGGTTGATCTTGTCGGGCCCGATGGACCGCTTGGCGCTGTTCCCGCGCAGCCAGGCCACGTTGGCCGGGGACGAGCCGAAGAACGCCACGCCCGCGCCGGCCAGCGTGATCTTCGAGGTGGACCCGAAGACGAGGACCCGGTCGGGATGCCCGCTCGCGGCACAGGCCGCCAGGACGTCGGCGATCTCCACCTCCTCGTCGGTGAGGTGGTGCACGGCGTAGGCGTTGTCCCAGAAGATCCGGAAGTCGGGCGCGGCCGTGGGCATCGCGGCGAGCCGTCGTACGGTCTCGTCGCTGTAGCAAGTCCCGTCAGGATTGCTGTACTTGGGCACGCACCAGATGCCCTTCACCGCCGGGTCCCCGGCGACCAGCCGCTCCACCGCGTCCATGTCGGGACCCTCGGCGGTCATCGGCACGGGGATCATCTCGATGCCGAAGCGCTCGCACAGCGCGAAGTGCCGGTCGTAGCCGGGGACCGGGCACAGGAACGCGATCCGCTCCTCGTCCGCCCAGCGGCGGGCCGCGCCGGGCACCGTGCCGAGCAGCGCGTGCACGAGGCTGTCGTGCATCAGCTCCAGGCTGGAGTTGCCCGCGGCGAGCAGCTGCCCGGCCGGTACCTGGAGGAACCCGGAGAAGATCTCCCGGAGCTCCGGCAGGCCGTCCGCGGCACCGTAGTTGCGGCAGTCCGTGCCGTCGGCGGAGGTGTGGCGGTCGCCGGGCAGCGAGAGCAGTGCGGTGGACAGGTCGAGCTGCCGGGCGGAGGGCTTGCCGCGGGTCAGGTCGAGCGAGAGTCCCTTCGCGCGCAGGGCTTCATAGTCGCTCCGGGCCGCGTCGAGAAGGGCCGGGAGGGAATCGGCGGTGTTCGCCGAGGGGGGAGTCGGGGTCACGGAAGCCGACGTTACAAAGCCGGGCGCGTCTCCACCAATGGTTAAGCCGCGGGTATGGTTCTCGCCCGGCAGCAGGCCACGCGACGTCGATGTCGGATTCCCGCCAGCCCCGGCCCACCGCGTATCGGATGCTGGACACATGCAGAACGGGATGCACACCGACACGGAGCGCTGTGTACGCGCGGTCCAGTCCAAGGACGCGCGCTTCGACGGCTGGTTCTTCACGGCCGTCCTGACCACCCGCATCTACTGCCGCCCCAGCTGCCCGGTCGTCCCGCCCAAGCCGGAGAACATGACGTTCTACCCGAGCGCGGCGGCCTGCCAGCAGGCGGGATTCCGGGCCTGCAAACGCTGCCGCCCGGACACCAGCCCCGGCTCACCCGAGTGGAACCAGCGGGCCGACCTGGTGGCCCGCGCGATGCGCCTGATCGCCGACGGAACCGTGGACCGCGAGGGCGTCCCCGGCCTCGCCGCCCGCCTCGGCTACAGCACCCGGCAGGTCGAACGCCAGCTCCTCGCCGAGCTGGGCGCGGGACCCCTCGCCCTGGCCCGCGCCCAACGCGCCCAGACGGCACGGCTGTTGATCGAGACGACCGCCCTCCCCATGGCGGAGATCGCCTTCGCCGCCGGCTTCTCCTCGATCCGCACCTTCAACGACACCGTGCGCGACGTCTTCGCCCTCTCCCCGACCGAACTGCGCAACAGGCGCCCGAAGACAACCGTGTTGACCCCCGGCACCCTCACCCTCCGGCTGCCGTTCCGCGCGCCCCTCAACCCCGACAACCTCTTCGGCCACCTCGCGGCGACCGCGGTGCCGGGCGTGGAGGAGTGGCGCGCCGGCGCGTACCGCCGCACCCTCCGTCTCCCCTACGGCCACGGCATCGCGTCCCTGACGCCCACGTCCGACCACATCGCCTGCCGCCTCACGCTCAGCGACCTGCGCGATCTGCCGGTGGCGATCAGCCGGTGCCGCCGCATGCTCGACCTGGACGCCGATCCGGTCGCGGTGGACGACCAGTTGAGGACCGACCCGGTCCTGGCGCCGCTGGTCGACAAGGCACCCGGGCGACGCGTCCCGCGCACGGTCGACGAGGCGGAGTTCGCCGTGCGGGCCGTCCTCGGCCAGCAGGTCTCCACGGCGGCGGCCCGCACCCACGCGGCCCGCCTGGTCACCGCGCACGGCGAACCGGTCGACGACCCCGAGGGCGGCCTGACCCACCTCTTCCCGTCCGCGGAGTCACTGGCGGCGCTGGACCCGGAATCACTGGCGATGCCGCAGTCCCGCCGGCGCACCTTCACCACCCTGGTAGCCCAACTGGCAAACAACACCCTCCACTTGGGAGTGGAGAGCGACTGGGCGCAAACCCGCGCACAACTCCTCGCCCTCCCCGGCTTCGGCCCCTGGACGGTCGACGCCATCGCCATGCGCGCCCTCGGTGATCCCGACGCCTTCCTCCCCACCGACCTCGGAGTCCGGCGCGCCGCCCAGGAGTTGGGTCTCCCGTCGACCCCGGCCGCGCTCACCGCACGCGCGGCGGCCTGGCGGCCCTGGCGGGCGTACGCGGTCCAGTACCTGTGGGCGACGGACAGCCACCCGATCAACTTCCTTCCCGCGTAAGGAGATTGCAGACCGCATGAAGCACCACACGCTGATCGACAGCCCGTACGGCCCGCTGACCCTCGTCGCCGACGACGACGGCGCCCTCTGCGGCCTCTACATGGTCGACCAACGCCACCGCCCCCCGGAGGAGAACTTCGGCAGCCCCGACGACACCCCCTTCGCCGAACCGAAAGCCCAGCTACAGGCCTACTTCGCCGGCGAGTTGAAGGAGTTCACTCTCCAACTCCGCCTGCACGGAACCCCGTTCCAGCAGCGAGTCTGGGACCAGCTCTGCCGCATCCCCTACGGCGAGACCCGCTCCTACGGCGCCCTCGCCGACGCCCTCGGCAACCCGGGCGCCTCCCGCGCGGTAGGCCTCGCCAACGGCAAGAACCCCATCGGGATCATCGTCCCCTGCCATCGGGTGGTCGGCGCGAACGGCAGTCTCACGGGGTACGGCGGCGGGCTGGAACGCAAGCAGCGGCTGTTGGATTTCGAGAGCGGGGCGGCGCTGTTCTGACGCGCATGGCATCGCGTGCAGGTGAACTCCCGCACGGCCGGCCCGAACTCCGCGTCACCCGCTGAGCTCACCGAGTCCGCGCAGCAGCGCGGGCAACGCCGTCCCGATCGGCTCCCGTACGACCTCGTCGGCGAGTTCGTCGTACGGTGTCGCCTCGGCGTTGACGATGACCAGCCGGGCGCCGTGATCGACGGCGACGCCGGCGAGCCCGGCGGCGGGGTGCACCTGCAGGGTGCTGCCGACGGCGATGAACACCTGGCAGGCCTTGGTGACGGCGGCGGCCTCGCCGAGGACGACGGGATCGAGCTGCTCGCCGAAGTAGACGGTCGCGGACTTCAGGATCCCGCCGCAGACCAGACACCCGGGATCGTCCTCCCCGGCCTCGACCCGCGCGATCGCGTCCGCCATCGGCCCGCGCGCATGGCATCGCGTGCAGGTGAACTCCCGCGCGGAGCCGTGCAGTTCGAGCACCTTCCGTGCGGGCAGCCCGGCGAGCTGATGCAGCCCGTCGACGTTCTGCGTGATGACCCGCACCGGCACACCGGACCGCTCCAGCTCCACGACGGCCCGGTGCGCGGCGTTGGGCTCGGCCCGCAGGGCCTGGGTCTGCCGCCGCAGCTGCCACGACCTGCGCCGGATCTCCGGGTCACCCATGTAGTAGTCGTAGGTCACGAGCTTCTCCGCCTCGGGATCCTTCCGCCACAGACCGTTCGGGCCGCGGTAGTCGGGGATGCCGGAGTCGGTGGAGATACCCGCGCCGGTGAGGAGGGCGACAAGAGGCTTGCTCATGGTGGCGAGGGTAGGGGGGTGGGGGCGGGGCGGCGAGTGGATATCGCGGTGTCAGGCGGCCGCCGGTCGGGGAATCCCTCGGCTCGTCCGGATGTCCGGGGCCGGGAGGCGGTGCTAGCGTCCGCCCATGGCCAAGGTGACCGTCTCGCTCGATGCCGCGCTCGTCGTGGAAGTCATGGTGCTCGCGGGCGTGGGCAACCCGCAGGACGCCGTCGAACTCGTGGTCCGTGACTACATCGAGCGGGGCCACCGCACGGAGGCCAGGGCCGAGGCGCGCGACGACGCGCTACGTGAGGTGGATGTGAAACCTCGGGACGTCGAGGGCTGAACTCCGGCCCAGGGATTAGGTGTTGAAGGCTGACGCCCGCGCGGCAGGGCGGCTGATGCCGAGGCCGATGTCGGTGTCGGTCAACTGGCCCGGCCGCGCCCGGTGTTGGACCCGGAGCCGTCAGCCCACCCGCTGGCCGTTCTCCAACTCCGCCGTGCCCGAACCCTCTTCCAGTACGTCCAGCCCGACCAGGACCCGCAGCCCCAGCGAACCCGACAGGTACTCCGGGATGTCCTCGCGCGGGACGAGGCGCCAGGACAGGAGTTCCTCCTCCTGGAGTCGGATCGAGGCGAGGTCGTTCGCGGTGAGGACGCCGCCGTCGTAGAGGTAGGCGACCAACGGCGGGTACTCCGGACCGTGGTAGACCCAGTCGACGGCGAGCAGGCGGCCGAGTTCGACGTCGAGGCCGATCTCCTCCAGCGTCTCGCGGCGCGCGCCCTGGCGCGGGGTCTCACCGTCGTCCGACTCGATCGTGCCGCCCGGAAGCGCCCAGCCCTCACGGTAGTTGGGCTCGACGAGCAGGACGTTTCCGTCGGCGTCGCGGAAGAGGGCGGCGGCCCCGGCGAGGATGCGGGGGAGACCCGCGAGGTACGTGGCGAAGTCTTGCGTGGTGGTCATTCAGGAAGGGTAACCAGCCCGCGCAGTCACCTCGCAGACTCACCGCCCGGCACGGAGAAGCGGCAGCGGGGCCGCGCTCGACCAGGGCCTTCCTGCACCGCGAGTCGTACCGCGGCGCCGCCCAGGCCTTCACCCACGCAATCCCTACGACCCCGCTACGACCCCGCCCGCAACCCGTCCACGATCAGCCCGAGGACGTCGATGGCGGCGACGAAGGGCGCGGTCCAGGCGTCGGTCGGCCCGGCCCCCGGGGATGCGGTTCGCGAGCGTCGGCTCAGTGCCCGCGGAGGTCATACGCCCCGGTGGACCGATTCCGGGTCCCGCAACGTCACAGCGTGTGCTCGGCCCGGTCCCAGCGTTCGGTCGGGGCATGACGGCGGGGGTGTCCGCCGGTTAAGGTCACAGCGGCGCGACTGGCCCCTGAACGCGCGGGGGCCCGTAGAGCAAGGGGATCGCAAGGTGGCGAACGCTGCACAGAGGGGCACCCACAGGGTGCTCATCGCCGCGGACAAGTTCAAGGGGTCGCTGACGGCCGTGCAGGTCGCCGAGCGGGTGACGGCCGGGCTGCGCCGGGTCGTACCCGATCTGGAGGTCACCGCCATGCCGGTCGCCGACGGCGGCGACGGCACGGTGGACGCGGCCGTGGCGGCGGGCTTCGAGCGGCGGGAGATACGGGTCGCCGGGCCCCTCGGTGACGAGGTCACCGCGGCCTTCGCGGTCCGCGGCGACACGGCCGTCGTGGAGATGGCCGAGGCGAGCGGGCTGCAACGCCTGCCCAAGGGAGTCTTCGCCCCGCTGACCTCCTCGACGTACGGCTCCGGCGAACTGCTGCGGGCCGCGCTCGACGCGGGCGCCCGCACGATCGTGTTCGGCGTCGGCGGCAGCGCCACGACCGACGGCGGCGCGGGCATGCTCTCCGCCCTCGGCGCCCGCTTCCTGGACGCGGAGGGCGAACCGGTGCCCCCGGGCGGCGGCGGCCTCACCGATCTCGCCTCGGCCGACCTCACCGGCCTCGACCCGCGCCTCACCTCCGTCGACCTGATCCTCGCGAGCGACGTCGACAACCCCCTCACAGGGCCCAAGGGCGCCCCCGCGGTCTACGGCCCCCAGAAGGGCGCCGCACCGGACGACGTGGACGCCCTCGACGCGGCCCTCGGGCACTACGCGAAGGTCCTGGAGGAGTCGATCGGCGGGAAGGCCGCCGAGTACGCCGCCGCCCCCGGCGCGGGCGCGGCAGGCGGCATCGGCTACGGCGCCCTTCTCCTCGGCGCCCGCTTCCGCCCCGGCATCGACGTCATGCTCGACGTCCTCGGCTTCGCCTCCGCCCTGGAGGGCGCCACCCTCGTCATCACCGGCGAGGGCTCCCTGGACGAGCAGACCCTCCACGGCAAGGCCCCGGCAGGCGTGGCCGCGGCGGCCCGCGCCGAGGGCAAGGAGGTCGTCGCCGTCTGCGGCCGCCTCTCCCTCCCGCCCCAGTCCCTCGGCCACGCGGGCATTCGCCGCGCGTATCCCCTCACGTCCGTCGAACCGGACGTGGCGAAGTGCATCGCGGATGCCGGTCCGATCCTGGAGCGGGTGGCGGAGAACATCGCGCGGGACTTCCTGGTCTGAGTCCCACCCCGAGGAACGTCGAAGGGCCCCGAACCGTGAACCGGTCCGGGGCCCTTCTTCAGTTCTTCCGGCCTACGGCTGGGCAGCCCGCGCCTCGCGCCGGTTGTCGCGGAAGTTGTTCACGCGGCGGGCCGTCGCGAACAGGGGGATCACCGCGCCCATGACCAGCTGGAGCGCACAGCCCGTCTGCAGGAGCAGCTGACCGCTCGGGGCGTCGAACGCCCAGGCCGCCAGCAGACCCATGGACAGGACGATCCAGGCGAGCATGGCCACCGCGAGGCGACCGCGCGGCTTCGGGTACTCGACCCGGCTCACCATCAGCCAGGCGGTGCCGAGGATCGCGAGCAGCGTCGCCACGAACGGCAGCTCGAGGAGCACGATCGAGACCACGGTCAGCGCGCCGAACGGCGAGGGCATGCCCTGGAACATGCCGTTCGGCGGTGTCACGCACGAGAACCGCGCGAGCCGCAGCACCACCGCCAGCAGCACGACGATCGCCCCGACCGCGGCCACTCTCTGGTGCGCGTCGTCGGCGACCATGCCGTAGACGAGGACGAAGTACGCCGGCGCGAGGCCGAAGCTGATGAGGTCCGACAGGTTGTCCAGCTCCGCGCCCATGGGGGAGGAGCGCAGTTTGCGGGCGACGAGGCCGTCGAAGAGGTCGAAGACCGCCGCGCACAGCATCAGGATGACCGCGGTGGCCGCGCTGTGGCGGGCCATGCCGGTCGACTCGTCGTTGCCCGTCAGGTGCGGGATCAGGATGCCGGTGGTGGTGAAGTACACCGCCATGAAGCCGCAGGTGGCGTTGCCGAGGGTGAGGGTGTCCGCTATTGAGAGGCGGAGAGAAAGAGGCATCTCCTCCTCGTCGTCCACGTCATCCGCCTCGGGCACCCAGCCCGCCTGTGTCTCCGGATCAATCACGGTCAATGCGAGTCACCCCAGCCACCGTCTTCTGACCGACCTCCACGTCCACCTCGACACCCTCGGGGAGGTAGATGTCGACGCGCGAGCCGAAGCGGATCAGTCCGATGCGCTCGCCCTGCTCGACCTTCGTGCCCTGCGGGACGTAGGGGACGATCCGGCGGGCGACGGCGCCGGCGATCTGGATCATCTCGATGTCACCGAGCTCGGTGTCGAAGTGCCAGACGACCCGCTCGTTGTTCTCGCTCTCCTTGTTGAACGCGGGAACGAAACCACCGGGGATGTGCTCGACCGACGTCACCGTGCCGGAGAGCGGCGCGCGGTTGACGTGGACGTTGAGCGGGCTCATGAAGATGGCGACGCGGGTGCGACCGTCCTTCCACGGCATGATGCTCTGCACCACACCGTCGGCGGGCGAGATGACCCGGCCCGGGGTGATCTCGCGCTCGGGGTCGCGGAAGAACCACAGCATGCCCGCCGCAAGCGCGGTGGCGGGTACGGCCACGACCTTGGCGGCGCCGGACTTGCGTGCGCGTACCAGGCTGAGGGCTGCGGTGGCGACAGTCGGCAGGAGCCACGGCGATGCTCCGCGCGCGAGGCGTACGCCTGCCAGGCTGTCGCGTGGTGCAGAGGTTTGGCTGTGGGGCATGGATGACCTTCGTAGCGGATGATGCCGCGCTGTAACGGGGGACGGCGGCTTTCCCGGGATCGTACCGGTCGTGGGCCACAACTGGGTAAGCCAGGAAGCCGAGTCGGCGGCTGAGGAGCGTTGACGGGGTGTGATCTTCTTCTCGGAGAAAACACCCCGAAACGGACAATCAGCCCTGGAATCGATACTCTTCGAGCAACCTGCGCCCGATGATCATTTTCTGGATTTCGGCGGTACCTTCGCCGATCAACAGCATCGGCGCCTCGCGGTAAAGGCGTTCGATCTCGTACTCCTTGGAGAAGCCGTACCCGCCGTGGATCCGGAAGGCGTCCTCGACGACCTCCTTGCAGTACTCGGAGGCGAGGTACTTCGCCATCCCTGCCTCGAGGTCGTTTCGCTCCCCGGAGTCCTTTTTGCGTGCCGCATTGACCATCATCGCATGGGCGGCCTCGACCTTGGTAGCCATCTCCGCCAGCTTGAACTGGATCGCCTGGTGCTGGGCGATGGGCTTTCCGAAGGTGTGCCGCTGCTGCGCGTAGGAGACGCCCAGCTCGAAGGCACGCTGAGCGACCCCGCAGCCACGCGCCGCGACATTGACGCGGCCGACCTCGACTCCGTCCATCATTTGGTAAAAACCTCGGCCGGTCTCCCCGCCGAGCACGCGGTCGGCCGGAATCCGCAGGCCGTCCATGATCAACTCGGTGGTGTCGACGCCCTTGTAGCCCATCTTGTCGATCTTCCCGGGGATGGTGAGACCGGGCCGGACCTCGCCGAAGCCGGGCTCCTTCTCGACCAGGAAGGTCGTCATCGACTTGTGGGGCGCGGTGCCCTCCGGGTGTCCTTCGTCACTTCGTACGAGAACGGCGACGAGAGACGACGTACCGCCGTTCGTCAGCCACATCTTCTGGCCGTTCAGGACGTACTCGTCGCCGTCCTTCACCGCCTTCGACGAGATCGCCGAGACGTCCGAACCGAGCGCCGGCTCCGACATCGAGAACGCGCCCCGGATGTCGCCCGCCGCCATGCGCGGCAGGAAGTGGTCCTTCTGCTCCTGGGTGCCGTGCTGCTTGAGCATGTAGGCCACGATGAAATGGGTGTTGATGATGCCGGACACCGACATCCACCCGCGCGCGATCTCCTCCACGCACAGGGCGTACGTCAGCAACGACTCGCCCAGGCCGCCGTACTCCTCCGGGATCATCAGGCCGAAGAGGCCCAACTCCTTGAGCCCGTCGACGATGTGCTGCGGATACTCGTCGCGGTGCTCCAGCTCGGTGGCGACCGGGAGGATCTCCTTGTCCACGAAGTCGCGGACGGTGGACAGGATCTCCCGCTGGATGTCGGTGAGACCGGCGGTCTGGGCGAGTCGCGCCATGGCTACTTCTCCGTCTGCTTCAGCTGGGGGCGGCCGGGCTGCTCGCCGCCGCGCTCCTTGATGTACGTCTCGGTCGGCACCATCACCTTGCGGCGGAACACGCAGACCAGCGTGCCGTCCTGCTTGTAGCCCTTGGTCTCGACGTACACGATCCCGCGGTCGTTCTTCGACCTGGACGGCGTCTTGTCGAGGACCGTCGTCTCGCCGTAGATCGTGTCGCCGTGGAAGGTCGGCGCCACGTGCTTCAGCGACTCGACCTCCAGGTTGGCGATCGCCTTGCCCGACACGTCCGGCACCGACATGCCCAGCAGCAGCGAGTAGATGTAGTTCCCGACGACCACGTTCTTGCCGAAGTCCGTCGTGTTCTCGGCGTAGTTGGCGTCCATGTGGAGCGGGTGGTGGTTCATCGTCAGGAGACAGAAGAGGTGGTCGTCGTACTCCGTGACGGTCTTTCCGGGCCAGTGCTTGTAGACCGCGCCGACCTCGAACTCCTCGTAGGTGCGTCCGAATTGCATGGGCTCAGGCCTCCGGGGCTTCGAACGTGGACGTGCGCTCCATGCCCGCGGCCCGGCCCTTGCCGGAGATGACGAGCGCCATCTTGCGGCTGGCCTCGTCGATCATCTCGTCGCCGAGCATCGCGGAGCCCTTCTTGCCGCCGGCCTCGGACGTGTAGTAGTCGTACGCGTCCAGGATCAACTCGGCGTGGTCGAAGTCCTCCTGGGACGGCGAGAAGATCTCGTTGGACGCCTCGACCTGGCCCGGGTGCAGCACCCACTTGCCGTCGAAGCCGAGCGCGGCGGCACGCTGGGCGACCGCGCGGTAGCCGTCGACGTTGCGGATCTGGAGGTAAGGGCCGTCGATCGCCTGGAGGTTGTTGGCGCGGGCGGCCATCAGGATCTTCATCAGGATGTAGTGGTAGGCGTCCGCCGGGTAGCCGGGCGGCTGTTCGCCCACGACGAGGGACTTCATGTTGATCGACGCCATGAAGTCGGCGGGACCGAAGATGATCGTCTCGACGCGCTGCGAGGCCTGGGCGATCTCGTTGACGTTGTTGAGCCCCTGCGCGTTCTCGATCTGCGCCTCGATGCCGATCTTGCCGACCTCGAAGCCCATCGTCTTCTCGATCTGCGTCAGCAACAGGTCCAGCGCCACGACCTGTTGGGCGTCCTGCACCTTCGGCAGCATGATGCAGTCGAGGTTCGGACCCGCGCCCTCGACGACCGTGACGACATCGCGGTACGTCCACTCGGTCGTCCAGTCGTTGACGCGCACGACCCGTGTCTTGCCCGTCCAGTCGCCCTCGTTGAGGAACTTGACGATGGTGTGCCGCGCCTCGGGCTTGGCGAGCGGCGCGCACGCGTCCTCCAGGTCCAGGAAGACCTGGTCGGCCGGGAGGCCCTGCGCCTTCTCCAGGAAGCGCGGGTTGCTTCCCGGGACCGCGAGACAGGAGCGCCGCGGGCGAAGCCGGTTGACGGGGGCGGGCGTGGTCATGCGGGGACCTCCAAGGGGTCGAGCAGAGGGTCGAGCTTGTTCGCTTTCCGGATCTCGTCGACGATGCGGCCGATGATTCCGGTGATGTCGAAGTCCTTCGGGGTGAAGACCGCCGCGACTCCGGCGGCCCGCAGCGTGTCGGCGTCACCATTGGGGATGATCCCACCGGCGATGACAGGTATGTCTGTGGCACCGGCCACACGGAGCCGTTCGAGGACGTCCGGCACCAGCTGGGCGTGCGAGCCGGACAGGATGGACAGCCCGACCGCGTGCACGTCCTCCGCGAGGGCCGCGTCCACGATCTGCTCCGGGGTCAGCCGGATGCCCTGGTACACCACCTCGAAGCCGGCGTCACGCGCGCGTACGGCGATCTGCTCGGCGCCGTTGGAGTGCCCGTCCAGGCCCGGCTTGCCGACCAGGAACCGCAGCTTGCCGACGCCCATGTCGCGAGCCGTCGCATCCACCTTGCGGCGTACGCCGGCCATCGCCGAGCCCTCCTCGGCGGGCACCGCGACCGGCGCCGACGAGACGCCCGTGGGCGCCCGGAACTCGCCGAACACCTCCCGCAGGGCCCCGGCCCACTCACCGGTCGTGACACCGGCGCGTGCGCACTCCAGGGTGGCCTCCATGAGGTTGCCGGTGCCCTTCGCGGCCTCCTTCAGCCGCTCCAGCGCCTTGCACGGGCGCGGGTGGTTGAACGGCGGCTGATAGCGCGTGTCCCGCCACCGCTGCAACGACGCGATGACGCGGGCCTCTACGGCCGGGTCGACCGTCTGGATCGCCGTGTCGAGGTCGGCGGTGAGGGGATTGGGCTCGGTCGTGTTGAAGATGTTGACGCCGACGATCTTCTCCTGACCGGACTCGATCCGGCCCCTGCGCTCCGCGTGCGAGGACACGAGCTGCGACTTGAGATAGCCGGACTCGACGGCGGCCATCGCGCCGCCCATCTCCTCGATGCGGTCGATCTCCGCGAGGGACTCCTCCACCAGGGAGGCCACCTTCGCCTCGATGACATGGGAGCCGTCGAAGATGTCCGCGTACTCCAGCAGGTCGCTCTCGTGCGCCAGCACCTGCTGGATGCGCAGCGACCACTGCTGGTCCCACGGGCGCGGCAGCCCCAACGCCTCGTTCCATGCCGGGAGTTGCACGGCACGCGCGCGTGCGTCCTTCGACAGCGTCACCGCCAGCATCTCCAGCACGATCCGCTGGACGTTGTTCTCCGGCTGCGCCTCCGTCAGGCCCAGGGAGTTGACCTGGACGCCGTAGCGGAAGCGGCGCTGCTTCGGGTTCTCGATGCCGTAGCGCTCGCGGGTGACCTGGTCCCAGATGCGGCCGAAGGCGCGCATCTTGCACATCTCCTCGATGAAGCGGACGCCCGCGTTCACGAAGAAGGAGATGCGGGCGACGACGTCGCCCCTGCGGTCCTCCGGGATCTGACCGGACGCGAACACCGCGTCCAGGACGGCGATCGCGGTGGACATGGCGTACGCGATCTCCTGGACCGGGGTGGCCCCGGCCTCCTGGAGGTGGTAGCTGCAGATGTTGATCGGGTTCCACTTGGGGATGTGGTTGACCGTGTAGCAGATCATGTCGGTGGTCAGCCGCAGCGAGGGCACCGGCGGGAACACGTGCGTGCCCCGCGACAGGTACTCCTTGACGATGTCGTTCTGGGTCGTGCCCTGGAGCTGGGTGATGTCCACACCCTGCTCCTCGGCGACGACCTGATAGAGCGCCAGCAGCCACATGGCGGTGGCGTTGATCGTCATCGAGGTGTTCATCTGGTCCAGGGGGATGTCCTGGAACAGCCGGCGCATGTCACCGAGGTGCGCGATCGGAACACCGACCCGGCCGACCTCGCCGCGGGCGAGGATGTGGTCGGAGTCGTAGCCGGTCTGCGTCGGCAGGTCGAACGCGACCGACAGACCGGTCTGGCCCTTGGCGAGGTTGCGCCGGTACAGCTCGTTGGACGCCTCTGCCGTGGAGTGACCGGCGTACGTGCGCATGAGCCACGGCCGGTCTTTCTGGCGCTCAGTCATCTACGTGACCTCAGATGTTCCGGAAGCGGTTGATGGCGTCGATGTGCTGGGCGCGCTTCTCCCCGTCACGCACGCCGAGGCCTTCCTCGGGGGCGAGGCACAGGACGCCGACCTTGCCCTGGTGCAGGTTGCGATGGACGTCGTAGGCGGCCTGGCCGGTCTCCTCCAGGGGGTAGACCCGGGAGAGCGTGGGGTGGATCTTGCCCTTCGCGACCAGCCGGTTGGCCTCCCAGGCCTCGCGGTAGTTGGCGAAGTGCGAGCCGATGATCTTCTTCAGGGACATCCACAGGTAGCGGTTGTCGTACTCGTGGTTGTACCCGGAAGTCGACGCGCAGGTGACGATCGTGCCGCCCTTACGGGTGACGTAGACGCTTGCGCCGAAGGTCTCGCGGCCCGGGTGCTCGAAGACGATGTCCACGTCCTCGCCGCCGGTGAGTTCACGGATGCGCTTGCCGAACCGCTTCCACTCGCGCGGGTCCTGGTTGTGCTCGTCGGCCCAGAACTTGTAGTCCTCGGCGGTGCGGTCGATGATCGCCTCGGCGCCCATCGCGCGGCAGATGTCGGCCTTCTCGGGCGAGGACACGACGCAGATGGGGTTGGCGCCGCCCGCGAGCGCGAACTGCGTGGCGTACGAGCCGAGTCCGCCGCTCGCGCCCCAGATGAGGACGTTGTCGCCCTGCTTCATGCCGGCGCCGTTGCGCGAGACCAGCTGCCGGTACGCGGTGGAGTTCACCAGGCCCGGGGCGGCGGCCTCCTCCCATGACAGGTGGTCCGGCTTGGGCATCAGCTGGTTGGACTTGACGAGCGCGATCTCGGCGAGCCCGCCGAAGTTGGTCTCGAAGCCCCAGATGCGCTGCTCGGGGTCGAGCATCGTGTCGTTGTGCCCGTCGGAGGACTCCAGCTCGACGGACAGGCAGTGCGCCACGACCTCGTCACCGGGCTTCCAGGCGTTGACGCCCGGGCCGGTGCGCAGGACGACGCCCGCGAGGTCGGAGCCGATGACGTGGTACGGCAGGTCGTGCCGCTTCGTCAGCTCGCTGAGCTTGCCGTAGCGCTCCAGGAAGCCGAACGTCGACAGCGGCTCGAAGATCGAGGTCCACACGGAGTTGTAGTTGACGCTCGACGCCATGACGGCCACCAGGGCTTCGCCCGGGCCGAGTTCGGGCACCGGGACGTCGTCCAGGTGGATCGACTTGCGGGGGTCCTTGTCGCGGGTGGCGAGGCCCGCGAACATGTCCGTCTCGTCCTTGTGCACGGTGATCGCGCGGTACGACTCGGGGAGCGGCAGGGCGGCGAAATCGGCCGGAGTCGAGTCCGGCGACTGGATCGCGTCCAGGATGTCCTTCACGGTCACGGTGTTGCCTCCGGCGAAGTGCGCCCCGAGGGAGGGGCGCCGATGGATACGTCGGTGCTGCTGCTGAGGGTGGGTGCTGAGGTGCCGTCGGTTCGGCGGGGTGGTGCTTCGGCAGCGCTTTGTGGCGCGGGAGGTTGCCTGTGACGCAGGCGTCCGGGCGCGTGGGCCAGTGGCCTACGGGGACAGCCGACGTACGAAAGGTCTCTGCACGCCGGCCGCCCGGACATCTTCAACGTATGACACTGCGTGTCACCTCGCAAGGCACCGAGTGCCATGAGTTGCTCTCAGGTGAAATCTTTACGTAACAAATGAGCGATGATCGATCGAACGGGGTCGGAAAGCTGCGCGAAAAGGGGCTCTGACATGCCAAAACGGCCACCCCGAGGGGTGGCCGTCATCACATGGTGCCGGGGGCTCAGCGGTCCCGGAGTGCCTCTTCGATGGTCCGCATGACCTCGTCCAGCGGGGCGTCGGTGCGCGCGACCGTCACCAGGACCTCGCCGTGCCGGTGCACCGCGGTGCCGGCCGGCTTGGGGGTCGCGGTACGGCCGGCGCCGATGCCGGTGCCGAACGTCTTCCGTACGATCCCGAAGGCGTGGTCGAGCTGTGCCTCGACGTCGCCCTGACCGCCGGCCCGCAGCCAGCGCCGCAGCACGTGGTTGTGGGCGGTGACCACGGCGGAGGCGGCGACCTCGGCGAGCAGCGGGTCGTCGTTGGCGTCGTCGTCGTGCGCGTGCTCGTCGAAGTGGCCCAGGAGATAGCGCGTGAACAGCCGCTCGTAGCGGGCCACCGACGCGATCTCGGCCTCGCGCAGGGTGGGCACCTCGCGCGTCAGCTTGTAGCGGGCGACCGAGATCTCCGGTCGGGCCGCGTACATGCGCATGACTTCCTTGATGCCCCGGCACACCGTGTCGAGCGGGTGCTCGTGCGCGGGAGCCGCGTTGAGCACCGCCTCGGCCCGGATCAAGGTGTCGTCGTGGTCGGGGAAGATCGCCTCTTCCTTGGAGCGGAAGTGGCGGAAGAACGTCCGGCGCGCGACCCCGGCCGCGGCAGCGATCTCGTCGACGGTGGTCGCCTCGTACCCCTTCGTCGCGAACAGCTCCATCGCGGCCGCCGCCAGTTCGCGCCGCATCTTGAGGCGCTGGGCGGCGGCACGACCGCCCGCGGCACTCTCCGGTGCGTCGGGCGTGGCTGGTGTACGGGAGGGCTTGGCGGGCTGGGGCATGACCCGAACGTACTGCATGTGCGCAGCTTGGCGTGCACGTCGGGGGTTTCCCCCGCCCAGCGCGGGCAGGGGTCCTCCGGTGGGGTCGAGCAGCCCGCCCCAGTCCGCGTCGATCCCGGACGGGTCCTCCGGTTGCTCAGCGGCGGGCATATTCGCGGAAGCCGCGGCCCGTCTTGCGGCCGAGGCAGCCCGCGGCCACCAGGTGCTCCAGGAGCGGCGCCGGAGCCAGGCCCGGGTCACGGAACTCGCGGTGCAGGACCTTCTCGATCGCCAGGGACACGTCCAGCCCGACGACGTCCAGCAGCTCGAAGGGGCCCATCGGGTAGCCGCCGCCCAGCTTCATCGCCGCGTCGATGTCGTCGAGGGACGCGTAGTGCTCCTCGACCATCTTGATCGCGTTGTTGAGGTACGGGAACAGCAGGGCGTTGACGATGAATCCGGCCCGGTCACCGCAGTCGACCGCGTGTTTCTTGATCTTGACGCAGACCTCGTGAACGGTCGACCGGACGTCAGGACCCGTCAACACCGTACGGACGACCTCGACCAGCTTCATCGCCGGTGCGGGGTTGAAGAAGTGCATGCCGATCACGTCCTGCGGACGCGAGGTGGCACGGGCGCACGCGACGACGGGGAGCGACGAGGTCGTGGTGGCCAGGACCGCGCCCGGCTTGCAGACCTTGTCCAGCGTCGCGAACAGCTGCTGCTTGACCTCCAGGTCCTCGGCGACCGCCTCGACGGCCAGGTCGACGTCCGCGAAGGAGTCGTAGGAACCCGCCGGAGTGATCCGCTCCAGGGTCTGCGCGGCGGCCTCAGCGGTCATCCGGCCCCGGTCGACCGAGCGCGAAAGCGACGTGCCGATACGGGACTTGGCGACCTGCGCCTTCTCCTCGCTGCGCGCGGCGAGCACGACCTCGTACCCGGCCTTGGCGAAGACCTCGGCGATCCCGGACGCCATGGTCCCGGAACCGGCGACCCCGACCGACCGGACCGGACGGCCCGGCGTGAGCCCCGCGCCCTCGGCCGGGGTCAGCGCGTCCCGCACGACGGTCGCGCTGCCCGGAGTCTCGTAGGAGTAGAAGCCGCGGCCCGTCTTGCGGCCGGTGAGGCCCGCCTCGCTGAGCTGCTTCAGGATCGGCGCGGGGGCGTGCAGACGGTCGTGGGACTCGGCGTACATGGCCTCCAGGACCGTGCGCGCGGTGTCGATGCCGATCAGGTCGAGGAGCGCGAGCGGGCCCATCGGCAGTCCGCAGCCGAGCCGCATCGCCGCGTCGATGTCCTCGCGGGAGGCGTACTTCGCCTCGTACATCGCGGCGGCCTGGTTGAGGTAGCCGAACAGCAGGCCGTCCGCGACGAACCCGGGCCGGTCGCCGACGGCGACGGGCTCCTTGCCGAGTTCGAGCGCGAGGTCCGTGACGGCGGCGACGGCGGCGGGCGCGGTCAGCACCGAGGAGACGACCTCGACCAGCTTCATCGCGGGCGCCGGGTTGAAGAAGTGCAGCCCCAACACCCGCTCGGGGCGCGCCGAGTCGGCCGCGAGCCGGGTCACGGAGAGCGCGTTCGTACCGGTCGCGAGGATGGTGTCGGGGCGCACGATCCCGTCCAGCTCACGGAAGATCTGGTGCTTGATCTCGTACGACTCCGGGGCCACCTCGATGACCAGGTCGGCGTCGGCCGCGGCGGCCAGGTCGGTTGAGGTGCGGACGCGGGCGAGGGCGTCGGTGCGCTCCTGCTCGGTCAGCCTGCCGCGGCGCACGGCGTGGGCGGTCGCGGCTTCCAGGGCGGCGACGGCGTGGGCGGTCGCGGCCTCGTTGACGTCGATGCCGACGACCTCGCGGCCGGCCCGGGCGAGGACCTCGGTGATACCGGTGCCCATCGTGCCGAGACCGACGACGGCAATGGTCTTGAACGGGGACAGAGGGGCGTCGGACAGGGGAGCTGCCATCGCGGGACTCCTGGAATGAGGGTGACGACTGGGAGCGCACTCCGTACGCCGACGGGCGCACGGAGTGCGGGAAGGAGTGCGGGTGGTGCCGGGCAACGAGCGCACACGCCCGGCGGGAAGAGAGAGTTCCGACCGGCCCTGTCCCAGGCCTGGTCGTACTGCGGCACACGAGGCACCGAACCGACTGCACTCACGGCGGCTGCGTCACCAGGCCACCGTGAGGAGATGCGAGTGGGTAACTCGCTCGTCTGAGCTTAACCCGTGAGTAACGAGCGCGCCAGCCCCCGAGTTGGAGATGTGGGTCCCGGGTGTCCGACGACACCCATAGGCTCGGTTTCATGGACGAAGAGTTGCGATCACTCACGGAGCGCTTACGGCGGGAGTCGGGAGGGGCGGTGCCGTACGAGCGTCTCGTGGGGACCGGCGACCTTGACGAACTCGCGGAGGTCCTCACCGCCCCCGGTCATCCGCTCTGGGCACGGGAGTTGGCCGCGTTCCGGCTGGGCCTCGCGGGCGACCGGCGTGCCTTCGAGTCCCTGGTCCTTCTCCTCAACCACCGCGAGCCGCAGCGCTGCGCCTCCGCCGCGTACGCGCTGGCCCGCCTCGACGACCCCCGCACCGCCCGCGCGGCCGCCGCCCTCGCCACCAACGAACTCCGCGTCGCCTACGCCCTGCACCCCGTCCGCCTCCTGGCCGACCTCCGGGCCCCCGAGTCCGTCCCCGCCCTCATCACCACCCTCCAGCGCCGCCTCCGCCCGCACGACCCGTACCGCCGCGTGGCCCTCGCCTGCGTGGAGGGCCTCGGCGAACTGGCAGACCCGCGCGCACGACCGGTCCTGAACGACGCCCTGGCTCATCCGGCGCTGGCGGAGGCGGCGGTGCACGCGTTGGGGAGGATTCCGAGGCAGCGGTGAGCGGGGTGGGCAGGTGCGTGGCGCGGAGGCTCTGGTGTTCCGGGTTCGCGAGCGGTCGGCGCGACGGCCTCTCACCCCCTCAACTCCCTGACGTACCGCAGCTCGGGCACCAGCACCCCCGCGACCTCGTACGGCTCCTCCGCGCCGTCCGCCCAGAAGCCCGCGCGCTCGTAGAAGCGGCGGGCGCGGGCGTTGCCCCGGACGACCCAGAGGTAGATGCGCTTGTGGCCGAGGGCCGCGCACCGCCGTAGCCCCTCCCGCATCAGAGCCCGTCCGGCGCCGGTGCCCACGTGCTCCGGGTCGAGGTAGATCGCGTACAACTCGGCGTCCGCCGCGCGGAGTTCGTCGTCGCGGTACGGACCGAGCGCGGCCCAGCCGACGATCTCGTCGTCCACCGTGGCGACCAGGTTCAGGACGCTGCCGTCGCCCTCCAGGAAACGGGCCCGGCGGCGTTCGGCGTCGGCCTTCGCGCTGAGGGCGTCCAGGAAGGGCTGCGGCATGAGGCCCCGGTACGCGAACTGCCAGCCCAGGACGCGGATTTCGGAGACGCGGTCGCAGTCGGCGAGGGTCATCGGGCGGATCTGCACGGGCTCGGCGTCGCTCATGGCGGCACCCTAGGGAGGTGCCGACCGGGCCCGCCTCCGAATTACCTGCCTCGGCCCACTCGCTGCTCGCCCTGTTCGGCGATCACCGCGTACGCCTCGATCTCCATCAGGAACTCGGGTCGCACCAGCGCGGCGACCTGCACCGCCGACGCGGCGGGGAGCCGGTCGTCGGGTATGTGGGCCGCGCGGGCCGTGCGAATGGCCGGCATGTGGGCCATGTCCGTGACGAAGTAGGTCAGTTTGACCACGTCGTCGAAGCCGGCCCCTGCCGAGGCGAGGCAGCGGCGGAGGTTCTCGAAGACCTGGCGGGCCTGGGCCGCCGCGTCGTCCTCGCCGACGAGCTTTCCGTCCTCGTCCAGGGCGAGTTGACCGGAGACCGCGACGAAACGGCCGGTGCCCATGACGACGTGCGTGTAGGCCGCCGCCGGGGCGACGCCGTCGGGGGCGGGAATCCTCGTCAGATCACTCATGCGTCCATGGTGGACCACGGGTCCGACAACGAGGATTCCCGCCCCCGGGGAGGCCGGCGGGCCGGTCTCAGCCGCGGAAGCCCAGCAGGCCGTGCAGCGTCGAACCGTGTGCCGTGCTGGTCGCCGACTTCGCCGACGTCAGCGGCTTCGGGTCGGGCGTCTTCTGGCACACCGCGTCGACCTCACGGCCACCGCGCGGCATTTTGCCGTCGCTCAGATACGTCGACAGGTACTTGTCCAGACAGGCGTTCCCGCTCAGCGTGATGCCGTGGTTCCCGCCGCCCTCCTCGACCACGAGACTCGACCCGGCCAGCATCCGGTGGACCGTCGCGCCGCCCTCGTAGGGAGTGGCCGCGTCGTTCGTCGCCTGGAACAGCAGCACCGGCGGCAGCTTGCCGTTGGCGATGTTGACCGGCTCCTTCGTCCGCGTCGGCCAGAACGCGCACGGCGCGTTGTACCAGGCGTTGTTCCAGACCATGAACGGCGCCTTGTCGTAGGCCGCCCAGTTGTCCCTGCGCCACTGGTTCCAGTCGCGCGGCCAGGACGCGTCACGGCACTGCACCGACGTGTAGACGCTGTACCCGTTGTCCCCGGAGGCGTCGATCGCGGCGTAGTTCTCATAGGCCTCGACCAGCGGATCGGCGTTCTTGTCGTTCACGTAGGCCGCGAACGCCTCGGCGAGATACGGCCAGTAGCCGTTGTAGTACCCGCCCGGGATGAAGGTGTCCTCCAGCTCGGAGGCCCCCACCTTGCCGTCGGCCGGCTTCTTGGTCAGGGCCGCGCGCATCGCGTACCACTTGGCCTCGATCCTGGCCGGGTCGGTGCCGAGCTTGTAGGTGGAGTCGTACTTGGCGATCCACGCCATGAGCGCCTGCTGGCGGTCGTTGAAGGCGTAGTCCTGCCCGAGGTTGTCGTCGTACCAGACCCCGGTGGGATCGACGATGGAGTCCAGCACCAGGCGGCGGACGCGCTCCGGGTAGAGCTTGGCGTACACGGCGCCCAGGTAGGTGCCGTACGAGTAGCCGAAGTAGTTGATCTTCCGGGCGCCGAGTGCGGCCCGGATCGAGTCCATGTCGCGTACGGCGCTGACCGTGTCGATGTACGGCAGCAGGTTCGCGTACTTCTTGCCGCAGGCGGCCGTGTAGGCCTTCACGCGCGCGAGGTTGGCCTTTTCCAGCGCCGGGGTGCTCGGCACGGAGTCGGGGCGCACCGGGTTGAAGTAGCCCGGCTTGCAGTCGAGGGCCGGGGTGCTCTTGCCGACGCCGCGCGGGTCGAAGCCGATGACGTCGTACTGGGAGGCGACCGCCTTGGGCAGCGAGGACGCGACGAAGCCCGCGAGGGTCAGTCCGCTGCCGCCGGGGCCGCCGGGGTTGACCAGCAGCGGGCCCTGGTAGGTCTTCGCGGTGTGCGGGACGCGGGACAGGGCGAGCGTGATCTGCTTCCCGTGCGGGTTCGTGTGGTCGAGGGGCACCTGGACGCTCGAGCACTGGAGCGTCGGATAGTTGGTGGTGGCGCACTTCTTCCAGGTGGGCTTCGCCGGCTGCACGGTCGTCGTGGTGGGGTGCGCGGTGCTCGCGTCGGCGGGAAGAGCGGTGACCGTCCCGGCCACGACGACGGCGGCACCGCACAGTACGGCTGCGCGTTTTCTCATACGTCCTCCCAGGACGGAGGGGAGAGGACCGTGAGTCCACGGTCCCTGCCGCATCGTCCCGGAGTGGGCACCCGGAAGAACCTGTTCCGCCGATACTTGACCCGATTGGGCCGCCGGATGCCCTCGAACGCCGTGAGCCGGACGCCTTCAGATCAGCGACAGCTGCGTCGGCTCGGACACCGGCGAATCCGCTGCCTCGGCCGGCTCGGAGATCCGGCGCGGCATCCCCGCGCGCGCGGGACCGATGCCGTACTCCTGCGCCAGGTCGTGCACCTGACGGGTGATCCGGCGCTGGTACCACTTCGGGGCGTACGACCCCTCCGCGTACAGCCGCTCGTACCGCCGCACCAGATGCGGGTGGTGCTGACCGAGCCAGGCCATGAACCACTCGCGGGCACCGGGCCGCAGATGCAGCACCAGGGGCGTCACCGAGGTCGCCCCGGAGGCCGCTATCGCCCTTACCGTGGCGCGCAGTTGGGCCGGGTGGTCGCTCAGGAAGGGGATCACCGGGGCCATCAGGACCCCGACCCCGATGCCGTGCTCGGTCAGGGTCCGTACGACGTCCAGGCGCCGCTCCGGGGAGGGCGTCCCGGGCTCCACCGTGCGCCACAGCGCGGGGTCGGTGAAGCCGACGGAGACGGAGATGCCGACGTCGGTGACCTCGGAGGCCTGCACCAGGAGGTCCAGGTCGCGCAGGATCAGCGTGCCCTTCGTCAGGATCGAGAAGGGGTTCGCGTGGTCGCGCAGGGCGCCGATGATGCCCGGCATCAGCCGGTAGCGGCCCTCCGCGCGCTGGTAGCAGTCGACGTTCGTGCCCATCGCGATGTGGTCGCCGAGCCAGCGCCGTGAGCCGAGCTGGCGGCGCAGCAGGTCCGGCGCGTTCACCTTGACCACGATCTGCGAGTCGAAGCCGAGGCCGGTGTCGAGGTCCAGATAGCTGTGGGTCTTGCGGGCGAAGCAGTAGACGCACGCGTGCGAGCAGCCCCGGTACGGGTTGACCGTCCACTCGAAGGGCATGCGGGAGGCCCCCGGCACCCGGTTGATGATCGAGCGGGCCCGCACCTCGTGGAAGGTGATCCCGCGGAACTCGGGTGTGTCGAAGGTACGGCTGACCACGGCGTCCGCGCCGAACAGCGCGGCATCGGCCGCCCGGCTGTGGCCGCCGGACTCCGCGGTGAGGTTCTCCCAGCGCATGACGCCTCCTAAGTAGGCCTGCCACCCGAGTGAAACACTTGTTCGAATTACTGTGCAAGGGGCATTCCCGATCCCTTCCGTCACGCTGGGGCACCCCGATTTGGGCGGCCGTGGGCGGGGGTGGTTGGCTTGCCCCCACCCCGAGAACTCATGTCCTGGAGGAAACCGATGGCGCAGGTCGAGGCGACTACCGAGCGGGTCGTCGCAGCCGACGCGGAGGCGGTCTTCGACGCCCTCGCCGACTACAGCGGCACGCGCGCGAAGGTGCTGCCCGAGCAGTTCAGCGAGTACGAGGTCCGCGAGGGCGGCGACGGCGAGGGCACCCTCGTCCACTGGAAGCTCCAGGCCACCAGCAAGCGCGTCCGCGACTGCCTCCTGGAGGTCACCGAGCCGACCGACGGCGAACTGGTCGAGAAGGACCGCAACTCCACCATGGTCACCACCTGGCGGGTCACCCCGGCGGGCGAGGGCGCGTCCCGCGTCGTCGTGACCAGCACGTGGAACGGCGCCGGAGGCATCGGCGGCTTCTTCGAGCGGACCTTCGCCCCCAAGGGCCTCGGCCGGATCTACGACCTGGTCCTCGCCCGGCTCGCCGCCGAGGTGGAGAAGTAGGTCGATCAAAGGGAGCGGGCGTCAAAGCCCAACTCCCCAGGGCGTGTTGACCCTGTCACGCGCCCCTCACCGGTTCGAGTGGATCTCCGTTCGAGCCGGGCGTACGCCGTAACTCGTCGCGCTTGCTCGCAGTTGTCGCCTAAAGCGGGAATTGTGCGGCAGGCGCGACGAGGGGAGCGGTACGTGGGCGGGACGACTCTGGTGCAGGACGAGCGGGTCCCGGCGCCCCCGGAGACACCGGTCCCCGTCCCCGTCGAGAAGGCCGAACTCGGCCCGCGCCGCGTGCGGTTGGTGTTCCTCGGCCTGATGCTCGCGCTGCTGCTGGCCGCCCTCGACCAGATGATCGTCGCCACCGCGCTCCCGAAGATCGTCGGCGAACTGCACGGCCTGGACAAGATGTCCTGGGCGATCACCGCCTACCTCCTCACCTCCACGGTCGGCCTCCCGGTCTACGGCAAACTCGGCGACCTCGTCGGCCGCAAGAGCGTGTTCCAGTTCGCGATCGGCGTCTTCGTCATCGGCTCCGCGCTCTCCGGCCGCGCCCAGTCCATGGACCAACTCATCGCGTTCCGCGCGGTGCAGGGCATCGGCGCCGGCGGACTCATGATCGGCGTGCAGGCGATCATCGCGGACATCGTGCCGCCCCGGGAGCGCGGCCGGTTCATGGGCCTGATCGGCGCCACCTTCGGACTCGCCTCCGTGGCGGGCCCGTTGCTCGGCGGCTACTTCACGGACCACCTCTCCTGGCGCTGGTGCTTCTACATCAACGTGCCGTTCGGCGTGGTCACGTTCGCCGTCGTGACGGTCGTACTGAAACTGCCGAAGCCCACCGTCAAGGCGCGCCTCGACTTCCTCGGCGCTCCGCTGCTCGCCGCCGCCTCGACATGCCTGGTGCTGCTGACCAGTTGGGGCGGGACCGAGTACGCGTGGGGCTCGCGCGTCATCCTCGGGCTGGGCGCGGGAGCGGTGGCCGCCGCGGTCCTCTTCCTCGTCGCCGAGCGCTTCGCGCCCGAACCCCTCATCCCGCTACGGCTGTTCAAGGACGCCGTCTTCAACATCACCGCCCTCGTGGGCCTGGTGATCGGCGTCGCGCTGTTCGGGGCGGCCAGTTATCTGCCGACGTTCCTGCAGATGGTCGACGGGGCCAGCGCCACCGAGTCGGGACTGCTGATGCTGCCGATGATGGGCGGGATCGTCGGCGCGTCCATCATCTCCGGCCAACTCATCAGCCACACCGGCCGGTACAAGATCTACCCCGTCCTCGGCAGCGCCCTCGCCACCCTCGGCATGTGGCTGCTGTCCCGGCTGGAGGTCGACACCTCCCGGCTGCAGTACAGCATCTGGATGGCCGTCCTCGGCGCCGGCATCGGCATGGTGATGCCCGTCCTCGTCCTCGCCGTGCAGAACTCCGTACGGCCCGCCGACCTCGGCACCGCCACCAGCGCCAACAACTACTTCCGGCAGATCGGCGGCAGCGTCGGCGCCGCCATCTTCGGCACCCTGTTCGCCGACCGGCTCACCGACGCGCTGCGCGTCCGCATCCCCGCGGGCAGCGGCCTCCCCGACCCCGAGTCCATCACCCCGCAGCTCGTCCACACGCTGCCCCCCGCCCTGCGCGACGCCTACATCCAGGCGTACGCCGACGCCATGCCGCGGATCTTCCTCTACCTGGTGCCGGTGCTCGCCCTTGGGCTGGCTATCGCGATCTTTCTCAAGGAGACCCCCCTGTTGAAAGCTGCAGAGTCCCACAACGCCCCCGCCGAGACGTCCGAGGCCGCGCCCCTCAACTCCCCGATCCCGCAGGCCCGTTCGTCGTACGCCGCCGGCATTCCCGTCTGCGGCACGGTGCAGCACCCCGACGGGACCGTCGTGCCCCGGGCCGCGCTGACCCTCATCGACGTCTCAGGACAGCAGATCGGGCGCGGCGCCAGCGGCGCGGACGGACGGTACGCGCTGTCGACGCCCGGCTCCGGGTCGTACGTGCTGATCGCGGCGGCCGGCGGCCACCAGCCGCAGGCGGTGTCCGTGACCGTCGGCGAGCGGCCCGTCGAGCTCGACGTCGTCCTCGGCGGCGCCGGACGCCTCGCCGGGAGCGTGCTGACCGCCGACGGCACCCCGGTGCGGGAGGCCGCCGTGACGCTCACCAACGTGCACGGCGAGGTCGTCGCCAGCACCCGCAGCGGGCGCGAAGGGGGCTATGTCATCAGCGAGTTGGTGGCCGGCGAGTACACCCTCGCCGCCAGCGCGCCCGCGTTCCGCCCGGCCGCGCTCCCCGTCAGCGTCCAGGCGTCCCGTGAGACCCGCCAGGACGTCGAACTCGCGGGCGGTGCCGTGCTGCGCGGCACGGTCAGGGCGAGCGGCGGGCGGCCCGTCGAGGACGCGCGCGTGACGCTCCTCGACGCGGCGGGGAACGTCGTCGACACCCTCACCACGGGCCCGGACGGCACGTTCCGGTTCGTCGACCTGTCCTCCGGCGAGTACACGGTGATCGCCGCCGGGTACCCGCCCGTGGCCACCGTGCTCCAAGTGGCGGGCGGGGGACGCACCGAGCGCGATCTCCAGCTCGGCCACGAGGACTGAGCCCCGCGCGGGGGCGCGCGCCGGTGCGACGGATCGGGACCAATTCCGGGATTGCCACACATCGCCACCGGCCGCCCCCGTAGCGTGGTCGGTGGCGGCACAGATCTTCCGGAGCCGTGGGGAGAGAGGGCCTGGGCCATGGACCGTGGCACCGAGCGGGAGACACTTCCCGGCCGCGGGGCCGGGGACGACGTGGTGCTCGAACACACCGCGGCGGGCCGGGTCCCGCTGGCCGTGATCCTGGTCGACCGCGCCGGACTCGTCTCCCACTGGAGCCGGGGCGCCCGGCGCCTCTTCGGCGTCACCAAGGAAGAGGCCATCGGCCAGACCGCGGTCGACCTGCTTCCCGTCTCCGGCGCGCTGCCCGACGACGAGGACACCGGCTCCCAGGGCGCGTTCGCCCACTACGACGGCCTCGGACCCGACCTGGAGTCCTCCCTCGACGGACGCCTGTCCTACCCCGCCGCGGGCCGCGCCCGCCTCACCGTGCCCGAGCGGGACCGCGTGGACGTCCTGTGGTGGGCCTACCCCCTGGTCGGCCCCGGGCAGGAGCGGCTCCTCGTGCTCGCCGCCGACGCGGGCGGCCTGCGCCAGGACCTTCCCGGCACGGACGGCGCCTTCGAGCGCATCGCCCCCGGCTTCGCCCTGCACACCGACTTCCCCGGTGCCGACGAACTCGCCCGCAGGCTCCCCGAGATCCTGCCCAGCATGAGCGTCGGCGAGAGCGCCCGCATCGTCGGGCAGGTCCTCGAACTCGGCTATCCCGTCCTGGAGTTCAGCCAGAACGAACGGGTGCCGGTGACCCCCGACTGGGGCGTCGCCCGCCGCGCAGAGCGCAGGGCCCGCCGCGAGCGCGCCGCCCTCGCCGCCGCCGAAGGGCTTCCCCTCCCGGACGACGCCGCGGACGAGGGCGAGGACCTCGAATACGTCGCCGTACGCGAGCGGTTGGAGTTCCTGAACGAGGTCAGCGGACGCATCGGCACCTCGCTCGACCTCGCGCAGACCATCATCGAGGTCAGCAAGGCCGTCGTCCCCAAGTTCACGGACGTCGCGGGCACTTACCTCCGCGAACAGGTCGTCGCCGGTGAGGGGTTCCCGGACGGCGTGCCCGACACGACCACCATGTGGCACCGGGTCGCGCTGGAACACACCGACGAACCCGGCCGCTGGGACGACGTCGTCCCCGTCGGCGAGGCCATGCCGTTCCCCGCGCACACCCCGTTCTTCCAGTGCATGACCAGCGGCGACCCCGTCCTCGTGCCGCGCATCAGCGAGCAGATGGGGCACATGATCGCCTCGCAGTTCGAGAAGCGCGACATCCGGCCGCTGATCACCGGCCGCTCCATGCTCGTCGTCCCGCTCAAGGCCCGCAACGTCGTCCTCGGCTTCATGATCCTGCTGCGCCACCCGGAGCGCGTCGAGTTCAACGACATGGACCGCGTCACCGGCGCCGAACTCGCCGCCCGCGCGGGCCTGGTGCTCGACAACGCGCGCATGTACACCTACCAGGAGTCCGTCGCCGAGACCCTCCAGGACAGCATGCTGCCGCACATCCCGCCGCGCATGGCGGGCTGCGACATCGCCACCCGCTATCTGCCGGGCACCCTGCTCGGCCGGGTCGGCGGCGACTGGTTCGACTCGGTGAAACTGCCCGGCGCCCGCACCGCGCTCGTCGTCGGCGACGTCATGGGCCACGGCCTCAACTCGGCCGCGATGATGGGCCAGTTGCGCACCGCCGTGCAGACCATGGCCGCCATGGACCTCCCGCCCGCCCAACTCCTGCGCAACCTCGACGACCTGGCCCAGCGCCTCGGCGACTCGTACCTCGCGACCTGCCTCTACGTCGTCTACGACCCGATCGCCGGCGAGCTCCACCTCGCCAACGCGGGCCACATCCCGCCGGTGATCGTGCACGCCGGGGACGGCCGCAGCGAGCTGCTCGACCTGCCCACGGGCGCGCCCATCGGCGTCGGCGGGGTGCCCTTCGAGGCGATCCGGGTCCGGGTGGAGCCCGGCGACCGGCTCGTGATGTGCACCGACGGTCTCGTCGAGGTGCGCGGCGAGGACATCGGCGTAGGACTCGCGACCCTGTCCGAGTCGGCCGCGCATCCGGCCGCGTCCATGGACGACGCCTGCGACACGATCATCCGCTCCCTCAACACGCGCGGCGGCCGCAAGGACGACGTCGCCCTCCTGATGGCCCGCCTCAACGGCATCGAGCCGGACGACGTCGCCGAGTGGCGGCTCACCCCCGACCCGGCCGAGGCGGGCCGGGCCCGCGCGGCGGTCGGCGAACAGCTCCACGAGTGGGGACTCGCCCGACTCGCCGACACCACCGCCCTGTTGGCGGGCGAGCTGGTCACCAACGCCGTACGGCACTCCGGCAGCCGGGGGATCACCCTGCGTCTGGTGCGCGGCGACACCCTGCTGTGCGAGGTGGACGACGACGACCCCACCCTGCCGTCCCTGCTCGCCGCCGGCCCCGACGCCGAGTTCGGCCGGGGCCTGCACGTCGTCGGCGTCCTCGCCCGCGAATGGGGCGCCAGCCGTACCACCACGGGCAAGACCGTGTGGTTCGAACTGACGTTGCCCCGCCGCTGAATCGCAGGTGGCCCCGGGGGCGTACGGGGCGCACACCGGCGTACACGGATCGAATGAGCGGTGAAGGTATGCGCCGTGTCCTTGTGAGCGGGACCGGGGCGCGATAGACCGTACTGGCCCGTCACTTACGGCGGAACGGCCTCGCAACCTGGGGAGTTGGGCATGAGCGTGTCGAGTCGGTACCGGGAGGCCTGGGAAGGTTTCTGGCGCGAGGCGCCCGACGGGCAGGGGGCCGTCTTCTGGGACGCGGCCCCGGCGCAGACCGTGGCGCTCCATCTCGCCCTGTTCGAACCGAAGTTGCGTGACCCCGGCCTCCAGATGGTCGACCTCGGCTGCGGCAACGGTACGCAGACCCGCTTCCTCGCCGACCGGTTCACCCATGTCGTCGGCGCCGACCTGTCCGCCGCGGCCGTCGACCACGCCCGGCAGGCCGACCCGGCAGGGCAGGCCACGTACCGGGTGCTGGACGCCACCGACAAGACCGACGTGGAGGCGCTGCACGCCGAACTCGGCGACGCCAACGTCTACATGAGGGGCGTCCTGCACCAGGCCGACCCCGACGACCGGCAGCCGCTGATCGACGGAGTCGCCACGCTGGTGGGGGAGCGCGGCCATGTCTTCCTCGTCGAACTCGCGGAGGCCGCCCGCCCGCTCCTCGGCGCACTCGCCCAGGACCCGGCGGGACCGCCGCCGAAACTCGCCCCGGTCTTCCGCCACGGCATCGCGCCCGGCGAGGTCGCCGACGACGCGGTGCCCGAATACCTCCGCGCGGCCGGTCTCACCATTCTCGCGAGCGGCGAACTCCCGCTGCTCA
This sequence comes from Streptomyces sp. NBC_00252, assembly GCF_036187565.1. NCBI lineage: Bacteria > Bacillati > Actinomycetota > Actinomycetes > Kitasatosporales > Streptomycetaceae > Streptomyces > Streptomyces sp. NBC_00252. The sequence goes on along the minus strand of NZ_CP108087.1, from coordinate 2,104,493 downwards.
CAACCGAGTTCAGGGCCGACGGCGCACGCATCGAACTGCCGTCGAAGTGGCACATCGCGAGCCGCGCGAGCTGAGGGCGGCACATCTCCCGGCGCGGGTCCCTTGCGCGGAGCCCGTGCCGGTGTGGTGCGATGCCCTGGGCGTGCCACCAACCGGCGCCCGCGCGGGTCCGGGACGGCCCGCACGCCGTCACCGTCAGGGGGAACAGACATGCCACGACCGCCGAGTCGTCATGGGCCGGGCTTCGAGATCAGGCGCCAGAAGATCATCGACACCGCCGCGTCCCTGTTCGCGCGCCAGGGCTACGCGGCGACCTCCATCAACGACCTGGGCCGTGCGGTCGGACTCGCCAAGGGCGCCCTGTACTACTACATCGGCTCCAAGGAGAACCTCCTCATCGAGATCCAGTCCCGGGTCCTCGACCCGCTGCTGGCCCGCGCCCAGGAGATCGCGGCCCTCGACGAGCCACCGCTGCTGCGGCTGCGCCTGCTCTCCGAGTCGCTGCTGACGACGATCTTCCGCAGGCTCGACCACATCCGGGTCTACGAGCACGACCACCGCAGCCTCAGCGGCGCCGAGTTGGAGACGGTGCTGGGCCAACGCGCCGACTTCGAGCTGCTGATCACCGGCCTGCTCACGGAGGCGGTCGAGGCGGGCACCTTCCGCGCGGTCGAACCGCACCTGGCCACCCGCCAGTTCCTCAACCTGCACCACCACACCTACCAGTGGGTGCGGCCCGACGGCAGCTGGGACGCCGCGTTCCTGTCGGGGGAGTACTGCTCGACCCTGTTCCGCGGATTCGCCGCGTCCGTCGCCCAACTCCCGGACGTCGAGGCCCTGGCCGCCGAGTTCAAGCGGTCCAGGCCCGACCTGCCCCTCGACCCCGAGACGGCCTGGCAAGCGCTCCCCGTGGCGGGCTGAGGGGCCCGAGCACGCTCAACGGGGCGGCGCGGGCCGCACCGTGAGGATCTGCAGCGCGTGCCCGACCGGGCCGTGGACGTCGTGCAGCACGGTGCTGGTCAGCCCCTGCCCGGTGGGTCCGAAGGTGACCGTCGTGTCCAACCCGGTCCAGTCGCCCTCGGGTTGGCGGTGCAGGTGCACGGTGAGGTCGACGTTCGGGTAGATCCACGCGGTCGGCGGCTGCCGTACGGCGATGCCGTTCGCGGTGTCGACGAGCGCGAGATAGGACGCGAGCGGGCTGCTGGGCTCACCGGCGACCAGGGCGTGCCGGGTGGAGACCCAGGCGGTCGTACGGCCCGGCCGGGGCGGCGCGAGCGGCCGTACGTCCAGGGAGGCGATGTAGCCCCCTGGCCACAGCGCGCTCATCTCCCAGGGGGCCAACTCCGCTGGCGGGGTCAGGAGTTCGCCGGTGCCGCCCGCGACGGCGGCGGTGTCGACCGCGGCGAGGAACCAGGCGCGGGCCCGCACCACCGGCCGGTCGGCGACCAGCACCACGGCCTCGACCAGCTCGATCGTGCGGCCGGCCCGGACGACGTCCACCCGGATCTCGCACTCGTCGAGGGCGAGCCGCCCCAGGATGTCGTAGCCGACCCGCGCCATCACCAGCCCCTCGCCCGGCCGCTGCGCCGCCACCTGGCGCTCGATGGCGTGGACGACGAGCCCGCCGAGCGGGCTGAAGTGCAGCTCGTCCGGGTCCCAGGCGCCGCCCGCGTGGGCCGTGGGCTTGTAGCGGTGCTCGTCGATGCGTTCGTAGTAGCTGTCGGGGACCGGGGTTCCGGTGTTCAACGGACTTCTCTCCCAAGGCTGTTTCCGCCGCGTGCGCGGTGTTCCGGTGACCACTCTGCCACCGTACGGAAAGGTCCATACCGGACGCGTCAAGTGATGGAGGAACGTGGCGGGTCGCGATCGGGCTTGTGGTCGGGTCCTGAACGGATGCTCCGTCGTGAGGGTCGGCAGTGCCGAACTGCCGCTGATTCGGCTTCAGTTGTTGACGGCGGGCAGGGGCGGGACTACAACCCGGGGAGAGCGCTCCCGACCCCGCTGAGGAGACCCTCCATGCAGTTGTCCGCCAGACCTCCGGCCGCGGCCGTACGCCCGCGTACCGCACTCGGTCTCGTCGTCGTCCTGATCCTCGCCTGCTTCGCCGCCCTGAGCCCCACGCCCGCCCGAGCCGCCGACCAGCTCCTGTCCCAGGGACGGCCCGCGGCCGCGTCCTCGACCGAGAGCGGGGCCTTCCCCGCGAGCGCGGCCGTCGACGGCGACACCGGCACCCGCTGGTCCTCCGCCTTCGCCGACCCGCAGTGGCTGCGCGTCGACCTCGGCTCGGTCCAGCAGATCTCCCGCGTCACACTGAACTGGGAGGCCGCGTACGCCAGCGGCTACCAGATCCAGACCTCCACCGACGCGACCAACTGGACCACCGTCTACTCCACCACGACCGCCACCGGCGGCACCCAGAACCTCACCGTCACCGGCAGCGGCCGCTACGTCCGCGTCTACGGCACCGCCCGCGCCACCCAATGGGGCTACTCCCTCTGGGAGTTCCAGGTCTACGGCCCCGGCAGCACCACCCCGCCCGACTCCTTCTGGGGCAGCACCAGTGACATCCCGGCGGCCAACAACGCCGTGGAGGTGAAGATCCTCAACCGCACCAACGGCAAGTACCCGGACAGCCAGGTGTACTGGAGTTTCAACGGGCAGACGCACTCCATCGCCGAGCAGCCCTACCTCGACATGCCCGCCAACTCCGCGGGCCGCATGTACTTCTACCTGGGCTCGCCCACCAGCTCCTACTACGACTTCATCGAGTTCACGGTCGGCAACAACGTCTTCAACGGCAACACCACCCGCGTCGACGCCTTCGGCCTCAAACTCGCCATGCGCCTGCACAGCAAGGACGGGTACGACACCGAGGTCGGCGAGAACCGGGCGACCTTCGCCGAGGACCGCGCGACCACCTTCCAGCGGTTCACCGACGCGGTGCCGAGCCAGTTCAAGGTGCTGGCCCAGACCCAGGCGCCGTACCGGATCATCGCGCCCGGCAGCGACCCGAGCTTCCGCGCGGGCGGCGCCAACGCCAACTACTTCACGTCGTACGCCCAGTCGGTGGGCGTGAACGCGGCGACCTCCGACATCTTCGGGTGCGCGGGCTCGCTGGCCGCCGACCCCACCATGTGCGCCGCCCTCAACCGCCATGTGGCCACCCTGCCGGCGTCGCAGCAGTCCGACCCGGCGCAGTTCTACAAGGCCGCCCCCGCCAACTACTACGCCAAGTTCTGGCACGACAACGCCATCAACCAGCTTGCCTACGGCTTCCCCTACGACGATGTCGCGGGCCAGTCCTCGTTCATCTCGCACGCCAACCCGCAGTGGCTCCTGGTCGCCGTCGGCTGGTAGGCACGGAAGCACAGGGAAACGGGGCCGCCCCTGTCAGGTGGGGCGGCCCCGCTTCATGGGGTGATGGTCTGCGCTACTGCACGTTGATCGTGAAGGTGGACGTGGTGTTGCGGATGTCCTGAGCGTTGCCGCTCATCCGCAGGTTGACGAAGGTCGCGGAACCCACGGCGGGTCCCTGACCGGGCTCGGGCAGCTCGTTGGCCCAGATGCCCCAGCCGGACTTGGCGTCGAACGCGTCTCCGCTCTTCTTGGAGTTGGTGATGGAGATGTCGGTGAAGATCGTGTCCTTCACCGGGAACTGCGGTTGCCCGCCGACGTAGTTGGTCTGGAACATCACTCCGCCGTACGTGGAGTTGTCGATGTCGACGTCGTTGACCCGGATGCCCTGGAAGACCTTCGAGGCGGAGAACGCCCAGATGGCGGGGAAGACCTGGGAGCCCCAGAAGTGGCCGCCCGTTCTGTCCAGGGAGACGTTCTCGATCGTCGTCGGATCGGTCCCGAAGCCGTTCATCGGGTAGCCGAAGTCCAGCGAGGAGATCGTGATGCCGGAGTAGACCAGGGTGTCGGCGACCCGGATGTTGCGGAAGGTGTTGTCGAAGCCGCCGTAGACGGCGATACCGGCCGCACGCCAGGTGAGTGTCGACGTCAGGTTCTCGTACAGGTTGTTCTTCTCGTCGGAGCCGCCCGCGTCGATCGCCGAGAAGAGCGCGAAGCTGTCGTCGCCCGTGGCGCGGGCGTCGTTGTTGACGACGTGGTTGTCCGTGGAGCCGTTCGTCATGTTGATGCCGTCGGCGAACGTGTCACGGATGCGGGAGTTCTTGATGGTCACGCTGTCGGTGTTGGCGCCCCAGTACATGCACACCATGTGCTCGACCCAGATGTTGTCGATGGTGATGTTGGAGACGTTGGAGAAGTCGAAGACCTTGCCGGGGCCGTCGATGCGGGACGTGTAGTTGCCGAAGTAGGCGAAGCCGGTGAACGAGGAGCCGTTGGCGGTGGCTTCGGCCCGGATGCCGATGTCGGTGTTCTCCTGCGAGGCGGGGGCGTGGAAGCGGGTGAACCACGGCCCGGCTCCGACGACCTTGACCGCCTTGCCGTAGACCTGCAGCTTGCTGGAGGTCTCGTAGTCACCGGCGGGCAGGTAGACACCGACGAGCTTGCCCGTGGTGTCCATGCGGACCGCGTCGAGCGCGTTCTGCACGTCCTGCTGGGAGAAGCCGGCCGGGACCGCGTAGGCGGCCGGGTCCGGGTTCGGAGTCGCCGTCGCCTGCTCGGTGTTGATGAAGTCGATGGCGTACGTCGAGGAGTTGGCGGCGTCCTTCTGCAGCCGGATCTTGGAACCCGCCGGAACCGTCTTGCCCAGCAGGAGGTTCGCCTCGTCGTAGATGTGGCGCTGGGCTCCGGCGCTCGGCGAGTTGCCGGGCGCGGTCTCGTTGCCGTACAGCCAGGCGTACTTGGAGGTCAGGTCGATGGCCTTGAGGAACTGGCCGTCGACGTAGACGTCGAGCGTCGAGTCGGTGCCGTCGGGGATGGAGAAGCGGGTGACGAGGGTGTTCGTCGCCGCGCGGGTGGTCCACTCGACGTACTGGCCGGTCGAGTTGAGGGTCACGGCCTTGCGGCCGCTCGCCTCACCGGCGATGTCGCCGACGGTGCGGTTCGGGCCGACGACCTGGGCGCCGCCGCCCACCGTGCCGTCCTCGGCCTCGTACATGTCGTACGGCATGTCGGCGCCGCGGCCGACGAACAGGGGTTGTGTGGTGGTGTTGTTGGTCCGCTTGACCGGGAGTTCGTTGGTGTCGTCGGCGATGACCGTCTTGACGCTGAACTTGCCGTTGACGGCCGTCCAGGTGCCGAGGCTCACCGGTGCGGTCGTCTGGCCGGCCGCGATGGTGCCGTTGTAGGAGCCGGTGAGGGTCTTGACGGTGTTGCCGCTGCCGTCCAGGACGGTGAGCGTGACGCCGTGGGCGCCGGAGGCCGAGGCGACCGTGCCCTGGTTCTTGATCGCCACGGTGAAGGTGACGTTGTCGCCCGCCGAGGGGCTGGACGGGGTCCAGGCGACCGGTGCGGCGACCAGGTCGGAGCTGGAGACCGGCTTGACCACGAGCGCGTCGGGGGCGGTGTAGACGTTGTTGCCCTCGTTCTGCTCGATGACCTTGTTCGACGGGTCCACCTCGGCGCCGAGCGGGTAACTGCCAGCGTCCCGCGCGCCGATGCTCGCCGTGACCGTCGCCGACGCGCCCGCCGCGAGGGCCGGGACGTCCGCCGTGGCGGCCTTGGTGCCCCCGAGCGTGAAGTTCAGGTCGGTGGCCTTGGACGCCTTGCTGCCGCTGTTCGTGACGGTCGCCGTGAGGCTGATGGCGTCCGACTCGACCGGGGCCGCGGGCGTGTGCGTGATGCCGGTGACCTTGAGGTCCGGGTTGGCGGCCGGGGTGCCGATCACCTGGAACTCGGCGACCTGCGCGCCCGGGGCACCGCTGTTGGAGGCGAACTTGAGCTGGATGTCGGCGGCGGCGCCGGAGACCGGGATGGTCACCGTGTTGCCGCTCGACGGGTTGAACGTGTAGTCCTTCGCGGCCGCCAGGCTCGTGAACGCGGTCGCGTCCTGGTCACGCCCGAGTACCTGGATGTTCTGGGTGCGCGTCGACCACGCGGCGTCCGGGTTCAGCTTCACGACGACCTGACTGAGGTCGGCGTTGGCTCCCAGCTTGGTGGTGAGGGTGGCCGGGTACGCGCCGCCCCCGCTCTCCCAATACGTGCTCACCTGACCGTCGTTGGCGTTCGCCGCGACATAGGTGAAGGTGTACGACGAGGCGTCGATCGGCTTGCCCTGAGCGAGGTCGGAGCCACCGCCGGAACCGGCCCGGGTGACGCTGTTGCTCGCCACCGACACGTTCCCCGCGGCGTCCTTCGCCTTCACGTAGTAGGTGACCGTCGCCGTCGCCGACGGGGTGTCCGTGTACGAAGTGACCGTGCCGGCGAGGGACTTGATCACCTGGTTGTTGGCGTAGACGTCGTACCCGGTGACCTGGACGTTGTCGCTCGACGCCTGCCAGGTCAGCTTCACGTCGCTGCCGGACTGCGTGTAGGCGAGGTTGCCGGGAGCCGTCGGCGCCTGGGTGTCGCCGCCCGCGCCCTTGCGCGTCACGCTGTTGCTGTTGGCGGAGACGTTGCCCGCCGCGTCCTTGGCCCGCACGAAGTACGTGATGTCGCTGCCGGCCGGCTGGGTGTCCGTGTACGTCAGCACGTTCCCGGCGACGCTCGACCTCAACTGCCCGTTGGCGTAGACGTCGTAGCCCGTCACGGCGGTGTCGTCGGTGGCCGCGCTCCAGGTCAGCTTGATCTGCCCGGTGGCCGGTTCGGTGTAGCTCAGGTTCGTCGGCGCGGTGGGCGCCTGGGTGTCACCGGTGGCCGGACCGTAGACCTCCAGCTCCGACAACTGCCCTGCGGGCCAGCCGGTGTTCGCCGTGATCAGCACGCGTACGTAGCGTGTGGTCGTCGCGTCGAAGGAGATGGTCGTCGACTGGTCGGTGGAGCTGTCGAAGGTGTACGCCTTCGACGCCGTCAGGTCGCCGAAGTTCTGGTTGTCGGTCGAGCCCTGGATCTTGAGCGTCTGGCTGCGGCTCGGCCAGTTGCCCGGGAGCCTGAGCGTCACCTGGTTGACCTTGACCGACGAGCCCAGGTCGACCTGGATCCATTGCGGGAAGGCGTTGTTGGTGCTCTCCCAGTACGTGTCGCGGTTGCCGTCACCGGCGTTGGCCGCGCCGTACACATCGGCGTGCCCGCTCTCGCTGAAGGGCTTGCCCTGCGCGAGGTTGGGGGTCGAGGCGGTGGTGGTGAGGACCTGCATCTCGCCCAACTGGGCCGTTCCGGCGACCGAGTTGGCGCTGAAGTCGGCCCGCACGTACCGGGCGAGGGTCGAGGGCACCGAGATCTTCACGGTGTTGTCGTCGCCGGGGCTGAAGACGTACTGCGCCGAGGACTTGAGCGTGGCGAAGCTCTTGCCGTCGTCGCTGCCCTGGAGCGCCAGCGTCTGCTTGCGGGTCTGCCAGCCCTCGGGCAGCCGCAGCACGACCTGCCGGACGCGCTTGCTCCTGCCGAGGTCGGTCTGCACCCACTGGGCCGACTTCTTCCCGGCCTGCCAGTAGGTGTCGGTGTCGCCGTCGGTGATGTTGGTGGCCTTGTGCGCGCCGCGGGTGCTGCCCGCCGTGGTCCTGGCGTCCGCGGCGACGTTGGGGCCGCCGGCCGCGTGGGCGCTCACGGCGGGCAGCCCCAGCACCATCACGGCGGAGGCGAGCGCGGCGATCGCCGTGCTCCGTCCCGGGGATCTCTGCTTGTGTCGTGCCGGTCTGTTCATACGGGGTCACTTCCTGCGGAGGCTCGCGCACCGGTGGGGCGGCGAGGGCGGCTCGTTCCTGGGGGAGTGGTGCAGGAGCAGAAAGGTGCGAGGTGACGTGGTGCGTGCTGCCTCTGAGAGGCAGGTTTTTGCGTTGTTTCATCGAAATATTGCAGAGCGATGGGAGAGGGTCTACAGCTGGAACAGCGCAATATTCACCAGAAGCGCTCATCATCCCGCAGTGACACCCGGGTTGGCTTGCGCGTACTTGCGGTCGCTGAACGAAAGTGAACGCAAGACACGCAAATTCTTGCGCGATCCAACGTCGTTCAATTCCGTACCGCTTCTTCCTGGCGGATTCGCCGTCGACGCGTAACGTGATGCCCCATGAAGATCCTCATCAGCGCCGACATGGAGGGTGCGACCGGCGTCACCTGGCCGGCCGACGTGTTGCCGGGGACACCGCAGTGGGAGCGGTGCCGTGCGATGTTCACCTCGGACGTGAACGCGGCCGTCCTCGGTTTCTACGACGGCGGCGCCGACGAGGTGCTCGTCAACGAGGCCCACTGGACGATGCGCAACCTCCTGCTCGAACGGCTCGACGAGCGCACCGAGATGCTCACCGGACGCCACAAGTCCCTCTCGATGGTGGAGGGCGTGCAGCACGGCGACGTCGACGGCATCGCGTTCGTCGGCTACCACGCGGGCGCCGGCATGGAGGGCGTCCTCGCCCACACCTACCTCGCCAACTCCATCACCGGCGTGTGGCTGAACGACGTCCGCGCCAGCGAGGGCCTCCTCAACGCGCATGTCGTCGCCGAGTACGGGGTACCGGTGGTCCTTGTCACGGGTGACGACGTGGCCTGCGAGGACGCCCTCGGGTACGCGCCCGGGGCGCTGAAGGTGGCCGTCAAGGACCATGTGTCGCGCTACGCGGCCGTGTGCCGGACCCCGGCCAGGACGGCCGCCGACATCCGCGGGGCGGCGAAGGAGGCGGCGAAACTGGCGGTCCGTCAGGAACCGGTGCGGGGCGGCCCGTTCACCGTCGCCCTGGAGTTCGACGCCGAGCACCTGGCGATGGCCGCCACCGTCGTCCCCGGCGTCGCGCGGGTCGGGGAGCGGAAGGTGGCGTACACCCACGACACCATGTACGACGGCATCCGGACCTTCAAGGCGGTCACCACGATCGTCTCGGCCGCGGTGGAGGAGCAGTATGGCTGACATCGACGAGCGGGCCCTGGCCGAGGTCGTGACGTTCACCTCGGACCTGATCCGCATCGACACGACCAACCGGGGCGGCGGCGACTGCCGGGAGAGACCCGCGGCCGAGTACGCCGCCGAACAACTGGCCGGTGCCGGGCTCGAACCCACCCTCCTGGAACGGACCGAGGGCCGCACCAACGTCGTCGCCCGCATCGAGGGCACCGACCCCTCGGCGGACGCGCTGCTCGTGCACGGTCACCTCGACGTCGTGCCGGCCCAGGCCGACGAGTGGAGCGTGCACCCCTTCTCCGGGGAGGTCCGCGACGGCGTCGTCTGGGGGCGCGGCGCGGTCGACATGAAGAACATGGACGCGATGATCCTCGCCGTCGTCCGCGCCTGGGCCCGCCTGGGCGTACGACCGCGACGCGACCTCGTGATCGCGTTCACCGCCGACGAAGAGGCCAGCGCCGAGGACGGCTCCGGATTCCTCGCCGACCGGCACGCCGGGCTCTTCGAGGGCTGCACCGAAGGCATCAGCGAATCAGGCGCGTTCACCTTCCACGACGGCTCCGGCCGCGAGATCTACCCCATCGCCGCCGGTGAACGCGGCACCGGGTGGCTGAAGTTGACCGCGCACGGCCGCGCGGGCCACGGCTCCAAGGTCAACCACGAGAACGCCGTCACACGCCTCGCCGCCGCCATCACCCGCATCGGCGAACACGAGTGGCCGCTGCGGCTCACCCCGACCGTCCGCGCGGCCCTCACCGAACTCGCCGCCCTCTACGGCATCGACGCCGACCTCGACGACGTCGACGGACTCCTCACCAAGCTCGGCCCGGCGGCGAAACTCGTCGAGCCCACGGTCCGCAACAGCGCCAACCCGACGATGCTGAACGCCGGTTACAAGGTCAACGTGATCCCGGGCGAGGCCGTGGCCTTCGTCGACGGACGCTATCTGCCGGGCGGCGAGGACGAGTTCCGCACCACCCTGGACCGGCTCACCGGACCGGACGTCGACTGGGAGTTCCACCACCGCGAAGCGGCCCTCCAGGCACCGCTCGACTCCCCGGCCTACGCCCGGATGCGGGCCGCCGTCGAGGAGTTCGCACCCGAGGGACATGTGGTGCCGTACTGCATGTCCGGCGGCACCGACGCCAAGCAGTTCTCGCGGCTCGGCATCACCGGCTACGGCTTCGCACCGCTGAAGCTCCCCGAGGGCTTCGACTACCAGGCGCTGTTCCACGGAGTCGACGAACGCGTCCCCGTCGAGGCACTCCATTTCGGCGTCCGCGTTCTGGACCGCTTCCTGAGGACGGCCTAGCAAGTGGGGGAGAACGTGCAGACCTTGGCCTACGGTTCGTGGCCCTCGCCCATCGACGCGGCCCTCGCCGCCGCGCACGACGGACACCCCGAGTACGTCGGCTTCGTCGGCGACGAGGCCTGGTGGACCGAACCACGCCCCACCGAGGGCGGCCGCCGCACCCTGGTGCGCCGCCACGCGGACGGTTCCGAGGAATCGGTTCTGCCCGCGCCGTGGAACGTCCGCAGCCGCGTCATCGAGTACGGCGGACAGCCCTGGGCCGGCACGGTCCAGGACGGTCAACCCCTCGTGGTCTTCGTGAACTTCACCGACCAGCGCCTGTACCGCCACGACCCCGGGAGCGAACCGCGCCCGCTCACCCCCGTGTCCCGCGTGGGCGGCGGACTCCGCTGGGCGGAACCGCAGGTGCGCCCGGACCTGGGTGAAGTGTGGTGCGTGCTGGAGGAGTTCACCGGCGAGGCCCCCGGCGATGTGCGGCGCGTCCTGGCCGCCGTACCGCTGGACGGGTCCGCCGCCGAGGACCGCCGGGCCGTACGCGAACTCACCGACGACCGGCACCGGTTCGTGTCCGGGCCGCGTGTCTCGCCCGACGGGCGGAAGGCGGCGTGGCTCGCCTGGGAGCATCCCCGGATGCCGTGGGACGGCACCGAGCTGCTGCTCGCCGAGATCGCGGACGACGGCAGCTTCGGGACGCCCCGGACCGTCGCCGGCGGGCCCGACGAGTCGATCGCCCAGGTCGACTGGGCCTTCGACGGCTCGCTGCTCTACGCGAGCGACCGCACCGGCTGGTGGAACCTCTACCGTGATCACCGGCCGCTGTGCGCCCGCGAGGAGGAGTTCGGCGGACCGCTGTGGAAGCTCGGCCAGCGCTGGTTCGCGCCCCTGGAAGGCGGGTTGATCGCCGTCGTGCACGGCCGGGGCGCCACCGCCCTCGGCGTACTGGACCCCGAGACCGGCGAAGTCGTCGACGCGGCAGGGCCCTGGACCGAGTTCTCGTCCACCCTCGCGGTGAACGGCGAGCGGATCGTCGGCGTCGGGGCAAGCCCGCGCAGCGCCTTCGAGGTCGTCGAACTCGACACCCGCACCGGCAGAGCCCGGGTGATCGGCGCCGCCCACGACGACCCGGTGGACCCCGCGCACTACCCCGAACCGCAGATCCGCGTCTTCACCGGTCCCGCCGGACGGGACATCCACGCCCACATCTACCCACCGCACAACCCGAGTTGGGCCGCACCCGGCGACGAACTGCCGCCGTACGTGGTCTGGGCGCACGGCGGACCCACCAGCCGGTCCCCGCTCGTCCTCGACCTGGAGATCGCCTACTTCACCTCACGCGGCATCGGTGTCGCCGAGGTCAACTACGGCGGTTCGACCGGGTACGGCCGCGCGTACCGCAACCGGCTGCGCGAGCAGTGGGGCGTCGTCGACGTCGAGGACTGCGCGGCCGTCGCGCAGGCCCTCGCCGACGAGGGCACCGCCGACCGCGCCCGGCTCGCCATCCGGGGCGGCAGCGCGGGCGGCTGGACCAGCGCCGCGTCCCTCGTCGCCACCGACGTCTACGCCTGCGGCACGATCATCTATCCCGTCCTGGACCTCGCCAACTGGGCCACGGGGGAGACCCACGACTTCGAGTCCCGGTACCTGGAGAGCCTGGTCGGCCCCCTCGCCGAGGTGCCCGCCCGCTATGTCGAGCGCTCACCCGTCGAGCACGCCGACCGGGTCACCGCCCCCTTCCTGCTGATGCAGGGCCTGGCCGACGTGATCTGCCCGCCCGTCCAGTGCGAACGCTTCCTGGAGCGGATGCGCGGACGCCACGTCCCGCACGCCTACCTCGCGTTCGAGGGCGAGGGTCACGGCTTCCGCCGCGCCGACACCATGATCCGCGCCCTGGAGGCCGAACTCTCCCTCTACGCCCAGGTCTTCGGCATCGAACCGCCCGGCGTCCCCACCCTGGAGCTCACCAAGTGACCACGCTCGTCCGCCCGTTCCGACTCGCCCCCGGCGCCCGCGTGGCCGTCGTCGCACCCAGCGGACCGGTGTCCGAGGACCGGCTGCAGGCAGGACTCGACATCCTGCGCGGCTGGGACCTCGACCCGGTCGTGGCACCCCATGTGCTCGACCGGCAGGGCGAGTTGAGCTATCTCGCGGGCACGGACGCCGACCGCGCCGCCGATCTCCAGAACGCCTGGTGCGACCCGACCGTGTCCGCCGTCCTGTGCGCCCGCGGCGGCTACGGCGTCCAGCGCATGGTCGACCTGCTCGACTGGGACGCGATGCGGGCCGCCGGACCGAAGGTGTTCGTCGGCTTCAGCGACCCCACCGTGCTCCAGCAGGCGTTCGCCACCCGGCTGGGACTGGTCACGCTGTACGGGCCCGTCGCCTCGGGTGCCGACTTCGTCAAGAACGCCCGCGCACAGGAGCACTTGAGGGCGACCCTCTTCGACCCGGAGTCCGTACGGACCATCCGGGCGGTCCCCGGCGGGGGCGGCGCGCTGGTGCCGGGACGGGCCCGCGGCGTCACGCTCGGCGGGTGCCTGGCCCTGCTCGCCTCCGACCTCGGCACCCCGCACGCGGCGGCCGGTGCGCGGGGCGGACTGCTGATGATCGAGGACGTCGGTGAACAGGCGTTCCGCGTCGACCGGATGCTGACCCAACTCCTGCGCAGCGGCTGGCTCGACGGCGTCGCGGGCATCGTCCTCGGATCGTGGGACCGCTGCGGACCGTACGAGCAGCTGCGCCCGGTGCTCGTCGACCGGCTCGGCGGACTCGGCGTCCCAGTCGTGGAGGAGTTCGGGTTCGGGCACTGCGACGGGGCGCTGACGATACCGCTCGGTGTGAGCGCCGAACTCGACGCGGAGGAAGGCACGTTGACGCTGGACGAGCCCGCGCTGCGCTAGCCGCCCGCTTGTTGAATTCCTGTCAGGAAACACCCTTCACGGTGATTGACCTGGCCTGACACGTGTCACACCATGGGCGTGGGCCGGTACTTACCGGTCGGTAAGTCGCTGTTCCCTCAGTCGGGTTGTCCTCAGTGTGGAGGTCCCTGTGTCCCGTCGTGTGCCCGGAATCCGCGCCGCGCTGGCTCTCACTCTCACCGCCCCGCTCACCCTCGCCGCCCCGTTCGCCCTCGGCACCCCCGCCTCGGGCGCCGGCCAGTACACCGTCACCGCACTGAAGTTCACCGTCCCCGCGGGCGGCCGTGACTGCACGGTCGACGCCGATCTGTACCGGCCCGCGGGCGTCGACCACGCCCACCCGGCACCCGCCGTCCTGGCCACCAACGGCTTCGGCGGCAGCAAGTCGGACGGCTCCACCGACTCCATCGGCAAGGCCTTCGCCCAGCGCGGCTACGTCGGACTCGTCTACTCCGGGCTCGGCTTCGGCAAGTCCGGCTGTCTCGTCTCGCTCGACGACCCGGGCATCGACGGCCAGGCCGCGTCCGGGCTGATCGACTTCCTGGCGGGGACCCGGGCCGCCGACGACGGCACCAGGGCCGACTTCGTGACGCTCGACGCGAAGGGCGACCCGCGCGTCGGGATGATCGGCGGCTCCTACGGCGGCGCGATCCAGCTCGCCACGGCCGCCGTGGACCACCGGGTGGACGCTCTCGTCCCCATGATCACCTGGCACGACCTGGCGTACTCCCTCGACCCCAACAACGCGGTGGGCCAAGGGAGCCGGGACGTGCCCGGCGCCTTCAAATGGCAGTGGACCAACGCCTTCTACCTCATCGGCGAGACCCAGCCCCTGACCGTGCCGGGCCTCGACCCGACCCGCGTCAACTCCCTGTCCTGCGTGCACTTCGTCAGCAGGGCCTGCGCCATAATCCGCACCCTGAACTCCGGGAGCTATCCGCCCGCGGCGACGGCGGACCTCCTCGCGTACGCGCGCGGCGTCTCACCGGTGACGTATCTGAAGCAGGTCAAGGCGCCGACCCTCCTCGTCCAGGGGCAGGCCGACACCCTGTTCAACCTCAACGAGGCGACAGCGACGTACAAGACACTGACCGCGCAGGGCACGACCACCAAGATGATCTGGCAGTCCTGGGGGCACAGCGGCGGGATGACCGACCCGGCCGCCGGTGAACTCGACCTCACCAAGGGCGACTTGGAGTCGAGCTACGTCGGCCGGCGCATCCTGTCCTGGTTCGACCGCTATCTGCTCAAGCGGACGGGCACCGACACGGGACCGGCCTTCGCCTACTACCGCGACTGGATCACGGACCCCGCCGACACCTACGCCACGACCGGCCAACTCCCCGCGCTCGACGAGAAGTTCTACCTCTCCGGCGACGGCAAGCTGGTCGACAACCGCACGAAGGTGACGAGCGGCAGCCGCGGTTACGCCAACTGGCTTGTCCCCACGAGCCATTCGGAGAGTTCACTGAGCGGCACGATCGGCCTCCCGGACCCGGCACCGTACGACACGGCGGGCACCTACCTCGGCTGGACCAGCGCACCCCTGACCCGCACCACGGACGTCGTCGGCGCCCCGAAGGCGACGCTCAAGGTCGACTCCCCGAAGGCACGGCAGAGCCAGAACTCCGGCGACGCCGCCGACCGCCTCGTCCTCTTCGCCAAGCTCTACGACGTCGCCCCCGACGGCAGCAAGACCCTGGTCCACCGGTTGGTCGCCCCTGTCCGCGTGCCGGACGTCACGAAGAGCTTCACGGTGACGCTGCCGGGGATCGTGCACCGGTACGAGAAGGGGCACCGGCTGCGGTTCGTGATCGCGGCGAGCGACGACGCGTACACCGGGAACCGGGGGATCAAGCCGGTCACCGTGGTCACCTCGCCCCGAGACACCGGGATGCTGGAGCTGCCCGTCGTCGGGGACTGAGCCGGCCGGGGCGCACCGGCCGCCGCCCCCCGACCACCCGGGGGCACCCCTTCACCGTGCGTGATGGTGGATTCGGGCTCACCCTGGAGACATGAGCCCGAAGACCACCGAGAGCGGCGGCAGGACCGGCCAGCGGGAACGTGTGCTGACACCCGCCCGGATCACGGTTCTGCTGCTCGCCGTCCTGGCCCTGATCTTCATCTTCGAGAACACCCGCGCCACCAAGATCCGCCTGCTGATCCCCGAGGTCACCATGCCGCTCTGGATGGCCCTGCTGGGCACGGCGGTCATCGGCGCCCTGTGCGGGTGGTATTTCATGCGACGCCGCCGTTAGGCCGGAACTAAGGTGACGGGATGCCGCACACCGCATCCCGCTACCTCGCCGAGAGCCCCCGCGTGGGCATCCGTCACTTCACCTACGACGACGGAGCCGAGTTCACCGAGCGGGCCAGGGAGAGCAAGGACCTGCACCAGCCCTGGCTGTTCCCGCCCGTCAGTGCGGACGCTTACACCGCCTACGCGCGGCGGCTGATCCAGGACCCGACCAAGGCCGGGTTCCTCGTCTGCGAGCTGGACGGCGGCGGCATCGCCGGGTTCATCAACATCAACAACATCGTCGAGGGCGGCTTCCAGTGCGGTGCGCTGGGCTACGGCGCCTTCGCGCACGCGGCCGGGCGCGGGCTGATGCGCGAGGGCATGAACCTCGTGGTGGGACACGCCTTCGGGCCGATGCGGCTGCACCGCCTGGAGATCAACGTGCAGCCCACCAACCTCCCCTCGATCGCCCTCGCGCGCAGCTGCGGCTTCCGCCTCGAAGGGTTCTCGCCGAACATGATCTACATCGACGGGGCATGGCGGGACCACGAGCGCTGGGCGATCACCGCCGAGATGCGGACTTCCGGTTGACCTTCATCGTGTCCAGGTCCGTGACCGTCGACCTCAGATCGCGGAAGCCGTAGCCGAGGCCCTTCAGCGCGGTCTCGGCGCGGTCCTCCGCGAGCGCCGCGGCCATCTCGTCGCCGTCCGCCGCGTCCGAGACCACCACGTACCGCCACGAGAAGTGCTTGAGCGGCGACGGCTCGTAACTGAGCGAGCCCTCCTCGGTGAAGCGCATGCTCAGCATGCCGTGCTCCGCCGCCTCACCGAGCAGCCGCTCCCGCGCCTCGTCCGTCAGCGCGTCCCAGGTGCCCCGGACGATCACCCGGTACGTGTGCTGCTCGCTCATCGGCCGTTCCACTTCTCGGTCCATGTCGTCGGACGGCCGACTCTACGTCGACCGGGACGAACCGCACCGGGAATTTCCGGGCGCCCCCGTCTTTGCGGAATCCTGACTGGCAATGCCCCTGGCCACCGCACCCGTTGCCGGGTTCCATGGTGATCGTGACGACGATCCGACGTGAGGTACTGACGCTGCCCGCCGCGGAGTTGGGCCCCGACAACCCGCTGCCCCCACTGCGTCCGCTCGACGAGGCACACCGCATAGACGACCGGGACCGCGAGGAACTGCCCCGCGACATGGCCCGCCAGGTCGGCTACGAACCGCTCCGCAGCCTGCTGCCCACCCGCGTCCGGGACGGCTACGACAGAGACCGCGCACCCCGCCGCGTCGACGCCCTCGTGATCGAGAACGACCGGCTGCGCGCCACCGTGCTCCCCGCCCTCGGCGGCCGTGTCGCCTCCCTCGTCCACAAGCCCACGAACCGTGAACTCCTGTACCGCAACCCGGTGTTGCAGCCCGCCAACTTCGCCCTCAACGGCGCCTGGTTCTCCGGCGGCATCGAGTGGAACATCGGCGCCACCGGCCACACCACCCTCTCCTGCGCCCCCGTGCACGCGGCCCGCGTCCCCGCCCCCGACGGCGGCGAGATGCTCCGCCTCTGGGAGTGGGAACGCCTCCGCGACCTCCCCTTCCAGGTCGACCTCTGGCTCCCGGACGGCTCCGACTTCCTCTACGTCGGCGTCCGCGTCCGCAACCCGCACGAGCGGCCCGCGCCCGCCTACTGGTGGTCCAACATCGCCGTGCCGGAGGAACGCCGGGTCCTCGCACCGGCCTCGGAGGCCTGGCACTTCGGGTACGAGCGGCGACTGCGCAGGGTGCCCGTCCCGTCGTACGACGGAGTGGACCGGTCGTACCCCCTCAACAGCCCTTACGCCGCCGACTACTTCTACGAGGTCGAGGACGGGCGGCGGCGCTGGATCGCCGCGCTCGACGCGGACGGGCACGGCCTGGTGCAGACGTCCACCGACGTGCTGCGCGGGCGCAAACTGTTCGTGTGGGGCACCGGCAGCGGCGGCCGGCGCTGGCAGGAGTGGCTCACCGAACCGGGCACCGGCGGCTACTGCGAGATCCAAGCGGGCCTGGCCCGCACCCAGTTGGAGCATGTCCGCCTGGACCCGGAGAGCGAGGTGTCCTGGCTGGAGGCGTACGGCCCGCTCGACGCCGAGGCGGACGGGGAATGGTCCGCCGTGGTGGAGGGCGCGGAAGCGCGGCTCGAAGCCGTGCTGCCGCGCGCCGACGTCGACGCCGCCTACACCGCGTGGAAGCCGTACGCCGACACCGAACCCGGCGCGCTCCTCGCCACCGGCTCCGGCTGGGGCGCGCTCGAAGTCCTGCGCGCCGACTGGAAGTTGCCCGGCACGCCCTTCGACGAGAGCACGCTCGGCGAGGACCAGGCGCCCTGGGCCGAACTGCTGCGCAGCGGGGTGCTGCCCGAGCCGCGCCGGGTCCGCCCGCCCGGCGAGACGCTCGTCGCCTCGCACTGGCGGGACATGCTGGAGACCGCGCCCGCGACCCCGCTCACCGAGTACCACCTCGGCATCGCGCAGTGGCATGCAGGCGATCGGGCTCAGGCGGTGCGGAGTTGGGAGCGGGCCCTCGAACTCGCCCCGTCGCTCTGGCCGTTGCTGCGCTGTCTCGCCGTGGCCGATCAGGAGGCGGGCAACCACGAGCGGGCCGCCGACCGGTACAACGAGGCCTTCGCCGACCTGTGCCACGAGCGGCGGGACGCGGGGGAGCGGTGGACCGCCGCGACGGCCGCGCTCGGGCGGGAGGCCGTCGAGGCGCTGCTGCGGGTGCGGCGGACGGCGGACGCGCGCGCCGTGTGGGAGATGCTGCACCCCGGCACTCGTGAACGCGGCCGATTCCTGCTGCTCCAGGCGGAGTTGCTGCTCGCCGAAGGCCGGCGCGACGACGCGTGGGCCGTCTTCGCCGAGGGCTTCGAGGTCGCCGACCTGCGCGAGGGCGCCGAGTCGATCGGCCGGCTGTGGTCCCGGCTCACCGACGAACCACTGCCGGCGCGCTACGACTTCAGGATGCGGCCGGACACGCCCTGAGGCGCCACGTGGACCGGCCGGTCAGCCCCGCCGGTCCACGTACTCGTAGACCATCCCGTCCGGATGCATCGCGATGAGGTTGCGGCCCGCCGGGGACGCGATGGGGCCCGCGACGATGTGGGCGCCCAGCTCGGTCAGGACCGCCTGGGTCTCGTCGACGTCCTTGACGGCGATGGTGGCGGCGACCTTGCGCAACACCTCCAGCTCCGTGGGCGGTCCGCTCATCAGCAGGAAACAGCCGACCGCGGCCACCGACACCCCACCGCGCTCGAAGCGGAGCGCGGTGCCACCCGCGAGCCGTTCGTAGAAGGGGACGGCGGTCTCCAGGTCGTCGACGCAGATACGCAGCGTGGCTCCCAGAATCTCCATACGGACGAGCCTAGTTGGGGAGAGCGGGCGGTGGTGATCCTTTCGGGCGATCCCGGTGGGCGTTCGGCACGTGTTGTTTGGGCCGCTTGATCAGGGGGACGCGGAATGCCCCGCATGACCACCCCCCCCAGAAGGAGTCCCATGGACACCGGTGAACTCGTCGAACTCGGACAGCAACTGCGCGTGGACAGTGTGCGGGCCGCCGACGCTGCGGGCTCCGGACACCCCACTTCCTCCATGTCCGCCGCCGACCTGATGGCCGTCCTGCTCGCCCACCACCTCCACTACGACTTCGACCGCCCCACCGACCCCGGCAACGACCGTTTCGTCCTGTCCAAGGGACACGCCTCGCCCCTGCTCTACTCCGCCTACAAGGCCGCGGGAGCCGTCGACGACGCCGAGCTGCTCACCTTCCGCATGCTGGACAGCCGTCTCGAAGGGCATCCCACCCCGCAGCGGCTCCCGTGGGTCGAGACCGCCACCGGCTCGCTCGGCCAGGGCCTGCCGGTCGGGGTCGGCATCGCCCTGTCCGGCATGCGGCTCGAGCGCGCTGGCTACCGCGTATGGGTGCTGTGCGGGGACAGCGAGCTGGCCGAAGGCTCGGTGTGGGAGGCCGCCGAGCACGCGGCGTACGAACACCTCGACAACCTCACCCTGATCGTCGACGTCAACCGGCTCGGCCAGCGCGGACCCACCCGGCACGGGCACGACCTCGACGCGTACGCCCGCCGGTTCCGGGCCTTCGGCTGGCACACGGTCGAGATCGACGGCCACGACGTGGACGCGATCGACCGCGCCTACGGCGAGGCCGCGTCCACCGGCGGCCGGCCGACCGTGGTCCTCGCCCGCACCCTCAAGGGCAAGGGCGTCACCTCCGTCCAGGACCGCGAGGGCCTGCACGGCAAACCCCTGCCCGACGCGGCCGCGGCCATCGCCGAACTCGGCGGCGTACGCGACCTCCGCGTCCACGTCCAGGCACCCCCGGCGGCCATCGCACCGCACTCCGTGCGCGCCGACCACCTGGAACTCCCGCGCTACGAACCGGGCGACGACGTCCCCACCCGCGACGCCTTCGGCCAGGCCCTCGCCGCCCTCGGCTCCGCGCGCGGGGACGTCGTGGCGCTCGACGGGGAGGTCGGGGACTCCACGCGCGCCGAGTTCTTCGCCAAGGAACACCCCGACCGGTACTTCGAGTGCTACATCGCCGAGCAGCAACTCGTCGGCGCGGCCGTGGGGTTGGCGGCGCGCGGCTGGGTGCCGTACGCCTCCACGTTCGCGGCGTTCCTCACGCGCGCCTACGACTTCATCCGCATGGCCGCCGTCAGCGGCGCGGGGATCAACCTCGTCGGCTCGCACGCCGGGGTGTCCATCGGGCAGGACGGCCCCTCGCAGATGGGGCTGGAGGACCTGGCGATGATGCGGGCGGTGCACGGCTCGACCGTGCTGTACCCGTGCGACGCCCACCAGACCGCACGGCTGGTCGCCACGATGGCCGGCCTCGACGGCGTGCGCTATCTGCGGACCTCGCGCGGCGACGCCCCGGTCGTCTACGGCGCCGACGACGAGTTCCCGGTCGGCGGCAGCAAGGTGCTGCGGTTCTCCAGCCGGGACCGGCTGACCGTCGTGGCCGCCGGGGTGACCGTGCAGGAGGCGCTGGCCGCCGCCGACACGCTGGACCGCGAGGGCATCCAGGTGCGGGTGATCGACCTGTACTCGGTCAAGCCCGTCGACGTCGAGACCCTGAGGCAGGCTGCCGAGGACACCGGCTGTCTGCTCACCGTCGAGGACCACCACCCCGAGGGCGGTCTCGGGGACGCGGTCCTGGACGCCTTCCTCGACGGCCGGCCGGTGCCGCGTCTGGTCCGGCTCGCCGTGCGCACCATGCCCGGCTCGGCGAGTCCGGCCGAGCAGCTGCACGCGGCCGGGATCGACGCGGAGTCGATCGCCGTTGCCGCGCGGCTGCTGGTGGAGACGGCCGTCGTGCGCTGAACGGCCGCCGCATGCCAAGAGCCCGTGTCACCCCGATTGCTCGGGGTGACACGGGCTCGATGTCTGTGGGGGTGGGGGGACGCGCCGCTACCAGCGGTACCAGCGACCCCTGCCGCCGCCGGCCGTGGTGCCGCGCACCAGGAAGCCGAGCAGCCATACGGCGAGGACGATCAGCGCCACCCACCAGAGGATCTTCACGGCGAATCCGGCACCGAACAGGACCAGTGCCAGCAGCAGGACGATCAGGATCGGAACCATAGTGTGTTACCTCCTGACGCCCGCATGCCCCCGATCCCGCGGCTCAGACGTCCTTGCGGGCCAGGATCTCCCCGTGCAGCACGGCGAACCAGCCGTCGTCCCGCTTGCCCCACTCCCGCCACGCCTCGGCCACGGCCTCCAGCTCCCCGGTGGTCGCGTGGCCGCCCTCGGTGGCGACCCCGGCGTACGAGGAGGCGACGGTGCGGTCCGCCCACAGGCCGCTCCACCAGGCCCGCTCGTCCGGAGTCTGGAACGTCCAGGTGCTCGACGTGGCCGTGACGTCCGTCAGCCCCGCCTGCTGTGCCCACGACTTGAGACGGCGTCCCGCGTCCGGCTCGCCGCCGTTGGCGCGGGCCACCCGGCGGTACAGGTCCAGCCAGCCGTCCAGCCCCGGCACCTCCGGGTACCAGGTCATCGCCGCGTAGTCCGCGTCCCGGGCGGCGATGAAGCCGCCGGGCTTGGTGACCCGCTTCATCTCCCTCAGCGCCTGCACCGGGTCGCCCACGTGCTGGAGCACCTGATGGGCGTGGACCACACAGAACGTGTCGTCCGGATAGTCCAGCGCGTGGACGTCGGCGACCGCGAAGTCCACGTTGTCCAGGCCGCGTTGGGCCGCCGTCGCGCGGGCCTGGTCCAGGATGCCCGGCGCGTGGTCGACCCCGGTGACATGCCCGTCCGGGACCAGTGCCGCCAGGTCCGCGGTGATGGTGCCCGGGCCGCAGCCGATGTCCAGGATCCGCATGTGCGGCTTGAGCGAACCGAGCAGGTAGGCCGCGGAGTTGGCGGCGGTCCTCTGGGTGTGCGAACGCAGTACGGACTCGTGGTGCCCGTGCGTGTAGACAGCGGTCTCCTGCGGCTTCGGCATGGCTCTACCTACCCCTTCGCGGCGGCTTCTTCGTAGTCCTGAAGGTACGCGCGCATGCCGAATGATGAGACCCACGTTTTACGATATGGACTGACGAGTGATCAGGGACTCCGTCAGCGGGCGGTACACCGTCAGCGCCTCGGGCTGCTCCTCCAGCGTCAAGTCCCCTTCCACGTCGGTGACTTCACCGTCGAAGGCGAGCAGCGTGCCCGAGGTCAGGCCGCTCAGGCGCAGACGGTGCACCTGGGCCGCCGCGTGGGCCGGGGAGCGGGTGAACGGGCCCGTGACCGCCGCCGCCAGCAGCCGTAGCGCGGGCCTGCGGCCGCCGTGCACGATCCGGATGTCGAGACGCCCGTCCGCCAGGTCGACGCGGCGGCCGGAGGCGATCCCCATCCGGTGGTAGGTGCCGTTCCCGGCGAACAGCAGCCACAACGGCCGGGTGCGGCCGTTCACCTCGGCCTCCAGCGGATGCCGGTCGGCGCGCAGCACCCGCAGGGCCGCCAGCACCCCCGCCGACCAGCCGCCGATCCGGGGCGCCCAGTGCTCCCGCTCCCGCACCAGCTCCGGATAGACGCCCAGGCTCAGGGTGTTGAGGAAGATGCCCCGGGTGGCCCCGGACCTGAACCGGCCGACGTCCACGCGGACGGCGTCGCCCTGCTTGACCGCCCTGCTCAGATCGCGCGGACCCTCCACCCCGAGGTCGTACGCGAAGTGGTTGAGGGTGCCGCCCGGGAGGACGGCGAGGGGCAGGCCGTGGCGCAGGGCGACCGCCGCCCCCGCGTTCACCGAGCCGTCGCCGCCGCACACCCCGAGCACCCGGGCGCGGGCCGCCGCCTTCTCCAACTCGACGTGGAGGTCCGCCGGTTCACAGACGACGACCTCCGCGCCCGGCAGGAAGTCCGTCAGCGCGTCCGCCCGGTCCGAGGTGCCCGACGCCGCGTTGACCACCATGACCAGACCCTCGCCGTCCGGCAGCGCGGGGACCTCGGCGCGGGCCCGGGCCGGCGGCACGATCCGCCCCCGCGTCGGCACCATGCCGCGCACCGCGAAGGCCGCGCACGCGCCCAGCGCGGCACCCGCCACCACATCGCTCGGGAAGTGGACACCGGTGTAGACCCGGGACGCCGCGACCGACACCGCGATCGGCGCCACCACCGCGCCCCACGCCGGGGACTCCAGGGCCACACCGGTCGCGAAGGCCGCCGCCGACGCCGCGTGACCGGACGGGAACGAGGTGGTGATCGGCTGCCGCTTCAGCTGCCGGCTCAACGGGACCGGGTCAAGGGCGGGCCGGTGACGGCGCACGGTCCGCTTGCCGACCGTGTTGATCGCGAAGGACGCCAGGGACAGCGAGGCGATGCCCCGGGCGGCGGCCCGGCGGGCCCGCGGCGTCCGGCTCGCGGCCACCGCGGCGGCCGTCGCGAACCACAGCACGCCGTGATTGGCACTGCGACTCAGCCGCGGCAGCACGGGCTGGGCCGCGGGCCACTTCCGCTCCGCCGCCGCCTCGAAGAGCCGGCTGTCCAGGGAGAGCAGCCAGTCGCGCAGGGCGTGGCGGCCGGGCAGGGGGACCGTGAGGTCGACGTCAGGGCTCATGCCCTGCCGGGTACCCTGAAATGGCCGTTTGCCGCCCGGCGGACCCGCTCCACCGGCGGCTGACCCCTCGGCTCCGGCCGTCGGCGGACCGTTCCCACCGTCGACCGGCCGTTTCGTTCCGACCTCCCGGCGGACCGTTTCATCGGAGGACCCCCGCATGCGCCTGATCCTCATCCGCCACGGCCAGACCACGGCCAACGTGGCCTTCCGCCTCGACACGGCCATACCCGGCGCCGAGCTGACCGACCTCGGCCGCCGCCAGGCCGCCGCGCTCCCCGAGGCCCTCGCCGACGAGGACATCGAGGCCCTCTACGCCTCCACCCTGGTCCGCACCCAGCACACCGCCGCCCCGCTGGCCGCAGCCCGCGGCCTCGACGTACGCATCCGGGACGGCATCCGCGAGCTGACCGCGGGCGACCTGGAGATGCTCCCCGGCGACCAGGAACCCGGCCACGAGTACATGCGGATCGTCTTCGCGTGGGCCGCCGGCGACACGGAGCTGCGGATGCCGGGCGGCGAGAGCGGAGCCGAGGCCCTCGCCCGCTACGACGCCGTGGTCGCGGAGGCCGTCGACAGCGGCGCCCGCACGGTCGCCATGGTCAGCCACGGCGCCGCGATCCGGATGTGGACCTCCGCCCGCGCGGGCAACGTCGACGTGGACTTCGCCGCCGCCCGCCCCCTCGACAACACCGGCATCGTCATCCTGGAGGGCTCCCCGGCCGACGGCTGGAAGGCGCTGTCCTGGGAGGGCGCCCTGGTGGAGACGGCGGCACCGGACACGGACGGCGGCCCGGCGGGCCAGCCGCTCGACGAGGACCAGAAGCCCTAGCGAGGCCCTGACGGGCACAATAAGCGTTTGCCCGGCCGCGAGGCCGCCCCACAGAATGCGTGGTCATGGGACATCTGGAAGCCGCACACCTCGAGTACTACCTCCCCGACGGGAGGCCGCTCCTCGGCGATGTGTCCTTCCGGGTCGGCGAAGGCTCCGTGGTCGCCCTGGTCGGGCCCAACGGCGCCGGCAAGACGACCCTGCTGCGGCTGATCTCAGGCGAGCTGAAACCGCACGGCGGCACGGTCACCGTGAGCGGCGGCCTCGGCGTGATGCGCCAGTTCGTGGGCTCCGTACGCGACGAGACGACCGTACGCGACCTGCTCGTGTCGGTCGCCCCGCCGCGCATCCGCGAGGTCGCGGCCGAGGTCGACAAGGCCGAGCACGGCATCATGACCGTCGACGACGAGGCGGCCCAACTCGCCTACGCCCAGGCCCTGTCGGACTGGGCCGAGGTGCACGGCTACGAGTTCGAGACCCTGTGGGACATGTGCACCATGGCCGCGCTCGGAGTGCCGTACGACAAGGCGCAGTTCCGGCAGGTGAGCACGCTCTCCGGCGGTGAGCAGAAGCGGCTCGTGCTGGAGGCACTGCTGCGCGGCAGCGAAGAGGTCCTGCTGCTCGACGAGCCGGACAACTACCTCGACGTACCCGGCAAGCGATGGCTGGAGGAGCGCCTCAAGGAGACCCGCAAGACGGTCCTGTTCGTCTCCCACGACCGTGAACTCCTCGCCCGCGCCGCCGAGAAGATCGTCTCCGTGGAGCCCTCACCGACCGGCGCCGACGCCTGGGTGCACGGCGGCGGCTTCGCCACGTACCACGAGGCCCGGCGTGAACGCTTCGCCCGCTTCGAGGAGTTGCGCCGCCGCTGGGACGAGAAGCACGCCCAGCTGAAGAAGCTCGTCCTGAACCTCCGTCAGGCGGCCTCCATCAGCCACGAGTTGGCGTCCCGCTACGCCGCCGCCCAGACCCGCCTGCGCAAGTTCGAGGAGGCGGGCCCGCCGCCCGAGCCGCCGCGCGAGCAGGACATCACCATGCGCATCAAGGGCGGCCGCACCGGCGTAAGGGCCGTCACCTGCAAGGGACTTGAGCTCACCGGCCTGATGAAGCCCTTCGACCTGGAGGTCTTCTACGGCGAACGCGTCGCCGTCCTCGGCTCGAACGGCTCGGGCAAGTCCCACTTCCTGCGCCTCCTCGCCGGCGAGGACGTGAAGCACACGGGGGAGTGGAAGCTCGGCGCGCGCGTCGTGCCCGGCCACTTCGCGCAGACCCACGCCCACCCCGAGCTCCAGGGCCGCACCCTCCTCGACATCCTGTGGAAGGAGCACGCGCAGGCCCAGGGCCCCGCGATGTCCCGGCTGCGGCGCTACGAGCTGACCGGCCAGGCCGAGCAGAGCTTCGACCGGCTCTCCGGCGGCCAGCAGGCCCGCTTCCAGATCCTGCTGCTGGAACTCCAGGGCGTCACGGCCCTCCTCCTCGACGAGCCGACCGACAACCTCGACCTCGAGTCCGCCGAGGCCCTGCAGGAAGGGCTGGAGGCGTTCGACGGGACCGTGCTGTCCGTCACGCACGACCGCTGGTTCGCCCGCGCCTTCGACCGCTACCTGGTCTTCGGCAGCGACGGCAAGGTCCGCGAGACGACCGAGCCCGTGTGGGACGAGCGGCGGGTGGAGCGCGCGCGGTAGGCCGTGCCCGCCGGGCGCCCGCCACCTTGGTACAGAGGCCGCGGGGCCGGAATGCCGGAATGTTCGTAGAGTGGGTCCAAGGACCGTGAGACTCGACGAGCGGGGCACACCATGACCGGAGTCGACCCTGCGCGCCTGGACGATTCCCAGCTCATGAAGGAGCTGGAGACCATCCACCGCACGCGCCACGACACCCTGCTGTACGGCTCGAACGACGCGCTGCGCGCCCACAACGACCGTATGGCCGGACTGGAGGGCGAGTACCTGCGCCGCCATCCGCGTCGCCTCGTCGCCCACGGCCGGACCCGGGAGGGGGCGCGCGAGCGCGACTGAGGGATGACCGGGGGAGTGTTTGCCCCCAGGGGTCGGGGGCACGCGAACTCCCAGCGCTGGACCGCACACGCGATCCCACCGACGGTGACCGTCCAACCCGGAGCATGCTCAAGGGAGTTGTGACGCACCATGCCCACTCGGTCTGCCCGCACGAGCATCAAACGCCCCGCGCACCGCGACGCCCCGGACACCGCGGAGGCCTTCCGCACGCTCGCCGCGCTGCCGCCCGGCCCGCAGCACGACACCGTCCGCGAACGCATCGTCGAGGACTGGCTCCCCATGGCCGACCGGCTCGCGGGACGGTTCCGCAACCGGGGCGAGAACACCGAGGACCTGCGTCAGGTCGCCGCCCTCGGTCTGGTCAAGGCCGTCGACCGGTACGACCCCGAGCGGGGCAGCGCGTTCGAGAGCTACGCGGTGCCCACGATCACCGGGGAGATCAAGCGGCACTTCCGGGACCACCTGTGGACGCTGCACGTGCCTCGGCGGGTGCAGGATCTGCGGAACCGGGTGCGGGTCGCCGGCCTTGAGCTGGCCCACACGACGCCGGGGCGGCGGCCCACCGTGGGCGAGATCGCCGGGCACGCGTGTCTCTCCGAGGAGGAAGTGCGGGTGGGGCTCGAGGCGTTGGAGAGCTTCCGCGCGCTGTCGTTGGACGCGGTGGCCTCCGGCGGTTCTGACGGGTTCTCGCTCGGGGACGTTCTCGGCGGTGTTGATCCGGCGCTGGATGTCGTCGTCGACCGGGAGGCGGTGCGGCCCCGGCTGGCCGCGTTGCCCGAGCGGGATCGCGAGATCTTGTACCTGCGGTTCTTCGCGGACATGACGCAGAGCCGGATCGCCGAGCGGTTCGGGATATCGCAGATGCATGTGTCCCGGTTGATCAGCCGGTGCTGTCGGCGGATTCGGGAGCAGGTGCTGGAGGGGGCGGCCTAGTCGCGGGGTGCGGGCCGCCGTGGCTCGCCGCGCCCGCGCGGCGGAGCCGCACATCGATACGGCCCCGCGCCCCTGAAAGCCCCGGCCGGCCCGAATTTCACTCGCTCGGCCCCTCGCGTCCCGCTAATGGGGCTTGGCCGCGCGCGGTGGTGAACAGTCCGGGCTTCGATGGTGTTGCCGTCGTCCTCGGTCTAAGGAGACCCGCTCATGCGTCGCACCGCCCTTGCTCTGGCCGTCGTCGGCCTTGTCGGCGCCGCCGGGCCCGCCGTGGCCGCCGATCCGGGGGCCGAGGTCAGTCCGAGCAGTGTGCGGGCGGGCGGGAGTGTCACCGTCTCCGTCACGTGCGAGGGGCTCGGGGGGACCGTGGCCGAGACCATCGACGCGACGTCCCAGGGGTTCGACGACGGGACCGTGCAGCTGCAGCGTGTGCCCGGCAACGACGACCGGGCGGCCGCAACCGCCTACCGGGGCACCGCGCGGATCTCCACGGACGGGGTCGAGCGGGACTCCGCGTGGACCGTGGACGGGACCTGTCCGGCACCGCCCGGGGGACAGGGCAGGCCCTGGAGCGCGACCTTCAGCATCGAGCGCGGGGGCGGACGGCCGCCGTGCCAGGAGCCCCGGGGCGAGGCCTGCGGCGGTGACGTGCCCGCCGCGGTGCAGCGCGGGGTGCAGGCGGGGGAGGGCGGTACCTTCACCGACTCCGTTCCGGCTCTGGTCGCCGGTGGTGTACTGATCGCGGCTGCCTTCGGAGGGGCCGTGTACCGGCTGCGCAGGCGGACGCCGGGCCACTGAGGGCGCGACCGGGACACGGCACGGCACTGCACGAGGGACTGCGCGGAGGCACCATGCGGCAGGCGGACGCGGTAGGCCAGGGGCCTGTGCGCTACGGCCCCGTGTTTCCCGACGACGGCCTGCCCGTACTGCCCGAACTGGCCGATGTGCTCGCCGCCGCCGCGTCCCGCACCGAGGAACAGCCCGTCGGCGGCGCCCCCGCCCTGCTCGACGCGGCGAGCGGCTACTTCGAACGCCGGGGCCTGCCCGCCGACCTCGCCCGCGTGGCCGCGGCCCCGGGCGCCCCCGCACTGCTGGTCGCGCTGACCGCCGCGCTCGGCGGTGATGTCCTGGTGCCCAGACCCTGCGCCGCCTGGTGGGCGCCGTACGCCCGCCTGTTGGGCAGATCCGTGTTCCATGTGGGCACCCCGGCCGAGTGCGGCGGGGTGCCCGATCCGTACGCCCTGCTGGAGACCGTGCGCCGGGTCCGGGACGAGGGCGGCGACCCGCGGCTGCTCGTCCTCTCGGTGGCCGACGACCCGACCGCGACCGTGGCGCCGCCTGAGGTCATGCACGAGACCGTCGAGGCCGCCGCCGCCGAAGGCCTGCACCTGGTCAGCGACGAGACCTGGCGCGACACCGCGCACGCACCTCAGGGCACCATGCTGCTCAGCCCCGCCGAGATGCTGCCCGACCGGGTCACCGTCGTCACCGACCTGGCCGGCGCGCTCCTCCCGTCCGGCTGGCCCGCCGCCGTCGCCCGCTTCCCCGCAGGACGCGCGGGACAGGCCCTCCGCGCGCGCGTGCTCGACGTCCTCACCGCCCTCGGCGCCCGCGTCGCCGCCCCGGTCGCCGCCGCGGCAGGCCACGCCCTCGGCGAACCCCCGCCCGTCCTCGACCGCCGCGACACCGCCGTACGCCTCCATGCGCGCGTGGCCGCCGCCGCGCACGCCGCCGTCACCGGGGCGGGCGCCTTCTCCCGGCCGCCGCAGGCGGGACGTCATCTCTACGTCGATCTCGGTCCGTTGCGCCACGCCCTCACCCCGCAGGGCGTGGGCGACGCGCAGGACCTGGAGGAGTTCCTCACCGCCCGCCTCGGCATGCCCGCACCCGGCGGCCACCGGTTCGGCGACGACCTCGGCGCGCTGCGGGTACGGCTGTCCACCGGGCCACTGCTGGGCCGTACGGACGCGGAACGCGCGGAATGTCTCACGTCACCCTTGCCGTTGGAACTGCCACACGTGCAACGCGCGTTGATGTCCTTGAGGTCGATCTTCGACGATCTCCGCGACGACGCTCAGCGATGGGAGCCTCCTCGATGACGCAGCAGTCCGAGTCGACCACCAGCGGTACGACCACACGGCAACCCGCAGACCCGACGCCCCCGTTGATCCCCTCGTCCCCGCCCCTCGCCGAAACCCGCCCGCTCGGCGAGCGCCGCGTCTGGCCCCGCGCCTTCCACGACCGGCTCACCGCCCCGCTCCCCGGCCTCAAGGCCTTCGCCCGCTTCGCCCGCGAGGGCTCCGTGCGCCCCCGCCCCGAGGGCCTCGCCGACATCCCCCAACTCCCGTTCGCCCCCGAGCCGTTGCCCCAGGTGGACGCCCTGACCGTCGCCGTCACCTGGGCGGGCCACGCCAGTTGGGTGATCCAGCTCGGCGGCCTGACGATCCTCACCGACCCCGTCTGGTCCCGCCGTATCCTCGGCACCCCGGCCCGGATCACCCCCGTGGGCGTCGCCTGGGAAGCACTCCCGCCCATCGACGCTGTCGTCATCAGCCACAACCACTACGACCACCTCGACGCCCCCACCCTGCGCCGACTCCCGCGCCACACCCCGGTGTTCGCCCCCGCGGGCCTCGGCAACTGGTTCAGACGCCGCAGATTCACCCACGTCACCGAGCTCGACTGGTGGGAAGCGGCCCAACTCGACGGCGTCCGCCTCGACTTCGTCCCCGCCCACCACTGGTCCAAGCGCAGCCTCACCGACACCTGCCGCTCCCTGTGGGGCGGTTGGGTCCTGACCGCCCCCGACGGCCAACGCGTCTACTTCGCCGGCGACACAGGCTACGGCCACTGGTTCACCCGAATCGGCCATCGCTACCCGGGAATCGACCTGGCCCTCCTCCCCATCGGCGCCTACGATCCCCGCTGGTGGCTGAGCGATGTCCACTGCGACCCCGAGGAAGCGGTCCAGGCCGCACAGGACCTGGGCGCGAAGCGAATGGCCCCCATGCACTGGGGCACCTTCGTCCTCTCGGCGGAACCGGTCCTGGAACCCCTGACGCGAGTCACCGCAGCATGGGAAAAAGCGGAGCTGGCCCGAGAAGACCTGTGGGACCTGGCGGTGGGAGCCTCAAGAGTGCTGGAGTAAATGCCCTTCTTCAGGGGCGCGGGGCTGTGTCGATTTGCGGCTCAACCGGCAGCCCGAACCCGCTTCCACAAGCTGGGCACCACACTGATCACCACAGTCAACGCAACAGCCGCCACCACACCCTCCCAGGGCTCGGGGAACAGCGAGCCCCCCAGGATGCCGATCAACTGATACGTCACGGCCCACGCCAGACACGCGGGCGCATTCCCCCGCGCAAACCGCCGGATCGGCCACTCCGCCATAAGACAGGCCAACATCACCGGAATCCGCCCGGCAGGCACCAACCGGGACAGCACCAGCACAGCCACCCCGTGATCGGCCAGCTTCGCCTGCGCCTGCTCCAGCCGCTCCTCCGGCGCCCGCGCCCGAATAGCCTCCAGCCACCGCGACCCGTTCTTCGACCCCATCCCCCGCCGCCCCAGCCAGTACAGGGCGACATCCCCGAGAAACGCGGCCAGCGAAGCCGTGACGAACACCAGCGCCAACGCGAACGGCGCCGTCTGATGAAACGCGACCACGGCCGCCGAACTCACCAGCGCCCCGGTCGGAATCACCGGCACCAGCGCCCCGAACAGCACCAGCAGGAACAACGACGGGTACCCGATGGCCTGTTGGGTGGACTCGGGCGAGGTCGTCGCGGTCGCCGACACCGCCTCCGTTATCCAGCTCACCGGGCGACCTCCGGCCGCACGCTCTCCCCGTGCCCGAGCCGGTGCACCGACACCGACGGCGCGAGCTGCGCGGCGATCCGCACGAACTCGTCGCCCGGCGTGTGGAATTCGTGCGGGCGCACCGCGTCCATCCCGATCGGCCAGTACGTGCCGTAGTGTACCGGCACCGCGCTGCGCGGCGCGAGCCGGGCGAGGGCCTGGGCCGCGCGGCCCGCGTCGAGATGCCCCTCGCCGAGATACGGGCCCCAGCCGCCCACCGGCAGCAGCGCCACGTCGACCGGCCCGACCTCCTTGGCCATGTCGTCGAACAGCCCGGTGTCCCCGGCGAAGTAGGTCCGCGCCTCGCCCTCGACGACGTAGCCCAGCGCGGGGGACCGGTGCGGTCCGACCGGCAGCCGGCGGCCGTCGTGCCGGGCGGGGACGGTCCGTACGACCAGGTCACCGACCCGTGTCTGGTCGCCGGGGGCCACTTCCTCGATCCGCAGCTGCCGGAGCCGGCGCAGTCCGGGCACCGCGCGGAGTGCGCCCCGGGGCACGAGCAGGCGCGTGCCCGGCGCGAGACCGGCCAGCGAGGGAAGGTGCAGGTGGTCGGCGTGGAGGTGGGAGACGAGCGCCAGGTCCGCGCGCCGGGCCCCGGCCGGAGGCACCGCGCCCCTCCGGCGCCGCAGATGCGCGAGGCGGCGCGCGAACAGGGGGTCGGTGAGGACGCGTACGTCCGAGTCCTCGATCGTGCAGGTGGCGTGACCCCACCAGGTGATCTCCACCGGCACCTTCTTTGCCTCCTTCGCGCGACTCCCCCGAAGCCTACGGGCAGGAGTAGGGTCGGCGGCGAAACCCGGAGGTGAGGGGGACGCCATGGGACAGGTACGCGGTGCCTCCGGTATGCCCGTGCCGGTGCGGGTCACGGCGATCGCCAGCCTGACGCCGCTGGAGGAGCTGGACGAGGACCCCTTCCTGGTCGACTCCCGCAGCCAGCACGCGATGTGTGCCCGCTGGGCCGCCGACCACGGCTATGTGATCGCCCGCGAGCTTCTGGTGCGCGGTCTGCGCCCCGACCACTGCGCCCTGTGGGACGGCGTCCGCCCCGGCCTCGACCTGTTCGTCGCCCCCAGCCGCCGGGTCCTGGAGAGCGCGCTGTCGTCCGTCGAGGAGTTCACCGACGAGTGCGCGCGCCGCGGGGTCCGCATCGAGACGGTCGGCAGCGCGGAACCCTCCTACGACGCCCAGGCGAAGGCCCGCGTGCACCGCCGTCTGTCGATGCCGACGGCGGGCTACGACGGCCGCTAGCACCGGGGGCCGTCCGTCCCGCATGACAGGCTGGGGGAGGCCCGCCAGGTCGACGGGCCAGGGACGTGAGGTGTTCGGGGCGTGGGTCGAGTGCGTTGGCGGCGGCTCGTCAGTCAGATCGGGCGCAGTGTCGCGGTGTGGGCGGTCTCCACGGTCACCATGCTGGTGCTCGCCGGGATCCTGCCGGACTTCCAGCTCCAGTCGGCGGACGGTGACAGCGCGACCCGGATCGCGGTCACGGCCGCGTTCGGCGCCGGCGCCTTCGGTCTCCTGTCGGCCCTGGTCTGGCCGCTGCTGGTGCGACTGCTGCTGCTGGTGCCCGCGCTCGTCCTCGGCCTCCTCGTGTTCGTGCTCAACGGGTCGCTGCTGCTGATCGCGCTGCGCATCAACCCGGACGGCGGGCTGCGCGGCCAGGTCGCGCCCGAGACAGCCGTCGTGGTGGCCGCCGTGATGTCCGCCGTCGCCTCCGCCACCGGCGGTGCCCTCGCCGTGCGCGACGACGACGCCTACCGCCGCCGTCTCTACCGCCTCGCCGACCGCCGCCGAAGAACCCTGCCGCCCGGCCCGTCCAGCCCCGGCACCGTCTTCCTCCAGCTCGACGGCGTCGGCCACGACGTCCTGCTGGGCGCGGTCGCCAGGGGCCTGATGCCGACGGTCGCGAAACTCCTCGGCGGCGACCGCCCCAGCCACCGCCTCACCCCCTGGCGCACCGACTGGTCCAGCCAGACCGGCGCCAGCCAGCTCGGCATCCTGCACGGCTCGAACCACGACATCCCCGCGTTCCGCTGGTACGAGAAGGACACCGGCGAGGTGATGGTCTGCAACCGCCCGACCAGCGCCGCCGAACTCCAGCGCCGCGCCATCGAGTACACCGGCGACGGCGGCCTGCTCACCGTGGACGGCGCGAGCCGCGGCAACCTGTTCAGCGGCGGCGCCGACGAACAGGCCCTCGTGCTGTCGATCGCGACCCGTCGCCGGAACCGGGAGAACCGTTCCCGCGCCGGCTACTTCGCCTACTTCTCCGACCCCGCCAACGCCGTCCGCACCGCGATGTCCTTCGTCGCCGAGGTCGGCCGCGAGATCGGCCAGTCGACCCGCGCCCGCCTCACCAAGCAGCGCCCCCGGATCAAGCGCGGCGGCCTCTACCCCCTCGTCCGCGCCTTCGCCACGGTCGTCGAGCGGGACGTCGTCGTCGCGGCCGTCATGGGCGACATGCTCGCCGGCCGCACCGCCGTCTACGCCGACCTCGTGGCCTACGACGAGGTCGCCCACCACTCCGGACCGCGCAGCCGCGACGCCGCCAAGGTCCTCCAACGCCTCGACCGCGCCCTCGCGTTGATCGAGAACGTCGCCGAGCACGCCCCCCGCCCCTATCGCATCGTCGTCCTCTCCGACCACGGCCAGAGCCCCGGCGAGACCTTCCAGGGCCGCTACGGCCTCACCCTCGGCGACCTGGTGCGCGCGGGCTGCGGGCTGCCCGTGCCGCGCCGGGCCCGCCGCACCCACAGCGGCGCCGAGGCGCGCGCCGCCGTCCGCGCGGCACTGCGCCGGCCGGTCGAGAAGGGCGACGGGCTCCACCGCCAGCCCGGCCGCCACTCCGAGCCGGTCGTGCTGGCCTCCGGCAACCTCGGCCTGGTCTCCTTCCCGGACGTGCCGCACCGCATGACCAAGGAGGAGATCGACGCCCGTCATCCGGCGCTGCTGACGACCCTCGCCAACCACCCCGGCGTCGGCTTCGTCCTCGTCCGCAGCGAGGAGCACGGCGGGGTCGTCCTCGGCGCGCACGGCGCGGAGCTCCCGGTGGCCGAACTCGACGACAAACAGGCCCCGTTGGCGGACTTCGGCCCCGGCGTCGCGGACGCCGTCCGGCGCACCCACTCCTTCCCGCACACCGCCGACATCATGGTCAACTCCTGGTACGACCCGGCCGAGGGCGAAGTCCTCGCCTTCGAGGAGCAGATCGGCTCCCACGGCGGCCTCGGCGGCTCCCAGGCCAAGCCGTTCCTGCTGTCGCCGTACACCTTCTCCGCGCTGGTCGAGGACGGCGAGGACCTCGTCGGCGCCGAGCACGTCCACCGGGTGCTGCGGCGCTGGCTGCGCGAGTGCAACGGGCCCCAAGTCCCGCTGGCGGCCGAGCCGGAGGAGCACGCCGCCTGAAAATCGGCTGCGCCGGGTGGGCCGCAGGCACACACTGGGGGCACCGGAGCGCGCTCGCGCCCTTGTCGAACCCCCTTGAGGAGAGCCTCCTTTGCAGGCTGCTGTCACCGTCACCCCTGCCCGGATACCGGAGCTGCTGCTCGGCCTCGCGACCGTCCGCCCGGTGTTCATCTGGGGTGCGCCCGGCATCGGAAAGTCGTCCCTGGTAAGGGAGTTCGCCCAGTCTCTCGGCCTGGAGTGCGTCAGCCTGCTCGGTACGCAGCTCGCCCCCGAGGACCTCATCGGCGTCCCGCAGATCCGGGACGGGCGCTCGGTGTTCTGCCCGCCGGAGTCGATCGCGCGGGACGAGCCGTACTGCCTGTTCCTCGACGAACTCAACGCGGCCACACCGGATGTGCAGAAGGCGTTCTACTCGCTGATCCTGGACCGCCGCATCGGCACCTACGAACTCCCCAAGGGCTCCATCGTGATCGGCGCCGGCAACCGCGCGACCGACAACGCGCTGGCCCGGCCGATCTCGTCCGCGCTGATCAACCGGCTCACCCACGTCCACCTGGAGGCGTCCCCGAAGGACTGGCTCAACTGGGCCGCCGCCAACGGGATTCACCCGTGGGTCCTGGACCACCTCACCGACCGGCCCGACCACCTGTGGTCCAAGCCGCCGAAGACCGAGGAGGCCTTCTCCACACCCCGGTCCTGGCACATGCTCTCCGACGCCCTGGGCTCCTTCGGGCCCGACCTCGACGAGAACACCCTGAAGGTCATCGCGCACGGCACGCTGACCCCGGCGCACGCGGTCGCGTTCTGCGGCTACGTCAAGATCGTGCGCAGCCGGTTCGGCATCGAGGCCGTCCTCAAGGGCGACGCCCGCTGGCCCAACCGGACCGAGGACCGCGACCTGCTGTACTACCTCGCCGAGTCCTTCCGGGGCCGTCTGATCAAGGAACTCCCGGCCAGCAAGGAGCACTTGTCGGCCAACGGCCGCCAGACCGCCTACCGCGCCAAGTCCCTGCTCGTCCAACTCGCCGAGATCTCCGTCGAGGTGGCCCAGAGCGTCATCGCGTCGGACGAGGACGGCAACCCGGTCCTGCCCGCCTGGTTCCTCGTCGAGGCGGCCCGGGACATGCCCCGGCTGGTGGAGGCGCGGCGGTGACCCGTACCCGCGGGAAGGACCCCGGGAAGAAGAAGCCCGACCCGGCGACCGAGGCCTTCGCCGCGGGGCTGAAGCTCGTGTGGGCCAACCCCGCGCTCGCCGCGATCGACTTCGAGCTGTGCCGGGAAGAGGAGTGCCGGGCCGCGCCCGAGGACGGCCTCGTGCTCGTCAACTCGAACGGGTACCTCCACGCGCACGCCACCCGGCTCGCCGAACCCGCCGAATGGGCCTGGGCCATCGCGCACGCGCTCCTCCACCTCGGCTTCGGACACGTCCCCGGCGCGCCCGGCGAGCGCGAACAGCCCGACCGCTTCGACCTCGCCGCCCGCTGCGTCGTCGTCAACCGGTTCCTGCTCACCTTCCCGGTCGGCCGCACCCCCGACGACCTGCCCGCCGCCTACCCCGCGGGCGACGAGGAGCGGCTCGCGGCCCACTGGCGCCAGGACGGCATCCCGGCCGCCTACGAGCACTGCGGTACGGCCGGCGGCGCGCCCGACCAGCGGCTCGTGCCGTGGCACGGCTGGCCCGGCAAGCCCGTGGACTGGCAGCTCGCCTTCGCGAGCGCGCTGACCCGGACCATGTCCGTCGCGATGGACATGGCCGGCGGCCGCCGCGACTCGATGTACGGCGGCCCCACCCGACTCCAGCCCTGGGAACGGGCGTTGAGCTGGTTCGTGTCCTCCTACCCGCTCCTCGGCGGCATCGCCGCCGGCATCAAGGTCGTCGCCGACGCCGAACTCGCCCGCGCCCACGGCATCTCCGTCGCCGCCGTCGACACCGAGGCGGCCGAGATCTACATCAACCCGCTGCGCCGGTTCGGCGACGAGGAATGGCGGTTCGTCCTCGCCCACGAGATGCTGCACGCCGCCCTGCGCCACGGCGACCGCTGCGGCACCCGCGACCCGCTCCTCTTCAACATCGCCGCCGACTACGTCATCAACGGCTGGCTGCGCGAGATGGACGTCGGCACGATGCCCGAAGGCCTGCTGTACGACCCGGAACTGAAGGACCTCTCCGCCGAGGAGGTCTACGACCGGATCGCCGGCGACCTGCGCCGGATGCGCCGCCTGGCCACCCTGCGCGGCAAGGGCGCGGGCGACATCCTCGGCGGCCCGCTCGGCAGTCCGCGCGACTACGTGGACCTCGACGAGTTCTACCGGCGCGGCCTCGCCCGCGGCCTCGACCTGCACCAGCAGCACGAACGGGGCTTCCTGCCCGGCGGGTTGATCGAGGAGATCCGCACGCTGAGCCATCCGCCGCTGCCGTGGGACGCCCAACTCGCCCGCTGGTTCGACGAGTTCGTGCCACGCCCCGAGCCCGTCCGGTCGTACGCCCGCCCCTCGCGCCGCCAGTCGTCCACGCCCGACATCCCGCGCGCGGGCCACTGGTTCCCGCCGGAGGAGATCGCCCGCTGCACCTTCGGGGTCGTCCTCGACACCTCCGGCTCGATGGACCGCACCCTCCTGGGCAAGGCGCTGGGCGCGATCGCCTCGTACGCCGAGGCCCGGGACGTACCGGCGGCCCGGGTCGTGTTCTGCGACGCGGCCCCGCACGACGCGGGCTATGTGGCGGTCACCGACATCGCGGGCCGGGTCCGCGTGCACGGGCGCGGCGGCACGGTCCTGCAGCCCGGCATCGACCTGTTGCAGCGCGCCGACGACTTCCCGCCGGGCGCGCCCGTCCTCGTCATCACGGACGGCTGGTGCGACGTGCTGCGAGTGCGGCGCGAACACGCCTATCTGATACCGCAGAACGCCCGTCTGCCGTTCACCGCCCGTGGGCCGGTCTTCCGCGTGCGCTGAACAGGAATGTGATCGGATGGGCCCCGAACGACATCCGCATCGAAAGGAATCACCGTGGCAACCACGCGCACCGCACACACCGTCTGGGAAGGCAACCTCCTCCAGGGCAGCGGAGACGTCACCTTCGACTCGTCAGGCATCGGCGTACAGCCCGTGTCATGGGCGTCGCGCGCCGAGCAGGCCAACGGCAAGACCAGCCCCGAGGAACTGATCGCCGCCGCGCACTCCAGCTGCTTCTCCATGGCGCTCTCGCACGGCCTGGCCGGCGCGGGCACCCCGCCCACCCGCCTGGAGACCAAGGCCGACGTCACCTTCCAGCCCGGCGAGGGCATCACCGGCATCCACCTCACCGTCCGCGGCGAGGTCCCCGGCCTGGACGCGGACGGCTTCAAGGCCGCCGCCGAGGACGCCAAGAAGAACTGCCCGGTCAGCCAGGCGCTCGCCGGGACGACGATCACGCTGACGGTGGAATCCGCCTGACCCCCGCCACCGCTCCCGCTCGATGCCGCGCCCGGAAAAACGGGTGCGGCATTGACATTCCCGCACTCAAGTTTTGTGCTGGAGATCGGGCAGCGCCTGGCGGAAGGGGACGGCGATGGGACGTGCGGTCGGAATCGATCTGGGGACCACGAACTCGGTGGTCGCGGTGCTGGAGGGCGGGGAGGCCACGGTGGTGGCCAACGCCGAGGGGGCGAGGACCACTCCCTCGGTCGTGGCCTTCGCGAAGAACGGCGAGGTGCTTGTCGGCGAGGTCGCCAAACGGCAGGCCGTGACGAACATCGAGCGCACCGCGCGCTCGGTGAAACGCCACATGGGAGACACCGCATGGCGGTTCCCCGATACGGGTGCTATCGACGGAACGCGGTACCGCGCCCAGGAGTTGTCGGCGCGCGTGCTGCAGAAACTGAAGCGGGACGCGGAGGCCTATCTCGGCGAGGACGTCACCGACGCCGTGATCACCGTCCCCGCCTACTTCGACGACTCCCAGCGCCAGGCCACCAAGGAGGCCGGCGAGATCGCGGGCCTCAAGGTGCTGCGGATCATCAACGAACCGACCGCCGCCGCCCTCGCCTACGGCCTGGACCGGGGCGAGGAGCAGACCGTGCTGGTCTTCGACCTCGGCGGCGGCACCTTCGACGTGTCACTGCTGGAGATCGGCGACGGCGTCATCGAGGTCAAGGCGACCAACGGCGACACGCATCTCGGCGGCGACGACTGGGACCAGCGGGTCGTCGACCACCTCGTGAAGAAGTTCAAAGGGCAGTACGGCGTCGACCTCGGCAAGGACAAGATGGCGCTCCAACGCCTGCGCGAGGGCGCGGAGAAGGCGAAGATCGAGCTGTCCTCGTCCTCCGAGACGACGATCAACCTGCCCTACATCACCGCCTCCGCAGACGGCCCGCTGCACCTCGACGAGAAGCTGACCCGCGCCGGGTTCCAGGAACTCACCGCCGATCTGCTGGACCGCTGCAAGACGCCCTTCCACCAGGCGGTCAAGGACGCCGGCATCAAGCTGTCCGCCGTCGACCACGTCATCCTCGTCGGCGGCTCGACCCGGATGCCCGCCGTCACCGACCTCGTCAAGGAACTCACCGGCAAGGACCCGCACAAGGGCGTCAACCCGGACGAGGTCGTGGCGGTCGGCGCGGCGCTCCAGGCCGGGGTCATCCGCGGCGACGTGAAGGACGTCCTGCTGCTCGACGTCACCCCGCTGTCCCTGGGCATCGAGACCAAGGGCGGCATCATGACGACGCTCATCGAGCGCAACACGACCATTCCCACCCGGCGTTCGGAGATCTTCACCACCGCCACCGACAACCAGCCCTCGGTCGGCATCCAGGTGTATCAGGGCGAGCGTGAGCTCGCCGCGTACAACAAGAAGCTGGGCGTCTTCGACCTCACGGGCCTGCCGCCCGCCCCGCGCGGGGTCCCGCAGATCGAGGTCGCCTTCGACATCGATGCGAACGGCATCATGCACGTCTCGGCGAAGGACCTGGCCACCGCCCGCGAGCAGAAGATGACCGTCACCGGCGGCTCGGCGCTGGCCAAGGACGACATCGACCGGATGATGCGGGAGGCCGAGCAGTACGCCGACGAGGACCGCAGGCGCCGCGAGGCCGCCGAGACCCGCAACCAGGCCGAGCAACTCGTCTACCAGACCGAGAAGTTCATCCAGGAGAACGAGGAACGCGTCCCGGGAGACATCAGGACCGAGGTCGAGGCGGCGGCCGCGGAGGTGAAGTCCCTGCTGGAACACACCGCCGACACCGCCGAGTTGCGCGCCTCCGTCGAGAAACTCGCCACCGTCAGCCAGCGCATGGGCCAGGCGATGTACGCGCAGGCCGCCCAGCAGGCGCCCACGGAACAGGCGCAGGACACCGACGAGCCCGACCCCGCGCACCAGCAGGAGGAGGAAGGCGTCGTCGACGCGGAGATCGTCGACGACGAACGCGACACGAAGGGCCCCGCGGCCTAACTCCCGGTCCGCTCCCACCCCCGCCGCTCCGGCCGCGGCCCCAGCTCCCTGGGGTCGCGGCTGCGGTAGATCACGTACGGGCGGAACAGGTACTGCACCGGCGCGCTGAACATGTGGACCAGGCGGGTGTACGGCACCAGGGCGATGAGCACCATGCCGATCACCGCGTGGACCTGGTACAGCACCGGCACACCCGTCATCAGCTCGGTCTTCGGCTGGAGGGTGAAGAGGCTCCGGGCCCAAGGGGCGATGGAATCCCGGTAGTTGTAGCCGTTCCCGGAGGCGTGGGTCAGCTTCGCCACCATGCCCATCACGATCGCCGCGAGCAGCACGACGTACATCAGCTTGTCGTTGACGGTGGTCGCCCGGAACACGGGTGCGTTCGTGCGGCGGCGGTAGAGGAGGAGCAGGATGCCGGTGACCGTGAGGACGCCGGCCGCGGTGCCGCCGTAGAGGGAGAACAGGTGGTACGTGTGCTCGCTGACGCCGGCCGTGCGGGTCCAGGACTCCGGGACGAACAGGCCGACCAGGTGGCCCGCGAGGACGAAGAGGATGCCGTAATGGAAGGCCGGGGAGGCGATGTTGAGGAGTCTCGACTCGTAGACCTGGGAGGAACGTGTCGTCCAGCCGAACTTGTCGTAGCGGTGGCGCCAGAAGAGGCCGGCGACCAGGAGGACCAGGGCAAGGTAGGGCAGGGCGCCCCACAGGAAGGTGCTCATCGGCGTGCCTCGGCGGGGGCGGGGGGCAGGGTGGCGCAGACGGCGTCCAGGACGGTCGCGTACGGCGTGCCGAAGTCGGCCAGCCGGGAGCGGAGTTGGTCCAGGGCGGCGCGGTACTCGGAGAGGAGGTCGAGGTTGCCGGTGCGGGATGTGAACTCCAGGACCGCGGGGAGGAAGTCGGGCAGCTCCTCGCCGGTGAACTCCAGCCCGTGGGCCCGGTACAGGTCCTTGAAGCGGACCAGGGACATGCCGCGCCGCCGGGTGTCGCCGTCGTGCCACCAACTCAGGTACAGGCTGTGCCGGTTCTTGAAGTCGAAGACCTGGACGTAGTGCGCGGCCAGGTCCTGGGGCGGGGTGAGGGCCGCGTGGTCGACGAACTCCCGTAGTTGCGGGGCGGCTTCGCGCAGCAGGGGGAGCCGGGCGCGGAAGTCGTCGTCGGGGTAGGTCAGGCAGAGCGCGGCCGCCTGGTACAGCACAGCGTCCGAGGGCATCAGGCATCCTTCGTGTCGTGGTCCGGGTGGTCCGCGGTCTGCCGGTCGCGCAGCGCGTGGAAGTTCTCCACGGACACGATCGGCAGCAGCTTGCGCCCCGAGTCCCGGCCGAACGGCCCGTCGCCGCCCGCACCGGGTTCGTCGTGGTGGCCGACGCTGCACTCGTCGGGCAGCGCGGACTCCTCCAGCCGGCGCGCGTCCCCGACCGCCGCCGTCGGAATCACGTACCGGTCCTCGTACTTGGCGATCGCCAGCAGCCGGTACATCGCCTCGATCTCCTCGGGCGTCATCCCGATCGCGGCGGCGGTCGCCGGGTCGGGCTCCTCGCCGAGGTTGATCGCCCGCATGTGGGAGCGCATCGCGGCGAGCTTCTCCAACGAGGCCCGGACCGGGGCGACATCACCGGCGGTGAAGAGCTCCGCGAGGTACTCCAGAGGGATGCGGAGCGTGTCGATCGCGCCGAACAGATTGCCCGCGTCCTCGCCGTCGTGCCCGGTCTCCGTCAGCGCGTCGACCACCGGCGACAGCGGCGGGATGTACCAGACCATCGGCATCGTGCGGTACTCGGGATGCAGGGGCAGCGCCACCCGGTACTCGCTGATCAGCGTCCGCACGGGGGAGCGGCGGGCCGCCTCCATCCAGTCGTACGGGATGTCGGCCTCCTCGCACGCCCGCTGCACCTCGGGGTCGTGCGGGTCGAGGAACACCCCCAACTGGGCCTCGTACAGCGCCTTCTCGTCCCGTACCTCGGCCGCCTCGGTCACCTTGTCGGCGTCGTACAGCATCACCCCGAGATACCGCAGCCGCCCCACGCAGGTCTCCGAACACACGGTGGGCAGGCCCACTTCGAGGCGCGGATAGCAGAGCGTGCACTTCTCGGCCTTGCCGGTGCGGTGGTTGAAGTACACCTTCTTGTACGGGCATCCCGTCACGCACATCCGCCAGCCCCGGCAGCGGTCCTGGTCGACCAGGACGATGCCGTCCTCGGCCCGCTTGTACATCGCGCCGGACGGACAGGACGCCACACACGCCGGGTTGAGGCAGTGCTCGCAGATGCGTGGCAGATAGAACATGAAGGCCTGCTCGAACTCGAACTTCACCTTGTCCGAGGCCTGTTGGCGGGTCCGCTCGACCATCGGGTCGAAGTCGCCGTAGGCCGGGGCGCCCGCGAGGTTGTCGTCCCAGTTCGCCGACCACTCGATCTTCATCGGCTTGCCGTCGAGCTGCGAGATCGGCTGCGCGACCGGGTAGTCGTCGCCGAGCGGGGCGTCGGTGAGGTTCTTGTAGTCGTAGGTCCAGGGCTCGTAGTAGTCCTTGATCTCCGGGAGCTCGGGGTTGGAGAAGATCCCCGCGAGCTTCCTGAACCGGCCGCCCGCCTTCAGCTTGAGGGCGCCGCGCCGGTTCAGCTCCCAGCCGCCGCGCCAGCGTTCCTGGTCCTCGTAGCGGCGCGGATAGCCCTGCCCGGGGCGGGTCTCGACGTTGTTGAACCACACGTACTCCATGCCACGCCGGTTGGTCCACGCCTGCTTGCAGGTGACCGAACACGTATGGCAGCCGATGCACTTGTCGAGGTTCATGACCATGGCGATCTGGGCCATCGGACGCATCAGTACTCGACCTCCTGGCTGCGGCGGCGGATGACCGTCACCTCGTCACGCTGGTTGCCCGTCGGGCCCAGGTAGTTGAAGGCCCAGCTCAACTGGGCGTAGCCGCCGATGAGATGGGACGGTTTGAGGATGAGCCGGGTGAGCGAGTTGTGGATGCCGCCGCGCCTGCCGGTGGTCTCCGTGACGGGGACGTTGACCGTGCGCTCCTGCGCGTGGTGCATGTAGACCGTGCCGGGCGGCATCCGGTGCGAGACGACCGCGCGGGCCACGACCACGCCGTTGCGGTTGACCGCTTCGATCCAGTCGTTGTCGACGACGCCGATCGCCTCCGCGTCCTGCGGCGACATCCAGATGTTCTGACCGCCCCGGGACAGCGCCAGCATGAACAGGTTGTCCTGGTACTCGGAGTGGATGGACCACTTGTTGTGCGGAGTGAGGTAACGGACCGTCACCTCCCGTTGCCCGTCGGGCCCGAGGACCGGTTCGCCGAACAGCCGGTGCATGTCGAGCGGCGGCCGGTACACCGGCAGCGCCTCGCCCAGTTCGTGGATCCAGTCGTGGTCCAGGAAGAAGTGCTGGCGCCCGGTGAGCGTGTGCCACGGCTTGAGCTGCTCGAGGTTCTGCGTGAACGCCGTGTAGCGCCGCCCGCCGGACTCGCTGCCCGACCACTCCGGCGAGGTGATCACCGGGACCGGCGCCGCCTGGGTGTCGGCGTACGTGACCCGCTTGCCCTCGTGCTCGGCGGCCAGGTGCGCCATCGGCTGTCCGGTGCGCTCCTCCAGGGTGCGGAATCCCTGCGTGGAGAGACGGCCGTTGGTGGTGCCGGAGAGGGCGAGGATGGTGTTGGCGGCCTTCACCGCCGTGTCGAGGGAGGGGCGGCCCTGGTAGCCGACGCCGTTCAACTCCCGCAGCTGCTGGACCTCTTGGTCCGGCTTCAGGGCGATGCCCTTGGCGGGCAAACCGAGTTGTTCCACCAGCGGGCCGAGCGCGGCGAACTTCGCGCCGATCGCCGTGTAGTCGCGCTCCACGACCGTGAGCGTGGGCATCGTCTTCCCCGGGATCGGCTCGCACTCCCCGCGCCGCCAGTCCAGGACGACCCCGCCCGGCTGGGCGACCTCGCCCGGGGTGTCGTGCTGGAGCGGGGTGGCCACCAGATCCTTGCGGACCCCGAGATGGTCCACGGCCA
This sequence comes from Streptomyces sp. NBC_00252, assembly GCF_036187565.1. Lineage (NCBI taxonomy): Bacteria > Bacillati > Actinomycetota > Actinomycetes > Kitasatosporales > Streptomycetaceae > Streptomyces > Streptomyces sp. NBC_00252. The sequence goes on along the minus strand of NZ_CP108087.1, from coordinate 2,060,556 downwards.
GCTCGCTCAGCCGCTCGGCCAGCGCCTTGAACGTGTCGAAGTCGGTCCGCGCCTGCCACGGCGGATCCACGGCCGGGGTGAACGAGTGGACGTAGGGGTGCATGTCCGTGCTGGACAGGTCGTGCTTCTCGTACCAGGTCGCGGCGGGCAGCACCACGTCCGACAGCAGCGTCGACGACGTCTGCCGGAAGTCCAGCGACAGCAGCAGGTCGACCTTCCCCTCCGGCGCCTCCTCGCGCCAGGTCACGTCCCGCGGCCGGACGTCCTCCGGCGCCTCCTCGGCCCGCAACGACGAGTGTGTGCCCAGGAGATGCTTGGTGAAGTACTCGGCGCCCTTCGCCGACGAGCCCAGCAGATTGGCCCGCCACAGGGTCAGCACACGCGGCCAGTTCTCCGGCGCGTCCGGGTCCTCGCACGCGAACTTCAGCTCACCGGAACGAAGTTGGGCGACCGTGTTGGCGACCGGGTCACCGAACGCCTCCCCGAGTTCGAGAGGGTTGCGGTCGAACGTCGGATACGACGGCATCCACCCCGTGCGCGCCGACAGGGCCAGGCAGTCGGCGCCCGTCATCCCCGTGAACCGGCCCTCGCCCAGCGGTGAGGCGAGGACGTCGGCGGCGAAGCGGTCGTAGCGCCACTGGTCGGTGTTGAGGAACCAGTACGCGGTGCCGATCATCTGGCGGGGCGGGCGGGACCAGTCGGAGGCGGCGGCGAGGGTGGCCCAGCCGGTGGAGGGGCGGCACTTCTCCTGGCCGACGTAGTGCGCCCAGCCGCCGCCGTTGCGGCCCTGGCAGCCGGTGAGCTGGAGGAGAGCGAGGAAGGCGCGGTAGATCGTCTCCGAGTGGAACCAGTGGTTGGTGCCGGCGCCCATCAGGATCATGCAGCGGCCCTTGGACCGCTCCGCCGTGCGCGCGAACTCCCGCGCGATCTTCACGCACTTGGCGGCCGGGACGGAGGTGTGCGCCTCCTGCCAGGCGGGGGTGCCCGGGGTGCGCGCGTCGTCGTAGGAGGCGGGCCAGCTGCCCGGCAGGCCGTGCCGGAAGACGCCGTACTGTGCCAGCAGGAGATCGTGGACAGTGGTCACGAGCGGGCCGTCGGGGCCGCCGAGCCGGGTCGCGGGCACGCCTCGGCTGAGGACCTCGCCGCGTCCCTGGCCGTGGGGCCCGCCCTCGGTGTCGAATCGCGGGAGGAGCACCTCCACAGCGGCCGAGACCTTGCTGCCGTAGAGGCTCAACTGCGGCTTGATCTGGCCGAGTTCGAGGTTCCAGCTGCCCTTGCCGGACTCGGTCCAGCGGAAGCCGAGGGAGCCGTTCGGGACGACCGCGCGGCCGGTCTCCGTGTCGAGGACGACCGTCTTCCAGTCGGAGCCCTCGTCCGACTGGCCGAGGTCGGCGGCGCGCAGGAACTTGCCCGGGACGTACGCGCCGTCGCGTTCGGTGAGGGTCACCAGGAAGGGGAGGTCGGTGAACTGCCGTACGTAGTCCGCGAAGAAGGGGGTCTCGCGGTCGACGAAGAACTCCTTCAGGATGACGTGCCCCATCGCGAGGGCCAGCGCGCCGTCCGTGCCGGGGTGCGGGTGCAGCCACTCGTCGGCGAACTTGGCGTTGTCCGCGTAGTCGGGGGCGACCACCACGACCTTCTGGCCGCGATAGCGGGCCTCCGCCATCCAGTGCGCGTCCGGGGTGCGGGTCACCGGGACGTTGGAGCCCCACATCATCAGATACGCGGCGTCCCACCAGTCGCCCGACTCCGGCACGTCCGTCTGGTCGCCGAAGACCTGCGGGGAGGCGACGGGGAGGTCCGCGTACCAGTCGTAGAACGACAGCATCGGGGCGCCGATGAGGGAGTGGAAGCGGGCGCCCGCCGCGTGCGACACCATCGACATGGCCGGGATGGGGGAGAAACCGGCGATGCGGTCGGGGCCGTAGGTCTTGATGGTGTGGACGTGCGCGGCGGCGACGATCTCGACCGCCTCGTCCCAACTCGCCCTGACCAGACCGCCCTTGCCGCGGGCCTGCTGGTAGCGGCGGCGGCGTTCGGGGTCGTTCTGGATGTCGGCCCAGGCGTCGACGGGATCCTGGACACGGCTTTTCGCCTCCCGGTACATCTCCAGCAGGACGCCCCGGACGTACGGGTAGCGCACGCGGGTGGGGGAGTACGTGTACCAGGAGAACGCGGCGCCGCGCGGGCAGCCGCGGGGCTCGTACTCGGGGCGGTCCGGGCCCACCGACGGGTAGTCCGTCTGCTGGGTCTCCCAGGTGATGATGCCGTCCTTGACATACACCTTCCACCGGCACGAACCCGTGCAGTTCACGCCGTGGGTGGAGTTCACGACCTTGTCGTGGCTCCACCGGTCCCGGTAGAAGGCGTCCGCCTCCCGGCCGCCCGCCAGCCCGATGCTGTGCAGATCGGCCGCCGCCGTGCCCGGGCGGAAGAACCGTCCGGCCCGCAGCAGCGCCGCTCCCGGCTCGGTGGGCGGTGTCCGCGTGTCCGTCACCTGCGCTCCCTTGCTCGCCCGTGGTGTCGAACCTAGGGCGGGGCGGGGGAGCGCACCTGTTCACAGCGCCCGTACGGGTCAGGGTTTGCGGGCGACCGCGCCGTAGACCGGGACGATGCCCTCCGCCTGGGCCGTCACGTCCTCCGGTGCCGGGCGCCAGCCGTAGACCGCGATGACCCCTGGGCCGAGCAGGTCCAGACCGTCGAAGAAGCGGGAGAACTCGGCCAGCGTGCGCGGGTAGAAGGGGGTGCCGCCGCGCCGGAAGTGCTCGGCGGCCTTCGCGATCGCGGCGGGGCTGAGGTCGGGGGTGACCTGCGACATCACCAGATAGCTGCCCGGGGCGAGCACGTCGACGTACCGCTCGATCAGGCCGTACACGTCGTCGCCGTCGGGCTCCGCGCCCAGGTAGTGGGTGAGCGCGACCAGCGACAGCGCGACCGGCTGGGTGAAGTCGAGGGTCTCGCCGGCCAGCCGCAGGATCGTGTCGGGGTCACGGACATCGGCGTGCACGTACTCCGTGCCGCCCTCGGCCGAACCGCGCAGCAGCGCCTCCGCGTGCCGCAGCACGATCGGGTCGTTGTCCGCGTACACGACCCTCGCGTCCGGGGCGACGCCCTGCGCCACCTGGTGGAGGTTCGGCTCGGTGGGTATGCCGGTGCCGATGTCGAGGAACTGGCGGATCCCGGCCTCGGCCGCGGTCCGGGTCGCCCGGTGCATGAACCGGCGGTTGGCCCGCGCCCCGCGCACCGCCGTGTCGTCCGCCGCGAGGATCCGGCGGGCCAGCTCCTCGTCCACCGGGTAGTTGTCCTTGCCGCCGAGCCACCAGTCGTACACCCGCGCCGGATGCGGTCTGCTGGTGTCGATCCGGGTGTGCGCGGCGTCGGATCCGGTCATGCGGTCTCGTCTCCTCGGGAGTTCGCCTGAAGGTGCCCGGGACGTGCTCAGAAGGTCTCGCGGTAGTCCCGCAGGATCTTCTTGGTGCGCTGTGCGGACGCGGCGTGCGCCGTCATGTGGTCGAGGACCTCCAGATGCGTGGAGACCTCCGTGCGGGAGTCCAGGTACAGGGCGCCGGTCAGGTACTCCGTGAACACCATGTCGGGCAGCTCCGGTTCGGTGAAACGGAACAGCGAGAAGGGCGCGTACGTCCCCGGGTGCGGGCCGTTGTCGAACTCCGCGACCTGGAGCGTGACCCGGTCCCGCTCCGCGAACTCCAGGAGTTTGTCGAGCTGTTCGCGCATGACCTCACCGCGGATGCTCACCGGCCGCCGCAGCACGGTCTCGTCCATGATGACCCACAGGTGCGGCGGACTGTCCCGTTCCAACAGCCCCTGCCGGGCCATCCGCAGGGACACGTGCCGCTCGATCGTCTCCGGCCCGGTCTGCCCGATCGTCCCGGCCTCCAGGACGGCGCGCGCGTACTCCTCGGTCTGCAACAGGCCCGGCACGAAGTGCGGTTCGTACGAACGGATCAGCCCGGCCGCGCCCTCCAGACTCACGTACAGGCTGAACCACTCGGGCAGCACGTCGTGGAACCGCTGCCACCAACCTGGCTGGTTCGCCTCCTCGGTGAGCGCGACGAACGCGTCCGCCTCCTCCTCGGCGACCCCGTACGTGGTCAACAGGACCTGGACGTACGGCACTTTGAGCGCGACCTCGGCCATCTCCATCCGCCGTACGGTCGCCGGAGCCACCCGCAGGACCTGCGCGGCCTCCTCGCGCTTGATGCCGGCCGCCTCACGCAACTCCTGCAGCCTTCTGCCCAGCACCACTTGGCCCACGGTGGGCGCAGGCCGTCGTTCACTCACAGCCACGCCTCCCCATACGCGCCGAAGTCTGGGGGCAGTGTGCCATGTTCCGGCCACTCTCTCAGCGGTTCGGAGGTGATCATTCGTCAGCCCCCCAACGAGTGCAGGTACTTGGCGGTCGCCGGATCGGCCGGCAGGAACGTCTCGATCGCCAGCTCCGAGACCGTCACGTCCATCGGGGTGTTGAACGTGGAGATCGAGGAGACGAACGACAGCACCCGACCGTCGTGCTCGATCCGCATCGGCAGCGCGAAGTACGGTACGGAGTCGGCCGGTTGCTCTCCGTCGTCGACCGCCTCGGGCGCCGGGTACGCGGCGACCTCCTCGTACAGCGCCCGCAGCGGCTCGGACCGGTGCAGGGCGATCTGCCGCTCCATCTGCGTGAGGAGATGCCCGCGCCATTCACCCAGATTGCGGATGCGCGGCGCTATGCCCTCGGGGTGCAGCGTCAACCGCATCGCGTTGAGCGGCGGTTGGAGGAGCGACTCCGGTACGCCGTCCAGAAGCATCGTGATGCCCCGGTTCGCCGCGACCACGGTGTACGTGGCGTCGACCACCAGCGCCGGATACGGCTCGTAGCCCTGGATCAGCCGCTCCAGACCCTCGCGCAACGCGCCCAACGCCGGGTCGTCCAACGGGGTCTCCGGATAGCGCGGGGCGTAACCGGCCGCCAGCAGCAGGGAGTTGCGCTCCCGCACCGGCACGTCCAGGTGCTCGGCGAGGCGCAGCACCATCTCCTCGCTCGGCCGGGACCGCCCCGTCTCGACGAAGCTGATGTGCCGCGCCGAGGAGTCGGCCCGCAGCGCCAGCTCCAGCTGACTGACCCGCCGCCGCTCCCGCCAGGCACGCAGCAACGGGCCGACGCCCTGGCCGGCCGGGGTGGCGGCAGCGCTGTCGGTGCCGGTCGAGACAATGGTCATACGCATGACGGTAGTCGAAGGAGCGCGCAGGTGAACGAGGCGAGGAACCCGTACGAGCAGGCCAGGAGGGACTCCGGCGGGGAGGCCACCGCGATGTACCGGTCCAGAGTCCGCGGCTGCCTCCTCGGCGGCGCGGTCGGCGACGCCCTCGGCTACCCGATCGAGTTCACCTCCCTGGACCGCATCCGCGCGACCCACGGACCGCGCGGGGTGACGGGCTACCCGCCCGGCGGCCCCGGCGCCGTAGGCCTGATCAGCGACGACACCCAGATGACCCTGTTCACCGTCGAGGCCCTCATCACGGCCCACGCGCGCGAACGGGAGAAGGGCATCGGCGGCGCCTGGTCCATCCTCCTGCGGGAGGCCTACGAGCGGTGGCTGGAGACCCAGTCCCGGCCCGCACCGGCCGACAGCGCCACGACCGGCCTGCTCGCCGAGCCCTGGCTCTACGACCGCCGCGCCCCCGGAAACGCCTGCCTGTCCGGGGTGGCCCAGAAGTACGCGCCCGACCCGTGGACCCCCGTCGACGGCAGCCCCGGCCCCGTCAACCCCGACTCCAAGGGCTGCGGCACGGTGATGCGCTCGGCCCCCTTCGGCCTGCTCAACACCCCCGACGGCGCCTTCGCCATGGCGGCCCGCGGCGCCCAGATCACCCACGGCCACCCCACCGGCTACTACGCGGCGGGCGCCCTCGCCGCCATCGTCGCGCACCTCGTCGCGGGGGAGTCCCTGGAAGGCGCGACCCTGCGCGCGCTACGACTCCTGGAGCGCCACCCCGGCCACCAGGAGACGTCGACCGCCCTGCGCGTGGCGCTCGACCTGGCCGCGGAGGGCTCGCCCACCGCCGAGAAGGTCGAGTCCCTCGGCGCGGGCTGGGTCGCCGAGGAGGCCCTCGCGATCGGCGTCTACAGCGCGCTCGCGGCGAGCGACGTCAAGGCCGCGCTGCTCCTCGCCGTCAACCACTCGGGCGACAGCGACTCCACCGGCTCCATCTGCGGCAACCTCCTCGGCACCCGCTACGGCGACCACGGCCTCCCGCACACCTGGGTGCGGGGTGTCGAGGGCCGCGCCACGATCGCCGCCCTCGCCGACGACCTCGCCGCGGAGTGCGTACCGGGCTGACCTCCGGGCACCCGTCCGACCAGGGAAGCGAGCCCGCCCGGGACGCGCCGCCTGTGCCACGCTGAAGTGCAGACCCACCCGAAGCCCCAGCTTGAGGAAGGAGTGCGGCCATGCCCGTCGCACCGCTGTCGCAGAAGGAGATCGAGGGCCGCCTCGCGGACCTCCCGGGCTGGTCCGTCGACACCGACCGCCTCACCCGCACCTACCGCCTCGCCTCGCACTTCGCGGCCACCGCGATGGTCGTCCACATCGCCCAGGTCCAGGAGGAACTGGACCACCACTCCGACCTCACCCTCGGCTACAACACCGTCTCCCTCACGGTGAACACCCACAGCGTGGGCGGCGCGATCACCGAGCTGGACTTCCAACTCGCCCGCAGAGTCGAGGACTTGGCTCCGGGACACGGCGCGAGCTGACCGGCGGGCCCGACCACGACAGCGAAGGCCAGGAAGGAGAGGCGTGCTCGACTACGACAAGGAAGCCGACGCCTACGACGAGACCCGCGGCGGTGAGCCCCGCGCCGCCGCGGCCGCGGAGGCCGTACTCGGCCTGGTCCCGCGCAACGCCGGACGCCTCTTGGACGTGGCCTGCGGCACGGGCATCGTCACCCGCCGCCTGGCTGCGGCCCGCCCCGGCCTGCAGGTGACGGGCCTTGACGCCGCCCCCGCCATGACCCGCACGGCGGCGGCACGATTACCCGGCGCGATCCTCCTCGCGGACAGCCGCCAACTCCCTTTCCCCGACGAGGTGTTCGACGCGGTGACGACCGTGTGGCTGCTGCATCTGGCGGAGGGTCCGGCGGACGTCAGGGCGATCATCGCGGAGTGCGCGCGGGTCCTCCGCCCCGGCGGTGTGTACGTCACCACGGTCGACAAGGCCGCCGCCCACGACGTCGGCAGCGACATCGACGATCTCCTCGCACCCCGCCCGCGCCGCCCGGCCCAGGACCGCCCCGACCACGTCCGCACCTACGCCGCCGAGCACGGCCTCCACCTCGCCGGCACCGCCCGCTTCCGGGGCCACGGCCAGGGCCGCAGCCCCCGCAGCACCGTCGCGGATCTCCGGCGCGGCTGGTTCACGATGCTCCCGCCCGGCGAACCGCTCACCGAACGGTTCGCCGCCCGGCTGGAGTCGTTGCCGGACCAGGAACGGCCGCGCCCGGACCCGGAGTTCACGGTCCTGGCCTTCAGGAAGCAGACGGACGGGTGAAGTCCATCGTCCAGTTGGTCACCCAGCTCGCCCCGTCGTCCACCGAGAACGCCTGCTCCCAGCGCGCGCCGCTCACGGAGACCCCCGACCACACGAACCGCACCCGCACGTCCTTGCCGTCGTGCGTGTCGTCGCCGTAGAACTCGCCCCGGCCGCCTGTGAAGTGCCCGGTCACCGGCGGGAACAGCTTTCCGGTGCCGCTCGACGACCAGTTCAGGGACCACTGTGCGGTCTCCCGGTCGAAGAGCCGCAGGGTCAGGCCCTTCGAGCCCAGGTACGGCATGTCGATCTCGTCGACGTTCGCGGCGCCGTCGAAGAAAGGGAAGCAACGGCTCGTGCCCTCGAACTCCACCCAGCCGCCGGCGGGTTGGAGGAAGTCGGTGAGCCGACGGTTCGCGACCGTCCAGTCGCCGTGGAGGAAGTCGAAGTCGTGCGGGCTGCTCATGAACGGTCTCCGGTGGTTCCGGCGGGCAGGGAGTCGGCCAAGTAGGCGTCCAGGTCGGGGACTTCGGGCGCGAGCAAGTGCCGTACCCAGGCGTCCCGTTCGTGCAGGATCGGCGGCAGCTCCCAGACGCAGCCGATCCACGGCAGGTCCGGCCGGATGAAGTGCGTGGGGTCGCGGTCGGGGCACCCGAGCACCGGCTGGCCCGCCGACGCGCCCCGGAAGTGCAGGACGTTGTCCCACACCCAGCTGTACGCGTTCAGATAGGCGCCGTCGTCACCGCCCCGGTGCAGCACGACGAACGTCGCCGGGGGAGTGCCGTCCCCCGAAGGTCCGTCGCCGGGGCGCGGCGCCGGCAGCAGTTCCGGCAGGATCGCGTACGCGGCCTCCTGCACCTCGGGTGCGATCCCGGCCGGGTCGGCGGTGACGTGGTAGCGCTTGATGTACCGCCCGGCCACCTCGATCGGCGGTGGCACGGTCAGCAGTTTCTCCGTGAAGGGCATGGGCGGGACGCTAAGACCGCTTCACTGACATCCTGTGTCAGTGAAGTCCAGCCGACTCGTCTCGATCCTCCTGCTGCTCCAGACCCGCGGCCGGATGACCGCCGCCCAGCTCGCCGAGGCCCTGGAGGTCTCCGTCCGCACGGTCTACCGGGACGTCGAGGCACTGGGCGCGGCGGGCGTCCCGCTCTACGGCGACGCGGGGCACGCCGGGGGCTACCGCCTCCTCGACGGCTACCGCACCCGCCTCACCGGCCTCACCACGGACGAGGCCGAGGCCCTGTTCCTCGCGGGCGCGCCGGGGCCGGCCGCCGAGCTGGGCCTCGGCCCGGTGCTCGCCGCCGCCCAGCTGAAGGTGCGGGCGGCGCTGCCCGCCGAACTGCGCGAGCACGTCGACCGGATCAGCGGGCGGTTCCATCTGGACGCGCCGGGGTGGTACGCGGATGCCGACCAGACACCGTTCCTGCATACAGTCGCCGACGCCGTATGGAACAACCGTGTGCTGTATGCCATGTACCGGCGCTGGCGCGAACCGACCGACGTGCGGCGCCGGTTGGAGCCGTACGGGCTCGTGCTGAAGGCGGGCCGCTGGTATGTCGTCGCCGGACCGGGGCCGCGTACCTTCCGGGTCGACCAGATCCTCGAACTCACCACCGCCGACCCCACCATCGCCGACCCCACCTCCACCGGCGCCGCCGACACCGTTGAGGAGTTCGTCCGCCCGGAGGACTTCGACCTGGCCGCGTACTGGACGGCTCACCAACGGGACTTCCACGACCGCCTGTACCGGGGCGAGGCCGTGGTCCGGCTGGCACCCGGGGCGACCCTGGCCAGGGCGGTGCCCGTCAACGGCCGCCCAGAGTCGGACGGTTGGACGCTGATGTCGGTGCCGATCGAGTCGGTCGAGCACGCGCACGGCGAGTTCCTGCGGCTGGGCACGGAGATCGAGGTCCTGGCACCGCCCGAGCTGCGCGACCGGATCGCCCGCACGGTGGCCCAACTGGCCGAAAGGTACGGCAACTTGCTCACCGACGGCGGCGACTGAGGGGACGCAACCCGTCCGTCCTCTCAGGAGGTACGCCACGTGAGCCACCCGCACCCGCACGCACACCCGCACCGACACGTCCGTGGAAGAAGGGCCGTACTCTCCGCCCTGACCACGGTCGCGGCCCTGATCGCCGCCGGACTCACCACCCTCACCACCGGCACACCCGCCGAGGCCGCCACCGCCCGCCAGGTCGAAGCCCTCGACCGGGGCGTCGTCAGCGTCCACACGGACAGCGGCAACCTGGTCAGCTGGCGCTGGCTCGGAACCGACCCCGACAACGTCTCCTTCAACGTCTACCGCGCCGGTACGAAGGTCAACTCGGCCCCGATCACCGGCTCCACGAACTATTTCCACGCCGGCGCCCCCGCCCAGGCCGACTACACGGTCCGCGCGGTCGTCGGCGGTGTGGAACAGGCCGACTCCGTCCACGCGCTCCAGTTCCGCACCGGCTACCTGGACGTGCCGATCAGCCCGCCCGCCGGGGGCACGACCCCCGACGGCGTCGCCTACACCTACGAGGCCAACGACGCCTCCGTGGGCGACCTCGACGGCGACGGCCGCCTCGACTTCGTCCTCAAGTGGCAGCCCACGAACGCCAAGGACAACTCCCAGTCCGGCTACACCGGCGACACGATCCTCGACGGGATCACCCTGGACGGCACCCGGCTGTGGCGCATCGACCTGGGCCGCAACATCCGCTCCGGCGCGCACTACACCCAGTTCCAGGTGTACGACTACGACGGCGACGGCAAGGCCGAGGTCGCCATGAAGACCGCCGACGGCACGGTCGACGGAGCGGGCACGGTCATCGGCAACTCGGCGGCGGACTACCGCAATTCGAGCGGCTACGTCCTGTCCGGCCCCGAGTACCTGACCATGTTCAACGGCTGGACCGGCAAGGCGATGAGCACCGTCGACTACGTCCCGGCCCGCGGCACGGTCTCCTCCTGGGGCGACTCGTACGGCAACCGTGTCGACCGATTCCTCGCCGGCACCGCCTACTTGGACGGTTCCCGCCCCTCCCTGATCATGGCGCGCGGCTACTACACCCGCACCGTGATCGCCGCCTGGGACTGGCGCAACGGCGCCTTCACCCGCCGCTGGACCTTCGACACCGACTCCTCCACCAACACCGGCAAGGGCTACGACGCCCAGGGGAACCACCAGTTGGCGGTGGCGGACGTCGACGGGGACGGCAAGGACGAGATCGTCTACGGCTCGATGGCCGTCGACGACAACGGCTCCGGCCTGTGGACCACGAAGAACGGCCACGGCGACGCGATGCATGTGGGCGACCTGGACCCGTCCCGCCCGGGCCTGGAGGAGTTCAAGGTCGACGAGGACGCGTCGAAACCGTCGTCATGGATGGCCGACGCGAAGACCGGCGCGGTCATCTGGTCGACACCGGCCAACGGCGACAACGGCCGCGGTGTCTCCGGCGACATCTGGGCGGGCAGCGCGGGCGCCGAGTCGTGGTCGGCGTCGGAGAGCGGCGTCCGCAACCCGATGGGCACGGTGGTGTCGACCCGCAAGCCCTCCAGCACCAACTTCCTCTCCTGGTGGGACGGCGACCCGGTACGCGAACTCCTCGACGCCACCCACATCGACAAGTACGGCACCACCGCCGACACCCGCCTCCTGACCGCGTCCGGCGTCCACTCCAACAACAGCACCAAGGCGACCCCGACCCTCTCCGGCGACATCCTCGGCGACTGGCGCGAAGAGGCCGTCTGGCCCACCACGGCCAACACGGCCCTACGGATCTACTCGACCCCGTACGAGACACCCACCAGAATCACGACCCTGCTCCACGACACCCAGTACCGCACGGCCCTGGCCTGGCAAAACACCGCGTACAACCAGCCACCCCACCCGAGCTTCTACATCGGAGACGGGATGGCGACGGCGCCCCGGCCGACGGTGTACACGCCGTAAGCGAGGAGGAGAGCGTGTGCCGCACCCGGCGCGCGCCCAACTCTCCTTGCGAGCCAGCGGCGTGACGGGTCGGCACAGATTTTGTTCGGGCCAAATCTATGAAGTATTCCTGCGTGTCGAATATGATGTACAACATCAGTGAATGTAATGCCGCAGGGGGGATTATGTCCGGTCCGTTGTCGCAGGCCTATGCCGATGCCGAAGTCTCAGGGGGACTCACCCGCACGACTCTCGGAGCCCTTCGGGAGGAACTCGGCTACCGCAAGCTCGGGAAATGGATCCTCGAAGAGATCTCGGAGAGTCTGGCTCAGCAGAACCTGGGGTACTTCCCCCGTGAGGTGCTAGACGCCCGCTGCAACGTCGAACCACGGCAGTGGCAGGACATCTGGATCTACGTTCGCGACAACAGCACGAGGGCTCGGGTTCTCGATGCGGTCCTTGAACCCTCTAAGAACAATGTCCAGAGCATCCTGGACGGGCTTGCCGGAGGCGATCTGTCTGCGCTGACGCCAGAGGAGAAACTGAAGCGGATCAAGGAGATCGTCGACGCCTGATCCGTAGGCATCTGTGGACGGCGTGGTGGGTGCACATCAATCCGGTACGCACCCGCCACGCCGCTGCTTCAGACGACCGCGCAACTCTGATCGCCCACCTTGAACGCCCCCGGCTTCGTGTTCACCCCCGTCCAGCTCCCCGTGAACCCGAAGCCCGCCGAACTCCCCGCTGCCACCGTGGCGTTCCAGGTCACGTTCTTTGCTGTGACCGTCGCGCCCGACTGGGTGTAGTCGGCGTTCCACAGTTGGCTGATCTGCTGGCCGTCCGTGAAGGACCAGCCAAGTGACCATCCGTTCCAGGGGGTTGAGCCGGTGTTCGTGATCTGGACGTCCGCCTGGAAGCCGCCTGTCCATTGGTTCGTGATGCGGTACGTCACCGTGCAGGCGCCCGTGGGGGTCGGGGTGCCGCCGTCTCCGCCGCCCCCGGTGCCTCCGTCGCCGGCGTCGGAGGAGTCGCCGTAGATGATTCCTCGGCCGTTCGTCGAGATGTACACGCGGCCGTAGATCCTCGGGTCGCCGGTGATGGCCGCGCCCGTCCAACCCCATTGGTGCACAGGGTCGTTGATGCGGGTCCAGGTCGCGCCCTTGTCGGTCGAGCGGAAGATGCCGCGGACGCCGCCGATCTTCGCGCTGGTGAAGAGCGTCTGGTACGAGGCGCCGGTCGCCGCCTTGCCGAAGCCGATGGTGTCGGCCTGGTCGACGTTCGCGAGCCTGGTGAAGGTGGCGCCGGAGTCCGTGGAGTGCCACAGCCCGTACGCGCCGTCGCTCGCGCCGCCCGCGAGCCACACGTCGCCCTTCGTGCCGGGCAGCGCCTTGAAGCGCACGCTGTCACCGGCGGGCAGGCCCGCTGCCGCAGACGCGGTGAAGGTCGCGCCGCCGTCCGAACTGACGTAGAAATTGCCGGACTTGAAGCCGTAGAAGGTCTTCGGGTCGGCCCGGTCCGACTCGACGATCGCGCCCGCCGGAATGCCGTTCGACGCCGACCAGGACGAGCCGAAGCCCGTCGTGTACTGCACACCGGCGCCCGCAGGACTCCACACGAACCGGCTCCCGTCGGACGCCGCCGCCACGGTCCCGCCGCCGCTCACGCCCGAAGGGTCCGTCCCCGCGAACCAGTTGGCGCCGTTGTCCGTCGAGAACGCGATGTGCGCCCCCGAGTCCGCATTGCCCACGCGCACCACGGTGTTGGGGTTGCTCTCCGCGAAGTCGAGGCTCGTGGTCGTCGTGAAGTTCGGCGAAGTGAACATCATCGAGGGGACCTTGGTCAGATCCGTGTGCCGGAACCCGCCGATGTCGCCCAGGGCGCTGAGGAGTTGGGCCCCGCCGGACGGGGGAGCGGCGAGGTCGTTGACGGAGGTCTCCTCCAGCCCCCGCACCATCGGCTTCACGGTGAACTGGCCGCCGCTGTCCCAGTTCGTCAGGTTCTCCGTGCCGTAGAGCGTCGCGCCCGTCCCGTACATCATCCGGTTCGAGTCGAACGGGTCGATCTCCAGTGACTCCGTCATCCACCCCAGTTTGGGGGCCTGTTCGGGCGGCGACGGGTTCGCGCCGAAGGTCAGCCAGGGCGAGGACGACACGTCCATGGTGTAGCGGTTCGCACGGTTGGGATACGACGTGTAGTCCCACGCCTTCGTCCAGGTGCCGCCGCTGTCCGTGGAACGGAAGATCTGCGTGTCGGGCCACCACGAGCTGGACGCCGTCGCCATCACGGTCCCGGGATGCTGCCGGTCGACGGTCAGCCCGCTGAAGCCGTAATAGGTGTCGGCCTCCGCGACCGGGCTGATGTCCGTCCACGTGCCGGTCGCGGTCGCGTACCGCCACAGCTGCCCCCTGCCGCCGTCGTACGGACCGCCCTTGTCGCTGTATGCGATGTACAGATAGCCGTTGACCGCATCCAGTACACCCTTGTGCGCCAGATATCCCGTGGGCTGCCCGGCCACCCGGCTCCAGGTCGCGCCCGCGTCCGTCGACCGGTAGACGGCGTTGGCCTGGTCGGCGACACCCACGTAGATCGTTCTGGTCGCGGTGCCGGCCGTGCCCGTCGACTCGTCGAAGGTGACCCACACGATGCCCTGGTTGTCGTTGGCGTAGCCGCTCGTGTCGGTCGGATCCTGGACGTAGGTGCCGACGTCGGGGAAGTTCGTCACCTGCGACCAGGTGACCCCGGAGTCCGTGGACCGCCACAACCCCTTCCCGCTCGGCGCCCCGAGATACAGCACGCTGTCCTTGTTGGGATCGACGGCCAGCCGCTCACCCATACCGCGCCCCGGCATGTTCCCGCCGAGCTTGAACGGCAGGTCGGTCTTCTGCCAACTCCCGCCCCGGTCGGCCGATCTGAGCACCGCCCCGTTCGTCGGATCCCAGCTGTTCGTGTACGTCCCGACCGCCGCGTACACCTTGTCCGGAGCGACCGGGTCCGACGCCAGACTCACCACCCCGGTGTGCCCCCACTCGTCCCATCCGACCGAGTCGAGCAACGGCGTCCACGTCTTCGTCGACTCCTGCCAGCGATAGGCACCGCCGATGTCGGTGCGGGCGTATGCGAGGTTCTTCTCCTTCCGGTTGAACACGATGCCGGGCACGAACCCGCCACCGTCGATCCGGGCGTTGTGCCATGTGTACGTGTCGGCCGCGACGGTCACCTTCGCCGGTTTCGGGTTCGGGTCCGCGTTCGCGTTCGCGGCAAGGGCGGACGGACCACCACCCACCAACAGCCCGGCGGCCAGAGCGAGTACGGCCGTGAGAATGCGAGTTCTTCGCACGGGAGGTCCTCTCATGAAGAGGGGTTCACAACACGAGCGCCGGGCGACCCCCAGTGCGGGTGGGGGCCGCCCGGCCGGTAGGCCCCGCCGTCAGGTGACGGGGCCACGCACGCGGAACTTCGGGCACTCTCCGAGAAAGGGCACTGTCCAACGCCCCTGTCTTCCAGGGGCGTTGGGAACTGCGCGACCAGCCACAACGGACCCGCAGTCAAAGAACGACCCAACCCGCGGAGCACCCGGCGGGGCTATTCGAGAAGCTCCGCGTACGACCCCATGGCCAAGGCGACATCCGCCTGGGCCCAGAACCGGTGATACGTGAAGACCGGCGCGGCCCCACCCGCCAGATAACTCTGGATCTTCGACCAGGCCGGGTCGTTCTTGTAGAAGGACCGCAACGAGGCGAACGTGGAGGCCGAGTTGATCGCGTCCCCGTTCGGCATCGTCCCGCTGAACCCGCTCGGCACGTACACGCTGTCGTCGAACCGGTTGTAGTCCGCCCGGGTCTCCGGAACGGCGACACCCAGGCTGTCCTGGTAGTTGCCCCACATTCCGTCGAGAAGCGCCTTCGCGGTCGTCTTGGCAGCCGCGTTGCCGGACTTGGCGCCGTAGTACGTCAGGGTCTTGGCGTACGCGGCGGCCACACCGACGTCATTGGTGTAGTCGGCGACGGTGACGTGAAGTCCCGTATTGGCGCCGGGACTTGACGCGTTCCACGTGTCCGGCTGTCCCGACCACTGCAGCGTCGAGGGAATCAGGTACGTTCCGTCGGGATTGACCGTGGTCTTGGACAGTGCCCACGCGACCCACTTGTCGAGGACCGCCTTCGCGCTCGCGTTTCCCGTCTGCTGGTAGTACTCGGCGACCCGTTCCATGGACCATGCCTGGAAGCCGAACCACTGGTTGGACGGCGGGTCGTGGTAGACGGGCTGCGGGTCGTAGTACATGCCGTAGAACGTCGACGTCCCGGTCGGCGGAGTCGCGTACCGGCCCTGCCAACTGTTCGTCGCCCCACCGGCGATGGCGCCCTCGCTCGACTGCAGCCAGCGGTAGAACTCCAGCTGCCGCGACAGCGAGGTGCTCCAATCCGCCGCACCCGTCGCCGACTTGGGCTTCAGGTCCGCGTACGAGCTCAACGCGTAGGCGGCCAGCGGGTTCTGGTAACCCCCGTGCACATGGCTGGACCCGATGCGCCAGGCCCAACCCGCACTGGTGTCATTGGCGCCGCCCCATGCGTAGTACCAGGACAGCAGGTAGTCCGAGGCGTCCTTGCCGGTCCCGGCCGGGCAGGTCGAGGGTCCGACGCAGTTGCCGATTTTCTTGAAGTACTTGTCGTACATGGCGTACCGGAGATAGTCGCCCATCTTCGCCGCCTTGCCGACGGTCGCGGAGACGTCGGAGCCCTTGCCCTGCTCCTTGGCCCACACATCGGCCCAGTACGCGGCCTGCACGGCCCGCGCGTCGGCGTCGGGAGCGTCGGTGTACTTCCACTGCTTGGCGTACGAGGAGTCACCCGTGAACAGGTCCAAGTACCCGTTCTTTCCGCCGTACTTGAAGGCGTCGCAGGTCGGCTGCGGCACCGTCTCCCACACCGACTCCTGCGCTCCGCGCTGGAAGGTGTTGATGTACGACGGCCCGCTCGCCGTCGGCCCCGCCTCGCACCCGCCGCCCGGCGTGTCGCCGTAGCCGTAGGTGTTGTCGACGTCCTCCAGCCAGTGCATACCGTAGACGTCGTCCGTACCGTATGCGGTCTTCAGTTCACCGGCGATGGGATCCGATCCCACCGGCACCGAGGGGTCGAGCTTCGCCGGATACTCGTTCGGAGTGTCCAGCTCGGGCGCGTAGGTCGCGGGTTTCGAGGCGTTGTAGAAGGAGTTGGTCGGCTGGTCGGCGTGGGTGGGGATCATGTATTTCTCCATGAGGGCCCAGGCGCCGTTGAACTTCGACCAGTCGCCCGTCACCTTGCCGTACATCGCCTGCAGCCACAGCAGATAGCTGTAGGCCTCCGACGTGGTCTCGTGCCCCTGGTCGGGAGCCTCGACGATCAGGGTCTCCACCGAGTGGTAGGGGATGCCCTGGGGTGAGAAGTAGCCGTTCGCCGGGTTGGTGATCCTGCCGTACAGGTCCAGGAAGCGCGCGTCGTACGCGTTCGCCGCCGCCAGCTCCGTCACCGTGACCGTGGCCTTGGTGAACCCCGTCGCCGTCGACTCGAAGGACGCCGAACCGGTGCCCGACGCGTCCGCCGTGAGGGTCACCGTCTGCGCGGTGCTCCAGTTCGACGGCGTGAAGGTGAGCGACGCGCCGCCGGTGACCGACAGACCCGTGTTGCCACTCGCGCGAGCCGTCGTCACCGTCACGTTCGACGCCGGCTGCGAGGACAACGACACCGCGTAGGTGCCCGTCTTGCCCTGCTGGACGCCGAGTTGGGCCGGTGAGGCCACCACCGCGGGCCCCGACGTCACCGTGATGCCGACCGGGGTCGACTCCCCGGACGCGCCGAGACTGTCGTAGGCCTTCGCCACCAGCGAATGACTGCCCACGGTCAAACCGGAGGCCGAAAAAGTGTACGGCGAGGTCGTGTCCGTGCCGAGCAGCGTGGTGTCGTCGTAGAACTCCACCTTGCTGATCGTCGCGTTGTCGGCCGCCGCAGCGGTCGCCGCGAGCGGGACCGCGGCCCCCTGTGTGTAGATCGCGCCCGCGTTCGGGCTGGTCAGCACCGTGATCGGCGGCTGGTGCGCGCCGGCGCAGGTGGTGCCGTTGACCGCGAACGAGGTGGGCGCGGTGTTGGTGCCGCTGTAGCTGAACTGCGCGCCGGTCGAGACGGCGGCGCCCGCGGCGATCGTCCCGTTGTACGACGCGTTCGTCACCGAGACCGTGGAGCCGGACTGGGACCAGGTGCCGTTCCAGCCGTTGCTGAGCTTCTGGTTGCCGGTGTAGCCGTACGTCAGGGTCCAGCCGTTGATCGCGTCCGTACCCCGGTTGGTGAGGGTCAGATCCGCGGTGAAGCCGGAGCCCCAGTCATTGGCCTTGTAGTCCACGCTGCACTGAACTGTCGCCGCCTGAGCGGGAGTTGTACCGGTCGCGAGCAGCGACAACGGAAGGGCGAGAGCCGCCACGACGGCGGTCCAGAGTCTCCGCGTGACGCGGCGTCTCCTTCTGGGGTGCATGTGCTGGTTCCTCCTTGCGGCTCGGAGAAGTGGGGGCGGAGCAGCAACAAGCCTTGAACCAGTGGGAGCGCTCCCATAGTGGGGACGGGGGTGTGGGCGGTCAAGGTGCTTACAGAGTCGAAAAGATTCGACGACCGCGGGTTGGGGGAAAGTCAGCGAAAGTCTGTGACTCCCCTGTCCTTTACCGTCACTTGGCGCTACCTTCCTGGACACCAGTGGGAGCGATTCCGTCAGTCGACGCGTCCTTGCGACGCGCCCGAGCTGCAAGGAGTCGCTCATGCGACACCCCCCGCGTTCAGTACTTTTAGCCGTGGCCGGCGCGACCGCCCTTGTCGGGGCATTGGTCGTTCCGGTGGTCACGGCGTCCGGCGCCACTCCCGCGTGCACGGTGGAGTACTCGGTCACCAGCCAGTGGGACTCCGGATTCCAAGGTGCAGTGCAGATCACCAACAACAGGGCACCGGTGAGCAGTTGGAGCCTGAGCTTCGACTTCGCCGGCGGCCAGAAAGTCACCCAGGGCTGGAACGCCAAGTGGTCCCAGTCCGGCACGACGGTCACCGCGACCAACGAGAGCTGGAACGGCGCCCTCGGCACCGGCGCGAGCGTCAGCGCCGGGTTCCTCGCCAACTGGGCGGGGAGCAACGCCGTACCGACCGCGTTCAAGCTCAACGGCACGGCCTGCAACGTCGATGCGGAGCCGACGCCGCCCACGTCGCCGCCTCCGACCTCACCACCGGCCGACGGCACCGTGCCCGCGCTGCACGTCGCCGGGAACAAGCTCGTGGACGCCGACGGCACCAACCGCCGTCTGCTCGGCGTCAATCGCTCCGGCGGCGAGTTCATGTGCGTGCAGGGCTACGGCATCTGGGACGGCCCGGTGGACGACGCGGCCGTCGCGGCGATCGCCGACTGGAAGGCGAACACGGTCCGCATTCCGCTCAACGAGGAGTGCTGGCTGGGGCTTTCGAACATCAAGCCCGAGTACGGGGGCGCCAACTACATCGCCGCCGTCAAGGACCTGGTGGCGAAGGTCGAGGCACACGGCATGACCCCGATCGTCGAACTGCACTGGACCTACGGCCAGTACACCGGCAACTCGGCGGGCTGCTCCGACGTGCACGCCACCTGCCAGAAGCCGATGCCGGACGCGCAGTACACGCCGTCGTTCTGGTCCTCGGTCGCGAGCACCTTCAAGGGCGACCAGGCCGTCGCGTTCGACCTGTTCAACGAGCCCTACCCGGACCGCGCGACCTCCACGACCACCCAGGCGTGGCAGTGCTGGCGCGACGGCGGGACCTGCCCCGGCATCGGGTACGAGGTCGCCGGTATGCAGGATCTCGTCGACGCCGTACGGTCCACCGGCGCCACCAACGTGATCATGGCCGGCGGGCTCGCGTACTCGAACGACCTCAGCCAGTGGCTGGCCTACAAACCCACTGACCCGACCGGCAATCTCGTCGCCGCGTACCACGTGTACAACTTCAACACCTGCGCGACCGAGAGCTGCTGGAACACCACACTCGCCCCCGTCGCGGCCCAAGTGCCGCTGGTGGCAGGGGAGATCGGCGAGAACACCTGCTCGCACGCCTTCGTCGACCAGGTCATGAAGTGGTTCGACGACCGCGGGCTCTCGTATCTCGGCTGGACCTGGAACACCTGGGACTGTTCCGCGGGTCCGTCACTGATCTCCGACTACGACGGTACGCCGACGGCGTACGGCATCGGGCTGCGCGACCACCTGCGTGCCCTCGACGGATAGGCGCCCCCGCACACAGAACAGCGCACTCCGCACAGCGCAGCACGGCACTCAACTTCCTTCACAGACAAGGAAACCCGCACTCATGAGCCGTACCAGAACAGCGTTGCTCGCTGCCTTGGTGCTCGTCGCCGGGGCCTCGGGGACGGCGGTCGCCGCCGCTCCCTCGGCGGACACCGGCATCGCCGCGATCCCCTGCAGCGTCGACTACAAGGTGCAGAGCCAGTGGGACACCGGCTTCACCGCCGCCGTCACGATCACCAACAACGGCGCCGCGAAGTCCAGTTGGGCCGCGAAGTGGTCGTACGCCGGCAACCAGAAGGTGACCAGCGGCTGGAACGCGAAGATCAGCCAGAGCGGGACCGCCGTCACGGCGGCCAACGAGACCTACAACGGGAGCCTGGCGACCGGGAGTTCGGTCAGCTTCGGCTTCAACGCCTCCTACAGCGGCACCAACGCGCTGCCGACCACGTTCACCCTCGACGGGGTGACCTGCAACGTCGACGACGGCAGCGGCGGGGGAGGGGGCGGTGGCACCACCGATCCCAGCGGGCGGGTCGACAACCCGTACGCCGGCGCCAAGGTGTACGTGAACCCGGAGTGGTCCGCGAAGGCCGCCGCCGAGCCGGGTGGCAGCCGGGTCTCCAACCAGCCCACCGGCGTCTGGCTCGACCGCATCGCCGCGATCAACGGCGTCAACGGCGGGATGGGCCTGCGTGACCACCTCGACGCGGCGCTCGCCCAGAAGGGCACCGGCGAAGAGGTCGTCCAGCTCGTCGTCTACGACCTCCCCGGGCGCGACTGCGCTGCCCTCGCCTCCAACGGTGAACTCGGCCCGACCGAGATCGGCCGCTACGAGAGCGAGTTCATCGACCCGATCGCCTCGATCCTCGCCGACAGCAAGTACGCCTCGCTGCGGATCGTCACCACGATCGAGATCGACTCGCTGCCCAACCTCGTGACCAACACCGGCAGCAAGGCCACCGCCACCCCGCAGTGCGACACGATGCTCGCCAACGGCAACTACGTGAAGGGCGTGGGCTACGCGCTGAACAAGCTCGGCGCGATCCCCAACGTCTACAACTACATCGACGCCGGACACCACGGCTGGCTCGGCTGGGACGACAACTTCGTCCCCTCCGCGAACCTCTTCTACCAGGCCGCGAACGCCGAGGGCGCGACCGTCGACGACGTGGCCGGGTTCATCACCAACACGGCCAACTACAGCGCCCTGAAGGAGAACAACTTCACCATCAACGACAGCGTCAACGGTGTCTCCGTACGCCAGTCCAAGTGGGTCGACTGGAACCGCTACGTGGACGAGCAGTCGTACGCCCAGGCATTCCGCAATGAGTTGGTGTCCGTGGGCTTCAACTCCGGTATCGGCATGCTGATCGACACGTCGCGGAACGGATGGGGTGGCTCCGCCCGTCCCGCCGGGCCGGGTGCGACCACCAGCGTGGACACGTACGTCGACGGTGGGCGGTACGACCGGCGGATCCACATCGGGAACTGGTGCAACCAGTCCGGTGCGGGGCTGGGTGAGCGGCCGAAGGCCGCTCCTGCCGCCGGGATCGACGCGTATGTGTGGATGAAGCCGCCGGGGGAGTCGGACGGGTCCAGTACTGCCATCGCCAATGACGAGGGCAAGGGGTTCGACCGGATGTGCGACCCGACGTACACGGGGAATGCGCGTAACGGGAACAGCCTGTCCGGGGCGTTGCCGAATGCGCCGTTGTCCGGGCACTGGTTCTCGGCTCAGTTTCAGCAGCTGATGGCGAATGCGTATCCGCCGCTGTAGGTCTGTTCTTGGCTGACGGCCGGTGGGGGCTGGTCGAGCCCCGCGACGGTGGCCGCATACAGGCACAGCCCCGCGCCCCTGAAAGCAGGGGCGCGGGGGTCAGGCCTTGTTCGACAGGCCCCGGCGTATTGCCGACTCCACCGGCGAATATGTGCCGCCGGGGCGGTCCAACTCGTAGGGCGCTGCCGGCATCAGGGGCGGTTGGCCCATGAAGCGGGGGCGGGTGCCGTGATGGGGCTGGGCCGCGTGGACCAGGAAGGGGTGGCAGAGGTAGACGTCGCCGGGGTTGCCGGTGGCGTGTGCGAGGGGGCGCCCGGCGGACGCCTCGGCCACCTGCGGGCCGAGTGCGAGCGACGAGGCGCCCTTCTCGCCGTACGGTGCGAGGACGCGGGGCACGTCGAGGTGGGAGCCGACCCGGATGCGCGTCGGGGCGTCCTCCTCGGTGACCTCGGAGTAGAGCATCAGCATCAGCAGCGCCCGGCCCCGCGAGACCAGATTCGCGTACGGCCACTCGTGCTCCGCGCCCTCCGCCGGATAACTGCCCTCGATGTGCCAGCCCGCGTCGTCCGGTTCCGTCGCGTGCGGGAAACGCAGCGGGAAACTGCCCACCGAGTACCGGGACTGCCACCGCCCCGGGCCCACCAGCGCGTCGAACGCCTCATGCAGCACAGGGGAGTTGACCGACGCGGCGAAGGGTCCCTGGGCCATGTCGCCCACCCACACCACGGGGTCCTTCCACGTGCCGGGGTCCTCCGCGTCGTAGCCCGTCTCCCGCCACAGCAGTCGCGCGCAGTGCTCCGCGACCCGGGGCGGGAAGGCGCCCTCGATCTTCACGAAGCCGTCCTCGAGGAAGCGTTGCGCCATCGCGTCGTCCATACGGGCATGCTCGGGGACCGGTGGCCTCCGGCGCATCCGAATTTCCGGCGCCTCTTTTTGCCGCGATTTTTTGCCGCTTCGGCAACGTCACTGGCCGCCGCGCGGTGCGCCGGCGCAGGCTGACGGCACGCGGACGAGAGGCTGACCACCATGGCGCACGAGCACAAGCACGACCACGAGCAGAAGCAGGACGGCCGGCACGACCACGGGCATGAGCACGGTCCCGGGTGCGAGCAGAAGGCCGGCGGGGGCCGTCACCAGCACGACCACACCGCGCTCGACTGGGCTGTCATGGGCCCCCTGCTGGAGACCCAGGCGGAGTTGTTCGCGCCGCTGTACGAGCGGGCCATGGCGTGGCTCGCGAAGGAGCGGACCGACCCGGGGCTGATCGTCGACGTCGGCAGCGGACCCGGGGTGGTCGCGTGTCTGTTCGCGGAGACGTTCCCGGGTGCCCGGGTCGTCGCCGTGGACGGTTCCGAACCCCTCCTGGAGCGGGCCCGCGCCCGCGCCGACCGGCAGGGCTTCGGCGACCGCTTCGGCACGCTGACCGGTGAACTGCCCGAGGTCCTGGGCGAGTTGGAGTACCCGGCGGACCTGCTGTGGGCCAGCCGCAGCCTGCACCACCTCGGTGACCAGCGCGCCGGGCTCGCCGCGTTCGCGGAGCGGCTCGCGCCCGGCGGCACCCTCGCGATCATGGAGGGCGGCCTGCCCTCCCGGTTCCTGCCCCGCGACTTCGGCATCGGCCGCCCGGGCCTGGAGGCGCGGATCGACGCGATCGAGGCCGAGTGGTTCGCGCAGATGCGCGAGGAGCTGCCCGACGCCGTCACCGAGACCGAGAACTGGCCCGCCCTGATGGAGTCGGCCGGCCTCAAGCACACCGGCACCCGCAGCTTCCTCCTCGACCTGCCCGCCCCGGCCCCCGACCGCGTCCGCGCGTACGTCGCCACCTGGCTGACCCGGGTCCGTGACATCTACGGCGAGGCCCTGGGCGCCGAGGACCGGGCCGCCCTCGACCGGCTCGTCGACCCGCAGGACGAGGCGAGCGTGCACCGGCGCGCCGACGTGTTCGTGCTCGCGGCGCACACCGTGTACACGGCGGTGCGGACCGGCTGAGCCGGCCCGTGGTCCGGCCGGGCGGAAAGGGCCCGTGATCTCGGCGGCTTGACTTCGAGCCTGCTCAAGGTGATGAACTGCCCCTCCAACTGCGCGGAGTTCACCGATACACGGGGGGACCACCACCATGAACGACAACTCTCACGTCGCGCTCATCACCGGCGGCGGCAGCGGGATCGGCGCCGCCGTCGCCCGTCAACTCCTGGGCGCCGGGGGCCGGGTGGCGGTCACCGGCCGAAGCGAGCAGCGGCTGTACGACTTCGCCGCCCGGCTCGGGCACCCCGAGGGCCTGTTGACGATACCGGGCAGTGCCGCCGAGTACGACGAGGTGCAGGCCGCCGTCGAGACGACGCTGAAACGCTTCGGGCGGCTCGACGCGGTCGTCGCCAACGCCGGGGTCGCCACGCACGACGCGGTGGCCGACGGGGACCCGGCCGGGTGGACCGAGATGGTGCTGACCAACGTCCTCGGTCCCGCCCTGCTCATCCGGGCGTCCGTCGACGCGCTGAAGCAGACGCACGGCCGGATCGTGCTGATCGGCAGCGTCGCCGGGTTCGTGCACACCCCCGGCAACATCTACGGCGCCACCAAGTGGGCGATGACCGGCCTCGCCGAGAACACCCGGCGCCAGGTCACGGAGTTCGGGATCGGGGTGACGCTGGTCGCGCCCGGCCGGGTGGAGACCCCGTTCTGGGACGGCAACGGCAGTCTGCCGCCCGGTCATCTCCTCACCGCCGACCAGATCGCCGACACGATCCTGTGGTCGATCCGCCAGCCCGCCGGGGTCGACATCAACACCGTCGTCGTACGGCCCATCGGGCAGCCGAACTGACCCGCCGGTTCAACTGACCGACGAGCAGGGCCCGTTGCCGCGAACGGTCGCGGCAACGGGCCCCACGTGTCTCTGAAGTCAGCTGTTCCGGGGCCTCAGTTGTTCGCCAGGAACTGCTTCGCGAGCTGGTCGCCCAGGGAGACCGCCGCGCTGTGGCTCTCGATGGGGGAGACCGTCGAGTTCTTGAACAGGATGTACGTCACGCCGGAGTCGGCGCCGCCGGTCGCCGGGTCGGGGTCGATGCCGAGCGCGCTGGCCGTGGCGTACGAGGCCTCGCCGATGATGTTGGTGGGGCCGGTGTCGCCGACGACGGCGTACTCGACCTTGTTGTTGTAGATCACGGCGACCACACCGCCGCCCTTGATGCCGTAACTGGAGTACTTCCAGATGCTGCTGGAGCTGGGCACCACGATGTACGGGAGTGAATCCGCCTTCAGGGGCTGGCCGTTGGACTGGTGGAACGCCGTGTCGTCCTGGTACCAGGGGTCGGCGTTCTCGTTGCACTTCGTGGTGCGCTGGCCGTCGCAGTCGATGTCCATGTCGGCCTTCCAGAACACGGCGCCGTTCTTGCCGCAGACCGGGATGGTGGCCGAGGTCTCGTCGTCGGTGCGGTACTTGCCGTTCGATATCTGCGAGCAGGACGTCACCTTGGAGAGCAGGTCGGCCGCGCTGACCGAGCCCTCCTGTGCGGACTTGGGGGTGGCGCCGGAGGCGCTCGCGGGGAGCACTCCGGCGGCGAGCAGGGCGGCACCTGAGGCCGCGGCGAGGGTCAGTGTTCGGATGCGCACTGTGGGGGACCCTTCTGTTAGGAAAGTTTCCTGACCGGGTGCGCAACAAGGTGGCCCCACGGGCATGCTCGCGTCAAGACCCTGGTACGAACCAAGTGGGCCGGCGGCACGAAAAAACGATGCGCCCCGGAGCCGGAAGGCTCCGGGGCGCATCGCGCCACCTGGGGATCAGGCCAAGTGCCCTGGAATCAGGCCGCGTTGAACGTCGACGGGTCCGGACCCAGCCGACGGTCCTCGTTCAGCGCGCTGATCGCCGCGAGGTCCTCGGGGTCCAGGCTGAAGTCGAAGACCTCGATGTTCTCCTTGATCCGCGACGGCGTCACGGACTTGGGGATCACCACGTTGCCCAGCTGGATGTGCCAGCGCAGCACGACCTGCGCCGGGGTGCGGCCGTGCTTCTGGGCGATGGCCACGATCGCCGGGACCTCCAGGAGGCCCTTGCCCGAGCCGAGCGGCGACCAGGCCTCGGTCGCGATGCCCTGCTCCGCGTGGTACTCGCGCGCCGCGAGCTGCTGGAGCTGGGGGTGCAGCTCGATCTGGTCGACCGCCGGGATGACCGAGGTCTCCGCGATCAGCCGGGCCAGGTGGTCGGGCTCGAAGTTGGAGACGCCGATGGCGCGGATCCGGCCGTCCGCGTACAGCTTCTCGAACGCCTTGTAGCTGTCGAGGTACTTGTCCCGGGCCGGGGTCGGCCAGTGGATCAGATACAGGTCGAGGTACTCCAGGCCGAGCTTCTCCAACGAGACGTCGAAGGCGCGCAGCGTGGCGTCGTACCCCTGGTCGCTGTTCCAGAGCTTGGTGGTGACGAAGAGGTCCTCGCGCGGGACGCCGGACGCGGCGATGGCCTTTCCGGTGCCCTCTTCGTTGCCGTAGATCGCAGCGGTGTCGATGCTGCGGTACCCGGCCTCGAGCGCGGTGGCGACCGCCCGCTCCGCCTCGTCGTCCGGCACCTGCCAGACACCGAAGCCCAGCTGGGGCATCTCGACACCGTTGTTGAGGATGATCGGGGGGACCTTGCTGCTCACGAGCTCTCGATCCTTCAGTCGTCGGGTGGTACGCCTATGGTCAACGATCACGGGCCGTACCGCATTCCTGACCGCGAGATCCGGCCGTGCCCGCTCCCGGAAGGGTCTACCCGCTCAGGCGCGGTACAGCGCCTCGACCTCGTTCGCGTACGTGTTCTCGATGGCCTTGCGCTTCAGCTTCAGCGAGGGGGTCAGCAGACCGTGCTCCTCGGTGAAGGGCTGGGCCAGTATCCGGAAGGTGCGGATGGACTCGGCCTGCGAGACAAGGGTGTTGGCGGCGACCACCGCGCGCCGCACCTCGGTCTCCAGATCGGCGTCCCGCACCAGCTCGGCCGGCGACATCTGCGGCTTGCCGCGCATCGTCAGCCAGTGCTCGACGGCCTCGTGGTCGAGGGTGACGAGGGCGGCGATGTAGGGGCGGTCGTTGCCGACGACGATGCACTGCGAGACCAGCGGATGGTCCCGCACCCGCTCCTCCAGGAGCCCGGGCGCGACGCTCTTGCCGCCGGAGGTCACCAGGATCTCCTTCTTGCGCCCGGTGATCGTGAGATAGCCGTCCTCGTCGAGGGACCCCAGGTCGCCGGTGGCGAGCCAGCCGTCGTGCAGGGTCTCGTCGGTCGCCTTCTGGTTGTTGAGGTACCCCTGGAAGACGTTCTGGCCGTTGAGCCAGATCTCGCCGTCGTCCGCGATGTGCACGGTGACACCGGGGATGGCCTGGCCGACCGTGCCGTAGCGGGTGCGCTCGGGCGGGTTGGCGGTCGCGGCGGCCGTCGACTCGGTGAGGCCGTAGCCCTCGTAGATCTGGACGCCCGCGCCCGCGAAGAACAGTCCGAGGCGACGGTCCATGGCCGACCCGCCGGACATGGCGTTGCGGATACGGCCGCCCATGGCGGCCCGCACCTTGGAGTAGACGAGTTTGTCGAAGAGCTGGTGCTGCATGCGCAGGGCCGCCGACGGGCCCGGGCCGATGCCCCACGCCTTCGCCTCGACGGCGTCCGCGTACTTCACCGCGACCTCGACGGCTTTCTCGAACGGACCGGACTTGCCGTCCTTCTCGGCCTTGCGGCGGGCCGCGTTGAAGACCTTCTCGAAGATGTACGGCACGGCGAGGATGAACGTCGGTTTGAAGGCGACGAGGTCCGGCAGCAGGGCGGCGGCGTTCAGCTGCGGCTGGTGGCCGAAACGGACCCCGCCGCGGATCGCCGCGACCTCCACCATCCGCCCGAAGACGTGCGCCAGCGGCAGGAACAACAAGGTCGCCACCTCGTCGCCCCGCTTCGAGTGGAAGACGGACTCCCAGGAGTCGATGACCGTGTCCGCCTCGTACATGAAGTTGCCGTGCGAGATGACACAGCCCTTGGGTCTGCCCGTGGTGCCCGAGGTGTAGATGATCGTCGCGGTCGAGTCCGGGGTGACGGCCTGGCGGTGCCGGTGCACCACCTCGTCCTCGATGTGCGCGCCGGCCTCGTACAGCTCCTGCACGGCGCCCGTGTCGAGCTGCCACAGCTGGTGCAGTGCGGGGAGCCGGTCGATGACGGTGGCGATGGTCATCGCGTGGTCCTCGTGCTCGACCATGGCCGCCGAGACCTGCGCGTCGTGCAGCATCCAGAAGCACTGCTCGGCCGAGGAGGTCGGGTAGATCGGCACCACCTGGGCGCCGATCGTCCACAGCGCGAAGTCGAACAGCGTCCACTCGTAGCGGGTGCGGGACATGATCGCGACCCGGTCGCCGAAGCGGACGCCCCGCGCGAGCAGTCCCTTGGCGAGCGCGAGAACCTCGTCACGGAACTCGGCGGCGGTCACGTCCCGCCACTCGTCCTGCTCGTCCTTGCGGCCGAGGGAGACATGGAGGGGGTCGTCCTGGGCACGCTCGAAGACGACGTCGGCCAGACCGCCCACCGGCGGTGCCAACGCCAACGGAGGGTTGTTGAACTCGCGCAAACCCCGCTCCCCGATCCTGTTGGCACTCCCCTACAGCGCGGTGAAAGCTACCCCACGGGACAGAAGGGCGGGAGGGGGTGGGAATCCCGGGGGTTCGCGCGTCCGCACAGGTCAGCGGTGGAAAATGCCCGCACAAGGGGAAGGGCCGGACAGAAATCCTTACGGTTCCGTAGGTTTCGGGCCCGTAATCTCCACCGAATCTGTACGACCCGATTACCCCTGGCGTCCGGTCACCCGCCGTCACCCGCGCGACGCCGTCTCCTCCCGCATCCGGGAGGTGAGTGCGGTCCCGGACACGGCGACGCCGGGTGCATACCCCAACTGGCGTACGGTATTCACGGCTTCGCCCGGCATCCCCGCGCGCTCCGCGAGGGCCGCCCCCGCGATCCCGGGCGCCACGAGCCCCACGACGGCGCGGTACCCAAAACGCACCCCCCGCACCCCACCCTCAACCCCGCAGATGCAACCGATCCCCACCCGCGAGGATCGCCCCGGCCAACGCATCCGCCGCCCCCTGCGCGGAAACCCGCCGCCGCCCGTGCACCAACACGAAGTCCACCTCCCCGAGCTCCGGCAGCCCCACCCGCTCGGGCACCCGCACCAGCCCCGGCGGCACCATCCCCCGGGAGTGCGCCATCACCCCCAGCCCGGCCCGTGCCGCGGCGATCAGCCCATTGAGACTCCCGCTGGTGCACGCGATCCGCCAAGCCCGCCCCTGCCGCTCCAGCGCCTCCAACGCCAACGCCCGGGTAATCCCCGGCGGCGGATAAACGATCAGCGGCACAGGGCGATCCGTATCAAGACGAAGCCGTTCCGCCCCGATCCACACCAACTTGTCGTGCCAGACCAGCTCGCCCCGGGAATCCTCGGCCCGGCGCTTGGCCAGCACCAGGTCCAGCTTCCCCGCGTCCAGTTGCTCGTGCAGCGTCCCGGACAACTCGACCGTCAGCTCAAGGTCGACCTCGGGATGGTCGGAGCGGAACCCCTCCAGAATCTCCGGCAACCGGGTCAGTACGAAGTCCTCGGACGCCCCGAACCGCAGCCGCCCCCGCAACCGCGTCCCGGTGAAGAACGCCGACGCCTGCTCCTGCACCTCCAGCATCCGACGCGCGAACCCGAGCATCGCCTCGCCGTCCTCGGTCAGCTCCACGGAATGCGTGTCCCGGGTGAACAGCTGCCGTCCCGTCGCGTCCTCCAGCCGCCGCACATGCTGGCTCACGGTGGACTGCCGCAGCCCGAGCCGCCGCGCGGCCTGCGTGAAACTCAGCGTTTGGGACACCGCGAGGAAGGTACGCAGGTGGGAGAGGTCGTACATGCCCCCACGGTAACCGCTTATCGCGAAACGCGATGGCAGTCAGAGCGGTATGACGGATTCCCGATCAAGAGGCCGGAGAGGAGGATGGGGAGGGCACGAGTCCGCCCGGACGACGGGACGGACGTACAGCGAGGTAGTGGAGCACAGTGAAACGCCTGCGACGGCCGAGCCGGATGCCGATCGACCCCTACATCCTGCTGCTGCTCGGAACAGTGGGCGTAGCCGCGCTCCTCCCGGCCAGAGGCACCGGCGCCGACATCGCCTCGGGCGCCTCCACCGCCGCGATCGCCTTCCTCTTCTTCCTCTACGGCACCCGGCTCTCGACGCGCGAGGCCGTGGAGGGCTTCAAGCACTGGCGGCTGCACACCACCGTCCTGGCGTGCACCTTCGTGGTCTTCCCGTTGCTCGGCCTGGCCGCCCGCGGGCTCGTCCCGGTGCTGCTGACGCACCCCCTCTACCAGGGGCTGCTGTTCCTCACCCTCGTCCCGTCGACCGTCCAGTCGTCGATCGCGTTCACCTCCATCGCGCGCGGCAACGTGCCCGCCGCGATCTGCGCGGGCTCCTTCTCCTCGCTCGCCGGCATCGTCATCACCCCGCTCCTCGCGGCGGCGCTGCTCGGCAGCAACGCGGGCGGCTTCTCCGCCGACTCGCTCCTCAAGATCGTGCTGCAGCTCCTTGTGCCGTTCCTGGCCGGGCAGTTGCTGCGGCGCTGGATCGGCGGGTTCGTCACCCGGCACAAGAAGGTCCTCGGCTACGTCGACCGCGGATCGATCCTCCTCGTCGTCTACACGGCGTTCAGCGAGGGCATGGTCCAGGGCATCTGGCACCAGGTCAGCGCGGTCCGGCTGGCCGGACTGCTCGCCGTCGAGGCCGTCCTGCTCGCGGTGATGCTCGCCCTGACCTGGTACGGCGGCAAGGCGCTGCGTTTCGACCGGGAGGACCGGATCGCCATCCAGTTCGCCGGGTCGAAGAAGTCCCTCGCGTCCGGACTGCCCATGGCCAGCGTCCTGTTCGGCGCGCACGCCTCCCTCGCCGTGCTGCCGCTGATGCTCTTCCACCAGATGCAGCTGATGGTGTGCGCGGTCATCGCCAAGCGCCGCTCCCACGATCCGCTCCCCGAGGTCAGCGGGGCGGCGGCCCCAACCGCAGGGTCACGAACCGCGGTCGGTACAGCGACACGTTCCGGCTGAGGTTCAGGGCGGCCGAAGTGGCGGTCGCGTCCAGCCAGTTGACGTCGTAGCTGAGGACGAGCCGGTCGCCGTCGCCCAACTCCGGGTGCGCCTGTGGGTTGTAGGCGGCGACCTGGCCCGGCGGCAGCGGCGGGCCGAAGCTCCGGGTCGGTCCGTGCCAGGGTCCGGCGGGCGAACAGGCCCAGTACGAGGTCACGGTGGTGAGGCCCCGGCTGCCCGCCGCCATCGTGAACAGGACGTACGTCCCGCCGTCCCGCACCACCGAGAACGCGCTGCCCACACCGGTGTGCTGACCATCGCCGAGCACCGGTCGCGGCCCGGCCCGGGCGGTCCACGCCGAGCCGTCCCAGAACTCCCAGGCGTCCGGCTCCGCGAGCCGTCCCACCGGCACCCGGGCCACATACGCCGAGGAGGTCGGCCGGGCCGCGGCCTGCGCGTCGTTCCCGCCGAAGACGTACGTCCAGTCGCCCACCACGGCCGACGTCGTCCCGAACTGCACCCGCTGGGACGGGTCTTGGACCAGTTCCTGCCCGAAGACCTTCACGATCGACTCCACCCGCAGGTCGGGCAGCGACAGCGTGGCCACCTCGGTCGCGGCCGGCACCCCGTAGATCCACGGGTACGGCCCCGCCGTCCGCGTCCACAGCAGCACCCGTACGACCGACTCGGCCGAGCCGGGGGACCGGGGCTCGACGCGGGCCGCGACCGGCCAGCGCCAGGCGTTCGGGCCGGGATCGGGGAACAGCGGGGCGGGGAGCGTGAGGTGGGGGTGTCCGTCGCGCATCACGACCGCCGAATTGCGGACCAGCGGCGCGGCGGTGTCGCGCCAGGCGTACGACTCGCCGACCGGGTTGGGCGGGGCGTACACCCGGCCGAGGTAGGTGTCGGAGAACAGCCACAGCACCCTGCCGTCCGGCAGCCGCACCGAGTGGGTGCCGTCGCCGCCGGTCCAGTCGTCGGTACGGGTCTCGTCGTCGCCGTACGCGGCGAAGGAGTCGGTGAGTCTCGCGTCCGGCGACCACTCGCGGACCGTACGGGCCGTGCACGTGCCGCCGCCCTCCCCGTGGTGGTCCCGGGGGAGGGCGGTGAGCAGCACGGCCGCGAGAGCCAGGGTCAGCAGCAGGCCGACCCCGGCTCCCGTGCGCTGTCGTGCTCGTCGGTCGTCGGGCACGCCCGGGACGTTAGTGGCTGCCGCTCACATGGTCCATGGGCAGCCACAGCACGGTTCCGGCGGGAGAAGGGTGCCGCGCGGCGAGTTCGCCGTCCGTCAACAGCCGGTCCCAGACGTGGACTTCGTCGATCGACCCGGTGAAGTACTGCAGGCTGTCCATGCGTTGGCCGACGTGCACACCGAACGGCGAGTTGCGGCTCACGGAGCCCACGACGTCGGCCGTGCTCACCGTCGTCCCGTCGACGGACAGCGTCAACTGCCCGCCGCCGCGCCGCAGTACGGCCTGGTGCCACTGGCCGTCGTTGTAGGCGCCGGCGGTGACCACGGAGGTGGTGTGGACGGCTGTCGCACCGTCGCGGGTGGTGATGAGCGCCCGGACGTGGTTGCCCGCGGGCTCACCGCGCAGCCAGACCTGCGGCTGGGTGGTGCCGACCCCGCCCATCCACAGGAACGGCTGATCACCGGTCGTCGCGGTGTAGCGGAACCAGAGCGACACCGTGAAGTCCTTCGTCCCCAGCGGGAGTCGGTCGCTGTACGGCAGCCGCACGGCGTCGTCGACGCCGTCGAAGGACAGGGCGCCGCCGGACACGCCGTCGGTCTCCTGGGCGCCGCCGAGGACCGCCGCGCGTCGCGCGTGCGGGGCGAGGTCGGCGGTCGTCGGGTCCGGGCCCCGACGCGGTCGCAGCCAGGCCTCGTTGAAGCGGGCGAAGCGGATCTCGTCGGTCGCGCTCACCGCGCCGCCCTCGTAGAGCAGGCCCACGCTGTCGCCGTCGATGCGCGCCATGTCGGAGTAGCCCGACCAGTCCTTCGTCACGACCGTGCCGCGGTCCACGCTGTCCCAGGTGCGGCCGCCGTCGTAGGAGGAGCGGATCATCATCGTGCGGCGGCGGTCGGGGTCGGCGTCGCAGGACAGCAGGATGCGGGTGCCGACGCCGAGCGTCGAGCACTGGACCTGCGGGGCGTACAGGTCGGGCAGGTCGCGGAAGGGCGCGGTGAAGCTGTCGCCGCCGTCGCGGCTGACCGCCTGGGTGCGGTGGCCGAGGTCGGTGCCGTCCTGCTCGCGGCCGCTCACCAGGATCGAGCCGTCGGTGCGCTCGGTCAGCGTCACCTCGGACGGCTTCTGCCGCCAGGTCCCGTCGGCCGCTATCGGGTACGAGTCGGTCGCGCCGATCTTCCAGTGGTCGCCGCCGTCGTCGCTCACGATCAGCGCCGCGTTGTTCGCGGTGACCCGACTCCCGTCCCACGTCTCGGTGTTGACACCGAACACGAGCCGTCCCTTGTGCCGGCCGCGGGTGAGCTGGATGCCGTGCACGGGGCCCGTGGCGTACCAGGAGTTCCAGTTCGGGGGCAGGATCTCGTCGCTCAGGTCACGCGGCTGCGACCAGGTCAGACCGTCGTCGTCGCTGTACTGCAGGTGCGGGGTGCGGTCGCAGGGGACCGAGCAACTGGCGCTGTCCGTACGGCCCGTGTTGTACGTCTCGGCGAGCAGGATGCGGCCTGTCCTCCGGTCCACGACGGGGGCCGGGTTGCCGTGCGTGTCGCCGCCGCCGTGGTTGACGACCTGCAGCGGGCTCCAGGTGACGCCGTCGTCCGTGGAGCGCTTGACGACGATGTCGATGTCGGCGGCGTCACCGCAGTTGAGGACGCGGCCCTCGGCGAACGCGAGCAGGGTGCCGTCGTCGGTCCTCACCATGGCCGGGATTCGGAAGCAGGCGTAGCCCGCGTCCTGGGGAGCCTTGAAGAGGACCTGTTGGTCGAACTCGGGGGTGGGGGCGGTGGTCTGGGCGGTGGCGTGCGCGTGGCTCGGGAGCATGAGGAGCGCGGCCAAGGTGAGTGCGGCGGTGAGGGTGGATCTCAGACGTGCGCGAAGACTCGACGGCATGGTGCTTCCTGCCCTTCATTCGTCTGGACATCCGGACATCCCACGTCCAACGGGCGCGTCACAGACGTTAGTTGGGGCCTCCGGCGCCTCACAAGAAGCGTGCAGCGCTCGTCACCCCATAACTTCGCCATGCGGGACACGTGGTGAGGGAGCGTCAGGTGGGGCGGTGTTCTCAGGGGCGCAGCACGACCTTGCCGAGGTTGCTCCGCGACTCGATCACCCGGTGCGCCTCCGCCGCCTCCGCGAGCGCGAACTCCCCGTGCACGGCCGGTTCCAGGGCCCCGTCGGCGAACAGCCGCCACAACTCCTGCCGCCACCGCTCGTACAGCTCCGGCTTCCCGCGCGCGATCCGTGCCATCTGGAACCCGATCACCGACTTGGCGCCCACGAGCAGGTCGTACGCCTGGATCGTCCCGCCACCCGAGCTGTACGCCACGAGCCGACCACCCGGGACGAGCGCCGCGACGGCCGGGGTGAGCAACTCGCCGCCCACCGCGTCGAGCACGTAGTCGACGGGGTCGCCCCAGCCCGGCCGGTCCAGACGGCCGTAGGTGATCACCTCGTCGGCGCCCAGTCCGCCCACGAAGGCCGCCTTCGCCGGATCGGACACCGCGCCGACGACCCGTGCGGCACCCCGCACCCTCGCCACCTGCACGGCGAGATGGCCGACCCCGCTCGCCGCCGCCGTGATGAGCGCGGCCTCGCCGGGCTCGGGACGGGCCGCGTCCAGCGCGCCCAGGGCCACCAGCCCGCTGCGGACGAGCGCCACCGCGTCGACGGCGGAGGCGGTGTCCGGCACGGGGGAGGCCATCGCCTCGTGCAGGACCGCGAAGTCGGCGTACCCGTGCCCGAAGCACAGCCCCGTCACCCGCTCGCCCACCCGGAACCGGGTCACGTCCTGTCCTACGGCGGCCACCTCGCCCGCGATCTCGCCGCCCAGCGGGATCGGCTCGGCGGCCTCGGTCACCTTGCGGACGACGGGCAGGGTGACCCCGATCGCCTCGGTGCGGACGAGGAGTTCACCCGGGCCCGGGGCGGGGGCGGGGGCCTCCTCCAGGAACAGCGGGCCGCCGGTGGACTCGTACCGGACGCGACGCATCGCACCTCCATGGATCGTTGGGAGGTCCAATGATATTCACGATTTCATTGGGAAGTCCAACGACTTTTGGCTAGACTGCCCGCATGGCCGAAGCACCCCTCCCCGCGATCCGCTCCCTCCCCAGCTGGCTCCTCGGCCGGGCCGCCGCCCGCGGCCGGGCCCTGGTCGCCGACGCGCTGGCCGCCGAGGGGCTGAAGATGTGGCACCACGTGGTGCTCTCCGCCGTCCGCGACCTCGCGCCCGTCGCCCAGGCCGACCTCGGCCGCAGTGTCGGGCTCGACCCCAAGGACCTGGTCGGCGTTCTGAACGACCTCCAGGCCGCGGGCTCGGTCGTACGGAAGCCGGACGCGAAGGACCGCCGCAAGAACGCGGTGTCGCTCACGCCGGAGGGCGCACGGCTGCTCAAGCGGTGCGAGAAGGTGGCCCGCGCCGCCAACGACGAGCTTCTCGCGCCGCTGTCGGAGGCCGAACGCGACCAGTTCATGGGCCTGTTGATCCGGATTTCCGGTACGGACGGCTGACGGGGGCTAACGTTCCGTCATGACTCCACCCCGGACACCCGATCCCCGGCTCGCCCTCGACCCCGCGCGCACCGCCCTGGTCCTCGTCGACCTGATGGACCGCATCGTCGCGCTGCCGCTCGAACCGTACAAGGGAACCGAAGTCCTCTTCGTGGCGGAGGAGTTGGCCGCCACCTTCCGCTCCGCCGGCGCGCTCGTCGTGCTGATCCGGGTCGAACGCCCCGGCATAGCCGAACAGCCCGCCGGCAGTGGACTCGCCGACGGGCTGTACCGGGAAGGGGACCTGGAGATCGTGAAGCGGACGATAGGAGGCTTCCAGGGCACGGGACTCGACGAGCGACTGCGTGAACGGGGCATCACCACCCTGGTGTTCGGCGGGATCGCCACCAACCTCGGCGTGGAGTCCACCGCCCGTGCCGCCGGCGACCTCGGCCACCAACTCGTCTTCGTCGAGGACGCGATGAGCGCCCTCACCGCCGCCGAGCACCAGGCGTCGGTGAAGCTCGACTTCCCCCGACTGGGGTCCGTGGTGACGGCGGGGGAGGTGCGGTTCGCGGCGGGCGGCTGAACTCGTCGCCCCTGGCGTGGGGCGGCCGTCCCGTCAGGCGAGGAGCGTGCCGCCGTCCACGACCACCGTCGAACCGGTGCTGAAGCCGCCGCGCATCAGATACAGATACGCCTCGGCGACGTCCGCCGGCTCACCGATCCGCCCGACCGGCAGCGAACCGGCGACGGACTCGAACAACGCGTCCCGGTCCTCGGTGTCCATCTCCCGCCACAACTCGGTCCGGACCACACCGGGCATCACGATGTTGACCCGCAGCGGGGCCAGCTCCAGGGCCAGCGCACGGGTCAGCGACTCCATCGCCCCGCACAGCGCGGCGGCGACGGTCGTGCCGGGGAGCGGCCTGCGCGCCACGGTGCCCGTCGTCAGGACCACGGAACCCCCCTCCCGGATCGACGGAGCGCCGTACTTCACCGCCGTACAGGCACCCCAGAGCCGGATGTCCAGGAAGGCGCGGGCCCGCCCGAGGTCGGACTCCGCGAGGCTCTCCATCAGCAGCGCCTCACCGGCCGTGTAGACGAGGTGGTCGTAGCCGCCGAGCTCCGCGAAGAAGTCCCGTACGGCGTCCTCGTCGCTCGCGTCGAGCACCCGGCCCTCGGCGTCCTCCGGGAGCCGCTTC
Organism: Streptomyces sp. NBC_00252; assembly: GCF_036187565.1. NCBI lineage: Bacteria > Bacillati > Actinomycetota > Actinomycetes > Kitasatosporales > Streptomycetaceae > Streptomyces > Streptomyces sp. NBC_00252. The sequence goes on along the minus strand of NZ_CP108087.1, from coordinate 2,024,104 downwards.
AGCGCCGCGTCCACGCTCTCCTGCCGGCGCGAGGCGACCACCACCCGGGCACCCTCCTGTCCGGCCGCCTCCGCGACGGCGAGCCCGATGCCCGCCGTACCGCCGATGACGACGATCCGCTGTCCCTGCAGTCCCATGTCCTGCCCCTTTCGCGTTGCTGTGACGGGATCCAGCCTGCGGTCGGGGGCGTCTCGCCGTCCAAGACCTCTTCCGGCGGTGGCGATACCCTGAAGGCATCGCCGACGGCGTACGGAAGGGCGGCACCATGGACCTCGACCTGCGGAAGGTCCGCTACTTCGTGGCGGTCGCCGAGCTGTTGCACTTCGGGCGCGCGGCCGAGCAGCTGCACATCGCACAGCCGGTGTTGAGCCGTCAGATCAGGGCGCTGGAGAAGGACTTGGACACCACGCTCTTCGAACGCGACAGCCACGGCGTGACGTTGACGACGGGCGGACTGCAACTCCTGGACGACGGACGGGCGTTGCTGGCCTCTGCGGACGCCACACGGCGCAGGGTGCAACGGTCCGCGCGCGGTCCGCACCGGCTCGTCGTCGGCTTCCGGGCCGGGATCGTGGTCACCCCCACCGTGCGCGCGTACGGCGCCGCCCACCCCGGCATCGAGGTCAGGGCCCGCCGGGTCGAGTGGGACGACCAGGAGCGGCTGATCCTCGACGGCACCGTCGACCTCGCCTATCTGCGCCGCCCGATCCGCGAGGAGGGCCTCACGCTGCTGCCGCTGTTCGCCGAGACCCGGGTCGCGATGCTGCCCGGCGACCACCGCCTCGCCGGCAAGCAGGACCTCGTGCGGGCGGACCTCGACGGCGAGACCTGGCTGCGGTACGCGGACCAGGGCCCGGACGACGTGCCGATCCGCAGCATCGAGGAGAAGTTCGAGGCCGTGGCCTCCGGCGCGGGCATCACCCTGGTCCCCGTCTCCGTGGCCGAGCAGTACTCGCGCCCCGACATCACCTACGTGCCCGTCACCGACGCCGAGCCCGACGAGGTGGTGCTGGCGTGGGAGACGGCCCGGCGCTCGGCCCTGGTCGCGGGGTTCGTGGAGAGCGTGCGGGGCTGAGGGGACCGGCCTTCACGGCGGTGAGGTGAGGGACGGGCTGAGGCGGGGCCCCTGCGGCGCAGGGGGCGCTCCCCGCCGGTCGGGGCCCCGCCGCCGTGACGCGGGGCGCGGGCCTCAGCCCTGGGTGGCCGTGGCCTGCAGGGCGATGCGGTCCTCGCCCGCGTACACGTTCATGTTGCTGCCGCGCAGGAAGCCCACCAGGGTCAGGCCCGTCTCCGCCGCCAGGTCCACGGCGAGCGACGAGGGCGCCGACACCGCCGCCAGCACCGGGATGCCCGCCATCACGGCCTTCTGGGCCAGCTCGAACGAGGCCCGGCCCGACACCAGCAGGATCACCCGGGACAGCGGCAGGTCGCCGTTCTGCAGGGCGCGGCCCACCAGCTTGTCGACCGCGTTGTGCCGGCCCACGTCCTCCCGTATGTCCAGCAGGTCGCCCGCCTCGCTGAACAGCGCCGCCGCGTGCAGACCCCCGGTCCGGTCGAAGACCCGCTGGGCCGCGCGGAGCCGGTCGGGGAGGCTCGCGAGCAGCGCGGGTTCGACACGGACCGGGGGAGTGTCGGCGATGGGCCAGCGTGCCGTCGTACGGACCGCGTCGAGGCTCGCCTTGCCGCACAGGCCGCACGAGGACGTCGTGTACACGTTGCGTTCCAGCGTGATGTCCGGAATGACGACCTCGGGAGACGTCCGTACGTCCACCACGTTGTACGAGTTCGAACCGTCTACGGTCGCCCCCGCGCAGTACACGATGTTCTGCAGATCGTATGCATTCGCCAGTACACCTTCGCTGACCAGGAACCCGGCCGCGAGCGCGAAGTCGTCGCCCGGGGTGCGCATGGTGATCGCGAGCGGCTTGCCGTTGAGCCGGATCTCCAGCGGTTCCTCGGCGACCAGGGTGTCGGGGCGGCTGGAGACCGCGCCGTCCCGGATCCGGATCACCTTGCGTCGTTCCGTGACTCGTCCCATGTCCTGATCAGCCCCGGTTCTGTACGTACTGGTGGCCGGAACGGCCCTTGCTGCGGAGGTCGCCGCGGGTCACCGGGCGGTCGTGCGCGGAGGCGACCTTCGCCGTCCCATTGTCCTGCACGTGCCGTCCCGCAGACGCGGGCGGCTCCTCACGCGGCGCTCCGCAGCGCGAGGAGGTCCGAGATGGCGTGCACGGTGCGCAGGGTGGGGACCTCCACGCCGGTGATCTCCGCCAGTTCGACCACGGCCGCGAGGAGTACGTCGAGTTCCAGCGGCTTGCCGCGCTCCAGGTCCTGGAGCGTCGAGGTGCGGTGGTCGCCGACGCGCTCCGCGCCCGCGAGCCGCCGTTCGATGGAGACGCCGACCTCGCAGCCCAGGGCCTCGGCGACGGACAGCGTCTCGGCCATCATCGTCTCGATGACCTTGCGGGTGCCGCCGTGCAGACACATCTGCCGCATGGTGGCGCGGGACAGCGCGCTGATCGGGTTGAAGGAGATGTTGCCGAGCAGCTTGAGCCAGATGTCGTTGCGCAGGTCCGGTTCGACCGGGCACTTGAGCCCGCCGGCCCGCATCGCCTCGCTCAGCGCCAGACAGCGCGCCGAGACGCTCCGGTCGGGTTCGCCGATCGAGAACCGGGTGCCTTCGAGATGCCGGACAACTCCCGGTCCCGCCAGCTCCGTCGCCGCGTAGACGACACAGCCGACGGCCCGTTCGGGCGCGAGCACCGCACTGACCGCGCCGTCCGGGTCCACGCTCTGGATGCGCTGGCCGTCGTAGGGGCCGCCGTGCGCGTGGAAGTACCACCAGGGGATGCCGTTCTGGGCGGCGACGACCGCCGTGTTCTCGTGCAGCAGGGGCTCGATCAGCGGCCCGCACGCCGCGTACGAGTTGGCCTTCAGGCCGAGGAGGACGAAGTCGACCGGGCCGATCTCGGCCGGGTCGTCGGTGGCGTGGGCGCGGGCCGTGAAGTCACCGCGCGGGCTGAGCACCTGGACACCGTGCTGCCTCATGGCCGCGAGATGCGGTCCACGGGCGACGAGATGCACATCGGCGCCCGCACGATGGAGCGCGGCACCGACATAGGCGCCGATCGCACCGGCGCCGAGGACTGCGACTTTCACCGGAGACTCTCCGTTCGGTCGAGGGAGTACCGCGGAGGTGGCTGCCGCCGTGCCCGGCACCCGGCGGAGCCGGAGGCGAACACTGTCGACGAAATATTGTCTACAGTATGGAGGATGGGGCGGCAAGGGTTCCGGCAGGGACTGGAACCAGGGGAAGGGCGGGAGGAGCGACCCCGCGCCGCGCTAGCGTCGGATCCATGATCGTATGGCTCAACGGCACCCACGGCGCGGGCAAGACGACGACCAGCTCCCTCGTGCAGCAACTGCTCCCGGAATCAAGGGTGTTCGACGCCGAGAAGGTCGGCGAGACGCTCATGGACATCACACCCGGACTGCCCGCGACGGACAACTTCCAGCACTGGCCGCCCTGGCGCCCACTCGTCGTCGAGACCGCCCGCCACGTCCTCGACTACACCGGCGGCACGCTGGTGGTCCCCATGACGGTCCTGGTCGAGCGGTACTGGCGCGAGATCAGCGCGGGTCTCGCCCAACACGCCATCCCGGTACGGCACTTCGTCCTCCATGCCGACCAGGACACCCTCCGCGCCCGCATCGCGAGTGACACCGTCCTCGGCCCCGACTCCCCGTTCCGCCTCCGGTACCTTGAGCCTTACGCCGAAGCGGCCCGCACCTGGCTGCATCGCGAGGCCGAGGTCGTCGACACCACCCACCTCACCCCCGCCGAGGCCGCCCGGCGGATCGCGGAGTCCGTGCGGGGCTGAGGCGCGGCCGGTGCACGAGAAGCGGCGCGGGAACAAGTGCGGGAACAAGAGCGGGAACAGGCTTTGCGGGCGGGCGAGTTCAGGTCCGCGGACCGGTGCGAGAGCGGCCGTGGGAACGCGGCGGCGACCGTTCGGCGCAGTCTGCATACCGTTCATCGCATACGGTCGACCCGCCGCCTTCTCAACTCCCTTGCCGCTCCCTACCGTCCGGGATCATGAGTCCCCCCGTCGCACCCCCGGCGTGGAGCCGCTGGCTGGTTCCCCCCGCCGCCCTCTCGGTACACCTCTCCATCGGCCAGGCCTACGCCTGGAGCGTGTTCAAGCCGCCGCTCGAATCCTCGCTCAACCTCAGCGGCACCCAGAGCGCGCTGCCCTTCCAGCTCGCCATCGTCATGCTCGGTCTGTCGGCCGCGTTCGGCGGCACCCTCGTCGAGCGCAACGGGCCGCGCTGGGCGATGACCGTCGCCCTGATCTGCTTCTCCTCCGGCTTCCTGATCTCCGCGCTCGGTGCGGAGACGAAGCAGTTCTGGCTGATCGTCCTCGGCTACGGCTTCGTCGGCGGGATCGGCCTCGGCATCGGCTACATCTCGCCGGTCTCGACCCTGATCAAGTGGTTCCCCGACCGGCCCGGCATGGCCACCGGCATCGCCATCATGGGCTTCGGCGGCGGCGCGCTCATCGCGTCCCCGTGGTCGGCCCAGATGCTGAAGTCGTTCGGCGCCGACAACACCGGCATCGCGCAGTCGTTTCTCGTCCTCGGTCTTTCGTATGCGGTCTTCATGACGCTCGGCGTCCTGCTCGTGCGGGTGCCGCGCACCGAGAAGCCCGTCGCCGACGCGCCCAGCGTCCTCTCGGGCGTCCAGGTCTCGGCCAACACGGCCGTCCGCACACCGCAGTTCTGGTGCCTGTGGGTCGTCCTGTGCATGAACGTGACCGCGGGCATCGGCATCCTGGAGAAGGCCGCCCCGATGATCACGGACTTCTTCGCGGACACCTCCACCCCCGTCTCCGCGTCGGCCGCCGCCGGCTTCGTCGCGCTGCTCTCCGCGGCCAACATGGCGGGCCGTATCGGCTGGTCGTCCACCTCCGACCTCATCGGCCGCAAGAACATCTACCGCGTCTACCTCGGCGTCGGCGCGGTCATGTACGCGCTCATCGCCCTGTTCGGCGACTCCTCGAAGCCGCTGTTCATCCTGTGCGCGCTGGTGATCCTCTCCTTCTACGGCGGCGGCTTCGCGACCGTACCCGCGTACCTCAAGGACCTCTTCGGGACCTACCAGGTCGGCGCGATCCACGGCCGGCTGCTCACCGCCTGGTCCCTGGCCGGTGTCCTCGGACCGCTGATCGTCAACTGGATCGCCGACCACCAGAAGGACGCCGGCAAACACGGCGCGTCCCTCTACGACACGTCCTTCATCATCATGATCGGGCTGCTCGTCGTCGGGTTCGTCGCCAACGAGCTCGTCCGGCCCGTCAACGCCCGCCACCACATCCCCGCCCCGAGGGAGGCCGCCGATGTCGAACGACAGCAGTCAGAGTCCGCCTGACCGGAGGCCGCTCATCGCCTTCGCCTGGCTCTGGGTGGGCGCCCCGCTCGTGTACGGCGTGTACGAACTCGTCCTCAAGGCGAAGCAGCTGTTCACCGGCTGAATGTTCGGGCGACACCGTCCATCACAGGATGGATGACAGAAGCCGACAACCCGGACGGCAGTTTCCTGTGGCATCACCTGCCGCCGTACCCGCGAGTCACTGGCAAGACTGGTGGATCCCGCTACCCAAGGCAACGAGGGGAACCACCCATGAACGGCACGCGGATCGCCGCCGTCGGCCACTACCAGCCCGCCAAGGTGCTCACCAACAAGGACCTGGCGGGCCTGGTCGACACCAGTGACGAGTGGATCACCTCCCGGGTCGGCATCCGGACCCGTCACATCGCCGGGCCCGACGAGCCCGTCGACGAGCTGGCCGCGCACGCCGCCGCCAAGGCCCTCGCCGCCGCGGGCCTGACGCCCGGCGACATCGACCTGGTCCTCGTCGCCACCTCCACGGCCATCGACCGCTCCCCGAACATGGCCGCCCGCGTCGCCAACCGCCTGGGCATCCCGTCGCCTGCCGCCATGGACATCAACGTCGTGTGCGCCGGGTTCACCCACGCCCTGGCCACCGCCGACCACGCCGTCCGCGCGGGAGCGGCCACCCGCGCCCTGGTCATCGGCGCCGACAAGATGTCCGAGGTCACCGACTGGAGCGACCGTACGACGTGTGTCCTCGTCGGTGACGGAGCGGGCGCCGCCGTCGTCGAGGCCGCGGACGAACCCGGCATCGGCCCGGTGCTGTGGGGCTCCGTGCCCGAGATGGGCAACGCGGTACGGATCGAGGGCACGCCCCCGCGGTTCGCGCAGGAGGGCCAGAGCGTCTACCGCTGGGCCACCACCCAGCTCCCGCCCATCGCCCGCAAGGCCTGCGAGAAGGCCGGCCTGACGCCCGCGGACCTCGCCGGAGTCGTCCTGCACCAGGCGAACCTGCGCATCATCGAGCCCCTCGCGGAGAAGATCGGCGCCGTCAACGCGGTCGTCGCCCGCGACGTCGTCCAATCGGGCAACACCTCGGCCGCCAGCATCCCGCTCGCGTTCTCGAAACTCGTCGAACAGGGTGCTATCCGGACCGGCGACCCGGTCCTGCTGTTCGGTTTCGGCGGAAATCTGTCCTACGCCGGCCAGGTCGTCCGCTGCCCGTGACCTGCGCCTCCGAGCGACGCGGCACCGGATGTGACGAGGCCGACTCCCGTGTTCTCTGGCCAGTGCGCGCCGTAGACTGTAGACGATAGACAATCGATACTGGGTGGTACGGCTCCGGCCGTCCGTCCACTGTCCGCCGTCCGCTGTCTACTGTCTGCACCATGCCGATGCTGCCCAGGAGGGGGACCGCGATGTTGTCGCAAGGACTGCCGCAGGGGGCGGTGCCCAAGCTCGAACGTCCGGGCCCGCTGCGCGACCGCGTCTACGAAGCGCTGCTCGAACTCATCACCACCCGCGCCCTGCAGCCCGGCCAGCACCTCGTCGAGAGCGAACTCGCCGGGCACCTCGGGGTGTCCCGGCAGCCCGTGCGGGAGGCGCTCCAGCGGCTCAACACCGAGGGCTGGGTCGATCTGCGGCCCGCCCAGGGCGCGTTCGTGCACGAGCCCACGGAGGAGGAGGCCGACCAACTCCTCACCGTACGCACGCTGTTGGAGGCCGAGGCCGCCCGGCTCGCCGCCGTCAACGCGGGCAAGGCGGGCATCGCCGTCCTGGAGGAGCTGTGCGCGGAGGGCGAGCGCGCGGTCGACGCCGACGACGTGGACGCCGCCGTCGCCATGAACGCCCGCTTCCACGCGAAGATCATGGAGCTGGCCGGGAACGCCGTCCTCGGCGAACTCGCCGCGCAGGTCGACCGCCGGGTCCGCTGGTACTACACACCGGTGGCCCGCCAGCGCGGCCTGACGTCCTGGATCGAGCACCGCCGCCTGATCGACGCGATCGCGGCCCGCGACGAGCTGCGCGCCGGCCTTCTGATGCGTGAACACACCGAGCACACCCGCCGGTCGTACCACGAGCGCCCCAAGTCCTGACCCCGGGACGGGTGTCGGCGCGGGGGCGGCCCGCTGTGTCGGTGCCGACGCGGCGCGATGGCCCTCCCGACCGGGGAGGGCCACCAGCTGGTCCGACGACCGTGACGTACGAACTGTCAGGCCGCGGGCTGTGGTTGGGGAGCCTTTGTCAACTCCCTGTCTCCGCGCCCTGGTTGGCGTAGCAGCAGGGCGATGGCCGCCGCCACCATCGAGATGCCTCCCGCCAGTGCGTACGCGCCGTTGTAGCCCCAGGCTGCCACGACCATCGAGCCGAGGCCGCCGCCGAACAGACCGCTGACGAGCTTTCCGCTGTACACCAGACCGTAGTTGGTGGCGTTGAAGTTCTCGCCGAAGTAGTCCGGGGTCAGGGCGGCGAACATCGGGTAGAACGCGCCGCCGCCGAAGCCGGAGAGGAAGGCGAAGAACAGGAACAGCCACTCACTGCGCAGATGGCCGGCCCAGATCACGCCGAACTGGGCGAGGCCCAGCACCAGAATGACGAAGACCAGGGTGAGTTTGCGCCCCCACAGGTCGGACAGCCAGCCGACGACGGCGCGGCCGATGCCGTTGATGACGGCCATGATGCCCATCGACGACGCCGCCACCAGCGGGCCGAAACCGACGTCCTTGGCGAAGTCGACCTGGAAGGAGATCCCGAAGATCGACACCCCGGCGGTCAGTACGATCGACAGCCACATCAGGGGCAGCATGCCGGTCCGGATGGCCTCCTTCGGGGTGAACTGCTTCACGGCGGGCGGGTTCTTGGCCAGGGTCATCGCGCTCTTGTCGTTGCCGCCGTAGGTCAGCGGGTCGATGTCGGCGGGCCACCAGTTCTGCGGCGGGTCCTTGAAGAAGAACGCGCAGCCGAACACCACGATCAGGATGTAGCACCCGATCAGATCCAGGACCCGGTGGTAATTCCCGGTGTCGAAGGCGTAGTTGAAGATGAAGATGAACGGCAGCGAGCCGTACGCGAAGCCGCCGTTGACGAACCCCGTGCGGGCGCCCCGCCGTTCGGGGAACCACTTGCCGACCATGTTGATGCAGGTCGCGTAGACGAGCCCGGCACCGACACCGCCGATCACGCCGAAGCCGACGATCGCCAGCCACACATTGCTCAGGTGCGACAGGGCCAGGAAGCCGATGACGCACAGCACCGAGCCGATGAACATCGCCCGGCGCGCCGTCAGGATGCCCTTCTCGCGCATCCAGCCCGCCGGGAAGGCGATACCGGCCTGGAAGAAGACCCAAATGCTCAGGATCCAGAAGGTGTTGCTCTGCGTCCAGCCGTGCGCGCTGGACAGGGTGTCCTCCGCGGAGCCGTACGCGTACTCGAAGACACTGATCGCCATCATGGCGATCCACGGCAGATAGATCATGATCTTGCGCGAGTGACCGAGGATGTCCCGGTCGGTCTCGCCGACGCGGTAGACACGGCCGTGGGCGTCGGTCACTTCACGATAGGGACGGTTCGCGGCGCCGGAATCGTTCGTGGTGATGGGATCTACGGTCATGTCACGCCATCTCCTCGCCGAGCGGGTGCGGATTGGGCACGATGCGCCGGGCGTCTGGCCTGCCCGGAGCCTTGAGGAAGAGCGCCAGCACAGCGGAGGCCAGGCCCACCGAACCGGCCAGGACGAACGCGCCGTGGTAGTCCCACTCACCCACGACGACCGCGCCCAGACCGGAGCCGACGAGCCCCGAGATCAGCTTCGAGCTGTAGACCATCCCGTAGTTGCTGGCGTTGTTGTTCTCACCGAAGTAGTCGGCCGTCATGGCGGCGAACAGCGGGAAGATCGCCCCGCCGCCGAAACCCGAGACCATGGAACAGAACAGGAAGAACGGCATGCTGCCCATCTGGCCCGAGACCAGCACACCGAACTGGGCCGTCCCGAGCACGAGACACACGATGATCAGCGTGTGGCGGCGGCCGTAGCGGTCGGAGATCCAGCCGATGACCCCGCGCCCGGTGCCGTTCACGATCGCCTTGAGGGACATCGCCGTGGCCACGATCCCGCCCGCGAAGCCCATGTCCTTGCCGAACGGCACCTGGAAGGCGATGCCGAAGATGTTGATACCGGCCGTGCACAGCAGACAGAACCACATCATCCAGAGCACGGGGGTACGGGCGGCCTCCTTGGGTGTGTACTGCTTGACCGCCGGCGGGTTCTTCTCCAACGCCCGCCGGATCCTGGGGTCTTGGGCCGCCTTCAGCGGATCGACGTGCGCGGGCCACCAGTTCTTCGGCGGATCGCGGAAGAACCAGCCGGCCGACGCCACCACCAGACAGAGTCCTACGCCGACCAGGCTCAGCAGCACCTTGTAGTTGCCGAGGTCGAGCACGGAGGTGAAGAGGAACACGAACGGCACGGAGCCGTAGGCGAATCCGCCGTTGACGAAGCCGGTCTTGCCGCCCTTGCGCTCCGGATACCACTTGCCGACCATGTTCACGCAGGTCGCGTACACCAGCCCGGCGCCGATCCCGCTGCACATGCCGAAGCCGAAGTAGGCGACGAGCACGTTCGGCGCGAACGCCAGCGCCAGATAGCCCAGCAGCGTGCCGAGCGCGCCGAGCAACATGGCGGTACGCGCCGGGAGTCGACCACTCTCACGAAGCCGCCCGGCCGGGAAGGCCACGGCCGCCTGGAAGAACACCCAGACGCCCATCAGCCAGAAGATGTGCCCACTGCTCCACAGATGCGCGTCGTGGAGCGTGTCCTCCGCCGACGTGAACGCGTACTCGGCGGAACTGATGCCCATCATGCCCACCCAGGGCAGGACGACCATCCACTTGCGCGCCCGGCCCATGATGTCGGCATCGGACTCCCCGATGCGGTACACGCGGCCGTGACGGTCCGTCACTTCCCTGTAGGGGACGGACGTCTCGCAGTCCGTTGTTGCCATTGCTCAGTGCCCCTCGCGTCGAAAGTTCTGGCCAGCGCCCCCTGTCCATCGCCTTTCGCGTGCGCACGGGTCCCCGGGGCCGGCCGACCGCACTGTCGGCCGGCCCCGCGTCGGCTCACGTCATGAACCACCGCCCAACAGCCCTGCCGCGCGCGCCCATTGATACTTCGCGCCGAGCACCGCCACCGGCTTCTCCGTCGTGTACGGGTACGCCACCACCCCGCGCTCGTACAGGTACTGGCACGCCTCCTCGACCTCCACGTCACCCGCGAGCGACGCCACCACCGGCTTCTCGATCCCGCGTTCCCTGAACTCCGCGACCACCCGCGCGGTCAGCTCCGCGAAGACCATCGGGGGAGTGACGATGGTGTGCCAGTAGCCCAGGACCAGCGCGTGGATGCGCGGGTCCTCCAGACCGAGCCGGATCGTCGCCTCGTACGTCGACGGCGGCTCGCCCCCGGTGATGTCGACCGGGTTGCCCGCGGCCCCGAAGGGCGGGATGAACTTCCGGAACGACGCGTCCAGATCGGCCGGAATCTCCATCAGGGAAAGGCCGTTGTCGGTCACCGCGTCCGAGAGCAGCACCCCGCTGCCGCCGGCGCCGGTGATGATGACGACGTTGTCCCCCCGGGGAGTGGGGAGCACCGGCAGCCCGCGCGCGTACTCCAGCATGTCGTTGAGCCCGGGGGCCCGGATGACACCGGCCTGCCTGAGGATGTCGCTGTACACCGCGTCGTCACCGGCCAGCGCGCCCGTGTGCGAACCGGCGGCCTTCGCACCCGCCGCCGTACGACCCGCCTTGAGCACCACAACCGGCTTGCGGGGCACGGTCTTCCGGGCCGCCTCGACGAACGCGCGGCCGTCCTTGAGGTCCTCCAGGTGCATCGCGATGCACTCGGTGTGCGGGTCCTCGCCGAACCAGGTCAGCAGGTCGTCCTCGTCCAGGTCCGACTTGTTGCCGAGCCCGACGATCGCCGACACCCCCGTCTTCGTGGTCCGCGCGAAGCCGAGGATCGCCATCCCGATGCCACCGGACTGCGAGGTCAGCGCCACCCCGCCCTTCACGTCGTACGGCGTGCAGAACGTGGCGCACAGGTCCTGCCACGTCGAGTAGTAGCCGTAGATGTTCGGGCCGAGGAGACGGACGCCGTAGCGCTCGGCGATCGCCACGATCTCTTCCTGGAGGGCGACTTCACCGGTCTCCGCGAACCCGGAGGGGATGAGGACGGCGTTGGGGATGTTCTTGCGTCCCACCTCCTCCAGTGCCGCTGCCACGAACTTGGCGGGAATGGCGAAGACGGCCACATCCACCTCACCGGGAACGTCCGTGACACTCTTGTACGCCTTGCGGCCCAGAATGTCATCGGCCTTGGGGTTCACCGGATGGATCTCCCCGGCGAAGCCGCCGTCGACGAGATTGCGCATCACCGAGTTGCCGATCTTGCCCTGCTCGTTCGAGGCACCGATCACGGCGACCGAGGCCGGCTCCATGAGACGGCGCATCGACGTCAGGATCTCGTCGCGTGTATACCGTCGACGGGCCACCGGCTGCGATTCCGCGAGGATCACCCGGATGTCCGCCGCGACCGCGCCCTCCGGAGTCGCGATCACCGGATTGAGGTCCACCTCGGCGATCTCCGGGAAGTCCGCGACCAGTTGGGACACCCGGCGGATCTGCTCGGCGATGGCCCAGCGGTCGACCGCCGCCTGTCCGCGCACCCCCCGCAGGATCTCCGCCGCCCGGATCGAGTCCAGCATCGACAGCGCCTCGTCCGGGGTCACGGGTGCGAGCCGGAACGTCACGTCCTTGAGGACTTCGACCAGCACCCCGCCGAGCCCGAACGCGACGACCTTCCCGAACGTCGGGTCGGTCACCGCGCCGACGATCACCTCCTGCCCCTGCGGCAGCAACTCCTGCACCTGGACGCCCTCGATGCGGGCCCGCGCGTCGTAGGCCCGAGCGTTGTCGACGATCGTGTGGAACGCGGTCCGTACGTCCGCCGCGCCCTCGACCCCGACGATCACTCCGCCGGCGTCGGTCTTGTGCAGGATGTCGGGCGAGACGATCTTCATCACGACGGGGCCGCCGAACCGCGCCGCGTACGCCACCGCCTCGTCGACGTCCGTCGCCAACTCCTCGCCCGGTACGGCGATCCCGTACGCGTCGGCGATCACCTTGCCCTCGGGCGCGGTGAGCGCGAACCGTCCTTCGGCCCGCACGGAGTCGAGGAGCGCGCGTACCCTCAGGGTCCGGTCCTCTGCCATCACGTCAGATCACCCCGTTCGACTTGAGGAGGCGCAACTCTTCGTCGCCGAGACCGAGTTCGCCGATGTAGACCTCTTCGTTGTGCTCGCCGAGCAGCGGTGAACTGGTCACGTCCACAGGGGAGTCGGAGAGCTTCAGCGGGCTGCCGACGGTGACGAACTCGCCGCGCTCGGGGTGCGGCACCGTCACCACCATCTCGTTGGCGACCAGCGACTCGTCCTCGATGATCTCCTTGGTCGACAGGATCGGCCCGCACGGGATGTTGTGGGCGTTGAGCCGCTCCAGCACCTCCCACTTGGGCAGCGTGGACGACCACTCCTCGATCAGCTGGAACATCTTGGAGAGCTGCGGCAACCGGGCCTCGGGCGTGGCCCACTCGGGATCGTCGGCCAGCTCGGGCCGGCCGATCAGCTCGGTCAGCGGCTTCCAGCCGACGGGCTGCACGATCACGTACACGTAGTCGTTCGGGCCGCCCGGCGCGCACTTGACCGCCCAGCCGGGCTGCCCGCCGCCGGACGCGTTGCCCGAGCGGGGCACCTCGTCGCCGAAGTCGTCGTTCGGGTACTCGGCGAGCGGCCCGTGCGCCAGGCGCTGCTGGTCGCGGAGCTTCACCCGGCACAGGTTGAGCACGGCATGCTGCATGGCCACGTTGACGCGCTGGCCCCGGCCGGTGTGCTCACGCTGGAAGAGTGCCGCCAGTATCCCGGCTACTGTATGCACTCCGGTGCCTGAGTCACCGATCTGAGCGCCCGTGGCCAGCGGCGGCCCGTCCTCGAAGCCCGTGGTCGCCATCGACCCGCCCATCGCCTGCGCGACGACCTCGTACGCCTTGAAGTTGGTGTACGGGCCGTCCCCGAAGCCCTTGATGGACGCATACACGATGCGGGGATTGATCTCTTGTATGCGATCCCAGGTGAACCCCATACGGTCGACCGCGCCCGGCCCGAAGTTCTCGACCATGACGTCGGAGCGCCGGATCAGCTCGGTGAGGATCTCCTTGCCGCGCTCGGACTTGGTGTTGAGGGTGATGCTCCGCTTGTTGCAGTTGAGCATCGTGAAGTAGAGCGAGTCGACGTCCGGGAGGTCGCGCAGCTGCTTGCGCGTGATGTCACCGGTCGGCGCCTCCAGCTTGACGACGTCGGCGCCGAGCCAGGCGAGGAGTTGGGTCGCGGAGGGGCCGGACTGGACGTGCGTCATGTCGAGGACGCGGATGCCCTCAAGTGCCCTGGCGGTCATGGGCGTTCACCTCACTTGTACATCGTCTGGTTCATGGTTCCGGGGGCGTACGCGTCCGGGTCGACCCAGACGTTGATCAGCGACGGCTTGCCCGACTCCCGGGCCCGTTGCAGCGCGGGGCCGATGTCGGCGGGGTCGCGGACCTCCTCGCCGTAACCGCCCAGCATCTGGGCGAACTTGTCGTAGTGGACGTCGCCGAGGGTGTTGCCGACCCGCTCGCGCTCCAGGCCGTACTTGGCGGCCTGGCCGTAACGGATCTGGTTCATCGAGGAGTTGTTGCCGACGATGCCGACGAACGGGAGGTCGTAGCGGACGAGGGTCTCGAAGTCCCAGCCGGTCAGGGAGAACGCGCCGTCGCCGAAGAGCGCGACGACCTCCTTGTCGGGGCGGGCCTGCTTCGCCGCGAGGACGAACGGGACGCCGACGCCGAGGGTGCCGAGCGGGCCCGGATCCATCCAGTGGCCGGGCGACTTGGGCTGCACGACCTGCCCGGAGAAGGTGACGATGTCGCCGCCGTCGCCGATGTAGATGGAGTCCTCGGTGAGGAAGTCGTTGATCTCGCTGACGAGCCGGTACGGGTGGATCGGCGACGCGTCCGACCTGAGGCTCGGCAACCGCTTCTCGATCGCGGCCTGTTCGACGGCCCGCAGCTCGTCGAGCCACTCCTTGCGCCGGGACGCACCGCCGTTGAGACGTCCCGAGGCGGCCTCGCCGACCGACTTCAGGACGAGTCCCGCGTCGCCGACGATGCCGAGGTCGATGTCGCGGTTCTTGCCGACGGTGCGGTAGTCGAGGTCGATCTGCACGACGGTCGCGTCGGGGGAGAGGCGCTTGCCGTAGCCCATGCGGAAGTCGAAGGGCGTGCCGACGATGACGATGACGTCGGCGTGGGAGAAGGCGTAGCGCCGGGAGAGCTGGAAGTGGTGCGCGTCGCCGGGCGGGAGGGTGCCGCGGCCCGCGCCGTTCATGTACGCGGGGATGTTGAGGGTGCGGGCGAGGTCGATGGCCGACTCGGTGCCGCGCGTCGTCCACACCTGGCTGCCCAGCAGGATCGCCGGCTTCTCGGCGTGGACCAGTAGGTCGGCGAGCTTCTCGATCGCCTCGGGGTCGCCGGCCGAGCGGGTCGAGGCGCGGTAGGCGCCGGGCCTGGGCACGCGGGCCTTGTCCACCGGCACCTTCGCGTCGAGGACGTCGCGGGGGATCTCCAGGAAGGCGGGGCCCGGCGCGCCGTGGTAGCACTCGCGGAACGCCATCGACACCATGTCGGCGGCGCGCGCAGTGTCCGGGACGGTCGCCGCGAACTTGGTGATCGGAGTCATCATGTCGACGTGCGGCAGGTCCTGGAGGGACCCCATCTTGTGCTGGGTGAGGGCCCCTTGGCCGCCGATCAGCAGCATCGGCGACTCGGCGCGGAAGGCGTTGGCGACACCGGTGACGGCGTCGGTCGTACCGGGACCCGCGGTGACCACGGCGCAGCCGGGCCTGCCGGTGATCCGCGCGTAACCGTCCGCCGCGTGGGCCGCCACCTGCTCGTGGCGTACGTCGACGACTTCTATGCCCTCGTCGACGCAGCCGTCGTAGATGTCGATGATGTGGCCGCCGCACAGGGTGTAGATGCGGTCGACCCCCTCGGCCTTCAGGGCTTTGGCGACGAGATGACCACCGGAAATCACGTCCTGGGTGTCGTCGGGCATGGCGAAGTCCTGTCCCTTCGTAGGGGGTTGGAACGCTCTCGCGGTACATTGCATACAGTCGACGAATACTGTATGAAACTTGTTATCCCGCATCCGGTGGGTGGTGTCCAGGGGGCGTGCGGCACTTTTAGGCGAGGAGCCCGAATGGATCTGTACGAGCATCAGGCAAGGCAACTCTTCGAGGACCACGGCATCCTGGTGCCCCGGGCCGAGGTCACCGCCTCGTCCAAGGAGGCACGGGAGATCGCCCGCAGGCTGGGCGGACGCGTCGTGGTGAAGGCGCAGGTCAAGACCGGTGGGCGAGGCAAGGCGGGCGGGGTCAAATTCGCCGCCGACCCGGCCGCCGCCGAGCTGACGGCGCGCCAGATCCTCGGCATGGACATCAAGGGGCACACGGTCGGCACGGTCATGCTGGCCCAACCCGTGGACATCGAGGCCGAGTTCTACGTCTCCTACGTCCTCGACCGCGCGGCGGGGCGTTTCCTCGCCATCGCGTCGGCGGAGGGCGGCATGGAGATCGAGGAGGTCGCCGCCCGTCGACCGGAGGCGGTGGCCCGTATCCACATCGACCCCGCCGAGGGCGTCACCTCGGCGAAGGCATCCGAGATCGCCGAGGCGGCCGGCCTGCCGCCGCAGACCGTCGACGTCCTCGTACGGCTGTGGGAGGTGCTGGTCCGCGAGGACGCTGTCCTCGTCGAGGTCAACCCGCTCGTACGGACCCGGCAGGGGCAGATCCTCGCCCTCGACGGCAAGGTGACACTCGACGACAACGCCCGCTTCCGGCAGGCGCGTTGGGGAGGAGAGGGGTCGGCGCACGACGATCCGCTGGAGGCCGTCGCCGCCGCGAAGGGGCTCAACTACGTCAAACTCGACGGCGAGGTCGGCATCATCGGCAACGGCGCGGGCCTGGTCATGTCGACGCTCGACGTGGTCGCCGGCTGCGGCGCCCGCCCCGCCGACTTCCTCGACATCGGCGGCGGGGCGTCGGCCCAGATCATGGCCGACGGACTGTCCGTCATCCTCTCCGACCCGGCCGTGAAATCCGTGTTCGTCAACGTCTTCGGCGGGATCACCGCGTGCGACGCGGTGGCCGACGGCATCGTACGGGCCCTGGAAACCGTCCGGCTGACCAAGCCGCTGGTCGTCCGGCTCGACGGCAACAACGCGGTCAGGGGCCGGGCCATCCTCGACGGACACGCGCATCCGCTGGTCGAGCAGGCCACCACCATGGACGGCGCCGCCCGCCGCGCCGCCGACCTCGCCAACGCACGCTAAGGAGCCGGGACATGGCGATCTACCTCACCAAGGAGAGCAAGGTCCTCGTCCAGGGCATGACCGGCGGCGAGGGCATGAAGCACACCCGCCGGATGCTCGCGGCCGGCACGGACATCGTCGGCGGCGTCAACCCGCGCAAGGCCGGCCGCACCGTCGACTTCGACGACCGTGCCGTGCCGGTCTTCGGGTCGGTCGCCGACGGTATGCGGTCGACGGGAGCCGATGTCAGCGTTGTGTTCGTGCCGCCCGCCTTCGCCAGGGCGGCCGTGATCGAGGCCGCCGACGCGGGCATCGGCCTCGCCGTCGTCATCACCGAAGGCATCCCGGTCCACGACTCGGTCGCCTTCACGGCGTACGCCGCGTCGAAGGGCACCCGGGTCATCGGCCCCAACTGCCCCGGCCTGATCACCCCCGGCCAGGCCAACGCGGGCATCATCCCCGCCGACATCACCAAGCCGGGCCGCATCGGACTGGTCTCCAAGTCCGGCACCCTCACCTACCAACTCATGTACGAACTGCGGGACATCGGCTTCTCCACCTGCGTCGGCATCGGCGGAGACCCCGTCGTCGGCACCAGCCACATCGACTGCCTCGCCGCGTTCCAGGACGACCCCGACACCGAACTCGTCGTCCTCATCGGGGAGATCGGCGGCGACGCAGAGGAACGCGCCGCCGCCTACATCCGCGACCACGTCACCAAGCCGGTCGTCGGCTACATCGCCGGCTTCACCGCCCCCGAGGGCAAGACGATGGGCCACGCCGGCGCGATCGTGTCCGGCTCCTCCGGCACGGCGGCGGCGAAGAAGGCGGCGCTGGAGGCCGTGGGAGTCGCCGTCGGAAGCACGCCGACGGAGACGGCACGGCTGGTACTGGACCGGCTCGGCGCCCGGGAGGCGGCAAGTGACGTCACTCATAGGTGAGGTGACGTGACTGTTGCGCTCCTTCGAGCACAACTAGCTTCATTCGTACGGCGGTTCAGCCGTACTGCGGTTCAGCCGTACTGCGGTTCGCCCGCCGGACCGTTCCTGTTTCACCCCGCCCCGACTGTGCACCGAGAGCGGAGCAGAAGCATGGCATCAACCCTCACACCCGGCACCACCCCCACCCCCACAGCCTCCCTCCGTCCCCCGACCCTCAAAGCGGGCACGTCCTGGAGCGACGCCTGGCGGCGGTGTCTCGCCGTCGCACCCGAGGCGTTCCAGGACGACCGTGTCCTCAACCTCTGGAACGCGGCCTGGCAGCGGGACGGCCGGGCCCTGCCCGCCACCACCCCCGTCGACGGCAGCCCCATCGCCGGGCCGCCCCGGCTGGACCGCGCCACCGCCCACCAGGCCGTACGCGCCTCCCTCGACCAGCACCGCGCCTGGCGCCATGTCCCGCTCGACGAACGGCGCGCTCGCGTCGCCGCCACGCTGGACGCGCTGACCGAACACCGCGAGCTCCTCGCGCTGCTGCTGGTCTGGGAGATCGGCAAGCCCTGGCGGCTCGCGCAGGCCGACGTGGACCGGTCCATCGACGGTGTGCGCTGGTACGTCGACGGCATCGAGCCGATGCTCGCCGGCCGCAGCCCGCTGGACGGTCCGGTGTCCAACATCGCGAGCTGGAACTACCCGATGAGCGTGCTCGTCCACGCGATGCTCGTGCAGGCGCTGGCCGGGAACGCGGTCATCGCCAAGACCCCGACCGACGGGGGCGTCGCCTGCCTCACCCTGGCCGCCGCGCTGGCCGCCCGCGAGGGGATTCCCGTCACCCTCGTGAGCGGCAGCGGGGGCGAGTTGTCGGAGGCGCTGGTCCGCGCCCCCGAGATCGGCTGCGTCTCCTTCGTCGGCGGGCGCGACACCGGAGCCGCGGTGGCGACGGCCGTGGCCGACCTCGGCAAGCGGCACATCCTCGAACAGGAAGGACTCAACACCTGGGGCATCTGGAACCACACCGACTGGGACGCGCTCACCGCCGTCGTCCCCAAGCTCTTCGACTACGGCAAGCAGCGCTGCACCGCGTACCCGCGCTTCGTCGTCCAGCGCGAGCTGTTCGACGACTTCCTCACGGCCTACCTCCCGGCCGTCCGCACCCTGCGCGTCGGCCACCCGCTGGCCGTGCAGGACGCCCAAGACCCGTACCCGGCGCTGGACTTCGGCCCGTTGATCAACGCGGCCAAGGCCAAGGAACTCCACGACCAGGTGGCCGAGGCGATCGACCGCGGCGCCGTACCGCTGCACCGCGGCAAGCTGTCCGACGCCGACTTCCTTCCAGGGCAGGACACTTCGGCGTACGTCCGTCCCGTCACGCTCCTCAACCCGCCGCCCTCGTCTCCGCTGCACCACGCGGAGCCGTTCGGACCGGTCGACACCATCGTCCTGGTCGACACGGAGGCGGAACTGCTCGCCGCGATGAACGCGTCCAACGGCGCGCTGGTCGCCACCCTGTCCACCGACGACCGGGCGACGTACGACCGACTCGCCCCGCAGATAAGGGCGTTCAAGGTCGGCCACGGCACACCCCGCTCACGCGGCGACCGTGACGAACTGTTCGGCGGCTTCGGCGCGTCCTGGCGCGGAGCGTTCGTCGGCGGCGAACTCCTGGTCCGCGCGGTGACCTACGGGCCGGTGGGGGAGCGGTTGCCCGGCAACTTCCCGGAGTACCAGCTGATGCCGTGATCCGAGGCCGGGCGGTGCTCGTGTCCGACGGGTGCCGCCCGGGCCGGCGTACGGCGGTGTGCGGGGTCCGGGAACGTTTCCGTCGTAGGCCGTCAGCCTGTCAGGTGATCAGGGGCGCTGACGATCAGGTCGAGGAGCCGGCGGGAATACAGTCGGCGCATGGCCCACGACGAGCGCCCCGCGCCCCTGGAGTCCCGGCTCGGGTACCTCCTCAAGCAGGCCCAGGCCCGGCTGGCGCGGGCGTCGGCCGAGGCGTTGGTGCCGCACGGGGTGGACGGGCATGAGCTGGGCGTGCTGGTGGTGCTGTCGGCGGGGGAGGCCTTGTCGCAGGTCGAGGCCGCCGGGCGGCTCGGGGTGGACCGCACCACGATGGTGTCGTTGATCGACGGCCTGGAGGACCACGGCCTGGTCGAGCGCCGGCGCAGTCCGTACGACCGCCGGAAGAACATCGTCGAGCTGACCCCGGAGGGCCGCGACTGCCTGCGTCTGGCCGAACAGGCCCGGCGCGCGGCCGAGCGCCGCTTCCTCGCGCCGCTCGACGAGGAGGCGGCCGAGTCCCTCGTCCGGGCACTGCAGACGCTGGTGATCGCCGAGCGCGAGTGACCGGCGGAAACCGGCCGCCGGCCGTAGTCGATCGTTCACCCGCGGTGGCGGCTTCCCGCAGGTCGCGGGGTGTCCGCGAGCGGCTCCCGCGGGGACGGATATGCAGGTGAAAGGCGCTCCGAAAGCTTGGTATTGTTGTCCATGTCGCCGCGGGGAACACCCCCGGCCAGGCGGCAGACACCTAGTCCGGGTGGCGGAATGGCAGACGCGCTAGCTTGAGGTGCTAGTGCCCTTTATCGGGCGTGGGGGTTCAAGTCCCCCCTCGGACACCAGTAGAGACCCCAGTTGAGCTGGGGTTTTTCTGTTTCCCGGGCTGCAGCGTGACCGACCGTGTGATCAACATCCAAGCGAAACCCCAGATCCCCAGGTCAGACCGGGCATGACAGGCCGATACGGCTGGTGCTTCATGGCGGTCGGTTCTTTTACTCCTTCAGCGCGACGCCTGCTGTTGAGTTCCGCTGCTCCACCGACTGTCAGTGGCGGCGGTTAGCGTGCGCTCCCATGAACGATGACCAGCAGAAGCCGATGACGGCTCAACCTTCTCGCCCCGAGGCCACGCAGAATGAGGCTCCTCCCGAGCAGCCGGGACCCGACGCGAAGCCGAAGGGCATCGCGCTGTATCACGACATGCGGGTCGAAGAGGACTTCACCAAGTGCGCCACCCGCCTCTTCTCGATCCTCAGATTGGCCGCAGAGAAAAGCCCTGGCGCCCCGCGGTACGTGTACCTCGACGTCCAAGGGCACCGCAACGCCGCCGGTGGCTATGACGCCGATGCCTTGGAGATCATCCATGAGTTCTTACTGGGATTCCTCGGCCCGTATTTCACGGAGATCAGTACACCGCTCTACCACGCGAGGAACCCCGAGCCGCAACGCGAGGACATCCCTCACATCCTCAACGTACGGGACCCCGACCGTGAACACTCTTACGACCACCGCGAGTTGCCCGTCCGAAGCCGGGACACCATTCCTGACGGGCGCCGGTCCAGGCCTCCGGTCCGGGCCATCGCCGACTACCTCGGTCTCGATGAGCCGATCTGCCTGATCTGCTGGCAGGCGCCGGTGGAGAGGGCTCATGTGGTGCCGGAGTCACTCGGCGGCTCCAACGATGTGCGCAACTTCGCCCTCCTCTGCCCGCGTCATCACCGTGAGGCACCCGATGTCGCGGACGCGGAAGCATTCTGGTCCTGGGTCGACTACGCCTGTGAACGCGACGGCCATATGAAATGGGAGGGCGTGGACCCGGAAACGCTGGCGAAGGCGGAACACGTCGGCCTCCACATCGACACGCGCGGACCGGTGCGGAAGAGCGTGCGCCATTTCGACCGGGTCCGTGACGAACTCGTGCGCCACTACGGCTGGTCCCCGGAGGAATTCGCCGGCGGCCACCATTGGGGAGCGCTGATGGAAGAGTTCCACACGGTGATGGACTCGGCGACCAGCACTCACTTCAACGTTTCCAAGAAGGCATCCACCGAGGCATGGGCCTTCGAAGTGGCCCGCAGACGTCTGAAGGACGAAACCGCGCAGGACGAGGCCGACAGCGACCGGTCGGCGGTGTCGAGTCGCCCGGCGGTCGACCTGGCGGAACGGACGGTACGCAAGTCACCGCTCAACAATGGCGCGCAGAGCCTGGTCGATGCCGCACGGCGGGCCGACATCGCAATCGAGGCGGCGGCACTTGTCCGCGACATCATCAGCTCGGCGGGGGTGTCCAGCGCCGAGGAGGTATTGCGGTGTATCAAAGAGGAGGTGGCGGACCGCACCGCGCAATTCGACCGGTTGGACGGTGAGTTGATGGGGCACGCGGTCTGCCGATACTGCGGCCACGCCATAGCCCGGATCGGGAACAGCACTTGGCGCCACAGCGCGGCGGCACCTATGTCCCGTGGCTGCCGTGCCGCGAGTTTCGACCGTGACGGTAACTGGGACGATTCCCTCGACCGGGCATGGAAGGCGAGTCCGCCCAAGACGTATCGATGAGCTGGCCGCGGCTGTGGGCAGGGCCGCGGCGTGGGCGCAATTGGCCAGCTGCGGGGCGCTAGTGACGCTGCGTCATTTCAGGCCGCCCGGCGCTCGTTTCGGCGTCCGCCTGTGCGGAGGACGGTGAACGTGGTGGTGCCGGGCGGCCTGGTCGACGAAATGCGGGCGCCGACGTCCTCAGCCCAGAGTGAAGTCGTCCGCCGTGACCGCCGACTGGCCGTACCAGCCGTGGACGTAGACCGTGACGGCTCCGGAGCTGCCGGTGGTGAAGGTGACCTTGAGCTGGTTCCAGGTCGAGCTGTTGGACCAGGTGCTCGCGGTGGCGCCGCCCGATACTCCGAGGTAGGCGTACGGGCCCTGTGCCCAGGCGGTGAGGGTATAGCTCTTGTTGGGGGACAGGGTGACCGTCTGGTCGCACTCGCCGGTGCTGCCGGCGGTGGGCGTGACCTGGAGGCTGTGGCTGCCGCTGTGGACCGGGCTGGAGACCACCGCGCCGCCCGCCGCGCACGTCCAGGGACTGAGACTCCCGGTCTCGAAACCGGCGTTGGTCAGTGAACCGCCCCCGCCGCCCCCGCCGCCGGTCGTCGTGACCGTGAGTGTGTAGGTCGCGCTGTGGCTGCCGGACGCGGCGCTGCCCTTGACGGTGATCGGGTAGCTGCCCGCCGCCACGGACGAGCCGACCGTCGCCGTCAGCGTCGAGCTTCCGCCCGAGGTCACGGACGTAGGACTGAAGGCGACCGTGACGCCGGACGGTGCGCCGGAGGCGGTGAGGGCGACGGACTCGGCGCTGCCGGAGGTGACGGCGGTGGAGACGGTCGCCGTGGCCGAACCACCCTGCGTGACCGACGCCGAGCCCGACGACAGGGACAGGGAGAAGTCCGTGGTGGTGCCTCCGCCACCGCCGCCGCCCGTGCCCTCGTACGGTACGAACGCGTCGGTGAACGCGAGGCTGTTCTGGCTGATCTCACTGCATGTGGGCAGGGAGTTGGCGCTTCCGCCGCACGCCTGGTCCCGGGTGACCGCCCAGAAGGCCAGCCGTCCGACACCGCTCTGCGCGGCGAAGCTCTCCACCGTCTGCGCGTCGGCCAGTGTGAAGGTGGAACCGTCGTCGTTCTTGCCGATCATCGGCGTGATGCCGAGGTTGGCGTAGGTATAACTGGGATCGACCGACTGCATCTGCGCCAGCGTCGCCTTCGCCGCCGAGATCGCGCCCTGGCCCATCTCCGTGCCGGTGCCGGCGTAGTAGTCCATGGCCATCACGTTGACCACGTCGATCTTGACGCCCGCGTTCTTCGCGGCCTTGAGGATGTTGACGCCGTCGTTCGTCAGCCCGCTCGTCAGCACCGGCAGGGTCATGGAGAACTGCAGGCCCGGGTTGGACGCCTTCAGGTCCTTCATCGCCTGCATCTGGCGGGCCGCGGCCGCGGTGTCCGCGATGGCGGCGCCCTCGATGTCGAAGTCGAGCTGGGTGACGCCGTAGTCGTTGATGATGGCCTGGTAGCCGGCGTCGATGCTGCTCTGCGTGGAGCAGGTCCAGGCGAGCGGTTCGCCGCTGGCCCCGCCGGAGGACACGATGACGGAGGCGCCTTCGGACTTGGCCCTGGCGATCTCGGGGTCCGTGTAGGAGTCGTTGCCGATGGGGAGCGTGTCGCCCCAGATCTGCGTGCAGCCCACGCCGAGCACGAAGGCCGCGGTGTACGCCTTGAGGTGATGGCCGGTGATGGCGGTGTCGAGCAGGCCTTCCTGACCGTTCGACATGTCGACGTAGGGAGCGACGGAGTAGACGCTGCTTCCTGCTGCGCTGCTTGCGGGGGCCAGGGCGACGGTGACGCCGGTGACCGAGAGCGCGAGGGCGGAAACGGACGCCGCCAGTCTTGCCAAGTGCATGACAGTACCCCTTTCGGGGGCGCCCATCGGGGCGGGGTGATGAGGGAGGGGTGAGAGGGGGCGGTGCGGGGGTGCCGTGCGTGGGTGAGGCGTGGGGGTGCGTCGCGCGAGTTATTGGTACATACCAAACAACTCGCGGAGTCCTCCGTCAAGAGGACTAGACCAACTTGGTTCGGCTGCACCGAAATGCGTCAACTCCGGCCGGCGGCCGGGGCTGACGGCAGTGCAGCGGGAAGCGTCAACTCCGGTGCGGAGCAGGGTCGTAGAGGTCGTACGTCCCTGTCGCGCCCGTCGTGATGCCGGTGCTCCGAGGTCTCCGCCAGGGAAGACGTGATGGGTCGGCCGCCCCGCCGCTCGCATGTCAACTCGGCCCAGCGGCCCCGCGGCTGACTTCTTATGAACTTCACACCCAGAAAGTCATGCCCGCCTCGTTGACACATCCTCAGCACTGGGGATTCACTCGACACTCGTGCATGGCAACGTTGTCAGGCCGTGGGAGCGACCAGGAACTGTTGCCTGTAGCCGGCGTTCCGGTGCATTCCGGCGCGCCGCCACCTGATGTGCGAAGCACGAACCGCTGCGGAGGCGACCGATGGTGAGACCCCGACGTCCAGCCGTGCCACGTGACCGAAACAGATTCCGCCAACGCCTCGCCGTCGTCTGTGTGTTGGGCATGACGGCCCTCACGCTTCCGGCGATCGGGAGCGCCTACGCCGCGAGCACCGCGACGCCGACCCTGGTGACGGACCCCGCGTCCCTCGTCAATCCGCTCATCGGCACCTCCGGTGCGGTGGACACCTTCCCGGGACCCGCCATGCCCGCCGGGATGGTGCAGTGGGGGCCCGACACCACGCCCAACCGTCCCGACGGCGGCGGCTACGAGTACCAGGACAAGAAGCTCTCCGGCTTCAGCCTCACCCACATCTCGGGGCCCGGCTGTCCCGTCGCGGGCGATCTGCCGATCCTGCCGGTGACCGGTGCGCTGTCGGGTGACCTCGGCAGTACGTCCGTTGGCTTCAGTCACGCCGATGAGCAGGCCGGCATCGGGAGTTACAAGGTCACCGACGCGAACGGCGTCAAGACTGAACTGACCGACACGACCCGCGCCGGGCTCGGCAGCTTCACCTTCCCGACGGGTCAACAGGCCAACCTGCTCTTCAAGTTGAGCGGTGGCGCAACGCAGGTCGACGGGACCCGCGTCCAGGTGATCAGCAACAAGGAGATCAGCGGGGCGATCGACAGCGGGCATTTCTGCGGTGCCGGCAACCGGTACACGCTGCACTTCGACATCAAGTTCGACCGGCCGTTCACCGCGAGCGGCACCTGGGTCGGCGGCACCATCAACCCCGACGCGAAGTCGCTGAAGGCCGGGAAGGCCCCACTCGCCCCGCAGGCTCCCAAGTCGGCGCGGCTGAAGGAGAAGCACTTCACCGTCCCGACCAAACCGGCCCCGACGATCCACGCGACCGGTGCGAAGGGCACGTCGTCCGCCACGGCCAAGGCCGCCCAGCCGCCCACCACCGGCGCCAACGGCATGTACCTCACCTTCGACACCGCCGCGAACCCCACGGTCAGCGCGAAGGTCGGCGTCTCGTACACGAGTGACGCGGGCGCCGCGAACAACCTCGCCAGTGAGATCAAGAACTGGAACCTCGGCGCCGTGGAACGGTCCAACCACGACGCCTGGAACGCCGTACTCAACAAGGTCCAGGTGGGCGGTGGATCCGCCGACCAGCAGACGCAGTTCTACACCGCGCTCTACCACGCGCTGCTGCACCCCAACGTCTTCTCGGACGACGACGGCCAGTACATGGGCATGGACAACCAGGTCCACAAACTCGCCAAGGGGCAGAAGGCGCAGTACGCCAACTACTCGGGCTGGGACACCTATCGCTCCCAGACGCAGCTGATGGCGATGGTCGAGCCCAAGGTGGCCTCCGACGTCGTCACCTCGATGCTCAACGGCTATGACCAGACAGGTCTGTTGCCCAAGTGGGCCTCGAACAACGGCGAGAGCTACGTCATGGTCGGCGACCCGGCCGCCGGCATCATCGCCGACGCGTACGCCTTCGGCGCCACGGGCTTCGACACCGCCAAGGCCCTCGCCGCGCTGCAGCACGAGGCCACCGTCCCGAACAACGACCGCCCCGGCGAGTCCGTGCGGGACGCGAAGGGCTATCTCCCGCTCGACGAGAACGACTACAACTGCTGCAACTTCTACGGCCCGGTCTCCACTCAACTCGAGTACGACTCCGCCGACTACGCCATCGCGGCCTTCGCGAAGTCGCTGGGCAAGACGTCCGTCTACGAGAAGTTCGCCACCCGCGCCCAGGACTGGATGAACGTCTTCAACCCGCAGACCGGCTACATGCAGGCCAAGAACAAGGACGGCCAGTTCGCGAGCGGCTTCACGCCCGGCACCTCCAATGGCTTCGTGGAGGGCACCTCCGCGCAGTACACGCCGATGGTGCCGTTCAACCTCCAGCAGCTGATCCAGGCACGCGGCGGCGCGAAGGAGTACTCGTCGTACCTGGACAGCCTGCTCGACGACATCACGAGCCCCGGCAACACCGACGCCGACCTGAGCAACGAGCCCAGTGTGGAGATCCCTTGGGAGTACGACTACACGGGCCAGCCCTGGAAGACGCAGGCGGCCGTCCGTGAGGCGCAGCAGAAGCTGTACTTCAACGCTCCGGTCGGCTCGTTCGGCAACGACGACCTCGGCGCGATGAGTTCCTGGTACGTCTGGTCCGAGCTGGGCATGTACCCGGAGACCCCGGGCACGGACACGCTCGCGCTCGGCAGCCCGGTGTTCCCGGCGGCCAAGGTGACCTTCGGCAACGGAAAGACGGTGCGGATCAACGCGCCGCAGGCCGCGACCGACGCGCCGTACGTGCAGTCGCTCGCGGTCAAGGGGCGGGCGTGGAACGCCCCATGGCTGACCTACCAGAAGTTCCAGGGGGCCGGCTCCCTCGACTTCACGCTCGGCGCGCAGCCCAACACGGCCTGGGCGTCGGCCCCTTCGGCGGCGCCGCCGTCGGACACCACGGGCGGCGGACGGGTACTGGCCGCGACCGGTCCCGCCAACGGCCTTGTCCTGCAGCCGGGTTCGGCCGGTGACGGCACGCTCGACCTGACCAACCTCGGCAGCACGGCCGTCACCGTCGACTGGAAGGCGACGGCGCCCTCCGGTGTCACGCTGGACACCGCGTCCGGGTCGCTGACGGTGCCCGCGGCGGGCAGTGCCGAGGCCAAGGTCCAGGTGACGGCGGGCGCGAACGAGGGGCTGTTCCCGGTCACGTTCGCGCTCACCGACCACAGCACCGGCGCGGCGCTGGCCGGGGCGACCCTCCGGGTGGCGGTGGCCAAGGCCGGTGCCCTGTGGCCGTACAACACGAACGAGGGCATCTATCCCGACGGCGCCACCTTCTCGGGCGGGTTCGACGGCGGGGGCTGGGCCTTCTCGCAGAACGCGCTCGCGGCGGCCGGTGTCACGAGCGGTGCGCCTCTCACGGTCGACGGGATCAACTACACCTGGCCGACGGTGACTTCGGGTCAGCTCGACAACCTGGAGATGGCCGGCCAGACCATCTCGATGCCGGCCGGTACGTCGGGGGCGTCGCTGGGGCTGCTGGGCACGGCGACCAACGCGCCGACCGACGGCAGCGGGGTCTCCGGCGCGGTGACCGTCACGTACACCGACGGCACCACCTCGCAGGGGACGGTCACCTTCCCGGACTGGACCCTCAACGGCGGTTCCAGCAAGCCGCTGCCGGGTGACACGACGGCCGCGACGACGGCCTACCGGAACACCGGGAGCGGTGGCCGGGACGGCGTGAAGACCTATGTCTTCGCCGCGAAGGTCGCGCTGGACGCGTCCAAGCAGGTCGCGTCGATCACGCTGCCGGTGACGGGCTCGACGGGCACCGACCATCTGTTCTCCTACGGCTTCGGCCAGTAGGCAGGACCGAGGGCAGGGAGCGGGCCGGTCCCCGGGTTCACGCCCGGGGGCCGGCCTTCGCCGTGGCGGGGGCGCCGGCGGAGCAGTCCCGGCTGGTCACCGGAGGTGGAGCAGGATCCGGCCCGCGTTGGTCGGATCCGTCTCCACCCGGGCGTAGAGCTTCCTGAGGTGCTTCTGCGCCAGCACGGCCAGCACGCGCTTCTTCAGCTGGCCCGTCCCCTTGCCCGGGATGATCTGGACGACGTCGACCCCGGTGGCGGCGGCCTTGAAGAGGGTCTGCCGCAGGGCCGTGTCGATGTCGCGGTCGCTGCGGAACATCGGGTGCAGATCGAGGGTGAGCAGGGTCATCGCCTCCGGGAAGTCGGCTTACGGTCGAAGGGTATGCGAGACGGCTCAGGGGGCGGGCCTGTCCAGGGTGTTTCCCGTCTTCGGTTCCACGCCGCTCGCCCCGAATCCAGGCTCGACCGCAAGGTGTACGTCCCTGGGCTGACAAGCCGCCCGGAAATCCACCGGAGGCCCGATGACGGTGCCCCGGTTCCGGCAGCAGGGTGGCGGCCATGGGTGAACCCAGAGAACTGACGAAGCGTCAAAGACGTTCCTTAGTACGCAGGTTGGCGGCGGCAGCGGCCACGCTCTGCCTTGCCTCGGCCACCGTCGCCACGCTGCCCGCGACCTCGTCCGCCGTGACGGGGCAGGGCGGCGAGACGGTGACCGAGGCCGGGCACACGGTGCGGATCAGCCGGACCGAGTACGGCGTACCGCACATCCTGGCCCAGGACTTCGACGGGCTCGGCTACGGGTACGGATACGCCTTCGCGCAGGACAACGTGTGTGAACTCGCCGACCACATAGTGACCTTGAGGGGTGAGCGGTCCCGGTTCTTCGGGGCCGACGGACAGTCCGGCGAGGGCGATTCGGACCGTACCAACCTCGCGAGCGACACGTACTACGGCGGACAGCTGCGCGCGGGCACCGTCCGCCGACTACTCGCCCGGAAGGCGCCGTTGGGACCGACCACCGAACTGCGCCGCATGGTCGAGGGATACGCCGCCGGGTACAACCGCTACCTCCGCGACACCGGCGTCGACCACCTCCCGGACCCCACCTGCAAGGGCAAGCCCTGGGTACGGCCGATCACCGCGCTCGACCTGTGGAGCGTCGTCTACGACGTCAACAGGGTGACCGCGACTGTGCCGTTGGTCCCGGACATCGGCGACGCGAAGCCCCCGACGGGTTCCACCGCATCCGGGACCCGCACCGCAGCCACCGCCCCCGCCCTCACGACCGCCGCCCCCGACATCGGCAGCAACGGCTGGGCCCTCGGCCGGGACGCCACCCGCACCGGCGACGCGATGGTCCTCGCCAACCCGCATCTGCCCTGGGCGGTCGGCTACTTCCGGTTCTACCAAGTGCAGTTGACGATCCCGGGCACCCTGGACGTGTCCGGCGCCGGTCTCTACGGCACCCCGCTGGTCGAGATCGGCCACAACAGCACCCTCGCCTGGACGCACACCGCGACCGACGCCCAGCACGCCTCCGTCTACGCGTTGAAACTGGCGCCCGGCGATCCGACCAGCTACGTGCTCGACGGCAGGACCGTGCCCATGGAGCGCCGTACGGTCCCGGTCACCGTCCGGGACGCGGACGGCGGGCTGTCGACCGTCCAACGGACCCTGTATTCCTCGAAGTTCGGGCCCGTGCTGTCCACCGGCTGGACCACGACGACCGCCTACACGATCCGGGACGCCAACACCGGCAACCTGCGCTCCATGAACACCTGGCTGGCCATGGGCAAGGCCCACGACCTGAGCCGGCTCCGCGCCGCCCAGGACAGCTCCCAGGGCGTCCCCTGGACCTACACCCTCGCGGCGGACACCAGCGGGGGCACCTACTTCACCGACTCCTCCGCCGTCCCGCACCTCACCGACGCCCAACTCCGGCGCTGCACCCTCCCGGAGGGCGAGGGGCCCACCGCCCTGGACGGTTCCACCTCGGCCTGCGCCTGGGGGAGCGACCCCGACGCGCTGGTGCCGGGCCTCTACGGACCCTCCCACCAGCCGAAGTCGACCCGCACCGACTACGTCGCCAACTCCAACAACGGCCCCCAGTACGTCAATCCGGAGGCGCCGATCACCGGCCTCCCGGGGGTGTACGACACCGACGCCCGGCTCGACGAGCGGGCCCAGCTCGGGCTGCGCATGATCGCCCAACGCCGGGACGGTACCGACGGGTTGGGGGCTCCGGGCTTCACCGAGAGCACGCTGCGCGCGTCGATGCTCGGCAACCGCGTCCTGTCCGCGGAGACGGGCCGCGACGACGTCGTCGCCCTGTGCCGCGCCCGCCCGGCCCTGACCGCCACGGACGGCACGCTGGTCGACGTGTCGCAGGCGTGCGCGACGCTCGCCCGCTGGGACACCCGGGCCGACACCACCAGCCGGGGCATCGTGCTCTGGAGCACGTTCCACAACCTTCTCGCGGCCGACGGCCCGTTCGACACCTGGCACCGCGTCCCCTACGACCCGGCACACCCCCTCACCACGCCACGGGGCATCAACGGCGACGACCCGCGTGTCCGACACGCCCTGGCCGACGCGGTCCAGGAGCTCGCCGCCGACGGCCTCCCGGTGGACGTCGCGCTCGGCGCCGTACAGAAATGGGACGGCATTCCGCTGCCCGGCTGTGACGTGGGCTGTTTCGACGTCGTGGAGGCGGGCCCCGACTCGGGCACCGGCACCCCCACCGCGGGCGCCTTCGGCAGCAGCTTCCTGATGACCGTCGAACTGACCCCCGACGGCCCCCGCGCCCGCACACTCCTCACCTACGGCGAGTCCGCGAATCCGGCGTCGCCCCACTTCTCGGACCAGACCCGGCTGTTCTCACGCAAGCAGTGGGTCACGGAGCGGTTCACTCCGGCGCAGATCGCGGGCGACCCGGCGCTGGAGGTGACGACTCTGCGCAGGTGAGAGGGGTCGGCGCGGCGCGGGCCGGTCGTAACTCGGGTGCCCGGGTGGTGGGTTGACTGGTCTATACCCTTGACTGGTACAGACCAATACGGTTCAGTGAGTGGGTCATCCCCCACCACGGCCGCCCCCCACGCCGTATCCGGTCCGACCGGCCCGTGCGCACAAAGGCTCCGCTCCGCCCTGCCCTTCTGCGGGGGAACGGCCGTGCTCCACAGAGGAGTTGAACCCTGTGTCGAGACGCCGCATCGCCGCAGTGCTGACCGCACTCGTCCTCGGTAGCCTGACGCCCGTGGTCCTACCCGCAGCCGGCGCGTCCGCCGCCTCCTGTTCGAGCTATCCCAACTGGGTGGCCGGCCAGTCGTACGTCACCGGCAACATCGTGCGCTACACCGATGGAAACGCATATATCGCCGAGCACGACAACCCGGGCTACGACCCGGTCATCAGCACCTGGTTCTGGGAGCCGTACGCCTGCGACGGCGGTTCCGGCACGCCCGTCGGCAACTTCGTGGTGAGCGAGGCCCAGTTCAACCAGATGTTCCCGAGCCGGAACTCCTTCTACTCGTACAGCGGTCTCACCGCCGCCCTCAGCGCCTACCCGGGCTTCGCGAACACCGGCAGCGACACCACGAAGAAGCAGGAGGCCGCCGCCTTCCTCGCCAACGTCAGCCATGAGACGGGCGGGTTGGTGTACGTAGTCGAGCAGAACACCGCCAACTACCCGACGTACTGCGACTGGAGCCAGTCGTACGGCTGCCCGGCCGGTCAGGCCGCCTACTACGGGCGCGGGCCGCTGCAGCTCAGCTGGAACTTCAACTACAAGGCCGCAGGGGACGCGTTGGGCATCGACCTGCTGGGCAACCCGTGGCTGGTGCAGAACGACTCGGCCGTGGCCTGGAAGACCGCTCTCTGGTACTGGAACACCCAGAGCGGCCCCGGCTCCATGACCCCGCACAACGCGATCGTCAACGGCGCCGGCTTCGGCCAGACCATCCGCAGCATCAACGGCTCGATCGAGTGCGACGGCAAGAGCCCCGCACAGGTGCAGAGCCGCGTGGACGCCTACACGCGGTTCACCTCGATCCTCGGGACCAGCACCGGGGCCAACCTCTACTGCTGATCGTGCGGTACGGGCACCGGTCGGACCGCTCCGACGGCCGGTGCCCGTCCCACCCGCGCGTTCCAGGGACCTCACATTCCCGCAGGTCAGCCCCTGCGCGAGCGTTCCAGCTTCCCGTTTCCCCCGTCGGTCGTAGCCGCTGGGACGGATCGCCGCGCAAGCTGCGGTTGTTCGACAGCGAGGCCCACCACGACCCGGTGGCCCGCCTTCCGGCACCGCATCCAGGGGGAACCCGATCATGTCCAGCACGCTCTTCCGCCGCCGTACCGCGCTCCTCACCGCCGGCTTCGCCGCGGCCGCCTCACTCGCGCTGACCGCCTGTGGAACGGGTGAGAACACCGGCGCCCGGCACACCCCGAACACCGCCGCCGACACCCGGGCCGCGGCCTCCGGTACGGACTCGGTCGTGACGGTCGCGAAGTCCCACCGGAGCACCACCACCTCGAAGACGGCCACGGGGTCCAAGGGGACCAAAGCCTCCTCGGCCGCTGTCACCTGCACCGGCGCCAACACCAAGGTCACCGCCCAGACCGTGACGCGTCCGCTGAACCACATGCTGCTGACCGTCAAGAACACCGGCTCCAAGACCTGCTACCTGTACGGCTACCCGGCCCTCCGCTTCCAGGACGCCCAGGCCGTGCCGCCGGTCGTCGAGGACTCGCAGCCGCAGGCGGTCACCACCCTCGGCCCCGGCCAGTCGGGCTACGCCGGCGTCAACCTCTCCAGCGCCGACGGCAGCGGCACCGGCGGCTACACCGCGAAGACCCTCTCGGTGATCTTCCAGAACCGCGACCTCGACTTCATCGGCTCCGGCGTCAAGGTCCCGCTGCCGAGCAAGGGCACCTACATCGACAGCTCGCTGCGCACCACCTACTGGCTGAGCGACCCCCAGGACGCCATCAGCTGGTAGCCCGTGCCGCACGGAGACGACATAGGTGCGTCGCCCGCTCGCGCGAGGGCTGCCCCCGCCGACAGGGGCAGCCCCGTGCGAGTACCGCCAGGGGAGGTGCGGTGACGGGCGCCTTGCCATGACAGCCGTGGGGTTGACCAACACTGCCGGCACCCGGGACCTCCGTTCCCCTGGCGGTGGGAACAGCCTGGGGCGCCGTGCGGGTGCGGGGGGCGCGAACTCCCGTAGTTCGGTGGGGATATCGGTGCACGGAGGCGTCGGCGGGGGACGCGGAGGGGCTACGTAGGTACCGGGTACCTACGCCGACTCGGTGCCTCCGGGGTGTGCCGCGGCCAGGATCTCGGTACGCGAGGTGATGCCCAGCTTGGCGAGGATGTGCTCGACATGGGCGTCCACGGTGCGTTTGGAGATGACGAGCCGTTCGGCGATCTCCCGGTTGGACAGGCCCTGGGTGACGAGCGCGGCGACCTCGCGTTCCCGGCGGGTGAGGGAGTCGGCGGGGCGGTTGTCGGGTGCCGCGGTGCGGGCCGCTGGGATGCCGGGCGGTTCGTCCGCGTCCGACCGTACGGCGTCCAGGAGTTCACGGCCCGACATGCGGGCGCCGGCCTCCCGCCACCGCTCGTACTGTTCGTCGCCCAACGCCGCCCGTACCGCCCGCTGTTGGGACTCCTGCTCCTCCAGCAGCCGGGGCAGCATGCCGACCGGGTCGCCGCCCAGCCGTCGCGCGTGCTCCGCGTACCCCGACAGCCAGCAGGCCCGGACGTACCGCTTCTGCCCGGCCGCGTGCCAGGCCAGGCCCAGCGACGCGAGCGCGGCGACCAGCACCTCGCCGATCTCGCTCGCCGCCTCCAGGCCCCGGCGCAAGGCCGTGGCGCTCTCCACGGGGCGGCCGACGAGCCAGAGGATGACGCCCTGGACGGTGAGCGTGGAACCGTACAACTGGCGCTCGCCGCGCCCTTCCAGATACGTCAGGCCCGTCTCGCACCACTCCAGCGCGCGGTCCGTGAAGCCCAACGCCGCGTACAGCAGGGCCCCTTCGTAGTGGACGACGCCGATGCCCAGCGCGTCGTCGGCCGCGATCATCCGTACGCGGACCGCCTCGAGCGCCGCCGATCCCTCCTCCACGGCTCCGCCGAGCAGGGTCAGGGCGCCCAAGTAGCCCTCGCTGAACAGCTCGACGCGGCTCTCGCCGATCCTGCGGGATACGTCGAGGGCCTGCGGGAACCGGTCCAACGCCGTTTCCAGATCGGCCGTCCACACCCCGAACACGCCGGTCATGAAGAGCCCCCAGGCCCGCACCGCGGAGTCCTGCGGGGCGAGTCCGAGGCCCTTGTCGATCCAGTACCGGCCCTCGGACAGCGTCCCGGCCGCCCGCCAGTACGCGCCGAGCCGGGTCGCCAGCCAGAGCGCGTCCGCCGCCCGTCCCTCGGTGGCGCAGCCGTACTCCAGGGCGGCCCGTACGTCGGCGATCTCCGCGCGCACGGCGTGGTGCAGCCGGACCTGGCCCCGGCCCATCAGACCGTTCCAGAAACGGTCGACGAGGTCGTCGTAGTGCGCGAAGTGCCGTTGCCGTACGGCCTCGGCGTCCGCCGTGTCGGCCAGGCGCGCGGTGCCGTACTCGCGGATGGTGTCCAGGAGCCGGTAGCGGCCGCCGTCCTCGCCGATGCGCTGGACGACCGACTTGTCGACCAGTCCGATGAGCGCCTCGACGACCTGCTCGCCGTCGAGCGGGACCGTGCCGACCGGGTCGGTGCCCGCGCACACCCGCTCGGCGGCGGAGAGTTCGAAGGACCCGGCGAACACCGACAGCCGGGCCCAGAGGAGTTGCTCCTGCGGTGTGCACAGGTCGTAGGACCAGTCGATGGCCGCGCGCAGCGTCTGGTGGCGGGTGAGCGCCGTACGGCGCCCGCCGGTGAGGACCTCGCAGTGGCGGTCCAGCCGGGCGACGAGTTCCGCGAGGGGCACGGCCCGCAGGCGGACGGCGGCGAGTTCGAGGGCCAGGGGGATGCCGTCGAGGCGGTCGACGAGGGCGAGGGTGCTCTCGCGGTCGGCGCCGTCGAGGGCGGGGCCGCCGGTGACGCCCGCGGCGCGCTGCACGAACAGGTCGACGGCGTCGGCGCGGGCCAGTGGGGCGATCGGCAGACAGCGCTCACCGGGCACGTCCAGCGGCTGCCTGCTGGTGGCGAGGACGCTCAGGCCCGGGGCCTCGCGCAGCAGGATGTCGCAGAGCATCGCGCACGCGTCGACCAGATGTTCGCAGGTGTCGAGGACGATCAACATCCGCCGCCCGCGCAGATGTTCCACGATGGCGTCCAGCGGCGTCATGCCCGACTGCTCGGGCAGTTCCAGCACGCCCGCGAGGGTCGGCGGCACCAACTCCGGGTCGTGCAGGGCCGACAGCTCCACCAGCCGCACCCCGTCGGCGAACCGGTCCGCGACCGCGCGGGCCGCCCGCAGCGCCGTACGGCTCTTGCCGACGCCGCCGGGACCGACCAGCGTGACCAGCCGGGACCGCGCCAACTCGCGCTGGAGCACCGCGAGTTCCTCGACGCGTCCGACGAAGCTGGTCAACTCCACCGGGAGTTGACCGCCCCGCCGCTGTCCGAAGCCGTATCCCATGCCGCCCCCATACCCGTCCGCCAACCGGTCACCACAGCGTAGGCGAGTGACTCCCGAGGGTGAACGGTAGTCGAGTCCGGTGGGTGGGCGCGAGATCGCGCGGGCGCCCGGCGGCGCTCCGGTCAGGTCACGCGTGCGCCGTTCACGCCGGGCTCACCCAGGTGCCGGTCTCCACGGAACGCACCATGGCGTCCACAACTGCCGCGCTGCGTACGGCGTCCGTGAGCGTCGCGCCGTACGGCACGCCCTCGGCGACGGAGCGCAGGAAGCGGTACGCCTCGATCACCTTGAGGTCGTCGTAGCCCATCGCGTTCGCCGCGCCGGGCTGGAACGCTCCGAACTCGCCGTCGCCCGGGCCGACATACACGGTGGTGACGGGCTGGTCCTGGTAGCTCGTGCCGCGGCTGACCGCCAGCTCGTTCATTCGGCGGAAGTCCCAGAACACCGCGCCCTTGGTGCCGTGCACCTCGAAGCCGTAGTTGTTCTGCTCGCCGACCGAGACCCGGCTGGCCTCCAGGACACCCCGGGCGCCGGAGGCGAACCGCAGCAGGCAGTTGACGTAGTCCTCGTTCTCCACCGGGCCCAACTCCCCGCCGGTGGCCAGCGCGTGGCCCGCCGTCGCACCGGTGGGGCGGGCCCGCTGGGGCAGGAAGATCGCGGTGTCGGCGGCGAGGGACGCGATGTCGCCGAGGAGGTGGCGGGCCAGGTCCGCGCCGTGCGAGGCGAGGTCGCCCAGGACGCCGTGGCCGCCGCGCTCCAGTTCGTAGCGCCAGGTCAGGGCGCCGTCCGGGTGGGCGGCGTAGTCGCTGAAGAGGCGGACGCGGATGTGGGTGACCGTGCCCAGTTCGCCGGAGGCGATCAGGTCGCGGGCGGCCTCCACGGCGGGCGCGTTGCGGTAGTTGAAGCCGACCGCGCCCTGGACGCCGGCCTTCGAGACCGCGTCGGCCACGGCGGAGGCGTCCGCCGTCGACAGGCCCACCGGCTTCTCGATCCAGATGTGCTTGCCGGCCTCCGCCATCGCGACGCCGATCTCCCGGTGCAGGAAGTTCGGCGCGGTGATGCTCACCGCCTGCACACGCGGGTCCTCGACCACCTCGCGCCAGTCACGGGTGGTAGAAGCGAAGCCGAACTGCTCGGCGGCCTGCTCGGCCCGCCCGGGCACCTCCTCGGCGACCGTCACGAGCCGCGGCCGCACGGTCAGCTGCGGAAAGTGGTGCGGGACACGGGCGTACGCCTGGGTGTGCACCCGCCCCATCCACCCGAAGCCCACGACGGCAACACCGAGCGAGGTCACCATGACTGCCCTTCTTTGGACCGGTCCATAAACTGTCCCGGCCACACTCGAACTCATTCGTCCTAATGTCAATACGTGACCCTCTGTATCGGTTTTCAACGCCGGGTGACCGCGCCTTTGAGCAGGGCGCGCGACCGTGTGGAACGGCGGGGGGGTGCGGGGCTGCGCCCGAGAACGCGGTGCTGTGGCAACTCACCCGCATCGCCAGGTAGTTGACTGGCAGGATGGGTGGGCGTGAGTGAACGCACCGCCTTCATGACCATCGCCAGGGCCGCCGCGCCGCTGTACGTGACCACCCTCGCCGCGTCGGCCGGATCGCTCGTCGACACCGCGTTGCTCGGGCGGCACGCCACCGTCTCGCTGGCCGCGTTCGCCGTGACGATCGCCGTGTTCAGTCCGGCGACGGCCACCGTGGCGGGCGCGCTGCGCGGGGTCATGCCGTTCGTCGCACCCCATCGGGACGACCCCGGGGGGCTGTTGCCGTTGGTGCGGAGCGGGATGTGGCTGGCGTTCGCGGTGGGCGGGGTCTGTGCGGCGGCGGTGGCCGGAGTGCCGTTGCTCGGTGGGTTGTTCGGGGTTCCGGACCGCATCCTGGACCAACTGGGCGTGTTCCCCTGGCTGTTGGCGGCCAGTGTCCTGCTGATCGCCGTCAACTCCTCCGCCACGTCCGTGCTCGTCGCGGTGGGGCGGTCGGCGCGGGTGATGCGGTCCGGGCTCGTGGCGACCGCCGTGTCCGTGACCCTGTCGGTGGTGTTGGTCGCCGGACCGGGACCCTTGCCGAGCTTCGGACTGACGGGCGCAGGCGTGGCCATGCTCGCCTCCAGCCTGGTCGGGGCGGCGCTCAACCAGTACGCGCTGCGCCGCCGTACGGTGCTCGCCGGGCGGCCGATCCGGCCCGGCAGGCCCGATCCGCGCGAGGTGCTGCGGCTGGCCCGCGTCGGGCTGCCGCTCGGCGGGACCGTGCTGGTGAAGTTCTCCGTGCTCGGCGTGCTGACCTTCGCCGCCGCCCGCATCGGCACCGACAGCGCCGCCGTGCACAGCGTCTCCGAGTCCCTGGTGAACATCGTCTTCACCGCCGCAGTGGCGGTCGGGCAGGCCACGGTGCCGTTGATCGCCGGATACGCCGAGGAACGCGACCTCGGCCGGATCCGGCGGAGCGTGGACGCCGGGTTCGGGGTCGCCCTGTGCGCGGTCGTCGCCCTCGGGGCCGTGCTGGTCGTGCTGCGGGACCCGGTGATCGACCTGTTCACCAGGAGCCCGGGCCTCGCGGACCAGGTGACACGGCTGCTGCCGCTGGTCCTCGCCGTGGTCGTCACCGACGCCCTCCAGGCCGTGGCGGGCTTCGGTCTCGTCGGACTCAAGCGCACCATGCCGAGCCTGGTGTCCACGGCGGTCTGGTTCGGCGTCCTCGCCGCCCTCGCCGTACCGATCGCCGACAGGTCCGGCCTGGCCGGCCTGTGGACCGCTCTGGCCTGCGCGAACCTGCTCCAGGCCGTGACCAAGTTCGTGTCCTTTCGGCGGCACAGTGCCCGGATCGTCGGCGCCCTTCCCGCGGTGGCCGTGCGGGAGGGGAGCGGTGGCGCGGTGCGCGACCCGGGGCGGCCGCGGCGGTCGTAGGGACCGGTCCGTGGAGGGTGAACAGGCGCCGAACTCCTCTGGTTCAGGGCGTGTTGGCGGTGTGCGGGAGTCGGGGTTCCGCGACGGGCGCCTGGTCTGATGCCGGGTCCGCCCCGCGTCCGTGCGATGTGACGTCACGCTGTGCGCCCCTTACGGTCGTAGGGACGTTCGAGGTGTCGGAAGAGGGGCAGCATGAGCAGCCGGGACGTGGGTGAGATCGCGCGGGTCGAGGACGCGGCGCTCACCCTGGCCGCGCAGGCCGGGGACGTCGCCTCGCTGGGGCTGCTGCTGGAACGGCACCGGGCCGGGATGCGGGCCGTCGCCGTGAGCGTGCTGGGGCCGGGGCCCGACGTCGACGATGTCGTGCAGGACGCGGCGCTGGCCGCGCTGCGGCGCGTGGGGGACGTGTGGGATCCGGAGGCGGTGGGGGCGTGGCTGCGGATGATCGTGCGCAATCACGCGCGCTCGCTGCTGCGGGGGTCGGTCGACGTCCGGCCGCTCGACGAGCACCATGTGCCCGCCGTGGACTCCGGACCGGAGCGCTGGCTGGAGCAGCACACCATGCGGGACTGGATCTGGGCGGCCATCGAGGAACTCTCGCCCGCCCTCCGACTCCCGCTCGTGCTACGGCACTTCAGCGTCGGAGTCACCTCCTACGAGCAGATCGCCGCGGCCTGCGGGGTCCCCGTCGGCACGGTCCGGAGTCGGCTCAGCCAGGGGCGGGCCAAGCTCGCGCCGGCCCTCGCCGCCACGGCCGACGCCCCGCACGGCGACGTCGGACGTCGTACCCGCGCCAGCCGGATCGAGGCGCGCGAGACGCTGCACGCGGCCGAGAGCGGGCACTTCGGGAAGCTGCTCACCGAGCGCTGGTCGCCCGAGGCCGCGCTGGTCAGGGGCGACCGGCCGGTGGGCGACCGGGACCTGCTGGTGCGCGGGATGGAGTGCGATCTGGAGGCCGGCGTACGCCAGCACCTCGTGCACGCCGTGGCCGGGCGCTCGCTGGTCGTCTGGGAGATGGACATCAGCAACCCCGACGACGACCCCGAACACTGCCCGCCCGCCGTGGCGTGGCTGATGAGCCTGGACGGCGCCGGGCGGGTGCACCGGCTGCGTCTCGTCCACCCCCGGCCGGTGCCCGTCCCGCAGACCCTGTTCGTGTGACCGGCGTCACAT
Source organism: Streptomyces sp. NBC_00252 (assembly GCF_036187565.1). Taxonomy (NCBI): domain Bacteria; kingdom Bacillati; phylum Actinomycetota; class Actinomycetes; order Kitasatosporales; family Streptomycetaceae; genus Streptomyces; species Streptomyces sp. NBC_00252. Next base: position 1,984,454 of record NZ_CP108087.1, on the reverse strand, counting down.
CGTCCATTTCGAACTTCGCCCTTCCTCCCGCGTCCTGTCCCTGTCATCGCCACCCGCAGGACAGGCAGAACAGGGAGATCTCATGAGCGACACCATCGGTTCCAACGACCCGCTCGCCACCGGAACGCACACCGTCGAGATCGACGGGGTCCCGCAGAGCTACCACGTGTACGGGACCGGTCCCGTGTGCATCGCCCACTCCGGCGGGCCGGGCATCTTCTGGGAGTACCTGCGCATGCCCGCGCTGGAGGAGCACCTCACGGTCGTCTACCCGGAGCCCATCGGCACCGGCGCCTCCGGCCGCCTGCCCTCCCACCCGAACGGCTACACCCGCGCCCGCTACAGCCGCTTCCTCTCCGCCCTGATCGAGCACCTCGGCGTCCCCCGGGTCCACCTGCTCGGGCACTCGCACGGCGGTTTCGTCGCCCAGTACCACGCCCTGCACCACCCCGACCGCATCGCCGGAGTGATCCTCTACGACAGCGCCCCCGTGACCGGCCCCGAGCACGGCGCCGAGGCGATGCGCAAGGTCCAGGAGTTCGCCGCCCGGCACGCGGACAACCCGGAACTCCCCGAGGTGGTGGGAGCGTTCCAGAGCATCCCCACCATCTCCGACGACACGCAGATGACCGCCGTGGCGCGGGGCATCTTCCCCGCGTACTTCGCCGACTTCTGGGGCCGGGAGGCGGAGTTCGGCCCCGCGCGCGCCGCGGTGACCGCCACCCACATCTCCGGCCTGGACGCGGACCTCACCCCGGACGTCGTCGACGACCGCGCCGACCTCGGCTCGCTCACCGTGCCGGCCCTCGTCGTCGTCGGCCGGTACGACGTCATCTGCGGGGTGCGCTGGGCCGAGGAACTCCACCGGCTCATCCCCGGCTCGGAGTTGGTGATCCTGGAGAACAGCGGGCACTTCGGGCACCTGGAGGAACCGGAGGTCTTCGCGAAGGCCGTGACGGCGTTCGTCGGGACCCCCACCGCCCCCGTCGGGACCTCCGCCGTCAACTAGGTCATTTGGTCGAAGCCCCACCGGACGGCCCGGCCTAGTTTGGACGCGTCCGCAGGGTTTCCGACAGACAAGGAGCAACGGCATGAGCGCCGTGAAGAACATCGTTCTCGTGCATGGCGGATTCGTCGACGGTTCCGGCTGGCAGTCCGTGCACCGCCTGCTCACCCAGGACGGCTTCCACGTCAGCGTCGTACAGAACCCGACCGTGTCCCTCGTCGACGACGTGGCGGTCACCCAGCGGGCCATCGACGCCCTGGACGGCCCGGCGGTCCTCGTCGGCCACTCCTACGGCGGCGCCGTGATCACCGAGGCCGGCCGCCACGACGGTGTCGCCGCGCTCGTCTACATCGCGGCCTTCGCGCCCGACAAGGACGAGTCGGTCGGCACGCTGGTCGCCGACCCGGCGCCGGGCGCGCCCGTCCCGCCGATCCTGCCGCCGGTCGACGGATTCCTCTTCCTCGACCGGGACAAGTTCGCCGCCTCGTTCGCGGGCGACCTGCCCGCCGAGGACGCGGCGTTCCTCGCCGACGCGCAGGTCCCGTGGGGCCTCGACGCGCTCAACGGCCCGATCACGGAGCCGGCCTGGCGGGCCAAGCCCAGCTGGTACCTGGTCGCGACCGACGACCACATGATCCCGCCGCCGGTCCAGCACCAGATGGCCGAGCGCGCCGGGGCCACCGTCGCCGAGGCCGCCGGCAGCCACGCCATCTACGTCTCCCGGCCCCAGGCGGTGGCGGACCTGATCAAGCAGGCCGCCGGTCGGTGACCGACCGTCAACTCCCCACCGCAGCCCGCCTGTTCACAGGCGGGCTGTCCGCGTCGCTTCCCGAGGGAAGGCGGCACGACCCGAGAAGGAACAGCACCCCATGACGACCGTCGTCCAGCCGTCCGTCGCCGAGCAGTCCGAGGCGGAGGCCCTCTACCGGTTCCAGACGGAGGCCCCCGACACCGTCCGCGCCGCGCTGGCCATCACCGCCACCCGGATCGGCGGGGGAGTGGTGCTGTCGATGCGCGACGACACCACCCGCTTCTGGAGCAAGGCCCTCGGCTTCGGCATCAGCGCCCCTGTCACCGCCCGACTCGTCGCGGACGTCTGCGACTTCTACCGGGCGGCGGGCACCCCGCAGGCCGCCTTCCAGATAGCGCCCGCCTTCCTCCCCGAGGACTGGGCGGAGATCTGCGCCCGCGAGGGCATCGTCCGCGGCTCCACCTGGGCGAAGCTCGTCTGCGCGACCGACGAGGCCGTCGCCCGCGCCGACGCCTCCGACGTACCGCCGGACGGCATCCGCGTGGCCCCGCTGGAGTCCCGACACGCCCTGGAATGGGGCACGGTGATGATGCGGGCCTTCGGAACACCGGTCGAGCACTACGCCGAGATGGGCGCCGCGACCGTGCACCGCCCGGGCTGGCACGCCTTCGCGGCCTGGCTGGACGGGGAGTTGGTCGGCACCGGCACCCTGTGCGTCCGCGGCGACACGGCACAGCTGTTCGCCGGCGCCGTACTGCCCCACGCGCGCGGGCGCGGCGGACAGACCGCGCTGCTCGCCGCCCGGGCGCGCGCCGCACGGGAGTTGGGGTGCCGGGTCCTCATAGCCGAGACCGGCGCCGAACAGCCCGGCACCCACAACAGCTCCCTGCACAACATGCTCCGCCTCGGCTTCGAGGTGGCCTACGAACGCCCCAACTGGACCTGGAACCCGGAGCCCGGGGTGAGCTGAGCGGGCGGCGTCACCGGACGGGGCCGGTCAGCGCGTCGCGCAGGCCGCCCCGTGAGGTGACGTTCAACTTCCGGAAGACACTGCGGAGATGGGCCGCCACCGTGCGCGGCGACAGGAAGAGCCGCGCGGCGATCTGCTTGTTCGTCAGCCCGGTGGCGGCCAGTTGGGCGGCCACCCGCTCCTGCGGCGTCAACAGGGCGTGCCGGGCCAGGAGTTCGGACCCGGCGGGTTCGAGATGCCGGACGGGGATCCCGCTCGCCCGCAGCTCGTCGGCCGCCCGCGCACTCCACGGCACGGCGCCCAGCCGCTCGAACGTGCCGAGCGCCGCGTCCAGATGGACCCGGGCCGCACCGCCCGCCTTGGCGCGGCGCAGCCGCTCGCCGTAGGCCAGACAGATCCGCGCCCAGTCGAACGGCCAGCGCTCGGCACCGGGCGTGGCGATGGCCGCCTCGAACAGGTCGTGGTCGATGGAGTCCGGGACCGACATCGCCTCGGCAGCGTCCGTCACCATGGCCAACCGGGGCGAGATCGACGGGATGCCGGGCCTACGGATCGCCGCCACGTGCGCCGCCGCCTCCTCGTGGCGGTCGGTGCGGGCGGCGGCCTCGGTAAAGTCCAGCAGCAGCCACAGGGCCTGGGGCGCGAAGTGCGGCACCTCACCGGGGGTGCCGAGCGCGCGCAGCAGACGGTGGGCGGCGTCGAAGTCGGCGTCGCCCAGCGCCGACAGGGCCCGGATCTGCGCGGCGTAGACCCGCAGCGCCCCCAGCCCGCGCGGGTTGCCCCACGACACGAGCCGGTCCGCGATCTCGCGCGCCGTGGCGGCATCACCCCGCGCGGCGGCCACAAGTCCCCGCTGGAAGTGGCCTGTTGAGGCGGCCAGCCGGTAGTCGTGCGTCTCGCACCAGTCGAGCCCCTCCGCGGTGATCTCCAGCAGCTCGTCCCACTGGCCGCTCGCGTAGGCGTCGTTGGCGAGCAGGAACTGCGCCTGGATCGCCAGGGCCACCGCCCCGCCGTCGCGGCCGTCGTCCACGACCCGGCGCAGCGCGCTGCGGCAGCCGGGCAGGCGGTCGGTGTAGGAGGCGGAGAGGCCGAGGCCGAAGACCCGTACGGGATCGGTCTGTTGGTGCAGGCCCGAGATGAGGTGGTCGAGCCGGTCCAGGAAGGGCAGCGCGCCGTACGCCGGGTCGGCGAAGGTGCCGAGGATCAGCGGCAGCAGACGGCGCGACGTGGGCGGGCGCCGGCGCCGCACGACCTCCTCGAAGGAGCGCCACAGCTCCGGGCGGCCGCCGTAGAAGCACACCAGGAGAAGGGTGTTGAGGGCTTCGCGGAAGATGTCCTCGACCGTCTCGCCGTCCTCCGGCCACACATGGGTGTTGATGGCGCCCAGCAGCAGTCGGTGGGCGGTGTCCACATCGCCCTCGCCGTTGAGGAGTTCACTGGCCGCGGCGGTGGCGGCGGCGAGGGAGCCGAGGCCGGTCGGGTCGGCGTGGCCCGCGTTGTCCAGCAGCGCGCGGACGTTGCGCAGATCGCCGGTGATGTTCGCACCGAGGCAGGCCGCCTCCGCGAGCCGTCGCGCCTTGGCCGTGCCCGAACCGCTCAACTCCGAGGCGCGCAGCAGGGTGCTGATCGCGCCGACCGCGTCACCGCGGCGCAGGGTGCTGTACGCCACCTCGTGCAGCAGGGCGGCCACCTGGTCGTCGGGCCCCAGGGCCGCGTCGGCGAGGTGCCGGGCCCGGTGCTCGGAGCCCTCGGGGAACTCGGCGGCCAGCGTCCGGTGCGCCCACCGGCGCTCCTCGCTGGTCGACAGCTCCATCACCGCGGAACGGGTCAGCGGGTGCCGGAACTCCAGCCTGCCGGTGCCGCCGCGGACCTGGACGAGCCCGGCACGCTCGGCGGGGGACAGCGCGGCGAGGCCGCCCGGTGCGCCCAACGCCCGCTGGAGGATGTGCAGTTCACCCGAACCGTCGAGCACGGCGAGCAGCAGCAGCTTCCGGGTCGCGTCCGGGAGCGCGGCCACCCGGGTGGAGAAGATCCCCTTCAGCCGCTCGGTCAACGGCAGGGCGGCGGGCAGCGTGCCCCGCTCCGTCCGCTGCAGGGAGTTGAGGGGGACGGGCAGTTCGAGCAGGGCCAGGGGGTTGCCCCGGGCCTCCGCGACCAGCCGCCGCCGGACCCTGGCCGTCATCGCCGGGAACCGCTCGGAGACCAACTCGTTGGCCGCGACGTCGTCCAGGGGCTGGACCTCGTACTCGGTGATCCCGATGCTGCTCAGGAAGGACTCGTCGCCGGTGCGCGACGCACCCAGCACGGTGATCGGTCCGACGCGCAGGGACCGGGCGAGGGTGCCCAGGACCGTGGCGCTCGACCGGTCCACCCAGGCCACGTCGTCGACGATCAGGGCGACCGGGCCGTCCTCGGCGGCGGCCCGGGCCAGCAGGGCGTGCACGGAGTTCGCGATGGCGAGCAGCTCGGTCGGCTGTTCCTCGGACAGCCCGCGCACCGCCTGAAGTGTCTCCGCCTGCCGTGCGGGCAGGGCGGGGATCCCCTCGGCCAGCGGTTGCAGCAGCTGGTTCAACGCCGAGAAACCGACGCCCCGTTGGAACGGGCAGCCGGAGATCCGCAGCACCTGGAAACCGGCCGCCGCCGTGCGTACCGCCGCCGCGTCCAGCAGCGCGCTCTTGCCGACCCCGGCCTCCCCGGTCAGCATCAGCGCGGCTCCCGACGCGAGAGCGGTGTCGAAGTGCCGGTCCAGGAAGGCCAGTTCGGCCGAACGTCCGATGAGGGCAGGTGGAGTGTGAGCTGCCGATGCCATGACGCCTCCCGTGGGTCGGGCGGGAACGGGAACGGTCCGACGCCGTACCGCGGCCGGCTCCCCTCCGGTGCGCGGTGCCGACGCGGACAAGATGCGGGAACGGTCCGGAAGTTCGATCCGGACGTCGTGAGCCCGGTCACAGGGCGGGTCCGCGGCGCGCTCTCCTGTCATGGGCATCGCCGGTTTCGGGTGAAGAGGACGAGGTGTGTCTTCCTGGAGCCAGACTCTGACCGCCCCTGGCCGGGACACCTGGAGCGGCAGCGGTCGAAGACGTACAGTCTCGCGCTGTGCGCCGGCGGTGAGGAAGTGGTGGACGGGGACAACTGGCACATCCGCACCGATCCCCGCGGCACCTACGGCACTCCTCGTCCCGGCGTTCATGCCGACCACCGGGTTCTACGGAGCAGGTTCCGTCAGGCCGCTCCGCCTCACATCCGAGACCTCAGCACATCGACCTCGCACCCCGGCGCGAACGGGTCGAACCCGTGCTCGGCCAACCAGCGAATGATCAGCAGGCTGCGCAACGACCACCACGCGCGGATCACATCGAGGTCGACGTCGTTGCCGTAGCCGACGAGGACGTCAGCGAGGCGTTCCTCGTGTCCGAGCGTGAGGGTGGCGAGGTCGAACATGGCGTCGCCCGGGCCCGCCTCGGACCAGTCGATGATGCCCGTGACCTCGTCGCCGTCGACGAACACGTGCGCGATCTGCAGGTCGCCGTGCGTGAACAGCGGCGTCCACGGCCTGAGCGCGGCCTCGGCGACCTGGCGGTTGCGGGTGACCAGGTCGGCGGGCAGGACACCGTTCGTCACGAGTTGTTCGCACTCGCCGTCGAGGTCCGCCGCCAGCTCGTCGGGGCTCTTGCCCCGGCGGGGCCAGGGCGGCAACGGCGCGTCGTGCACCTTCCGGATGGCCGCACCCGCCGCGGCCCACGCCGCCGGGGACGCGGTCGACGGCTCGCCGAGCCGACCGAGCGCCGTACCCGATACCGCGGCGATCGCCAGCACGGGCGGCTTGCGCCACAGGACCTCCGGGGTCGGCACCGGCACCAGGCCCATCGCCTCGACCTCGACGTCCAGGCGCGCCTGATCGGAGTCCACCTTCAGGAACACGTCGCCGACGCGCAGGGTCGCGCGCTCGGAGTGGGCGACGACAACTTCGACCTCATCCATGGGCGCCCAGTATCCAGGCGATGACCATCCGCGTCGCCGGGTTTATAACTTACGACCGCGAGGTCGACCGCGCCCTGCCACCGACGCGATCCCGGCGGACCTCAGTCCCACGCCCCGCGGTCGGCCGGAATTATCCACCCACCCTATGACCATGTCGCCCATAACCCGTTACGTCACCTTCTTCCAACCCGCGCTGATACGTTGCTCGAACGTCGCCCCCCGCACCACAGACGGCACCCAGCACCCCAACCCACACACCCCACCCCGGCCCCCGAAAAGGAGCTCCGTGGCCCCGCACGGGACGCGCCCCAGCCTGCCGGCCCTCCTCGCCCTCGCCGCAGCCCTCGCGTTCGCCCTGCTGGCCGGACCGGCCTGCGTACCCGGTGCCGAAACACCACCCCCGCCCGCGCAGGCGACCCCGGTGCGACCGGCCGTCCCGTCGACCACCCCGCCGACCGACTACGGCGCCTACGTCGGCTACGGCGCCCAAGCAGTCCGCCGCGTCGCGGAGTTCGGCGCCTGGCTCGGCCGCCCCGAACCCCTCGTCGGGCACGCGTACCTCCCCGGCGACAACTGGAGCGACATCGAGGGCGCCTCCGACGACCTCCCCCTGTGGGCGGACTGGCGCCAGGCCCGGCAGGACCGCCTGCTCGTCCTCAACGTGCCGATGCTGGACCGCAACGAGGCCCACCTCCCCGACAGCGTGGTCCGCACCGAACTCGCCCAGGGCGCGGACGGACGCTACGACGACCACTTCCGCGTCCTCGCCGGCCGCCTGGTCCAACTCGGCGTCCCCGACACGGAGATCGTCCTCGGCTGGGAGATGAACGGCACCACCTACACCCACCGCTGCGCTCCCGACCCCACCTCCTGGAAGGGCTACTGGACCCGCATCGTCACCGCGATGCGTTCCGTCCCAGGCCAGCACTTCCGCTTCGACTTCACCCCCACCCGCGGCCGCGACGCGATCCCCTGGACCGACTGCTACCCCGGCGACCGCTACGTCGACGTCATCGGCATGGACGCCTACGACGCCCCCCAGGGCCTGTCCTTCGCCCGCCAACTCAGCGAGCCGTACGGCCTGTTGGCGCAGGTCGACTTCGCCCGCGCGCACCACAGACCCGTCGCCTACCCCGAGTGGGGTCTGTACGAGAACGGCGACAATCCCACCTACATGCGCGGCATGCTCACCTGGATGGCCGCCCAGCACCCGCTCTATCAGACCATCAGCGACTACTGCCCCCACGGCGTCTGGCGCTGCCGGGCCAACCCCAAGTCCTCGGCCGTATACCGTTCTCTGACAGGCGGCCAGCAGTAGACGAAGGGGCCGGAGAACGGCACCGCCGTCCTCCGCCCCCCTGTGTCACCGAACCCGAACTACCGCCCTACGGCGTCCACTTCACGTTCGGATTGACCTGCCCGGTCCAGTTGAAGATCGCCATGTTGTCCCAACCGTCCCCGCTCCCTGAGATGTTGGCCGGGTCCCAGCCGTTGCCGGTGACGGCGTACCAGGTCGGCTCCCAGTAGAAGACGCCGATCGCCCCCGCGCTGCGGGCCGTGTTCTGCACGGCGGTGAACTCCGCGCCCTGGCCCGCCCAGGTGAGCGGATAGCCCGTGCAGCCCGAAGTGACCGAGTTCGCCGTGCCGTCCGCGTCGGACGTGGTGAACGGGTAGGCCGTCTCGGCGATGATGACGTCCTTGCCGTAGCGCGACTTCATGTCCGAGACGACGCTGCCCATGTTGGCGAGCGTGCCGTGCCACATGCAGTAGTAACTCAGCCCGGTGATGTCCCAGTTGACGCCCTGCGCCTTGATGCCGTCGTAGAACCAGCGGGCGTTGGAGTCGCTGTCCGCGTCGGCGGTGTGGATGATCACCTGGGTGGAGCTGTTGCACGCCTTGGTCGCGTTGTAGCCCGACTTCAGCAGCAGCCCGAGGTTGGTGAAGTTGTTGCTGACGACCTTGCCGTCGTCCCACAGCATGCCGACGTTGATCTCGTTGCCGATCTGCACGCTGTCCGGGGTGGTGCCCTGGGACTTGAGGCTGTTGCAGACGTCGTAGGTGTAGTTGTAGACGTCGGTCTGCAGCGCGCTGATGCCGTGGCTCGCCCAGGCCGCCGGCTTGTACTGCTTGCCCGGGTCGGCCCAGGTGTCGGAGTAGTGGAAGTCGATCAGCAGCTTGAGGCCCTTGGCCTTCACCTGCTTCGCGTACGCCAGCACCTTCGCCTTGTTGTTGTAGCCGCTGGCGGGGTTGTTCCAGATCCGCAGGCGGACGTAGTTGACGCCGGCGCCCTTGAGGATGTCGAGCGGGTCCTTGGCGACGCCGTTCGCGTCGTAGTACTTGGCGCCGAGGTCGATGGCGCGCTGTGCGGACGAGACGTCGGCGCCGAGCATGGTGAGCGAGTTCGCGGCGCTGGCGTTCGTGGGGGTGAGCAGCGCCGCCGGCAGGGCGACTGCGGCCAGGAGCAAGGCGACTTTGACTATGCGGCCCGGGCTTCTCACGGGGATCCCGACCTCCTTGGGTCGACTGACATGCGCATGCGGGTTGGGTCTGAGAACGTTCACAGTAGGAGAGGTAACAGGGGCTGTAAATATGTGTGCCGTCGGTATTTCCCGCAGTTGGTGGACGTGGTGTGACTACGCGTGGAGTGGGAACGTACACAATCCGGCACATGCAGTGGTACCGCGGTACTACGGCCGCGCCCTCAATGACCCCGCGGTACGACGGTTTCGGAGCCCCGCGCTCCTAGCGTTTCCGGTGGGACGGCCCAGTGGGGGCGGTGGCACGTGAGCGTGAGGGAAACCGATGATCGAGGCACACCAACTGACCAAGCGGTACGGGGAGAAGACGGCCGTCGACCGGCTGGACTTCGTCGTCCGGCCCGGCACGGTCACCGGCTTCCTGGGCCCGAACGGCGCCGGCAAGTCCACCACGATGCGCATGATCGTCGGCCTGGACGCGCCCACCGCCGGCACGGTCACGGTCAACGGCAGGCCCTACGCCGAGCACAGCGCACCGCTCCAGGAGGTCGGCGCGCTCCTCGAGGCCAAGTCGATCCACCCGGGCCGCTCCGCGTTCGACCACCTGATGGCGCAGGCCCACACGCACGGCATCCCGCGCCGCCGGGTCGACGAGGTCATCGAGATGACCGGGCTGCGGTCCGTGGCGAAGAAGCGGGCCGGGGCCTTCTCCCTCGGCATGGGCCAACGGCTGGGTATCGCGGCCGCGTTGCTCGGCGACCCGGCGACCGTGATGCTCGACGAGCCCGTCAACGGCCTCGACCCCGAAGGCGTGCTGTGGATCCGCAACCTGCTGACCGGGCTCGCCGCGGAGGGTCGTACCGTCTTCGTCTCCTCGCACCTGATGAGTGAGATGGCCCTGGTGGCCGACCACTTGATCGTCGTCGGACGGGGTCGGCTGCTGGCCGACACCACCGTGCAGGACCTGGTCCGGCACGCGGGCGGGGACACCGTCACCGTCGCCTCCGAGCAGCCCGCCCGACTCCGTGAGGTCCTCGCGGGACCCGGCGTCGAGATCACCGGCGAGGTCGGCTCCGAGGAGCTGCACGTCACCGGGCTCACCGCGCGGGCCATCGGGCTCAAGGCCGCCGAGCACGGCATCCCGCTCTTCGAACTCAGCGCGCGCACCGTCTCGTTGGAGCAGGCGTTCATGGATCTGACCCGGGACGCCGTCGAGTACCACGGCTCCACCACCGCCGACACCACCGGGAGGGCCGCATGAGCACCATCACCGCGACCGACAGCGCCGCACCCGCACCGGCGAAAGCGGCCCGTCCGCCGTACAAGGTCACCGGCCGCCGCGTCCTGCGCTCCGAGTGGGCCAAGCTGTGGTCCCTGCGCTCCACCTGGATCACCCTCGGGCTCGGCCTGCTGTTCCTGATCGCGTTCGGCCTGATCGCGGCCGCGCACTACAAGTCCTCCTACGGATCAGGGCACTTGCGGCCGGACGACGTGAACTCCACCGCGCTCGACATCTCCCTCTTCGGCACGAACTTCGCGCAGCTCGCGCTCGGTGTGCTGGGCGTCCTGGTCACCGCGGGCGAGTACTCGACCGGCATGATCCGCTCCACGCTCGCCGCCGTACCGCGCCGCCTGCCCGTGCTCTGGTCGAAGGCCCTCGTGTTCGGCGTGGTCGCGCTCGGTGTCTCCCTCGTCGGGGTGTTCGTCGCGTTCCCGATCGTGAGCGGCATCGTCTCCGGCACGCCCGCGGCCCTCACGTTCTCCCACTCCGGAGTCGTACGCAGTCTGCTCGGCGCCGGTCTCTACCTCGGCCTGGTCGCTGTGATCGGCACCGCGCTGGGCGCCCTGCTGCGTTCGGTCGCCGGCGGCATCTCGGTGCTGGTCGCCTCGCTGATGCTGGTGCCGGGCCTCATCTCGCTGCTGCCCAGCTCGTGGCAGGACGACATCAGCCCGTATCTGCCGAGCAACGCGGGTCAGGCGATGTTCGCCCTGACCCACGACGCGACGACCCTCTCACCGGGCGCCGGACTCCTGGTCTTCCTGGGCTGGACCGCGCTCGCGCTCGCGGGGGCCGCCTACAGGCTGGTACGCACCGACGCCTGAGGCCCTGGGGGCCGAGTGTCCGACGCCCGAACGTCTCGCACCCGGCCCCACAATGAACAGGTGACCTCGATGAACCCGGACCAGTGACACCGATGAGCCTCGACGATCCCGCCCAAGGGCTGTCCGCGGAGACCGACCTCCCGTGGAACCACCCCCTGGCCGGCGGACTGTCCCGGCTCGGCCGCCGGGTCAAGCAGGGCGACCGGCGCCACCCCTGGATGCTGGACACGGCCCTGGTGGTCGTGGTGGCACTGATGTTCTGCCTGCCGGACCTGGTGGACGACGACGACGGCAGACGGCGCGGCTTCGACAACAGCTTCATCCATCTGCCCTGGCCCGCGACCGTCGCCCTCCAGGCCGGCCTGGTGCTGCCGCTGCTGTGGCGGCGCCGCAGACCGACCCTGGCCTTCGCGCTGATCGCCGCGGTGTTCTTCGTCCAGGCCGGGCTGGGCGTCTGGCTGCGTGCCGACGTCGCCCTGCTGATCTCCCTCTACAGTCTCGTCCTGCATGGCCAGCTGAAGCGGCTGCCCGTCGCCTGCGCCGTCACCCTCACCGCGCTGGGGCTGTTCGCGCTGCGGCTGCCGTCCCAAGTGCCGGTTCTGGACGCGCTGTTCGTCCTGTTCAGCACCATCACGGCGGCGGTCGCGCTCGGCTTCGTCGTCCGCATCCGGCGCGCCCAGCTCGCCGTACTGCGCGACCGCGCCGCCCGGCTGGAGATCGAGCGCGACCAGCGCAGCCGACTCGCCGCCGCCGCCGAACGCACCCGTGTGGCACGGGAGATGCACGACATCATCGGGCACAACCTCTCCGTCATCATCACCCTCGCCGACGGCGGCGCCTACGCCACCGACCTCGCCCCCGAGCGCGGCAAGCAGGCACTGCTCCTCATCGGCGACACCGGCCGCCAGGCGCTCGGTGAACTCCGGCGCATGCTGGGCGTGCTGCGCGTGCAGACCCCCGCGCCGGACGCCCCCGAACTCAGCCCGCAGCCGGGCGTCGCCGACCTCGACGCCCTGTGCGCCCGCATCCGCGCGGCCGGTCCGCAGGTCGTGTACCGCACCGGCGGTGAGCCCGCCGCCCTCGACCGGGGGGTCCAGCTCACCGTGTACCGCATCGTGCAGGAGGCCCTCACCAACGCCCTCAAGCACGCCGGCCACGACACCCGCGTCGAACTCGCCGTGAACGTCGAGGAGTCGAGGGTGCACATCGACTGCCACGACACCGGCCCGGGCAGCGCCACCAGCGGACCCGCACCGAGCCACGACGAAGGACACGGACTCGCCGGCATGAGAGAACGCGCCGCGCTGTACCACGGCACCGTCACCGCGGGCCCCGCCCCGGGCGGCGGCTGGACGGTACGGGCCACCCTCGACACCACCCCGCTCACCGGGACGACCGGGGGAGCGGCATGACGACCGTGCTCATCGTGGACGACCAGCCGCTCCAACGCCTCGGTTTCCGCATGCTGTTGGAGGCCACCCCCGACACCGAGGTGGTCGGCGAGGCGGGCCACGGCGGCGAGGCGGTGCGGATGGCCGCCGAACTGCGCCCCGACGTGATCCTGATGGACGTACGGATGCCCGGCATGGACGGCATCGAGGCCACCCGCCGGGTCGTCGCCGCCGGAGACCGCTCCCGTGTCCTCATCCTGACCACCTTCGACCTCGACGAGTACGCCCACGAGGCACTGCGCGCGGGAGCCAGCGGTTTCCTCCTCAAGGACGCCCACCCCGAGGAACTCCTCGCCGGCATCCGCGCGGTGGCCTCCGGCGACGCGGTCATCGCGCCCGCGCTCACCCGCCGCCTGCTCGACGCCTACGCCCAGCACCTGCCGAGGAGTTCACCGCAGGGACCCGCGACCCTGCCCGCGACGGACGACCCCCGCATCCGCTCCCTCACCGAACGCGAACGCGAGATCCTCGTCGCCATCGGCCAGGGCTGGACCAACGGCGAGATCGCCGAACGCCTCTTCCTCTCCGAGTCCACCGTCAAGACCCACGTGGGCCGCGTCCTCGCGAAGGTCGGCGCCCGCGACCGCATCCAGGCGGTGATCCTGGCCTACGACTTGGGCCTGGCCCGCCCCAACGTGCCCGACCAGTGAGCCGGTCGGGCCCACCGGGGACCGCCCCCCCACCGGTCCCGGCAGTCCCGTTTTCGCCACTCCGGGTGAAAGTCCTGTCTCCGAGTCCGACCCCCGCAGTAACCTGGGCATCCGCCGTCTCACGATCCGGACAGGCCATGCCAGGGGGACGCCTTGGGGGATCAGCAGTACGACCACGTGGGCGCCGACCGGTCCGACCAACCGGCAGGCACCGCACAGGCCACGACATCCTTTCCCGCACAGCTGAGACGGCTGCGCCGGGAGCGCGGACTGTCGCTGGCCGATCTCGCACGTCAGACGCACTACAGCAAGGGCTATCTCAGCAAGATCGAGACCGGCGTCAAGCGGGCCACCGTCGACGTCGCCCGCCAGTGCGACCACATTCTGCGCGCCGACGGCGCGTTGCTCCGCCTGGTGCGGGAGGCGGGACCGGCCGAGCGCGGCACCGGTGCGGCCACCGACACCGCCGCGCCCGCCTGTCCGTATCGCGGACTGTCCGCCTTCACCCCGCAGGACGCGGCCTGGTTCTTCGGGCGGGAGAGGTCCACGGCCGCGCTCGTCGAGCGGGTCTTCCAACGCGTCGGCGGCGGACCGCTGTTACTGGTCGCCCCGTCCGGCGCCGGCAAGTCCTCGCTCCTGAACGCCGGGCTCGTCCCGGCACTGCGGCGCCCCGGCGGCTTCCCGATGCCCGGCGCCGAGCGCTGGCCGGTGGTCGCGCTGACCCCCACCGTCCATCCGCTGGACGAACTCCTCGAACGGACGGCGAAGGCCCTCGGCAGCGATCTCCACCTCAGCGCACAGGAGTTGACCGACCGCCCCGAGGCCCTGCTGGAGGCGGTCCGCTCCCGCTCCGAAGGCGCCCCGCCCGGCCCCGACGGGCGCCGCCCGCCGCCGGTCCGGCCGGTGCTGCTGGTCGACCAGTTCGAGGAACTCTTCACCCTCTGCTCCGACGAGAGCGAGAGACGGGCCTTCGTCCGGGTGCTGCGCGCGCTGTCCACCGGCGGCCCCGACCCCGCCGTCGTCGTGCTCGGCGTACGCGCCGACTTCACCGGCCGCTGCCTCGAACTCCCCGAACTGGCACCGGTGTTCACCGACGGACTGTTCGTCCTGCTGCCCATGTCCGTGGCGGAGCTGCGCGAGTCCATCACCCGCCCCGCCGAACTCGCCGGCGTCACCCTCGAACCCGGCCTGGTCCCCCTCCTCCTGCGCGACGCCGGCCTGCGCGACGAACCCGGCACCGGACCGCACACCGCCACCGCCGACACCACCCCGTCCGGCGCCCTGCCCCTCGTCTCGCACGCCCTCCTCGCCACCTGGCAGCAGCGCGAGGACACCACCCTCACCGTCGCCGGGTACGAGCGCACCGGCGGCATCCAGGGCGCCATCGCCCGCACCGCCGAGACCGTGTTCGCCCAGCTGTATCCGGCCGAACAGCGCACCATCCGGCGGGTGTTGTCCCGCCTCGTCCACGTCTCGGACGAGGGCACCGCCGCGACCCGCCGCCGCGCAAGCCGCAGCGCTCTGATGGAACAGCTCGCCGACGCGGACGCCGCCTCGGCCGCCCTCGACGTCTTCGTCCGGGCCCGCCTCATCACCGTGGACCAGGACACCGTCGAGATCACCCACGAGGCGCTGCTGCACGCCTGGCCCCGGCTGCGCGACTGGATCCACGCCGACCGTGCCGGACTCCTCATCCACCAGCAACTCGCCCACGCCGCCGCCGAATGGGAGCGTGAGGACCACGATCCGTCCGCCCTCTACCGCGGCACCCGCCTCGACACCGTCCGCTCCTGGGCCGACGACCTCGACGGCCGCAGCCGCCTCGGCCCCCGCGAGGAGGCCTTCCTCAAGGCCAGCCAGGCCGAGGAGGACGCCCGCCAGCAGCTGGCGAGACGTCAGATCCGTTTACGCCAGGCCCTGTTCGCGACCCTCGCCGTCCTCCTCGGACTCGCGGTCACCGCCGGCGCCCTCGCCTACCAGCAACGCGCGAGCGCCCTCGACCAGGAGCGGGTCGCCCGCTCCCAGGCCCTCGCCGTGCAGTCCACCTCCCTGGCCGGCGGCCAGCCGGAGGCCTCGATGCTGCTCGCCGAGGAGGCCTACCGCGCCGACCGCACCCCCGAGGCCCGCGGCGCCCTGCTGAGCACCCAGGCCCAGGCGTTCGCCGCCCGCCTCGTCGGCCGGCACGGGCCGGTCAACGCCGTCGCCTTCACACCCGACGGCCGCCTCCTCGCGACCGGCGGTTCCTACGGCGCCGTACAACTGCGCCGTACCGCCGACCGCCGGACGACCGCCACGCTCCCCGTGCCCGGACGGGTCCGCTCGGTCGCCTTCAGCCCCGACGGATCGACCCTCGCGGCGACCTCCTCGGACGGGCCGGTCCGGATCTGGGGCACCACCGACCACCGGCTGCGGACCCTGCTGCCCGCGGCGACCACCGGCGCCCGCGCCCTCGCCTTCGACCCGCGCGGCCGTACCCTCGCGGTCGCCGCGGTCGACGGAACGGTCCAACTCTGGGGCCTCGACGGCGATCACCCCACCGCGGTGCGGCTCGTCGGGCACACCGGCCGGGTCAACACGCTGTCCTACGCCCCGGACGGCCGGACCCTGGCGTCGGGCGGCTCCGACCGGACCGTACGCCTGTGGGACACCGGCCGGGGACGGCCGCTCGCCGTGCTCAAGGGGCACACCGACGAAGTGCTCGGGGTGGCGTTCGCGCCGGACGGGCGGAGCGTGGCCTCCGGAGGCGTCGACCGGACCGTACGCCTGTGGGACGTGGCCTCGCACCGGTCCACGGCGACACTGACCGGGCACAGCGACGACGTCAACGCGGTCACCTTCACCCCCGACGGCACGACGGTCGTCAGCGCAGGGGGTGACGGCACGACCCGGCTGTGGGACGTGCGGACGGGCCGGCCGGTCGCGGTCCTCGCCGGGCACACCGACTACGTGATGTCCGTGGCCGTGGACTCCACCGGGACGACCCTCGCCACCGGCGGCTTCGACCAGTCGGTGGTGCTGTGGGACCTGCGCGGCCCGGTGCTGACGGCCCGTCCCTTCACCGAGGTCTCGCAGTCCGCCTACAGCCCGGACGGGAAACTCCTCGCGACCGCCGACGCCGACCACACCGTACGACTGTGGGACGCGACCCGGCGCCGGCTCGTGACCACGTTCACCGGCCATCGCGAGAGCGTGTTCTCGGTGGCCTTCTCACCGGACGGGCGGACCCTCGCGTCGGCGGGCTCGGACGGCACCATCCGGCTGTGGGACGTCCGCTCGCACCGCGCGCTCGCGACCCTCACCGGCCACACCGGCGACGTGTTCTCGGTCGCGTTCGCGCCCGACGGCAGCACCCTCGCCTCGGCCGGCGCCGACCGCACGGTCCGCCTCTGGGACGTCGCCGGCCGCCGTCAACTCGCCGTCCTCGACGGCCATACGGACTCCGCCAACGATGTCACGTTCAGCCCCGACGGCCGCACCCTCGCCAGCGCGGGCGACGATCTGACCGTCCGCCTGTGGGACACCGCGACCCACCGCCTGCTCGCGACCCTCACCGGCCACACCGGCGCGGTGCGGGGCGTGGCCTTCAGCCCGGACGGCCGCACCCTCGCGAGCAGCGGCAACGACGGCACCGTCCGCCTGTGGGACGTCCGCCACCGCCGCTTCGAGGCCTCCCTCACCGGCCACACCGGCTCCGTGCGCGGCCTCGCCTTCTCCCCGGACGGCACGCTCCTCGCGAGCAGCGGCAGCGACCGTACGGTACGGCTCTGGGACGTGGCCGGGCGGCGGCCCTGGGCCACCCTCACCGGGCACACGAACGCGGTGTGGGGCGTCGCGTTCGCCCCCGGCGGGCGGACCCTCGCGAGCAGCAGCAACGACGGGACCGTACGCCTGTGGGACCTCGACCCGGCCGCCCAGCTCACCCGAATCTGCCGGCTGCGCAAGGCGATCGGTCCCCAGGAGCGCAGGACGCTGATGCCGGGGCTGCCGGTGTCCCTCACCCCCGCGTGCGTGAAGCCCTGACAGGCAATGGCCGACTCCCGCTGGTGGGAGGGGGTTTCCCAAGGGTTTCCCGTTGCCCTTCGGGGTGGGGTGACCCCGGGTCCTCGACCGGCCGGGCCGAGATCGGCAGGCTGGTGCACGACCACTTACGGACCACAGAAATCGGGGGTCCCGGCATGCTCCGGCGGACCGGAATCATCGGCACACTCATCGGACTACTCGCCCTCGTCCTCTGGGCACCCTCGGCCGTCGCGGCCCCGGCCGCACCGGCCGGCGGCTGCGGTGTCCTCGCACCCGGCGCCTCGGCTGCCGCCCAGAGCGCCATCGCCGCGGCCTGCGCCCAGGTCGACGCGGGCACCTGGTACACGTGGGGCGGCGGCCACGGCGCACAGCCCGGCGCCACCTACGGCCAGGTCGACCCCACCGACCCGGCCAGCAACCAGGACCCCGAGCGGCTCGGCTTCGACTGCTCGGGCCTGGTGCGCTACGCCTACGCGCAGGCCGCCGGCTCCGACATCCTCAACGGCGACGCGAGCCAGCAGTACTACACCACCCGCGCCGCCGCCCGCTTCACCGCGGCCCAGGGCCTCGCCCCGCTGCTCCCCGGCGACCTGCTCGCCTACGGCAACTCGGCGGACCTGCACCACATCGCGATCTACCTCGGCGCGGGCAAGATGGTCGAGGCCAGGCAGTCCGGCACGCATCTGATGGTCAGTGATGTGCGCCTGGGCGGCGACTACTTCGGGGCCGTCCGCGTCAACACCGGCGCGGTCACCGGCCATGTCTTCCGGACCTGGGGCACCGGCGTCTGGACGAAGACCGCACCCTCCGTCAGCGCCACGCGCGTCTACGCCTTCCCCGGCCCGACCAGCATCCGCGTCGAGTGCCAGAAGCACGCCGAGACCGTCACCTCCGACGGCTACACCAACGACGCCTGGGCCTACCTGCCCGACTACAAGGCCTGGATGACCAACATCTACATCCAGGGTCCGGCCTGGCTGGACGGCGTCCCCACCTGCACCACCTGATAAATACCGTGCTCCGCACCCCGGGCTTCCCTACACTCGCCACATCCGTTGACGAGTGAGGGGAGCCCGGCCGTGTGTCACATCACCGCTGCCGTCGCTCCCCGCTCCCGGTACGAGGTGATCCTCGTGTCCTCGGCCCTCCGGTGCCCGCCGCGCGGCCGGTACCGGACACCCGTGACGTGACAGCCTTCTGACGTATTGTCAATTGCCCTGCTCCGCACGGGAATCGCGCTGCCCTGCACGGAATCACTTTCGAAAGGCCACGGGCCGTGCGCACCGAACTCCCTCTCACCACACCGCTCTCCGCCGTCCGCAACCTGGGCATCCTCGCCCACGTCGACGCCGGCAAGACCACCGTCACCGAGCGGTTCCTCTACCTCACCGGCAGCACCCACAAGCGCGGTGAGGTCCACGACGGCACCACCGTCACCGACTTCGACCCCCAGGAGCGCGACCGTGGCATCACCATCTTCGCCGCGGCCGTCACCTGCGCCTGGGACGGTCACCGCATCAACCTGATCGACACCCCGGGCCACGTCGACTTCGCCGACGAGGTGGAGCGGTCCCTGCGGGTGCTCGACGGCGCGATCGCGGTGTTCGACGCGGTCGCGGGCGTCGAGCCGCAGAGCGAGTCGGTGTGGCGCCAGGCCGACCGGTACGGCGTCCCGCGCATCGCCTTCGTCAACAAGCTGGACCGCACGGGCGCCGACCTCGACACGGCCGTCGCCTCCATCCGCGAGCGGCTCCATCCGGCGCCGCTGGTGGTACAGCTGCCGATCGGCACGGAGGCCGGCTTCACGGGTGTCGTCGACCTGCTGCGGATGCGGGCCCTCGTGTGGACCGACGGCGACGACACGGCGGAGGAACTCCCGGTGCCGGAGGGCCTGTTGGAGGAGGCCCGCAGGCGCAGACGGCTGCTGGAGGAGGCGGTCGCGGAACTGCATCAGGGCGCGCTGGAGGAGTTCTACGACGGATCGGCCCTGTCCGCCGAGACGTTGAGGACCGCCCTGCGCGACCTCACCCGCACTAGCGAGGGCGTCGTCGTGCTGTGCGGCTCGGCCTACCGCAACCGCGGCATCGAACCGCTGCTGGACGCCGTGGTCGCGTATCTGCCGTCACCGTCGGACGTACCGGCGGTGCGGGGCACGTACGACGGCGGTGAGCAGGAGCGGGCGGCCGATCCGCAACTGCCGTTCGCGGCACTGGCGTTCAAGGTGAGCGCGACCGCGACCGGGCGGCTGACGTATCTGCGGATCTATTCGGGCACGATCGAGAAGGGGGACACGGTGTGGGACCCGGGCGCGCGGCGCACCGAGCGGATCGGGCGCATCCTGCGGGTGCAGGCCGACCGGCACGAGCGGCTGGACCGTGCGGTCGCCGGGGACATCGTCGCGGTGATCGGACTCAAGTCGGCCCGCGCGGGCTCGACTCTGTGCGCGCCGGACGCCCCGCTCGTCCTCGAACCGCCCACGGTCGCCGACCCGGTGGTCTCGGTGGCGGTCGAGGCCCGCAGGAGCACCGACACCGACCGGCTGACCTCGGCGCTGGCCCGACTGGCCGAGGAGGACCCGTCGTTGACCGTGCGCACGGACGGCGAGACCGGGCAGACGGTCCTGTCCGGCATGGGCGAACTGCACCTGGAGGTCGCGGTGGAGAAGATCCGCCGGGCCACCGGTGTGGAGGTCAACGTCGGCCGCCCCAGGGTGGCTTACCGCGAAACCGTCGTGCGCGGGGTGTCCGGGATGGTCTTCCGGCACGTCAAACAGGACGGCGGAGCAGGGCAGTTCGCGCACATCGTGCTCGATGTCGAACCGCTGGACGGGCCCGGTTTCGAGTTCCGGTCGGCGGTCGTCGGCGGGCGGGTGCCGCAGGAGTACGTCCGCTCGGTGGAGGCCGGATGCCGTGACGCCCTCACCGAGGGGCCGATCGGCGGCTTCCCGGTGACCGGGCTGCGCGTGACGCTGACCGACGGGGCGACCCATGTGAAGGACTCCTCCGAGCAGGCGTTCCGCACAGCGGGCCGCCTGGGCCTGCGGGAAGCCCTGCGCGCCTGTACGACGGTGCTGCTCGAACCGGTCGTCGAGGTCACCGTCACCGTGCCCGAGGACGCGGTCGGCGGAGTGCTCGGCGATCTCGCCGCCCGGCGCGGCAGGGTCACCGGCTCGACGGCCCGGACGGGTTCGGCGACCGTCACGGCGACCGTGCCGCTGGCCGAACTCTTCGGCTACGCGACGCGGTTGAGGAGCCGGACGCAGGGCCGGGGCACGTTCACCGCCCGGCCGACGGGCTACGCGCCCGCACCGGGAGCGGTGACCGTCCGGTGACGGTGGCGGGTGCGGACCGAAGGGGGAGCTTCGGCCCGCACCCGCCACGTACTCAGGGCTCCGGGGGTCTCAGGGACTCCCGGAGTCTCAGGGGTACGAGACCACCGTGGACGGCACGGTCGACGTGCCCGAGGTCGGCGCGCCCGTCTCGTTGATGACGTGTTCGTACTGGCCCTGGCCGCCGAGCGAGACGACCAGCAGGTCGTGGAACTTCACGCCCGAACGGTTCGGCGCCGCGAAGCCGTTGTGCTGCACGATCGACGGGTTGACGTTGTAGTAGCAGTAGCTGCCCAGACCCCAGCCCTCGTGCACGGTCACGTTGTCGGCGACCTTGTAGGCGGCGTAGCCCTTGACCGAACCGTTCTGGATCGCGGCCTGGTTGGGCGCGTCGTACGCCTTCTCGTTCTGGAAGAAGATCGTGCGCCCGCGCTCGCCGTTCCACTGCACGTCGTACTTGTTGAAGTGCTCCACGAACAGGCCGGTGGCCAGCACGTCCGCGCCGTTGACGACGAGGCCGTAGTCGGCCCGGTTGGTGTCCCAGCCGATGCCCGAGCCGTGGTCGGCGCGCCACAGCCAGGTGTGGTCGACGATGGTGTGCCGGTTGTTGATGACCATGCTGGTGGTCGCCTTGCCCGCGCCCGCGCCGCCGATGCGGACGAAGACGTCCTGCACGGTGGTCGGGTTGGCGGAGTGGTCCGTCGTCGTCCCGGCGGGACCGACTTCCAGCAGGGTGGTCGAGTTGACCGTGCCCGCGTCGATCAGGAAGCCCGCGAGGCGTACGCCGTCTACGTCGGCGGTCTTCACGGCCGTGACTCCGTTGTCAGGGACCAGAGTCGCGTAACCCAGGCCCAGGACCACGGTGTTGGCGCGGTTCACCTGGATCGGCTGGTTCAGGTGGTAGATGCCCGGGGTCAGCAGGAGGTGAAGTCCCTGCGTGAGCGCCTGGTTGAGGGTCGCGGCCGTGACGCCCGGCTTCGCGACGTAGAACTGCGACAGCGACAGCGAGGTGCCGCGCGGGGTGCCGTTGCCCCAGGTCACCCCGCTCGCGTTGGTCCGCTTCTCCGGGAGGAAGACGCGGTACTCGGAGCCGTTCAGGTACAGGAAGGGCTTCTCGCGGGAGACCGGGGTGGTGCCGAGGGTGGTGTACACCGGGTTCGGGAAGCCCTGCGCCGGAGCACCCTGGACGCCGGAGAAGACCATGTTCCAGACGCCGTTGAGCCAGCCGCCGATCGCGCTGTCCCGGGTGTACCACTGCTGCTGCGAGTACGGCTGCACCTGGCCGTCGATCCGGCTGTCGGCGATGTAGCCGCCGGAGGCCCAACCATAGCCGTTCGGGGCGAGGTTGAGGTTTCCGCGCACGTGCATCCGGCGGAACGGGGCCGCCTGAGCCACGGCCCACCTGTTCGTGCCGCTCACGGGGACCAGCGCGAGGTTCTCGGCCGAACGCCAGAAGTTCTGGGTGGCGTTGCCGTTGAACCAGCCGGCGTCGACCGTGACGTCACCGTTGATCGTGGTGTCGTCGGGGGAGAGCCCGAGACCCGCGATCGAGGTGTAGAAGCCGAGTTGGGCGTTGAGCCCGGAGTAGGTGCCGGGCTTGAAGAAGACGGCGTAGCGGCCGGTGCCGAACTGGGCCGTCTCCTGCTGGGCGAAGATCTGGTCCAGCCTCGCCTGGATGCCCGACGTCGACGGGTCGAAGACGATGACGTTCGGGCCGAGGTCGCCGCCGCCGGGCAGCGCGCGCGGGGCCACAGCGGTGGGGGTCGCGGGGGCGGCGGAAGCGGCGGAGGCGGTCGTCGGCAGCGCGGCCAGGGCGGACGCCGCGGCGGCGGCACCGAGGACGGCTCTGCGGGGAACTGAGGACATATGGCGGCTCTCCTTGTTCATGAAATGAACGCGGGTGGGGATGGGAGCGCTCTCTCGCGGGGGAATGCTTCAGGCCCGTGAACGCGGTCGTCAAGAGCTACGACCGAGTTCGACGAGTGGCGTCCAAACTCTTGACGCGTCTGGCTTCCGAGGTTTAACTCACGTCCTAAATTAAGTCGTGAGTGCATTCCCTGAAGGGACACCCGGAGTATGCGCAGCATCCGAGCCGCGGCCGTAGGCGCCGTCACCATGTCACTCGCCCTAGCGGCCACGGCCTGCGGAGGCGGTTCGTCCACGGGTGGGGGATCCAACGACTCACCCAAGACGCTCACCTACTGGGCCTCCAACCAGGGCGCCAGCATCGCCATCGACAAGAAGGTCCTGCAGCCCGAACTCGACAAGTTCAAGAAGCAGACCGGCATCACGGTGAAGCTGGAGGTCGTGCCCTGGTCCGACCTCCTCAACCGCATCCTCACCGCCACCACGTCAGGACAGGGCCCCGACGTCCTGAACATCGGCAACACGTGGAGCGCCTCCCTCCAGGCCACCGGCGCCTTCCTGCCGTGGAACACGGCCAACTTCGCGAAGATCGGCGGCAAGGACCGCTTCGTCGACTCCGCGCTCGGCTCCACCGGCGCCACCGGCAAGGACCCGGCCGCCGTCCCGCTGTACTCGATGGCGTACGCGCTCTACTACAACAAGCAGATCTTCGCCGACGCCGGCATCTCCCAACCGCCCGCCACCTGGGACGAGCTGGTCGCCGACGGGAAGAAGATCCAGGCGAAGGGCAAGCAGGTCATCGGCGCCGAGGGCGCCAACGTCTCCGAGAACATCCACCACGCCTTCGTCTTCGCCAAGCAGCACGGCGCCGAGTTCTTCACCGCCGATGGCAAGCCGGACTTCACCAACGACGGCATCGTGGCGGCCGTGAAGCAGTACGTCGACCTGATGGCCAAGGACAAGGTCATCCCGGTCGGCAACGCCGAGTACGCGCAGAACCAGTCCGTCAGCGACTTCGCCAAGGGCAAGACGGCGATGCTGATGTGGCAGTCGGCGTCCGCGAACCTCAAGTCCCAGGGCATGAGCGAGAGTTCGTACGGCATCGCCCCGATCCCCGTGCAGTCCGGCACCCCGGGGACCGGCGCGCAGACCAACTCGATGGTGGCCGGCATCAACCTGGCCGTCTTCAAGAACTCGAACAACCTCGACGGTTCCACCAAGTTCGTGAAGTTCATGACGAGCGACGCCGAGCAGAAGATCCTCAACACGGCGTACAGCTCCATCCCGCCGGTGAAGACCGCGCAGGAGGACACCGCGTTCAACACCCCGGCGAACGCCGTCCTGAAGGACACCCTCGCCAAGAGCGCCGCCGCGCTCCCGCAGGTCGCCGACGAGTCCCAGTTCGAGACGGCGGTGGGCACGGCCGTCAAGGACCTGTTCGCCGACGTCGCCGCGGGACGGGCGGTCACCACCGCGTCCGTCAAGGCGGAGCTCCAGAAGGCCCAGCAGCAGATGCCGGCGAAGTGAGTCGACTGTGACGAGCACTGTCACCCCGGAGGCCGCCGTGCGGAAGGACACTTCCGCCACGGCGGCCCCCGGCCCGCGCCGCCGCCGTACCGACCGGATCCGCCGCATCGGACTGCCGTACCTGCTTCTCCTGCCCGCGCTGATCCTCGAACTCCTGGTCCACCTGGTGCCGATGGTCATCGGCATCGTCATGAGCTTCAAGGAGCTGACGCAGTTCTACATCCGTGACTGGGGCACCGCGCCCTGGTCGGGCTTCGACAACTACAAGGTCTCGGTGGACTTCAGCGCCCCCGTGGGCAAGGCGCTGCTGCACTCCTTCTTCGTCACCGTGGTCTTCACCCTGCTGTCGGTCGCCTTCTGCTGGCTGCTCGGCACGGTCACCGCGATCTACATGCAGGACAACTTCCGCGGCCGGGGCTTCTTGAGAGCGCTCTTCCTCATCCCGTACGCGCTGCCGGTCTACGCGGCCGTCATCACCTGGGTCTTCATGTTCCAGCACGACAACGGCCTGGTGAACCACGTCCTGCACGACCAGCTGCACATCACCAGCAAGCCGTCGTTCTGGCTGATCGGCGACAACAGCTTCTACGCGCTGCTCATCGTGCACGTGTGGAAGGGCTGGCCGTTCGCGTTCCTCATCGTCATGGCCGGTCTGCAGAACATCCCCAGGGAGCTGTACGAGGCCGCGTCCATCGACGGCGCGGGCATGCTGCAGCAGATCCGCCGCATCACCCTGCCGTCGCTGCGCCCGGTCAACCAGGTCCTTGTCCTCGTCCTGTTCCTGTGGACGTTCAACGACTTCAACACGCCGTACGTCCTGTTCGGCAGGTCGGCACCCGAGGCCGCGGACCTCATCTCGGTGCACATCTACCAAGCCTCGTTCGTGACCTGGAACTTCGGCACCGGCTCGGCGATGTCGGTCCTGCTGCTGCTGTTCCTGCTCGTCGTCACCGGCGTGTACCTGGTGGTCACCTCACGCGGAAGGAAGGCGGCCAATGGCTAGCTCCTCGCTCTCCAGGTCGCCGATGGCGCCGCCCCGCTCCTTCCTCTGGTCGCGGCGGATCTTCCTCACCCTGCTCGCCGGCTTCGTCCTGGTGCCGGTGTACGTCATGCTCTCCAGCTCCCTGAAACCGCTCTCGGACGTCACGGGCAAGTTCCGCTGGCTGCCGAGCGGTCTCACGATCCGCCCGTACATCGACATCTGGTCGACGGTCCCGCTCGCGAAGTACTTCATGAACTCGCTGATCGTGTCCGTCTCGGCCACGCTCTGCTCGGTGGTCATCGCGGTCTTCGCCGCGTACGGCGTCAGCCGCTACGAGTTCCGCGGCAAGCGCGTCTTCACCGTCACCGTCCTGTCCACCCAGATGTTCCCGGGCATCCTGTTCCTCCTCCCGCTGTTCCTCCTCTACGTCAACATCGGCAACGCGACGGGCATCGCCCTGTTCGGCTCGCGCGGCGGCCTGATCCTGACGTATCTCACCTTCTCGCTCCCCTTCTCCATCTGGATGCTGATCGGCTACTTCGACTCCGTGCCAAGGGACTTGGACGAAGCCGCGCTGGTCGACGGCTGCGGACCGCTCGGCGCGCTGCTGCGCGTCGTCGTCCCCGCAGCGATCCCCGGCATCGTCGCGGTCGCCGTGTACGCCTTCATGACCGCGTGGGGAGAAGTCCTCTTCGCCTCCGTCATGACGAACGACTCGACCCGCACACTCGCCGTCGGACTCCAGGGCTACTCCACGCTCAACGACGTGTACTGGAACCAGATCATGGCCGCCTCGCTGGTCGTCAGCGTGCCCGTGGTCGCCGGCTTCCTGCTGCTGCAGCGCTATCTCGTCGCCGGGCTGACGGCGGGCGCCGTCAAGTGACCGACCCGACCAACTCAGCTGACTGTGAAGGAACTTCAGTGACCATCGATTTCGCCGCACTCCCGCACGACTTCCTGTGGGGCACGGCCACCGCGGCGTACCAGATCGAGGGAGCCGTCACCGAGGACGGGCGTTCGCCGTCGATCTGGGACACCTTCTCGCACACCCCCGGAAAGATCGCGAACGACGACAACGGCGACGTCGCCTGCGACCACTACCACCGCTGGCGCGAGGACATCGGCCTGATGCGCCAACTCGGCGCCAACGCCTACCGGTTGTCCGTCGCCTGGCCCCGGGTGCTCCCCGGCGGCGACGGCCCGGTCAACCCCAAGGGCCTCGCGTTCTACGACGAGTTGGTGGACGGCCTCCTGGAGGCGGGCATCACCCCCTCCGTCACCCTCTACCACTGGGACCTGCCCCAGGCACTCCAGGACCGCGGCGGCTGGCCCGAGCGCGAGACGGCCGAGCACTTCGCCGCGTACGCCTCGGTCGTGGCCGAACGCCTCGGCGACCGCGTCACCCACTGGACCACCCTCAACGAGCCGTCCTGCTCGGCCTGGATAGGCCACCTCGAAGGCAAGATGGCCCCGGGCTGGACCGATCTGACGGCCGCCGTCCGCGCCTCGTACCACCTGCTGCTGGGCCACGGCCTGGCCGCGCAGGCGATCCGCGCCGCGGCCCCCGACGCCCAGGTCGGCATCGTCAACAACCTCTCCACGGTGTACCCGGCCTCCGACCGCGACGAGGACGTCCGGGCGGCCCGCCGGCAGGACGGCCACGTCAACCGCTGGTGGCTCGACCCGACCCACGGCCGCGGCTTCCCGGCCGACATGGTCGAGACGTACGGCGTCGAACTCCCGGAAAAGCCGGGCGACTTGGCGACCATCGCCGCCCCGCTGGACTGGCTCGGCCTGAACTACTACTTCCCGGCGACCGTCGCCGACGACCCCGACGGCCCCGCCCCCTACACCCGCGCCGTGCGCCGCCTCGGCGTCCCGCGCACCGGCATGGACTGGGAGATCGACGCCTCCGGCATCGAGACCCTGCTGCTCCGCCTCACCGAGGAGTACGGCCCCCGCCGGATCTACGTCACCGAGAACGGCTCCTCGTTCCCCGACGTCGTACGCCCCGACGGCACCGTCGACGACCCCGAGCGCCAGGACTACCTGGTCCAGCACCTCGCCGCGTGCGCCTCGGCGGCCCGCAAGGGCGCCCCGCTGGCGGGCTACTTCGCGTGGTCGCTGCTCGACAACTTCGAGTGGGCGTACGGCTACGACAAGCGGTTCGGACTGGTCCACGTCGACTACGACACCCAGGTCCGCACGATCAAGGGCTCCGGCCACCGGTACGCGGACATCATCCGCGACCACCGCAGCCGGGCGCAGCGCGCGGCCTGACCGAGACCGTCCCGGTGGGCGCGGGCGGGGGAGCCCGCACCCACCGGGGCACCACCAGCTCTCTCGTCCCAGCAGTCCCCTTCGCTTCCGCCAGCCCCAAGTGTGTCATGCGCACGTCAACAAGATCGGTACGTCCAACGCTCCTTTCGCCACCTCCTTCAAGGAGACCCGCATGCCGTCCCGCACCCTGCTCACCGCACTCGCCACGCTCACCACCGCGGCCCTGCTGTCCACGGGCCCCGCCCTCGCCGCCCCCGCCCCGCAGGCCGCGGCCGCCGCGACATGGGACACCGACCGCGCGGCCGGCGCCTACGCCGCGAACCCGGCCGCCGTCACCGCCTCCGGCAGCGAGAACGCCGGCACCGCCCCCGGCCTCGCCTTCGACGGCAACGGCGCGACCCGCTGGTCCAGCAATTTCGCCGACGACGCCTGGATCCGCCTCGACCTCGGCACCACCCTCCGCGTCGACCGCGTCACCCTCGACTGGGAAGCGGCCTACGGCAAGAGATACGTCCTGGAGATCTCCAAGAACGGCACCGACTGGACTCCGTTCTACACGGAGACCGCGGGCACCGGCGGCTCGGTCACCACGAGCACGTACCCGCAGGAGGTGACGGGCCGCTACGTCCGCCTGCGCGGCCTGGAACGTGCCACGCCCTACGGCTACTCGCTCTACTCCTTCAAGGTCTACGGCGGCGAACCGGCCCCCGCGTCCACCACCCGCACCAACCTCGCCCTGAACCACCCGGCGTACTCCAACTACTACCAGCACAACGGCAATTCACCGGCGTACGTCACCGACGGCGGCTGGCCCGCCAACCTCAAGGACGACGCGAGCCGCTGGTCGAGCGACTGGAACGCCGACCGCTGGGTCTCGGTCGACCTGGGCGCGACCTCGACGATCTCCACGGTCGACCTCTACTGGGAATCGGCCTACGCCGTCGACTACCTGCTCCAGGTCTCGGACGACAACTCCACCTGGCGCACGGTCTACGAACCCTCGGCCGCCGACATCGCCGCCCGCCGCGCCAACGTCCAGGCACCCGCCGACGCCACGGGCCGCCACGACACGGTGACCCTGCCCCAGGCGGCCACCGGCCGTTACGTCCGCATGCTCGGCAAGGAACGCCGCTCCTTCTACAACCCGGCCCCCTCCACGGCCCAATTCGGTTACTCCCTCTACGAGTTCCAGGTCTGGGGCACCGGCGGCAGCGCGGCGGCGGCCTACCCCGCGCTCCCCGGCGACCAGTCGGGCACGTACCAGACGACGTTCTTCGACGACTTCACGTCCGCCGCGCTGGACCGTTCCAAGTGGCGGGTGGTCAGGACCGGCACCGAGATGGGCTCCGTCAACGGCGAGTCCCAGGCGTACGTCGACTCCACGAACAACGTCCGTACCCAGAACGGTGAGTTGATCCTCGCGGCGAAGTACTGCAAGGGCTGCACCCAGGCAGGCGGCGGCACCTACGACTTCACCTCCGGCCGCATAGACACCCACACGCACTACGACTTCACCTACGGCAGGGTCAGCGCGCGGATGAAGCTGCCGGTCGGCGACGGCTTCTGGCCCGCCTTCTGGCTGCTCGGCAGCAACGTCGACGACCCGTCCGTCTCCTGGCCCGCCTCCGGCGAGACCGACATCATGGAGAACATCGGCTACCCGACCTGGACCAGCACGGCCCTCCACGGCCCCGGCTACTCCGCCGACGGCAACATCGGCGCCCGCCAGACCTACCCCAACGGCGGCACCGCCGACCAGTGGCACACCTATGCCGTCGAATGGACCCCGACCGCGATGCGCTTCTACGTCGACGACAGCCTCGTCCAGGAGACCACCCGCAACAAACTCGAATCCACCCGCGGCGCCTGGGTCTTCGACCACAACCAGTACGTCATCCTCAACCTCGCCCTCGGCGGCGCGTACCCCGCCGGCTGGAACCAGGCGACGACTCCGTACTGGGGTCTGCCCCAGTCGAGCGTGGACAAGGTGGCCGGCGGGGGAGTGCAGGCTGAGGTGGATTGGGTTCGGGTGGAGCAGAAGCGGTGACAGGGGGCCGGCCCGGGCGCCGACCCGGGCCGGTCTGTTCGCCGCCGTGACGGGGTGATGCCGGACGGGTGAGCCAAATGCCCCTGGCCGAGGCTGATTTGGTGCGGACCGCGCGGCTGCGGAGAGTCCGGGTGGGCGGTGTGCTAGGCATGTGACCATGCCGCTTCCGCATTTCGAGCTGACCAGTTCCCAGTACCGGATCCTGGCTGAAGCGTCGCTCCGATCCTTGCCGGACCCCGCGAACGACGAGGCATCCCAACAGGAGTGGTTCGTAAGGGATTTGGATCCGGAGGAGGCTCGGTCCGAGATCCCGGAGCTGGTCTTCCTCGGGCTCGTCGTGAGGGAGGGCCGCACTGTGGCCCTGACCGCTCTGGGCTCGGCCGTGCATCACCGAGCCGGTCAAGAGGCCGCCGAGGAACGACTTGCAGCCGTGGCCCGGCTCGCCGACGCGCTGGAGGATACGGCTCCTCGGCTGGCCCGTACGGTTCGACAGCTGGCGCAGGGAAGCATCTCGCTCGGAGAGGCGCTCGCCGAAGCGGCCGAGGGAGACTGACTGACGCCCGGACGTCAGGCAAGTCCGGATCCCGGTGCGAACAGGGTGTCTTCCTGGTGGTGCCGGGCCTTCCGCGCTCCCGGCGGGACGGGTAGAACTCCGGCCGTGGTCAGATCGGCGACGCTCACCACCTCGCCGGCAAGAATGTCGGAGAGCAACTCGCCCTGCGCAGGCGCCAGATCGGTGAGACGGCGCAGAGCCGAGAGCAGCTCGATCAGTTCGGTCGTCCACTCCTCCGGCCAGCTCTCGACATGGATGTCGTCCAGCGGACTGGTCTTCTTGCTGGTGGGAGAGGCCTTGCGGTAGCCGAACCACTTGTTCACAACACCCATACCGCCGACGTCATAACTCCAGACGGCCTCGGGTACCGGCGCGAAGGCTGCCCTGCCGACGTACAGGGTCTGGGCCTCGGCGTCGTAGCGCATCCTGGCGGGGAGGTCCTCACCGATGTGGCTCAGATACTTCACCTGTCGCTCATCCCCAGGCGCGAACTCGACATTCCGGGGCCGCACGGGCGACGGAGCCGCACCGCACTCTCCGTACGTGGAGGCCCAGAGCACCGCGCGGCCGAGCGAGACGGCCCGCTCCCACAGCTCCCGCTCCCGAGTGAGGGGGAGACGTACTCCCGGGGTGAGCAGTTCCTCGGTGAAATGCTCGGTGAAACCCCTGTGCCCGGCTACGGCAACCGTGTACGCCGCGAGGTCCTGGACAGTGACCCGTTCCACGTCGAGCACGCGGGCGAGGTACGGCAAGAGCCCGGCGGGAGTGTTCCCGGAGCCGTCCGGATGGAGAATCGGCAGAACCCGGCCGCCACGGCCGTTGAAGTGGTGTGTGTCGGGGAGCAGATGAGTCGCCACCACCGCCGGCCCGGAGTCGATGGCGTGGGACGACTGCTGGTTGAGGAAGATCTGCCCGGACTGGACGGCCGCCCACAGATCGGGCCGAGGGTAGTCGAGGACTCGATTGTCGGCGATGAGGTACTGGCGGTCGAAGCTGCGCTGCGCGATGCGTACGACTTCCGGAGTGGTGACAGTCTCCTGCCCCATGGGTAGCGCCGAACAGGTACGGCCCGGCAAGGGGTCCCTTCTGTCCGTCAGCGTCCGGTCGCGCGTCTCCTTGAACAGTCTGGCCTTCTCCGCGGGGTCGGTTTCCCGGACCATCCGGGCCCATCGGCGCCGTAGGGTCTCGGCGGACGGGGAGCTGACCCAGGAGCGGTTCGCCTTCGAACCGGGGCTGCCCCAGGGAAACAGGTCGGTCAGTTCCGGGAACGCGTCCCAACCCGAGTGCGTGGCCGGTGTGAACGGGCGAGGGCTCTCCGCATGGGTGTCGCGCCATCCGTCGTCGTCGAGGCGGACGTCCTTGATCTGGCGGAACTTGTCGGCTCGTCGCCCTGTCACCTCGCGGTAGTGGACGAGGGCCTGATGCCTCGGTCCACGTGCCGCGTCCGCCCTGCGGATGAAGATGTGGATCGCGAGGGGCTGGGCGACTCCCGGGAAGACCCGGTTCGGCACCGGGGCCCGCAGCCCCTCGGGCGAAAGGTTGATGATCCACCCTTCGTCGCAAGTACGCCGCAGATAGTCCCGCATACCTCGACCGCCGGGTCCTGTGGCCCATCCCGACGGGGTGATCAGGCAGACCACGCCGTGCCGGTCCTCTGGGTGGGCGTCGAAGACCTTCCAGGTCGCCCACCGCCAGAAGTACACGTACATGTTCTTGAGCACGTGCTCGTAGCGCCCGTTGCCCGGGTATCGGAAGGCGTCGAGAAGCGGTGGTTCCTGGCCGGCCGGGCGCTTCTCCACCCAGCCGCCACGGTCCTCCGCCCTGTCGTCGTAGGGAGGGTTGGTGACCACTGCGGTCACGGGTGTGCGCGCCTTGATGCGGTTGGCCCGTCGGCGGGAGTCGGCGAGAGCGTCGTAGGTGGAGGCCAGGTACTCCTCCTCCACGAACGGGTTGTCCAGGGTGTCCGTGACGAAGAAGCTCAGGCCGCTCCGTGGAAGGGGTGCCCCGTACCGTTTGAGCAGGTCGGACGCACGGAGTTCGGCGACCGCGAAGGGACCCATCTGGAGCTCGAACCCGAACAGCCTGGTGGCGAGCCGGGAGATGGCGTCGCGGGCCATCGCCTGCCCGTGACGGCGGGTCGCCTGCTCGGCGACCCGCTCGATGACGGTGTGGAGGAAGGTGCCGGTTCCCATGGCGGGGTCGATGATCTTCACCTCGTCCGCGCCGAATCCGTCCTCCTGGCCGAGTCGGGTACGGACGACATCCTCGGTGAGGCGGACCATCTCCTCCACGATCTCGTGAGGCGTGTAATAGGAGCCGCTCTGCTGGCGCAGCGCCGGGTCGTAGACCGTGAGGAAGTGCTCGTAGAGGTGGAGGTACGCGTCGCGGTTGCCTGATCGAATGACCTCCCAGTCCACCTTGGCGATACTGCGGGTCAACAGGTCGAGGGTGACGGTGAAGCGTTCGTTGATGTTGTCCGTGAGCAGTTGGAGTGCTTTGCCGATGAGGGCGTGGTCGGCGTCGAGACGACGGCCGATCTCGTGGAAGGAGTTGAGCTCCAGCTCGATGCCCTCGGTGTGGGCCAACAGGAGCGCGAAGGTGATGCTCTGGGCGTATCCGTCGGCGAAGGTCGCATCGTCGGCGGTCGGGAAGAGCAGCCGCCGCCAGTCGTTCCTGAGTCCGGTGAACGGGCGGGCCCGTATGTCGTCGTCGGGTGCCGAAGACCGTGCCTCGAAGCCGAGTTGCTCCACGACAGTGGCACGCAGCAGTCGGCACAGCGGTGCGATGTGCTGCACGAGGCGCGATACCTGCGCGATCCGTGGAGGGCTCCAGCGCAGGAACTGTTTCAGCAGGGCGTCGAACGCGGTGGGGTTGTCGACAGCGAGCTTTTCGCCGGCGCTGCTGAGCGCTCCGCGGAAGAAGACGGGGTCCCCGACCTGTTCGCCGTGGCGGAACAATCGCCACTCGGTCCCGTTCGAATAGAGGAGATTGGGCAGATCCCGGAGCTTCTCCCACTGCTCGCGGTTGTGCCGGGAAAACGTCTCCGGGTCCACGGACAGCCCGGGTCTCTTCAGTTCGATGTAGCCCGTGATGTCGTTGTTCGCCCGCACCGCGTAGTCGGGACGTACTCCCAAATCGGGCAGGCGATATTCGTCGTGCCAGGTCACATCGTGGAACTGGTGACGCTCGCCCACGGTCTTCAGCAACACCTCGAGTGGAGCACGTATGGCCGACTCCTGGCCGCCTCCGCCGGACAGTTTCCGTCGGCACTCCCGACCGAAAACCGCCACGGCGCTGTGTAACCAGCCGTACTCGTCATCAGGCATGTTCCCCCCGAATGAGAATCGCCCCGGGTCGACTGGATCCGGGGCATGCCACATGCAAGTCGGTGCGCCAAATGCGCTGCGCCTGACTGATCGTGACGGACCGTATCCGCCATGTCCATCCCCCGGGCCGAGAGTTGCCCGCTGGGCCCCCGGGAATCCGGTCCGTCTGCTCGATGCCGTGTGGGTCGAGTAGACGGACCGGCGGGAGGCTGACGTGTCAGCAGTCCCTGAACTCCGGTGACTGATTGAGTACTTGGGCCCGCACCGACGTGAACCGCGCATACGTCTCGCCGCCCAGCGCCCCCGGCCGGAACGCCGCCACCCGGTGGCAGTTCTGGAAAGCGAGGGCTACGCCGAAGTGGCGTTCCAGGCTGCCGCGGATCGCGTCGCTGGCCAGGGCGCGGAGGAGTTGGCCGCGTTCCTGTTCGGACGGGGGCGGGGTCTGGTTGTCGGTGAAGTCGCTTGCGCTGTCGGTGAGGTCGGTGGCGAGGCTCGCGATGAGGTTGTACGCGTACGGGAGGGACGTGCGGACCGTGTCCACGAAGTCCGCCTCGCGGATGTCACCGTGTTCGGCCTCGGCGAGGAGATTCGGGGAGACGTCGAGAGACATGAGATGAGGTGTCCTGTCCGGTAGGTGGGGGTGGGGGTGCGGAGTGGGTTGGTGTCAGGGG
Source organism: Streptomyces sp. NBC_00252 (assembly GCF_036187565.1). Taxonomy (NCBI): domain Bacteria; kingdom Bacillati; phylum Actinomycetota; class Actinomycetes; order Kitasatosporales; family Streptomycetaceae; genus Streptomyces; species Streptomyces sp. NBC_00252. Next base: position 1,950,465 of record NZ_CP108087.1, on the reverse strand, counting down.
TGTGGTGTCCGGCCCGGTACGTAGTCCGGGTCCACCTGGGCCGACAGGTTCAGGCCCGTTGCCTTGTCCGCCCAGGCCTGGGCGTTGCGTAGGTGGAACTCGACCGCGTGGCGGTGGAGGGTCGGCCAGTCGCGGGGGTGGGTGTCGATCTCCTCGCGGATGACCGTCAGGGCGTGGTGGTTGTGTGGCTCCAACTCGCCCTGTGCGCGGCCCTGTTCGGCGGCGCGGACCCAGGGGGACTGGACCAGGTGGGTCAGGAGGTCGTCGCCCACTTCCTCCTTGAGGAAGAGGAGGTCGTCCTCGCCGGTGATCTTGTTGCCGATCACCGCGAGGCGGATGCCGAACTCCCGGGCGTGGTCGCGGTACTGGCGGTAGACGGAGACGCCCTTGCGGGTGGGTTCGGCCACCAGGAACGTGATGTCGAAGCGGGTGAACAGGCCGGAGGCAAAGGCGTCGGCGCCTGCTGTCATGTCGACCACGACGTATTCGCCGGGGGTGTCGACGAGGTGGTTCAAGTACAGCTCCACCGCGCCGAGTTTGGAGTGGTAGCAGGCCACCCCGAGGTCGCTCTCCTCGAACGCGCCCGTCACCATCAGCGGAACATCACCCGCCCGGCCCACATGGCGGGCGTGCACCTCGTCGTCGCCGAGCAGGCGCAGAAGGCGTGAGCCGCGCCCCGGTGGTGTGGTCTTGATCATGGCCTCGGGGGAGGCGATGCGCGGGTTGGTGCCGCGCAGGAAGTCCTTCAGGTCCGTGAGGTGGGCGGCCAGGGGTGGGGCGACGGCCGGTTCCGTCTGGGGGGACAGGGCCTCGGCCAGGTGCTGGTTGATGTCGCCGTCGATGGCGAGCACGGGGGCGCCGGAACGGTTCACGTGGCGGGCGAAGAGCGCCGACAGCGTGGTCTTTCCGCTGCCGCCCTTGCCGACGAACGCGACGCGCACTACCGGTCCGCCGCGATCGCAGTTTTGAAAATGAATGTCATGTGGCTAGGTTTTAGGGGGTGGCCGCGAGGCTGTCAAATCCAGTGGATCAAGGGCGATCCGGGGGTGATTCAAGGGTGATCAAGGCCTGGGAGTCTTAATGCATATGATGTGCAAGTGCTTGACTACTGCATCAGGGCGGCAGGCCCGGACGATATCGACGGTGCGCGTGCCGTGATGCTCGACACCGTCTACCGCGACTTCCGGACCGGCTACGTGCCCCGCTGGCACGGCGACATCATCGACCCGGCCGCCGCCTATCTCGACCCCGCTCGCCACACCCTGCTCGTGGCGCTCGACCCCGCCGACGGCGCGGTCGTGGCGACCGCCGCCCTCGATGCCCGTGGACCGGTCCACCCGCCGAACCCCCGCGAACTCGCCGCGCGCTACCCCTCCGGCGAGACCGCACAGCTGCGCCGCGTCTACGTCCGCCCCGCGCACCGCCGTCGCGGCCTCGCCCGGCACCTCGTCGCCGACCTCCTCGCGTTCGCCGCGGCCGACGGCGGCTACCGCGCCGTATATCTGCACACCGATCCCGCCGTGCCCGGCGCGGAGGCGTTCTGGCGGTCGCTCGGGAAGGTCGTGCACGACGAGCGCGACGATCCCGGGGGCGGGCAGGGGATCGTGCACTTCGAACTGGCGATGGGGCGATGACCGCGATGCGATTTCGACGTGTGAACGTCAGGGCAAGTAGTGCTCTCCGGGCGCCTGTTGGGCCTGTGCGGCGGTCTCGGCTGCTTCTCGCCCTCGTGCTCGCTCCGGTGCTTACTGGCTGTTTCGCCTCTGCCGGTGAGGAAGCCGGGGAAGGTGCCGGGGGTGCGACGTCCGGTTCGCGGTTGCGGGTGGCGCTCGCGTTTCCGCCCGCCGAGAGTCTCTCCCCGTACGGCGCCGACGCCACGATCCTCAGTCGTCTCGGGGTCACCGAGGGGCTGACCTCGCTGGACGCCAACGGTTCCGCCGCGCCCGCGCTGGCCCGGTCCTGGCAGCGGGAGAGTGACCGGAGTTGGCTGTTCACCCTGCGCGAGGCGACGTTCCAGGACGGCACCGATGTCACCCCGGGCCGGGTGGCCGCCGCCCTCGCGCATGCCACCGAGGCGAAGCCCGCGCCCGCCGCGCTGTCCGGCGTCACCCTCACCGCCGAGTCCGCGGGCGCCGACCGCCTGCGCATCACCACCAACTCACCCGACCCGGTACTCCCGTTGAGGCTGGCCGGACCTGCCCTCGCCGTGCTCTCCCCGAAGGCGTACGAGGCGAACGGGCGCGTCGATCCGGTCGGCACCGGCACCGGTCCCTTCGAGTTGACCAAGGTCACCGGTTCCACGGCCGCCACCCTCGACCGCTTCGACGACTACTGGGGCGGTCTCGCCCAAGCGCCCGGAATCGACGCACGGTTCATCGCGGACGGCACCGCCCGCACCAACGCGCTGCGCACCGGGCAGGTCGACATCGCCGAGGCGATACCCGTCGCGCAGGCCGCCACCCTCGACGCGGGCACCCGTCGCGAGACCGCCACCACCCGCACCACGAGCCTTCAACTCAACACGAGGACAGGCGTGTTCAAGGACCCCAGGCTCCGGGCCGCCGCCCGCGCGGCCGTCGACACCTCCGCACTCGCCAAGGGTGTCTACGAGGGGCATGCCGACGCCGGTGCGGGTATCTACGGCCCCGCCGTCACCTGGGCCGCGGGCAAGCGTGAGCAACCGGTCGGGCGGGCGAAGGCCGTAGTGGCCGGCGGGCGGACCGTCACTGTCGCGACGTACGACAACCGGCCCGAACTCCCCGAAGTTGCGCAGGTGTTGAAGCAGCAGCTCGAACAGGCCGGATTCAAGGTCGAGTTGGAGGTGCGCGAGTACTCGCGGATCGAGAGCGACGCGCTGGCCGGAAAGTTCGACGCGTTCGTCGTCGCCCGCAACACGCTGGTGGACACGGGGGATCCGGTGGCCGTGCTCGCCAGCGACTACACCTGCGACGGCGGATACAACCTCGCCCTGCTGTGCGACACGGACGTCGACCGTGCCGTCGCGAAGGCCGAGGGCACCGCCGACACCTCCGCACGGCAGAACGCGGCGATGGTGGCCGAGGCCGAGATCCTGGGCGCCGACGCCGTCGTGCCGCTCGTGCACCAACGGGTCGTGACCGGCGTCGGTTCGTCCGTCGAGGGCGTGCTCCTCGACCCGTACGAGCGCACCCTCGTCGGCCCCGGAACGCGGCGCTGAACCATGCCGCACCGCACGGCCACGCTCCTGTGGCGCGCCTTCCTCGCGGCCGCCCTGGTGTGTGCCGTGGGGCTGCTGCCCTGGCTCTCCCGCACCGACCCCGCACTCACCGTCCTGAAGGCACGGTCGGCGGAACGCGACCCCGACCCCGAGGTGCTCGCCGCCGTCCGGGCCCAACTCGGCCTTGACGACGGCCCGTTGCACCTCCTCGGCCAGTGGCTCGCCGGTCTGCCCCGCGGCGACGCCGGACGCTCCTGGATCTCCGGCGCCGAGGTCATGCCCGGCCTGCTCCAAGCGCTGGGCGCGTCCCTGCTGTTGATGAGCGCGGCGGCGCTCGTGGCCGTCGTCACCGCCGGGTCGGTGTGTGCCCGGACGCTGCGGCGGGGTGGGCGCGCGATCGAAGGGTCGGGTGGGGGTGGGGCCGGACTCCTGGGCGTGCAGAGGGAGTTCATCGCGCGGCGGCATCGCGGTCGGCCGGCGGAGTTGCCCAGCGGAAGCCGGTCCGCCGAGCCCGCCGTGCGGCCGTGGCGCTTCGCCCGCCGCCCGGTCGAGCGCGCCGGAGGCACTGGCTCCGCCGTCCTCCCCGCGCGGCCGGAACTCCCCACCCGCCGCCGATCACCTCGCCCCGTCGATCACGCCGGAGGCACCCGCTCTGCCGTGCTCGCCGCGCTTCCCGAGTTCCTCATCGCCTCCGTGCTCGCCACCGTCGTCGGGGTGCAGCTCGGGTGGTTGCCTGCGCTCGGGTGGTACGGGCCGCGGTGGGTGGTGTTGCCGGCGCTTGCGCTCGGGTTGCCTGCCGGGGCCGTGCTCGGGCGGTTGCTGGATGATCTGTTGCCGGGGGCGTTCGGGGAGCCGTGGGTGCGGGCCGCGGCCGCGCGGGGGCTCTCCGGGCGGCGGATCGCCCGGCAGGCCGTACGGCGGTGTCTGCCCGGGCTGCTGCCCAACATGGGCTTGTTCGTGGTGGGGTTGACCGGCGGGGCCGTCGCCGTCGAGCAGATCTTCGACATACCGGGGCTCGGGCGGACGACCCTCCAGGCAGCCCTGGCCCAGGACCTGCCCGTTCTGCAGGCCGGCACCCTCGCTCTCCTTCTCCTCGCCGCAGTCGCCGCCGGACTCACCCGGCTCGCGGCACGGCTCCTCATCGGCCCCGCACTCGGCGCCGACGCGCTCCCCTCCCTGCACGGCCCCTTCACCTCAACTGGCCGACGCACACTGCCCGTTGTGTACGGCGTCCTCCTCCTCGGTGTCGTCGCGCTCGGCCTGCCCCGCGATCCGCTCGCCCTCGACATCGGACTGCGGCTCCAACACCCCACCCGGGCCCACCCGTTCGGCACCGACGCGCTCGGCCGGGATCTGCTCGCGAGGGTCGCCCACGGTGCCGTCGACACCCTGCTGCTCGCCCTCGCGATCAGCGCCGTCGCGCTCGGAGTCGGCGTACTGCTCGGCTTGTTGCCCCGGGTCTCCGGGCCGCTCGTCGACACAGTGAACGCCGTACCGCCGGTCCTGGCCGCGCTGTTGGTCACCGCCGTCGCGGGCAGCGGAGCGGCGACACCCGCCCTCGCCGTCGCCGCGCTCGCCTGGACGCCCCTCGCGGCACACACCTCCGCGCTGCTGCGTCAGGAACGTTCCACCCTGCATGTGACCGCCACCCGGGGTCTGGGCGCGGGCCGTTGGTACATCCTGCGCAACGCACTCCTGCCCGCCGTGCTGCCGCCCGTCACCCGGCACGCGCTGCTCCGCCTGCCCGGAGTCGCCCTCGCACTCGCCTCGCTCGGCTTCCTCGGCCTCGGCGCGCAACCGCCCTCCCCGGAATGGGGTCTGCTCCTCGCCGAGAACCAGCCCTACGCCGAACGCGCACCCTGGGCCGTCCTCGCCCCCGCCGCGGTCCTCGCCCTCCTCGGCGCGCTGGCGGTCACGGCGGCGAGAGGCGCGGGACAAGAGGACTCGCCGTCAAGGGAGTTGGCCGCCCGGTGACCTCCGTGGCCCTTGCGCGGACCTCGCTCTCGCCCTTGCTTCGGCTGCTGATCCTCACCCAACTCGCCTTCAACATCGGGTTCTTCGCCGTCCTGCCGTTCCTCGCCGAGCACCTGGCGGATGTGATCGGCATGGCGGGTTGGCTGGTTGGGCTCGTGCTCGGGCTCAGGACCTTCAGCCAGCAGGGGCTGTTCGTGGTGGGCGGGGCCCTCGCCGACCGGTACGGCGTACGGCCCGTGGTGCTCGCGGGGTGCGCCCTGCGGATCGCCGGGTTCGGCTGGCTCGGCTACGCGGCGAACACCTGGTCCGTCGTCGGGGCCGTACTCCTCATCGGGTTCGCCGCCGCCCTGTTCTCGCCGGCGGTGGAGTCGGAGGTGGCGCGGCAGGCCGTCGAGTGGGAGGCGGCGGGCGGGGGTTCACGCACCCGGGTGCTCGCGCTGTTCACCGTCTCCGGTCAAGTCGGCGCGTTCGCGGTGCCGTTGCTCGGGGCGCTGCTGCTCGCGGTGGACTTCCGGGTGGCGTGTCTGGCCGGGGCCGGGGTCTTCGTGCTCGTGCTCGCCGGGCATGCGTGGCTGCTGCCGCAGCACATTCCCGGGCGGACGCGTATCAAGGAGAGGGGTGGCGCACGGGCCTTGGTGCGCAACCGGCCCTTCCTGGCGCTCTGTTGTGCCTATGGCGCCTATCTCCTCGCCTACAACCAGCTCTACCTGGCGCTCCCCGAGGAGGTGGAGCGCGCGGCGGGCTCGCAGACGCCGCTGGCCTGGCTGTTCGCGCTGTCCTCGGTGCTCGTGGTGACCGCGCAGCTGCCCGTCACCCGGTGGGCGGGGGAGCGGCTCGACCCGCGCCGGGCCATGACGGCCGGGCTGTCGCTGATCGCGGCGGGGTTCGCGCTCGTGGCGGTCGCCCGGCCCGCCGAACTCACCGGTACCGCAGGGGTGTTGCCCGCCACCGGCTTTGTCGTCCTGCTCACCCTCGGCCAGATGCTCGTCGCCCCCGTCGCCCGCGCCTGGGTCCCCGACCTCGCCGAACCCGGCCGCCTCGGCCTCTACACCGGCGCCCTGTCCTCCGTCTCCGGGCTGATCGTCCTCGTCGGCAGCGCGGCCACCGGCACCCTCCTCGACACGGGGCTGCCCGCGGCCGTTCCTTGGCTGGTGCTGGCCGCCGTACCGATGGCGGCGGTCGGGCTGCTGCCGCGCTCGCCACAGAACCCGGCATCCTCCCCACCCCTCTCACTTCCTGAACACCCAACCCCTGAACACCCACCCCCTGAACAAGGCACCCTCTGAACACCCCGCCCCCCACCCCCGTACCAACCCATGAACCAGATATGAGCTGCCCCCGAAACCGCCATCGGCGACAACGGCGGCAGCGGCGCGTGGGAGGATCCGTCACCATGAGCGCTTCCCCGGCGGTTCGGAGTCTGCGCGCCGCGGTGTTCGCCGCGGTGTGTGTGCTGCTGGCTGCCGCCGGGCACGGGCTCGCGACCGGGGCGACGCCGCCGTGGTGGGCGGACGGTGCCGGGTTCCTCGTCGTGTTCGTGATGGCGTGGCTGCTCGGCGCGCGGGAACGGTCCCTGCCCGGGATCGGGGCCGCGATGCTCGCCACCCAGGCCGGACTCCACCTCGGGTTCGACGTCGCCCGGCCGCGCAACGGCGGTATGGCGATGGCCGGGATGGCGCACATGTCGGGGCACGCCATGGCGCCCATGCGGCAGTCGCAGGCGATGACCCCGCACGCCGTGGCCGCTCACCTCGTCGCCGCGCTCGTCGCGGCCTGGTGGCTGCGGCGCGGGGAGGCCGCCCTGTGGTCGCTGCTGCGCTGGGCCGTCGCGTTCGTACCGGGCCTCGTCGCCTGGTGGCGCGACGTCCCCGCCCTCCAGCCCGCCCGCACCGCCGGCCGCCCCGGACGCACCGCCGCCGGCGCGGCCCCCCTGCGGCAGCTTCTCCTCCGGCACGCGGTCAGCCGTAGAGGACCACCGATCGCGATCCCGTACCCGGTCTGATCACCCAACTCCCTTTTCCCGTACGGAGATCGCCTCACCATGTCCGCTCACCGCACCACCCTGCGCCGCGCAGGCACCGTCGCCGCGCTCGCCACCGCCGGAGTCCTGGCCGCCGCCGGGGTCGCCTCCGCGCACGTCACCGTGCACCCCGAGAGTTACGCCAAGGGAGCCACGGACGGCGTCCTCACCTTCCGTGTCCCCAACGAGGAGGACAAGGCCAGCACCACCAAGGTCCAGGTCTATCTGCCCACCGACCACCCCGTCCTCGGCGTTCTGGTCACCCCGCAGAACGGCTGGACCGCGAAGGTCACCACCAGCAAGCTGAAGACGCCGGTCAAGACCGACGACGGCACCATCACCGACGCGGTCTCGCAGATCACCTGGACCGGCGGGAAGATCGGGGCCGGGCAGTACGAGGACTTCAACGTCGCGTTCGGTCAACTGCCCGACGACACCGACCAGTTGGCGTTCAAGACGCTCCAGACGTACTCGGACGGCAATGTCGTGCGCTGGATCGAGGAGGCCGCGGCGGGCGACGACGAGCCGGAGAACCCGGCGCCCGTCCTCAAGCTCACCGCGAAGGAGAGCGAGGACGGCGACGCGACCCCGGCCGCCTCGGCCTCGGCGGCGGCCGGCTCCGCGAAGTCCGGCTCCGACGCCTCCTCGTCGAGCAGCGCGTCGGACAGCGACTCGACCGCCCGCGGGCTCGGCATCGCCGGGCTGATCGTCGGCGTCCTCGGCCTCGCGGCCGGCGCGTTCGCGATCGTACGCAGCCGGACCCCGCGGTCGTAGAACAGAGGCCGTAGAGCCACAGAGGCCGTAGAAGAGGCCGTAGCACTCACGTAGGACGCCAAAAGGCCCGGATCAGCAGTGATCCGGGCCCTTCGGCGCGACCGTCCCTACTGCGAGACGAGTTCCAGCAGCTTCTCCTCCGCCGGAAGCTCCTCGACGAGGGAGGTGCGCGAGGTGCGCCGGAGCCACAGGATGTCGCGGCCGAAGGACCAGACGAGCGTGCCGAGCGCGAGGGCCACCACGGCGATGTTGGCCGCGTACGGCAGCAGGTTCGCGCCCGCGAGGAGAAGCAGGATGCCCTGCGTGGCGGCGACCGTCTTGCGGGCCGTGCTCGGCGGCAGCGGGGCGTTGAGCCACAGCCAGACGCGGGCCGCGGCGACGAACGCGTAGCGCATCGCGCCGATCAGCAGGACCCACGGGCCGAGCTGGGTGGAGACGTAGACGCTGAGCACCAGGATGAGGAACGCGTCGACCTCCATGTCGAAGCGCGCGCCCAGTGCGGTGGAGGTACCCGTGCGCCGGGCGACCTTGCCGTCGACGCCGTCCAGGATCAGGGCCACCGCCGTCAGACCGACGAACAGGGTGACCGGCGGCGAGCTCTCGAAGGAGTCCGCGACCAGCGCGGTCACCCCGCCGACCAGGATCGCCCGGCCCAGGGTGACCCGGTTGGCCGGGCCGAAGGAACGCGTCCGGGTCCGGTGCAGGGCCTTGGAGAGCACGGCCCAGGTGGCGATCGCGAACGCCAGGCCGGTCAGCCAGCCCGCCGGGCCCATCCCGATCGCCGTGCCGAGCAACGCCAGCAACAGGATCTGAACGCCCGCTCCCACAGCGGTCTCCTGCTGGACCAGCCTTGCTTCGTATGTGTTGTTCAGGGCCACCGCACACCCTCCGGCCGTATGACAGAGTCGATCAACGCCGCGTACTGTGCGCGGCCTGTGGTTACCCGTACGTGAACAGCTTCCCGATCGTTCAGGAGGATCCCGATGAAGCGCACCGCGAGGGCGTTTTGGACCGGTCCACCCGGTCACGGCGAGATACGCGACGTCGTCCTGCCCGACCCCGTCGAGGGCGAGGTGGTGGTCCGTTCCCTGTGGTCGGGCGTGAGCCGCGGCACCGAGACCCTGGTCTTCCGCGGGGGCGTCCCCGAGAACCAGCGCACGACCATGCGGGCGCCCTTCCAGGAGGGCGACTTCCCGGGCCCGGTGAAGTACGGCTACCTCAATGTGGGGGTGGTGGAGGAGGGACCGGACGCGTTGGCCGGCCGCACCGTCTTCTGCCTCTATCCGCATCAGACGCGCTACGTCGTCCCCGCGAGCGCGGTGACACCGGTGCCGGAGTCGGTGCCCGCCGGGCGGGCCGTGCTCGCCGGGACCGTGGAGACCGCCGTGAACGCGCTGTGGGACGCGGCGCCGCTGGTCGGTGACCGGATCGCGGTGGTCGGCGGCGGGATGGTCGGCTGCTCGGTGGCCGCGCTGCTGGCCCGCTTCCCGGGCGTACGCGTCCAGTTGGTGGACGCCGACCCGGCGCGCGCGAAGACCGCCGAGGCGCTCGGTGTCGGCTTCGCGCTGCCGGCGGACGCGCTCGGGGACTGCGACCTCGTCGTGCACGCCAGCGCCACCGAGCAGGGCCTCGCCCGCGCGCTGGAACTCCTCACCGCCGAGGGCACCGTCCTCGAACTCAGCTGGTACGGCGACCGGAAGGTCAGCCTCCCGCTCGGCGAGGCGTTCCACTCGCGGCGCCTGGTGATCCGCAGCAGCCAGGTCGGGACCGTGTCCCCGGCGCGTGCCAGTCGCAGCTACGCCGACCGGCTCGCGCTCGCCCTGGACCTCCTCGCCGACCCCGCGCTGGACGCGCTCGTCACCGGCGAGAGCGACTTCGAAGAACTGCCCGAGCTGCTGCCGAAGCTGGCCTCGGGGGAGATCCCGGCGCTGTGCCACCGGGTCCGTTACGCCGACATCGGCTGAGAACCGTTCAATTCCGTACGAGCAAGCGCGTCTGACCTGAGAAAAGAGTGAGAGAGGGCTGAACAGGGGGAGGCGTGGAGCCGTACTACACGGCATCCCCCGGCAGGGATCAGCCGGAGGACCAGACGCGCCGCACCTGGAGGGTCGTCCGTTGTTCAGCATCACCGTCCGCGATCACATCATGATCGCCCACAGCTTCCACGGCGAAGTGTTCGGTCCCGCGCAGCGGTTGCACGGAGCCACGTTCCTGGTGGACGCCACCTTCCGGCGCGAGCAGCTGGACGACGACAACATCGTCGTCGACATCGGACTGGCCACCCAGGAGCTCGGTGCCGTCGTCAGCGAGCTGAACTACAGAAACCTCGACAACGAGCCAGACTTCGCCGGCGTCAACACCTCGACGGAGTTCCTCGCGAAGGTCATCGCCGACCGGCTCGCCGAGCGGATCCAGAAGGGCGCGCTCGGCGAGGGCGCCCGGGGTCTGACCGGCCTCCAGGTCACCCTGCACGAGTCGCATGTCGCCTGGGCGAGTTACGAGCGTGCCCTGTGAGCGACATGACCATCGACCGTGCCACCCCCTCGCTGGGATTCCTGCCCGCGCAGCGCGCGGCCTCCCGGAATGCCGAGATCATCCCCATGTCCCTGCGCACCGTGCACTTCGTGATGCCGGGCGGTGTCGACGACCCGGCCACGCCGAGCGGCGGCAACGCCTACGACCGCCGCGTCAGCCTGGACCTGCCCGGCTTCGGCTGGCAGGTCCACAAGCACGCCGTGGACGGCGAGTGGCCCCGGCCCGGCGCGGACGCCCGCGCCGAACTCGCCCGGGTACTGCGCGAGTTGCCGGACGGCGCCGCCGTCCTCATGGACGGGATCGTGGCCTGCGGGGTCCCCGAGATCATCGTCCCGGAGGCCGACCGCCTGAGCCTGGCCGTCCTCGTCCACCTCCCGCTCGGCGACGAGACCGGCCTCGATGCCGCCGTCGCCGCCGAGTTGGACGCCAAGGAGCGCGCGGTCCTCCGCGCGGTGTCCGCGGTCATCGGCACCAGCGAATGGGCGGTCCGCCGCCTCGTCTCGCACCACGGCCTCGCCCCCGACCGGGTCCATGTCGCCACCCCGGGCGCCGACATCGCGCCCCTCGCCTCCGGCACCGACGGAGTCTCCCGCCTCCTGTGCGTGGCCACGCTGACCCCGCGCAAGGGCCAGCACCGGCTGATCGAGGCCCTCGCCGCCGCGGCCGACCTGCCGTGGACCTGCGTCTGCGTCGGCGGCTTCGGCAACGATCCGGAGTACATCGACCACCTGCGCGGCCTCATCGAGCGCCACGGCCTCCAGGACCGGCTGCACCTCGCCGGCCCGCGGGCCGGCGCCGCACTCGACGCCACCTACGCCTCCGCCGACCTCATGGTCCTCATGTCGTACGCCGAGACGTACGGCATGGCCGTCACCGAGGCCCTCGCCCGGGGCATCCCGGTGCTGGCCACGGACGTCGGCGGGCTGCCCGAGGCGGTCGGCCGCGCCCCCGACGGAGGCGTGCCCGGCATCCTCGTCCCGCCGGAGGACCCCGCGGCGCTCGCCGCCGAACTGCGCGGCTGGTTCGGCGAGGCCGACGTACGGCGGCGTCTCAAGGCGGCGGCCCGGGGCCGGCGCGCGGCCCTCGACGGGTGGGCCACCACGGCCCGCAGCCTGGCCGGTGTCCTCACCCGCCTCCCCAGCGAACCCCGGAGGGCGGCATGAGGAAGACGGCCACCACGGCACAAGCTGCACGGATCCCGGCGCAGCCGGGGCCCAGGGGCGTACCGCTGGGCATGCTGGTCGCCCCGGCGCAGGCCGACGCGAAGGACCTGACGGCTGGACAGCCGGGGCCGGAGGACATCATGGGTGGAACGGTCCGAGCGGACGCCGGCGAGCAGGCGGAGCCGGGTTCCGTGATCCCCGGCGCCGGACCCGCGAACGCGCCCGGCGAGCGGGCGACCGTACGGCTGCGGGACGTCGGACCCGACGACCCGCCGCGCTACGCGCCCGAGTGGCTGGAGCTGCGGGAGGGCGCCGACGCCGTCGCGCGGGCGGGAGACCTGCTCGACCCGCTGCGCATCCGGCTCGCCAACCTGCCGGGCCGCTCTGGGGTCGTCATCCACGACCTGGGCTGCGGCACCGGTTCGATGGGACGCTGGCTCGCGCCCCGCCTGGACGGCCCCCAGCACTGGATCCTGCACGACCGCGACCCCTACCTCCTCCACTTCGCCGCCGTGGCCTCGCCGCGCGCCGCCGCCGACGGCAGCCGCGTCACGGTCGAGACCCGGCGCGGCGACGTGGCCCGGCTGACCCCGGACGCGCTGGTCGGCGCCTCGCTGGTGACGGCCTCCGCGCTCCTGGACGTCCTCACCCGCGAGGAGGTCGACGCCCTCGTCACCGCGTGCGTCGGCGCCGGGTGCCCGGCGCTGCTCACGCTGTCGGTGGCGGGCCGGGTCGAGATCACCCCGGCCGACCCGATGGACGAGGAGATCGCCGACGCGTTCAACGCCCACCAGCGGCGCGACGGCCTCCTCGGCCCGGACGCGGTCACCGTCACCTGCGAGGCCTTCGCCGCGCACGGCGCCACGGTCCGCGTCCACCCCAGCGCCTGGCGGCTCGGCCCCGACGAGGCCCCGCTGACCGCCGAGTGGCTGCGCGGCTGGGTCGGCGCCGCCGTCGAGGAGCGCCCCGAGCTGAAGGACCGCGCCGACCGCTATCTCCGGGACCGCCTGGAGGCGTGCGCGGCAGGGGAGTTGAGCGTGCTCGTCCACCACAGCGATCTGCTGGCACTGGCCCGGCCGACGGGGGGCACACGATGAGCGTGGAGACGATGAGGACGGTCGCACCGAGGCCCGGCACCCGGACCCGCAGGGTGCGCGTGGAACGGTCCGCGCCGGTCGCGCTCGAACCGCGCACCGAGACCGCCGTGGAGGAGGTGCGGCTACGACCCGGGCACGCCCCGGCGCTGCACAGCTCGGCCGTCTCCGGCGACCGTATCGGGGTGATCGTCGCCGCCCCGCGCCCCGGCACCGACCGCGCCTCCGGCGCCCGCCGTGTGCTGCGCGCGATCCTGAACCGGGTGAACTCCCGCGCCGTGCGCACCCACTTCGGCACCGTCGCCGGCATCACCATCCTCGGCGTCCTCCTCTGGCGCCTCGGCACCGGCGTCTTCCTGGACGGCCTGCGCCGCATCGACGCGCCGACCCTGCTGATCGGGCTCGCGATCGGCGTGGTCACCACGGTGTTCAGCGCCTGGCGCTGGGCCCTGGTCGCGCGCGGCCTGCGCATCAAGCTGCCGCTCGGCCCGGCCGTCGCCGACTACTACCGCGCCCTGTTCCTCAACGCGGCCCTGCCCGGCGGCATCCTCGGCGACGTGCACCGCGCGGTACGCCACGGACAGAGCGCCGGTGACATGGGCCGCGCCGTCCGCGCCGTCGTCCTGGAGCGCGTCGCGGGCCAGATCGCGCTGGCCGTCGTCGGGGTGGCGATCCTGCTCGGTCTCGACTCCCCGGTGATGTCCGAGGTCCGCGGCATCGCCCCGCTCGTTCTGCTCGCCGCCCTCGGAGCACTGGCCGTCGTGGCCGCCGTACGCATGAACCGCCCGGCCGCGGCCACCCGCAGGGGCCGCGCCCTGCGCACCACCCTCGACGAGGCCCGCGCCGGACTGTTCTCCCGCGCCAACTGGCCCGGCGTCACGGTCTCTTCGCTGATCATCCTCGCCGGCCACCTCGCGATGTTCGTGGTCGCCGCCCGCGCCGCCGGGTCCGCCGCCACCGTGGCCCAGCTGCTGCCGATCGCGGTCCTCGCGCTGGTCGCCATGGGCCTGCCGCTGAACGTCGGCGGCTGGGGACCCCGCGAGGGCGTCACCGCCTGGGCGTTCGGCGCCGCGGGCCTCGGCGCGAGCAGCGGCCTGTCCGTCTCGGTGATCTACGGCGTCCTCAGCTTCGTCGCCGCGCTGCCCGGCCTGGCCGTGCTGATCGTCCGCTGGGGCGCGCAACTGCGCACCGGCGGATCCGGCACCGGTGTACCGGACCCGGCGCCCGCTCAGTCCTCCGCGGTCAGCACCGAGAAATACGCGCCGAAGGAATCGGCGAGGCTCGCCAGCAGCGCCTTCCCCTTTTCCGCCGAGCCGAGGGACGGGCGCCCGATGACGCCCGACTCGGTATAGCCGGACATACCGAGCGTCAGGAGATGGCGACGGTCGTCGGCGACGAAATCGGAGGTCTCATATCCGGGACGGATCAATTCGGGATGAGCGTGCAGAAGAATGGAGGTCTCGATTTCCCCCGCGTGCATATCGGTGAGCAGCGAGGTCAGCACCCCGGCCCGCTCCAGCGCCGTCTCCCAGTCCTCGGCGGCCGGGAACAGCGCCATCCGCTCACCGCGCGCGGAGGACTCCTGAACGACGTTGCCCAGGACGTAGTTACCGCCGTGACCGTTGACCACCACCAGGGTCTCGACCCCCGACCGGCGGAGCGAGTCCGCGATGTCCCGCACCACCGCATGAAGGGTCACGGAAGAGATGCTGACGGTCCCCGGCCAGGCCGCGTGCTCGTGCGAGCAGGCCATCGTCACCGGAGGGAGGAGATGCACCGGGTATGCCGCGGCGATCTCCCGGGCCACGGCACAGGCGACCAACGTGTCGGTCGCCAGCGGGAGATACGGGCCGTGCTGCTCGAAACTGCCGACCGGAAGGACAGCTACCTGTGTTGAGACATCCGCCCCCCTGACCCTCACGTCCTCCGTGGTGTCCGCCGGCACCAGTCCGTATGCCGCCGTCCGTGAGCCCGAACCATTCATTGTTTCACGGCCTTTCGTCTCTGCTTAGGAACCAGATCATGACAGAAAACATTGGCGTACTCGGCAAGAAGAAGTCTCCACAGCCCACCGGCGTGGAACGCGTCGTGAATGCTCCCTTGCCCACCGTGTACGGCAAATTCCAGGCGATCGGTTACCTGGACCACGACCGCGGTGACGAGCAAGTGGCCCTGGTCTACGGCGAGATCGGCACGGACGAGGTGCTCACCCGGCTGCACTCCGAGTGCCTGACGGGCGATGCCTTCGGCTCCCAGCACTGCGAGTGCGGCGACCAGCTGGACGCCGCGATGCGGGCTGTGGTCGCCGAAGGGCGGGGCATCGTCGTCTACTTGAGAGGCCACGAGGGCCGAGGGATAGGCCTGCTCGCCAAGTTGCGCGCGATGGCCCTCCAGGCGGAGGGCCTCGACACCGTCGAGGCGAACCTCGCCCTCGGCCTGCCGGTCGACGCCCGCGACTACGGCGTGGCCGCCGAGATCTTGCACGACCTGGGCGTCGCGAGCGTCCGCCTTATGTCCAACAACCCGCGCAAACGCGAGGCGTTGATCGACCACGGCATCCAAGTCGTCGAAGAGGTACCGCTGTTGATCCCGCCGTGCGAGAACAACATCACCTATCTCCGCACCAAGCGGGAGCGCCTCGACCACCGCCTGCCCCATTTGGACGCGGTGGCGCACTGGTCCTGATTCCGGTGAGCGGAGTCCGGATAGGAAGAGGGAATGACCGACGACGTCCTCTTCCTCTCCGGCGACCGGGTCACGGACCTGCTCGACGCCGACGCGGCCATCGCCTCGCAGCGCGCGGCCTTCACCGCGCTCGGTGACGGCACCGCCGACCTGCCCGGCAAGATCATGCACCCGAGCCGCTTCGACGACAGCGTCGTCTTCGCCTACGTCTCCCGGCTGTCGGCGGACACCGGGGCGGTGGCGAAGTTCGGCAGCGTCAACCCGGCCAACGCGCGGGCCGGACTGCCCACGATCCACGCGGTGATCAGCGCCCTGGACCCGGTCACCGGGCAGCTGGTCGCGGTCATGGACGGCACGGCGGTGACGACCCTGCGCACGGCCGCTGGCAGTGCCGTCGCCGTCGACGTCCTGGCCGCCCCGGACGCCACCCGCCTCGCCGTCCTCGGCTCCGGCACCCAGGCCCTCGCCCATGTCCGCGCGATCGCCCGGGTCCGGGACCTGACCTCCGTACACCTGTGGAGCCCGGACCCCGGGCGCCGCACCCGGGCCGCCGAGACCCTGGCCGCCGAACTGCCGTTCCCCGTCGAGCCGTCGGCCACCGCGAGGGAAGCCGTCACCGGCGCCTCCGTCGTGGCGGCCTGCACGCTCAGCACCACCCCCGTGGTGCACGGCGAATGGCTCGCCCCCGGCTGCACTGTCGTCAGCGTCGGCTCCTTCGAACCCACCCGCAGCGAGGTCGGCCCGGACGTCCTACGGCGTTCCGCGGCCGTCGTGGCCGACGACCCGGAGACGGCCGCCGAGCACGCGGGACCGATCGTCGGCGCCCTGCGCGAGGGCCTGTTGACCCCCGACGACCTGATCCCGCTCGGCGCCGTCCTCACCGGCCGCCGCGCCGCCCGTACCCGATCCGACGACATCGTCTACTACAACAGCGTCGGCCTCGGCATCCAGGACGCGGCCGCGGCCTGGGCCGTCATCGACGCGGCCAAGAAGGAGCGCCCGTGAACCGTCAGGCAGAGGTCGTCGTCATAGGCGGCGGGGTCATCGGCACCAGCATCGCCTACCACCTGGCCCGCGCCGGCGTCCGGGACGTCGTCCTCGTCGAACGGGACGAACTCGCCGCCGGATCCACATCCAAGGCGGCAGGGGGAGTCCGGGCCCAGTTCTCCGACGTCCTCAACGTGCAGCTCGGCGCCCGCAGTCTGGAGGCCTTCGCCCGCTTCGAGGAGGACACCGGGTACGACATCGGGTTACACCGCGTCGGCTACCTCTTCCTCCTCTCCACCCCCGAGGACGTCGCGTCCTTCGAGGCGGGCGTCCGGCTGCAGAACTCCCTCGACGTGCCCAGCCGCATGATCGACCCCGCCGAGGCCCGCCGCCTCTCCCCGCTGATCAGCACCGACGGCCTCCTCGCCGCCGCCTACTCGCCCGACGACGGCCACTGCACCCCCGAGGCCGTCGTCCACGGCTACGCCTCCGCCGCCCGCAACCACGGCGCGACGATCCTGCGCCACACCGACGTCACCGGCATCGAGACCCACGGCGACACCATCACGGCGGTGGTCACGACCCTCGGCCGCATCGACACCCGCACGGTGATCTGCGCGGCCGGCGCCTGGTCCAGGGCGATCGGCGCGATGGCGGGCGTGGACCTCCCCGTGCAGCCGCTGCGCCGCCAGATCGCGGTCACGGAGCCGGTGTCAGGTCTCCCGCCGACGCTCCCCATGACGATCGACTTCAGCACCAGCCTCTACTTCCACACCGAGGGCCCCGGCCTCCTCGTCGGCATGTCCGACCCCGACGAGCGGCCCGGCTACGCCACCGACACCCACGACCGCTGGATCCCCCGCCTCGCCGAGGCCATGCGCCACCGCGCCCCCGACCTCCTGGCGCTGCGCCGCACCGGCGGCTGGGCGGGCCTGTACGAGAACACGCCGGACCACAACGCCCTGATCGGCGAGGCGACTTCGGTCTCGCGCTTCCTCTACGCCACCGGCTTCTCCGGCCACGGTTTCCTCCAGGGACCGGCCGTCGGCGAGGTCGTCCGCGACCTGTACCTCGGCCACGTACCCTTCGTGGACGTCAGCCCCCTGAGCGCCGGCCGGTTCGCGGCCGACGCCCCGCGTCCGGAGGTCAACCTGGTATGACCGAGCTCCAGCTGTGGCTCCGCCACGAGGCCCGCACGACCGAACGCCGCACCCCGGTCGTCCCCTCCGACGCCCGCCGCCTCGTCGAGCACGGGGTGACCCTCACGGTCGAGGAGTCCCCGCAGCGGATCTTCCCGATCGAGGACTACGAGGCGATCGGCGCCCGTGTGGCCCCCGCGGGCTCGTGGGTGTCGGCGCCGGAGGGCACGGTGATCCTCGGCCTGAAGGAACTCCCGGACGATCCGGCCGAGTTGACCCACCGGCACATCTTCTTCGGGCACGCCTACAAGGGCCAGCCCGGTGCGGGCGACCTGCTGGGCCGGTTCGCGGCCGGAGGGGGAGCACTGCTCGACCTCGAATACCTGGTGGACGACAAGGGCCGCCGCCTCGCCGCGTTCGGCTTCTGGGCGGGCTACCTGGGCGCGGCGCTCGCCGTCCTCCAGCACCGGGGCCGCCTGGTCGCGCCGTTGACACCCACGTCGAAGGAAGAGCTGGACAGCACGCTCCAACCCGCCGACGGCGACCAGGAGTTCAGCGCCCTGGTGATCGGCGCTCTGGGCCGCAGCGGACGCGGAGCACGCGTCGCGTTCTCCACGGCCGGGATCGACCCGACCTGCTGGGACCTCGCCGAGACCCAGAACCTCGACCGCCCGGCCCTGTTGGCCCACGACGTCCTGGTCAACTGCGTCCTGGCCACGACCCCGGTCCCGCCCTTCCTCCGGGAGCCGGACCTCGACGACCCGGCTCGCCGCCTCCGCACGGTCTCCGACGTCACCTGCGACGTCGGCTCCCCCCTCAACGTCCTGCCGGTCTACGACCGCACGACCGAATGGGACGCCCCGGTACGGCAGTTGCACGCGCGTCCGCCGCTCGACCTCATCGCCATCGACAACCTGCCGTCCCTCCTCCCGAAGGAGTCCAGCACCGACTTCTCGGCCGCGCTGCTGCCCCACCTCCTCGACTTCGGGAGAGCCGAGGCGTGGCGACGCGACCTGGACCTGTTCCGTACGAAGTCCCGTGAACTCGGAATCGCCGTGGCGGAAGGGGAGTTGGGCCATGTCTGACGTGGTGCGCGCGAGCGGTACCGTCCACTGGATCGGCGCCGGGCTGTCCACGGGCAGCGGTCTCGCCCTGCTGTGCGACACGGCCGAGCGGGTACGGCTGTGGCACCGCACCGAGGAGCGCGCGGCACAGGCCCTCGATCACCTGGGCCTGACGGGACGTGCCGAGCCCCGGGCGTTCGGACTCGCCGCGCTCACGGCCGAGTTGGCGCCCGGCGACGTCGTCGTCTCCATGCTGCCCGCGCCCGAGCACGCGGCGCTGCTGGCCGTCTGCGTGCGGCGGCGGGCGCACTTCGCCTGCTCCAGCTATGTGTCGGAGGCCGTCCTGGAACAGGTACCGGCGGCGGAGAAGGCCGGGATCGTCGTCCTCACCGAGGCCGGTCTCGACCCCGGCATCGACCACCTCTTCGCCCACAGCCTCGTCGCCCGCGCCCGCGAGGCGATCGGCGACGAGGCCTCGTACAGCCTCACCTCGTACTGCGGCGGGGTGCCCGCGGTGCCCAACGACTTCCGGTACCGGTTCAGTTGGGCCCCGGCCGGGGTGCTGGGCGCGCTGCGCTCACCGGCGCGGTACCTGGAGGACGGCGAGGAGACCACGGCCGAACGCCCGTGGGAGGTCACCCGGCCGCATGTCGTCGACGGGGAGACCTTCGAGGTCTATCCGAACCGGGACAGCGTGCCGTTCATCGAGCAGTACGGCCTGCCGACGGGCTGGCGGCCCCGGACCTTCGTGCGCGGCACGCTGCGGCTCGAAGGCTGGCTGCGGGCCTGGGACGCGGTGTTCGAGGAGCTGAAGGCAGGCGACGACGCCCGGATCGCCGCGCTGGCACGGGAGTTGGCGGCCACCTACCCCACCACGGACGCCGACCACGACCGGGTCGTCCTCGCGGTGTCCCTCGATGTCGCGGGCGCCAAGGGCGAGACCTGGTCCGGCAGTTACCTCCTCGACCTGGTCGGTGACGAGGAGGAGAGCGCGATGGCCCGCTGTGTCTCCCGTCCCCTCTCCCTCGCCGTCCGCCACATCCTGTCCGACGACCTGCCGTCCGGGCTGAACCGGGCGGCGGAGACGGCGGAACGGTCACGGGAGTGGCTGAGCGAACTGGCGGGGGAGGGACTGGAGTTCACGCTGAGGGTCGATCAGTAGGTAGCGGTGCCGGGGCCGGGCCCCGGCCGGTGACGGACTCGGCGCCCTCGGCCCGTGCCCACCCCGTCGCACCGCTCGCCTCAGCCCGTGATCGCCTCGTGCACCAGCTGCTTCAGCTCGGGGATGATCTTCAGTGAGTGCTTCGGCCGCAGCTGGGTCATGAACTGCACGGTGAGGTCGCGGCCCGGGTCCACCCAGAACGTCGTCGTCGCCGCCCCGCTCCACCCGAACGCGCCCAGTCCCATGGGGGATTGGGTGCGCTCGGGATCGATGACCACGGAGACGCTGAGGCCGAAGCCCATCCCGTCGTTGCCGGGTTCCTGGTGCGCGGGGCTGCCGAAGGCGCGCATGTCGGCGCCGCCGGGAAGCTGGTTGCTGGCCATGAGGTCGACCGTCTCGGGTGCGAGGAGCCGCGTGCCGTCGAGTTCGCCCCGGCGGCGCAGGAACTCCGCGAACCGGTGCACGTCGTACGGGCTCGCCGCCATTCCGCCGCTCCCCGACAGGAACCGCGGCCGGCCGCCCCGCAGCGGCAGCCCGGCGATCGGCTCGATCCCGCCGCCGTCGGCGTCGCCGTACAACTCCGAGAGCCGGTCGGCCTTGTCGTCCGGGACCTGGAAACCGGCGTCCGGCATCCCGAGCGGGCGGAAGATCCGCTCGGCGAAGAACTCGTCGAGCCGCTGCCCCGAGACCACTTCGATGACGCGGCCGAGCACGTTCGAGGCGACGGAGTAGTTCCACTGCGTGCCCGGCTCGAACTGCAGCGGCAGGCTCGCGTAGATGTCGATGGCCTCGGCGAGGTTCGCGCCGGGCGGCACGGACGACTCCAGGTGCGCGTCCCGGTACAGGGCGTCGACCGGGTGCGAGTGGTAGAACGCGAACGTCATGCCCGAGGTGTGGGTCATCAGGTGGCGGATCAGCATCGGCTGCTCCACCGGCCGCGTCTTCACATCGGCGCCGGAGCCGCTGTCGTAGACCCGCATGTCCGCGAAGGCCGGCAGGTGGTCGCCGACCGGGTCGTCCAGGGAGAGCTTGCCCTCCTCCATCAGGATCAGCGCGGCGACCGCCGTGACCGGCTTGGTCATCGAGTAGATCCGGTACAACGTGTCCGACGTGACCGGGAGTCGGGCCGCGACATCGCGGTGCCCGTGCGCGGTGAGGTGGGCGACGCGACCGCCGCGGGCCACGGACACCAGGAAGCCCGGCAGGCGCTCCACGTCGACGTAGTGGGCGAAGTGCTGGTCCAGGCGGTCCAGCGCCTTGTGATCCAGTCCGACCTCGTCCGGGTCGACCTCTTGTCGCAGCTGTGCCATGGCTCTCCTCCGAATTGCGTTCACGAGGTGGGGTCCCGCATACCCGGCCCCGGACACCTCGGAACTCATCGTCCCGCAGGAACACCTGCGCGGTCTCCTGTAACGGGGGGATGTGTGAGCGACGCGACTGTCCGCCCGGGCAGCACGAGACAGGCGAGAGAGCCGGTCAGAGCCACCGCGGCGAGCATGACGAGGGCCGACTCCCGGCCGCTTCCGGCCATCAGCGCACTTCCCGCCGCGACCCCCAGCGTCGGCCCCACGTTCACCGCGGTCTGCTTCAGCCCGCCCGCCACCCCGGCCGACCGCACCTCCGCTTCCCGCACCACGACGTGGGTCCCCGCCACCATCACCGCCCCGAACCCGGCCCCGAGCAGGGCGAAACCCGCGCATACCGCGAAGGTGCCGGAAGCCCGGGACAGCACGAGAACGGCCAGGGCCACGACCACCATCGCCGCGGCGGCCGTACGACGTGCCCCGGCCCGGCGCAGCAGCACGGCGGTCGCGGGGGCCGCGAGCACCATGGCGGCGGCCAACGGCAGCCCCCGGAGGGCGCTTTGGAACGGTCCGAGTCCCATCGTGTCCTGAAGGAAATAGGTGACGACGAACAGCGTCCCGGAGAACGCGGCCGACGCGGCGAGCAGCATCCCGAGCGCACCGCGGATCGCCGCCGAGCCGACGACGTCCGGCGGCAGGAGGGGATGCGCGGTACGACGCTCATGCCGTACGAAGGCGAGACCGGCCAGTGCCGACAGGGCCAACCCGGCGGCCGAACCGGGGAGATCCACCAGCGCCTGGACGAGCGAGGCGAGGGAGAGCGCGAGCAGCAGGGCACCCAGCAGATCGAACCGGACCGCTGACGTCCTTTCCCGGTGAGGCTCCCGCGCGATCAGGGCGAGCAAACCGAACACCAGCGAAGGTACGACGTTGAGGAAGAACACGGCCCGCCAGCCCACCGCGCCCACCAACGCCCCGCCCACCAGAGGACCGGCGGCGCCCGCCACTCCGATCACGCCGGTCCGTACGGCGATCGGCATGCCCAGCCGGTCGGGCGGGAACGCGGCGCGCAGCATGCCGAGCGTGGCCGGTTGCAGCAGGGCCCCGAACACCCCCTGGACGACCCGGAGTCCGATCACCCACCCCACACCGGGCGCCAGCCCGATCCCGGCCGAGGCGACTCCGAAGCCGAGCATCCCGACCCCGAACACCCGTTGATGCCCGTACCGGTCCCCGATCCGCCCGGCCGACACCAACACACTCGCCACGGCGACGAGAT
This sequence comes from Streptomyces sp. NBC_00252, assembly GCF_036187565.1. NCBI lineage: Bacteria > Bacillati > Actinomycetota > Actinomycetes > Kitasatosporales > Streptomycetaceae > Streptomyces > Streptomyces sp. NBC_00252. The sequence goes on along the minus strand of NZ_CP108087.1, from coordinate 1,928,089 downwards.
AGGCGGTGCTGGTCCACTGGACCTGGGCGAGAGAAGCCCCCAACTCCCTTTGCAAGGTGGGCTGTACGACGGTGAGCACGGTCCCGTCCAGCGCGACGATCGCGGCCCCCGCCACACTGCTCGCCAGCACGATCCGCCGGTGCGCTGTCATACGGCGGCCTCCGGGCCGAGGTGGGCGTCGAGGGCCGAGCGCAGCAGGGGGGTGAAGTCGTCGGTGCCGGTGGCGAGTTGGAGGCTGCCCCAGCGCCAGAGCTGGGCGATGCCGTGCAGGTTCGCCCACAGCGCGCCCGCGACCGGGCGGGCTTCCACGTCGGGACGGGCCCGGCCGACCAGCTCCACCAGGATCCCGAACAACGGCAGGCTGGTGTCCCGCAGCCCCAAGTGCCCGCTCTCCAGCACATCGTGACGGAACATCAACTCGTACATGCCGGGGTTGTCGAGCGCGAAGTCCAGGTAGACGCGGCCCAGTGCCGTGAGTTGCGCACGCGGGCTCGCCCCGGCATCCGCCAGGTTCTCCGTCGCCCGCTCGCCCAGCTGGGCGAAACCGCGCCGCGCGATGGCGGACAGCAGTTCCAGGTGGGTGGGGAAGTGGCGGCGGGGCGCGCCGTGCGAGACCCCGGCCCGCCGGGCGATCTCACGCAGGGTGAGGGCCTGCGCGCCTTCCCTCGCGACCAGGTCGACGCCGACGTCGACGAGGCGGTCGCGGAGTCCTGCGGCTTCCGATGCTTCCGAATCAGGCATAGACACTGTCTACCAGGTGGTCGTAGACAGTGTCTACCGCCTGTCTGCCGGGGAATGGCGGATGCGCCGAGCCCGTTGAACAGTCATGACCGAGAACACGGCACAAGACGACGCTGCACTTCTCCGGCTGCTCTCCGAGGGCCACGGCGGGGTTCTGGTGACCCTCAAGAGCGACGGCCGCCCCCAGCTGTCGAACGTGAGCCACGCCTACTACCCCGACGAGCGGATCATCCGGGTGTCCATCACCGACGACCGCGCCAAGACCCGCAACCTGCGCCGTGACCCGCGCGCCTCGTACCACGTGACCAGCGCCGACCGCTGGGCCTACACGGTCGCCGAGGGCACCGCCGACCTCACCCCGGTCGCCGCCGACCCGGACGACGACACGGTCGAGGAACTCATCCGCCTCTACCGCGACGTCCTCGGTGAGCATCCCGACTGGGACGACTATCGCCAGGCGATGGTGCGGGACCGGCGGCTGGTGCTGCGGCTGCGGGTGGAGCGGGCGTACGGGATTCCGGTGGCGGACAAGCGGAGTTGAGCGCACCGCTCGACCGCCTTGCGCCCGTGTGATCGGGCGATGACAGCCGGCCCCGGGCCCGCGTGCACCGGCCGCCCCTGAAATCGGCCGGGGCACGCGGAGACCCCTACTGGCGGCGCAGGGCGGTGAGCGCCTTGGTGGCACCCTGCGCACGCAGGTTCACGAAGGCCGGTGTCACCGTCAGTGGTGTCGCGTAGGACTTCAGTGTCACCGGGCCCCTGACCGTCCTACCCCGGTTGACGTCGTACCACGTGCCCGCCGGGAGATGGATGTCCCGTGACGCCGACGCGGTCAGATTCGGCGCCGCGAGGACCGCCGGGCCCAGCATCCATTCGTCGCTGATCGTGTAACTCGCCCCGTCCTGCGGGAAGTCGAAGAACAGCGGCCGCACGATCGGGTCCCCGGTCTTCAACGTGCGGCGCACCTGGTCCCAGATGTACGGCGCGAGCCGCTCGTGCCGGGCGATCGCCTCGCGGTACAGGGCGACCGTCTGGTCGTCGTACGGCACCTGCTGACCGGTCGTCACATCCGTGGTGCCCGCAGGGGACGTCGACGCGTACATCAGCGGCATGTACGACGACGACTGCGCCCAGCGCACCAACACGTCCTTCGTCGGGGCGGGTTGGCCCAGGGAGCCGCCGATCATGTCGGTCTCGACGAAGGGGTAGCCGATGGTGGACAGGGCGAGGTTCTGGGAGACGGACGCCTGGAGCGAGTTCCAGTCGGTGCCCTTGTCTATCTGACGGACCACGAACCCGGCCTCGTGCGCCGCGCTGCCCCAGTGGACGCGGATGCCGGCGCCCTGGAGGTCGTAGGAGTCGGCGAGTTGGGAGCCGAGGCGCTGGTAGTCGGAGCCGGTGTACCCGGCGCGCGGGGCGCACTGGTCGTCGAAGAAGCGGGTGTCGAACTTCAGGCCGTCGACGCCGTACGTGTCCATCAGGGTCTTCAGGTTGCCCTGGTACCAGGCCTTGGCGGCAGGGTTGCCGAGGTCGACGATGCCGGCGGTGCCGTTCCACCAGGTGACCGTGCACGGTTTCGTCGGGTCGGCCGCGTCGTGCAGGAGGTAGTCGTGGTCGGCCGCGTACTGGTAGTTGGTGGAGTCGAGGTTGATCCAGAGGGTGACCCAGAGGCCGAAGTCGTAACCCAGGCTGTGGATTTGGGCGGACATCGCCTTGGGGTCGGGGTAGGCCTTCGGGTCGAAGGTCATGTTGCCGTAGTTGGACTCCCACTTGTCGTCGAGCTGGACGGTGTGGCCGCCAAGTCCCTTGTCGTGCAGGGCGGTTGCGTAGGCGAGAAGTTTCTCCTGGCTCACGTTCGTGTAGAACTGCGCCCACGAGTTCCACAGCGGCTTCTCGTACTGCTCGTATGTCGCGTCGCTCTGGCGCGGTGTGCCGACGATGCCGATGTAGTCGTCGTAGACCGCGCGCGGTGTCGACTCGACGAACACCGTGGCCTGGTAGGTGCTGCCCGAGTCGACGCCGAAGCGGCCCAGGCCGTCCTGGCCGGCGTTGAGGGAGACGTCCATCGTGTCGTCGGTGTCGACGTACAGCCCGGCCGAACTCTCCGTGTACCAGAAGGGATCGACCATCTGGTACGACGCCGGTCCGAAGTCCGGCTGCTCGACCTGCCCGGCGTCCAGCGGCCACGGCTGGTCGGTGTACGGGCCACCGGACGGGGTGGTGGTCTCGCCGTGGCCGTACCAGTGACCGGAGGCGGAGAGGCCGTAGACGAGGCTCAGTTCCGCCGCGTCGACTCCCTTGACGTCCCAGTCGAGTTGGTAACGGTCGGCGGTGGGGGTGAGGCGGGCCTCGACGCTCGCGCCCGGGAGGGTCGTGTCGGCCGTCAGGGTGAGGATGCCCGCGTGCCAGCGCCAGCCGGTGAGCGTGGTCGCGTGCTGCCAGGCGGAGCCCGAACCGGCCCTGAAACGGAGGGAGTCGGCGGCGGTGGCGAGGACCGTGCGGCCCGATCTTGTTGTGGTCAGGGCGAGTTGGCCGTGGGTCGGCACGGTGACGGAGTAGCCGGGGGAGCCGGACGACGGCGGGACCTTCAGCGACAGCCCGGCCTGGGAGGCGGAGACCGTTGGGCGGACCGGGGTGTTCGCCGGGGTGCCGTGGGCCGTCGACGGCAGGAACGCCAGGGTCAAGGCGGTCGCGAGGAGGCAGCCGAACTTACGGGAAAAGATGCGCACCACTCATGTCCTTCTGCGGGGGACGGGAGAGTCATGGGGTTGCCGTGCAACAGCGCTGTTCTTTTCTGCTCGTTTCGGCCGATGTTCTTGCGCGAAACGTCATCTGTCAACGGGCGCGCCCCCTGTGCACGGTCTGATCATCGGCGGCGGTACCGGCGGGATGTGCCTGGCGCACGGACTGAAGAAGGCCGGTGTCTCGGTCGCCGTGTACGAGCGCTACGGCTCCCGCCGGGACGGCCTCTACGGCTACCGCGTCGGCATCGACCCCACCGGCAACCGCGCCCTCAAGGAGTGCCTGCCGCCCGAGCTCTTCGACACCTTCGTCGCCACCTGCGCCCGGGACCCGCGCCACTTCAACGTGCTCACCCAGTCGCTGCGCACCACCGCCACCGGCGATGTCCTGGTCGCGGCGGACGGCACCCGCTCGGCCGTGCGCCGCCAGTTCCTGCCGCACGCGGAGATCAAGGACGCCGGCATCACCGCCATCGCCACCAAGACCGCCCTCACACCGGAGACCCGCGCCCTGCTGTCGGACGAGGTGCTCAACGGGCTCTCCCTGATCTTCGGGACGAAGGGCATGATCGGCATGCTCCACGTCATGGAGTTCAAGTGGGACGAGCAGGGCAGGCCCAAGAACCCTGCCGACAAAGCTCTGTTGGACAGCTGGTCGGGCCTGCAGTTCGACAACACGCGCGACTACATCAACTTGTCGGTCTGGAGCGCCCACGACCACTTCCCCGAGGACACGCACCGGCAGCGCGGCAGGCAACTCCTCGACACCGTCCTGGAGTCGACCCGTAACTGGCATCCCGACCTGCGCCGGATCGTCGAACTCTCCGACTCCGACGCCGCGTTCCCCCTGCGGATCGCCACCTCGGTCCCCGTCGACCCCTGGCCCACCACGACCATCACCCTGCTCGGCGACGCCATCCACACCATGACCCCGGGCCAGGGCGTCGGCGCCAACACCGCACTGCGCGACGCCTCTCTCCTCTGCCGCGAACCGACCGGCGCGGCAAGGGAGTCGAAGCCGCTGCTCACCGCGATCGGCGCCTACGAAGCCGAGATGATCCCCTACGGCTTCACCCGCGTCGCCGAGTCCCTCGACAACAACGGCACCAGCGGCGACGACCCCCTCTACCGCTCCGTCACCGGCCGCCTCGCGCTCTTCGCCGCCCGCAGCTTCTTCAGCGTGACCAGCAAAGTCCCGGCGCTGCGGCGGAAGTTCCTCGCCGGCATGTACGCGTACCGCGGCTCGGAGTCGGTCTGATCGAGGCGGAAGCCGGAACCCCCGGGCGGCGTCGTCAACGGAGCCCGGGGGAGCGGAAGGTGGGCAGCGACGGTCAGGCCGTCACCGTCTCCGGCTGCGACGCCTCGCGGGGCGACCGGGTGCCGAGCAGCTCCGTCGGGACCGTGTGGGTCTCGCGCGCCGAGATCGCGGCGATCACCGGCGGGACGCACAGGGCCGCAGTGAACAGCGCCACCGACGACCAGTCCGTGCCGTCAGGACCCGCGATCTGCGCGGCGAACGTCACCGCGAACCCGGCCACGGCGAAGCCGATCTGGGTGCCGATCGCCATGCCCGACAGCCGGACCCGGGTCGAGAACATCTCGCCGTAGAAGGAGGGCCAGACGCCGTTCGCGGCGCTGTAGACCACGCCGAAGGCGACGATGCCGAGGACCAGGGTGAGGGCGTAGGAGCCGGTCGAGATCGCCCAGAGGTAGAGGAACATCGTGATCGCGCTGCCGACCGCGCCGATCAGATACACCGGGCGCCTGCCGATGCGGTCGGACAGCGTGGCCCACAGGGGGATCGCGGCGAGGGCGACGAGGTTGGCGAGCGCGCCCACCCACAGCATCGACGAGCGGGACATGCCGACGGAGTCACTGGTCGCGTAGGCGAGCGCCCACACCGTGAAGATCGTGGAGACCGAGGCGATGAGCGCGCCCGCGATCACCCGCAGGACGTCCGCCCAGTGCTCGCGCAGCAGGACCACGAGCGGCAGCTTCACGACACCCTCGGTCGCGGCCTGCTCGGCGAAGGCCGGGGTCTCCTGGAGGTTACGGCGGATGAGGTACCCCGCGACCGCGACCAGCACGCTGGCCCAGAACGGAACGCGCCAACCCCACGACAGCAGCTGGCTGTCCGGGAGTTGGGCCACGGCGAGGAACACGAGCGTCGCGATGAGCTGGCCGCCCTGGGTGCCGCCCAGCGTGAAACTGGTGAAGAAACCACGCCGGTCCGGCGGCGCGTGCTCCAACGTCATCGAACTCGCACTGGCCTGCTCGCCCGCCGCGGATATCCCCTGGAGGACCCGGCACAGCACGAGCAACACCGGTGCCAGACCGCCGACTTGGGCGCGGGAGGGCAGACAGCCGATGAGGAACGTCGACAGGCCCATCAGTAGCAGCGTGAAGATCATGATCTTCTTGCGGCCGACCCGGTCGCCGAAGTGCCCGAGGAACAGCGCGCCGACCGGCCGGGCCGCGTAGGCGACACCGAAGGTCGCCAGCGAGAGCAGGGTCGCGGTCGCCGGGTCCGAGTCGTCGAAGAAGACCTTCGGGAAGATCAGGGCGGCGGCACTGCCGTAGATGAAGAAGTCGTAGTACTCCAAGGCGCTGCCGATCCAGGCGGCAGTGGCCGCCTTTTTCGGCTGCCCGACGGCTTTGGCGGGGACGGACACGGCTTGCTCCTTCGGGGGAACTCCACCGTGGGCGGAGTGAGCGGAGACGGGGAGTGTGCGGGGTGAGGCCACGGTGAGCGGCGAGTGGGGAGACGGGGGCGCCGGGTCGCGGCTAATTAACCCACTGGATAGTTAGTCTCGGTGGGTAGGGATGTTGCGCTCACGTTTCCCGGGTGTCAAGAGGGGGCGTACGGCGACTTCAGTCGGTCGCGCGCTCCGCCGTGAGGTAGGCGATCACCATGTCGCCCAGCATGGTCCGGTAGTGCTCGCGCTGCGCCGGGGCCACCAGGTCGCGGCCGAACAGGGCGCCGAAGGTGTGCCGGTTGGCGACCCGGAAGAAGCAGAAGGAACTGATCATCGCGTGCAGGTCGACGGCGTCCACGTCGGCCGTGAACAGGCCGGACTTCTGCCCCGCCTCCAGGATGCGGCGGATCACGTCGAGGGCGGGCGAGCCGATCTTGCCGAGCTTCTCGGAGGCGGCGATGTGCTCGGCGCCGTGGATGTTCTCGATGGACACCAGGCGGATGAAGTCCGGGTGCTGCTCGTGGTGGTCGAAGGTCAGCTCGGCGAGCCGGCGGATGGCGGCGACCGGGTCCAGGTGCTCGACGTCCAGGCCGCGTTCGGCCTCGCGGATCACACCGTAGGAGCGCTCCAGGACGGCGGTGAAGAGCTGTTCCTTGCCGCCGAAGTAGTAGTAGATCATCCGCTTGGTGGTGCGGGTGCGGGCGGCGATCTCGTCGACGCGGGCGCCGTCGTAGCCGGCCCGGGCGAACTCGTCGGTCGCCACGTCGAGGATCTCGGCCTTGGTGCGGGCGGCGTCGCGGATCCGCCCGTTCGGTCGTGCCGGTTCTTCGACGCTGGTCATCGGGTTCCTTCGGGCGAGGGGCCAGTGCCGGTGATTGTAGAAGCCGGGTCCCCGCGGGGGGACGCCGAGTCGGTCGCCGGGGCTTCCCGTGGGGCGTCGATGCTGATATAGCTAACGTACTAGTTCGTACATTAGTGAGCCAGTCAGGAGGGCCGCCGTGGCCGATGTCTTCAAGGACTCGTGTGAGGTCGAGGGCGGGGACGGGTTCGGGTCGGCGGGCGCGGGCGTCTCCGGGTTCGACGGCTCGGGCGGGTCCGGGCGGTCGTATCTCGTCGGGCTGATCGGTTCCGGGATCGGGCCCTCCCTCAGTCCGGCCCTGCACGAACGCGAGGCCGATCGGCAGGGGCTGCGCTACGTGTACCGGCTCATCGACATCGACGTGCTCGGTGCGGGCCCCGAGGCGGTGGGCGAGCTGGTGCGCGCCGCCCGCGACTTGGGCTTCGACGGGCTCAACATCACGCACCCGTGCAAGCAACTCGTCATCGAGCACCTGGACGGACTCGCCCCGCAGGCCGAGGCGTTGGGTGCGGTCAACACCGTGGTCTTCGAGGCGGACGGCCGGGCGATCGGCCACAACACGGATGTCACCGGCTTCGCCGCGTCCTTCGCGCGCGGGCTGCCGGACGCGCCCATGGAACGTGTCGTCCAGCTGGGCGCGGGCGGCGCGGGCGCGGCCGTCGCGCATGCCACGCTCACCTTGGGCGCCGGGCGCGTCACCGTCGTGGACGCGCTGCCCGAACGCGCCAGGGCCCTCGCCGACTCCCTGAACCGCCACTTCGGCCCGGACCGTGCGACCGGCGCCACCCCCGACCGGCTCCCCGAACTGCTCGCCGCCGCCGACGGCGTCGTCCACGCCACACCCACCGGCATGGCCGCCCACCCCGGACTCCCGTTCCCCGCGGGGCTGTTGCACCCCGGACTGTGGATCGCCGAGGTGGTCTACCGGCCACTGGAGACCCAACTCCTGCGCACCGCTCGCGCGTTGGGCTGCGCCACCCTCGACGGCGGCGGCATGGCGGTCTTCCAGGCGGCGGACGCGTTCCGTCTGTTCACCGGCCGGGAACCCGACACCGCGCGGATGCTCGCGGATATCGCGGGCCTGGCCGGCGCGGTGCCTGCGCCCAAGTAGGGCCGCGCCCGCACCACATCAGAGCCGAGCCCCCCCCGACAACCCCCCACCCGTGCCCGCCCCGATTCAGCGAGGTACTCCGATGCGTACGTCCATCGCCACCGTCTCCCTCAGCGGCTCCCTCACCGAGAAGCTCACCGCGGCCTCGCGGGCCGGATTCGACGGCGTCGAGATCTTCGAGAACGACCTCCTCGCCAGCCCGCTCCCGCCCGAGGAGATCCGCGCCCGGTGTGCCGACCTCGGCCTGGCCATCGAGCTGTACCAGCCGATGCGGGACATCGAGGCCGTGCCCGAGGCCGAGTTCGCGCGGAATCTGCGGCGGGCCCGGCACAAGTTCGAGGTGATGCGCAGGCTCGGTGCCGACACCGTGCTCGTCTGCTCCAGCGTGTCCCCGCTCGCCGAGGACGACGACGCGCTCGCCGCCGCTCAGCTGAGCCAACTCGCGGATCTCGCGCAGGAGTTCGGGGTCCGCGTCGCGTACGAGGCGCTGGCCTGGGGGCGGCACGTCAGCACGTACGACCACGCGTGGCGGATTGTCGAGGCGGCCGGGCATCCCGCGCTCGGTACCTGTCTCGACAGCTTCCACATCCTGTCCCGGGGGTCCGACCCGAAGGGCATCGCCGACATCCCCGGCGAGAAGATCTTCTTCCTCCAGCTCGCCGACGCCCCGCTGCTCGCGATGGACGTCCTGCAGTGGAGCCGCCATTACCGCTGCTTCCCGGGGCAGGGCGGCTTCGACGTCGCCGGACTCGTGCGGCACGTCCTGAGCACCGGGTACGACGGGCCGCTCTCGCTGGAGATCTTCAACGACGTGTTCCGGCAGGCGGAGGCGGGCCCGACGGCGGTCGACGCGCAGCGCTCCTTGCTGGTCCTGCAGGAGACGGTCGGCCTGTCGGAGCCGCCCGCGCCGGTCGTCCCCACGGGCATCGCCTTCGCCGAACTCGTCACGCCCGACGCGGAACCCGTCACCGCCCTGCTCACCGCCCTCGGCTTCACCCGCACGGCCCGCCACCGCGGCAAACCGGTGGACCTGTGGCAGCAGGGCGAGGCCCGCATCCTGGTCAACACCGGCCCCGCCCTGCGCAGGGACGGCACCGCCCTCGCCGCGATCGGCCTGGAGTCACCGGACCCGGAGGGCGCCGCCCGCCGCGCCGAGGCCCTCCTCGCACCGGTCCTGCCCCGCCGTCGTACCCCCGAGGACGCCCGACTCGACGCCGTGGCCGCACCGGACGGCACGGAACTCTTCTTCTGCGCACCGGACACCCCCGAACTCCCCGGCTGGCGCGCCGACTTCGCCGACACCTCCGGTCAACTCCCGCAGGGGATCGGCGCCGAGGACCCCACCCCCGGTCAACTGCCCACCGCCACAGGCGTCCACCGCATCGACCACCTCGCCCTCACCCAGCCCTGGCACCACTTCGACGAGGCGACTCTCTTCCACCGCAGCGTCCTCGGGCTCCAGGCACAGGAGAGCGTCGACGTCGCCGACCCCTACGGCCTGTTGCGCAGCCGTGCCGTCACCACCCCCGACGGCAGCGTCCGGATCGCGCTGAGCGTCGGCGCGGCCCCGGGCGAGGACGGCGCCCACGCCCAGCACATCGCCCTCGCGACCGACGACGTGGTCGCCGCGGCCCGCCGCTTCCGTGACTCCGGTGGCCGGCTGCTGCGCATCCCCGCGAACTACTACGACGACCTCGCGGCCCGATTCGACTTTTCCGAGGGCGAGTTGGTGACGTACCAGGACCTCGGCATCCTCTACGACCGGGACGCCGGCGGCGCGTTCCGGCACTGCTACACGCGGACCGTCGGCAGGGTCTTCTTCGAACTCGTCCAGCGTGAACCGGGCTACCGGGGTTACGGCGCCCAGAACGCGCCGGTGCGCCTCGCCGCCCAGCACACGGCGAAGCGACTCACTGGCGGCTGACGGTCCTGGTCACGCCGGTGACGACCGTCGTGGCGAGGATCCAGCCGGTGATGATCAGGCCGTAGGCGAGGTACTGGTACCAGCCCTCCGGCGCGAACGCCTCCTCCTGCCCGAAGGAGATCACCGGCAGCAGCAGGTCGAGCGTGTAGAACACCGGGTTGAAGTGCGGGGCCTCGGACGCCTTGAGGGCGTGCGGGTGGTGCAGGCCGTAGGCGAGGGAGCCGATCGCCAGCAGCGACAGCAGCCAGGCGCAGGCGCGCAGCGGGCGGAAGCCGTAGCCGACGGTGGCGTCCTGGACGTAGCCCCACACGCGGCCGTACCAGGGGCGGGTGCCGCGGACCCGGCGCTGCTTGGCGAGTTGGACCCGGCGGGCGGCCTGGTCGTCGCCGACGCGGCGGTAGGCGGCGGCCAACTCCTCGTAGGCGTGCGGGACATAGCCGTCGCCGTCGCGTTCCAGCATGGTCAGCCGGCGCTCGGCGGTCTCGTGCGGGATGAGTGATGTGTAGGCGAGGCTGGTCAGGAAGACCTGCTCCGGCAGCACCTCCGGCTCCAGGAGCAGGACGTCGATCTGGGCGTTGCGCAGCACGACTCCGCCCTGGACGGGCGGGCTCTCGCGCAGCCAGAGTTCGCCCATGGTGGTGCTGGAAGCCAGCAGTGCGGGACCGCCGGGGTTGGCCAGGCTCGTGTACGACAGGTCGAGCCGGCCCGCGATGCGTGCGCCGCGCAGTCCGACCCAGCCCTCCACCCGGGCCTCCCGCAACAGGAAGTTGCCCTCCACGGCGAGGACTTCGGCGTCGACGGCGGAGTCCCCGGGGTTGCGGAAGTCCACCGTGTTGAAGTTGACCGACCCGGCGACGCTCGCGCCGCTGAGCCGTATCTGCCCCCGGGTGCGCAGCCCCGCAGCCCGCAGATCGTCCCCCACGGCGGCCTGGTTGAGCTGGAGCACCGGCTCCTCGGCGTCCGGGGCGATGATCTCCGAGCCCTCCATGAACAGGCTCCCGGCGATCTTCGCCCCGGCCAGCCGCACCACCCCGCGGAACCGCGACCGGGTCAGCCGCAGCACGCCGTCGACGCGCATCGCGTGGGCGGTGAGACCGGGCAACACCGAGTCGCCGAAGTTGAGTTCACGCAGTCGGGAGGCGTAGAAGCGGGGCACGTCGTCGAAGTGGCAGTACCGCAGCCGGACGGGCTGGTCGACCGTCGCGTACTGCAGGTCGAGCCTGCCGGTGATCCGGGCGCCCGCCAGGCTCAGCGACGCTATCTCCCCTGCTTCCTGCGGCCCGTTGAGCAGCAGGGCCCGCAACACATGGGCGCGGACGGTCCGTTCGGGACCCCAGCCGGCGCCGAGGGCCACGTCCTCGTCGTCCGCCGTGCGGAAGTCCACGGACTCGCCCAACGGGAAGGCCCGCCACACCTGTTCCTCGGCCGGTGTCAGATCGTTGATCTCCATCAGGCGGGACTCTAGCCGGGGCGGGCGCGCGGGCACAGGGGACGGCGACGGCCCGGACCGCACGTCAACGTGTGGTCCGGGCCGTGGAGTTGCGCCGTTGCTACGGCCGGGTGTTCCACTCCGCGATCACCGGGCGGTCGTGCTCGGTGGACAGCCGGCTGACCGTGCCGGTCGCCAGCTGGAACAGGCGGCCGTCCGCCGCGGGCAGTCCCAGCCGCCGGGCGGTGAGGACCCGCAGGAAGTGGGCGTGGGCCACGAGGATCACGTCACCGTCCCCCAGCGAGGCGTCCACCCGCTTCAGGACCCGGTCGGCGCGGGCGCCGACCTCGTCCGGGGACTCGCCGGGGTGTCCCGCAGGACCCGGCGGCACCCCGTCGGTCCACAGGTACCAGTCGGGGCGGGTGCGGTGGATGTCGACGGTGGTGACGCCCTCGTAGGCGCCGTAGTCCCACTCGTGCAGCTCGGGGTCGGGTACGGCCCCGGTGATGCCCGCGAGTTCGGCGGTGCGTATCGCGCGGCCGAGCGGGCTGGTCAGTGCGAGAGCGAAGGCCCGGTCCGAGAGGAGCAGAGCGAGAGACCTGGCCTGTTCCTCGCCGTGCTCGGTGAGGGGCAGGTCGGTCCAGCTGGTGTGCTGGCCCGACACGCTCCACTCCGTCTCGCCGTGGCGGACCAGCAGAAGATCCCCCACGGCGCGCCTACTTGGACTCGACGGCGTGACCGCCGAACTGGTTGCGCAGCGCGGCGACCATCTTCATCTGTGGCGAGTCGTCCTGACGCGAGGCGAACCGCGCGAACAGGGAGGCCGTGATCGCGGGCAGCGGCACGGCGTTGTCGATGGCCGCCTCGACGGTCCAGCGGCCCTCGCCGGAGTCCTCCGCGTAGCCCTTGAGCTTGTCCAAGTGCTCGTCGCCGTCAAGGGCGTTGACCGCGAGGTCCAGCAGCCACGAGCGGATGACGGTGCCCTCCTGCCAGGAGCGGAAGACCTCGCGCACGTCGGTGACGGAGTGGACCTTCTCCAGCAGCTCCCAGCCCTCGGCGTAGGCCTGCATCATGGCGTACTCGATGCCGTTGTGGACCATCTTCGAGAAGTGTCCGGCACCCACCTTGCCCGCGTGGACGAAGCCGAACTCGCCCTCGGGCTTGAGGGCGTCGAAGACCGGCTGGACCTTGGCGATGTTCTCGGCGTCGCCGCCGACCATCAGGGCGTAGCCGTTCTTCAGGCCCCAGACGCCGCCTGAGACGCCCGCGTCGACGAAGCCGATGCCCTTGGCGCCCAGCTCCTCGGCGTGCTTCTCGTCGTCCGTCCAGCGGGAGTTGCCGCCGTCCACGATGACGTCACCGGGCTGGAGCAGGTCGCCCAGCTCGTCGACGACCGACTGGGTCGCGGCACCGGCCGGCACCATCACCCAGACCGTGCGCGGTGCTTCGAGCTTGTCGACCAGTTCGGCGAGGCTCTTCACGTCGGTCACGTCGGGGTTGCGGTCGTAGCCGATGACGGTGTGGCCCGCGCGGCGGATGCGCTCGCGCATGTTGCCGCCCATCTTGCCGAGGCCGATCAGTCCGAGCTGCATGTCAGTTCACTTCCTGAGAATCCTGGGAATTACGGAGCGTCCGGTACGTGGCCACGAGCGCGGCGGTGGAGGGGTCGAGCCCGGGGACGTCGGCGCCTTCGGTGAGGGCGGGTTCGACGCGCTTGGCGAGGACCTTGCCGAGCTCGACGCCCCACTGGTCGAAGGAGTCGATGTTCCAGATCGCGCCCTGGACGAACACCTTGTGCTCGTAGAGGGCGATCAACTGCCCGAGGACCGACGGGGTCAGCTCGCGGGCCAGGATCGTCGTCGTGGGGTGGTTGCCCTTGAACGTCTTGTGCGGCACCAGTTCCTCGGGCACGCCCTCCGCGCGCACCTCGTCCGGTGTCTTGCCGAAGGCCAACGCCTGTGTCTGGGCGAAGAAGTTGGCCATCAGCAGGTCGTGCTGAGCCTTGAGCCCGTCACTCAGCTCACCGACCGGGTTGACGAAACCGATGAAGTCCGCCGGGATCAACTTCGTGCCCTGGTGGATGAGTTGGTAGTAGGCGTGCTGGCCGTTGGTGCCGGGCGTGCCCCACACCACGGGGCCGGTCTGCCACTCCACCGGATTCCCGTCCCGGTCCACGGACTTGCCGTTCGACTCCATGTCCAGCTGCTGCAAGTAGGCGGTGAACTTGGAGAGGTAGTGGCTGTACGGCAGCACCGCGTGCGACTGGGCGTCGTGGAAGTTGCCGTACCAGACGCCCAACAGGCCGAGCAGCACAGGGGCGTTGGACTCGGCGGGCGCGGTGCGGAAGTGCTCGTCGACGAGGTGGAAGCCGTCGAGCATCTCGCGGAAGCGGTCCGGGCCGATGGCGATCATCAGCGAGAGGCCGATGGCCGAGTCGAAGGAGTAGCGGCCGCCGACCCAGTCCCAGAACTCGAACATGTTGTCCGTGTCGATGCCGAAGTCCGACACCTTCCCGGCGTTCGTCGACAGCGCCACGAAGTGCTTCGCGACCGCCTTGTCGTCCCCTCCGAGACCCTCAAGGAGCCACGTCCGGGCGGAGGTCGCGTTGGTGATCGTCTCGATCGTCGTGAACGTCTTCGAGGCGATGATGAACAGCGTCTCCGCCGGGTCGAGGTCACGGGTGGCCTCGTGCAGGTCGGCGCCGTCCACGTTCGACACGAACCGGACCGTCAACGAGCGGTCCGTGAACGCGCGGAGCGCCTCGTACGCCATCGCGGGACCGAGGTCGGAGCCGCCGATGCCGATGTTGACGACATTGCGGATCCTGCGGCCGGTGTGGCCGGTCCACTCGCCGGAACGGACGCGGTCCGCGAAAGCGGCCATCTTGTCGAGCACGGCGTGGACCTGGGGCACCACGTTCTCGCCGTCGACCTCGACCACCGCGTCGCGCGGGGCGCGCAAGGCGGTGTGCAGGACCGCGCGGTCCTCGGTGACGTTGATCTTGTCGCCGCGGAACATGGCGTCGCGCAGGTCGAACACACCGGTGGCGGTGGCGAGTTCCTGGAGCAGGGCGAGGGTCTCGTCCGTGATCAGGTGCTTGGAGTAGTCGATGCGCAGGTCGCCGACGGTGACGACGTACCGCTCCGCGCGCTCCGGGTCCGCGGCGAACAACTCACGCAGCTGCGGGCTCAGTTCGGCCGCGCGGTGGTCCTCCAGGGCGGCCCACTCCGGCCGCCGGGTGAGCTTGGGGGAGTCAGGCATGACGGGCGGTCTCCTTGGTGCCCTCGGCCCGGAGGGCGATGGCGTACATCTCGTCGGCGTCGAGGCGCCGCAGCTCCTCGGCGATCAGTTCGGAGGTGGTGCGGACCTTCAGCGCGAGGGTGCGGGAGGGCTGACCGGGCAGGGTCAGCGTGGCCAGCGGGCCCTCGGGGCGGTCGATGACGACCTCGCCGGCCGCGGTGCCCAGCCGGACGGCCGTGATGACCGGTCCCGCCGTGACCACACGGTCGATCTTCACCTTGAGGCGGGCCTCCAGCCAGCGGGCCAGCAGCTCGGCGGCCGGGTTGTCGGCCTCGCTCTCCACGGCACCCGAGGTGATCTTGGACTTGGCCTGGTCGAGGGCCGCCGCCAGCATCGAGCGCCACGGCGTCAGCCGGGTCCAGGCGAGGTCCGTGTCGCCGGGCGCGTAGGAACGGGACCGGGAGTCCAGCGCCACCAGCGGGTCCGCCGCCGCGTACAGGTCGGTGATCCGGCGCTGCGCGAGGGCGCCCAGCGGGTCCTTCGCCGGGACCTCGGGGGCGTCCCCGGGCCACCAGACGACGACCGGCGCGTCCGGCAGCAGCAGCGGGAGCACCACGGAGTCGGCGTGGTCGGACACCTCGCCGTAGGTCCGCAGCACGACCGTCTCGCCGGTGCCGGCGTCGGCGCCCACCCGGACCTCGGCGTCGAGGTGCGAGTTGGTGCGGTCGCGCGGGGTGCGCGCGTGCCGCTTGATGACGACCAGGGTGCGCGAGGGGTGCTCGTGCGAGGCCTCCTCGGCCGCCTTGATCGAGTCGTAGGCGTTCTCCTCGTCCGTGACGATGACCATCGTCAGGACCATGCCCACGGCAGGGGTGCCGATGTCGCGGCGACCCTGCACCAGCGCCTTGTTGATCTTGCTTGCCGTGGTGTCGCTCAGGTCGATCTTCATGGCCTGCGCCAGCTCCGTCCGTCTCGTGCGAGCATCTCGTCCGCCTCCTCGGGACCCCAGCTGCCCGAGGAGTACTGCGCGGGCCTGCCGTTCTGTGCCCAGTACTCCTCGATCGGGTCGAGGATCTTCCAGGACTCTTCCACTTCCTGGTGGCGCGGGAACAGGTTGGCGTCGCCGAGCAGCACATCCAGGATGAGCCGCTCGTACGCCTCCGGGCTCGACTCCGTGAACGACTCGCCGTAGGCGAAGTCCATGGACACGTCCCGGATCTCCATCGACGTGCCCGGCACCTTCGAGCCGAACCGGACCGTCATGCCCTCGTCGGGCTGCACGCGGATGACGATCGCGTTCTGGCCCAGCTCCTCGGTGGCACTGGAGTCGAAGGGGGAGTGCGGGGCGCGCTTGAAGACGACCGCGATCTCCGTGACACGGCGGCCGAGCCGCTTGCCGGTGCGCAGGTAGAACGGGATGCCCGCCCAGCGGCGGTTGTCGACCTCCAGCTTGACGGCCGCGTAGGTGTCGGTCTTCGACTGCGGGTCGATGCCGTCCTCCTGGAGGTAGCCGACGACCTTCTCGCCGCCCTGCCAGCCCTCCGCGTACTGCCCGAACACCGTGTGCTCGCCCAGCTTCTCCGGCAGCCGCACCGACTTCAGCACCTTGAGCTTCTCGGTGAGCAGCGCCTCCTCGTCGAAGGCGATCGGCTCCTCCATGGCGGTGAGCGCCATCAGCTGCAGCAGGTGGTTCTGGATGACGTCACGGGCCGAACCGATGCCGTCGTAGTACCCGGCGCGCCCGCCGATGCCGATGTCCTCGGCCATCGTGATCTGGATGTGGTCGACGTAGGACCGGTTCCAGATGGGCTCGTACATCTGGTTGGCGAAGCGCAGCGCCAGGATGTTCTGGACGGTCTCCTTGCCGAGGTAGTGGTCGATGCGGAACACCTGGTCCGGGTCGAACACCTCGTGCACGATCTTGTTCAGCTCACGTGCGCTCTTCAGGTCGCGGCCGAACGGCTTCTCGATGACCGCACGCCGCCAGGAACCCTCCGGCGCGTCCGCGAGCCCGTGCTTCTTCAGCTGCTGGACGACCTTCGGGAAGAACTTCGGCGGTACGGAGAGATAGAACGCGTAGTTGCCGCTGGTGCCGCGGGAGGTGTCCAACTCGTCGACGGCCGCCCGCAGTTGCTTGAACGCGGTGTCGTCGTCGAAGTCGCCGGGGATGAACCGCATGCCCTCGGCGAGCTGCTGCCAGACCTCCTCGCGGAACTCGGTCCGCGCGTGCTCGCGCACCGAGTCGTGGACCACCTGGGCGAAGTCCTGGTCCTCCCAGTCGCGCCGGGCGAACCCGACGAGGGAGAAGCCCGGCGGCAGCATCCCGCGGTTGGCCAGGTCGTAGACGGCCGGCATCAGCTTCTTGCGGGACAGGTCACCGGTGACACCGAAGATGACCAGCCCGGACGGGCCCGCGATCCGGGGGAGCCGGCGGTCGCGCTCGTCCCGCAGCGGGTTGTCCCACTCGGCGGTCAGCGCGTCGGTGATCTCCTCGACGGTCAGGTCGTGCCCGGCCGGTTTCGTGGTGGGAAGTTCCTCGCTCATTCCCCGTCGACCCCCTTGCTGCTCAGCGACTTCGCGACGGCGTCCAGCAGGTCCTGCCAGGCCACCTCGAACTTGGCGACGCCCTCGTCCTCCAGCTGCTTGACGACGACGTCGTACGAAATGCCCAGCCGCTCCACGGCGTCCAGGTCGGCGCGGGCCTGCGCGTAGCCGCCGGTCACCGTGTCGCCGTGGATGTCACCGTGGTCGGCGGTGGCGTTCAGCGTCGCCTCCGGCATGGTGTTGACCGTGCCGGGCGCGACCAGCTCGTCGACGTACAGGGTGTCCTTGTACGACGGGTCCTTCACGCCGGTCGAGGCCCACAGGGGGCGCTGCTTGGTGGCCTTCGCGCCCGCGAGAGCGGTCCAGCGGTCACCGGAGAAGACCTCCTCGTAGGCCTGGTACGCGAGCCGCGCGTTGGCGAGGGCGGCCTTGCCCTTGAGAGCGAGGGCGTCGTCCGTGCCGAGCGCCGTGAGGCGCTTGTCGATCTCGGAGTCGACGCGGGAGACGAAGAAGGACGCCACGGAGTGGATGGTCGCCAGGTCGATGCCCGCCGCGCGGGCCTTCTCCAGGCCGGCCAGGTAGGCGTCCATGACCTCGCGGTAGCGCTCCAGGGAGAAGATCAGCGTGACGTTGACGCTGATGCCCCGGCCGATGACCTCGGTGATGGCCGGGAGACCTGCCTGCGTCGCCGGGATCTTGATCATCACGTTGGGACGGTCCACGAGCCAGGCCAGCTGCTTGGCCTCGGCGATCGTCGCCTCGGTGTGGTGGGCGAGCCGCGGGTCGACCTCGATGGAGACCCGGCCGTCCCGGCCGCCGGTCGCGTCGTACACCGGGCGCAGGATGTCGGCGGCGGCGCGGACGTCGGCGGTGGTCATCATCCGTACGGCCTCTTCGACCGTCACCTTGCGCACGGCCAGGTCGGCCAGCTGCTCCTCGTAGCCCTCGCCGGAGCCGATGGCGGCCTGGAAGATCGAGGGGTTGGTGGTGACACCGACGACGTTCCTGGTGTCGACGAGCTCGGCGAGGTTGCCGGACTCGATCCGCTTGCGCGACAGGTCGTCCAGCCAGATGGAGACGCCCTCGTCGGACAGGCGCTTGAGAGCTCCCGCGGTCGCGGTCACTTCGGTCACTGTGATCATCTTCTTTCTGGCGATCGGATCAACCGCGCGCGGCGGCAAGGGATTCCCTGGCCGCAGCGGCGACGTTCTCGGCGGTGAAGCCGAACTCGGCGAACAGGGTCTTGGCATCGGCGGAGGCGCCGAAGTGTTCGAGGGAGACGATGCGTCCTGCGTCACCCACGAACCGGTACCACGTGAGACCGATCCCGGCCTCGACCGCAACGCGGGCCTTCACGGACGGCGGAAGAACACGGTCGCGGTACTCGCGCGGCTGCTCCTCGAACCACTCCACGGACGGCATCGACACCACGCGGGTACCCACGCCCTCGGCTTCCAGCTGCTCCCGCGCCTCGACGGCGAGGTGCACCTCGGAACCGGTCGCGATCAGCACAACGTCCGGGGTCTCGGTGGAGGAGTCCTTGAGGACGTAACCGCCGCGTGCCGCATCGGAGTTCGGCGCGTAGGTCGGCACACCCTGACGGGTCAGCGCGAAGCCGTGCGGGGCGGGCTTCGTGGCGTGCCGCTTGAGGATCTCGGCCCAGGCGATCGCCGTCTCGTTGGCGTCGGCGGGGCGCACGATGTTCAGGCCCGGGATGGCGCGCAGCGAGGCGAGGTGCTCGACCGGCTGGTGGGTGGGGCCGTCCTCGCCGAGACCGATCGAGTCGTGCGTCCAGACGTAGGTCACCGGGAGCTGCATCAGTGCGGAGAGGCGCACGGCGTTGCGCATGTAGTCGGAGAACACCAGGAAGGTGCCGCCGTAGACACGGGTGTTGCCGTGCAGGGCGATCCCGTTCATCTCGGCCGCCATCGAGTGCTCGCGAATACCGAAGTGGATCGTACGGCCGTACGGGTCGGCCTCCGGCAGCGGGTTGCCCTTCGGGAGGAAGGACGACGTCTTGTCGATGGTGGTGTTGTTCGAGCCGGCCAGGTCGGCGGAACCGCCCCACAGCTCGGGCAGGACCGCGCCGAGTGACTGGAGGACCTTGCCGGAGGCGGCGCGGGTCGCGACGGAGGAGCCCTCCTCGAAGACCGGCAGGGACTGCTCCCAGCCCTCGGGGAGCTGACCGGCGACGATCCGGTCGAAGAGCTTCGCGCGCTCGGGCTGGGCGCCGCGCCACTTGTCGATCCGCTTGTCCCAGGCGGAGTGCGCCTCGGCGCCCCGGTCCAGGGCCTTGCGGCTGTGCGCGATGACCTCGTCGGCGACCTCGAAGGACTGCTCCGGGTCGAAGCCGAGGACGCGCTTGGTGGCGGCGATCTCGTCGGCGCCGAGCGCGGAGCCGTGCGCTGCCTCGGTGTTCTGGGCGTTCGGGGCGGGCCAGGCGATGATCGTGCGCATCGCGATGATCGAGGGGCGCTCGGTCTCGGCCTGCGCCGTCCTGAGCGCCGTGTACAGCGCGTGGGGGTCGATGTCGCCGTCGGCGGCGGGCTCGATGCGCTGGGTGTGCCAGCCGTAGGCCTCGTAGCGCTTGAGGACGTCCTCGGAGAAGGCGGTCGCGGTGTCGCCCTCGATGGAGATGTGGTTGTCGTCGTAGACGAAGACGAGGTTGCCGAGCTTCTGGTGGCCGGCGAGCGAGGAGGCCTCGGCGGAGATGCCCTCCTCCAGGTCGCCGTCGGAGACGATCGCCCAGATGGTGTGGTCGAAGGGCGACTCGCCCTCGGGGGCCTCGGGGTCGAAGAGGCCGCGCTCGTAGCGGGCGGCCATGGCCATGCCCACCGCGTTCGCGACACCCTGGCCGAGCGGGCCCGTCGTGGTCTCCACACCGGCCGTGTGCCCGTACTCGGGGTGACCAGGCGTCTTCGACCCGTGCGTCCGGAACGCCTTCAGGTCGTCCAGCTCCAGCTCGTACCCGGCGAGGTACAGCTGCGTGTACAGCGTCAGCGAGGTGTGGCCGGGGGAGAGGACGAAGCGGTCACGGCCGGTCCACTCGGGATCCGCGGGGTCGTGACGCATCACCTTCTGAAAGATCGTGTACGCGGCAGGAGCCAGTGCCATCGCCGTGCCCGGGTGCCCGTTGCCGACCTTCTGGACCGCGTCAGCGGCCAGGACACGGGCGGTGTCGACGGCGCGACGGTCGAGGTCGGTCCACTCGAAGCTGTCAGGTGTGTGCGCGTTCATCTTCAAGAAGTCCTCGGTAAGAGCGGCAGAACTGCTCGGACGCCTTCAAATCTAAAAGTCTGACTTTTACGGGGGAAGGTGCCGGTGTGCCAGCCTGTGGTGAAAGTGGGACACCGGGATGAGCGTCGAGGCGGCACGAGAAGGACATGACGGACAGAACTATCCAAGACGTCGGCGGTGACGGCGACGTGATCAGAACGTTTCCCTTCCCCGTCGACCTGAGTGTCTGCGGCGTCGGCATGCAGGTCGGCCCGATGGGCACCGGCCGCACCTGGCACGCCGACGCACCCCTGCACCGCGTCCACCGCATCGACTTCCATGTGGTGATGCTCTTCTCCGGCGGCCCGGTCCGCCACATGATCGACTTCGCCGAGTACGAGGCGACCGCCGGCGACGTCCTGTGGATCCGCCCCGGCCAGGTCCACCGCTTCTCCCCGACCAGCGAGTACCGCGGCACCGTCCTGACCATGCAGCCCGGCTTCCTCCCGCGCGCCACGGTCGAGGCGACCGGCCTCTACCGCTACGACCTCCCCCCGCTCCTGCACCCCGACGAGCCCCGCCTCGCCGCGCTGCGCGCCTCCCTGGACCAGCTCCAGCGCGAGTACGAGGACACCGAGACCCTCCCGCTCAGCCTGCACACCTCGGTCCTACGGCACTCCCTGACGGCCTTCCTGCTCCGGCTCGCGCATCTCGCCGCCAGCTCCGCCGAGGACGCCGCCCGCCAGGCCGACACGACGTTCACCCTCTTCCGCAACGCCGTGGAGAAGGGCTTCGCCACCAACCACAGCGTCAGCGCCTACGCCGACGCCCTCGGCTACTCCCGCCGCACCCTGGTCCGCGCGGTCCGCGCCGCGACCGGCGAGACCCCGAAGGGCTTCATCGACAAGCGGGTCGTCCTGGAGGCGAAACGGCTGTTGGCCCACACGGACCTGCCGATCGGCCGGGTGGGCGCGGCAGTCGGCTTCCCCGACGCGGCCAACTTCTCCAAGTTCTTCCAGCAGCACACGGATGTGACTCCCGCGGGGTTCCGGGCGGAGTTGCGCTGACGGTGTGCCGACGGATGGGGGAGGGGGACGTATGGGTGAGTCTGGTCCGCGTCGACCGAGGCGCTCGGCCCAACGCGCGTGTCGCCGGCGGGTGGTTGACGGGGCCGGGGTTGCACCGGGCCGCTCCGGCGGAGACGCTCGTCCGTCTCCTCCATGCCGACGAGGCGCATGTCCTGTACCGCACGGATCTTCCGGCCGGTGTTCCGGACGCGGCCGTCGCTCATCCGTCGAGACGTGTCCGGGGGATGGCGGCCGAGAGCGGGAATCTCTCGCGCGACCAGTGGGACAGGCTGCTGGCCCACCGCCGGGCGGGCCCTTCGTGAGGTGCCGGCCGAGATGGCGGAGGACCAGATCGACAGCCGACACCGTCCCCCGCGTCGGCGTGGACCGGGCGCCGTCCCCCGAGTCCCGCCCGCCCGGCACGCCGGCCGAGATCGCCGCCATGGCCGACACCGTCCCCGATATCGAGGCGAGTCACCGCAGTTACGCCCTGTGGTGGATCGCGGCCCTGCACGACGACCCGGCCGCCATGCGGCAACTCGCCTAGTCCGAAAAGCTGTTGATCCGCCGCAGCGTGGCCCGCGCCGTGCACCTTCCCCCGGACGTCGTGCAGTTGCCGGCCCACGACGAGGACCGCGTCGTACGGCTCTTCCTCGCCGAGTCCTGCGACGACGCCCCCGCCGACCTGCTCCTCGACGTGTGGACCTGGTGGCCCGGCAGCCTCTCGTTCCCCGGCCGCCCCCGCAACCACCCCAACTTCCCCCGCGACGGCCTGCTGCGCCTCGCGGACGACCCGGAGCCGCGCCTGCGGCTTCTCGCGCTCGACGATCCCGCGTCGGACGCCGACCTCGTCGAGCGGTTCAGCCGCGATCCCGACAGTGAGGTGCGAGGGCGGGCGGCGGAGGACCCGCGGCTGTCCCCCGAGGCCGCGGTCGGGCCGGCCCAGGACCCCGCCGGGCGGCCGTGATGCATTGCATATCGCTCTCACGGGCAAGGGGCCCCACGCACCGGCGTGAAGCCCCTCGTTCCCGTGGGGGGGGGGCGGGTCAGTGACCGAAGTCGAACCAGTTGACGTTCACGAAGTCCGCCGGCTGGCCGCTGCTGAAGGTGAGGTAGACGTCATGGGTGCCGGTGACCGAGCTGATGTTGGCCGGGACCGTTCGCCATGACTGCCAGCCCCCGGTGCCGGCCAGCGCGAAGCTGCCGACCGGGGTCGCGGTGGGGCTGTCGAGGCGCACCTGCACCAGACCGCTGATCCCGCTCGCGGCGCCGCTCGCGACCCGGGCGTTGAACTGGGTGGCCGCCGTGGAGCCGAAGGTGACGCCCTTGTAGAGCGCCCAGTCGCCGTTGGCTATCGACCCGATGTCCTGGCCGCCGCCCGTGTCCGTGGTGGTCTCCGCGATCGTGCCTGCCTGGCTGTCGTAGGACTCGGCCTGGATCGCGCTGTACGCGTCCCGGTTGCCGGTCGGCGGGGGTGTGGTGCCGCCCCCACCGCCCGTGGAGGAGAGCACCTGGACGTAGTCCACCGTCATCGGGTGGTTCGGGTCGGTGGCGCTGGTGGGGCCGCCGCCGAACGCGTCCGGGAAGCCGCCGCCCATCGCCACGTTCAGGATGATGAAGAAACCGTGGTTCGTCGCGTTGGCCCACGTCGTCGCGTCGACCTGACTCGAGTTCACCGTCTCGAAGTTGACGCCGTCGAGGTAGTAGCGGATCTGCTCGGGACTGGTGGACCGGTCCCATTCCATCGCGTACGTGTGGAAACCCGCCTGGCACGTCGTGCCCGTGCACGCGGTCGAACCGCCGATGCCCGTCGTCTCGTTGCACGGACCGCCCGGGCTGGTGCCGCAGTGCACCGTGGACCAGTCGGTGTTGAGACCCTGGACGTTCTCCATGATGTCCAACTCGCCCACGCCGGGCCAGTTCTGATAGTTGCCCCGGTACGGCGCCCCCAGCATCCAGAACGCGGGCCAGTAGCCGAGCGCCGACGAGCCGGTGACGTTGGGGAGTTGGATACGGGCCTGGACCCGCAGCTTGCCCCCGGCCGGCGGCTGGAAGTCGGTGCGGTTGGTCTCGATACGGCCCGAGGTCCAGTGGCCGGACGCGTCCCGGCGCGGGGTGATCAGCAGGTTGCCGTTGCCGTCGAGCGCCACGTTGTTGGTGGAGGAGGTCATCGTCTCGACCTCGCCCGTGCCCCAGTTGGCCGCGCCGCCCGGGTACGAAGTCCCGGTGTCGTACTGCCAGTTGGCGGTCGACACACCGGTGCCCGCGGCGCCGTTGAAGTCGTCGAGGAACACCTGCGTCCAGCCCGAGGGCGGGGTGGGCGCGGAGGCGTTCGCGGGCAGCGTGAAGGCCGTGGCGGTGGCGGCGGCCAGACCGAGGGTGCTGAGGACGGCGATCAGGACACGCCGTAAGGGACGGGGTCTGCGCTGCCTGCCGGAGGTGTCACTCATGGGTGCCTCTCGGATACGGAGTGGGGTGCGAGTGCGATTGCCCGCGCCTGTCTGAGAGCGCTCTCAGGCAGTGGGTGCGCGGTCAATGTGCTCTCAGCCACTCCGGACGTCAAGAGGTGAAGCCGGGAAAGTCCTTTCGGCGGGCCGGGGTTCAGGGGGTGAATGCGGTGAAAGAGGAGGTTTCCGGTCCGCCTGCCGGGCTGACGGCCCTAGACCGCGCTCCCCGCCTTCCACTCCGCCCACGACAGGTTCCAGCCGTTGAGGCCGTTGTCCGCGGCCACCGTCTTCTCGCCGGAGTTCTTCACGATGACGACATCGCCGAGCATCGAGCTGTCGTAGAACTTGTAGCCCGCCACCGACGTGTCGTTCGCGCCCTTCGCGTCGTGCAGGCCGACGCAGCCGTGGCTGGTGTTCTCGTTGCCGAACACCGATGTGGACGCCCAGTAGTTGCCGTGCACGAAGGTGCCGGAGGTGGTGAGGCGCTGGGCGTGCGGGACGTCGTCGATGTCGTACTCGTCGCCGAGGCCGACCGTCGAGGACTCCATGCGGGTCTGCTTGAACCGCTCGCTGATCACCATGATCCCGGACCAGGTGGTGTGCTGGGCGTTGCCGCCGCTCACCGGGTAGGTCGCCAGCGTCGTGCCGTCGCGCTTGACGACCATCTCCTTGCTGGACAGGTCCACCGTGCTGATCTGCTCGCGGCCGATGTCGAAGGTGACGTCCTTGGACTGGACGCCGTAGACGCCGTCCTGGCCCTCGACATCCTTCAGGCGGAGGCTGAGCGTGATCTTCGTGCCGGCCGCCCAGTAGGTCTCGGGCCGGAAGTCGAGCCGGGTGTCGCTGAACCAGTGGCCGACGATCTCGACGGCGGGCTCGGCGGTGACGGTGATCGCCTTCTGGACGGCGGACCGGTCCTTGACCGCGTGCGTGAAGTTGATCGAGACGGGCATGCCGACGCCGGAGGTGGAGTTCGCCTCGGGGGTGAAGTAGCCGACGAAGGTCTCGCCGGGGGATTTCGTGGTGAAGGTCAGCGTCTTCGCGGCGGCGCCCTGTGCCTGCGCGGCGACCGTGTACTTCGTGCCCGAGTACGGGTTCTTCGCGGACGTCCACTTCGTCCTGGCGTCGTTGAAGGTCCCGGCCAGCGTGGAACCGTCGTTGCCGGTCACCTTCACCGCGGCGAGCGTGCCGTCGGCCACCGTCACCGTGACCGGGGCCGTGAAATCTGCCTTCTTCGTGCCGTCGGCGGGCGTGACCGTGACGGTCGGCGCCTTCGCGGCCTTCACGGACGCGGTCACCGACGAACCGCCGGACGGCGAACCCTCCGCGGCCCCCGCCGAACTGCTGCAACCGGTCAGGACGGCGGCCGGCACCACCCCGAGCACGGTGAGGACCCCACGACGGGACCACCTCTCCGACTGCTTCTCGGACCGGTTGGATATGTGCGACACGCCCACGGCAGGCCTTCCTCCGCATGTCGCGCACACCCCCTGGCCGTACGCGACGAGATCACCAGTGCCGTTGCATCCTGCGTCACTTCCCTGGGTTGAATCTTTGAATCCCAGGGGCTGCATCTGAGATTCCTGTGAAGAGAGCCTGAAAGAAGGCCTGAAACCACGGTTGCCGGTCGCTTCCCGAGTGTGAACAGAGTATGAAGGCGCCGACCGGTGCCCTGAGTATCCGGTGAGATCCCCGTCCCGCCATGGCTTCCCCACCCGACCGGTCGGAATAGTGAGAAAGGACCTGAAGGCGGAGTTCCGTTTCGGCGACTCCGCGGCAGACCACGCCGGAGGTATTCGTGACCGAAGTCCGCAAGCGGCCCACCGTGGCGATCGTCGGAGCGGGCGCGGCAGGCACCCTGACCGCCGTCCAGCTCTGCGAGACCGCCACCCGCCGCCGGACCCCCCTCGACCTGGTGCTGGTCGACCCGGCCCCGGAAGCCGGCCGCGGCACGGCCTACGCCACCCCCGATCCACGCCACCGGCTCAACGTCCCCGCGGGCGGCATGAGTTGCTACCCGGACGACCCCGGCCACTTCACCCGCTGGCTGTGCCGCCACGGTGAACCCACCGTCAGGGGCGCCGACTTCGCCACCCGCTACCGCTACGGCGCCTATCTCGCCGACACCCTCGCCCAAGCCGTCGTCCGCTCCCACGGCATGGTCGCCGTACGCCGGCTGCGCACCCGCGCCGAGAGCTGTACCGGCACCCCCCGAGGCCCGGTGGAACTCCACCTCGCCGACGGGGGACTCCTCACCGCCGACAGCGCCGTTCTCGCCACCGGCCCCGCCGCCCCTGCGGCCGCCTGGGCCCCGCCCGCGCTGCGCATATCGCCCCGCTTCATCAACTCGCCCTGGAAACCCGGTGTGTTGGAGTCCGTACGCGAGGACACCACCGACGTCCTCCTCGTCGGCACCGGCCTCACCGCCATGGACCTCGCGCTCACCCTGGACCGTCCCGAGCGCACGATCCACGCCGTCTCCCGCAGCGGACTCCTGCCCCAGCCCCACGCGTTGGGCCCGGCCGGCGCGATGGAGGCGCCGAGCTGGCCCCGCGACCTGACCCTGAGCGGACTGCGCCGGACCGTCTACCGGCACATCAGCCGCTCCGTCCGCACCCACGGCGACTGGCGCCCCGCCCTGGACAGCCTCCGCCCGCACACCGCACGCCTGTGGCACAGCCTCACCCCCGAGGAACGCGGCGAGTTCCTCGGGGACGAGGGCGCCCTCTGGAACACCCACCGCCACCGCATGGCCCCCACCACCGCCGAGTCCCTCACCCGCGCCCGCACCGCCCGCCGCCTCCAGGTCCACACGGGCACGATCACCGACGTGGTCGATTTCGGCGACCAGTTGGTGGTCACGCTCTCCAACGGCCGTACGGTGCGCGCCGGTTGGGTGATCGACTGCACCGGACCGGGACAACGGCTCGAAGACCCGCTGTGGCGAAGCCTGTTCGAGTCAGGTACGGCCGTGCCCGGACCGCTCGGCATGGGGGCCGCCACCCGCGACGGACGCCTCCTCGACGCCCAAGGCCGGTGCGTACGACCGCTGTTCACGCTCGGCGCCCCCCGGCGCGGCGAACTCTGGGAGACCACCGCGATCCCCGAGATCCGAGTCCAGGCCGCCGCCCTCGCCCGGCAGTTGCTCGCCCCACCGGCCCGCCGCGCCCGCCGCAGGCCCGTCGACGGACTCGGACTCCCGCTGTCCACCCACGCCGAGGCCGCCACCGCCTACCGCAACGGACTCGACCGGGTCCTCAAAGTACGCGCGGGAGCCGAGGACGCCTTCGCCCGCGCGGTCGCCCTCGACCCCGGATTCGCCCTGGGACACGCCGCGTTGGCCCTCCTCGGCCACGAGTGCGGAGCCGCCGTCGACGTCCCCCGGGCACTCGCCGACGCCCAGCGCAGCGCACACGAACGCGCCGACGAACGCGAGCGGTCCTTCGTCGACGTGATCACCCGGCGGGTCCAGTCCACCGACGGGGACCGCGCGCTGATCCGCCATCTCGACACCCACCCCGCCGACGCGCTGGCCCTCGCCACCGCCGTCCCCACCATCGCCTTCTCCGGCGTCATCGACCTGTACGACGACTACGCCCTACGGCTCGTCGAGCGCACGTCCCCGGCCTACGACGGACACTGGTTCCACACCTCGCTGCTCGCGTTCCTCCGCCAGGAGCAGGGCCGGCTGCACGAGGCGGGCGAACTCGCCCACCGCGCCCTGGCGGTGGAGCCCGCCTCCGGCCATGCCGTGCACGCGCTGGCCCACGTCCACTACGAGTCCGGCGCCCACGAGGCGGGCCGCGACTGGCTCGACCGCTGGGTCTCCGGACAGGGCCGGGGTGCCGTGCACCGGGCCCACTTCTCCTGGCACATCGCCCTGCACGAACTGGCGTTGGACGACCCGGCCGCCGTACGCAGGCGCTGGTTCGCCCAGTTGGCGCCGGGGCGGGTGACCGGGGTGCGGGCGCTGGTCGACTCGGGGTCCCTGCTGTGGCGGGCCCGGCTCAGTGGCAACTGGCAGGGGGAGCTGCCGACTTCGGACGTCCTGGACTCGGTGACGTGCGAGGTGCTGGAGCGACCCGCGACGGCGTTCACGGCCCTGCACGCGGCGGTGGCCCTGACGGCGGCCGGAGACCTCCCTGCCCTTCGCCGTCTGCGCGACCACGCGGCGGGCGCCGACCCGGTGCAGCGCGAGGTCATCGCCCCGCTCTGCGACGCCTTCACCGCCCTCGCCGAACAGCGCTTCCACGAAGCCGCCCACGGCCTCGACGCGTTGCTTCCGGTGCTCCGCAAGGTGGGCGGCAGCGCGGCCCAACGCGAGGTCGTGGAGGAGACGTTGCTGTACGCGCTGGTGTCGGCGGGGCGGTGCGACGCGGCACGACGGCTGCTGGACGCGAGGCTGGACCGCAAGCCGGCACCGCGGGACCGGCGGATGCTGGCGGGACTGCCCGGGTGAGATGAGCGGGGGACGCGGGAAGACCGAGGGATGCCTCCAGGCCTCCCTCGGGACCTGCACCGGGGTGGGACGTGCCGTGGTGGACTACGGTTTACGACGGCCGGACCTGGGCCTTCGGTCCACGACGGCCAGAGCTGGGCCTTCGGTCTACGACGGCCGGACCCGGGCCGAGGCCGAAGCCGTCACGGCTCAGGCCGCCATCCGAGGGCCCGCGATATCCCGCGCGCCGCGAGCCGCACCGCCGGGACCAACGCCGGTACCTGCGCGTCCACTTGAGGCACGACCACCGACACCGCGGCGACCACCGCACCGCCAGGACCACGCACCGGCGCGGCCACCGACAACGCGTCGTCGGTGATCTGACGGCTGCTCACCGCGACGCCGGTGTGCCGTACTTCGGCCAGCACCCGGCGCAGCCGTACCGGATCGGTGATCGTGTACGGCGTGAAGGACGCCAACGGGCTTGCGCAGTAGGCCTCTTGGCCGTCCGAGTCGTCGTGGGCCAGCAGGGCGAGGCCCACTCCGGTGGCGTGCAGGGGCCAGCGGGAGCCGACCCGGATGTGCACGCCGACCGCCGAACGGCCCGAGATCCACTCGGTGTAGACGACCTCCGCACCGTCCCGCACCGCCAACTGCACGTTCTCGTGCGTCGCTTCGTACAGGTCCTCCAGGTACGGCAGGGCCACCTGGCGCAGGGCGAGGCCGCGCGGTGCGAGCGCCGCGATCTCCCACAGCCGTAGACCCACGTGGTACGTGCCCGACGTGTCCCGTTCCAGGGCGCCCCATTCGGTGAGGGCGCCCGCGAGCCGGTGGGTGGTCGTCAGGGTGAGGCCGGCGCGGCGGCTGATGTCGGAGAGGGACAGGGCCGTGTGCGTGTGGTCGAAGGCGGCGAGCACCGCGAGCAGCCGGTCGGGCGCGGAACGCGTGACGGGGGCCGTCGACCGGGGGATCCGCGAGGGCCGCGTGGTGGGCATGGCCGGGCCTCCGTCCGGGGTCAGGCGAGTCCGTCCTCGGCGACCCGTTGCAGCAGGGTGTGCAGGGTCGCGCGCTCGGTCGCGTCGAGCGGGCCCAGCAGTTCGTTCGTGACGCGCAGGCCCGCCTCGTCCGTGTCGCGGAGGAAGCCGCGGCCGTCCGCCGTCAGGACCACGATGCGGCTGCGCCGGTCGTCGGGGGAAGGGCGGCGCTCGGCGAATCCCAGTTTCTCCAGGTCGTCCACCAGGCCGACGATCGCGCTCGGGTCGTAGCCGAGGCGGGTGCTCAGTTCGCGCTGGAGGGCGCCCTCGGACGTGGCCAGGAAGCGGAGCAGCGCGTAGTGGCGCAGGCGCAGGCCCGACTCCTGGAGGAACGTGTTGAAGAGCTGACCGGAGCGCAGGCCCAGCCGGTACATGAGGTAGCCCGTGTCCGCGTGCAGCCCGCGCATCCACGGCTCGTGCGCGTCGATCGGCGGGTTCGCGGCGTGCGGCTGACGGGCGATGGCGGGCTCCCTGGGTCGAGGCCCCGGGCGGGGCGTGCGGTGGTTCGGGGCCAGTCTGGCCTACCTGGTCCATCGGTAACAACTATTGACGTCAACAATTATTGCTCTTAGCTTCGATCTCGTAGCCGCATCTCGTCTTGTGAAGGGACCGCTCGTGCCCAGCATCGATCTGACCGGCAAGGTCGCCGTCGTCACCGGCAGTGGCCGGGGCCTCGGCCTCGCCTACGCGCACGCCCTGGCCGCCCACGGCGCGTCCGTGGTCGTCAACGACATCGACGAGACGGTGGCCGAGCAGGCCGTGAAGTCGATCACCGAGGCGGGCGGCACCGCCGTCGCCGAGGTGGTCCCGGTCGGCACGACGGAGGCCGCCGAACGCCTCGTGAACAGGGCCGTCGAGGAGTTCGGGCGGCTCGACATCCTGGTCACCAACGCGGGCATCCTGCGCGACAGGGTGCTGTGGAAGATGACCGACGACGACTTCGACGCGGTGATCACCACCCATCTCAAGGGCACCTTCACCTGCGCCCGCGCCGCCGCCGTACGGATGCGCGAGCAGGGCGAGGGCGGCAGCCTGATCCTGGTCGGCTCGCCGGCGGGCCAGCGCGGCAACTTCGGTCAGACGAACTACGCGGCGGCCAAGGCGGGCATCGCCGCGATGGCCCGCACCTGGTCGATGGAGCTGGGCCGCGCGGGCATCACCGTCAACGCGATCGTGCCGGTCGCCGCGACCGCGATGACCGAGACGATCCCCGCGTTCGCGCCCTACGTGGAGGCGATGAAGAACGGCGAGCCCCTCCCCGACGTCCTCCGCAAGGGCGAGGGCTTCGGCACCCCCGAGGACTGCGCGGCACTCGTCCCGTTCCTCGCCTCCGAGGCCGCGCGCGGGATCACCGGTCAGGCCATCGGCATCGGCGGCGACAAGGTGGCACTCTGGTCCCACCCGCAGGAGATCAGCGCGGCCTACGCCGACGGCGGCTGGACCCCCGACACCCTGGCCGACGCCTTCCCCACCTCGGTCGGCGCCGAACTCCAGTCGGTCGGCATCCCCGCACCGAAGCTCCCGGAGGCGTGATGACACCCCCGATGGACCTCGACGGACTCGTCGCGATCGACGTCCACACCCATGCGGAGGTGTCCTCCAAGGGCCACTCCTCCCTGGACGACGACCTGCACGACGCCTCCTCCGCCTACTTCAAGGTCGAGGGCAAGCGGAAACCGACCCTGGAGGAGACCGCCGCGTACTACCGCGAGCGGAAGATGGCCGCCGTCATCTTCACGGTCGACGCCGAGTCCGCGACCGGCACCGAACCCGTCCCGAACGAAGAGGTCGCCGAAGCGGCCGCCGCCAACGCCGACGTCCTCATCCCCTTCGCCTCCATCGACCCCTTCCGCGGCAAGGCGGGCGTACGCCAGGCCCGCCGCCTGGTCGAGGAGTACGGGGTGAAGGGCTTCAAGTTCCACCCCAGCATCCAGGGCTTCTTCCCCAACGACCGTGCGGTGGCCTACGAGTTGTACGAGGTCATCCAGGAGACGGGCACCATCGCCCTCTTCCACACGGGCCAGACGGGCATCGGCGCGGGCGTCCCGGGCGGCGGCGGCATCCGTCTCAAGTACTCCAACCCCCTGCACGTGGACGACGTCGCCGCCGACTTCCCGCACCTCAAGATCATTCTGGCGCACCCGTCCTTCCCCTGGCAGGACGAGGCCCTCGCCGTCGCCACCCACAAACCGGGCGTCCACATCGACCTCTCCGGCTGGTCCCCGAAGTACTTCCCGCCGCAGCTCGTGCAGTACGCCAACACCCTCCTCAAGGACAAGGTCCTCTTCGGCTCCGACTACCCCGTCCTCACCCCGGACCGCTGGCTCGCCGACTTCGAGAAGCTGCCCATCAAGGACGAGGTCAGGCCGAAGATCCTCAAGGAGAACGCCGCCCGCCTGCTCGGTCTGACGTAAGGGACACCGGATGCGCAACGAGGGACTGGGGTCTTGGCCCGCCCGCCGGGCCCGCAAGACCCCGCGTCGTACGGCACTGGTGTACGGCGGATCGTCGACGGACGACGGCGGTCCGCCGACAGTCCGCGGCAGTACGTCGACCGACTACGGCACATTGCATACCAGAACCACCCGCCTCGCCCACGCCCTCCGCACCCGGGGCCTCCGCCGCGGCGACCGCATCGCCTACCTCGGCCCGAACCACCCCGCCTACCTGGAGACCCTGTTCGCGGCCGGCATCCTCGGCGCGGTCTTCGTCCCCCTCAACACCCGCCTCGCGGGCCCCGAGATCGCCCACCAGCTCACCGACTCCGGCGCCAGGATCCTCGTCTACGGCCCCACGCACGCCGGGCTCGTCGCGGGACTGCCGGGCAGCACCGACGTCCGCGTCTACCTCGAAGTCGGCCCGGAGTACGAGGAGTTGGTCGCCGCCGCGTCGGACGAGCCGATCGACGAACCCGTCACCGCCGACGACACCTGCATCATCATGTACACCTCGGGCAC
Organism: Streptomyces sp. NBC_00252; assembly: GCF_036187565.1. Taxonomy (NCBI): domain Bacteria; kingdom Bacillati; phylum Actinomycetota; class Actinomycetes; order Kitasatosporales; family Streptomycetaceae; genus Streptomyces; species Streptomyces sp. NBC_00252. The sequence continues at coordinate 1,895,645 of NZ_CP108087.1, read as the reverse complement.
GACCGGCCGCCCCAAGGGCGCCATGCTCACCCACGGCAACCTGGCCTGGAACGCGATCAACGTCCTCGTCGACACCGACCTGATCGCCGACGAACGCGCCCTGGTCTCCGCCCCGTTGTTCCACACGGCCGGCCTCAACATGCTCACCCTGCCGGTGCTGCTCAAGGGCGGCAGCTGCGTCCTGGTCGAGGCCTTCGACCCGGCCGCCACCTTCGACCTCGTCGAACGGCACCGGATCACCTTCATGTTCGGGGTCCCGACGATGTTCGACCAACTCGCCCGGCACCCCCGCTGGGCCGACGCCGACCTCTCCTCGCTGCGCATCCTCACCTGCGGCGGCTCCCCGGTCCCGTCCCCGCTCATCGCCGCCTACCAGGAGCGCGGGCTGACCTTCCTCCAGGGCTACGGCATGACGGAGGCCGCGCCCGGCACCCTGTTCCTGGACGCCGAACACGCGGTCGGCAAGGCGGGTTCGGCGGGCGTGCCGCACTTCTTCAGCGACGTACGGGTCGTCCGGCCCGACCTCACCCCCGCCGACGTCGGAGAGACCGGCGAGATCGTGGTGCGCGGGCCCCATGTCATGCCCGGCTACTGGGGGTTGCCCGAGGAGACGGCCGCGGTCTTCGCCGACGGCTGGTTCCGCAGCGGGGACGCGGCACGCACCGACGAGGACGGCTACGTGTACATCGTCGACCGTATGAAGGACATGATCATCTCCGGTGGGGAGAACATCTACCCCGCCGAGATCGAGGACCTGCTGCTGGCCCACCCCGGCATCGTGGAGTGCGCGGTGATCGGGGTCGCGGACGACAAGTGGGGCGAGGTGCCGCGCGCGGTCGTCGTCCCGCGCGAGGGCGTCTCGCTCGACCCCGACGAGGTGCTCGCGTCGCTGGCGGGCCGGCTCGCCAAGTACAAGATCCCCAAGTCGATGGTGGTCGCGGACGAACTCCCGCGCACCGCCTCCGGAAAACTCCTCAAGTCCCGGGTGCGCAAGCGCTTCGGCGACCGCCGACTCCCGTAAGGAACAGGCTACTCATGAGCATCACCGTCAACGGCCTCGACGAACTCAAGAAGCTCGCAGGCAGCGACCTCGGCACCAGCGAGTGGATCGAGGTCACCCAGGAGCGGATCGACACCTTCGCCGACGCGACGGGCGACCACCAGTGGATCCACGTCGACCCGGAGAGGGCAGCGGCCGGACCGTTCGGCGCGCCCATCGCGCACGGCTATCTGACCCTGTCCCTCTTCATCCCGCTCTTCACCGAACTGCTGGACGTCGAGGGCGTCTCCACGAAGGTCAACTACGGCCTGAACAAGGTCCGTTTCCCCGCACCGGTGAAGGCCGGCTCACGAATCCGGCTCGTCGCGAAGCTCGCGTCCGTCGAGGACGTGCCGGGCGGGGTGCAGATCGCCGTCGAGGGCACGATGGAGATCGACGGCGGGCCGAAGCCCGCCGCCGTCCTGCAGAGCCTCTCGCGGTTCTACGCCTGACCGGCGGCCACGGTCGACTGTCCACCGTCGTGCGTATACCGCCGACCGCCTACTGCTGCTTGTACGAGTACACGCTCGTCGACACCTGGCACACGCCCGGCTGGACGACCTCGGCCCGCAGCGTGCCGCTGTTCACGTCGTAGTCGATGCCCTCGGCCTCGAACGTGCCGGTGCAGATGCTGCGTTGGGGCAGCGCGAACAGGCTGGTGACCGTGCCGGTGATCGGCCGGCCGTCCAGCTTGTGCGGCAGGTCGACCTGGAGGAGCGGGCGGATCTCGGGGAACTTGCTCCCCGACGCGTCGTCCGAGACGCACACCAGGCGGGTGTCCGTCACGAAGTCGCAGCCCTGGATGTCGTTCACCGTCCTGTCCAGGGTGATCTGCCCGGCCTGCGGCAGCGCCCCGCCCGTCTTCGGGGTGGACGCGTTGAGCAGGGGAGTGGGGAAGACCTGGAGTCTGGACTGGTCGCCCCACTCGCCCGACACCATCCACTGCGTGTCCGGCGAGATCGCGTCGAAGGAGTTGTTGATCTTCTCGCCCGGGTCGAGCGTGTGGACGTACGTGTAGCGCGTCCCGGACGGCGTGGTGACCGCGAACATCTTGGACGTGCCGGTGTCGGCGCCCTGGTAGGCGTCGAAGACGTAGCCGTTCGCGATGTCCGGGTCACCGATGTGGTTCCAGCCCTGGATGCGCAGATCCAGCGGGATGGACGCCAGCCCGCGGTACAGCAGCGAGCCGTCCGCCTGGCTGGCGACGCCCTCACCGCCGCCGAGACTGCCGGTGTAGGCCGTGCCGGTCTCCGCCCAGGTGGTGGAGGCGGCTGCGGAGGAGGTGCTCACGCCGAGCGTGAGAGCACCCAATAAGGCGGCGAGGACAGTCAGTTGACGCTTCATCAGATACCTGCCAGGTCGACGAAGATGGGGTTGGAATAGAACCATGTGTCGGCCCACGGGTCACCGTTGCCGGGCTCGTGGGGGATCGGGCCGTGCGGGTCCACCGAGGCGCCGAGGTAGCCCGCACCGTGTCGCCTGCCGTCGCTGCCGCGCAGCCGGAGATAGAAGGACTCGTCCCCTGCGGTCACCGGGACGCGCAGCGTGTACGTCCCCTTGCGGCCGCCGACGTCCGCCGTGCGGACGACCTTCGTGTCCGGCGCCCGCCACACGTCCCGGTCGGACACCGCGCCGTGCACCGCGCCCCGGATCACGTCCACGTGCGCCAACTCGGGCAGGACTCCCTGGGCGTTGGGCCGCGAGGCGGTCGTCACGGTGATGTTCAGGGTGAGCCGGTCGCCCTTGCGGACCCGCAGTCGGCCGCCCAGGGTGACGCCCCGACCGTGGTCGCAGTCCCGCTTCAGGCGGACGTCGAGCCCGTCCAGCAGGTGCCCGTGGTCGACCCAGACCCGGCCCGCGCGCAGGCCCGCCATGACCTCGCGGTAGCCGTAGCGGGTCACGCCCACGTGGGTGCGGCTGAACTCGCCGGGCCAGAAGTCGCTGCCGGGCTGCGGGGAGTCGGTCCGCACCGGGTCGGGGAGCTTGCCGGTGTTGTCGAAGTTCTGCCCGTCGGGCCAGGCGCCGTTGGCCCAGGTGTCGTAGACCGTACGGTGGTTGTCGGAGTTGGTGGTGATCGAGAAGAGCCGCCCCTCGGCCAGCATCGAGTCCCACAGCCCGCCGACGGTCGCCGTCGCCCAGTCGAATCCGCCGTACGTCACATACGCGTCCGCCGGATATCCCGACCAGGACTGCGCCGAGGGCTTGTTCTCGTACTCGCCGCGGATCGACGTCGCACCGCGCCAGCCGGGCAGGGCCGCGCCCTGGGCGCCGGGTGCGCCCTCCATGCCGATCATGATCTCCGGGGCCGCGTCCCGCCAGGCGCGCATCTCGTGCGGGGAGTCGATACCCAGGCGCAGCGGGTGGTTGGCGAGGACGAGGACGTCGTCGACGTAGCCCGAACGGCGCTGCTCCGCCAGCCACTTGACGGCCTTCACCGCGTGGGCCTCGTTGCGGGCGGTGTCCGCGTCGGCGACGCCGCCCTTGTCGTAGCCCAACAGCTTGCCGTCGTAGGCGAGTTCGAACCGGGTGAGCAGATCCACTTCGTGCCGGCCCGGCGCGGCGAAGACCGTGCAGTGCTCGGCGGCCGGGATGTACCACTCCAGGCCCTGGAAGATCAGCTGACGGGGGTTCGCGGCCCGCGCCTTCAGGATCTCCGCGTGCTCCAACTCGGCGCCGTAGGAGGCGTGTCCGAAGTTGGAGTGCTCGTTGAAGACCATCCAGTCGAGGCCGTACCTCGCGGCGGCCCGCGCCTGCTGGGAGAACGTGTACTTCGCGTCGTGGCTGTACACGGAGTGCACGTGGTGGTCGCCGACGAGGTACGCGAGGCGCGGGTCGTTGCCGCCGTAGCCCCGGCCTGCCGCCGCCGCGGGGGTGGCGAGCGGGCCCGCGCCGAGGGTGAACGCGGCACCGAACAGGCCCGCGCGGCACAGGAGTTGGCGTCGGGAGACACCCTGCGCGTCGAGGTCGGCGGGGGAGACGGACGGATCGGCCCAGGTGGGCAGCTGCTGCTCGGTCATGATGTTCGGGAGTCCTCTGGAGGGCTGTCAGTGGGTCATGAAGGAGGTCACGGGCAGCGCCCGGGAGACGATCCGGACGTCACCGAGGCGGCCGTGCAGGATCTGGTCGATCCTGTCCGCGTACTCGTAGCCGCCGAGCAGCCACGGCTGTCCGGAGGACGCGATGCCGATCGCGGGGGCGTGCGGGTTGCGGGCCACCGGGCAGCCCTGGACGTACATCGTGGTGTGCCGTCCGTCGTTGACGACGGCGAGGTGCCACCAGATCTCGGGGTCGGTCTCGTCACCCCAGTTGGTCGCCAACTGCTGCTGGTTCAGGGGATGTACCGCCCACTGCGGGCCCGGCCCGTCGGAGAGGGAGAGGGTGGCGAGCGGCTCGTCGGGGTCGTCCGTCACCGTGCCGACCGAGCCGTTGCGGCCGGTCCGGCTGACGAGACCGGCCCAGGCGTTGTGCGAGGCGTTCCAGTCGGCGGGCAGCCAGTAGAACGCCTCGATGGTGTAACCGTCCTTGAACGTCGCCGAGTTGAGCGGCGCACCGTCGACGGTCCGCAGGTAGGCGCCCTTCAGCGGGGACTTGTAGCCCGTGAACTCCAGGCTTCCGTGGCCCGGTTGGTCCGGGTGGTGGTCGGCGGACCAGCCGAGGGTGCCGCCGTTCACGGAGACCACGGTGAGGTCGTTGCCGCGGCCGGACAGGTCACGGACGGTGCCGGAGACGGGAGACTCGAAGCGCCAGTAGGCGGCCGTGCCCGGGATCAGCATCTTCGACGCGGGGCGTGCCGAGCGGACCGGCACCGGGTCGAAGCCGGCGAAGCGGTCCGCGAAGTCGATGCCGACGGAGAACCGGTCGGTGTCGCCGCTGAGTTCGATCTCCTGGCGCTCCAGCTCGTTGAGGCCCTTCGCCGCCCGGCCGAGGATCCACGGCGACACCGTCTCCACGTCGATGACGTCGCGGTCCAGGTCGAAGTGGTAGAGACGGATCATCGCCGCGCCGCCGAAGTAGCGGTTCTGATAGTTCGTCAGGTGAAGGTGGACGTCATGGCCCGCCGTGTTCTTACGAGTTGCCCGGCGAGCCGGCCAGTAGTGGCCGTTCAGGGTCAGGAAGATCTGGTCGTGGTCGGTGATCAGCTGGTCCCACAGCTGCTGCCCGTAGTCCGACAACGTGTCGTCGTCCACGACCAGTTCGTGTGTGGTGAGGATGACCGGCGTCTTCGGGTGCCGCGCGATGACGTCCTTCGCCCACGCGTAGCCCTTCGCCGACAGCCGCCAGTCGAGCGCCAGCACGAGCCACTCCCGTCCGGCGGCCTTGAACACGTGGTACGTGTTGTAGCCGTCCGAAGAGGCGCCGCCGAACGTGGACTTGTTCTTGAAGCGCGGCGGGCCGAACGTGTCCAGGTACGGCGACGAGCCGCGCTGGTCGTCCGTCGACGAGCTGATGTCGTGGTTCCCGGCCAGCACGCTGTAGCCGACGCCCCGCCGGTCCAGCAGCCCGAACGCCTCCCCGATCGCGGCGAATTCGGGCTTCGCGCCGTTCTGTGTCAGGTCGCCCAGGTGGGACAGGAACACGATGTTCTCGTCCTTGCCGTGCTCCAGGAGATAGCGCAGCGAGGCCTCGATCGGCGCCTTGTCGATGCTCGGCCCGTCGAAGAGGTACTGGGTGTCCGGCATCACCGCGAGCGTGAAGCGGCGACTGGCGGTGTCGGGCCGCCAACTCGCCTTTCCGGCCGCCGAGATGGGGGCCGCCTCGGCGACACCCGGCAGCGCGACACCGGCCGCGGCGGCGGCACCGAGCAGCGCCGTCGCCCGCAGGAAACCGCGCCGCCCTGCGCCGGCCTGGGCCGCCTCGCACCGCTCGGCCTCGTACTCGTTCTCATGCGAAGTGCACACGGGTGCTCCGTACCGGGTAAGTGCTCGTGAAAGCTGGGGAGTTGCAAGCGGGGGAGGTGGAAGCCGGGGCTTCAGAGAACGCGCAGGGTCCAGCTCCAGCGATGGACACCCGGTGCGACGAGATACCCCGCCGACGTGTCGGGGCCGCACGACGCCGTGCCCAACCCCCGGTGCGCCGCGTCGAGTTGCACCACGCAGGACGCGCGCGGCACCAGCTCGTCGTGGTGCCGTACGGCGGTCAGGTCGTCGGCGCGATGGCGGGTCACCGAGACCTGGCGGGGCTCGTCGAGGTCGACTTCGAGACCGGTGGCGTCCGGTGCCGACAGCGTGAACCGCCGTACCCCGTGCCGGCCACCGCTCTCCTGCGGCCGCAGATACGGAGTGAACAGCGCGTCGACGGGGACCGAGTGGTGGCCCACGGGCGCGCCCGTGCTGCGGTCGGGGTACGACTCCCAGGGACCCCGGCCGAACCACTCCAGCAGATCGAGCCCCGGCACCGTCTCGAACACGGTGCCGACCCGGGCCACGTCGTCGAACTCGTCGGGCAGTGCGGCCGATTCCTCGATCCGGACCCCGCCCTCCACCGGCGTGAACACCTGACAGTGCCGGACCACACCCGTGGCACCGGCGTACTCGGCGACCGTCGTCACCCGCTCGCCGTCACGCCGTACCGAAACGACCTTGCGGACCAGGGAGTCGAGCCCCCACCTCCGCCAGCGCGCGGCCATGCCGCCCAACTCGTCGTTGTCGGTGGGCGCCCGCCACAGGGACAGCGTCGGGGCGGCCGTCAACAACGGGTGGAGCAGCAGACCTTCCCCGTCGACCTCCACCCTGCCGCCGCCGACCACCGGTGCCGCCAGGGGTGTTGCGGCCCGCAGCCGCACCTGCGGCGCGCACACGTCCGTGCCGCGCGGTGCCCACGGCTGGTCATCGGCCGTCGTCACGCGCAGCGTCAGCCAGGCCTCGCCGCCGTCCTCCGGCAGCGCGAACGGCAGCGGCACGGCCACCGTCTCGCCCGGGCACAGCGCCGGCAGCTCGGCCGGCGCGGTCAGTGTGCGGCCGTCCGCGAGGGCCAACTCCCATGTCCCGGCGAGCCAGTCGAGGCCGCGGAAGTGCTGGTGGTTGCCGAGGACGACGCCCTCGTGCCGGAAACACTCGATACGCACCGGCGCCGCGATCTCCCGGTGCTCGAACATCACCGGCTTGGGGGTGCGGTCGGGGAACACCACGCCGTCCGCGATGAACGCGCCGTCGTGGATCGCCTCGCCGAAGTCACCGCCGTACGCCCAGCGTTGACCGGGCGCGGCGACACCATTGTCGTACAGCCCGGCGCCCGCGCGGCCGGTGGGTCTTCCGTCGCTCACACGCTGCAGGATTCCGTGGTCCCAGAACTCCCAGATGAAGCCGCCCTGAAGACCCGGGGTTGACTCGATGGCAGCCCAGTGGTCCGCGAGGGTTCCGTTGCTGTTGCCCATCGCGTGCGAGTACTCGCACTGGATCAACGGCTTGGTCTGCTCACCGGACAGCGCGTGCGCGACACAGTCCTCCAGCGGCGCGTACATCGGGCACGCGATGTCGGAGGCGAGGTCCGGGTCGGCCCAGCCGCGCTTGGCCGCGCCCTCGTACTGGATCGGCCTGGTGGGGTCGTGGCGCCGGACCCAGCCGGCGGCCGCGTCGTGGTTCGCGCCGTAGTCGGACTCGTTGCCGAGCGACCAGACGATCACCGAGGGGTGGTTCTTGTCGCGCAGCACCATCCGCGCCACGCGGTCCACGAACGCGTTCAGATAGCGCGGGTCGTCCGCGATCTCGTGCGCGTGGTCGTGCGACTCGATGTCCGCCTCGTCGACGACGTAGAGACCCAGCTCGTCGGCGAGGTCGTAGAGCGCCGGGTCGTCCGGGTAGTGCGCGGTGCGGATCGCGTTGAAGCCGAACCGCTTGAGCAGCACCAGGTCCGCGCGCATGTCGTCGTACGACACGGTGCGGCCGGTCAGTGGATGGAAGTCGTGCCTGTTGACGCCCCGGATGTACACGCGCTCGCCGTTGACGAGCAGGTCCCGGCCCACGATCTCCACGTCCCGGAACCCGATGCGCCGGTACGACGCGTCGGCGACCGTCCCGTCGGCGCGGTGCAGCCGGACCGTGAGGCCGTACAGCTCGGGTGTCTCGGCGTTCCAGGTGCGCACCTCGGAGACGGCGGCGCGCATGCGGGCCTCGCCGAGGAAGTCGGAGACTCGGTCGTCCTCGGTGTTGAACCGGTCGAACTCCTCGTCCTGGGTGAGGAGTTGACCGTCGAGATCGCCGGAGACGTACCACCCGCCGGGCAGCGCGCCGGCCGCGTCCCGCACCTGGCAGTCGACCCGCAGGGTGCCGTCGTAGGACGCCCGCACGGTCACGTCCGCGAGATGCAGCGGATCGGTGGCGTACAGCAGCACGGACCGTGTGATGCCGCCGTGCCACCACTGGTCCTGGTCCTCGAGGTGCGAGGCGTCCGACCACTTCACCACGGTCAGCCGTACGGTGGCCCGCCCGCCGGGGCGTACGACGTCCGTGAGGTCGAAGTCGGCGGCGAGGTGGGAGTCCTTGGAGATGCCGACGGGCCGCCCGTCCACGTGCACCAGCAGCACGCTCTCGGCGGCCCCGACCTGGAGCACGATCCGCCGCCCGGTCCAGTCGGCCGGGATGTCCACCGCACGCTCGTAGACCCCCGTCGGATTGTCGACCGGCGACAGCGGAGGGAATTGTGCATACGGCATACGGACGTTCGTGTACTGCGGACGGTCGTCCGTGTCCTGCATGGTCCATGCACCCGGCACGTACGACGACGACCAGGTCTCCGCGAGCGGCGCGTCCGGCGCGGGCAGCAGCTGGAAGCGCCAGTCGCCGTCGAGGGAGACGGCCCCCGTCCGTCGGTCGACGGCGGACATGGGCAACCGCCCCCAGGAGGTCACCTCGGGTGACTCCCAGGGGCGGAGCGCGAGCAGCGGGTCGGTCATCAGCGGATGGCTCCCTTGCCGAGGTCGCCGATGATCTGCTTGGCGCCGACCGCGAACACGATCAGCAGGGGGACGAGAGCCAGGAGCGCGCCGGTCATGACCATTCCGTAGTCGGTGGTGCCGTGGGTGCCGTTGAGCTGGGACAGGGCCACCTGGAGCGTGACGTTGTCCGGGTTGGTGAGGGCGATCAGGGGCCAGGCGTAGTCGTTCCACTGGCCCATGAAGGTGAAGATGCCGAGGAACGCGAGGCCCGGGCGGACCACCGGGAGGGCCACGTGCCAGTACTGGCGCAGGAAGTTCGCGCCGTCGATACGGGAGGCGTCGAGGAGTTCGTCGTGGATCGCGCTCTTCATGTACTGGCGCATCCAGAAGATGCCGAACGCGTTGGCCGCCGCCGGGACGATCAGCGCGGTCATCGAGCCGATCCAGCCGAGCTTCGCCATGATGACGAACTGCGGGATGGCCGCGAGCTGCGCGGGCACCATGAAGATGACCATCAGCAGCGCGAACAGCACGTTCTTGCCCGGGAACCGGAACTTGGCGAAGACGAACGCGGCGAGCGAGTCGAAGAGCAGGACCAGGAAGGTCACCGACCCCGCGACCAGCACCGAGTTGAACATCGAGCCGAAGAAGTCGATGTTGTCGAAGAGGCTGCGCAGGTTCTCCAGGAAGTGCGAGCCCGGCAGCAGCTTCGGCGGGTAGGAGAAGATCTCCGACGAGGTGTGCGTCGACATGATCACGGCCCAGTAGAACGGGAAGGCCGAGAGCAACACGCCCAGGATCAGGGAGACATGGAGACCGATGCCGCGGCTCCGGGTGCCCCGGATGCCCTTCGGTCGCCGTGTGCCGTGGAGGAATGCCATGGTGACCGACTCCCTAGTCTTCGCCCCGGCGCTGCACCAGGCGCCAGTTGACGATGGAGAAGAGGATGACGACGAGGAAGATGCCCCAGGCCACGGCGGCGCCGTAACCGAAGTCGTTGTTGTCGAAGGTCTGTTGGAAGAAGTACAGGACCATCGTCTGGCCGGAGTGGCCCGGACCGCCCGCGAACGTCGAGTCGTTCGACGTGTTCTGCAGCAGTACCTGGGGTTCGGAGAAGCTCTGCAGACCGGTGACCGTCGAGATGACGAGCACGAACAGCAGCACCGGGCGCAGCATCGGCAGCGTGATGCGGAAGAACGTCTGGACCGGTCCGGCGCCGTCCATCCGTGCCGCTTCGTAGAGTTCGCCCGGGATGGTCTGCAGACCGGCGAGGAAGATGATCGCGTTGTAGCCGGTCCACTGCCAGGTCATCAGTGTCGCGATGGCGATCTTGATGCCCCACGGGGTGTTCAGCCAGGCGATCTGGTCGAAGCCCACGGCCTGCAACAGGGCGTTCACCAGGCCGAAGTTGGTGGAGAACACCGAGCCGAAGACGATCGCGATCGCCACCACCGAGGTGACGTTCGGCAGGAAGTAGGCGAAGCGGTACACGTTCTTGAAGCGCACCGCGGAGTTGAGCATCACGGCCGTGACCATGGCGAGGAAGATCATGGGGAACGTCGCCAGCGCCCAGATGATCAGGGTGTTGCCGATCGAGTTCCAGAAGTCGGTGTCGCTCAGCAGGTACTTGTACTGCGACAGGCCCGCCCACTCCATGGAGCCGAGGCCGTCCCAGCGGTGCAGCGAGAGGTAGAACGAGAACCCGACGGGGATCAGCCCGAAGCAGAGGAACAGCAGATAGAACGGGGAGATCGCGGCATACAGATGCCAGTACTTGCGGAAGCCGCTCCTGGGCCGCGAGGGGGCGGCCGAACTGCCCACGGCGGCGGGGGGCTTGTCCAGTGCGGTGGCCATCAGTAGCTCACCCCCAGGTGGTCCGCGATGCGCCGGCACTTGCTCATGGCGTCACTCCAGGCCTTCTTGGGGTCCTTGCCGAGGACACCGACGTTCTTGATCTCGTCCTTGAGGGGCTGCCCGAGCGCGATGTCGAACGGGCTGTTGTAGGCGACCGTGATCTTCTGCGCGGCGGGCCCGAAGATCTCCATCGTGTCCTGCCCGCCGAAGAACGGGTCCGGCACCCGCACCGTCTTCAGGTCGTACGAGGCCGGGGTGGAGGGGAACAGACCCGCGTCGACGAAACCCTGGGCCTGGTTGGCCGCGTCGAGCATCCAGCTGATGACCGCGAAGGCCTGCTCGGGTTCGCGGCACGCCTTGGTGATCGAAAGGAACGAACCGCCGATGTTGGCCGGCCGCACCGGCATCTGGGCAACTCGCCAGCGCCCCTTGGTCTTTGGCACACCGGTCTTGATGTCACTGGTCGCCCAGGAGGCGTTGAGCTGGCTCGGCAGCTTGCCGTCCTGTACGGCCGAGAGCTGGTCCGGGGTGCCGCTGACCAGATCCGAGACGATCCCGCGCTGCTTGGTCTCCACCGCCAACGCCCAGGCCTGGCGCACGTGTTCCTGGCCGCCGATGAAGTGCCGGTCCTTGTCGACGTACCGCTCGGAGCCCTGGTTCACCACGTTCTCGAAGATGCTGTTGACGTCGGTGACCAGATACGTCCCCGGGATCCGCTTCCTGAGCTGCTCGCCCGCCGCGAAGAACTTGTCCCAGGTGTCCAACTCCCGTGACACGTCGGCGGGTTCGTACGGCAGCCCGGCCTTGCGGAACACGGCGTACTGGTAATAGTGCGCCACCGGGCCGCAGTCGATGGGGAAGCCGACCATCGTGCCGTCGTCGGCGATGCCCTGCCGCCACTTCCAGTCCAGGTACTGGCTCTTGTACTTGTCCGCGCCGAGCGTCCTGAGGTCCACGAACTGGTCGGCGTTGGGCAGATAGGACGCCATGTCCTCGCCCTTGAGGCCGGCGATGTCGGGGATGTGGGCCCGGCCCGCCATCGTGGTGATCAGCTTGGACCGGTAGTAGCCGCCGATCTTGATCGCCTGGAGGTCGACCGTACGGTCGTACCGCGCCTTGGCGTTCTTGACGACCGTGTCGCCGAGGCCGCCGTCCCAGTACCACAGGACCATGTTCCGGCCGGTGGAACCGGTCGGTACGGCGCAGCCGGACGCCAGGCCGCCGAGCGCCGTGGCGGCCGTACCGGCCAGGCCCGCACGGAGCAGGCCTCTTCGTGAGAGCCGCACAGCTCCCACCGCCTTTCGGATCTGTTCGATCTGTTCGGGTCGTGCATACGAGGGGCTGAAGTGGGGGGACTTTCAAGGGACTTCGTGGGGTGCTACTCCCGTGCGGGGGGAGTGACAGGTGCGTACCTGACGGGCGGGCCGGGGTCCGCCGGGATCCTGTCGACGAGAAAGCCGTATGCACGCCGCAGTTCCGGATCGCGGACCGTATGCAGCCAACGGTCGACGCCGTACCAGCCGGGCGCCGCCAGCGCGCCGCCGTGGTGCTGGACGGAGAGCCCGGCGGCGAGCACCGCGAACCGCAGGCGTTCCTCCAGCGGCCAGCCGCCGAGCGAGGCCGCGACGAAGCTCGCGCCGAACACGTCACCGGCGCCCGTCGCGTCCAGGACGTCCACGGCCAGGGCCGGGACCTCCGCGTACTCGCCGGTCGTCTGGTCGACGGCGATCGCCCCGTCGCCGCCCCGCGTGATCACCGCGACCGGCACCAGCTCGGTGAGCGTGCCGAGCGCCGCGACCGCGCTGTCGGTGCGGGTGTAGGCCATCGCCTCGGCCTCGTTGGGGAGGAAGGCGTGGCACAGGGCGAGCTGGTCGAGCAGATCGCGGGACCACTGCTCGGTGGGGTCCCAGCCGACGTCGGCGTAGATCTGCGTGCCGTTCGCGGCGGCCTTGGCGAGCCATGCGCGCGGTTCGGCCTCCAGGTGCACCAGCGCGGTGCGTGCGTCGGGCGGGTCGCCCATCAACACGTCCTGGGAGTACGGCGGTTCCTGGCCGTGGGTGACCAGGGCCCGGTCGGTGACGGGGGTCCCGCCGCTCGAGCGGAGGTGAGCGTGGGGGAGGGCGAGCGAGACGGTGACGGGGGTGTGCCAGCCGTCCGCGGTGCGGGACAGGGAGAGGTCGACGCCCTCCTGGCCGGCGAGGACCTCACGGCAGTAGGCGCCGTAGAAGTCGTCGCCGAAGACCGTGGCGAGGGACGTGCGCAGACCGAAGCGGGACGCGGAGACCGCGAGGTTCGCGATGCCGCCCGGGCCGCAGCCCATGCCGCCGGTCCAGATCTCCTCGCCCGGTGTCGGCGGCTGCCGCAGACCGGTGAGGACGAGGTCGTAGAAGAGCAGCCCGGTCAGCAGCACATCGGCCCGGTCGTCGTCCACGCGCAGATCCTCTCGTCGGCACGTCAGCTGGAGAGCTCGTCAAAACTCTTCATTTCGGTGACCGGAATCGTGCGCTGTTCGACGAGATTGGTCAATACCCGAGCAGAACTGAGCATAGAAATGATTGAAGATGACGAGTAGTGTTCACGGCGTGCTGGCAGAACGACGACATCAACTCATCCTGCGGGCCCTGCGCTCCGGTGGCCCCGCGGCCGTGACCGATCTCTCCGAGCAGCTGGGGGTGAGCCCCGCCACGATCAGGCGCGATCTGCTCAAACTCGAGGAGGACGGACTCCTCACGCGTGTCCACGGCGGCGCCGTGGCCGACGAGGGCGACCAGCCCTTCGCCGAGGTCGCCGAGGTGCGGGTGGCCGAGAAGGACGCGATAGCCGCACGCGCGGCGGCGATGGTCGCGGACGGCCAGTCGGTCCTCCTCGACATCGGCACCACCGCCTACCGGCTGGCCCGGCAGCTGCACGGCCGCCGGCTCACCGTGATCACCAGCAACCTCGTGGTCTACGAGGAGCTGGCCGACGACGAGGGCATCGAACTGGTGCTGCTCGGCGGCATGGTGCGGCGCGAGTACCGCTCCCTGGTGGGCTTCCTCACCGAGGACAACCTGCGCCAGCTGCACGCCGACTGGCTCTTCCTCGGCACCAGTGGAGTGCGCCCCGGTGGGCAGGTGATGGACACGACGGTCGTCGAGGTGCCGGTCAAACGGGCCATGATCAAGGCCGCCGACAAGGTCGTCCTGCTCGCGGACGCGCAGAAGTTCCCGGGTACGGGGATGGCGAAGGTGTGCGGTCCCGAGGACCTGGACGCGGTGGTGACGAACGCCCCGGTCGACCCGGCGACCCGCTCCTCCCTGGAGGAAGCGGGCGTCGAGGTCGTCGTGGCAGGAAAGGTGAAAGCGTGAAGCTGACGATTCTAGGCGGCGGCGGGTTCCGGGTGCCGCTCGTCTACGGGGCACTCCTCACGGACCGCGGCGAGGGCCGGGTCACCGAGGTGGTGCTGCACGACCTCGACGACAGTCGACTGCATGCGGTCGCCCGTGTACTGGCCGAACAGGCCGCCACCGTCCCCGAGGCCCCCACCGTCACCGCCACCACCGACCTCGACGAGGCCCTGCGCGGCGCCGACTTCGTCTTCTCCGCGATCCGCGTCGGCGGCCTTGAGGGCCGCGCCGACGACGAGCGGGTGGCCCTCGCGCAAGGCGTCCTCGGCCAGGAGACGGTCGGCGCCGGCGGTATCGCCTACGGTCTGCGCACCGTCCCGGTCGCCGTCGACATCGCCCGGCGCGTGGCCCGCCTCGCCCCCGACGCCTGGGTCATCAACTTCACCAACCCGGCCGGCCTGGTCACCGAGGCCATGTCCCGGCACCTCGGCGACCGCGTCATCGGCATCTGCGACTCCCCGGTCGGCCTCGGCCGCCGTATCGCCAAGGTGCTCGGCGCGAACCCGCGCGAGGCCTTCATCGACTACGTCGGCCTCAACCACCTCGGCTGGGTCCGCGGCCTGCGCGTCGCCGGCCGCGACGAACTCCCGCGCCTGCTCGCCGACCCGGACCTGCTCGGCTCCTTCGAGGAGGGCAAGCTCTTCGGCACCGACTGGCTCCAGTCGCTCGGCGCGATCCCGAACGAGTACCTGCACTACTACTACTTCAACCGCGAGACCGTTCGCGCCTACACCGAGGTCGAGAAGACCCGCGGCGCGTTCCTCCGCGACCAGCAGGCGCAGTTCTACGACGAGATGAAGCGCCCGGACACCTCGGCACTGACCGCCTGGGACCGCACCCGCGCCGAGCGCGAGGCGACCTACATGGCGGAGAACCGCGAGACCGCAGGTGCCGGCGAACGCGACGAGGACGACCTGTCCGGCGGCTACGAGAAGGTCGCCCTCGCCCTGATGCGGGCCATCGCCCGTGACGAGCGCACCACCCTCATCCTCAACGTCCGCAACCAGGGCGCGCTGTCCGTCCTCGACACCGACGCGGTCATCGAGGTGCCGTGCCTGGTCGACGCCAACGGCGCCCACCCCGTTGCCGTCGCCCCGCTGCCCGACCACGCCACCGGCCTGGTCTGCGCGGTCAAGGGTGTCGAGCGCGAGGTCCTCACGGCGGCCGAGAACGGCTCCCGTACGACGGCGGTGAAGGCCTTCGCGCTGCACCCGCTGGTCGACTCGGTGAACGTCGCACGCCGGCTGGTCGAGGGCTATACCGAGGTCCACCCGGGCCTGGCGTACCTTAAGTAGGCATCGATTCAGTAAGCGCTTTCCCCCGAGTCGTCCGCGACGGTCACCCCGCAGCGGCTCTCGGCGGCTCCCCAGTACTCAGCAGCTCCCTGGTTCCCTGGAGACTTCCCATGCACGACGAACGCCGCCGGATCGAGGAGCGCGTCGAGCGCGCCCACAACCAGCGCATCAAGCCCGCGATCTACGCGGCCACCGCGCCCTTCACGGTCGAGGCCTGGCAGGCCCCCGGTGAGCCGGTCTCCTTCGACGAGGCCGCGGCGGCGCCGTACACGCCGTTCGCGATGGACACCCCGTGGGGACCGCCCTGGGGCACGACCTGGTTCCGGATGCACGGGCAGGTGCCGGCGGAGTGGGCCGGGAGGCGCGTCGAGGCCGTCATCGACCTCGGCTTCACCGGCGACTGGCCCGGCAACCAGGCCGAGGCCCTGGTCCACCTGACGGACGGGACACCGCTGAAGGCGGTCAACCCGCTCAACCAGTACGTGGCGATCGCCAACCCGGCCGAGGGCGGCGAGGTGATCGACTACCTGGTCGAGGCGGCCTCCAACCCCGACATCCTCGCCAACGACTTCTCGGAGCCCACCCCGCTCGGTGATGTACTGACGGCGGGCGACCGTCCACTGTATACATTCCGCCGGGCCGACCTCGCCGTCCTCGACGAGGAGGTCTTCCACCTCGACCTCGATGTCCAGGTGCTGCGCGAACTGATGCTGGAACTGGGCGAGCACGACCCCCGCCGCCACGAGATCATGCACGCGCTGGACCGCGCCCTGGACCTGCTCGACCTCGACGACGTCGCCGGTTCGGCCGCCGACGTACGGGCCGCGCTCAAGCCGGTGCTGGCCAAGCCCGCCAACGCCAGCGCGCACATCGTCTCCGGCGTCGGGCACGCGCACATCGACTCGGCGTGGCTGTGGCCGATCCGCGAGACCAAGCGCAAGACGTCCCGCACCTTCTCGAACGTGACGTCCCTCGCGGACGAGTACGAGGACTTCATCTTCGCCTGCTCGCAGGCCCAGCAGTACGAGTGGGTGCGTGACAACTACCCGCAGGTGTGGGCCAGGATCCAGGAGTCCGTCAAGCGCGGCCAGTGGGCACCGGTCGGCGGCATGTGGGTCGAGTCCGACGGCAACCTGCCCGGCGGCGAGGCCATCGCCCGCCAACTCGTCCACGGCAAGCGGTTCTTCATCGAGCACTTCGGCATCGAGACCAAGGGCGTCTGGCTGCCCGACTCCTTCGGCTACAACGCGGCCTACCCGCAGCTCGCCAAGCTCGCCGGCAACGAGTGGTTCCTCACCCAGAAGATCTCCTGGAACCAGACCAACACGTTCCCCCACCACACCTTCTGGTGGGAGGGCATCGACGGCACCCGTATCTTCACGCACTTCCCGCCGGTCGACACCTACAACGCCCGCTTCAGCGGCGAGGAGATGTCCCGCGCGGTCCGCAACTACCAGGAGAAGGGCAACGCCACCCGCTCACTTGCCCCCTTCGGCTGGGGCGACGGCGGTGGCGGCCCCACCCGCGAGATCATGGAACGGGCGCGCAGGCTCGCCGACTTGGAGGGTTCACCGAAGGTCGTCGTCGAGCACCCGGACGAGTTCTTCGCCAAGGCCCGCGCCGAGTACCCGGACGCCCCCGTCTGGGTCGGCGAGCTGTACCTCGAACTCCACCGCGCCACCTACACCTCCCAGGCCCGCACCAAGCAGGGCAACCGGCGCAGCGAACACAGGCTCCGCGAGGCCGAGTTGTGGGCGACGACGGCCGCGCTGCACGCACCGGGCTACGCGTACCCGTACGAGAAGCTCGACAAGCTGTGGAAGACGGTGCTGCTGCACCAGTTCCACGACATCCTGCCGGGCTCCTCGATCGCCTGGGTGCACCGCGAGGCCGAGGCCGAATACGCGCGGGTGGCAACGGAGTTGGAGGAGCTGACGACGGCGGCCGTGGCCGCGCTGGGCGGCGGCGGTACCCGGGTCTTCAACACCAGCCCCTTCGACCGCGCCGAGGTCATCCGCACCGCGACCGGCGTCCCGATGTACGCGACGGTCCCCGCGAACGGCAGCGCCCCGCTGGCCGCCGAGTACGTCCCGCAGGCGGTGACCGTCACCGACCGCGTCCTCGACAACGGCCTCGTCCGCGTCGAACTCGCCGACGACGGCACCCTCGCCTCCGTGCGCGACCTGCGCCACGGCGGCCGTGAAGTCCTCGCCGACCAGGGCAACTTGCTGCGTCTGCACACCGACCTCCCGAACTACTGGGACGCCTGGGACGTCGACAAGCACTACAAGAACCGCTTCACCGACCTCCTCGACGCCGACTCCATCACCGTCGTCGACCAGGACCCGCTGCTCGGCGCGATCCGGGTGGAGCGGTCCTTCGGCAAGGGCTCGAAGATCGTGCAGACGATCACCGTCCGCGCGGGCAGCCCCCGCATCGACTTCGAGACCGACATCGACTGGCACGAGGCCGAGAAGTTCCTCAAGGCCGGCTTCCCCGTGGACATCCGGGCCGCGCACTCCTCCGCCGAGATCCAGTTCGGCCACATCCAGCGGCCCACGCACACCAACACCAGCTGGGAGGCGGCCCGTTTCGAGGTCTCCGGCCACCGCTGGGTGCACCTCGCCGAGCCCGGCTACGGCGTCGCCGTCATCAACGACTCGACGTACGGCCACGACGTCTCCCGCACGGTCCGCGAGGACGGCGGTACGACGACGACGGTCCGCCTGAGCCTGGTGCGCGCCCCGCGCATCCCCGACCCCGGGGCCGACCAGGGCAAGCACCGGCTCACGTACTCACTGCTGCCCGGCGCGAGCATCGAGGACGCGGTCGCCGAGGGCTACGCCCTCAACCTCCCGCTGCGGGTGGCCGATTCGGGCGGCGCCCCGGACCCCGTCGTCTCCGTGGAGGGCGACGGCATCACGGTCGAGGCGGTCAAGCTCGCCGACGACGAGTCCGGCGACGTCGTCGTGCGCCTCTACGAGTCGAACGGCGGGCGCGCCGAGGGCGTCCTGCGCACCGGCTTCGCGCTCGCGGGCGCCCGGATCACCGACCTGCTGGAGCGGCCGCTGGCGGACGAGGTCTCCGCCGACGGCGACTCGGTGGCCGTGTCCCTGCGGCCGTTCCAGATCCTGACGCTCCGTCTGGAGCGGGCGGGCGCAGGCGAGTAGACACACCGAGGCGGCCGGCCCACACGGGGGACCGGCCGCCAGGGGTGGGGGTCGTCAGCCGGTGAAACCGGCCGTGATCGAGGTGAACTGCCAGGTGTTCTGACTGATGCCGGAGCAGTTGCTCACCACTCCGCCGCCGGCGCACCCGCGGTCACGGTTGACCGCCCAGAACGCGAGCCGTGCGATGTGGTGTGAGTTGGACCAGTCGCGAATCTGCGTCCAGATGGCCGGAGTTGTCGTCTCCGACTGGTCCGACAGACCGTTCATGCCCGAGATGCCGATGTGCGAGTAGGCCGTCGCGTCGTCCCACCCGAAGGTGGACTTCAGCTTGGTCTTGAGGCCCTCGGCCGCGGCGACCGTGTTGCCGTACATGTCGGAGCCGCCGCCGAAGTCGAACGGCATGATGGTGAAGACGTCGATGCCGGCGTTGAGCGACTGCGCCTGCTCGATGAGCCGGTTGCCGTAGTACGTCGGGCCGGTCGTCGAGGTGCCGAAGGTGACGATCGTGCGCAGGCCCGGGTTGTTGGCCTTGACGGTCTTCAGCGCGGTCAGGATCTTCGCCTGCACGGCCTCGTTCTCGAACTCGTCCGTGTTCTCGATGTCCATGTCGATCGCCTTGAGCCCGTAGGCGCTGATCACCTTCTGCAGGGCTCCGGCGAGCGCGCTCGCGGAGGAGCAGTTGGCGCCGAGCTTGCTGCCCTGCCAGCCGCCGAAGGACGGCACGACGTCACCGCCGGCCGCGCGGATCTGGTTGATGGCGGTCTGGTCGACGCCACCGGTCAGGGGCCGGCTGCCGTCCCAACTCGGGTTGCAGCCACCGGAGTCGAGCACGAACGCCATCGTGAACCACTTGATGCCGGTCGCGCTCATCACCGTGCTCGGGGCCGGCGGATCGCCCCAGCCCTCGTAGAGATACGGCGCGGCCTGGGTGAACCCGGTGCCGCCACCGGTACCGGCGCTTGTCGTGACGCTCACCGCGTTCGAGGCCGGCGAGGTGTTTCCGGCCGCGTCCCGCGCCTTCACGGTGAACGTGTAGGCGGTACTGGCCGAGAGCCCGCTGACCGTCCCGCTCGTACCGGAGACGCTCAGGACCTGGTTCGCCCCGCTGTAGATGTCGTACGACGTGACACCCACGTTGTCCGTCGCGGCGCCCCACGACAGCGACACGCTGGAGGAGGTCTTGCCGGTCGAGGTCAGGCCGGTCGGCGCGGTCGGGGCCTGGGTGTCGCCACCGCCGCCACCGCCCGGACCGTCGAGGCTGATGTCGTCCGCGTAGTAGGTGCCCTGCGCGTACCAGCCGTGCACATAGATGGTGGCGCTGGTCTGCGAGGCGCCGGTGGTGAAGGACGTCGTCAGCTGGCTGTACGCCGACGGGGACGAGGTCCACGTCGAGGAACCGCCGTTGACACCGAGGTAGACATAGCTGCCGCGCACCCAGCCGCTGAGCGAGTACGCCGTGTTCGGCTGCACGGCGACCGTCTGGGAGCACTGTGCGGTGTCACTCGAACTCACCGCACCGGCAAGGGACTTGGAACCGCCGTGCACGGGCGAGGAGACGACCGAGCCGAGGTTCCCCGAGCAGGACCAGGGGGAGAGGCTGCCCGACTCGAAGCCGGGGTTGGTCAGGACGTTGGCCGCCTGTGCCGTACCGGGCAGTGCGATGGCCCCGGCCATGGCCAGGGCGGCGGTGCCGAGCAGGGCGAGGAGCCGGTGTCTGGAGCGTCTGAGTCTGTTGCGCACGCGATCTCCCTGAAGGAATGGGGGTTCGGGAGTACAGGAAGGTGCGCAACCAAGTTGGTATGGACCAATCACGGTGTCAAGATGCGCCGCCATGATTGGTCCAGACCGGTGTGAAGGTGTCAGGAGGGGCGGGAGTCAGGCGCGGGCCGCGGCCCGGCTGCCCGTCTCCGAGGTCTCCGTCGCCGTCTCCACCTCGTCCTGCGCCGGTGCGGGCGCCGCCGGGAGCAGCGGCTCCGACTCCTCCGCGCGCTGGTGCGGGAGCGTCACCGGACGCAGCTGACGCGGCCCCGAGACGACCGCGTAGTCCGCGCCCAGGAACGGCGGCTCCATCGTGCCCGGGTCCTCACCGAGCGCCAACTGCACTGCCGCCCAAGGGGCGTTGACCCCGCACAGCGACAGCTGGTGCAGGCCGCCCGCGGGCCGGGTGTTGACGTCCATCAGCACGGGTCGGTCGCCGAACATGCGGAACTGGATGTTGGACAGGTAGTGCAGCCCGAAGCCCTCGGCGATCCGGCGGGCCGGCTCCAGCCACTGCTCGTGCAGGGTGAAACCGCGACGGCGGCCGTTCTTGGTGCGGCCCACCGCGAGGCGGACCAGGTTGTCGGGGCCGGTCAGGCAGTCCACCGACACCTCCGGCTCCTCAAGACGCGGCATGACCAGCCAGTCGACCTGCTCGTCGGCCTGCTCCAGCGCCTCGACGACCGTGTCGAGCGGGACGTAGGGGCTCGGGAAGCCGTTGAGGTGCATGAGCGAGAAGGGGGCGCGCGTGATCACACGGAAGCCCACCCCGCCCGCGCCGGACGCCGGTTTGAAGCACGCCTTGTGCCCGGCGGCCTCCAACTCCTCGACGGCGGCGACGAGTTCAGGAGCGGTGCGGACCCGCCACCACGGCGGAACGGGCACGCCGATCGCCTGCACGGCCTCGTACGCGATCACCTTGTCGTGGAAGACGGCGACGGCCTCGGGGGTCGGCGCCAGCAGCGCCGTGCCCACCGCCGCGAAGTCCGCGCGGTGCGCCACGATCTCCGACTGGTGCAGCCGGGGCACGAACACGTCGATACCGCGACGGGCGCACTGGTCGAGCGCGAACTCGACGTACGCGGCCGGGGACAGGCCCTCGGGCTCCAGGTCGGCGGTGTCGGCGGCGGCCAGCACGGGGGAGTCCGCGTCGCCGTGCGTCGCATGGATCTCGACGGCCCGGTCGCTGGGATTTCTCCGCAGCTGATCCATGAAGAACACGTTCTCCGCGTACGTGCGGTTGAGCCAGACGCGTACGCGAGAGACCATGCAGGGCCGTCCTTTCGGGTTCGCGGGCACGGCGGAGCAGGGCCGTGCCCGGCCAGGGTGGTTGGAGGTACACCAAACCGCCCTCGGCGAAGAGGCGTTCGTGGCGGTGGTGTTGGGGCGATCATACGGCTTTCAAAGGGTGCCGCGTGCAACGCCCGTGTTACGGATTTCCCGATGGTGCCCACCCGGCACATGAGCTCCTGTCGCGGCACCGCCCCGACCTCCCCGTTTCCCGCCGCCCGCCGCACCGGCGGCCCCTCGTGCCGCCCGCCGTCTTGTCGCGGAACGGCGGGATGTGATCTCGTGGGCTGCATCGTGCGCGCGGAGGGGGCGAGGGTGGATTCGACGGCCGGCGGTGCCGGACAGCTGCTGGCCATCAGCGACCTGCACATCGGGTACGCCGAGAACCGCGCCCTGGTCGAGAACATGCGGCCCGTCACGGACGACGACTGGCTCGTCGTGGCCGGCGACATCGCCGAGACCGTGGCCGACATCCGCTGGGTCCTCGAACTCCTCGCCGGCCGCTTCCGCAAGGTCCTCTGGGCCCCCGGCAACCACGAACTGTGGACCCACCCCAAGGACCCCGTCACCCTGCGCGGAGTCGCCCGCTACGACCATCTCGTCGCCCTGTGCCGGGAGTTGGGCGTCGTCACCCCCGAGGACCCCTACCCCGTCTGGGAGGGCGCGGGCGGCCCCGTCGTCGTGGCACCGCTCTTCCTGCTCTACGACTACTCGTTCCTCCCGGCGGGCTGCGCCACCAAGGACGAGGGACTGACGTACGCGCACGGCACCGGCATCGTCTGCAACGACGAGTTCCTCCTGCACCCCGACCCCTACCCCAGCCGCGAGGCCTGGTGCCGGGCCCGGGTCACCGAGACCGAACGCCGGCTCACCGAGATCCCCGACACCCTCCCCACGGTGCTGATCAACCACTACCCCCTGGACCGGCACCCCACCGAGGTCCTCTGGTACCCCGAGTTCGCCATGTGGTGCGGCACCACCCTCACCGCCGACTGGCACCGCAGATTCCGCGTGGACACCATGGTCTACGGCCATCTCCACATCCCGCGGACCACCCATCACGAGGGGGTCCGCTTCGAAGAGGTGTCCGTGGGATACCCCCGCGAGTGGCAGAAACGCCCCGAACCCCCGGGCCGACTGCGCCGCATCCTGCCGATGGAGGTCGGAACCGGTGATCGAGGAACTGCTTCCGGACTCCGTGGTGACCGTGGAGACACACGGTGACGAAGGGCTCCGCGACGCCCCGCTGTACCCCGAGGAAGAGGCCCGCGTGGCCCGCGCGGTGCCCAAGCGCCGCCATGAGTTCGCCGCCGTACGCGCCTGCGCCCGGCGCGCCATGGAGAAGCTCGGCGTGCCCCCGCAGCCGATCCTGCCCGGCGCCCACGGCGCACCGACCTGGCCCGCCGGAGTCATCGGCAGCATGACCCACTGCGACGGCTACCGCGCCGCCGCACTGGCCCGCGCCGGCGACCTCGCCTCCCTCGGCATCGACGCCGAACCCCACGCCCCGCTCCCGGACGGCATCCTCCCCAGCGTCTCCCTGCCCGCCGAACAGGAGCGCCTGGCACGCCTGACGGCGGAGCAGCCGGGCGTGCACTGGGACCGGCTCCTGTTCAGCGCCAAGGAGTCCGTCTACAAGGCGTGGTTCCCCCTCACCGGGAAGTGGCTCGACTTCTCCGAGGCCGACATCGAGGTCTTCACCGACCCGGGCGAGGAGGCACGCGGCGGTCTGCGCGCCCGTCTCCTCGTCCCCGGCCCGGTCGTCGACGGCGTACGCCTCGACGTCTTCGAGGGCCGCTGGACCGTCGGCCACGGACTCGTCGCCACGGCGATCACCGTCCCGCACCGGTGAACGGCCCGGACGCGCACGGCATCTGACGCCCCGCCCCCTCGGCTCATCCCTCCGGGCACCAGCTCTCCAGCAGCCGGAAGAACCCCTCCTCGTTTCCCGCGAGCCCCGCGTCCGTCAGGGCCTGGTCCGCCTCGGCCAGCACCGAGGGCGGGACGAGCACCGGGCGTGCGCCCGGAGGCGCGTCGAAGGCTGCTCGGACCGTGTGCAGCAGCCGGAGATACGCCTGGACGGCGGCGCGTTCGCGGTCGGTCATCACTGCGGTCTGCATAGGACGGCTCTCCCCTGGTCGGCGTCAGGTGCCTCCGCAGAGCGGTGGCACGACTCCAGCTTGCCGGGTGCCACTGACAATCCGGTTTCGGCGGGCGCCGGTTCGCCCGCTTAGCGGAGGTGAAACGTCCCCGAAATCCCCGGTGGGACAGCGGCCCTACGCTGGAGGGAGGGGCTTTCGGCCGCCCGCGGGCGGCCCGGTGAACGGGAGGCGAGTGCGTGGAGGACGTCCCGGTACGGCGCCCGGCGCGCGCACGACTGCGCTCGGTCGGCGCCGGAGAACTCGCCCTGCAGTACCGCGTCGTGCACGGATACCGCCGCGCCTTCCGCATGGCAGGCAAGGGCCCGGTCCTGGTCCTCATCCACGGCATCGGCGACTCCTCGGCGACCTGGACCGACCTGATCCCCGACCTCGCCCGCACCCACACGGTCATCGCCCCCGACCTCCTCGGCCACGGCGCCTCCGACAAACCGCGCGCCGACTACTCGGTCGCCGCCTACGCCAACGGCGTCCGCGATCTGCTCACCACCCTCGGCATCGAGTCGGCGACCCTGCTCGGACACTCGCTGGGCGGGGGAGTGGCCATGCAGTTCGCCTACCAGTTCCCCGAGCGCACCGAACGCCTCGTCCTCGTCAGCGCGGGCGGCGTGGGCCGCGAGGTCAATCCGGTGCTACGGCTCGTCACGCTTCCGGGCGCCCATCTCGCCCTGTCCGCGCTGCGGTTGCCCGGCATGCGCCTTCAAGTCGGCCTCACCGTCGGCCTGATGAGGCTCCTCGACACCGACCTCGGCCGGGACGCCCCCGAACTCCTAACCCTCGTCGACGCGTTGCCCGACGAGACCGCCCGCAACGCCTTCATCCGCACCCTGCGCGCGGTCGTCGACTGGCGGGGCCAGGTGGTGACCATGCTCGACCGCTGCTACCTCACCGAGGGCATGCCGACCATGCTGCTGTGGGGCGACCGGGACAGCGTGGTGCCGGTCCGCCACGCGTACGGCGCCCACGAGGCCATGCCCGGCAGCCGGCTGGAGATCTTCGAGGGCGCGGGCCACTTCCCGTTCCACACCGACCCGGCCCGATTCCTCAGCCTGGTCGCGGAGTTCACCGCCACCACCACCCCGGCGCACTGGAGCCGCGAGCACTGGCGCGACCTCCTGTGCGAGGGCCGCCCGGGTGTCACGGCCGAGGGCGGAGCGAGGGAACGGGACCTGCGGGAGGCGAGCGAACGCAGCGCCACCTGACGGCGGGCCGGTGCATGTGACGGTACGTCAGTCGCCTGGAGGGGTGACGAACCGTCAACTACTGTCCGCGCGGCCCCGGATACCCCAGCGACGCCTCGATCCGCCCCGCCAGATGATCGTGCCGGGCGGGCTCCCGCAGGGACGAACCGGCCAGCCACGTACGGCACTTGCTGGCGAGCAGCAGACCGAAGCTCTCGGCCTCCCGCTCCTCCGCGAGTTCGAACCGGCTGCGGGCGGCCACCGTGAGGACGGTCGCGCGCAGCGCCGCCTCGTCGACGGCCTCGCCGAGCAGCCGGGAGGCCACCGCGACGCCCTCCACCTGCGGGCCGCAGTGACCCGCCTTCATGTGCCACAGCTCATGACCCAGGATCACCAACTGGTGGTCCGGCGCGGTGCGTTCCTCGATCACGACGAGATCCTGGTCCGCCATGTCGAGCCACAGCCCGCTCGCCGTACAGGCAGGGAAGACGGCTGTACGGAACTGGACCGGGCGGCCCCTGCGGCGGCTCATCGCGTCACACAGCGCGGTGTACAGGTCGTGCGGGCGTGCGGGTGCGCCGAGGCTCAACTCCGCGACCAGCTCGCCGCACAGGCGGCGCATCTGCCTGCCGATGCCCACAGTTCTCCCCCGGGTCACGACTCGGGCCGCTTCACGCTCTCCAAAAGCATGTCCAGCCACTCGGCGACCTTGTCGCGGTGCTGGTCGGTGGGCAACTGCGCGGCCCGCCAGGCGATTCCGCGCACTCCGTGATCCTGGAGCAGCCGCTCCAGCGGGTCCTCCGCCGCCTCGGCCGCCGCGCGCTCACGGTCGGCGAGCTTCTGCAACAGCTCCTGCTCGGTGCGCTGGAGCGCACCCGCGAGGGCTTCGGGGTCCTCGGCGGTGAGGAAGCCGGCGTGCACCCGGAAGAAGCGCTGCAGCGCGTCGCAGTGCTCCATGGTGGGACGCCGGTCGCCGTTGATGAGCGCACCCGCCTGCTGCCGGGACATGCCCGCGCCGTCGGCTATCTCCTGCTGGGTGTATCTGCGCCCGTTGGGCTTGAGTCTGGTGCGGCGCAGCAGCCCGAGGCGCTGCAGGAACCGTGCCTGCACATCGGGTTCGCCCGCGGGACGGCCGCTCAGCAGGGCTCTGACCACGGACTCCGGGACACCGCAGGCGACGGAGATCCGGCCGATGTGGAAGACCTCGGCCCGGGGGACGTCGAGCCGTTCGGCGAGCGCGGTGACGCGGTCGACGACGCCGGGCAGCAGAGCGGTCGCCGTCGTGCCCGGTACCTCGAAGCCATCCGACACCGACAGATCTCCTATACGTATTCCACAGGCTTCTCACAAACGGGGGCCGTGAACATCCCGGAGAGTAGCGGTTCGTTCGAACTCGCATCCAGGTCTCGCCACAACTGTGGCCAATTTCAGCCGTCAACCAGCATGAAATGCCACGATAGTTGACACGACTCGCGTCGGGGCACCAGGATCAAGGCGCCGCGAGAAGGCCGCATAGGCAAGAGGGGTGACCTCCCGATGGCGTATCAGGCAGGTGGGCAGCGGTCCGCACCGCGACCCGCCCCCGAGAGTCCCGAGGCCCAGGCGTATCTCCTGGACTACGCCACGCTGTTGGAGGCCGTCCCCTTTCCGTCCGTCGTCGTGGACCACCGCTGGGACGTGGTGTTGACCAACGGCGCCTTCAAGTCACTTTTCCGGGCGGTCGGCCCGCATCCGACGGCGATGCCGGGCGACAACTTCCTTCGTTTCGTGCTCTTCCACCCCGACGCGAGCAGCGTTCTCGGTGCACACGAGTCGAGCTGGTGCCTGCCGATGCTGGCGCACTTCGCCGCCGCCGTGGAGAGCCACGGCCACGACCACGGCCTCCAGGCGATCCGCCGCGACATCGCCCAGGACCCCATCATGGAAGCCGCGTACCGGCAGGGCCTGCCGCACTGGATCCGCGCGGTCGGCGAGGAGGCCGTGGAGCACGACGGCGCGGTCCGCCCGCTGCTGCACCCCGACCCCCGCTGGGGCGCCACCGACTGCCGCGTCGTCTGCGAGACCCCCAAGACCCTTGAGAACATGGGCTACACGCGCCTGACGCTGATCCTCCGCGAGGCCCGCCGCACACCTCCGGCGAAGGTCCGCAGGGCGGGCCGCGGCGCCGGTCACCTGAGGGTGGTCACGGCGTCGGAGTGAGCGCCGGCTGCGCGTGGACGCGCCAACTCGGCGCATGGACAGGTGAGTTCCGCCACCGCTCCAACTCCCCTCCCACACCGGCGAGTTCCGTCACCCCTCCGCAACGACCAACACCAACGGCACCCCGTCGCACGGCACCAGCCGCGATCCGCGGGCGAACCCCGGCCGCCCCGCCGCGAGGGCCTCGGCGAAGTCCGGTCCCTTGCTGAGTGAACCCACCAGATGCCCGGGATCGGTCGAAGCGGCCACCCGGCCACGGGCGTTGACCAGTCGGGCCGGTCCCGGCAGCCGGTGCAGCATCGGCATCACGGCCGCCTCGAAGTGCCGTAGGTACACGTCCGCCGCGGCGACTCCGGCGAACCGGCCCTCCGTCAGGACCGGCGCGGACAGGGTGAGGCTGTACTCGTCCGAGCAGAGGTAGTCCACGTACGGCCCGGCGACCGCCCGCTCGCCGGTGTCGCGGGGAAGGGCGAACCAGTCCCAGTGCGTGTAGTCCGCGTACGCCGAGTGCTCGGGATCGAGGTCGGGCAGCAACGGCCGTATGCCACCGTCCGAGGTGGTCTGCCACCACTCCAGCCATGCGGGTACGTCGCCCAGCAGTCCCGGCGCCGCGACGAAACCGACGCCCGACACCAACTCGTGGCGGGCGAGCCGGAGATGGAGGCCCGGGCGGAGCGCCGCGAGGTCCGCGGTCGCCGGGCGGCGGCCCTGTGCGGCCACCTTGGCGAGCAGCGCCGTCGTGTCGGCGCGGGTCGCGGCCACGGCGTCGAACACGGACTCCAGAGCCGAGCGGACCCCGGCCGCGACGGACTGCTCGGGTGCCGTGGCCGGTGTTGCCGTCGCGAGGCTCATGCGTGCCCTCCAGCAGACGGGGAGCGGACGCGGTGGCGGCTACAGGGCCAGCCGCCGGGCGATGAGCCGGGCCGTCGATTCCTGTACGCACCGCTCGGCCAACTCCCTGGCCGAATCGTGGGCCCCATCTTGCACGGCCGAGATTACGGAGCGGTGACGGTCTGCGGCTTCTTCACGATATTCGTCGCTCCCGAGCACGAGACACAGCAGCGCGCCGACCTCGGTCTGCAGCGCGACCTGCTCACGGGTCAGCCGGGCCGACTGCGCGGCGGCGGCCAGCTCGACATGGAAGCGGCCGTACATCCTGCCGCGCGCCGCCGCGTCCTCGGCCTTCGTCAACTCATCGGCCGTACGCCGGAGTTGGAGCAGGTCCTCGGGCTCGGTGCGCTGTGCGGCGAGCCGGGCCGCGGTGCCGGAGAGGGCGGCCCAGTGGTCGCCGAGGTCGCGCAGCTCCTCGGTGCTCCAGCCGCGCAGCCGGACCATCAGCCGTTCCTCGCCCGGGACTTCGGGCAAGGACACGAAGCTGCCGCCGCCGCGCCCCCGCCGGGTGGTGACCAGACCCTGCTGGCGCAGCGCCATCAGCGCCTCCCGCAGGGTCACCGTGGACACCCCGAGCTGCCCGGCGAGCTCGCTCTCGCCCGGCAGCTGCTCGCCGTCGGCGAGCAGTCCCAGCTCGATGGCGTCGCCGAGCCGGCTGACGACGGCGTCGACCCGCGCCCGGTTGTCGACCGGGGCGAAGACGGCTTTTCGGGCGCCGCCGTTGATGTGCTGCTCCTGGTTCACAGCCACCACCTTGCACGTTGACTCAAGCTTTACCCTAAGGGGGCCTTGAGATTTGAACTATGACTTCATATGTTTCCGTGCAACGTTACGGAGCACCAGAAAGGTTCCCGCCCATGGAGGGGATTGCGATCCGGCTGCGGGATCTGCGGAAATCGTTCGGGGAGACGACCGCGGTGGCCGGCGTCGACCTGGAGATCAAGGACGGCGAGTTCTTCTCGATGCTCGGCCCGTCCGGCTCGGGCAAGACGACCGTGCTCCGCATGATCGCCGGCTTCGAGAGCCCCACCGGGGGCACCATCGAACTCGCCGGCCAGGAGGTCACCGGCCTCGCCCCCTTCGAACGGGACGTCCACACCGTCTTCCAGGACTACGCCCTCTTCCCGCACATGACGGTCGAGGAAAACGTCGCTTACGGCCTCAGGGTCCGCAAGGTCGCGAAGTCCGAACGCCTCGTCCGCGCCCGAAAAGCCCTTACAGAGGTACGACTTGAGGGCTACGGCAAGCGCCGCCCGGCCCAGCTCTCCGGCGGCCAGCGCCAGCGCGTCGCCCTCGCCCGCGCCCTCGTCGGCCGCCCCGGTGTCCTGCTCCTCGACGAACCGCTCGGCGCCCTCGACCTCAAACTGCGCGAGCAGATGCAGGTGGAACTCAAGGCGCTCCAGCGGGAGGTGGGCATCACCTTCGTCTTCGTCACCCACGACCAGGAGGAGGCCCTGACGATGAGCGACCGCATCGCCGTCTTCAACGAGGGCCGCATCGAACAGGTCGGCACCCCCGCCGAGGTCTACGAGCGTCCCGCGACCCCCTTCGTCGCCTCCTTCGTCGGCACCTCCAACCTGCTGGCCGGCGAGTCCGCCCAGCGGGTCGTCGGCACCCTGGGCACCTACAGCATCCGGCCCGAGAAGATCCGCGTCCTCAAGGACTCCGCCGAACCCGGTACCCCGGACCACGAGAGCGCCTCCGGCACCGTCGCCGAGGTCGTCTACCTCGGGGACTCCACCCGCTTCCTCGTCGACCTCGACGCAGGCGGCCGGCTCACCGCGCTCCAGCAGAACCTCGAGACCTCCGCCGAGGACGTCGCCGCCTACCGCGGCAGCCGGGTGCGACTGCAATGGCACCGACGCCACACCGTGCACGTGCCCGACCCCCGCTGACCCGCCCGCCCCTGCCCCCAGCTCGTCATCCATCTCCTCCACCCATGGAGAACGCCGTGCGTCTCACCCGAACCCTCCAGGTCACGGCCTGCGCCGCCGTCCTGCTCGCCGCCACCGCCTGCGGCTCCTCCGACAGCGGTTCGTCGGGCGGCGGCCTCAACCCCCCTGATCTGAAAGCCCAGTCGAAGCTCGGCAAGAGCGAGGGCGAGGTCAACCTGATCGCGTGGGCCGGCTATGTCGAGGACGGCTCCAACGACCCCAAGGTCAACTGGGTCGGCGACTTCGAGAAGCAGACGGGCTGCAAGGTCAACTCCAAGGTCGCCGCCAGCTCCGACGAGATGGTCAAGCTGATGAAGACCGGCGAGTACGACGCCGTCTCCGCCTCAGGCGACGCCTCCCTGCGCCTCATCGCCTCCGGTGACGCGGCCCCCGTCAACACGAACCTGGTCCCCAACTACAAGGACGTCTTCCCCGACTTGAAGCTCCAGGCCTGGAACTCGGTCAAGGGCAAGGCCTACGGCATCCCGCACGGCCGCGGCGCCAACCTCCTGATGTACAACACCCAGAAGGTCACCCCCGCCCCGACCTCCTGGGCCGCGGTCTTCGACGACGCCCCGAAGTACAAGGGCCATGTCACCGCGTACGACTCACCGATCTACATCGCCGACGCGGCCCTCTATCTCAAGGCCACCAAGCCCGAGTTGAAGATCAAGGACCCCTACGCGCTCGACCAGAAGCAGTTCGACGCCGCCGTCGCGCTGCTGAAGAAGCAGAACGCGGACGTCGGCGAGTACTGGAGCGACTACCTCAAGGAGATCTCCGCCTTCAAGAGCGGTGACTCCGTCGTCGGCACCACCTGGCAGGTCATCGCCAACCTCACCGCGGGCGAGGGAGCCAAGGTCAAGGCCTTCGTGCCCAAGGAGGGTTCGACCGGCTGGTCGGACACCTGGATGATCTCCGCCAAGGCCAAGCACCCCAACTGCGCCTACCAGTGGCTCAACTGGATCGTCTCCCCGAAGGTCAACGCCCAGGTCGCCGAGTACTTCGGCGAGGCCCCCGCCAACGCCAAGGCCTGCGCCGAGACCAGCGACAAGAGCTTCTGCACCACCTACCACGCCGCCGACACCGCGTACTGGAAGAACATCGCGTTCTGGAACACGCCCATCGAGCAGTGCCTCGACGGCCGTACCGACGTCAAGTGCGTGCCGTACGCGAAGTGGGTGCAGGCCTGGACCGAGATCAAGGGCTGACCCATGTCCTTGCTGAACCGGACCGCGGGGGCGCTCTACCGGCGCCCCCGGCTGCGGCTCTCCCTGCTGCTCACCGCGCCGCTGCTGTGGCTCGCCGTGCTCTATCTCGGCTCGCTCAGCGTGCTGTTCGTCTCCGCGTTCTGGACGACGGACTCCTTCACCTCCGAGGTGGTGAAGGTCTGGTCGACCGACAACTTCCACGAGCTGTTCACGGTGCCCGTGTACCGGCAGGTCGTCCTGCGCAGCATCGGCGTCGCGCTCAGCGTCACGGTCCTGTGCGCGGTGATCGCGTTCCCGGTCGCCTTCTACACGGCCCGCGTCGCGAAGCCGCGGTGGCGCCCGCTGCTGGTGGTCGCCATCCTCACCCCGCTGTGGGCCAGTTACCTCGTCAAGGTGTACGCGTGGCGGCTCATCCTGTCCCAAGGCGGCCTGGCCGACTGGGCGTTGAAGCCGTTCGGGCTGAGCGGGCCGGGGTTCGGACTGCCCGCCACCGTGCTCACCCTCACCTACCTCTGGCTGCCCTACATGATCCTGCCGATCCACACCGCGCTGGAGCAGCTGCCCGCCAACCTCCTCGACGCGTCGGCGGACCTGGGCGCGCGGGCCGGGCGGACCTTCCGGTCGGTCGTGCTGCCGATGGTGCTGCCGTCCGTCGCCGCCGGCTCGATCTTCACCTTCTCGCTCAGTCTCGGCGACTACATCACCGTCCAGATCGTCGGCGGCAAGACCCAGCTCATCGGCAACCTCGTCTACTCCAACATCGAACTCAACCTGCCCATGGCCGCAGCCCTCGGCACCGTCCCCGTCGTCGTCATCGTGGTGTACCTGCTCGCGATGCGCCGCACGGGCGCGCTCAGCAGCCTGTAGAAGACCCTCGGAACCCTTCAGAACTCCTCGACAGCCTCCGAAGGGGGTGACATGTCATGCAGCTCTCCCGTTCCGCGCGTATCGCCCTGCGCGTGGCCGCCGGGCTCGGCTTCGCGGTGATCTACGTCCCGCTCCTGCTCGTCCTGGTCAACTCCCTCAACCCGGACCGCAGCGCGAGCTGGCCACCGTCCACCCTGACCTCCCACTGGTGGTCGGTCGCCTGGCAGAACTCCGGTGCCCGCGCGGCCCTTTGGGTCTCCGTGAAGGCCGGACTCGGCGCCACCGCCATCGCCCTCGTGCTCGGCACGCTGATCGCCTTCGCCGTGGCCCGGTACCGCTTCTTCGGCCGCGACGCCATCTCCTTCGTGGTCGTCCTGCCGATCGCGCTGCCCGGCATCGTCACGGGCATCGCCCTCAACTCGGCGTTCAGCACGGTACTCGAGCCGCTCGGCGTCGGCCTCGGTCTCTTCACGGTGATCGTCGGGCACGCGACCTTCTGCATCGTCGTCGTCTTCAACAACGTCGTCGCCCGTCTGAGGCGCACCTCCGGGTCGTACGAGGAAGCCGCGATGGACCTGGGTGCCGACAGCTTCCGCGCTTTCGTGGACGTGACCTTCCCGCTGGTGCGCTCGGCGCTCCTCGCGGGCGGACTGCTCGCGTTCGCGCTGTCCTTCGACGAGATCGTGGTCACCACGTTCACCGCCGGGCCAGGCATCGAGACCCTCCCGATCTGGATCTTCAACAACATGACCCGGCCCCAACAGGCCCCCGTCGTCAACGTGGTGGCCGCCGTGCTCGTCCTGCTCTCCGTCCTCCCGATCTATGTCGCCCAGCGACTGTCCGCCGACACGGCCACGGCGAGCCGCGTCTGACGAGTCGACCCGCTCAGCCCGCGAACTCCCGCATCCACGCCTCGACTTCGTCGGCCGAGCGCGGCAGTCCCGCCGACAGGTTCTCGTAGCCGTCGTCGGTCACCAGCAGATCGTCCTCGATCCGGACGCCGATGCCCCGCCACTCCTCCGGCACCGTCAGGTCGTCGGGCTGGAAGTACAGGCCCGGCTCGACGGTGAGCACCATGCCGGGTTCGAGGACCCCGTCCACGTACTCCTCGCTCCGCGCCTGCGCGCAGTCGTGCACGTCGAGCCCGAGCATGTGCCCGGTGCCGGCCATCGTGAACCGCCGCTGCAGCGCCAGCTCGTAGGCCCGCTCGGCCGGTCCCTCGATGAAGCCCCACTCCACCAGCCGTTCCACCAGGGACCGTTGGGCCGCCTCGTGGAAGTCCCGGTACTGCGCGCCCGGCTTCACCGCGGCCATGCCGGCCTCCTGGGCCTCGAACACGGCGTCGTAGACCGTGCGTTGGACCGGGGTGAACGTACCGTTGATCGGGAGGGTGCGGGTGACGTCGGCGGTGTAGAGGCTGTGCGTCTCGACCCCCGCGTCCAGCAGCAGGAGTTCACCCGGGCGGACCGGGCCGTCGTTGTCGGTCCAGTGCATGATCGTGGCGTGCTCACCGGCGGCGCAGATCGAGCCGTAGCCGACGTGGTTGCCCTCGACGCGGGCCCGGCGGAAGAACGTGCCCTCGATCCAGCGCTCCGAGGTGGCGACCGCCTGTGACAACTCCCGTACGACATCGGTGAATCCGCGCACCGTGGAGTCGACGGCGCGGCGCATCTCGCCGATCTCCCACGCGTCCTTGACCAGCCGCAGTCCGGAGACGGCCGTCTCGAACTCGTCGTCGCGGTCCTCGTCGGTGTCGAGTGCCGCGTCCAGGTCCGGGGCGACGCCGCGCACGATGCGGGTGGGGGTCCCGGAGGTCTTCGCGAGGTCGTCGGCGATCGTGCGGATGTCACGGCAGGGCAGGCCGAGCACGCGCGTCGACTCGGCCAGGGTGCGGCGGCGGCCCATCCACAGCTCGGCGGTGTAGCCCGTCCAGAACTCGTCGCTGTCCCGGCTGTCGCGGGGGAGCTGGTAGCAGTGCGCGTCATGGCCGCCGTCGGGGCGGGGCTCCAGGACGAGGGCGCCGTCGCGCGCCTGGTCGCCGGTCAGATGCACATAGCCGGAGTACGGGCGGAACGGGTGGTGGTCGTCGTTCGAGCGGATCGCGAGACCTCCGGAGGGCACGACCAGCCGCTCGCCCGGGAACAGCGCGGACAGCGCGGCCCGGCGGCGGGCCGCGTGCGGCGCCTGCTCGGTCGGCTCCAGGTCCGTGCGCTCGGTGTCGGCCCAGCCGGTCCGCATCAGGGCGGACAGCTCGTCGGAGATTCCTCGGTACAGACCGTTCTTTCGGCCCTTGGCCACGACGGGCACCTCTTCCGTGTGTGGTGATTCCGGGTGGGTGACATTCGTATCGGAACATACCCAGCTAGAGAGACATGTGACATAGTACTGCCGTGAGCAAGCGACTGACCTGCGATGTCGTGGTCGTCGGAGCCGGAATGGTGGGCGCGGCCTGCGCCTTCTACGCGGCCCGGGCGGGCCTGGACGTGATCGTCGTGGACCGCGGCCCCGTCGCCGGCGGCACGACCGGCGCCGGCGAGGGCAACCTCCTCGTCTCCGACAAGGAACCCGGCCCCGAACTCGACCTCGCCCTCCTCTCCGGCCGACTGTGGACCCAACTGGCCGAGGAGATCGGGGAGTTCGTCGAGTACGAGGCGAAGGGCGGCCTCGTCGTCGCCTCCACCCCCGACGGACTCACCGCGCTGGAGCGCTTCGCCGAGGAACAGCGCGCCGCCGGGGTCGAGGCCGGACCGGTCCGGGGCGACGCCCTGTACGACATCGAACCCCACCTCGCCCCCGGCCTCCCGGGCGGCGTGTACTACCCGCAGGACTCCCAGGTGATGCCCGCCCTGGCCGCCGCCCACCTCGTCCGTATCTCGCGCGCCCGCCTGCTCACCGGCCGCACGGTGACGGACGTACTCCTCAGACCGGACGGCACGGTCGACGGCGTCCGCACGGACCGGGGCGACATCCTCGCCCCCACGGTCGTCAACGCGGCCGGCACCTGGGGCGGTGAACTCGCCGCCCTCGCCGGAGTCGGCCTCCCCGTCCTCCCGCGCCGCGGCTTCGTCCTCGTCACCGAACCGCTCCCGCGCCTGGTCCGCCACAAGGTGTACGCCGCCGACTACGTGGCCGACGTGGCCAGCGACTCGGCCGCCCTGCAGACCTCACCGGTCGTGGAGGGCACCGCCGCCGGACCGGTCCTGATCGGCGCCAGCCGTGAACGGGTGGGCTTCGACCGGGAGTTCTCCCTGCCGGTCGTCCGGGCGCTCGCCGCGGGCGCGACCAGGCTGTTCCCGTTCCTGTCCGACGTCCACGCGATGCGCTCCTACCTCGGCTTCCGCCCCTACATGCCGGACCACCTCCCCGCCATCGGCCCCGACCCCCGCGTCCCCGGTCTCGTCCACGCCTGCGGCCACGAGGGCGCCGGCATCGGACTCGCCACCGGCACAGGGCACTTGATCGCCCAGCTGCTCGGCGGCAGGACCCCGGACCTCGACCCGGCGCCCTTCCGGCCCGACCGCTTCCCCGAGGAGGAGCCCGCGTGAACTCCCCACTGCACCTGGCCGACGCCCACCCCGGCCCGCCCTTCACGGTCACCCTCGACGGCCGCGACATCGAGGCCCTCCCCGGCCAGACCGTCGCAGCCGCACTCTGGACGGCTGGGGTCACGTCCTGGCGCACCACCCGGGGCGAGGGCCGCCCGCGCGGCATCTTCTGCGGGATCGGGGTCTGTTACGACTGCCTCGTCACCGTCAACGACCGCCCGAACCAACGGGCTTGCCTGCTGCCCCTGCACCCGGGAGACGCCATCCGCACGCAGGAGGGGACGGGCCACGATGACTGACGACCGACCACGCCTCGCCGTCATCGGCGCGGGCCCGGCGGGACTCGCCGCGACCGTCGCCGCCGCGGCCCACGGTGTCCGCGTCACCCTGATCGACTCGGCAGCGCAGGCGGGCGGCCAGTTCTACCGCCGGCCTGCCGACGCACTCAACGCCCGCCGCCCGCAGGCCCTGCACCACCAGTGGCGGACATGGGAGCGACTGAACGACGCCCTCGCGCACCACGTGGAGACGGGCCACGTGACACACTTGACGGATCATCATGTCTGGCTCGTGGAGCGGGGGTTGAACGACCGGTCCGGAGCCGCCGGCCGCACCGCCTTCACCGTGCACGCCCTCCTCGGTCCCTGCCAGGAGTCCCCGGTCGAGGTCCGCGCGGACGCCGTCCTCCTCGCCACCGGCGGCTACGAGAAGGTCCTCCCGTTCCCCGGCTGGACCCTCCCGGGAGTCCTCACCGCGGGCGGCGCCCAGGCCATGCTCAAGGGCGCCCTCGCCGTCTCCGGACGCACCGCCGTGGTCGCCGGCACCGGCCCGCTCCTCCTCCCCGTGGCGACCGGCCTCGCGGCCGCGGGCGTCGAGGTGGCCGCACTCGTCGAGTCCACCGACCCCAAGGCCTTCGTACGACGGACCCGCGCGCTCGCCGCCCAGCCGGGCAAGATCGCCGAGGGCGCCCAGTACGCGGCTCAACTCCTGCGCCACCGCGTCACGTTGCTCACCCGACACGCGGTCGTCGAGGCACACGGCGGCGAACGGCTGAAGGCGGTGACCGTCGCCGCGCTCGACACCGACGGACGGGTAAGGCCCGGCACCGAACGCCGGATCGCCTGCGACACCCTCGCCGTCGGCCACGGCATGCTCCCGCACACCGACCTCGCCGAGACCCTCGGCTGCCGCCTCGACGGGACCGGCGTCCACGTCGACGACGAGCAGCGCACCGACGTCCCCGGCGTCTGGGCGGCCGGCGAGACCACCGGCATCGGCGGCGCCGCCCTCTCCCTCGCCGAGGGCCACATCGCGGGTCGGTCCGCCGCGGCCCGCCTCAACGGCACCGAACCCGACCCGAGTTCGTGGGCGCCCGCCGCCAAGTCCCGCAGAGGATTGCGGGAGTTCTTCGCCGCACTCGACACCGTGTACGCGCCGCCCGCCCATTGGGCCGATCTCGTCACCGACGACACCGTCGTCTGCCGCTGCGAGGAGGTCACCGGGGGAGCGATCCGCGAGGCCGTGGACGGGCTCGGCGCCGGTGACGTCCGTACGGTGAAGCTGCTCACGCGGGCCGGGATGGGCTGGTGCCAGGGGCGGATGTGCGGGCCCGCCGTCGCGGGGTTGGCCGGGTGTGCGTTCGCTCCGTCCCGGCGGCCGTTCGCACGTCCCGTGCCGCTCGGGGTGCTGGCCCGTGCCGGAGAGGCCCGGGACCCCGGAGAGGTCCAACCGTAAAATGTCACACCCCATTGAGAGGGGACACCTCATGAACTCCACGACCACCACCCCCGACACCACCGCGAACCGCCCCTGGCGCGGCGTGCTCGTCGCCACCGCGCTCCCGCTGACCGACGAACTCGCCGTGGATTACGACAAGTTCGCCGAGCACTGCGCCTGGCTGGTCGAGAACGGCTGTGACGGTGTCGTCCCGAACGGCTCGCTGGGCGAGTACCAGGTACTCACTCCCGAGGAGCGTGCCAAGGTCGTCGAGACGGCCGTCGCCGCGATCGGCGGCGCGCGGGTGATGCCCGGGGTCGCCGCCTACGGTTCCGCCGAGTCCCGCCGCTGGGCCGAGCAGGCCCGCGACGCCGGCTGCGCCTCCGTGATGCTGCTGCCGCCCAACGCCTATCGCGCCGACGAGCGTTCGGTCCTCGCGCACTACGCGGAGGTCGCGAAGGCGGGCGTGCCGATCGTGGCGTACAACAACCCCATCGACACCAAGGTCGACCTGGTGCCGGAACTGCTCGCCAAGCTGCACGGCGAGGGGCACATCCACGCCGTGAAGGAGTTCTCAGGCGATGTCCGCCGGGCGTACCAGCTCGCCGAACTCGCCCCGGAACTGGACCTGTTGATCGGCGCCGACGACGTCCTGCTGGAGCTGGCGCTCGCAGGTGCGAAGGGCTGGGTGGCGGGTTACCCGAACGCGCTGCCCGCCGCGAGCGTCGAGCTGTACCACGCGGCCGTCGGCGGCGACCTGGCCACCGCCAAGAAGCTGTACGAGCAGCTGCACCCGCTGCTGCGCTGGGACTCCAAGGTGGAGTTCGTGCAGGCCATCAAGCTGTCCATGGACATCGTCGGCCGGCACGGCGGCCCGGTGCGCCCGCCGCGCGTCCCGCTGCTGCCCGAACAGGACGCGGCCGTGCGGGCGGCCACCGAGAAGGCGGTCGCGGCGGGACTCGCGTAGTCAACGGCACCATGGTCCACCGGCATTCACCAGGAGCGTCATGCGCAGCAAACTCGTCCTGCACGCCGTCGACTCGCACACCGAGGGCATGCCCACCCGTGTGATCACCGGCGGGATCGGCACCATCCCCGGCGCGACCATGAACGAGCGTCGGCTGTATTTCCGCGAACACCGCGACCACATCCGGCAGTTCCTGATGAACGAACCGCGCGGCCACTCCGCGATGAGTGGTGCCGTCCTGCAGCCACCGACCCGCCCCGACTGCGACTGGGGCGTCGTCTACATCGAGGTCTCCGGCTATCTGCCGATGTGCGGGCACGGCACGATCGGCGTCGCCACCGTGCTCGTCGAGACGGGCATGGTCGAGGTCGTCGAACCGGTCACCACCATCCGGCTCGACACCCCGGCCGGGCTCGTCGTCGCCGAGGTCGCCGTGGAGAACGGCGCCGCGCGGCACGTCACCCTCAAGAACGTCCCGTCGTTCTCCGTCGGCCTGGACCGCGAGATCACCCTCGCCGACGGACGGACGGTGACATACGACATGGCATACGGCGGCAACTTCTACGCGATCCTGCCGCTGGACGTGTTCGGGCTGCCCTTCGACCGTGCCCGCAAGGACGACATCCTCAAGGCGGGCCTGTCCCTCATGGAGGCGATCAACGCCAAGGACGAGCCCGTCCACCCCGAGGACCCCTCGATCCGCGGCTGCCACCACGTCCACCTGTACGCACCCGGCGCGAACGCCCGGCACTCCCGGCACGCGATGGCGATCCACCCGGGCTGGTTCGACCGCTCGCCCTGCGGCACGGGCACCAGCGCCCGCATGGCGCAGCTCCACGCGCGCGGTGAACTCCCGCTGCACACCGAGTTCGTGAACGAGTCCTTCATCGGCACCCGGTTCACCGGACGGCTCCTCGACACCACCGAGGTCGCCGGTGTCCCGGCCGTCCTGCCCAGCTTCACCGGCCGCGCCTGGATCACCGGCACCGCCCAGTACCTGCTCGACCCCACCGACCCGTTCCCGGGCGGATTCGTCCTCTAGGTCGGGGATAATGGCGGGTCACGCGTGACATTGCACCACGAGGAGATTCGATGGCCGTCCAGCGCGCCAGCGCCCCGCCCACCACTGCTCCGGACCTGCCCACGCTGGGCGGCAGGAAGAGCAGCTACCGCGAGCGGGTCGTCGACGCGCTGCGGGCCGCGATGATCGCGGGGGAGCTGCGGCCCGGCGAGGTGTACTCCGCGCCGACGCTCGCCGCCCGCTTCGGCGTCTCGGCGACCCCGGTGCGCGAGGCCATGCTGGACCTGGCCAAGGAGGGACTGGTCGACACGGTCCCGAACAAGGGATTCCGGGTCACCGCCGTCTCCGAGAAGCAGCTCGACGAGTACACGCAGATCCGCGCGCTGATCGAGATCCCCACGGTGGTGGGGCTGGCCGGGAGCGCGGACCCCGTCTCGCTGGAGGCGCTGCGCCCGGCCGCCCGGGAGATCGTCCACGCGGCCGTGGCCGGCGACCTCATCGCGTATGTCGAGGCCGACACCCGCTTCCATCTCGGACTGCTCGCCCTCGCGGGCAACGCCCACCTCGTGGAGGTCGTCGGTGATCTGCGGGGGCGCTCGCGCCTCTACGGGCTGACCGCGCTCGTCGAGGCCGGACGTCTACTGGCGTCCGCCCAGGAGCACTTGGAGCTGCTGGACGCGCTGGTGGACCAGGACAAGCGGGCCGTGCGTGAGATCATGACCCGGCATCTCGGGCACGTCCGCGGACTGTGGGCCGCGCACGACTGACCGGCGGCGGGAGCCGGAATCGGCTTGATCCGACCGTCCCATAACGCAAACCACTTGCGTATCTTGCGCTATTCTTGCGCACATGACGCGACGACTTGCTGAGGTGGCGAAGAAGGTCGGGGTCAGCGAGGCCACGGTCAGCCGGGTGCTCAACGGCAAACCCGGTGTCTCCGAGCCCACCCGGCAGGCGGTGCTGTCGGCCCTCGACGTTCTCGGCTACGAACGGCCCACGCAACTGCGCGGTGAACGCGCGAGGCTCGTGGGCCTGGTGCTGCCCGAGCTGCAGAACCCCATCTTCCCCGCCTTCGCCGAGGTGATCGGCGGCGCACTCGCCCAACTCGGCCTCACCCCGGTGCTCTGCACCCAGACCAAGGGCGGGGTCTCGGAGGCCGACTACGTGACCCTGCTGCTCCAGCAGCAGGTGTCCGGCGTCGTGTTCGCCGGTGGGCTCTACGCGCAGGCCGACGCCCCGCACGACCACTACCGGCTGCTCGCCGAGCGGAACATCCCGGTCGTCCTGGTCAACGCGGCCATCGATCACCTCGGTTTCCCCGCCGTGTCCTGCGACGACGCGGTCGCCGTCGAGCAGGCCTGGCGGCACCTCGCCTCCCTCGGCCACGAGCGCATCGGGCTCGTGCTGGGCCCCGCCGACCACATGCCGTCCGCTCGGAAGCTGACCGCAGCGCGGGCCATCGCGGCGGACCTGCCGGACGAGTTCGTCGCCCGCGCGATCTTCTCCATCGAGGGCGGCCACGCCGCCGCCTCCCGGCTCATCGACCGGGGTGTCACCGGCATCATCTGCGCGAGCGACCCCCTCGCGCTGGGTGCGGTAAGAGCCGCGCGACGCAAGGGACTTGACGTCCCATCAGAAATTTCCGTCGTCGGTTACGACGACTCCGCCTTCATGAACTGCACCGAGCCCCCGCTGACCACCGTCCGCCAGCCCATCGAGGCCATGGGCCGGGCCGCCGTGGAGCTCCTGAACTCACAGGTCGGCGGCACCGCCGTACCGGCCGAGGAGTTGCTCTTCGAACCGGAACTGGTAGTGCGTGGTTCCACCGCGCAAGCCCCGCGCGGCTGACCGACACTCTGCTGTCGAATAATTACAAATTCTGCGCGACATCTTGCGGACGGATGTCGGCGGTGCTTGAGTGTGCGGCGCCCACCGCTCCTGCCCAGAGGGGTCCACCGATGAGAAGCACCGGGTTCCGCCGCACCTTCGCCGCGATCGGCGTCTGTTCTCTCGCGCTCACTGCCTCCGCCTGCGGGTCCGGCGACGACTCGGCGAGTGGCAAGACACGCATCACGGTCAACTGCGAGCCGCCCAAGAGCGCCAAAGTCGACCGCAAGTTCTTCGACTCCGATGTCGCGGCCTTCGAGAAGAAGAACCCGACCATCGACGTCGTCACCCACGACGCGTTTCCCTGCCAGGATCCGAAGACCTTCGACGCCAAGCTCGCCGGCGGCCAGATGGAGGACGTGTTCTACACGTACTTCACCGACGCCAAGCACGTCGTCGACATCAACCAGGCGGCCGATCTCACGCCGTACATCAAGGAGTTGAAGAGCTACGACACGCTGCAGAAGCAGCTGCGGGACATCTACACCGTGGACGGCAAGATCTACGGGATTCCGCGCACCGGCTACTCGATGGGCCTGATCTACAACCGCAAGCTCTTCCAGCAGGCCGGTCTCGACCCGGACAAGGCGCCGACGACCTGGGCCGAGGTCCGGGCCGACGCCAAGAAGATCGCCGCGCTCGGCAACGGCACCGTCGGCTACGCCGACTACAGCGCCCAGAACCAGGGCGGTTGGCACTTCACCGCCGAGATGTACTCCCAGGGCGGCGACGTCGTCAGCGCCGACGGCAAGAAGGCCACCATCGACACGCCCCAGGGCCACGCCGTGCTGCAGAACCTGCACGACATGCGCTGGACCGACAACTCGATGGGAAGCAAGCAGCTCCTCGTCATCAACGACGTGCAGCAGCTGATGGGTTCGGGCAAGCTCGGCATGTACCTCTCCGCCCCGGACAACATCCCGATCCTGGTCAAGGAGAAGGGCGGCAACTACGACGACCTCGCCCTCGGCCCGATGCCTGGTGGTCAGGGCACGCTCATCGGCGGCGACGGCTACATGTTCAACAAGCACGACACACCCGCCCAGATCCGCGCCGGCCTCAAGTGGCTCGACAGCATGTTCCTCACCCCGGGCAGCGGCTTCCTCGGCGACTACGCCCGCGCGAAGAAGTCCAACGCACCCGTCGGACTGCCCGAGCCGCGACTGTTCACCGGCGCCGCCGACGCCAAGGACCAGCAGGTCAAGAAGGCCAACGCCAACGTCCCGGTGCAGAACTACCAGGCCTTCCTCGACGGCAACCAGTCGCTCCAGATGAAGATCGAGCCGCCGGACGCCCAGCAGATCTACTCCGTCCTCGACGGGGCCGTCTCCGCCGTCCTCACCAAGAAGGACGCGAACATCGACCAACTCCTCAAGGACGCCTCCGGAAAGATCGACGGCATCCTGGCCCGGGGCTGACCCGATGACCCGAACGGCCACCAGGCGACCCGTCGAGACGACCGACGTACGGCAGGTCAAGGCGCCGCCCCCGGCAGGGGGCCAGGGGCGGCGCCGCCTCCTTCTCGACCAGGCCCGCGCCTACGCCTTCCTCATCGGCGGCCTGATCTGCTTCGCCCTGTTCTCCTGGTACCCGGCGATCCGCGCGGTCGTGATCGCCTTCCAGAAGTACACGCCCGGCTCCTCTCCCGAGTGGGTCGGCACCGCCAACTTCACCCAGGTCTGGCACGACCCCGAGTTCGCCGACGCGTGGCGCAACACCCTCGTCTTCACGGTGCTCGCCCTGCTCATCGGCTTCGCGATCCCGTTCGTACTCGCCCTGGTCCTCAACGAGTTGAGGCACTGGAAGGCGTTCTTCAGGGTCGTCGTCTACCTCCCGGTGATGATCCCCCCGGTGGTCACCGCCCTGCTGTGGAAGTGGTTCTACGACCCGGGAGCCGGCCTCGCCAACGAGACGCTGCGCTTCCTGCACCTGCCGACCTCGAACTGGTCCAACGGCACCGACACCGCGCTCGTCTCCCTGG
This sequence comes from Streptomyces sp. NBC_00252, assembly GCF_036187565.1. Classification (NCBI taxonomy): domain Bacteria; kingdom Bacillati; phylum Actinomycetota; class Actinomycetes; order Kitasatosporales; family Streptomycetaceae; genus Streptomyces; species Streptomyces sp. NBC_00252. The sequence goes on along the minus strand of NZ_CP108087.1, from coordinate 1,852,421 downwards.
TGATCGTGGCCACCTGGGCCAACCTGGGCGGCACCGTCCTGATCTACCTGGCCGCGCTCCAGTCCATCCCGGGCGAGCTGTACGAGGCGGCCGAACTGGACGGCGCGAGCCTGCTGCAACGGGTCCGGCATGTGACGATCCCTCAGACCCGGTTCGTCATCCTGATGCTGATGCTCCTTCAGATCATCGCCACGATGCAGGTGTTCACCGAACCCTTCGTCATCACCGGCGGCGGACCGGAGAGCGCCACCGTCACCGTCCTCTACCTGATCTACAAATACGCCTTCCTCTACAACGACTTCGGCGGCGCCTGCGCGCTCAGCGTGATGCTCCTCGTGCTGCTCGGTGTCTTCTCGGCCCTCTATCTGCGGCTGACCCGATCCGGAGAGGACGACCTGTGACCACCCGCACGCTGCTCTCCCCGGCGAGCCTCGCGCGACCGCGCGGCAGGGCCGTCTACTGGACCGTGTTCACCGGCGTCGTCGTGCTCTTCGCCCTCGCCTTCCTCTTCCCGGTCTACTGGATGGTGACCGGCGCGATGAAGTCGCCGGACGAGATCGCGCAGACCCCGCCCACGATCGTGCCCCACCACCTGCACATCAGCGGCTACACCGACGCCTGGGACCTGATGCAGCTCCCGGAGCACCTGTGGAACACGGTGGTCCAGGCCGCCGGCGCCTGGGCGTTCCAGCTGGTCCTGTGCACGGCCGCCGCCTACGCCCTGTCCAAACTGAAGCCCGCCTTCGGCAAGGTCATCCTCGGCGGCATCCTGGCGACGCTGATGGTTCCGGCGCAGGCCCTGGTCGTACCCAAGTACCTGACCGCGGCCGACCTCCCGCTGATCCACACCAGCCTGCTCAACAGCCCGCTCGGCATCTGGCTCCCGGCCGTCGCCAACGCCTTCAACCTGTATCTCCTCAAGCGGTTCTTCGACCAGCTCCCGCGCGACGTCATGGAGGCCGCCGAGATCGACGGCGCCGGGAAACTCCGCATCCTGTGGTCCATCGTGCTGCCCATGTCCCGGCCGGTGCTCGGCGTCGTGTCGATCTTCGCGCTCGTGGCCGTCTGGCAGGACTTCCTGTGGCCGCTGATGGTCTTCTCCGACACCGACAAGCAACCGATCAGCGTGGCACTCGTCCAGCTGTCCCAGAACATCCAACTGACCGTGCTCATCGCGGCGATGGTGATCGCGAGCATCCCCATGGTCGCGATGTTCCTGGTCTTCCAGCGGCACATCATCGCCGGGATCAGCGCGGGCAGCACGAAGGGCTGACCCCGCCCCCTTCGACGCCCCCGACAGAAAGGCCAGCACCGTGGGACAGCCCACCCCTGCCCAGAGCCACGACGCATGGTGGCGCACCGCCGTCATCTACCAGGTCTACGTCCGCAGCTTCGCGGACGGTGACGGCGACGGCACCGGCGACCTCGCGGGCGTCCGCTCCCGGCTGCCGTATCTCGCCGAACTCGGCGTGGACGCCCTGTGGTTCAACCCCTGGTACCTGTCACCGATGAAGGACGGCGGCTACGACGTCGCCGACTACCGCACCATCGACCCGGCCTTCGGATCGCTCGCCGAGGCGGAGAAACTCATCGCCGAGGCACGGGAGTTGGGGATCCGCACGATCGTCGACATCGTGCCCAACCACGTCTCCGACCAGCACCCGTGGTTCCGCGCCGCCCTCGCCGGCGGGCCCGAGCGCGAGCTGTTCCACTTCCGTCCGGGACGCGGCGAGCACGGCGAACTCCCGCCCAACGACTGGCCGTCGCAGTTCGCCGGCTCCACCGAACCCGTGTGGACCCGGCTGCCCGACGGCGACTGGTACCTCCACCTGTTCACCCCTGAGCAGCCCGACCTCAACTGGGCCCACCCGGCGGTGCGTCAGGAGCACGAGGACATCCTGCGCTTCTGGTTCGAGCGCGGCGTCGAAGGCGTCCGCATCGACTCGGCGGCGCTGCTCGCCAAGGACCCGGAGCTGCCCGACTTCGTCGAGGGCCGCGACCCGAACCCCTTCGTGGACCGCGACGAACTCCACGACATCTACCGCTCCTGGCGGGCCGTCGCCGACGAGTACGACGGCGTCTTCGTCGGCGAGGTCTGGCTCCCCGACACCGAGCGCTTCGCCCGCTACCTACGCCCCGACGAACTGCACACCGCGTTCAACTTCTCGTTCCTGTCCTGCCCCTGGGACCCGGCCCGGCTGCGCGCCTCGATCGACGAGACCCTCGCCGAGCACGCCCCGATCGGCGCCCCCGCCACCTGGGTGCTGTGCAACCACGACGTGACCCGCACGGTCACCCGCTACGGCCGCGAGGACACCGGTTTCGACTTCGCGACCAAGGCGTTCGGCACCCCGACCGACCTCGACCTCGGCACCCGGCGCGCCCGGGCCGCCGCCCTGCTGTCGCTGGCGCTGCCCGGGGTCGTCTACCTCTACCAGGGGGAGGAACTGGGGCTGCCCGAGGTCGAGCTGCCCGCCGACCGCATACAGGATCCGATGTACTTCCGGTCCGGTGGCACCGACCCCGGCCGTGACGGCTGCCGGGTGCCGCTGCCCTGGGTCGAGGAAGCCCCGTACGCGGGCTTCGGTTCGCGCGGGGAGCCGTGGCTGCCGCAGCCGGCCGGCTGGGCATCGTATGCGGTCGACCGTCAGCAGCGGACCGTCGACTCCATGCTCAACCTGTACCGCGACGCGATCCGCCTCCGGCCGGTCTTCGGCGACGGCCCCCTCACCTGGCTGCCCGCCCCCGACGGTGTGCTCGCCTTCGCCCGCGCGGAGGGCGTGATCTGCGTGGTCAACCTCGCCGAGGCGCCCGCCGACCTCCCCGCGCACACCCGGCTCCTGCTGACCAGCGGCCCCCTGGACGACCAGGGCAGGCTGCCGCGGGACACGGCGGCCTGGCTGCACACCGCGTAGCCGCCGGCCTCCGGCCGCCACCCCGCATCCGCTATCCCCGCACCCCCACCTCGAAGGGATCAGCACATGCACAGCACCATCCCGTATGTCAGGCGCATGCCAATCATCGGTACGGCCGTCGCGCTCGCCGCCGGCACGCTCGTCGCCCTGGCCCCCGGTGCCGCCCACGCGGCCTCGGGCGCCTCCCTCCCCTTCACCTCCGTCGAGGCCGAGTCGGCCGCCACCACCGGCACGAAGATCGGCCCCGACTACACCCAGGGGACCATCGCCTCCGAGGCGTCCGGGCGGCAGGCCGTACGGCTCGGGTCCGGGCAGCGGGTCGAGTTCACCGTGCCGCGCGCGGCCAACGCCGTGAACGTGTCCTACAACGTCCCGGACGGCCAGAGCGGCAGCCTCGACGTGTACGTCAACGGCGTCAAGATCAGCAGAACGCTCCCCGTGACGTCCAAGTACTCGTACGTGGACACCAGTTGGATCGCCGGCGCCAAGACGCACCACTTCTTCGACAACGCGCGCCTGCTCCTCGGCCAGAACGTGCAGCAGGGCGACAAGGTCGCGCTGGTGGCCACGGGGGTTCAAGTCACCGTCGACGTGGCCGACTTCGAGCAGGTCGCCGGGGCCGCCGTGCAGCCCGCCGGTTCGGTGTCCGTGGTCTCCAAGGGCGCCGACCCCAGCGGCGCGGGCGACTCCACCCAGGCCTTCCGGGACGCCATCTCCGCCGCGCAGGGCGGAGTGGTGTGGATCCCGCCGGGCGACTACCGGCTCACCTCCTCGCTCAGCGGCGTGCAGAATGTGACGCTGCAGGGCGCCGGTCAGTGGTACTCGGTCGTGCACACCTCGCGCTTCATCGACCAGAGCAGCTCTTCCGGCGGTGTCCACATCAAGGACTTCGGGGTCATCGGCGAGGTCACCGAACGCGTCGACTCCAACCCGGACAACTTCGTCAACGGATCGCTGGGACCGGGCAGTTCGGTCTCCGGGATGTGGATCCAGCACCTCAAGGTCGGCCTCTGGCTGACCGGCAACAACGACAACCTCGTCGTGGAGAACAACCGCATCCTTGACACCACCGCCGACGGCCTCAACCTCAACGGCAACGCCCACGGCGTCATCGTCCGCAACAACTTCCTCCGCAACCAGGGTGACGACTCCCTGGCCATGTGGTCGCTCAACTCCCCGGACACCAACAGCAGTTTCGAGAACAACACCATCTCGCAGCCGAACCTCGCCAACGGCATCGCGATCTACGGCGGCACGAACATCGCCGTCCGCAACAACCTGGTCTCCGACACCAACGCCCTCGGCAGCGGCATCGCGATCTCCAACCAGAAGTTCCTCGACCCCTTCTCCCCGCTCGCCGGAACGATCACGGTCGACGGCAACACCCTCGTCCGCACCGGCGCGATCAACCCCAACTGGGGCCATCCCATGGGCGCGTTGCGCGTCGACTCCTACGACAGCGCGGTCAACGCCACCGTCAACATCACCAACACGACGATCACCAACAGCCCGTACAGCGCCTTCGAGTTCGTGTCCGGCGGCGGGCACGGCTACTCCACCGGCAACGTCACCGTCAGCGGCGCGAGCGTGCAGAACACCGGCACGGTCGTCGTCCAGGCCGAGGCGCAGGGCGCGGCCAAGTTCAGCAACGTACAGGCCACCGGCGTAGGCGTCGCCGGCATCTACAACTGCCCCTACCCGTCCGGCTCCGGGGCCTTCACCCTCACCGACGGCGGCGGCAACTCCGGCTGGAGCAGCACCTGGTCGGACTGCTCGACCTGGCCGCAGCCCGGCCAGGGCAACCCGCCCCCGGACCAGAACACCAACCTCGCCAAGGGCCGCCCGGCCACCGCGACCGGCTCGCAGGACGTCTACACGCCCGGCAAGGCGGTCGACGGCGACGCGAACTCGTACTGGGAGTCCACCAACAACTCCTTCCCGCAGGCGCTGACGGTCGACCTCGGCTCCAGCCAGGCTGTGCGCAGGCTGGTGCTGAAGCTGCCGCCGTCGTCCGCGTGGGGCGCGCGCACGCAGACGCTGTCCGTGCTGGGCAGCACCGACGGCTCGGCCTACTCGACCGTCGTCGGCTCCACCGGCTACCGCTTCGACCCGGCGTCCGGGAACACCGTGACGGTCGCTCTGCCCAGCGGCACGAACCTGCGCTACGTGCGGCTCAACGTCACCGCCAACACCGGCTGGCCGGCCGCCCAGTTGAGCGAGGTGGAGGCGTACCTCACTTCGTGAGCCGGTCCTGCACCGGGAGAGTCCCGCGCTTCGCCGCCTGGATCTGCTCGTAGACATGGGTCCGCAGTTCGGCGAAGCGCGGGGCGACCCGGGTGTGCAACTGGTCGCGATCCAGGGGGAGATCGACCTTGAGCTGCTCCTGGACGACGGTCGGGGACGCGGACAGCACGACCACGCGCTCGCCCAGGTACACGGCCTCGTCGATGTCGTGCGTGACGAACAGGATCGTGATGCCGCGCTCCCGCCACAACCCCCGTACCAGGTCCTCCAGATCGGCCCGGGTCTGCGCGTCGACCGCCGCGAACGGCTCGTCCATCAGCAGGACCTCGGGCTCGTAGGCGAGCGCGCGGGCGATGGCGACCCGCTGCTGCATCCCGCCGGACAGCTGCCACGGATACGCGCCCGCGGCCTCCGTCAGACCGACCGACTCCAGCGCGTCCGCGACCAGTTCACGCCGCCGCGCCTTCGACAAGTCCTTCTGTTTCAAGGGGAGTTCGACATTCTCGCCGACCCGCATCCAGGGGAAGAGGCTGCGCCCGTACTCCTGGAACACGAACGCCATCCCGGGCGGCGGTCCTGTCACCCTCTGTCCGCCCAGGAGGACGTGGCCCGCGGTGGGCGTGAGCAGGCCGCCCATGCACTTCAGCAGTGTCGTCTTGCCGCAGCCCGACGGGCCGACGAGACAGACCAGTTCACCGGCGTCGACGGTGAAGGTGAGGTCCCGCACCGCCTCCACCCGGCGACCGGAACCCTCGTAGACCTTCTGCAGGCCGGATACGTCGAGTTGCGCGTGCATGGACCGCCCTTTCATGAGCGTCACGAGGACCGGCGGGTGGCGGCGCGCAGGCCGTGGTACCAGCCGAGCACCCGCCGCTCGACCACCTGGAAGACGACGGAGAGCAGGAATCCCAGGATCCCGAGGACGAGGATGCCCGTCCACATGTCCGGTATGGCGAAGCTGCGTTGGAACTGGACGATGGTGAAACCGAGGCCGTCGGTGGCCGCGAACATCTCGCTGATGACCATGAGGATGATCCCGATGGACAGCGCCTGGCGCAGCCCCGCAAAGATCTGCGGGCTCGCCGAGCGCAGCACCAGCGAGCGCAGCCGGGCGACGCCCGTCACGCCGTAGGAGAGGGCTGTCTCCTTCATGACCGGGTCGACCGCGCGGACGCCCTCGACGGTGTTGAGGAGGACGGGCCAGACGCAGCCGCTGGCGATGACGACGATCTTCATCGTGTCGCCGATGCCCGCGAACAGCATGATGACCGGGACCAGCACCGGTGGCGGCACGGCCCGCAGGAACTCCAGGACCGGTTCGCACACCGCGCGGACCCGGCGGTAGGAGCCGATCAGCGTGCCGAGTGCGACGCCGACGACGGCCGCGGTGGCGTAACCGGCCGCCAGGCGCAGGATGCTGGGCAGGACGTCCGTCCTGAGGCGGTCGCCGGTCCACACATCGGGGAAGGTCTTCAGGATCGTGCGCAGGGGCGGCCAGTACACGTTGGTGCTGCCGTCCGAGGCCAGCCACCACAGAACGATCAGGACGGCCGGGAGCGCGACGACGAAGAGCAGCCGGACCAGGGTGCGCCTCACACCGCCACCTCCCCGCGCACCGACTGGTGCCAGGCCAGTGCCCGCCGTTCCACGGTGCGCGCGCCCACGTTGATGAGGAGGCCCAGCAGACCGGTCACCACGATCAGCGCGTACATCTCGGGCACGGCCTGCGAGCTCTGGGCGACCGCGATCGTCGCGCCCAACCCCGGTGCGCCGATGACCAGTTCGGCCGTGATGGTGAGGATCAGCGCGACGGCCGCCGCCAGCCGCACGCCCGTCATGACGTACGGCAGCGCGCTCGGCCACAGCACGTGCCGGACCCGGGCCCAGGTACCGAGACCGTACGACCGTGCCGTCTCCTCGGCGACCGGGTCGACGTCCTGGACGCCGTAGAGGACCTGGATCAGGATCTGCCAGAAGGAGGCGTAGACGACGAGCAGCAGCACCGACTTGAGTTCCGTGCCGTACAACAGCACCGCCAGCGGGATGAGGGCGACGGACGGGATCGGGCGGAGGAACTCGATCGTGGAGGCCGTGGCCTCACGGAGGTGGGGGACCACCGACAGCAGGACGCCTACGACGATGCCCGCGCCGACGGCGATCGCGAGGCCCAGGGCCCAGCCGGTCAGGGTGTCGCCGAGCGCGGACCAGAACGTGCCGTCCCTGAGCTCGTCCCAGAACGCGGAGGCGATGCGGCTGGTCGGCGGGAAATAGGCCTGCTTGACGATGCCGACGCGCGGCACGACCTCGCCGAGGGCGAGGAAGGCCGCGAGTCCGGCCGCACCGAGTGCGGTGTTCAGTCCCTTCACGGGAGCAGCTTGTCCAGGTCGGGGGCCGTCTTGAAGAGGCCGTCCGTCACACTCAGCTGCTTCAGCGCCTCGATCGACGAACGGTTCGGGTCCGCGGGCCACTTGGGCAGGATCACCTTGGCCAGCACGCTGGAGGGGACCTTCGTGTAGGTGGCGACGATCTGCCGGACCTCGTCCGGGTGGGCGTCGGCGTAGGCCAAGGACTCGGCGGTGGCCTCCTGGAACTTCTTCACGGTGTCCGGGTTCTTCGCCGCGTACGCCTGCGAGGTGAAGTACATGGCGACGGTGAGGTCCTTCGCCACGTCGACCATCGGCCAGGCGATCTGCTGCGCGCCTTGGTCGAGCATGGTGGTGAGCGCGGGTTCGACGGCCATGGCGGCGTCGATCTGGCCCTTGTCGAGCGCGGCCGGCATCTGGTCGAAGGCGAGCTCGACGAACTTCACCTTGTCCGGGTCGCCGCCGGCCTTGCGGACGGATGCGCGGACGGCCGTCTCGTTGATGTTCTTCAGCGTGTTGACCGCGACCTTCTTGCCCTCCAGCTCCTTCGCCGACTTCAGGCTGCTGCCCTTCTTGACGACGAGGGCCCCAAAGTCCTTGCCGGACACGCCTGTTGAGGCGACGCCGTTGGCGATGGCCTTCACCGGGACGTTCTGCGACTCGGCGAGCATCAGCGAGGTCATGTTGGAGAACCCGAACTGGAACTGGCCGCTGACCACACCCGGCACGATGGCCGCGCCGCCCTGCGCGAGGGTCATCGACAGCTTCAGGCCGTGCTTGCTGAAGAAGCCCTCCTTCTGGCCGAGGTAGAGCGGGGCGACGTCGACGATGGGGATGACTCCCACCTTGACGGTCGTGGTGCCCCCGGACGACGTGCTCTTCGACGAACCCGACCCGCCGGACGAGCCACAGGCCGCGGTGGCGAACAGAAAGGTGCCGACCGTGAGACCGGCGAGCAGACGACGCATGGCTCCTCCTGTGCAGACAACGGTGTTCCGACAGGCTGTGCGCACAGCGCACAGGGGTGCTCTTCTTGGTGTTCAGCGGGAACGTAGAACCCGGCGTCCGACCGGGTCAATGGTTTGGCTAACAAAATTGTTGACAGTTATCGAAATGCGCTTCTACCGTGCTCCCGGGACGCACCCCGTGCGCCCGACGGGAGGCGACGATGCCTGCGGCAGTCCGCGCACCGCACTTCGTGAGGTCCTTCGAGCGCGGCCTCGCCGTCATCCGCTCCTTCGACGCCGAACACCCCGCGCGCACGCTCAGCGAGGTGGCCCGCGCCTGTGAACTGACCCGCGCGGCGGCCCGCCGACTCCTGCTGACCCTGGCCGACCTCGGCTACGTCCGCTCCGACGGGCGGCTCTTCCGGCTCACCCCGCGCGTCCTGGAACTCGGCTACGCCTACCTCGCCGGCTCCACACTGCCGCAGACCGTGACCCCGCATCTGGAGCAACTCGTCGCCCACACAGGGGAGTCGGCGTCCCTGTGCGTCCTCGACGGCGACGACGCCGTCCACGTCGCCTGTCAGCCGGCCCGCCGCGTCCTGGCCGTCACCATCGCCGTGGGCACCCGCCAGCCCGCCCGTGCCACCGCCGCGGGCCGGGTGCTCCTCGCCCATCTGCCCGCCGGGGAACTCGACACCCGTCGCCCAACCGGCGCGCTGCGCAGGGAACTTGACCGCATCCGGCACGAGGGGCACGCACTCGTGGACCCGGAGCTCGAGGAAGGCCTGCGCGCGGTCGCCGCCCCGGTGCGGGACCGGGACGGCGCGGTGGTGGCCGGCGTGAGCATCGCGATGCCCGCAGGACGGTGCTCCGTCGACGCCGTACGACGGGACCTGCTGCCTCAACTCCTCGCCGCCGCGGCCCTGATCGACGACGACCTGAGGATCACAGATCCAGCACGAGCCGCTTCCCCCGGCAGCGCGAGACGCAGATGAGCATCGTCTCCCCGGCCGCCCGCTCGTCCTCGCTCAGCACCGAGTCCCGGTGGTCCGGTACGCCGTCCAGGACATCCGTCTCGCAGGTCCCGCAGGTGCCCTCGGTGCAGGAGAACAGCACCTCGACACCGGCGGCGCGCACGGTGTCGAGCACGGACACACCCACCGGGACGGTCAACGTCTTGCCGCTCTGCTCCAGCACCACCTCGAACTCGCCGTCGGCGTCCACCACGTGGACCTTCGGCTGGAACCGCTCCACGCGCAGGACGTCGCCGGGACACCGTGCCTCGACCGCGTCGAGCAGCGGCCCGGGACCGCAGCAGTAGACGAGGGTGCCGTCCGGGACGTCGTCGAGCACGGACGGCAGGTCGAGCAGCCCGGCCTCGTCCTGCGGGGCGACGGTGACGCGGTCGCCGTACCGCTCCAACTCCTCGGTGAACGCGAGGGAGTTGCGGGTGCGACCGCCGTAGAGCAGGCTCCACTCGGCGCCCGCCGCCTCGGCGGCGGCCAGCATCGGGAGCAGGGGTGTGATGCCGATGCCGCCCGCGACGAAGCGGTAGCGGGGGGCGGGCTCCAGACGGAAGTGGTTGCGCGGGCCGCGCACCCGTACCTTGTCGCCCTGCTCCAACTGCCCGTGCACATAAGCCGATCCGCCCCGCCCGTCCGGCTCCCGCAGCACCGCGATCCGCCATGACGTACGGTCCGCCGGGTCGCCGCACAGCGAGTACTGCCGCTCCAGGCCGGGGCCGAGCAGGACGTCGATGTGGGCGCCCGGTTCCCAGGCGGGGAGTTGCTCGCCGAGCGGATGGCGCAGAGTGAGAGCGAGGACGCCATCGGCGGCGAACTCCTTTGTTTCCACGATGAGTTCGGCTTCGTGATCGGTCATGCGCCGGCTCCCTGCGGATCGTCGACCGCGTGGCCGCGGGGGTGGGCGAGCATCCATTCCCACATCTCGACCGGGTCCTGGGAGGTGTGCTCGCGGCCGCAGTGGCAGGTGCCGTGCAGGACGTCGGTGCCCGGCAGCCAGTCGATGCGGTAGACCTCGCCGGTCGGAGCGGTCACTGGACCCTCTCCACGGGCTTGGCGCCCTCCTCGACGAGACGGGCGAGGATACGGCGGGCGGCGAGACCGCCGGTGTCGATGTTGATGCTCAGCTCCTGATAGCCGGTGCGCTCCGAACCCAGCGTCTTCTGAAGGAGGTTGAGGGCGTCGACGTCCTGCATGACCACGGTGTGGTTGTTGCTCCGCAGGAACTCGGTGACCTCGGCGTCGGCCGTGGCCCAGTCGCGGGAGACCGCCCAGAAGTCGTACACCTTGCCGTCCGAGGAGGGTGTGATGGCGTAGGTGATCTCGGTGTGGAAGCCGTTCGGGTCGCTGCCGTCCTCGTCGGGGACCACGCCCACGGGTGCGATGCGGCTGTGCAGCAGATACAGGCAGGGCGCGTGGTACTCGATGTCCTGCCAGCGGGTGATCCGCCCTTGTATTCCGGTGGACTTGGCGTAGAACGGCGGGCACTCGGCGTCGTCCATGTGCCGGCTCACCCGTACGACGCCCGCGCCCTCGTCGACCTCCGTGGTGATCGGGGTCTCCGCGACCTCGGGGGAGCCGATGTAACCGCCGTGCAGATACGTCTCGTGGGACAGGTCGAGGAGGTTGTCGACGAGGAGGCCGTAGTCGGCGTCGATCGGCTCCATGCCGCTGACGGTGACCCAGTCGGGGGAGGCGAGATGCGGGGCGCGGGGGATGATCTGCCGGTCCGCGAGCGCCGGATCGCCGATCCACACCCAGATCAGCGCGTCTTGCTCGACCACCGGGTAGGAGGCGACGCGGGCGGTGCGGGGGATGCGTTTCTGCCCCGGCACGTACACGCAGGCGCCGGACGTGTCGTAGGTGAAGCCGTGATAGCCGCACACGACACGGTCCCCGTCGAGCCGGCTCTCGGAGAGCGGGAACCTGCGGTGCACACACCGGTCGTGCAGCGCTACGGCGGTGCCGTCGTCCTCGGTGCGGTAGAAGACCAGGGGCTCACCGAGGATCGTCCGGCCGAGCAGGTCGCGGCCGACCTCGTGGCTGTAGGCGGCGACGTACCACTGGTTCCTGGCGAAGGCGGTCATGTGCGGCATGGGTGATCCCGTCCCTGTCGGCGGGGCTTCGTCGCCCCGCGTGCCGTGGTTGGAATCAGGGTCGTGACGGGGGCGGGGGCACGGCAAGGCGGCTTCTGTCAGGCGGAAGGGTTTCGGGGGAGGGGGCGGGGCTGTCACCGGGGCCTGGGCGGACACGTACCGTGATGGCGCGTCCGCCCCGCCCTTGTTCGGAAGGTGCATTCCTTGTCCTCAACGCTCTATCGAGTGCGCGAGCCCTTTGCCGACGCCCCCAGTGCGCTGGCCGGGGCGCGGGCGATCATGCGCGACCTGGCCGAATGGAGCACAGCCCCCTGGCCCCGGCTGGAACCGATCAGGACCGCCGAGCAGTATGCGCACGCCCTGCGTTTCTTCAACACCGCCCGCATGGTCGCGGACCGGGACCCCGTCGTCGTCTTCCCCTTCCTGGACGAACTCGAGCACCGTGATGCCATCGAGTTCCACGTGGAGCAGCGGAAGTCCTGTCTCACGGCGGATCTACGGCTCAGCCCCGGCCTGGCCGACCTCTGGCCGCTTCCCGAGGGCGTGATGGTGTCCGTGGACACGACCCCGCCGTTCGGTACTCCCGACAGTGAGGCCGAGGACGACTGCACCGAGGAGGAACTGGACCGGATGGTCTCCGTGCTCGGGCCACTGAGTCTGAGCGCCTTCTGGGACTGCGCCTGGCGCGGCCTTCCGGAGCCCAAGGACTGCGGTGTGCTGCTCTGCATGAACAGTGCTTTTGAGTCACAGCATGGCGAGCCGTCCCCGGGTGAGTTCGGTGTCTGGGTCTCCCTCGGCGCCCGTGTCGCGTGGACGCCCGCGGGGCAGGCCTGGATCCGCGACTGCGGACTCCCACTGGGTGAGCCCCAGCAGGGTTGATGACCGGGGCGCAGACGGCCCACTCCACTCGGGTGCTTCGGTCGCCGGTGGGTGCCTGAGCGGACGTCACGGCAGGCAGGAACCGGGAGAGGCTTGCGGGGTGTGGGGCCGGTCCGGGTGTTTCCGGGTCGGTGGTGGGACGGGGGTCTGGGTGTGCGGCCAGGTGCCGAACTGGGCTGCTGTGGTGAGGAGTTGGCGTAGGCGGGCGACGTAGCGTGGTACGACGATGCGCGCCGAGCAGTTCCATGACCCGGGCCAGGGGGCGTCCGCCGCTCTCGGTCAGGAACGGCAGCGGACGATCCTGTCGTCGTCGGCGGTCAGGGCGTCGGCTCCGGCTTCGACGGTCAGGGCGAGTTCGAGAAGCGCGGGCCGGAAGCCGCTCCCTCACTGGGGCCAGGACGGCGTCACAGCGGCTTCGTCCACGAGGCGTCGGAGTGGGTCAGGGCGAACGCGGTGACGGAGGCCGTCACCAGCAGGGCCGCGGCGAAGAGCAGGGGCAGTGCCCGGCCGCCGTGCTCGACTGCCACGGCACCGGCGAGACCGCCGGCGAACATCGCTCCGGCCGACAGCAGCCGGCGGCCGACCTTGCTGCCCTTGCCGCCCGCGAGACGGCTGTCGGCGGCGATGCCGGTGATGGTGAGCGTCAGCACGGTCGTGGTCAGGTCGGGCACGGCCAGGGCGCGGGCGGTGGCGTTCTGCACGCCCATCGCGAGACCGAGGAGCACGATCAGGGAGTACTGGACGGCCGTGGTCACGTGCGAGGTGTCCGTGACCTGGGCGACGACATACGCGGCCAGGACCAGGGTCGTCTCCAGCAGCAGGGCGAGGTGCAGCACCCGGCCGCGGTGGGCGCCGGCCCCGTGCGCGAGCCGCCCGCCGATCAGGGCGCCCGCGGCGAACGCGGCCAGCGCCGCGAGCGAGGCCGCCAGCGAGAAACCCGCCGCACCGGCGATCGCGAAGCCGGAGAAGACGACGTTGCCGGTCATGTTCGCGACGAAGACATGGCCCAGGACGAGATAGCTGAAGGCGTCCACGAGCCCGGTCACCACCGTCAGCGCGAGCATCAGCGGAGGGAGCGGGCCGTGCCGGTCCTCCATGTCGGGCACGACCGTGGTCCACGCGTCCCGCAGTACGGCAGACATGGCATTGCTCCCCTTCGCGGCGGGTTCCCGGGGGTCCGGCCTCGCGGTGTCCCGTTGGGCAGGTCCACCGGGTCGCCGGGCTCTCGACTTCCTCCTCCGAGCCTCGCGCCGCGGGAGCGTTTCGTCCAACATATGGATGCGGGTGCAGCAATCGGCGTCAGCGATCGATCGCCGGTGACCCGCCGTCCCGGTATCTGGCCGCGTGCCGCTCCACCACGTCGAGGAACGCGGCGGCGGCCGGTGCCAGCCGCTTGCTGTCGTGGACCACGCAGATGGTGTGCGTCGCCGCCTCGTCGGCGATACGGAGCGCGCGGGCCCCGTAGGGGAGCGCGTACCCGGGGGCCGCGCCGGGTGGTGTGTCGGGACCGGAGACGGGTGACCGCTCGCCCGGCAGCGGGTCACCGCCGAGCACCGACGATCGCGGTACGACCGTCACGCCGATCCCCCGAGCCGCCAGCCGGACCATGTCCTGGATCTGGCCGACCTGGAAGTGCTGGCCCGGTTCCACTCCCGCGCGGGCGAACGCGGCCTCGACCTGCCGGCGCAGTCCGCTGCCCCGGGTGAACTGGATGAGCTGGTGGGTGTCCGGCAGGTCGGCGAGGTCGACGACGTCACCGCCGTCGGCCAGCGCGTGGTCGGCGGGTACGACGAGGACGAGCGGGTCGCTGTCCAGGACGAAGTGGTCCAGCCCGTCCGGGACTTGGCGCGGTCCGAGGCCCACCACGGCGATGTCGAGCTCCCCGGCGAGGACCGCGGCGGCCATCTCCGCGCTGGGCGCGTTGGTCACATGGAAGTCGATGCCGGGGTGGCGGGCGTGGTAGTCGGCCATCACCTCGACGAGGTCCACCGAGGAGGCCCGCGTCTGCAGCAGCCCTAGGCGCAGTCGCCCGCGCCGCAGTCCGGACAGGGCGTCGAGGGCGGCCTGCGCGTTGTCGACGTCGGCGAGGATGCGGCGGGCGAGCGGTTCGAGGAGTTCCCCGGCGGCCGTCAGCCGGACCGAACGGCTGGTGCGGCTGAAGAGCTGGGCGCCCACGTCCTTCTCCAGGCGGGCGATCTGCTGGCTGAGCGCGGACTGCGCGACGTAGCAACTGGCCGCCGCCTGCGTGAAGTTGCGGGTCTCGGCGACCGCGAGGAAGTACTTCAGGTGCCTCAGGTCCATGGCCGCCTCCCGTGTCCGTGCCTGTCCGCCGCGATCCGGTGGCCGGCCTTGTCCGGCCTTGTTCCGCCCTTGCCCGTCGTCCGTGACTGTCCTTGCCCGCGATCTGTGAAGGCGATTGATTCGAGCAGAACTATGTGTTGGACCGATCCATTGTCGCAGACCTACCGTCAGCGGTGTCGTCGGACGACCTGACCCCCGCCCCGACCCGCCCCGCACAAGGCCGACGGCACGCTCGCCCCGCTCTACGGCTGCTTCTGACCGACCGTCGGACCGGTCCCACGGCGGGCCCGGTTTTACGGCGGCTTGGTGGCCCGACCCGCACTGAGCTGCCGTACCTTCTTCTCGAACGACCGCACACCTCGCCCCGGGAGCAGCAGCATGAGCGCGCGTACGACGACGGGGAAGGGCGCGGAGTCCGGCTCGGCCTGGGCGCCGTTGGGGCGGCCGGTGTTCCGGGCGCTGTGGATCGCCCAGTTCGTGTCGAACATCGGTACCTGGATGCAGACGGTCGGCGCTCAGTGGCTGTTGCTCGGGCACGGGGCGACCATGGTGACGCTGGTGCAGACGGCGTCGAGTCTGCCGATCGTGCTGCTGGCGCTGCCCTCGGGCGTGCTTGCGGACCGGTTCGACCGGCGCGGGCTGCTGGTCGTCGCGCAGGTCGCGATGTTCGCCGTGTCGGCGGTGCTGACCGTGCTGGCCTTCGCGGACGCGCTGTCCGCCGTACCCCTGCTGGTCCTGACGTTCCTCCTCGGCTGCGGGACCGCGCTGATGGGGCCGTCGTGGCAGGCCATCCAGCCGGAGCTGGTGGAGCGGGAGCAGCTGGGGCAGGCGTCGGCGCTGGGCGCGGTGAACATGAACCTGGCGCGGGCGGTCGGTCCCGCGCTCGGCGGTGTCGTCGTCGCGGCGGCCGGCGCGGGCTGGGTGTTCGGCTTCAACGCGCTGTCGTTCCTCGGGATCGCCGCCGTACTGGTGCTGTGGCACCGCCCGAAGACCGCCGTCCCGGCCGGGCAGCAGGAACGGCTCCTGACCGCGCTGCACGCGGGCCGCCGCTATGTCTGGAACGCTCCGGGCGTCCGCCGGGTCCTGCTCCGCACCGCCCTGTTCATCCCCGGTGCGGCGGCTCTGTGGTCGCTGCTTCCGCTGATCGCCGCCGACTCGCTCGGGATGGGCTCGGGCGGCTACGGCCTGCTGCTCGGCGCGGTCGGGGTCGGCGCGGTGGGGGGCGCGTTCGCGCTGCCGTGGCTGCGCCAACACCTGGGTATCAACGGCATCCTGGCCGCCGGTGCCGTCATGTTCGCCGTCGTCCTGCTGGTCCTCGCGACCGTGCACATCGTCTGGATCGCGGTCCTCGCGCTGCTGCCCGCCGGGGTCGCCTGGATCGGCGTGCTGTCCACCCTGAACGCGGCGATCCAGACCCGCCTCCCCGGCTGGGTCCGGGCCCGCGGTCTCGCCGTCTACCTGCTGGTCTTCCAGGGCGGCCAGGCTGTCGCCGCCCCCGTCTGGGGCGCCCTGGTCCAATGGCTGGGCCTGACCACCGCCCTCCTCGTCGGCACCGTGGTCATGCTGCTCAGCGCGCTCACCCTCTACCGGTGGAAGCTCTACAGCATGGAGGGCATCGACCCCTCCCTCTCCGACCACTGGCCGACCCCGCCCCTGGTCTTCGAGCCCGGCCTCGCGGACGGCCCGGTGCTGGTCTCCGTCGTCTACCACGTGGCACCGGACGACTGCGCCGCGTTCATCGACGCCATGGACCGCGTCGCCCACTCCCGCCGCCGTACCGGAGCCCTGACCTGGGGACTCTTCCAGGACGGCAACGAAGCAGGCCGGTTCATCGAGAACTACCTCGTCGGCTCCTGGGCCGAGCACCTCGCCCAGCACCACAACCGGCTCACCACCACCGACCGGGGCTTCGAGGACCGCGTCCGCGCGCTGCTCCTGCCCGGCGTCGAGCCCGAGGTGACCCACGCCTTCGACGCCACCGTAGGACCCGTGGTCCCCAGGACGGAGACCCCCTCCGTCTGAAGGGCTCAGGGTGGGTGCCGGACACCCAGGAGAGGTGTGGCCTGGTTACCCGTGCGCGGGAACGCGAGCGTGGAGCCATGAACACGAACGCAGCACCGCACCCCTTCGTCGGCATGTGGGTCACCGCCGACGGGCACATCCGGCAGGAGCTCCTCCCGAACGGCCGCTACGACGAGGCCCGAGGAAACCGCCGGAGCGCCTACACCGGCAGCTACACCGTGACCGGCGACCACATCGACTACGTCGACGACACCGGGTTCACCGCCACCGGTGACGTCCGCGACGGCGTGCTCTTCCACGAGCACCTCGTCCTGTACCGGGAGGGCACCGGCCCCCGGCCGAGGTGACCGACGTGGACAGCCTGGAACTGACCGTCGTCGTCGCGCTCGCCGTCCTGCTCATGGGCTGGCTCTCGCGTCGTACGGGCCTGAGCGAACCCCTGCTGCTGCTCGCCGTGGGCACGCTCGTGGGACTGACACCGAACTTCTCGTCGTTCGCGCTCTCCCCGGACGTCGTCCTGTTCCTCTTCCTGCCCGCGCTGCTGTACTGGGAGGCGCTGACCTCCTCGGTGCGGGAGATCCGCAACAACTTCCGCAGCATCGCGCTCCAGTCCACCGGGCTGGTCCTCGCCACCGCCGTCGCGGTCGCCGCCGTGGCCCACGCGCTGGGCTACGGCTGGCCGATCGCCTTCGTCCTCGGCGCGGTGCTCGCCCCGACGGACGCGGCGGCCGTCGCCGCGGTCGCCAAGGCGATGCCGCGCCGCATCCTGACCGTGCTGCGCACCGAGAGCCTCCTGAACGACGGGACCGCGCTGGTCCTGCTCGCCGTGACCATCGACGTCGTCACCGACGAGCACCCCTTCTCCTGGTCCGGCACCGCGCTCGCCTTCGTGGCGTCCTACGGCGGCGGCATCCTGATCGGCGCGGCCGTCGCGCTGCTCATCATCCCGGTCAGGTGCCGGCTGCCCGAGCCGCTGCTGCACAGCGTGCTGAGCGTCGCGACCCCCTTCCTCGCCTATCTGCCCGCCGAACTCCTGCATGTCTCCGGGGTGTTGGCGGTCGTCGTCTGCGGTCTGGTGTCGGCGTGGTTCGGGCCACGGGTCATCGGGTCCGAGGCACGTATCCAGGCCATCGCCTTCTGGGAGGTGGCGAGTTATCTGCTGAACGGCGCCCTGTTCGTACTCGTCGGCATCCAACTGCCAGCCGCTGTCCGAGCGTTGACGTCCGTGTCACTGTTGCAGGCGACGGTCGCCGCGCTCGCGGTGAGTGTCGCGGTGCTCGGCACCCGGCTGCTCTGGTTCTACTCGGTGCCCTACCTGGTACGGCTCCTGGACCGGCGCCCGCAGCAGCGGGACCGCCGGATCACCGCCCCGCAGCGGCTCCCGCTGGCCTGGGCGGGGATGCGCGGCGCCATCTCGCTGGCCGCCGCGCTGACCGTGCCCGCGACCACCGCCGAGGGGCGGATCGTCGGGCAGCGGGACGCCGTCGTCTTCATCACCGCGGTCGTCATCGTCGTCACCCTCGCGTTCCTCGGGCCCACCCTGCCGGC
Source organism: Streptomyces sp. NBC_00252 (assembly GCF_036187565.1). Lineage (NCBI taxonomy): Bacteria > Bacillati > Actinomycetota > Actinomycetes > Kitasatosporales > Streptomycetaceae > Streptomyces > Streptomyces sp. NBC_00252. The sequence continues at coordinate 1,834,084 of NZ_CP108087.1, read as the reverse complement.
CATGGTCCGCCGGGCCCGCTTCCCGGCCGACGCGGACAAGAGCGCCGAACTCACCCTCGCCCGCTGCCGGTTGAGCGGCGCCGCGCTCGCCGCCCTGCCGGAACTCGCCGAGCGGTACGGGGTGGCCGAGGAGGACACCCGGCGCATGGTCCAGGACATCGAGGACCGCACGGCCCCGCGACCCGGCTCCGCACAGCGCCGCGAGAGCGTACGACACCTCCAACTCGCCCTGCTCCAGGTCAAACGCGACGCCCTCACCGACCTGCGCGACAGCGGCCGTATCGACGACATCGTGCTGCGGTCCGTGCAGGAGGTCCTCGACGTGGAGGAGATCCGGCTCGGGCGGCCGTAGCCGGCCGGGGGGCCGCGGCGGTGGGCGAGGGCCGTCCTGGGTGCGGCGCACCTAGGGAAACGGCGGCCTGGTTGCCGTACGGACGCGGATCGAATCCTGGACCACAGCTCACCCGACGTCGCCCGACGTCATCCGACGACATCCGAAAAGGGCTCTCATGAACGCCGACGACACCACCAGCGCCGCTCTCCTCGACCGACTGCGCCGTCAGTCCGCCGACCCGAGCCGCCGCATCCTCTTCACCGGCGCGACCATCGTCACGATGGACCCCGAACTGCGCACCGTGCACGGCGACTTGCTCGTCGAGGGCGACACCATCGCCGCGATCGGGCCGAACCTCACGGCCGACGGCGCGGTGGTCGTCGACGCCTCCGGCACCCTCCTCGCGCCCGGCCTCGTCGACACCCACCGGCACGCCTGGGAAGCCCAGTTGCGCCGGATCATGCCCGACGTCGACGACCTCGGCGGCTATGTGATGACCACCCTCGCCGGGTACGCCACCGTGTACCGGCCCGAGGACATGTACATCGGCACCAGACTCGCGGCGCTCACCGCGCTCGACAGCGGCATCACCACGATGCTCGACTTCTCGCACAACTCCCGTACCCGCGAGCACTCCGAGGCCGCGATCGAGGCCCTCCGCGACACCGGCATCCGCGGCGTCCACGCCTCCATGGGCCCGCACTTCGGCGACTGGGACCACCAGTGGCCGGCCGACCTGAGCCGCCTCAAGGACCGCTACTTCAGCAGCACCGACCAGCTCCTCACCCTCCGCCTGGCGACCCTGGCCACCGACGAGATCGCCGGACCCGCCCTCGCCTACGGCCCCGAACTCGCCCGTACGGCAGCCGACCTGGCCGTCGGTGTCAGCGTCGACGCGGTCTTCGGCGCCTCCGGTTCGCGGGCCGTGCTGTCCTGGGCCGAGCACGGCATCCTCGGCCCCGACGTCACGCTGATCCACTCCACAGGGCTCAGCACCGAGGCGTGGAAGGCGATGGGGGAGTCCGGTACGACGGTCGCGCTGGCCCCCACCTCCGACGCGCAGATCGGCCTGGAGACGGCGATCCCGGCGGTGGACGAGGCACTCGCCGTCGGCATCCGCCCCGGACTGAGCGTCGACGTCGAAGTCGCCCTCGCCAGCGACCTGTTCACCCAGATGCGGGCCCTGCTCGCGATCCAGCGGATGCGCGCCGTCAACGCCGCCTACGGCACCGGCGGCGACCTCTCCCGCATCACCACGCACGACGTCCTCGACTTCGCCACCCTCCAGGGCGCCCGGACCAACGGGCTCGGCGACGTCACCGGTTCGCTCACCGTCGGCAAGAAGGCCGACCTGCTGGTCGTGCAGGCCGAGGACATCAACAACATGCCGCTCAACGACCCGATCGGCACACTGGTGTCGGGCTCCGACGCCCGCAACATCACCGCTGTGTTCGTCGGCGGGCAGCCGCGCAAGTGGGACGGTCAGGTGCTCGACGTGAACCTCCCGCAACTGCGCGCCGAGGTCGGCGCGTCCCGCGACCACGTGCTCAACACACCCTCGAAGTAAGAGGAGTCGGTGCGGCGGGCGCCCCGGTCTCGGGGTGCCCGCCACATCAGTGCAACTGGCGCATCAGGCAGGTCAGTTGGAGAACCAGGGGTTGCCGCCGCCCAGCGACCACACCGAGACCTTGGTGACGCCGAGGCCCTTGAGGACGGCGAGCTTGCGGTTCATCGCCACGCTGTCGACGTAGTCGTAGAGGACACCGCCGGAGACCCAGCGGATCTCGCCGGAGGAGGCGTCCCGGCGGCTCTCTGTGGTGGTCGGGTTCGAAGAGAAGCCGGGGCTCTTATTCATGTCGCTGAACTGTATGTTGCCCGTCACGGAGTCGAGGTCGCACGGGTCGGGCGCGCTGTAGCCGTAGGACGGCAGGCCGATGATCAGGCGGCTGGGGTCGGTGACCTTGCTCTGCGCGTACGTGGTGACCTTCTTCAGCCAGTCGTAGGGGCTGATGGGCAGGCAGCGGGCGCCCGGCGCGGTGTCGAACTCCTCGTCGTACGCCATGATCACGACGTCGTCGGCGCCGGTGGCCGCCACGGCGGCGTAGTCGTAGAACGAGGCGTCCTCGGTCATCGCCGGGGCGTCGACCTGGAGGCGCTTGCCCTTGGCGTGCAGGGCGGTGGCCAACTGCTTGAGGAACGTCTTGTAGTTGGTGAAGTCGGCGGCGCTCCAGGACCAGTAGTCCTCCAGGTCGACGTCGACGCCGCTGAGTCCGGCGTCGCTGACCAGGGAGGTGACCTTGGTGACGGCCGCCGTGCGCGTGCTGTTGCTGCTGACCAGGGCGTGGACGTCGGCGGTGGTCATACCGGAGAGGGTCGGGTACTGGTACGCGGAGTGCGCCTTGAGGTCGGCGACGTTGGCCGCGCTGTAGGTGTTGCAGCTGCCGTCGGCCGTCGTCTCCAGGGTCACCGCGCCGTTGCCGCCGACCGACCAGTACTCGGGGTTGAGGGCGCCGTTCTTGACCCTGTTGTCCGCGTACTCGCTCTTGGCGGTGCAGGTGGAGTCGCCGGTCGAGCCGGGGTAGAGCCAGGTCTGCAGCTGGACGCCCGAGGCGGCGGAGGGGGAGGCGCCGGCCGGGACCGAGGCCGTACAGGCGAGCAGGGTGGTGACCGTGGCGGCCACGACGCCGGTCACGGTGACTGCGTGACGGAACATGAGCGGTCCTTTCTGGTGGGGGAGGGGCGTGACTTCCGGGTGGGGAAGGGCGTGCGGGATCGCCGCGTCGGCCGGCGGACCGGCGCGGTGAACTGGTGGGCGGAGGTGCCTAGTTGGTCCAGTAGGGGTCGAAGACCAGGGTGTCGGCGCCGGGGACGGTGGTGGCCGCCGACCAGGAGCCGTCGACGACGCGTCCGCCGTCGGGCCGGGCGGCCAGGGACAGCCTGGTGAAGATGCGGTAGCGGTCGCCTCGGTAGACGGACCGGGTGAACTCGACGACCCGGCCGTCGGCGTCCCTGGCCGCCCGTTCGAAGAGCAGGGCCGGGGTGTGCACGGAGACGCCGAGGACCTCGGCCTCCCATTCGTCGACCACCGTCGGCTCGATGCTCTGCGCGGCGTCGGTCAGCAGGATCTCGTAGCGCCGGCCGAGCAGTCGGTAGAAGGAGTCGGTCTCCAGGTCGCGGGCGGACAGTCCGGGGACCAGCGCGTGCGGGATGTGCAGGGTCTCCACACACATCGGGTCGCCGTCGACCGTGCGCAGCCGGGTGATCCGCAGGATCTGCTCGCTGGGCGCGATGCCCAGCCGGCGGCCGATCCGGGGTCCCGCGGCGACGGTCTTGAAGTCCAGGGTGCGGCTCGCCCACGTGCCGTCGACACCGCCGACGCCCAGCCCCTGGGCCTGCCCGGGGGCGGCGCCGCTGAGGTGCTGGGCGACCTTGGCGCGGGCGACGAAGACGCCGCGCCCGTGCTCCCGCACCAGCAGACCGTCGCGGACGAAGTCGTCGACCACCGCGCGCAGGGTGGGGCGGGAGACTCCGAGTTCCCCGCACAGCTGCCGCTCGCCCGGGAGGGGACGTCCGGGGCCGGTCTCCTCGACCAGGTCGAGGAGGTGGGTGCGGATGCGTTCCCGCTTCTCCCAACGGCTCTCACCGCTGACCATTCCTACCAACTTTCCATACCGGTGGTCATTTTTCTTGCGGTCCACTTCCGAAATGCTTGCTTGACAGTGCCCAAATGGTGCCTCAACATGTGCCCACTGGTCAATAAGTGGTAAGCAAAGTTGCCGGAGGTTCCATGTCCGAGTCCCGTACCGCCCGCCGTACCGTCGCCGCGTCGCTGCTCGCGGTAACGGCGCTGCTGGCCGCAGCATGCACCACCGGCGGCGCCACGTCGAAGGCGGACACCGGCGCCGACGACACCACCCCGGTCACCATCACCTTCTGGCACGGCCTCAGCTCCCCGCACGAGATCGCCTCGGTCGACGCGGTGCTGGCCAAGTTCCACAAGAAATACCCGTACATCACGGTCAAGGCCGTCGCCGCGCAGACCGACGACAAGGTCAACCAGGCGATCCGCGGCGGCACCGCGCCCGACGTGGCGTCCTCGTTCAACGCCGCGAACGTCGGCGGCTGGTGTTCCAGCGGGGCCTTCCAGGACCTCACCCCGGACATCAAGGCCGACCACGTCGACATGAGCCAGATCCCGAAGGCCGTCCAGTCCTACACCGCCTTCGATGGCAAGCGCTGCACGATGCCGTGGCTCGCCGACACCTTCGGCCTGTACTACAACAAGAAGCTCTTCGCGAAGGCCGGGATAGCCTCCCCGCCCAGGACGATGTCCGAACTGACGGCGGACGCCAAGAAGTTGACCACCTTCAACGCCGACGGCTCGATCAAGACCGCCGGGTTCATGCCCTACCTCGGCGCCTACGAGATGCTCACCGAGCACCTGGTCCCCAGCTGGGGCGGCAAGTGGCTCACCGCCGACGGCAAGTCCAACGTCGGCGCCGACCCCGCCTTCGCCCAGGCACTGACCTGGCAGAAGAGCCTCGTCGACTGGTTCGGCGCCAAGAAGCTCGTCACCTTCAAGGCGGGCATGGGCGACGAGTTCTCCGCCCAGAACGCCTTCGAGACCGGCAAGTTGGCCATGATGGTCGACGGCGAGTGGCGCAACGCCTTCATCAAGAACGACAAGGCGAACGTCGAGTACGGCACCGCCGCGGTACCCGCCGCCGACGGCAAGTCCGACCTGTACGGCGCCGGTTACGTCGGCGGCAACGTGATCGGCATGCCGCGCGGTGCCCAACACCCCGGCGCCGCCTGGAAGTTGATCAAGTTTCTCACCACCGACACCGACGCGCTGACCATGCTGGCCGACGCGATCGGCAACGTCCCCACCACCAAGGCCGCGCTCGACTCGCCCGCGCTCGGCCTCTCCAAGGACCCCGACTTCGCGCCGTTCCTGGAGGTCTACAAGAACCCGCTCACCACCACCACGCCGGCCAGCGCCGACGGCGGCGCGTACCTCACCAACTTCGGTCACTTCGTGGAGAAGTGGCAGAGCGGCGGCGTGGCCGACCTGAAGGCCGGGCTGACCGCCGTCGACAAGCAGAACAACGCCGCGCTCAAGCTGGGGCAGTGACGGCATGGCCACCCACCAGCTCACGCAACTCCCGCTCGCCACAGCGCCGTTGAAGGCACGCCTGCGCCGCAACCGGCTGCGCGTCCTGTTCTTCCTGGCCCCCGGCCTGGTCGGCTTCGCCGTCTTCCTGGTCTACCCGCTGGTGATGACGGTCTGGCTGTCCTTCACCAACTCGAACATGATCTCCCAGGCCCAGTTCGTCGGGCTGCGCAACTACCGCTATCTGCTGGACGGCGACCCGCTGATCTGGCACGCGGTCCGCAACACCGCCTGGCTGGTGGTCATCATGGTCCCGGCGCAGGTGCTCTTCGCCCTCGGCGTGGCCATGGTCACCGCCCGCCTCAAGGCCGGGGCGAGCCTGTTCCGTACCCTGTTCTATCTGCCCGCGCTGGCCCCGCCGGTCGCCGCGACCGTCGCCTTCGTCTGCATGTTCAACCCCAACTCCGGCCCGGTGAACCGGATCCTGGGCCTGCTCGGCATCCACGGACCACTCTGGTTCAACTCGCCGGACTGGTCCAAACCGGCCCTGACCCTGCTCGCCCTGTGGGGCAGCGGCACGATGATGGTCATCTTCCTCGCTGCCCTGCTGGAAGTCCCCGCCGAACTCTACGAAGCCGCCGAGCTGGACGGCGCCGGCCCCTGGCACCGCTTCCGCTTCGTCACGCTGCCCACGATCTCCCCGGTCGTCCTGTTCGCGACCGTCACCGGAGTCATCGCAGGACTCCAGTACTTCACCCAGGCGATGGTCGCCTCCCAGGTCGCCAACGGCAACATCCAGGCCGCGCCCGGCTATCCGGACGGCTCCACCCTCACGTTCCCCCAACAGCTCTACATCGCCGGCTTCAACCAGTTCCACGCGGGCTACGCCTGCGCGCTGGCCGTGGTGCTCTTCGTGGTCGCGATGGCCTTCACCGTCGTCCTTCTCCGCCGCGCCTCCGGCTTCGACATCGAGGAGTCACCGCGATGACCAACCGCTTCACCCATCGGAAAGCTGCCACGCCCGCACGGGACTCGGCCACCGAGGAGTCACCGCGATGACCACGACCTACGCCCCCGCACCCACCCGGCAGACCCGCGCGGCCTCCCCCCACCGTGCCGCGCGCGGCCGGGCCGGCCGCCGCCAGACCCTGATCTGGATCGCCGAACACGCCATCGCCGTCGGCCTGGCCTGCGCCTTCATCGGCCCGATCGTGTTCATCTTCCTGACCTCGCTGATGACCGACGGCCAGTCCCTCACCACCAGCCTGTGGCCCCACCACTGGCAGTGGTCCAACTACCGCACGGTCTTCAGCACCGCCCCGATCGGCACCTGGCTCGCCAACACCGTGCTCTACGCCGTCGCCGCGACCGCCGCCACCCTGCTGTCCAGCGTCCCCATCGCCTACGCGCTGGCCCGGCTCCGCTTCAAGGGCCGCAACGTGGCCTTCCTCTGCGTCATCACCATGATGATGCTGCCGCCCCAAGTCCTCGTCATCCCCATGTACTTGATGTGGGCCAGGTTCCATCTCACCGGCACCATCTGGCCGTTGGTGCTCCCCTCCCTCTTCGGCGACGCCTTCTCGGTGTTCCTGCTCCGGCAGTTCCTGCTCACCGTCCCCGAGGACTACCTCAACGCGGCCCGCATCGACGGCTGCGGCGAACTCCGCGTCCTCACCCGGGTGGTGCTGCCGATGATGCGCCCCGCCCTCGTCGCGGTCGGCCTCTTCTCCTTCTTCAACGCCTGGAACGACTACTACGGCCCGCTCATCTACACCGGCGAGACGCCCGCCCACTGGACCCTCGCCCTGGGCCTGGCGACCTTCAAGACCTCCCACGCGGTGCAGTGGAACCTCACCATGGCGGCCACCCTCATCGCGATGGCGCCGGTGATCATCGTCTTCTTCTTCGCACAAAAGGCCTTCATCGAGGGCGTCACACTGACAGGAGTCAAAGGTTGAAGATCACCGTTGTCGGTGGCGGATCCACGTACACCCCCGAACTCATCGACGGATTCGCCCGGTTGGGCCTGCCCGTCACCGAGATCGCCCTGGTCGACCCGGACCCGGACCGGCTCGACGTCATCGCCCCGTTCGGCCGCCGCATCCTGGCCCGCCAGGGCAGCTCCGCGAAGATCACCACCACCGCCGACCCGGACGAGGGCATCGACGGCACCGACGCCGTCCTCCTCCAGCTCCGCATCGGCGGCCAGGCCGCCCGGCACGTGGACGAGACCTTCCCGCACGAGTGCGGCTGCATCGGCCAGGAGACCACCGGAGCAGGCGGGTTGGCCAAGGCGCTGCGCACCGTCCCGGTCGTCCTCGACCTCGCCGAACGGGTCGCCAAGCGTGCCCCGAACGCCTGGATCGTCGACTTCACCAACCCCGTCGGCATCGTCACCCGCGCCCTCCTGGACGCCGGACACAAGGCGGTCGGCCTCTGCAACGTCGCCATCGGCTTCCAGCGCACCTTCGCCGACTGGCTCGGCGTCGACCACGAGCGCGTCGCCCTGGACCACGTCGGCCTCAACCACCTCACCTGGGAACGGGCGGTGCGGCTCGACGGCGTCGACGTCCTGCCGCGCATCTTCGACGAACACGGCCAGGCCCTCGCCGACCGACTGCGCATGCCGCTGGACGTGGTCCGTCGCCTGGGCGTGGTCCCGTCGTACTACCTGCGCTACTACTACGCCCACGACGAGGTCCTCCGCGAGCAGCTCGCCGAGCCCTCCCGCGCCCAGCAAGTCGCCCAGATGGAGGGCGATTTGCTGAAGATGTACGCCGACCCGGCCCTGACCGAGAAGCCCGCCCTGCTCGACAAGCGCGGCGGCGCCTACTACTCCGAGGCCGCCGTGCAGCTGGTGCACGCCCTCACCGCCGACACCGGTGACGTCCGCGTCGCCAACGTCCGCAACAACGGCACGCTGCCCTTCCTCCCCGACGACGCCGTCATCGAGGTGCCCTCCCGCATCGACGCACAGGGTGCGACTCCCTTGCCCGTCACGGCCGTGGAGCCGCTGTTCGCCGGACTCATCGCGCATGTGACGGCGTACGAGGAACTTGCCCTGGAAGCGGCCCTGCACGGCGGTGTCGACCGGGTCGCGACCGCGTTGCTGGCGCATCCGCTCGTCGGACAGGTCAAGGTGGCCGAGGAGTTGGCGGCCAAGCTCGTCGCCGCCAACCGCGAACACCTGTGGTGGGCCTGATGAACACAACAGGTCTGCTGCTCGCCGTCGACGGCGGCAACTCCAAGACCGATGTTGCCGTGTTGAGGACGGACGGCACGATCCTGGGCCGTGCGCGGGGCGGCGGGTTCCGTCCGCAGGCGGTCGGTGTCGGCGCGGCGATGGAGGTGCTCGCCGCGTTGCGCGCGGAGGCGATGGCGTCGGCGGGCGTGGCGGACGACGTCGTGGTGGACGGGATCACGGCGTTCCTCGCCGGGGCCGATCTGCCGTACGAGATCAAGGCGTTGCGCGAGGCGGTCGGTGCCCGGCGGTGGGCGGTCACCCAGCGCGTCGACAACGACTCCTACGCCGTCCTGCGCGCCGGTGCCAGCCGCCCATGGGGTGTCGGCGTGGTCTGCGGCACCGGCATCAACTGCGTCGGCGTCGCCCCCGACGGCCGTACCACCGGCTTCGCAGCGCTGGGCCGGATCTCCGGGGACTGGGGCGGTGGCATCGACGTAGGGACGTCGGCGCTGTGGCACGCGGCGCGCGCTGAGGACGGCCGCGGCCCGCGAACAGCCCTGCGTACGGCGGTGATCGAGCACTTCGGCCTCGCCTCGGTCGCCGACGTCACCACCGCCCTCCACCACGGCGACCTCCCCGCGCTCCGCCTCAGCGAACTCTGCCCGGCCGTCTTCGCGGCCCGCGACGAGGGCGACGAGATCGCGGCCGAACTGGTCGAACGGCTCGCCTCGGAGATCGCGAGAATGGCGCTGACCGTCCTGTGCCGCCTCCAGCTCGCCACCGCCCCGGACCCCGAAGTGATCCTGGGCGGCAGCGTGTTGGCCGCCGGCCACCAGGCCCTCCTCGACGACGTCGAACTCCGCCTGCGGACTGCCGTGCCGAACGTCCGCCCGGTGGTGTGCGCCGAACCCCCTTTGCTCGGCGCGGCGTTGGCGGCCCTGGACCTGCATCCGGACCCGGCCGCCGATGCCGAGGCACGGTTGCGCGCGGGGTTCCGGGGGAGCGGCACCCCATGATCGGCTCCGTGCACGGAACAGCCTGGCCGCGTCCGAAGATCGCGACCAGGCTGTCCTTCACCCAGGCGTCACGCACCCTGCAGCTCAGCCCGCGGCCGCCGTGAGCGCCCCGAGAGCGCTGGCCTGCGTGCGCCAGTCGGTCTGGTTCGGGCTGGTGCCCGCCCAGCGTTCACCGAGGGCGTTGAGCGTGGACCGGTCCGACGCCCACAGGGTGTCGGCCTGCTTCTGGATGTAGGCCCGGTAGGTGCTGGAACCGGTCGCCTTCGCGAGGTCGGCGAAGTTCCGCATGAAGATGCCCTTGAACTGCTTCTGGTTGTCGTCGCAGGACGCCGAACCGACATCGCAGGACTCCGTGAGCACCCCGCCGGACGTCAGCGTCGGACTGCTGATCGCCGCGTCCGCCAGCGTGCGCGCCGTGGTGAGCAGCGAGCTGTCGCCGGTCGTCCTCCACAGCTCCGTGAAGGCGCCGATGGCCAGGCCCTGGTTGTAACTCCACACGGTGGAACCGTTGTTGGCGCACGACGAGGACAGTCCGTCGTTCACCAGGCCCGAGGAGTTGATCATCCCGCTGGCCTTGTACCAGGCGGCCGACGTCTTCGCCCGCTGCAACCACACCTTGTCACCGGCGATCCGCTGGTGCAGCGCGGTGGTCAGCCACAGGTACTGCCCGTTCGTCACCGCGTTCTTGTAGGTCCGCTCGCGGTCCCACCACACACCGCCGCCGCAGGTGCCGGTGTCCCAGTACTGCTGGACGTAGGTGGCGATGGTGACCGCCTCGTTGAGGTACCGCGCGTCGTGCGTGTAGTCGTAGGCGTCGATCCACGCGATGGCCCACCACCCCGAGTCGTCGATCGCCCGGCTGATGAAGTCGCCCTCGATCGCGTCCGAACTGCGCGTCCCGGCCGGGAAGACGCCCTTGTTCCGGTCGAAGGTGCGGGCGATGATCCAGTCGTAGTCGTGCGTCCCGGTCGTCTTCGCGAAGTCGATCACCGAGGTGAGGGTAGCCGCCGAGTTCCACCAACTGCTGGGCCACCAGCCGTTGTAGGGGTCGTACGACGTCATCAGCGCGTCCGCCGCAGCCCGCGGCCTGGTCGGCGCGGGCCGGTACCACGCGGTGCAGCTGCCCTCGTTGTGGCTGGCCTCCCGGCCGCAGGCCCGGACTGCTCCGCCGTAGAGAAGGCCGCGCGGATCGCGGGTCGCGTACATCGCGGTGCGGGTCGTGGTCGCCCCGGACGGGGTGCTCGTACGGCCGAGGGAGGAGCCGTCGGGCCAGGACGAGCCGCCGTCCCAGGAACGGTCCAACCAGATCTCGTCACCCGCGCCACCGGTGTCGATGCTTCCCCAGGCCATGGAGTTCTTCTGGTCCACGTGCAGCCGAATCGTCCGGCCGTACAAGGTGGTTGAGGGGATCGGCTGGTCGTCGCCCGCCGCCTGGGCCGCGCTGGTGCCGTCGCAGACGGTGTCGCAGACCGTGGGGTAGACCCAGTTCGTGCAGCCGACACCGGCCGCGTCTCCGCAGGCCCGGACCAGGCCTCGCTTGTGGTTGCGCGGGTCGGTGATGTTGTACATCAGCGTCCTCGTACCGGTCCAGGTGCTCGGGATGCTCGCCTTGCCGAGCAGGCCGTCCCAGGTGGCGCCGCCGTCCCAGGACCGGTCGAGCCACACCGCGTCGCCGGTCGTGCCGCCGTCGATGCTGGCCCACGCCATGTCGTCCGCGTCGGACACATGGAGCCGGACGACCCGGCCGTTGAGCGTCCTGTCCGGTACGGGAAACGTTTCCTGCCGTGCCTGCGACGGGTCCAGCGTGTCGCAGGCCAGGACGCACACCTGGGTGGCGGCGGACGCCGGCGACGCGATCGGGACCAGAGCCACGAACGCGAGGGCGGCCGTCAGGAGAAAGCTGAGGAACCGTGGTCTGACAACGATGTCGAAACGACGTGGGGACACCGGAACTCGCCTCGATTTCACGATGGGGGGACGCCGGTCGGCGGGCGCGGCTCGGGCCCTCGGCTCGGAGCGGGGCGAGCCGGGCGTGAATGGATTCAGTACTGGATCAATGGTCCAAACCTGTACCCGTCTCCGAGGCAGTGAACCGGCTTGGTGCGACCCTGTCAATCCAACAAGGGCCGGTTGTTGCAGCGGAGTTGAGGTGGTCGTCGAGGGCCGACGCGATGGGTTGACACCTGCTTTTCGGGCGCCCATCATCGGTGCGAACTTCGGCGAGTCATCTCGCACCCCCGTTGCCGCTCCCGCTCCAGGCTCCCGCGGTCGATCGTATTGAATCGATTCACCATCTGGTAAGGCGAGTTGAACAGCGGGTTCCCCACCGATCCGGGAGGTACTGATGCGCCGTCGACGACCACCGCTGAACCGAAAGCCCGGACCGGGACGCCTCATTGGGCTCACCGCGGTGGTGGCCGCCGCGCTGGCGCTGACGCCCGCGCTGTCCGCAGGGGCGGCGCCGGCGACGTCAACGCCCGCCCCCAAGGCGGCACTTGACGCGGCGAACTACTCGCCGACCTCCCGTACCCTCAAGCCGACCGCCGTCTACCGCACCTCCGGCAGCGTGGCGAACCCGACGAACGTGCTCAACGGCCAGGCGACCCGGGTCTCCGGCTCGCAGTCGGCCGTCACGCTCGACTTCGGGAAGGAAGTCGGCGGGTTGGTAACGTTGTCATTCGGCAGCACCAGCTCAACCGGTCAACGCGTCGGCCTGGCCTTCAGCGAGTCCTCCCTCTACGTCGGCAACAACAGCGACCGCAGCAGCGGCCGCGACGGCGAGGACGGCGCCCTCTACACGACACCCGCCGCCAACGGCACGTACACCGTGCCGACCGCGCAACTCCGGGGCGGCTTCCGCTACGTGACCGTCTTCCTCGACAGCTCGGGCTGGGTGGACCTCAAGGGCGTCAGCCTCGACTTCACCGCGGCGCCGGGGAAGACGAACCCGGCGGACTACGCCAACTACTTCACCTCCAGCGACGACCTGCTCAACCGCATCTGGTACGCCGGGGCCTACACCGTGCAGTTGAACACCATCGCCTCCAACCAGGGCCGCGCCTGGCCGCCGCCCTCCTCGGCCTGGGACAACAGCGCCACCGTCGGCGTCGGCGACTCCGTCCTGGTCGACGGCGCGAAGCGCGACCGCACGGTGTGGCCCGGCGACATGGGCATCGCCGTCCCCACGCAGTACGCGTACTCGAACGACCTCACCTCGACCCGCAACGCGCTCACCACGATGTACAACGCGCAGTCCTCGGCGGGTGAAATCCCTTGGTCCGGGCCGCCGTTCAACCTCACCGGCTCGGACACCTACCACACGTGGACCCTGCTGGGGACGTCCACGTACTACACGTACACCGCCGACCGGTCGTGGCTGGACTCCGAATGGTCCAACTACAAGCGCGGGATGGCCTTCATCACCAACAAGATCGACGGCAACAACCTCCTCAACGTGACCCGCACCCAGGACTGGGCTCGCGTCGGCCAGGGCGGCGAGAACATCTCCGCCAACGCCCTGCTGTACGGCGCCCTCAAGGGCGGCGCCACCCTCGCCGCGGTGGAGGGCGACAGCGCGCTCGCCGCGAGCTGGAACAGCAAGGCCGCCGCGATCAGGACCGCCGCCAACTCCCTTCTCTGGGACGCCTCCAAGGGCATGTACAAGGACAACCCGAGCAGCGGCCTGTACCCGCAGGACGGCAACTCCCTCGCCGTCTGGTACGGGTTGAGCGACTCCACCGCCAAGTCGAAGAGCATCATCACCGGGCTCGGCAGGAACTGGGGCATCTACGGCCCGACCACGCCCGAATGGGGCGGCAACGTCTCGCCGTTCGCCGGCGGCATGGAGCTGAACGCCCGCTTCACCGCCAACGACGACTTCACCGCCCTGGACCAGATCCGCCGCACCTGGGGCCACATGCTCGACAGCGACATCGGCACCAAGAGCACGTTCTGGGAGGGCATCCAGTCCGACGGCGGCCTGGCGTACGGCGGTTCGTTCATGAGCCTCGCGCACGGCTGGTCCACGGCGCCCACCTCCACGCTCACCTTCGACGTGCTCGGCACCGCGCCCGAGTCGGCGACCGGCGCCTACCGCTTCGTCCCGCACCCCGGCGACCTGACCAGCGCCCAGGGCCGCATCACCATGCCGCAGGGCGCCATCAACGCGTCCTGGTCGCGCAACCCGTCGGCCGGCACCTACGCGGCCACCCTCACCAGCCCGTCCGGCAGCAGCGGCCGTATCGGCGTCCCGAAGCTCGGCGGCGACATCACGGTCACCGTGAACGGCACCGTCGTATGGAAGAACGGCGCCTTCACCCCGACCTCGGGCATCACCGGCGGCAGCCAGGACGACACCTACGTCTACCTCACCGGTGTCGCCCCCGGCAGCTACACCGTCTCCGCCACCGGCCTCGGCAACCCGTCGGCGCCCACCCAGCCCGGCACCGGCGCCCTGCGCGCCGGCTACACCCGATGCGCGGGCGAGAGCGGCACCTGCTCCTTCAGCGGCACCCGCTCGGTGGCCTACGGCGCCGGGACCTACACCTACAAGACGGTGACCGGCAGCACCGCCTGCTCGAACGACTCCTTCGGCGGCGACCCGGCGGCCAACCTCGTCAAGTCCTGCTACGTCGCCGACGTGGGCGGCCCGCCGGGATACACCGCCTGCGCGGCCGAGAACGGGACGTGCGCCGTGCCCGGCTACAACCGTGACGTCGCCTACGGCGCCAACGGCAACTTCGTCCACCAGGTCACCAACGGCTCCGTCGCCTGCTCCAACGCCCACTTCGGCGATCCCGTCGACGGTGTGGCGAAGAACTGCTACCTGCCGCCCGCGGGCGCTCCGGCCGGAGGCTGGACCAAGTGCGCCGACCAGAACGGCACGTGTGCGGCGGCGGCCGGACAGCCGGTGATGTACGGCGCCTACGGGGCGTTCGCCACGGCCACCGCCACCGGGGACACCGCGTGCACCGACGCCACGTTCGGCGACCCCATCTACGGTGAGTCGAAGAGCTGTTACACCGCGACCGGCGGCCCGGCCGGCTATGCCACCAACTGCTCGGCGGAAGGCGGCACTTGTGGCTTCAGCGGGCAGCAGACCGTCGCCTACGGAGCCCGGGGCCGCTTCCTCTACAAGGCGTTCACCGGCGGCGCCGCCTGCACGACGGCCGCCTTCGGGACCGATCCGCTGCCCGGCGTGAGCAAGTCCTGCTACCTCACGTCCTGAGCGGTCACTCGCATCCGGCAGCCTCCCACTCCCCGCGTGCCGGGGGCTGCCGGATCACTCCGGATGGGCCACTGCCTCCTTCTGCAGATGCACAGCGGCCAACAGGCTCAGCTTCGGCTCCGCCTGACGCAGCGCCCGCACCGCCGTGACCGAGGCGATGTCCCCGGTGAAGCCGACGGCAGCCAGCCGGGACCTGACCCAACGGGCCTGCAGCAGGCTCTCGTTGGCGGCGGCGCTGGACTCGACGAGAGCGGCGGCGCGCTCCAGGCCGGGACGCTCCTCGGGAGACGCCCCGGCCAGAGCCTCGCGGAGGGCCGCCGCCACCACGTCCGAGTCCCGGACGGTCAACACGAAGGTGTTCTTCTTGCTCAGTCCCGTGATTCCTGTCATGCGGCTCAGCCTGACTGTCGTGCCCGGTGTGTGCAAAGCGACTTGAGGAGGCTCAGAGGGTCGGCTGCTACGCGCCCTCGTCCCGCGCCGTCAGGGCGAAGGCCAGCAGGGCCGTCGTGGTGAAGTCCAGCGAGGGCTCCACCGTCTGCCAGGCGCCCACGTCGTCCACGTACCGGGAGCCCTTGCCGTCGAAGTCGGTCCAGGCTCCCGACGGCGGGGCGGCGGTGCACTTCCTCATCGTGGAGAACCCGTTCAAGTCGGCCAGTTCGTCAGCCGCGTTGGGGCCGTTGACCACCGCGCCGCGCAGGATCGCGCCCTTCCCGTCGAGGCTGCCCCGCAGGTTGGCCACCTGGTGTTCCGGGCAGTGCGGGTAGACCTCACCGGCGCCGATCATGAAGCTCGTGCCCCAGGGGTTGGCGCCGAGCGCCCAGCCCCGCTGCCGTCCGGCGAACGCGTCGTAGCGCGTGTCCCCGGTGGCCTCGGCGTAGAGGCGGGCGGTGGCCACCAGGCCGAACGTGTGCGGTACGGCGTCGAAGTCGTCGTAGACCGCACCGGCCCCGAACGGATCGTGCTCGGCGCGGTCGACCCCGTCCTCCAACTGGCGCCGCAGGTCCTTGTTCAGGTCCGCTGCCCCGACTCCGTGGCTGCGGGCGCCGTCCAGGGCGGTGGTCAGGTCGACGTGGGCGAGGGCGCTGACGTCCGCGACGTCGAGGGTGCCCTTCACGTCGGAGTCCAGGTAGGCCTTGGCCCAGTGGGCCGCCTCGCCGGTCCAGCCGGCCTCCCGGTCGTCGCCCAACGCCCGTGCCGCCAGCGCGAGTTCGGCACCGGCGAACTCCATGTCGTCCTGCCAGGAGTCCTCCGGGTAGAAGGCG
Organism: Streptomyces sp. NBC_00252; assembly: GCF_036187565.1. NCBI lineage: Bacteria > Bacillati > Actinomycetota > Actinomycetes > Kitasatosporales > Streptomycetaceae > Streptomyces > Streptomyces sp. NBC_00252. The sequence continues at coordinate 1,817,948 of NZ_CP108087.1, read as the reverse complement.
CTCGGGAAGGCGGTGACGAGCGGCTTGTCGGGGTCGTGGCCGGTGTCGGCGAGGTCGTGGACGGCGGCGGCCTTGTCCAGCCACTCCCGCGCCCGGTCCGGGTCGGAGTCGGCGGTGCGCTGCGCGGCGAGGGCGAACACCGCGGCCACCCGCCCCGCGAGACTCGGCGTGATCGGCTCGCCCGGCCTGTTGGCGCGGAACACCGGCCGGTGCTTGATCGTGTAGTCCGGGTCGCCGGGCTCCACATCGAGCCGGTCGTCGGCCTCCGGTAGCCGCCACACGTCGTGATCGGTACGTACGGCGTCGTTGCCCGCGCCGATGCCGACCTGCGCGTACAGCGTCTCGGTGTCGCCGTCCCACATCTTGTCCAGCCACTCCAGGCCGTGCTCGGCCTCCGCGGACAGTGAGTCCATCTCGGGCAAGTCCCGTTCGGCGAGCAGGAGTTCGGCGGTCGAGTAGGAGGTGGTGCCGGTGAACTTGAGGAAGTCGCCCGCGTCGAACCAGCCGCCCGAGACGTCGGTCCTGACGCCGGTCGGGGTCAGGTGCTCGTCGAGGAGTTCCTCGCCCGCCTCGTCGTAGTGCGGGTCGGCGTAGACGGTCGCGTCCTCGTCGGCGAGATGGGACGGGCCGTGGGACAGCCCGCCGGACACCACGTCGGCGCCGTCGCGCTGGGCCTGCAGGAAGCGGACGTTGTCGCGGACGAGCGGGGTCAGCAGCGCGCCCGCGTCGGCGATGCGGAAGGCGGGGGAGCGGCCGGCCGCGCTGCCGGACAGCACGATGCGGTAGGTGCCGGGCCTGTCCAGCGCGGAGAGGTCGACGGTCCGCACGGACGGGAACTTCGCGTTCCAGTGACCGGTGACGGCACCGAGCCGGCCCGCCGTGACCACCTTGTCCTTCGCGTCCACGACCTTGAAGCGCGCCCCCGCGAGCGCCTTCGTGGGCCCCATCACGTACGCCTGCTTCGTCTCGCCGCGCACATAGCCGACCTGGTCGACGCGGACGGCCACGTTCGTCGCGGCCGGGGTGGTGGCCTCGCCGTAGACATTGAGGCCGACGAGGACGGCGCCGATGGTCACGGCGGTGGTGGTGACCAGCAGGGCCGGTCTGCGCGATGCGTTCATGCGCCCACGGTGCCGGGACCTTCATGAGATGACGATGAGGACGCCGGGGGCGCGTCCGTGGGGAGGCGGAGTTCGGCGAGCAGGCCGCCGCCGGGTGCGTCCGTGAGGCGGGCGGTGCCGTGGTGCAGACCGGCTACCCACCGGACGATGGCGAGGCCCGCGCCCGTGCCCGGACCGGTCCCGGTGACCCCGCGCGCGAACACGCGCTCCCGGTCCGCGAGCGGTACGCCGTCCCCGTGGTCGCGGACCGTGACAAGCCCCGGCGTGACAGCGACCTCCACCGGCGAACCGGCCGGGCCGCCGTGCCGCTGCGCGTTCTCCACCAGGTTCCGCACCGCCTGCGCCAGCAGATCCGGGTCCCCGCGCACCACCACCGGCTCCGCCGCCACCGTCACGCTCTCGTGGTCCGGCAGCTCCTCGACCGTGGTCTCCACCAATTGGTCGAGCCGCAACGGCACCAGCTCCACCCGCTGCGCCCCCGACTCCAGCCGCGCCCTCGCGAGCAGCCCGGTGACCAGCCGGCTCAACCGGTCCACGAGCCGCAGCGCCTCGTCGGACGGCCCGTTCCGCTCCACCACCAGCCGCAGCGTCGCCAGCGGCGTCCGCAGCTCGTGCGCGGCCTCGGCCAGGAACTGCTCCTGCTGCCCGAGCGCCCGCAGCGCGGGCCGCATGGCCCGACCGGACAGCAGATGCCCTACGGCCGCCGCGCAGCACACCAGCGCCGTGCAGCCGAGGGCGAGCCAGCGCACGAGGAGGTCGTGGTCGTGTTCGCTGCGCGCCAGCTCGGTGCCCACCAGGACGGCCGCCCCGATCCGGTCGTCGTCCCAGACCGGCGCCGCCGCCCACCGCAGCCGGCCGCCCTTGGCGGCGGAGGCGCTGACCTGGACCGTTTCCTGCTCGTTCAGGACCCGGTGCCAGACCTCGTCCAGCTTGTCCGCGTCGGGCAGCGACGACCGCCCGGGTACGACGTTCCGCACCGTCGGCGTCTTCCCGGGCGCGGCCTGCAGAACCGCCAACACCTGGGCGCCCTGGGCGAGTTCGTCCTCGCGCAGCGGCTCCAGGTGCAGGACGCCGGCGTCGAACCAGACCGCCCGCGACAGCCCGGCCGCACGGCTGCCGACCTCGTGGTCGAGGCCGGAGCGGCGGGACGCGGAGTCGATACGGATCGCGACCACGGCGAGGACGACGAGACAGGCGGCGGTCGTCGAGGCGAACAGGAGGGTCATCAGGCGCCGGGTGCGCCGCAGCCGGGCCACGGCGGGTGACGTGTCGGTGCGGTTCACGCGTCGCCGCCCAGGCGGTAGCCGACCCCGCGCACGGTCGCGATCGGGTCGGGCGGACCGAGCCGTCTGCGCACCTGCCCGATCAGGACGTCCACCACGTTGGACATCGGCTCGCTCGCCTCGTCCCAGCAGCTCTCGATCAGCTCGCTGCGGGTCACCACCTCGCCCGCGCGCAGCATGAGCAGTTCGAGCACCGCGAACTCCTTCGCGGAGAGGCTGAGCAGCACCCCGGCGCGGGTCACCCGGCGTCGGGGGAGGTCGAGTTCCAGGTCGCCGGTGCGCAGGACCGACGGGCGCGCGGGCTGCTCCCTGCGGCACAACGCCCTTACCCGGACGACCAGTTCGGCGAAGGCGAACGGCTTGACCAGATAGTCGTCCGCGCCGTGCTCGAACCCGGCCACCCGGTCGCTCACCGCGTCCAAGGCCGTCAGCAGCAGGAAGGGCAGCACCGATCCCGCGCGCCGGTGTGCGGCGAGCAGCGCGAGGGAGTCGCCGTCCGGGACCGAACGGTCGGCCACCACACAGTCGTAGCGATGGACGGACAGTTTGAGATCCGCCTCGGCCAGAGTGCGCGCGAGGTCCACCGCGAACCCCGCGTCACGTAGCCGAGCGGCGACGACGGGCCCCAGCTCGGGGTCGTCCTCCAAGACCATGACGCGCATGGCCCGGAGCTTAGGCGACGGCGGTCCGCGCACCCGGAGGCGCTGCGCCGTGTGCGCGGACCGCCGCCCTGAGCGGTCAACTGCTGGGCACGGTGTCCTCGAACGTGGTGCCCGCACCCCGGTACGCCGTCACCTTCGCGGCGACCTGCGCCGGGGTGAGGACCTGGTCCTTGACGTGCAGGACGTAGTCGACCTGCTCGTCGTAGGCCCGCGGGGTGGAACTGGTCAGGCCGCCGAAGTCGATCAGCCACTGGTTGAAGTTGATCGACATCGGCCGCTCCGGCAGGTACGCGGCGTCATGGGTGCCGAAGAGCTGGCCGTCGATGTAGTACTTGATGGTGTTGTTGTCGATGGTCAGCACCAGGTCGTGCCAGCCGTTGTAGCTCTGCCGGCCCTCGGTGTGCTGGTTGACGGCCACCCACGGGTCGGCCTGGTAGGTCTCCCAGGACGTCGTGTAGAGGATGTTCGACGTCTCGCCCCAGCCGCCGTTGGGGAGGTACTCGAAGTCGTACTCGGAGTAGTCGTCCGCCATCGGGGCCGTGAGGTCGTTGATGGTGAAGAACGTCTGCACGAGGTGGTCGCCGTCCGGGCCCGACTTGGGCGCGTCGTTGAACTTGACCCGGGCCGCGTAGGTGCCGTTCTTGAACTTCCGTGAGTTGGTGACGACTTCGGTCTGCTTGGTGCTCTCACCGGTGCCGGCGGTCGACGTCTCCAGGTTCATCACGGAGTTGCCGCTGCTGCCGGCGAACGTGACGTTCTCGGGCGCCCAGGTGGCACCGGAGACACCGGGACCGCCGGAGCTGGAGCGCACACTCCAGCCGTGCGCCGAGATCTTCGGGTCGTTGTAGCCGCTGTAGTTGAAGTCGTCGAACAGCGTGGCGCCGGTGGCCGGGGGGTCGGTCGGCGGGTCGGTGGGCGGGTCCGTCGGGTCGTTGCCCGCGGGCGCCTGGCCCCACAGGGTGGTGCCCGCCAGCTGCGCGGTGACCCTCGACCAGTCGGCGTACGACGTCTGCGAGGCGCCGAAGGAGTAGTCGTCGCTCTGGGTCAGCGTCTGCCACGTCGACTGGTAGAAACGCAGCTGCATGTCACCGGTGTCGGCGCCGGGCGCGAGGGTGCCCGCGCCGGAGGTGAAGCCGATCTCCAGGTAACGGTCCGCCGTGGCCGTCGGGTTGGCGAGCGTGCCGAAGGTGCCGGTGACGTTGGCGCAGCCCTTGACGGCCCAGGAACACGCGAAGCGGTAACTCGCGCTCGCCGAGTCCGCCTTGAAGTAGTAGCGCAGCTTGACGTTCGCCAACTGCACTGTGCTGGAGCCGGTGTTGCGCACCTTGAACCACGGCTCCGACTGGTCGGCGGTGGCTCCCGTGGCGCTCGTGCGGTACTGCACGCTCAGCCCGTCGCCCGCCGCGCTCGCGGTGGACGGCATGGCGGTGAGCGCGGCGGCACCCAGGGCCACCGCGACGGCGGCGGACGCGGCGGCGCGCACTCTGGTCTTCGCGTATCTCATGGTGGGGCCTCTCCAGAAGGTGGGGTGATTCCGGAACGGACAGGTGCGGGGCGGTACGTGAGCGGGGGGTGGGTCGGGGTCGTAGGGGGAGGGGCGTGTCTCAGGGGCGGTACGCGACGCCCAGCGCGTCGAGCCGGTCGGTGTGCGCGTCGAGCCGGGTGCGGAAGTCCTCCCAGTCGGTCGCGCCGCTCCAGGCGCGGTCGGCCAGGGCGCACAGACGGGGATAGGTGAGGTACTCGATGCGCTCGGGCGTCTTCACGAACTCGGTCCACAGCTGTGCCTGGGTCCCCAACACCCGCTCGGCGGCGCCGCGTTCGGCGTCCTCGGGCACCGGATCGTGGTCGTGCACGGCGCGCAGATCGACGACGCCGCCGGGCTGGGCCGGGGGCTCGCCCGGGTCCTCGGACTGGGCGTAGTCGAGATAGGTCGCCCGGTGATAGGTGCTCACCACGGGCTGGCCGCGACGGGCCGCCGCCAGGGTGTGGGCCGGGTCCCGCCAGGTCATCACCGTGAAGTCCAGGGGGAGTTCGGCGCCGGTCTCGGCCCAGCCGACCGGCCGCCGTCCGTGCCGCACGAGGAAGTCGCCGATCCGCCCGAGGAACCAGCCCTGCAGTGCCGCCGGGGTCGACAGGCCCTGCGCCAGGGCCCGTTCGCGTGCTGCGGCACTGTGCGTCCACTCGGAGGTGGGGCACTCCTCGCCGCCGATGTGGATGTACGGCGAGGGGAAGACGTCCATGACCTCGTCGAGGACCGTGCGGCAGAAGTCTAGGACCTCGTCGTGGACGCCGAGGACGGTGTCGCACACGCCCCAGCGGGTCCAGACGTCGAGGGTGCGCTCGGGGTGGTTGCCCAGTTCGGGATAGGCGGCGAGGGCGGCCCGTACATGGCCGGGCATCTCTATCTCCGGCATGACGGTGACACCGCGATCCGCCGCGTAGCTCACCAGATCGGCGAGTTCGGCCCGGGTGTACGAGCCTTCGTGCGGGACGCCGTCGTACAAGTCGCTCCCGGCCGGGCCGATTTGGGACTCGGCGCGATGGCCGCCGATCTCGGTGAGCTTCGGGTAGGCGGAGACCGGCATGCGCCAGCCCTGGTCGTCGGTGAGGTGGAGGTGGAACACGCCGATCTTGTGCAGCGCCAGCAGGTCGACGTACCGGCGCAGAGAGGAGACGGGCTGGAAGTGCCGGGCCACGTCCAGCATCGCGCCGCGCCACGGGTGCCGGGGCAGGTCGGTGATCTCCACGCACGGCAGCTCCCACCGGGTGTCGGGCTGCGGGGACGCCGACAGGGCTTGTGCAGGCAGGAGTTGACGGATCGTCTGGATGCCGCGCAGCAGGCCGGTGAGGTGCGCCGCGCGCAGGAGTACGGCGTGCGGGGCGACGGTGAGGCCGTAGCCCTCGCCGCCGAGGCCGGCCAGGCCGGGGTCGAGGGTGAGGGTCAACTGCCCCTCGGGGGAGGCGGGCAGGGGCAGTCCGGTGGCCGGGGCGAGCAGGGTGCGCAGCAGGTCGGCGGCCGGTTCGGCGCCCGCGCCGATGTGCAGGGCGGTGCCGGTGTCGAGAGTGAACCGCCCCGGCCGGACCGTGGACTTGGTGGGACGGGGGACGAGGGTGAGCACGGAACGCTGTGCGGGCATGGGCGTCTCCGGGACGGGGGCGTGTGGGGGAGTGGTGCGGCGGCTCAGCCCTTGACGGCGCCGGCCGCGAAGCCGGAGGTGACATGGCGCTGGAGGACCAGGAACACCACAAGTGCGGGCGCCGCGAAGAGAGTCGAGGCCGCCATGGTGGCGCCCCAGTCGGTGCCGAAGACGTTCTGGAAGGAGGACAGCCACACAGGCAGCGTGCGCTGGTCCTGCTGCTTGATGATCAGGAAGTTGGCGTACGCGAACTCGTTCCACGCCGTGATGTAGCCGAACAGCGAGGTCGCCATCAGGCCGGGTGCGAGCAGCGGGAACGCCACTCTGCGGAACGCGCCGAAGCGGGTGCAGCCGTCGACCTGCGCCGACTCCTCCAGCTCCGGGGGGATGGTGCCGATGAAGCCGCGCAGCACGATGATGGTGAACGGCAGCGTCATCATGAAGTAGACGAGCGTCAGTGTCGGCAGCCGGTCCAGCATGTCGGTGTCCCGCGAGATGATGTACACCGGGATGATCAGCGACTCCCAGGGCGCCATCTGCGCGATGAACACCATCAGCATGAACTGCCGGCGGCCCTTCCACTTCATCCGGGCGACCGCGTAGGCCGCGCCCAGCGCGATGACGAGAGCGAGCAGGACGGCGCTCAGCGTGACGAGGAGACTGTTGCGCCAGAACAGACCGAACCCGGCGGCACCGACGGCCGTACGGAAATGGTCGAGGGTCCAACTCTCAGGCACGATGCGGGGGTTGTCGGACTGGATGTCCCGGGTAGGGGTGAACGCGGTGGCGACCATCCAGTACACCGGGAAGAGACAGACCACGACCGTGAGGACGGCGGCGGCGTTCAGGGGCAGGCGGCGGATGCGGGGCCGGGTCGTGCTCATGCGAGCTCGTCCTCCTGGCGGAACATCTGGCGGAAGTAGAAGACCAACACGCCCGACATCAGCACGACGGTGACCATGGAGGCCGCCGAACCGAGGTCGTAGCGCTGGCTCGACAGGGCGGTCTGCACCGCGTACACGGGCAGGATCGTGGTGGCGTCGCCGGGCCCGCCGTTGGTCATCACCCAGATCTGCACGAACGCCCGGAACGTCCAGATCACTTCGAGCGAGAACACCAGCAGGAAGATCGGCCGGACCATCGGGAACGTGATCGACCGGAAGATCCGCGGCCCCGATGCGCCGTCGAGGCGGGCCGACTCGTACAGCTCGGCGGGGACGGTGGTGAGCGCCGAGTACAGGGTGATCGCCGCGAACGGCACCGACTGCCACACCACGAGGGCGACCACGATCGAGAACGCGGCCGGACCGTGCGCGAACCACGGATAGCGGTCGAAGGACTCGAACCCCAGCCTCGTCAGCACCGCGTTGACGATCCCGAACTCCGAGTGGAACAGCCACTGGAATACGGTGGTCGCCGAGATCACCGGCATCGCCCAGGTCAGCACCAGCGCGCTGAGCACCGCGGTCCGGCCGAACCGGCCGAGCCGCTCGACCATCAGCGCGACCAGCGTCGACAACGTCATGATCAGGACGACGTTGATCCCCATGAAGAGGAACGTGCGCCGGACGACCTCCCAGAAGTGCGGGTCGCCCAGCAGCGTCCCGTAGTTCTTGAGCCCGACGAACCGCGCGTGCCCTACGATGAGTTGGCGCAGCCCGAAGTCCTGGAGCGAGATCACCACGGCCCGGATCAGCGGATACACGAGCAGATAGAGCGTGCCGAGCACGGCGGGCGCGATCAGGGCGTACGGCCAGAAGCCGCGGCCGACGGACCGCGCCGGGCGGCCCGGTTCCGGGCCGGGGGAGCGCCGGGACGGGCCGGTGCCGAGCGGGGGACGTGGGGCGGTCTGTTCTCGGACGGCCGACACGGCGTTCCTCCTTCCGATGGGTCAACGGGCGGCTCAGGAACCGGAGTTCATCGCCTCGGTGATCGCGTCCGACGCGGTGGCGGCCTTCTTGGCGATGTCCCCTCCGGTGAGGACGGCCGTCATGTAGTCCTTGATCGGGTTCTTCGCCTCCACGGCCGCCCAGCCCGGAGTGTTGGGCGTCGCATGGCCCTCGGCGGCACCCACCGCCATCGCCGCGGCACCCGGGTCGGAGGCGACCGCGGAGGCCAGGCTCGTCCTGTTCGGGACGTAGCTCATCGCGAGCGCGAGCTTCTTCTGCCAGGCGTCGCCGGTGAGTTCCTTGACGAAGGTGTAGGCCGCGCCCTGCTTGGTGGACGCGGTGGGGATGACCAGGTCGGAGCCCCCGGTGAAGACCGCGCCGGGGGTGGCGGCCGTCTTGCCCGGGACCGGGAAGAAGCCCAGCTTGCCCTTGAGCGCCGGGTTGTCCTGGACAACGACGTTGGCGCCGCCGGGAGTCGAGATGACCTGGGCGACCTTCCCCTTGGCCATGACGTCGGCCTGCGGCGGATTGGCCTCGTCGGAGTCCTTCGGGCCCTTGCCGAGAGCCTGGAGCTGCCCGTAGAAGCGCATGCCGGCGATCGCCTCGGGCGTGTCCAGCGCGCCCTTCCATTTGCCGCCCGACTGGGTGGCCAGGTCGCCGCCCTCGTCCCAGACGAAGCCCGCGAGGGCGTACCAGCTCTGCCCCGGCAGATAAATGCCCTGTGTGCCACCGGTGTTGAGCTTCTTGGTGGCGGCGATCCACTGGTCGCGTGTCTTGATCGCGGACGCGTCGATGCCCGCCTGCTTGAAGAGGTCGGTGCGGTAGATGACGACGCGGTTGGCGGCGTAGTACGGGATGCCGTACTGCTTGCCGTCGTAGGCGCCCGGTTCGGCGAGGCCCTTGAGCCAGGTCTTGCCGCCGAGGTCGTCCACCTTGTCGCTGAGGTCGAGCAGCCCCCCGCTCTGCGCGAACTGGGCGACCTGGGTGTTGCCGGTCTCGATGACGTCCGGCGCGTCGTTGCTGGCCAGGGCGGCGGTGACCTTCTCACCGATGCCGTCCCACTCCTGGATCTGCACCTTGACCTTGATGTCGGGGTGGGCGGACTCGAAGCCCTTGACGAACTCGTTCTGGAACTGGGCCGAGACGCTGTCGCGCATCAGCCACACGTCGATCGTGGTGCTTCCGCCGGATCCCGAGCCGGAATCCGCGGTGTCGGAGGAACTGCTGCAGGCACTCAGTCCGGCCGTCATCACGAGCACGGAGACGCCGGCGAAGAAGCGGAGCTTCACGGTTCACCTCTGGAGGACATGAACTGACCACCTGACCAGTGAAGCCCACTGGACAGCTCACCTCTCGATGTGGGGACGAAGGTGGCATAGACCAATGCGGGCGTCAACCCCTTCTGCCGGAAGGGGACTTGGCGTGCACGGCCACAGGGATCGGAAGGATCACCGGCCGGAGGTGGTTACACTGCCCAGGTCAACAGGGCGACTGCGGGCCGCCGTTGGCCAACTGGTCAAGTGGTCAACCGGGGGCTCCGTGCATGAGGAGTGCGACATGAAGGCCGACGCGCCAGGTGCGGTGCTCAAGCGGGAACGGGTCCGTGACTTCATCCTCGACCTCGTCGAGTCGCACCAGCCGGGGGACGCGATCCCCTCCGAGCGCGTCCTCTGCGCCCAACTCGGGGTGTCCCGGCCGACGTTGAGGGCCGCGGTGGACGAACTCGTCGGCGCCGGTCTGCTGGTGCGGGAGCACGGGCGGGGCATGTTCGTGGCGCCCGAGAAGATCACCCAGGAACTCGTCTCCAGCGAACGGGCCATGACGGCGCCCCAGGCCTCCGGCGCCTGGACCAGTCGGCTGCTGGAGTTCACCACCATCCCGGCGGGCGCCCGCGTGGGACGCCGGCTGCGGCTCTCGCCGGCGGCCGAGATCGTGTACGTGGCGCGGCTGCGCCTGGTCGACGGCGCACCGATGGCCATCGAGCATCTGCACATCAGGGCGGACCTGGTACCCACCCTGTCCGCACAGGAGTTGGAGGCCGGTGACCTGTACGAACACCTCCGGCAACACCACGGAGTCCACGTCCAGGAAGCGGTCCAGGCGATCGAGCCGACGGTCGTCACCCGCGCCGAGGCCGAACTCCTCGACGTCCCGGAACTCTCCCCCGCCCTCCTCTTCGAACGCCTCACCACGGACACGACGGGCCAACCGGTCGAGTACGTCCACTCCGTCTACCGGGGCGACCGCTACCGCATCGTGTCCCGCCTCACCCTCGGCCCCGCCCTCACGTCCCCGTCGACCCCGCTCGGCCACCACCCGGGCATTCCGCCGGGCGACTTCGCCCACCGGGACACGACCGCGGCTTCCACCCGGGGGGACATCCAGGCGGGGAGTTGAGCAGGGCGCCGGCGCGGGGGGAGCCGATCGGACCGGCGCGTCGGGGCGCCGCCAACTCCCCTCGCCCGCACCGGACTTACAGCTCGCCGGGGCGCCCGTACCGGTAGAAGAACGGGCCACCGAGCTGCCCCGCCAGCGCACGCGTCAGACCCGAGCTGTCCTCCAGCAGGCGCGCGCCCGGGTCGATGTCGCCGACGTAGAGCGGGTCGAAGCCCGCGTCCGTGATGAGCTGCGCGGTGATGTCCTTCGCGGCCGGTTCGGCGGCGTACAGGTTGCTCGGGGTCACTCGCTGGGTGCCGATCTGGTCGTACGCGGCGGCGAAGACGGTGTTGAACGACTTCGCGGTCGGGCCACCGATGATCGACTTGACCTGGTGCGTGAGGGACGGGAAAGCGGTGTCGCGCTCCGAGTACAGGTTGGTCGCGTCGATGGTCACCTGGCCGTCCAGCCCGGTGACGCCCTGCAGCGCGGCGGCGATCTGGTTGCCGGGGACGGCCACGACCACCACGTCCGCGTCCGACGCGTCACCCCCGTCACGGCCGAGCGCCTTCACCTCGTGACCGGCCTTCTCCCAGAGGCCGGCCAGGCCGCCACCCACGTGTCCTCGTCCGATCACCGTGATCTTCATGTCGGGCCCTCCGGCCTGCCGGGAGTGAAATTTACGTGACGCGTCAACAAAACCGTATGCATGTTGTCGTGTCAACCAACGGCGGCGGGGCGGGGGAGGGACAGCGCCGGGCTGTTCCTCCCCCGCCCCGCCGGACCGGATCTCAGACGGCCTGCGCGGTGGGCAGGATGGTGATCTCCGTGAGGTTGACGTGGCGCGGCACGGAGGCCATGAAGGCGATGGTCTCGGCGATGTCGGCGCCCTGAAGGACGTCGATGTCGTGGATGAGATCGGCCATGAGCTGGGACGCGTCGGGGTCGGTGACGTGGTCGGGCAGCTCGGTGTCGACCATGCCGGGCTCGATGGTGGCCACGCGGACCATCTTCGGGCCGAGCTCTACGCGCAGCAGCCGGGTGAGGTGGCTGATGTACGCCTTGGTGCCGGAGTAGATCGAGAACTTCGTCAGGATGCGGGTGGCCGCGATCGACGAGGTGTTGATCAGGTCGGCCGGCTTGCCCGCGGCGGCGGACTCCGTCAGGTGCGGGAGGAACGCGGCGATCACGTTCATCAGCCCGCTGATGTTGAGGTCGATCTGGCGCTGCCAGTCGTCGACCTTCAACTCCTCGATGCCGGAGATGAGTTGGACACCGGCGTTGTTGAACACGAGGTCGGCCTTGCCGAAGCGCTCGGACACCTGGTCGGCGGCGGCCTGGACGGCGGCGCGGTCCGTGACGTCGACGGCCAGGGCGAGCGCGGTGCCGCCGGCGGCCTCGATGTTCTTGACCAGGCTGTCGAGACGCTCCTTGCGACGGGCCAGCACGACCACGGTGGCGCCGAGTTCGGCGAGCCGTTCGGCGGTGACGGCACCCATGCCGCTGGAGGCGCCGGAGACCACGGCGACACGGCCGGACAGGGGGGTACCGGTGAGCAGGGCGGAAGCAGACATCACAGAACCTCAATCACTCTGGTGGGGAAGAACTTTGACGGTGAGTCAGGTGCAGGGGGATGTGTTGTCGGGGTGCGGAGATGTGGAGGTGTGGGGGCAGGTGTGTGGGGTGGTGGCCGGCGCGGGCGCCCGGATCCGTCGGGCGCCCGGAGTCGTGTCAGGCGGCGTCGTCGTGCCCGGTGGCCGCGGACTTCTCGCGCCACGGAGCCAGGTCGTCCTGCACCTGCCGGTACTTGACCTCCAGCCGCTCCAGGGTGTCGCGGCCGAGGTAGAGGTGCGTGGGCAGTTTCTCCGTGCCGGTGACCTCGACGATCAGGGCCGCGCCCAGAACGGGGTCGCCGAGCTGCGCGTGGTTGGCGCGGTCGATCCAGTCGAGCGTCACGTGCGCGGGGGTGTCGTCGTAGTCGGCGATGCGGTGCGCGGCCACCGACAGGGAGCTGGAGTCGAGGAAGCCGGTGCGGAAGACGCCCGGTTCGACCACCATCGACTGGATGCCGAACGGCGCCATCTCGGCGGAGAGCGCCTCACTGATACCGGCGACCGCGAACTTCGACGCGGAGTACAGGCTGACACCGGGCTCGCCCTCGAAGCCCGAGCGGGAGCCGATGTGCACCAGCTTGCCCGAGCCCTGCCCGCGCATCACCGGCAGGACGGCGCGGGTGACGTTGATCAGGCCGAAGACGTTGAGGTCGAACAGCGACCGCGCCTCCTCGTCGGTGATCTCCTCCAGCGCGCCGAGGAGGCCGCGGCCGGCGTTGTTCACGAGGACGTCGATACCGCCGAACCGCGCCACCGCCGCGTCGACCGCCCGCGGGATGCTGCCGTTGTCCGTGACGTCCAGCGCGACCGAGAAGACGTTGTCGGACTTCTTCAGGTCGTCGGGCACCCGCTCCGGATTCCGCACGGCGACCACGACATTGTTACCGCCCGCCAGTGCGGCCCGGGCGATTTCCGCGCCGATTCCGCGGGAGGCGCCGGTGACAAACCACGTAGCCATGGGGAAAACCTCTTTCGTCGTTTCCCTTTGTGGGGGATTTCTTGCTGACGAGAACGAGTCTGTCCCCTGGTGACGGGGCTATGAAGGCAGCGGTTTTCCTGGGAGTCCCACACCCAGGAACGGACGGTGACCGACGAAGTCGGTGACATGTCAACAACCTGGTACGGTGAGGCCATGTCCGAACCGCGATGGCTCACCCCGGACCAGTCCGAGGTCTGGGCGAAGTACCGCCGACTCCGCCGCGAGCTGCAGCGGGCCCAGGACCAGCAACTTCAGCGGGATTCGGGCCTGTCGGCGGCGGACTACGCCCTCCTCGCACCCCTGTCGGAATCGGCCGGCGGTGTGCTGCGCGCACGGGAGCTGGGCGCCGAGGTCGACTGGGAGCGCAGCCGGCTGTCCCATCAGATCAGCCGCATGGAGAAGCGCGGGCTCGTCACGCGCGAGCCCTGCGCGGACGACGCCCGGGGCTCGATGGTGCGGCTCACGGGCAAGGGCAGGGAAGCGATCGAAGCCGCCGCCCCCACGCATGTGGACACTGTGCGACGGCTTTTCTTCGACCCGCTGACATCGGACGAGGTGCGACTTTTCGGCGATTTCCTCGACCGAATACTGGGTGCGGTCGAGCAGGAATCCCGATAAGCGCCCTCGGCCTCGGAAGCCCCGTTTATCCGTGGCCTCTACTGCGCGTCGCGCGCCGGATTCTGCTGGTGCGGGACGTCGGGCGCGCCGAGCGAACCCAGCAGGGCGAGACCGTCCGCCGAGGCGGAGTCCGGTTCCGCCTGGAGGATGATGAGCTGCTGCCCCGGAGCGCTGCGGATGGTGAGCGCTTCGTGCCGCAGTTCCAGGTCCCCGACGACGGAGTGCCGCAACTGCTTGATCTCGTAGGGCGGGACGCGGGTGTACTCGCGGGCCCACAGTGAGCGGAACTCGGCGCTGCGCACGGACAGTTCGCCGACGAGCTCCAGGATGCGGGGATCCTCGGGCGTGCTCGCGGCGGTCTGCTGGAGGTCGGCGACCGCGCGGTTCCTGGCCCGCTCCGGGCTGCGGTAGAACGTCTTCGCCGCCGGGTCCAGGAAGAGCATCCGCAGCACGTTGTCGCGTGCGGCGAAGTCCTGGTAGAGGGTGTCGGCCAGGGCGTTGGTCGCCAGCAGGTCCTGGGCGTGGCCGATGATGAACGCCGGGGTCCTGGTCCAGCTCTGGATCAGCTGTCGGAGATGCGGGCGCACCCGCTCGACTCGGGACGGCGACTTCGTGCGCCGGGACGTGGGCCGGGCCAGCCGGAACAGCTCGAGCCGGTCCTCCTCCGGCAGCCGCAGCACCCGGGCCATGGCCTCCAACACCCGGACGGACGGGCTCAGTTCACGGCCCTGCTCGAGTCTGCTGTAGTAGCTCGGACTGACTCCCGCGAGCGCGGCGACCTCGTCGCGGCGCAGCCCGGGCACGCGCCTGCGGCCGGCGGTGGGCAGGCCCGCGTCGGCGGGGCTGACGCGCTCCCGGCGGGAGCGGAGGAACCGGCCCAGCCCTTCAACCGGGTCGGGGCACGCGTCGTCGTTGTACATACCGTCGAGGCTAGGCGGAAAGCGCCCGGAGAAGCGGGGCCGACCGTGGGTGCGTTACACCCAGGATCACGGCTCCCCGGGTGGCGAATCACTGTGTGTGAAGAGTGTGGAACCTGGTGCATCTGTGCACGAGCGGCCCTTCTCATCGGCCGAAAAGCATCTAGTCTGGCCGCATGAGCAATGGGACCCCTTTGGGTGATTTCCTCCGGGCCCGCCGCGAGGCTCTCAAACCCCAGGACGTCGGTCTGCCCGAGTACGGGCGACGCCGGGTGCCCGGACTGCGCAGGGAGGAAGTCGCGCTGCTCGCCGGAGTCAGCTCCGACTACTACATCCGGCTGGAGCAGGGCCGCGAGAACAGCCCCTCGCCGCAGGTCCTGGAAGCCGTGGCGCAGGCGCTGAAGCTGGACGCGGAGTCCACCGACCACCTCAACCGCCTCTGCCTGACGCCCTCCCAGCGCCCGCACGACTGGGGCGAGGCGGACGTCAGCCCGCAGTTGCTGCAGCTGATGGACGGCTGGGAGCACCAGCCGGCGTTCGTCCTCGGCCCGGCCCTCGACATCCTCGCGGGCAACTCCCTCGCCACGGCGCTGCACAGCGGGTTCGAGGCCTTCGACAACCTCGCCCGCAATGTGTTCGTGGACCCGGCGGGGCGCGAGTTCTACCAGGAGTGGGACCGGGCCGCGCACTCCTGCGTCGCCGAACTCCGGGCCGCCTACGGCCACGACCCCGAGTCGGCGCGTATCGCCGAGGTGGTCGCGGAACTGAGCGCGGACAGTGAGGAGTTCGCCGGTCTCTGGCAGCTGCACGACGTCAAGAGCAAGTCGCAGGAGGGCAAGCACCTCAAGCACCCGGACGTCGGCGACCTGCACATCGGCTTCGCCGCGTTCACCGTCAACGGCGCCCCGCACCAGCAACTGGTCGTTTACCAGGCCGAACCGGCGAGCCCCACCGCCGCCGCCTTCGAGACGCTGCGCTCACTGGCCACCGAGCCGAAGAAGGCCCAGGCCCGGGCCGCGAAGGGCTAGCTCCGGGGCGGCCGAGGCTGGTCCTGGCGCACCCAGGAACCACACGGCCTTCATACCAGTGCGCCTTCTGTCGAGACTCGATACGGAAGACAGCGCGCCGGTTCCGTGCCGGGACGCGCTCCGTACGGCGTCAGGAGCGGACATGACCACCGTGAAGGACCTTCAGCCCCATCCCCTGGACCAGGTGCACCGGCTGATCGAACCCGGTCCCGTCGTCCTGGTCACCACCCGGCACCGGGGCGTCCCGAACGTGATGACCAGCGGGTTCAACATGATGGTGCGCCACGCCCCGCCGCTGATCGCGTGCACCATCGGCCCCTGGGACCACAGTTACGAGGCGCTCGTCGAGACCGGTGAGTGCGTCGTCTCGGTCCCGACGGCGGACATGGCGGCCACCGTCGTCGACATCGGCAACTGCTCGGGCGCGGACGTCGACAAGTTCGCGGAGTTCGACCTGACCGCCGTCGACGGCGAGAAGGTCAAGGCGCCCCTCGTCGCGGAGTGCTTCGCCAACATCGAGTGCCGGGTCGCCGACAGCAGCCTCGTCGCCCCCTACAGCCTGTTCGTCCTGGAACCGGTCCGGGCCTGGACCGACCCGTCGCAGCCGTCCCCGCGCCTGTTCCACCACCGCGGCGACGGCACCTTCACGCTCGACGGCCCGACCGTCGATCTCCAGGACCGCATGACCAAGTGGCAGTACCTTCTGTAAGCCGACGGATCCCCCCGGACACTGGAGAGCCGACCATGCCCCGAGCAGTGAAGTTCTCCCACTACGGCGGCCCGGAGGTGCTGGAGGTCGTCGAGGTGCCGCGACCCAAGCCGGGCCCGGGTGAAGTCCTGGTCCGTGTGGTCGTCGCCGGGGTCAACCCCGGCGAGGCCGGTATCCGGCAGGGCGTCTTCGCCGACATGTGGCCTGCCGTCTTCCCCGAGGGGCAGGGCAACGACTTCGCGGGCTGGGTCGCCGAACTCGGCGACGGCGTACGCGAGTTCACCGTCGGCGACGAGGTCATCGGCTATCTGCCCCGAAGGGCGCAGGCCGACTGCGTCGTCTCGCCCGCCGACGTCCTCGCCCCCAAGCCCGCCGGCATCAGCTGGGAAGCCGCGGCGCCCCTGTCCGCGGTCGGCGTCACCGCGTGGGCCGCCGTCGACGCCGTGGAACCGAAGGCCGGGGACACCGTCGTGGTGTCCGGCGCGGCCGGCGGGGTCGGCTCCCTCGCCGTGCAGCTCGCCCGGCTGCGGGGCGCGAGCGTCATCGGCACCGCGGGACCGCACAACGCCGACTTCCTGCGCTCGCTCGGGGTCGTCCCCGTCGAGCACGGCCCCGGCCTCGCCGACCGGCTGAAGGCCGCCGCACCCGACGGGATCGACGCGTTCGTCGACACCTTCGGCCAGGGCAACGTCGACATCGCCATCGAACTCGGCGTGTCCCCGCAGCGCGTCAACACCCTTGCCGACGGCCGTGCCGTGGCCCGCTACGGCGTCCGCAGCCGGGCCCAGGAGGACGTCTTCACCCCCCAACTGGTCGCCGAACTGGCCGAACTGGTCGCCGAGGGCCGGCTCACCGTCCCCATCAGCACGGTGTACCCGCTGGAACAGGTCCAGGAGGCCTACCGCCAGGTGCAGCAACGGCACACGCGCGGGAAGATCGTGCTCAGCCTGGTCCCGCCCGACGAACGCCCCGCACTGGCCGCCGCACTCCGCGCCTGACACCCGCGCCCCGACCGCTCTCCACGGAGGACCCCATGCCCGTACGCCGTATCGGCCTCGTCGTCCACCAGGGGCGCGAGACCGCCCGGGACGCGGCGGCCGCCGTGCACGCCTGGAGCGAGGCCCACGGCGTCCGCTGCACCGAGATCGACGTGTGGGCCAAGGACCACCACCGGCGTGCCGGACGCGAGGAGGCCGAGGCCGCGGGCAACCCCGACCTCGTCGTCACCCTCGGCGGCGACGGCACCTTCCTGCGCGGCGCCCGCATCGCCGTCAAGAGCGGAGCCGAGGTCCTCGGCGTCGACCTCGGCAAGGTCGGCTTCCTCACCGAGGTCCCGGCCCGTGACATCGACGAGGCCCTCGACGCCGTCCACGAGGAGCGGGCGATCGTAGAGGAACGCATGACCCTGACCATGCGGGCCTCGCGCCCCCTCGACATCCCCGAGGAGATGGAGGCCCTGCTGCGGTACGGCCGCGGTCCCGCGCTGCCGCCGCCGCAGGTGCGGCCCGAGACCACGGAGGGCGGCGGCTGGGGCTGTGCGCTGGACGTCACCGCGCTCAACGACGTCGTCCTGGAGAAGCTCGCCCGCGACCGGCAGGTCGGCGTCGGCGTCTACCTCGCGGGACGCCTGCTCGCGACCTACTCCGCCGACGCGCTCGCCGTCGCGACCCCGACCGGGTCCACGGCGTACAGCTTCGCCGCCGGCGGACCCGTCCTCTCGCCGCACATGGACGCGCTCGTCTTCACGCCGATCGCCCCGCACATGACGTTCAACCGCAGTGTCGTCGCCGCCCCCGACGAACCCATCGGCCTGCGCGTCCTGCCGCACTCCGGCCAGGCCGCCGTCAGCGTCGACGGCCAGCTCCGCGGCGTCCTCGACCCTGGCGACTGGATCGGCGTCTTCCGCGCCCCGCAACGCGTCCGCCTCGTCCGCCTCCGCCCCACCGACTTCTACGGCCGCCTGCGCGACCGGTTCCGGCTCACCGACGCCCCCGCCAACGCCCAGGACGGACCCTCGGAACCCTTCTTCCGCCCGGACACCCCGGTCCCGCCGGACCTCGTCGGGATGCGCCTGCCGCCGCCCGGCGTGTAGGTCGCGCGGGGAGAGCGGACACGAGCGTGACGGCGGCCTGACGGATTCTCAGGTCCTGGCCGGCCGCGCTCCCGCTGGTCCGCCCCCGCACGTACGGACGAGTTTCACATGGGCGCCACCAGACCCTTCCCTGACGTTTGTTGCTCTTGGAACACTCGCACCGCGCGCATTTCGCCATGTTCCGGCCGGCCGCGCGTCAGGATGAGAGGTGCCTCACCCATGTCCGAAGTCAATCGGCGTCGCTTTCTCCAGCTCGCGGGTGCCACGACGGCGTTCACGGCGCTGTCGAACAGCATCGAGCGGGCCGCCGCGCTCCCGGCCAACCACCGGTCCGGGAGTATCGAGGACGTCGAGCACATCGTCGTCCTGATGCAGGAGAACCGTTCGTTCGACCACTACTTCGGGTCGCTCAGAGGCGTCCGCGGCTTCGGCGACCCGCGTCCGGTCGTGACCCGGCAGGACGGGAAACCGGTCTGGTACCAGTCGGACGGCACGAAGGACATCCTTCCGTTCCGCCCCGACGCCGACGACCTGGGCCTGCAGTTCATCCAGGACCTCCCGCACAGCTGGAACGACGGACACGCCGCGTTCGACGGCGGCAAGTACGACAAGTGGGTGCCGTCCAAGGGCTCCACGACGATGGCGTACCTGACCCGCGAGGACATCCCGTTCCACTACGCGCTCGCCGACTCCTTCACCATCTGCGACGCGTACCACTGCTCGTTCATCGGCTCGACCGACCCGAACCGCTACTACATGTGGACGGGTTACACCGGCAACGACGGCGTCGGCGGCGGCCCGGTCCTCGGCAACGATGAGGCCGGCTACAGCTGGACGACGTACCCCGAGCGCCTGGAGAAGGCCGGGGTCTCCTGGAAGATCTACCAGGACGTCGGCGACGGCCTCGACGCGAGCGGCGGCTGGGGCTGGATCCAGGACGCCTACCGCGGCAACTACGGCGACAACTCGCTCCTGTACTTCAAGCAGTTCCAGAACGCCCAGCCTGGCGACCCGCTGTACGACAAGGCCCGGACCGGCACCGACGCCACCAAGGGCGAGGGCTTCTTCGACCAGCTGAAGGCCGACGTCAAGGGCGGCAAGCTGCCGAAGATCTCCTGGGTCGTCGCCCCCGAGGCGTTCACCGAGCACCCCAACTGGCCCGCGAACTACGGTGCCTGGTACGTCTCGCAGGTCCTGGACGCGCTGACCTCGGACCCGAAGGTCTGGGCGAAGACGGCCCTGTTCATCACCTACGACGAGAACGACGGCTTCTTCGACCACGTGGTCCCGCCGTTCGCGCCGGGCTCGGCCGCGCAGGGCAAGTCGACCGTCGACGTCGGCCCCGACCTCTTCAAGGGCAACGCCACCAACCCGGCGGGTCCCTACGGCCTGGGTCAGCGCGTGCCGATGCTGGTCGTCTCGCCCTGGAGCAAGGGCGGTTACGTCTGCTCGGAGACCTTCGACCACACCTCGGTGATCCGGTTCATGGAGGCCCGCTTCGGTGTCCACGAGCCCAACATCTCGCCGTGGCGCCGCGCGATCTGCGGCGACCTGACCACCGCGTTCGACTTCTCCCGGAAGGACGTCAAGAAGGTCCCGCTGCCGGCCACCGACGGCTACCAGCCGCCGGACAAGAACCGTCACCCCGACTACAAGCCGACCCCGCCCGCCAACCCCGTGCTGCCCAAGCAGGAGCGCGGACTGCGCCCGGCCCGGCCGCTCAAGTACGCGCCGACGGTGGACGGTTCGGCCGACACGGCGGCCGGGAAGTTCACGCTCACCTTCACCTCCGGCGCGAAGGCCGGCGCCGGCTTCCTCGTCACCTCCGCCAACCGCACGGACGGGCCCTGGAGTTACACCACCGAGGCCGGCAAGTCCGTCTCGGACGCCTGGAACTCGGCGTACTCGAACGGCTCGTACGACCTGACCGTGCACGGCCCGAACGGCTTCCTGCGCGTCTTCAAGGGCCCCGGCAAGAAGGCGGGTCCCGAGGTCACCGCCCGCACCCGCGGCGACGACATCGAGCTGACCTTCACCAACAAGGGCTCCGGGACAGTGCAGTTGAAGGTCGCCAACGGCTACGGCGGCCGCGCCCAGACCGTCAAGGTGCGGGCGGGCGCCACCGTACGGCACACCTTCGACCTCGGCGCGAGCAAGCGGTGGTACGACCTGACGGTCACCTCCGACGGCGACGCGACGTTCCAGCGGCGATTCGCCGGACATGTCGAGAACGGTCGTCCGGGGGTCAGCGACCCGGCGTTCGGGACCGTCTGAGGGGCTTCCCGGGAGCCGGTTGTTTTCCGGGGCACTCGCGGTAGTGTGCCCCGGTGACCACGCATTCGAACACACCTGCAGGCTGGTACCCGGATCCGCACGGAGCGCCCCAGACCCTCCGGTACTGGGACGGCGCGAAGTGGACCGAGCACACCAACGCGGACCAGCAGGGCCAGGCCGCCCAGCAGCGGCCGCAGACCGTGCCGCAGCAGCAGGCGGGGCCGGATCCGCGCGCCCAGCAGCAGGTCAAGCAGCAGGTGCAGCAGCAGGCCGGGGTCGCCGGGGGCGGCCCCGGCGGCAGCCTGTTCAGCGAGCCGGTGCTCGTGGTGAACCAGAAGGCCAAGCTGATCGAGCTGACCAACGAGTACAAGGTCATGGATCAGAACGGCAATCTGATCGGCTCGGTCACCGAGATCGGCCAGAGCACGCTGAAGAAGGCGCTGCGCTTCGTCTCCAGCATCGACCAGTTCATGACCCACCGGCTGGAGATCCGCGACGCCTACGGGCAGCCGCAGTTGGTGCTGACCCGGCCGGCGAAGATCATGAAGTCCAGGGTGATCGTGTCCCGCCCGGACGGCTCGACCGTGGGCGAGATCGTCCAGCAGAACATGATCGGGAAGATCAACTTCGCGCTGAACGTCGACGGCCGACAGATCGGCGCGATCAAGGCCGAGAACTGGCGGGCCTGGAACTTCGCCATCGTCGACCACGCGGACAACGAGGTCGCCCGGATCACCAAGACCTGGGAAGGCCTCGCCAAGACGATGTTCACCACTGCGGACAACTACGTCCTGCAGATCCACTACCAGCTGCCCGAACCCCTGTTGAGCCTGGTGGTGGCGACGGCGCTGACCGTCGACACCGCGCTCAAGCAGGACTCGCGCGGCCTCGGCTGAGCCCGCTCAGAGCGCGGTGAGGTGCCCCGGCGCGGACTTCCGGTCCGGCTGCCGGGGCAGCAACGCCGGTTCGGCGGACGCCGATCGGGATTCCAGCGCCAGGACGGCGGCCACGGGGTGGTCGTCGTCGTACGCGTGCGTCAGCGGTACGGCCGGGGTGACCCGGGTCAGCAGCACCACACCCCACGACGCGAGTCCGGCTCCCGCCAGCGCGAGGAGGATTCCGGCCGCGCCGCCCTGGAGGCGTTCGCCCAGCAGCGCGAGGCCGATCGCCGCGGCGGCCACCGGGTTCGCCAGGGTCACCACCGCGAGCGGGGCGCCGAGGCCGCCCCGGTAGGCGGTCTGCGAGAGCAGCAGCCCGCCCGCCGCGAACACGGCGACCAGCAGGGCCACTCCGACCACCTGCATGCTCAGCACCGGACCCGAACGGTCCGTCGCCGCGACCGTCACGGTCTGCGTGAGCGCGGAGGCCACACCCGAGGCGACACCGGACGCCGAGGCATGCCGTAGACCGGGCTTCGCGCCGCGGCGGGCGAGCAGGCCGATCAGGGCGGAGGTCGCGCCCGCGACCGCCAACGCCTGGGGAACGCTGAGAACCTGGTCCGGCTGCGGGCCGGACGCCGTGACCAGCAGGGCCGACAGGCCGAGCAGGGTGAGCGCGGTGCCGCGCCACTCGACCATGGTGACCCGCCGCCCGGCCACGCGTGCGCCCATGGGCACGGCGGCGACGAGGGTGAGGGCTCCCAGCGGTTGTACGACGGTCAGCGGGCCGTACTTGAGGGCGACGACGTGCAGCAGCGCGGCCGACGCGTTCAGGACGACCGTCCACCACCAGGAACCGTTGGCGAGCAGACGCAGCATGCCGGCGTCGGAGTTGCGGGAGGCCAGCCGCTCCTGGGCCACGGCCGCCGCCGCGTAGGCGACCGCCGAGAACAGGGACAGGACGACGGCGACCAGGGTGGCGTTCATCGGCCGGCTCCGACGAGAACCGGCTCTTCCACGGCGAGCTGGGGCCGGCCGCGGCCCGCCGTCGTCGCCGTGCGCCGCGGGGGATGGATCAGCGCGAGGGCGATGCCGAGCATGGCGGCGGCCACGATCGCGTCGAGCCAGTAGTGGTTCGCCGTGCCCACGATCACCGTCAGCGTGAGCAGCGGATGCAGCAGCCACAGCCAGCGCCAGCGCGAGCGGGTCGCGACGATCAGGCCGATCGCCACCATCAGCGCCCAGCCGAAGTGCAGTGAGGGCATCGCCGCGAACTGGTTCGAGAGGTGGTCGCTGGTCGGCGGGCCGTACACGGAGGGGCCGTAGACCTTGGCGGTGTCGACCAGGCCCGTCGCGGCCAGCATGCGCGGGGGTGCGAGGGGGAACACGAACGGCAGCACCAGGGCGGCGGAGGTGACCGTCGCCAGGACGCGGCGGGCCCAGACGTAGTGCGCGGGGCGCCGCAGGTACAGCCAGACCAGGAAGGCGACGGTGGCCGGGAAGTGGACGGTCGCGTAGAAGGTGTTCGCGATGTGCACGAGGGTGTCGCTGTGCAGCAGCACCGACTGCACCGAGCCCTCGCCGGGAAGATGCAGGGTCCGCTCCAGGTCCCACACGCGCCGGGCGTTGTGCAGGGCCTCACCGGTGTGGCCCGTCGCCAGCTGGCGGCCGAACTTGTAGACGAGGAAGAGTCCTGCGACGAGCAGGAGCTCACGGACGAGCGGGGGCCGCG
Source organism: Streptomyces sp. NBC_00252 (assembly GCF_036187565.1). Lineage (NCBI taxonomy): Bacteria > Bacillati > Actinomycetota > Actinomycetes > Kitasatosporales > Streptomycetaceae > Streptomyces > Streptomyces sp. NBC_00252. The sequence goes on along the minus strand of NZ_CP108087.1, from coordinate 1,794,640 downwards.
CTATCGCGCTGGTCCCCTTCTCTGCAGGCTCGGTGCGGGCATTCATCCCCCGGCCCCTTCGCTGACGGTGGTGCGTGTGGTGGTGCAGGCAGGGCTTGTGACCCCGCTAGCGGCCCGAACTCATCGGTACGAGTTCGTTCCGATACGCCAGTGTACCGATACGAGCGTGTACCGATACGGCGGAGTACCGGTACACTGGCGTATCGATAGCGAAACGAGACACACTGGAGAGCGGACCTCGAGTCCGTGGACCGAGCGAGGAGACGAGCCATGACGTCGCAGGCTGAGGACGCACCGGACACGGTCGCCGCCTCGCGCCGCTCCAAGATCACGCCCGAGCGTGAGCGGGAGTTCTTCGACGCCGTGCTCGAACAGATCCGGGAATGCGGGTACGACTCCGTCAGCATGGAGGGCGTCGCCACCAGCACCCGGTGCAGCAAGTCCACGCTCTACCGGCAGTGGGGCACCAAGCCCCAGTTCGTCGCCGCCGCGCTGCGGGCCAACCGCCGGGTGCACTTCACCGGCATCGACACCGGGTCCCTCGCGGAGGACCTGCGCCAGGCCGCGCGGGCCGCGGGCGCCTGGTCGGCGAAGGACACCAAGCTCGTCTCGGCGCTCGGTCACGCCGTCATCCAGGACAGCGAACTCGCCCAGGCGGTGCGGGAGGCGCTCGTGCATCCCGAGATCGCCGCGCTGGAGGACATCCTGCGCCGCGGTGTCGAGCGCGGCGAGATCGCGGCCGACCACCCCGCCCTGCAGTACGTCCCCGCCCAGATCTTCGGCGTCCTGCGGGCCCGCCCGGTCCTGGAGGGCTGTTACGCCGACCCCGACTACCTGGTCAAGTTCGTGGAGGCCGCGGTGCTGCCCGCACTCGGACTTACCTGAGAACCAGGCCGCCGTCCATGGGATGACTGGACGGTGACCTGCTCGCGCCGCACCGTGGGGACGGGGGCGGCGCGCACCCCCCGGCCGGGTGGGGTTCCTCTTGAGCGGAGAGGCGCCCCACCCGGCCGACTGGTGTGCGGCGGGGGGTCAGATCTTCTGGCCGTCGCCGCCGGTGCCCGAGGACACCTTGATGCCCGAGGTGATCTCGTCGATGACGGACTGCTTCTGGCCGACGTCGACCCCGAAGCGGACCACGACGATCTGGCCGGTGCTCGCGGGCGAGGGGAACGCGAGCGACTCGACATAGCCGTCGGAACCCTTGCTGGTGACCGCCTTCCAGCGGACCAGGTAGCCCTTCTGCCCGGCCACGGTCACGGCCTTGGACGCCAGCACCTCGTGCGACGTGATGCTGCCGTAGGTCGTGCCGCCGTAGGACTCCTTCGCGTTGGCCGCGATGTCCGCCTTCGCGACCGCCTCGGCCGTGCTGCCCTTGGTGCCCAGCACCACCGCGGGCGCGGAGTACGCCCCGCCGTTGGTGCAGGTCTGGGAGGTGTTCCCGGGGCACTTGTACGAGGTGTTCGACGTCACCTGCGCGCCGACCTCGATGACCTGGCCGTACCAGTCGGACGGGACGGGAAGGCTGATGCCGTCGAGGGAGTCGGTCACGTTGCCGCCGGCCGGGACCTTCGGCTGCGCGGACTGGCTGGGCGCGGGCGTCGCACCGCCGGACCCGCCGGACCCGCCGGAGCCACCCGTCCCGCCGGACCCGCCGAAGGGATCGTTCTGGCCGCCGGAACCGCCCTGGCCTTCGGGACCGCCCTGGCCGCCGGTGCCGCCCTGCCCGTTCGGCGCCTGCTGCGGGTTGGCCCGGGTGCCGTTCCCGCTGCCGTTGTCGGACAGCGCGTACGCGCCGACGCCGATGGCGGCCAGGACCGCCACCGCGACGGCCACGGCTATGCCCGTGCGCAGATTGCGGCGCGGCGCGGGCGGGGGCACGGCGGGATACGCCGGGTACGCCCCGCCGTACGGCGGCTCCGTCGGGGGACCCCATTCGCCGGCCGACCCGGCCGGGCGGGTCCGGTCCGTCCATGCCTTGCCGTCCCACCAGCGCTCGGTGGCGGGACCGTCATTCGTCTGCCCGGGATCGGGGTACCACCCGGGGGGAGTCACCTGCGTCATGCCCCTACCGTATGAGGCGTCGGTGAAAGCGGGATGAGAGGATCCGGGTCGAATCCCGCGGAGTGGGGGCCGGGGGGCTCTTCCCGGGCCCCGACCTGGGGTGGACCGGCCTCCGGCGCGGGGACTTCCGTACGGTTCACGGCCGCACTCCGTCACCGTCGCCGAGTACGCCCCCTCACCCCAACACCAGCCGCACAGGCCCCCGTTCGGCCGGCGCGGGCAACTCCAGCCCCCGTCGCCCGGGTGTCACGGACCCGAGGACGCTCGGGTGCCGGGCGCCCGTGCTCGCCGGGACCGTGCCCGGGAGGCCGTGGGCTGTCAGGAAGCCGAGGACCGCGAAGGCGTAGGCCTCCTTCGCGGGGGAGGGGAGGCCCAGCTCGTCGGAGGTGCGGAGCGGGACGCCGGGCAGCTCTTCGGCGAGGAGGGTCATCAGGACCGGGTTGCGGGTGCCGCCGCCCGAGGCGATGACCTCCGTCGCGGCCACCGAGCGGACCGCGTCCGCGACCGTGCGGGCCGTGAGGAGGGTGAGCGTCGCGATGACGTCCTCGGCGGGCAGCGTGCCCAGACCGGCGAGCGCGTCCCGGAGGTAGCCGAGGTGAAACAGCTCCTTGCCGGTCGTCTTCGGGGCGGGGAGCGCGTAGTACGGCTCGCTCGACAGCCTTTCCAGCAGCGGCTCGTGGACCGTTCCGCGGGCCGCGAGGGCGCCCTCCGCGTCGTAGGCGAGCCGTCCGCCGCTGAAGCCGCTCGCCGCCGCGTCGATCAGGGCGCAGGCCGGTCCCGTGTCGAAGGCCGTGCCGTCGGGGGCGGTGAGGTTGGCGATCCCGCCGAGGTTGAGGGCGACCGGGGTGCCCGGACGGCCGCGCAGCCACAGCAGGTCGACCAGGCTGACGAGCGGTGCGCCCTGGCCGCCCGCGGCGATGTCACGTGGCCGGAAGTCGGCGACCACAGGCAGCCCGGTCGCCTCCGCGATCCAGGCTGGCTGCCCCAGTTGCAGCGTGCCGCGCACCGAGCCGCCCGCCACCCAGTGGTAGACGGTCTGCCCGTGCGAGGCCACCAACTCGGCCCGGCCGTCGCACAGTTCATCGTTCGCGCGGACCGCCGCCGCGGCGAAGGCCTGCCCGATCAGGGTGTCCAGCCGGCACACCTCGGCCAGCGTCGTCGCGGCCGGTGGCAGCGCCGTCGCGAGCGCCTCCCGCAGTTCCTCGTCGTACGGCTCGCTCACCATCCCGAGCGGCTTCAGTACGACGCTGTCACCGACGAGGTCCAGGTCGGCCGCCGCCGCGTCGATCGCGTCGTACGACGTCCCGGACATCAGCCCGATCACCCGCATCCGCTTCCTCCCAACCAGCCGTTCCCGCAGGGCTCTTGGCGACGGCGAGCGCGAGCACGCTCATCGCGCAGGCCGCCGCGGCGTAGTAGGCCGGGATGTCCACGTTCCCGGTCCGTCGCACGCTCTCGGTGATGATGAGCCCGGCACACCCCGAGAAGACGGCATTGGACAGGGCGTAGGCGAGTCCCAGACCGGTGTACCGCACGCTCGTCGGGAACATCTCCGAGAGCATCGCCGGACCCGGTCCCGCCATCAGCCCCACCACCGCACCCGCCCCGAACACCCACGCACCCTTCACCGTGTTCGACGTCCCGTCGTTCTGCAGGAGGTTGAGCAACGGCACCGACAGGACCACCACCAGTGCCGCCCCCGTCAGCATCACCGGACGCCGCCCCAGCCGGTCGCTCAGCAGTCCCGCCGGGAGGATCGTGACCGCGAACCCCACGTTGGCCAACACCGTGGCCAGCAGGGCCTGTTGGAAGCTCGCGTCCAGCGTGTTCTGCAGATACGACGGCAGCACGACCAGGAAGGTGTAACCGGCCGCCGCCCACCCCATCACCCGTCCGGCGCCCAGCGCGACGGCCCGGCGGACCTCGCGCGCGGGCGGCGCCTCCCGTGCCGCCTCCCTCCGGAACGCCGGTGTCTCGTCGAGCCGCAGCCGGAGCCACAGCGCGCCGAGCCCCATCGGCAGCGTCAGCAGGAACGCCAACCGCCAGCCCCAGTCGGCCAGTTGACCGGCGTCGAGCACGGTCGCCAGCAGCGCCGCCACCCCCGCCCCGCCCAACAGCCCCAGCGCCACGGTGAACGACTGCCACGCCCCGTACAGCCCCCGCCGCCCCGGTGGCGCGAACTCCGTCAGCAGCGACACCGCGCCCCCGAACTCGCCACCGGCGGACAGCCCCTGAAGGACCCTCAGAAACGTGAGCAGCCAGGGCGCGAGGGTGCCGACGGTCGCATACGTGGGCAGGACGCCGATCAGTGTGGTCGCGCCGGTCATCAGCGTGATCACCAGAACCAGCACCGGCCGCCGCCCCACCCGGTCGCCGAGCCGGCCGAACAGGGCGGCGCCGACCGGCCGGAAGAAGAACGCCAGGGCGAACGAGGCGTACGTCCGCACCAGCCCCTCGGCGGCGCCCGCGCCCTCCGGGGTGAAGAACCGCGCCGCGATCACCGTGGCGAAATAGCCGTAGACCCCGAACTCGTACCACTCGATGAAATTTCCGACCGACCCGGCGACCAGAGCCCGGGCGGCGGGCCTGTCCGAGAGCGGTCGGGAATGATCGGAAAACACCTTCATTTCAACGCCTCTTGACCGTTCGTCACGCACTTGAGCACTGCTGACAGACCTCCGTCACCCGTTGTGGCAACAGCTGCCCGGACCGGCCTCCACTTCGGCATCCGGACGGCTACGCTCAAGGGCTGTACGTCGTTCGGGCTACTGGGGAGGTAACGGGATGACGGAGGAACGGCCTCCGAAGGCCTCCTCGGCCTCCCTGTGGGAGCGCGAGGACGCGGTCGCCGGTGTGGCGGAGGCGCTCGACGCGCTCTGCGTGGACCGGTCCTCCTCGGGCAGCCTGCTGGTGGTCCGCGGCGAGGCCGGCTTCGGCAAGACCGCCCTCCTCGCCGAGACCCGCCGCATGGCGGAGGCACGCGAGTGCGTGGTCTGGCAGGCCCGCGGCGGCGAGACCCTCAAGTCCGTCCCCTTCAACGTCGTACGGCAGTTGCTGCAGCCCGCCCTCATCTCCCTGATGCCCGAGGAGACCCGCGAGTACCTCGGCGACTGGTACGACATCGCGGGCCCCGCCCTCGGCGTCACCGAACCCGGCGAGCGGCAGGCCGACCCGCAGGGCGTGTGCGACGGACTGGTCGCCGCGGTGCGCCGACTCGCCAAGCGGGACTGGCCGTTGGTCCTGCTGATCGACGACGCCCACTGGGCCGACCAGGAGACGCTGCGCTGGCTCGCCGCGTTCGCCGAACGCCTCGACGACCTGTCCGTGCTGATCGTGGTCGCCCGCAGGCCCGGCGAGGTCAGCGGGGAGAGCGCCCGCTACCTGGACGCGATCGCCGCCGCCGCGGGTCCGCCGATCACCGTCCTGGAGTCCCTCACCCCGAAGGCCACCGCGGGGCTCACCCGCGCCACCCTCGGCCCGCACGCCGACGGCGCGTTCTGCCGCGAGGTGTGGGCGGTCACCGACGGCAACCCGTACGAGACCGTCGAACTCCTCGCCAAGGTGAAGGACAGCGGCCTCGCGCCCGTCGAGGACTCGGCCGCCGAACTGCGCGAGCTCAACCGCTCCGCACGCGGCGGCGGCCTCGTCGCCCGCCTCGACGACCTGGGCTTCGAAGCCACCCGGTTCGCCTGGGCCGCCGCCATCCTCAGCACCGGCATCTCGGTGAGCCTGGTCGCCAAGCTGGCCACCATGAGCCGCGAGGAGGCGGCACGCTGCGCCGAACTCCTGCGCACCGCCCGTATCCTCACCGCACCCGACCCCGCCGCCTCCCAAGCCGGCGCGGGCGAGCTGGAGTTCGTCCACCCGCTGATCGCCACCGCCGTCTACGACTCCATCCCGGGCGGCGTGCGCACGGCCATGCACGGCATCGCGGCCCAGGTCGTCACCGACTCCGGACTCGGCGCGGCCTCCGCGTCACGGCACCTCCTCCAGGTGCACCCGGACGACGACCAGGAACTCGTCGAGCAGCTCCGCGAGGCGGCCCGCGAACACCTGTCCATCGGCGCCCCGGACGCCGCCCGCCGCTGCCTTGAGCGCGCCCTCCTGGAGCCGCCGCTCGCCGAGACCCACGCGCGCGTGCTCTACGAACTGGGCTGTGCCACCCTCCTCACCGCACCCGCCACCACCATCGGTCACCTCCAGACCGCCCTCGGCATGCCCGGACTCGACGGCCACGCGCGCGTGGACGCCGTTTTCCGTCTCTCCCAGGCGCTGACCCACAACGACCAACTGGAGGAAGCCGTCCGCACCGTGGAAGCGGAGGCCGCACGGCACGAACCGGGCGCCGCCCGGATGCGGCTCCAGGCCGTCCAGTTCATGTGGGAGGGCATCTACGCGGGCGAGGGCACCTCCCCGGGACGCTCCGAACGGCTCGCCGCACTCGCCGCCACCTGCGCCGGCCGGGACAACTCCGAGCGCGCCCTGCTCATCCTGCGCGGCTTCGACGCCATGACCCACGGCGAGAACGCCGAGGAGGTCGTCGAGCTGTGCGACCGCGCCCTCGTCAACGGACGGCTCGCGCCGGGACTCGGCTGGACCGACACCGAGTGGGGCCTCGAGATCCTCATGATGCTGGCCAGCTCGTACGCCTACACCGACCGCCTGGACCGCGCCGAGAGCCTGTACAACGAAGCCCTGCGCGCCTACGTCTCCGCGGGCTGGAGCGGCGGGCATCTCTCCCTGGCGCACGCCTACATCGGCCTCGGCCACCGTCGGCGCGGCCGTCTCCGCGAGGCCGAGATCTCGCTGCGCGAGTCCCTGCGCCTCGCCGAGCGTGTCGGCCGCGGGCTGCCCCTGTACTGGTCGGCGACCTGCAACCTCGTCGACACGCTGCTCGCCCGCGGCCACGTCGACGAGGCCTGGTCGATCGCCGAGCAGTACGGCTTCGCACCGCCGTACCCGTCCACCATCGTGCTGCCCGATCCGCGGTGCGTGCGGGGGCGGCTGCTGCTCGCCGTCGGCCGTACGAAGGACGGCATCAACGAACTGGAACAGGCCGCGAAGGCGGCGACGGTTCGCGGGCACCACAACCCGGTGCTCGTCCCCTGGGCCGTGGACCTCGCCCGCGCGCTCGCCGTCGAGGACCCGACCCGTGCGGCCCAGCTCGCCTCCGACGCGCGGCGTCAGGCCGAGCACTTCGGGACGGACACGGCGATCGGGGAGGCGCTTCGGTGCGCGGCGTCCCTGGAGACCGGGCAGCGGGCGGTACGGCTTGCTGCGCAGGCTGTTGCGTATCTGGAGTCCTCGCCGTGTCAGTACGAGCATGCGGCGGCGCGGGTCGAGTACGGGATCGCTGCGCGGTCCGTGGCCGAGATCAACCGGGGTCTGACGCTTGCGCGTTCGTGCGGGGCGGATGGTCTGGTGACTCAGGCGCGGGAGGTGTTGGAGACGGGGAGGGGGTTGCGGTGAGTTGTCGTTCGGCTGCGGCCCGGTGGGGGCTGGCCGCGCAGTTCCCCGCGCCCCTAAAAGCGCCGACTCGCTGTGTCTTTCAAGGGGCGCGGGGAACTGCGCGACCAGCCACGGCGTAGTCGCGGACGACGTACAACAGGCGCCCCCACCCCCTTAGTCGGTCTCTTCGGCCAATACTCGCTGGGCCACAGCGAAAGCCGAGTTGGCCGCAGGCACCCCCACGTACACCGCACTCTGGAGGAGAACCGCGCCGATCTCGTCCGGCGTGAGCCCGTTGCGGCGGGCCGCGCGGACGTGCATGGCCAGTTCGTCGTAGTGGCCGTGGGCGATCAGCGCGGTGAGTGTGATCATGCTCCGCTCGCGCCGCGACAAGGTCGGATCGGTCCAGATCTCCCCCCACGCGTACCGCGAGATGAAGTCCTGGAAGCGGGCGGTGAACGGCGTCTGCCGAGCCTGGGACCCGTCCACGTGGGTGTCGCCGAGGACCTCACGGCGGACCTCCATGCCCCGCTTGGCACCACCGCCGAGGTGGGCCCGCAGCGCGGTGAGAACGGCCTCCGGGCACTGTGCGGGCGCCAGGTGAGATGCCCCCGGGATCTCCACGAGGCCCGCGCCAGGCACCGCGTCCGCGATCTCCCGCAGATGCGCGGGCGGCGTCGCCGGATCCTCGCGCCCGGCGACCGCCAGGGTCCGCGCACCGATCCCGGGCAGCCGCTCGCGCAGATCGAACGCGGCCAGCGCGTCACAGCACGCGGCATACGCGGCCGGGTCGGCGTCACGCTGGTCGGCGACCAGCTCCGGGACGGTGAACCCGGGCGTGAACCAACGGGAGTCGGCACTCTCCACCAGCCAGCCCAGACCCTCGCTCCGCACCCGCGCGGCCCGTTCCTCCCAGGGCTTGGCCCCGTTGAAGTGCGCCGAGGAGCAGATGACGGCGAGCGATGTGACCCGCTCCGGGTGGTGCACGGCGAGATGCAGACCCACCGCACCGCCCAACGAGACGCCCGCGTAGGCGAATTGCTCGATACCGAGGGAGTCGGCCAGCGCGAGTACCAAGTCGGCGAGGTCCCCTGCCGTCGCCCCGGGACCGATCAGCCCGGCCGCCGAACCGCCGTGTCCGGGCAGGTCCCAGCGGATCACCCGGTGGGTGACGGACAGTTCGGGCGCGACCTTGTCCCACAGGGCGTACGACGTGCCCAGTGAGGGCCCGAGGAGGAGTGGGGGAGCGGAATCGGAGCCCTCGGCACGGAAATTGAGGAGTTTCTCGGTCAACGTCGCTCCAGTGCACGGTCGGTGAGGGCTCCTGCGGAACCCGTGTAGCGGGCGGGGTCGGTGAGGACAGCGAGGTCGAGGTCCTTCAACTCCGGCTCCCTGGCGAGCAGTTCGGCCAGCGGGCGACCCTCGGCGTACGTCCGCCGGGCGACCTCCGTGAGCAGCTCCTTCGCCCGGGTCCTGCCCAGCAGCGGCGCCAGCTCGGCGGACAGCCGCTCGGAGACGATCAACCCGTGGGTGAGATCCAGGTGTTCACGCATCACGCCCGGATGCGCTCGCAGCCCCTCGGTCAGCTCGACGGCATCGCGCGCCGCACCGCCGACCAGCCGCAGCAGTTCCCGCAACGGCTCCCACTCGGCGTGCCAGGCCCCGGCCGGCCGCTCGTCCTCGGCGACCAACGAGCCGTAGAGAACGGCCGCTAGCTGTGGTGCCCGGCGTGCGGCGGCGGCGATCAGCGTGGACCGTACGGGGTTCGCCTTGTGCGGCATGGCCGACGAACCGCCGCCGCCGGCCTCGGAGACCTCGGCGATCTCCGTCCGGCCGAGGACGAGTACGTCGGCGGCCACCTTGCCCAGTGCTCCCGCCGCGAAGGCCAGGCACCCGGCGAGGTCCGCGATCGGTGTCCGGAGTGTGTGCCAGGGCAACCGCGGTGCCGTCAGGCCGAGTTCGCGGGCGTACGCGTCCGGCAGCGCGAGCGCGTCCTCGGCGCCGTAGGCCGTGAAGGCGGCCAACGTGCCTGCCGCGCCGCCGAGTTGGACGGGCAGCGTGTCACGAACGGCCCGTACCCGATCCCGCGCGTCCAGTACCAGCGACCGCCACCCCGCCGCCTTCAGCCCGAACGTCGTCGGTACGGCGTGCTGGGTGAGGGTGCGGCCCGGCATCGCGGTGTCCCGGTGGGCGGCGGCCAGTCGGGCGAGCGCCTGTTCCGTGCGGGTCAGGTCGGTCAGGACCAGGTCCAGGGTGCGGGACGCGACCAGCATCGTGGCCGTGTCCATGATGTCCTGGCTCGTCGCACCCCGGTGGACGTACGGGCCGTACTCCTCGCCGACCTCCTTCGTCAGGTCCGCGACCAGCGGGATCACCGGGTTGCCGCCGGCCCTGGACCGTTCCGCGAGGGACCGTACGCCGAAGCGGCCGGGGTCGGCCGCGGCCGTCACCGCCGTCGCCGCCCCGGTGGGGGCGAGACCCAGGGCGGCCTGGGCGCGGGTGAGGGCGGACTCCGCGTCGAGCAGGGCCCGTAGATACGCGGTGTCGCTCGTCGCGGACGCGGCGGGGGAGCCGGTCCACCCGGGGGCGAGCAGGCCGGTGTCCGACGGGTCGTCAACTGTCACTGGAACTCCAGGAATACCGTCTCGCCTTCGCCCTGAAGGCGGATGTCGAAACGGTATGTGCCCCTGCCCTCGTCCCGCGCGATCAGCGTGTCGCGCCGCGCCGGGTCCAGCCCGGACAGCAGCGGGTCCGCGGTGAGCGCGGGCTCGTCGCCCGGGAGGTAGATGCGGGTGAAGAGGTGCACCAGCAGTCCGCGCGCGAAAACGCACGCGCTCAGGTACGGGGCGCTTTGGCCGCGCGCTCCCGGTCGTAGCGTCCGTGCGTACCAGTGGCCGTTGGCGTCCGTCTGGATGCGGCCCCAGCCGGTGAACTCGACGCCGTTGCGGCCGAGATACCCGCCGCTGGCCGGGTCGCGCCGGATCGAGCCGTCGGTCGTGGAGAGGTTGCCCTCGGGGTCGGGGCCCCAGAGTTCCACGAAGGCGTCGGGGAGCGGGTTTCCCTCGCCGTCGTAGATGTGGCCCTGGACGGTGATCGTGTCCGGGTGGCCGACCGGGGCGATGTCGCCGCCGCCGGGGAAGGGCAGCGCGTAGCCGTAGAAGGGGCCGACCGTGTGCGACGGAGTCGGCAGCACGGACTCCGGGCGGCTCGTGTCGATGGTCGTCATGGCGGGTCAGCGTCCTTCTTCGATCCAGGTGGCGTGCGGGCCGTCGAGCACGATGTCCCAGCGGTAGCCCATCGAGAACTCGGGCACCGACAGGCTGTGGTCGTACGTCGCGACGAGCCGTTGGCGGGCCGCGTCGTCCGTCACCGACTGGATGATCGGGTCGTACGGGAACAGCGGGTCGCTCGGGAAGTACATCTGCGTGACGAGCCGTTGCGTGAACGCCGAGCCGAACATCGAGAAGTGGATGTGCGCCGGGCGCCACGCGTTGACGTGGTTGCGCCAGGGGTAGGGGCCCGGCTGGACGGTCGTGAAGCGGTACCCGCCCTCGTCGTCGGTCAACGTGCGCCCCACGCCGGTGAAGTTGGGGTCCAGTGGAGCGTCGTGCTGCTCGCGCTGGTGGGCGTAGCGGCCGGCCGAGTTGGCCTGCCAGATCTCGACCAGCTGGCCGCGGATCGGGCGCCCGTCGCGGTCCAGCAGCCGCCCGGAGACGGTGATCCGCTCCCCGATCGGCTCACCGTTGTGCTGCCGGGTCAGGTCGTTGTCGATCTCCGTGATGTCCCGCTCGCCGAACGCGGGCGAGGCCAGCTCCACCAGTTCGGGGTCCTTGGAGACGTCGATGGTGACCGGCGGCTGTTTCGGGTGGCGGAGCGTGGAGGAGCGGTAGGGGGCGTAGTCGCGGCGCGGGTGGTGCTCGACCGGCGCGCCGTCGGCGACCCGCTTCTCGTACGTCGCGTGCTCGGCCGCTATTTCGAGGTCGATGTCGTGCTGGGTGAGAGTCATGGGGGTTCCTGCCGTTCGGGTTCCTACCGTTCGGGTTCCTACCGTTCGAGGACGAGGGCCAGGCCCTGGCCCACGCCGATGCAGAGGGTGGCGACGCCGACTCCCGTGCCCTTGCGGGCGAGTTGGTGCGCGACGGTGCCCGCGAGCCGGGCACCGGAGGCGCCGAGCGGGTGGCCGAGGGCGATGGCGCCGCCCTGCGGGTTGAGGATCGCGGAGTCGAACTCCGGCCACTCGGCGACACATCCGAGCACCTGCGCGGCGAACGCCTCGTTCAGTTCGAGGACTGACAGGTCGTCAAATCCCTTGCCCGCCTTGGTCAGTGCGCGGTTGACCGCTTCGACGGGGGCGAGTCCGAAGTACTGCGGGTCGATCGCGGAGACACCGGTCGCGGAGACACGGGCGAGGGGCTGGCGGCCGGTGGCCTTCAGCCCCTCCTCGTCCACCAGGAGAAGGGCGGCGGCGCCGTCGTTGAGGGGGGACGCGTTGCCCGCGGTCACCGTGCCGTTCCCGGGACGGAAGGACGGCTTGAGCTTGGCCATGGCGGCGAGGGAGGCGTCCGCGCGCACGGACTCGTCGGCGGCGAAGAGGACCGGGTCGCCCTTGCGCCGCGGGATGGCGACGGGGGTGATCTCGTCGTCGAAGAGCCCGGCCGCCTGCGCGTCCGCCGCCTTCCGGTGACTGGCGAGCGCGAACTCGTCCTGCTGCTCGCGGCTGATCTTGTGCTTGTCGGCGATCAGCTCCGCGCTCTCGCCGAGCGGGATGGTCCACTCCGGGTTCATCGCCGGGTTGACCATGCGCCAGCCGAGCGTGGTCGAGTACAGCTCGGTGTGCCCGGCGGGGAACGGCCGGTCCGACTTCGGCAGCACATAAGGCGCGCGGGTCATCGACTCCACCCCGCCCGCGACGGCGATGGAGGCGTCGCCGACCGCGATGGCGCGGGCCGCCTGGATGACCGCTTCGAGGCCTGAGGCGCAGAGCCGGTTGACCGTGACGCCCGGCACGGAGGTGGGCAGGCCCGCGAGGAGGGTGGCCATGCGGCCGACGTTGCGGTTCTCCTCGCCGGCGCCGTTCGCGTTGCCGAAGTAGACGTCCTCGATGCGGGAGGGGTCCAGGTCCGGGGTGCGGGCGAGGAGTTCGCGCAGGGCGTGGGCGGCGAGGTCGTCGGGGCGGACGGAGGCGAGGCCTCCGCTGTACCTGCCGATGGGGGTGCGGACGGCGTCGACGATGTAAACCGGGTTCACAGCAGGCCTTCCGTGACGGTGAGTTTCGCGTCGGTCTTGGCGACGATCTCCTCGGCGCTCACACCGGGCGCGGTCTCGATCAACACGAGACCGTCGGGTGACACGTCGATCACGCCGAGATCGGTGATGACTCGGTTCACACACGCTTTGCCTGTGAGCGGCAGCGCGCACTCCGCGAGGATCTTCGGGGAGCCGTCCTTGGCCACATGGGTCATGACGACGATGACGGTCCGGGCGCCGTGGACGAGGTCCATCGCCCCGCCGATGCCGGTGATCATCTTGCCGGGGATCGCCCAGTTCGCCAGGTCACCGCCCGCGGACACCTGCATGGCGCCAAGCACGGCGACGTCGATGTGCCCGCCCCGGATCATCCCGAAGGAGAGCGCGGAGTCGAAGAAGGAGGCGCCCGGCAGGACCGTCACGGTCTCCTTGCCGGCGTTGATGAGATCCGGGTCGACCTGGTCCTCGGTCGGATACGGGCCGGTGCCGAGGATGCCGTTCTCGGATTCCAGGATCACCTCGACGCCCGGCGGGAGGTAGTTGGGGATCAGGGTCGGCAGGCCGATGCCGAGGTTGACGTACTGCCCGTCCTCGAGTTCGCGTGCCGCGCGGGCCGCCATCTGCTCGCGTGTCCAGGGCATCAGCTGCTCACCGTCCGCTGCTCGATCCGCTTGTCGGCGGCCTGCTCGGGGGTGAGGGCCACCACCCGCTGCACGAAGATCCCGGGCAGGTGCACCGCGTCCGGGTCGATGGCGCCGGGCTCGACCAGCTTCTCCACCTCGGCGATCGTCACCTTGCCCGCCATCGCCGCGAGGGGGTTGAAGTTCCGGGTGGACTTGTTGAAGACGAGGTTGCCGTGCCGGTCGCCCTTCGCGGCGCGGACCAGGGCGAAGTCGGTGCGGATGCCGCGCTCCAGGACGTACTCGGTGCCGTCGAACTCCCGCACCTCCTTCGCCGGGGAGGCGAGCGTGACGCCGCCCGAGCCGTCGTAGCGCCACGGCAGTCCGCCCTCGGCGACCTGGGTGCCGACGCCGGCGGGGGTGTAGAAGGCGGGGATGCCCGCGCCGCCCGCGCGCAGGCGCTCCGCGAGGGTGCCCTGGGGGATCATCTCGACCTCCAGCTCCCCGGCGAGGTACTGGCGGGCGAACTCCTTGTTGGCGCCGATGTAGGAGCCGGTCACCCGGGCGATGCGGCCCGCCGACAGCAGGACCGCGAGGCCGGACTCCATCGCCCCGCAGTTGTTGGAGACCACGCCGAGGCCGCCGACGCCGCGCTCGAAGAGGGCCTGGATCAGTACGTTCGGCACACCGCTCAGCCCGAAGCCGCCGACCGCGAGCGTCGCCCCGTCCGGCACATCGGCCACGGCCTCGTCGGCCGTGGCGACCACCTTGTCCATCCGTGAAGCTCCGTCCCGTTCGAGCGCCCGGTCAGCAGATAGTCAGGGCACTGAGCATTTCGGTGAAGTTTCCTTCACGCTGTCACTGTGGGGGCTTGCCGTCAAGAGCTGGGAGAAGTGCCGGTTCAGGTCGGTGCAGGAGGCTGGACTCGCTCCCGGTGTCCCCGGGTATCGTTCAGTGCACAGACGAATCCGACAGCGGGAGGGCACATGGCCGCGGTGGACCTCACCACCCACCCCGGGCACCTCGCCCGGCGGCTCCAGCAGGCGCACTATCTGCTGTGGAACACGATGGTCTCCGAGGAGATCACCTCGCCGCAGTTCGCGGTCCTCAACGCGCTCGCAGACGAACCGGGGCTCGATCAGCGCACGGTGGGGGAGCGGGTGGGGCTCGACCGCTCGACCATCGCGGAGGTGGTCAGCCGGCTGAGTGGGCGCGGGCTGCTCGACAAGGTGCGGGACGCGCAGGACGGGCGGCGGTTTCTGCTGCGGCTCACGGGGGACGGTGCGCGGGTTCATCGGAAGCTGGTCGTGCGGACGGCTCGGATGAATCAGGTGTTCTTGGCGCCGCTCACTCCTGATGAGCAGGGGGTTTTCTTCGATCTCATTCAGCGGGTGTCGGATGCGGCTGAGGGGCTCCGGAATCCTGGGGAGCCCCTTGTCGCGCAGCGGTAGGTGAGTGGGCCGTCTTTTTCGTCGCGGTCGGTGGGGGCTGGTCGCGCAGTTCCCCGCGCCTCTTCAGGGCGCTTCCGTCCCGCGTGTGTCACGACTTCGCGAAGATCACCCAGACCTGGCCCTTCGCGAAGTTCATGGGTTTGCCGTCGGGAGTGGTGAACTGGGTTCCGTCCGTGGCCTTTTGGCGTTTCCAGTCGGCGCTGTAGGTGCGGCCGTCCCGGAGGACGTCTGCCTTTCCGGAGCAGACGGTCACCGTGTACGGCGTGTTGTTGCCGAGGACGTCGTGGTAGGCGGACTTGCGGATCTTGACGTACTGGACGACGACGGTCGCCGGGGCGAGGCGCTTGCCGTCGGTCGTCACGGTGGGGGTGCCGTCCTCGGTGACCAGCCAGCGGTGCTTGTCACCGGACCAGGTGAAGGTGAAGCGGGCCGACGGGTAGCGGACGGTGCGGGAGGCGGTGGGCTTGCCGCCCGCGGGGGCCGTGCCGTAGACGAAGCCGGTCGTCAGGGCAGCCGCGCCGGGGGCGGAGGGCATCAGCTGCTTGGGGTGCAGGTAGAGGTTGTGCGGGGCGGGCTTGTCGCCGCCCCGGTAGTAGGCGCGGCCCTCCTCGTCGGGCGACGCGGACCGCAGCGGGGCCTTGTCGATCAGTGGCAGGAGCTTGTGCTGCGCGCCGGAGAAGGCGAGCGTCGGCTCATTGAACTGACGCAGCAGGTCCAGGTCGGACACCCGGGCACTGCGCACGGGCCCGACGGACTGCGGGAACTTGGTGGCGAACACCGCCATCAGCCTGCTCAGGCCGCCCTCGACCTGCTCCGCGTACACGATGTCCGCCGCGTCAAGGCCCGTCTGCGGGCGGGCCGCGGGCACGTTGTCGATCTTCACCGCGAGCACCGGACCGGCGGCGGGCGCGGTCGATCCGCTCGCGCTCGGGCTCTGCGCCGGGGACTGGCTCGGTGTGCGTCCGCGCCCGTCGTCGGCGGACCCGCCGTGATGTGCCGTGCAGCCCACCGCCAGGGAGGCCGTCATCGTGGCGGCCAGCAGCGCCGCTCTCTTCGTGCCGCGCCGCCGGGGTGCTGTCTGTCCCATGCCCACCGTTGCCACCAAGTCTGTGTTTTCGATTGTGCGCTTATAAGTTCATTGGTGGCCTTACCCGCTTGGTTGTGATTGTGCGCGCTGATTGCGCCGATCGGCCCACTACAAGATGCGGAAGGGGTCAGTCCGGCGGATCCTGCGCGCCCAGGATCTCCCCGAGGTCGTAGCGGACGGGCTCCTCCAGCTGTGCGTAGGTGCAGCTCTCGGGCGTGCGGTCCGGGCGCCAGCGGCGGAAGCGCGCCGTGTGCCGGAAGCGCGCGCCGTTCTCCATGTGCTCGTACGCCACCTCGGCCACCCGTTCCGGCCGCAGCGGGATCCACGAGAGGTCCTTCTTGCCCGACCAGCGGCTCGGCGCCCCCGGCAACCGGGCCGACTCGTGCGCGGCCTCCTCCGCCCAGGCCGCCCAGGGATGCCCCGCCGTGTCGTCCATGCGCAGCGGCGCCAGCTCCTCGATCAGCTCGGCCCGCCGTTTCATGGTGAAGGAGGCGGCGACGCCCACATGCTGGAGGGCGCCCTGATCGTCGTAGAGCCCGAGGAGCAGCGAACCCACGACCGGGCCGCTCTTGTGGAGGCGGTAGCCGGCGACGACGACGTCCGCGGTCCGCTCGTGCTTGATCTTGAACATGGCGCGCTCGTCCTGGCGATAGCCCAGGGTCGGCGGTTTGGCCACGACACCATCGAGCCCGGCGCCCTCGTACTGCTCGAACCACCGTTGCGCCACCTCGATGTCGGTGGTCGCGGGCGCCAGATGCACGGGCGCGGTCACGCCGGACAGGGCCCGTTCGAGCAGCGCCCGTCGGTCGCCGAGCGGCACGTCGAGCAGCGACTCGTCGGCCAGGGCCAGCACGTCGAAGGCGACGAAGGACGCCGGGGTCCGCTCGGCCAGCGTCCGCACCCGCGAGTCGGCCGGGTGGATGCGCTCGGACAGCGCGTCGAAGTCGAGCCGCCCGTCCCGCGCGATCACGATCTCGCCGTCCAGCACACAGCGTTCCGGGACCCGCTCCTTCAGCGCCTCCACCAGTTCGGGAAAATACCTGGTCAGCGGCTTTCCGTTACGGCTGCCCAGCTCGACCTCTGCGCCGTCGCGGAACACGATCGCCCGGAAGCCGTCCCACTTCGCCTCGTAGTGCATGCCCGGCGGAATCCTCGCGACCGACTTGGCGAGCATGGGCTTCACGGGTGGCATCACCGGCAGATCCATGGTTCCGATTCTGCTCCCGTCCGTCGCTCGCCGCCCGGTATGCGATGTCCGTGCGTCGGGCCTACGGTGTCTCGCATGGGCGAAGCGGTGGAACTGGAAGCGGGCGGCCGGACCGTACGGCTGTCCAGCCCCGGCAAGATCTTCTTCCCGGAGCGGGGCTTCACCAAGCTGGACCTCGCCCGGTACTACATCGCGGTCGGCCCCGGGATCCTCCGGGCGCTGCGCGACCGCCCCACCACCCTGGAGCGCTACCCGGACGGGGTCGAGGGCGAGA
This sequence comes from Streptomyces sp. NBC_00252, assembly GCF_036187565.1. Taxonomy (NCBI): domain Bacteria; kingdom Bacillati; phylum Actinomycetota; class Actinomycetes; order Kitasatosporales; family Streptomycetaceae; genus Streptomyces; species Streptomyces sp. NBC_00252. The sequence goes on along the minus strand of NZ_CP108087.1, from coordinate 1,777,242 downwards.
ACTTCTTCCAGAAGCGGGCGCCCAAGAACATGCCCGACTGGATCCCGACCGCCCACATCACCTTCCCCAGCGGACGCAGCGCCGACGAGATGTGCCCCACCGAACAGGCCGCCGTCCTGTGGGCCGCCCAGTACGGCACGCTCACCTTCCACCCCTGGCCCGTACGCCGCGACGACGTCGACAGCCCCGACGAACTCCGCATCGACCTCGACCCGCAGCCCGGCACCGACTACGACGACGCGGTCCGCGCCGCCCACGAACTGCGCGCCGTGCTCGACGAGTTCGGCGGTCTGAAGGGCTTCCCCAAGACCTCCGGCGGACGCGGCCTGCACGTCTTCGTCCCGATCGAACCGCGCTGGACCTTCACCCAGGTCCGCCGCGCGGCCATCGCGGTCGGCCGCGAGCTGGCCCGCCGCATGCCCGACCAGGTCACGGTCAAGTGGTGGAAGGAGGAGCGCGGCGAACGCATCTTCGTCGACTACAACCAGACCGCCCGCGACCGCACCATCGCCTCCGCCTACTCCGTACGACCCCGCCCGCACGCCCCCGTCTCGGCGCCCCTCCGCTGGGACGAGGTGGGCACCGCGCACCCCCGCGACTTCGACCTCGCGACGATGCCGGCGCGTTTCGCCGAACTCGGCGACGTGCACGCGGACATGGACGACCACCGCTACTCCCTGGACGCCCTCCTCGAACTCGCCCGCCGGGACGAACACGACCACGGGCTGGGGGATCTGCCGTATCCGCCGGAGTATCCGAAGATGCCGGGGGAGCCGAAGCGGGTGCAGCCGAGCAGGGCGAAGAAGGGGAGTGGGGCGGGGGCCGATCCCGGGGCCGGTGCGGACGCCGGTTCTGACTCCGGCTCCGCATCCGGTGCGGGTGCAGCCTCCGGCTCCGCCCCTGACGGATCATGAGCGTATGACTCGCCTGCTGACCCGGAGCGATCTCGGATCGCTGTTGGAGCCCTCGGCCTGCCTCGCCGCGTTGCGCGCCGGCTTCCTCGCGGTGGGGGCCGCGGCGGCGATCCCGGGTCAACGGGTGCGTACCGACCTGCCGTTCGACGGTACGGCGACCGCTCTGCTCCCGGGACTGCTGCCCGGCATCGAGGCCTACACCGTGAAGGTCAACTCCAAGTTCCCCGGTGCGCGGCCCGCGTTGAAGGGCGTGCTGTGTCTGCACAGCGGCGGGGACGGGGAGTTGCTCGCCCTGCTGGACTCGGCGACGGTGACCGCGTGGCGGACGGGACTCGCGGCCGCGCTGGGCACGGACACGCTCGCGCGGGCGGGGGAGGACGCGGTGGTGGGGGTGATCGGGGCGGGGGCACAGGCCGAGTTGATGGTGAGGGGGCTGGGCACGCTGCGGTCGTACGGTCAACTCGTCGTCCACGACGCGGACTTCGAGCGGGCCGGTGAGTTCGCCGTACGGCACGGTGGCCGGGTGCTCGGTTCGGCGAAGGAGATCGCCTCGGCCGCCGACATCGTCCTGCTGTCCACCTGGTCCCGCACACCCCTGCTGTCCCTCGCGGACACCCGGCGGGGCCAGCACCTCACGAGCCTGGGCGCCGACGAACCGGGCAAGCGGGAACTCGCCCCCGATCTGCTCGACGAGGCGCTCGTGGTCGTCGACGACCGTCAACTGGTCGAGGCTGTCGGTGTGTTGGCCGCTACGGACATCGACACCACGCTCGGCGATGTGCTGCGCGGCGACCATCCGGGACGGGTCGACGCCGGGGCACGTTCCGTCTACGCCCCCGTCGGAATGCCGTGGCAGGATCTGGCCCTCGCCTGGCTGGCCTACGAGCGGGCTGAACGGGACGGGGTGGGGCGGCGGGTGGACCTGCTGGGATGAGGGACGGATGGGGCGACGGGTGTGTGAGTGTCGTGAAGTGAGTGGCGGGGGCGGTGGGGCGCCCGGTACTGGGAGCGCTCTCACCGTCCGGTTCGGCCGCGGCTATCCTGATCCGCATCATCGAGGAGGGGTCCAGACGTGACCGAGACAGCACCGCGTCCCACGCTGGAGGCCGTGGCCGCGCGGGCGGGGGTGTCGCGGGCCACCGTTTCGCGCGTGGTCAATGGCGGGGACGGCGTGCGGGAAACGCTCGTCGAGCGGGTCCGGCAGGCGGTGGACGAACTCGGCTACGTCCCCAACCAGGCCGCCCGGAGCCTGGTGACGAGGCGGCACGACGCCATCGCCGTGGTGATCGCGGAGCCGGAGACCCGTGTCTTCGCGGACCCTTTCTTCGCGATGCAACTCCGGGGTATCAGCAAGGAGTTGACCGCGCACGACTCCCAGCTCGTGCTGCTCCTCACGGAAGGGCGGGACGATCACGCCCGCGTCGGCCGTTATCTCGCCGGCGGACATGTGGACGGCGCGCTCGTCTTCTCCCTGCACCTCGAGGACCCGCTGCCCGGGCTGATCCAACGGGCCGGTGTCCCCACGGTGTTCGGCGGCCGTCCCGGCTGGAGCGAGGGATCGCGGGCGTCCGGGCCCACGGTGTACGTCGACTGCGACAACCGGGGCGGCGCGCGCGAGGCCGTACGGCATCTCGTCGGGCTCGGCCGCACCCGGATCGCGCACATCACCGGCGCGCTCGACCAGACCTCCGCGGTGGACCGGCTCGACGGATTCCGGGACGTCATGGTCGACGTCGATCCGCGGCTGATCGTGGAGAGCGACTTCACCCCGGGTGGCGGTGAACGCGCGATGCGGCAGCTGCTCGACAACTGCCCCGACGTGGACGCCGTGTTCGCCGCCAACGACCTCACCGCCTACGGCGCCATGAAGGTGCTGCGCGAGGAGGGGCTGCGGGTGCCCGAGGACGTGGCGGTGATCGGCTTCGACGACATGCTGCGGGTCGCCGAACAGACCGAGCCCCCGCTCACCACCGTCCGCCAGGACATAGAGGAGATGGGCCGGCTGATGGCCCGCCTGTTGCTGCGCGGGCTTGACCGGCGGGGCTCCCATGACGGCGTCGGAGGGGCACCGTCCAGCGTGATCCTGCCGACGACGCTGGTTCGTCGGGAGTCGGCGTGAAGGGTGGGGGTGGGTGCGTGTAGGCGGGGCCTTCGGGCGAGCGGTGCCCAAGCCGGGGCCGCGCCCGCGCCTCCGCACGAGCTATGCCCGCGCACGGCCCCCGCCCGCGCCTCCGCACGAGCTGTGCCCCCGCACGGCCCCCGCCCGCGCCTCCGCACGAGCTGTGCCCCTCACGGCCCCCGCCCAAGCCGACCCCCGCTCAGACCCCGCCCCACGTGCGCCGTGCGCCGTGCCCCGCGCACCCGCGCGGGACCCGGCACCCGTGCCCGTCCCCATGCCCCGTCAGCCCTGCGGCGCCTCGCTCTTGATGACGGCGAAGCGCGCGCCGTGCGGGTCGGTGAGTTGGGCGATGCGGCCGACGCCCTCCAGGTCGGTGGCCGGCGCCGTGACCGCGCCGCCCGACTCCTGCGCCTTCGCCACGGTCGCGTCGACGTCCGTGACCTCGAAGTAGGCGAGCCAGCAGGCCCCGGACGTCGCGCCGTCCGGGTCGAAGTCGAGGGGGACGATGCCGCCGAACATCGCGTCCTCACCGGCACCGGACGGGTTGATGCAGGTGTAGTCGACGCCCGCCATGGGGGCGGCCGAGGTCTCCAGGCCCAGCGAGGTGTTGTAGAACGCCGCCGCCGCGGCCACGTCCGGTGTGTACAACTCGACCCAGGTCAGCGACCCGGGATCGCCCGCGACGTCAACCCCCTTGAGCTGTCCCGGCTGCCAGATGCCGAACGCCGCGCCCGCCGGGTCCCTGAGGATCGCCATGTGGCCCTGGCCCATCACGTCCATGGGCTGGAACAGGACCGCGCCGTGCGCCTGTTCCACCGTCTTGGCCGTGGCTTCCGCGTCCGGGCTCTGGAAGTACACGGTCCAGGCGGACGAGGTGTGCTCCGCGGGCAGCGGCATCCCGCCCGCGACCGTCCTGCCGTCGAGCTGGAAGAAGCCGTAGCCGCCGGCCTCGGGTCCCGCCGACTGGAACTGCCAGCCGAAGAGACCGCCGTAGAAGGAGATGGCGCTGTCGATGTCGGGGGAACCGACGTCCAGCCAGTTCGGAGCGCCGTTGACGAAACGGGTGGTGAGCATCATTGCCCTCCTGATTGAAGGGTCCCGTCGGGAAGGGCCCGTTCTCTGCAACCCCGAGTCTTGCACCGCCCACTGACAATCGCTGCCGGAGTGACACAGCGGGTCGCGGATACGAGGCTGGTCACCCTCGGTGACCGCAGAAGTTCTCCCTGTTTTCATACCGGCTCCGCGCGCCGCCGTGCGCCGGTGCGGGCGCGGGGCCATCATCGGGTCGGCCGGAGGCCTCGGAGCGTGGCGTTGATCCCGCGTTGATGGAACGTTTTTCACGGGGCGGCACGATCCTGGCCATGCACATCGACACGATCACCTCGCCCGACCTGGACTGGCAGCAGGAGGCGTTGTGCGCGCAGACCGGGGCGGACTTCTTCTTCCCCGAGCCCGGCAGCTCCGTCAGGGAGGCCAAGCGGATCTGCGGCATGTGCCCGATCCGCACCGCCTGCCTGGAGTACGCCCTCGACAACGACGAACGCTTCGGAGTGTGGGGCGGCCTCTCCGAGAAGGAACGCCTCGAGATTCGCCGCACCGGCTCCCGCTGAACGAGGCCGTTTATCCGGTGCGGTGTGCGCGGGGGCGTGCGGTTAGGATCCGGGGGCGCACCCGGGCGTAGCGCAGAGGCAGACGCACGTCTTGCCAGGACGAGATACATCGGTTCGAATCCGATCCCCGGGCTGCGTTCGGGGGCCCTGTAGAGCAGAGGCAGACTCGCCGCCTTGTCAGGGCGGATACGCCGGTTCGAATCCGGCCGGGGCCCCACCTCATGGCACGGCCGGGGCGGGGAACGATGACTGACGAGGGCGGGATCACCGAGGCGGAACTGGCCGCCTTCCACCGGACGGTGGGCAGGCTGCGGGAGCTGCCCGTCGACGATCCGGTGCGCCTGCGGGCGGAACAGGTCGCCGCGTCCTTCGCCCGCGACGGCCGGCTGCGCCGCCGCAAGGCCCGCGGCGCCGACCTCTCCGCTGCCGACGCGGCGACGATGGAGGCGACCGCGACCGGCGCGGCGGACCGCCGCGAGGACGCCCCGCTGGCAGCCGTAGGCGAGTTGGCGGAGCGGGCGGACGCTGGTGGCGCCTACCGCAAGCCGCGCGGCTGCTACGTCTGCAAGTCGCCCTATCGACAGGTGGATTCCTTCTACCACCGGCTGTGTCCCGCGTGCGCCGCCGACAACTCCGCCCGCAGGGCGCTGAGTACGGACTTGAGCGGGCGCCGGGTGCTGCTCACCGGCGGGCGGGTGAAGATCGGTTTCCAGCTGGCGCTGATGATGCTGCGGGACGGCGCGGAGGTGCTGGTCACGTCCCGGTTCCCGCACGACGCCGTGCGCCGCTTCCGTGCCGAGCCGGGCAGCGAGAAGTGGCTCGACCGGCTGACGGTCCTCGCCGTGGACCTGCGCGACCCGCGCCAAGTGCTGGGCCTGTGCGAGGAGTTGCGGCAGACGGGCGAGCCCCTCGACATCCTCGTCAACAACGCCGCGCAGACAGTGCGACGCCCTCCGCAGTCGTACGCCCTGCTGGCCGCCGGGGAGCGGGACGCGCTGCCGGAGGGGGCGCGGCAGGCGCCCGGCTTCACGCCGATGCGGATGATCGAAGGCGGGGCCTCGGCGCTGCCCGTCGTGCTGCGCGAGGCCGACGAGGCGGGACTGCTGCCCGATCCGTCCCCGGAGAACTCCTGGTCGGCCAGGCTCGGCGCCCTCGACCCGGCCGAGGTCCTGGAGACCCAGCTGGTCAACGCCCTTGCCCCCGCGCTCCTTTGCGACCGGCTGCTGCCCCTGCTGCTCGCCTCGCCGCGCCCGCGCCGGTACGTCGTCAACGTCACCGCCGTAGAGGGCCGGTTCGCCGTGCGCAACAAGATGGCCGGCCACCCGCACACCAACATGGCCAAGGCCGCGCTCAACATGCTCACCCGCACCAGCGCCGCCGAACTCGCCGACCAGGGCGTCCACATGTGCGCCGTCGACACGGGTTGGATCACGGACGAGAACCCCGCCCCCAAGAAGGGCCGCATGGCCCGGGCGGGCTTCCGCACCCCCCTCGACATCGTCGACGGCGCGGCCCGCGTCTACGACCCGATCGTGCGCGGCGAGGCCGGCGACCCGGTGTCCGGGGTGTTCCTCAAGGACTACCAGGAGGCGGCGTGGTGAGCGGGGGCGTGGACGACACGGGAGGTTCTGCTGTGGCGGGATCGGCGGAGGGCGCGGGAGCCACCGAACCCCTGTCGCCCGGCTCGGGCGAGGCGCGCCCGGGAGCTGCGCCGGCCGGCTCTGAGGCGCCGGTGGCCTTCGCCGGTGTCCCGTACGTCAGGCCGCGACCGGTCGCCGAACTCGCCCCGCTGCTCGACTGGTTGCGGGCGGGACGCCCGGCCGGAGAGCGTCTCGACTTCGCGGTCGGTACGGCGTTGCCGGACGGCAGACTCGACCTGTGCAAGCAGGAGTTGGGGGCCGAGGGTGCCGCGCTGGTCTCGGCGGCGCTGGCCCAAGGGCCGTCTCCTGTACGGCACTTGTTGCTCGGCACCGACGGGCTCGGGGACGAGGGGGCCGAGGTCGTGGCCGGGGGCAGCGGTGAGGTCGAGACCCTCTACCTCGGCTGCAACGGGATCACGGCCGGTGGTGCCTGCCGGATCGCCGACCAGTTGCGTGCCTCGCCGCAGGTGGTCACCGGGGTGTGGCTCAAGCGCAACCCGCTGGGCAGTGGGGGAGGGCGGGCGGCGGCCGAACTCATCGCGTCCGCGCGGTCGTTGCGCACCCTCGACCTCGTGCAGACCGGGCTCGACCCGGCCGGGGTGACCGTCCTCGCCGACGCGCTGCTCGCCGCCGCCGACAACGGACGCCGTATCGAGCGCCTCTTCATCGGCGGCAACCCGCTCGGCGCGGAGGGTGCCGTGCCGCTCGCCGCCGTCGTCACGACGGGCGCGATCGACGAACTCTACGTATCCGCGGCGCAGTTGGAGGACACGGGCGCCCTCCTCCTGGCCGACGCCCTGGAACGCGCGCCGTACGGACGGCTCGTACGGCTGTCCGTCGCCAGCAACGGCATCGGTCCGCAGGCCGCGGCGCGGCTGGTGACGGCGGCCACCGCGGCCGGGGTCGCGCTGCTGGACCTCGGCCGGGTGCGGGCGGCGGCCGTGCTGGGCGCGGCCGACAACCACGTCGATCTGCCCGGCGCCGAAGCCATCGCCGAGGCTCTTGTCGGCGCCGAGCACCGCCTCAGCCACCTCGTCCTGTCCCACACCGGGATGCGCAGCCGCGAGGCCCACCGGCTCCTCGACACCGCACCCCGCGCGCTCACCCCCACCCGCTTCGTCCTCGGCCAGGGCATCGCCGCCAGCATCAAACGCCGACTGGAGACCCTCACCGCCCACGTCCCCCGACCGGCGCTCGCCCCCGACGTCGCCGCCGTGCGCAGCGTGCACCGCACGGCGCGGCCGGGGGAGGGCGAGCACGGGGTCAGCGACGGGCCAGCCCGGTGAATATGTCGGTCCAGAACCGCTGTTGCTGAGCCGACGCCCCCACCAGATACGTCGCCCGGAGCTTCGCCGGCAGCAGCGCCACCATGCGGGACACCACCGCGCGGTGCTTCTTCAACTGGGACAACTCGGCGTTGGCGAGGATCTGGTGGACCACGTCGCTGTCGTCGCCGCCCTCGTCAGTGTGCTCGGCGGCGCGGCGCAGCCGGGCCTCCCAGGCGTCCGCGTCACGCGCCAGTTCGCGCAGGCCGGTGACCGGGCGGCCCCTGAAGCGGTCGATCAGGGCGGTGAGCGGCACGGGCGCGTACTCGCCGTCGCCGAGATAGACCGTCGCCATCTCCAGCGGCAGCCCCCGCCGGTGCAGCTTGATGAGCCGCTCCAGCGTGCGCTTGGTGATCCAGGCGCGGCCGTCGTCGTCGATGTCGTGCTTCCACCACTCCAGCACCGTCTCCGCGTCCGCGCCGTAGCGCGCGAGCAGCCACTCGTTGGCCGGGATGTCGTCCGGCTCCACCGTCAGTGAGGCCGTGAACCGTGTCGCCTGTGCGATGTTGTTCCGCGAGACCAGGAGCTTGCGGCCGAGGTGGTAGGGCGGGTTCTGGACGGCGATCTGCGCCCGCAGGTTCTCGATGCGCTGCCCGGCGAGCGACCACTCCTGGGTGATCTCCATGAGCTTGGCGAACGCGGCCTTGTCCTTGGGGCGGTTGTACTCGTCCCACACGATCGCCTTCGGCCCGGGCCCGGTGAAGTTCGCGGCCAGCAGGTTGTCCAGGGTGCCGTCCGCCGACGGGATCGGCGCGCACAGGTCCTCGACGTTCGTCACTGGCAGCGAGAAGTACAGCGGCTCCCGGCCCAGGCCCGCGCGCACGGTCTCCCGGACCAGCTCCGTCTTGCCGCACCCGGGCGGCCCTTGCAGCAGCACCGTCCAGCGGTTGCGCAGCGCGGCCCGGACCACCTGCCGTACCGGGTCGGGGATCGTGGCCGGGTTGGGCACGCCCAGGGTCCCGGCGACGCGGTCCAGGATCTCGGCCGTGCGGTTCTGCCCGGGTTTTCCGTCCGGGCCGGGCTCGGCGAGGCGCAGTCGCTCGCCGTCGATCAGGGGCAGGCCCCAGCGGAGCGGGAAGCCCTCCTTCGCGTTGGCCAGGACGTGGTCCAGCGTGCGCGGGGACAGCAGCTCGCGCAGTGCGGGCGAGAGGGAGGCCCAGACACCGAACACCGGACCGAGGTCCCAGGGGCGGTACTTGGCGGCCAGGTGCTTGCGCCAGGACGTGTCGTTGGCCGTGATCCGCATCGTGACCATGCGGTCCAGCAGCGCGAGGTCGCCGCGCCTGGCCGAGGTCTCGGACAGCGACTCGTTGTCCGTGAGGAAGACGCCGACGCAGCCCAGGGCGCGCAGATCGTGCTCGCCGAGCGTCCAGTTGCAGGCGATCTGCATCAGCTGCGACTGGATCGTGTCGCCCGCCTGCAGCGAGTCGTCGATGAGCAGCACGAACGGCGTGCCCGGCTTCAACTGGTTCATCACCAGCTGCCGCAGCACCAGTTCACCGGTCTCCGGGTCCCGCACCGGCGCGTTCACCAGCAAATCGTCCGGCGTCAGATTCGCCGCCGGGACGTACACCAGCGCGGTGCCCGGGTGGGCCCTGCCGATGTGTGAGAAGAACGTCGCCGTCTTGCCGATGCCGTGCTCACCGAAGATCTGCCCGGTCTGCCCCATGTCGATCATCGCGTCGATGAAGGACTCCAGACGCGACGGCTCACCCCGGCCGCGCCCGGTCGCCGGGGTCGTCAACTGCCCTGTCTCCGTGGTCATCTACCGCGATCCTGTCGTGACGCGATGGCAGTCCATCGCGGGGTTGTGCGTCTCGGGCCACTCGCTGCCGCCCTCGGTGATCAGCCAGATCCACTTGTCCGGCTCGGCGGGCGTGATCGGCGGGGCGTATCCGTCCGTGAGGACGACGACCGCGTCCGGGGTCACGTCGAACCGCCGGCCGCTCACCTCCGTGCGCCCCTCCACATGGTCCGCGACCACCTGGAAACTCGTGCCGCCACCGCCGTAGACCCGCTCGCCCGGTCGGAACGGCATCACCACGGCGTCGAAGGACAGCCAGTGCGCCTCGACGCCGTCGATGCGGCCGACGAGTTCGGTGAGCCAGGTGATCACCTGGTGGGGCATGGAGCCTGACGTGTCGTAGGCGATGACGAGGACCTTGTCGCGGACCGGGCCGCGGCGGGAGAGCATCGGGTCCTGGCCGAGGGCCGCGAGGAGGGCACCGCGCTTCTTCGGGTACACCAGCCGCTCGCCGTCGCGCAGTTTCGAGCCGAGGACGTCGACCAACCAGCGCTGCCACCAGTGGACCGTACGCGTGCGTGCCGTCTCGCCGCGCAGGACGCCCGCGCCGAGGTTCCCCCAGATCCGGCCGGCCCGCGCCGAGCCGTCCTCCGTACGGCCCATGAGGTCGAGCAACTCCCGCTCCGCGCCCGCGTGTCCGCGCCGGGCCGCCAGCAGGGAGTTCAGCAGCGCGGACGACGTCACCGCGTCCACCGTCTCCTGGTCGGCCGGTACCAGGCCGTCCACCAGGTGCACGCACAGGTGCCGCTCCGGAACAGGAGGGTGCCGCATGCGCTTCAGCTCGCCGTACACCTTCAGGTCGGTCGCGACGAACTCCTCGTACGCCACCGGCTCCAGGCCGTGCGCGGTGAGGTCCTCGCGGTACAGCTCGTGGATCTTCCGTGGGTCGATGCCCGTCGGCCGGCCGTCCAGGAGGGGCAGGTCGGTGCGGCCGAGGCGGACCAGGGCGACATGGTTGATGGAGACCTCGGCGGCCAGCTCGAAGACGGGGTCGTCGCGCAGTTCCAGGTCGGCGAACAGATGGCGCTGCACCAGGTGCCGGGCCTCGTGGAAGAGCACGAACTTCACGCCGTCCAGGCCGAGTTCGACGAAGAAGTCCGGGTTGAAGAGCAGCAGGCAGGAGCCGTCGCCCGAGGCGACCACGGCCGCCGTGTCCACCGCCGTGGTCGGGATCTGGTGATGGCACTTCGCGTACAGCCAGGACGCCACCGCCGACTCCGTCAGCCCGAAGTCCAGCAGCGCGGCCTCCTTCAGCCGCCGTGCCTCGGCGACCGTCGCCGGGTCCGCGGGGCGGTACCGCTCCAGCGCCCTGCGGTCGGCCAGATCCACCACAGGGGTACGCCGACCCCGCTCTCCGTACGCCATGTCGCGCCCCCCGAACCGCAGTTCCCCCAGTGCCTCCATTGGTACCAGGCCGCACTGACATCGGGCCAAGGCATTACGCTCTGGCCCCAAGGGCGGGGTCGTAGCGCAGAGGCAGGCGCACCGGTCTCCAGAACCGGGGCACGCTGGTTCGAATCCAGCCACCCCGCCCCCCTGCCGGTTCCTGGGCCCGGCTCAGGCCACCGCGCCCGCCGTCACCACCAGCTCCACCGCGTTCCCGTGGAACGTGTCGATCAGCTGCGCCAGCACCGACCAGGCGTCCTCACTGCCGGCCAAGTGCTCGCGCACGAGCGGCCGCAGGGCGTCCTCGGCCTCGGACACGCGCGTGGGGAACAGCAGTTGGCCGGAGGACAGCACCTTCAGGACGTGTGACGCGGGGCCCCAGGCGGTCGCGTAGTCGGCGGGGCTGTCCAGAACACCGGCCTCATCCACCCGGTGGGTGAACTTGCGGTGCGTGCCGAACCGCGCGCGTAGTTCCGGCGGGCAGTCCGGGCGTACGGACAGCGCCCAGCGCGCGTAACCGGGCAGCGGGCGGTCCCCGTCCGCCTCCATGACGGCCTGCCAGTCGGAGCGCTCCAGGACCATCGACGCGGCCGTCCGCGCGGACTGCATGGAGGTGCCCTCGCGCAGGGCGCCGACCAGGCCGAAGCGGGTGTAGTTCTCGGGGACCGGAGGTTCCAGTTCCATGCCCAGGCCCTTGACCACGGTCAACGGCCCCTCGCGGCCGGGACCGAACGGCACACCCCGCAGAATGGCCCGCCGCATCGCATTGTCCGCCGACATGTGCCGCCAGACGCTGAGGTTCAGATCCGGGTCGTCCTCCTCCAGGACCCACAGCAGCACGGAGGCCGGCACCGGGATCCTCGTCCAGGACCACATCTCGGCGTTGCGCCGGGCCTCGGGGGTCCGCTCGGGATCCGGCTCCGGGAGTCCGATCCGCCCTCGTATCCGCGCGGCGTCCCCGCTGTCGATCAGGCCGAGCAGAAAGCCGACCGCCGCCCCCGACGTGCTGTTGTCATGCATGGCGGCATGATGCCGCAGGCCGGGCGTTCTCCGCACCGGCGATTCGGTCGCCGGTGCGGAGGGCCGGGGTGGGTCAGGCGCTCGCGCGGGCCGCCATACGGGCCTTGCGGATCGCGAGCTTCTCGTCGAACTTGGACGCCTCGGAGTCCAGGCCGCCCATGTAGAGGCCGATCTCCTCCTGCGCCTGCTGGCCCTCGGGGCCAAGACCGTCGATGTCCATGACCTTGAGGAAGCGCAGCACGGGCTGGATGACGTCGTCGTGGTGGATGCGCAGGTTGTAGACCTCGCCGATGGCCATCTGCGCGGCGAAGCGCTCGAAGCCGGGCATGCCGTGACCGGGCATCCGGAAGTTGACCAGGACGTCGCGCACGGCCTGCATCGTGAGGTCGGGGGCCAGCTCGAACGCGGCCTTCAGGAGGTTGCGGTAGAAGACCATGTGGAGGTTCTCGTCGGTCGCGATGCGGGCCAGCATGCGGTCGCAGACCGGGTCGCCCGACTGGTGGCCGGTGTTGCGGTGCGAGACGCGGGTGGCCAGCTCCTGGAAGGCGACGTAGGCCACGGAGTGCAGCATCGAGTGCCGGTTGTCCGACTCGAAGCCCTCGCTCATGTGCTGCATGCGGAAGGCTTCCAGCTTGTCCGGGTCGACCGCGCGGGAGGCGAGCAGGTAGTCCCGCATGACGATGCCGTGCCGGCCCTCCTCCGCCGTCCAGCGGTGCACCCAGGTGCCCCAGGCGCCGTCGCGGCCGAAGAGGGAGGCGATCTCGTGGTGGTAGCTGGGGAGGTTGTCCTCGGTAAGGAGGTTCACGACGAGGGCGATGCGGCCGATCTCGGTGACCTTGGACTGCTCCTTGCCCCAGGCCTCGCCGTCCTCGAAGAAGCCGGGGAAGTTACGGGCGTCGCTCCACGGGACGTACTCGTGCGGCATCCAGTCCTTGGTGACCTTGAGGTGCCGGTTGAGTTCGGTCTCGACGACTTCTTCCAACGCGTACAGCAGCTTGGCGTCGGTCCAGACTGCGGGGCTGCCGAGGTGCGGGGAAGTGATCGTCACGGGGACTCCAGGGGGACGCGGTACAAAACTGAACAAACCGGCGAGCGGTGCCGACTGTTGCGCAACTTACGGAATCGTAGGCTACGAAACCGTAGGTTACGTGACCGTAGGTTAAGGGTGTCGTAAAGATCGCTGTTCAGGTCGCATCCCCGGGGAATCCCGGGCGACCGCAGGACCCCAGGTCCCGGCGCCGAACGGGCGGTTCGATCACCCGGTCAGGCGTACAGGTCCCGGAGCCGGACCGAGAGGCACGTCACACATCCTTCGAGCTTCTCGAACTCGCTGATGTCCACCACGACCGGCTCGTGGCCGAGATCGCTGAGCAGGTCGGCCGTCTTGGGCGCGCTCGCCGCCATCAGCAGTTTGTCGCCGCCGAGCAGCACCACATGGGCGCCGGCCTCCTCGGGCACCGACAGGAAACGCGGGAACAGCGAGGGCCGGTCCACCTTCGGGATGTGTCCGAGCACCGTCCCGTCGGGGAGCGCGGTGACCGCCGACTTCAGGTGCAGCACCTTGCTCACGGGCACGCTGACCACCCGCGCCCCGAGCGGCTCGAACACGGCCCGCAGCTGCTGCACGCCGGCCGCGTTCGTCCGGCCGCCCCGGCCGACGTAGATCGTGTCGTCGACCTTGAGGACGTCACCGCCCTCCAGGGTGCCCGGCTCCCAGACCCAGTTCACCGAGCAGCCGAGCCGGGCCACCGCCTCCTCGACCCCGCCGGTCTCCTCGCGCCGGGACTCGGCGCCGGGCCGGGCGATCAGCGCCACGTTCTTGTACATGACCACCGCGTCCTCGACGAACACGGAGTCGGGGCAGTCGTCGGCCGGGTCCACCTCGACCGTCTCCCAGCCGTGCACCCGCAGGGCGTGCGCGTACGCCTCCCACTGCTCGACGGCCTGCTCGACGTCGACCTTCTCCCGCTCGATGTGCGTGACCAGCCCTTCGGCCAGGCGCGGGCTGGGGCGGCGGACGAGGGCCTTCTTGCTGGGCACGAGCGGGACTCCGTATCGGCGGGATCGTTTCGGCGCCGTTGTCGCGGCACCGGTTGGCCATCATGCGTCACCCGTCCGTGCCGACAAAAGCCCTCACGTGAGGCTGTGGCCCTCCTGAGATGCGCGGGGGACCTCAGGCCGGGTCCGCCACCTCCTCCGGCGTGACCGTCCGCAGCTCCCCGTCCAGCAGCAGCCAGCGGGTGATGCCGATCGACTCCAGGAACGGCAGATCGTGACTGGCCACGATCAACGCCCCCTCGTACGACTCCAGCGCCGAGGTCAGCTGCCGCACGCTCGCCATGTCCAGGTTGTTCGTCGGCTCGTCCAGCATCAGCAGCTGCGGGGCGGGCTCCGCGAGCATCAGCGCGGCCAGTGCGGCCCGGAAGCGTTCGCCGCCGGACAGGGTCGCCGCCTGCTGGTCGGCGCGGGCGCCCCGGAACAGGAAGCGGGCCAGCCGCGCCCGGACCCGGTTGTTGGTGGCGCCCGGCGCGAACCGGGCCACGTTCTCGGCCACGGTCAGCGCGTCGTCGAGGACGTCGAGCCGCTGCGGCAGGAAACGCAGCGGCACATGGGTCACCGCCTCGCCCGCCACCGGCTCCAGCTCCCCGGCGATCGTGCGCAGCAGGGTCGTCTTGCCCGCGCCGTTGCGCCCGATCAGCGCGATCCGCTCCGGCCCGCGCAGATCGAGCCCGCCCGCCCGGGCGCCGTAGGCGAGTTCGAGGTCCATGAGGGTCAGGACCTGACGGCCCGGCGGTACGGCCGTGTACGGCAGGTCGACGCGGATCTCGTCGTCGTCCCGTACGGCCTCGACCGCCTCGTCGAGCCGTTCCTTCGCGTCGGCGAGCCGCTCCTCGTGCAGGATGCGGTGCTTGCCCGCGGACTCCTGCGCGGCCCGCCTGCGCGCCCCCATGACGATCTTCGGCTCGCGCTTCTGCTCGAACATCTTCTGTCCGTACTTCTTGCGCCGGGCCAACTTGACCTGGGCGTCGGACAGTTCGCGCTTCTGCTTGCGGAAGTCGGCCTCGGCGACGCGCACCATCCGTTCGGCGGCGTCCTGTTCGGTGCTGAGCGCCTCCTCGTAGGCGGAGAAGTTGCCGCCGTACCAGGTGATCTCCCCGGCACGCAGATCGGCGATCTGGTCGACCAGGTCGAGGAGTTCACGGTCGTGGCTGACCACGATCATCACCCCCGGCCAGGACGCGACGGCCGCGTACAGCCGCTTGCGCGCGTACAGGTCGAGGTTGTTGGTCGGCTCGTCCAGCAGCAGGACGTCCGGCCGGCCGAGCAGCAGCGCGGCCAGCCGCAGGAGGACCGACTCGCCGCCCGAGACCTCGCCGATGGTGCGGTCCAAGTCGATGTGCCCGAGGCCGAGTTCACCGAGCGTGGCGAGCGCCCTTTCCTGCACGTCCCAGTCGTCGCCGAGCGTCTCGAAGTGCTCCTCGGCCGCGTCACCGGCCTCGATGGCGTGCAGGGCGGCGCGCCGTGCGGCGATGCCGAGGGTCTCGTCGACGCGCAGGGCGGTGTCGAGAGTGACGTTCTGGGGGAGATAGCCGACCTCGCCCGCGATCCGCAACGTGCCGTCGGCAGGCGTGAGTTGACCGGCGATCAGCTTCAACAGAGTCGATTTACCTGATCCGTTGACGCCGACGAGACCCGTCCTGCCAGGGCCGAAGGCGACGTCCAGGTCCTCGAAGACGGAGGTGCCGTCGGGCCAGGCGAAGGAGAGGGACGTACAGGTGACAGAGGTATGCATGAGGGCCTCGCGGTGCTTGATGCGGTCGATGGCAGGCGCGTAGCGAGACACCGCGAGGCGGGAGACTGGTCCCGGGGGCAGAGAGAAAGGCCCTGTTCCGGAGGACGGCTCGGACGCCGAGGTCGTACACGGCGGACACACCTCAGGGGTGTGTGACGCGGTGTCTCAGAACCTCAGACGAGCAACGTCCTACTCCTATCGACGGCAACAGAACCGAGAGCAACGTTACGAACGCCCCCGGAGGCCTGTCAACGCATTAAACGGGAGTCCGCGCCCCGCCCGACAGCGGCCCGGTCCCCGACACGTCGACGTCGCATTCCTGCCAGCCAGGGCCCGCCGGCGGCTGCTTGAGTGGGCCGTATGACGAACCAGAACACCCTTCGCGACCGGGCCCTCGCCTTCCGTGCGCTGCATGTGCCGGGTCGACCGCTCGTCCTGCCGAACGCGTGGGACGCCGCGAGCGCCCGCATCGTCGAGGACACCGGCGCGGCAGCCGTGGCGACCACCAGCGCGGGCGTGGCCTGGGCGCTCGGCGTCCCGGACGGCGACCTGCTGGGCCGGGAGCGGGCCGTCGCGGCGGTCGCCCGGATCGCCGGGAGCGTCGCCGTACCGGTGAGCGCCGACATCGAGAGCGGCTTCGCCGAGGACCCGGCGGGCGTCGCCGACACGGTCCGCGCGGTGCTCGCCGCGGGTGCGGTGGGAGTGAACATCGAGGACGCGCTCTACGGCGGTGAGGGCGTCCTGCGGCCCGTCGCCGAGCAGGCCGAGCGCATCGCCGCCGCCCGCGAGGCCGCCGACGCGGAGGGCGTGCCGCTGTTCGTCAACGCGCGCATCGACACGTTTCTGCGGGGCGCCGGGGGAGTGGACGCCACCCTGGAGCGGGCCGCCGCGTTCCGGGCCGCGGGCGCCGACGGGATCTTCGTCCCCGGGACCGTCGAACCGGGCACGGTCAAGGAACTCGCCGACGGGATCGACGCGCCGCTCAATGTGCTGGTCGGCCCCGGCGCGCCGCCGGTCGCCGAACTGGCCGCGCTGGGCGTCGCCCGGGTGAGCGCGGGCTCCAGCGTCGCGCTGGCCGCGTACGCCGTGGTGCGCCGTGCCGCGCGGGAGCTGCTGGACACGGGAACCTACGGCGAACAGACCGGGGGGCTCGGCTACGGCGAGCTGAACTCGCTGCTGGAGCAGGGGCGTTAGCTCAGCAGGCGTCCCGCATCAGCTCGGCGAGGTCGTGGTCCAGGTCGAGCTGGAGGTGTTCGAGACCGGCGGGCACCAGCTCGCCGGTGGCGTGCAGGAACCGGCGCACCTCGGACGAGTGGATGTGCACGACGGCGGTGCCCTCGGGGGCGTGGAACTCCAGGACGGTGCGGTCGAAGCCGTAGGGCCGCGCCCGGACGTCGCCGTGGCCCTCGGGGCGGTGCAGGCCGGCCGCGAGGAGTTCCCGGGCGAAGGTCCAGCAGACCTCGACGCCCTCCAGGGTGGCCGGTGCCGGGAAGGTCATCCGGACGGCGAACGGGTCCCGCGGGTCGTAGTGCAAGGTGGCGGGGATGCTCGGCATCCGCGGTGCTGCGGCGACGAGACGGGCCTCTACGGGCTGCTCGATGACGATGGACAACGCCTTGCTCCCTTGTGTGACGGCGGTGCTACTGCGGTGAAGGCCGGACGGTCTCCCGAAAAGATTCCGGAACGGACCCCCGAATGGATTGGTCCGCACTGGAAGAGACGCCGGAACGAGCCGATCCGTGCACATGAATTCCGAGTGACCTCTGTCACCGCCGCCCATATGCGCCCAAGGCGGACGCGGGCATCTGGACGGCCCCCGGGGAGTGGGCTAGCTTCGCCCGCCATGAGGCGCATGGGGACGACGCGACGGATGGGACGTACGTACCGGAGCATGGCGGTGGCCATGGCGTGCGGGGCGGCACTGGCCGCGCTGACCGCCGTACCGGCGCAGGCGCGGGACACGGCGCACCGGGCTCCGCACTGGGAGCTCAAGGACAGCGGGGCCGCCGACGTGCGGTTCCGGGGGCTGTCGGCGGTCAGCGGGAACACCGCGTGGGTGGCCGGTACGGCCGGCACGGTGCTGCGCACGACCGACGGCGGGGCGAGCTGGCGGAACGTCTCGCCGCCCGGCGCGGCCGACCTCCAGTTCCGGGACATCGAGGCGTTCGACGCGCGGCACGCGGTCGTCCTGGCGATCGGCGAGGGCGAGGCGTCCCGCGTCTACCGCACCGACGACGCCGGAGCGACCTGGACGGAGTCCTTCCGCAACACCGACGCGAAGGCCTTCTACGACTGCATGACCTTCTTCGACAGCCGACACGGCCTCGCGATGAGCGACCCGGTGGACGGCACGTTCCGCATCCTGTCCACCGGCGACGGCGGCCGCTCCTGGAAGGTGCTGCCGAACGCCGGGATGCCGGCCGCGCTCGACGACGAGGCGGGCTTCGCGGCGAGCGGGCAGTGCCTGGTGAGTTCGGGGCCCCGTGATGTGTGGCTGGCCACCGGCGGGGGTGCACGCGCGCGTGTCCTGCACTCCGCCGACCGCGGCCACACCTGGAAGGCGTCCGACACGCCGATCCCTGCCGGTGACCCCGCGCGCGGGGTGTTCGCCCTCGCCTTCCGCGACCGTACGCACGGCCTTGTGGTCGGCGGCGACTTCAACGCGGGCGCGCCGTCACCGCGGGCGGCGGCCGTCACCGGCGACGGAGGCCGCACCTGGCGTCCCGCCACCACCCCGCCGCCCGCCTACCGCTCCGGCGTCGCCTGGCTGCCCCACAGCCGCACCACGGCCCTCGCGGTCGGCCCCACGGGCACGGACCTCACGACCGACGCCGGCCGCACCTGGAAGACGGTCGACACCGGCTCGTACGACACCGTGGACTGCGCGGCCGACCGGGGCTGCTGGGCGGCGGGGGAGCTGGGACGCGTGGCGCGGCTGGAGAACTGAGGAGCCGGGGTCCGGGCGGGGTCACCACGGACCCCGCCGCTTCTTCGCGCCCCCAGGGCCCCCGTACGCTCGGCACCACCATGACGACCGTAGACATTCCCGCGGGCTGGCCCGCGACCGAGGAGCAAGCCCGCGCCGTGCAGGACGAGTTGCGGGAGCGGGTGGTGACCGGCGAACCCGGGCCGCCGCCAAGTACCGGGCACGTCACGGGAGTCGACGTCGCCTACGACGACGAGCGGGACGTGGTGGTGGCCGCGGCCGTCGTGCTGGACGCGGCGAGTCTCGCCGTCGTCGCCGAGGCCACGGCCGTGGGCCGGGTCTCCTTCCCTTACGTGCCGGGGCTGTTGGCCTTCCGCGAGATCCCCACGGTGCTGGCCGCTCTGGAGGCGCTGCCCTGCCCGCCCGGCCTGGTCGTGTGCGACGGCTACGGCCTCGCCCACCCCCGCCGCTTCGGCCTCGCCAGCCACCTCGGCGTCCTCACCGGCCTGCCCACGATCGGCGTCGCCAAGAACCCGTTCACCTTCACGTACGACGACCCGGGCACCGCGCGCGGCTCCTCGTCGCCGCTCCGCGCGGACGCCGACGAGGTGGGCCGTGCCCTGCGCACCCGGGACGGCGTGAAGCCGGTGTTCGTCTCCGTCGGCCACCGCGTGACCCTCGACAACGCCTGCGCGCACACCCTCGCGCTCACTCCGGAGTACCGCCTCCCGGAGACGACCCGCAGGGCGGACGCGCTGTGCCGGCGGGCGCTGCGGGAGGCGACCGCGTGAGCATCCGGGTCTCTGAGTACGTCATCTGAGTACCTGTACGGATGCGACCGCGTCCGCATGATCGGCAGGCTGTCCGCATGACAACCCACCGTTCCCCGAAGCCCGTTGCCCACCCGAGCCAGCCCATCGAGCGCGCCGTGACCATCGCGCTCGTCCTGTCCGTGGCGGCGGGCCTCGCCTGGATCGGCGGCATGATCTACACGCTGTGGCCGTGAAGTCGGCGTCTATGCGCGCAGGAAACACTCGAGCCCCACACCGTAACGAACGGTGTGGGGCTCGGACTTGAGCGCCGGGCAGGCCTTGCACCTGCATTTCCCCGCGGGAAGCGGGGCGTCTTTCCTTGGACCACCGACGCACGACCAGACCCCGGGTATTCCGGCGACCGGCTCATGATCCAGCATATCCCATGCCGGAGGTCACTTCGAACTCCCTTGTGCGAGCGGCCAGTACAGAGCCCGGCGCTCCGCCGCGGCATGCCACCAGCCGGGCGGCGAAGGGCCGGTGACCTCGGCGGTGGGCTGGTCCGGGTGCAGTCCGAGGCGTCGTAGCGCCTCGGCGTGGACCTGGACGTCGAACCAGCCGTGCCAGTGGCCGTCGGGACCGATGCCGCAGGCGAGGCCCCAGCCCACCTCCCACTCGGCGAACGGCATCCAGTCGATGCCGCGCTCGCGCAGTCAAGCGCGGGTGGCCGACTGGGGCGCGGGGCGGCCGGGCAGGTTCTCGTAGGCCGCGACGGTGATCCACTCGGTGTGCGGTGTCTCCATGTCGTCCATCGTGGCACGGGGGTCCGACAGTCTCATCGGGTCGCGGCCACCCGGAACGTGATGCCGGCGCCGCGGAGCCGTTCGATGAGGGTGTTGCCCATGGCCGCCGCTGTCGTCACCTGGCCTGCTGTGGGCGGGAGTTCGTCGAGGGCGAGGGAGAGGGCCGACTCGGCGAACATCTTGGCCGTCTCGTCGTAGCCGGGGTCGCCGCCCGCGACCTCGGTGAAGACCCGTCGGCCGCCGCCCTCGCCGACGAACTTCACGGAGAACCAGCTCTTGGCGCGCTTCTCCGGGCTCGGTCCGTCGCCGGGCTTCAGGCGGTCCGACAACCAGCGCCGGGCGGGCGGGAGTTGGGCCGCGGTGAACAGAACGCCGGCCGCCGTGACCCCGCCGAGCGCCATCGGGAGGTGCCGCGAGGCCGCGTAGTGGCGGTAGCGGAAGTCGGGGCCGTAGCGGGGCAGCGCCTTCGCGGATCGTTGAACGATCTGCGGGTCGATGGTCGGCAGGGGCACTGCCCAGGAGTCGATCTCCCCGGCGAACCGCGGTGCCCCCATGGGCGCTTCGGCCCGGCGGCCCACCAGGCGCGGCTCGTGGCGGCGCCGCTCCCGGGCCGCGGCCAGCACCTGCCGGCCGCGCGCGAACTGCGTCAGGGCGCTGGCGAACGTGCCCCCGGAGAACATCGCGTCGGCGGTCACGAAGCCGTCCACCGTCAGGGGCACCCCCTCCGGCAGCTGCTGGACCGTGAAGTACGCCCCCAGGTCGTGCGGGATCGAGTCGAAGCCCGCGCAGTGCACCAGCCGGGCCCCGGTCTCCCGCGCGCGTGCGTCGTGGCGGACGTACGTCAGGTCGACGAACTCCGGCTCACCGCTGAGGTCGAGATAGTCGGTGCCGGTGTCCGCGCAGGCGGCGACGAGGTCCTCGCCGTAGGTGACGTAGGGGCCGACCGTCGTGGCCACCACGCGCGCGTGCTCGGCGAGTTCGCGCAGCGAGGACGGGTCGGAGACGTCGGCGCGCAGGACGCCCACCGCCGTGCCCCGGGGCAGCCGTTCGCGCAGCCGCTTCAGTTTCAGCTCGTCCCGGCCGGCGATCGCCCAGCGCAGGCCCTCGGGCGCGTGCGCGGCGAGGTACTCCGCGGTGAGCGCGCCGACGAAGCCCGTGGCTCCGAAGAGCACGATGTCGTAGGGACGGTCCGTCCTGTTCAGCCTGCTCATGACACTCCTGTCCCGCAGCCCGTGCCGCTGTCGGTGGCTGAGGCTAGCGTGAAGAGTGCGGAGCCCGACGACGAGCCCGGAGGTATCAGGTGGCCGTGGACAGGAACGCCCTGAAGAAGCGGGCGAAAGTACGCGAGTTCGCCCTCGGGCTGCCGGGCGCCGTGGAGGAGTTCCCCTGGGGTGAGACCGTCGCCAAGGTCAACAGGAAGGTGTTCGTCTTCCTCGGCGTCGACGACGGCAGCCACCCGCCGGGCATGACGGTCAAGCTCACGGACGAGGCGGCCCACGCCCACGCGCTCACCGCACCCGGCGCCGAACCCGCGGGCTACGGCCTCGGCAAGGCCGGCTGGGTGCGCATCCCGCTCGCCGAACAGGACGCCCCCGCCGCCGAGTTGCTGTGCGACTGGGTCGAGGAGAGCTACCGCGCGACAGCCCCGAAACGCCTGACGGCCGAACTCGACGCGGCCGGTCGCGGGTGACGCCGGGTACGGTGTCTAAGCGCTTGCTCGCCCAGGCCTTGTGCCGAGTGGAACACGTTCTTTAGCATCATCGGTGTTACATCAGTTGTGTCACAGCTGGGGGCTGGATGACAGCGGCAACGACGCCCGGGCACGGCCCGCTCTCCGGCGTGCGCGTCGTCGAGCTGGCCGGGATCGGCCCAGGCCCCTTCGCGGCCATGCTCCTCGCCGACCTGGGCGCCGACGTCGTCCGCGTCGACCGGCCAGGCGGCCCCGTGCTCGGCGTGGCTCCCGAGTACGACATCACCAACCGCAACAAGCGTTCGGTCCTCGTCGACCTGAAGTCACCCGAGGGCCCCGCGCGCGTCCTCGACCTCGTGGAACGCGCCGACATCCTCATCGAGGGCAACCGCCCGGGCGTCACCGAACGCCTCGGCGTCGGCCCCGAGCCCTGCCTCGCCCGCAACCCCCGGCTCGTCTACGGCCGGATGACCGGCTGGGGCCAGGACGGCCCCCTCGCCGAGCGCGCCGGGCACGACATCGCGTACATCGCGCTCACCGGCACCCTCGGCATGATCGGCAGCCCCGGGGAGCCCCCTCCCGCACCCGCCAACCTCCTCGGCGACTACGCGGGCGGCGCGCTCTACCTCGTCGTCGGCGTCCTCGCCGCCCTGCACCACGCGCGCGTGACCGGCACCGGTCAGGTCGTCGACGCGGCCATCGTCGACGGCACCGCCCACCTCTCCGCGATGATCCACGGCATGCTCGCGGCCGGCAGCTGGCAGGACCGGCGCGCCGCCAACCTCCTCGACGGCGGCTGCCCGTACTACGGCACCTACGAGACCGCCGACGGCAAGCACATGGCGGTCGGCTCCCTTGAGCCCCAGTTCTACGACCGGTTCGTCGACCTGCTCGGCCTCGCCGACTTCTCCGACGCCCGCCGGGACTGGACCCGCTGGGGCGAGCTGCGCGAGGCGGTCGCGGCCCGCTTCAAGAGCCGCACGCGGGACGAGTGGACGGACGTCTTCGCGGGCACGGACGCGTGCGTGGCGCCCGTGCTGTCGCTGCGCGAGGCCCCGCACCACCCGCACCTCGCCGCCCGCGGCACCTTCACCGAGCACGGCGGGATCACCCAGCCCGCCCCCGCGCCCCGGTTCTCCGCGACACCCACCTCGGTGCGCGGCGGTCCCGCCCTGCCGGGCGCCGACACCTCCGGCGTGGCCCGCGACTGGGACGTCCCCGGACTCGTCGACGCCGTGGAAGATCTTCACCGAGCCGTCGAAAACCCTCATTGAAAGGCTTGTCAGTGAGCACCGAAGCGTATGTCTACGACGCGATCCGCACCCCGCGCGGGCGCGGCAAGGCGAACGGATCCCTGCACGGCACGAAGCCCATCGACCTGGTCGTCGGACTCATCCACGAACTCCGCGACCGCTTCCCGGACCTGGACCCGGCCGCGATCGACGACATCGTCCTCGGGGTCGTCGGCCCGGTCGGCGACCAGGGATCCGACATCGCCCGCATCGCCGCCGTCGCCGCGGGACTGCCGGACACGGTGGCCGGCGTCCAGGAGAACCGCTTCTGTGCCTCGGGCCTCGAAGCCGTCAACATGGCCGCCGCCAAGGTGCGTTCGGGCTGGGAGGACCTCATCCTCGCCGGTGGCGTCGAGTCGATGTCCCGGGTGCCGATGGCCTCGGACGGCGGCGCCTGGTTCAACGACCCGATGACGAACCTCGCCGTCAACTTCGTGCCCCAGGGCATCGGCGCCGACCTGATCGCCACCATCGAGGGATTCTCCCGGCGCGACGTCGACGAGTACGCGGCGCTCTCGCAGGAGCGCGCGGCCACCGCCTGGAAGGAGGGCCGCTTCGACCGGTCCGTCGTCCCGGTCCTGGACCGCAGCGGCCTCGTCGTCCTCGACCAGGACGAGCACCTGCGCCCCGGCACCACCGCCGACTCCCTCGCCAGGCTGAAGCCGTCCTTCGCGGACATCGGCGAACTCGGCGGCTTCGACGCCGTGGCCCTGCAGAAGTACCACTGGGTCGAGAAGATCGACCACGTCCACCACGCGGGCAACTCCTCCGGCATCGTCGACGGCGCCTCCCTCGTCGCCATCGGCTCGAAGGAGGTCGGCGAGCGCCACGGCCTCACCCCGCGCGCGCGGATCGTCTCCGCGGCCGTCTCCGGCTCCGAGCCGACCATCATGCTCACCGGGCCCGCGCCCGCCACCCGCAAGGCCCTCGCCAAGGCAGGCCTGACCATCGACGACATCGACCTCGTCGAGATCAACGAGGCCTTCGCCGCCGTGGTCCTGCGCTTCGTACGCGACATGGGCCTGTCCCTGGACAAGGTCAACGTCAACGGCGGCGCCATCGCGCTCGGCCACCCGCTCGGCGCCACCGGAGCGATCATCCTGGGCACCCTCGTCGACGAACTGGAGCGCCAGGACAAGCGCTACGGCCTCGCCACGCTGTGCGTCGGCGGCGGCATGGGCATCGCCACGATCGTCGAACGCGTCTGAACACCCCAGCGGCAGCAGAGACTTCTACGGAGAACCCCTCATGACCGAGAGCACCACCATCCGCTGGGAACAGGACGACACCGGCGTCGTCACCCTCGTCCTCGACGACCCGAACCAGTCCGCGAACACCATGAACGCGGCCTTCCGCGAGTCCCTCACAGCGATCACCGACCGCCTGGAGGCCGAGCGGGACTCCATCCGCGGCATCATCGTCACCTCCGCCAAGAAGACCTTCTTCGCCGGCGGCGACCTTCGCGACCTCATCCGTGTCACCCCGGACACCGCCCAGGAGTTCTTCGACGGCGGCCTCGCCATCAAGAGGAACCTGCGCCGCATCGAGACCCTCGGCAAGCCGGTCGTCGCCGCGATGAACGGCGCGGCCCTGGGCGGCGGTTACGAACTCGCCCTCGCCTGCCACCACCGCATCGCCCTCGACGCGCCCGGCTCCAAGATCGGCTGCCCCGAAGTCACCCTCGGCCTCCTCCCCGGAGGCGGCGGAGTCGTCCGTACGGTACGGCTGTTGGGCATCGCCGACGCCCTGCTGAAGGTGCTCCTCCAGGGCACCCAGTACAGCCCGCGACGCGCCCAGGAGAACGGCCTCGTCCACGAAGTGGCCACCACCCCGGACGAGTTGCTCGCCAAGGCCCGCGCCTTCATCGACGCCAACCCCGAGTCGCAGCAGCCCTGGGACAAGCCCGGCTACCGCATCCCGGGCGGCACCCCCGCCAACCCCAAGTTCGCGGCCAACCTGCCCGCCTTCCCCGCCACCCTGCGCAAGCAGACCAACGGCGCGCCCTACCCGGCGCCGCGCAACATCCTCGCCGCCGCCGTCGAGGGCGCCCAGGTCGACTTCGAGACCGCCCAGGTCATCGAGACCCGCTACTTCGTCGAGCTGGCGGTCGGCCAGACCTCGAAGAACATGATCCAGGCGTTCTTCTTCGACCTTCAGGCCGTCAACTCCGGCGCCAACCGCCCCCAGGGCATCCCCTCCCGCCCGGTCCGCAAGGCCGCCGTCCTCGGCGCCGGGATGATGGGCGCGGGCATCGCGTACTCGTGCGCCCGCGCGGGCATCGACGTCGTCCTCAAGGACGTCACTCCGGAGGCGGCGGCCAAGGGCAAGGCCTACTCCGAGAAGCTCTGCGCCAAGGCCGTCTCCCGCGGTCGTACGACACAGGAGAAGGCGGACGAGCTGCTCGCCCGCATCACGCCCACCGCCGACCCGCAGGACCTCGCGGGCTGCGACGCGGTGATCGAGGCCGTCTTCGAGGACACCTCGCTCAAGCACAAGGTGTTCCAGGAGATCCAGCACATCGTCGAGCCCGACGCGCTGCTCTGCTCCAACACCTCCACCCTCCCGATCACCGCCCTCGCCGAAGGCGTCGAGCGGCAAGGCGACTTCATCGGGCTGCACTTCTTCTCGCCGGTCGACAAGATGCCCCTCGTCGAGATCATCAAGGGTGAGCGCACCGGCGACGAGGCGCTCGCGCGCGCCTTCGACCTGGTCCGGCAGATCAAGAAGACCCCGATCGTCGTCAACGACTCGCGCGGCTTCTTCACCTCACGGGTGATCGGCCAGTTCATCAACGAGGGCGTCGCGATGGTCGGCGAGGGCATCGAGCCCGCGTCGATCGAGCAGGCCGCCGCCCAGGCCGGCTACCCGGCCAAGGTCCTCTCCCTGATGGACGAGCTGACGCTCACGCTCCCCCGCAAGATCCGCAACGAGTCCAAGCGGGCCGTCGAGGAGGCGGGCGGCACCTGGCCCGGCCACCCCGCGGAGGCCGTCATCGACCGCATGGTCGACGAGTTCGGCCGCACCGGACGCAGCGGCGGCGCGGGCTTCTACGACTACGACGAGAACGGCAAGCGCGCCGGGCTGTGGCCGGGCCTGCGCGAGCACTTCACCCGTGAGGGCGCGGAGATCCCCTCCCAGACCGTGCCTTTTGAAGACATGCAGGAACGCATGCTGTTCTCCGAGGCGCTCGACACGGTCAAGCTCCTGGAGGAAGGTGTCCTGACGTCCGTCGCGGACGCCAACATCGGGTCCATTTTCGGCATCGGCTTCCCCGGCTGGACCGGCGGTGTCCTCCAGTACATCAACGGCTACGAGGGCGGCCTGCCCGGATTCGTGGCACGCGCGCGTGCGCTCGCCGAGCGCTACGGGGAGCGGTTCACGCCGCCCGCGCTGCTCGTGGAGAAGGCCGAGAAGGGGGAGCGCTTCAGCGACGCGCGCTGACGCACCTGCCGCGAGTGGCTCAGTCGTCCCGGTCCTCCGGTGACTCCTTGAGCCACTCGCGGAGTTCCTCGCGCAACGACCGCTGAAAGGTCGTCAGAAGGGCCTGTACGACCAGCGGTTGCATGTGCGCGGACAGGGACTTCACGTCCTGCGCGGCCCGTTGGGAGACCTCCCCGCGGAACACCTGCGACAACGCGTGGGCCGCCGCCCGGGAATGCTCGATCAGCACGCTCCGGGACGCGAGGATCGCCTCCTGGGACACCGGTACGTCGAGCAGCCGCACCCCGAGCCGCAGCAGTCCGGAGTCGACGCGGTACGAGTCCCCGTCGAGCACGACCACACCCATCGCGACGAGCCGCTCCACGTCCTCCTCGTCCAGCGCCCGCCCCGCCCGTCGCTCCAACTCCCGCCGGTCCAGGGTCTCCGTGCCCTCCGGCGCCCACGACGCGACCACCGCGCGGTGGATCGCGAGGTCGTGCGCGGTGAGATCCGGCGGCAGTTGCGCCACGTAGCGCTCGATCGCGGCCAGCGTCATGCCCTGCTGCTGCAACTCCTCGATCAGCGCGAGCCGCGACAGGTGTTCCTGCCCGTAGTGCCCGACCCGCCGCGCCCCGATCACCGGCGGCGGGAGCAGCCCCTTGGTGCTGTAGAACCGGACGGTGCGGACCGTGGTACCGGCCCGCGCGGCCAGTTCGTCGATCGTGAGCGTCGGCTCCTCGGTGTCGGTCGTCATGTGCAGCAGTATCGCTGTCTCACCAACACTGTGAAACCACGCACAGGCCGTTGTCAGTGGTGCCGTCTACGGTGGTCGGCATGGGGGAGATCAACTACGTACGGGGTGACGCGACCGTTCCGTCGGTCAAGGGCGTCAAGGTGATCGCGCACGTCTGCAACGACATCGGGGGCTGGGGAAAGGGCTTCGTGCTGGCCCTGTCCCGCCGCTGGCCGGAACCGGAGAAGGCGTACCGGGCATGGCACCGGGACCGCGCGGCCAACGACTTCGGCCTGGGCGCGGTGCAACTCGTCCAGGTGGAACGCCACGTGTGGGTGGCGAACATGATCGGCCAGCGCGGGATACGCACGGGCAGCAAGGGCGTCCCCGTCCGCTACGACGCGATCGACACCGCCCTGACACGCCTCGCCGAGAGGGCCGCTGAACTCGACGCGTCCGTCCACATGCCCCGCATCGGGTGCGGGCTGGCGGGCGGCACGTGGTCACGGGTCGAACCGCTGATCACCGAGCGGCTGGTGGGGCGAGGGATCGCGGTGAGTGTGTACGACCACGGGGACTGAGGGGGCCCACGGGGGCCGGCAGCGGCCCAACTGGCGCCTCGCTGCAAGGAGTTGCACGGGCTTGCGAAACTCATTGCGGTGATCGTCGGCGACTGCTTGACTCACTGCCCGCAGCTGACCCACTGCCCGTGTCCGAGAGGGAGAGCCGTGAGCCGCGACATCGACGTCCTCGTCCTCGGCGGAGCCGGAGTCGACACCATCGTCCACGTCCCCCAGCTACCGCTCCCGTACGCCGACAGCTACATGATCGACCCCGGCATCCGCACCCGCGCCGGGCAGACCGGCGACTTCATGGCCCTGGGCCTGAGCGCGCTGGGCCTGCGCACCCACCACCTGGACATGCTGGGCGCCGACCCCGAGGGCGACCTGGTCCGCGCCCTGCACCGCGACCACGCCATCCCGCTCACCGAGATCCCGCAACCGGCCGGCACCAAGCGCGCGGTCAACCTCGTGGGCCCCGACGGCCGACGCCTCTCCCTCTACGACGCGACCCGCACCCACCCCGACGACCGCCTCCCGGAACCCACGGTCCGCGCCCTCGCCACGCGAAGCCGCCACGCCCACGTCTCCATCACCCAGCCCTGCGCCCACGCCCTCCCACTGCTGCGCGAGTCCGGCGCGACGATCTCGACGGACCTGCACAACTGGGACGGCAAGGACCCGTACCAGGAGGAGTTCGCCCACGCGGCGGACATCGTCTTCCTCTCCACCACCGCGTTGACCGGCACCCCCGAGCGCACGATGCGAGCCATCGCGGAGAACGGCCGCGCCGAACTGGTCATCGCCACCGCCGGAGCGGAGGGCGCGTACCTCTTCGCCGACGACGAGCTGACCCACATCCCGACCGTCACGCCCCACGGACCGGTGATCGACTCGAACGGCGCGGGCGACGCCTTCGCCGCGGCCTTCCTCTACGGCTGGCTCAACAGGGAGACGCCACAACGCGCCGCCCTCTACGGCTCGATCGCGGGGGCGCATGCGTGCACGGTGCCGTCCACGGAGACAGCCCCGATACACCGGAACCAACTGCTGTCGAGGGCGGCCGGTCTCGACACGGCCAGGGGAGCGCCCCTTTAGAGGCGCGGGGCTGTATCAATCCGCGGTTCCGCCGCGTGGGCGCGACCAGCCGTACCCGGCCCGCAGCGCCCACACCGCAGAACCACGCAGACGCTCAGTGCACGTCGTTGGTAGCCGCGATCTTCTTCCAGGACTTCGGCTGCACCGGAGCCACACCCACCCCGGCGATCGAAGCGCTCCGCGCGGCAGGCGCCGCGGGCTTGGTCGGCTGGAACAGCCACGTGTCGAAGAGCGCGGACAACGGCTTCCCGGAGACCTGCTCGGCGTAAGTCCGGAAGTCCGCCACGGACGCGTTGCCGTAAGCGTGCTCCTTCGGCCACCCCTTCAGAATGGCGAAGAACGCATCGTCGCCGACCTCGTTGCGCAACGCCTGAATGGCCAACGCCCCCCGGTCGTAGACGGGCAGTTCGAACTGGTCCTCCGGCCCGGGGTCACCCGGCGCGATCGTCCAGAACGCGTCGCCCGCCGGATGCGAGGCGTACACGTAGTCGGCGAGCTGCTGCGCCGTCCCCTCACCCTCGTGCTCCGACCACAGCCACTGCGCGTACCGGGCGAACCCCTCGTTGATCCAGATGTCCTTCCAGCCCTTCAGCGACACGTCGTCGCCGTACCACTGATGCGCCAACTCGTGCACGACGACAGAGGTGTTGGCGCCGTTCGCGAACTGCTTGGGGCTGTAGTAGACGCGGGTCTGGGTCTCCAGCGCGTACCCGGTGGTCGTGTTGGGCACGTACCCGCCGGCGCTGCTGAACGGATACGGCCCGAAGTAGCCGCTCAGCCAGTCGACGATCTCCCCGGTCCGCTCGACGCTCGCCCGCGCGGACCCGTCGTTGTCGCCGAGGTCCTTGCTGTAGGCGTTGATGACGGGGACGCCGCCGTCCGAGGTGCTGGTCGTGATGTCGAACTTGCCGAGAGCGAGTGTGGCGAGATACGTCGCCTGCGGCTTGTTCTGGCGCCAGTTGTAGCGGGTCCAGCCGAGCTGTGAACTCGTCGACTGGAGCGTGCCGTTGGAGATCGCCTGGGTGCCGTCCGGCACCGCCACCGACACGTCGTAGGTCGCCTTGTCGCTGGGGTGGTCGTTGCTCGGGAACCACCACCACGCGGACTCGGGCTCGTCGGCCGCGACCGCGCCGTCCGGCGTGCGGTGCCACGTGTTGAAGCCGTACGCGCTCTTCGTGGACGGCACCCCGCTGTAGCGGACGACGACCGTGATCGGCGTGCCCTTGGGCAGCGGGGTCTTCGGGGTGATCTCCAGCTCGTGCTGCCCGGAGGTCGCGAAGGTCGCCTTCGCGCCGTTCACCCGGATCTCGCTGACGTCGAGCAGGAAGTCCAGGTTGAACCGCGACAGGTCCTGCGTGGTCTTCGCGAGGATCGTCGCCGTACCCGCCAACTCGTCGGTCGCGGGCTGGTATTGGAGCCTCAGGTCGTAGTGCGAGACGTCGTAGCCGCCGTTGCCGTAGTACGGGTAATAGGGGTCGCCGATGCCCGGAGCGCCGGGGGAGTAGCTTGCCGCCGATGCCGGGATCGCCAGCATGAGGGAGGCCGCCGCGAGGGCGCCCGGCGCGATGATTCTGCGGTGCACGAGAACTCCAAGTCGTAGGGCTCCACAAGAAGGTGAGGAGCCATGGGGGTCCACGAAGGTCGAAGTGCCGTAGGTGTCGGTCCAGCGAGTCTGTTCAAAGGCTATTCACTCCCTGTGCCACGGCGCCTGTCCACGGCCCCTCCTGTCACACGATCGCCATTCGGCCGTCACGACCCCGAGTGCCTCTTCCTGCGCGGGAGTTGACCGATGTACCGTCCGCGCATGCCGAAACGCACGAGCTTCACGATCTGGAGATCGCTCGCGACGGCGGCGATCGCCGCCCTCCTGGCCGCCTTCCTCACCCCGGCGACGGCCCAGAGCGCCCCGCAGGAGAGCCGGCCCGTCTACTCCTACGCGCACGCGGTCCGCGAGGCCGTCTGGGTGGACACCGGACTCGACGGCGACGGCGACGGGAAGACCGACCGGGTCGCCGTCGACATCGTCCGGCCGAGCGAACCCGCCCGCCAGGGCCACAAGGTCCCCGTCATCATGGACGCCAGCCCCTACTACTCCTGCTGCGGACGCGGCAACGAGAGCCAGCTGAAGACCTACGACGCCCGCGGCAACGTTGTCCAGATGCCGCTGTTCTACGACAACTACTTCGTGCCCCGCGGCTACGCCTTCGTCGGCGTCGACCTCGCCGGCACCAACCGCTCCGACGGCTGCGTCGACGTCGGCGGCCGCTCCGACATCCAGTCCGCGAAAGCCGTCGTCGACTGGCTCAACGGCCGCGCCAAGGCGTACACCACACGCACCGGAACCGTGCGCACCCAGGCCAGTTGGACCAACGGCAAGACCGGCATGATCGGCAAGAGCTGGGACGGCACCATCGCCAACGGCGTCGCCGCCACCGGCGTCAAGGGCCTGAAGACGATCGTCCCGATCAGCTCCATCTCCTCCTGGTACGACTACTACTTCGCCCAGGGCGCCCCGCTCTACGACTCCGGCCCCGACTGGCTGTCCGACGCCGTCGAGAGCCCCGACGCGCAGGCCAAGTGCGCGGCCGTACAGCAGAAACTCGTCGACGGCGCCCCGCGCAACGGCGACTGGACCCCGCTGTGGACCGAGCGCGACTACGTGAAGGACGCGAGCAAGGTCAAGGCCAGCGTGTTCCTCGTGCACGGCATGCAGGACCTCAACGTCCGCACGAAGAACTTCGGCCAGTGGTGGGACGCCCTCGCCAAGAACGGCGTCGAGCGCAAGATCTGGCTCTCCCAGACCGGCCACGTCGACCCCTTCGACTACCGTCGCGCCGACTTCGTGGACACCCTGCACCGCTGGTTCGACCACGAACTCCTCGGCTACGACAACGGGATCGACCGTCAGCCGATGGCCGACGTCGAGCGCCACCCGGACCAGTGGGTGACGTCGGCGACCTGGCCGCCGAGCGGCACCGCGAAGACCACCCTCCACCCGGCGCAGGGCACCCAGCCGGGCGTCGGCACGCTCGGCCTCCGCACCGGCTCGGGCACCGAGACGTTCACCGACAACCCGCAGGAGAGCGAGACCGATTGGGCGGCGGCGATCGATACGTCGACGTCGGACAAGGCGGGTTTCGTCACCGGTCCCCTCATGAAGGACCTGCGCCTGTCGGGCTCCTCGAAGGTGACCGTCACCACGACGCCCACCACCTCAACGGCCCATCTCTCGGCCGTACTTGTGGACGTCGGACCCGACACCATCCGGGACTACGCCGACTCGGCCGAGGGCATCACCACGCTCACCAACCGCACCTGCTGGGGTGAGAGCACGGCCGGCGACAGCGCCTGCTTCCTCGCGACCCAGGCCAAGACGAAGGCCGTCGACTACAACGTCGTCAGCCGCGGCTGGGCCGACCTCGGCCACTACGCCTCCGCCACGAAGGGCGTACCGCTCACCCCGGGCAAGGCGTACACCATCACCCTCGACCTCGCGGCGACCGACCACGTCGTCCCCGCGGGACACCGCCTCGCCCTGATCGTCGCGGGCACGGACAAGGACCTCATAGACCCCCCGTCCACCACCCCGACCCTCGCCCTCGACCTGTCCCGCACCTCGGCCCAACTCCCGCTCGTCGGCGGCGCGTCGGCGTTCAGGAAGGCCACGGCGGGGACCCGTTCCACGACCCCCACGTCCAGCGACCTGGACGGGGTACTGGCACCGCGCTCCGCCCAGCGGATCCCGGGCAACTGACCACCGATCCAAGGCACTACGGCTAGACGGGAACGGCGGAGCGAAGGAGCTCCGCCGTTCCCGTCGGGCAGGCGGGCGCATCGGCCGGACTCCTCAACTGCCTCGTCGCGCAGGCGAGTTGACGCGGCCGGACTCCTCAGGCCGCCCCCACACCCACCAAGTCCGCCGCCTCCCGCGCACACCCCCACGCCACGGTGATCCCCGCCCCGCCGTGACCGTAGTTGTGCACCAACACCCTTCCCCCGCGCAGTACTTCACGCTCCAGCCGTACCGCGGGCCGCGTCGGCCGCAACCCCACCCGGTGTTCCAGGACGCGAGCCTCGGCGATCTCCGGGCGGAAGGCCGCGCAGCGGGCGATGATCGCCTCGGCGGTCGCGGGGTCGGGGGTCATCGACCAGGCGTTCTCCTCGGCGGTGCCGCCCAGGATGAGGCCGCCCGGCTGCGGGAAGAAGTACGTGGAGGTGTCGGCCGAGTGGTCGACCGACGTCAGCCAGGTGGTGATCCCCGGGTTCTCCACGACGACCAGCTGCCCGCGCACCGGCCGCACCGAGCGATCGGGCACGAGGTCCAGGGAGTCCAGCCCGGTGCAGTTGACCACGACGGACGCCGGCACCTCGGAGAGATCGGCCACCGACGCCTCCTCGACGGTGCCGCCCAGTTCCACGAACCGGTTCCGCAGCCAGGGGAGATGGACCGACATGTCGATCAGCGGCAGCCGGGCCCACAGCCCGCCGCCCGCGAACTCCTCGGCCCGCGCCTCCCGCAGCCCCGGCACCCGGGCCGCCCACGACCCCAGCTCGTCCAGCCGGGTCTCACCCTGTACGCCGTCGACCATGCGGACACCCGTCTCCTCGGGCCGCGCCGCCAACTCCTCGTACACGACGAGCGATTGGAGCGCCCACTCCCCGACGAGCGGCTCCGGCTCGATCCGGTACGGCCACCACAGCGCGCCCGCGACCGCCGAGGTCGTCAGCTCGACCGGCTCCCGCGTCCACACCCGCACCCGCGCCCCGCGCTCCGCCAGCACGACGGCCGTCGTCAGTCCGATGACGCCGCCGCCGACCACGATCACATCGCCACTTATGCCGCCACTCACGCCGCTCTCCATGCGCGGACGGTAGCGGACCAGGCCCTGCGGTGCCGAGCCCCCATCCCTCCGCGGACGGGGACGCTCGCGGCATGCCTGACGAATACGCGGCCATCGGCCTGGACGCGAGGGCGGTGAAGGGGACCGATTAGGATCGGCACCCTGATGACTGCCACTCTCGTCGCCAAGAATCTCGCCGCCGGACACGGCGACCGCGCCCTCTTCACCGGGCTCGACCTCGTCGTCGCCCCCGGCGATGTGATCGGTCTGGTCGGTGCCAACGGCGCGGGCAAGTCCACCCTGCTCAGGATGCTCGCCGGGCTGCTCGCGCCGGAGGAGGGCGAACTGCGCCTCTCCCCGCCGGCCGCGACCGTAGGGCACCTCCCGCAGGAGCCGGAGCGGCGCCCGGGCGAGAGCGTGCGGGCCTTCCTCGCGCGCCGCACGGGGGTCGCCGAGGCCCAGCGGACCATGGACGAGGCCACGCAGGCGCTGGTGGACGGCGCACCCGGCGCCGACGACGCGTACTCGTCGAGCCTGGAGCGCTGGCTCGACCTCGGCGGCGCGGACCTCGACGAACGCGCCGAGGAGATCGCCGACACCCTGGGCCTCGCCATCGACCTGGACCAGCCGATGACGTCCCTGTCGGGCGGCCAGGCGGCACGGGCGGGCCTGGCCTCGCTCCTGCTGTCCCGCTACGACATCTTCCTGCTCGACGAACCCACCAACGACCTGGACCTCGACGGCCTGGAGCGCCTCGAACGCTTCGTCTCCGGCCTCCGCGCGGGCACGGTCGTCGTCTCGCACGACCGTGAGTTCCTCACCCGCACGGTCACCAAGGTCCTGGAACTCGACCTCGCCCAGAACCAGATCAACCTCTACGGCGGCGGCTACGAGGCGTACCTGGAGGAGCGGGATGTCGCGCGCCGGCACGCCCGCGACGACTTCGAGGAGTACGCCGACAAGCGCTCCGCGCTCCAGGACCGGGCGCAGATGCAGCGCGGGTGGATGGACAAGGGCGTCAAGAACGCCCGGCGCAAGGCGAGCAACGACAACGACAAGCTCGGCCGCAAGTTCCGCAGCGAGGCGAGCGAGAAGCAGGCGGCGAAGGCCCGGCAGACCCAGCGCATGATCGAACGCCTCGATGTCGTCGAGGAGCCCCGCAAGGAGTGGGAGCTGCGCATGGAGATCGCGTCCGCGCCCCGCTCGGGCTCGGTCGTGGCCACCCTGCGGGATGCCGAGGTACGGCGCGGTGACTTCAGCTTCGGTCCGGTGTCCCTGCAGATCGACTGGGCGGACCGGGTCGCGGTGACCGGCGCGAACGGCGCGGGCAAGTCGACCCTCCTCGGTGCGCTGCTCGGCCGGATCCCGCTGGACGCCGGGCACGCGACGCTCGGCTCGGGCGTCCTGGTCGGCGAGGTCGATCAGGCCCGCCAGCTGTTCCACGGCACGGAGTCCCTGCTCGACGCGTTCTGCGCGGCCGTGCCGGACACCGAACCGGCCGAAGTCCGCACCCTGCTCGCCAAGTTCGGCCTCAAGGCCCACCACGTGATGCGTCCCGCCGGGACGCTGTCACCGGGTGAGCGGACCCGTTCCGCCCTTGCCCTGCTCCAAGGCCGAGGGGTGAATCTCCTGGTCCTGGACGAGCCCACGAACCATCTCGACCTGCCGGCGATCGAGCAGCTGGAGTCGGCGCTCGATGCGTACGAGGGGACGCTGCTTCTGGTCACTCATGATCGGCGGATGCTGGATGCGGTGCAGGTGACGCGGCGGTTGGAGGTCGCGGACGGGAAGGTGACGGAGGCGCGGTAGCGGTCTCGGTCGTCTGCGGCGGCGTCGTGGCTGGTCGCGCAGTTCCCCGCGCCCCTGAAAAAAGGGCGCTGCCCGCAGGGTGTCGTAATTCCGACCGCGCCTCTTTGTCGCCGCCGAGGGGAACTGCGCGACCAGCCACGACGGACCCGCAGCTCCCCACCACCTGACCGGCACGAACCGTCAGCGCTTGCCCTTCTTGCCCTGGTCCAGCAGCCCGGCCTTCCGGAGGGCGTCGGCCATCGCGCTGTTGGCCGGCGGAGCAGCCGCCTGCCGCGAACCGCCGCCACCTTGACCACCCTGGCGCCCCTGCTGGCGCTGCTGCGGCGGACGCCCACCGCCCTGCTGCCGACGCTCGCCGCCCCCGCCCTGCTGACGCCGCTCCCCGCCGGAGGCCCCCGCCTCGTCGTCCAGGCGCAGGGTCAGGGAGATCCGCTTGCGCGGGATGTCGATGTCGAGGACCTTCACCTTGACGATGTCGCCGGGCTTGACCACGTCGCGCGGGTCCTTGACGAACGTCTTGGACAGGGCGGACACGTGCGCCAGACCGTCCTGGTGGACGCCGATGTCGATGAACGCCCCGAACGCGGCGACGTTGGTGACGACGCCCTCCAGGACCATCCCGGAGGTCAGGTCGGAGATCTTCTCGACGCCGTCCTTGAACGTGGCCGTCTTGAAGGCGGGCCGCGGGTCGCGCCCCGGCTTCTCCAGCTCCTTGAGGATGTCGGTCACGGTGGGCAGACCGAACGTCTCGTCCACGAACTCCGTCGGCTTCAGCGAGCGCAGCACCGACGTGTTGCCGATCAGCGACGCCACCTCGCTGCCCGCGCTCTTCACCATCCGCCGGACGACCGGGTACGCCTCGGGGTGCACGCTGGACGCGTCGAGCGGGTCGGCGCCACCGCGGATGCGGAGGAAGCCCGCGCACTGCTCGTACGCCTTCGGGCCGAGCCGTGCCACGTTCTTCAGCTGCGTACGCGACGTGAACGGGCCGTTGGCGTCGCGGTGCGACACGATGTTCTCGGCGAGGCCGGAGGTGATGCCGGAGACGCGTGAAAGGAGCGGCGCGGAGGCCGTGTTGACGTCCACGCCGACGCCGTTCACACAGTCCTCGACCACCGCGTCCAGCGAGCGCGACAGCTTCACCTCGGACAGGTCGTGCTGGTACTGGCCGACGCCGATCGACTTGGGGTCGATCTTCACCAACTCGGCCAGGGGGTCCTGGAGTCGGCGCGCGATGGAGACCGCGCCGCGCAACGACACGTCCATGTCCGGCAGTTCCTGCGAGGCGAACGCGGACGCCGAGTACACGGACGCGCCGGCCTCGGAGACCATCACCTTGGTGAGGTTCAACTCCGGGTGCTTGGTGATGAGTTCACCGGCGAGCTTGTCGGTCTCGCGGGACGCCGTGCCGTTGCCGATCGCGATCAGGTCGACCGAATGCTGCGCGGAGAGCCGCGCCAGCTTGGCGAGGGCGTCGTCCCACTTGTTGGCCGGGACGTGCGGGTAGATCACGTCCGTGGCCACGACCTTGCCGGTGGCGTCGACGACGGCCACCTTCACGCCCGTACGGAAACCGGGGTCCAGACCCAGCGTCGCGCGCGTGCCGGCCGGGGCGGCGAGCAGCAGGTCCCGCAGGTTCGAGGCGAAGACGTTGACCGCCTCGTCCTCGGCGGCCGTGCGCAGCCGGAGCCGCAGGTCGATGCCGAGGTGCACGAGGATGCGGGTGCGCCAGGCCCAACGGACCGTGTCCTGGAGCCACTTGTCGCCGGGACGGCCCCGGTCGAAGACCTGGAAGCGATGGGCGACCATCCCCTCGTAGGACGAGGGTCCCTCGGTGGCCTCCTCGGGCTCCAGGACGAGGTCGAGGACCTCCTCCTTCTCGCCGCGCAGCATCGCGAGGATGCGGTGCGAGGGCAGCGCGGTGAAGGGCTCCGAGAAGTCGAAGTAGTCGGAGAACTTGGCACCCGCCTCCTCCTTGCCGTCCCGCACCTTCGCGGCGAGCCGCCCGCGTCCCCACATCCGCTCACGCAGCTCGCCGATGAGGTCGGCGTCCTCCGAGAACCGCTCGGTGAGGATCGCGCGGGCGCCGTCCAGGGCGGCCTGCGGATCGGCGACACCCTTGTCGGCGTCGACGAACGCGGCGGCAGCGGCCAGTGGTTCCACGCTCGGGTCGCCCAACAGGCCGTCCGCGAGCGGCTCCAGGCCGGCCTCGCGCGCGATCTGCGCCTTGGTGCGCCGCTTGGGCTTGTACGGGAGGTAGATGTCCTCGAGGCGCGCCTTGGTCTCGGCGGCCCGGATCCGCGCCTCCAGCTCCTCCGTGAGCTTGCCCTGCTCGCGCACCGATTCGAGGATGGCGGTCCGCCGCTCCTCCAGCTCCCGCAGATAGCGCAGCCGCTCCTCGAGCGTGCGCAGCTGCGCGTCGTCGAGCATCTCGGTCGCTTCCTTGCGGTAGCGGGCGATGAAGGGCACCGTCGATCCGCCGTCGAGCAGCTCGACGGCGGCCTTCACCTGCCGCTCCCGTACGCCGAGCTCCTCGGCGATCCTGCCTTCGATGGACCCTACGAGGGGTGTCGTCACGCCCGTACCGCCTTCTCCACTGAGGTTGCGCGGCAATTGTGGCAGGTGGCACTGACAACCGGGGATCAGGGCGCTGTCCTGCGGGTCCCGTCTCTAGCTCTTGCCGAGCAGATCCCGGGGAAACGCCCCGGCGGCGAGCGCGCCCCGCGCGAATCCGGTGGCCAACTCGGTCAGACGTACGACCCCTT
The DNA here is from genome assembly GCF_036187565.1 of Streptomyces sp. NBC_00252. Lineage (NCBI taxonomy): Bacteria > Bacillati > Actinomycetota > Actinomycetes > Kitasatosporales > Streptomycetaceae > Streptomyces > Streptomyces sp. NBC_00252. The sequence continues at coordinate 1,738,942 of NZ_CP108087.1, read as the reverse complement.
CGGCGCCCAGGTGTTCGTACGGCGCCCGGTCCAGCCGGTCGGTCTCCGACTCGATCCCGGCGCGCAGCGCGACCCCGGCCTCGGTCAACTCGCCCTCCCCGTCGAGCAGTCCGCGCTCGCGGAGCCGCTCCGACGTGGCGTCCCATTCCTCCTGGTTCCAGCCGCGGGTGCGGAACACCCACTTCGGGGTGGTGCCCCTGCCGGTCGCGGTGTGGGTGACCACGGCCTCCAGGCCGTCGAGTCCGGCGGAGAGCAGGGCGGTCAGATGACCGTCGCCGCGGTGTTCGCGCAGCAGGGTGGCCGCGTGGAAGTAGGCGAGGTGCGGCTCCTCGGGGACCGGCAGGTCGGCGTACGCCGCGTACAGGGGGCGGGCCGGGCGCGTGCACGCCTCGGCGGCCCGCAGCGCCAGCCGGGCGGCCTCCGCCATCTCCTCCGACGCCACGACGTCCTCGCCGAGCAGCCGCCGCAGGGTCGCGTCGACGGCACGCGTGCGTGCGTGAAGGCACTGCTCCGGGGAGGCGGTTTCCCAGACGGCGGGCACGTGCCGGGCCACGAGGTCGTACTTGTAGTTGTAGAAGGTCGACGTCACCGTGCCGGGGCCGACCGCGCCCATCGCCGCCGCGCGCACGGCGAAATTGACGGCCCCGGGGTGGGTGATTCCGAGCGCGCCGAATTCCTTCCCCAGGTCGGGCGAGAAGTAGAGCGTGGCGTGCAGGGAGTTGAGCGCGTTGTGGCAGCGGCGCCCGGCACGGGGATCTACGGCGGCAGTAGTCATGACGCTCACGTTACCGACTGGTCGGTACGACGCGAAAGCGCCGGTACGGCATGGCAGGAAAGGTGGGGTATCCGTCGTTGCGGCCATCGTCCGGGGCGCGAAGAATCGACGGTATGCGAACCGTCCTGGTGGTCCTCTTCGACGATGTCCAGAGCCTCGACGTCACCGGTCCCGCGGAGGTCTTCGCGGGCGCCGAGGCGCAGGTCCCGGGGACCTATCGCGTCCGCACGGCCTCCCTGGACGGCGGCCCGGTGCGCACCTCCAGCGGCCTGACCGTCGTACCGGACTCGTCCCTGGACGACGCGCCCGCCCCGCACACCCTCCTCGTCCCCGGCGGCCCCGGCACACGCGGTCCGGACCCGCGCGTGACCGACTGGCTGCGCGCGCACGGGCCGCGCGCCGAGCGGCTGGTCTCCGTGTGCACCGGGGCGATCCTGCTCGCCGAGGCGGGCCTCCTGGACGGCCGCCGGGCCACCACGCACTGGGCGTACTGCGCGAAACTAGCCCGCGACCACCCCGCCGTGGAGGTCGACCCCGACCCGATCTACGTCCGCGACGGCCGCGTCTCGACGTCCGCCGGTGTCACCTCGGGCATCGACCTCGCCCTCGCGTTGGTCGAGGAGGACCTGGGCCGCGACACGGCACTGACCATCGCCCGCCACTTGGTCGTGTTCCTCCGCCGCCCCGGGAACCAGGCCCAGTTCAGCGCCCAGCTGGCCGCCCAGACGGCCCACCGGGAACCCCTCCGCGAGGTCCAGCAGTGGATCACCGAGCACCCCGGCGCCGACCTGAGCGTCGAGACCCTGGCCGCCCGCGCCCGACTCTCGCCCCGCCATTTCGCCCGCGCCTTCCAGTTGGAGACCGGCATGCCCCCCGGCCGCTACGTCGACCGTGTCCGCCTCGAACACGCCCGCCGCCTCCTGGAGGACACCGCCGACGGCATCGAGGAGATCTCCCGGGCCAGCGGCTACGGCACCCCCGAATCCATGCGCCGGGCCTTCCTCAAGGCCCTCGGCACACCCCCGGCGGAATACCGCCGCCGCTTCCACCCCACACAGAGCACAAGGGCAGCACCCACTCGATGAACGCGGCATGCGGACAGCGCCCTTCAGGGGCGCGGGGAACTGCGCGACCGGCCCCCACCGCCCCGCAGCGAACGAACCACCTGCCCCCACAAACCCCACCCCGCCGAGCACCGAACACGAAAGGCCCCGATGCAGATCGCCATCGTCCTCTTCGACCGCTTCACCGCCCTCGACGCCATCGGCCCCTACGAAACCCTCGGCCGCCTCCCCGGCGCCGAGACCGTCTTCGTCGCCGAAGCGGCCGGCCCGGTCCGCAACGAGAGCGGCAACCTGGCGCTTGTCGCCGACCGCACCCTCGCCGACGTGCCGACCCCCGACATCGTGGTCGTCCCGGGCGGCCCGGGTCAGACCCCGCAGATGGACAACGCGACCCTCCTGGACTGGCTGCGCACCGCCGACGCCACCAGCACCTGGACGACCTCGGTGTGCACGGGCTCCCTGCTGCTGGCCGCGGCCGGGCTGCTGGAGGGGCGCAGGGCGACCTCCCACTGGCTGGCGCTGGAGCAGCTGAAGCGGTTCGGCGTCGAGCCGACGGGGGAGCGGGTCGTGACCGACGGGAAGTACGTCACCGCGGCCGGGGTCTCCTCCGGCATCGACATGGGGCTCGCCCTGCTCGGCAGGATCGCCGGGGACGAACACGCCCAGGCCGTACAGCTGTTGACCGAGTACGACCCGCAGCCGCCCTACGACGCGGGGTCCCCGCAGAAGGCGCCCGCGCACCTCGTGGAGAAGTTCCGGGCGAACAGCCGGTTCATCACGACGTAGTCCCGGATGCGGTCCAGGTGAAGCGCGGCTCCCTGCGCTCCAGGAACGCGGTGACGCCCTCCGCGGTGTCGCCGCTGCCGCGCGCCTGGTCCGCCCAGTAACCGTCCCTGTCCGTGCGGCCGTTGGCGAACTCCTTCGCCGACGCCTGGGTCAGCTGCGAGCGGGACACCAGCACCCGGGTGAACTCCGCGACCCGCTTGGCGAGTTCGCCCTCGGGCAGCAGCTCGTCGACGAACCCCGTGCGCAGCGCCCGCTCCGCGTCGATCAACTCGCCGGAGAACAGCAGGTACTTGGCGGTCCCGGGGCCGACCAGCGACACCAGCCGCCGTGTCGCGGACGCCGGATACACGATCCCGAGCTTCGCGGGAGTCACCCCGAACAGCGCCCCCTCCTCCGCGAACCGCAGATCGCACGCAGCCGCCAACTGCGCCCCGCCGCCCACACAATGCCCCCGCACCGTCGCCACCGTGGGCTTCGGGAATGCCGCGAGCGCCTCCTCCGCGAGCACCGAAAGCGCCTGTGCCGCACTCGGTTCCGCACGCAGCGTCGAGATGTCGGCCCCGGCGCAGAAGGTCCCGCCCTCGCCGGTCAGCACGAGCGCCCGTACGGCCGGATCGGCGGCGAGCGTGTCGAGCAGCGGCGGCAGCGCCCGCCACATCTCGGCGGTCATCGCGTTGCGCTTGCCGGGGTGGTGGATGACGACGGTGGCGACGGAGTCGGTGACGTCGTGCAGCAGGCGGGGCTCCATGGGCCGGATGCTACGTACAACCCGAAGAGTTCGCGAAGTCGGTACGAGTGGGACACGGGCGGTCCTGGAGTCGATCGATCCCCGCAGCAACGATCAGAAAGCGTCCGATAACTGCTGACTTCTGTTCAGTCATCCGGGGTGGCGGGGGTCGATGCCAACACTCGTCGTGTGGTGACAATCGAGCGCAAGGGTGGCGACCGGACGATGGAGAACCGCGGGCGTGGGTCGGCCCCACGTCCAGAAGGTGGCAGAGACGATCCCCCGGATCCCGGATCGGATCCCGCTCCCGCCCCGGATCCCGCCTCCGCCCCGCCGGGCCCGCTGCCGTACGAGGGAGTCTGGCGGTTCACCGCCTCCGCCGTCGACGTCTCCGTCCCGCAGGCGCGGCATGCCGTACGGGACCTGCTCCACCGGCAGGGCGTGCCCCTCTCGGACGAGGTGCTGCAGGGGCTGCTGCTGATCGTCTCCGAGCTGGTCACCAACGCGGTCCGGCACGCGGCGCTGCTGTCGCCGACCCTCGCCGTGGAGGTCGCCGTCGGGGCCGAGTGGGTGCGGGTGTCCGTCGAGGACAACCACCCCTACCGTCCGACCGCCCTGGTGGCCGACCACGACGAGACCGGCGGCCGGGGACTGCTGCTGGTGCGCGAGGTGACCCGGGAGGCGGGCGGGGTGTGCGACGTCGAGCACACCGCGAGCGGCGGCAAGGTGATCTGGGCCGCCCTGCCGCTCACCCGCGCGCAGCTGCCGTAGCGCCGCTCACCAGCCCGCGGACGGGCCCGTCAGCTCCCTGACCGCCGGACGGGCCGCGTCCAGCACCGTCATGAACCAGGACGAGAACGGGTCCTTCGCGTGCCGCTCCGCCAGCTCGGCGGGGGTCACGAACGCGGTCGTGCCCACCTCCTCCGGGTCCGGCCGCAGCGTGGACTGCACCATGCCGACGAAGAGGTGGTTGTACTCCTGCTCCACCAGGCCCGAGTCCGGGTCCGGGTGGTTGTAGCGGACCGTGCCCGCCTCGGCGAGCAGCGTCGGGGACACGCCCAGCTCCTCGAACGTCCGCCGGGCGGCCGCCGCGAAGGGGGCCTCGCCGGGGTAGGGGTGGCCGCAGCACGTGTTGGACCACACACCGGGGGAGTGGTACTTGCCGAGCGCCCGCTGCTGGAGCAGGAGCCGGCCCTGCTCGTCGAAGAGGAAGACGGAGAAGGCGCGGTGCAGCTGCCCCGGCGGCTGATGGGCGGCGAGCTTCTCGGCGGTGCCGATCGTCACGCCGTTCTCGTCGACCAGTTCGAGCAAGATCGCTTCAGCGGTGCCGTTCGACGAGCTGTGCGTCGCGGTGGCAGGTGTGGTCGGCATACCCATCCTTCACATCGGTCCTCGAGCCAAGTCTGCCGTACGAATCAGGCACTCCCGGCAGTTCATCGTGCCCGGCGCGGCGACAGGAGAACCGTCCGGGGGTCGGTCCGAGGCAGTACGGACAGGGGTGTGCGCCAGGCGGGCGCACTCCGTCGGAACCGGTCGGATCCTGTCAGCTCGGGGTCCCGGACGAGCAGCGCGCGGGTGTCAGTGGCAGAGCTTCGCCTCGTGCTCCGCGTGGCCGCGGGGCTCCAGTTGGAAGGTGCAGTGCTCCACGTCGAAGTGGTCGCCGAGGCAGCCCTGGAGTTCGTGGAGCATCTTCTCGTTGCCGATGGCGTTCAGCACGTCCGAGCGGACGACGACGTGCGCGGACAGCACCGGCATGCCCGAGGTGATCGTCCACGCGTGCAGGTCGTGGACGTCCTCGACGCCGTCCAGCGCCAGGATGTGCGAGCGCACGTCCTGCATGTCGACGTCCTTGGGAGCCGACTCCAAAAGGACGTCCAGGGTCTCGCGCAGCAGCTTCAGGGTGCGGGGCACGATCATCAGGCCGATGACGAGGGAGGCGATCGGGTCGGCGGCCTGCCAGCCCGTGGTCAGGATCACCACGGCCGCGATGATCACCGCGAGGGAGCCCAGCGCGTCCGCGGCGACCTCCAGGAACGCGCCCCGCACGTTCAGGCTCTCCTTCTGGCCGCGGACCAGCAGCGTGAGGGAGATCATGTTCGCGACCAGGCCGATCAGGCCGAACACGATGGTCAGCCCGCCCTCGGTGTCGGCGGGCGTGAGGAACCGCTGGATCGCCTCGTACAGGACGTAGCCGCCGACGCCGAGCAGCAGCAGGCAGTTGGCGAGCGCGGCCAGGATCTCCGCGCGGGCGTAGCCGAAGGTGCGGTTGCCGGTCGCCGGGCGGTTCGCGAAGTGGATCGCGAGGAGCGCCATGCCGAGGCCCAGGGCGTCCGTCGCCATGTGGGCCGCGTCCGCGATGAGCGCGAGGGAGTCCGCGAGCAGTCCGCCGACGACCTCGACCACCATCACGGTGATCGTGATCCCCAGCGCGACACGCAGCCGGCCTCGGTACGCGGCCGCCGCCGTACCGGTGACGGGAGCACCGTGAGAATGCCCGTGGTCGTGCCCTGCCCCCATGGGAAGCCGCCCTCCTGATTACTGCTCCGGATCACAGTGAACTACGGGTGGGGGGTATCGGGCAACGCGGCACTGAACACCGTTGTCATGTGCCCTGACCTGCGCAAACGAACCGCAGGTCAGGGTAGTGCGGACATCAGCGGCCGTGGTGCAACTGCCACCCGCGCCACGCGGAGTCGACCATCTCCCGCACCCCACGCCGAGCAGTCCACCCCAGCTCTGCGGCGGCCCGCCCGGCGGACGCGACCGCGCGCGGGGCGTCACCGGGACGCCGTCCCTCCACGAGGGCAGGGCGCCGGTCCCCGGTGACCTCGCCGATCACCGTGACCAGCTCGCGGACCGAAACCCCTTCCCCGCGGCCGATGTTGACCGTCAGGTCGCCGCCCGCGCCCCCGTCGGCCAGACGCCGGGCCGCCGCCAAGTGGGCCTCGGCGAGATCGGCCACGTGGATGTAGTCGCGGATGCAGGTGCCGTCCGGGGTCGGATAGTCGTCGCCGAAGATCCGCGGGGCCTCGTCGCGGGTGAGCCGGTCGAAGACCATGGGGACGATGTTGAAGACCCCGGTGTCGGCCAGTTCAGGCGCCGCCGCCCCCGCCACGTTGAAGTAGCGCAGGCACACCGTGTCGATGCCGTGCGCCGCGCCCGCCGCCCGGACCAGCCACTCGCCGGTGAGCTTGGTCTCGCCGTAGGGGTTCACCGGCGCGCACGGGGTGTCCTCGGTGATCAGGTCCGTGCCCGGGTCGCCGTAGACCGCCGCCGAGGACGAGAACACGAACCGCCGGATGCCGGCCTCGGCGACCGCGTCGAGGAGGGTCGCCAGGCCGCCCACGTTCTCGCGGTAGTAGTACGTCGGCCGTGCCACCGACTCGGCGACCTGCTTGCGTGCCGCGAGGTGCACGACCCCCGTCACCCCGTGCTCGGCGAACACGTGCTTCAGGAGGTCGCCGTCGAGGGAGGAACCGTGGACGAGCGGGACGGTCGTAGGAAGGCGTGTGGAGTTTCCCGCCGAGAGGTCGTCCAGGGCGACGACACGTTCTCCGGCGCCCGCCATCGCCCGTGCCACATGCGCCCCGATGTATCCGGCTCCGCCGGTGATCAGCCATGTCATGGGCATTCACCCTATGCCGATACGGAGAGGGCCTCCGCTATGTCCCGCGATGCCCGGTCTGGCAGGTGCGGTTTGTCGGCCGGGCCCCGAATCCCTGATGATGATCTCGGCGGAGGCGCCTGCAGACCCTGTTGATCAGGCCATGAACGGCCGGTGAACACGGGCTTGAGAGCATCCGATAGCCTCTGCCGACATGCCGCCCGGGTGTCACCCGATGGGCGCCACCACCATGCACATGACCGGCGCCCGAGCGTCGGCACCCAGGGAGTGAGTTCGGTTGTCGACCGCCATCCTCACCGGTCAGCCGGTCCCCGGATCGTCGATCGAGGCCGATCTGAGGTCGCTCGGCTTCGACGTCCGGACCGCCGCCGACACCACCGAGGCGGAGACGCTCCTCGCGGCCGTCCCCGGTGACCGGCGCGTCGCCGTCGTGGACGCCCGCTTCGTCGGCCACCTGCACGCGTTGCGCCTCGGCCTCACCGACCCCCGCTTCCCGCTCGCCGCGGTACCGGGCGCCGTCACCGCACAGCCCGGCGGCCGTCAGGCGCTGACCCGCGCGGTCGCCCGCGAGCACTCGGCCGGCGGCGGCACGGCCCTCCTCGACGACCTCGCCGACCGCGTCGTCACCGCCCTCGACGCCGACGGCTGCGACGTGCACCGCCCCGAGCTGGGCAGCCTCGTCGCCACGGTCCCCACCGACCCGCAGGCCCGCAACGAGGCACGCCAGGCCGTCGCCGCCGTCGACGACGAGGCCGTACGCCTGAAGTCGGCCGTGAAGTCCCGCGACGGCTTCTTCACCACGCACTTCATCAGCCCGTACTCCCGTTACATCGCCCGCTGGTGCGCCCGCCGCGGCCTCACCCCGAACCAGGTCACCACCGCGTCCCTGCTCACCGCGCTGATCGCGGCGGCCTGCGCGGCCACCGGCACCCGGCCCGGGTTCGTCGCGGCCGGCGTCCTGCTGATCGCGTCCTTCGTCCTGGACTGCGTCGACGGCCAGATCGCCCGCTACGCCCTGAAGTACTCGACGCTCGGCGCCTGGCTCGACGCCACCTTCGACCGCGCCAAGGAGTACGCCTACTACGCGGGCCTCGCCCTGGGCGCGGCCCGGGGCGGCGACGACGTCTGGGCGCTCGCGCTCGGCGCGATGATCCTGCAGACCTGCCGGCACGTCGTGGACTTCTCCTTCAACGAGGCCAACCACGACGCCACCGCCAACACCAGCCCCACCGCCGCCCTCTCCGACAAGCTCGACAGCGTCGGCTGGACGGTCTGGGTGCGCCGGATGATAGTCCTGCCCATCGGCGAACGATGGGCGATGATCGCCGTCCTCACGGCCGCGACGACCCCCCGCATCACCTTCTACGTTCTCCTCGTCGGCTGCGCCTTCGCCGCGACGTACACGACGGCCGGCCGGGTGCTGCGCTCCCTGACCCGCAAGGCACGGCGCACGGACCGCGCGGCCCAGGCGCTGGCTGACCTCGCGGACAACGGGCCGCTGGCGTCGTTCGTGGCCCGCGTGAACCCCGGCCGCCTCGGTGCGCCGCTCCTCCTCGCGCTCGTCGGCACCGCGGTCCTCGTCGCGTCCCTCTTCTCCGGCGTCACCTGGGCCCCCGTGGCGGGCGCCCTGGTCTACGCCGTCGCCGCCGGTCAGGCGCTCTCCCGCCCCCTCAAGGGCACCCTCGACTGGCTGGTGCCCCCGGTCTTCCGGGCCGCCGAGTACTGCACCGTGCTGATCCTCGCGGCTGAAGCGGAGGTGAACGGAGCGCTTCCGGCGGCTTTCGGCCTGGTGGCCGCCGTCGCCTACCATCACTACGACACGGTGTACCGCATCCGCGGCAACGCCGGGGCGTCCCCGGCCTGGCTGGTGCGCGCCATCGGGGGGCACGAGGGGCGGACGCTGCTCGTCACCGTTCTCGCCGCCGCACTCACCGCGTCGCAGTTCACGGTCGCGCTCACGGTCCTCGCCGTGGCCGTGGCCCTGCTGGTGCTCTTCGAGAGCATCCGCTTCTGGGTGTCCGCAGGGGCGCCCGCCGTACACGATGAAGGAGAACCCGCATGATCGGCCTCGTGCTGGCGGCCGGCGCCGGACGGCGTCTGCGCCCCTACACCGACAGCCTTCCCAAGGCTCTGGTGCCGGTGGGCCCCGCGGGCATAGAGGGCGAACCGACGGTCCTGGACCTCACCCTCGGCAACTTCGCCGAGATCGGTCTGACCGAGGTCGCGATCATCGTCGGCTACCGCAAGGAAGCCGTCTACGAGCGCAAGGCGGCCCTCGAGGCGAAGTACGGCCTCAAGCTCACCCTCATCGACAACGACAAGGCCGAGGAGTGGAACAACGCCTACTCCCTCTGGTGCGGACGTGACGCCCTCAAGGACGGCGTGATCCTCGCCAACGGCGACACCGTCCACCCGGTCTCCGTCGAGCGCACGCTGCTGGCCGCGCGCGGCGACGGCAAGAAGATCATCCTCGCGCTGGACACCGTCAAGTCCCTTGCGGACGAGGAGATGAAGGTCGTCGTCGACCCCGCCAAGGGCATGACGAAGATCACCAAGCTGATGGACCCGGCCGAGGCGACCGGCGAGTACATCGGCGTCACCCTCATCGAGGGCGACGCCACCGCCGACCTGGCCGACGCGCTCAAGACCGTGTGGGAGACCGACCCCCAGCAGTTCTACGAGCACGGCTACCAGGAACTGGTCAACCGCGGCTTCCGGATCGACGTCGCCCCGATCGGCGACGTCAAGTGGGTCGAGATCGACAACCACGAGGATCTGGCCAAGGGGCGGGAGATCGCGTGCCTGTACTGACCAGGCTGATCCCCTCGCCCGTCGTCGTCGACATCCGCCCGGGTGCCCTCGACGACCTGGCCTGCGTCCTCGCCGACCAGCGCATCTCGCATTCCGGCCGGCTCGCGATCGCCGTCAGCGGCGGCTCGGGTGCCCGGCTGCGCGCGCGCCTGGAGCCGAGCCTGCCCGGCGCCACCTGGTACGAGGTCGGCGGCGGCACCCTGGACGACGCGATCCGGCTGGCCGGCGACATGAAGGCCGGTCACTACGACGCGGTCGTGGGCCTCGGCGGCGGCAAGATCATCGACTGCGCCAAGTTCGCCGCGGCACGCGTCGGCCTGCCCCTGGTCGCCGTACCGACGAACCTCGCGCACGACGGCCTGTGCTCGCCGGTCGCCACCCTCGACAACGACGCGGGCCGCGGCTCCTACGGCGTGCCCAACCCGATCGCCGTGGTGATCGACCTCGACGTGATCCGCGAGGCACCGGTCCGCTTCGTGCGGGCGGGCATCGGGGACGCGATCTCCAACATCTCCGCGATCGCGGACTGGGAACTGGCCAACCGCGTCAAGGGCGAGAAGATCGACGGACTCGCCGCGGCCATGGCCCGGCAGGCCGGCGAGGCCGTGCTGCGGCACCCCGGCGGGGTCGGCGACAACGCCTTCCTCCAGGTGCTCGCCGAGGCGCTGGTCCTCACCGGTGTCGCCATGTCGATCTCCGGCGACTCCCGTCCGGCCTCCGGCGCCTGCCACGAGATCAACCACGCCTTCGACCTGCTCTTCCCCAAACGCGCTGCCGCACACGGCGAGCAGTGCGGACTGGGCGCGGCCTTCGCGATGTACCTCCGCGGGGCCCACGAGGAATCGGCCCACATGGCCGAGGTGCTGCGCCGGCACGGACTGCCGGTCCTGCCGGAGGAGATCGGCTTCACGGTGGACGAGTTCGTCCGCGCCGTGGAGTTCGCTCCGGAGACCCGCCCCGGGCGCTACACCATCCTCGAACACCTCGACCTGAAAACCGACCAGATCAAGGACATCTACGCCGACTATGTCAAGGCCATCGGTAGCTGAACTCCGTCCCGTCGTCCACCCCGCAGGGGTGAAGGACCGGCGCAGCGGTGAGCACTGGATGGGACGCCTCTACATGCGTGAGGTGTCTCTGCGGGTCGACCGCTACCTGGTGAACACCAGGGTCTCGCCCAACCAGCTCACGTACCTGATGACCGTCTTCGGCGTGCTCGCCGCCCCGGCGCTGCTGGTGCCGGGGATCACGGGCGCGGTGCTGGGCGTGGTGTGCGTCCAGATGTACCTCCTGCTGGACTGCGTCGACGGCGAGATCGCCCGCTGGCGCAAGCAGTACTCGCTCGCCGGGGTCTACCTCGACCGGGTCGGCGCCTATCTGACCGACGCCGCCGTGCTGGTGGGCTTCGGGCTGCGCGCGGCCGACCTGTTCGGCAGCGGCCGTATCGACTGGCTGTGGGCGTTCCTCGGGACGCTCGCCGCGCTCGGCGCGATCCTGATCAAGGCCGAGACCGACCTGGTCGGGGTGGCCCGCCACCAGACCGGCAAGGCTCCCGTCCAGGAGGCCGCGGCCGAGATGCGCTCCTCCGGGATGGCGCTGGCCCGCCGGGCCGCCGCCGCCTTCAAGTTCCACCGGCTCATCCTCGGCATCGAGGCGACCCTGCTGATCCTGGTCCTCGCGATCGTCGACCAGGTCCGCGGCGACCTGTACTTCTCGCGGCTCGGTGTCGCCTTACTGGCCGGCATCGCGCTGCTGCAGACCCTGCTGCACCTGGTGTCGATCCTCGCGTCGAGCAGGCTGAAGTGAGCGGCATGAAGGTCGGCGCGGTGATCATCACCATGGGCAACCGCCCCGACGAACTGCGGGCGTTGCTCGACTCGGTCGCCAAGCAGGACGGCGACCGGGTCGAGGCGGTCGTCGTCGGCAACGGCTCGCCCGTCCCCGACGTCCCCGAGGGCGTCCGGACCATAGAGCTGCCCGAGAACCTCGGCATCCCCGGCGGCCGCAACGTCGGCCTGGAGGCCTTCGGGCCCGCCGGTCGCGATGTCGACATAGTGATGTTCCTCGACGACGACGGGCTCCTCGCCCAGCACGACACCGCCGAGCTGTGCCGGGAGGCCTTCGCCGCCGACCCCCGCCTCGGCATCATCAGCTTCCGCATCGCCGACCCGGAGACGGGCGTCACCCAGCGCCGGCACGTCCCGCGCCTGCGCGCCTCCGACCCGATGCGCTCCTCCCGGGTCACCACCTTCCTCGGCGGCGCCAACGCCGTCCGCACGAAGGTCTTCGCCGAGGTCGGCGGCCTCCCGGACGAGTTCTTCTACGCCCATGAGGAGACCGACCTCGCCTGGCGGGCCCTCGACGCGGGCTGGATGATCGACTACCGGGCGGACATGGTGCTGTTCCACCCGACCACCGCGCCCTCGCGGCACGCGGTCTACCACCGCATGGTCGCCCGCAACCGGGTCTGGCTGGCCCGCCGCAACCTCCCCGCGCTCCTCGTCCCCGTCTACCTCGGGGTATGGCTGCTGCTCACGCTCCTGCGCCGCCCCTCGCGCCCGGCGCTGCAGGCCTGGTTCGGCGGGTTCAAGGAGGGCTGGACCACTCCGTGCGGGCCGCGCCGGCCCATCAGCTGGCGTACGGTGTGGCGGCTGACCCGGCTGGGCCGTCCTCCCGTGATCTGACACGCTCGGCGGGCGCCCGACCGCGTGCTCGGCACGCGCACGCCCCCCGGACCGTATCCCTCGTCGGATACGTGTCGCGTTCTGTAGCACAATTCCGTAAGACGAACGCAAGACGATCGTAAGACGCATCCAAAGATGAGGGCTTCCACTCTTGAGTGAGACAACGCATGACGGCGGAATCGCGGTGAGCCCGCGCCCGTCGCCCGACGCAGGCCTCACGGCGGCACAGCTCGCCGCCAAGTACGGGCTGACCGTGAGCGGTGCCCGCCCCGGACTCGTCGAGTACATCCGGCAGCTCTGGGGACGCCGGCACTTCGTCCTGGCCTTCTCCCAGGCGAAGCTGACGGCCCAGTACAGCCAGGCGAAGCTCGGGCAGCTCTGGCAGGTGGCCACTCCGCTGCTGAACGCGGCCGTGTACTTCTTCATCTTCGGCGTCATCCTGAAGGCGTCCCGGGGCATGTCCCGGGACGTGTACATCCCGTTCCTGGTCACGGGCGTGTTCGTGTTCACCTTCACGCAGAGCTCGATCATGGCGGGCGTGCGGGCGATCTCCGGGAACCTCGGCCTGGTGCGCGCGCTGCACTTCCCGCGCGCCTCGCTGCCGATCTCCTTCGCGCTCCAGCAGCTCCAGCAGCTGCTGTTCTCGATGACCGTGCTGTTCATCATCGTCATCGGCTTCGGCAGCTACCCGAGCCTGTCCTGGCTGCTGATCCTCCCGGTCCTGCTGCTGCAGTTCCTGTTCAACACCGGGCTCGCGCTGATCGTCGCGCGGATGGGCGCCAAGACCCCGGACCTCGCCCAGCTGATGCCGTTCATCCTGCGCACCTGGATGTACACGTCGGGCGTCATGTTCTCCATCAGCAAGATGATGGAGGGCCGCTCCGAGGTGTTCGTCCGCCTGCTCCAGGTGAACCCGGCGGCCATCTACATGGACCTGATGCGCTTCGCGCTCATCGACGGCTACGGCGCGTCGAACCTGCCGCCGCACGTGTGGGCCATCGCCACCTTCTGGGCCGTGGTCCTCTTCGTCGGCGGCTTCGTGTACTTCTGGAAGGCGGAGGAGAGGTACGGCCGTGGCTGAGCAGAGCATCGAGCAGAACCTGGCGGACCGGAACCCGGGGGACCTGATCCCGACCGTCGTCGCGGACGAGCTGCACATCGTCTACCGCGTGCACGGCGCCAAGACCGGCAAGGGCAGCGCCACGTCGGCCCTCAGCCGCATAGTCAAGCGCGGCGAGGAGCGCGGGGTGCGCAAGGTGCACGCCGTCAAGGGCGTCTCCTTCGTCGCCTACCGGGGCGAGGCCGTCGGCCTGATCGGGTCGAACGGCTCCGGCAAGTCGACCCTGCTGCGTGCCATCGCGGGCCTCCTCCCGGCCGAGAAGGGCAGGGTCTACACCAACGGCCAGCCCTCCCTGCTGGGCGTGAACGCGGCCCTGATGAACGACCTGACCGGCGAGCGGAACGTCATCCTGGGCGGTCTCGCCATGGGCATGTCCCGCGAGCAGGTCAGGGAGCGCTACCAGGAGATCGTCGACTTCTCCGGCATCAACGAGAAGGGCGACTTCATCACCCTCCCGATGCGCACGTACTCCTCCGGCATGGCGGCCCGGCTGCGTTTCTCCATCGCCGCCGCCAAGGACCACGACGTCCTGATGATCGACGAGGCGCTGGCCACCGGTGACCGCAAGTTCCAGGTCCGCTCCGAGGCGCGCATCCGTGAACTGAGGAAGTCCGCGGGCACGGTGTTTCTCGTCAGTCACAACAACAAGTCGATCCGCGACACCTGCGACCGTGTGCTGTGGCTGGAACGCGGCGAACTCCGGATGGACGGTCCGACCGACGAGGTTCTCAAGGAGTACGAGAAGTTCACGGGCAAGTAGTGCGCTCGCATAGGGGCCGCAAAAGCCCATAACGCTTCCCAGGGCCCCGCCGGAACTGCTCCGGCGGGGCCCTGCGTCTGCAAAGGAAACGTCAACTCGGCCTCGCCCAAGGAATCTTGACGCCAATCGGTGTGTTGTTGTGATGTGCAGGACACCCCGAGGAAGCTCGCTGCGTTGTACAACGTAAGCTGTACCGGTGCCGAATAGCGGCAAGTGGGGCGATAATGCGCGACACCCTTCTTCGGGTATCCGTGCGGACGACCGGGCGGCGTGTCCGAAATAGTGTGTATTGGGTCGGCAGTGTAGAACGGGAGATGTGACGGCAATGGCTACGGAAACTCCCCAGCTCACCGAAGCATGTGCCGTCCCCGCCCCTGGCAGCGAGCGGTGACGGGAAGCGGCATTGCCGGCACCGGCGATCCGGAGCGCGGCACACTCGACAAAGCCGCGGGTGAGAACTTCCCCGTGGCGCCTTTCTTCCTGCCCAAAGCCTGGCGCACCGATCTCATGGCGGTGTACGGATTCGCCCGTCTCGTCGACGACATCGGCGACGGCGATCTGGCCCCCGGCGGCGCCGACGCCCGCCTGCTCGGCGTTGCACCCGCGGAGGCCGAGGACCGCCTGGTCCTCCTCGACGCCTTCGAGGCCGACCTCCACCGCGTCTTCGACGGCACCCCGAGCCACCCCCTGCTGCGCCGCCTCCAGCCGACCGTCCGCCGCCGCGCGCTGACCCCCGAGCCCTTCCTCGGCCTGATCGCCGCGAACCGCCAGGACCAGCTCGTCACGCGCTACGAGACCTACGACGACCTCCTCGCCTACTGCGAGCTGTCCGCCAACCCCGTCGGCCGCCTGGTCCTCGGCGTCACCGGCACCGAGACCCCCGAGCGGGTCCGGCTGTCCGACGCGATCTGTACCGCACTTCAGATCGTCGAACACCTGCAGGACGTGACCGAGGACCTCGGCCGCGACCGCATCTACCTGCCCGCCCAGGACATGAAGCGCTTTCACGTCCAGGAAGCGGATCTCGCCACGCCCTCCGCGGGCGCATCGGTGCGCGCACTGGTTGCATACGAAGCAGAACGCGCCCGCGATCTCCTGAATGAAGGCGCCCCCCTGGTGGGTAGCGTCCACGGCAGATTGAAGCTGCTGCTCGCGGGGTTCGTGGCGGGGGGGAGGGCGGCGATCCGGGCGATCGTCGCCGCCGAATACGACGTACTTCCCGGCCCGCCGAAGCCCGGCAAGATCCAGTTGCTGCGTGAGGCGGGCGTGACTCTGCGAGGAGAGGGGTGATCCGGACCGTGGAGTCTGCACCGCACATGTCCGCGCCGGTACTCGCCGCCTACAGCTACTGCGAGGCCGTCACCGGACAACAGGCACGGAACTTCGCCTACGGCATCAGACTGCTCCCGACGCCCAAGCGTCGGGCCATGTCCGCGCTGTACGCGTTCTCCCGGCGTGTCGACGACATCGGCGACGGCACGCTGGAGACCGAGGTGAAGGCGGCGCGCCTGGAGGACACCCGGGCGCTGCTCACCCGGGTCCGCGAGGGCAAGGTCGAGGAGGACGACACCGACCCGGTCGCGGTCGCCCTCGCGCACACGGCCGAGGCCTTCCCGGTCCCGCTGGACGGCCTGGACGAGCTGATCGACGGCGTCCTGATGGACGTACGCGGCGAGACCTACGAGACGTGGGACGACCTGAAGGTCTACTGCCGGTGTGTCGCGGGCGCGATCGGGCGGCTCTCGCTCGGCGTGTTCGGCACGGAGCCCGGCGCGCGCGGGGTCGAGCGCGCCCCGGAGTACGCCGACACGCTGGGGCTCGCGCTCCAGCTCACCAACATCCTCAGAGACGTCCGCGAGGACGCCGAGGGCGGCCGGACCTATCTGCCCGCCGACGACCTCGCGAAATTCGGCTGCTCGGCCGGGTTCGACGGGCCGACGCCACCCGAGGGCTCCGACTTCGCGGGTCTCGTCCACTTCGAGGTGCGACGGGCCCGCACTCTTTTCGCCGAGGGCTACCGGCTGCTCCCCATGCTCGACCGCCGCAGCGGCGCCTGCGTCGCCGCCATGGCCGGCATCTACCGCCGCCTGCTGGACCGCATCGAGCGCGAGCCGGAGGCCGTCCTGCGCGGCCGCGTCTCCCTGCCCGGCCGCGAGAAGGCCTACGTCGCGGTGCGCGGCCTGTCCGGCCTGGACGCCCGGCACGTCTCGCGGAGGACGCTCAGGAGGCGCGCCTGATGGACAAAGTGGGCCAAGGTGATGTCACCGGAGAAATGCGGCAGGCAACCCTCCGGTGCGGTGCGGCGTCCCTGACTGCAACGGTCCGCCGTGGCTGGTTCGAGTGCCCCGGCGGGCGCGCAGGGGGGAGTGCACGATGAGCGACGGGACGCGGGCCGACGGGCTGCCCGCCGATCCGGCGACGGGACAGGCCGGCCGGCATGCCGTCGTCGTCGGCGGCGGACTCGCCGGCATCACCACCGCGCTCGCGCTGGCCGACGCCGGAGTCCGCGTCACCCTGCTCGAAGGCCGCCCGCGCCTCGGCGGACTCGCCTTCTCCTTCCAGCGCGGCGAGCTGACCGTCGACAACGGCCAGCATGTCTACCTGCGCTGCTGCACCGCCTACCGCTGGTTCCTCGACCGC
The DNA here is from genome assembly GCF_036187565.1 of Streptomyces sp. NBC_00252. NCBI lineage: Bacteria > Bacillati > Actinomycetota > Actinomycetes > Kitasatosporales > Streptomycetaceae > Streptomyces > Streptomyces sp. NBC_00252. Next base: position 1,721,950 of record NZ_CP108087.1, on the reverse strand, counting down.
ATCGAGGGCGCGGCGCTCGCTCCGCTGCAGGATCGTCTCGACGTGCCCGTACTCCACGTGAACCGCCCCGAGGGACGCCGGCTCGGCAGACTCCGGCGCGACGCGCTGCCCGTGCCGCTGCATCTCGGGCGCAGCCTCGCGACGTACCCGCATCTCTCGCTCGCGGAGCGCGCCAGAGTAGGACGTGCCGCGCTCGCGCTCAAAGGGCTCGATCTGGCCGATCCGGCCCTGGACGCGCAGAACTTCGGCAGCTGGCTGACCGCGCACGGTCAGTCGGCGCGTGCCGTCGAGGCACTGTGGGACCTGGTCGGGGTCGCCACCCTCAACGCGGTCGCGGGCGACTCCTCGCTCGCCCTGGCCGCGATGGTGTTCAAGACCGGTCTGCTCTCCGACCCGGGCGCGGCCGACATCGGCTGGGCACACGTCCCGCTGGGCGAACTGCACGACCGGCTCGCCCGCAAGGCGCTCGACTCCGCGGGCGTGCGCACCGAAGTCCGTACACGCGTCACCTCCATCTCTACAGACGGGAACGGACGCTGGAGCGTTCAGTGCCCCGGCGAGACGATCGAGGCCGACAGCGTCGTGCTCGCCGTACCGCAGCGCGAGGCCCACGAACTGCTCCCCGACGGCGCCCTCGACGACCCCGGGCGACTGCTCGCCATCGACACCGCGCCGATCCTGAACGTCCATGTCGTCTACGACCGCAAGGTGCTCGCCCGCCCGTTCTTCGCGGCGCTGGGCACCCCGGTGCAGTGGGTGTTCGACCGGACCGACGCGTCCGGGCTGAAGGACGGCCAGTACCTGGCGCTGTCCCAGTCCGCCGTGCACGACGAGATCGACGAGCCCGTGGCGGCGCTGCGGGAGCGCTACCTCCCCGAACTGGAGCGGCTGCTGCCCGGTGCGCGCGGCGCCGAGGTGAAGGACTTCTTCGTGACCAGGGAGCGCACGGCGACGTTCGCTCCCGCCCCCGGCGTCGGACGGCTGCGGCCCGGCGCCCGCACCAAGGCCCCCGGCCTGTACCTGGCCGGAGCGTGGACCGCCACAGGGTGGCCCGCGACCATGGAGAGTGCGGTCCGCAGTGGGGTGAGCGCGGCGGACGCCGCCCTCGCCGCCCTGGGCCGGCCCCGCCCCCGCCATCTCTTCGAGTTCGAGGAGGCGGCGTGATGCTCGATCAGCAGGCGGCAGGCGACCCCCGCACCTTCGGTAGCGCGACAAGAGGAGAGACTGTGCCCACTGTGCCCCCGGCCGAGACGGCTGCCGACGCGGTGGACGTGTCCGCGCTCCTGGAGCGCGGCCGGACCCTTGCCACACCGGTGCTGCGGGCTGCAGTGGACCGGCTGGCTCCCCCCATGGACACCGTCGCCGCCTACCACTTCGGCTGGATCGACGCCGAGGGCAACCCGGCGGCAGGCGACGGCGGCAAGGCCGTACGCCCCGCGCTCGCCGTGCTCTCCGCCGAGGTCACCGGCGCCGCGCCGGAGACCGGCATCCCCGGCGCCGTCGCCGTCGAGCTGATCCACAACTTCTCGCTGCTGCACGACGACCTGATGGACGGCGACGAGCAGCGGCGCCACCGCGACACCGTCTGGAAGGTGCACGGCCCCGCCCAGGCCATCCTCGTCGGCGACGCCCTCTTCGCGCTGGCCAACGAGGTCCTGCTGGAGCTCGGCACCGTCGAGGCCGGCCGCGCCACCCGCCGTCTCACCACCGCGACCCGCGCCCTCATCGACGGCCAGGCGCAGGACATCTCCTACGAGCACCGCGACCGCGTCAGCGTCGAGGAGTGCCTGGAGATGGAGGGCAACAAGACCGGCGCCCTGCTCGCCTGCGCCTCCTCCATCGGGGCCGTGCTCGGCGGCGCGGACGACCGCACCGCCGACGTCCTGGAGAAGTACGGCTACCACCTCGGCCTGGCCTTCCAGGCCGTCGACGACCTCCTCGGCATCTGGGGCGACCCGGAGGCCACCGGGAAGCAGACCTGGAGCGATCTGCGCCAGCGCAAGAAGTCCCTGCCCGTGGTGGCGGCGCTCGCGGCGGGCGGACCCGCCTCGGACCGGCTGGGCGAGATCCTCGCCGCCGACGCCAAGAGCAGCGACTTCGAGAACTTCTCCGAGGAGGAGTTCGCGGCCCGCGCCGCGCTCATCGAGGAGGCCGGCGGCCGCGAGTGGACCGCCGAAGAGGCACGCCGTCAGCACACCATCGCCATCGAGGTCCTCGACGCCATCGACATGCCCGACCGGGTTCGGGCACGGTTCACGGCGCTCGCCGACTTCGTCGTCGTACGAAAGAGATGATCACTATCGGTCGAATAGCCCTCGCGTAGTCGCCGGCCGGTGCTGCGAACGAACGAGCACCGGCCGACGGCGGACCCAGCAGAGACATGCCACTGCACGAAGGGGAAGCCATGACAGCGACGACCGACGGAAGCACCGGGGCCATGCCTCCCCGTGTTGCCGCGGCCAGCGAAACCGACATCAACACCCCCGTGGCGGCCGGGGTGCACGACGCCGCCGCACACGCCGTACAACGCGCCACCGACTTCCTCCTCTCCCAGCAGGACGCGCAGGGCTGGTGGAAGGGCGACCTCGAGACCAACGTCACGATGGACGCCGAGGATCTGCTGCTCCGTCAGTTCCTGGGCATCCGCGAGGAGTCGACGACCCAGGCCGCCGCACTCTTCATCCGCGGCGAACAGCGCGAGGACGGCACCTGGGCGAGCTTCTACGGCGGACCCGGTGAACTCTCCACCACCATCGAGGCCTACGTCGCCCTGCGGCTGGCCGGTGACGCGCCGGACGCCCCGCACATGGCGAAGGCGTCGGCGTGGGTGAGGGAGCGGGGCGGGATCGCCTCGGCCCGCGTCTTCACCCGGATCTGGCTCGCCCTGTTCGGCTGGTGGAAATGGGACGACCTGCCCGAACTCCCGCCGGAACTCCTGTACTTCCCGACCTGGGTGCCGCTCAACATCTACGACTTCGGATGCTGGGCCCGGCAGACCATCGTGCCGCTCACGGTCGTCTCCGCGAAGCGGCCGGTACGCCCGGCGCCCTTCCCGCTCGACGAACTCCACACCGACCCGGACAATCCGAACCCCGTCAAACCCCTTGCCCCGGTGGCCAGTTGGGACGGCGCCTTCCAGCGGATCGACAAGGCGCTGCACCTCTACCGCAAGGTCGCCCCGCGCAAGCTGCGCCGGTCCGCGATGAACGCGGCGGCCCGCTGGATCATCGAGCGCCAGGAGAACGACGGCTGCTGGGGCGGCATCCAGCCGCCCGCCGTGTACTCGGTGATCGCCCTGCACCTGCTCGGCTACGACCTCGAACACCCCGTGATGCGCGCGGGACTTGAGTCGCTGGACCGGTTCGCCGTCTGGCGCGAGGACGGGGCCCGGATGATCGAGGCCTGCCAGTCCCCGGTGTGGGACACCTGCCTCGCCACCATCGCGCTCGCCGACGCGGGCGTGCCCGCCGACCACCCCCAACTGGTCAAGGCCGCCGACTGGATGCTCGGGGAGGAGATCGTCCGCCCCGGCGACTGGGCGGTCAAACGGCCCCAACTGCCGCCGGGCGGCTGGGCGTTCGAGTTCCACAACGACAACTACCCCGACATCGACGACACCGCCGAGGTGGTGCTCGCACTGCGCCGGGTCAGACATCACGACCCGGAGCGCCTCGACCGGGCCGCCGGACGCGCGGTCCGCTGGAACCTCGGCATGCAGTCGAAGAACGGCGGCTGGGGCGCCTTCGACGTCGACAACACCAGCCCGTTCCCCAACCGGCTGCCGTTCTGCGACTTCGGCGAGGTGATCGACCCGCCGTCGGCGGACGTCACCGCGCACGTCGTCGAGATGCTCGCCGTCGAGGGCCTCGCCCACGACCCGCGCACCCGGCGCGGCATCGAGTGGCTGCTCGCCGAACAGGAGGCGGACGGCTCGTGGTTCGGCCGCTGGGGCGTCAACTACGTCTACGGCACCGGGTCCGTCGTACCGGCGCTCGCCGCGGCCGGGATCCCCGGCTCGCACCCGGCGATCCGGCGCGCGGTCACCTGGCTGGAGACCGTGCAGAACGACGACGGCGGCTGGGGCGAGGACCTGCGCTCCTACAAGTACGCCAAGGAGTGGAGCGGCCGGGGCGCCTCGACCGCCTCACAGACGGCCTGGGCGCTGATGGCCCTGCTCGCGGCGGGGGAGCGGGACTCCAAGGCGGTGGAGCGCGGTGTGGAGTGGCTCGCGACGACCCAGCGGGAGGACGGGTCCTGGGACGAGCCCTACTTCACCGGCACGGGTTTCCCGTGGGACTTCTCCATCAACTACCACCTCTACCGGCAGGTCTTCCCGCTCACCGCGCTCGGCCGTTTCGTCCATGGAGAACCGTTCTCCCAGCCCACGTTCTCCCCGGCCAAGGGGGGCTGATGAGCTCACAGTCCGCCGGACCGCCGCTGCTGATCGCCTGCGCGCTCGGCATCGAGCACCTCGCCCTGCGCGCAGGCGACCGCTCCGGCGCCGGCGGGCCGGTCACCTTCCTCAGGACGGGGATGGGACCACAGGCCGCCGAGGAGGCCGTCTCCCGGCGCCTCGCCGACCCGGCGCTGGCCGAGGCCGCCGTACTGGCCACGGGTTTCTGCGCCGGACTCGCCCCCGGTATGCACCCCGGCGACCTCGTGGTCGCCGAGGAGACCAGGGAGGCGCGCGGAACCGTTCCGTGCGTCGGTACCGATCTGCTCGTCAAGGAGCTCGTCCGGGCGCTGCCCGGACGTGCCGTCCACACCGGCCCCCTGACCGGCTCCGATCACATCGTCCGCGGACAGGAACGGTCGGATCTGCTCGCGACCGGCGCGATCGCGGTCGACATGGAGTCGGCGGCCACGCTGCTGAGCGCCGTGCGTACGGGCGCGCGCCCGGTTGCGGCCGTACGGGTGGTCGTGGACGCTCCTGAACATGAACTCGTCCGGATCGGCACGGTGCGCGGTGGAATATCGGCTTTCCGCGTTCTTCGATCCGTTCTTCCCGCTTTTTTCGAATGGCACCGTTCTTTGCTGCTCCCCCGGAGGTGAGCCAGATGGCCATGCCGCTGCGCCAGTCCATCAAGGTCGCTACATATTTGGCCGAACAGAAGCTTCGCAAGAGGGACAAGTTCCCCCTGATCGTGGAGCTGGAACCTCTCTTCGCATGCAACCTGAAGTGCGAGGGCTGCGGCAAGATCCAGCACCCGGCGGGTGTGCTCAAGCAGCGCATGCCGGTGGCGCAGGCCGTCGGGGCGGTGCTCGAGTCCGGTGCGCCGATGGTGTCCATCGCGGGCGGTGAGCCCCTGATGCACCCTCAGATCGACGAGATCGTGCGGCAGTTGGTGGCGAAGAAGAAATACGTCTTCCTCTGCACCAACGCGATGCTGCTGCGCAAGAAGCTGGACAAGTTCACGCCGTCGCCGTATTTCGCGTTCGCGGTGCACATCGACGGGCTGCGTGAGCGGCACGACGAGTCCGTCGCGAAGGAGGGTGTGTTCGACGAGGCCGTGGAGGCGATGAAGGAGGCCAAGAAGCGCGGCTTCCGGGTCACCACGAACTCGACCTTCTTCAACACGGACACCCCGCAGACCATCATCGAGGTGCTCAACTTCCTCAACGACGACATCAAGGTCGACGAGATGATGATCTCGCCCGCCTACGCCTACGAGAAGGCGCCCGACCAGGAGCACTTCCTGGGTGTCGCGCAGACCCACGAGCTGTTCAAGAAGGCCTTCGCGGGCGGCAACCGGCGCAAGTGGCGGCTGAACCACTCGCCGCTCTTCCTGGACTTCCTGGAGGGCAAGGTCGACTTCCCGTGCACGGCCTGGGCGATCCCGAACTACTCCCTCTTCGGCTGGCAGCGCCCCTGCTACCTGATGAGCGACGGGTACGTCCCGACGTACCGGGAGCTGATCGAGGACACCGACTGGGACAAGTACGGCCGCGGCAAGGACCCGCGCTGCGCCAACTGCATGGCGCACTGCGGCTACGAGCCCACCGCCGTCCTCGCCACCATGGGCTCCCTCAAGGAGTCCCTGCGGGCCATGCGCGAGACCGTCGCCGGAAACCGCGACTGACGCCATGACCGCAGTGTCCCTGGGCGTCCCCGAGATGCCGGTCCGGCCGATCGCCCCGCGACGTGTGTCGCGGCAGATCCAGGTCGGGCCGGTGGCGGTCGGGGGCGGGGCCCCCGTCTCGGTCCAGTCGATGACGACGACGCGTACGTCGGACATCGGCGCCACCCTCCAACAGATCGCCGAACTCACCGCGTCCGGCTGCCAGATCGTCCGCGTCGCCTGCCCCACGCAGGACGACGCGGACGCGCTGGCGACCATCGCCCGCAAGTCCCAGATCCCGGTGATCGCCGACATCCACTTCCAGCCCAAGTACGTGTTCGCCGCGATCGAGGCCGGGTGTGCGGCGGTTCGCGTGAACCCCGGCAACATCAAGCAGTTCGACGACAAGGTCAAGGAGATCGCGCGCGCCGCGAAGGACCACGGCACGCCGATCCGGATCGGGGTCAACGCCGGTTCCCTGGACCGTCGTCTGCTGCAGAAGTACGGCAAGGCGACGCCCGAGGCGCTCGTCGAGTCGGCCCTGTGGGAGGCGTCCCTCTTCGAGGAGCACGGCTTCCGCGACATCAAGATCTCCGTCAAGCACAACGACCCCGTGGTGATGGTCAACGCCTACCGGCAGCTGGCCGCGCAGAGCGACTATCCGCTGCACCTCGGGGTCACCGAGGCCGGTCCCGCCTTCCAGGGCACGATCAAGTCGGCGGTGGCCTTCGGGGCGCTGCTCAGCGAGGGCATCGGCGACACCATCCGGGTGTCGCTGTCCGCCCCGCCGGTCGAGGAGGTCAAGGTCGGCCTCCAGATCCTGGAGTCGCTGAACCTCAAGCCCCGGCGGCTGGAGATCGTGTCGTGCCCGTCCTGCGGGCGGGCCCAGGTGGACGTCTACAAGCTCGCCGACGAGGTCACGGCGGGTCTTGAGGGCATGGAGGTGCCGTTGCGCGTCGCGGTCATGGGCTGCGTCGTCAACGGCCCCGGTGAGGCGCGGGAGGCGGACCTCGGGGTCGCCTCCGGCAACGGCAAGGGTCAGATCTTCGTCAAGGGCGAGGTCGTCAAGACCGTGCCCGAGTCGAAGATCGTGGAGACCCTCATCGAGGAGGCGATGAAGATCGCCGAACAGATGGAGCAGGACGGCGTCGCGGCGGGGGAGCCGGCCGTCACCGTGAGCTGAACAGCACGGACCGAAGGGGGCCCGACGTGACGATCCTGGAGAGCATCCGTCAACCACGCGACCTGAAGTCGCTGTCCGAGGCGGAACTCGGCGAACTGTCCGAAGAAATAAGGGAGTTCCTGGTCCACGCGGTGGCCAGGACCGGTGGTCACCTCGGACCCAACCTGGGCGTGGTGGAGTTGACCATCGCGCTGCACCGCGTCTTCGAGTCCCCGGCCGACCGCATCCTGTGGGACACCGGCCACCAGAGCTATGTGCACAAGATGCTGACGGGGCGTCAGGACTTCTCGAAACTGCGCGGCAAGGGCGGCCTGTCCGGCTACCCCTCGCGCGAGGAGTCCGAGCACGACGTCATCGAGAACAGCCACGCCTCCACCGCGCTCGGCTGGGCCGACGGCCTCGCCAAGGCCCGCCAGGTGCAGGGCGAGAAGGGCCATGTCGTCGCGGTCATCGGCGACGGCGCGCTGACCGGCGGCATGGCCTGGGAGGCGCTGAACAACATCGCCGCCGCCAAGGACCGGCCGCTGATCATCGTCGTCAACGACAACGAGCGCTCGTACGCGCCCACCATCGGCGGCCTCGCCAACCACCTGGCCACCCTGCGCACCACCGACAGCTACGAACAGGTCCTCGCCTGGGGCAAGCGCGTCCTGCTGCGCACCCCGGTCGTCGGCAACACCATCTACGAGTCGCTGCACGGCGCGAAGAAGGGCTTCAAGGACGCGTTCGCCCCGCAGGGCATGTTCGAGGACCTCGGCCTCAAGTACGTCGGCCCGATCGACGGACACGACATCGGCGCCGTCGAGTCCGCGCTGCGCCGCGCGAAACGCTTCCACGGCCCGGTCCTCGTGCACTGCCTCACGGAGAAGGGCCGCGGCTACGAACCCGCCCTCGCCCACGAGGAGGACCACTTCCACACCGTCGGCGTGATGGACCCCCTCACCTGCGCGCCCCTCGCCCCCTCCAACGGACCTTCCTGGACCAGCGTGTTCGGCGACGAGATCCTGCGCATCGGGGAGGAACGCGACGACGTCGTGGCCATCACGGCGGCCATGCTGCACCCGGTCGGCCTCGGCAAGTTCGCCGCGAGGTTCCCCGACCGGGTCTGGGACGTGGGCATCGCCGAGCAGCACGCGGCGGTCTCGGCGGCGGGCCTGGCGACCGGCGGCCTGCATCCCGTCGTCGCCGTCTACGCCACGTTCCTCAACCGGGCCTTCGACCAGCTCCTGATGGACGTGGCGCTGCACCGCTGCGGGGTCACGTTCGTCCTGGACCGCGCCGGGGTCACGGGAGTCGACGGCGCGTCGCACAACGGCATGTGGGACATGTCCATCCTCCAGGTCGTGCCGGGGCTCCGCATCGCCGCCCCGCGTGACGCCGCCCAACTCCGGGCCCAGCTACGGGAAGCGGTCGCCGTCGACGACGCGCCGACCCTCGTCCGCTTCCCGAAGGAGTCGGTCGGACCGGAGATCCCCGCCATCGACCGGGTGGGCGGCCTCGACGTCCTGCACCGCGCCACGCAGACCCCCGATGTGCTGCTCGTCGCCGTCGGTGTGATGGCGCCCGTCTGCCTCCAGGCCGCCGAACTCCTCGAGGCGCGGGGCATCAACTGCACGGTCGTGGACCCCCGTTGGGTCAAGCCCGTCGACCCGGCGCTCCCCGGCCTCGCCGCCGAGCACCGCCTCGTCGCCGTCGTGGAGGACAACAGCCGCGCCTCCGGCGTCGGCGCCGCCGTGGCGCTGGCGCTCGGGGACGCCGAAGTCGACGTCCCCGTACGGCGGTTCGGCATCCCGGAGCAGTTCCTCGCGCACGCCAAACGCGGGGAGCTGCTCGCCGACATCGGCCTCACACCCGTCGAGGTCGCCGGACGGATCAGCGCAAGCCTGGCGGTCAAGGACACGAACGCCGGCACAGCCAAGGAGAAACCCGAATGACCAAGGAGTTCGACCTCACCGCGCTGCTGGCCGAGCGCGGAGCCGAGCGCTACGAGCTGCACGCCAAGTACCTCAACCACCAGCTCCCGCGCATGCTCCACACCATCGGCTTCGACAAGGTCTACGAGCGGGGCGAGGGCGCCTACTTCTGGGACGCCGAAGGCAACGACTACCTCGACATGCTCGCCGGGTTCGGGGTGATGGGCCTGGGCCGCCACCACCCCGTCGTCCGCAAGGCGGTGCACGACGTCCTCGACGCCCAGCTCGCCGACCTCACCCGCTTCGACTGCCAGCCGCTGCCCGGCCTGCTCGCCGAGCAACTCCTCACCCACAGCCCGCACCTGGACCGGGTGTTCTTCGGCAACAGCGGCACGGAGGCGGTCGAGACCGCGCTCAAGTTCGCCCGCTACGCCACCGGGAAACCCCGCGTCCTCTACTGCGACCACGCCTTCCACGGCCTCACCACCGGCTCGCTCTCGGTCAACGGCGAGGACGGCTTCCGCGACGGCTTCGCCCCGCTGCTGCCCGACACGGCCCTGCCGCTCGGCGATCTCGACGCCCTGGCACGGGAGTTGAAGAAGGGCGACGTCGCCGCGCTCGTCGTCGAGCCGATCCAGGGCAAGGGCGTCCACGAGGCGCCGCCCGGCTATCTGCGCGCCGCGCAGGAACTCCTGCACCAGCACAAGGCGTTGCTCATCGCCGACGAGGTGCAGACCGGCCTCGGGCGCACCGGCGACTTCTACGCCTACCAGCACGAGGAGGGCGTGGAGCCTGACTTGGTGTGCGTGGCCAAGGCGCTCTCCGGCGGCTATGTGCCGGTCGGTGCCACCCTCGGCAAGGACTGGATCTTCAAGAAGGTCTACTCGTCCATGGACCGGGTGCTGGTCCACTCGGCGAGCTTCGGGGCCAACGCCCAGGCCATGGCGGCCGGCCTCGCCGTGCTGTCCGTCATGGAGAACGAGCAGGTCGTCGCCAACGCCCGTGCCACCGGGGACCAGTTGAGGTCCCGGCTCGCCGCGCTGGTCGACAAGTACGAACTGCTCGCGGATGTCCGCGGCCGGGGCCTGATGATCGGCATCGAGTTCGGCAGGCCCAAGTCCCTGAAGCTGCGCAGCCGTTGGACCATGCTGCAGGCCGCGCGCAAGGGCCTGTTCGCGCAGATGGTGGTCGTACCGCTGCTCCAGCGGCACCGGATCCTCACCCAGGTCTCCGGCGACCACCTGGAGGTCATCAAGCTGATCCCGCCGCTGATCATCGGCGAGCGTGAGGTGGACCGGTTCGTAGACGCGTTCACCGCCGTGATGGACGACGCGCACAGTGGTGGCGGGCTGATGTGGGACTTCAGCAAGACACTGGTGAAGCAGGCGGTGGCCAACCGCTAGGTTTTTGCCCCTGAGGCAAGAAATTTGCCGCAGGGGCAAAAGTCCGGCTGAATGGAGGACATGAGCTCCTCCGAGACCGGGCCGGAACCGTCGGCAGGGCCGGCCGAAGACCTGCCGGCCACCGTCGCACCACAGCTCCGCGCGCTGCGCCGCCGCGCCTCCCTCACCCTGGAGGCCGCCGCCCGCTCCGCCGGGCTCTCGCCCGCCCATCTCTCCCGTCTGGAGACCGGGCAGCGCCAGCCCTCGCTGCCGATGCTGCTCGCGCTCGCCCGCATCTACGGTACGACAGTCTCGGATCTGCTCGGCGAGACGGCCACCGACCGGGACTCCGTCGTCCGCGCCGCCGACATGGAACCGACCCGCGCGGGCGGCTGGACCTACTGGCAGGCCGGGGCCCCCGGCCGCGGGATGCAGTCGCTGCGCGTCCGCATCCCGCACGGCTCCCAGGGCGACATCGTGCGCGTGCACCCCGGCGAGGAGTGGCTCTACGTCCTCACCGGCCGACTGCGGCTGCGGCTCGGCGACACCGCGCACATCCTCGCGCCGGGCGACAGCGCCCACTTCGACTCGCTGACCCCGCACCGCCTCGCCGCCGCCGACGAGGACGGCGTCGAGGTCCTGTTCGTCCACACCCTGCTGCAGAGCCCCACGGCCACCCTGTGCCTGGGCCCGATCACCGGAGAGACGTCATGAGCGGCAACAACATCGAGGACAAGTTCCCGCGCGCCCTGTGGATCCGGCTCATCATCTACATCGCCGTCGGCCACCTCTTCGCGGCCTTCATCTACCTGCTGTTCTCCGTGGGCGCCAAGTAGCCCGCGACGGCGGCCTGTTGAGCCGGGCCGGTAGCCTCGGCCGGTTCAGTCGAGCAGGCGCTCGCGCAGCCGCTCCCGGATCTCCGGGGTGATCCCGAGCCCCTGTTCCAGGTAGGCGTCCACGCTGCCCCAGGTCTCCTCGACGGTCTCGAAGGCCGCCGTCAGATATTCGGCGCGGGCGTCGAAGAGGGGGCTGAGGAGCTCCATCACCTCGGGGGAGTAGGCCGAGGCGGAGGAACTGCTGCGGCGCACCTTGTAGCGACGGTGCTTCGCGTTCGACTCCAGGTAGTCGGTCACGATCGCCTCGCGCTCCACGCCGAGGGCGAGCAGCGTCACGGCTATCGACAGACCCGCGCGGTCCTTGCCCGCCGCGCAGTGCATCAGCGCGGGGACGCTGTCGTCCGCGAGGGAGCGCAGCACCTGGGAGTGCTCGGCGGTGCGCTCCTTGATGATCGTCCGGTACGACGCGACCATGCGGGCGGCGCCCTTGCCGTCGCCGAGGATCTCGCGCAGCTGCTCCATCTCGCCGTCGCGGACCATCTTCCAGAACTCGGAGCCGTCCGCCGGGTCGCTCAGCGGCAGATTCACATTGCGCACACCCGGCAGCTCGACGTCGGGACCCTCCAGCTTCTGGTCCGACGCGTTACGGAAGTCGAAGATCGTGTGCAGGCCCAGCGAGCCGAGGAACGCGGCGTCCTCGTCGGTCGCGTGCGCGAGGTGGCCGCTGCGGAACAGCACCCCGTGCCGCACCCGGCGTCCGTCCACCGTCGGAAGTCCGCCCACGTCCCGGAAATTGCGCACTCCGGACAACTCCGGCTCGGTCGACGGAATCTGCTGCGTCACGAGGACTCCTCCCACTCGGCCCGACGACGCGGCTCACCGGCGGGCACGTTCTCGACGATACGACATGGGTTCCCCAGGCAATGAGTTGTCCACAGGCGTTGCCTCGCAGGCCCCGTGCCGTTGATGATGTTGGTGCTTGAGCGGACTTGTTCGAATCTGTGAGGGGCTTGATGTTGGAGATCGCCGAGAACGGCCGTACGTGGGTGCTGTCGGGCCCGACGAGCAGCTATGCCGTCCATCTCACCGAGCAGGACGAGCTGCTCCACCTGCACTGGGGCCCCGCGATCGCACTCGCCGACGCCGAGGAACTGGCGGCCCGGCCGCTGCCCGGCGCCTCCTCCTTCGAGTCGCGGCTCGACGGCCGCGAGGAGTACCCCGTCGAGGGTGGCCCCCGCTTCGCCCGCCCCGCCCTCTCCGTGCGCACGCCCGAGCGCCGCGGCACGGAATGGACCTTCGAGCGGTACGACACCGAGGGCGACGAGCTGCGGCTGCGCTTCCGGGACGGCGGCCTTGCGATCACGCTGCACTACCGGACGCGCGGTGACGTCGTAGAGCGCTGGACGACCCTCGGCAACGACGGGGCCGCGCCCCTGGAGCTGCTGCGTGCGGACTCCGCGACCTGGACGCTGCCCGAGCGCGAGGGCTGGCGGCTGTCCCAGCTGCACGGCCGGTGGGCCGCCGAGTCCCGGCTGGTGCGCTCCGACCTCACCTACGGTGAGAAGGTCATCGGCAGCCGCCGCGGCCACACCGGACACCAGCACCTCCCCTGGGTCGCCCTCGACACCGACGCGACCGAGGAGCGCGGCGAGGTGTACGGCTGCGCCCTCGGCTGGTCGGGGTCCTGGCGGCTCGCCGTGGCCCAACTCCCGGACGCGCGCGTGCAGATCACCGGCGGCGCCGGGTACGACGACTCCGGGCTGCTGCTCCTGGCGCCGGGGGAGTCCTTCACGACCCCGGTCTTCGCCGGCCTGTGGAGCGACACCGGCCACGGCGGCGCGAGCCGCACCTGGCACACGTACCAGCGGACGTACGTCATCCCGGACGCGGACCAGGACCGGCCGGTGCTCTACAACTCCTGGGAGGCCACCCAGTTCGACATCTCCGAGGACCAGCAGGAGGTGCTCGCGCGGCGGGCGGCGGCGGTCGGGGTCGAGCTGTTCGTGGTGGACGACGGCTGGTTCGGCGCCCGCACCAGCGACCGCGCCGGGCTCGGCGACTGGACGCCCAACCCGGACCGCTTCCCGGCAGGGCTCAAGCCCCTCGCCGACCGTGTGCACGCCCTGGGCATGCGGTTCGGCATCTGGGTCGAGCCCGAGATGGTCAACGCGGACAGCGACCTGTACCGCGCGCACCCCGACTGGGTGCAGTACCAGGAAGGACGGAAGCGGACGGAGTTCCGCAACCAGCTCGTCCTGAACCTCGCCCGCGAGGACGTCCAGGAGTACCTGTGGGAGCAGCTCGACGGGCTCCTCTCCAGCGCCCCGATCGACTACGTGAAGTGGGACTTCAACCGCTGCTTCACCGACGCGGGCTGGCCGGGCGAGGCCTACCCGCAGCGCCTCTGGGTGGATCATGTGCGCGCCCTGTACGGCCTGTTGGACCGGTTGCGGGAGGCCCACCCGGGCGTCGCCTTCGAGTCCTGCTCGGGCGGCGGCGGCCGGATCGACCTCGGCATCATGAGCCGCACGGACCAGGTGTGGACCTCGGACAACACCGACCCGCTGGACCGGCTCGCCATCCAGTACGGCTTCAGCCAGATCCACCCCGCGCGCGTGATGGCCGCCTGGGTCACCGACAGCCCCAACACCCAGCTCAACGGCCGGGTCAGCAGCCTGCGCTTCCGGTTCGTGAGCGCCATGGCCGGTGTGCTCGGCGTGGGCGGCGACCTCTCGGAGTGGACCGAGGAGGAGCTCGCCGAGGCCCGCCGCTGGGTGGACCTCTACAAGGAGATCCGGCCCCTCGTGCAGCACGGCGACCTGTACCGCCTGCGCCCGCCGACCGGTGGACTCAGCGCCGTGCAGTACGTCCGCGGCGACGAGACCGTCGTCCTCGCCCTCCTCCAGGCGCAGCACTACGGCGAGCCCCTCCCGGCGCTCAGGCTGCGCGGACTCGACCCGACAGTGTCGTACGAATGCCTCGAAACGGGCGAAGTGCACCGAGGGGCCGTGCTGTTGCACCACGGACTGCCGACCGGGCTGCGCGGTGACCTGGATGCGATGGTTCTCCGGCTGCGTCGCATCTGATCCTTCTGTCCCAATTGCAGCCTTCGTCCAACTCGCTCTGGAATAAAGGAACCTGAGAGTCGCGTACGTGAGCAGCGTCATATTCGTGACCGTGCGTCGTTCGTCATGTTCACGTAATTGACGTGCTTTTACAGGGGAATTGAAGGGCAGGGTCCTGGGGGAATTCACGGAGGGTGACTGTGAATTCCCACAAGGGATCACAAGAAACGCAAATCCGTGGAACCTCCTGCTTGTCCCTTTGCGTCTTCCTCGCTTACGTTCGCCACCAATCCGGACGGACGCCCAGTCCTGCCGCCGACCGGACTTCGCATCCACTCACCCGTATGCGGCAGGAGCGGGGGACCCACAGGTACGACGCCTGTTCCGGTCTCCGGAACGGGCTTGGGGTCAAGACGCGCCCAGTGCGCGGCCGGGCATCTCCAGCCCGAACCCGACAGCTCACCTCGCAGGCGCCGGAGAGGAATTCGTCATGCCCGCGAAGGGTAAACACCGCCGCCCGAAGCCCCAGCGCTTCACCCGCTCGATAGCCGTCGCCGGAACCGGCGGCGCGGCACTCGCCCTTCCGCTCATGGGAGCCACCGGCGCCCATGCCGCGACCACGACTTCCGCTCCGGAAAAGGCGGTTCAGTCCGTTCCGGTGGTCGAGAAGACGGCGACCGAGAAGTCCACCGCCGCCAAGTCGGCGCGCGTCACCACGTATTCGGTGAAGTCGGACGACTATCTCTCGAAGATCGCCGAGGAGCAGGACGTCACCGGCGGCTGGAAGAAGATCTATCAGGACAACCGCGAGGCCATCGGCGGCAACCCGTCGCTGATCCACCCGGGCCTGAAGCTCTCCCTCGGTGAGAAGGCCACGACGAGGGGGACGGACACGACCAAGTCGTCGACGTCGTCCGGCACTTCGTCCTCGTTCTCCTCTTCTTCCAAGAAGTCGTCGGCCACGCAGAGCGCCGACACCACCAGCACCTCCACCGGCTACGGCCTTCCCGTGACCGGCGGCACCATCGGCACCGGCTACCGCGTCGCCGGCAGCATGTGGTCCAGCGGCTACCACACGGGCGTCGACTTCGTCGTCCCGACCGGCACCACCATCAAGGCGGTCGCCGCGGGCACGGTCGTCTCGGCGGCCTACGACGGCGCCTACGGCAACGAGGTCGTCATCCGGCACGCGGACGGCGAGTACTCGCAGTACGCCCACATGTCGCAGCTCTCCGTCTCGGCCGGCCAGACCGTCACCGAGGGCCAGCAGCTCGGCCTCTCCGGCGCGACCGGCAATGTGACCGGCCCGCACCTGCACTTCGAGATCCGGACCACGCCGTACTACGGCTCGGACGTCGACCCGGTCGCCTATCTCCGCTCGCACGGGGTCACCGTCGGCTGACCCCAGGCCCCGACGCCACCCCCCCCACAGCACCGAAGGCCGGACCCCGATCCCCGGGTCCGGCCTTCGGCGTATGGCAGTTTCGCCGTCAACGTACCTGGTCAGAGAGTTATTCCGACTTTGGACAACCCTTTACAAGTGGCTTATCTCACCGTCCGTCAACCCCTTATTACGATCGCGTAGGTCACAGGCGAGGGTGAATTATGGTTGCCGTGGCTAACGATTCGAAGAGTGACAGCAGATCAGTGATCGGGTCGTACGTGGCGCTGGGGGACAGCTTCACCGAAGGCGTCGGCGACCCTGGGCCCGACGGCGCGATGGTCGGCTGGGCCGACCGGTTCGCGGTACTGCTCGCGGATCGCCGGCCCGAAGGCGACTTCGCGTACGCCAACCTCGCCGTGCGCGGAAAGCTGCTCGACCAGATCGTGGCCGACCAGCTCACCCGGGCCAAGGAGCTCGGCCCCGACCTGGTCTCCTTCAGCGCGGGCGGCAACGACATCATCCGCCCCGGCACCGACCCCGACGAGGTCGCCGAGCGTTTCGAGCGCGCGGTGGCCGACCTCACCGGCGCCGTCGGCACCGTCATGGTGACGACCGGCTTCGACACCCGCGGCGTGCCCGTGCTCAAGCACCTGCGCGGCAAGATCGCCACCTACAACGGACATGTGCGGGCCATCGCCGACCGCTACGGCTGCCCGGTGCTCGACCTCTGGTCCCTGAAGACCATCCAGGACCGGCGGGCCTGGGACGGCGACCGGCTGCACCTCTCTCCCGAGGGGCACACGCGCGTGGCGCTCCGCGCCGGACAGGTCCTCGGCGTCGAGGTCCCGGCCGACCCGGAGCAGCCCTGGCCCCCGCTGCCGCCGCGCGGCCCGCTCGACATCCGGCGCGACGATGTCCACTGGGCGCGCGAGTACCTGGTGCCGTGGATCGGACGCCGGCTGCGCGGCGAGTCCTCCGGCGACCACGTGGAGGCGAAGGGCGCACTGTCACCCGACGCCATCAAGATGCGGATCGGGGCGGTGGCCTGAGGAGGGGCGAGGGGATACGGCGGTCGCTCCTGGTGCGCTGCGTGCCACGGGCGCCGTCGTCACGGTCCGCGAAGTGAACCGAGTCGCTACGGAGAGGCCGATCAGGGCGTCGTCAACGCGGCCCGGTCGAGCCCCAGTTCACGGGCGAGCGCCTCGTCGACCCACTCCAGGGCGCGCGCCCGGGACACCGTTCCCGCGTACGCCGTCATCTGTACGGCGAGGCCGTCGAGGAGGGCCGTGAGGCGCAGGGCCGCGCCGCCCGGGTCCGGGCAGTGGAACTCGCCCGCGGTCACCCCCTCGGCGACGACCTCCGCGAGGGCCTGCTTCCACTGCCGGTCGAGATCGCGCGTGACGTCCAGGAGAGCGGGTTCGCGCAGCGCCGCCGCCCAGCCCTCTATCCACAGCCGCCAGCCCTTGGCCGGCCCGGTCGGCGCGTACCAGCGCACCGCGGCCCGCAGCCGGCGCAGCGCGGTCGTACGGCGGCCGAGCAGCTTGCGCAGATGCGCGAGGTCGTCCTCGGCGGCGAAGGCGAACGCGGCGGCGACCAGTTTCTCCTTGGTCGAGAAGTGATAGAGCACCAGCGCGTTGCTCACCCCGAGCGCCGAGGCCACGTCGGCGATCCTGACCGCCGCCACGCCCCGCGCCTCGATCTGCTCCACGGCGGCGCGCAGCAACTCCGCCCGCCGCTCCGCCACGCTCAACCGCACTCTCGCCACGCCGTCACCCTAATCCGTTGCCCATAGGGGTGTTGCCCCGTACGTCACCGGTACCAGCCGAACCGTTCCGCGATGACCGGCAGCCGGTCCGCGACGATCGCGTGCGCGGCGGCGCGCGGAGTGGTGCCGTCGGTCTCCGCGCGGGCCAGCATCAGGTCGATCAGGGCACGCATCGACCGCCTGGTGTGGGCGAACGCCTCGCCCGCGTCCGCGCCGATGTCGCCGAACAGGGTCCACCACCACCAGGCGTTCGTCCCGGAGTTCACGACCACGTCCGGCAGAACGACGACCCCGCGCGCGGAGAGCAGTTCCTCCGCCTCCGGGAGGACCGGCATGTTCGCGGCCTCGACGATCCAACGGGCCGTGATTCCTTGCTGGTTGGTGGTGTCGATCGCGTACGACACCGCCGCCGGGACCAGCACCTCCGCCTCGACCGACAGCCAGTCCTCACCGGGCAGTTCGAGGTCGCCCGGGCGCAGCACGGAACGGTCCACGGTGCCGTACGCGTCCCGGGCCGAGAGCAGCGCGTCGATGTCCAGGCCGCCCGGGTTCACGATCGTGCCCTTGATGTCGGCGACGGCGACGAGCGTCAGCCCCGCGCGCGTGAGGAACCGCGCCGTGGCCCCGCCCATCGTGCCCAGGCCCTGCACGGCGACCCGTGTCCCCGTGTACGGCACGCCCGCCCGGTCCAGCGCCGCGAGCACCGACTCGGCGACCCCGCAGCCCCCGACCAGCTCGTCCAGACCGATGCCGTCCACCTCGACCGCGAAGGCGTCCGCGAGCCGCCGCCGTGCCTCCGTCTCGTCGTCGAGCAGCGGATACACGGCCTGGATCGACGACACGAGCCCCGCCTCCGCGGCGGCCCGCTCGACCAGGTCCTGGGTGAGCCCGAGATCCTCACCCGTCGTCCAGAAGCTCTCGATGTACGGCCGCATGGCACGCAGATAGCGGACGAGGATGCCGTACGACTCCGGGTCCTGCGGGTCGCAGTCGATGCCGCCCTTGGCGCCGCCCAACGGGACGTAGCGGCCCTCCGGGTCGTAGTGCAGCGCCTCTTTCATGGTCATGCCCCGGGCGAGTCCGGTCACCTCGGCGAGGGTGCAGCCCGGCCGCATCCGCAGGCCGCCGCTGGACACCCCGCGCACCAGCCGGTCGACGACCAGGAAGCCCTGGCGGCCGGTGACGTGGTCGGTCCAGGTGAGCGACATCAAGGGGGCGGTCATACGGGCTCCTCGGGGCACCGGCCGGCAGGACGCGTACCGAAGCGGTCGACCGGACAGCGGGTACTGAACGGCGAGTCAGTATCGGAAGCGGCGTCGGGTCCTGTCAACGCGGGACCGGGTCCCGGCCCGGCGCGTCGTCCCCGGCATGGAACTTTGGGCTTTCTTTGGAAAGCGGGCTCCGAGATGCCGATGCGACGGCGTTGTCACAGGGGTCGACCATAATGGAAAGCCTGACCGACTCCACCTGGAGGAACCGTGACCGGAATCCGTACCCTCAGCTCCGGGCTCCGCGCGCTGCAGCCCGAGGCCTTCGGCGCGGACCCGAGCGGCGAGCGCCTGGCGCGCATCCGTAGATCCCCGCATTTCAAGGACGGGGTCTTCCAGAACCCCGGCGGCAATACGAGCGTCCGCCCGTCCGGCGGCGCGATGCGCGGGATGGGCAAGTCCTACCTCGACAAGCAGGAGCGTGCCCGCCGCGCCCCCACCGGCACCCTGCCCGTGCACGCCACCACCCTCGCCGACCTGGCCAGGCCCGCCGCGACCGGCCTGCGGCTGACCTGGATGGGCCACTCCAGCGTGCTCGCGGAGATCGACGGCCACCGAGTCCTCTTCGACCCGGTCTGGGGCGACCGCTGCTCCCCGTTCCCGTTCGCGGGACCCAAGCGGCTGCACCCGGTGCCCCTGCCGCTGGCCGCGCTCGGCCCGGTCGACGTCGTCGTCATCTCGCACGACCACTACGACCACCTGGACATGCCCACGATCAAGGCGCTGGCCGACACGGACACCCTGTTCGCCGTTCCGCTGGGCGTCGGCGCGCACCTGGAGCACTGGGGCGTGTCCCCCGACCGGCTGCGCGAGCTGGACTGGCACGAGGAGACCAAGGTCGGCGGCCTCACCCTGACCGCGACCCCGGCCCGCCACTTCTGCGGGCGCGGCCTGCGCAACACCCAGCACACCCTCTGGGCCTCCTGGGTGGTCGCCGGTGACGAGCACCGGATCTACCACAGCGGTGACACCGGCTACTTCGACGGCTTCAAGGAGATCGGCGCCGCGCACGGCCCGTTCGACGCCACGATGATCCAGATCGGCGCGTACAGCGAGTTCTGGCCCGACATCCACATGACCCCGGAGGAGGGCCTGCGCGCCCACCTCGACCTCCAGGGCGGGCAGCCGCACGGCGTGCTGCTGCCGATCCACTGGGGCACGTTCAACCTGGCGCTGCACCCGTGGGCCGAGCCCGGCGAGTGGACCGCGGACGCGGGGGAGTCGGCGGGCCAGGCCGTGGCCACACCGAGGCCCGGCGAGCCGTTCGAGCCGGGCGGCACCCTGACGACGGACCCGTGGTGGCGCCCCTTCGGGGGCACGATCGACCGGCACTGGCACACCGCGACCCCGGCCGGGCCGGAAGCGAAGCAGTCGGCGACCCCGGCGGAGCTGGACCTCGCGAGCGAGCGCTGAGCCGAGCCGGGCCGAGCCGGGAAGGCTCGATCTGCCATCACGTTCCGTGACGTTCAGGGGTGTGGCTGAGGGGGATCGAGCCCCCGGGAAACGCCCCCGTGATCCGGTCGCGGGTGGGTGGGACACGAACGTCAGGGGCCGGTGGGTAGCGCTACCCACCGGCCCCTGACGTTTTTTCATGACCGCTTCCGATCAGGCGCGATCGGTTCTTTGTCCTTCTTCGGCGTGCCGTCGAGGGGGTTATCGGTCTGTCGTACGAAGCCTCATACCAGAGCGGGACGGTCCCCGGAGGAGTTTGTCAACTGCCCATCGCACCTGATGCGTTGGCGACTACTGTGAGTGTCCGTCGGGCGACGCGGGGCCGAATTCTTCGGCTCTCTCGACCGGCACGCCGATGGCGTATGCCCGAATCGCGCACCCCGCGCGAGCAAACCGGCCCGACGCACCAAGTACGAGGACGCCGATGTCTCAACTCCGTGCACCGGCCGCACGCGCAGACCGCCGTGAGGGCGGCCGGCACGGGCGACCGGCCGCCCGCCCCGTGCCCGCACTGCCCGATACGCACATACGCCCCCAACTCCTGCGCCTCGCCGTGCTGCCGCCCGTGGCGGTCGCGCTGAGCGCCAGCGCGGCCGTGCTGTTCACCGTCCGCTCCACCGGAGCGCGGACCAGCCTCACCCTCTGGGGCGTCCTCGCCGGAGCCACGTCGGTGACGTTCGCCGGCATCCTGATCGCCGCCGTGGCGGCGGGCCGCGCCGCGAGTTCCGTCAGCGACCGCATCGGCGCCCTGCGCCGCAGCAGCGCGCGCGGCGAGGCCGACCTGCGCGACCTGGTCGAGGCGCTCCGCCGGGGCGAGGGCCCGCCGCAGCGCACACCGCGCAGCAGGCCCCCCGGGGACGCCGACGACTTCGACCTCCTCGCCGCCGACCTGGCACACGCGCACGACGGCGCCGTCACCGCCGTCGTCGCGGCCGCCCAGCTCTCCAGCCAGGCGGGCAGCGAACAGAAGGTCGAGGTCTTCGTCAACCTCGCCCGGCGCCTGCAGTCCCTGGTGCACCGGGAGATCTCGATCCTCGACGAGCTGGAGAACGAGATCGAGGACCCCGACCTGCTCAAGGGCCTCTTCCACGTCGACCACCTCGCCACCCGCATCCGCCGCCACGCGGAGAACCTCGCCGTCCTCGGCGGCGCCGTCTCCCGCAGGCAGTGGAGCAACCCGGTCTCCATGACCGAGGTGCTGCGCTCCGCCATCGCCGAGGTCGAGCAGTACTCCCGCGTCAAACTCGTGCCGCCGATCGACGGCACCCTGCGCGGCCATGCCGTCGCCGACGTGATCCACCTGCTGGCCGAACTCGTCGAGAACGCCACGGTGTTCTCCGCTCCGCACACCCAAGTGCTGCTCCGCGTCAACCTCGTCACCTCGGGCCTCGCCGTCGAGGTCGAGGACCGCGGCCTCGGCATGCCCGCCGGTGAACAGAGCCGTATGAACGCCCTGTTGACCGACCCCGACCAGGTCAACGTCGCCAGCCTGCTGGCCGACGGCCGCATCGGGCTGTTCGTCGTCTCCCAACTCGCCCGCCGCCACGGCATCCACGTCCGCCTGCAGACCAACATCTACGGCGGGATGCAGGCCGTACTCGTCGTCCCGCAGGCCCTGTTGGGTACGGCGCAGGGCGCCCCCGGCGCCGTAGGGCAGCCGCAGGACACCCTGGGCGGGGGGCAGCAGCTCGTGCCGCCGCAGCAGATTCCGCAGGGTGGGGCGCAGGGTGGGACCGACGGCGCTGGTCAGCGCGCCGTCGGACAGGGCGCGCCGGGGCGGCACCAGCGTGAGGCCGGGGCGTCGGGGCGGCATCAGCGGCGGGACTCCGTACCGCCCGCCGCGCCCGCGCCGAACGGCGGCGGACCGGTGCCGCTGCCCGTGCGCGGTGCCCACGCGGAGCGCGCGAACCCCTTGGAGGCCGTGCCCGGGATCCGTGCCGACGACCGGCAGACCGTGGCGGAGAACGTGACCGGGGCGCCCGTCCCGCGCGGCGGAGCGGTACGCGGCACGATGGGCAAGCCGCCCCAACTGCCGCGCCGCCGCGCCCAGGAGCACATCGCACCCCAGCTCCGCGACGGCCCGACGCCCCGCCAGGACACCGAGCACCCCGCGGGCCACGACCCGGGCCTGATGGCCGCGTTCCAGCGGGGGATCGGCCTCGCGGAAGCGCAGCAGCACATGGAGGCTGCGGAGGCGGCGGACGGGCCGGTGCCCTCCGATGGTGTCGAGGCCGCGGCACCGCACCTGGCCTCGGACCACATGGCGTCGGACCACACGTCGTCGGCCCACATGGAGTTCCCGCACACCAACGGGACCGACACGACCGGCGGCGTCCACACCGGCGGCGTCTACATGAACGCCCTCCACACGGAGCCCTCCGCCCTGGACGCGAACACCCCCGTGGACCCGGCCCACATGTCGTCGACCCACATGGGCTCCGGCTATATGGACACCGCGCTCCACCGCTACACGGCTCACACGGCGACACCGGACACCGAGACGGACCGCTTCACCCTCGCCCCCCACATGGACGCGGCCCCCATGTCCGAAGCACACAGCCATGTGCCCGGACACGACCACGACCTCACCGCCCGGCACGACGGGAGCGCATCAGCCGGATGACCACGCAGGCCCCCACCCCCACGCCCAGCGTCACCCCCACCCGCGCTCCCGCAGACCTTCGGACCCCAAGGAGTCGATCCACCATGGCGAGCGATGCGCCGACCGGCCAGCCGACCGGCCATGTATCCGACCTCGACTGGCTGATGAGCGGCCTCGTGCAGCGCGTGCCGCACACCACCAGCGCGGTCCTGCTCTCCTGCGACGGGCTCGTGAAGTCGGTTCACGGGCTCGACCCCGACAGCGCGGACCACATGGCGGCCCTGGCCTCCGGGCTGTACTCCCTCGGCCGGAGCGCGGGCGTCCGCTTCGGTGACGGCGGAGACGTCCGGCAGGTCGTCGTCGAACTCGACTCGACGCTCCTCTTCGTCACCACCGCGGGCTCCGGCACCTGTCTCGCCGTGCTGGCCGGCCGCGAGGCCGACGCGGCCGTCCTCGGCTACGAGATGGCGATGCTGGTCAAGAGCGTCCGCCCCTACCTCGTGACCGCGCCCCGGCAGCATGCCGTCGATTCCCCTGCGATGAGGCCTTGAGCGTGGCGACGGCCGGCGACGGGCCTTGGTTGGACGACGCGGCCGGACGTCTTGTGCGCCCCTTCACGGTCAGCAACGGCCGCACCCGGCCCTCCGTCGCGCTGGACCTCCTGTCGCAGGTGATGGCCACCGGAGCCACCCCCCTCGGCTACCTCGGACCCGAGCACGCACAGGCTCTCGACCTGTGCCGCGCGCCCGTCTCGGTCGCCGAGGTCGCCGCCCACCTCAAGCTGCCGGCCGCGGTCACCAAGGTGCTGCTGTCGGACCTCGTCGACTGCGGGGCGCTGACCACCAAGCCACCCGAGTTCCACCACAACCCCACTGACCGGTCTCTTCTGGAGGCAGTGCTCGATGGACTACGACGACAGCTCTGACTACGAGAGCGGCCACGATCCCTTCCCCACCGCGCTGAAGATCCTGGTGGCGGGCGGCTTCGGCGTCGGCAAGACGACCTTCGTCGGCGCGGTGAGCGAGATCGCGCCGCTCAGCACGGAGGAGCTGCTCACCACGGTCAGTGCCGCGACCGACGATCTCGAAGGCATCGAGAACAAGGTCGAGACGACCGTGGCGATGGACTTCGGCCGGATCACCCTCGACCCGGAACATGTGCTCTACCTGTTCGGTACGCCCGGACAGGAGCGGTTCTGGTTCATGTGGGACGAGCTGTCCGAGGGCGCCCTCGGCGCGGTCATCCTCGCCGACACCCGCCGCCTGGAGGAGTGCTTCGCGGCCGTCGACTTCTTCGAACAGCGCGGCCTCGGCTTCATCGTCGCGATCAACGAGTTCGACGGCTCCTACCGCTACGACCCCGAGGAGGTGCGCGCCGCCATCGATCTCGACCCCGGTATCCCGGTCGTCCGCTGCGACGCGCGGATCTCCAGTTCGGGTGTCCAGACCCTGCTGACCCTCGTACGCCATCTCATCGCCCACGCCCCGGCCCATGCGCCCAGCCATGGTGCCCACATGTGATCCCCGCACACCGCCACGGAGGTCCTGTATGCCAAACGTCCACCTGGACGGAGTTCGCCCATGAGCTACGACCCGCCGCGTCCGGCCGGTCGTCTGCTGCTCACGCCCGAGGACAAGGAGGCCCCTCAACGGAGGCGCAGACTGAGAGGGTTGGGACTCGGGGCGCACCCGGACCCGGCGCTCGACGCCTTCGCGGACCATCTCGCCGACCTGACCGGGGCGCCGTACGCCATGGTCAACTTCATCGACGAGAACCGGCAGTTCTTCGCCGGTCTGCACACGCCGGGCGGTGTCGGACTGCCCCGGCCCGTGTCGGGAGGGGAGCATGCCAAGCCCGAGGTGGGGCGGCAGCTGGCGCGTGACTATGGGTTCTGCCCCCATGTGGTGGTCAGACGTAAGGCATTGGTGTTGGAGGACGTCTGCGACTATCCGCGGTTCGCGGGCAATCCGGTCGTCGACGAGTTCGGCATCCGCTCCTATCTGGGGGCGCCGCTCATCGACTCCACGGGGATGGTGCTGGGCACCGTGTGTGTCGTCGACACGGAACCGCGGCCGTGGGGGAAGCCGGGCCTGGAGACGATCAAGTCGACGGCGGCGGAGCTGGTGGCCCGGATCGAACTGCTCGCCGGGGGATAGGCGACCGGTCGTATAGTTGCCGTATGGGCAGGACCAGTGATGCCGGAGAGAAGATCCTCGCCGCCGGGCGGTCGCTCTTCGAGGCGCGCGGGTACTCGGCGCTCGGGGTGGCCGAGATCTGCAAGGCGGCCGGGGTGCCGAAGGGCAGCTTCTACTACTTCTACGCGTCCAAGGAGGCCCTCGCGCTGGCCGTCGTCGATCAGCACTGGGCGGACCAGCGACGGGAGTGGACGCGCATCCTCGGCGGAGGCGGTGACGGTCCCCAACCGCTCGACAGGCTACGGCAGTTGTTCGAGGAGACGGAGGCCGGGCAGCACGCCGTGCAGCAGGGCCGCGGGACCGTGCCGGGCTGTCTGTTCGGCAACCTCAGCCTGGAGATGAGCAACCAGACCGAGGCCGTCCGCGCGCGGTTGCAGGAGATCTTCGACGCCCAGGTCGAGATGGTCGCCGCGGTCGTCGACGAGGCGCGTGAGCGCGGGCAGGTCACCGTCGACGACTCCCGGGAGGCGGCGCGTTCGGTCGTCGCGCAGTTGGAGGGCCAGGTGCTGTTCGCGAAGCTGTACAACAACACCGGCCGCCTGAGCCCCCTGTGGGCCAACTGCCTGGCCCTGCTCGGAGCCCGCACCGCCTGATCAGCGACCGGCGGACCGTACGTCCCGGGCGGGCAGGGACTGTCGTACCGCCACCGTTTGACGACGTGGGAGGCCGAGCCGCAGGACGGCGGCCGCGACGGCCGCGGCGAGGACCACGGCGGCGGCCAGGAGCAGGGCCGGGCGGTATCCGTCGTGCAGGAGTGGGGCCACGGCGAGGGGACCGAGGATCTGGCCGACGGAGTAGCCGGCGGTCAACAGGGCCACGGAGCGCGGGAATTGCAGCTCCGCGCCGGCGCCCAGTGCGAGTGTGCTGACCCCGATGAAGGTCGCGCCGAACAGCACCGCCGAGACCAGGGCAGCCGCCACCCCGCCCACCAGCGCGGGCAGCGCGATCCCGACCGCCTGGATCACCAGCGCCCCGCACAGCAGCCCGGGCCGCGACCAACGCCGCCCGAGCCGCGCCCACAACGCCGACGACGGTACGGCCGCCAGTCCTACGAGCACCCAGGCGCCGCTGCCGATCCAGCCAGGGGAACTCTGCCCGATCGCGGCGACCAGGAAGGTCCCGGCGACGATGTAGCCGACGCCCTCCAGGGTGTAGCTCGCGAACAGCGCGCCGAACCAGGGGTCAACCACCTTGTCGGGGGGGTCGGTTGAGGGTGCGGGCGGCGTCTCGGGCCGTAGATTCCACGCGGCGGTCGCGAGGGCCGCGGCGAGGGCGGCCGAGGACCACCACGCGACCTGCCAGTCCGCGACCGAGCGCAGGGCGAGGACCAGCACACCGGAGAGCGCGATGCCGGCGCCCACGCCGCCGAAGCCCCAACCGGGCATGTGGGGCGGGTGGTTGCGCAGATGGCTGAGGAGCGAGCTGACCGCGACGACGAAGATCAGCGCGCTCGCCACCCCTGCCAGCAGACGGAGTGCGATCCATGCCGTGGTGCTGTGGGTGGCGGGCATCGCGGCCAGCGTGCCGGTCAGCAGGACGAACGAGCCGCGCAGGACCGTGCGGGAGCGGACCAGGGCGGGGAGGAGGGTGCCCGCGAGGGCGCCGAGGAGGTAGCCGACGTAGTTGGCGGTGGCCAGGTGGGCGCCAGCGGCGGTGGAGAGCCCGGCCTGCGTGTGCATCAGCGGGAGGATCGGGGTGTAGACGAAGCGTCCGACCCCCATGCCCGCCGCAAGGGCCGCGGCGACCCGCGTGACGTGGCTCCAGGGGGAGCGCAGGGGGCCCTCCGCCCGGGGCGCGGGGACCGGGGCGTTACGGCTCATGCTGATGAAATCCCTTATGGGTAGGGCGAGTCACTCCGTGTAGCCGGGGTCGTTCGGGTGCGGTTCCAGCGGGGTGACGGCGAAGGTCATCCACGCGTGCAGGGGCAGGGTGCCGAGCACCTTCTCGTGGAGTTCCTGCTCGTCGGCCGCGCGCCAGACCCCGATGCTGCGCCGCTCGCCGACCGGGCGCCACAGGCGGCCCAGATGGCCGGTCGCGGCCAGTTCGCGGGCGCGGTCGGCCTCGGCGGCGCGACGCCGGTCGACCTCCTCCGGAGGTGTGCCCTCGGGGATCGTCGTGGTGATCTCGACCAGGAACTCTCGCAGCATGATCTCGCTCCGTTCGGGACCGCGTGGCAGGGCTGGGTCTCTGTGCCTTCATCGTGGCCCGTGACCGGCCCGCGCGCCACGACAGGCTCGCTCCCTGCTGAGAGGCTCGGCCTCCCAGCCCGCGTAGCATGACGGACGTGGAGCTGCGCCAACTGAGGTACTTCGTCGCCGTCGCCGAGGAGCTGAACTTCGGCCGGGCCGCCGACCGCCTCCTGATCGCAGGCCCCTCCCTTTCCCAGCAGATCAAGGCCCTCGAACGCGACCTGGGCGTACGGCTCTTCGACCGCGACCGCCGCTCGGTCGCCCTCACCCCGGCCGGCGCCGCCCTCCTCCCGCACACCCGCGCCCTGCTGGAGCGGGCCGACGACCTCAGGCGCCGCGCCGGACGGCTCGCGGGCTCGGAGGCGGTCCGGCTCGGCTACGTCAACTGGCTTCCCGCGGACCTGACGTCGCGTACCGCCGGGGTGGCGCAGGTGCACGTCGACGCGTGGGTCGCGCCCTCGCACACCCAGGCCGCCCGGGTCGCGGACGGCAGCCTGGACCTCGCCGTCTGCTGGGTGCGGGACGCGGATCTGAACCGGCACGGGCTGCGCGCCCGGCTGCTGGGCGCCGACCGGCTGTACGCCGTGTCCACGGGCACCGACACCGGTGACGTGCGGGCCCGGGACACCACCGTCCTCCTCGACGACGACACCAATTCCTGGTCGTCCTGGAACGACTACGCCGAGCAGCTCGCCCACGACACCGGGGCGCAGTCCGTGCCCATCTCCGACGGCGGGATCACCGGCCCCGCGTTCTTCGACCACGTCCGCCGCAGCCGCCGCCCGGTCGTCAACTCGCCCAAGGGGCAGACCACTTCACTCCCGTCCGACCTGGTGCGCCGCGAGATCGCCGGGCCGTCCGTCCACTGGACCTGGTCGCTGGTGTGGCGCGGGAGCGAGACGCGCACGGCCGTGCTCGCCGCCGTGGACGCGCTCTGCGAGGGTGTCGGCGACCTCGGGCTGCGCGCCCCCGACGTCTGGCTGCCCGAGGGCGACCCGCACCGCTGACGTGGGCTGGGAGGCAGGGCCTTCCAGCAGCGAGGAATCCGGTCCTGGGAAAACCCCGTCTGACCTTTGCTTTTCCCGCTAGGGCTCGCCTAGCTTCTCGGATAGGCGACCGGTCGGCTAGTAAACGGCTCGGCCGGAAGCGCCTCCTCCACTGCCGCCACTTCCGAGAAGGTCCTCATGAGCTCTCAGACCCAGAAGGTCGCGATCGTCACCGGTGCCTCGCAGGGCATCGGAGCCGGCGTCGTCGACGCGTACCGCAAGCTCGGGTACGCGGTCGTCGCCACCTCGCGCACCATCGCCCCCGCCGACGACACGGACGTCCTGACCGTCCAGGGCGACATCGCCGACCCTGCCACCGCCGAGCGGGTCGTCGCCGCCGCGATCGAGCGGTTCGGCCGCGTGGACACGCTGGTCAACAACGCGGGCGTGTTCGTCGCCAAGCCGTTCACCGACTACACCGCCGACGACTACGCGACCGTGGTCGGCATCAACCTCACCGGGTTCTTCCGGATCACCCAGCTCGCCGTCGGGCACATGCTCGCCCAGGGCGGCGGCCACATCGTCAACGTCACCACCAGCCTGGTCGACAACGCCGACGCCCGCGTCCCCTCCGCCCTGGCCTCACTCACCAAGGGCGGCCTGCAGTCCGCCACCAAGTCCCTCGCCATCGAGTACGCCGGCCGGGGCATCCGCGTCAACGCCGTGTCGCCCGGCACCATCAAGACCCCCATGCACCCGGAGGAGTCCCACACGGGCCTCGCCCAGCTGCATCCGGTCGGCCGTATGGGCGAGATCGACGACATCGTCGACGCCGTGGTGTTTCTGGAGAACGCCCCCTTCGTCACCGGCGAGATCCTGCATGTCGACGGCGGTATGAGCGCCGGTCACTGAGAAAGGTCGACGGAGATGAACAGCACGAACGACGACGAAGCCGTCCTGCGCGGCGTCCTGGACCCCTGGAAAGCGGCCGTGGACGCCCATGAACCGGAGGAGGTGGCCCGGCTCTTCACCGAGGACGCGATCTTCCAGGGCCTGCACCCCTACAGCGTCGGCAGGAAGGGCATCGCCGAGTACTACGACTCCCAACCCCTGGGAATGGTGGCCCGGTTCGAGATCGTGGAGACCCGGCGGTACGCCGATGACCTCGTACTCGGCTATCTGGACACGGAGTTCACGTTCACCGACCGGCCGCCGGTCGACGTGAAGCTCGCCGTGCTGGTGCAGCGGGTGGCGGACGGCTGGTCCATCGCCCACTACCAGGTGTCGCGGCTCCGACCGCTGTGAAGGAAAGCTGCGGCACGGCTTAAGAAAACCTCGATGGACCCGGGCGCCCCGGTGGGGCAGATTGCTAACAGAATCCACCCCACCCCCGGAACGGGCTCGTTCGGCGTGCCCGCGCCCGGAACCTCACCCTCAGGAGCCGTTGCGTTGAAGGCGCTGGTCAAGGAGAAGGCGGAGCCCGGGCTGTGGCTCGCGGACGTCCCGGAGCCCGCCGTCGGGACCGGCGACGTACTGATCAAGGTCCTGCGGACCGGGATCTGCGGCACCGACCTGCACATCCGCAACTGGGACGGCTGGGCGCAGCAGACGATCCGCACGCCGCTGGTGCTCGGCCACGAGTTCGTGGGCGAGGTCGTGGAGACCGGCCGGGACGTCGCCGACATCGCCGTCGGTGAACTGGTCAGCGGCGAGGGCCACTTGGTGTGCGGCAAGTGCCGCAACTGCCTCGCCGGGCGCCGTCACCTGTGCCGGGCCACGGTCGGGCTCGGCGTCGGCCGGGACGGGGCGTTCGCGGAGTACGTCGTGCTGCCCGCCGCCAACGTGTGGGTGCACCGCGTCCCCGTCGACCTCGATGTCGCCGCGATCTTCGACCCGTTCGGCAACGCCGTGCACACCGCGCTGTCCTTCCCGCTCGTCGGCGAGGACGTGCTGATCACCGGCGCGGGCCCGATCGGCTTGATGGCGGCGGCAGTTGCCCGGCACGCCGGTGCGCGGAACGTCGTGGTCACCGATGTGAGCGAGGAACGCCTCGCCCTCGCCCGCAAGATAGGCGTGAGCCTCGCCCTGAACGTGACGGACGCTCAGATCGCCGACGGCCAGCGCGAGTTGGGCCTCCGAGAGGGCTTCGACATCGGTCTGGAGATGTCCGGCCGCCCCGAGGCGATGCGCGACATGATCGCCAACATGACGCACGGCGGCCGGATCGCCATGCTCGGCCTGCCCGCCGAGGAGTTCCCGGTCGACTGGTCCCGCATCGTCACCTCCATGCTCACCATCAAGGGCATCTACGGCCGTGAGATGTTCGAGACGTGGTACGCCATGTCGGTCCTGCTGGAGGGCGGCCTCGACCTCGCGCCCGTGATCACCGGCCGGTACGGGCACCGTGACTTCGAGGCGGCGTTCGCGGACGCCGCGAGCGGCAAGGGCGGCAAGGTCATCCTGGACTGGACCGCGTAAGCGCCCTCCGGGCCGCGTAACTCCCTTTCGGTGAAGGAACTTTAGGAGCTTCCCCCATGTTCGACTCCGTGCGCGACGACCTCCGCACCACCCTCGACGAGATCCGCGCCGCCGGGCTGCACAAGCCCGAGCGCGTGATCGGCTCGCCGCAGTCCGCGACGGTGAACGTCACCGCGGGCGGGCGTCCCGGCGAGGTCCTCAACTTCTGCGCCAACAACTACCTCGGCCTCGCCGACCACCCCGAGGTCGTCGCCGCGGCCCACGCTGCCCTCGACCGCTGGGGCTACGGCATGGCGTCCGTACGCTTCATCTGCGGCACGCAGGAGGTCCACAAGGAGCTGGAGGCCCGCCTCTCCACCTTCCTAGGCCAGGAGGACACGATCCTCTACTCCTCCTGCTTCGACGCCAACGGCGGTGTCTTCGAAACCCTGCTGGGCCCGGAGGACGCGGTCATCTCCGACGCCCTCAACCACGCCTCGATCATCGACGGCATCCGCCTCTCCAAGGCCCGCCGACTGCGCTACGCCAACCGTGACATGGCCGATCTGGAACAGCAGCTGAAGGAGGCGTCCGGCGCCCGGCGCAAGCTGATCGTCACCGACGGCGTCTTCTCCATGGACGGTTACGTCGCACCGCTCCGCGACATCTGCGACCTCGCCGACCGCTACGACGCGATGGTCATGGTCGACGACTCCCACGCCGTCGGTTTCGTCGGCCCCGGCGGCCGCGGCACCCCCGAGCTGCACGGCGTCATGGACCGCGTCGACATCATCACCGGCACGCTCGGCAAGGCACTCGGCGGCGCCTCCGGCGGCTACGTCGCCGCCCGCGCGGAGATCGTCGCGCTGCTGCGCCAGCGCTCCCGGCCGTACCTCTTCTCGAACACCCTCGCCCCGGTGATCGCCGCGGCCTCCCTCAAGGTGCTCGACCTGCTGGAGTCCGCGGACGACCTGCGCGTCCAACTCGCGGAGAACACCGCCCTGTTCCGCCGGAGGATGACCGAGGAGGGGTTCGACATCCTCCCCGGGGACCACGCCATCGCCCCCGTGATGATCGGCGACGCGGCGGTGGCCGGACGGATGGCGGAGCTGCTGCTGGAGCAGGGCGTCTACGTGATCGGGTTCTCGTATCCGGTGGTACCGCAGGGGGCGGCCCGTATCCGGGTCCAGCTGTCGGCGGCGCACTCCACGGAGGACGTGAACCGGGCGGTGGACGCGTTCGTCGCCGCGCGGGCCGAGCTGGCGGGGTGACGTCGGGGACTGAGCCTCTGGGGGAGGGGCTGCCCTTTGGGAGGGGCTGCGCTGGAGGGTGAGGTCAGGCTCGTGCGGCCCCTCAGGCCGGGCTCGTCCGTCCCCTCGGGCAGGGCGCGGCCGCCCCTCCACCCCGGCCGCGCCCACACCCTCGGACATATTGCGATAATCGGTCCCATGATCGAAGCGCGGCGGCTCCACATCCTCCGTGCGGTGGCCGACCACCGCACCGTGACGGCGGCAGCCGCCGCGTTGTACCTCACCCCCTCGGCGGTCTCGCAGCAGCTCGCCGCGCTGGAGCAGGAGACCGGGCACCGGCTGGTCGAGCGCGGCGCGAAGGGCGTACGGCTGACCCCTGCCGGTGAGATCCTGCTCAGCCACACCAACGTGGTCCTGGCCCAGCTGGAGCGGGCCGAGGCGGAGCTCGCCGCGTACAGCTCGGGCGCGGCCGGCACGGTCACCGTCGCCGCGTTCGCGACCGGAATCGCGGAGGTCGTGGCGCCCGCGGTGACCCGTCTCTCCCGCCTCGCCCCCGGCATCCGCATCCGCGTCCAGGACGCCGAGGGCGACGCCAGTCTGCCGATGGTGCTGGACCGGCAGGTGGACGTCGCCGTCGCCGTCGAGTACCGGGGCGCCCCGCCCGCCGACGACCCGCGACTGACCCATCTCCCGCTCTACGCCGAGCCGTTCGACGCCGTCGTCCCGGTCACCCACCGCCTCGCCGACGCCGACGAGGTCCCCCTCGCCGAACTGGCCAAGGACCCCTGGATCGGCCCCTACCCGGGCAACCCCTGCCACGAGGTCGTCGTCCTGGCCTGCGAGAACGCCGGATTCCAGCCCCGCCTGGAACACTCCTCGGACGACTTCCGCGCCGTGGTCGCCCTCGCCTCGGCCGACGCGGGCGTGGCCCTCGTCCCCCGCTCCGCACTGCGCGGCATGGACCTGACCGGAGTCGTCGTCCGCCCCGTCGACGGCGTCGCCCCGACCCGCCGCGTCTTCGCCGCCGTACGCCGCGGCACGGAGGAGCACCCGCTGATCCGCCCGGTTCTGGACGCGCTGGAGGAAGTGGCCCGGACGTAACCTCGCCGTCTCATATCCGGGATACCGTCCCGAATATGAAACCGGACGAGGCGTTGACCGCCGTAGACACCACGGATCCCTTGGCCGCGTCGGACCCCATGGACGCCAGGCTCGGCGCCCGGCTGGCCGCTCTGCGGGCCGAACGCGGCTGGTCCCTGGGCGAGTTGGCGGAGCGCAGCGGGGTGAGCCGCTCGACGCTCTCCCGCGCCGAACGCGCCGAGATCAGCCCCACCGCCTCCCTCCTCAACCGCCTCTGCGGGGTCTACGGCCGCACCATGTCCCACCTCCTCAGCGAGGTGGAGGCCGAACCCGCCCTGCTGGTCCGCGCCGCCGAGCAACCGGTGTGGGAGGACCGCGCCTCCGGTTTCGTACGACGGTCCGTGTCGCCCCCGCACACCGGGCTGCGCGGCGAACTCGTCGAGGGACGGCTTCGCGCGGGCGCCGACATCGCCTACGACCGGCCGCCCGTGCCCGGCCTCGAACAGCACATCTGGGTCCTGGAGGGCGCCCTCGCGGTGACGGCGCAGGACGCCGAGCACGAGCTGGACGCCGGTGACTGTCTGCGGTTGCGGGTGTGGGGGCCGACGCGGTTCCGGTGCCCGGGGCCCGACGATGTGCGCTACGCACTGGCGGTGGTGCTGCCGTGAAGGTGACGGTACGGCGTCTGGAAGCGCCCCAACTCATCGCTGCAGTCGACGAGTTGACGGACCTGCTGATCGACACCGTGGAGGGCGGTGCCTCGATCGGGTTCCTCGCGCCGCTCGATCGCACGGCTGCCGTCGACTGGTGGCGGGAGCGCGCCGACGCGGTGGCCGCCGGGCACCTCGCCGTCTGGGTGGCGCTGCGCGGGGACCGGATCGTCGGCACGGTGAGCCTGGCCTTCCCGGCCAAGCCCAACAGCCGCCACCGCGCCGAACTGGTCAAGCTGATGGTCCACCGGGAGGCCAGAGGCGAGGGTCTCGGCCGCCGGCTCCTGACCGTCGCGGAGGACGCGGCCGTCGCTGTCGGCATCACCCTTCTTCACCTCGACACCGAGACCGACAGTCCCGCCGAACACCTGTACCGCTCCACCGGCTGGACCCGGGCCGGCGTCATCCCGGACTACGCGGCGAGCCCGGACGGGGTGCTGCGGCCGACGACGCTCTACTACAAGCGGGTGGGCACGGGCGCGGAGGCGGACACTGCCGGGCGGCTCGTCGCGATGGACGGTCCGCTTACGTGAGGGCAGCCATCCTCACCAGGTGATTGTCAGCGGGAGCCGCTATCTTGCGACGCATGCCGGATGCCGAAGACGTACGCCGTATCGCCCTCTCCCTCCCGGACACGACGGAGAAGATCGCCTGGAGCATGCCCACGTTCCGGGTCGCCGGGAAGATGTTCGTCACGCTGCCCGAGGAGGAGACCTCCATCGCGGTGCGCTGCCCCAAGGAGGAGCGCGACGAACTGGTCCTGGCGGAGCCGAAGAAGTTCTGGGTCGCCGATCACGAGGCGGCTTTCGCCTGGGTGCGGGCGTACCTCGCCGGGCTGGACAGCGAGGAGGAACTCCGTGACATCCTCGCCGACTCCTGGCGCCAGGCGGCCCCGCCCCGACTCCTGGAGGCCTACCCCGAGTTGGGTCTGCCGTCCGGCGAGTGAGATCGTCCCGGGCGTTGTCAGTGGCACGTGGCACCATCTGAAAGCGGGAGTAGGAGCCGGGACGGAGGGGGATCCGGCTCCCACCCATACGGAGTTCATGGACACCGGCGGGGCGCTGCGGGGGCGGCGGCCGGGGGAGGGGGCGGTGCGAGATGACCGGGACGTCGTCGAGTCCGGCAGGCGAGGGGCCGGTGCCGGGCGGAGCGGTCGGCGACGGTGGCGATGACATCGTTGCCGATGCGGTCGCCCAGTTGGTGGAGAAGGGCGACGGGCGTGGCGGGCGGCCCGTCTGGTCACGGGACTTCGCCCTCTTCTTCGTGGCCCGCGCCGTCGCCCGGCTCGGCGACACCATGCTGCCCGTGGCCCTCGCGGCCGGTCTGCTGGAACACGGGTACGGCGCGGGTGCGGTCGGCCTCGCCATGGCCTCAACAGCCGCCGCATTCGCGGGACTTGTGGTCTTCGGCGGGGTGATCGCGGACCGCTTCAGCACCCGCAAGCTGATGATCGGCGCCGACCTGGTGCGCCTCGGCACCCAGTCCCTCGCCGCCGCGCTCTTCTTCACCGGCCATGTCGTGCTCTGGGAGATCTGTGCGATCGGCTTCGTCAACGGTGTGGCGGGCGCGGTCTTCCAGCCCGGCGTGGCGAGCACCGTGCCGAGACTCGCCTCCGACATCCAGGGCGCGAACGGCGCGATACGCATCGCCGAGTCCGCCGCCCAGCTAGCGGGTCCGGCCGTGGCGGGCGTGCTCGTCGGCTTCACCTCGCCCGGCGGCGTGTTCGCGGCCCACGCCGCCACCTACGCGGTCAGCGCCCTGTGCCTCTTGCTGCTCAGGCTGCCCCCGCTCGCGCCGGGCAGCCGCGAACCCGGGCACGGCTCGGGCGCCTTCAAGGCCGATCTGGTCGAGGGCTGGCGGGAGTTCAGGTCCCGCACCTGGCTCTGGGGGGTCATCGCCGTCTGGTGCCTCTACATGATCGCCGTCTGGGGCCCGACCGTCCCGCTCGTCGCGACCCAGGTCGTCCAACAACACGGCCCGCGCGCCTACGGCCTGATCAACTCCGCCCTCGGCGCGGGCACCGTCGTGGGCGGTCTCCTCGCCCTGCGGCTGCGTCCGCGCCGGATGCTCCGCGCCGGGGCGATCGCCCTGTTCGCTTTCGCCGGTTTCCCGGCGACGGTCGGGGCGGGGCTCGGCGTATCCGCGATGGCGGCCGGAGCGGCTGTCGCCGGGGTGGGCATGTCCTTCTGGGGCGTGATGTGGGCGACGAGCGTCCAGACCCAGGTCCCACCCGACGTCCTCAACCGCATCCACGCGTACGACGTGGCGGGCTCCCTCGCGATGATGCCGGTCGGCCAGGCTCTGGCGGGCCCCGCCGCCACGGCCCTCGGTACCGACCACGTGCTCCTCGCCGCGGGCGCGATGAGCTTCGTGGTGCCGGCCACCCTGCTCCTGATACCTGCCGTACGCGGACTGATACGCGCCGACACGATCACTGCGGGCCCGAGCGTCCCCAGCACCGCGGCGATACGTGAACGGGCGTGCCCGCAGGAGAGTTGACGGCGGCCGGGGCTGGGGCCGGGGCTGCCGGTGCCGGTGTCGCTGGGGGCGTGGTCATACGCCGGGCACAGGCCCTGCCGCCGGCCCGCCGTGTCCTCGTCAACCGCCCACAAAGCCGCCGATCCGCTCGCGCAGGGCCTGCGGGTCGAGGCCGTGGGCGGTCAGGTGCTCGGTGATGGTGCCGTAGCGGCGGAGTTCGGCGCGTCCGACGCCGAGGCCGAGGACGCGGTGGGGTACGTCGGCGAGCGCGTCGTTGGCGGCCGTCGTCGAGGTGCCCGCGAGGTACGGCTCGACGAGGACGACGTCCGTGCCGGCGGCCCCGGTGGCGGCACGCAACGCGTCCGCGTCGAAGGGCCGTACGGTCGTGGCGTACAGGACGGTGACGTCGAGGCCCTCCGTCGCGGCGAGGACGTTGTCGAGCATCGGACCCACGGCGACGACCACGCCGGAGCGGCCCTCGCGGACGGTGTGGAAGCGGGCGCCGTCGACCGGGCGGGCCTCGGTGTTCGACTGGATGGAGAGTCGTACGTAGACCTTGTCGTCGCCTGCCGCGACCGCGTGCCGGAGCAGGGTCTCGGCCTCGTCGGGATGGCCGGGGACATGCACGGTCCAGCCGTCCAGGGTGTCGAGGAGGGCCACGTCGCCCGGTGCCATGTGGGTGACCCCGCCGGCGGGCCAGTCGAAGGAGGCCGCCGCGCTCACGAGCACCGCGCCGACGTCCTGGTGCCCGAGGTCCAGCTTGACCTGTTCGAAGGGCCGCTCGACGAGGAAGCTGGCGAAGGTGTGCACGATCGGGCGCATGCCGGTCAAGGCGAGGCCCGCGCCCGCCCCGACGAGGAGCTGCTCGCGGATGCCGACGTTGATCACCCGCTCCGGATGCCGGAGTTGGGCGTCCGCGAAGCCGTCCCTGCCGATCTCGGCGAGCACGACCGCGACCCGCGGATCCTCGTCGAGCAGCCGGGAGACGACCGGGGCGAACCGGTCACGCATGGTGTCCATGGAGAGCCTTTCTCGATGTACCGGTGAGGGGGAGGGACGGTCAGGCGGACTTCGGTTCGACCCGGGCCACGACCACGTGCGGTCGGCCGGGGTGCGGTGCGGTGAAGGCGGCGTGCAGCGCCTCGTGGTCACGGCCGTCGACCGTCACCGCGGACCAGCCCGCCGCCTCGAAACGGGCGGCGATACCGCCGGGCCGGGCGTGGCTGGCGGAGGAGTTGTCGACGACGACGGTGTGCAGCCGGTCCAGTCCGGAGGGCCCGGCGAAGGCGATGGCCTCGTGGTTGCTGCCCTCGTCCAGCTCGGCGTCCCCGACCAGCACCCAGACCCGCGGTTCGGTACGCCCCTGCGCGCGCAGTCCCAGCGCCGTCCCCACGGCGATCGGCAGCCCGTGTCCGAGCGAGCCGCTGCCGATCTCGGCGCCGGGCACCAGCACCCGGTCGGGGTGGTGGCCGAGCGGCGAGTCGTAGGAACCGAAGTCCGGGAGCCACTCCGCCGGCACGAATCCCTTCGCGGTCAGCACGGCGTAGTACGCCATCGGCCCGTGTCCCTTGGAGAGCAGGAACCGGTCCCGCTCGGGGTCGTCCATCCGCTCCGGGGAGACCCGCAGCACCCGGTCGTAGAGCACCCACAACACGTCGAGTGTCGAGGTCGCCGCCGGGCCGTGCTTCTCGTCGCCTGTCATCAGCCCCATGAGGCGGGGCAGGTCGCCGTGTGTGTACGTGCGGCTGTGTTCCGTCGTGGTCGTCATGCGGACGATCGTGCAACCTCAACCAAACTTCAGGTCAAGCGCCGCAAGGGGAGTCGCGCCGAGTCGGCCGAAAGTCGGCCGCGAAGAAAGGCGTGCGCGATCACCGACGTGAGTGCGGTATTGTTTCCCTGCGCGTTCAACCCGGGGAAACCCCAGGTCAGACGGGCATCGGGACGTGGCGCAGCTTGGTAGCGCACTTGACTGGGGGTCAAGGGGTCGCAGGTTCAAATCCTGTCGTCCCGACTGGAGACAGTCGTAGAGCAGGGCCGGTTTCGGAGGTATCCGAAGCCGGCCCTCGGTCGTTTTGGGGACCGGCTGGGGCCGGGGGTTCTTGACCGGGTCGGCGGATCATGACCATCGGCCGGAGCACCGTGGCCGGTGATGTTGATCGTGCGTCACCACGGGCGAGTCGTGGCCACAGGTTCACATCGCGTCGGCTTTCGCGCGGTCCGGGTGAGCGGCCGCGAACGGTGTCGACGGCGTCGTAGTGGATCGGCGGGTGGGACGCGGGTGGCGGCGGGCGAGGTGTGAGGCGCGCCCCAAACGCTGGTCCGCGGCGTCGCCGCGCCTCTGCCCAACCTTTTTTCGGTGGGATCGGACGGCTCGTGAGGCGCTCCGTGCGGGCATGTGAATCGGCCGCTTCGGCACCCGGTGCGGTTGGGGCAGGTTGTGAATGGGCATCGGATGCGGTCCGGTCGGCGGGCACGGTAATGGAGTGGGCCGCGACGGCCCGGTCGAGGTCGTCCTCGACGTCTGCCTGCGCAAACGGAGCGTTGAATACCAGTACTCGCTGCCGTCGCTCGGAGCCGGGACGCCTCGGGCCGCCGGAGCCGTAGGTTCGGAGGACTGCCGCCATCGCGGGGCGCAAGGGACATTTTCCGTCACCAAAGCACCCGCAAGCGTTCACCGATCCATGGACGCGCCTTTCAAATCTTGAGCACAAAATCCACACAGACCTCTCTTCAGGCGGCCCAAGATGGTCTAGATTGACCGTGCTTTGCAGGGTGTGGCACCAAGCGACAAAAGATGATCCATGGGTTTGGCGCTGTGGACGGCCAGTGGCCGCCTCTCTCGCGCCGGACCTGGGGGTGATCAGTTCGTGTAGTTCGAGGGGGACTTGAGGCGCAGGGGAGCGTCCGGGGTTTCGGGGGGCCCTTGTGTACGTCAAGAGCCCGGCAGGATTTGGGAGTCCGCTGTCGCCGGGGGCGTCGGCGTAGCTCTGGGACAGCCGGGATGCCATACGCCGGGGAGGCGGCTTTCCGAGGGGGGAACAGCGCAGAGAGGCCTCTCGAGGGGGAGGCACGGTGCGGAGGGCGGGGACCCTCCGTAGGGGGCGAAACAGTGTGAGGCGGCGACGCCGAACCACTGGGGACCTTGGGGGGTTCTGTGCGACAGGGGGGAATAGTCGACCCTTTTCCGTCGGCGCGTGGGCGTCTGGCGGACGGGGCGATCAGTCAGCCCGCGACCGACTGGGAGCAGCGGTACCGCCGTACCGTCATCTTCAGCGACACGGTGGCCACCGCCTTCGTGGTGGCGGCGATCGGTGACTTCTTCGGGGCCAGGGACGCGGCCAACTGGCATGAGAAGTGGGGGATTCTCGCCTTCGGCACCCAGCTGCTGGTGCTGGGCGCGCTGGCGGTGAGCCGCTCGTGGTCTCCGGCCGTACTCGGCCAAGGCGCCGAGGAATTCCGCCGGTTGGGACGTTCGCTGTTCACGGCGACCGTGGTGCTTGCGCTCGGCGGGATCGCCCTGACCTCGCGCAACATCAAGCTCTGGATATTCGTCGCGATCCCGGCGATCGCGCTCGTCACGATGACGGAGCGGTACGTGCTCCGTCTCTGGCTGCACAGACAGCGCAACGAAGGACGATGCCTGAGACCGGTGCTCGCCGCCGGAAGCCCGGCAACCGTGCGCGATCTGATCAGCCGGACCCGCAAGTTCCCGCACCTCGGCTGGCGGGTGGAGGCCGTGTGCACCACGGACGGCCGCGGTGTCGACGGAGACCAAGGCGGCCTCGACGGCGACCAGTTGGACGGAGTGCCGGTCATCGGCAGGCTCGAGGACGTCGCCAAGTACGTCCGCCACGACGGCTACCGGGTCGTCGCCGTCACCCCCGACCCGCACTGGTCACCGGAGCGGCTGCAGCGGCTGGCGTGGAACCTCGAGGGCAGCGACGCCGAGATGATCGTGGCCCCCGTGCTGATGGAGGTGGCCGGCCCGCGGCTGCACGTCGACGCGGTGCTCGGGATCCCGCTGCTGCGGGTCAGCATGCCGACCTTCACCGGGGGCCGCCGGGCCATCAAGGGTGTCGTCGATCGGCTTGGCGCAACGATTCTGCTGGTGCTGTTCGCGCCGCTGATGATCTTCGTGGGGCTGCTCGTGCTGCTGGACAGCCGGGGCGGGGCCTTCTACCGACAGCGAAGGGTCGGCAAGGACGGCCGGGAGTTCACCATGCTCAAGTTCCGCACCATGGTGGCCGGTGCCCACAAGGCGCGTGCCGAGCTGGCCGAGCGCAACGAGGGCGCGGGCCTGCTGTTCAAACTCCGCCGGGATCCGCGGGTGACCCGGGTCGGCACGGTGCTGCGCCGGTACTCGATCGACGAACTCCCGCAGCTCTTCAACGTGCTCACCGGAGAGATGTCGCTCGTCGGACCGCGGCCCCCGCTGCCGGAGGAGTCCGCCGAGTACGGCCCGGACATCCGAAGACGGCTGCTGGTCAAGCCCGGCCTCACCGGCCTGTGGCAGATCAGCGGACGCAGTGACCTGCCGTGGGAGGAGGCGGTCCGCCTCGACCTCCGCTACGTGGAGGACTGGTCGCTCGCCCTGGACACGGTGATCTTGTGGAAGACACTCCGCGCCGTGCTCCAAGGGCAGGGGGCCTACTGATGCGCGGGAGTCGTCCGACCGACGCGTGGACCGCAGGCCGAAGGGGCCTGCCTGGGGGGAGAGACCGGTCATGAGAGTCAGCGTCTTCGGGCTCGGCTACGTGGGCTGTGTATCGGCCGCGTGCCTGGCCAGCATGGGCCATGAGGTCATCGGGGTGGACGTCAGCCAGGTGAAGGTGGACCTGGTCAACGACGGCAAGGCACCCGTGGTGGAGGAACGCATCGGCGAACTCATCGCCGAGGTCGTGCGCACCGGCGCGCTGCGCGCCACTCGTGACGTCCGCGAGGCGATCGCGGACAGCGAGGTGTCGCTGATCTGCGTGGGCACCCCGTCGGAGCCCAACGGCAGCCTGTGCACCACCTACTTGGAGCGGGTCACCGAGGAGATCGGCGCCGCGCTCGCCGAGCGGGGCGGACGGCAGACCGTCGTGTTCCGCAGCACCATGCTCCCCGGCACCTGTCTGAACCTGCTGGTGCCGATCCTGGAGAAGCACCTCGGCGGAACCGCCGGCGTGGACGTCGGGGTCGCGGTCAACCCGGAGTTCCTGCGCGAGGGCACCAGCGTCAAGGACTTCTTCGACCCGCCGAAGACCGTCATCGGCGAACTCGACCCGGCCAGCGGCGACGCGGTGGCCGCGCTCTACGAAGGCCTGCCCGGAGAGGTGTTCCGGGTGCCGATCCCGACCGCC
This sequence comes from Streptomyces sp. NBC_00252, assembly GCF_036187565.1. NCBI lineage: Bacteria > Bacillati > Actinomycetota > Actinomycetes > Kitasatosporales > Streptomycetaceae > Streptomyces > Streptomyces sp. NBC_00252. Next base: position 1,680,354 of record NZ_CP108087.1, on the reverse strand, counting down.
GAAGCCATCAAGTACGCGGACAACGCCTTCCACGGCCTCAAGATCGGCTTCGCGAACGAGCTGGGCGCGGTGTGTCAGGCCCTCGGCGTGGACTCCCACCAGGTGATGGACGTCTTCCTCGCCGACCGCAAGCTGAACATCAGCCCCGCCTATCTGCGCCCCGGCTTCGCCTTCGGCGGCTCCTGTCTGCCCAAGGACCTGCGCAGCCTGGTCTTCGCGGCACAGCGGGCCGATGTCTCCGTCCCCATCCTCTCGCACGTGCTGGCCTCCAACGCCGACCACCTCCAGCGCGCGGTCGACCTGGTCGAGCGCACGGGCAAACGCAAGGTGGGCCTGTTCGGACTGTCCTTCAAGCCCGGCACCGACGACCTCCGCGAGAGCCCGCTCGTCGAACTGGCGGAACGGCTCTTCGGCAAGGGCTACGACCTCAAGATCTACGACGCCAACGTCAGCCTCTCCCGGCTGCTCGGCGCGAACCGCGAGTACATCGAGAGCCGGCTCCCGCACCTCGCGCAGCTGCTCGCCGACTCCGTCGGCGAGGTGCTGGACCACGCCGAGGTGTGCCTGGTCGGGACCCGGGATCCGGCCGTGCTGTCGGCGCTGCCCCACGCGGGCGGACCGGCGATCGTCGATCTCATCCATCTTCCCGACGCCGACGCGCGCCGGGCCGAGCCGGGGTACATGGGCCTTGCCTGGTAACGCGAACAGCGGCGACGGGACGAACCGTCGCGCGCTGATCCTGGTGGAGAACCTGTCGGTCCCCTTCGACCGGCGGGTGTGGCAGGAGTGCACCACCCTGCGCGACGCGGGCTGGGAGGTGCACGTCATCTGCCCCCGGGGGGAGAAGCGGGACACGGAGGCGGAGGCCGTGATCGACGGGGTGCGGATCCACCGCTACCCGTTGCGCGCGGCCACCGGAGGACCGGCCGGCTATCTGCGGGAGTACGGATCGGCGCTGTGGCACACGGTCCGGCTGGCCCGCAAGGTCGGCCCGGTCGACGTGGTCCACGCCTGCAACCCACCCGACCTGCTGTTCCTGCCCGCCCTGTGGATGAAGCGGCGCGGCGCCCGCTTCGTCTTCGACCAGCACGACCTGGTGCCCGAGCTGTACCTCTCCCGGTTCGACCGCGGCGAGGACCTGCTCTACCGCGCCGTGTGCGCGCTGGAGCGGCGCACCTACCGGGCCGCGGACATCGTGCTCGCCACGAACGAGAGCTACAAGGACGTCGCGCTGCGCCGGGGCGGCAAGCGACCGGAGGACGTCTTCGTGGTGCGCAGCGCGCCCGCGACGGACCGCTTCCAACCCGTCGCGCCGGAGCCGGAGTTGAAGCGCGGCAAGCCCCATCTGCTGTGCTACCTCGGCGTCATGGGCCCCCAGGACGGCGTCGACTACGCCCTGCGGGCCCTGGCGAAACTGCGCGACGAACTCGGGCGGACCGACTGGCACGCGGTCTTCGTCGGCGCCGGCGACGCCTTCGACGCGATGGTCGAACTGTCCCGGCAGCTCGGTCTCTCCGAGCAGGTGCAGTTCACCGGGCGCATCCCGGACGCCGACCTGGTGCGCTACCTGTGCACCGCGGACGTCTGCCTTTCCCCCGACCCGTGCAATCCGCTCAACGACGTGTCGACCATGAACAAGGTCCTGGAGTACATGGCGATGGGACGGCCGATCGTCTCGTTCGACCTCCGGGAGGCGCGTGTCTCCGCCGGTGACGCCGCCGTCTACGCGCCCGACGACGACGAGTCCCAGTTCGCCAAGCTCGTCGCGCTGCTCCTCGACGATCCCGAGAAGCGGGCCCGGATGGGGAAGACCGGCCAGGAGCGGATCAGTGGACCGCTGTCCTGGGAGAACTCGCAAGCGTCACTGCTCGCCGCCTATTCCGCCGCCTGCCGGGACCAAGCCCCGGTGTCCGCGGACGGGCCGCTCCGTACGGGGAAGAGGCCGCACCATTGAATGACGACACGATCCGCCTGGTCACGATCGGACGGATTCTCCGCCGGCGATGGCGGCTTCTGGCCGTCCTCGCCATCGTGGGCGCACTCTTCGGCTACGGCACCTCGGTGCTGCTGCTTCCGCCGCGCTACACGGCACAGGCGTCGGTCCTGCTGCCCGGCCAGTGGGAAGAGCGCGAACTCCTGACCCAGGTGGACATCGCCACCAGTTCGGCAGTGGTCGACCGGGCCGCCGCCGCGCTCGACTGGAAAGGCGTGAACGGCACAAAGCTGCAGAAAGACGTGAGCGCCAAGGCGGACGACGGAAACATCATCAAGGTCTCCGGCACGGCCGACACCCCTGAGCGCGCACAGCGGCTCTCCGACCAGCTCGCCCAGCAGTTCGTCACCTTCGCCACCCGCATCGCGGGCGGCAGCACCGACCCCGCCGCGGACACGGCGACGGAGGCGCTGCGCAAGCAGGTGGCCGAGACCAACCGCCGTATCACCGAGCTGGCCGGCTCGGCGGATCCGGGGCAGACCGTGGAAGGTGTGCAGGCCCGCACCGAACTCGAAGGCTTGCGCACCGGACTCCAGGACGCCATGAAGAAACTGGAGGAGGCCAACCCGGCCACCGCCAAGGCCAGCATGGTCGTCATGGGACCGGCCCCCCGGCCGACCGGCGCCGCCGCTCCCACGAGGACGCAGCTCATCGCCGCCGGAGCACTGCTGTTCCTCCTGATCGCCGTCATCGGCCATCTCGCCGCCGCCCGGGTGAGCCGCCGGCTGCGCACCGAACCGGAGATCGCCGCAGCGCTCGGCACACCGTTCCTCGGCACCGTCGACGTGCCCGGCGAACGGCACGGGCACCGGCCCGAGAGCCACGGCGCACGGGCCCGGCTCCGCCGCCTGCTCGGCACCGACACCCGGTGGGACCTCCCGGCCCTGCCGCGCTCCGCCGACGAGGCCGAGCGGCGCATCCGCTACCGGCGGGTGTGCTCCCGCCTCCGGGACCACCTTCCCTCTCCCCGAGACCTGTTGGTCGTCGTGCCGGACGGCGACGAGGTGGCGCGGCTGGCCGCAGGACAGCTCGTCGCGGAGGCCAAGGGCGACCCCCGGCTGCGGATCGTGGAGGTCCCGGTGGACCGGCCGATCGTGCCGGACCGCGTGACCGAGTCCGGTGCGCTCGCCGTCCTCAGCGCGGGGAACTGGACCGCCGCCGAACTCGCCGGCGTCGCCGAGGCATGCGCGGACGGCGGCCACGAACTGGTCGGCGTCGTGGTCGCCGGCACGGTCCGCACCGGACCGCCGAAAACCGCCGACCGACTTTCCGACGACGCCACCTTGACGTTCGCGGTCCATGGCCACGCGACAGGAGATCCAGCGTGACGACGAGCACGACTGCGGAGTCGTCGGCCGCGACCCCGCTCATCGACCTCCAGGCTCTGGTGGTCGCGGTGCGCAGACGCCGCCGGCTGTGGGGCGCCATGGCGCTCCTCGGAACGCTGGCGGGCGCGGCCGTGGCGGTCCTGATGCCGCCGGCCCCGGCCGCCGTGACCAAGGTGCTGGTCGCGCACCAGGAGGACCAGCCGAACGACACCGGGACGCTGATCCGCACCGACGCCCAGCTGCTGGCGACCTCACGGATCGCCGGCCAGGCCCTGAAGACCCTCAAGTCCGCGGAGAAACCGCAGGACTTCATGAAGGACTACCGGGGCACCGGACTGACCAACAACGTCCTCCAGATCGATGTGACGGGCAAGACCGACGCGGAGGCGGTGGCCCGGGCCAAGGCACTGGCCGACGCGTTCGTCGCGGACCACGCCAAACGCATCCAGGCCATCGCCGATGCCAACGCGCAGGGCCTGCTCGACCAGCGCGACCGCATGGAGACGGAGCTCGCCGACGTCAACAAGTCGATCGGCGGACGGTCGCCCGACAGCGACCCCAAGGACGCGGCGAACCTGGAGTCGCTCTTCGCCCGGCGGGCCGAACTCACCTCGCAGATCTCCGACTTCGGCCAGCGCGCCGAGGAGGCCCGGGTCGGCGCACCCCAGCTCGTCGCCGGCACGCAGATCGTGGACGCCCCGCGCGCGGTGGTGCACTCCCTGCCCAAGGCCCTCGTCACCGACGCCGTGGTCGGACTCGTCCTCGGACTCTTCCTCGGGCTCGCGCTGGCCGCCGTCGGCGTGGTCGTCGCGGACCGGCCCGTGCTGCGCCGGGACATCGCGGCGAACCTGGGCGCCTCGGTCATCGCCGAACTGCCCCGCCGCTCCGGCAGGTTGTGGCAGCGCAAGCGGACCCGGGCGGCCCGCGACCGCCTCACCACCACCCTGGCCCGTACCGCGCGCGGCGCACCGGAACCGCTGTCGCTGCTGGAACTCGGCTGCGCGCGCAGCACGGCCGGGATCGCCCTCGGTCTCGCCAGGGAATTGGGCGAGGACGGGCCGGTGACCGTCGTCGACGGCCTCCCCGGCACCCAGCTCTCAGGACACCGGCCGAAACCGGGAGACCCCACCGTGGTCGGCGGCGAGCGCGCGGCGACCGTGTCACCGCAGGACCAGCGGATCGGCGTCGGCTCGGTGGCGCCCGGCACCGCGTGGACGGACCTCCAGTACCTCGGCACCCGCACCGTGCTCGTCGTACGCGCCGGACACGGCAGCGCCTCCTGGCTGCACACCGTGGCCCGGCAGCTCGCGGACCAGGGCATCCCGGTCGTCGGAGTGGTGCTGATCGCCCCCGACCCGCGCGACCGGACCGACGGCACGCTGTGGGACGGGCTGGCCAATGCGCTGCGCGGCCGGACCGAGCGCCCGACCTGGCAGAACGCCACGGGCCGACGGCTCACCGAACGGCAGCCGATACGGACCGCACGGGTCCCCGACAACGACCAGGAGGTGAGGTAGGACGTGTGCGGCATCGCGGGCACGTACCGATGGCCTGACGGCAAGGCCGTCACCGACCGGCTCACCGACACCCTCGCCCACCGCGGCCCGGACGGCTCGGGCCGCTACGGCCACCCCCTGGGCGACGGCGAAGTGCAGCTGGGGCACCGCCGGTTGTCCATCATCGACCTGTCCGAGACCGGCGCCCAGCCGATGGTCTCGGACGGCCTCGCCCTGACGTACAACGGCGAGCTGTACAACGCGCCCGAACTCCGTGCCGAACTGGCGGCCACCGGGGTGCGCTTCCGCGGTACCTCCGACACCGAGGTGCTCCTGGAGGCCTGGCGGCGCTGGGGCACGGACTGCCTGCCCCGGCTGCGCGGGATGTTCGCGTTCGGCGTCTTCGACGAGCGGACCGGTGAACTCGTGCTGGCCCGGGACCAGTTGGGCATCAAGCCGCTGTTCCTGCTCCGGCGCGGCGGGGGCCTGATGTTCGCCTCCGAGCTCAAGGCGCTCGCCGCCGCAACCGGGAGGTCGCTGGAGGTGGACCACGCGGCGCTGGTGGCCTCCCTCCTCTACTACTGGGTGCCGGACTCCCGCTGCGCGTTCCGTGAGGCGGAGAAGCTGCCGCCCGGGAGCTGGCTCAGATGCCGTCCCGACGGCCGGGTGGAACGCGGCAGTTTCTGGAACCTGAAGGACGTCGCCACCGAGGGCCGGGAGCGGGCCCTTGCCGGCGAACGGCCGGACCTCGACGCCGTCGTCGAGGAGTCGACCCGGCGCCACCTCCTCTCCGACGTACCCGTGGCGACCTTCCTCTCCGGCGGCCTCGACTCCAGCTATCTGACCGCCCTGGCCGCCCGCCACCAGCCCGGGATCTCCGCCTACACGATCGGATTTCGCGCCGAGGACGCCAAGTTCGAGGCGATGCCGGACGACCTGCGCTACGCCCGCCAGGTCGCCGAGCGGTTCGGCGTCGACCTCCACGAGATCGAGATCGCCCCGAACGTCCTCGACCTGCTGCCGCAGATGACGTACAGCCTGGACGAGCCGATCGGCGACCCCGCCGCCATCAACACCTACCTGATCTGCATGGCCGCCCGGGAGGCCGGGGTCAAGGTGATGCTCTCGGGCATGGGCGCGGACGAGCTGTTCGCGGGGTACCGCAAACACTTCGCGAACCTGCTCGCGCTGCGCTACCAGCGTGTCCCGCGCCCCCTGCGGCGCGGGGTGTCCGGGGTGGTGGACCGGCTGCCGGTCGCCTCGGCCAGCCGTGGCTACCGGTCGGTGCGCTTCGCGAAACGCTTCCTGTCCTTCGCCGATCTGCCGGAGGAGACCGCGTTCCGGCGCAGCTACACCATGTACGACCAGGACGAGCTGCTCGCCCTGATCGACCCGGACCTGGCCGGGACGGTCGACGACGTGATCACCGAGCACACGGACGTCTACGAGGACAACGACCTGGACGACTTCGTCAACCGCATGTGCCTGACCGACGCCCGCATGTTCCTGCCGGGCCTGAACCTCGCCTACACCGACCGCTCCAGCATGGCCGCCTCGACCGAGGTCCGGGTGCCGTACGTCGACGTCGAGGTGGTCAAGGCGGCGTTCGCCGTGCCCGGCAGCCGCAAGATCGTCGGACGCCAGGGCAAGGCCGTCCTCAAGGAGGCGGCCACCTCGATCCTGCCCAAGGAGATCGTGTACCGGCCCAAGGGCCTGTTCAGCGCCCCGCTGCGGGCCTGGATGAGCCGGGACCTGGCACCGCTGGTCCGCGAGGTGGTCAACGACGGCGAACTCGTCCGGTCCGGACTGCTGCGCCGCGACGCGCTGGCCCGGATGGTCGCCGAGGACGCTGCCGGACAGGCGGACTACTCCAAGCACCTGTGGCACGTGCTGACCCTCGAGTACTGGTATCGCGACGCGACCTCTGGCACCGCCCAGAACGCGCGCACGACCGCTTAGAAAACAGGAGTTCCGGTGAAGCAGGTTGTACAGAACTACAAGAGTGGCGAGCTGGCGGTGCTCGACGTTCCGGTACCGGGGTGCAAGCCGGGCGGGGTACTGGTGCGCAGCGCCTACTCGCTGATATCCACCGGCACCGAGCTGATGAAGGTCTCCGAGGCCGGCATGTCGATGCTGGGCAAGGCCCGCTCCCGCCCGGACCAGGTGGCGAAGGTCATGCAGAGCGTGGCCACCAACGGACTGCCCGCCACCTACCGCAAGGTGATGGGCAAGCTGGACTCCTACACACCGCTGGGCTACTCGCTGTGCGGGGTGGTCGAGCAGGTCGGCGCCGGCGTCGACGACGTGAAGGTCGGCGACCTGGTGGCCTGCGCCGGCAACGAGCACGCGCTGCACGCCGAGTTGAACTGGGTGCCGAAGAACCTCTACGCCCCGGTCCCCGAGGGGCTCGCGCCGCGGCACGCGGCCTTCGGCACCGTCGGCTCGATCGCGATGCAGGGCGTCCGCCAGGGCGAGCCACAGCTCGGCGAGGTGGCCCTCGTCATCGGCCTCGGCCTGATCGGCCAGCTGGTGGTGCAGCTCCTCACCGCCGCCGGGGTCCGCGTGGTCGGCGCCGACCCGGACCCGACGCGCTGCGAGCTGGCCGAGCGCCTGGGCGCCGCGGCCTGCGGCGACCCCGCCTCGGCCGCGGTGGAGGCGGCGGTCGCCGAACTCACCGACGGCCACGGCGTGGACCAGGTCTTCCTGGCCGCCGGCGGCGGCAGCAACCAGCCCGTCGAACTGGCCGCCCGGCTCGCCCGGGACCGCGGCCGGGTCGTCGACATCGGCAAGTGCCGCCTGGACCTGCCGTGGAACGCGTACTACGAGAAAGAACTCGACGTCCGCTTCTCCCGCTCCTACGGCCCCGGACGCTACGACCCGTCGTACGAGCTGGAGGGCCGCGACTACCCGATCGGCTACGTCCGCTGGACCGAGCGCCGCAACCTGGCCTGCTTCCTCGACCTGGTGGCCCGTGGCCGCGTCGACGTGGACCCCCTGGTCTCCCACATCGCCGACTTCGACGACGCCGTCGAGACGTACCAGCGTCTCAAGGACGGCGAACTCAAGGCCGTGGCCGTGCTGTTCCGCTACCCCGAGCAGACGGAGGAAGCGGGGGAGACGCCGGCCCCGACGGTGGCCGTGCCCGCGGTCCGCCGCGCCGAGGGGACGTCCACCCCGGCCCGGTCGGCCGGCACCCCGGTGCGGCTCGCGTTCGTCGGCGCGGGCAACTACGCCACGTCGATGCTGCTGCCGCACCTGGCCCGGCGCGAGGGCGTCGAGCTGTCGACCGTCGTCACCACGACGGCGCTCTCCGGAGCCAACGCGCAGCGGAAGTTCGGCTTCGCCAAGGCGACCACCGACCTCGACGCCGTCCTCGGCGACAAGTCCGTCGACGCCGTGTTCGTGGTCACCCGGCACAGCTCGCACGCCGAACTGACCCGGCAGGCACTGCTGGCCGGCAAGACCGTGTTCGTGGAGAAGCCCCTCGCCCTCACCGAGGACGAACTGGCCGGAGTGCTCGCGGCCGTGGAGGAGTCCGGCAACGACCGCCTCCAGGTCGGCTTCAACCGCCGCTTCGCACCGCTGCTTCAGGAGGCCAAGGACCGCTTCGGCGCCCGGACCGGCCCGGCGAGCCTGCGCTACCTCGTCAACGCGGGCAAGCTCCAGCACGGCAGCTGGTACCTGCAACAGGGCGCCGAGGGCTCGCGGTTCGCCGGCGAGGGCGGCCACTTCATCGACACGGCGAGCTGGCTCCTCGACGCCGACCCGGTCTCCGTGTACGCGACGGCCGCGCCCGGCAACGACGACCTCCAGGTCGTTCTGCGCTACCCGGACGGCTCCACCGCCACCGTCAGCTATGTCACCACCGGCGCCCCCGGCTTCCCCAAGGAGACCCTGGACCTGGTCGCGGACGGCAAGGTGCTGCGGCTCGACGACTTCGTCCGGGCCTCCGTCCACGGTCCCAAGAAGTGGGTCAGTTCGCGGCTGCCGAAGGCCCGGGACAAGGGCCAGAACGCCGAACTGGCCGCGTTCGTCAAGGCGGTTCGGACCGGCGGACCGATGCCGGTGCCGCTGGAGTCGCTGGTCGCCACCACGGCGGCCACCCTCGCCGTGCACACCGGCCTGGCCGACGGCGCGCCGGTGACGTTGGCGAGGACGCCATGACCGTGACCTCAGGGAGCCCGGGCTGGTACCTGCGCCGGCTCTCCCGCATGGGCCCGCGCGAGATCGCCGGCCGGGCCGGCGACATCGTGCGCAGACGGCGCTGGCGGGCGACACCGCCCGGCTGCCCGACCGTCACCGGCGCCCGGTTCACCTCCGTCCTGCCCGCGGGCGCGGTCGCCGAGGTGCCGCCGGACGCCGTGAAACGCCTGGTCGCCGAGGCGGACCAACTGATGGTCGGGCAGGCCGAGTTCTTCGGTGTGATCCGCGACGACCTCACCGACCCGGACTGGTTCCACGACCCGAAGACCGGGCGCAGGGCCCCCTCGGGCTACGCCTTCGACGTGCCGTACCGCAACGAGGACCTGGCCGGGGACATCAAGCAGATCTGGGAGCCGTCGAGGCACCAGTACCTCACCGTGCTCGCCGCCGCCTACGCGGTCACCGGTGACGAGCGGTACGCCGAGCGGGTCGCCGCGCACCTGCGGTCGTGGTGGGCGGCCAACCCGCCGCTGCGGGGCGTGCACTGGATCAGCGGCATCGAGCTGGGCATCCGGTTGCTGTCCTGGGTGTGGATCCGCCGCCTCCTCGACGGCTGGCCGGGGGCGGCCGAGCTGTTCGAGGACAATCCGGTGGCCCACAATCAGGTCTGGCACCACCAGCGCTGGCTGGCCGCGTTCCCCAGCCGGGGCTCCTCGGCGAACAACCACGTCATCGCCGAGACGGCCGGGCAGTCCGCCGCCGCCTGCGCGTTCGACTGGTTCCCGTCGTCGGCTCGTTGGCGCTCCGTCGCCCTGCGCTCGCTGGAGCGGCAGTTGCGCGCCAACACCTTCGTCTCCGGCCTCAACCGCGAACTGGCCACCGAATACCACGGACTCGTGCTGGAACTCGGCCTGGCCGCGCTGGCCGAGGCCGACGCCGCGGGTGTGCCGGTGCCCGGGGCGCTGCGGCTGGTGCTGCTGCGGATGACCGACGCGCTGGCCGCCGTGGTGGACAACCGGCTGCGCCCGCCTCGCCAGGGGGACGCGGACGACGGACACGGCCTGATCCTGGACGGTGCGGGCACCGACCGCTGGGGTTCGCTGCTGGCCACCGGCGAGGCCGTGTTCGGCCGGCTCGACTGGTGGCCCGAGGTGACCGGCACCGATGTGCGCACCCCGCTGCTGGCCGCGCTCATCAAGCCGTACGCGAAGGAGGCGACCGTCCGGCCGGCGACCAGGCCCGACCGCTTCGCCGACGCGGGCCTCACCGTCCTGCGCGGTCCGGAGGAGATCTGGTGCCGCTGCGACGGTGGTCCGCACGGCTTCCTGTCGATCGCCGCGCACGCCCACGCGGACGCGCTGTCCGTGGAGGTCCGGCACGACGGGATCGACGTGCTCGCCGACCCGGGGACGTACTGCTACCACGGGCAGCCCGAATGGCGGCGGTACTTCCGGTCGACGCTCGGCCACAACACCCTGGAACTCGACGGGGGCGACCAGTCCGTCTCCGGCGGCCCGTTCCTGTGGACCCGGCACGCCCGCACCCGCGTCCTGGACGTGGACGACTCCGAGGCAGGAGCGACCCGTTGGGCCGCCGAGCACGACGGCTACCAGGGCTCGGTGCACCGCCGGCGGGTGGAACTGACGGCCGCGAGCCAGGAGTTGACGATCGTCGACGAGGTGACCGGCCCGCGCCGGGACGTGCGACTGGCGTTCCACCTCGGTCCGGCGGTCGCCGCGGACCTGGTGGGGCACCGCGCGGTGCTCACCTGGATCCGGGACGGCGAGGGCCGGTCCGCGGTGCTCGACCTGCCGCCGGAGCTGTCCTGGCGGGCGCACCGCGGCGAGAGCGAACCGCCGCTGGGCTGGTACTCCGCCGGATTCGGGCGCAAGGAACCCACCACCACACTGGTCGGCACCGGCTTCACCGACGGCGCGGACGGGTTCACCACCGTGCTCCGGTTCCGGGCCCAGGGGGGCGTGTGCGGAACATGAGAGTGCACCGGGCGCTCGCGGTCGTACCGCTGGCGCTGCTCCTGCTGACGGCGACCGGCTGCGACAGCACGTCGAGCGCCCCGGCCACGACAAAGCCGGACGCCGCACCGTCCACGGACACGGCCGCCGCCCGGTCCGTGGCCCGGGTGTGCGCCAACCCCGCCGCCGGACCGGCCAAGGCGCCCGCGGGCGCGGTGACCGTGGACCCCGACGTGGTCGGCGACCTGGCGGCGAAGACCAAGAAGAGCCCCCCGAACACCACGTTCTGGCTGAAGCCGGGTACCCACCGTCTCGAACAGGACCGCTACGCCCAGGTCATCCCCAAGAAGGGGGACCACTACATCGGCGCGCCCGGCGCGGTGCTCGACGGGCGGAAGGTCAACCAGTACGCCTTCACCGGCAACGCCGCCGACGTCACCATCCGCTATCTCACCGTGCGGGGATTCGTCGCGCCGCGGGACGAGGGGGTCGTCAACCACGACTCGGCCGACGGATGGGTCGTCGAACACACGACGATCAAGGACAACTCCGGCGCCGGACTGATGGCCGGTGCCCGTCAGCAGGTCCGCGCCGACTGTCTGCGCGACAACGGCCAGTACGGCATGAACGCCTACAAGGGCAACGGCCCCCTCACCGGCCTGGTGGTCGAGGGCAACGAGATCACGGGCAACAACACCGGTGACTGGGAGCGGAAGCAGAAGGGCTGCGGCTGCACCGGCGGCATCAAGTTCTGGGAGGTCGACGGCGCCGACATCAGCGGGAACTGGGTGCACGACAACCGTGGCACCGGGCTGTGGGCGGACACCAACAACAACGACTTCCTCATCGAGCACAACGTGATCGAGGCCAACGACGGTGCCGCACTGATCTACGAGACGAGCTACAACGCGGTCATCCGCGACAACACGATCCGGCGGAACAACTGGGTCGAGGGCCGCAAGGCGGCCGACAGCGGCGACACCTTCCCCTACGCGACGGTCTATCTGTCCGAGTCCGGCGGCGAACCACGCATCAAGGCCCGCACCCACAAGATCGAGATCTACGGGAACGTGCTGGAGGACAACTGGTCCGGCATCACCCTCTGGGAGAACGCCGACCGGTTCTGCAACAGCCCGGCCAACACCTCCTCCGGCGACTGCACCCTGCTGGTGAAGAAGACCAGCACGTGTACGAGACCTGCGATCACCAAGGCGCCGCTCTACTCGGACTGCCGCTGGAAGACCCAGTGGGTGGACATCCACGACAACCGCTTCGTGCTGGACGAGTCCGTCGTCAAGTGCACGGAGATGTGCGACCGCATGGCGGTGCTGTCCAACTACGGCACCTACCCGGACTGGTCGCCCTACCACGGCGACGGGGTGGCCGACGCCATCACCGGCAAGCAGCACAACCGCTGGCACGACAACACATACGTCGGGCCGTGGAAGTTCGTCGCCGAGGACCAGGGCAAGGTGCTCGACTTCGGGCAGTGGCAGACGGCGCCCTACCGGCAGGACCAGGGCAGCACCCTCGACCTGCAGGCCGGTGGTTGAGATGGCGGAGAACCTGACCCGCGGGCCGGACACGGCACAGACGCCGCCCGACGCCGCACCGCGCCCGGCAGGGCCACCGAGGACCGTCGGGATCGTCTGGGGGCTGCTGGTCCTCAACACGCTCGGCTCCGCCGGGGCCAAGACCATCGTGCCGCTGCCGCGCTCCCTCATCCAGATGGTCACCATGGGCTCGCTGGTCGCCGCGTTCGGGCTGGCGCTCCTGGTCAACCAGCGGGTGCGCATCCGCCCCAGCGCGTACATCCTGCTGCTCAGCCTGCTGCTGGTGTCCAGCGCGATCTCCAGCGCGAGCCTGGAGTCCGGGATGGGCGCGCTGTTCCGCTGCTTCCGGCTGACTCTCTTCGTCGGCACCCTGTGGCTGCTCAGCCGCTGGTGGGACGGCAGTACGACGTTCGTCCGCTACCACGTCCGGGCCTACTTCGCGGTCCTCGCCTCGGTCGCCCTCGGTCTGCTCGTCGCCCCGGGCAAGGCCCTGCCCGGCCTCTACGGCGGACGCCTCGTCGGCGCGCTGTGGCCCCTCACCCCGCCGCAGATCGGGCAGTACGCGGCGGTCATCATCGGGCTCACCGCGCTGCTCGTCATCGGGAGACGGACCGACCGGACCAGCGCCGTGCTGGTCATCGTGCCGTCGCTGGTGCTGCTCGCGCTGACCCACACCCGGACGGCCACGCTCGGCCTGCTTCTCGGGCTGGTGCTGGCCATCGGCTCGCTCATCCTGACCAGTGCCGCGGCCCGCCGCTTCTTCAGCTGGTCGGTGCTGGTCTCCGTGGTGGCGGCGGTCGGCTTCGCCTCCGCGCTGCAGTCCTGGTTCCTGCGCGGACAGAGCCAGGAGAACTTCTCCAGTCTCACCGGCCGGGCCAAGGTGTGGCACGCCCTGCTGACCGCCCCCCGGTCCACCGCCGAGAAGCTGTTCGGCGTCGGCCTGGGCGACAAGTCGTTCGGCGGGCTGCCGATCGACAACAGCTGGCTGGCCGTCTACAACGAACAGGGGCTGGTCGGCGTCACCCTCGTCGCCGCGTTCCTCGCCGTGCTGGGCGGCGTCGCGCTGCTGCGGCGACCGTCGCTGGAGAGGGCCTGCGCGATCTTCCTCATCAGCTACTGCGCGATCGCCTCGTACACCGAGGCCGGTCTGGGCGACGCCTCGCCGTATCTGCTCCATCTCGCCCTGGCCGCCTCACTGTTGGCCGCACCTGCGGCCCAGGCCGCTCCGCTCGCGCTGCCCCGGGTCCCACGACGGCACGTTCCGCGCTGGGCCCGTCGATCGGAGGCGAAGTGACCATGCGCGTTCTCGTGGTGCACAACCGCTACAACTCGGCCCAGCCGAGCGGGGAGAACAACGTCGTCGACCAGGAGGTCGAGCTGCTGCGCTCGGCCGGCCACCGGGTCGAGGTGTTCGAGCGGCGCAGTGACGACATCGGCGCCCGCTCCCTCCTCGGCAAGGTCGCGGTGCCGCTCCTCGTGCCGTGGAACCCGACGGTACGCACGGAACTCGCCGCCCGGCTGCGCGCCGAACGGCCGGACGTGGTGCACGTCCACAACGTGTTCCCCCTCCTGTCGCCCGCGGTGCTGGCCGCCTGCGCCGACGCCGATGTGCCCGCCGTCGCCACGCTGCACAACTACACCCAGGTCTGCCCGCCCGGCACGCTCCAGCGGGACGGCCGGCCGTGCACCGAGTGCGTCGGCTCGACACCGCTGCCCGCCGTCCGGCACGGCTGCTACCGCAACTCCCGGCTGGCCACCGTGCCGCTCGCGGTCAGCCTGTCGGTCAACCGGCGGCGCTGGTGGTCCGGCGTGGAGCGCTTCCTGTGCATCTCCGCGGCGCAGCGCGACGTCCTGGTGCGTTCCGGCATGCCGGCCGAGCGGCTGGCGGTGAAGCACAACTTCGTTCCGGAGCCGGGCAGTCGCCGGTCGGGTGACGGCGAGTACGTGCTGTATCTCGGCCGGCTCGCGGAGGCCAAGGGCGTCCGGCTGCTCATGACCGCCTGGGACGAGATCGCGGCGGCCGGCGGGGTCGGCGTACCGCTGGTGATCGCCGGCACCGGGCCGCTGGAGCCGGAGGTGACCGCCTGGGCGGCGGGCCGGGACGACGTGCGCTACGTCGGGCTGTACGACCCGGAGCAGTGCCGGCAGGCCGTCGCGCGGGCGGTCGCCGTGGTGGCTCCCTCGACGTGGCTGGAGGCGTTCGGCCTGGTGGTCGTGGAGGCGATGGCGGCCGGCGTGCCGACCGTCGCCGCCGGTCACGGCGCCTTCGTCGAACTCGTCGAGGACGGCGTCACCGGTCTGCTGCACCGGCCGGGCGAGGCCGCCTCGCTCGCGTCCGGCATCCGCCGGATCGCGGCCGATCCGGTCCGCAACCGGGAGATGGGGCAGGCGGCCCGGCGCCGCTACGAGCAGGGATTCAGCCCGGCCGTCGGCCTGGACCGCCTGCTGGAGGAGTACCGGACCGCGATCGCGGGCCGGTCGGCAATGACTCGCGGTGGGGACACCCGCGCGAGCAAGGGGGATGGGGACAGAGGATGACACGATGCCGACTCTGCGGCTCGGAAGCGACGACGAGCGTCGTCGACCTCGGGGCGACACCACCGTGTGAGAGCTTTCTCGCCGCGGACCAACTGGACCGGCCGGAGCAGACGTACCCGCTGAACCTGCGGGTGTGCACCGACTGCTGGCTCGCGCAGATCCCTCCGCTGATCACACCGGAGGAGACGTTCAAGGAGTACGCGTACTTCTCCTCGTTCTCGACCTCCTGGGTCGAGCATGCGCGCACCTTCGTCGACGGCGCGGCACAGCGCCTCGACCTCGGCCCCGACTCCTTCGTGGTCGAGGTCGCGAGCAACGACGGCTACCTGCTGCGGCACGTCGTGGACCGCGGGATCCGCTGTCTCGGCATCGAACCGTCGGTGAACGTCGGTGCCGCGGCGCGGGAGGCGGGGGTTCCCACACTCACGGAGTTCCTGAGCCCCGACACCGGCTCCGCCGTCCGCGCCGAGCACGGCCCGGCCGACCTGGTCGTGGCCAACAACGTGTACGCGCACATCCCCGACGTGATCGGCTTCACCCAGGGGCTGCGCGCGCTGGTCGCCGACGACGGCTGGGTCTCCATCGAGGTGCAGCACCTGCTGACCCTGATCGAGGAGAACCAGTACGACACGATCTACCACGAGCACTTCCAGTACTACACGGTCGCCTCGGCGATCCGGGCCCTCGCCAGCGGCGGACTCACGCTCGTGGACGTCGAGTTGCTGCCCACGCACGGCGGGTCCATCCGGCTGTGGTCCCGGCCGGCCGAGGTCGCGGGGGAGCCCTCGCAGCGGGTGGCCGACGTGCTGGCCCGCGAAAAGGCCGCCGGGCTGCAGGAGTTGTCGGGGTACACCGAGTTCTCCGCCCGGGTGGCCAAGGTCCGCCGGGACCTGCTGCGGTTCCTCATCGAGGCGGCCGAGCGCGGCGAGACGGTCGTCGGCTACGGCGCCCCGGGCAAGGGCAACACCCTGCTCAACCACTGCGGCATCCGGCCCGACCTGCTCGCGTACACGGTCGACCGCAATCCGTACAAGCACGGCAGGTTCACCCCGGGCACCCGCATCCCGATCCTGCCGCCCGAGCAGATAGCCGCCGACAAGCCGGACTACGTCCTCGTCCTCCCGTGGAACCTGCGGGCCGAACTGGCCGAGCAGCTGTCGTTCGTGCACGAGTGGGGCGGCCGGCTGGTCTTCCCGATCCCGGAACTGAGCATCGTCGAGGGCGTCCTGAAGGAGGTCACAGCATGAAGGTCGTCCTGTTCTGCGGTGGTTACGGCATGCGCATGCGCAACGGAACCTCCGACGACGTGCCCAAGCCGATGGCGATGGTCGGCCCGCGACCGCTGATCTGGCACGTCATGCGCTACTACGCGTACTTCGGGCACACGGAGTTCATCCTGTGCCTCGGGTACGGGGCTCACCACATCAAGGACTTCTTCCTCAACTACGAGGAGACGACGTCCAACGACTTCGTGCTGCGGGGCGGGCGCACCGAGCTGCTCTCCACCGACATCGCGGACTGGACGATCACGTTCGTGCAGACCGGCATCGAGTCACCGATCGGCGAGCGACTGCGCAGGGTGAGACACCACCTGGACGGCGACGAGATGTTCCTCGCCAACTACGCCGACGTGCTCACCGACGCCCCGCTGCCGGAGATGATCGACCGGTTCGCCGAGCGCGACGCGGGCGCGTCGATGATGGTCGTACCGCCGCAATCGTCCTTCCACTGCGTGGAGTTGGGCGAGAACGGCCTGGTCGGCGGCATCACCGCGGTGAGCGACATGCCGCTGTGGGAGAACGGCGGCTACTTCGTGCTCCGCCAGGAGGTCTTCGACCACATACCGGAGAACGGGGACCTGGTCGCCGACGGATGCGCCCAACTGGCCAAGCGCGGACGGCTGGTGGCGCACCAGCACCGCGGCTTCTGGAAGCCGACGGACACGGTGAAGGAACGGGCCGCGCTCGACGAGGCCTACACCCGGGGCGACCGCCCCTGGGCAGTGTGGGAGCGGGACATCACCGGAGCCAGAGCGTGATCAGCCTCGGGGCCGGCCCCCGGGACCGGATCGTCGCGGTGGGCGCCCACTGCGACGACATCGCCATCGGCGCCGGCGGCACGCTGCTGACGCTGTGCCAGGCCCGGCCGGGCATCCGCGTCGACGCGCTGGTGCTCTCCGGCGGTGGCGGCGAGCGGGAGCAGGAGGAGCGGGCCGCGCTCGCCGTCTTCTGCCCGGGCGCCGACCTGCGGCTGACCGTGCTCAAGCTGCCCGACGGCCGGCTGCCCACGCACTGGGACGAGGCCAAGGCCGCGGTCGAGGAGCTGCGCGAGCGGACCGACCCGGACCTGATCCTCGCCCCGCGCACCGATGACGCGCACCAGGACCACCGCGGCCTGGCACAGCTGATACCCACCGCGTTCCGCGACCACCTCGTCCTCGGCTACGAGATCGTCAAGTGGGACGGCGATCTCGGCCGTATGACGGCGTACCAGCCGCTGTCGCCCGAGACCGCCGAACAGAAGGTGCGGCTGCTTCAGGAGCACTACGCCTCGCAGCGGCACCGGCCCTGGTACGACCGGGAGGCCTTCCTCGGCCTCGCCCGGATCCGCGGTATCGAATGCCACGCGCGCTACGCCGAGGCCTTCGCCGTCACCAAACTCACGCTCAACCTGGGGGGTTGAACACCTTGCGCGTACTACTGACCGGACACCAGGGCTATCTGGGCACCGTGATGGCACCCGTCCTCACCGCCGCCGGACACGAGGTTCTGGGCCTCGACTCCGGTCTGTTCGCCGACTCCGTCCTCGGGCCGCGGCCCGCCGACCCGCCCGGGACGCGGGTGGACCTGCGCGACATCACCGCCGAGCACGTGGCCGGTTTCGACGCCGTGATCCACCTGGCCGCGCTGTCCAACGACCCGCTCGGCTCGCTGGCCCCCGAACTCACCTACGACATCAACCACCACGCGTCCGTACGGCTGGCGAAGCTGGCCCGCGACGCCGGAGTCGGACGCTTCCTCTACGCCTCGACCTGCTCCGTCTACGGCGCCTCGGGCGGCGACGGCCTGGTCACCGAGGACGCCCCGCTGCGCCCGGTGACGCCGTACGCGGAGTCGAAGGTGCGGGTCGAGGACGACCTGCACGCGCTCGCCGACGACGACTTCACCCCGGTGTTCATGCGCAACGCCACCGCCTTCGGCTACTCGCCCCGGCTGCGCGCCGACATCGTGCTGAACAACCTGGTCGGCCACGCGCTCCTGTCCGGCGAGGTGCTGGTCCTCTCCGACGGCACCCCCTGGCGCCCGCTGGTGCACGCGGCCGACATCGCGCGCGCCTTCACGGCCGCGCTGACCGCGCCGCGCGAGGCGGTGCACGACCGTGCCTTCAACATAGGCAGCGAGATCAACAACGTCACCGTCGCCGAGATCGCCGACCAGGTCGCCGAGGCGGTCTCCGGCGCGAAGGTCGTGATCACCGGCGAGAACGGCGCCGACCCGCGCTCGTACCGGGTGGACTTCTCCCGCTTCCGCAAGGCCGTCCCCGACTTCGACTGCGAGTGGACGGTGAAGCGGGGCGCGCTCGAACTCGCCGACGCCTACCGCAAGTTCGGCCTCACCCGGGAGGACTTCGAGCAGCGCTTCACCCGTCTCGCCGTGCTCAAGGCGGCCTCCGAGGCCGGCACCGTCGACGACACCCTGCGGTGGCGCCGATGACCGCTGTGGGCGAGGAGATGCACGCACTGGTGGAGCGGCTGTACCCGCTCTGCCGGAGCATCACCGGCGACGGGGTGCGCGCCACCCTGGACATCGTCGGCGAGTACGTCCCGTTGCAGGTGCACGAGGTGCCGACCGGGACGCAGGTCCTCGACTGGACGGTTCCGCAGGAGTGGAACATCCGGGACGCGTACATCGCCGACAGCACGGGACGGCGGGTCGTCGACTTCGCCGCGTCCAGCCTGCACGTGCTCGGCTACAGCGTCCCGGTGTCGCGGACCATGCCCCTCTCCGAGCTGCGCGCACACCTGCACACACTGCCGGAGCACCCGAACTGGGTTCCGTACCGCACGAGTTACTACAAGCCGGAGTGGGGCTTCTGCCTGGCCCAGGAGACCCTGGACGCGCTGCCCGACGGGGACTACGAGGTGCGCGTCGACTCCACCCTCGCCGACGGCCACCTCACCTACGCCGAGCACGTCGTCCCCGGACAGGTGGCCGACGAGGTCATCGTCTCCTGCCACACCTGCCACCCCTCGCTGGCCAACGACAACCTCGCCGGCATCGCGGTCGCGACCTTCCTGGCCCGCGCGCTGGCGGAGGGGACGCCGTACTACACCTACCGGTTCATCTACGCCCCCGGCACCATCGGGGCGATCACCTGGCTGGCCCGCAACGCGGAGCGTGTCGACCGGGTCAAGCACGGCCTCGTGCTGGCCTGCGCCGGCGACAGGGGACAGCTGACGTACAAGCAGAGCAGACGCGGCGACGCGGAGATCGACCTGGTACTGCGGCACGTCCTGACCGCCTCCGAACGCCCGCACCACATCAACGAGTTCACGCCGTACGGCTACGACGAGCGGCAGTACTGCTCACCCGGGTTCAACCTCGGCGTGGGCTCGCTCAGCCGGACTCCGTACGCCGGGTACCCCGAGTACCACACCTCGGCGGACAACCCGGACTTCGTCTCCCCGGAGGCGATGGCCGACACCCTCGCCGTCTGCCGCGAGGCGTTCACCGTTCTCGACCGCAACCGGCGCTACCTCAACCTCAGCCCCTACGGCGAACCCCAGTTGGGCCGGCGGGGGCTGTACGACGCGCTCGGCGGCCGCAGCGACACCAAGCAGGCGCAGATGGCCATGCTCTGGGTGCTCAACCTGTCCGACGGCGAGCACAGTCTGCTGGATGTCGCCGAGCGGTCGGGCCTTCCCTTCGACAGCGTCGCCGGAGCGGCCGACGCCCTGCACGAGGCCGGACTGATCAAGACATGACATCGACGACCACCGGCGGGGAGAAAGCCGTGAAGCCGGCCCGGTCCGCCAAACGGGCCCTCGTCGGCCGGCTCTCCTGGGGACTGGCCGACCAGGCGGCCTCCAGCATCAGCAACTTCGCGGTGGGCATCTACGTGGCCCGCTCGCTCGGGGTCACCGCCTTCGGCGTGTTCAGCCTCGCCTGGGTGACCTACGGCGTGGTGCTCAACGTCTCCCGCGGCCTGGCCACCGACCCGCTCGTGGTCCGCTTCAGCGGAGTGCCCGAGGCGTCCTGGCGCGGGGCGGTGGCCCGCTCGACGGGCACCGCGCTCGGCGTGGGCACGGCTCTCGGAGTGCTCTGCCTGGCGGCCGGACTCGGCCTCGGCGGCCGGGTCGGGCCCGCCTTCGCCGCCCTCGGCCTCATGATGCCGGGGCTGCTGCTCCAGGACGCCTGGCGGTTCTCGTTCTTCGCCGCGGGCGACGGACGGAAGGCGTTCGTCAACGACATCGTGTGGGGTGTCGCGCTGATCCCCGCCATGGTGGTCGCGGCCCATGTCGACACCGTGGCCGCCTTCGTGCTCGCCTGGGGCGCCTCCGCCACGGTCGCCGCGGGATACGGCTCCGTCCAGTCGGGCATCCGGCCCCGGATGGCACAGGCCCGCGGCTGGCTGCGCGAACAGCGCGACCTCGGCTACCGGTACCTGGTCGAGAACGTCAGCCTCAGCGGCGCGAGCCAGCTGCGGGCGTACGGCCTCGGCGTGATCGTCGGAGTGGGCGCGGTGGGCGCGGTGCGCGGTGCCGAACTCCTCCTCGGCCCCTTCCTCGCCGTACTGATGGGGCTCTCGCTGGTCACCGTCCCCGAGGCGGCCCGTGTGCTGCGAGAGGCCCCGCACCGACTGGGCAGGTTCTGCCTCTACCTCGGCGGGGGACAGGCCACCGGAGCCCTGCTCTGGGGCTCGGCGCTGCTGCTGATGCCGGGCAGGCTCGGCGAGTTGGCGCTCGGTGACGTCTGGCACTCCTCCTCGCACCTCCTCGTGCAGATCACCCTCAGCGTCGCCGGGGCCGGCCTCGGCACCGGCGCCGCGGCCGGACTGCGCGCGCTCGGCGCCGCCAAACGCAGCCTGCGCTGCCAGTTGTTCGCCTCCGCCTGCTACGTCAGCGGCGGGCTCGGCGGCGCGGCCGCCGGCGGCACGTCCGGTTCGGCCTGGGGCGTCGCCGCCGCGACCATCAGCGGCTCGGCCGTGTGGTGGCTGCAACTGCGCTCCGCCCTGCGCGAGCACCACCGCGAACCCATTTCCGAAGTGAGGACCTCATGACCGACCGACCGAGGCTGAGCATCGGCCTGCCCGTGTACAACGGCGAGGAGTATCTGGCCGAGTCGTTCGACGCCTTGCTCGGCCAGACCTACGAGGACTTCGAACTGGTCGTCTCCGACAACGCCTCGACCGACGGCACCGAGGCCATCTGCCGCAAGTACGCCGCGCAGGACTCCCGCATCCGCTATCTCCGGCTGCCCCGCAACATCGGCGCCACCCCGAACCACAACCACGTGTTCGCCGAGTCCCGCGGCGAGTTGTTCAAGTGGGCCTCGCACGACGACCTCTACGGCCGCGACCTGCTCACGCGCTGCGTGGAGGCACTGGACGAACACCCGGACGTCATCCTCGCCCACACCGACCAGGCGGTCATCGACGGCGACGGCCAGGTGACCGTGCCCTACGAATACACGCTCGCCACCGGCTCCCCGAGCGCGCCGGAACGCTTCCGCAGCCTGCTGTTCGAGCCCGGCGGAGACGACTTCTACGGCGTCATCCGCGCCGACGTGCTGCGCCGGGTGAAACCGATGGACAGCTACCACCACGCCGACCGCACCTTCGTCGCCGAGATCACCCTGCACGGACGCTTCCACCAGGTCCCGGAACTGCTCTACTTCCGCCGCGACCACCCCACCCGCGCCGAACGCGCCAACCCCTCCAAACGCGCCCGCTGCGTCAACCTCGACCCGCGCCGGGCAGGCCTGCTGCACCCGACGCCCCGGCTGCTCACCGAGTACATCTGGGGCTTCGCGTCCGCGATCCACCGAGCGCCGGTGTCCCCGGCCGACCGGCGCGCCTGCTACCGCCACCTGGCGTCCTGGATGACCAGCAGGGTCCGGCCGGGCGCCGGTGAGCGGGTCGAGGACCGCGCCCCGGTCGACCCGGCCCAGCTCACGGTCTCCGTCGACGCCCTCGTCGCCGGCCGCGAGGGGAGGCACGCATGACGCCGGCCCGCCAACGGCCCGTACGTGTCGGGGTGTTCGGCCTGCTCGGCTCCGGCAACCTCGGCAACGACGGCTCGCTCGAAGCCGTCCTCGGCCACCTTCGCGCCGACCATCCCGACGCGGTCGTGGACGCCCTGTGCGGCGGACCCGAGGCCGTGACCGCCCGGTTCGGGATCCCCGCCACCCGTATGCACTGGAACCGCGCCGAGTACAGCACCGCGTCCCGTCTGGGCTCGATCGCGTCGAAGGGCCTCGGCAAGTTCGTCGACATCTTCCGCACCGCCGCCTGGGTACGCCGCCACGACGTGGTGATCGTGCCGGGCATGGGCGTCCTCGAAGCCACCCTGCCGCTACGGCCCTGGGGCTTCCCGTACTCCCTGTTCCTGCTCTGCGCGAGCGGCCGGCTGACCCGCACCCCGGTCGCGCTGGTCAGCGTCGGCGCCGCCGAGATCCGCAACCGGCCCACCCGCGCACTGGTCCGCTGGTCGGGGCGGCTGGCCGCCTACCGGTCCTACCGGGACGCCCAGTCCAGGGACGCGATGCGGGCGATGGGCGTGGACACCTCCCGCGACGAGGTCTACCCCGATCTGGCGTTCTCCCTCCTCTCACCACCCGCGAACGCGCCCTCGGACGTGCCGGGCACGGTCTGCGTCGGCGTCATGGACTTCCACGGCGGCAACGACGACCGCGCCCGCGCCGACGAGATCTACGACCGCTATCTCGACGGAACGATCCGGTTCGTCCGCACACTCGTCGAGGAGGGCAGACCGGTCCGGCTGCTCACCGGCGACCGGTGCGACGCCACGGTGGTCGCCGCGATCCTCGAGGCGGTGGACTCCCCGCTGGTCACCGCGGCCGAACCGACGTCCCTCGACGACCTGATGAACGAGATGGCCGCCGCCGACACCGTGGTGGCCGTCCGCTACCACAACCTGATCTGCGCGCTGAAGACCGGAACGCCGGTGCTCGCGCTCAGCTACGCGGCGAAGAGCGACGCCCTCATGGACCGGATGGGTCTGGGCGCGTTCTGTCACCCGGCGCGCGAGGTCGACGCCGACCGGTTGCTGGAGCAATTCCGGGCGCTGGAGAAGCGGGCGCCCGAACTGCGGGAGACCCTCGTCGAGCGCAACCGGGCCGCCGCACGCCAACTCGACGACCAGTTCCGCTCGTTGACCGCGGCGGTGTTCCCCGCGACCCACCACACCCTCGTACGCCAGGAGTCTCCATGAAAGCCACCGAAGTCCCGGAGATCGCCGGCGCCTACCTCTTCGAGCCGACGCCCCACGTGGACGAACGCGGCTTCTTCTGCCGCACGTTCGACGCCGACGTGGTCCGTTCGGTGGGCCTCGACCCGGACGCCTTCGTCCAGGACAGCCTGTCCCGCTCGGTGCGGGGCGTGGTGCGCGGCCTGCACCTGCGCTCCGGCGCCGGGGAGGCCAAGTTGGTGCGCTGCTCGTACGGGCGGATCTTCGACGTCGTCGTGGACCTGCGGGCGGATTCCCCGACCTACCGTCAGTGGACCTCCTTTGAACTGACAGGAGAATCACAACCAACTCTTTACATTCCGGCGGGATGCGCGCACGGTTTTCAGGCACTTACCGAAACGGCCGACACCTCGTACCGCATCGACCGCCCGCACGATCCGGCCGAGGACGTGACCATCGCCCACGACGACCCGGAGCTGGCCATTCCCTGGCCGCTGCCGGCCGCACTGACGTCTCAACGGGACCGGAAGGCACCGAGCCTTGCCCAGGTCCTGAAGCACCGAGAAAGATGAGGTCCCCGTGGACACCGAAGTGCTTGACCTGCCCCTGTCGCGGACCGCCAACGAGCGGCTGCACACCATGATCCCCGGGGGCGCTCACACCTACGCCAAGGGCGACGACCAGTACCCCGAGAACCTGGCCCCGGTCATCAGCCACGGCAGCGGTGCCCATGTGTGGGACGTCGACGGCAACCGCTACATCGAGTACGGCTCCGGCCTGCGGTCGGTCAGCCTCGGCCACGCCCACCCGCGTGTGCTCGAGGCGGTGCGGCGGGAACTCGACCGCGGAAGCAACTTCGTCCGGCCGTCCATCGTGGAGGTCCAGGCCGCCGAGCGCTTCCTGGCCACGGTGCCGACCGCCGAGATGGTGAAGTTCGCGAAGAACGGCTCCGACGCCACCACCGCAGCGGTGCGGCTGGCCCGCGCCGCCACCGGCCGCCCGCGGGTGGCCATCTGCGGCGATCATCCGTTCTTCTCCGTCGACGACTGGTTCATCGGCACCACGCCCATGTCCGCCGGGATCCCGGCGGCGAACGGCGAACTCACCGTCGCGTTCCCCTACGGAGACCTGGCCGCCACGGAACATCTCCTCACCCGGTACCAGGACGAGATCGCCTGCCTGATCCTCGAACCCGCCACCCACACCGAGCCGCCGCCCGGCTACCTCGCAGGCCTGCGCGACCTGGCCCACCGGCACGGCTGCGTCCTGGTCTTCGACGAGATGATCACTGGTTTCCGCTGGTCCGAGGCGGGCGCCCAGGGCCTGTACGACGTCGTCCCCGACCTCTCCACGTTCGGCAAGGCGCTGGGCAACGGATTCGCCGTCTCCGCGCTCGCCGGGCGTCGCGATCTGATGGAGCGGGGCGGCGTGCGTCACTCCGGCGACGACCGGGTGTTCCTGCTGTCCACCACGCACGGCGCGGAGACGCACTCCCTGGCCGCGGCGATGGCCGTGCAGACCACGTACGTCGAAGAGGGCGTCACCGCGCGGCTGCACGCCCTCGGCGAGCGGTTGGCCGCCGGGGTGCGCGAGGCCGCGGCCGGCATGGGCGTCGGCGACCACGTCGTCGTCCGCGGCCGGGCCAGCAACCTGGTCTTCGCCACCCTCGACGAGAACGAGCAGCCGTCGCAGCTGTACCGCACCCTGTTCCTGCGCCGGCTCCTCGCGGGCGGAGTGCTGGCCCCCTCCTTCGTGGTGAGCAGCGCCCTCTCCGACGAGGACATCGACCGCACCGTCGACGTGGTGGCCGAGGCATGTGCGGTGTACCGGAAGGCACTTGACGCCGCCGACCCCACCCCCTGGCTGGCCGGGCGCCCTGTGAAGCCCGTCTTCCGCCGCTCGGCGTGACGTGATGTGACGTCAGTGTCGGTCTCGCCGACCGGGTTCGGGCATCCGGTCGGCGATCCGGTCGACCAGCCACGCGGTCGCCGGAATCACCGCCAGCGCGGTGCACCAGCCGCCGAGGGCGTCGGTCGGGTAGTGCGCGCCCAGCCCGACCTCCGCCCAGCCCATGATCGCGCCGGCCACCACCCCCGCCGCGAGCACCAGTGACGTACCGGCTCTCCTGCCCAGGCCGAGCCGGTCCGTCGCGAACAGCGCCGCCATGACGGCGAGCGCGGTGGCGAAGGCGGTGTGACCGCTCGGGTAGGACAGGTTGCCGGGGCCGTGGATGGTCCGTCCCACCACATGCTTGAGCACCGTGGTGGCCCCTACGGTCACGCCGGCGCCGGCGACGACCAGCGCCGCCGCACGGGGACGCCGAAGCACCAGACAGACGACCACGCCGGCCGCGATCACCATCGCCGACCCCACGGGTTCCCCCAGGAAGTCCAGGGCCAGGGCGACCTGGCGCCACGGCGCCCGCACACTGTCCGCCGTCGGCGGACGGATCCAGCTGTCCACCGCGCCGGGTGCGCTGTGCCCGGAGTACAGCACCCCGAGCGCGACGACCACCAGCGCGGCGAGCACCGCGACCGGCCCGAGCGACGGGCGCAGCGACGGTGGCAGCACCGATGGTGCCGGGCGGCCGGTCACACATTCACCGCGTCCGGTCGGCCTGGGGTGGTGACCTTGTTCCGCTGAACGCCCGCCGTGATCCAACCCGAGCCCCCGTCGCATCCGGTTCACTGTCCACCGGCCACCCCGTGGACATCCGCTCCCGGGCTGAATGTCTCGGTGTGAGCTGTCAGCACCCTAACCGCTCCGGCCGACCCGGACGGCGGGGGTGAGGGTGACCGTCTTGTACTCCACGTACTGCGCGAGCCCGACTGCCCCGTACTCACGGCCGATTCCGCTGGCCTTGTAGCCGCCGAAGGGCCCGTCGAAGGCGATGGGCGCCCCGTTCACCGTGACCGTCCCGGTGCGCAGCCGGCGGGCGACGGCGAGCGCGTGGGCCTGGTCCGCGGACCACACTCCGCCGGAGAGGCCGTACTCCGAGTCGTTGGCGATCCGTACGGCGTCGTCCTCGTCCTCGTAGGGGATGACGACGAGGACCGGGCCGAAGATCTCCTCCTGGGCGATCCGCATCGAGTTGTCGACGTCGGCGAAGACGGTCGGGGCGACGTAGTTGCCGCCTTCGAGACCGGCCGGCACCTGGGGACCGCCGGTGACCAGACGGGCGCCTTCCTTGATGCCGAGCTCGATGTACTCGCGTACGCGCTGCTGTTGATCGGGGCGGACCATCGGGCCGATGAACGTGTCGGGGTCGCTCGGGTCGCCGACCTTGAGCGACTCCACGAGGTCCTTGAGGGCGCTCACGACCTCTTCGTAACGGCTGCGGGGCGCGAGGACGCGCGTCTGCGCGATGCACGCCTCGCCGTTGTTGAGAAGGGACGCGAACTTCAGTCCCTGTACGGCCAGTTGGACATCGGCGTCGTCCAGGACGACGGCGGCCGACTTGCCGCCCAACTCCAGGCTGACGCGCTTGAGTTGCTCACCCGCGATGGACGCGATCCTGCGGCCGGCCCGGGTCGAGCCGGTGAAGGCGACCTTGTCCACAGCGGGGTGCGACACCAGGTACTCACTGGTCTCGCGGTCGGCGGGCAGGACGCTGATCACACCCTCCGGCAGGCCGACGCGCTCCAGCAGTTCGGCGAGGAGTCCCATGCTCAGCGAGTTCTCCGGGGACACCTTGAGGACGACCGTGTTCCCGGCCAGCAGCGCGGGGACGACCTTGGCCAGAGCCGCCGAGAACGGGGAGTTCCACGGAATGACGGCCGCCACGACACCGATGGGCTCGCGGCGCACCACGCTCCGGGTGGGGGAGTCGGGGTCGGCAGGCGTCAGCGTCTCCTCCCAGCCGAACTCCTCGGCCGCCTTGAGGTAGGCGCCCGCCTGACGGCCGAGCCCCGGCTGCCCGGCCAGCGTGAACCAGCCCGCCGAACCGTTCTCCGCCGAGATGAGCGCGGCGATCTTCTCGGCGTCGGCCGCGCGCAGCGCGTCGAGCCGCCGGATGACGGCGATGCGTTCCGCGGGCGCGGTACGGGGCCAGGGTCCCTCGTCGAAGGCGGCGCGGGCGGCGGCGACGGACCGGTCCACGTCGGCGGGGCGGGCCTGCGCGGCCCGTCCGATCACCGTGCGGTCGTGCGGTGACCGGATGTCCAGCAGGTCGGGGCTGCTGGGATCGGTCCACGAACCCGCGATGAAGAGTCGGTCGTAGGTGATCATGTGCGCTCTCCCAAAGTGATCGGTCGGCCCGGGGCGGCCGGGCAAAGGGACGACCACCTCAGTAACTGTCACTTCAATGTAGCACTTGTAAGTCAGAAGGCCACTCCACTGGTGCTCTATGCGGGTCAGGTTCCACATCGCGGGCTATGCTTCGCCGTGTGAGAGCCGACGCCGTACGCAACCTCGAAGCCGTCCTGACGACCGGAGCGCGCATGCTCGCCGCCGATCCGGGCGCGAGCATCGCCGCCATCGCCGCGGAGGCGGGCGTCGACCGCCGTACCGTCTACCGGCGGTTCGCCTCCCGCGAGGAGCTGCTGGCCGCGATCTACGAGGCGCGGGTCGAGGCCATCGAGCGAGCCGTCGAGGAGGCCAGGCTGCGCGAGGCCCCCGTCGCCGTGGCCCTGCACCGGTACGTCGAGGGGATCATCGGCGTCAACCGCACGTGGCCCGTGGAACTCACCCGCATGAAGGCCGACGAGACGATCCGCGGACGGCGTGACGCCGTGATCCAGGAGGTCGACACCTTCCTGGAACGCGCCACCGGCGAGGGGCTGCTGCGCGCCGACACCCCTACCGCGTGGGCGAGTTCACTCCTGCCGCAGCTCATGCACCTGGCCTCGCAGCAACTGCCCGGACTCACCGACGCCCAGGCCGCCGACATGGTCGTCGACACGTTTCTACGGGGACTCGGCGGCCGGTGACATCGGCGGTGCGTGCCGATCCGACTTCTTGACCCCCGTTCTGCCCTCCCTGATGCTGTGTTGCGACACGTGCGAAGCGTGCCGTAATGAGCAACATCGTGCTCAGGTCTCGAACCAGCCGAGGAGTGGCCATGACGCATCAGGTCCGTGCTGTCGTCGCGCGAAGCAAGGGTGCCCCCGTCGGTCTGGAGACGATCGTCGTCCCCGATCCGGGGCCGGGCGAGGCGCTGGTGAAGGTCGAGGCGTGCGGGGTCTGCCACACGGATCTGCACTACCGCGAGGGCGGCATCAACGACGAGTTCCCGTTCCTGCTCGGCCACGAGGCCGCGGGTGTCGTGGAGTCGGTGGGGGAGGGTGTCACCGAGGTCGCGCCCGGCGACTTCGTGATCCTCAACTGGCGTGCCGTGTGCGGCGATTGCCGGGCCTGCCGACGCGGGCGGCCGCAGTACTGCTTCAACACCCACAACGCCGAGCAGAGGATGACCCTCCTCGACGGCACCGAACTCTCCCCGGCCCTCGGTATCGGAGCCTTCGCCGAGAAGACCCTGGTCGCCGCCGGACAGTGCACCAAGGCCGACCGGGCCGCGTCGGCCGCCGCCGCCGGGCTGTTGGGCTGCGGGGTGATGGCCGGTATCGGCGCGGCCATCAACACCGGCAACGTCGGGCGGGGTGACTCCGTCGCGGTCATCGGGTGCGGTGGGGTCGGTGACGCGGCGATCGCCGGGTCACGGCTCGCGGGTGCGGCGCGGATCATCGCCGTGGACATCGACGACCGCAAGCTCGAGAAGGCCCGTTCGCTGGGCGCGACGCACACCGTCAACTCGAGGACGGGTGACCCGGTCGAGGCGATCCGTGAGTTGACCGGTGGCTTCGGTGCTGACGTCGTCATCGAGGCGGTCGGCCGCCCGGAGACGTACAAACAGGCCTTCTACGCCCGCGACTTGGCGGGCACGGTCGTCCTCGTCGGTGTGCCGACGCCGGAGATGAAGCTCGAACTCCCGCTCCTGGACGTCTTCGGGCGCGGTGGCTCGCTGAAGTCGTCGTGGTACGGCGACTGCCTGCCCTCCCGGGACTTCCCGATGCTCATCGACCTCTATCTCCAAGGGCGGCTGGATCTCGACGCGTTCGTCACGGAGACCATCGCGCTGGAGGACGTGGAGAAGGCGTTCGAGCGGATGCACGGCGGTGACGTGCTGCGTTCGGTGGTGCTGCTGTGACGATTCTGGTGTTGCTGATGACGCGAGATGTTGCGTAAAAGGCAACGCCAGGTAAGGGCTTCGCGTGGCCTCTGAATGCCTTGACAACGGTTTGGGGCCGCCCTCAGACTGACGTTGCGCTTACCGCAATCCGTTTCGCTATACGCACCGAGGTGTCATGATGATTCCCGCGTGCCTTCTCGTGGATCTGCCGCGAGGCGAGGCCTACCGGCTCGACATCGATCCGCCGGTTTCGGTGTTCCACACCGACGACGGCGAGGTCTTCGCCATCGACGACACGTGCACCCACCAGGACGCCTCGCTCGCGGACGGCTGGCTGGAGGGCTGCGAAGTGGAATGCCCCCTGCATGCTTCGAAGTTCGACCTGCGGACGGGAGCCGTCGACGCCCCGCCGGCCAAGCGCCCGGTGCGTACGCACGAGGTGCTCGTCCAGGACGGCATGATCTACGTCGTGCCGTCCACGGACGCCCCGAACCTGCCGCCCTGCGTCGCCGCCCGGCTCGCCGGGGGCCCCGCGTGAGGACCGTCGCCGTGGTGGGCGCCTCGCTGGCCGGACTGTCGGCGGCGCGCTCACTGCGGAAGCGGGGCTACGACGGACGGCTCGTCGTCATCGGCGACGAACCCCATCGCCCGTACGACAGACCGCCGTTGTCCAAGGAGTTCCTCGCCGGGACCGTTGCCGAGGCCGATCTCATGCTGGAGACGGACGACGAGGACCTGCGCGCGGAGTGGCTGCTCGGTGCCCGTGCCGCAGAGCTCCAAGTCGACGGCGCCGAGCGGGTGTTGCTGCTCGACGACGGGCGGGAGGTGCGGGCCGACGGTGTCGTCGTGGCGACCGGCGCGGTGGCGCGCAACCTGCCGGGCACGGAAGGGCTGGCCGGTGTGCACACCCTGCGCACCCTGGACGACGCCCGCGCCCTGCGCGACGAACTCGCCCTGGGCGGACGGCTGGTGGTGATCGGCGGCGGCTTCATCGGCGCCGAGGTCGCCTCCACGGCGTACGCCCTCGGACTCGACGTGACGGTGATCGAGGCGGCACCGACCCCCCTCGCCGGACCCCTCGGCGAGACCATGGGCGGGATCGTCTCCGCCCTCCACGAGGCCCACGGCGTACGGCTGTTGTGCGGTGTCGGGGTCAAAGGGCTGAGCGGGGAGACCCGCGTCGACGCGGTGCTGCTGGAGGACGGGCGAACGGTCCCCGCCGACACGGTCGTCGTCGGTGTCGGCGCGCGGCCCTGCGTCGAGTGGCTGGAGGGTTCCGGCGTCGAGCTGGACAACGGCGTCAAGTGCGGCGCCGACGGCCGGACCAGCCTCGCCGGTGTCGTCGCCGTAGGAGACTGCGCCAACTGGTACGACCCGCAAGCCGGTTCGCACCGACGGGTGGAGCACTGGACCGGGGCGCGGGAGCGGCCCGAGGTGGCCGTGGGCGCGTTGCTGTCGTGGGGTGCGGTCGAGGCGGGCGCGCCCAGGCCGCCGTACTTCTGGTCGGACCAGTACGGCGTGAAGATCCAGTTCGCCGGGCACTCCGCCGGTGCCGACAGTGTGACCGTCGAGGAGGGCGCCCCGGGCGACCGCAGCTTCCTCGCCGTCTACCGGAGTGCCGGGCGGCCGGTCGCCGTGCTCGCGATGAACCAGCCGAGGCTGTTCATGCGGTGGCGCAAACAGCTTGCCGTGACGCCGAGTTGACCCTATCCACGCCGTCCGGAGTCGCTCTTCCCGGCGTGTGCCCGACCGACCCACGACGTTCTCGGAGGAGTGCACTGTGACCTCGACCAGCCTGCCGGACAGCCTGATCGCCACCCTGCCCGGCTCCTCCTACACGGACCCCGGCATCTTCGCCCAGGAGCAGGAGCGCATCTTCGAGACGATGTGGTTCTGCACGGTCCGCGCCTCCGACCTGGCCAAACCGGGCGCCTTCCGGACCGTCGACGTCGGCCGCGAGAGCATCCTGATCACCCGCGCCCGCGACAACTCGATCCGCGCCTACTTCAACGTCTGCCGGCACCGGGGCGCCAAGCTCTGCACGGAGGAGACCGGCGAGGTCAAACGCGCCTTCCAATGCCCGTACCACGCCTGGACGTACGACCTGAACGGCAAACTCGTCGCCGCGCCCAACCTCACGAAGATGCCCGACGTCGGCCGAACCGAGTTCGGGCTCGTGAGTGTCGCGGTGCGCGAATGGCTCGGCTATGTGTGGGTCAACCTGGCGGAGAACCCGCCGTCGTTCGACGAGGACGTCATCAGCGAGGTCGTCACCCGGCTCGGCGACGTGGAATCCCTCGACCACTACGACATCGACCACCTCTCGGTGGGCCGGCGCATCGTCTACGACGTCAAGGCCAACTGGAAGCTCATCATCGAGAACTTCATGGAGTGCTACCACTGCGCCACGATCCACCCCGAACTCACCGAGGTGCTGCCGGAGTTCGCCGACGGCTACGCCGCGCAGTACTACGTCGGCCACGGCGCCGAGTTCGGCGAGGAGGTGCGGGGATTCACCGTCGACGGCTCGGAGGGCCTCGACCGCATCCCCGGGGTGAGCGACGACCAGGACCGCCGCTACTACGCGATCACCATCAAGCCGCAGGTGTTCGTCAACCTCGTCCCCGACCACGTGATCTTCCACCGGATGTACCCGGTGGCCGTCGACCGCACGATCGTCGAGTGCGACTGGCTCTACCTCCCGCACGTCGTCGAGAGCGGCAAGGACGTCAGTCGGTCCGTGGAACTCTTCGACCGGGTCAACCGCCAGGACTTCGAGGCGTGCGAGCGCACCCAGCCCGGGATGAGCTCCCGGATGTACGCCAAGGGCGGGGTGCTGGTGCCCAGCGAGCACCACATCGGAGCGTTCCACGACTGGGTGAACGAGCGCCTGGGCAGCGGGACCCACTAGGCGACCCGTAGGGGGCGGCTTCGGTTCAGCCCAGGTACCCCATGCGGTGGCTGATCTCCTCGGCCCCCTTCACCAGCACCGGAGCCAGCTCGTGCAGCCGCTCCTCGGTGAACCGGTACGCGGGACCCGAGGCACTGACCGCCGCGATGACCGCGCCGTCCCGGTCGCGCACCGGCGCCGCCACGGCGTGCAGTCCGAGCTCCAGCTCCTCGAGCGTCCACGCGTAGCCGCGCTCCCGCGCCTCGGCGAGGTTCTTCTCCAGTTTGGTCTTCGAGGTCAGAGTGCGCGGGGTGACCTTCTTCAGGCCGGCCTCCGACAGCAGCGCCGCGCGCTCCTTGGCGGGCAGGTGGGCCAGCAGGACCTTGCCGCTGGAGGTGGCGTGCAACGGGGTGAGCTCACCCACCCAGTTGTGCGCGGTGACCGCGCCGGGGCCGCGCACCTCGTACAGGTTGATCGCGTACTGCTCCTGCATGACCGCGATGTTGACGGTCTCGCCGATCTCCTCGGCGAGCCGCTCGCAGACGGGGCGGCCCTGCTGCGTGATGTCGATACGCCCGGTGACCGCGCCCGCGAGCCGCACGATCCCGAAGCCGAGCCGGTACTTCCCGCGCTCGCCCGCCTGCTCCACCAGACCGCGCGCCTCCAGCGCCCCGAGCAGCCGGAACGCGGTCGACTTGTGAACGTCGATCTCGCCGGCCACCTCGCTCACACCGGCCTCGCCGCGTTGGGCCAGGATCTCCAGCACGCTGATGGCACGGTCCACGGACTGCACTCCGCCGGACTGCGAACCTGACGTTTCAGTATCTGGACTGTAGTTGCTCACAGCGAAACTATACGCGTAGTGCGGTACAACGTGTTTACAGCGAGGACTCTGATCAGGCTCTTTTGCCTGGTAGGGGGTGGTGTGCGGGGCCGGGGAAGCCCGACGGCGCGTGCGCGCCTACCGGAGTGACGCGCTGCGGGAGGACGGCAGTTGGCCGACGGCTTGCTGCCAGGCGGCCTCAACTGCCTTGCGTGCCTGTGTGGTTGCCTCGTCGATGTCACCGGTGAGGTGGACGGGATCGCCGACGTGGACGTGGAGGCCGGGGCGGCGCAGCGGTGCGGTGACGACGCCGGCGAGCTGCTTGACCCGCCCGCCGGAGACGATCCGGCGCGCACCGACGTGTCCGACCGGGACGACGGGCGCGCCGGTGGTGAGCGCGAGGCGGGCCAGACCGGTACGGAAGGTGCCGGGTCCGTGGTCGGCGGAGTCCCGGCGGCGGGGGAGTCCGCCCTCGGGGTAGATCACCACGATCCGCCCGGCCGCGAGTGCCTCGGCCGCCCGATCCAGCGCCGTGGCCGCGCTACGGCTGCCCCGGTGCACCGGTATGTGGCCCCCGCGGGTGAGACGGCGGCCGAGTACGGGGACCTTCCACAGCCCCGCGGTGGCCAGGACGACCGGTTCGACGCCCAGCCGGTGCAGCGCGGCCAGGACGAGTCCGGGATCGGCGAGGGCGGTGTGGTTGGGCGCGACGATGCTGCCCGGTGCGATGGTGCGGGCCGTCCCGGCGGTGGTCACGGTGAGGCGGCCGAGAAGGGGGACGACGGTACGGGCGAAGGCGCTGAGCACGGGGTGCTGACTCTCTGATCTGCCGGTGGTGCCCGGAATGTGGACGTCTGTATCGTCACGCGGCGGGGCGGCCGGGGGCATGAGTACGCGTACTCACCGCACCTGAGATACGCCGTCCCTCGCCTCGGTGCCGCCACGCCGTCCCGCGTGCACCGTGGAACGGGACGGTTCAGCACCTAGGGAGCGGGACCTTGAAGACTCCGCTCTCGTGGCCCACGACCACATCGGAACCCGCGGCGGCCAAACAGATGACGGCCACGTCCAGGACCACCTGCCGCAGGGTGCCGGTCGCCGGCTCCCACACCCGCAGCCCGTGCCCGCGTCTGCTGCCGGTGACCAACAGGGTGCGGCCGTCGTCCGTCATGGTGGCGGCCATGACCGGAGGACCGGCGGTGCCCGTCGACGGCGGCAGGCCCTCGCCCACCGGCGTTCCGGTGGCAGCGTCCCAGAGCATGACCGTGCCGCGATCATCGGCGGTGGCCAGCAGGTTTCCGTCGGCGGTGGGAAGCGCCACGACAGCCGCCACCCGGTGTCCGGCATCGCTGAGCGCACGCTCCTTCAGCTGCACGGCCGCGCCCGGGTCCCAGGGGTCGTCGACGGCCGGATCCCACATGTGCACGCCGCCCTGGGTGTCCACGGCCGCGACCAGCGTGCCGCCGCCGGGGACTGGGACGGCGGTGATCGCACGGATCGGACGGCCGGAGGGGTTGAGGCGCCCGACGGATTCACCCGTGGCCGGATCCCTCAACCGGACCGCGCCTCGGGAGGTGGCGGTGACGAGGAGAGTCCGTCCGTCGGCCAGGGACGCGCCGCACATCCCGGTCACCTCGCCGAGCCAGTTGGCCACGGGTTCGAGAACCGGCCGCCCGGTGACGGCATCCCACAGACCGATGGACCCGCTGTCGCCCCCGCTCGCGAGCAGGACGCGGTCATCGGCGAGGGGCAGAGCCGTCAACGAGCGGACACGGTCGGCATGCCCCGACAGCGGGCCGTGGACGAGCCGCCCGTCGGCCACATCCCACAGACACACCCCGCCCTCGTCCCCGGCACCGGCCACGAGGGTCGTCCCGCCGGAGAGGGACACCACCGTCAGTGCGTCCACGGCGCCGGACGAACCCGGCACGGCATCGGAGAACGCCGTCATACGACCCCAGGGCGTGCCGTCGGCCGCGACGAGAGCGTTCCCGTCCTGCCGTGGGCCGGCGGTTGCTCCTGGTGCTTCACCCGCCGGTTCCCTGGCTGGTTCACCTGCCGTCGGCTGCGGCGCCGATGTCGGCGCGGGGTCGTTCTCAGGCCGTGCGCCATCCGGGCCTTCCACCAGCCCGTCGGCGATCGTCCAGGTCTGTTCGCAGTTCCAGCAGCGGAAGTGGCCGGTGAGCAGGGCCAGTTGGCGGGCCCATTCGGCGCCGGCCCAGTGCGGGGTGCCCTTGGCCGCGACCATCCCGGCGACCAGGCACAGGACGGCGGGCCCCGGTGTTCCGCCGGGCACGCCTGCCACCGCGACCTCTCGTGCCACCCGCAGGAAGGGTTCCCACTCCTCGCCCAGCGTGTCGCCCCGCAACGCGTCGGCGACCTCGCTCCAGGGATGCTGTCCCTGACGGACGTGATCGGCCGGATCGGCCAACTCGGGCGCTGTGAACGGCGGATGCACCGGGTCCATGAAGAACGTGAGGATCTCGGTGTCGTACCCGCACCCGGGACACACCAACTGAAGGTAGCTTTCCCCGGGTTCGACATCCCGCAGCGCCTCCCCGATGTGGTGCCCGGCGAAGGCCACACAGCTCAGGGCGAGTTGGCCGCACACCTTCGCGGGAGCGCCGGCGGCCAGGAAGCTCCGCACGGCCGCCTGCTCGGCCAGCCGGAGCGCGGCACTGAACCCCGCTTCCAGGTCGGCCGGGACGGGGGCTCTGTCCTCCGCCGTCACGATGAAGCCGAGGTCCACCCAGAAGTCCACGGACTGCTCCGGCGGCAGCGCGGCCGCCGCCTCGACGAGACGGGGCAGCACGGCGTAGGCGCTGTCGGAGACGGTTCCGTCGGCCAGCAGGTCGTCCGTCATGTGCGTCAGGAGCACCTGCACCTCCTCGGCGGTCGCACCTTCGAGGTCACGCCAACGCGGGCTGTTCGGCGGCAGATCCGGATTCATGTGGTGAGTCTCGCAGCCGGCAGTGACAAGGGACGGGGGAGGGGGAACGGTCGCCGGCCGGAGCGGCTCGGGCCGGGAAACAGGGCGGAAACCTGGGGCGTCAGGTTGCGTGGCACGCAACCTAGTGCGTATAGCGCTACTCGTATTAGCATGCGTCGCGTATCTACGGCGCGAGCGAGACGAGAGATCATGGCTCCCCTGCAATACGACTTCGTCATCGTCGGCGGTGGATCCGCCGGCAGCGCACTGGCGAACCGGCTCTCCGCGGACCCGGCCCACCAGGTGCTCGTCCTGGAGGCCGGCCGGCCCGACTACCCGTGGGACGTCTTCATCCACATGCCGGCCGCGCTGACCTATCCGATCGGCAGCCGGTTCTACGACTGGAAGTACGAGTCGGAACCCGAGCCCCACATGGGCGGCCGGCGCGTCTACCACGCCCGCGGCAAGGTCCTCGGCGGTTCCAGCAGCATCAACGGCATGATCTTCCAGCGCGGCAACCCCATGGACTACGAGCGCTGGGCCGCCGACGCCGGCATGGAGAACTGGGACTACGCGCACTGCCTGCCGTACTTCCGGCGGATGGAGAACTGCCTCGCGGCCGATCCCGACGACGAGTTCCGCGGCCACGACGGACCGCTCGTCCTCGAACGCGGGCCCGCCACCAACCCGTTGTTCGGCGCGTTCCTCGACGCCGTGCAGGAGGCGGGGTATCCGCGCACCGACGACGTCAACGGCTACCGGCAGGAGGGGTTCGCGCCCTTCGACCGCAACGTCAGCCGGGGGCGCCGACTGTCCGCGTCCAAGGCCTACCTGAAGCCCGTGCGCAAGCGGCCCAACCTCACCGTCACCACCCGCGCGATGGTCACCCGCGTCCTCTTCGAGGGCAAGAAGGCCGTCGGTGTCGAGTACCGGCACCGCGGCAAGGTGCGGCAGGTGCGTGCCCGCGAGGTCATCCTGTGCGGTGGGGCGATCAACTCCCCCCAGCTGCTTCAGCTTTCGGGTGTCGGCAACGCGAAGGAGCTGAGCGCGCTCGGTATCGACGTCGTCCACGATCTGCCGGGCGTCGGCGAGAACATGCAGGACCACCTGGAGGTGTACATCCAGTACGCCTGCAAGCAACCCGTCTCCATGCAGCCGTACATGGCGAAGTGGCGCGCCCCCTTCATCGGGCTGCAGTGGCTCTTCCGGAAGGGGCCCGCCGCGACGAACCACTTCGAGGCCGGCGGGTTCGCCCGTAGCAACGAGGACGTCGACTATCCCAACCTGATGTTCCACTTCCTGCCGATCGCGGTCCGCTACGACGGGTCGTCGCCCGCGGGTGGCCATGGCTACCAGGTGCACGTCGGGCCCATGTACTCCGACGCGATCGGCTCCGTGAAGATCAAGAGCAGGGATCCGCTGGAGCATCCGGCGCTGCGCTTCAACTACCTGTCCACGGAGCAGGACCGGCGTGAGTGGGTCGAGTCGATCCGGGTCGCGCGCGAGCTGCTGAACCAGCCGGCGCTCGCTCCGTACAACGACGGGGAGATCTCGCCCGGGCCGTCCGTGTCGAGTGACGAGGAGATCCTCGCGTGGGTGGCCAAGGAGGGGGAGACGGCGCTGCATCCGTCCTGTACCTGCAAGATGGGCACGGATGAGATGGCCGTCGTCGACCCGGGCAGCATGCGGGTGCACGGGGTGGAGGGGCTGCGGGTTGTCGACGCGTCGGTGATGCCGTACGTGACCAACGGGAACATCTACGCGCCGGTGATGATGATCGCGGAGAAGGCGGCGGATCTGATCCTGGGGAAGGAGCCACTGGCTGCTTCGGATGCTGTGTATTACCGGCACCGGGATGCCGCCCTGGGGGCTCCGCCCCCAGACCCCCGTCGGCCCTGAAGGGGCCTCGTCCTCACACGCCGGACGGGCTGGCATGTGCCGTCCGGCGTTTCAAGTCCCGCCCCTCGAAGCCGTATACAGCGCACCCCTCACCGGAACACGACTGTACGATTCCCGTCCACCATGACCCGGCTCTCGCTGTGCCACTTCACCGCGTGCGCCAGCACCTGTGCCTCCACGTCCCGTCCGACCGTCACCAGTTCGTCCGGGTCGAGTGAGTGGTCGACCCGGACCACGTCCTGGTCGATGATCTGGCCCTCGTCCAGTTCCGGCGTGACGTAGTGCGCGGTGGCGCCCACGAGCTTCACGCCCCGGTCGTAGGCCTGCTGATAGGGGCGGGCGCCCTTGAAGCTGGGGAGGAAGGAGTGGTGGATGTTGATGGCGTGGCCCTCCAACTGCTTGCAGAGGTCGTCGGAGAGGATCTGCATGTAGCGGGCCAGTACGACCAGGTCGACGTCCAACTCCCTCACCAGGTCGAGGAGTCGGGCCTCCGCGTCCGCCTTCGTGTCCCTCGTGACGGGGATGTGGTGGAAGGGGATGCCGTAGGTCTCGGCGAGGCCCTCGAAGTCCCGGTGGTTGGAGACGATCGCCGGGATCTCGATGTTGAGGGCCCCCGTGCGCCTGCGGAACAGCAGGTCGTTCAGGCAGTGGCCGAACCTGGACACCATGATCAGCGTGCGGGTGGGGGTGGAGGCGTCCCGGAGGGTCCAGGAGATGCGATAGGCCTCGGCGACCGGGCCGAATCGGTAACGCAGTGTTTTCAGGTCGGCGTTTGGATCGGAAACGTCGAAGTGGACCCTCATGAAGAAGCGGCCCTTGAGCCGGTCGTCGAATTGCTGGCTTTCGAGGATGTTGCCGGAGTTCCGGACGAGAAAGCCGCTCACGGCATGGACCAGCCCGGTGCTGTCCGGACACGAGAGGGTGAGGACGAATTCGCGGCCAGGGTGCGGTCGAGGGGACATGAGCGGCCTCCGTTGGTGCGTATTGCACAACAAGGTGAGCGATACGCAACATGGTTGAGCCGGGCGCCGCTTGCGGTCAAGAGGCGGCCGGGCAATGGCCCGCATGGCGAAATCGTCATCCGCCAACCCCTTGACGTATGTCTGCACATTCGCCAGGGTGTTCCACCACAAGCAATACGGTGCACGATGCGCAACGGAATTCGCTCGAAGGGCTCCACACGTGGCAGACCTGTATGTGGACGGAGAATGGCGTGACGCGGTGGCCGGCGGTCACCGTGACATCCGCTGTCCCGCCGACGGCACGCTCGCCGCGACCGTGTCCGAGGGAACGCGTCCCGACACCGAGGCCGCGATCGCCGCGGCCCGCCGCGCTTTTGACGAAGGGCCCTGGCCGCGCACCTCCGAACGGGAGCGCGGGGCCCTGCTGTTGCGCACCGCCGACCTCATCGAGCGTGACGCCAAGGAGTTCGCCCGCGCCGAGTCGCTGGACACCGGCAAGCGGCTGGTGGAGAGCGAGTACGACATCGCCGACGTCGTCTCCTGCTTCCGCTACTACGGCGGGATCGGCGGCACCGACGCCGGACGCGTCATCGACACCGGGCGCGACGACGCCGTAAGTCGCGTCGTCTACGAGCCCGTTGGGGTCTGCGGGCTGATCACGCCCTGGAACTACCCTCTGTTGCAAGCCAGTTGGAAGGTCGCTCCGGCGCTCCTCGCGGGGAACACCGTCGTCCTCAAGCCGAGTGAGCTGACGCCCTCCACCTCCATCCTGTTGATGCGCGCGCTGGAGGAGGCCGGGCTGCCCGCCGGGGCCGCCAATCTCGTGCTCGGTGCCGGGCCCGAGGTGGGGGCGCCGCTCTCCGAGGACCCGGCCGTCGACATGGTCTCCTTCACCGGGGGTCTCGAGACCGGCAAGCACATCATGGCCACCGCCGCCGCGACCGTGAAGAAGGTGGCGCTGGAGCTGGGCGGCAAGAACCCCAACGTGGTCTTCGCCGACGCCGACTTCGAGACGGCCGTGGACTTCGCGCTCACGGCCGTCTTCCTGCACTCGGGTCAAGTGTGTTCCGCCGGGGCCCGGTTGATCGTCGAGGACTCGCTGCACGACCGGTTCGTGGACGAAGTCGTGCGGCGGGCACGGCAGATCAGGCTCGGCGGGCCCTTCGACCCCGAGGCCGAGACCGGGGCGCTGATCTCCGCGCGGCACCTGGAGAAGGTCGAGGCGTACGTCGCGGCGGGCGTCGCCGAGGGCGCCGTACTGCGCTGCGGTGGTGAGCGGCCGGACGAACTCGCCCTCGCCGAAGGCTACTTCTACCCGCCGACCGTCCTCGACGCGTGCACGCAGGACATGCGCGTGGTGCACGAGGAGTCCTTCGGGCCCGTGCTGACCGTGGAGCGCTTCACCGACGAGGACGACGCCGTACGCATCGCCAACGACACCGAGTACGGGCTCGCCGGCGCCGTCTGGACCCAGGACGCGGGCAGGGCCCAGCGGGTCGCGCGACGGCTGCGGCACGGCACAGTGTGGATCAACGACTACCACCCCTATGTGCCGCAGGCGGAATGGGGTGGCTTCGGACACTCGGGCGTGGGCCGGGAGTTGGGACCGACCGGCCTGGACGAGTACCGAGAGCCCAAGCACATCTGGCAGAACATCCAACCCAGGCCGCAGCACTGGTTCCGCGGCTGAACGCCGAAAAGAGGTCGATCGTGACCCCAGCACAGACCGAGGTGCCGCAGCGGCGCGGCACGCCCCAGGACTCGGGCCCCACCCCGGTCATTTCCGTGCGCAAGCTGTGGAAGGTGTTCGGGCCGAAGGCGGAACAGGTGCCCGGTTCCGAGGAGTTGTGCGGGCTCACCCGCCGTGAGCTGATGGACCGCACCGGCTGCACCGCCGCCGTACGCGATGTGAACTTCGAGGTCTCGCCCGGAGAGGTCTTCGTCGTCATGGGACTGTCGGGCTCCGGGAAGTCCACCCTGGTGCGCTGTCTGACCCGGCTGATCGAACCCACCGCCGGGGAGATCGTCTTCGAGGGCGAGGACATCCGGGACGCGGACGCCAAGCGGCTGCGCGAGCTGCGGCGCCGTAAGTTCTCCATGGTCTTCCAGCACTTCGGGCTGCTGCCGCACCGCCGGGTCGTCGACAACGTGTCGTTCGGCCTGGAGATCCGCGGCATGAGCAAGGCAGAGCGCAGCAAACGGGCCCTGGAAGTCGTCGAGTTGGTGGGACTCTCCGGGTACGAGAACTCCTATCCCGACCAGCTCTCCGGAGGCATGCAGCAACGCGTCGGTCTGGCGCGGGCGCTGGCCGGTGACCCGGACGTGCTCCTCTTCGACGAACCGTTCTCCGCGCTCGACCCGCTGATCCGCCGTGACATGCAGAACGAGGTCATCCGGCTGCACCACGAGGTCGGCAAGACCATGGTGTTCATCACCCACGACCTGTCCGAGGCCCTCAAGCTGGGCGACCGCATCCTCATCATGCGCGACGGCAAGATGGTGCAGTGCGGGACCGGGGACGAGCTGGTCGGTGCCCCCGCCGACGACTACGTACGGGAATTCGTGAAGGACGTGCCGCGCGGTGACGTCCTCACCCTGCGCTGGATCATGCGTCCCGTCGTCGACGAAGACGCCCTGGACGGGCCCGAGTTGGGCCCCGACGTCGTCGTACGCGAGGCCACCCGCGCGGTGCTCGCGGCGGACAGGCCCGTCAAGGTCGTCGAGAACGGCAAGCTGCTCGGCATCGTCGGCGACGAGGAGATCCTCGCGGTCGTCGCCGGGCGGGAAGGCGACGCGTGATGACCGTCGCCGTGGAGAAACCGGAGCCCGCGCAACAAGTCGCGCACCCCGCACCGGAGTTGAAGGGCGTACGGCGCAAGGTCGGCCGGCCGGTGATGGTGGCCGCGATCGTCGTCGTGTGGCTGGTGCTGTTCGCCGTGCTGCGCGGGAAGCAGACGCTGACGCTCGCGGCGGCCGATCTCACCGGGCTGCACCGCTGGTTCAACGACCTCAACGACTCGATCGGCGCCAACCGCAACTCCAACCCGCTCTTCCTCTACTTCTTCAACGAGATCCGGCTGGTCATCAACAACCTGGTGACCTTCGTCCAGGACCTGATCTCCCAGCCGAGCGGCGACCGGCCGGTGCCGCAGATCGGCTGGCTCGGCGTCGTCGGCATCGCCGGCTTCGTCTCCTGGGCCGTCGGCAACTGGCGCGTCGCGCTCCTCGCCATGGCCGGCTTCGCCTTCTTCGGGCTGCAGGGGCTGTGGCAGGAGAGCATGGACACCCTGGCGCTCACCCTCTCCGCGGTCCTCGTGGCGCTGCTGTTCGCGATCCCGCTGGGGGTGTGGGCGGGGCTCTCCGACCGGTTCAACCGGATCATCACGCCCTTCCTGGACTTCATGCAGACGATGCCGACCTTCGTCTACCTCGCCCCCCTCACCCTGATCTTCCTCATCGGCCCGGCCTCCGCCGTGATCGCCACGGTGATCTACGCCGCCCCGCCCGCGATCCGCATCACCGCGCACGGCATCCGCTCCGTACCCGAGACGACCGTGGAAGCGGCCGACTCCATGGGGTCGACGCGCTGGCAGTCGCTGGTCAAAGTGCTGCTGCCGATGGCCAAACGGACCGTGGTCATGGGCGTCAACCAGACCATCATGGCCGCCCTCGCCATGGTCACCATCGCGGCCCTGATCGACGCGCCCGGCCTCGGCAAGACCGTCATGCAGGCACTGCAGTCCCTCGATGTCGGTACGGCCTTCAACGCGGGCCTCGCCATCGTCGTCATGGCGATCGTCCTCGACCGGGTCACCACCGCGTCCAGTACCCGCGCGGAACAGGCCCGGAACTCCGGCGGCCGCTTCCTCAAATGGCGCCGCCCGCTGCTCGGTTCGGGCGCCGTCGGTGTCGTGGTCCTGATCTATCTGTCGCACACCTACCTCTGGGCGGCCCAGTTCCCCGGCGACGGCACCACCGGCACCCACATCGCCAACGCGGCGGACAGCGTGACGACTTGGGCGCAGGACAACCTGTCCGGGATCACCAACGCGTTCCGTGACGCGATCACCAACGGGTTGCTCAACCCGTTCCAGTCGCTGCTCACCGACTCCCCGTGGTGGCTCGTCGGCGCGGCCCTGGTCGGGATCGGTGTCGTGGTCGGGGGCTGGCGCTCCGGGATCACCACCGCCGTCTGCGTAGGCCTGCTTGTGGGAACGGGAGTGTGGTCGGACGCCATGACGACACTCGCCTCGACCGTCGTGGCGACGGTGCTGGTGATGGTGCTCGGCATCGCGTTCGGGGTGTGGATGGGGCGCAGCGCGATGGTGGACCGGCTGCTGCGGCCCACGCTGGACGCGGCGCAGGTCATGCCGCCGTTCGTCTATCTCGTGCCGTTCCTCGCCCTGTTCGGCGCGACCCGCTTCACCGCGATCGTCGCCGCCGTCGTCTACGCCGTGCCGGTCGCCATCAAGATCACCGCCGACGGGGTGCGGGCCGTGCCCGAGACCACCGTCGAGGCGGCCACCGCGGCCGGGTGCAACACCTGGCAGATCATCACCAAGGTCCAACTCCCGATGGCACGCAGCGCCCTGACCCTCGCCACCAACCAGGGCCTGATCTACGTGCTGTCGATGGTTGTGGTGGGCGGCCTGGTGGGAGCCGGCGCCCTCGGCTACGACGTCGTGGCCGGATTCTCCCAGGGCGAGCTGTACGGCAAGGGACTGGCGGCAGGGCTCGCCATCGTCCTGCTCGGAGTCATGTTCGACCGGATCACTCAGGCGGCCGCGCGCCGAACCCGCGCTTAAAGGAGCACGACACCATGGCACGACACTGGCGAACCGGCGCGGCCGGCCTGGCCGTCCTCGGCCTCACCCTCACCGCCTGCGGCGGGGCGAAGGTCGGCGACACCTCATCGGGCTCGAGCGGCGACAGCTCGGGCAAGTGCGGCACCTTCAACCTCGCGGTCAACCCGTGGGTGGGCTACGAGGCGGACGCGGCGGTCGTCGCGTACGTCGCACAGCACCAACTCGGCTGCACGGTCGACAAGAAGGACCTGAAAGAGGAGATCGCCTGGCAGGGCTTCGGCACCGGCGAGGTCGACGCCGTCCTGGAGAACTGGGGCCACGACGACCTCAAGAAGAAGTACATCACCGGCCAGAAGACCGCCGTCGAGGCCGGCCAGACCGGCAACAAAGGCATCATCGGCTGGTACGTGCCGCCGTGGCTCGCCAAGGCCCACCCGGACATCCTCAACTACAAGAACCTGAACAAGTACGCGTCCAAGTTCAAGACCTCCGAGTCGGGCGGCAAGGGCCAACTCCTCGACGGGGACCCGTCGTACGTCACCAACGACGCCGCGCTGGTGAAGAACCTGAACCTCGACTTCAAGGTGGTGTACGCGGGCAGCGAGACCGCGCTCATCCAGGCGTTCCGCACCGCCGAGAAGAACAAGCAGTGGGTCATCGGCTACTTCTACGAGCCGCAGTGGTTCCTCTCCGAGGTCGCGCTGAAGAAGGTCTCCCTGCCCAAGTACACGACCGGCTGCGACGCCGACGCGGCGAAGATCGCCTGCGACTATCCCGTCTACGACCTCGACAAGATCGTCAGCGCGAAGTTCGCCAAGTCGAACAGCCCCGCCTACAACCTGGTGAAGAACTTCAACTGGACCAACGACGACCAGAACACCGTCGCCAAGTACATAGCGCAGGACAAGCTGTCCGACGACGCGGCGGCGAAGAAGTGGGTCGACGCCAACAAGGACAAGGTCGACGCCTGGCTCAAGTAGCCCTGGCGGAAACCCGGTTGACCATGCCCGGTGGGCGGTGCGCGCAGGTGTGCACCGCCCA
Organism: Streptomyces sp. NBC_00252; assembly: GCF_036187565.1. Taxonomy (NCBI): domain Bacteria; kingdom Bacillati; phylum Actinomycetota; class Actinomycetes; order Kitasatosporales; family Streptomycetaceae; genus Streptomyces; species Streptomyces sp. NBC_00252. Next base: position 1,635,426 of record NZ_CP108087.1, on the reverse strand, counting down.
CCGGGCATTGCCGTGTGCCGCCGTGTCCAGGCCGGTGTTTCGGCCTGTTTTCCGACGTCGAGGACCCCTTGACACCCGCTCCTCGTGCCGGGCACATTGAGTTGCGCAACCTGAAGCATGTTGCGCAGACAGCAACCGGATTGCTTTCTAGCCGGAGGTGCGGCGATGGCGGGACCCCGAGTGGTCATCATCGGAGCGGGCGTCGTGGGGGCGGCACTCGCGGACGAGATCTCCGCGCGAGGCTGGACCGAAGTGACCGTGGTCGACCAGGGTCCGCTGCCCGCCACCGGCGGCTCCTCCTCGCACGCCCCGGGGCTGGTCTTCCAGACCAACTCCTCCAAGACCATGACCGAGTTGGCCCGCTACACGGTCGAGAAGTTCTGCTCCCTCGACGTCGACGGCAAGCCCTGCTTCCTCCAGGTCGGCGGCCTCGAGGTCGCCACCACCCCCGAGCGCGTCGCCGAACTCCACCGCCGCCACGGCTGGATCACCGCGTGGGGAGTCGAGGCCCGCCTGCTGAGCCCCCAAGAGTGCGTGGAACAGCACCCGTTGGTGAACCCCGACCGGGTCCTCGGCGGCCTCCTGGTCCCCACCGACGGCCTCGCGAAAGCCGTCCTCGCGGTGGAGGCCCAGATCCGCCGGGCCACCGAACGCGGCGTGACCTTCCTCGCCCGCCACGAAGTCCTCGACGTCCAGCAGGCCGACGGCCGGGTCACCGGCGTCCTCACCGACCAGGGCGAGATCCCCGCCGACATCGTCGTGTGCTGCGCCGGCATCTGGGGCCCGAAGATCGCCCGCATGGTCGGCATGAGCCTCCCGCTGACCCCGCTCGGCCACCAGCTCGCCTGGACCGGTCCCGTACCCGCCCTCGCCGGCCAGACCGAGGAGGCCGTCCGCCCGATCCTGCGCCACCAGGACGCCGACCTCTACTACCGCGACCGCTTCGACGCCATCGGCATCGGCTACTACGGCCACCGCCCCATGCCGATCTCCGCCGACGACATCCTCTCCGTCGACGAGGCCGACGACATGCCGTCCGTCCTCAAGTTCACCGAGGACGACTTCGCCGACGCCTGGACCGAGACACAGTCACTCCTCCCCGCCACGAAGGACGCGAAGGTCGAGGAGGGCATCAACGGCCTGTTCTCCTTCACCACCGACAACTTCCCCCTCCTCGGGGAGAGTTCGGACGTCAAGGGCTTCTGGGTCGCCGAGGCCGTCTGGGTCACGCACTCGGCGGGCGTCGGCCGCGCGATGGCCGAGTGGCTGGTCGACGGACACTGCTCGTCCTTCGACCTCCACGAGTGCGACGTCAACCGCTTCGAACAGCACCAGCTCGCCCCGGAATACGTCCTGGCCCGCGACTGCCGGAACTTCGTCGAGGTCTACGACATCCTCCACCCCCTCCAGCCGTCCGGTGACCCGCGCCCGATCCGCACCAGCCCCTTCCACACCCGCCAGTCGGAACACGGCGCGGTCTTCCTGGAGGCCAACGGCTGGGAACGCCCCCAGTGGTACGAGGCCAACTCGGCCCTGCTGGAAGGCCGTTCGATCCCCATCCCGAACGACTGGGCCGCGCAGTACTGGTCGCCCATCGTCGGCGCCGAGGCACAGGTCACCCGAGAGACCGTCGCGATGTACGACATGACGGCCCTCAAACGCCTGGAGGTCACCGGCCCCGGCGCCGCCGACTTCCTGGAGGGCCTGGTCACCGGCAAGGTCGCCAAGTCGGTCGGCTCGGTGACGTACACGCTGCTGCTGGACGAGGACGGCGGCATCCGCAGCGACATCACCGTCGCCCGCCTGGCCCGCGACCGCTTCCAGGTCGGCGCCAACGGCAACCTCGACCTCGACTGGCTCACCCGCCACCTCCCCGCCGACGGAACGGTCCAGGTCCGCGACATCACCCCCGGCACCTGCTGCATAGGCCTGTGGGGCCCGCTGGCCCGCAAGGTCCTCCAGCCCCTGACGGACGAGGACTTCACGAACGAGGGCCTCAAGTACTTCCGCGCGAAAAAGGCCTACATCGGAACGGTCCCGGTGACCGCCATGCGGCTGTCCTACGTCGGAGAACTCGGCTGGGAGCTGTACACCACCGCCGACCAGGGCCAGAAACTCTGGGACACCCTGTGGCAGGCGGCCAAACCCCTCGGCGGGATCATCGCCGGGCGCGGCGCCTTCAACAGCCTCCGCCTGGAGAAGGGTTACCGCTCCTTCGGCACCGACATGACCTACGAGCACGACCCCTACGAGGCCGGCGTCGCCTTCGCCGTCAAACTCGACAAGGGCGACTTCCTCGGCAAGGCGGCACTGGAACGCCGAAAGACCGCCGTACAGCGGCAGTTGACCTGTCTCACCATCGACGACCCGCGCTCCGTCGTCATGGGCAAGGAACCGGTCTACGACGGCGGGCGCGCCGTCGGCCACGTCACCAGCGCCGCCTACGGCTACACGATCGGCAAGGGCATCGCCTACGCCTGGCTCCCGGCCGAACTCGCCACCCCCGGAACCCCGTTGCACATCGGCTACTTCGACCGGCGCGTCGAGGCGGTCGTCGCCGCGGAGCCGCTGTTCGACCCGACGATGTCCCGTCTCCGTGGCTGACCGGAAGGACGCGAACGCCGTATGAACGCGCTCAACACCCCCCTGGCCGAACTGGATCCCGAGGTGCATGCCGCACTCCGCGCCGAACTGCGCCGCCAGCAGTCCACGTTGGAGATGATCGCCTCCGAGAACTTCGCGCCCTCCGCCGTGCTGGAGGCGCAGGGCTCGGTCCTCACCAACAAGTACGCCGAGGGGTATCCCGGCCGCCGCTACTACGGTGGCTGCGAACACGTCGACGTCACCGAGCGGTTGGCGATCGAGCGGGTCAAGTCCCTGTTCGGGGCGGGCTTCGCGAACGTCCAGCCGCACTCGGGCGCACAGGCCAACACGGCAGTGTTCTTCGCCCTGTTGAAGCCCGGCGACACCATCCTCGGCCTCGACCTCGCCCACGGCGGCCATCTCACCCACGGCATGCGCCTCAACTACAGCGGCAAGATGCTGAACGTGGTGCCGTACCACGTCTCCGAGACCGACAACCTGGTCGACATGGACGAGGTCGAACGCCTCGCCAAGGAATACCGCCCTCAGATGATCATCGCCGGATGGTCGGCGTATCCACGGCAGTTGGACTTCGCGGCCTTCCGCAGGATCGCCGACGAGGTGGGCGCGCTCCTGATGGTCGACATGGCACACTTCGCCGGCCTCGTCGCCGCGGGGCTGCACCCCAACCCCGTCCCGCACGCCCACGTGACCACGACCACGACGCACAAGACCCTCGGCGGCCCACGCGGCGGAGTCGTCCTCACCAACGAGCCCGACCTCGCGAAGAGGATCAACTCGGCGGTGTTTCCCGGCATGCAGGGCGGCCCGCTGGAACACGTCATCGCCGCGAAGGCGGTGTCGTTCAAGGTCGCCGCGTCCCCGGAGTTCGCGGAACGCCAGTCCCGCACGCTGGCCGGCGCCCGCATCCTCGCCGAACGCCTCACCCGGGCCGACGTGGCGGCCACCGGCGCGCAGGTCCTCACCGGCGGCACGGACGTGCACCTGGTCCTGGTCGACCTGCGCGACTCCGAACTCGACGGCAGGCAGGCGGAGGACCTGCTCCACGAGATCGGCATCACCGTCAACCGCAACGCCGTCCCCTTCGACCCACGCCCGCCCATGGTCACATCCGGCCTGCGCATCGGCACCCCGGCGCTGGCCACGCGCGGCTTCACGGAGGACGACTTCGCCGAGGTGGCCGACGTGATCGCGCTGGCCCTCCAACCGGCCCCCGACATCGGTGACTTGAGCGCCCGCACGAAGGCACAGGCCGCGAAGCACCCGCTGTACCCGCACCTGTCCGAGGAAGGCACCCCCCGATGACGACCCCTCGCACCCCGGGCGCGGACCTCCCCGAACACCCCGACCGGCTCTGGCGCACACCCGAGCCGAAACGCTCGTACGACGTGGTGATCGTCGGCGGCGGAGGCCACGGCCTGGCCACCGCCCACTACTTGGCGAAGAACCACGGCATCACCAACGTCGCGGTGCTGGAGAAGGGGTGGCTCGCGGGCGGCAACATGGCCCGCAACACCACGATCATCCGCTCCAACTACCTGTGGGACGAGAGCGCGGGCATCTACGAGCACGCGCTCAAGCTGTGGGAGGGCCTGGAGGAGGAGCTGGACTACCCGATCCTCTTCTCCCAGCGCGGCGTCCTCAACCTCGCCCACAGCCTCCAGGACGTCCGCGACAGCGTGCGCCGAGTGGAGGCGAACCGACTCAACGGCGTGGACGCGGAATGGCTCGACGAACGGCAGGTCAAGGAGGTCTGCCCGATCGTCAACACCTCACCGGACGTGCGCTATCCGGTCATGGGAGCGACGTACCAACCCCGCGCCGGAATCGCCAAACACGACCACGTGGCCTGGGGACTGGCCCGCTCCGCGGACGCCGCCGGCATCGACCTCATCCAGAACTGCGAGGTCACCGGCCTCGACATCGTCGACGGCAGGGTGGTGGGCGTACAGACCACACGCGGCCCGATAGCGGCGGGCAAGGTGGCGCTCTGCTCGGCGGGCCACACGTCGGTGCTGGCGGCGATGGCGGGCATCCAACTCCCGCTCCAGAGCCACCCGTTGCAAGCACTGGTCTCGGAACTCCTGGAGCCGGTGCACCCCACGGTGGTCATGTCCAACGCGGTCCATGTGTACGTGAGTCAGGCGCACAAGGGCGAGTTGGTGATGGGCGCGGGCATCGACTCGTACAACTCCTACACGCAGCGCGGCGCGTTCCACATCATCGAGGAGCAGATGGCGGCGGCGTTGGAGCTGTTCCCGGTCTTCGCCCGCGCGCACGTCCTGCGCACGTGGGGCGGCATCGTGGACGTCACCCCGGACGCGTCACCGATCGTGGGCCTGACCCCGGTGGACAACCTGTACCTCAACTGCGGCTGGGGAACAGGTGGTTTCAAGGCCACCCCGGGTGTCGGCTGGGTCTACGCCCACACCATCGCCCACGACACGCCTCACCCCCTCAACGCCCCCTTCTCGCTCGACCGTTTCACCACCGGCGCGCTCGTCGACGAGCACGGTGCCGCCGCGGTGGCCCACTAGGGAGCCCGAACCATGCTGCTGATCCCCTGCCCCTGGTGCGGGCCCCGCGACGAGGCCGAGTTCCACTACGGCGGCCAGGCCCACGTCGCCTACCCGGAAACCCCCTCCGAACTGACCGACGAGGAATGGGCCCGCTACCTCTTCTTCCGCGCCAACCCCAAGGGCCCCTTCGCCGAACGCTGGAGCCACGCGGCGGGCTGCCGCCGATGGTTCAACGCGGTCCGCGACACCGCGACGAACGAAATCCTGACGGTGTACCGGGCGGGTGAGAAGCAGTCAACCCCTGTTGAGCAGAGGCCAGTTCTTCAGCGGGGGTCGGCATTTTCAGCCCGTCCGGCGTTTGAGGACGAGGCCCTTTCGGGGCCGACGGGGGTCGAAGGGGCAGAGCCCCTGGAGGATGGGACGGGTAGGGGCGGCGGGGGCGACGCATCCACCAGTGACTCCGCCACGGGCCACCCGTACCGCCACCCCACCCACGGCCGAATCCACCGAGCAACCCCCCTCACCTTCACCTTCGACGGCACCGAATACCAGGGCTACAAGGGCGACACCCTCGCCTCCGCCCTCCTCGCGAACGGCATCATCCACACCGGCACCAGCATCAAACTGGGCCGCCCCCGAGGCATCTTCACGGCAGGCGTAGAAGAACCGAACGCCCTCATCCAGATCGAGGCCCCCTTCCCCGAACCGATGCTCCCCGCCACCACGGTCGAGCTCTACGAGGGCCTCGCAGCCACCAGCCTCCCCGGCCAGGGCCGCCTGGCCACCGCCCCGGACCCCGCCCGCTACGACGCCCTGCACGCCCACTGCGACCTCCTGGTCGTAGGCGCGGGCCCGGCCGGCCTCGCGGCAGCATCCGCCGCAGCCCACACCGGAGCCCGGGTCATCCTCGCCGACGACCGCCCGGAACTGGGCGGCAGCCTGCTGGACACAGCCGAACTCCGAGACTGGGTAAGCGAGTTGAACGAGAGGCTGACCAGCGCCCCCGACGTCCGCATCCTGCGCCGCACCACCGTCTTCGGCCACTACGACGACAACCACCTCCTGGCAGTGGAACGCCGCACCAACCACCTCGGCGCCACAGCCCCCACCCACCTCTCCCGCGAACGCGTCTGGCGCATCCGGGCCCGCCGAGTGGTCCTCGCAACCGGCGCCCACGAACGCTCACTCGCCTTCCCGGACAACGACCGCCCCGGCGTGATGCTCGCCGCCTCGGCCCGCGCGTACCTCAACCGCTACGGCGTCCTCCCCGGCCGCAAAGCCGTCGTCTTCACCACCAACGACAGTGCGTACCCGGCCGCGTTGGACCTGGCGGCGGCGGGCGTGGAGATCGCGGCGATCGTCGACACCCGCCCGTCGGCGCCAGGGGAGTGGGCGAGCCGAGCCCGCGAGGCGGGCATGGAGGTACTGCCCGGACACGCGGTCGCCGGCACCGAGGGCACCCCGCGCCTGACCGCCGTGACGGTCGCCCCGTACGGCGAACCCACGGGCATGGCACGGCAGTTCACCGCAGACCTCCTCCTGGTCTCCGGCGGCTGGAACCCCGTCGCCCACCTCTTCAGCCAGGCGGGCGGCAGGCTCCGCTACGACGACACCCTCGGCTCCTTCGTCCCCGACACCTGCCGCCAGCTGGTCGAGGTGGCGGGCAGCGCGAACGGTGTCCTGGACCTCCCCACAGTCCTCGCGCAGGGTGCGGCCGCAGGCGCCCGAGCGATCGAGGCCGAGGGCTACACCGCCGAAACGCCTTCCCTGCCCGACGTACCCGCCGTACCCCACACCCCTGCCATGCATGTCTTCCTCGTCCCCGGCACCACCGACGCCCCCCGCTTCGTGGACCTCCAACGAGACGTCACCGTCGCCGACTTGACCCGTGCCACCGGCGCGGGCCTCGACTCGGTCGAACACACCAAGCGCTACACGACGGCAGGCACGGCCAACGACCAGGGCAAGACTTCAGGAGTCCTGGCGAGCGGCGTGGTCGCCGAACTCCTGGGCGTGGACGTCTCGTTGCTCGGCACGACCACGTTCCGCCCGCCGTACACACCCGTCTCCTTCGCCGCCCTCGCCGGCCGTGACCGGGGCGCGCTGCACGACCCGGTCCGTACGACCGCCCTGCACGACTGGCACGTCATGCAGGGCGCGCTGTTCGAGAACGTCGGGCAGTGGAAGCGCCCTTGGTACTACCCGCGCGACGGCGAGGTCATGGAGACCGCCGTCCTGCGCGAGTGCGCGGCGGCCCGCGAGTCCGTCGCCTTCATGGACGGCTCCACCCTCGGCAAGATCGACGTACAGGGCCCGGACGCACCCGTCTTCCTGGACCGGCTCTACACCAACATGATGAGCAACTTGAAGGTCGGCATGGTGCGTTACGGCGTCATGTGCCGCCCGGACGGCATGGTCTTCGACGACGGCACGGCCATCCGCCTCGCCCCGGACCGCTACCTGGTCACCACGACCACGGGCAACGCCGCCGCCGTACTCGACTGGATGGAGGAGTGGCACCAGACGGAGTGGCCCGAACTCCGCGTCCACTGCGCCTCGGTGACCGAACAGTGGGCCACCGTCGCCCTGGTCGGCCCCCGCTCCCGCGAGGTGCTCGGCTCACTCGCACCTCAACTCGCCGTGAGCAACGACGACTTCCCGTTCATGGCGTGGCGGGACACGACCGTCGCCGGCATCGGGGCCAGGGTGTGCCGCATCAGCTTCTCCGGTGAACTCGCCTACGAGATCAACGTGTCACCGTGGGAGGCCCTCGCCCTGTGGGAGGCGCTGTACGAGGCGGGCGCCCCCTTCGGCATCACCCCGTACGGCACCGAGACCATGCACGTCCTGCGCGCCGAGAAGGGCTTCCCGATCATCGGCCAGGACACCGACGGCACCGTAACGCCCGAGGATCTCGGCATGAGTTGGGTGGTATCGAAGAAGAAGCCCGACTTCATCGGCAAGCGTTCCTACGCCCGCGCCGACGCCGTACGCCCCGACCGCAAACACCTCGTCGGCCTGCTCCCCGAGGACCCCGCCGCGTTCCTCCCCGAGGGCACCCAACTCATCGCCGACAGCGTGCTCCCGGCGCCGCCCGTCCCGATGCTCGGCCACGTCACCTCCAGCTACCGCAGCGCCGCCCTTGGCCGCACCTTCGCCCTCGCCCTGATCAAGGGCGGCCGCGACCGCATCGGCGAACGCCTCTACGCCCCCGTGGGCGACCAGTTGATCCCCGTCACCGTCGCAAGCCCCGTCCTCTACGACCCCGAGGGAGCCCGCCGCGATGGCTGACACCGCCCTTTCCGTCCCGCGCCGCAGCCCCCTCGCGGGCGTCGCCGACCGGCTGGCGGCCACAACCCGCGCTTCCGGCGGCGCGGTACGGCTGGCCGAACTCCCCTTCCTGGCCCAGGTGAACGTCCGCCTCGACGCGAAGGGCGCGGCGGCGGACGCCGTAGGACTCGCCCTCGGGCTGTCGCTGCCTCTGGAGCCCAACACCGTTGTGCGGGGAGGAGAGTTGACCGTGCTGTGGCTCGGTCCCGACGAGTGGCTCGTGGTGGGGGCGCCGGACACCCAGCGGGATCTGGAGGAGCGGATTCGCGCGGCTGCCGGTGACGAACACGTCTCCGTCACCGATGTCTCGGCCCAGCGCACCACCCTCCTCGTCTCCGGCGCCCGCGCCCGCGACCTGCTGGCCCACGGCTGCCCGCTGGACCTGCACCCACGGGCCTTCGGCCCCGGCCGCTGCGCCCAGACCATGCTGGCCCGCGCCCAGGTCGTCGTGGTCGCACGGGACGAACCCGGCGCAGGGTTCTGGGTGTTGGTCCGCTCGTCGTTCGCCGGGTACTTGACGGACTGGCTGCTGGACGCGGCCGGCGAGTACGTCGCGGAGGTCTGAGAGACGCCGTACGCCTGAACACGTGCTGTGCCGAAGGCCGTTCACCCGACACCGGGAGAGCGGCCTTCGCGCTGCGTTCCAGCCGTCGGCGCAAGCTAACGTTGCGGTCCGCGACGGCTCCGAGCCTGGTCAGCGACGTCGGGTAGGGGTGGCCGGATCTTTCGACAAAATCGTCAACAATTAAGTCGACGCTATTGCCTGCACGTTATGGGAGAGCTACGTTCCTGGCGCACGGAACCCGAACCGGCGATCGAACGGAGTACCCAGCATGCCCAAGCTGTTCAGATGGTGTCGGTGGAACTCGGCCACTTTCATAGCCACCCTGGCCGCGGCCGTCGCACTGGTGACCGGTGCGAGCGTGGCGCTGGCCAACACCACGGTCGGCGCCGCGCAGGCCGCCAACTCCGGCTCGGCGAACGCCGTTTCGGCCGGTGCCACCACCTCGGGCATCGCGCCGGCCATGCCCTGCTCCGGCATCGCCCAACTCGACCTGGCCAGTGCCGTCCCCGGCGTGCCGTTCGAGATCAGCTCGGCCACCGAGATCGCCGCGAGCGCCAACACCCTCGGCAGCTGGGCCGCTTGTGACGTCAAGGGCGTCATCGCGCCCCAACTCCACTTCGAGATCAAGCTCCCCGAGGCCGGCTGGCAGGCCAACTACCTCCAGGTCGGCTGCGGTGGCCTGTGCGGCAACACCAGCGTCAACAACGCACCCGCCTCGGCCGGTTGCGTCCCGCTGACCACCGGCGCCTTCGCCGTCGCCTCCAGCGACGAGGGCCACTACCAGGGCGGCGGCCTCTTCTCCACCGACCCGACCCTGCGCGCCGACTTCGGCTACAAGTCCGACCACGAACTGCTCCAGGCGGCGAAGGCCGTCATCAAGCAGTACTACGGTCAAGCCGCCACCCACTCCTACTTCGACGGCTGCTCCCAGGGCGGGCACCAGGCCCTCACCGAGGCCCAGCGCTACCCGACCGACTTCGACGGCATCATCGCCGGCGCCCCGGCCAACAACTTCACCGCCCTGAACACCTTCTCGCACGCCTGGACCGCCCAGTCCGTCTACCTCAACGGCGGCCCGGCGACCATCACCAACGCCGACCTCGCCGACCTCCACAAGGCCGTGCTCAAGGGCTGCGGCGCCCCCGCCGACGGCATCATCGCCGACCCGCTGAGCTGCACCTGGGACCCCGGCACCATCCAGTGCAAGACCGGCCGGACCTCGACGTCCGACGCGTACTGCTTGACCCCCGACCAGGTCACCACCCTGCGCCGCATCTACGCCGGCCCGACCGACGAACACGGCCAACTCCTCTACCCGGGCTACCAGTTGCGCGGCTCCGAGCTGAACTGGGCCGGGATCATCACCCCGGCCACCGCCACCGGCGCCAGCGGCGACATCAGCTTCGTCCGGGAGACCCTGCGCTACCAGATCTTCGACAGCCCGCAGCCGACCCTGACGTACAAGGACATCAAGTTCACGGCCGCGTACTACAAGAAGGTCATGGCGCTGGGCGAGGGCATGTACGACGCGACCGACCCCGACCTCACCGCGTTCAAGAAGGCCGGCGGCAAGCTGATCCTCTGGCACGGCCTGGGCGACCAGCACATCCCGTCGGTCGGAACGATGGCCTACTACAAGGCAGTTGAGAAGGCGGTGGGCGGCGAGGCGGCCACCATGAGCTTCGCCCGGCTCTTCCTGCTCCCCGGTGTCGCGCACTGCGGCGGCGGCCAGGGCCCGGACACCTTCGACGCGCTGACCGCGATCACCGACTGGGTCACCAAGGGCGCCGCCCCGGCCAGTCTGACCACCAAGTCGGTTGACAGCGGCGGCAACACCACGGCGACCCGACCGGTCTACCCCTTCCCCTACTACGCCAAGAACACCACGGGCGGCCCGGCGGGCGACGCGAGCAGCTACACCCCGGTCAAGTCCACCGCCGAGGCCAACCTCAAGCTGAACTGGCTCGGCTCCTTCCGCTCCGGCTACGAGACGGTCGGCAACTGGGTGGGCGGCAAGTGGATCGTCAGCAAGGCCAAGAATTGACCGAGAGTGAACTGACGTACATCGCAGGCTGATTGAGCCGCCGCGGCCCCCGGTTCCGAGCCGGGGGCCGCGCGCGTGCCACTGAACTGCCCCTGTACCGGGCGGGATGGCGAAGCGCGGCGGCTAACCGGGCGGTGGCGGCACTCGTGTCACGCCCGCGACGACGGTGGTCGCCACGCGGTGGAACGCCTCGGTCTCGGGCGGCGGGTCCGTCTGACCGGCGGCCAGCAGGTGCCCGGCTCCGATCAGGGTGCGGGCGAGGGTGTCGACGTCGGCGTCCGGGGCGATGCGGCCGAGGTCGCGTTCCGCCGCCAGGTACGAGGTGAACATCGCCGTGGCCTCCGTGAGGAGCGGGATGCCGGTGGGGGTGGTGCCGCGAAGGCGGGTGCGCAGGGCGTCCCGGGAGATGACCAGGCCGACGATCGCCACCGCGACCGAGCCGAACAGGTCCGCCAGCGCGCCGGTGAGGTTGTCGGCGACGGTGCCCGTCCCGGCGGTGTCGCGCAGCGCGGCGGACTGGGCGTCGAGCCGGCCGATGCGGTCAAGGACGAGTTCGGCGAGGAAGGCGTCGAAGTCGGCGAAGTGCCGGTGCAGGACGCCCTTGGCGCAGCCCGCCTCCGTGGTCACCGCCCGACTGGTCAGCGCGTTCGCCCCGTCCCGCAGCAGGACCCGCTCGGCGGCGTCGAACAGCTGCTCACGCGGATCGCGCAGGGCCACCCCTGTCGGCATGCCGTGCGTCCCTTCCTCGTGCGGTGCGCCCGTCCGCATCCGGCTTTGCTCTCGGCAGGCGGGTCGGTGCCCACCTCCGGGCGGCACTCGGATGCCCGGCCGTGGGCAAGTGGGCGCGTGCCCAACCGTAGACGAGTGGGCGGGCGCCCATTATGGTGGGCGCATGCCCACCATCCCTCCTGAGCGACCTCGACGGCCTGAGCGACCTGGACGGTCCGAGGAGCCCGAGGGTCAAGTCCGTGCCGGGGAAGCGCGGTTCGGCGTGCGGGACTCCCATCGGGCGCGGCAGATGGCGGAGTCGTTCGGGGTCGACGCCGAGCGTTATGAGCGTGCCCGGCCGCGCTATCCCGACGGCCTGATCGAGCGGATCGTCAGTGGCAGTCCGGGGCTGGACGTCCTCGACGCGGGGTGCGGGACCGGCATCGCGGCGCGGCAGTTGCAGGCGGCGGGGTGCCGGGTGCTCGGGGTGGAGCCCGACGTGCGGATGGCCGAGGTGGCGCGGCGGCTCGGGGTCGAGGTCGAGGTGTCGACGCTGGAGGAATGGGAGCCGGCGGGGCGGCAGTTCGACGCGGTGGTCGCGGCGCAGGCCTGGCACTGGATCGATCCGGTCGCCGGGGCGGCCAAGGCGGCGCGGGTCCTTCGCCCCGGCGGACGGCTGGCCGTGTTCTGGCACGTCTTCCAACTCCCGCCGGACATCGCGGAATCCTTCGCCGACGCCTACGAACGCGTCCTGCCCGGCGCACCGGGCGACCTCCGGTGGATGGCACGGGCGCCCGAGACCGCGTACGCGCCGATGCTCGCCAAGGCGGCGGACGGGTTCCGTGCGGCGGGCGGGTTCGGGGACGCGGAGGAGTGGCGGTTCGACTGGGAACGGACCTATGCCCGGGACACCTGGCTGGACCAGCTCCCCACCATCGGGCTGCTGACCAGGGTCCCGCAGGACAAGCTCGCCGAACTGCTGGAGGAGGTCGGGGCGGCGGTGGACAAGGCGGGCGGCGGCTTCACCATGCGGTATGCCACGGTGGCGGTGAGCGTGACGCGGAACGGGGTCGACGGTTTGTGACGGCCGTCGATGGCCGACCGGGCCGAGGCCTTCCGGGTCGTCGCCTACTCCACCCCACCCGGGTCCGCGGCGGCCTACTACCCCGAGACCAACGTCCTGGTACCGCTCGACAGCGTCGCCGACATCAGCAGCACACCCCCCTCCAAGAGCGTCGTGGTCCGCCTGGAACCGGTCTCCGAGAGGGCGCCGCGCCCGGCTTCCCCAGCGGCCTGACCGCCGACCCCGCCCTGTCGACGCCCGCTGGATTAGGGTGCGGACATGCGAGGTTTCGGCAAGGGCACGGCGCACGTCGGCGGTACGGCAGACGGATCCGGGGAGTGGTGATGGGCGGTTCGCGGCGGGTGACGCTGAACGACGTCGCCGCGGCGAGCGGGGTGTCACGGGCCACCGTGAGTTTCGTCCTCAACGACGACCCGAACCAGACGATCTCGGCGGCCACCCGCGACCGTGTGAAGGAGGCGGCGCGCGAGCTCGGCTACGTCCCGCACGGCATCGCCCGGGCGCTGCGCGAAGGCTCGTCCCGGATCGTCGTACTGAACATCGACTGGGGTCTGGAGGGCAACTACTCGCGCAGCTACGTCCGCGGCCTGGACGACGAACTCGCCGCGCACGACCACGTGTTGCTCGTACGGCACGGCCACTCGGCACCGCAGTCGACCCAGCAGGTCCTGGACACCATCGCGCCCCGCGCCGTACTCCGCTTCGCCGAGGCCTACTTGAGCGGGCACGAGCCCGACGAGGAGGACTGGAAGAGCGGCTTCGCCGCCCATGCGGCCCTGCAGATCCGGTACTTGGCCGACCGCGGCCACACCCGTATCGCGATGGCGCTGCCCGGCGACGACACCCCGCTGACCGAACTCCGCCAGCGCTTCGCCCGCGCGACCACGGACCGGCTGGGGCTTCCACCCCTGACACCCTTCGTCGTGCCGAGACCACGGGACGCCGGAACCGCGGCCGTCAGGGCCTTCCTCGCCGCGCACGACGAGGTCACCGCGATCGCCGCCTTCGACGACGACATCGCCCTGCGCACCGTGACCGCCCTCCAGGCCGTCGGCGTGAGTGTCCCCTCCGACGTGGCCGTCATCGGCTACGACGACACCGAGTACGGCGCTCTCGTCACCCCCGCGCTCACCACCGTCCACATCGACGCCGAGGGCCACGGCCGCGCCGCCGCGCGGACCGCGCTGGGCCTCGACACCACCGGCATCACCCGGACCCCGGGGCGGGTGATCGAGCGCGGCTCGGCCTAGGAGGGAAGACGACCGACGAGGCATCCATACGTTGCGGGACACGGCGCGTGGCGCATCCACACGACCGCGTCAACTCTCCTGCACCATCGAGTGGTTGCGCAGCCCCGTCACCCAGGAGTCGTCCATGTCCCGTTCCGAAGCCCGCGTCACCACCGACCGACCGCAGCGCTACGCCAAGCAGCTAGCCTCCCATCTGGGGCGTCGCAGCGAGACCAGCTGGGACGAGGAGACGGGTCAGGGCCGTCTCGTCTTCCAGGACGGCACCGGCACACTGACCGCGACCGACGGCGCGCTGCTGCTCGCGGTGGAGGCGGAGCCCGAGTTCCTCGACCGGCTGGAGGACGTGGTGGGCCGCCATCTGGTCCGCTTCGGCACCAAGGACGAACTGGTCGTCGAATGGCGGCGCGACACCGGCGAGCCCGGCACCAGCCAGCGCGGCACGGGCGAGTCCGCCTGACCCACGGACCCGGTGTTCGCCCATGTGGTGCCGACCAGCCCGGAGTTCAGGTCAGGAGACACAACCCACGTGTGCCAGTGCCTGCTTGAGCAACACCCCGTGCCCGCCCGGCATTTCGCTGCGCAGCGCCTCCGAGGCGGCCTCCTGCGGGCTGAACCACACCAGGTCGAGAGCGTCCTGCCGGGGCCGGCAGTCACCGGTGACCGGCACGACGTAGGCGAGGGAGACCGCGTGCTGGCGCGGGTCGTGGTACGGCGTGACGCCGTGCGTCGGGAAGTACTCGGCGACGGTGAACGGCTGGAGCGAGGTCGGGATCCGCGGCAGCGCGACCGGGCCGAGGTCCTTCTCCAGGTGCCGCAGGAGGGCGTCACGGACCCGCTCGTGGTGCAGGACGCGGCCGGAGACCAGGGTGCGGTTCACGGTGCCGTCCGGGCCGATGCGCAGGAGCAGGCCGATGCTGGTCACCTCGCCGCTGTCGTCGACGCGGACGGGCACCGCCTCCACGTAGAGGATCGGCATGCGGGCGCGTGCCTGTTCGAGGTCGTCGGCGGACAGCCAACCGGGCGTGGTATCGGTCATGTCAGACATTGCTTGATCATACTTTCAGTGTCCGTCGGATAGCCGGTAGACCCGGCGGGCATTGTCGGCCCCGGCCCAGCGTGCCATTCGGAGCGCGTCGGGCAGGCCCATTTCGTCGGCGTCCACCCGTTCCTGGAGAAGATCCCCCAGTCCCCGGCGGAACGCCAGCGCGCCGAGCCCGTAGAACTCCGCCAGACCATAGGCGTCGGAGCTGTACAGCAGTTTGCGGAACGGTGTGATCTCCAACGCCTCCGCCAGCACCGCCCGCGCCCGGACCGGCCCGACATGGTGCAGGGTGAGCCCCACGTCCAGGTACACGTTTTCGAAGACGGCCGCCAGGTAGCCGGCCTGACGCTGGTACGGCCAGCAGTGCAGGAGCAGCACCGGGATCGTCCCGGAGATCGCGTGCAGCCAGTCCGTCAGCAGGGCGGGGTCCGTGCGGTGCAGCCGGATGTCGTTGTCGCCGAATCCGGTGTGCAGTTGGAGGGGCAGGCCGAGATCCACCGCGGTCCACAGCAACTCCCGGACCAGGACCGGGGCATCGAGCCGCCCGCCGCGCGCCAGCCACTCCCGCGCCGCCGTGCTCACCTCCGCCTCCGACGGCCTGGCCGGGTCGAGGTCGAACCCCGTCCGGTACGCGGCCACCGACTTCACCGCCACCACCCCCGGCCGCCGCACCGCGTCCAGCACGGCCGCCCGGAACGCGTCCGCGTACCCGTCCGGCTCGACCCCGCGCGCGGCCACGGACTCCGCGACCGTCTCCAGTCGTACGACCTCATGGGCCACCGCGCCCGCCGCCCCGGCGAGTTCGGCGGGCGTCGTGATCGGGTGCGGCGCGAAGCCGGTGTCGACGCAGAAGACGCCGGTGCCTGCGGCGGCCAGGAAACGCCGGTTGACCTCGTGCGGGCCCAACTCGGCGCGCCGGGAGAGGTATTCGTCCGCGGAGGCGTGCCGCTCCAGGTCCAGCAGCGGTGCGCAGTAGCGCCGTACGGCGATCCCGACCGGGGTGTCGAACGGTGAGACACCGCTGCCGGGCCAGACGTCGCCCTCGGTGAGCAGCGACTCGAAGGCCGGACGGTCGAGCGCGTCGGTGACGACTCCGTGGCAGTGGTGGTCCACCAACTCCAGTGCGGCGAGCGCCTCGTGGACCGGGCCCCTGCTCATCGTCAGTACCTCCAGCGGTAGGCCGCCGCGATCCGCTCGTCGTCCAGCTCGGCCACGGCCGCGATCTCGCCCTGTCGTACGGCGATCACCGCGTCGGCCAGGACCGGTCCCAGCGCAGCCCGCAGTTGCGCGTCCTCGCGGAACTCCGCGACGGACTCCGCGAGGGAGGCCGGCAGCCGTCGTACCCCACGGGTCTCCGCCTCCGGCGCTTCCAGGTGCGCGGGGTCTCCGGTGGTCTCCTCGGGCAGAGCGGCCACGGTGGTCAGGCCGTCGAGGCCTGCGGCGATCAGGCAGCCGAGGGCGAGATAGGGGTTGGCGGCCAGGTCGACCGGCTTGACCTCCAGGTTGGCCGACTGGGCGCGCAGGCCCGCGGTGCCGGTCACGATCCGTACCGCGGCCTCGCGGGTCTCGCGGCCCCAGGCGGTGAACACCCCTGCCCACTGGGAGGGTTGGAGCCGGAAGTAGCTCGCCGGGCTCGGCGCGGTGATAGCGGTGAGGGCCGCGAGGTGGGCGAGGACACCGGCCGCGAACGACTCCGCGTCGGCCGTCATGCCGTAGCGGCGGTCGCCCCCGGCGTGCAGGTTCGCGCCGTCGCGCCAGGCGGAGAGGTGGATGTGGCCGCCGTTGCCGACGCCCTGGGCGAGGACGGCGGGGCTGAACGAGGCGCGCAGGCCGTGCCGTTGGGAGACCGCGCGGACGGTCTGCCGTACGAGGACACTGCGGTCGGCCGCCGCGACCGGGTCGAGCGCGCTCACCGACAGCTCGAACTGCCCGGCCGCGTACTCGGGGTGGAACTGCTCCACGTCCACGCCCTGGGTCGCCAGGGCCGACAGCAACTCGGCGCCGTAGTCGCTCAGTTCGACCTGCCGGGTGGCGCTGTACGCCGGGCCGGTGGTGGCGGGGACGAACGCGCCGTCGGATGCCGAGTCCAGGCCGAGCGACCACTCGATCTCGATGCCCGCGCGGAAGGTGAGCCCGTGCTGCCGCTCCGCGTCGACGACCGTGCGGCGCAGGAAGGTGCGGGTGCACCCCGGGTGGCGCTCGCCCTCCTGGGTGATGCGGTCCACCGGGGCCCAGGCCCAGCCGGGTTGGCCGGAGAGGACGGCCAGTTGGGTCAGGTCGGGGTAGAGGCGCAGGTCGCCGTCCGGGGAGCCGAGGACGTCGGTCGTGACGATGGAGTCGTCGGCGAGGAAGGTGTCGAACACCGGGGACATGCCGACACCCCAGGCCGCCGCCGAGGCCAGCTTCGCGGTCGGGACCGTCTTCACCCGGCCCACGCCCGCCGTGTCGACGTAGGCCAGGACGATCCCGTGCACACCGCGCCCGGTCAACTCCGCGGCCAGCGCGGTGGCGCGCTCGACCTCGCCGGGACGGCCGCCGGGCAGGGGGTCGGCAAGAGTGGTCATACGTCCTCCACGATCGCGTCCCGCACGCTCGGCGGCTCCGGTCAGGGTTTCACGGCCACCGCGCCGAACTGCGGTACCACGGCCGGGAAGTCGGCGTCGGGACGCCATCGTGAGCACGGCACCAGGCCCGGGTCGAGCAGGTCGAGGCCCTCGAAGAAGGCGGCGACGTCCTCGCGGCTGCGGGCGGTGATCGGGGGCGTGGCGTTCTCGTTCCAGAACGCCATCGCCGGGACGTTGCCCTCGCCGCCGAGATCCGTGTCGAAGGTCGGGTGCGTCAGCACGAGGTAACTGCCCGACGGGACGGCCGACATGACCTTGCGTACGACGTCCCGGGCGTCCTCGGTGTCGAGGATGAAGTTCAGGATGCCGAGCATCATCACCGCCACGGGACGGTCGAAGTCCAGGGTGCCCGCGGCCCGTCGGACGATCGACTCCGGGTCGTGCACATCCGCGTCGATGTAGTCGGTGACGCCCTCGGGGGTGCTCGTCAGCAGCGTGCGGGCGTGGATGAGCACCAGCGGGTCGTTGTCGACGTAGACGATCCGCGCGTCCGGTGCGACCCGTTGGGCTATCTCGTGCGTGTTGTCGACCGTCGGCAGGCCGGTGCCGATGTCGAGGAACTGCCGTACACCGCGCTCGACGGTCAGGAAACGCACCGCCCGGCCGAGGAAGTCCCGGTCCGCGCGCGCCACTTCACGGATCACCGGGAACAGTCCCGCGACGTGCTCGCCGACCTGCTGGTCGATCTCGTAGTTGTCCTTGCCGCCGATCCAGTAGTTCCAGACGCGCGCGTTGTGCGCCACACCGGTGTTGAGCCGGGTCGGTCCCTCTGCCGGGGTGTCGCTGTCACTCACGTCGTCGCTCCTCGTCGCCCGTGCGGCCGTCGACTCCATTGTGCCGTCCGGTGATCACCCGGCCCAGGGGTTCGCGACGATCGGGCACATGTTCTCCGGGAATCGCGAACGGTCAGTCCAGATTGCCGGGTTGGGCGGCCGGGGTCCGCCCGGCCAGGACGTCCTTCAGGTTGGCGGTGCCCTGCTGCACGGCGGCCTTGGTCGTGTCCGTCTCGGTGCCGCGCAGGCCGCCGGACGTGACCGTGATCGCGTCGGTGCCGACCCGGACGACCGCCAACTGCAGGGTGAGCGTGACGGGTTGGGTGCCGCTCGTGCCCGTGACGGTGACCTGGAGACCCTGCCGGGCGTCGCCCACGGAGGGCACCGGGTCCTCGATGACCTGGACCGTACGGTGGCCGCCCTTGGAGTCGGTCGCGGTGAACTGGTCGCACTTCACCGGCAGCGTCTTCAGCCAGTTCAGAGAGGTGCCGAGCTTGGCCCGGTCGTAGGCGGCGACCTGGTAGAGCAGCCGGGACTCGTTCTGCTCGAACCCGGTCAGCGCGGACGCGCCGGACGGCTTGCCGAGGAGCGTGTCGTCGTAGAGCGCGTCGAGGAGCTTCTGGCAGTCGGCGGCGTTCGTCTTCGCGGTGAGGAGTGCGGCGACGTCGACCTTCCCGATGAGCAGCTTGTCGCCCCAGGACGCGGCATCCTTGACCTGCGTCCAGTTGTCCTCGATGTCGGCCTCGGTGATCAGCGCGGCCTTGGCCCCGGACGGGGTGAGGACGCCGGCGGACTTCCCGGTGCCGGGTGACGCGGACTTCCCGCCGCTGGGCGAGGCGACCGTGGACTCGGCGGCGAGCGGGGAGGCCGCGACGTCCGCGGCGCTGTCGGCGCGCCCGCCGTCGCCCTTGCTGTCGCCGGAACAGGCCGCGCAGGTCAGCAGCGTGCCCACGGCCAGAGCGGAGGCGAGGACACGGGCGGGTCGGGAGGGCGGGCGACGGTGCATGGCGGGGCCTCCAGGGGGAGTGGCGGGTCCCCCACAGCGCACCACCGGGGCGGCCGGGCCTCCAGCGCAGGGGGCCGTCCGGGTGAGTCACGCTCGGTCAGGGGCACGTCAGCGCGGCTCGTCCTCCGGCGGGCCGGAGTGCCGGTGCGGAAGGTGCAGACGGTGCTCGTGCGGCGGCTGGGGCTCGTGTTCCGCGCGGCGGGCCCGCTGGGCGAGCCCGGCCTCCAGCACATGCACCATCCGCCCGCCGCACTTGGGGCAGATCGCGTCGGCGAGCGGTGACCTGAGGGCCTTCCCCTCCTCGTCGACGTACTCCTGCGTGGTCAGACCGGTGGTGTCGGTCGGGTCGGTGAAGAACATCACCTGGAAGGTGGCCTCCCAGCAGTGGCCGCAGTCACCACAGGTGAACGCGAAGGTCTCCGGCACGGCTCGGGGTTCCGCGGTCATGACAGGCTCCTCCGTCGAGTGGGGCGGACGATCAGGGCGGGAACAGTGCCCCCAGCGCACAACGCCGCACGTCGTACGGCAACTCGAACGCGCCGCCCGGCATGCCCGCGCCCCCGCACGCCCCGACACTGGCCCCAGGCCGCGACCAGGACCGGCCGCCCGGCACCCGCGCGCGAAGGAGTGACCATGCTGCCCGGATTCCTCACCAGGGCGGTCGCGTTGCTGCTCGGCCGTGAGGGCCGCTCACTCCATGTGAAGGCGGCGGGCGGCGCGACGGCGGTCCTCGGCGTGGTCATGCTCGTCGGCTCCTGGGCGGCCGTCGCCGCCGAACACGGAGCACGCGGCGCCAACCTCACGTCGTATCCGAGGGCCCTGTGGTGGTCGATCGAGACGGCCACGGTCGGCTACGGCGACTTCTACCCGGTGACTCTCTGGGGCCGCGTCGTCGGCACGGTGGTGATGGTCGTCGGCATCACCACCTACGGCCTCGTCACCGCGGCCCTCGCCACCTGGTTCGTCGGCCGGGAACAGCGCCGCCGGCATCATCTCGCCCATGGCGCCGAGCAGTTGGGGGAAGAGACGGTGCGGGCTCTCCATGAGCGCTTCGACCGCTTGGAGCGGTTGGTGGGCGGGAAGGGCGAGGGCTCGGGAGGGTGAAGCGGGAGTGCTGACCAGTGGCCCCTTCAGTGCGCCGCTCCCACTTACCCGACCATCGGCAGCGCCCCGAACACATGCCCCTCCCACAGCCGCCGCGAAGCCTCCTCCGGATACGCCGTGACCACCGGCTCCGTGTCCAGCACCTGTACCGTCCGGTGCTCGGTGTCGAACGCCGGCCAGCCCGGGTCGCCGGTGCGGGCGAAGGACGTCCAGGACGCGCGGAAGCGGGACGAGAGTGCCAGGGCGTCGGGGGAGGGCTCGACGTCGGCGAACAGCAGGTTGCCGAGATCGGCGGTGAACGTGCCGAAGAGCAGCGGGATGTCCAGGCCGTGGCAGGAGCCCAGCACCCCGCCCAACCCCGGTGCGGGCCAGGTCAGTTCGTAGACGTGCACCCGTCCGCCCGCGGCGGCCTGCGCCTCGGCCAGGTGGAGGCAGGGCATGCGGAACACCCGGTCGGAGTGGACGAGTTCGTGCAGCTCGCCGGGGGAGGCGTCGGGGAAGGCCGTGCGGTAGGCCTGTTCGGGGTCGGCGCCCGGTCCGAACCGGCGCAGTGCGCTCACCGCGTCCTCCTCGGTGATCTTCCCGAGGTGTCCGCCGAGCGCGGTGAACAGGCGGAACTCGTCCCGGTTGTGACCGAGGATCAGCTCCACGTCCCGGGCCGCGCCCGCCGCGACACCCTGCCAGGGCGCGGTCGGCAGCACCTCGCCGTCGACGACGGGTGCGAAGGGGCTCAGGGTGTGGGCGACGACGCCCCACCGGTCCGCGTGCTGGTGCATCTTCGTGGTCAACGTCTCGCCCGCCATGGGCAGTTGACGGGGGTCCACGGTCGCGAGGTCGGCGGCCGTGGGGCGCAGTCCCGCCTCGGCGGCGATCGCGGCCGCGATGTCCCTGGCCAGCTCGTCGGAGAAGAAGGAGCCCGGCACGCTCTGCGCGACGGCCCGGTGGAAGAGTCCGGCGGCGCTCGGCATCACCAGCAGCGAGGCCACCGACCCGGCGCCGGCCGACTCGCCGACCACGGTGACCTGTCCGGGGTCGCCGCCGAACGCGGTGATGTTGTCCCGCACCCACTCCAGCGCGGCGACCTGGTCGAGCAGCCCGCGGTTGGCGGGGGCGCCGTCGATGCGGGCGAACCCCTCGACGCCGACGCGGTAGTTGAGGGTGACGACCACTAAGTCGCCGTCGCGGGCGATGCGTTGGGCGTCGTAGCCCGGGCTGCCCGCGTGTCCCAGCTTGTAGGCGCCGCCGTAGATCCACACCATGACCGGGCGGCGGGCCGCCGGATCGGGCGCGGGTGTCCACACGTTGACGGTCAGCCAGTCGTCACCCGTCGCCGCCTCCTGCACGACCCGGCGCCCCTGGAATCCGGACTCCTGCGGGGGCGGCGGCCCGAAGGCGAGAGCGTCGCGTACGCCGTCCCGGCCGCGCACGGGCCGCGGCGCCTGGAACCTCGCCTCGCCGACCGGCGGTTCGGCGAACGGGATGCCACGGAAGACGGCCAGCCCGTCCTCCAGCCGCCCGCGTACCGCACCGGCGCCGAAGCGCACCACCGGCGCTTCGGCCGAACCAGCCGCTGTGTCACGGGAGTTGGGTGTCGTCATGGTGGGCTCCTCGCTGTGGCCGGGGGAGGTGCGGGGTGCTCGGAGGGCGGTCGCCTGGACGGCGGCCGCCGTGTGCTCGTTGGCCAGGATGCCTCACACCGAGACAAGGGTCAGGTGCCAGACCTCGGACTTCGGCAGGATGTTCAGGGCAGAGGGTGACCGCCACCGTGCTGCGCGGCAGGGTGTGCCGCCGGAGCACGGCGAGGGAGGAGACGCCTGCGACCAGGACGCCGGGCCACGACGTGACGCCCGGGTCGTGGCCCGGGAGCGTCATCCGACTGCCCGGGAAGAAGCACGCGGAGAGGGGCGCGGCGACGACGACCGGAACCCGCGGGCCCGTGCCTACTCGTCGAAGGTGACGACGATCTTCTCCGCCGCGCCCGGTGTCAGCGCCAGCTCGAAGGCCCGCCCGACCTCGGCGAACGGCACCCGGTGACTGATCAGCCGGGCGAACCGCTCGTGGTGCTCGACGATCTCGCTCGTGACCTCGAAGATCTCCGTGGGATAGCCCTGCGAGGCGATCAGCGTCAGCTCGCTGCGCAGCATCCCGCCGAGGTCGATGTCGGCGCCCTTCTTCTGTACGGCGACCATGACCAGCTTGGCGCCCCACTTCGCGGAGTCGATCGTGGTGTTGACGACCGCGGCGACACCGGCGGCGTCGATGTAGATGTCGGTACCCGCGCGCGGCTGGCCCAGTGCGTTCGCGGCCTGGCCGTGCAGTTCGGTCAGCCGGGCGGTGACGTCCTCCTCGGCGGAGTTGATCACCGCGTCCGCGCCGACCGCGAGCGCCGTCTCCAGGCGTGAGGCGATGACGTCCGCGACCACGACGTGCTCGACCCCGCGCAGCTTCAGCCAGATCGCCGCGCCCAGACCGATCGGCCCGGCACCGAAGATGACGACCTTGTCGCCGGGCTTCGCCTCGGACCGGTTGACGGCGTGCCGGGCCACGGCCATCGGTTCGTTGAGGGCGGCCACGTCGAACGGCACGGTGTCGGGGAAGACGGTGACGCTCTTGCCGATCTCGCAGTCCTCCAGGAGGAGGTAGTCGCTCATGGCGCCGTGCCTGCCACCGCAGCCGATGATCCCGGAGGGCGCGCCCTGCGGGTTGACGACCACGCGGTCCCCGACCTTCAGCCCCTCCACCTCCGCGCCGACCTCGACGACCTCACCGGCCGGCTCGTGCCCGAGGGGGACCGGGACCATCGCGCCGCCGGGACCGAAGGGGCCGCCGCCGATGTGCAGGAAGAAGGTGTCGGTACCGCAGATCCCACACGCGCGGATCTTCATGAGGGCGTCCTTCGGCCCGGGCGCCGGACGTTCGACGTCGACCACGTCGATCGTGTCTGCGGCACCGGTCTGCACGGACTTCATCGTGGCCATGACGGGACTCGCTTTCCATGCGGGTGAGGGGTGTCACCGGCCCCGGCTCCGGACTTACTTGAGTCAGGCAATCATGGCTCCATTACTTAAGTCAAGCAATCATTTCCCGTTTTGCTTGAATCGGGCAAGCAGTTATGGGTCGGGCGGACCCTGCGGCACGGTTGCCGGGTCTCTCAGCGCTTGAAGGCGACCCCGCCGTACAGGGAGATCGGGCCGTCGCCGAGCGGGGACTCGTTCTCGGCGAGTTCGGGGTGCCAGTCGGAGACGGAGACGATGCCGGGGTCCGTCGGCTCAAGTCCCTTGAAGATGCTGCTCACTTCGGCGTGGGTGCGGGCCACCAGGGTCACCCCGCCGGCGGCGTAGGCGGCGATGCCGCGCTCGACCTTCTCCGGCTCCAGGTCGGCGGTCATCGCGGACAGGACGAGGCAACTGCCCGGCGCCAGCGCGTCGACGAGGGTGCTCACCAGCTCGTGGGCGCCGTCCGCGTCCGGGATGAAGTGCAGCAGGGCGATGAGGGACAGGGCGACGGGGCGGTCGAAGTCCAGGACGCGGGACGCCTGTTGGAGGATGGTGAGCGGTTCGCGGGCGTCGGCCTGGAGGTACTCCGTCGCACCCTCGGGCGTACCGCGCAGCAGTGCCTCGGCGTGGGCGAGGACGATCGGGTCGTTGTCGACGTACACGATCCGCGCGTCCGGCGCGGTGGACTGGGCGATCTGGTGCAGGTTGGGCGCGGTCGGTATGCCGGTGCCGATGTCCAGGAACTGGCGGATGCCCGCCTGCCGTACGACCAGCCGTGTCGCCCGCTGCATGAACCAGCGGTTGGCGCGCGCGGTGCGCGGGGCGCCGGGGTCAAGTGCCGTGATCTGCTTGCCGAGTTGCTCGTCGACGGGGTAGTTGTCCTTGCCGCCGAGGAACCAGTCGTACACCCGCGCCGGATGCGGTTTCGACGTGTCGATCCGCCGGCCGGCCCGCTCTGTCCCGGTCACCCGAGGCTCCTCTGCTCGACTTCCGCGCTACGACGACCCCCGGGGGACGTGGAAGAAGTTTGGCACGGTCATGCCGACCGGGTGGGGCTGTTCACCACCCCGTCCAGGAAACGGATCAGGTCCGCGAAGACCTCCGCCCGGTTCGTCTCCAGGAACACCTCGTGCCGGGCGCCCGGATACACGTGCTCGGTCAACTCGCCGCCGTTCAGCCGTTCCACGCCGACACGGCTGCCGGCGAGCGGGACGAGCCGGTCGTCGGCACCGTGCAGCCAGAGCAGCGGAAGCGCGCCGACGGTCCCCGCCTTGTCGACGGTGTCCAGGGTGCGGGCGAAGGCTTCAAGCGTCGGCCGCTTCATGGGACCGTGCCAGACCAGCGGGTCTGCCGCGTACGCCGCACCGACGGCGGGGTCGCGGGACAGTGCGCCCGGGCTGATCGGGATGTCCGGGATCTCGTCCAGGGCGAGCAGTCGGCCCGGCAGTTCCCAGGCGCCGACGACCGGCCCGGACAGGACGAGCGCGGTGAGTTCGTCGCCGTGGCGCTGGGCGAACCGGGAGGCGATCAGACCGCCCATGGAGTGGCCGATCAGGACGAGGGGGACGCCCGGGTGTGTGGACCGTGCCAGGTCGGCGACGCCGTGCAGGTCCGTGACCACGTCCTCGAAGTCCTCGATCAGCACCCGCTCACCGGCCGACGTGCCGTGCCCCTGGTGGTCGGGGCCGAAGACCGCCGCGCCGTGCGTGCGCAGTACGGCGGCCAACTCGGCGTACCGGCCGATGTGTTCGCCGTAGCCGTGCGCGACGAGGGCGAGGTGGCGCGGATGTTCGTGCGGCCACTCGTGTGCGGTGATCGTGCCCCGGGTGCCGGTGAGGGTGTGCTCGCGGGTGTCGTCCACACCCGGAAAACTAGCACCGCTCACCGCGTGTCCCGGCCCGCCGTCGTGTGGTGCAGGGGCCAACTGACGAGACACTCCTTACGCGAGGAGATGTAAGGACATACGATCGGTCCTCGCATGAACACGATGACTCTCTGGCACATATCCGGCTGGGAATTCGCCGCGCTCGCCGCCGCGGCCCTGCTCGTCGGCTTCTCCAAGACGGCCGTGAGCGGGGCCAACACGGTCAGCCTCGCGATCTTCGCCGCCGTCCTGCCCGCCCGCGCCTCCACCGGCGTACTGCTCCCGATCCTGATCGTGGGCGATGTCCTCGCCGTTCTCACCTACCGGCGGCACGCCCACTGGCCCACGCTGTGGCGGCTGTTCCCGGCGGTCGCGGCGGGCGTCGTGATCGGGACCCTGTTCCTGGTGTGGGCGGACGACGCGGTCGTACGGACCTCGATCGGGGCGATCCTGCTGTTCATGGCGGGGGTCACCCTGTGGCGCCGTCGCAAGGCGGACGCCGGGGCCGAGGCCGGTGACGAGCCGGACTCCGTCACCTCTCGATCAGGGCGGGCGAAGGCGCGCTCGTACGGTGTGCTCGGCGGTTTCACCACGATGGTCGCCAATGCCGGCGGCCCGGTGATGTCGATGTACCTGCTCTCCGCGGGCTTCCGGAAGCTGGGCTTTCTCGGCACGTCGGCGTTCTTCTTCCTGATCGTCAACGTGACCAAGGTGCCTTTCAGCGTGGGCCTCGGGCTGATCGACGGGCACTCGCTCCTCCTTGACGCGTCGCTCGCGGCGTTCGTCGTGCCCGGTGCGTTGATCGGCAAATGGGCTGTGAACCGAATCAACCAGCGATTGTTCGAGCAACTCGTGATCGCGGCGACGATCATCGGCGGCCTGCAACTGCTCCTCCGCTGACCCCCTCGGCCCCGCGACCTCGCGCCCCCTGACCTCGTACGCTCGCTGCATGTCCCCGCACATCCTGATCCTCGGCGGCACCACCGAGGCACGTGAACTGGCCGCCGAGCTGGCGGCACTCCGGCCCGAGACACAGGTCACCACGTCCCTCGCCGGACGCGTGTCACGGCCGGGCGCGCTGCCCGGGGACGTACGGATCGGCGGGTTCGGCGGCGCCGAGGGGCTGGCCGCGTGGCTGCGGGAGCACCACGTGGACGCCGTCGTCGACGCCACGCACCCCTTCGCCGAGACGATCACCGCGAACGCGGCACGGGCCGGATCGGCGACCGGCGTGGCTGTGATCGTGCTGCGCAGGCCGGGTTGGCAGCCGGGGCCCGGGGACAACTGGCACCCGGTCGACTCACTCGCCGAGGCCGCGGACGCGCTCCCCGGACTCGGGCGCCGGGTCCTGCTCACCACCGGCCGCCTCGGCCTCGCCGCCTTCGCCCATCTCGCCCCACTGCACTTCGTCGTACGGTCGGTGGAGCCGCCCGAGCCCCCGATGCCGCCGGACGTCGAAGTGCTGCTCGCGCGCGGGCCGTTCACCGTGGCCGACGAGGCGGCGCTGCTGCGCGAGCACCGGATCGACGTGGTCGTGACGAAGGACAGCGGGGGAGCGGCGACGGCGGCGAAACTCACGGCCGCGCGGGAGGCTGGCGTGCCGGTCGTGGTCGTACGACGGCCCGCGTTGCCGGACGGGGTGGGCGCGGTGCCTGATGTCGCCGGGGTGTTGGAGCGGCTGGGGTTCAGCCCGGGGCGATGACCGTGGCCCGGAGACGGTCCACCGCGCGCAGCACCTCGTCCCGGTTCTTGGCGCTCTTGATCCAGACCGGGAGACGGGCGACCAGGGTCATCTTCCGGCCGTGGTCGTACCAGGGCGCGCGTTCACGCAGGTCGGCGGCGACGAACCGCCTGATCAGGTCCAGGTGTTGGAGGTTGTAAGCCCACAACTCCCCATGCCTGGTGCCGGTCCGCAGCCACAGGGTCGGGTAGGAACAGGCGCCGGGATGCCGCGAGAAATGGAACGGACGGCTGTCGTTCCGGCACAGGCCGCAGGACCGGCAGACCAGACGGCGGTGCGGACGTGTGCCGCCGTCCGCGTCCTTCGGGGTGGGCGGACGCCGTTCGATGTGGGCGATCCGGTCGCAGCGCGGGCACCGCACCAGAATCGACGACGTGAAGGCGGCACACGTGTGGCCGGGGTCGTAGAAGCGCACGGGCGTCGGGGGCATGCCGTGAGTATGACCACTGCCCCCGTCACCGGGCACCCCGTTTTCACGGTGCCGGACTCGTCTCCAACTCCGCTGCCCGCTGCGGCAGTCCGGAGGTGAGGTCCTCGACGAGGAGCCGCTTGGCGATGGAGTCGACCGCGGCGCGGAGGTCCGTGCCCGAGGGGCGGCCGATGTCCTGCTGGACGCGGTCCTCCAGCCAGCTGCCCCACGCGTGGCCGATGACCTCGGCCTCGCGTTCGCCGGCCGCGGTGTGGGAGAGGAGGTAGCCGTCGCGGGTCAGATAGCCCTCCTGGACCATGCGGTCGAAGACCGGGAGGAGCACCTCCGGCGGCATGTGGCGGCGGGCGGCGATCAGGCCGAGGCTCGCGTGGCCGACCATCCTGCTGAAGAGCTCGACCTGCATCACGGCCCAGGCGCCGGCGATGTCCAGCCGGGTGTCGGAGGTCGTGATGATGCGCCGCGCGGTGTCCAGGTCCGTGCTGCCGATGACCTTGCCGACGGCGGTTTCGAGGAGCCGTTGCGAGTCGCCGCCGCGCGGTGAGGCGAAGCCCTCGCCCATGTCGGTGGAGCCCTTCCGCGCGCTGTCCCGCAGTTCGACCTGCTTGAGGAACAGGGCGACGACGAAGCCGACCACCGCGACCGGGATCGTCCACCGGAACACCGTGTGGATGGTGTCGGCGTAGGCGTTGATGATCGGCACGGCGGTGGCGTGCGGCAGCTTGTGCAGGCCCTCGGGGCTGGTCGCCGCCTTGGCGATGACGGCCGGGTTCAGCGCGCTGGTCTTCGCGGCCGTCGCGATCCCGTCCTTGAGGTTGGGCCCCAGGCTGTTGGCGTAGATCGTGCCGAAGACGGCGGTGCCGAACGAACTGCCCAGCGTACGGAAGAAGGTGACGCCGGAGGTCGCGGTGCCGAGGTCGGCGTACTCGACGGTGTTCTGCACGGCGATCGTCAGCACCTGCATGCACAGGCCGATGCCGGTGCCGAGCACGAACATGTACACCGATTCCAGGAACGCGCCGGTGCCCGGGCCCATGAGGGACATCAGATACAGACCGACGCCCATCACCGCGGAGCCGACGATCGGGAAGATGCGGTACTGGCCGGTCTTGCTGACCACGTTGCCGCTGAAGACGGACGCGATGAGCAGCCCGATCACCATGGGCAGCGTCCGCACGCCGGAGATCGTGGCCGAGTCGCCGTCGACGTACTGCAGATAGGTCGGCAGATACGTCAGCGCGCCGAGCATCGCGAAGCCGACGACGAAGCTGAGGATCGAGCAGACCGTGAACACCGGGTTGGCGAACAGCCGCATGGGGAGCATGGGTTGGGCCGCGCGGGTCTCCACCCAGCAGAACAGGCCGAGCGCGACCGCACCGCCCGCGAACAGGCCGATGATGGTCGACGAACCCCACGCGTACTGGTTGCCGCCCCAACTCGTCGCCAGGATCAGGGAGCTGGCGCCGATCGCGACGAGGGCGATGCCCAGGTAGTCGATGACGGGCCGGGTCGCCGACTTGACCACGGGGATGGTGCGGGCCGCCGCGATGACCACGATGATCGCGATCGGGACGTTGACGTAGAACGCCCAGCGCCAGGTCAGGTGGTCGGTGAACAGGCCGCCCAGGAGCGGTCCGATGACCGTGGCCACGCCGAACACCGCGCCGATCGCACCCTGGTACTTGCCGCGCTCGCGCAGCGGGATGACGTCGGCGATCAGCGCCATCGCCGTCACCATCAGACCGCCCGCGCCGACACCCTGCACGGCCCGCCAGATGATCAGCAGCGTCATGTTGGTGGAGAAGCCGCACAGGAACGAGCCCGTGATGAACACGATCGCCGAGACCTGGAAGACCACCTTGCGGCCGAACAGGTCACCGAACTTGCCGACCAGCACGGTCGCCACGGTCTCGGCCAGCAAATAGGCGGTGACCACCCACGACATGTGCGCGGCACCGCCCAGGTCCGACACGATCGTCGGCAGGGCCGTCCCCACGATCGTCTGGTCGAGGGCCGCGAGCAGCATGCCCAGCATGATCGTCACGAAGACGACGTTGCGGCGGCGGGTGTCCAGCACGGGCGGCTGCTGCGCGGCAGGCAGCGCGGTTTCCTCGGCGACTGTCACGAGGTCACTTTCACACCGTGGGCCCCCTCCTGCATACGGGGCGGTCCACACGGGTGCCACAGCAGAAGCCCTGGCACACGGCCGAAGTCCTGGTACACAGCCGAAGCCCTGGTACCCGGACGCACCCCCTGCCCCGGCCCGCGCCCGCTACTCGTCCTTCGGATGCCTGCGCAGCAGATACGTGTCCATGATCCAGCCCTTGCGCTCACGGGCCGCCGCGCGCAGCCGCTCGATGCGCGGGGCGGCCTCGGCTATCGGACCGGACGCGAGGATCTCGTCCGGGGTGCCCAGATAGGCGCCC
Source organism: Streptomyces sp. NBC_00252 (assembly GCF_036187565.1). NCBI lineage: Bacteria > Bacillati > Actinomycetota > Actinomycetes > Kitasatosporales > Streptomycetaceae > Streptomyces > Streptomyces sp. NBC_00252. Next base: position 1,605,319 of record NZ_CP108087.1, on the reverse strand, counting down.
CAGTAGATGTCGATGTCCTGATCCGCGTAGCGCGTGAACGCCTGGCGCGCGTCCAGCATCACGACCACGTCGTCCACGTCGTCGGGGAACCCCTCGGACAGCCGCCGGCCCGTGGTGATCTGCACCGGCCGGGCGACCCGGTTCAGCCCCGTGCGGTGCCGGGCGACGAGCGCCGAGACGCTGCTGATGCCGGGCACCACGTCGTACTCGAAGTCCACCGCGCCCCGCTCCAGGATCTCCTCCAGGATGCCGAGCGTGCTGTCGTACAGCGAGGGATCGCCCCACACCAGGAAGGCGCCGCTCTCGTCCTCGCCCAACTCCTCGGTGATGAGCCGCGCGTAGATGTCCGCGCGGGCATTGCGCCAGTCACCGACCGCCGGGGAGTACGCGGCACCCCCGGCCTTGCGGTCGCGCTCCGGGTCCCGCGCCTCGACCACGCGGTACGTCCCCTCCGGCACGTGCGCGTCGAGCATGTCCCGGCGGAGACCGGTGAGGTCCGACTTCACCTCGCCCTTGTCGAGGATGAAGAACACGTCCGTGCTCCGCAGCACCCTGACCGCCTGCAAGGTCAGCTGCTCCGGGTCGCCCGCACCGATACCGATGACATGAATCTTTCGCACACCCCCGAGTCTGCCGCACGCCACTGACAGCCCGTGCACCGCACCGGGACGACCCCCACACCCCCTCCGCTACGACGTCCCGCGCAGCCGGGGAGCCCGCGCCTGCGCGTCCACCTTCCCGCCGCCCCGCTCCACGTCGTCCCCGAGCCCCCGCGCCCAGGCCGCGACCCCCGCGAGATCCATCCCGTACGGCCGCTCCCGCCCCGAGACGGACGCCCACTCCTCGACGCCCCCGGCACCCCGCCGCAGCAGCCGGGCGCCGCCGGTGACATTGCCCCGGGCCGCGTGCGTGAGGCCCACCGCGAGCTGGGCGAGGCCGCGCCACAGGGCACGCTCCTCGTCGGGCCCCGACTTCCAGGCGTCCTCGAAGACCTCGTGCGCGTGGAACGGTTTCCCCTCGTCGAGCAGCGCCTGCGCCTCGACGACGGTGTCCTCCGGTGCGCGCACGACCCCCTCGGGCTGCCGTGCCACGCCGTCCGCGTCGTAGGGCAGCGGTCGCCCGAGCCCGTCCCGCGGCCGGGCATTGCGCGCCCGCCCCTCGCCGTCCCGGTCGCGCGAGTCCGTCGTACCGCCTGAGGTTGTGTCGCCCATACGACGATTGTCCCGCGTCCGGCACCGGCTTCGGGGCACCCCCGGGCGTGGGGTAAAGTGCTGTTCGCGTGCTCACGCGGTTCTCCGCGGACAGCGCATCGGGACGTGGCGCAGCTTGGTAGCGCACTTGACTGGGGGTCAAGGGGTCGCAGGTTCAAATCCTGTCGTCCCGACTCGACAGAGTCGCAGATGAGGGGCTGTTCCGGAGAAATCCGGGACCGCCCCTTCGTCATGCTCGGGGACGCGATTGTCCACATGGGTTTTCGCGGATTCGCGGACTCCCCGGGATTCGCCCGGCAGTGGAATTCGACGATGCGTCGAGTACGGCATTGATGAGCCCGAGTACCCCTGTCGCAGGCCTGATGCACGCCCTCTCAGACCGTCTTCACGACCGTCCCCGTGTCTTCGAGGGCGGCGATCTCGTCGGCGGGGGCCGCGCTGTCCGTGACCACGGTGTGCAGGAGGGTCGACGGGCCGACGTGGGCGTACGCGGTGTGGCCGAGCTTGGTGCTGTCGGTGGCGACGATGATCCGGCGGGCGACGGCGATGGCCGCCTTCTTCACGGCCGCGTCGTCCAGGTCGTAGGCCGTCAGTCCCTGGGCCGCGCTGAGTCCGCAGCAGCCCATGACGGCGGTGTCGAAGCGCAGGGCGGCGAGGGACGCGAGGGTGAGGGGTCCGGTGAGGGCGCCCTCGGCGGCGCGGGGCTGCCCGCCGGGGACCATCAGGGTGGCCGGGCCCGGGGTCTCGCCGAACACGTGGACGGCCTGGAGCGACAGGGGCATCACGGTGACCGGCCGCCGGCGCAGCAGGTGGGCGATCTCCAGGCACGTGGTGCCGCTGTCGAGGAGGACGGTCTCGCCGTCGGCGATCAGGGCGGACACCTCGGCCGCGATGCGGCGCTTCGCCTCCACGCCTTCGTGCGCCCGCAGCGCGAAGGGCGGCTCCTCGCCCCTGAGCAGCAGGGTGCGCGCCCCGCCCCTGACCCGTTCCAGGACGCCTTGTGCGGCCAGTGCGTCGAGGTCGCGCCGGATGGTCATCTCGGAGGCGCCGGTCAGGTCGGCGAGTTCCTGGACGGTGATCCGGCCCGTCTCCCTGACGGCCTGCGCGATCGTCCCGTGCCGGTCTGCGTTGCTCATGCCGTGATTGAACACCACTCCAAACGAACATTCAATGTGTGCGAAACGACAGTGTTCAATCACGCTGTATGTTCATTATGGTGGATCCCATGAACGATTCGCTGCGCGCCGCCCGAGTGGCCACCTTTGTCTACTTCAGCCTGTGCGGCACCCTGATGGGCACCTGGGTCGTGAACATCCCCGCCATCGAGGAGCGCGTGGACATCACCCACGCGACGCTCGGCGGACTCCTGGTGCTGCTGGGGCTGGGCGCCTTCCTCGGCATGCAGGTCGCCGGGCGGCTGACCGACCGGCTCGGTGCGCGCGTCGTCGTCCCCGCCACCGGCGTCCTGTGCAGCGTGGCCCTGGTGCTGCCCGGCCTGCCCCGCGATCCGTGGACACTGGCCGGCGCCCTGCTGGTCTTCGGCTTCTGCAACGGCTGCCTGGACGTCAGCATGAACGCCCACGCCGTCCACGTGGAGAAGGCCTACGGCAGGCCCGTCATGTCGGCCTTCCACGCCACGTTCTCGGTCGGCGGCGTCCTCGCGGCACTCGTCGGAGCGGCGACCGCGAGTGCGGGCCTGAGCCCGGCCGCGGGCATGGCCGCCATGGGAACCCTGGGTGTCGTGATCGCCCTGGTCTCGGCCCGCGCCCTGCTGCTGGCCGAGCCCGGCACCGCCCACGCCGACACCGTCCTCGCAGCGGAGACCGAACACGCCCCGGCCCCCGCGCGCCGCAGCACCAGCGGCCGCATCTGGATCCTCGCCGTCCTCGCCCTGATGGTCATGCTGTGCGAGGGTGCCGCCAACGACTGGAGCGCGCTCCACCTCAAGGACGTCCTCGGCGCCCCCGCGAGCACCGCCGCCTTCGCCTACGGCACCTTCGCGGCGACGATGACCATCGGCCGACTGCTCGCCGACCGCCTCGCCGCACGGTTCGGGTCCATGGCGATCCTGCGCCACGGCGCGGCCGCGGCGGGCGTCGGCATCGCGATCGTGACCGTCTCGCCGTGGATCTGGGCCGCGTTCGCGGGGTGGGCCCTGTTCGGTCTCGGGCTGTCCGGCTGTGTCCCGCAGCTGTTCAGCGCGGCCGGGCACGCCGACCCGGCCGCCGCGGGCGCCAACGTCTCCCGTGTCGCGGGCCTCGGCTACGTCGGCATGCTCGCGGGCCCCGCCGTCATCGGCTGGCTGACCCACCTTGTCGCCCTCAACCACGCCTTCGTCCTGCTGATCCTGCTGTGCGCGGTCACCGCCGTGGCCGCCGGAATCCTGCGCACCGACCCCGTCCGCAAGACCGAGCCGGCGCCGAGCGGTCACTGAGACCGCCCCCGGGACCAGGAGGAACCCCCATGTCCACCGACCGCCGTATCGTCCTCTTCGACCTCTTCGGGGTCATCGCCCGCCACCAACTCCCGGGCGCCCTCGGCAAGATGGCCGCCCTCTGCGACACCCCCGCCGACGCCTTCACCACCGCGTACTGGGAGTGCCGCCCGCCCTACGACGCAGGCCGGCAGTCCGCGCCGGAGTACTGGGCCGCCGTACTGCACAAGCTCTCCCGGCCCGCCGACGCCGACACGGTCGAGGAACTGCGCCTCACCGACATCGACAGCTGGTCACGCGTCGACGAGGAGATGGTCGCGTACGTCCGGTCCCTGCGCGAGGTCGCCGAGGTCGCCCTGCTGTCCAACATCCCCGCGGACCACGCGGACGCGTTCCTCGCCGCGCAGCCCTGGCTGTACGACCTGGACCATCTCGCCTTCTCCGGCAGGATCAAGGCGGCGAAGCCGGACCCGGCGGCCTTCCAGCACTGCGTCGCCGCGCTGCGGGCAGTCCCGGCCGACTTCCTCTTCGTGGACGACCGCGAGGAGAACGTGCGTGCCGCGCGAGCCGTGGGCATGGACGGTCATGTCTTCACCGGGCGTGGGGAGTTGGCGGCCGTCATCGGCGCGTGGTTGCCGACCCGGAACTGACACCCCGCTCACGGCAGGGGAGCGTCCTGGGAGCGGGCGTACTGCGCGGGTGTCGGGCCTGTTCCAGGCGCTGGTGGCGGATGTGGGCGGTGACGGACTCGCCGGTCGGGGCGAGCGCCTGGTGCAGGGTGCGGACCGAGATGTCCAGCTCGCGGACCAGCACCCCGGGGTGACAGTTCCGGGTCGGACAACGGGGGAGAGGCCGTCCTGGTCACCCTCTTCGCCCGCACCCTCCCGTTCCCCTGACACCCGCCCCGGGGTGTCGTCAGGGCCACCCCCGATCCGGTCCTCAGGCCCAGGGACCACGAGGGCCGTCGTCGGCAGGATTCATGGCGTACCGAATCCACCGCACCGACACATCGGGGGACCCCATGAACGAAATGACCGCCAGGCGTCTGACGGGCGGCGCGGGCATCGCCGCCGCCGTCGCCCTCATCGTCGAAGTGCCCCTGTACTTCGTCTACTCGGGCCCGCCGCCGGACGCCAACGTGCTCGCCAGGCTGCTGATCGGGATCGTCGCGCTGGCGTTCCTGCTGGTGTTCGTGACCGCGTTCCGCGACCTGGTGAAGCGCGTGCACCCCGACTACGAGTGGGCCGGTTCGCTGGCCTTCACGGCGGGCCTGGTCTACACGACGATCACGCTGGTCTCCAGCGGCCTGGAGGCCGGCGCGGTCATCGCCGCCGACCACCCCATCGACCCGACGATCGACGTCAGCGGCACCTACATCCTCTACGGCTCGATCTCCCGGCTCATGCTGGCGTTCTTCCTGACCGCACTCGGCCTCGCCGTCACCCGCACGGGACTGCTGCCCCGCTGGACCGGACGGTCGGCCTACGTCCTGGCCGGGATCAACCTGGCCTTCGTGCCGTCCCTGTTCTTCGGCAACACCCCCGCGCACTTCTACGCGGCCAACGGCTGGGGCACCACCGCGCTGATGGGCGCGATCCTCAGCTACTGGCTGCTGGCGCTCGGCATCTCGACCTACCGCAGCGCGAAGGCACCCGCACCGGTCCAGTGACCGAGGTGTCCGGTGCCGGAACCGATACCCAGGGTGGGTATGGTGAGGCCATGGCCCGCAGCGAGCAGCCCGTAGGACCGCACTGGCCGGTGCGGTCCTACGGGCTGCTCGTCGCCGCCCTGTTGCTCGGCCTGCTCGGTATGCACGGACTCGGGCCCGTCCCGCCGGCCGAGCCGGCGCCCGGGCATGCCATGGTCGCCTCGGCCGTAACCATGGGGGAGAAGGCGTCGACGCCCGGCGCTTGTGATCACGGCACGGGTGACTGCGGCGGTCACATGGCGCACGCCGACGCGACCTGCGCGTCCGCGTCCGTCGGCGGGACCCCGGCCGTGGTGCCGGTGCTGCAGCCCGATGTGGCGGCCTTCGCCGAGGTGCCCGACGGGCGTACGTCCGGGGCGGGCGGCGGTCCCGACGGGGGCCGGGCCCCGCCCTCGCTCGCCGAACTCCAACTCCTGCGGATCTAGAGCACCCCGCGCGCCGTCGTGCGCGCGGCGGCATGCCCTTGCACGGATCCACACACCAGGAGTTCCACCATGACCGCACAGCGCAGGTCCGTCCGTCGTACCGTCCTCGCCGTCACCGCCGCGGTGGCCGCCCTCACGCTCACCGCGTGCGGCGGCGACGACGGCACCACCAAGGCGGGCGCCGGGAGTACGGCCGGGAGCGGCGGGCACAACGGCGCGGACGTCTCGTTCTCGCAGGAGATGATTCAGCACCACCGCCAGGCCGTGCAGATGGCCGGACTGGCCGCGGGCCACGCCTCCTCGGCGCAGGTCAAGAGCCTCGCGTCGACGATCGAGGGCGCGCAGGCGCCGGAGATCAGGACCATGTCCGGCTGGCTCACCTCGTGGGGCGAGCAGGTCCCCCAGGACATGTCCGGGATGGGCCACGACATGTCGTCCTCGACGCCCGGCATGATGAGCGACGCCGACATGGGCAAGCTGGAGAAGACCTCCGGCGCCGCCTTCGACACCCTGTTCCTCACCATGATGGTCGACCACCACAAGGGCGCCGTCGCCATGGCCAGGAGCGAGAAGGCGGACGGCGCGTACGACCCCGCCGTCGAGCTCGCGGCCGACGTGATCACCACGCAGAGCGCCGAGATCAAGCAGATGGACACCATGCTCGGCAAGAACTGACCCCACCAGAGGGCGGGGTGGGGCCCGGCGGCCCCGCCCCGCTCAGGCGCCTTCCGCCTGGCACGGGACGAATCGAGGCAACCGGCACGGCAGTTGAACTCCCGGGGCGCCGGTTATGGCCATGCGTCCCACACGCAGGGGTGATAGACGTCGGACATGAACAACTCGATCATCCCCTCCCGTCCGGCCGGTGTCCGATGACCGCGGGCGCCGACACCCCCGACCGCCGGGGCCGCACCGGCCTGGACCGCACCGGCCTCGACCTGACCGGCAACCCCCGCGTCAGGGTCCGCGACGTGACCCTGCTGTCCAGCCACTGGTACGTCGAGCGCACGACGACCTTCGACTTCCGGCACGCCGACGGCACCTGGACCACCCAGGAGCGCGAGACCCACGACCGCGGCAACGGCGCGACCCTCCTGCTCTACGACGCCGACCGCGAAACGGTCCTGCTCACCCGGCAGTTCCGCTTCCCCGTCTACGTCAACGGCCACCCCGACGGCATGCTCGTCGAGACACCGGGCGGCCTCCTCGACGACGAGGACGAACACCCGGAGGAGGCCGTACGGCGCGAGGTGGTCGAGGAGACCGGCCACACCGTCGGCGAGGTCGAGCACGTCTTCGACGTCTACATGAGCCCCGGCTCGGTCACCGAACGCATCGGCTTCTACGCCGCCTCCTACGGCCCCTCGACCCGCACCCACGAGGGCGGCGGCCTCCAGGAGGAGGGCGAGGACATCGAGATCCTCGAACTCCCCTTCCGCCGCGCCCTGGAGATGATCCGCACCGGCGAGATCGCCGACGCCAAGACGATCATGCTGCTCCAATGGGCGGCGCTGGACGGCCCGTTCGCCAAGTAGTCGCGCAGGGCCTTGACTTGAAGTGCGCTTCAAGCGGAAGACTCCCGTTCGCGCCCGGAGAACCGGGTGCGAACGGGAGGGAACACCATGAAGTACCGCACCATCGGCACCGACCCGGCCCACCGCCGTGAGGTGAGCGTGCTCGCGCTCGGCGCGATGCTGTTCGGCTCCCGGACCGACGAGGAGACGTCCTTCGCCGTGCTCGACCGCTATGTCGAGGCCGGCGGGAACTTCATCGACACGTCCGACAACTACGCCTTCTGGGAGGACGGCGGCCAGGGCGGCCAGAGCGAGAAGCTGCTCGGACGGTGGCGGCGCAGCCGCGGCATCGGCGACGAGATCGTGATCGCCACCAAGCTCGGCGCCCGCCCGCTCGCACCCGGCACGGGTTTCGTCGACAACCCGGAGGGCCTGTCCGCGAAGGTCATCCGCGAGTCGGCCGAGCGCAGCCGCGAACGCCTCGGCGTGGACAAGCTCGACGTGCTGTACGCGCACATCGAGGACCGGAGCGTTCCGCTGCGGGAGACCGTCGAGGGATTCGCCGAGCTGGTCGCCGAGGGCACCGTCGGAATCCTGGGCGTCAGCAACCACGCGGCCTGGCGGGTGGAACGGGCCCGTGCGCTCGCCGCCGCGGCCGGTCTGCCCGGCTACGAATTCCTCCAGTACCAGCACAGCTACCTGCGCCCCCGGACGGACGTGCCGTCGGAGCTGTTCCCCGACGGCAGCATCGGCACCGTCGGCCCGGACCTGTTCAGCTACCTCCGTGCCGAGCCCGGCCTGACCCTGGTCGCCTACTCACCGCTGCTGGCCGGTGCCTACACCCGCGAGGACAAGCCGCTGCCCGCCGACTACGACCACCCGGGCACCCCGCCCCGCCTCGCCGCGCTGCGCAGGTGGCCAAGGAGACCGGGGCGAGCGTCAACCAGGTCGTCCTGGCCTGGCAGTTGGGCGGCCCGCTGCCGATCGTGCCGCTCGTCGGCGCGTCCTCGGTGGCCCAGCTGGAGGAGAACCTCGCGGCCGTGGACCTGGAGTTGACGGCGGAACAGCGCCGACTCCTCGACTCCGCCGTGTAGTTCAGGGCCTGACCAGCAGCTGGAAGTCGAACGCGTACCGGGACGCCCGGTAGACGTGCGTCCCGTACTCGACCGCCCGCCCGGTGTCGTCGTACGCCGTGCGCTGCATGGTGAGCAGAGCCGCGCCCTCCTTCTCGTCGAGGCGGGTCGCCTCCTCCGAGGTGGCCGAGCGGGCGCCTATCGTCTGGCGGGCGCTGTGCAGGGTGATGCCGGCGGTGCGCAGCATCCGGTACAGGCCCGTCGACTCCAGCCTGGCGGTGTCGAGCGCGAGGAGGTTCGCCGGGAGGTAGTTGCAGAGGAACGCCACCGGCTGGCCGTGCGTGGAGCGCAGCCGCTCCAGGAGCGTGACCTCGCTGCCCTCCGGGACCCCGAGGGCGGCCGCGACGTCCGCGGTCGCGGGCACGCCCTCGTTGCGGACGACCTGCGTGGTCGGGCCCTGTCCGGCCGACTCCAGGTCGTCGTAGAGGCTGCTGAGTTCCAGCGGTCTCTTGACCTGGCTGTGCACCACTTGCGTGCCGACCCCGCGCCGCCGGACCAACAGCCCCTTGTCGACAAGGGACTGGATGGCCTGGCGGACGGTGGGGCGGGACAGGCCGAGGCGTACGGACAGGTCGATCTCGTTGCCCAGGAGGTTGCCCGGGGCGAGGGTCCCGTGCTCGATCGCCGCCTCCAGCTGCTGGGCCAGCTGGTAGTACAGCGGCACCGGACTGTTGCGGTCCAGCGCGAAATGCAGGGCATCGAGCGGGGACCCGGTCACGGCGCGGGAATAGCCACCGGTCTTCGCCACGGAGGGCACCTCCTCACGGATCGTGACGGACGGTCAGGAGTTGCTGGGGAAACCGAGGTTGATGCCACCGTCGGCCGGGTCGGGCCAGCGGGTGGTGATGACCTTGCCCTGCGTGTAGAAGGCGATGCCGTCGTTGCCGTAGATGTGCAGGTCCCCGAAGAGGGAGTCCTTCCAGCCGCCGAAGGAGTGGTAGCCGACGGGCACCGGGATCGGCACGTTCACGCCGACCATGCCCGCCTTGACCTCCATCTGGAAGCGGCGGGCGGCGCCGCCGTCCCGGGTGAAGATCGCGGTGCCGTTGCCCCAACGGGAGCTGTTGATCAGGGTGATGGCTTCGTCGTACGACTCCGCGCGGACGACGACCAGGACCGGGCCGAAGATCTCGTCCTTGTACGCGTCCGCCGTCAGCGGCACCTTGTCGAGCAGGGAGACGCCGAGGAAGAAGCCGTCCTCGTGGCCGTCGACCGAGAAGCCGGTGCCGTCGACGACGACCTCGGCGCCCTGTGCGGCGGCGGAGGCGACGTACGAGGCGACCTTGTCGCGGTGCTCGCGGGTGATGAGCGGGCCCATCTCGGACGCCGGGTCGTTGCCGGGGCCGATGCGCAGGCTGCCGGCGCGCTCGGCGATCTTGGCGACCAGCTCGTCGCCGGTGTCGCCGACCGCGACCACGACGGAGACGGCCATGCAGCGCTCGCCCGCCGAGCCGTAGGCCGCGTTGATCGCCTGGTCGGCCGCGAAGTCCAGGTCCGCGTCCGGCAGGACCAGCATGTGGTTCTTGGCGCCGCCGAGCGCCTGCACACGCTTGCCGTGCTCAACCGCCTTGAGCTGGATGTACTTCGCGATCGGCGTGGAGCCGACGAAGGATACGGCCTCGACGTCCGGGTGCTCCAGGATGCGGTCGACGGCGACCTTGTCGCCCTGCACGACGTTCAGCACACCCTGCGGCAGGCCCGCCTCGGAGGCGAGTTCGGCGAGACGGTACGACGCCGACGGGTCCTTCTCGGACGGCTTCAGCACGAAGGTGTTGCCGGTCGCGATGGCCAGCGGGAACATCCACATCGGCACCATGGCGGGGAAGTTGAACGGCGTGATGCCCGCGACCACGCCCAGGGGCTGGCGAATCGAGGCCACGTCGACACGGGTCGAGACCTGCGTCGACAGCTCGCCCTTGAGCTGCACGCTGATGCCGCAGGCGAGTTCGACGATCTCCATGCCGCGCGCGACCTCGCCGAGCGCGTCCGAGTGCACCTTGCCGTGCTCGGCGGTGATCAGCTCGGCGATCTCGTCGCGGTGCGCGTCCAGCAGCTCGCGGTACTTGAACAGGATCGCGGTGCGCTTGGCGAGCGAGGAGGTGCCCCAGCTCTCGAACGCGGCCTTCGCGGAGGCGACGGCGGCGTCCACCTCGTCGACGGTCGCGAAGCCGACCTGCTTCTCCTGCGCGCCGGTCGCCGGGTCGTACACGGGACCGAAACGGCCCGAGGTGCTCTCGACGGGCTTGCCGTCGATCCAGTGGGTGATCGTCTTCATGATGCAAGGGCCTTTCGGGGGAGGGGAGTTCAGAGGTGGCGGCGGCGGTCGGCGACCTGGCGGTCGTACTCCTCGCGGGCCTGTACGGCCGACTCGCGCGAGGCGGTCTCGGCGACCGGCACGTCCCACCAGGCCTCGGCCGGGGGAGCGGTCGGGGTGGCGGTGTCGGTCTCGACGTAGACGCACGTCGGCCGGTCGGAGGCGCGGGCCGTGGCGAGCGCCTCGCGCAGTTCGCGGACCGTCTTGGCGCGCAGGACGTCCATGCCGAGGCTCGCCGCGTTTGCGGCCAGGTCGACCGGGAGCGGAGCGCCGGAGAAGGTGCCGTCGGCCGCGCGGTAGCGGTAGGCGGTGCCGAAGCGCTCGCCGCCGACGGACTCGGAGAGGCCGCCGATGGAGGCGTAGCCGTGGTTCTGGATGAGGACCAGGTTGACCGGGAGGCCCTCCTGGACCGCCGTGACGATCTCGGTCGGCATCATCAGGTACGTGCCGTCGCCGACCAGGGACCACACGGGGGTGCCGGGGGCGGCCTGCTGGACGCCGATGCCGGCCGGGATCTCGTAGCCCATGCACGAGTAGCCGTACTCGAGGTGGTACTGGCGCGGGCTCCGTGCCCGCCACAGCTTGTGCAGGTCGCCCGGGAGGGAACCGGCCGCGTTGATCACCACGTCGTCGTCGCCGACGACCGCGTCGAGGGCGCCGAGCAGTTGGGTCTGGGTCGGCACGGCGTTCTCGTCGGGGGCGGTGAACGCGGTGTCGACAACCTGCTCCCAGCGCTCCCTGCCCGCACGGTACTCGGCCTCGTAAACCGAGTTCACACGGTGATCGGCGAGCGCCTTGGTCAACGCGGTGAGTCCCGCCCGCGCGTCGCACACCAGGGTGCGCGCGGCCAGCTTGTGGGCGTCGAACGCGGTGATGTTGAGGTTGACGAACCGGACGGCCGGGTTATGGAAGAGCGTGTGAGAGGCCGTCGTGAAGTCCGTGTAGCGGGTGCCGACGCCGATCACCAGGTCCGCGGTGCGCGCGATGTCGTCGCTGACCGCGGTGCCGGTGTGGCCGATGCCGCCCAGGTCGGCCGGGTGGTCGTAGCGCAGCGAGCCCTTGCCCGCCTGGGTGGAGGCGACCGGGATGCCGGTCGCCTCCACCAGGGCCTTCAGCGCCTCCTCGGCGCGGCTGTGGTGGACACCGCCGCCCGCGACGATCACCGGGCGCTCGGCGGCCCGGATCGCCGCGACCGCCTCCGCCAGTTCGGAGACGTCCGGCGCGGGACGCCGTACGTGCCACACGCGGTCGGCGAAGAACTCCTCCGGCCAGTCGTGGGCCTCGGCCTGGACGTCCTGCGGGAGAGCCAGAGTCACGGCCCCCGTCTCGACCGGGTCGGCCAGGACGCGCATCGCGTTCAGGGCGGCCGGGATCAGCGCCTCGGGGCGCATGACGCGGTCGAAGTAGCGGGAGACCGGCCGCAGCGTGTCGTTGACGGAGAGGTCCGCCTCGACCGGGTGCTCCAGCTGCTGGAGCAGCGGGTCGGCGGCGCGGGTCGCGAAGTAGTCGCCCGGGAGGAGCAGGACCGGCAGGCGGTTGATCGTGGCCAGCGCGGCGCCCGTGACCAGGTTGGTCGCGCCCGGTCCGATCGACGTCGTGACGGCCTGCGCGGAGAGCCGGTCGAGCTGGCGGGTGTAGCCGACTGCCGCGTGCACCATGGCCTGTTCGTTGCGGCCCTGGTGGAACGGCATCGTGTCCTCGCCGGCCTCCAGGAGCGCCTGGCCGAGGCCCGCGACGTTGCCGTGGCCGAAGATGCCCCAGGTGCCGGCGATCAGCCGGTGCCGTTCGCCGTCGCGCTCGGTGTACTGGGCCGACAGGAACCGCACCAGGGCCTGGGCGACGGTCAGGCGGCGGGTTGGGGTGCTCATCAGGACTTCTCCGGTGCCGTGTAGAGGGGGAGACGGGGGTCGACGGGCTGCTCGGGCCAGGTGCCGCGGACCCAGGCGTGGTCGGGGTGGTCGCAGATCAGCCAGGCGCGGTCGTCCTCGGGACCCGCCATGACGTTGAGGTAGTACATGTGGTGACCGGGCACCGCCATCGAGGGCCCGTGCCAGCCGTCCGGGATCAACACCACGTCCCCGCCCCGGACTTCGGCCAGGACGTCCGTGTTGCGGCCCTGCCCGGAGGGGGAGACGCGCTGGTAGCCGAGACCGGGGGTGCCCTCGTGGTCGGCGAACTCGAAGTAGTAGATCTCTTCGAGGACGGACTCCTCGCCGGGCCGGTGCTCGTCGTGCTTGTGCGGCGGGAACGACGACCAGTTGCCGCCGGGCGTGATCACCTCGACCGCGATGAGCTTGTCGCACTCGAAGACCCCGGCCGCGCCGAAGTTGTTGACCTGCCGCGAGCTGTTGCCGGTGCCGCGCAGCTCCACCGGCACCGACGAGGCCGGGCCGTAGCGGGCGGGCAGCCTGCGGGTGCAGCGGGCGCCGGTCAGCGCGAAGCGGCCGCCGCCGGGCGACGAGACCGTCGTACGGGAGTCCCTCGGGACGTACGCGAAGTCGCTCACGCCGGTGAACACGCTCTCGCGGCCGGTGAGTTCGAAGGTGTCGTGGCCGAAGTCGTCGGCGGCGGAGACCGTGCAGCCGCCGCTCAGCGGGACGACGATCCACTCGCTGTCGCCGGTGTCGAAGGTGTGGGTGCCGCCCGGGGGCAGCTCCAGGACCCGCAGGCTGGAGTAGCCCCAGGCCGCCGACTCGGGGGTGACGTCCACGACGTAGGGGCCGCCGAGGGCCTTGCCCGCGGGAAGGTGGTATGCGCTCGTCATCGTGTGCCTCCGGTTCACAACAGACCCACAGCCGTGTCCACCGCCGTCTCCACGCTGCCCACGGCGGGGTACAGCAGGGAGCGGCCGACGACCAGGCCCTGGACGGTGGGCAGGCGCAGGGCCTTGCGCCATTTCTCGTACGCGCCGTCCTGGTCGTCGCCGACCTCGCCGCCGAGCAGGACGGCGGGCAGCGTCGACGTCTCCATGACCTCGGCCATGTCGTCGGGGTCGTCGGTGACGGGCAGTTTCAGCCAGGTGTAGGCGGAGGTGCCGCCCAGACCCGAGGAGATCGCGATCGAGCGGGTCACGGCCTCGGCGGACAGGTCGTTGCGGACCTTGCCGTCGACGCGACGGGAGATGAACGGCTCGACGAACAGCGGGAGTTGGCGTGCCGCCATGTCGTCTATCGCCCGCGCGGTCGACTCCAGGGTGGTCAGCGATCCCGGGTCCGCGTAGTCGATGCGGAGCAGGAGCTTGCCCGCGTCGAAGCGGAGCCGGGCGATGTCCTCGGCGCGGTGGCCGGTGAACCGGTCGTCCATCTCGAAGGAGGCGCCGGACAGCCCGCCTCGGTTCATCGAGCCCATCACGATCTTGCCGTCGAGGACCCCGAGGAGGAGCAGGTCCTCCAGGATGTCGGCGGTCGCGAGCACCCCGTCGACGCCCGGCCGGGACAGCGCGACGCACAGGCGCTCCAGCAGGTCGGCGCGGTTGGCCATGGCCGTACGGCGGTCGCCGACGCCGAGCGCGCCGCGCGCGGGATGGTCGGCGGCCACGATCATCAGACGGCCGCTGTCGCCCAGCAGGGGGCGGCGCACCCGGCGGGCGGCGGCCTCGGCGATGGCCTCCGGGTGCCGGGCTCTGACCGTGACCAGGTCGGGAATGCTGATGCTCAAGAGAAGCTCCGTTCAGGGGTGGCTGGGACGGCCACGCGATCAGTCACTCACTCGCGCGCCGACGAGGAGGTCCTCGACCTCGGACTCGGTGGGCATCGCGGTGGAGCAGGCGAGACGGGAGGCGACGAGGGCGCCGGCCGCGTTGGCGTACCGCATGGTCCGCTCCACGTCCCAGCCGGACAGCAGGCCGTGGCAGAGCGAGCCGCCGAACGCGTCGCCCGCGCCGAGGCCGTTGAGCACCTCGACCGGGACCGGCGGGACCTCGGCGGTCGTACCGTCGCGGTGCACGGCCAGCACGCCCTTGGGGCCCTGCTTGACGACGGCGAGTTCCACGCCCGCGTCCAGCAGCGCCTGCGCGCAGGCACGGGGCTCACGGACGCCGGTGGCGATCTCGCACTCGTCGAGGTTGCCGACCGCGACCGTCGCGTGGCGCAGCGCCTCCGCGTAGTACGGGCGGGCCTCCTCCGGGTCCTGCCAGAACATGGGGCGCCAGTCGAGGTCGAAGACCGTGATGCCGGCCTTGTCGCGGGCCTTGAGGGCGGCGAGCGTGGCGGAGCGGCTCGGCTCCTCGCTCAGGCCGGTGCCGGTGATCCAGAAGACGCGGGCCTGGCGGATCGCGAAGTAGTCAAGCTCGTCGGTGCGGATCTCCAGGTCGGGCGCCTTGGGCTGCCGGTAGAAGTAGAGCGGGAAGTCGTCCGGCGGGAAGATCTCGCAGAACGTGACCGGGGTCGGGTACTCCGCGACGGGCGTCACCCAGCGGTCGTCCACCCCGAACTCCTTGAGCGCCTCGTGGAGGTAGCTCCCGAAGGGGTCGTCGCCGGTACGGGTGATCACCGCGGTGCTGCGGCCGAGCCGGGCCGCCGCCACGGCCACGTTGCTCGCGGAACCCCCGAGGAACTTGCCGAACGTCTCCACACGCGCCAGGGGTACGCCAGACTGCAGCGGGTACAGATCGACCCCGATGCGGCCCATGGTGATCACATCGAAGGGCTGGGCTGACTCGGCCATGCGTGACACTCCTCTGAGCTGCTGGGGGTGGGCGGGTCCCAGGGGCCTGCCGACTCTCAGGTGTAGGACTCGGAGGGGTCGCCTGTCAATAGTTTGTACTTACATTCGGACCTGCTTGTGAAATGATGTCTTAACAAAGTATTGACAGCGGGCGCCCCCAGGGATTGGATTCCGTCCCAGCGCAACAACCGTGTTCCGCGGTCGACGACGGGGCCGGACAGGCCCCGCGCCCCGATCTCTGCGATCATTGATCCCTTTCCCCTGAAGCACAGTGAGGTGCAGGAAAGATGGACCGTTCCTCTTACTCCCGCTCGCGCAGAATGGCCCCCTTTGTGGCGGTGGCCGCGGCAGCGGCCCTGACTCTCGCCGGCTGCTCCAGCAGCTCCGGCGGGAAGAAGGCCACGGAGGACAGCTCCGGCGCCTCCGCGGGCAAGGCGAGCACGCCGCGTATGACGGTCGCCCTGGTCACGCACCAGGCGCCCGGCGACACGTTCTGGGACATCGTCCGCAAGGGCGCCCAGGCCGCCGCCGACAAGGACAACATCAAGCTCGTCTACTCGGCCGACCCGAACGCGGGCAACCAGTCGAACCTGGTGCAGAACGCGATCGACCAGAAGGTCGACGGCATCGCGGTCACCCTCGCCAAGCCCGACGCCCTCAAGGACGTCATAGGCAAGGCGAAGTCGGCGAACATACCCGTGGTCGGCCTCAACTCCGGTCTCAGCGACTGGAAGAAGCTCGGCCTGCTCGAGTTCTTCGGCCAGGACGAGACGGTGGCCGGCGAGGCGCTCGGCAAGCGGCTGAACACGGAGGGCGCCAAGAAGGTCGTCTGTGTCATCCAGGAGCAGGGCAACATCGGCCTGACGCAGCGCTGCGACGGCGTGAAGAAGACCTTCAGCGGCACCACCGAGGTCCTCAACGTCAACGGCACGGACATGCCGTCCGTGAAGTCGACGATCACCGCCAAGCTCACCCAGGACAAGGCCATCGACTACGTGGTCACCCTCGGCGCCCCCTTCGCGCTGACGGCCGTGCAGTCGCTGTCCGACGCGGGCAGCAAGGCGAAGGTCGCCACCTTCGACCTCAACAAGGACCTCACGAGCGCCATCAGCAAGGGCACCATCCAGTTCGCCGTCGACCAACAGCCCTACCTCCAGGGCTACTTGGCGGTCGACTCGCTGTGGCTCTACAAGAACAACGGCAACTACAGCGGTGGTGGTGAGCAGCCCGTACTGACCGGCCCGGCCTTCGTCGACAAGACCAACGTCGATGTGATCGCCAAGTACGCCGCCAACGGAACCCGGTGATGAGCATGACCCAGCACGCCGAGCCGGCGGTGACCACACCGCCGGCCCCCGGCCCGAAGGAAACCGACGGCCGGACCTCCGAACGGCCCCTGGCGCTACGGCTGTTGGCGCGTCCCGAGGTGGGTGTTTTCCTCGGCGCCGCCGCCGTGTACGTGTTCTTCCTGATCGCCGCTCCGCCCGTGCGGGACGGCGCCTCGATGGCGAACATCCTCTACGGTTCGTCGACGATCGGCATCATGGCGTTGCCGGTCGCCCTGCTGATGATCGGCGGGGAGTTCGACCTCTCCGCCGGTGTCGCCGTCATCACCTCCGCGCTCACCGCGTCGATGCTCAGCTACCAACTGACCATGAACGTATGGGTCGGTGTCATCGTCGCCCTGATCGTGTCGCTGGGCATCGGCTTCCTCAACGGCTGGCTCGTGGTGAAGACCGGCCTGCCGAGCTTCCTGATCACGCTGGGCAGCTTCCTGATCCTCCAGGGCGTCAACCTGGCCGTCACCAAGCTCGTCACGGGCAACGTGGCCACGGACGACATCAGCGACATGGACGGCTTCAGTCAGGCCAAGAAGATCTTCGCGTCGTCGTTCGACGTCGGCGGTGTGCAGGTGAAGATCACGATCGTGTGGTGGCTGGTGTTCGCGGCCATCGCGACCTGGGTGCTGCTGCGGACGAAGTACGGCAACTGGATCTTCGCGGTCGGCGGCAACAAGGAGAGCGCCCGGGCGGTGGGTGTGCCGGTGGCGTTCACGAAGATCTCGCTGTTCATGCTGGTCGGTTTCGGTGCGTGGTTCATCGGCATGCACCAGCTGTTCTCGTTCAACACGGTGCAGTCCGGTGAGGGCGTGGGCCAGGAACTGATCTACATCTCCGCGGCGGTGATCGGTGGCTGCCTCCTCACGGGTGGTGCGGGTTCGGCGATCGGTCCGGTCTTCGGAGCCTTCATGTTCGGCATGGTCCAGCAGGGCATCGTCTACGCCGGCTGGAACCCCGACTGGTTCAAGGCGTTCCTGGGCGTGATGCTCCTGGGCGCCGTCATGATCAATCTGTGGGTGCAGCGCACCGCGACCCGGAGGTGACCGACACCATGGCAAGCAACGAATCCGGCACCCACGGTGAGATCCTGACCGACACCCCGCCCGAGGGCAGCGACCATCCCCTGGTGCAGCTGCGCAACGCGGGCAAGTCCTACGGCAATGTGCGTGCCCTGCACGGTGTCGACCTCGCGGTCCGCCCGGGTCAGGTCACCTGCGTCCTGGGTGACAACGGCGCGGGCAAGTCCACGCTGATCAAAATCATCTCCGGGCTGCACCAGCACACCGAGGGCGAGTTCCTCGTCGACGGCCAGCCGGTGCACTTCACCACTCCGCGTCAGGCGTTGGACAAGGGCATCGCGACGGTCTACCAGGACCTGGCCGTCGTCCCGCTCATGCCGGTGTGGCGCAACTTCTTCCTCGGCTCCGAGATGACGCTCGGCCCGTGGCCGATCCGCCGTCTCGACATCGAGGGCATGAAGAAGACCGCGGACGAGGAACTCCGCAACATGGGCATCGTCCTGGACAACCTGGACCAGCCCATCGGCACCCTCTCCGGCGGCCAGCGCCAGTGCGTCGCCATCGCGCGCGCCGTGTACTTCGGGGCGCGGGTGCTGATCCTGGACGAGCCGACCGCCGCGCTGGGCGTGAAGCAGTCCGGTGTGGTGCTGAAGTACGTGGCGGCGGCGCGTGAACGCGGGCTCGGGGTCATCTTCATCACCCACAACCCGCACCACGCGTACATGGTCGGCGACCACTTCAGTGTGCTGCGTCTGGGCACGATGGAGTTGTCGGCGGAGCGCAGCGAGATCACCCTCGAAGAGCTCACGAACCACATGGCGGGCGGTACCGAACTCGCCGCGCTCAAGCACGAGTTGTCCCAGGTCCGCGGCCTCGACATCAACGAACTGCCCGAGGCGGAGGATCTCAAGGCGTCGGCGGGCAGGGCTCCCGAAGGGACTGCCTGACATGTCCGACCGTCCCACGCTGGACCGCATCCGGGTCGGGTCCGCCCCCGACTCGTGGGGCGTCTGGTTCCCCGAGGATCCCCAACAGGTGCCGTGGCAGAGGTTCCTGGACGAGGTCGCGCAGGCCGGCTACTCCTGGATCGAACTGGGACCGTACGGCTATCTGCCGACCGACCCGGCCCGGCTCACGGACGAGATCGCCCGGCGTGACCTGAAGGTCTCCGCCGGTACGGTCTTCACCGGCCTGCACCGGGGCCCCTCGGTCTGGGACGCCACCTGGCAACACGTCAGCCAGGTGGCCGAGTTGACCCGGGCGATGGGCGCGAAGCACCTGGTCGTCATCCCCTCCTTCTGGCGGGACGACAAGACCGCCGAGATCCTGGAGCCGCCGGAGCTGACCGGCGAGCAGTGGGCCCATCTGACCAAGGGCATGGAGCGGCTCGGGCACGAGGTGAAGGAGGCGTACGGGCTCGACATCGTCGTCCACCCGCACGCCGACACCCACCTCGACACCGAGGACCACGTCGAGCACTTCCTCGACGCGACCGACTCCGACCTCGTCAGCCTCTGCCTGGACACCGGGCATTACGCCTACTGCGGCGGCGACAGCGTCAAGCTGATCGAGACCTACGGCGAGCGCGTCGGCTATCTGCACCTCAAGCAGGTCGACCCGGAGATCCTCGCCGACGTCGTCAGGAACGAGGTGCCGTTCGGGCCGGCCGTGGCGCGCGGGGTGATGTGCGAACCGCCGTCCGGTGTACCGGAGTTGGAGCCGGTACTGGTCGCGGCGCAGCGGCTGGGCGTGGAGTTGTTCGCGATCGTCGAGCAGGACATGTACCCGTGCGAGCCGGACAAGCCGCTTCCCGTCGCGGAGCGCACCCGCAAGTTCCTGCGCTCCTGCGGCGCTTGACGAAGCCGGTGACCGTGAGGACCTTCTCCGCCTTCAGACCTTCTCCACCCTCACCGCCTTCTCCACCCTCACGACTTTGACGACCCTGACGACTCGAAAGGACGGCCGATGGCCATGAGCCCGCGCGACCCGCTCGGAGTGGCAGTCGTCGGAACCGGAAAAATGGGCGCCGACCACGTCCGCCGGATCGGGGACGTGATCAACGGCGCCCGGGTGACCGCCGTCGTGGACGTCGACGCCGAGCGCGCCAAACGGATCGCGTCCGCCGTCGACGGCTGCACCGCGTACACCGACCCGGCCGCCGCGATGGCCGCGGACGACGTCGACGCGGTCCTGATCGCCTCGCCGGGCCCCGCCCACGAGGCGGCCCTGCTGACGGCCTTCGAGCACGACCTCCCGGTCCTGTGCGAGAAGCCGCTCACGCCCGACGCGGCGTCGGCGCTGCGCGTCCTGGAGGCCGAGGTACGGCTCGGCCACCGCAGGGTCCAGGTCGGCTTCATGCGGCGCTACGACGCCGAGTACATGAAGCTCAAGTCCCTGCTGGAGACAGGCCAGTTGGGCCGACCGCTGATGCTGCACAACCGGCACCGCAACGCGGCCAGCCCGCCCTTCTTCACCAGCTCCATGCTGATCAGCGACTCGGTGGCGCACGAGACGGACGCCACCCGCTGGCTGCTCGGCCAGGAGATCACGGCGGTCCAGGTGCTGCGCCCGCGGCCCTCCGCGAGCGCCCCGGACGACCTCCAGGACCCGCAGTTCGTCGTGTTCGAGACGGACGGCGGCGCGATCGTCGACGTCGAGATGTTCGTCAACTGCGGCTTCGGCTACCAGGTCCAGGCCGAGATCGTCTGCGAACGCGGCACCGCCCGCATCGGCGACGGCCACGCCATGGTCACCAACATGGCCGGGCGCTGGGGCGGCACCATCGCCCAGGACTTCGTCGAACGCTTCGCCGACGCCTACGACCGCGAGCTCCAGACCTGGGTCGACGCGACCCGCCGCGGCGAGGTGACCGGCCCGAGCGTGTGGGACGGCTACGCGGCGGCGGCCGTGTGCGAGGCGGGGGTCCGAGCGCTGGAGGAGGGCGTACGGGTGGAGGTGGA
Organism: Streptomyces sp. NBC_00252; assembly: GCF_036187565.1. Lineage (NCBI taxonomy): Bacteria > Bacillati > Actinomycetota > Actinomycetes > Kitasatosporales > Streptomycetaceae > Streptomyces > Streptomyces sp. NBC_00252. The sequence continues at coordinate 1,584,596 of NZ_CP108087.1, read as the reverse complement.
GCTGGTGGAGCGGCCGGCGTTCTACCGCTAGCCGTTCCGGCGAGCTGGCGCGCCTGCAACCAACTGCCCGGTCACAGCCGTCCTTTGTCCTCGGACGAGGAGGACAGGGGGTGCGGATGGGGCCGGTGCGCATGCTGCTGCCGTCGCTGCGCGCGACGGCACGCCTCGCTCCCCGATGGGGCGGCCCACTGCTCGGCGCCGCGCTGCTGCACTGCGCCGCCCCCGCCTGGGTACTGCTGGGCCCACCGCCGATCGCCCGCCGAACGGCGTGGGCAGCGGAGGCGGTCGCCCTGTACCGGCCGCTCGCCGGGAGAACCCGCCCCGAGCAACGTCACCTCGACGCGCTGAGCCGAGCACTGGCCGTGCACGCCACCACCCTGGTGCGGTCGGGACGGTACGCGGAGGCGGGCCAGGCGGCGGACGCGGCACTGAGCGTGCCGGGTGCGCGGCGGCCGCAGGCAGTGACCGCGTGTGCCGTTCACGCGCGGGCGCAGGCACTCGTGCACGGCGGCCGGGCGGAGGAGGCCCTGGCACCGGCTCAGGAGTGTGTGGCGTCGTACCGCGGCATGGCGTCTCCCGGGCGCCGGGACCGGGCGCTGGGAGGACTGCCGAGCGCCTTGAACACGCAGGCGACGGTGTTCGCCGCACTCGGTCGTACGGAGGAGTCCGTGGCCGTGTACCTGGAATGCGCCGCGCTCCTACGGGCCCAGTCGATCAGGCAGTCCTCGCACTTCCTGCGCCTGCGCCCGCAGGTGCTGGCCGAGTTGGTCGGCGGACTGCGGGAGCTCGGCCGGTACGAGGAGGCCCTGGCGCTCGGGCCCGAGGTGAGGGACGTGGTGTTCGGGGTGATCACGCGGCTCCTCCCCGAACTCGTGCGCCCCCTGCACGTCCGGCTCCTCACGGACTGGGCCTTCTGCCACAGCGCGACGGGTGCGCCCGCTGCCGCGCGCACGCATGCCGAAGAGGCGGTCACCGAAGCCCGTGCACTGGCCGACCAGCCGCAGTGGCTCGCCGTGGCGCTGAACTGCCTGGCCGTCGTCCTCGCCGAACGGGCCGCCTACGACGAGCAGTTGAGCACGCTCACGGAGCTGACCGACCTGTACGCCCGCCTCGCGGCCGACCGCCCGGAGGTCTACGAGCCCCTGCTCGCCGACGCCTTGGACGACCTGGCCCGCTGCCATCGCCGCACCGGCGACCATCTCAAGGCCGTGGCGGACACGGAGCGTGCCGTGGCCGCGTACCGGCGCACTGGAGACCACGAAGCTCAACTGGCCCGCGTACTCGGCAACTTGAGCATCCGTCAGAAAGAAGCAGGTGACGCCGAGTCGGCCGTGGCGAGCGCCCGTGAGGCGGTGACACTCACCCGTCGGCTCGCTGACTCCGACGGTGGCACCCACCGCCCCCTGCTCGCCCGGCGCCTCCGCGTGCTCGCCCGCGCCCTCGGCGGCACCGGCGACCACACCGGCGCGGTGGCCTGCTACGAGGAGGCCGAGGCACTGCTGAGGGCGAGCCCCGGAGCGGATGCCGGCGACCTGGCGGTCACGGTCTCCGATCTCGCCGTGGCGCTCGGTCGTGTCGTCCTGGACCGGCTGGCCGACGGGCACCCCGAGGAGGCCGCCGCCGGGCTCCGGGCCCTCCTCGCGCTCACCCGGCGCAGCGACGCCACCGACGTCCACGCCCGCTGCGTCACCGTGTTCGCCCAGGCCCATGCGGAACGCCCGGACGACATCGTCCGGGCGTGGGAGCGGGCGGTCGGGGAGGCGTACCCGACCTTCGTCTACCGCAGGACCGACAGCCGCGGCCTGGGGGCGAACCCCGCCGCCCGATAGGCCTCGTCGATCAGCGTCATCGTCGCGACCGCGTCGTCCGGACCCAGTGGCAGCGGCGCGCCTTCCCTCAACCGGGCGGCGAACGACTCGAGTTGGTAGGTGTAGGACGAGCGGCGGCCGAGGCGTTCGGTGCGTTCGCCGTCCGTCGTGCGGATGATGACGCGGTCGTCCAGTTGAGGGAGGACGAAGTTCGGGGCGAAGGCCTCGCCCCGGCTGCCGGTGATGCGGCAGCTCATGACCAGTTCGTCGTACGCCATGTGGCAGCGGGCGGTGCCCGTGGCGCCGCTGGGGTAGACGAGGTTGGCGTCGAGCCACTCGTCGACGCCCGGGGCGCCCGCGCGTTCGCCGCCCCGGGCCGAGACCAGGCGGGGTGCGCCGCCCGCCCAGGGGGCCAGCATCCGCAGGGCGTGCAGGCTGTAGCAGCCCAGGTCCATCACGGCGCCGCCGGCCAGGTCGAGGGACCAACGCGGGTCGGTGTCCGGCGGGGCCGGGATCGCGACGAGCGTCTCGACGTGCCGGAGTTCGCCGAGTTCACCGGAGGCCAGCAGTTCGTGCAGGCGCCGGGTGACCGGGTGGAAGAGGTAGTGGAACGCCTCCATGAAGATCGTCCCGGACTTCGCCGCGGCCTCCTTCACCTCGGCCGCCTCCTCCGCGTTGCTCGCGGACGGCTTCTCGGAGAGGACGTGCTTGCCCGCCGCGAGCGCGGCGAGGTTCCACGGTCCGTGCAGGCCGTTGGCAAGCGGGTTGTAGACGACCTCCACCTCAGGGTCGGCGATCAGGTCGGCGTACGAGTCGGCCACCTTCTCGACGCGGTGCGCGGCGGCGTACGCCTCCGCCCTGGACCGGTCCCGCGCGGCCACCGCGACAATGCGGTGGCCGGTCGTCCGGGCCGGACCGATGAGGGACTGCTCGGTGATCCGAGCCGCTCCCAGTACTCCGATGCGCAGGGGTTCCCGACCCGGACCGCTCATGCCTCCCGTACCTCCTGGATGGTGACCGGGCGGTGCTCGTGCAGCGACAGGGTGCAGGCGTCGGCGATCCAGCCGGCCTCCAGCGCGTCCGCGACCGTGCACGGCGAGGGGCGGGTTCCGGCCACGACCTCGGTGAACGCGGTGAGTTCGGCGCGGTAGGCGGCCGTGAACCGGTCCATGAAGAAGTCGTGCGGCACGCCCGCGGGGAACGTCACACCCGGCTCGACCGAGCGCAGCGGCAGCTTGTCCTCCAGGCCCACCGCGATGGAGTCCGTGAAGCCGTGGATCTCCATGCGGACGTCGTAACCCCGGGCGTTGTGGCGGGAGTTGGACACCACCGCGATGGTGCCGTCGTCCAGGGTCAGGATCGCGCCGGTGGTGTCGGCGTCGCCCGCCTCCTTGATGTAGTCGGCGCCCCGGTTGCCGCCGACCGCGTACACCTCGGTGACCTCACGGCCGGTGACCCAGCGGATGATGTCGAAGTCGTGGACCGAGCAGTCCCGGAAGATGCCCCCGGACGCGGCGATGTACGCGGCAGGCGGCGGCGCCGGGTCCAGCGTCGTGGAGCGCACGGTGTGCAGCTTGCCCAGCTCGCCGGACCGCACCGCGGCCCGCGCGTTGACGAAACCGGCGTCGAAGCGGCGGTTGTAGCCGATCTGGATCGGCACGCCGCTGCCCTCGACGGCCTTGAGGACCTTGACGCCCTCGGCCATCGTCTTGGCGACGGGCTTCTCGCAGAAGACGGGGACGCCCGCCTCCACGGCGGCCAGGATCAGGCCCGGGTGGGCGTCGGTCGCCGCGGCGATCACGACACCGTCGATCCCGGCGGCCAGCACGGCCTCGGGGGAGTCCGCGACCTCGGCGCCGAACCGCTCGCCGGCCTTCTTGGCGGCCTCCGCGAACGGGTCGGCCACGACGAGGGACTCGACCGCGTCGAGTCCGGACAGGGTCTCGGCGTGGAAGGCGCCGATACGGCCGAGGCCGAGGATTCCGATGCGCATGAGGGCTCTTGCTTTCTCGAGAGGTGCGGGTTTCGTGCGGTGGTGGGTTCGGAGAGGTCCAACTGCCGGACGGTGCGGGTCAGTCGAGGGCGCCCAGGACGTTCTGGTCCCAGTCGATCACCGAGCCGGTCACCACACCGCTGCGGTCGGAGAGGAGGAACACGACGAACGCGGCGATCTCGTCCGGCTGGCCGAGCTTGCCCATCGGCTGCGACCGCGCGGCCTGTTCCCGCCAGTCGTCGCCGGCTCCGTGGAAGGCGCGCTGTGTGGCGTCCTCGCCCTCGGTGTCCGTCCAGCCGATGTTGAGCGTGTTGATGCGGATGCGGTCGAAGCGGTGGGCGTGGGCGGCGTTGCGGGTGAGGCCCGCGAGTCCGGCCTTGGCCGCGGAGTAGGGGGCGAGGTAGGGCGGGCCGCCGTGGGCGCAGTTGGAGCCGATGTTGACGATGGTGCCCGGTGCTTCGCGGGCGACCATGTCGGTCACGGCGGCCTGCATCGCGAAGAACGGGGCCTTGAGGTTGATGGCCATGTGCTGGTCGAACAGCTCGGGTGTGGTGTCGAGGAGCGAGCCGCGTGATGTGAGCCCGGCCGCATTGACGAGGCAGTCGACGCGGCCGTGGGTCTCCACAGTCCGTACGACGCTGTCGCGCGCCTGCGCCGGATCGGCGAGGTCGGCCCGCAGGAAGTCGGCGCCCGTGTCCGCCGCGAGCTTCTCGCCCACGTCGGCACGGCGGCCGGTGAACGACACCACCGCGCCCTCGCGCACCGCCGCCCGCACGATCGCGGCGCCCACCCCCTGGCTGCCGCCGTTGACGAGGACGACCTTGCCGTCGAGGAGCCCCGTGAGCCCCGGACGTTCCGTGGATCCCATGGCCGCGCTCAGCTCTCGCGCCGCTCGGCACCGGCCCGCAGCTCCCCGCGGAGCGCCTGCGGGTCCCACCCCTCGCGCACCGCGCGGCGCACGAGGTCGGCCTGCGACGGCGGGGCGAGACCCTCGACCGGCGGGTCGTTGTCGAGGTTGGTCGGGAACGGATAGCCCTCGGCGCTCGCCGCGACGACCGTGTCGAGCCACTCCTCGCCCACGCCCTCGGCCTTGCGCTTCAGCAGCACCGGGAAGACCGCGTTGGTGACGGCCTCCCGGTCCACCGTCTCCATGGCCCGCCCGAACGCGGAGGACACCTGGAGCAGGTTGGCCATGCGCCGTACGTCCGCCGTGCGGTTGGTGCCGGCCGCGTGGAAGAGCGCGGGGTTGAAGAACGCCGCATCGCCCTTGGCGAGCGGGAGTTGGATGTAGTTGGCTTCGAAGTAGGCCTGGAACTCGGGGAGTCGCCACGCGAGATAGCCCGGCTCGAACTTCTGGGAGTGCGGCAGATACATCGTCGGCCCCGACTCCACCGGCATGTCGCAGTGCGCGACCGCCCCTTGGAGCGTGAGCACCGGCGAGAGGCGGTGCACGTGCGCCGGGTAGTTCGCCGCGGCCTTGTTCGTCAGGAACCCGAGGTGGTAGTCGCGGTGCACGGTCTGCGCGGCGCCGCCCGGGTGGACCACGTTGATCTGCGAGGTGACCTGGTAGCCGGGGCCGAGCCAGGCGCCGGAGACCAGGGCCAGGATGTCGTTCGCGTAGTAGTCGGCGAACGCCTCCGGGTCGTAGAGCGCGGCCTTCTCCAGCGCGTTCCACACCCGGTCGTTGGCGCCCGGCTTCGCGAAGTGGTCCCCGGCGCCCGCGCCCGACGCGCGCTGCTCGGCGATCAAAGCCTCGAACACCTCGGTGGCACGGTCCACGACCGACGGATCAGGGAAGGCACCCCGGAGGACCACGATGCCGGGCCCCTCGGCGAACGCCCGCACCAGCTCGGCCTGCACCTCACGGCGCTCCCCGGCCGCCACGGACTTGCGGAGCCGGTCGCTGTCGTAGACGAGGACGTTCCGCTCGACCGACGACGCGTACGGGAAGTCGCCCAGGTCGGTGGGCTGCTCGACGAGGGCGCGGAAGGCGTCGAGGTCGCAGTCCTGCTCGGCGAGCCAGGCGCGGGTTTCTGCTGATGTGAAGGACATCGTCGTCCCCTCGGGTCACGGAGCGGTGCGGTCCTGTCATTCTTGTCAGTACAAACCCATCGAACAACCAGCAGCCAGCCATCAAAAACCCCTCAAGGAGACGACCGGTGGGCCACCCCTTCCCGATCCGTGAAATCGCACGTCAGGCGGGTCTCAGCGAGGCCACCGTGGACCGGGTGCTGAACGGCAGGGGCGGTGTGCGGGAGAGCACCGAGCGTGAGGTGCGCCAGGCCATCGCCGATCTCGACCGGCAGCGCACCCAGGTCAGGCTCGTCGGCCGTACGTTCATGATCGACATCGTGATGCAGACGCCGGAGCGGTTCTCCACCGCCGTCCGGGCCGCGCTGGAGGCCGAGCTGCCCGACCTGCACCCGGCCGTCGTCCGCTCCCGCTTCCACTTCCGCGAGACCGCGCCGGTGAAGGAACTGGTCGCCACCCTGGACCGGATCGCCCGGCGCGGCACCCAGGGCGTCATCCTCAAGGCGCCCGACGTCCCCGAGATCACCGCGGCCGTCGGCCGGCTCGTCGCCGCGGGCATCCCCGTCGTCACCCTGGTCACCGACCTGCCCGCGAGCGCCCGCCTGGCCTACGTCGGGATCGACAACCGGGCCGCGGGCGCCACGGCCGCCTACCTCATGGGCCAGTGGCTCGGCGACCGCCCAGGCAACGTCCTCACCAGCCTGAGCAGCGGTTTCTTCCGCAACGAGGAAGAGCGCGAGATGGGCTTCCGCAGCACCATGCGCGCCCGCTACCCGGAACGGTCCCTCGTCGAGATCACCGAGGGCCACGGCCTGGACGTCACCCAGTACGAACTGGTCCGGGCCGCACTCCGGAACGACCCGGACATCCGCGCGGTCTACTCCATCGGCGGCGGCAACAACGCGACCCTGCGCGCCTTCGCCGACCTGGGCCGCGAGTGCGCCGTGTTCGTCGCGCACGACCTCGACCACGACAACACCCGGCTGCTGCACGAGCACCGGCTGTCCGCCGTCCTCCACCACGACCTGCGCCAGGACGTCCGCGAGGCCTGCCGCATCGTGATGCGCGCCCAGGACGCCCTGCCGCCCGCGGGCCCGACCCCGCCGTCCGCGATCCAGGTCGTCACGCCCTACAACATGCCTGCCCCCGCGCCGCGTTGAGCAGTCGGTTCCCGGGGCGGACCGGACAGTCCCTGCTCACAGATTGATCGCGTACGCCTTGCGCAGCGTCTCGTGCACGGTCCACGTCGTACGGTCGCCCTCGCGCAGCACCGCCATGTCCCCGGGGCCGACCGTCAGCGTCGGGCCGCCCTCGACCTCGATGGTGGCCGACCCGCTGACCACGACGAACAGCTCGTCCGCCTCGGTGTCGGTGACCACCCCCGGGGTGATCTGCCAGATCCCGCGGACCTGCTTGCCGTCCGCGGACTCCCACACGACCTTCCCGGTGACCTCGGGCGTACCGGAGACGATCTGCACCGGGTCGAGGGGCTCGGGTTCGAGCTCGGCGTCGGGGATGTGGACTACGAAACTGTGCGTCATGCCGCGACCCTAGCCGGGCCGGACCGGCCGAGGCGTGGACACTGTGTGGGGTATCCGCCCAGGTGGGGGGACACATCGTCGCGGAGTGGCGGCCCGGGCGGGGCCGGGTGATCGTGGAGGGCATGGCGCAGACCACGGCGACCGTCCCCGAGCCGCACCCGCACGCAACCCGGGAGAACATCCTCTTCGGCGGCGTCTACGGCTCCGTCCTGGCCTGCTCGATGGTCGCCGCGCTCACCCAGTACGGCCACACCGACCGGGGCAGCCGCCGCTACGACGCCCTGTGGCTGCTGGTGACCGCCGCCGCCTCGGCACTCGCCCACGGGTACGCGCACTACATCGCCGAGCGCGCCCCGCACCGCCGCTGGGACGCCCTGCGCACCCTGCGCGACGAGTGGCCCCTCGTCGCCGCCGCGCTGCCCACCGTCTTCCTGCTCGCCGGGGCGGGCTGGGGCTGGTGGCCCGCGAACGGCGTCGAGTACGCGGCGTTCGTCCTCAACATCGCGCTGCTGTTCTGCCTGGGCCTTGTCACCGCCCGCTGGTCGGCTCGGAGTTGGGTGGCGGCCGTGGTCATCGGCGCGGTGGACGCGCTGCTGGGTGTGGTGGTCGTGGTGGCCAACGCCCTGATCAAATAAGCGCGTCGGGCCCGCGCGCGAACCCGCTCGGCCTGCTCAAGTGCCGCTCAGGGTGGTGGATCGGCACCCCGCCTACGGGACGTCCCGGTACCCGCGCAGCTTGCGGTACAGCGTCGCCCTGCCGATCCCGAGCGACACCGCCGCCCGCGCCTTGTTGCCGCCGTGCCGACGCAACGCGGCCAGGATCGCGGTGCGTTCGGCGTGTTCCATCGGGCTGAGCCGCCGCGCGGCAGGCCCCTCCCGGACGGGATCGGGCAGCTCGGCCCGCCGCACCGGGCCGGTGACTCGCCGGTGTTCCGCCAACGTCCTGACGACATGTGCGAGTTCGGTGACGTTCCCGGGCCACGGGTGCTCCTCCAGGGCCCGCAACGCGTCCAGCGTCCACGTGAGCGGCGGCTGCCCCGGCGCCGGGCGGGGCGCGAGGACCGGCAGCAACTCCCGTACGTCCTCGGCCCGTTCGCGCAACGCGGGCAGGGTCACCGACCGGGCCGCGAGGGTGTCCAGGAGGCGCTGGAAGCACGGGCCCGGGGGAGTGCCGGGCGTGTAGGTGACCAGCAGATACACGTCGGGGTGTTCGTCGAGCAGGGAGTTGAGCGCGGCGACGTCAGGCTGGGCGAGCCGCTCCGCGTGCCGCAGGAGCAGCGGGCGGCCGTCGGCCAACTCGCTGTACTTCACGCCGAGTTCCGGCGACTCGGCGGCGTCCGCGACCAACGGCACCATTCCGCCGAGCAGTTCACGGGCCAGCGCGGTCTTGCCGCTGCCGCGCTCACCGGTCAGCAGCAGCGGCTCATGGACCCGGGCCAGTTCGACGGCCCGGGCGACCGCATGCCGCCAGGGCACCGAGCCACCGGCGAGCGCAAGCGCCGGGCGCGGTGCCGGTCGCGGCACCTCGGCGACCCGCGCTTCCAGTACGGCGACGATCCCGAGGACGCGGCCGTCATGCCGTACCGGAGTGATCTCGGCGGTGCATCCGGCGTCGGCGGGGAGCGTGACGACGTAGCACTGCTCCGCCGGCGGACGGGTGCCGGGCACCTGGGACTGCCGTGAGTCCTGAGACGCCCGTGCCCCCGCACCGCGCTCACTCGCGCAGGCCCGTTCCAAGGCGGTCAGCACCTGGGGCGTCGCAAGCCGGACCGCCGCCTGGCTGATGAGGCGGTTGCGGCCGTCGAGGGCGACGATCGCGCGGTCCGGGCCATGGGCGGCGCGGGTGTACGCGTCGAGCAGGACCCGTTCGGCGGTACGGGAGCGGGCGAGGAGTTCCGCCTCGACGGCGCAGGCCGCGGCCTCGGCGAGGGCGGCGCCCGGATGGGGGCCGCAGCCCGCGCACAGGGCGGACGCGACGGTCACCGTCCCCAGTGCCTGCCCGGAATCCGGGGCGAGGAGCGGCACGCTGACCGCGGACACGTCCTGCCACACGTCGAGGAAGTGCTCGGGGCCGTGCACCTCGGCCCGGCGGCGGGTGCGCAGGGCGAGGGCCGCGCTGTTGTGGCCGACCTCCCGCTCGGAGAGGTCCCGGCACCGGTCGTCACCCGGCACCTCGCCCGTGGTCCACAGCACCCGCAGCCGCTCGTCGGTGAGGAGCAGCGCCGAGTGTCCGAGGGCCGGCGCGATGCGGTCGAGGACGGGCCGCGCGGCCTCCAACAGGGTGGAATCGGCGGGGAGTTCGGGCTCGTGGACCGGTCCGTCGAGGTCGTGCCGCACGCCGTAGAAGCGGGCCCGGCGCCAGGCCGCGAGGACCTCGTCCGGGACGTCGTCGGGCAGCGGGCGGCCGGTCAGGAAGCGCTCGCGCGCCTGGCGGAGCGGGGTGAGGGCGGGGGAGTGATCCAGGGTGGTCATGACGCCTCTCACCGTATCGGGCCCGTGCCGGCCGCCGCCGGGGGGCTGAGACTGTCTCGTAATGAGACACCCGGGCAGGTCCGGCCCGCATCATGATCGTGAAGAGTCGGTGCCCTTCTCACCCGTGGTCCCGCCTGAGCCTCACCGCCGTTCCGCCTCACCCCTGCCTCACCTCCGTCGCACCCCTGGAGCGTCCCGCCGTGCACGTTGTCGAGACCGACGTACTGATCGTGGGCAGCGGCCCGGCCGGGGCCGCCGCCGCGCTGGCGCTGAGCACCTACGGCGTGCCGCACATCGTCGTCACGCGCTACTCGCGCCTCACCAGGACGCCCCGCGCGCACATCACCAACCAGCGCACGATGGAGATCCTGCGCGACCTCGGGGTCGAGGACGAGGTGCTGGCCAAGGCGACACCGCAGCACCTGATGGGCAACACCACGTTCTGCACCAGCCTCGCGGGCGAGGAACTGGGCCGCATCCGCTCCTGGGGCAACGAGCCGCTCGTGCAGGCCGCCCACGACCTGGCCAGCCCGACCCGCATGTGCGACATGCCGCAGCACCTCATGGAACCGGTACTGATCGACGCGGCCCTCGCGCGCGGCTCCAACGTCCGCTTCAGCACGGTCTACAAGTCCTTCGAGCAGGACGACGACGGCGTCACGGTCACCGTCGAGGACCGGCTGCGCGGCGACGAGTACCGGATCCGCGCCAAGTACCTCATCGGCGCCGACGGCGGCCGCTCCCAGGTCGCCGAGGACGCCGGACTGCCGATGGGCGGCCAGATGGGCGTCGCGGGCAGCATCAACATCGTCTTCGACGCGGACCTGTCGAAGTACACCGCGCACCGGCCCTCCACCCTCTACTGGGTACTCGCTCCCGGCGCCACCGTCGGCGGCATCGGCGCGGGCCTGGTGCGCTGCGTGAAGCCGTGGAACGAGTGGCTGATCGTGTGGGGTTACGACGTGACGGCCGGCGCCCCCGACCTCACCGAGGAGTACGCGCTGTCCGTCGTACGGCAGTTGGTCGGTGACGACGACATCCCGGTGACCATCAGGTCGTCCTCGGCGTGGACGGTCAACGAGATGTACGCCGAGACCTACGCCAACGGACGCGTCCTGTGCGCCGGTGACGCCGTGCACCGCCACCCGCCGTCGAACGGACTCGGCTCCAACACGTCGATCCAGGACGCCTACAACCTGGCGTGGAAACTGAAACTGGTCCTCGACGGCACCGCCACCCCGAAACTCCTCGACTCCTACGACGCCGAACGCGCCCCCGTCGGCAGGCAGATCGTCACCCGCGCCAACAAGTCCATCGGCGAGACCGCCCCGATCTTCGCGGCGCTGGACGGCCTCTCCCCGCAGACGCCCGAGCAGTTGTGGGCCAACATCGAGGCCCGCAAGGACGCCACCGAGGCCGCCGCCGAGCAGCGGGCCGCGCTGCGCGACGCGATCGCCTTCAAGGTGTACGAGTTCAACGCGCACGGCGTCGACCTCAACCAGCGCTATTCCGCGGAGAGTTCGACCGCGGTCGTCCCGGACGGCACGCCCGACCCCGGCTTCGAACGCGACCGCGAGCTGTTCCACCAGCCCAGCTCCCGCCCCGGCGCGAAACTCCCGCACGCCTGGATCACCTCCGGCACCCGCACCCTCTCGACCCTCGACACGGTCGGCAAGGGCCGCTTCACCCTGCTCACCGGCATCGGCGGCGAGGCCTGGCTGCGCGCGGCCGAGGCGCAGTCCCTGGACATCGCCACGGTCGTGATCGGCCCCGGCCAGGAGTACGACGACCCGTACGGCGACTGGGCCCGGCTGAGGGAGGTGTCCGAGGCGGGCGCCCTCCTCGTACGCCCGGACGGTTACGTCGCGTTCCGCCACGCCGACGCGGCCGAGAACGCCGAACAGTTGCTCACGGACGCGTTGCGACGCATCCTCGGGCACGGCTGACATTTCGCACAGGGGCAGTTCGCACCGGGTAGGGAGCCGCAATGACCACTGACGTCACCGTCACGGACGAGGCCGTCGCCAGTCTGGAGGGGACCGCCGACCCCCGCCTGAAGGAACTGCTGACCGGCCTGATCCGGCACCTCCACGCGTTCGCGCGGGAGACCCGCCTCACCCAGGCGGAGTGGGAGCGGGCGATCGGCTTCCTGACGGAGACCGGGCAGACCTGCACGGACACCCGGCAGGAGTTCATCCTCCTGTCGGACGTGCTCGGCCTGTCCATGCTCGTGGAGACCATCAACGGCGACCACGCCGCCGGCTCCACCGAGTCCACGGTCCTCGGTCCCTTCCACATGACCGAGTCGCCGGTGCGCCGGCTCGGCGAGAACATCGACCTGGTGGGCGGCGGCGAGCCCTGCGTGGTCAGCGGCCGGATCGTCTCCGACGACGGCACCCCGCTTTCCGGCGCGGTCCTCGACGTGTGGCAGGCCGACGGCAACGGCTTCTACGACGTGCAGCAACCGGACGTCCAACCCCCGGGCAACGGAAGGGGGTTGTTCACCGCGGACGCCGAGGGCCGCTTCTGGTTCCGCACCTGCGTCCCGAGCCCGTACCCCATCCCCACGGACGGCCCGGTCGGCGAACTCCTCAAGGCCACCGCCCGCCACCCCTACCGCCCCGCCCACATCCACTTCATCGCCACGGCCGAGGGCCACACCCCGGTCACCACCCACATCTTCGTGGCGGGCAGCGACTACCTGGACTCCGACGCCGTCTTCGCCGTCAAACAGAGCCTCGTAGAGGACTTCACCCCGACCGACGACCCGTCCCTGGCACGGGAGTTCGGCATCGAGAACCCCTTCCGCCACGCCCGCTTCGACCTCGTCCTGGACCGCGCGTGAAGAACTTCCTGGACTTCTCCTACGACGCCCAGCCCATGCGGGTCGTGTTCCGCCCCGGAGCCGCGCTCACCGCGACCGCCGGAGAGGCCGAACGGCTCGGCCTGCGGCGGGTGTTGGTGCTCTCGGGCGCCCGGGGTGCCGACACCGCGCGGGCGGTCGCCGACTCGCTGGGCGAGGTGTGCGCCGGGGTGCACACGGAGGCGAAGATGCACGTCCCGGCCGAAGTGGCGGAGCGTGCGGTGGAGTTGGTGCGCACGCTCGGCGCCGACGGCTGCGTCGCGGTCGGCGGCGGCTCGGCGGTCGGCCTCGGCAAGGCGATCGCCCTGCGCACCGGCCTCCCGCTGATCGCGGTGCCCTCCACCTACGCCGGTTCCGAGATGACCCCGGTCTGGGGCCTCACCGAGAACGGCGCCAAACGCACCGGCCGCGACCCCGCCGTCCTGCCCCGCAGCGTCGTCTACGACCCCGAACTCACCCTGGAACTCCCCGTCCCGCTCACGGTGACCAGCGGGATCAACGCCATCGCGCACTCCGTGGAAGCCCTCTACGCCCCGGACACCTCGCCGCTCATCGCGCTGATGGCGGAGGAGGGTGTACGGGCGATCGCGGGCGCGCTGCCCCAACTGGCCACGGAACCAACGTCGTTGGAGGCCAGGAGTCGCGCCCTGTACGGGGCGTGGCTGTGCGGTTCGTGTCTCGGCGGCACGACGATGGGCCTGCACCACAAGCTCTGTCACGTCCTCGGCGGCACCTTCGGGCTGCCGCACGCGGAGACGCACACGGTGGTGCTGCCGTACGCGCTGGCCTACAACGCGCCCGCCGCACCGGAAGCCGCTGCCGCCGTGGCCCGCGCGCTGGACGCCGGGGACGCGCCGCGCGCCCTGTGGGACCTGGCGCGGCGGCTCGACGCACCCCGCTCGCTCGCCGAACTCGGCCTGAAAGAGGGCGACTTGGCGACGGCGGCGGCACAGGCGGTGAGCCAGGAGTACGCCAACCCGCGGCCCGTCACCGAGGACGGGGTGCTCGCGCTGCTGCGCGCGGCGTACGAGGGAACGCCCCCCGCGTAACCGGCCGTTCGGTGGTCCGCGCGCTCAATGGATCGCGCGCTCAATGGATCGCGCGGTCAGTGGTTCGCGCGGACGCCGTCCAGTGCGATCGCCAGCACGCGGTCGCGCTGGGCGTCGTCCACGAACGTCGTGCCGGTGATCCCGGCTGCCATGCGCAGCAGGTCGTTGAAGTCCATGTCCGTGCGGGCCACGCCCGCCTTCTGCGCGCGCTCGAACAGCGGGCCGCCCGCGGAGAACATCGACTCACGGCAGGTCTCGAAGATCTCCGAGTCGTTCTCCAGCGCCTGCCGCACCGCCTGCTTCGTCGTCACGTAGCTCGCGAAACGGTTGAGCCACGAGGTCAGCGCCTCCCACGGCTCCCGGTCGGCGACGTCCAGGGCGAACTGGCACAGCGCGTTCACCTCGCTCGCGTAGACGCTCTCGAAGAGGGCCCGGCGGGTCGGGAAGTTGCGGTACAGGGTGCCGATGCCGACGCCCGCGCGCCGCGCGATGTCCTCCAGTGAGGCCTCAGAGCCGTGTTCCGCGAAGGCCTCGCGGGCGGCCGTCAGCAGGGCGTCGTAGTTCCGGGCGGCGTCCTTGCGGTGCGGTCTCTGGGCCGCCACGATCTCGCTGACGGGGAACGGTGGGGCCGTCACGGGTGCCTCCCAGGGGTGGGCTCGGTTGAACCGGAGGTATGCCTCCGCTATGGTGGAGGGGTACCTCCACTTTAGCAGTGTGGGCGCGTTCCGCCGTATGACCGTGCGCGGGCGCACCCCCGTTCGCTTGTTCCGGAGAGGCTCTCGATGCCCCGCAAGTCCTCCCGCCTCACCTTCGCGGTCCTCGCGACCGGTGCCGGCGTGTTCTCCATGCTGCAGTCGCTGATCGCGCCGGCCCTGCCGACCGTCCAGCACGCGCTGCACACCTCCCAGTCCACCGCGACCTGGGTGATGACGGCCTATCTGCTGTCCGCCTCGGTCTTCACCCCGATACTCGGCCGCGTCGGCGACCTCGTCGGCAAGAAGCGCACTCTCGTCGCCGTCCTGCTGGCCGTGCTCGCCGGCTGTCTGGTCGCCGCGCTCGCGCCCAACATCGGCGTCCTGATCATCGCCCGGGTCGTCCAGGGCATCGGCGGCGCGCTGTTCCCGCTGTCCTTCGGCATCATCCGCGACGAGTTCGACGCGTCCCGAGTCCCCGGCAGCATCAGCAACCTGTCCGCCGTGATCGCCGCGGGCGGTGGCGTCGGCATGGTGGCCGCGGGTCCCATCGTGACCGCGCTCGACTACCGCTGGCTGTTCTGGTTCCCCGTCGCCATCGTCGCCGTCACCACCCTCATCGCCGTGCGCTACGTCCCCGAGTCGCCCAGCCGGGCCGACGGACGCGTCAACTGGCTCGGCGCCGTGCTCCTTTCGGGCTGGCTGGTCGCCCTGCTGCTGCCGCTGAGCCAGGCCGGGACCTGGGGCTGGGGCTCCGTGCGGGTCGTCGGCCTGTTCTCGGCGGCCGTCGTCCTCTTCGCGGCCTGGCTGTTGTCCGAGGCCCGCTCCAGCAGCCCGCTCATCGACCTCAAGGTGATGCGCCTGCCCTCCGTGTGGACCACCAACACCGCAGCGCTGCTGTTCGGCGCGGGCATGTACGCGATCTGGTCCTTCCTGCCGGGCTTCGTCCAGACCCCGTCGTCCGCCGGGTACGGCTTCGGCGCCAGCGTCACCGCGTCCGGCCTGCTGATGCTCCCGATGCTGCTCGCGATGTTCGTCTCGGGCGTGCTCAGCGGCCGCCTGGAACCGGTCGTCGGCGCCAAGGCCCTGCTCACCACCGGTGCCGCCCTCGGCGCGGTCGCCTGCGCGATCCTCGCCCTCTGGCACGACCAGCAGTGGCAGATCGCCCTGGTGGCAGGCATCTTCGGCCTCGGCATCGGACTCGCCTTCGCCTCCATGGCCAACCTCATCGTCGGCAGCGTCCCGCCCGAGCAGACCGGCGCCGCGACCGGCATGAACGCCAACATCCGCACCATCGGCGGCTCGATCGGCGCCGCCGTGACCAGCGTCCTGGTCACCGGCCGCCTCCAGCCCTCGGGCCTGCCCTACGGCTCCGGGTACACCCACGGGTTCACGCTGCTGGCGGTGCTGCTCCTCGGCGCCGCGCTGGCCGCGCTCATGGTGCCGCGACGGTCCGGCCGTGGCGGAGGAAAGACCGTGGGCGGCTCCGGCTCGGCGCTCCTGAAGGCGGAGGAGGAGGCGTCGGTGATGGCTCCCGGTGCCCTGAACTGACCCGGCCGGTGTGCCAGCATGAACCGATGATCGAAGAGAGCGCGCGGGGCTCCCGCGCCGAACTCCTGGACGTCCACCGGCTCCGGTTCGTCGAGACCGCCGCTCCTCGGCTCACTCCCGAGGAGCGGTTCGCCATGAACCGCGTGTGGGACGCGAAGGTGCGGGCCAACCCGAGCTTCTTCGACGGACCTGTCCTGGTGTGCGCGGGCGCTCGGCAGGAGGGGCCGGACGAACTCACGGTCTCCTGGGTCAGGACGACGTACCGGCACTTCGCCCTGCGCCGTGTCCCGTTCTCGACCTCGTGGCTGCCCTCGTTCTTCGTCTCCGTCCTTCAACCGACCGACGAGGGAAGCCTGTTGGTCGGCCGGATGTCGTACTCCACGGCGGCGCCGGGACGTTGGCAGTTGCCGGGCGGCTCCCTCGAACCGCCCGAGGGCGACGCGCCCCTCGAGCTCGCGGCTCTGCACCGGCACGCGGCACGGGAGTTGATCGAGGAGACCGGCATCGACGCCCGGCCCGACGACCTCACCCTCTGGAACGTGGCCCGCGCCGGAAATGGCGGCATCGGCGTCCTGTTCCGCGCCCCGGCCCTCCCGGAGGCGCGGCTGCGCGAGCGGTTCGAGGCGATGGCGGCGGCGGAACGGGCCCAGGGACGCGAACCGGAACTGGACGACATCGTCCTGATCCACTCGGCGTCCCAACTCCCGCTCCTGGCGGGCCCGCACGCGGACTACCTGGAGCCGATCGTCAGCCGCTACGAGGCAACGGCGGCGGAACGGCCGTAACGGGTGTCTCATTACGAGACACCCGTCACGCGGCCCAAGCCTTCAAGATCGGCAGAGTACGACTGCTGTGAAGAAAGGTGATCACCATGGCCCTCGCACTGCTCAGGCGCTGGCGACCCCAAGGCGCCTCCGCCCCGGCGGCGGGCCTCTCGCTCCCCCTCCCGCCCGGCGCGGGCGGCCTCGGCCGGGAGATCGTCGACCCGGTGGGCGCGCCCATGGCCTCCGCCGACGTGACGGTGACGGCCCTGGACTCGCACCGCGTCGCCGCCTCCGGCACGACCGACCCCTACGGCTTCTTCCTCGCGGCCCTGCCGCCCGGCCGCTACAGCCTTCTCGTCTCCGCGCAGGGACTCCAGCCGCACCAGGAGACGGTCGAGATCGTCGCCGGGATCGCCGAACCCGCGGAACGCGTCTGGCTCCAGCCCGGCCGCGCCCAGGAACTCCCGCCGCCCGGCACCTGGCTCTTCGACCCGCCGCACACCGCGATCCGCTTCATCGCCAAGCATGTCGGCATGGCCCATGTGCACGGCCGGTTCGAGCGGTTCCAGGGCGGGATCCAGATCGCCGAGGACGTCGCCGACTCCCGGGTCCAGGTCCGCATCGACGCGTCCAGCATCACCACCGGCAACACCACGCGGGACAACCACCTGCGCTCCGGTGACTTCCTCGACGTGGAGCGCTACCCGTACATCGACTTCGCCAGCACGCGGTTCGCCTACCGCGGCGGCAGCAAGTGGACGCTCCAGGGCTCCCTGACGATGCACGGCGTGAGCCGCTCGGTGAACCTCGACACCACATACCTCGGCACGGTCAACGGGGGCTACGCCGAGGAACTCCGCTGCGCCGCCCTCGCCACGGCGGAACTCCACCGCGAGGACTACACGTTGAACTGGCGCAGCATGCTCGCCCGGGGCATCGCCGTCGTGGGCCCCACCGTCCAGCTGGAGTTGGACATCCAGGCGATGTACCGCACCCACGACACCCCGACGCCGCCGAAGTGACCCGCCGTATGCGGTAGGGTTTACCTGCGCGTTCACCCGGCCGACCGGGTGCGGCGCGAGCGGGACGTGGCGCAGCTTGGTAGCGCACTTGACTGGGGGTCAAGGGGTCGCAGGTTCAAATCCTGTCGTCCCGACTCTATGGAGTCGCAGGGTGAGGGGCGGTTCCGGAGGAATCCGGAACCGCCCCTCACCCCTTTCTGCGGGATCACTTGAGGGTGATGTCGTCCGCGTAGTAGCTGCCCTGGGCATACCAGCCGTGTACGTAGACGGTCGCGTCGGTCTGGGTCGGGCCTGTGGTGAAGGAGACGGTCAGCCGGGTGTAGGCGGTGGGGGAAGTGGCCCAGGTGGAGGTGGAACCGTCCACGCCCAGGTAGACGTTGGAGCCGCGGACCCAGCCGCTGAGTGAGTAGGTGGTGTCCGGCCGTACCGCGACGGTCTGGTCGCACTGCCCGGTGGCACTCGAACTCACCGTCCCCTGAAGGGCTTTGGCGCCCGCGTGGACGGGGGAGGCGACGAGGGAGCCCGGGTGGCCGGCGCAGTTCCACGGCGAGACGCTGCCCGACTCGAAGCCGGGGTTGGTCAGTTCGTCGGCTCCGCTCGTGGCCACCGACGACGGGGCGGCCGACACGCGCGCCGAAGGAGTCGCCGCTGTGGACGGTGCGCCCCGAGTGGCCTCGGTGGGGCCGGGGATCAGGAGGGAGCAGCCGAACCCGGCGACTGCCGCCACGGCGACCGCGATCACCAGGGCCGCGCGGCGCGGCGGACGGGCGTTGCCGTCGGATGCGGCGGGTGTCTCGGGCCTCCCGCCGGGGACGGGCGGGAGTTCCGCCGTCTCGGCGTCGCTCGGAGGGGGCGGGACGGGTACGGTCACGGCCGCGTGGGTCCGGTAGTTCTCGTCCTGGCGTATCTCGTCGAGCAACTGGGCCAGCGCGTCGGTGTTGCGCGGGCGCAGCACGCGGACCGGCTCCAGCGCGGTGCGATCGTCCGGTGCGCCGGACGCGGGCGGTGTCGGCATGGTGCTCTCCTCGCATCCCGTGGCAGAGACCGGAGCTGTCCCTGTGGAATGGATACGCAACACTCGCGCCGGAGGTTCAGCCGGTGCAGCGACCCCGAGTCATTCCCGGGGACCGGCCGGGGCCCCGGCTGAGGTCCGCGTCAACGTCGCGTGGGCCGCGCCCACCAGTGCCGCGTCTCCCGCGGAGCCGGCGGCTTTCAGCGTGCGGACGCGTGGGTCGTCCGGTGGCCAGCCGCCGGTCGCGAGACCGGCTGACAGTGCGGGGGCGACGAGGTCCCAGGAGCGGGTCATGGAGCCTCCGACGACCAGGGCTGTCGCGCCGAAGTCCGCCAGGCGCGGGGCCAGTTCGACGCCCAGTGCGGTGAAGACGTCGGCCAGTATCCGTCGGGCCCGCTCTTCGCCCGCTCTGGCCCGTCCGGCGATATCGTGGACATCGGCGGCGGGGTCGCCGTAGCGGGTGAGGATCGCGCGGCGGGAGACCGTGTCCTCCAGGGGGCGGCCGGCGATCTCGGTGAGGTCCATGCGGCCCTCGGGCGGTATGCCGGGACCGTGGTCGCGGATGCGGCCGTCGGCGAGGAACGCCGAGCCGACACCCGTGCCGAGCGTGATGCCGACGGCGCGGCGGTGCCCGCGAACGGTGCCGGTGGACCACTCGCCGGTGAGGAAGGCATGGGCGTCGTTGAGGAACACGACGTCGCCGGGGCGCTGCCGCAGTCCGTGCAGGAGTGCCGCTCGCACGTCCATCCCGTACAAGGCGTCGAACTTCCCCACGTCCTTGAAGAGGGCGACGCCCTTCGCGTAGTCGAACGGCCCGGGCACCGCCACGCCCCACCGTGCGCCGGGCGGCACCGGCAGTCCGTCGGCGCAGCGGCGGAGCGTCCCGAGGAAGGTCTCGGCATCGCCGTCCGCGTCGAGCGGCGTGCGCGTGCGGCCGGAGACCCGTCCGTCGAGCGGGTCGACGAGCGCCGCGGTGACATGGGTGCCGCCGATCTCCAGGACAGGGATCAACGGACCAGCGCCTTCACGACACGCACCGGGCCGCCACCGGCCGCCGCTCGCAGGGTGTACGCGCCGACCGACGCGGGCACGGTGAGCGTCTCCGCGTAGGCCAGTTCGTGGCGGTGTCCGGCGGCCGTGTGCACGGTGACGCCTTCGCCCTCCACCACGTTCAGGATGTGGAACCGGCCCTGTGTGTCGTCGGCCGCCTCGGCCCCGGCGTCCAGCACGAATCTCCTGACCTCGTAGAACATCTCGGCCAGCGCGCCGATGACCTCCTCCCGCCAGCCGGTGCCCTCGCGCAGGGTGCGTGGTTCCTGGACCAGGTCGCGGGCCACCGCCTTCCCGCGCCATCCGGTCTCCAGGTTGGCGAACCCGTGCTCGTAGGGGAGGGGCCGCGGGTTGCCGTCGGTGCCGGGACGCAGCCAGTCGTAGAACCTCAGGCTGTAGAGATAGGGGGTGGCGCTGATCTCCAGTACGAGGTTGCCCGCGCCGCTCGCGTGCGGGGTGCCCGCCGGGATCATGAACAACTGGCCCTGTTCGGCGGGGAAGGCGAGGACGTGGTCCTCGGGGTCCAGGGGGACTCCGTCGGTGACGGCCCGCTCCACCTCCTTGCGGAAGACGTCCACGTCGGCGTCCTCGCGCAGGCCGAGGAACACCTTGGTGTCGGTGCCGCCGCGGGTCAGGTAGTACGTCTCGTGCTGGGTGTAGTCCCAGCCGAAACGCTCGCGCATGTACGACTCCTTGGGGTGGCAGTGCACGGAGAGGCTGCCGCCGCCGACGGTGTCCAGGTAGTCGAAGCGGATCGGGAAGGACGTGCCGAAGCGGGCATACGCCTCCGCCCCCAGCACGCTCAACGGCTCCAGCACGCACAGGAGTTGGAACGGCACCTCGGCCTGAGCCTCAGGGCCGGTGCCGATGAGGACGCCGGCCTCGGGCGCGATCAGCTCGTAACCCAGCGCCGTGTTCGGGGAGTCGGGGTTGAAGCCGAGCTCGCGCTGCGCCCAATGACCGCCCCAGGGTGTGGAGTTGAAGTACGGGCGGGTGCGCACCGGTTGGTGGGCCAGTGCGGTGAACGTGGCGCGCAGGCACGCTCCGTCGATCCACGCGGGGTGGTCGGGGTGTTGCAGGTCGAGCCAGGCGTCGAGGCGGTGGGCGAGCGCGTCGCGGTGACGGTCGAGCATCGGCCAGTCGATGTAGAACAGGCGCCTGAAGTCGGGTTTGTCGTCCGGCAGTCCGAGGTTGGCGCCCACCTCGCCCGCGCCGACGGCGGCCTCCGCGTACCGCTTGGGGACATCGGCGTACCAGAGCAGGTCGTGCTCCACGAGGGCGGCGCCGGGGCCGAGGACGAGGAGCAGTCCGGCCTGGGGTGGCGTGGGTACCGGGAGGGTCTCGAAGAGGTCGTCGAGGGCGTTGTCGGCGAGCTTGCGGAAGTAGGGGTCGTCGGCGTCCGCGAGTCGTTCGGTACGGCTTCTGACGAGCGCCGGTTGTGCGTAGTGGCTACGGATGTCGAGCAGGGTGACGGGGATGCCGCGTTCGGTCAGCTCGTGGGTGAGGCGGTCGGCGAGGAGGGTCCAGTCGACGGACGGGGGGCCCTCGACGGCCAACACCGCCGGGCCGTCGGGGAGTTGGGAGGCGACCGCCTGCCATCCGGTGTGGAGGGCGGCCTGCGGGGCGGGGGCGTAGCGCGGATCGAGCCGGTACACGCGGTCTCCTCTGCGGGCGGGGGCGGCGCTCATTCCTTGCTCGATCCGGCGAGCATCCCGGACACCAGGGTGCGCTGCGAGAAGAGGAAGAGCACCAGCACGGGCAGAATGGCGATGAGGATGGCCAGGGCGAGTTCGGGGATGGTGATGTTCAGTCCGGCGCCGGCGACGGGGTTGAACGACGGTGTGGAGGTGAGGAGTTGGTTCAGGCCCACCTGGACGGGGAACTGCTCGCTGTTCGGCAGCACGAGATACGGCAGGAAGAAGTTGTTCCAGTTGCCCACGAAGCTGAAGAACGCGACCAGTCCGACCACCGGTTTGGCGAGCGGCAGCGCGATGCGTGCGAAGAGCTGCCACTCGGTGCAGCCGTCGATGCGCGCGGCGGACAGCAGGTCCCTGGGGAGGCTGCTCCCGAAGTAGATGTAGACCAGATACACGCCGAACGGATAGAAGGAGAAGGGGAGTATCACCGACCAGACGGTGCCGATCAGATGGAAGCGGTTGAGCTCCAGGAAGATCGGCAGCACCAGGGTGGCCTGCGGCATGATCATGGTGACCAGGGTGATCACGAGGAGCGTCTTGCGGCCCCGGAACTTCGTCAGCGCCAGCGCGTAGCCGGCCGGGACGCTGACGGCCAGCGTCAGGACGAGTGAACCGCCGGAGTAGACGGCCGAGTTGAGCAGCCACCTCGACATGGCGCCGTCCTGGAAGGCGAACAAGTGCCGCCAGGCCGTGCCTATGTGGTGGAAGGAGCCGAAGGAGAGCGGGTTGTCCCGCACCACTTCGCCCGCGGTCTTCGACGGGGCCAGCAGCAGCCAGAGCACCGGCAGCACGAAGAACACCAGGAGAAAGGCGAGGAGCAGGCCAACGACCAGGAAGGGAAGGGTCCTTGACGGGCGGACCCGTCGCCTCATGGCCGTGAGGAAGAGCGTCGTCTGTGTCATTTCTCGTCCAACGTGAACAGGTTCGAGCGCGCGACCAGGAGACCGGCGGCGACGAGACCCACGGCGAGGAGGACGACGGAGATGGCGGCGGCGCCGTTGAAGTCGCCCTGCTGGAAGGCGTAGACGTAGGCCAGTTGGTTCGGTGACCAGGTGGGGCTCACCCTGCCGAGGCTGGCGGTCTGGAGGAGTTGGGGCTCGACGAACAGCTGGGTGCCCGTCGCGAAGGCCATGATCGCCATGTAGACGATCCACTGCCTGATCATGGGGATCTGGATGTGCCAGGCGGTGCGCCACGGGCCCGCACCGTCCATACGGGCGGCTTCCAGCACCTCGTCGGGGATGTTGTTCAACGCCCCGTACATCACGACCATCCAGCCGCCGGCGCCGGTCCAGAAGGCGATCAGCATGAGGATCAGCGGCAGGTTGCCCGGCGCCAGGACGGCGGCGAACGTCTTCATCCCCATGGCGTCGAGCAGCCACGAGACAGGGCTGACGTCCGGGTCCAGCATGAACAGCCAGACCAGGACGCTCGCCACTCCGGCGAGGGCGCCGGGGATGTAGTAGAGGAACCGGAAGAGCGCCGACGTACCGGGACGCACCCGGCCGCGCAGGACCACGGCGGTCAGCACGACCACGACGACGAGCGTCACCAGCCACATGACGAGATAGATCAGCATGTGCGTGAAGGCCGGGGCGAAGCGGTAGTCCTGGACGACCTTCACGAACTGGTTGAGTCCGGTGAACTGGCCCCGGTCGTTGGTGAGCGAGAGGTAGAAGGCGTATCCGGTGGGGAAGACGCCGAACGCGAGCAGCAGCAGCGCGTACCCGGCGACGAAGTAGTAGCCCGCGCGCCCCCGGCCCGTGCGCCGCGGTGTGGTGCGGCGGCGCACGGGGGAGACGGTGACGCGCTCGGTCTCCAGCAGGGTCACTGACCGACCACCTTGTAGCCCTGGCTCCTGGCCTCGTCGGCGATCTCCCGCTGCCAGGCCGGCAGGGTCTCGCTCAGGCTCTTCCCGGCGGTCAGGGCGGGGAGGACGACGCTGGACCAGGCGGTGGAGTCCGAGAACCGGGTGTTCGACCAGCCGGTCCACACCTCGTTCGCGGCCTGCTCGAACGGCCCGCTCACGTCATCGGCGAAGTAGTCCTTGTTCGCGGGGTTCGCCAGCCACGCCTTCGCGGCCTGGGTGTAGGCCGGGTAGGTGGGCGCGGCGGCCTGGTTGGCGTCGGAGGTGGTCAGCCAGGTGACCAGGTCCGTGGACGCCTTGAGGTTGGCGCTGTGCGAGGACACCATCCACACACCGCCGCCCACATTGCCGGTGGCAGCCGTGCTCTCCCCCTGCCAGGTCAGCGGAGGTGCCGCCGCTATCTGCTTGGCCGGTGTCTTGAAGCCGGCCTTGAAGAGGTACTGGCCGTACCAGGAAGGGCCGTACGCCATCAGGACCTTGCTGCCGCTGTCCTTGGCGAAGCCCTGGCTGAAGAAGCCCTGCGTGGCGATCGCCTTGGCGCTGATCAGGTGGTCCAGCAGGGTCGCCATCCGGGTGCACTTCAGGTCCTGGAGGTCGGTGCGCAGGGTGTCCGGCTTCGTCAGGCTGAACGCGGGGCACTGGCCCGACCAGAAGTACGACTCATGGGAGTTGGTGTCACCGACCGAGCCGACGAGGTAGCCGGGGTGCTCCTTGGCGACCTTCGTGCCGAGTGCCTCGTACTGCTGCCATGTGGTGGGGACCTGGTAACCCCACTTGTCCATCAGGGACTTGTTGTACCAGAGGACGACCTGCGCGATGTCGTTGCGCATGCAGTAGGTGTGGCCGCCGAATTGACAGGGCGTCAGAGAGCCCTTGGCGAAGCCGCCCAGCGTGCTCCGCGGGACGAGCTTGTCGTCGAGCGGAGCGGCGAACGGCTGCGCGCCCGGCTTGGTGGCCTGCGATGCCCAGGTGACGTCCGTCGGCGTGCCGAACACCACGTCGGGCCAGCCGCTGCCGGTCCGGTCGAACAGCTGCACCTTCGACTGGAGGTACGTCGATCCGTCGGCCCCGCCGTCGTACGTGACGATCTTCATCTTCACGTCCGGGTGCGCCTTCTGGTACGCCTGCACCGACGGCAGCCGGGTCGAGTCGGCCCACACCGTGATCTGTGAACCGTCCTTCTGCGCGGCCGGCTTGAACGCCGGCCGGGCCGAGGAGGAGGACTGGGTGGTGGTGTCGGCGCTGGCGCAGCCCGCCAGGGCGGCCGCGGTGGCCAGGGACAGCGTGACGGCCGCCGCGCGGAGCAGCGAGTGCCGCCGTCCTGATCTCGGAGATCGGGAAGACTCCATCGTCTTGCCTTGCCTTTCTGTTCTTGCGTCGCTCAGTGCGGTTGCTCGACGTACGGCAGGAGCTCGTCGCCGTAGCCGAAGTCGAGGGGGAGGGCTATGCCGGGCCCCACGGGGGCGTGCACCAGGCCCTGGGCGTCCACATGGCGCTCACGGACGACGTTCACCGAGGTCACCAGGGACTCGTAGTAGGTGGTGTTGGAGATGGCCATGCACAGGTGGTGGTTGGGAATGTCCGAACCGTGCACCTCGGCCCGCAGCCGGTAGGCGTCGGCCAGATGCGCGGTGCGCATGGCGCCGGTGACACCGCCCCGGAGGGTGGTGCCGGCCCGGACGCCGAAGGTGGCGGCACCGGACCGGATGAAGTCCGCCGCGTTCATGTGCGCACCGTCGGAGGTCTCGGCCACCAGGAGCGGTACGTCCACGGTCTCGGCGAGGCGCTGATAGGCCGCGATGCTGAACTCGCGGATCGGCTCCTCGTACCAGAGGTAGTCGGCCTCGGAGAGCGCCCGCCCGAGCCGTATCGCGTCGGGCAGGTCGAAGCCCGCCGAGCCGTCGTACATCAGGGGGACGTCGGGACCGACGTGCGCACGCAGGGCCAGGCACAGGTCCGCGTCACGGCGGGCGTCGCCCCACGCGTGCAGCTTGATCCCGCGGTACCCCAGCGCCAGACACTGGTCCGCCACGTCGAGGAACTCCGCCGTACTGGAGAACGTCGAGGTGGAGGCGTAGGCCGGGATGGCGTCCCGGAAACCGCCGAGCAGGCGCCAGACCGGTTCGCCGTGGTAGCGGCCGGCCAGGTCCCACAGGGCGATGTCGATGAGGCCCAGGGTGGGGAGCGGGAGTTCGTGGATACGGTCCAGCTCCCACACCCGGTGCCACAGCCACTCCCGCTGGAACGGGTCGGCTCCGAGCAGTTCCGCGCGGAAGACCCGGTCCACCAGGTCCCGCAGGGTGGAGTGGGCGCCCGGGCGGGCGAACAGCGCCACGCCCTCGACGCCTTCGTCCGTCCCGATGCGCAGGACCGCGCCGTCGCCCGCCGGAGCGCTTCCGCTCAGCCCGTCGCGCCAGCGGAAGGGCGGACTGGCTGCCGGAACGTCGATCCGGTGCACTTCGACATGGGTGATCTTCATCCTGGCTTTCGTCTTCTGTAGGGAGAAAGGTTTCGGCTCGGAAGCCACGTGCTCGGCGGCGACGGGTTCAGAAGCCGCCGTACGCCTGGAGCCCGTAGACGCTGCCGCCGTTGCCGCCGGAACCGGTGACGGTCAGGCGCAGGTAGCGAGCGGTGACGGGGCTGCCGGCGAAGGCGTAGTCGGTCTGCGTCGTGGTGCTCGCGGCGGTGTGGTCCTCGAACGTCGACCAGCTCTGGCCGTCGGTCGAGTACTCCAGGCGGTACTTGTAACCGCTCGTCAGCTCGAAGGTGGTGACCACGGCGGAGACGGAGGTGTCCTTGCCCAGGTCGACCTGGATCCAGGACGGGTCGGGCAGTCCCAGGCCCTGCGCCCAGCGGGTCGAGAGATCGCCGTCGACCGCCTTCGCCGGGGCGTGACCGTCGGACTCGGAGGACGCGGTCGCCGTCCTGTTCAGGGCCAGGTCGTCGTCGGCCGGCGTGGTGACGACGGCCGCTTTGCTGGGAGCCGAGGCGTTCAGCGCCTCGTCGCGGGCCACGACGGTGAAGGAGTACGACGTGTCGGCGGTGAGGCCGGGGACCCGCAGGGTCGTGGCGTCGGTGACGGCGATCCGCTTGCCGTCCTGGTAGACGACGTAGCTGGTCACGCCGGTGTCATCGGTGGCCGCGGGCCAGCTGACATCGACCAGACCGGGCAGCAGCGGCTTGACCGTGGGCTGTCCGGGGGCGGTCGGGGCCGTGTGGTCCGTGACGGTCCTCGGGGTGCCGTAGACCTGGAAGTCGTAGATGCTACCGCCGTTCCAGCTGGAGCCGGTGACCGTCAGCCGCACGAAACGGCCCGCGACCGGGGTGTCCGTGTGGGTGTAGTCGGTCGCCGCCGTGGTGTTCGCGGCGGTGCGGTCCGCGAGGGTCTTCCAGTGGACCTCGTCGGGTGACACCTCGATGCGGTACTTGTAGCCGCTCGCCTTCTCGAAGGTCGTGATCGCGCCGTCCACGTCGTACGACGCACCGAGGTCGACCTGGATCCAGGACGGGTCCGGCAGGCCGAGGCCCTGTGCCCAGCGGGTGGAGAGGTCTCCGTCGACCGCCTTCTCCGGGGTGTTGGCCTCCGAGTACGACGACGCGGTCACCGGCTTCTTGAGGGCGAGGTCGCCGCCCGAGGGCATCGTGACGCGCAGGGTCGCGCTGGGAGCGGACTCGTTGCCGGCGGCGTCACGGGCGGTGACGCGGAAGGTGTACGTCTTCCCGGCGGTCAGGCCCGGGAGGCGCACCGAGGCGGTGCCCGTGGCGCTCACCAGCTTGCCGTCGCGGTAGACGGAGTAGCCGGTGACGGCGGTGTCGTCGGTGGACGCGGGCCAGGTGAGGTCCGCGATCGTCGGGAAGTCCGTGACCGCGCTCGGGGTGCCGGGCCTGCTGGGCGCCCGGTGGTCGGCGACGGCGGGGTCCGGGTCGAGGTGGCGGTAACTCGCCTGCAGGCCCGCGTTGTTGACGATGGAGGCCGGGAGCTGGTCGCAGGAACCCACCGTGGTGTTGCCGGTGATGGTGCTGCCCGTGCTGTTGGCCTGGGTCGAATAGGCGGGCTGTGTGGTGAAGTTGCCCGTGGCGTCGATGTCCATGCCGTGGTTGAGGAACAGCCACTGGTAGGCGATGTCGCACAGGGCGTTGCCGGTGTTCGTCCAGTACCGGCTGCCCTCGTCGTGGTAGATCGCGCCGTACGCGGGCGGGGGCGTGCCGTGGATGTAGTTGCCGGACACCACACCGCCGGGGTTGGAACTCAGCGTGTAGATGGCGCCGCCGTCGGCCTGCGACTTCATGATGTCGTAGATCTCGTTGTCCGTGACCCGGGTGTCACGGCTCGTCGTAGGGGTGTCCCAGATCGGAACGCCCAGATTTCCCGGGTAGTTGGTGTCGCCGCCCTTGTCGGTGAGGCCCCAGCCCCAGCCGACGGAGATGCCGGTGTAGGGCAGGTCGTAGACCTTGTTGTGGGTGATGGTGGTGCGGTCGGTGTAGCCGGCCAGGATGCCGACGGAGCCGTTGTACTGGTCGGCGACCTTGGTGACCACGTTGTTGGCCACCGTGGTGTTCCTGGTGATGTCCCGGGAGTCGTCGGGGTGGGCGTCGATCACCCCGACGCCGCCTATCTGGATGCCGGTGGCGGCGATCTGGCGGAAGACGTTGCCGGTGATGTCGGTGCCCTGGGTGCCGGTGTCCAAGTTGAGCCCGACCGCGCCGAGTTGGGTGAAGGTGTTGCCCTCGAAGCCGATGCCGTGGCCGTGGCCGACGTTCACGGCACCCGGAGTCTTCTGCCACTTCAGTCGGGTCGCGTCGAAGGTGGGGTCGTTGCCGACCATCCGGAAACCGGCCTGGCCCTCGATGAGGCCCTCGGACGAACTGGGCGCCAGCCAGGTGGAGTCGGCGAAGGTGATGCCCCGGAACGACACGTTGCTGACGGGGGCCGACTTGGTGCCGTTCAGATCCACCAGGTCCTGCACGAGCGGCACGGTGACGTTCGCCGTGGAGAGGTCCTGGCCGGCCTTGGGCATGTAGTAGAGCTCGCCCGCACCCTTGTCGAGATACCACTCACCGGGCGTGTCCAGCAGCTCGCGGGCGTTCTCCAGCCAGGTCGGGTTCTGGATCTCCTGGCCCTGCTGGAGATGCGCGTTGTGCCAACAGGGCTGCTGCATCGTCATCTTGAAGTCGGCGATCGACTGCACGGGGCAGCGCATCAGCTTCCAGCCCCAGGAGCTGACGACCTCCAGGTCCGAAGGACGCTTGTAGGCGTTGAGCGCGGGGTCGGTGAACGTGTAGCCGGTGGACGTCTGGTTGAAGCCCGCGGGGTTCTTGTCGCTGCGCGCCCGTGTCTCGGACTCGCCGTTCACATAGAGCTGGCGGGTGTCGATGGCGCCGACCTTGGCCTTGTAGACCTTCCCCGCCGGGTCGGCCGGGGTCCAGCCGGTGACCTGCTTGCCGCCGCTGATCACCGGATGCGCGCCGGGTGCGGCCTCGTAGACGATCCTGTGCCCGTCGCGGCCGGAGTCCCGCGAGGTCAGGGCGAACGTACGGCTGAGCTGGTAGGTGCCGGACATGAGCCGGACGTGGATGTCGCCCTTGGCCTTCTGCTTGACGTCGCGCACGTAGTCCCGTGCGTGGTCGAGGGTCTTGAAGGGGTGGGCGGCGGTGCCGGAGCCGGTGTCCCGGCCGGTCGGGGAGACGTAGACATTCAGGTCGGGCGACGGGGGAGCCGCCTGGGCCGGCACGGCGTTGAGCAGGGCTGCCGTCGCGGCCAGCGAGAACGCGGCCGTGAGAGTTCTTCGCAGCGGCGCGAAGACGCCCCTGCGCGCAGACGGATGAGACACACGTATCCAATCGCCTGAGGGAGGTTGATACCTGCAAGTCCCGCTCGTCCAGCGGGACTTGCAGGGCGTCGGGCGGTCCGTTCGCCGTGCCGCGGCACCTGCGGGACCGGCCGGTCCTACGAGGCCGGGGTCTCCGGAGAGGGCGGTTGGGCCCCGGGGCTGAACAGCCGGTCGCGAATCTTGCTCTCGAACTGGCTCTGGGTGGTGGCGATGTGTTCCACCATCAGTTGCTCGGCGAGATCGGCCGCCCCCGCGGCGACCGCCTCCGCTATGTCCACATGCTGGTGTGCGGCGACCTCGAGCGATCCGGGCACGTCACCGTGGAAGAGCAGGACGTCGGACTGGGCCGCCAGGCGCCGCACACCGGCGACGCTCGCCCGCAGGAACACGTTGTGCGAGGCGACGCCCACCGCGTCGTGGAAGGCCGCGTCCGCCTTGGCGAAGGTGTCCACGTCGTGCATCGTCGCCGCCGTCAGGGAGCTCTCCGCGCTCTCCCGGATGGCCCGGACCTCGATCGGGGTGGCGTGCGAGGCGGCACGGCGCGCTGTCTCCGACTCGATCACCTTGCGGTAGTCCAGCAGCATCCGGACGTCTTCCATGCCGGTCGGCCGGAAGTGCGAGAGCTCGTCGTCCAGCAGCCCGCCGACCGACGCGGCGACGAAGATGCCGGCGCCCCGCCGCACTTGCAGCCGGCCGATGGCGGCCAGGACCTTCACGGCCTCCCGTGTGACGTTGCGGGACGCTCCCAGGATCTGGGCCAGGCCCTGTTCGGTGGGGAGGCGGTCGCCGGGCCGCAGGTTCTGCTGGGCGATGTACTCCAGCAGTTGCTCCGCGACCAGTTCATATCCCGGCCGGTAGGCCGGTGTTGAGTCGCCCAAGGCGCGTCCCCTCCTGCGTCACCAAATGAATCAGGTTCATTTCCGGGGCCAATATGGCATCGCCGTGGTGAGTTGGGAAGAGATCGGACAGATTTCGGCCAGCAGGCCAGATCAGATGCCAGTAAAACGTCATGAACTACGCACATCTCACTGGGTGTTGCGCGAAATGGATCCCATCCTTAGGGTCCTGCCTGCCAGATGAAGCAGATCCTTCCCTACGCGGGGAGGGCCGTGGAAGCGGCATCCAGGTCGGCACGCTGGGATTCGGGCCTCTTTCAGCGGCTGCTCGGCGCTGCGCTCGCGCACCGCCCGCGGGGGGAGTTCGCCGTCTCCACCAAGGTCGGCCGCCTGTTGGAACCCCACCCGGCACCCACGGGATCCGACCTGACGGCAGGAGGCTTCGCCGTGCCGGACACGCTGGTCCGGCGCCCCGACTACTCACGGGACGGAGTACTGCGCAGCCTGAACCGGCTGCGGCTGGACCGCACCGCCCGCCCCCCCCGCTGGGCCGCCGCCGAGCTGACCGAGGACGCGGGGTCGGACCTCGACGCGGCAGCGGCCCTGCAGCCACAAGTCCCGTCTGTGTAAAGGTGGTTGGGGCGGCATGGCGTATGAGCAACCGCATGGGCCCCGGCCCCGCCCCCCGATCCGGTCCTCCGGTTCCGGGCCCCCGATCGCGATTCCCGCTACCCCAGCATCCACCCCTCCGCCCGTCGCGCCGTGGCGCGGATGTTCTTGCGGGCACCGGGAGGCAGCCGCCGCAGCACCTCGCGGACGCCGTGCCGTAGCCGGTGGTCGGCGGTGGTGCGGAGCAGGACGCGGCGGGTGGTGCCGATCCGGCCGGTTTCGCCCACGGCGAGCCGGAGTTGGCCGCCCGGCCCGGCCCAGGTGGGGGAGACGAGACGTGGCGGTGCGCCCACGGCGATGGTGCCGAGGAGGATGCGGGTGCTGCCCGGGGCGACGGCCAGCCGGGGACGCCTGCCGACGCCCAACAGCTGGACGCTGGCCCAGACTTGATACGCGCCGGGGCCCATCGGCGCGTCACCGGTGAGGGTCAGCGGGTCCATGACCGTCTCGCCGGTGACCACGACGCGGTGGACGTTTCCGCCGAGGGATTCCAGCGCCGGGGTCAACTCCCCGTCGGGGTACCACCAGTGGTTGTCGGCCGTGTCGTGCACGATGAGTTCCCCGTACGCGTGCGAGAAGGGGTCGGGGACCTCCCAGTTCTCCGCTCCCCTTATGCCGTCGAGGAGTTGGGGGTCGAGGAACATCCGGCCGTCGCGCTCCACGAGGGTCAGCGGCTCGCCGTCGCCCCGGACCATGCCGACGCGGGTGCGGATCACCAGCTTGTCGTTGCGCCAGCGCATGTCGTCGACCTCGACCCGGGCCCTGATCCGCTCGGTGCGGCGGGCGAGTTCGACCAGGGAGTCCAGCCGGTCCTGGACGAGCAGCTCCGAGCGCAGCCGGCTGATCGCCGGGAGTCCTTCGCTCACACCCGGCGGATAGCTGGTCATCGCCATCCGGCGGACGGTGGTGAAGTACTCCTCCAGGTCCTTGCCGGTGCGCCGCAGTATGCGCGGTTCGCTCACCGGCCGCAGCAGCTCCACCCGGTACGAGCGGCGCAGCAACCGGTCCTGGAGGTCGCCCGGCGGGGTGCCCTCCTTGATCGCCTCCACGACCTTGTCCAGGTGGCCGTAGTAGTCGTCGGCCGTGATCCGGCGACTGCTGTTGTTGCCGCCGTCCTCACGCCGATTCCATTGGTAGCAGGGGTAGTTGCCGAGGATCGACACGGTCTTGGCCCGTACGTAGGTGCGCGCCATGAACAGCTGGTCCTCCAGCCTGACCCGCCCCTCGGGGAAGCGGATCCCGTGCTCGCGCAGGAACTCACGGCGGAACATCTTGTGCGGCGTCAGGCTCTCGATGAGCGGCGCGTCGGCGACCGTGCACCGCTCGACCGTCCGCTTGAACACATTGCTGGGCCCCTGCATCGTCCCGTGCACCTTGCCCAGCACGATGTCCGAACCATTGCGCTCCGCCAGGGCGTACAGCCGCTCCAATGCCTCGTACGACAACTCGTCGTCCTGGTCGACGAATTGGACGTACTTCCCCTCGGCCCGGTCCACCCCCACGTTCCGCGGCTTGCCCGGCCAGCCCGAGTTCTCCTGCCGGAACACCCGCACATGCGGATGCGCCTCGGCCAGCCTGTCCAGCCGCTCCGCGGAGTCGTCCGTCGATCCGTCGTCGACGTACACGACCTCGTAAGCGTCGGCCCCCAGGCTCTGGTTGACGAGCGACGGTGCGCAACGGTCGATGTAGGAACCGGCGTTGTAAATGGGTACGACGACGCTGACCTTGATCAAAACATCCCCCCCGGGACAAGTGTTGTTGCCCTACGAGACACTTGTTGTTGGGGATAAGTTGTACGGCTGTTGGCGTGCGCCTTACCGAATGTGCGAGGGGCCGGACGGGCCGGGCCGCCGTGTCACGCGGACTCCCTGATCACCAGCTCCGTCGGCAGGATGAGAGGCGTCGGCTCCTCACCTGCCAGGACGCGCACCAGCATCCGGGTCATCTCGCTGCCGAGGGCGACGATGGGCTGGCGGATCGTCGTCAGGGCGGGCCGGGTGTGCCGGGCCGTGAGGATGTCGTTGAACCCGACCACCGCGACGTCCCCGGGGACGGACCGGCCGCGCTCGCGCAGGACGTGCAGGGCGCCCGCCGCCATGGCGTCCGAGGCGACGAACAGCGCGTCCAGGTCCGGGTGCTCGTCGAGGAGGCGGGCCGTCGCCGTGGCGCCGCCCAGCTCGCTGAAGTCGGCGTGCGCCACACGGTGGTCGGCCAGGTCGGCCAGCGCGACCGCCTCGCGGAAGCCCAGGTAGCGGGAGACGCCCGCGTGCATGTCGAGCGGCCCGGTGACGGTGCCGATGGCACGGCGACCGGTCGATATCAGGTACTCCACGGCCTCGCGGGCGCCGCCCCGGTTGTCGGCGTCGACGTACCAGCGCGGCGCCTTGTCGAGGGGGCGGCCTCCGTGCACGACGGGTACGTTCCCCGCCTCGGCGACCTTCGCCAGCGGATCGTTCTCGCGCAGGGCCAGCAGCATGACGCCGTCCGCGCCCCGGGACTGCAGGACGCGGGTGAGACGGGCCCGGCCCCGCTCGCCGGCGGCCAGGATCAGCAGCAGTTCGAGGTCGGTCTCCTCCATCACCGCGTTCACCCCGGTGATGACCTCCGCGAAGAACAGGTTGGCGAACAGCGCCGGATCGTCGCTGGAGATCGCCAGCACCACCGCACCGCGCCGCTGCGAGGCGAGCGAACGGGCCGCCACGTTCGGCACATAACCCAGCTCCGCCACCGCGCTCTCCACCGCCTGCCGCGCCTTCTGGCTGACGTGCCGGCGGTTGTTGATCACCCGCGAGACGGTGCCGACGGACACCCCGGCGCGCAGCGCCACCTCGTCGAGCGTCGGCGGCCGTGTGGTCATGTGGGGCGACTCCCGTTCGTACGGACGGAATCCGAGAGCGATGACAACCGGAGTGTCCTCGTCCTCGACCTGTGAGCTTGGTGCTGACCTGGGAGGGAACTGGGGTGACGCCACAGCTCGGCCGGTTCCTGTGCGATGCCGCCAGTCGAAACTGGAAGCGCTTACAGTCGCAGAGTAGGAGGGGGACGTTCACTCTGTGAAGGGTCCGGACGAGGAAAAGGCTTCTGTGTGTGAAGACTTGACAGCTTTGTCGGCCCCGCTCACCATCTGGCACTGACGCCGCATCGAGCCGACCCTGTCACCGAGAAGGGCTCGGTATGTTCCGCAGGACCAGACTCCGTACGACCAGATTCCGCAGGACCGGATGGGGCGCGGCCTTCCTCGCGTCCGCCCTGACCCTCGCCACCCTGGCCGCGACGCCCGTGGACTCCGCGCTTCCCGTGGCGTCCGCGCACGCCTCGGACGCGCCCTACGAACGCGTCCTCAACGGCACGTTCGACAACGGCAAGACCTCGTGGTGGAGCAGCGGAAACACCCCGTCCACCGTCGCCTCGGGCCGCCTGTGCGCCGACGTCCCCGCCGGGACGGTCAACGTCTGGGACTCGATGATCGGCCAGAACGACATCCCGCTGGAGGCCGGCCAGCCGTACACCCTGCGCTTCACGGCCTCCGCCACCCGGGACGTGTCGATCCACGCCGTACTGCAGCTGCCCGCCGCCCCGTTCACGACCACCCTCAACAAGACCGCCGCGCTCACCACCACACCGAAGACCTTCCAGTTCACCGGCGACTCCACCGCCGCCGACCTGCACGCCCAGCTCTCCTTCCAACAGGGCGGCGCCGCCCAGCCGTTCACCCTCTGCCTCGACGACGTCTCCCTCACCGGCGGCGCGGTCCCCCCGGGCGGCGGACGCGACTTCGGCTCTCCGGTGCGGACGAACCAGTACGGCTACGCGGTCCACGGCCCGAAGAAGGCGTCCATCGTCAACGCCGCGACAAAACCGGTCAGTTGGCACCTGCTGAACGCCTCGGGCGCCGTCGTGACGTCGGGCCGCACCCACGTCCAGGGGACGGACGCCGCCTCCGGCGACCACGTCCACATCGCCGACTTCAGCTCGGTGCGCCGGGCCGGCACGGGCTACACGCTCGTGGTCGGGGACGCCACCAGCCATCCGTTCGCCATCGCGGAGAACCCCTACCAGGCCCTGAGCAAAGACTCGTTGGGCTATTTCTACGACGTCCGCAGCGGCACGCCCATCGACTCGCGGTACGCGGGCGCGGCCTACGCCCGGCCCGCCGGGCACATCGGCGTGGCACCCAACAAGGGCGACACCGCCGTGCCCTGCCTGCCCGGCACGTGCGACTACTCCCTTGACGTCCAAGGTGGTTGGTACGACGCGGGCGACCAGGGCAAGTACGTCGTCAACGGGGCCCTCGCGGCATGGCAGTTGATGGACTCCTACGAACGCTCCCGCGCCCAGGGCGACGTCGTCGGCCTGCGCGACGGGCTGCTCAGCATCCCGGAGAACCACAACGGCGTCCCGGACGTACTCGACGAGTCCCGCTGGGAGACGGAGTTCCTGCTGAGCATGCAGGTCCCGGCGGGTGAACCGCTGGCCGGGATGGTCCACCACAAGGTCCACGACCTGGCCTGGACCGCCCTGCCCACCCGGCCCGACCAGGACTCCCAACCCCGTTACCTGCACGCCCCGTCCACGGCCGCGACCCTCAACCTGGCCGCCGCGGGCGCCCAGTGCGCCCGGGTGTGGGCCCGCTACGACGCGGCCTTCGCGCACCGGTGCCTGACCGCCGCCGAGACGGCCTGGAAGGCCGCGCTCGCCCACCCCGACGTGTACGCGCCGGGCGACGACAGCGTCGGCGGCGGAGCGTACGCCGACACGGACGTGACCGACGAATTCTCCTGGGCGGCAACGGAGTTGTACGCCACCACGCACGACCGCGCCTATCTGTCCCGCATCGACACGGAGATCACCCCGGCCGGTTTCTCCTGGCGGGACACCGGCGCGCTGGCCGACCTCACCGTCGTCCGGCTGCCGGGCCGCTTCCCCGCCCGCATGGTCGCCGCCGCCCGCAAGCGGGTCCTCGCCGTCGCCGACGGCTTCGTGCGCGACGAACGCTCGCAGGGTTACCCCAACCCCAACCTGCCCACCGACGGCGCCTACGTCTGGGGCTCCAACAGCGTCACCGCGAACAACGCCCTGGTCATCGCGACCGCCTACGACCTCACCCGCCGGGACAGCTACCGCAGCGCCGTCCTGGAGTCGATGGACTACCTCCTCGGCCGCAACGCCCTGAACCAGTCCTTCGTCACCGGCTACGGCACGCAGGCCAGCCACAACCAGCACAACCGCATCTGGGCCCACCAGATCGACCCCAACCTGCCGAACCCGCCTGCCGGTTCACTGGCCGGCGGCCCCGACTCGGCCCTCCAGGACCCGGTCGCGCAGCAGAACCTGGTCGGCTGCGCCCCCGCCACCTGCTACATCGACGACATCTACTCGTACTCGACCAACGAGGTCGCCATCAACTGGAACTCCGCGCTGGCCTGGGTGGCGACCTTCGCCGCCGACGCCGCGCGCTGAGTCTGAACGTACGGCACCGCCGTGGCCCCGCCCACGCCTGGACGAGCGCGGGCGGGAGCCGAGCCGAGGGGCCCGCGGCAGCCCCGCCCCAAGAGATAGGGACGCACCATGCGCTGGAAAGCCCTGCTCAAAACCATCCCTCCGGGAACCGCCTCACTCAAGACCGTCACCCTCCGAACTGCCCTGATCTGCCTGCTGGTTGCCCCGGTCCCGCTCCTCGCCGCCGGTACGGCCGCAGCCGCCGACCCGGTCTCCCTGACGAGCGGCTTCTACTCCAACCCCGACTCCGGCCCGGCCGTCTGGGTCCGCACCAACCCCTCCGACTCCCGCGCCGCCCGCATCCAGTCGGCCATCGCGTCCCAGCCGATCGCCCGCTGGTTCGCCAACGAGAGCGCGGGCATCGGACCGGCCGTGTCCAGCTACGTCGGCGCCGCCGACAGCCACGACAAACTGCCGGTGCTCGTCGCGTACGACATCCCGGGCCGGGACGCGTGCGGCGGCGAGTCGTCCGGCGGCGCGGGCAGCGTGGCGGCCTACCGCACCTGGATCTCGACCTTCGCGGCGGCGGTCGGCACCCACCCCGCCGTCGTCGTCATCGAGCCGGACGCCCTGTCGGACTTCAGCTGCCTGACCAGCGCACAGATCAGCGACCGCCTCGCGATGCTCTCCTACGCCACCCAGATGTTCCAGCAGAAGGCCCCCAACACCTGGGCCTACCTGGACGCGGGACACACCAACTGGGTCGACCCGGCGACCATGGCGAGCCGCCTGAGGTCGGCCGGCGTGGCCAACATCCGCGGCTTCTCCCTGAACGTCTCGAACTTCTACACCACCCCCTCATCCGAGACCTACGGCAAGTCCATCAACTCGGCGCTCGGCAACACCTCCCACTTCGTCGTCGACACCAGCCGCAACGGCAACGGCTCCAACGGCGAGTGGTGCAACCCCGCAGGACGGAAACTCGGCGTCACCCCACGGGTGGGCGGCGCCGAGGACCTGCTGCTGTGGGTCAAGACACCGGGCAACTCCGACGGGCAGTGCGGGGTCGCACCGACCGTGCCCGCGGGCCAGTTCAGCCCCGACCTCGCCGTCCGGCTGATCGACGGCACGTGAGACGGGCGTACGGCACCTGAACCCGGCGTACGGGTCAACTCGGCGGCTCCAGGCGGACCTTGTCCTGGGTGCCGTCGGGCCAGATGACCGTCGCGAGGGCGGTGCCGTCACCGTCGTGACGGACCTCCAGCCGTACGGCCTCGGCGGCACCCGGCCCCTCGACGACCCCGGAGAGACAGACCAACGCGGCGTACACCGCGCCGGGTTGGATCTCCGCGGCCGTCGCGAGCCAGGGCGTCGCCGAGTGCGGCCCGAAGGCGTTCGCGTCCCGCGCCGTGGCGACCCCCGCCTCGTCGAAGCCGCGCAGCCCGACCACCGTGCTGGACAGGCCTGTCGGCCGGCGCACCCAGGCGGCGGGCCCGGACGCCTCGTGCACGAGCGGCGGTTCGGCGTCGGCCAGACAGTAGCCGCCGAGCCGCAGCCGCAACGGCT
This sequence comes from Streptomyces sp. NBC_00252, assembly GCF_036187565.1. Lineage (NCBI taxonomy): Bacteria > Bacillati > Actinomycetota > Actinomycetes > Kitasatosporales > Streptomycetaceae > Streptomyces > Streptomyces sp. NBC_00252. Next base: position 1,546,844 of record NZ_CP108087.1, on the reverse strand, counting down.
CCCGCACCGGGCCGTCGACCCGCGCGAGCCGTATCTCCAGCGGGCCGTTGAGCATGGACGCCGTCGTGATCCACGGCCCCGTACGGAAGTCGGGCCCGGGATCGTGGGCGTACGGCGCGGGCACCGGACCGGCCGGCCAGTGCGCGCGATGCCGGGAGACAGCCGCGCGCTCTCCCAGGTGGAGCCGGGTCAGCGGTCGGCGGTGCGAGGGCCGTCCCTCGGCGTCGAGCAACGCGATGTGCGAGTCGAGGGGGTCGTTCAGACTCGACTCGATGCTGTCCGGGGCGGAATGAGAGGCGTAGGCGAGGCGGCTGTACACCGGGTCGTCCGCCTCGGGGGCGGTGCCGTCGCCGGACGCGTGGTCGCTGCCGTGGTTGACGACGCGGACGATCCCGTCCGCCGCCGTACCGGAGACGAGCCATCCCGGTGCGGTCAACGTCCGCCGCACGTCCCCGGCTTCGACGGGCAGCTCCTCCTCCTTCTCCGTCCACACCGGGTGGTCGGCGGGCAGCACCAGCCCGGCGAAGCCCTTGCTCGACCAGTACGGCGAACCGGGCCCCGAGTAGGGCTGCCGGATCGCCGTGAACTCCCCGTGCCAGCCCAACGGTTGGAGGCCGCGTGCGTCGAAGCAGCCTGCCTCGGTGAAGTGCCGCAGGACTCCGCTCGCGAGGCGGCGGGTACGGCCCGGCGGCAGGGGAGTGGCGTCGAAGACGGCACCCGCCCACAGCGGGCAGAGCGTCGCGTAACGGTACGTGAGGGAGCGGCCCTGGTAGAGCGGCGCGCCGTCGGCCGCCACGAGGTGCTGGGCGTCGTCGACGTAGCGGCGCAGCCGGGCGCGGTAGCGGGCGAGCAGGGCGGGGTCCGCGGCGTCCCCGGAGACGCGGCAGTACCAGAGCGGGTAGTAGTGCATGGCCCAGCCCGAGTAGTGGTCGAAGTGGCGCAACGGGCCGCCGGTGCCACCGCCGTCGGAGTACCAGCCCTCGCCCGCGTACCAGGCCTCCGTGCGCGCGATCGCGTGGTCGATGTCGGGCGCGCTCCACGGGGCGCCCACCGAGCGCAGGAACGCGGACGTGATCGCCCTGAACCAGACCCAGTTGTTGTCGGGGACCTCGCTGCCGAGCAGTTCCGTCATCCAGGCGACGATCCGTTGCCGTACGGAGTCGTCGAGCCGGTCCCAGATCCAGGGCCGGGTCTCGTGCAGCGCGATCGCCACCGACGCGCACTCCACCTTGGCCTGCCCGCACGCGCGCATGCTCGGCCAGCGTTCAGGGGAGTGCGGGTCGGTGCCGGCCGCCAGGCCCTCGGCGTACCAACCGGCATGGCCGTGCGGGTCGTTGTCACCGGACCGGGCCAGACGGAAGCCCGCGAGGAGGAAGGTGCGGGCGAACCCTTCGAGCCCGTCGCTGTGCCGGCCGTTGCGGCTGGCGGGGCCGGGAAGGTGCAGCAGAGCGTGACCGGCGGTGGAGTACGGCCGGACGGCGGTGAGTTGGGCGTCGGCCAGCGCCTCCCAGTGTGCGCGCGTCCAGCCGGTGTGCGGGGAGAGGAGCCGGTCCTCCGGTATCAACGGTCCGCCTTTCCATGGGTGTTGAGGCGCGCCGGGGGCGCCACCGACTGGCGTACGACGACGTGCGAGCCGAGCACCACGCGGCGGCTCGGCGGGTCCATGGGGCGCCGGTGCAGGGCCAACCGGGCCGCGGAGCGGCCGAGTTCCTGCTGCGGGACGTGCACGGTGGTCAGCCGGGGGTAGAGGTCCTCGGCGAGCGGGATGTCGTCGAAGCCGACCACGGAGAGGTCGTCGGGGACCGAGCGGCCCAGGTCGCGGGCGGCGGCGATGGCACCGGCCGCGCTCATGTCGCTCGCGCAGAAGATCGCGGTGGCGTCGGTGTCGGTCAGCAGACGGCAGGCCGCCTCGTAGCCGGACTCCCGGGTCATGTCGCTCTCGGCGACGAGCGCCGGGTCGGGCTTGACGCCGTGTGCGCGCAGGGCGCGTTCGTACCCTTCGAGGCGCTGGCCCGCGACGCTGAACTCGTGCGGGCCCGCCAGATGGGCGACCCGGGTGTGGCCCGCGGAGAGAAGGTGGCTGGTGGCGGCGAAGGCGCCGCTCTCCATGTCGCACTCGACCACGTCCACCGGCGCCTTCGCGCCGCCCTTCCACGGCCGCGCGCACAGCACCAGCCGGGAGCCCGCCCGCTCCAACCCCTCGGCGGCGGCGGTGAGTTGGGCGAGGTGCTCGTCGGTCTCGGCCATGCCGCCGACCAGGATGACGGCCTCCGCTCCGCGCTGACGCATCAGGTCGATCACCGACAGCTCGCGCTCCGGGACGCCCTGGGTGGAACAGACGAGACAGACCCGGCCGTCGGCGACCGCCTGTTCCTCCACCCCGGAGGCCACGTTCATGAAGAACGGCGAGGTGATGTCGTTGACCACCATCGCGACCAGCCCCGACGTCGTGTTGAGGGAGCGGGCATTGGCGTTGACCACGTAGTCGAGGTCCTGCACGGCCTGCATGACGCGGTCGTGCGTCGCCGGGGGAGCGGTGTACGCCCCGCTGAGAATCCGCGAGACGGTGGCGACGGACACGCCCGCGCGCGACGCCACGTCACGGATCGTCGCCCGGCCTGCGGAACCCCGACCTTGAGCCATGCTCTGCTTCTCCTCGCCCCGGCGGACAGCCGGTGTAAGTAACAACGATGAAAAAGTTACACAACTGGCGAGGGTTTCTCTACGGCCCGGATGCAGGTACCGGCCGGAACTTCTCCGGGGCTGTCGAACCTCTTGACGACGGTGAGAGGTCCCCTTAACGTCCCGGTTACTGTAAACGGTTCAGTGAACGTTACATGCTGCTCGGAATCCCCGGCATGCGCTTCGCATCCCCTCGCGTGGCAGCGCATCCCTTGCCACCGCATCCCTCCTCTCCGCCTCGGAGGAACACCAGATGACTTCGTCGAACATCTCCAGACGCGGCCTCCTGCGCACCGCCGCACTCGGCGCCGGCACCCTCGCCCTCGGCGGCGGTCTCAGCGCGTGCGGCTCCGGCTCGCCCTCCTCGTCGGCGGACGCGCTCACCTACTGGGACTGGTACGTCACCCAAGCCCCTTGGGTGGAAAGGGAGATAGAGCTCTTCGAGAAGGGCCACAGCGGGATCGACGTCAAGAAGACCACCCAACAGAACGCCAAATACGCCGACTTGGTCGCGCTCGCCAACCGCAGCGGCAACCCGCCGGACGTCTTCATGATCCCGCAGGTCCCCAGCGTCGCCGAGCAGGTCGCCAAGGGCTGGCTGCATCCGCTCGACGAGTGGGCGACCCCGGCGTGGCAGGCACGCTTCCCCGAAGGCACCTTCCTGGAAGGCGCCAACGTCTTCGACGGCAAGGTCTATTCGGCCCCGCTGAAGGGCTCGGGCCCGCAGCTCCAGCTCTACATCCACCACGGCGTCTTCAAGTCCGCCGGCCTGACTAACCCCGACGGCAGCGTCAAGATCCCCCGCACCTGGGACGACGTCACCCGTGCCGCCCAGACGATCACCAAGAAGAGCGGCGGCAAGGCGTACGGCTTCGGCTTCGGCAACGCCGACGGCATCGGCGTCCTCGCCTGGTGGCTGGACCTCTTCGTGCGCGGCGCGGGCGCACCGGGCGGCGCCCCCACCGTGCCCGGCACCGGCATGGACTACCGCGTGGGCAAGTGGACGTTCGGCACCGACCGGGCGTACACCGACTTCCTGGAGCTGTTCGTCGAATGGAAGAAGCGCGGCTTCTTCCACCCCAACTCCGTGAGCCTGTCCGACGAAGCGGCCCGCGCGTTCTTCGAGCGCGGCAAGTTCGGCATGACCGTCGGCGGTGTGTGGAACCAACCCGAGTGGACGCAGCACAAGTTCACCGACTACAGCCTGGTCACCCTGCCCTCGCCGACCGCGACCCCGCAGGGCTACTACTACGCGGATCCGGTCGGCAACGGCTCCTTCGCCGCGGTCTCCGCCAAGTCCAGGAAGGCACACCAGGCGTTCCAGTGGCTCGACGCGCTGACGTCCCCCGCCGCCGGGCGCCGCTGGGTGCAGGACCTCAACGGCGTCTCCGCCCACCCCGCGGACAACGACCCGTCGGGCATCGACTCCAAGCCCTTCGCCGCGTTCATCGGCATGACCGGGCAGGTGCTGCGCGGCCCGGTGCCCCTCGTGCGCAACCCCGAGCTGGCCGGCGTCGCCCCCGGTGCCCCCAAGCCCGACATCAGCGATGTCGTGACCGGCGTCTACACCGGTCAGATCAAGGACGTGCAGGGCGCGTTGACCAGCCTGGCCGACAAGAAGTTCCAGCTCCTGTCGGACGCGGTCGCGGCGGTCGCCAAGCAGGGCAAGAAGGTCAGCACGTCCGACTACGTCTTCGCGGACTGGGACCCGACCAAGCCGTACACCACGAAGAAGAAGGCGTGAGCCGACACCATGTCACTCCTCGACACCCGTGAACGTCGCCGAACGCCCCCGACCCCACCCCCGGTCGCCGCCCGCCCCGGCCTCGGCCGCCGCATCCGCGCCGCCAAGTGGTCGTACCTCTACCTCGCCCCCATGGCCGTGCTCCTGCTGGCCTTCGTGGTCTACCCGATCTTCGCGTCCTTCGGCTACACCTTCTACCGCTGGAACGGCATCGGCGAACCCGGCGACTACGTCGGCCTCGCCAACTTCCGGCAGATCCTGCACGACGGCATCTTCTGGGGCGCCGTCGAGCACACCTTCGTCTACGCCTTCGTCCTCGTCCCGGTGCAGCTCCTGCTGGCGTTGGCGCTCGCGCTGGTGCTGAACAACCCGAAGCTCAAGTTCGCGCTGTTCTTCCGGACCGTCTACTTCATCCCCGTCGTCACTTCGGCCGCGGTCGTCGGCGTCGTCATCCAGCTCATGCTCGCCAACTTCGGTGATTCGGCGGGCAGTCTGCTCGCCAAGACCGGCATGACCGACGGGCACGTCGACTGGCTCGGCGACCCGCACACCGCACTCGCCGTGATCATCGCGATCGGCATCTGGCACACCCTCGGCTACAACCTCGTCTACTTCCTCGCCGGACTGCAGACCATCCCGGCCGAGCTGTACGAGGCGGCGAAACTCGACGGCTGCGGCCCGGTGCAGTCCTTCTTCCGGATCACCATCCCGATGCTGCGCCAAGTCGGCCTCGTCATCGTGGTGTTGGCGTTCATCGGCAGCTTCCAGGTCTTCGACCTCGTACAGGTCCTCACCGGCGGCGGCCCGTACTTCGCCACCGAGGTCGTCAACACGTACATCTACCACCTGGCCTTCGGCGGCTCCGCCGGCGCCGCCGCCCAACCCGACATCGGCCTGGCCTCCGCCGCCTCCTTCCTCTACGGACTCCTGCTCATCGTGTTCTCCGCGCTCCAGGTCCTCGCCCTGCGCGGGATCAGCCGACGGCGCACGGCCGCCAACCGATAAGCCGGCCGATCAACGGCCGCCAACCAGCAAAGGGTCACGCCGATGTCCACACTGTCCCAACGCCCGCGTCCACGACGGCAGTTGACTCTGCGCCGAGGCCGAAGCGGTCTGCTCTACCTCGCGCTGTCCGTCGGCGGCCTCGTCTGGCTCTACCCGTTCCTGTGGGCGCTCGGCAGTTCGCTCAAGAGCACCGACGGCTTCTTCTCCGGCGGGCTCGATCCGATCCCGTCCGAGTTCCACTGGTCCAACTACAGCGAGGCCTGGACCCAGGCGGACTTCAGCCGGTTCTTCGTCAACACGGTCCTGTTCGCGACCGGCACGGTCATCGTCACGCTGCTCGCCACCTCCATGGCCGGCTACGTCCTGGCCCGCACCGACTTCCCCGGCAAGAGACTCTGGCTCGGCCTGGTCGGCGTGACGCTCTTCCTGCCGCACGGCTACACGATCATCCCCGTCTTCGACCTCATCCAGCGCCTCCATCTCCTCAACACCCTCTGGTCGGTGGTCATCGTCCAGTCGGCGGGCGGGATGGTCTTCGGCACCTTCCTCTTCATGGGCTACTTCACGACGATCGACCGGGGGCTGGAGGACGCGGCCCGCGTGGACGGGGCGAGCTTCCACCAGATCTTCTGGCGGATCATGCTCCCGCTGTCCGGCCCGATGCTGGCCACCGTCGGCCTGTTCGCCTGCATCAACGCCTGGAACAGCTTCTTCATCCCGCTGGTCTTCACCCTCTCCCGCCCCGAACTCCACACCCTGTCCGTGGGCATGTTCAACTTCATCGGCCAGAACTCCACCGCCTGGACCCTGGTGTGCGCGGGCTCGGTCATCACCCTGCTTCCCATCGTCCTGATCTTCATCGTCCTGCAGCGGTTCTTCATCAACGGCCTCGCGGGCGCGGTCAAGCAGTAGCGGGCAGCACCGGCCGGCTCAGCCACCACCGTCATGAGGCGCTCGGCATGTCGGGAAGCCGCATCGGTCCGCCGGTCGGCCGCGCCGGTTCGCTGTCCGCAATGATCGCCACGGTCGCAGACTACGTCGGCACCCTGATCCCGCAAGCCCCTCAAAACCCGTCCGCACCCCCACTGTTGAGGGAAAAACGCTTGGACTGCACGGAGGCCGTCGCGGGACACTGCCAGTCCTGGCCAGCCGTCACGCCGGGCGCCGGACGACATCACGGGGTGGGGATGGAATCGCCTGAATCGCGCGTCGCCGGACCGCGCAGAGGCCCGGTGTTACTCGCACTTCGTTACTACGGACGGGAGTTGGCCCGGCTCCGCCGCTGGACCGCGCCCGCCACACTGCTGCCCGCACTGGGCAACATCGGCATCAACTACATCGCCCCGCTGATCGTCGCCAAACTCGTCGGCCGCATCGCGGGCGACGCGGGCATCGGCGTGGGCTCATCACTGCCGTACCTCCTCGGGTTCGCCGGAGTGCTGCTGCTCGCCGAGGTGTTCTGGCGCCTGGGACTGCACTGTCTCAACCGCCTGGACGCGCTCGGCATCGAGCACCTGTACGTCATCGGCATGGACGAACTCTTCGCCAAGGACGCCGCGTTCTTCCACGAGAACTTCGCCGGGTCGCTCACCAAGCGGGTGCTGAGCTTCGCCTCCCGCTTCGAGGAGTTCGTCGACACGATGACGTTCCAGGTCGTGGGCAGCCTCGTCCCGCTGGTGTTCGGCTCGGTCGTGCTGTGGCGCTACGAACCGCTGCTCGTCGTAGGCCTGTTGGCGATGATCGCGCTCACCGCCCTGGTCGTCGCGCCCCTCATCCGGCGCCGCCAGGCACTCGTCGACCTGCGCGAGGAGGCCATCGCCCGGGTGTCCGGCCATGTCGCCGACAGCCTGATGAACATGGACACCGTCCGCGCGTTCGCCGCCGAGGAACGCGAGGCCGCCGAACACCGGTCCCGCGTCGCCCAGTCGAGGCGCCTCACCCTCCGCTCCTGGGACTATGGCAACCTGCGCATCGACACCCTCGTCGCACCGCTCTCCGTGCTCACCAACGCGCTCGGCCTGCTCCTCGCGGTGGCCCTCGGCGGCGGCGAACACGGCGTCGAGGCCGTCGTCGTCGCGTTCACGTATTACACGAACGCGACCCGGATCATGTTCGAGTTCAACCAGATCTACCGGCGCCTCGAGAGCTCGATGACCGAAGCCGCCCAGTTCACCGAGCTGTTGATGGCCCCGCCCACCGTCCTCGACCCGGACAAGCCCGAACCCCTGCGCTCCCGGGCAAGCGACGTCCGCTTCGAGAACGTCACCTTCGCCCACGCGGGCGCCGACACCCTCTTCGACGGGCTCGACCTGACCGTGCCCAGCGGCACGAAGATCGGCCTCGTGGGACGGTCCGGCGGCGGCAAGACCACTCTCAGCCGACTGCTGCTGCGGATGACGGACATCGACGCGGGCCGCATCCTCATCGGCGGCCAGGACATCACCAAACTGCGCCAGGTGGACCTGCGCAGCCTCATCGCCTACGTCCCGCAGGACCCGGCGATGTTCCACCGCACCCTGCGCGAGAACATCACCTTCGCGCGGCCCGACGCCACCGACACCGAGGTCCGGCGGGCGGCGGAGGCCGCGCACGTCACCGAGTTCGCCGACACGCTGCCGGACGGCTTCGACACGATGGTGGGGGAGCGCGGCATCAAGCTCTCGGGCGGGCAGCGCCAACGCGTCGCCCTCGCCCGGGCGATCCTGCGCGACGCCCCGATCCTGCTGCTCGACGAGGCGACCAGCGCCCTCGACTCCGAGAGCGAGGTCCTCGTACAGGAGGCGCTGTGGCGGCTCATGGAGGGCCGGACCGCACTCGTCGTCGCGCACCGGCTGAGCACCGTCGCCGGCATGGACCGGCTCGTCGTCCTCGACCGAGGCCGGATCGTCGAACAGGGCGCGCACCAGGAGCTGTTGACCGCGGACGGCGCCTACGCGAAGCTCTGGCGCCACCAGTCGGGCGGCTTCCTCGACGACAGCCCCGAACAGGCCGCCGACCTGCACTGACGGCCCGAACCGCAGCTGGATTCCCGGGACTTCGCGCAGCGGATCTCCGGGACTTGGGCCGTCCCCGGCGGACAACCGGTTTCTAGCCGACCGCGTTCCGGCGCCGTCTCACCGAGGCCGACCAGTCTTTTCGAAAGTTCGCCCAAGGTCTTGACGCCGTTTCCGAGCCGGAAGAAGCTCTGCCCCAACGCGCAACAACCGGTTTCTATAGGAGGTGGCGGTGGCCGTGATGTACGTCGTCCCGATCCTGCCGATCTTCCTCGTCGCCCAGCGGGGCTCCGTCGCCGGGATGTCGTCGACCGGCCTCAAGTAAGCGCCCTGCCACCCCTGTTGCAAGGAGTCGCACCATGAGCACACCCCTGTCCCGCCGCACCGCCCTCCAGGCGGCCGGTGCCACCGCGCTCGCCGCCGGGCTGACCGGCCTGACCGCCACGGCGGCCCACGCCGGAGGCGGCCGCAACTCCCGCCCCAGGCTGGTCACTTACCCGCGTCCGGCGACCATGCCGACCAACACCGGCTTCCAGGTGCGGGTCCGCAGCACCCCGCACGGCAGCTGGCAGACCCTCGACATCTACCGCCCGCAGTTCGAGGAGATCAACGCGAGCACCGGTTCCGGCAAGGTCTACGACTCGTCGATGGCGTACTTCGACTTCGACGGCTCGGCCGAGATCGAGGTGACGTACCTCAAGGGCGGCACCACCAAGGCCCGGGTGAGACCGGACGCGCTGGGCATCACGCCCGAACTCCTCGGTGACAGCCTGCGGTTCACCCTCCACGAGCCCAAGGACGTCGTCGTCCAGATCAACGACGAGATCTTCGACGCCCTGCACCTCATCACCAACCGCGTCGAGCACCACGCCCCGTCCCCCGACGACCCGGACGTCCTCTACTTCGGCCCCGGCGTCCACACCGTCACCGGCAACGTCCTCACCGTCCCCAGCGGCAAGACCGTCTACCTCGCGGGCGGCGCCGTCCTCACCGCGCAGGTCTACTTCAAGAACGTGGAGAAGTCCCGCTTGGTCGGACGCGGTGTCCTCTACAACAACCCCGGCGGCGCGATCCTCAGCGAGGGCAGCAAGAACATCCGGATCGAGGACGTCATCATCCTCAACCCGGCAGGCTACGCGGGCACGTTCGGCGAGAGCGAGAACGTCCGGGTCACCAAGGCACGCGCGTTCAGCTCGAAGGGCAACGGCGACGGCTTCGACGTCTTCTCGTCGACCGGGATCACCTTCGACGGCTGCTTCATGCGCAACTCCGACGACTGCATCGCCATTTACTGCCACCGCTGGGACTACTACGGCGACACCCGCGACATCACCGTCAAGAACTGCACCCTGTGGGCGGACGTCGCCCACCCGATCAACGTCGGCACGCACGGCAATTCCGACGCCCCCGAGACGATCGAGAACCTCCTCATCCAGAACATCGACGTCCTCGACCACCGCGAACCCCAGATGAACTACCAGGGCTGCATCGCCCTCAACCCCGGCGACTCCAACCTCGTCAAGAACGTGCGCATCGAGGACGTCCGGATCGAGGACTTCCGCTGGGGCCAGGTCATTTACATGAAGGTCATGTTCAACACGAAGTACAACACCTCGGTCGGCCGCGGCATCGAGGACGTGTACGTCAAGAACCTCAGCTACACCGGCACCCACGCCAACCCGTCGCTCCTTCTCGGCTACGACGCCCAACACGCCATCAACAACGTCACGTTCGAGAACCTGGTGATCAACGGAGTCGTCGTCGCCGACTCGATGAAGAAGCCGAGCTGGTACTACACCACCGACGAGATCCAGTGGTTCTCCAACGAGCACGTCACCCACCTGAAGTTCCTCACCACCGCCGAGGCCGAGGCGGCAGCGACGTCATGAAAACCCCCGCACCGAGCCGTCGGGGCTTCCTCGGAGGCACCGCGGCCCTGCTCCTGGCATCGGGTGCGAGCGGACTCCTCGCACCGGGCACCGCCCGGGCCGCCGAGAAGTACGCCTCAGCCTTCATCCACCCAGGCCTGCTGCACACCGCCGCCGACCTCGCCCGCATGAAGACGGCGGTCACCGCCAAGCAATCCCCGCTCTACGACGGCTACTTGGCGCTCGCCGCCCACGCCCGCTCGTCCTCGTCGTACACCGTGCAGAACACAGGCCAGATCACCACCTGGGGCCGCGGCCCCGCCAACTACCAGAACCAGGCCGTCGCCGACTCGGCCGCCGCCTACCAGAACGCCCTCATCTGGTCCGTCACCGGCGACACCGCACACGCCGACAAGGCCCGCGACATCCTCAACGCCTGGTCCGGTTCGCTCACCGCCATCACCGGGGCCGACGGACCGCTCGGCGCGGGCCTCCAGGCCTTCAAGTTCGTCAACGCCGCCGAACTGCTCCGCCACACCGGCTACGACGGCTGGGCCGCCGCCGACATCGCCCGCTGCGAGGAGTCCTTCCTCCGCGTCTGGTATCCGGCCCTGTCCTGCTACACCCTCTACGCCAACGGCAACTGGGACCTGACGTCCCTTCAATCCCTGCTGGCCATCGGGGTGTTCTGCGAAGAACCCGCCCTCTTCAACGACGCGCTCCGCTTCGCCGCGGCCGGCGCGGGCAACGGCAGCGTCCTCCACCGCATCGTCACCGCCGCCGGCCAGGGCCAGGAGAGCGGCCGCGACCAGGGCCACGAGCAGCTGGCGGTCGGCCTGTTGGCGGACGCGGCGCAGGTCGCCTGGAACCAGGGCGTCGACCTCTGGGGCTTCGACGAGCACCGCATCCTCGCCAACGTCGAGTACGCCGCCCGCTACAACCTCGGCGGCGACGTCCCCTTCGTCCCCGACCTCGACCGCACCGGCAAGTACATCAAGACGTCGGTCTCGGCCACTTCACGCGGCATCCTGCCGCCCATCTACGAGATGGCGTACGCGCATTACGCCGGTGTGCGCGGGCTCGACACCCCGTACACGAAGAACGCCGTCTTCCGTGGCCCCGGCGGCACCCGCGTCGTCGAGGGCAGCAACGACGACCTGCCGAGCTGGGGCACCTTCGCCTACGCCGGAGCGACGGCCCCCTCACAGACCGCGCCGACACCCCCGGCCGGCGTCACCGCGGTCGGCAACGACCGCTCCGTCACGGTGAGTTGGCTGCCGTCGACCTGGGCCGACTCCTACACCGTCCTTCGGGCGACCGACGTGGACGGCCACTACGAGAAGATCGCGTCCGGCGTCACCCGCCCGACGTACACCGACCGGAACGTGCACGCGGGACGGACGTACTACTACACGGTCGCCGCCTCCAACACCCTAGGCAGGAGCGGCAGTTCGACATGGGCGGCAGCCACGGCCGGTCTCCCCACCCCCTGGTCGACCCGCGACGTCGGGGACGTGAAGATCCCCGGTTCCGCAGCCTTCGACGGCGAACGCTTCGTCCTGGAGGCGAGCGGCACCGCCGACACCTACCGTCTCGTCCATCTCCCGCTGCGCGGCGACGGCACGGTCACCGCGCGGATCGTGTGGCCGCTCAGCTCGCAGTACTCGAAGATCGGGGTGACCGTGCGGGCGTCCCTCGCCCCGGACGCGGCGCACGCCTCGATGCTGATCCAGGGGCTGCCGCTGCACACCTGGAGCGGAGTGTGGACGGCGCGCCCGGTGCGCGGAGCGGAGATCTCCGCGACCGGCAGCACACCCGTCCCGCCCTCGCAGCAGCAGGCGATCACGGTGAACGCCGCCTTTCCGCTCTCCGACCTGGGCACGCTGCCCGAGTCTGCGACCCCCCTGGAGGCGCCGTACGTCGAGGGCGCGGGCGACGGCTACCGGCTGCGGAAGCCCTACTGGGTGCGGGTGGCCCGCAAGGGCGCGCGCTGTGCCGGCGCCATCTCCCCGGACGGTGTCCACTGGACCGAAGTCGGCTCCACCGAGGTCGAGTTGGGCCGCACCGCGTACGCGGGCCTCGCCCTCACGTCCTGCCTCGGCGTCGACGAGGACTACGCCGAGACCGGCACCGGCGCCTTCGACAACGTCAGCGTGACCTCCTCGTCCGGCACGGTCTGGCGCGTACCCCGCCCGGCCCGCACCGTCACCGACCTACGGGCCGAACCGGGCGGCGACGCCGTCGAGTTGGCCTGGAGCGACCCGGACCTCTCCGCCGAGTACACGGTGCTGCGCGCGACCCGAGCCGCCGGGCCGTACAGGACCCTCGCCACCCGCGTCGGCCCGGTCGGCTTCGGCACCCGCGTCCGGTACACCGACGCGACGGGGACGCCCGGAACGACGTACCACTACACGGTCGCGAAGACCAACGCCGGTGGCCGGGGGCCGCGTTCGGGGCGTGTGCAGGCCGTGATGTCGACCCCGGCCCAGCCTCAACTCACCTCCGCCACCGCCGTGTTCACCAACCAGGGCGCGACCTTCCGGTATCTGCTGCGAGCCTCGCACGAGCCTGTGCGGTTCACGGCGGACGGGCTGCCCGCCGGGCTGCGCATCGACCCGCGCACCGGGCTCATCACCGGAACCCCCACGCGGGCAGGGGAGTTCACGGTCGCGACGACCGCCGCCAACGCCTCCGGGACCGCGACCGGCACCCTCGCGCTCACGGTCGGCGGCGCGCCGCCCGCTCCGTGGACGTACGGCGACCTCGGCGACACCGTGCTCGACGACCGCGACGTCGGGACGCTGGGCGTGGTGGCGATCACCACGCCGGGCAGCACGTCGTACGACGGCGGGATCTTCACCGTGCGAGGCGCGGGCGTCGACCTCAACGTCAACGGCCAAGGAATGACAGGGCAGTTCGTACGGCGGCCTGTCAGCGGGGATTGTGAGGTCGTCGCGCGGATCGTCTCCCGCGATGGGGTCACGACCGACCGGATCGGGCTGCTGATGGCGAAGTCGCTGTCGCCGTTCGACCAGGCCGCCGGGACGATCGTCACCGGCGGGAGCAGTGCGCAGCTCATGCTCCGCAAGACCGTGGCCGGTGCCTCCGCGTTCACCGGCGGCGCCGCTGTCACCCTCCCCGCCCTGCTGCGGCTGCGGCGCGCCGGGACCGCCTTCAGCGCGGCGCTGTCCACCGATGACGGCGGCACCTGGACCCCCGTCGCCGACGGAGAGATCCCCGGCTTCGGTGACGCCCTCTACCACGTCGGGCTGGTGGTCTGCTCGCGTGACCAACTGGTCCGCTGCACCGCCGAGTTCGACGAGGTGAGCATCACGCCCACCTGATCCTTCAGGGATTGGAGACGCACCGCAATGAGCCGCACGTCCCCCCACGAGCACCTCCGCAGAGCAGAGTTGAGCCGCCGCGGTCTTCTGAAGACCGCAGGCGGGCTCACCGCGGCCGTCGCCCTCGGCGGCGCCACGGTGGCCACGACCGCGCACGCGGCCCCGGCCACGTTCACCCACCCCGGCATGCTGCACAACGCCGGCGACATCAACCGCGCCAAGGTCAGGGTCGCGGCGGGAACCGACCCCTGGCTGTCCGGCTGGAACAGGCTGACCGCCAACTCCCACTCCCAGTCGACCTGGACGAACCGGGCGACGGCGACGATCGTCCGAGGCGGCACGGGACAGAACTACAGCCTCCTCTACAACGACATCGCCGCCGCCTACCAGAACGCCCTGCGCTGGAAGGTCGGCGGCACCGAGGCCAACGCGGTGTGTGCCGCGAACATCCTCAACGCCTGGTCCAGGACGCTCACTTCGATCGGCGGCGACGCCGACCGGTTCCTCGCGGCCGGCCTCTACGGCTGGCAGTTCGCCAACGCGTGCGAACTCATGCGGGACTACTCCGGGTTCGACCTCGCCGCGGCGCAGGAGCTGATGGCGAACGTCTTCTACCCGATGAACAACAGCTTCCTCACCCACCACAACGACGCCTGCATCACCAACTACTGGGCCAACTGGGACCTGTGCACCATGGCGTCCGTGCTCGCCATCGGCATCCTCAACGAGGACTCCGCCAAGTACGACCAGGCCGTCACGTACTTCATGTCCGGTGCGGGCAACGGCTCCATCGCGCACGCGGTGCCGTACCTGTACACCGACTCGGACGGCTACGCGCTGGGCCAGTGGCAGGAGGCGGGCCGCGACCAGGGACACACCGTCCTCGGCATGGGCCAGATGGGCGCGGTCTGCGAGATGGCCTGGAACCAGGGCGACGACCTGTACTCGTACGACGGCCGACGCTTCATGAAGGCCGCCCAGTACGTGGCGAAGTACAACAACGGCGGCGACGTGCCCTACACCACCTACACCTGGGGCACCGGGCAGAGCTGCGCCCAGTCGTCCCAGACGGTGATCTCCTCCGCCTCGCGCGGCCAGCTCCGCCCCGTGTGGGCGATGCTCCACTTCCACTACAACCGGCGCGTCAACCTCGACGACAAGTACATCTCGGCCATGTACTACGACCTCGTCGCGCCCGAGGGCGGGGGAGGTGACTACGGCTCCGACAGCGGCGGCTACGACCAGCTCGGCTTCGGGACGCTGATGTACGCGAAGTAGGGACGCGGGGCGTCCACGGACCGGGCATCGATGCCCGGTCCGTGGACGCCCTCTTGACCTCGGGTGGCGGTGGATCGACACTCGAGCAGGGAATCCTAGTGAACAGGTAGGGAAATATGGGGCTTGAGCCGTTCGCCACTCGTCGCGCGGGCCGTTCGCCTCTTCTGACCTCCCGCCGTCACATCGATCTGCTGCGAGTCTGCAGCGCACTGAACCCCCTGCGCTGAACCCCGCCCACCGCACGACGACGCTTCCGCCGCGCGTACGTCCACGCGCCCGTACCCGGGGAGTCCCATGTCCAGCACGCCTCTCGCCGCCGTCCCCTCGCCCCGGTCCACCCCCGCGTTCCGGGGCCGGATCGGGCGCGACGCGCGCAGCGGGCACTACGCCGTGCCGCGCCGCTACCGCCTCCACCTGTCCACCGCCTGCGCCGACGGCCTGCGCATCGCCGTCACCCACAGCCTGCTCGGCCTCGACGAGAGCTGTCCGGCCGTGTTCCTGTCCGCCGTACCCGACTGTCCGAGCGGTGGACACTCCGCGCTGCGACCGCTCTACGAGGCGAGCGCGCACCGCTACTCGGGTCCCGCCGCCGCGCCGGTCCTCAGCGACGACTGGTCGGGCCGGATCGTCAGCACCCACGCCCCCGACATCATGCGCGACCTCGCCCGGCACTTCGGCGAGCGCGGACCCCGGCTGTACCCGTGCGACGCCGAGTCCGAGATCGAGGCCGTCGAGCGGCTGTGCGCGCAGGGCATCGAGGACGCCGCGCAGCGCGCCGGAGCGGCCGGGGTCGAGCAGGCGGAGCGCGACGAGGCGCTCGGCCGGCTGCTGGAGACCCTGGGCTCACTGGACCGCTGGCTGGACGGCCGCGAGCACATGATCCGGGACGAACTCACTGCCGCCGACGTCGAGTTGTGGGTGTCACTGGTACAGCTCGACACCGTGCACCGCAACCACCTGGACGCCGCCGCCGTGCAGCGCATCGCCGACCACCCGCACCTGTGGGCCTACGCCCGTCGCCTGGCCGCCCACCCGGCCTTCGGCACCCACCTCGACCTCGACGGCATCGCCCGCCGGCACCACGCCCACTGCCGGGGCCTGGAGGCCGCAGGCGCGGCTGTCCAGATCCTGGACTGGGCAGCCCACGCGGCCGACGAAACCGGGGCCTGTCGCAGTTGAGCGGCCTCCCGGACCGTCCAACAGGTGGACCGTCGTTGACAGTCGAACAGGCATCTGACTGAATACCGCTTCAATGAGCGCGAGGCCCATCGGGGCCGGAACGGCAACGGTGACGGACATGTACGCAGCTTCGAGGACGGCCACGCGCCGCTCCCACGGCTGCGTACTGCCGTACGCGAACCCGCTCGTCGAGGACCGCGCCGTCGATCTCCTGCGCGTGAACAGCGCACTGTGTACCGCACCGGGCTGCGCCCGCTGTCGAGGCTGACGACTTCGCCCAAGAGTTTTCCAGCTCTTCCCGTTGGTCATTCCAGCCCCCGGTCCGTGCGTCTCTCGCCGTGAGCGTCACTTCCGTCACGCCCAGGTGCCGCGGTCCGGGGAGCTCCCACTCCCGCCGGAGCCCCCTCATGAGTGAACCCCCAGGCACCACCGTGTCCCTGGCCGAGGCGCCGTCCGCCGACGCCCCGTCAAAACCCCTGACAGCACAGCGAGTTCAGCCCCTGCGCCGACCCGGCCGCTGGATCGTCACGCTGGCCGTGCTGGTCGTCGTCGCCCAGTTCGTGCACGGCCTGGCGACCAACTCGTTCTACCAGTGGGACCGCTTCGGCTACTGGTTCCTGCGCCCGACGATCCTCGACGGACTCGTCATCACCCTCCAAGTGGCCGCGCTCAGCGCCGTGCTGGGCTTGGTCGGCGGCATCCTGCTGGCCCTGGCCAGGCTCTCGAAGAGCCCGGTGCTGCGCGCCGTGAGCTGGACCTATGTGTGGGCACTGCGCTCGATCCCGCTCATCGTGGTGCTGATCTTCCTCTACAACTTCAGCGCCCTGTACAAGACGCTCAGCATCGGCGTCCCCTTCGGCCCCGCCTTCTTCTCCTTCGACGAGTCGAAGCTCGCCACCGACATGGCCGTCGCCGTCGTGGGACTCAGCCTCAACGAGGCGGCGTACGCGGCCGAAGTGGTCCGCGGCGGCATCCTCTCCGTCGACCAGGGCCAGCACGAGGCGGCCTCCGCCCTCGGCCTGCCCAAGGGGTACCAGTTCCGCCGGATCGTCTTCCCGCAGGCACTGCGCTCCATCACCCCGAACTACGTCAACCAGCTGATCGGCCTGATCAAGAGCACCTCCCTGGTCTTCTACGTCTCGCTGCTCGACCTGTTCGGCTCCGCGCAGACGATGGGCTCCACCTACCCCGGCGACATCGTGCCGCTGCTCCTGGTCGTCACCGTCTGGTATCTGATCCTGACCAGCGTGGTGTCCGTCATCCAGTTCTACGTCGAACGGCACTACGCCCGCGGCGCCACCCGCTCTTTGCCGCCCACCCCGTTCCAGAAGCTCCGCACCGGCGTCACCGATCTGCGGGCCCGCATCCGTCGGGAGACCGCGATATGACCACGCACACGATCGAACCGCTGACGGAGATCGTCCCGGCCGCCGTGGAGGTGCACGACGTGCACAAGTGGTACGGCGCCCACCGGGTCCTGGACGGCGTCGACCTGACCGTGCGGCCCGGCGAGGTCACCGTGATCCTCGGCCCGTCCGGCTCCGGCAAGTCCACGCTGCTGCGAGTCATCAACCACCTGGAGAAGCCGGAGATCGGCTATGTCAGCGTCAACGGCGAGCTGATCGGAGTGAAGCAACAGGGCGGTCGGCTCAAGGAGTTGAGCGAGCGAGCCATCCTCGCCCAGCGCAGCAGGATCGGGTTCGTCTTCCAGAACTTCAACCTCTTCCCGCATCTGACCGTCCTCGACAACGTGGCCGCCGCGCCCGTCGCCACCGGCCGCCTCGGCAAGCCCGAAGCCCTGGAGCTGGCACGGGAGTTGCTCGGCCGCGTCGGACTCGCCGAGAAGACGGGCGCCTACCCCCGCCAGCTCTCCGGCGGCCAGCAGCAGCGCGTCGCCATCGCCCGCGCGCTCGCCCTGCGCCCCGGCGTCATCCTCTTCGACGAGCCGACCTCGGCTCTCGACCCCGAACTCGTCGGTGAAGTCCTCGCCGTCATCAAGGACCTGGCGACCAGCGGCACCACCCTTGTCATCGTCACCCACGAGATCGGCTTCGCCCGCGAGGTCGCCGACCGGGTCGTCTTCATCGACGGCGGAAAGATCGTCGAGCAGGGCCCGCCGCACGAGGTCCTCGACAAGCCGCAGCACGAGCGGACCCGCGACTTCCTCAGCAAGGTCCTCTGACTCCCTTACCAGAACTCCCACTTCCGTCCCGAACAACGAACCTAGGAACAGCCATGTCTCCGCTCAGCCTTCGCAGCAGACTCACTCGCGGACTCACCGCGGGAACCGTCCTCGCTTCCCTCGCCGGCGGGCTCGCGGCCTGCGGCGGCGACAGCGACGCGGCCACCACCACCGACAGCGCCGCCGGCACGGTCACCGTGGGCGCCCTCTCGAACGGCGCCGCCCAGCAGGCCACCCTCAAGGTCGCCGAGGTGAAGTCGATCAGCGCCGAGCTGCCCAAGTCGGTGGCGAAGAGCGGCACGTTGGAGATCGGCGTCGGCTTCCTGCCGGCCGGCTCTCCGCCGCTCGGCTACGTCGGCTCCGACCAGAAGACGCTCACCGGTTCCGAGGCCGACATCGGCCGCCTCGTCGCCGCCGTCCTCGGTCTCAAGCCGGAGCTGAAGAACTCCACCTGGGAGAACCTCTTCATCGGCCTCGACAGCGGCAAGGTCGACGTCGCCTTCTCCAACGTCACCGACACCGAGGAGCGCAAGGCGAAGTACGAGTTCGCCTCCTACCGCGAGGACAACCTCGGCTTCGCCGTGAAGTCGACCAACTCCTGGAACTTCGACGGCAATTACGAGAACCTCGCCGGCAAGACCGTCGCCGTGGGAGCCGGCACCAACCAGGAGCGCATCCTCCTGGAGTGGAAGAAGAAGCTGGCCGCCGAGGGCAAGAAGGCGCTCACCGTCAAGTACTTCCAGGACAACAACAGCACCTACCTCGCGCTGGCCTCCGGGAAGATCGACGCCTACCTCGCCCCGAACCCCTCGGTCGCCTACCAGGTCTCCTCGACCAAGGGCACGGCCAAGGCGGTCCGCAACGCGGGCACCTACTCCGGCGCGGGCTCCTCCCTCCAGGGCCTGATCGCGGCCACCGCGAAGAAGAACAGCGGCCTCGCCAAGCCCCTCGCCGACGCCATCAACTACCTGATCAAGAACGGCCAGTACGCCAAGTGGCTGGCCGCCTGGAACCTCTCCAACGAGGCCGTCGCCAAGTCCGAGGTCAACCCGCCCGGACTGCCGTTGACCGACTCCTGACCCACCCTCTCCGCAAGGGGACCCCGCCGCAGCGCAGCGGGGTCCCCGCCCGTGCGACCAGTACCGGAGCCGTCACCCGATGTCTTCCACCGCCAGTATCGAAACCACCACCTCCACGTCCCACATCCTGGACAACCCGGCATGGGCCGCGCTCACCGGCCCGCACGCCCACTTCGCCGAACGCGTCGGCCGGGCCGCCCGCTACCCCGCCGACGTGGCCGGCTTCCACGCCATCACCGACAACGACGACCCGCGCGCCTGGGCTGACCTCGCCGCGCTCGTCGGCCCTGGTGGCGCCGCCTCCGTGCGCGGGGTGGACGAGGCCCCGGACGGCTGGGAGATCGTCCGCAGCGGACAGGGCGTCCAACTCGTGGACACCGGACTGCGGGCCGAACCCGACCCCGAGGCCGTCCTCCTCGGCCCCGCGGACGTCCCCGAGATCCTCGACCTGGTCGCCCGCACCGAACCCGGCCCCTACCTGCCCCGCACCGTCGAACTGGGCACCTACCTCGGCATCCGCCACGAGGGCCGCCTGATCGCCCTGGCCGGGGAGCGCCTCCACCCGCCGGGCTGGACCGAGATCAGCGCCGTGTGCACCGACCCCGACCACCGCGGCCGGGGCCTCGCCACCCGCCTGGTCCGCGCCGTCGCCGCCGGCATCAAGGAGCGCGGCGACCACCCCTTCCTGCACGCCGCCGCGAACAACACCGACGCGATCCGGCTCTACGAGTCGATCGGCTTCACCCTGCGCGCCCGCACGCTCTTCTCCCTCATCCGGCGCACGGGCCCGACCGTCGCCGCCGATCCGCGAGAATCCGCCGCCGATCCGGAAGAAACGGCATAGGCATGCCGTTGCCCCCTATGAAGCCGGAATCCGTGGAGGTGGAGCACATGTGTGGCGCATCCATCCTCGACGTGCGTCTCACCACGCGGCAGCACATCGACCTGCTGCGCACGGCCGGCGCTCTCTGTCGCCCCTGACCCCGTTGCCCCAGCCGCCGTGCGCCCCGTCCGAGGGCCGGCGATCTCGTACGGATCTCCAGGAAGGCACCCTCGTGTCATCGACCTCCGTTCCTCCCCTGCATCTCGCCGTCGCCCTCGACGGCACCGGCTGGCACCCGGCCTCCTGGCGCGAGCCGGTGGCCCGGCCCCGGGACCTGTTCACCGCCGCGTACTGGGCCGACCAGGTCGCCGAGGCCGAGCGCGGACTGCTGGACTTCGTCACCTTCGAGGACGGCCTCGGCCTCCAGTCCTCGCACTACGGCGAGCTGGACGGCCGCACCGACCAGGTCCGCGGCCGCCTCGACGCCGTCCTCGTCGCGGCCCGTGTCGCACCCCTCACCAGCCACATAGGCCTGGTCCCGACGGTGGTGTCCACGCACACGGAGCCGTTCCACATATCCAAGGCGATCGCCACCCTCGACTACGTCAGCACCGGCCGCGCGGGCCTGCGCGTGCAGCTCTCCGCCCGCCCGCACGAGGCCGACCACTTCGGCCGCCGCACTTTCCCGCCGATCAGCCTGGAGAGCCTGCGGACCGAGGCCGGACAGGAGCGCCTGACCGAGCACTTCGACGAGGCCGCCGACTACGTCGAGGTCGTGCGCCGCCTCTGGGACAGCTGGGAGGACGACGCCGAGATCCGCGACATCGCCACCGGCCGCTTCGTGGACCGCGACAAGCTGCACTACGTCGACTTCGAGGGCAAGCACTTCAGCGTCAAGGGCCCCTCCATCACGCCCCGGCCGCCGCAGGGCCAGCCGATCGTCAGCTCCCTGGCCCACCAGACCATCCCGTACCGGCTGGTGGCCCGCGCCACCGACATCGGCTACGTCACCCCGCACGACACCGACGACGCCCGCGCGATCGTCGCCGAGATCCGCGCCGAGCAGCAGACCGCGGGCCGCGCGGACGAAACCCTGCACATCTTCGGCGACCTGGTGGTCTTCCTCGACGACGACGAGGCCACGGCGGTGGCCCGCCGCGAACGCCTCGACGCCCTCGCGGGAGAGCCGTACACCAGCGACGCCCGCATCTTCACCGGCACCGCCGCCCAACTAGCCGATCTCCTGCAGGAGTTGCAGACCGCGGGCCTGAGCGGCTTCCGGCTGCGGCCCGCCGTCGCCGGGCACGACCTCCCGGCGATCACCCAGAAGCTGGTCCCCGAACTCCAGCGCCGGGGCGCCTTCCGCCAGGCCTACGAGGCCGACACCCTGCGCGGACTGCTGGGGCTCGCCCGCCCCGCCAACCGCTACGCCGCTGCCGCAGCCACCGCCTGAGCCGGAGGACCGTACGACATGAGCAAGCCCCTGAAGCAGATCCACCTGGCCGCCCACTTCCCCGGCGTCAACAACACCACCGTGTGGAGCGACCCCGCGGCAGGCAGCCACATCGAGTTCAGCTCCTTCGCGCACTTCGCGCGGACCGCCGAGCGCGCCAAGTTCGACTTCCTCTTCCTCGCCGAGGGCCTCCGGCTGCGCGAACAGGGCGGAAAGATCTACGACTTGGACGTGGTCGGCCGCCCCGACACCTTCACGGTCCTCGCCGCGCTCGCCGCCGTCACCGAACACCTCGGCCTGACCGGCACCATCAACTCCACGTTCAACGAGCCCTACGAGGTGGCCCGCCAGTTCGCCAGCCTCGACCACCTCTCCGGTGGTCGCGCGGCATGGAACGTCGTCACCTCCTGGGACGCGTTCACCGGCGAGAACTTCCGGCGCGGCGGCTTCCTGCCGCAGGACGAGCGCTACTCCCGGGCCAAGGAGTTCCTCGCCACCACCCAGGAACTCTTCGACTCCTGGCACGGCGACGAGATCGTCGCCGACCAGGCGACCGGAACCTTCCTGAGCGACGCCAAGGCCGGTGCCTTCGTCCACCAGGGCCAACACTTCGACATCCAGGGCCAGTTCAACGTCCCGCGCTCCCCGCAGGGCCGCCCGGTGATCTTCCAGGCGGGCGACTCCGACGAGGGCCGCGAGTTCGCCGCGTCCAGCGCCGACGCCATCTTCAGCCGGTACAGCACCCTCGACCAGGGCCAGGCGTTCTACACCGATGTGAAGTCCCGCCTCGCCAAGTACGGCCGCAGGTCCGACCAGTTGCTGATCCTCCCGGCCGCGACCTTCGTCCTCGGCGACACCGACGCCGAGGCCGAGGACCTCGCCAAGGAGGTGCGCCGGCAGCAGGTCAGCGGCGCCACGGCCCTCAAGCACCTGGAGTTCGTCTGGAACCGGGACCTGTCGTCCTACGACCCGGACGGCCCGCTGCCCGAGATCGACCCGGACGTCAGCGACAACCACATCTCCAAGGGCCGGGCCCAAGTCCGCATGTACCGCGACCCGTTGGCGACCGCCCGTGAATGGCGTGAGCGGGCGGAGGCGAACGGCTGGTCCATCCGCGACCTGGTCATCGAGACCGGCAACCGGCAGGCCTTCATCGGCTCCCCGTCCACCGTCGCGAAGACCATCAACGACTTCGTGCAGGCCGACGCCAGTGACGGCTTCATCCTCGTCCCGCACATCACCCCGACCGGCCTCGACCCGTTTGCCGACAAGGTCGTCCCGCTCCTCCAGGAGCAGGGCGTCTTCCGCACCGAGTACGAGGGCCCGACCCTGCGCGACCACCTCGGCCTGGCCCACCCCGACGACGTGCGCGAGGAACGGGCGGCATCGTGAAGTTCCTCGCGATCACCCTCATCGTCCACCGCCCCGACCCGGTCACCGGCGTCCAGAAGCCGACCCACGAACGCTTCCGCGAGGTCCTCGACAACGCCGTACTGGCCGAGGAGCTGGGCTTCGACGGCTTCGGCGTGGGGGAGCGGCACGAGCGGCCCTTCATCTCCTCCTCGCCGACGGTGGTCCTCAGCCACATCGCAGCGCTGACCCGCCGCATCCGCCTCTTCACGGCCGTCACCACGCTGAGCCTGCTCGACCCCGTCCGGGCCTACGAGGACTACGCGACCCTGGACCATCTCTCCGGCGGACGCCTCGACCTGATCATCGGCAAGGGCAACGGCACCGCCCAGCGCGAGCTGTTCCACGTCACGCCCGAGGACCAGTGGGAGCGCAACGCCGAGAGCTACGAGGTGTTCCGGCAGCTCTGGCGCCAGGACAAGGTGACGGCGAAGACCCGCTTCCGCCCCGAGCTGAAGGACGCGGAGGTGTGGCCGCGGCCGTACCAGCAGCCGATCCGCGTGTGGCACGGCAGCGCGACGAGCAGGGAGAGCGTCGATCTGGCCGCCCGCTACGGCGACCCGCTGTTCTCCGCGAACGTCACCAACCCCATCGAGCCGTATGCCGAGTTGATCCGCTACTACCGTGAGCGCTGGGAGCACTACGGCCACGACCCGGCGGACATCGCGGTCGGCGCGGGCACGGCCGGGCTCCATGTCGCGCCCACCACCCAGGAGGCGCTGGCCGCCTACCGGCCGGTCTTCGAGAGCAACCTCGCCTTCCAGAAACAGGTGGGCCTGCCCATCGTCTTCGAGACCCTGGAGGACTACGTCGAGCGCAGCTCCGCGCTGATCGGCAGCCCGCAGCAGGTCATCGACAAGGTGCACCGTTACCACGAGCAGTTCGGGCACACCGTGCTCCATCTGCACGCGGACGCAAGCGGCTTGACGGACAGTCAGCACCGCGCGTCGCTCGAACTCTTCCAGTCGGCGGTGACGCCCGTGCTGCGCAAGGACATCCCGGACCCGCCGTTCGACTGGGGACCGGTGCTGCCCGAGCCCGTTTCCGCCGGCCACTGAGGAGTGAGCGAGCACATGTCCATCCCTCTCGGCGTACTCGACCTGGTCCCGATCTCCTCCGGCTCCACCGCGCCCGAGGCCCTGCGCAACTCCATCGAACTCGCGCGCAGGGCCGAGGAGTTCGGCTACGCCCGCTACTGGTTCGCCGAGCACCACCTCAACCCGGGCGTCGCGGGCACCTCGCCCGCGGTGGTCCTGGCGCTGACGGCTTCCGCCACCTCCACGATCCGGCTCGGCTCCGGTGCCGTACAACTCGGCCACCGCACCGCGCTGTCCACGGTCGAGGAGTTCGGCCTGATCGACGCGCTGCATCCCGGGCGCTTCGACCTGGGCCTCGGCCGTTCCGGCGGCCGTCCGTCGCCGCCGCTCCCGCCGACGACCCCGATCGTCGACGGCCGGGCCCCCAACGGCCTGCGCATCCCGCCCCGTTTCTCCTTCGAGCGCCTCCTCGGCTCCCCGCGGATCGCCCTCCAGCGCAAGCTGCTCCTGCTGCCCGACGCCACGTCCCAGGACTACGCCGAGCAGATCGACGACGTCCTCGCCCTGCTGGCCGGCACCTATCGCTCGCCGGAGGGTGTCGAGGCCCATGTCGTACCGGGCGAGGGTGCCGACGTCCAGGTGTGGATCCTGGGCAGCAGCGGAGGCACGAGCGCCGAGGTCGCGGGCCGCAACGGCCTCCGCTTCGCGGCGAATTACCACGTCAGCCCGGCCACCGTCCTTGAGGCGGCGGACGGTTACCGCGCCGCGTTCCAGCCGTCCGACGTCCTCGACAAGCCCTACGTCAGCGTCTCGGCCGACGTCGTCGTCGCCGATGACGACGACACGGCCCGCGAACTCGCCACCGGCTACGGTCTCTGGGTGCGCTCCATCCGCACCGCCGAGGGCGCCATCCAGTTCCCCACCCCGGACGAGGCCCGCGCCCACGTCTGGACCGACGAGGACCGTGCCCTGGTCCAGGACCGCGTGGACACCCAGTTCGTCGGCTCACCCACCCGAGTCGCCGACCAACTCGAACAACTCCAAGAAGCCACCGGCGCCGACGAGTTGCTCATCACCACCATCACCCACGCCCACAAGGACCGAGTCCGCTCCTACGAACTCCTCGCCCGGGAATGGCACCGCCGGGGTCACTCCGCCCAGTCGAGCTGATGCGCAGGGGCCCCGCCCCCACGGACCGCCCGTACGCGACGGCTTCGCTCCATCTCACCGCGATGGTGCGGGAGTTCGGGGCCACCTGTCTGGTCGCCCGGGACGAGGACGGGATCCGGGGATACATCTTCGGGTTCGTCACACCGGATCGGCTTGGGTATGTGCATCTGGTGGCGACCCGGGACGACGCGCGCGGTAGCGGGCTCGGGCGGAGGCTCTACGGGGCCTTCGTCGAGGCTGCCGGGCGGCAGGGGGCCGTGCGGCTCAAGGCGATCACCTCGGTTGCCAATGAGGGGTCGATCGTCTTTCACCGGGCGCTCGGGTTTGCTGCGCGGGTGGTCGAGGACTACGACGGGGCGGGCGTGCCCCGGGTCGTCTTCACTCGTGAGTTGTCGGTGTCCTAGTGCCGCCGCACCAGGTCCAGCAGGCGCTGTCCGCTCTCCCCGGAGAACCACTCCGCGTGGCCCACGTAGTACTCGTATGCCAGGCGGGTGTTCTCCGGCGACCGGGTGACGCCGTGGAAGTAGCCCAGCTCGGAGAGGGCGAACTCGGCATGTACCAGGGGGAGTAGTGCCGGGAGGGCCTTCGACTCGGCGGGGGTCAGCGGGCGGAGCGACTGGTAGCCGTCCAGGAGTGCGACGGCGTCCGCGTCGCGGACCGGGAAGCCGGGCTTGAGCCACTGGACCGTGTTGCGTTCGATGGCCGTGGCCAGGTCGTGGACGGCGGTTGTGCGGTCGCTCATGCCGAAGTCCAGGGCCGTCGCCACCGAACCGTCCTTGTTCCAGAGGAGGTTGGAGGCGTGCCAGTCGTTGTGGGTCCAGAGGGGAGCCAGGTCCGGGAGGTGCGGGGCCAGGTTCTCGTGGAGGGGGAGAAGGGCGCGTTGCGTGTCCTCCCGCCAAGGGAAGTCCGCCAGCCCCTTGGCCAGTTGGGGGCGCTCCTCGACGTAACGCTCCAGCTCTGGCAGCGGGTCGGGGGACGCGAACACCGTGAACGACGCCACCAGCGGCTGCACTCGGCGGCGCGGGGCGTCGAAGCCCTCCGCCGCCAGGTGCAGCCGGGCCAGTGCCTCGCCGGCGGCCCGCGCATGGGCGAGGGAGCGGAACGGGGACCAGGACAGGGCGTCGCGGTAGAGGTCGATGCCGACTCCGGCCGAGTGGACCTCGTACGTCCACTCGCCGCGTGTCGCCAGGTCCAGCACCTCGACGACCGGGGCGCCGCGCAGCCGCAGGTGCCGTAGGAAGGCGTGTTCCTCGGCCAGGCCCTCCGGCGTGCGGACTGAGGTGTGGTGGCGTTTCACGAAGAGGCGGTGGTCGGACCGCTCCACGACGGCCGCCGCCGACAGGGGGCGCGGGCTGCGCCACACCACCCGGGCCGGGCCCACGATGTCGGTGACCTCGGCGTCCGTCAGGGGTGGCCAGTCGGGGTCGACCGGGTCGGTGCCCAGACCGTGGGCGAGGTGTGAACTCATGCTGTGCGCACCGCCGTTGTGCCGCGCAGGGCGTCCAGGACGCGGCGCTCGGTCGACGCGAAGTCCGGGTTCGTGAAGTCGTCGGCGCCGCGCGGGCGGGCCAGCGGGACCTCGACGCGGTCGACGATGGTGGCGGGGCGCGGGGACAGGACGTGGACGGTGTCCGCGAGCAGGACCGCCTCGCGGATGTCATGGGTGACCAGGACGACGGTCCAGCGGTGGCGTTGCCACATGCCTGCCAGCCACAGCTGCATCTCGGTCCGGGTGAGGGAGTCGAGCGCGCCGAAGGGTTCGTCGAGCAGGAGGACCGGCCGCTCCAGAACGACCGTACGGAGCAGGGCCGCTCGCTGCCGCATGCCGCCGCTGAGCTGCGACGGGTACGCCTTCTGGAAACCGTCGAGGCCGAAGTCCGGGAACAGGGCGTCGGCCCGGCGCCGCGCCTCCTTCTTGCCGACTCCCTGCGCTTCAAGGCCCAGTGCCGTGTTGTCGAGCACGGTCCGCCAGGGGAACAGCAGGTCCTTCTGCGGCATGTACGCCACCTTGCCGGACTCCACCCCGGCCGGTTCGCCCTCCACCAGGACCCGGCCGGACGTGGGGCGGTCCAGGCCGGAGACCAGGTTGAAGAGCGTGCTCTTGCCGCTGCCGCTCGGACCGATCACGGCCGCGAACTCGCCTGGCTCCACGGCGAGTTCGAGGTCCCGCAGGACCTCCAGCGGGCCGAAGGACTTGCCGACGCCCTCGATACGAAGACTGCTCATGACGCCTTGTCCTCCTTCAACGCCCGCTCCCACGGCAGGACCAGCCGTTGCAGCAGATAGGTCGCCCCGAACAGGGCGATGCTCAGCGCGGCCGTCACCGCGACCGCCGCGAACACCAAGTCGGTGCGGAACGCGCTCTTTTGGGCCTGCATATAGATTCCGAGGCCGGCTTCCGCGCCCGCGTACTCGGCGAAGACGGCGCCGACGACGGCGTAGGTGATGCTCACGCGCAGTCCGGCGAAGAAGTACGGCATCGCGCTCGGCACCCGGACGAGGCGGAACGTCCGCCATCGGCCCGCGCCGAGCGAGCGCAGCAGCCGCATCGCCTCGCGGTCGGTCGCCGCGAAGCCCGCCGCGAGGTTCGCGGCGAGCGGGAAGAACGTCGTCAGCGTCACCACCAGCATCTTCGGCAGCAGTCCGAAGCCGAACCAGATGATCAGCAGTGGTGCCACGGCGACGATCGGGATGGTCTGCGAGGCGACGAGCAGCGGGTACAGGCCCCGGCGGGCCGCCGAGGAGAAGTCGAGCAGTACGGCCACCAGCCAGGCCGCCGCGAACGACAGCGCGAAGCCGAGCAGCGTCTCCTGGAGGGTGGGGAGCGTCTGGTCCCACAGGTCCTGGCGGTTCAGCCAGCCCTGCTCCACGACCCGGGCGGGCGAGGGGAGGGTCGTGGGATCGACGCCGGCGGCGGTGACGTACAGCTGCCAGCCGCCGAGGACCACGGTCAGGACGAGGAGCGGCGGCCACAACGACCGCAGGAGCGGCCTCACTTGGCGTCCGGGAGATACGCGTCGGTGAAGAACGTCGTCGCCTTCGGGGCGGCCGTCAGCTTCTTGCCGTTCGCGTCGACCAGCAGCCCTGCTTTGTACTCGAAGTCCGCGAAGGCCTGCCAGCGCGCGGCGCTCTGCGTGCCGATCGCACCGTCCGCGCCCTTGTAGTACTCCTTGGCGAGCAGCCGCTCGCTCTCCTTCACCAGCTTGGTGTTGGTGAGCACGCTCTTGTTGGCGGTGATGAGCAAGTCGGCTGCCTGGTCCGGGTGTTCGGCGGCGTAGCGGTAACCCTTGTCGACGGCGGCCAGGAACTTCCTCGCGACCCCCGGGTTCTTCTTGAGGAACTGGTCCGAGGACGCGACGAGCGTCGAGTAGATCGCCGGGAAGCCGTAGTCGGACAGCTGGAAGTTCTTCAGCGGCTTGCCGTTCAGCTCCGCCTCCAGCCCCTCCCAGGTCGGCATCGGCATCGCGAAGTCCGCCTGGCCCGCGTAAAGCGCCGCGTACGCCGAGGTGTTGAGGGTGACCTGCTTGAACTCGCCCTTGCCGCCCGCGTTCTGGATCACCCTCTGCAGCAGCGGCTTCTCGTAGGGCGCGCCGAAACCGGCGTACGTCCTGCCGTCGAGGTCCTTCGGCGAGGTGATGTCCGTCCGGTCCGCGCGCACCGCGATCGTCACGTCCGTCTTCTGTGTCACCGCGTAGACGGAGGTGATGTCCTGGCCCGCGGCACGGGCGGTGGTGACGCCCTCCTGGTACGAAATGCCGAAGTCCGCCTTGTGGTTGGCGATCAGCGTCTCGGGCGCGGTCGAACCGTACGGCACGATCTTCACGTTGATCCCGGCGGCCTTGAACCAGCCCTTGGCCTGGGCGACGTAGATCCCGGTGTGGTTGGTGTTGGGCGTCCAGTCCAGGGCGAGGGTGACGGTCGTGGTGCCGTCCTTCGTGGCGGCCGTGGAGTCGGCGGAGCAGCCGGTGACGGCGAGGAGCGCGGTCGCGGCCATGGCGGACAGGGCGGTTCGGCGAT
This sequence comes from Streptomyces sp. NBC_00252, assembly GCF_036187565.1. Classification (NCBI taxonomy): domain Bacteria; kingdom Bacillati; phylum Actinomycetota; class Actinomycetes; order Kitasatosporales; family Streptomycetaceae; genus Streptomyces; species Streptomyces sp. NBC_00252. The sequence continues at coordinate 1,517,580 of NZ_CP108087.1, read as the reverse complement.
GCATGTCGGGTCCTTCGAGGGGTGGGAGGGCTGGCGGGTCGGTCCGGTCACGGCCGACACAGCGCGCTGCCCACCCGCATGAAGTCGACGGCGAGCCGCCGGGTCAGCGACCTCGCCTGGCAGGCCAGGGTTCTCATGTGGCCACGTCCAGCAGGCCGTTGGTGAACGACCGAGCCCAGTCGCGGTCGTCCGGGATCGCGCCGTTCTCCGCGAGCCAGTGCGCGTACGGGCCCATCCGGGTCTCGTCGATGACTCCCCAACGGCCGTCCGTGTCCGTCCAGGTGGGCGCGATCAGGGCGAGGGAGCGGGCGATCAGCGGACGCGGGAAGTACGGGATGACCCGCTCCAGCAACTCCAGCGTGGCGTCCGGCTCCTGGGCGGCGGCCGCGTAGCCGCGTGCCGTGACGGCGAGGAAGTCCCGTACGAGAGAAGGGTGTTGGGCGAGCAGGTCCTCGCTCGTGCCGAGCAGGTAGCTGTGGTAGCGCGGGGCGCCGATCTCGTCGACCGGCCAGGTGAGGCGCTGCTCCTCGGGCAGATCGCCGCGCAGGGCGTCCCAGGACCAGTAGTTGCCGAAGGTCGCGTCCGCCTCGCCCGCCACGATGTCGTCGACGGTCAGCTCGCGGCTGCCCGCGTCCACACCGATCACCGCGTCCGGGTCGCCGCCGTCCGCCGCCACCAGGTGGCGCACCATGGCCCGGCCGCGTGGGGTCGGGTTGTAGGCGATCCGGCGGCCGGCCAGTTCGCGGGGGCGGGTGATCCCGGTCGACGTGGTGGTCTGGATCGCCTCCAGGCCCCGGTGGTTGATCGCGGACACGGCGATCAGCGGCTGGCCGTGCTCCGCGCGCCGCGCCAGCAGCCGGTTCGGCGGGAAGATCCCGAAGTCCACCTCGCCCCGGGCCAGGTACTCCAGCGTGTCCCCGCGTCCCGGATCCTGGACCACCAGCTCGACATCCAGACCGGCCTCCTCGTACCAGCGGCGGGCACGAGCGACGTACAGACCGGCTGAATTCGGCCACGGGTGGAAATAGTCCAGCATGACCCGTATGTGCGGCATGGGGGTGCTCCGGGAGGTGCGCAGGCGTGACGGCGCCTGAAGGGAGAGGGGAGGGGGTACGCGGAGGCGGTGGATCAGTGCGTGCGACAACAACAGGAGCGGCGCGCACGGGTGTTGACCACCGGATGCTGAGGCTCGACTGCTGAAGACACGTGAACTCCTACGCGGGCGCTGAGGCGCGAGTGGTGCGGTCGGCGTCCCCATGGGGGCCGGACTCTCGACGAGCCGGTCCCAGACGCCCTCTCAGCCCAACCGGGTAGGGGCTCCCGCGTAGATGGCCGAACGATAACCGCACCACCTGGATCCTGTGCAAGCGGGGTCCGACATCCGAGACGGCCACGCCCGAGGGATGAGACGCCCAGGTCGCGGGCGTACGATCGGCCGCCATGACCACCACCCTGCTGCCCGGCCCGCTGGTCGACGACACCTGGCTCGCCGCCCACCTCGACGACCCCCGGCTGGTCGTCCTCGACGCCACCGCGCTTCTGCCCTCACCCCGCGAGGACGGCGACTACCGCTCCGCGAGCGGGCGCGAGGCATGGGCGGAGCGGCACCTGCCCGGATCGCGACACGCCGACCTGACCGGCGAGCTCTCCGACCACGAGGTGCCGTACCACTTCGCCGTGCCCGCCCCCGAGGCCCTGGCCGCCGCGCTGGCCCGGCTGGGCGTGGGGGAGGGCGGCGAGGTCGTCTCCTACGACAGCGGCGGCGGCATCTGGGCGGCACGGCTGTGGTGGATGCTCCGGGCGATCGGCGTCCCGGCCGCGGTCCTGGACGGCGGTCTCGAAGCGTGGGAGTCGGCCGGGCGTCCCCTGGCCTCCGGGGACGACACCGAGCCCGCTCCGGCCATCCCGCCCGTGACCCCCGTCGTACGCCCGGATCTGTGGTCCGGCATCGAGGACGTGGCCGCGATCAGCCGCGGCGAGCGCCCCGGCACCCTCGTCTGCGCTCTCCCTATCGGCGGCTACGACGGTTCCGCGCCCACGCGCTACAGCCGCCGCGGTCACATCCCCGCGAGCCGCAGCCTGCCCGGCCGGGGCCTCCTCGACGAGTCCGGCCGTGTGCTGCCCGCCGAGGAGCTGGCGGCACGGGTCGGCGCGGTCCTCGGCACCGACGACTCACCGGTCGTCCTCTACTGCGGCGGAGGCATCTCGGCGGCGGGCGCCGCACTCGCGCTCACACTGCTCGGCCGCACGGACGTGTCCGTGTACGACGGTTCACTGGAGGAGTGGTCCAAGGACCCCGCCCGGCCGATGGAGTTGGGCAACTAGCGTCCAACGTCCCCGCGCGCTATGTGGGTTGAACATGGCGGCGCGGCCGAGGAAACGTCTCCCTCCCCCGAAGGCGACGTTTCCTCGGCCGCTTCCCCCGGCGCCGGACTTGTGGTCCGTCCGCCCGCATGCGGCTGTACCCGTGCTGTTACCAGCACATCACCGCGGTTTCCCCCGAACCCCACGTGGAGTACAGACGCACACGGACGAAGTAGCGGCGGCCCTTGACGAGCCTGACCTTGAGTGTGGCGTTGTGCGGTGTGCCCCCGTCGTCCTGCCCGGCGAGGAAGCGCGGTTCGCCGTCCCGTTCCTCGAAGACCACGACGACCGTGTCGCTGTCCCCGAAGGAGCCGACGGCGTACTCGCGCGTCTGTGTCGGCTCGATCGCGAAGTCGGCCTGCTCGCCCGGCCCCAGGCGCAGCGGCGCCGACCGGAACGGCACCAGTCCGGCCGGCCGGGGAGGGCCGACGGGCGGGTACCAGCGCAGGACGAACTCCTTGTCGCAGGGGGAGAGGCTGCCGTGCGGGTGCAGGCCCGTGCGGTACTCCTCCGGCTCTAGGATCAGTCCCGACGCGAACGGGTACTCCATGATCGACTGCGGGTCCCAGACGGAGCCGTTGACCTCGTCCGGGTCGAGCTTGCGCAGGACGTTGAAGCGTGTCCTGTCCCGGCTCCAGAAGTTCGGCGGGCCCGCCAGTTCGGCGTAGACGGCCTCGTCGTCCCAGTGGATGCCGGCGAACGGGCTCTGGTGCTCGTGCAGCATGCCCAGGGCGTGCCCGATCTCGTGCAGGGCCGTACCGCGCTGTCCCGGTGCGGTCAGGTCCCACCCGAAGTTCATGGTGCGGTCGGACAGCCCGATCGTGAGCGCGTCACGGCCCACCGCCGACCAGGAGCCGTCACCGGGCTGGAACCCGATACGCAGCTCCGCCTCCGAACGGTCCCCGACCTCGGCGAAGTCGACGCCGATCCCGAGTCCCCGCCACTCACGGAAGCACTCGCGTACGACGTCCTGCTGCTCCTTGGCACCGGCCCACGGAACCCGCCGCCGCTCGCCGGTCCCGGGGACCGGGATGACGGACGTGTCGGTGGCGGCCGCGTTGTCGGCGTCGAAGAAGTAGTAGTGCAGGACCGTGCCGTTGACCCACATACGGCTTCCGCCGATGAGCGCACCGCGCCGCTCGGCGGCCAGTCCCGGTGCGAACTCCGGGGCCGGCTGCTGCGCGAGGGAGCAGTAGCGGGTGGTCATGCGACCAGATTGCCGTCGACCGTTCCCGGGCGCCTGAGTCGAGGGCTACTCAAGTCACCCTGTATCAGGGCTGAGTAGCCCGACTCATATCTGCGTGATGACTTTCGAACAGGACGCGAAGACCCTGGAACTGCCCTGGCCGTTCACCGGCAGGCAGGACGAACTGGAGCTGGTCAGGGGCTCGTTGACGGCCGGACGGCACGGCATCGTGGTGACCGGGCCGGCGGGCCGGGGCAAGACCCGGCTGGTCACCGAGGCCGTCCGGGGCAGCGACTGCGCCAAGGTCACCGGGACTCCCGAGACCCGTGGGCTGCCCTTCGCCGCGTTCGCGCACCTGCTCCCCGAAAGCGTCTCCCTGCACCGCGCGGTCCAACTCCTCTCCGGCGTGCGGCTGTTGGTGGTGGACGACGCCCATCTCCTCGACGACTCCTCGGCCGCGCTCGTGCACCAGCTCGCCGTGCACTCCCGTACCCGTCTGGTGATCGTGGTGGCCGACGGCGAGCCCGTGCCCGGCGCCGTATCGCGGCTGTGGACAGGGGAGTTGCTGCCGCGTCTCGCGCTGGAGCCGCTGCCCCGGGAGGAGACGGCCCAGTTGCTCGCGGCGGGCGCGGGCGGCCCGCTGGACGCCCTCACCGTGAACCGCCTCAACCGCCTCTGCCAGGGTGATCTGCGGCTGCTGCGCGACCTGTTCGGCGCGGTGCGCGAGCGCGGGCTGCTCACCCGGGCCACCGACTCCGACGAGTGGGCGTGGCGCGGCCCGGTGCCGGTCACCGCGACGGTCCGCGAGCGCACCGCGCAAGTCCTCGACCACACCGGCCCCGAGGAGCGCGAGATCCTCGAACGCCTGGCGTTCGCCGAGCCGTTGGCGTCCTCGCTCGACGACTTCGGCCTCGACGTCCTCGAACGCCTGGAGACCGAGGCGCTGGTCCACGTCGACGACCAGGGCGGCGTCCGCCTCGCCCACCCGCTGCACGGCCCAGCGCTGCGCGCCGCCGCCGGCCGGCTCCGGGCCCGCCGGCTGGCCCGCACCCCGGACCAGTGCGCCCCCGCCCTCGCGGCCGAACGGGCCGCACTGACCGACCGCATCGACCGCACCGACGTACGCCCGCTGCCGACACCCGTGGGAGAGTGGCTGGTCGCGGAGGGCGCACCGGTTCCGGCCGGGTACGCCGCCGTCCGCGCCCGGTTCGCGCGACTGCGGGGCGAGCTGCGCGAGGCGGCGGCCTGGGCGCGCGAAGGGCTGCGGGAGGCCGCGGGCAACCGGGCCTGCGCGGCCGAACTCGCCCTGGCCGCCGCTCAGTCGGGCGACGTGCCCGCCGCCGACGAGGCGCTGACCCGCCCCGCGTCCGACGACGCGGGCGGCTGGCTCGCGGCGGCCCGCGGCGACGTGGAGTCGGCGCGCGCGACCGTGGCCGAGGCGCTGGCACCGAGCCGGCGCAGGGACGACGAGAGGATGCGCGGCACCGCCGTCGAGGACGGCAGGCCCGCCGCCTACGTCCTCTACGACGCCGTACGCCTCGGTGCTCCCGAGCGCGTCGCGGGCCGCCTCGCCCGGCTGCCCGGCGACGGACCGGCCGTTCTCGCCCGGCACGCGGAGGCGCTGGTCGAGGGCGACGGGCCCGCACTGGACCGGGTGGCGGGGGAGTTGGAGCAGCGCGGCTTCCTGCTGTTCGCCGCCGAGGCACACGCCCAGGCCGTCCGCGCCCACCGCGACCCGCGCGCCGCGCGCATGTCCCGCACCCGCGCGGTCGCCCTCGCCCGCCGCTGCCAGGGAGCCCGCACCCCGGCCCTGTCCGGCCTGGTCCTCGGCGAACTCACCGCCCGCCAGCGCCAGATCGTCACCCTCGCGGCCGCGGGCCTCAGCAACCGCCAGATCGCCGACCGCCTCACCCTCTCCGTCCGCACGGTCGGCAACCACCTCTACAGCGCCTACGCCCGCCTCGGCGCGAGCGACCGCGGCGCACTGCCGTGGCTGGTGGAACTGCCTGCGGCGCAGTCGGCGTAAGGGGGGTGACCGGGGCGGATCCGCGTCGCCGGGAGTGTGGCTCGGACTGAACTGCCCGATGCCCGGCCTCACCCGGCCCGCGACGTCACCCGCCCCGCGTTCACCCCACCCGCCCCGCTCAGGCCGCCCCGAACGCCGAGAACGCCCACCCCGTCGCCTGATGCACCGCGTCCCCGGGCAGCGCCGCCCGGGCGTCACGCAACGCCTCCGCCAAGGACAGGCCCGTGCTCAGCCCCTTGTGGAGGGACAGCATCAAGGGGACGACCGCCGCGTCGTTGACCGGGGCGCTGCTCGCGATGACGCCTGCGGTGCCCAGCGGGAGCAACGCCGTGACCAGGCCTAGGAGTTCGTCCGCGCCGACCGACGCGAGGCGGGCCGTGTCGCAGCTGGAGAGGATGATGCGGTACGGGCTGCGGGCGAGACGTTCGAAGTCGTGGACGATGAGCGGACCGTCGGCCATGCGCAGCGACGAGAACAGGGGACTGTCCGCGCGGAACGTGCCGTGGGCCGCGATGTGCGCCAGCGTCGCGCCGTCCAACTCGGCCAGCACACGCGGGACTTCGGCGTCGTCGTGCTCCAGGACCGTGGGCCTGCCGTACTGGTCGGCGAGGTCAGGGACCTCCGCGCCGCCCGTCGCCAGACCCGGTCCGCGCACCAGGACGTGCCGACCGCCCGACGGCGGCTCGGTGTCCAGCGCGCGCAGCCAACTGCCCGCCGACGGCGACACACTGAGGACGCGGTCGCGCAGCGAGGGCAGCAACGCCCAGGGAACGCGGTGGAGTCGGCCCGGCGGAACCACGACCACCGGTCCCGAGCCCAAGTGCCGTGCCGCTTCGCCCAGAAGGAGTTCCTCCAGGTGCCGGCCCGCCGCCTCCACCACCGGGAGCCGCGCCTCCGCCCCGGGGTGCGCCAGGCGTCGTAGACCCGCCTGGATGTGTTCCGCCTCGGCCATCGCCTCCGCGAGCAGGCCCGTCTCGAAGCGGCGGACGCGGCCGTCGCCGCAGAGCAGGACGTGCACGCGGCCGTCCACCACGGCGAGTTCGACCAAGCGGCCCTCACCGAGGCGTGCCAGCAGGCGAGTCGGGTCGAAGCGGTCGCCCTCGCCGGGGGCGTCGCCGCGCATGTGGAGGGTGCGGGAGCGGATCTCCCGTTCCAGGCGCCGCTGTTCACGCTCAAGGGCCGGTACCGGGTGACCCTCCATGCGGGCCTCCTCCGCGCGGGCGGCGATCTCGCGGAACGCCGTCAGACCGCTCAGCAGGGCCGGGTCGGAGGGCGGCCTGGTGGGCGGGGTGGAGAGGGCCGTCGCCCGCCAGCGTTCGCTCCAGACCAGGAGACGGCGCGGACCGCCGGAAGCGAGGCTCGCGCGCTGGGCCAGGGCCGCCAGTTCCGCTCCCTGTGCCGTGGCCCGCGCCCTCAACTCCGAGGCGCCCAGGGTCGTACGGTGATCGTCGAGCACGTCGAGGCCGCGGCGGCACGCCTCCAGGACACCGCGACCGGAGCCCGCCGCCTGCGCGCGCAGCGCCTGCGCCGCCCAACCCGTCATCCTGGCCAGTGGCGGCCCACCGTGTCTGCTGCGCGCGGCCACCGCCAAGTGCCGTTCCGCGTCCACCGTCCAGCCCAGGGCGAGTGCGATCCGGCCCGCGAGCAGCGAGGCCTCCGGTGCGGACGGTGAGCCGAACGCGGCCAGCCGGTCGGCTACCGAGGCCGCGTCCGCCACCAGCCGCCCCGACGCCCGCCCGCCCGCCAACCTCGCCTCGATCAGCACCAGTCGGGCGTGCGTCTCCCACCAGGTGCGGCGCTGCGCGGCGAACAGCCGTACCGCCACGGCCGCGCGGGCGATCGCCGTGTGCGGATCGTCCGCGAGCCGGGCGGCCCGGGCGGCCACGAGCAGCAACTCGGCCTTGCGCGTGGACTGTCCGCCGATGCCGTCGAGCAGCCGGACCGCCGCGTCCGCGTGCGTGAGCGCCTCCCCGGCGAGGCCCGCGCTCATCAGCACCTCGCAGCGGCGGATGATGAGCATGAACGTCGGCGTGGCGAGTTTGGCGTACATCTCCTCGGCCTCGTCCAGGAGTTGGAGCGCCACGGGGATGTCGCCCGACCGGAAGGCGGCCAGGCCCCGGCTCTCCACCGCGTCCGCCTTGTCGTGCTCCTGGCCGGTGGTCTCCCACAGCCGCTCGGCCGCCGTGAAGTCGGCGTCGGCCCGGTCCACCGCGCCGAGCGCGAGATGCACGGTCGCGCGCAGGGTGAGCGCCCGGGCGATCCAGATGACGTCATCCGCCTGCCGCAGCACGGCAATGGCCCGTCGTACGTCCTCGAGCGCCTCGGGGTGCCGGCCCAGCACCCACCAGACGTACGCCCGCCGGTACAGCACGCGCGCCCGGGTCTGCCCCGTGCCGCGCGCGATGCCCCGCTCGAAGGCCTCCAGGCCCTGCCGGGTGCGGCCCGCGTGCACCAGCGCCACGCCCAGGGTGCCCAGGACGTCCGCCTCACGCTCCGCCGAGTCCGCACGGGCCGCCAGGTCACGGGCCCGCCGCAGATGGTGCAGGGCGAGCCGGATGTCGCCGAAGTCCCGTTGCCAGATGCCGATCACATGGTGCGCCACAGAGGCCTGGAACGGCGTCGGATCGCCGTCGAGGACCTCCCGCGCACCGGCCAGCGCCTCGCCCGGCGCCGCGAACACCATCGGCAGCAGTTCGAGAACCGAGTCGCTTCCCGCAGTCACTCCGCGCATCCTAGTGGCCCCAGGTGCAGACCTCACAGGTTTGGTGCTGTATCAAGTAGCGGTCCGGCGGCTCTGATTGACGACCGCCGCCGCAGTGGGAGGAACACGCCATGGCGCCACAGCGATTCCACGAGCAGTTCGACCAGATCCAGCGCTCGATGCCCGACGTCCCCCTGGCGATGGGGCCGGACGACTCCGCCGAGTTCTTCTACGAGAAGGGCGTCGTGCTCGCCCGCGACGGCGAGGAGGCCCGCCTCGTCGAGGACACCGTCCGCACGCACTTCACCGCGGTCACCGGCCTCAGCGAGGACTCCGTCCGCCGCGCGGGCCCCGAGACCAACCGCTCCGGCATCACCCGCATCCAGGTCGGCGACCCGGGCATCGGCGACCGGAGCGGCGACCACGCCGTGGCCAACGCGCTGCGCGCCCTGCGCGAACCGGAGGGCCGCGCCGGACGCCGGCTGATCAGCCGCAACCACGTGGTGTCGATCGCGGTGAACGCCTGCCCGGGCGACGAGCCCGTGCCCGCCCCGCTCGCCGAGGGCGCCAACCCGGCCCCGGCGGAGGCCGGTTACGACGCGGACACCGCCGTGGGCGTCCTCGTCATCGACACCGGCCTCATGCACGACTACCGGTCCTACCCGCTGCTCGCCCACGTCCAGGGCGACGCCCAGATCAGGGAGACCGACGACTCGGGAGTGCTCCAACAGTACGTAGGACACGGCACGTTCATCGCCGGACTCGTCGCGGCGGTCTCGCCCAACACCGAGGTCACCGTCCGCAACACCCTCAACGACGCGGGCGCCATCCTCGAATCCGACTTCGGCGAGGCGCTGTTCGCGGCCGTCGACGAGCACGGCTGGCCCGACGTCATCAGCCTCTCCGCCGGCACGTCGAACGGCCGTACCGACGGACTCCTCGGCGTCGAGGGCTTCATGCAGGCCCTGCGCGGCCAGCGCACTCTGCTCGTCGCGGCGGCCGGCAACAACGCCAGCGCCACCCCGTTCTGGCCCGCCGCCTACGCCGACCTGCCCGACTTCCAGGACGTCGTCCTCTCGGTCGGCGCGCTGCGCGGCGACGGCGAGTTCGGCGCCTGCTTCAGCAACCACGGCGCCTGGGTCAAGGCCTACGCCCCCGGCGAGCGGCTCGTCGGCCCCCTCACCGGGTTCGAGGCGCCCGTGCCGTACGCCTACCAGCACACCACCTACGACGCCTGCCGGTTCGGCTTCACCTACTCCTGCACCTGCCAATCACCCACCCACAAGGGCGTGTTGAGCCAGGCCGGGGAAACCGAGCCGGGCGACCCGGACCAGGTGACCTTCGAGGGGCTCGCCCGCTGGAGCGGCACCTCGTTCGCCGCACCCGTCGCCGCCGGCATGGTCGCCGCCTTCATGACCGCGAACAAGGAGACCGACGCGCGCGTGGCCCGTACCCAACTCCTCACGGGGAACACCGAGTACGCCGAAGTGCGCGGGGCGCATGTACCGGCGCTGCGCCCACCCACCTGGCGCCCGGTCCCCGTCGTACCGCTCTCCCCTCCGGCATGACGGCCGGAACCATCCCCTCCACGGCGTACGATGACATGCCGTACACGAGGGGTGGCACCGTGGACCGTGCAGAAGTCGGCGCGCTCGTCCAGTCCGCCGTCGACGGCGACGCGGCGGCCTGGAAGGCGCTCGTGGAGGGGCTCAGCCCACTGGTCTGGTCCGTGGTGCGCGCGCACCGGCTCTCCGACGCCGACGGCCACGAGGTGTACCAGACCGTGTGGTTCCGCTTCGCCCAGCATCTGCGGCGCATCCGCGAGCCCGAGAAGGCCGGCTCCTGGCTCGCCAGCACGGCACGCAACGAATGCCTTAAAGTGATCAAGAGCCTACGGCGGCTCATGCCCACCGACGATCCTCACCTCCTCGACCGCATCAGCGAGGAGCGCACCCCCGAGCAGTCGCTGATCGACTCGGAGGAGGCCGCCTCGGACGCCGAGCGCATCCGGCGACTGTGGCAGGAGTTCGAGGAACTGGGCGAGCGGTGCAGGCAGTTGCTGCGGGTGCTGATGGCCTCGCCGCCGCCCAGCTACCAGGAGGTGTCCGCCGGCCTGGGTATCGCCGTCGGCAGCATCGGCCCGATGCGCCAGCGCTGTCTGCGCCGGCTGCGGGCCCGACTCGACGCCCGGGGGGCGGTGTGAACGGCATGCACGACGACGGCTACGACCCGTTCGAGACCTTCGGCCAGGACCCTTCAAGTGAGGATGAGGTGACCGGCCCGGAGGGCGAACCTGGCGACGACGGAGGGGAGTTCGACGACAGCCTCCTGGAGGAGGAGCTGCGTCAGGCCGCCGCCATCCTGGACCCGGTCCCCGCCGACCTCCGTCAACTCGCCATGGACGCCTACGCGTTGTACGACATGGACGCCCGGCTCGCGGAGCTGACCTTCGACTCCCTCATCGACGCGATCCCGGTGAGAGGGGCCATGGACGTGCCCCGCATGCTGACCTTCACGGCGGGCGACCTCAGCATCGACGTGGAGGTGACGAGCGAGGGCCTGATGGGCCAGGTGATGCCGCCCCAGCCGGCCGGCATCGAGGTCCTGAACGGCCCCCAGACCCTGCGCCCCACCACCCTCACGGCCGACGCCCTGGGCCGCTTCACCAGCGACGCACCCCCGACCGGCCCCTTCGCGCTACGGCTGCGGGCGGGCGGGGAGGTCGTCGTCACGGAGTGGCTGCGGGCGTGAACCGCGGTGCGCGCGGTCCGGCCTACCAGGTCACCGGCAGTGTCTGCGGTCCCCGGATCATCGTCTTCCGGCGCCAGACGATCTCCTCGGCGGGGACGGCCAGTCGGAGCCCGGGCAGCCGGTCCAGCAGGGTGTCGACGAGGAGTTCGGTCTGCAGACGGGCCAGGACGGCACCGGTGCAGTAGTGCGAGCCGTTGCCGAGGGCCAGATGCGGGTTGGGGTCGCGGTCCACGTCGATGACGTCCGGGTCGGGGAACACGGCCGGGTCGCGGTTGGCGGCGAGGTAGGAGACGTAGACCGGATCGCCGGTACTGATCCGCAGGCCGTGCAACTCGACGTCCTCCAGGGCGATCCGGGCCAGACCGACCGACGAGCGGTGCGGGATGAACCGCAGGAGTTCGTCCAACGCGGCCTCCCTGCAATCGGGTTGGGCGCGCAGGCGGTCCAGCAGGTCGGGGCGGGTGAGCATCAGGTACAGCATCTGGCCGCAGTTGTGGGTGACCGCCTCCCCGCCGATCTGCAGCGGGCCCGCCACACCGGACGCTTCCTCTTCGCTGATCTCGCCGCGGGCCACGGCACCGCCCAGCAGGGAGTACACGTCGGTGCCGTCGCTGTCGGCGCGGGCGCGGATCGTGTCCGTGATCCACGCGTACATGCCCTGCTTGGCGCGGTCCGCGGCCTCGGCGCCGCCGGACGTGGAGATGATCTGCCGGGTCCACGCGTGCACCTGCTCACGGTCCGCGTCCGGCACCCCCATCACCTCGCTGACCACGGCGATCGGGAAGGGCTCCAGGACCCGCTCGATCAGGTCCGCCGGGGGGCCGTCCGCCACGACTCCGTCGACGAGCGGGTCGAGCAGTGCCTGCGCGCGGGGCCGCAGCCGCCTCATCGCGCCGACCGTGAACGCGCCCGCGATCGCCTTGCGCAGCCGGTTGTGGTCCGGCTGGTCGGCGAACGCCAGTGACCCCGGGCGGGGCTTGAAGTGCGGGGCCATGCGCGTCACTTGACGTGTGGTGACCTCCGCGCGGCCGAACCGCGGATCGTTGGTGATCATCTTCACGTCGTCGTAGCGGGTCGCCAGCCACGCCCAGCCCTCGCCGTGCGGCAGCCGGATCCGGGTCAGCGGGCCCTCGCGCATCAGCTCCGCGAGGACCGGGTCGAACTCCGTCCCGGTCAGGTCGAGCGGGGGCCAGTCCCGCACGGGGGGCGGGGCCTGGCCGGTCAGCGTGGTGGTCTCCTCGGTCATGCTGCCCACCCTCGTACGCCCCCGGCCGCCTGTCCTGCGGGAGTGCTCCAGCCGGAGGGCCGGGCGTCACCCGGACACGGCGTCCACGAGTGCCGTCAGCGCGGAGACGAGCCGGGCGACTCCGGGTCCTTCGGCCGCACCGCCGGGTTCGGACATGTAGGTGTCCCGGCGGATCTCCACCATGAGGGCGCCGACGGCGGGCTCCTTGCCGTAGAACTCCAGCGGGACGTACGTACCGATGAACGGGCTGTCGAGGCCGATCCCGCCGCACTCCGCGAACGCCTCGCGGGCCGCCGACAGGAGTGCGGGCGGGGTGTGGAAGGCGTCGGTGCCGAGGCAGACGGCGGGGCGGGGGTCGGTGCCGTGGAGTTCGTAGGGGAGCGGGGCGGTGGGGTAGGAGTGCACGTCGATGACGACGGCCCGGCCGGTGGCGGCGAGGCGGTCGGCGACGGCGTCCGTCATGGCGCGGGCGTAGGGGCGGAACCAGCGCGCGAGGAGGGGCTCGGGGTCGTGGTCGGCGGGGCGCAGGTCGGCGCGGTGGGTGGTGCGGGTGTAGACCGCGCCCATGCCGACGGCGAGCATCTCCTCGCGCTCGTCCGGGAAGCGTTCCGGGTCGACGACCAGGCGCGAGAGCCGGTTCACGAACCGCCACGGGGTGACCGCACACGCGCGTGCCGCCTCGTCCGCGATCCGGGCGGTGTGGCTGTCGGTGATGTGGTCGAGTTCGCGGGCCAGCGCCGGGTCGTCCAGCAGGATGTCCGCGCGGACGTCGGCCGGTATCTCCCGCGCGGAGTGCGGGACATGGAGGATCACGGGCGAGTCGGCGGCGCCGGGCAGCAGCTCGAAGGACGGCCCGGAGGACGGCGCGGAGGGGGTCACGGGCGGCTCCCGGAGGCGTTGTCAGTGGCGTGGTGCAGGATCAACGTATCGGCAACGACGATCACGGACCGGGGGAGCACCACCATGCCCGTCAGCAACGAGCAGATCACCGAGCACGCCTTCCTGCGCGGGCTGTACCGGGACGCGTACTACCCCGACCACGTCGTCGACCTCGGCAAGGCGGTCCTGCTGCGCCTGTGCGAGCGCATCGAGACCGAGCGCCCCGCCGACCTGCCCGCGCTGTACGCCCTCACCGAGGTCGCCACCGAGGAGTTCAACGCCCTGCAGGACGACTTCGAGGCGGCCGACAGCGAGATCGAGACGGTGGCCCGCGAGGAGATAGCCGAGGACTTCTGGTTCGTGGCCAAGGCGTACGGCTTCGCGGACGCGGACGTGGAGGAACTGATCGCCGTACGGGACTGGTGAGCGGCCGACCGCGGGGGTGAACGCGGCCGCCCCGGCCGGGAGGAACCCGGCCGGGGCGGAGTGACTCGGAGAGTCTGCGTCAGCTCAGGGAGGCCAGCGCGTCGTTCCACGTCGTCGACGGGCGCATGACCTTCGCGGCCTTGGCCGGGTCGGGCTGGTAGTAGCCGCCGATGTCGGCCGGGCTGCCCTGCACCGCGCCGAGCTCCTCGACGATCTGCTCCTGGGCACCCGCGAGGGTCTCGGCGAGCGACGCGAACGCCTTCGCGAGGTCCGCGTCGTCGGTCTGCGCGGCCAGCTCCTGCGCCCAGTACAGGGACAGGAAGAAGTGGCTGCCGCGGTTGTCGATGCCGCCGACGCGCCGGGTCGGGGACTTGTCCTCGTTGAGGAAGGTCGCCGTGGCGCGGTCGAGGGTGTCGGCGAGGACCTTCGCGCGGGTGTTGCCGGTGAACGTCGCGTACTGCTCCAGGGAGGGGACCAGCGCGAAGAACTCACCGAGGGAGTCCCAGCGCAGGTAGTTCTCCTTGACCAGCTGCTGGACGTGCTTCGGGGCGGAGCCGCCGGCGCCCGTCTCGAAGAGGCCGCCGCCCGCCATCAGCGGGACGACCGACAGCATCTTGGCGCTGGTGCCCAGCTCCAGGATGGGGAAGAGGTCGGTCAGGTAGTCGCGCAGCACGTTGCCGGTGACCGAGATGGTGTCCTCGCCGCGGCGGATGCGCTCCACCGACAGCTTGGTGGCCTCGACGGGGGCGAGGATCCGGATGTCCAGGCCCTCGGTGTCGTGCTCCGGCAGGTACGCGTTGACCTTGGCGATCAGCTGCGCGTCGTGCGCGCGGGTCTCGTCCAGCCAGAACACGGCCGGGCTGCCGGTGGCACGCGCACGCGTGACGGCCAGCTTCACCCAGTCCTTGATCGGGGCGTCCTTGGTCTGGCAGGCGCGGAAGATGTCGCCCTTGGCGACCGCCTGCTCCAGGACGACGTCGCCGGCCTGGTCGACGAGGCGGACCGTACCGGCGGCCGGGACCTCGAAGGTCTTGTCGTGCGAGCCGTACTCCTCGGCCTTCTGCGCCATGAGGCCGACGTTCGGCACCGAGCCCATGGTCGAGGGGTCGTAGGCGCCGTGGGCACGGCAGTCGTCGAGGACGGCCTGGTACACGCCGGAGTAGGAGGAGTCCGGGAGCACCGCGAGGGTGTCGGCCTCGGCGCCGTCCGGGCCCCACATGTGGCCGGAGGTGCGGATCATGGCCGGCATCGAGGCGTCGACGATGACGTCGGACGGCACGTGCAGGTTGGTGATGCCCTTGTCGGAGTCGACCATCGCGAGCGCGGGGCCCTCGGCGATCTCCGCCTCGAAGGACGCCTTGATCGCGTCGCCCTCGGGCAGCGCGGCCAGGCCCTTGAGGATGCCGCCGAGACCGTCGTTCGGGGAGAGACCGGCGGCGGCGAGCGTGGCGCCGTACTGCTCGAAGGTCTTCGGGAAGAAGGCGCGGACCACGTGGCCGAAGATGATCGGGTCGGAGACCTTCATCATCGTGGCCTTGAGGTGCACGGAGAACAGGATGTCCTCGGCCTTGGCGCGGGCGATCTGCGCGGTGAGGAAGGAGCGCAGCTCGGCCACGTGCAGCACGGAGGCGTCGACGACCTCGTCCTTGAGGACGGGTACGGACTCGCGCAGCACGGTGGTGGTGCCGTCCTCGGCGACCAGCTCGATGCGCAGCGAACCGGCCTCGGAGATCGTCGTGGACTTCTCGGTGGAGCGGAAGTCGTTCTCGCCCATCGTCGCCACGTTGGTCTTCGAGTCCGAGGACCAGGCGCCCATGCGGTGCGGGTGGGTCTTGGCGTAGTTCTTGACCGAGGCGGGGGCGCGCCGGTCGGAGTTGCCCTCGCGCAGGACCGGGTTCACGGCGGAGCCCTTGACCTTGTCGTAACGGGACTGGATGTCCCGCTCCTCGTCGGTCTTCGGGTCGTCCGGGTAGTTCGGCAGCGCGTAGCCCTGCTCCTGCAGCTCGGCCACGGCGGCCTTGAGCTGCGGGATGGACGCCGAGATGTTCGGCAGCTTGATGATGTTGGCCTCGGGCGTCTTCGCCAGTTCGCCCAGCTCGTGCAGGGCGTCCGGGATCCGCTGGTCCTCGGTGAGGTACTCCGGGAACACGGCGATGATGCGCCCGGCCAGCGAGATGTCCCGCGTGGTCACGGCGACACCCGCCTGCGAGGCGTACGCCTGGACCACCGGCAGGAAGGAATACGTCGCCAGGGCCGGGGCCTCGTCAGTGTGCGTATAGATGATGGTCGAGTCAGTCACCGGTGCTCCGCTCCACGTCTGCAACATTGCTCGACATCAAGATATCTCGTGCGCGGGTCCCGCTCGACAGCGGTCCGTCCGCATCGCGCGAACACCCGTGGGCGATCCGAGGGCAACCGACCGACCGGTTCGGCTGTCAGTACCGGTGGATCGCCATTACTGACCGACGGCCGGAGCTGACCACCCGGCCGCCCGAGCGAGAGCGGATCATGAGATATCGCACCAGAGTGACGGCCCCGGTGGCCGCCCTGATCGGTACGGCAACAGCACTGACCGTTGGTTCCCCGGCCCTCGCGGCCGGACGGGGGAACGGCACCGAAGGCGCCGAGACCCTCGACGACCCGGTGTTCCCGAGTCTCGGCAACGACGGCTACCGAGTCCTCTCCTACGACCTCGACCTCGCCTACGACGCGACGACCAAGCTGGTCGACAGCACGGCGACGCTGGAACTCCGCACGACCGAAGCCCTGTCCCGTTTCTCCCTGGACGCCCTCGGCCTCGACATCCGCACGGTCCGCGTCCACGGCCGTACGGCCGACTTCGAGCAGGCCGGCGAGAAGCTGCGGATCACGCCGGCCCGGACCCTCCCGGCGAGGGCGCGGGTCACCGTCCGCGTGGAGTACTCCGTCGACCCGGCCCGCTCCGCCGCGCCCACCGGCGGCTGGGTCATCACGCCCGACGGGTTCGCGGTGTGCGGCCAGCCGAACCTGGCGCACACCGTCTTCCCCTGCAACGACCACCCCAGCGACAAGGCCGACTTCACGTTCCGGATCACCGTCCCGGACGGGCTGCGCGGGGTCGCGAACGGTCAACTGCTGCGCACCGAGCGGCTGTACGGCGGCCGGACCGCGTTCAGCTACCGCTCGCGCTCGCCGATGGCGACCGAACTGGTGCAGCTCACGGTCGGCGACTACGTGATCAAAAACCGGCAGGGCCCGCACGGGCTGCCGCTGCGGGACGTCGTCCCGACCGCCCGCGCCGCCGCCCTGGAACCGGCGCTCGCGCTCACGCCGGGACTCGTGGACTGGCTGGAACAGCGCCTCGGGGCCTTTCCGTTCGAGACGTACGGACTGCTGCCCTGCAACTCCGACGCCCCGAACGCCTTCGACTTCACAGGACTCGAGACCCAGACCCTCACGCTGTACAAGCCGAACTTCCTGCTCCAGGAGGAGAGCAAGATCGGCTCGCACATGATGCACGAGTTGGTCCACTCCTGGTTCGGCAACAGCGTCAGCCCCGCCACGTGGGCCGACCTGTGGCTCAACGAGGGCCACGCGGACTTCTACGGACTCCTCTACCGCTACGAGCGCGGCTGGCCCGACTCCCTCGGCCTGACCACGATGGAAGCCCGCATGAAGGACACCTACGCCCGCGGCGACCAGTGGCGCCACGACTCCGGCCCGGTCGCCGCCCCGAACGCGGTGAACCTCTTCGACGACCAGCGCTACCTGGGCGGCGTCCTCGTCCTGTACGCCCTGCGGGAGTTCATCGGCGAGGACACCTTCCACGCCGTGGAACGCGCCTTCCTCGCCCGCTACCGCGACTCCTCGGCGTCGACCGAGGACTACATCGCCGTCGCCTCGAAGGTCTCCCGCCAGGACCTGTCCGGCTTCCTCGGGGACTGGCTCTACGGTACGGCGACACCGCGCATGCCCGGCCATCCGGACTGGACGGTGACGCCGGTGAACCCGGCCCTCACCGCCCCGCACAGCCGGACCGGCGGCCGCTACCGGGACAACTCCGCGACTCTCTAGGGGAGTTGAGCGGTCAGGTCAGTCGAGCCGGGTGGAGGGGACTTCGCCCGGCTCGTCCTCCGGGACCCGCTGGTGCGGTATGGAGACCGCCCCCGGCGGAAGCGCCCCCTGGTGGAGCGCCACCGTGCGGGTCGGTGCCGGGATGCGGATGCCCTCGTCGCGGTACCGCTTGTGCAGGCGCTTGACGAACTCGTGCTTGATGCGGAACTGGTCGCTGAACTCGCCGACCCCCAGGATCACCGTGAACCCGATCCGCGAGTCGCCGAAGGTGTGGAAGCGGATCGCCGGCTCGTGCTCCGGGATCGCGCCGGTGATGTCGGTCATGACCTCGGCGATGACCTCCATGGTCACCTCCTCGACATGCTCCAGGTCGCTGTCGTAGCCGACGCCCACCTGCACCAGGATCGTCAACTGCTGCTCGGGACGCATGAAGTTGGTCATGTTCGTCTTGGCGAGCTGGCCGTTCGGTATGACGACGAGGTTGTTGGAGAGCGCCCGTACCGTCGTCTGGCGCCAGTTGATGTCCTCGACATAGCCCTCCTCGCCGCTGCTCAGCCGGATGTAGTCGCCGGGCTGCACGGTCTTGGAGGCGAGGATGTGGATGCCCGCGAACAGGTTGGCGAGCGTGTCCTGCAGGGCCAGCGCCACGGCGAGACCGCCGACACCGAGTGCGGTGAGCAGCGGCGCTATCGAGATGCCGAGCGTCTGCAGCATCACCAGGAAGCCGATGGCCAGGACCAGTATTCGGGTGATGTTGACGAAGATCGTCGCCGAACCGGCCACCCCGGAGCGGGAGTTGGTGACCGCCCGGACCAGTCCCGCAATCACCCGGGCCGCCGCCACCGTCACGGCCAGGATGATCAGCACCTTGAGGGTCTGGTTCACCTGGTGCTGGACCGTGTGCGTCAGCGGCAGCACCGCCCCGGCGACCCCCGCGCTGCCGATGACCGCCGACCACGGCAGCACGCTGCGCAGCGCGTCGACCATCACGTCGTCGCCGCTCCAGCGGGTGCGGCCGGCGTGCTTGCCGAGCCAGCGCAGCAGTATCCGCAGCAGGAACGCGGCCAACAGGCCGGAGGCCAGGGCGATTCCGGCGAGCATGAAGTCGTCCAGGGTCGGCGTGCGGTTCATCGGTCACCGCCGGGGAGGGAAACGGCGGCGAGGAGTGCCGCCGACGGCCGGATGTGAAGGGTCGTCACGTTGTCCACCTGCTCGATGTCGCGGGCATTGCCAGAACTGCCGTCGCACCGGGCGGAGCGGTTCACCGCACCGGCGCGACCGCTCATCCTGCCGTATCCGGACGGCGAGTTCGTACCCCGTCCGGGGCTGTGAGCACGGCTTTCAGACGATTCCCCCGGCCAGTTCGGCCTGCTCGCGGTCGGAACCGCAGGCCGCCGCGGTCGGGGCGCCGTAGGAGCGGCGGGCGACGTACCACCACACACTGGCGAGGATCAGGACGACGGCGAGGGCGATCGACGCGTAGTTCATCGAGTCGACCATCACCGGAGAGGACTGGGGCAGGCAGAACAGCACGGTGACGTACGCCACCCAGACGACCGCGATCCGGCCGACCGGCTTGATCCAGCGGCCCAGGTGCCACGGACCCGGCTGAAAAAGGTCCCCCGCGCGCGGAGCGCAGCGAGATCCGGGACGCGCTCGCGAGTACGGTCCCGCCCCGCGCGCGAGGTCGACGTCCTCGTCGTCGGCGCCGGCACGCAGGCCCGTCCTCCAAGTCGTCCAGGACGGGCGGTTGTTGCATCAGGAGCGGGTGCGGGCGGCCGTACCGCATCGCACGTTGACCCTCACGGCGCTCGGCGGGCGGTGAAGGTCGGACAACCGGGGGGTCGACTTGCCGTTGGAGTGGGGGCCGGGGGTCAGATGACCCTCAGCCGGACCAGGGCGCCGAGCGTCAACGCGCCCGGGACGATGGGGATCCAGACGGTGATGATCCGGTAGGCGAGGACCACCGCCGTGGCCACGGTGACCGGGCCGCCCGCCGCCACCAGTGCGATGATGAGCGCCGCCTCGACCGAGCCGATGCCGCCGGGGGTCGGTATCAGCGCGACCGCGACCGTTGCCGCGAGGTAGGCGACGACCATGGACGCGGGCGGCACCGGCAGCCCCAACGCCAGCCCCACCGCGACCAGTCCGGCCGCCTGCAGCGAGGGGAACGCGAGCACCCCGCCCCACAGGGCCAGCGCGCGGGACGGCCGGGTGTGCACCGACCGGGCCTCGCCCAGCGCGGAGCGGACGAAGCCGAGGACGGCGGTACGGAGCCTGCGGACGAGCAGCAGCACCAGCAGCGCCGCACAGGCCACCGCGCCGATGCCGAACAGCAGCGGACCGACCGCCCCGTGCGGCAGCAGTGAGCCGATCTCCAGCGCGTCCGGGAACGCGATCAGCAGCGCCAGCAACAGGCCCACCCGGGCGACCGACTCGGCCAGCAGATAGAGCGCCACGGCGGCGGAGGAACGCGCCAGGGGCACCCCGCACACCGCCATGAACCGCAGATTGACCGCGCTCGCGCCGAGCCCCGTCGGCAGCAGGTGGTTGGCCGCGCCCGCCGCGAACTGCGTGGCCAGCAGCCGGCGTACGGGCAGCCGCTCGACCAGGGCGCCCTGCCGTCCCGCGGACGCGGCGACCCAGGTGCCGCAGGTCGCGGCGGCCGCGGCCAGCAGCCAGGGCCAGTCGGCCTCGCGGAGATGACCGAAGCCCTCGGCGAGCACGGACCAGTGGCGCACGGCTACCCACAGCACGAGCGCGAGCGGGACCAGCATCAGGATCTGCCGGGCGGGAAGACGCTTGAGGCCCGGGGGAACGCGTACGACCGTCACATCCCGAGAGGGTCCCCAGGCCACGACAACTGCGGGTTGCGGCAGCGGGGACAGTTCCTTACACGCGCCCTTACACGAGCCCCCGCACCCCGTCCCGCGCCGGGATCCGCCGAATACGTTGACCTCAACGACGCTTGAGGTCCTACGGTCTCTCCCATGAGCATGGAGAGCACGGCCTGGACCCAGCTGCACAGCGTCATGACCGCCGAACCGGAACGCCGCCCCTTCGCGCGCGCCACCCTGCGCCGCATCGCGGAGTTCGCCCGACCGCACCGCCGCCCCATCGCACGGTTCGTGCTGCTCGGCGTGGTGACCGCGCTGCTCGCGGTCGCGACCCCCGTCCTCGCCGGGCACGTCGTCGACGCGATCGTGTCGGGCGGCGACGACGGCACCGTCGTCCGCCTCGCCCTGCTCATCGCGCTGATCGCGGTCGCGGAGGCGGCCCTCGGCATCCTGGGCCGGCGGCTCTCCTCGGCGCTGGGGGAGGGGCTCATCCTCGACCTGCGGACGGCCGTGTTCGACCATGTGCAGCGGATGCCGGTCGCGTTCTTCACCCGGACCCGCACCGGGGCGCTGGTCTCCCGGCTCAACAATGACGTCATCGGCGCCCAGCGGGCGTTCAGCAACACCCTGTCCGGCGTGGTCAGCAACTTCGTCACCCTGCTGCTCACCCTCGCCGTCATGCTCACCCTGTCCTGGCAGATCACCCTGCTCGCGCTCGTCCTGCTCCCGGTGTTCGTGATCCCGGCCCGCCGGATGGGCAGCCGCATGGCCCGTATGCAGCGCGAGGCGGCCGAACTCAACGCCGCGATGGGCACCCGTATGACCGAGCGTTTCTCCGCCCCCGGCGCCACCCTCGTCAAACTCTTCGGCCGCCCCGACGAGGAGTCCGTCGAGTTCGCCGCCCGCGCGAGCCGCGTCCGCGACATCGGCGTCCGCACCGCCACCGCCCAGTCCGTCTTCATCACCTCCCTGACCCTGGTCTCCGCCCTGGCCCTCGCCCTCGTCTACGGCCTCGGCGGCTGGTTCGCGCTGCACGGCAGCCTGGAGCCGGGCGCGGTCGTCTCGCTCGCCCTGCTGCTGACCCGCCTCTACGCCCCGCTGACCGCGCTCGCCGGGGCCCGCGTCGAGGTGATGAGCGCCCTCGTCAGCTTCGAGCGCGTCTTCGAGGTGCTGGATCTGAAACCGCTGATCGAGGACAAGCCCGACGCCCGCGAGGTCCCCGAGGGCCCGGTCGCCGTCGAGTTCGACGAGGTCCGCTTCGCCTACCCCTCCGCCGACAAGGTCTCCCTCGCCTCACTCGAAGAGGTCGCCTCGCTCGACACCCGCGGCGGCGCCGAGGTCCTGCACGGCGTCTCCTTCCGCGCCGAACCCGGCCAGACCGTCGCCCTCGTCGGCTCCTCCGGCGCAGGCAAGTCCACCGTCGCCCAGCTCCTGCCCCGGCTCTACGACGTCGACGAAGGCGCCGTACGCGTCGGCGGCGTCGACGTCCGCGACCTCACCGCCTCCTCCCTGCGCGCGACCCTCGGCATGGTCACCCAGGACGGCCACCTCTTCCACGACTCCGTCCGCGCCAACCTCCTGCTGGCCCAACCCGCCGCCACCGAGGGCGAGTTGTGGGACGCGCTGCGCCGCTCCCGCCTCGACGACCTCGTACGGTCGCTGCCCGACGGCCTGGACACGGTGGTCGGGGAACGCGGCTACCGGCTCTCCGGCGGCGAGCGCCAACGCATGACCATCGCCCGGCTGTTGCTGGCCCGCCAGCGTGTCGTCATCCTCGACGAGGCCACCGCCCACCTGGACAACACCTCGGAAGCGGCCGTACAGGAGGCCCTCGCCGAGGCGTTGCAGGGCCGTACCGCCGTGGTGATCGCGCACCGGCTGTCGACCGTGCGCTCCGCCGACCAGATCCTCGTCGTCGAGGCGGGCCGGATCGTGGAGCGCGGCACGCACGACCAACTCCTCGCCACCGGCGGGCGATACGCAGAGCTGTACCGCACGCAGTTCGAGAGGCAGCCGGAGATCGGAGCGGTCCAGGAGCCGCGTTGTGACGAGGTGACCGCGTAACGGGCGTCAGGGCTCGCGGTGTTGGTGCGCCGCGTTCTCCAACTCCTCGGCCTCCGCCTCGGCCACGCGGATCTCCGCCTCGACGTCGATCGAGCGGCTGAGCCACCAGTACAGCAGCCCGGCGACCGGCAGTCCGACGAACAGGGAGAGGTCGGCGCCGTCCATGGCATGCGCGATCGGGCCGACGTAGAGGGTGCCGACGGAGAAGAACGGCACCATCGCGCCGAAGCCCACCAGGTAGGAGATGATCCCGTGCCAGCCCCAACGGCCGTAGATGCCACGGGGGTTGAAGATCTCGGCGATGGCGTAGTGGCCGCGGCGCACCACGTAGTAGTCCATCAGGTTGACCGCGGTCCACGGGATGAACAGATAGAGCACCAGCAGCAGGAAGTTGTTGAAGTTCGTCAGGAAGTTCGCGGTGGCGGCCATCGCGCCGACGAGGGAGAGCGCGGCGGTGAGGCCGATCGTCAACGCCCTGACGGAGACTGTCGGCCGGACCTTCCGGAACGAGTCGATCGCGCTGATCAGGGTCAGGGAACCGCCGTACATGTTCAGCGCGGTCACCGAGACCAGGCCCAGGGTGGCGAAGAGGAGGACGATCGCGCCGAAGCCGCTGAACACCTTGTCGCCCGCCGCGTCGATCGAGCGGATCGTGTCGAAGTCCTTGCCCGCCCAGGCGGCGAGCAGCGCGCCGAGCGTCATCAGCCAGACCCCGCCGAGCGCCGAGCCGAAGTAGGTCCAGTAGAAGGTCTTGCGGACGGTGACGTCCGGCGGGAGGTAGCGCGAGTAGTCCGAGACGTAGATCGCCCAGCTGATCTGGTAGCCCGCGACCACACCGAACTGCGCGAGGAACGGCGTCCAGGAGAAGCCGCCGAGGTCGAAGGAGCCGGCCGGGTAGTGCAGGGTCGCCAGCACGCCCACGGTGAAGATCCCGAAGACGACCAGGAAGCTGTACGTCAGGAACTGCTCCGCCTTGTGGATGATGTCGTAGCCCACGAGCGCGATCACGAAGCCGACGACGGTGACCACGGCCACCCACATCTTGGTGTTCCCGTGCACCGTGGTGTGCAGGGCCTCGCCCGCGAGGATCGTGTTGAAGACGTTGAAGCCCGCGTACTGCACATACGCGAACAGCCACACCAACAGGGCGCCCACGTAACCGAACTGGGGCCGCGACTGGATCATCTGCGGCAGGCCGAGCTGCGGGCCCTGGGCCGAGTGGAAGGCCATGAAGAAGGTGCCGAGCAGGGTGCCCGCGACGATCGCGATGAGCGACCAGATGAGGTTGCCGCCCTCGGTGATGCTGATCAGCCCGACGGCGAGCGTGGCGATCTGCGCGTTCGACATGAACCACAGGGGGCCGAGGTGCCACAGCTTGCCGTGGCGCTCGTTCAGGGGCACGTAGTCGATGGAGCGTATCTCCAGCCCCGACACCCGGGGCTCAGATGCGGTGGTCACGGCGCCTCCCAGGTGCTGTTCCAGCCTCTGTGGCCACATTCATCCCCCGCACGCGCCGGGGCAACCGCAACGGAGGCCGTCAACTGTTCGAGGCGGGACCAGCGGCGCCCTGACGGCCGCGACGGAAGGGCCGCGACGGAAGGGCCGCGGCGCAGGTGCGCCGCGGCCCCGGGTGTGCCGTCCGGTGAGGGCTAGAACGGTGCGCAGAGGCCCGGATTGCCGTCGCAGGAGAGGAGGTTCGGGTCCCACGTGCTGTTGGAGCTGGAGAAGTAGACCTCCGGCACCCACCCCCAGTTGCCGTTGTCCGCCTCGGTGAAGGCCCAGGCGTTGTTGCAGTAGGAGCCGGAACAGAAGGTGGAGCTCAGGGTGTCGCCGCGGAACCAGTTGATGTTGGCGCTGTTCACGGTGCCCACGAGGCTGCTGGACCCGGGTGCCGAGCGCACGCCGATGCTGCCGCCCCACAGCCGGCAGTAGTTCACGTTGCCGGCGCCGTGGTGGGAGCCGGCCGCGATGTAGGAGTAGGTGACGTTGCAGGCCGTGTCGTACTGCGCCCCGGACGGGGCGGCGGAGGCCGGGGCGGCGGTGACGCCCAGGGCGCTGACGACGGCCGCCGCCATGACGGCGAACGTCGCGGCCAGCGATCTCGCGGTGTTCTTCACTGCAGTCTCCTCATGGTCATGGTCGGTCCCGCGGCCGGACGCCCGCCACGGGTCGTGCGGGTCCACGGCTCAGCCGCGCAGGGCGAGCGTTCCCGGGCCCTGCCCGAGCGCGAGGGTGCGGCGTCCGATCCGGTCGGCGAGCCGCGCGAGGCGGTCGTCGGAGGGCGGGACGTCGATCTGGAAGTGGGCCTCGTAGGGCGTCCTGAAGGTGCCGCCCCACCGCACCACGCCCGCGCAGTCGGCGACGATGTCGGCGATGGCGGCACGCTGCGCGGGGAACAGTGCACCGGTCGCGCCCGGCGGCAGGGCGCCCGGGCGGACGGCGACGGCAGTGCCGGAGGCGTAGTTGGTCCGGTAGCCGGTCAGGCCGTGGGGCGCCCGGAAGCCCTGGATGTCGTCGGGTTCGAGCGCCTCGACCTCGTAGTGGTAGCGGCTGATCACATGGACCAGCACGGCCGAGGCGGGGCCGAGCCGCAGCGCGACGGACGCGCCCGTGCCCGGTACGGGTCTGGTCCACACGGCGCCGCCGATGTCGGCGCCCTTCTCCGTCGGCCAGCCGTTCGCACTGGTGCCGCCTGTGCGCGGGTCGGCCCGGGAGGCCGGGCTCTCCGCGAGGCCGGGTACGGCGGTCGGTGTCGCCGCGGCGGCGGTGGCGAGTCCGGGAACCGTCGCGGCGACGGCGATTCCGGTGGCCGTGCGCAGCAGCACGCGCCGGGTCGGGGCAGGGCTGGGCAAGGACATGGCGAGGCTCCGGGGAAGAGTGGGGTGGAAGTACGGGGGAGGGGCGCGGTCAGTCGCGCATGAGGCTGTTGTACTTCTCGAACACGGCGAAGAGCCCGATCATCGCGTTGCCGTAGCGCTCGGCGCCGTCACCGGTCCCGTTGTACCGGCCCATGATCCGGCGGCTGTCGTCGGTGCTGCTGTCGACGGTGGGCCGTGCGATGCCGAGGAGTGCGGCGCCCTGGACGAGGACCGCCGGGATGGTGCTGACGTTGTACACGTCGTCGTCGTGCAGGCTGTGCCACATGGTGGAGAGGTCGTCGGAGCTGTCCGTGCTCATGATGCGGCCGGTGATGATGCCCGCGTCCACGCAGTAGTTGCGCGCGTCGATGCCGGTGTGCGCCCGGATCTGCCCGAGGCCGGTGCTGCTGTCGTCCTTGAGACCGGCCTCCACGGCGTCGTCCGCGGCCTTGTCGGCGACGTTGTACGCCCTGATCTCCCACAGCAGCGGGCACTGGATCAGCGCCTTGCGCATGCCGTACGTGCGGGAGACCGAGGTGGTCAGCCAGTCGAGGTCCATCACCGCCTGGAACGACTGGGTGGTCGTGCGGGTGCTGTAGGCCATGCCGCCCTCGCCGCCCTGCTCCGGCACCCCCATGGAGTTGACCATGTAGTTCTGCACGTCGGCGAGCAGCACGTCACGGAAGAACGTGTCGAACCGACCGTCCAGACGGCTGTCGTCGTTCTCCTCCAGGAAACTGCTCTGCCCCAGGTCACGGCCCGACGCGATGTCGTTGTCGATGGAGATCGCCCCGGAGCCGCTGCCCGCGGAGATCGTGGCGATCTGGTCGAACGACCAGTCCACGGGATGCGGGAACCCGAGGTTGCCAGAGAAACCCGTCGACATGTCGGACAGGAAGCTGGCCGAGGTCAGGCCCTCCGCGCCGACCCTGCTGCACACGTTGCGCGGGGCGTAGATGCCGATCCGGTACTCGGGGCCGTACTCGTCGACGGTGGCCTTGATGCCGCGGAAGTGCGGCAGGACGCTGTCGGTCACCTCGTAGTCGAGGGCGTCGAAGTCGACGGCGAAATAGATCCGCGTACCGGCCTTGAAACCGTAGTGCCGGGCCCGCTCGATCGCGGCGTGGGCGTCCGCGATGCCCTGCTCACGGCGGAAGTACGCCGCCTCGCCGCCATAGGTCTGGTAGATCGGGAAGACGTTGAGGCCCTGTGCGGCGATGACCTTCAACTCGCCCGGCTGGAGCTGCTTGTTGAGGGTGGAGCCCGGGACGTTGGAGAGGTACCGGCCGATGTAGCGGTAGCCCGCGGAGTACAGGGCCGCGGCACGGGGCGCGGTCAGTTCGGTGACGGTGTCGCAGGCCGTGCCGACGCGGGTGTTGTCGCCCGTGGACACCAGCAGGGAGGCCCAGGTGGGGAAGTCACCCTGGCCGTTCACGGGGAGTCGTACGAAACTCTGGAAGTCCCGTACCCCGGCGGCGAGTCCGGCGTCGAAGGTCGTGGTGAAGGCGGCCCCGGGTCGGCGGTTGAAGAGCATCGCCGCGCTGAACAGGCCGACCCAGACGCCGGTCGAGCCCTGGGCCACGGTGTGGTCGCGCAGGCCCTGCTTCGTGGCGGGCCCGAGCGCCCCTGTGGCCACGTCGTCGCTCATGCCGATCTCGTACTGGATGGCGTAGATGAGCGCCTTCTGCACGTCCCGGGAGAAGTTGCCGTCACAGGGGATCACGAAGAAGTCCCGGCGGCCGATGTAGCGGCTGTTGAGCCACTGCTCCACGGAGCGGATGGCGTCCGTGCCGCCGTCGACGAGCACGTACGCGTCCATCGTCAGCAGCGCCTTGAAGACCTTCGGGGTCAGACTGTCCCCCGGGTAGGCGGCGTCGACGCCCATGTTCCGCTTGAGGCTGGTGACGGAGGCCGAGACGCGCTCCGTGTAGTCGCCGTTGATCTGGTCACCGTCGTAGCCCTTGCAGTACAGGCCCGACTGCACGATCCGGTAGATGTTGCCGTTGCGGGTGTTGCCGTCGATGACCGGGAAACGGGACTGCAGGGCCGCGAGCGTCGCCGGTCCGAAACTGTCGGCCAGGGTGGTCATCCCCAGCTCGTGCTGGAGCGCCCGGGTGAGGGCGTACATGACCGTCCAACTGGTCTTGCCGTTGACCTCCACCTTCGGGATGCCGTCGACGTCGTAGCTGTTGATGAATCTCTGCGCCTGCTCCACCATCGCGTCGGCCACGGCGGCTCTCCCCCTGCACCGGGCTCGGACGGCTGCCGGTGCAGGGACAGCCTTGGGGATCGGGAGGTGGCCCGCAATGAATTCGAACGCGCTCGAATACCTGGGCCGTGCGGGGCGCCGTGGGCAGTGCGGTCCATGGGGTCGCCGGCCGCCCTGAGGATCCCGGGGACCCGGTGATCATCGTCGGTTACGCTCAAGTGGTCGGTACGGCCGGACCATCGCACCAGGAGGATGCCCATGAGCGAGATCGAGATCCGCGACGACCGGGCGGCGGGCCGCCTGGAGGCGGTCGGTGACGGCGAAGTCGTGGGCCACATCGAGTACTTCGTCCTGGAGGAGCCCGCGCGCGCCCTCGTCCCGGTGCACACCCTCGTGGAACCGGCCCACGAAGGAAAGGGCATCGCAGGCTCCCTGGCCCGCGAGCTCTACGGCATCGCGGCCCGCGAGGGCATCGTCGTCGCCCCGCTCTGCCCCTACGTCGTCAAGTGGGCGGAACGTCATCCCGACGAGGCACCGGCCGCCGACCCGAAGCTGCAGCGGGCGGCGATGGAGTGGCTTCGGGCGCATCCCGGGCGGTTCTAGGCGGCACGGCTCGCGGGTGTCGGCACGCGGGTGGAGCCCGGCTGAGGCCACTCGGGTGAGTGGCGGGGCGGGTGTGGGGTACGCGGGGGAGTAGTCCAGAGCCGATCAAAGCCACTGGCTGGAGGACACGATGACGCAGCCGTACCCCGACCCGGTACCACCGAGCCCGACCCCCGTTCCGGGCCCCGGCCCCACGCCGGTCCCCGACCCGGAGCCCCCGGTCCCGCTTCCCACGCCCCCGCCGGGTCCCCCGCCCACCCCGGACCCGTCCCCGTCCCCGATCCCGCCGGGCCCCGGCCCGGAACCGGTGCCGGCCCCTGAGCCGGGTCCACCGCTCACCTGACCGGTCTCACCGGTCACGCAGGACACGACGAGCCGGGCAGCCCACTCGCGGGCTGCCCGGCTCGGCCGTACCCCCACACGCCACGCGGCCCGCTCCCGCCCCTGGCAGGATGCCCCCATGGAACGTGTACTCGGAATCGGCGGATACTTCCTGCGGGCCACCGACCCGGAGGCGCTCAGCGCGTGGTACCGGGACTGCCTCGGTCTGGACACCGACGAGCACGGCCTGTGGCGCCCGGAAGCCGGGCCGACGGTGTTCGCGGCGTTCGAGTCCGGGACCGACTACTTCGGATCCCGCACCCAGCGGACCATGCTCAACTTCCGCGTCCGCGACCTCGACGCGATGCTCGCGCAGCTGCGCGCCAAGGGAGCGGACGTGGACGGGGAGACGCAGGACATGGACGGCGTCGGGCGCTTCGGCTGGGTCACCGACCCCGAGGGCAACCGCCTCGAACTCTGGCAACCGGCCTGACAAACGCCCGACACCCCCGGGGCCTCATGCCCCGGGGGTGTCGGACGCGCGGCAGAACCCCTACGCCGTGACCTCCGACCGGTCCCCGCCCCACAGCGTGTGGAACGCGCCGTCCCGGTCCACCCGGCGGTACGTGTGCGCCCCGAAGAAGTCCCGCTGCCCCTGCGTGAGCGCCGCGGGCAGCCGCTCGGCGCGCAGTGCGTCGTAGTACGCGAGGGCCGCCGAGAAGCCGGGCGTCGGGACGCCCTGCCGGGTGGCCGCGACGACGACCTCGCGCCAGTCGTCCTGCGCCCCCGCGATCTCCTGCGCGAACGTCTCGTCGGAGAGCAGGCTCGGCAGGTCCGCGCGGGCGTCGTACGCGGCGCGGATGCGGTCGAGGAAGGCCGCCCGGATGATGCAACCGCCGCGCCAGATCGAGGAGACGGCGCCGAGGTCGACGTTCCAGTCGTACTCCTCGCTGCCCGCCGCGATCTCGTGGAAGCCCTGCGTGTACGACACGATCTTCGACGCGTACAGCGCCTGCTCGACCCGGTCCGCGAAGGCCGCCGCCTCGGTCTCGCCCAGCGGGGCGGCCGTGGGTCCTGCCAGCCCTCGCGAGGCCTCGCGTAGCGCCGCGTGGCCGGAGA
Organism: Streptomyces sp. NBC_00252; assembly: GCF_036187565.1. Taxonomy (NCBI): domain Bacteria; kingdom Bacillati; phylum Actinomycetota; class Actinomycetes; order Kitasatosporales; family Streptomycetaceae; genus Streptomyces; species Streptomyces sp. NBC_00252. The sequence goes on along the minus strand of NZ_CP108087.1, from coordinate 1,487,937 downwards.
GGGAGCGGGCGAAGACCGCCTCGGCGATGCCGGAGACCGGGACGCCGAGGTCGAGGGCGATCTGCACCGTCCAGCGGCCGGTGCCCTTCTGCTCCGCCTGGTCGACGACGACGTCCACGAACGGCTTGCCGGTGGCCTCGTCCACGTGGGACAGCACCTCGGCGGTGATCTCGATCAGGTAGGAGTCCAGCCGGCCCGTGTTCCAGGTGCGGAAGATGTCCGCGATCTGCGCGGGGGAGTACCCGGCGACATCGCGCAGCAGCTGGTACGCCTCGCCGATCAGCTGCATGTCGGCGTACTCGATGCCGTTGTGCACCATCTTCACGAAGTGCCCGGCGCCGTCGGGACCCACATGGGTCACACAGGGCGCCCCGTCCTTCGCCTTCGCGGAGATCTTCTCCAGCATCGGACCGAGGGATTCGTACGACTCCTTCGGGCCACCCGGCATGATGCTCGGCCCGTTCAGCGCGCCCTCCTCGCCGCCGGAGACGCCCATGCCGACGAAGTGGATGCCCTGCTCGCGCAGCGCCTTCTCACGGCGCCGGGTGTCCTCGAAGTGCGCGTTGCCACCGTCGATGATCATGTCGCCGGGCTCCAGGAGAGGGGCGAACTCCTCGATCACCGCGTCCGTCGGGTCACCGGCCTTCACCATGACGACCAGGCGGCGCGGCCGCTCCAGCGCCGCCACGAAGTCCTTGGCCGTCTCCGCCGCGATGAAGTCGCCCTCGCTCCCGAACTCCGCCACCAGGTCGCGGGTGCGGGACGCGGTCCGGTTGTGCACGGCGACCGTGTAGCCGTTGCGCGCGAAGTTGCGGGCGAGGTTGCGGCCCATGACCGCGAGACCCGTGACGCCGATCTGCGCTGATGTGCTCATTCGGTTGGCTCCTAAAGATCAGGAAGGTCCTGACATCGGTGGTACCGGTCGGGCTCGCCAGTATTGCCCCACTGACCATCCTGGCCCGCCGGTACCCCGACCGCACGTGCTGGCCGTACGGAGTTGTCCGCCTCGTGTCGCTGTTCCTCCCGGGCTCCTTCCGCGGAAACGCCCGCTCAACCCCACCTGCCCCACCCGTTTCCAACGGGCGTGGATTACCGGTCACTTGAGTCCCAGAGCGGCCGGTTGCCACCTTGTCATGGCCTGTTCGGGGCGCTTATTTTTGGCCCTCCTGACGCATGTCGAGGGGGATTCTCCATGGCCGTACGCGGCCGGCACCGCCGGTATCAGCCGAACAGGATCAACCGGGCCTCGCTGCTCACGGTCACGGCGGGCGGCGCGGGCATCGCGATCCCGCTCGTCGGCGCGGGCGCCGGCACCGCCCAGGCGGCCGATGTGAGCACCTGGAACAAGGTCGCCGCCTGCGAGTCCAGCGGCGACTGGAGCATCAACACCGGCAACGGGTATTACGGCGGGCTCCAGTTCACCCAGTCCACCTGGGAGGCCTACGGCGGTACGGCGTACGCGCGCCGCGCCGACCTGGCCACCCGGGACCAGCAGATCGCCGTCGCGGAGAAGGTCCTCAAGGGCCAGGGTCCCGGCGCCTGGCCGGTGTGCTCGGTGCGTGCCGGGCTCACCCGGGGCGGCGGCACCCCCGACATCCACGTCGGCGGCACGAGGACCGAGAGCACCTCGGCGCACAAGAGCAAGGCCGAGGGCAGGAAGCAGACCGTGGTCAAGCGGTCCGTGAAGGACGTCCAGCCGCAGACCACCCCGCAGTCCCGCGCGGGCACCGCCGAGATGTACACGGTCGTGCGCGGCGACACCCTCTCCGGCATCGCCGACACCGAGCGCGTCGACGGCGGCTGGCACGGGCTCTACGCCGCCAACCGCACGACCGTCGGCAGCGACCCGGACCTGATCCTGCCCGGACAGCGGCTGAGCCTGCACCCCAAGGCCGACCCCACGTCCCACACGACGACGAAACCGGCCACCAAGCCGTCGGCCACCAAGTCCCAGAAGAAGAAGGCCACTTCACACACGGCCGAGAAGACCACCAAGAAGTCGACAGGCCGTTCCCGCATCGCGCCCGTCGACGCGCCCATCGGCACCGCGTACCACGCGGAGGGCTCGCACTGGTCGAAGGGGTATCACACGGGCGTCGACTTCCTTGTCCCCACCGGCACTTCGGTGAAGGCCATCGAGCCCGGCACGGTCGTCAGCGCCGGATGGGCGGGGTCGTACGGCTACCAGGTGGTGATCCGGCACGCCGACGGGCGGTACTCGCAGTACGCGCACCTGTCCGCGATCTCCGTGCGGGACGGCCAGTCGGTGGGCGAGGGGCAGCGCATCGGGCGGTCCGGGTCAACCGGAAACACCACGGGCCCGCATCTGCACTTCGAGGTGCGGACGGGGCCCGGCTTCGGTTCCGACATCGACCCGCTCGCCTATCTGCGGGCCGGCGGGGTCAGGATTTGACGCGCTCCCGGTGCCGGTCGGGCACCGGGAGCATCACGTACAGGCCGGCGTAGAACGGACCGAAGTAGCCGACCGCCTCCGCCTCATCGGAGCCGGTCGGCTCCGTGGTCCCGTAACCCTCGCCGGCCGGACCCGCCGTCTGGGCCGGGACCAGGATCCCGTCGCCCGAGGTGTCGGCGGTGATGTCCGCGTCCGGCGCGCCGACGTTCACGCTCACGTCGACGGGCTGTCCAGGGAGGGCGTCCAGCAACTCCTCGACGGGCGAGGGCGCGAGCGGAGCCGCGGCGGTGTCGGCCGGCACGGTCTTCTCCAGCCGCTCCGTGGTCAGCAGGATCAGGCCGCCCGCGGCGACCACTCCGGCGGACAGGGCGAGGAGGGTGCCCGTCGTGCCGTAGCGGAAGGTCTCGCCGAACATCGTGATGCCGACCGCGGCCGCCACCACCGGGTTCACGACCGTCAGGACCGCCAGCGGGGCCGCGAGGCCCGCGCCCCGGTAGGACGCCTGCGAGAGCATCAGACCGGCGACGGCGAACACCGCGATCACGGCCAGGAACGGGATGTCGGAGGCGGAGACCGCGCCGTTGTCCCAGTCGACCGTCACCGTCTTCGTGAACACCGATGACATGCCGAAGGCTATGCCGGACGCGGTCGCCAGCAGCACGCTGCGCACCGCCGGGTGCCGGTGTGCCGCGCGGCCCGCGATCATCAGGGTCACGACCACCGCGCCGGTGAACACCGCGACGGACACCCGCTGCGCGGTGCTCAGCGAGTGGCTGTCGGACGCGCCGACCAGGGAGAGCAGACCCGCCAGACCGATCGTCGCCATGATCGCGCCGCGCCAGGCGGTGGACCCGGCCTTACGGCCGACGAAGAGCGCCGCCATCGGCAGCGCGAACACGATCGTCAGGGCACCCAGCGGCTGCACCAGGCTCAGCGGGCCGTAGGCCAGCGCCACCACGTGCAGCAGACCACCGGTGCCGTTCAGACCGACCGCCGCCCACCAGCTGGGGCGGCGCAGCGGCGCGTACTCCTGCTCGGGCGAGGACACCGCGACGCGCTCCTGCACGATCGCCCCGCCGGCGTAGGCCACGGCGGAGACGAGCGAGAGCAGGATGGACAACGCGAGGGCGCTCATCGGCAGCTCCTCTGCGTCAGGCGGGCACCTCTGGCACCACGCGGCGAACGGTCGGCTTTCATACAGAACACGATGCCGTCCGATGTTCTTCCCGTCGTCGTACCTGAGCACCGATTGGGTAGTACTGCCGATGGAGTACGAAAGACCCTTTGTCCTCCCCAAGGTGGGTGACACCGGGCGACACCCCCTGGGGGAAGCCCCTGAGAGCCTTGGTACTACTGCTGTTCGTGGACCTCGACCCCGAACTCGCCGCGCTCCGCCCGCTCGGCGGCTTCTTCGTACTACGCACGGGCGGAGCCCCGCGCGGCCCGCTGCCGACGCTCGCGCGGGCCTACGAAAGTCCGGCGTCGGATGTTTACGGAAATCCGCTGACTTTTCGTGTCCATGTCGTCGCGGAACGGATCCACGCCCCTGAACCGCGGATCGCCGCCTCGATCGCACAGCAGGGACTCGCGGCCCGGCTGTGGTCGATCGCGCTCGGCAGCGCCGTTCTGTACGGCCATGTCCCCGACCTCGACCCCGGCCTGCTGCACTGGGACGCCGAAGCGAGCGCGCCCGACGACCTGTGGCTGGCCGAGGTGCGCCCGCTGCCCGGCGACGCCGCCACCCTCGCGGACACCGTGCTGCATGCCCACCTGGAACCGCTGGTCACGGCCCTGGCGGCCCGTCACAGCACGGCCGCCGGCCTCCTGTGGGGCAACGCAGGCTCCGCGCTCGCGGGCGCGGCCCGTGAACTGAACCGCTGGGCACGCGCGCGTGGCCGTACGGACGTCGCCACGCGCGCGCGTGCCCTGACCGGGGAACTCTTCGCCCACCCGCTCCTCGCCGGCACCGGAACGTTCACCGGCAGCTCCTTCCGGCGGCGGAGTTGCTGCCTCTACTATCGGATCCCCGGTGGCGGGGTGTGCGGGGACTGCTGCTTCACACGACCACCTGGCTCTTCCCCGAACGCGGCTTCTGGGTGACCATGAGGGCAATCTGCCGCCGAGAACAAGGGGTTTCGGGTGCGAGTGGGACTGCTGACCCGGGAGTACCCGCCGGATGTGTACGGCGGCGCGGGCGTCCATGTGGAGTTCCTCGCCCGGGAGTTGAGGCCCCTGGTCGACCTCGACGTGCACTGCTGGGGTGAGGGCCGCACCGAGGGCGTCGTACGCCACCGCTCCTGGCCCACCCTCGACGGCGCCAACGACGCCCTGCGGACCTTCTCCGTGGACCTCTCCATGGCCGCCGCCCTCGAAGGCCGCGAACTCGTCCACTCCCACACCTGGTACGCCAACCTGGCCGGCCACTTCGCCAAGCTTCTCCACGGCATCCCGCACGTGATGACCGCGCACTCGCTGGAGCCGCTGCGCCCCTGGAAGGCCGAGCAGCTCGGCGGCGGCTACGCCCTCTCCAGCTGGGCCGAGCGCACCGCGATCGAGGCCGCCGACGGTGTCATCGCCGTGTCGGGAGCCATGCGCGAGGACATCCTCACCTGCTACCCGGCGCTGGACCCGGCGAAGGTGCGGGTCGTCCACAACGGCATCGACACCACGCTCTACCGCCCCGACCACGGCACGGACATCCTCACCCGGCTCGGCATCGACCCCGGCCGCCCCTACGTACTGTTCGTCGGCCGCATCACCCGCCAGAAGGGCGTGCCCCATCTGCTGCGCGCCGTGCGGAACATCGACCCGGCCGCACAGGTCGTGCTGTGCGCGGGCGCGCCGGACACCCCCGAGATCGACCGCGAGTTCCGCGAGCTCTTCGAGGAGCTGAGCAGTGTCCGCGCGGGGGTCCACTGGATCCCGCAGATGCTGCCCCGCCCGGAAGTGATCCAACTCCTCACCCATGCCACCGTGTTCGCCTGCCCCTCGGTCTACGAGCCCCTCGGGATCGTGAACCTGGAGGCGATGGCCTGCGGTACTGCCGTGGTCGCCTCCCGCGTCGGGGGCATCCCCGAAGTGGTGGCGGACGGGGAGACGGGGCTCCTGGTGTCGGTGGACGACGACTTCGAGGCCAACCTCGCGCTGGCACTCGACTCCGTGCTCGCCGACCCGGAGACTGCGAAACGGATGGGCGAGGCCGGGCGGGAGCGCGCGGTGGGCGAGTTCGGCTGGGACGCCGTGGCGCTGCGCACCGCGCGGCTCTACGCGGAGATCGCCAAACAGGCTTAGTACGCGCAGCTCGGGGCAGGCTGGGGTCAAATCAGGGTGAGGGGAGCGGCCATGCGTCGTGGCGGACCTTCGGTGCTCGGGATCGTACTGGCGGGCGGTGAGGGCAAGCGGCTGATGCCCCTCACCGCCGACCGGGCCAAACCCGCGGTCACCTTCGGCGGCACATACCGCCTCGTGGACTTCGTACTGTCCAATCTCGTCAACGCCGACATTCTGCGCATCTGCGTCCTCACGCAGTACAAGTCGCATTCGCTGGACCGGCACATCACCACCACGTGGCGCATGTCGAGCCTGCTCGGCAACTACGTCACACCGGTCCCGGCCCAGCAGCGCCTGGGCCCGCGCTGGTACCTCGGCAGCGCGGACGCGATCCTGCAGTCGCTGAACCTGATCTACGACGAACGCCCCGAGTACGTCGCGGTGTTCGGCGCCGACCACGTCTACCGCATGGACCCCCGGCAGATGCTCGCCCAGCACATGGAGAGCGGCGCGGGCGTCACCGTGGCCGGTATCCGCGTGCCGCGCGCCGAGTCCTCGCAGTTCGGTGTGATCACCCCGGGTTCGGACGGCCAGACGGTCGAGCGCTTCCTGGAGAAGCCCGCCGACCCGCCGGGTCTGGCGGACGACCCGGAGTGCGTGTACGCCTCGATGGGCAACTACATCTTCACCACCAAGGCGCTGATTGAGGCGCTCCAGCGGGACGCGGAGGAGACCGACTCCGTGCACGACATGGGCGGTTCGATACTGCCCGCGCTCACCGACCGGGGCGAGGCCGCCCTGTACGACTTCAGCGCCAACCACGTCCCCGGCGAGACCACCCGCGACCAGGGCTACTGGCGGGACGTCGGCACCCTGGACGCCTACTACGACGCCCACATGGACCTCATCGCGGAGCGCCCCGCCTTCAACCTCTACAACCGCAACTGGCCCATCTACACCCACTCCGGCCAGCTCTCCCCGGCCCGCTTCAACGCCGGCGGCATGGCCAGCGAGTCGATCATCAGCTCCGGCTGCCTGATCCGCGGCCAGGTCACCCGGTCCGTCCTCTCGCCGGGTGTGGTGGTCGACCCCGGAGCGGTGGTCCAGGGCTCGATCCTGCACGACAACGTCCACATCGGCCGGGGCGCGGTGGTCCGGGGCGCCGTCCTCGACAAGAACGTCGAGGTGCCGCCGGGCGCGACGATCGGCGTCAACCCGGAGCGCGACGCCGACCTGTACACGGTCTCCAAGGGCGGCGTCATCGCACTCGGGAAGAATCAACTGGTCACATAGCTTCGTGTTGGCGCTTCGGAGCCCCGGTGCCGTTCGGCCGCACCGGGGCCGCGCCGCGTCCGCGTGCCCGCAGCGTCCCGGCCCCACCGGTGGTTGTCATGGCCTGGACGGAATCCGGAATCCGTGTTGTCATGCCAACTGCTGCCCATGACAACGTTGTTATGGAGGTTCCGTGCGCATCAGACGACTCCGAGACCGACTCGCGTTACTGCTCGCCCTGGCCCTCGGCATCGCCGGGCTGGCCGCCCTCCCCGCCGCGAGCGCCGCCGCGGCCGACGCCCCCGCCGAGATCCACGGCCTGAAGGGCGAGTACTACACCCAATCCGCCCCAGGCGCCTTCGACTTCGCCGACCTCAAGGCCACCGGCGTCGACCCGAACCTCGACTTCGACAACCTCGAACCCCGGCTCGCCTTCGCCACCGGCCGGTCCGACGACGTCAGCGTCCGCTGGACCGGCAAGGTCGTCCCGGCGAAGACCGGCCCCCACACCTTCTCGATCATCGGCGACAACGGCTTCCGCCTCTGGATCGGCGGACAGCTCGTCATCGACCACTGGGTCGACGACTGGGACACCGAACAGACCTCCGCCCCCGTCGAGTTGACCGCCGGCACGGCCTACGACATCAAGGTCGAGTACTTCGAGCACTACGGCGGCTCCAACCTCCACGTGCGCTGGACCGAACCCGGAGGCACCAAGGTGGCCATCCCGCAGTCGGCCTTCCGGCTCCCCGACGGCTACGACTACGACGGCCCCGTCGCCGCCACGGTCACCAGCACCGGCCGCACCCTGAAACTCGACTTCGCCCAGCCCCTCGCCACACCCCCGGCCGACCTGACCGACCACCTCGAAGCGGTGATCGGCGGCGCCAAGTGGCCGCTGGGAACAGCCAAGTTGGACCCGGCCGACCCGCGCACCCTGCTCATTCCGCTCACCCAGCCCGTCGTGGGCAACAAGACCGGCACCGCACCCGGCACCGCGGACATCCGCTACGACGGCGAAGGCGGTCTCTCCTCGGCCGATGGCAACGTTATCAACGCCTTCTGGAGCAGCGGCCCGAACCACTCCACCTACGAACTCCGCACCCAGTGGGCCGACCAGGTGGGCCCGCACAACGCCCTCCCCGAGTACCCGCGCCCGCAGCTGACCCGCACCGACTGGCGCAACCTCAACGGGAGTTGGCAGTTCGCCGCGGCCACGGCGGGGGAGCAGCCGCCGGTCGGCAAGAACCTCGCCGAGCGCATCCTCGTCCCGTACCCCGTCGAGTCCCAGCTCTCCGGCCTGGAACGCCACGAGGACCGCATGTGGTACCGCCGTACCTTCACCGTCCCCGCCGACTGGAAGATCGGCTCGGGCAAGCGCCTGATGGTCAACTTCGGCGCCGTCGACTGGCGCGCCGAGGTCTACGTCAACGGCACGAAGGTCACCGAACACCAGGGCGGCTACGACAAGTTCAGCGCGGACGTCACCGACGCCCTGAAGCCCGGCCGCACCCAGGAGCTGATCGTCGGCGTCTACGACCCCACCGACGCGGCCGACGGCGAGAACCCCCCGATCGGCAAGCAGCGCCTCGACCCGAGCGGCATCTGGTACACCCCGACCTCGGGCATCTGGCAGACGGTGTGGATGGAACCGGTCGCCTCCGACCACGTCGGCTCGCTCAAGCTCACCCCCGACGTCGCCAGGAGCCGACTCACCGTCGAGGCACAGGGAGTTCGCGCCGGCGTACCGATCACGGCGACGGCGTACGCCGGAAAGCGCGAGGTCGCCACGGCCCACGGCCGCACGGGCGGTCCGCTGACCCTGACCCTGAAGAACCCGCGCCTCTGGTCACCCGACGACCCGTTCCTCTACGACCTGAAGGTCACCGTCGGCAAGGACCACGTCGGCAGCTACTTCGGGATGCGCTCGATCGCCGTGGAGAAGGTCGACGGCGTCCCGCGCACGGTCCTCAACGGCAAGCCCGTCTTCATGATGGCCACGCTCGACCAGGGCTTCTGGCCGGACGGCCTCTACACGGCACCGACCGACGCGGCGCTCGCCCATGACCTCAAGATCCACAAGGAGTTGGGCTTCAACGCCGTGCGCAAGCACATCAAGGTCGAACCCGACCGCTGGTTCTACTGGGCCGACAAGCTCGGCCTCATGGTGTGGCAGGACATGCCCGCGATGACCGCAGGGGTGAACCCGTCGACGGCCGCCCGCGCCGAGTACGAGCGCGAGATGAAGCAGATGATCGACGAGCACATCAGCAGCCCGTCGGTCGTCATGTGGGTGACGTTCAACGAGGGCTGGGGCCAGTACGACGAGGCCCGCATCGCCGACCAGGCGAAGGCCTGGGACCCGACCCGGCTCGTCAACAGCATGTCCGGCATCAACCTCGGCGTCGACGGAGGCACCGGCGACATCATCGACGAACACGGCTATCCCAGCCCGGCCCTGCCACCCCATCCGGACGGTCGACGCGCCCTGGTGAGTGGGGAGTACGGCGGTCTCGGGCTCGCGGTGCCCGGCCACGCCTGGTCGGTCCAGCAGTCGTACGTCGACGTCGACCCGGCCGCCTACACCGACGACTACCTCACCAAGCTCGCCGAGGTGCACGCCCTGGCCTGCCAGGGGAGCAACGGCGCGGTCTACACCCAAATATCCGACGTCGAGGGCGAGTTGAACGGCCTGATGACCTACGACCGGCGGGTGCTCAAGCCGGACGCGCAGCGGGTGAAGGCGGCCCAGCAGGCCCTGATCCGCGACGCCTCGCAGGCGACCCCCGCCAACTGCCCCACCACCTGACCCCTTCCGCCAACTGGAGGCCCACCCGCATGAGATGGACCCGGCGCCTGCGCCTGGGCATGGCGGGGGCGGTGGCAGCGTCCGCGCTGTTCGCCGTCCCCGCCGCGGCCGAATCCCCTGTCCACGGTCGACTCACCGACCTGGTCAACCCGTTCATCGGCACCGAGAACGACGGCAACACCTATCCCGGTGCCGCCGTGCCCTTCGGCATGGTGCAGTTCTCGCCGGACACCGGGCACAACACCGGCTACGACTACTCCCAGAACCACATCCGCGGCTTCTCCCTCGTGCACCTCTCCGGCGTCGGCTGCGGGCTGGGCGGCGACCTGCCCGTACTGCCCACGACCGGAGACGTGACGCAGACGGACTACGCCCAGTACGCCGCCGAGTTCAGCCACGACGACGAGCACGCGAGCCCCGGCTACTACCAAGTGGGCCTGAAGTCAGGCATCGAGGCCGAACTCACCGCGACCGCCCGCACCGGCGTCCAGCGCTACACCTTCCCGGCCACCGACAAGGCCAACGTCCTGCTCAACGCGGCCCAGTCGCTCCACTCCGGCGTCACCTCGAAGGTCGAGGTCCTCGACAACCGCACCGTGCGCACCTCCATCACCGGCCGCGGCTTCTGCCAGGACACCAAGCCGTACACCGTCCACACGGTCACGCACTTCGACCGGCCCTTCACCACCTACGGCACCTGGAACGGCTCGACGGTGACCGCCGGTTCGAAGAGCGGAAGCGGCGGCGCCTACGTCCGCTTCGACACGACCAAGGACCGTACGGTCGAGGCGACCACGGCCCTGTCGTACGTCGACGCGCACGGCGCGGCCGTCAACCTCCGCGCGGAGGGCGGGAGTTCCTTCGACGCGGTACGCCACCGCGCCCAGCGGGCCTGGGAGGACCGGCTCGACGACGTGCGCGCGCAGGGCGGTTCCGACAGCCTGCGCCGGACGTTCTACTCGTCCCTGTACCGGTCCTTCCTCGCCCCCAACATCGGCAGCGACGCCGACGGCCGCTACACCGGCTGGGACCAACAGGTCCACCGGGCAAGGGACTTCACGTACTACCAGAACTGGTCCCTGTGGGACACCTACCGCACCCAGTCCCAGCTCCTCGCCCTGCTCGCACCCCGCGAGGCCCGCGACATGGCGATCTCCGTCATCACGATCGACGAGGAGAGCGGCTGGCTGCCCAAGTGGGGCTACGGCACGGTCGAGACGAACATCATGACCGGCGACCCGGTCACCCCGTTCCTCACCAACGCCTACCAGCAAGGCCTGTTGAAGGGCTACGAGGAGCGCGCGTACCGGGCGCTCAAGCAGAACGCCGACGGCGTGCCGCCCACCGACTCGGCCGCGGTCGGCCGGGAGGCGAACAAGGAGTACCTGGCCAACGGGTTCGCGCCGTACATCAAGGACCGCCCGCACGCGAAGCCCGGTGACTCGGACTACGACCACGGGGCCTCGGCCACCCTGGAGTACGCGTTGTCGGACGCCATGCTCGCCCAGATGGCCCGCGACCTCGGACACGGCGCCGACGCGGCGCGCTATGCCGCCCGCGCCCAGAACTACCGCACGATCTTCGACCCCTCCACCGGCTTCTTCCGCGCCCGCGACGCCTCCGGCGCCTTCGTCGGCCCGGCCGACCCCGCGCAGAGCGAGGGCTTCCACGAGGGCACCTCCTGGCAGTACCAGTGGCTGGTGCCGCAGGACCTGCCCGGCATGGTCGACCTCATCGGCGGCCGGCAGGCGGCCAACACCCGGCTCGACTCCTTCTTCGCCTACGACCAGCTCGTGGCCGACCCGGCGAAGACCGCCCGCGAGGTGTGGGTCAACGGGCCGTACGACTACTACAACGCGGACAAGTACAACCCGCAGAACGAGCCCGACCTCATCGCCCCCTACACCTACCTGTCCACCGGCCAGCCGTGGAAGACGACCGACGTCGTCCACGCCGCGCTGACCCTCTTCACGGACGGCCCGACCGGCATGACCGGCAACGACGACCTCGGCACGATGTCCGCCTGGAACGTCCTGTCGTCGATCGGGATCTTCCCGGTCCAGCCCGGCTACGACACCTGGGGCCTGTCCACACCCGTCTTCGACCGGGTCGACCTGACCCTCGACCGCCGCTACTACCCGCACGGCGCCCTCACCATCACGGCGCCCGGCACCTCGGCCACCGACCGCTACATCCAGGGCGCCCGGACGGACGGCACGTCGTACGACCGGACCTATCTGACGACCGGCGCACTCCGCTCCGTACGGTCGCTGGCCTTCACGGTCGGCCCGCACCCGTCGGAGTGGGGTACATCACCCCAGGCGGCGCCACCTGCACTGAAGTGATCCCATGTGCCTCTAGAGTCCCGCCCCTCCCAGAGGGGCGGGACCGGGGCACGACTTAACCTGCCGTTAACTGTGCGTAGCTTGATCGTACTTGACCGTAATCGCCTGTCGGGGCTGTACTGCTTGCTCACCCCTAGTCGACGCGAGGCAAGCAATTGACTTCTGACCTGCTCGCTCCTCTCGACCTTGCGTTCTGGAACATCGAGTCCGACCTGAACCCGATGCACCTGGGCGCGCTCGGCGTCTTCTCGGCGCACTCGCCGACCGCGGGAGCCCACGCCGCCGACCTCCTCGCCGCCCGCGCCGCCGCCGTCCCCGGGCTGCGGATGCGCATCCGGGACGTGTGGCAGCCGCTGTCCCTGTCCTTCGGGAGCGCCACCCGCGAGGCCGACCCGGACTTCGACCCGCTCCACCACGTCCGGCTGCACGCCCCGACCGCCGACTTCCAGGCGGAGGCCGGCCGGCTCATGGAACGCCCGCTGGAGCGCGGCAGGCCGCCGTGGGAGGCGCATGTGCTGCCCGGCGAGGACGGTGTCTCCTTCGCCGTGCTGTTCAAGTTCCACCACGCCCTGGCCGACGGACTGCGGGCGCTGACCCTCGCCGCCGCGATCCTCGACCCGATGGACCTGCCCGAGCGCCGCCCGCGCCCCGCGGAGCCCGCGCGCGGCCGCGTCCCCGACGTGCGCAGGCTGCCCGACCTGGTCCGCGGCGCCCTGTCCGACGTCGGCCGGGCCCTCGACATCGGGGCGTCCGTCGCCCGCTCCACCCTGGACGTCCGCTCGTCCTCGGCGCTGACCTCCGAGCCCTCGGGCACCCGCCGCACCGCCGGAGTCGTCATCGACCTCGACGACGTGCACCGCGTCCGCAAGGTGGTCGGCGGCACCGTCAACGACGTGCTCATCGCGGTCGTCGCGGGCGCCCTGCGCCGCTGGCTCGACGCACGCGGCGACGGCAGCGAGGGCGTCGCGCCCCGCGCCCTCATCCCCGTCTCCAAACGCCGTCCGCGCTCCGCGCAGCCACAGGGCAACCGGCTCTCCGGCTATCTGATACGGCTGCCCGTCGACGACCCGGACCCCCTCGCCCGGCTCGACTCCGTGCGTGCCGCCATGGACCGCAACAAGGACGCGGGACCCAACCGGGGCGCCGGCGCCGTCGCCCTCCTCGCCGACCACGTCCCCGCCCTCGGCCACCGGCTCGGCGGACCCCTCGCCGCCCAGGCCGCCCGGCTCTGGTTCGACATCCTCGTCACCAGCGTCCCGCTCCCCGGCATCGGCCTCAAGCTCGGCGGCAACCCCGTCACGGCGGTCTTCCCGTTCGCCCCGCTGGCGTGCGGCCAGTCCCTCGCGGTCGCCGTCTCGACGTACCGCGGACAGGTCCACTACGGCCTCGTCGCCGACGCCGAGGCCGTACCCGATCTCGACGTGTTCGCCCGCGCGCTCACCGAGGAGGTGGAGACGCTCATCACCGCCTGCGGGTCGTGACCTGGAGCGGGTTTGGTGCTGCGGCCCGGCGCTCCGTAAAATTCCCGGTTCGACGGTGTGCGCGATCGAGCGGCGCCGCGGATGACCCAAGGAAACGGCAGCGCGATGACGGTGACAGAGGACGGCTCGATGACCCCGGACGAGGTCGTGTACGGGCCCGGCATCGACCCTGAGCGGCTGGCCGTCTGCCTCGGCGTGCTCGACGAACTCGAGAAGATCGACGTCGACCACCCCGACGCGATCGCCGTCCGCCGCGCCACCGCGGGCATCTACCGCAGCGTCAAGCAGCGCCGCCGCCAGGAGCGCCGAGCCGCGAAGACCGCCCACGACAAGGCGGTCACCGAGTCCACCGCGACCGGCTCCGCCCAGCGCATCGACGACGAGACCGAGGGTCTCCTGCCGTCGTCGGTGACGGAGGAGGGCCGGATCGCCGGGATACTCCAGCGGCCGCGCTCCTGCTACACCTGCAAGACCCGGTACGTGGAAGTCGACTACTTCTACCACCAGCTCTGTCCCGACTGCGCCCGCCTGAACCGCGAGAAGCGCGACGACCACGCCGACCTCACCGGCAAGCGCGCCCTGCTCACCGGCGGCCGCGCCAAGATCGGCATGTACATCGCGCTGCGGCTGCTGCGCGACGGCGCCCACACCACGATCACCACGCGGTTCCCGAAGGACGCCATCCGCCGCTTCAAGGCCATGGACGACTCGGCGGACTGGCTCCACCGCCTCGACGTCGTCGGCATCGACCTGCGCGACCCGGCCCAGGCCGTGGCCCTCGCCGACCAGGTCGCCGAGGCGGGCCCCCTCGACATCCTCATCAACAACGCGACCCAGACCGTACGACGGCTGCCCTCCGCCTACGCCGCCCTCGTGGACGGCGAGAGCGCGCCGCTGCCCGCCGGTGAACTCCCCGCCCACCACGTCATCGGCGCCTTCGGCTCCGGCGCGGTCGACGGCCTCGCCGCGCTGCCTGTCGGCATCAGCGGCCTCGACGCCCAGCAGGTCGCCGACCTCGCCCTGGTCGCGGGCAACGCCAGCGTCGCCCGGCACCTCGACGGCACCGCCATCGACGCCGGCGGCCTGGTCCCGGACGTCGTCGACACCAACACCTGGGTGCAGACCATCGAGCAGATCTCCCCGGTGGAGCTCCTCGAGACCCAGCTGTGCAACTACACGGCGCCGTTCATCCTGATCAGCAAGCTCCGCCCGGCCATGGCCGCCGCCGCGAAGTCCGCGACCAGCGGACGCGCGTACATCGTCAACGTCTCCGCCATGGAGGGCGTCTTCGGCCGCGGCTACAAGGGCGCCGGACACCCCAACACCAACGCCGCCAAGGCCGCGATGAACATGGTGACCCGCACCAGCGGCCAGGAGATGTTCCAGAGCGACGGCATCCTCATGACCTCGGTCGACACCGGCTGGATCACCGACGAACGCCCCCACTACGACAAGCTCCGCCTCGCCGAGGAGGGCTTCCACGCACCGCTCGACCTGGTCGACGGCGCGGCGCGGGTTTACGATCCGATTGTGCGCGGCGAGCAGGGCGAGGACCTGTACGGCGTCTTCCTGAAGGACTACGCGCCCGGTAAGTGGTAACCCGCCACCCCGGACGCGGGCCCGGTCGCCGGTCGGGGTTCCGGCCCTGGTGAGGACCGCGCGAGGAGTTCTCATGGCCAGTACACACGGCATCGATCCGAGGGCCTTCGACGACCCGCGCAACCACTATCCGACCGACGACGAGTTCTACGCGAGCGACCGCCCGGCCGACCGCGAGCTGCCGGAGGACCGGCCGCGCGGCGGCGGCTCCTCGACCGCGGTGAAACACCGGGGCACGTGGGCCACCGCGGCGCTCGTCGCCGGAGTCGTCCTGCTGGTCCTCGTGGGGATCGCCCTGTTCCCGTAAGGGACCCGCGGGTGCGGCAGGCCCGGTTCCCGTAGGGGCCAGGGCGGTCACGCCTGAGGCGGTCCGCCCGACCTCAGCCGGTCGTGGACGGCGTACCCGCCGGAGACCCCGGAGGTGTGCGCCGCCCTGACCCGCGTCCCCCCGTCCACCAGCAGCTCCGCCCCGGTGATCCACTCGGCCTGGTCGGAGGCCAGCCACAGCACGGCCCGGGCGATGTCGGACGGCTCCCCGATCCGGCCCAGGGGCAGGCCCGCGGCGAGTTCCGCCTCGCCCGGCTCCCACACGAACCGGGCCATCTCGGTGCGGACGAGCCCGGGGGAGACAGCGTTGACCCGCACCCCGGGCGCGAGCTCACCGGCGAGCTGCTGGGTCAGGTGCAGCAGGGCCGCCTTGCTGGTGGAGTACGCCCCCACGTTCGGCCCGACATGCCCGGCGCCCTCCGTGCACACGTTGACCACCGCGCCCCCGTGCTCCCGCATCCACGCCCGCCACACGCACTGCACCAGCCGCAGCGGCGCCTCGACGTTCACCGTGAACGCCGTCCGCCACGCGTCCGGATCGGCCTCCATCACCGGGCCGTACGGCTGGTTCGTCGCCGCGTTGTTCACGACCACGTCGACCCGCCCGAACGCGTCCAGCGCGCACGCGGTCAACTCCCGCGGATGGTCCGGATCGGCGACATCCCCGGCCAGGCCGACCCCGCCCAACTCCTCGGCGGTACGCGCCACTTCACCGGCGTCCCGCGCGCTCACGCACACCAGCGCCCCGGCCCCGGCGAACGCCTCGGCCACGGCACGCCCGATCCCGCGCGTGCCACCGGTGATCAAGACGGCCCGGCCCCGCAGACCGTACGACGACGTCATCTCCGTACGATCTCATGACGGACCGTCAGTCGACAGCCCCCAGGCGGGAGTTGGGGATTCGCGAGTTGCGTGCGGCCACGATGTCCAGGACCGTGCGCCAGTCCTCCAGGACCCCGGCGTCGAGGCCGACGACCTTGGCCGCGTCGTCCGCCTGGCGCAGGGTGATCGCGTCGTCGGCGAGCGGGTCGCGCTCGAAGGCGGCGGCCTCGGCGGAAGACATGGGTCCGCCCTGCGCGCGCAGGGTCAGCGTGCTCTGGGCGGACAGGTCGCGGCCCGGGGACGAGGTGGCGAGGTAGCGCTTCGCGGGCACATGCAGATGGACGAGCCGGGCGACGCGCTCGCCGAGCAGGGCGCGAACGGCGTCCGCCGCGTGGTCCGCGTGCCCGGCGTCGTCACCGGGCCGCAGCAGATGCCCGATGTCGTGGACCAGGCCGGCCACCTGAAGTTCCTTGTCGGCGGGGCGACTTCGGCGCAGCAGTGCGGCCGTCTGCAACGCGTGGTCATGCAGATCGACCGGGTCACCGCTCCGGTCGGGGGTGTCCCAGGCGCCCCGACAGGCGTACAGCAGATCCATCAGCTCCTCGACGCTGCGCAACTCCATGCGTCAGTCCTCCCGCGAGACAGCCTGTGCGGAACCCCAGGGGATCATGGCGAGCTTTCGGCACAGCCAACGGGACCTGAACTGAGCGGGGGGTCGTCGAACCGCGCACGACGCGAGCGGACGCGCCGAGACCGGGACCATCGTCCTGGACGGTGGCCCCGGTCTCGGCCGCAGCATGACGCTCATCGCACCCCGGCGTGGGGGTCAGCCGCCCCAGGACGTGTCGTCGCAGTGGAGCCCCCGCGGCAGACACTCACCCGCCGTGACGGTCGACGGCCGCACGTGCTCCGTGTGGTGGGAGATCCCCACGAATCCGAACGCCACAAGGGCGGTGACTACCGCACAGAACCGAATGCGCTGTGCACAGATCAGACGCTTCATCACTGAACTCCTGTACTTTCGTACTTTTGTCTCGATGCTCGTTCGTCGTGTTGCGTGCGCTGTTCAGTCTTGGAGGGCCAGTTCGGATGCGGTGTCGAGTGAGTCGGCCATCAGGGGCAGGGCGCACATCAGCAACTGCATGCGGTTGCGCGCGCCGGTCTTCGCCCGGATGCGGCGGATGTAGGTGTCCACGGTGTGGCGGCTGAGCGTCATGTGCTGGGCTATCTCGTCGTACGTCAACCCGTCCGCCATGTGCGCCAGTACCTGTCGTTCCCGTCGGCTCAGTGGGGCGGCCGGGGTGGTTGCAGCGTCATTCATTCGCTTGCAGCTCTCCTGGTCGTGAGGCGGGTGGCCGTCTCCGCGATCGCCGGACCGCGCATCGGTGGTGAGCGGTCCGGCGTGGGCGGGTCGGGAGGGGGATCCCGAGCGACGCCCGGAGAGCCGTTCCCGCGGGCCAGGCCCTCCAGGACTCCATCCTTGCCCGGGAGCTGGGTCCCATGGGGTGCGGTGCCTGGTCATCAAGCTGTCGTGCAAGAAGAGGAGGAGGGGCCAAACCCGGACAACGGTGCGAAGTGGCGACCTTGCCGGACCCGGCCATCCGGCCGCTGACCTGCACCGCCCTAGCATGGCGGTTGTGCGGCGGCCGGCGCGCTCCGGTCGCCCGCGCCGGGACCGACTGCGAGGAGGGCACGTGCGCACAGTGCGGGTGGTGAGTGCCGAGTTCGACGTACGGGACGAGGGCGAGGGGGACCCGGTGCTGCTCGTGGCGGGCGGCGGGGCCTCCGGGCGGGTCTGGGACCTGCACCAGGTGCCCGCGCTGAGCGCCGCCGGTTTCCGGGTGCTCACCTTCGACCGCAGATCGCTCCAGGATCCGTCGGCGCCGTCGGATCCGCGCACGGTCGCCGACGAACTGTCCCACGTCCTCGCGGAGTTGGACATCCCCGAACTCCGAGCCGTCGGAGTCTCGTCCGGGGGCGAGGTCGTGCAGGAGCTCATGCTCGCCCGGCCCCGGCTGGTGACCGGGGCGGTGCTGATGGCCACGCGCGGCCGCGGCGACCTGTCCGGCAGGGCGATGGCCGACGCCGAACGGGAGCTGGCGGCCTCAGGGGTGTCGCTGCCGCCGGGCTACGCGGCCTGGCAGCGTGCCGTGCTCAATCTGTCGCCCGCCACCTGGCGGCGCGAGGACGAACTGCTCGACTGGCTCGACCTGTTCGAGACGGCCGAGCGGGCCGGGACGGCCCCGGTGCCGGTACCGGCGGGAAGGGAGCCGGCGGACCGGCTCGACGCGCTGGGCCGGGTGGCCGTCCCGGTCCTCGTGCTCGGCTTCGAGCACGACCTGATCGTGCCCCCGTGGCTGTGCCGCGAGGTCGCCGCGGCCCTGCCCCGCGGACGCTACGTCGAGCTCGCGGACTGCGGGCACTACGGGTACCTGGAGCGGCCCGCGGAGGTGAACAGCGCGCTGCTGGAGTTCCTCACCGGCGCGCTCTGACCGGGTGCCCGGCGGTCAGAGTTGTCCGCCGGACTCGCGCAGCACGTACCCCAGCAGCCGGTGGGCGAGGGCCAGTCGCTCGTTCGCGGGCAGCCGCGCCAGCGCCGGCCACAGTGCGTCCGCGCCGCCGGCGGCCGGTGCGGCGACCGGTGACGGGGCGTCCGCCACGACGGGAGCCCCGGGGGCGGTGAGCAGATCGGCGATCGACGGGGCGGTGAGCAGGTCCTGGAGAGCGATCGTCCAACCGTGGTCGTGGTCCAGGGAGCTGACCAGGCGTGCCGCGTCCAGCGAGGAGCCGCCCAGGTCGAACCAGCCGCCGCTCAGGTCGTCCCGGCCGAGATAGGTGCGGGCCAGTTTCAGGGCCTGGGCGTGCACATCGTCCGTCGGAGTCATCGCTTCGTTCTCCTTCTCGATCTGGCGGGAGGTGACGGGGCGGTCAGGGGAGGGCCGGGGTGTCCGGAGGGGCCGTATCGCCGGGGCCGGTGGGGTGCCGGGTTCCGGGGGGCGGCGCGGCGAGCCGGTCCCGCGCCACGGCGGTGAATGCCGGACGGTCCGTCCGTACGCCCAGCAGCCCCACATGGGCCCAGCGGAACGACGCCCGCAGCAGTACGCGTTCGCGCAGGCCCGGCTGGACCGTGCCGCCGCCGCGTCGGTACGCCGACAGCAGCCGGTCGAGCAACGGGTGGCCGCCCGCCAGGTACTGGTCGACGAAGTCCGCCGCGGGATCGTCGAAGGCGGCGTTCGTCCAGTCCAGAATCCCGGTGACCGCGTCCGAGCCGGGGCCGACGAGGGTGTGCCCCGGGTGCATGTCGCCGTGGGTGAGCCGGGCCTGGTGGACCCAGTGCCAGTCGTCGTCCAGCCAGGCCCGCCAGTGCGCGTACCAGCGCTCGGGGAGCGGGACCGCCGTCCGGGCCTCCGTGAGTGTGCGGGCCAGATCCTCCCGTACCAGCACCGGTTCGCGCGGCGGGACGCCCGCGTCCACGGCTTCCTCCACCGGTACCCGGTGCAGGGCGGCGAGGGTCGCCGCGAGCGACGTCACGTACGCGGTGCCGGGCCGGCCGCCGCTCGCCGCGGGGTGCCACTCGTAGCGCAGGCCGACCGGGTCCTCGAATCCGGCGGGGGTGCCGCCGAGCCTGCGGTACGCGATGAACGCGCGGTCGGCGTGCTCCCAGTGCGGGACGGCCACCGGCAGCGCGGGCCTGACCGCCGCGAGGACGGCCGCCTCCACGGCGATCCGGTCGGCGCCGCGGCTGCGGCGAGGCAGCCGCAGGATCCAGTCGGCGCCCTCGGTGTCCTCCACCTCGACCACCCGGAAGTCCCAGCCCGCGTCGTTGAGGACCGCTGTCCCCGGGCGCAACGACAGTCCGCGGGAGGCGGCCGACTCCAGGGCGTCGGCGATGACTTCGCGCGGGTCGGCGGCCGTCACGCGGACTCCGTCCGGTCGTCTCCCGCAGGACGGGCGCCCGGTACGGACGCGCTCTCACCGGCGCCGACCGCCTCCTGGCGCGCGGTGGCGGTCAGGGAGCCGCCCGGGACCTGGTTCTCGGAGGTGTCGCGCGGGGTGCGCGGCGGCGAGCGGTGGATCCACAGGAACGACAGGGCCGTCGCGAGGCCCACGGCCCACAAGGTGGTGCGGGCGGCCGGGAGTTGACGGAGGATCCCGCCGAGCACCGCGCCCGGCGGCAGGGTGCTCCACACCGTCAGCCGGTCCGGGGTGATGGACCGGCTGACGGCGACGACGACGGCATGGTGGACGACCATGCCCGCTGAGGCGGTGGTCGGGAGCCGCGGCAGCGGTGCGACACGGGCGACGTCCGTGGTCGGCAGAGCCACCGCGTCCTGCGGGGAGTCGTTCGGACTGACGGCCGTCACTACTGGCATAGCCGGCGTCGGGATCTGCGTGCCGAATTGGCGGGTGCTGTCCGTGAAAAGTATCTGCCGGAAATCGCCCAGCCGTAGAATGCCGTCGGTCGGAATTTTTGGGCGCATGGCGGCAATAGTGCCATGGGAACTCGGGAGGTCACCAGTAGGTCGCCGCGAGGGCTGCGAAAGTGGTTGCCTCTGGGCGGTCGGACGGTCCTCGGGCGGCTTCGGACACCCCGCAGGAGGGTCCGGAAAGCCGCCCCTGCCCGGGAAAAAGCTGTCCTGACGGTGGGGTGCGGGTGGTCGGGCGGGTCCTGTCACGTACATACGTTACTTGTAACCATCATGAACTCGTTGGTGTAATAGCAGTCGTCGGCGCCGATTTCCGCCCTGCCGAGTCGGGGCATATTGCGGGCGCCCGGACTCGCCGTTCATCGATTCTTACGAGCCCTTATTTGATGAGGTTCTCTTCGTGTCGCAGACTCGAATTGAGATCCGCGGCCACCGGCTCGAACCGGCCGCGGTGGGGCGGCTGCCGGCCGCCGACTCCGCGGTCGCCCGGGCCGTCGTCCCGTCGGACGCCCGGACCCGCGGCACCCCGCCGGCCCGGCCGGCCCCGGCCGCACCCGCGGACGGTGTGCTGCCGGTCACCGCGGGGCGGTGTGTCCGGCCGTTCGCCGGGAGCACCGCCCGACTGCCCGGCTGGGCAGCGCCCCGCCGGTTGTCGCGGACCGGCGCGCCGCCGAAGAACGATCACGGCAGGGCGAACCGCCGTGCCCTCGCCGGGACCCTTCTGGCCGCCCTGGCCGGAACCACCGCCCGGGGGACCGCCCCTTGTGAGGCGGTCGCGGCCACCGCCCCGGAGACCCGCACGGCCTCGGAGACCGCCGCGAGGTCCGAGGCCAGGGCCCCGGGTGCCGGGACCGGCGTCGCGGACGCTGACGTCGTCGCCGGGGGGCCGGGGCGGGGTGCCGGAGCGGCTCGACACCGTGCCGCGGCGCTTCCGGGCGCTGCGGGCCGATCCCGTGCCGGAGGCCGATGTCGACTTCCTCGCCCGCCGCTGCCGGCCGGTCCCCGCCACGCGCCTGGTCACCGACCTCCGCGCCGACTTCCCCGGGACCCCCGGACCGCGGGCCACGACCGTCCTCGATCATCCGACACCCCGCCGGCTCGCCCAGCGGCTCTCCGCGGCGCGGACCCGCCCCCGCCCGACGCCGACACCGTTCCCACCAGCCTCACGTAAGGACTGAACTGCCATGGACACACCCTCCGAGGAGCGCGTCCTGACGCTGACCCCGGACGAGGCGCAGCGGACGGCCGAGCTCACGATCGGTGCCGCGGAGCGCTACACCGGCGACCACGACCCGGCCCTCCTGCTCGACCTGCCCCGTCTCGCCGCGGAGCTCCCCGTACGCACCCAGCGCTTCCTGCGCACCTTCGCCATCGAGGAGCCCACCGGCTACTGCGTGGTCAGCGGTCACCTCTTCGACCAGGACCGCATCGGTCCCACCCCGGAGCACTGGCGCGGGCGCCCCCGACCCAACCGCGAGTTCCCCGAGGAGATACTCGTCCTGCTGTACGCGGGCCTGCTCGGCGAGCCGTTCGGCTGGACCACCCAGCAGGACGGCCGGCTGGTGCACGACATCTTCCCCGTCCGCAGCCACGAGAACGACCAACTCGGCCTCGGCAGCAAGGAGTTGCTCACCTGGCACACCGAGGACGCCTTCCACCCGCATCGCGGTGACTACCTGGTGCTGGCCTCCCTGCGCAACCCCGACAAGGTCGCCACCACCGTGGGCTCGTACGCCAGGGGTTCGCTCTCCGAGGACGACCTGGAGGTGCTGTTCGAGGAGCGTTTCCACATCGCCCCCGACGAGTCGCACCTGCCCAAGAACAACTCCGCCCGCGCCGACGGCGACTCCGAGCGGTTCGCCACGATCGAGCGGCTGATCGACGAACGCCGCCCGGTGGCCGCGCTGTTCGGCCCGCGCCAGGAACCGTACCTGCGGCTGGACCCGTTCTTCATGGAGGTCCCCGAGGACGATCCGGAAGCCCGCCGCGCCCTCGACAACCTGATCGCGGTCGTCGACGCGGGGCTGCGCGAGGTCCCCCTGGAGCAGGGCGACTGCCTGGTCGTCAACAACCACCGTGTGGTCCACGGCCGGGTGCCCTTCACCGCCCGCTACGACGGCACCGACCGCTGGCTCAAGCGCATCAACGTCACCCATGACCTGCGCCGCTCCCGCACCATGCGGGCGAGCGCCGGCAACCGGCTGATCGGCTGAGGCGGTCATGGCGGACCTGTCGGCCCTCACGGTCACCAGTCTGGAGCGGGCACCGGAGCTGGAGTCGGCCGTCGACCGGCTGATCACCGGCAACATGCCCCCGTTCATGAGCTGGGAGTCGCCCGGCAACTGGCGCTGGCACCGGCTGTACGACACCCACCCCGCGCACCAGATCTGTGTACTGGACGAGGAGGGCCGGCTGGTGGCCGCCGCCAACGGCCTGCCGGTCCCCTGGGACGGCACGGTCGACGGGCTCCCAGGGGGCTCCGACGACGTGCTGGTCTCCGCGTTCGACGGACCTGCCGCCCGCCCGGACGCGCTGTGCATGCTCTCGGTGAGCGTTTCCGCCCGGCTGCGCGGCGGCGGCCTCGCCGAGGGGCTGCTGACCCGCGCCAGGGACGAGGCGCGGGCCGCGGGACTGCGGGGCGTCGTCATCCCGGTCCGCCCCACCCGCAAGGCCCGCTACCCGCTCGTCCCGATGGCCGACTACGCCCGCTGGAGGCGGCCGGACGGCACACCGTTCGACCCCTGGCTGGCCACCCACGCCGCGCTGGGCGCCGAACTGCTCGCTCCCTGCGACCGCTCGCTGGTGATCAGCCAGCCCGTCGCCCGCTGGGAGGAGATCACCGGTCACCCGCTGCCCGGCCCGGCCCGGCACCTCGTACCGGGCGCCCTCGCCCCGCTGGAGGTCTCTGCCGACGGCGAGGGCGTCTACGCGGAGCCCAACTTCTGGGTGTTCCACCCGGCCACCTGATCCGTCGCCCCCCTACGACCCCACCTGAGGAACGACCACACCCGAGGAACGACCAACCCGAGGAGTCCCATGCCACCGCTGCGACTGGCCGTCGTCGGCTGCGGAGCCGCCGCCCGGTCCTGCCACCTGACCGCGCTGCCGAACGTCCCGCAGATCCGGCTCACCGCCCTGATCGACCCGGACCCGGAGCAAGCCCGCGCCGCCCTCAAGTGGTACACGGACCAGGGCGGTACCGCCGAGGACGTGCTGATCGCCCGTTCGGTGGAGGAGGCCGCCGACGCCTTCGACGCCGCCGCCGTCGCCGTACCGCACACCGCGCACGCCGCCGTCGCCGGCGACCTGCTCGCCCGCGGCAAGCACGTGCTGCTGGAGAAGCCGATGGCGACCTCCGCCGCGGACGCCGAGGCCCTCGCCGCCGCCGCGGCCGCCGCCCCGGACACCCACCTGCTGATGGCCCACCCCAGGCGGCTGTTCCCCGCCAACGACTGGGTGCGCAGGCTCATCCAGGACGGCGACCTGGGCACCGTCACCCGGGTCCGCTGGACCGAGGGCCACCCCTACAGCTGGGAGCCGGTCTCCTGGTCGATGTTCGACCGCGGTCTCGCGGGCGGCGGCGTCCTCACCGACACGGCCTCCCACGTCTTCGACATCCTGTTGTGGTGGCTCGGCCCGGACGTCGAGGTGGTCGACTACGTCGACGACAGCCTCGGCGGGGTGGAGGCCGACGCCGTCGCCACCCTGCGCATCGGGGGAGTGGAGACCGTGCTGGAGCTCAGCCGGGTCCGCGCCCTCGGCATCAGCTGCGTCGTGACCGGCACCGCCGCCGAGGTGAGTGTCGGCACCGACTTCCCCGCCGGCGAGTGCACGCTGATCACCGCCTCCGGTGAGGAACTGCACCGCGGCGACGTGAGCGCCGTGCCGCCCGCCCAGGACGAGTGGGACGACCTCTTCGTCGAGCAGCTGCGCAACTTCGCCGACGTGTGCTCCGGCGCGGACGTGGCGCCGCACGCCACCGCCGAGGACGGCCTGCGGGTCGCCCGGCTGATCGAGCAGTGCTACTCGGGGCCCGCGCGACGTCCGCTGGCCCAGCCCTGGCTGACCGGAACGACTTCGAGGAGCGCGGTATGAACGACTTCGCGGGCAGGCGCGTCGCGGTCACCGGTGCCAGCGGGTTCATCGGCGGACGCGTCGTGGAGCGGCTGGTGCTGGAGACCGGGGCCGAGGTCCGGGCCCTGGTGCGCGGCTACGGCAGGGCCGCCCGGCTCTCCGTGCTGCCGCAGGAGCGGCTCACCTTCCGGGCGGTCGACCTGGACGCACCGCAGAGCCTGCGCAAGGCCCTGCACGGTTGCGACCTGGTCGTGCACTGCGCGTTCGGGTCGCAGGGCGAGGTCGACGACCGCTGGCGCACCACCGTCGAGGGGACCGCGAACCTGCTCGCCGCGGCCAAACTCGCGGGCGTGGAGCGGCTGGTGCACCTCAGCACCGTCGACGTGTACGACACCACCGGCCTGACGCGCTTCGACGAGACCGCTCCGGCGCTCGGTGAGGACGCCGACGACCGCGAGTACGAGCAGCAGAAGGCCGCCGCCGAACGGCTGGTGCTCGCCGCACACGGCGACGGACCCGAGACCGTGGTCCTCCAGCCCGGCGTGGTCTACGGCCCTTGGGGCGGACAGTGGACCGTCGCCCAGCTGACCCGCCCGGCCGAGGAGTTCGAGGAGCTGGCGGTGACCGGCGCGGGCGGCGCCTGCAACGCGGTGTACGTGGACGACGTCGTGGACGCCGTGCTGGCCGCGCTCGCCGAACCCGGCGTGGCCGGGCGGAAGTTCCTCGTGGGCGGGCCCGACGAGCCCGGTTGGGGCGAGTTCTTCGACGGGCTGCGCGGTATCCGGGGCCTGCCCGCGCCGGACGGCACCTCCGCCGGCGGGGCCGTGCCGGACTGGGAGCAGGCGCTCTACGCCAGCCCCGCCCGTATGGACGCCGCGCTCGCCGCGCGCCTCCTGGCCGTGCCCACGACCACCCTGGACGAGGGCATGGCGCGCACCGCGGAGTGGGCGCGCTGGGCCGGGTACGGGGCATCGGGCGGGACCGGCCGATGACTCGGGTCCTGGTGATCGCCCCGCACCCGGACGACGAGGTCATCGGGTGCGGCGGCTCCATCGCCAAGCTGGCGCAGTCCGGCGCGGAGGTCACCGTGGTCATCGTGATCGGCCGCGAACGCGGGCTGGCCGACCGCGAGGTCGCGGACGAGGAGTTCGCGGCGGAGACCACCGACGCCTGCCGGGTGCTCGGCGTCAAGCGGTGCATCACGCTGGACGCGCCGTCCCGTGACTTCGCCGCCGACCGCCGGCTGCACCTCGCCATCGTCAAGGTGCTGCGCGAGATCCGCCCTGACCGGGTGTACGTGCCGCACCGCGACGACGGTGACATGGAGCACCGGGCGGTGCACCGGCTCGGCCTGGAGTCGCTGTGGATGGCGGAGTCCGACTTCTTCGAGGAGGCCGGGCCGCCCGCACCGCCGCCGTCCCTGGTACTCGGCTACGAGGTGTGGGCCCCGCTCGGCGAGGCCCAGTACACCGAGGATGTCACCGACCAGATCGAGCTGAAGGTCGAGGCCATGCGCTGCTACCGCTCCCAGCTGCGGCACGCCGCCTGGGACGAGGCGGTGCGCGGACTGGCGTCCTACCGGGCCGTCATCACCTCGGGGCACGGCCACAGCGAGGCCTTCGAGGTGATCCGGATGGCCGGCACCCGGCCCTGAACCGGCTGGTACGGGGGCCGACCGTGCGGCCCCCGGTCCGGTCCCGCCGGGCGGTCCGGTCCAGGTGTTCCTCGGTGCGCCCGGACGTGCCCGGAGTGGAAATGGAGACTACTGAATGGGGCAGTCGTGACGCACTACGAAGCAGGCCAGGATTTCTTCGGGGAGTATGCCGATGTTTATGCCGAAGCTCCCTATCTTGATTTCACGGAGGACGTGTCGAAAAAGCTCCCCGACCTTATCTCCCATTACCGTGCGGGCAGCGATTCGCTGCTCGACCTGGGCTGCGGCACGGGAACGCTGCTGATCGCGCTGGCCGGTTCCTTCGGCCGGCTGACCGGCGTCGACCAGTCGGCCGACATGCTGCGGCACGCCGACGCGGCCGCCCGGCGGGCCGGGGTGACCGTCGACCTGGTCCGCGGCGACCTGCGCGACTACCGCGGCGACCGGCGCCACTCCGTGGTCACCTGCACCTACAACACCGTCAACTACATGGTCGGTGCGGGCGACCTGGAGCTGGCCGCCCGCACCCTGCGGGCCGCCACCGAGGAAGGCGGCCTCGCCGTCCTCGACGCCCACCCCGTCTGGTTCGTCGAACGGGCCTGGGCCGGAAAGGTGTTCGTGGAGCAGAACACCGAGGACATCCTGGAGGTCTGGGAGAACCCCTACGACGCCGCGACCGGCCGTGTGAACACCACGGTCACCGTCGTGCGCCGGACCCCCGACGGCGGCTGGCGCCGCGTCCACGAGACCCATCCCCAGCGCGGCCACGACCCGGAAGCGGTCACCGGCGCCCTGCTCGCGGCCGGCTTCACCGGCGTGGACACGTACGCCGGGCTCGACCGTGAGCCATTGCGCGAGGACTCCCAGCGCGTCTGGTACGTGGCCAGGTGACCGACACTCTCCTGATATGCGGGATCGGCTCCGGAATGGACAGGTCGCTCGCCCGTGTGAAGGAAATGGGAATTCGCGTCCTGGTCGTCACGGACCGGATCACCGAAGGCGTCGAGAAGAACGCCGATATATCCCTGGAGGCCGACCCCGACGATTTCGCCGCTGTACTGTCGGCGATTCGTGCGCGGCGACCGGGAAGAATATCCGGCGTCATGACCCTCGGATACGACAATCCGCCGGTCGTGGCCCGGCTGGCCGCCGAACTGGGCTGCCCCGGCGTGCCCGTCGAGGTGGCCGACCTGTGCACTCTGAAGGACCGCCGGATCGCCGCCCTGGACCGGGCCGGACTGCCCGTGCCCCGGTTCGCCGTCGCTACCACCGCCGATGCTGCCCTCGCCGCGCTGGACCGGATCGGACTGCCCGCCGTCGTCAAACCGAGCGACCGCACCGGTTCCCTGGGCGTCGCCAAGCTGGACGACCGCGGCACGGCGCGGGAACCCGTCGAGCGGGCCCTTGCCCTGAGCCCGACCGGACGGGTCGTCGTCGAGGAGTACCTGACCGGCACCGAGCACACCGTGGCGGGGTTCGCCGTCGAGGGCCGACTGCGCGTCACCGGGTTCGCCGACCGCGAGTACGGCGAGAAGGAGCGCTTCTTCCCGCACTTCTTCGAGGGCGGTGACACCCTGCCCTCGGTCCTTGACGAGGCACAGCGCGCCGAGGTGGTGCGCACGGTCCAGCAGGGCGTCGACGCGCTCGGGCTGAGCACCGCCGTCGTCAACACCGACATCCTGCGCACCCCGGACGGGCGGGTGTACCTGCTGGAGATCACCTGCCGGCTGACCGGCGCCCGCATCGCCACCGAGATCATGCCGCTCGCCACCGGTGTCGACCCGCTGCCCAACGCCGTCCGCCTCGCCCTGGGCCGCCCGCTCGCCGAGGAGGAACTGCGCCCCACCCGCGACCGGGCGGTCGTCCAGCGATACCTGCCCGCCGACGGAGGCACCGTCGAATGGGTCGGCGACCTGGCCGAACTCGCCCGCACCCCCGGCGTCCACGACGTCTTCTGGGGCCTGGACCTCGCCCCCGGCACCGTCCTGCCGTCCTACCGCGGCGGCGACGAGGTGCTGGCCGGCGTGATCACCAGCGGCCCCGACACCGCCACCGCCGAGGCCCTCGCCACCCGGGTGCTGTCCTGCCTCCCCCTGCGCCTCACCGACCGATCCGCCGCCCTCGCACCCTGACCGCGCTCCACCCTCCGACAAGGGAACGCCGATGACCACCACCGCGTACGACCACTGGTCCGACACCTACGAACTGTTCGAGGGCGCCATGGCCGAGGACACCTGGCGCCTGGGCATCGGGGCCGAACTGGCCAAGCTGGCCGCCCCGGGCCCCGTTCGCATCCTCGACCTCGGCGCCGGCACCGGCATGGGCAGCCGGGTCCTGGCCGACCTGATCCCGCAGGGCGAGGTCACCTCGCTGGACCGCTCGGCGGCCATGCTGGAGCACGGCGGCATACCGCCCGAGCTGCGCATCGTCGGCGACATGGCACGCTTCACCGCCGAGCCCGACTCCTACGACTTCGTGGTCTCCGGGTTCGACGCCCTCAACTACCTGACCGCCGCCGACCTCGCCGAGTGCCTGGGCAACGCGGCCGCCGCCCTGCGCCCGGGCGGCCACCTGGTCTTCGACTACTCCTCCCGCAAGGTCCTCCAGGAGGACTGGCGGAACCTGGAGCACGAGGAGACCCGCGACGGCGTCCGGCTGCACCGCACCCACCGCTGGGACCCCGTACTGGCCCGCAGCCGCTCGGTGCTCTCCCTCTACGGAGGGGAGGGCCTGCTGTGGCGCGAGACCCATGTGCAGTACGTCGTCGACCCGTTCACCATGGAGGAGCTGGGCCGCACCGCCGGCCTGCGCACGGTCCGGGTCCGTGACATCGACGGCGACGGCTTCACCCCCGGCCACACCACCCACGTCTACGTGCTGCGCAAGGACGAGCAGGGCGTCCCGGACACCGGGGCGCAGGCATGACCGCCGGCGAGGCCGCCCCCGACGAGGAGCGCACCGAACGGGTACTGGCGAGCACCAGCGTGGTCATCGCGCTCCGCGACGACCTGCGCATCCTGGAGTGCATCGACTCCGTCGACGAGGACGTGGAGATAGTGCTGGCGCTCAACGGCGCCACCGACGAGATCCGCCGGGTGCTGCGCGAGCACCCGAGGCCGCTGACGGTCACCGAGATACCCGACGCGGGCAACCTCGGCGCCGCCTACAACGCGGGCGCCGAGGCGGCGGGGGGTCGCTATCTGCTGCTGATGGACTCCGACTGCACCTTCGCCCCGGGCGTGGTCCGTATGATGGCCGCGGCCGTCGCCACCGACCCGGTGGTCAAGGGCCAGGTCGTGTACGGCGAGTCCGGCAGCCTGATGAGCCGGCTCACCGCCCGGGTGCGCGAGTACGACGAGGGCGAGTACGTCAGCGCCCTGTCCCCGCCGCTCATCTACGACCGGGC
The DNA here is from genome assembly GCF_036187565.1 of Streptomyces sp. NBC_00252. Lineage (NCBI taxonomy): Bacteria > Bacillati > Actinomycetota > Actinomycetes > Kitasatosporales > Streptomycetaceae > Streptomyces > Streptomyces sp. NBC_00252. The sequence goes on along the minus strand of NZ_CP108087.1, from coordinate 1,458,038 downwards.
GATCGTCGAGCACATCGGCGGCTACCACTTCGACGGTCTGATCCACTGGTGCGAGGACCGGGAGTTCGACTTCCGGCTCCAGCTGGCCGGCATCCCCGTCCGGCACGTCCCCGAGGCCCGTATCTTCCACGACGCCCAGGTCGGCCTCCAGAACATGCGCAGCTACTTCCGCTACGGCGTCGGCGAGGGCATCGCCCAGGAGACCGGTGTCTTCACCACGCCCGCCGTGCCCGTGCTGTGGCGGCTGTACGAGGCGGCCCGCACGCTCGCCGGATGTGCCCGGCACAAGGGGATCGGGGCCGCCGGCTACTACGCCCTGCTCAAGGCGGCGTTCCACACCGGCACCCTCTATCACCTGGTGCGCGACCCGTACGGCGTGCGGCCCCGCTATCCGGAGACCGCGGCCCGCGCCCGGATGCTGCGCGCGATCCCGCAGCACTGCACCGAGCTGACGCCCGCCCAACGCGAGCGACTGCGCCGGGCGCACCTTCGGGCCGGGCGGCGGATCGTGCCGCTCGGCGACCTCACCGTGTTCCGGCCCGATGGCGACCCGAAGCCCGAACCGTCGTCTCAGGCCGCGTCGTGAGTGTCCGGCAGGCCGGGACGGACCGGGAGCAGCAGTCGCGAAGGCCGGCCCGGTCCGTGGTGGACCCGGTTGACGGCCGTGGCCACCGGGGCGTCCGCCAGGGTCAGTGGGGTGCCGCCGGTGTTCGGATTGGGGTCGAAACGCGGGAAGTTGCTGCTGGAGACCTCCAGCCGGACCCGGTGGCCGGGCCGGAAGACGTGTACGACGGTCCCCGCCTCCACGAGCAGCGTGTGCACCGTGTCGGGGAGCGGTGGACGCACGCCGTCCAGCCGGGCCCGGTGCCCGATGCGGACGATGCCGTCGCAGAGGATCTCCGCGCGGCCGTCCGGATGCACGTCGACCAGCTTGGCGGTGACGTCGGTGTCCGGCACGGACGAGGAGACGTACAGCTCGGCGACGACCTGTCCGGACACCACCAGGGGCGCGTCCAGCCGGGGTCCGGTGTAGCAGAGCACGTCCGGGCGGTCCTCCACCGTGCGCTGATCCAGCGGGCCGCAGTCGGCGCCGACGAGCATGCCGGTCATGCAGGTGGCACCGCCGGCGGTCGGGACGGGGTCGCGGGGATCGTAGCGATAGACGTCCGTGACCTCCCGGCGCGGGGGACCCGGGCGCAGCACGCCCGAGCCGTGCCGGGTACGGGCGTCGCCGTCGCTGTCCAGGTGCAGTGCGAGCGGGACGCTGTCCGCGCCGGGCGGACCGTCGGGGGCGACCCAGCTGTCCGCCCCGCTCGCGAACACCTCCACCGGCGGCCCGGTTTCCTCCCGTACGCCCTTGAGATGCCTGTCGAAGAAGGCGAGATGGGCCGCCGTCATGTCGAACTCCGCCTCGTCGGCGGCGAGTCCGTAACGCCGCTCGGGGAACACGCCGCCGGTCACGCAGTGCGACCAGGGACCGATCAGCAGGCGGTCGTCGGACCGGGGCGAAGGGATGCGGAGGGTGCCCGGCAGGAAGATGTCGTACCAGCCGCCGACCACCAGTGCCGGAGGGCGTCCTCCGTCCGGGGCGGCGGTCAGCCCGCGCCAGTGGGCGTCGGGGCCGGGGTGCTCCAGCCACTCTCGGTAGTAGGGGGCGAGCCGGTCCAGCAGCGGCAGCGCCCGCCAGGGCGCCCGGTAGAGGTCGTCGATGCCGTCCAGCAACTCGGTCACCGCGCGGACGTCCGCGGTGGTGCCGCCGGCCCGCTCGACCTGTCCGTGCAGCAGGTCGCCGAGCACCCAGTGCAGACAGAACCCGAGCTGGAAGGCGCCGCCCAGATAGGTCCAGCCCTCGTAGGGGTCGGCGGCGGCGACGTGCGGGGCGAGGGCGCGCAGGGCGGGCGGCGCGGCGGCTGCCGCGTGCCACTGCGCGACACCCTCGTAGGACCGCCCGATCATGCCGACGGTCCCGTCGCACCAGTCCTGGCCTGCGGCCCACTCCACGGTGTCCCGGCCGTCCGCGGCGTCGTCGGCGAACGGCCGGAAGACGCCGTCGGACGCGTACCGGCCGCGCACGTCCTGCACCACGAGGCAGTACCCGGCCTCCACCAGCCGCATCCAGTCCAGGGAGCGGCCCCCCGCCGACGCCCCCTTGCCGTACGGGGTGCGCCGGAGGAGAGCGGGCAGCGGGCGGGAGGTGTCCGGGCGGTAGATGTCCGCCCGGAGCACCACGCCGTCGCTCATGGACACGGGCACGTCCCGTTCGATCACGAGTCGCACGGGCGTCTCCTCTCAGCCCGCGGAGCGGGTGTAGGTGGGGTAGTGCAGGACCTCGCCGCCGAACCCGAGCTTGAACCGGTTGATCCCGGCCGTCTTCTCGTCCACCTCACCGGTGGATATGCCGCTCAGGTCGAAATGCTCCAGCCCTTCGGCGGCCGCCCGCCTGATGGTCTCGAAATGCACGAAATTCATCGAGCCGTCGACGCGGTGTTCCGGGTGTGTGGCCACAAAACGTGCCTCCAGGGAATTCCTGTTGCGGAAGCATATGGAACCGGCCGCCACCCGGCCCTCGTGCAGCGCGGTGAAAAGGTGGACCGACGCATGCTTCAGCAGATCGTGCAGCAGGTCGAGGGGGGCGAGGTCGGGTGAATCGGCGCGGATCATCGCCGGCGCGTAGAAATCGTAGAACTCGTCGATCCGGCCGGGGTCGTCGGCGAATTCCAGTCCGCTGCGCAGCGCCCGGCGCACCCGGCTGCGGGTGCTCGGGCGCATCCGGGCGAGGATCGCCTCGTCGCCGCCGCCGGTGGGTACGAGACCGGTGGCGTAGGGCGGGCCCGGCTGGTACCCGGCTGCTGCCAGCACCTCGGGGAAGTCCCATTCCGGAAGCAGTACCAAGGTGGCGGGGCCGAGCTGGGCTATGCCCGTGAGCAGGGCGGACAGCAGTTCCGGGTCCGGGAGTCCGGCCGGTCCCTTCCACATGAACCAGCCGTCCTGACCGCCGTCCTCCAGCAGCGTCGCGGCCCACCGGCCACCGGGTCGGCCTGCCCGCAGCAGGCGTACGGGATCGCCGCGCCCCGACAGCAGCCGGAACCGGCCGGCGCTCTGGTGAAAGTCCTCGGCCGGGACGTCCGCCCCCTCCGGAGCGTCGGCTGTGCTTTCCGGATCCATGATCAGACGAAGCATGGCGTGCCCTTTCTTCTGGTTTCTCGCGCGTGGAAATCGGAAATGTCCAGCGGTTTTCGAGGCATGCAGAAAAGCGGGTAGCGGTTCAGAGTCGACCCAGCTGACCGGCGGGTTTCCGCCCGGTGCGGCATCAGAGAAGGAAAAAGCCCGGCGCCTATTTCTTCGGCGCGGTATCGCTGCTAATTTTTAGCGCACAGGTCGTCGTCCGTCAATTACCGGGCCGCACGGTCCGTACGAAGGGAATGACTTGCCATGCGAATTCTTGGTGTGAATGGCTGGCCGGGTGCGAGCCACGACGGGTCCGCCTGCCTCCTGGTCGACGGGAAAGTGGTCGCGTTCGCCGAGGAGGAACGCTTCACCCGGCACAAGCACGGCTACGGCGAGGCCCCGCTGCACGCCGCCGCCTTCTGCCTTCAGGAGGGCGGTTTCGCCCTGGAGGACATCGACGTCGTCGCCCACGGCTGGGACATGCCCTCGCTGCTCACCCGGCGCGGCCTGGACTGGTTCCCCGACAGCGCGCGGGCGCTGGACTTCCTGTTCCCGCGCGAGTACTTCCCCCGCGGCCGCGACCCCGAGCTGGTCTTCGTCCCGCACCACACCGCCCACGCGGCCAGCGCCTACTACTTCTCCGGCCGCGACCAGGGCGCCGTCCTGGTCCTCGACGGCCAGGGCGAGTGCGAGAGCGCCACGCTGGCCTCGGCCGTCGGCGGCGAGCTGAAGGTGCTGGAGGCCGTCCCGCCCGGCTGGTCCCTCGGCTACTTCTACGCCGCCGTCTGCCAGTACGCGGGCCTCGGCGCCGACGCCGCCGGCAAGACCATGGGCCTCGCCCCCTACGGCACCTCCGGCGACCTGACCTTCGGCGGCGGCCTCAGCTTCCTCGACGACGGCTACGCCGTCGGACCGGTGCCGCGCACCCTGCTGTCCACCGGCAGCACCGACGAGGAGACGGACACCCTGCGCCTGTGGCTCGCCCACCTGGAGAAGACCAGCGCGCTGCCGCCCAACCGCACCAGCCGCCACTACGACCGGGGGAGCGGCCGCTACGTCCGGCGCACCGATCGCGACCCCTACGAGTACCGGGACCTCGCGGCCACCGCCCAGGAGGCCGTGGAGCGCTCCGTCGTCGCCATGGCCCGCCGGCTGCTGCGCGAGACCGGCCAGGACACCCTGCTGGTCGCCGGCGGTGTCGGCTTCAACGCCACCCTGAACGGCAAGCTCGCCCGGCTGCCCGAGGTACGCGACCTGTTTGTGCAGCCGCTCGCCGGCGACCAGGGGGTCAGCCTCGGCGCGGCCGGCTGGGTGGCCGCCCAGCACGGCGAGCACATCACGCCGATGACCGGCACCCTCGCCTGGGGCGAGCAGTGGGACGCCGACGCCGTCCGCCGGGTGCTGCACAAGCAGGGCGTCCGCCACACCGAGCACGAGGACATAGCCGACACGGTGGCCGGACTCCTGGGCCGCGGCCAGATCGTCGGCTGGCACCAGGGACGTGGCGAGGGCGGCCCCAGGGCCCTGGGCCACCGCTCCATCGTGACCGCGCCGTTCCCGGTGGCCAAACGAGACCGCATCAACCTCACGGTCAAGGACCGCGAGTGGTGGCGGCCGTTCGCGCCCAGCATGCAGTTGGAGGAGGCGCCCGCCCTGCTGGGGGACGGCACACCGCTGCCCTACATGATCGTCACCACCCCCGTGCCCGACGCGGGGCGGGCCGCGATGCCCGCCGTGATCCACGTCGACGGCACCACCCGCCCGCAGACCGTCACCGCCGAGGACGACCCGCTCTACCACCGGCTGCTGGGCCGGGTCGCCGAGCACACCGGACACGCCGTCGTGCTCAACACCTCGTTCAACGGCCGTGACGAGCCGGTCGTGTGGACTCCCGCCGACGCCCTCGCCACCTTCGCCCGCAGCCCCCTGGACGCGCTGGCCCTCGGCCCGTTCCTGATCCGCCGCACCGACTGACCCCCGGTGCCGAGCGCAGCCGACCGTCCTGTCGGCCGGACACCTTCGTGCTAGCGTCTTTGCATGCCTTATTAGGTCCGCTCGCCCCAGCCGCCGTCCTCCGGCCCCTTCCGCGTCGGTCTGGTGTACCTGTACACCGGCCTGACCGAACTCCTCCCGCTGAACGCCGTCTACGCCCTGCTGATGACCTCGCACGGGGTCTCCACAGGAGAGCTGTCGGTTCTCTTCGCGGTGTGGACGCTGACCACCTTCGTCTGTGAGGTGCCCTCCGGGGCCCTGGCCGACCGCTTCCCCCGCCACCGCGTGCTGGCCGTCGCGGCGCTCGCTCTGTGCACCGGGTTCGCCCTGTGGACCGCGCTGCCCTCGCTCGGCTCGTTCGCGGCCGGATTCGTCCTGTGGGGTGCGGGCACCGCCCTCACCTCCGGGACGCTCCAGTCCCTGCTCTACGACGGACTCGCCGGTGAGGGCAGGGCCGGGCAGTACGCCCGGGTCAGCAGCCGGATGGCCGCCGTCCAGGCGTGCTCGCTGGCGGCCAGCTCCCTGGCCGCCACACCGTTGGTCCTGCTCGGGGGCTACGCCGCGACCGGCTGGGTGTCCGTCCTGTTCACCCTGCTCGCCGTTCCCACCGCCCTGGGCCTCGGCCGCTGGGCCCCCGGCCCGGCACCGGCCCCTGAGCCGCGACCGGGACCGGGACCGGAAACACAACCCGAGCCGCCTGGCTATCTGACCGTGCTGCGCGCCGGGCTCGCCGAGGCCCGCGGCACCCCGCGGGTGCGCTCCGCCGTCCTGCTGACCGCGGCCCTCACCGGCCTCGGCGTGGTGGACGAGTACCTTCCCGTGCTGGCCCGCGAGGCCGGCACGCCCGCCGCCGCCGTACCGCTGCTTCTGCTGCTGCCCTGGGCGGCGATGGCGGCGGGCGGTTTCGTCGGCGGGCGCATGGCCGGGGCCGGCGACCGCCTGCTGGCGGTGCTGCTCGGCGCGGGTGGCGCCGCCCTCGCCGCCGGAGCGCTCACCGGCCGCCCGGCCGGGTTCCTCGGCATCGCCGCGTTCTACTGCGTCCTGCGACTGGCCCAGATCGTCGCCGGCACCCGGCTCCAGCACGCCATCTCGGGACCCGCGCGGGCCACGGTCACCTCGATCGCCGGTCTTGGCGCCCAGGCCGTCGCTCTCGGCGTCTTCCTGACCCTCGGCCTCGCGGCCCGCTGGGCCTCCGCGGCCGTGCTGGTCGCCCTCACCGCCGTACCCGTGCTGCTGCTGGCCGTCCGGCTGGCCCTGCGCCCGGACGCCGCGCACGACGTCCCCCCACCGTGGCCCGACGAGCCACCGCCTCCGGCACGGGCCGACGCAGTCGAGACGACCGTCGTGAAGGAGAGCGACGCATGACACCGAACACGGCCGCCGTCGCGGTGGATGGCCTGCCCGACGGTGAGGGGCAGGCCAACCGCCCCGCCTCCTGGGCGCCGCCGTCCCGTGAGGGGCGGCTGGACCCGGCCCACCGACCGACCGGCTCCGTGCCCGACGGCACGGCGGCCGGCGAGGAGACCTGATGAACTCCGCGTCGCGTCAGGCACCCACGCTGGAGGCGAACCCGTATCAGGCGGCCCAGCTGATCGCCTCGCTGCTGTCCGACCGGCACCGCGTCGGCACCTTGGCCGTCCGTGTCCCGCTGGACGCCGAGGGAGCCGGTGGGGCGGCGGGTGTGGTCGGCCTCGCCGAGGCCCAGCGCGCCTGGACCGCCCTGCTGCGCTCGGCCACGGCCCTGCGCGTCCGCTTCCACGACACACCCGACCGGATCGTGCAGGAGCTGCGCGCCTACGACGATCTGCCCGAGGAGACCGTCCGGGTCACCCTCCACGACGACCACCCGCATCCCGACGGTCTCGCGCCGTTCGGGCCCGTCCTGCTGACGGCCCGTCTCGACCTGCGCGGCAGCGGTCCGGTACTGGCCCTGCGCGTCCACCGCGCCCTCGTCGACGAGCACGCCGTGCTGCTCGTCGGCCGGGCGCTCCGGGACTTCCTCGTCCACTCGGATGCTGTGCCCGAGGACGACGGCGACCGCTACGGGCGCGCTCAGGAGGCGCTGCTGGAGGCATCGCGCCGGGAGCCGCCGCCGCGTCCGAGCGACGGGGCGCCGCGCGGGTCGGCCGGCCCGGGCGGGCCGCTGCTGAGCCGACCTGGCGGGGACCCCTGGGAGCGCGCGCACCACGCGGTGCGGCTGGAACCCGGGACGGTCGCCGCCTTGCGGCTGGCGGCCAGGCGGGCCCGGGCTTCCGTCGTCCCGGTGGCACACGCGGCCGTCCTGGCCGCGCTGCACCGGCTGGCGCCGGACCGCACCCCTGTGGTCGGCGTGCCGATGACCCTGCGCGACCTGAGGGCTGTGGGCCTCGATGCCGTCGGCCTCTACGTCAACGTCGTGCCCACCACCGTCCCCTGCTCCGCGACCGACACCTTCGGCGAGCTGGTCGATCGGGTCCGCGCCGAGTCGCAGGCCCTGCACGCCCGCAAGTTCGCGTCCGCCGGCGACCTCGCCGGAGCGGACGGCGTCGCCCGCCCCGGCCACCACGTCCACCCTGATGTGGTGCTCGCCGTCTGGGACGACTCCCTCCAGTCCGGCGCCGACGAGCACGTGCCGGCCGCCCGGCGGTCCGGGGAGCCCGGCGCCCCGCTCGGTGTCGAGGTGGTGCTCGGCCCCGAGGAGGGGCTGATCCGCTTCGACTGGCGCAGCGGGCTCGTGCCCTGGCCGCCCGCCCCGCAACTCGCCTCGGCTGTCGTACGGGCTCTGACCGAGCTGCCCGCGCGGCCCGAGCTGAGGGTGGGGGAGTTCGCGCTGCTGGACGCCGCGAGCACCGCCGAGGTGCGGCGGAACCTCGGCGGTCACCCGCCGACGGCCGGCGCACCGGCGCCCTCCGTCGTCGAACTCGTCGAGCGCGCCGCCGCCCGGGCACCCGGAGCCCCGGCCGTCAGCGACGCCGAACGCGCTTGGAGCTACGAGGAGTTGATGGCCGCCGCGGCCCGGGTGCGGGACGCGCTGCGGTCCCGGGAACTGCCCCGGGGCACCCGGGTCGCCGCCGCCTGCGGCCACGACACGTGGCAGGTGGCGACCGCGCTGGCGATCTGGCAGGAAGGCCTCTGCTATGTGCCGGTGGACCCCCGCGGCCCCGCCGGACGCAACCGGTTCGTGCTCGCCGACTCGGCGTCCGCGCTGGTGGTGTGCGCCCCCGGCGGGACCGGTGCGCCCTACCTGGCCGGGACGCCCGACCACGTCGTTCTCACCACCGACGCCCTGCCCCCGCGACCGGACGGCGCCACGGCGGGGCCCGGCGACCGTCCAGGACCGGACGAGCCCGCCTGTCTGACGTACACCTCGGGCACTACCGGCCGGCCCAGCGGCGTGACCGTCACCCACCACAACCTGGCCGCGTTCCTGCGGGCGATGACACTGGCCCTGCCCGGCGCCGCGGAGGGCGACTGGCTGGCCGAGACCTCGCCGTCGTTCGGCATCTCCCACGTCGAGATGATCTGGCCGCTGACCCACGGCCGGCACGTCCAGCTGCGGTCGCCCGACGCGCGCGAGAACGCCGCCGACCGGCGCCCGTTCGAGCACCGCCAGTGCACCCCCGCCCGGGCCGGCCGGTTGCTGACCGCACGGGAGCAGGGCCGGCCGCTGGGCCGCTGGGACGTCACACCTCGCTACTGGCTACTGGGCGGCGGCAGGCTGCGCGGCACGCTCCTGCGACGGTTGCGCGCGGCCTACCCGGACACTGTCTTCGTCACCCTGTACGGACCCACCGAGGCGACCGCGTGGGCCACTTACCACGTGGTCCGCGGCGACGAGGGCGCCGACGTGCCCCTGGGCCGGCCGCTGCCCAACAGCGGGGTGCTGGTGACCGACCCGCACGGCCACGACGTGCCCCAGGGCGTCGTCGGTGAACTCCTTGTCATCGGCGACTCGGTGGCGCCCGGTTATCTCAACCGCCCCGAGGCGACCCGGCAGCGGTTCACCGCGATGGCGACGATCGGCGGGGCGCGCGCCTTCCGGACCGGTGAACCGGTGTCCTCGGGACCGGACGGCCGCCTGTACTTCCGGGACCGCGACGACGATCAGGTGAAGATCCGCGGTCACCGCGAGGCGAGCGGCGAACTCGAGCAGCGGCTGCTGGCCCTGCCGGGCGTCGACGAGGCGGCCGCCGTGGTGCTGGATGGCGGCGATCCCGAGCGGGCACGACTGGCCGCGGCCGTCACGGTGGTCGGCCCCGCTTCCTTCGACCCGGCGGAGGCCGGCAGGCGGCTGATGGCCGAGGCCCCGGAGCCGATGCCGCCCGCCCGACTCGTCGTCCTGGACGCTCTGCCGCGGCTGACCAACGGCGAGCCGGACCGGCTCGCCGTGCGGACCGTGTGTGAGGCCGCCGCTGCCGGGGCGGACGGACCGGCCGGCGGGCCGGTGTCCGAAGGCTGTCCGCGGACCGCCTCCGCCGCTGGCGGGGTGCCGGACACCGTGCTGGGCGTGGTGCTTGCCGCGGCCGAGAAGAGCTTCCACCGGCCGATCGGCGGCCAGGAGAACTTCTTCGACCTGGGCGGCAACTCCCTGACCGCGCTCCGGCTGACCGCGCTCGTCCGTGCCGGGGGCTTCCACCTGGAGGTGGAGGACGTCTTCGACCTGCCGGACATGCGGGCCCTGGCCGACCAGGCCACCCCGGCACCCGGTGGCCGGGACTGACCGGTGCCGGGCCGCACCCGCACCGCGCCGCGCCGCCCGGGACCGTCCGGCCCCCGTGACCGGCGACGTCACCGTGGTCCACGCAGGCGCGCCCCCTGTCCGTGTGCCCCTGCCTGTGCGGTCCCGCATGCCCCGGGACCCCGCCCGGGAGTCCTGGCGACCGCGCGACGCCGGAGGGACCGGATGCCACCGTCGCCCTGACGGAGACGCACCCGGGTCCGGACCGGCACCGGCTGCCGGATTCCTCCGGCGTCCGTCACACCGGCGAACTGCGGTCCGTCGTCACCTGGTCGGGTTCCCGCCGCGAGAGGGTCAGTTCCAGCACGAGTGCCTGACTGCGCGTGGACAGCGCACAGTTGAACCCCGCCGGGAGGAAGAGGACCTCGCCCGCCCGGAGCCGGTGCCTCAGCCCGCAGACTCCGGCGGGCCAGTCCGACCCGAGCGGGGTGAGACGCGCCTCGACCGCACCTCGTAGGGGAAGCAGGAAGGTGTCGGCCGCGACCGGCGTCCCTTCGGTGCTGTCCCCGGCCGCGACCGTGCGGTAGCGGGCGCGGGTCCTGTGCTCGACCAGCGTGCCGAGGCGTTCGGCGAAGTCGAGCGCCAGGTCTCGCCGTGCCGAGCCGTGCTGCTCGTGGGCCGCGATCAGGGCCGGGACGACGGTGTCCTCACCGCGCGGCCAGACCACGGCAGCGCTGCGGCCGCAGTGGGTGGTGAACGTCCACACCATGTCGGTGAGGAAGGTCTCCAGGTCGGCCTCGAAGGCCGATGCCGTGTCCATGCGCGTCTCCATCGTGCGGTTCGGGGCGCACGAGGAGCTGCGGGGGATCCCTCCGGGGGCAGCGCTCCGTCGACGCGGTGTGGTCCCGGATCCGGTGAGCGTTCGTCGTCCGGGGTGTGCCCGCGGCTGTGACGCGAGGGAACTGCGGGACGTACCGGCCGTGTCACCACCGTGGGGACGCGGGGGTGGCGACTGCGTGGACGTGAGGCCGGCGCCCGGGCCCGGCGGATGCTGGGCCCGAGTGGTGAAAACCGCGAGGACACCGGTGATGCGCGACGCGGGTTGCGGCGAGCAACACCGTACAGGCGCCGCCGAGTTGGAGCCGGCACCTGCCACGATCGCGACTTTGGCCTACCGGGCGGGGTCGTGCAAGTCATTATCGCCGTTGTCGCCGGTCGGCGGATGCTCCGTCAGCCGGGCGCGGGCGGCGAGCACTCCCGCCTGGAAGCGGCTGTCGGCGCCGAGTTCCTCCATGATGTCGGCTATGTGCCGACGGGCGGTGCGCAGCGACATGCCGAGGCGGCGGGCTATCGACTCGTCCTTCAGCCCGGCGGCGAGCAGGTCCACTATGGTCTGGTGGATCTCCTTGGCCACCAGTTCCAGGCCGTCCTGGGCGGCGTCCGAGAACGGGGTCGCCCGGATCCACTGCTGTTCGAAGATCGCGTGCAGATAGCCCACGATGGTGGGTTCGCGCACCGCCACCGCACCCCAACTGCCGGTCCGTTCGGGGAGGAAGGCGAGGCTCTCGTCGTAGATGATGACGCGCCCGATGAGTTCGTGCGCGGTCCGGTACTCGGCACCGAGCGCCGTCGCCGCCGCCACGTACGCCTGGCTGGGGGCGTTGAAGCGGGCCGTGTGGTGGTAGAGGGTGCGCATGCGCACGTTCCTGGAGAGCAGGGCGTGGTCGCGGCCCAAAGCCTCCTCCATCGCCTCCGGGACCCGCCCGCTGCCGCCGGGCTGGCTGCTGACCACTTCCTCCCGGCACTCGTCCGACGCCCGGTTCAGGGCGGCCCTGACTTCCTGCAGCGTGGGGATCACTTCCACGGTGTCGTCACGGTTGCCGGTGCGGCCTGCGAAGAAGTGGTCGCGTAACCGGTCTATCTTCCCGTGGATCAGGTCGAGTTGTTCCTCCTGGCGGCGGATGGCGGCCCGCAACGGCGCGGTCAGCGTGGTTGCCACCGCGTCCGGGTCCACGACCGCCACCTCGTCCGGCGTGTTCCGTACAGGTCTCACAAGACCGAGGACGGCCAGCCGCTTCAGCGCGGCAGCGGCTCTTTCCTGGGGGAGTCCGAGCTCCGAGGCCGCCTGCTCGGCCTGGCCCTTGCCTCCGTCGACAACCCAGCCATAGACAAGGATGTCGTCCTCATCGATGGATGGGGAGCTCGGTGAACTTTTCTGCTCGTTCATTCCTTCAGTATTTTCACAGCCGGTGCGGAATCCAGAGCCGATCGGGCAGGGTTTTCTGCATGTTCGAGTGATCTTCCACACATGTTTCTATGCGCGTAGAGGCATCGTTGTCTTCCGACGATCTCCGGCGGCCACCGCCTACGGGCGTAGATTCTCCGGGCGAAGATCCTCCGGGCGGTGCTGCCCTTCACGCGGTCGGGAAGTTTCCGACCGCGAATCGAAGGGCGGTCGAATGCGCGAGGCCGGGTTCCCGAACCGGTCTGTGAACAAAGAGAGATGACCGAAAAGGTGGCGACGGTGCGGGATGCGAGAATAGATCCGGATATGCTTTTCGCCGAATGTACCCCGAATTCTGCCGTCCGGTGATTCTCCCGCTTCACGCCTGCCGGGCAACTCCCGACGGAATTGATTTCCTGGATCATGGACCCGGAGCGGGCCGGGCCGATCGCGGTCCTCGACCGGTATTGCTTTCACCGGACGAGTTCCGCCGCACCGCTGTTCGCCGCCGCCGGCCGCCCGTATCCGGTGACCTCGCCCGGCTCCGCTCCCACCTGCGCCTCCGCCCGCCGTGGCGCGTGCCGGGTCCGGGGTTTCCGCGTTACCTTGCCGGCCGTATGTCACGAGATCGCGTGACTGTCCGCCGGTCGGATTCGGCCATAAACTGAAAAGCGAAGAAGGCCGCGGAGGGTCGACGACCGCGGCGACAGCCGAAAACGGGGCCCGCGGAGTGGTGTGGCATGGGGAGTACTCCGCCGTGCGGTGGAGACCGCCGACTCCTGTGCGGTCCTGTCCGGGCCGGCACGCGAACCCGGCTCCAGCGCTCCGCCGGCCCGGTTCCGCACGCTTCCCCGTGTGCTCCCGCGACTGCCCGCCGCCCGTGCGGGGAAGCGGTCCGGCACCGGAACACCGGTGTCCGGCGGTTGCCCCGCGGGCGGATCGGATCCGGGAGCGGCGCGGCTCGGGCCGCGGTGCCGTCGGCGAACCGGTCACCACGGCCGTCCCGCCCCGGATCTTTCCCCACGCGTGTGCTGTCGGCGGTCGCCCGGACCGCCGGGGGATCACTCCGCCGCGGGGTGCTCCGGGTGCGTCGGCAGGCCGTTCGGCGGGGGCGCGTAGTAATAGCGCCGGCACTCCCGGACCAGGGTCTGCCCGGACAGGGTGAACACGTCCGCGAAGTCCACGTCGTACGCCGCCCCCCGGGCGGTGCCCGGCGCCTGGCGCACCACCCGTCCGAGAACCACCACCCGGCCCTCGTCGGCCACGACGGTGTCCAACTCGTGCCGCCTGAGCAGGGTCGCCTGCGCCGCGTGCGCGCTGAGCACCGCGTCCCGGCCCCGGTACGGCGGCGCGCCGGGGTGGTCCAGCGTCACGTTCTGCTCCGTCAGGGAGGCATACCCGTCGATGTCCCCGATGTCCAAGTAGTGATAGGTGAGCATCACATGCCGCACACCGGCTGCCGTCACCTTCGAACCGGCTTGGGGCATACGGAAGTTGTCGCTGTTCATCACTGGATGACCGACCTCTCGCTCTCGGTGGACGGGCGTGGCTGCGCCGACGGCTCCCACCGGGCGATCGTCCGGCCGGCCGCTGTCCCGCCGCTATCACCGCGTTATCCCGCCCCCGTGACCTGGTCACCCGTTGTTCGCAACGGTGGTCACCACTGGCCACCCCGGGACACGGCGGCCGCTCCGGTGGCGGCCCGGGCGGTGGCGGGCGGGTCATGTCACGGCCCCGGTCAGGGCCCTGGTCCAGCCGCTGGTCACCGCTGTTCAGCTACTGCTCAGGACGGTGGGCAGCCGTGTTTGGGCCGTAGACTCGGAGGTCAGGCGGGCTGTGGCCCGCTGTGTGCGACGGGGAGGGTTCATGGCCGGAGTGCGCCTGGAGTCGCGTGAGCGGGCGGTGGGATTCACCTTTCAAGTGCTGGGCGAGCTGAAGGTGTTCGGCGGCCGGGGCACGGTGCCCGTCACGGCGGGCAGACAGCAGGTCATCCTCGCCGCCCTGCTCCTGGAGAGCGGACGGCTCCAGAACCGCGACCACCTCATCCGACTGCTGTGGGCCGAGGATCCCCCGGAGACCGCCCGCACCCAGGTGCAGATCTGCGTGTCCCGGATGCGCAAGACCCTGACGGCCGCCGGCGTCGAGGCCACCATCGAGACCCGGCCGCCCGGCTACGTCCTCCAGATCGACGACGCGGCGCTCGACCTGAACGTCTTCCGGCGCACCGTCGGTGAGGCCGCCGTGCTCGGCGGCGAGGGCCGCACCGCCGAGGCCGCCGCCCTGCTGCGCGCGGCGGTCGGCCTGTGGTGCGGCCCCTGTCTGAACGGCATCCCGAGCGACGAACTCGCCCGGATCGCCGAACACATCGACGAGGAACGCCTCGCGGCCACCGAGTCGTTCATCGAACTGGAACTCGCGCTCGGCCGCCATCACCAACTGACCGCCGAAATAGCCCGGTTGGTGGGGGAGAACCCCTTACGGGAGCGTTTCCGGGGGCAGTTGATGCTCGCCCTGTACCGCTCCGGCCGCCAGGCCGAGGCCCTGGAGTCCTTCCGGCAGGGCCGCACCCTGCTCATGGACGAACTGGGCCTCCAGCCGGGCGAGGACCTGCGCCGGCTGGAGCAGGCCGTCCTGACGGAGGACCCCTCACTGCGGCTGGTGCCCACGGCCGGCACCCACCTGCGCGGCACCGAGCCGGTGCCGGACGCGTCCGCCACGGACCCCGGGCCCGACGCCGCCACGGACGAGGACGTCCGCACCCCGGCCCGCGCCGCCGTCCCCCGCCAACTCCCCGTCGACACCGCGGACTTCGTAGGCCACCAGCAACTCGTCGCCGAGGTCGAGGGCGTCCTCACGGACACCTCGCGGGTCCGGGCTCCGGGCATCGTGGTCGTCACCGGCCGCTCCGGCATCGGCAAGAGCACCTTCGCGGCCCGGGTCGCGCACCGGCTTGCCGAGTCCCACTTCCCCGACGGTCAGCTCTACTGCCAGCTGCGCGGCGGCCGGGCCGACCCGGTCGACCCACGTGAGATCCTCGGCCGGTTCCTGCGCGCCCTGGGCCTGCCCGGTCCCGCCATCCCGGACTCCCTGGAGGAGCGGGGCGAGATCTACCGCAGCCTGCTCGCCACCCGGCGCATCCTGGTCGTCCTCGACGACGCCGTCGGCGAGGAGCAGATCTTCCCGCTGCTGCCCGGCGGCCACTCCTGCGGGGTACTCGTCACCACCAGGGCCAGGCTGACCGCGCTCCCCGGAGCCCACCGGGTCACTCTGGACATTCTCGACGAGCAGGGTTCACTGGAACTTATCGGCAACGTTGTCGGTGCCGACCGGGTCGGCGGCGAACCCGAGGCCGCCAGGGCGCTCGCCGCCGCCGTCGGCGGTCTGCCGCTCGCCCTGCGCATCATCGCCGCCCGGCTGGCCGCCCGCCCGCACTGGCCGCTCGCCTCGATGGTGCAGCGGCTCGCGGACGAACGCCGCCGCCTGGACGAACTGACCCATGGCGAGATGACCGTACGGGCCAGTCTCGCCCTCACCTACGACGGACTGGCCGAGCGGGACCGCACCCTGCTGCGGCTGCTCAGCCTCACCAAGGGCTCCACCTTCCCCAGCTGGATCGGCGGCGCCCTGCTCGACGTGCCGGACGCCTATCCGTACCCGTCCGATCTCATGGAATCCCTGGTCGACGTGCAGATGCTGGACGTCGCCGGTGTCGACGCCACCGGGGAACTGCGCTACGGCTTCCACGACATCATCCGCCTGTTCGCCCGGGACCGGCTGGCCGTCGAGTCGGACGAGACCGAGAGGCGGGCCGCGACCCGCCGGGTGGGCGGCGCCTGGCTCGCACTGGTCGGCGAGGCGCAGCGGCGGATCCTCGGCACCCGCTACATCGACGGGCCCGCCGTCCGCTGGAACCCGCCCGCCGACCATGTCGGAACCGTCCTCGGCCGCCCCCTGGAATGGCTCGACACCGAACTCGAGAACCTCAGCCTGACCGTCGAGAGCCTCGCCCAGGGCGGCGAGGACGGCTACGCCTGGGAACTCGCCGTCAACCTCGCCCCATTCTACGAGGCCCGCGGCTATCTCGACCACTGGGCCCGCACCCACCGCAAGGCGCTGACCGCGGTACGCCGCAGCGGCAACCTGCTCGGCCAGGCCGCCCTGCTCGCCTCGCTGGGCTCACTGCACCTGAACCGCCGTAACCTGCCCGAGGCCCGTCGGTCGCTGACCACCGCCGTCGGACTCTTCGAGGAACTCGGCCACACCAAGGGGCTCGGGCTGTGCCGCCGCGACCTCGGCCTGCTGGAACGGCTGGCCGGCCATGACACCGCCGCGATGGACCTGTTCGAGCGGGCCGAGCGGGACTTCGGCGACGACGACCCCTGGGCCCGTGCCTCCGTCCTCGTCCAGCGCGCGGTCATCCTCCTGCGGCGCGGCGACGTCAGCCGGGTGGAGGCCGAACTCGACGAGGCGCTGGAGATCTGGCGCGACCTCGGATACCTCGGCGGGCAGGCCCGGGTGCTCCAGCGCGCGGGTCAGATGCACCTGTACCGCGGGCAGCCCGCCGACGCCCGCAAGGCGCTCGTCGAAGGCCTCAGCATGGTCCGGGACGACGGCGATGTGATCGGCGAGGGATACATCCTCCACGACCTCGGCCGGGTCCACGTCCGCCTCGGTGAACTCACCGAGGCCGCCTCGTACTTCGCCCGCTCGCTGTCCGTGCGCGAGGACATCCTCGACCAGGCCGGCGCCGCCTCCGTACGCGTCGACCTCGCCGACCTGTCCCTGCTCGGTGACGACACCGCGAAGGCCGGCGGCCTGCTCACCGACGCTCTCGAGGTGTTCGGCCGGCTCGGCATGGCCGAGGAGGAGGGCCGGGCCGCCGGGCTGCTCGCCCGGATGACCGGCGACGGCGCCGCCGAGAGCCGGTGACGCGGACACCGTAGCCGTGTACGTGCCGAGGAGTGGACCCCGACCAGAGGTAGCAGTCACCACATGAACCCGCACAGCGCTCCGGCGCCCCGGCGGCCGGCTGCCGATGCCCCCGTCCGCGACCGAGAAGAGACGTTCCTGCGCCGCTTCATCGGCCGGGAGAGCGAACTGGCCCGGTTCCGTGCCGCGCTGGACCAGCCGCCCGGCACCCTTCCGGTGCTCGCCCTGCACGGCCCCAGCGGCATCGGCAAGACCCAGCTGCTGCGCCGGTTCGCCGTCGAGGCCCGGCTGCGGGGACGGTTCGTCGTCGAGGTGGACACGGCACGCACCGGACCCGCCAAGGAGGCGTTCGCCGCCGCGGCAGACGTCCCGCGCACCGGCCGGCCGGTGCTCCTCGTGGACGGCGCCGACCGGCTCGGCCCGCTGGAGGACTGGTTCAGGGATCGCTACCTCACCGGACTGCCGCCCGGCTCCCTGGTCGTGCTCGCCGGCCGCGAGCCGCCGGGACTGCGCTGGCGCACCGACCCGGCCTGGGCCGACACCCTGCGCGTCGGACGCCTGGACCGCCTGTCCCGCGGCGAGTCGGGGCGGCTGCTCCAGGACGCCGCGCCCGGCAGCATCACCGCCCGCTCCGCCCGGCTGGCCTTCGCCGCAGGCCACCCCCTCGCCCTCCGCCTCGCCGCCCAGGGCCCGGACGTGCCGCCCGGGGACGAGTGGCGCCCCGAGCCCGAGGCTGTCGCCGAACTCCTGGACCGGGTGGTCCACCCGGTCCCCTCCGCCCTGCACCGCAAGGCCCTCGACATCTGCGCGCACGTCCCCGAGACCACCGAGGACCTGCTTCGGGCCTTCCTGCCGGAACAGGCCCACGAGGTCTTCGACTGGCTGCGCCGTCAGTCCTACGCCACCAGCGGCCCCGCCGGACTGCGGCTGCTGCCCGTCGTAGCCGAGGCCCTGGACCGTGATCTCGGCTGGCGCGCACCCGACGCCTACCTGTCCCTGCACAAGGCACTGCGCGCCCACTTCCAGAACCTGATCCGCACCCGCCCCGAGCCGGTCTCGCTCGGAGCGGCGAGGGCCTTCAACCACATCCAGACCCGCGGCCGGCGCTTCCCCGCACTCGGCCGCGACGAACACACCGCCACCGCGGCCGATCCGGTGTACGAGACCACCTGCGACGCCGAGGACCTGCCCGCCGTCCGCGAACTCGCCCGCGAACGCCTCGGCCCGGAGGGCGTGGCCGCCGTCGACTTCTGGCTGCACCGCAGGCCGCGCGGTTTCCGGATCTACCGCAGCGCCCGCACCGGCGAGGTCGTCGGCGTGCTGTGCCTGCTGAACTTCGACCGGTGGGACGCCGTGGAGACCGCCCTCGACCCGGTGGCCGCCGCCGTCCGCGAGCACGTCGAGTCGTACCGGGAACTGCGCCCCGGGGAGCGGGTGAACCTGGTGCGGTTCACCCTGCTGCGCCGTCGCCCGCACGAACTCGTCGCCGCCTCCGCGTGCATGCTCGCCCGCGTCACGCGCGAGCTGCACGTGCAGGACCGGCTCGCCTGGACCTTTCACACCTGGAGCGGTGACGGCCTCCACGATCTGCTGGAGTACGCCGACTTCCGCCGCCTGCCCACCGCGCCGCAACTCGCCGCACAGAGAGTCACGTTGTTCGGACACGACTGGGGGACCACAGGAATGAACGAATGGTGCGATCTGCTCGACGACCACATGTTCTTCGGTCCGCGCGCACCCGGCATCACAGGACTGCCGCACACGACCGTCCTGTCCCGTGCGGCCTTCGACCGGGCCGTCCACGATGTGCTGCGCGACTGGCACCAGCCCGAGCGGCTGGCAGGCAACCCGCTGCTGCACGCCGCGTTCGTCGCCCGGCGCTCCGGCGACCCGGAGGAGAGCCTGCGCCGGCTCGTCCTGCGGGCCATCGAGTCCATCGACCAGGACCCCCGGGCGAAGGGCCAGCGAGCCGCCGTCTGGGGGACGTACGTCAAGGGCGGCAGCACCCAGCAGGCGGTGGCACGGGAACTCGCGCTGTCCTTCAGCACCTACCGGCGCTATCTCAAACGAGGTCTGGAACGCGTGTGCTGGCACCTGTGGGAGCAGGAGGTGACGTACGCCGCGCAGGCCGCCGTTCCCTCCTTCACGGCCTAGGCGCGCACCTCGGCCCGATAGGTGCGGACGCGAGAATCCGCAGGCCACAGCGGCTATCCGCGAGGGATAGCGACGGCAAAGTGGCGTGATTGCAGCGATCCCTAACTTTCCTTCCAGAAGCCCGGCAGGGGGCTGACGGAGAGGAAGGAAGCCATCATGAACAGCAGCTTCGCACCGGTCGTGAGGCCCATGAGGGCCGCAGTCGTCATCGTCACCGCGGCCGCCGCCCTCCTGGGCGCGGCGGTGGCCGAGACCGCGCCGCACCCGCAGCGGACGGCGAGCGTACTGGCCGACGACGGCTCCTCCACGGACAACACCAACCCCTGGAGCTGACGACGCGCCGGCCGGGGGCCGGGCGCCGACGCGGAAGCCACCGCGAGCGCCCGACCCGGCCGCGTCGGCGTCCGAAGAGCACCCGGCGGCAGTCGGCGATCTCCCTGGACGACACCGGCGAACGGCACCCGGCGACCACCTCGGACGGCGTCCGCCCACCGGTTCCACCAGCACCTCGCAACGGCCCACCGGAGCAAGTCATGAACGACATCCGATCCCGGCAGGACCTAGGGGCCCGGCTGAGAGACCACCGTCAGCGCGCCGGACTCACCCAGCGGCAACTCGCGGACCTCACCACCGTGAGCGTGCGCGCCATACGCAACCTGGAGCAGGGCAAGGTCCTGTCCCCCCGGCTGGACACGGTCCGGCTGCTGGCGGACGGACTGCGGCTCGGCCCCGCCCAGCGCGAGACACTGCTGGACGCGGTCCGGCGCCGGCCCGGCACCGCCGACCACTCCGGGGAAAGCGGCTGCGGCCCCATGCCGTGGCTCGTCCGGGGTCGGCTGATCGGCCGGGACGCCGAAGTCGCCGCCCTCACCGACCTGTTGGCCCAGCCGGGCGGACGGCTGGTGTCCGTGGTCGGCATAGGCGGAGTCGGGAAGTCGCACCTGGCCGCCGAGGCCGTGCGCCGTGCCGCGGCCGACGGCACCCGGGTGCTGTGGCGGGGGCGCGGCGAGGAGATACCGGTCGATGAACTCGCCGGGCGCGTACCGGGGGAGAAGACGGTCCTGGTACTGGACGACGCCGAGCCCACGGGCGACGCCGGCCGGCTCGGCGCGTTGATGAGCGCCCACCCACGGCTGCGCATCCTGGTCACCGCCTGTTCGCCGTGCGGCGTGTCCGGCGAGCAGGTCCTGCGCCTCGCCCCGCTGCCGGTGCCCGCCCCCGGCGCCGAGTCGGACCCGGAACTGCTGGCCCAGGTGCCGTCCGTACGGCTGCTGTGCGAGCACATCCGCGCCGGCAACCCCCTCTTCCGGCTGGACGAGTCCGACGCGGCGGTCGTCGCGGAACTGTGCCGGTGCCTCGACGGACTGCCCCGCGCGCTGGAGTTCGCCGGCCGCTGGACCCTGGTCCGCGCCCTGGCGGAACTGCTGGCCGAAGTGAAACGCAGCCCGTTCGGCCTGACCGCCCCGCCCATGACCGCCGAACCCGCACGCGACCTGATGGTCCGCCTGCGCCGCACCCTGGGCCGGCTCAGCCCGGCCGGGGTGTCCTTCCTCGCCACCGTCGCGCGCGACCACCGCAGCTGGTCGGTGGCCGAAGCCGCGGCGGCCGTCGGGACCTCCGGCGCGGACGCCGCCGTCATCGTCTTCACCCTGGTGACCTACGGCCTGGTACGGCCGGAGAGCCCCGGGGGCGAGGAACCGCGGTTCTCCGTGCTCAATCACGTCCGCCATCTGTACGCCGAGGCGCGCCGGGAACCCCGGCGCTGGGGCGCGGCGGTGATGCACCGCATCGGGCCCGAGGGCCGCGTCCACACGGTGGCGGTGGGCGAGAGCTGACGAGTGGCGATGGACTGTGACCCGCCGGGTGCCACCGGCGGGTCACAGTCCATCGCCACTCGTCGGTCCGGCGTCAGGTCAGGGTGAGGACGACACCGTATTCCGCGCCCTGCCATTCGGCCTCGGCCAGCTGCCAGCCGGTGCCCTCGGTCAGCTCTTCGAGCTCCGGCAGCGAGGCGAACAAGTAGTCGTACCAGTCCGTCACCAGGAGCCGGTGACGCAGCCGCAGCCGCATCTGGCCGCTCATCCGGCCCTGCCGCTGGTTCGCCGCGAGATACTCGGCGTGCTGGGCCCCGTCGAGCAGATACGGGTCCATTCCCGTCCCGACGATCCGCGCCCCGGGCCGCGCCAGCCGGGCCAGCGTGCTCAGCAGCCGCGGAGCGTGCTCCCGGCTCTCCAGCAGGCCGAGGTTGCGGCCCAGCAGCAGGAAGGTGTCGAACCGGGCGTTCTGCGGCAGGTCGTCGACGGTGCCGAGGAACGTCTCCGCCAGCCCGCGGCGCCGGCACACGTCGAGCGCGTCGGCCGACACGTCGAGGCCCACGATCTCGCCGCCGCGGTCCTGGTGGGGGACAGCGAACCGGCCCGCCCCGACCCCGATGTCCAGGACCTGGCCGCGGAACCGGGCGAAGGCCCAGCGGTCCAGCTCGGGCCAGGCGTCGGGGCTCGCGAAGAAGCCTACGGCGTCGTAGCCGCTGATGTATCCGTCGTCGCGTTCACAGATCTCGAAGTAGGTGTCCCGCGGCAGCCCCGCGGTGTGGCAGTCGAGCAGGAGCTGCCCCCATGCGTCGGCCGTGCGGGGCATGAGCGGCTGGGCCGTCGTCATCCGTGAAGTCCTTTCCGGGCCTGTGTCCTGGTCCTGGTGGTCGGGTGCGGAACGGGGGTGCCGGCGGACCGAGGTCTGCCGGCACCCCCGTTCCGATGTCAGGCGGCGGTGGCGGAGCGCAGGCTCAGCGGGCGCATGTCGGTCCAGGTGCGCTCGATGTGGTCGAGGCAGTTCTCCTTCGGACCGCTGACGCCGACCGCGCGCCAGCCCTGCGGGATGTCCCGGTCGGCGGCCCAGACGGAGTACTGCTCCTCGTCGTTGACGACGACGAGCCACTGCTGGGAGTTCTGCTGCATGACGGTTCTCCGATCGTGTGGTGGAACGGTTTCAGGGATGGGTTCGTACGGGTGGAGTGGATGGAGCGGGTGGTTGCGGTGGTGCGGATGAGGCGTGGAGCGGTCGGTGGGAAGGAGGTCGTCGGCACATGACGGGCGGGGTCGTGGAAAGGGTCAGGCGGCGGCGGTCCGCGGCAGCAGGAGCTCCTGGAAGACCGCCAGCGCGCGATCGACGTCGGCGTCGTCCACCCCCGCGTGGGTGACGGCCCGGATGCGGCCGTGGCCCAGCTCGGCGAGGCGTACGCCGTCCTCCCAGGCCCGCTCGATGAACCGGGCCTGGGTCAGACCGGGAGCGTCGATCCGGAAGAAGACCATGTTGGTCTCGACCGGCTCCACCACCACCCCGGGCAGCGCGGCCAGTCCCTCGGCCAGCCGGCGCGCGGTGGCGTGGTCGTCGCCGAGGCGCAGCGTCATCTCGCGCAGCGCGACCAGCCCGGCCGCGGCCAGCACCCCGGCCTGCCGCATGCCGCCGCCGAGCATCTTGCGGATGCGCCGGACCGACCGGACGAACTCCGCGCTGCCCGCGACCATCGAGCCGACCGGCGCGGACAGCCCCTTCGACAGACAGAACTGCACCGAGTCCGCGTAACCGGCGATGACGTGCACCGGCACACCGAGAACGAGCGCGGCGTTGAAGAGACGGGCCCCGTCCAGATGCACCGCCACCCCTCGGGAGCGGGCCAGCGCCCGGACCTTCGCCAGGTACTCCAGCGGCAGTACCCGCCCCCCGCAGCGGTTCTGCGGGTTCTCCACGCAGAGCACGGCGGGCAGCGCGAACTGCGGGTCCTCGGGATCCTCCGGGAAGCCGGCCTCGAGGTCGGCGAGCGCCATGGTCCCGTCGGTCCGGTTGGGCACCGGCTCGACGATCACGCCGCCGCAGTAGGAGGCACCGCCGGCCTCGTAGACGTAGATGTCGGACTCGGCTCCCGCGAGGGCCTTGGTGCCGCGCGGGCAGTGGGCCAGCAGAGCCGCCAGGTTGCCCATGGTGCCGCTCGGCATGAAGCAGGCGTCCTCCATGCCCAGCAGCCGGGCGGCCAGCTCCTCCAGCTCACGCGCGGTGGGGTCCTCGCCGTAGACGTCGTCGCCGAGCGGTGCCCTGGTCATCTCCGCCAGCATCCGAGGTGTCGGCAGGGTGAAGGTGTCGCTGCGCAGTTCGACGACGGGTGCCGGGGCGGCGCCGCGGTCAGTGCTCGTCATGGAAGTCCTCCTCGGAATCGGGTGCGGCGACCGCGGCGGTGTGCCGCGTCCTGCTGTGCACCTGCGACACGGCGGTCCACAGGCGCTCGTCGGCCTCGCCCCAGCGGGCGGTCTCCTTGGTCAGCCGGGCGCGGTGTTCCTCCCAGCGCAGGGTGAGCGGCTCGTGGCAGCGGCGGAACGAGGCCGGACCGGGGCCGCCGCCGAACTCCGCCGCCCACCACACGGCCTCCGGCCTCAGGTCCGCGGACCCGCCGGCCGGCAGGTGGCCGTTCGCCTCCAGGGCCGCGCCGAGCGAGTCGGTCCGTCCCTCCACGACGGCGAGGGCGGCCTCCCCGACCTGGTGATGGGCCCGTCGGAACGGCACCCCCTGGCGCACCAGCAGCTCCGCGGTGGCGGTCGCGTGGGTCAGCCCCGCCGTCGCCCGGTCCGCCATGGCCCCGGGCACGGGCCGGGCCCCGTCGTAGGCCAGCCGCAGGATCTTCACCGCGTCGATCGTCGCGTCCAGCGCCGGCATCACATGGGTCATCGCCTCGGTGCCGACCGCGATGGAGTTGGTGAACGGAGTACCCCGCATCGCGCTCGCCGCGGCCATCAGCCCGCCGAGGGCGGCGGCCGACTTCCCCTGCACGTGCTCCAGGACGAACGCGTTGCGCTTCTGCGGCATCATCGAGCTGGACCCGACCAGCCCGTCGGGGATCGTCACCAGCCCGAATTCCGCGCTCGACCACATCAACAGATCCAGCGCGGCCCGGTCGAGGGTGACGCCGAGGACCACGGCCGTCGACAGCAGCCGCAGCGCGGTGTCCCGGGTGGCGATGGCGTCCACCGAGTTGCGCACCGGCTCGCCGAAACCCAGGAGGTTGGCCGTGCGCCCCGGGTTGATCGGCACCGTCGTCCCGCCGATCGACCCGGCGCCCAGCGGGCACCGCTCCAGCAGCTCCCCGGCCTGGGCCAGGGCGCGGGCGTCCCGCTCGAAGGCCTGCGCCAGCCCGAGCAGGTAGTGGCCGTAGGTGACCGGCACGGCCGCCTGGAAGTGGGTGTAGGCGGGCATCAGCACCTCGCGGTGCTCATGGGCGCGTTCCAGCAGCACCCGGCCCAGTTCGGCCAGCTCCTCCGACAGCCGCCGGTACGGTTCGCGCAGCGCCAGCTGGAGGCAGGTGACGCCGAGGTCGTTGCGGGAGCGGCCGGTCTGCAGGACACCTCCCGTCTCGTCGCCGAGGATGTCGATCAGATGGGACTCGTAGGCCAGGTAGAGGCCGCGCGGGGCGGGCACGGTCTCCAGTGCCCGGTAGTCCTCCTCGCGCAGTTCGGTGATGGCCGCGAGCAGGGTGGACGCGGTCTCGGCTGCGACGATCCGGCGCTCTGCGAGCATCACGACATGGGCGAGGTCGACATGGGTGATCCGGTCGAGTTCGGCCTTCCAGGCGAGCCGTGGTGGGTCCCGCCGCTCCAGGAGCATGCGGCGGATCTCGGGGGACGCGGCGCTGCGCAGGCGGCCTGAGTCCGTCATGCCGGCACCCCCTGACGGGCCACCAGGGACGGGGCGATGTGGCCCACGGCCTCCTCGGCGGCGACGGCGGCCTCGGCGGCGGTCGCGCCGCGGGCCAGTACGTGTCCGATCCGGTCGCGGAAGTCACCGCTCACGGTGATCTCCGCGCCCGGCTCCCGGTACATCTCCACGTCGACCACGCCCGGGACCGCGCAGGCCCGCGCCACCCCGTCGACACCGCGCAGCCGGCCGCTCCCGGCGGGCACCACGAACCGGATCGCGGCGCCCCGCGCCGCGGTCACGGCCACCGGGGACGGGAGTCCGCTGAACGCGGCGACCGTGGCCAGGATCAGGTCGGCGCCGGTCGCCTCCCGCACCAGCCGGGGGATCCAGCCGCCCGCCAGCCGCGGGTTGACCTCGATCAGGACCGGACCCGCGGGGCCGAGGCGCAGCTCCACGTGGGCGGGGCCGATGCCGATGCCGAGCGCTCGTACGGCCGCCTCGGCCGCCTCGGTGACCGCCTCCCGCGCGGCCGGGGCCAGGGCGGCGGGGAAGTCGTGCCCGGTCTCGACGAACAGGGGCTGTGCGCCGAGGTGCTTGGCGGTGATCCCGGCCACGGTGCCGTCGAGAACCTCCGCCGAGTACTCCGCGCCGCGCACGAACTCCTCGACCGTGACCCGGCGCGACACGGCCCGGCCGCGTTCGTCGGACCCGCGGGAGAACAGGGCCCGGGCGTGGTCGGCCGCCTCCTCGGGGTCCGCGCACAGCAGCACGCCGAGGCTGCCGCTGCCGGTGACCGGTTTGACGACCACCGGGTAGCCGGTCTCCGCCGCCGCGGCCAGGACCTCATCGACCGTGCCGGCCACCGTGAACCGGGGCACCCTGACCCCGGCCGCGGCGAGCCGGGCCCGCTGGGTGCCCTTGTCGCGGACCCCGGCCAGGTCGGCGGGGGAGTTGGCCGGCAGGCCGAGCGCGACGGCCGCCGCGGCGGCCGTCTCCACGTAGTAGTCGGAGCTGGTGGCGACACCCGCGACCCGCCGCCCGACGGCCAGGCCGCGGCATGCCTCGACCACCGCCCGCACGTCGTCGGTGTCGGTGCGGACCACCTCGGCGCCGCCGACCGACGCGTACCGGGACGGGTCGGCGGCCAGCAGTACCGGGTGCAGGCCGAGCGCGCGGGCGGCCGCGGGGAACAGCCGGCCCGTTCCGGTGGTGTTGCTCTCGACGAGGACGAACACGTCCCGGGTCATACGACCGCTCCTTCCGCGAGGGCGACGACCTCGTCGCGGGTGCGCCGCTGCCAGGAGTACCGGGACCAGCTGCCGGCGGCCTGGGCGGGGTGGTCCAGGGTGCGCGGCGCCGCAGGCGGCGGGGCCAGGAAGCCGTTGCGGCTCAGCCACACGTCGTTGTGCACGGTGTTGGTGTAGCGGTGGCCCTCGTCAGGGAAGAGCGCCATCACCCGCAGCTCCGGATGCCGTTCGGCGTACCACCGGGCCACATGGTGCGCGGCGCCGCTGGTCGGCCCCATGTACAGGGCGTGCTCGGCGTGCAGCCGCCGCGTCGCGGTGAACGCCGTCCCCGCGTCCAGCCAGTGGATCTCGTCGAACAGCGTGTGCTCCAGGACCGGCGGTATCAGCCCGTTGCCGAGACCTCGCAGCTGCCGGGGACCGGCCGGCGCGCCGAAGAGCACGCTGCCGGGCGTGTCCACGCCGATCAGCTTCAGCTGCGGGTTCAGCGCCCGCAGGAACGAGCCGATCCCGGACGACGATCCGCCCGAGCCGACCGGGCAGACCAGCGCGTCGAACGTGCCCATGCTCTCCAGCAGGAGTTCGGCGACCGCACCGTACGACACCGGGTTCAGCGGATTGTCGTACTGGCCGGGGGTGTAGTAGGAGCCGAGCCGGGACTGGATGCGGGCCACCCGGTCCAGACGGGCCTGCTGCACCCCGCGGGTGCGCAGTTCGGGACCCGAGACGATGCTCACCTGGGCACCGAGCGCCTTCAGCCGACGGCGCAGCGGCGGCTCGATCGCCGGGTCCCCGACGAGGACCAGGGGGATGCCCTTGAGCCGGCACACCATCGCCAGCCCGAGCCCGAAGGTGCCGGACGTGGTCTCCACGACCGTGGTGCCCTCGGTGAGCTCGCCGGTCTCGATGGCACTGGTGAGGATGAACTGCGCGGGCAGCAGCTTCATCAGATGGAAGGCGGCCCCGTACACGTTGGGCCCGACCTGGATGACCTTGGGCAGGACGTGGCCGTCGACCACGCTCGTGAACGCCCTACGACTGGTGTGCGTACGCGACATGTGTCTCGCTCCCGGCTGTGTAGCGCCAGTGGTCGGTGATGCGCAGCTCCGCGAGCCGGCGGGCGGCCAGCGCCGTGCGCTGTTCCAGTCCCGGCTGGTGGGGTGCGAACAGGAGGGCGGCGACCGTGCCGCTGTGGGCCACCTGCACGCCCAGTGCCTCGGTCTCCTCGGCGATCTCCAGCACCCGGTCGAAACGGGGCACCGGCAGGAACCGCTGATTGATGCGGGCGCTCGCGGTGGAGATCCGGCCGAGCTCCCGGTGGTCGCCCCGGGCCACGGCCCGACGCATCAGGCCCCGCAGGGCGCGGAAGCACTCGATCTCCCAGGCGGTGTACCGAGCGCGCGGCAGTGCCAGGGTGTCGATCTCCTTGTCCGCCGAGGAGAAGCCGACCACCGTGAGCGGCGGCACCGGCCGGTGGAAGTCCTCGATGACCGCACCCTCGCGGTGGGCGAAGAGCAGCATCCGGTCGAAGTAGATCAGGGGGTCGGTGGCCGCCTCGGCGGCGACCGCGATCCGGGCGATCCGCTCCGGCGCGAGGTTGCGGCCGGCCGCGGCCAGCACCGCCAGGATCGCCGCGGTCACGTCGCTGGTCGACGAGCCGAGGCCGCGGCCGACGGCGACGTCGCCCCGCATCTCCAGCTCCCCGCCGTAGTCGCCCATGCCGAGCACCTGCAGGGTGGTGCGGGCGGCGTCGAGGGCCTTCGTCTTCCACCGCGGGGTGACCGTGAGTTCCGGCTCCCAACGGCTCAGCCGCACGGTCGCGTTGCTGGCGAACAGCGGGCAGGGCAGCGTCACCAGACCACGGCGGAGTCTGCCGTCGTCCTCGAACACCCCCTGGAGCAGTTCACCGTGGTGGCTGGGGGCTGTTCCGGTGCCGATGAGCACGCCGTGCTCCAGGTGCGGCGGCACCGGCTTCGTCTGTACCTGGCCGTGCGTGTCCTGTACGGACAGCACGTCCTGGCTCTGCACGCCGATCTTCACCTACGCCTCCTCGGACGTTCGGGTAATGGAGGTCACGCGTTCCGCCACGCGGGCGGCGGGGGCCGGGCGAGCGAGGCCGTGCGGGCCCCGCGTCCGGCGGACTTCGTACCTGGTCAGGCGTCCGCGCGACCGGCTGGGCGGTCCGCGGTCTGATGCGGACGGACGATCTCGGCGATCCGCGCGGCCAGTTCGGCGACGTTCGGCGGGTGCACCATGTCGTGGTGGTTGCCCGGCACCGGGACGGTGGAGACCCGGCCGTGGGTCAGAGCCCGCCAGGCGTCGGGGTCGACGTCGGGGCTCTTGAGGGTCGGGTGGGACTCGGAGACGGTGAGCAGGTGGACGTCCGCGTGGACCACCGCGCCGGGCCGGTAGCGGCCGGCGGCCTCCCCGTTGGCACGGGCGACCTCGACCATGCGGCGTACGGCCGTCGACTCGATCCGGTCGGGCAGGCGGCCGGCCTGGTGGGACTGGCGGACCAGAGCGGCGATGAGCGCGTTGTCGTCGAGCTCGTCCATCTCGTCGGACGACAACCCGGCGTCGGCCCCGAACCGGGACAGCACGTCCTCGTCGCCGACGAGGTCGGCCGAGCCGGGTACCGGCGAGTCCAGCAGCACCAGCGCGCCGACCTCGCGGCCCGCCCGCTCCAGGCGCACCGCCATCTCGAATGCCACCACACCGCCGAACGACCAGCCGCCCAGCAGCACCGGGCCCTCGGGGGCCAGTTCCACTATCTCGGCGAGATAGCGCTCGGCGATCTCCTCGACGGTGCGCAGCGGGGCCGCGTCCGTGTTGTAGCCGACCGCCTCGACGCCGTACAGGTCGACACCGCCCTCCAGTTCCCGCGCCAGGCCCATGTAGGAGCTGACGCCGCCGCCGTGCGGATGGACCAGGAACAGCGGCGACCGGCCGGCGGGTGAGGCCGTCGACAGCGGGACCAGCAGCCGCTCGGAGACCGCGGTCAGTCCGGGGAGCGCGCCGCACAGGGCCTCGATGGTGGGCGACCGGAAGAACGTGCTCAGCGGCACGCTCACGCCGAGCTCCCGCCGTACCGCCTCGACCAGTTCGAACGCGCTGAGCGAGTTGCCACCGGCGGCGAAGAAGTCGTCCCGCACACCCACCGGGGACCGGCCGAGGACCCGCTCGCAGATCGTGGTGACCCGCAGCTCCAACGAGTCGCGAGGTGCGACGGACCCGGTGGCGGCCTCGGCGGCCGGCTCGGGCAACTGCTTGCGGTCCACCTTGCCGTTCGGCGTCAGCGGCATCCGCTCCAGACCGACCAGCACGGCCGGGACCATGTACTGCGGCAGGTGCTCCCGCAGGAACGCGCGCAGTCCGGGCTCGTCGGGCTCGTCCCGCCAGGAGACGTAACCGACGATCCGCCGTGCCATGTCCTCGCCCGCCGTGATCACGGCGGCCCGGTCCACCGCGGGGTGCCGCTGGAGGACCGACTCGATCTCGCCGAGCTCGATGCGGTGGCCGCGGATCTTGACCTGGGTGTCCTCCCGGCCGATGAACTCCAGCCTGCCGTCGGGCCGCCTGCGGGCCAGGTCACCGGTGCGGTAGAGCCGGTCGCCGGCCCCGAACGGGTCCGGCACGAACCGCTCCGCCGTGAGGGCGGGCCGCCCGGCGTAGCCGCGGGTGACACCCGCGCCGCCGATGACGAGTTCGCCGACGGCGCCGATCGGCACCAGCCGCATCCGGTCGTCCACCACGTGCGCCTGGGTGTTGGCGATCGGCAGGCCGATCGACACCGGCTCCCCGGGAGCGTCCGGGGCGATCAGCTGAACGGTCGAGTAGACGCTGGTCTCGGTGGGGCCGTACACGTTCCACAGCCGGGACACCCGCGGTGCCAGCTCCTGGGCGAGTTGCGCGGAGAGCGCCTCGCCGCCGGTGACGGCCTGGACGGCGCCGCCCTGCCAGCCGCTGAGCAGCAGCAGATGCCAGGTGGCCGGCGTCGCGGCCATGACCGTCGTGCCCGACTCCGACACGATCCGGGCCAGGGCGGCGCCGTCGGCGGAGGTCTCCCGGTCCACCAGCACCACCTTGGCGCCCCGGACGAGCGGCACGAACAGCTCCAGCACCGCCGCGTCGAACGCCACGGTGGTCACCGCGCACTGCACGTCGTCGGCGGACAGGCCGAGGGTACGGCCGATGTCCACGACGAAGTTCACCAGGCCGCGGTGCGGGACCATCACGCCCTTGGGCCGGCCGGTCGAGCCGGACGTGTAGATCACGTACGCCAGGTCGTCCGGACGGACCTGTACCGTCGGCGCGTTCCCGGCGGGCTCCCTCGCGGCCCTGCCCACGTCGATGACTCGCACGTCCGGGGCCGGGTCCAGCCGGGCCGCCAGCTCCGGGCGGCACAGGAGCAGCCGGGCGCCGCTGTCGGCCAGCACGTACGCCAGCCGCTCCGGCGGGTAGTCGGACTCCAGGGGCAGATAGGCCGCGCCCGACTTGAGAACGGCCAGCAGCGCCACCAACAGGTCCGGGGAGCGCTCGACCATCACGCCCACCGGGGCGTCCTGGCCCGCGCCCTCCGCGCGCAGCACGGCGGCCAACGCCGAGGCCCGCCGCACCAGTTCGGCGTAGGTGAGCCGCTCGCCGTCCAGCCCTTCCACGGCGACCGCGTCCGGGGTCAGGACGGCCTGCCGGTCCACCAGGTCCGGCACGAGAAGGGGCGACTCGGGGTCGGCGGTGTCGTTCCAGTCCGACAGCAGCAGCCGCTCCTCCTCGGGCGCCAGCAGTGCGAGGTCGCCGATCCGGGTGTCGGGCCGCTCGACCGCGTGCGCCAGGATCCGGCGGTAGTGATCGGCGAACCGGGCGACCGTGCCGGCCTCGAACAGCTCGGTCGCATAGGCGATCAGCACCTCCATCCGCCGGCCCCGGGTCACCACGGTGACGTCCAGGTCGAAGCGGGCGGTGTCCGCCTCGACCGGCAGCGACCCGGCCGAGACCTGGGGCAGGCGCAGATGCGAGGCCTGCTCCTCGACCAGGTTGAACAGCAGCTGGAACAGCGGGTTGCGGCTCAGGTCGCGCTCGGGCCGCAGCTCGTCCACGAGCACGTCGAACGGCACGCCCTGGTGCTCGTACGCCTCCAGGGTGGTGCCCCGGACCCGGGACAACAGCTCG
Source organism: Streptomyces sp. NBC_00252 (assembly GCF_036187565.1). Lineage (NCBI taxonomy): Bacteria > Bacillati > Actinomycetota > Actinomycetes > Kitasatosporales > Streptomycetaceae > Streptomyces > Streptomyces sp. NBC_00252. Next base: position 1,426,819 of record NZ_CP108087.1, on the reverse strand, counting down.
GCGAAGGTCGGGTTGCCCTCCAGGTCGGTGCGGAGCAGCACCGTGTTGACGAAGAACCCGATCAGGCCCTCGGTCTCCTGGAGCGTACGACCGGACATCGGCACGCCGATGGTGACGTCCCGGCTGCCGGAGTGCCGCGACACCAGCGCGGCGAACGCCGCGAACAGCACCATGAACGGCGACACCCGGTACCTCTGCGCGAGCTCCCGCACGCCGTCGGCGACCGCCGCGTCGATCACGTGCGAGACCCGGGCGCCCGCACTGCTGCGCACCGCGGGCCGGGCCCGGTCGCCGCGCAGCTCGGTCGGGGTCGCCCCGGCCAGGGTCCGCTTCCAGTACTCGACCTCGGCGGCCGCCTCGGGTGTCTCCAGCTGCCGCGCCGCCAGGTTCGCGTAGTCCGCGTACTGGATCGGCAGCTCGGGCAGCTCCGGACGGCGCCCCGCGGTGAACGCCGCGTAGGCCTGCGAGAGTTCCTGCCAGAAGATCTGCATGGACGTGGCGTCCACGGCGATGTGGTGCACGACCACGGTGAACAGGTAGCGCTGCTCCGGGAGTTCGGTGAGCCGGGCGCGCAGCCAGGGTCCGGCGGCCAGGTCGAACCGGCCGTCGATGTCCGCGTCCCGCAGCCGGTACGCCTCCTCGTACGCCGGCCCGATCGACAGATAGCTCAGATCGGTCCGCTGGAGCCGTACCGTCGACGCCGGTTCCACGCGCAGCCGCGGTCCGCCGGCGGCGTCCTGCACCACACGGGAGCGCAGGATGGTGTGCCGTTCCACGACCAGCCCGAGGGCGGCGGACAGGGCGTCCACGTCGAGCAGTCCGTCCAGTTTGAAGACCTGCGCCATGTTGTACTCGACCAGGTCGGGACGGAGGTGCTCCAGGAGCCACACCCGTCGTTGCGCCGCCGACAGCGGTGCGTCCACGGCGGGACCGGAGCCGGTCCCCCGCCGCGCGGTCTCCACCGCGCGTTCCACGATCGGACTTGTCGTCATAGGGACGTCCTCCCGTCGGCCGTACCGGACACGGGCAGGAGGTGTCCGACCGCTTCGGCCATGGTGTGGATGGTGGGGTTGTCGAAGATGAGGGCGAGGGGGATGTCGGGGGAGAGGGTGGTGCGGAGTCGGGAGACGATGCGGGTGGCGAGGAGTGAGTGTCCGCCGAGGGCGAAGAAGTTGGCGTGGATGTCGAGGTGGGGTTGGTTGAGGACGTCGGTCCAGATGCCGGCGATGAGTTCTTCGGCTGGTCCGTTGGGGTGGGTGGTTGTGGTGTGGGTGGGGGTGGTGGGTTGGGGCAGTGCGCGGTGGTCGGTCTTGCCGTTGGCGTTGACGGGGATGTGGTCGAGGAGGGTGATGGTGGAGGGGATCATGTAGAGGGGGAGTCGGTCGGCGAGGTGGGTGTTGAGGTCGGCGATGAGTTGGTCGTCGGTGGTGGTTGTGCGGTGGGTGGTGATGTAGGCGGCGAGGCGTTGGTCGCCGGGGGTGGGTTCCCATTTGGTGACGACGGCGTCGTTGACGGTGGGGTGGCGGCGGAGGGTGTGTTCGATCTCGGCGGGTTCGATGCGGATGCCGCGGATCTTGACCTGACTGTCCGCACGCCCCAGGAAGACGAGGGAACCGTCGGCGCGCCGGATGCCCCGGTCGCCCGTGCGGTACAGCCGTACGCCGGGCACTTCGGGATGCGGCAGGAAGGCCGCCGCGGTCTTGCGGGCGTCGCCGAGGTAGCCGCGGGCCAGGCCCACGCCGGCCAGATACAGCTCACCGGGGATCCCGGCCGGGACGGGGTTGAGACCCTCGTCCAGCAGCAGCACCTCGTTGTTGGCGATGGCACGGCCCAGCGGGACGTCCGCTTCGTGGTCGTCGGTGGTGCAGGTGTGGCTGGTGGAGTCGATGGAGACTTCGGTGGCGCCCCATTGGTTGTGGAGGTGGGCGGGGGTGTGGGCGAGTCGGTGGTGGAATTTGGTGACGAGGTCGGGGCGGAGGGCTTCGCCGCTGGAGATGACGTGGCGGAGGTGGGTGAGGGGTTGGCGGGTGGGGGTGATTTCGTCGAGGAAGAGGCTGAGCATGCTGGGGACGAAGTGGAGGGCGGTGATGTGGTGGGTGTTGCTCCAGTCGGCGATGGCGCGGGGGTCGCGGTGGAGGCCGGGGGGGAGCATGACGACGGTGGCGCCGGCGATGAGGGGCCAGAGGATTTCGACGGCTGAGTCGTCGAAGCTGAGGACGGTTTTGTGCAGGACGGTGTCGCCGGGGTTCAGGGGGTATTGGGCCTGCATCCACTGCATGCGGTTGGTCCAGCCGGCGTGGGTGGAGGCGACACCCTTGGGAGTGCCGGTCGAACCGGACGTGTAATAGACGGAGACCAGATGGTCACCCCGGACTCCGCTGTCGGGGGCCTCCGGGGACGACTCGGTGAGCGTCCCGGGACCGCAGTCGAGCACGGCGCACCCGGCCCCGGCCCCGTCGTGGGCGCCGGCGAGCAGGGCCACCCGCTCCGCGTCCGCGCAGACCACCGGGGCGCCCGCGTCGGTGAGCACCTGGACCGCGCGGCCGATGGGCAGGTCCGGGTCGAGGGGGACGAAGGCGCCGCCTGCTTTGAGGATGGCCAGGAGGGTGACGGTCATCTCGGTGGAGCGGTCCATCCAGAGGCCGACGGGGGTGTCGGCGACGACTCCGGCGTCGCGCAGCCGGGCGGCCAGGTGGTTGGCGCGGCCGATGAGGTCGGCGTAGGAGAGCGTGGTCTCGGAGTCGATGACCGCCGGCGCGTGCGGACTCGCCGCGGCCACCGTGTCCACCAGATCCGTCAGCAGACCACCGGAGAACTCCACCCGCTCACCCAGCCCTGCGGCGAGCAGTCGCTCGCGTTCGCCGGCGTCGACCATGCCGACGCCGGAGACGGGACGGCCCGGCTCGGCCAGCGCGTTGCGCAGGAAGGTGACGAAGTGCCGCATCAGCCGGCTGATCGTCGCCGGCTCGAACAGGTCCGACTCGTAGTAGGCGATCCCTGAGAACGTGTCGCCGGAGCGCGTGAGGGCCACGTTCAGGTCGAACCGCGACTTTCCGTCGACCAGTTCCAGCCGCTCGGTCGCGAGACCCGGCAGCACCAGGTCGTCGGTCTCCTCGTCGCCCAGCGCGAAGAGCACCTGGAACAGCGGGTTGCGGCTCGGGTCCCGCTCCGGCTGGAGCTCCTCGAGCAAGGCCTCGAAGGGGAGTTCCTGATGCTCGTAGGAGGCGAGGGTGTTCGCGCGGGTGCGGGCCAGCAGTTCCTCGAACGACGGGTCGTCGGCCAACTCGGTGCGGATCAGCAGGGTGTTGACGAAGTAGCCGATCAGCCCGTCGAGTTCGGGACGCTCCCGGCCGGCGATCGGCGTACCCAGGGTGACGTCCCGGGTCGCCGAGTGCCTGGCGAGGACCACGCTGAACGCGGCCGTCAGCGTCATGAACGCGGTCGCGTTGTGCTCCCGCGAGAAGCGGTTGACCGCCGCCCCCAGCTCGCCGTCCACGGTGAACGAGAACTGGGAGCCGTTCCCGGTCCGCACGGCGGGCCGGGGCCGGTCCGTCGGCAGTTCGTCGGCGCTCGAACCGGCCAGCAGCTCCCGCCAGTGCTCCAGCTGGTGTCCCAGCCGCTCGGGCGTCTGATGGGCCCGGCTCCACGCCGCGTAGTCCCCGTACTGCAGGGGCAGCGGCGGCAGTTCGGGCTCGCGGTCCGCCGCCAGGGCCGTGTAGGCCCGGGACAGTTCGGACCACAGCACCCGCATCGACGTGCCGTCGATCGCGATGTGGTGGACCACCAGTACCAGCAGCGCGTCGTCCTCGGCCAGCCGCGCCACGGCGACCCTGAACACGGGTCCGTCGGCCAGCGAGAACGGCTCACGCATCAGTTCACGGGCGAACTCCACGCCCGCCGCGTACCGTTCACCGGCGTCGTTCCCTACGACGTCGTGGACCAGCACCGGGACCGGCGCGGCCGGCAGCACCCGGGGGACGGGGGCGCCGTCCCGCTCGTCGAAGACCGTCCGCAGCACCTCGTGCCGGCCGGCCACCACCGTGAAGCTCCGGGCCAGCACATCGGTGTCGAGCGCGCCCCGGACCCTGATCACGGTGGACGTGTTGTATCCCGGCATCATCTGCTCCAGGAGCCACATCCGCTCCTGCGAGTACGACGCCACCCGCGCGTCCGGTCCGGCCACCGGAATGGCCGTCACCGCCGCGTCGGCGCGCTGGGCGGCACGAGCGCCGAGGAGCAGCGACCTGACCTGCGCGCGCCGCGCCTCCTGCGGGTCCGCCTGAGGAGTCGTGCTCGTGGTCATGAGTGGCTCCTCTCGACGGTCGCGTCCCCGGCCAGGTCCGTCTCCGGCTCGCCGACCGCGTCCAGCAGCAGGTTCTCCAGGGCGGTGGCCATGGTGTGGATGGTGGGGTTGTCGAAGATGAGGGCGAGGGGGATGTCGGGGGAGAGGGTGGTGCGGAGTCGGGAGACGATGCGGGTGGCGAGGAGTGAGTGTCCGCCGAGGGCGAAGAAGTTGGCGTGGATGTCGAGGTGGGGTTGGTTGAGGACGTCGGTCCAGATGCCGGCGATGAGTTCTTCGGCTGGTCCGTTGGGGTGGGTGGTTGTGGTGTGGGTGGGGGTGGTGGGTTGGGGTAGTGCGCGGTGGTCGGTCTTGCCGTTGGCGTTGACGGGGATGTGGTCGAGGAGGGTGATGGTGGAGGGGATCATGTAGAGGGGGAGTCGGTCGGCGAGGTGGGTGTTGAGGTCGGCGATGAGTTGGTCGTCGTCGGTGGTGGTTGTGGGGTGGGTGGTGATGTAGGCGGCGAGGCGTTGGTCGCCGGGGGTGGGTTCCCATTTGGTGACGACGGCGTTGTTGACGGTGGGGTGGCGGCGGAGGGTGTGTTCGATCTCGGCGGGTTCGATGCGGATGCCGCGGATCTTGACCTGACTGTCCGCACGCCCGAGGAACGTCAGCCTGCCGTCCGGTCGCCGCATGCCGCGGTCGCCGGTGCGGTAGAGCCGTTCGCCGTCGCCGAACGGGTGGGGGACGAAGGCGCCGGCGGTCTTGCGGGCGTCGCCGAGGTAGCCGCGGGCCAGGCCCACGCCGCCGAGGTAGAGCTCGCCGGGGACACCGTCGGGTACCGGGTTGAGGTGTTCGTCGAGGATCAGTACCTGGTTGTTGGCGATCGCGCCGCCGAGGGACACGTCAGCGGCGCCCTCGTCCTCCGGGACACACGTGTGGCTGGTGGAGTCGATGGAGACTTCGGTGGCGCCCCATTGGTTGTGGAGGTGGGCGGGGGTGTGGGCGAGTCGGTGGTGGAATTTGGTGACGAGGTCGGGGCGGAGGGCTTCGCCGCTGGAGATGACGTGGCGGAGGTGGGTGAGGGGTTGGCGGGTGGGGGTGATTTCGTCGAGGAAGAGGCTGAGCATGCTGGGGACGAAGTGGAGGGCGGTGATGTGGTGGGTGTTGCTCCAGTCGGCGATGGCGCGGGGGTCGCGGTGGAGGCCGGGGGGGAGCATGACGACGGTGGCGCCGGCGATGAGGGGCCAGAGGATTTCGACGGCTGAGTCGTCGAAGCTGAGGACGGTTTTGTGCAGGACGGTGTCGCCGGGGTTCAGGGGGTATTGGGCCTGCATCCACTGCATGCGGTTGGTCCAGCCCGCGTGGGTGGAGGCGACACCCTTGGGGGTACCGGTCGAACCGGACGTGTAATACACGGAGATCAGGTTGTCCCCGGTGACACCGTTGTCCGGCGCCGTGGGCGAGGACGTGGTGAGGGTGCCCGGGCCGCAGTCCAGGACCGTGAGCGCCCCGGGCGCCCCGGCCGCCAGGGACTCGGCACGCCGGCCGTCCACACAGATCACCTGGGCGCCCGCGTCCGTCAGCAGGGTCGTCACCCGGCCGACCGGCAGGTCCGGGTCGAGCGGCAGGAAGGCGCCGCCTGCTTTGAGGATGGCCAGGAGGGTGACGGTCATCTCGGTGGAGCGGTCCATCCAGAGGCCGACGGGGGTGTCGGCGACGACTCCGGCGTCGCGCAGCCGGGCGGCCAGGTGGTTGGCGCGGCCGGTGAGGTCGGCGTAGGAGAGCGTGGTCTCGGAGTCGGTGACCGCCGGTGCGTGCGGACTCGCCGCGGCCACCGCGTCCACCAGATCCGTCAGCAGACCACCGGAGAACTCCACCCGCTCACCCAGGCCACCGCCGAGCGGCGCCCGTTCGCGATCCGCGTCGGCGCGTGACTCCAGTCCGATGCGGTCCATCGGCCGCTCCGGGTCGGCGACCGCCGATCGCAGCAGGGTGATGTACTGGTCCACCATCCGCCGCATGGTGTCCTCGTCGAAGAGTGACGAGGCGTACTCCCAGATCAGCGTGATGCGGTCGCGGTCCGGGTGGTCCTCACGGCCGGCCCGCTGCTGGGCCCGGGGCACCACCACGATGTTCATGTCCATCTTGGACGAGCCGTTGTGCCGCTCCAGGACGGTGCCCCGCACACCCCCGAACTCCAGTTCGGGGACGATGGCGTTGTGGAAGCTGAACATCACCTGGAACAGCGGGTTGATGGACGGCACCCGCGGCGGGGCGACGGCCTCCACCAGCCGGTCCAGGGGCACGTCCTGCCAGTCCGACGTCTCCACCAGGACATCGCTCACCCGGCGCCGGAGACTCTCGAAGCCCGGGGAGCCCGAGGTGTCGAGTCGCAGCGGCAGGGTGTTCACCACCATGCCGAGCATGCGCTCGGTCTCCGCGAGCCTGCGGTTGGCGGCACCTGTGCCCACCACCAGGTCGCTCTGGCCCGAGTAGCGGCTCAGCAGGGCGGCGAAGCCCGACAGCATCGAGGCGAACAGCGTCACCCCGGAGCGCTCGCTGGACTCCCGCAGCGCACGGCTGAGTTCGGCCGGCAACTCCACCCGCAGAGCCGCGCCGTGGAACGACGGGACACGCGGCCGGGGCCGGTCCGTGGGCAGGTCCAGGACGAGCGGCGCGTCCTTCAAGTGGCCCTTCCAGTACTCCAGATGACGGTCCAGGACCTCGTCGCGCATCCAGGCGCGCTGCCAGGCGGCGAAGTCGGCGTACTGGATGGGCGGTTCGGGCAGAGGCGACGGACGGCCGGCCGCCAGCTCGGGGTAGATCGCCCGGATCTCGTCGAGGAGCACGCCGAACGACCAGCCGTCGTGCACGAAGTGGTGCTCCACCTGGACGAGCGTGTGGTCGTCGGCCGCGTGGCGGATCAGCAGCCAGCGGGCCAGCGGCGGGTCGGTGAGCTCGAAGGGGCGCCGGATGGTGTCCTGAACCACTTCCTCCGTACGGCGCTCCCGGTCCGCCTCCGGCACGTCCTGGAGGTCGACCACGGGCAGCCGGACCGGCATCGGCGGACGGACCTCCTGCATCGGGACCCCGTCGAGCGTGGAGAACGCGGTGCGGAAGATCTCGTGCCGGCGGACCACCTCGGTGATCGTGGCGCTCAGCGCCTCGGCGTCGAGCGGGCCGCGCAGCCGGATGGTGGCCTGGGCGTTGTAGGCGAGGTTGCCGGGGGAGAGCTGCTCCAGGAACCAGATCCGCTCCTGCGGGAAGGACAGGGGCAGCGGTCGGTCCCGGGGCACCCGGACCACCGGGGGGAGCGCCGGCGCGCTGCGGCCCAGCCGGTCCAGCTCCGCGGCCATCCGGGCCACCGTGCGCTGCTCGTAGATGCTCGATATCGGCAGCTCGGTGCCGAACTCCGAACGGACCCGTGCCGCGAGGCGCCCGGCGAGCAGCGAGTGCCCGCCCAGCAGGAAGAAGTCGTCGTCGACACCGACCCCGTCGATGCCGAGGAACTCCGCGGCGATGTCGGCCAGTCGGCGCTCTGTCTCGGTGCCGGCCTCGGCACCGCCGTCGCCCAGCCCCAGCGACGCGCGGTCCAGGGCGGGCAGCGCGGCGCGGTCCAGCTTGCCGTTGGGCAGCAGCGGCAGCCGGTCGATCAGCGCGACCGACGGCACCATGAAGTGCGGCAGCCGGCCGGCGGCGAACTCGCGCAGCTCCAGTGGTTCCGCCGCCGGCGCCACGGCGTAGCCGACCAGCCGGTCCTCGTCGCCGACCCGGCCGACGACCACCGCGACGTCCTGCACGGCGGGGTGCTCGCGCAGCACGGCGGCGATCTCGTCCAGCTCGATGCGGAAGCCGTTCAGCTTGACTTGGTGGTCGATGCGGCCGATGAAGTCCAGCTCGCCGTCGGGCGTCATCCGCACCAGGTCGCCGGTGCGGTAGGCCCGTTCGCCGGGTGCGTCCGGGTCCGGCACGAAGCGGTCGGCGGTCAGGGCCGGCCGGCCGATGTAGCCGCGGGCCACTCCCTCACCGCCGACGACCAGTTCACCGGGCTCGCCGGGCGCCACCGGGCGCAGCGACTCGTCCAGGACGTGGAGGCGCATGCCGTCGATGGCCCGGCCGATCACCGGCTTGTCGCCGCCCGGCGCGGTCCGCGAGACCGAGGCCCACACGGTTGTCTCGGTGGGGCCGTACGCGTTGAACATGGCGCGGCCCGGTGCCCACCGGTCGACCAGCTGTTGGGGGAGGGCTTCACCCGCGCACACGATCGTCTCCAGGTGCGGCAGTTCCCGCTCCGGGACCATGGCGAGCACGCTCGGCGGCAGGGTGATGTGGGTGATCCGGGTGTCGGCGAGGAAGTCGCCGAGGCCGGGACCGTACAGGACGTCGCGGCGCGGCGGCAGGACCAGGGTCGCGCCCGAGCACAGTGCCATGGCCAGCTCGAAGACGGACGCGTCGAAGCTGGGCGAGGCGAACTGAAGCACTCGGTGGCCCGGGTTGACGGTGAACGTCGAGCGCTGGGCGTCGGCCAGGTTGGCGAGCCCGCGCTGGGTGAGCGTCACGCCCTTGGGACGGCCGGTGGAGCCCGAGGTGTAGATGACGTAGGCCGCGGACTCCGGGCGCAGCCGGGGCAGCGGGAGGGGTTCGGCGGGCGTCGTGTCGTCGGCGGGGTCGGCGAGCGGGATGCCGAGGGAGCGCAGCCACCCGGGCGCGTCGGCGTCGGCGATCACCAGCATGGCGCCCGAGTCGCCGATCATGTACGACAGCCGGTCGGCCGGGTAGGAGGGGTCCAGCGGGAGCCAGGCGGCGCCGGCGCGGGCGACGGCGAGGACCGAGGTCACGAGGTCGAGGGACGGTTCGAGGAGCACGCCGACCGTTGCCCCCGGACCCACGCCGAGGGAGCGCAGCCGGGCGGCCGAGGCGGCGGCGCGGGCGTCGAGTTCGGCGTAGGTCAGGTGCCGGTCGCCGAACTCCGCCGCGGGGCGGTCGGGGGTTGCTGCTGCTTGCCGGAGGAACTTGTCGAGGAAGTGTCCGGAATCTGCTGAGGTCACGGAAGTCTCCATGAGGGGCGGTGACGGACGGGCGAGGACCAGGGGACGGGGGCGACTTCGGCCGGCCCGGGGGTCTGCCGAAGTGCGCCCGCCGTCCCGGTCGCCCTGCTTCGGCGGTTGCGGGCAGACGCGGGCGGACGTCCGGAAAACGGGGGTGCGTGCGAACTGCGTGCGCGGTACGTGCGACGGCGATCATCGATCGGTAGAGCCACGCTAACCGCGCTACGACGGCCGGAACGGCACTGTCACAGGCATCCTGAGCGGCACTTCCGGCTGCCGGTTGTGCCGCTCAGGACTCGTGGACGGCCTCGGGCGGGGTCCTGCGGGACAGCGGCGAGGGCAGGATCCACAGGCAGGCGGTGAGGGCCCCGGCTGCGGCGATCCACAACGTCGTCCGCAGCCCGAGCGGCCCGGCGACGGCACCGGCGAGCAGGGCGGCGAGCGGCCGCATGCCGAGGTTCACCCCCTGGTAGGCGCCGAACACACTGGAGCGCATGGCGTCCGGGACCTGCGAGGTCAGCAGGGTCGCGGCGGTGATGTCGATCCAGATGACACCCATCGCCGAGCCGAACTGGGCGCCGACCAGCATCGGCAGCACCGCGCTCCTGGCCCCGTGGGCCGCCGGGATCAGCAGCAGTGGAGCGGCGGTCGCCAGGCAGCCGAGCAGGAAGGTCCGGCCCACCCCCAGGCGCCGGGTGAGCGGGGTCGCCGAGACGGCGCCCACCACCGCGCCGACAGCCCCGGCGCCCAGCACCGTGCCCAGCAGGCCCGCGCCGAGACCGAGTGAGGTCGTGGCGTACAGCACGAAGAGCGTGGTGGTCACGAAGCAGAAGAAGTTGACGGTGGCGGTGGCCGCCAGTGCCGCCCGGATGGTCCGGGAGCGGAGGATGAACCGCCCGGCCGCCCGCAACCGGGGACGCTCGTTCGAGGGCGGTGCCTCCCGCGGCGCGATCCGCGCCAGCTGCACGGCCGAGACGAGGTACGACACCGCGTCCACCAGCAGGGCGACGGGCGCGGAGAACACCTGCACCAGGAAGCCGCCGGCGCTCGGGCCGACGACCTTCGCCATGGCCCGGCTGCCGCTGCTCAGCGAGTTGCCGGCCACGTAGTCCTCGGGCGGCACCAGAGCCTTGAACACCGGGGGGTTGCACACTTCGAAGAGGACCGACAGCAGTCCGACGCCGAAGGCCACCGTGAACAGGACGGTGAACGTCAGCGTGCCGAAGGCGTAGAAGAGGGGCAGGCCGAGCAGCAGCGCGAAGCGGCCCAGATCGGCGGCGATCATGACCCGGCGACGGTGGCTGCGGCGGTCCGCCCACAGTCCGGCGTGCGGCCCGAACAGCAGGTGCGGCAGCCACACCGCGGCGCTGAGATAGCCCATCTGGGCCGCGCCCGCGTGCACCACGGTGACGGCGATGAGGGGCAGGGCGAGGGCGGACACCTGGTCGCCGAGATACGACACGGTCTGGGCGGTCCAGTAGCGGCGGAACGCGGTGTCGTGCAGCAGGCCGGGGATCCAGGACAGTGCGCGGGAGCGGTCGGCCGGGCGGGGCGCGGGAGCGACGGTCTCCTCGGGGGCGGACGGGTGCACGGGAGGGCCTTCCTGTGGTCGTCGGTCATGGCGTGCGGCGGGATGCCCGTGGACGCACTGCATGCCGGGACCGGAAAGGACCGCCCGGCGCGAGGCGCGGGTCGGTCCGGGCTACGGCATGGCACACGGCCACGACCGTTCGACGACCCGGCCGCCCGGGAGCGCGTGACCCGGCCGGGGTGAGGTGTGGACCGCCCGTCCCACCCTTTGGATCCACCGGCCGAACCCTCACGATAGCGCGCCGCTCCGACCGGCAGGAGTCCGCCTCGATCTCACGGCTGCCACTCCTGAGCGGACCAGGGCGGTGACGTGGAACGGGTGGCCTGCGGAGGCAAGTTGGACCCTCCACGGGTCGGACTCCGGCAGGGCCGGGCGGCCATCTCCGTTACAGGGCCGGGGTGTTGAAGGCAGAGGGGTCCTGAAAAGGACGGCACCCTCATCCCGGTCCCGGACCGGGATGAGGGTGCCGTCCAGCCGCCCCTCGACTGCGGCACGGTCACATGCCGCTGTCCGGGAGGGACTCCAACGGTGCGCCGATCGCGGTGAGCAGCTTGCACACCGCCTCGTGATCCAGCAGCGAGCGGCGGAAGACCGCGGAGCAGACCAACTCCGAGCCGGTGTCGGTGACCCAGACACTGAGATCGAACATGGCGGAGGTGAGGTCGGGCACCCGGGCGCTCGCGGAGACGCCGTCGAGTGTGAAGCGGTCGGGCTCGTTGCCCGCGATGAAGATGGAGCGGCGCTTCTTCGGGTACTGCTCGCCCGTCGGGTCGACCTCGCGCACCTCGTCGAGCACCGTGGCGAAGGGCAGCCCCTGGTGCTGGAGAGTCCAGAGCATCGCGTTGCGGACCGCCTTGAGCGTGCTCGGCGCGTCCGTGCCGCGCGGTGCGTCGACCACCACCGGCAGCAAGTTGACGAAGTTGCCGACGGTACCTGCGGCCTCCGGCACGAAACGTCCGGGGAACGGGCAGAAGAAGGCGAGTTCGTCATTGAGCAGCACGGGCCGCAGGGCGCGCAGGATCTTCGTGGTGGCAACCATGAACCCGGTCGCCCGGTGCTGCCGCGCCTCCGCCAGGTGCCGCTGGTACTCCTCGCCGCGCAGCACGACCTGCACGTTGCTCCCGTGGGGCGGGCACTGCGACCAGGGTGTCGTGTCGTTGATGAACATCTCCGGCACACCGCGCGGAAGGCGGGCGCGCCAGTCCGCGCGCAGTGCCTCGGTACGTGTGTCCTCGAGCGCGACGCGCTCCGCCACGGCGACGTCCGCCAGATCGGTACGCGTATGCCCGGCCTGGAACTCCCGTTCGTCGTCCGTCGCGTAGGCATCGCTCACGTCTCTGAGGAAGCGGTTGAACGACAGACCGTCGCAGACCGAGTGGTCGATCCTGACCACGAGCGCGAAGCCGGCTTCGGATCCGTGCACACAGGCCACGTAGAGCGATTTGCCCTCACGCACGTCCAGGTCGCGCACGATCTCCTCGGCGGCGATCTTGTCCGCGACGCGCCGTACCGCCTCCCAGTCGTCCGACGCCGCCCGCACCAGGTCCACCTGTCCGGGGAGGGGCGGGCGGGTTCGGTACAACGGGCCGTGCGACGCGTCGATGCGGTACTCGGCCGTCAGTGAGGGGTTCGCCGCCGCGGCCCACCGCACCGCACGGTCCAGCCGGGGCGGGTCGACCCGGATGCCGGGAAACTCGAAGACCTTGCAGATGATGCTCTCCGGGGGAATGACGCCGTCCGGCCGCTGCTCCCGGCTCAGTCCCAGGGCCATCCGGTGCGGCAGGGGCCGCCACTGCCCGTCCGCGTCCTCCGTGGGGCCCGGCCCCGCCTCGGGCTCACTCTCCACGGACTCGGCCCCGGTGGCACCGAGCACCTGCTCGGTGAAGTCCGACAGCCGCGGGTAGTCGAACAGCGTGTGGAGCGACACCTCGACGCCGAAACGCTCGCCCACGGAGTAGATCAGTGACTCCGCCAGCAGCGAGTGCCCGCCGAGTTCGAAGAACGAGTCCTGCCAGCCGATGTCGGGGACGCCCAGAACCTCCCGCCAGACCTCGATCATTCCCGCGTGCTCACCGGTGGCGGCGGGCGCGGCCTCCGGCCCGGATTCCGGCTGCGGCCCGGCCACCGGATGGCCGGCCGCCGGATCGGCGGACGAGGAGAGCGGGGCGACCACGGTCGAGCCCGGGCGGTCCGCGATGTCCGTGAGCACGTCCAGGTAGTCCGCGGCCATGGCCTGCACCTGGGCGAGCCCGATGACACCCTCGGGGTCCTTCCACAGCACATGGGTGCCGGAGCTGTCCTCCCGCACCATCACGGCGAGTTTGAACCCGGCACTGCTCTCCACGTCGAACATCCGCAGCACGGCACCGTCGAATTCCAGCTGCTGCAGGTCTGTACCGGAGCGCAGTCCCGCATGCCAGTACTGGAACAGCGCCTGGTGCGTCCGGGCGTGGGCCTGCGGGCCCGAGAGCCCGGCCGCGCGCATGATGCTGGGCAACGGCAGCTCGCCGAACCGCAGGGCGTCCTTGACCTCCAGACGCACCCGGGTCAGCAGATCGCGGTACCGGTCGGAAGCGCGGATCCGGTGCCGGACAGGGAGCGGATTGACGAAATAGCCCACCTGATCGGCGAGTTCGGGAGCCGTCCTGCCGTGGAAGGGCACGAAGGCCAGGAGGTCGTCGGAGCCGGAGTACCGGCGCAGCAGCGCGAAGTAGCCGGCGAGCAGAACCGTGACGTACGAGACGCCGTGCTCCTCCGCAGACTTCCGCAGCCGGGTCTCGAGGTCCCTGGGCAGGTGGTCGCCGAGCATCGTGTAGCCGCCCGGCCCGGTGTTCCGCGGCAGCTCGAAGTCGGGGCCGCCGTCGCCGAGGATCGCGCGCCAGTAGGCGCGGTGCGCCTGTCCCGAATCCCCGTCGGCGAGTTCTCTGGTGCGCTCGGCGTGGCGGCGCGCCGCCGTGAGATCCGCCGCCGTCCCGTCGACGACCGAGCCCTCGTTGTACGCGGCGCGCAGCGCCTCCATCATGATCAGGACGCCCGCGCCGTCGTTGACCAGGTGGTGCGCCGCCACGAGCAGGGTCTGCGAGTCACCGTCGCGCAGGACGTCGATCCGCAGCAGCGGACCGCTGCGCAGGTCGAAGGGCTGTTGCCACAGCTGTCGCAGAGCCTCTTTCCGACTGCCGGCCTGTTCGGTCTCGCGCACCGGAATCGCGGGAGCGTCCGACCAGTCCAGCGCGGGACCGTCCGGGGTGGCGACGACTCGTCCGCGCAACTGCGGATACCGGGTGGCAAGCGCCTCCACGGCCCGGCGCAGCCGGGGCACGTCGAGATGCCCCTCCACCTCGAACGGGAGCGGGATGATGTGCGACCGCTGCTCGGGATCGCGCTGCCACGCGACCCACACGGCCTCCTGATTGACGGACAGCGGAAGGCGTTCGGTCTCGTCGGTCATGCGAACCTGCTTTCGGTGAGTTCCTCACTCAGCGCCCTGCGATCGCTCTTGCCTGACGCGGTGCGGGGGAGGTCGGTCATGCGGACGAATGCGCCGGGCACGAGATGGGCGGGCACCTCGGCGGCGAAGAGTTCGCGCAGCCGCTCAGGGCTCAGTCCGGACTCACTGGTGTAGTGCGCGGTGAGCATCGGTTCACCGCGGCGGCTGGTGCCCGCGGTGACGATGGCGTCGAGCACGCCGGGGATCCCTCGCAACGCCACCTCGACCTCTCCCGGTTCGATGCGGAAACCGTTGATCTTGACCTGGAGGTCTGCCCGGCCGACGATGTGGTACGTCTCCTCCGCGGCGCGGACGGCGAGGTCGCCGCTGCGGTAGAACAGGCGGGACGGCCCGCCCCCGACGTCCAGCATGCGGAAACGCTCCGCGGTGAGGTCGGGTCGGTTGACATAGCCCTCCGCGACTCCGACGCCCGCGACCCAGATCTCGCCGGTCTCCCCGACCGCGACGGGTACGCCCGCGTCGTCGAGCACCGCGACCTCCCACCCGGGAATCGGACGGCCGAGTTCGACGGCGAAACCCCGCTCGTCCTCGGCCGCGTCGAGTTCGGCGTCGGTGAAGGTGCGGGTGCTGACATAGATGGTGGTCTCGGTGATGCCGTACGTGTTCATGAACTCGCAGTGCTTCCCGGCGGTCGCGCGCCAGATTCTGACATCGGCCGCGTCGACCGCCTCGCCACCGAAGACGACCCGCCGCAGCGTGCTCGGCCAGTGTCCGGACGTGCGCACATGGGCGGCCAGATAACGGAACACCGTGGGTACCACGCTCATGACCGTGACGCGGTGACGCGTCATCAGGTCGATGGTGGCCCGCGGTGAGCGCACCACCTCGCTGGGAACCACCACCAGGGTGGCGCCGCTGGCCAGCGCGCCCCACATCTCCCAGACGGAGACGTCGAAGCAGTAGGAGTGCAGAAGCGTCCAGACGTCCTCGGTGCCGAAGTCGTACTGGTCCAGCACACCGCGGACCAACGCGGCGACCGATCGGCGGCGGACCGCCACGCCCTTGGGCCTGCCGGTCGAGCCGGACGTGTAGATGATGTACGCGGTGGAGTCCGGGGACGGCTCCGGAAGCTCCTTCCGTGGAGGTGCCGCGGCGTCCCGGTCGTCGCCGTCGATCCGCAGCACGTCGATCCCGGCCAGTGCTCCGGGCAGGACACGGTCGGAGACGATCGCGGCGAGAGCGCTGTCCTTGGCCATGAAGTCCAGCCGGGACTCCGGGTAGGCAGGATCGAGCGGCACATAGGTGTACCCGGCCGCGGAGACCCCGAGCACGGCGATCACCAGGTCGACCGTGCGCCCGCAGAAGAGCCCGATCCGCACGTCGTCGTCGCCGAAGCGCTCGCGCAGCGAACTCGCGAGCGCTTCGGCGCGGTCGGCCAACTCGGCGTAGCTCAGCGTCCGTTGCTCGTCGCGGACGGCGGGACGCGTGCCGTGCCTGGCTGCCTGGTCACGAAAGAGGAAGTACATCGCACATCCATTCGTCGCGGTTCAGAGGCGCGGGTGCACACGGAGGCGGCGCAGCCAGGCGTCGAGGTTCAGGACGAACTCGACGTCCGCCCGGCCGAACCAGCCGCCGCGGTCGAGCAGGTCGGGATCGGCGGCGATCCGGCGTGCCGCGGCGATGTCGATCAACGGCCGTACGGGGGCGTCCGAGTCGTCGAGCAGGCCGCGCAGCCGGCCCGCCAGCGCGGCCTTGTACTGCGGCGCGTAGGTGATCGGATAGGGCACCTTGGGGCGGGTGAGCACCGATTCCGGGACGAGGGTCTTCGCGAGGGTACGCAGCAGGCTCTTGCCTCGCCCGTCGTACCACTTCATCTCCACGGGCACGTTGTAGAGATAGGTGTAGAGCCGGTGGTCGCTGAACGGGTAGCGCAGTTGCAGCCCGGCGGCCGCGGCGAGGCGCTCGGAGTGGTTGATCGCCTGGTCGAGCATGCGGGTGACGGTGAGGTAGTCGTACTGCCGGCCCAGGCGGTTGCGCTGAGGGTCGCCGGGCAGGTGCGGCACCTCGTCGAGCGCCTCGCGGAATCTGAGGTTGAGGTAGGACTCCGCCCCGATCTCGGCCAGCAGCTTCGGGTCGAACAGCCTGGTGCCGAGTCCGCTGCGCGCACCCCATTTCCACGCCTTCTCGACCCAGGGGAAGCTGCTCAGCTCGTACCCGGTCCTGATCTGGCCGCCGAGGCTGCCGAAGACGGTGTCGGCCCCTTCACCGCTGAGCGCCACCTCGGTGTGCTCGGCGACGCGCCTGCTGAACAGGAAGGGGGTGATGTTCTTGTCGCCGAACGGGGACGGGTAGTCCTTCGCCGCGAGCACCGCGGCGAGCACGACCGGGTCCGAGAGCTCCTGAGGACGGACCAGGACCTCACGGTGATCGGTGTGCCACATCCGTGCCACGTCCTGGGAGTAGGGACGGTCGGGTACCGCCGACGCGCCGTCTCCGAACGCCACGGTGAACGTGAACGGCGGCTGAGCGGTCAGCTTCGTGGCCCACCCCGTCAGCGCGCTGGAGTCGAGGCCGCCGGAGAGGAGCACCGCCGGGTGGGTGCCCCGCACATCGCGGGCGATGGAGTCCTCCACCAGTTCCCGCACCCGCGCCAAGGTGACGTCGAGATCGTCCTCGTGGGGGCGGGCCTCCAGCGTCCAGTAGCGGCGCACTTCCTCGTTGGCCCCGGAGAGCACGACGACGCAGCCGGCCGGAACCTCCCGTACTCCGCGCAGGGCCGATCGGCCGGGGGGACGGATCTGCGTGACGAGGGCGCACAGGCCCTCGTCGTCCAGTTCGGCGCGGAGCAGCGGATGGGCGACCAGTGCGGCGAGATCCGAGGAGAACAAGGTGCCGTCACCCGCGCGCGCGTAGTGCAGCGGTGTGATGCCGATGCGGTCGCGGCCCAGGACGAGCCGCCGGGAGCGCGTGTCCCAGACGGCGAACGCGAAGTTGCCCTCAAGACGCTCGGCCACGGCCGGTCCCCAGGCCAGGTATCCGTGCAGCAGTACGTCAGCCGGTCCCGCACCGCGGTCCACCCCGAGGGCGCCGGCCAGCTCCTCGGTGTTCTGGAGGTAGCCGTCGAGAACCGCGACCGCGACGGTGCGGTCGTTGTCCCGGAGCTCGGCGAGTCCGGCGCCTCGGAGAGACGTCGGGTCGGCGCGATGGGCGAGCATCGCCTCCCGGTCCGACCACAGCGAGGCGGCGCCCCGCGCGCGGGGGGTGAGGTCCGCGATCAGCTGAGCGACAGCGGCATCGGCCTCGCGCAGATCGCGCTCGGGGTCCGTCCATCCGGTGATTGCGGCCACGGTCAGTCCTTGTCCGGCGACTCGATGGTCCAGGTCAGACGATCCCCCACGCGGATTCCGTGGCTCTCGGCGAAGTTCCCGCGCACCATGCCGATGTCGGTCATGTCCGGGAAGGAGGTGGAGCGATAGGCCACGATCTTGCCGAGCTCGGGCTGCAGGTAGATCTGGTTCGTGATGTGAACCGCCTCGCACAGCGCGGTCCCGTTCAAGGCGAGTGCGAGCGTCTGCCCGTGCGGCAGTTCGTCGATCTCCGTCATGATCTTGACGTTGCCGAAGTTGTCGACGTGCGCGACGGTCCCCTCGACGAACGGCGTGTCGTCGATCTTCGATTCCTCGTACGGGTGTGCGGTGAGACTCGCGGTGTCGTCGGCCGCGATCCGCGCCACGATCGGAGGGATGAAGTCCTTCCCGGAGAAACTCTTCTGCGGCACGTCCCGGATCTCGTACACGTGCTTGATGCCGAGGTCTCGCGCGAGCCAGCCGAAATAGCCGAAGTTGGAACCGACGAAGATGTGCCCCGTGCGTGTCTCGCCCCAGATGACGTCGTGCAGAGGCCGCATGTTCGAGGACTTCGAGACCAGCGTGTAGATCACTGTCCCCGGCGGGTAGCTTTCCGCCACCAAGCGGGTCAGAAAGGCCGCATTGAATTCCGAGAAGTTCTCCACGGCCACGATCGGCTCGATCGTAATCGGGTGCCCTATTTCGTCCGCCTCTTTATGGATGGCGCCGCAGATTTCACTGAAAGCGACATCCCTGCAATCGGTAACCATGACAACTCGAGCCATTGAATACCTCCTCTGTCGAGTCCGAGTCTGTCAGCGAATAGATCATCGCTCTAGATTCCGCGGTCTTCACCAAGCTGTTTGGCATCATGAGGACAGGGGTTCATTGCCCCCCATATCGGTCATGTGCGGCCATGGGCTCAGAGGTCGACCGCGGCGCCGTGAACTTCGCGTCCGGCCGAATGACCTGGGGTGATTCCAGGTGCCGGCCTCGGGCACGGCGGCGCGATGAGGGTTTCCGTCATTCGTGCGATGGATTAGAAATCCGGATCGATCTCGTAAGCGTCGCGCGGAGAAAACCACAAAGAAGATCGGTTGCCCAGAACCATCGGTGACACCCCTTGTCACACGCCGAGACCTGTTCCGCGCGACACCAGTTCGACCCGTTCCGCGCCGGAACCGACCGAACGCAGCCTGGCCTCCAGGACCCAGTGGATGACCGGGTTGCCCCGGCTCCACAGGAGGCGTCCCGCCACAAGGGTGTCACCATGTACGGCCAGCCCGCGGAACCAACGCTGGAACTCCGGTGACAGCCAGAGAGCCAGGGGTATCTGACGCTCGGCGCCCTCGCGCCGGGTGCTCGGTCCGGCCAGCGCGAGCGCCGCCGTCACGGCGTCGGGCAGGTTGTCCGTCACGGGAATCGCCAGCGCGTTCGCGAAGTGCAGCAGGTACTCGTTGCGTTGCGCCGTGGGCGGAGAGTCGAGAACGACGCGGCCGCAGTCGTGCCAGGCACCCCACTTCACGTTGCTCACGAGACCGGGCAGCGTGGTGAGGTCACGCGGCACATGAAAAAGAATGGCGTCGGCCGCGTGCATGGCGGCCTCCTCCCACGCGACCTGCTGTGCGTAGGGCGGTTCGGACTCGCCCTCGGGGGCTTCGGGCAGGAACACGGCGAGGCGGCCCTCTCCGTGCCACCGCTCGCGCAGCAGGGACTCGGCGTGCGGGCGCCAGGAGGCAGTCAGCGGATCGCGGGGGGTGGGGCCGCACAGGTAGACGGACACCGACCAGTGTGCGGGCCAGGGCCGGCCCGCCCGGATGACGGCGACGTCGCGTGTCATGGGGTCTCCTCGGCAGGACAGGTGGGTCCAGTGGTGTCGGCAGGTCGGGCGGCAACGACGGGACCGGGGAAGCGGTCCTGGACGTACGCAGCCGTGCGTTCTGGCCTGGGCACCGGTCAGCCGAGGCTGTCGGACGCGGGCACGGCGCTTGCCGCGAGGGCCCGCATGTCGGCGAGATCGAACACGTCGTCCACCGTGAGGCGGAAGCCTCCACCCTCGACCAGGGCGATCAACCGGAGTGCCGCGAGTGAGTTTCCCCCCAGGTCGAAGAAGTTCTCTGCGGGCCCGATCGGCCGTTTGAAGATCTCCTCCGCCGCCGCCAGGACGGCGGAGAGCGCCGCGTCTTGTTCCTCCGGACCGGCGTCGGGTTGTGTCAACGCGTGGCGGAACGAGTGCTCGATCAGCGGCACGGAATGCTCGTCCACCAGTGCGTGATGGATCCGCACCACCAGCTCGGGGTGGTCTCCGCCCAGGTCGAGACGAGCCGTCAGCAGCACCGGCCCGAAGGGGGCGAAGGCATCGGTGTCGTCGTCGGTACCGCCCACGCTCACGTGGGTGGTCTCCTGGGGCAGGTCGTCGTAGTCACGCGGTTCCTGCAGCGGCCTGCCGGGGGTGTCGTGAAACCGCACGCGCAGTGCCGCCGACGAGCGCAGTACGGCCGACCAGGCTCGCTGGACCGCGGACGGACTCACCGCCGTGCCCGCTTCCCCGGGCCCGGACTCGTCCAAGGCGATACGCACGGTCAGTGTGCCGACGTGGTGGTGGTCGGAGTCGGCCGAGGCGGTCAGCTGGGCCACCTGGTGCGCGGTCGCCTCCAGTGTCGCGGCCGGTGCCGGGGTGGAGTTCATCGTGTCTCCTTGTCGCTGAGTACAGAGCCGATCAGTTGGTGTACGAGGCTCAGGCGTTCGTTCCGGGGCAGCGGGGCGATCATGGGGAGCAACAGGTTGAGGTCCGTGCTCCCGGCGCCGTTCAGGGGGCGCGGTGCCGAGGCCCGCGGGGGACCGGCCGGAGCGGTGGTGTGCGGCCGTCCGCGCTCGGCGAGGTCGGTGAGCAGCCGGTGGTCGACCTTGCCGCCGGCCGTGCGGGGCAGTGCGTCGAGATGATGGATCGTCAGGTGATCCAGCCGGGCAGGGAGATCGGCGCGTACCGCTCGGGCGGCCCGGTCCGGATCGGCGTCGGTGGCGAGGATCAGGAAGAGGTGCGGCCGCGGTCCCGTCGTCGACGCGGAGATCAGTGCCACGGCCTGCACGACACCGGGCTGCCGCAGTGCGGTCGCCTCGACCTCACCCGGATCGAACCGCACGCCGTCCAGCTCGGACTGCCGGTCCCGACGGCCGGAGTAGTGCAGCCGGCCACCGCTGTCGACCCGGACGATGTCGCCGGTGCGGTGGACGAGCGCACCGTCCTCGGTGTGCGGGTCGGCGACGAAGGCGGCGGCTGTCCGACGGGGGGCGCCCGGGTAGCCGGCGGCCACACCGTCGCCGCCGACCCACAGTTCGCCCGGCTCGCCGGGGGGCGCCGGAGCGCCGGAGGCGGTCACCACCCGGACGTAGCCGTACGGCAGAGGCCGGCCGATCGGGGGGAGCGCGCTGCCGCCCGGCTCGATCCAGCCGGCCGTGGCAGCCACCGTCGTCTCGGCCTGGCCGTACAGGTTCAGCACCTCGAACGGCACATCGTCGGGAAGTGCGTGCAGCCGGTCCCCGCCGGTGGAGATACGGGACAGTCGGCTGCCTGCCGGCTTCGGCACGCGCGCGAGGAGTTCGGCGATCGGGGTGGGCACGAAGGCGTACTCGACGCCGGCCTCGGCGAGCCAGGCCGCCAACTCCTGCGGATCGGGGCGGACTTCGGCGGGGGCGAAGCGGACCCGGGCGCCGGCGTAAAGGGCGGACCACACCTCGAAGGCGGAGGCGTCGAGAGCCGTGTCGGCCAACCGGCCCACAACAGTGGCAGGGCCCAGCCGCAGTTCGCGTACGGCCCAGTCGGCGAGCCGGTCCAGAGCGGGGCGCGGCACCAGGACGCCCTCGGGGTCGCCGGTGCTTCCGGAGGTGAACAGCACGCAGGCGGGTGCCGCGCCCTCCAGGCCGTGGCCGGCCATGGTCCGGGCGGCTCCGGGCGGCCGTCCGGCCGACAGCTCCGCCCAGTCCAGCAGCCGCCACGGTGGGCCGTCGGGCCTGTCGAGGGCTTCGGCGAGCGGGCCCGGCACACCGGGGAGCCGGACGATCGCCCCGCAGCGCGCCTGATCCGCCACGGAGGCGAGCCGCGCGGCGGGCTGTCCGGCCTCCAGCGGAAGATAGGTCCCGCCGGCGTGCAGGACGGCGTAGGCGCAGGCGAAGAAGTCCGGGGACGCCGGCCCCAGGAGACCCACGACCTCCCCGGGCCGGCTGACGATGTGCCGGCCGGATTCCCCGAGAGCCGCCAGCCGCCCGTACGTCACCTGGTGTGTGCCGTCGTCGAGAGCCACCGCGTTCGGGTCGGCCGTGGCCCGTGCTCGCACCCGCTCGACCAGTGTGGGCACGGACGGGGATCGCATCGTGGGCAGGAGCTGGACCCAGGTGCGCAGCCAGTCCAGGGTGTGGGTCCACAGGGCCCACAGATCGTCCCGGTCGACCGCGCCGTCCCGGGCCTCCATCAGCAGTTCGACCCGGGTGTCGTCGCCCGTCCCCGACGTGAAGGCCACCACGTCGACCGGGAACCTGGCGGCCCCGTTGAACACGCCGAGTTGGACGCGGGCATGGGCACCGCCGAGCCGGACCTCGCGGTCGGTCCGCTGGTGCACGCTGAAGGCGGCCCGCACCACGGCGCCGGCACCGCGTCCGGCCGTGCCGCCGACGGCCTGGACGATGTCCGGCAGGGGAACCGCGGAGTGGTCCATCGCCTCGCGCAGGGCCCCGTTGGTGCGGCGCAGGGTGGCCTCGGGCAGCTCGCCGGGACGCCGCTCGACCACCACCGGGACGATCGAGGCGAACGCGCCGACGGTGTCCTCGTGCCCCGGTGGGCGGTTCTCCACGGCGGTGCCCAGGACGACGGCGTTCACGCCTTCGTACCGCGTCAGCGCCTGGGAGAAGGCCGTGAACAGCGCCGTGAACAGGGACACCGACGTTCGCCGGGACGCGTCCCTGACCGCTCGCAGAAGAGCCGTGGGTACGGGCAGGCGCAGGAAGGTGCCGTGGTGGACGGCTTCGGGGGTGTCCGCGCCGAGGACCGGACCGGTGACCCGCGCCGCCCGGGCGGCGGCCTTGCGGACCTCGGCCGGGTCCGCGGGCGACTGGGTGGAGGCGTAGGCGAAGTAGCGCGGATCCGGCTCCGTGCCGCCGTCGGCCAGGCTGTCCAGCAGGGCGGCGAAGGACGTGCCGTCGTGGATCAGGTGGTGCTCGGTGTGCACGAGCACGGCCCCGCCGCCCGGCAGCCGTACCAGCACCCAGCGCAGCAGCGGGCCCGTGGCGAGGTCGAAAGGACGGTCGGCACCGCTGAGCCGGACCAGTTCCTCCGGGGAGGCGGCTTCGCCCGGCAGGTTCACCACGGTCAGGTCGACCTCGGCGTCGGTGATGTCGGCGGGCGGCACCACCTGCCAGGGGTCGCCGTCGTGGAAGACGATCCGGGTGCGCAGAACGGGGTGACGGCGCAGCAGCCGGCGCAGTTCCCCGCGCAGGGCGGACGGCCGGGGCGCCCGGGCGAAGTGGAAGAGGGCGTGGAAGACGTGTCGGGAGGAGCCGGGGTCCAGAACGGACCGGTACCAGACCACCCGCTGTTGCCAGGTGAGCGGTGCCCGGCCGGTGGGCGCCGCGTTGACCGGGTGCTCCGCGGGTTCGGCGCGGGGGCGCACGACGAGTTCGTTCAGCAGCCGCTGTACGTCGGCCGCGTTGAGCAGTTCATGTGTGCCGAGGGCGAGTCCCCGCGCGCGGCGCAGGCGGAGGGTGAGCTGCGCGGCTTCCATGGAGCTGCCGCCCAGACCCGTGAACGACCTGTCGAGCGGTTCCTGGGGAGCGAGGCCGAGGGTCCGCCGTACGTCGTCGGCAAGGCGGTCCACGACGGCGGTGATCGTCCTGACTGTCATGTGTCGCCCTCCTTCATGGGCGTCGATCCGTCCTCACCGGTGTCGGTCCGGATCGTCGGTCCGGGCACGGGGACCGGCTCGATGTCGTCCTGGCCGTTCTTCGCGCTCGGGGCGACGGGTGGGGGAAGACGGCGCGGCGACAGGAGGAGCAGCGTCGCGGTCAGGAACACCGGGATGGACGTGGCGGCGACCAGCACGGAGGCGGAGGCCCACCGGGCGGAGAGGGCGGAGGCGAGGAAGATCATGAGCGCCACTGTCTGCGCGCCCAGTCCCGCGACCGAGGAGACCGTCGCGCGGGCCGGGCCGGTGATGGCGTGTTGCAGCCGGGCGCCCATGACGACCTGGATCATGCGCAGCACCCAGTAGAAGACGGCGATGCCCAGGAATCCGCCGGGGTGGCGGCTGAGCGAGCCCAGTGCCAGGGCCGAGCCGCCGAGGATCAGCAGACCCGCCAGTGCGCGGTTCCCCGCCCCCGACAGCCGCCATCCCATGAAGCTGCCGAGGGCCATCGCGCCCCAGGGAAGCAGCAGAAGCAGCGGGATGACGGCAGACGGAGCGCCCCCCTCCTTGGCGAGCACGGGAAGGTACTCGTCCACGACACTGACTCCGGCCAGGACCGAGATCATCAGCACGCACGATCGCACCTGGGGTGTGTCGCGTGCTTCGGCCAGACCGGCGCGCAGCAGGAACAGCCAACCCTGCGCCGGGTGGTCCTCGGTGTCGGTGCCGTCCGTGGCGGCGGCGTCCGTGTCGGGGGCGTCCGGTGCGGGGACGAGCTGTCGGCCGTGGCCCAGGCGCAGGGCGGTGGGGACGGCGAGCAGGGTGAGCACCACCGAGATCCAGCCGGCCGCGCTGTAACCGCCCAGCAGCACCACCGGCGAGGCAACGACCGAGCTCACGGCGATCGAGCAGGCCTGGACGGTTGCCATCCGGCTGCTGACCCGCGTGTACTCCTCGGATCTGCCGTCCGAGGTCAGCCCGTCGTAGAGCAGGGACTGCAGGGTTCCGGAGGTGAGGGCGGAGGAGAGGCCCCACAGGACGAAGCCCGCGGCGAACGAGCCCAGCGAAGGCAGCCCGGTCCACAGGACGAAGCCTGTGCACTGTGCGAGCGCCGCGCACGCGAGAACCCGATGGCGGGGGAAACGGTCGGCCACCGCCCCGGAAGGGATCTCGAAGAGGAAGGTGGTCACCGTCCACAGAGCGAACAGAAGTGACAGTTCCGAGGTCGAGACCCCGTGCGAAGCCATCAGCAGGGCGTAGACGGCGTGCAGCGGGAGGAGTTCGGTGAGGCCGGTGTACAGGTACACGAAGCCCACGCGGAAGGAACGGGATGACGATGAGTGCGGCATCTTGACCTAAGGAGGCATAGGGGGACGTTAACAGATGTTGCTCAACTCGCCGGCGGATCAGCCTGGTTGAGGAGGAACGGCGGGGTCGGGGGCGGCCGGGACACCGTCGGACGGCCCGCGCGGCAGCCCTGGTGCGGCGGCACGGCGGGAATGCCCGGACAGTCCCGCGAACGAGCCGCGCAGTGGCACGCCGCCGCTGCCGAGCCCCACGGAGCCTGGACCTGCCCGGGCGGAGCGTTCCGGTTCGGGCGTCCGTACCGGGTGCCGGCGGACCTGCCGCACGGTCAGGTCCGACGCCCCACGGTCTTTCGCGCCGACGCCCGCGCGCTGACGCGGTCCCTCGACGGCGTCGACGAGCCCTAGCGCGCGCCGCGGCGCGTACCGCCCCTCGCCATGCCCTGGCGGACCGAGGGCCGGAGCCCGTGCGAGGGCGGTGCGCGTGGTGCCCCACCCGGCCACGGCGTCGGTCACGGCGGCCATCGCGGAGGGCACCCCTGGGAGCCCCGGCGTGACGGCCGAGCGTGCCACGGCGGGGCGATCGTCATATCCGAGCGACATGAATTCCGGAATATTGGCCGACCGGTCCCGTGTAATTGCGGAAATCACGCCTTCACAGTGATCAGGGGCGCCTCGCACAACTAAATCCACTGCCTTTTCGACGAGCGCGCTGATCTGCTCGGTCACGGCCACCGCACGGATCCCCCATGTTCTTCATACGGATGAGTGATCTGTCCATTCCGGGGCCGATTCCGCAGCTGCCAAGGGAGTCGGTCACCGGGTGCGGGTGCCGCAGCCGAGGTCCGGATGCGACCCGGTGCCCGCCCCGTAGAAGGAAAGCAGTTCGGGGAGGTCTTTCGCTACCCCCCTCGGTGAAATCATTGTAAGGCGCCCCCGTATAAATGTCGGCGTAATACCCGAAGAAATTATTGCCTGGATCGTATTGCATCGACGGCATTCCGTTCAGTAGTCTCGGTTCTCGTTCCGGGTGCTTTCGCATCCGGTGTGTCCTGGTTTTCCGGAGGGAGAATTCACATGCACCCCGTGAACGAGGAAGGACCTTTCGAAGGGCTTCCGCTGCTGTCCGACCAAGCGGACCGCCTGGCGATTCAGGAGTGGGTGGAGCAGCGCGGCCTGGGCGTTGAGGTCCGCATGATCAGCAGGGTGTTCAGGCTCACCGGATCCCTGCGGTCCGACGCGCTGCACTCGGCACTGACCGCGCTCGTCGCCCGTCACGAGGCACTGCGCGTGGCCTTCCCGGAGCGCGGCAAGGCCGGGCGCCAGGAGATCCGGCCGGCCCGGCCCTTCGTACCGGACGAGGAGGACCTGCGGGACCTGCCCGAGGCGGAGCGGCTGGACGAGGCCCTGCGGCGGGCCGGTGCGTACCTCAGCCGCAACCCCGACCTCGACGGCGGGCTGCTGTTCAGCGCCGTCGTGTACCGGCTCGGGGACGAGGACCACCTGCTCGGCGTCTCCGTCGACCATCTCGTGGCCGACGGCCAGTCGTTCGAGATCCTGGCGAACGAGCTGTGGGAGCTGTACGCCGCGGAGGCGGAGGGCCGGGAGGCGAAACTGCCCGACCAGCCCTTCACCTACTCCGACTTCGTGCGCTGGGAGGCCGAGTGGCTCGGCCGCGACCCCGAGCCCAGGCAGCTGATCGCCCGCTTCGCCGAACTGCTCGACGGGATCGGGACCAACGCCCCCGTCGCCCTGCCGGAGATGCGGCGCGAGACCAACGACCGCTACGAGGTCGGCACCTTCGACGTCTCGCTGCCGCCGGAGACGTTCCAACTGCTCACGGAGTACTGCCGGTCGGCCCGGACGACCCCGTTCATCGTGCTGTTCTCCTCCTACCTGTGCGCACTGCACGCCCGCAACGGTCGCGCCGACCTCACGGCGCTCATCCCGGTGACCCGCCGCACCCAGGAGCACCTGCTCAACCTGGTGTGCTTCCTGTCCACCTACGTCACCGTGCGAGTGAAGCTGGACACCTCGGTGTCGTTCGGCCAGCTGACGCGCCAGGTTCGTTCGGCCGTCATGGAGAGCCAGCGGTTGGGGCAGGTCCCGGCGCCCGAGGTGACGTCGGCCCTCGCTCCGCACATGCTCGGCAGGCTGCTGGAGCGACCCTGCACGTTCTTCGACGTGGCCCCCGGAGGCTGGACCGGCGGCAACCGCCAGGCTGCCGGCCTCGCGGTGGAGCCTGCCGAGCTCCCCGGACAGCTGCAGCAGATAGAGAGCCTGGAGCTGTTCGCCTCGGCCGACGCCGAGAGCGTGGACTTCACCGTGGTGTTCCCCGCGGATGTCTTCGACGAGGAAGGAGTACGGGAACTGGTTGATGTCTTCACCTCCTTGGTGCACAGGTTCCTGAGCTCCCCGGACACCCCGGTCGAGGAACTGCTGCCGTCGGCGGCCCGGGTGGACTGACCGGGCCGGGTGTCCGGCTCCGCGGCCCTGGCCGGGGAGCCGGACACCCGGACGACCTCGCCGCCGGTCCAGCTTGGTCGCCGAGAACGGACGGAGGTCGGTCATGGCCGTCGTCAGCCGATGAGCCGGGTGGACGAACTGGCCCGCATGGTGCGGGACTTGCGCAGATCGTGCGTGACGTTGATGCGTTTCAGCCACCGGTCCGTTCCGTCGAAACGGGCGGTGAAGGGCACCCGGCCGTGCACGACACGGTGGTTGTTGATCACCAGGCAGTCACCCTGCTCCAGGGCGACCTCGCGCAGGCCCCCGTCGATGACGGCGATCAGTCTCTCCAGCGCCTGTCGCGCCGCGGGGTCGTCCTCCGGGTCCGCCATGAAATAGGGGTCCAGTCGTAGGTACGGTTCCTGTCGAGGACCGAAGAGGACCGACACAGGCCTGCGCTCTCGTATGAACTCCTCGAGCGCGGCGAACTGTCCGCTGTCCCCGTCGGACGCGCGGGAGTTGTTCTTGGGCAGGTGCGACTCGTCGGGGGCGATGTGGAAGCGCTCCTCGAACAGCACCTCCAGATCCGCCGGCGATAGGGCGTGGGGCACGTACTCGCCCACCGTGGTGGCGACGCGGTCCGGATTGCGCAGGGACGCGAGCACCAGATAGTCCCCGCGATAGGGGTGGAAGGCGTCCTCGGTGTGCCAGGTGAGCAGCTCCTTGCTGCCCAGGCCCAGCTGATCGTGCTCGTGCTTGCGGACGGGGAAGACATCGTGCACCAGCCGGCCGTCCTGCTGGGTCGTCCACCCGAACGGCTCTCCGAGCAGCCCCGCGTACAGCAGTACCAGGATCTCCTCGGGGAACTCCCTGTTGGGGCGCGGGCGTTCGTGCCAGTCCTCGGGAGTGGGGCCGATGCGCTCCTGATCGAAGAGGTGCCCGCTGACGACACCGAAACCGGTGGGCTCCTCGGTCGCGAAAGTACGCAGGAACCGCTGGGTGCGTACCGGGAGCCCGCTGGCGAGCCGGGGCAGGTCGAGGAGCAGCTCCGGGTCGTCGTCAGCGGCGTACCGTTCCGCGAGACGGAGCGTCAGCTCGGCCGTCTGCCGCGCCTCGTCAGGAGTGAGGGTCAGGACAGGGTCGTGATCGGTGCCCATTGCAGATGAGTCCTTCGCTGCCGTCGGGGGAGGTGAACGCCCTACCGCTCGGGAGCGTTCCGGCTCCGGCCGGTCTCCGCGGCCATCCAGTGGGCCAGCCGGCGGGGGGTGGGATGGTCGAAAACGGTGCTTGCCCTCAGTCCGGGCGTGCGGGGGAGGGACGCGCGCAGTTCGGTGACCAGGCGCATGGCGAGAATCGACTGCCCGCCACCTTCGAAGAAGTCGGAGTCGGGCCCGAAGCCGGGATCGCCCAGCAGCACTCGGAAGAGCTCGAGAACGGCGGCCAGTTGGGCGGGTTCCTCCCCGGACACCTGGTTTCGCTCGCGGGACGCGTCGGCGCCGGCTGCCGGAGCGGTGGCCTCGGCGGCGGGGCGGGACGCGGTCGCCAGCATGGTGTCCAGGGAATGGCGGTCGAGCTTGCCGTGTGAGTTCTTCGGCAGCTCGGCCGTCCAGAACAACCGACGGGGGATGGCCCAGTCGGGCAGCTCCGCGGCGAGACCTGCCAGCAGTTCCTCGCGCCGCTCCCCGGTGACGGGCAGCGCACGGTCCGGGGTCACTTCCGGAACGGGCCCGGACGGGACGAGGCAGGCCGACAAGGTGGTCCGGGTGCTCATGTCGAGGAGGACCACGGCCTGGGCCACCTCGGGGTCCGCGGTGAGCAGTCGTTCCACCGACGCGGGCTCCAGCCGGTGCCCTCGTACCTTGAGCTGGTCGTCCATGCGGCCCCTGAACTCGAGGTTGCCGTCCGGCAGGATCCTGCCGCGGTCCCCGGTGGCGTACAGGCGCTGCTCCGGTGAACGGGCATCCGGGATGAACCGCCGGGCGGTCTGTTCCGGATCGCCCAGGTAGCCCGAGGCCAGTGAGGGGCCGCCGATGTGGATCTCACCGAGCTCGCCGGCCGCGACCGGTAGCCCGTCGGCACCACGTACGGTGACCTCGGCGTTGGCGAGCGGTGTGCCGATGGGCACCTCCTGGGCGTCCGCGGGCAGCCGTCCGTCGTACATGGTCGAGGTGACGGTGCACTCGGTGAGCCCGTAGACGTGCACCAGGGGAGCGCGCCCGGAGCGCTCCCAGCGGCGCCAGTCGTCGGGATCCATTCGTTCACCCCCGACGAGGACACGGCGCAGTCCAGGTGGCGTCGTCTCGTTCCGGACGTCGAGCCAACGGGCGTACTCGCGCCAGTACTGGGTGGACAACTCCACGATCGTGACACCCATGTCGCTCAGCATGGCGTGGAGTTCCTCCGGATCGGGCGCGGTGCTGTCGGGGCGGCAGACCACTGTGCCCCCGGTCAGCAGGGCCGGGAAGACCTCCTCGATGAGCACGTCGAAGCCCAGGGAGGCCAGCTGCAGCCACCGGTCCCCGGGGCGGAGCGCGAGACGGTCCGCGGCGGCGAGTGAGAAGCCGTGCAGCGCGTCGCGTCCGATCTCGACCGCTTTGGGTCGACCGGTGGATCCGGAGGTGAACATCACGTACGCCGCCGGGCCCGGGCGCGTGGTGCCGTCGGGCACGGGTCCGTCCGGTTCGACACCGTCCAGCTCCGGGGCCAGGTCGACCCACGGAAGGGGCAGAGCGTCCACGGGCTGCCCGCGACCGGCCGACAGCAGCGCGCTGACCCGGTCGACCCGTGCCGCCCGAGCGGCCTGCGGCAACCCGTCCTCCAGCAGGACGAAGGCCGCACCCGCTTCCAGCACACCCCACATGCAGACGACGGCGTCGAGGGGAGCGTTCACCTGGAGCATCACCTGCCGCCCCGGGGCGGCACCGGCAGCGGCCAGCCGGCCGGCGATCCGCTGTGCCGCCGCGGCCAGTTGACGGTAGGTCAGGGTGCGCTGCCCGTCGCTGAGGGCGACCCGTCCACCGTGGCGGGCGACGACGGTACGCCACGACTCAAGCAGTGCGTCGGACTCGACGACGGGGCCGGGTGCGGTCATCGACGCGTTCCTCCTCCGGCTCGCAGCAGCCGGGAGAGGGATGTCAGCCCGTCGGTGAAGTCCTTCTCACCACCGCCGAAGCCGAGTCGGACGGTGCCCTCACGCCCGAACGCGGTACCGGGAACGAGCAACGTCCCTTCCTGCTCGAGGAGTTCGAGGCAGAACCGCTCCGAGTCCGTGACGCCGGGCAACTCCAGCAGACAGCACACCCCGCCCTGCGGCGGCTTCCAGGACACCAGCCCCTCGTGTTCCGCGACCCATCGCTCCAGTACGGCGAGGTTGCTCCGAGCCCGCTCGCGCCCCGGCTCGACGAGGGCGTCCGCCGAGCGCATGGCCGCCGTGGCGATCGCCTCCACGATCGGGGACAGGAACAGGGTGCTGCGGTCACGCAGGGCGAAACTGCGCTCGATCAGTTCGGGAGGGGCGGTGCACCATCCCACCCGCAGGCCCGGCAGCCCGAAGGCCTTGGAGAACGTGCCGTAGCTGATGGTGTCCGGATGTTCCAGACCCGGATCCGGCAGGACCGGGCCGCTCCAGGAGATCTCCGCGGTCGCCGCGTCCCACACCAGGACCGCTCCCACCTCCCGCACCCGGTCGATGAGCCGTCGGTACGCGGCCGGAGTCAGCGTCGCGCCGGTGGGGTTGTGCGGGAAGTTGACGATGACTGCCCGGGTGTCCGCCGGGATCGCCCGGTCCATGGCTGCGGGATCGGTGCCGGCGGCGGTGAAGTCGTCCAGCGGCAGGGAGCGCAGCCGACAGTCGGCCAGTTCGGGATAGTGGACCAGCGCGTGGTACAGCATGTCCGGCAGCACCACGAGGTCATCCGGTCGTAAGAGCGTCGCCAGGGTGAGGGCGATCGCCTCACTGGAACCATGGGTGACCATGACCCGTTCCGCCCGGCCCGCCAGATAGCGGTCGGCGATGGCCTGGCGCAGTTCGGGCGATCCCTGAGAGGTGCTGTCGTCGACCAGTATGTCGTCGAGGTCTGCCGCACCGAGACCGGTCAGCCGGCGCATCTCGGCGTATGTGTAGGGAGAAACTCCGCTGGAACTGATGTCCCGTTTCGCTCGGTCGAGGTGACGCCGGTACCACTCTTCGAGCACCGGTGGTTTCTCGGACAAGGTCGAGTTGGAATACATTCGAGTCTGCGGCACGAAGAAAACCCCGGGGTATAAGGTTTCAGAAGAATGAGTGAAGGGCGAGTCCGGTACGGGTTCGAGTGATGCATTCGCCGGGTGAAACCGACAGGGAACGGACCGAGTTGACCGGATTGATTAGATCCGCATCGGTGCGGCCGGCGCAAGTAACGCAAGTACGTGACACAGCGGGCGCCCGACCGCGTCGTGCCTGGTGAGCGAGTTGAGCCTGTCCCGCTGACGCGGCATCGATCCTGACTTCCGGGGGTGCGCAACTCCGTTGAGGCGCGGCGCCGGTGACCGATCGGCAAGTTAATGGCACTCTTGCCGTCATATGCCAAATACCGTCCGACCGACAGCATTATTCGGTCGGACGGTATTTGGCATATCAATCAGCCAATTCGGCAGGTGTACGCTCACGGCGGCCCTGCCCGCTGGTGACCGACCGCCCTGTCGCGTGACGCGCTGACGGTCGCGCCCTGTGTCCTCCGGTGGTTCAGCGGCGGGCGGACTTCATCGACAGTTGCACCCCTTTGCTCCCTTTTCCCGTTACGTGTCTTGTCCTCTTGTTGTCCGGCAGCTTGATGAGGGGGGCGGTCGAGCCCCCGCACGCTGTTCCTCCGTGAGGATTCGACGTGCGAAGAGCGAGCCGGAACGCACGAGTCGCTTCGTGTGGCGGGCTCGGGTCCCCTACCTCTGCGTGCGAGATGTGCGGTGTGTATGCCCTCCGCCGAGGGCGGACGGCGCGCGCTCGACGACCAGGAAGGCGGTATGCGCATGGATGAGATCGCCGATGGTGCTTCGACGTCGCTCAGCCGGCAGGAACGGCAGGTGCTGGCGCATATGGCCGACGGGCTGACGTACTACGCGATTGCGAAACGCATGCAGATCAGTCGGCACACCGTCGACACCTACTTCCGGCGGATTCGCGCCAAGACCGGTGCGCGCAGCCGCATGCAACTCCTCATGTACGCCCTGCGGCTGGACGATGAGTGGGCGGCGGAAGAACCTGGTCCTCGGCCGGGACGGGTGACGGAGGACAGCCGTGGGAGCGGGTCACGCGCGGAGCCGTCGACCCTGCCGCCCAACTCGGCATTCCTCCCGGTGTTCCGCCACCGCAGACCATCCTCCGCTCTGCGTCACGAGCGGTTCTCGTGACGTCTCCTCGGTAGGGGTTCGCGGCAACAAGGTCGGCACACCGCATGTGCTGCCCGAAGCGCGGGGCGTCCCGGCGGCCGTAGCGGTGTCCCGCAGGGCGGGAGCCGAGGAAGGCGAGCATCATGAAAAGTGCACGGCACCAGGGCCGCCCAGGGCAGGCCGGGGTCCGGGCAGGTCAGAACCGGTGGCTGCAAGTACCTATTCTTTACACCATGTTTTCGGCCCCATCGAGCGCTGGCCCGCTCATTTGGTTAACCTGAGGCGGACGGACAGCGACAAGGGGTCCCACCCACACCCATGGTCCGTCCCGGGGCAAGCCGGTCACACTGGCCTGCTCTCACACGAGTAACCGGCGCCACCGCGTCCGAACTGCCTTGAACCCATGCCCGAGCGGGCCAGGTACCGGACCGATGACCGGCCGGTGCGCCCCGAGGGTGACCCGACACATAAGGAGTGCGCGGTGACACCGGAGAAGACGAATCGCGAGCAACGCCCCAAGGAACACACGGAGCGTGCGGGCCGCCGGTCCGACGAGCTCGGCAGCCTGGCCGTGTGGGCACGGTCCGCCCCCATCCGACTCGCGGGCTACGAGGACGACCTCGCCGAGCCCCACATCCTGCCCAGCGTGGACTGACCCCACAGGACCCTTCGCGATCGCCGACAGCATGGGCGTGGAAGGATCACGCCCATGCTGATCAGAGAAGCCGCGGCCGACGACTGGCCGCGGATCTGGCCTTTCTGGCACCGGATCGTCGCCGCAGGCGACACCTACACCTGGGCCCGGGACACCTCCGAGGAGGCGGCCCGGGCCTTGTGGACGAGCCCGCCGAAACGCGTGTACGTCGCCGAGGACGAGACCGGCACGGTCGTCGGCTCGGCCTACGTCACCCCGAACTACGGCGGCCCCGCCGACCGCATCGCCAACGCCGGCTTCATGGTCGACCCCGACCACGGCGGCCGCGGCATCGGCCGCGCCCTCGCCGAACACATCCTCACCGCCGCCCGTGACCAGGGCTTCCGCGGCATGGTCTTCAACGCCGTCGTCGAGACCAACCCGGCCGTCGGCCTCTGGCTCTCCCTCGGCTTCACCATCCTGGGCACGGTGCCCGACGCCTACGACCATCCCCGCGACGGCCGCGTCGGCCTGCACGTCATGCACCGCGCCCTATAGGCGCGGCCGGCGGCACCTACTGGTCGAGGGGCGCGGTCCGCTGCCACGGCCGCAGCTTCTCCAGCTCCCCGGCCAGCTCCAGCAGCGCCGCCTCCGACCCCGGCCGCCCCACCAGCTGTACGGCGCAGGGCGCGCCGGAGGGCAGGGTGCCGAACGGGACCGACATCGCCGGCCAGCCGGTGAGGTTCCAAGGGGGCGTCATCGGCGAGTAGGTGGTGTTCGCCAGTACGTTCCGCAGCCAGCCCCGCTCGTGCCACGGCCCGGCCTTGGGGGAGCGGCGGGCCAGCGCCGCCGTCAGCAGGATGTCGTGCTCGGCGAAGAAC
The DNA here is from genome assembly GCF_036187565.1 of Streptomyces sp. NBC_00252. Taxonomy (NCBI): domain Bacteria; kingdom Bacillati; phylum Actinomycetota; class Actinomycetes; order Kitasatosporales; family Streptomycetaceae; genus Streptomyces; species Streptomyces sp. NBC_00252. The sequence continues at coordinate 1,392,578 of NZ_CP108087.1, read as the reverse complement.
GGCGCCAGGCGCTCCCGCAGCTGCTCCCGGGCCCGGCCGGTGCGGACGCTCTTCACGAACCGCCGCCCGATCGCCGCGTGCACCCGGCTCCGCCGGGTCAGCCTGCGCGGGTCGAGCCCCGCCGCGTCCACCGACGTGCCCGCCGTCCAGTGCGCGAGCGAGGTCGTGCTCAGGGAGAGCGGATACGGCGGATCGGCGCGCCGCACGGTGTGCCCGGCCCGGTTCAGCAGCCCGGCCGCCTCCCGTACGGCGGTCGTATACGGCTTGCTGATGGCCACTCCGGTGAGCGGGCTGCGCACGGAGGCGGCGATATTCCGAGGGGCGGGCTTGTCGGGGCGTACGACCTCGGTGTCCGCGATGACCGAAAACATCAGCCGGGCGTCCTCGACGGTCGTCGCGAGGGGGCCGTTCTCGGACATTCCGAACCAGTCACCGTCACCGATTCCGGCCGGTACGACCCCGAACCCCGGCTTGATGGTGACCAGGCCGCAGTTGGCCGCGGGGATGCGCAGCGAGCCCATGCCGTCGTTGCCGAGCGCGATCGGCACCATGCCCGCGGCCACGGCGGCGGCGCTGCCGCCCGATGAACCGCCCGCGGTGCGGGTGGTGTCCCACGGGTTGCGGGAGGTCCCGTGCACGCCCTCGGTCGTGCCGAAGATGCACAGCTCGGGCACGTTGGTGAGTCCTACGACGATCGCTCCCGCCGCCCGCAGCCGGGCCACGGTGATGTGGTCGTGGTCGGCGGGGGTGTCCGGGGTCGCGGCGGAACCGACCCGGTTGGACTCGCCGGTCACCGGGAGGTTGTCCTTGACGGCCACCGGCACGCCCGCCAGGGGCAGTTGGGCCAGATCGTCCCGCGCGCCCAGCGCGTCGGCCTCCGCGAGCGCCGCCTCCGCCCGCACCACCCGGAACGCCCCGATCCGCCCGTCGAGCCGCTCGATCCGCGCGAGATGCTCGGCCACCACCTCACGCGGCGTGACCCGCTTCTCCTGGACGGCGGTGGCGATCTCGACGGCGGTACGGCCGACCCAGCTGGTCACGGGCGCGCTCCTTCTCACTACTCGCGAGTATGTAGGGAGAACTGTGCCTCGGGAGGAGCGGTGCGTCGAGGGGTGACAAGGCCTGGATGTCCAGGGGGGTTGGTTGCCGAACGCCCAGGGCCGTCGGTTGCCGAACACTCAGGGCCGTCGGTCTTGGACATTCGCGGCCGTCTTGTTGGACTTTTCGCGAGCCGGTGCGGGGAGGGCGCCGACTGACCTGCTGGTCATCCGATCAATGGCCCCATCAGGCTGCTCACACCGGCCATTGACAGCCCCTGAGTGCAGTCCAATCATCAGTCGTCCGATCAATCGCGACCGGTGGAGTGGCATGGCTGAGCGCAGGAAGAGGCGGTTCCGGTTCATCGGCTTCGCGGCGGTGTTCGCACTGCTCGCGGCACCCGCACCCGCGTCGGCGGTCACGGCACGGCAGGTGCAGGCGGTGCCGGTCACCGTGCCCGCGCTCTCCGACTGGACACCGGAACACGGGAGTTACGACTTCCGGCCCGGCACCAGACTCGTGGCCGACAGCGGGAGCGAGCGCAGGGTCGCCGACACCCTCGCCGAGGACCTGAAGGCGGCCGGCCACGGAACGGTGCCCGTGGTGCACGGCGGTGGTGCCGCCCGGCCCGGCGACATCGTGATCCACGTCCGCTCCGCTCAGCGTTCGTTGGGTGCGGAGGGCTATGAACTCCGGTCGGGCACGCGGCTGTCGGTGACCGGCGCGACCGAGACCGGCGCCTTCCACGGCACCCGGACTATCCTCCAACTCCTCGCGCAGAGCGACCGCATACCCGCGGGACGCACGGTCGACGTCCCGCGCTACAAGGAACGCGGAGTCGGCGTCTGCGCCTGCTACGTCCACATCTCCCTGCCCTGGCTGGAGAACCTGGTGCGCGAGATGGCGTACCACAAGCTCGACCAACTGCTCCTGGAACTCAAGGTGAAGAGCGCCGCGCACCCCGAGGCGAACACCTGGGGCTACTACACCCAGGACGAGATGCGCCGCCTCGTCGCGCTCGGCGACAAGTACCACGTCGAGATCATCCCGGAGATCAACTCCCCGGGCCACATGGACCCGTGGATAGAGAACCGCCCCGACCTCCAGCTCACCGACAGCGACGGCACCAAGCAGCCCGCCCGGCTCGACGTCACGCAACCGGCGGCCTTCGACTACTACACGAGCCTGATGGACGAGTACGCGCAGGTCTTCACCGCGTCGTCCTGGCACATGGGCGCCGACGAGTACATGCTCGGCTCCGACTACTCCAAGTACCCGCAGATGCTGCGCTACGCCCAGGAGAAGTACGGCGCGAACGCCACCCCGCAGGACGCCTACATCGACTTCATCAACCGCGTCCAGGCCTACGCCGCGAGCAAGGGCAAGAAGCTGCGCATCTGGAACGACGGTCTCACCGGCGCCAACACCGTGCCGGTGGCACCCGGCACGACGGTCGAGCACTGGCTGAACGTCGCGGAGAAACCGAGCCAACTCATCGCCCAGGGCTACCCGTTGATGAACGCGGCCTACTCCCTCTACCTTGTGCGTGGCGGTTTCCACAGCGACACCGAGGCGCTCTACGACCAGAGTTGGGATCCGCGCAGCTTCGAGGGCGAGAGGCTCACCTCCAGCCACGGCATCACCGGCGCGAAGATCAGCCTCTGGCCCGACAACGGCCGCGGCGAGACCGAGAACGAGGTCACGGCCGACACCGAACCCGCCCTGCGGCACCTCGCCCAGGTCACCTGGGGCGACCCGCATCCCGACGCCACGTACGCGGCGTTCACCGCACGAGGCACGGCAGTTGGGCACGCGCCAGGGTGGCGGGACCTGACCCGGGTACCGGTCGCGGACGGGACGTACACGTTCCGCACGACGGGCGGCACCTCCTTCGACGCCGCGGTGCAGCGCACCCCGGACGGCTACGCGACCGTGCGAACCAGCGACGGCTGCCTTGAGGTGCGGGGCGGCAAGCTCACCCTCAACGTGCCGCTCCAGCCCGGCGTTTCGGCGACCCCGCAGCCCTGCGACGCCACGAACACCATGCAGCGCTGGGAGGTGGAGCCCGCTGCGGGCGGCCACCGGCTCGTCAACGCCGTCACGCAGATGGCGCTGAGCGTCGCGGACGACGGCGGGCTCGTGCAGTACCCGCCGGACCAACACCGGCCCGCCACCTGGCACTTGACCGACCACTGATCAACCAGAGGAGTCCCACCCCCCATGGCCCTCTCCCGACGCCTCTTCGTCCTCTCGGCCACCGCCCTCGCCGCGACCGGCACGGCCACGAGCTCAGCCCTCGCGGCACCCCGGCCCCCGTCCGACTCCCGCTCCCGCATCCCCGTCAGCCCCGACGACACCGAGGCCGACCTTGTCCGCAAGGCATCCCAAGTCCGTCCCACCGCACGGCAGGTGGCCTGGCAGCGGCTGGAGCGGACGGCGTTCCTGCACTTCGGCGTGAACACCTTCACCGGCCTGGAGTGGGGGACCGGTGACGAGGACCCGGACGTGTTCCAGCCGACCGGCCTCGACACCGACCAGTGGGCCCGCGCCCTGCGCGACGGAGGCTTCAGGCTCGCCATCCTCACCGTCAAGCACCACGACGGCTTCGTCCTCTACCCCTCCCGTTACAGCAACCACACGGTCGCGTACAGCAGTTGGCGTGCGGGCCAGGGTGACGTACTGCGTTCCTTCGCCGACAGCATGCGGCGGTACGGCATCAAGGCCGGCGTCTACCTCTCGCCCGCCGACGAGAACCAGTACCTCCACGGCGTCTACGCCAACGGCAGTGCCCGCACCACCCGCACGATCCCGACCCTCGTCGACGGCGACGACCGCACCCCGGGCGCCTTCTTCACCCTGGACGCCACCGACTACGGCGCCCACATGCTCAACACCCTCTACGAAGTGCTGACCCAGTACGGTCCGATCGACGAGGTGTGGTTCGACGGCGCCCAGGGCCGCATCCCGCCGGGCCAGGTCGAGGACTACGACTGGGACAGCTGGTACACGCTGGTCAGAGCGCTGGCCCCGGACGCGGCGATCGCCGTGACGGGACCGGATGTGCGGTGGGTCGGCAACGAGGGCGGCACCGCGCGGGAGGACGAGTGGAGCGTCCTGCCGGTGAAGGAGGAGCAATACGGGCGCACCGACTGGGCGTTGTCGTACGACACCCCCGACGAGGGCAGCCGTGGCGCACTCGTGTCGGCGCTGCCGGACACCGACTACCTCCAGTGGTGGCCCGCCGAGTGCGATGTGTCGATCCACGACGGCTGGTTCTACCACCCGGACCAACCGCCCAAGAGTGTGGACGAGTTGATCGACATCTACTTCGGGTCGGTCGGCCGCAACGCGGTGCTGCTGCTCAACGTGCCACCGGACACGGACGGTGTGCTGGCGGCCCCGGACGTGGCACGCCTGCGGGAGTTCCGTGAGCGGGTGGACCGGGAACTGCCCGAGGACCTGGCGCGCGGTGCCCGGACGACCGTCGCGCCCGGCCGGGTCACCGTCGACCTCGGCACCGAACGGGCCGTGGACCGCGTCCGGTTGGCGGAGGACACGGCGCGCTACGGCCAGCAGGTCGAGGCCTTCGTCGTCGAGGCGTACGTCGGCGGGGCGTGGACGGAGGTCACCCGCGCCGGGACGATCGGCGCGAGCCGCATCCTGCTGCTGGCCGCGCCGGTGCGCGCCCGGCGGTGGCGGGTTCGGGTGACGGCGGCGCGGGACACCGTGAGGATCGCGGAGTTCGGGCTGTACCGGTCGCGGGTCTGAGCGGCCGGGGCCGCCCGTCCTCACATGTCCTTGAGGAGCTTCTCCAGGAACTCCACCGACTCGGGGGCCGGTGAGGCCACCAGGCTCAGCCGGTCCATGACCGCGAGGTAGCGGTCTACCTCGTCGGGCTTGTCCAAGTAGAGGGCGCTGGTGAGCTGTTCGAGGTAGACGACGTCCGGCAGGTCCGGCACCGGGAAACGCAGCACGGTGATCGGACCGCCGGCGGCGGCGTGGCCGCCCACGTGGAACGGCAGCACCTGAAGGGTGACGTTCGGCAGCGCCGAGATGTCGACGAGGTGCCGCAGCTGTTCGCGCATCACCTCGGTCCCGCCCAGCGGACGGCGCAGTGCGGCCTCGTCCACCACGACCCAGAGCTTCGGCGCACCGGGCCTGGTGAGCAACTCCTGCCGGGTCATGCGGAGTTCGACACGGCGCTGGATCGAGTCCGGGGTGTCGACGGGACGGCCGAGCCGGATGACGGCCTCGGCGTACGCGGCGGTCTGCAACAGGCCGGGAATGAACTGGACTTCGTACGTGCGGATCAGGGAGGTGGCCTCCTCCAGACCCAGGTGCTGCTCGAACCAGGTCGGGAAGGCGTCGCCGTACGCACGCCACCAGCCGGGTTCGTTGGCACGGCGGGCCGAGTCCAGGAACTCCTGGCGCACGTCCGGCTCGTGCAGGCCGTAGAGGGTCAACAGGTCGGCGACGTCGCGCTCCTTGAAGCCGACGCGGCCCAGCTCCATGCGGCAGAGCTTGGCGTCGGAGGCGCGTATCGCCGAAGCGGCCGTGTCCCGGGTGATGTTGAGGGACTCCCGCAGGCGGCGCAGGCGGGTGCCCAGCATGATGCGCTGGACGGTCGGGCCACCGCGCTGAAGGCTGAGTACGTCCGAGCCCGAGGGGGCGTATTCCGGTTGAGCTGCAGTCATGTTCATCCCCTCGGCGGTCGCGCCGACACCGTCCGCAAGTTTTCGGGACTTAAAAGAGGATCGTAGCACCGAGGTTCCGGATAACTGCGGGGAGTGAAGGAGCCGGAAGGTGCCGGCCTGTGTCCGGCCCCTTCCGGCCAATCCGCGGGTTTGCCTGACCTCAGCGGCCGGGGAGTAGGCCGTCGAAGTCGCCGTCCTTCACACCGCGGACGAACGCGGAGATCTCGGCGCTGGTGTAGACGAGCGCCGGACCTTCGGGATGGCGCGAGTTGCGTACGGCGACGTGACCGTCGGAGAGAGCGGCCAGTTCGACGCAGTTGCCCTCGGGGTTGCTGTGGTGGCTCTTGCGCCACTGCGCGCCGCTCAGCAGGGTCGCCGACATGCCGTTCTCGTGCTCGATCTGAGGCCTCATCGCTCCCCCGGAAGATCGGGTGCAATTGCAGCTTCAATTGCACCCATTGGTGGTGTGCAGGACGATAGCCCTCGTTCGGACCGCTTGCAAGATCGTCTGCAATTGCAGCGGTAATTGCCGATGCACTTGCGTTCGCAGGGGCTGCCGGAGGACGATGCTCCGGACAGGTTTAGCCGCGCAGTTGTTCTCTTCCCAGGGGTCTCAGGGGTCGCGATGTCCGCAGAGCAAGTCGTACGACCGGTCGACACCCTGCGGATCGAGGGGACTTGGGAGTGGCTGTGCCGGGCCGTCGATCAGGTCGGTCCGCCCGAGCCCGGACGGACGGTCACCCTGGTCCCCGCCGCCGGGGACGGGCGCGACCCCGCCCTCTGTTCCGTCCTCGTCGTGCCGCCGCTGCCCCGATCCGCCCATGTGGCACGGGAGTTCACGCGCACGACACTGGCCGACCGGACCGGCGACGAGGTCCTGGACGACGTGGCGGTCACCGTGTCGGAACTGGTGAGCAACGCGCTGCGCTACGGCCGGGCGCCCAACTCCCTTGCCGAGCCGCAGCCTTCACTCTGGCTAGCGGTGTGGGACCGGCTGCCGTACGCGGTGTGCGCTGTGACCGACGACAGTGACTGCGTGCCGGTGGAGGGACACCCCGACGAGTTCGCGGAGTCCGGGCGCGGGCTCCAAGTGGTCTCCGCGCTGAGCGAGTCGTGGGGCTGGTGCCTGCGGGCGGGCGGCGGGAAGACGGTCTGGGCGCTGTTCCGGATCTGACGCGGGGTGCCGGCCATCGGACACGCACAGCGAAGAGGGGCACCGGTAACTCCGGTGCCCCTCCTGCGTGTTGCTGCTCAGGCCTTGCGGCCGATCCCGCAGATCGCGTCCACGTCGGACGGGTCGCGGCCCACGTCGACCGGCTCCGGGTGCCACTGCGAGGTGGGCACGATGCCGGGCTCGATGACTTCCAGGCCCGTGAAGAACGCCTCGATCCGCTCCGGGCCGCGCAGGTGGTACGAGCTGGCGGAGTTGGCGTTGTACACCGAAATCGCCTGGTTCAGCGCGGCGTTGGTGTCCGTGCCGTCGCTCAGTGCCAGGTAGCTGCCCGGCGGCAGGGCTTCCAGGAAGCGGCTCACGACGGCCTCGGGCTCGTCCGAGTCCGGGATCTGGCCCAGGATGCCCAGCATCGTCAGCGCGATCGGCTGGCTGAAGTCCAGTGTCTTCGCGGCGACTTCGAGGATGTGCTCGGGATCGCGCACATCCGCTTCGAGGTACGCGCAGGCGCCCTCCGGGGTGCTGGTGAGCAGCGCCTGCGCGTGCACCAGGACCAACGGGTCGTTGTCGACGTACACGATGCGGCTCTCGGGCGCGATGCGCTGCGCGACCTCGTGCGTGTTGTCGACGGTGGGCAGGCCCGTCCCGATGTCGAGGAACTGGCGGATGCCCGCCTCCTCGGTGAGGTAGCGCACCGCCCTCACCAGGAACCGGCGTTGGAGACGGGCGAGGAGCGCGATGTCCGGGAACATCTGGACGATCATTTCGCCGGCTTCGCGGTCTGCGGCGTAGTTGTCCTTGCCGCCCAGGAGGAAGTTCCACACACGGGCGGAGTGCGGCCGGTCGAGCTGGAGCCGGTCGGCCAGCGGGTCTTCGGAGGTCATGGGCAAAGCCTCACACGAAGTACCCGGCGGTGTCCGGCGATTCGGACTCGAATCGGGAGTTACAGCACGCTCAGGCCCGCGCCGGACCCGTGCTGTCCCGCTCGATCAGCCGCGGCACCGGCACCCGCACCGTGCGCGCCGGACCGCCGTCCAGCAGAGCCGTCAACTCCCGTGCCGCCGTACGCCCGAACTCGACACTGTCGCGGGACAGGGCGGACAGCCACGGCCGGACCATGCGGCACAGCGCGGAGTCCTCCCAGGCGACCACTGACACGTCCGCCGGTACGGAGCGGCCGAGTTCGGCCGCGGCGGCCACTCCGGCGACGGCCATCACGTCGTTGTCGTAGATCAACGCCGTTGGGGGAGCGGCGACTTCGAGGACCCGCCGGGTGACGGCCGCGCCCGCCGCGTCCGAGTAGTCGGTGGTCACCGAGTGGACCTCGGTCAGCCCGCGGCGGGCGGCCTCGGCGCGCAGCGCGCGGATGCGGCGCTCGGTGTGCGCGAGGCCGGGCAGTCCCGCGATGTGCGCGATGCGGCGGTGGCCGCGCGCGTACAACTCGTCGACGACGGAGGCCATCGCGCCCGCGTCGTCGGCCCACACCGTCGACAGACCGGGGTGGCGTTCGTCGGGTGCGCCGCCGATGACCACGGCCGGCAGGCCGAGTTCCTCGAGGAGGTCGGGCCGCGGGTCGGCGGTGCGCGGGTCGGCCACCAGGACGCCGTCCACACGGTGTTCGGCCCACCAGCGGCGGTAGACCGCGCACTCGTCGTCGACGTCCTCGGCCATCTGGAAGAGCAGGCCGAGATGACGCTCGGCCAGCACTTCCTGGATGCCGGAGACGAGTTGGAGGAAGAACGAGTCGACGCCGAGGGTCTCCGCGGGGCGGGCCAGCACGAAGCCGACCGTCGCCGCGCCCTCGCCGGACAGCGCCCGCGCCGCCGTGCTGGGCCGCCAGCCCAGCTGTTCCGCGACCCGGCGCACCCGGTCGCGGGTGATCTCGGAGACGCCGGGGCGGCCGTTCAGCGCGAAGGAGACCGCGCTCTCGGACACACCTGCGCGCTGCGCGATGTCCTTCATCGTCGGTCGACGCGCGGGCGACCGCTTGCCTGACAAGCCCGCTCTCCATTCCGTCGGTGCCGCGCACTAATGCGCTTGAGTCAGCACACCCTAAAGCGCATTAGTGATCCACCGCAAGAATGCGAACCCACCTCGCTGACCAGTGCTGTTGTCCGGATCCGGCCAACTAATGAATTTAGCTGAGCGGAATCCATTGACGGGCCCCGTGAACACCGTGCAAGGTCTGCCCCGGCACGATCAGCCAACCCCACTGGCAAAGGAGCCACTCACCGTGCGCATCTCCCGCAGAGCCTTCGCCGCCGCTGCCGCCGCCGTAGTCCTCATGCCGCTGAGCGCCTGCGGTTCCGGGGGAGACGACGGCGGTTCGACCGACGCCTCGGGCAAGGTCGAAGGCGACATCACCTTCCAGACCTGGAACCTCCGCGCCAACTTCAAGTCGTACTTCGAGGGCGTGATCTCCGGCTTCGAGAAGCAGTACCCCGGCACCCACGTGAAGTGGATCGACCAGCCCGCCGAGGGCTACGCCGACAAGATCAGCGCGGACGCCGCCGGCGGCACCCTGCCCGACGTCGTCAACGTCTCCCCGGACCTCGTCGCCCCGCTCGCCAAGGCGGGCCTCGCGCTCGACCTCGACAAGGCGGCCGCGAAGTACAAGAGCGAGTACCTGCCCGGCGCTTGGGCCAGCCACGAGATACCGGGCATGACCGGCACCTACGCCTTCCCCTGGTACCTCAACACCGGTCCGCTCTTCTACAACAAGTCCCTCTTCACGCAGGCCGGGCTCAACGCCGACCAGCCTCCGAAGACCTACGACGAACTCTTCGCCCAGGCACTCCAGTTGGCGAAGAAGACCGACGGCAAGGTCGCCACCCTCGCCAACGTCCCCACCGTCGAGGACTTCGGGCGCTACGGCGTCGAGCTGATGAACAAGGCCGGCACCGCCTTCGCCTTCAACGACGCGAAGGGCATCGAACTCCTCACCAAGTACAAGGAGTTGTACGACGCGAAGGCCCTGGACCCGCAGGCGCTCACCGCCACCCCCGAGTCGTCCGGCAAGAAGTTCCTCACCGGTGCCGTCGCCATGAACCCCGGCAGCGCACTGGACCTCGACAACTTCAAGAAGCAGGCGCCGACCCTGTACAAGAACATCGGCATCACGGACCAGATCACCAGCACCGGCCACGTGAACATGTACGTGATGGGTGTGATGGTCAACTCCAAGACCAAGCACACGCCCGCATCCGTCGCCTTCGCGCACTATGTCACCGACGCCCAGCAGCAGATGTCGTTCGCGAAGAAGGTCGCCATCTTCCCGAGCACCGCCGGCTCCCTCGACGACCCGTACTTCACCAAGGAGGACGGCACCGACGAGACGCGAGTGCGGATCGCCGCCGCCAAGTCCCTGAAGAACGCGGTCAATTACACGCCGGTGCTGTTCAGCGAGCAGATGAAGACCGCGCTGCGCAACGAGGTCGCCAAGGCGCTGCAGGGCAAGGAGAGCCCCAAGGCAGCTCTCGACAACGCTGTCAAGGCGTGCAACACGCTGCTCCAGCAGGAGGGCTGAGGATTCCATGGCCGACGTGTCCCGCGTGCGGCGCCAACTGCCCACCAGCCCCTGGCTGTTCGCCGCCCCCGGGCTGCTGATCGTCGGCGCCTTCGTGCTGTACCCCTTCGCCTCCACCGTGATCAACTCCTTCACGGACCGGCGCACCCTGATCCCGGGCCACTTCGTGGGCTTCGCCAACTTCCGCGAGCTGTGGCACGACGACATGTTCTGGACCGGCCTGCGCAACAGCACCCTGTACATCGTCGGGGTGGTGCCCGCACTCGTCGTACTCCCGCTGCTGCTGGCCCTGCTGGTGCAGAAGAACATCCCCGGCATCACCTTCTTCCGGTCCGCGTTCTACACCCCGGTCGTCGCGTCGATCGTCGTCGTCGGGCTGATCTGGGTGTGGCTCCTTGACGAACGCGGCCTGGTCAACTCGCTGTTGGAGACGATCGGCGTCGGCAAGGTCGGGTTCCTCAGCGACCAGTGGCTGCTTCTGCTGAGCGCGATGGCCGTCACGGTCTGGAAGGGCCTCGGCTACTACATGATCATTTATCTGGCCGCGCTCGCCAGTGTGCCGCGTGAACTGCACGAGGCCGCGTCGGTGGACGGCGCGGGCGCGGTGCGCCGCTTCTTCACGGTGACCGTGCCCGCCGTCCGCTCCACGATGGTGCTGGTGGGCGCGCTGTCCTCGGTCGCCGCCTTCAAGGTGTTCTCCGAGGTCTATCTGATGGCGGGCCCCAGCGGCGGACCGGCCGGCGAGGACACCACCCTCGTGATGCTCGTCCAGCGCACCGGTACCGGACTCACCGGCCGTGTCGGCTACGCCTCCGCGCTCTCGGTCGTCGTCTTCGTCGTCACCGTCGCCCTGATGCTGCTCGTGCTGCGGGCCGACCGGAAGGAGGACTCTTGAGCGTCATCGAGCGCGCAAGGCCCGTTCAGGAGACGGCAGTTCGCGAACCCCGCATCACCGACGAGCACGGCCGCCGCATCCGCGTCTGGGAACTCGTCCTGCGCTACGCCCTGTTGCTGATCGTCCTCGCCATCACCGTCGGCCCCTTCGTGTGGCAGCTCTCCACCTCGCTCAAGGGCCCGACCGAGGACATCTACAGCTCGCCCCCGACCTTCCTCCCCGAACACCCCACGCTGCACAACTACAAGCGGGTCGCCGACACCATCCCCGTCTGGGACTACGCCTTCAACTCGCTGAAGGTCGCGGCCGGCAACGTCGTGACGAACTGCGTCGGTTCGGCCCTCGCGGGCTACGCGCTGGCCCGTCTGCGCTACCGGGGCCGCCGCGCCGCCACCCTCGTCTTCATCCTCGCGATGCTCGTGCCGGTGGAGGGCATCATCATCGCCCAGTTCACCACCATGCGGGAGCTGGGCCTCAACAACACCCTGATCGGCGTGGTCCTCCCCGGCTGCATCGGCGCGATGAACGTCCTGCTGATGCGCAACGCCTTCCTCAACCTGCCCTACGAGATCGAGGAAGCGGCCTTCGTCGACGGCGCCAACGTGTGGCAGCGGTTCCTGCGGATCGCGCTGCCGTCCGTGAAGGGCACCATCGCCGTCGTCGCGATCTTCGCCTTCATGGGCGCCTGGGACGACTTCCTGTGGCCGCTCATCGTGCTCAGCGACCCGTCCAAGTTCACGCTCACCATCGGCCTCAACTATCTGCACGGCACCTTCGCCAACGACGAACGCCTGGTCGCCGCCGGCACGGTCATCGCCGTGGCACCGCTGATCGCCCTCTTCGCCTGCCTCCAGCGGTACTTCTTCCGGGGCGTCGGCGAAGGCGCCGTCAAGGGCTGATGTTCCCCCGCATTCAGGTACGCACTACAGAACCAGGATCCCGATGTCTTCTGCCGTGCGCTTCGGCGTCAACTACACGCCCAGCCAAGGGTGGTTCCACCACTGGCTCGACTTCGACCTCGACTCCGTACGCGCCGACCTCGACTCGATCGCCGAGCTGGGCCTCGACCACATCCGCGTCTTCCCGCTCTGGCCGTACTTCCAGCCCAACCGGACCCTGATCCGGACGAAGGCCGTGGAACAGCTGGTCGAGCTCGTCGACGCGGCCGGTGAGCGCGGCCTCGACGTCAACGTGGACGGTCTGCAAGGGCACTTGAGCAGTTTCGACTACCTGCCCGCCTGGACCCGCACCTGGCACCGGCGCAACCTCTTCACCGACCCCGACGTCCTCGACGGCCAGGCCGCCTACCTGCGCACGCTCGCCGCCGCCCTCGCCGACCGCCCCCACTTCATCGGCATGACCCTCGGCAACGAGGTCAACCAGTTCTCGGCCGGCCCGCACCCGGACCCCGACCGGGCGACCGAGGAGCAGATCGACGCCTGGCTGACGCGGATGCTCGCCGCCTGCGCGGACGGCGCGCCCGGCAAGCCGCATCTGCACGCCGAGTACGACGCGACCTGGTACCAGGACGACATGCCGTTCACCCCGGCCCAGGCCGCCCGGCACGGTGCCCTGACGGCCGTGCACTCCTGGGTCTTCAACGGCACCGCCCAACGCCACGGCCGGAGTTCGGTCCCCGCCGAGCACCACGCCGCCTATCTGATCGAGCTGAGCAAGGCGTGGGCCGAGGAACCGCACCGGCCCGTCTGGCTCCAGGAGGTCGGCGCGCCCCAGCCGCTCGTCCCCGCCGAGCACGCGGCCGACTTCGCCTCCGCGACCATCGCCAACGCCCTCGACTGCCCCGACCTCTGGGGCATCACCTGGTGGTGCTCGCACGACGTGTCCCGCGACCTCGCCGACTTCCCCGAACTCGAATACGGGCTCGGCCTGTTGACCAACGACCGGCGGGCCAAGGACATCGCCCTGGTGCTCGCCGAGGCGGCCCGAGAGCCCACGTACACGCCCGCCGTCCGCACCACGGCCCTCGTCGTGCCCGCCAACCCGTCGGTCCGCTCGGGCTGCGGTCCCGGCGGGCCGGTCTTCGACGCCTACTTCCGGCTCGTCGCCGACGGCGCCCGCCCGACGACCGTCCTCGACGTGCGCGCCGAGGACAAGGAACACCTCGCCGCACGCGGCATCACCGAGGTCGTCACTCCCGACCAGGTACTTCCCACCCCAGACCGAGGCACCGGCGCGTGAACCCCGGACGTACCGTCCCGTCCGCCCGCAGCTGCCGCCGCGCCTTCTTCGCCGGCGGGCCGCAGGCCGAACAGGGCGAGCAGCGGGCGAGGTTCGAACCGCGCGCGACAGGGGAGCTCTACACAGCGTCGGCCCCCGTGACCGTCACGTACGCCTGGTAACACCCGCTTGGCACCATCCCTGCCCCCACCCGCAACCGAGCTACGGAGCACCCCGCATGCATGACGACCGCAGCCTGGTCGAAGCCCGCCTGAAGCGTGTCCTCGAAGAGCGCATCCGTCCCGCCCTCTATCCCGAGTCCGTGCCGCTGGAGGTGGCCGTCTGGCACGCGCCCGACGAGCCGGTGCCCGTGGCCGAGGGCCTCGCGGGCACACCCGAACCGATCGCCGTGGGTGCCCGGTGGGGTGCTCCGTGGGGCACCAGCTGGTTCCGTGTCACCGGGACCGTCCCCCAGGAGTGGGCCGGGAAGACCGTCGAGGCGCTGCTCGACCTCGGCTTCGACGAGAACATGCCCGGCTTCCAGTGCGAGGGCCTCGTCTACCGGCCCGACGGCACCCCCGTGAAGGGCCTCAACCCGCGCAACCAGTGGGTCAGGATCGGGTCGCCCGTCGCCGGTGGCGAGGAGGTGCGGCTGCACATCGAGGCCGCCTCCAACCCGGTGATCCTGGACTACCACCCCTTCCTGCCCACCCAGTTGGGCGACAAGGAGACCGCGGGCAGCGAGCCGCAGTACACGCTGACCCGGATGGACCTCGCCGTCCTCGACGAGAACGTGTGGAACCTCGTCCTCGACCTGGAGGTCCTCGGCGAGCTGATGGCCGAGCTGCCGGTGGACTCCGCGCGCCGCTGGGACCTGCTGCGGGCGATCGAGAAGGCGCTCGACGCCGTGGACCTCCAGGACGTCAACGGCACGGCGGAGCACGCCCGTTCACAGCTTGCGGCCGTCCTGGCCTCGCCCGCCGTCCCGTCCGCGCACCGCATCAGCGCCATCGGGCACGCGCACATCGACTCGGCGTGGCTGTGGCCGCTGCGCGAGACGGTCCGCAAGGTCGCGCGCACCACCTCCAACATGACGGCCCTCCTCGAGGACGAGCCCGACTTCATCTTCGCCATGTCGCAGGCCCAGCAGTGGGCCTGGGTCAAGGAGCACCGGCCCGAGGTGTGGGCGCGGATCAAGAAGGCGGTGGCGGACGGGCGGTTCGTGCCGGCCGGCGGCATGTGGGTCGAGTCGGACACCAACATGCCGGGCTCGGAGGCGATGGCCCGTCAGTTCGTGCACGGGAAGCGGTTCTTCCTCGACGAGTTCGGCATCGAGAACGAGGAGGCCTGGCTGCCCGACACCTTCGGCTTCGCCGCCGGACTTCCGCAGATCATCAAGGCCGCGGGCTCCAAATGGCTGCTGACGCAGAAGATCTCCTGGTCCCAGACGAACAAGTTCCCGCACCACACCTTCCGTTGGGAGGGCATCGACGGCACCCGGATCTTCACCCACTTCCCGCCCGTCGACACCTACAACTGCTCCATGCAGGGCCGCGAGATCGCCCACGCGGCACGCAACTTCAAGGACAAGGGGGCTGCCCGGCACTCCCTCGCGCCCACCGGCTGGGGCGACGGAGGCGGCGGCACCACCCGCGAGATGGTCGCCAAGGCGGCCCGACTGCACGACCTCGAGGGCTCGGCGGCCGTGGCCTGGGAGACCCCGAAGGAGTTCTTCGAGAAGGCCGAGGCCGAATACCCCGAACCCCCTGTCTGGGTCGGCGAGTTGTACCTCGAACTGCACCGCGCCACCCTCACCAGCCAGGCCAGGACCAAGCAGGGCAACCGCCGCAGCGAGCACCTTCTGCGCGAGGCGGAGCTGTGGGCGGCGACGGCTGCCGTGCGGGCCGGATTCCCTTACCCGTACGAGGACTTGGACCGGATCTGGAAGACGGTCCTGCTCCACCAGTTCCACGACATCCTGCCCGGCTCCTCCATCGCCTGGGTCCACCGCGAGGCCCGGAAGACGTACGAGCGGATCGCCTCGGAGCTGAATGCCATCATCGACGCGGCCCAGCGCGCCCTGGCAGGGGAGGGCACCACCCCCCTCCTCTTCAACTCCGCGCCGCACAGCCGCGAAGGCGTCCTCGCGGGCGGCGCCCGGACCCCGGACGTCCAGGGCGAGACGGCACTCGCGACCCGGGTCGGCGGCGGACACGTGCTGGAGAACGGCCTCCTGCGCGTCGAGATCGACGCCCGGGGCCTGGTCGTCTCCGCCTACGACATCGAGGCCGACCGCGAGACGATCGCCCCCGGCGGGGCCGCGAACCTGCTCCAACTCCACCCGGACTTCCCGAACATGTGGGATGCCTGGGACGTCGACGAGTTCTACCGCAACACCGTCACCGACCTCACCGACGCGGCGGAGGTCGTGGCCGAGGACGACAACTCCGTGCGGATCGTCCGGTCCTTCGGCGCGTCCCGGGTCACCCAGGTGCTGTCCCTCGCGCCCGGCGAGCGGCGGCTGCTCATCGACACCGAGGTGGACTGGCACGAGACGGAGAAGTTCCTGAAGCTCGCGTTCCCGCTGGACGTGCACGCCGAACGGTACGCGTCCGAGACCCAGTTCGGGCACTTCCACCGGCCCACGCACACCAACACCTCATGGGAATCGGCCAAGTTCGAGGCCTGCAACCACCGCTTCGTCCACCTGGAGGAACCCGGCTGGGGCGTCGCCGTCGTCAACGACTCGACGTACGGCCACGACGTGACCCGTACCGTCCGCAGCGAAGGCGACAACGGCACGACCACCACGGTCCGCGTCTCCCTCCTCCGCGCCCCGCGCTTCCCCGACCCCGAGACCGACCAGGGCGTCCACCGCTTCCGGCACGCGCTGGTGCCCGGCGCGGGCATCGGCGACGCGGTGCGCGAAGGGTGGCGGATCAACCTGCCGGAACGGCGGGTCGAGGGTGCCCAGGAGGTCGCGCCGCTGGTGAGCGTGGACCGGGACGCGGTCGTCGTCACGGCGGTGAAGCTGGCCGACGACGGAAGCGGTGACGTGGTCGTCCGCTTCCACGAGGCGCACGGAGGACGGGCCAAGGCCACCCTGACGGTGGGCTTCGCGTTCGACGCGGTGGAGGTCGTAGACCTGCTGGAGCGGCCGATGGACGACGCGGCCGCGCCCGAGTGGGACGGGGACCGTATCCAACTCGCCCTGCGGCCCTTCGAGTTGCGGACGCTCAGGCTGCGGCGGAGCTGACGCGGGCGGTACGGCGAGGGCCTGGCGCGCACACGGGCGGTGATGTTACCCGCACGGCCCGTGTGGCGCGGACAATCCGGCGGAATCGATGGTGGACGCCCTTTTGGGTGCGTATCGTCTCGACTCGCGCCAGGCACCGTCGGGGACCACGACCGCCGGGCCGGGGGAATGGCGCGGGGGAGACACCATGCGCCGGGGTCTTGTGTGCGCGGCGGTGGCCGGTTCGCTGGCGCTGGCCGCGTGCTCGCGAGGGGGTCACGTCCCGTCCGTGGAACCGCCGACAGGAAAACCCTCGGGCATGGCGACGACACCGGTGACGGGAACACCGACTGCGACCCCCACGGTGTTGATCTCCCGGACACCTCTGAACCTCACCTCCGCCCTCCTCGTCCCCGCCGACCTGGACGGCTTCTCCAAGTCCCTTGCCCCACCGGCCTCGGCGCCCGCGACCGACCCTGGTTCGACGGGGTGTGCGGCGATGGACCGCGCGAACGCGTACCAGAAGCAGCCTCTACAGCCTTCCGTGGACGCGAAGTTGCAGCGGTTCCAGCCCGTGTCGCTGGTGTACGAGGTACTCACTCGGCGCAGGATCGAGGACGCGCGGGAGGAAGTGGAGCTGGAGGCGGACGTCTTCCGGGACTGCCACCGGCTGGTGGCGGGTGAACTCACCGGTGACATGAGCCCGTTGGCGTTCCCGACGCTCGGCGAGCGCACGGTGGCCGGGCGGGTGGAGACGTCGGTCTACGGCCTCCGCCAGAACACCGACCTGGTCTATCTGCTGCATCCCAAGGGCATCGTGATCAGCCTCGCGATCATGACCTTCGGCGAGGCGGCCGACTCGGACGTCGCCCAGCACGTCGCCCAGGTCGCCTACGGCAAGGTGGACGACGCCGTCGCCGGGCGCTGAGCGCCGTCGGAGCGGCAGGGCGGGCCGGCGGGGAACGCCGTCCGCCACAGGCGCGCGGTCGTCGACGCGCCCCGGGCCGAACACACCTGCGCGGCGGCCAAGTCCGCGTCGGCGAACCACCGTTGGAGCCGTCCGTCGACGGTCACCGTCAGCAGATCCGGGTTCGCGGTGGACGCGGCTGCGATGGCCGTGACGCGGTCCTCGGTGTCGCCCACGGTGCCCTTTCCGGTCCAGATCCCCGGGTGCCGGGACTCCCACAGTCGTACGGCACCGTCGTCGCCGAGGGCCGCGAGGAGGTGGGAGCCGGGGCGGCTGCCCGACCCGAGCGTCAGGGCGAGGACATCGCCGGAGCCGGAGTCGTCGTCGGCACTGGAGCCGGTGCCGGTCTCCGCGTCGAGGCGGACGGTCGGCCGGGCGGCACCGGCGCTCAGGCTCCAGACCGTCACCGAGCCGCGCTCTCCCGCCCCCGCCACCACCGTCCCGTCCGCGCTCGCCGCCAGCGCGCGGCCGGTCTGAGAGCCGGTGCCCGCGAGCTTCAGGGCCAGGGCGGGCAGAGTCCAGTCCGTCAGGCTCCAGACGTCCACCGCGCCGTCGTCCGAGCCGATGGCCAGCCGATGCGTACCGCCCAGGAACGCCAGTCCCGTGACCGCGCCGGAATGGCCGTCGACGCCGGTCGGTTCGGGGATGTGCTCCGGGTCCGACAGGTTCCAGAGGTAGACCCGGCCGTGCGGTGTGCCCGCGGCCAGCAGAGTGCCGTCCCGGCTCAGGGCCAGGGAGACGACCGGCTCGGAAGCCCGCGTCACCAGCCGCGCGACCGGGGTGCCGGAGCGGGTGGGTCTCCAGAGCAGCACCGACCCGGAGTCGAACCCGCCGGCCAGCAGCGCACCGCCCCGGCCGCCGAAGGCGAGGGCGTTGAGCGCGCCCGGGCGGGCGGCGCCGTAGGAAAGGGGGCCGACGGGCCGTAGCGAGCGGTCCGGGCCCGGGGACCAGAGGGCGACGGGGCCGGTGCGGCCGCCGGCCGCGAGCAGGGCGCCGTCGGCGCGGACGGTGAGCGCGGTCAGGCCGCCCGGCTGGGTGCGGGCGACCGGATCCGGCAGGCGGTGGAGCGCGAGCCGGGGGCCGGAGGCGGTGGCGAGGGTGCGGCCGTCGGGGGAGACGGCGATCGTGGTGAGCGGGTCGGCGGTGCTCACGTGTGCGGTCAGCCGGTCGTCGCTCGTGCCGAAGACGCGTACGCCGGTGTCGCGGTAGGCGGCTGCCCACTCCCGGCCGTCGGCGGTGAAGGCGAGGCCGACCACCGGGCCCTTGCCCGAGAACGCCGAGCGGTGGGGGAGTGCGACCGAGGTTCTGCCGTCGGCGCCGATCCGCCAGCGCGACACCGTTCCGTTCTGGTGGCCGGCGAGCAGGAGCGTCCCGGCGGGGTTCACCGCCAGTGCGCTGACCGGGCTGTCGGCCGGGTGGAGCTTCAGCAGCGCGGGACGTGGGGTGGACGCGTCCAGGACGACGACGTTGCCGTTCTGGGCACCGACCGCCAGCCACCTGCCCCTGCCGCCATAGACGATGGGCGCGGAGTCCCCGGCGATGAGCGTGTGCGGCCAGGCGAAGGGCACGGAGGTGCCGTGGGCGGTGTCGAGGACCATGGTGAACCCGGGGTAGAGATTCAGGGCGAGTCGGCGGCCGTCCGGGCGGAACGCCAGGCCCATCACCGGGGCGTTGAGGACACTGGTGACCGCCTGCCCGGCGGGGTGTTCGGCGGTGGACGTGGGGCGCAGGGCCACGTGGGCCTGGACCATGCCCTCTTGGGTGGAACCGTCCTGTGTGGTGAGGGCAACTGCCTTGCCGTCGGGGCGGAACACGGCCAGGTTCGTGCCGCTCGTGCCCGACAACTGCGTCGGCGGACCGGCCGGCCCACCGCTGTCCACGGGCCACATCCGCACCCGACCGGCACCGGCGGCGAGCAGGCGGGTCCCCGTACGGTCGAAGGACAGCGAGGTGATGTCCGGGCCTTGCGCGGTGAGTTGGACCGAGGAGCGGGCCGAGGCGGTGGTCAGTACGGCGTCGCGTGTCCTGCCGGAGTGCTCGACCCGGTAGGCGGCGAGCGCGAGTTGGGCCGCCAGCGCGGAATCGGTGGCACGCGCCGACCCGGCGTCGTCGAGCAACGTCCGGACGGACCGCTCGCGTTGCCGCTGCCAGTCCGCCTGGAGCGCCTTGAAGCCGAAGCCGGCGCCCGAGGCGATCAGCACGGCGAGCACCACCAGCCCGGAGACCACCCGCCGGCGTACCCTGCGCCGCCGCTCGTACTTGGCGGACGCGGCGAGGAAGTCCTGAACGGTGCTGTTGACCCGCCCCTGTTGACGGTTCGCCCAGTCGCGGGTGCTCGTCAGCTCCGGGCCCAGCCACAGCAGTCGGTCGACCCGCTGCTCCTCCCAGTCGGCGGCGGTTCGCTCCAGCCGTAGCCGCAACAGCGGTTCGCCGTCGTGGAGTTGCTCCACCCACTGCTCCAGTGCGGCCCAGTTCATCAGCAGGGATCGGTGGACGAGCTGGACGTGGTGTTCGTCCTCGGTGACCAGGCGGTGCTGCTTCAGCAGATCGAGCACGGTCCGGAAGGTGCGCTGCCGGTCGGCCGGGAAGTACGAGCCGAGGACCTCCGTGCGGAGCCGCTTGACGGTCTGTTCCGTCTCGCCCGTCCAGTGCACGAGTTCGACCAGGATCTCCTTGGCCGTCCTGCGGTCCTCGTCGCTGGTCAGGCTCTCGTAGAAGGCGTCGGCGGCATGGGCGATGGAGTGGCCGAGACCTCCGGTGCGCGCGTAGTCCGGAGTGCGCAGCGTACGGCCGCGGTGCGCCTCCCAGGTGCCGCGCAGCGCGTGCGACAGCAGCGGCAGCACCCCGCTGTCGAAGTCGGCCCGTGCCTCCCGGTGCAGTGCCACGTCGGCCCGTAGCCGGGCGAGCAGTTCGGCGCTGATCACGTGCCCCGCGGCACGCGCCGGACCGGTGATCACCTCGTCCAGGTGGCGTGCGGCGAGCGGCCGTACGACGAACAGGCCGGCGCCCGGGGTCAGCGCCGACTCCAGGGACTCGTAGGGCAACAGCGAGCCGAGGTCACTGTGCTGCACGGACAGGACGACACTGGCCGGGGCATCTGTCGCAGAACCGTCGGGTGCCACGGAGACGGCGATCAGGCAGGCGACGAAGGCATCGCGTTCCGCCTTCCCGGCGGCTGTCCCGCTGTCGTCCCGGTACCGGAACATCTCCTCCACCTGGTCCACGACCAACAGGTGGTGGGCCGGGACGCGCTGTGCGTCGAGCCGTTCGGCCCGGTCCCGGAGCGCCTCGACGAGCGTGCGAGGGTCGGACGCCAACCGCCGGGCCAGGTTGTCCACTTGGGCGGGGTCGGCGTCGCGTGCCAGGACGGCCCGGGCCAGTGCCTGGAGGGGACGGTCCGTGGGAGTCAGGGTCAGCTGGTGCCAACTCCCGATCTCCGAAGCGACCTTGCCCAGCGCGAGCGCGGGCAGCAGTCCGGCCCGCAGGAGGGACGTCTTGCCGATTCCGGAGGCGCCGGTGATGAGCAACGGCCCCTGGCCGCGCCGGGCGACGACCCGTCGGACGAGGGTGTCGACCTCGGCCGTACGACCGAAGAAGCACTGGACGCCGGACGAGTCGAACGGTGCGAGGCCGGGATAGGGGCACTCGGGATGGCGGTGGTCGGCGGCCTCGCAGTCGCCGTCCGGGAGCGGATCGGTCGCTGTCCAGGCGGAGTTGGGGGCGAGGACGATGCGCTCGACCCGGTTGTGGGCGGACGACTGCGGGGTGGCCGCCGACTCGCCCTCGGGGCGGGGGCGGCGCGTGTGGTCGAGGAGGTGGCCGACGGTCAGCAGCGGATGCCCGTGAGGGGACCCGCTGTTGAGGAAGTCGATGAGGTCGCCGGTGAACGCGGTGTGGTCGGCGCCGCCGGGCGCGTGGGCCTGCTGGTCGTCGTCCGCCGAGGTCAGCAGCAGACTCGGCCGACCCGCCCGCCCGGCCAGTGAGTGCAGCCTGCTCCCTGCGAACTCCCCACTGCTGAGCGGCAGTCCGGAGAAACAGCAGTCCAGGACGACGATCAGGGGCGCGTCACCGACCGGCTCCAGCGCGCTCATCAACTCCTCGAACCTGAGCGCGGTGTTGCCGAGCGACGGACTGTCGTACGTCAGGCGTGCCGCGTCCCCGGTCACCAGGAGAAGGGAGTTGTCGCGGCGCCGGGGGGCCTGCACCCCGTGTCCCACGTAGTGGAGGAGCAGGCCGCCCGAGGCCTCCCGGGCGAGGCGTGCGACCGGTTCGAGGACGTCGTCGGGACGCTCGGGGTCCGTCAGCCGCAGGAGCCGGTCCGGGGCGAGACCGCACCGCTCGACCAGCAGGCGGGCCAGGGCGTCGGCGGAGCGGTGCACCGACGGGCGGTGCGGGAAGTCGGCGCTGCCGTCGGGCGGGGAGGCGGACACGACGACCGCGCGTGTCCCCTCGTAGCCCAGGAACAGCTGGCGTACGGGGTCGGACGGGGCGCCCATGCCCGGCTCACTCGGCGCTGTCCGGGGAGGTTGCCTCCGTGCTCGGCGGCGGGCCCGGTGGCGGTTGCAGGGCCGCCCGGACCATCCTGTCGACGGCGTCGTACTCCTTCGCCTGCTGCCGTTTCAGTTCGATCTCCACGCGACTGCCGTCCGGGCGGCGGACGTTGAGCCTGATGCACTCGGTGCGGGGCCGGAACTTGATCCAGGCCACGACCGCTCCGGCGAGGACGGTGAAGGCGCCGCCCGGTTCGAGCGCGGCGACGAGCGCGTCGGTCAGCGGGCCCAGACGGCCGGTGTCCGTCTCGTCCGTCGTGTGTCTGGTGACGCGTCCGCGGAGTTCCGGACGGTCCGTCAAGTACTCCCACAGGTCCCGGAGTTCGGTCGCCCGCAGGTTCGCGGACTCCTCACCCGTCACGGACAGGACCACTTCCACCGTGCCGTCCATCGCCGTCCCCCGTACGTGCCCTCGTCCCCCTGGCGAGACGGTCATGGTAGGGCTTGGGCGGTGGTCGTGAGGGGGTTTCCGCGGGCACTGTGGCCGGACGGGTGACGGTCAGGACCCCAGCTGCATCCTGAGCCACACCTCTACCTCGCCCACGTGCGAGGCCGCCGCCGCGCGGGCCGCCTCCGGGTCGCGGGCGACCAACGCCCGGTGGATCGCGGCGTGTTCGCGGCGGGTGCGGGCGAAGGCGCCCTCCTCCTGGTAGCCGCGCCAGACCCGGGCCCGGAACGTGCGGGACGAGAGGCCCTCCAGGATCGCGGCCATCGTGTCGTTGCCCGCGGCGGCGGCGATCTCGCGGTGGAAGGCGAGATCGTGGGCGAGGATCTCCTCGGGGTCGTCGGTGGCGTTCATCGCCGTGAGGTGTTTCTCGACCTCGGCCAGCTGGTCCGGGGTGATCCGGGCGGCGGCCAGAGCGGTCGCCGTCGACTCCAGGATGCGGCGGACCTCCAGGAGCTCGACCAGCTGCGGGCCGCGCGAGAGGTCGGCGACGACACCGAAGGTCTCCAGCAGGTCGCCCGCGTCCAGTTGCGTGACGTAGATGCCCGAACCGTGCCGGGCCTCCAGCACTCCCAGCACCGTGAGCGCGCGGATCGCCTCGCGCATCGAGCTGCGGGAGATGCCCAGTTGGGCCGCGAGGTCGCGTTCGGTGGGCAGCCGCTGGCCCGGTTCGAGGCGGCCCTCGCCGATCAGGGCCTTGATCGAGTCGATGGCGCGCTGGGTCACCGTGCCCTTCGGCGCGGCGGCCTCCGGTTCCGTCTCGCTCGGCAGGATCTCGTCCACGCCACTCCTCCTGTCGCCGGTCCGCGCAGTCTAATCACGGATGTGGTCGGACCACTACGGCTCGAAACCGCGAAAATTTGGCTCCTGAGGGTGTTGTAGGGCCGAAGTGGTCTGATAAATATTCCGGCAACTGCTCGATCACGCTCGATGAGGAGCCCGACAGATGGCCGGCAGCACAGTGCGGAACGGACGGCAAGGCAGACGACTGACCGCGTGGGCGGTGCGTGCGACGGCAGCGGCCGCGTGCGGCACCCTCGCGCTCACGGCGTGCGGCAGCACCAACGACACCGGCGCGTCCAGCGCCGGCGGGGGCGGCACCGGCAAGGTCGGGGTGATCCTGCCCCTGCTGACCTCGCCGTTCTGGCAGTCGTACAACGACTACGTGCCGAAGATGGCGAAGTCCGAAGGTGTGCAGGCGCTGAAGACGGTCAACTCCAACAGCGACCCCTCGCAGCAGATCACCGACATCAACAACGAGCTGAACCAGGGCGTCAAGGGCCTGGTCGTCGCCCCGCTGGACAGCGCCGCCATCGAAGCGGGCCTGGACCAGGCGGATCGCAAGGGCGTGCCGGTCGTCGCGGTCGACGTGGCGCCCGACAAGGGAAAGGTCGCGATGGTCGTGCGCGCCGACAACGTCGCGTACGGCACGAAGGCCTGCGACTACCTCGGGGCGCACATCACCAGCGGCAAGGTCGTGCAGATCATGGGCGACCTCGCCTCGGTCAACGGCCGTGACCGGTCGGAGGCGTTCAGGGCCTGCGTCAAGAAGAAGTACCCGAAGCTCAAGGTCCTGGAGATCCCCGCCAAGTGGGAGTCCGACACCGCGGCCTCCAAGCTCGACACGCTCCTCAACGCCAACCCCGACATCAAGGGCATCTACATGCAGGCGGGTGGCGTCTACCTCGCGCCGACGCTGCAGACCCTCAAGTCCAAGGGCCTGTTGAAGAAGGCGGGCCAGCCCGGACACATCGCGATCGTCTCGAACGACGGCATCCCGCAGGAGTTCGACGCGATCCGCAAGGGCGAGATCGACGCCACCGTCTCCCAGCCGGCCGACGCCTACGCCAAGTACGGCATGTACTACATCAAGGCCGCGATGGCGGGGAAGACCTTCAAGCCGGGTCCCACCGACCACGACTCCACGATCGTCAAGCTGCCCAGCGGCATCCTCGAGGACCAGCTCCCCGCGCCCCTGGTCACGAAGGACAACGTCGACGATCCCAAGCTCTGGGGCAACACGGTCAAATGAGTACCCCACTTGTTGAGGCGCGGGGCATCGTCAAGCGGTACGGCCCGACCGTCGCCCTCGCCGACGGCCAATTGACCGTGCTGCCGGGCGAGTCCCACGCTCTCGTCGGCCGCAACGGCGCGGGCAAGTCCACCCTCGTCACCGTCCTCACCGGACTTCAGGCCCCCGACGAGGGCACGGTCCGCTTCGACGGCGAGCCCGCGCCCCCGCTCACCGACCGCGACGCCTGGCGCGCCAAGGTCGCGTGCGTCTACCAGAAGCCCACGGTCGTACCCGAGTTGACGGTCGCCGAGAACCTGTTCATCAACCGGCAGCCGCAGTCCAGGGGCGGCGTCATCAGCTGGCGCAGGCTCCGCACCGAGGCCGCCGAACTCCTCGACACCTGGGACGTGCGCGTCGACCCCGATGCGCGCACCGCGGACCTCAAGGTCGAGGACCGCCAAATGGTGGAGATCGCACGGGCGTTGAGCTTCGGCGCCCGGTTCATCGTCCTCGACGAGCCGACCGCGCAGCTCGACAACCGGGAGATCGAGCGCCTCTTCACGCGCATGCGGGCTCTTCAGGAGTCGGGCGTCACTTTCCTGTTCATCTCGCACCACCTCCAGGAGGTGTACGAGGTGTGCCAGACCGTCACCGTGCTGCGCGACGCGCGCTGGATCACGACCGCACCGGTCGCCGACCTCCCGCGCAGGGCGCTCGTGGAGGCCATGGCGGGGGAGTCCATCGACGAACTCGAAGTACAGCTGAGGGAGTTGGACACCGAGGCGCCCGTCCTCCTGGAGGCGCGCGGGCTCACCTCCGAGACGTACGAGAACATCGACCTCACCGTCCGCAAGGGCGAGGTCGTCGGACTCGCCGGGTCGAGCGGCAGCGGCAAGATAGAGCTGGCCGAGTCCTTCACCGGGCTGTACACGCCGACCGGCGGGACGGCCCGACTCGACGGCCGGAAGCTGCCGTTCGGTGATGTGCAGGCCTCGTTGAAGGCCGGGGTCGGCTGTGTGCCGCGCGACCGGCACGGGCAGGGGCTGGTCTTCGGCATGTCCATCGGGGACAACGCGACCATGACGGTGCTGGACCGGCTCGGCCGTTTCGGGTTCGTCGGCACCGAGCGCAAGCGCGCCTTCGCCACCGAGCTGATCGACCGGCTCGACATCCACACCGAAGGCCCCGAACAGCCCGTCTCCGACCTGTCGGGCGGCAACGCGCAGAAGGTCGTCATGGCCCGCGCGCTCGCCTCCGACCCCCGGCTGCTGGTCCTCATCAACCCCACCGCGGGCGTCGACGTGAAGTCCAAGGAGTCACTGCTCGCCCGCATGGACAGCGCCCGCGACGACGGCACCGCCGTGCTCGTCGTCTCCGACGAACTCGACGACCTGCGGCGCTGCGACCGCGTCCTCGTCCTCTTCCACGGCCGTGTCGTCGCCGAGCACCCGGCGGGCTGGCGCGACCACGAGCTGATCGCCTCCATCGAAGGAGTGGACCATGGCTGACACCAAGGCGGCCCCGGCGCCCACCGCCCCCCGCACCGCCGGGGCGCGCTCGGCCCGGACGGTCCTGCTCCGCCGGGCCCGTGAACTCGCCCTCGTACCAGCCCTGTTGGTGCTGCTGATACTCGGCGCGATCGTCAACGACTCGTTCCTCACCGAACGGAACCTGATCTCGATCCTGGGCGCCTCCGCCGCCCTCGCGATGGTCGTCCTCGCCGAGTCGCTGATCCTCATCACCGGCAAGATCGACCTGTCGCTGGAGTCGGTGGTCGGTATCGCGCCCGCCATCGGCGCCCTGCTGGTCCTGCCGACCGCCGAGTCCGGCTGGGGCACCGAGTGGGCGGCCCCGCTCGCCCTCGTCGCGGTCCTCGTCGTGGGCGGGATCATCGGTGCCTTCAACGGCATCCTCGTGGTGAAGTTCAAGCTCAACGCCTTCATCGTCACCCTCGCGATGCTGATCGTGCTGCGCGGGCTGCTGGTCGGCGCCACCAAGGGCAAGACGCTGTTCGGCATGCCGGACTCCTTCTTCACCCTGGCCACCTCCACCTTCCTCAACGTCCCGATGTCGGTGTGGCTGGCCGCGGTCTGCTTCGCGATCGCCGGGTTCGTGCTCAAGTACCACCGCGTCGGCCGCGCTCTCTACGCGATCGGCGGCAACCAGGAGGCGGCCCGCGCCGCCGGCATCCGCGTCGACCGCATGCTCCTGGGGGTGTCCGTCGTCGCCGGTGTCCTCGCCTCGGTGGGCGGCATCATGCAGACCGGCTACGTCGGCGCCATCAGCGCCAACCAGGGCAACAACATGATCTTCACCGTCATGGCGGCCGCGGTCATCGGCGGCATCAGCCTCGACGGCGGCAAGGGCACCATGTTCGGCGCGCTGACCGGCGTCCTCCTGCTGGGAGTCGTGCAGAACCTGCTCACCCTCGCCCAGGTCCCGTCCTTCTGGATCCAGGCCATCTACGGCGGGATCATCCTGGTCGCCCTGATGATCGCCCGCGTCACCACCGGCCGCGCCCAGGACTGACCCCACCGGCTTCCGGCACCCGCACGGCACCGGATCCCTGTCCCCGACCGAAAGGCCTTCCGTGTCCCCGATCCCCGGCCCCCTCGCCCGTGTCACCGCGGTCGACACCTACGACATCCGCTTCCCCACCTCGCGTGAGCTGGACGGCTCCGACGCGATGAACCCGGACCCCGACTACTCGGCCGCGTACGTCGTGCTGCGCACCGACTCCGCCGACGGGCACGAGGGGCACGGGTTCTCCTTCACCATCGGGCGGGGCAACGATGTCCAGGTCGCCGCGATCGACGCGCTGCGGGACCATGTGATCGGCCGGTCCGTCGACGAACTCTGCGCGGATCCGGGGACGTTGAACCGCGACCTGATCGGCGACAGCCAACTCCGGTGGCTGGGGCCCGAGAAGGGCGTGATGCACATGGCGATCGGCGCCGTGGTCAACGCGGCCTGGGACCTCACCGCCAAGCGCGCGGGCAAACCGCTCTGGCAGCTCCTCGCCGACGCCGACCCCGAATGGCTCGTCGGCCAGATCGACTTCAGATACATCACCGACGCGCTCACCCCGGCCGAGGCCCTCGACATCCTGCGCCGCGGGAAAGCGGGCGCGGAAGGCCGTAGGCACACGCTGCTGGAGCGCGGCTTCCCCGCCTACACCACCTCCGCCGGGTGGCTCGGCTACGACGACGAGAAGCTCACCCGGCTCGCCGCGCAGGCCGTCGCCGACGGCTTCCGGCAGATCAAGCTGAAGGTCGGCGCCGACCTCGACGACGACATCCGCCGCTGCCGGGTGGCCCGTTCGGTCGTCGGACCCGACATCCGCATGGCGATCGACGCCAACCAGCGCTGGGACGTGGCCGAGGCGATCCGCTGGACCAAGGCCCTCGCCGAGTTCGACCCGTACTGGATCGAGGAACCCACCAGCCCCGACGACGTGCTGGGCCACGCCACCATCCGCGCGGCCGTCGCCCCGGTCAAGGTCGCCACCGGCGAACACGTCCAGAACCGCATCGTCTTCAAGCAGTTGCTCCAGGCGGGCGCCCTCGACATCCTCCAGATAGACGCGGCCCGCGTCGGCGGCGTCAACGAGAACCTGGCGATCCTGCTGCTCGCCGCCAAGTTCGGCGTCCCCGTCTGCCCGCACGCGGGCGGCGTCGGACTGTGCGAACTGGTCCAGCACCTCTCGATGTTCGACTACCTCGCCGTCGCCGGCACCACCGACGACCGCGTCATCGAGTACGTCGATCATCTGCACGACCACTTCCTCGATCCGGTGGTGATCGGCGAGGGTCACTACATGGCACCCACCGCGCCCGGTTTCTCGGCCACCATGCGGCCCGAGTCGATCGCGCGGTACACGTTCCCCGGCGGCACCTTCTGGGCCGCCGATCTCGACCGGCAGAAGGGACACGCGGCATGACCGACTTCCAGGGGCTCAGGGCCCTGGTCACCGGCGGCGCCTCCGGCATCGGCCGGGCCACCGCCGAACTCCTCGCCGAGCGCGGCGCGTCGGTCGCCGTGCTCGACCTCGACCCCTCCTCCGTCGAGAAGCCGCTGCTCGGCCACCGCGCCGACGTCACCGACGACGCGTCCGTACGCCAGGCCGTCGCCGCCGCCGTCACCGACCTCGGCGGACTCGACGTGGTGGTCAACAACGCGGGCATCGGCGCGCAGGGCACGGTCGAGGACAACGACGACGAGGAATGGCACCGCGTCTTCGACGTGAACGTTCTCGGCATGGTCCGCGTCGCCCGCGCCGCCCTCCCGCACCTGCGCGAGTCGTCCCACGCGGCGATCGTCAACACCTGCTCCATCGCCGCCACGGCGGGACTGCCCCAACGCGCCCTGTACAGCGCCACGAAGGGCGCCGTGTACTCCCTCACCCTCGCCATGGCCGCCGACCACCTCCGCGAGGGCGTCCGCGTCAACTGCGTCAACCCCGGTACGGCGGACACCCCTTGGGTCGGCCGCCTTCTCGACTCGGCGTCCGACCCGGCCGCCGAACGTGCCGCCCTGGCCGCCCGCCAGCCCTCGGGACGCCTCGTCTCGGCGGCCGAAGTCGCGGGAGCCATCGCCTACTTGGCGAGCCCGCTCTCCGGCGCCACCACCGGCACCTCCCTCGCCGTGGACGGCGGCATGCAGGGGCTGCGGCTGCGGCCGGTGGGCCAGTGAGCACCCTCGGCGGCAGCGGGGTCGAGGTCAGCGGACTGGGCTTCGGCGGGGCCGCGATCGCCAACCTGTACACCGAGGTGAGCGACGACCAGGCGCACCAGGCCGTCAACACGGCCTGGCAGCACGGCATTCGCTACTTCGACACCGCCCCGCACTACGGCCTCGGCCTGTCCGAGCGACGGATCGGCGCGGCGCTGCGCGAGCACCCGCGGTCGTCGTACACGCTCTCCACCAAGGTCGGACGGCGACTGGAACGCGTCGAGACGGTGACCGGCGACGACCTCGCCAGCGGTTTCGCCGTGCCCGCCGACCAGCGCCGAGTCTGGGACTTCAGCGCCGACGGGATACGCCGCACCCTGGACGCCAGCCTCGAACGGCTCGGCACCGACCACGTCGACATCGTCTACCTCCACGACCCCGACGACCACGCCGAACAGGCCTTCCGCGAGGGCTATCCGGCGCTGGAGAAGCTGCGCGCGGAGGGCGTCGTCGGGGCGATCGGTGCCGGCATGAACCAGGCCGGGATGCTGACCCGGTTCATCCGGGACACGGACGTGGACGTGGTGCTGTGCGCCGGGCGCTACACCCTGCTCGACCAGAGCGCGCTCGCCGAACTGCTCCCGGCCGCGGCGGCACGCGGCAGGTCCGTGGTGATCGGCGGGGCCTTCAACTCCGGCCTGCTGGCGGACCCGAAGCCCGACGCGACGTACAACTACGCCCAGGCCCCAGCGGAGTTGCTGGACCGCGCCCTGCGGATGAAGGCGGTGGCCGAGCGCCACGGCGTCACCCTGCGCGCCGCCGCCCTCGCCTTCTGCGCGGCCCACCCCGCCGTGGCGAGCGTCCTGGTCGGCGCGCGTTCGGAGGCCGAAGCGCGGGACTGCGCCGAGCAGTTCGCCGCGCGGGTGCCCGCCGGGTTCTGGCAGGAACTGCGGGACACGGGGCTGCTGTCCGCCGACGCCCCGATCCCCACGGAGGAGCCGTCATGAGAGTGGCCCTGCACACCAAGGTCCGCGCCGACCGGATCGCCGCCTACGAGGACGCCCACCGCGAAGTTCCCAAGGAGCTCACCGCAGCGATCCGCGCCGCCGGTGCCACCTCCTGGACGATCTGGCGCAGCGGCACCGACCTCTTCCACGTCCTGGACTGCGACGACTACG
This sequence comes from Streptomyces sp. NBC_00252, assembly GCF_036187565.1. Lineage (NCBI taxonomy): Bacteria > Bacillati > Actinomycetota > Actinomycetes > Kitasatosporales > Streptomycetaceae > Streptomyces > Streptomyces sp. NBC_00252. Next base: position 1,362,016 of record NZ_CP108087.1, on the reverse strand, counting down.
CCCGACTCCTCGCCGAGCTGGACCAGCTCCCGGTGAACGTCGCCTGGCAGGCCCGCATGACCCAGCTCCTCGACGTGGTCCACGACTACTCGAGCCAGGGCGCCGACGCCGGCCTGCCCGTCGTATGGGAGCTGCCATGACGGTCGACGCCCACCACCACGTCTGGGACCTCTCGGTCCGCGACCAGGACTGGATCACCGGAGACGAACTCCAGCCGCTGCGCCGGGACTTCACCGTCGCCGACCTCGCACCGGAGGCCCGCGCGGCCGGCGTCGACCGGACCGTCCTCGTCCAGACGGTCACCGTCGCCGAGGAGACCCCCGAGTTCCTCGCCCTCGCCGACGCGCACGACCTGATCACCGGAGTCGTCGGCTGGACCGACCTCACCCGCCCGGACATCGCCGACGAACTCGCCCGCCTGCGCGAACTCCCCGGCGGCCGGTACCTGAAGGGCATCCGCCACCAGGTGCAGGGCGAGCCCGACCCGAACTGGCTGCTGCGCCCGGACGTCCGCCGCGGCCTCACCGCCCTGGCCGACGCCGGACTCGTCTACGACCTGGTCGTCCTGCCGAAGCAGCTTCCTGCCGCCGTCAAGGCCGCCGAGTCCCTGCCCCAACTCGCCTTCGTCCTGGACCACTTGGGCAAGCCTCCCGTCGCCTCGGGCCACCAGGAACCCTGGGCGACCTCCGTCCGCGCCCTGGCCGCGCTCCCCAACACGTACTGCAAGCTCTCCGGCCTGGTCACGGAGGCGGACTGGAAGACCTGGCGCACGGAGGACCTCCAGCCGTACACGGACACCGCACTCGACGCCTTCGGCCCGAGCCGTCTGATGTTCGGCTCCGACTGGCCGGTGTGCCTACTGGCCGCGACGTACGACCAAGTCGCCGACACGGCACGGGAGTTGACCTACGCGCTCGGCGCCGCCGAACGCGCCGAGGTCTTCGAGGGCACCGCCACGCGCGTCTACGGCCTCTGAGCGGCCGTGCCGAGCCGGGTCGGCGGCAGATACTCCCGCACGAACGTCCGCTCCCAGCACGCGCCCGTCTCCCTCAACTCCCGCCAGGTCGTGTAGCGGTAGCGGAAGAGGCGGGCGCGGATGCAGCGCGGGGGAGCGTCGGCCGGGAACGGGGAGCGGCGCAGGAGCCGTAGGGTGTCGCGGTCGTTCTCCAGGAGGCGTTCCACCAGGGCGCCGAACCACGGCTCGGCGTAGCCGGGAGAGAGGGCCGCAAACCACATCATCCAGTCCAGGCGGAGATGGTAGGGCGCGAACTGGCGTGGCCAGCGGCGGGGATCGCCCGGCTTGCCCTTGAACTCGTACTCCTGCCAGCCGGATTCCTCGTGGGGTACGGCGTCGGCCGTGCCCTCGACCACCACCTCGTAGCGGATGCGGCCGACGGTGCCGAACGCGCCGTAGGTGTTGACCAGATGGAGCGGGTCGAAGGAGCGGTTCATGATCTGCCGGCGGGAGACCATGTTGAGCACCGGGCGGTGGCTCAGCCAGAGGAGCAGGGCCGCGACGGCGAGGACCGTGACCTCGTACCAGAGCGGCGGTGCGGCCGTGGGCGGTGGTGTGTGCGGGAACCCGATCGCGGAGACGGCCAGCACGATGGTGATCCAGTTCAGCCAGGAGAAGTTGCCGGACAGGACCAGCCACAGCTGGGTCGCGATCATCAGGGACGCGGCGGCCGTCGCGACCGGCTGAGGGGTGAACAGCAACACGGGGACCACGAGTTGGGTGACGTGGTTGGCGGCCACCTCGATCCGGTGCAGGGGGCGGGGGAGGTGGTGGAAGAACCAGCTCAACGGGCCCGGCATCGGCTGTGTCTCGTGATGGAAGTCCAGGCACGTCAGCTTCCGCCAGCACGCGTCGCCTCGGAGCTTGATCAGGCCCGCGCCGAACTCCACCCGGAACAGGATCCAGCGGAGCAGGAACAGCACCACGACCGGCGGCGCCACCTCGTCGTTGCCGAGGAAGACGGCCAGGAAGCCGACCTCGAGGAGCAGTGACTCCCAGCCGAACCCGTACCAGGTCTGGCCCACGTTGACGATCGACAGGTAGAGGACCCAAGGGATCGCCCACAGCAACATCCCGCCCCAGAGCGGTAGTCGGGAGTCCAGGCCGACGATCAGTGCCGCCGACACCGCGCAGCCCGTCCACGTGCAGGCCGCGAAGAAGCGGTCCGTGTAGTGGAGTTGGAAGAGGCTCGGGGCCCGGCGGAACGGTGCGCGGGCGACGAAGCGGGGGACCGGCAGCATGCCGCGTTCGCCGATCAGCGCGCGGAACTGCAGGGCCGCCGTCAGGAACGCGACCAGATAGACCCCGGCCAGGGCCCGCTGGAAGACCAGTCGGCTCAGCCAGTAGTCGGGTGCGGTGAACCATCCCAAGACCGGGTCCTCCTCCCTTCGTCGGCGGGTCCGAAGCGGGCTTCACTCTCCGTGTTCCATGCCTCCGGTTGCGTAACCCAAGTGAGTGAAGCAGACAATAGTGGCGAATCACCCGGCTTGAGGCGGGAGAACCTGGTGCGCACATCCACCGGAACCATCGCCACGGCCTGCGCGCTGTCGGCGGCGCTCCTCGTCGCCGGCTGCGGCGGCGACGGCGGCAAGGACACGAAGTCGAGCGGCGAGGTCTTCCTCCAGCCCGTCGCGGCACAGGGCCCCGACCCGTTCACGGACTCCACGGCGACCGCCGCGAGCACACCGTCACGGGTCACCCGAACGCCGCAGTCCACACCTGCGCAGTCCACACCTGCGCGGTCGACACCCGCGTACTCCGCACCGACGCGGACCGCGGCCACGCCGACGGGCCCCCTGCGGGCCGTCTCCGGCGCCACGCCCGGCCTGTACGGCGGCACCGCGCGGACCGGCAGCTGTGACGTCGAGCGGCAGATCTCCTATCTCACCGCCGACCAGGCCAAGGCCCGCGCCTTCGCGCGGGCCGAGGGGATCTCGCCGGGCGGTATCCCCGGCTATCTGCGCGGGCTGACCTCGGTCGTGCTGCGCGCCGACACCCAGGTCACCAACCACGGGTTCCGTGACGCGCGGGTGACCGGGTTCCAGTCGGTCCTCCAGGCAGGAACCGCCGTCCTCGTCGACAACCGGGGCGTGCCCCGCGTCCGCTGCGCCTGCGGCAACCCGCTCAAGGCGGGCGAGGCGGGTCGAGGCTCCGTCGGGAGCGGTGGCGCCAGTGCTGGCGGCCGGGCCTGGTCCGGGTTCCGGCCCGCCGAGGTGGTCGTGGTGACACCCGCACCCCAGGTGATCACCAACATCACGATCATCAACATCGTCGACAACACCTGGATCGAACGGCCCCTCGGGCACCGCGGGCCCCATCACGACCATGTCGTGCCCCGACCGCCGCACGTGCTGCCGACACCCACGCCCACGCCGTCGCACACCGGGCCGTCCCCGCGACCGCACGACAGCGGGTCCAGCGTCTCGCCCGGCACCGGCACGAGCCCCTCGCAGAGCCCGAGCGACAGCGCGAGCAGCAGCCCGAGCGTCGGTGCGAGTGACAGCCCGAGCGACATCCCGAGCGACAGTGCCAGTGCCTCCCGGAGCCCCGGCGACGGTACGAGCCCCTCGCCGAGGGACGAGAGCGTGTCGCCCGGTGACAGTTCCACCGCCCCCGACTGCACGACCCCGACCGTCACGGTCACCCCGGGCGTGCCCGGTGACGCGCCCGCGTCACCCGGTGCCGCGGACTGCCCCGCCGCCACCGTCACGGCCACCCCGACGACCAGCTCGCCCGGCACCACGCTCACCCCGTCCCAGCGCAGCTCCGCGCCGGGCGCCGGGACGGTCGTACCGGAGGCGTCCCAGGGTCAGGACTCCGCGGACGAGATCGGTCCGCCGTCCGTCCCGGAGACCCCCGACCTGCCCGACGGCGGCGGGCTGATCCCCGACGACACCACCACCGGCAGCATCTTCGACAGCCCCACGAGCGTCGTCGACGGCTGAGCGCGCCGGGTGCCGCCGTAGCGGTGGGACAAGTCGAAGAATCGGGCGAATCCTGGCAAGGTGGGCCGCATGGTTGATCGGGGAGCGAGCGCCCTGTCACTCCCGGACGACTGGCCCGCCCACCCGGACCCGATCCTGGCGCTCAACCGCATGGGCAGCTTCGACTGGGACCTGGACAACGGCCTGTTCCACATGGACGCCCAGGCCCTCGAGGTCTTCGACCTGCGCGCCGACGAATACGACGGACGTCCCGAGTCGCTGGCGAACCGGGTCCCGCCGACGGAGGGCTACCGGCTCGACGGGCTCGTCTCCCAGGCCATGAAGGACGGCAGCGAGAACTACGGCGCCTACTTCCGGGTGCGGCTGCGCGACGGCACCCTCCGCTGGACCCACACCCAGGGCTACATCCGGCGCGACGAGACGGGCCGCCCGCGCCGGATCATCGGCATCGTCCGGGACGCCACGCGGGAACTCGCCGAGAGCGCCGCCCGCCGAGAACAGGCCGCCCAGGACGCGGCGCTGCGCCGGCAGACCAACGTCGTGCAGCTCACCACCGCCGCCCTCGCCCACGCCCGGACCGTCCAGGACGTCATCGACGTCCTCAAGGACACCCACGGTCTCGTCCACCTCGGCGCGACCAGCCTGGTCATGGGACTGGTCGAGGCCGGGCGCATCCGGCTCGTCGCGGAAGGGCCCGAGGGCAGCTTCGTACCCGGCACGGAGGTCACCCGGATCGACGAGCCGTACCCGATGGGGGAGGTCGTACGGACCCTGGCCCCTGCGTTCATCGAGTCCCCCGAGGAGTTCGCCGAGCGGTACCCGCTGCTGTGGCCGCACATCACGGACCTGCACATCACGGCCGCCGCGTATCTGCCGCTGATCGCGCAGGGGCGGCCGATCGGGGCGATGGGGCTGCTCTACAACGACCGGCGCAGTTTCACCGTGGACGAGCGGAACGTGCTGGTCGCGCTGGGCAGCAGCATCGCGCAGAGCCTCCAGCGCGCGATGCTCTACGAGCAGGAGAAGGACCTCGCGCAGGGCCTCCAGCAGGCGATGCTGCCGCGCGCGATCCCGAGCGTGCCGGGCGCCGACGTCGCCGTCCGGTACCGGTCCGCGAAGCTCGGGCGGGACATCGGCGGCGACTGGTACGACCTGATCCCGCTGCCGGGCGGGCGGGTCGGCGCGGTCATCGGGGACGTCCAGGGGCACGACACGCACGCCGCCGCCGTCATGGGGCAACTGCGCATCGTCCTCAAGGCGTACGCGGCCGAGGGACACACCCCGGCCACCGTGATGGCCCGCGCGTCCGTGTTCCTCCACGAACTCGACACCGAGCGCTTCGCCACCTGCCTCTACGCCGAGGTCGATCTGTCGACCGGAGTGGTGCAGGTGGTCCGGGCCGGGCATATCGACCCGCTGGTCCGGCAGTTGGACGGGACGTCCCGCAGGATGACCGTCGTGGGCGGGCTGCCGCTCGGGCTCTCCGCCGAGTTCGGGCGGCTCGAATATCCCGTCTCGACCATCGAACTCGACCCGGGCGAGACCCTGCTGCTGTGCACCGACGGCCTCGTCGAACAGCCCGGGGCCGACCTCGACGACGGCATGCAGACCCTCGCCGCGCTCATCGCGTCCGGGCCCGACGACGTGCGCGACCTCGCCGATCTGCTCATCGATGTGGCCGAGGAGCGCGGCGGCGAGGACGACGTGGCGCTGCTCCTGCTCCGCAGGCGCGGGCTCGACGCGCCGCAGTCCGGCGGGCGGCTCCAGCAGCATGTGGGCCCCGGTGACGCCGAGGCCCTCACCGAGGCGCGGCACATGATCCGGGCGGCGGTCCGCGCGTGGGGCGCGGGCGAGCGGTCCGACGAGGTCGAGCTGGTCGCCGACGAGCTGATCACCAACGCGCTGATGCACACCGAGGGCTCCGCGATCGTCACCCTCAGGGTCCTCAACGGCACGGAACGCAGGCTGCGGGTCGAGGTCGAGGACTCCTCCAGCGCCCTTCCCCGGCGCCGCGAGGCGGGCGAGAGCGGGGTCTCCGGACGCGGGCTGCTCCTGGTCGACCTGCTCACGGACGTGTGGGGCGTGGAGGCGCGGGGGAGCGGCAAGTGCGTGTGGTGCGAGTTCCTGGTGCCGGACCCGAGCTGACGTCATGGCGGGTGAGCCCCGGCCCGGGCCGAGCTGACCCCGCGCGTCCCTGATGGCACCCTGGACGTATGCCGGAACTCCCCGAGGTCGAAGCGCTGAAGGACTTCCTGACCGAACACCTCGTCGGCCACGAGATCGTACGGGTGCTGCCCGTCGCCATCAGCGTCCTGAAGACGTACGACCCTCCGCTCACCGCGCTGGAGGGGCACGAGGTGGTGGCCGTGCACCGGTACGGCAAGTTCCTGGATGTCGAGACGGACGGCGGCCCGCACTTCGTGACCCACCTGGCCCGCGCGGGCTGGCTGCACTGGAAGGACCGCCTCCCGGACGGGCCGCCCCGCCCCGGCAAGGGCCCGCTGGCGCTCCGGGTGGCCCTGGAGACCGGCGAGGGCTTCGACCTCACGGAGGCGGGCACGCAAAAGCGTCTCGCGGTGTACGTCGTCGCCGACCCGCAGGAGGTCCCGGGCGTCGCCCGCCTCGGCCCCGACCCCCTCGCCGACGACTTCGACGAGCAGGCCTTCGCCGACCTGCTCAAGGACGAACGCCGCCAGCTCAAGGGCGCCCTGCGCGACCAGACCCTGATCGCCGGGGTCGGCAACGCGTACAGCGACGAGATCCTGCACGCCGCGAAGATGTCCCCGTTCAAACTGGCGGCGTCCCTGACCCCGGCCGAGACCCACACGCTCTACACGGCCCTCCGCACCACGCTGACGGAGGCCGTCGAACGCTCCCGAGGCGTGGCGGCAGGCCGCCTGAAGGCCGAGAAGAAGAGCGGCCTGCGCGTCCACGGCCGCACCGGCGAGGCCTGCCCGGTCTGCGGCGACACCATTCGCGAGGTCTCGTTCAGCGACTCCTCGCTCCAGTACTGCCCGACCTGCCAGACGGGCGGCAAGCCGCTGGCGGACCGGCGGATGTCGAAGCTGCTCAAGTAGCTACCAGGGCACCGGGGTCCCGTCCCAGGACACGAACCGGCCCGTCGGCCCGTCGTCCGGCAGCAGCGCCAGGTCGACGGCTCCCCGCGCCGCCTCCGCCGGGTCGCCGTCGCTCGCGGCGGCCCGCTCGTTGAGGTCCGTCGCGCGGAGGCCGGGGGCCAGGGCGTTCACCTTGAAGCCGTCCGCCGCCAGGGACTGGGCGTAGAAGAGGGTCAGGGCGTTGAGGGCCGACTTGGACGAGCGGTACGCGGCGCCCGAGCCGGCATGCAGCGCGAACTCGCGGTCCGGGTCGGCGCTCCAGGTCAGGGAGCCGGTGCCGCTGGACACGTTCACGATGCGGGGGTGCGGGGAGCGGCGCAGGGCGGGGAGGAAGGCGTTGGTGACGGCCAGGACGCCGAAGACGTTCGTCTCGTAGGTGCGGCGGAAGTCGTCGAGGTCCGCCTCCGGTGCGGGGGCGCCGCCGGCCATGATCCCGGCGTTGTTGACCAGGACGTCCAGGGTGTCCACCTGCCGTGCCGCCGCCGCGATGCTGTCCGCGTCCGTGACGTCGAGGATCAACGGCCGTGCGCCGCCGCCCAGTTCCGCCGCCGCCCGTTCGCCCCGGGCGGCGTCGCGCGAGCCGACGTGGACGGTGAATCCCTCGGCGACCAGCAGGCGGGCAATTTCCTTGCCGATGCCCTTGTTGGCCCCTGTGACGAGTGCTGTGGAATCGTTCATGGAGACGACGATTCCGCAGCCGGGGGCGCCGAACCAGGGACAACCGATCCCTGTCAGCCGAAGGGCGGTCGAAGTACGGCCGGCGGGGCGGCTGGAGAACACGCGGGCGGCCGTCGGAAGGCTCGCCTCGGAAGGCTGTCGTAAGGAGGCACCGTGACCGGTAAGCAAGAGCTCGCCCGGTTCCTGCGGGGGCGGCGGGAGTTGCTGGTGCCCGCAGACGTGGGGCTGCCCGGTGGAGCGGCACGGCGGACCCTCGGGCTGCGGCGGGAAGAGGTCGCCGAGCTGGCCCACATGTCCGTCGACTACTACGCCCGTCTCGAACAGGCACGCGGGCCGCGCCCCTCGCCCCGCATTCTCGACGCCCTCAGCGGCGTGTTCCGGCTGACCCCGGCCGAGCGGACCCATCTGTTCCGGCTGGCGGGGACCCAGGTGACCCCGCCCGCGTCGCCGGTGCGGACGGTGCGCCCGCATGTGGCGGCCCTGCTGCGCCGGATCCCGGACACGGCGGCCATCGTCACCGACGCGACCTACGACGTCATCGCCTGGAACCCACTGGCCGCCGCCGTGTTCGGCGGGGACCTCGACGCGCGGCCGAACCAGGCGCGCCGACGGTTCCTCGGGCGGCCGATGGAGAGTTCCAGCACCGAGGAGTTCGGCGCCATCGTCGTGGCCCGGCTGCGGCGCGCTGCCGACCGCTATCCGCACGACCCGCAGCTCACCCGGCTGCTGGCCGAACTGCGCGCCGGCAGCGAGGAGTTCAGGGAGATCTGGGCGACCGGTCCGGTGCACGCCCCGGGTCATCGCAGCAAGACCCTGACCCACCCGGAGGCGGGCCGCCTGCGGGTGAACTGCGATGTGCTCACCGTCCCGCACGACGACCAGCAGGTCGTCTTCGTCACCGCGGACCCGGGGACCCCCTCCGCACGGGCCCTGCGGCAACTGGCCTCCCGGAAGCGGGACTTCAGTGCGAGGTGAGCCGTACCAGCTGTCGGCCGTCCTCGGTCCGTACGTCGTAGTGGTCGATCTCGGTGGGGTGCATCGCCGCGCCACCCTGCATCGTGATCATCGTCGCGTCGTGCGCGGGGACGTTCCAACTGGTCACGGTCTGCTCGGAACCGTCGCGGCCGACGACCACGAGACGGCATGAGCGCGGTCCCGCGCCGTCCTTGATCTTGAGGGACACGTCACTGCCGTAGTTCTCGTCGGCGGCCGTGATCTGGGCCCACACGCCCGACTTCGCGTCGGTCGCGGTGAGTTGCACGGCCCCGTCGCCGTGCCCGACGAGGGTCGCCACCGCGGGGCCGCCCACGGCGAACACCACCGACGCGGCCACGGCGTACAGAAACCTCCGCCGTCCGGCCCGCTGTCGCGAGGCCACCTCGCCGAGCAACCGGTCCAGCAGGCGCGGGCCGGGTTGTGCCATGGGGTGCACAGAGCGCGGCGTCGCACGCCGGTACAGCATCAACTGCCGTGAGGCGGGACCGAATTCGGTCACATGAGCCGCGCAACTGGTGCACTCCATGAGGTGATCCTCGAAGCGGAAGGCGTCCGCCTCGTCCAGCACGCCTAGCGCGTACGCGCCGACGTCGCGATGCCTTTCCAGGGACCTCATGCCGAATCCTCGTGCCGTTAGGTGCGGGTGGGGTTACTCCTTGCTCCCATCGGTACGCACCAGCCAGCCGAATCACTCAAGGCACACACAGAATCGCAACCTACGGATTCGGAGCGGCCGGGCCCGCGGATTGGTCCCATTTCAAAAAAGATGGATGGCGAGATGGCCGAGCGGCAGACCCAGTTGCCAGGCGGGCGTCCAGACCTTCGGTCCGTCGTCCTCGCCGGTCACCGGACCGCCTCCCGGCACCGCGTCCAGATCCGGTGCGAGCAGCTCGGTCTCCTCCAGCCACCGCCAGGCCGCGTCCGCCAGCGCCAAGTCCGGTGAGTCGGCACCGGCTTCGCGTGTCTCGGCCGTCAACCTGGACATACGTTCCTGGACCCAGTCCTGCCACGGCTGGTCGTACGCCGTCAGCGAAAGCCAGGTCTCCAGCTGGGTCACCACCCGGATTCCGGACAGCTCGCCGTCCGTGTCGGAGAGGAAGATGGTCAGCGCCAGCGCGTCCCGTCCCGCACGGAACTCGAAGGACGTCGGCGGCATCAGGTCGCCGGTCCGCAGCAACTCGTCGGCGATGTACTCGGCGTACAACCAGGCCATGGGGACGGTGAGTTCACCGCCACCGGTGCCGTCCGTGCTCTCTTGACCTCTGTGCAGCATCCCTTCCTGCCTTCCTCCGGTGCGTGCGCGTCGCCCGGCGCAGGGTTCCGCGAGGAACCCCGAGCCCCCCAGTCCGGAACACGGATGAGGACAGCCGATTACTCAACAGGGGTGCTGGGCAAGGCGCTTTACGGAGGTTTGACCAATGGATTGGTTTCACCGCAGGTCGGCCGCGTAACCCGGCAACACCCGGCGCAGGGCACGCAGGGCGTAGAACGCACGGGACTTCACCGTACCGGGCGGAATCCCGAGTGCCGCCGCGGCCTCCGCCACACTCGCCCCGTGGAAGTACACGAGCACCAGGACTTCACGGTGCTCCGGAGTGAGTGTCTTCACAGCCTCCCGCACATCGAGCGTCGCCGCCGACCGTTCCGCGTGATCGGCACAGACGCGGGCGTTCTCCAGCACCGCGTCCCCGACCTCGGGCGGTCGCGCCTGCCGGGCCCGGCGCGCGTCGATGGCGAGCCGCCGGCCCACCGTCAGCAGCCAGGGCCGTACGGACTCGAAGTCGTCGGCGCGCAGCGCCTCGGGATGCTGCCAGGCGCGGACGAGGGTCTCCTGGACGAGGTCCTCGGCGCGCTGGCGGTCGCCGTCGCAGAGCCGGAGCAGCAGCGCGAAGAGCGGCCTGCCGTGCTCGCGCTGGAGTGCGGCGAGCTCGTGCTCGGCGGTCGTTCCGTCTCTGAGCGTGGGTCCGGCCGTCATGGCCGTATGGCATCGCAGGGGGCGGCCCGGGGACAGGGGGCGCACGAGGGGCTTGCGGCGGACGGTCGATCGCGTCGACGAACGGTGCGACGAACGGTCCGCGCTCCCCGGCGATCCGCCGCCCGCGCACACCGGACGGGTCATCAGGGGCCGGAAGTCGTTTGCGGGGCCGGTGAAGTTCATACCTATTGGTGGGTAAATATGACCACAGTGGGGTGAATTGATGATCGCACGCAGACAGCAGGTGGCCGTTGCCCTCGCCGGCGTCCTCACCGCGGCCGCCGCCTGTCAGGCCCAGCACCACGACTCCAAGGCGACCGGCCGCCCGGCGCCCCCCGCCGCCCGCGGCTTCACCCTCGTCGCCGCCGGGGACATCCTCCCGCACAGCGCCGTCCTCGACCGGGCCCGCTTCGACGCGGGCGGCAACGGCTACGACTTCCGGCCGATGCTCTCCGCCGTCCAACCCCTCGTCTCCCGCGCCGATCTGGCGCTCTGTCACATCGAGAACGTGTACGGCGACCCCACCGGCACCGCGAGCCTCATGTCCCCGCCCGAGGAGGCGCGGGGCCTCGCCGCGACCGGCTACGACAGCTGCTCCACCGCGTCCGACCACAGCCTCGACGCCGGACCCGCCGGCATCCAGCGCACTCTCGACGCCCTCGACGGCGCGGGCGTACGGCACGCGGGGACGGCGCGCACCGATGCCGAGGCGCGCACGGTCACGCTGCTGCGCGCCGGTCCGGCGAAGGTCGCCCACCTCGCGTACACCGCCGACACGAACGGCGTCCCGCTTCCACCGGCCGAGCCCTGGGCCGTGAACCTCGTCGATCCCGCCCGCGTCCTCGCCGACGCCCGGGCCGCCCGCCGCGCCGGCGCCGACGTGGTCGTCGTCTCCCTGCGCTGGGGCACGGCAGGACAGCAGGCACCGGACCCCCAACAGCTCGCGCTGGCAAGGGAACTCACCGCCGCCCGCACCGACGGCCGCCCCGACGTCGACCTGATCCTCGGCACCCAGGCGCACGCCCCGCAGCCGTACGAGAAGGTCAACGGCACCTGGGTGGTCTACGGGCTCGGCGACCAGATCACCGGCGAGATGTACGACAACGCGGGCACCCAGGACCCCGGCGGCAACCTGAGCACCCTCGGCCGCTTCACGTTCGCGCCGCCCGCCCGGCACGGAGGGCGCTGGGAGGTGACGAAGGCGGAGTTCGTCCCGCAGCTGTTCGACATCGACGCGGGCCGGGTCGTCGACGTCAACCAGGCGATCGGCCAGGGCGCCGACCTGACCGGCGACCGCGACCGCGTCCGCGAGGTGGCGCTGAGCAGGGGTGCGGCGAAGGACGGGCTGGTGATGGGGAAGTAGCCCCGAGGGTCAGTCGACGTCGACGTGCGCGAAGGTCTCCAGCATCCGGGTGAGCACCTTCGCGCACGCCCGGACGTCGGCCTCCGTCAGCTCGCCGCCGACCTGGCGCATCAGGTAGTGCTCGCGGCCCAGCACGGCGGTGATGGTTGAGCGGCCGGTGTCGGTGAGCCGGATCAGGGAGGACCGCTGGTGTGCCGGGTTCGGGACGCTCTCGACCCAGCCGTGCGCCGCCGCGTCGTTGACCATGCGCTGCACGAACTGCCGGCTCAGCGCCTGGTCGCGGCCCATCTGAGGGACCGTCATGGGCCCGTGCAGGCGCAGCAGGTTCAGGACGGCGCGTACGCCCGCTGACACGCCCTCCACCGGTTCGGCCTGCTCGACCTTGCGCGCCGCGCGCCGGTAGAGCGGGCCGACCAGGTCGAACACCTCGGTGAGGCGGTGGCCGAGTTCGTCGGGGGAGAGGGCGGCTGGGCCGTGCGCGGGAGCGGAGTCGTTCACGAGCACATCATGACACCTGGGTTGCCAAACTCCGGCGAAGATGACACCTTGGTTGTCATGACAGCTGCTTCGGAACTGAGCTTCTTCGCATCTGCCGACGGGGACCTGGCCTACCGTGACGTGGGCTCCGGCGACCCCGTGGTCCTCCTCCACTCCGGCTTCGCCGACCACCGCGTCTTCGACGACCAGATACCGGCACTCGCCGCCCGCTTCCGCGTCATCGCCCCCGACATCCGGGGCCACGGCTTCTCGGCCAACGCGAGTGCCCCCTTCCGCTGGGCCGACGACCTCACGGGCCTCCTGCGCCACCTCGACCTCGGCCCCGCCGTCCTCGTCGGTCTCTCCATGGGCGCGGGCGTCGCCACCGACACCGCGCTGGAGTCCCCCGAACTGGTCCGCGCGATCGTCGTCAGCGGCGGCGGGACCAGCGCCTTCGAGTACAAGGACCCCGAGCTGCTGGCACACACGGCCCGCGCCGGCCGACTCCTCGCCGCCGGCGACATCGAGGGCTGGCTCGACCAGTTCACGGAGGGCGTGGCCGGCCCGCACCGCACACCGGCCGACGTCGACCCCTCGGTCCTGCGGCGCCTGCGCGCCCTGACCGCCCACACCATCGCGAAGCACACACCGGGCGAGAAGGACTGGTACGTGCCCCTCGGCGACCCGTGGCCCCGCGTCCCGCAGCTGGACGTACCGGTACTGGCCATCCACGGCGCCGCCGACTGGCCCGACAGCATCGCCATGGCGGACCGCCTCGTCGACACGGTCCCGAACGGCCGCGCCACGACCATCGAGGGCGTCGGCCACTACCCGAACATGGAGAAGCCCGAGGAGTTCAACACCGTCCTCGGGCAGTTCCTGAGCTCCCTCTGAGGGCGCCCCACGCTCCCCGAGGCTCTCTACGGCACCACCGTCACCGGCCACCGCCCCGCCTTCACCAACCGCACCGCGACCGACCCGATGATCCGGTGGCCGGCCTGTTCGGAGGCGCCCACGATGACCGCGTCGGCCTTCAGCTCGTCGGCGGCCTTCACCAGGCCGCCGTAGGGGTCGCCGCGGAACGTGTGGAACTCCCAGCGGATGTCGAATATCTCCTTCACGCGCTCGGTCTCGTGGCGGATCTGGGCGACGAGGTTCTCGGCGATCTCGTCGGTGGTGTCGGCGACCGGTGCCCCCATCGCCGCCCCGGCCGCCAGGACCGGCTGCACGTACACGAGGGCGAGGAGCGCGCCCTGACGCCTGGCCAGGCCCGCCGCATAGGAAGCGGCCCGGAGCGACGAGTCGGAGCCGTCCACTCCGGCCACGATCACCTTGGGGCCGTCCGTGCCCCGCTCGAACTGAGTTGAGTGCTGTTCCGTCACGGCCGTGAGGTTATCGGAATCCCCAGGTCCTGAACCCGCCCGGGAGCGCTCGACGGGCGCGCCGCCCACCCTGTTCCTACAGTCGGAAGCATGACTGCCACCGTGGAGGCCGCCAGGGCCAAGGACACCAAGGGTCCGATACGGCCACCCGGCCACGGCTTCCTCAGCAGGGTCCCCGAAGGATTCGCCACCTTCTTCGGCGCCCTCGGCCTGCTCTGCGTCCTGCTCGCCTTCATCGCCCCGCTGCGCCGCGTGCTGCGCCCGGTGGTCCGCTTCCTCGACCTGCTGATCGTCCCGGTCAGCGCCAACCTCGCCTACGCCGTCTTCCTCTTCCTGCTCGCCGCAGCGACCGCGGCCCGCAAGAGGATCGCCTGGTGGCTGGTGGTCGTCTACCTCGGCCTGCTGGTCCTGACCGACGTCCTGGGCGTGGCCCTCGGCCTGTACGCCGAGTCCCTCCCGTCCCTGATCGTGTGCGCCCTCCTGCTGGTCCTGCTGATCGTGGCACGCGGCCAGTTCTACGCGGCCTCCCGCCGAGCGGCCGTACGCCGGGCCCTCGCCGTCCTCCTGATCGGGCTCGCCGTCGCGATCCTGGCCGGCTGGGGACTGGTCGCCCTGTTCCCCGGCACCCTGCCCACCAGCCAGCACCTCGGCTGGGCCGCCGACCGGGTCTGCGGCGGACTGGTCTCCGCCCGCTCCTTCGGCGGCCGCCCGCCGCGCGCCCTGTACTTCCTCCTCGGCCTCTTCGGCGCGCTCGCCCTCCTGAACGCGGCCACCGTCCTCTTCCGCTCCCAACGCCTCGAAGCCGCCCTGCACGGCGACGAGGAGGACCGCATCCGCGCCCTCCTGAAGACCTACGGCGGCCACGACTCCCTCGGCTACTTCGCCACCCGGCGCGACAAGGCCGTCGTCTTCTCGCCCAGCGGCAAGGCCGCCGTCACCTACCGCGTCGAGGCCGGCGTCTGCCTCGCCAGCGGCGACCCCGTCGGCGACCGCGAGGCCTGGCCGCACGCGATCGCCGGCTGGCTGGACCTGGCCCGCCGCCACGGCTGGGCCCCCGCCGTGATGGGCGCCTCCGAGGACGGCGCCCGCGCCTTCGCCCGCGCCGGACTCGGTGCCCTCCAGCTCGGCGACGAGGCTATCCTGCACGTCGCCGACTTCGACCTCGCCGGCCGGGACATGCGCGTCACCCGCCAGGCCGTCGGCCGGGTCCGCCGCGCCGGTGCCACCTGCCGCATCCGCCGCCACGCCACCCTCACCGACACGGAGATGGAGGAGGTCGTCGACCGCGCCGACGCCTGGCGCGACACCGAGACCGAACGCGGCTTCTCCATGGCCCTCGACCGCCTCGGCGACCCGGCCGACGGCGACTGCCTGCTGGTCGAAGCGCTCGACGAGGGCGGCAAGTTGCTCGCGCTGCTCTCCCTCGTCCCCTGGGGCACCGACGGCGTCTCCCTCGACCTGATGCGCCGTGACCGCACCGCCCCCAACGGCGTCATGGAGTTCATGGTCGCCGAACTCTGCGCCGCCGCACCGAAGTTGGGCGTCCGCCGGATCTCCCTCAACTTCGCCGTGTTCCGCTCGGCCTTCGAGGAGGGCGCCCGCATCGGCGCGGGCCCGGTCCTCCGCCTGTGGCGCCGCCTCCTGCTGTTCTTCTCCAAGTGGTGGCAACTGGAGGCCCTTTACCGCTCCAACGCCAAGTACCACCCCGAGTGGTACCCCCGCTTCATCTGCTACGGCGAGACCGCCTCCCTGGCCCGCATCAGCCTCGCCTCCGGCATCGCCGAGGGCTTCGTCTCCGTACCGTCGCTGCGCCAACTCTGGGGAAAGGGGCACCAGAAGAGCGGCCCGCGGCCCGCGACCACGGCCGGCCTGCCGCCGCTGTCCGCGCTCGCTCCCGACACCGGGGACGAGACCGGCGGCCAGGACGGCGGCCTGCCCGAACAGGTCCGCGTCCGGCACCACAAACTCGACCGCCTCCGCGCCGCCGGCATCGACCCCTACCCGGTCGGCGTCCCGCAGCGCACCCACACCCTCGCCGAGGTCCGCACGGGCGACCACGTCACCGTCGCCGGGCGGGTGATGCTCGTGCGCGACCTCGGCGGCATCGTCTTCGTCACCCTGCGCGACTGGTCCGGCGACCACCAACTCGCCCTCACCCGCGCCGAGTCGGGCCCCGAGCTCGACCGCTTCGTCACGGACACCGACATCGGCGACCAGATCACCGCGACCGGCCGCGCGGGCACCAGCGACAAGGGCGAGCCCACCGTCTTCGTCACCTCCTGGCAGCTCACCGGCAAGTGCCTGCGCCCGCTCCCCGACAAGCACCGCGGCCTCACCGACCCCGAGGCCAAGGTCCGCATGCGCTACCTCGACCTCGTCGCGAGCCCCGCCGCCCGCGACGTCGTCCGCGCCCGCTCCACCGCCGTACAGGCCCTGCGCCAGGGCCTGTTGGAGCGCGGGTACCTGGAGGTCGAGACCCCGATGCTGCAACAGATCCACGGCGGCGCCAACGCCCGCCCCTTCACCACCCACATCAACGCCTACGACCTCGACCTGTACCTCCGCATCGCCCCCGAGCTGTACCTGAAGCGGCTCTGCGTCGGCGGCCTGGAGAAGGTCTTCGAGATGGGCCGCACCTTCCGCAACGAGGGCGTCTCCTACAAGCACAACCCCGAGTTCACGATGCTGGAGGCCTACCAGGCGTACGCCGACTACGACGTGATGCTCGACCTCGTCCGCGAGCTCATCCAGGGCGCGGCCACCGCAGCCTTCGGGTCGCCCGTAGCCCGCAAGGACGGCGAGGAGTACGACATCTCCGGGACCTGGCCGGTCAAGACCGTCCACGGCGCGATCTCCGAGGCGCTGGGGGAGGAGATCGACGCCGACACCGAACTGGCCCGGCTGCACCGGCTCTGCGACCGCGCGGGCGTGCCCTACGGCGCCGACGACGGGCGCGGGGACGTCGTACTGGAGATGTACGAACGGCTCGTGGAGGAGCCGACCCGGCTGCCCACCTTCTACAAGGACTTCCCGACCGACGTCTCCCCGCTCACCCGGCAGCACCGCACCGACCCGCGGCTCGCCGAGCGCTGGGACCTCGTCGCGTTCGGCACCGAGCTTGGCACCGCCTACTCCGAGCTGACCGACCCCGTCGAGCAGCGCCGCCGCCTCACCGCCCAGTCGCTGCTCGCCGCCGGGGGAGACCCCGAGGCCATGGAGCTCGACGAGGACTTCCTCGACGCCCTCGAATACGCGATGCCGCCCACCGGCGGACTCGGCATCGGCGTCGACCGACTCGTCATGTTCCTCACCGGCCTGACGATCCGTGAGACCCTGCCGTTCCCCCTCGTCCGGCGCCGCTGAGCGCGCGGAGACTGGGCCGGGCGGGTGTTTTCCTGCCGCCGCACCGGTGTTGCCGTGGGGCGCCGGGTCCCGCACGGGCGACTGATGAGTCATGAAGAAGGATCAGTTGCTCACGCGCCGACGGGCCCTGCTCGCCGGCGCCGCCGCCGTCGGCGCGGCCGGCACCGCCGGTCTGCTGTACTCCGGACTCTCGGACGACGCCCCGGTCCGGGCCGCCGCCCCCGCTGCCGGGCCTCCGCCGCGCCTAGCGCGCACCCCCACCTCCTACCGCCTCCAGCCCGTGGCCGGCTACGGCGCACCCCACACCGCCCCCGCCCATGTGCCGGTGCGGCACGAGCCGTTCCTGCGCATGTCAGGTCGCGGCAACACCATGGTCCTGACCTTCGACGACGGACCCGACCCCCGCTACACCCCCCACATCCTCGACACCCTCGCCGAGTACGACGTCCGCGCCACGTTCTTCGTGTGCGGCGAGATGGCCGACTGGAACCGGGACATCCTCGCCCGCATGTCCGACGAGGGCCACATCGTCGGCAACCACACCTGGTCGCACCCGCTGCTCACCAAGATGACCCGGAGTCAGATCCGCTCCGAGATGGAACGCACCAGCGACGTCATCGAGGACGCCTACGGCGAACGCCCCCAGTGGTTCCGCGCCCCCTACGGCGCCTGGAACCGGGCCGCCTTCCAGCTCGGCTCCGAGATGGGCATGGAACCCCTCGCCTGGACCGTCGACACCCTCGACTGGGACACCCCCGGCGTCCGCCACATCGTCAACGCGGTCGAGGACGGCGCCGCCCCCGGCATCGTGGTGCTCTCGCACGACGCCGGGGGCGACCGGACCCAGAGCGTGAAGGCGCTGCGCGAATACCTGCCGCACCTCCTCGACTCCGGCTACCACATGACACTGCCGCGCCGACGCACCACCACCTGACAGGGCCTGGCCCGCCCGGTCGGGGAACGTTCAGCGGACCTCGACCAGGCGGGCGAAGACGACGACGTTTCCGTCGTAGCCGTTCTGCTTGGAGAAACCGCCGCCGCAGGTGATGACGCGGAGTTCCGGAGTTCCCTTGGAGGCGTAGACGCGGTCTCCGGGGAAGTCCTTCTTCTCGAAGACCTCGATGCCGTAGATCTCGAACACCGCGGTCTTTCCGTCCTTGCGCTCGACCTCGACGCGATTTCCCTTCTTGAGGGCCCCGAGTCCGTAGAACACGGCGGGGCCCATTTTGTTGTCGACATGGCCGACGACGACCGCCGTGCCCTTTTCGCCGGGGGAGACGGCGCCGGTGAACCAGCCCGCCAGATTCGGGTCCTCCGGCGGCGGAGCGCCGACCCAGCCGTCCGCGTCCAGGCCCACCGGCATGACAGGGGCGTCGACCCGGATCGCGGGGATCCGCACCCGGTCGGCCACGGAGTACGGCAGCGGGGCCGGGACCTTGCCGAACGTGCTCTGGGCGGTGCGGGCGTCCGCGGCCGCCGCCGTCGCCGGCTGGGGCGGTCCGACGTCGAACTCCCCCGAACCATTCCGAATGAGCGCGAGACCGGTCAGCAGAACAAGCGCTATCACTCCCCATGGGGCGCGCTTCTTCTGCCGCTCCTCCTCTTCCAGCTCGGACAGCTCGGACGCAGACATTCGCCATCCCCTCTCGACACGGCCGTCGCCACGTCAATCGCGCATACGAGAACGCTAAGTCCCGAAGCCGGAACCGGCGACGGGGAAAGCGCGAACGGGTGGCCCGAGCATCCTTATGTGCGCCATATGAGTTGGCCGTCACAGGAATTTTCTGACGGTGTGTGACCTGCGGCAATATCCGATTGTGCGCTTTCCGCCCGGCGTGTCCTCTCACCAGGACGGACCATTCTCGAAATGCGGGCGCGTGCAAGGCATCTGAGGGTGCGTCTGGGAGGCGTTTTCTCGCCGATCGACCGGGGACGGGTCCCGGGGCGCCTTCCGCGGAGGATGACATGCGTACTACTCGTGCCCTGGCTGCCGCCGGTGCCGCGGTGGCCGTCCTGGGGCTCGCCGCCCCGGTGGCCGTCGCGGACGGCATGGGCGCCAGCCCCAGCAACATCGTCGCCCTGCCCAGCGTGATCGCCCGCGGCGGACAGCTCACCGTCACGGTCGACGGCTGCTTCAGCGGCGGCAACGCCATCGCCACCTCACCGGGGTTCGAACGCCCCGCCAACCTGTCCCTGCTCGGCGGTTCGGGTACGACGTCCAGCGGCACGGCCAGGATCAGCCGGTCGGCCACCCCGGGCTCGTACAGCATCACGGTCCGCTGCTCCAACGGCTCCTCGCTCACCCGTGACGACGCCTACACCGTCATCGGCGGTGTCCGCGGCGGTCTCGGCGGCAGCAGCAGCGCCGGGGCGACGCCGACCGACATGGCGATCGGCGGCGGCCTGGTCGCCGCGGCCGTCATCGGCGGCGGGGTGTTCTGGATGCGCCGCCGCACCGAGCGCGGGATCTGACCTCCACCCCTTCGGAGTTCAGGCGCACGTGACAGGCCTTCGCCCCGGACCCTCTGCGGGTTCCGGGGCGAAGGCCTGTGCGGGAGGGGAAGCGGTCAGGCGCCGTCCTCGCCGGTCCGGCGGCGCGAGAAGTGGTAGGCCGCGCCCACCGAGCCCGCGATGAGAGCCGCGCCGATGCCGAGCTCCTTGAGGTCGAAGCCGGCGATGCTGCCGCCCTCGCCGGCGTGCACCCCGCGCGGGATCTGCTGGGCCGGCTGCAGCGGCTGGATGTTGTTGTTCGTACGGCCCGACGCGATGGTCAGACCCGTGGAGCCGCTCACGCCGTCACACGTGAACGTCACCTGGTACACGGCGCCCGGCCTGGCGTCCCAGTCGACCATCGCCGTCGCCGAGGACTGCCCCGGTCGGATCCGCACCGTGTCGAAGACCCCGGAGGAGACCGTGGCGGAGCCCTTGCAGCCGCCCTGGTCGCGGTCGAGCTGCAGCGTCACCTGGCCGCCCGCCGCGATCGTCGAGGGCAGGACGGTGAAGCCGAACGGCGTGATGTTGTGGTTGCCGTCGCCCTTCGCGACGGCGACCGGCGCCGAGAGGGCGAGGGCGCTGATGCCCAGCAGTGCGGCCGAGGCGACGCGTATCGCGCGCATGGTGATTCCTCCGGGTCCCCGAGGAGCAGCAGCGGACCTTTTCCGCTAGCGCCGTAAATGCACCTCGATGACCGAAACGCTAGGAACATGTGTGCGCTCCCGCGATCTCAGTCGCGCGAATGGGGCAACCGTGTGGGCCGCACAGGGGACACCGTGCGTGCGACCGGGGGACGTCCGCGGCGTGGCGGACGTCCCCCGGCGAGCGGCTGCGATGAGGGGCCGTCAGTCCTTGATGTGCGGGAAGAGGTTCAGGAACGGCTGCGCCGAGGCCGTGATGCCACGGCTGTACGGCGCGTCGAAGTCCCAGATCAGGAAGAGCAGGAAGGCGATCAGCGCCGAGAACAGCCCGGCGAGGATCAGCTCCCGTGTCGTACGCCTGATCTGCAGCGCGAAGACCATGCCGATGGTGACCACCGCCCCGCCGAGCAGCCCGAACCACACCACCGAGGGCATGGTCGCCCCGGTGGAGTCCTGACGGGCGTTGCGCGCCTGGTCCAGGGCGCCGACCTGGTCGACGAGCGGCTGGTAGGCCTGAGCCTGGAAGTCCGTCTTCGGCTGGTAGTCCGTGACGTCCGCGCGGATGCGTCCCAGGAGGTCGGTGCCCCGCTGGGTGAGCTTCTCGTGGTCCGCCATCGTCTTCCACTCGACGTTGACGACCTGTGAGACGTAGGCGTCGACGTCGGCCCGGATCCGGTCGCGTTCGTCGGCGGGATAGGCCCGCACCCGCTCCGAGATCTCGTGCAGCGCCTGTGCCTCCGCCTGCACATGGTCCTGGGCGGCGCTGCGAGCCTCCCAGACACCGGCGATCGCGAGGCCCAGGACGATGGCGTACACCACGCCGATCCACATCGTCATGTACTCGATGACGTCCGGGGTCTCACTGGGGTCCTCGTCCTCGGACGCCGTGCGTTCGCGTACGAAGGTGACGATGACGACGACCACACAGGCCGCCGCCATCGCGAGGACGAGAACAAGCCATTCCGACAAGAGGTTCCTCCGGGGATCAGCGCGGACGCAGCGCGACGATGGCGATCACCGCGGGCACGGTGATGAGCAGGACGTAGACGACCGGCGACGTCCGACCGGGCGTCGGCCGCTGGTGCGGCTTGGCGTGGTACTTCGGATAACTCACCGGAGACGCCGAGGGATGCGGGGTGGGCCTCGGCGAAGGCTTCGGAGTCGGCGTCGGCGTCGGGGCGGGCGTGGGGGTCGGGGTCGGGGTCGGCCGGACCAGCGGGGCCGGCGGTGCCGGGCGGGGCGCCGGGGCGGGCGGCGGCACGGGTTTCGGCGTGGGCCGGGGTTTCGGGGTCGGTTTCGGCGTCGGGGTCGGGGTGGGTTTCGGCGGGGGTGGCGGAGTCGGCTTCGGCGGGGGTGGTGGCGGTGGCGGCGGGGTGGGCGTCGGCGAGGGGCAGGGCGGCGGCGGGGTCGGTTTCCGGCAGCCCGGGGGGATCGGCCAGGAGTCGCCGCCCGCGACCGCCACCGCCTCCGTGCCGTCCGGCCCCGTCGAGGCGTACGCGCACGCGTCGGCCGCTGCCAGGCCCGCCGGAGCTCCCGTCAGCAGCCACGTCAGCGTCACCAGGGTCAACACCCTTGCGGCGAGGGCGGTTCGGGTCGGTTCGGGTCCATGCACGACGGAGATCATGAGGCCTCGCGGGCCGGGGCGCGCCGGTGCGCGCGGGGAATGCCCCGAAGGAGTGGATGCCATGGTGTGACGGTTTGACGAACCGATCGTCGGCTGTGGCCGGATGCGCACGCACATACGAGCCGGCGTGCATGCGTCACAGGTGTCGGAAAGAAATTTGTGCGGCGGTTGAACACTTCCGTGGTCCCCACCCGTACCTAGGACCGTGCGGCGGCACAGACGGGCGCTGCAACATCCAGGTGATTATGGGGAGTTGACGATGAAGACCTCCTGGCGGAGCGCCTCACTCGCGGCGACGGCCGTGTCCGTCATGGCGTTGACGGCGGCGTGCGGTTCGGAGAACGTGACCACGCCTTCCTCCGCGGCACAGAACGTCGGTGCCACGGCTGCGGCCGGGGGTTACGGCAGCGTCGGTGCCTCGGCGAGCCCCAGCACCGGTGCCGGCAACGGCTACGGCGCCGACGGCCAGCAGGCCGCCGCCGCGGAGCCCGCGGGCCAGTTGACCGTTGCCAGCAACCCCGATCTCGGCAAGGTGGTGAGCGACGGCGCGGGTCTCACCCTGTACCGCTTCGACGCCGACACGGCCAATCCCCCCAAGTCCAACTGCGACGGCGACTGCGCCACCGCCTGGCCGCCGGTCCCCGCCAACGACGCCACCGCCGGTGCCGGCATCGACAAGTCCCTGCTCGGCGAGGTGACCCGCACCGACGGCACCAAGCAGCTGACCATCGGCGGCTGGCCCGCCTACCGCTACGCCAAGGATGTCAACGCCGGTGACGTCAACGGCCAGGGCGTGGGCGGCAAGTGGTACGCGCTCGCCCCCGACGGCAAGAAGGCCACCGCCGCCGCGCTGCCCGGCCTCTCGGTCCGCAAGGACCCCAAGCTCGGTGACATCGTCGTCGACAAGAACGGCCACACGGTCTACCGCTTCCTCAAGGACAAGGCGTGGCCGAAGTCGGTCTCGAACTGCCTCGGCGCCTGCGCGGACAAGTGGCCGGCCGTCGGCATCGTCTCGGCGAACGACACCAAGGGTGTGCAGAAGAAGGGCCTCATGGGCTTCACCCGCCCCGACGGCGTCAAGCAGATGACCGTCAACTGCTGGCCCATCTACACCTTCTCCGGTGACACGGCCGCCGGACAGACCAACGGTCAGGGCGTGGGCGGCACTTGGTACGCCGTCTCCCCTGAAGGCAAGCCGGTCGGCGCGCCCGCGGAGTAGCGAGAACCTCCCCAGGGTTCGATCGCCCCGCCCACTCGGCAACCGAGACGCGGAAGGGAGGGACGCGGGCAAGCGAAAAGAGTGCCGAACAACACAGCAAGCGCGTACGACCCCGGGTCCGCCCCCTCCGCACCGCACGGAGGGGGCGGGCCGCTTTGGCGTATTCCGTACGCCAATTCCGGCATTCTCCGCGCTTCTCCGCGTGTCCCCGCACATCAATTCGGCACGTGCCAGCGGCAATCATCGGGAACGGATGGTCAATTTCCGTTTCCGCTCGACCCTTTGGCGGGCGATCAGTAGCCTCAGCTCGAACACCGGATCGCCTACGCCTTGGAGAGATACATGGAGCGTCCCGCCTGGGCACCACGGAGCATCGACATCTCGGTGCCGAGCGTTTCGCGTATCTACGACTACTACCTGGGCGGTTCGCACAACTTCGAGGTCGACCGGGAGGCGGCCCGCAAGGCCATGGAGTTCCTCCCGGGACTTCCCAAGATCATGCAGGCGAACCGGGCGTTCATGCGCCGCGCGGTCCGATTCGCGGCCGCCGAGGGCATCACCCAGTTCCTCGACATCGGCTCCGGAATTCCCACCTTCGGAAACGTCCACGAGGTCGCCCAGAAGGCCTGCCCCGGCGCCCATGTGATGTACGTCGACCACGACCCGGTGGCGGTCGCCCACAGCCAGGCCGTCCTCGCGGACAACGCGACCGCGGACGTCGTCGCGGCCGACCTCCGTAAGCCCCAGGAGATCCTGTCGAGCCCCGAAGTACGGCGGCTGATCGACCTGAATCGGCCAGTGGCCCTGCTTCTCGTTGCCATACTGCACTTCGTGGAAGACGCGGACGACCCGTACGAAGCGGTGGCCGAGCTGCGCGAGGCACTCGCGCCCGGCAGCCTGCTCGTCCTGACCCATGCCTCGTACGAGGGAATCCCGTTGCCACCCGAGCGGGCGGAGGGCGCGGTGGACGTGTACAAGGACATTCGCAATCCGCTGATCATGCGCTCGCGCGAAGAGATCGCGCGGTTCTTCGAGGGGTACGACATGGTGGAACCCGGACTGGTGCCGATGCCGGACTGGCGGCCCGACACCGCACCGGAGGACGAGGATCCGTATTCCTTCTCGGGGTTCGCCGGCGTAGGACGCACGGCGTGATCGCGGAGCCGGACGGGCCGGAGGGCAGACTGCGCAGGTTCGCGACCATCTGGAGCCGGGCGGTGTTCCCGGCGACGTCGACGTCGCTGACCCGGCCCGAGTTCGAGGAGCTGCTCCTGCCGCTGGCGCGGCGGTTGAGCGAGGCGCTGCGGGCCAGGACCCACGAGGCCGAGGAGGGCAAGGCCGTCGGCGCCGCCCTCGTCGCCGCGCACTGCACCGACCCGGACGCCCTCACCCGCACCCTGGAGTGCGTCGACGCCTACCTGGTCCTCTACTGCGGCGGCGACGGCTCCCCGGAGGACCTGCGGATCCGCTCGGCCCGTCTCCAGCACGCGATGGCCGCCGGGTTCGCCCAGGAACTCCGCGAGCGCACGCTGGCCGAGCAGGAGGCCATCTCCGTGGCCGCCCTCCAGGCCCAGGGCGTCGTGGCGCAGGCCCTGCACGCGACCGAGGCCCGCTTCCGCGCGGTCTTCGAGGGCGCGGCCATAGGAATCGGCATGGCCGACCTCGAAGGCAACATCCTCCAGGTCAACGGCGCGCTGCTGCGCATGTTCGGCATCTCCGACCAGACGATGGGCGGCCGCAACGTCCGCGAGTGGACCCACCCGGACGACGCCCCCCAGACCTGGACGCTCTACGACGAGCTCGTGCGCGGCGAGCGCGAGCACTACCACGTGGAGAAGGCGTTCTACCGGCCCGACGGGACGGTCCTGTGGACCAACCTCACGGTGTCCCTGCTCCGCGACGCCGACGGCAACCCGCAGTACCAGCTCGCCCTCATGGAGGACACCACCGAGCGGCGGCTGCTGAACCTGCGGCTGCGCTACGAGGCGACCCACGACGCGCTCACCGGCCTCCCGAACCGCACCCTGTTCTTCGAGCGCCTGGAGAAGGCGCTCGGCGCGGGCAACAACCAGCGGTTCGGCCTCTGCTACCTCGACCTCGACGGCTTCAAGACCATCAACGACAGCCTCGGCCACGCGGCCGGCGACCGGCTCCTCGTCGAGGTCGCCGACCGGCTGCAGTCCTGCGCGACGGCACCCGGTGAGATGGTCGCCCGGCTCGGCGGCGACGAGTTCGTCGCGCTGACCACAGGACCCGACACCGAGCGCGAGGTCGACGAGCTCGCGGGCCGCATCATGAACGCGCTGATCACCCCCGTCAGCATCGACGGCCGTGACCTCACCGTGCGCGGCTCCATCGGCATCGTCGAGGGCCCCGCCGGCGAGCGCGGTCCGGCGGAGGTGCTGCGCAGCGCCGACATCACGATGTACCGGGCCAAGTCGGCGGGCGGCAACCGCTTCGAACTCGCCGACCCGGAGGCCGACGCCCGGGCGATCACCCGCCACGGCCTCACCACGGCCCTGCCCGCCGCCCTGGACCGCAACGAGTTCTTCATCGAGTACCAGCCGCTGGTCCACCTCGGCGACGGCAGCGTGCGCGGCGCCGAGGCCCTCGTCCGCTGGCTGCACCCGCAGCACGGCGTCCTGGGCCCCGACCGCTTCATCCCGCTCGCCGAACACACCGGCCTGATCGTCCCGTTGGGCCGCTGGGTCCTGGAGCAGTCCGTACGCCAGGCCCGCGCCTGGCGCGAGGCCTACGGCGACGGCGTCCCCCTGCGCATCAACGTCAACCTCTCGCCGTGCCAGCTCACCCACCCCGGCTTGGTCCAGGACACCGTCGACATCCTGGAGCGCACCGGCGTCGCACCCGACGCGCTCTGCCTGGAGGTCACGGAGTCCGCGTTGATCGGCGCCGACGACGACCTCCTGAAGCCGCTGCGGCGGCTCGCCGAGATGGGCGTCGACATCGCCCTGGACGACTTCGGCACCGGCTACTCGAACCTCGCCAACCTCCGCCGGCTGCCGGTGAGCATCCTCAAGCTGGACCGCTCCTTCACCCAGAGCATGCAGCAGTTCCCGGCCGACCCCGTCGACCTGAAGATCGTCGAGGGCATCGTCTCCCTCGCCCACAGCCTGGACCTCGCGGTGACCGTCGAGGGCGTCGAGACCGGCGCGCAGGCCGAGCAGCTCCGCATACTGGGCTGCGACACGGCCCAGGGCTGGTACTACGCCCGCCCCGGCCCGCCGGAGCGGCTGCACGACCTGGCGCTGGTGGACGCGACGGGGTGAGCGCGTAACTCGCTTGCGGGAGGCCCGGGTTCGAAGGCGATCATGTGCGGGTGAACGACGAAGCACACGCATCGAACGCCGTGAACGAAGCGATCGCGGGCGAACTGGCTCTCATGGACCCGGCCGTCCGCGCCTCCCGCAGCGAGGCCGTCCGGCTGCTCGACCCCGAGTACGTCGAGATCGGCGCCTCGGGCCGGCACTACACGTACGAGCACATGCTCGCGTGGCTCCCCGAGCACGCGGGCAGCACGGCCGACGGTCCCCGCTACGACCCGTCGGGCATCACGGGCATCGTCCTGGCCCCGGGCCTGGTGCAGCTCCGCTACGAGACCGACTTCGCCGGCCGCCGGGCCCGCCGCACCTCCCTGTGGCGCAAGCGCGACGAGGAGACGGGCTGGCGGATGTTCTACCACCAGGGGACCGTGGTGCCGCCGGACGTCGAGTAGGACCTGTGCGCGGGGCGAGGCCGGGGGAGGATGCCCTCACGGCGACCGGCCGGTTTCCGCATCTTTCCGCACCTCACCGAAGGAGTTGGGCTCGATGAGTACCGAACTGCAGGGCAGGACCGCCGTGGTGACGGGCGCCAGCAAGGGCATCGGGCTGGCCGTCGCGGCGGCGCTGGCCGGGGCGGGGGCGAGCGTCGTCGCCGGGTCCCGTACGACGACCGAGGGGCTTGACGCGCTGGTCAAGGAGGGTTCCGTCACCTGGGTGCCGGTGGACCTCGCGGAACCGGGCGCGGCCGAGCGGCTGATCGAGGCGGCGGACGGCCGGGTGGACATCCTGGTGAACAACGTCGGTACGGCACCGCCACGCACCGGCGGCTTCCTCTCGGTGACCGACGAGGACTGGGCCCGCACCCTCGACCTGAATCTCCTCACGGCGGTACGCGTCACCCGCGCCGCCTTGCCCTTGATGCTGGCCGCGGGACAGGGCTCCGTGATCACGATCGGCTCGGTCAACGCCACCCTGCCCGACCCGCTGGTCATCGACTACAGCGCCGGCAAGGCCGCCCTGGTCGCCTTCTCCAAGGCCCTGTCCAAGGAGGTCGGCCCGAAGGGCATCCGCGTCAACACGGTCAGCCCCGGCCCGGTCGAGACGGATCTGTGGCTGGGCGGCACCGGCGTGGCAGCAACGGTCTCGGCCGCCGCCGGCCTGACCCCGGAGGAGATCGTCGCCAAGGCCTCCGCCACCACCGTCACCGGCCGCTTCTCCAAGCCCACCGAGATCGCGGACGTGGTCCTGTTCCTCGCCGGCGACCGGGCGGCCAACCTGACCGGCACGGACGTGGTGATCGACGGAGGGCTGATCCCGACCTGGTGACGAGCGGGGCGCGGGCCCGACCTCACGGCGCGGGCGCGGCGCCGCCGATCCCGGCCCTCGGCGCGTGCGCCCCGCTGGGGACCACGGCACCGTTGTTGCGCACGTACCGGGCGGGGGTGACGGCCGCAGCACGCGCTGCGAGATACCCGTAGAGGCCAGAGCGACCAACGCGGGGCCGTGCTTCCACTGAGACGGCCGCGATCCGCTGCGAGGCACCCGCCGCGGCCGAGGAACCCGCTGCGGCCGGGGCGACGCCCCGACCTTGGCCGCTCCCCGCCGCCCAGGCTCCCCGGGACCCGACCGCCCCCCGCACCCTCAGCGCTCCAACAACATCCGCTGCAACTCCCGCGCAGCCCGCGGCGGAGCCACATCGCTCCGGTGCGCAAGGGCGATGGTCCGATGCAGCCCAGGCCGCGCGAGCGGAGTCACCCGCAAGCCGCGCCCGGACTTGGTCGCGACCATGCGCGGGACCACGGCGACGCCGAGCCCCGCGCGGACGAAGCCGAGGACCGCGTCCATCTCGCCGCCCTCCACCGCGAAGTCCGGTTCGAAGCCCTCGGCGCGGCACGCGGCGACGGTGAGTTCACGCAGGTCGTAGCCGTGGCGGAACATCACGAGGCGTTCGCTCTCCAGGTCGGAGATCCGTACCGTGCGGCCGCGGCCGGGGGCCGGTGCCTCGGGGGAGGAGACGACGACCAGGTCCTCGCGCAGCAGTTCCACCGTCGTCAACGCCGGTGAGGGGGTGGGCAGGGGCAGGACCACCAGGGCCAAGTCCAGCGCCCCGCGGGCGAGTTCGCGTACGAGGTCGTGGGAGCCGCCCTCCTCGATCAGCAACCGGATGCCGGGATAGCGGTCGTGGAAGGCGCGGAGGACGTCCGGGAGGAGGCCCGTGCAGAGGCTCGGGGTCGCGCCCAACCTGATCCGGCCGCTGCGGAGTTGGGCCAGTTCCTGCACCTCGTGCCGGGCGGTGTCCGCGTCGGCCAGGATGCGCCGGGCCAGCGGCAGCAGCGCCTCGCCCGCATCCGTGAGCGTGATGTTGCCCCGGGCCCGCAGGAACAGATCCGCCCCGAGCTCCCGCTCCAGCGCCTTGATCTGCTGGGACAGCGACGGCTGGGCGACATGGACGAGATCGGCGGCCCGGGTGAAGTGCCGGGTCTCGGCGACCGCCACGAAGTACTGGAGCTGCTGGAACTGCATGCACCTACGATAGCTCCAGGCTATGGAAACCAGGCATACCATGTCTTGGACCGATCGGGCATCGGGCGCCTAACGTCCGTAGACATGGCTCTGGCAACGCGGACGGACCGACGGCCGTCGATGGCGCGCACGGTGTGGGACAGCTCCGTCGGCAAGAAGACAGTGATGGCGGTCAGCGGCCTGATCATGCTGCTGTACCTGGTCGTCCACATGATCGGCAACCTGAAGATCTTCTTCGGCGCGGGCGAGTTCAACCACTACGCCCACTGGCTGCGCACCGTCGGCGAACCCTTCATGCACTACGAGTGGACGCTCTGGCTGATCCGCGTCGCGCTGGTCGTCGCCGTGGTCGCCCACGCCGTCTCCGCGTACCAGCTCAGCCGCCGCGACATCAAGGCGCGCCCCAGCAAGTACGTGCACAAGAAGCCCCGGGCGACCTATGCCACCCGCACCATGCGCTGGGGCGGCATCATCCTCGCCCTGTTCATCGTCTGGCACATCCTCGACCTGACCACCGGCACCGTGCACTCCGGCGGCTTCCAGCCGGGCCACCCGTACCAGAACGTCGTCGACACCTTCTCCACCTGGTACGGCGACACGATCTACATCGTCGCGATGCTCGCCCTCGGCCTGCACGTCCGGCACGGCTTCTGGAGCGCCGCCCAGACCCTCGGCGCGGGCAGCCGCAGCCGAGACCGCGCCCTGAAGACGATCGCCAATGTCCTCGCGCTGCTGCTCACGGCCGGCTTCATCGCCGTACCCGTGGGCGTCATGACCGGAGTGGTGAGCTGAAATGACCCTTGAATACGCGGACTTCACGACCGGGGAACCCGTCACCGACACCAAGGCCCCCACAGGGCCGATCAACGAGCGCTGGGACACCCGCCGTTTCGAGGCCAGACTCGTCAACCCCGCCAACCGGCGCAAACACACGGTGATCGTCGTCGGCACCGGTCTCGCCGGCGGCTCCGCGGGCGCCACGCTGGCCGAACAGGGCTACCACGTCGTCCAGTTCTGCTACCAGGACTCCCCGCGCCGCGCCCACTCGATCGCCGCCCAGGGCGGCATCAACGCGGCGAAGAACTACCGCAACGACGGCGACTCCGTCCACCGCCTCTTCTACGACACCGTCAAGGGCGGCGACTTCAGGGCCCGCGAGTCCAACGTCCACCGCCTCGCACAGATCTCGGTCGAGATCATCGACCAGTGCGTCGCGCAGGGCGTCCCCTTCGCCCGCGAGTACGGCGGTCTCCTCGACACCCGCTCCTTCGGCGGCGTGCAGGTGTCCCGCACCTTCTACGCCCGCGGCCAGACCGGGCAGCAACTCCTCCTCGGCGCCTACCAGGCGCTGTCCCGGCAGATCGCCGCCGGGAACATCGAGATGCACCCGCGCACCGAGATGCTCGACCTGATCGTCATCGACGGGAAGGCGCGGGGGATCGTCGCCCGCGACCTGATCACGGGCCGTATCGACACCTACTTCGCGGACGCCGTCGTCCTCGCCAGCGGCGGCTACGGCAACGTCTTCTACCTGTCGACGAACGCCATGAACTCCAACGCCACCGCCGTCTGGCGCGCCCACCGGCGCGGCGCGCTCTTCGCCAACCCGTGCTTCACCCAGATCCACCCCACCTGCATCCCGCGCACCGGCGACCACCAGTCCAAACTCACCCTGATGAGCGAGTCGTTGCGCAACGACGGCCGCATCTGGGTGCCCAAGGCCAAGGGCGACCAGCGTCCCCCGAACGAGATCCCCGAGGCCGAGCGCGACTACTACCTGGAGCGCATCTACCCGGCCTTCGGCAACCTCGTGCCCCGCGACATCGCCTCCCGCGCCGCGAAGAACGTGTGCGACGAGGGGCGCGGGGTCGGCCCCGGCGGACAGGGCGTCTACCTCGACTTCGCCGACGCCATCGGGCGGTTGGGCCGTAAAGCAGTCGAGGAGAAGTACGGCAACCTCTTCGACATGTACGCCCGGATCACCGCCGAGGACCCGTACACGGTCCCCATGCGGATCTACCCGGCCGTGCACTACACGATGGGCGGTCTCTGGGTCGACTACGACCTCCAGACCACCGTCCCGGGCCTGTTCGCGATCGGCGAGGCCAACTTCTCCGACCACGGCGCCAACCGCCTCGGCGCCTCCGCCCTGATGCAGGGCCTCGCCGACGGCTACTTCGTCCTCCCGGCGACCATCAACGACTACCTCGCGCGGAACCCCGGACACGAGGACATCGACGTCCAACACCCCGCCGTACAGGAGGTGCTGGCGGAGACCGAGGACCGGCTCAACCTGCTCCTCGCGGTGGACGGCGACCGCACACCCGACTCCTTCCACCGTGAACTCGGCGAACTCATGTGGGAGTTCTGCGGTATGGCCCGCACCGACAGCGGACTGCGCAAGGCGCTGGAACGCATCCCGCAGATCCGCGAGGAGTTCTGGCGGCGGATCAAGGTCCCCGGCACCGGCGAGGAGTTCAACCAGTCGCTGGAGAAGGCGAACCGCATCGTCGACTACCTCGAACTCGCCGAGCTGATGTGCCTCGACGCACTCAACCGCGCCGAGTCCTGCGGCGGCCACTTCCGCGAGGAGTCCCAGACCCCCGACGGCGAAGCGGAGCGCAGGGACGACGAGTTCAGCTACGCGGCCGCCTGGGAGTTCACCGGCACCGGCTCATCTCCCGTACTGCACAAGGAAGACCTGGTCTTCGAGTACGTCCACCCCACTCAGCGGAGCTACGCATGAAGCTCACCCTGCGCGTCTGGCGGCAGAAGAACGCCGACGCCGAAGGCGCCATGTCCACCTACCAAGTGGACGGAATCTCCACGGACATGTCGTTCCTGGAGATGCTCGACACCCTCAACGAGGAACTCATCCTCAAGGGCGAGGACCCGGTCGCCTTCGACCACGACTGCCGCGAGGGCATCTGCGGCGCCTGCTCCCTCGTCATCAACGGCGACGCGCACGGCCCGGAGCGCACCACCACCTGCCAGCTCCACATGCGGTCCTTCGCGGACGGCGACACGATCGACATCGAACCGTGGCGCGCCTCCGCCTTCCCGGTCGTCAAGGACCTGGTGGTGGACCGCTCGGCCTTCGACCGCATCATCCAGGCGGGCGGTTACATCACCGCCCCGACCGGCGCCGCCCCCGAGGCCCACGCCACCGCCGTACCCAAACCGGACGCCGACTTCGCCTTCGAGCACGCCGAGTGCATCGGCTGCGGCGCGTGCGTGGCCGCGTGCCCGAACGGCGCGGCGATGCTGTTCACCTCCGCCAAGGTCAACCACCTCAACGTCCTCCCGCAGGGCGCACCCGAGCGCGAGACCCGCGTCCTCGACATGGTCGCGCAGATGGACGAGGAGGGCTTCGGCGGCTGCACCCTGACCGGCGAATGCGCCACCGCCTGCCCCAAGGGCATCCCGCTGGTCTCCATCACCGGCATGAACAAGGAGTGGCTGCGGGCGACCCGCAAGGTCACGAGGAAATAGCGCCGTCGACGGGTGCGGGTGCGCTGCGGCCGGTCGCGCAGTTTCCCCGCGCCCCCGGGGGTTGCACCGATCGTTCGCCGACAAGGTGCGGACGGGCGGGACCGGGAGTGGTGCTCATCCCCGGTCCCGCCAAGCACCGGCGCAGCTCCACGCAGCGGGCATGCGGACGCCGTTCAGCAAGCTCACATCCCGGCTCCGGGCACAGGTCACGCGCAGGACGCCCGGCGTAGGAAGAACTGTTGCGGCTGGACTTACGGAACCGGCCAGCTTGTTCCTCCGCCGTCCCCGGCCCGTGATCAGGGAGAGCCATGACCGGCGTTTCCACCCTCGACCGTCCCTCGCAGCCCGACGCGCCGACCCGCTACACCGTCACGCTCGCCCGCGACGAGGACGATGTGCGTGCCGCGCAGCGGCTGCGGCACGACGTCTTCGCCGGGGAGATGGGCGCCCACCTGTCCAGCCCCCAGCCCGGCCTGGACGTCGACGCCTTCGACGCCTACTGCGACCACCTCCTCGTCCGCGACACGGTCACCGGGCAGGTGGTCGGCACCTACCGGCTGCTGCCGCCCGAGCGCGCCGCCGTCGCCGGACGGCTCTACTCGGAGAGCGAGTTCGACCTCGCCCCCCTCGACTCGATCCGCCCGGGCCTCGTCGAGGTCGGCCGCTCCTGCGTCCACCCCGACCACCGCGACGGCACCGTCATCGGCCTCATCTGGGCCGGCATAGCCCGCTACATGGTCGACCGCGGCCACGACTGGCTCGCCGGCTGCTGCTCCATCCCGCTCGCCGACGGCGGCGCCCTCGCCGCCGGCACCTGGGACCGGGTCAGTGCCAAGCACCTCGCCCCCGAGGAGTTCCGGGTCCGCCCGCTGCTGCCCTGGAGCGCCGACGGCGTCACCCGCCCCGCCGGCCGCGTCGAACTCCCCCCGCTGCTGCGCGGCTACGTCCGCCTCGGCGCCTGGGTCTGCGGCGAGCCCGCCCACGACCCGGACTTCGGGGTCGCCGACCTGTACGTCCTGCTGTCGATGCGCCGGGTCAACCCGCGCTATCTGCGGCACTTCCTCTCGCTCGTCCCGGCGTGATGAGCGTCTGGCTGCCCAGCGCGCCCTGCACCCCCAGGTCGTGCATCGAGTCGAAGGGGTCCGTCACGGCCGTACCGCGTGCCGTGCTGCGCTTCGTGACCGTCCTCGTCGTGGTGGCCGCCGGGGCCGCGCTCACCCCCGTCGGCAAGAGGATCCCCGCCGTGGCGGTGCGCTGGTGGTGCCGGACGATCGTCCGGTCCGCCGGCATCCGGCTCCGCATCACCGGCACCACCACGCCCACCGGCGGACTGCTCCTGGTCGCCAACCACATCTCGTGGCTCGACATCCCGCTGCTGGCCGCCGTACGCCCCGCCCGCATGCTGGCCAAGGCGGAGATCCGGCACTGGCCCGTCGCCGGGACACTGACCGCGGGCAGCGGCGCCCTGTTCATCGACCGCGACCGGCTCCGCGCGCTGCCGGAGACGGTCGCCTCCATCGCGGGCGCCCTGCGCGCCGGGGGAGCGGTCGCCGTGTTCCCCGAGGGCAGCACCTGGTGCGGCCGGGCCCAGGGGCACTTCCGGCGGGCCGTCTTCCAGGCCGCGCTGGACGCCGGCGTCCCCGTGCAACCGGTCGGCCTGCACTACGTGACCGACGGCACCGCAAGCACCGCCCCCGCCTTCGTCGGCAGCGACTCCCTGCTCACCTCGGTGTGGCGGGTGGTGTCGACGCGCGGGCTCGTCGCCGAGGTCGAGGTGGGGCCGACCATAGCGGCCGGCAGCCACCCCGACCGCCGCTCCCTCGCCCACGCGGCGCAGACCGGGGTGACCGGTCGGCCCCCGCACCAGGACCACTGCACGTCGGTGGCGCAGACCCCGGTGAAAATTCGCAGGACGGCCCGCAGGCGTCCTGTTAGCGTTGCGTCCATGAGGATCATCAGGCACACCGGCACCGCGACCGCGCGAGCGACCAGCTCGCCGGCTGCCGACGCCTGACCTCACTGACCTCTCCCGGCGGCCGGAAACGGACCGCCGGGTGTGTCGTTTCCAGATCTCTCGTACGCCCTCCCGCGGTCCCTTCCGGTCCCCACCCGACCCGAAGGACTCACCGCCATGAACACCGACGACGTCGTCCGTACGTTCCTCGACTTCTACCGCGAGCGCGGGCACGAGCTGATCACCGGAAGCTCGCTCCTGCCGCCGCCCTCGGACCCGGTCCTCTTCACCACGTCCGGCATGCACCCGCTCACGCCGTACCTCCAGGGACGCCCGCATCCACAGGGGCGGCGGCTGGTCAACGTCCAACGCTGTCTGCGGACCACGGACCTCGACGAGATCGGCGACCTCACCCACCTCACCGTGTTCGACATGCTCGGCTCATGGTCGTTGGGCGACTACGGCCATCCGCAGAGCCTGCGGTGGGGGTACGAGCTGCTGCGGGACGGCTTCGGCATCCCGCGCGAGAAGGTGTACGTCACCGTCTTCGGCGGCGACGAGCAGGTCGGCCCCGACCTTGAATCGCTGGACACCTGGCGGGAGTTGGGCGTGCCGGTCGAGTCGACCCGGGACGAGAACTGGTGGTCCAACGGGCCGGTGGGGCCGTGTGGGCCCGACTCGGAGATCTTCTACTGGACCGGTGACGGTCCGCCGGAGGGGCGCCCGACGACCGACTCGCGGTGGGTGGAGATCTGGAACCACGTGCACATGCGGCTGGAGCGGGGCGAGGACGGCGGGCTGGTTCCGTTGCGGCAGGTCAATGTCGACACGGGGATGGGGTTGGAGCGGCTGGTGTCTGTGCTGCAGGGGCGGCGGTCGGTCTATGAGACAGATGTGTTCGAGCCGTGGACGCGGGTGCTGTCGACGTTGTGGGAACTGGACGAGCGGTCCTTGCGGATCGTCTGTGATCATCTGCGGTCGAGTGCCGTCGTCATCGGGGAAGGGGTGTGGCCGTCCAACACCGGGCGGGGGTATGTGGTGCGGCGGTTGATTCGGCGGGTGCTCACCGTTTTGTGGCGGGGTGACGAGTCTCGTTCGTTGGGTGATCTGCCGGAGGAGCTTGTTGGTTCGGGCTCTGTGCGGGGGGTTTTGCTGGAGGAGGAGGAGGGGCGGTTCGCCCGGCTTCTTGAGCGGGGGCGGGGGGTGTTGTCCCGGCCTGAGTTTCGGGGGGTGTTGGGTGACGAGGAGTATCGTTACCTTCACGACACCTATGGGTTGCCCCGGGAGTTGGTTGTGGGGCTGTTGAGGTAGTTGGTTGGGTGCGGGTGCGTGGGGGCTGGTCGCGCAGTTCCCCGCGCCCCTGAGAAGCAAGGGCATCTACTCCAGCGCGGTTTTCAGGTAGGGAGCCGTGGTGCTTCCCCTGGTCCCCGCCACCTCTGTCGGCGTGCCTGCCGCCACGACGCGGCCCCCCTTCTCTCCTCCGCCGGGGCCCAAGTCGATCACCCAGTCCGCGCCTGCCACCACCGACATGTCGTGTTCGACGACGATCACGGTGTGGCCGGCGTCGACCAGGCCGTGGAGTTGGTGGAGGAGGAGTTCCACATCGGCCGGGTGGAGTCCGGTGGTGGGTTCGTCGAGGAGGTAGAGGGTGTGGGTGCGGTGGGCGCGCTGCAACTCGGTGGCCAGCTTGATGCGTTGGGCCTCGCCGCCGGACAACTCCGTGGCGGGCTGTCCGAGATGGAGGTAGCCGAGGCCCACGTCCAGGAGTGTGGTCAGGCTGCGGGCCACGGCCGGGGTGTCCGCGAAGAACTCCGCCGCGCTCTCCACCGTCAGGTCGAGGACGTCCGCGATGTTCCGTCCCCGGTACGTCACTTGGAGCGTCTCGGGGTTGTAGCGGGCCCCGCCGCAGTCCGGGCAGGGGGCGTAGGTGCTCGGGAGGAAGAGCAGTTCCACGCTGACGAAGCCCTCGCCCTGGCAGGTCTCGCAGCGGCCGCCCGCCACGTTGAAGGAGAACCGCCCTACGCCGTAACCCCGTTGGCGTGCCTCGTCCGTGGCCGCGAAGACCTTGCGGACGACGTCGAAGAGGCCGGTGTACGTCGCCAGGTTCGAGCGGGGAGTGCGGCCGATCGGTTTCTGGTCCACCGACACCAGGCGGCCTACGCCTGCCAGTTCCTCGGTGATCTCGCCGATCAGCGTGGACTTGCCCGAGCCCGAGACGCCGGTGACCGCCGTGAACACGCCGAGGGGGAACTCGGCCGTGACGTCGCGCAGGTTGTGCCGCGTGACCGGGCCCACCTTCAACTCGCCGCGCGGTGAACGGACTTCGCGCGGCGGGGTGGGAGAGCGGTCGAAGAGGAAGCGGGCCGTCGCCGATTCCTCCACCGCCGCCAGGCCTTCCACCGGGCCGCTGTACAGCACCCGTCCGCCGTGCTCACCCGCCTGCGGGCCCACGTCCACCAGCCAGTCGGCGCCGCGCATCACGTCCAGGTGGTGCTCCACCACGAACACCGAGTTGCCGGTGGCCTTCAGGCGGTCCAGGACCGTGAGGAGGGCCTTCGTGTCCGCCGGGTGCAGGCCTGCGGAGGGTTCGTCCAGGACGTAGACGACTCCGAAGAGGCCGGACCTCAACTGGGTTGCCAGGCGCAGGCGTTGGAGTTCGCCTGCCGAGAGGGTGGGGGTCGCCCGGTCCAGGCTGAGGTAGCCGAGGCCCAGTTCGAGGATGGGGGCGATGCGGGAGGTGAGGTCCTCGGTGAGGACGCGGGCGGCCTCCGATGTGCCGGTCAGGGTGCCCGCCAGCTCGGCCAGGGGGAGTGCGGCCAGGTCGGCGATCGTGCGGCCCGCGATGGTCACCGCCAGGGACTCGGCGCGGAGTCTGCGGCCTTTGCACAGGGGGCAGGGGGTGCTGGTCAGGAAGCGTTCCGCTTTCGCCCGCAGGGTCGGGCTCTTCGTGTCGGCGAAGGTCTTCATGACGTAGCGGTGGGCGCTCATGTACGTGCCCTGGTACGGGCGTTGGATGCGGTCCGCGTCCCGGACGGGGTGGACGGTCACCACCGGCTGCTCGTCCGTGAAGAGGATCCACTTCCGCTCGTCGGCGGGGAGCTCGCGCCACGGCACGTCCACGTCGTGGCCGAGGGTGTCGAGGATGTCCCGGAGGTTCTTGCCCTGCCAGGCGCCCGGCCACGCGGCGATCGCCCCCTCGCGGATCGAGAGGGAGGGGTCGGGGACGAGGGACTCCTCGGTGGTGCGGTGGACCCGGCCGAGGCCGTGGCACTCCGGGCACGCGCCCGCCGCCGTGTTGGGGGAGAAGGCGTCCGAGTCGAGCCGTTCCGCGCCGGGCGGGTAGTCACCCGCGCGGGAGAACAGCATCCGCAGCGAGTTCGAGAGGCTGGTGACCGTGCCCACCGAGGAACGGGAGGTGGGGGTCGAGCGGCGCTGCTGGAGCGAGACCGCGGGAGGGAGACCGGTGATCCCGCCGACCTTCGGCGCGCCCACCTGGTGGATCAGACGGCGGGCGTACGGCGCGACCGACTCGAAGTAGCGGCGCTGGGCCTCCGCGTAGATCGTGCCGAAGGCCAGGGACGACTTTCCGGAGCCGGAGACGCCTGTGAACACGGCCAACACGTCGCGCGGGATGTCGACGTCGACGCCCTGGAGATTGTGCTCTCGGGCGCCGCGGACGCGGACGTAGGGATCGCGGGGGCTGTCCATGACCCGACGAGTCTATGCGGGCGCGCTGTGGGGTGCCCGGTGACCTGCGGGGGTGCGGGGGCGACCGGGCTGTGCAAGGTTTGAAGAAACGGATGCCAGTCGCCGCCAGGTCGCCGCACGGAAGGTCCGTCATGAGCACTCCCGGATTCGGTTTCGGACGCAGCCCCTTCGAGGAATTCGACGAGCTGATGTCCCGGTATTTCGGCGGTTCGGGGGCGGCGGCCCCGTCGCGCAGGGCCCAGCGCGTCGACATCGGCAGCCTCCTCTCGGAGCGGGCCCGTGAGCTGGTGGCGCAGGCGCGGGACATCGCCGCCGTCGAGGGCAGCGAGCAGCTGGACGCCCGGCATCTGCTGGCTGCCGCCACCGAGCAGGAGTCGACCCGGCGCCTGCTCGCCGAGGCGGGCGCGGACCCCGACCGGATCCGCGAGCGGCTCTCCGCCGGGGAAGAGGGCGGCCCGAAGACCGACCCCACCACGCTCACCCCGGCCGCCAAGCGCGCCCTCCTCGACGCCTACCAGATCTCCCGGGCCGAGGACTCCTCGTACATCGGCCCCGAGCACCTGCTGCGGGCCCTTGCCGCCAACCCCGAGTCGGCCGCGGGACAGGCCCTCGCGGGCAGCGGCTGGGAGGGCGACCGGATGCCCACCGGTGCCGAGCCCGAGCGGAAGAAGCCCAGCAGCACGCCGACCGTCGACGAGTACGGCCGCGACCTCACCGAGGACGCGCGGGCCGGGCGGCTCGACCCGGTGATCGGCCGGGACGAGGAGGTCGAGCAGACCATCGAGGTGCTGTCCCGGCGCAGCAAGAACAACCCCGTCCTCATCGGCGACCCCGGAGTCGGCAAGACCGCCGTCGTCGAGGGCATCGCCCAGCGGATCATCGCCGGTGACGTGCCGAAGACCCTCGCGGGCAAGCGGCTCGTCTCGCTGGACCTGGCCGGGATGGTCGCGGGCACCAAGTACCGCGGCGAGTTCGAGGAACGGCTGAAGAAACTCCTCGACGAGGTGAGCGAGCACAGCGACGAACTGGTGCTGTTCCTCGACGAGTTGCACACCGTCGTTGGCGCGGGCGGTGGCGGTGACGGCGCCATGGACGCGGGCAACATGCTCAAGCCCGCCCTGGCGCGTGGCCAGTTGCACCTCATCGGCGCGACCACCGTCGACGAGTACCGCAGGTACATCGAGAAGGACTCCGCGCTGGAGCGCCGCTTCGCGCCCATCCTGATCGGCGAGCCGACCGTCGACGACACCATCGAGATCCTGCGCGGCCTGCGCGACCGCTACGAGGCCCACCACCAGGTCCGCATCACCGACGAGGCGGTGGTCGCGGCGGCCGAACTCTCCGACCGGTACATCACCGCCCGCTTCCTGCCCGACAAGGCCATCGACCTGATGGACCAGGCCGCGGCCCGGGTTCGGCTGCGGGCCAAGACCCCGCTCTCCGACACCCGCGACGTCGAGGACCGGCTCGCCGCCCTGAACCGCGAGAAGGACCAGGCCGTCGCCGACGAGGAGTACGAGCGGGCCAAGGAGATCCGCGACCGGATCAAGGACACCGAGGCCGAGCTGAAGGCGGGCGGCTCCGCCGAGGAGCAGGCGCCCAAGGTCACCGCCGAGGACATCGCCGAGGTCGTCTCCCGCACCACCGGCATCCCGGTCTCCCAGCTCACCGAGGAGGAACGCGCCCGGCTGATGAAGCTGGAGGAGCACCTCCACGAGCGGGTCGTCGGCCAGGACGAGGCCATCACCGCCGTCGCCCGTGCCGTACGGCGGGCCCGGGCCGGCATGAGCGACCCGGACCGGCC
This sequence comes from Streptomyces sp. NBC_00252, assembly GCF_036187565.1. NCBI lineage: Bacteria > Bacillati > Actinomycetota > Actinomycetes > Kitasatosporales > Streptomycetaceae > Streptomyces > Streptomyces sp. NBC_00252. Next base: position 1,321,967 of record NZ_CP108087.1, on the reverse strand, counting down.
CATCGGCAGCTTCCTCTTCCTCGGCCCCACCGGCGTCGGCAAGACCGAACTGGCCCGCGCGCTCGCCGCCGCCCTCTTCGGCGACGAGGGCCGCATGATCCGCCTCGACATGAGCGAGTTCCAGGAGCGCCACACCGTCTCCCGCCTGGTCGGAGCGCCTCCCGGCTACGTCGGCCACGAGGAGGCCGGCCAGCTCACCGAGGCCGTCCGCAGGCAGCCGTACGCCGTGCTGCTGCTCGACGAGGTCGAGAAGGCGCACCCCGACGTCTTCAACACGCTGCTCCAACTCCTCGACGACGGACGGCTCACCGACTCGCAGGGCCGCACCGTCGACTTCAAGAACACCGTCGTGATCATGACGTCGAACATCGGTGCCGACCGCATCCTCGCGGCGGGCGTCGACGACTACGCCAAGGTCCGCGAGACGGTGATGCCCGTCCTGAACCAGCACTTCCGCCCCGAGTTCCTCAACCGCATCGACGAGATCATCGTCTTCCGGGGCCTGGAACGGACCCAACTGCGGGAGATCGTCGACCTGTTGCTGGACCACACCCGGCGCAGGCTGCACGCGCAGGACGTCACCCTCGACGTCACCGACGCGGCGGCGGACCTCCTCGCCAACCTCGGCTACCAACCCGACTTCGGCGCCCGGCCGTTGCGCCGCACCATCCAGCGCGAGGTCGACGACCGGCTCGCCGACATGCTGCTCGCCGGCGAGCTGAACGCGGGCGACCAGGCACAGGTCGACGCGGCCGACGGCACGATCCAGATCCGGGCACGTCAGGCGGCCGAGCACTAGCCGGACCGCGTTCGCACCCCATCGGGAGACACGTATGAGCAGGTATCGAGCCGCGCAAGTGGCCGCGCCCGGCGGTGGGTTCGCCGTCGTCGAGCGAGATGTGCCGCAGCCGGGACCGGGCCATGTGCGGATCGCCGTGGAGGCCTGCGGGATCTGCCACAGCGACACCTTCTTCGTGAACGCCGGAGTCCCGGGCGTACGCTTCCCGCTCGTCACCGGGCACGAGATCGCCGGGCACATCGACGCGCTCGGCGAGGGCGCCTCGGACACCGGCTGGCGGATCGGCGACCGGGTGTCCGTCGGCTGGTTCGGCGGCAGCTGCGGCCACTGCACCCCGTGCAGACAGGGCGACTTCATCGTCTGCGAGAACCTCAAGGTCCCCGGCTGGGCCTACGACGGCGGCTTCGCCGAGATGACCGTGGCACCGGTCGACGCGCTCGCCCGCATCCCCGACAGCCTCTCGGCGAGCGCCGCCGCACCCATGGGCTGCGCGGGAGTGACCACCTTCAACGGCCTGCGCCGCAGCTCCGCGAAACCGGGCGACCTCGTGGCCGTCCTCGGGCTGGGCGGCCTCGGTCACCTGGGCGTGCAGTACGCGGCCGCGATGGGATTCGAGACCGTGGCCATCGCGCGGGGCCCCGAAAAGGCCGACTTCGCCAAGCAGTTGGGCGCGCACCACTACGTCGACAGCACCGCCGACACCGAGGTCTCGGAGGCGCTCCAGGCCCTCGGCGGCGCCAAGGTCGTGCTCGCCACGGCGGGCAACGCGGATGCCGCGACGGCGACCGTGCAGGGGCTGCGGCCCCGTGGTGAACTGGTCGTCGTCGGGGCGGACACCGCGCCGCTGGGGATCAGCCCGCTCCAACTGCTCATGAGCGCCAAGGTCGTTCGGGGCCACCCGTCCGGCACCTCGCAGGACGTGCAGGACACGCTGGCCTTCAGCGCCCTGCACCACATCAGTCCGATGGTGGAGACCGTCCCCCTGGAGCAGGCGGGGGAGGCCTACGAGCGGATGCTGTCCGGTGCCGCGCGCTTCCGAATGGTGCTCACGCCCTGAGCGAGGCGAGCCGCCGGTAGGAGTCCAGCAGGGCTTCGCGGTCGTAGGTGCTGGTGGTGACCAGCACCTCGTCGGCCGCCGTCTCCTTCAGCACCGTCTCCAGCTCGTGGGCCACCTGTTCCTCGGTGCCCGCGAGCTGCCCGCTGAGCCCGGCCTCGTAGAAGCCGAACTCCTTGTCCGTCATGGGCAGTTGCTCCACGCGCTCGGCGGGCGGGAGCGGCGGGAAGGTGCCGTGGGTGCGCGAGTACGCCATCGACCACGCCTCCGGGACGAGCAACTGCCGTGCCGCCTCGGGGGTGGCGGCCACGGCGATCGTCCCCGAGATGACGACGTACGGTTCCGCGGCCCACGGGGACGGACGGAAGGTGGCCCGGTACCGGTCGATGCCGCGCTGCATCTTCTCCCGGTTGCGGAGGTCGCCGACGACCATCGGGAGACCGGCGCGGGCCGCGATGTCGGCGCCCTCGCCCATCGCCAGCACGAACGGCGGGACGCTCAGGCCCTCGGAGGGGCGTGCGTGCGCGCCGGTGGGTGACGTGCCGCGGAACCAGCCGAGGAGTTCGTCGAGCTGCCCGGCGAAGTCGTCGGCGTCGTCCTTGTCGCGGCCCAGCGCCTTGCGCACGCCGGTGGTGAAGCCGACCGAGCGGCCGAGGCCCATGTCGATCCGGCCGGGGAACAGCGACTCCAGTACCCCGAACTGCTCGGCGACGACGAGAGGTTGGTGATTGGGCAGCATCACCCCGCCCGTGCCGACCCGGATGGTTCGGGTGGCCGAGGCGACGGCGGCGGCCAGGACGGTCGGCGCGGAGCCCGCGACCCCGGGCACGGCGTGGTGCTCCGACACCCAGAACCGGTGGTAGCCCAGCTCCTCGATCTCCCGCGCGAACCGCACGGTGTCACGCAGTGCCTCGGCGGCCGGATGCCCCTCGCGGGTGCGGGACCGGTCGAGGACGGAGAACGGGGTCGTGGCGATCACTGAACTCACGTCTGGTTCAACACCGAGGAGGCGTCGGCATTCCCGTGCCGGTCAGTCCCCGGGGCCGAGCAGCCCGCGTTCGTACGCCTCGGATGGATCCCTCACCGCCGCGACCGGACCCGTCCCTCCCGTGGCGGGTCGATGAACTGCAGCTCCAGCGTGACGGGCGGCGCGGCGATTCCAGGCCCGCCCGCGGCCGCCCACTCCAGCACTTCCTCCGTGCAGTCGTCGTCCATCGCGAAGCCGACCCAGGTCGGCCGGCCGCCCGCCCGGCGCCCGGCCGCCGACGGCTGGACGACGATCACGTTGGCCTGGTCGCAGGGGCCCAGACAGTCCGTCGTACGGACCGCGAAACCGTGCTCGGCGGCGCCGGACCGCAGCCGTTCCAGCTGCCAGGCGTGGTCGGTGCCGGGGTGTTTGCGCGGGTCGCCGCAGCAGCAGCCCCGGCACACGACCAGGGTGCAGGGCCGCTCGCGGGCGGCGCCGATCAGGAACGTACGGGGGGCGGGAATCGCGGCAGACATGCGAGAAGCATGAGGCCAGGCCCCTCGCGGGCCGCTGCCGGGGTGCCGGGTCCGGCTGTCTAGGGTGGGCGGGTGACTGCCGACAACAAGCGCCCGCTGGCCGTGTTCGACCTCGACAACACCCTCGCCGACACGGCACACCGGCAACGGTTCCTGGAGCGGAAGCCGCGCGACTGGGACGGCTTCTTCGGTGCCGCGCCGCAGGACCCGCCCCTCGCGGAGGGCGTCGCGCTCGCGCTGGAACAGGCCGAGGAGTGCGAGGTCGTCTACCTCACCGGGCGCCCCGAACGCTGCCGCCGCGACACGCTCGCCTGGCTCGCCGCGCAGGGACTGCCCGAGGGCCGGGTCCTCATGCGCCGCAACGACGACCGCAGGCCGGCCCGGCGCACCAAGCTGGAGAAACTCAAGCAGCTCGCCCGCGACCGCGAGATCCGGGTCCTCGTGGACGACGACGAGCTGGTCTGCGACGACGCCGAACGGGCCGGGTTCAGGGTCGTCCGGGCCCGCTGGACCTCCCCCTCCGCCGCGCTGGAGGCGGCACAGGAGGGGGAGGGCCGGACCTGAGAGCCGTAGCCGCTACGGCCGTCCGACCTCGCCTGCGACGGTCAGTCCTCGTCCTCGATGCGGAAGCCGACCTTCAGGCCGACCTGGAAGTGCTCGATCTGGCCGTTCTCGATCTGGCCCCTGACCTGCGTCACCTCGAACCAGTCGAGGCTGCGGAGGGTCTGCGCGGCGCGGGCCACGCCGTTGCGGATGGCCTGGTCGATGCCCTCGTGAGACGTGCCGACGATCTCGGTGACCCGGTACGTGTGGTTGGACATGCGGGTGCTCCTCTCGGCCGTGACGGGCGCGTCACGCGTCACTCCACCGTGCCCCACGGCGCGGCGGTGCGCGAGACGGCCCGTCACCCGACGTCAGCGCACCACGCTCAGTGACAGCGCGAAGCGTCCCGCACGGTCGGTCCACCAGTGGGTCAACTCCAGCCCGGTGGCGGCCAGTTCGGAGCGCACGCCCTCCTTGCGGAACTTCGCGGAGATCTCGGTGCGGAGTTCCTCGCCCGCCGTGAACTCGACGGCGAGATCGAGCGCGGGGATCTTCACGGTCTGGTCCGTACGGGACCGCAGCCGCATCTCGATCCACTCGTGGTCGCTGTCCCAGAGGGCGACATGGTCGAAGGCGTCGGCGTCGAAGTCGGCGCCGAGTTCGCGGTCGACGACGGTCAGGACGTTCTTGTTGAACGCGGCCGTCACTCCGGCCGCGTCGTCGTACGCCCTGACCAGCACGTCCTCGTCCTTGACCAGGTCCGTGCCGAGGAGCAGCGCGTCGCCGGGGGAGAGGAGCGAGCGGAGTCCGGCGAGGAACGTGGCGCGTTCCGCCGGGAGCAGGTTGCCGATCGTGCCGCCGAGGAACGCCAGCAGGCGCGGGCCCGGGGTCTCCGGCAGGGTGAGGTCGCCGGTGAAGTCGGCGATCAGGGCGTGCACGTCGAGCCCCGGCCGCTCCTCGATGAGAGCGTGTCCGGCCTGTGTGAGCGCGCTCTCGCTGACGTCGACCGGGACGTACACGGCCAGCCCGGTGAACGCGTCCAGCAGATGGCGGGTCTTGTCCGAGGAGCCGGAGCCCAGCTCGACGAGCGTGCGCGCGCCGGTCGCCGCGGCGATCTCGGCCGCGCGGTCGACGAGGATCTCCCGCTCGGCGCGCGTGGGGTAGTACTCGGGCAACTCGGTGATCTGCTCGAAGAGTTCACTGCCGTGGGCGTCGTAGAACCACTTCGGCGGGAGGGTCTTCGGGGTGCTGGTGAGGCCCGCCAGGACGTCGGCGCGCAGTGCCGCGTCGGTGGCGTCCTCGGGCAGGGTGCGGGTGAGAAGGAACGGGCTCACGTACGGGGCTCCTTCGGTGGTGCGAGGTCTTTCAGGGGGGTGAGGAGGACCTCGGTGCGGGTCGCGGTGAGCAGAGTGCGGTCGGGGGCCTCCTGCCAGTGCGGGTCGTCGTCGTAGGGCTCGGAGGCCACGACCGCGCGGCGGCCGGGCTCCGAGAGGTACCAGAGGGTGTCGCCCCAGGCGGTGGCGGCGATCGTCTCGCCGTCGGTGAGAAGGAGGTTGAGGCGGGAGCCGGGGGCCGCGTGGGCGACCTCCGTCACCGTGTCGGCCAGCGCCTGACCCACCTCGTCGCCCTCCCGGAGCCGGCCGAGGACCAGCGCCCAGACGAACGCCGAGTCGCAGCGTGCCTCCATGGACAACAGGTCGACGGGCGGCATGCGCCGGGCGAGCGCCGCCAGAGTCTGCGGCCAGCCGGTGACCGCGCCGTTGTGGCTGAACAGCCAGGGACCCGCGGCGAACGGCGCCGCCGCGGCCTCCCCGTCCGCACCCGCGAACGTCGCGTCCCGTACGGCTGCCAGCAGCGCGCCGGAGCGGACCACGCGGGCCAGGTCGGCGAAGGACTGGTCGCCCCAGATGGGCACGGCCCGCCGGTAGCGGCCCGGCACCGGATCGCCCTCGGCGTACCAACCCACCCCGAAACCATCGGCGTTGACCGTGCCGTGCCGCTGCCGCCGGGGCTCCCAGGACTGCCGGTACAGGCTGTGCTCCGGGTCCACGAGGAGCCGGCCGAGCGGCTCCTCGGGTCCCAGATACGCCAGGTGGCGGCACATCAGACGGCCCCCGAGCGGGCCGTGCGGAAGCCGGAGAAGATCTGCCGCCGGATCGGATAGTCCCAGTTGCGGAACGTGCCCCGGCAGGCCACCTCGTCCACCGCGAACGAACCGCCCCGCAGCACCTTGTACTCCGGGCCGAAGAACACCTCCGAGTACTCCTTGTACGGGAACGCCCTGAACCCCGGGTACGGCAGGAAGTCGCTCGACGTCCACTCCCACACGTCGCCGATCAACTGCCGTACGCCCAGCGGTGATTCACCCGCCGGGTAGCTTCCGGCGGGTGCCGGGCGCAGGTGACGCTGTCCGAGGTTGGCGTGCTCGGGTGCCGGGTCGGCGTCGCCCCACGGGTAGCGCATCGAGCGGCCGGACGTCGGGTCGTGGCGGGCCGCCTTCTCCCACTCGGCCTCGGTCGGCAGCCGCCGTCCGGCCCAGCGGGCGTAGGCGTCCGCCTCGTACCAGCAGACGTGCACCACCGGCTCGTCGAGCGGCACTGCCTCCGTGACGCCGAACCGGCGCCGCAGCCACTGGCCCGCCTCCCGGCGCCAGAACCCGGGCGCCGTGACGGAGTTGCGGCGGATGTGCGCCCAGCCCTCCGTCGTCCACCAGCGCGGGTCGTCGTAGCCGCCGTCCTCGATGAACGCCAGATACGCGCCGTTCGTCACCGGGGTCGTGTCGATGTGGAACGGGGCCACCTCCCGCCGGTGCGCGGGCCGTTCGTTGTCCAGCGCCCACGGCTCGGTCGAGGTGCCCATCATGAACGGGCCGCCGGGGACGAGGACTTCGGACGGGCCCGTGAACAGCGGGACCGGCTCCGGGTCGGGGGCCGTCAACGCCTGCGGCCCGGTGCGGAGCTGATGGGTGATCAGCATCGTTTCGTCGTGCTGCTGTTCGTGCTGGGCGACCATCCCGAAGGCGAAGCCCATGTCGGTGAGCCGGGTCCCGCGGAAGGCGTGGCTCTCCAGTACGTCCGTCACCCGGCCGCGCACCTCGGCCGCGTACTGCCGCGCCTCCTCGGGCGGCAGCAGCGGCAGCGAGGGGCGCTCGGAGCGCGGGTGCTCGAACGCGTCGTAGAGGCCGTCGATGTCGGGGCGCATCGCGTCCCGGCCGCCGACGGCGCGCAGCAGCCACAGTTCCTCCTGGTTGCCGATGTGCGCGAGGTCCCAGACCAGCGGGGACATCAACGGCGATACCTGGGCGGTGAGTTCGGGCTCGTCCACGCAGCTCGTGAGGAGCGTGGTGCGGTCCCGGGCCGTGGTCAGAGTGGTCAACGCCCGTTGCCTGAGCGCCTCGATGTCGATGTCGGCCGAGGCGTCGGCGGAGTTGCCCGCGGACGTGTCGGTGGCGATGTCGGCGTCGGTCATGTGCGGATGTCCTTCCCGTGCGGGCGGCTGTCCGTGCCGCGCACGCGGTCGAGCAGATCGTCGGCGGGGCAGCGGCCCCGGACGACATAGCGGTCGAAGAACGCGCGGACGGCGTCCATGACCCCGGCGGTGGCGCCCAGCCGGGGCAGGGCCTCCAGCGCCGCGGCGAAGCAGACGAGGGCGGCCTCGTGCAGCTCCGGGTCGGACAGTCCGTGGCGGGCCGCGTCGATCCACAGCGGATTGTGCGGCGCGGGCAGCCCCTGGGTCCGTTCGGCCAGCGGCTTCACGGCCCGGTACGCGGTCTCGGCCGCCTCCGGGTCGTCGAAGAGCGCCGTCGTCACGGCCAGCGGCACGATCCAGCCGTCGTCCCCCGGCTGCGCGTCGATCATGCGCAGTTCGAGATGGCCGCGCGGTCTGACTGGCGGGAACAGCGTCGAGACGTGGTAGTCGAGATCCTCACGGGTCGGCGGTCTCGGCGAGCCCGATCTGATCCATTCCCGGAACGTCAGGTTCTCCGGGACGTCCCATGGTCCGCTGTCCCGCCGTATGCACATCACCGGCGCGTCCAGGACGAGGTCGGTCCACGCGTCGCGCGGTGCCTCGTCCAGCGTCGGACCGCCCGCGCGGCCGGGACCGATCTCCATCCAGACGAGCTGCCGGGTGGAGCGCCAGCCGGTGGGGCTGCGGCCGACCAGCGGGGAGTTCGCGAACGCGGCCACCAGGACCGCGCCCAGCTGGTGCGCCAGCCACCAGCGCCGCCCGAGACCGAGCGGACCCGGCTCCTCGTAACCGGCGTCGAGACACACCTGCACGGACGCCGAGGTGCACATCATGCGCCGGCCCGCCGGGCCGGTGCGGTCGAGGCAGCGCTCCATGGCGTCGTAGCGCGGCTCGTGCAGGAACCGGCGCGGCGGATGCCAGGGATCGTGGCCGACACCGACCAGCCCCAGGTTGTCGCGACGCAGGACGGCGCGTACGGCGTCCAGGTCTTCGGAGACGGAACCGATGCACTCCATCAGGGAGGCGGCGGGCGACGAGCTGAGTTCCAGCTGGCCGCCGGGCTCGACGGTGAGCGCCGACCTCAGAGGCACGGTCCTCAAGGCGGCGTAGGCCGCTTCGAGCCGTTCGGGTGTCACGGGGAGCTGCGGCATGCGCAGCTCGTGGACGAGCCATTCCACTTCGACCCCGAGGGTGCGGGGCGGCCCTGTCTTGAAGCAGATGCCCCTGACCAGGGCCTCCACCTCGGGTTCGGTGACCGCGGTACGGGGCTCCGTACAGTCGCTACAGTCACTTGCCGTATCGGACATGTCGGGATCCTCCTGAGATTCCACCATGCCACCGGCCCGGTTTCTGTTGGGCCCGGGGCGGCACACTCGTCCCACCCAAGACCCTCGCGGCTGGTCGCACAAGGGTGCGTATTGCCACGTTCGGGATCGGTAATCTCCGGTTCTCCGGCCGTTCGCGGAGCCCGGAAACTCCGTTGCACCGCACGACCAGCATCGCTCACGATGAACGTATGAGCACGACGGGGGAGAACACGGGGGAGATCGCGGGGCGCGCGCTCATGGCGTACACGGGGGTTATGCCATGAGCGCGCGCCTGCGCGGCATCGCGCAGCAGACCGAGCAGATCATCGCGGCCGGGGGCTACCGCACGGCGGACGGGCGCGAGATCTCCATCGCCGCCGAGACCGCGGCGGCCCGCGCGGGGACGCGCCTGTTCGGCCCGGAACCGGTCCGAATATCGCCCTTCCCGCCCGTGGACACCGTCCTCGAGGTCACCGGCGAGAGCAGCCTTGAGGCCGCCCGCCGCCTCACCGGCCCGGTCGCCGTCCTGAACTTCGCCTCGGCCCGCAACCCGGGCGGCGGTTTCCTGAACGGCGCGCAGGCCCAGGAGGAGGCCCTGTGCCGCGCCTCCGCGCTGTACACCTGCCTGCTCGAAGCCCGCGGTTTCTACGACCACCACCGCGCCCACCGCGATCCGTTCTACACGGACCGGGTCATCCACTCACCTACCGTCCCCGTCTTCCGCGACGACAGGGGCCGGCTCCTGGACGAGCCGTACACGGCCGGTTTCCTGACCGCCGCCGCGCCGAACGCGGGGGTGGTGCTGCGCACCGCACCGGAGCGCGCGGCCGGGCTGCCGCGGGCGCTCGCCGTCCGGGCGGAGCGGGTGCTGGAGACGGCCGTGGCGCACGGATACCGCAGGATGGTCCTCGGCGCCTGGGGCTGCGGGGTGTTCCGGAACGACCCGGCGCAGGTCGCGGGCGCCTTCCACGCGCTGCTCGGGCCGGGCGGACGGTTCGCCGCGGCCTTCGAGCACGTGGTGTTCGGCGTCCTGGACCGCACACCGGGTGCCACGGTCCGGGACGCGTTCCTACGGACGTTTCCGGAGCGCCAACTCCAGGGCTAGCCGCGCGGGTTCAGCCGGTCAGGTCCAGCCGTAGCGCTCGTGCAGCCGGTGCCGCACGAGGTTGAAGCGCATCTGGTCGATCGCGCAGGCCTCGCGGCGCATGCCGTCCTCGTGGAGGCGCAGGACGCGGTCCACGGCGACCCACGAGTCCCGCCCTGACTTGTCCCAGGGGCCGCTGCCGATCGCCACCCACTCGCGGTCGCCGTCGTGGCGCTTGCTGGACAGCTGGACGGCGAGCAGGGTCCCGCCGGGCTCACGGGCCACGACGAGCACCGGGCGGTCCTTGCCCCGGCCGTCGTTCTCCTCGAACGGCACCCAGGTCCAGACGATCTCACCGGGATCGGGGTCGCCGTCGTGCGCGGGGGAGTACTCGGTACGGACCTTGCCGACCTCGCGCGGGTCGGCCTCGGTGGTGGCGGAGGGGCCGAAGCGGCCCGGAACGTTCTCATCGGTAAAGGCGGTCACGGAGGCACCTTAGAGCGTGCCTCCGTGACCCCGGACGCCGGGCGCCCGTCAGACGATCACCCCTACTCCTTCTCCACCGGCACCTTCTGCGACGGCGGCGCCGTGACCCCGTTGAGGCCCGAAGTCCCGGTCACGGCCTGCCCGTTCGGGGCGTGCTCGTTCTGGTTCATCGACGCGAGCAGCTGGCGGGCCAGACCGAGGCCCGTGCCGCCCATGGTGAGCGCCTTGGCGAGCATGTCCGCCATGCCGTCGGCCCCGTTGAGGACCACCATGTTGTCGACGCTGCCGAACGCGGAAGCGCCCGCCCGCACGATCTCCGGCCAGTTCTCGGCCAGTTGCTGCGCGACCACTGCCTCCTGGTTCTCGGCGAGGGCAGCGGCCCGCGCCTTGATCGCCTCCGCCTCGGCGAGGCCCTGGGCCTTGGTCGCCTCGGCCGCCGCGAGACCCTTCGCCTGCGCGGCGGCGGCCTCGGCCTCACCGGTCGCCCTGGTCGCCGTGGCCGCGGCGGCACCGCGAGCCTTGGTCGCCTCGGCCTCGGCGATCGCCGCCGCCTTGACCCGATTCGCCTCGGCCGCCGCCGCCAACTCGGTCTCCTGCGCCTTGGCCTGAGCCGCCGAGATCCGCGCGTCGCGCTCCGCCTCGGCCCGGGCCCGGGTCTCGTACGCCTGGGCGTCCGCGGGCTTGCGGACGTCCGCCTGGAGCTGCTGTTCCCGCCGCAGCGCGTCGAGTTCGGCGATCCGGGTCTCCTGCACGACGACGTCCTGCCGGGCGGCCGCGTCCGCGAGCGGGCCGGCCTGACGGGCCTTCGCCGCCGCCTTGTCGCGCTCGGCCTGGTAGCCGGCCTGGAGGATCTCGCTGTCCCGGGTGGCCTCCGACATCCGTGCCGCGGCCTTCTGTTCGGCCTCGGTGGCCAGCCGGTTTGCCTCGGCCTGCGCGATGCGCGCGTCCCGCTGCACGGCCGCCGCGTGCGGCATCGCGAGGTTCTTGATGTACCCCGTGGGGTCCTCGATCTCGTGGATCTGCAGCGAGTCCACGATCAGCCCCAGCTTCTCCATCTCCGTACCGCACGCGGCCCGGGTCTGGCCCGTCAGCTTCTCCCGGTCGCGGATCATGTCCTCGACCGTCAACCCGCCCACGATGGAACGGAGATGACCGGCGAACACGTTGTGCACCCGCTCCGACATCATCTTCTGCTGGTCGAGGAAACGCCGTCCCGCGTTGGCGATCGACACGAAGTCGTCGCCCACCTTGAAGATGACCACGCCCCGCACCTTGAGCGGAATGCCCTGGGTGGTCACGCAATCCACGTGCAGTTCGGTCTCGTTGAGGTCCAGCGAGATCTTGCGCACCGCCTGCACTCCGGGCATCACGAGCGTGCCGCGCCCCGTGACGATGCGGAACCCCATGCCTTCCTCAAGGCCTTCGGTGCGGTGCTTGGAGCCCGAGATGATGAGTGCCTCGTTGGGCTCGGCGACCCGCCACATCGCCTTGAACAGACCGATCAGTACGAGCACGGCGACAACCGCCGCCCCCGCTACGACGCCGATGACCATCGGCATTCGCCCCCTTGTGATGGTGCCCTTTCGGCACCGAACGAAGGGAGTGTGCTCCCGCCCAGGACCGGGGTACAGACGCTGACGGATCCTTGTTGCAATCTTGACGCATGCGCCCCCGGACGGCTCTCACCTGCGAGGGAGAGGGCTCAACTGTCGTATGCCTGGGTGACGTAGACCGTCCTCGGCGGGAGGTACTCCACCACCATCACCACGGTCCCCGACTCGATCCGGTCCGTGCCCGTGGCGGCGTACGCGAGGAAGTGCTCGGCGCCGCCGCGCACCCGGACGATCACCTCGCCGACGAGCCCGGGCCCGATCGTCCCGGTGACCCGCCCCATCAGCCCGACCATCGACGCATCCTGCATGGTCACAGGGTACGGGCCCGACCCGGTTGTGCCGCCGGGAAATCCGCCGCGGCGGGCTCCGGCCACCGTTCGTGCCAGCGCAGCTCCGCCTCCACCTGCGCGGCCAGCGACAGCAGCAGCGGCTCGCTGTTCGACGGGCCCAACAGCTGGGCGCCGACCGGGAGTCCGTCCGCCACGAAACCGGCGGGGACGCTGACGCCGGGCCAGCCGAGGACGTTCCACGGCCACGCGTAGGGGCACGCGGCGACCATGGCGCGGTCGGTGGCCGGACCGCTCAGGTCGTGCAGCGCGCCAACCAGGGGCGGGGGAGCGGCAGTTGTCGGGGCGAGGACCACGTCGTACATTCCGAAGAACGCGCCGATCCGGTCGTGCAGGACGGCCTCCGCGCGCCGGGCCGCCCGCAGCGGGGCTCCGCCGAGCAGGCGGCCGAGGCGCGCGGCTTCCAGGGTGCGCCGGTCGAGGAGCCCGGGGTGCGGTGCCTCGCGGACCCGCTCGGCGATACCGGCGGTGGCGCGGGGGAGGAAGCCCAGCCCGATCCGGCCGTACGGCGGATCGTCCTCCGCGACCGTGTGGCCCAACTGGACCAGCGTGTCGGCCAGTTCGAGGACCCGGTCCCGTACGTCAGGTCGCAGCCGGGCGGGCAGTGCGGTGAACGGCGGCTTCAGGGCGAGGGCGATGCGCAGGCGGCCGGGGTCGCGGCCCACCGCCTCGGTCAGGGTGAGCGCGGGCGGGCGGTGCGGGTCCCCGGCGTGGTTGCCGCTCGCCGCGTCCAGGAGCAGCGCCGCGTCGGCGACCGTGCGGGTGAGGGTGCCGTTGACCGTGATGCCGTGGAAGGACTCGCCGCGCGGCCAGGTCGAGATGCGGCCGCGCTGCGGCTTGACGCCGACGAGGTGCGTCCAGGAGGCGGGGATGCGCACCGAACCGGCGCCGTCCGAGCCGAGCGCCGCCGGGACCAGCCCCGCGGCCACCGCCGCCGCCGAGCCACCGGACGAACCCCCGGGCGTGTGACGGGAGTTCCACGGATTACGGGTCGCGCCGAACGCCGGACCCTCGGTGAACGGCCACTGCCCGAACTCGCAGGTGTTGGTCTTCCCGACGACGACCGCCCCGGCCGCGCGCAGCCGTCGTACGGCCTCGCCGTCCTCCGTCGCCGGCGGAAACTCGCCCCGGCAGCCGAACGCGGTCGGTTCGCCCGCCACGTCCATGTCGTCCTTGACGGCGACCGGCACTCCGAGGAGCGGTTTCCGTACCCCGGCGGCGAGTTGCTCGTCCGCCGCGTCTGCCTCGGCGAGGGCCGCCTCCCTCCGGACGACCCGAAAGGCGTTCAGGGAGCCCTGAGTTGACTCGATCCGGGCCAGGGCCTGTTCGGTGAGGGTGCGGGAGGTCACCTCGCCGGCGGCCAGGGCGCGGGCGGACTCGGCCAGGCCTGCGGAACGGTCGGGCGTCATGGCGGGTACCTCCGGGAGCGCGTGGTCTACCGAACGGTAACGTCCGGGGGCCCGGCGCGCTGAGGATGCGGCAACTTCCCCTGGAGCGCGGGTGGTTCGACCTGCGGCACAGCCGCCGCGCAGAGATCACCGGGCCCTGCGCACACCATTGACGTGTTCCTGCCCCACCTCTACCTTCTGATCGAATTCACGAACTACGTTCGACATATCGAACGTCCGAGTCTCCGGGAGAGCCGCCCGTGACCACACGTCCCCCCACGCCGTCCCGCCGCACCCTCCTGCGCGCGCTCGCCGTCCTGCCCGCCTCGGCACTCGTCCTGGGCGAGGCCCCCGGACTGCTCGGCACCGCCCTGGCCGCCGCACCGGCGAGCGGCTACGCCACCCGCTACACCATCGTCCCGTTCCTCGACAGCGACGACGGCACCGTCGACGTCTACCAGTCCGACGACGCCACCGACTTCCGCCTCGTCCGGTCCTCCGCGTACACCCCGCCGAGCAACCGCATCCGCGACGCATCCGTGTTCCGGCACACCGACGGCTTCTACTACCTGACGTACACCACCCACACCTGGGAGGACGTCAGCACCACCATCGGCTTCGCGCGCAGCGCCGACCGGGTCGACTGGACGTTCCTGTACGACTACACGGTCCCGATCGCCAACCTCTCGCGGGCATGGGCGCCCGAGTGGTTCGTCGACGCCGACGGCAGTGTCAACGTCATCGTGTCCTGCTCCACCACCGACGACGAGTGGATCTTCACCCCGTACCGGCTGAAGGCGACCAACTCCGCACTGACGGCCTGGAGTTCACCGGTCGCGCTCGCGGGCATCGGCTCCAACCACATCGACACGTACATCGTGCGGATCGGCTCGACCTACCACGCCTTCACCAAGAACGAGACGGCGAAGTACATCGAGTACGGCACCGCCACCAGCCTCACCGGCCCCTACACGCTCACGAGGACCGGCGACTGGGCCGGCTGGGGCAGCTACCGCGAGGGCCCCTCGGTGGTGCGGCTCGACAACGGCGGCTGGCGGATCTTCTTCGACGGCTACGGCGACGGGAACTACTACTACAGCGACAGCCACGACACCTTCGCCACCTGGTCCGCGCCGACCGCGCTGACCACCCTCTCCGGTACGGCTCGCCACTTCACGGTCATCAAGGAGACGGTGCCCGGCGGCCCGAGCCTCGCGACCGGCGTCACCCGCTCCTTCCGGTCCGCCAACTACCCGACCCGCTACTGGCAGGAGCAGTCCGCGCTGCTCAACCTGCCGGTCGTGACGAGCTCCAGCACCACCGCCCTGAAGCAGGCGTCCACGTTCACCGTCGTCGCCGGCCTCGCCGACGCGACCGGCTTCTCCTTCCGGGACGCGGCGGGCACCTACCTGCGCCACTACGACTTCCGGGGCCGCTTCGATGCCGACGACGGTACGGCGACGTTCGCGCAGGACGCGACGTTCTACGCCCGGACGGGTGCCGCCTCGGGCGCGCTGCGCTTCGAGTCGTACAACTACCCCGGCCACTACCTGCGCCACTACGACTACCAGCTGCGGCTGGACCCGACGGACGGCACGGACCTGTTCCGGACGGACAGTTCGTTCGTGCCCGTGACGGCCTGGGCCTGAGACATGACTGCGGCGGACCCGAACGGGGCAGGATGCGGCCGGAATTGATCGGCCATGGCCTGCGGGCTGCGCCGCACGCGTGAACTGGCCGTCGTCTGCGCGGTGTTCGGGCTCGGCCTGTCCATGTACTCCGTGAACTCGCCCTTTCTAGGCGGGAGTCGAGGCGGCGCGGCGGCGGGTCTCCGTGATGTGGATGTCGACGTACCGGGCCAGGACCACCCCGCTCTGCGGATTGTCGGCCGTGTGGCTGATGCGGCGGAGCAGTGTGACCCCGTCCAGGGCGACGCCCTCGCGGGCCAGCACGAAGACGGCGGCGAGGAAGGCGGCGCGGGCGTTGCCGTCGTCGAAGGGATGGAAGAAGCACACGTCGAGAAAGACGCGGGCGGCCCGCGCGGTCAGCGGGAGGGGGCGGTCGGCGTCCCGCGTGCTCTCGGCCAGGCAGGCGTCCAGGAGTTCACGGGTGTCGGGGCCGATGCCGTAGCGCTCCCGGCCCTTCTTGGCGAAGGCCGGGAGGGTGCGGAACGACGGTGGTCCGGGGGTGCCGAGGACGTGCTGCTGCCAGCCGCGCAGCAGCTCGAAGTCGAGGGTGGCGCCGCGGGCCGCGTCGGCCCTGACCAGTTCCAGCGCGGTGAGGAGGCCCTCGCCGCGCGCGGTGGAGACGGTGCGGTCGAAGGCGCGTATGTACTCCGCCGCGCCGTCGCGCGCCGGAACCACGGGCCCGTCACCGCCGCCGTCCGGCGCGTCCTCCCACGGCGTGGCCGCGCGGACGCCGAGCCAGCTCCGCAGGTGGTCCGGCACGGCCTCGGCGGCGGGCGGTCGTACGGCGTCGTCGGGTCGCAGGGAGAGGGCGAGGCGTTCCGCGATGTCGTCGACCAGGACCCGGTCGGGGCCGGTCCAGCTCTTGAACCGGCCGTCGATCGCCTCGTCGACCAACTCCTGCGCCACATCGGGGTCCACGTGAGAGTGGCTGAGGAACCAGGTGAGGACCTGATGGCAGTGTCCGTACCAGCTGCTGCCCGAGCCGGTGCGGTCGTGGACCTGGTGGATGAGGTTGCGGGCGGCGCACTCCCACAGGATCCGCTGGTCCGCCACGTCGGCCAGGTCCAGCGGGTACGCCTCGAACAGCTCCGCGAGCCGCTCCAGCCAGTCGCGCCACTCGCACAGGCCGTCGACCACCCGGTCGAGGGTCTCCTCCGGGGTGGTGAACGAGTGCAGCACACAGCACCAGCTGCCGACCGGCCCGCCGTCGTAGTCCCCCTCGTCGTGCGCCCAGCGCCAGCCCGCGGCCCAGGCGCCGTACTCCTCCGTGAGGGCGTACGACATGGCGTCGGCCCAGGGCCTCGCGACGCCCCAATCCCACTCGTGCAGAGAGGGGTTGCCGTAGGGGACGTCCGGGCGGGCCGGCATCCGGTGGGCCGGGCCGAGGGAACGCACCGTCTCCGCCGCCGACTCCGGGTCGAAGGGATGACGCGCGGGGTCGACCTCGTCCCAGTCCAGACAACCTGGGTTCAAATCCTCCTGCACCGCGCAAGCCTGCCCATGCGCGGGGCGTGCGGACAACCGAATTACGGCAAGGTCAACGCGGCGCCGCCGACGGCTGGTCGGGGAGCATGGCGTGGGCGGACGCGCGTAGCGTCGGCTCGTGCCGGAGCCGGGCGAAGGTGATGGCCAGGGCGACGGCCTGGACGGCGGCGCAGCACAGGACGACCGTGTCGAGGTGGGTCGGCGGGGTGACGGCGACGAGGATGCCGGCCGCCGGGAAGGGCAGCAGCAGGAGCAGCATGGTCAGGGAGAGCGTGGTGCCGAACGCCGTGGCCGGGATGACCAGGGAACGCAGGGTGCGCAGTACGACGGTGAGGCCGCCGTCGCCCGCCATGAACAGCGCGATGAGCACCATGTAGGCGGCGTAGGACGGGGCTTGGGGCAGCGCGAGGCAGGCGGTGGAGGCGAAGGTCGCGCACACGACTCCTACGCCCCACAGGTCGACGCGGCTCAGGGCGAGCCGGCAGCAGGTGATCGCGAGCAGGGTGGTGGCGGCCGCGACCGACCAGAGGGTGCCCACGTCGGCGGAGGAACGGCCGAAGTTCTCGACCACGATGACGGGGCTGGCCGACTGGAGCAGGCCGAGGGCGAGGTTGGAGCAGGCGAGGCCCGCCACCAGCCAGCGCAGGGACGGCAGTCGGCGCAGCATGCGCAGCCCGGTGCGCAGACTGCCCGGCGTGCGCTCGCCGACGGGCCGTCCGGCGCGCAGCGGGGTGGGCGGGGTCTGGAGTCCGAGCACGGCCGCCAGCAGGGACAGCCCGGTCAGACAGCCGAGCATCCAGCCGGGCCCGACCAGCAGCAGGAAGCCCGCGAGCAGGGGGCCGACCAGCATGGCGGTCTGGTCGATGCCGATGAGGACCGACTGCACCCCGTGCGGCCGGTGCTCCGCCCGCCGGGTGACGATCGCGCCCACGGCCTCGTTCGCGACGAAGCTGAACTGGGTGAGGGTGCCGGTCACCGCGGCCAGCACCAGCACGGTCACCGTCTCCTCGGTGCCGCGCGGCAGCATCACCAGCGCCACGGCCGCCCCCGCCAGCACCACGGCCCGCAGCAGAGAGGCGACGAAACACACGACGGCGGCGCCGCGCCGGTCCACCACGTTGCCGGCCAGTACGAACGCGGCGATCCGCGGCGTCCACTCCAGCGCGAACGCCAGACCCGTCAGCGACGAGGACCTGGTGATCGTCAGGACCAGCAACGGCATGGCGTACGTCGCCATGGAGAACGCCAGGGCGTCGCTGGTGCGGGGTGCGTAGATCCGTCGAAACAGGCTGCCGGCCGGAACGGCCGCATGGCGACCGGCCGGCGGCCGGTCCTCGTGCACAGTGATGGCCACGGAGTGGGGGGCTTTCGGTGAGGCGTATCACGGAGGGGGAAACAGGTGGTACCGGCCCGGGGCGAAAGGAATTCACGGGAGGCGGGAGAGCGGAAAACGCCTGAACGCAAAGGGAGTTGAGGGGTGAAATATAGCGCAGCCAATTGAGTTACGGCATATCCCGGCCGACATTTCCGCACGCGGAGCGCCACAACTCCCCACGCAGTGACGGCAGAAGGCGAAAAGAAAGCCGCTTTGTCGCACATGCGCGGTCCCGATTCCGTTCGGCGAACCGGGCGCGACAAGGGCAGGCCGGGGGATCACGGTGGTCGTGACCGGGTGCCGAATTCACCGGCTGGTGCGACGCCGGGTGAACGGATGAATGAAGGGACGGCCGGACCGCGCCCCGGCGACGTTCGATATTCCGTGCCGGGGCCTTTGGTCGTCGCCGGTGCACTACGACGGCTCCCCGGAGGCGGTCCCGGACGGCGCCACCGCAAGGGGGCCGATGCCGTCCGGGACCGCCGAGTTCAGGTGAGGATCCGTGGCTGTGCGTGGACGTTGGGCGGAAGTGCGGTTGGGGCGACGGGGAACTCCGGGGTGTGACGAGCCGTTACGCAAATACCGGGCCTTGGGGCGGAGTTGGTGAGGGTTTGACTCGGGCCGCACGGTCCGCCCGCACTCCATGGTCCGCCCGAACCCGCACCGCCCGCCCCGCGTCACCGAGTTCGCCCGACCGCACCCCCACTCCTCGCCCCCGGAGGTCCGAACGATGACCCGGATCCACCCCCGGCCCACCCGCCGCGCCGTGCTCGGCGGCGCCGCCCTGACCGCCGTCGCCGTGACGGCCGGCGCGGGCACGGCAAGCGCCAACTCCGCAAAGGGCCCGGCCGGTTGGCCGACCGCGTTCCCGCTGCCCGACGGCCTCCTCCCCGAGGGCATCGCCATCGGCAGCAGACCGTACGCCTACGTGGGCTCCCGCGCCGACGGCGCGATCCACCGCTACGACCTGCGCACCGGCAAGGGCGGTGTCCTGTCCGAGGGTGCCGCGGGCCGCGTGTCGGTCGGGCTGAAACTGGACCACGACGGCCTGTTGTACGTCGCGGGCAGCACCGGGGTCGCCCGAGTCGTCGACTCCCGCACCGGTGACGTGGTGACGACCTATCAACTCACCCCCTCCACCGGCCACTTCATCAACGACGTCACCCTGCTCGGCGACCGCGCCTGGTTCACCGACTCCCTCGACGCCGTGCTCTACGGCGTACCCCGGGGCCGTAGCGGCGAGGTCACCGCGCTCCCCCTCACCGGCGACTGGGTGCAGACACCCGGGGTGAACAACGCGAACGGCATCGTCGGCACCCCGGACGGGCACGGCCTGATCGTCGTCAGCAGCAACCCCGGCAGGCTCTACACCGTGTCCCTCAGGACCGGGCGCGCCAGAGAGGTCGCCCTGAGCGGCGCGGCGGACGTGGCCAACGGAGACGGTCTGTTCCGGATCGGCCGGACGCTGTACGTCGTCCAGAACCGGCTGAACCTGATCAGCGTGTTCGACCTCGACGCCAAGGCGACCACCGCGACCCTGCGCCGTACGATCACCGACCCGCGCTTCGACGTGCCGACGACCGCCGCCCGCTTCGGCAACCGGCTGTATCTGGTCAACGCCCGCTTCACCAGCCCGCAGACGCCGGACACGACGTTCAGCGCCGTCGCCGTGCCGGTCTGACGCGACCGCGCCGCCGGATGCGGTGGCGCGATCCGATGTGACAGCGGGCGGGGCCCTGTCGACGTGCAACAGGGCCCCGCCCGTGGGTACTTCGCGCCTCAGCGGTTCCGCGCCGGGTCAACTGCCGCTGCTGCGACCGGCGTAGGAGTCCCGGTGTCGGCGGTGTGCCCGCCGGCCGCCGGAGCCGACGTGGAAGCGGCGTCCTGTCGCGGGCGGCGCAGCAACAGCACGCACACCAGGGCCGCGAGGAGCGTCAGCGATCCGGCGACCACCAGGCACAGCCGCATGCCGTCGAGGAAGGACTCGCTGAGCGCGCCCAGCGCCCGGCCGGTGTCCGCGCCGAGGTTCATGTGGGCGACGGCGCCGAGACCGTTCGAGTCGGCGGTGGAGACGATGCTGCGCTGGGTCGCGCCGGTCACCCCGGCATCGGTGAGGTGGCCCGGCAGCGTGTCGAGCGCCTTGGTGGAGAGCAGGGCGCCGAGGACGGCCGGGCCGAGCGCGCCGCCGACCTGGCGGAACGCGTTGTTGCCGGCCGCCGCCATGCCCGCCTGCTGGTACGGCACGGAGGCCACGGCGGTCGCGGTCATCGGCGTCAGGACCGTGCCGATGCCCAGGCCCAGCAGCGCCAGCCGCCAGGCGATCGACGCGAACGAGGTGCCGGAGTCCACGCCGGTCAGCGCGAACAGCGCGCCGGAGATCACGAGCAGACCCCCGGTGATCAGGACGCGCGGGGCGACCCGGTGCATGAGCCGGCCGACCGGCTGGCCGACCACGATCGCCGCCGCGGTGACCATGAGCAGCCGCCAGGCCGCCTGGAGTGTGTCGAGCTGCTGCACCAGGCCGAAGTACAGGCTGAGCAGGAAGAAGAAGCCGATCAGCGCCAGGAAGGTGATCATCGCGACCAGGGTGGTGGCGGTGAACGCGGGGCTGCGGAACAGCGTCAGATCCAGCATCGGGCTGTCGCTGCGCCGCTCGGCGAACACGAACGCGACCCCGCCGACGACCGCCGTGAACAGGGCGACCATGACCTTGACGTCGGTGAAGGAACCGGCGCCGCCCTCGATCACGCCGTAGACGAGCGCGGTGATCGCGAGGGTCGCGGCGAGCTGGCCGGGCCAGTCGAGCTTGCGGCCGTGCGGGGCGCGGGAGTCGGGGAGCAGGCGGGCGGCGACGCCCAGTGCGATCAGCGGGACCGGCACCGAAATGAGGTAGATCCAGCGCCAGGAGGCGTGGTCGAGGATGACGCCGGCGATCAGCGGGCCGATCGCGAGCGCGGCCATGAGGGCGGTCGCCCACAGGCCGATGAACTTGCCGCGCTCCCGGTGGTCGGGCACGGCGTGGCTGATCAGCGCCAGCGTGGTCGGCAGCAGGGTTGCCGCGCCGAGACCGGCGAAGGCCTGGCCGATCCACAGGACGTGCACCGACTGCGCGGACAGGGCCACGGCGGCACCGATCGCGGAGAACAGCAGGCCCGCCTGGAACACCTTCTTGCGTCCGTGCACATCGCCGAAGACACCGGCGGTGAGGATGAACGCGGCCATGGGCAGGACGAACGCGTCCTGGACCCAGGACAGTTGGGCGGTCGACGCGTTCAGCGCCGACTGGATGGCGGGCAGGCTCACGGCGACGGTGGTCACCGGCAAGTAGGCGACGAAGACACCGAGGCAGGCCATCACGAGGGTGGCCGCCCGTCGATCGGGCCGCCCGCTCGCCGGGGTCGTGACGTTCACGGGGAACTCTCCTTCTGGAAACGCGGTGCCCTCGAACTCGAACAGGCACGCGCCTCAGGATCGGCTCCGCCATGCACAATCACCAACGCGGGACCGAGAAGCGCCCCAGAACCTCCATCCAGCCACTCCGGGATGTCAGACTTCCCTCATGACAGACGAAGTCGACGGGAAAATCCTCCGCGCGCTGCAGTGCGCGCCGCGCGCCTCGTTCCGGGTGATCGGCGAGGTCGCCGGGGTCTCGGAGCAGACCGCAGCTCGCCGCTTCCACGCCCTGCGCCGCGCCGGGGTGATGCGGGTGGTCGGCCTGATCGACCCCTCCGTCCACGGCGAGGCGCGCTGGGTGGCCCGCATCCGCTGCCGCCCCGACCGGGTCGGCCCGCTCGCCGACGCGCTCGCCCGCCGCCCCGACATCGCCTACGCGGGCCTCGCGTCGGGCGGTTCGGAGATCATCTGCGTGATCAGCGCACCGGTCCACGTGCCGCGCGACGACGTCCTGCTGCGCCAACTCCCCAAGTCCGCCTCGGTCCTCGACGTCAGCATCGACCTGCTGATCCATCCGTTCGGCACGTCGGGAGTGAGCGACTGGACAGGCTACGGCGGCCACCTGACGCCCGCTCAGGTCCGTCAACTCGTAGGCGACCGGCCCGACCTGCCCACCGGACCGCCCGTACGCCTCACCGACGAGGACACCCCGCTGCTCGACGCGCTCGCGGACGACGGCCGTGCCACGCACACCCAGCTCGCCGACGTCACCGGCTGGTCCACGGCCCGCGTCGCCCGCCGACTGGACGCCCTGGAGAGTTCGGGAGCCCTCGCCTACGACGTCGAACTGCTCTCCGCGCGCCTGGGGTTCGCGCTCAACGCCACCCTGTGGCTGCGCGTCGCCCCGGCCCGCCTCGCCCGCGTCGGCGAGGAACTCGCGGCCCACGACGAGGTCGCCTTCGCCGCCGCGATCAGCGGTGACTCCAACATCATGGTCGTCGTCATCTGCCGCGACACGGAGGACCTGTACCGCTACCTCACCACCAAGGTCGCCGCCGTCCCGGGCATCGACGGCTACGGCGTGAGCATCCACGTCCACCGTCTGAAGCAGGCCACCTCGCTCATCTCACGGGGGCGACTGGTGCCGCCGGCGTTCGCGTAGCGGGGGCGGAGCGCACCGAGCCGGACCACCCGCGATGGCGGACGGTCCGGCTCAGGCAACTGCCGTGCGGAGACTGTGAGTTGACCGGTGGGTCAGCGCTTCGTGTAGATGAAGCCGACCTTGTCGACCTCGTCGCCGGAGCGTCCATGGAAGCCGGCGATCTGCCAGCCGGACGGGGCGGTGCGGGTCACGCAGTCCGAGGTGGTGGTGCCACCGGCCAGGGTGCGCCCCAGGTTGGTGGTGAACTTGGCGTAGAAGATCCGCGTGGTGTCGCTGTACTTGCCCTCGCACAGGTAGGCCGACGTCACGTACTCGCCGCTGCCCAGCGTCAGCGAGGACGCGGTGCCGCCCGTGCCGCCATGGGTGAGGGTGGTGCCGTTGGCGAGGGTGACGCCCACCTGGTCGACGCGGGAGCCGGAGCGCAGCGAGATCTGGGTGGCGCGGGCGGCGGCCGGGACGCTGCCGATGTCCTGATAGTAGTCGCCGTGCGGGCCGCCGAACTGGTCGCTGAGCTGGAAGTCCGCGTTCTGCGACCAGGTGAAGCCGACCGTGATCGGGTCGTGGTCGGAGAGCATCAGCCCGTCCGAGGTGAGGAACTTGGCGTGCTCGTTGTTGTACGACGTCGCGTTGAGTGTGACCAGTTTGCTGCTGCGGTAGAGGACCTTGTCCACGACCTCGCAGGTGTTGGGCACGGTGGCGCCGGTCTGGTCGCACAGCAGGGTGTCGCTGCCCTTGGCCGGTGCCACGCCGCCGCGGATCACCTTGACCCAGGCGTCGGTGAGACCGTTGGCCGCGCCGAACTCGGCGATGGTGTCGGCGGTGCGGGTGTAGCGGGTGTTGGTGTCACCCATCACGACGACCGCGTTGCCCGCGGAGTGCGACGTGATGAAGCTGGTCAACTGGGCGAGGTTGTCCGCGCGGGAGGCCTCGTCGCCGTCGTTCGTGCCCGCGTTGGTGTGCAGGTTGTAGAAGTCGACGTACACCCCCTCGGACAGCCGCTCCCGCATGAAGGTGAAGCCCTTCGGGGTCAGGCAGTCGCCCGAGTCGATCTGGCAGGAGTTCCAGCCGACCCGCTCGAAGTCGTCGCCGTCCCAGGCGTAGTCGGAGACGGTGTTGAGCCCGCTGCCGATGCCGGCGCCGCCGCTGGTCGCGGTGCGGTAGGGGTGGGTGTCGGTGGAGTACAGGTAGGCGTGGTAGTTGAAGTCCTCCTGCACGTTCACGATGTCGTACGGGGCGATGCGCGTGCCGATCGCGGTGGTGCTCGTGTCGCGCGGAGTCGAGGCGCTGGACAACGACTCGGGGAGCCCGGCGACGTTGTAGGTGAGCACGTTGAAGCTGCCCGACGTGGCGGCGGCGGCCGGCGTCGCGGCGGCCACCGTGATCCCGCCCAGGGCCGCGGCAGCGGCCGCCAGACAGGCGAGAAGTCTGCGCATGGGGAAGTGCCTCCTGCGGAGTGACAGAGGGGGAGGTTGATGCGGCGAGCATGTCAAAATGTAGCGACAAGCGCTTGCTATGACTCCCCTTCAGCCGCACCGAATCAGGAATTCCGGGTGGCGCGGAGATGGCCAAGTCCCGCTGGGTGCCCGGTTGTTGGGGGTGCGAGGGGATACGGCCCACAGGGGGGGATACGGGATTCACATCATTCGGGGAGGGGCGGTGCGGGGCGTGGGGCGTTCGGGAAGTCGGTCTCTCCCGGCCACCGTCCCCTGACCGGCGCGGCGCTACGGCCGTGCCAAGTGCCGCATCGTGAGCGCCAGTTGGAGCCGGAGCCGGCCCTGAGGTGTGCGTACCGGCCAGCCCAGCAAGGACTCCGCGTGGGTGAGGCGGTCCTGGAGCGTGGAGTGGTGGACGTTGATCTCGGTGGCCGCCGCGCGGAGGCTGGTCGTGGTGGCGACGGCGTTCAGAGTGGCCAGCAGCCAGGGCGCGTTGGCCGCCGCCGATTCCAAGTCCTGGACGTCTGGGGGTGGTTCGGCACCCGGCACCACCAGGTCCGCGAGGAGGGCGATGCCGCCGAGTTCGTCGGCGTGCACGATGCGTTGGCCGGGGTCCTGTGCGGTGCCGTCGGAGGTGAACCGCAGGGCGGTGCGGGCGGCGGACCAGGAGTGGTGCAGGTCCAGGACGGGGACGGCGGGGCCGATGCCCAGGCGTCCTGCGGGCAACTCGGCTTCCGGGTGCGGGGGTTGGGCGCCGAAGCCGTAGGAGAGCGCTTGCGGATCGCCGTCCGGAACGAGCCGCAGGCCTGAGGTACCTGTCGTCTCCCGGGGTGCTGCGACGACCCGGGGTGGGCCCTCGATCGGGGCGATGACCCTGGCCCTGGTCGTCGGGTCGGCCGGGTCGAGGCCGAGACGCCGGGCCGCATGCAGCCGGGCCGCCTCGGGAGCGGTGGCGTCGAGCAGGGTCTCGATCAACTCCGGGTCGTCGGCGGGAACCCGGCCCCGGGTGCGGTCCAGCACCACTCGCACGGCACCGGCGGCCCGCTCCAGGATCATCGCGTCGACGACACTGGGCGCCGACCCCGCCGTACGCTCCAGCCACAGCGCGGAAGTCCCGCCCGGTGTCAGCGCGGCGGAGGGCCAGGCGGGATCCGGCGGTTCCGCGCTGTCCCGGCGCGTACCGTCTGCCTCGACCCGCACCCGGACCCGCCGCTCGGCGTCCACCAGCCGCGCGGCACACCCGGCGAGCACCGCCGCCCCACGCACCAGCGCCTCAAGACCGGCCCGCGACTCGGCGAGCCGGTCGAAGTACCCGATGACCCGCAGGGCGGCACCGGCGTCCGGATCCAGCGCGGTCAGGCGCCCGGCCAGCTCTTTCATAGGTCCATGGTGCGGCATGGAGGGGGCGGAGAGGAGGGACGGGACAGGGGGAGCGCGAAGGAATCGGCCCGGGTGAGCTACGCGTTTCTACGGCGGGCGGTTCGGGCGGGGCGGTGCGTGCCGGTGCGATCGCCGTCGTAGGCCCTCGCGACGGGTTGGTCAGACCTGGGTCACGTTCGCCGCGGCCACGTTCTCGATCACGCGGCCGAGTTTGGTCTGGGCGCGGGTCAGGTCCTGGATGCGGGCGGCGATGCGGTCGCGTTCGATGATGAGCTGGTCGAGCATCGCGGGGGTCGCGACGCCGGTGCTCACGCAGGGCAGGAGTTCGACGACGGTACGGCTGGAGAGGCCGGCCGCGAAGAGGTCCTGGATGAGCTGGACCCGTTCCAGGGCCTCGTCGGGATAGTCGCGCTGCCCTCCGGGCGTCCGCGCCGATTCCAGGAGTCGCTGTTCCTCGTAGTAGCGCAGGGCGCGCACGCTGACCCCCGACCGCCTGGCGAGCTGTCCGATGCGCATGACGCAGTGCCGCCCTTCCGACTCGTATCTCACGTCGATGTGAGGTTCAGGCTAGCGATACCGGCTCCGGGGACAGATCTGGGGTCGCTCGTTCGGCAACCTCACCCATTCGCGCCTGCCTCCTCCGGTCGGGCGGCGGTCGTGGCTTGCACCTCACGTCAACGTCAGGTTCTAGAGTGCCGGGCATCGGATGAACACGTCATTCCGGCCCGTCGAAGTAAGGCAGACCACTATGCGCGCAGCTCGGTTCCACGAATACGGCGGACCGGAGAACCTGGTGATCGAGCAGGCCCCCGATCCCCACCCCGGACCCGGCGAGATCCGTGTCCGCGTCGCGGCGGCCAGCGTCAATCCCATCGACTGGAAGCTGCGCGCCGGCGCCCTGCGCGAGGTGATTCCCGTGGAGCTGCCCGCCATTCCCGGGCGCGACGGCGCCGGTGTGGTCGACGAGATCGGGGACGGGGTGGAGGGGGTGAGCATCGGCGACCGTGTCTTCGGCCTGGGCGGCATCACGGGCGCGACCGCGGAGCTGTTCGTCCTCTCGGCCTGGGCGCAGACCCCCGCCACGTGGAACGACGAGCAGGCCGCGGGTGCCGGGCTCGCGTCGGTGACCGCGATGCGGGGGCTCGACGCGCTCGGCTCCCTCGCGGGGCGCACCCTCCTCGTCGAGGGCGCCGCCGGAGGCGTGGGCAGCGCGGCGGTCGAGATCGCGGTGGCGCGAGGTGCCACGGTGATCGGGACGGCCAGTGAACGCAACCACGCGTTCCTCACCTCCCTCGGCGCCGTCCCCACCACCTACGGCCCCGGCCTCGCTCAACGGCTCGCCACCCTCGCTCCGCACGGCGTCGACATCGTGCTCGACACCGCGGCCTCCGGCTCCCTGGACGACCTCGTCGCGATCGCGGGTGACCCGAAGCGCGTCGCGACGGTCGCCGACCACGCGGGCGGGCAGCGCCTGGGCACGCATGTGGTCAACGCGGAGAACGACTCCACTCTCCTGGCCGCGGCGGCGGAACTGGGCGGGCAGGGCCGCTACACACCCCGGATCGAAGAGACCTACCCCCTGGAGCGGATCGCCGACGCCCACGCGCAGGCCGAGCGTGGGCGCACCCGGGGAAAGATCGTGATCTCCATGTGAACGGGCCGGTCTGCGTCCGAACAGGCCCACGAGGTAGGTGACTTGCAGCGTGCGGGCCTGCGTGGCGAACGGGCCCTCGATCGGTACCGGCGGGCGGGCAGTCCGGCGCGGGTTGATCTCCATGGCGTCTCGTCAAGCAGGCCGCCCCAACTCGGGCCCCGCGCGTGGTACATGAGCCGCTGTCTGCGCCCCGCCGAAGTGACCCCAGCCGCCCCGCCCGCCCCCCGGCTCGCCTCACGCCGTAGCCAGCAACCTCCGCAGCCAGCTCACGTGGGCCGCCCTCGCCGCCTGGGACACCGCCGCCTGCGGGGCGAAACCGTCGAAGCCGTGGAAACCCCCTGGCCAGACGTGGAGTTCGGCCACTCCGCCCGCCTGCCACAGGCGGGACGCGTAGGCGACGACCTCGTCGCGGAAGGTCTCCGCCGAGCCGACGTCGAGGAAGGCCGGGGGGAGGTTCGTGAGGTCCTCCGCCCGGGCCGGGGCCGCGTACGGGGAGACGTCGGGGCCGCCGCGGCGGTCGCCGAGGAGGGCGGTCCAGCCGGTCTCGTTGGCCGTGCGGTCCCAGATGCCGACGCCCGCCATCTGGTGCGCTGACGGGGTGTCGTTGCGGTCGTCGAGCATCGGGCACAGGAGGAGCTGGCCGATCGGGCGCGGGCCGCCCCTGTCCCGGGTCAGCAGGGCAAGCGCCGCCGACAGACCGCCGCCCGCGCTCGCGCCCATGATGACGATCCGTTCCGGGTCGCCGCCGATCTCCTTCGCGTGCTCCGCCGTCCAGAGCAGACCGGCGTACACGTCCTCGATCGGCGCGGGATGCGGATGCTCGGGGGCGAGCCGGTACTCCACCGACACCACCACCGCGTCCAGCTCCCGCGCGTACTCCAGCGCTCCGCTCACCCCGACCCGCCGGTCGCCGAGGACCATCCCGCCGCCGTGCACGTGGAAGATGACGGGCAGCGCGCCCGCCGTGGAGGGTGCGGTGGGGCGGCAGATCAGCAGCGTGATGGCGGGATCGCCGACCGGCCCGGCCACCTCCCGGTCCTCGACGGCGAAGGCCCCGTCCAGGGTCAGGTCCAGCTCCAGCGACTGCATGATCGCCGGGCCGCGGCGGATCTCGTCGATGTCCTCCAACGACATCCCGGGCGAGATGAACTCCTTGATCAGTTCCAGTGCCGCGGCGAGTTCCGGGTCGAACGGGGGCGGGGGCGGGACGGCGGTCATGGGTTTCTCCTGACGCTGGACGCGGCGGCTCGTAAAGCCATGGTCCGCGCGTCCGCCCCCGATCCGCCCACCGCCGGACGGCGGAACCTCCCCGCCGTCCGGCGGGTGCCGTGTCGGGAGGTGAGCTGTTGTTCACCCTCGGCGCGTGGAAGGGATCCTCCACGCCCACAACGATGTCCCGACCCCTACGGGCCATCCCCATGTGGCGCCCCACACGCCGTTCCCGCACCAGGAGCACCACCCGTGAACATCTCCCTGACCGTCTGGCTGCTGACGATCGCCGCCCTGTGCGCCCTCGTCGGCGTCGACTTCCTCATCGGCCGCAAACCCCACGACGTCTCCGTCAAGGAAGCCGGCATCTGGACCGTCGTCTGGGTCGTCCTGGCCTGCCTGTTCGGCCTCGGACTGCTCCTCTACGGCGGCGGCGGACCCACCGGGGAGTTCTTCGCGGGGTACATCACCGAGAAGTCGCTGAGCGTGGACAACCTCTTCGTCTTCGTCCTGATCATGGGCAAGTTCGCGGTGCCCTCGCAGTACCAGCAGCGGGTGCTGATGGTCGGCGTGCTCGTCGCGCTCGTGCTGCGCGCCGGCTTCATCGCGGCCGGTGCCGCGATCATCTCCACCTTCTCCTGGGTCTTCTACATTTTCGGCGCGTTCCTGATCTGGACCGCCTGGAAGCTCGTCCAGGACGCCCGCAAGGGCCACGAGAACGAGGAGTACGAGGAGAACAAGCTCCTCAAGATCGCCGAACGCCGCTTCGGCGTGGCCGACCGCTACCACGGCACCAAGCTGTTCATCAGGGAGAACGGCAGGCGCGTGATGACCCCGATGCTGGTCGTGATGCTCGCCATCGGCTCCACCGACGTGCTCTTCGCCCTCGACTCCATCCCCGCGATCTACGGCCTCACCCAGGACCCGTACATCGTCTTCACCGCCAACGCCTTCGCCCTGATGGGCCTGCGCCAGCTGTACTTCCTCATCGGCGGCCTGCTGAAGAAACTCGTGCACCTCAGCTACGGCCTGTCGATCATCCTGGGCTTCATCGGCGTCAAGCTGGTGCTGCACGCCCTGCACGAGTCCGGGGTGCACGTCCCGGAGATCTCGATCCCCTTCTCGCTGGGCTTCATCGTGCTGGTCCTCGCGGTGACGACGTTCACCAGCCTGCGCGCCACGAGGGGCCAGGAGACGGAACCCGCCGTCAAGTCGTAGGCGTGGAGGTTGACTTCGAGAGCGCTCGAAGACCTACCGTCACGAGGGACGGTGAAGGTCCGGGAGGACCGTGCAGCGGACGTGAAAGGGAGTCGGGTCATGCGGGTCGGCGTACACATCAACCGGTTCAACCATCCCGGAGGGCCGACGGCGATCGGGCCCGAGCTGGCCGCGTCGGCGGTCGCGGCGGAGGCGGCCGGCGTCAGCTGGCTCTCGGTGATGGACCACTACTTCCAGATGGAGTTCAACGGCGGCGCCGAGGACGCCATGCTGGAGGCCTACACGACGCTCGGTTTCCTGGCCGGGAACACCTCCACGGTCCGCCTCGGCGCGCTGGTGACCGGTGTGACGTACCGCAATCCGGGGCTTCTCGCGAAGATCGCCACCACGCTCGACGTGCTGTCCGGCGGCCGGGCCACGCTCGGCATCGGGGCGGCCTGGTACGACCGTGAGCACCACGGACTCGGCGTGCACTACCCGCCGCTCGCGGAGCGTTTCGAGCGGCTGGAGGAGACCCTGCAGATCTGTCTGCAGATGTGGGACCCGGAGGCGAACGGCCCCTACGAGGGCAAGCACTACCGCCTCGCCGAGACCCTCTGCGTGCCCGCCCCGGTCAGCAGCCCGCACCCCGAGATCATGATCGGCGGCGGCGGGGAGAAGAAGACCCTGCGGCTGGTGGCCCAGTACGCCGACGCGTGCAACCTGATCGTGTCGACGCCGGACGAGCTGCGGCACAAGCTCAGCGTGCTGCGCGGGCACTGCGACACCCTGGGGCGCGACTACGACCGTATCCGCAAGACGATCGTCCACACCGGCGAGTCGGTGACCACGGGTGACCTGGACGCGTTCTTGCGGGAGATCGACGGCTTCACGAAGCTCGGCGTCGACACGGTGATCCTCGGACCGCGCACGGGCGAACCGGCCGAGTGGATCGAGCGTTTCGTGGCGCCCGCGGTGCCGCGACTGGCCGAACTGGACTGACCGGAGCGGTCGTCGGGACACGAAAGGGGCCGGAGTCCGTGTGGACTCCGGCCCCTTCACGCGCGGTGCCTGGATCAGGCGGCGACGGCCTCGCCCGCGTGGCCCTTCAGCTGCGCGAGGACCTCGGTCAGCTGGGCGACGACCTCGGCGTCCTCGGACGGGTGGGTCTCGGCGAAGCGGGTCACGGAACCGGGGATCGAGAGCTTGATCTCCTCGATCACCTTGCCACCGGCGATGCCGATGGCCTTGCGGGCCTCGTCCTGCGCCCACACGCCGCCGAACTGGCCGTACGCGGTGCCGACCACGACGACCGGCTTGCCGCCGAAGCCGCTGGCGCCGTAGGGGCGGGACAGCCAGTCGATGGCGTTCTTCAGGACGGCCGGGATGGTGCCGTTGTACTCGGGGGAGAAGAAGAGGAACGCGTCGGCGGCACCGGCGGCCTCGCGCAGCTTGGCGGCGGCGGCCGGAACGTTGCCCTCGACGTCGATGTCCTCGTTGTAGAACGGGATGTCGGCGAGACCCTCGAAGATCTCGATGTCGGCGCCCTCGGGCGCGAACTTCACCGCGGCCTCGGCGAGCTGGCGGTTGTGCGAGCCGGCGCGCAGGCTGCCGACGAGCGCGAGGATACGAACAGACATGGGGACTCCAAGAGGGGGGCTGAAACACTGCCGTTACGATCCGGACCGAGGTCCGTTTAGAGTTGTATCAGGCTAAGCGGACCGCGGTCCAGTTTTGTTCCCAGTGCTTTACGCTGTCTTCATGTCCAGCGCCCTTCCGCCCTTCCCGAAGCCCGAGGAGTCCATAAGCGAACCCCAGTTGCTGGAGGTCCGCTCCTTCGTCGACGAACCCTGCCTGCGCGCCGACGCGGCCCGCAACCGCGCCAAGCTGCTGGAGGCCGCCGCCCGGCTGATCGCCGAGCACGGGGTGGCCGGCGTGACCATGGAGGCCGTGGCCGCCGCGGCCGAGGTCGGCAAGGGCACGGTGTTCCGCCGCTTCGGCGATCGCACCGGGCTGCTCATGGCGCTGCTCGACCACTCCGCGCAGACCCTCCAGGCCGACTTCCTGGGCGGCCCGCCCCCGCTGGGCCCCGGCGCGCCGCCGGTCGAGCGGCTGCGGGCGTTCGGGGTGGCCGTGCTCTACCGCCACGCCGAGCAGCTGGACCTGCAACTCGCCGCCCAGCCGGAACCCACCCGCCGGTTCGCCCACTCCGCGCTCCGCGCACTCCGCACACACGTCACGGTGCTCCTCCGCCAGATCGTCCCGGACGCCGACTGCGAGCTGCTCTCCCACACCCTCATGGCATACCTGGACCCTGCCCTGATCAACCATCTGACACGACAGTGCGGGATGCCCATGGAGCGGCTGGAGGTCGGCTGGATCGACCTGGTCGACCGGGTGACGGGGGCTCAGGGCGACGGCTGAGGCGGGTAGTTGGGGTGGGAGGTGCTCAACCGCTCGGCTGAGTAGGCGGGTTGAGCTGTGCCCGGCTCGGCGGGCGTGTCCGGGTCGGCTGGCGGGATCGGCGCAATCGCGGTGCCAGGCTCAACCTCCTGTCTGGGTGCGTCAGTTGGGCTGCGCCCGGCTCAACGGCCTTGGCGCAGCTGTCGCACTCGACGCAACCGCCGTGCTCGGCTCAACTCCCCGACTGAGTCGCCCAGTTGCCCCGCACCCGGCCCAACCCGCCACGCCCGACAACCCGGTGCGGCCGACGCGCCCCGCTCAACCCGCCTCGCCCGCCTCCGGGGCCATGCTCGCGAAGAAGTCGAGCATGCCCTGCGGGGCGTCCTCGCGGAACATCAGGGTGCCGTTCGCTGCGGACTCGGCTGCCGACTGCTCGCTGCGCGGGAACAGCTTCGCCTCGTAGGCGGACAGGGCGGACTCGGTGTCTCCGGGGTGGGCGGCGAGGCACTGGCCCAGTTCGGCGCCGTCGAGCATGGCGAGGTTGGCGCCGACGCCCGCGAACGGGGACATCAGGTGGGCCGCGTCGCCGAGGAGGGTGACGCCGGGCAGTCGTTCCCAGCGGTGTCCGATCGGGAGGGCGTGGATCTGGCGCGGGGTCAGCGGGCCGTCGGCGTCGGCGAGGAGCGCCCGCAGGCTCTTGTCCCAGTCGGAGAAGTGCCCCAGGGTGTACGCCTTCGCCGCCTCCGTGTCCCTGAAGTCGACGCCGTCGAACGCGTCCTCGGGGACGGCGAGCGCGACGTAGATGTGCAGGCTCCCGTCGGTCTCCCGGTGGGCGAGGAACCCCTTGCCCGCGCCGAGCGCCATCATCATGCCGCCGCCGACGACCTCGGCGCTCACGGGATGCCGTACATCCGCGTCCGGCAGGTCGACCTCGACGAAGGAGATGCCGACGTACGCGGGCTTCGCGTCCGAGAGCAGCGGCCGCACCCTGGACCAGGCGCCGTCCGCGCCGACCAGCAGATCGGTCGTGAAGGACGAGCCGTCCGAGAGCTCCACCTCGTGCCGGCCGCCGTCGAGCGGGCGGACGCCGGTGACCTTCGCGCCCCAGCGGACCGTGTTCTCGGGCAGTGCGCCGAGCAGCAGATCGCGCAGCTGACCGCGGTCGATCTCGGGGCGCCCGCCGGTGCCGTCGTCGGGGTTGTCCACCAGGACCGTGGCCGCCCGGTCGAGGACGCGCGTGGCCTCGCCGCCCGGGTGCACGAGTGCGCGGAACTCCTTGTACAGGCCTGCGGCGTGCAGTGCGACCTGGCCCTCGTCCTCGTGGATGTCGAGCATGCCGCCCTGGGTGCGTGCGGCGGGGGAGTCGTCCAGTTCGAAGACGGCGGACTCGATGCCGTTGACGTGCAGGACCCGGGCGAGCGTGAGCCCGCCGAGTCCGCCGCCGATGATCGCGATGGGGTGGTGGGGGGTGGTCATGGTGAACCTCCTTGAAGGGGGCGGGACTTGAGGGGAAGAGGTGACGTCACTCCGGTACGGCGGTCCGCTCGATGCCGGTGATCAGCGCCTGGATCCGCCAGGAGAGGCGGGCCTCGTGCGCCCCGGAGAGCAGGTCGCCGGCGAGCGCGGCGATGTGCGGGTGGGTCCGGTCGGACACCCGGCGCAGGGCACCGGTCAGGGCGTCCCAGTCGTCCTGGGACGTGTCCTCGCCCGCGTGTTCCGCGGCTGTCGCGGTGGCCTGCTGGAGCAGCAGGTCCACGCCCCACGCGGCCTGCGCGGGCGGGACGCCTCCCTCGTCGAGCAGGGTCAGCAGGGACTCGATCAGATTCAGGTAGTGCGGGCCGCTGGGCCAGGCGGTCAGTGCCGAACGGGCGAGGCTCGGGTGCTCGAAGAGCATCCCGGTGTACGCCAAGAGCACCTGCTCCAGCCGCTCCCGCCAGGAACCCTCCGCCGGAACGGGCCCGATCGTGCCGAGCAGTTCGTCCAGCACCGCCGCGTGCAGCTCCGCGGTGTTGCGGACGTACACGTACAACGAGGCCGGGCCGGTGTCGAGCTCCTGGGCCAGGCGCCGCATGGTCACCTTCTGCAGACCGTCGGCGCGGAGCACCGCCACCGCGGCGGCGACGATGGCCTCCCTGCTCAGAGCGGGTTTCGCCGGCCGTTCACGGCGGCTGCGCGGGGTGTCGGGTCGAGCTGTCATGTCTCGACTGTAACGAACATGTTCGCTCCGAACAAGTTCGTGACGAACATGTTCGTAAAAACTCGGACCATGTTGTCCTCGTGACGACCGTTCCCCCGCCGCACTCAGAGGCCCCGGCTTCTGCCAAGATGCCGTACGTCATGGTGCAGATACCGAAAACGCCCGCAGCCCCGTCGCCCGCACCGCGCTCCGTCCCCACGAGTGCCGATGTGGCCCGCCTGGCCGGCGTCTCACGCGCGACCGTCTCCTACGTCCTCAACAACACCAGCGCCGTACGGATCAGCGAACCCACCCGCCGCCGTGTCCACGAGGCAGCGAAGGAACTCGGCTACGTCCCGCATGCCGCGGCCCGCAGCCTGCGCGCGGGACACAGCCGCATGGTGCTGATGCCGGCGCCGACCGTGCCGGTGGGCGTGCTCTACAGCCAGTTCATCAGCGAACTGCAGTGGGCGCTCGGCCGACTCGACTACACGGTCGTCCAGCACGGCTCGGTCGGACTGCACGGCGACGAGGCCGCCCGCGCCTGGGCCGAACTCCGCCCGGTGGCCGTCCTGGTGCCCGGCGCCGGACTCGGCCCGGAGGGCGTCGCCGTCCTCAAGCGCTCCGGCGCACGGGCCGTCCTCACCCTCGGCCCCGAGAAGGTCGAGGGCGCCCACGCCCTCCTCCTCGACCACGAGGCCGTCGGCCACCAGGCGGGCGTGCACCTGTACGGCCGCGGCCGGCGCCGGATCGGCGTGGTCGTCCCCGAGGAACCCGGCCTGGAGGCGTTCTCCCGCCCCCGCCTCGAAGGGGTGCGGCGCGCGCTGCTCGGCACGGACGCGACGACCACCGAACTCCCGCTCGCCTACAGCGAGGAGAGCGCCGCCCGGATCGCCTTGCGCTGGCGCGACCTCGGCCTCGACGCGGTGTTCACGTACAACGACGAGTACGCGATGCTCCTGATGCGCGCCCTCCAGGACGAGGACATCCGCATCCCCGACGAGACGGCCGTCATCGGCGCCGACGACCTCATGATCGGCCGCCTGCTGCGCCCCCGCCTGAGCACCGTCCGCATCCAGCTCCCCTCCGGCCGCGACCTCGCCGAACTGGTCGACAACGCGGTACGCGACCCGGGCGGTACACCGGGCACGCATGAACTGCTCGGCGCGTCGTTGGTGCATCGCGAGTCCAGCTGACCGGGGGTCGGTGAGCGGCCTCGGGTCCGGGGGCCACACCCGTCCGGGGTCCGGCGGCTGTGTCCGTCGCTGGCCCGGCGACCGTGCCCGCCCCCAACTCGGCGTCCGTGCCCGCCCCCGACTCGGAGATCGCGCCCACCCTGAACTCGGCGATCGTGCCCGTCCAAGACCCGGCGACCGCCCCCGCCCCGGCCCCGACGACCGCACCCGGGGCGAAAAGCCCGTACGCGACTAGGATGTTGCACGCTCAACCAGACGGGGATGCGGGCGACACCTGACGCGGCTCTCGCGGCTGTGCCGGAGCAGCGCATCCCTGGGCGCGGTCGCCCAACTGGCCGCGCGGACACGGGACTTGCACTGCCCGGGTGGGTCCCGCCGGTGACGGATCGGAGAACCGCCATGACGCTGCTCGACCCCAAGACCTGGCAGTCCCGCCCCTTGTCGGGCCCCGAGTACCCGGTCACCGAGCCCGCCACCGGCGACACGCTCGGTACCGTCACGCTCGCCGCCGCCGAGGACATCCGCCCCGCCGTCGCGGCGTCCCGCACCGCGCAGGCCGAGTGGGCGCGCGTCCCGCACTTCGTCCGCGCCGGTGTGCTGCGCAAGGCCGGCGACCTCTTCGCCGCGCACGCCGAGGAACTGCGCGAGTGGATCGTGCGCGAGTCCGGCTCGATCCCCGGCAAGGCGGACTTCGAACTGCACGTCGCCGCCCAGGAGTGCTACGAGGCCGCCGCCCTCGCCTCCCGCCCGGCCGGCCAGGTCCTCCCCACCGAGGCGCCCCGGCTGTCGTACACCCGGCGCATCCCGGTCGGGGTCGTCGGCGTGATCGCGCCCTTCAACGCCCCGCTGATCCTCTCCATCCGCTCGGTCGCCCCGGCACTCGCGCTCGGCAACGGGGTCGTCCTCAAGCCGGACCCGCGCACGGCGGTCTGCGGAGGACTGGCCCTCGCGGCGGTCTTCGCGGAGGCGGGCCTGCCCGAGGAGCTGTTCCAGGTCCTGCCCGGTGGTGCGGAGGCGGGCGCGGCCCTCGTCGCCGACCCGCAGGTCCCCGTGATCTCCTTCACCGGCTCAACTGCCGCCGGGCGCGCGGTCGGTGAGGCGGCAGGGCGTCATCTCAAGCGCGCACACCTGGAGTTGGGCGGGAACTCGGCCCTGATCGTGCTGGCGGACGCGGACCTGGACGCGGTGATCTCGACGGCGGCCTGGGGTTCGTTCTTCCACCAGGGCCAGATCTGTATGACGACCGGCCGCCATCTCGTCCACGCGTCGCTCTACGAGGAGTACGTCGAACGCCTCGCCGCCAAGGCCGACTCCCTCGCCGTCGGCGACCCGCACCGCGCGCAGGTCCACCTCGGCCCGATCATCGACGACGCCCAACTGGCCAAGATCCACGGCCTCGTCGAGGCCAGCACGGCAGGCGGAGCCAGGCTCGCGGCCGGTGGCACGCACGAGGATCTCTTCTACCGGCCGACCGTCCTCGCGGGCGTGGACGACGAATCCCCCGCCTACGCGGAGGAGGTCTTCGGTCCGGTCGCGCCGGTACGGTCCTTCGCGACCGCCGACGAGGCGGCGGCGCTGGCCGCGGCGGGGCCGTACGGACTGTCGCTCGGCATTGTCACGCGCGACAGCGCCCGCGGTCTGGACCTGGCGGAACGCATCCCGACCGGGATCGTCCACATCAACGACCAGACCGTCAACGACGAGGCCGTGGCCCCCTTCGGCGGGGTCGCCGCGTCCGGCACCGGCGCCCGCTTCGGCGGTGAGGCCAACCTGGAGGCCTTCACCGACGTGCGCTGGACGACGGTGCGCGGCGACGTGGCGTCGTACCCGTTCTGAAAACGAGGGCCCGAGAACCCGGGAAAAAATCCCCGGGGGATTACTGACCGTTCTGCTCGGCCTGCGCCTGCTGCTCGGCGACCGACTTGCGGACCTCGTCCATATCGAGCTTGCGGGCCTGGCCGATGACGTCGGTCAGGGCGGCCTCCGGCAGGGCGCCGGGCTGGGCGAACACGGCCACGCGGTCACGGACGATCATCAGCGTCGGGATCGACTGGATGCCGAAGGCCTGCGCCAGCTCGGGCTGGGCCTCCGTGTCGATCTTGCCGAAGACGAGGTCCGGGTTCTCCTCGGCCGCCTTCTCGTAGACCGGGGCGAACTGACGGCACGGCCCGCACCAGGACGCCCAGAAGTCGATCAGGACGAAATCGTTGTCCGTGACCGTCTGGTCGAAGTTGTCCTTGGTGAGCTCCACGGTGCTGCTCATGACGTAAATCCCTCTTCCTCGATGTGGGGGGCGAAGCCGTCCCGGACAACACGGTCGTCCGGTCCCGTATTCCGCGCCCCTACCCGTGTGGCCTCAGCGCACACCACCCAGCAGACTGGCCCCATGACGGAAACGGAATCCATCGCGTACGACGTCGTGGTGCTCGGGGCCGGGCCCGTGGGGGAGAACGTCGCCGACCGCACCCGTGCGGCCGGTCTCTCCACCGCGATCGTGGAGAGCGAACTGGTCGGCGGCGAATGCTCCTACTGGGCGTGCATGCCCAGCAAGGCCCTGCTGCGCCCGGTCATCGCCCGAGCCGACGCCCGCCGCGTGCCCGGCCTCGGCCACCTCGTCCAAGGCCCCCTCGACACCGCCGCGGTCCTCGCCCACCGCGACTACGAGACCTCGGGCTGGAAGGACGACGGCCAGGTCCAGTGGCTCGACGGCATCGCCGCCGACCTCTACCGCGGCCACGGCCGCCTCGACGGCCCCCGCACGGTGACGGTCACGGGCCCCGACGGCGTACGGCACGTCCTGACCGCACGGCACGCCGTGGCGGTCTGCACCGGCACCCGCGCCCTCCTCCCCGACCTGCCCGCACTCGCCGACGTCAAGCCGTGGACCAGCCGCGAGGCCACCAGCGCCCAGGCCGCGCCCGGCCGGCTGATCGTGGTCGGCGGCGGGGTCGTCGCCGTGGAGATGGCCACCGCCTGGCAGGCGCTGGGCTCTCAGGTCACCCTCCTCGTGCGCGGCAAGGGCCTGCTGCCCCGCATGGAGCCCTTCGCCGGCGAACTGGTCGCCGACGCGCTCACCGAAGCGGGCGTCGACCTGCGCACGGGCACGTCCGTCACCTCGGTGACCCGCGAGAACGGCACCGTCGTCGCCGTCACCGACGGCGGGGACCGCATCGAGGCCGACGAGATCCTCTTCGCCACCGGACGCGCCCCGCAGACCGACGACATCGGCCTCGACACGATCGGCCTGGCTCCGGGCTCCTGGCTCACGGTGGACGACACCCTGCGCGTCCAGGACAGCGACTGGCTGTACGCGGTCGGCGACGTCAACCACCGCGCGCTCCTCACCCACCAGGGCAAGTACCAGGCCCGTATCGCGGGCGCCGCGATCGCCGCCCGCGCCGAGGGCGTCCCGCTCCTGGAGACCGACCCGTGGGGCGCCCACGCGGCCACCGCCGACCACGACGCCGTCCCCCAGGTCGTCTTCACCGACCCGGAGGCCTCGTCCGTCGGCCTCTCCCTCGCCGAGGCGGAAGCGGCCGGCCACCGTGTCCGCGCGGTCGACGTCGAGTTCTCCTCGGTGGCGGGCGCGGGTCTCTACGCCGACGGCTACCGAGGCCGCGCCCGCATGATCGTCGACCTCGACGACGAGATCCTCCGAGGCGTGACCTTCGTGGGCCCCGGAGTGGGCGAACTGATCCACTCGGCCACGATCGCCGTCGCCGGCCAGGTCCCGATCAACCGCCTGTGGCACGCGGTCCCGTCCTACCCGACGATCAGCGAGGTCTGGCTGCGCCTCCTTGAGGCGTACCGGGGCTGAACCCACCCGGCAGGCCGGCCCGGGCGGAACACGCCTGATTCCCGGGCCAGTCGACCGCCGACCTATTTCCTACGGCAGCTCGAAGCCGAGCGCAGCCGACGCCGCCTCCGGTGTCGGCTGCGCCCAGCGCTCCGCCATCGCCTCGTTCGAGGAGAGCGAGCGCAGCTCGGCCCGGTCCAGGTAGAGCATCCCGTCGAGATGGTCCGTCTCGTGCTGGACGATCCGCGCGGGCCACCCGGTGAAGACCTCGTCCACCGCCCGCCCGTGCTCGTCGAGCCCGGTCAGCCGCACCGACTCGTGCCGCGCGACGACCGCCTGCCAGCCCGGGACGCTCAGGCACCCCTCGAAGAACGCGGCCCGCTCCTCGCCGACGGCCTCGTACCGCGGATTGACCAGCACCCGGAACGGCTGCGGCACCCGGCCGCGTGCCACCCGTACCTCGTCCGACACCGGCGCCGGGTCCTCGATCACCGCGATCCGCAGCCCCACCCCGACCTGCGGGGCCGCGACGCCCACACCGGGCGCGGCATGCATGGTCACGCGCAGCGCCTCGACGAACCGGGCCAGCAGCGCCGGCTCCAACTGGCCGTCGAACGGCTCGGTGACGTTCCTGAGCACCGGGTCTCCGGCCGAGACGATGGGCAACGGGCCGCCGACGGCGAGGAGTTCCTCGACCCGCTCGGCCAGGGGTGCGCGATCACTGGGAAGTGCCATCGCGCCAGGATGCCATGGCCTCCGGGGCGCCCCGATGTGACCCACGCCACGCGAAGTCACGGGAACTCGCGGCCTTCACGCCCCGACTACTGGACCACTACGGCCACGACACATCACCCCCCGACTCCCCGTCCTCCCTCCGCCCCAGCCCCCTCGCCCCAGGAGAAACCTGCCCATGTCCACCGCTCCCTCGACCACCACGGCCGAGGCCCCGCACGAGCCCACCCCGGCACCGTCCCCCAGCCGCTGGGCCCCGCTGCGCCCCCTGGTCCTGCGTCTGCACTTCTACGCCGGAGTGCTCATCGCGCCGTTCCTGCTCGTCGCCGCGGCCACCGGCTTTCTGTACGCCGGTGCCTTCCAGGCCGAACGGCTCGTGTACGCCCATGAGTTGACCGTCCCCGTCGGCGGCCGCGAGCTGCCGATCTCGCAGCAGGTCACCGCCGCCCGCACCGCGCACCCCGAGGGCACGGTCTCGGCGGTACGGCCGTCACCCGAGGCCGGTGCCACCACCCGCGTGATGCTCTCCGGCGTCCAGGGCACAGCCGCGGACCACACCCTCGCGGTGTTCGTCGACCCGTACACCGGCAAGGTCCGCGGCGCGCTCGAACAGTACGGCTCGACCGGAGCCCTCCCGCTGCGCACCTGGATCGACGAACTCCACCGTGATCTCCATCTAGGTCAAACCGGCCGTCTCTACAGCGAGTTGGCCGCGAGCTGGCTGTGGGTCATCGCGGGCGGCGGACTGGTGCTGTGGTTCTCCCGGCGCCGCGCCCTGCGCACGGTGCGCGGCACGAGCGGCCGCCGCCGCACCCTCGGCCTGCACGGCACGGTCGGCGTCTGGGCCGCCGTGGGCTTCATCTTCCTGTCGGCGACCGGACTGACCTGGTCGACCTACGCGGGCGCCAACATCGACCAACTCCGCACCTCCCTGGGCCAGTCCACGCCCTCGGTGTCGGCTGCGGCGGGCGGCGAGCACGCGGGGCACGGCGGTTCCACCGCGACCGGCGACGCCCAACACGGCGTAGGACTCGACAAGATCCTCGCCGCCGCACGTGCCGAGGGGCTGGGCAACCCCGTCGAGATCGTCCCGCCAGCCGACGCGAACTCCGCCTACGTCGTCCGGCAGGTGCAGCGCAGCTGGCCGGAGAAGCAGGACGCGGTCGCCGTCGACCCCGCGACCGGCAAGGTCACCGACGAACTCCGGTTCGCGGACTACCCGTTGCTCGCCAAACTGACCCGCTGGGGCATCGACCTGCACACCGGCGTGCTCTTCGGCCTCGTCAACCAGCTGGCCCTGATGCTGCTCGCGGGCTCCCTGGTCCTGCTGATCGTGTGGGGCTACCGCATGTGGTGGCTGCGCGGCCGGGGTTCGTCCTTCGGCCGCCCGATACCGCGTGGCGCGTGGGCCCAGATGCCCCCGTTGCTCCTCGTCCCCTGCCTGGCGGCGATCGCCGTACTCGGCTATTTCGTACCGCTGTTGGGGATTCCACTGGCCGCGTTCATCGCCGTGGACGTGGTGCTGGGCGAGATCGCGCACCGCCGGGGGAGCCGGACGTACGCGAAGTAGCGGGGCATGCGAAGGCGCCCGGTTCCTGACCGGAACCGGGCCCCTGTCTCCGCGTGCTGCGGTGTCTCAGACCTGCTCGAAGTCACCCGCGAGCGCCGAGGCGATCCGCAGATGCGAACCCGCCTCGTCGTGCCGTCCCTGCCGCTCCAGCGTGCGGCCGAGCATCAGCCGGGCGTAGTGCTCCACCGGGTCACGCTCGACGAGGACGCGCAACTCGGCTTCGGCGCGCCGGAGTTGGGCCGAGTGGTAGTAGGAGCGCGCCAGCAGCAGGCGCGGCCCGGTCTGCTCGGGCACCTCCTCGACCAGCCCGCCCAGCACCCGCGCCGCCGCGGCGTAGTCCTTCGCGTCGAAGAACATCTGCGCACGCTCCCAACGCTCCGCCGGTGTTCCGTGGTCGTAGTACGTCATGTCCACTTGACCTCCTTCGACCTGCACAACGGACCGGGTTGGTTGAATATTCCACTACCTGTCCGGCGCCCCGGTCACCCCGCCGCGGCGGCCAGTTCCGCGTTCGCCCGCTCGGTGACCAGGGCGAGCACGCGGCCCGCGGCGAGGAGGTCCGCCTCGGGGATGCCGCCCCAGATCCTGGCGCTCGCCCCGCTCGTCTCCTGGGTGATCCGCTCGTACAGAGCCCGGCCCGCGTCCGTGATCCGTACGTCGGACGCGTCCGTCGCGAAGAGCCCGGCCGCGATCAGTTCGTCGATGGTGGCCTGTACGGAGTCCTCGTCGGCCTTCAGGGCCGTGACCGTGTCCGCGGCGAGCCGGGCACGGTCGACGGGCCCGTCCGCGAGAACGACCGGCCGCAGGACGATCTGCTGCTGGAAACCGAGGCCGTGGCGGGCGAGGACGCTCTCCAGGACGGCGCGGGCGGCGTAGTGCGCCAGGCCGAGCGCGCGGGCGTCCGCGGGGGCCGTGGTGGTTGTGGTCATGGCTGCTCCTTCTCGTGCTCACTCGTGTGGTCAAGAGGTGTGTCGAGCAGGGTCGTCAGGTCCCGGCCGAACTCCCGGGCCCGTGCGCTGTCGAGCCCGCCGAGCGGTTCGAGCAACTGCTCCAGGAGCCCGTGGACGACCTTGATCGCCCGCCGGGTCACCTCGCGGCCCTGCTCGGTGAGGGCCAGCTGGATCGCGCGGGGGTCCCGGGGGTCGCGGGTGCGCTCGACGAGACCGGCCGTCTCCAGGGCGCGGGCCAGCTTCGAGACGTAGAGCGCTTCGAGGCCGGTGTGGTCGGCGAGGTGCCGCTGGCTGGGGCGCAGTCCGGAGCGCTGCATGCCGTACAGCGACGCCACCAGGGAGTACTGCGCATGGGTCAGTCCCAGGGGTGCCACCGCGCGGTCGACCGCCACGCGCCACTTCATCGACAGTCGCCAGACCAGGAAACCGGGCGTCGCGCCCTCGGATGCCGTACTCATGCTCGATACGGTACATGGCTACTATGTACATGGCTACTATTCTCGAACGGAGGAACGGCGTCCGGGAGCAAGGGGCGTGGGGAACCGGCGAGAGATGTACGGACTGACGGAACGACCTCGGCGGGACTAGGTTGTCGCCATGAGTAATCTTGATCGCGAAGCGGTTCCGGCCCTGTGCGGCGGCCGCGGTTTCGTGGTGGCGGAGCCCGTCCGTGAACTCCTCAGCCCGCGCCGGGTACAGCTCGGCGAG
Organism: Streptomyces sp. NBC_00252; assembly: GCF_036187565.1. Classification (NCBI taxonomy): domain Bacteria; kingdom Bacillati; phylum Actinomycetota; class Actinomycetes; order Kitasatosporales; family Streptomycetaceae; genus Streptomyces; species Streptomyces sp. NBC_00252. The sequence goes on along the minus strand of NZ_CP108087.1, from coordinate 1,278,868 downwards.
TCCACCGAAGTCCGCCGACTGCTGCCCAACCTGGGCCGCCGGATGGTCGGCGCCTGGTGCTTCGTCGATCACTACGGCCCCGACGACATCGCCGACGAGCCCGGCATGCAGGTGCCCCCGCACCCGCACATGGGCCTGCAGACGGTGAGCTGGCTGCACGAGGGCGAGGTGCTGCACCGCGACTCCACCGGCAGCGTCGCCACGATCCGCCCGCGCGAACTGGGCCTCATGACCTCCGGCCGAGCGATCAGCCACGCCGAGCAGAGCCCGAAGACCCACGCCCGCTTCCTGCACGGCGCGCAGCTCTGGGTCGCGCTCCCCGACAGCGACCGGCACGTCGACCCGCACTTCGAGCACCACGCCGAACTGCCCGTCGTCACCGCGCCGGGCCTGCGCGCCACGATCGTCCTCGGCGACGTCGACGGCGCGACCTCGCCCGGCACGACGTACACCCCGATCGTCGGCGCGGACCTGGCCCTCGCCGCCGGAGCGGACGTACGCCTCCCGCTGGAACCGGACTTCGAGTACGCCGTCCTCGCCATGTCCGGCGAGGCCCACGTCGACGGCGTCCCCGTCCTCCCCGGCTCGATGCTCTACCTCGGCTGCGGCCGCACCGAACTCCCGCTGCGCGCCGCGTCGGACGCGGGGCTGATGCTGCTCGGCGGCGAGCCGTTCGACGAGGAGCTGATCATGTTCTGGAACTGGATCGGCCGCACGCAGGAGGAGATCCAGCAGGCCCGCACCGACTGGATGACCGGCACCCGCTTCGGCGAGGTGAAGGGCTACGACGGCGACCCGCTGCCCGCTCCGGAACTGCCGCCCGTCGGACTGAAGCCGCGGGGGCGCACTCGCTGAACTCCGCGCCCGACGGGTGAGGCCGGCGACGACTCGGGCTCACTCGTTCGGGCCCGTCCTGCTGCGGGGGAGGGAGCCGCGGCCGACGCTGGGTGAGCCGGCCGCGGGCCGGTGCTGTGCCCGTGCCTCCGCTCGGGCCGCCCGTGGTCGTGGGACGAAGGAGGGACGGCGTTCATGGCGAAGGCTTACCTGGTGGGAAGTGGTGTCGCGGCCCTGTCGGCGGCGGCGTTCCTGATCCGTGACGGCGGGTTCGCGGGGTCCGACATCCTGTTGCTCGAGGAGCAGGACCGGGAGGGCGGCAGCCTGGACGCCGCCGGGTCGCCCGAGACCGGGTACACCATGCGCGGCGGGCGGATGTTCGAGATCCACTTCGACTGCACCTACGACCTGCTGGGCTCGATCCCCTCCCTGGACGACCCGTCGAAGTCGGTCACCGAGGACACCTTCGCCTTCCACGAGGACTTCGCCTGGGACGACCACGCCCGGCTCGTCGACGCGGCGGGCACAGTGGTCGACGCGCACTCGATGGGCTTCTCCGAGCGCGACCGGCTGGAACTGGTGAAGTGCGTGAGCACGCCGGAGCGGCTGCTCGACGGCAAACGCATCACGGACTGCTTCAGCGAGGGCTTCTTCCACACCAACTTCTGGTGGATGTGGTGCACCACCTTCGCCTTCGAACCGTGGCACAGCGCCATCGAGTTCCGCCGCTACCTCAACCGCTTCATCCACCTCTTCAAGACCTTCGACTCCATGTCGGGGATCTACCGGACCCGCTTCAACCAGTACGACTCCATCGTGCGCCCCCTGTCGAAGTGGCTGACCGGGCAAGGGGTCACCGTCCAACTCGGCACCCGGGTAACCGACGTGAGGCTTGCCGAAGGGGACGCCCTCACCGTGGAGGCGCTCACCTGGACCCGGGACGGCCGCAGCGAGGAGACGGTTCTCGGCCCCGACGACCTGGTGCTGGTCACCAACGGCTCGATGACCGCCGACTCGACGCTCGGCTCCACCGACACCGCGCCCGTGCTGGACACCTCCGGCGACGCGGGCTCCTGGCGGCTCTGGGAGACGCTCGCCGCGAAACGGCCGGGCCTGCTGGGCGACCCGACCGTCTTCAACTCCTCGATCACGGACTCGACTTGGGCGTCCTTCACCGTGACGACCAAGGACCCGACCTTCTTCGAGCTGATGGAGAAGTTCAGCGGCAGCGAGGCCGGCAAGGGCGGGCTGATCACGTTCAAGGACTCCAACTGGCTGCTGACCATCGTCCTCAACCACCAACCGCACTTCCGCGACCAGCCCGAGGACACCTTCGTGTGGTGGGGCTACGGACTCTTCCCCGACCGGGAGGGCGACTTCGTCCGCAAGCCCATGCGCGCGTGCACGGGCCGGGAGATCCTGGACGAGGTCCTGCACCACCTGCGCTTCGAGGAGGGTCCGCAGATCCTCGACCACTCGATCGTGATCCCGGTGCTGATGCCGTACATCACCAGTCAGTTCCTGGTCCGCGGCGCCGGAGACCGGCCGCAGGTCGTCCCGGAGGGCTCCACCAACCTGGCCTTCATCGGGCAGTACGCCGAGGTCCCCGACGACGTCGTCTTCACCGTCGAGTACTCCGTACGCACCGCCTGGACCGCCGTGGCCCGACTCCTCGGCCTGGACCGGCAGCCGCCGCCCGTCTACAAGGGCGGGCACGACCCGAAGGTGCTCGTCGAGGCACTGCAGACGATGCACCGGCGCTGAGCCGAGCACCCACCGAGTACGGCCATGGCCGTCCCGCGACGGGCGGGGCGGTCACTGGCCGCTTTCCGGGGCGTCGGCTCCGGGGCGCCCGCCGGTCGTCGGGTGGGTGGGCGGATGGTTCACGCTGACCACCAGGTACGTCTCGCCCCGCTGCGGCGGGCGCGTCCAGGAGCGGGTGGTGAAGGTGTGCAGCCGTCCGCTCGTGAGGGCGTGACGTGGCAGGGACGCACCGAACTCCCTGGTGACCGCCTCCAGCAGCGGTCGCTCCGCCTCGGCGGCGGCTCCTTCCGCCATGTCACCGAAGAACCGGGTCGGTTCCAGTGCTCCCGGTATCTCCCCGCTCCGCTGGATCTCTCCGCCCTCGTACGTGAACGCGTACTGCTCGGCGCCGTCCCGGGCCACCGAGAGGTGGAAGAACGGCTTCCTGGACCCCGACCTCAAGCCGCTCCACACCACCACCGCGCGGGTGCCCGCGCTGGCCGTCGCGGCCGGGGAGACGAAGCGTGGTCGGTGGAAGGAGGCGGGGCGGTCGTCGAAAACGAAACTCCAGTCGGTACCGGCCCGGCCGACGGCCACGAAGGCCTTGTCGTCGTAGGACGAGAACTCCCGCTGGTTGCCCGTTGTTTTATGGCGGGCGTCCCAGAGCGTCATAGGGGCATTCAGCACAGCCCCGTCCCCGTCCCCGTCCGCGAGACGGCCGGGCAGCTCCTCCGGGTGCGCGCCCTCCACCAGGACGAAGCGGTAGGACGTGCGGTTGTTGCCCCGGTCCGGTTCCGCGAGCCAGGCCAGGTCGCCCGGGTCGAGGTCGGCCGCGGGGCTCGGTGGCTCGCCTGTCCGGCCTGCCCTCGGTGTGGACAGCAGCTCGCGGCCCCGCTCCGGGGTCAGCAGCTGACCCAGCACGGGGTCGGCCACCCATGCCAGCGGTGCCAGATGGTCCGGGCCCAGCGGCTCCCACAGGGGCAGCGCGTCCATCAGCGTCCGCCATGCCTCGTCGGAGCCGCCCCATCGCGCCAACTCCCGTGCCCGGTCGACCGCTTCACCGAACGGTCCGGTCGGCGCATACCGGTACGTGCCGTTCCGCACCTCGTCCAGCGTCGCGAAGGCCAGGGACATCAACTCGTCGTCGGCTCCGCGCAGATGGAACTTCAGGGTCGAGTCGTCCCGGTAGGAGTGCAGCGCGTGCTCGGCGACCAGCAGGGGCAGCAGCTCGGGCGTGTACCGCGGGTCCGTGACGAGATCCTCGAAGTACACCATGTACGTCTTCCCGAGCAGCCGGCGTATCTGGTCACCCAGCCCGGCCGCCCGCGGTCTGCCGTATCCCTTGGCCTCGTCCAGCGCCTCCTCGGCCGGCTCCCACCCGCCGCGCAGCACCGCGAGCCGGGCCTCCTCCACCTGGGCGTCCAGCTCGCGGGTCGTGTCGTTGGCGAACTCCGGCTCCGTGTCGCTCTGTCGAGCCGCCAGGCTGTGGAACTCCCGGTGCATGTTCCGCATGAACGCGAGGAAGTTCGCATGCCGCTCGGGCGACTCGGCCCGCCAGCTCGACCAGGTGTACACGGCCCACTCGCCGTCGTCGTCCACGTCCTCGGGGTCCATGAGGACATAGGTGACGTCGGACTCGACGTCGAGCTGGAGCCCGCGCCGCCACAGGGCCGCCTCCCGCTGCGCCTCGGCCGTGGAGTCCTCGTCCAGGTGCTCGGCGTAGCTGTCCGCGAGGCCCGACTCGTTGTTGTGCCACTGAGCGTCCTCGGTGCCCGCCAGCAGCCACACGAAATAGCCCGCGTTCCGCCAGCCGTCACTGACCTTGAGGAACTCCCGGTACGACGGCGGCATGTGGCGGCCGAGGCGCTCCTCCATGGCCGCTATCCGCTCCTCCGAGGCGGGCGGGAACCCGAGCCAGCGCGCCTGTCGCGCGGCCTCGTCGTCCTCGCTCCGCGTGTCGCTGTCCGGCAGGGAATCCGCCCATTCCCCGCTCCACTTGAGCAGGAAGGACCGCCAGTCGAATGCCGTGGAATCCGTCATGAGCCCGATGCTGCCAGCCACCACTGACAACGCCGCGGAGCTGGACTGTGTGTATAGTGCTTGGACGTACAGTCTGAGGTGAGGATGGGGAATGGCGGACGGAAGTCCGGCCCTGGATGCCGAACGGGACGCGATCATCGGCGCGTTGGCGCCGGTGGTCGACGGGATCGCGGCGACCTTCGGCCCGGTGTGCGAGGTGGTGCTGCACGACTACCGGTGCCCCGAGCAGTCCGTCGTCGCCGTCGCCGGAGCCCTCACCGGGCGGTCCGTGGGCGGGGCGATGAGCGAGATCGGGCTGCGGATGCTGGCCCGCGGCGACGAGGCCGCCGACGAGCTGAACTACCCCACCCGCACCAGGAACGCCCGGCAGCTCAAGTCGTCCACGATGGTCCTACGGGACTCCACGGGCGCGGTGTTCGGCGCGCTCTGCGTCAACGTCGACGTGACCGCCGTACAGCAGGCGCAGGCCCTGTTGGCCGGGATCGCCGGGAGCGCCGCAGCGCAGACGCCGGCCACCACCACCTTCGGCAACGACATCGACTCCGTCGTCGAGGCCATCGTCGACGCCCATCTGCTGCGGCGGAGTCTGACCTGGGTCCAACTCGACCGCGCGCAGCGGCTGGAGCTGTTCCGCAGCCTCGACGAGCACGGGGTCTTCGCCGTACGCCGGGCGATCGAACAGGTCGCCGCCCGGCTCGGCATCTCCCGGGCCTCCGCCTACAGCTACCTCTCGCAGGCCCGCGCGGCGACGGGCACATCCCCCGGCTCCGCAGCCGACACGGCTTCTGATTCCGCTTCCCCTGGAGGAAACGCGTGACGACCGGCATCCCGCCCCTCACCCTCGACGACGTCCGCGACGCCGCCGCGCAGATCAAGGGCGTCGCCCACCGCACACCGGTGCTGCGCTCGCGCACGCTCGACCAACTCGTCGGCGCCGAAGTCCTGTTGAAGTGCGAGAACTTCCAGCGGATCGGCGCCTTCAAGTTCCGCGGCGCCTACAACGCGGCCTCCCGGCTCACGCCCGAGCAGCTCGCGCGCGGCATCGCCGCCTACTCGTCCGGCAACCACGCCCAGGCCGTCGCCCTCGCCGCCCGCGAACTCGGCACCACCGCGGTGATCCTCATGCCCGAGGACGTCCCGGCCTCGAAGCGGGCGGCCACCGAGGGATACGGCGCCGAGGTCGTCACCTACGACCGCTACACCGGCGACCGCGTGGCGATCGGCGAGGCCCTGGCCGCCGAGCGGGGGCTCGCCCTCATTCCGCCCTACGAGCACCCGCACGTCATGGCGGGACAGGGCACGGCCGCGCTCGAACTCGTCGAGGAAGTGGGGGAGTTGGACGCCATCGTGGTGCCCGTGGGCGGCGGCGGACTGATCGCGGGCACGGCCACCGCCGTCAAGGGGCTGCACCCGCGCACCCGCGTCATCGGCGTCGAACCGGAGGCCGGGGACGACACCAAGCGGTCCCTGGAGGCCGGCCACCGCGTGTCCATCCCCGTGCCGCGCACCATCGCCGACGGACAAGCGGCCGACATCCCGGGGGAGTTGACCTTCTCCGTCAACCAACGGCTCGTCGACGAGATCGCGTTGGTCAGCGACGAGGAGATCAGGGACGCGATGCGCTTCGCCTTCGAGCGCCTGAAGATCGTCATCGAGCCCAGCGGCGCCACCCCGCTGGCCGCCCTCCTCGCCGGACGCGCGGGCCAACTCCCCGGCCGGGTGGGGATGATCGTCTCGGGCGGCAACATCGACAGCGGTCGGTTCGCCGCGCTGTGCGCGAGCGGCGACGCCTCCTGAACCTGCCCAAGTGGGCCTGACGGTTCCCCCGAATGGCGCTCCCGGCTGGACAGGACGACGATGGAGTGGTGGGGCACGGCCCCCGCCGGAGCATCGGTGCCGTTCGTGGTCGCCGGGAGACGGAGACCGGCCCCGGCCGTGCTGTGCGCGGCCGGAACGGAGGCAGCCGTCATGCTGGAAGTGAAGACGGTCGACAAGCCGGACGAGCGACGGGACTTCCCCCGCGGCCACCTCGAAGCGGTGCACCTCAGCGGACTCGACTTCGCCGTGGGCACCTTCGAACCGGGCTGGCGCTGGTCCCAGTCGGTGGCTCCGATCGCGGGCACCGAGAGTTGCCAGATCCATCACAACGGTTACGTGGTGCAGGGGCGCATGCATCTCCGCATGGACGACGGCGGCGAGGGCGAGGTCGGCCCCGGCGACGTCTTCGTGTGCCCGCCCGGACACGACGCGTGGGTCGTCGGTGACGAGCAGGTGATCGTGTACGACTTCGCCGGCGCCATGGCCACGGACTACGCGAAGGCCGAGTGACCGACCCTTGCGCGCCCGGCGGCACCGCACCCGCCGGGCGCGCCGAGGTCATGCCTCGTACCGGACGACCTGCCCCTCGGCGTACGCGACCGCGTCCGCGTGGCCGAACAGTCCGGGCAGCCCGCCCGTGTGCACGAACACGGTCCGTTCGCCGGGCCGGATGTCGCCGTCCCGGACGGCCGCGATCAGGCCCGCCATCGCGCGTCCCGTGTACGTCGGGTCGAGGACGAGACCGGCGGTGCGGGCGGTGAGGGTGAGGGCCTCGGCGGTGGCGTCGGTGAGGGTGCCGTAGCCCTCGCCGATCTGGTCGCGTCGTACCCGTAGTACCTCCGACGTGGGCAGGTCCGCGAACTCCCTTACCGCCAGGGCCGGTTCGGGCAGTGCGCCCACGTCGACCCCGAGCACCGCCTCCGGTCCGAGTGCGGTCACCAGCCCGGCCATCGTGCCGCCCGAGCCGAGCGCGACGACGGCGCTACGGAGATCGGGGAGCTGCCGGCGCAACTCCTCGCCGCAGCGCGCGTAGCCGCGCGCGCCGAGCACGCTGGAACCACCGAACGGGATCAGCACGGGCCGCGCGCCCGCCGTCCGCAGCTGCCGGCACACCTCGGCCGCCGCCCGGTCCAGTCCGGCCTGGTCGACCTCGCCCGCCCAGGCGATCCGGGCGCCGAAGAGCCCGTCGAGGGCGAGGTTCCCGGAGCGCGACGCGCCCGGTGCGCCGCGCACCACCAGCACCACGTCCAGTCCCAGCCGCGCACCGGCCGCCGCCGTCAGACGGGCGTGGTTGCTCTGCGGGGCGCCGGTCGTGACCAGGGTGTCCGCGCCCTCGGCGAGTGCCGCGCCCACGGTCCACTCCAGCTTGCGGATCTTGTTGCCACCGCCTCCGAGGCCGGTCAGGTCGTCGCGCTTGATCCACAGGTCGTCCGGGCCGAGCCCGATCGCGGCGGCGAGTCTCGGGGCCGGTTCGACGGGCGTGGGGAAGGTGGCCAGTTCCACGTGCGGGGCGCTGTGCGGGTCGCTCATGACGTACATCATCGCGCGCTTCGGCGGCCGGCCCGCGTCCCGGTCGGCGTGCGGGCCGCCGCCGCGACTGTCCCCGGGCTTGCTCATGGAAACCGATCGGTTTACTGTGGTCGACATGCGGAAACCGATCGGTTTCCTCCTCTCTCTGTCTCACCCCGGAGTTCCCCATGACGAACATCGAAGGCGCCGTAGTCCTGGTCACCGGCGGCAGCCGCGGCATCGGCCGGGCGCTCGTCTCGGCCCTGTACGAGCGTGGCGCCAAGAAGGTGTACGCCACCGCGCGCGACCCGAAGACCGTCACGCACCCGGACGCGGTGCCGCTGGCGCTGGAGGTCAGTGACCCCGCGTCCGTCGCGGCGGCGGCCGAGCAGGCGCAGGACGTGACCATCCTGATCAACAACGCGGGCGGGTCCGTGAACGCGAACTTCCTGGACTCGCCCGTCGAGGACGTCCGCCGCGAGTTCGAGACCAACTTCTACGGCCCCCTCCTCGTCACCCGCGCCTTTGTGCCGATCATCGAGCGCAACGGCGGCGGTCACCTCCTCAACGTCCACTCGGTGCTGTCCTGGGTCGGCCTTCTGGGCTCCTACAGCGCGTCCAAGGCCGCCTTCTGGTCGCAGACCAACTCCCTGCGCCTGGACCTGAAGCCGCGCGGCATCGACGTCACCGGACTGCATGTCGGCTACGTCGACACCGACATGGCCGCACACGTCGACGCGCCCAAGTCCACTCCCGAGAGCGTGGCATCACAGGCTCTCGACGGCATCGAGGCCGGCGCCTTCGAGGTGCTCGCCGACGACCTGACCCGCCAGGTCAAGGCCGGGCTCTCCGGCGAAGGGGCCGCGCTGTACCCGCAGTTGGCGGCCTAGTCCGACCCGGCTGCACTCAGATAGGCAGCAACCGGCCGACCAGCGTGCTCAGTTGCCGCACGTTTCGGCACTCGTGCATCTCGACCAGTTCCGCGTACTCCGGTGCCGCCGAGTCGCCGGTGCCCCACTGGGAACGCTGCTCGGGGTTCAACCAGTAGACGCGCCGGGCCCGTTGGGTGATCTGCCGGACGGCCGGGAGATTCGGGTCGCTCATGTTGGTACGGGCGTCACCGAGCACGAACACGGTCGTCCGCGGGCCCACCGCGTCGCCGTACCGCTCGGCGAACTCGCCCAGGGCGACGCCGTAGTCGCTGCTGCCGTGCCAGCCGGTCAGGGTGGCCTCGTCGCGGATGCGGGTGCCGAGTCCCTCGGGGTCGGCCGTGCCGTGCACGAGTAGCGGTGTCACCTCGTCGAGCCGGTTGACGAAGGCGAACACGCGCACCTTGCTGAACTGGTCGTGCAGCGCCTGCACCAGCAGCATCGTGAAGTCGGAGAAGCCCGACACCGAGCCCGACACATCGCACAGCAGCACCAGTTCGGGCCGGACCGGCCGACGCCGACGCAGCACCGGCCGCATCGGCACCCCGCCCGTGGACAGCGAGCCGCGCAGGGTGCGGCGCAGGTCGATCGTGCCCCGTGAGGCGCGGCGGCGGCGCGCTGCGAGCCGGGTGGCCAGCTTGCGGGCGAGGGGCTGAACCGCCCTGCGCAGTTCGGCCAGTTGGGCCCGTCCGGCGAACAGGAAGTCGACGCGGTCGGCCGTCGGCGGGATGGCCCGCCGGGCGATCTCGTCCCGCCCGCGCCGCTCGGCCACCCGCCGCCGCGCCTCCACGGCGACCTGCTGCCGGAACCCCTCGATACGCTGCCGGATCTCGTCGTCGAGCAGCCGGTCCGCGAACCCGGACTGTCCGCCCTGCTCCCGGATGCTCGTCCGCACCCGGGCCAACAGCGTCTGCGGACGCAGCCGGTCCAGCGTCTGGTACGACGACCAGCCGTCCGACGAGGGGGAGTTGCCGTAGCCGCCGAAACCGTCGACGGCCTCGGCCGCCAACTGCCCCATCATCGCCTGGTCGTTGGCGGCGAGGGCGGCCGCGAGTCGGTCGCGGAGGTCCTCGCGGTCGGCGGCGGGCTCGCCCTGCGGTGAGCCGACGCCGTGCGGGAAGTAGAGGTCGAAGACCGGGTCGAACACCGGGCGTTGGCCGGTGCCGTGCAGCAGGGTCGCGGCCAGTCCCTCGCGCAGCAGCTCACGGTCCGCGAATCCGAGCGCCTCCATGGCCAGCGCCGCGTCCACCGTCTCGCCGGTGCCGATGCGCAGACCGTGCGCGCGCAGCGCTCCGACGAGGCCCGTCAGCCGCTCGGTGACCCCGGCGGCGGTCACACGGCGTCCAGGTCGAGCTTCGCGGCGGCCCGCAGGATGTCGTCCTGATGCTTGAGGAGGACGCCGAGGGTGTCCCGTACGACCGTCTCGTCGAGGGTGTCGGCGCCGAGCGCGAGGAGGGTGCGGGCCCAGTCGATGGTCTCGGCCACCGACGGCACCTTGCGCAGCTCCATCTCACGCAGCGCCCCGACCACCCGGACCACCGACTCGGCCAGTGCCGTGCTGAGCCCCGGCACCTTCAGCCGTACGATCCGACGCTCCAACTCCTCGTCCGGGAAGCCGATATGGAGGAACAGACAGCGGCGGCGCAGGGCCTCGGAGAGTTCGCGGCTGGCGTTCGAGGTGAGGACCACGAAGGGACGGCGGGTCGCGGTGATCGTGCCCAGCTCCGGGACGGTGACCTGGAAGTCGCTGAGGATCTCCAGCAGCAGGCCCTCCACCTCGACGTCGGCCTTGTCGGTCTCGTCGATCAGCAGGACCTTCGGGTCGTCGCCGCGGATCGCCGTGAGCAGCGGGCGGGGGAGCAGGAACTCCTCGCTGAAGATGTCGGTACGGGTCTCGTCCCAGCTCTCGTCGCGGCCCGCGCTGATGCGGAGCAGCTGCTTGGCGTGGTTCCACTCGTACAGCGCGCGGGACTCGTCGACGCCCTCGTAGCACTGGAGCCGGACCAGCTGGGCGCCCGCGACCTCGGCCACGGCCTTGGCCAGTTCCGTCTTGCCGACGCCGGCCGGGCCCTCGACGAGGAGCGGCTTGCCGAGGCGGTCGGCGAGGAACACGGTCGTGGCGACCGCCGGCGAGGCCAGATAGCCGGTCTCGGCGAGGCGGGCGGCGACTTCGTCGACGGAACGGAACACGGGGCCTCCGGCGGATCGCGGGTGGTGCGTCGGTGCGCGGCACCTATCTAAGCGCTTGTTCACCTTCACTGTCACCCGGGATCGGGGGGCCGCGCAAGCGTGTACACCGATCGGTTTCCTCTTCGTGTCCGGCGCGGTAACCTCGCAGTATGGCTACGACAGACAAGGCGTCCCCCCGCGATCGGCTGCTCGACGCCGCGACCGAGTTGTTCTATCGGGACGGTGTTTCCATCGGGGTGGAGGCGTTGTGCAAGTCTGCCGGGGTCTCGAAGCGGTCGATGTATCAGCTCTTCGAGAGCAAGGACGCGGTGCTCGCCGCGAGTCTTGAGCGCAGGGCTCCTGAGTATGCGGCGTGGCTGATCGCCGGGCCCGATGACGCCGGTACGCCGCGTGAGCGGATCCTGTACGTGTTCCAGCAGGTGGAGCGGGGTTCGGCCGCGCCGGACTTCATGGGCTGTCCTTACCTCGCCGCGTTGGTCGAGCTGAAGGATCCCGCGCATCCGGCGAGTGTGGTGGCGCGGGAGGCCAAGGAGCGGATGAAGGACGCGTTTCGGGGTCAGGCGGAGTTGGGTGGGGCGCGTGAGCCGGAGTTGTTGGCTCGGCAGTTGATGCTTGTGTTTGACGGGGCCAGTGCTCGGGCCGGGGTGGGGTTGGAGACGTTGGACGGGGTCACTGTCGAGACTGTGCGGGTTTTGTTGGATGCGGCGGGGGTTGTCTGAGGGGTGGGGGCTGTCGTCGGTTGGCTGCGGGTGCGTTGTGGCTGGTCGCGCAGTTCCCCGCGCCCCTAAGGGGGACGTCGGACCGCGGATTAAGGGGCAGCCGGTGGCTTGGCTGCCCCTTGACCCATCGTTGTCACGCTGCCAGGGTTACCGCCTCCACCGCCGGGGTGCGTAGGACTCGGTGGGCTGTCAGCAGGCTTGTTCCCATGGTCACCGTTGTTGCCACCGCGGTCACCGTCAGCCAGATGCCCAGGCCCTGGTGAGGGAGTACCCCGGTCGTGCGGACCATCGTGAAGGGGATGATTCCCGCCAGTGCGGCCAACGTGCCCGACAGGATGCCGGTGATCGTGAGGATTGCTGTTTCCGTGGCCACCGTGCGGAGGACCTGGCCCGGTGTCGCGCCGGCGAGGCGTTGGCCGGCGAACTCTCGGGCGCGGTAAGTGGTCGCCGCGTAGAGGGAGTTGACCAGCATCACGCAGACGAAGACGACGATGATGCCGACGACCGTGAAGTTGAGGGTCTCCAGGTTCTTCGCGTCGACCGACTTCGTCAGGCCCGAGGCCTTCACCGCGTCGCTCTCCACCGCCTGCATGTAGAGGGTCGCCGTGGACACCGCCGTGAAGAGGATCAGCGACATCAGGATTCCGGCGAGCTGGTCGGTACGCTCACGGAGGTTGCGGATGGCCAACCAGCCGGTGGAACCGCCCAGTTGGAGGTGGTCGAGCAGGGTCCTCAGCAGGCGGGGTGCGAGGAGGGCGAGGCCGACCGAGAGCAGGATCGCGCCGTATGCCGGGGCCGCCATCAGTGCCGCGTCCGTGGCAGAGAAGGCGAACGTCGCCGTCACCGACACGACGCCGGTGACCAGCGCGGCGTAGGCCAGGAACGTGCGGGCCCGGCCCTGCCGGCGTTGGCCGCGGGTCGCTCGTCGTACGGCCAGGAACGCGGCGCCCGCTGACGCCAACAGCGTGATGCCCAGGCCCGATTGGAGGGCGAAGGGGCCGAAGGAGTAGTCCACGGAGCGGGCCACCTGGCCGCTGTCCTTGAAGGCGCCGAGCAGGGCCCGTCCGCCGAGCATCGCGGGACCTACGGCGAGGACCGCGCCCAGCAGTGCGACGGCCACCGCCTCACCCACGACCATCCGCTTCAGCTGGGCCGGGGTCGCCCCCGAGCAGCGCAGGGTCTCCAACTCCCTTGAGCGCTGGCGGACGTTGACGGTGAGGGTTGACGCGACGGCGAAGAAGACGAGCAGGGTGCCGTAGCCGCCGACGACGCTCGCCGACGTGGACAGGGTGTCGGCGCTGACCGAGTCGATGCCGTGCCGATTCGCCGTGTCCTGAAGGGAGTTGAAGGTCATGATGATCGCCGCGCCGAGGAACGCGGCCAGCAGGGTGGCCAGGAAGCGGCCGGGTCGTTGCCGGATCGAACGCATCGCGAGGACGAACATCGCTCACACCCCCGCCGTCATGTCGTCGCCCAGGTGCGCCAGCCGCTCGGCGACCGCGTCGACGGTCGGCGCGTGCATCCGGCCGGCGAGCCTGCCGTCCGCGAGGAACACCACCGAGTCGGCGTACGAGGCGGCGACCGGGTCGTGCGTCACCATCACCACGGTCCTGCCGTGCACCCGCACTGCCTCCTGCAACAGCAGCAGCACACCCCGTGCGCTGCGCGTGTCCAGGGCGCCGGTCGGCTCGTCCGCGAAGATCACCCGCGGTTCGGTGACCAGCGCGCGGGCGATCGCGACCCGCTGGCGCTGACCGCCGGAGAGCTGGTCGGGGCGGTGGCCGAGCCGGTCGCCGAGACCGACCGAGGTCAGCACCTCCTGGGCCCGCGCACGGTCCACGCGGCGCCCGTCCAGCTTCAGCGGCAGCACCGTGTTCTGCGCGACGGTGAGCGTGTCCAGCAGGTTGTACTGCTGGAACACGAACCCGATCCGACTCCGCCGGAACCGCGTCAGCTCGGCCTCGGTCCCGCCCGTCATCTCCGCGCCGTCGACCATCACGATCCCGCTGTCCGGCCGGTCGAGCCCCGCCGCGCACTGCAACAGCGTCGACTTGCCGGACCCCGAAGGACCCATCACCGCCGTGAACGTGCCGCGCTCCAGGCTCAGCGTGACCCCGTCCAGCGCGGTCACCGCGCTGTCGTCACGGCCGTAGGTCCTGCTCACCTTGACCAGCCGCAGTGCCTCGGCGGCGGGTCCCTTGTCGTGTGTCCGTCGTCCGCTGCGAAACATCGCCCTCACCCTCCGTGCGGCACGCCCTGTGCCTCGTCAACGACGCTACGGAGAACGCCGGTTGCGCACATTGGGCGCAGAACCCGTATCCCGGGGTGTACTCAGCGACACCCCCGGCGTCGGGTTCTCAGGGGAGCCCATGACGGGGCTGCGATCGGAGGAGCGGCCTCCGTCGCACCCCTCTCCACCCACCGGAACCCCTGAGGGACCGCCCGTACGGGTCACCAGAACGCGCCGGAGCCCGGTCTTCCCGATGCAATGGACCTGTGACCGCGCCCCCGGACGACTGCCTCGCCCGCAACGAGTGGATCTGCGGCGAGTACCTGAGCACCCGCCGCCACATCCTCGTGGACGCGGTCGTCCAGCATCTGCAGCTGACCGCGATCTCCGTGCTCATCGGCCTCGCCATCGCCCTCCCGCTCGCGGTGGTGGCCCGCCGCTGGGGCTGGGCCGCGGGCCCGGTGCTCGGCGTGACGACGATCCTCTACACGATCCCGTCCCTCGCGATGTTCTCGCTGCTCCTGCCCGTCTACGGCCTCTCGGCCACCCTCGTCGTGGCCGGACTCGTCCTCTACTCGCTCACCCTGCTCGTCCGCAACATCCTCGCGGGCCTGCGCGCCGTCCCCGAGGAGACCCGGCAGGCCGCACGCGGCATGGGCTACGGCCCGATCCGCCTCCTCCTCACCGTGGAACTGCCCCTGGCCCTCCCCGCCGCGATGGCCGGCCTCCGCATCGCCACCGTCTCGGCGGTCTCGCTGGTCACGGTCGGGGCGATCGTCGGCTTCGGGGGACTCGGCAACCTGATCTACGCCGGCATGAACACCTACTTCAAGGCGCAGGTGCTCACCGCGTCCGTGCTCTGCGTGGTGATCGCGATCCTCGCCGACGTGCTCCTGCTGCTCGTACAACGCCTGATCACCCCCTGGACGAGGGCGGTACGCGGATGAACACCCTCACCGACGCCTGGCACTGGCTCACCGACTCGGCCCACTGGTCCGGCGACGACGGCATCTGGCACCGGCTCGCGCAGCACCTCGTCCTCACGGTCGTCTGCCTGGTCATCAGCTGCGTGATCGCGCTGCCGATCGCCCTCGTCCTCGGCCACCTCGGCAAGGGCGGCGCACTCGCCGTGAACATCTCCAACATCGGCCGCGCGGTGCCCACCTTCGCCGTCCTGGTCCTGCTGCTGCTGACCCCGGTCGGCAAGTGGGGCGAGGGGCCCACGGTCGTCGCCCTCGTCCTGTTCGCCGTACCGCCCCTCCTCACCAACGCCTACGTCGGCATGCGCGAGGTCGACCGCGACGTGGTGCGGGCCGCGCGCGGCATGGGGATGACCGGCTCGCAGATGCTGTTCCGCGTCGAACTGCCGCTCTCCCTCCCGCTGTTGATGAACGGCGTCCGCATCGCGGCCGTCCAGCTCGTCGCCACCGCCACCATCGCCGCACTCGCGGGCGGCGGCGGACTCGGCCGCATCATCACCGCCGGATTCAACCTCGCCAACACCGCCCAGGTGGTCGCCGGAGCGGTGCTCGTCGCGGTGTTCGCGCTGCTCGTCGAGGGCGTCTTCGAGATCGCGGAACGGCTCTCGCCGCGCTGGGTGAGGGGAGCGCGGTGAAGCGCCGCACGGCCCTGACCGGTCTGCTGCTGCTCCTGGTCACCGGGTGCTCGACCGGCCCGTCCCTGGAGAACAAGGGCGCCGTCACCGCGCCACCGGGCGACAGCCACCACCTGACCATCGGCTCGGCCGGCTTCACCGAGAGCGACCTGCTGGCCCAGATGTACGCGCTCCTCCTGAAGCAGGCCGGCTACACGACGTCCCTGCTCACCGTCGCCAACCGCGAACTCTACGAACCCGCCCTGGAATCGGGGCAGATCGACGTCGTCCCCGAGTACGCGGCCACCTTCGCCGACTGGCTCAACGCCAAGACCAACGGCCCGGACGCCCCGGCCGTCGGCTCACCCGACCTCGACGCCACGATGAAGGCCCTGCGCCGACTGGCCACACCCCGCGGCCTCACCGTCCTCGCCCCCGGCAGGGCCGTCGACCAGAACGCCTTCGCCGTGGCCCGTTCGTACGCCGAAAAACACCACCTCAAGACCCTCAGCGACCTCGGCGCCTCAGGGCTGAAGGTACGGCTCGCGGCGGGCGACGAGTGCGTGCAACGGCCGTACTGCGAACCGGGGTTGAAGAAGGTCTACGGCATCGACATCACCGCCGTCGACCCCAAGGGCGTGGGCACGACCCAGGCGAAGAGCGCCGTGCAGAACGGCCAGGACCAGATGGTGCTGACCACCACCACCGACGCCACCCTCGACCAGTTCGGCCTGGTCATCCTCACCGACGACAAGCACCTCCAGAACGCCGACTACGTCGTCCCGGTCGTCAACCGCTCCCGGGCGGGCAGCCCCGGCGTGACCAAGGCGCTGGGGAAACTCAATGACGTACTCACCACGGCCGACCTCGCCTCCATGAACCAACAGGTCGACAGCTGGCGGCGGTTGGCGCAGGACGTGGCACGCACGTATCTCAAGGACAAGGGCCTGCTGAAGTGACGGCGGGGCCGTTGTCAGTGGCGGCTTGTAGCTTTCGGGCATGGGTGTCTATCTCGTCGATGTCGACGCGCAGGAGTGGTTCGGTGAGGACACGGGGGAAGGGGGCATGGGGGCGATCGCGAAGGGGCTCGACGCGGAGCTGGCCCGGCGCGGGCTGCCGCCGTACACGGCCGTGCCCGCGCGGGACACGGGCCCGGGTTTCGAGGAGAAGCTGAGCCCGTCCATGCAGGGGTTCGACGCGCTGTGCCGTGCGCAACTGACGCCTGAGGAAAGAGAGTTGCTCGGTGACTGGTCGGTGCTGGTGCCGTTCTCGCTCGACGAGGAGATACGGCTGCCGGTCGGCTCCGCCTACACGGACGAGACGGTGATCGTCGGCGCACCCCAAGTCCTCGCCCTCGCCGAGCGGTTGGCGGCAGCCCTCGAACTGCCCGCCGGAATACCGGAGGTGACGGAGAACCTCGCCCTCACCTTCTGGTTCCTGGAGGGCGAGGCGGAGGAGCTGGCGACCGTCCGCCCCGGCCCCTGGGCCGAGGACCTGGACACGGCCTTCTACGTGGCCCTGTACCTGCGCGCGGCCCAGCACGCGCTACGGCGGGGCTGCCCCCTCACCTTCAGCTGAGCCCGAGCGCCCCGCTCACGCATCCGCCACCGAATCGAAGTCCACCTGCCCCCGCGGCACCCCCAGCGCATCCGCGTCCACGGACCGCCGCAACGCCTCGTGCAGCTTCGCCGGAGTCAGCACCCCCAGGAAGCGCGCCCCGTCCAGCACGGCGACCCACCCGGCGTCGTGCTGGAGCATCACGCCGAACGCCTGCTTCAAGGGGGCGCCCACCGGCACCCACGCGTTCATCCGGTGCGCGAGGGCGCCGACCGTGCCGCCCGCCGTGAGTTCGTCGGCCTTGACCCAGCCCTGCAGTTCACCCTGCTCGTCGAGGACCACCGCCCACCGCGCGCCCTCCACCCGCAGCCGCTCGGCAGCGCGCTGCGCGGGCTCGTCCACCCGGGCGACCGGCGGCTGCTCCAGGTCGTCGGGCTCGATCTCGGTCACCGACAGCCGCTTCAGACCCCGGTCCGCGCCCACGAACTCGGCGACATACGGCGTCGCCGGCGTGCCGAGCACCGCGCCGGGGGTGTCGTACTGCTCGATCCGCCCCTGCCCGTACACGGCGATCCGGTCCCCGAGCCGTACGGCTTCCTCGATGTCGTGCGTGACCAGCAGCACCGTCTTCCGCACGGCGGCCTGCATCCGCAGGAACTCGTCCTGCAACTGCTCCCGCACCACCGGGTCGACCGCGCCGAACGGCTCGTCCATCAGCAGCACCGGCGGATCGGCGGCCAGCGCCCGCGCCACCCCGACGCGCTGCCGCTGCCCGCCCGACAACTGCTCCGGGTAACGCGGGCCGTACGTCTTCGGGTCCAGGCCCACCAGATCGAGCAGTTCGGCTGCCCGGGCCCTGGCCTTCGTGCGCTTCCAGCCGACCAGGGACGGCACGGTCGCCGTGTTGTCGAGGACCGTTCGGTGCGGGAAGAGGCCGACCTGCTGGATGACGTAGCCGATACGGCGGCGCAGCCGCACCGGGTCGACCGTGGAGATGTCCTCGCCGTTCACGAAGATCCGGCCGGAGGTGGGCTCGATGAGCCGGTTGACCATCATCATGGTCGTCGTCTTGCCGCAGCCTGACGGGCCCACGAGCGTGACGAGTTCGCCCTCGTTCACCTCGAAGGACAACCCGTCCACGGCCGTCGTACCGTCCGGGTACCGCTTGCTGACCTGCTCGAACCGGATCATGTCCTCACGCTAACGGCGCCGGTCCCGCACCGCCCTTCAACGGCGTCCCACTGGCTGGTGACGCGGGCATGCCGACCCTGGAATGATCCGGAGCACCTCCATCTCCCGGCGGGCCGAAGGGACAGCGGCATGAACGACGGAGTCGACGGAGTCGACGCATCGGCCCCCCGCGACGGAAGGCTGCGCCGCCGCACCTTGCTGGCCACGGCGGCCGCCCTGAGCGTCGTCCCGGCCGCGACGGCGAGCGGCAGCGGCGGCGGAACCCCCTCGTCCGGGACCACGGTGTCCGGCCTGACCGTGGAACACCGCACCGACCCGCTCGGCGTGGACGCGCCGCACCCCAGGTTCGGCTGGCGCATGGCATCCGACGCGCGGGGCCGCCGCCAGACGGCGTACCGGATCAGGGTCGCCACCTCACCCGGGCATCTGACCGGCGGCCACCCCGACGTCTGGGACAGCGGCCGCGTCGACGCGGCGGGCTCGGTCGCCGTCCGCTACTCCGGCCCCGGCCTGCGCCCCTCCACCCGCTACCACTGGACGGTGACGGTGTGGGACGAACGCGGCCGCGCCACCACCGCTCCCGCCGCCCGCTTCGAGACCGGCCTGCTCAGCACCGACGGCGTCACCGGCTGGGACGGCGCACGCTGGATCGGCATGGCGGGCAAGCGCCCGAACACCCCCGGCGCACCCCTCCTGCGCAGCCAGACACCGCTGACGGGCGAGCGGGTCACCGAGGCCCGGCTGTACGTCTCCGCACTCGGCGTGTACGACGCCTACGTCAACGGCCGGCGCGTGTCCGTCCCCCAGGGCGACGGCACCACGTACGAGTTCCTGCCCCCGGGCTGGACCAACTACGACGCCACCGTCAACTACTTCGCCTACGACGTCACGGACCTGCTCGCGGACCCGTCCCAGGTCACCCTGGCGGCCGTGCTCGGCAACGGCTGGTACAACGGCCGTATCTCCGAGAACAGCAACCACTACTACTCGGCCGACGGCAACTCCCTCGCCCTGAAGGCGAAACTCCTCGTCCGGTACGCCGACGGCTCCACCCAGACGATCGTCACCGCCCCGGACGCCGGATGGCGGGCCACCGACACCGGCCCCTACCGCACCGACGACCTCTACGACGGCCAGTCCTACGACGCCCGCAAGGAACTCCCTGGCTGGACGGCGAACGGCTTCGACACCTCGGCCTGGTCGCCCGTCGAGGCCCAAGACCCCTTGCCCGACGCCCAGTTGATCGCCTATCCCGGCGAAAGCGCCCGCCTGATGCCCGAATGGGACCTCAAGCCGGAGTCCGTCACCGTCTGCACGGGCGTCTCGGGAGAGGAGACCATCGCCAACGGCAAGGGCCGTATCGTCGTCGACCCCGCCCGTACGGTCACCGACCCCACGCGTGCGTCCACCGTCTCCGTCACCCTGCACCCCGGCGACACCGCCGTCATCGACCTCGGCCAGAACCTCGTCGGCGTGCCGCGCTACACGCTGCGCGGCCCGGCGGGCGCCCAAGTCGCCTTCAAGCCGGGGGAGATGCTCAACGACGACAGCGCGGGCGCCGACGGCCCTGCGGGCTCGGTGTACCGCGCGAACCTGCGCAGCGCCGAGGCCACCAGCACCTACATCCTCAAGGGCGACCCGGCGGGGGAGACCCACCAGGACTCGCTGACGTTCTACGGCTTCCGGTACGTCTCCGTCACCACGACCGAGACCGTCACCCTCGTCGACCTCACGGGCAAGGTCGCCACCTCCGCCCTCCACGACATCGGCACCGTCACCACCGACGACGCCGACGTCAACCAGCTGATCAGCAACGTCCGTTGGGGCCAGCGCGGCAACTACCTCTGGATCCCCACCGACTGCCCCCAGCGCGACGAACGCCTCGGCTGGACCGGAGACACCCAACTCTTCGCCGGCACCGGCCTGTACAACACCGACGCCGTCCCCTTCCTCAGCCACTTCCAGGACACCCTGATCGACTCGCAGCGCAACTACGGTGCGGGGAAAGCCCAGTTCCCCTGGGTCGCCCCCGGCCACCGCTACAGCCAGGCGCTCCCGGCCAGCGGTTGGGCGGACTGCGGGCTGGTCGTGCCGTGGACGGTGTGGCAGATGTCCGGCGACACCACGATCATCGACCGGAGCTGGGCGTCGATGACCACGTACCTGGACTGGATCCGGAGTCGCACCGGCGACACCTACGCCGGCCAGGGCGCGATCTTCGGCGACTGGCTCGCCTTCCAGATCACCAGCACCCAGCTCATCAGCGACGTCTACTACGGCTACAGCGCCCGCCTCATGGCCGACATGGCCCGCGCCACCGGCCGCACCGCCGAATCGGCCGCCTACGAGCGGCTGTTCACCCACATCAAACAGGCCTTCATCGCCAAGTACCTCGTCACCGACGCCCTCACCGGACGGCTGACCGTCCGCTCCAGCCTCGGCGACCCACCGCCCCACACCCCCGGCAACAGCGCGGGCAGGACCGAGGACGACACCCAGACCGCCCTGCTCTGGATCCTCAAACTCGGCTTCTACGACACCGAGTCGCAGCACCGCCAACTCGTCACCCTGCTCACCGACAACATCGGCAACAGCCCCGCCTACAAGGCGACCCACCCCGACAGCACCCGCGTCGACTACCCGGAGGACACCCTCGCCGTCGGCTTCCTCGGGGTGAACGTCCTCGCCCCCGTCCTCACCGCCGAGGGCCAGGTCGACCTCGCGTACCGCCTCCTCCACCAGAACGCGATGCCGTCCTGGCTCTACTCGGTGGCCAACGGCGCCACCACGGTCTGGGAGCGCTGGAACTCGTACTCGAAGGACGACGGCTTCGGCCCGGTCGACATGAACTCCTTCAACCACTACTCCTACGGCGCGATCGTGGAGTGGATGTACGAGAGCATGGCCGGCATCGCCAGAGACCCCGAACACCCGGGCTTCCAGCGGTTCCGGCTCCGCCCGCACCCCGACCCGACGGGCAGGATCACGAGGGCGAGCGGCTCACACGTCTCTCCCTACGGCGAGATCGTCAGCGAATGGGCCGTGCGGGAAGGGCAGTTGACGTACCGGGCGATCGTCCCCGCGAACACCACGGCCACCCTGCACCTCCCCACCACCGACCCGTCGACCGTCCAGGAGGGCGGCAGGCCGCTGGCCGAGGCACTGGGCGTGCAGTTCCTCGGCTTCACGGACGGCACCGCCGTCTACCGACTCCCGCCAGGGCGCTACGAGTTGACCTCCGCGCTCACCTGACCGCCCACCAGCACGACTTCAAGGGTGCGCGGACCGTGCACCCCCTCGACCCGGTCCAGCTCGATGTCACTGGTCGCCGACGGACCCGAGATCCACGTCAACGGGCGCGCGGGGTCCAGGCGTTGGAGCGCCTGCGGGACCGAGGACACCACCTGGTCCGGCACCCGTACGACACAGATGTGATGGTCGGGGACGAGCGTGATCCGGCGACGCCCCTGGTCCGGGCCGCCGTCCAGGACGATGGTGCCGGTCTCGGCGACGGCCACCGCGCACGCCGTGACGACACTGTCGACCCGGTCCAGCTCGGCCGGGGTGCTCTCACCCCGGTCCCCGACCTGTCCGGCTTCGGCCGCGGCGAGCCAGGACGGCTCCAGACCCGACGGTACGACGACCGTCCTGGACCCCCGCTCGGCGAGCAACCCGGCGATCACGCCGGGCAGTTCGGCCTCCGCGCACCGGTGCACGATCGCCCGGTAGTCGGCCAGGTTCTCCGCCAGCAGCTCCACCGTCTGCGCGACACTCCGGTCCCCGTGCTCGCGCAGATAGCCGCGCTCGAAGGCCTGCTCATAGGGCGTTTCGTCCCGTGGCACGTCCGCGAGCGCGCGCTCCACGCGGCCCAGGATCCTTTCCCTGCTGCTCACTTGGTCTCGCCCTTTCCACCGTTCGTGCGCTGCCACCAGTCGCGGAACGGCTCCGCCGGTACGGCGGGCAGATCGCGGGTGCCGGTCCATGCCCTGCCAGGTCCCGGCACGGTCCGTGGATGGAAGCGGCGGGTACGGGACGCGAGCCGCTGGCCGGTGCGCAGGGCACCCGGGTGCGTGAACGTCCAGCGCGCCGCCCGCATCGCCGCACGCTCGGCGGCATGCCCCTTGGCGGGCTGCAGGACGACCTTGTTGCCCTCGCGGGTCACCGGCCCGCCCTCCACGACCCGTTCCCGCAGATGCACCAGCACCTCGGGGATGTCGATGGCGACCGGGCACACCTCGTAGCAGGCACCGCAGAGGGAGGAGGCGTACGGCAGCGAGGCGTCGATCTCGCTTGCGGTGCCCCGGAGTTGGGGGCTGAGGATCGCGCCGATCGGGCCCGGGTAGACCGAGCCGTAGGCGTGACCGCCGGCCCGCTCGTACACCGGGCAGACGTTCAGGCAGGCCGAGCAGCGGATGCAGCGCAGGGCCTGGCGGCCGACCTCATCGGCGAGGGTGTCGGTGCGGCCGTTGTCGAGCAGGACCAGGTGGAAGGTGCGCGGGCCGTCGCCGTCGGTCGTCCCGGTCCAGGTGCTGGTGTACGGGTTCATGCGCTCGGCCGTGGAGGAGCGGGGGAGGGTCTGCAGGAACACCTCCAGGTCCTGCCAGGTCGGCACGATCTTCTCGATGCCCACGACCGAGATCAGCGTCTCGGGCAGGGTGAGGCACATCCGGCCGTTGCCTTCTGACTCGACGACGACGAGCGTGCCGGTCTCGGCGACCATGAAGTTGGCGCCGGAGACGCCGACCTTGGCCCGCAGGAACTTCTCCCGGAGATGGAGACGGGCGGCCTCGGCGAGTTCGGCGGGGGTGTCGGTCAGCCCGTCCGGGGCCGGGCGGCCCCACTCGCTCATCTCCCGCGCGAAGATCTCCCGGATCTCACCCCGGTTGCGGTGGATCGCGGGAACCAGGATGTGCGAGGGGCGGTCCTTGCCCAACTGCACGATGAGTTCGGCGAGATCGGTCTCGTAGGCGCGGATGCCCGCCTCCTCCAGCGCCTCGTTGAGCCCGATCTCCTGCGTGGCCATCGACTTGACCTTCACGACCTCCGACTCGCCCGTCTCCTGGACGAGCCGCGTCACGATCCGGTTGGCCTCGTCGGCGTCGGCGGCCCAGTGGACGGTGCCACCGGCGGCCGTCACCGACTCCTCCAACTGGATGAGGTAGCGGTCGAGATGACGGAGGGTGTGGTCCTTGATCTGCTTGCCCGCCTCGCGCAGCGCGTCCCAGTCGGACAGCTCCGCCACGGCCTTGGCCCGTTTGGCGCGGATCGTGTGGGTGGCGTGGCGCAGATTGCCGCGCAGGGTCCGGTTGTTGACGGCCTCGTGCGCCGCGACGGGGAAGGCCGGGAAGGCGGGCATTCCGACGAAGGTGCCGCTCATGCGCCCGTCTCCTCTTCCGTGACGACCTCGGCGCCGGCTTCCGTGGCGCCTTCCGTGCTGTCCTCGGTCGCGGCCAGGATCTCCGCGATGTGCACCGGCCGCATGTCGGTGTGCAGCCGTGTCATGGTGCCGCCGATGTGCATCAGACAGGAGTTGTCCGCCGCACACAGCACCCCGGCGCCCGTCGACTCGGCGTTGCGCACCTTGTCGGCGCCCATCGCCGCCGAGACATCGGCGTTCTTCACGGCGAACGTCCCGCCGAACCCGCAGCACTCGTCGGCACCCGGCAGCTCGACCAACTCCAGCCCCTTGACGGCCTGGAGGAGCTTGAGCGGCCGGTCGCCGAGCCCGAGGCTGCGCAGCCCGTGGCAGGTGGGGTGGTAGGTCACCTTGTGCGGGTAGTAGGCCCCGACGTCCGTCACCCCGAGCACGTCCACGAGGAACTCAGTCAGCTCGTACGTCTTCGGCACGACCGGCGCCAGCGTCGCCGCGAGGGTGTCCCCGCGCCCCTCGGCCCGGGCCCGCTCACCCATGCGCGGATACAGCTCCCGCACCATCGCCCCGCACGACCCGGACGGCGTGACGATCGCCTCGTACTCCCCGAAGACATCGGAGAAATGCCGGGCGAGCGGCTCGGCCTCATGGCGGTAACCAGTGTTGTAGTGCGCCTGCCCGCAGCAGGTCTGCGCCATCGGGAAGTCGACCTCGACGCCCAGCCTGGTCAGCAGTTTCACCACGGCGCGCCCGGTGTCCGGATACAGCGTGTCGTTGACACAAGTCAGGAACAGGGCGACACGCATCGCGGCTCCTTAGTGATCGGTCATCGGATGGATGCAGCGTAGTCGGCGACCACCGTCTCGGGGAGTCCCCAGTTCACCGCGCGGCGAGCCGGGCCTCCGCGGCCTGCCAGCGGGCGGTGTCGCCCTGTGGTTCGTACCGGGTCGACGCCTGCGTACGGGCGAGCAGCCGCCGCATCCCGGCCAGGTCACCGACGAGCCCGTGGGCCCGCGCCTGCACGAGGACGTTGCCGAGCGCAGCAGCCTCCGTGGGACCGGCCACCACCGGCAACCCACAGGCGTCGGCGGTCAGTTGGCACAGCAGCGCGTTCCGCGTGCCGCCGCCGACGATGTGCACGACGTCGACCGGATGCCCGGCGAGTTCCCGCGCCTCGCCGACCGCGCGCCGATGAGCGAGCGCGAGCGAGTCGAGAATGCAGCGCGTGATCTCGCCCCGGGACTCCGGCACTGGCTGCCCGGAAGCGCGGCACGCGTCGGCGATCCGCTCCGGCATCCGCCCCGGCGCGAGGAACCCCGCGTCACCCGCGTCCACGACCGACCGGAGTGCCGGCACCCGGGCCGCCTCGCGCAGCAGCTCGCCCAACTCCGGTTCACCCCAGGCCCGTACGCACTCCTGGAGCAGCCACAGCCCCATGATGTTGCGCAGATAGCGGACCGTGCCGTCGAGTCCCAGCTCGTTGGTGAAGTTCGCGGCCCGGCTCGCCTCGGTGAGCACGGGCGCGTCCAGTTCCAGTCCGACCAGGGACCAGGTCCCCGTGCAGATATAGGCGAACCGCTCCTCGACCGCCGGAACAGCGGCGACAGCTGACGCCGTGTCATGCGACCCGACCACCGTCACCGGCACCGCCCCCCGAAGCCCCGTCTCCTCCAGCACCTCGGCCCGCAACACCCCCGCGGGATCGCCCGGTTGCCGCAGCGGCGCGAACAGTCCGAGGTCGATACCGAGCCGCGAGGCGATGTCGTACGACCACTCGCGCGTCCGGGGGTCGACGAGCTGGGTGGTGGAGGCGTTGGTCAGCTCGGTGCCCTGCTCGCCGGTGAGCCAGTAGGACAGCAGGTCGGGGATGAGCAACAGGCGCTCGGCCGCGGCCAGTTGAGGCGAGTCCCGGGCCGCCGTGAGCTGGTACAGGGTGTTGAACGGCGCGTACTGCAACCCGGTCGAGGCGTACAACTCACCCGCCGGCACCGTCGCCCACACCTTCTCGGCGACCCCCTCCGTGCGGGCGTCCCGGTAGTGCACGGGATTGCCCAGCAGGGCCCCGTCCGCGTCCAGCAGGCCGTAGTCCACGGCCCAGCTGTCGATGCCGACGGAGTCGAGAGCGGGTCCCGCCGCCCGGAGCCCGTCCAGGACGCCCGCGTACAGCGCGAGGATGTCCCAGCGCAGACCCTCCGGGGTGCGGACGGGCCGGTTGGGGAAGCGGTGCGCCTCCGTCAACTCCAGGGAATCGGGGCCGACACGGCCGACCATGACGCGCCCGCTGGACGCGCCGAGGTCGACCGCGGCGTACACCTTCATGTCAGCGTTCACCGAAGGAAAGCCGCCGCGACACCGGCGTCGACCGGGACGTGCAGCCCGGTGGTGTGCGTCAAGTCGCCGCCGGTGAGGGCGAAGACGGCGTTGGCGACATGCTCCGGCAGCACCTCACGCTTGAGGATGGTCCGCTGGGCGTAGAACTCGCCGAGCTTCTCCTCCTCGATCCCGTAGGTCGCCGCCCGCTGCGCACCCCAACCACCCGCGAAGATGCCCGAGCCCCGCACGACCCCGTCCGGGTTGATCCCGTTGACCCGGATGCCGTGCTCACCCAACTCGGCGGCCAGCAAACGGACTTGATGGGCCTGGTCGGCCTTGGTCGCGGAGTACGCGATGTTGTTGGGACCGGCGAACACGGCGTTCTTGGACGCGATGTAGAGGATGTCGCCGCCGAGCCCCTGCGCGATCATCGCCCGGGCAGCCTCACGCGAGACGAGGAAGGAGCCGCGGGCCATGATGTCGTGCTGGAGGTCCCAGTCCCGGGCCGAAGTCTCCAGCAGGGGCTTGGAGATGGAGATCCCCGCGTTGTTGACGACGAGATCGACCCCGCCGAAGGCGAGCAGCGCGGCCTTGAAGGCGGCGGCGATCTGCGCTTCGTCGGTCACGTCGACGGTGACGGCGACGGCCTTGTCGGGCCCGCCCAGTTCCTCCGAAACGGCCTGCGCGTTCTCGGAGTCGAGATCCGCGACGACGACACAGGCACCCTCGTCCACCAGCCGCCGGGCGATGGCCTTGCCGATCCCGCTCCCCGCACCGGTGACGAGCGCGACCCTCGTGGCAAGCGGCTTGGGCTTCGGCATCCGCTGGAGCTTGGCCTCCTCCAACGCCCAGTACTCGATACGGAACTTCTCCGACTCCTCGATGGGCGCGTATGTGGACACGGCCTCGGCGCCACGCATCACGTTGATGGCGTTGACGTAGAACTCACCGGCGACGCGCGCGGTCTGCTTGTCCTTGCCGAAGGAGAACATCCCCACACCCGGGATCAGCACGATCGCCGGATCGGCCCCACGCATCGCGGGGGAGTCGGGCAGCGCGTGCCGCTGGTAGTAGGCGGCGTACTCCTCGCGATAGGCGGAGTGCAGCTCCTTCAGCCGCGCGATGGCTTCGTCCAGCGGGGCGGTCGGCGGCAGATCGAGGACGAGCGGCCTGACCTTGGTCCGCAGGAAGTGGTCGGGGCACGAGGTGCCGAGCGCGGCGAGCCGGGGATGCTCGGCCCGCGCGAGGAAGTCGAGCACGACGTCGGAATCGGTGAAGTGCCCCACCTGCGGCCGGTCCTGAGAGGCGACAGCGCGGACGTACGGGGCGAGCGCGGCCCCCCGCTCCCGCCGCTCGGCCTCGGGCAGCGCACCGTACCCCTCGACGACGGGCCCGAAGGGCTCCGGCTTCCCGCGCTCGACGAGGAACGCCTCGGCGGTCCGGATGATGTGCAGCGAGTTCCGCTCGCACTCCTCGGAGCTGTCACCCCACGCGGTGATGCCGTGCCCGCCGAGCACACAGCCGATGGCCTGCGGGTGGGCGGCCTTGACGGCGGCGATGTCGAGTCCCAGCTGAAACCCGGGCCGGCGCCACGGCACCCACACCACGCTGTCCCCGAAACACTCGGCGGTCAGCTTCTCCCCGTCGACGGCGCAGGCGAGCGCGATCCCGGAGTCCGGGTGCAGATGATCGACATGAGCGGCGTCCACCAGTCCGTGCATGGCGGTGTCGATGGAGGGCGCCGCACCTCCCTTGCCGTGCAGGCAGTAGTCGAAGGCGGCGACCATCTCGTCCTCGCGCTCGACCCCCGGATACACGTCGGCCAACGCCCGCATCCGGTCCAGCCGCAACACGGCCAGCCCACCCTCGGTGAGCGTCCCCAGGTCCCCTCCGGACCCCTTGACCCACATCAGCTCGACATCCCCACCGGTGACGGGATCGGTGTCGACGCCCTTCGCGGACGTGTTCCCGCCGGCGTAGTTGGTGTTACGGGGATCAGAACCAAGCCGATTGGATCGAGAGAGCAGAGCTTCTGCTTCGGGGTGCGGAGCCATGAACTTCCAGTCCTTTTCGAGAGAGGGTGAGCGCATTACCTTCAGGGGCGCGGGCAACGGCGCGACCAGCCACGTACGGCGCGCACCCGCGAACAGACGACGACCAGGCGGACGCTCAGGCGCCCCACCCCGCCTGCTGCCCCCCGACCCGCTCGACGACGATCCGCTCCTGCCACCCGCTGGAGCGATACGCCGCGATCGGATCAGGGTCGAGCCCCTGCTCCTCCCGCAGCTCCCTCAGCAACGGCCGCACATCGGTGTTGTACGCGTCCATGACCACAGCGTTGGCCCCGAGCACGTCCCCGTCCCGCTGCGCCACACCCAACGCGTCCCGATCCACCAGCAAGGCCTTCGCCGTAGCTTCCTGCACGTTCATCACCGACCGGATGATCGCCGGAATCTTCGCCTCGATGTTGTGGCACTGGTCGAGCATGAAAGCGACATCGGCGGTGAACCCGCCACCCCGGATCACCTCGTACATGATCCGGAACAGCTGGAAGGGGTCAGCCGCCCCCACCATCAGGTCGTCGTCGGCGTAGAACCGTGAGTTGAAGTCGAACGCCCCGAGCTTCCCCTCGCGGAGCAGCGTCGCGACGATGAACTCGATATTGGTGCCCGGCGCATGATGACCGGTGTCGACCACGACCTGAGCCTTCGGCCCGAGCTTCAGGCAGTGCGCGTACGCGGTACCCCAGTCCGGCACATCCGTCGAGTAGAACGCCGGCTCGAAGAACTTGTACTCCAGCAGCATCCGCTGCCCGTCCCCGAGCCGCTCGTACACCGCCGCGAGCGCCTCGGCCAACCGGTCCTGCCGTGCGGAGAGATCATCCTGGCCGGGATAGTTCGTCCCGTCGGCGAACCACAGCTTCAGATCGGCGGAGCCCGTCGCGTCCATGATGTCGACGCACTCCAGCAGATGATCGAGCGCCTTGCGCCGCACCGTCGCGTCGGGGTGGCAGACACTCCCGAGCCGGTAGTCGTCGTCCTGGAACGTGTTCGAGTTGATCGCGCCGAGCTTCAGCCCGTGGTCCTCCGCGAACTTCCCCAGCGCCCCGAAGTCGTCGACCCGGTCCCAGGGGATGTGCAGGGCGACCGTGGGAGCCACGCCGGTGAACTCGTGGACCTTCGCCGCGTCCTCCAGCTTCTCCTGCGGGGTGCGCGGTACGCCTTCCTGGGCGAAGACCTTGAACCGGGTCCCGGAGTTCCCGTACGCCCACGAAGGCGTCTCGACTGCCTGGGTCCTGAGAGCGGCCTTCACCGCGGCGAGATCGGTCACTTGAGGGCTCCTGTGACGTGCGACGGAACGACGTGTGTATGAAACGATTCAGAGAGCGAAGTTATGAGCCTCCCGTAGGGGTGTCAAGCCCTTCGGCGAAGCCTGTGTCCCGTGACTTCAATGTGACCTTTGGCTATCGAAAGTTTTTCGACGCGGACCCATTGACGTGACAAGGCTGGCGCGCCTAACGTCCCGGCAACCAAGTTGAAACCTTTCACGACGCCGTGAGGGCCCACCCCGGGCGTCGTCGAGGAGCCCCTCATGACCCACCCGTCAGACGCGGGTCCGGCCCCGGTGCTCGCGCTCAAGGGCATCTCCAAGTCCTTCGGCGCGGTACGCGCCCTGCGGGACGTGTCCCTCGAACTGTTCCCAGGTGAGGTGCACGCACTCGCCGGTGAGAACGGCGCGGGCAAGTCCACTCTCATCAAGACCCTCGCCGGTGTGCACCGGCCCGACGCCGGCCAGGTGCTGCTCGACGGCGCGCCCGTCCTCTTCCACGGCCCCGGCGACGCCCGCGACGCGGGCATCGCCGTGATCTACCAGGAGCCCACGCTCTTCCCGGACCTGTCGATCACCGAGAACATCTTCATGGGCCGCCAGCCCCGCCGCGCGCTGGGCCGGATCGACCACAAGGCCACGTACGCGGCGACCGCGGAACTGAT
This sequence comes from Streptomyces sp. NBC_00252, assembly GCF_036187565.1. Lineage (NCBI taxonomy): Bacteria > Bacillati > Actinomycetota > Actinomycetes > Kitasatosporales > Streptomycetaceae > Streptomyces > Streptomyces sp. NBC_00252. The sequence goes on along the minus strand of NZ_CP108087.1, from coordinate 1,248,838 downwards.
GAAGCGGCTCGGCGTCGAACTCGACCCCGACCGCCCGGCACGCGGACTGTCCATCGCCGACCAGCAGATCGTGGAGATCGCCAAGGCGCTCTCCTTCGACGCCCGCGTCCTGATCATGGACGAGCCGACCGCGGCCCTCACCGGCAGCGAGGTCGCGCGCCTCTTCGGCGTCGTCCGTACCCTGCGCGAACAGGGCGCCGCCGTCCTGTTCATCTCGCACCGCCTGGAGGAGATCTTCCAGATCTGCCAGCGGGTCACCACCCTGCGCGACGGCGCCCTGATCTCGAGCGAGCCGATCGACGGCATGACCGAGGACGATCTCGTACGGCGCATGGTCGGCCGCGATCTCGACGAGCTCTACCCCAAGCAGGACGTCGAGGCCGGTGAAGTCGCCCTGAGCGTCAAGCGGTTGACCCGCGAGGGCGTCTTCACCGACGTCTCCTTCGACGTACGGCGCGGAGAGATCGTCGGACTCGCCGGGCTCGTCGGCGCCGGCCGCACCGAGGTCGCGCGGGCCGTCTTCGGCATCGACCGCTGGGACGCCGGCGGGGTCGAGGTGGACGGCAGGTCGCTGACGAACGGCGCCCCGTCGACCGCGATGGCCGCGGGCCTCGCCCTGGTCCCCGAGGACCGGCGGGCACAGGGCCTGGTGATGGACATGTCCATCGAGCGGAACATCGGCCTGACCGGGCTGCGGACGACCGTCAGGGCGGGCTTGGTCGACCGGGCCGCCGAGCGCAGCCGCTCCCTCGACTGGGCGGTGAAGCTGCACGTCAAGTACGCGCGGATCGCCGACACCGTCAACACCCTCTCCGGCGGCAACCAGCAGAAGGTCGTCCTCGCCAAGTGGCTGGCCACCGGCCCCAAGGTGCTGATCGTCGACGAGCCGACCCGCGGCATCGACGTCGGCACCAAGGCCGAAGTGCACCGGCTGCTCAGCGAGTTGGCCGCCGACGGCGTGGCCGTCCTGATGATCTCCTCCGATCTGCCCGAGATCCTCGGCATGGCCGACCGCGTGCTGGTGATGCACGAGGGCCGCCTCACCGCCGAGATCCCCCGTTCCGAAGCCACCGAGGAAACCGTGATGGCCGCAGCCACCGGGAGGGCCGCCGCATGAACAAGGCCTTCATGACGACCGCAGCTTTCGGGAGGGCCGCCGTATGACGGTCACCGCGCCCAATCCCGCGCCCGCCGCCGAGGTGCCCGAGTCGAGCAGCACGCGGCTCGTCGACCGGGTGTTCAAGATGCGTGAACTCGCCATCCTGGTCGTCTTCCTGGTGATGATCGGCATCACCCAGGCGGGCAACAGCGAGTTCCTGTCCGAGCAGGGCATCAAGGACCTGCTCCTCAACGCGACCATCCTCGTGCTGGTCGCCACCGGTCAGTCGCTGGTCGTCATCACCCGCAACGTCGACCTGTCCGTCGGCTCCACGCTCGGCATCACCGCCTTCGCCACCGGCACGTATCTGCAGGGCGGCGGCAACCCTGTCGTCGCGATCGTGCTCGCGGTGCTGCTGGGCATCGGACTCGGCCTGGTCAACGGGCTGTTGGTCAGTCTCGGCCAGGTGCCGGCGCTGGTCGTCACCCTCGGCACGCTCTACATCATCCGGGGCGTCGACTCCATCTGGGTCGGCTCACGGCAGATCACCGCCGCCGATCTCCCGGGCGGCTTCGTGGACTTCGGCTCCGGCGGCCTGTCGGCCGTGCCCTGGCTGGCGCTCATCGCGCTCGCCGTACTGGTCGCCACCGCCTACTACCTCAAACACTTCGGCAGCGGGCGGGAGTTGTACGCGCTGGGCTCCAATCCCGAGGCCGCGCGGCTGGCCGGCATCCCGGTCCGCAAGCGGATCCTCGCCGCGTACACCTTCTGCGGCGGGCTCGCCGGACTCGCCGGCGCGATGTACCTCGCCCGCTTCGGCAACGTCGACTCCGGCACCGGCACCGGGTACGAACTCACCGTGGTCAGCGCGGTGGTCGTCGGCGGTGTCGTCTTCACCGGCGGCTCAGGCAGCGTCTACGGCGCGGCTCTCGGCGCGCTCCTGCTGACCTCGATCAACAGTGTGCTGCCCGCCCTCGGCGTCAGTTCCGTCTGGGTGCTGGCCATCAACGGCATCCTGCTCATCCTCGCCATCGCCGTCGACCGGATCGTCGCCCTGCGTGTGGCCACCGCACTGAAGAAGAGGAACGCCCGCCATGCCTGAGTCGTTGACGCGCGCGATCCGCTGGGACACGGTCGTCGGCGCCCTTCTGATCGTCCTGCTGCTGTTCTCCTTCTCCTTCGTGGACGGCTTCGGGAACGCGCTGAACCTGTCGTTCCTGATCGGCAACACGCTTCCCATCGCGCTGATCGCCCTGCCGATGACACTGCTCGTCGTCTCCGGCGAGATCGATCTGTCGGTCGCCTCCACGGCGGGTCTTTCGGGTGCGGTGATGGGCAAGCTGTGGAACGACGGCATGACCATCGAGACGATCATCCCGATCTGCCTGCTGCTGGGCGTGGTCTGCGGGCTCGTCAACGGGCTGCTGGTCACCCGGCTCGGGCTGCCGTCGCTCGCCGTCACGATCGGTACGCTCGCCGCGTATCGGGGGATCGCGCAGATCGTGCTCGGGTCCGATGCCGTGACCGATTTCCCTTCGCAGTACCTGGACTTCGCGTCCGGGCGGCTCGGGGGCACGTTCCTGCCGCAGGCGTTCCTGCCCTTCCTCGTGCTGCTCGCCATCGCTGTGGTCGTGTTGCACGCGACGCCGTTCGGACGGTCGTTGTTCGCGATCGGGGCGAATGTGGAAGCGGCGCGGTTCGCCGGCATTCGGGTCCGGCGGCAGAAGCTGATCCTGTTCACGGTGACGGGGTTGATGGCTTCGCTGACCGGGGTGTTCTGGGCGCTGCACTACGCCAGTGCGCGCTACGACAATGCCACGGGACTCGAACTGTCCGTCGTCGCCGCGGTGTTGCTCGGTGGTATCGACTTCGACGGTGGAAAGGGGACGTTGGGAGGTGCGGTCGCCGGGGTCTTTCTGCTCGGGGCGTTGCAGAACGTGATGAGTCTGCTGAACGTCTCCGCGCAGTCGCAGATCGTTGTCACCGGTGTGCTGCTTGTTGTTTCGGTGCTTGGGCCTCGGGTTGCTCGGCAAGTGGCTGTTTCTCGGGCCGCTGCACGATCCACCTGATCGGTCGGTTGGCGGCTGCGGGTCCGATGTGGCTGGTCGCGCCGTTCCCCGCGCCCCTGAAGGGGGCGCTATCACTCAAACCTCGTATCAAAGGAACCCGTGTCATGCGTAAAACATCCCTTCGCCGTTCCCTTGCGGCCCTCGTCGCCGTCACTTCTCTCACGCTCGTCGCCACCGCTTGCGGCGGTACCACCAAGAAGGACGTCAAGGACGAGAACACCGGGGCGGCTGTCTCCGGTGGCAAGGCGGATCCCAGTGCCGCGCTCAAGAAGGGGCTGACCGTCGCCTTCCTGCCCAAGGCGGTCAACAACCCGTACTTCACCACCTCCGACAAGGGTGGCGAGAAGGCGCTGACCGAGCTGGGCGAGAAGTACAAGGAGGTCGGTACGACCAACGCCACCGACACCGCCGGGCAGGTCTCCTACGTCAACACGCTCACCCAGCAGCAGGTGAACGCGATCGCCGTGTCCGCGCAGGACCCGGGCGCGCTGTGCACCGCGCTCAAGCAGGCCATGAGCAACAAGATCAAGGTCGTCACCTACGACTCGGACACCAACCCCGAGTGCCGCAACGCCTTCGTGTCGCAGGCCAGCGCCGAGGACCTCGGCCGTACCCAGGTGCAGCTGCTCGCCCAGCAGATCGGCTACAAGGGCGAGATCGCGATCCTGTCCGCCGCGCAGACCGCGACGAACCAGAACACCTGGATCGACTTCATGAAGGACGAGCTGAAGGACCCGAAGTACAAGAACATCAAGCTGGTCAAGGTCGCCTACGGCAACGACGACGCCCAGCAGTCCTTCCAGCAGACCCAGGGCCTCCTCCAGGAGCACCCGAACCTGAAGGGGATCATCTCCCCGACCACCGTCGGCATCAAGGCCGCCGCCCAGTACCTCTCCGGCTCCAAGTACAAGGGCAAGGTCAAGCTGACCGGTCTCGGCACCCCCAACGACATGCGCAAGTACGTCAAGAACGGCACCGTCGACGGCTTCGAGCTGTGGGACCCGGCGAAGCTCGGCGCCCTCGCCGCGCAGACCGCGGTGGCGCTGTCGTCGGGGCAGATCACCGGCAAGGAGGGCGAGACCTTCAAGGCCGGCGGGACGTCGTACACCATCGGCAAGGACGGCGTGATCAACCTCGGCAAGCCGACCGTGTTCGACGCCAAGAACATCGACCAGTTCAACTTCTAGGCCCGAAGTCCCTTTCCCCAAGGGGGTGTTGATGCAGCGCGTGTGTTTCCTGCTGAAGGTCAGGGCGGACCGCCTCGACGAGTACCGCGAGCGGCACGCCGCCGTGTGGCCCGAGATGCTCGACGCACTCTCGGCCACCGGCTGGCACAACTACTCGCTCTTCCTGCGTGAAGACGGCCTGCTGGTCGGCTACGTGGAGACCGAGGACTTCGCCGCCGCCCAGGCCGGCATGGAAGCCACCGACATCAACTCCCGCTGGCAGGCGGAGATGGCGCCGTTCTTCGAGTCCCTGGACGGCGCCCGTCCCGACGAGGCGATGAAGCCCCTCACCGAGGTCTTCCACCTCGCGTGATCCCCCCACAGGAGCCGTCATGAGAAGACGCGCCGTGCTCGCCACCGCCATACTTGCGGCCGTGGCAACGCCGGGCATCGCACGGGCGGCCGACCCCGGCCCCTCCGTCACCAAGAAGAGCACCACCCAACTCGACGCCCAGGCCGTCTACTTCGTCTCGTACGACGGCCTGGTCAACAACAACTCGTTCCAGAAGAACGGCCTGTTGACCTACAAGGGCTACCAGTACGCGGCCTGGTACACCGCCGACAAGCGTGCCGTGGTGGCCCGCCGGGTCCTGGGCGCGACCGCCTGGTCCACGCTCACGCTCTCCCACACCCTCAAGAGCGACGACTCCCACAACGTCATCTCCATGGGGGTCTCCGAGGTCGACGGCCGGCTCCATCTCAACCTGGACTCCCACAGCGACGGCTTCTTCTACGTCAAGTCGGTCGCCGGCCTCCTCGACAACCCGGCGTCCACGGCGTGGACTTCGGCCGTCCTCGGCGCCGTGCAGACATCGCTGGACGGTGTCGCCCTCACCTCACAGTTCACCTACCCCCAGTTCATCACCACCCCGGAGGGCAGGCTGCAGCTCAGCTACCGCGTCGGGATCTCCGGCAACGGCCGCAACGCCCTTGCGGAGTACGACGGTTCGGCCTGGACGGCGCTGGGGGAGTGGAGCAGCTCGACCGGCACCTACACCAGCACGCATGGCTCCAGCACCGCCCGCAACATGTACCTGCACGGCATCGACTACGACGTGAACGGCCGCCTGCACTCGTTCTTCACCTGGCGCGAGCAGTCCGCCGCCGTGATGTGCAGCGGCGGCGGCATCACCAACCACGACACCGGCTACGTCTACTCGACCGACCGGGGCCGCAGTTGGCGCAACGACGCCGGAACTGTCGTAGGAACGACGGGGAGTTCGAACACCGTGGCCGTCACGGACGCGGGTCTCGTCGTCGATTCGCTCAACCCGGACCACTCCCTGATGAACCAGGAGAGCCAGTCCACCGACTCGGCCGGGCTCCCGCACGCGATCATCAGCTACGTCCCCGGGCGCTTCGGCCAGTGCACCACCGATTACGTGACCGACCGCACCGCCAACGGGCGCGCCTTCCACGTCCGCAAGAACGCGTCGGGCAGCTGGCAGAAGACCGAGATCCCGATCGCGCTCGGCTCCAGCCAACGCACCAAACTGGTCCTGGACAAGTACGACAACGCCTACGCCGTGCTGCCCTACGGCCGTGTCGCGGGCGCCTCGAAGGCCTCCGGGTACGCCGACTGGGCGCTGCTGTACGACGGCGCCGGCCTGAACGCGTTCGGCGAGGTCGTCGTCGACGAACCGCGGGTGAAGGCCGACAACGTGCTGTCGTTCATGTACCAGGAGAAGTCGAGCGGCACGACCCCCTCGGCACTCCACGTCGTCGACTTCGCCCTGCCCGCATGAAGGGCGCGGTCGGAGGAGTCGGTACAGGTCATGGCGGTAATGTGAAGACCTTCCCGCCGCCCCACGTCACCCTGGAGGTCTCCGCCTGATGGCCCAGCCGGTGGGTATCAAGGACGTCGCCCGCGCCGCCGGAGTCTCCGTCGGCACGGTCTCGAACGTCATCAACCGCCCGGACACCGTCGCCACGGAGACCCGGGCCCGGGTGCTGTCCGCGATCGACCGCCTCGGCTACGTCCGCAGCGAGTCGGCGCGCCAGCTGCGTGCCGGGCGGAGCCGGATCATGGGGCTGCTCGTGCTCGACATGGGCAACCCGTTCTTCGTGGACGTGGCCCGCGGCGCCGAGCGGGCCGCGCGGGAGTCCGGGCTCGGGGTGATGGTCTGCAACAGTGCGCAGAGCCCCGTCGAGGAGGCCGACTACCTCTCGCTCTTCGCCGAACAGCGGGTGCGGGGCGTGCTGTTGACCCCGGCCGACGCGACCGGGCGCAACATCGAGTCGTTCCGCAGGCACGGCATTCCCTTCGTGCTCGTCGACCGTGTCGCCGAGGGCACCACCGAGTGCTCGGTCTCCGTGGACGACGTCGCCGGCGGCGCGCTCGCCGTGCGGCACCTCATCGACGCGGGGCACCGCTCGATCGCGTACGTCAGCGGTCCGCCCGGCTTCAACCAGGTGCGGGACCGCCGTACCGGCGCGAAGAACGCGCTCGCCGAGGCCGGTCTCGACCCCGACGCGCTGCGCGAGCTGCCCACCGACCGGCTCGACGTGGCCGCCGGACGTGACGCCGGAGCCCGGCTGCTCGGTCTCGCCGACCGGCCGACGGCCGTCTTCTGCGCCAACGACCTCCTCGCGCTGGGTGTGCTTCAAGCCATGTACGCGGCCGGCGTCGGCGTCCCCGACGACCTCGCGATCGTCGGCTACGACGACATCGAGTTCGCCGCGGCGGCGGCCGTACCGCTCACCTCCGTGCGCCAACCGGCCGTCACCATGGGCGCGTTGGCTGCCGAACTGCTCCTGGAGGAGACCGAGGCGGAGGCGGACACGGCGGCCCGTCCGCACCAGCACCGACGGGTCGTGCTTCAGCCGGAACTGGTCGTGCGCCGCTCCAGCCTCGCTGCGCGCTGATCCGCCGGTCAGTAGGATTTCATGATCCCGGGGGTCGGATATCGGACGCACATGTGCTGAACTGTGTCGCGGCCCGCACACCGTCCGTCCCAGGAGCACCGTTGTCCGTCAGCTATCGCCAGCCCGGCGTCGTCCTCACCGACCGCCACTTCACCGTGCCCCTCGACCACGAGGACCCCGCGGGCGAGACCATCGAGCTCTACGCCCGTGAGGTCGTCGCCGGCGACAAGGCGGACCGCGAGGACCTGCCGTGGCTGGTCTACCTGCAAGGCGGACCCGGTTTCGGGGCGAATCGTTTCGTCGGACGGCAGGCCTGGCTCGGCCGTGCCCTGGACGACTACCGCGTCCTCCTCCTCGACCAGCGCGGCACCGGCCACTCCACCCCGCTCACCCGCCAGACGCTCCCGCTGTACGGCGGCCCCGCCGAGCAGGCCGAGCGCCTCACGCACTTCCGCGCCGACTCGATCGTCCGGGACTGCGAGACGATCCGCCCCGCCCTCACCGGCGGCGCCCCCTGGACCGTCCTCGGCCAGAGCTTCGGCGGCTTCTGCACGGTCAACTACCTTTCCACCGCACCCGAGGGCCTGAGCGCCGCGATCCTCACCGGCGGCCTGCCGTCGCTCGACGCGCACGCCGACGACGTCTACCGCGCCGCCTACCCGCGCATCGAGCGCAAGGTCGCCGCCCACTACGACCGCTACCCGCAGGACGTGGAGCGTGCCCGCCGCATCGCCGAGCACCTGATGCGCCACGAGCCGGTCCTGCCCAACGGCTACCGGCTGACCGTCGAGGCCTTCCAGTCCCTCGGCATCATGCTCGGCGGCAGCGACGGCAGCCACCGCCTCCACTTCCTCCTGGAGAACGCCTTCGTCCGCACCCCGAGCGGCCACGAACTCTCCGACGCGTTCCAGGAAGAGGTCCAGAACTCCCTGTCGTACGCGGGCCACCCCCTCTACGCCCTCGTCCACGAGGCGGTCTACGCGCAGGACAGCCGTCCCACCGACTGGTCGGCGGAGCGCGTGCGCGGCGAGTTCCCGCAGTTCGACGCCGCGAAGACGCTCGCGGGCGACAGCCCCCTCCTCTTCACCGGCGAGTCGATCCACCCCTGGATGTTCGACTGCGACCCGGCGCTGCGCCCGCTCCGCGACACCGCCGAACTCCTCGCCGCCCGCACCGACTGGCAGCCCCTCTACGACCCGGCGCGGCTCGCCGCCAACGAGGTCCCGGTCGCCGCGGCCGTCTACCACGACGACATGTACGTCGACGCGACCCACTCCCTGGAGACCGCCCGCGCGATCCGCGGGCTGCGCACCTGGGTCACCGACGAGTTCGAGCACGACGGCGTACGGGCGGGCGGCCCGCGGGTCCTGGACCGGTTGATCGCCCTCACGCGCGACGAGGCGTAGGGCGGGGATTTCGCCGCTGGGCGGGGTCTCCACCGGGTGGCCGTAGAGGACATGCCGGGTCGAAAATTCCGGCATAGGGTTCATTTCGATGAATACCAAGTCACTTCGCCGGGCCCGCCCGGCCGCCCTGGTCCTCGCCGTCGTCGCGGCGAGCTCGGTCGCGCTGGTGTCCTGCAGCGACGACAACGACAACAGCAGCTCGCAGGCCTCGACACCGAACACGGCCTCCTTCTCGGGCATGACACCGTCGGCCCTGAAGTCGGCCGCGTCCTCGGCGGTCGCCTCGGCCAAGGCCCGGGTCTCCGCCGCCGCGTCCTCCGCGTCGGCCGCGGCGTCCTCCTTCGAGGCCTCCGTGTCCTCCGAGGTGGCCCGCGCGAGCAAGGACGCCCAGAACGAACTGAAGGACGTCAAGGGTCAGGGCAACGCGGTGTCGGAGGTCGCCATCACCGGCAAACCGCGCGCCCAGACCGGCGGCCTGCTCGCCGTGGTCGTCAACATCACCAACAAGACCGACAAGAAGGCGTCCTACGCCGTCCAGGTCGACTTCCTCGACTCCTCGGGGAAGGTGGTGGAGACCCGCTACGTCGGCGCCGAGAACCTCGCACCCGGCGCCAAGGCCCAGCCGGTCGCCATCAGCACCAAGCCTCCGGAGCCGGTGCTGACCCCCAAGTTGGCCAAGGCGCAGCGCTATTGAGCGGTGTGCCGGGCAACAGGCGCCTCAACGCTCGGAGTTGAGCGCGTCCACGGCGCCGCCCGCGTCGCCGATCGTCGTGTAGTCGACGGCGACGAAGTTCACCGGCCGACCGCGTTCCCGCTCGCAGCGGTGGACGCGGTCGAGCACGTACTGCCGGGAGTTGACCTTCCCGGCGTCCAGACGGCTGCCGCCGTCGACGGTGATGAAGTGGTTGAGCAGGAACAGCCGTTTGTCGCTGCCACCGCGGTGCGGGACGCAGCTCATCTCCTGCGGGGTGCGGAACGCGAACGGCGTCTCCATCCCGTAGTCGTAGAAGTTCCGGTACCAGGGCGCCGGGCCGTCCGCCTGCTCGGCGAAGACGACGAGCCGGCGCCCGCTGTCGATCAGGTGGCCGAGGGTCGGCCACGGCTTCGCGGGATCCGGGTCCGGGGTGTGCACGAGATCGCTCAACCCGGCCTGCGCGAAAGCCTTCTGGGTGTCCTCGCCGCTGATCGCGTCCTGCACGATCAGGGTGACGACCTCGGTCGGATGGGCACGCATCCAGTCGCCGATCTCGCGCAGTGCGGGCACCAGGGCGACGGCACCGGCCCGGCACACGGAGTGGCACAGCCACAGTCCCGCGCGCGGCGGGTTGAACTTGTCGACGGCGGTGGCGATGAACTGCCGCTGTTCCGGGGTGAAGTCGGACTCGGCGAGCCGCTGCGTGATCTCGTCCGGCCGCTCCCAGCGGTAGGTGTCGATCTGCAGGGCGCGCACGCCGTCGTCCAACTGGGTCGAGATGCCCGGGTCCTGGAGCGGGCCGATGAACCGGTCCACGGTCGTCGACATCGCGTTGTGCGAGGTGAGATAGGCGACCTCGTCGTAGGACCGGCCGCACAGCGCCGCGCTGCCCTCGCAGGTGCGGGGCGCGACGGGGGTGACGGCGTACGGCACGAGGAGGACACCGGCGACGGCGGCACCGCCGGTGGCCAGGGCCAGCCAGCGGACGCGGGGCACGGTGACGCGCGGCCCGACCTGGAGGGCCCAGCCGACGCCGGTCAGGAGGGCACCGGCCAGGACGGGGACGAGGGCGGTCGTGAGGGCGGTGGCCGTGAGCCGGTCCAGGGCGGTGCGCTGGACGTCGTCGACCAGCCGGGCGAGGCTCGGCGGCCAGGAACCCGGCGGGTCTATCACCCGGCCGCCGCTGATCAGCCGGAACACGACGGCGAGGAGCCCGGCCAGCACCCCGCCCCCGGCGAGCGACCAGCCCAGCGGCAGCAGGCGTCGGCCGGGAGGCGCGGAGCTGCCCAGCCAGAGCACCACCAGGGTCACGACGAGCAGGGCCGCGGCGAGGGACTCCGCGAGGGCGAGGCCCACGGCTGTGTAGGCGCGGGCGTGGTGGAGGGCGGCCAGGTCGTTGCCGGACGCGGCGAGGGCGTCGGTGAGGTTCCAGGTGCCACCGTCGACGGTCGCCCGGAGCCGGTCGGCGGCCGTACGGGTGCGGTCCGTCACGACGGCGGGGGCGACGGTGGCGAGCGCGGTGGCGACGTCGCCGTCCCGCAGTGCCGTCTCCACGGCGGGGCGCAGGGCATCGCGCTCGGCGGCGGGCAGACCGCTCACCAGCGTCGCGGCCGCCTGGTCCGCCTGCGCCCCGGTCAGCGGCAGGGCGGGAAGACCGGTGGGCACGTGCCCGGCGACGACGTCTCCCAGGGCGGCGGTCAGGTCGGTCGAGAAGCGCTGGAAGTCGGGCTCGGGGCGGTCCTGGACGGAGGCGACGAGATCGCCGAAGTAGATCTGGGCGAGGTCGTTGAGGTTGGCCAGCACCGGCCGCAGGTCGACCGTGAGGTCCAGCGTGTCGCGCTTGCCGCCCAGATAGCCGGCCACGGCGTCGATCTGCCGCTCGGTGAGGTCCCGGACCGTCTCCGGTGGCAGCACCAGCCTGAGATTGGAGGTGACCTGGGCCTCCGGGACGGGCAGCCGGGCCAGGAGTCCCCGGGTGACGGCCGCCGTCTCCGGGTCGACCAGGACCTGGTCGTAGAGGCGGTCGTAGGCCTTCTGTTCGTTCAGTGCGGAGCGGTAGAAACCCGGTGAGACCACGGTCGAGCGGGCCGTGGCGGTGGTGGTGAGGACCGCCGTGGCGAGGACGGCGAGGATCAGGGCCGCGAGGCGCGGCAGCCTGCGGGACGCGACGCCGAGCGGGTCCATGGAACACATGGTCGTCCCGCCCCACCGGCCCCGCAAACGCGTGGCCATCGCGGTGGCGCACGTGTTTTGATCACCTGGGCCTTCCACTCCACGACGGGGAACGGGGACGGTGTGAACGACGACGATCTTCTGGCGGACCGCTTCGAGCGGCACCGCGGCCGGTTGCGCGCCGTGGCGTACCGCATGCTCGGCTCGGTGCCGGAGGCGGAGGACGCCGTTCAGGAGACGTGGCTGAGGCTCAGCCGGACCGGCGCGGACGGGATCAGGAACCTCGGCGGCTGGCTGACCACGGTCGTCGGCCGGGTCTGCCTCGACCTGCTGCGCGCCCGTGCGGCGCGCCGCGAGGACCCCATCGACGAGACGTTCGTGCCCGACCCGCTGCTCGGTCCCCTGACGCCCGTCGACCCCGAGGAGGAGCTGCTCCAGGCCGACTCGGTGGGCCTCGCCCTCCTCGTCGTCCTGGAGACCCTGGAACCCGCCGAACGGCTCGCGTTCGTCCTGCACGACCTGTTCGCGGTGCCCTTCGACGACATCGCCCCGATCGTGGAACGGACGTCGGCCACGACCCGCCAACTGGCCAGCAGGGCCCGCCGCCGCGTCCAGGCCGCCGGCCCCTCGGCCGACCCCGACCTCGCCCGCCAGCGCGAGATCGTCGAGGCCTTCCTCGCGGCCGCCCGCGAGGGCGACTTCGACGCCCTCGTCGCCCTCCTCCACCCGGACGTGGCCCTGCGCGCGGACTCCGGCGCCCTGATCCGGGGCGCGGCCGCCTCCAAGGCGCTGCGCGGCGCGCACACGGTCGCCGAACAGGCGCTGCTCTTCGCGCCGTTCGCCCACCACGCCCGACTCGCCCTGGTCAACGGCTCGGTGGGCGTCGTCAACGCGCCCGAGGGCCGGGTGCTCTCGGTCATGGGCGTGACCATCACCGACGGCCGCATCGCCGAGATGTACATCCTGTCCGACCCGGAACGACTGGCCCGCCTCGACGTGAACGGAACAGCACGCTGAACGACATGGAAGATCACATAGCGCCCCGCCTCGCCCTCCGCGGCGACTGCGAGCGGTGTTTCGGGCTGTGCTGTGTGGCGCTGCCCTTCATCGCCGCGAAGGACTTCGCGATCGACAAGCCCGCGGGGACCCCGTGCCCGAACCTCCGGGGCGATCACCGGTGCGGCATCCACGCCGAGCTCCGGCAGACGGGCTTCAGCGGCTGCACGGTCTACGACTGCTTCGGCGCCGGTCAGAAGGTCTCGCAGGTCACCTTCGGCGGCCAGGACTGGCGTACGGCCGACGGGGCGGGGGCCCGCCGGATGTTCGACGTGTTCCCCGTCGTCCGGCAACTGCACGAACTGCTCTGGTACTTGACCGAGGCGCTCACCCTGCCGGCCGCCGGGCCGGTCCACCCCGACCTGCGCCGGGCCCTCGACCGCACCGAGGAACTCACACGCGGCACGCCCGAAGAGCTGGGCGCGCTCGACGTGGGCGCGCACCGCCAGGAGGTCAACGTGCTGCTGCTGCGGACCAGCGAGCTGGTGCGGGCCGGGGTGCGCGGCAAGAAGAAGAACCGGCGGGGTGCCGACCTCATGGGTGCCCGCCTCAGGGGCGCCGATCTGAGCCGGGCGGATCTGCGCGGTGCCTACCTCATCGCCGCCGATCTCACGGGGGCCGACCTGCGCGGCGCGGATCTGATCGGCGCCGATCTGCGGGACGCCGACCTCACGGACGCCGATCTCACCGGGGCGTTCTTCCTCACCCAGCCGCAGGTCAACGCGGCGCGGGGGAGTGCGGGGACCAGGCCGCCGGGGTCAGTCGTCCGCCCGGTGCACTGGGCAGCGGGCCGCTGAGGCGGCCTCGTCCGGGACCGTGACCGGTGCGGTCGGCGGCGCCGACGCCGTGCGCCGGCCGAGGTGGAGTCGCAGCCCCTCCGGCATCAGCGTCAGGCGTTCCGTCACGCGCAGCCGGTACGCCGGGTCGGGGCGCAGCTCGTAGCGGCGCAGCAGCAGGCCCAGGACCAACGTCGCCTCGTGCAGGGCGAATTGGCGGCCGATGCAGGCTCGCGCGCCGGTGCCGAACGGCTTGAAGGTGTGCGGGGCGCGGGAGCGTACGGCCTTGGCGTCGAAGCGGTCCGGGTCGAACTCCTCTGCGTCCGGGCCCCATACCTCGGGGTCGCGGTGCAGCATCGGCGTCAGGATCAGCGCCCAGGCGCCTCGGCGCATCGGGTGGATTCCGGTCAACTCCGTGTCCCGGGTGGCCTCTCGAGCGTACGCGGGGGCCGTCGGCCAGAGCCGCAGCGACTCGTCGAGGACCCGGCGGACGTAGCGCAGCTTGGCCACCTGGTCGTAGCCGGGGGTCTCCGCGTCGCCCCACACCTGGTCGACCTCGGCACGGGCGCGGGCCGCGATCTCGGGGTGGCGGGCCAGGTAGTGGAGCGCGAAGGACAGGGAACCGGAGGTCGTCTCGTGGCCGGCGACCAGGAAGGTGATGACCTGACGGCGGACGTTCTCGGGGGAGAGCCGTTCGCCGGTGTCGGGGTGGGTGGTGTCGAGCATGCGGTCCAGCAGGTCGCCGTCGCCGCCTCCGCTGTCACGGCGGGCCCGCACCATCGCGTCCACCGTGTTGTTCAGGTAGGCGATGTCCGCGTCGTTGCGCCGAGTTGCCGTGCGCAGCAGAAGCGGGGCCAGCGGGGACGGTACGGAGTTGAGGCGCTGCGCGTAGCTGAGCGTGCCCACCATCGACGTCACGAAGGGGTGCGGACGGTCGCGTTCGAAGGAGCCGAAGTCGTGGCCGAAGCCGGTGCGCGAGATCGTCTCCAGGGTTAGCTTGGTCATGTCGCCGGGGACGTCCACCGGGCGTCCGGCGGCGAGTTCGCGGTCCCAGTGGTCGGTGAGGCGCTCGGCCACGGACAGCATCATCGGGTGGTAGCCCGCCATCGCCTCGCGGCTGAACCCGGGCGCCAACACATCATGCGCCAACTGCCAGTTGGGCTCGTGGTTGTACGCCGTGAACAGCCCGTCCCCGGCGACCGGCCGCAGGTTCGCCACCCCGAGACCCACGTGCTTGGCGAACCGTGACTCGTCCGCCATGTCGGCGACCTGGTCGGCGCCCCACACGAACACGAACTCCTTGCCGAACGCCTTCCGCCGGAAGATCGGGCCCAGTTGCCGGGCGTAGCGCAGCGTGTCCTGGAGGGGGGTGCGGCGGTCGGCGCCGAGGACGTCACCGAGGAACGGGACCCGGCGCGGGGGGTGCGGGATGCGGTCGAGCTCGGGCCAGCCCTGCTCGGCGTCCCGGAATCCCTTCGGCAGCCCGGTCGGCGTCACCGTCGTCGTCTCCGCCATGACGCGATCTCCCTTGAGCCAGCGGCAGGTTGAGCCTGTTGTACGTGGGTTCAATAACGGGTTTCAGTCTGATCCCGTTGTTGAACCGACGTCAAGTAGAGTGCGGGAATGGCCGCCAATCAGGGTGAGCGCACACGCCGCCGGCTCAGCACCGAGGAGCGCCGGGAGCAACTCCTCACGGTGGGCGCGCGGTTGTTCTCCGAGGACCCCTACGACGACGTGTGGATCGAGCAGGTCGCCGAGATCGCCGGGGTCTCCCGCGGGCTGCTCTACCACTACTTCCCGACCAAGCGGGACTTCTTCGCGGCCGTCGTGGAGCGCGAGAGCGAGCGCATGCTGCGGATGACGGCGGCGGTGCCGGGCGTGCCCGCGCGTGAACAGCTCGCCGTCGCCCTCGACACGTATCTGGAGTACGTGCACACCCACGCGCACGGCTACCGCGCCTTCCATCGCGCCGACGCGGCCGGGGATCAGACCGTACGGCGGGTCTACCAGCGGGCGTTGGCCGCGCAGGAGCGGCAGATCCTGGCCGCGCTGGCGGCCGATCCGGAGTTCGGGCCGACCGTGGGGGAGCGGGCCGACACGAAGCTCGCGGTGCGCGGGTGGCTGGCGTTCACCACCGCCGTCTGCCTGGAGTGGCTGCGCGGGCCGGAGTTGAGCCGGGAGCAGGTGCGCGATCTGTGCGCACGGGCCCTGTTGGGCGTCCTCTCGCCCTGAACGGCGGTTCGTCAGGGAAGTCGTGCAGATTGCGTGGCGTGGTTGGCGCGCGCCCCGATCTTCGGTAAGTTAGGCAAGGCTTACCTAAGGAGGTTCAGGGATGGGTGACACCCAATCGTGGACGGCCGCGCCCGCCGCGGCCGAGCGGGCCCGCTCGGTGCTCGCCGCCGCATGGTCCTGCGCGGTGACCGCGGAGGGCGGTCGCGAGGAGTTCGTCGGCGCGCACAGCGTCGACGACGACGGCCGCGTGCTCCTTCAAGTGCCCGAGGACAGCGCCCTGTTGGCGGCCGCGATCTGCGCGCCGCGCGGCGAGCCGTCCGCCGTCCTGGAGTTCGCCGATGTCGCACCCGTCCCCGTGCGCAACCGTATCCGGGCCCGGCTGTGGCTCGCGGGCTGGTTCGTCCCCGAGGACGACCACCTGGCCTTCCGGGCGACCCGCGTGGTGCTGCGCCCGCCGTCCGGCGCGGTCGTCGTCGACCTCGACGAGTTCGCCGCCGCCGAACCCGACCCGCTCGCCCTGGCCGAGGCTCAGCTGCTGACCCACCTCGCCGACTGCCACTCCGACGCCGTCGAGCGGCTCACCCGGCTCGTCGAGCCCGACAGCCTGCACGGCGCGGTCCGCGTCCAGCCCCTCGCCGTCGACCGGCACGGACTGACCCTCCGCATCGAGCGCACCCGCGCCCACGGCGACGTACGCCTGCCGTTCCACACGCCCGCCGACACCGTCGCCGACCTCACCGAGCGCATGCACGTCCTGCTCACCCAGGCCAGCGCCGCGTCCTGCCCGCGCCCCCTACAGGGGCAGCGCACAGACGGCGACGGGTGACGCGAACGGCGTTCCCGCGAGCTGGAGTTCACCGCTCGTGGCATCCACGTGGAACACGCTGACCGTGCTCGACTTCTGGTTCGCCGTGAACAGCAGCGTGCCGTCCGGGGAGAACGCGATCTGCCGCGGGAAGTCACCGGACACCGGCACCGTGCCGAGCAGCCTGAGCCGGGCGCCGTCCGCCTCGACGGCGTACCAGGCGAGGGTGTTGTCGCCCCGGTTGGCGAGATAGGCGTAGGCGCCGTTCGACGTGACCAGGATCTGCGCCGGGTAGTTGGTGGTGCTGCCCGTGCTGCCGCTGGGCTGCGGGGCGCCGATCGAGAGGGCGCCCGTGGCCGGGTCGTAGGTGCAGACCGCGATGGTGTCGTCGACCTCGTTGGCCAGGTAGGCGTACCGCCCACCGGGGTGGAACGTCAGGCTGCGCGGGCCCGCGCCCGCACGGGTGTGCGCCTGCGAGACCTCGGTGAGCGTGCCCTTCGCGGTGTCCAGGCGGTAGGTGTACACCGTGTCGGTGCCCAGGTCGACGGCGAGGACATGGCCGCCGTCGGGACTGGTCACGAACTGGTGCGCGTGCGGACCGTCCTGGCCGGGACCCGGCTGCGGAGTGGAGTGCTTGGCCAGCGCCGTGCGCTCGCCGAGCGCGCCCGAGGTGTCGATCGGGTGCACGGCCACGCTGCCGGACGTGTAGTTGGCGCTCAGCAACCACCGCCCGCTCGGGTGCACGGACAGATGGCAGGGGCCCGCGCCGCCGGTGCTCCGCGCGCCGAGCACCTTGCGGTCCGCCAGGCGTACGGCGGTCACCGCGCCGGCGGTCTGCTCGTCGACCGCGTACAGGGTGCGGCCGTCGGGGTGCAGGGCGAGGAACGACGGGTCGGGGACGCCGGTGAGGGTGCCCGTACCGGTGATCCGGCCGGTCGCCGCGTCGTAGGCCGCCAGGCCGATGCCCTTGCCGCCGCCGTCGACCGAGGTGTAGGTGCCGAGGTAGAGCGGGTGGGGGCCCGCGGCCTTGCCCGTGCGGTGTGCGCTGGGTGCCGGTGCGGTCGTGGAGCCGGTCGGCGGGGCGGATTCGGGATCCGCCGGTGCCGAGGCCGGGGCGGGGACCGCGACCACCGCCGCCGCTCCGCCCAGGGCGCCGATGAAACGGCGCCTGCTCCAGCCCTCGCGTGACGCCTCCGCACCACTGGTCATGCCCACACCCTCAGGTCGTCGCTCGGCTCGGTCGTCACAGCAACCTTGGCGTGCGGGGCCCGTCGAGCGCAAGACCGACAACAGGCGTTGCAGAGGGTGCAACGCCCTGCCGGATCACCAGACGCCGTCCCTGCCGGATCACCAGTCGCCGTCCTCCACCGGCTTGCCCTTCGTGTCCTTGAGCGGCTCGACCTGGCCGGGGGCGGGCGCCTGCCAGGGTTCGTGGTCGTCGCCCAGCCAGCCGCCGACCGGCTGCACCGCGCCCAGGGCGTCGGTCGGGGCGAGATCCTCGGCGTCCTGGTCGTAGTAGTCGAACCAGGGGAGCCCCGCCCGGGTGTACGCGGCCCGGTCCACCGGCGACGGCGGCGGGGCCTCACCGGTGATGCGGCGCCACTCCGGCGGCGTCACCAGGTGCACGAAGACCCGGCCCGCGGGCTGCTCGGCCCAGGACGACAGCGGGCGGTCGTCCGCGTAGACCTCCTGGCGCATCGAACCGCCGACGCCGAGGCCCATCGCGGCGGCCCGCCTGCTCGGGGCCGGGGGACCGCCGGGCGCGGGGGCGGCCTGCGCGGCCATCGGCATGGCGGGCATGCCGTAGCCACCGGTCGGCAGGGTGGCCGCACGCGTGCGCGCCTGCCGCGCGAGGCGTTGCTCGGCCTCGCGCCAGATGGCCAACTCCCGGTCGTTGAGCGAGAAGCACTGCAGTTGTACGCCGCCCCAGACCTCCTCGCCGGTGACCTGTCCCTCGACCGTCGCGCCGAGGCCGAGCGGGACCGCCACGAACTGACGGACCGTGCCCTTCCCGGAGTTGATGCCGTCGAGCCACGGCTGGCGGGGCAGCACCACGTAGTTCTGCGGGTCCCGGGACAGCCGGTCGCTCCACGGCTCGCCCGAGACCGCGCACACCTTGCCCACCCCGACCTGGAGCGCCGCCGGCCGGCGCGTGCCCGCGAAGCTCAGCCAGATGGCCTCGCGCAGATACACCGGGAGCATCACCCCGCCCCGCGCCCGCCACTCCTCGGGCACCGTGTCCGGGAAGTCCGCGACCCGCCGGACCGGGAACTCGCCGAGCCCAGGAGGCAACGGATGCGTGCCCGTCTCCGGCAGCCGCAGGGTGCGGACGAACCGCACCGCCGCACCGCCCGGCAGCTGCAAGGTGTTCCCGTCGATCCGCACGCTGCTGTCGGTCATACGCCCGCCCCCCATTGATCCGCCATGTGATCCAGTGCCGGAGGCCCGCCCGCCCCCCTGTTCGCTCGCCGAAGGCCCCCGGTGACTCCGTCACCTAGAACGATCGGCGCCCTCGCCCCGGTTCCTGCGCAGCCGGTCCGGTACGCCCACGCGCTCCCGGAGCCAGGTCAGCCAGGGCATGCGTTCACGCTGCTCGCGGGCGCAGCGGTCGAGTTCCTCGAAGAGCCGGCGTGAGCGGTGCTCGGTGTCCAGCTCGTCCAGCATGCGGTTGACCTCGGTGAGCATCGCACCCAGCAGCTGCCACTGCGAGGCATCGCGCTGGACGTCCTCCAGGAGCAGCTGGGCCAGCTTGTCGCGGGTCGCGGCGGCCGTGTGCAGCTCGGCGCTGAGCCGCGACTCCGCGGACTCCGCGCTCACCGACACATCGGTGGTCACCAGCACCGCGAAACTGACCACGGCGTCCCCGACCTCCGACAGCAGCTGCTCCACGGCGGCCCCCGTCGGCGGCGCGAACAGCGGCTCGGGTTCGCGCTCCTTCGCCAGGTCGGTGAAGGTGCGGGCGAGGACGCGGAGCACGACCGTGCAGATCTCCAGGGTGTCCAGACCGGTCCGCAGCACGATCCGGTGCAGCAGGCCCTCCCGTACGCGCGGATTGAGCCGCAGGCTGTCCTCGGCCTGCCGCAGCGCCGCGTCCACCTCGACGATGTCGTGGTCGAGCCGGCGCGCCTCGTGCAGCCGCGCGGTGGCGTGGTCGACGGGGGTACGGCCCGCCGCTTCCTCACCCATGCGGCGCATCAGCCGCCGTAGCCGCCGGGCCAGGCCCTCGATGGACTCGCCGGCCTCGTCGACCCACACCGGGGGAGCGAGCAGCAGATTGCAGCCGAGGCCGACGACCGCGCCGATCAGGGTCTCGACGACCCGGGCCCAGGCGGTGTTCCCGACCGTGGTGACCCCGAGGACCAGCATCGCGCTGATCGCCACCTCGGGCACGTACTCGTCGACTCTCACCAGCCGCCCCACCACGAGCGCGGCCACGATCAGCAGGGCCAGGCTCCACCAGGTCAGACCGACCAGCAGACTGAACGCGATCGCGACGAGCACGCCCGTGACCACGGCGGTCACCCGGCGGATGCCGTTGGTGAGGGTGGCGTACAGCGTGACCTGGACGACGAGGAGGGCGGTGAGGGGAGCGGTCAGCGGCGCGGGCTCGGGGCTCAGGCGCAGCGCGACGACGTACGCGACGGTCGCGGCGGTCGCCGACCGCAGCGTCTGGACGACCACCGGGTCCCGGTGCCGTCCCACGAGCCGCGCCAGCGGCGCCGCCCACTCCCGGACATCTCGCATCCTTGGCCTATTCCCTCTCACCAGATGCGCCGAACTTCTCTCTTGAGGACAGTAGCTGTCCGCAAGTCGTCCTAGATTGTCGGTACCGGACGGAGCCAACGGGAGGGGAACGTTCATGACGGACAACCAGGGCATCGAGGTACTGCTGCGCTCGCACGCCTATCTGCGCGAGGTCGTCACCGCCGTGCCCGACACGGCCTGGGCCGCGCCGACGCCGTGCAGCGAGTGGACAGTACGACAAGTCCTCAACCACGCCCGCATCGACCAGCAGGCCTACGGCCTCCTCCTCACCGGCGGCCGGCCCGACTCCGACCCCTTCCACCCGGAGGACGCCCTCGACGGCGACCCGGTCGCCGGACTCGACAAGGTGCTCACCATGGTGGCGGACGCGTACGCGAGCCTCCCCGCCGACGCCGAGCAGGTACCGACGCCGCTGGGCCCGATGCCCCTCGCGTCCGCCGCCGCGACGGCGGCCATGGACGCGGCCGTGCACGCCTGGGACATCGCCGCGGCCACCGGCCAGAACCGGCCACTCGGCACGGACCTCGCCGAGGGCATCCGGCCGGTCGCGGACCAGCTCGTCGACCAACTCCGCGACGCCTTCCACGTGTTCGGGCCGGCGCTCGAGACGAAGGAGGGCTACGACAAGGCCGAGGCGCTTCTCGCCTTCCTCGGCCGGGACCCGCACTGGACGCCCGCCGCGTCCTGAGGGACACCACACACCGGGACGGTGGCGGTCACCTCTCGTCCGCCGTCATTCGGTGACGGCGGCCCTGCTCCGCGACCGATAGCCCGCGATCTTCGCGAGGTTGCCGCAGCGGTCCATCGAGCACCAACGGCGGCGCCGGGCCTGGGAGTCGTCGAGGAACAGCAGCGAACACTCCGGGTTCTCGCACTCCTTGACCCGCTCCAGCAGCGGACCGCCCACCAGCAGGACGCCGTCCCGGGCCACCGTCGCCAGCGCCGCGCGCGCCGGATGTGCCGACTTCCAGCGCCGCGCGCCCAGTTGGGGCGCGAGATCCGGCCGTGCGGCGGCCTCGTTGACCCGCTCGGCATCGGTCGCCGCCGGTTCCCGCCCGGCCATCGCGTCGCGTACGACGCGGTAGAGCGCCTCGCGCAGGGTGCGCGCGTCCGCCAGCTCGCGGGCCGTGACCCGCACCGGCTCGGTCCCCGGCGACAGCTCCGCCTCCGTGATCCACGCGGCCAGCGCCGCCGCATCGGGCAGTCGCTCGACGGGGGTGCCGTGCCGCTTGCCGAGCGTCGCCACGAAGTTCAGGCAGGGGCGACCGCCGATGAACGGGAAGGCGGGCGGAGGCGTCATGGCAGCGAGCTTACCTCTCGTACACCGGTTCATGCGGTGTACGCGAGGGTGCCGGCATCCCTTGACACCGGTTCATCCGGTGTCGCATGGTGACACCAGTTCAACAGGTGTCGGCCAGAGGTCGTGGCCGCGACAGGGAGCGGGTTCGGTATGCGTGCGGTACGGATCGAAGAGTTCGGCGGGCCCGAGGTGCTGGTACCGGTCGAGGTGCCCGACCCGGTCGCGGGTCCCGGGCAGGTCCTGGTGCGGGTCGCCGCGGCGGGCGTGAACCGCGCGGACGCCCTGATCAGGTCGGGGAACTACCACCGGGCCGGACGCCCGCCGCTGATCCCCGGAGTGGAGGGCGCCGGCACCGTCGCCGCACTCGGGGAGGGCGTCACCGACTTCACGGTCGGGCAGCGGGTGGTCGCCCTCGACGGCATCAACTCACCCGGTTTCTACGCCGAGTTGGCCGCCGTTCCGGCCACGCAGGTCGCCGCCCTGCCCGACGGGATCGACCTCACCCACGCCGCCGCCCTGCCCGTCGCCTGGCTGTCGGCCTGGTACTGCCTGCGCCACCTCGCCCGGGTCACCAAGGAGGACACGGTGGTCGTGAAGGCCGCCGCGAGCGGGGTCGGCAGCGCCGCCGTGCAGATCGCGGCCGAGACCGGCGCCCGGGTCATCGCCCTCGCCGGATCACCCGAAAAGGCCGCCTGGGCAGGGGAGTTCGGCGCCCACGCCACCCTCGACACCTCGGCCCACCCCGACGACGCCGAGGTCGACGAGGTGCTGCGGCTCACCGGCGGACGCGGCGCGGACGTCGTCCTCGACACCGTCGGCGGCGCGGCCTTCGGGCGCAGCCTGCGCGAGATCGGCCAGGGCGGCCGGGTCGTCGCCCTCGCCAACGTGGCCCTGGAGGCGAGCACCGTCGACACCCGCGACTTCTACCCGAAGAACGCGTCGATCCTCGGCTTCCAGCTCACCAACCTCCAGATCCACGGCGGCTACGACCCCCGCGCCGACCTGCGCGAACTCGCCGAGCGGGTCGCGGCGGGCACCTACCGCGTGCCGATCGAGACCGTCGTACCGCTCGCCGAGGCCCGCGCCGCCCACGAGCGGCTGGAGCGTCGGGACAACCGGGGCAAGATCGTGATCGCGGTGCCGGGGGACTGACCTCAGACGTAAAGCTTGTCCAGGAACGCCGTCAGGTTGCCCACCGTCCGCTCGATCTGCTGCTCCACGGTCAGGCTCTCCTCGATACGGATGCCCGACTCGGGGATCTTCCGGCCGCGTACGTAGAGGGAGCAGGCGAGGTCGGTGCACATGTACAGGCCGACCGAGTTGCCGTCACGCCCCGCCGGGCCCGCTTTGCGCGCGGTCATCAGGGAGACCCCGCCGCCCGGGTGGGTCGTCACGCACAGCGAACACATGCTCCGGTGCAGGAAGCCGCGTTGGGAGGAGGGGAACCGCAGCGTGACCCCGATCAGCCCGTCCGCCCGCTCGGTGACGAGGTAGCTGCGGTCGGGCGCACCGGGATCTCGCCAGCCCAGGAAGTCCAGGTCGCCCCAGGGGCGGGTGTCGAGATCTCGGGGGACGGCCAGCCGCTTGGCCTCGCCCTTCGAGCAGTTGACGAAGGAGCTGCGGATGTCCTGCTCGGTGAGTGATCTCATGGGGGAGTCTCCTGGGGCGGCGCCTCTCGGGCGGTGCCGGCGCTCCGGCGCCTCTGAGGCGGTGTCGGTTTCCGAAACCTAGGGGGTCTAGGTTTCGGGTCAGGGTAATGAGGCGAGCGGTGGAGGGGCCAATGGATTTCGGGGGCGTCGAGGGTGTCGGGGCGCACCAGGCGCGGGCGCTGCGGCATGTGGCGGCGGGTTCGTCCGGTCCGGCCGTCGACCCGCGGCTGCGCATCACGCTCAACTTCCATCCCGACCGTACGGCGGGCGGCCGCCCGATCCTCGACGCGCTGGCCCAGGACGGCACCTACCACTCGCAGTTCGTCACCGGCACGAGCAACGGCGGGCTCACCGCCCACCCCGGCGGCGACCGCTGGCGCTGGGAGAGCCGGATCTTCGCCGGTGCCTACGACGAGGCGCCCGCACCCGAGCGACCGGTGTACGGCGCGCTGAACTTCCGCCGCCAAGTGGTCGGCGCCGCACCGAGGTTCGGCTCCTCGCACCTCCGGCTCACCGGTGCGGCCCTCGCCCGCGCGACCTTCTGCTACCCCGACAGCGCCGCCGAACCGACCGACTTCGGCGTCGCCTCCGGCATGCACCTGATCGCGCTCGCCGAGGCCGACGAACAGGACGCCCTGAACGACTACATCGAGACCCAGGTCCACGGAGGAGTCGACCTCGCCCGCGACACGGAGGCCCTCGTCCTGGACGCGAGCTACCGCGGCACCCCCGTCGAGACCGCCGCCCGCAGGCTGCCCTGCCCCGTCGAGTGGCACCCCGGATACCGGCTCTCCGTAAGGGAGTTGCACCGGCACGCGGACTACCGGGGCCAGGAGTACGCCGACCTCGGCGCCCGTATCGCCGAGCGCGGGATCGTCGACCCGCGCATCATCGGCGACGCGGCCCGCACCGGTTACCACGCACTCCAGGACCTGAAGATGGTCTGGCACACCCTCGCCCGCTTCGGGGCACCGGAGGGCGCGGGCACGGCCTACCGCTCGGCGGCGGCCGAGACGGGCACCGGAGGCCACACGCCCGGTGTGAGCACCCCGACCGCGTAGGCGCGGGCGACCAGTTCGGTACGGTTCGCCGCGTCCCACCGGGCCGACAGCCGCCGTAGGTGATAGGTCACGCCGTCCGTCGTGAGGCCGGTCTCGCGGGCCGTGTGGGCGGTGGTGGCGCCGCTCGCGAGGAGCGCGAGGATGCGGCCCTCGATCGGGGTGACCTGCGCGGAGGGGTCCTCGCGGGGTGCGCCGGCGCGGGGGTCGCCCTCGCCCTGGACGCGCAGCATGACCAGCAGCGCCGGGGTCTCCTCGACCGTGTCGCTGACCGGGTCGGCCGTCAACTCCCCATGGCGCTCGACGCCGTTCGGGGCCCGCCAGCGCACCGACACCTGGTAGCGCGACCGGTGCCGCAGCCGTAGCGCCTCCGCGATGCGCTCGACCTGTCCCGACTCCTGCGGCTGGAAGAGGCCGAGCACGTCCTGCCCGCGCAGCTGCCCCGGTGTCGTCCCGCACTCCGCCGCCATCGCCGGGTTCGCCGCCTGCACCGAGCCGTACACATCGCACACCGCGACCGGCACCGCGACCCGGTCGAAGAGCATCAGGGCGCGGTTGCGCCACACCACGCCCTCTCTGCGCGCCCAGTCCACCGGCACCTCCTGTCACACCTTGCCCGCCCCACCATCATGCGGCTCAGTTGCAGGTCCCGCTGCCGCTGTAACAGGGCGAGTAGCCGGCTCTCGGCGTGGGCGCGGGGGTCGGATGGCCGCGGTCCCACTCGTGCTGCATGCCGATGAGGAGGGTGAACACGAGACCCGCGGTGACGAGGTGCGACACGGTCGTCCATGGTGCGCGGGAGAGTGCCGCGAGGGCCGCCAGGGCGAGGAGGGCGTAGAGGAAGTGTTCCATCCAGGCGATGTTCGCGAGCGTGGCCGCGTCGATCCTGCCCCGGTCGCCCTGCGCGGCCCAGCCCTCCATGCCGGAGGTGAACGTCGACCAGGCGAAGAAGACGGCCTCGGCGACGAACAGGGTGATGGCGGCGAGGACGTCCGAGGCGCGGGACGTCCGGTGGGACCACGGCCATCGGCGGTGCCGGGGCGGATGTTCGGGCAGTACCTGCGTCATGGGCCCACCCTGCCGCAGCGGTCACGGGGAGCGCATGAGTACGCGCACTCAGTCGGCGCGCCCGCCTAGCCGGACCGGGGCGTCCGCGCAAGACGCCGTCCGTGGTTTCCGCTACACGATCTTGTAGTCCCATGGCGCGGTCCGCCGGGACGGGGCGAGCACGCTGGAACGCAGTACTTCCGTACCGCGAAAGGCAGTTGTCGCGCCATGCCCCCCACCGCGCCGCACCCCCAGCCCGCCGACACGCTCCCCGGCGTGCCCGTCGTCGACATCACCGCGACCGGACCCGGCCGCACCCCGATGCAGCAGATCATGGACCTGATGCGCCGTCACGGACCCGTGTTCGTAAGGCGGTTGCACGGGCGGGACGCCCTGTTCGTCAGCGATCTGGACCTGGTGGCCGAACTCGCCGACGAGCGGCGGTTCGCCAAGCACATCGGGCCCGCCCTGGAGAACGTCCGGGCCTTCACCGCCGACGGACTCTTCACGGCGTACAACGACGAGCCCAACTGGGCCAGGGCGCACGACATCCTGATGCCCGCTTTCGCCCTCGGCTCGATGCACACCTACCACCCCGTGATGCTCAAGGTGGCCCGGCGGCTCATCGAGTCCTGGGACCGGGGCGCGGGCGAAGGACGCCCGGTGAACGTGGCCGACGACATGACCCGGATGACCCTCGACACCATCGGACTCGCCGGATTCGACTACGACTTCGGGTCGTTCGAGCGGGCCGAGCCGCACCCCTTCGTCGAGTCCATGGTCCGCTGCCTGGAGTGGAGCATGACCGGGCTGGCGCGCGTCCCCGGCGAGGACCGCACGGCGGCCGACGCGGCCTTCCGCGCCGACGCCGACTATCTCGCCCAGGTCGTCGACGAGGTCATCGCCGCCCGCACCGGCACCGACCAGGCCGACGCAGGAGACCTCCTCGGGCTCATGCTCAGCGCGGAACACCCGGCCGACGGCACGACCCTCGACACCGCCAACATCCGCAACCAGGTGATCACCTTCCTGATCGCGGGCCACGAGACGACGTCCGGCGCGATGTCGTTCGCGCTGTACTACCTCTCCAAGCACCCCGCCGTGCTGCAACTCGTGCAGCGCGAGGTGGACGCGCTGTGGGGCGACACCGCGGACCCGGAACCGACGTACGACGAGGTCGGCAGGCTCACCTACACCCGCCAAGTCCTCAACGAGGCACTGCGGTTGTGGCCCACCGCCGCCGCGTTCAGCCGGCACGCGCTTGAAGACACCGTGCTCGGCGGCCGCATTCCGCTGCGGGCCGGGCAGGCCGTCACCGTGATCGCGCCGATGCTGCACCGGCAGCCCGGGTGGGGCGACAACCCCGAGCTGTTCGACCCCTCGCGCTTCACCCCCGAGGCGGAGGCGGCGCGTTCCGTACACGCCTTCAAGCCGTTCGGCACCGGTGAACGCGCCTGTATCGGGCGGCAGTTCGCGCTGCACGAGGCGACCATGCTGCTCGCGATGCTCGTCCACCGCTACCGGCTGCACGACCACGCCGACTACCGGCTCACGGTGAAGGAGACCCTCACTCTCAAGCCCGACGGCTTCACCCTCACCCTGACCCCGCGCACCCCCGCCGACCGCGATCACGGTCCGCTGCCGGGTGCGGTCGAGGCCCCTGTGACTCCCACGGCCGCCACCGCCGGCCTGCCCGCGCGCGTCCGGCCCGGCACCTCGGCGCTCTTCCTGCACGGCAGCAACTACGGCACCTGCCGCGAGTTCGCCGCCCAACTCGCCGACGAGGCAGCCGGGTTGGGATGCGCGGTCGAGGTGGCGCCGCTCGACGCGTACGCCGAAGGACTGCCCACCGACCGGCCCGTCGTCATCGCCTCCGCCTCCTACAACGGCCGCCCCACCGACGACGCCCTCGCCTTCGCGGCCTGGCTGGAGCAGCCGCACGACCTCACCGGTGTTACCTACGCCGTCCTCGGCGTCGGCGACCGCAACTGGGCCGCCACCTATCAGCACATGCCGACCCGTATCGACGCCCGCCTCGCCGAACTCGGCGCCACCCGCCTCACCGAGCGCGCCGCGGCCGACGCCTCGGGCGATCTCACCGGCGCCGTACGGGAGTTCACGGCCCGGCTGCGCACGGCACTCCTGGAGACGTACGGCGATCCCGACGCCACGGACGCCGAACCCGTGGAGCAGCTCGCCGGCTACGAGGTCCGCACCCTCACCGGCGGCCACCTGGACGCCCTCGCCGCACGGCACGGCCTCGTCCCCATGACCGTCACCGAGGCCCGCGACCTCACCGCCCCCGGCCACCCGCGCCGCAAGCGCTTCGTCCGCGTCGCCCTGCCGGAAGGCACCGGCTACCGGACCGCCGACCACCTCACCGTCCTGCCCGTGAACGCCCCGGCCCTCGTCGAACGCGCCGCCACCGCCCTCGGCGTCGACCTCGACGCCGTGCTCGACATCCGCCCGGCCCGCCCGCGCCGCGACGGCCTCGCGGTCGACCGGCCCGTGACCGTGCGCCACCTGCTCACGCACCACGTCGAGTTGCAGGACCGCCCGACCGCCGACCAGCTGGTCGCGCTCGCCGCCGCCAACCCCTGCCCGCCCGAACGCATCGCCCTCGCCGCGCTCACCGGCGACCCGCGCACGTTCGTCGAACTCGTCGAGGACCACCCGGCGTTGCGCGGCGCCCTCGACTGGCCGACGCTGCTGGACCTGCTCACCCCGCTGCGCCCCCGGCACTACTCGATCTCGTCCTCGCCCGCGGTCGACCCCGGCCACGCGGACCTGATGGTCTCCCTGCTGGAGGCACCGGCCCGCTCCGGCAAGGGCGTCTACCGGGGAACCGGTTCCGGCCACCTCAACACCGTCGCACCCGGCGACACGGTGTACGCCCGCGTCCAGCCGTGCCGCGAGGCGTTCCGCATCGACGACTCCACCCCGATCGTGATGATCGCGGCCGGCACCGGACTCGCCCCCTTCCGCGGCACCATCGCCGACCGCACGGCGGCCCTCGCGGGCGGTGCCCAACTTGCTCCGGCCCTCTGCTACTTCGGCTGCGACGCCCCCGACGCCGACTACCTCCACGCCGACGAACTCCGCGCCGCCGAGACCGCCGGAGCCGTCTCGCTCCGCCCGGCCTTCAGCGCCGCCCCGGAGGGCGAAGTGACCTTCGTCCAGCACCGCGTCGCCGCCGAGGCCGACGAGGTGTGGGCCCTACTGGACGCGGGCGCCCGGGTGTTCGTCTGCGGCGACGGCGCACGCATGGCACCCGGCGTGCGCGAGGCGTTCCGTACCCTGTACCGGGACCGCACGCCCGGCGCCGACGACACGGCCGCCGAGCAGTGGCTCAACACGCTGATGGCGGACGGGCGTTACGTCGAGGACGTGTACGCCGCCGGCTGACCGGGACGGAGAGGTGGGCGCACGGTGACGGACTCCTGGGAGCGCGCCCGACAGGCACTCGGCGCGGCGGGCATCCCGCCCGGCGACCTCGCCCACCTCCGCCCCCTCGGCGGCGGCACCTACAACCTCGTCGAGGAACTCACCCTCACCGACGGCACCCGCCACGTCCTCAAGACCGCGCCCACCGCCCCCGGCCTGTCCCACGAGCACCGACTCCTCGTCTCCGAGGCCGACTTCTACGGCGCCGCCGCCAAGGCCGGGGTGGCGGCGCCCCGCGTCGTGGTCCTCCACGGCGACACCCTGCTGATGACGCGCTGCCCCGGCGACCCCTGGGACGACACCCTCAACGGCCCCGAAGTCACCGACCTGCGCGCGGAGTTGGGACGCCAGGTGGCCCGCCTGCACGAGATCACCGGCCCCGGCTTCGGCTACCCCTCCGGCGCCCTCGGCCCCCTCGCCCCCGACTGGCGCACCGCGTTCACCACGCTCTACGCCGCCGTCCTCGACGACGCCCGCCGCTACGACGCCTGGCTGCCGGTCCCCGCCGACGCCATCGCCCGCACGGCCCGGTCGGCGTACGCGGCCCTCGACGACGTCACCGTCCCGAGTGCCGTCCACTTCGACCTGTGGCGGGGCAACATCCTCGTCGACCGCGCGAACGGAACACCCCGCATCGGTGGACTCATCGATGGCGAGCGGATGTTCTGGGGCGACCCGCTCGCCGACTTCGTCTCCCTGGCACTGCTGGGGGACATCAGGAAGGACGAGGCGTTCCTCGCCGGCTACCGGGAAGCGGGCGGGCGGGCCGAGTTCGATCGGTCGGCCCGCCTCCGGTACGCCCTCTACCGCAGCTATCTCCACCTGATCATGCTGGCGGAGGCGGTCCCCCGGAGGTTCGGCGAGGAAGAGAACCGCTGGCGGCGGGAGAACGTCGGTCCCGAGCTCATCGCGGCCCTGGGGGAGATCGACGAGACGGCCTCGACCACGTAGTGTGCATTCCATCGCCCCTTAGTTCAGGGCGTGAATTAAGAGGGTGCGGGGTTCGGAGGGAGCCACATGGCGGGGCGGAACGGGCGCACGGTACGCGACCTCAGGCGGGCCAACCGCACGGCCGTGCTGCAACGGCTGTACTTCGACGGACCCCTCAGCCGCTTCGAGCTGGGCCCGGCGACCGGACTCAGCTCGGGCTCGGTGAGCAACGTCGTCGCGGACCTCGTCGCCGACGGACTGGTCGAGGAGGCCGGCAGCGTCGACTCCGACGGCGGCCGTCCCCGGACCCTGCTCCGAGTCGCCCCGCACAGCGGCCACATGATCGGCGTCGACGTCGGCGAGACCCGCGTCCGCGTCGAGCTGTTCGACCTCACGCTCACCGAACTCGCCCGCGCCGAACGCCCGTTGGAGCAGCAGCGCTACGAGGTCGAGGTCATCGTCGGCCACATCCGCGACGGCATAGCCGAGGTCCTCGCCGCCGCCGGCAAGGCACCGGAACAGCTCCTGGGCGTCGGCATCGGCGTCCCCGGCATAGTCGAGCACACCCCGGACCGCGGCGCCGTCGTGCACGGCCAGACGATGGGCTGGGACGCGGTCCCCCTGGAGGAACTGCTCCGCAGCACCTCCCAACTCCCGGACGTCGTGCCGTACTTCATCGACAACGGTGCCAAGACCCTCGGTCAGGCCGAGATGTGGTTCGGCGGCGGCCGGGGCGCGCGCAACGCGATCGTCGTCCTCTTCGGCTCCGGTGTCGGCGCCTGTCTCGTCACTCCCGAGGTGGAGAACGGCCGGGCGGTCGAGTGGGGGCATCTGACCGTACGGGTCAGGGGGCGCCGCTGCCGCTGCGGGGCCCTGGGCTGTCTCGAGGCGTACGCGGGCGCCGAGTCGCTGCTCGACCGCTGGCGCGAGCAGGGCGGACGTCCGCCCGAGGGCACCGACGAGGAGACCGCGATGACCGCGCTCCTGGTCGCCGCCTACCCGCCCGAGGGCACCGACGCCGACCCCGTCGCGCTCGCCGTCCTGGAGGAGACCGCCGAGTACCTGGGCGCCGGACTGTCCGACCTGATCAACCTCTTCCAGCCCGAGCGCATCCTGATCGGCGGCTGGGCCGGACTCCAGCTCGGCACCCGCTTCCTGCCCGCCGTACGCCACCACGCCACCGCTTACGCGCTGCGCCACCCCGCCGGACGCGTCAGCATCGACCTCGGCCTGCTCGGCCCGGACGCGGTCACCGTCGGCGCCGCGATCCTCCCGCTCGCCGACTTCTTCGCCCGTGGCGGCCGCCGGGCCGAACCCGAACCGGAAGGCCCGCCGCCCGCCTGGCGCACGGCGCTGGAGGAACGCGCACCGCACTGAGGGGGACGGGCAGTTGGGGGATGATCACCCCATGAGCGAGATCATCCTGATGTCCGACGCCCGGGTCGCCGCCATCCCCGTCGAGGAGTGCGGAGAGCCCCTGGTCGATGTGAGTGCCGTCCTGCTGGTCGACGACCGCAAGAAGGACAGCGGCGCCGAACTCCACCTGCGCCAGAGCGTGTTGGACCGGCTCCTCGAAGCGCAGGCCCTGCTGCCCGACGGCCTGCGGCTGCTGTTCGTCGAGGGCTACCGGCCACCGTCCCTCCAGCGCCGCTACTTCGAGGACTACGGCGACGAGTTGCGCGCCGCCCACCCGGACTGGCCCGCCGACCTCATCCGGTCCGCCGCCAGCCGTTATGTGTCACCGCCGGAGATCGCCCCGCACTCCGCCGGGGCGGCCGTCGACCTGACCCTCGCCGACGCCGACGGCCGCGAACTCGACCTGGGTACGCCGATGAACGCCAACCCCGAGCAGAGCGGCGGGGCTTGCTACACCGGCGCCGACAACATCACCGCCGAGGCCGGGGCCCACCGCGCCGTCCTGGGCAAGGCGCTCGGCGCGGTCGGCCTGGTCAACTACCCGACGGAGTGGTGGCATTGGTCGTACGGCGACCGCTACTGGGCGCTGACGACCGGCGCGCCCGCCGCCCTGTACGGCCCGAAGGACCTCGACCCTTCGTGAGGCCGTGACCGGAACTATCCGGCGAACGCGTCCACACCGGTCAGGTCGGCGGACAGCTTCCACAGCCGGGCGGCCTGCTCCGGGTCGATCGCCCACTCCTTGACGCCGGTGCGCTCGCCGTCGGCGGGGGCGGGCTCGGCGACGTCGCAGTCCTCCAGGTAGACGCCGCCGAGGCCGTCCAGCTGGGGCGAGGTCGCGGCCCAGACCTGGGTGGCCGCGCCCTGCTCCGGGGTCTTGAAGAGCTCCGGGTGCAGCATGTTGCCGTCCTCGTCGATCCAGCCGCGCTCCACCATCTCCTCCGTGGCCAGGTGGCGTTGGAGCGGCGTGAGGATGCCGCCCGGGTGGAGCGCGAAGGCCCGTACGCCGTGGTCGGCGCCCAGCCTGTCGAGGTGGACGGCGAACAGGACGTTCGCGGTCTTCGCCTGCCCGTAGGCCTCCCACTTGTCGTAGTCGTGGCTCCAGTGGACGTCGTCCCAGCGGATCCCGGAGGTGTGGTGGCCGGTCGAGGACACCGAGACCACCCGGGCACCGCCCGCCGCGATGGCCGGCCACAGCCGGTTGACGAGGGCGAAGTGGCCGAGGTGGTTGGTGGCGAACTGCGCCTCCCAGCCGGGCCCGACCCGGGTCTCCGGGCAGGCCATGATGCCGGCGCTGTCGATCACGAGGTCCACCGTGCGGCCGGAGGCCAGAAAGCGGTCGGCGAAGCCGCGCACGCTCTCCAGGTCGCCGAGGTCCATCTCGTCCAGCTCGACGCCGTCGATCCCGGCCACGGCCTCGCGCGCGGTGTCGGGGCGGCGGGCGGGGACGACGACCCGGGCCCCCGCCTTGGTGAGCGCGCGGGTGGTCTCGAGGCCGATGCCCGAGTATCCGCCGGTGACGACGGCGAGCCTGCCGGTGAGGTCGATGCCCTTCAGGACGTCGTCGGCGGTGCTCTTCGCACCGAATCCGGAACCGATCTTGTGCTGTGCAGTGGTCATACCGGAACGCTACGAATTGGAGTGCGCTCCAAGTCAAGGAGAAGCCCCGGCCGTGACGGGGGAATCACGACCGGGGCGGTCAGGTGGTGGGCACGGAAGGCGGTCGCCTCGCGGCGGAAGGCTCCACAGGGCTTCAGCCGAACGATCTTCCCTGTGGGCGGAGGTTGAGGCCCGGGGACACTGTTCCCTCCGCACCCACGGTCTGTTCAACGGAGAACTACCTTTGGGTGTTCCTGTGCGGGCCCCGGCACCCGGTGATGTGCGTCACTTGTCAGAGGTCCAGTCCAGCAGTGCGTCCGCCGACCAGGTGGTCAGCACCCGTTCGGCGGGCACCCCGCACTCCTCCGCCCGGGCACAGCCGTTGATCTGCCAGTCGAGCTGGCCCGGCGCGTGCGCGTCCGTGTCGATCGAGAACAGCGTCCCGGCGTCCACGGCCTTCCGCAGCAGCCGCCTGGGCGGGTCGAGCCGCTCCGGACGGCTGTTGATCTCCACGGCCGTGCCCGACTCGGCGCACGCGGCGAACACCTCGTCCGCGTCGAACGCCGACTCCGGCCGCGCGGCACCCCCGTCCCGCCCGATCAGCAGCCGCCCGGTGCAGTGCCCGAGGATGTCCGCGTGCGGATTCCGTACGGCCGCCACCATGCGCCGGGTCATGGCGCGGGCCTCCATCCGCAGCTTGGAGTGCACGGAGACCACGACGACGTCGAGCCGCTCCAGCAGCTCGGGTTCCTGGTCCAGCGAGCCGTCGTCGAGGATGTCGCACTCGATGCCGGTCAGCAGCCGGAAGGGCGCCCAGGTCTCGTTCAGCGCCGCCACCATGTCCAGCTGCTCGCGCAGCCGCTCCGGGGACAGCCCGCGCGCCACGGTCAGCCGGGGGGAGTGGTCGGTCAGCACCGCCCACTCGTGGCCGAGCCGGGCCGCCGTACGGCCCATCTCCTCGATCGGGCTGCCGCCGTCCGACCAGTCGGAGTGGAGGTGGCAGTCGCCGCGCAGCAGCGCCCGCAGTTTCTCGCCGCCGGGGCCGGACGGGGCGGGCGCCTCGGCCTCCAGCTGCTCCAGATAGGCGGGCACCCGCCCGTCCAGGGCCTCGCGGGCCACCTGCGTGGTCTTGGGGCCGATGCCCTTGAGGGACTCCAGGGACCCGGCAGCGGCGCGTTGGGCGATCTCGCCCTCGGGGAGTGCCGCGAGGACCCTGGCCGCCGTACGGAAGGCGCGTACGCGGTAGGTGGGGGCCAGGGAGCGTTCCAGCAGGAAGGCGATCCGGTCCAGCGCCTGCACGGGATCCATCGAGCCTCCTCCCGCGAGGGGCCCCCGGCCGAACACCGTGGACCGCTCGCGTCCGCCTGATGCGTTCTAGGCTCTATTGCATGACCGAAATGTCCAGTCCGCACATCTCCAGCCCGCGGATCATGGTGCTGAAGGTGCAGCCCGGTACCCCGCCGTTCCGCATCGTGGAGATCGACGGGGAGATGGTCGCCGAGGCCAGGGGGATCACCGACGTGCTCCAGGTCGCGGCCGTGTGCGGCATCACGGTCCGCGACCTGGACGACCCGGACGTGGTGCGCTGGGTCGGTGGGGACAAGTTCACCTGGTTGCCGCACTAGGGCCTACGGAATCAGCCGACGGTCCACTTCTGGTTGGCGCCGCCCGAGCAGGTCCAGATCTGCAGCGGGGTGCCGTTGGCCGAGGTGTTGCCGGTGACGTCCAGGCACTTGTTGGCCTGCGGGTTGACGATGTCGTTCGCCGAGCTGACGGCCCACTTCTGGGCGGCGCTGCCGTTGCAGTCGTAGAGCTGCACCTTGGTGCCGTCCGCGGTGCCGCCGCTCGCGACGTCCAGGCACTTGCCGAGGGCGCGGATCGTGCCGTCGGAGCCGACGGTCCACTGCTGGGCGGCCGAGCCGTTGCAGTCGTAGAGCTGTACGGCGGTCCCGTTGGCGGAGTTCGCGCCGTTGACGTCGACGCACTTGCCGGCCAGACCCTTGATCGCCACCCCGGCGGCCGTGTTGCTCGTGGTCACCGAGACCGAGTCCACCACCAGCTGGGCCGGGAAGGCCGTGGCGCTGTTCGGGTCGCCCGGCCAGTCGCCGCCGACCGCCAGGTTGAGGATCAGGAAGAACGGCTTGTTGAAGGCCCAGGTGTTGCCGCCCACGTCGGCGGGGGTGCGGGTCTCGTAGACGACCCCGTCGACCGACCACTTGATCGAGTTGGGCGCCCAGTCGACGGCGAAGGTGTGGAAGGCGTCCGCGAAGGCCTGGCCGTTGGGCAGCGTGTAGCCGGCGCCGATGCCGTTGGCGCCGGAGTAGCCGGGGCCGTGGATGGTGCCGTGGACCGTGGAGGGCTCGAAGCCGACGTTCTCCATCACGTCGATCTCACCCGAGTTGGGCCAGCCGACCGAGCCGATGTCGGTGCCGAGCATCCAG
This sequence comes from Streptomyces sp. NBC_00252, assembly GCF_036187565.1. Lineage (NCBI taxonomy): Bacteria > Bacillati > Actinomycetota > Actinomycetes > Kitasatosporales > Streptomycetaceae > Streptomyces > Streptomyces sp. NBC_00252. The sequence goes on along the minus strand of NZ_CP108087.1, from coordinate 1,213,789 downwards.
AACGCGGGCCACATGCCCTGGCCGCGCGGGATCTTCATCCGCGCCTCGACGTGCCCGTACTGCGCGCTGAACTTGCCCGAGGTGTTCATCCGGGCCGAGGTGTACTGGCAAGTGCCGTACCAGCACTGGTAGTTGGCCGGGTTCTCCTTCTTGGCCGTGATCACCAGATGGCCCTGGCCGTCCAGGGACGCGTTGTTGGTGCCGGACGTGTAGTACTCGCGCTCGTGGTTGTTGACGTTGTCGCCGGTCTCCTGCGTCCACTTCGAGGAGTTGACGGCCGAGCCGGCCGCCCCGTCGAAGGTGTCGGAGAACGTGACGGCGTCGGCCTGGGCGGCCGACGACGAAGCCGCCCGCGCCGGACCGATCGCGGCGGACGCGACCAGTGCGGCGGACAGGGCGGCGAAAAGACATCTGCGGAGCATGCGTGGGGAGGCCACGGCGTTCCCTTCTGTACGGCGGCAGTGGGGACCGGCACGCCGACTGAGGTGGGGGGTGAAAGCGTCGCCTCTTGATTTAAGGAGTGAGATAAGGAGAGCGTCAATACCTTGGTACGGACCAGTAGTTGACTGTTACGGACGGGTAGGCCAGGTCAGGACGCGGCCTTCGGCGCTTTGGGTGCCTTCGACGCCTTTGGTGTCCGCTCCGCCTTCACCACGGGCTTCCGCGCGTGCACCGCCCGGCCCAGCTTGCGGCCCAGCAGGACCCAACCGATCAGCGCCCCCGAGGTGTTGAGGATGACGTCGTCGATGTCGAAGGCCCGTCCGGTGATCAGCGCGCCCTGCGCGAACTCCACCAGGAGCATGACGGTCGCCGTCAGCAGCAGCACCTTCAGGATGCCGCGTGCCCGCGGCGCGAACACGGGCACCAGCACCCCGAAGGGGATGCCGAGGACCACGTTGCCCCCGATCTGCTTGATGGCGTCGCGCATGGCGGGCTGGTCGAGATAGGCCTTCAAGGAGCGGCCCGGGTGCAGATTGGTGTGCACGAGGGCCTTGGACGCGGGGGACGGCTCCAGGGTGAGCTTGGCCAGTACGACCGCGAACCCCACCATGAGGACGAACCCGATCAGCATCGCCAACACGCGCACGGGGAGGGACATCTGATGGCGTCCGCGGTCGGGTCGGACCGGCTGCGGCTCGGGCTCCGCCTTGGCCTTCTTGGTGGTGCGCAGGCGCGGAACGGTACGGGCCATGCGGTGGGCCTCCAGCTTTCGATGGTTCAGCAGCGTCCGGTCAGGAGCTGTACGAGATGTTGACGTCGGTGAAGCCGAGCGAGCCGAGCAGGCCCTTGAGCATGTTGGTCGTGTTGGTCTCGGCGCGGGTGGTCAGCCCGCTGGTCTTCGCCGCCTCGCCGATGTGCTTCGACGCGAGCTTCTGCACGGCCTGTTCGCTGTTGGGGTTGTCGGAGAATACGTCCCCGATGCGGTCGAGCAGACCCCGTTGCTTGGAAACCGTGTAGGAGTGGTCCGGGTCGAGGGCCGGCTTGCCGAGCGTGGCGTGCGGCAGCTTGATGCTGGCCGAGGTGCGGTCGGAGTTGACCGTCACGTCCTGCTTGCCGAGCTTGCCCAGGTCGACATAGCCCTCGACGGTGCCCGCGCCGACGTACAGCGTGCGGGTGCCGCGGATGGCGTCCGGCAGGTACTTGGCGTCCTTCTCCAGGTCGACGACGACCTGGAAGTTGCCGGAGGCCGCGTCGTAACGGCTCATGTCCTGGATGGACTTGAGCAGGGCCGGGCCCGAGCGGTCGGTCGTCTCGGTGCCGAAGATGTCCCGGAGACCCGGGAGCACGGCGAGCCGGAGACCGGCGAACAGCACGGCGATCACGACGACGACGGCGGTGAGCACCTTCGCCCAGCCCGGCATACGCCGGGGTATACGGCTGATGGAAGTCGTCATGGGGACGGCCCTCCCTTCCTCGGTATGCGCATGCCCCCCAAATGCCCTGTCAGACAGACCTGTTGGCTGAACGGTCCATCTGGTGGGGGCACGGAGGGCGCACAGGGGTGAAAAGTCACTGTTCCGGCCGGTCGGGAGTCCCGGCCGGCCGAGGACAGCATTTCCCGGGCGGTCCGGCCCATGCGTCCCGTGACCTTTCCGGAGCACGGTCCGTTCCGTGTCGTGACACTGGCCACGCGTGCCCCGTCCGCGGTGTCCGTTTCCTGCCTCCGAGGGGTGAACGCCCTTCAGTGGGACCGCAGTTCACGATCGCCCGACGGCCGCGACCACCACACTCCCTCACCTCGTGTGAGCCCCGGAAGCGCCAGTTCCACATCACGCACCCGCCGGGCCGGCAGCTCCCCGGTGATCACCCAGGAGCCGACACCTCCCGTCGTCCCCGCGAACTCGGCGCGACAGGAAGCGAGCCGCGCGGTCACCGGCGCGAGCGCGTCCAGCGGGACCTCCGTCTCGAACATGACGTAGGGCTCGTACAGCCGCGTCCGCGCCAGCCCGAGCGCCCGGCGCAGCACGATCGGGGTGAGACCCCGGAAGTCGGCGGCCGTGCTGAGCGGGGCGGCGTATCCGGAGCGGGTGAGGGTGACCCGGTAGTCCGTCACGGGCGCGCCGTGCAGACCGCTGAGCAGGGTCGTGTGCACCGTGTCCTCGATCGCCTGGTGCAACGCCCTTGGCAGCGCGCCGAGTTCGGTCTCGTAGGCGAAGACCCCGCCGGAGCCCCGCTCGCCCGGCGCGACGCGCAGCCCGATCGTCGCCCAGTAGTGGGTGTGGTCGTGCCACGGGAACTCCTCCCAGGCCTCACCGGTCCCGGCAGGGCGTTCCAGGAACCGCACCCGGCTCGGCTCGAACTCGGCCTCGATGCCGAAGTCCTGGACCAGCGTAGCCGCGACGACCTCCTTCTGGACCTCCCCGTACAGCAGCAGCACGGTCGCCCCGGACGCGGCGGGCCGCGCGTGCAGCAACGGGTCCTGGTCGGCGAGCGCGAGCAGCGCGGACCGCAGCGCCGCCGCCTGTTCGGGTCGCCTCGCGCGGACGACGGTCTCCAGTGTCGGCGGCGCGAACTGCGGTGCGCGCTCGGTGAGTTCGCCGAGCCGGTCGCCGACCCGGATGTCCTTCGGGCCGGTCAGCGCACCGATGTTCCCGGCGGTGAGCGGACCGGCGCGGCCGATCACCTCGAGCCGCGTGATCCGCCCGGAGACCTCGACCGTCCGCCCGTCCGTGCCCTGACGACGGAACGTGAGCCGCTGCTGCGGGGCCACCTCACCGTCGTAGAGCCGCAGATACGCCGTGCGTTCGCGGCCCGGGCCGGGGCGGACCGCGAAGACCGTGCCCCTCGGGGTGCCCTGGCCGGTGGGTGAGGGCGGGATCAGGCGGATCAGGTGGTCGACGAGGGCGGGGACGCCCTGGCCGCCGAGGGCCGAGCCGTGCAGGAGGGGGTGGATCGAGCCGTCGGCGGTGCGGGTGACGAGGGACTTGAACAGGTCGTCCGGGGTGGGCCGGGGGCCGTCGACGACGGCCGCCAGGATGTCCGGGTCGACCTCCGCGAGCGCCTCGGCCAGGTCCGGGTCGCCGGACGGGCGGAGCCGCACGCGGGCCGCGGGCGTGCCGGGGCCGGTCACGTCCGTGAGCGGTACGACGTGCGGGGTCAGCCGGCGCCGGATCTCCGTGAGCAGGTCCTCGGCGCGGGCGCCCGCCCGGTCGATCTTGTTGACGAAGACGAGCGTGGGCAGCCGGAGCCGCCGCAGGGTCCGCATCAGGACCCGCGTCTGCGCCTGGACGCCCTCCACGGCGGAGAGCAGCAGGACGGCGCCGTCGAGCACCTCCAGGGCGCGCTCGACCTCCGCGATGAAGTCCGAGTGGCCGGGGGTGTCGATCAGGTTGACCTGGGTGTCGCCGGACGTGAACGCGGCGACGGCCGAGCGGACGGTGATCCCGCGCTGCCGCTCGATCGCGCCGTCGTCCGTGCGGGTGTCACCGGCGTCGACGCTGCCGAGCCGGTCGATCGCGCCGTGGTCGAACAGCAGCCGCTCGGTGAGGCTGGTCTTACCGGCGTCGACGTGGGCCAGAATTCCGATGTTCAGGGTGCGCATGCGTGGTCGAGTCCTCGAGAACCGTCGTCCAGTGGGGGAGCTGGTGGATTCCGAGGAGTCGGCGCATGCGAGGGTTCCTGACGTGAGAGGGCACGGACGCGGCCATCATGGCGTGCCGCGGCGGGCGGTCCGCAACAGGTTTTCCTGGTCAGTAGCATGAGGCACGGCCGGGAATGATCATGCGAGGAGCAGATCGTGCGAGACATCGCCGTGTTCAGCGGGAGTGCCCACCCCGAGTTGGCGAAGGAGGTCTGCGCGCACCTCGGTGTTCCGCTCAGCCCGACCCGGGTCAGCCGGTTCGCCAACGACTGCCTCGAGGTACAGCTCCAGGCCAACTGCCGGGAACGGGACGTCTTCCTGATCCAGCCCCTCGTCAAGCCGGTGCAGGAGAACCTCGTCGAGCTGCTGCTGATGTGCGACGCGGCGCGCGGGGCCTCCGCCGGGCGGATCACCGTCGTCATGCCGCACTACTCCTACGCCCGCTCCGACAAGAAGGACGCCCCGCGCATCTCGCTCGGCGGCCGGCTGGTCGCCGACCTGATGGTCGCGGCGGGCGCGAGCCGTGTGCTGGCGATGACCCTGCACTCGCCGCAGGTGCACGGCTTCTTCTCGGTACCGGTCGACCATCTGCACGCGCTGCGTGAACTGGCCGCGCACTTCCGGCAGTACGACCTTTCCCGCACCACCGTCGTCTCCCCGGACCTCGGCAACGCCAAGGAGGCCGCCGCGTTCGCCCGGCTGATCGGCGCCCAGGTGGCCGCCGGCGCCAAGCAGCGGTACGCGGACGACCGGGTCGTCATCAGCTCCGTCATCGGTGACATCGCCGACCGGGACGTCATCGTCCTGGACGACGAGATCGCCAAGGGCAGCACGGTCCTCGAACTCCTGGACCGGCTGCGGGACCTGGGGCCGCGCTCGATCCGGGTGGCCTGCACCCACGGCCTGTTCGCAGGGGGCGCGCTCAAGCGGATCGGGGAGCAGCCCGACGTCCTGGAGATCGTCTGCACCAACACGGTGCCGGTGCCCGAGGAGGAGCGCACCGAGAAGCTCCGCATCCTCTCCATCGCCCCGGCCCTCGCCGAGGCCGTACGCCGCATTCACAACGGTGAGTCCGTCAGCGCCCTGTTCGACGCGCCGCCGAACGAATAGACATGAGGGGACGGAGCAACGCTCGGCAGCACCGAGGTGATCAGGAGGACTCGCCGTGGCGAAGGCGAAGTTCGAGCGGACGAAACCCCATGTGAACGTCGGCACCATCGGTCACATCGACCACGGCAAGACCACCCTCACAGCGGCCATCACGAAGGTGCTGCACGACCGGTACCCCGACCTCAACCCGTTCACGCCGTTCGACCAGATCGACAAGGCGCCCGAGGAACGGCAGCGCGGGATCACCATCTCGATCGCCCACGTCGAGTACCAGACCGAACACCGGCACTACGCCCACGTCGACTGCCCGGGGCACGCCGACTACATCAAGAACATGATCACCGGCGCCGCCCAGATGGACGGCGCGATCCTCGTCGTCGCGGCCACCGACGGACCCATGCCGCAGACCAAGGAACACGTCCTGCTGGCCCGGCAGGTCGGCGTGCCGTACATCGTCGTCGCCCTCAACAAGACCGACATGGTCGACGACGAGGAGATCCTGGAGCTCGTCGAACTGGAGGTGCGGGAACTGCTCACCGAGTACGAGTTCCCCGGCGACGACCTCCCGGTCGTCAAGGTGTCCGCGCTGAAGGCCCTCGAGGGCGACCCGGAGTGGACCGCGTCGGTGCTCGAACTCCTCGCCGCCGTCGACGAGTTCGTGCCCCAGCCGGCACGGGACGTGGACCGGCCGTTCCTGCTGCCGATCGAGGACGTCTTCACCATCACCGGGCGCGGCACGGTCGTCACCGGCCGGATCGAGCGCGGGATCCTGAAGGTCAACAACGAGGTGGAGATCATCGGCATCCACCCGCAGAAGACCCGGACGACCGTCACCGGCATCGAGATGTTCCGCAAACTCCTCGACGAGGGCCGGGCCGGCGAGAACGTCGGACTGCTGCTGCGCGGGGTCAAGCGCGAGGACGTGGAGCGCGGCCAGGTCGTCATCAAGCCCGGATCGGTCACCCCGCACACGGAGTTCGAGGCCCGCGCCTACATCCTGTCCAAGGACGAGGGCGGCCGGCACACGCCCTTCTTCCACAACTACCGCCCTCAGTTCTACTTCCGCACGACCGACGTGACCGGAGTGGTGACCCTGCCGAAGGGCACCGAGATGGTCATGCCGGGCGACAACACGACCATGCACGTGGAGCTGATCCAACCCGTCGCCATGGAGGAGGGGTTGAAGTTCGCGATCCGCGAGGGCGGCAGGACCGTGGGCGCCGGACAGGTCACGAAGATCCTCAAGTAGCGCTCCCCGTACGGCTCATGAGGTGCCGGACGTGGTCTCCGGCTGCTCCAGGGCCGCGTCCAGCGTGGGCTGCGGCGGCAGCAGCCGGTTGAGTCCGGTGACCCGCAGGATGCGCAGCGTCAGCGGGTGCGTGCAGACCAGATGCAGCCTGCCGTCACGCTCCAGCACCCGGTGCCGGGCCCGGTACAGCAGGCGCAGCCCCGAGCAGTCGAAGAACTCGACCTGCCTCAGGTCGATCACGATCCGCGCACGGGGCCGCGCCGTCACCCGGTCCAGGTACGGCAGGATCTCCGTCGCCGCGGCGATGTCGATCTCCCCGCGGAACTCCAGGACCGTGAACCCGCGGTCCGGGTGGATCCGCAGATGCCGGGTCAGCGGCGCGGGTTCCTGCTGCACGACCACATCGCCTCCAACCGGCCCTCGGTGAAGCGGGGTTGAGCGTAGAAGCGCTCCCCGCCCTGCAAGTTACCCTCGATGGAGTGAATTTGAGCATGTTCGATTGACATATGTCTTCGAATCGAGCCAGAGCTTTCTGTGATGTGCGCGGCAGTCACGGACCGGCGCACGCCCCGGCTTACGACAGGGCCTGCCACGCCTTGGTCAGCGCCTGCCGGAACTGCTCGCTCTGATGCGCCGTGAGCTGCGCGACCATCCGCTCCTCCAGCTCCCGCACCGGCCCGGCGCAGTCCGTCAGCAGCGCGCGCCCCTCACCGGTGAGCAGGATCAGCAGCTCGCGGCGGTTGCGCGGATTGCGCTCCCGCCGGATCAGTCCGCGTCCCTCCAGGGAGCGCACCAGATCGGCGATGGACTGCGCGGTGACGAAGGAGTCCCGGGCCGGCCGCGCCGCGGACAGGCCGTCGTGCCGCTCCAGCACCGTGAGCGCGGTGCACTGGAGCGCGGTGATCCCCTGCGGCCTGACCAGCTCGTCGAGGCGGGAGCGCACGACCAGCTCCACCTGCTTGACCACGTACAGCAGGGACGGGGGCGTCTTCGTCGCGTGGATGCCGATGAGGGTTCCGGCCTGGGGTTCAGCCATGGATTCACCCGAGGCCGCCGACGGAGCGCGTACCGACGTGGTCGACCCGTCCCGGGGCCGGGTCGTCACTGGTCCGGGCTCTGCGGCCGTGAACGCGGCCGGATCCTGCACCGCGTCGCCGAGCTGATCCGCGAGAACGCAGACGAACTGGCCGAGCTGGAGAGCCTCGACATGGGCAAACCCATCACCCTGTGCCACGCCGTCGCCGTCACGAACGCGGCCGAGGACTACGAGTACTGCGCCGCCCTCGCCTTCTCCCTGGACTGCTCGACCAGGGACAACCCCCTCAACGCGCTCGCCTCCACCAAGCGCGGGCCGCTCGGCGTCGTGGCCGCGATCACACCCTTCAACTTCCCGCTGATTCTGGCCGGTTCGAAACTCGCCCCCGCCCTCGCGGCCGGCAACACCGTGGTCCACAAGCCCGCCGGCGAGACCCCGCTCAGCGCCCTCTGCATGGCCGGACTGCTCCAGCGGGCCGGAGTGCCGGACGGGGTCGTCAACGTCGTCACCGGCACGGGCCGGGTCGCGGGCGAGGCCCTGCTGCGGCACGCCGGCATCGACAAGATCGCCTTCACCGGCTCCACCGCCGTCGGCCGGCACGCCGCGAGCGTCGCAGGCGAGAACCTCACGCCCGTGACCATGGAACTCGGCGGCAACGCGGCCCACCTCGTCTTCGAGGACGCCTACCTGGAGAAGGCAGTCGGCGCGGTCATCAAGGGATTCGTCTTCAACACCGGCCAGTTCTGCATGGGCGGCCCCCGCCTCCTGGTCGCCCGGGCCAATCGTCCTTCGCCGAGCGGGCGTTGGCCGACGAACGCAGCCTGGTGAAGGCCGACCCGGACGTGCCGCTGGAGTCGATCGCCCCGCTGGGGCGTGGAGTTCAGACCGGCGTCGGCGCCGTCTGGAACGTCCTCGAACCCCGGCTCGGCGACGCCATCGTCGTGCTCGGCGCCGGAGCCGTCGGCCTCTCCGCGGTGATGGCCGCCGCGCTCACCCCGGCCACCACGATCATCGCCGTCGATGTCCTTCGCCAGGGCGCCGACGCGCTCGCCGCCCGGGGCGTACTCGTCGTCGTAGGAGCACCGCCGTTCGGCAGTGAAGTCGCCCTAGACGTCGACGGGTTGCTCCCCGGGAGGCGGATCGTCGGCCTCACCCTGGGCGACAGCGAGACGCAGAGCTTCATCCCCGCGCTCGTGGGGCTGGTGAAGGCGGGGCGGCTGCCGCTGCACCGCCTGGTCACCGCATATCCGTTCGCGGACATCGACCAGGCGGTGCGGGACATGAGCGCGGGCAAGGCGATCAAGCCGGTGCTGACCTTCTGAGTCACCGTCCCGCGCTGACCCTCAGGTTCAGTCGACCGTCAGCACCAGCTTGCCCGCGGTGCGGCCGGTCTCGCCGAGCTTGTGCGCCTCGGCGGCATCGGCGAGCGGGAACGTCCGGGCGACCGTCGCGCGCAGCTTGCCCGCCTCGACGAGTTCCACGATCGACTCCATGTCGGCACGGTCGGCGTCGACGAGCATCCTGACCGCCCGCACACCGAGCCGCTCGGCCTCGTCGGGGAACTCCGCCGAGCCGATCGGGATGATCGACACGACGACCCCGCCCGGCCGCAGCACGCTCAGCGACTTGACCCCGGTCTCGCCGCCGAGGGTGTCCAGGACGACATCGACGTCCTTGACGGCCTCGGCGAAGTCGGTCTCCCGGTAGTCGATCGCCTCGTCGACGCCGAGTTCGCGCAGGAAGTCGTGCTTGCCCGCGCTCGCCGTGCCGATCACATAGGCGCCGCGCGCCTTCGCGATCTGCACGGCCACGTGCCCGACCCCGCCGGCCGCCGCGTGGATCAACACCCGCTGCCCCGGCTGGAGTCGGGCGTTCTCGACGAGTGCCTGCCAGGCGGTCAGCGAGACCAGGGGCAGAGCGCCCGCCTGGACGTGGTCGATCCCGGCGGGCTTGTGGACGAAGCCGCGGGCCGGGGCGGCGACGTACTCCGCGTGCGAGCCGTGGCCCCACGGGTACGACAGCATGCCGAAGACCTCGTCGCCGGGCTGGAACCGGGCGACCCCGACGCCGACGGCCTCGACGACGCCGGAGACGTCCCAGCCGAGGACGAACGGGGGCTCACCGAGGAAGCCGCCGTTGGCCCGGTGCTTCCAGTCGGTGGGGTTGAGTCCGGCGGCGCGGACCCGGATCAGGATCTCGTTGGCGCGCGGCTCGGGCCGCTCGACCTGTACTTCTTCCAGGACCTCGGGACCGCCGAGGACGTTCTGTGTGATGACGCGCATGGTGTTCACAGTGCTCATGGTCAGTCAGCCTGCCGGGTCCCGCACGACAAGGAAATGGCACGATGGCCAACATTCGATACGATCGTGCCATGCAGCGTGTGGAACGGATCGTGGTCCTGGCGCTCGACGGCGTCTATCCCTTCGAGCTGGGCATCCCCAGCCGTATCTTCGGCGCGGCCGGCGGCCGCTACGAGGTGCTGACCTGTACGGTCGACGGCCGTCCGGTGCGCACCAACGCCGATTTCTCGGTCGCGGTGGAACACGGGCCGGAGATCCTGGAGACGGCGGACACGGTCGTGGTCGCCTCGATGGCCACCCCGGACATCCCGTCCGGGCTGCCCGCCGAGGTCGCCGCAGCCCTGGCCCGGATCCGCCCGGACGCGCGGATCGTCTCGATCTGCACGGCCGCGTTCGTGCTCGCCGCCGCCGGTCTCCTCGACGGCCGCCGGGCGACCACCCACTGGCAGGTCGTCGACCGCTTCCGGGCGATGTACCCGCAGGTCGACCTGGACCCGGACGTGCTGTTCGTGCAGGACGGCCGGATCCTCACCTCCGCGGGCGCGGCCTCCGGCGTCGACATCTGCCTGCACATCGTGCGCACGGACCACGGCAGCGAGCTGGCCAACGCGGTCGCCCGCAGCTGTGTCGTCCCGCCGTTCCGCGACGGCGGCCAGGCCCAGTACATCCAGCAGCCGGTGCCGGAATCCGGGGTCACCAGCACGGCCGCCACCCGCGACTGGGCCCTCACCCGGCTCGACGAGCCGCTCGCCCTGTCCGACCTGGCCCGGCACGCCGGGATGAGCATGCGCACCTTCGCCCGCCGCTTCAACGACGAGGTGGGCCTGAGCCCGGGCCGCTGGCTGATCCAGCAGCGGGTCGCCCGCGCCCGCGACCTCCTGGAGGCGAGTGACCTGTCGGTCGACCAGATCGCCGGCCGCGTCGGCTTCGCGACGGGCGCCTCCCTACGACAGCACCTGCACGCGGCGATCGGAGTGTCCCCGCAGGCGTACCGCCGCACGTTCCAGGAAGCCCGCTGACCCCTGGGCCTCCGTCACCGGCTCATGTGCAGCGTGACCAGCAACTGCCATACCTGGTCGGCGATCTCCTCCGGCGTGCCCTCCAACAGCCCGTGCAGCCAGTCGGCTAGGACCCCGCCGAACGTACCCGCGACGGCCGAGGCGACCAGCGGGGCGTCCGCCGCACCCGCGAGCTCCCGCTCGCGCAGGCTGTAGGCGCGCAGGTCCCGGTGCAGCACCCGGCCGAGCGGGCCACCGCCGCCGGGGCTCAACAGGGCGCGGTACAGGGCCGCGTGGGGCAGGAGTCCGGCGAAGAACTCCGGCAGCGCGGGCGGCGCGTGCACCGGATCGGGCCGGCCGCGCCACGCGTGCAGCGCCTCCACCGCCTCGCGTACGACATCCGCGCAGGCGTCCACCGCAAGCGCTTCCAGGCCGTCGTAGTGGACGTAGAAGGTGGCCCGGCCGACCCCCGCGCGACGCACCAGGGCGGCGACGCCGACCTCCGCCAGGGGGTGTTCGGCGCACTCGTCGAGGAGGGCCTGGCGCAGCCGTGCCCGGGTGCGGGCGGCCCGCCGGTCCTCGGGCTCGGCGCGGCTCACCGGGCGATCAGGAGGGCGGCCAGGGCGACCGCGCCGGGCAGTGCCTGGGCGAAGAGGATGCGCCGGTTCGCCGTCACCGCGCCGTAGACGCCCGCGATCACGACGCAGCCGAGGAAGAACACCTGGGCGCGGAAGCCCGTCGGGTCGGCGGCGATCAGGCCCCAGACGAGACCCGCGGCGAGGAAGCCGTTGTACAGCCCCTGGTTCGCCGCCAACGGGGCGGTGGCTCTTGCCATTTCGGGGTCGAAGCCGTGCAGTCCGCGGCCGGGCTTCTTCGTCCACAGGAACATTTCCAGCACCAGGATGTAGACGTGCAGCGCGGCCACCAGTCCGACCAGCACGTTCGCGAGCGTTTCCATGATCGATGGGCTCCTCATAGTCGTGGACAGGTGTCCACTATAGCTGGACACCTGTCCAGGTCGAGGCTTCTCGGACCGTGACGGAACCCTCACTTCCGCACCGCCTCGAGGTTGATCTTTTACGGTTCAAACCCGATAAGCTCCCGTGCGGCGCAGCGAGTTGGCGTGATCGTGACCGGTCGGCCCGTGGTGCGTCCTCCTGAGTGCGGTCTGTCCTCGCACCCCCGTACGTTCGTGTCGCTTCGAAGGATGCAGATGGAACTCGCCACTCCGCCACCGGCGGCGCGGGCCCCTGGCGCCTGGTACGGCTGGTGGCTGATGCCGTTGGCTCTGGGGGGTGGGACGGTCGCCGCCACGTTCACGAGCCCGGAGCGAATAACCGCGGCCGCGGCCGGAGCGGCGGCCACGGCGGCCAGCGCCGTGTGCGTACGACTGCTGGTCCGGAGCCGGGCTCAACTGCGCCGTTCTGAAAGCGATTTCCGCACCGCGCAGGCCGAGCACTCCCAGCAGTGGCAGCAGCATGTGACGGTCCTGGAGCGGAAGTTCAGCGCCGACCGTGCCGCGCTGGAGGCGCAGCTGACCGAGCACTCCGGCGTGTACGAGGTGCGACTCGCGGACCTGACCGGCGCCTACGAGGCCCAACTCGGCGAACAGGCGCGGGCGTTCGAGCAGCGGCTGACCGACCAGGCCGCGTCCTACGAGGCGCAGCTCGCCGCCCAGGCCGAAGTGTGGCAGGAGCAGCTGGCCCACCAGCTCGCCGCCGTGGCCCGGCTCGCCGACGAGCAACTCCCGAAAGCGCTACGGCAGTTACGTGCCGGTGACGCCATCGACGACCTGCTCCCGGCCGCGAGCCAGTGCGCGAAGGTCAGCGCCGAGCTCCAGGCCGAACTGCGCAAGGTGCTGCGGACCTCGCTCATCGGCGTCGAGGAGGAGTTCAACCGCTCCACCTCCGCCGAGCAGGCCGTCATCAGCATCGGCAACCGCATCCACGTACTGACCAGCAAGTTGCGCGGCCGGCTGCACGAACTCCAGGGCGAGCACGGGCAGTTGCCCGCCGTCGCCGGTGGTCTGATGGAGCTGGACCAGGAGATCGGCCCCGCCGACTGTCTCGCCGCGAGCATCGGTGTGCTCGGCGGCTCGGACCGGCCCGGCCGGCAGTGGCAGGAACCGCAGCGACTGCTCAGCGTGGTGCGCGGCGGCATCGGCCGCATCAAGGACTTCCACCGCGTCGAGGTACGCCATCTGCCCGAACTCGGCGTCGACGGCGGTCTGGTGGACCACCTCACGCTGATCTTCGCCCACCTCCTCGACAACGCGGCCCGCTACTCGCCCCCCACCGAGCCGGTCGTCGTCTCCGGCAAGGAGGTCCCGAACGGCGTAGGCATCGAGATCCAGGACTCCGGCAAGGGCCTCAGCGAGGAGGCCAAGCGCGAGGCGGAGCAGGCCCTCGCGGGCACCGGAGCGGGACCCGGACTCGGCGGTGTCTCGGAGGACGCCAGCATCGGCCTGCGCGTCGTCGGCACCCTCGCCCGCCGCTACGGCATCCGCGTCACCTTCGCCGACTCGCCCTGGCTCGGCACCTCGGTGGTCGTCGTCGTACCGCACAAGTTCTTCAGCCGGCTGCCCGCGTCCGCCCCGACCGGAACCACGTCGTTCCAGGCCGCCGCGACCGCCGCGATGACACGTGTCCCGGACGACGGGACCCCGGCCGAGGCCGCAGCGGCGGAGGACACCACACCCGGCGGACTGCCCAGGCGCCGCAGCAGGCGCGGCGATCCCGCGCGGGACCAACAGGCCGTGCGCACCGGCGAGATGGCCGTCTCCGCCGTGCCGCCGGACGCCTCCTTCGCCGGTCTGGCGGCCTTCGCCACGGCCGGCCGGGAGACCCCGGGGGAGGAACCGGCGTCCGCGGGCCGCGAGTTCACCGAGCACAGCACTGAAGAGAGCGACGAGTCCACATGAAGCAACAGGGAACCGACGTGAGCTGGGCACTCCGCGATCTGGTGGAGAGCATCCCGGAGATCCGCTTCGCCCTCGTGGCCTCCAGCGACGGCAAGGCGATCACCTCGTTCGGCGCGGAGGACCCCGACGACGTGGACCGCTTCGCGGCCGTGGTGGCAGGCCTGCAGGCGCTGGCCCAGCCGGTCGCCGAACAATTCCCCAAGTACGCCGGGCAGTTGAGGCTGGCGATGATCGAGGTCGACGGCGGCCATCTCTTCGTCGTCCGCGCCGGCGTGGAGACGTATCTCGGCGTACTGGCCCGGGAGGGCCTCGACCAGGGCCTCCTCGGACACCAGATGCGGGACCTGGCCCGCAGGATGGGTGAACTCCTCGGCACCACCGCGCGCCTGGAGGAGCACTCTGGATGAGTGCTCCCCGCCGGCCGACCGATCCGTCCGGTCTGGAGCGTTACTACGTCCTCACCGGCGGACGCAGCGGACCGGGCGGCGCGGCGTCGAGCCTTGACGTGGCGACCCTCATCGTCTCCCGCGCCACGCCCGTCCCGGGCATGCAGCACGAGCACGAGGAGATCCTCCGGCGCTGCCGCCAACCGCTGTCGGTGGCCGAACTCGGAGCCCACCTCGGACTGCCCTTCAACATTCTCGCGGTGCTGCTGGCGGACCTGCTGGAGGCAGACCGCGTCGAGGCCCGCCACCCCGTCCCGGCGCAGGGTGCCGGTCGCGGGCCCGACCTCGCGCTCCTTGAGGAGGTACTCAGTGGACTTCAAAGGCTTTGACCGGCCCGGGTTCCCGGCCGGTGGCGGCACCCGCTCGGTGAAGGTGATGATCGCCGGCGGTTTCGGCACCGGGAAGACCACGATGGTCCGCTCGGTCAGTGACATCAAGCCGCTCACCACCGAGGAGACCCTCACCGAGGCGAGCGCGGGCGACGACCGTCTGATCGGGGTGACCGACAAGACGGAGACCACCGTCAGCCTCGACTTCGGCAAGATCGTCATCAGCGACGAACTCGTCCTCTACCTGTTCGGCACGCCGGGGCAGGAGCGGTTCTGGTTCCTGTGGAACGGCCTGTTCAAGGGCGCGCTCGGCGCGGTCGTCCTCGTGGACACCCGCCGGCTCGCGTCCAGTTTCCGGGCGATCGAGGAGATGGAGCGCCAGGACGTGCCGTTCGTCATCGCGCTGAACATCTTCCCCGACTCCCCGAAGTTCCCGGTCGACGAGATCAGGGACGCCCTCGACATCTCCCCGGACATCCCGGTCGTGGCCTTCGACGCCCGCGTCCGTGCCTCCAGCCGTGACGTACTCGTCGCGCTGATACGGCACTTGAAGGACCGCTCGGCCGTCGGCGCGGTGGAGCCACGATGACCGAGCAGGCTGTGAACGGCCCGGATGCCCCGCGCGGCTGCCCCGTCGCGCACGGTGCGGGCGACGGCCTCACCCGGCTCTACGGCCCGGAGGCGGCGACCGATCCGCGCGGCATCTACGAGCGGCTGCGCGAGGAACACGGCTCCGTGGCACCGGTGTTGCTCGAAGGCGATGTCCCGGCCTGGCTGGTCCTCGGGTACCGCGACAACCGGCGGGTGCTGGACACGCCCCGGCAGTTCACCCGGGACGCGCGGATCTGGCGGGACTGGCGGGAGGGGCGGGTCGCGGACACCTCGCCGATCATGCCGATGGTCGGGTGGCGGCCCGACTGTGTCTCCCAGGACGGGGAACCGCACCGTCGGCTGCGGGGTGCGGTGACCGACGGGTTGCTGGCGGCGTCCGGGCGGGGGGTGCGGCGGCACGCGGCGTACTTCGCCAACAAGCAGATCGACGCGTTCGTGGACGCCGGCCGGGCCGACCTGGTCGCGGACTATGCCGAGTATCTGCCGATGCTGGTGCTGACCCGGATTCTGGGGCTTCCCGCGGGGGACGGGAATCGGCTCGTGGAATCCAGTGCGCAGGTTCTCAAGGGTGGGGAGGACGCCCTGCTGCACAACGGCCGCATCATCGAGATTCTCGGTGAACTCGCCGAGCGCAAGCGGGCGGAGCCGGGTTCCGACTTCACCACCGCGCTTCTTCAGCATCCCGCGGGGCTCGATGCGGAGGAGGTCGTCATGCATCTGCGGCTGGTGCTGATTGCCGCGCATACGACCACCAGCAATTTGTTGGCTCGGGTGTTACAGCGGATTCTGACTGATACCTCGCGGCTTTCCGGGCTGGTCAGTGGGCAGTTGACCGTCTCGGCCGTGGTGGAGGAAGTCATGTGGGACACACCGCCGTTGGCCGTGCTGCCGGGGCGGTTCGCCACGGCGGATCTCGAACTCGGGGGGCATCGGATCGAAGAGGGGGATCTGCTGGTCCTTGGGCTCACCGCGGGGAATGTCGATCCGGAGGTCCGGCCCGATGCGGGGGTGTCCGTGCAGGGCAACCAGGCGCATCTGGCGTTCAGTTCGGGGCCGCACGAGTGTCCGGGGCAGAGTATCGGGCAGGCGATTCTTGAGGTGGGAGTGGATGCGTTGCTGCATCGGCTGCCGGGGTTGCGGTTGGGGGTGGCGGTCGAGGAGCTGACGTCCACGGCGTCCACGTGGGAGTCGCGATTGGATGCGCTGCCTGTTGAGTTTGCCGTGTGAGTCGGTGGTTCTTCGGGTGCGGGTGAGTGGGGGCTGGGCGCGCAGTTCCCCGCGCCCCTGAAGGCGGGCCGGCTGCCGGGCCCTTGGCCGGGCAGCCGGCCTTGGATCAGACGGCCAACAGATCGTCCACTGAACCCTTGCCTGCCAGTTCCGCTGTGACCGCCGGGCCTTCTTTTCCTGCCGTGTATCTGCCCGAGACCAGTGCCCACTCGTAGTTGCCGTTGATCCAGTGCTGGATGGCCTCCACGCCCTGGCGGACGCGGACGCGTTCGTCCTGGGTGAGGCTCAACTCGTCGCACATCTGCGGGACTTGGGCCTCCAGCTCCAGGTACTCGGTGAGGCGGGCGTTCGTCATGCGGTAGGCCTCGTCGGCCGCTGCCTCCCAGGACAGGCCGCGCTCCCGGTGGAGCACGGCTATCAGGTTGTGGCCGTCTCCCCGGCGCCGCTCGCGCTCGAAGGAGTGGATGTCGTTCATGAAGCCGATGGTGTCGGCGGCCAGGTCACGCATGCGCTCCATCAGCGGATGGGCCTGCACCTGGGCCGGTACCTCGAAGCCCCGGCTGCGCTCGCCGGCGTCGATGCTGTGGTGGATGCCCACCGTGCGGCGGCGGAACTCCGTGTACTCGGCGAGGTCCAGCGTGCCCGCGATGCCCCGGGCCGCGAGGTCGACCTCCTCGCAGTGCGCCACCAGGAACCGGCCCCAGGACGCGGCGAACCGGGTCCGCCAGGTCAGGGACATGCCGTCCGAAAGGTGGTCCCACACCTGCGCCCAGGCCACCGTGATCGGGCAGACCACCCGGGGCCTGCTGCCCGTCGGACGCAACGGCGTGACGATCAGCTCCCGCGCCACCTCGAGTACGCGGTCGGCGCGGTCCGGCCGGCTCGCGTCGAACTGGTCGTCGAAGAGGAACGCCAGCGAGAACCAGTTCATCAGGACGACCATGTCGGCGGGCGACGCGTGCGGATAGGTACGGGCCGCGGCCTGCGGGAGATCCCACGACCGGTACTCCTCGAACCCGGCCTGGCTGCGCACCAGACCCATGTCCCAGATCCAGCGCAGATGCCGGGCCCGGGCGTACTCCAGGTGATCGCTGACGGGGGTGTCGAAGGGGAGGTCGAAGGTGACGTCCTGAGGCATGCGCTTTCCTTTCGGGAGACGGACACGGAGTCCCCCCTGCGGTCGGGCGGCCCTTTCGACCGCCCGCGCCCTCGAACTACGCCTCGTGGTGCGCGAGTTGGCCCCAGAAGCGGTGCGAGACTGCCCAGAGCCTAGATGATCTACGCCGCGTCCCGATCGTGATCCCCGTTACTGCTCATGCCTCCTGAGCTGCGTACACTTCCTTGCCGCCCACGTAGGTAAGCGCTACCCGCGTCTCACCGATCTCCTCCGGCGGAGCGGCGAACGGGTCGCGGTCCAGGACCACCAGGTCCGCCAGCGCCCCTGCCGTGACGCGCCCGGTGTCGTCCAGGTGGTTCGCGTAGGCCGAACCCGCCGTGTACGCCGTGAGCGCCGCCGCGAGGTCGAGTCGCTCACCCGGCAGGAACACCGGCCCCGCGCCGCCGGGTTCGACCCGGTTGACGGCGACATGGATGCCCGCAAGCGGGTCGGGGCTGCTCACCGGCCAGTCGCTGCCTGCCGCGAGCCTCGCCCCGGAGCGCAGGAGCGACGCGAACGGGTACTGCCACAGGGCCCGTTCGGGCCCGAGGAACGGAATCGTCAGCTCGTCCATCTGCGGTTCGTGCGCGGCCCACAGCGGCTGGATGTTCGCCACCGCGCCGAGCCGCGCGAAGCGCGCCACGTCGTCCGGGTGCACCACCTGGAGGTGCGCGAGATGCGGTCGGGTGTCGCTCGGTCCGTTCGCGGCCCGTGCCGCTTCCACGGCGTCCAGGGCGTCCCGTACGGCCCGGTCGCCCAGTGCGTGGAAGTGGCACTGGAAGCCTAGCGCGTCCAACTCGGTCACGTAGGAGGGGAGTTGCTTGGGGTCGATGAAGCTGGTGCCCCGATTGGCCGTGGCGCAGCCGCACTTGTCGAGATAGGGGTCGAGCAGGGCGGCCGTGCCGGTCTCGGCGACCCCGTCCAGCATCAGCTTCACGCTGCCCGCGCTGAACCGGCCGTGGGTCAACCGGGCCCGCCGCTCGACGAGTTCGGGGATCTGCTCGGCGCCGCGCTCCCGGTCCCACCACAGCGCGCCGACGACCCGCGCGGTGAGCGAGCCGTCCCGGGCCGCCGCGAGATACGCGTCCGAGGGATCGTCCATCCCCAGGAACTCCCCGACCAGGGCGTCCTGCCAGGCCGTGATGCCGAGCGCGTGCAGATGCCGCTGGGCGTGCAGCAGCGCGGCGAGCCGGTCGGCCTGGGTGGCCGGCGGGGTCAGGCGTCCGACGAGCTGCATCGCTCCTTCCTGGAGCGTCCCGGCCGGTTCCCCCGACGCGTCCCGCTCGATGCGCCCGTCCGCCGGGTCGGGCATGTCCCGTGTGATGCCCGCGAGTTGCAAGGCCCGGCTGTTGACCCACGCGCCGTGATGGTCCCGGTTGGGCAGATACACCGGGCGGTCCGGTACGACCGAGTCCAGCAACTCCTTGGTGGGCGTGCCCCCTTCGAACGCCTCCATCGACCATCCGCCCCCGGTGATCCACTCCCGCTCGGGATGCGCGTCGGCGTAGGCCCGTACGGCGGCGATCGTGTCCTCGGCCGTCTTGGCCCGGGTGAGGTCGCACTGGGTCAGCTCCAGTCCCGCCGGCACCGGGTGCACATGCGCGTCCTGGAAGCCGGGCAGCAGCAACCGCCCGGCCAGATCGACGACTTGGGTGTCCGGTCCGGCGAGGTCGTGCACCTCGGCACGGCCCACGGCGGTGATCCGGTCCCCGGTGACGGCCACGGCGGTGGCGGTGCGGCCCTCGGGGGTGAGGACGGAGCCGTTGGTGAAGAGGAGGTCTGCGTGCATGGTTCGTATCCTTGCGGGGTCAGCGGGAGGTGGCGAGGAGCTGCGGTGCGTCGGCGTCGGTGCCTCGGCCGGAGTCGAAGTAGGGGGATCTGCGCACCCACTTCGCCCACGCGGCGGCCAGGAAGCCGGACGCGATCATGGCCAGCGGGGTGAGCAGCAGGAACCAGCCGTTGTCCGCGCTGACTTCCAGGTGGTCGGTGGAGGTGTAGAAGGACCAGCCGAGGTAACCGCCCAGCGCCAGCAGTGAGATGGCGCTCAGCGTGGGCAGCACGACCGCGCGTATGCCCTGCCGCCAGTCCTCCTTGAGGAGCGAGCGGAAGCGGACGGCGGCGGCCAGCGCGGTGAGGGCGTAGGAGAGGGCGACGACGATTCCCACGGCGTTCACCGTGGCCATGATCATGTCGGCGAGGCGGGGGATCACCAGCGCCAGGGCGGCGACTGCCGTCGCCAGCGCGCCGATCAGGAGGGTGCCGAGGGCCGGAGTGCCGTAGCGGGCGCTGACCTTGCCCCAGACCGGGTCGAGGGTGCGGTCGCGGCTCATCGCGAACATGCCTCGGGCGGTGGGGATGACACCGGCCTGGAGGGAGGCGACCGCCGAGAACATCAGGGCGACCAGGGGGAGCGCGGCCAGTGGCTGGGAGGCGAGGCGGTCGCCGAAGTAGGCCAGGCCCTGGGCGCCGTGGCCCGCCAACTCGTCCTCGGACAGCACCCGTTGGAAGGCGATCGAGCCGAGCAGGAACAGGCCCAGCATCGTCACGAGGGTGATGAGGCCGGCCCGGGACGCGTCGCGTGGGTCGCGTATCTCCTCGTTCACGGTGAACGCGGCCTCGAATCCCCAGTAGCAGAACACCGACAGCAGCAGGCCCTGCGCGAGCGCCGACGCCGAGGGGATCGCGAACGGGTCGAACCAGCTGAGGCTGAAGGCGTGCGGGCCGGTGACGATGCCGTAGGCGCAGAAGCCGAGGAGGACGGCGTACTCGAAGATCAGCAGGCCCGTCTGGAGGCGGGCGGCGGTGCGGACGCCGGTCACGGCGGTGAGGGTGACGGCGACGAGGATCAGGATGCCTATGGCCGTCGTCTGGGCCGTCGAGTCCGGGTCGAGGGTGAGGCCGGCGACCCGGTGCACTCCGGCCTCGCCGGCCAGCTGGATCATCGCCGAGCCGGTGACCGCCGTGGTGTACGCGAGGAACGCGATCGTGGCGACGATGTTCACCCAGCCGACCAGGAAGCCCAGCCACGGAGTGAGTGAACGGCCCACCCACACATAGCCGTTGCCCGCGTTCGGCTCGACCCGGTTGAGCCGGGAGTAGGCGCCCGCGATGCCCAGGATCGGCAGGAACGCGAGCAGCATGATGGCCGGCAGATGCAGCCCGACCACCCCGGCGGTCACGCCAAGACCGATGCCGATGCTGGTGGTCGCGGCCGTGCTGGACGCGGCGATGGCGACGCCGTCCAGCAGACCGAGGGACTTGCGCAGTGCGGGCCCCGACGGGGGTGGCGTGTCGTTCATGGCGTGCTCTCCGCTCGCACCGGGGGGCCCGGACGGCCCCGGTGAACGCACATGAAACTGCCCGCGCACTTAACAGGTCAACGGTGTTGTCGTAAGGTGCGGACACCCGGACGGACCATCGAGGAGGTGCCGTATGAGCGAGCGAGTCGTCCCGGCCGCCGCCCGGCAGCGCAGGCGCCCCACCAAGCAGGGCGTCGTCCTGTCCGAGGAACTGATCGTCGAGACCGCCCTCAGGCTCATCGAGGAGCACGGGACCGAGGCACTGTCCGTACGGCGGCTCGGGCGCGCCCTCGGCGCCGATCCCAGCTCCCTGTACCGCTACTTCCGGCACACCGACGAGCTGATGCTCGCCGTCGCCGACGAACTGATCGGCCGGACCCTGCGCACCTGGCGGCCCACCGGCGACTGGCGCGCCGACCTGCGGGAACTGGGCCTGCGTGTGCACGCGGGGGCGCTCGCGCACCCCCGGGCCGCGGTGCTCAGCTCCTACCGGGTGACCGGGCGGGTGTACGAGATCCAGGCCGTGGAGACGATTCTCGGGGTGCTGCGCGGGGCCGGGTTCCCCGACGTCGAGGCGGTGCGGATCTACCACGCCTACGTCGACCAGGCCCTCGCCTTCGGCGCCCTGGACTCCGCGAACACGGCGCTGCCGAAACCGGCCCGCGAGGCGGAGGCGGCCGTATGGCAGGCGACGTACGCGCGGCTGCCCGCCGACACGCATCCGCACATCGCGGCGACGTCCCGGCATCTGGTGGCCACCATGCGGCACAGCTCCTACCCGGCGGCCCTCGATCTGCTGCTCAGCGCGGCGGCGGCACGCCTCGCCGAGATCCGTGCGGCTGCGGGGGACCGGGCGGCAGACTGAGGCCATGACACCAGAGCCCGCGCGCACCGCGAAGCAGCGCAAGCAGGACACGCTCCGTCGGCTGGAGGAGGACGAGGACGCCTGGGTCGCCACCGCTGGCGAGGACGGGGGAGCGCCCTATCTCGTACCGCTGTCGTTCGTGTGGGACGGCGCGACCCTGCTGTTCGCGACCCCGGCCGCGAGCCCCACCGGCCGCAACCTCGTCTCCACCGGCGTCGCCCGGCTCGCCGTCGGACCGACCCGGGACGTCGTGATCATCGAGGGCACCGTCGTGACGCTGACGGCGGACGAGCTGCCCGAGGAGGACGCCGAGATCTTCGCCGCGAAGACCGGCTTCGATCCGCGCCAACTCGCCACGCCCTACCTGTACTTCAGGATCCGCCCGCAGCGCGTCCAGGCCTGGCGCGAGGCGAACGAGCTGAAGGGGCGGGACCTGATGCGCGACGGGGAGTGGCTGCCGGCGGCCGACTGAGCCCGCGCGCTACGAGGAGCGCGGGGCGAAGTCCGTCGTCGTGAACGTCGCTTTGTTCGCGGGTGTCGTGCCGGCGGTGATCCACCAGCGCGTGGGGCGCTCGCCGTAGGTGCCGAACCTCGTGTCCGCGCCCCAGTTCAGGACCAGTTCGTCCGTGCCGTCGCCGTCGAAGTCGGCGGCCCCCGCGGGCCGGGCGTGCCGCCACTTCGCCGGGGTCTTCGTGCCGTCCTCGGTGGCGGGCCCCTCACGCAGGACCGTGGTCCGCCGGGTGCCGTCGATGAGCGTGGCGCCCTCGTAGGTGGCGACGAGGATGCCGTCACGGCCGTCGCCGTCCGGGTCGGCAGAGACGTAACCACCGGGGCCGTACTGGGTGCGCGCCGACTTCGGCGCCTCGGGGAGCCGGTTCGTCACCGGACTGCCGCCCGCGCCGGGATACACCGCGAGCGAACCGTCGACGTCGGCCGGCTCGGTCTCGTAGCCCGGTTCGTCGTTACGGCTGCCGTCGTCGCCCACGGCCACATCGCGCCGCCCGTCACCGTCGAAGTCACCGAACGCGTGCGCGTTGCCGCTCCGCAACTCCTGCCCCTGAGCCGAGAGTTGGGCGCCCTTGCGGGCGGTGTAGAGCGTGTTGCCGGACTGCTCGCCGTCGCTCACCGCGTGCATCAGGAGCGAGGTCGCGCGGGGCGTGCCGGACGGGGCGATGGCGTCGGCGGTCAGGTCGCCGTCCGACCACGGGAGGCTCGTGTCGGTGCGGGCCGGTGTGCCCGAGCGCGAGAACGGGCCGTACAGCACCACCAGGGACGACTGGTTGTACGCGAAGCCCGCGAGGTCGTGGTGGCCGTCGCCGTCGAAGTCGCCGCGCACCACGGACTCGACTCCCAACTTGGTTGCGCTCTGCGGGAGGTGGACGGGGGTGGCGGCGGTCTTCGCGGTCGGTCCGCCGGGGCCGCCCCACGTGATGTACGGGAGCGTGCGTGGGGCGGTGACGTTGTTGTCCGACGTCATCGCGCCCTGGACGGTGGTGACGAAGTCCGGGAAGCCGTCACCGTCCAGGTCGGCGGTGGTGAGGTCGGCGGCGGACAACGAGCCCTTCGGCGACTGGAGTTGCCTCCCCGGTGCGGGCAGGCCCAGGTCGTCACGGCCGTAGACCGTACGGGTCGACGGGTCGAGGCCCTTGGCCGATCCGTAGACCACGCCGACGCGTTCGTCCGTCGCGCCCTCACCGCCACCGACGACGATCGGCACCACGAGGTCGCGGTGACCGTCGCCGTTGATGTCGTCGGGGTCCTCGGAACCCTTGCCCGGAGCGGGAGTTCGGCTCGCGCCCGCCGTCGTCGGCTCACCCGGTGAGGGCGACGACCCGCGGGTGGAGGTGCCGCTGCCACAGCCGGCGAGCGGAGCGAGAGCGGTGCAGACGGCCAGGGTCACTACGGCGATACGGGGCTTCACCCGTCCCACTCTCGCATCTCGCGTCACAGCCGAACCAGACCGTCCGCGCGGTTGTTGCACGTTCGTTGATCGACTCCGCTTCTCGGCATCAACTCGCCGAAGCGGGATATCCGTTGGATGCGTGGCAACCGGAATCGACGCTTGCGCGCCCCAATCCTCGGAGGAACACAATGGCACTGGTGAATGCGAGCTTCTTGGTGCTCGACGCGGTCGATCCGGAGAAACTCGCCGTGTTCTACACGGAGTTGCTGGACGGCGAGCAGACCGACATCAGCCTGGACCAGGTGGAGATCCGGGGCGCCGACGGGACGCGGCTGGCGTTCCGCCGGGACCTGAGCGCCACCCCGCCGCTGTGGCCGCGCTCCGAGAGCAACCAGCAGGTCCACCTGGACTTCCTGGTGGAGGACCTGGACGAGGCCGAGCGCCGGATAGTCGGCCTCGGCGGACGCCCGGTGGAGACCAAGGACCTGCCGGGCCCGCACGAGGAGCGCATCTATTCGGACCCGGCCGGGCACACCTTCACCCTCCGCCCGGTGCCCGGCACTGTCGCCGAACAGCTCTGAGCAGAAGCGCTCCCGGGCGGCCGGCTCACTCCCGGCCGCTCTTGTCCTTCGCCGGCCAGATCCCGGTCGAACGCTCGATCGCCTTCGCGCCGGTGCGGTCCGCCGCGCTGCGCGCCACCGCGAACAGAGCGCCCTGGAGCGCGGAGGCGAGCAGGATCTCGCCCCAGCCGCGGTCCCGGTCCAGCGCGTCGGGGGCGTTGTCCTCGTGCCGTATCGCCTTCCACGCGGTCCGGAAGGCACGCCCCGCGAGGGCGCCGCTCACCAGGCCCAGGACCAGACCGACGGGCTTGTAGACGAGGGGGAGTTTCTGCTTCTTGGTCTTGGCCACGGGGATCTCCTTCTGCGGACGAGCGGACCGGCACCCCGACGGTGTCACCGAAACCGGGCCTTCGGTAGAGGGTGTGAGCAGCACCTTCAGGGGCAGTCGGCGAAGATGAGCGACGCACCTGCCGACCAAGAGTCTGACCGCAAAAAGGATCACGAAACCGACGAATTCACGGACCGGGAGTCCGAGGGCGCGCCGGGTCGTGAATCCGAGGGCGTGACCGACCAGGAAGCCGACGACCCGGCGGACCAGGAGTCCGACGCCGCCGCGGACCGCAAGACCCGGATCACCGTCCTCGTCGCGCTCGCCGCCAACCTGGTGATCGCGGCCGCCAAGGCCGTCGGCGGACTGATCGCCGGATCACCCGCGCTGCTCTCCGAGGCCGCCCACTCCGTGGCCGACAGCCTCAACGAGGTCTTCCTCCTCGCGGCCCTGCGCCGCAGCCGCCGCCCCGCCGACGACCGGCACCCCTTCGGGTACGGCAAGGAGCGGTTCTTCTGGTCGCTGCTCGCGGCCGTGGGAATCTTCGTCATGGGCGCCTGCTTCTCCGTCTTCCAGGGCGTCGAGGCCCTGCGCAACGGCGCCGAGGAGACGTCCACGGGCTACATCGTGGGCCTGGTCGTCCTCGTCGTGTCCCTGATCGTGGAGGGCATCTCCCTGCTGCGGGCCCTGCTCCAGGTGCGTGCCCAGGGCGGCGGCATGGAGGCGCTGCGCGACCCCGCGCTGCGGACCGTCGTCGCCGAGGACGGCACCGCCGTGCTCGGCGTGACCCTCGCCATCATCGGCATGGTGCTGCACATGATCACCGGCCAGGTGGTGTGGGAGGCGTCCGCGTCGATCGCGATCGGTGTGCTCCTCGGCTACGTCGCCTACCGGCTGGGCCGGGATGCCCGCGACCAGCTCATCGGCGAGGCCGTGGACCCCGAACTGAGCGACAAGATCAGGGAGTTGCTGGCGGCCGAGCCCGAGATCGACAGCGTGGAAGCGCTGTTCACGATGCGGATGGGCCTCGACTCGACGATGGTCGCCGCCCGGATCGACCTCGTCCCCGGCATGGACAGCGAGCAGGTCGAGGAGGTCTCCGTGCGGATCAAGCGGTCTCTCGGCCGGGCGGTGTCCGAGGCCGGCGAGATCTTCCTGGACATCACCGACCGGCCGGCGGAGCGGGAGGCACGGGAAAGCCCCGCCGCGACGGGGGAGCGCGGCGGGGCCTGAACGTCGGGTGCCCGACGCGTAGGGCTTCATGCGCCCGGGAACGAGAAAAGTTCGCCGGGCCCGGTCAGCCTCCGGGACTCAGCTGCCGTCGGCCGGTTCGAGGACGAACACCGGGATCTGGCGGTCCGTCTTCGTCTGGTACTCGGCGTACGGGGGGTACGCGGCGACCGCCCGCTCCCACCACGTGGCCTTCTCGTCGCCGGTGACCTCGCGGGCCGTGAGATCCCACTTCTGCGGCCCGTCCTGCAGCTCGACGTGCGGGTCGGCCTGGACGTTGAAGTACCAGACCGGGTGCTTGGGCGCGCCACCCTGCGAGGCGACGACGGCGTAGACCCCGTCGTGCTCGACCCGCATCAGCGGCGTCTTGCGGATCTTCCCGCTCTTGGCGCCCACCGTCGTCAGCAGGATGACGGGCATACCCGTGTCCGCCAACGTCGTCCCCTTGGTGCCGCCGGAGCTCTCGTACAGCTCGACCTGGTCGCGTACCCACTGCGACGGGCTGGGTTCGTACTCACCCTCAAGAGGCATGTCATTCGTCCCATCTCGCGTTCTACGGCTGTCTAGCACCGAGATTCAACACCAGCCGGTGCGTGATTCATCCATACCTCGGCTCTCTTCGGCCATGCCCCCTCCACCGGGTGACGACCCGGGCGGCGAACGCACGGAAAAGATCCACGACGACATGCCCGCGCTCGGCGAGATCCGGCTGACCGCCGGGACCACCGGACGGCCGTATCGAGCCAGGTTCGTTTCTTTACCCCACTGCCCGGGGTCTGTTGACCGTCCGTCATCGCGTGGCCAAGGGCGGCCGCGCCGGGTCCCTGGCCTCCGCAGGGGCGGACGGAGGGACTCCGCTCACGGGTGCGCGACACCCGGCCGTCGTGTGCCGGTGATCGCCGATCATGGCCCGGACCATCAGGTTCGGCCAGATTGTAGGTACCACCGATCTGGCCGAACTTCCGGTGGCCCCATAGGTGCCTCGGGCATCTAATGAAGATCGGCACGACGCACTCTTCGTCTGCGAGGTCTTCCATGACGGATCTGACGGATCTGACGGAATCGAAGGACCGGACCGAACCCGTCGCCTTCCCCCAGGACCGCACCTGTCCCTACCACCCGCCCGCCGGCTACGACGCCCTCCGCGCCAACCGCCCCCTCTCCCGCGTCACGCTCTTCGACGGCCGCGAGACCTGGCTGGTCACCGGACACTCCACCGCCCGCGCGCTGCTGGCCGACCAGCGGCTGTCCTCCGACCGCACCCACCCCGACTTCCCCGCGACCAACGCACGGTTCGCGGCGGTCCGGAACCGGCGGGTCGCGCTGCTCGGCGAGAACGACCCCAAGCACCGCACCCAGCGGCGGATGATGATCCCCGCCTTCACCGTCAAGCGCGCCACGGTGATGCGGCCCGACATCCAGCGGATCGTCGACGAACGGCTCGACGCGATGATCGCGCAGGGCCCGACCGCCGACCTGGTGTCCGCGTTCGCGCTGCCCGTGCCGTCGATGGTGATCTGCGCGCTGCTCGGCGTCCCGTACGCCGACCACGAGTTCTTCGAGGCCCAGTCCCGGCGTCTGCTGCGCGGGCCGAGGGCCGAGGACAGCCAGGACGCCCGCGACCAACTCGACGCGTATCTGGGCGCCTTGATCGACCGCAAGCAGCAGGAACCCGGCGAAGGACTGCTGGACGAGCTGGTGCGCGAGCAGCTGAGCGAAGGGGCCCTGGACCGCACCGAGTTGATCTCCCTCGCGGTCATCCTCCTCGTCGCCGGCCACGAGACCACCGCCAACATGATCTCCCTGGGCACCTTCACGCTGCTGCGTCACCCCGAGCGGCTGGCCGAACTCCGCGCGGATCCCGACCTGTTGCCCGATGTCGTCGAGGAGCTGATGCGGTCGCTGTCCATCGTGGACGGGCTGATGCGCATCGCCCTGGAGGACATCGAGGTGGACGGCACGACGATCCGGGCGGGCGAGGGCGTGCTCTTCTCGACCGCGGTCATCAACCGTGACGAGGCCGTCTACACCGACCCGGACGACCTGGACTGGCACCGGCCCACCCGGCACCATTTCTCCTTCGGCTTCGGCATCCACCAGTGCCTCGGCCAGAACCTGGCCCGCGCCGAACTGGACATCGCCCTGCGCAGCCTCTTCGACCGGCTGCCCACGCTGCGACTGGCCGTTCCGGCGGAGGAGATCCCCTTCAAACCCGGCGACACGATCCAGGGGATGCTGGAACTCCCCGTGACCTGGTAAGAGGCTGCGCCCCATGCACACGGAAATCCACATCGACAAGGACGTCTGCATCGGGGCCGGCCAGTGCGCGCTGGCCGCCCCGGGCGTCTTCACCCAGGACGACGACGGGTACAGCATGGTGCTGCCGGGCAAGGAGCACACCGACGACCCCATGCTCAAGGAGGCTGCCCGGGCCTGCCCGGTGAGCGCGATCACGGTGGACTGAGCGGGTTCGCCCTGCTCGTGGGGGTGGCCGGTCCGTCAGGTGCGGCCACCCCCACACCCGAGCCGATCACCCCAGCAAGCCCACCTCGACCCCGCGCAACCCCTCCCGCCCCGCGACCACTTCGTACGTGGCGACGCGCCCGCCCTCGACCCGCACCCGGAGCGCGAGCAGCAGCCGTCCTCCGGGAGCGACCACGATGCCCACGTCCCCGTCGACGAGGGCCACGGCCGCGGACCGCGTCCGCTCCCGCAGCAGCACCGTCCCCTCCGCGACCGCCCGGGCACCCCGCAGCTCCGCGGCCACGCCCGGCGGCAGCACGGCCGGGTCGGCACGCCGGACGACATCGGGGGCGAGCACGTCGAGGAGCGCGCCGAGGTCACCGCCCCGCGCGGCGGACAGGAACGCCTCGACGACCTCCCGGTGCCGGTCGAGTTCGGCGCCCGGCACCACCGGCGTGCCCCGCACCTTGTGCCGGGCCCGGCTCGCGAGCTTCTTCGCGGCGGGCAGGGACCGGTCCAGGACCGCCGCGACACGGTCGAACGGCACCGCGAACAGATCGTGCAGCACGAACGCGACCCGCTCGGCGGGACCCAGCGTGTCCAGCACCACCAGCAACGCGAGCCCCACCGAGTCGGCGAGCACGGCCTCGTCCTCGGGCAGCTCACCCGCGGCCGGCTCCGGCAGCTCGTCGCCGTAGGGGTCCTCCCGCCGGGACGCGCGGGAGCGCAGCATGTCCAGGCAGACGCGGGAGACGACCGTGGTCAGCCAGGCGGTCAGGTTGTCGATGCCGTCGCCGCCGGTGCGGTCGAGCCGCAGCCAGGCCTCCTGTACGGCGTCGTCCGCCTCGCCGGGCGAACCCAGCATCCGGTACGCCACCGCCCGCAGCCGTCCGCGCCGCTCCTCGAACCGCTCCGCCAGCTCGTCGTGCCCCCGCATGGGTCACCTTTCCTCGTCGTGCTCCGTCACCTGTCCGACGTACCGGAACCGACCGAGGTGACCACACCATGCTGCTCCACATCGACTCCAGCGCCGACCCGACCGCCGACTCCGTGACCAGGCAACTCACCGAGGGCTTCGCCCGCGCGTGGCGCACCGCGCACGGTGCGGCGGACCACCGTCACCGCGATCTGCTGACGGACCCCGTGGCGCCACTCGGCCCGGCGTACACCACCCTCGGCCGCCGCGTGGAACGCGAGGGATTCGTCCCGCCCGCCAAGGTCCCCGCCCTGATCGAGACCGCCGCCGAGCGCCACGAGTGGGCGCTGACCCTGCCGCTGATCACCGAACTCCTGGGCGCCGACACGCTGTTGCTCGGTGTCCCCATGTACAACTTCTCCGTGCCCGCGCCCCTGAAGGCGTGGATCGACCGCGTCACCTTCCCCGGCGCGCTCACCGACCCGGACACCGGCGAGAGCCTCCTGCGGCACACCCGCGTGATCGCGGTCATGGCACGCGGCGGCGGCTACGGCCCCGGCACCCCACGCGAGCACTTCGACTTCCAGACGCCTTACCTGCGGGCCTACTTCGGCAACCTGGGCGTCCCACCGGAGAACCTCCACCTCGTCGCCGCCGAGCTGACCCGGGTCGACGTCCTGCCCCAACTGGCCGGTCTCGAAGGCCTCGCGGCGGCCTCCCTCGACCGGGCCCGCGCCGAGCTGACGGAACTCGCCGCCGCCTGAGGTCAGTTGAGGCGCGACAGGGCGAGAGCCGCCTCGCGCGCCTCCGCCGCCGGCTCCGTGGTCCCGGTGATGCCCGCCGTGACCATGGCGCCCTCGGCCAGCAGGAACAGCTGCCCGGCGAGCGCCTCGGGCAGCCCCGCGTCCGCCATCAGACCGGCGAGATATGTCCGGAACGCCCGCTTGTGCGACCGCACTTGGGCCACCACCCGTTCCGAGGTCGCGCCCAGCTCGCCGTACGCGTTGATCCATGCGCAGCCGCGGAAGTCGGCCTCGCCGAACCACTGCTCGAGCCAGTCGAAGACGGCCGGGATCCGCTCCCGCGGGTCGGTGTGCCGTGCGACGTGCGCGGCGAGGCGTCCGCGCCAGCGCAGGTCACGCCGTTCGAGATACGCCTCCACCAACTCCTCCTTGGCGGGGAAGAGTTGGTAGAGCCGCTTGAGGGAGAGTCCGGACGCGGTGCGGACCGCGTCCATGCCGACGGCCTGGACGCCCCGCCCGTAGAACAGCTCCTCGGCGGCGTCCAGCGCCCGCTCCCGGGCGACCGCGCTGTCCATGACCGGCACCACTCGACACCACTCCTCGATCGACTGCTCCTTGACTGGAGAACGGGCGTTCTCTACGTTAGCAGTCACCTCGGAGAACGCACGTTCTCCGCCCTGTGAAGCCGAGTTCCCGGAGACGACCATGGCCGACCGCCCGCCCCTCCCGCCCTTCACCCGCGAGACCGCCGCCCAGAAGGTCCAGGCCGCCGAGGACGCCTGGAACACCCGCGACCCGCAGCGGGTGGCGCTCGCCTACTCGGAGGACTCCGTCTGGCGCAACCGCGACACCTTCGTGACCGGCCGCGCCGAGATCGTCGCCTTCCTCACCGCGAAGTGGGCGCGCGAGCGCGAGTACGCGCTGCGCAAGGACCTGTGGGCCTTCGACGGCGACCGCATCGCCGTCCGCTTCCAGTACGAGTGCCAGGACACCGACGGGCAGTGGTGGCGCTCCTACGGCAACGAACTGTGGGAGTTCGACGCGCACGGCCTGATGACCCGCCGCGAGGCCAGCATCAACGACCTCGCCATCCAGGAGGAGGACCGCCGTCTCTTCGGGGCCCGGCCCGAGGAGGAGCGCGGCCGGTCCTTCCCGCTTCAGTAGGCTCCCCGGATGACCGAACAGAACTCCAAGCCCTTCCTCTACGTCGTCGTCTGCGCCGCCGGGATCGCCGCGGGCGTCGGCCGACTGATCGCCGCCGCACAGGAGTTGGGCTGGGAGGTCGGGGTGATCGCCACCCCGGTCGCCGCGTCCGGCTTCTTCGACGTCGGTGCCGTCGAGGCGCAGACCGGCCGCCCCATCCGGTCCGCCTGGCGCACCCCCGGTGATCCGCGTCCGTTCCCGCCCCCG
Source organism: Streptomyces sp. NBC_00252 (assembly GCF_036187565.1). Lineage (NCBI taxonomy): Bacteria > Bacillati > Actinomycetota > Actinomycetes > Kitasatosporales > Streptomycetaceae > Streptomyces > Streptomyces sp. NBC_00252. Next base: position 1,182,608 of record NZ_CP108087.1, on the reverse strand, counting down.
GACGCCGTGCTGGTGGCGCCCGCCACCTTCAACACGATCAACAAATGGGCGGCCGGCACGGCGGACACCCTCGCGCTCGGCACCCTGTGCGAGGCGTACGGCCTCGGCGTCCCGACCGCCGTACTCCCGTGTGTGGGCGAGGCGTTGGCCGCCCATCCCGCCTACCGGGCCAGCCTGGTACGGCTCGGCGAGATGGGTGTGAGGTTCGGGGAGCCGTACTCCGGCGAGGTCCAGGAGGACGGCGGGCGGCCGGAGTTCGGGTGGGAGGCCGGGCTGGCCCTGCTCCACCGGGCCTAGTCGCCGGCGTCAGTGGCCGAGCAGGGCCCGCAACTCCGGTTGCAGCAGGTCCCCGTGGGCCTTGACGAGGTCGTCGCACAGGTCCCAGATCCGCTCGACCGGCAGGGCCGCCGCCGTCGCCGGGTCGGCCATCGCCGCGTGCCGGATGTGGCGCGGGTCGCCGTCCGTGGCCGCGCGGACCACCAGGTCGGTGACGGAGACGTAGGCGCTGTTGAGGGCCGCGCACTGCGGGGGCAGGGCGCCGACCCGGGTCGGCTGCACGCCCAACGCGTCGACCAGGCAAGGGACTTCGACGACCGAGTCGGCGGGGAGGTTGTCGATGAGCCCGCGGTTCGGGACGTTGCCGTAGATCGTGCGGGGGGTGCCGGTCGTGATGCTGTGGATGATCTGCGGGGCGTACTCCAGCGTGCCCTCGACGGGGAGCGGGGTGCCGGAGGCGAGGGCGTCGCGGGTGCGTTCGTAGCTCGCGGTGTTCTCCTCGATGATCTCCAGGTAGGCGCCGACGGGGAGCCGTAGCCGCTCGATCTCCTCGGGGTGGTGCAGATACCAGGGGACGTACTCGGCGGAGTGCTCGCTCGTCTCGGTGGGGTAGTGGCCGAGTCTGCGGTACATGTCCACGCGGACCCGGCGCAGAAGTTCGGGGTCCTTCGCGATCGTCTCGTCGAGGAGCGGGTGGAGGTTCTGCCCGGCCCGCTCGAAACGCAGCACCCACGCCTGGTGGTTGACCCCCGCGGCCAGATACGTGACCTCCTCGAAGGGGACGCCGATCAGCTGGGACAGGTCGTGCATCGTCCAGTACACCGAGTGGCACAGACCGGTCGCCTTGAGGGCGGGGGAGATGCGGCTCAGGTAGAGCAGGTTCATCGCCATCGGGTTGGTGTAGTTCAACAGATGGGCGTCCGGGCAGAGTTCGGCCATGTCCTCGGCCAGCGACCGCAGCAGCGGGAAGGTGCGCAGGGCGCGGAAGATGCCGCCGATGCCGAGGGTGTCGGCGATCGTCTGGCGCAGGCCGTAGCGGGCCGGGACCGCGAAGTCGGTGCGGGTGGCCTCGTTCATGCCGACCTGGACGATGTTGACGACGAAGTCGGCGTCCGCGAGCGCCGCCCTGCGGTCCAGGTGCGCGGTGATCTCCGGCTCGGCGCCCCGCACTTGGGCGATGTGGCGGGCCGCGCCCTCCGCCGTCGCGAGCCGGTCCGGGTCGATGTCGTGCAACGCGACCCGGGCGCGGGCGAGTTCGGGGAAGGCGAACAGGTCGGCCAGCAGGCCCTGCGTGAACACCACACTGCCGGCGCCGACGAAGGCCACCTTCACAGCGCTGCCGTCTGTCATCAAGAACCTTTCGGAGAAGACGAGTTGGAGAAGGGGCGGCTCAGCCCTTGAGTCCGCTGGACGTCAGCGACTGGATGAACGTCTTCTGCGCCAGCAGGAACGCCACCAGCACCGGCAGCACCGTGATGACGTTGCCCGCCATCACCGCCGACCACTGGGTGTGGTGCTGCCCCTGGAACGTCGTCAGGCCCAACTGGAGCGTGTACCGGGTGTCGTGGTTGATCGCGATCAGCGGCCACGACAGGTCGTTCCAGGTGGACAGGAAGGTGAGGACGGCGACCGTGGCGAGCGCGGGCCGGGCCAGCGGCATCACGATGGAGAACAGCACCCGCAGCCGTGAACACCCGTCGATCCAGGCGGCCTCCTCCATCTCCCGGGGCAGCGCGAGGAAGAACTGCCGGAACAGGAACACCGCGAACGGCGTCACCAGCGACGGCAGGATCAGCGCGCCCAGCGAGTCGATCAGCCCGAACCACTTCATCACCAGGAATGTCGGGATCATCGTCAGCTGGAACGGCACGACCATCGTCGCCAGCATCAGCCCCAGCAGCAGCCGCGACCCGGCGAACCGCATCCGGGCGAACGCGTACCCGCCGAGCGACCCGAACAGCAGATTCGACACCACCGCGACCGACGCCACGATCAGCGAGTTGGCGAACCAGCGCGGGAACATCGCGTTGCCCAGCACATAGCGGTAGCCGCCCAGGTCAATTCCCTTGGGCCACAAGGCCGGTGGGAAGCGGTTGATCTCCGCGTTCGACATCACCGAGCTGAGCAGCAGCCACACGAACGGCAACGCGAAGCACAACGCCAGCGGCGCCAGCACCAGATGCCACGCACTCATCCGCCGCGCGCTCATCGGACGCCTGCTTCCGTACGGCCCTGCCGCCGCCGTACGACCCGCAGCGCGCCGCCCGCCACCAGCAGCGCCACCGCGAGGACGTAGGCCGACGCGGCGCCGTAGCCCGCGGTGAACATCTGGAAGGCCTGCTGCCAGACGAAGTAGACGATCACCGTCGTCGAGCCCAACGGGCCGCCCTTGGTGGTCACATAGATCAGGTCGAAGACCTGGAGCGAGGTGATGAACTGCCACAGCAGCAGGAACACCGTCACCGGCGTGAGCGCGGGCAGGATCACATGGCGCAGCACCTGCGCGCGGCCCGCGCCGTCGATGCGGGCGGCCTCGACGAGTTCGGGCGGCACGTCCTGGAGCGCGGCCAGATAGACGACCACGCAGAAGCCCACCCCGCTCCACAGCGAGATCAGCACCAGCAGGTACAGCGCCTGGTCCGGGTCGGCGAGGAACCCCTGCGCTGAGATGCCGAGATGGTGCAGCAGCGCGTTGGCGACGCCGAACTCCGGGTCGAGGATGAACGAGAACAGCACGCCCTGCGCCGTCGCCGACACCACGAACGGGATGAACACCAGCGTGCGGTACAGCCCGATGAGCCGGATCCGGCGGTTCAGCGCCAGGGCCAGCGCGAGGCCGCCGACCAGGCTCAGCGGCACGTACAGGGCCGCGTACAGCAGTGTGTTGCCCACCGCCGTACGGAAGGTGGGGTCCTGGGCCAGGGCGCGGTAGTTGTCGAGGCCGACCCAGCGGCCGGGGGTGACCAGGTCGTCGGCGCGGAACGACAGCAGCAGCGACCAGACGACGGGCACGACGCTCAGCCCGAGAATCACCACGACGGACGGAGCGATGAACGCCCAGGCGGTGGACCGCTCTCGGCGGGCGCGACGGCGGGCGTCGCGGCGCGCGGCCTGGGCGGTCGCGGCGGGCTGCGCGGGAAGGGTGAGAGCGCGGGGCAGTGTGGACATCGGGTCTCCCGGAAGGGGGAAGTCACCTGGGGATCAGCAGGGCCGCGTCGGCCTTGTCGGCACAGGAACGGAGCGCCTTCTCGGGGGAGTCCCGGCCCAGCAGGACCGAGACGATCGCCTCGCCCAACGCCTGCGAGATCTGCGGATACGCGGCGTGCACGGGCCGCACCCGGGCCGAGCGCAGGGTGTCGGTGAAGACGTCGAGCCCGACCGTCCGGCCACTGTGCTCCCGCCACTCCGGCCGGGCCGCGGTGCCCGTGCTCAGCGGCAGACCGCCCGCAGAGATGTCCCACCGCACGTCCTGCGCGGGCGAGTTCATCCACTGCACGAACTCCACGGCCGCCCGCGACCGGGCCGAGCCGTTGTCGAAGACCGTCCACGTGTCGGGCCCGGAGATGGTGACCGCGTGCCCGCTGTACGTCGGCAGCGGGACGACCCCGTAGTCGATCTTCGCGGTGATGATGTCGGGGAGTTCCCAGGGACCGGTGGCGACCATGGCCATCCGGCTGTTGAGGAACACCTGGTAGAGCTGCTCGCTGCCGGGCTTGGTGTCCAGGTACACGCTCTTGTCGTGGCCGAGTCGGGCGAGCGTCGTCAGGGCCCGCACGCCCTGGTCGGCGAAGCCGATGTGCTTGCCGTCCGGGGCGACGACCTCGCCGCCGAGATCCCACAGCATCGGCCACAGCCGCCACACCGTGTCCTCGTCACCGACGGCCGGCCAGCCGGTGCCGAAGACACCCCGGTCGTGGTCGGTCAGCTTCCGCGCGGTGTCGGTGAACTCGTCCCAACTCCAGCCCGGCTTCGGGTAGTCGAGCCCGGCCTGCCGGAACAGCTTCTTGTTGTAGACGACGGCCAGCGAGTCGAGCACCGCGGGCGCGGCCCGCACCCGCCCGTTGACGGTGACCGCGTCCCGTACCGGCTTCCAGAAGGAGTTCCACGGCGTCGGCCCCTCGCGCATCGCGGACGTCAGATCGACGACACGCGGGCTGCGCGCCACGCTCGCGAGGTCCGAGCCGAAGATGTAGGCGATGTCCGGATAGGACCCGGCGGCCAGCGAGGCGGTCACCTTCTGGAGCATCGCGTCGGCCAGCACCCCGCCGCCACCCGCGTCCACGCGGATCTTCGGATGGGTCCGGTTGAACGCGTCGACCAGCGCCTCCACCGCCTTGCGGCCCGTGTCGGCCTGCCCGTGCCACAGCTCCACGGTCACCCGCCCGTCCGCACCGACCCCGTCCGACCCGCCGCCCGCACACCCGCTCGCGGCCCCGATCGCGGCAGCCCCGAGCAGCAGCCCTCGGCGTGACATCCCGTTCCCCATCACAGCCTCCTCACCGCACCGTGCGGACGTGGTCGACGCTGCCGGGAGTCGACCGGTTCGCCGACGGGGCGGGGCTCTTCGACGGCGTGGCGCTGCTGGACGGTGCCGTGCGCGACGGCTGTTCCGGGGCAGCGCTGTTCGAGGTTCCGCGCGAGGTCAGGACCGCTGCGGTCGCGACGGTGCCGGTCAGGACCACGGCCGTCCCGGGACCTTCGACGCGGGAGACACCCTTGGCGGGCATGTCCGCTCCATCAATCGCGGGTACGACCCCGCCTCGGACCGGATGGAGCCGCGGTCCTGGCGACTGTGGCCGGGCTTGGAACCTGTCCGCTACCGGCTGGGCGCACCTCTGCGTACCGCGCCGCACGCGCGGGCACGTCCAGGATCAAAGCGCCCGGCCGCGCCACTCGTCAAGGGTGCGCGCACACGCGCCGCTTCGAGCACCCACGAAGTCGTACGCTCCGAAGCGGTACCGAACTCGAAGGCAGGAGCAGCAACGATGCAGTACGTGAAGCTCGGTTCGACCGGCCTGGACGTCTCGCGGATCTCGCTGGGCTGCATGACCTACGGCCTCCCGGACCGCGGCACCCACGAGTGGACCCTCGACGAGGAGGCGTCGCGCCCCCTGATCAGGCAGGCGCTGGAGGCCGGGATCAACTTCCTCGACACCGCGAACGTCTACTCCGACGGCACCAGCGAGGAGATCACCGGCAGGGCGCTGAAGGACTTCGCCCGCCGTGACGAGGTCGTGCTCGCCACCAAGGTGCACGGCAGGACCCGCCCCGGACCCAACGGCGCCGGACTCTCCCGCAAGGCGATCATGTCCGAGATCGACCACAGCCTGGAGCGGCTCGGCACCGACTACGTCGACCTCTACCAGATCCACCGCGCCGACCCGCACACCCCCGTCGAGGAGACGATGGAGGCGCTGCACGACCTGGTGAAGGCGGGCAAGGTCCGCTACATCGGGGCGAGTTCGATGTACGCGTGGCAGTTCGCCAAGCACCAGCACGTGGCCGAGCGGCACGGCTGGACGAAGTTCGTGTCGATGCAGAACCACTACAACCTCCTCTACCGCGAGGAGGAGCGCGAGATGCTGCCGCTCTGCGCCGACCAGGGCGTGGGGGTGCTGCCGTGGAGCCCGCTGGCGCGCGGTCGGCTCACCCGGGACTGGGGCACCACCACCGAGCGCAGCAGCACCGACAACTTCGGCAACCGCCTCTACCAGGACGGCGACCGCGCGATCGTCGAGGCGGTCACCCGGATCGCCGGCGACCGGGGCGTCCCGCGCGCCCAGGTGGCCCTCGCATGGCTGCTGCACCAGAGCACGGTGGCCGCGCCGATCGTCGGCGCGGCCAAGCCGCAGCACATCGAGGACGCGGTCGCCGCCGTCGAACTGGAGCTGAGCGACAAGGAGTTGGAGGAGCTGGAGGCGCCCTACACCCCGCACGCGATCAGCGGGCACTCCTGATCCCTGACGGACCGTCAGTGCGGGCCGTGCGGTGCGAACTCCGTGCCGCACGGCCCCGCGCCGACGCTCTCCGCGAGCGGCACCCGTTCGCCGCTCATCGAGATCGTGCGGTAGAAGCTCCCGATGCGGTCGGCGGAACGGCCCACGTAGTGCCCGATGAACGAACGGCGGAAGCGGTCCGCGCTGTGATTGGGCTGCGAGCCGTGCACCAGGCTGCCGTTGAAGAACAGGACGTCCCCCGGTGACATGTCGACCGGCACGGGCGTGAGCCCCGGCGGCGGTGGCACGTACTCGCGCGCGAAGGACACCCCGGCGTCCGCCTCCTCCGGACAGAACAGATCCATGCGGTGGGTGCCGGGCACGACCTCCAGGCCGCCGTTCTCCCGGTCGATCTCGTCGCAGGCTATCCACGCGGCCACGCAGGTGCCCGGCTCGGCCCGCAGATAGAAGTTGTCCTGGTGCAGCGCCTGACCGCGCGCCCCGGGCGGCTTGAAGTAGAACATGCTCTGCGCTGCGAGCACTTCCTCGCCGAACAGCCGCTCCAGGACGGTCCGCAGGCGTTGGTCCAACAGGAACCGCAGGGCGAGGTCGCTGATCTCGTGCGGGTGCATCACCCGCGGATGGGTGCGGAGGGGATCGTCGGAAACGCTCGGCGCGAAGTGCCCGGGAACCGGTCCGGCCGCGTGCAGCGCCGTGAACTCCGCGCAGAGCCGGTCGATTTCGTCGTACCTGAACAATCCGCGCGCGACCGTGAACCCGTCCTCCTCGAACGCGCCGATGTCCGTGGCCGTCATACGGGGACCTCCTCGGTGAGATGTCACTCCACGGTCCCAGGAGGAGCGGCGCGTGCCTATTGGTTCGGCATGAACTTCGTCATCGGGTGCGTTGTGGAAGTCGCCGACTGCCGCGACGCCGCCGTCCCGTTCGGCAAAGCACCGGGCCGCCGGAACATGACCTGGGAAAACCGGAGGAAGAGCGTCCTGGTGTCGGTCGTGCGGGGTGGTCCCGGTGGCCCCTGGTCAATGGTTTCGGGATTTCCCGTGTGGATGGGACGGCAATCCCTTTACGGGCCTGTTTGACAAGACGTCAAATAGTGGGGCCCGGACCGCAATGCACAAAACTGAGGCAGACCTTGTTACGCCTCGCTGACCTGTGCAAAGGTGTGCCTGTCGGCGCGCGGGCACATAGATGATTCCCCTCCGCGCGCTCGAGGCCGCTCCCGTACGTCACCCCCCTTGCTTCAAAAGAGCTGCCCCCAGGCGGACGTCCGGGATGCCATCCATCGGACGGGTGGACTTTGTCGACCTGTCGACGGGGTCGCATACCCGCCGGTATGGACCGAATTCCGCGTTTCACCTGGAGGAATGCAGCCGTGAAGGACGCCGGTCCCTCGAATTCCCCTAGTTCCGCTCACCACTTCGAAGTGACCGACGAGCAGCTCAGCGCCGAGCTGAAGAAGTGGACGGGGACGACGCCCGCGCTGCAACCCGTCGGCGAACTGCTGGACCGGCACTGGGAAGCGGCCTTCTCCTATGCGCGGCTGTGCACCGACGGACCGCACCACGCCGGAATGCTCACCACGGCCGCATTCACCCGGCTCTTCGGGGAATCCCTGCGGCAGTCCGGACCGACCGCCGCCTGGCGCCCCCAAGTCCTCGTCACCGTCCGCCGGATCGCCGCGGAATGGGTCGCCGACCGCCGGCAGGACATGCTCCACCCCGATCTGCGCTCGGCGGCCGGAGAGGGCGACCGGGCCGCCGCCCGGCTGCTGCCGGTGCCCGAACGGCGCCTGCTCTCCAGGGCGTTCCAGCGGCTGCCCCAGTCGGCCCGCACCCTGCTCTGGCACATCGAGGTCGAGTCCGAGCCGTTCGCGATACCCGCCGGACTGCTGGGCCTGGACGAGGAGGGCGCCGAAGTCGAACTCGGCCGCGCCCGGGGCCGGTTGCGCGAGGAGTGTCTGCAGGTCCACCGCGAACTCGCGCAGGACGACGAGTGCCAGCGCTACATCCGGCTGCTGGACGTCACCTTCCGGCGCGGCGGCGCGGAGGTCGACCCGGACCTCGCGATGCACCTCAGCGTCTGCAAGCACTGCCGGTACACCGCCGACCAGTTGAACCAGTTCAACGCCGGGCTCGGCATCGCGCTCGCCGAAGCGGTCCTCGGCTGGGGCGCGCGCGCCTACCTGGAGGTCAGGGTCGGCAGCCGCCCGCTGCCCCCCGAGGTGCCCGTCGCCGCCGGCGAACTCGCGGTGCGGCCCGGCCCGCGGCGCGGCGAACTCAGATCGGCGCACAAGGCCGCCCGCCGGGTCCGCCGCCGCAACCTCGCCGTGGCCGTGCTGACCGTGAGCGGCCTGGTCGTCCTCCCGCTCGTGCTGTGGTCCATCGGCGGCTCCGGCGGCGGCAGGACCGGCACCGAGAGCAAGTCGGCGGGCGCCGCCGGCACCGGCAAGGAATCCGCCAACCCGTCCTGGGTCGGCAAGAACGACACCACACAGGGCACGCTCAGCGGCCGGCTGCACAACGTCGAGTCCGGCCTGTGCATCGGCGTCGTCGGCAACAAGCCCCTCCAGGGCGCCGAGGCCGAACTGCAGAGCTGCTCCTCGGCGGCCGGCCAGCAGTGGTCGTACGAGACGGACGGCCAGCTGCGCAGCACCGCCGACCCCGGTCTCTGCCTCGACTCGCACCTCGCCTTCGAGGTCCAACTCGCTCCCTGCACGAGCGCGTCCTCGGCGACCGGGAAGAACATCCGCTACGACTTCACGCTGCAGGGCATCCTCGTACCGCGCTGGAACCAGGACCTGGCGCTGACCCCCGCCTCCACCGCCGGCGGCGGCGCGCTCGTCCTGAAGACGCGGGCGGACGGTTCGGCGCAGCGCTGGGTCTTCGACACGTCGAAGGCGGACCCGCAGATGCAGGTCGTCAACTGGGACACCGACAGCACCGGCTCGCCGGCGCCCACCACCAAGTCGGCCGCCCCGGTGCCCGTCAAGACCCCGAAGGCCACGCCCACTCCGACACCGACGCCGACCGCGTCGACCCCGCGGACGACGCCCACCACCGCGGCCCCGACCCTGGACTACTGCGACTACTACCCCTCGTACTGCGCGGGGGGCGGCCAGGGCGGCGGTGGCTGGGGCGGCGGCGGTGGCGGCTACGGCGGTGGTGGCGGGCACCGCGGCCACTGATCTCAGGGGTGGTGGTGCGGCGGCGGTGGCGGCGGCATGGTCGAGATCCCCGGCGCCGCCTCCGGCCACACCAGCAGCACCGGACAGGGCGCGTGATCGACGGCGAACCGTACGGCGGGCCCGAGACTGTGCGGGCCGAGCCGGGCCCGGTCGCCGTCGCGGGCCAGCACCAGCAGATCCGCGTCCCCGGCGGCGGCCACCACCTCGCGCTCGACCCGCCCGGTCCGCTCCATGCGGGTGCACGGCCGCCCCAGCCGCTCGGCCGCCGCGTCCAGCAACTCCGCGGCCGACGTGCTGCCCAGGTCCTCCAGCCGGGTCCCGGGATCACGCGCGGGACCACCCCGGCCGAGCAGCCCGGCGAACGCCCCGTGCGCCACGCCGGGCACGTCAGGCCCGCTGACATGCAGCAGCACCACCTCGTCCGCCTCCGGCGCATGCGTCCGTACGGCGTCCACGCAGGCGGGCCATGTGCCCTCGACCAGCCAGGCGATCACACGCATTCGGCCTCCCTCGGTGTCAGAGAACCTGGAGCGACACCCACAGTGCCACCACCGCGGGGACGAGCGCCGACGGCACGGCGATCAGCCCCAGCTTCGTGAACTCCTTGAGATCCACGTCGTGTTCGTGCTGATGCACGATCCGCCGCCACAGCAGCGTCGCGAGCGAACCGGCGTAGGTCAGGTTCGGCCCGATGTTCACCCCGAGCAGCACCGCGAGCACGGCCCCGGGTCCGGCCTGCGCGGTGAGCGGCAGCAGGACCAGGACGGCCGGCAGGTTGTTGATGAGGTTCGCGAGTACGGCGGCCAGTGCGGCGATCCCGAGCAGGGCCGCGATGCCGGTGCCGCCGGGCAGGAGGTGCCCGAGCGCGTCCGAGAGCCCGTTGTCGACCACGGCCCGCACCACGATGCCGAGCGCCAGCACGAACGCCAGGAAGGACGGCGCGGCGGCCCGCACGACCGTCAGCGGGGTCGCCTGCCGTCGTAGCATCGCCCGCCCGGCGAGGACGAGCGCGCCCGCGAGCGCGGCCCACGCGGGGTCGATGCCGATCGCCGAGGTCAGGACGAACCCGGCGAGGGTGCAGGCGACGGTCGCCAGAGCGAAGACCGGCAGCTCGGGCTTGTCGCCGGAGACCGGTGAGGGGGCCGCCGCCGAGAGGTCGCGGGCGAAGAAGCGCCGGAACACCAGGTACTCGGCGCCGATCGCCACCAGCCAGGGCAGCACCATCAGGCCCGCGAAGCGGGTGAAGCTCAGGCCGCTCGCCGCGAAGGCGAGGAGGTTCGTGAGGTTGGAGACCGGCAGCAGCAGGGAGGCCGTGTTCGAGAGGTGCGTGCACGCGTAGACGTGCGGCTTGGGACGGACACCCATCCGGGACGCCGTCGCGAACACGACCGGCGTCAGCAGCACGATGGTGGCGTCCAGGCTCAGCACGGCCGTGATCAGCGAAGCCAGCGCGAACACGGCCGTCAGCAGGCGGCTCGGGCTGCCCTTCGCCCACTCCGCCATCCAGGCTCCGCAGGCCCGGAACAGCCCCTCCACATCGCAGAAGTGGGCGAGCACGAGGACCGCGGCGAGGAACCCGACGACCGGGCCGAGCTGCTCGGCCTCGGCCCGCGCGTGGTCGAGCGAGATCGCCCCGGTGGCCACGGCGATCCCGGCGGCCGGGACCGCCATCACCGCCTCCGGCCACCCGAAGGGACGGACGACGGCCCACACGAGGACGGCGACGAGCAGAACGACGGAGAGAGTCTCCGCGAGGGGGGTGTTCAGGGGACGGTCCTCCAGGACGCGATCAGTGGTGCACGCCCATGAAACCAGGCCGGACCACGAACTCCGGGGTCAGGCGCCCGTGCCCGCGCTGAACACCGACAGCCGGACCGAGGACGAGTTGCCCGACACCGGCACCGTGCCGTTCGTCCACTTCACCTTCAGCGGGTCCTTCTCGTCCGGCGGGGTCACCACCAGCGTGGCGGGCGTCGCCGTCTTCGCACCGCTGATCTCCGGGTTGGAGAACGACAGCCCGGCCCAGGCGCTCTGGCCCGGCTTCAGCGTGACGGTGGTGACGGTCGTGCCCGTCTCGCGCTGCGGGTCCGGGCCCAGCTGCTGGCCGGACGCCCTCGCGAACGCGGCGCCGGGATAGCCGCGGACCGTGCAGGTGCGGCCGGACGCGTTCGTGAGGACGATCGGGAAGTTCTCCTGCCCGGCGCCCGGGTCGTTGCCGCCGACCTTCGCGTTCAGTTCGGAGGTGTGGCACCGGCTGCTGCTCGCCGTGCCGGAGTTGGTGCTCGTACCGCCGGAGCCGGAGGACGTGGAGGTCGAGGTGGAGGAACCCGACGCGGTCGGGTGCGATCCGGTGCTGGCACCGGTGCCGGTGTCGGTGCCGCTCGACGTGGCGGCCGGCGTGCCGGAGCCGTCGGCCGTGGTGTCGCCGCCCGCGGGCGCCGCCGTACCCGACTCGGTCTGCGGGCTGCTCACCGTGCCGCTGCCGTCGCCGCAGGCCGTCGTCAGGCCCAGTACGGCGACGGCGCTCACGAGCAGGGCCGCCCGGCGCAGGGACTGGGACGAGTTAGCCATCTTCGACACTCCTGGAAGTTCTTCGCTCAGCGCCTCGCGCGCTGTCATAGGGGTCCGATGCGGGCACGCGCCGAAAAGTTCGCGGGATCAGCGGAATTCTTCTCCGACAGTGATCAGGTGACCCGGAGCGAGCGGAGTATGCGTGCGGTCGCGTCACCGCTGTGCTGCCGGATCTGTACGTAGACCTGCGGCTGGGCCGCGCCGCCGACCTCGCGGAGCGCCGTCTCCGAGAGGGTGCCCGTGGAACCCGAGCAGTCGCTCCAGGTGCGGATCGTGCCGCGCCAGGTCGCGCTCGAGTAGGCGCGGCTGCCGTCGTAGCGGCACCCGGAGTGGGCGAGGCGGTCCACCTCCGTCGTCACGCTGCCGTGCTCGCTCACGCCGATGAACACGCCGTTCACGTCCGACGACAGGTCCGACCACTGGGACAGGTCGTCGGCGACGGCAAGCCCCGGCTCGTGCCCCGCCTGGAGACCGAGGGCGTGCGGATCCCAGCCCGAGTCGCGCAGCTGACGGCCCCAGGAGGCGGGCACCTCGGCGGAGACCCGGCCCGTGGTGTCCTTGACCCGCAGGCTGGAACTCCCCGACGGGGACGAGGGCAGGTTCAGCACCGCGACGCCCGCGCCCGCGGCCACCACGACGAACAGCCCCGCCATCAGCGCGAACCCCCGGTGGCGGCTGCGCGGCTTGTCCGCCGGGATCTCGCCGGCCAGCCGACTGCGCGGCTGCTGCGCCGGGGCCTCCCCGGCCAGCCGCTCCAGCTCCTCCGCGAACTCCCGCGCCGTCGGCCAGCGCCGCTCCCGGTCCGGCTCCAGCGCGCGCAGCACCGCCCGCTGCACCTCCGGGGACACGTCCGGCCGCAGCCGGTCCGGCGGTACGACCTGACCGGGCGCGCCCGGGACCGTGCCGGTGAGCAGCTCGTAGGCGACCGCGCCCAGGCTGTACACGTCGGCACGCTCGTCGATGCCCGAGCCGGGCTGGGCCTGCTCCGGCGGCTGGTAGCCCGCGGAACCCGCGGCCAGCGTGAGGCCCGACGCGTGCGCCAGGCTCTTGGCGAGCCCCAGGTCGGCGAGCAGGACCCGGCCGGTGCCGTCCGGGGTGGTGCGCAGCAGCACGTTCGTCGGCTTGATGTCCCGGTGCACGATCCCCGCCTTGTGCAGCGCGGCGGCGCCCCGGGCGGCCAGCGCGGTCAGCCGCAGCGCCTCGGCCACGGGCAGCGGACCCGCGGCGAGCAGATCGGCGAAGGTGCCGGCGTCGGCGTACTCCATCACGAAGTACGGCCGTCCGTCGGGCAGCTCTCCGATGTCGTAGACCTGTACGACCCTGTTCGAGTCGGCCCTGCGCAGCAGCCGGGCCTCGGAGAGGAAGCGTTCGACGACGTCGAGGCGGTGGGCCCAGTTGTCGGCGAGGACCTTCACGGCCACCGGGGCCTCGAGGACGTCGTCGTGCGCGAGCCAGACCGTGCCGAACGCGCCGGTGCCCAGGCGGCGTTCAAGGCGGTAGCGGCCGATCTGTTCGACGGAGTGCATAGGACTATCATGCCTGCTCGGAGATCGAGGCGGAGGAGTGGATCCAGTGCGCGAAGCGGCGCTGACCGAAGACCTGGCCAGGCGTGCCGCGGCCGGTGACCCGGTGGCACTGGACGAGCTGCTGCGGACGATCCAGCCGGAGGTCGTACGGCGCTGCGGGCGCTTCCTGCCGTGCCGCGAGGACGCCGAGGAGGCGGCCCAGGACGTGCTGCTCCAGGTCGCCCGGAAGATCGGCACGTTCGAAGGGCGCAGCCTCTTCAGCACCTGGCTCTACACGGTGGTCGCCAACGGCGCCCGGCAGAAGTACCGCGAGCTGAAGCGCCGGGCCGCCGAGCAGCCCGCCGTGATCGACGTGAGCCAGCACGTCGACCCGCGCACCACGAGCGTGATCGCCGGGTCGAAGATCGACCTCCTGGAGGCGCTGGAGCGGCTGGAGCGCGAGCAGCCGCACCTCGTCGCGCCGCTGGTGTACCGGGACATCTGCAACCTGGAGTACGCCGACATCGCCGAGCGCCTCGGCATCCCGCTCGGCACCCTCAAGTCCCGGCTGCACGAGGCCCGCCGCCAGGTCAGGCCCTGGCTGACCTGACCTGTTCCGCTACGGCTCACAGCTCGTCGAAGAGGGACAGCTCCGCCCAGATCGTCTTGCCGTCGGTGGTGTGCCGGCTGCCCCAGCGCTGGGTGAGCTGGGCGACCAGCAGCAGACCGCGTCCGCCCTCGTCCCAGGTCTTGGCGCGGCGCAGGTGCGGGGCGGTGTGGTTGGTGTCGGAGACCTCGCAGATCAGCGTGGCCGCGTCATGGATCAGCCGGAGCCGGATGGGGTGCGCGCCGTAGCGGATGGCGTTGGTGACCAGCTCGCTCACCACCAGCTCGGCCGTGAACCCGGCCTCGCTCAGGTTCCAGGCGTCGAGCTGCTCGACGACCTGCTTGCGGATCGGCGCGACGAGCGAGGGGTCGGCCGGGATGTCCCAGGTCGCGACCTGTTCGGCGGGCAGCCCCTGGGTGCGGGCCACCAGCAGTGCCACGTCGTCGGCGGCTCCGCCCGGCGGGAGCACGGCGTGCAGGACGCGGTCGCAGGTCTCGTCCAGGGAGTCCGAGGGCGCGTACAGGGCGTCGAACAGCAGCCGTTGACTGCCGTCGAGGTCCCGGTCGCGGTTCTCGACCAGCCCGTCGGTGTACAGCGCGAGCACGGTCCCCTCGGGCAGCTCCAACTCCGTCGACTCGAAGGGGAGTCCGCCCAGACCGAGCGGCGGGCCCGCGGGCAGGTCGACATGCTCGGGCGGGCCGCCGGGCCGGATCATGATGGGCGGCGGATGACCGGCGCGGGCCAGCGTGCAGCGGCGGGACACCGGGTCGTACACCGCGTACAGACAGGTCGCGCCGACCTCGCCGGGACTGCCCTCGCCGCCGGCCTCCGCGGAGAGCCGTACGACCAGGTCGTCGAGGTGGGTCAGCAGTTCGTCCGGGGCGAGGTCGATGTCGGCGAGGGTGCGGACCGCCGTGCGCAGCCGGCCCATCGTCGCGGAGGCCTGGATGCCGTGGCCGACGACATCCCCGACGACCATGGCGACGCGCATCCCGGACAGCGGGATCACGTCGAACCAGTCGCCGCCGACCCCGGCACGCGCCGCCGGCAGATACCGCGAGGCGGCCTCCAGGGCGGCGGTGGGCGGGAGTTTGCGGGGGAGCAGGCTGCGCTGGAGGGCGAGCGCGGTCTCGCGTTCGCGGGAGAAGCGGCGGGCGTTGTCGATGCAGACGGCGGCGCGGGCCGTGACCTCCTCGGCAAGGAGGACGTCGTCGGCGGTGAAGGGGTCCATGCGCCGGTACCGGGTGAGGACCGCGACGCCGAGGGTGACGCCGCGGGCCTGGATCGGTACGGCCATCGAGGAGTGGATGCCGTACTCCTGGACGCGTTTCGTGCGGGTCCTGTCCCAGGCGAGCCAGAGTTCGAGGGCCCGGCCGGAGGCGACGAGGGTGCGGCCCGCGACCAGCGCGTCGGCCTGCGGGGAGTGCTCCGGGTACAAGTTGAGCTGGCCCGGCTTCGCCACGGCCTCGGGGCTGCCCTCCTGCATCGACTGGTGGGCGGCCCGACGGAGTCTGATGGGTGCGGTGATCGCGGTGGGGGGCTCGCCGCCGTGCTCCTGCGGGTCCAGCAGGTCGATGCTGACGAAGTCTGCGAGCGCCGGCGCGCAGACATCCGCCAGCTCCTGGGCCGTACGGGTGACGTCGAGGGTGGTGCCGATGCGGACGCTCGCCTCGTTGACGAGCTGCAGCCGCTCCCGCGCGAGGTAGTTCTCGGTGAAGTCGTGCGCGGCGAGACACACGCCCCGCACCCGGCCCTCGGCGTCGGTGATCGGCGCCATCCGGGCCAGCCAGGCGTGCGCCGCGTCCTCGCCGCCGGTGCGCATGTAGATCTGGAAGTCCTGGGCGGTGCCGGAGGTGAGCACGTCCAGCATGTGCTGCTCCAGCTCCGAGCTCGCCGTCTTCCCGCCGATCTCGGTGATCCGCAGCCCCTTGACGCGCTCCTCGGGCAGTCCGATCACGTCGGCCATCGCGTCGTTGACCCGGCTCAGCCGCAGCCGCTCGTCGTAGACGGCGACGGCGCACGGCGACTGGATCAGCGCGGCCGTGGCGAGCGGGTCCTCGGCGGTGCGGGGGCCGCCACCCTCCAGCGGGGTCACGATCAGCCAGTCGCCCGGGCCGCCGCCCGGGGGGCGCCGGTGGTGGGCCAGCAGCCACACGGGCAGCGTGTGGCCGTCGCGGTGCCGCAGGGTGACCGTGCCGTCCCAGCGGGCGCCCGTGATCGCGGGCAGCGCCTCGGCGCCACCGGCCAGCAGCCGCACGGCCGGGCGCCCGACGACCTCGTCCGCGGTGTGGCCGAGGAGCCGCCGGGCTCCCTCGCTCCACCCCGTCAGAGTTCCGGCATCGTCGATGACAACCCGCGCCGTCGCGGCATCGTCGAACGGGTAGACCGGACTCATCGTCGCCACTCCATCGCGCACACTCACAGTGAACAGACCCGTCACTTGTGTTCCAGCCTAGTGCGTCCCGGTGCCGCGCGGACGAGAACCCCCAGGGCTGGGGAGCGCGGTCGGCGAGGGAGAAATCCGGCCGAAGTGACCGACAGGGCACCTGTCCGTCCCCGCACCCTTGACGGCCCGGCGTGGCACCCCGTCAGAATCTGTTCGGTCACGATCAGTTGTGAGTACTTCTGGGCCCTGATGAGGGAGAGCCGCCATGACGGTCACTCGCAGATCGGTTTTGATCGCTTCCACGGCCGCGCCGACGGCCGCTTCACTTCTGTCCTCCACGACCGCGCACGCCGCCCCGACGGCCGCCACCGGCCGCCGCACGGTCCCCCTGCGGGACGGCTGGCGTTTCGCGCTGGTCAACCCCGGCGGGATCACCGACCCGACCGGCGCCTACGCCGAGGCCGCCGCGCCGGACTACGACGACTCGACCTGGCGCCGGGTCGCCGTTCCGCACGACTGGAGCATCGAGCAGACCCCCACCACGGCGAACGGCACCACCAGCGGCACCGGCTTCTTCCCCGGAGGCCTCGGCTGGTACCGCATCGCCTTCACCCTGCCGCCCGCCGTCGCCGGCAAGCGCGTCTCGATCGAGTTCGACGGCGTCTACATGGACTCGTACATCTACTGCAACGGCACCGAGGCCGGCCGCCACCCCTACGGCTACACCGGCTTCGCCCTCGACCTGACCGACCTGGTGCACACCGACGGCACCACGGAGAACGTCATCGCGGTGAAGGTGCAGAACCAGCTCCCCAGCAGCCGCTGGTACTCCGGCAGCGGCATCTACCGCGAGGCCCGCCTCGTCCTCACCGAGCCCGTGCACGTCGAACGCTGGGGTACGTACGTCACGACCCCGGACGTCACCGCCGACCGGGCCGTCGTTCAGGTGCGGACGGCCGTGCTGAACGAGTCGGGCACCGCGAGCGAGGTCGAGGTCAGATCGCGGGTCGTCGACCCTGGTGGCCGGACGGTGGCCCGCACCCACTCCACGGTCACGGTCGCCGACCGCAGCACCGAGAGCCATGAACTCACCGTCCCCAAGCCCAAGTTGTGGGACATCGGGACCCCGGACCACCGTTACACCCTGGAGACCGAACTACGGGTGGCCGGCAAGACGGTCGACACGTACAGCACGCCCTTCGGCATCCGCACCTACCGCTTCGACCCCGACGAGGGCTTCTCCCTCAACGGCACCCCCACCAAGATCAAGGGCGTCGACCTCCACCACGACCAGGGCGCGCTCGGCTCCGCGATCAGCTTCGATGCCGTGCGCCGCCAGCTGGCCATCATGAAGTCGATGGGCGTCAACGCCTTCCGCACCTCGCACAACCCGCCCTCGCCGCAGATCGTCCAGGCCTGCGAGGAACTGGGCATCGTGATGATGGTCGAGGCGTTCGACTGCTGGCACACCGGCAAGACGACCTACGACTACCACCGGTTCTTCGACGACTGGTGCGAGCGCGACGCCACCGAGATGGTCCTCGCCGCCCGCAACTCGCCCGCCGTGGTGCTGTGGTCCATCGGCAACGAGATCCCCGACTCCACCTCCACCGCCGGTCTCGCGATGGCCGACCGCATCATCGGCGCGATCAAGGCGGCCGACGCCGGCAGACCCCTCGTGATCGGCTCCGACAAGTACCGTTCCGTGCCGGCCAAGGGCTCCGCCGCCGACCTCATGCTCGCCAAGCTGGACGGGCTCGGCCTCAACTACAACACCGCCAAGTCGGTCGACGGCCTGCACGCCGCCTATCCCCACCTGTTCCTCTTCGAGTCGGAGTCCTCGTCCGAGACCTCGACCCGGTCCACCTACCAGGAGCCGGAACACCTCAACACCGGCGAGAACCACACCCCGGGCAGACGCGCGACCTCGTCCTACGACAACAACCTCTCCTCCTGGACGATGAGCGGCGAGTACGGCCACAAGAAGGACCGGGACCGGAAGTGGTTCGCGGGCCAGTTCCTGTGGTCCGGCATCGACTACATCGGGGAACCCACGCCGTACAACGTGTTCCCGGTCAAGGCTTCCTTCTTCGGCGCCGTCGACACGGCCGGCTTTCCGAAGGACATGTACCACCTCTTCCGCAGTCAGTGGACGAGCGAGCCGATGGTCCACCTGGTGCCGATGAGCTGGAACCACGAGCCGGGCGACACCGTCGAGGTCTGGGCCTACGCCAACGTCGACACCGTCGAGCTGTTCCTCAACGGAAAGTCCCTCGGCACACGGGAGTTCGACACCAAGAAGACCACCGACGGCCGCACCTACCTGGAGACCACCGAGGCCACCGGCGACGACAAGACCTTCACCACCGGCCCCTACCCCGGCAGCTACACCAGCCCGAACGGCAGCGCGGGCAGACTCCACCTGAGCTGGAAAGTCCCCTACGAGCCGGGCGAGTTGAAGGCGGTCGCGAGCCGTGGTGGGAAAAGGGTCGCGACGGACGTCCTGCGCACCGCCGGACCCGCACACGCCGTACGCCTCACCGCCGACCGCAAGTCCTTCGCGGCGGACGGCCGTTCACTGGTCTTCGTCACCGCCGAGATCGTCGACGCCCACGGTGTCGTGCTGCCCGACGCCGAGGACCTGATCGCCTTCGACGTGAAGGGCGGTTCCCTCGCCGGTCTCGACAACGGACGCGAGGAGAGCGCCGAGCGCTACCAGGCGAGCAACCGAACCGCCTTCCACGGCAAGGCACTTGCGATCGTCCGGTCCGGTACGTCGGCGGGTGCGCTGAAGGTGACGGCACGTGCGGAGGGGCTACGCACGGGCACGGTCACGGTCCGTACGACACCCGCCCGGGACGTGGCACTCACCCCGCCCCCGCGCTTCGAGGCCGACCATCCCGCTCCGCCCAACTACCCGTACGCCGACGCCAGTTACTCGGGCCGCCCCGACACCCTCCCGGCCGCCATGCTCGACGGCGACGCGGCCACCGGCTGGTCCAACGCCTTCGCCAAGTCGGCCACGGCACTGCTGCCCGCCTTCAACGGCGCGCGCGGAGAGGACTGGGTGTCGGTGGACTGGGGGAGGAGCCGCTCCTTCGACCGGGTGGAGGTGTCGTTCACGGTGGACGCGACGCACGCGCTGCCCGCGACGGTGACGGTCACGGTGTGGAACGGACGCGCGTGGGCGCCGGTCAAGGGGGCCGCCGTCGACTGGGCCACGGCTTCGGACGCGCCGACCGTCATCAGCTTCGGCGCGGTGCGTGGATCACGGCTGCGGTTGACGCTGACGAGCAGCCATCCGGGGACACCTCAAGGGGCCCTGCGGATCAGCAAGTTGGAGGCACCGGCGGGGTAGGGAAGCCGTTGGCGGCGCGGACGGGCACGTGGCCTGTCCGGGCCGCCGACGCGATGGAGCCGCTGAACTACGGCTCGCGCTCCACGAGTTCCCTCTGCCGCTTGTGTGCGGTCAGGGTGTGCAGTTCGGCCTGGTCGAGCGGCCGGTGCAGTTCCACGTACTCGCCGTGCGGCAGGCGCTTGATGAGGCCTGTCTCGCGGCCGTGCAACACCAGTTCCGCGTCGCGGAGTTGGAGGCCCAGGCAGATGCGGCGGGTCACGACGAAGGCCAGCGCCGGTACGACGAACACCGCCACCCGTACCGCCCACGTCACCGTGTTGATCGACAGGTGGAGGCGGGTCGCCACGATGTCGTTGCCGCCGCCGGCCAGGAGGATCAGGTAGAGGCTGATCCAGGCCACGCCGATGCCGGTGCGGGTGGGGCGGTTGCGGGGGCGGTCCAGGAGGTGGTGCTCGCGTTTGTCGCCGGTCCGCCAGGACTCCAGGAACGGGTAGACGCCGATGAGGACCAGGAGGAGCGGGAAGACGACGATGGGGATGAGCACGCCGAGCACCAACGTGTGGCCCCGGAGGGTGACTTCCCATCCCGGCATGACCCGGACCAGGCCCTCCGCGAAGCCCAGGTACCAGTCCGGCTGGGCACCCGTCGAGACCTGGTCGGCGCGGTAAGGGCCGTAGGACCAGACCGGGTTGATCGAGGCCACCGCCGCCAGGGCGGTGAGGGCGCCGAAGACCAGGAAGAAGAAGCCGCCCGCCTTGGCGAGGTAGACCGGCATGAACGGCGCGCCCACCACGTTGCGTTCGGTGCGGCCGGGGCCCGCGAACTGGGTGTGCTTGTGGTAGACGACCAGGAGGACATGGACGACCACGAGGGCCGCCATGATGCCCGGGATCAGCAGCACGTGGAGCGAGTAGAAGCGGGACACGATGTCGTGGCCCGGGTACTCGCCGCCGAACAGGAACATCGAGAGGTAGGTCCCGACGATCGGGACCGACAGCAGCGCGCCGTCGACGAAGCGCATCCCCGTGCCCGACAGCAGGTCGTCCGGGAGCGAGTAGCCGAAGAGACCCTCGAACAGGCCGAGGAACAACAGGGTCCAGCCGAACAGCCAGTTGAGCTCGCGCGGCTTGCGGAACGACCCCGTGAAGAAGTGCCGCATCATGTGCGTCAGCATCGCCGCGATGAACACCAGCGCCGCCCAGTGGTGCAGCTGCCTGACCAGCAGCCCGCCCCGCACGTCGAAGCTGAGATGGAGCGTCGAGGCGTAGGCGTCGGACATGCGGATGCCGTTGAGGGGGACGTAACTCCCGTGGTACGTCACCTCGTTCATCGACGGGTGGAAGAACAGGGTGAGGTAGATGCCCGTCAGGATCAGCACCACGAAGCTGTACAGACAGATCTCGCCGAGCAGGAACGACCAGTGGTCCGGGAACACCTTCCGCAGATACTGCTTGCCGAGGGTGTGGATGCCGAGGCGGCCGTCGAACCAGTCGGCGACGCGTTCGCCCCGCGAGGCGCCGGGAGTTGAGGAGGCGGGCGTCGAGGACTCGGGTGTCGTGGTCACTGGCCCTCCTCGTCCTTGTGCACGTGCGTGAGCTTCTCGGGGTTGGTCACGATGTAGACCCCGGACACCTGGTCGCCCTCGGGCGTGAGGTCCATGACCATCACCGCGTACGGCGCGTCGCCGTCGAACAGCACGGCCGCGTCGTCGCCGTTGACCCGTCGGTAGGTCAGCTCCAGTTCCTGTGGGCCGCGGCGCCGGTTCGCGAACGAGTTGATGAGCCGGACGGCCTTGTCCCGCCCGTGCACCGGGCGCAGCCCCGCCGGTTTCCGGTTGCCGCCGCTGTCGGTCCACACCGTGACGTCCGGCGCGAGGATCTCCATCAGCGCGGCGATGTCCCCGCCGACGGCGGCCCGCACGAACCGCTCGGTCGCCTCCCGGCGCACCCGGGGATGCGCCTCGTACAGCGGCCGGCGCGCGTGCACATGGCCCCGCGCCCGGTGCGCGAGCTGCCGTACGGCGGCCGGGGTGCGGTCGATGATGTCCGCGATCTCGGTGTGGGCGTACCCGAACACCTCGTTGAGGACGAAGACCGCGCGCTCCAGCGGGGTCAGTGACTCCAGGACGACCAGCATGGCCATCGACACCGACTCGGCGCGCAGGGCGGGGTCCTCGGGGTCTCCGTCGGCGGTCTGGTCGACCAGCGGCTCGGGCAGCCACGGGCCCACGTACGTCTCGCGACGGCGGCTGATCGTGGCGCGGCGCTGGAGCGCGTGGTTGACGGCGATGCGGACGAGATAGGCGCGCGGGTTGGTGATGGTGGCCAGCGGGGCGCGCCGGGCGCGGGCCGTCCAGGACAGCCAGGTCTCCTGGAGGACGTCGTCGGTGTCGGCGACGCTGCCCAGCATGTTGTAGACGAGGCCGAACAGCAGCTCGCGGTGGTCCATGAAGACAGTCGTCGCCTCATCGTCGACAGCGATCCCGGAAGTCTCGGACATGTATGCGCCTCCCCAGTGCCGTGCTCACTACTGCGAGGGGTGGCGGGGCGCGGAATGTGACGCGCGACGGCCTGAATGTGACGTACGTCTCGGGAAAACGGGGCCGTGTCACACCCGTCGACGGCCCGGCCCTCTTGAACGCGAGTCCGGTGCACAGCCGGACCCGCAGTCGGACGTAAGGAGTCGACCTCGTGTTCAAGAAGTGGCACGGCAACCCCTGGGCGATCCTCATCACGCTCTCGCTCGGGTTCTTCATGACCCTCCTCGACCTGACGATCGTGAACATCGCGATCCCGCAGCTCGGCGAGGACCTCGACGCGTCCCTGGACGAGATCCTGTGGGTCGTCAACGCCTACACGCTGGCGCTGGCCGTCCTGCTGATCACCGGCGGACGCCTCGGCGACCTGCGCGGCAAACGCAATCTGTTCGCCGCCGGAGTCACCGTCTTCACCCTGGCCAGCCTCGCCTGCGGCCTCGCACAGGACCCGGCCCAGCTCATCGGGTTCCGCGCGGTGCAGGGCCTGGGCGCGGCCCTGCTCATGCCCCAGACCTTGTCGATCATCGCCGAGGTGTTCCCGGCCGACCGGCGCGGTGTCGCGATGGGCATCTGGGGCGCCGTGGCGGGCGTCTCCGGCGCGCTCGGCCCGATCCTCGGCGGGGTGCTGATCACCCATCTGTCCTGGCGCTGGATCTTCTTCGTCAACCTGCCCATGGGCGCGCTGGTGCTCGTCCTCACCATGGCGATCATCCCCGGCTCCCGGCACACGGTACGGCGCCGCTTCGACACCCTCGGCGTCATCCTCGCCTCAACTGCCCTGTTCTGCCTGGCCTTTGGACTGACCGAGGGGCAGCGCTACGACTGGAACGCCTGGATCTGGAGCCTGTTGGGCGCGGCCGGTGTCGTCTTCGCCGCGTTCCTGCTGCACGAGCGCGGCCAGCAGGACGGTGAACCCCTGGTCCCGTTCACGCTGTTCAAGGACCGGGACTTCTCCCTCATCAACTTCGTCGGCGTCACCGTGTCGTTCGGCGTGGTCGGGATGTTCCTGCCGCTGACGATCTACCTGCAGTCCGTGCTCGGCTTCAGCGCGCAGAAGGCGGGGCTCGTGCTGCTGCCCGTCGCACTCGGTTCGTTCGTCATGGCCGGGCCCGCCGGGGCGCTCGCGGACAAGGTCGGCGGCAAGTTCATCCTGATGGGCGGGCTGCTCGCCTGGGCGGGCGGACTGGTCTGGTTCGTCGGGGTCGCGGACGTCGGCACGGGCTGGCTGACCGTCGCGTTCCCGCTGTTCCTCACGGGGCTGGGCGTCGGCTGCACCTTCGCGCCCATGGCCACGGAGGTCATGCGCAATGTGCCGCCCCGGCTCGCGGGCGCCGCGTCCGGTGTCACCAACGCGCTCCGGCAGGTCGGTTCGGTGCTCGCCGGTGCGGTGATCGGGGCGGTGCTCCAGGCGCAACTCGCGTCGTCCCTGACCGAGCAGGCTCGGGCTCGGGCCGGTCAACTCCCCGCCGCCTACCGGGAGTCGTTCGTCGGCGCGTTCTCGAAGGCCGAGTCCGACGTCAGCGCGGGGCAGCAGGGCGGTGCGCCCGCCGGGGTGCCGCGCGGTGTCGCCGAGCGGATGCGTGCCCTCGGGGACCAGGTGTTCGGGCACGGCTTCGTCCATGCGATGGGGCCCGCCGTGTACGTCGCCGTCGCCGTCCTGCTGGCCGGCGCGCTCGCCTGTCTCGCCGTACGGCGGCACAACGGGCCGTCCGCCAATCCGCATGCCCTGCCCATGTCCGAACCCGAGTTGGAGGAAGCGGCGCGATGAGTATCGACTTCACGGCCATGTACGCGTCCCACGATGCGTTCCGGCGCGATCTGGAGCGGCTTGCCTCGGCGGTCTCTCAGAGGCGGGCGTTCACCTTGCCGGTGCGTGCGGGGTGGGACAACTTCAAGCATCAGCTGCATGTCCATCACACCGCCGAGGACAGCGACTTGTGGCCCCGGGTTCGGGAGCGGGTTGCGGGGCGAGGACGGGATCTCGCGCTGCTCGATGACATGGAGGCGGAGCACGTATTGATCCGCTGCTGGACGCCGTCGACGCTGCTCTTGCCGAGCGGGCCTCCGAACTGCCTGACCTTGTGCGGGCGTTGCTTGCGACGCTTGATGATCACCTGAAGCATGAGGAGGACAGGGCGTTGCCGTTGATGCGGGAGGCGTTGACCGGTGGGGACTGGGCGGCGTTTACCGGGCGGGTGCGGAGGGAGCAGGGGGTGCGGGGGGCTGCGGTGTTCGTGCCTTGGCTTGTTGACGGGGTGTCGGGGGAGGAGCGGGAGAGGGCGCTGGGGGCTTTTCCCGCGCCGGTGCGGGTGCTCAACCGGGTGTTCTGGGAGGGGAGTTATCGGCGGCTGGGGCTGTGGGGTGGGTAGTCGGGTGCGGCGGCGTGGGGGCTGGGCGCGCAGTTCCCCGCGCCCCTGAAAGCAGGACCGGCTTCGCCGGTCCGCTTTCGGAGCGCCGGCCTCACGTTGCGTCGTGGAACACCAGGCCCAGGGCGTGACGCTTGCCGGAGCGTACGGTGCTCACCCCGTGGCGCATCGGGCCGGTCGACCAGCCGCGTTTTGTTCTCACCGGGCGGTCTCGGGTGGTGAAGACCAGGCCGTGGCCCTGTTGGAGCGGGGTTGCGGTGGCTCGGGACTGGGCTCGGGGGCGTTGTTCGACCATGAGGAACTCGCCGCCGGTGTAGTCGGTGCCGTACTCGTCCAGGCCGATGACGACCTGGAGCGGGAAGACCAGCTCGCCGAAGACATCGCGGTGCAGGGCGTTCCAGTCGCCCTCGCCGTACCGGAGGAGGATCTGTGCCGAACGGTCCTGGCCGGCCGCGTGGCACTGGGCGAGCCATTCGTCCAGGTCGTCCGGCCAGGGGGACGGGCGGTCGAGGCGGGCCGCCCAGTCCCGGGCGATCGGCAACAGACGCGGGTAGAGCGCGGCGCGCAGGGCGGCCACCGGTGCGGGCAGGTCGTGGGTGAAGTAGCGGTACTCGCCGGAGCCGAAGCGGTGGCGGGCCATGTCCACGGTGGTGCGGAACAGCTCCGGCTTCTCGTACAGGGCTGTCAGGTCGCGGCACTCCGCGGGGGTCAGCAGTTCGGCGGTCGGCGCGCTGCCGTACTCGTCCAACTCGGCTGCCAGGGCTGACCAGTTGGTGCGGTCCATTGCTCCTCCTTCCGGGTCCCGGGTCCGCGTCAGCCGAGCATCGGCTGCAACGCGCCCTCGTGGGTGAGGAGGTGGACCTTGCGCTCGACTCCGGCCGCGTAACCCCGCATCGAGCCGTCCGCGCCGATCACCCGGTGGCACGCGCGCACCAGCAGCAGCGGGTTGGCGCCGAGCGCCGCGCCCAGTGCCCGGACCTCGGCGCGCGGCACGCCCAGGCGCTCGGCGAGGGCGCCGTAGGTCGTCGTGGTGCCGTACGGGATCTCGTCGAGGGCCTGCCAGACGCGCTGCTGGAACTCCGTTCCCTCGGCGGCCAGCGGGAGGTCGAAGCGGGTGAGGTCTCCGGCGAAGTACGCGGACAGCTGGCGGGCGGCCTCGGTGAAGGCCTCGTCGTCGCGTCGCCAGTCGGCGGGGACGGTCGGCTGGTCCGGCATGGTCAGGGAGGTGAGGGTGGTGCCGTCGGCCGTCTTCTCGCCGGTCAGGAGCAGCGCGCCCACGGGGCTGTCGATGAGTGTGCAGACCGTGTTCATGGAGACGAGTCTGCTCCGCGGAGGCGGTCATCACCGGCGGGATTCGGACATGGTGTTGGGGCCGGTTCGGTACCGTCGGGTGTGCCTCTTGACCTGGGGGTATTTACGGGTAAGTACCCGAGCGGTACCGTGTGGGCATGCCAGCTCTCAACGTGGAGTTCAGCGATCGCGAGCTAGAGGACCTGCGGCAGATCGCCAAGGAGCGCGGTACGTCGATGAAGGCGCTGGTGCGTGAGGCCGCCGCCGCCGACATAGCCCGGCACCGGGCGCTCCAGGAAGGGGCCGAGGCCTTCCGCCGGTTCTTCGCCACGCACGCCGACGAGTTCGCCGCCGCGTTCCCGGACGACGAACCGGCGACCAAGGGCGAGGGGCGGGTCGCCTGACGCATGCCGGACGCCATCCATATCGACGTGCCCTGGCTGCTCCAGCGTCATGAGGAAGTCCTGCCGGACCAGCCCACCATCAACGACTTTTCGGCGTTAGTAGCTGCCGTCGCCCGGCACCGCGTCGACCCGCCCCGCCTCGGCGTCGACTCCGACCCGGCCTGGCGTGCCACCGCCCTCCTGCACACCCTCGCCCTGCTCAAGCCCCTGCCCTCGGCCAACGCCCGCTTCGCCTGTGCCACGGCGGTCGCCTACATGTTCGTCAGCGGCGTCGGCATCGACCCGCCCTACGGCGCGCTCGTCGACCTCGCCCGCGATCTGATCTCCGGCAAGACGGATATCTACGGAGCGGCGGACCGGCTGCGGTCCTGGCAAATCTGAGGGGAGGTCTCACGAATAGGCCTCACTGGGCGGGTCCGGCTAGCGGTCCTCGTCACGGCGAGCGGTCTCGTCGCGCTCCAGCGGGATTCCCCGCGGGGGTGCTTCGCCGCCGGCCACGGCCCGGCCGTCGCCCTGGCGGGACGTCTGGGCCGACGTGTCCCGCAGGTCGTCGGGCAGGTCGTCCCGCAGGTCATCCTGGCGAGAGGGCTCGCCGCGCGCCGTCCGCAGTTTTCCCTCCGGGGGCGTTTCGCTGGACGGCGCCTGTGAGTCTTCCTGCCGGGGTGGAGTGCCGGACGCGGCCCGTGAAGCTTCCTGCCGGGGTGGAGTGCTGGACGCGGCGCGTGAGTCTTCCCGCCGGGGTGCAGCGCTGGACGCGCCGCGTGAGTCTTCCTGGCGGGGTGGAGTGCTGGACGCGGCGCGTGAGTCTTCCCGCCGGGGTGGAGCGCCGGAAGCGCCGCGTGAGTCTCCCTGCCACGGTGGAGTGCTGGACGTGGCCCGTGAGTCTTCCTGCCGGGGTGCAGCGCTGGATGCGCCGCGTGAATCTTCCTGCCGGGGTGGCGCGCCCGACGCGGCCCGTGAATCCTCTCGCCATGGTGGCGTGCCGGGCGCCGTCAGGCTGCCCAGCAAGCCCAGTAGTTCCGCGCTCCGGCTCCCGGGCTCCGCGTGGAAGACGACCAGGCTCAACGCGTCCGTGCCCGGGATCTCGAACTTGTTCGACCGGAGTTCGAAGTCACCGACCAGCGGGTGGCTGAGGAGACTGGTCCGGCCGAGCATGGGCCGTACCTCGTGGCGGCTCCACAGGTACCGGAAGCGGTCGCTGCGTACCGACAGCTCGCCCACCAGCTCCACCAGCCGGGGATCGTCGACGTCGGGCCCGATGTGGCCGCGCAGGGTCGCCACGCCCTCGGCGGTCAACTCGTCCCAGTCGCGCCGCAGTTCGTGTTCGGCGGGGTCGAGGAACACCGCCCGCAGCAGGTTCACACCCGGTGTGTAGTTCGGGGACAGCGCCGTGCACAGCGCGTTGGCGGCGAGGCAGTCCGTGAATCGGTTCTGCACGTACGCCGGGTGCCCGGACCAGGTGTCCAGCAGCTCGCGGACGCTGGCCGGTACCGCCTCGGGCCGCCTCGCCCGCCTGCGGGACACGGCCGGCCGCTCGGGCTGCGCCAGGCTCAGCAGGTGGGCGGTCGCGGAGGCGTCGAGGCGCAGCACCCGGGCCAGCGCCTCCAGCACCTGCACCGACGGGTTGCGGTCGCGGCCCTGCTCCAGCCGGAGGTAGTAGTCGGAGCTGATCCCGGCCAGCAGGGCGACCTCCTCCCGGCGCAGCCCCGGCACCCGGCGCAGCCCGCCGCCGCTCAGGCCCACGTCCTCGGGCCGGACCCGCTCACGGCGGGCCCGCAGAAACTCGCCGAGCGCGTTCTTGCTGTCCACGTCACCACCGTAGGTCCGAATCCTCCGCGGTGCGTGTCCCTGTCACTACCAGGAACATCCGGGTACTGCCTGCCCGGCCGGGACAGGCGCAGTGTCGATGGCAGGACCGGACCGCACACCGCGGATCCCCCTTGGTCCACCCTCATCGAAAGGCGCGCCATCATGGCCGACACCGTCTCCGGCGGCACCCTCACCCCCGCCGAGGGCCTCACCCTCACCCGCATGGGATACGGCGCCATGCAACTCGCCGGCCCCCACGTCTTCGGCCCGCCGAAGGACCGCGCCGAAGCGGTGGCCGTCCTCCGCGAGGCCGTGGAGCGGGGCATCACCCACATCGACACCAGCGACTTCTACGGCCCCGTCGTCGTCAACGAGATCATCAGGGAGGCCCTCCACCCCTACCCGGACGACCTGCACATCGTGACCAAGGTCGGCGCCCGGCGCGGCGCCGACGGCGGCTGGATCATGTCCCGGCACCCCGAGGACCTCAAGGCGCAGGTGTACGACAACCTCCGCAACCTCGGGCTCGACGTCCTCGACGTGGTGAATCTCCGGCTCGGCGCGCAGGACACCGCCGACGAGGAGTCGATCGGGGAGAAGTTCGGTGCCCTCGCCGAGCTGCGGGAGGCCGGGCTGATCCGGCACCTCGGGCTGAGCACGGTCTCCGCCGCCCAGCTGACCGAGGCCCAGGCCATCGCGCCGGTCGTGACCGTGCAGAACCTGTACAACCTGGCGAACCGGCAGGACGACGCCCTCGTCGAGCGCTGCGCCGCGGAGAACATCGCGTTCGCCGCCTACTTCCCGCTCGGCGGCTTCACCCCGCTCCAGTCGAGGACCCTCTCCGACGTCGCCGCCCGGCTGGGGGCCTCGCCCCAACAGGTCGCGCTGGCCTGGCTGTTGCAGCGGTCGGCGACCACCGTGCTGATCCCCGGCACTTCCTCCCGCGCGCATCTGCGGGACAACATCGCCGCGGCGGACCTGGTGCTGCCCGACGACGTGATCGCCGAACTCGACGGCATCGGGCGCGCGTTGGCAGCATGAGGGGAGGGCGGGGGTGGGCCGCCCCCGCCCTCGGGGCCGCCGACCGAGGGCGGGAGGAGCAGGGTCGGCGGCCGATTGGCGCGGGAGAGCCGCCGTCCGGCGCTAGGCCTCCGAGAAAGGCCGATTCCAGTGGACCCCGGTGAGCGGTGTGCCGGGAGCGTGCGTGACGCACCGGTGTGTGCGCGTGGTTCACACGGGGCGCATGGAAAGTCGAAAGCCCGTGCAGGTGAAGCGAGTTGGCACCGCCTCTGACTTTCTTTCAATGGGAGGGATGTTACCCAAGCGCCTTGTTGGGTTCCGTGGGTTGTGCGAGGGTGAAACACCCGCGCGGGGGCAATGCCGGGGCTCATTGAGCTGTTGATGAACCGAATCCGAGGAATCCACTCCGTGTCCATCCCTCACCCCCCTCGTCCTCCTTACCCGCCGCCGGACGGCGGGGCCCCCGAGGAATCCGACGAGACCCTGGCCGCCCGGCTGCGGGGCCGCCCGGAGGGGGAGGCCGCCCATTCGGTCGCCCTGCTCATGACACGGCACTGGCGGCCGGTCCAGGATTACGCGGGCATCTGCCTCGACGCCGAGGGGGCCATTCCCGCGATGGCCGCGGCGGCGGCCTTCCACCAGGTGTTCGACCGGCTGACATTCGGTGAACACGGAGTGGCCCTGCGGCCCCGACTGCTGCTGACCGTGCGCGACACGCTCCGGGAGTGGTCCACGGAAGAGCGAATATCGAGTGTCCTTCCCGATCTGGAGAAACCCTCCGGGGGCCGCGCCATGCGGGCCGCGAAGTCCATGACGGCGGAAAATCGGAAGCTCGCGGAGCGCTCTTTCCAGACGCTTCCGCCGCTCGCCCAGTGTCTGCTGTGGCACACCGAGGTGGAGGCCGAGTCGATAACCGTGCCGGCGGCCCTGCTCGGCATGGACACCGACAACGCGTCGGCCGCTCTCCAGGAGGCGCACGAAAAATTCCGGCAGGGCTGTGTACGCGCCCACCGGGAACTCGCGCCGACCCAGGATTGCCGCTACTACAACCGGCTCCTCGACGCCCCGATTCGCCGCGGCGGCACCCTGCTCCCCGATGTCCAGCAGCATCTGACGCAGTGCCGCTACTGCCGTTTCGCCGCCGAACAACTCGGCTATTTCGAAGGCGGCCTGGGCGTCCTCCTCGCCGAGGCGGTACTCGGCTGGGGAGCCCGCCCGTACCTCGCGTCGCGGCCGGGACGCGTCGGGCACGACCCCCAGGCCAAGGCGGCCTCCCGGCACGGCGGGCACACCGGCGGCGGCACGGGACGGCACCGACTGCTGTCCCGCCTCCCCGCGCCCGGCCGCCGGATCGTGGACGCGGTCCGCTCGTCCCGGGCGCTGTTCGCCGGCGTCGGCCTGGTCGGTGCCGGGGTCGTCACGCTGGTGCTCGCCGTCGGCCTGTGGCCCGGCCACGGCGGCGGCACCGCCGGTCCCGTCGCCTCCAGCACCACGAACAGCGGCTCCGGACACGTGTCGTCCTCGGCACCCGGCACCGCCCGGCTCCCCGCCGCACCCCAGCGCACGCGGCTGCGCAACGCCGCCGCCGACCTGTGCCTCGACATCCAGGGCACCGTGAAGGCAGGCGCCGGCACCAGCCTCGCGGTGTGCTCGTCGGGCGCGACCCAGCAGTGGTCCTACGACACCGACGGGCTGCTGCGCAGTGCGGCGGACCCCGCGCTGTGCCTGGACTCGCACGCCGACGCCGGTGTCGTCGTCCTCGGCACCTGCGCCGACGCGAAGGCCGCGCGCGGCAACGATGTCCGCTACGCCCTCACCGCGCAGGGCGAGTTGCTGCCCCGCTGGAATGCGGGGCTGGCGCTCACCTCCACCAGCAAGGACCCGGGGGCGGTGATCGTCCTCAAGGTCCGCGACCACTCCACGGCGCAGCGCTGGCTGACCAACGGGGTGACGGCCAGCCCCGGTTCACTGTCGATCGCCGGCACGGGAGCGCCGTCGGCGCGGCCCGCGAGGGTCTCGGACCGGATCGGCTGAGGACTGTGGACCCGTTCAACTGACGACGTCGGCCGGGGCTTTGCCGGTCAGATGGTCGGCGGCGTTCCGCACGGCGGCGAGCGCGATCCGGAGGACCGTCTCGCGGGTCACGCCGCCGACGTGCGGCGAGAGGACCACGTTCGGCGCCTTGAGCAACCGCAGGGCGGGGGTGGGCGGTTCGGGGTCGAAGACGTCCAGGCCCGCACCCGCGAGGGCGCCCGCTTCGAGAGCGTCCGCCAGGGCGTCCTGGTCGATCAGGGCGCCCCGCGCGGTGTTGATGACGAACGCGGTCGGCCTGAGCAGCGCGAGCCGCTCCGCGTCCAGGAGATGCCGGGTCTCGTCGGTGAGCGGGGTGTGGAGGGTGACGTAGTCGGAGAGGCGGAGCAGTTCGTCGAGGGGGACATGACGGGCGCCGCCCAGCCGCGCGGTCGTCTCCTCGGGGACGGGGCGCCGCCCGGCGTAGACGACGGTCATGTCGAACGCGGCTGCCCTGCGGGCGACTTGCTGCCCGATCGCGCCCAGGCCCACGATGCCGAGGGTCTTGCCGGACAGCTCGGTCAGGGAGCGCTGGAGTCGTGGGAGCGCCCAGTCGCCCTGGGCGAGGGCGGTGTGCGCGGGGACGATCTGCTTGGCCAGCGCCAGCATCAGGGCGAAGGTCTGCTCGGCCACGTTCTGCGCCTCGGCGCCGCTGGAACCGATGGTGCAGACGACCACTCCCTGGGCGCGGGCGGCATCCAGGTCGACGTAGTCGAAGCCGTGGCTCGCGCACTGCACCAGCTCCAACTCCGGTGCGGCGACGATGTGTTCGGCCGTCACCGGGGAGAGCGCGGTGATGATGACGTGTGCCGCGCGCAGCGCCTGGGGGTCCTCGCCGACGGTCTCGACGACGGTGACGTCCACCCCGTCGGGCAGCAGCGTCGCCAGGCCGGCTCCGGCTGCGCGACCGCCCATGTGGGGTGGGACGACGGCCAGGACGTTCTTCGTGGGGGGCATGCGGAGTCCTTGAGGAGAGGGGCGGGGCTTTCGTCGCCGAGCATGCACGACCGGCGGCGGCGTCGGTGAGTGGGCTCGGGTCAGGACGACCGGTGGGCGTGGGCTCAGGAGGATCTGGCGGCCGATTCGCTTAGCACGCGGGCCAGTTCACGGGGCTGCGAGAACATCGGCCAGTGGCCCGTGTCCATCCGGACCAGCTCCCAGCGCCCGCTCCCGACGAGTCCGTCCACCGGGGGCATCAACTCGTCGCCGTCGAGCAGGCACTTGACGTAGGTGGCGGGGAGGTCGGCCAACGGGTGGGCCAGGACGGCCGGTTCGGTGAGGGAGGCACCCGGGTGCGCGGTCCCGTCGGTGACGATGCGCGTGATCTGCTCGTCCGTGAGGCCCTGCCCCGCGTAGTCGGCGGGGTCCAGGGGCGGCCAGGCCCCGCCGTGCTCGTCGAGCGTCTTCCTGATGTGGTCGCTCGGGAAGCCGTCCAGGAACGACGTCCCGTCGACCGGCACGTTCGCGTCGACGAACACCACCCGGGCCAGCCGGTCGCCGATGCGCTCCGCCGCCTGGCCGACCGGCACGCCTGAATAGCTGTGGCCGACCAGGACGACGTCCCGTAGACCGAGGCGCTCGACCTCGTCGACGATGTCCCGCACATGGGTCCGCTGCCCGGCCGGGACCCCCTGCTTCTCCGCAAGACCGGACAGGGTCAGCGCATGCGCCTCGTGCCCGGCCGCGCGCAGCTCGGACACCACCTCGTCCCATGCCCACGCCCCGAGCCACGCCCCCGCCACCACCACGAATCGAGTCATGCGCCCAACGTAACCGCCGGGTCCGACAACGACCTTCGCGGACCGATCAGACCGCCCGCGCCACGGCCCGTACCGGCGCTCCGTCCGCCCCGGGCAGCCGCAGCGGGAACAGGAACAGCTCCATGTCCGGGAGTCCCACCAGCTGATCGAGACCGGTGAGGTTCTCGGCGATCACCCCGCCCGCGCCGCACAGCACCCGGTGCGCGGGCAGGCCGAAGTCGGCCGTCCCGTCGCCGGGTTCGGGCGTCGGGTCGACACTCAGGGCATCGACGGCGACCGTACGGACCCCGGCCGCGACGAGCGCTTCGGCCGCCTCCGGGGTGAGCCAGGGGTGGGCGAGATAGTGGTCGGTGCCCCAGTGCGCCGACCAGCCCGTGGCCAGCAGGAGGAGCGACCCCGGCCGCAACTGCCGTAGCGCGGGCGCGAGCAGGTCGGGGGCGATCGGCGCGCGGTCCGGCAGGCCCCGTACGTCGGCCACCACCGCGTGCCCGGCGAAGCGGTCCAGGGGGAGTTCGTCGAGGCGGGGCCACGCGTCGTCCACGTGGTAGGGGGCGTCGACATGGGTGCCGGACTGCGAACCCATGTGCAGCCGAAGGACGTTGACGCCGTCCCGGGGTGCGCGCAGGGCGACCGAGACCTCGACGGCCGGGTCACCGGGATACACGGGCATCCCGGTGACCACGGGCACCGACAGGTCGAACCAGCCCGGCATCAGCCGGCCTCGGCGGCCACGACGGGTGCCTCGATCGCCGCGCCGGGACCGGTGATCGGCGGCACCGGGACCTCGACGGTACGGGCCAGGCGCGCGCCTTCCGGTCCGTACGCGGCACGGGGTTCCGGGAACAGCCGGAGCAGACCCAGGAACAGCACGGCGGCCACGGCGAGTGAGAGCGGCAGGCTGATGTCGACGCCGTTGGCGAGGTCGCCGAGCGGGCCGACGAACTGGCCCGGGATGTTGGTGAACAGCACACCGACGACGGCGGCCACCCACCAGGCG
Organism: Streptomyces sp. NBC_00252; assembly: GCF_036187565.1. Lineage (NCBI taxonomy): Bacteria > Bacillati > Actinomycetota > Actinomycetes > Kitasatosporales > Streptomycetaceae > Streptomyces > Streptomyces sp. NBC_00252. Next base: position 1,148,512 of record NZ_CP108087.1, on the reverse strand, counting down.
GTCATCCCGCGCCAGTTCCAGCCGTGCGCGAACCAGTAACGCCCGCCGCGCTGACGGCGGTTGAAGACCTGGAGCGCGTCCGGGTCGTACCAGCCGCGCCGGGTGTAGAAGCCCAGCATCATCACGACCATCCACGGTGTCGTACAGGTGATGATCATCGTGGCGAACGTCGAGATCGACTGCACGAGGTCGAGGCCGAAGCGTCCGATGAAGATGAAGGCGATGGACAGGACACCGACCAGGAACGTCGCCTGCACCCGGGACAGCCGGGGGAAGACCGAGGAGAAGTCGAGCCCGGTGCCGTAGAGCGAGGTCGTGCCCGTCGACATGCCGCCGATCAGGGCCAGCAGACAGACCGGCAGGAAGAACCAGCTCGGTGAGATGGCGAGGAGCCCGCCCACGAAGTCGGGGGCGCCGGGGTCGACGTACTTGGGGGCCTTCGTGGCGATGATGCTCGCGGTCGCCAGCCCGAAGACGAACGGCAGCAGGGTCGCGATCTGGGAGAGGAAGGCGGCGCCGACCACCTTGCGGCGCGGGGTGTTCGCGGGGATGTAGCGCGACCAGTCGCCCAGGAACGCGCCGAAGGACACCGGGTTCGAGAGCACGATCAGGGCGGCGCCGATGAACGACGGCCAGAACAGCGACTGGGTCGCCGCGTCCGCCGAGGACGTGAAGACACCGGCGTACGACGGGTCGAAGTCACCGGCGAAGGCGATCGCGCCGAGCAGGAACAGGACCGTCGCGGACATCACGGCGATCTTGTTGACGAACAGCATGAACCGGAAGCCGTAGACGCACACGGCGAGGACGAGCACGGCGAACAGCGCGTACGCGACGACGTAGGAGAGCGTGCTCTGCTCCAGGCCGAACAGGCGGTGCGCGCCGCCGACCAGGGCGTCGCCGGAGCTCCACACCGAGATGGAGAAGAAGGCGACGGCCGTGAGGAGGGACAGGAACGAGCCGACGACCCGGCCGTGCACGCCCAGGTGCGCGGAGGAGGCGACGGCGTTGTTCGTGCCGTTGACCGGGCCGAACACCGCCATCGGGCAAAGGATCAGCGCGCCGACGACGACTCCCAGGAGCGTGGCCGCGAGCCCCTGCCAGAAGGAGAGGCCGAACAGGATCGGGAAGGCGCCCAGCACACAGGTGGAGAAGGTGTTGGCACCGCCGAACGCGACCCGGAACAGGTCGAGCGGGGTGGCGGTGCGGTCCGCGTCGGGGATGCGCTCGACGCCGTAGGTCTCGACCTCGGTCAGGGACTGGCTCGGCGCGGCGGGGGAGGAGGCGGGCTGCTCGGACGAGGAGGACAAGGGAGGCTCCAGCGGGGGACGGCGGTGGAGCGCGTTGTAGCGCGGTGGCGGTGGGGACGGGCGTCACGCGCGCGGGGTGGGCGGGGTGAGCGGATGCCGTCCTCAGGGTGTTCGCCGACGCTATGGCGGCCGTGACACCCGCACCAGAGGACGGTTCATCCATCTTTCGTGCCGTGGGTGGAGGAATCATCCACCCCGGAGTCGTGCGGAGTCAGTCGGAGTCGCCCGGGGCGTCCTCCGGTTCGGCGTCGGGGCCCTGGGCGCGGACGCGCTGGACGTGTTCGAGGGAGTCGCGCAGTTCGCCGAGCCAGTCGTCGGTGTTGCGCTGGACGAGCCGGACGCACCAGGCGAGCGCGTCGCTGCGGCTGCGGGCGACGCCGGCGGCGATGAGGGTGTCGAGGACCTGGCGCTCGGGCTGGCGCAGCCGGGTCATCACGGGCGCGGCGATGTGCGTGAACAGAGAGCGCTCCCCGGCGCACTCCACACCCCACGAGACCTTCCTGCGGAACCGGTGCTCGGCCTCACGCGCGAGGGCGATCCGGGTGTCCCGGGTGCGCTCGCGGAACTCCTGGACGCGGCCCTGGACGGCCGCCTCCTTCTCGGCGTCCGAGACGCCCTCGGCGAGCTTGGGCGCGGGGATGCGGCCGATCACGGTGACCTCCTCGCGGTCGACCGTGACCTCGACCAGCTCCTCGAACAGGTCGTCGGGCAGACGGCCGGTGAACCAGCCGCGAAGCTTCTCCTGCTGCTCTGTCGTAATCATGTAATTACCATTACTCGGCGACAGAGCGAACGCAAGGGACCGCGGCGGAGTGTGCCGAGAGCTGAAACGGAATGTTTCGGGACTGTTTCAGGACGATTGGCGAGCACGGGTAAACCGGCCATCCGACCCGCTTCGACGATCAAGAACCGTGTGGTTACCGGGTCGACGTGTTCGAATTCCGTGACTTCACGCCACTGATTCAACACGCAAGGTTACTGAAACCTGTGGGTGGGATGTGAGTTTCCGCGAGGGACTCGGCAGAGTGGCGCCCGCCGGTCCGGCACCGACCGAGCGGGACCGGCACCACTCCGAACCGATCGCATCGTGATCGGTTCGCATCGAGCGGAAGGATGCACACAATGCGGAACACCGCGCGCTGGGCAGCGACCCTGGGTCTGACGGCCACCGCCGTCTGCGGACCCCTGACCGGGTCCGCCCTCGCCACCCAGGGAGCCGCCCCGGCCGCGCTCTACGCCCCCTCGGCCCTGGTGCTCACCATGGGCCACGGCAACGACGCCGCCCTCGCCACACCGGAACGCGCGGTGACCCTCACCTGCGCGCCCACCGCCTCCGGCACCCATCCGGCAGCCGCCGAGGCCTGCGCCGAACTGCGCGGCATCGGGGGCGACTTCGACGCCCTGACGGCCCGGGACGACGTGCTCTGCAACAAGCTCTACCACCCCGTCGTCGTGACGGTCGACGGCGTGTGGCAGGGCCGACGCGTCTCCTACGAGCGCGTCTTCTCCAACGAGTGCGTGAAGGACTCCTACGGATACGGAGGCGTCTTCACGTTCTGAGAGACCGGGGTCGCACCGTCTCCGTGAGCAACAGGGAGGGTCCGTAGCTGGGGAGTGCGTGCCCCTGTCGCGGAGTACTGCGATCCCGCACCAGGGGTCGGCCGGGCGGTGTGGGGTCGCCCGCGCCGGCCCCTGGCATTGTCATGACCCGGCCGCTTCCCGCCTTGGCTCATTACGGCCGTTCGGCCCGGGCCGGCAGCACGCGCAGCGGCGGGAAACGGCCGAGCAGTCCCGAGGCGCGTAACAGCCGGTCGATCCGCGGTCCGTCCGAAACGATACGCAGCCGGCCACCGCGCTCCTTGGCCCGCCGCTCGGCCCGGCACAGCACCCGCAGCCCCGAGCAGTCGAAGAACTCGACGGGCCGCAGATCCACCAGCACATCGGGCTCCTCGACCGCCGTCGCCGCGTCCAGGTGCTCCACGACGAAGCCGGCCGTCGCCATGTCGATCTCGCCCGACACCTCGACCACAGTGAAGGGGCCCCCGGACCGCGTACGGGCACAGGAGTTGGCCGCGGGGCTGTCGCGTTCGTCCGCTTCCGCTGTCATGGCCGCTCCACCTCGGCACGGGGCGTATTCGGTCTCGGTAGTTACCCCGGAGGGGGCCCGAGCATCCCCGACACGCCGTCCGCAAGATCTGGTTCACCCGAGAAGGTGAATTTCGGTTCTGGAGGTTGACTTCCGTCCGGTCGTCACTTCGACGAAGAGCCGTCATGTGCAAGAGGACCTGAAAGAAGAGGGGCCGCCGTCTCCCTGCGGACGGCGGCCCCTCGGTCCGTGCGGCTCAGGCCCGGGCCCGGGCGGAGCCGGTCACATGTGGACGACGGGTGCGGCGTCCTCGTCCTGCTGCGGGACCCCGCGACGGTAGAGCACCAGCGCGATCAGCGTGCCCGCGGCGAAGAAGCCGGCCGACCACCAGAACGCGGTGGTGTAGCTCTCGATCGTCGCCTGCGCCTGGACCAGCTTGTTGCGCGCGTCCTTCCCGGCCAGGTAGTCGGTCGCGGCGCTCGCGGCCAGCGTGTTCAGCAGCGCCGTACCGATCGAACCGCCCACCTGCTGCATGGCGTTGACCGTCGCCGAGGCGACACCCGCGTCCTCGGCGGCCACTCCGCCCGTCGCCAGCTGCATCGCCGGCGGCATCACCATGCCGAGGCCCGCGCCGATCACGATCAGCTGCGGCAGCACGTGGCTCACGTAGGACGAGCTGACGCCGATGTCGGTCAGCCAGGCCATGCCGACCATGGCGATGGCGAAGCCCAGCGGAATGACGACCTTCGGGCCGAGCCGCGGCACGAGCATCGTGGTGCCGAGCTGCGCCATAACCATCAGGGCACCGATCATCGGCAGGAACGCGACACCGGTCTTGGTCGGGCTGAAGCCCAGGTTCAGCTGGAGGTAGTAGGTGAGGAAGAGGAACACACCGAACATGCCCGCACCGGTGATCAGCACGGCGAGGAACGAGGCGCCCCGGTTGCGGTCGAGCAGGATGCGCAGCGGCAGCAGCGGGTGCGCGGCGCGGTTCTGCCACCAGGCGAAGGCCGCGAGCAGCAGACCACCGGCGATCAGGAAGCCCCAGGTCTGCGGTGAACTCCAGTCGTGCGTCTCGGCGTTGGAGAAGCCGTAGACCACGGAGAAGAGACCACCGGCGACCAGGACCGTGCCCGGCACGTCCAGCTTGGAGCCCGCGGCGTCACGGTGGTTGGTGAGCAGGACCCAGCCGCCCGCGAAGGCGACGAAGGCGATGGCGACGTTCACATAGAGGGTCCAGCGCCAGTCGAAGGCGTCGGTCAGCACACCGCCGAGCAGCAGGCCCACCGCACCGCCGGCGCCGGCGATGGCGCCGTAGACGCTGAACGCCCTGGCGCGCTCACGTGCGTCGGTGAACGTTGTGTTCAGCAGGGACAGCGCCGCCGGTGCGAGCAGTGCGCCCGCGACACCCTGGAGGGCGCGTGCGGTGACCAGCATCTCGAAACTCGTGGCGGCACCGCCGAGCGCGGAGGCGGCGGCGAAGCCGACGACACCGGCGAGGAAGGCGGTCTTCCGGCCGAACAGGTCGGCGATGCGGCCGCCCAGCAGCAGGAGGGAGGCGAACGCGAGGGCGTACGCGGTGACGATCCACTGCCGGTTGCCGTCGGAGAAGCCGAGGTCCTTCTGGGCGGACGGCAGGGCGATGTTCACGATGGTGGCGTCGAGGACCACCATCAGCTGAGCGATGGCGACGATCGCGAGGATCCACCACCGCTTCGAGGAGGCCGCCTGCGCCTCCGCGGCACCCGGGCGGGTGCCTTCGGTCAGAGTCTTCTGGGACATCGGAACCACTCCAGGGAAGTCGTTCAGGGTTTACCAAAACGTAAACGAAACGGTTTCGTACACATCGAGATTAGAGCACTTTCAGCGAAACGGCAACGTTTCGCTGGGGCGGGGAGTCGGCCCGCGCGGCGGCGACTTGGCGGGCGTGGGGCCGGGCCGCAGGGTGAGGTGTGTGGCGCTCGATGCTCGTGTGGCGTCGCCGGGACCCTTTCGGACCCATTCATGGTGATCTCGTACGGCCGGGGCGGCAACTCGCTCTGTATTCCTTGACGGGAATATAACCGGCGAGGCATATTGGGGTCATGTCCGACGCCGCGCTCTGGACCGCCCTCGCCGATCCCCATCGGCGGGCCATCGTCGGCCTGCTCCTGGAGCGGCCCCGGCCCGTCGGGGAGATCGTGGAGGCATGCGGCCTGAGTCAGCCGAGCACGTCGAAGCACCTGCGGGTGCTGCGCGACGCGGGTCTGGTCCGTGTACGGCAGGACGCGCAACGCCGTGTCTACGCCCTCGACCCCGCGCCGATCGCCGAGCTCGACGCCTGGCTCGCCCCCTACCGCGCGCTGTGGAACCGCAGCCTGGACCGGCTGGGCCGGCGCCTCGACGAGACGTCGGACGACATGGACGACACCCCTGCGGCCTGCGACACCGACCGCACCGACGTCGTCGAGGAACCCACCCCGAAGGACTGATCCGCCAGGTCCGCCGATCTCACCGGCACGTATCTGACCCTGGAGGACGGCCGCCCCGCCGTCCGTTTCAGCCGGACCTACGACCAACCCCTCGCCCGCGTCTGGCAGTTCGTGACCGACCCCGACGAACTCGCGCAGTGGTTCCCCTCGCGCGCCGAGTTCGAGCTGCGCCCCGGGGCCACGGTCACGTTCAGCGGCGACCCGAACATGCCGGAGTTCACCGGCCGGATCATCGCCGTCGACGCACCCCGGCACCTGTCCTTCGAGTGGGGCGACGACGAGCTGCGCTTCGACCTCGAGGAGATCGACGAGAAGCGCACCCGGTTCACGCTCACCAACGTCCTGAGCGCCGCGAACACCGCGTCCCGCAACGGCGCGGGCTGGGAGGTCTGCCTCGCCGCCCTGGACGCGACGGCCCGAGGCGAGCGGGTCGCGGGGCCGCACACCGGGGCGGGTGTGCCCTGGAAGACGTTCTACGAGGGCTACGTGGCGGCCGGGGTTCCCTCCGGCGCGGCCGTCCCGGGCCAGGACTGACCTGTCGGGCGGGGCGACTCACCCCACCGACCGGCTCGTCACGCCATCTGCCGCCGCACCAGCTCGTGCAGCCGCCCGCCCGTGTCCGCCAACAGCTGGGCGGGCGGCCCCTGTTGGGCGACCTTGCCGTCCTCCATGACGACCACCCGGTCGGCGTCGAGCACCGTCGACAGCCGGTGGGCGATGACGATCCGGGTCGCGTTGAGCGCCTTCGTGCTCTCGATCACCGTCCGCTGGGTCTCGTTGTCCAGCGCGCTGGTCGCCTCGTCGAAGAAGAGGATGCGCGGCCTGCGGATCAACGCCTGGGCGATCATGAGGCGTTGACGCTGGCCGCCCGACACCGCGCCGCTGCCGGAGACGATGGTGTGCAGGCCCATCGGCATCCGCTTGATGTCCTCCGCGAGCCCCGCCATCTCGGCCGCCGCCATCGCCTCCTCCGGCGTGAACGGCTCGGTGCCGCAGATGACGTCCAGGATGGAACCGGTGAACGGCTGGGCGTGCTGGAGCACCACCCCGCACTGCCGCCGCACCGCCGACTGGTCGAGGGCGCCGAGGTCCTGGCCGTCGTACAGCACACTGCCGGAGACCGGTTTGTCGAAGCCGATGAGCAGGCGCAGGAGGGTGGACTTGCCGCAGCCGCTGGGGCCGACGATCGCCACGAACTCGCCCGCGCGGACGTCGAAGGAGACGTCGTCGAGGACGAGGGGGCCGTCGTCGGTGTAGCGGAAGGAGACCCGGCGGGCCTCGATCGCGCCGGAGAGCCGGCCGGGGCGGGTGCTCGCGGTACGGACCTCGGGGGCCGCGTCCAGGACCGGCCTGATCTCCTCGAAGAGGGGGAGCGCGGACACCGCAGAGACGAAGGCGCCGGTGAGGCTGGTGACCGAGGTCAGGAGCATCGTCACCGAGGTGTTGAAGGTGAGGAAGGAGGACGCCGACATCGAGCCGCGTGCCGGGCCCGCGAGGAGCATGAACATCAGCAGGGTGCAGACCGGCAGGTACACGGCGCCCATCACCGTGGTGAGGTTCTTGATCCGGCCGACCCGCTGCTGGAGCTCGCGGCTGCGGGCGAACTCGGAGGCCCAGGCCGCGTAGGCGTAGTTCTCGGCCGCGGCGACACGGAGCTTGGGCAGGCCGCGCAGGGTCTGGAAGGCCTGGTTGTTCAGCTTGTTGCTCAGCACGACCAGCCGGCGCTGCCAGCGCACCTGCCACAGGCCGAGCCCGAGGAAGACGGCCGCGATCACGACGAGCATGCCGATCGCCGCGAGCGCCATCGAGGGGCTGTACCAGAACAGCAGGCCCAGGTTCATCAGGCCGACCGTCACCGACTGGGCGACGACGGGCCCGACTCCCGCCAGCAGACGGCGGATCGAGCTGATGCCCATCGCCGCGCTCGCCAGCTCTCCTGTCGAGCGCTCGGTGAAGAACTTCGTCGGCAGCCTCAACAGGCGGTCCCAGACGGCCGGTTGGAGCGTCGCCTCGATCCGGCCCTCCAGGCGGAGGATCGTGAGGTTCTCCAGCAGCATGAAGGCCGCGGCCACCACACTCGTGATCATCACGGCCACGCAGACCTGGACGATCAGGTTCGTCTGGGCCTTCGGCACGAACTCGCCGAGCACCTTGCCCGTCGCGATCGGGACCAGCGCCCCGATGGCGACCGTCACCAGTCCGCTGATCAGCAGGTTGGAGAGGTCGCCGCCGGTGCCCTGCATGGAGAACCGCAGCAGCCTGAGCGGACTGAGCCGCCGCTCGGGCAGCGGACGGTAGAACATCACCGCGCGCGGCTCGAACTCCTCCGCGTTCGCCTTCTCGATCGGGGTCTCCCGGCCGGTCGCCGGATGGACGGCGACATAGCCGCCGCGCCGCCACAGGAGTGCGACCGGCGCCCCGGACAGCGCCCGATGACCCACCAACGGTCCGACGTCGTCCCGCCACCAGCGCCCGTCGAGCCGTACGGCCCGCACCCGGACCCGGGAGGCGAGGGCGATGCGCTCGACCGGGTCGAGACGGTCGCTCTCGCTGCCGCTCCGGGAGGGTTCGGCGAGGGTGATCCCGGCCGCCTCGGCGACCAACTTGCAGGCGGCGTACGACGCGTCGGCATCGGCGGCGGTCGTGCGCCGGGCCGAGGACTTGCCGATCGACGCCAGCAGCGTCCGGTCGGCCTGCGCACGTACCGCCTCACCGGCCTTGATACCGGCGGCGGTTCGCGTCTCGTGGGTGCGCTCCAGCTGCTCGATCCACTTGTCCAGCGTGGACAGCAGCCGGTACTGCTGGTCGACCATGCCCTGCCAGACACCGGGGTCCATCAGCAGGTCGGCGGCGGCCTCGGCGCCGTACATCGAGCCGTACTGCACGCTGCCCGGCGGGACCTGCATCCAGAAGACGTCGTCGTCGGTGGGCGCGGCGGCGCGTTCGCTCGCCATCGGCGCCTGGAAGAGGATGGAGAGGCCGCGGCCGACACCGAGGGCGAGGGCGTACTCGAGCGGGCTCGAAGTCGGGGGCACGTACTGGGGGTTGCCGTACTCGTCGTACGACCAGGTCTGGGTGTTGGCGGGCTGGTACAGCTCGCGGAGGTTGATGCGGTGCACCACGCAGTCCCGCAACGGGCGGGCGACCAGGGTGTGTTGGGGTCCTGCGACCGGGCCCAGCAGCAGCGAGCCCGCCTCCAGGCGGCCGAGGTGGTGCCAGTGGCCCTGCTGCACGGCGTCCACCGCGAACAGGTCGATGGCGCCCGACGCGACGAGCCACAGCACCTGCGGGCCTTCGAGGTCGAGGCGGTTGGATCCGGCGCAGTCGATCGGCGTGCCGAGGTTTCCCAGCGCGCCGAGGACCAGGTCGCCCTCGTGAACGGACGTCATCTCAGCGCTCCTTGACCAGCGTGGCGTAGGCTCCGCCGGCCGCCACCAGGGCGTCGTGCCGCCCGCGTTCCACGATCGTCCCGTGCTCCAGGACGACGATCTCGTCGCTGTCGCGCACGGTGCTCAGCCGGTGCGCGATCACCACGCAGGCGCAGCCGCGCTTGCGGAGGTTGTCCATCACGACCAGCTCGGTCTCCGCGTCCAGCGCGCTCGTCACCTCGTCCAGCACCAGGATGCTCGGCCTGCGCACCAACGCCCTCGCGATCTCCAGGCGTTGACGCTGACCGCCGGAGAAGTTGCGCCCGTCCTGCTCGACCCGGCTGTGGATGCCGCCGGGCCGCCGCATCACCACGTCGTACAGGGCCGCGTCGCGCAGCGCGTCCTCCACGGCCTCGTCCGGGATCGACGGGTCCCACAGCGCCACGTTGTCGCGGACCGAGCCCTCGAAGAGGAACACGTCCTGGTCGACGAAGGACACGGAGGCGGCGAGCGCGCCGCGCGGGATGTCCTCCAGGCGGTGGTCGTCGATGCGGATCACGCCCTCCCAGGGTGTGTAGAGACCCGAAATCAGCCTGGACACCGTGGACTTGCCGCTGCCGGAGCCGCCGACCAGCGCCACCTGCTGGCCCGGGCCCACCGTCAGGTCGAAGCCGGTGAGGAGTGGCTTGTCGAGCGGGCTGTAGCCGAAGGTGATGTTCTCCAGCTCGACGTGTCCCTGGAGCCGGCGGGTCGAATCGGCGCCGCCCGCACGGGAGTAGAGGGCATCGGCCTGGAAGTTCTCGACGTCCTTCAGGCGGGCCACGTCGGCCGCGAAGTCCTGGATGCGGCCCGCGACGCCGTTGAGCCGCGTGATCGGCGCGGTGAAGCGGGTGACCAGCGCCTGGAAGGCGACCAACAGGCCTACGGAGATGTGCCCTTCGACCGCGCGCATACCGCCGATCCACAGGATCAGCGCGCTGTTGAGCGAGGCGAGCGTCGGCGCGACCACACCCAGCCAGGCGCTCGGCACCCCGAGCCGCTGCTGCTCCTCAAGCGTGGTGGCGTGCTGCCCGGCCCACTTGCGGAAGTAGCCGTCCTCACCGCCGGTCGCCTTCATCGTCTCGATCAACTGGAGCCCGGTGTAAGCGGTGTTGGTGAGCCGCGCGCTGTCGGCGCGCAGCTTGGCCGTACGGGTCGCGCGCAGCCGGATGACGACCCGCATCGCCACCACGTTCAGCAGCGCGACTCCTATGCCGACGTAGGTGAGTTGGGGGTCGTACGTGTAGAGCAGGAACGCGTACAGCACCACGACCACCGCGTCCACGCCCGCGGCCGAGAGGTCGCGGGCCAGCGTCTCGGCGACGGCGTCGTTCGACTGGAGGCGCTGCACCAGATCGGCCGGGCTGCGCTGGGAGAAGAAGGTCACCGGCAGCCGCAGCAGATGGCGCAGGAAGCGGGCGCTGGAGAGGGTGGAGGAGATGATGCGGCCGTGCAGCAGGTTCGCCTGCTGGAGCCAGGTCAGTGCCAGCGTGAGCAGGACGCAGGTGCCCATCGACGCGAACAGGACGCCCAGCAAGGACGTCTGACCGCCAATCAGGAACATGTCGATGTAGGTCCGGCTGAGCGCGGGCATCGCCGCGCCGACCGCCACCAGCAGCAGGCTCGCGAGGACGGCGGCGGGCATCGTGCCCGCGGTGCCGCGCAGCCGGGCCGGCATCGCGCCGAGGACGCCCGGCTTGCGGCCGCCCTTCTCGAAGCCGTCGCCCGGTTCCATGACGAGGACGACACCGGTGAAACTCGCGTCGAAGTCCTCCATGGGCACGAACCGGCGCCCTTTTCCGGGGTCGTTGATGTACACCCCGCGCCGGCCGAACCGGCGGCCCATGCCGTCGTAGACGACGTAGTGGTTGAACTCCCAGAACAGGACGGCGGGGGAGCGGACCTCGGCGAGGGCGGCCGTGTCCATCTGCATGCCCTTGGCCGTCAGGCCGTAACTGCGGGCCGCCTTCAGCAGGTTGCTGGCGCGGGAGCCGTCGCGGGAGACACCGCAGGCGATGCGGAGCTCCTCCAGCGGGACATGGCGGCCGTAGAAGCCGAGGACCATCGCGAGGGAGGCGGCGCCGCATTCGACGGCCTCCATCTGGAGGACGGTCGGGGTGCGGACCGTCTTCACGCGGCCTTTGGGGACCGGGCGCTTCGGCGGTGCGGACCGGCGCCGCGAACGGGTGTCCTGAGCGGGGCTCACGGCAGCAGCCAATCGAGGGGGCGTTGATCGGCCAGCCGGATCGAGGCCGAGGCCATGGTCATGGAGGTGAGGGCGAACGGCGGTCCGTCGGCGGACGACCACGTGTAACCGCTCTTCGTCTTCCGCGACTTGTCGAGCCTCACCAGCACGGCCACCGGCCGGCCCTTCTTGGTGAACTGCTCGCCGAGCTGGCTGTCGCCGAGGAACGCGGAGATCTGCTGCGCCGACTGCGCCGACCGGTCCACCGCCTTCACCTGGCCGCGCAGCACGCCGTACGTCTGCGTCGGCACCGAGGAGACGGTCAGGTCGACGGCGGCGTTCGCGGGGATGGAGGCCGCGTTCTCGGCGGGGACGTACACCGTCGCGTAGAGCGGATCGGTGGCGTGCGCGACCTTCTCCACGGCCGCGACGTTCGCGCCGGTCTGGATGATCTGGCCGATGGTGGCGGCGAGCGCGGTGATACGGCCCGCGGCGACCGTGCGCACGACGGAGTCGCCGTCGCTCGTACGGACCTTCAGCACAGGGGAGTTGGCGGGCAGCCGCTCACCCTGCTGCGCGAGGACGGCGGTGACCTGCCCGGCCACCGGGCTCTGCAGGATGTAACTGCCCTCCCCGTGCGTGAGGACGGCGGACGCGCCGACGGTCGACGCGACCGAACCGGTCACCGCCCACACGGACGCGGCGGCCACCACGACCACCGTCACGGAGAGCACGAGCCAGCCCTGCGGACGCGCGAAGCGCACCGGAAGATCCAGCTCTTCGGGCGACTGGAGCTTGGCGAGGGCCTGTTGGCGGAACTGCACGGGACTTCCCTCACCTAGGGGAGAGATCTTTTACGGCATCCAAGAGTCCCGGAGCCGGGAAACGGCTCCGGGACTCGGTGGAACAAGGTGCGATCAGAGACCGGCGACCAGGTTCGTGACCGGGGCCACGTTGAGGCCGGTGACACCCTCGACGGTGCCGACGACCGTGTCGACCAGGCCGGAGACCGGGGCAACGCCGTCGACCAGGCCGGTCACGGTGCCGAGCGCGTTCACGGACAGACCACCGGAGACGTTGTCGAGCTCGGCGTCGGAGATCTCGACGGTCTCGACCTGGGGGGTGGAGTTCATGGGGGAACTTCCCTTCATATGGATATTCACAAGGGGGGAGCGGCCCCCTCTGGGGACAGACGACGGCCGCGACCGCAGGCGCCGGGCGCCGTTTCCGGAGCCCTCTCGGCTCCTGCGATGCGATGGATCAAAGCACGGTGCGGGTGGACGCAGCCAATCAAACTCCTGTCCCACCAGGGCACTTGAGCCTCAGGAGGCACGAACCGTGCAGGCCCGGGCACGAGGTGTCGGCGACTTCTTCACACGCTGCACGACATGGTTCCGCGCGAGAGCTTGCGGCGCCGAAGCGGAATGGGGCACTCCTCGCCAAAGGCGTGCCGGGGGGCGTGCGCATGTGCAGATCCGTCGAGTGCCGTGACTTCGTTGGGTACGCGCTGTGCAGATTCCCTGAAGCGAGGATTCCGCTCCCCGATCTCGACGGACGGTCGCCGACCGGTCGCGTTGTGTGGTGATCGCCGGAGGGTGTGAACGGGGGCCGCGCGCGGGCGAGTTCGGGCGGCACCGATTCGATCAAGACATCCGGAACGGGTGAAGTCTGCCGGGCGCATATGCCCGGGCGCGTGGTCGGCGCGGGTGCGGGGCCGTCGCACGCCGCCGCGGGGTCAGAGCTTGGACATGGCCGATTCGCGATTTTGCAAAGGAAGTTGAGAAACGGAATTGAACGGCCCACGTGACACGTGCGTATCAACGGGCATCCAGGCGCCCCCCATCGCCGCCGCACGGCGGCGCAGACCCCGGTCCCCAGGAGGTCGAGCAGTTTGAGTCACAAGCGAATCCCGAAGCGTAAGGCCGCGATAGCCATCGGCGGTGTCGCCGCCCTCGGAGCGGCGGCGATCCTGCTGCCGAACGCCAACGCGTCCCAGGACAATTCGGCAGGCGCCGCCACCCCCAAGACCTTCAAGGCGACGGGTGCCTCGGACCTCTCCTCGCAGCTCGCCGGACTGCTGGGCGACGCGTTCGCCGGGTCCTACTACGACAGCGCCACCCAGCAGCTCGTCGTCAACGTGATCTCGGGCGACAACGACAAGGTGGTCGTGCAGGCGGAGAAGGCCGGCGCCAAGGTGCGCAAGGTGCAGAACAGCACCGCCGAACTCACCGCCGCCGCAAAGGTGTTGAAGACCAAGGCGACCGTGCCCGGCACTGCCTGGTCGGTCGACCCGAAGACCAACAAGATCCAGGTCCTCGCCGACAGCAGCGTCACCGGCGCCAAGTGGGACACCGTCCTGTCGACGGTCAAGAGCCTCGGCACGAACATGGCCACCGTCAAGAAGACCGCGGGCTCCTTCAAGACGCTGGTCTCCGGCGGCGACGCCATCTTCGCCCAGACCGACCAGGGCGGGGTCCGATGCTCGCTGGGCTTCAACGTCACCGCGAGCGACGGCACCCCCGCGTTCCTGACCGCCGGACACTGCGGCGTCGCGGCCAAGCAGTGGTCCGACTCGCAGGAAGGCCAGCCGATCGCCACCGTCGACCAGGCCACCTTCCCCGGTAACGACTTCTCACTTGTGAAGTACGACGACCCGGCCACGCAGACCACCAGTGACGTCAACGTGGGCAACGGCCAGACCGTCCAGATCACCCAGGCCGAGGACGCCACGGTCGGCACCCAGGTCTTCCGGATGGGCAGCACCACCGGTCTGCACGACGGCACGGTCACCGGGCTCGACGCGACCGTCAACTTCCAGAGCGAGACCGACCCCAACGGTGTCGACACCGTCAACGGCCTCATCCAGACGGACGTCTGCGCCGAGGCGGGCGACAGCGGCGGCTCGCTCTTCACCCAGGACGGCGGCGCGGTCGGCCTCACCTCCGGCGGCAGCGGCGACTGCACCAGCGGCGGCGAGACCTTCTTCCAGCCGGTCACCGCCGCGCTCACCGCGACCGGCGCCACCCTCGGCGACGGCGCGGCCGGCGCGGGTGCGGGCGCGGGCGACGACACCGCCACGGCGGACCCGTCGGCGACCGCTGCCGACCCGTCGGCCACCGACGGCACCGGCGACCAGTCCGGAGCGGTGGACCCGTCCGCCACGGACGGCACCGGCACCGGCCAGGACCAGAGCGGCACGGGCCAGGACACCGGCACCGGAGCCGACGACGGTTCCTCGCTCACCTCGAACCACTGACCCGACCGCTTTCAGCGACTCAGGTCGGCGGTGGACCGGTCCGGCCCTCCGGCGGGAGGGCCGGACCGCTCTGCTTGTACCGCGGTCAACGCGGTCCCGGCTCCCGGGCCCGTAGCAGCAACAGCGCCACGTCGTCGTTCCGCTCCTGTGCCGCCGCACTGTGCCGCACGAGTTCGTCGGCGAGCTCCTCCAGCGGCAAGTCCCCTGCCGCCGCGAGGCGTTGGCCCAGTTCGGCCAGGGCGTCCTCGATGTCGACGCCCGGCGACTCGATGAGCCCGTCCGTATAGAGGGCGAGGACGGAACCCGGCGCGAGATCGACCTCCGTCGTCGGATAGACCGCGTCGGCGTCGATGCCCAGCAGCGGACCGCCCGCCAGGTCCAGCACCCGTACCCGCCCGTCCGGGCGGCGCAGCAACGGCGGCGGATGCCCGGCCCGCGCCATCACGGCCGTACCGCGCGCGGGATCCAGCCGTAGATACAGACAGCTCGCGAAGAGTTCGGAACCCAGGTCGATCAGCAGCCTGTTGGTGCTGCGCATGACCTCCGCAGGCGCCTGGCCCACCGTCGTGTACGCGCGGACGGCGGTCCGGATCTGGCCCATCAGCCCGGCCGCGGTCACGTTGTGCCCCTGCACATCGCCGATCACCGCCGCCAGTCCCTCCGAGGCCACCAGGTCGTAGAAGTCGCCGCCGATCTCCATGCCCCGCGTGGCCGGGAGATAGCGGGCCGCGGCCTCGATGCCCGGGAGCGGCGGCAGCGTGTGGGGCAGCAGCGCGGCCTGGAGGCCGTGGGCGAGCTGGTTCTTCGCGTCGTAGAGCAGCGCGCGCTCCAGGGCCTGCGCGATCAGGCCGCCGAGGCTCGTGAGGACGGCCCGCTCGTCGGCGGGGAAGGGGTGCTGCTCGGGGTAGGCCAGGACACAGGTGCCGACCGGGCGGCCGGACGCGATCAGCGGCAGATACGCCCAGGCCGCGAAGCCGTCCGGGGTCGCGTGCCGGCTCGGGTACAGCCGTTCCAGCTCCTGCCGGGAGTCGAAGAACGCGGGCACACCGCTGTTCAGCGCGGCCGTCCCCGGCGTCGGCTCCGTCAGCGGCATCCCGTCGAACCGCTCCACCACATGCGGGTCGACATAACCCCGGTGCCCCAGCACATGCAGCCGCCCGCCGTGCGAACCCAGGACGACCAGCGCCTTGCTGCCCACCGCCGGCGCGACCTCGTCCGCGATCAGCTGCACCACGTCCTCCACCCCGACCGCCTCGGTGAGCGCCCCGGCCAGGCTCAGCACCTGCGAGATGGTCACCAGGCGCGCCGGTCCTTCACCCGGCTCGGGCACCGCACGGCTCAGCTCCGTCACCGCCCGCGCCCGGCTGATCCGGACGCTCAGGCCGGTCGTGTTCGGATACAGCCGGAACGACAGCCACTCGCCCGGCGGGCGCAGCGCCACGAACGACGTGACCTGCTGACTGAGCAGCGCGGCCCGGTAACGGTCCTCGTACACCGGGTCGTTGAGCCAGGGCACCGCCGCCCACAACTGCGTGCCCAGCAGCCGGCTCACCGACAGGCCCAGCAGCTCCCCGGCCGCCGCGTTCGCGAAGCCGACCCGCCCGTGCAGATCCAGCGAACACAGCCCGTACGGCAGCCGGGCCACCATCCGCGCCGCCTCGACCGTGCCCAGCGTCCCGGCCACACTCGTCGCGGGCCCGGTCGCCAGCAGATCCGGCTCGGCCCGCACCGGCCGTCGCTCCGCTGCGGCCCGCTCCAGCCGCAGCGCGAGCCGGTCGCAGGCGGCGGTCAGCTGCTCGCGGTCCCGGTCGGAGAGAACCGGCGGATGCGAACCCGGCCAGGTCACGAAGACCGCGCCGTAGACCGTCGACTCCGTGGCGATCGGCACCGCGGCCAGGGCGAAGGGGTACGGCAGCACCACCGCGATCCGCGGATAGCGCCGCGCCATGTCCTCCTCGCCGCCCACCCAGATCAGCCGCCGCTCGCGCACCGCCTCGGCGACCGGGATCGGCGCGCTCAGCCCGACCCGCTCCCAGGGCGCCGCGAACGCGCGGGGCAGCCCGGCCATCACCGCCATCTCCAGCACCGGATCCTCGGGCGTCAGCAGGTACACCGCGCCCGAGTGCGCGTGGACGCCGTCCATCATCGCGGCCAGCGCGAGCGACAGCATCGGCCTGCCGACCGGCGCCTGCCTCGACGCCCCTCCGTCGGACACGCCGACCACCTCCTCGTCCGGCCGTGCGGTCCCGGTCCCCGTGATCAGGCTCCACCCAGGGCGCCCGACGCGCACGGCGAGCGAGGCCCTCCCTCGCCCGGGCGGGGCGTGTCCGTACCCCCGAGACCCGGGTCGTATACCCCCCGAATCGAAGCGCGCGGCGGCGGACGGGCGCCCCGCGTGCGCCCCCGCGCACCCTGTTGGCCGGAACTCCGGCCCCAGACGCGGTCGCGGTCGCGAACAATGGGGCACCCGTGTAACCACCGTGGAACCGGCGAACAGCTAGTTGAGGGGACGGCAGTGATCCGGCTACTTCTGGTGCACGACGCCTGTCTGGTGCGATCGGTCCTCGCGGAATGGCTCCGCCGCGAACCCGACCTCGGGGTCTACGACACCCCGTGGCGCACCGCACCCGGTCGCGTCCGGTCCGTCCGGCCGGACGTCTGCGCGGCAGACCTCGACTGCGCCGACACGTACGGCATCCCGCCGCTCGGCGAAGTCGGCCCGCGCGGCACCGGCCCGACCCCGCCGGGCCTCCTCGTGCTGGCCACCGCGCACCGCCCGGGCCTGCTGAAACGCGCTCTGCAGGAGGGAGCGCTCGGCTATGTCGACAAGGCGAGCCCGCCGGACCGGCTGGTGCACGCCATCCGCCGGGTCGCCGCGGGGAAACGTTTCGTTGACGACTCCCTGGGCTTCGGATTCCTCAAGGCCGCGGAGATGCCGCTGACACGAAGAGAGCTGAGCGTGTTAACCCTGGCCGCCGAGGGGGCCTCCATCGCGGAGATCGCCGGGAATCTGCACCTGTCCCACGGGACCGTGCGCAACTACATGGCGGCCATCACCCGCAAGACCGGAGCCCGCAACCGCATCGACGCGATCCGTATCTCCCAGGGCGAGGGCTGGCTCTGACGACCAGCTGCCGACCAGGTCCCGATAGAGCGGAGAGCGACGGAGCAAATCGTCGTGCGTGCCGAGCGCGGTCTCCCGCCCGTCCATCACCAGCACCCGCCCGGCCCGCCGCGCCGAACTGATCCGATGCGCCACGACGACCAGCGCCCCGCCGGGCCGCTCCCGCGCGGCGAACGCCCGCTCCGCCCGCTCCTCCGCCTCCGGATCGAGATGACAGGTCGCCTCGTCGAGAAGAGCGAGCGGCGCGTACGACAGATAGGCGCGCGTCAGCGCGATCAACTGCCGCTCACCGGCGGAGAGCGCCGAAGGGTCGACCGGGGCGCCGGGCCCGCCGAGGCTCTTGAGCAACGCGGTCAGCCCTACGGCCTCCGCCGCGGCCAGCAGCTCCGACTCCGGGACCGGGTCCGGCCGCAGATGGCCGAGGTTCTCGGCGAGGGTCCCGCTGAAGACGTAGGCCTCCTGGGGGATCAGCACGCGCTGGGCGTGGGTCTCGGACACCGGTCGGCCGTACATCCGGATCGTGCCGTGGCCGGGTCGCAGCAGTCCGGCGGCGAGAGCGGTGAGCGTGGACTTTCCGATACCGCTCGGGCCTACGACGGCCAGGTGGGCGCCTTGAGGGAGGGCGAGGGTGAGGTCGCGGAGGACGGGGTCGCCGCCGGTGCCGTAGGCGAAGGTCACGGAGGTGAGGGTGAGGGCGGGTGGGGTGATGAGGTGGGGGACGGGTGTCTCAGGCGGTGTCGGCATCGGGGGTGGTGTGACCGACGCCGGTGTCAGGCGGCGCAGGACGACCGTGAGGCGGGAGCCGCTGGTGCCCAGGCCGTGGACCAGGTTCTGGAGGGCGGGGAGCAGGGACTGGGTGACGTAGGCGAGGGCGCCGACCAGGCCGCCCGGGGTGACGCCGTGACCGAGGAGCCAGGGGGCGGTGGCGAGGAGCAGCACGATCGGCAACTGGCCGCCGATCGCCAGGGCCGCGACGCGCAGGACACCCCAGCGGGCCAGGGAACGGGCGGCGCGGAACTCGGTGTCGACGAGGCGGGCGGTGTCGGCGGCGACCTGTTCCTCGGCACCGGCCGCCGTGATGTCGCGCAGCCCTGGGCAGACCGTGCCTAGGCCGTCGGCGAGGGCTTCGTCGGCGAGGAGGAAGGTCTCCTGCCGCCGGGCCAGCGGACGCAGGGTCGCCGCGAAGAGGGAGACCCCGGCGAGGAGCGGGGGTGCGACGACGAGCAGGAGCAGCGGGTCGAGCGAGCACAGTCCGGCGAGCGCGCCCACGGCGGTGAACAGGAACGACCGGGACACCATCACCAGCCCGGCGAAGGTGTCCCGGGCCAGCTCCACCTGCTGGGTCAGCCCGGACAACGCCCCGCCGTTCCCCTCCCGCACCCCGCGCACGACGACCCGCTCCACGAGCCGGTCCCTGAGCGGTTCGACGAGATCGGCGACACCGCGATAGACGCGCCCGGTACCGAACGCCCCGACGACCACCCCGATCCCCGCCAACCCGAGCCAACCGAGCCCGACGGCACTTCGCCCGACGAGAAACCCCGCGTCCAGCGCACGGGCGAGCCCGTAGCCGACGAGGAACGTCTGCCCTGTCTCCAGCACGGACCAGAGGGCGAGACGGATGAGCACGGGGCGGCGGGCGAGCAGGAAGCGGAGGCCGCGGTGGGGGAGGGTGCCGGTGTGGTGAGCGTCGGTGGGTGGTGTGGCCTGCGTCGACTCGGCAGGGGCGTTGCTGTGGGCGTGGGTCCCGGTGGACCGCGTGGATTCGCTCCGCATCAGGCCGCCCCGCCCTGTGCACCCGCTTTGGGCAATGCCCTCGCTGAACGGCCCGATTCCCCGGCGCCCCCCACCCCCTCGGCCTCCCCGAACACCCCCCGATAACCCGCCGACCCCCACAACTCCGTATGCGTGCCCACCGCTCGCACCCGCCCCCCGTCCAGCCACGCCACCAGGTCCGCGCGGGCCGCCGTCGTGGCGCGGTGGGCGATGAGGAGACGGGTGCCTGTGGTGTCGGGGCCGGTGAGGGAGTTGGTGATGCGGTGTTCGGTGATCGTGTCGAGGCTGGAGAGGGCGTCGTCGAGGATCAGGACGCGGGTGTCGTGGGCGAACGCCCTTGCCAGGCCCAGGCGTTGGGACTCGCCGCCGGAGTGGGGCGCGTCGGCGACGCGGGTGGCGTAGCCGTGCGGGAGGCGGCGGATGAAGGGGTCCGCGTGGGCGAGACGTGCCGCTTCTCTGACGCGGGCGGGGGACGGCGGGTGCGGGCCGAAGGCGATCGTGTCCTCGATCGTCGTGCCGAGGAGCGCCGGGCGGTCGAAGGCGTAGCCGATCGCGGTGCGGAGCGCGTCGTGGCGCAGGGCGTGCAACGGGACGCCGTCGAGGAGGACTTCGCCCGCGTCCGGGTCGGTCAGACGGCCCGCGATCGCCGCGAGGAGTGACTTGCCGGCGCCGGAGCGGCCGACGACGGCGAGGGTCGTACCGCCGGGGATCACGAGGTCGATGCCGTCGAGGACGGTGCGTTTGCCGTGCCGGGCGGTCACGCCTCGTAGCTCCAAGTGGCCTGGACCCGGGGGGAGTTGTCGGTGTCCGTGGGCGGGGGTCGGTACGGTCAGGATCTCGTCCAGACGTCGGGTTGCCGCCTTCGCGCGGACGAGGCCCGACAGTTGGCCGACGAGGACGCCGACTCCGGTCGCCAGTACGGCGTATCGGGACGCGGCCAGCACCTCGCCCACCGTCAGGCGGTGTCTGGTGAGGAGGTAGCCCGCCACGGCGACGACGGACAGTTGCAGCAGGGGGGCCACGGCGACCGCCTGTGCGGCGGCCCGGCCCTGTACCCGCCACATGCGGTGGCCCGCGCGGGAGAGGTCGGGGAGCGGTCGCAGGATGCGTGCCGCCTCACGGTCCGCCGTGCCCGCCGCCTGGATCGTGCGGAAGCCGCCGATCGCCTCTGTGAGCGCCGACGCCATCCGTCCCTGGATCTGTTGGTACCGGGTCACGCACTCCGAGGTGTCGCGGGCGAAGGCGCGGAGCAGGAAGGTGAGGATCGGTGCCCCGGCCAGGAACACCGCTGCCAGCCATGGGTCGATCAACGCCAGCGCGACCACGCCTCCGACCGGTCCCGCCAGCGCCGCGAGCAGGGCTGCCACCGCACCCGGTGCCGTCCCGGCCTGTGCGGCGTTGCCCACCAGTCGGGCCACCAATTCCCCTGAGCCGAAACGGGTGTTGGCGCGGGGTCCGAGGGCAAGTACATGTCCGGTGACGCGTCGGCGCAGCCATGCCGTCGAGCCCGCCGCGACCGTGCCGCCGAGCACTGTTTCGCAGGCGTCCAGCAGTCCGATCAGCAGCACGAGCCCGGCGCACCCCCACACCCAGCGCGCCGCCGGGGCGTGCGCCAGCAGGTGGTCCAGGGTCCGCCCGAGCACGGCGGGCAGCAGCAGCGCGGCCGCCGTGGACGCCGTACCGACCGCGCCCAGCACCGCACAGCGCACCCCGGCGGCACGGACGGCCGACCGCAGCAGCGGACCGGTCACCGGGTCGCCCTCGGCCTGTGTCGTCATACGGCGGTCCCTCGGGGTGACATGGCGTGGACCCCGGGCGGCCCCCTCGAAGGAGGGGGTCGCCCGGAGCCGTGGACTCACCGTGTTGTCAGAGACACAGCAGAATGCTCGCGGCGCTGACGCAGGAGAGCAGGCTGACGGTGCTCGCGCCGCCGCCGCCGTTGCTGTTCTCGTCGGATTCCATCGTCTGCAGGTCGAGAAGTGCCATGAGATGTCCTTTCGTTGTGGGGACGGGGTGGTGGTGTCACGACTCCGTCAGATCGCGGAGCCGCGTTTGAGGGGCCGCCGGAGCGGCGGCAGGAAGGGCAGCCCGGGGGCCGACTCGGCATCGCCGAAGGCCGCGCCGAGCGCGAGCAGACACCCGGCGGTACCGGTGCCGAGGTCCATGGAGAGCCGCATCATCTGGTGCCCGGGGAAGGCGAGTTGGCCCTCGTACGACATCGCGAACCAGCCCAGGCCCGCGACCTGTTCGGCGAGCCGGTCGGCTGCGGCGCCCGGCGCGGTCGTCCGGGCGAGATGCAGGACCATCCCGGCGCGGCCCTGGAAGAGACCGGGCTGCGCGTAGAAGCGGGAGGTCGCGGCGGCGAGGATGCCGGCGTGGGCGCGCTCGAACTCCCCTGTCTCGTCGGGGACATGGGCCAGGAGGTCGTCCAGGACCATGCCCAGGCCCACGCTTCCGTCGCCGAGGTACGGCAGCGTCCGCCAGCCCTCGTCGACCTCCAGACCGCCGCCGCGCTGCACGACACAGCACTCAAGGTCCTGGCGCAGAGCGGCAGTTGCCGCGTCGAGCAGGCCCTTGTCGCCCGTCGACTCGTACTGCCGCAGCAGGAACAGCGCGGGACCGCTCGCACCCCGGAGCAGTCCGGCCCGTCGCTGGGGCGAGGCGGGACGTGGTTCGGCGAGGCGCCGTACGAGGATGTCCGAGGCCTCCGCCGCCCGCTCACGCAGCTCCGACTCGCCGGTGTCGGCGGCCAGTTGGCCCAGGACCAGGCCGAGCCCCGCGAGACCGCCGTGCAGGTCGGAGGAGAGGTTCTGCCAGCGCTCCGCGAGGATGCCGTCGATCAGGTCGAGGGCGCGTCGGCGGTGGCCGAGCCGGTCGAGGACGTGGGCGACGCCCGCGAGGCCGTCGTAGAGACCGAGCGGGGTGCCGACCGGGGGCGGTGCGGTGCGGTCGAGGAGCCAGCGTTCGCCCTCCTCGTGGCGGTCGGCGCCGGTCGCGTCGAGGGCGTACAGGACACCGGCAGCGCCGTGCGCCAGGCCGAGTCCGCCGCCGTCGGAGAACTGGGCGACATCGCCGGGGAAGAGCCGGTCGTCGCGGTCGGGGGTCGCCGAGGCGAGGATGGCCTTGACCATCGAGTCACGGCTGTAGGGCCAGTCGCCGGGGCGTACGAAGGCCGGGGCGACCGTGTCCGTGCCCCGGGTGATCTCCGTGACCGCCTTGTCCAGGAACTCCTTCGGCACGTCCGGGAATTGGCCCGCGATCACCTCGGCCAGATGCGCCGCCTTGCCGCGGTCGACGACGAACAGCGTGGTCACCGGCAGGAACAGGGCGAGCCGCAGACAGGCCAGTGCGTACCGGTCGATGTCGATGCCCCGACGGTCCGGCGGCGCGAAGAAGCCCGGATGCGCGACGACCTGTCGGCCGTTCTCCTCGGCCGGAGCCGCCGCCTCGAAGTCGATGAGGAACACCGACTCCTCGTCGGGCGCGACGATCACGTTGAAGATGTGCAGGTCGTTGAAGACGATCCCGCGCTCGTGCACCGCCTCCATCGCCCGCTCGACCGCCGCGTGGATCCGCAGCGCCCACGCCGTGTACGCGGCGACCGCGTCCGGGTCGGGGTCCGGGGTGAGCAGCGGATGCCGTTCCGCGAAGAAGGAGTTGAGGGGGCGGCCCTCGATGAAGTCCATGACCAGGAACCGGTGTTCACCCAGCAGGAACCAGTCCCGCACCTCGGGCACCACCCCGGTCCCGGCGACCCGCTCCAGCGCCAGCTTCTCCCGCTCCAGGCGCACGATCGCGTCGGCGCCGTCCGAGGCGAGCCCCGCGTGCGGACGCCCCTCCTTGAGGACGACCTTGCGGCCGTCCCGGGTGTCGGTGCCCGCGTAGACCCCGCCGCCGTTCGAGAAGTGCAGCGCCTTCTCGATGCGGTACGGGAGTTCGCCCACCGTCGTGGTGTTGCGCGCCGCGAGCTGCGGCTCCAGGAACGCCGGCAGGGTCACCCACTCCGGGACCTGGAAGGACGGCGCCCGCCGGTCCGGCACCAACGCGCCCGAGCCGTCCCGCACCGCCGAGACCAGCGAACCCCGCTCGTCGACGACGAAGGCGCGGGCGAACGCGCCGTAGCGGACGTAGAGCGGGCCGTCGTTCCAGCGGAGGTCGGTGAGGATGTACGGGCCCTCGAAGCCCTCCAGGAGCTTGCCCAACTCGCCCAGAATCTCTTGGAGTTGAGCCTCGTCGGCGGGGTAGATCGTGACGAACTTGCCGCTGGTGTCGCGGCCCGCGTACTTCGTGTTGCGCAGGTGCAGCAGGTGCGGGCCCGGGACGAACTTGAACGGGATGCGGCGCGGCACGCAGTAGTCCCACACGATCGCGGCGACACGGTCCGCGTTCGCTCGAATGGCCGAGGCGTGGATCTTCCAGCCCTGGGCCGGCCCGGCCAAGGGGCCGCCGTCCTCGTCGAGCGGGGTCAGCGTCAGCCAGTCGCCGATGCGGGCCGAGCTCCAGCCCTCCGGGACCTCGCGGCGCGCCGTCTCGAACAGGGGCGCCGCGGTCTCCGCGCCGGCTGAGGACAGGCGGTCCGGTGTCTCGTAGAAGTGTCTGTCGGCGAGCGCGTACACCTCGTACCGCTTGTCCATGTCGTCCCCCTCTGTGGCCCGGCTCGAATCTCCCAGCCGGGCCACGGAGGGGGACAGTCACGCCTGTCACGAGAAACCCGTGCGGTACGCACGCGTAAAGACTTGTTCGGCACCTTTCGAGCCCGAGAAGGGTCCATCTGGTCCCTCATCGCCACGGAACGGTCACACGGAACGGTCACAGGGGCTGCGCAGTCGGCGCATAAGCGCTGTAATTGCGGACGTGGTCAGTGAGGGCGCTGAGGGACGCGGAACGCGAACGCTGCGTGCCGAACTTGCCCTCAAAACGCTCACCGTCGACCTCGACCCCCGCGAACGGCTGCGCCGGGTCCTCGAACAGGCCCTCGTCTTCGCCGGTGCGAGCTTCGCCGGGGTGTACACCCCCGGAGCCGACGGCGACCTGCTGTGCCTGGTCGAGACGGTCGGGGTGCCGCGCACGCTGTACGGGCTGCGGGACGGGTATCCGGCGTCCGGGGGAGCGCCGGCCGCCGAGGCGTGGCGGGCCGGACACGCGGTGTGGCTCGGCCCCGCCGAACTGGCCGCCGGCGGCGACTCGCGGCGGCTGCCCTCGGCGGAGTTCCACCTGGCGGCACTGCCCGTGCACGATGACGGGGGCGGCGGCTGCCTCCTCGCGGTGAGCGAGCGCACGGAAGGCTTCGACGCCGACGACCGCGCGTGCCTCGCGCTGATCACCGAGGCGGTCGCGATCCCGGTGCCCGACCAGGCCGCCGCCGGCGAGGACATTGCGGCGGGTGCGTTCGACCTGGCCATGGACACCGGGCGGGTCGAGATCGGCGACGAGGTCCTGGACCTGTTCGGACTCGGCCCGGACGAGTTCGACGGCCGGGTCGAGACCCTGCTCGGGATGACCGTCCCGGAGGACCTGCCCTCCCTGATGTCCGTCGTCGAGGCCGACCACATGGCCATCGGCGACCGCGAACTGGAGTTCCGGGTCCTGCAGCCCTCCGGAACACCCAAGTGGCTGCGGCTGCGCGGGCGGCTCCTGCCCGGCGGCGACGGCCGCCCCGCCCGCCTGGTCGGCACCGTCGGCGACGCCTCCCAGCTGCGCTCCGGCGTCAACGACGTGGCCCGCGTCCAGCGCCTCGCCGCCGCCCTCGCCATGGCCGGCACGGTCCGCGACGTCAGCCAGGCCGTCGTCGCCGCCCTGCGCAAGCCGCTGCGCGCCGACCGGATCGCGCTCGCCGAACTGGAGGGCGACCGGCTCGTCGTCACCGTCCTCGACCCGCCCGAACCGGAGGCCTGGCCCGAGCTGTGGCGCCTGGAGTGGCGCAGCGAATGGCCCGACGCGCCGGTCCGCGCGATGCCCACCCTCGCCGCCGCCCTGCGCGAGGGCCGCGCCGCGATCTGGCCCGCCGGCACCGACCTGGAACCCGCCCTCGCCGAGGTCGGACCCGGTGGCCTCGCCGTCCTCCCGCTGTCCGCCGGCGGCCGGGTCTCCGGCGCCTGCCTCATCGGCTGGGACGCCCCACACGTCTTCGGCCCCGACGAGCGCGCCCTCCTCACCGCCTCCGCCGGTCTCGCGGGCCAGGCCCTCATGCGCGCCCACGCCTTCGACGCCGAGCACGAACTCGTCGGCATGCTCCAGCGCCAGCTGCTCCCGCGCCGCCTGCCGAAACTCCCCGGCGCGGTCGCCGTCGCCCGCTATCTGCCGACCACCGCAGGGCTCGAGGTCGGCGGCGACTGGTACGACGTGATCCCGCTGCCCGACAACCACGTCGCCCTCGTCATCGGCGACGTCCAGGGCCACAACGCGGGCGCCGCCACCCTCATGGGCCAGATGCGCACCGCGCTGCGCGCCTACGCCGTCGAGGGACACCCCCCGGACGTCGTCGTCTCGCACGCCAACCGCCTGCTCATCGACCTGGAGACCGACCTCTTCGCCACCTGCTGCTACGTCGACGTCGATCTGGAGGAAGGTTCCGCCTGGTACGTGCGGGCCGGTCACCTGCCACCCGTCCTGCGTCACCCGGACGGCAGCACCGAGATCCCCTACGCGGAGGGCGGACCGCCGCTCGGCGTGGTCGTCCAGGGCGAGTTCCCCATGAGCCCCCTCCGGCTCCAGCCCGGCACCGTCGTCGCCCTCACCACCGACGGCCTCGTCGAGTCCAAGGAGGCCGACATCGACGAGGGCCTCGACCGCCTCGCCCACGGCCTCGCCGTCTCCGACCCCGCCCACCTCGGCCTCGTCGCCGACGCCCTGCTCGGCAACGCCCGCCGCGAGGACGACGTCGCCCTGCTCCTCATGCGCTACGACGGCCTCGCCACCCGCCCCCGGCGCGAGAACTGGACGGTCTGGCGCGTCCCCGAGGCCGCCCGGCACGCCCGCCGCTTCACCCGGCGGACCCTGCGCACCTGGGGCGTCACCGAGGAGACCGACACCATCCTCCTGGTCGTCTCCGAGCTGGTCACCAACGCCCTGGTGCACACCGACGGCCCCGTCCGCCTCGACCTCACCCTCGTCAACCGGCGCTTCCGCGTCGCCGTCGCCGACTCCTCGCCCCGCACCCCGGTCAAACCGACCAGCATCGGCTGGGAGGCCACCGGCGGCCGCGGCATCCTCCTCGTCGAGGCCATGTCGGCGGCCTGGGGCACCGTGCCGGTGAGCGGCGGCAAACAGGTGTGGGCGGAGATCGCCCTCGACCGCTAGACGGCCGCACGGGTGCCTCTACGGCACGTAACGGCAGGTCGGGACGGTCGCGCGGGCCCGGTGTGATGAGGTGCCTGCTTGTGGCACACACCTTCGAAGAACTGGTCGAGAAGCAGCGCGCGGCCCAAGCGGCACGCGCCCGGGTCCAGGAGATGCGCGACTCCCTGGGAGCCCCCGCCCACGAACCCTGGACCGAGTTCCAGACCGACACCTACGAGACCGCCTGGCGGGCCTGGCGCGACCTCGCCCGCGACGCCCAGGCCGCGCTGAACGAGTACGCCAAGGACGAGGACCTCGACCGGGCCGAGGTCGAGGCGGACGTGCAGCGCGCGGCGGGCGGCACCTCCGGCCCAACCGCACCCTGACACCTCGCGTTCGGCTCATTGTTGGCTGGTCGTAACAAACGAACACAGGGGGGAACGATGCGCGTCCAAAGATGACGCTAAGGTGAAGCGATGAAGGCTCTCGTTCTCTCCGGCGGCACTGGATCCCGCCTGAGGCCGATCACACACACATCGGCAAAACAGCTCGTCCCGGTGGCCAACAAGGCCGTCCTCTTCTACGGGCTCGAATCGCTCGCCGACGCGGGAATCACCGAGGTCGGCATCATCGTCGGTGACACCGCGGCGGAGATCGAGGAGGCGGTGGGTGACGGGTCGAAGTTCGGCCTGCAGATCACCTACATCCCGCAGGACCGTCCCCTCGGACTGGCCCACGCCGTACTGATCGCGCGCGAATACCTCGGCGACGACGACTTCGTGATGTACCTCGGTGACAACTTCATCGTCGGCGGCATCACCGGACTCGTCGAGGGCTTCCAGTCCAACAAGCCCGACGCGCAGATCCTGCTCACCCACGTGCCCGACCCCCGCTCCTTCGGCGTCGCCGAACTCAGCGAATCCGGCCAGGTCATCGGCCTGGAGGAGAAGCCGGAGCACCCCAAGAGCGACCTCGCTCTGGTCGGTGTCTACCTCTTCACGCCCGCCATCCACGACGCCGTGCGCGCCATCAAGCCGTCCTGGCGCGGCGAGCTCGAGATCACCCACGCCATCCAGCAGCTGATCGACGACGGCGCCGACGTGCGCTCCTCGGTCATCCACGGCTACTGGAAGGACACGGGCAACGTCGTCGACATGCTCGAGGTCAACCGGACCGTCCTGGAGAGCATGGACCGCCGGATCGACGGCGAGGTCGACGACATCTCCGAGACCATCGGCCGCGTGGTCATCGAGGAAGGCGCGCGCATCGAGCGTTCGCGCATCGTCGGACCCGTCGTCATCGGTTCCGGAACCGTCGTGAGCGACTCCTACATCGGACCGTTCACCTCGGTCGCGGAGAACTGCCGGATCACGGACAGTGAGCTGGAGTTCTCCATAGTGCTGCAGGACTCGTCCATCGCCGGGGTGGGCCGGATCGAGTCCTCGCTCATCGGCAAGCACGTCGAAGTGACCCCCGCTCCGGGGGTACCCAGCGCCCACCGCCTCGTTCTCGGAGACCACAGCAAGGTGCAGATCCGTTCATGAATCTCCTCGTCACCGGCGCCGCCGGCTTCATCGGTTCCACGTACGTCCGCACGCTCCTCGCCTCGGACGCCCCTGACGCGCCCCGCATCACGGTGCTGGACAAGCTCACGTACGCCGGCACGCTCGAGAACCTCGAACTCGACCATCCGCGCCTCGAGTTCGTCCAGGGCGACATATGCGACGCCGAACTGGTCGACAAGCTGATGGCCGAGGCGGACCAGGTCGTCCACTTCGCCGCCGAGTCCCACGTGGACCGCTCGATCAACGGCGCCGCCGACTTCGTCCGCACCAACGTGGTGGGCACCCAGGTCCTGCTGGACGCGGCCCTGCGCTACCGCACCCCGTTCGTGCACATCTCCACCGACGAGGTCTACGGCTCCATCGAGTCCGGCTCCTGGCCCGAGACCCACCCCCTCGCGCCCAACTCGCCGTACTCCGCGTCGAAGGCGTCCTCGGACCTGCTCGCCCTGGCCTACCACCGCACCCACGGCCTGGACGTCCGCGTCACCCGCTGCTCGAACAACTACGGGCCGCACCAGTTCCCCGAGAAGGTCATCCCGCTGTTCGTCAGCAACCTCCTCGACGGCAAGAAGGTCCCGCTCTACGGCGAGGGCCTCAACGTCCGCGACTGGCTGCACGTCGAGGACCACTGCCAGGGCATCGAGCTGGTGCGCACCAAGGGCCGCGCCGGCGAGGTCTACAACATCGGCGGCGGCACCGAGCTGAGCAACAAGGAGCTCACGGGTCTCCTGCTCGAGGCCTGCGGCGCGGACTGGGACCGGGTCGAGCGCGTCGAGGACCGCAAGGGCCACGACCTGCGCTACTCCGTCGACTGGTCCAAGATCCACGACGAGCTCGGCTACACCCCGAAGCACGACTTCACCACGGGACTGGCCGACACCGTCGCCTGGTACCGCGACAACCGGGCCTGGTGGGAGCCCCTCAAGGCACGGGTGGAGCGCGGCTGATGAAGTGGCTGGTCACCGGTGCCGGCGGGATGCTCGGCCACGATGTGCTGGAGGAACTCGCCCGGCGCGGTGAGCAGTTCGTCGGTCTCGACCGCGCCGCCCTGGACATCACCGACCCCGCGTCGGTGGACCGGGCGTTCGCGGAGCACCACCCCGACGTGGTGGTGAACTGCGCGGCGTACACCGCCGTGGACGACGCCGAGACCGACGAGGAGCGGGCCCTTCGCATCAACGGCGAGGGGCCCCGGCTCCTCGCCCGCGCCTGCGCCGCCTCGGGCGCGCGGCTGGTGCACGTCTCCACCGACTACGTCTTCGACGGCGAGGCCCGCAGCACGCCGTACCCGGAGACCCATCCCACCGCGCCCCGCACCGCGTACGGCCGGACCAAACTCGCCGGAGAGCAGGCCGTGTTGGCCGAACTGCCCGGTAGGAGCGCGGTCGTGCGCACGGCTTGGCTGTACGGAGCCAGTGGGGGTAACTTCGTCCGCACGATGATCGGGCTGGAGGCACGTCGCGACACTCTCGACGTCGTCGACGACCAGCGCGGTCAACCGACCTGGACCGCCGACGTCGCCGTACGGATCGCCGATCTCGGCGCCCGTATCGGCCAAGTCGAAGGCGCGCACGGGGTGTTCCACGCGACCAGCTCCGGCGAGACCAGCTGGCACGGTTTCGCACAGGAGGTGTTCCGGCTCATCGACGCCGATCCGGAGCGTGTCCGCCCCACCACCAGCGCGGCCTTCGTCCGTCCCGCGCCCCGCCCCGCCTACAGCGCCCTCGGGCACGAGCGGTGGCGGGAGGTCGGTCTGGAATCGCCGAGGGACTGGCGGTCCGCCCTGCACGAAGCACTTCCTCACATCCGCAAGGAGATTTCTTCGTGAAACGTCATGAGTTCCTGCGGGGGCTCCACAAGTCAACCGCGAACCGCAACTACCTGGAGATCGGCGTCAACGACGGCCGCAGCCTGACGCTCTCCCGGGTGCCCAGCGTCGCGATCGATCCCGCGTTCAAGGTGGTCACGGAGATCCGCTGTGACGTCCACCTGGCCAAGGCGACCAGCGACGACTTCTTCGCTCGGGACAACCCGCTGGTCCACCTGCGCGGCGGTCGGCACCCCCTGCGTCAACTGGCCCGCAACCGCAGCCCGTTGGGCTGGTGGCGGACCACCACGCTGGACCTGTCGTTCATCGACGGCATGCACCTGTTCGAGTACGCGCTGCGCGACTTCATCAACGTGGAGAAGCACTCGGACTGGGCCAGCGTCATCGTCTTCGACGACATGCTGCCGCGCAGCATCGACGAGGCCGCCAGGGACCGGCACACCGACGCCTGGACCGGTGACGTCTACAAGCTGGTCGAGATCCTCGCCCGCTACCGTCCCGACCTGGTGACGGTCCTGGTCGACACGCAGCCCACCGGCCAGCTCGTGGTCTTCGGCGCGGATCCCACCAGCACGGTCCTCAAGGACAAGTACGACGAGATCGTCGCCGAGTTCGAGGTCCCGGACCCGCAGAAGGTGCCCGAGGCGATCCTGGAGCGCACCACCGCGGTGAAGCCCGAGGCGCTGCTCGGTGCCGGCTTCTGGGGCCCCCTCGCCAAAGCGCGGGACCGCGGGACCAAGCGGTCCCGCGGCTGGGAGCCCCTGCGCCGCTCGGTGGAGCAGCTCAGCGTCAGTCGCTGAGCTTTCCACTCCGCAGTCGCTCGTAGTAGGCGGAGCAGTCCGCGTAGGACGGAAGAAGTCCTGACTGCTCCGCCTCTGCCAGTGTCGGCGCCTCGGCGTCCTTGTCCGACAGCACCGGCTCGAAGCCCTCGGGCCAGGCGATGCCGAGCGCCGGGTCCAGCGGGTTGATCCCGTGCTCACGGCCGGGCGCGTAGCCCGTGGAGCAGAGGTAGACGACCGTCGCGTCGTCGGTCAGGGCCATGAACGCGTGCCCGAGACCCTCCGCGAGGAACACGGCGTGCCTGTTCTCGTCGTCCAGCCGGACGGCCTCCCACTGACCGAACGTGGGAGAGCCGACGCGGATGTCCACGACCACGTCGAGGACGGCGCCGCGCACGCACTTCACATACTTCGCCTGGCTCGGCGGTACGTCGGAGAAGTGCACTCCGCGCACCACACCGCGCCGCGAGACCGAGCAGTTGGCCTGGGACAGAGCCAGGTCGTACCCGGTGGCCTCGCGGAACTCCTCGCCGCGGTACCACTCGTGGAAACTGCCCCGGTCGTCAGGGAAGACCTTGGGTTCCAGGACCCAGGCGCCTTCGATTCCCAGTGATCGCACGTTCTCTTGTCCTCCGACTTGCTCGGGCACTGCTGCTTGGTGCTGCTGGTTCGGCCACCGCTGCTCGTGCGGGTACCGCTACTTGTTCAGGGCGCGCTTCAGCTTGCGGGCCACCCGGCGGGCCAGCCCCGGCTTGGGCTTGGCTGCCACCGGCTTCGGCGCGGGCTTCGGCTCGGCGGACTTGGGGGCCTTCGGCGCCGCCTCCACCCGGATACCGCCCGCGTCACCGGTCACCCGGACCGGCAGTGCCAGGAAGCGCTGCCCGGTGGCGGACGGGGTCAGGCACACCGACGCGTTCCACGCCGCGTCCTTCAGCTCGGCGGCCGGGACCTCGGCCGCGAGCCGTGCGCCGGAGGACTCGGGGGAGACCACACCGGGCACGTCCAGGGTCGTACCGGACGACTTGTGGGTCAGTCGCAGCAGTACGTCAGTGGTGGCGGGGACGTAGAAGGGGAGCAGGACGCCGACGCGGGCGCCGGTGACGGTGAAGTCGCCGGGCTTGAGGTCGGCGAGGCCGAGGCGCTTGCTCGCCTTGTCGACGTCCAGGGAGAAGTTGCCGTGCGGCTCCGTGTAGTACGGGAGCAGGACCTGGCCGCTGACGACACCGGCGTGCCCGGCGTTCTCGCCGTGCTGCGGGACGGGGCCGAGGCGGCACTCCTTGTTCCAGGAGCCGATGACGACACGGACGTACGTGTCCCAG
The DNA here is from genome assembly GCF_036187565.1 of Streptomyces sp. NBC_00252. NCBI lineage: Bacteria > Bacillati > Actinomycetota > Actinomycetes > Kitasatosporales > Streptomycetaceae > Streptomyces > Streptomyces sp. NBC_00252. Next base: position 1,116,128 of record NZ_CP108087.1, on the reverse strand, counting down.
AGGCCGCTGCTCAGCGGGGAGCCGCCGGCCGCGGTGGCCGGGTCGACGGTGGCCGTGGCGTGCAGGACCAGCCGGACTCCGTCGCCGTCGGCGACCGTCTCGTGCGAGATCTGCACGGGCTGGAAGTGCGAGGCGGCGCTGGTGCGTTCGCGGACGACGAAGTCGGCCGTGGCCTTCTTGAAGACGTGGGTGGCGTCGGCCGTCAGCATGTGGGTCGCTTCGGCGAGGGTCTTCGGCTCCGGGTGCTTGGGCGCCGGGGCGCCCTCGGCGGGGAAGATCGCCGGCTTGCCGTCGATGACGAACTCGGCCTGGTAGTGCACCAGGAGCTTGCCGTCCCGCCACTCGATCTCGCCGGGGGCCGCCTTCGGCTTGAGGGAGGCCTCCCACTCGGCGAGGTCGACGAGGTCGTCGTAGCGGTCGGCCGCGGCGAGGGCGGCGACCACGCGCAGGCGCGGGCCGAGACCGGCCGCGACGCCGGGGCCGAAGCGCTCGGTCATGACACCGCGGATCTCCTTGAGGAGTTCACGGCGGTAGTCGTCAGGGGCCTTGAGGAGACGGCCGCCGCCGAGGCGCTCCATCATCTCGACGCGCAGCCAGCGGCGGAAGATCTTGTCGCGGGCCGCACCGGGCTCGGTGTACTTCTCGACGACGTCGAGGGCCTCTCGCAGGTTCTTGAAGTAGCCGACGGGGTCGAAGCGTTGGAAGCCGGCGTTCGAGGCGTCCTCGCGCTTGATGTGGTAGTAGCAGACGTAGTCGCTGAGCACGGCGACGTTGTCCGCGGCGAGGTAGGCCTCCGTCACGAAGACGTGGTCCTCAAGACGCCGACGCCCTTCCGGGAACCGCAGGTTGATGCGGTCGAGGAAGGAGCGGCGGAGCATCTTGTGCGGGGTGAGGCTGTCCATCAGCGGCGCGGTGGCGACCGACGCGTGCGGGTAGTTCTTGCGGAACAGCTCCACCGGCACGGCGCGGCCCTTGCCGGCCATCTTGCCGACGATGACGTCGGCGCCGTTGGCCACGCCGTAGTCGTACATCCGCTCCAGGGCCTCGTCGCCGAGGTAGTCGTCGTTGTCGACGAACATGACGAACTCGCCCTGGGACGCGGCGATGCCGACGTTCCGGGGCTTGCCGGACCAGCCCGACGCCTCCTGGTGGATGACGTGCATGTGGGGGTGCTCGGCGGCGATCTCGTCGAGCCGCGCGGGCGTGCCGTCCGTCGAGCCGTCGTCGACGAAGATCGCCTCGTACTCATCGTTGGGCAGCGACTGCCTGAGGAGAGAGGAGATGCAATCCTCGATATAAGGCCCTGGGTTGTACACAGGGACGACGACACTGACCTTTACCGACATCCGGCTACTAGCCCCCTTGTTTGCGCCGCCCGTCCCCTGTTTGTGGAACGGCGCGGTGGGCTGATGCTAACCCGGTCCGTCCCGATGCCGCCCATTGGGCTGGTGTTGGGCAACGGTTTACCCGGCGTAGGCGGAAGTCAGCTCTCGCCGTGGGTCTTGGCCAGAAGTTCCAGGACCTCGGCGGAGGTGCCCGTCTCGCCCAGCCGCGGGAAGATCCGCTCGATGCTGTGGGTGTGCGCGACCGCGTCCAGGTCGCTCATCGCGTCCGTGGCGAGGGTCACGTGGTAGCCGTGCTCGTGGGCAGCGCGGGCGGTCGACTCGACGCCGATGCTGGTGGCGATGCCGGTCAGCACGATCTGCGTGACGCCGCGACGGCGCAGCTGCACGTCGAGGTCGGTGCCGTGGAAGGCGCCCCAGTTCCGCTTGGTGATCCGGATGTCGGCGGGGTGCCCGGCCAGGTCGTCCACGATGACGTCCCAGCCCTCGGGACGGGTCCCGCCGCCGGCGCGCTGCTGCTCGGTACGGCCGGGCACGGCGTCCGCGCCGTCCTCGGCGAAGGAGACCCGCACCAGGACCACCGGAAGGCCGGCGGCCCGGAAGGCGTCGGCGAGTTCGACGGTACGGGCGACGACCTCGGGACCGCTGTACGGCTGGGTCGGGGCGCCGACGATGCCGCCCTGGAGGTCGATCACGACGAGGGCGGTACGCGGGTCGAGCGTGGTGAGTGCCATGGGAGGAGCCTTTCAGGAGATACGGGGGATTTCGTGGGTCAGGCGGCGTGCGGGGTGAGGGTCCGCAGCGAACGGTCGGGCAGCGTGATCACGAGGAGCAGCGCCGACCCGACGGCCATGAACAGGGCCAGGCCGTGCAGCCCCGGGGTGTCGGCGCGGTGCGGGAAGAAGGCCGCGGTGGCCGCCGACGCGGCCAGTGCGCCGAGGTACATGAAGGTGCGCAGCAGCCCGGCGGCGGACGCGATGCGCGCGGGCTCGGCCTGCCGGTACAGCGCGTTCTGCGCGGCCAGCCCGAGCAGGCCCTGCGGTACGCCCAGCACCGCGCCGACGGCCAGCAGCAGCCAGACCGGGCTGCCGGAGTTCACCAGCAGCAGCGAGGCACAGCCCACGACCTGCACGGCACCGCCGACGAGCAGCTTGGCGCGGACCGCCTCACGGCGCCCGGTGAGGGAGGAGATGCCGAGCGCGGTGGCCGACAGCGGCAGCAGGATGAGCCCGGCGGTGGAGGCGCTCAGCCCGCGCCCCTCCTCCAGCCACTGCGTGTAGCCGTAGAGGAAGGCGTACGACGTCGTGTACGCGAGGAACTGGCGGATGTACGTGGTCACCAGGGGGAGGTTGCCGCCGAGGACGCGCAGGTCCACGAAGGGTTCCGGGACGCGCAGTTCGCGTCGCGCGAAGGCGACGGCCGCGACGGCGGAGAGGGCCGGGAGCCACCACTCGGAGAGCTTCGGGGCGGTCAGGAACATCATCAGCGAGACCAGCATGACCGCGAACAGGAGCATGCCGGGCGGGTCCACGTCGCGCCGGGATTCCGCCGTGTCCTTGCTCAGCCTCGGGAGCCGCAGCGAGCCGAGGACCAGGCAGGCCAGGGACAGCGGCACGTTGACCGTGAAGATGGCGCGCCAGCCGCCGACGCCGATGAGGAAGCCGCCGAGCGTCGGTCCGATCACCGACACCGTCTGCGCGGACACGGCCAGCGCGGTCAGAACACCGGCGGGGCTGTCCTTACCGGTGCGCTCGGCCTCGCTGCGGGTCAGCTGCATCGCGGCCGGATACGCGGCCGAGGTGCCGAACCCGAGCAGCACCCGGGCGGCGATCAGCACGCCGAGCGACGGCGCGAGGGCGCCCATCACACCCGCGACGCCGACCAGGGCCGTACCGATGAGATAGAGCCGACGCGGCCCGTACATGTCGACGAGCCGCCCGATGACCGGCTGCCCCACGGCGGTGGCGAGATACAGCGCCGAGACCAGCCACACCGTCTCCGAGGGCGGGGCCCCGAAGGCGACGCCGATCGGCACGAGGGCCACGGCGATCATCGAGGAGTTGATCGGGTTCAGCACGGAACCGAGGACCATCGGCGCGATGAGCCGCCGGTCGAAGCCGCTCGGCGCGGGGCGCGCGGCCCGGGGTTCCTGGGTGAGCTTCGGTATCACTGCTCCGACAGCCGTTCCATCAGCCCCAGCGCCTTGATGATGGTCTGCCGCTCCTGCTCCGTGTACCGGTCCTCGAAGGCGCGGGCCAGCCACTCGGAGCGCACCTGCATGTTGTCCTCGATGCGTGCGCGGCCGGCCTCGGTGAGGGTCACGAGGTGCCTGCGGCCGTCGTCGGGGTCGGGGCTGCGGCGGATGAGGCCGTGCTGGTCGAGGGCGGCGAGCGTGGCGGCCATCGACTGCGGCCTGACCCCCTCGGCGGACGCCAGCGCGCTGGCCGTCGCCGCGCCGTGCTTGCCGACCAGGGTGAGCGCCGACTCCTGCGATGGGGTGAGGTCCTCGTCGGTCGCCACCTCCCGGATCCTGCGGCGCAGCCGACTGAGCACCACCCGGAGATCGCGGGCGGACCGCGCCGCCGAGTCGGAGACGCCGGCCGGCGTCTCGAGGGGTTCGTGTGCCATGCCTCCACCGTAGAACTGGCCAGGGGAAACTGTCCAGCCGCAACTGAACAGTCTGGCCTGTAGATCTCGTACGGCCCCGCGCGCCCCTCCGGAACGACGTCCGCGCCCCTACCCTGGGACCGTGCGCCTGCTGCTCATGTCCGACACCCACCTCCCCAAGCGCGCGAAGGAACTCCCCGCGCAGCTCCTCGCCGAACTCCCGCGCGCCGACGTCGTGTTCCACGCCGGCGACTGGGTCGACACCGCGACCCTCGACCTGCTGGAGAGCCGCAGCCGGCGCCTTGTCGGGGTGTACGGCAACAACGACGGCCCCGCCCTGCGCGCCCGGCTCCCCGAGGTGGCGTACGCCGAACTCGGCGGCCTGCGCTTCGGCGCCGTCCACGAGACGGGCTCCGCCCAGGGCCGTGAGGCGCGTTGCGCGGCGCGCCATCCCGACCTGGACGTGCTGGTCTTCGGGCACAGCCACATCCCCTGGGACACGACGGCTGCGGGCGGGCTGCGCCTGCTGAACCCGGGGTCCCCGACGGACCGGCGTCGGCAGCCGTACTGCACGTACATGACGGCGACGGTGGACGGGGGAGCGCTGACGGACGTCGTACTGCACCGGTTGCCGCCGAGAAGCTGACCGGGGTCGTGGGTGCGGCTCCGGGTGGGCGGGACGAGGGAGACCTGGCGGCAGCCGGCACGCAGGCATGCTGGGCGTCCTCCTCCGGGGCACCGGCTGCGGCCTGCTCACCCCTGAGGTCGTCGCCGCGGCCCTCGGCACCGCACGCGTTAGCGCCCCACGCCCCGGTGGATCGCCCCCGCCGCCTCCGTCAACGGCACCCCCGTCCCGCCCCACCGCAGCGCGACGATCTCGGCAGCCACCGACACGGCCACCTCCTCGGGCGTACGGGCACCGAGGTCCAGCCCGACCGGTGACCGCAGGCGGGCCAACTCGCCCTCGTCCAGGCCGGATTCGAGCAGGCGCCGCATACGGTCGTCGTGCGTACGGCGGCTGCCCATCGCCCCGATGTACGCGGCGGGCCGACGCAGCGCCTCCTCCAGCAGCGGTACGTCGAACTTCGGATCGTGGGTCAGGACGCAGATCACCGTGCGCTCGTCGGTGTCCGTGCCGTGCAGATAGCGGTGCGGCCAGTCCACGACCACCTCCACCCCCGCCGGGAACCGCTTCGGCGTGGCGAACACCGGCCGGGCGTCGCACACGGTGACCCGGTACCCGAGGAAGTCACCGATGCGGGCGACCGCCGCCGCGTAGTCGATCGCGCCGAACACCAGCATCCGGGGCGGCGGAGCGAAGGAGTGCAGAAACACGGCGACGGAGTCCTCACGCCGCTCACCGCGCGGGCCGTAGTGCCGCAACCCCGTTGCCCCGAGGGCGAGTTCACCCCGGGCGTCGGCTGTCACCGCGATGTCCAGGCCGGTCGAACCGAGAGTTCCGCATACTTTGTCCGGCCAGACCGCGAGGGAGGCCCCCCGAACCGCAGGCCCATCGACGACCGTCGCCACCGTCACCGGTTCACCCGCCGCAACCGACCTGGCCACCGCCCCGAACCAGGGGTCGACCTCGGGAGTCACGGGCCGTACCAGCACGGTGATCTCGCCGCCGCAGGTGAGTCCGACCGCGAAGGCGTCCGCGTCGCTGTACCCGAATGTCTCCAACCGGGCCTCGCCGCTCGCCACGACCTCCCGCGCCAGCTCGAAGACCGCTCCCTCCACACAGCCGCCCGAGACGCTGCCCACGACCTCGTCGCCCGGCCCCACCGCCATCGCCGCCCCGGGATCACGCGGTGCGCTGCGGCTGACCGCGACCACCGTGGCCAGGCCGAACGGGGCGTGCGCGGCGTACCAGCCGCTCAGTACCGGGAGAAGGTCACGCATGCTCGGCTCCTGTCACCGCCGCCCATCGCCGGACGCCGCAAGCCTCGCATCCGGGCCCTGGCCTGCGCCGGAGCGCCACGCGCCGACCTCCCGGGCCCCCGGACGGGCGTAAATCCGTTGCCGCTGCCCGGCCGGTCCTGCTGGACTACCGAAGACCAGTCGACGACGACCGAGGAGTCCTGAGATGCGCGCACCGCTCATGTCCACCCAGAAAGGAACGCCCCCCTCACCAAAGGACATGACACCAGGTGCACTTGCTCAACCTCGGGATCCTCGCGCACGTGGACGCAGGTAAGACCAGCCTCACCGAGCGCCTGCTGCACTCGGCCGGCGTGATCGACGAGATCGGCAGCGTCGACGCGGGGAGCACCCGTACCGACACCCTCGCGCTGGAGCGCCGGCGCGGCATCACCATCAAGTCGGCCGTCGTCTCCTTCCCGGTGGACGACGTGACCGTCAACCTCATCGACACCCCCGGCCACCCGGACTTCATCGCCGAGGTGGAGCGCGTCCTCGGCGTGCTCGACGGCGTCGTCCTGGTCGTCTCGGCGGTCGAGGGCGTCCAGCCGCAGACCCGCGTCCTGATGCGCACCCTCCAGCGCCTCCGCATCCCCACCCTCCTCTTCGTCAACAAGATCGACCGACGAGGGGCGCGCTACGACGACCTCCTCGCCGAGATCTCCGAGAGGCTCAGGGCCGCCGTCGTGCCCATGGGCTCGGTCGACGGCCTCGGGACACGCGACGCGCGGTTCGTCCCGGCTCCCGATCCCCGCGCCCCGGCCGTCCTCGCCGAGCACGACGACGAACTGCTCACCGCGTACGTCGAGAACACCGTGTCCCCCGACCTCCTCCGCGCGGCCCTCGTCGCCCAGACCCGCCAAGTCCTCGTGCACCCCGTCTACTTCGGCTCCGCCATCACCGGCGCCGGCGTCGACGCACTGATCACCGGCATCAGGGAACTCCTCCCCATCGCCGAGGGCGACCCCCAAGGCCCGCTCTCCGGCACGGTGTTCAAGGTCGAGCGCGGACTCGCGGGGGAGAAGATCGCCTACGCGCGGATGTTCTCCGGCACCCTCCGCACCCGCGACCGGATCACCTTCGGCGGCTCCGGCGAGGAGGGCAAGGTCACCGCGATCAGCGTCTTCGACCACGGCACGGACACCGAGAGCGACGCGGTCCCGGCGGGCCGGATCGGCAGGCTGCGCGGTCTGGGAGACATCAGGATCGGCGACTCGATCGGCGTACCGCAGAAGGAGGTCGGGCATGTCTTCGCGCCGCCGACGCTCGAAACCGTCGTCGTTCCGGGCCCTGACGCCGACCGTCGCGCCCTGCACCTCGCGCTCACCCAGCTCGCCGAGCAGGACCCACTGATCGGCCTGCGCCACGACGAGGTGCGCGGGGAGACCGCCGTGTCCCTCTACGGCGAGGTCCAGAAGGAGGTCGTCCAGGCCACGCTGGCCGACGAGTTCGGGGTGCACGTCACCTTCCGTGAGACGACCCCGCTGTGCATCGAGCGACCCGTCGGTGAGGGCTCGGCGGTCGAGTTCAACAAGAAGGACGCGAACCCCTTCCTCGCCACCGTCGGCCTGCGTGTCGCACCCGGCCCGGTCGGCTCGGGCGTCCGCTTCGAGCTGGAGGTGGAGCTGGGCGCGATGCCGTACGCCTTCTTCAAGGCGGTCGAGGACACCGTGCGCGAGACGCTCGGGCAGGGACTGCACGGCTGGCGGGTGACCGACTGCGTGGTCACGATGACGCACTCCGGTTACTCGGCCCGGCAGAGCCATGCCCACCAGGGTTTCGACAAGAGCATGTCGAGCACCGGCGCCGACTTCCGCGGCCTGACCCCGCTGGTCCTCGTCGAGGCGCTGCGGCGCGCGGGGAGCCAGGTGTACGAGCCGCTGCACCGGTTCCGTGCCGAGGCCCCGGCCGACACCCTGGCCGCCCTGCTGCCGGTGCTGGCCGCGGTGCGCGCCGTACCGCAGACCACCGAGACGCACGGGTCCGTCTGTGTGCTGGAGGGCGAGGTGCCCGCGGCTCATGTGCACGGGCTGGAGCGGCAGTTGCCGGGGCTGACGCGTGGGGAGGGTGAGTGGGAGAGCGCCTTCGACCACTACGCCCCCGTCGCGCACGGCACAGTGCCGGAGCGGGCGCGCACGGATCACAACCCGCTGAACCGGAAGGAGTACCTGTTGCATGTGACGCGTCGGGTCTCCTGATGTGTCAACAGGGCTGGTGGCGCGCGTACTTACCCGTGAGTCAGAAGTGTTGACAGTGTCCGGAATTCCCCGGACTGTAGTGGACATGACGAATGTCCGGGCACGCTTGATCGTGATCCTGGTTGTCCTCTGCGGATTCCTGTCGGTGGCGGGCGCGGGCCCCGCCTCCGCCGCCACCCCCACCGACTCCCTCTGGTTCGACGGCTCACCCCTGACCGTGCAGAACGGCAGCTTCGTCGACGGCTACGGCCGCCAGGTCGTGCTGCGCGGCTACAACGTCTCCGGTGAGACCAAACTGGAGGAGAACAGCGGTCTCCCCTTCGCGTCGGTCGCCGACGCGAAGAAGTCCGCCACCGCGCTGCGCGCCCTCGGCGGCGGCAACTCGGTCCGCTTCCTGCTGTCCTGGGCCCACGCCGAACCCGTACGCGGCCAGGTCGACACCGCCTACCTGGCCGCGGCGACCGCGCAGATGCAGGCGTTCCTCGACGCCGGGATCCGCGTCTACCCCGACTTCCACCAGGACCTCTACTCCCGCTACCTGTTCAACAGCGGCAGCTGGTACACCGGCGACGGCGCCCCCAAGTGGGCCGTGGCGCTGGGGAGTTACCCCCAGGAATCCTGCGGGATCTGCCTCTTCTGGGGTCAGAACATCACCCAGAACTCGGCCGTGACCAAGGCGCAGTACGACTTCTGGCACAACAACTACGGCGTCCAGGACGCCTTCCTCGTCACCGCGCAGTCGACGATGGCGTACATCCAACAGCACCTGACCACCGACGAGTTCGCGGGTGTCGTCGGCTTCGACCCGTACAACGAGCCCTTCGCGGGCACCTACGACTCCGGTCAGACCAGCCGCACCTGGGAGCAGACCCTGCTCTGGCCGTTCTACGTGAAGTTCCGGGCCCGGATGGACGCGGCCGGCTGGAGCGCCAAGCCCGCGCTCGTCGAGCCGAACCTGTTCTGGAACTCCAACATCTCCACCCAGGTGCAGGAGGGCGGACTCCTCGACGCGGGTACGCTCGGATCGCGGTACGTCTTCAACACCCACTTCTACGACCAGAAGGCCATCTCCGGCATCCTGATGTGGGGCAACGCGGCCGACGGGCAGTACTCGACCGACTTCGGGAAGGTCCGTGACCGGGCCGCCGCGGCCGGTACCGCCGCCGTCGTCAGCGAGTTCGGGCACCCGCTCTCCGGTACGGTCGCGGGCAAGGCGCCCACCGTCCTCAAGGCGATGTACCAGGCCCTCGACTCCCGCCTCTCCGGGGCGAGTTGGTGGTCCAACCCGGCGACCTCCGGCCCGGTCCTCTCCGGCACGCAGTGGCAGTGGGACATCTACAACGGCCGCCACGACGAGCTGATGAACGACAACCCCGACAAGGTGCTCACCTCCGGCGACGCCTGGAACGACGAGGACCTCTCGGCGGTCGACATGACCGCCTCCGGCACGGTGACACTCCGTCAGGACGCCCGGCTGCTCGACCGGATCTACCCGAGCGCGACCGCCGGCACCACCGTCGCCTTCACCTACGAGGACCGCTCCCGCGACGGCTCCACGACCCTCACCTGGAACCCGGTCCCCAGCTCGCTCCCGAACACGTCCTCGCTGGTCGGCTCCGGCCAGTACGGCCTGCTGATGTGGCGCTCCAACAGCTCCACCGCGCCGACCGAACTCCACCTCCCGGCGTCCTTCCCGGCCGCGTCCACCACCGTCGTCTCCGACCTGGGAGCGATCTCGGGCGTCCCGGCGTACACCTCGTCGACCCCCATCGGCTACGCCGACGAACCGGGCGGTACAGGCAGTCACCGCCTGCTGCTCTCCGCCACCGGCTCGGGAACCCTGCACTACGCCCTGATCACCAACGGCGCGACGAGCCCCTCCTCGACGCTCCTCAACGCGGCCAGGTCCGAACTGACCGCATGGGCGGCAGCGCACAGCTGAGCACCGCAGGGGCGCCGGTCCTCCCGCAGACCGGCGCCCTTTCGCATTCATGTGAAGACATACGAACAAACACAAATTCGGAGTGAATTTGCTGAGAAGTGAGGAAGGAGTGCTCTTTTCCGCAAGACCACGGACACGACAAGATTGGCCGGTGGGCAACGAGACAGGGGTGTGACAGTGGCGGGCAGGCTCAAGGCGCCGACCGGTCGTTACGGCGGCAAGTCCGCCGAGGAGCGGCAGGCCGAGCGGCGCGGACGCTTCCTGGACGCCGCGCTCCAGCTGTTCGGCGACACCCCCGGCTACCGCGCCACGACCGTCGCCGCGCTCAGCGAGGCCGCGGGCCTGTCCACCCGGCAGTTCTACGAGGAGTTCCGCAGCCTGGAGGACGTCCTCGCCGCCCTCCACCTTCTGGTCAACGACTGGGCCGAGGAAGCCGTCCGCACCGCGCTCACCGCCGCCGAGGGCCTCCCGCTCGCCGAGCGCTCCACCGCGATCTTCCAGGCCTACGCGGCCAACGTCACCGCCGACCCGCGCCGCATCCGCATCACCTTCGTGGAGATCATCGGCGTCAGCCCCCGGCTCGAGGAACAGCGGCTGGCCCGCCGCGCCCGCTGGATCAATCTCATCTGCGGCGAGGCGAGGGCCGCCGCCCGGCGCGGCGAAGCGGCCCGCCGCGACTACCGCATCGCGGCGACGGCCTTCATCGGCAGCGTCAACGGTCTCCTCCACGACTGGAGCGCGGGCTGGGTCGACGCCACGCTCGACGAGGTCGTCGAGGAACTCGTCCGGCAACTCCTCGGCATCATGCAACCGCCGGGCTGGAACGGCTAGTTCGGGACATCGTCGGCCGCCGCGTACGCGTCCAGACGGCGGGCCAGCGCCCGTACGAGATCCCGCAGCGCGGCCGGGCGCTCGACGACGAACGGCCGGTCCACGGCGGCGAGCACGGCCGGGATCCACTCCAGCCGCTCGGCCCGGATCCGGACGTGGACCCAGTCGTCGTCCGCCGCGTCGGCGGGCGGGGACAGGGTGGCGATCCCGGGCGGGAGATGCGCGCGGATGTGCGGGACACCGCCGCGGATCCGCACCGCCACATCGTGCGTCCACGGCGTGCTCGCGAGACTGTCCAGCACCGTGGCCGCCGGTTCGAAATCCGCCGGTACGTCGAACGAACCCGATTCCACGCGCAGGCCCGTGATCCGGTCGAGCCGGAACGTGCGCACTTCCCCGTCGGCGGGGTTCGCACCGGTCAGATACCACCGCCCCGCATGCGCCACGAGGCCGTAGGGCAGGACCGTGCGGTCGCTCGCCCGGCCCTTCCGGTCGGTGTAGCCGATGGCGACCGGCCGCCGGTGGAGCGCGGCCTCGGCCAGTTCGAGGAGCACCTGCGTCTCCGGGGCGGTGGCGGTACGGGAGCGTGCGGTGAAGTCGGCCGTGTCCAGCAGCGCGTCCAGCCGTCGGCGCAGGGCGGCGGGCAGTACCCGCAGCAGTTTCGCCGTGGCGCTCTCGCCCGCTGCCATGGACGTGGTGACGAGCCCCGCCCGACGGCCGGCCAGCAGCCCCAGTACGACGGCCAGCGCCTCCTCGTCCGTCAGCATCAGCGGGGGCATCCGATAGCCGGGAGCGAGCCGGTAGCCGCCGTAGCGACCGCGCACGGAGTCGACCGGCACGCCCAGTTCCAGCAGATGGCCGACGTAGCGGCGGACCGTGCGTTCGTCGACGCCCAGCCGGGCGGCCAGGTCGGGGACGGTACGGAGGCCGCCGCCCTGGAGGATCTCCAGCAGGGCGAGCACGCGCGCGGTGGAAGTGGTCACCCCGAAAGTCTGTCTCGGATACCGGGCGGAAGCTGTCCGGTATCGGTCCTAGCGTGGGAGACGTCCCTTCACGCAGCACCGCAGCCGACAGGAAGACCCTCATGAACTTCGTCTCGATCCGTGTCATCACCGACGACGTCGCCCGCCTCGTCGCCTTCTACGAACAGGTCACCGGCGTCACGGCCGCCTGGTCGACCCCCGACTTCGCCGAACTCACCACGCCCGCCTGCACGTTGGCGATCGCGAGCACGCGTACGGTCGCGCTGTTCGGCACCGGCTCCGCGCGCCCCGCCGCCAACCACTCGGTGATCACCGAGTTCCGCGTGGCCGACGTCGACGCCGAGTACGACCGCCTGGCACCCCTCGACTGCGAGTTCGTCCAGAAGCCGACGACGATGCCCTGGGGCAACCGTTCGCTCCTCTTCCGGGACCCCGACGGCAACCTGATCAACTTCTTCACCCCGGTCACGCCCGAGGCGCTGCGGCGGCAGGAGCGCTAGGCGTACGCGTCGAGCGCGGCGAGCACGGGCGCGACTCCGTCCTCGGCGCGCACCCGGGCGCCGAGAGCCGCGGCACGCTCTGCGTGGGCAGGCTCCCGGACGGCCCGTACGAGCGCGGCCGACAGGGACTCGGCGGTCAGTCCGCGCAGCGGTACGGCGCGGGGCGCCACGCCCAGGGCAACCAGGCGCGCCGCCCAGAAGCCCTCGTCGAACTGGATCGGCACCGGCACGGCGGGCACCCCCGCACGCAGCCCGGCAGCGGTCGTGCCCGCGCCGCAGTGGTGGACCACGGCCGCCATCAGGGGGAACAGCGCCGCGTGCGGGACCTCGCCGACGGTCAGGACGTCGTCGCCGATCGCTTCGAGGCCGCCCCAGCCGCGCTGGATCACCCCGCGCAGCCCGGCCAGCCGCAGCGCCCGCACGATCTCGCCGCTCAGCCGCTCCGGATCGGGCACGGTGGCACTGCCGAGCCCCACGAAGACCGGGGGCGGACCGGCGTCGATGAAGTCCCTCAGCTCTGACGGGAGTTGGGCTTCGCCGTCGTACGGCCACCAGTAGCCCGCCACCGTCAGCCCGGGGCGCCAGTCGGCCGGGCGGGGCACGATCAGCGGGCTGAAGCCGTGGTGGACGGGCCAGTTGCGGCGTTCCCGGGTGCGCAGGGCCGCGCCGGGGCGGGTGCGGGGAAGGCCCAGGCGGGTCCTCAACTCCGGTACGGCGGCGGCGAAGACGTGTTCCACCGTGCGGTTCACCCCGCGCCCGGCGACCCGGTTGCCGACCGCGCCCCAGGAGCCGCCGCCGAGCACCGGCGGGGCGAACTCCCGTGTGGGGGCGATGGGTTGGAGGTAGACACCCATGCTCGGCAGCGACAGCCCCTCGGCGATGGCGTGCCCCAGCGGCCCCAACGAGCTGGACAGCAACAGCACTTCGCTCGACCGGGCCGCCGTCAGCAGGTCGTCGGTCATCCGTCCGACCAGTGCCCGCGCCATCCCGACGACCCGCAGCAGCTTGCCCGCACCCGAGGCGCTGCGGTGCAGCCCGCGTCCCCGCGAGGACTCCAACTCGGCCCGGGGATCCACCGGAAGGGGATGGAAGCCGACGCCGGACCCCGCCACGAGGGGCGCGAAGGCCGCATGGGTGACGAGAGTGACCTCGTGGCCCGCGCGGACCAGGGCATGCCCGAGTCCGGTGTAGGGGGCCACATCGCCCCGGGATCCCGCCGTCATGATCGCTACGCGCACGCCGGTCAGTATCCCGTCCGGTGGACGACGAGTGGGGGACGCCAAGTGCCCCTCGTGTCACAGCCGTTGACTTAGTTCTCCGGTGGCTCTACTTTCAGCGCGCCGTCTGGTTCGATAACCCGATCCTTGTTCGAGATCTCGAAAATATCGGCAAAGGAGCCGTATGTTTCGCACCCTCGTCCTGCGCGCCCTGGCGATGGCCGCAGCAGCGCTCACCGTGCTTCTCATCGCCGGACCCGCGCCTGTGGACCCCCTCCGGGCGGCCCCGGTCGCCTCGACGACCCGTCAGATCGCCGTGCCCACCGCCCCGATGGGCTGGGCCTCCTGGAACAGCTTTGCCGCGAAGATCGACTACACCGTCATCAAGCAGCAGGTCGACGCGTTCGTCGCCTCGGGCCTCCCGGCGGCCGGCTACAAGTACATCAACATCGACGAGGGCTGGTGGCAGGGCACCCGCGACAGCGCGGGCAACATCACCGTCGACACCAGCGAGTGGCCCGGCGGGATGAGCGCCATCGCCGCCTACATCCACAGCAAGGGTCTCAAGGCCGGCATCTACACCGACGCGGGCGCGAACGGCTGCGGCTACTACTACCCGACGGGCCGCCCCGCCGCCGCGAACACCGGCAGCGAGGGCCACTACGACCAGGACATGCTGCAGTTCTCGCAGTGGGGCTTCGACTTCGTGAAGGTCGACTGGTGCGGCGGCGACGCCGAGGGCCTCGACGCGGCGACCGCGTACAAGGCGATCAGCGCCTCGGTCACCAAGGCCACCGCCACCACGGGCCGCGCGCTGACCCTCTCGATCTGCAACTGGGGCGACCAGAACCCCTGGAACTGGGCCCCCGGCCTCGCCCCCATGTACCGGACGAGCACGGACATCATCTACTACGGCAACTCGCCGTCGACGACGAACATGCTCTCCAACTTCGACCAGGCCCTGCACCCGGCCGCCCAGCACACCGGCTCCTACAACGACCCCGACATGCTGATGGTCGGCATGCCCGGCCTCACCGCCGCCCAGAACCGCACCCACATGGCGCTCTGGGCGATCTCCGGCGCCCCCCTCCTCGCAGGCAACGACCTCACGACCCTCACCACCGAGACCACCGGCATCCTCACCGACCCCGAGGTGATCGCGGTCGACCAGGACCCGCGCGGCCTCCAGGGCGTCAAGGTCGCCGAGGACACGACCGGACTCCAGGTGTACGGCAAGGTCCTCTCCGGCCTCGGCAACCGCGCGGTCACCCTCCTCAACCGCACCTCCGCCGCCCAGAACATCACCGTCCGCTGGTCGGACCTCGGCCTGACCACCGCGTCCGCCACCGTCCGCGACCTGTGGTCGCGCACCAACATCGGTTCCTACGGTACGAGTTACACGGCGAGCGTCCCGGCCGGCGGCTCCGTGTTCCTGAAGATCAGCGGCGGCACCGAGGCGCCGAGCACCACCTACACCGCCACCTCCGCCGGCAAGTACACCGGCGTCAGCGCGGCGAGCACCGGCCTGAACGTCGTCGACGTCACCTACACCAACACCGGCTCCACGGCCGTCACCGGCACCCTCTCCGTCAACGGCCAGACCGCCACCACGGTCTCCTTCCCGCCGACCGGCTCCAGCGCGGGCACGATCTCGGTAGAGGCCGACCTGTCCAAAGGGTCGGCCAACTCCCTCACCCTGAGCGGCAGTTCACTCCCGACCCTGGGCACCGTCAACGTCCAGCCGATCCCGGGCACGAACGGCTCCCTGGTCGTCGGCAAACAGTCCGGCCGCTGCGCCGACGTCTACAACAACACCATCACCAACGGCACCCAGGCCGAGATCTGGGACTGCAACGGCGGCCAGAACCAGGCCTGGACGTACACCTCCCGCAAGGAACTCGTGGTCTACGGCACCAAGTGCCTGGACGCCTACAACAACGGCACCACCAACGGCACGAAGGTCGTCATCTGGGACTGCAACGGCCAGAACAACCAGAAGTGGACCGCCAACTCCGACGGCACCCTCACCAACGTCAACTCCGGCCTCTGCCTGGACGCGTCCGGCGCCGCCACGGCCAACGGCACCCAGCTGATCCTGTGGACCTGCGGCACGGCGGACAACCAGAAGTGGACGCTGACCTAGCCGCACCGGCCGGCTGAGCGGCCCATCGTCCCGCCGGTCGTCAGGACCGGCGGGACACGCGCCCCTTAGGTGAGCGCGAAGGCGACCAGCCCCGTCGCCGCGAGCAGGGCACACGCCAACAGGCAGTACGCGACGGCACGTTGCCGCAGTCGCCGGTACGTCTCCTCGTACTCGTCGCGCAGTTGACGGCCCCGCTCGGCCGTCCGCTGCCACGAAAGCCTGGTGAGAGCCAGGCACTCCGCCTCGAACTCCCGCTCCACCTCGGCCCGTTGCCCCTCGGTGAGCCAGTCGAGCCGTGCCGTGAACCGGGCGGCGGCGGTACGGCCTTCCGCGTGGGCGGCGGCGATCAGCAGATGGCCCTCGATGTCGTTGAGGAAGGCCCCGGTGTCGACGGGGTGCTCGTCCATCGCGGTCACCGGGACGTCAACTCCCGTTCCAGGGCCGGGATGTCGGCGTGGTGGAGGTCGAAGGCGGGGGACTCGCTGCGGATGCGGGGGAGCGTGACGAAGTTGTGGCGCGGTGGCGGGCACGAGGTCGCCCACTCCAGTGAGCGGCCGTAGCCCCAGGGGTCGTCGGACTCGACCTTCTTGCCGTACTTGGCCGTCTTCCAGACGTTGTAGAGGAACGGCAGGATCGACAGACCGAGCAGGAACGAGAAGATCGTCGACACCGTGTTGAGCGTCGTGAGTCCCTCCACCGCCAGATAGTCGGGGATCCGGCGCTGCATCCCGTTCACGCCCAGCCAGTGCTGGACCAGGAACGTGCCGTGGAAGCCGATGAACAGCGTCCAGAAGGTGAGCTTGCCCAGACGCTCGTCGAGCATCTTGCCCGTCATCTTCGGCCACCAGAAGTGGAAGCCGGAGAACATCGCGAACACGACCGTGCCGAACACGACGTAGTGGAAGTGGGCGACGACGAAGTACGAGTCGGAGGTCGAGAAGTCGATGGGAGGGGCGGCGAGCATGACGCCGGTCAGGCCGCCGAACACGAAGGTGATCAGGAAGCCGGTGGCCCAGAGCATCGGGGTCTCGAAGGACAGGGAGCCCTTCCACATGGTGCCGATCCAGTTGAAGAACTTCACACCGGTCGGCACGGCGATGAGGAACGTCATGAAGGAGAAGAACGGGAGGAGGACTCCGCCGGTGACGTACATGTGGTGGGCCCACACCGTCACCGAGAGACCGGCGATCGAGATCGTGGCCGCGACCAGACCCATGTAGCCGAACATCGGCTTGCGGGAGAAGACCGGGATGACCTCGGAGATGATGCCGAAGAACGGCAGCGCGATGATGTACACCTCGGGATGCCCGAAGAACCAGAACAAGTGTTGCCACAGCAACGCACCGCCGTTGGCAGCGTCGAAGACATGCGCGCCGAATTTCCGATCCGCCTCCAGCGCGAAGAGCGCGGCGGCGAGGACGGGGAAGGCCAGCAGGACCAGGACCGCGGTCAGCAGCACGTTCCACACGAAGATCGGCATGCGGAACATCGTCATGCCCGGTGCGCGCATGCAGATGATCGTGGTGATGAAGTTGACCGCACCGAGGATCGTGCCGAAGCCGGAGAAGGCCAGACCCATGATCCACATGTCGGCGCCGACACCGGGTGAGCGGACCGCGTCCGACAGCGGGGAGTAGGCGAACCAGCCGAAGTCCGCGGCGCCCTGCGGGGTCAGGAAGCCGCCCACCGCGATGGTCGAGCCGAACAGGTAGAGCCAGTAGGCGAACATGTTCAGCCGGGGGAAGGCGACGTCCGGGGCGCCGATCTGCAGCGGCATGATCCAGTTGGCGAAGCCCGCGAACAGGGGCGTCGCGAACATCAGCAGCATGATCGTGCCGTGCATCGTGAACGCCTGGTTGAACTGCTCGTTGGACATGATCTGCAGGCCGGGTCTGGCGAGTTCGGCGCGCATCAGCAACGCCATGACGCCGCCGATCAGGAAGAACCCGAACGCCGTGACCAGGTACAGCGTGCCGATCGTCTTGTGGTCCGTGGTCGTCAGCCACTTGATGCTCTTGAGGTCTCTCACGACCCGCCTGTGTCCGCGCCCGGCCCGCGCGTCACACTTGACGGACGCGAGGAGAATCACGGAATCGGGTGTGACGATCGCCCCGGTGCCGGACATGAACGGGACATGAGCAACGACGAGAACTTCGCCGCTGCCTATCGCGAGCACTACTGGGCGGTCAGCCGCTATGTTGCGCGGCGACTGGACGGGCGGAGCGGCGAGGTCGAGGAAGTGGTGGCGGAGGTCTTCACCGTCGCCTGGCGCCGCCGTGCGGATCTGCCGGCGGTTCCGCTGCCCTGGCTGTACGGGGTGGCCCGCAACTGCCTGGCCAACGCGGTGCGGGGGTACGGGCGGCGGCGTCGGCTCGTCCACCGGCTGGGCAATGACGAGGCCGCGCACGGGCGACAGGTCGAGGTGGGTCCCGAGGCGGATGCGCCCGGGGGATGGGTGCACGAGGCGTTGGCGCGGCTGTCGTCTGCCGATCAGGAGGTGTTGCGGCTCACGGCGTGGGAGGAGCTGGGGGTGGAGGAGGTCGCCGTGGTTCTCGGGTGTGGTGTGCGGGCTGCGGCGATGCGGTTGCATCGGGCTCGGCGGAGGTTGAGGGCGGAGATCGATCGGCTTGCGGTGCTGGGAGGGGCCGGGTGCTGAGTATGTATTCTGCGGCGCCGTCGTGGCTGGTCGCGCCCACGCGGCGGAGCCGCAAATTGATGCCGCCCGCGCCCCTTTGGGGCGCCCCAGTTGAGGCGCGTTTCGTGTACCGACCCTCTAAGGACCGTCGCCATGGCTGATGAACTTGAACTCCTGCGTGGCGCCAACCCGGTCACTGCCGACGGGCCTCTCTACGGCGACGGGCCGCTCGACCATCACGCGGAGCGTGGGCTCAACAGGCTGCTGCACGAACGGCGTTCACGGCGGCGCCGGTTGCAGTGGAGCCTTGTGGCCACCGCTGCCGTTGCCGCGACCGTGCTCACACTGGTGCTGGGTGGGCCGAGCAGTGCCCCGGCAGTGGCGGCCCCCCGCCCCCTGGTGGTGCAGGCGCACTCCACCCCCGTATCCCTGAAGCAGCTCGCGGCACTCGCGGTGGCCGTCGCGGTCGACGGAACTCCCGCTCTGCGCAGGGGAACCCATGTGCAGTCGTGGAGTCTCGGGATGTCCGACGACAAGCCGCCGGTGACCGTTCCCGAGGAACGCATCGTGCGGTGGAACGCGGACGACAGTCACACGGAGCGGCTCGTCGAGCACGGGCGTGTGCTCAAGGAGACGACGTTTCCGCCGAGTTGGAGCGATGTCCCGCCCGATGCCCGGCCGCCGCACGACGTGGCCGGGCTGCGGGCGTATCTCCAGGAGACGGCGTACAGCAAGACGCCGTTGACCACCCCCGAACTCCTCAGTGCCGTGGGGGAGTTGCTGGACCACTGGACGCTCGGGGCGCGTGAGTCGGCCGCGTTGGCGCGGCTGCTCGCGGGGGCCGACGGGCTGCGGCCGGTGGGCGAGGTGACCGACCGGCTCGGGCGGAGCGGGCAGGCGTATGTGTACCAGCGGTCGGGCAGCCGGCTGATGCTGATCATGGACCCGGCCACCGGCGCCGTCCTCGGTATGGAGAACACCTTCACGAAGGACCAGCCCGAGTACGGCGTCAAGGCCGGGGACGTCATGGAGTACAGCGCGTGGACGCGCTGATCACACCCCGAGCTGCCGGGCCGCGGCGGTCACCGTCTGCTCCAGCAGCGTGGCGATCGTCATCGGGCCGACACCGCCCGGCACCGGGGTGATCAGCGAGGCGCGCTCCGCGGCGGAGTCGAAGTCGACGTCGCCGACGTTGCCCGCGTTGTAACCGGCGTCGATCACGACCGCGCCGGGCTTGATGTCCTCGCCGCGGATCAGCCGGGGGCGGCCCACGGCGGCGACCACGATGTCGGCCTCGCGGACCACGTCGGACAGGTCCCGGGTGCGCGAGTGGCAGTAGGTGACGGTCGCGTCGCGGGCCAGGAGCAGCATGCCGGCCGGCTTGCCGAGGATCGCGCTGCGGCCCACGACCACGGCCCGCTTGCCGGACGGGTCGACGCCGTACTCGTCGAGCAGCCGCATGATGCCGCCGGGCGTGCAGGACACGAAGCCCGGCAGCCCGAAGCTCATCGTCGCGAACGACGCGAAGGTGACGCCGTCCACGTCCTTCTCCGCCGCGATCGCCTCGAACGCGGCCCGCTCGTCGATGTGTTCACCCATCGGGTGCTGGAGCAGGATGCCGTGCACGGCAGGGTCGGAGGAGAGTCCGTCGAGGGTGGCGACCAGTTCGGCGGTGGTCGTGGCGGCGGGCAGTTCCACGTGCCGGGACTCGATGCCGGCCTTGCGGCTGCGGTTCTGCTTCATCCGGACGTACGTGACGGAGGCCGGGTCCGCGCCGACCAGGACCGTCGCGAGACAGGGCGCCGTACCGGTGCGCTCCGTGATGTCGGCGGCCTGCTTCGCGGTGTCTTCGACGATGCGCCGGGCGAGCGCGGTGCCGTCCATGAGCCGTGCCTGGGACATGATCCACTCCTGAGCTGGTTGACCAATCGCCCAGGCGCACGGCATCGACTCCGCGTGGGCCGCTCCACGGTGGTGCTCCACCTCAGCGCCAGTCACGACCCACGAACAGCCTAACCGACAGTTTTACGACAGCCTCGGCCGGTCACCGACGGTCCTGGTCCGCTCATCGATGGCGGAAACCCCGTGTCCGAGCGGCGGGCGGTGCCGGGAGCGAGCGGGAGCGTGCCGCCCGGAGCGCCGAACCCAGCAGGGCGGCGGACGCGCGCAGGCCCGCTGCCGTGACCGGGGTCCGCCGTCGGGCGGCAGAAGCGCGCGCGGGTGCCGTGGTCGCCGAGAAGGTCCAGGTCACACGGGTGCTGATCCGGACCCTCGGCACCATCCGCGCTATCCGTCCCATGCCTGGATCATCGTCTGCCGGGTGATCTTGCCGTCGCGCAGCAGCAGCATCGACTCGGCGAGGACTCGCGCCCCGTCCGGGTACTGACACGACTCGCTGTAGGCGGCCCGGTCCCCGTCCACGACGCACTCCTCCAGCTTGTGCGTCATGTCGCGGCTGTAGACGTCGGCGAGCATCGCGCCGATCTCGTCCCGGCCGTGCAAAACCTTGGGATGGCTGGGCTGGGCCTGGTGGTCGACGACGTGGATCTCGGCGTCGTCCGCGTACAGCGACAGCAGTGTCGCCGCAGTGTGGTCCTCGATGCCCCGGCGCAGTGCTTCGGTGTCGAAGCCGGGGCGTGCCGCGGTGCCCATGATGACCTCCTCAGAGGGCGCGGCCCGAACAGGGACGAGCCGCGAAGGGCCTCTCCTACGAGACTCCTCCGCCGCGCCGGGCTCGGCAAACCGGGGGGCGCGATCCGCCTCACGGGTGAGCGGCGGCCGGTACCCGTGACCGCGCGGGGACCGGCCGCGTTGCTGAGGGCATGATCTCAACACGACGTATTGCCGCCGCCGTTGGTCTCGCGGTCGGGGTCACCGGCCTCGTCGCGCCGATGGCGAACGCCGCCGACGCGCCCGCCTTCAAGGACGGCAAGGTCAGCCCGGTCGCCCTCCTGGACTCGCTCGCGGTGAGTGAGATCCCCGCCGAGCACCGCGCGGAGGTCCCGCGGGTCGCCGGCCAGCTGCAGGGCCTGAACCACCTGAACGACCTCCAGCAGCTCCACCAGGTCACCGACATGGCCGCGCCGGTCACGGGACTCCTCCCCAGCATCGAGCCGTGAGCCTGCGGTACTGATCCCGCGGAGCACGCGGACCTCGAGGGCCGTCCGGAAACGGGCGGCCCTCAGCCGTTCCCGGGATCAGCCCGTCGTCGCCAGGAACTGCGTCGCCGCCAGCTCCGCGTACAGCGGGTCGGCGGTCACCAGCTCCCGGTGCGTGCCCACCGCGCGGACCCGGCCCGCGTCCATGACCACGATCCGGTCGGCCATCGTCACCGTGGACAGCCGGTGCGCGACGACCAGGACCGTCGTCGTACGGGCCACATCGGCGACGGTGTCGCGCAGGGCCGCCTCGTTCACCGCGTCCAGCTGCGAGGTCGCCTCGTCGAGGAGCAGCAGCCGGGGCCGGCGCAGCAACGCCCGTGCGATGGCGACGCGTTGACGTTCGCCGCCCGAGAGCCGGGTGCCGCGGTGGCCGACCAGGGTGTCGGCACCCTTGGGGAGCCGGGCGACCAGGGCGTCGAGGCGGGTCGTGCGCAGGACGCGGGTGACGGCCTCGTCGTCCGCGTCCGGGTTGCCGAGCAGCAGGTTGTCGCGCAGGGAGCCCGACAGGACCGGGGCGTCCTGCTCCACATACCCGATGGCGGACCGGAGCCGGGGCAGGTCCCAGTCCGCGAGGTCCCGGCCGTCGAGGGTGATGGCGCCGGACTCGGGGTCGTAGAAGCGCTCGATGAGGGAGAACACGGTGGTCTTGCCCGCGCCGGACGGGCCGACGAACGCCGTCATGCCCTGGGCCGGTACGTCGAAGGTCACGCCGTGGTGGACGTAGGGCAGGTCGTCGGCGTAGCGGAAGCGGACGTCGTCGAAGGCGAGGGCGGCGGGTGCGGCGCCGGGGGAGGGCAACTCGGCGTGCGGGGACGGGGGTTCGGCAGGAAGCTGGAGCGCCTCCTGGATGCGGGAGAGGGCCGCGGCGCCCGTCTGGTACTGGGTGATCGCGCCGACGACCTGCTGGATCGGCTGCATCAGGTAGAAGACGTAGAGGAGGAAGGCGACCAGCGTGCCGATGTCGATCGCGCCCGTCGCCACCCGCGCCCCGCCCACCGCGAGCACGGTGATGAACGCGACCTGCATCGACAGCCCCGCCGTATTGCCCGCCGCAGCCGTCCACTTGGCGGCCCGCACGCTCTGCCGCCACGACTCCTCGGCCGCCGCGTGCAGCGTGCGCTCCTCGCGGTCCTCGGCGCCGGACGCCTTCACCGTGCGCAGCGCGCCCAGGATGCGTTCCAGCGAGGCGCCCATCACGCCGACCGCGTCCTGCGCCTGCCGGCTGGCCCGGTTGATGCGCGGCACGATCAGGCTGAGCACGGTGCCCGCACCCGCGATCACGGCCAGCGTGACACCCAGCAGCACGGGGTCGACCACGCCCATCATCACGACAGTTGCGACCAGCGTGAGGCCGCCGGTGCCGAGGCCGACCAGCGAGTCCGTGGTGACCTCGCGCAGCAGGGTGGTGTCCGAGGTGATGCGTGCCATCAGGTCGCCGGGCTCGCTGCGGTCCACGGCGGGGATCCGCAGCCGCAGCAGATACGACGACAGGGCGCGCCGCGCGCCGAGCACCACCGACTCGGCGGTGCGCCGCAGCACATACGAACCCAGCGCGCCCAGCGCCGCGTTGGCGACCACCAGCGCCGACATCGCGAGCAGCGCACCGGTGATGGCGCGGTCGTGCGACAGGTCGTCGATGAGACCCCGCGCCACGAGCGGCAGCAGCAGCGCGGCGCCTCCGGTGACCAGCGAGAGCAGCGCGCCCGCCAACAGGGCCCAGCGGTGCGGTCGTACGTAGTCGAGGAGCAGTCGCCAGGCCGGCGCTCCGCTCTGAGTCCCTGCGACGCTCACGGCACTCCTCGGGAGTCGGTCGGAGCATTCAGGCTACGTCGGCCACCGCCCGCGACGTCGACCGGTCCCGGGCCGTGCGGAGTCCGCCGGGCGGCGACGCCGGGCCCTCGGTCGTGCCCTTACCGATCAGTCACGCGTAGGGTCGGAGGGGTACAACGGCCGACGAAAGGGTTCAGGACCATGGCGCAGGAAGTACGCGGCGTGATCGCACCGGGCAAGGACGAACCGGTCCGGGTCGAGACGATCGTCGTACCCGATCCCGGACCCGGCGAGGCCGTGGTGAAGGTACAGGCCTGCGGGGTCTGTCATACCGACCTGCACTACAAGCAGGGCGGCATCAGCGACGACTTCCCCTTCCTGCTCGGCCACGAGGCCTCCGGAATCGTGGAGTCCGTCGGCGAGGGCGTCACCGACGTGGCCCCCGGCGACTTCGTGATCCTCAACTGGCGTGCCGTGTGCGGCAATTGCCGCGCCTGTCTGCGCGGTCGCCCCTGGTACTGCTTCAACACCCACAACGCCAAGCAGAAGATGACCCTCGCCTCGACCGGCCAGGAGCTCTCCCCGGCCCTGGGTATCGGCGCCTTCGCCGACAAGACCCTGGTCGCCGCCGGACAGTGCACCAAGGTCGACCCGGCCGTCTCCCCGGCCGTCGCGGGGCTGTTGGGCTGCGGGGTGATGGCCGGTATCGGCGCGGCCATCAACACCGGGAACGTCGGGCGCGGTGACACCGTCGCCGTCATCGGCTGCGGTGGCGTCGGTGACGCGGCGATCGCCGGGTCCCGGCTCGCGGGTGCGGCGCGGATCATCGCCGTGGACATCGACGACCGCAAGCTCGAGAAGGCCCGTTCCATGGGCGCCACGCACACCGTCAACTCGAAGACGAACGACCCCGTCGAGGCGATCCGCGAACTCACCGGCGGCTTCGGCGCCGACGTCGTCATCGAAGCGGTCGGCCACCCCGAGACGTACAAACAGGCCTTCTACGCCCGCGACTTGGCGGGCACGGTCGTCCTCGTCGGTGTGCCCACGCCGGAGATGAAGCTCGAACTCCCGCTCCTGGACGTCTTCGGACGCGGTGGCTCACTGAAGTCGTCGTGGTACGGCGACTGCCTGCCCTCGCGTGACTTCCCGATGCTGATCGACCTGCACCAGCAAGGGCGCCTGGACCTGGCCGCGTTCGTCACCGAGACGATCCAACTCGACGAGGTGGAGAAGGCGTTCGAGCGGATGCACGGCGGCGACGTGCTGCGTTCGGTGGTGGTGCTGTGATGGCCGCTCGCATCGAACACCTCGTCACCTCAGGTCAGTTCAGCCTCGACGGCGGCACCTGGGACGTCGACAACAACGTCTGGATCGTGGGCGACGACCACGAGGTCGTCGTCATCGACGCGGCCCATGACGCCGACGCCATCCTCGCGGCGATCGGCGACCGCAGGCTGACCGCCATCGTCTGCACCCACGCCCACAACGACCACATCGACGCGGCGCCCGAACTCGCCGACCGCACGGGCGCGACGATCTGGCTGCACCCGGACGACCTGCCGCTGTGGAAGCAGACCCACCCGGACCGCGACCCCGACGCCCATCTCGCCGACGGCCAGGTGATCGAGGCCGCGGGCGCCGACCTGAAGGTCCTGCACACGCCCGGTCACGCGCCCGGCGCGGTGTGCCTGTACGACCCCGGCCTCGGCACGGTCTTCACCGGCGACACCCTCTTCCACGGCGGCCCGGGCGCCACGGGACGGTCGTACTCCCACTTCCCGACGATCATCGACTCCATCCGCGACCGGCTGCTGACCCTGCCGCCGGAGACGAAGGTGCTCACCGGGCACGGGGACTCGACGACCGTCGGGGCCGAGGCAGGTCACCTGGAGGAGTGGATCGCGCGGGGTCACTGAGACACCGGCGAATACCCGACAGAAGATGTCCGGCTTCTCCTGCACGATCGGCATGACACAGGTCGAACGAGCACGGGAGGTCGGACATGCCGGGTCCACTGGAGGGCAAGGTCGCGCTGGTCGCGGGGGCGACACGCGGAGCGGGGCGCGGGATCGCCGTGGAACTGGGCGCGGCCGGCGCCACCGTCTACGTGAGCGGCCGCAGCACCCGCGCGCAGCGCTCCGAGTACGACCGGCCCGAGACTGTCGAGGACACCGCCGACCTCGTCACCGCGGCGGGCGGCCGGGGCATCGCCGTCCCCACCGACCACCTGGACCCCGCGGCCGTACGCGCCCTCGTCGACCGCGTCGACGACGAACAGGGCCGCCTCGACGTCCTCGTCAACGACATCTGGGGCGCCGAGCACCTCTTCGCCTGGGACGCCCCCGTCTGGGAACACGACCTCGACAAGGGGCTCCGCCTCCTCCGGCTGGCGGTGGAGACGCACGCGATCACCAGCCACCACGCGCTGCCCCTGCTGCTGCGCGGGCCCGGCGGCCTGGTCGTCGAGATGACCGACGGGACCGCCGAGTACAACCGCGACACCTACCGCGTCTCCTTCTTCTACGACGTCGCCAAGTCCTCCGTCCTGCGCATGGCCTTCGCCCTCGGCCACGAACTCGGCCCGCGCGGCGCCACCGCCGTCGCGCTCACCCCGGGCTGGATGCGCTCCGAGATCATGCTCGACCAGTTCGGCGTCCGCGAGGACAACTGGCGCGACGCCCTGACCGAGGTCCCGCACTTCGCCATCTCGGAGACCCCGCGCTACGTCGGCCGCGCCGTCACCGCCCTCGCCGCCGACCCCCGACTGGCCCGCTGGAACGGCCAGTCGCTCTCCAGCGGCGGACTCGCCGGGGTGTACGGCTTCACCGACCTCGACGGCAGCCGCCCGGACGCGTGGCGGTATCTGGTGGAGGTACAGGACGCGGGGAAACCGGCGGACGTGACCGGCTACCGGTGACGTGCGGGGTCAGATCCGGGTCACCGGCCAGCGCCCCGAGTGGCCCGGCGGCAGCGCCAGGTCGTCCCGCACGGCCGCGTAGTAGCCCTCGCGTCGGGCACGCTGACGCTCCATCAACTCCCGCCAGGCATCCGGGTCGCGGGTCTCCGCGCGCATGAACCGCTCCATCGCCATCACCGCGCCGACCCACGCCCGGGCCTTGTCGACCACCTCCGTGCTCCCCAGCAGGAGCAGCGCCTCACCGGGCGGATCCCGGTCCACGGTCGCCTCGGCCAGCAGCGGTTCCGCCTCGGCCGGGGACAGCGGGTGCGGATGCGGGTCGTTGCCGAAATGGGAGGCGACCCGGTACGTCAGGGTCACCGACTTCTTCAGCGACCGGGCGTACTCGGCGTACACCTCCAGCCGCCGCTCCTCCCAGCGGGCGTCCCGCTCACGGCGGAACCTCGCCTGGTCGCCCCGCACGATCGCGACGTACGAGCCGAGGGCACCGATCACCACACCGATCAGCGCCGGGAGTTGCTGGATGAACGTGTTCATGTCCGCACGGTATCTGCCGAGTTGATCGTTCCGGCAGTACGTTCGGGTGCATGACTGACACAACGCGCTTCGAGGGGTACGGAGTTCTCGTCACCGGTGCGGCCCGCGGCATCGGAGCGGCCGTCTCACGGCGTCTCGCGGAGGAGGGCGCGCGGGTGTTGATGACCGACGTGGATCTGCCCGAGGCGGAGAAGACGGCGGCCGGGCTGCGTGAACTCGGCCTCGCCACCGAGGCGTTCGGCTGTGACGTGGGGAGCCAGGAGTCGGTGGAGCGGGCGGTCGCGCGGGCCGTCGAGTCGTTCGGGGCGCTGGACGTCCTGGTCAACAGCGCCGCGCACTGCACGCCCGACCGCCCGCTCTTCGAGGACGAGCCGGACGACGAGTGGGCCAGTGACCTCGACATCACGCTCACGGGTCCCTACCGCTGCTGCCGGGCCGCCCTTCCGCACCTGGTCGCCTCGGGACGCGGGGCGGTCGTCAACATCGGGTCCGTGAACGGCGGTCAGGACTTCGGCAACCACGCCTACAGCGCGGCCAAGGCCGGACTCGCCTCGCTGACCCGCACCCTCGCCGGGCACGCCGGCCCACGGGGTGTGCGGGTCAACCTGGTGATGCCGGGCACGGTACGGACCTCCGCGTGGGAGGGCCGGGACGCCGAACTCGACGCGGTCAGGGGGCTGTACCCGCTCGGAAGGGTCGGCGAGCCCGAGGACATCGCCGCCGCCGTCGCCTTCCTCGCCTCACGGGACGCGTCCTGGATCACCGGCACGGCCCTCGCCGTCGACGGCGGGCTCACCGCGGTCAACTCCGCTTTCCGCCAGTCGCTTTCAGAGCGCCGGGCCGAGAGGCAGTGACGCGAGTGCCGCCAGCACCCGGTCCGTATCGGCCTCGTCCGTACGCCAGTTGCTGAACGCGGCCCGCAGCGCCGGTGTCCCGTCGTGGACCGTGGAGGTGAGGAACGCCTCGCCGGTGGCCGCGACCGACTCCGCGACGGCCGCCACCCGCTCCTGCGTGGGGTCCTCGGCGAGCGTGAAGCAGACGACGTTCAGCCGGACCGGTGCCGACAGCCGCAGGCCCGGGAGCGCGGCGATGCCCTCGCCGAGCCGGTGCGCGAGGGCCACGTTGCGCTCGACGATCTCGCGGTGCCCGGCCCGGCCGTAGGCCATGAGGGAGAACCAGGCGGGGAGGGCGCGCAGGCGCCGGGAGTTCTCGGGGGTGAGGTGGAGGAAGTCCGGGTCGCCGGTCGGCAGGCCCAGGTACGGGGACGCGTTGTGGAACACCTTGACCTGGAGGTCGCGGCGGCGGGTGAACTGGACGGCCGCGTCGTAGGGCACGTTGAGCCACTTGTGGAGGTCGACGCAGACCGAGTCGGCCGCGTCGAGGCCGTCGACGAGGTGGGCGTAGGTCGGGGAGAGCGCGGCGAAGCCGCCGAACGCGGCGTCCACGTGCAGCCAGAAGTCGTGCCGTTCCTTGAGCGCGGCGATGGCCCGCAGGTCGTCGAAGTCGACGGTGTTCACGGTGCCCGCGTTCGCGACGACGATCGCCGGGCGGCCCTTCAACCCGGCCAGCGCGGCGTCGAGTCGGGCCACGTCGACGGCCTCGCGGTTCCCGGCGAGCACGGGCACGTGACGCAGCCGGTTGCGGCCGATGCCCAGGACGGAGAGTGCCTTGGTGACGCTGGAGTGGGGGCTGCCGGAGAGCACGTCGACCGGGCCGAGCGCGGCGGCCCCGTCCCGCGACACGTCGACGCCCAGGCGCTCGCCGAGCCACTCGCGGGCGACGGCGAGGCCCACCGTGTTGGACACGGTCGCGCCGGTCACGAAGGCGCCCGAGTGTGCCTCCCCGAGCCCGAACAGCTCGCGCAGCCAGTCGACCGTCTCCCGCTCAAGGGCCGCCGCCCAGGATCCGGCGGCCCCGGACACGTTCTGGTCGTAGGCACTGGTCAGCCAGTCCCCGGTGACCGACGCGGGGGTCGCGCCGCCGGTCACGAAGCCGAGGTAGCGCGGGCCCGCCGAGCCGGAGAGGCCGGGCGCCCACCGTTCGGCGAACCGGGTGAGCGCCGCCTCGCCGCCGGCGCCCTCGGCCGGCAGCGGTTCCCGGTCCGGCGCTTTGTCGAGCCGGACGACCGGGCGCTCGGCGACCCCGGACAGTTCGCGGGCGGCGTGGTCACGGGCGGACCGGAGGAGGTCGGGGAGCCGGGCGAGGTCGTCGGCGAGGGTGCGGTGCATGGTCGGCAGCGTACGCGGAGGCCGCGGGCCGGGTATCGGGCCACTTCGGCGGAACTGGACTGAATGAGGGCGACGGTGTCAGTCGTCGTGCCGTGAGCGGTGCGGAAGGTGGCCCTGGCGCAGCCGCAGCCAGGTGTCGCGGGCCCGGCGGCCCGCACGGGTGCGGCTGTGCGCGACCATCTCCCGCGCCTCCCGCTCGGACGCGGCCATCGCCGACGAGCCCCGCAGCGGCTTGCGCGCGGTCTCGCGCAGGAACAGGGCGGCGATCACCCCGATCACGCCGGTGACCATGAGGTAGTAGGCGGGGACGAGTTCGTTGCCGGTCACGTCGACCAGCGCGGAGGCGATCAGCGGGGTCGTGCCGCCGAACAGGGAGACCGAGAAGTTGTACGCCAGGGACAGGCCGCCGTAGCGGAGATGGGTCGGGAAGAGCGCGGGGAGGGTCGCGGCGCTCGTGCCGGCGAAGCAGACCAGGAACAGGCCGAGGATCGCGCAGCCGATCGCGGGGAGCACGATGCCGCCCTGGCGGATGAGCTGGAAGACGGGGATCGAGAAGACGACCATGGCGCCGCCGCCCCACAGGAACAGCGGCCGTCGGCCGTAGCGGTCGGAGGAGCGGCCGACCACGGTGATGGTCAGGACGACGAGCACCATCGTGCCCAACACCAGGAGCTGCGCGGTGAGTTCGGACTCACCGAGGGTGGAGCTCATATAGGTCGGGAGGTACGAGGTGACCATGTAGTTGGTGACGTTGTAGAGCAGGACCAGGCCGACGCAGACCAGCATGGCCTGCCAGTGGTCGGTGAACAGTTCCTTGAAGCGGCCCTTGCCGGACATCCGGGCCTCCTCGCCCCGCTTCTCCTCGACCTCCTGGAACGCGGGCGTCTCCTCCAGCCGGAGCCGCATGTAGAGGCCGATCAGCCCGAGCGGTCCCGCGACGTAGAACGGGATGCGCCAGCCCCAGTGGACCATCTGGTCCTCGGACAGGGCGGCGGTCAGCACGGTGACCAGGCCGGAGCCGAGGGAGTAGCCGATGAAGGTGCCGAAGTCGAGCCAGCTGCCGAGGAAGCCGCGCATCCGGTCCGGCGAGTACTCCGCGATGTAGGTGGTGGCACCGGCGTACTCGCCGCCGGTCGAGAAGCCCTGCACCAGGCGGCAGAGCAGGAGCAGCAGCGGAGCGGCCACGCCGATCGTGTCGTAGCCCGGCAGGAAGCCCACCGCGAAGGTGCTGATCGCCATCATGATCATGGTGACGGCGAGGACCTTCTGCCGTCCCACGCGGTCACCGAGCGGCCCGAAGACGAGCCCGCCGAGCGGCCGGACCAGGAAGGCCGCCGCGAAGGTCGCGAAGGTCGAGATGACCTGGGAACCCGGTGAGCTGGACGGGAAGAAGACCTTGCCGAGGGTGGAGGCGACATAGGCGTAGACGCCGAAGTCGAACCACTCCATCGTGTTGCCGAGCGCCGCCGCCGACACCGCGCGCCGCACGGCCGGCCGGTCGGCCACCTTCACGTCGCTCGCGCCCAGGGACTTCTT
The DNA here is from genome assembly GCF_036187565.1 of Streptomyces sp. NBC_00252. NCBI lineage: Bacteria > Bacillati > Actinomycetota > Actinomycetes > Kitasatosporales > Streptomycetaceae > Streptomyces > Streptomyces sp. NBC_00252. The sequence continues at coordinate 1,085,657 of NZ_CP108087.1, read as the reverse complement.
GCGCCGCCGCAGCAGCGTGCGGACCATCCGTTCGGTGCGCGCGTTCCCCGAGCCGAGTCCGCGTCGTGGATCGCCCTGGCGTGCGGGATCCCGCCTGTTTGGCCTCATGTGCACCTGTGCATGTCGTCGGGGTTCCGCTTCGCGCGCCGTGCGGTCCGCGGAGTGCTGATTGATCACGCCTAACCGGTGCAGGCCGCCCGGAAACCCGCCGTCCGCTTACCGAGGCCGTCTTCCGCCGGGACGGCCGAGCGGCGGAGAATGTCACCGTTTCGTCGCGGTCCGGCCCGGGCCACAACCTCGCGGCCCGTGTGCCGGTCTAGGTGGCAGAGATCGCAGTACAGGCTGAGGGGGAGGGTCCGACATGAGGGACATACGCAGACGAGGTGTCATAGCGCTCGGTGTCACCGGGCTGGTGGCGCCGCTGACGCTCGCGCTGGGCAGCGCTCCGGCGCAGGCGGCGTCGAGCTGTACGACGCAGAAGGGGCCTTACCAGAAGCAGGTCGAGAAGTTTCTCGGCCGGCCGGTCGACGGGAAGCAGTCCGCCGCCGACTGCAAGGCCATCAAGGCCTTCCAGACCAAGCACGGCATCACGCCGAACATCGGCTACGCGGGATCCGTCACCTGGGGCGTGATGGACCTCATGAACAAGCAGAAGGCCGTGGGCACCAAGCCCAACGCGGCCGGCAAGTGCCCGACCAACAAGGGCCGCATCGCCTGCGTCAACCTCACGCTGCAGATCAGCTGGATCCAGGACGGCAGCCGCCTGGTCTACGGCCCGGTCCCGGTCCGCACCGGACGCAACGGCTACGAGACCCGCACCGGTCTGAAGAAGATCTACTGGCGGGACATCGACCACGTCTCGAACATCTACGACGTGCCGATGCCCTACAGCCAGTTCTTCGACGGCGGCCAGGCCTTCCACTCCGTCAACCTCAGCATGTGGAACCCGCCGGGCTCGCACGGCTGCGTCAACATGACCCCGGCCACCGCCAAGAAGTACTGGTCGCTGCTGAAGAACGGCGACGACGTCTTCGTGTACGGCCGCAAGCCGGGCACCTGACAGTCAGTCACCCGGCTTGCTCAGCAACGCCGTTACGCGGGCGCGTCCCCGAAGTCCGGGATCTCCAGCCTCGCTCCGCCCTGCCGCGCCGAGTCGTGCGCGATGATGCCCGGCAGGGTGTAGCGGGCCGCGACCCACGCGTTCACGGACGGCAGGGTGCGGGAGTTGACCGCGGTCACGAAGTCGTCCGCCAGGAAGTGGTGGCTGCCCTCGTGGCCGTTGTGCAGGGTGTCGAACTCCCGCGGCAGCCGCGACCGGTCGTGCACCGGCGCCGAGCCCGAGGTGAAGGCGGCCCGAAGATCCGGCGCGATGTGCTGAAGTGACGGATCGTCAGGAGACATGGTGGGCTTGGGCTCCAGCAGCTCGCTGATGTCCTGCACCCCCTTCTTGTCCTGCCAGAACGCCACCGTCGCGAGCTGCTCCATGCTCGCGTCCGTGCCGAAGAACCGGAAACGCGACTCCCGGATCTGCGAGGGATAGCCCACCCGCCGGAACTCGTTCGTACGGAACGAACCGCCGCCCGCCACCTCGAACAGCGCGGTCGCGTTCGAGAAGTCGTTGCCGAACTGGCTGACGTCCTTGTCGAAGACGCCGTCCCCGCGCTGGTCCACCACGCCGATCGCGGACACGCTCACCGCGTGCGTCTGCCACGCGCCGAGCACCCCGCCCACCGAGTGCGTCGGGTAGAGCAGCGGCGGATAGCTGGCGGTGGCCTTCCAGTTGTCGCCGCCGCTGTACTGGTACGCCTCGTAGAACCCCAGATCCATGTCGTGGACGTAGTCGCCCTCGGCGTAGAAGATCCGCCCGAAGGCGCCCTCCGCGATCTGGTTGCGGGCGTGCACGGTCGCCGGGTTGTACTGGCTGGTCTCGCCCATCATGTACGTCAGTCCGGTGGCCCGGACCGCGTCGATGATCGCCGCGATCTCCTCCGTGCTGATCGCCATCGGCACCGCGGAGTACACGTGCTTGCCGGCGCCGAGCCCCTGGAGGACCAGGGGGCCGTGGGTCCAGCGCTGGGTGAAGATCGCGACGGCGTCGACGGCCTTCGACTCCAGCATCGCCTCGTAGGAGGGGAAGGTGCCCGCCAGCCCTTGTTCGGCGGCGAGTTGCTCCGCGCGCTCCGGCAGGAGGTCGGTCACATAGACCTCGCTCACGCCGGGATGGGCCTGGAACAGTCGGGCGAACTGGCCGGAGAACTGGCCTGCTCCGACGATGCCGAGGGAGAACGTCATAGGTGCGTGTCCTTCTCTGACGGGGGTGTGACGGACCGAGCGGTCGCCGACCGGAGGGGTCACTGACCGAGGATGAAGTTGATCTGCTTGTTGGTCTTGCCCAGGCCGCTGACGGGCGCGTCATTGGCGTAGACGTCCTGCATGGCGGGGTGCATCAACGCGTACACGTCCGCCGCGTAGTTGGTGATCGGATAGGAGAAGGTGGTGAAGTCCTTCTTGTCGGCCACCGGCTTGGTGAACGCCGTGACGTCGATGCCCTTCTTCTTGTACGCGGCGACGGCGGTGTTCGTGCCGTCAGGGGTCGCGGGGAACACGATTCCGTAGCTGCCGACCGTTTTCTGGCAGTCGTCGGAGGAGAGATACTTGACCCATTTCTCCGCGCCCGGTTTGTTGTGCGCGTTCTTGGTGATGGAGTCGGCGAGGCCGTTCATCATGGTCGCCCGCTCACCGCTCGGACCGGTCGGCGTGTAGGCCGTGCCGACCTTGATGCCCTTGGCCGCGGCGTACGTGGAGATCATCCACGCCCCGTCGAAGGAGGTGGCCGCCTTGCCCGCCGCGACCTGCGCGTTGGCGGGGTTGGCGCCGTCGCTGTAGTCCGTGTACGGCGCGAGATAGCCCTTCTTCGCCAGCCCGAAGTACCACTTGACCACGGACTGGAAGGTCTTGCTGTCGTACTGGTACTTGGTGCCCCAGCGCGTCTTGTCCGTGTAGTTCCAGCCCGCCGAGCCGGTGAACGGACTCCAGGTCGTCTGGCCGTCCGCGTCGCCCGCGCCGCCGCTGGCGAGGCCGTAGGTCTTGACGTGGTTCTTGTCGAAGCCCGGTTCGTCGCCGCGCTTGCCGTTCCGGTCGACGGTGAGATGGGCGATGGTCTTCTCGAAGGTGCCGCCGTCCGTCGGGTTCCAGGACAGGGTGTTGAGCTGGTCGGCGGTGAGTCCGGCCGACGTGACCATCTTCTGGTTGTAGAAGAGGGCGACCGTGTCCCAGTCCTTCGGGGCGCCGTAGCGGTGGCCGTCCTGGCCCACCCAGTTGGCGGCCAGTCCCGGCTGGTAGTTGGCCGCGTCGATGCCGAGGTCGTCGAGCGGCTGGAGCACCTTCAGGTCGGCGAACTGGCCGAACTTCTGGATGTGGTCGGTGAACACGTCCGGCTGGGTGCCCGCGATGAAGCTCGCGGTGAGCTTGGTCCAGTAGTCGGCCCAGCCCAACTGGGTGATCTTCACCTTGAGTCCGGGGTTCTCCTGCTGGAAGCCCTTCGCGCAGGCCTGGTAGGCGGGGAGCTGGTTGGAGTCCCACAGCCAGTACGTCACCGTGTCGGACCCCGACCCCACGGAGTCGCCGTTGGCGCAGCCCGCCGTCAGGGACAGCGCGAGTGCCCCGGCCAGTGCCGCGACCGTACGAATACGCATGCCCGTCCCCTTACTTGATTCCGGTGAAGCTGATGGAACTCACGATGCGGCGCGCGAACACACCGAACAGCACGAGCATCGGGAGCGCGGCGATCAGGGTCGCCGCCATCAGGCCCGACCAGTCGTAGCCGGTCTGCGGGGTCTGCGACCGGAAGATGGCCAGGGCCACCGACAGCACCCGGGAGCTGTCGCTGTACGACACCATCAGGGGCCAGAAGTAGTCGTTCCAGGACGTGATGTACGTCAGCACGCCCAGGGTCAGGATCGGCGTCGAGGCCATCGGCAGCAGGACCCGGAAGAAGACCCGGACCTTGCCCGCGCCGTCGAGCAGCGCGGCCTCCTCGACCTCGCGCGGGATGTTCATGAAGAACTGCTTGAGGAAGAACACCGCGAACGGCGTCATGAACATCGTCGGCAGCGCGATCCCCAACAGGGTGTCCACGAGCCCGAGTTGCTTGATGAGGACGAAGTTCGGCAGCAGCGTGAAGATGGCGGGGACCATCAGCCCGGCCAGGAAGAGCCCGAACACGCGGTCCCGGCCGCGCCAGCGGAGCCGGGCGAAGGCGTAGGCGGCCATCGCGGAGAAGAACACCTGGCAGACGGTGATCAGGGTCGAGACGATCACCGAGTTGAGCAGATAGCGCCAGAAGGTGAGCCCGCCGCCCGAACCGCCTTGCGCTATCGCCTCCTTGGTGGACTGGAGGCCCAGGGCGCGTTCGAAACCGCCGGTGGTGAAGTCGACCGGCAGCGGGTCCGAGGGGTGGGCGGCGAGACCGGTGTTGGTGGACAGCGCGGTGCGCAGGATCCAGTAGAAGGGCAGCAGCGTGATCAGCATGATCGCGGCCATCACGATCCAGGCGACGACCTTGCCTGCCGAGAGCGGGCGCCGGGGCGGCCGTACGGTCTGCCGTTCGGTCGTCGTGGGGGTGTTGGGCACGTTGGGGGTGGTGGTCAGGGTGGCCATGTCGACTCCTTCCCGTCAGCCGAGGTCGGTCTGGCCGGCGCGGGTGAGCCGGTACTGGAGGAATGTGATCGCGCTCAGGACGACCAGCAGCGCCACGGACATCGCGGACGCGTAGCCGAACTGGAAACGCCCGAAGGCGGAGCCGTAGATGTAGTACTGGAGGACGTTCGTCGCGTTCGCCGGGCCGCCCGCGGTGGTCACCGCGACCGTGTCGAACACCTGGAACGAACCGATCACCGTCATGATCAGCACGACCGCGAGGACCGGTCGCAGCAGCGGCATCGTGATCCGCCAGAACATGCGCCACTCGCTCGCGCCGTCCACCTTCGCCGCCTCGTACATGTCGTTCGGGATGGCCTGCAGTCCGGCGAAGAGCAGCAGCGCGGTGTAGCCGACGTGCCGCCACACGTTGATCAGGGCGATCGTCGGGATCGCCCAGGTCTTGTCGGCGAGGAAGGGGATGTGGTCGAAGCCGAGTCCGCCGATGATCTCGTTGCCGATGCCGAGCTGGGTGTCGAGGATCCACAGCCAGACGATGCCGGCGACGACGTTGGACATCAGGTACGGCGTGAGCACGATCCCGCGCAACAGGGCGGACTGGGTGAGCCGTTGGAGCAGGACGGCGATGGCGAGGGCGGCCACCGTCTGGATGCCGATGTTGATGATCACGTACTCGACGGTGACCTTCAACGACGACCAGAAGATGGGGTCGTGGACCATCCGGTCGTAGTTGTCGAGGCCCACCCACTTCGCCGGCGTCAGCAGGTTGAAGCGGGTGAAGCTCAGGTAGATGCCCCGCAGGGTCGGCCAGAGCAGGAAGACCAGGAAACCCAGCAGGGCGGGGGCGATGAAGACCGCCGCCAGCCGACCGTCGCCCTCGTCTTCACGGGCCCGTGGCTTACGGGTCGGGGGACTGCTTGAGGCGATGGTCATCTGGAGACTCCCTTGTCTGCGCCGGCTCGTCCTCGGGCCACATACTTTTGAGGCGGAAGAATCCCTGCGTCAAGAGTCGTGCAGACATCTTTTCCAAGCCACTGTTCCGGCCATAGAGTGACCGCGTTAGTTCCAGAGTGAAAAAATCTTGCTTATGGGAGTCTGACGCTCATGACCACACGTGCCGCCAGCTGGCAGCCGCTGAGCCCCGGTGAACGCTCGGTGGCGATCGAGGTGCTCGTCCACGGCCCGCTGTCGCGCACCGACATCGCCCGGCGGCTCGACCTCTCCGCGGGCAGCCTCACCCGGCTGACCAAACCGCTGATCGAGTCGGGCCTCCTGGTCGAGGTCCCCGACGGCGGCGGCCCGGCCGAGGTCCGCCAGGGCCGCCCCTCACAGCCCCTCGACGTGGTCGCCGAGTCCCGCACCTTCCTCGGCTTCAAACTCACCGAGGACATGGTCTACGGCGTCGTCACCACCCTCAGGAGCGAGATCGTCGCCCGCCTCGACCGGCCCCTCACCACCCACGACCCCGGCCAAGTGGCCGACGTACTGGCCGAGATGACCGGTGAACTCACCGCGCGCTTCCCCACGCTCACCGGCATGGGCATCGGTGTCGGCGGACTCGTCCAGGACCGCGCCGTGGTGGGGGAGTCGCCCTTTCTGGAGTGGAGCGACGTCCCGCTGGCCGAACTCGTCGAGCGGCGCACGGGGTTGCCGGTCGTCGTCGAGAACGACGTGGCCGCGCTCGTCGAGGCCGAGACCTGGTTCGGCGCCGGCCGCGGCCTCGACCGCTTCGTCGTCCTCACCATCGGCGCGGGCATCGGCTACGGCCTCGTCCTCGGCGGCAAGCGCGTGCCGTACGCCGAGGAGGACCGCGGATTCGGCCGGCACTGGATCCTGAACCCCAACGGCCCGCTCACCCCGGCCGGTGAACGGGGCAGCGCCGTCTCGCTGTTGACCATCCCCAGCATCCGCTACCAGGTCCAGGCGGCCACCGGCCGCGATCTGACGTACGAGGAGATCCTCGCCCGCGCCGCCGCAGGTGAGCCGATGCCCGCCCGCGTCATCGACGAAGCGGCCCGCGCGCTGGGCACGTTGGTCGCCCAGATCGCCAACTTCGTGCTGCCGCAGAAGATCCTGCTCGCCGGAGAGGGCGTCGGCCTGATCGACGTGGCGGGCAAGACGGTGGACGACACCCTCCGCGCCCACCGGCACCCGCTGGCCGTCCCGCTCGACGTCGAGACGAAGGTCTCCGACTTCCACGACTGGGCACGCGGCGCCGCCGTGTTGGCGATCCAGGTCCTCGTGCTGGGTGTGTCCGAGGTGTGAATTGCGTTACGGGGCTTGACAGATGGACGTGATCAGTAACACGGTCCGATATGTCCGATTGGCTCGTGATTACTCACATCGCCTTCACCTTCGGCGACGTATGCTTCACACCATGTCCACCAGTGTTGAATCAGCCACCGAGCGATCGGCAGCCGAGGTCAACGAGGAGATCAGAGCCCTGTGGCTCCGATCGGGCGGGACACTGAGCGTCGAGCAGCGCGAGGAGTACCGACGGCTTGTGATGGAGTGGGCCGCCGCAGCTCCGCCGGCGGCCTGAGGGCCGCCCAGCCGACCGACGCAGGTGTCGTTGGGATCCCGTCGCCCGGCCTTCCTCGTGACCTTCGGCCGACCGGTCGATTCCCGTCACCCCCTGTTGAACCCCTTTCCACCCTTCCCCGCTGACCTCCCTCGAGTGATCAGCCCCACATCGCCGAGTAGTGCCGCTGGAACGCCTTGCGGTCCTGCTCCGCGCGGATCCAGCGCGTAGCCACCAGCGCGATCAGACTTCCCGCGATCACCAGCAGACCCGGGCCCACGTTCTTGGGGTCGGTCAGCCGGGACGCCAGCGTCGTCGCACCCGATGTGGTGTTCGTCGCGGGCGCCGAGGTCCCGGGCGTGGCCGCACCGGCCGCTGCCGCACCGGCGGGCGAGGCGGCAGGCGCGGGCGACGCGGCCGTCTTCGGCGCCACCAGCAGCTTCACGTTCAGCGCCGACAGCGCCTTCGTGAGCGGCTGGAAGAACGTCGTACCACCGGCCGTGCAGTCACCGCTGCCGCCCGAGGTCACACCCAGCGCGATGCCGTTGGCGAACAACGGGCCGCCGCTGTCGCCCGGTTCGGCGCACACCGTGGTCTGGATGAGCCCGGTGACCGTGCCCTCGGGGTAGTTGACCGTCGCGTCCAGCGCGGTCACCTCACCGTCGTGCAGCCCGCTGGTGCTGCCGCTGCGGAACACCTTCTCCCCTACGGCCGCGTCGGCCAGGCCGGTGATCGTGACCCCGCTGCCGTTGCCGATCGCGACGACGTCCGCGCCGTCGCCCGCCGAACCGCTCGCGTACTGCACCAAGGAGAAGTCACTGCCGGGGAAGTTGTCGGAGACCGTCTTGCCCAGCTGCTGGTCGCCCTGGTTGTTGGCGAACCAGATCGACCCGACCGGCCCGCAGTGCCCGGCCGTCAGGATGAAGTCGTCCTGCCCGTTGGTCACGTTGAAACCGGCCGAACAGCGGCCGCCGGTCGACAGGATGGGCTGCGCGCCGTTGATGCGGGTCGTGAACTTGCCCTGCGTGCGCTGCATGTCGACCGAGGCGCCGATCCCCTTCGCGACCTTCGTCATCGCGTTCCAGCCGGCGCTGGAGACCGAACTGTCCGCCTCCACCAGCACCCTGTTGTTGCGGTAGTCCATCGCCCACGCGGTGCCCGGCACCTTGGGCGCCGAACTCAGCGTGCCGGCCGCCGACTTCAGCACGTTCATGCTGTACGGCACGACCTTCGCCTCGGCGCCCGCCTTCTTCACCTCGGCCGCCGTCTTCTCGTCGGTCACCGCGACGACCGTACGGCCGCCGGTGTCGACCCAACTGCCCGCCGTACGCGCCGAACCGAGCTTCGCCACCAGGGCGGACCCCTTGTCCGCGGGCGTCTGCGGCGCGCTGAGCGTGGCGGCGGACGTGCCGGGGGACTCGCTGGCCATGGCCGCCTGGGTGACCATGGCGCCTCCCAGCAGGAGTCCGCCGACGGCCGCCAACCGTGTAACCCGCCGGATGACCCGTCGTCGTGCGTGCCTCATGCCTGGCTCCCGAACCCCGAACGTGCGGTGACTGCACCGCGGGGCTCTCCGGTCGTCGAGTGCCCTTCCTCCATACGTGGCCCGGCGCCCTCCTGTTCACCCGACGGCGGACCGGCTTCAGTTCTTACCGTCAACAGGCCCGCTGCACGGCCGAGTTGGCCCCGGCCGTACCCAGCCGGAGCCCGGTGGCCACGTCGCCCCAGACGGAGTCCGGCCCGAGGTACGGGCGCAACAGCGCGGTGAGGACCGGGTCGCCGCGGCCGTTCAGCTCGTCGGAGGCGACCTTGCGGGCGATACCGGCGAGGAAGTCGGCCAGCTGCACCCGCGCGTCGGACCGGGCGGCGACGAGCTCCACGTCGATCAGGGGCGCCGCGTCCATGATCCAGGCGATGCGCTCCGGCGTGAGCATGTTCTGCCGGTCGTGCACCAGCCGCACCCTGCGGCCGTCGGCGATCCAGTACCGGGCCGTGCTGACGATCGCGGGCAGCAGCGGATTGAGCACGGGGAACAGCACGGGGGAGTCCCGCATCCGCTCCCGGTACGACTCCGCGCGCGACCGCGCCGCCGCGAGCCGGCCGACGATCACCCCCGCGGTCGTATCGGCGTACGCGTCGCGCAGGGCGTCGACCGTGTGGAAGAAGACATCGGTGGGAACCGTCGGCGCCCCGTCGTTCCGGACCCGGAGCAGTTGGTTGGACGCGGTCAGGAAGTCCCGCCAGCCGCGGTCGCCGAAGGTCCCCGGCCCCTCCCGGAACAGGGTGGCCGCCTCGGTGCCCTCGCCCGCCCCGCCGAGCAGCAGGTCGACCGCGCGGTCCACGACGAAGTACGTCTTCTCGATCAGATGCACATGCGCGTTCCCGTCCCGCACGGGTCCGGCGGGGCCGAGGAACGACTCCAGCACCGCCCGGTGCTTCTCCCGCAGCAGATGGTTCGCCTTGTACTCCTCCGCGGGCGAGCGGATCCGGCGCCGTATCTCCCGCACATACTCCGCGGCCGTCTCCTGGGGCAGCCGCACACTGGCGTGCGCGAAGACGTCCGTGTTGCCGCCGGTGAGGTTCTCGCCGTCCGAGCCGGACTCGTCGCAGGCGATCTCCATGACGACGCCGTTCTCGGGATTCCCGGTCATCGCACATCCCCCTCAGTCGTGCCTCATGACCAGCATCCCGCAGGACACGTCCGGCGAACCGGATCACCTGCGCGCCCGCGCTGTCATGGACACCCGACCCGGCTGCCATGATGACCCCATGCGCGTGCTGATGCCGGTCCCGGACCGCGACTTCGACGTCACCGAGGTCGCCGTGCCCTGGCGAGTGCTCACGGATGCCGGACACGAGGTGGTCTTCGCGACCGAGCGCGCCGGGACCCGGCCCGCCGCGGACCCCCGGCTGCTCACCGGCGTCCTCTTCGGACAGCTCGGCGCCGAGGACGAACCCAAGCGGTTCTACCAACAGCTCACCCAGGCACCGGAGTTCGGCCACACTCTCGCGTGGACGGACCTCGACGTCACCGGCTTCGACGGGCTGCTGCTGCCGGGCGGACACGCGCCCGGCATGCGCCAGTACCTGGGATCGCCCGAACTCGGCGCCAAGGTGGGGGAGTTCTGGAAGCTCGGCCGCCCCGTCGGCGCGATCTGCCACGGCGTCCTCGTGCTCGCCCGCACCCAGGACCCGGACACCGGCCGCAGCGTGCTCGCCGGTCGCCGTACGACCTGCCTCCCCAAGTACATGGAACGCACCGCCTACGTGACCACCGCCTGGCGCCTCGGTCGCTACTACCGCACCTACCCGGCCTACGTCGAGGACGAGGTGCGGGCCGCCCTCGACGACCCCGGCGCGCAGTTCGAGCGCGGTCCCAGGGAGCTGACCCGGCGCGGCACCGCGAGCGACGACACCCACGCGTTCGTCGTCCAGGACGGCGCCTATCTGTCGGCGCGCTGGCCCGGCGACGCATACCTTTTCGCCCGCCGGTATCTCGATCTGCTGCGGGGCGCGCCGGGTGCTTAGACTGCCGACCATGGACGAGACCCCGCTGGACCGGCTCGGCGCAGGCCAGTACCTGCTGATCACCAGCTACCGCAAGAACGGCACCCCGGTCGCCACCCCGGTATGGGTCGTGCGCGACGGGGACACCCTCGGCGTGTGGACGGTCGCCGACTCCTGGAAGGTCAAGCGCATCAGGGCCCGTGCCGATGTCCTCGTCGGCCCCTGCGACCTGCGCGGCAACCCCACGGGCAGCCCCGTCCCCGGCACCGCCGAGATCGTCGACGCCGAGACGACCGCCCGCTACCGCGCCCTCATCAAGCGGAAGTACGGCCTCACCGGCCGCATCACGCTCCTCGGCAGCCGGCTGCGCCGCGGTCTCGACGGCACCGTCGGCATCCGCGTGACCCTCACGCCCTGACGGCGATCCCCTCACCCACCGACATCAGGGAGCGCCCGTGGACCCCGCGCTGAACCCGGACGACCTGCCGCTGCGGCAGGAGCGCGTCGTCTTCGCCCGGATGCGCGGTACCCAGGACCGGGTCGCCGACGCGATCACCGCCTTCGCCGGCACCATGCTCTTCGTCTACATCCACGCGCTCTGGTTCGCCGTCTGGATCGCCCTCAACGAAGGACTCCTCGGGCAGGCCGGGATCTTCGACCCGTACCCCTACGGGCTGCTCACGATGATCGTCAGCCTGGAGGCGATCTTCCTGTCGACCTTCGTCATGGTGAGCCAGAACCGCCAGGCGACCCGCGAGAACGTCCGCGCCGACCTCGACTTCGAGACCAACCTCCGCTCCGAGGTCTGGTCCGCCCACATCGGCGCCGCCCTCGGCCTCGACCCCCGCGAGGTCGAACAACGCGTCCAGGAACTCCTCACCGAGAACCACGCCAAGATGAACGCCGGTGCGCAGAAGACGAGTTGAGCACCGTCGCGACGCGATCAGCCGCACGACGAAGGGGCCGCAGCTCTCGCGCCGCGACCCCTTCACTTCCTAAGGCGTCCTGGCGGACGTTCCGTCACGGCCTTCCGCTACGACGCATCGAGCACCGTTCCGGTCAGCTCCGGTCCGCCGCTCTGCGGGTCGCCGTTCTCGTTCACGGCCACGAACCGTACGGACTCGGGCTGTTCGGTCACCTGGTCCGTGATCGTGGGCACGCTGACCTCGCCGCTGAGCTGCCCCGCCGGGACGGACGTCCACAGGAACAGGCCCGGCACCTTGGACAGGGCCCGCTCCGGCGCGGGTTCCTCACCGGAGTTCTCGCTGAGCCAGCTCGGGTCGACGTCCAGGGTGGACAACTCCGGCCCCGTGGTGACCGGTTGGACGATGAACGCGGGGTTCAGCTCCACGTCGGCGGGCGCGGACAGCGTCACCTTCCACGTGAGAGGCCGGCCCTCGGTGACCCGGTCCGCGACCGGGGTGACCTTGAACGTGGGCATCGGGTCGTCGTTCTCGGCGGTCACGCCACCCCGGTGGGCGCCGACGACCGCGCCGTGCACCGCCTTCACGAAGATGTCGTGCTGGACGCCGTAGTCGAAGCGGGTGTTGCCCACCACCTTCACCGGGACGTCGATGGTGTTGCTGCCGGGCCGCACGGTCACCAGTCGTGAGGTGTCCTCGTTCGTGACGGGGTTGTTGACGTAGAGCCGGACCTGGCCGCTGCCCCGGCCGGAGACCTTGACGGGAATGCGGTACGTCTTGACGCCCGAGTCGCCCTCCTTGACGGTGAGCCGGCCGATGTCGACGCGGGGGAGCGCGGCCGGGACGGCGGCCGGGGTGCCGTGACGCCAGCCCCAGGCGTCCATCAGCCAGGCCTGGCCCGAGCGCGAACGCGGGGTCAGGTCAAGGGACTTGACGTGCCGCAGGTCGAGCCGGGCGCGGGTGGCGGCGGTCAGGGGTACGCGGACCTCGCTTGCCCAGTACGAGGCGGTGCGCTCGGTGCCGGGGAGGCCGTCGACGCGGACCCTGCCGAGGGTCGCGCGGTGACCTGCGGTGTCGGTGACGGACACGTCGAGCTGGGTGCCCGTGGTGTTGGGCGGCACGATCACACGCAGGGCGAGATCCTTGTCCCCGCCGAGGGAGACCGGCTTGCCCGGACGCACGGTCACCTTCGAACCGGCGGCGGACCAGCGCAGGGCCACGGCACGGCGGCCGACCTCCTTCGAGGTCTCCCAGCCCGCGAAGTGCGGGGAGCTGCCCTTGGTGTCGGGGCCGAGGCAGGCGACGGCCGGGTCCGGGTCGACGGCGGAGCACAGCGTGCCGCCGGAGACGGCGACTTGGCCGTCCGGCAGGAACCCGGCGTCGCGGTTCGCGCCCACCGCGTGGGTGAGGACCCGCGCGGGGTCCGCCGAGGGGGCGCGGCGGCCGGAGCCGTCGAGCAGTGCACGGGCGCGGTCGTCCCCGGCGACGAACAGCCGTGCCGCCGTGGCGATGTAGGTGGAGCCGGCCTGGTGCTGCTGGTCGGCCGTCAGCCGGGTCGCGGCACCCGGCGAGCACACCGGGTCCCGCTGGTCGGGGTCGTCGTAGAAGTCGTCGGACGCGGGCGCCTCGGCCTGGCCGGGCGTCCACTCGGTGTTGAAGAAGTTGTGGTCGGCGCCCTCGACGTAGACCGCGGTGTGCAGGGCGGTGCCCTTGCTGACCCCGCGGGTGCCGTCGACGTAGACCTCGCCCTGGAGGTCGGAGACGTCGCCGTCGCAGCCGGGCAGGATCGTCGCCGAGGGGACGTCGGCCACCGGGTTCTGGCCGAAGATCGTGGGGCCGATGAGGACGGTGCCGCGGATCTTCCAGCGGACCGGGCCGCGGTAGCCGTCCTGGGCGGCCGGTGGCGGGTAGAGGCTGTCCATCGCCGCCCGGTTGACGCCCTCGCCGCCGCGCGAGTGGCCGACCAGCAGGACGCGGGAGAGGTCGGCGCGGGGTGCGTCGCGGACGACCGCAGGAGCCGTCGCCGGGTGCGCGGACCACTCGGCCCAGTGGGCCAGGTGCAGCCGGACCAGCGAGGAACGGGCCTGCGCGCCCGCGTCCTCGACGTCGGCGTCCTGGGCGTTGATGCCGTTCGCGGAGATCGACACCGTCACATAGCCCTGGGAGGCCAGGAGTTGCTGGTCGCGCAGGTAACCCCGGTAGCTCGGCACCGACTTGAGGCCGGTGGGGCAGGGCCAGTCACCGGTGATGTCCTCGGTGCCCGGCTTGTAGCAGGTGTAGTGGCGACCGTGCAGGAACAGCGCGAGGGGCCGCTTGCCGGTGGCGCCCTTCGGCGCGACCACGACGGCCCGCATCTCGATCGGCGTGGGGAACCCGGGCAGCTTCACCGAGTCGAGCGCGTACTCACCGGTCGTCGTACGGTACGAACCCGGCTTGCCGGGGTCGATCGCACCGGCGGGGAGCGGGGCCGTGGGCTGTGCGGCGGCTCCTGAACGCCCTGCGTCGGAGCCGGTGTTGTCGGCCGCCGCGTCCAACCGGCGCCCTGCGGCCAGTACGTGGAGGTCCGTCAGCTTCTTCGGGGCGACGGCACCGAGGCCGAGCCGGAACGTGTGCCCGTCCTTCGCCGGTCTCGGCACACCGAGGAGTCGACCACCGGCGTGGAACTCCACCCGGGCGTCCCCCATGGGCACCCGCGTGCCCGAGCGCCAGACCAGTTGCTGCGCGGAACCCTTCCCCGTGATCCGCCAACCGGGCGGAAGCGTACCGTCGTCGGCTGCCGCCGTGGCCGTGAACGGACCGGTGTCCGAGACCGGCGCGGCCTGCGCCGACCCGGACATCCCGCCCGCCACCGCGAGCACCGTCGCGGCCGTGACCCATATTCGCCGGGCACGGAACAAAGTGTTCTCCTCCTCTGACCCCAGGCTCAGGCGTCCCGTCGATCACGGGAGCCCCTCGCGCCCCGGAGGACGGCGGTCGGAGCCTGTGGGTTGCCTGTGGAGGAGGATTCGTCCGGTCTTCGACGGCCGGGCTCGAACTCGGGCCCGCGCTACGGCCGTTCGGAGAGCGTCCGTCGAGCGGCGCGGGGCGGGGTGGTCAGTGCCAGGCCCGGTACGGCTCGTCGACGAGCTGGAAGACCGGCTCGCCCCGCACCGGGTCCTTCGCCGTGGACAGCCGGACGCGGTCGCCGCTGTGGATGCCGATGGGCGGGCCGATGACCCGGCCGCGCACCACGAAGCCCTCGGCCATCTCGATCAGCGACACGTTGCGGGCGGCCGGGGTGTTGCGGTGCACGATCGTGGAGTGGCGGACCGTGCCGGTGCCCTCGCTGCGCTCCGTACGCAGGTCGCCGCCCTGACAGACCGGGCACAACAGCCGGTGGTACATGGCCGTTCCGCACCAGGTGCAGCGCTGGAAGTGGATGGTCTCGCCGTCCGGGGCGGGCGCGTCGAGCACGCCCGTCGGGGAGCCGCCTGCCGGACGGGTCGCGAATCCTGAGTGGTGGTACACGCTGTCAACTCCCTGCGCTCGGCCGGAATCCCGCGTGCGCGGCCGAGCCGGGCACGCATGTGCGCGGTACCCCGTGCCACCGTGCACGGCCTCAGCGTATGGCACTCAGTGCCAGGCGTAAAGACACTGCGTACCCTTGGCTGTTCTGTTTCCGGTCGTGCTCTAGCCGTGGTCGAGCGCGGTCTCTATCTCCTGGACGACCCGCCACAGCGGGGTGCCGCGCCGGGAGACGACCACCACGACGTCCTCGGGGCCCTGTTCGGCGATGACCGGCGGTGCCGCCTGCTGTCCGAAGGCGGACTGCACATACCCGAGCGCGTGGTCCACCTCGGCGCCCGCGTCGCGCTCGCCGTCCGAACGCAGCCAGGAACGCAGGGCGTTGTTGTGCGCGGCGACCACGGCGGCGGCGATCACGTCGGCGTGCAGGGTGCCGTCGTGCTGCCCGGCGAAGCGCCCGCGCAGATACTCGGCGAGGGCACGCTCGTAGCGCCACACGACCGAGAGTTCGTAGGCGCGGAGCCCCGGCACCTTCTTGGTGAGGCGGTAGCGCTGCACGGAGAACGTCGGGTTCTCGTTGTACATCCGCAGCACGAGCCGGGCCGCGTCGCAGACCCGCCGCACGGGTTCGTGCTCGTCGCCGGAGGAGGAGAGGAAGGCCGTCATGTCGGCGAGGCAGCGTTCGTGGTCGGGGAAGACCACGTCCTCCTTGGAGGGGAAGTAGCGGAAGAACGACCGCCGTCCGACCCCCGCCAGCGCCACGATGTCGTCGATGGTGGTCTGTTCGTAGCCCCGCTCCAGGAACAACTGGAACGCGGCCGCCACCAGGGCGTCCCGCATGGGCGGCTTGGAGCTCATGGACGGGAACGTAGCACCAGGTCGGCACGGATGGCACTGAGTGCGCTGCCGGTGGGGAACTGAGTCCCCTCACGGGTTCCGGTCGGCAGGTGATCGATGCGGTCGGGACGATCGAGACAGTCGATACGGTCGATACGATCCGCGGCATAGAGTGACCGCGACCAGCACGGCTTTCAGGGGGACCCTTGCGACTCCATGTCGACCAGCGCCATGAACGGGTGCTCGCACTCGTCCGCGAGCGCGGCAGCCTGCGCGTCGCCGAACTCGCGGCCGAACTCGGCGTCTCCGCCGTCACGTTGAGGCGCGATGTGGAGACGCTGGCCGGCCGGGGCCGGGTACGGCGACTGCACGGCGCGGTGGTGTGGCCCGGCGGCGAAAGCGCGGTGGAGGCGCGGGCGCGGCAGGAACCCGCCGTGGAGAACGAGCGATCCGCGCGGGCCGCGTCCGCCGAGGGCGTCGTGATCGGAATGATCGTTCCGACCACCGCCTCGCTCTTCGCCGACATAGTGCGCGGCGCCCGCGAGGCCGTGGCCGCACAGGGCGGCCGACTCGTCCTCGGGGTCTCCGGACACGTCGACACGGAGGACGCCGTCCAGGCGGGGCATCTTCTCGCGGGCGGCGCCGAGGGGCTGCTCGTCGCGCCGAGCTGGTCGACGGGCGTACCCGTAGGCGGCCAGGAACAGTGGCTCCTCGACCGGGGCGTGCCCACCGTCCTCGTCGAACGCGCCGCCCCGCCCGGCAACCCCGCCGCCGCCCTCGACCGGGTGCGCACCGACCGCGCCCACGGAGCCGCCGCCGCCGTCGGCCACTTCGCCGCCCTCGGCCACCGCAGGATCACCGCCGTACTCCAGGAAGGCCCGCACGCCGACCGGATCCTCGCGGGCTACGAGTCGGCCGTATGCTCCCTCGGTCTCGACGACGCCCGGGGTGCCCCCTCCGTCCGCGAACACGGTGACTACGAATCCAGCGTGGACTACCTGGTCGACGCGGTGCGCGAGCGCGGAGTCACCGCCGCCCTCGTGCACGGCGACGAGGACGCGATCGTGCTCGTGCCCCGCCTCCAGGCGCGCGGCATCCGCGTCCCCGACGACCTGGCGCTCATCGCCTACGACGACGAGGTCGCGGGCCTCGCCGACGTCCCGCTCACCGCCGTCGCCCCGCCGAAACGGTCGGTGGGGGAGTGGGCCGCGAAGCTCCTGCTGCGACGGCTTGCCGAGCGCGGCAGCGGACACGGGCCGAACCCACGTCAACACATCGAGCTCCTCCCCGAGTTGAGGATCCGCTCGTCCTGCGGAGCGAAAACGCTCGCCCATTGACCACGGGCCGACCGTTTCGATCATTCCGCGCGAACGCTCTCGACCAAGGAGAACCAGCATGCCCACCACCCCCCTCGCCCGCCCCCGCGTCCTGTACGTCACCGACCTCGCCTACCCGGCGCGCGGGCGCCGCTACTGCGACGAGGACATCGACCTGACCTCCCGGCTGCGCGAGGACTTCGACCTGGCGCTGTGTCATCCGCTGGACGCCGCCGCGCTGATGGACGGCTTCGACGCGGTCGTCGTCCGCAACAGCGGGCCCGTGCTCGGATACCAGGCGGAGTACGACGCCTTTCGCGAGCACGCGTCGCGCACCGGGGCCCGTGTCTACAACCAGCTGTCGGGCCGGGCGGACATGGCGGGCAAGCAGTACCTCCTCGACCTCAGCGCCGCCGGGTTCCCGGTCATCCCGACCGTCGACCGCGTCGAGGACCTGGACCGGCTGCCCCGCACGGACCGCTACGTCGTGAAGCCCAAACTCGGCGCCGACTCCATAGGCCTGGAGATCGTCCCGGCCGACCGGCTGCCCGCGCTGGCCGACGGAAGCGTCCTGGTCCAGCCGTGCGTCGACTTCTCCTACGAGGTGTCCTTCTACTTCGTCGACCACGACTTCCAGTACGCCCTCTACGCCCCGGACACCGAGAAGCGCTGGCAGCTGGAACCGTACGAACTCGCCGCAGGGGACCAGGAGTTCGCGCAGCGGTTCATCGACTGGAACGGCATCGACCACGGCATCCAGCGCGTCGACGCCTGTCGCGCCCCGGACGGCGAGCTGCTCCTCGTCGAACTGGAGGACCTGAACCCGTACCTCTCCCTGGACGCGCTCGACGACACCCGGCGCGACGCGTTCGTCACCGCGCTGAAGGCGTCCCTGCACCGGTTCGTGCGCGCGTGACGCAGCGCTGAACTCCGGCGGCCGTACGCGCGTATCTCATGCCGGGGACCGTGGACGTCCGTGCGCGCGGAACGGAAGGAGAGCAGTGTGTCTACACCGCCCGAACCGGGATCCTCGTCAGGTGGCCCGGTCCTGGAACCCGCACGTGTACTGCGCCGCCGACGCTCCGACAACCTCGCGGCGCTGATGCGGGAGCCCCGCCGCGACTCCTCCGTCTTCGAGTCGGTGCCGGTGCCCCGGCCGTTCTTCGGCTCCGAGGCCGAGACAGAGGAACTCCCGCCCGTACCCAGCGAGTTGCACCCGCTGCCGACCCCGAGTCCCTTCGGTCCCGGGCTGCGCCGGGCCGCGATCGTGGTGGGCGTGAGCGCCGCCGCGTTGGTCGGCTTCGCCTGCGCCCTCCTGCTGCCGGGCAAGGGGGAGGCGAGCACGTCCCAGCCGGTCAGTACGCCGACCCCGGTGACCTCCGCCCCGGCCACCCCCGCGGGGACGGCCGACCCGGACGGCGCCGGCACCCTCCGCGAGGGCGACAGCGGACCCCAGGTGACGGAGCTGGAGCAGCGCCTCCTGCGCATTCCCGACGTCTACGAGAACGGCTCGACCAGCGGCCGGTACGACGCGACGCTCACGGCGGCGGTCGCCCGCTTCCAGCTCTGGTACGGCATCCGGGGCGACGAGAACGGCGTCTACGGCGACGACACTCGCAAGGACCTGGAGTCCCGCACGACCCTCGACAATGGCCAGTAGGCGACCGGGGTTTCGAACGCGCGGCAAGACCTGGGAAAAGTCGCTGCTCGTGGGGCCGCAGAGCCTCATCATGGACAGCGCGGCGCCGCAGGTCGGCGGTGTCGTGCCCGTTCCGAACCGAAGGCCACGCCGATGAACGGCTCGCGCGTCCCGGGTCTGATCCTGCCCGCAGTCCTTCTGCTGGCCCTCGTCGTGGGCGCGTTCTGGTACTGGCGGCACCGCGACGACGACTGACCTCGACCGAATCGGGGTCAGCGTCCCGTGCTGTGTCCGACCAGGGCCTCGGTCACCGCGCGGACGCTGCGCGCGATGTGCTGGAGCTGGAGGACCTCGGCCGCGTACAGCTTGATGGTGTGCTCGATGACCGACTCGGGGAGGCCGACGCCTGGCAGGTCGGCGCGTGCGGTCTGCAGCGCGGTGCGGGCCACGCGGATCTCGTGCTGGACCTGGATCTGCGCGTGCCGGGCGAGCAGCACGGGGTGGCGGATGAACGCGGGGTAGCTGGCGTAGCGGGCCGGCACCAGCTCGCGCAGCCACTTGGCCGCCGAGCGCTCCCAGTCGTAGCTGCCGGGTGTCTTGACCTGACAGGGCCAGTCCTGGCTGATGCGCGTGGTGGTCAGTTGCATGTCATCGCTTCCCGGGGTGCGGCGTCGCGGGGGTGGGTCGACGGTGTGAGGCGGCCCCGGCCCAGGGGATGACCGAGGCCGCCTTGGGCGCTCGCGGAGGCGATGCCCTACCGAACACGCCCGGCGCCGAGGCGGGTAGGAGTCGGCGACGGGGAGTGCTCGTGCAAGAGCCCCGGGAGGCGGTGTTCGCCGGCGCGGCGGGTCGAGCGGAGGTGCGCATGGGCGGACCGGGCTTTCTCGGGGCGGGTGCGATCCGTGAGCAGTATTTATATATGCCGTCCGCTTTGCAAGGCGTATGAAAACATTCATGCGGGAAATGGGCGGAATCGCCCCCGTGTGTATGGCTATGAGGGGGGAGTGGCGGGTCAGTCCCGCATGAAGAACTGGTGCTGCTCGGCGATCTGCTCGTAGTCCTCCAGGCGGGCCTGGGTCCGTTCGGGATCGGCGTCCGTCATGGCCTGGAGCAGGGCCGAGGCCATCACGCCGGGGGCCGCGTACGAGTCGAAGACCAGGCGGGAGCCGGTGCCGGTGGCGAAGGTGACGTCGGCCTCGTCAGCCAGCGCGCCCAGCGCCAGATCGGTCACGAGGGCCACCTTGAGCCCGGCGCTGCGCGCCACCCGGATCGCGGTGAGCGTCTCGTGCGCGTGCCGGGGCATGTCGAACGCGAGCAGCCAGGTGCCGCCCGCCTCGCGTGACTGCAGGATCGCGTCGTAGGCGACGCTGCCGCCCCGGGTCACCAGCCGTACGTCGGGGTGGATACGGCGTGCCGCGTACGCGAAGTACTCGGCGAGCGAGACGGAGATGCGCAGGCCGAGGACGGTCAGCGGGGTGGACGCCGACAGTTCGCGGCCGACCTCGATCAGCCGGTCGGGGTCCGCGAAGTCGCGGCGCAGGTTCTCCAGGTTCTCGATCTCGGCGTCGACCGCGGCCTGCAGTTCGTTGCTGCGGTTCACCTCGGCCGCCGCCGGGCCGCCCGCGAGGGTGCGCAGGGCGATCGCCTGGAGCCGCTCCCGTAGCGCCGGGTAACCGCTGAAGCCGACCGCCGCCGCGAACCGCGTCACCGAGGGCTGGCTGACGCCGACGCGTTCCGCGAGATCGGTGATGGAGAGGAACGCGGCCTCGGTGATGTGCTCGATCAGGTACTGGGCGATGCGCCGCTGACCCGGTGACAGCCGTGGTCCGTCGAAGAGTTCCCTGAGTTGGGACGTCGGTGCCGCGCCGACTTCCGGGTCGGTTTTTCCCGAGGTGATCGCCGATGCCTGGGCGCGTGCCTGCTGCGGCGATGGCACCGGTGCGCCTCCTTTGTCTCCCACAGCCACTCAACATAGCTCACAGAGCGTTGTGACCAGAGAGTGATCAGCGCCGGTAGATCGTGATCGAATGACCGACTTGATCGATCGGACGACTGCTTGCGATCAACTCGGCCAGTTTCCCCTGGGCTTTGTCGATCGCGGTGTCCGAGACGATCAGCAGCCCGTGCACATCGCGCACGCCTACCTTGCGCGGATCGGACGACTCGATGCCGTAGTACGACGGCACCCCGCTCCCCTTGTAGACGAGCCAGACCCGCTCGCCCGCGTACCGCTCCCGCAGCCGGTCGGCGAGGCGGCCGAGGTCCTGGCCCCAGTCCACGTTGGAGTCGTGCAGCCGCAGATAGGTCTTCGAGGGGCCGCCGAACGCCTCGTTGGAGTACGGCAGATAGAAGGGGAACGTCCGCAGCGAACTGACCGCGACGAACGCCACCAGCAGCCCGGCGGTCAGCGGAACCCACCGCCACCACGAGCGCAGCGCCGGCACACCGGCCGCCGCGACCGCCAGGAACATCGGCACGAAGATCGCGTACCGCGTGC
Source organism: Streptomyces sp. NBC_00252 (assembly GCF_036187565.1). NCBI lineage: Bacteria > Bacillati > Actinomycetota > Actinomycetes > Kitasatosporales > Streptomycetaceae > Streptomyces > Streptomyces sp. NBC_00252. Next base: position 1,064,254 of record NZ_CP108087.1, on the reverse strand, counting down.
CGAAGTCCCGCGAGCCGTCCATCGCCGTGGCCAGCAGCACGGCGGTCGGGACCAGCAGATACGGCGCCGCGGGCCGCAGTCGCCGTACCGCCACGACCGCGACGGCACCGGCCGCCCACAGCGCGATCATGCCGAGCGGTGTCTTCACCAGCAGGGCCGCCGGGAGGTAGTACCAGTGCGACCCGGTGTAGAGGTGCCCGAACAGGAAGCCCTGCCACGGGTAGTCCTCCATGCCGAACTGGATGAGCATTCCGTCCCGGAACGCCCGCGGGAACGGCAGCAGCGGCACCAACTGCCCGCGCAGGCCGTGGATCACGGGCACCGGCTCCGTGGACGTGAACCGCAGCTGCGGATCGACGACGAGATACGACGCCCATACGACGGCCAGCGCGACGACCGCCATGACGGCCGCGCCCGCCGCCCCGAGCGCCAACACCCGCAGCCGGGCGGCGCGTTCGGCCGGGCGGCGGGCGGACCACACCGACGCGACGGCGAGCAGCATCAGGACGGGGACGGCGGGCAGGGCGCTCATCTTCGTCGCCACGGCGGCCCCGAGCGCGGCCCCCGCGAGCGGCAGATACAGCTTCGGGCGCCGTCTGGCCCGCCACAGCAGCCACACCGACGTCAGCAGAAAACCGGCCTCGGGCACGTCGAGCGTGGCCAGCGAGCCGTGCGCGATGACGTCCGGCGAGAACGCGTACAGCGCGAGCGCGATCAACCCCCGTGCGGGGCCCACGAGTTCACGCGCGAAGGCGAAAACGACCAGCCCGAAGAACAGGGTCAGCACGATCACCGGCAAGCGGGCCCACAACATCAGCCGCCAGGGGTCGTTCCCCGACTCGTAGAGCAGATGACGGCCCAACGTGCCTTGATCGCCTTGGTAGTCGGCGTCGAAGTGCGGGTCGGCGATCGCGATCCCGGCGGCGATCACCAGCTTCCCGAGGGGCGGGTGCTCGGGGTTGTAGTCGAGGGTGTGCTCGCGAAGATAGGCGGTGGCCGTGGCGACGTACACCGGCTCGTCGATGGTCGGTGTCTGCTGCACGGCGGTCGTGATCATCACGGCGGCCATCTGCGCGAGGAGCACCACCACGAGCAGGGGCAGCAGCCAGCGCTTGCGGCGCCTGAGCCCGGCGTAGAGGCGTGTCGACCGCGAGGCCACGGGGCGCGGCGGCGAGTCCCCGCCGCCGTCGTCGAGCGTGCCGGGGTCGAGGACCGAGTGCTGTTCGCGCGCCATCATCCGCCCTGCGGTGAGGCCGGCCGGGTGGTGGCGGGAGCGGTGCGGAGCCGGGGCATGGCCCTACTGTCGCACCGCTCCCGTCACCAGGGGCGTCACCGCTTCAGGAGTCGTACCGACAGACCTTCCGCCGTATACACCGGTACGGCCCGCAGCTTGTCCGAGTTCACCGTGACGGTGTCGAACTGGCCGCGCAGCGAGGACGCGCCCAGGACCCGCACCGTGGAGTCCGCGGCCGGCGGGTGCGCGGCGTCGAACCGCAGGGACAGGGCGCTGCCCCGGCCGAGGGTCGCGCGCCGGGTGATCTCGACGGCGGGCTGGTGGCCCGAGCGGAGCGTGACCTCAAGGGTGGCGGACTGCTGGGCGTAGGAGCCGTGGATTTGCGCGGACTCCGCGACCCGCAGCGAACCGCCGAGCACGCTCACGTCACCGTGGCCCAGCGCGTGGGCCGAACCGGCCACCAGAGCACCGGACTTGAGGACGGTTCCGCCGGTGTAGGCGTTGTGGCCGGTCAGGGTGAGCGTGCCGGTGCCCCGCTTGGTCAGGCCGCCGCAGCCGTCGATGTCGTTGCGCCAGGCGTCGGCCGCGCCGAAACCGCCGGCCGCCGCGTCGAGGGCGACGACGACATCGGAGTCGAAGGAGCCGTAACCGTCCGCCGCGGCAAAGAGGTTGAGGCGGCCCCACTGCTCGAACCCGTCGAGCAGGACGTACCCGGACGGCAGCGCGGTGGTGCGCAGCACCTCGCGGCGCTGTGCCGCGTCGAGGTAGGGCAGCCGCGTCTCCAGCAGCACCTCCGCGCCCTTGGGCACGGTCAGCGCCTTGTCCCGCCCGCTGCGGGTCAGCACATAGGTGAACTTGGGCTCCACCAGACGGGAGTTGGCGGTCCGGTCCGCGTACGGGTCGGTCGCGGTGGTCGCCGAGTGGGCGTACGCGTACAGGGTGTCCGCCGTCGCGCCGGTCTTCGCCTCGAAGTAGGCGAGGGCCTGGGCGCGTGCCGCCGCCTTGAGCGTGGCGTTGGCCGGGTCGGCGAGCGTGGCGGCGGCCAGCGCGGTGGCCATGATGCGGCCGCCGATGACGTCGACCGTGGAGTGCATGCCGGCCATGATCCGGGTGTGGCTCAACTGGAAGGTACGGGTGACCAGTTCCTGGAAGCGCTCCGGCACGGCGTACGCGTAGGCGAGGCCCGCCAGGTGGAAGGCGTTGGTGTGGCCGCTGGGGAAACCGCCGTCGTCGACCGGTGACGTGCTGCGCTGGCGCAGGAGTTGAGGGGCGACGACGACCTTGGAGTCGTAGACCGGGAAGCCGAGCGCGTCGACCCTGCCGGTGTCGACGACCTCGCTCCTCTCGTTCATGCGCCACGGACGCGGGTACTGGTAGGCGTACTTGCTCGGGTTGCCCGACGCGTAATTGCCGCGCAGCGTGTCGACGAGTTCGGCCACCTTGCCGAGCGCCGAGTCGTGCGAGCCGGCGCCGAGCGCGGCACCGGCGGGCGCGTCGGCGGGGACGGCGTCGTTGATGGTGGTGGCGGGCGTGCCGTCGGGGGCGCTGGTGATCGAAGTGACCGCCAGGGCACCGGACTTGTAGAGGTCGGCGAGTGGACCGAGGCCCGCGATCATCGCGTAGCTCTGGTGCTGGCGGTCGTAGAGGAACGCCTCCTTCGCCTGCGCCTGGGTGCGGTGGGTGGTGAGGTCGATGCAGTACCGCATGTTGGCGCGCAGGATCTCGGGGCGCAGCGGGGTGCCGGTGTTCCAGGCGCCGCCGGTCTTCCATATCCGCGCCATGCCGTCGAGGGCGCGGACCACGGCGTTGGTCTCGGGCGTCAGGTTGGTGCTGACGTTCGTCCGGTAGTCGTCCACGAACGGCAGCGGAACCGTGGTGGCCTTGGCGTCCGCCGCGGCCAGCCAGCTGACCAGCGTGGGCGCGGCGACCACGGCGGCCGAGGCGCCGAGCGAGGTCTTGAGGAAACCACGTCTGTTCACGGCGGGTCGAACGTCGTTCGTGCGCTGCCCGGCGGGTGACGGCATGGGTGTGCCTCTCCTGAGTTCTACGGCGCTGAGGCCGGCGGGGTCGTGCGATCGGCTGTGGTGGTGCGAGGTGCGAGGTGCGAGGTGCGCGAGGTGCGCGGTGCCATGCGAGAAAGCGCGTACGTCAGGTGGCGCGTACGTGCGAAGGTTTGCGGCGGGCCGTGTCCCGTGGGAAGGGGTCCGGCGTCCGGCACATGGCCCCCGGGTGAACGGGGGCCGTGCGGTTCACAGGATCGATCGGGCCAGTGCCACCGCGCCCTCGACGGGCGGTACTTGGATGGGCTGCGGCCGCGCTCCGGGCAGTCGCTCGGCGAGCGCGGCGGTGAGGGCGTCGTACAGGCGGGGCTGGGCGAGGACGGTGCCGCCCGAGACCACCACGTCGTCGACGGGAACGCCGCGTTCGGCGAGCCGTACGACGAGTGCGGCGAGGGCCTGACCGGCCTCCGCTATCACCTCGCGCGCGAGGAGCGAGCCGGCGTCGGCCGCGGTGAAGACGACGCGGGCGTGGCGGCCCCAGTCGGCGGAGACGTCGGAAGCGCTTTCCAACGCGGCGCCCAGCGCGGGGACTTCGGCCACGGCGAACGCCTCGACGAGTCCCTGGGCGAGTTGGTCGGGGGCCTCGCCGCGGTCGTGCGCGGCCCAGGCGGCGCGGGCCGCCTCGCGGACGACTCCGGCGGCACCGCCCTCGTCGCCGAGTACCGCGCCCCAGCCGCCCACTTGGAGCCGGCCGCCGTCCGCGAGCAGGCCCACCGCGACGGAACCGGTGCCGGCCACCAGGCCGACGCCTTTGTCCAACCCCGCTGCGGGGACGAGGAGTTCGGCGTCTCCCACCACGAGCGCGGGTGTCCCGAGACGTTCCTCCAGCGCGGCACGGATCTCGGCGCACTGCCGGGGTGTCTCGCAGGCGTGTCCGCCCACGGCGACCGCGGACGGGCGCGCGTGCTCGGGAAGGGCGTCACGGACGGTGGCGGTCAGCCAGTCGGCGGCGGCCACGGGGTCGTGCGGCCGCCAGCCGCTGCTGGCACGGACGTGGTCGGCGACGACATCCGTACCCGCGCAGGCGCGCAGATGTGTCTTGGTGCCACCCACGTCGATGCCGACCACGAGGGGCATGGAGTCCTGCACGGAACCTCTTTCGTCGTTGCGCGGTGCTGCGACGGTGGGCGAACCGTGTCCGGGGGAACGGTGGTTGGAGCACTAGGGAAGCCCCGGGACGGGCTTCTGACGGACCACGGCAGGCGAGTACCGTGACGTTCGTTAGGAAGTTAACTAACGAAGTACAGTGCGTCAAGAGTCATTGCGAACTCGGTCACAGGGACCCTCGTCCGGTCCCGCGTGACGTCAGGACATCCCATCGCCGCGCCCCACGGACACCCTGCGGAGCGCGGCCCGTGAACTGGGGGAAGTGTGGAACACGTCGTGGCGCGGGAGTCTCGGCTGACCGAGAGCGCGAGCGCGGTCTTCGAGGTGCTGGCAAGAGCCGGCAGCGCTACCCGGCCGCAGCTCGCCAGCCTGGCCGGCCTGTCCAAGCCGACGGTGTCCTCCGCCGTCGCGGAGCTGGAGCACGTCGGGCTCGCAGCCCACTCCGGCACCGCCTCCGGCGGCACGGGACGCAACGCCGCCGTCTACCGGCTCGGCCCGGCCGCGGGCGCCGTACTCGCCGTCGATCTCGGCCCCGCCCTCACCCGGGTGCGCGGCTGCGCCCTGGACGGCACCCTGCTGGCCGAGGCCACCGGCTCCCGGGAGGACGCCGCCGACGCCGTCCGCGAGGCCCTGGGCGCGCTGCCCGCCGGCACCCCGCTGCGCACGGTCGTCGTCGCCGTCGGTGATGTCGCCGCCCGGGACCGTGCCGGCGCCGGCATGCGCCCCGCGACCGCCAAGGCGGGCCCGGTGTTCGACGCCATGACGGTGGCCCTGCCGCCGGGCGTGCCGGTCCACCTGGAGAACAACGTCAACTGCGCCGCCCTCGCCGAGCTGCACGAGGGCGCGGCCCGGGGTCGTACCACCTTCGGTTATCTGCGCATCGGCGTCGGTATCGGTCTCGGCATCGTCGTAGGCGGCCATGTGCTGCGCGGTGCGAACGGCGCGGCCGGTGAGCTGGCCCGGCTGCCCTATCCCTGGGACGACGCCGTGGAACCGCGCCGGGAGGCCCTGGAGGAGTACGTGGGCGCCCGCTCGCTGCTGCGCCGGGCCGCGGCGGCCTGGCAGGACACCGACGGACCGCGTCCGGGCAGCGCGGACCGGCTCTTCGCGCTCGCCCGGCAGGGGCACGGCACGGCGGCCGAACTGATCGGCCGGCACGCCGCCGACGTGGGCCGGCTGGCCGCCGCAGTGGCCGCCGTACTGGACCCGGGGCTGATCGTCCTCGGGGGCAGCACGGGCACGGACCCGCAGCTCCTGCCCGGTGTGCGGGCCGAGCTGGGGCGGCTGAGCTGGCCCACCGAGGTGGTCAGCAGCACGGTCGGTGATCTGGGCACCGTGGTGGGCGCCGCCCGGCTCGCGGTGGCCAGAGGAGTCCAAACCGTGACCGATGGTGCGGGGGTCAAGGATTGACGGCCTCCGACTTGGTCTGCCAATGTCCGGACAAGCGCTTTCTAAGTCGGCCGGGACGCCGACTTGGGGTGAGCCTCTCAGCCCGTACGCGACGTACGGCAACCGCATGAGGGTGTGCTCGTGCGGTGACGGCCACGACGGCCGGGGACCTCGCCCCGTGTGGAAGACGCGGCCGGGCGAGGCCGCGCCCCCGGAAAGCGAACTTTCTTGCAAAATGCACCCGTGCCGCATCGGTCGGCGCCGTGCTCCGTCCCCTACGACGAAAAAGGGATCGAAGATGACCACTGTGGGTGTGCGGCGCTCCAGCCGACTCGGCCGCGGCGGCATGCGCCGCCTTGTTCCCCTCGCTGCCGTCGCCACGGCAGGTGCCCTGCTGCTCTCCGCCTGCGGATCGGGCTCCGGCTCCGGCGGGAACGCGAAGTCACTGACGTTCTGGATCTCCACGGTTCCCGGGCAGGACGCGGGATGGAAGAAGCTGGTGGCGCAGTACAAGAAGGAGACCGGCGTCAACGTCAAGCTCGTCAACATCCCCTACGACGGGTACCCGACGAAGCTGCACAATGCCGCGCAGGCCAACTCGCTGCCCGACGTCGCGGACGTGCCGGCGCTGGACCCGATCTGGTCGAGCAAGCTGATCGACCTCAGCTCCATCGCGAACAACAAGAGCTACAACATCAACTCCAACTTCCTCGCCAAGGACTCGTCCGGCAAGGTGCTGGCCATCCCCTCGGACGTCACCGCGTCCGGCCTGTTCATCAACAAGTCGCTGTTCGAGAAGGCCGGCGTCGCCGTCCCCGCCTCGCCCGAGAAGACCTGGACGTGGACCGAGTTCATCGCGGCCGCCAACAAGGTCCGCGAGAAGACCGGCGCCAAGTACTCCCTCACCTTCGACCAGTCCCCGTCCCGGCTGCGCGCCATGGTGTACGAGATGGGCGGCAAGTACATCCACGCGGACTCCTCCGGGAAGTTCTCGGCGGACGCCGCGACCAAGAAGGCCGTGGAGTACTTCGTCGGGCTGAACGACGACAAGGTCATGCCGAAGTCGGTGTGGACCAGCGGCGCCGACCCGTCCGCCATGTTCCAGAGCGGTGACGTCGTCGCCTACTGGTCCGGCGTGTGGCAGGTGCCCGCCTTCGCGGACAGCATCAAGAAGTTCGACTGGGCGAGCGTCCCGACCCCGGCCCAGCCGGTGCAGGCCAGTGACGTCAACAGCGGCGGCATGATGGTCGGCTTCAACAACAACGGCGCCGCGGCCACCGCGGGCAAGAAGTTCATGTCCTGGGTGTACGAGCCCAAGCAGTACACCGAGCTGGTCGAGACCTCCGGCTTCCTCCCGGTCGAGAGCGGCCTGAGCCCGAACTACCCCTTCAAGTCCGCCGCGGCACAGGCGGCCTTCAAGCTCTACAACGAGGAGATCCCGCTCTACGCGCCGATCTCGGGCTACTTCAACAACGCGCAGACGAACTGGGTGCTGAAGGGCAAGAGCCTCACCACCGACCCGACCAAGACGGAGCTCGGCAAGGCGATCAACGGCCAGCAGTCGGTCGACAAGGCCCTGCAGAACATCGTGGACGGCTACAACCAGGCGGTCGGCGGCTGATCGTGGGCCACAGGGCCGGGCGGCGGGATTCCAGACGCCGCCGCCCACCCTGGTCGCCCACGTCATGCCGGGCTCACGGGATGAGCCCACAGCGATCCATTCCACCAGCACGGAAGTCAGGAAGATGACACATAGCGCCGCGGACGTGTCCGTGAGGCCGCCCAGGAAACGACGTAGCACCTACACCCTCGCGCCGCTCGTCCTCATCGCGGCCAATGTCGTGCTCTTCGCGCTGTTCTTCGTGTGGCCTGCGGTGATCGGGCTGGTCTACTCCTTCACGAACTACACCGGGGTGGGGGCCTTCCAGTTCATCGGACTGGACAACTACCAGCACCTGTTCGGCGATTCCACCTTCTACGACGCGCTGTTCCGGACGCTGCTGTACACCGTCCTCGTCGTCCCGCTGAACTTCGTGCTGTCGCTGTTCATCGCCAACCTGGTGGTGAGCAAGCAGGCCAAGGGTGCCTCGATCGCGCGTGTCGTCTTCTTCATCCCGTGGCTCATCTCACCCATCGTCGTGGGTGTCCTGTGGCGGTGGCTGTTCGGCGAGAACTTCGGACTGATCAACTACGTCATCGAGAAGTTCGGCGGGCACGCCATCGCGTGGCAGTCGAACGCGGACCTCTCGCTGGGCGTGGTGGTGATGGCCGGTGCCTGGTGGGGAACGGCCTTCTCGATGCTGCTGTTCATCGCGGCGATCAAGAACGTGCCGGTGTCGTACTACGAGGCGGCCTCGCTCGACGGCGCCGGTCCCTGGCGCCAGTTCATGAGCATCACGCTGCCGAGCATCGCGCCCACCTCCTTCATCGTGATCCTGCTCAACACGATCAACGCCATGAAGGAATATCCCCTGTTCGTCTCCCTCAACAACGGCGGACCGGGCACCTCGAACAACCTGCTGGTCCAGTACATCTACGAGACCGGCTTCAACCGGGGCCAGATCGGCTACGCCAGCGCCGCGTCGTTCGTCCTCATGCTCATCCTGATGGCCGTCGCGATCATCCAGCTGGTCGTCAACCGACGGGTGGAGAACCGATGACAACCACAGACACGCCGCGCCCGGTCGACGCCAAGTCCGTCCGGACCGTCTCCAAGAGGCAGCGGCGCAACGGCCGCGACGGCGGGCTCCGGAGCGCGGTCCCCGCGACGACACTGCTGTGGATCCTGGCCGCCCTCTACGGGCTGCCGGTCGCGTGGTTCGTCCTCAGCTCCTTCAAGCCGGCGGGGGACCTGTTCTCCCTCCCGCTGACGGTGCTTCCGCACAACCCCACCGTGTCGGGCTACAAGGCGGCGTGGGACAGCGCCAACTTCTCCCAGTACTTCATCAACACGGCCCTCGTGTGCGTGATCACGACGATCCTCACCGTGGGGGTCAGCTGCTGCACCGGATACGCGCTGGCCAAGTACAACAACCGGTGGCTGAAGTTCTTCTTCCTCTGCATCCTGGCCACCACGATGCTGCCGTCCGAGGTCATGCTCGCCCCCGAGTTCCTCGTGGTCCGCGACCTCGGCCTCTACAACTCGTTCGCCGGCATCATCCTCCCGGCGGTGCTCACCGCGACCGGCTGCTTCATGTTCCGCCAGTTCTTCCTGACGGTCCCCGACGAACTCGTCGAGGCGGCGCGCATCGACGGCGCCCGTGAACTGTCGATCTTCCTGCGGATCATGGTGCCGATCTCCCGGCCCATCATGCTGACCCTCGCGATCCTGTCCTTCCAGTGGCGGTGGAACGACTACATCTGGCCGCTGCTGATGCTGAACGACCCGAACAAGTTCACCGTCCAGATCGGCATCCAGAGCCTGGTCGGCGCGCAGAACATCAACTGGTCGGTGCTGCTGGGCGGTTCGGTCATCTCGATGATCCCGCTGATCGTCATCTTCCTGGTCTTCCAGCGGTACGTCATGAGCGCCGACATCAACGCCGGACTGAAGGACTGACTGTGCCCACCGCGCTCGACCACGCGTTCGTCCGGTCGGCGGCCCGCGCCGCCGACCGGACGGCCGTCCCCCTGGCGGCCGTCCCCGACGAGGAACCCGCCGGTGTCACCCACCGCGTCCTCGCGCGCCGGGTGAAGACCCTGGTCGCGGCGTACCGTTCCCCGGACTCGGCCCTGCACGGCAGCGCACAGGCCGTCGCCGCCGCGCTCACCCACCTCCGCGCCCTCCGCGCCGCACAGACCGGCACCGGTCTCTTCGCGGGCGGCGACAACGTGCAGTCGCCGCCGGACTCCGCGTTCACCGTTAACGACGTGTGCGACGCGTACGTCCTCGCGGCGGCCGCCGGCCCGGAACTGGGCGAGGTCGCCGCCGCCCTGGCCGAGATCGCAGGCGCCGCGTCCGAGAGCCTGCTGACCGGCGGGGTGCACACCCCGAACCACCGCTGGGAACTGAGCGCCGCACTGGCCCGGCTGCACCGCTCCTTCCCCGACGACCGGCTCCTCGACCGCGTCGGGCAGTGGCTCGCCGAGGGCGTCGACATCGACGCGGAGGGCCTCTACTCGGAGCGCAGCGCCGTCTACGCCTCCCACGTGTCCAACCCCTCGCTCCTGCTGCTGGCCGACGTCCTCGGCCGCGCCGACCTGCGGGACGCCGTCGAGCGCAACCTCACCGCGACCCTGGACCTCATCAGGCCGGACGGCACCGTGGAGACCCTCCACTCGCGGCGCCAGGACCAGAAGCACCCGTTCCCGCTGGCGCCCTACCTGGCGCACTACCGGCTCCTCGCGATCCGCACCGGCCGGGGCGACCTCAGCCGAGCGGCACACCTGGCGGCTGCCGACGGCATCGACGACGCGAACCTCCTCGCCGAGACCCTCCTCACCCCCGACCTCTGCCGCGAACTGCCGACACCGGAGCCCGAACTCCTGCCCCGAGACCGGTACTTCACGGCGGCATGCCTCGCCTCGCACGCCTCCGCGACCGCGCTCGGCGTCGTCTACGGCGGCTCGGACGTGCCCGAACACCGGCGCATCCGTTCGGGGCTGGCCTGCAACCCCACCTTCCTGCGCCTGTTCGCGGGCGACGCCGTCCTCGACGCGGTCCGCCTCTCCCGGGGCTTCTTCGACCTGGGCCCGTTCCGCGCCGCCGACACGCAACGCCTCGCGGACAACCGGTACCGGCTCACCGAGACCCAGTCGGCCGCCTACTACCAGCCCCTGCCGCCGGACCTGCGACGCGAGGACGCCGCCTACCGCCTGGAGGACGAGGGCCGCTTCTCCGCCGCGCTGTCCTTCGCGGACCGCCCACGGGACGAGGTCTCCCAAACGACCCGCGTCGACGTCGGGTTGCGGGACGACGGCGCCGACCTGCGGATCGACATCAGCGGCCCCCAGGTGCCCTGGTCCCTAGAACTCACCTTCCGGGCAGGGGGTGTTGTGGACGGCGCCGCACCGATCGGCGACACCCGCTGGTGCCTGACGGCCGGCCCGATGACCTACCGGGCCGGTGACGACGAGATCCGCGTCGAGGCCACCGTCGAGGCGGGCGAACCACTCGCGGGACCGGACCGGGCCGACGTACTACGGTACGACCCGGGGCAGGACCACACCGTGGTCGGCGGCACCGACGCGACGACCGGGAACCGCGTCTACCTCGGTGGACACGGCCCGCAGACCCTGACCGTCGCCCTGCGCACCCGCCGCTCCGCACCCGCCTCCTGACCCCGACGACCCACGCCATGGCCACCTCAGGCATGAAGGGCTGACCCACCCGTGCACCTCCTCCACCAGCGCGGCCCGCTGCACCACCTCCCCGACACCCCGGAGGCCTACGACGCGGTCCTCGCCGACGTCGCCGAACAGGCCCTCCGCCGCATCACCCCCGAGGGCAACCTCGAACACCCCGACTGCCAGGACGACATCGGGGACACCTCCCTCGGCATGACGTCCCTGCTGGCCTTCGCCTGGCAGCGCGGCAAGGACCCGCGGCTGCCGGAGGCGGTACGGCGCAGTCTCGCCTTCCACCTCCGCGAGCGCGTCTACACCGAGGACAACCCCGGCTACCCGAACCTGAAGGTCCGCAACTCCGGTCTGCCGTACGCCCGTTACGTGTTGGAGGCGGGCGCCCACCCCATCGGTGACTGGCCGAGCACGGCATGGGCGCTGCTCCAGGCCGTCAACATCCTGGACACGACGGACGGCCTCGTCGACGACGAACAGCGCACCGCGCTCGTCGAGTTGGCGCACGGCTACTGGCGCTGGCTCACCGAGGCGACCTTCTTCAACCCGCAGGAGGCAGGCAACCAGGCTATCGGCTGCGTGGTCGGCGGCCTGATGCTGGCCCGACATCTCCCGCCGGGGAAAGGGGAGTCGGTCCGCGCGCGTGCCCTCCGTGTGTACGCCGACGAGATCCGCGCCCACCGCGTGAGCGACCGGGGCGCCCTGCTCCCGCCCGAGCACGGCGGCGCCTACGACAACAACTACGGGCCGATCTCCCTGTCGTTCCTCGCCAAGGCCCACATCGAGAGCGGGGATGACGTCTTCGCCGAGGACGGGGAGGCGCTGGCCCGCTACATCGACGCCCGCCTCACCAACGGCGGCTTCGACAACGGCGGTCCGCGCTACAGCGAGCAGCACTCCGGCTTCGAGTCGGTCCTCGGCCTGCGCTACTTCGGCCGCCGTATCGGCTCGGACATCGGACGCTACCGGGGCGACAGCCGCTGGGGCCGGCACGCGGTCAAGCCGGACGGGGGAGTGGACGGACACTTCGCGTGGATGCTGGTCTGGCAGATCCAGGACAGCACACAGTGGCACCGCACCCCGTCCACGCAGGCGGCCCGCCACCAACTCCGCGCCGGCACCGTGTCGGTGGCCTTCGACAGCAGGATGACCCCGTCGGTGATCGAGGCGGACGGCACCTACTACCTCCCCGCCGCCGTGAACCGGCAGCACGGCTTCGGCCCGGTGCTCGACGGCTTCCTGCTGTGCCGCCCGATGGGCGCGGTGCGGGTCAGGGACGTCCAAGTCGACGGCCTGAACGCCAAGTTGGTCACCGAGCCGGTCGTCGGCCGCGATCACGTCCTGCGGCACATCCAGTCCCTGTACGTCACCGACGGCACGCGGCTCTGGACCACCGTGGCGGTCGAACGGCTCGACGGCGCACCGTACTTGCTGGCCGGGCTGCCCTACGCGGCGGACGACGGCGAGCGGGTGCGCAGGACCGCGGAGGGCGACGTCACCTCGGCGGGCGCCCTGCGTCTCACCCACCCGACGGCCGAGGGCGCCGAGCACTTCGACGCCCGCTCCGAACTCACCCAGGAACAGGCCGCGTTCGCCCTCGCCGCCGACCCGCGCGGCTACGGCAACCCCGACGAGGGCTGGCGCCACCTCGTCAGCTCCTCGGCACTGGAGGCCGGACCGGCGCCGGGCGCCCCGGAGCACCTGCACGTGTTCGCCGTACGGTACGGACCCGGCGACGCCGCCTTCACGCCCGCGTTCGAGGTGGGCGAGGACGGTCTGACCGTGCGCACCGAGGCGTTCACCGCGGTGATCGGGGACGCGGCGGGCGACGCCGACGCCGAGCCGGAGCTCACCCTGCGCGCCTGAGGACCCTCAACTGCCTGCCCGCGCCGCCGAGTTCCGCTCCGGCGCGGGCAGCGCACCGACCGGCACGACCAGGTCCGCCCGGTCCCGTGTCGTCGCCACCAGGTCGGCGTTGCGCTGATCGGTGCCCGCCACCCAGGCCACCGCCGTGTCGTGGTCCTTGCCGAACTGCTCGTGCCGGGCCACGAGTCGGCGGACGCGCTCACCCTCGTCGACCTCGCAGAACCACACCTCGTCCAGGTGCGGCCGCACCCGTGCCCATGAACCGGTGTGCAGCAGAAGGTAGTTGCCCTCCGTCACCACCAACCGGGCCGTGGGCGGCACCGGGATCGCACCGGCGAGCGGCTGCTCCAGCACCCGCTCGAAGCCCGGCGCGTACACCACCTCGCCGGTCTCCTCGCGCAGCCGCCGCAACAGCGCCGCGTAACCGGCCGCGTCGAAGGTGTCGGGGGCGCCCTTGCGGTCGCGGCGGCCGAGGCGGTCCAGTTCGACGTCGGCGAGGTGGAAGCCGTCCATGGGGACGTGTGCGACCCAGGTTTCCCCGGCGCCGTTCAGTTCCCGCACCAGGTGCTCGGCGAGGGTCGTCTTGCCCGCGCCGGGGCTGCCGGCGATCCCGAGGACGGCGCGTCGGCCGGGGGCGGTGAGCGCGGTGGCACGGGCGAGGAGATCGTCGAAAGTCAGCGGCACACCGAGAGTGTGCCATCCGTCTCCGCTGCCCGGCCGGGGCGATGATGTGCCGAAGATCGGGGAGACGGGTCGGGAGAGCGACCATGGAGGGGGGGACAGGAACAGGAGCCGACGCCATGTCCGACGACGCGACACAGATCCGTACCCTCATCACCAGCTGGGCCGAGGCCGTCCACCGGGGCGACCTCGAAGGCGTCATGGCGGACCACGCCGAGGATCTCGTCATGTACGACGTCCCGCCCCCGCACGCGGGCATCCACGGCCTCGCCGCCTACCGCGCCAGCTGGCCGCCGTTCTTCGACTGGCAGGCCCAGGGCGCCTGCTTCGACATCGACTCCCTCGACATCACGGCCGGCACGGACGTCGCCTACGCCCATGCGCTGCTCCGGTGCGGCACCCCCGAGGAGTTCGCCGAACACCCCACCCTGCGCCTGCGGCTCACCTTCGGCCTGCGCAAGGAACGCGGCCGGTGGCTGGTCGCCCACGAACACCACTCGTTCCCGCACGACTGACCCGCTCACCCCGCCTGGTGGATCAGCTCGTCGGCGACCCAGTGCGCCACCTCGTCGGGGTACGGCGAGGAGAGCCCGAGCACGATGTGGTGGAAGCCCGCGTCGAGCGCCTCGCGGATCGCGGCCCGGGTCTCCTCGGGGCGGTCGTAGGAGACGGAGAGGTGGATGGAGCGGGTGATGGCGGCGGGGTCGCGGCCGATCTCGGCGCAGTAGCGGTCGAGGAGGGCGCTGCGGGAGATGGCGTCGGTGATGTCGCCGCCGGGGATGTTCCAGAGGTCGGCGTGCTCGGCGACCACGCGGAGTGTCGCGGCCGAGCGTCCGCCGATGAGGATCGGCGGGTGGGGGCGCTGGACGGGCTTCGGGTTGCCGAACGCTCCGGTGAGCCGGTGGTGGGTGCCCTCGAAGTCGAACGGCTTCTCCTCCGTCCACAGTCGCCGGATCAGCGTGCAGGCCTCGGCGAGGCTCGCGACGGCGTGCGCGGAGTCGTGGAAGGGGAGGCCGTGCGCCGCGTACTCCCGCCGGGCCAGCGGATGGTCCGGGCGCGAGCCGACGCCGATGCCGAAGTCGAGCCGCCCGCCGGAGACGATGTCGACGGTCGTGGCGATCTTCGCCAGCAGCGCGGGCGGCCGGAAGCGGTTGCTGGTCACCATCACACCGAGCCGCAGCCGCCTGGTCTGGGCGGCGAGGGCCGAGAGCAGCGTCCAGCCCTCGAAGGCGGGGCCGTCGGGCTCACCGCCGATCGGCATGAGGTGATCGAACAGCCAGGCGTGCTCGATCTCCGGCACGGTGTCCGCCTCGCGCCAGACGCGGAGGAGGTCGTCGTAGCCGACCTGCATGGGGGCGGTCATGATTCCGAAGCTGGGGCGGGGTGTGTCGGGCATGGTGTCGTCCGTTCCTCGACAGGGCGGGGCGGCGGGCCCGGGCCGGCGTGGCTTGGTGGGCCGGCCTCCGCTCTGGCATCATGGGCAAGCGGAACCTTGTTCCGGAAACGATACGGAACGCTGTTCCGGTTTGGCAAGTCGTGAGGTGGAGGAGTTGCGCGGTGAGTGAGAACGGGACGGATGCGGGCCCTGCGACCCCGTCGAGGGCGGCGGACGGCCAGTCCAAGCGCGCCGACGCCCGGCGCAACAAGGAGACCCTCCTCGACGCCGCCGCCAAGGTCTTCGTCGCGTCGGGCGTCGACGCTCCGGTGCGGGACATCGCCCGCGAGGCCGGGGTCGGACTCGGCACGATCTACCGGCACTTCCCGACCCGCGCGGACCTCGTCATCGCGGTCTACCGGCACCAGGTCGAGGCCTGCGCCGAAGCCGGTCCGACACTGCTGGCGAACAGCGCGACGCCGTACGCCGCACTGCGCGAGTGGATCAATCTCTTCGTCGACTTTCTGGTCACCAAGCACGGCCTCGCCGCTGTGCTGAGGTCCGACACGGCCGGTTTCGAGGCCCTGCACGGCTACTTCCTGGACCGCCTGCTGCCCGTCTGTGCCGAGCTGTTCGACGCGGCGATCGCCGCCGGTGAGGTCAGGTCCGACCTGTCGGCCTACGAGATCATGCGCGGCGTCGGCAACCTCTGCGCCGGTGCGGAGGGCGACGACCGCTACGACGCGCTCCGCCTCGTCGATGTCTTCGTCGCGGGCATGCGCCTGCCCCGCTGACGGAGGCGCCGCTCTCGTTCATGACCGGGTCGCCGGAGTGTCATCTTCCGGTCATCCGGCGCTGAGACGTTCCCTCTGTCGCTAAAGTTGGCTATACAACTTAGAGAGGGAGTGACTGCGATGTCACCGTCCGTAGAAGATCGCACCGAGGTCCGCATAGAAGACCTGCCGCTCACCTGGCTGCGGGACAACTGCCCCTGCCCCCGGTGCCGCGACCCCCGCAACGGCCAGAAGCTGTTCCAGATCACCGAACTGCCCACCGACCTCGCGCTCGACGCCGTACGGCCGACCGCCGACGGTGTCGAGGTCGACTGGGCGCCCGACGGACACCGGTCCGCGTACTCCGCGCGCTGGCTCACCGCCAACCGCCCCGAGGCCAGTGACGACTCCGCGGACCGGCGCGGCGAGAACGGCAAGACCCTGTGGACCGCCGCCGACCTGAACGGCCGCCTCCCCGAGGCCGGTTGGGCGGAGTACCTGGGCGACCCGGCGGTCAAGGCGCAGGTGCTGGAGTCGGTCCTCGGACTCGGCTTCGCCGTGCTGCGCGATGTGCCGTGCCGCGAGGGGCAGGTCCTGGAGGTGGCGGAGACCTTCGGCTACGTCCGCGAGACCAACTACGGGCGGCTCTTCGACGTACGGGTCGAACCCGACCCCAACAACCTTGCCTTCACCGGCGCCCGGATCACCCCGCACACCGACAACCCGTACCGCGACCCGGTACCCACCCTCCAACTCCTGCACTGCCTTACCAACGCGGCGATCGGCGGCGACTCCGGGCTGGTCGACGGATTCAAGGCCGCCGCGCTGTTGCGCACCGAGGACCCGGAGGCGTTCGGCGTACTGACCCGCACCCCCGTCCCCTTCCGCTTCAGCGACGCGCACACCGCACTGGCCGCCGACCGGCCGCTGATCGACGTCGACGGACGCGGCCGGATCCGCGAGGTGCGCTTCAACAACCGCTCCATCGGCACCCTGTTGCTGCCCACCGCCGAACTGGAGGCGTTCTACCGGGCCTACCGCGCCTTCGCCGAGATCACCCTGCGCCCCGAACTCCAGCTGGAGTTCCGGCTGTTGCCCGGCGACTGCCTGATCTTCGACAACGTCCGGCTGCTGCACGCCCGCACGGCCTTCGAGGAGAGCGGCGCCCGCCACCTCCAGGGCGCCTACGCCGACATCGACGCCCTGGCCGGCACATTGGCCGTACTGCGCCGCGAACGGGCCGCAGCCGCAGGGGAGTTCGTGGACGAGCTGGCCGAACTCTTCGAGGGTGAGGGCGCGAGCGCCTACCTGGGGGAGGAGGTGACGATGGCCCAGCACATGCTGCAGGCCGCCATGTGTGCCGAACGGGCCGGTGCACCCGACGCGTTGGTCGCCGCCGCCCTGCTGCACGACCTCGGGCACTTCCACGGGCCGGTCAGCGGCGAGGAGTTGATGGAGGGCACCGACAACAGGCACAGCCACACCGGGGCGGACCGGCTGGCCGAGTGGTTCGGACCCGAGGTCACCGAGCCGATCCGGCTGCACGTGGCGGCCAAGCGGTATCTGTGCGCGGTCGAGCCGGGCTACTTCGACCGGCTCTCCCAGGCGTCGGTGTACACGCTGGAGGTGCAGGGCGGCCCGATGTCCGAGGCCGAGGTCGCCGCGTACGAGGCGAATCCCTACGCGGCCGACGGGGTCGCGGTGCGCCGCTGGGACGACGAGGGCAAGGACCCCGAGGCGCCGACCCCGGACTTCGCACACTTCCGGCCGCTGCTCACGGCCCTGCTGCGGACCGCCTGAGGTCAGGCGTCGTCGGCCGGGCGGCGGGCCAGCGAACCGGCCGCGGCCGAGCTGTGCACGGTGAACGCCACCGTCTCCGGGAGGTACCGGTCCTCGGACCATTCGACCGGGGTGCCCGCCGGATCCGTACTGCACCGGCGCTCCCGCAGCAGCGGGTCGCCGGGCCGACAGCCGAGCAGCCGCGCGTCCTCCTCGTCGGCCCGGCACAGGTCGATCGTGTGCTGGGCGTCCGCGATGAGCACACCCGACTCCTCCAGGGCGACGGTGTGCGACACGGTGTCGGGCGGCAACGCGGCGATCAACTCACCCACGGCGGGCGGGTACACGGTCCGCTCGATCATCACCGGCCGCCCCGAAAGGGTGCGCAACCGCCGCACCTCGTACACCTCGGCCCCCGCCGCCAGCCGCAGCTGCTCGCGCTCGGTGCGATCGGCGAGGCGGGCCTCCACGCTGACGATCCGGCCGCCGGGCTCCTCGCCCGTCGACCGCGCCCAGCGGGTGAAGCTGAGGAGTTCGCCGAAGCTCTGCGGCCGGGGCGAGCCGATCACGACCCGGCGGGTGCCGCGCCGGGAGGCGATCAGGCCCTCGGCGCGCAGAAGGGCCATCGCCTGGCGGACCGTGCCGCGCGAGACGCCGTAGCGCTCGGCGAGTTCGCCCTCGGCGGGCAGCCGGCCGCCGGAGCCGTAGCGGCCCTCGCCGATCTCCCGGCCGAGGTCGGCCGCGACCTTCCGGTACATCGCCGGGGGCTTTCCCGTGCCGGCCGGGCCGTCCGTCACCGCGTGGATCTCCGTCCTGAGCGCTTCGGTCCCGGAGCCGTCAGCTGTTGTCGGCGTTCTCCGCGCTCTTCTTGTTCTTGATCCGCTCGGCTTCCTTGCGGACCTCGGCCTGGGTGGCGCGCTCCTTCTCCAGCCACTCGGGGCCGGCCGTCTTCAGCGCGTCGATCTGCTCGGTGGTCAGGGGCTCGGTGACCCCGCCGCGGGCGAGACCGGCGATGGAGACGCCGAGCTTGGCCGCGACGACCGGGCGCGGGTGCGGGCCGTTGGCGCGCAGCTCGCGCAGCCACTCGGGCGGGTTGGCCTGCAGCTCGTTCAGCTCGGCGCGGGAGACGTCACCCTTCTGGAACTCGGCGGGGGTGGCCTCGAGGTACACACCCAGCTTCTTCGCCGCCGTGGCGGGCTTCATGGTCTGGGTGGTCTGGTGCGACTTCATACCGTCAAGAGTATCGACCGCGTTCGAGACCTCCGACCACGGCGGGTAACCTTGCGGGGTGACAGGCTCGGAAGAATCCCCCACGTTCCGGCTCGCGTACGTCCCCGGGGTGACGCCCGCCAAGTGGGTGCGGATCTGGAACGAGCGCCTGCCCGACATCCCTCTGACCCTCGTACCGGTCCCGGCCGCCGACGCGTCCGACGTCCTGCGGCGCGGTGAGGCGGACGCCGGACTCGTACGACTGCCGGTCGACCGTACGGTCCTCAGCGCGATCCCCCTCTACACCGAGGCGACCGTCGTCGTGGCCCCGAAGGACCATGTCGTCACGGCGGCCGAAGAGGTGTCCCTCGACGAACTCGCCGACGAGGTCGTCCTGCACCCGCTCGACGACGTCCTCGGCTGGGAACAGCCGCCGGGGGAGCCCGCGTTCGAGCGTCCCGCGACCACCGAGGACGCCATCGAACACGTGGCGTCGGGCATCGGCATCCTCTACGTCCCCCAGTCCCTGGCCCGCCTGCACCACCGCAAGGACCTCACCTACCGGACCGTCCTCGACGCACCCCAGTCGGACGTCGCCCTGTCCTGGCCCGAGGACGCGACCACCGACCTCGTCGAGGACTTCATCGGCATCGTGCGCGGCCGCACGGTCAACAGCACACGCGGCCGTACGCCGACGCCCCCGCAGCCGAAGACCAAGGCGAAGCGCGCCGAGCCCGCCGGGAAGCGGAAGCCGGCGGCGGGGAAAGCGGGGAGCAGGTCGACCGGCAAGAACCCCCGTGGTGCTTCCGGCGGGGCGAAGGGCGCGAAGCGCGGCAAGCCTCGGGGTCGCTGACGGGGCGGGGGACAGAGGCACGCTCGCGGTCCGCCGGGACCGACCTCGCTGTCGAGCCCCGCACCACGAGAACGACCCGATGGTCGCCCCGTGCCGCTCACCCCCCGGCGAGCAGATCGCGCAGGGCTCGCTCCTCCTCGGGGCTCAGGCCGGTCACGAACTTCTGCAGCGCACCGATCGGATCCGGCCCCCGGTCCAACGCCTCGAGCATCGCCTGGGCGGTCGACTCGGCCGCGTTCTTCGCCGGCCGGTACGCGCCGCGCCGCCCCTCCGCGTCCCGCAGGACGAGCCCCTTGTCGTAGAGGCGCTTGAGGATCGTGTGCACGGTGTTGTACGCGAGGGGTCCGTCGATCCCGGACTGGATCTCGGCCGGGGTCAGAGGCCGGTCGGTCGCCCACAGCGAGGCGAGGACCTCGCTCTCCAACGCACCGGCGCTGCGCCGCTCGGCCCGGGTCCGCGGGTCTGTGCCAGCCATGTGCGCCACCTTACAGCGTGTAGGGCGGGGCTTGCCTAGCGTCGACGCTCTGACCAGGGGCTTTGCCCCGGTTGGGGGCGATCGGTGCGGTGAGGGGCGAAGTGGAAGGGGCTGCGGTCGTCGATCATGTGGCTGTCGCGCCGAGTTGGGCCGGGATCGACTCCGCGCCCGGTGACCGTGACGCGGCCACCGCGCTCGGCGCGTTCGGAGGGCGTGCGCAGGAGTGGAAATGCGCCGCACGAGGCTCGCCAAGCCCCGAATCCGTCTGCTAGCTTGCGCTAGATCGTTCTAGCGATCCCCTTTTTCTCTCCCGAAGTGCATCGATCGTGACGACGAGCCGCGCTACTAGATCGATCTAGCAATGCAGGGAGATGGCGTTGAGAGGAGCCGCAATGGCAATCCCCAGTCTTCAGGACGGCATCGACAAGGCCGGTTCGCCCATCGGGCTGCTGTGGCAGCCGAACGCCGAGCCGTGGACCCCGGAGGTGGTGGACAGGGAGTACGTCGGCTGGCGCCAGGAGCAGGCGGCCTGGCACGAGGGCGTCGCGCTGCTGAACCTCTCGCACCACATGTACGACATGTGGATCGAGGGCCCCGACGCCACCCGCGTGCTGGCCGAGTACGGCGCCAACAACTTCGAGAAGTTCGCGGTCGGCCAGGCCAAGCAGTACGTACCCGTCACCCGCGACGGCAAGATCGTCACCGACGGCATCCTCGCCCGGCACGCCGAGAACAAGTACCTGCTCAGCGGTGTCCCCGCCTCCCAGCACTGGGTGCAGTACCACGCCGAGAAGGCGGGCTACGACGTCGGCTTCGAGACCGACGCGTCCTCCGCCTTCCGCCCCGGCGGCGGTGACCCCAGGCTGTTCCGCTATCAGATCCAGGGTCCGCTGGCCCTGGAGCTGATCGGGAAGGTCTTCGGCGGGCCGCTGCCGGAGACCAAGTTCTTCCACTCGACGCCGGTCACCCTGGACGGCCGCGCCTTCGAGGCCCTGCGCCACGGCATGGCCGGACAGGCCGGCTACGAGTTCATCGGCCCGTGGGAGCACGCGGCGTACGTGCACGAGGCGTTCCTCACGGCCGGTGAACCGCTGGGCCTGGTCCAGGTCGGCGCGCTGGCCTACACCACGCCGAGCGTCGAGAGCGGCTGGATCCCCTCCCCGGTCCCGGGCATCTACGGCGACCCCGACCTCGCGGAATACCGCGCATGGCTGCCCCTGTTCGGCATCGAGGGGAAGCGTCCCCTCAAC
The DNA here is from genome assembly GCF_036187565.1 of Streptomyces sp. NBC_00252. Classification (NCBI taxonomy): domain Bacteria; kingdom Bacillati; phylum Actinomycetota; class Actinomycetes; order Kitasatosporales; family Streptomycetaceae; genus Streptomyces; species Streptomyces sp. NBC_00252. The sequence goes on along the minus strand of NZ_CP108087.1, from coordinate 1,042,905 downwards.
GGCAGCTACTTCTCGGAGGACATCGCCGACTACTACGTCTCCCCGTACGAGCTGGGCTACGGCAAGCTGATCCACTTCGGGCACGACTTCCACGGCCGTGACGCCCTGCTCAAGGCCAAGGACGAACCCCGCCGCACCAAGGTCACGCTGGTGTTCGACGCCGATGACGTGCGCCGGGTCGTGGGCGGGGGAGAGGACCCCGGTTTCGTCCTCACCTACGCCCGCCACCGGGTGGAGACCTCGGCCGGACTGGTCGGTACGACCATGCAGACCGCGTCGATCGACCCCGTCGGCACGGTTCTGGCGCAGACGCTGATCGACTCCGCGCATGCCGAGCCCGGCACCGAGGTGACCGTGGTGTGGGGGGAGCATCCGGGGCTCGGTACCGACCCCGAGGCCGACCTCGGGTTCCCGCGCATCCGCGCGACCGTGCAGGTGAGCCCGTTCGATCGGCATGCGCGCACCGAATACCGGCGCGGGTAGCTCCGCTGGTTACCGGTCCGTCGGCTGCGGGTCCGTGGGGGCTGGTCGCGCGGTTCCCCGCGCCCCTGTGGGGCGCTGCACATCGCCGGAGCTGCTCGGGCACGCCGTTTCCCCCTCTCTCTATCGACAAGGAGCACGATGAACCCCCTCGGCACGGCCTCGGCGGCGGTGAGTACATCGCTGCTGGAGGACTTCTCCCTGGAGATGACGGGCAAGGACGTCCCGAAGCTCGAAGAGGCCCAGGACACCATCCCGCAGGGCACCCGCATCAACGTCACCTTCCTCGGCAACGAGAACCTGGAGATGCGTCTGGCGGCATCCCGGGCGGTGAAGCGCCTCGGCTTCGTGCCCGTGCCGCACATCTCCGCCCGTCGGCTCGGTTCGCAGGACGAGTTCGAGGAGTTCCTCGCCGCCCTGCGGGCCGACGGCACCGGCGCGAACGTCTTCACCGTCGGCGGCGACCCCACCCGGCCCGAGGGCCCCTACGAGGACTCGCTCGCGCTCATCGACACGGGACTGCTGCGGGAGTTCGGCGTCCGGCACGTCAGCATCAGCGGCTACCCCGAGGGCCACCCGGACATCGCAGGCGCCGCGCTGTGGTCCGCGCTGCGCGACAAGACCGCGTCCATCGCAGCTCAGGAACTCGACGGCAGCGTCATCACCCAGTTCGGCTTCGACGTGGACCCCGTCCTGGCCTGGCTGGAGAAGGTCCGTGCCGAGGGCATCACGCTTCCCGTCCGCATCGGCGTCCCCGGCCCCGCCGGCGTACGGCGACTGATGTCGTACGCCACCCGGTTCGGCGTCGGCACCAGCGCCTCGATCGCCAAGAAGTACGGCCTGTCCCTCACCAACCTGATGGGGACCGCCGGGCCCGACAGATTCCTGCGGGCGCTCGCCGAAGGCTACGACCCGGCCCGCCACGGAGACATGAAGATCCACTTCTACACCTTCGGCGGGCTGCGGGCCACGTCCGAGTGGATCGCCCGGTTCAGGAAGGACAACCTCGTATGACCGTCACGCAGGCCGCGCCCCACGACATCGCCAAGAAGACCGGGGGAGCGGGGCACCAGGCGTCGCTGATCGTCCAGGGCGCCGACGCCACCGGCATCGTCGCGGCCGTGACCTCGGTGCTCGGCCGGCACGGCGCCAACATCGTCTCCCTGGACCAGTACTCCGACAATCCGCAGGGCGGTGCCTTCTTCCAGCGCACCGTCTTCGGACTGGACGGTCTGCGGGCCCAACTGCCCGGTCTGCACGCCGACTTCGACAAGGATCTGGTGAAGCCGTACGGCCTCAGCTACACCCTGCGCGACCTGTCCGTGCCGAAGCGGGTGGCGATCTTCGCCTCCAAGTCCGACCACTGCCTGCTCGACCTGCTCTGGCGCCACCGTCAGGGTCAACTCCCCGTCAGCATCGCCATGGTGATCTCCAACCACCCCGACACGGCCGAGGAAGTACGGTCGTTCGGCATCCCCTTCTTCCACGTGCCGTCCATGGGCGCGGACAAGTCGGCCGCCGAGGCCGAACACCTGCGGCTGCTCAAGGACAACGTCGACTTCGTCGTCCTCGCCCGCTACATGCAGATCCTCTCCGGCGACTTCATCGAGCGGGTCGGCGTGCCGATCATCAACATCCACCACTCCTTCCTGCCCGCGTTCATCGGCGCCGGTCCGTACGCCAAGGCCAAGGAACGCGGCGTGAAGCTGGTCGGTGCCACCGCGCACTACGTCACCGAGGACCTCGACGAGGGCCCGATCATCGAGCAGGACGTGGTGCGCGTCAGCCACGCCCACACCGCCGCCGACCTCACCCGTCGCGGCGCCGACGTGGAACGCGCCGTCCTCTCCCGCGCGGTGCTGTGGCACGCCGAGGACCGCGTCATCCGCAACGGCAAGCACACGATCGTCTTCGCCTGAAGCGTGTGTCGGCCCAACGCCCGTGCGGCGAAGGGTGGTTGCGCCGCGCCGCCCGCGGTCATCGGCGGCGGTGAATCCGGCAATCCCCCGCGTCCGACGCGCGGTCTCGGTCCCGGTCCCGGTGCCGTACGGCCACACATCCGTGGTCGGCCCGCCGCGACCTCGGCAGGCAGTCCTCCGCACCGGGTGAAGAGGTCACCAGCAGAAAGCGGTTCGCCATCATGACAACCACCATCGACGGCACCCGGATCGCACGTGACATCCGGGCCAGGGTCGCTCAACGGGTCGCCGAGGTCGCGGCCCGCGGACGGGTGCCGGGGCTGGCGACCGTCCTGGTCGGCGACGATCCCGCCAGCGCCGTCTACGTCGCGGCCAAACGGCGTGCCATCCGCGAGGCCGGTATGCGGGACTTCCACCGACACCTCTCCCCGCACGCCCGTCAGGAGGAAGTCGCCGCGGTCATCGACGAGTTGGCGGCCGACCCGGACGTCTCCGGCATCCTCCTCCAACTGCCCCTGCCCACAGGCCTCGACGCGGCGACCCTGATCGACCGGATCCCCGCCGCCAAGGACGTCGACGGTCTGACCACAGCCAGCGCCGGCCGACTGGCACGCGGGGAACGGGGGTTGCGCCCCTGCACCCCGAGCGGGGTCGTCGAACTCCTCGACGCGGAGGGCATCGACATCAAGGGCGCGTGTGTCGCCGTCGTCGGCTGGGGCGGACTCGTCGGCCGACCCCTGGCCCAACTGCTGCTGCGGCGCGGCGCCACCGTCACGGTCGCCCACGAGTTCACCGCCGACCTGGCAGCCGTCACCCGCCCTGCCGACATCGTGGTCGTCGCCACCGGCGTACAGGGTCTCGTCGGCCCCGAACACGTCAAGCCCGGCGCCACCGTCATCGACGTCGGCATCCACCGCACCCCCGACGGCCTGACCGGCGACGTCCGCGCCGCCGAACTGGACGGCATCGCCGGCCGCATCACCCCCGTACCGGGCGGGGTCGGCCCGATGACCATCGCCATGCTGATGGTCAACACCCTCCAAGCGGCCGAGTGGAACGCCGAGTTCGAGGCTGTGCCCGCATAGGCGCGGGAGCACTCGGTGCGCGGGGCCGTGCGTGCCGCCCGTCTGGGCTCAGGAAGGTGCTGGACGTGAGGCAACTTGCCCTGCTGGCAAGGCTCTTGGGCCGGGTGCCGGCCGGACTGGCCGACGTCATGCCGTGCCCCGCCGCGCGACACGCGGCCCGCGCCGGCCGAGGGTACTGGCCCGCGCCCGGACTGCCTTTCGCGGTCCGCGCAACACGCCAACCGAGCCCCGATGCAGCCGCGTTGCCGAAACTCGGCCCCAACTACGCACACCACGAGAGCGGTTGTGAACAGCCTCGCCCCCCAAACCACCGACCCCCGTCTCAACTGACCAGCAACAGAAGGGTCATCCCTGGACGGTCGGACGGACGTTGATCTCGCCGATCTCGACGTCCTGGGGCTGCTCGACGGCGAAGGCCACCGCGCGGGCGACCGCCTCCGGGGAGATGCCCATGGCGTCCATGTTCTTGCGTGTCACGTCACGGATGTCGGGGTCCGTCATGGAGTCGGCCAGCTCGGTGCGGACGTATCCCGGCGAGATGGCTGTCGTCCGCACCACCCCGTCGGTCGACTCCCTGCGCAGGCCTTCGTGGACGGTGCGCACCGCGTTCTTGGTCGCGGCGTAGACGGCCATCGAGGGGGGCGTGGTCAGGCCGGCCACGGAGACGATGCTGACCAGGTGGCCCGACCCCTGCTCGTGGAAGACGGGCAGTGCGGCGGCGACGCAGTTTAGCATACCGCGGAGGTTGACGTCGATCATGGCCGACCAGCCCTCGGTGTCGAGGTCGGCCAGCAGGCTGATGGGGGCGACGCCCGCGTTGTTCACGAGTACGTCGATCCGGCCGTACTCGTCGACCGTGGCGGACACCAGGCGCCGTAGGTCCTCGGCCTTGGTGACGTCGACGACGCAGGTGGCGGCCCGGCCGCCCTCCTCCCGGATGTCCCGCGCTATGGCGTCGACGCGTTCGCCGCGGCGGGCCGCGAGGACGACCGCGGCGCCGCGCCGGGCGAGCAGACGGGCCGTGGCCTCGCCGATGCCCCCGCTCGCTCCGGTGATGGCGATGGTCTTGTCGTGTAGCGAAAGCACAGCTGCCTCCCGATAAAGTGGACACGTGTCCGCTGTGTCATCCACCATACCGGACACGTGTCCACTTGTCGGGGTCGGAACATTCGGAACATGAGGAGAGACCCATGAACGCGCCAGCACGCCGTCCGGACGCGGCGCGGAACCGGATCCGCATCGTCGAAGCCGCCCGCGCTGCCCTCGCCGAGTCCCACGACGTCCACCTCAACGAGATCGCCAAGCGCGCCGGAGTAGGACAGGGAACCCTCTACCGGAACTTTCCCAACCGCGAGGCCCTCCTCGCCGAGGTCTACCGGCGCGACGTCGAAGAACTCGTGACCGCCGCCCCCGCCCTGCTGGCCGAGCACGAGCACGAGCCCGTGGAGGCCCTGCGGCACTGGCTCGACCGGGTGATCGACTACGCCGAGATCAAGTACGGCGTCCTGGCCGCGCTGGAGCCGGCGGCGTGGCAGGACCTCGTCGACCACAGCCAGAACCCCATCGAAGCCGCCCTCGCGCACCTGCTGGACGCCGGTAAGGCGGCCGGTTCCCTCCGCACGGACGTGGACGCCCGCGGGGTCCTGCTGCTGATCGCCTACCTCGGCCGAGTGGACCGGGACGAATGGGAGTCCAAGGCACGGCCTCTGATGAACGTCATCCTCGACGGCCTCCGGCGACACGTCGCGGAAGAGTGAGGGGACGTTCGCCGCTGAGATGTCCATGTGCCCAATGTCGTTGCGCCGAGGGCTTGTTGAGGCCTCGGACGGGATGGCATGCTCCGGGCCATGGTCAAAAGAAATGAGTCCTCCGTCCGCCGATGAGCGAGACGGCCGGGACGAAACTGCCCGGATCACCTACGACACTGTTCGACCACGCGCTCCGGCTGCACCGGTTGACCCCGGGAGAGCCGCTCCGACGGAACGGGGAGCCGTTCCCCGACGAAGCGTCGCATCGCCGACGAGGCGTGAAGGCGCCAGATGACCGGTCCTTGGCCGGCAAGGACGCGGCACTCATCCTGGACGCGCACTTCGCACGGACCTCCGCACCTCCCGGTGAGCTCGCCGACGCGTTCCACGACGTCTACGTCCCGGCGCACCCAAACAAACACCTCGCCTCGTCGGCCGCGCGGGCGGACCCGGAACGCGTCCGCCGGACGGGGCGCTGGCTCGTCCGGGAGGGGACCGATCGCTGCGCGGTCACCGTGGGGCTCGCCCTGCTGGCCGCCGCGGGAACGGCCGACGACATCCCGTTGATCCAGACGATCGGGCTGCTCTCCGATCAGTTCGGACCACTGGCGGCGCACGCCTTCGAGAGGTTGCCGGGAGGCGTCGAGGCGCTGCTCCGGCTCGCCGAGCGCGTCACGGGCTGGGGGCGCGTCTACGTCGTCGAAGCCCTCTGCCGACTCGACGACCCGGCCATCCGCCCATGGCTGCTCCGCCGCGCCTGCGACGGGGACTTCCTCAACGGGTACTTCGCAGGGAAGGTCGCCACTGTCGCCAGGCTCCATGAAGCGCTCGCGGAACTCGACACGGACAGCGAGATGGTCGAACACGTCGGTCGGCTGCTGTGCCTTATGAGCGACTGCGGGGGGATGGGACGCACGCTCGCCCATTACCCCCATGCGGGAGTGGTGCTGGAAGCCCATGCCCGCCGGGCGGGCTCGCTCGGCCCCAGCATCGAGCGGTACTTCACGATCGCGGTGCTCACACAGCACCTGACCACGAAGTCTCCCGAGGGCATGGGGTGTACGGCGGCACAGAGCGAGGCGCTCCGGGCGACCTACCTGGAGGTGCTCGACCGGGAGGAATGGACCCTGACCGCACGCGCCGGGTTCGCGGCCGACGAACGGCGGATGCGGTGGCTCGCCGACCACCGGGCGCCGGAGTTGAGGCTGCGCGCGTTCCCCGATCGGGAGCCGGCCGCCGAGGAACAGCGCAGGCCGGGACCACGTGACCGCCCCCGGTGAGCGAGGGGAACGCCCCGCACTCTCCCTACGGCTCGGGAGGGAAGTCCGCGCTCCGTGAGGCGGCTTCGTAGGTGCGCAACTCCTCGATCATGCCGGTCAGTTGGCCGTGGACGGCGTCGTAGCCGGCCGCGCCGAGGACGAGCCGGTGAGGAGGGTCGTCCTGGTCCATCGCGTCCAGGACGGCCCGCACTCCTCGGCGGGGATCACCGGGCTGCGTGCCGTCCTGGCCGACCATGGATTCCCGGACGGACTCGATGAACGGCAGGTAGGCGTCGACCGTCTCGGACACGGGCTCGTCGGTGAAGCCCGAGTAGGCGCGGGTGCGGAAGGGGCCGGGTTCGACGGCCAGCACGTTGATGCCGAAGGGTGCCACCTCGCGCCGTAGCTCTTCGGTGAGGCCCTCGACGGCGAACTTCGCGGCGCTGTAGTAGCCGAAGCCGGGTGCGCTCCGCAGGCCCGCGACGGAGGACATGTTGACGATCCATCCGCTGCCGCGGGCCCGCATGTCGGGGAGGACGGCGCGCAGCAGCTCGGTGACGGAGAAGAAGTTCAGCTCGAAGGACCGTCTGACCTCGGCGTCGGGCGTGCCTTCGACCGAGCCGTACCAGCCCCGGCCGGCGTTGTTGACCAGGACGTCGATACCGCCGAAGCGCTCCTCGGCGGCACGGACGGCCGTACGGATCTGCTCGGCGTCGGTGACGTCCAGCGGCAGGACGAGTGCCCGCTCGCCGTAGGGGCGGGCCCACTCGTCGAGCAACTGCGGGCGTCGGGCGGTGAGGACGACGTTGTCGCCGCGCTCCAGGGCCAGGTCGGCGTAGGTCGGGCCGAAACCGCCCGGGGTGCCGCCGGTGATGAACCAGGTCTTCATGCTTCCTCCGAGGTCTGAGGGCGGGCCGATCGATGGGTTCCGTGGCCGGGCGGCGGCCGTCAGGGGGCGATGGCGAGCCGGTTGATCCGGCCGTCCGCGTCGAGGACGAAGCGGAACCTCAGATCGACCTTGCCGCCGGGGAAATCTCCTTCGAGGCGCTGGACGACGGTGTACTCGTCGGGACCGTGGCGCTCGGCTCCGAGCGGCGTGGTCGTGTAGGTGTACTGGGAGCCCTCCCGCTCCAGCCAGCGCCTGATGGCGGCCTGTCCCTCGTAGGTGTGGCCGTCGTCCGTGACGGTGGCCTCGGGGGCGAGGGCGGTCTCGGCGGTGGGGATGTCCCGTACGTCGTGGGCGCGGAGATAGCGGCTGACGACCTCCGGGAGGTCGGCGAAATCGACGGTGTCGCGGTGTTCGGTCATGTCTGCTGCCTCGCATGTGTGCTGGATGGTGGAGGCCGCTCAAGGTGCGCAGCCCTGGTTACTGCTAAAATAGAAGCCAGTGACTTTCACTTTAGCAGTAATTCGGGAGGGTGCCATGCCGAGCAGAATCCGACTGGAGGACCGGGAGTGTCCGCTGTCGACGACGGTGCAGCACGTCGGAGAGTGGTGGACGCTGCTGATCCTTCATGACGCCTTCGACGGCTATACGCGCTTCGACCAGTTCCAGCAGAGCCTGGGCATCTCCACCAGCATGCTCACCGCCCGCCTGAAATCCCTGGTCGGCGATGGCCTGCTGGAGCGTCGGCCGTACCAGACGAACCCGGTCCGCCACGAGTACGTCCTCACCGAGCTGGGGTACTCCCTGCGGCCCGTGATCGTCGCCCTGGCCGCCTGGGGCAACCGGCACCTCGACCCGCAGGACCGGTCGATGATCCTGGTCGACGCGGAGACGGGCGAGGAGGCCGAGCCGGTGGTGGTCGACGCCCGCACCGGGAAGCGGCTCGACGACAGCGAGGCGTACGTGTTCACCGCCGGGCCGGCCGCGAGCGAGGGGATGCGGGCGCGGTATGCCGAGTTGGAGCGGGGACGGTGAGCGGAGATCGGCCGGGTTCCATCACCCTGGGCGGTCAATCCCTCCCCTCGCTCCGCCAGGTGCGCCTGCACCCCCAGCGGTAAAATCCAACCAAACCGGACAGGTGTGGGCGTCGTCAGCACGCGTAGTCGATGGCCGCCGTCGTGACAGCGAAGGGCAGCACCATGGACCGCTCGGATTCCGGAGGCCGTCCCGGGGACGACTTGGGGCGTGGAGCGCCGGGGGTCGAGGCGCGCGGCCGTGGGCCCAATCGGCCCGGGGACATCTCGCAGGAGGACGACACCGCCCCCTCAGCGGGGTGGGGCGCGGCACGGAGTGTGACGCGGGTGCTGGCCAAGACGCGTGAGCCGGTCAGCGGGCCGCTGGCGATCGTGAAGATGAACCATGAGAACGGCGGGTTCGACTGTCCGGGATGCGCGTGGCCGGACGACCGCAAGGGCCTGCATCTGGACATCTGCGAGAACGGGATCAAGCACGTCACGTGGGAGATGACCCGAAAGAAGGCCGGCCCGGAGTTCTTCGCCGCGCACACGGTCACCGAGCTGGCGGGCTGGTCGGACTACGCGCTGGAGGACCAGGGCCGGCTGACCGAGCCGATGGTCTACGACGAGGCCACGGACAAGTACGTACCGATCTCCTGGGCGGACGCCTTCGCGCTGGTCGGGCAGACACTGCGCGGCCTGGACAGTCCTGACGAGGCCGCGTTCTACACGTCCGGGCGGCTCAACAACGAGGCGACGTTCCTCTATCAGCTGTGGGTGCGCGAGTTCGGCACCAACAATCTGCCGGACTGCTCGAACATGTGCCACGAGGCCTCGGGCCGTGCGCTGCAGGCCGCGCTGGGCACCGGCAAGGGCACCTGCGACATCGGCGACTGGGACGCGGCGGACCTGCTGATCATCATGGGCGTGAACGCCGCGTCCAACGCCCCGCGCATGCTCACGACCCTCGCCAAGGCACACCGGCGCGGCGCCGGGATCGTCCACGTCAACCCGCTCCTCGAGGCCGGCGCGCGACGGACCATCGTGCCGCACGAGTTCGCCGCGATGGCCACCTTCCACGCCACCGAGACCGGCGACCAGAACGTCCAGGTCGGCATCGGCGGCGACCTCGCCCTGCTGCGCGGGATCGCCAAGGCGGTGTTCGAGCGGGCCGAGGAGGACCCGGCGGTGCTCGACACCGACTTCATCGAACGCCACACGGCGGGCTTCGCGTCGTACCGCGACCTGGTGCGCGCCACCGACTGGGCCGAGCTGGTGCGGCAGTCCGGGGTGGGCGAGAGCGAGATCCGGCAGGTCGCCGAGCGCTACCTGGGCGCCGACCGCACCGTCATCTCCTGGTGCCTGGGCGTCACCCAGCAGGACCACGGGGTGGACACCGTCCGCGAGATCGTGAACCTGCTGATGCTGCGCGGCAACCTCGGCCGCGAGGGCGCCGGACCCTCGCCGGTGCGCGGCCACAGCAACGTCCAGGGCAACCGCACCTGCGGCATCGACCACCGCCCCGCGCCCGCGTTCCTCGACGCGCTCGACGAGGTGTGCGGGATCTCCGCGCCCCGAGAGCACGGACTCGACACCGTCGGCACGATCAAGGCGATGCGGGACGGCCGGGTGAAGGTGTTCGTCGCGATGGGCGGCAACTTCGTCCTCGCCGCCCCCGACACCGACGCGACCACGGCCGCGCTGCGCACCACCGAACTGACCGTGCAGGTGAGCACGAAACTCAACCGCAGCCACCTCGTCCACGGCCGCCGCGCCCTCATCCTCCCGTGCCTCGGACGCACCGAGAAGGACACCCAGGCGACGGGCGAGCAGGGCGTGACCGTCGAGGACGCGATGAGCGAGGTGCACCTCTCCCTCGGCATGCGCAAACCACCCGCCGACACCCTCAGGTCCGAGTGCGCGATCGTCGCCGGAATGGCACGGGCGACACTGCCCGACTCGGCAACACGGTGGGAGTGGTACGTCGAGGACTACGACCGGATCCGCGACACCATGGCCCGCGTCCTCCCGGGCTTCGAGGACTTCAACCGCCGGGTGCGTGAACCGCTCGGCTTCCGCATCACCCAGCCCGCCCGCGAGCGCGAGTTCCACACCGCGTCCGGCCGCGCCGAGTTCCACGCGAGCGAACTCCCCGACGTGACACCGCCGGAGGGCATGCTCGTCCTCTCCACGATGCGCTCGCACGACCAGTGGAACACCACCGTCTACTCCGACGACGACCGCTACCGCGGGGTCAAGAACCTGCGCACCCTCCTCTTCATGAACCTCAAGGACATGGACGCGCGGGGCCTGGTCGAGTTCGACCTGATCGACATCACCAGCCACGCCCGCGACGGCAGCACCCGCTCGGTCTACGGCTACCGCGTCATCGCCTACGACATCCCGGCCGGCAGCGTCGCGGGCTACATGCCCGAACTCAACATCCTCTGCGGGCTCGACGACTACAGCAGGCAGAGCGACCAGCCACTGATGAAACACCAACTCGTCACCGTCACCCCGGCACAGGGCGGCTGACCGCGCGTTCGGTGGAGGCGGGGCGGGCGAACACTATGAACTCAATGATCGACGGGTAGTCCCCGCACGCGGCGGTTCCTAGCATCACGGTTCGCAGGGCAACTTCGCACAGCGAATTCATAGGAGCCGCTCCCGTGACGACACTTGACGCGCCCGAACCGGTACGCCGGAGACGCCACGCCCCCCGCCACCGTCGGGCCGTACTGGCCGCCGGTGTGGCCGCGGCACTCCTCGGCACACTCGGCAACGCCCCCGCGCCCCCGGCGCGGACCGAGCCGCCCGTCGTAGCCCCGTGCCCGCCCGACCTGCTCGGGAAAGCCACGTGTTACACCGGCAAGGACAGCAACGGGGCGTACTACACGATGGCCGTGCCGACCCGCTGGAACGGGTCCCTCGTCGTGCACGCGCACGGCGGACCCGACCTCGGCGACTCCTCCGACCCGGCCCGCAGCACCGACGACCTGAACCGCTGGGCGGTGATGGTCGAGGAGGGCTACGCCTGGGCCGGCTCGTCGTACCGCCGCGGTGGCTACGGCACCCGGATGGCCGCCGCCGACACCGAGAACGTACGCAAGCTGTTCGTCGCGGAGTTCGGCAAGCCGAAGCGGACCTATGTGCACGGCCAGTCCTGGGGCGGCGACGTCGCCGCCAAGGTCGCCGAGACCTACGGCAGACGCCCCGGCGCCTACGACGGCGCGCTGCTCACGAGCGGTGTCCTCGGCGGCGGTTCACGCGGCTACGACTACCGCGTCGACCTGCGGGTGGTCTACCAGTACTACTGCCACAACCACCCCCGCCCGACCGAGCCGCAGTACCCGCTGTGGGAGGGCCTGCGCCCGGACTCCACCATGACGAGCGCCGGTCTCCGCGCCCGACTCCAGGAGTGCACGGGATTCTCCTCCGCCCCCGCGGAGCGGACCGCGCTCCAGCAGCGCAACCTCGACGACATCCTCGCCGTCACCCGCATCCCGGAGCGCGCGCTCGAATCACATCTGCGGTTCGCCACCTTCACGTTCCGCGACATCGTGTCGACCCGCCTCGGCGGCCGCAATCCCTTCACCAACCAGGGTGTGCGGTACTCGGGTTCACACGACGACAAGGCACTCAACGCGGGCGTCGAACGGTTCACGGCCGACCCCACCGCGCGCCGCGACCTCTCCTACGACAGCGACCTGACGGGCAAGGTCTCCATCCCGGTCCTCACGATGCACGCGATCGACGACCCGACGGCATTCGTCGAGCACGAGGCGGCCTACCGTGCCACGCTCCAGGGCGCGGGCCGGGGCGGCAACCTCGTCCAGAGCTTCACCAAGGAGACCGAGCACAGCGCGCTGAGTGACTCCGAGTACGCCAACTCCATTGCTGCGCTGGACACTTGGGTGCGTCACGGGCGCAAGCCGACCGCGCGCTCGCTCGCGGCGTCGTGCGCGGCCTTCGACCGGAAGTACGGCACCGGGTGCTTCTACGACCCGGCGTTCCACCCCGCGCCGTACGCCTCACGCATCCGGCCCCGGCCCGGCGGGCTCGTCTGGCCCGCCATGACCGCGGCGCAGGAGCGGGCGTGGAGCCGGATCCCCGGGGTGGGGATCGCTCCCTAGCGGCCGGCCGGGACCGGGCTGGTCCTGTCGGACCAGCCCGGGAGGCTCACTGGGTGTAGGTGTAGTGCGGACTGTCGTACTGGGGTCCGTTCTTCTCGTAGGTGAACCAGTAGGTCAGGGTGGAGCCGGTGGCGATGGTGACGTTCTGGGTCCAGGTGCCGCCGCTGTTGGTCATCCGGACGTTCTGCTGGTTGGCGCCGTTGACGAGGTAGTGCACGTCGACGTACGTCGCGGGTGTGGTCGGAGTGAACGTGATCTGCGCCTGATTGGCGCTCACCCGCGTCACCCCGGCGGTGTAGTCCGGCGTCGTCGTGGTCCCGCCGGTGGTGCCGCCCGTCGTGGTGCCACCCGTCGTACTGCCGGTGGTGCCGCCGGTCGTCGTGCCGCCGGTGGTGCTGCCGCCCGGGTTCTGCTGGTAGACGGCGAACCAGTCGACGCTCATCGCGGCACCCGAAGTGATGCTGCCCGCCTGCGCGGCCGAGCTGCAGCCGCAGACCTTGTCGGGATAGGAACCGGCGATCGCCAGGTCGAAGATGGCCATGAACCCGTGGTCGATGGCCGCCTGCCAGGTCCCGACGGACACCTGGTTCTCGTTGACGGTGAAGGTCAGATTGCCGTCGAGGTAGAAGCGCAGCTGCTCCGCGGAGGTGTTCGTGCGGTCGATGATCGCGGAGTACGTGTGGTAGCCGGTCTGGCAGCCCCCGCACGGCTGGAGGTTGCTGGTGATGCCGTCGGGGTCATGGCACTCGCCCGCCCACACACCGCAGTGGAAGGTGGTGGAGTGCTGGCTCAGCGCGTTGACGTCCTCCATGATGTCGTACTCGCCGATGCTCGGCCAGTTCGTCGCGCCGACCGGCCGGGCCGCTCCGCCCATCGCCCAGAACGCGGGCCAATAGCCCAGTCCGCTCTGCGGGTTGGGCTGCAGGATGGACGCGCTCATCTCCAGCTGTCCGCCGGCCGGGGCGGCGAAGTCGGTGCGCTGGGTCTCGATGCGCCCCGAGGTCCAGTGGCCCGACCCGTCCCGGATCGCCTTGATGACCAGGTGCCCCTGGCCGTCCTGGTAGACGTTGTTCGTGGAGTCTGTGGCCGATTCGATCTCGCCCGTGCCCCAGTTGGCGGCACCGCCCGCGTAGCCGGTGCCCAGGTCGTACAGCCAGTTGGCCCGGTTCAGCGCGCTGCCGGACGAGCCGTTGAAGTCGTCGGAGAAGACGGTGGTCCAGCCGGTCGGAGCGCCCGGTACGGCGGCCGAGGCGCTGCCGCTGGTGCCGATCAGCCCCGCGAGAGCACCGATGAGCAGCAGCAGGGCGCTGCCCAGAACGAGGGGGACGGTTCTCTGTCGGCCGGCCGGCGCGATGGCAGGCGGTGGGGAGGTTGTCATCGTGGTGGTTCTCCCTGTCAAGCGTGCGGGTGGGGAGTGCTGCAGGGGCCTGGCTCCTGGTGGGGCTGGGGATCAGGTCGTCTCCGCCGTCGGGTCAACTGCCCCGGAACATGCGGGTGTTGGCGTCAGCGGGTCCTGTCGGCACGGTCTGCTGATGCTTTTGAGAGCGCTCTCAGAGGGATCATGGTTTCGCGGTGTGCGCTGTCCTCCTCTGTGTCGACGCCGCCGCAGCACGGTGGATCCCGGTGCGCGCGGCTGAACACGGACGATCCGTCATCTCGTCCGGTACCGGCCTGAGTTGGCTGCTCACCGGGCAGGGATCGCCGTTTCAATGCAGGAGTGTCCGGCGCGGCCCTTCGTGCGTCAATGGCTTCAACGTGATCCGTTGAAAAGCAGAACTACTGACGACGCTCTTTGGAGCCCCGGAACTGGTCCGAACCAAGCTCCGCCGAACCGTGGAGCGCTCTCCGGCGATCGGTCGAGCGCGACCCCGTCCCGTTGAACTGCGGTTCTGTGCCGACAGCGCCGGAGGGGCGGTCCGGTCGTCCGGGCGACGACCTTCGATGGCGCCCGCGGACCTCGCGCAGCGGCTTCAGGAGTCGAAGGTGCCGAGGAGGTGCGGAGCCCGACGGGAGCCGGCAAGCCACGCCGCGAACGGGTCGCCGCCGACGGGGTCCGTCATTCGCTTGGCTGAATCAGAGCCACCGGTCACGCCCGTCGCGCGGTAATTTGTCCGTGTTTCCACAGGCTCCCGACTTCACTGCTACTACGAGCTGTAGGGTGCTGGAAACCCTACAAACTGTAGGGGGAGGGGTGGGCAGATGTCCGGCAGTGCGTACGCCACACTCGCCGGGACGCGACGGATCGGACCGCCGACCGCGTCCCGCCGATCGGAGTCCCCGCGCGGCGCGGGACCCCTCGCGGCGGTCGCCGGAGCCTTCACACTCGCCCAACTGGTGCTCGTACGCCCCGGATTGGGCCTCGGCTGGGACGAGACGGTCTACGTCAGCCAGCTCAGCGCGCACGCCCCCGCCGCCTTCTTCAGCGCACCCCGCGCCCGAGGCATCTCCCTCCTGGTCGCGCCCATCACCTCCTGGTCCTCGTCCACCCCGCTCCTGCGCGTCTACCTCGCCGTCCTCGCGGGCCTGGCCCTGTACCTCGCCCTCCGCGCATGGCGCGGCCTGTTCCCCGTCCGCGTCCTCGCCCTGGCGGGCGCCCTGTTCGCGTCCCTCTGGGTGACCCTCCTCTACGGCCCGCAGGCCATGCCCAACTACTGGGTCGCCGTCGGCGCGCTGGCCGCGACCGGCTGCTGTCTGCGCGCCTGGGCCGACCGTTCCGACCGGGCCGCGCTGTGGGGCCTCGGGGCGAGCGCGTCCCTGATGGCGTGGATGCGGCCGACCGACGCGGTCTGGGTGACGCTGCCCCTGCTCGTCCTCGCCCTGTCCGTCCGTCACCGGCGCCTCCTGGTCGCCCTCCTCGCCGGGCTCGCGTCCGGCGCCGTGGAGTGGGTGATCGAGGCCTACGTCAGTTACGGCGGCCTGACCGAGCGGCTGCACGCGGCCTCGGCGATCGAGGGCGGACTGGGCTGGCATGTCGCGGTCGCCGACCAGCTGCGCAGCCTCGGCGGACGCGCGCTGTGCCGCCCGTGCACGGGGGCGATGCCCAACCCGGCGGTCGGCGTGTGGTGGCTCGTGCTCCCCGTGCTCGCGGTCGTCGGCCTCGTCGTGGCGGTCCGCGCACGGCGTACGGCGGCCACCCTCGTTCCGCTCGCGTGTGCCGCGACGGCGGCCTTCCCGTACCTGTTCATGATCGGCTACGCGGCTCCGCGCTTCCTCCTGCCCGCCTACGCGCTGGTGGCGATCCCGGTCGCCGACGGCCTGATCCACCTGGTCACCGCGCCGACCGGGGCATGGCGCCGGGTCGCCGTGACCCTGCTCGTGGTGGGCCTCGCCGGGCATCTGGCGGTCCAACTCGCCGTCCTGGAACGCACGGTGAGCCGTACGAACGCTCAGCACCGCGACTGGTCCCGCACCGCCGCCGAACTCCACCGCCTCGGCGTGACCAGACCCTGTCTGCTCACCGGCCAGGACGCCATCCCGATCGCCTTCTACACAGGCTGCGCCTCCGCCGCCACCGGCGGCCACAACGCCAACACGTCCCGGACCGCCCTCGACCGCACGGCCCACCGCATGCCCGTCGCCGACATCACCCCGGTCGGCAGCCGCCCGCCCGCCTACGCCCACGACTGGCCCGCCCACCGCTACGGCGGCCTGGACCTCCGCATCGCCCCGGCCACGAAGGGCGGTGACGCCGGATGACGGCAGGATCCACCACTGTCCCGACACCGACGCGCGGACACCTCAGCCGCTACGGCATCGCCCCCGCCCCGGCGAACGGCGGTCGCGCATGACGGCCCCGCCCGCCCTCACCCCCACGACCACCCGCAAACGCGCCTACTGGCAGGCCGCGTTGACGCTCGCCGTCCTCGTGACCGTCGTTTGTCTGGTGCGGCGGCACTGGTCCGTTCTCGCGAGCGGCGCCGGGCGGCTGGCCGGTGCCGACCAGGGATGGATGCTGGTGGCGGCGACCGCCGCGCTCGGGACATGGGTGTCGTCGGCGCTCGCCCAGCAGGGAGCGGTGCCCCAACGGCTGCCCGGTCGACGGCTGGTGGCCGCGCAGCTCGCCGCGTCGGCCGCCAACCACGTACTGCCCGCAGGCCTAGGCGCCGGTGCCGTCAACCTGCGCTTCCTCATGCGCTGCGGGCTGCCGGTCGGCCGCTCGGCCAGTGCCCTCGCCGTCAAGGCGACCGCCGGTGTGGTCGTCCGGATCGTGCTCATCGGTGTTCTCGCCGCGGTCTGTCCCGGTGTGCTGCGCCTCCCGCCCGTCTCCCTGGGCGTGGTGGGCGCCGTCCTCGCGATCGTCGTGCTCGTGACCGTGCTGCTCAACTGCCCGCTGTGGCCCCGGTGCCGGCGCGCGCTCGGCACCGTACTGGCCGACATCCGGGCCGTGCACGCCCGGCCGCACCGGGCCGTCGCCCTGTGGGGCGGCTCGCTCGCCTTCGCCGCGCTGCACTCCCTGGTGCTGATCTGCGTCACGCAGGCCATCGAGCTCCCGCTGTCCCCGGCCCGGGTGGCACTCCTGTACCTCGCCGCCAGCAGCGCCGCCGCCCTCTTGCCCACGCCGGGCGGCATCGGGTCGCTCGACGCCGCCCTGGTCTTCGCGCTCACCGAGTCGGGGACCACGGCGTCCGCCGCCGCTTCCGTCGTCATCGGGTACCGGCTGCTGACCGTGTGGCTGCCGCTGATCCCGGGCCTGCTGGTGCTCGGGATGCTGGTCCGGCGCAAGTCGCTCTGACCTCAACCGCGTTTCCCGCGCGACGGGTTCAGGTAGGACTCCGATATCTGTCCACGGGCCAGGGGGAGTTGCATGGCGGAGAACGACAACAGTGGCCGACTGCCGGACGAGTTCTTCACCCCCGGCATCTCGTCCTTCACCGAGTTCCTCGCCGGTCACCGGCCCGCACTGCTGCCCACCCGCCGCCCCTTCCCGGGCGGGGTCCGCGCCGGAGTCGACCAATTCCCGCACGGCACCACGGTGTTGGCGCTCACCTACCGCGACGGCGTACTGATCGCTGGCGACCGCAGGGCCACCATGGGCAACGTCATCGCCCAACGTGACCTGGAGAAGGTGCACCCCGCTGACGACTACACCGCGGTCGCGTTCGCCGGGACGGTCGGGCTGGCCGTCGACATGGTGAAGCTGTACCAGGTCGAGCTGACGCACTTCGAGAAGATCGAGGGCATCCCGATGACCCTCAACGCGAAGGCCACCCGCCTCGCGGGCCTGCTCCGCCAGAACCTCGGCCAGGCCATGCAGGGCCTCGCCGTCGTACCGCTCCTCGTCGGCTACGACCCCGCGGCACCCGAGGGCGCCAAGGGCCGCATCTTCACCTTCGACGTCGTCGGCGGCACCTACGAGAAGCCGGACTTCCACGCCGAGGGCTCCGGCTCCCCGTACGCGAGAGGCGCCCTGAAGAAGCTGTTCCACCGGGGCATGACCCGGCGCGACGCGGCCCTGACCGCGCTGCAGGCGCTGTACGACGCGGCCGACGACGACTCGGCCACCGGCGGCCCCGACATCAACCGCCGTATCTTTCCCATCGTTTCGGTCATCACCGAGGACGGTTTCGAACGGCTCCCGGAGCCGGAGACCGAGGCCCTGACCCGGGAGATGGTCGAACACCGCAGCAGCCACCCGGACGGTCCGACCGTCGCACCCTGAGCGGCACGGGTGGCCGCGGCTCGGTCAGCGGACGGGGGCCGGGTTGCCGTAGGACCTGGGGATTTCGTCTTTCGGACCGTCCCAGAAGGGGAACCGCGTTGGCCGGTGTCATAGGAACAGTCGAGGGGTCCCGCATCTGGTCGCATCCGGCGCTCGGGCTGCACGCCGTCGTCGATGCCGCCGGAGCGGTCCGGCTGGGCGAGCCCGGCCGGGACCGGGGCAGCCTGGTGCCGCTCGTCGAGGTCACCGCCACGGGGCACGGGCGCATGTGGTCGGGGGAACGCTTCGTCGAGACGGTCATCGGTGACCGTCTGACCTATCGCGACCACGAGACCGTGCGAGACGGGGACAGCGACCGTACGACGATCAGGCTCACGGACCCCGTGACCGGACTGCTCGCCGAGGTCACCCTGGAGACGGCCGCCGACGCGGGCTTTCTGCGCTCGCGGGTGCGGCTGGTCAACGAGGGCCGCCCTGTGCCGGCGGCCGGCCGCCTTCCCGTCAGCATGCCTGTCATCGGTCGCCGTCCCCGCTTGAGCGCGGCTACAACTGGGCCCGTTCCCCAGGCAGTTCGGCCGCCTCGGATATCAGTCGTGTCGGTACCCACCAGGCCGCCGCGCACAGGCACACGCCGAGCCAGCCGATGGCGAACAGCCAGCCGCCGATGATGTCCGTGAACCAGTGCACGCCCAGATAGACCCGGGTCAGTCCGACCAGGACGCCCCAGCAGCCGACGGCCAGGCAGAGCGGGGTTCTTCCGTGCGGGGAGCGCACGCATATCGCGAGGATCACCAGCCCGGCGGTGAGCGCCGCCGTGGTGGTGTGGCCGGAGGGGAAGGACCAACCCGACGCGGTCCCCGCCCAGTTGCTCAGTGCCGGGCGCGGGCGCGCGATCAGGGACATCACGCCGTAGCGCAGGGCCTGGCCGGTGGCGAGGCAGGCGGGGGCCAGGGTCGCGGCGAGGACGCGTTGGCGTGTGGTGCGGCCGGTGAGGAGGGCGGCGAGGATCACCAGCGCGTACGGGACGACGCCCGTGCCGGTCGCGGTCAGTCCCCGGGCCAGCGCCGGCGCGATGTCCGGGCGGTGGGCGACGGACCAGGACAGGGCGTCCTCGTCCCCGAACAGCGGGGCGCCGTCGTGTCCGATCACGACCATGGCCAGCACGCCGAACGCGGTCCAGGCACCGAGGCCCGCGCTGCCCGCCAGCTCGGAGATGTCCTTGCGTTTCATGACACCAGCAGGGGTCGAAGCCGGCCGGCCGTGATCCGCCGGGCCAGGGATTCCGGCCGCCGTCTCAGCAGCGCCATCGCGCCGAACGCCAGCAGCGCGCCGACCGCCACACCCGCGACGACGTCGTGCGGATAGTGGACCCCGACCCAGACCCGGGAGAGCGCCATCGCGAGCGCGGCCACGGCGGCGACCGCGCCGAGGCGGCGGGAGACGAAGAACAGGGCGACCGCGGCCGCCGCGGCGATCGTCGCGTGGTTGCTGGGGAAGGACCAGTCGCCCTGCGCCGGACACGCCTCGAGCGTCACCACCCGCAGACTCTGGCACGGCCTGCTCTCCCGCACCGCGGACTTGAGCAGCGAGTCGATGCCGAACGCGGCGACCACGACGACCGGCACGGCCAGCGCCGTCATCGCCGCCTCCGCGCCGACCCGGCGCGCCCGCCACCAGCCCACGACCATCAGCACGGCGAACACGGCGAGCCCGTACGTCGACCACACCGACACCGCGCTGTCGAACCAACCGGGCGCGTGGTGGGCCGAGTCGACCACATCCGTATAGGCCTCGCCGTCGATCGACGATCCCTGGAAGGCGACGAGGATCATCCGCACACCTCCTCGCCGAGCGCGCCCACCGCCGCCGCGACGAGCAGGGGCGCCGGGTCCAAGAGTGCGGTCATCGTCGTGAACCCCTTCGCCAGTGTGACTACAAATCTGTAGACGGTCTACTCAACTGTAGACGATGGGCGTGAGGGGAAAGTTCCGTGGTTTTGCCCGGTCGTTGCCACTTCATGACTGATCGACTACACGCATGTAGTCATGATGGTCCGCGAAGTAAGGCATGCCTGCACTAACCAGGAGGGGTCGCACCCGATGTGGGACGACGCGTTTCCGAGTTTTCTGATCGGGCTGCGGGAGGGGCTCGAGGCGGGACTCATCGTCTCGATCCTGATCGCCACCCTCGTCCGCGCCGACGCCAAGTCCCGCCTGCCGCAGGTGTGGACGGGCGTCCTCGCCGCGATCGCCCTCGCGATGAGCTTCGGCGCCGTCCTCACCTTCACCGCGGCGAACCTCTCCGCCACCGCTCAGGAGGCCTTCGGTGGCGTCCTCAGCGTGATCGCCGTCGCCTTCGTCACCGCGATGGTCTTCTGGATGCGCCGTTCGGCCCGCACCTTCTCCGGCGAGATCAAGGAGAAGGTGACCGGCGCGCTCACCATGGGCGCGGGCATGCTGATGCTCACCTCGTTCCTCGCGGTGGGCCGCGAGGGCCTGGAGACGGCCCTGTTCCTGTGGACCACCGCCCGCGCGGCCGGCGAGTCCTCCGGCCCCCTGACCGGCGCCGCCATCGGCCTCGTCCTCGCGGCGGCCCTCTGCTGGGGCCTGTACCGCCGGGTCCTCAGGATCAACCTCACGAAGTTCTTCACCGCCACCGGCGCCGTCCTCATCGTCATCGCGGCCGGCGTCCTCGGCTACGGCCTGCGCGACCTCCAGGAGGGCGGCGTCCTCCCGGGGCAGGCCGCCTACGCCTTCGACCTCAGCGGCAGCGTCGACGCGGGCTCCTGGTACAGCACCCTCGTCCAGGGCGTCCTCAACCTGATGCCCACGATGACCTGGCTCCAAGTGGTGGCCTACGTCGGCTACCTCGCCGTCGTGATGCCCCTGTTCGTGCGCGGGGTGAAGGCCGAACCGGCCGCGCCCGCCGCCCCCGAGACACACGAACCCGTACCGGCCCCGCGCCGCCGTCCCGTCTGGGTGCTGCCGGTCGCAGTGGTCGCCGTACCCGCCGTCGTGGCCGGTCTCGTCGTCGCCGTCTCCCGCCCCAAGCCCGCGAGTTCGGAGACCGTGGCCGTCTCCGAGACGGAGTGCGGCAAGGGCTTCACCGCGCCCGACACCGGCCGGCAGGCCTTCCAGATGCACAACACCGGCGACAAGACCGCCGAGGTGTACCTCATCGACCCGGCGACCAGCGCGGTCTACGGCGAGGTCGAGGGCCTGGCTCCCGGCACCACCCGGGACCTCGTCGCCACCGTCGCGGGCGGCTCGTACGCCTGGCGCTGCGTGCCCACCGGAGCGAAGGCCGTCACCTCCGCGACTGTCCACGTCAGCGGTGGGGCAGGCGCGGTGAGGGCGGTCGTCCCCGTCTCCGAGAACGACCTCGCCGCACCCCTGAAGGCCTACAAGGCGTACGTCGACCAGGGCCTGGCCACGCTCGTCACCCAGACCCGGCAGCTCAGCGACGACATCTCCGGCAACCACCTCGCCAAGGCACGCACCGACTGGCTCACCGCGCACCGCACCTACTCCTCGCTCGGCGCGGCCTACGGCACCTTCGAGGACTTCGACCAGAAGATCAACGGCCGGGCCGACGGGCTGGCCGGGGGAGTCCAGGACAAGGACTTCGCAGGGTTCCACCGCATCGAGTACGGGCTGTGGCACGGGCAGTCCGCGGGCGAGTTGAAGGAGCCCGCGCAGCAACTCGCCGCCGCTGTCGTGGGGTTGCGCACGGCGTTCCCCACCCAGGACTTCGACCCCGGTGACCTGCCGCTGCGGGCCCACGAAATCCTGGAGAACGCCCTGCAGTTCGAGCTGACCGGCGACACCGACGAGGGCAGCGGCACCAACCTCGCGACCGTCGACAGCAACCTCGCGGGCACGCGCGAGCTGCTCACCGTACTCAAGCCGCTCCTGACCAAGGAGTCCCCGCAGCTGCTCCCCGGCGTCGACGCGGACATCGCCCGGCTGCAGAAGCTGCTCGACTCGGCGCACCAGGGCGGGAGTTGGACACCGGTCGAGCAACTGGACGGCACGGCGAAGGCCCGACTCGACGGCGCGACCGGGCAGTTGCTGGAGGCCCTGGCGCCGGTGCCGGACCTGCTGGAGATCAGGAAGTCGGCCTGATGAGCACCGAGGACACGCAGGGTGCCGACCGCACGCCCGGCCCTCACATCAACCTCCCCACCCAGAACCCCCGCAGTGAAGGGACCCCGCCCATGCCGTCCGCCGAAACCCCTCGCTGTCCCGCCGGGGCCGGTCGCCGTTCCTTCGTGCGGACGGCGCTCGGTGCCGGGGCCGCCGGGGCGGTGCTTGCGGGTGGCGCGTTCGCGCTCGCCGAGACCGGTGGCAGCGGGCGGGCGCAGGCGGCGGACACGACGGACACCGGCAAGGTGCCCTTCCACGGCACCCATCAGGCCGGCATCCTCACCCCCGCCCCGGCCGCCGCGACCTTCGTCTCCCTCGACGTCATCGCCGACAACCGGGCCGAACTGACCGACCTGCTGCGCACGATCACCGAACGCGCCCGCCTCCTCACCTCCGGCGGCACTCCCGCCGACCTCGGCGTCGGGGCGCCGCCCGCGGACAACGGCATCCTCGGACCGGACGTACCCGCCGACGCCCTCACGGTCACCCTCGGTGTGGGCGCGTCCCTCTTCGACGACCGCTACGGACTCGCGAAGGCGAAGCCGAGTCGGCTGACCCCGATGAAGACGTTCCCGAACGACAACCTGCGCGCCGCCGAGTGCCACGGCGACCTCTCGCTCCAGCTGTGCGGCGCCCGCCAGGACACGGTGCTGCACGCGCTGCGCGACATCGCCCGG
Organism: Streptomyces sp. NBC_00252; assembly: GCF_036187565.1. Classification (NCBI taxonomy): domain Bacteria; kingdom Bacillati; phylum Actinomycetota; class Actinomycetes; order Kitasatosporales; family Streptomycetaceae; genus Streptomyces; species Streptomyces sp. NBC_00252. The sequence continues at coordinate 1,019,898 of NZ_CP108087.1, read as the reverse complement.
CACACCCGCGGCGGCATGCAGATCAAGTGGCGCATCGACGGCTTCCAGAACACCCCGCGCCCCACCGGCACCCAGCGCAATCTGCTCGGCTTCAAGGACGGCATCGCCAACCCGGATGTGACGTCCGCCCGCGAGACCGACCGGCTGATCTGGGTCGGCGACGGACAGGGCGAGCCGGCCTGGGCGAGCGGCGGCAGCTACCAGGTGATCCGGATCATCCGCATGCTCGTCGAGTTCTGGGACCGGGTCTCGCTGAGCGAGCAGGAGCTGATGTTCGGCCGCCGCAAGGACACCGGCGCTCCGCTGGACGGCGCCAAGGAGACGGACATCCCGCACTACGCGAAGGACCCCAAGGGCACGGCGATCCCGCTCGACGCCCACATACGCCTCGCCAACCCGCGCACCGCCGCCACCGACACCTCGCGGATCCTGCGCCGCGGCTACAACTACGACCGGGGCATCGACGCCGTGGGCAATCTCGACATGGGTCTGGTCTTCTGCTGCTACCAGCAGGACGTACGCCGACAGTTTGAAGCGACCCAGACCAGGTTGATCGACGAACCCCTCGTCGACTACATCTCCCCGACGGGCGGCGGCTACTTCTACGCGCTGCCCGGCGTGAAGGACGCCAAGGACTGGCTCGGCCAGGGAATGATGGCCGTCTGACCAGTCATTTTCCCCTCCTTTGGGCAAGACCTGCCGTGGACTTTACTGACCGTTACTGCGAATGGGTTGCAGGTACGGGAGGATGGCACGAGGTTGCTCGCAGCAACCGCGCAGCCACACCCGTACCCGGAAGAAAGACCCTCCTAGATGACGGCCGCCCCAGAATCCACGTCGACCCTCCCCGCCACGGCCGGCGCGAAGCCCTCGCTCTGGTACCGCGTCCGTACGTCCATGACGCGGCAGGAGTGGACCCGGGTCGGCGGGATGGCCGCGTTCGTGCTGGGGTTGCACGTGATCGGCTGGTTCACGCTCGTGTGGATCGTCGCGCCGGGGCACTACAGCGTCGGTGAGAAGTCCTTCGGCATCGGCATGGGCGTGACCGCGTACACGCTCGGCATGCGGCACGCGTTCGACGCGGACCACATCGCGGCGATCGACAACACGACCCGCAAGCTGATGAGCGAGGGCAAGCGCCCGCTGTCGGTGGGCTTCTGGTTCTCGCTGGGCCACTCCAGCGTCGTCTTCGGCCTGACCCTCCTGCTCTCCCTCGGTGTCAAGGCCCTCGCCAACCCGGTGCGCGACGACAACTCCCAGCTCCACGACGTCACCGGTCTCATCGGTACGACCGTCTCGGGCACCTTCCTCTACGTCATCGCCGGCATCAACCTCGTCATCCTCGCCGGGATCTGGAAGGTGTTCCGCGGGATGCGCTCCGGGCACTACGACGAGGCCGCGCTGGAGGAACAGCTCAACAACCGCGGCTTCATGAACCGCATCCTCGGCCGCTTCATGAAGTCGATCACCAAGTCCTGGCAGATGTACCCGCTGGGCCTGCTGTTCGGCCTCGGCTTCGACACGGCGACGGAGATCGCGCTGCTGGTGCTGGCAGGCTCGGGCGCCGCGTCCGGGCTGCCCTGGTACGCGATCCTGTGCCTGCCGGTCCTGTTCGCCGCCGGTATGTCGCTGCTCGACACGATCGACGGCACGTTCATGAACTTCGCCTACGGCTGGGCCTTCTCCAAGCCGGTCCGCAAGGTCTACTACAACCTCACGATCACCGGCCTCTCCGTCGCCGTCGCCCTGATCATCGGCACGGTCGAACTCCTGGGCCTCTTCGCCGAGAAGCTCGACCTCCACGGCTTCTTCTGGGACTGGGTCGCGGGCCTCGACCTCAACATCATCGGCTTCGTCATCGTCGGCCTCTTCTTCGCCACCTGGATCATCGCCCTGCTGGTCTGGAAGTTCGGCCGCATCGAGGCCAAGTGGACAGCCGGCCTGGCTCAGACGGCGGAACAGCCCGCCGAATAAGGTCCGTCAGGCCCGCACCCCCAGATCCTTCCGCCACTTCACGATCTGCTTCTCCGCGTCCCCCGTGTACGACCACGGAGTGGGGGTCGCCCGGCGTCCCATCATGCCCAGCACCGCCGCCGAGATGTCCGTCGTGCCCGCGTAACACGCGGCGTGGGCGAGGTAGTTGAGGTCGCGGAGTTCGCCGGGTGGGACGGGCCCGTCCTCGCGGGCCGCGATCCAGCGTTGCCAGGTGCGGCGGACGTCGCTGACGGCGCCGTCGTGGGTCCAGTGCTGGCCGAGGCCGACCGCCGCCTGCCGGCCCTGCGCGGCGTCGAGGGCGTAGCGGTACTCCTCGACGCGGGCGTACTGCACCAGGACCGGCAGGGTGCAGCCGGCCGGTGCGACGCCCGCCGCGTCGCGGGCGAAGTCGTACATCAGGCCGTGACTGCCGTGCCAGCGGGACGAGTAGTAGTGCAGGACCTGGAGATGGCCCTCGACGCTGTACGGGTCGCGCCGGTGCAACTCGTCCCACCAGCGGGCGAGTTCCTGGCGTCGTACGCCCGACGGATAGAGGCGGGCGACGGAGATCAGGGAGATCCACGGGGTGGGGTCGTCCGGGTACGACTCCGAGGCCTGGAGGCAGGCCATCACGGCCGAGTCGATGCGGTTGCGGTCGATCGGCACACCCCGGCCCGCCGCGATGGCCACGTTGAACGCCCGCGCCGTCTCCGTCGCCGCCCGCAGGGTGAGCGCGTCGGCGCTGTGCGGCTCGGCGGCGAGCCATGACTCGACGGTCGAACTGCTCGCGCAGGCCTGGGCGAGTGTCCGCACCCGGTGGCCCCGGGGGAGCCAGTGCGCGCCGGTGTTGCGCAGCAGGTCCCGCAGGCCCTGCCAGCGGCCGATGACGATGTCGTGGCGGGTCGAACTGAGGGGCGCGTCCCCGCAGTCGGGGTCGAAGTCGGGGGTGAAACGGTCTCGCGCCATCGGGTGCCCCTCAGAAATCTGTCGGGAGACCCTGATGGACCCGGGACTGTTCGGGCACGAAGTCGTCGGGGACGTAGTCCGTCTCGACGGTGTGCGTCGCGTCGAGGCGCGAGGACCGGTAGTAGTCGCTGCCCCGCTTCCAGTACCAGAGCATCGGGATCAGCCCCACGGCCAGGCCGCCGATGCCGATGGCGATCGCCGCGTCGCTCAGGTCGCCCAGTGACTCGACGAAGATCCAGAACATGAACAGCGCGCCGAACAGCGGCCACACCCCGCCGAAGAGGAAGTTCGCCGCGGACTTGAACAGCATCTTGCGGTAGGCGACGACGACCGCGAGACCCGCCAGGCCGTAGTACACGGCGATCTGCAGACCGATCGCCGAGATCGCGTCGGAGAGGATCTCGCCCACCGAACCGAGCGCGTTCGAGGCGATGAACATCGCCAGCGCCACCCCGCCGACCACGGTGATCGCGACCCAGGGCGTGTTCCACGTGCGGTGCACCCGGCCGAGCGCGGCCGGCATCGTGCGGTCGCGGCCCATCGCGAACAGCGAGCGCGTGACCTGGATGAGGGTCGTCTCCAGGGTGGCGATGGTGGACAGCATCACCGACACGATCAGCAGCTTGCCGCCCCAGCCCGGCCAGATCTCGTCGCCGAGGACGGCCAGCACATTGGCGTCGTTGCTCTCGATCTGCCGAGAGGTGAGGATGATGTTCACCGCGATGGTGAACACCTCGAAGAGCAGGAAGACGATGCCGACGCCGATCAGGCCCGCGAGTCCGGTCGTACGACGGCTGTTGCGGGTCTCCTCGCTGAGGTTGCTGGTGACGTCCCAGCCCCAGTAGTAGAACGCGGCGATGAGCGCGCCCGACGCGAAACCGGACACCCCGTCGAAGTGACTGAAGCCCAGCCAGGACCAGTCGAAGGCGCGGGCGTTGCCGGTGTGGACGACGGCGAACACGGCGAACAGCGCCAGGATCCCCAACTCCACGCCGGACATGATCAGTTGGGCGCGGACGGTGAGCCGGGCCCCGCCCAGCACCACCAGCAGCATGAGGACGAACCACGCGGCGCCGACCACCGTCGACAACGCCGTGTCGTCCGCGAGGCTCTGATCGAAGAGGGACAGCGTCATCGAACCGGCGGGCAGTGACCCGGCGATCATGAAGATGGTCGCGGAGACCACCAGGGCCCAGCCGCTGATGAAGCCGAGAAAGGGGTGCAGGGTGCGGCCCACCCAGGAGTAACTCGCCCCCGCGTTCACGTCGATACGGCCGAGATAGCTGAAGGCGAGCGCGATGCCCAGCATCGGTATCGCGCAGTAGAGGAGGGCCGCCGGACTGGCCAGCCCCACCGCGCCGACCAGGACCGCGGTGGTCGCGGCCAGCGAGTACGCCGGGGCGCTGCCCGCCACGGCCATCACCACGGTGTCGAACGTACCGAGGGCATTGGCCTGCAGCCCTCTGCCCCTGTTGTTGCTCATGGATGCGCTGCTTTCCGTCTTGCACGACGTGGGGGGTTGAGCGGACCGGCCCCGGACCCGGAGAGGGATGGCCTCGGGTCAGTGACCGGTCGGAACAACAAAGGGAAGGTGGATACCCGTTTAACCGCTGCGTCGGCGGACGGTCACACCGTGTGTGGGTGTGATGATAGCCCTACCTCTTGACCTTTCAAGATTGACCAGCCAGTAATCTCCTGTGAACGGTCAGTCGCCGAGTCGGTCGATCTGCCGCAGTTTGTTCGTCGCGTCGAGGGCGGCGACCTTGTAGGACTCAGCGAGAGTCGGGTAGTTGAAGACCGCGTCGACGAGATAGTCGACCGTGCCGCCGCAACCCATCACCGACTGGCCGATGTGAATGAGTTCCGTCGCGCCGGTGCCGAAGCAGTGCACGCCGAGCAGGGTCCGGTCCGTGGGGGAGACCAGCAGCTTCAGCATGCCGTGCGAGTCACCGATGATCTGGCCGCGCGCGAGCTCGCGGTAGCGGGAGATCCCGACCTCGAACGGCACGCACTCCTCGGTGAGCTGGTCCTCCGTCTTCCCGATGAAACTGATCTCCGGGATGGTGTAGATCCCGATCGGCTGCCGGTCGTCGATCCGGTGCACCGGCTCGCCGCAGGCGTGGTACGCCGCCGTACGGCCCTGTTCCATCGAGGTCGCCGCGAGGGCCGGGAAGCCGATGACGTCACCGACGGCGTAGATGTGCGGCACGGCCGTACGGAAGTTCTCGTCGACGTCGATCCGGCCGCGCCGGTCGGCGGACAACCCGGCCTTGTCCAGGTCGAGTTCGTCGGTGAGACCCTGCCGGCCCGCGGAGTACATCACGGCGTCGGCCGGGATCTTCTTGCCGCTCTCCAGCACGGTCAGCGTGCCGTTGGCGTGCCGCTCGACGGCGGCCACGGTCTCGCCGAAGCGGAAGGTGACGGCGAGGTCCCGCAGGTGGTACTTGAGCGACTCGATGACCTCCAGGTCGCAGAAGTCGAGCATCCCGGCGCGTTTCTCCACCACGGTGATCTTGCTGCCGAGCGCCGCGAACATGGAGGCGTACTCCATGCCGATCACGCCCGCGCCGACGATGACCATGGACCGCGGGACCTTGGGCAGGTCCAGGACGTTGTCCGAGTCCATGATGGTCTGCCCGTCGAACTCGACGGTGTCCGGGCGCGCGGGGCGGGTGCCGGTGGCGATGACGATGTGCTCCGCGGTCAACAGCCGTTCGTGGCCGGTAACTTCGGTCAGCGCGACGGTGTGCGGGTCGACGAAGCGGCCCGTGCCGGCGAACAGGGAGACCTGGTTGCGGGACAACTGGTTGCGGATGACGTCGACTTCACGGCTGACCACGTGCTGCGTGCGCGCGGTGAGGTCGCCGACGGTGATGTCGTCCTTGAGGCGGTAGCTCTGGCCGTACAGATCGCGCTGGGTGAGGCCGGTGAGATACAGCACCGCCTCGCGCAGCGTCTTGGACGGGATGGTCCCCGTGTGGATGGAGACCCCGCCCACCATGTCGGGGCGGTCGACGACGGCGACCCGGCGGCCGAGCTTGGCCGCGGCGATGGCGGCCTTCTGGCCACCCGGTCCTGAACCGATGACAAGCATGTCGAAGTCGGGCACCTCCGGAGTCTGTCAGCCGGGGTGCCGTCTCCGAAAGGGTGAACGGGTAACCAGGTGCCGACAAGACGTCTAAGGCAGCAGTTTGTCCAGCGCGGCCGCCCCCTCCGCCGCGATCTTCCGCCGCGCCCACTCCAGATTCTCCGGCGTCACGTCCCGCCCGGCCGCCAGCACCACGTCCTCCGGCGCGACCTCCGTCCCGGTACGGGTGTGCAGCAGGTCGTCCGGGGTGGCGCGATCCTCGGGCGGGACGGACGCGTCCGACTCTGACATCGACATGGGGCCTCCTCCTCAGGACCGGCCCCGCACAGGACCGGCCGGCTCACCGGCATCGTACGAGTGCCGTGGGTCCCACTCCCACGATTCCCCGCCCGATCCCAGTACGCATCCGGAAGAGTGGCCGATCGAGAACCTGAACCTAAGCTGGAACCGGCCCGCGCGGGCCCGAACCAGGGAGGCTGCCGCGATGGTCGAGACCCCGCCCGAGCAGGACACCCCCACCGGACCCGGATATCTGCCCATCGCCGAGCACGGACTCATCGGTGATCTGCGGAGCGTGGCGCTGGTGGGGACGAACGGCACGATCGACTGGTACTGCTGCCCGTCCTTCGACGCCCCCAGCGTCTTCGCCGCGATCCTGGACGCCGAGCGCGGGGGCTCCTTCGAGCTCGCGGCCTCCGTCCCGGCCCGCACCAAGCAGTTCTACTTCCCCGACACCAACGTCCTGATCACCCGGTTCTTCACCGAGGAAGGGGTCGGCGAGGTCCAGGACTTCATGCCGGTGACGGGGGAGACGGACGAGTCCGCCCGGCACCGGCTGATCCGGCGTGTGGTGTGCGTACGCGGCTCGGTGCCGTTCCGGACGCGGGTCGCCCCGAGGTTCGACTACGGCGCCAGCCCGCACACCGCGCGCATGGTCGGCGACGTCGCGCTCTTCGAGTCCGCCGACAAGTCCCTCGCGCTGACCGCGACCGTCCCCCTGGAGTGCGACGACGTCGACGTGTGGGCCGACTTCAAGCTCGACGAGGGCGAGTCCGAGGTGTTCGCCCTCGACCAGGTCGACGGCGAGGTCACCTCCCGCCCCTGCGCCCGCCAGGAGGCCGAGGACGAGTTCGCCGCGACGGTCGCCTACTGGCGGCGCTGGGTCTCCCAGTCCCGCTACCGGGGCCGCTGGCGCGAGATGGTCCACCGCTCCGCCCTCACCCTCAAACTGCTCACGTACGCCCCGACGGGCGCGATCGTCGCCGCCCCCACCACCAGCCTTCCCGAACAGCTCGGCGGCGAGCGCAACTGGGACTACCGCTACGTGTGGATCCGCGACGCCGCCTTCTGCGTCTACGCCCTGCTCCGCCTGGGCTTCACCGGGGAGGCCGAGGCGTTCATGAAGTTCGTGACCCGCTACATCAGCCCCGGCGACGGCAACCCGTCGGGCCCGCTCCAGATCATGTACGGCATCGACGGCCGCACCGAACTCACCGAACGAGAGCTCCCGCACCTGGAAGGCCACCAGAAATCCGCCCCGGTCCGCGTCGGCAACGCGGCGGCCGACCAGCTCCAACTCGACATCTACGGCGCCCTGATCGACTCCATCTACCTCTACGACAAGTGGGCCCAGCCCATCTCCAGCGCCCAGTGGGACGACGTGTGCGCCCTCGTCGACTGGGTCTGCGAGAACTGGGACCAGCCCGACGAGGGCGTCTGGGAGACCCGCGGCGGCCGCAAGAACTTCCTCTACTCACGCCTGATGTGCTGGGTCGCGATCGAGCGCGGGATCCGCCTCGCCAACCGCCGCGGCCTGCCCGCCGACCTCCCGCACTGGCTCAAGTGCCGCGACACCATCTACCGCCGGATCATGGACCGCGGGTGGTCGGTCAAGCGGCAGGCCTTCGTCCAGTACGAGGGCAGCGACGTCCTCGACGCCGCCCTGCTGATGATGCCGCTGGCGAAGTTCATCGCCCCCACCGACCCCAAGTGGCTCTCCACACTGGACGCGTTGACCGAGGAACTGGTCTCCGACTCCCTCGTCTACCGCTACAACCCGCAGGCCAGCCCCGACGGCCTGCGCGGCGACGAGGGCACGTTCTCCATCTGCTCGTTCTGGTACGTCGAGGCCATGGTCCGGGCCGGCCGCGTCGACGAGGCCCGCCTCGCCTTCGAGAAGATGCTCACCTACGCCAACCATCTCGGCCTGTACGCCGAGGAGATCGGCCGCACCGGCGAGCAACAGGGCAATTTCCCGCAGGCGTTCACCCATCTCGCCCTGATCAGCGCCGCGTTCAACCTGGACCGCGCCCTGGGCTGACCGGTCCGTGCCCGTCCGGGTCCCGCAACAAGTGTCACCGAGGTGTCACAGCACACCGGGGCACCACAACTCCCTGGCTGTGACCCGTGTCGAACCCCCTGACCGCACCACCTATGACCCACGGGGGAACACACCATGAAGAACGTTTCGCGCAAGAAGGTCTCCGCCGCCGTCGCGTCCGCGACCTTCCTGCTCCTGGCCGGCGCCGGCATCGTCGCCGCACCGGCCAGCTACGCGGGCGTCCCCGGCGGCACCAGCGCCGTCGACCGCAACAGCGACTTCAACGGTGACGGCTACGACGACGTCCTCATCGGCGCCCCGGACGGCACCGTCGACGGCAAGCAGGGCGCCGGCTACGTCACCGTCCAGTACGGCGCCCCGAACGGCATCGCCACCAACACCACGGTCCCCAAGGGCCACACCGCCGTCATCAGCCAGTCCACACCCGGCGTCCCCGGCAACTCGGTGGCCTACGACTCCTTCGGCCAGGCCATCGCCACCGGTGACGTCAACGGCGACGGCTACGACGACGCCCTCATCGGCGCCCCGGGCAAGGACGAGGGCAGCGCCGAGAACGCCGGCCGCGTCACCGTCCTCTACGGCTCCAAGGCCGGCCTGGGCGCCGAGGCGAACACCTCCTTCGCCTCCACCAAGCCCACCGCGGACGCCCGCTTCGGACAGGCCCTGGCGGCGGCCCGCTTCACCGGAGCCACCGACGCCGACGAGATGGCCGTCCTCGACAACGACGGCGCCCAGATCTTCGCCTTCCACACCGACATCCTGCACCTGATGGGCACCCTGAACACGACCACCCAGCCGGGCGGCCACCGCATCCAGCCCGCCTACCTCACCACCGGCGACTACGACCGCAACGGCTTCGCCGACCTGGTCATCTCGGGCTACAGCCCCGACGACGACTACCAGCAGGGCTGGTCGGCCCTCTACGCGGGCGGCGAGACGGAGTTGACGTACCGTCAGGACCTGAACGGCGGCCTCGGCACCGCGTCCGGCGACATCAACCACGACGGCTACGACGACCTGGTGGTCGGCCAGCTCAGCAGCGCCGACGACAAGGCCGAGGGGGACGACGGCGGCAAGATCGCCGTGTACTACGGCAGTTCCGAGGGCACCACCGGTCCCGCGGACTGGTGGTCGCAGAACTCCCCCGGCGTTCCCGGAACGTCGGAGCACGGCGACGCCTGGGGCAACGACCTCTCCGTCGGTGACGTCAACGGCGACGGCTACGCGGACATCGCCGTCGGCGCGCCCGGCGAGGACATCGGCACCGTCCAGGACGCGGGCGCCGTATGGCTGCTGCGCGGCTCACGCGACGGCGTGACCGCGACCGGCGCCCAGTCCTTCGACCAGAACACCGCCGGCATCCCCGGCACCGCCGAGGCCGACGACGCCTGGGGCTCCCAGGTCCGGCTGGCCGACACGGACGCGGACGGCCGCTCCGAACTGGTCGCCTCCGCGCCGGGCGAGAACTCCGGTGACGGCTATGTGTGGCTGCTCCCGGCCGGCCCCAACGGCCTGCTCGCCGATGGCTCTTCGCTCTACGGCGCGGCGGACCTCGGCGGTGCGCCGAAGGGGGCGCGCTTCGGGGCCGCCATCGACGAGTAGGGGGTGGGGCGGCGCCCGTACCGGCTCGGTGGCCGGTACGGGCGTTTCCCATGAACCGGGTTGGTCACAGCGCCTGTTCGGCCCAGATGACCTTGCCCGCCGGGGTGTACCGGGTGCCCCAGCGCTCGGACAGCTGGGCCACCAGGAACAGGCCCCGGCCGCCCTCGTCCGTCATCGCCGCGTACCGCAGGTGCGGCGAGGTCGTACTGCCGTCGTAGACCTCGCAGATCAGGGTGCGGTCGCGCAACAGACGTACGCGGACGGGGTCGTTGCCGTAGCGGATGGCGTTGGTGACCAGTTCGCTGAGGATGAGTTCGGTGGTGAACGTCAGCTCGTCCAGGCCCCAGTGGGTGAGCTGGCGGGTGACCGAGGAACGCATGTCGGAGACGGCCGCCGGGTCGGACGGGACGCGCCATTCGGCGATGCGGTCGGCGCCGAGCGCGCGGGTGCGGGCGACGATCAGGGCGATGTCGTCGCTCGGCCGCACCGACAACTCCGAGTCGAGGACGGCCCGGCAGGTGTCCTCGGGGGAGTCGCCGGAGTGGGTGAGCGCGCTGCGCAGCATCTCCAGGCCGACGTCGATGTCCCGCTCGCGGTCCTCGACCAGGCCGTCCGTGTACAGGACCAGCCGGGTGCCCTCGGCGAGCTCCAACTCGGCCGTCTCGAAAGGGAGTCCGCCGAGACCGAGTGGGGGTCCCGCCGGGACGTCGGGGAAGTCGACGGTGCCGTCCGGCCGGATGAGCGCGGGCGGCGGATGTCCGGCGCGGGCGACGGTGCAGCGCAGGGTCACCGGGTCGTAGATCGCGTACAGGCAGGTCGCGCCGGTGACCGGGGCGACACTGTCCTCGGTCGTCTCGTCCTGGTCGATGCGGCCGACCAACTCGTCCAGCAGGCCGAGGAGTTCGTCCGGGGGAAGGTCGAGCGCGGAGAAGTTGTGGACCGCCGTGCGCAGCCGTCCCATGGTGGCCGCCGCGTGCAGACCGTGGCCCACCACATCGCCGACGACCAGGGCGACCCGCGCGCCGGACAGGGGCAGGACGTCGAACCAGTCGCCGCCGACCCCGGCCTTCGCCGGCAGATAGCGGTAGGCGACGTCCAGCGCGGTCTGTTCGGGCAGCCGGCGGGGGAGCAGGCTGCGCTGGAGGGTGACCGCCATGCCGTGTTCGCGGGTGTAGCGGCGGGAGTTGTCGATGGAGACGGCCGCGCGGGCCACCAGCTCCTCGGCGAGGGCGAGTTCATCGCTGTCGAAGGGGTCCGGCTTGTCGGCGCGCCAGAAGTTGACCACGCCGAGGATGAGGGCACCGGCCCGCAGCGGCACGGTGATCAGCGAGTGGATGCCGTACTCGACGACCTGCGCGGTGCGCTCGGGGTCCTGGGTGAGCCAGCCGGGGGCGTCGCTGAGCCGGGGTTCGACGACGGCCTCGCCGGTGTCGAGGCTGCGGGCCTGCGGGGAGGACGCGATGAACTGGATCTGCTTGCCGACGGGGTAGAGCGGGACGTCGTCGCGGACCCCGCTGGAGGCCGTGCGGCGCAGCTCGGTGCCGGGCTGCGGTTCCTCGCCGCTCAGGACCGCGTCGTAGAGGTCGACCGTGACGAAGTCCGCGAAGCGGGGGACGGCCAGTTCGGCGAGTTCCTCGGCGGTGCGGGTGACGTCCAGGCTGGTGCCGATGCCCACTCCGGCGTCGTAGAGCATGTTGAGGCGTTCGCGGGCGACCTCGGCGCGGCCGGAGAGGGCGCGGAGTTCGGTGGAGTCGCGCAGGGTGGTGACGCTGCCGGGCGGGCCGCCCTTGAGGTCGGTGGGGCGCTGGTTGACGGCGAGCAGCCGGTCGCCGACCCGGTGCACCTCGTCCGTCGCGACCCGAGCGGAGGCCAGCAGGGCGGTCATGTCGGCGTCGAGTCCGAGGTCGAGGACCAGGAGTCCTTCGGCGTTCTCGGGCAGGTCGAGGAGCTGGCGCGCCTCGTCGTTGGCGAGCAGCAGCCGGCCCTCGCCGCTGACGATGATCACGCCCTCCCGCACGGCGTGCAGGACCGCGTCGTGGTGCTCGTACATCCGGGTCATCTCGTGCGGGCCCAGGCCGTGCGTCTGGTGCTGCAGGCGTCTGCTGACCAGGGCCGTGCCGCCGGTGGCGAGGAGGAGTGCCGCTGCCGCCGCGGTCAGCAGGAGCGGCAGCTGCTGGTCGGCGGCGCCGCCGACGTTCGCCTTCGTCACCCCGGCCGAGACCAGGCCCACGACCTTGCCGCCGGCGCCCCGGACGGGAACGACGGCCTGCACCAGCGGTCCGATGGTGCCGGTGAGTTCCTCGGTGACGACGTGCCCGGCCAGCGCTGGGGCGATGTCCCCGACGAACTTCTTGCCGATGCGGTCCGGCTTGGGATGGGTGTAGCGGATGCCGTCGGTGTTCAGTACGACGATGAAGTCCACCTTGGACGCCTTGCGGGCGGCCTCGGCGCGCGGCTGGAGGATCGCCGTCGGGTTGGGACTGCGCAGGGCGGCGACCGTGCCCGGCGCGTTGGCGAAGGTCTCCGCGACGGCCACCGACCGGTTGCGGGCCTCCTGCGTGCTGTCGCGCCGCACCTGGAGGACCTGCGCCACCACGGCCGACACGACCAGCAGCAGCACGATCACCACCTGCAGCATGAACACCTGCCCGGCGACGCTGCGGCCGCCCAGCTTCCCGCCCAGCGGGGCGCGCCGGTGTCCGCGCGCCCGACGGGCACGGTCGTACGGGCGCTGTGCACGCAGACCGTCGGGGCGGGGGGTCGGCCGGGCCCTTCTCCGACCCGTCAGGCGGACCATGTGCCCATGTCTACACTGCCCGACCTCAGGAGGCGAGGGGCGTCACAGGCGGTGACAGGGCGTGGCCTGCCGCGGGTCACGGGTGCCGTCCGGGCTTGGTGCGCCGGGCGGCGAGCAGCAGCGCGATGTCGTCGGGGCGGTCGGCCGCGTGCCGGGCCGCCGTGGTGAGCCGGTCGGCGACACCGGCCAGGGACCGTCCGCCCGTCCGCGCGGCGGGCCCGGCCGCTTTCGCGAGGGCGACCCGCAGGGCGGCGATGCCGTCGTCGATGTCGACACCGGGGCGCTCGACGAGCCCGTCGGTGTAGAGCGCGAGGATGGAGTCCGGCTCCAGCTGGAGCTCCGCGACCGGGTACTGGGCGTGCGGGTCCACCCCGAGGACCACGCCTCCGGGGATGTCCCAGACCCGGGTGCGGCCGTCCGGGGTACGGATCAGCGGCGGCGGATGCCCGGCGCGGGCGACCCGGACCAGGCCGCTCGCCGGGTCGAGCCGGAGATAGCAGCAGCTCGCGAACTGGCCGGGGTCGAGGTCGATCAGGAGATGGTTCGTGCCGCTCATCACCTCGTCCGGCGGCCGGTCCCCGAGCGCGAACGCCCTGACCGCACTGCGGAGTTGGCCCATCGTGGCGGCGGCCTGCACGCCGTGCCCCTGGACATCGCCGATGACCAGGGCGAGACCGTCGCCCGCCTCGACGACGTCGTACCAGTCGCCGCCGACCTCCATGCCCTGGGTGCCCGGCAGATAGCGCCCGGCCGTCTCAACCTGCGGGTGGGCGGAGAGCCGGCGGGGGAGGAGGGCCTGCTGGAGGCCGCGGGCGAGGGCGGCCTCCGAGTCGTAGCGCTGGGCCTTCTCCATCGCGTGGGCGATCAGGCCCGCGAGGGCGGTGAGCACCGCGCGTTCCTCGGTGCTGAAGCTGCGGGAGCGGTCGAAGCCGAGGATGCAGGAGCCGACCGGACGGCCGGACGCGATCAGCGGCAGGAACGCGCGGGCGCCCTCCTCGGCGTCCAGGGGGATGCCCGGGTAGGCCTCCGCGAGCTGCTGCATGGAGTCGAAGAAGAGCGGGCGTCCGCTGGTGAGGGTCTCGACACCGGGGAGTCTCGTGTCGAGACCGACGCCGTCGAAGGGGGTGAGGAAACCCTGCGGGAAGCCGTTCTCCCAGGCCAGGTACAGGTGCCGGTCCTGGAGCAGGTAGATCGCGAGACGGCGGCCGCCGAACGCGGGCAGCAGCTCCTTCATCACGACCGCCGACACCTGCCGGGCGGTGACCGCCTCCGTCAGCGCGATGGCGAGCACGATCGGCCGGTACAGCGGGGCAAGCGAGGTGACACCGGCCGCCGCCGCGCCGTTCCCGTCGGTGTGCGCGGGCAGCAGCGGCAGCGGCGGCCCCGTCACACGGTTCGACGGGGCGACCGTGCAGGTCAGCCCGTCCCGGCCGGGATGGACGGCCATCGCCAGCCAGTCGCCCTCGTACGGCTCCTGCCGCTGCTCCGGGTCGTCCGGGCGCCGGACGTGGAAGTGCACAGGCTCCAGCGACAGCAGGGCGCCGCGCAGCTGGTCCTCGCAGCCGATCTGGTTCAGCCAGGGCACGCCCTCCCACAGCGGGCGGCCCAGCAGCTCCTGCCGGTCCCGGCCCAGCAGCTGGGCGGCGCGCGGATTGGCGTAGGTGACCAGGCCCATCCGGTCCAGGCAGAACACCCCGTCCGGGAGCAGATCGGCCGCGCTGTCGTACGTCGACGCGGCGCCCGGGTCGACGACGACACCGCTGACCGGCGGGCCGCCGCCGGGCGGGACCGGGCCGGTGGCGGGTGTCCACAGGTCCAGCAGCCGGATCGAGCCGTCCGCCGCCCGCACCCGCAGGGGCAGCGGAGGCGGCTTCCCGGCGGCCGTGGCCCGCAGCGCGGCCATGACCTGGTAGGTGTCGCCCGGCGCCACGACGTCCGCGATCGCCTGCGCGCTGTCCAGAGCCGTCGCGGGCTCCACGCCCAGGAGTGCGTGCAGGGCACCGTCCCCGGTCACGGCCGCCGTCACCGGATCCCAGACGAACCGCGCCATCCGGCCCTCGGGGCGGTACGTGGCCGTCGCCTGCACGCACACGGCCTCGCCGTCCCAGGCGACGTGCAGCCCGTCCTCGTCCTTGTGCTCGTCCTCCAGCTCCCGCAGCGCCGCGCCCAGCTCCTCGGCCAGCCGGGTCATCCGGTCCAGGCCGGACAGCACCTCGGTGGCGTCCGGGGCGGAGGGGCGCAGCACGGTCAGCACGCCGTACGTCGTGGAGCCGCTGATGACGGGCACGTACAGGGACCCGAACTGGAAGGGCAGGCTCGCGGCGAACTGGGGGTAGCGGCGCATGCACTCCGTGGCGTTCGGCAGGACCACGTGGACGCCGAGGCGGTAGGCGTCGGCGACGGGGAACTTGCTGTCGGCGTGCAGCCGGCCCCAGGGGCGGAACAGCGGCCCGGGCAGTCCCGCCAGCACGGCGAGACGCAGCAGGCCGGGCGTGTTCGACCGCAGGTAGACGCCTCCCGAGTGGCCGCCGGCCGCGTCGATCGCCTCCGTCGAGGCGTCGATGAGCAGCTCGGCGAGCCGTCCGGGCGTCCCCTTCTCGCGCTCGGCACTCCCAGTCATTGGGGCCCTACCTCGTCCCTGTGGCACCGGGTGGGTGACACAGCAAGAATGCGCCAGGACGCGGCCGGGGTCACCTGGGCGGACGCGACGGACCGGTGAGGCACGGGTATCGCCGGGCCGCCGGTGTCTGATGAAGTGATCAAGAGTGACTCAAAGGTCGATGTCGGGTGCGGGGTGCGGTGCGGTGTCGCCGGCTCCTGACGGAGGCCCCTCGGCGCGGGTGCCGGGGGCTTCTGGTGGGTCAGGCGACGAAGGCGTGCGGACCGGTACCGGAGCGGTGACCGGGCCCGCCGAAGGTGGTCCCGCAGGGGAGGCCGTCGGCCCCCGCGCGGTCGGTGTGCCCGTGGCCGGTCGTCCGCGGTCCGACGGGGCCGGAATCGCCGGTCGCCGTGGAGCGGTCGTGCGTCGTCCGGCCGGTGCGCCCGTGCACGGCGGGCGGCCTCCCGGCGGACTGGGGTGTGGCCATGGGGCGGTGCCCTTTCGGAACGACGCGTGGAGTGGGCAGGCGGAACAGGGGAGTTGAGGCCGACCCGCGTCAATGGTCGGTCCCCGCCCCGTGCCGTTCAGGATGGCGCAAACTACGCCTCTCGCGGGGCGAATTCGATCTGTTGCCCTCACCGATCCCCCCGGACCGCCGGACATCGGCGCCGGCCCGGCCCGGCCCCGACATCGACCCCGGGGACCCCGCCGCCACCGCGATTGTTAGCCTCGCTCATGACCAAGTTCCCCCTGCCCCGACATGGAGCGCGATGAGTACCGTCGCCGCCGCCTCCTTCCCGCTCGGCGCGGGGACGACGCTCGCCGAACTCGCCCAGGACCCGCACGCGCGGCTGGCGCGGCTCCGGGAGAGCGAACCGGTGTCCTGGCTGCCCGAGTTGAACGGCTGGCTGGTCACCCGGCGCGACCTCGCGCTGGGGGTGATGCGGGACGCGGTCACCTACACCGTGGACGACCCGCGCTTCTCCACCGCCCAGGTCGTCGGCCCGAGCATGCTGTCCCTCGACGGAGAACGGCACGCCCGCCACCGCGAACCCTTCACCGCCCCCTTCCGCCCCCGCGAAGTGCACGACGGCTTCGCCTCGTTCATCGAGTGCGAGACCGACCGCCTCGTCAGCGCGCTGCGCCCGGCCGGCGCGGGCGAACTGCGCCGCGCCTTCGCGGGCCCGCTCGCGGTCGCCGTCGTCACCGAGGCGCTCGGCCTCACCGGCACCACCCCGGACACGGTCCTCACCTGGTACGACGCGATCGTACGGTCGGTCTCGGACATCACCGCGGGACACGAGGCCGGAGCCGCCGGCACCTGGGCCTACGCCGAACTCCGCGCCTCCGTCGAGGCCACCGTCGCCGACCGGACCGCGGCCTCGCTCCTCGTCTCGGCCGCCGGACAGCTCACCGTGCCCGAAGTGGCCTCCAACGCCGCCGTGTTGATGTTCGGCGGCATCGAGACCACCGAGGCGATGATCACCAACGCGCTGCTGCACCTCCTGCGCCACCCCGGCCAACTCGCCCTCGTCCAGGCCGACATGAACCTGCTGGACGGTGCGATCGAGGAGTCGCTGCGCCTCGAACCCGGCGCCGCCGTCGTGGACCGCTACGCCACCCGCGACACCGTCCTCGGCGACGCCACGATCCGCGAGGGCGACCTGGTCACCGTCTCCCTCACCGGCGCCAACCGCGACCCGGCCGTCTTCCCCGACCCCGACCGCTTCGACGTCCGCCGCGAGAACGCCCGCCTCCAACTCGCCTTCGCCCACGGCCCGCACTACTGCCTCGCCGCGCACCTGGCCCGCCTGGAGACCCGGATCGCCCTCCGGTACCTCCTCGAACGCCTCCCGGCCCTGCGCCTCGACCCGGACCGTCCGACCGCCCCGCACGGCCTGGTGTTCCGCAAGCCGCCGACCCTGCACGTCCTGTGGGACGCCACAGCCTGAGACGGATGTCCCGTCGCGGATGTCCCGTCAGTGACGTGCCGTCAGAAACCCTTCACTCGCGCCCCACTTGACGCTCCATGACCTCCACCAGCCGCCCCAACGCGCTCAGCACCCGCTCCCGGTCCTCGCCCAGTCCCGCCAGCAGCTGTACCTCGGCGGAGAGTTGGCGCGGGAACAGGTCGTCCACGGCCTTCGCGCCGGCCGGGGTGATGGTCACCAGGGCGGCGCGCCGGTCGGCCGGGTTCGGGGTGCGGGCGATGAAGCCGCGCCGTTCCAGCTTGCCCAGGGCCTTGCTGACGCCCGCCCGGGACAGGCCGAGCCATTCGGCGAGACGGCGGGCGATCACCGGCTCGGTGGCGTGCCGCAGCGGGATCAGCATGTCGACCTCGGGGGCGGTCAGCTCGGCGCCCGCGTAGAGGGGTTCCACCGCGCGGTTCAGGAGACCGGTGGCGTGCTTGAGCAGGCCGATCAGCTCCATGGGGGAGGTGTCGAGGCCGGGGTTGTGCTCGGTCCACTGGGCGCGGACGTCCGCGGGGGAGGGGGACATGTGGCTCGTCTTCTCACTTCCTGGCTCGGGCCTTCGCCGGCCGTCACTCGTCCGTCATTGTTAACCGGTGAACCATCGGTTACCGTTACGGTCATGGTATCGCCGTCCCCCTCCCGACCCACCGCCGCGAGCGACTCCGCCCCGGCCGAGTCCACCGACCCCGCGCGGCGCGCGGCCGTCGCCCTGGTCGCCGTCCTCGCCGCACTGACCGCCGTCGCCCCGCTCGCGACCGACATGTACGTCCCCGGTTTCCCCGCGATGGGGCACGCGCTCGGGGCGAGCAGTTCGGCGGTCCAGCTGACAATGACCGCGTTCCTGGCGGGACTTGTCGTAGGCCAGCTGGTGATCGGGCCGCTCAGCGACAGTCTCGGACGCCGTGGTCTGCTGCTCTCCGGCACGGCCGCCTTCACGGTCTTCTCCGTCGCCTGTGCCGTAGCCCCCGATATCGGAGTGCTCACCGGTGCCCGGTTCCTCCAGGGCGTGTCGGGCGCGGCGGGCATGGTGCTGGCCCGCGCCGTCCTGACCGACCGCTTCCAAGGGGCCGACCTGCCGCGGTACTTCGCGGTCCTCTCCCAGATCATGGGCGTCGCGCCGGTCGCCGCACCGGTGCTCGGCGGGGCGGTCCTCGCCGTGTCGACCTGGCGCGCGGTGTTCGTCGTACTCACCGTCATGGGCGGCCTGTTGGTGCTCGGCGTGCTCCGCAAGGTCCCGGAGTCCCTGCCGCCGGAGCGACGGCACGCGGGCGGGATCACGCAGACCTTCCGCGCCATGGGGGAGTTGCTGGGGCGCCGGACGTTCATGGGGTACGTCCTGGTCCTGGCGTTCATCTCGGCGGCGCTGTTCGCCTACATCAGCGGCTCCAGCTTCGTCTTCGAGAACCTGCACGGCGTGTCGGCCACGACGTACTCCCTCATCTTCGCCAGCAACGCCGTCGCGATGCTGATCGCGGGCGCGGCCTTCTCCCGACTCGCCGGGCGGGTACGACTGAACACACTTCTCACGGGCGCGGTCGTCGTCGCCGGGGTCGGTGCGCTGGCACAGGTGCTGCTGGTGCTGACCGTGGGGGAGACCCTCGCCGGGACCTGGATCACCCTGTTCGTCACGGCCGGTGGCATCGGCATGGTCTTCCCGTCGACCCTGAGCATCGGCCAGGCCCTCGGCCGCAACGCCCCCGGCGCCGCCTCCGCCCTCCTCGGCGGGCTGCAGTTCCTGTTCGGCGCGCTCGCGGCGCCGCTGGTGGGGGTGTTCGGGGAGGACAGCTCGCTCCCGATGGCGGTGATCATGCTGATCGCCGTGGCGGCGGCGGGCGGCGCGCTGGTGGCGCTTGCCAGGCCCTGGGAGGGGCGAGGGGAGCCGACGGAGGAGTAGGGGAGACGACCTGGGGCGGGCCCGGCGAACCGCCTGTCGCTCGCCGGGAGTCGGAGCCGGGCCCGCGCCCCGTCAGGGCAGGATCGAGTCGATGTAACCCCCGTCGACGCGCAGGGCGCCGCCCGTCGTGGCCGAGGCCTGGTCGGAGCTGAGGTAGACGACCATGTGGGCGATCTCGTCGGGCTCGATCAGCCGTTGCAGCAGGGACTGCGGCCGGTGCTCGCGCATGAACTCGCGCTGGGCCTCCTCCCAGGGCAGGTCCCGGTCGACGAGTTCGTAGACGAAGTCCTCGACACCGCCGGTGTGGGTGGGCCCGGCGATCACCGAGTTGACCGTCACGCCGGTGCCCGCCGCCTCCTTGGCGAAGCCGCGGCCGACGGCGAGGAGCGCGGTCTTGGACATGCCGTAATGGATCATCTCGGCCGGGATGACGACCGCCGAGTCGCTGGCGATGTACTGGATGCGGCCCCAGCCGCGCTCGGTCATGCCCGGCAGGTACGTCCGGGTCAGCCGGATCGCGGCCAGTACGTTCACCTCGAAGTAGCGCCGCCACTCGTCGTCGCTGATCTCCAGCGGGTCGGCCGAGCCGAAGATGCCGAGGTTGTTGACGAGGATGTCCACCTGCGGCAGCGCCTCCAGGGCGCGCCGCGCGCCCTCCTCGTTCGCCACGTCGGCGGCCACGGGCACGAGGTCCGCGCCCGGCACCTCCGCCTTCAGCCGCTCCACGGCCTCCGCGACCCGCTGCTCGTCCCGGCCGTTCACGCCCACCCGGGCACCGGAGCGGGCGAGTCCGGCGGCGATGGCCGCGCCGATGCCCTGCGTCGAGCCCGTCACCAGGGCGGTGCGTCCCGTCAGATCGATCTGCATGGTGGAACCAGTCCCCTTGTCGCGTATCCCTGTCCTACGTGCGGTTACGTCCCCTGTCAGCCTGGCGGCAGGGCCATCGGCCCGCCACTCCGGCCGGCTCGGACGAGTACCCGCGTCAGGACGAGATCCCGGGACTTTTTCCAATCCTGGTGCCGGAGCGGGCTGAAACGCGAAGTCGGGGGCACTCGGTCTCTGCGGCACCGATGGGCGCCGCTTCCCGAAGGAAAAGAGATAGCCGTGTACATCGGTCTCGGTACCGTCGTCCTCATCATCGTCATCGTCGCCGTCGTCATGATGCTGCGCCGCGGCTGACCCGTACCTTTCGCGCAGCACGCGCAGCCATGACCAGCCCGCCCTGGATCGCCTGTTCCGGATCCCGTGGCGGGCATGGGCATGTACGGCGCGTCAGCACGACGGGTGTCGGGAACGGTCGGGAAACCGCTGCCATCCGCCGCTTCGATCGTGGAAGAAGCGCAGAAGCCGTCATATCGGGGATGACGCGGATTTTTCCCCTGCTCTGCCCCTAACTTCAGTCCCCCGGCGCCGAGGCCGCACGGCACCGGCGCGAGGGGGGCGAGGGAACAGTGGGCGAACGGCTCTACGGGATGGACCCGTTGTTCGACGAGTTGGTGCCCGGCCTCGTCGGCCTCGACCGGAAGGGCGGCCGACGCCCCCGGGTGGCAACCCCCGGGGGCACCTCCGTCATCGAACTCGTCGGCGGCCGGTGCAGCGGCAGGACCAGCCTGCTGGCCGCCCTGTCCGCCGACTACGCCCCCCTCGTCCCGCTGGTCCGCGCGGACCTCGCCGTGCCGGGGTTCGGGGACCCGTTCCTCGCCGGTCTGCCGGACGCCCGCCCTGACGGCTCGCACCTCACCGACCTGCTCTACCTGCTGTCGTACAAGCTCGGCCTGCGCGTCCGCAGGACCATGCAGCGCCTGCGGTTTCCCCGGCTGTCCCTGGGGCTGCTGGTGGTGACGGCCTGGCGCGCGGACGAGACGTCCGCCGCCGCCACCACGGTGTCGCCGCAGGACCTGCGCCGCGCGGAGCAACGCCTCCGCGATGTCATCAGCCGGAACGGCGACGACCAGGGTGAGCGCCGGGCACGGCTCGCCGAGTGGATCCAGGCCCTCGAACGAGACCTTCCCGCCGGGGCGACCGGACTCGGACCGCTGGAGGGCGCGGGCCGGGCCGCACTCAGGACCGCCGCGCCCCGCCTGCTGCCGTCCCAGGTGAACCGCGGCGCACTGCGCTGGTGGGACGACCACCTGAGGCACGAGCAGGGCGACGCCGTACAGAAACTCTTCGGATTCGTCCGGGACTTCCGCCGCCCGGGCGGCGACCGACTCCCCCTGGAAGCGAGCCTGATCGCCGCCTTCCTCGCGGACATCACGCACCACTACGGCCCCTTGCGCCGAGGGAACGACGTCCCCCCGCCCCTGATCCTCCTCGACAACACCCACGCACCCCTCGGCGCCCGCCTCCTCGGACCGTTGCGGCGCGAGGGCACCGCCAAGGGCGTCATGGGCCCGGTCGTGGTGGCCGCCCGGTTGGGTGACGCGCGGGCCCATCGCGCGCTACGGCAGGTCGCCGACCCGTCGGCCGCCCTCGGGCAACCGACCGACGGCGTAGTGCGGTTGGGCCTGCCCGAGCTCGAACGCGGAGACATCGACCGCCTCCTCGGAGACGCGGACCGGCCGCCGTATCTGCCGTTGCTGATCGACCGGTTCGCCGGCTGCCGGGCGGGCAGCTCCCGGACCCTCGCCGGGGCGGCGGACGCCGTAGCCCTCGACTGTGTGCCCGACGCGTACCCGGGGGCTCCGCTGCTCGACGCCGTCGGGGCGGACGGCGGCGGTTCCACGGTGGACAGACTGCTGGCCGTGCTGCTGCCCGAGTCCGCTCAGCGTTCCCGACTGGCGTTGCTGGCCTCGGCGTTGGACGTCGCCGCCGCGCGTCGGCTGTGGAGCGGGCTGTACCCCGAGGACCCCCTGGACGGGCGGGTGGAGAAGGCGCTCGAAGTGCTGGAGGGCGTCTGCCGGGCACCCGTGTCGTGGCCCGGCACCGACGGTTCCGTGCCCTTCGTCACCGACCCGGCCCTGCGGCTCCTGCTCCTCCACCGTCTGCGGACGCGGACCGCACCCGAAGGCTGGCGCGTGATCCATCAGCACCTGCGGAGCGGCTACGCGCCGGACGGCGGGGCGGGCTCGGTCCCGGCCGCGTATCTGCACCACACCCTCGCCCTGGGGCTCACCGGCGAGGTCGTCCGCTCCCTGCACCACTGGCTCGCCCACAGCACACCGGCCGCGTGGCTGGCGGCCGTGAACATCGTCTGCGCCGCCCCGCATCCGCCCGCCGAGTTCGAGGCCGTACCCGTCGACGGGCCGTGCGGCGGCTGCGGTCAGGGCGCGTCGGCCGCGCGGGACGAGGTCGTGCACCGGGCCGTGGCCCGGCTGCTGGAAGCCCTGTGGGAGCAGTCGGACCCGCTGAACGCGCCCTGCTCCGACCGCATCGACCAAGTGGAGTCCGCGTTGCGCACGTTGTACGAGAACGAGCCCACCGACGCCTTCCGGCAGGCCCGCCGGCACTGGTCCGCACGACTGCGCGAGGGTGTCCAGGCCCCGCACCTGACCGTGCCGGAAGGAGGCGCGCGATGACGTTCCGCAGGCCGGGCCGCCTGACCCGCAAGGCCCTGTTCGTGGCGTTCCTCCTCGTCGTGTCCCTCGGCGGCTTCTACGGCTGCCGTGCCTACGACGACGACTCCTGCGGCGCCGGCGTGCACGAGGAGTCGTCCGGGCGCGAGTGCGTCGGCGTCACCGACGGCAGCGTGAGCTTCGACCCCGCCCTGGACCAGGTGTCCGCCCGCGTCAAGGCAGAGAACAACAGGGTGGCCAGGTCCGGCGACCCGTACGCCACCATCGCGCTGATGATCCCGATGGACTTCGCGGAACAGACCGGCGCGGTCGACCGCAAGCATGCCCTGTGGGAGGTGCAGGGCGCCTACTTCGCCCAGTACCGCGCCAACCACCAGGACAACCGCCGGGCACCCGCGATCCGCCTGGTGCTGGCCAACCCCGGTGTGGGAGGCGGCCATTGGCGCAGCGTGGCCGACCAGCTCGCGGACATGGCGGCCTCGCCCACGCACCGGCTGCGCGCCGTTTTCGGCTTCGACATCAGCATCCCCACCACCGAGCGGACCATCAGGTATCTGACGAACGAGCGGAAGATCCCCGTCGTCGGCGGCGCGCTCACCGCCGACGACATCGCCAACACACCTCAACACCCGCACGCCTACGAGGGGTTGGTGCGGGTCAACCCCAGCAACACCGACCAGGCCGCCGCCCTCGCCCACGCCGACCGGGGTGTCGGGGCACGGGAGACGGTGCTGGTGGAGGACGCGCGGGACGACGACAACTACATCACCAGCCTCCGGAAGGTGTTCGAGGCACGGACCGCGGGAGCGCCGCTGGCCCCCGAGCAGTACCGGTCCCCGCAGGACATCGGCGTGGCGGGCACGACCTCGAACGACTTCCGGCAGATCGTCGCCAACATCTGCGAATCCCCGGCCAAGGAGATCTACTTCGCGGGCCGGCCGGTCCAACTGCGCCAGTTCCTCAACGAACTCGGCCACCGCGGCTGCCACGCCCGCTCCTACACCGTGATCACGGGCCCGGCCGCCAACGCCCTGCCTCTGGACGACCAGTTGGAGTGGGACACCCTGCGCCACGGCGTCACGCTGGAGTTCACCGCCTCCTCGCACCCGGACGCCTGGACCGGCCCGCACGCCCCGGCGACGGGCGGCTCACCGGCGGACTTCAGTACGCTGAAGAAGCTGACGAACCCTCAACTGACGGGCCCCGTAGGCCCGGTGGACCTGAACGACTCCCGCGCCATCATCACCTACGACTCGGCCCAGACCGCCATCCAGGGCATCCGCGACGAGGCCGTCCAGGGCCACGCCGTCCCCTCCACCGACGCGGTCCGCGACGCCTGGCTGCACCTGCACGGCATCGGCCGCGTCGAGGGCGCCAGCGGCTGGATCTGCCTCGACAACCAGGGCAACCCCTACGACAAGGCGGTGGCCGTCGTACGCCTCGACCCCACGACCCACACGGACCGCTTCGTCACCCTTTCCTGGCCGACCGGCCAGCCCCTGAAGGGGAGTTGCACGGCACCACGCACACCGACATCCTGACCACACCGGCCTGAGAGCAACCCGCGGTCGCCTCAAGCCGGCCGTACCAGCCCGGCGTCGTACGCGAAGATCACCGCCTGGACCCGGTCCCGTGCGCCGATCTTGGCGAGGATGCGGCTGACGTGGGACTTGACGGTGGACTCGGCCAGGCTGAGGCGTTCGGCGATCTCGGTGTTGCTCCAGCCCGCCGCCATGACGGTGAGGACCTCGCGCTCCCGTTCGGTGAGGGCGTCGAGGCGGCGGTCCTGTTCGGGGGTGCGGCCGGGCATCCGGTCGGCGAACGCGTCGATCAACTTGCGGGTCAGGCCGGGGGAGATGACCGCGTCCCCCGCGGCCACCGCGCGGATGCCCGCGACGAGTTCCTCGGGCAGCGCGTCCTTGAGGAGGAAGCCGCTGGCCCCGGCGCGCAATGCGGCGTACGCGTACTCGTCGAGGTCGAACGTGGTCAGCACCAGGACGCGTGAGCGGCCGCCGGACTGCACGATGCGACGGGTGGCCTCGATGCCGTCCATGCCGGGCATGCGGACGTCCATCAGGACGACGTCGGGCCGGAGTTCGGCCGCGAGCCGGACGGCCTCGCCGCCGTGCGTGGCCTCGCCGACGGTGCTCAGATCGGGGTACTGCTCCAGGAGCATGCTGAAGCCGAGGCGTTGCAGGGCCTGGTCGTCGACGATGAGGACGGTGGTCATGCCGGGTGCTTCTCCGTGAGGTCGGGGGCGGTGGGGAAGGGGACCAGGAGGGCGCGGACGGTCCAGCCGCCACGGGAGTTGGGGCCCGCGACGACCTGGCCGCCGTAGAGCGCGGCCCGTTCGCGCATGCCGACCAGGCCCTTGCCCTGTTCGCCGGCGGCGGTCGCGCGGTGCGGGCCGGTGTCCTCGACGGTGACGACGACCGCCTCCGGGGCGGCCGTCACGCTGACCTCGACCGTCGTGTCCGGTGCCGCGTGCTTGAGGGTGTTGGTGAGGGCTTCCTGCACGATGCGGTAGACGGCGAGCTGAAGTCCCTGGGGGAGACCGGTGAGTTCGCCCTCGAGGCGCAGGGTGACGGCGGGGCCGGCGGCCCGGACCCGCTCCATCAGGGCGTTCAGGTCGGTCAGTCCGGGCTGGGGTGCTAGGGGGGTGTCGTCGGGGTCGTCGTCGTGGATGACGGCGAGCAGGCGGCGCAGTTCGGCCAGGGCACCCCGCCCGCTCTCGGCGATGATCCGCAAGGTGTCGGCTCCGCGCTTCGGTTTGGCCTCGGCGAGTCCGGCCGCGCCGCCCGCGAGACCGACGATCACGGCGAGGGTGTGGCCGAGGATGTCGTGCATCTCCCGTGCCACACGGGCGCGTTCGGTCGCCGCGGCCAGCTGCGCCCGCTGGTCGCGCTCCCTCTCCAGCCGTACGGCGTGCTCCTGGAGGGCCTCGATGTAGGCGTTCACCAGCTTTCCGGCCAGCCCCAGCGCGGCCATCGACAGGATGGCGACCACGGCCAGGAACGCCAGCACCGGAGTACCGGCCTGGCTCGACCCCTTCAGGCCGTTGAAGAAGACGATCGACACGAAGGTCTGCAGGAGGTTGTAGACCACGCCGACGGCCAGCTGCCCGGGAGCGCCGAAGCGTCCCAGGTTGAGCAGTGCCACCAGCTGGGTCGCGCTCGACCCCGAGTCCACGCCGAGGAACAGGGACATCTCGGAGAGGACGACCAGGAAGGCGAAGACCAGCACGGGCCGCTGTCTGCGCCACAGCAGCGGCACGGTGTACCCCGCCGTGATGGCCAGCACCAGCAGGAAGTGCGGGCCCGAGTCCTGGGCCGCGCGGACCAGCGCCGGAACACCGCCGAGGGCGTACAGCGCGGGCACACCCCACCGCCGGGCCCGCGGATGCGCCACGTCCGCGGCCCGCACCCGCCCCAGCCAGGTGAGCAGCCGGACGACGGACCGGTACTCGGAGTCGCCCAGCCGGGTCTCTCCGATCAGGATCTGGGGCTTGACGGTCCGTTCCGTCGGCGGTGCGGTCACGGGATACACCCTCCATGGTGCAGGCGGGCCGCCCGCCGGTCCCGGGGGGAAGGGGACCGGCGGGCGGGGACGGTGTGGTCGACAGGGGCGGCAGCCGTACGTCCGTGCTGGGCGACCTGGACTGGATCGTACGGCCGCCGCCTCAGCTCCGGCCGGTGGCGCCGGACGACACGGGCGCCTTGTCCGGGCCGGTGGAGCCGTCGTCCGGGGTCTCGGCCAGCAGGTGGCGGAGCCGTTCGCCCTCGACGTCGACGTTGGGCAGCGCGCGGTCGAGCCAGCCGGGCAGCGCCCAGGCGCGCCGGCCGAGCAGGGTCATGATCGCGGGCACGAGCGTCATCCGGACCACGAAGGCGTCGAAGAGGACGGCGGCGGCGAGACCCAGGCCGATCGACTTGATCAGCGCCACGTCGTCCAGCAGGAACCCGGCGAACACCGAGATCATGATGACCGCGGCGGCCGTGACCACCCGGGCGCTGTGCCGGAAGCCCGCGATCACGGCCTCCGTGGGCTCGGCCCCGTGGACGTACTCCTCCCGCATCCGGGTCACCAGGAACACCTCGTAGTCCATGGCGAGTCCGAACACCACGCCGATCATGAAGATCGGCAGGACGCTCACGATCGGTGAGGTCTGGTCGACGCCGAACAGGTCCGCCAGCCAGCCCCACTGGAACACCGCGACCACCACACCGAGCGTGGCGAGCACGCTGAGCAGGAAGCCGAGGGCCGCCTTGAGCGGGACCAGGATCGAGCGGAAGACGAGGAGCAGCAGGATCAGGGCCAGGCCGATGACCACGCCCAGGTAGGGGATCAGGGCGCCGCTGAGCTTGTTGGAGGCGTCGATGTTCAGCGCGGTGGTGCCGGTGACCATCAGTTCGGCGCCGGTGTCGTCCTTCAGGGCGGGGCCCCGGTCGCGGATCTCGGAGACCAGGTCGACGGTGGCCGCGCTGGTGGGCGAGCTCTTCGGCACGACGGAGATGAGGGCCACGTCGCCGCTCTGGTTGAACACCGCGGGGCGTACGGCGGCGACGTCGGACATCTTGCCGAGCTGGGCGACCGCGTCCTGCGCGGCCGTCCTGGCGTCGCTGCTGCCCTGGCCGTCGATGACCACGGTCAGCGGACCGTTGTAGCCGTCGCCGAACCCCTTGGTGATCGTGTCGTAGGCGATGCGCTCGCTGGTGCCGGGCGAGGACGTGCTGTCGTCGGGCAGGGACAGGCGCATCGACAGGGCGGGGATGGCGAGGACACCGAGTCCGACGACGGAGACGATCAGCATCTTCAGCGGGTTGCGGGTCACGAACCGGGCCCAGCGCACGCCCGTCGTCTCCCCCCTGCCGCCCGCCTGCAGGGCGCGCATACGGCGGCTGGTGAACCGGTCGCCCATGATGCGCATCCCGGCGAAGCCCAGCACCGCGGGCAGCAGCGTCAGCGCGATCAGTACGGCGACGACGACCGCGAAGGCGGCGCCGAGGCCCATGGTGGTCAGCATGCTGATGCCGATGATGCTCAGACCGGCCAGGGCGATCACGACGGTGAGACCGGCGAACACCACCGCGGAACCCGCGGTGCCCAGCGCACGGCCCGCGGCCTCCTCCGGTTCGTGGCCCTCCCGGATCTCGCTGCGGTACCGGGAGACGATGAACAGGGCGTAGTCGATGGCCACCGCGAGGCCCAGCATCAATGCCAGTGTCGAGGCGGCCGAGCTGAGGTTGAAGACCGAGCTG
This sequence comes from Streptomyces sp. NBC_00252, assembly GCF_036187565.1. Classification (NCBI taxonomy): domain Bacteria; kingdom Bacillati; phylum Actinomycetota; class Actinomycetes; order Kitasatosporales; family Streptomycetaceae; genus Streptomyces; species Streptomyces sp. NBC_00252. The sequence goes on along the minus strand of NZ_CP108087.1, from coordinate 991,891 downwards.
GCGAGCGTGATGGCGGCGACCGCCGTGCCGACCCCGAAGATCGCCGTCAGCAGCGGCAGCCCGGCCGCCAGCAGCGAACCGAAGGTGATGACGAGCGCCACGGCCGCGATCAGCAGACCGATCAGCTCGGTACTGCTGCTGCCCGCCTTCTCCTGTACGGCGTTGCCGCCCATGCTGACCGCGAGGCCGGCCTTCTCGCCCCGGTCGGCCACGGAGTGCAGCGCGTCGCGCGCGGCATCGGTGACGTCGGGCTGCGCGACCTTGTAGGTGACCTGGGCGTAGGTGATGGTGCCTGACTTGCTGATCAGGCCGCTCTGGTACGGGTCGGAGACGTTCGCGACCTGGGGCGCCTTCTTGAGGTCGGCGATCAGCGACTGGACCTCGGTCCGGTCGGCGCCGGACGCCAGTGTGTGCCCCTTGGGCGCCTCGAACACCACGCGTGCCGTGGCGCCGGAGGCCGATGCCTGCGGGAACTCCTTCTCCAACAGGTCGATCGCCTTCTGCGACTGTGTGCCGGGGAGGCTGAAACTGTCGGACGTGCTCGTCGAGACGTTCATGGCACCGATGCCGACGACCGCCAGGACGGCGATCCACAGCATCAGGACGAGCCGTCGCCGCCTGAACGAGAACCGGCCCAGCCGGTAGAGGAAGGTGGCCATGGGGTACTCCCACCAGGTTCGATAGAAAGAGGAGGGCCTGCGCGACCCACGTCTTCACGCTAGGAGCGCCCTGCCTGCCGACCGCAGCACCGGGGAAGTGAAAACGGCCTGCGGGACTAGGGTCCGTCTTCAAAGATCATTGAGTGGTGGATCATGGTCGGGTGATACGCCGCCATGAACTCACCGACCTGGAGTGGGAGTTACTTGCTCCTCTCATACCGCGTGCCGCGACGGGACGACCGCGCGTGCCAGACCGGCAGGTCATCAACGGGATGGTCTACAAGATCCGGACCGGGGTCTCCTGGCGTGACCTGCCGGAACGCTACGGGCCGTGGCAGACGGTCTACACCCGCTTTCGCCGCTACGCGTTGGACGGCGTGTTCACCCGGGCACTCCAGCAGATCCAGGCCGACGCGGACGCTGTCGGCGACATCGACTGGCTCGTCCAGATCGACTCCACCATCGTCCGCGCCCACCAACACTCGGCCGCCACCGGCCGAAAAGGGGGATCAGCCGGCCGGACGAACCGGACGATCACGCCCTCGGCCGATCCCGAGGCGGACTGACCACCAAAATCCACCTCGCCTGCGACGGCCGCGGCAGGCCCCTGGCCGTCCTGCTGACACCCGGACAACGCCACGACAGCACCTGCGCGCGTCCCCTCCTGGAACGCATTCGCGTCCCGCGTATGGGACTGGGCCGACCCCGTTGCAGACCCGACCAGGTCGTCGCCGACAAGGCTTACAGCTCTCGTGGTTTCCGCGCCTACCTGCGCAAACGCGGAATTGCATGCACCATCCCGGAAAAGACCGACCAGAAGCGTCACCGCCACAATCGCGGCTACCGAGGAGGCCGGCCACCCGCTTTCGACCGCCAGCTCTACCGTCGGCGCAACGTCGTCGAGCGCTGCTTCAACCAGCTCAAGGGCTTCCGCGGCATCGCCACCAGATACGACAAGACCGCCACCTCCTACGAGGCAGCGGTCAATCTCGCGTCATTCCTACTCTGGGCAAGATCCGTTTGAAGACGGACCCTAGTACCGGGGTACTAGACCTCCTCCACCCTCCAGTCGAGGTGAGCGCCCCGTCGGCCGGGACCCGTCGCGGTGGACGCCGTGATCCGCCCCACACGATCCGGGGCAAGAGCCGGTTATGGTGACCAGGCGAATCGAACGTGGACAGAACCGGCGGAGCCCCACGACCCACGTGGTGTAAGTCCCTTTCTCACGCCGGGTGTTCGGCGCACAGGCAGCCGACTCCCTTGTCGATCCAGTCCCGTTCGGCCCACTCCGGATGCCGCTCGACCATCAGCGCCCTGACCTCCTCGACGATCGTCTCCTCACTCATCGCCGAGTCGCGCCGCACCCACGTCTCGTCCCGCAGCAGCCGCAGATAGTCACGGACGTCCGCGAGCAACTCCGGCCCGCCGACGGCCCCGTGGCCCGGTACGACAACCCGTGCCCCCTCACCCGCGAGCCGCTCCATCACCGCGATCCAGCGCGTGCCGGACACATCGGTGTCGTACGGCGGGAACCACGGGAAGATCGCGAACTGCCCCGCCTCCACCAGGTCCCCGGTGAACAGCACGCCCGCGTCCGGCACCCGCACCACCTGGTCGCCCTTGCTGTGCGCCCGGCCCGTCGCCCTCAACTGCACGACACGGCCGCCGAGTTCGAGGTCGTAGGCGACGTCGTAGACGAGGTCGGGCTCCGGCAGGACGACCCCTTCGAGCTGTCGGGCGACCGGCGCGCCGAGCCCCCGGAACATGTCGAGATAGCCCGCGCCCTTCACCTTCAGGTCCTCGGCCTGTGCGCGGTTCACGAGGAACGTCGCCTCGCCCGCGAACGCCTGCGCCCCGAAGGCGTGTTCAGGGTGGAAGTGGGTCGTCGTGAGATAGATCCTGCGGCCCCTGGCGTACTCGGCCGCGAACTCCAGCACCCTCTCGGCGTTCCGCGGACCCAGGCCCGTCTCCACGACGAGCACCGCGTCCCGGCCGCCGATGACACCGATGTTGGGCACCAACTGCACCCGCCCGTCGGGCACGACCACCACGTCGCGGTCCAGTTCCCGGACTTCGGTGATGTGCACGACGGGGTCGTGCGACACGGGGTCGGCCATGGTGACTCCTCAGCGGTACGGCGATATCGTCCGCCCACCACTCCACCGCCGGGCCCCCGGAGCTGTCCAAGACCGATCCCGCACGGCCGATACCGGGTCGGTATCATCGCCGGTCATGGAGCTACGCACGCTGCGCTATTTCGTGGCGGTCGCCGAGGAACTCCACTTCGGCCGGGCCGCCGTACGGCTGCGGATGACCCAGCCGCCGCTGAGCCGGGCGATCAAACAGCTGGAGGCCGACCTCGGCTGTGTCCTGCTGCTCCGCTCACCGACCGGGGTGGCGCTGACCCCGGCCGGAGTCCTGCTCCACGAGGAGGCGTGCGCGCTGCTGGCGCAGGCCGACCGGATGCGGGAGCGCGTGGCCGAGTTGGCCGGACCGGTCACGCTGACCGTGGGGACCCTCGCCGACAGCGCGGAGGCGTTCGGGACCCGGCTCGCCGCCGCGTACCGGGAACACCATCCCGCCGCCCGCATCCTCATCCGTGAGTCGGACCTGACCGATCCGACCGCGGGACTGCGGGCCGGGCTCGTGGATGTGGCGCTGACCAGGGCACCCTTCGACGACACCGGCATCGCCACCCGCACCCTGCGCTCGGAACGCGTCGGCGTGGTCCTCCGCACGGACGACCCCCTCGCGCAGCGGGACAGCCTGCGCCTGGCCGACCTCGCCGGGCGTCGCTGGTTCCGCTTCCCGGACGGCACGGACCCGGTGTGGCACGCCTACTGGACGGGCTCGGCGGACGACGGCCGACGCCGTGACGGGCCCGTCGTACGGACGGCTCGCGAGTGTCTGCAGTCGGTGCTGTGGAACGGCACCGTGGGGCTGATGCCGCTCGGGCACGACCTTCCGGAAGGGCTGACGGTGGTGCCGCTGACCGACATGGCGCCGAGCCGGTTCGTCATCGCGTGGCGCACGGCCGACGCCGGTCCGCTGATCCGGTCGTTCGTGCGGATCGCCGAGAGCGTGCATCGCGGCACGGGTCGGTTTCCCACGGGTCGAGCCGTGTGAGAGGGGCGTGCGGCGGTCTTCCCTCCGTGGCCGGTCCGAAGGATTCTCGGATGTGTGCGTTGAACTCGTCCAGCTCCTCGGCCGGGACCCACAGCTCCAGGATCGTCCGGCCGCCCGCCTGCTGGACGGGGCAGCGCGACAGGAACTCCGCGTCCACGTCGAAGCGCGTCACGAAACCGGCACCGTCGTGCTTGACGTTCCAGTCCCGCGCGATCCTGATCGCGTAGTCCTCGTTCAGGACCGGGTAGGGGGGCACGGGATCGGATCAAGGGATCCGACCGGACGATATCGGCGGTACGAGCCACCGGCCACGGAGTTTCGCCCCCCCCGTGACCAGCCTTCGCCCCAACCGATCACGCCCCGCCACGGGTCGCTACCGCCCGAACGCCCGCGCGGGTGTTGGGATGGGGGCGGCAGAAAGGGACGGGTGTGGACGGCGACGGGGTTGACGGGTCAGAGGTGGGTTCGGCGGATCGGTTCGTGCTCGCGGAGCGGGCCGTCTCGGCCATCGGGTCGACGCTCGACGAACGCAGGACGGCGGCGGAGTGCGCGCGGTTCCTGGTCGACGGGCTGTGCGACGCCGCGGCCGTGGACCTGTTCGCGCAGGACGAGGCACGCCCGGCCCCGCACGGCATGCTCCACCCGATGGCGGCCGAGGGCCACAAGGAACTGCTCGACAGCCTCCGCACCGCGCCCCGCGAGGACGTCATGGTCCGCGCCCTGGACGCGGGCCACCCCATCACCACGTCATTCACCACGAGCGACCACGGCGTCATCGCCGCCCTCTCCGTCCCGCTGACCGCCTGGGGCAAGGCCTACGGCGCCCTTCTCGCGATCCGCGCCGGCCGCGCCTTCACCGACGCCGAGGCCGCATGCGTGCACTACGCGGCCCGCCTCACCGCCGCCCACCTGCACCACGCCGTCGAACACCACCGCCTGCGCACCACCGCCCTCAACCTCCAGCAGGTCCTGCTCACCGAACCCAGCCGCCCCCACCCCAACGTCGACATGGCCACCCGCTACCTCCCCGCCGGCACCGGCACCCTCGTCGGCGGCGACTGGTTCGAGGCCGTACGACTGCACTACGGCCGCACCCTCCTCGTCATCGGCGACGTCATGGGGCACGGCCTGGACGCGGCCGTCGACATGAACGCGTACCGCTCGATGCTGCGCTACGTCGCCTCCACCGACCTGCCGCCCCACCGCATCCTGCGCCAGATGGACACCGCCATGTCCGAGGAGCACAACCGCCGCCCCGCGACCTGCCTCCTCGCCCTCCTCGACCCGGAACGCGGCACGGCCGCCTTCGCCAGCGCCGGCCATCTCCCGCCCGCCGTCTTCCACCGCGACGGCGCCGGCGAACTCATCCCCGTCCCCGTCGGACCGCCCCTCGGCACCGGCCTCGCCGACTTCGAGATGACCACGCTCACCCTCACCCCCGAGGACACCCTGGTCATGTTCACCGACGGCCTGGTCGAGCGCCGCGGCGAGGACATCGACGTCTCCCTCGCCCGGCTGGCCCGGCTCCGCCTCCACCCCGGCCAGGGCGTCTCCCGCCTCCTCGACGACATCGTGCTGCGCCTCCACGTCCAGGAGGCCGAGGACGACGTGGCCGCGATCGCCGCCCGCCTCCGGCCGAGAGGTCCGGCCTAGCCACACCGTTCGAGGCGTTCGGCGAACTTCGCGTACGCGAAACGAATCCGGCCCCGGAACCGCCGAGTTCGCCGGCTCATGCGGGACCCACCCGTCCCCCAAGGTTTGGCAACACCCGAGCAACGCCCCGATGTCGCCGGTCACGGCTTGGCCAACCCCTTTCCGCACGTTGGCCGCAAATTCACCGCACGCCCCTGACAGCCCCCACCTGAAGGGGCGGAGAGTGATCCGAGGTCTGGTCCACGAGATCCCTCGAAGCTCTTCAAGAAGGGGCAGTCATGGCCGAGTTGACACGTCGCAGACTCCTGGGTTCCGCCGCGGGCGCGGTGGGCGGCGCCGCGGCACTCTCCCTCCTCCCGCCGAGCGTCCAGAAAGCCGTCGCCGCCGAGCCGCCGAAGAACGGCTCGCTGCGCGACATCGAACACGTCGTCATGCTGATGCAGGAGAACCGGTCGTTCGACCACTACTTCGGCACCCTGTCCGGCGTTCGCGGTTTCGCCGATCCGCACGCACGCAAACTCGACACCGGGCGCAGCGTCTTCTACCAGCCGGACGCGGTGAACCCCAAGGGCTACCTCCTTCCGTTCCACCTCGACACCCACACCTCCAGCGCGCAGGCCATCCCGTCCACCAGTCACGCCTGGTCGGTGCAGCACCAGGCCTGGAACAACGGCAAGATGGACCAGTGGCTGCCGGCCCACCGTGCCGCCGACGGCGTCAACGGCCCCTATGTGATGGGCTATTACACGCGCGAGGACATCCCGTTCCAGTTCGCGCTCGCCGAGACCTTCACCATCTGCGACAACTACTTCTGCTCGGTGTTCGGTCCCACCTGGCCCAACCGACTGATGTGGATGACCGGTTCGATCGACCCCGGCGGCACACAGGGCGGCCCGATCATCAGCAACGTCGCGCCGACGCCCTACCGTTGGACGACGTACGCGGAGCGCCTCCAGAACGCCGGCGTCAGCTGGAAGGTGTACCAGGAGGAGGACGACTACGGCACCAACATGCTGGAGCAGTTCGCCTCGTTCAAGAACGCGCAGCCCGGCTCCGACCTGTACGAGCGGGGCGTACGCCCGCAGCCGCACGGGACGTTCGAGGACGACGCGCGCAACGACCGGCTGCCCACGGTCTCGTGGATCTGCCCCACGAGCTACCAGTCCGAGCACCCGGACTACCTCCCGGCCGCCGGCGCCGACTACGTCGCGTCGAAGATCGAGGCCATCGCGTCCAACCCGAAGGTGTGGCGCAAGACCGCGTTCATCCTCAACTACGACGAGAACGACGGCCTGTTCGACCACGTCGTGCCCCCGACGCCGCGCGCGGGCACGAAGGACGAGTTCATCCAGGGTCTCCCGATCGGCGGCGGGTTCCGCGTCCCCGCGATCATCATCTCGCCCTGGACCGTGGGTGGTTGGGTCGCCTCGGAAGCCTTCGACCACACCTCGGCGCTGCAGTTCCTGGAGCGCTTCACCGGTGTCGAGGAGCCGAACGTCACCGACTGGCGCCGTGAGACCTTCGGCGACTTCACCTCCGCGTTCCGCTTCCGCGACGCCCGCCCGCGCTCGCCCCGGCTCCCCGACGACACGGCGGAGCAGCTGGAGAAGGCGAAGGAGGAAGTGGCAACCCTCCCGAAGCCCACCCTCCCGGGCGCGGACCAGAAGTTCCCCCACCAGGAACGGGGCCGCCGCCCGCACGTCTGACCGGAGCGGAGGGTGGTGACGGGCGGCCCCGGCCGGTGTTACCCGGCCAGGGCTCCCCGCGCCGCAGCCACCGCCCGCTCCGCGTAACCCCGCCCGAACAGCACCACATGCACCAGCAGCGGAAACAGCTGGTGCAGCCCGATACGGTCGGCCCAGCCGGGGGCGAGCGGGGCGGCCTCCTGGTAGCCGGCCAGCACGTCGGACAGGTGGGGGCAGCCGAAGAGGTGCAGCATCGCGAGGTCGGTCTCCCGGTGGCCGCCGTGTGCGGCCGGGTCGATCAGCCGGACGTGGCCGTCGGCGCCCCAGAGCACGTTGCCGTTCCACAGGTCGCCGTGGAGTCGGGCGGGCGGCTCGGCGGGACCGGCGAGGAGGGGCAGCCGTTCGCAGACCGCCTCCACCGCGGACGCCTCGGCGGGCCGCAGGGTGCCCGCGTCGACCGCGCGCCGCAGATAGGGCAACACCCGTTGCCCGGCATACCAGTTGGGCCAGTCGTCGGCGGGGACGTTGCGCATCGGCGCGAGCCCGATGTACGCGTCCGTAGGGCCGCCGGGCGGTGGCGCCCCGAACGCGGGTGCGCCCGAGGCGTGCAGTGCGGCCAGGTCACGGCCGAACCGGACGGCTGCCCGCGCACTCGGCGGCCCGGTGCGGACGAGGTCGGTGACCAGCCAGCGTTCGTCCACCCCGCGCACCGCGGGCACACGCACCGTCCCGGCCTCCGCCAGCCACCGCAGCCCCGCCGCCTCGGCAGCCACGGCGCCCGGCGCGTCGTCGCCCTTCACCACCACCAAATGCCCACCGTCGAGGGCGACTTCGACGACCGCCCCGGACAGCGGACGCTCACCGATCACCGCACACCCGGTGAGCCGAGCAGCCGCGCCACCCGCACTCTCGCCGTCGATCACGGTGCCGGCGTACGAGCGGGAAGAGGGCGCACGTGAGCGCACGGTGAGACACAGAGCCCGGACTCGTGCAGCACCCGGTCGACCGTCTCCTCCAGCGGACTCGCGGCCGGGATCACCGTCTCGACACCGCCCGGCAGCAGGTCCAACGGCGTGTACCACTCACGGAGTTGCTCCTCGGTGACCTCGTCCGCGATGGGTTTGGTGGCGTGCCGGGCGAGGGTCTCCTCGAAGGGCACGTCGAGGTAGTAGCAGTGCGTGCGCCCGGGGTGGTCGGCGAGCAGCCCGGCCAGCATCCCGCCGTAGTGGGGGAAGTGGAGGATGCCTTCCAGCACGGTGTGGAAGCCGTGCGCCAGGGCGTGCCGGACGGTCAGGTCGATCAGGCCGATGTTCGCGCCGCCGGGGATGTCGCGCTCGCGCAGCACCTCGCGCCGCAGGACGTCCTGGCGCACCAGGGCGATCCCGCGGCCGTACCGCTCGCGCAGACCGGTGGCGACCGAACTCTTGCCGGAGGCGCTGTTGCCGCGCAGGACGATCAGCCGGGTGGGGGAGGAAGGGGTGGTCACCGGGGCACCCTATCGACCATGTGGCACTGAGTGATCGGGTGACCGCGAAGTGCGCCCTGGAGAGCGTCCGGTCTGCCTATATCGTAGGAAAATGGTGTGATAGCGGCGATTGGTGGCAGGGCCATGGCGGACGCGGAGATCGACTACGCGGCGGTGTTCCAAGGGCTGCCCGGCATGGTGGCCCTGCTGACCCCCGACCTGGTGTACGCGGACGCCAACGAGGAGTTCCTCCGCATGTCCGGCCGCACCCGCGAACAGGTCGTCGGCCGCTTCCTCTTCGACGTCTTCCCCGACAACCCGAACGACCCGGCCGCCACCGGCATGCGCAACCTGGAGACCTCACTGCGCCGCGTCCTCTCCACCGGCGAACGCGACGCCATGGCCCTCCAGCGCTACGACGTCGAGTCGACGGCCTGCCCCGGGGAGTGGGAGCAGCGCTACTGGAGCCCGGTCAACGCGCCCGTGCTCGGCCCGGACGGCAAGGTCGTCCTCCTCGTCCACCGGGTCGAGGAGGTCACCGAACTGATCCGGGCCCGTGCCGGCGCCGGCGGCGGCCGCACCCGCGTCCTGGAGGCCGAGCTGTACACCCGCGCCCGCGAACTCCAGGAGCTCAACGACCGGCTGCGCAGCGCCCACGCCCGCGAACGCGAGGTCGCCCTCGCCCTCCAGGACGCGATGCTCCCCACCCGCCGCCAGCGCGCCCGCCACCAGATCGCCGTCCGCTACCGCCCCGCCGTCGGCTCCCTGAACGTCTGCGGCGACTGGTACGACGTCGTCGACCTGGTCGGCGGCAACCGCATCGGCGTCTCCGTCGGCGACGTCGTCGGCCACGGCCTGGCCGCCGCCGGCGTCATGGGCCAGCTGCGCAGCGCCCTGAGCGCCACCTCACGCGTCGCGGCCGGCCCCGCCGAGGCCCTCGACGTCCTGGGCCGCTACGCCAACGTCGTCGACGGCGCCGAGTCCGCCACCGCCGTCACCACGTTCGTCGACTTCGACCGCCTCACCATCACCTACAGCAGCGCCGGCCACCCACCGCCCGCCCTGGTCCACCCCGACGGCCGCGTCGAATTCCTGGACCGGGCCACCGATCCGCCCCTCGACGCCCGACCCGACCCGATGCGCCGACCCCAGGCCACCACCACGTTCTCCCGCGGCTCCACCCTCGTCCTCTACACCGACGGCCTCGTCGAACGCCGCCGCGAGGACATCGACACCGGCCTCGCCCGCCTCGCCGACTCCCTCCTCCGCCACCTCGACACCGACCCCGAGGCCCTCGCCGACGCCGTACTCCTCGAACTGCTCCCGCACGGGGGCGCCACCGACGACACGGCCCTGATCATCGTCCGGCTCTGACCCGCGCCGCGATGCGGTGGGTCATACGACGATGGAGGTCATCGCCGCCCACAACAACGGCGCGTGCTCGATACGGCCCTCCGCGCGCCAGCGGTCCAGCTGCCCGCGCTGCCAGCCGCCGAGGCTCCGCACGGGGTCCTCGTGCTCGTGCGCGATGTCGACGGCGACGATCGCCTCCGTCAACGGGCTTACGGACGCGGGCAGTTGGGCCAGCCGGTGGAAGGCGAAGCTGGTCGGCAGGACCCAGCGGGTGGCGGTGACCAGTTCGGCGCCGTTGTGCAGCATCGCCGTCGCCAGTCCGAACGACTCCGCGAACCGCAGATCCCCGCCGCTCTCACAGCCGATGAGGGCGACCCGGGGCGGCGCGGGCCAGATCCGCGCACCCGGCTCACCGTCCGCACGCAGCGGCAGCGAGCCCAGCAGGAGGTCCTTGGCGGAGAGCGGACGATGGGTGCGGAGAGGTTCGGCGAGCCCGGTCGCGCCCGCGCCGCAGCACAGATGCAGGGTGCCGTCCTCGCTCTGGCCGCCCTCAACCGGCGCACCGCTCACATGCCCGACGTACAGCAGCCTCCGCGCACCCCTGCGCAGCACGTCGCTCAGCCAGTCCCGGTCCAGATCGGTGCGGCGGAAGGCCTCGGCCGGGTCGGTCACGGACGGTACGACGGGACCCGCGTCGAGACGGGTCCGGACCAGGGACGACAGCTCCGGGTCGGAGCCGGGCGGCCCCAGGACCGAGCCGAGCGCGGAGTCGGCGCGGAAGCCGGGGACACGGGGGTCGAGGACGAGGACGACCGGGCCCGCGTCCGCGCCCTGCGGCCGAGGTGCCGCCGGGGTCCGTGGCCGCAGGGACGCCGGTGCGGTGGTCACGACGTCCGCGAGATCGATGAGCCGTACGTCGGTGTCGGCGTCGACGGCGAGCAGTTCCCACGGGACCTGGGCAACGCGGGGCGACGGTTGGATCCGTACGAGGGGACGGCCCGCCCGCTCCGCCACCCGGCGCAGCTGCGCGGTCAGTTGCTCCGGCCACAGCGCCTCGGCCAGCGCCCGCGCGAGTCGGCGTTCCCTCCCGCGCTCGGTCAGCGCGCCCGTGTCGAAGGCCTGCCTCATGCCTTCAGCGCCGTCGCCCGCCCCCGGCAGTGCGTCCGCCAACTCCCGCACCGCCTGGTCGACTTCGGCGCCAGGCCCCTGACCGGTACCGAAACCCCGGGCCCCGCCCACCCACGTCCAGGTCATGAACAGGTCGCCGGCGTCGGCCAGTCGGACCTGGACCACCGGGCGGCTCGTCATGTCGTCGGTGATCCAGAACGGCACCTCCTCCTCGTGCACGATCCGCCGGCGGTACCGGAACTCGGCCGCCGCGATGTACTCCTGGAGCGCGACCCGGCCCGGGCCCGACTGCGCCGGCATCCGCACCTTCGGCGGCGGCGCCACCCGCAGCCCGGCCGAAGCGGCGGCCTCCGCCGCTACCCCGCCGAGCGTCATCGAGCCCTCGGTGTGCTCGGGAGGTCCGTACGACTTCATGGCCGCGCCGGGGAAGACCGACGTCACGTCGTCCGACGGTTGGGCGGGCGACGCGTGGTCCAGGGCCAACGAGGCCCCCGCGCAACGGTGTTCGGCGAGTTCGAAGAGCAGACCTTGGTCCTGGCGGCGGATCGCCAGGCGGAACACCAACTGCATCGCCTCATCGGCCAGTTGGAGCCACTGGCTGCGGGCGTGGGCGGTCGTGAAGTCGTAGCGTGCCGCCTCCAGGGCCAGGGCGGCGGGCAGGGCGAGGGACAGCGCGGTGTCGACGGACCGCCGTTCGTGGTCGCCGCGGTCGGTCCGGCCGAGGTTGTCCTCAAGGGTGCGCGCGAGCATGAGGTCGACCTGCGCGCACCGCTCGTACACCTCCCGCTCCTGGTACACGTCACGGGCGCCCTGGGCCAGCCGCTTCATCTCGTCGATGTCGCCCCGGTCGTAAGCGTGTTGGGCGCCCAGCAGCATCGTGTCGGCGGCGCCGATCGAGGCACCGAGCCGCTCGAACCGGGCCAGGCTCGCCGCCAGCAGGTCCTCCGCGCCGAGCGCGTCACCGCGCCGCCCGGCGAGAAAGGCACGGGCCTGCTCGCACACCGCCAGGTCCCCGAACCACCGCTGCCGCTCGAAGAACGCGGACGCCTCCGCGAACAACCGCTCCGCCAGGCCGAGTTCACCCCGGTGCAGCGCCACGTACGCCCGGTGCGCGAGCAGCGTCCGCTCGCCGCCGGTGTCGCCCACCGCCCGGAAGTGGTCCTCCGCGCGGGCGAAGTAGTCCTCGGCCGCGTCGAACCGCCCGGTGGAGGAGCAGATCAGCCCGAGGGCGACCAGCAGTCGGGGGACTGTCTCCACGGCGGTCGTCGGCGTGGTCGACAGCAGCGCCGACGCCTGGTCCTCGGCGGCTCCCCACTCACCCCGATCCATCAATAAGTGCACACGGTTCAGACCGAGTTCAGAGGTACGCAGTCCGTCGGGGTCGTCGAACTCGGGCAGCCTGAGCGCCGCTTCGTCGAGACAGGCCAACGCCTCGTCCAGCCGCCCGGTCCTGCGCAGGAGATCGGACCCGGCGATCAGCGTCCGCAGCAGCATCTCCAGCCACAACTGACGGCCACGCGGGCCCATCGGCGCCGACGCGATGCCGTCGAGGAGTTCACGGGAACGCCGGTTGGCCTCCTCCGCGCCTTCCAGGTCCGTCGCGGTGAGGCGGACGCTCGTGATGTCCGACAGGAGGTGTGCCCGTAGGAACTGCACGTCGGGGGAGTCCTCGATGGACTCGGCCAGGGTGAGCAGTTCCTCGTAGACGGCGATCGCGGTGGTGAGATCGGCGGCCAGCTGGAGCCGCTCGGCGCGGGCGAAACCGCTGTCGAAGGGCTCTCCGTAGAGCCGCATCTCCCCGTCGGCCGGGGTGTGAGCCGCTTCGGTGTCGGCAGGGCGGTCCACGCCGGTGTCCGTGCTGCGAACCGCCTCATCGTCCGTCGCGCGGTTCACTCCGTCGCCCACCGGCGGGTTGGCTCTCTCGTCCGGCATCCGTCAGTAGTCCTCGTCGGTGGTGGCGGCGGCGATCTCGGCGAGGAAGGGTGCCGAAGTGCCGTCCTGCGGTGGCGAGTCGGGTGCGTCGAGTGGGGTTGGTGTTGCCGCTGTCGCGAGGCGTCGCCGGACCAGTGCACGGATCGCCTCGCGGTCGGCGCCGCTGTCGGAACCCGGCCCCGGGTCGAAACCGGGCAGCAGCACACCGAGTTCGATGCGCGGCTCCGTCTCGCCGGCCGGGAGGTCCAGGTCGGCCCGGCCGGACCACACGTCGGCCCGGCGGGAGAGGGGCACCCGACTCCGGGGCCCGTCGTTCACCCGGACCTCCGCCGCGAGGGGCACCTCGGCGACCGGCGCCGCGATGTGCGCGACGACCTCGACCTCGATCTGCCGCCGTGCGCCGAGTGCGCGGGCGGTCCAGGACACGGCGGTCTCGGAGGCGTCGACGAAGCCGGGCGGACAGCGCCGCCAGTCGTTGGTGCCCCTGCCCCGCGCGATCACCCGGCCGCCTGTGACAAGGGGTTCACCGGCGGCGAGGGCGTAGTCGTCGTGTCGTGCGAACAGCGCGGTGGCATCGACCGGAGTGCCGTCAGGGCGGGGCCGATCCAGGGCCGCGCGGAGATGGCGCAGCGGCTCCCCGTCCAACCCGGCGCCGTCCGCCGCGTCGTCGACCGTCCGCAGAACGTGCTCCAGCCGGCGTGCCGTGTCGCTCGACGGCGGTGTGGAGTGCCACCACTGGATCAGCGTGTCGAGACCGGCCTCGTGGTCCCCGATCAACTCGGCTGCGCAGTCGTCGGGTTGATCGTCATCCGCGTCGAACAGTTGCTGGCATGTGTGGGTGAGCGCGGCCAACTCCAGCCCGAGCACGTCCGGTTGGAGGGTGGGGATCCCGTCGAGGTGCGACGCGGGCCACCACCGCGCCGCCCAGTGCCCGAAACCGAGCCGGGCGGCGCTGCTCGCGAGGGCGGTCGGCTCCGTGGCCACCCGCGCACTCGCCAACTCGCCCACCGCGCAGGCGTGTACGGCAGCGGCGACCTGCTCGCCGTAGACCACCCATAGCCACTGTTGCGCGCGCTGCACGTCATGGATCTCGGCTGTAGGCAACCCCGCGCCCCCGAGAACGGGCCAGGTGAGGACCGCCCCGGTGACGTCGAGTACCGCGCGGGTGAAGTCGGAGGTGGCGACAGGACCCCCGGTGACGTGGACTGTGCCGTCCTCGTCCCGCGAGACAACGACCTCGCCCTCGCTGGCCCCCCGCGCCATCACGCGCTCCTCGCCTCGGCCGCCCGCGCAAGGTCAGGCGCTGCCACCGACCCCACCGACAACGACCGCAACGCCGCCCGGACCCGAGCCCGATGGTCCATCATCACGGACCGGGCGACCCCGTCGAGCACAGCCCAGGCCGCCCCCGCATCCGCAAGTCCCGCGTCCCGTACGTCCCGTCCGTGCAACCGCACCCAGAGCCGCCGCATGTACGCGGTCCACGGCGTCCGGAGGTCCTGGGCGAGCGCGTCCAGGGCGCCGCCGTCCGGATCGGGGCGCGGCGAGACGGTCATCCGGCGGGCGCGCAGGACCGAAGCCTCCCTGCGCCAGCGGCTGTTGACAGCCCGGTGTGCCGAGGTGAGACCCGGTGTGGGCGCCGCAATGCCCAGCGGGTCGAGACCCACGGCGAGTCGCCCGCCGAGGACGACGGCGACGCGCAGGCTCTCGTCGTACAGCCCGAGCGGAGCGCAGCTTCGGCCGACCTCGCGCCCGACGAGTTCCGGCACCGTGGGCAACTCCTCGCGCCGGGGCGACGATTGGAGCACGACGAAGAGCCGCTCGAAGAGCGTGCGGTCCAGCGGCGCGGGCAACGTGGCCGTCGAGGCACCCCGGCCGACCTGAGGGAGCGGCGGCAACTGCCGTTCGGTCAGGCCGAGATGGGCGGGGAGATCCGCACGCCCCCAGACCCCGCCCGCCTGCGCCCACAGGGCCCGCCCGAGCAGCCCACCGTGTCCCGCCGTCACCATGGACGCGTACGCCGGTGAGTCCCGAGGCCCCTCCGCCCCGCCGCAGGCCTCCAGAACCTCGCCCGCCAGCGCGACCGCAACGGCCGTATCACCGACCGGAGTCGACGCCCGCCCATCCCACGCGACGGCCAACTCCCGCTCCAGCTGGGCATATTGAGCGGCATCCGCCAGATACCGCTTCAGCGCGTCCACCGTACGGCCGCAGTCCGCGTCCGCGACCTCCTCGACGACCGCCCTGGCCAACGCGCCCGCAGCGGGGCCGGGTTCACCGTGCTCGGCGGCCAGTTCGAAGCACCGCTGGAAGTACAGGTCCTGGGGGTGCCCCGCGACGATGCCCAGCGCCCGGCGGGTCCGTTTGAGCAGGGTGAACCACTGTGCCGTCGCGACGAGCCGCCCGCCGGACTCCCGTAGCAGCGCGTCGAGGCGCGCGGCGGGTTCCGGTGCGAGGAAGTCCGCGGCGAGGTCGGGGTGCAGGGCCGGCCTGACGACCAGCGGCAGCAGGATCAGCTTGACCGTCCGGGTCAGCGGGGCGCCACCGGGGCCGCTGAGCGATTCCAGCCCGGGACCGAGCGCACGCCACGCGCCGTCGATGACCATGGCGCGCGGTCGGCGCTCGCCCGTCGGCTGGCTCGGAAGCGGCATGTCAGGAGGGTACGTCGTCCGAGTTCGGCCGGGCGAACCTGGGATCGGTAGGCGTTCCGGGCCACCTAGCGTCCACAGGGACAGCGGGAGACACGGGCATCCGCCCCCACCAGAAGGAGCAGTCGTCATGGGAATCTTCGGGCGTCGCAAGAGCCGCGAGGAGCGGGCCGCCGAGATCGCGGGCCAGGTGGCCAGCGGCAAGGGTTTCTACGGCCGGACCACCCGCGCGTTCCTCGGCAACGAGGACTACGCCAGGGTCCAGCAGTCGATCGGCGCCTACAACTCGGGCCTCGCGGTACAGCAGTTGCTCGCCGCTGGGGCGCCGACCATCACCGCCGTCGTCGTCTCGATCGGCGACACCGGCCAACTCGTCAACCACGACCCGGTCGTCGACCTGGTCGTGCAGCCGGCCGGGCGCACCGACCGGATCGCCCTCCAGACCGTCGTGTCGAAGCTGCGCATCCCCCGCACCGGCGACCAGGTCCTGCTGGTGGCCGACCCGGCCCACCCCGGCGCGTACCTCTACGCGGGCGACGGTGTCACCCCGTGACCCAGCCACCGCTCCTCGAAGTACCGGCGACCGACTCCGTGCTCCTCTCCTTCGACGGCCGGGTGCTGGAGGTGTTCGGCTACGCCGACGCCGCCCGCTACCACGTCTGGGAGGAGCCCCGGATCCAGTTCCGCACCGGCCGCCTCCGCCGCCTGACGATCACCACCAAACACGGCAGAAGCCACTCCCTCCTCTACGACGCCCACCGCCTCCCCGACCTCCAGATGTTCGCGGAGCGGCTGGAGTCGACCGCGCGGCCGGACCCGGAGCACTGACCCGTCACCCCGGCCTGCGCGTGGGGGACAGAGAGAAGCAGGGGACATGCGCAGCTACACGAGTGTGTTCGTGGGCCAGTTGGTGCTGGCCACGGTCTGCTGTTCGGCCGGTCTGTTCTTTCTTTTCGTCGGGTACGACGCGTGGAGCGACGCTCCCGGTTGGGGCTGGCCGGTGCTCGTGTTCGGGTCCGGGCTGGTCATCACGGTCGTGATCCCCGTCGCGGCGACCGCCGCCGCGCGCCAGATGTTCCCCCGGATCACGCGCGGGCACCGCGTGAAGGGCGGGCGTACCTCGTACGAGGACGACACCTTCGTGATGTGGGCGCCCAGGTCCCAACAGGGCTCCACGCAGGCGCGGTTGGCACGGGCGGACGTACTGGAGGCCTCACTGTCCCGGTACAGCCCCGACGGCGAGTCGACCTTCACGACCCACCACGGCGACTACACCCCGGACGAGTTCACGCCGCTGATCAAGCTCAGACTGCGGGTGCACGACGCCGAGGTCACCGACGCGGCCACCGCCTTCGAGGTCACGGGCGAATGGCGGGTGCCGTCCCTGTGCCTCTCGGCGATCACGGCGGGCCGCATGGTCGTCCTCGTCGACCCGTCCGCTCCCGGGGATGAGCGGGCGGTCACCCCGCACTGGCCGCGCAGCGCCCTGCTCGCCGGCACGCGAACCTGCCGGGTGACGGACCTCGAAGGCCGAACGGCCGCCGTGACGAGGCGAGTTGAACGCCAGCTCCAGCAGATGCGCATCTCCCGGGAGGCCGGAGGCGTCGTGATGAACGGCGACACGATCGACCTCCGGCGCCTGGACCCGCGCACTGCGGCACGCTACGCCGCCCTCGCCGACCGGGACCGTGCCCACCCCGAGGAACAGGCGCCGGTGAGTGAACCGGGCGAGGAAGCGCGCCGACTCGCCGACCAACTCCCCGGTGAGCAGGGGGCGTTCGGCTCGGTCGGCCGAGGATGGTCGCGCCGGGGCGGTGTCCTGGCGCGCGCCCACTTCCTGGAGCTGCGCGCCCGGACCACCTTCCAGGACCACGGCCCCGTCCTGGACACGGTCCTGCGCATCCAACCCCCGGACGGCACACCCCCGTTCGACGCCACCCGCCGGCTGACGGTCCCCATGAACTACTTGACCGCCCTCCACCGCACCAAGGAAGTAGTCCTCAGCGTCAGCCCCAGCGGCGCGTCCTACGACGTCGACTGGGCCCGCACCAACCTCCTCGCGGGCGTCACCGAGGCCACGGTCATCACCCCGGACGGCCGTGAACTCCCTTTGACGGAACGCCCCGACACCATCTGGGCCCTGATGAACCTGCTCGCCTCCCACGGCCTCTCGAACCCGAGTCCGGTACTCGATCTGCGCACGCGCCGGATGAGAGAGGTGGCGGGCGTCGTACTGGACGCATGTGTGTAGTGCTACGGGCAGGACTCCCCGAACTTGACCGCGGAGAACTGCACCGGCTGCCCACTCAGCTTGGTCCCGGCGGGCGGTTTCTGGGAGCACACCTGCCAGTTCGACTCCAGGAGGACGTAACGATCCTTGCCGGAGGCGTCCTTGACGCTGATCGACGTACTGGAAGGGAGTGCGTGGCGGGCGGTGTTGACCGCCTTCCCCTTGAAGTCCGGCATCGTCCTGCCGGCCGCAGTGGGCGCGGACTGATCCTTCGCCGGGCAGGTCTCGTCGACCTTCACCGCGCCGAAGTCGAGGCGCTTGTCGGTGGAGACGGTGGTGCCGGCCTTCACGTTCTGGGAGCAGACCTTCCAGTCCCGGTCGAGGATCTGGTGACGGTCACGGCCGAGCGAGTCGTGCGAGGTGAGGCTGTAGAACCCCTGCTTCTGGGCGGCGTCCTGGGCGGCTTGGAGACCCATGCCCACGAAGTGGGGGACAGACCTGCTCTTGCCCCCGGTCTTGGCGTTGCCGCTCGCACCGGTGGTACGGCCTCCGGTGGTGGTGGCGTGGCAGCCGGAGCCGAGGGCGCCGATGACGAGAATCCCCACGGCGACTCCACCGACGAGCTTCCAGTCACGCTTCCTCTTCGACGGCACAAATAAGGAGTTGGACACGGTACGCCCCTGATGTCTGGATGAAGGGCCACTGTGTCAGACATGCCCACCCGCCCGCACGAAGTGTGACGAACCGTGACGGGTTTGGGGGCGGGGTGCCGCGGTGGAAGCCGGGTCGGCTCGTAACTCGGCCTTTTCCTGGGCTACTTGAGGTGTTGCCCCAAGAAGTCGACGATGTGGCCCATCGTCTCCTGCGTGGACCAGGGAAGTCCGGCCGAGGTGTTGCCGGTGAAGGACAGGTCGCCGTGTCCCGCGCCGGTGAGGACGTAACGGGTGCTGTCGATTCCCTTGGCGCGGAGGGCCGTGTGGAGGTCCAGGGTCTCGCTGGGGGAGACCAGGTTGTCGGCGCTGCCGTGGAACAGGACGAAGGGTGCCGTCCTGGAGCTGATGTGCGTCGCGGGGTCGGCGGCCGCGACCTCGCTGGTGCGGTCCGCGATCGACTTCTTGGTACCGGGGCCGTAGACCCATTGGGCCGCACTGTTGCCCGGCGCGTAGTTGGCCTGCTGTGCCGCCGTGTCGTAGTCGGCCGCGAGCTTGGACAGGTCGGCTGGCCCGAACTCGTCGACGACGCCCTGCACTTCACTGCTCCGGTTCAGGTTGCCGCCGACGTCGAAGGACTTCTCCCCGTTGGTGGCGCCGGTCATCGCGGCCAGGTAACCGCCCGCGGACTGGCCCCACACGGCGACGTGGCCGGTGTCGATGGAGTACGTGTCGGCGTGGGCGCGGAGGTAGCGGATCGCGGACTTCACATCGGCGACGGCGTCCTTGTACGTGGCGCCGTCCTTGGTGGTCCGGTACTGGATGCTCGCCACCACGTAGCCCTGGTCTGCCACGTAGGTGCGCTGGCTGAGATTGGCGGTGCGGTCCGCCATGACGAACCCGCCGCCGGTCAGATACACGACCAGCGGCTTCTTTCCCGGCGTGGAGGTGGGCACCTGGATGTCCAGCTTCAGGTCGCTCTTCCTGCCGTCGGTGGTGGGCGAGGAGTACGTGATGTCGTGCGTCGTGGTGATCCCGGAGGCGGGGCACCGGATCTGCGCGCCGGTGGGGTCGATCACGGTGCTGGTGCCGGTGTCCGACTTCTTGATGGTCTTGGCCGTGGCGATGCCTCCCGCGTTCGCCGAGGGCATCGCGGTGGGTGCTCCGGCTGCGGTGGCGGTCGTGCCCGTGGGGCAGGCGACTGTCTTGGCGTTGGGGCTGGATGTCCCGCCCGTGGAGCCGGTGCCGCCCGACGAGCAGGCGGCCAAGGTCAACCCCGCGACCACGGTGACCGTGATGACGGCGCTGCTCTTTCGTCGGCCTGTACGGGCTTTCCCTTGGGGTGCCGGGTTCTCTGCGTGCATGTCCTCTTCTCCCGTCGATGCGAAGCGGCAAGCGGAGATGCTATCTCCGCTTTCCGATCCCACCGTAGCATCAAACGGAGATATCATCTCCGCTTAGGCTCGACGGGTGCCCCACGCGGTCGAACCTGATCAAGGGGCGCCCAGCTCGCGTCGGTACGATGAACCGGACGATCCGACACCATCCGGAAGGCGTGGCGACTGGCATGGCGGAGCGCGCTGAACCCGGCAGGCCGCCGCTGCGGCGCGACGCCGAGCTGAACCGGCGCCGTCTGCTGGCCGCGGCCCGTGAGGTGTTCCGTGACCGGGGTCTGGCCGCGACCCTCGACGACGTCGCCCGCCACGCGGGGCTCGGTGTGGGCACCGCCTACCGGCACTTCGCCAACAAGGAAGAGCTGGTCGACGCGGTCTTCGACGCGATGATCGACCAGGTCGAGGCGTCCGCCCGCGAGGCGGCCACCGATCCCGACCCGTGGCACGGGCTGGCGTCCAGCCTGGAGAAGGTGTGCGAACTCCAGGCGCACGACCGCGGGTTGCGCGAGGTCATGCTCGGCACCGGCAAGGCAGCCCAGCGGCACGCCGTCGTCGACCGGCGGATCAAGCCCCTGGTCGATCCGCTGATCGCGCGCGCCAAGGAACAGGGGGCGCTGCGCCCCGACATGGAGCACCTGGATCTCCCGATGATCCAGCTGATGGTGGCCGCGGTCACCGACCAGACCGGGGAGCCCGACCTGTGGCGGCGCTATCTGCGGCTGCTGCTGGACGGTCTGCGCATCCAGCCCGAGGGGACCCAACCGCTGCCCCCGGCACCCGAGTTCCGCGGCTTCGGACCCGGCGCCTATCCCGGCGGGACGACGACGCCCCGTTCCTGAAGCGGGTTGGCGCGGCCCTCGTCGCCGGGTACCGGGACAGCGGTGGCCAGGTCGTCACGAGGCTGCGGCAACCCAGCCCGCGTGGTCCCGATGGCGGTCCAGGCCCACGGCCGTGAACTCGTCCTGGCCAGGTCCGCTCGTGGCACCGAGCCGCCGGAGGGCCTGTGAGATCGGGCTGAGTCCCATCGCTCGGTCGTCCGACGGCCCCCACGCGAGCGCTCCGTCAGCCCAGACGGCGGCTCGTTGCTCGCCGGTCCCGCCGAAGTACTCGGCCTCCACATAGGCGACCGGTCCTCCGGCGGACCACTCGGCGAGGGCCCGGTCGAAGCCGCCCGGCAGCCGCCAGAACCCCAGGGGGCTCGCGCCGCTGCCGTCGGTGACGGCGTCGAAGAGCTCGTCCGTCATCGGCAGCAGCGACAGACCCTGGCCCAGCGATGCCACGCGGGCATCGGACACGTTCCGTGCGGAGGCGCGGAGGAGTTCGGCTCCGGCGATCACCGCCTGGAGGACGTAGGCCATGTCTGTGGTCCTCTTCCCGTTACGCCAACCCGCCGTTGGCGAACAGTACTTGACCGTTGACCCAGCGCGCGGGCCCGGCCAGGAACGCCACCGACTCGGCGATGTCGTCCGGGGTGCCCAGGCGTTCCAGCGGGGCGGCCTTGGCGAGGTTCTCGACCGTGGTGTCGTCCTTGCCGTCGAGGAAGAGGGGCGTGGCGGTCGGGCCGGGGGCGACCGCGTTGACGGTGATGTCCTTGCCGCGCAGCTCGCGGGCCAGGACGAGGGTCATCGCCTCGACCGCGGCCTTGCTCGCCACATAGCCGCCGTACGTCGGGAACTTGGTGCGGGTGACGGTGGTCGAGAAGTTGATGATCGCGCCGCCCGCGCGCACCCGGCGGGCCGCCTGCTGGGAGACGACGAACGTGCCGCGGATGTTGGTCCGGTGCATGCGGTCGAGGTCGTCCAGGTCCATGGTGGCGATGGGGGAGAGGGCCATGATCCCGGCGGTGTTCACGACCACGTCGATGCCGCCGAACTCCGCTTCCACGGCGTCGAACGCGGCGGACATCGCGTCCTCGTCGGCGACGTCACCGCCGACCGGGATCGCCCGGCCGCCGGTCGCGACGATCGCGGCGACCGTCTCGTCCGCCCTGGCCTTGTTGCCGGCGTAGTGCACGCCGACCGCGACGCCGTCCCGGGCCAGCCGCTCGGAGACGGCGCGGCCGATGCCGCCGGAGCCGCCGGTGACCAGGGCGACGCGGGTTGAGGTGTCGGTGTCAGTCATGGTGAGGGCCCTTCCGGGTGGTGGAGGTGGGGATCTGCGTGAGCCACTGCCCGAGCAGGGCCGACTCCGCGGAGGTGAACGGTTGAGGGGTGAGATCGTCCAGGGACGAGAGCAGCGTGGTCGCGGCCGCCGCGCGGGCGTCGCCGGGTGCCGTGTCCGCCGCCGGGTCGAGCAGGATCGCCTGCACCATCGCGTCACGGACCTGCGTCGACAGGGCGGTGTCCGGATACAGCGCGGGGCGCATGATCAGCCCCAGTGCGACACCCGTGGTCGCGGTCATGATCATGCGGGCCGCGATCTCGGGGGCGATGCGCATACGGCCCTGCGCGGCGAGCCGCTCCAGCACCGCGCGGAGGATCCGCAGCGCCTCCTGCGCCGCCTCCGGCATCGACCGCAGCGCCGGGGCGAACATCAGCTTGTAGGCGTTGGGATGCGCCAGCGCGAACGCCACATGGCTGTCCCAGCCGGCGAGCAGGTCCTGGAGGGGGTCCGCCGACTTCTCCGCCGCGCGCTTGGTCTCCAGGTACTGGTCCCAGACGTGGTCGACGGTCGCCGCCAGCAGTCCGTCCTTGTCGCCGAACAGCCGATACAGCACGGGCTGTTGGACCCCCGCCGCCTCGCACACCGCCCGCGTCGAGACGTCGCCGCTCGGCGACTGCGCGATCAGCTCCGCCGCCGCCTCGATTATCAGCGATCTCGTGTTCATGTGAGCGACGATAACACCGACGCTTTATCGATGACAACAGTTTTGCGTTAGCGGTGAAAACGGGGGTGCGGCGAAGGCGGGGGGTACGGCCACAACAAGGGGCGCCCCCGCCGTATCGCGTGGATACGGCGGGGGCGCCCCTCGGCGCCGTGCGGACTCAGGACTGCACGGCGAGCTGGAAGGACTGCGCGGTGGAGCCGTCGCAGGTCCGTTGGGTGAGCTGGACACTGTTGGTCGCCGCCGTGGGGGCGGTCAGGCACTTGCCGCTGTGCCGGGCGACGAAGTGGTAGCGGCCGCTGGTCTCCTTCACGGGCTGCCACTGCTGGTTCGTGCCGCCGGAGTAGGCCCACAGCTGCAACGGCGCGTTGTCCGCCGTCGAGCGGTCGGTCACGTCGATGACCTGTGCGGGGTTGCCGCGCGCGGTGATCTCCATGTACCCGCTGTCGGTCGAGCGGAACTGGTACTGCTGCGCCGCCGTACCGTTGCAGGCGTACTGCTGGATCGCCGTGCCGTTGGCCGTGGCCGCCGAACGGGCGTCGACGCAGGTGCCGTTGCCGCCGTTCTGCACGGAGTACCAGGACGTCTCGGAGATCGGTGTGTCCGTCGGAGGCGTCGAAGTGCCGCCCCCGCCGAGCCACTTGAGCCCGTTCAGCAGGAACTGGTTCTGGGTCGGGCTCGCGAACGTCGACGACAGACGCGTGTTGGTCGTGTAGTTCATCGCGTTGTGGCCGAAGTTCGCGTACAGCATCTTGTACTTCGTGTTGGTCCAGATGATGGGGTAATACCCGCTGTACCAGGACTGGTTGGGATCCGTGCCGACCGGGAAGCTGCTCGGGTCGATCGACGCGAGGATCTTGATGTCCGGGTTCTGCCGCAGGTCGTTGGACCAGCTGTACCACTCGCTGACCGACGAGGTGAACGTGGCCGGCAGGCCGGCGGTGGGCGGGATCGAGTGGTCCTCCACCTTCAGGGTCACCGCCGTCGGACCCCAGGTGTTGGACACGAAGTTCCCCGAGCCGAGGAACGTGTTGTGGTACCAGGACCAGCTGGCCGCGTCCGTGGTGAAGGCGGAGACATGGAAGCCCATGAAGCCACCGCCGTTGCGCATGTACGTCTCGAAACCGCTGCGTTGGGCGGACGTCTGCGGCAAGTCGTCGAGGAACAGCACGACTTGGTAGGCGTTGACCCCGCCGTTGGCGAGCAGGTCCCAGTTGGTGCTGGACGTGTAGGTGAAGCCGTTCGCCGCGGCCTGCTGCGGGAACCAGACGTTCGCCTCCTTCTCGAAGTCGATGTGCGCCGCGTCGTACGTACCGCTGTACAGGCCGAGAACCTTGAACGGCGTTGCCGCGGTGCTCGCGTGGGCGGCGGGCGGTGCCACCGCGAAGCCCAGCACCGTCGCGAGGAGGAGCAGGACCCGCAGGGCCACGCGGGTGGAACCGGATCTGATGGTGGTGTTCATCGGTGATCGAATCTTTCCGTGCGGTCTACGGGTAGTTGGTCAAGTAGGCGGCGTTGTTACTGGAGTTGGACGGTCCGCCGGTGTTGTTGATGATGTGGCTGATCGTGCCGACCCCGCCCAGCGAGACGGTCACCATGTCGTGGAACTTGACCCCGGACACGCTCGGCACCTCGAAGGAGTGGTCGGCGACCACGCTCGAATTGCTGCTGAAGTAGCAGTAGCTGCCAAGTCCCCATGCCTCGTGGGTCGTCACGTTCGCGGCGACCTTGTAGGCGGGATAGCCCTTGCCGCTGCCGTTCATCCACGAGGCCTGGTTCGGCGGGTCGTAGGGCATCTCGTTCTGGAAGAAGTAGGTCCGGCCGCCGTTGCCGTTCCAGACGACCTGGGTCTTCTGGAAGTGCTCGACGAACAGGCCGTACGCCGTGACGTTGGCGCCGTTGACGATCAGCCCGGTGTCGGCGGTGTTGGTGGTCCAGCCGACCGTGCCGGAGTTGCCGTGGTCGGCCCGCCAGATCCAGGTGTGGTCGATGATCGTGTTGGCGCTGTTGACCACAAGGGAGTTGGTGGCCTTGCCGACGGTGGCGCCGCCGATGCGGACGAAGACATCGGACAACTGCGTCGGGTCGGAGGCGTGGGAAGCGGTCGAACCGGCCGGGCCGATCTGCACCAGGGTCCCGGAGTTGGTGGTGCCCGCGTCGACCAGCAGGCCCGCCAGCTCGATGCCGTCCACGTCGGCGGTCGAGATCGCGGTGATCCCGCCGTCCGGCACGAGGGTGGCGAGGCCCATGCCCAGCACGACCGTGTCGGGGCGGGTGATGTTGAGCGTCTGGTTGAGGTGGTAGACGCCGGGGGTGACCAGCAGGTTCTTGCCGGCCGCGAGGGCGGCGTTCATGTCGGCCGCGGTCGCGCCGGGCTTGACGATGTAGAACTGGTCGATCGGCAGGGACTTGCCCGCCGGGGTCTTCCCGCTCCACGTCGTACCGACGGCGTTGGACTGCAACCCCGGTACGAACACCTGGTAGTTGCCCGCGCTGTCGACGTACAGGAAGGGCTTCTCACGGATCGTGGGAGAGCTGGCGACGTTGGTGTACGTCGGGAAGGACTGGGCGGGTGCGCCCTGGTCGCCGACGAAGACCATGTTCCAGTTGGAGCCGGACCAACTGCCCATCGTGGAATTCCTGGTGAGGAACTGCTGCTGGGAGCCGGACTGGATCTGGCCGTCGACCTTGGTGTCGGAGATGAAGCCGCCGCTCGACCAACCGCCGTCGTCCAGCGCCAGGTTGCCGCGCACGTGCATGCGCCGGTAGGGGGCTGCCTGCGAGACGGCCCAACGGTCGGTCCCGCCCGTGGGGTTGACCGACAGGTTCTCGGCGTCGCGCCAGAAGTTCTGCGTCGCGTTGCCCTGGAACCAGTCCGCCTCCGCGTGCACAGCGCCGTTGATGGTCACGTCGTCCGGCGAGAAGCCGAGCCCGGCGACCTGCGTGTAGAAGCCGACGTTGGCGTTCGCGCTGTACGTGCCCGGCTTGAACAGCAGGGCCTGGCGGGCCGAGCCGAACTGGTTGGTCTCCTGCTGGGCGAAGACGGAGTTCAGCTTCGACTGGATGCTCGACGACGACATCGACGGGTCGAACACCGTCACGTTGGGGCCGAAGTCCGGGGTGCCCGGCGGGTTCGTCGAGACCGTGCCGAGGGTGAAGGACTGCGCGGCGGTGCCGTTGCAGGTGTACTGCGCGAGCTGCACGCTGTCCGCGGTGGAGGCGCTCGGGACGTCCAGGCACTTGCCGCTGTTGCGGTTGACGAAGTGGTAGGCGCCGTCCGCCTCGGCGACGGGCAGCCACTGCTGGTTGGCACCGCTGGAGTACGTCCACAGCTGGACGGGCGCCGAGTCGGCGGTCGAGACGTTGGTGACGTCCCAGGCCTCGGCGCCGTTCAGGTTGCTGTTCACCCGGTAGTAGCCGCCGTCGGTGGCGGTCAACTGCCAGTTCTGCGCGGTGCTTCCGTTGCACGTGTACTGCTGGACGGCGGTGCCGTCGGCACTCGCGGCCGAGCGGGCGTCGACGCACTTGCCGCTGCCCTTGTTGACCACGGTGGTGTAGCCGGTCGGGATCGCGGCGGCCGCGGTGCCCGCCGCGCTCGCCGAGGCCTGCGCGGCGAACTCGATGCCGGTCACGGTGGTCGCCACGAGCGCGATCGCCGTGAGCGCTCTCGGAACGGGATGGCGTACGGACAGTCTCTTCCGTCTGAGCACGGATTCTCCTGTGGTGATGGGGGGTTGGGGCAGAGAGGTCGGAAGGGGGGCGTCCGTCAGCCGGTGTACTTGGCGAAGATGCTGGTGAACTGCCAGTTGCTCTGGCTCACGCCCGAGCACGTGTCGTCGTTCGGGTAGGCGCCAGGGCAGGGCCGGTCACGGTTGGCCGACCAGAACGTCAGCCGCGCGAGGTGGTGCGTCTGCGCGTAGCCGAGGATGGTCTGGAAGTCGGCGGTGGTGACGGTCTCGTTGTTGTCGGTGATGCCGTTCATGGACGAGATGCCCATGTCCCGGTAGGCGGCGTCGTCGCTGTAGCCGTACGCGTTCTTCAGCGCGGTCTTCAGGCCCTCGGCCGCCCGCTGGGTCAGCGTGCCCATGTTCTGGCCGGCGCCGCCGAAGTCGAACGGCATGATCGTCCAGGCGTCCACGGTCAGCCCGGAGGACGCGGCCCGGTTGATGAGGCTCGTGTCCGGACCGCTCTGGCCGGTGCCGATGGTGACGTACACCTTGATGCCCGGGTTGTTGGCCTTGACGGTCTTCAGCGCGTCCACGGTCCGCTGCTGCACAGTGCCGTTGCTGTACGCGTCGGCCTCGATGTCGATGTCGATGGCCTTCAGCGAGTAGGCGCTGATGACCTTCTGGTACGCCGCGGCCAGCTCGCCCGCGCTGGAGCAGGAGCTCTCCAGCTTGTTGCCGCTGTAGCCGCCGAAGGACGGGACGACGTCACCGCCGTTGGCCCGCACGGTGTTGATGGTCGACTGGTCGACACCGCCGGTCAGCGCCCGGCCGCCGTCCCACTGCGGGTTGCAGTAGCCGTTGCTCAGCACGAAGGCCAGCGTGAACCACTTCACGCCGGTCGCGTTCATGACAGTCGTAGGGCTGGGCGGGTTTCCCCAGCCGTTGTACAGGTACGGGGCCACCGCCATCGGGGAGTTCGTGGGCGGGGTCGTGCCGCCGCCGGAGGGGGCGGTCCACTTCTGGTTGGCGGCGCCGGTGCAGGTCCAGATCTGGGTGCGGGTGCTGTTGGCCGTGGAACTGCCCGTGACGTCGAGGCACTTGTTGGCGGCCGGGTTCACGATGTCGTGCGCGGCGGACACGGTCCACTGCTGGTTGGCGCTGCCGCCGCACGTCCACAGCTGGAGCTGGGCGCCGTTGGCGGTCGAATTGCCGGTGACGTCAAGGCACTTGCCGAGGGCCCTGATGGTGCCGTCGGACCCGACCGTCCACTGCTGGGCGGCCGTTCCGTTGCAGTCGTAGGTCTGTACGGCGGCGCCGTCGGCGGAACTCCCGCCGGCGACGTCGAGACACTTGCCGCCGAGGCCGGTGATGGTGCCGGTGGCGGCCGAGGCGGAGGGGGCTGCGAGGGTGCCGACGGCGGTGAGACCGAGGGAGAGCGCGAGGGCGCAGCGGAGGGCGAGGCGTTGCATGACGAGGGCCCTTTCGTCCTGGGGTGGGGGGTGGACGCCGCCGGCTGGAGGGCGGTGAGAGGTGAACACGGGTGTTCACATATGTGAGTGCCAAATGCATTCATGGGAGGTCTGCTGGCTGGTGAACCTAAAGGTCTGCACCAAAGGCGTCAAGAGGTGCGACCGGATAAGTCCTGGGAGGCAGGGGTGAGTTGAGAAGTTGTAGGCGAAGGAAAAGAAATCACCAGGACCATTGAGCGGCCGGTTCCCACAGGTCACACTGTGCAGGCTTCGTGATGATCGTCGGGACGTGCGTCGGAGGAGCCATGAGCGCAGCGGGTACCACGGAGGTCGCGGTCCGGCACATACTCAGCGACAAGGTGACGGGCGGACTCCTCAAGCCGAGGACGCGCACGATCACCTGGTCCGCCGCCCACTACTCGGTGAAGCGGCCCCCGTCGGGCAAGCACACGGTGGAGCTGACCTGCACCGAGTGCTCGGCGTCCCTGCTCGCCGAGGTCCGCGACCAGGCCACCACCCGCAGGCTCGCGACCGTCATGCTGGTCGCCGCGGCCGTGTCCCTGGTCGCCTTCTTCGCCGCCCTCGGCTACGCCGTCCACGAGGGCGGCAGGACCCTCCCCGAAGGCCAGTCGCTCCCCGTCCTCTTCCCGATCAGCGTCGTCACCGTCTTCGTCGCCTTCGTCGCCGCGCCCACGTTCTACGCCCGCGGCCGGAACTACAACGGCGTCAGCATGCTCGACGCCCCCAAGCCGCGCCGCGGCCACCAGATCAGGCCCGTGCGGGCGGGGCGGTCGCGCGTACGAACTCGCCGATGAGCGCGGCCAGTTGGGCGGGCTGGTCCAGCGGGAGCAGCGTGTAGCCGTCGGCCACCTCCACCAGCCGTCCCCGGGGCAGGAGTTCGGCCAGCCGGCGCCCGTGCTCCGGCGGCATCACCCGGTCCTCGCTCGCCCACACCATCAGCGCGGGGCGGTCGAACTCCCCCAGCCGCAGGGCGGTTTGCTCCAGCAGGCGGCGCCCGTCCGCGGCCGCGGCACGCAGCACCCGTACGGCGTCACGGCGGATCTCCGGCTGCCGTCGGACCGGTTCCGTCCAGCGCGCGGTGACCGCGTCCCCGCGCTTGGTCAGCCACCCGAACGCGAACGGCAGGCGGCGCAGCGCGCGCACCCGCATCTGCCGCATGAACTGCCCGAACAGCCACGGCGAGAGGCGCCCCGCGAGCACGAGCGTGCGGCCCGTCAGCCCCGGCGGGAAGTTGTCGTACGCCTCGCAGGAGACCAGCACAGCCCGGCCCACGCGCGCGGACCCCTCCGCCATCAGCAGCTGCACCAGCGCGCCGCCGGTGTCGTTCCCGACGAGTGTGACGTCCCGCAGGTCCAGCCGGTCGAGGAGTTCGGTGACGAGCCGGGCCACCCCGGGCAGCGACAGATCGGCGTCCGCGCGCATCGGCCGGCGGTGTGCGCCGAGGGGAAGGGTGGGGGCCACGCACCGGTGTGCGGCGGCCAGTTGGGCGATCGGGGCCGCCCACAGCGAGGCGTCCATCAGCAGCCCGTGCAGCAGCACCAGGACGGCCCCGTCGCCGCCCGTGTCCTCGTAGGCGACGGGCCCGGCCGAGAGTTCGATCAGGTGCTGTGTGGACGTCGCGGCCGGTTCGGTCCTGGGCATGAGCGCCTCCCGTGAGTGTCTGCACTCAAGAGGGCCGCGAGGTGCGGAAGTGTGACACGGCGCCGACGGGGTGACCCGCCTGCGCCGGTGCCTGGCCGACCGTCAGGCGTTCGGGTCGAAGGAGATCCCGGACGGCTTCGCGATGGACAGGGCGTAGTTGAAGTCGACGTCCCTGATCTTCAGGGTGGCCGAGCCGAAGTCGGCGGCGAGGAGCTTGTCCTTGAGGCCGGCCGGGTATCCGTTCCAGCCCACCAGGCGAGGGTAGAACCAGTTGCCGGTGGCGTTCTCGGCGGGCTCGTCGTTCGTGTTGGCGAAGCGGAAGTCGTGCGAGCCGATGCCGTCCTTGTGATAGACGATCTTGGGGTGCGTGCCGTCGAACCGCACCCCCGAGGCCGCCGACACCTGGTACGAGGAGTGCTGCGACACCGACACGTACTGCACCGTGTTGTCCTTGATCCAGACGACGACGTGCTCCCAGTCGTGGGTGTGCCCGATGGCCGCAGGACCCAGGGTGACCTGGTCCTTCTCGAAGTAGCTCGCGTACATCACCGCGCACCAGTCGTTGTTGCACTTCTCGCGGGAGTACGTGTTGGAGTTGTTCAGCTGCGCGAGGTCGTGGCAGTGCCCGTTGACGTCGCCGCCGAGCTTCAGCCCGGGGTTGATGGTGCCGTCGGTGCCGATGGCGGCCGTGGCGTAGCAGCCGTCGCCGTCGTAGTCGTAGGCCGGGGAGAAGGTCTGCTCCAGACCGTCCGCGTTCTGCGGGAGGGCCGTCAGTACGGAGGCCTGGGCGGCCGTCGCCTGTCCGACCACGAGGGCCAGCGCACCGAGGACGGTGACGACGGCGGAGCGGCGAAGACGCCGGCTCCGGGGCTTCGCGGTGCTGTCGGTGGGGGGTGTCAGTTCAGGCACGCCGACTCCAGTTCTTGGCTGTGGGGGCGCTACTGGATGCGCCAGGTCCAGACCTTCGCAGTCGGGTGTGTGCACGTCAACACCCTTGCGGTGTACGGATCTTGGCCCGTCGCTGAATTCTGTCGCGCCCCCGGCGCCGCACTCCGGAAACGGCTCGTCAGCCGTGCGCGGAGGTCACCCGTCGGATCGGTCGGGAAGGTCCGGAAGGTCGTCAAGGAAGTCCGCCGAGGGGACGTAGAAGAGACTTCCGGTGACGGCCGTCGAGAAGTCCAGGATGCGGTCGTGGGACGCGGTGTCGGTGCCCAGGAACATGTTGCGCAGCATCTGCTCCGTGACCGAGGGCGTCCGCGCGTACCCGATGAAGTAGGTGCCGAACTCGCCCTGGGCCGCGCTGCCGAAGGGCATGTTGTCGCGGAGGATCTTCCGCTCGGTGCCGTCCGGGCCGGTGATGACGTTCAGCGCGAGATGCGAGTCGGCCGGCTTGACGTCGTCGTCCATCTCCATGTTGGTCAACTTGCTGCGCCCGATGGCCCGTTCCTGCTGCTCCACCGGCAGCGCGTTCCAGGCCGCCATGTCGTGGACGTACTTCTGCACGATCACATAGCTGCCGCCCGCGAACTCCGGGTCCTCGCCGCCGATGACCACCGCGTCGCGGGCCGTCTGCCCGACGGGGTTCTCCGTGCCGTCGACGAAGCCCAACAGGTCCCGCACGTCGAAGTACTGGAACCCGGACACCTCGTCGCGCACGGTGACCGCGCCGGCCAGCCGGGCCATGATCGCGGTGGCCAGCTCGAAGCACAGGTCGGCCCGTACGGCCTTGATGTGGAAGAGCAGGTCGCCGGGGGTGGAGACGGCACGGTGGCGGTCGCCGACGAGTTCGCGGAACGGGTGCAGCTCGGCGGGGCGCGGGCCGCCGAACAGGCGGTCCCACACCTCCGAGCCGATGCCGGTGACACAGCTGAGCCGTCCGTCCGGCGCGCGGAACCCGACGGACCGCGTCAACCCGGCCAGATCCTCCAGGAGTTGGCGGACCGCGTCCTCGCCGCCGGGCTCCACGGTGACGACGAGGAAGGTCGCGCTGGGGGTCAGCGTCTCCAGTACCGCCTGCGAGGTCGGGACGGTGCCCTCGCCGCCGACGCTGCCGTCCGTGCCCTCGACCGAGCCGTCAACTGTCATGTACTCCACGCCTCCGCTGTGTCCTGGGAGGTGCCGGCCGGCACCTCCAGCGTCAGCCGAGTTTCCCAGTCCGCGCGTCCTGCCAGAGATCCACCCCGCCGTCGACGGCGTACGAGTCGATCTCCGCCAGCTCCTCCTTGCTGAAGTCGAGGTTGTCCAGCGCGGCCACGTTCTGTTCGAGCTGCTCGGTGCGGGACGCGCCGATGACCAGCGAGGTGACCCGCTCGTCGCGCAGCGCCCAGGCGAGCGCCATCTGCGCGAGGGTCTGCCCGCGCCGGGCGGCGATGTCGTTCAGCGCGCGCAGCCGGCGCACCATGTCGTCGGTCAGCCAGCCCGCGTCGAACGACGTGCCCTGTGCGGCCCGCGACCCCTCCGGGATGCCGTCCAGATACCGCCCGGTCAGCAGCCCCTGCGACAGCGCGGTGAACCCGATGACCCCGAAGCCCTCGTCCCGCGCGACGTCGAGCAGCCCGTCGTCCTCGATCCACCGGTTGAGCATGTTGTACGACGGCTGGTGGATGAGGAGCGGCGTGCCCAGGTCGCGGAGGATCGCGGCGGCCTCGCGGGAGCGGTCGGCGTCGTAGGACGAGATGCCGACGTAGAGCGCCTTGCCCTGGCGGACGGCGGTGTCGAGCGCGCCCATCGTCTCCTCGAGCGGGGTGCCCGCGTCGAGGCGGTGGGAGTAGAAGATGTCCACGTAGTCCAGGCCCGTGCGCTTCAGCGACTGGTCGAGCGAGGCGAGGAGGTACTTGCGGGAGCCGCCGCCCTGGCCGTACGGACCGGGCCACATGTCCCAGCCGGCCTTGGTGGAGACCACCAGCTCGTCCCGGTACGGCGCGAGGTCCTGCTTCAGCAGCCGGCCGAAGTTGGCCTCGGCCGCGCCGTAGGGCGGGCCGTAGTTGTTCGCCAGGTCGTGGTGGGTGATGCCGAGGTCGAAGGCGCGCAGCGCGATCTCCCGCTGCGTCTCGAACGGGCGGTCGTCACCGAAGTTGTGCCAGTAACCCAGCGACAGCAGGGGCAGGTCGAGCCCCGAGCGGCCGGTGCGGCGGTAGCGCATGGTGCCGTTGTAGCGCTCAGGATCTGCGACGTGGTTCATCGGGGGCTCTCCGCGAGGTGCATGAGGGGGCGGTGCGGCCGGGGGTGGCCGCCCTGCCTACTGTGCCCCCGCGCGAATTCGGCGTCCAACTGTTCCCCGCCATCGGATTCAGCAGTGCCGTCACTGAATCCGGAAGCGGATCGGTGCGCGGGGCACCGGCGCCACCTGGGACGGCTCCACATCTCCCACCCCGGCAGGACATCAAACTTGAACCGTTTGTTTTCTTGAATCGTTCGTGTTTAAGGCTGTAGGTTGATCGGCATGACCGCATCCCAGCCACCGACCACCGCTGAGGAGCTGCGCGGTGCCGGCCTGCGGGTGACGGCAGCCCGCGTCGCGCTGCTCGAGACCGTCCGGCACGGTGACCACCTCGATGTCGAGGGAGTCGCCTCCGGGGTCCGTGACCGCGTAGGACACATATCGCTCCAGGCCGTCTACGACGCGCTGCACGCGCTGACCTCGGCCGGACTCATACGCCGTATCGAACCGGCCGGCAGCCCCGCCCGCTTCGAAGGACGCGTCGGCGACAACCACCACCACCTCATGTGCAGGTCGTGCGGTGTCGTCGCCGATGTCGACTGCGCGGTCGGCGAGGCACCCTGCCTGACCGCCGCCGACGACCAAGGCTTCTCGATCGACGAGGCCGAGGTCATCTACTGGGGCCTGTGCCCCGCCTGTACCGACGCCCCCCGTACCTGAATCACGTGTTCCCCCAGTTCGGAAGGATTCCCATCCATGTCTGAGAACCACGACGCAATCGTCACGGACGCGAAGTCGGAGGACGCAGGGGGCTGCCCCGTCGCGCACGGGCGCGCCGCGCACCCCACCCAGGGCGGCGGCAACCGTCAGTGGTGGCCCGAGCGCCTCAACCTGAAGATCCTCGCCAAGGACCCGGTCGTCGCGAACCCGCTCGGCGCGGACTTCGACTACGCCGCGGCGTTCGGCGCCCTTGACCTGGCGGCCGTGAAACAGGACATCGCCGAGGTGCTGACCACCTCGCAGGACTGGTGGCCGGCCGACTTCGGCAACTACGGCCCGCTGATGATCCGTATGGCCTGGCACAGCGCCGGCACCTACCGCATCAGCGACGGCCGCGGCGGTGGCGGCCGCGGCCAGCAGCGCTTCGCGCCGCTGAACAGCTGGCCGGACAACGGCAACCTGGACAAGGCCCGCCGTCTGCTGTGGCCCGTCAAGAAGAAGTACGGCCAGTCGATCTCCTGGGCCGACCTCCTGATCCTCACGGGCAACGTGGCGCTCGAGACGATGGGCTTCGAGACCTTCGGCTTCGCCGGCGGCCGCGCCGACGTCTGGGAGGCCGACGAGGACGTGTACTGGGGTCCCGAGACCACCTGGCTCGACGACCAGCGCTACACCGGCGACCGCGAGCTGGAGAACCCGCTCGGCGCCGTCCAGATGGGCCTCATCTACGTCAACCCCGAGGGCCCGAACGGCAACCCGGACCCGCTGGCCGCCGCCCGCGACATCCGTGAGACCTTCCGCCGCATGGCGATGAACGACGAGGAGACCGTCGCCCTCATCGCCGGTGGCCACACCTTCGGCAAGACCCACGGCGCCGGCCCGGCCGACGCGGTCGGCGACGACCCCGAGGCCTCCCCGCTGGAGCAGCAGGGCCTGGGCTGGAAGTCCACCTACGGCACCGGCAAGGGCGGCGACGCGATCACCTCCGGCCTCGAGGTGACCTGGACCACCAAGCCCACCCAGTGGAGCAACGACTTCTTCGACATCCTCTTCGGCTACGAGTGGGAGCTGACCCAGAGCCCCGCCGGCGCCAACCAGTGGGTGGCCAAGGACGCCGAGGCGATCATCCCCGACGCGCACGACGCGTCGAAGAAGAAGCTTCCGACGATGCTCACCACCGACCTCTCGCTGCGCTTCGACCCGATCTACGGCGAGATCTCCAAGCGCTTCCACGAGAACCCGGCCGAGTTCGCGGACGCCTTCTCCCGCGCCTGGTTCAAGCTGACCCACCGTGACCTCGGCCCGAAGTCCCTGTACCTCGGCCCGGAGGTCCCCGCGGAGAGCCTGCTGTGGCAGGACCCGCTGCCGCAGGCCGAGGGCGAGGCCATCGACGCCGCCGACGTCACCGCGCTCAAGGCGAAGATCCTCGCCTCCGGCCTGACCGTCCCGCAGCTCGTGTCCACCGCCTGGGCGTCCGCCTCCACCTTCCGTGGCAGCGACAAGCGCGGCGGTGCCAACGGCGCCCGTATCCGCCTGGAGCCGCAGCGCGGCTGGGAGGCCAACGACCCCGACCAGCTCGCCTCCGTGCTGCGGGTCCTCGAGGGCATCCAGCAGGAGTTCAACACCGGCGCCAAGAAGGTCTCCCTGGCCGACCTGATCGTCCTCGGCGGTGCCGCCGCGGTCGAGAAGGCCGCCAAGGACGGCGGCGTCGACGTGGAGGTCCCCTTCACGCCGGGCCGTGTCGACGCCACCGAGGAGCACACGGACGTCGAGTCGTTCGCCGCGCTGGAGCCGACCGCCGACGGCTTCCGCAACTACCTCGGCAAGGGCAACCGCCTGCCGGCCGAGTACCTGCTGCTCGACCGCGCCAACCTGCTCACCCTGAGCGCCCCCGAGCTGACCGTCCTCATCGGCGGCCTGCGCGTCCTCGGCGCCAACCAGGGCCAGTCCACCCACGGTGTCCTCACCGACAGGGTCGGCACGCTGACCAACGACTTCTTCGTGAACCTGCTCGACCTGGGCACCGCGTGGACGTCGACCTCGGCGGACCAGCAGACCTTCGAGGCCCGCGACGCCTCCGGCGCCGTCAAGTGGACCGGCACCCGTGCCGACCTCGTCTTCGGCTCCAACTCCGAGCTGCGCGCGCTCGCCGAGGTCTACGCGAGCGACGACGCGAAGGAGAAGTTCGTGAAGGACTTCGTCGACGCGTGGGTCAAGGTCTCCAACCTGGACCGCTTCGACCTCGTCTGAGACTGAGTCCTGGTTCCGGTCCCACGGGAACGGACCACTGACGTCCGG
Organism: Streptomyces sp. NBC_00252; assembly: GCF_036187565.1. NCBI lineage: Bacteria > Bacillati > Actinomycetota > Actinomycetes > Kitasatosporales > Streptomycetaceae > Streptomyces > Streptomyces sp. NBC_00252. The sequence goes on along the minus strand of NZ_CP108087.1, from coordinate 956,167 downwards.
GTCGGCCCTCACGGGTCGGCCCGGACGTTTCTCGTCCTCCGAACTCGGCGCACAGGAGGGCACGTTCGTCACATAAGCTCCTCCGCATGAACGAGGGGGAGCCCGGCAGACGGGTCGTGGACGGCCGCTTCGAGCTGGAGTCCCGGCTCGGCGGCGGTGGCATGGGCACGGTGTGGCGCGCCCAGGACCTGCTGCTGCACCGCTACGTCGCGGTCAAGGAGGTCCGGCCGCCGGACATCGACCTCGCCGAGTACGACCCCGCCGCCGCGGAGATGCTGCGTCAGCGGGTCCTGCGCGAGGCACGGGCGCTGGCCCGGGTCGAGCACCCGAACGTGGTGACGATCCATCACATCGTCGACGGCGGCCCGGGCACCTACCCCTGGCTCGTCATGGAACTCGTCCAGGGCGGCTCGCTCGCCGACCGGCTGGCCCGTGGCCCCATGTCCCCTGCGGAAGCAGCCCAGTTGGGCATCGGCGTGCTCGACGCCCTGAACGCAGCGCACCAGGCGGGTGTCCAGCACCGGGATGTGAAACCCGCCAACGTCCTGCTGCGCACCGACGGCCGCCCCGTCCTCACCGACTTCGGCATCGCCGCGATCCGCGACGCCACCGCCCTCACCGCGACCGGTTCCATCATCGGCACCCCCGACTACATGGCCCCGGAACGCGTCTCCGGCCAGAGCGGCGGTCCCGCCGCCGACCTCTGGTCGTTGGCGATGATGCTGTACGTCGCCGTCGAGGGCCACCACCCGCTCCAGCGCGGTACGACCCTGGCGACGCTGGCCGCCGTACTCCAGGAGGACGTGCCGCCGCCGATGCGGGCGGGATCGCTGACACCGGTGCTGTCCCTGGTGCTGGTCCGCGATCCCGAGGCACGGCCCGACGCCGGGACGGTCGGCCGGATGCTGGCCGCCGCCGCGGCCCAGCCCGAGGACCGGCGCCCCGAGTCCACCTCGTACCGGATCGCCCCGCCCGTGCCTCCGTCGCTGCCGCCCACGAACGGCATGCCGACGACTACCGGTCGGCGCCGTCCTCCGGGGAAGCGGTCCCGAGGGGTTGCGGTCGCTTCCAGCGTCGTAGGCGTCCTGCTGGTGGGGACACTCGCCTGGAAGGTGCTGCCGGGCGGCAACGACAAGAACGACACGAGTACGTCGTCACCGGGGGCCACAGGTCAGACGCAGCGGCAGAGCGACACGCCCACCGCGTCGGCGAGCCAGAGCAGTGCCGCCGTGAAGACGCAGGACATGCTGACCCCGGCCGGTATCCGGACCGCGATCAAGGCGTTCGAGGAGAAGACCGGGAGCGACCGTTTCGCGGACTTCTCCGTCTACCCCGGGTACGTCATCGCGGACGTGATGGTGAAGGGCAGTCAGACGAAGTTCGACAGATACACCTATCGCTCCGGCACGGGCTTCGACGAGGGCGTCACCAAGAGCACGCTGGCGGGCGGCGAGGAGCCGACGAAGCTGGACGACTTCAACTGGGACGCCGTTCCAGCACTGTTGGCGCGTGCGAAGAAGGAACTGAAGGTTGAGAAGCCGACGTCTCGATACCTGCTGCTCCGGTCGCCCGACAGCATCTTCGACACACCTGCCGGCATGGCGATCTATCTGAGCGACGACTACGACGTCGGCGGCTACATGGAGGCCAACCCCAAGGGCGCCGTGACCAGGGTGATGCCGTCCGACGGGTAGGTTCGCCCCGTGCCCACCTTGCTGATCGTGCATCACACGCCCTCGCCCAACTGCCAGGCGATGTTCGAGGCCGTCGTCTCCGGGGCGACGGCACCGGAGATCGAGGACGTGCGCGTCGTACGCCGTGCCGCGCTGTCCGCGACCGTGTCGGACGTGCTGGACGCCGATGGCCTGCTGCTGGGCACGCCCGCGAACCTCGGGTACATGTCCGGGGCCCTGAAGCACTTCTTCGACCAGATCTACTACCCGTGCCTGGACGAGACCCGAGGACGGCCCTTCGGCTACTACGTGCACGGCGGGAACGACGTGACCGGAGCCGTGCGCGGCATCGAGTCGATCACGACCGGGCTCGGCTGGCGGCGGGCCGCGGAACCCGTGACGCTGACCGGCGAGCCGGACCGGGCCGGTGTCGAGGCGTGCTGGGAACTCGGGGCGACGATCGCCGCCGGACTGGAGGCCTGAGCGGGCGGCCGCCACCCGTTTGGACCCCGAGAAGTGTCGTGACCCCCCGGAGGACCCGCAGCGTGGAGGGACATGCCCCTCTGAGTGACAGGAGTTCTTCATGAGGAAGCGTCTGACGGCCGCGGTCGGTCTCGCGGGTGCGGCGTTGCTGCTCTGCGCCGGTACGGCGAGCGCGGACCCCGACCCCACCGGTTCCGCCGCCGACAGCCCGGGCGTGCTCTCCGGCAACGTCGTCCAGGTGCCGGTCGACCTCGACCTGAACCTGTGCGGCGACTCGATCGACGTCATCGGTCTGCTCAACCCCGCGCTGGGCAACCAGTGCCAGAACTCCGACTGACGAGCCGTACCGTGAACGAGCCGCGGGCCCTGTGCCCGCGGCTCGTTCCGTGTGTCAGGGGACGTCGGTCAGCCGGTGCAGGGGAGTGCCGTGGGCCCAGCGCCGCAGCCGTGAGCCGTCGATCAGCTGGATGCCGCCCTGCCGCCGCGCCCACTGGACGTCACGCCGGCTGAAGGTGCCCCGGTGGACGACGATCCGGAGGTGCGGTCCTTCGCCGGGCGTACGGGCTGAGCGCGTCGGTGTCTCCTCGCCGGGCAGCGGTTCGGCGACCGGCCGGAAGGCCACGTCCAGCCGGTGACCGAGCCGGTTGCGCGCCCGGACCCGGGGCAGGCCCTGTGCGTCGGGCCTGGCCAGCGCCCGCCAGCCGTCCCGGCGCAGCATCCGGGACACGGCCAGGGCGAGCCCCTCCACATCCAGGTCGGCGATCTCGTCGGGCGTGTAGTAGCCCAGGCGGCGACGGGCCCGGGGCCGGTTGTGCCGGACCACGGCCGCCGTGATCACCGCGAGCAGCGCCAGGCCGCCGGCGAGCGCTCCGGTGCCGAGAGTGCGGTACGCGACGGCCAACCCGGCCACGATCCCGCACACGACCAGGACGACCAGGAGCAGGGCGGGCAGCACCTCGTGCAGGGCGGGACCGTAGCGCCCCTGGGCACGCAGCGCACGGATCGCCTCCCGTCGACGGGAGCGCTGCGACTCATGCCTCTCGTGCCTCCGCAGCCTCTGTGGCAACAGAGCCAACTGCCCCCACCCCCAAGCGCGTTGACGCCTGCGGTAGGGATACCCGCCGGATGTGCTCCACGTGCGCGGGGACGGGAACCGGCCACCAAACCGGCCGAACTGTTTCGGCGGGGTGCCGTGACCCCACGGGCAACGAACTCGTCCCTCCAGACCTCTGGCCCCCGGGACTTACCGACCGGTATACAAGGCCAGTTGAACGAGAGACGACCGCACCGGGTGTGTCCCGTCGCGCCGTCTCGGACCTGGGGGAGGAACTCCATGAAGCGTGAGACGCATCAGGCCACGACGGCACACCAGCGCGGCAGGGCCGTGGCGGTCGCGGCGGCGGTCAGCGGCTGCGCCCTCGTCGTCGCGTCCGCGGCACCCGCGGCGGCGCACAACTCCGGCCAGGGGCACGGCCGTTCGACTCGGTACGTGGCGCTCGGCGACTCCTACACCTCGGGGCCGTACATCCCGACCCAGGTCGACGCCAACTGTGCGCGTTCCGACCACAATTACCCCTCGCTGGTGGCGGCGGACCGCAGAGGGACCGTGCTCAAGGACGTGAGCTGCAGCGGGGCGACGACCGCCGAGATGTGGAAGGCGCAGGGCACGAACGGGCCCCAACTCGACGCCGTGCAGCGGAACACCGACCTGGTGACGCTTCAGATAGGCGGCAACGACATCGGGTTCAGCACCATCATCGGCACCTGCGCCAAGCTCAGCGCCACGGACCTCACCGGCAACCCCTGCCAGCGCTACTACAACTCCACCGGCGCCGACCAGTTGGTGCTGAGCATCCTCAACACCGCGCCCAAGGTGACCAAGGTGCTGCGGGCCGTGCACAAGAAGGCACCGCACGCGCGCGTGGTCGTCGTCGGCTACCCGGACCTGCTGCCGAACGACGGCAGCGGCTGCTACCCCTCCGTCCCGTTCGCCGCCAAGGACTTCCCCTACCTCCGCGACACCGGCAAGCGCCTCAACCTGATGCTCCGCGTGGTCGCCGCCCTCAACGGCGCCGAGTACGTCGACACCTACGGCCCGACCGTCGGCCACGACATGTGCAAGGCGCCCGCGGACCGCTGGATCGAGCCGCTGCAGCCCGCCTCCCCGGCGGCTCCGGCGCACCCCAACGCGAAGGGCGAGGCGGCCATGGCGGGCGCGGTGCTCAAGCAGCTGGACCGGCGCCACCGGTACTGACGGACAGCCCGCGGCCCGGGTTTTCCACAGGCGGAGGGGGTGTACTCGCTAAAGACGCCCCTGACGAGGAAAGATGGGGGCCGTACGCGAAGCAGTTCGATACGGAGGAGCGGGCACATGCCACACGAGCGAGCGGGCGAACAGGCCCGACCCGAGGATCTCGTCGACGTCGCCCGCCTGGTCACCGCGTACTACGCGCTGCACCCGGACCCCGCCGAGCCGGGGCAGCGCGTAGCGTTCGGCACCTCGGGGCACCGGGGCTCGTCCCTGGCGACCGCGTTCAACGAGGACCACATCGCGGCCACCAGCCAGGCCATCTGCGAGTACCGCGCGGACCAGGGCACCGACGGGCCCCTCTTCCTCGGCGCCGACACGCACGCGCTGTCCGAGCCCGCGAAGGTCACCGCGCTGGAGGTGTTCGCCGCCAACGGGGTCACGGTCCTCATCGACAGCGCCGACGGCTACACGCCGACCCCGGCGGTGTCCCACGCGATCCTCGCCCACAACCGCGGCCGCACCTCGGGCCTCGCGGACGGTGTGGTGGTCACCCCGTCCCACAACCCGCCCGCCGACGGCGGCTTCAAGTACAACCCGCCGAACGGCGGCCCGGCCGGCTCCGAGGCCACCTCGTGGATCCAGGACCGCGCCAACGACATCATCACGGGCGGCCTCAAGGACGTACGCCGCATCCCGTACACCCGCGCGCTCGCCGCCCCCGGCACGGGCCGCTACGACTTCCTCGGCACGTACGTCGCCGACCTGCCGAGCGTCCTCGACCTGGACGCGATCCGTACGGCGGGGGTGCGGATCGGCGCCGACCCGCTGGGCGGGGCGTCCGTCGCCTACTGGGGACGCATCGCCGAGGAGCACCGGCTCGACCTGACCGTGGTCAATCCGCTCACGGACCCGACCTGGCGGTTCATGACGCTGGACTGGGACGGCAAGATCCGCATGGACTGCTCGTCGCCGTACGCGATGGCCTCGCTGATCGCCCAGCGCGACCGGTTCGACATCGCCACGGGCAACGACGCCGACTCCGACCGGCACGGCATCGTGACCCCGGACGCGGGCCTGATGAACCCGAACCACTACCTGGCCGCCGCCATCGCCTACCTCTACGCCCACCGCGAGCGGTGGCCCGCCGACGCGGGCGTGGGCAAGACGCTGGTGTCCTCCTCGATGATCGACCGGGTCGCCGCCGACCTCGGGCGCCGGCTCGTCGAGGTGCCCGTCGGCTTCAAGTGGTTCGTGGACGGGCTGGTCGACGGCTCGCTCGGCTTCGGCGGCGAGGAGTCCGCCGGCGCGTCCTTCCTGCGCCGGGACGGCTCCGTGTGGACCACCGACAAGGACGGCATCATCCTGGCGCTGCTGGCCAGCGAGATCACCGCGGTCACCGGGAAGACCCCGTCCGAGCACTACAAGGGGCTCACGGACCGCTTCGGCTCGCCCGCCTACGCCCGGATCGACGCCCCCGCGAGCCGCGAGGAGAAGGCGCTCCTCGCCAAGCTCTCGCCCGCGCAGGTCACCGCCGACACCCTGGCCGGCGAACCTGTCACCGGCGTCCTCACCGAGGCACCGGGCAACGGCGCGGCCCTCGGCGGCATCAAGGTGACCACCGAGAACGCCTGGTTCGCGGCGCGGCCCTCCGGCACCGAGGATGTCTACAAGATCTACGCCGAGTCCTTCCACGGCCCCGAGCACCTCGGCCAGGTCCAGGAGGAGGCGAAGGCCGTGGTCGGGGCGGCGCTGGGCGGCTGACACGGTCGGCCGGGTACCGGCTGTCACCGGAATGAACCGTGTGGCGGCCGGTGTTGGGCGACACGTGAGTGACGACGCAAGGTGGATGTGAGCCCCGTATGTCCATGGAAACGACCGACTACACGGGGCAGACGTCGTGCGGGGACGACACGCGCTCCCCGCTGCGCGACTTCCTGCGCACCGAGACCGGAAGCGCCGCCGTGCTGGTCGCGGCGGCGCTCGTCGCGCTTGTGTGGGCCAACGCGGCACCGTCGGCGTACGAGACGTTCTGGGAGACCCATCTCTCCGTGCGGCTCGGCTCGCACGGGATCTCGCTCGATCTGCGCGAGTGGGTCAACAGCGGGCTGATGACCCTGTTCTTCCTCGTCGTCGGGCTGGAGGCGCGCCGGGAGTTCGACATGGGCGAGCTGCGCGAGCGGCGGCGGCTGGCCCTGCCGGTGGTCGCGGGCGCCAGCGGGATGCTCGTGCCGATCGCCATCTACCTGGCCATCAACAGCGGCCACGGCTCGGCGAACGGCTGGGGCGCGGTGATGTCCACCGACACCGCGTTCGCCCTGGGCATGCTCGCCGTCGTGGGCCGCCACATGCCGCCCGGGCTGCGGGTCTTCCTCCTCACGATCACCGTCGTGGACGACTTCCTGGCGCTCGTGGTGATCGCCGTCTTCTACAGCGACCACATCGCCGTACCGGCCCTCCTGGTCGCCGTCGCCATGTTCGCCGTCGTGGTGGTGCTCCGGCGGTTCAGAGTGCGCAGGGGTCCGCTGTACGCGCTGCTCGGGGTCGTCGCCTGGGTCGCCCTGCTCAAGTCGGGCGTCGACCCGGTCGTCATCGGCCTCGCCATGGGCCTGATCACGTACGCCTACCCGGCGGGACGCGACGACCTGGAGCGTGCCACCGGCCTCTTCCGGCTCTTCCGCGAACAGCCGACCCCGGAACTGGAACGCGACGTACGCGCAGGCATCGCCTCCGCGATCTCCCCGAACGACCGCCTCCAGCGCATGTACCACCCGTGGGCCAGCTACGCCGTCGTCCCGCTGTTCGCGCTGGCCAACGCCGGTCTCCACCTCAGCGGGGAGCAGCTCGCCCGGGCCTTCACCTCACCCGTCGCGCTGGGCATCCTCATCGGGTACGTCGTCGGCAAGCCGCTCGGCATCGTCGCCTCGACCGCGCTGACCAGCGCCCTGTCCCGGGGCCGCATCCGGCCGCCGGTCGGGTGGGGCGCGGTGACCGCGGGCGGCACGCTGGCCGGCGTCGGCTTCACCGTCTCCCTGCTGATCGCGACCCTCGCCTTCGACGGGACCACCCTGGAGGACGCGAAGACGGGCATCCTCAGCGCCGTCGTCTGCTCGTTCATCGTCGGCCGACTGGTCACCGGGGCGATCGGACTGCTCCCGCCGCAGATCCGGCCCCGCGTCCTGTTCGGCCGCGCGGAGACCATCGTCGACCTGTCGGTCCCGGTCGACCCCGACCGCGACCACCTGCGTGGCCCGCGCCACGCGCCGGTGACCGTCGTGGAGTACGGCGACTACGAATGCCCCTACTGCGGCCAGGCCGAGCCGGTCGTCCGCGAGCTGCTCGGCGCCTTCGGGGACGAGGTGCGGTACGTGTGGCGGCACCTTCCGCTCACGGACGTCCACACCCACGCCCAGCTCGCCGCCGAGGCGTCCGAGGCCGCCGCGCTGCAGGGCGGCTACTGGGAGATGCACGACCTGCTCCTCAGCCACCAGGGCGCCCTGCGCTTCAACGACCTGCGGGACTACGCCGGCCAGATCGGACTCGACGTCGCCCGCTTCGCCCGCGACATGATGGCCCACGCCGGGGCGGGCCATGTCGCCGAGGACGTCGAGTCGGCCGACCTCAGCGGGGTCGCGGGCACCCCGACGTTCTTCGTGAACGGCCGCAGACACCATGGCGCGTACGACATCGAGGGTTTGTCGCAGGCGGTGCGGGCGGCTCGGGAGCGGGCGGCGGTGGCGGTTCAGGTGTCCTGACGGCGGGGCCCGATGAGGGTCGGCAGACGGCATCGTCCCAGTTCGGCGAGGGCATCGGGCGGCGGGAATGGACTGCTGGGTGCCGGTGTTAAGACGCATGTAGCTGACATGCTCGGGACAATATCCCGGGATGTGAGCGGAAGGAGGTCCTCATGGCACGCACCACGAACCGTCCCGTCGTCACCCTGAAGTCGACGGCCGGAACCGGCGTCACCTACGTGACGCGCAAGAGCCGTCGCAACGACCCCGACCGGCTGGTCCTGCGCAAGTACGACCCGGTGGCGGGGACGCACGTCGACTTCCGCGAAGAGCGTTGAGTCGAGTACGGCAGCTGTCCCGCGAGGCCGGCCCGGCGGTCGCACCGCGAAGCCGGCCGAGCGGTGGTCCCACGAACGAAGCAGAGCGGCCGTCCCGCGGCGGACGGCCTGAGGAAGGAAGCACCATGAGGTCTGGCATCCACCCCGTGTCCCGTCCGGTCGTCTTCCGCGACCGTGCGGCGGACACCGCGTTTCTCACCACCTCGACCGCGCAGTCGGCGCGCACGATCGAGTGGGCGGACGGGAACACGTACCCGCTGATCGACGTCGAGATCTCGTCGGCCAGCCACCCGTTCTACACCGGCAACACGCGCGTCGTGGACACCGCGGGCCGTGTGGAGCGCTTCGAGCGCCGCTATGGGAGGACGTCATGAAGGTTCGCAACTCGCTTCGTTCGCTGAAGGCCAAGCCCGGCGCGCAGGTGGTACGGCGTCGCGGTGTGACGTTCGTGATCAACAAGAAGGACCCGCGCTTCAAGGCCCGCCAGGGCTGACGCGGCGCGTACGACCGGCGGATCCATGGACGGATCCGGCACTGTCGACGGATCGACCGGCCCGGCTCCCGCTTCTCGCGGGGGCCGGGCCGCTGTCGTTCCCGCGCCGCGTTTCGGAGGGGGAGAAATACGTTCTTTATGCTTATAGCGGTACCAACCCCCTTGGAGTGGTCGATGTCCCGCAAGCGCCCGACGGACGACGGTGACGAACTGCTGGCCAGACTCGGGACGCTGACCGCCCAGGCCCGCGAGCGGGCGGAGCTCCAGCGCTCCCTGCTCGAACTGGCCGTCGCCCTGCAGCGCGGCATGCTGCCCGGCGACATGCCCGTGACCCCGCGGTTCCACCTCGCGGTCCAGTACTCGCCCGCGAATCACGGCCTCAACGTGGGCGGCGACTGGTACGACGCCTTCACGATGCCCGACGGGCGAATAGGCCTGTCCATCGGCGACGTCCAGGGGCACAACATCGAGGCCGCCGCCTTCATGGGCCAGGTCCGGGTGGGGCTGCGGGCACTCGCGTCCGTCACCAGCGAGCCCGGCGAACTCCTCTGCCTCACGAACGATCTGCTGCTCTCCCTCGGCACCGAACTCTTCGCGACCTGCACGTTCATGCGCCTGGACCCGGTCACCGGCGTCCTGGAGAGCGCGCGGGCCGGACACATACCCTCCGTCTGGGCTACGGCGGACGGCCGCTCCGGCATCACTGACGACGAGGGCGGCCCGCCCCTCGGCATCGTCGCGGGCCAGCGGTACCCGGTGACCGAGCACCGCCTCACCACCGGCGGCGTCTTCGTCCTGGTGACCGACGGCGTGGTGGAAGGCCCCTCGATGAACGTCGACGAAGGCCTCGACCAGGTCGTCCGCCTAGCCGGAGTGGCCGCCGTGGCGGGCATGGACGCGGGCTCCCTCGCGGCAGCCGTGATCAAGGGCGCCGAGCGGGTGGGCCACGAGGACGACGCGGCGGTACTGGTCGTGGGGCACGACGCGCCCGAGAGCGAGGCGTAGGGCCTGTCGGCGATGCCCCGGCTGCGGCCCTGCGCGCGGACACCACCCCCCCACCCCGCCCTTCTCGCCTCGCCGACAAAGCCGCCTCAGTGTCTGATGGCTGCTGTGGTGGGTTTCGAGGAGCTGCGGCGGCCGGGCGGGTACGTCCTGCTGACGTTGGCCGTCGCCGGGGGCTACTTCGGCGCGGGGCGGCTCGGGCTGCTGCGGGAGCTGGTGGTCGACGGGGCCGTGTTCACACCCATCTGGCCGCCCACCGGGGTCGCGGTGGCCTGTCTGCTGATCTTCGGGCTGCGGGTACTGCCCGGCATCGCCCTCGGCGCCCTCCTCGTGATCATGTCGATCACCTCGCTCCACCCGACCGTGTTTGTCATCCTGGTCGGCAACACCCTCGCCCCCGCCTGCGCCTTGCTCATGCTGCGCCGGGTCGGCTTCCGCACGGACCTCGGACGGCTGCGTGACGGCCTCGCCCTGGTGTTCCTGGGCGCCCTGTCCGCGATGCTGGTCAGCGCGACCTGCGGGGCCGGACTCCTCGTCCTCACCGACAAGCTGGCCGCGCACTCCTTCTGGCCGGTCTGGCTCGGCTGGTGGGTGGGCGACGCGATGGGCGTCCTGATCGTCACCCCGCTCCTGCTCCTGCTGCGGACCGTGCGCCTGCCCCTGGACCTGCACCGGTGGAGGGAGGCCTGTGGGCTCGCGGCGGCCATCGGCGTGATCGTCCCCCTGGTCACCCACAACCGCATCAGCCTGCTGTTCCTGATCTATCCGCTGCTGATCTGGGCGGCCCTGCGCTTCCGGTTCGCCGGCAGCATGCTGTGCGCCCTGTTCGCTTCCGTCATGGCCACCATCGCGGCGACCCAGGAGACGGGCCCGTTCGCGGACCTGACCCACGTCGAGGTCATGATGAAACTCCAGGCGTTCAACGGCACGATGGCCTTCACCGCCCTGCTGCTCTCCTCGGTCATCACCGAGCAGCGCAACACCCGGATCTCGGTGGAGAACGCCTGCCAGGAACTGGCCGAGGTCCTGGAACACCTCACCGCGGGCGACCCTCGTCAGGGCGGCCGACCGTGACCGTCCCGCCCCGGCCGGCCCTTCCGCCCGGTCAGAGGAGACCCGCGTCGCCCCGCCTGCGCAGCACCAGCAGCGCGGTGTCGTCGCGGGGCGTGCCCGCCGTGTGGCGGCGCAGATCGCCGTAGACGGTGGCCGGTACGTCCTTCGGGAGGACGTCGCCCCAGGCCGCCGCGCGCTCCTCGAGCGGATAGAACGCGCCGGACGGATCGCGTGCCTCGGTGACCCCGTCCGTGCAGAGCAGCAGCGTGCCGTCCGGCGGGAAGACGAACCATTCGACGGTACGCGGCTCAGGGGCCAGCGCGTCGAGGCCCAGCGGGACGCACGGTTCCTGCCGGAGCACCGGCGTGGCCCGCTCGTCGTGCAGCAGCAGCGGAGCCACGTGACCGCAGTTGATCGCCTGGACCTCGTCCCCGCCGTCGACGCCCAGCACGATCGCCGTCACGAAACGCTCCCGCTCACCGGTCTGCGCCGCGAACGAGTTGTGCCGTAGCACCGCCTCCTCCAGGGCGTCGACCACGGCGGTGAGGGTCGGCTCGGCGACGGCCGCCTCGCGGAAGGCGCTCAGCACGGCGAACGCGGCGCTGATCGCCTGGAGGCCCTTGCCCTGGACGTCGGCGATGAACACCCGGCTGCCGTACGGCGAGGAGACCACCTCGTAGACGTCACCGCCGACCCGGCTGTCCTCCTCCACGGGCTGGTAGAGGCCGTGCACCAGGAGCTGGTCGGTCATCAGCGGGAACGGGCGCAGGATCTGGCGCTGCAGGGCCGCGGCGGCGGAGCGCAGCCGGGCGATCTCGCCCTCCCAGCGGATCCGCTGCGCCGCCCGCGCCACGCTGAGGCCGTTGAAGACCAGGGTGAAGGCGATGACGGCCGCGTCGGCGCCCGCCGTGCCCAGCGGGGTGTCGACGAGGGAGGCGGCGATGACGAGCGTCACCCACGCCGAGGCGACGACGGTCTGCCGGACGGTGCCGCGCCCGGCGAGCAGCGCGGGCAGCACCACGAGAAAGGGGGCGGGCCGGGTGTCCCGGCCGAGCACGACACCGGTCACCGCCACGATCAGCGTGACGACGACGAGCCAGAACACCACGACGGCCCAGCTGAGCGGAGGCGTGGAGCGCTGCCCTGCGTCTACCACGGTGGAACCGGCCGGATCTCTCGAGGTGCGCACCGGCCCTCCGCTTCCTTCAGTCGTCGAACAACCGTCGGGAAAGCTTCCCACTCTTCAATATCAGCCCCACGTGTACCGTCCGCGAGCTGCGACAACAGCTCCGGCCGACCCGGGACACACAGGACCCGCACAGGGGGGCTACATTCCGATCCGTATGTTCGACCGAGGTGGGGGAGTTGGGGACCGTTGTTCATCTGGCGCACACTGCGGGGTGAATGGCAGGGCATTGTCGTCGATCCGGTACGACAGCTGCTGCGGCGCGGACTGATGGGGGTGTCCCTCGCGTTCGTCGCCGCCTTCGGTGTGATCTTCTTCCACGCGGTGGCACAGAACCCGACCGGCGCCGAGATCGTCCGGGACATCGGCGGCGTCCAGGGCGACCTGCCGCTGTGGCTCGCCCTGGTGCGCACCCCCATATCGCTGTACGTCCCCGCCCTCGACCTCCCGGTCTGGGCCGGCATCACCCAGCTGTTCCTCGCCTTCGCACTGGCCGAGCTGGCCCTCGGCCGGGCCCGCACCCTCGTCGTCGCCTACGTGACCACCCTGGCCGGCACCCTCACGGTGCGCGTGATGCTGCTGATCGGACCCGGCTGCGGCGGCATCGGGCTGCGGCCGGAGATCGGGCACGTCCTCGACACCGGGCCGTCGGCGGCGGTCGTAGGACTGTTCACGTATCTCGCGGTCGTCCGGCGCGCGCCCGTCGTGTTCTTCCTCACCGGGGGATCGATGGTGTGGGAGTCGATCGTGAAGCCCAATCTGGCCGGGCGGGAACACCTGGTCGCGGTGGCCGCCGCCGTCGTCCTGGGCCTGGTCCACGAGCTGCGGCACCGGCGGCCGACCGTCACGACGCTGCTGCCGCAGTACAACGCCGAGCAGCCGGTCAGGGCCGAGACGCGCTGCCCATCTCCGCACTGAATCCGGCCGGTTCGCTGTCGAACCCCCGCACCATCGGGCGGAACTCCCAGGCGCCGGAGGCGTCCTTGGTGAACTCCGCGACCGTCGCGGCGGTGGATCCGGCCACCCCCGTGAAGTCGTCGGACAGCAGCTCCTTGTACCCCTCCACGACCAGCGTCCTGGCGTGCGACAGCTCGCCGAACGTCCTGGCCCCGCCGTTCTGGTGGATCGCCACCCCGACGACCACCCGCGCGAACGACCCGGCGAGACGGTCGAGTTCGAGGACCATCACCTCCATGTACCCGTACCCCTGGCCGCTCTCGCTGTGCCGGCTCATGTTGATCGTGCCGTCCGGCGAGCGGCTCTCGGAGTTGACGACGTACACCGGCCGTCCGTGCGGGGCGTCGGCGGAGTAGGTCGCCGCGACGATGTCCAGATGGCGCGGCTGCTGCCCCCAGGGACTCGGATCCCAGCGGAGCCGTACCTCGACCTTGCCCGCAACTGTGCTGACACTGCTCACTGATCGCCGCTCCCGTATCAGGCCATCACGGGACAATCCCCGCACGGTCAAGTATCGCTCCCCGACGGCCTGTTGATGCCGCCCGGACGGGCCCGACAAACCCGGGGTCAGGCGCTCCGGATCACGTCCACCAACCCCGCGACGAGACACGCCCGCTCGGCCATCGCCCCGACGAGCAGATACTCGTGGTCGGCATGCGCCCCGCCCCCGACCGCGCCCAGCCCGTCGAGCGTCGGCACCCCCAATGCGGCCGTGAAGTTCCCGTCACTCCCGCCGCCGACCGCCCGCCCTTCGAGCCCGGGCAACAACTCCTGTGCCACGGCGAACAGTCCGGCCGCGGCCGACTCGGGCATCGGCGGCCGACCGACACTTCCCGTTACGGTGATCACGGCCTCGTCGAGATGCGGCGCGAGGTCGGCGAACGCCGACTCGACGCGTTCCTTCTCGTCGGCCGACTCGACCCGGACGTCCACGACGACGGTCGCCTGCGCGGGCACGACGTTGTCCAGGGTTCCGGCGGACGCGACGGTCGGCGTGACCGTCGTACCGATCTCGGGCCGTGCCAGCGCCGTGATGTCCAGCACCTGATGCGCCGCCTCGATCAGCGCGTTGACCCCGGCGGCGGGCTCCAGCCCCGCGTGCGAGGCCCGCCCCGCGACGGACACCTCGAAGGTGCCGCATCCCTTACGGCCGGTCTTCACCGCCCCGCCGTCGGCGGCACCCTCGGCCACGAGCACGGCACCGCAGGCCAGGGCGCGTTCCTCGATGAGCGCCCGGGAGAAGTGCGAGCCGACCTCCTCGTCCGCGGTCACCAGGATCTCGACACCGGACCGGTCCTCCAGCCCCGCCAGCCCGTGGATCGCCTGCACCAGACCGCCGAGCATGTCGAAGACGCCGGGTCCGGTCGCCCGGCCGTCCTCGATCAGGAAGGGACGCCGAGCGAGGGTCCCGAGCGGGAACACGGTGTCGTGGTGCCCGAGGACCAGCACCCGGGGTGTCCCACCGCCGGACCAGTGGACGTGCGGCCCGCCCCCGCTCTCGACGAGCGTCGCCCGCCCGCCGAGCCGCGCCTCGATGACACCGGCGACGGTCTCGGCCGATTTCCGCAGGGCGTCCAGGTCACGGGAGGGGGACTCGACCTCGACGAGGGTCCGGAGGTCTTCGAGCATCGCTTCGACGCTCACGGCGATGGTGTTGTGCGTGGTCACGGAGGAAGGCTACGCGGTCAGCGCCGGGGAGCAGGTGGCCGATCGGCGGTCGTGACCAGCGCCTGCGGTCTCCCGTACTCCGCTCCGGACGACGAAGGGCCGGCCCGACGGCGAACGCGTCGAACCGGCCCAACGGCGGTGCAAACAAACGCGGTTGATCAGTCGGTGCCGGACTCCATCGCCGCGCGGTCGAGCAGCGCGTCGTCCTCGGAGACCTCGCCGCGGGAGGCGATGGCCTCGGCGCCGCCCTCGGGCATGCTGCCGATGAGACCGGTCGCGGCGGCCTGCGCGGCGCCGATCGCGGTGTTGCCGGTGCCGATCAGACCGAGGCCCGCGTACTGCTCCAGCTTGGCGCGGGAGTCGGCGATGTCGAGGTTGCGCATGGTGAGCTGGCCGATGCGGTCGACCGGGCCGAAGGCCGAGTCCTCGGTGCGCTCCATGGACAGCTTGTCCGGGTGGTAGCTGAACGCCGGGCCCGTGGTGTCGAGCAGCGAGTAGTCCTCGCCGCGCCGCAGCCGCAGGGTGACCTCACCGGTGATCGCCGAGCCGACCCAGCGCTGCAGGGACTCCCGGACCATCAGGGCCTGCGGGTCCAGCCAGCGGCCCTCGTACATCAGCCGGCCCAGGCGCCGGCCCTCGTTGTGGTACTGGGCGAGGGTGTCCTCGTTGTGGATCGCGTTCACGAGCCGCTCGTAGGCCGCGTGCAGCAGGGCCATGCCGGGGGCCTCGTAGATACCGCGGCTCTTGGCCTCGATGATCCGGTTCTCGATCTGGTCGGACATGCCCATGCCGTGGCGGCCGCCGATGGCGTTGGCCTCCATCACCAGGTCGACGGGGGAGGAGAACTCCTTGCCGTTGATCGTCACGGGGCGGCCCTGGTCGAAGCCGATCGTCACGTCCTCGGTGACGATCTCGACCGACGGGTCCCAGAAGCGCACGCCCATGATCGGCTCGACGGTCTCCACGCCGGTGTCCAGGTGCTCGAGCGTCTTGGCCTCGTGGGTGGCGCCCCAGATGTTGGCGTCGGTGGAGTACGCCTTCTCCGTGCTGTCGCGGTACGGCAGCTCGTGGGCGAGCAGCCACTCCGACATCTCCTTGCGGCCGCCCAGCTCGGTCACGAAGTCCGCGTCCAGCCAGGGCTTGTAGATCCGCAGATGCGGGTTGGCCAGCAGGCCGTAGCGGTAGAACCGCTCGATGTCGTTGCCCTTGAAGGTCGAGCCGTCGCCCCAGATCTGGACGTCGTCCTCGAGCATCGCCCGGACCAGCAGCGTGCCGGTGACGGCACGGCCCAGCGGAGTGGTGTTGAAATAGGCGCGCCCGCCGGAGCGGATGTGGAACGCCCCGCAGGTCAGCGCGGCCAGGCCCTCCTCGACCAGCGCCGCACGGCAGTCGACGAGGCGCGCGATCTCGGCGCCGTAGGCCTGCGCGCGGCCGGGCACCGAGGCGATGTCGGGCTCGTCGTACTGGCCGATGTCGGCGGTGTAGGTGCAGGGGACGGCACCCTTGTCGCGCATCCAGGCGACCGCGACGGAGGTGTCGAGTCCGCCCGAGAAGGCGATGCCGACGCGCTCGCCGGTGGGGAGGGAGGTGAGGACCTTAGACATAGGAAGATTATGCACCCTCGCGCATGGTCATGCAAAGTCCCCATTCCGATCCCCTTTTTCGACGAGGCTCGATCCCCCTTCTGATACGCCGCTGCCGGGCGCCCGTGACACACGCGGGCACCCGGCAGCAACGGCGGAGGGGTGTGCTCAGCACCCCGACTTGTAGAAGTACTTGCTGATCTCGGGCTGGTTCATGTTCGCCTTGGTGATGGCGACCATGTTGGTGCCGATCGACTTCTGGACCGACTTGCCCTCGAAGGCGGCGGCGAGCTGGTCGACGGCCTCCTTGCCGATCGCCGCCGGGTCCTGCGCGACCAGGACCTGGAGGGTGCCCGCCTTCAGCGAGGCGATCTCGTCCGGCTCGGCGTCGAACGCCGCGACCTGCACCTTGCCCTCCTTGCCCGCCTGCTTGAGGCCGGTGGCTATGCCCTGGCCGGTGTTGGTGTTGCCCGCGAACACACCGCCGAGGTCGGGGTGGGCCGCCAGCGTCGACTGGATCTGCGAGGCCGCGGTGGCCGGCAGGTCGTTGTCGTAGAGGGTGGGCAGCATCTTGATGTTCGGGTACTTCTTCATCTCCTCGGTGAAGCCCTTGATGCGGGCGTCCGTCGTGGAGACACCGGGCTTGACGCTGATGACGATGGCCGAGCCCTTCTCGTTCATCAGCTTGGCGAGCGCGTCGGCCGCGACCCGGCCGCCCTTCTCGTTGTCGGACGAGATCCGGGTCATGCCGATCGAGTCGTCGGTGACCGTGGTGTCCACCAGCGCGACCTTGGTGCCCGACGACTGGATCTGCTTCAGCGACGGGGTGAGCGCGCTGGTGTCGACCGGCGAGATCAGCAGCCCGTCCGGCCGCGACGCCGCCACCGAGTCGAGCAGGGGCCGCTGCACGGAGACGTCCCACTGCGCGGAACCGTCCGCCGAGAAGTCCATGCCCTTCGCCTTGGCCTCGGTCTGCGCCGCACAGGTCATGGTGATGTAGAAGGGGTCGCTCTTCACGCCGGTGATCAGCCGGACCTTCTTGCCGGAGGCCCCTCCTTTCGACCCGGAACTGCCGCTGTCGCTCGACGAACTGCAGGCGGCGGCGCCGGTCAGGAGCAGCACGGTGCCCGCGGCGACGAGTGCTTTGCGCGTGATGCGGATGTTCGACATAAGGGTGTCCTCCTGGGTGGTACGAGGGTCGGGACGAAGGTCGGGGAGGGGAGCGGGGTGGCGGTCACGCACGCTCTCGGGTCTTCCTGCGCATCTGGTCGATGTAGACGGCGGCGACCAGGACGACACCGACGGCGACGTCCTGCCAGTACTGCTGAACGCCGATGACGATCAGCCCGGTGGTCAGCACCGCGGGGATGAACACACCGATCACCGTGCCGAGGACCGAACCCCGCCCGCCGAACAGGCTGGTGCCGCCCAGGACCACCGCGGTGATCACCTTCAGGTTGTCGGTGGAGTGCCCGGCGATCGACGTCGTGCCGTACGACGCCAGCCACATCACCGCGCCGAGACCGGCGAGGAGGCCCATCAGGCCGTAGACCTTGATCAGATGGCGGCCCACCGGGATGCCCGCGCGGCGGACGGCCGTCGGGTTGGAGCCGATCGCCAGGGTGTGGCTGCCGAACTTCGTGGCGCCGAGGACCGCGCCGAACAGGGCGGTGACGATCGCGGCGAGGATCACCATCCAGGGGATGCCGAGCAACTTGCCGAATCCCAGGCTGTTCTGGAGATGCGCCGCGGATGCCCCGGAGGGGTCCTGGCCGCCGGTGGCGAGTTCGGCGATGCCGAGTGCCGCGCCCAGACCGCCCAGGGTCACGATCAGCGGCGGCACCTTCCCGGTCGCCACCACCGCGCCCTGCAGAGCACCCCAACCCGCCCCCACGGCAAGGGCGATGACCACACAGACCGCGACCGTGAACCAGCCCGCGGTGGGCCCGCCGTGGTGGATGTTGTACTCACCGGCGGCCACCGCCGCCAGCACCAGCACCGAGCCGATCGACAGGTCGATGCCCGCGGTGATGATCACGAACGTCATGCCGACGCCGAGCACCAGGTAGATGGCCGCGTTCACGGCGATCTGCGTGATGTCGTACGTGGTGAAGAACTTGCCCGGCGCCGCGATCGTGAAGAACGCGACCAGCGCGACGAGGATCACGAAGGTCCACAACTCGCTGATACCGGCGGCCCGTCGGAGCCACGGCGGTATCGCGAGGCGTCCCTCCTGGGCCGGGGGCGGCTCCTGCGCCGGGGCGGCCGGCTTGATGTCCTGGCTGTTGGCGCTCATCGCCCGTCCTCCGCTTCCGTCGCGCCGACCGGGTCGTGGTTCCCGTTCTGCGCGGGCTCGTCCAGCGATCCGGTCATGGCGCCGACGAGTTTCTCGATCGTGGCGTCGGCCGCGTTGAACGACGCGACCCGGCGGCCCAGCCGCAGTACTTCGACCCGGTCCGCGACCGACAGCACCTCGGGCATGTTGTGGCTGATGAGGACGACGCAGATGCCCCGGTCGGCGACCCTGCGGACGGTCTCCAGGACCCGGGCGCGCTGGACGACGCCCAGGGCCGCGGTCGGTTCGTCCATGAAGATGACCTTGTTGGCGAACGCGACCGCGCGCGCCACGGCCACGGACTGCCGTTGCCCTCCTGACAACGTTGTCACAGGAGCCGTCACATCTTTCAGCTCCACACCGAGTTCACCGAACGCCGCGATCGCCTCCCGGCGCATGGTGGGCCGGTCGAGCACGCCCAGCCGGCCGAGCAGGCCTCCGCGCACAAGTTCCCTGCCGAGATAGAGATTTGACGCCGCGTCAAGATCCGGCGCCAGGGAGAGATCCTGGTAGACGGTCTCGACTCCGTGCCGTTGCGCGTCCATGGGCCCCGTGAAGCGGACCGGCGTCCCGTCCAGGCGCACCTCGCCCTCGTCCGGGGTGAGTACGCCGGAAAGTACGTTCACCAATGTCGACTTGCCGGCGCCGTTGTCACCGATCAGTGCGACGACCTCGCCGGCGTACGCCGTGAAGTCGGCGCCCGAGAGCGCCTGGACATGGCCGAAACGCTTGACCACACCGTGTGCCGCGAGAAGGGGTTCTCTTGCAGAGGCCATGTTGTGCCTTCTGGTTGGTATCGTTAACAGCTCGTCGATTCTGGGAGGCCCGTGGGTGGGCGTCAAGGGTCGTGAACGAACGGGGATTTGGGCGGACACCGTCGGCCCGTCGGACAGACTGCTGTCCGGTCGCGCTGGATGACCTCGGGAGGACACGGCGTGACCAGTCGTCCCAGCCGTCCGCGGATGAAGGACGTGGCCGCGGAAGCGGGCGTCAGCGTCATGACCGTGTCCCGCGTGGTCAACGGCGAGGCGGGCGTGGCACCCCTCACCGCCGCCCGGGTGGCGGCCGCCGTCCGCAAGCTGGGCTATCAACGCGACGACGTGGCACGGCAGTTGCGCCGTACGGACCGGTTGAGCCAAACCATCGGACTGATGGTGGACAACGTTGCCGACCCCTTCATGGCCGCCGTCGCCTCGGCCACCGAGGACGTCGCGCACCGGCGCGGCAACATGGTCCTCATCGGCTCAAGCCGCGCCGACCTCCGCCGCGAACGCGAGGTGATCGCGGCCTTCACCGCCCGCAGGGTCGACGGGCTGATTCTCACCCCGGTCGCGGGCGACCACCGCGTGCTGCGCTCGGCGCAGGCGCGGGGTACGAAGATCGTGTGCGTGGACCGGGTGGCACCCGGCCTCGACGTGGACACCGTGGTGGTGGACAACTTCGGCGCGGTACGGCAGGCCGTACGCCACCTGATCGCGCACGGCCACCGGCGCATCTGCTACCTCGGCGACAAGCCGGAGATCTGGACCTTCGGCGAACGCCACCGCGGCTATCTGGCCGCCCTGGACGCCGCGGGCATCGCCGCCGATCCGGCGCTCGTCCGGCACGACTTACGGTCCGGCGCGGATGCCGCCCGGGCCGTCACCGCGCTCCTCTCCGCACCCCGGCCGCCCACGGCGGTCCTCGCGGGCAACGAGGTGCTCGCGTTCGGCGTGCGGGCCGTGCTGCCCGCGGGCGTCGCGTTCGTCGCCTTCGACGACTTCGCCCTCGCCGCGCAGCTGACACCGCCGGTCACGGTCATCGCGCAGGACCCGGTCGCGCTGGCGACGAGCGCCGCGCAGCTGTTGTTCGCCCGCATCCACGGGGACACGTCACCGCCGCGCAGGGTCGTCATGCCGACCGAACTGATCCCGCGCGGGTCGGGGGAGATCCCGGGCCCCGGCACGCCGATCGCGACTCCTCGGCGCTGACGAGTCCGGGCCGCCCCCGTCCCGCGTACGGCACGGGTGTTACGCGCGAGGCCGCTCGAAGGTGAGGAGCAGGCCCTCGACCGCGCCGGGACCTATGCGGCCCTTGACGTCGGCGGCGGTGATGGCCTTGAGGCCCCAGCCGTCCTCGGCGTGCTTGTTGAGGACCTTCTCCAGCTTGTCGCTGTCCAGCGCGTCGCCGATCAGCGACTCCCGGAAGCTGACGACCTTGTACTCGAACGTGTAGGCATTGCTCATGGCTGCGGTGTCCTCCTGCTGCGTGCGCACGGTGTGCGGCGGGCGGGGTCAGCCAATCATGGGGGGACCTTCCCGCGCAGGCCGGGGGTGGTTTCGTGGCGACGCCGTCAACTCCGCACGCAGGCACGGCTGTTGTCCGGACCGGGCATCGGGGGAGGGTCCGTGGGTACGCCATCACGGCACACGCGGCCGTCGTGTCACCCGGGGTGCGGCGGGGCGGAGACGTAGCGTGGCCGGTGACCCGTGGACGCTGACGGAACCCGTGGAGGTGCCCATGTGCTGGAGTGCGAAGGCCGACCTCGTGGCGGGCGCGGCGGTCGCCGCCGTAGGAGTCGCGTGTGTGGCCCGGGCGCGGCGGCGGACCGATCTGCCGCTCGCCGCACTGCCGTTGCTGCTGGGCGCCCACCAGATCGTGGAGTCGGCGGTGTGGGACGCCGACGGGGGATCCGGGCCCGCCACCCTCGCCTGGGCCGTCATCGCCATGCCACTGCTGGCGGTCTGGGTCCCGGTAGGGGCGTGGTGCGCCGCGTCACGGCGGGCCCGGACCCGGCTGAGCGTGTTCGTCGTTATCGGCGCGGCGACGGCGGCGGCACTCGGCCACGCACTCGCCGCCCACTCCGTGACGGCCGAGATCCGAGGCCACACCCTCGGCTACGTCGTCCACCTCCCACACCCCCAACTGGTCATCGCCGGCTACCTGGTGGCGACGATCGGCTCACTCCTCCTCTCCGGCGAGCGCGGTCTCGTGGTCCTGGGCGTGCTCGTCACCATCGGCGCCCTGATCTGCTGGACCCTGTGGGAGCTGGAGTTCGTCTCCACGTGGTGCGCGGTCGCGGCGCTGTCCTCGGTGGTCCTGTTCTTCTGGGTACGCGGGCGGGACAGCGAGCCGGGAGTGCGGCCCTATGTCAGTGCGGGGCGGGGCGGGTCCACGGGGTGAGGCCGCTGCCGAGTCGAACGGAATTCGACAGTGGCCAGTT
This sequence comes from Streptomyces sp. NBC_00252, assembly GCF_036187565.1. Classification (NCBI taxonomy): domain Bacteria; kingdom Bacillati; phylum Actinomycetota; class Actinomycetes; order Kitasatosporales; family Streptomycetaceae; genus Streptomyces; species Streptomyces sp. NBC_00252. The sequence continues at coordinate 934,212 of NZ_CP108087.1, read as the reverse complement.
ATGGGTGTCTCCGTGCCGTGTCCAAAGTCCGTGCCGTACAAAGTCGTTGATGTGCGACGGTGATGTCGCGTTGGATGGCTGCATGGAGCGTATAGACGCAGAGCTGTTCACTGACGGTGGGAACGACGCCGTGGTCCGTCTGCCCGGTCGTCGGTTGCCCGGCGTGCTCATTCAGGGCGACTCGCTTCACATCCTCCGCGGTGATGTGGCCGAGGTGGTCGAGGCCTGCGAGCGGGGCGACCTGGCCGACGCGGGGGAGGCGGCGGGGCTGCTGCTCGCGGGGTTCGACGCGCTGCTGAGCCGGTACTCCGTGGCGTTGGAGAAGCACCGGATTCAGTTGCCGTACTGAGCCGGCGTGCCCTCACGCCTCCCGGTGCTCGATCCCCAACAGGCTCGCCGCGGCCCGGAAGTCCGCCGTGTGATGGCCTAGCGCGAGGGACCAGTGGTGGCCCACGCCCGTCGCGCTCCACGCGTCGACCCACTCGCCGGGGTCGCGGCCGAAGTCGACGCGGCTGGTGGTGTTGCCGATGGCGAGGTGGGGGCCGGGGACGACGGTGCCCTCGGAGGTGACGAAGGAGAGGGTGCCGTCGGCGTCCTGGCCGAGGCCGAGGAGGGTGACGGGCCCGTGCCGGACGTCGAACTCGACGCTGACGCCCCAGCCGCGCTTGCCGTGGTAGACGCCGAGGCCGCGCAGCAGCGGATCGCGGGCGCTGACGGCGAGGTGGGCGGGACCGTCGTGGCCCATCTCCACCACACCGGCCTCGAAGTCGAGGGCCTGGATCTCGGTGAAGGAACCCCCGGCACCGATGCTCTGGGTTGCCAACTGGGCCAGGCTGGTGCGGAGTTCGTACTCACCGGCGGCCGGTACGCCCCGGGCGGTGAGCAGCGAGGCGCCCAGGATCATGCCCGCGCCGATCCGTTCGTGCAGCTCGCCGTCGAGTCCCCGGTGGTAGTACGCGAGGGTGTCGAGGCCGAAGTCCTCGACGAGCCGGTCCAGGGCGACGGACACGGTCGCCCCCCACGCGAAGTCCTCGTCCACCACACTGTCGTCGACGGCGAAGACCCGCCGGGCGAGGGCCGTGCGCTCCCGGGTCTCGGCCTCGCTGACCTGCTCGACCCGGTGCCGCAGATCGTCGAACTCCAGCACCTCGACGTGCGAGCCGAACGTCGCCGGGAGCAGCGTCAGATCGGTCGACACGTCGAGCATGCCGGGATACAGATGCCCCATCAGTCCGTGCCGCGCGTGCCGGAGCGAGGCCCGCACATGGGCGGCCCGGATCCACTGCTCGATGCGCCGCCACGCCGACTCCTGGCGCAGCCAGCCCGACACCGACCGGAAGGGGATGCCCGCCCGCCGGAACACGTTGCCGACCTCGGGCACCGGGCACTGCCCGCAGTAGGCGAGCCAGGCACCCGTGTCGAAGGAGGCGTGGTCCATGCGCTCGGACGGCTGGAGGTCGATGACCAGGACCGGGGTGTGCGAGCGCTGGGCGATCGGCAGCACCATCGACGAGGTCAGATACGTCGTGAGGAACAGCACGATCAAGTCGCAGTCCGCGCGCCGCAGTTGCTCCGCCGCTGCCGCCCCCTCCACGGCGTCGGAGATGAAGCCGACGTCGGTCACCTCCGCGTCCATCCGCTGGAACCGCTCGGCGACGTAGGCGGACGACTCCTTCAACTGCGGGAGCAGGTCCGGGAATTGGGGCCAGTAGGCGCCGAGGCCGCCCGCCACGAGTCCGATCCGGGTACGGCGACGGGGTGCCGGTGGGAGCAACTCGCGCAGGGCGGCGGCGTGTTCGTCGGTCACGGTGGTGGGCTCGGTCGTTGTCATGCGCGGTGTCCTTACGGTGTCCGGTGTGCTGTCCGGGGGCCGGTGCCGGACTCAGGTCCTGGCCACGCCCAGGGTCTCCGGGGCCACCGCGGTGTTGGGGGAGCGCCGGATGAGGACATGGATGACGTACACGCCCGCGACCCCGGATGCCGCCATGCAGAGCGTGATCAGCCACAGCAGGAGCGAGGCGCTGTAGTCCATCAGCGCCGGCGTGACGAACGCGACGCCCGCGAAGACCCCGCGCGAGAGGGCGTAGGTGAGGCCCTGGGTGGTGCCGCGGGTGTCGGGGGGCAGGGTGAGTTGCGACCAGACCTTGTAACTGGCCTCTCCCGCAAAGGGGTTGGAGATCTGGTACAGCACGAAGAAGACGAGCATCCCGACGAGCGCGCCCGCCGTGAGGGAGGCGATGCAGAAGGCCACGACCTGCACGACGGTGAAGACGTAGAACAGCCGGTCGCGCCACGGGGTGTCGGCGACCCGGACGAAGACGAAGGTCAGCACCAGTGCGATGGGAAGGAAGGCCAGGTTGATGCCGGTGGCCAGGCTCTGTGAGGCGCCGCTGACCGTGACCAGGAGGTAGGTGCCGAACTGGCCGAAGGTGTTGGCGCCGATGCCCCAGGTGACGTAGTAGACGAAGGTCGCGATCATCGGCAGCAGCGCGGCGCGGTTCCACACGTTCTTCAGCTCGATGCCGCGCGGGGCGGCGAGCGCTGCCGCCTCCTCGCGTTGTGCCGCCTCGGACGGGTCGGCCAGCTCCAGCCGGGCACGGAGCAGGAAGGTGACCAGTGCGGCGACGACCAGGTGGCCGGTGATGAACCGTGCCCCGGTCATGCCGGTGTCCGACAGGACGTAGCCGAGGAAGATGACGACGACGATGCCCAGCACCCACATGACCTGCGTGAACGACACGAGACGGGCCCGGCCGTCGGCGGGCGCCGCGTCCGAGACCACGGCCAGGGAGGTCGGCAGGTCGGCTCCGGCGGCGAGGCCCGCGACGAGTACGCCGACGAAGAGGACGATGTCGTTCGGGGCGAGGGTGATGACGATGGCGCCCACGGCGTAGCAGAGGATGTCCAGGTTGTAGACGCGGCGGCGCCCGAACATGTCGGCGAGCCGGCCGCCGACGAGGGAACCGACGGCGATGCAGCCGGTGACGATCGCGCTGATCGCGCCGGCCATCCACACGCCCATGTCGTAGTGGTCGCGGTAGATGGCCAGGTTGACGGCGATGCTGACGATGAGCGCGGCGTCGAGGTAGGACGCCATGCCCGACAGGGCCGCGACCTTCCACAAGTGCCGGGGGATGGGCGGCTGTTCCGCGTGTTCCGGTGGGGACGGGAATCGGATCATGATGCGGCTCCTCGCGGCTCTGGGCCGGGGTCGCAGTGAATATAGGGTCCAAAAAACGTTCCAACAAGCCCTCTCGCACGTATCCGGGCGAAGACGGGTCCGCCTCCTTCCCGGCCTACGGATCCGGTGCCAACATTGCAGGTGACAGACGATCGAGCCGACATAAAACGTTTTTTGACCCATGAGGATGACGGAGCCTTACTCGGAAGGACCAACGCCGTGATCTCGCCCGCGCTGCACCAGCTCTTCGACGCCCCGCCCCGGGACTTCGGCCCCACCCCGCTGTGGTGGTGGTCGGGCGCCAAGGTCACCCGCGAGCAACTCGACTGGCAGCTGCGCCGGTTCGCGGCCGGCGGCGTCCACAACCTCGTCGTCATCAACCTCGCCCCGGCCGGTCCGGCCTTCGGCGCCCGCACCGACGACCCGCCGTGGTTCGGCGAGGAGTGGTGGGACCGCTTCACCGACACCTGCCGCATCGCCCGGGACATCGGCACCCGCCTGTGGTTCTACGACCAGATCGGCTTCTCCGGCGCCAACGTGCAGGGCGCCGTCACCCGCCACCACCCGGAGACGGCCGGCCTCGCCCTGCGCTCCCGGAGAGCCACCGTCACCGGCGGCACGATCGCCCTGCGCGGTGCCGAAACCCTCGTGGCCGCCTACGACATGGAGGGCCACCTCCTGCCCACGGTCCCCGAGGGCGAGGACGTACAGCTCGTCGTCGCCGTCCCCACCGCCTTCGACTACCTGGACCCGCACGCCGTCAGCCTGCTGCTGGACACCGTCCACCACGAGTACGACCGCCGCGTCCCCGAGTACCTCGGCAACGTCATCGCGGGCAGCTTCCAGGACGAGCTGCCCGGCACCAACTCCTGGAGCCACCGCTTCCCCGGCGAGTTCCGCGCCCGCCGCGGCTACGACCTCCTCGACCATCTCCCCGCCCTGTTCGGCCCGTTGACCGCCCGCGCGGCGAAGATCCGCGCCGACTACCACGCGGTCCGCACCGAACTCACCGAAGAAGCCCTCTTCAAGCCGCTCGCCGCCTGGCACGACGAACGCGGCATGCTCGTCGGCGCCGACCAGAGCCACCCCGCGCGGGCGGGTTTCCCGGCCCAGTCGACGCAGATCTACACCGACTACTTCCGCACCCACCGCTGGTACGGCGCCGCGGGCAGCGATCACCACGGCGACTCCAAGGTCCACTCCTCCATGGCCCACCTCTACGGCCACGAGCGCGTCTGGATCGAGGCGTTCCACTCCTCCGGCTGGGGCGGCACCCTGGCGGACACCTACGACTGGCTCCTGCCGTTCCTGCGCAGCGGCGCCAACCTGTACAACCCGCACGCCAGTTACTTCGGCACGGCGGGCGGCTGGTTCGAGTGGGCGCCCCCGTCCACCGACTGGCGCCAGCCCTACTGGCGGCAGTACCCGGCGTTCTCCCGTGCCGTCGCCCGGATCTGCTCGATCATGTCCTGGGGCACCTACAGCGCCGACGTCGCGGTCCTGCACCCCACCGCCACCATGCAGTCCCTCATCCCGCTGGACGCCCCCGTCCAGCACTTCGGTGACGGCCGCCTCGGCGACGACCACGCCGACGTCGACGAGACACAGCGCGACTACCTGGACCTCTGCGGCACGAACAACTGGCTCGGCCCGCACGTCGGTTCGCTTGACCGCCACCGCATCGCCTTCGACGTCATCGACGACGCCTCCGTACAGCGTGCGACCGCGGCCGAAGGCGCCCTGCGCGTCGCGGACCTGTCGTACCGCGCGGTGCTGCTGCCATCGGCGAGCGTCCTGGAGGAGGAGACGGCCCGCCGACTGACCCAACTCCTGGACGCGGGCGGCCGGGTGGTGGTCGTGGGCCGCCCACCGGCGACGGCCGCGGGGATGACCGGGGACGACTCCGTCGTCGCGGCCCTGCTGAAACACCCGCGCCTGGAGCGGGCGAGCGACGCCGAGGCGGGCGCGGCGGCGGTCGCCGACACAGCCGGACACGCGACCGGCGAGGTCCCCTTGCTGGTCAGGAGAAGGGGAGTTGAGGCGGTCGCCCTGGTGACAGGCACCTTCCCCGACGCCCGCACGCTGCCTGGAGACGCCCACCACGAGGCGGACCCGGCGCGTTACGCCCGCCACTCGACCGTCACCGTCCAGGCCGAGGTCACCGAGGCCGAGATCTGGAACCCGGCGACCGGCACCCGGCAACCGGCCCAAGTCGCCGTGGCCGACGGCCGTTCGACCATCGAGGTCCCCCTCGAAGGCGCCCCCGCCGTCCTCGTCGTATGGCGGGAGGGCACCCCGCGGACCCGCCAGCCGGCCACGCCGACTCCCGTGCCGGAACGGACGATCGACCTCTCGACCGGCTGGGAGGGACGCTTGGTCCCCACCATGGACAACACCTGGGGCGACCTCGCCCTGCCCGCGGGCTCGTCCGTCACCGCACCCCAGATCTGGACCATGCGGTGGACCGAGACCGAGGACCCCGACGCCAACTGGCAGCAGACAAAGGCGACTTACGGCAACCAGGTCCGCGTGCTCGCTCCGGTGCCGTCCGCCGGGGCCCCCGATCCGCTCGACGTGCCCGCCGTCGAACAGGTCCTCGCGGGAGACCTCCCCCTCACCCCCGACGACTGGAGCGTCTCGCGGTACTCCACCAGCCGGGGCATCCCGGACCCGGACGGCCTGCTCGGCAACAAGGGCCTGGTGACGGAGGAGTTTGTACGCGTCCCCGTGCCAGGACCCGGATCGATCGCCCGGGTCCGGGCGATCGTGGATACGGACCACCGAGGCCCCGCCGAGCTGCACATCGGCGCCGCGGCCACCAAGCGCGTGTGGTGGAACGGCCGGCGCCTGGACATCGGCACCGGGTATTGCACCACCGCCCGCGTGGAGATCGGCCGGACCCGCAACGTCCTCGAATACGAACTGGGAGACGCCCAGGACAGGCCGATGCTGATCTCGGGCGCGGCCGACACCCCGTTGGGCAGCTACTTCTGCCTGAGCCGCCCGGACGCGTTCGGACCGCGCCCGCAGTTCATGTGCCTGCCGGAGGACGTACGACCGGCCGGCGGGGTGACCTACCGAGGGCGCCTGAACGCCGTCGGCCGGGCGGCACTTGTCGTGGGTGCTGCGGTGGGCGTGACGGTGCTGCTCGACGGAGCGGTGGTCGCCCGGCAGGAGAAGGTGGAGTACTACGAGTCCGACTGGGGCGCGGTGCCGATGTTCTTCCGGCATGAACTGGCCCTGGGTGAAGGCGAACACGTACTGGAAGTGGTGGCCGACGCCGTCGACCCGCGCGAGGCGGTGTTCATCGACTGCGTGGCCGATGCGGCGAACTACCTGGTGAGCGGAGCGGGTTGGGAGGCAGAGGCGGGAGAGTGGCGCGGTCGTACCGTCGAACACGACGGCCGCTGGGGGGAATTGCAGCACTGCTACGCGGCCGTCCGACCGCACCCGCTGCCGGACACCGAGTGGCTCACCGGCGCGCCGGTGCTCGGCGGTGCCGTACTTCCGGTGCGGGCCACGGACTCCGTGCGCGAACGCGCCCAGCGCTTCCGCTTCACCGTGCCGCCGGGGACCGTATCGCTGGACCTGCCACTGGAGTTGGCGGCGAGGGTGCGGGTCGGTGACGGTGAGGAAGTGGGGCTCGACGGTTCGGTCCTGACGATGGACCAGCCGCTTTCCGAACCCACGGAGGTCGAAGTCGTGACCGTGCCCACGGCCGTCCTGCGGGGCGGTTCCGGGTGGCGTGGGCCGGTGCGCGTCCGTACGGTGGCGGCCCAACTGCCTCTAGGTGACTGGAAGTTGCTCGGCCTGGGCGGCTGGAGCGGCGGTGTGACGTACTCGCGGGAGGTCGAAGTGCCTGCCGGGGCCGACGCCGTACTGGATCTGGGGCGGGTGCGCGGCAGCGTGTCGGTGGAAGTCGACGGGGTGGAGGCCGGGGAGGCGTTCTGTCCGCCGTACCGCTTTGAACTCCCGCGCACGGCAGCGGGGTTGGTGCGGGTCGAGGTGACCGTCAATAACACCCTGGCGCCCTATCTCGCCGAGGCTACGCCCACCGCCTGGGCGTTCCCGGCTCAGCTGTCGTCGGGACTGCTGGGGCCGGTGACGCTACGGGTTCGGGACCGGCAGGGGACGGGTGGAGTCGCGTAGGACGAGGTCGGGGGCGAACACCCTTGTCTCGTGGGCGTGTTCGGCGCGGGCCTCCACCTCGTCGAGGAGCATTCCGACGGCGGCTCTGCCGAGTTCCTCGACGGGTTGGCGGACCGTGGTGAGGGTCGTACCGACGAAACTCGCGATGTCGAGGTCGCCGTAGCCGACGACCTGTATCTCCTCGGGTATGCGGACACCCCGCTCGCCGAGGCCGCGGCACAGGCCGGCGGCGAGGAAGTCGTTGGTGCAGAAGACGGCGTCGGGGAGCTCGTCGAGGGTGCGGGCGATCTCCAGGCCGTAGGCGACCGTCATCTCGTCGGCGACGACCTGGCGGACCCGGGCCTCGCGGCGGGTGCGGACGGCCTGGCGGGCGCCCTGGTAGCGCTCGGCGCACTGCACGATGCCGCGCTCGCCGTTCACGACGAGGATGTCCCGCGCCCCGCAGTCCAGGAGGTGCTGCACGGCGACCCGGCCGCCCGCGATGTCGTCGACGGAGACGGAACAGCCGTCCTGGGCCGACAGCGCGCGGTCGGCGAGGACGAGCGGGATGCCGCGCTCGCGGAGCCGGGTGAGGCGGGTGGGGTCGGCGCCGAGCGGCACGACCACCGCCCCGACCGCCCGCTGCTCGATGAGCATCGTGAAGTAGCCCTGCTCGCGCTCGGGGGCGTCGCCGCTGTCGCAGAGGACGAGGGCGTAGCCGTGCTCGTAGGCCGCGTCGGCGGCGCCGCGTGCGATGCGGGAGTAGAAGGTGTTGGTGACGTCGGGGAGGACCAGGCCGATGGAGGAGGAGTGGCCGGTGCGCAGGCCCGCGGCTCCCGGGTGGGGGACGTAGTCGAGGGCGGCGACCGCGTCGCGGACGCGCTCGGCGGTGCGGGCGTTGACGCGCTCGGGCCGGTTCAGGACGTTCGAGACCGTGGACACCGAGACGCCCGCGGCGGCTGCGACGTCCTGGATACGGGCGGGGCGAACCTGAACGGCGTCCACCCCCTCGCTGTGACAGCCGTGCGACCAGGCACGACGCGGTTCTCCTGGGCGGCGTCAGTGTACCCCGGTGGTGGTTGCAACGTTTTCCGCGGGGTGCCGTCGGGAAGGGGCGCGGATCGGCCAAACCGGCCTGTGATCAACAGGGTTAACATGAGGTTATGGCTGAGGGTTCCGGGGCTGGTGCTCCCACGGAGGGCGACCGCCCGCTGAGGCGCGACGCCGCCCTCAACCGGGAGAAGATCCTGCGGGCCGCCCGCGAGGTCTTCGGCCGGCACGGGCTGAGCGTCACGCTCGACGACGTGGCCCGGCACGCGGGGGTCGGGGTCGGCACGGTGTACCGGCGCTTCCCCGACAAGGAGACCCTGGTGCGGGCCCTGTTCGAGCAGGACCTCGGGATGCGGCAGGCATCCGCGGAGCGGGCACTCGCGCACCCCGATCCCTGGGAAGGGTTCGTGGACTTCCTGACGGAGATGGGCGCCGACCTCGCCGAGAACCGCGGCCTGCAAGAAGTGATCATGCTGGGGAGCCACAGTTCAGAGCCCATGGAGACCGTGCGGGGCGGGATGCTCCCCTTCCTGGAGGCGCTGATCCGGCGGGCGCAGGAGAGCGGGGACCTGCGTCCCGAGATCACACCCTCGGACATCCCCGTCATGGTGCAGATGCTCAGCGCCGCCAGCCAGTTCACCCAGGGCAAGCGGCCCGACGTCTGGCGCCGCTACTTCGAGATCATGCTGAACGGCATCCGGCAGCGTCCCGACAACCTGCCGCTGACGACACCGGGTCTGAGCAACGAGACGGTGGAGCAGGTGATGGGGCTGGTACGGCCGGCCCCGACGGAGGAGTAGCAGGCCTGTCCGTACGACAGACCTGCCACCCGTGATTCAGGAGGACGGTCCCCAGTTGTCGCGGCTCGGGGTGGCCGAACTCGGCTTTGTGAGCGGCAGGTTGACGAAGGACGCCGCCTGCGGGGAGTGTTCCACGGTGTAGACGCCACCGGCCAGGTTCGCCAGTTCCTGCGGGGTCGGGGCGACGGGGGAGTGGAAGTCGGCCGGGGGTTGGCTGTTGACGCTGATCTGGATGCGGTAACCGGCCGGGATCCTGGTGAAGTTGGACAGCAGCGAGATGTCGTAGCGGGTCGTCTGGCCCGGGGTGACCGGGCGCTGCGACGCCTGCGTGAAGGGGTGACTGGGCTTGAGGAGGCTGCCGTTGGAGCCGTACCAGCTCTCCCCGGTGTCCAGGGCGCGCTGGCTGCCCAGGAGGATGCCGTCGGCCTGCTTGGTCACCGTTCCGTCCGGCGCGACGATGCTCAGCTTCGCCGACAACTCGGCTTCGGGCGTTGTCGACTTGGCGTAGAGGGTGACGTCGGTCGGGCCGTTGAGCAGGGCCGCCTTGGTGAGCGGGGCGGTGGTGTACGTCAGGGTGTTGGCCGTCGTCGCCGCACTCCACGCGAGCGAGTCGCTGCCCTGGGCCTTCGGCCTGCCGGGGGTGAGGGAGCCGTCGCCCAGGTAGTAGGTCTTGGCGTCGGACGACAGGGGCCAGGCCGCGCTGTCGACCCAGGTGTTCGCGCCGTTCTCGAACAGGTGCAGGGGAGTCGACGTGTTGGCCATGCCGGTGGGCGCGTTCTTGAGCCAGGTGTCGAACCACTCCAGACGGATGGCCTGAAGGGTCTCCTCGTTGACGTGCTCGCCGTGGGTCCAGGGGCCGACGATCGCCTGGTAGCGGCCGGTGACGGCCTCGCCGGAGGTGATCGGCTCGGTCAACGGCCGGTGGTGGTAGGCGTTTTGGGCGGCCACGTAGGCGCCCAGGTTCCCGCCGGGGAAGAGGTCGTTCCAGCCCGCCTCGGTCAGCGCCGGGATGTTGTTGGCGACGATCTTCGGCATGAGCTTCTGCACGTCGAGGGACTGCCAGTACGCGTCGTCGTACGAGCGTGAACCACCCGTCGCCTGCTGGGCGATGGTCACCGACTGCGGGTCGGTGGCGGGGTCGTCCCTCGGGGCCGCGCGGCTCGGCCTGTGCGATGCCGGCGACGAAGGGGGTGGGGATACCGCCGTCGGCCGTGAGGTCGTTGTAGAAGTCCGAGTCGGTGCAGAAGGGGGTGATGGCCTTGAGCGCGGAGTCCTTGCCCACGGCCGCCGCGGTGAACCACTGGTTCACCCCGAGGTAGGAGCAACCGTCAAGCCCCACCTTGCCGTTGGACCCCGACAGCGTGTGGGCTGCCCAGTCGACCAGGTTGGCCCCGTCCTTCCCCTGCCGGGAACCGAACCAGTCGACCTGCCCGCCGGAGTCGCCGGTCCCGCGGATCGCGGAGGCCACGTAGATGTAGCCGCGCTGCACGAAATAAGTGCCGCTGTCCGCCGGGTCGGAGCGCTGCGCGCCGTACGGATTCTGCGTGAGGAGCACCGGGAACGGGCCCGAGGCGCGGGCGCCGGTGGCCGGGTCGGTCGGGTAGACGACCTCGACGGCGATCTTCACCCCGTCGTCCATCGTGACGGTGGTGTGGACGGGAGCGCTCGCGGCGTAACTGGCGGCCGGTGGCGTCCAGTTGGCCTTGTGCGCGGGGAGTGCGGTGGCCGTCGTCCGGCCTGCGGCCAGGAGGAGGAGCACCGCGGAGGCGCTGCTCAGGACGGAGACCCTGCGGGGAGGCTTGAGCCGTGCTCTCGCCTTGGGCTTCTTCATGCGGCTCCTTGAAGTGGATGCGGGTGCCACGCCGGTCAGGCGGCTTGCGCGGCGGCCTGCGGGGCGCGGTTCAGGGCGAAGAGCGGGAGCACGGCACGCCCGCGGATGTCGTTGGTCAGCTCCGCCAGGACCAGGTAGAAGGCGACGGCGGCCAGCACGATCTCGACGTAACCCGCGGTCTTCAGCACCGAGTCGCTCGGCACGCCCGCGCTGGAAGCGCCCAGATAGGCGGTCACCAGCAGCACGATCGTCAGCGTCAGCAGGGCGAACGCGCTCACGATCACGCCGTTCGTGCCCAGACTCGCGATGCCGAAGACCAGCGTCACGACCAGCCAGCCGATGAGGAACAGCCCCAGCGACTGCATCACGGCATGTCCGCCCGCCGCCGCCGAGGCCTCCGCCGACGCACCGCCGGCCTTCGCCGCGGCCGCCGCCGCTCCGGCGATGTGCGGCGCCGCCCAGAACTCGATGACGGTGTAGCCGAGCCAGAACGCCCCGTACGCCGTCAGGAACGCCGCCGCGAAGGTCGCGCCGGACGCCAACGCGAAAAATCCCGCCACGAGTTGGACGATGCCGCCGTAGAAGAACGTGCCCGCCAGCACGATCGTGCCGTCGGCCGCGTCGATGATCCCGGCGGTGTGCAGGCCCAGGATGAGCGAGCACCACGCGAACCCGGCCGCCCCCACGGCTGTCGCGTGACCGATGTGAGACGTGGTGACTGCGCGAACCGGCGGGCTCTGGGCATCGGGAAGCGACACTTCAGCCATGGTGATCACCCTTCTGGAAATGTCGACGGCGGGGGCATACGACCCAGGCCGTCAACCGAATGGTCGGTAGTTTGGGAACGGCCTGATGGCACTGTCAAGGGATCGAACCGAAGTGGAAAACGCCCCGGACGCGGCGTCGGGGGCGGCCGTCGACGGGGCGGGGACGGCTTCAGGGGTGCGTCGTCAGCGCGCGGATTTCGCGCATCGTCGCAGGTGGGAAGGGGTGCTCATCGCATCGCCCGGAGCGGGCGGGTGAGCGTCGGGGAGAGTCGCGTCGCGGGGCTTCCCGGGCCGAAGAAAGTGGAGATATATTCTCCGAAACGAGGGTGGGGGTGCCCTCAGGGAAGATCCTTTCCCGGGATCTGCTCGCGGAGGCCGCCGAGGATGAGCCCGAGTCCGAACGCGAAACGGTCGTCGAAGTTGAGGATCTCCTCGACGGGGGTGGAGAAGAGTTGGGATGACGCCGACGAGGCGTTCCCCGAGGGTCAGGCTGTGCCGTTTCGCGGCGTAGCTGCCGCCGACGATCCTGGCGCCCTCGCGGTGGGCGAGCAGGGCTTGCCGCAACCGCAGTTACCTGGTCGTACTCGACGCCGACCACCTCTCCCAGGAGCCGGTGGCCGCCATCCACCTGTCTCGACGGGTGCCCGCCGGGGTGCCCGGAACCAGCGGAACCAGGTGCCGAAAGGGCTCATGATGGGGGACGTCGCGGGGGCGGTATACAAGGAGGACGCGGCGCTCACCCGCGCGGCACAGGCGGGTGAAGTCGCCGCGCTGGGACTGCTGTTGGAGCGGCACCGGGCCGGGATGCGTGCCGTCGCGGTGAGTATCCTCGGTCCGGGTGCGGACGCCGACGACGTGATGCAGGAAGCCGCGCTGACGGCGTTGCTGCGGATCGGCGACGTCCGTGAACCGGCGGCGGTGGGCGCGTGGCTGCGGATGGTCGTGCGCAACGCCGCCCGGCTGGTGCAGCGGGAGTCGGCCGCGGTCCGGCCGGTGAGCGAACTGCCGCTCCCGTCAGCGCACTTGGGACCGGAGCAGTGGCTCGAACGGAACGCGCTGCGGGACTGGGTGTGGGAGGCACTGGCGGAGCTGTCCCCCGGTCCTGCGCACGCCGCTGGTACTGCGCTACTTCGCCACCGGGATCACCTCCTACGAACGGATCGCGGAGGTCTGCGGCACACCGGTCGACACGGTCCGCAGCCGCCTCAGCCAGGGCCGGGCCAAACTGGCAACCGCCCTCGCCGCCACGGCGGATGCCCCGCACGGAGATGCCGCGCAACGGCTCCGCGCCAGCCGGGCCGAGGTCCACGAACTGCTGGCCGCCGCGGGGCCGGTCCGCCTCGTGGAGCGGCGCCAGGACCCGTACCCGAAGGCCCTGGCGCCGCTCCGTCCGCTCGCGCTACCGCTCAACGAGCGGGCGGGAAAGGTCAGTTGATGGTGTAGCTGTCCCCGTACACCTTCCAGGTCAGCGGTGTGTTGAGGTCGAAGTTGCCGTTGCGGAGGAAGACACGCTGCTCGGTGTCGACGCGGGTGGTGTCACTGTGGGCCTCCTCCTGCTTCATGGCCCACACGCGCGCGTCGAGGAAGGCGTTGAGGTACGTCGTCTCGTTGCCGCCCTGGGCCGGCGGCTTGGCCGAACGCAGCGCGCGGGCGCGGATGTTGCGGAAGCTGGTGGGGTCGTCGCCGTCGCCGTGCATGACGATGGCGTCGTAGTACGTGAACTGGCCCAGCACCCGCAGCCCGTCGGTCTTGCCCTGGCTGACGGCCGGGTTGAAGTACACCCGGTCGCGCTCGTCGTTCTGCGCCTGCTGGAACACCGTGTCCTGGGCCGCGGTGCGCCAGTCCTTGGGGAAGTTCGGGTCGAGTCCGGAGTGCGAGTCGGTGCCGTTGACGTTGCGGAGCGCGGGCAGGTACTTGGCGAGGACGTTGCCGGGCTTGCGGGTCGCGTAGAGCTGGACGAGGTCGAGCATGTCGCCGGTGCCCGAGCAGAAGCCGATGATGCCGGCGGTGTAGCCACGGCCGTCGCCTATGTCCTCGATGTACTTGTACTGGGCCTTCCAGTCGAGGGAGGAGTTCTCGGCGCTCGACACCAGCTTCATGGCGATCTCCTTCTTCGCCGGGTCGTCGAGGCCGACCGCCGCGGCGGCCGAGGGAGCGGCCGAGGCCTGCGGGGCGCGCAGCAGAGGCGCCGCCGCGAGCGACACGCCGATGAGCGCGAGGAGCGTCCGACGCGAGGGGCTCGTCGGCTCGGAGGGCGCAGCGTCGTGGAACGGGTGGACCACGGGGACTCCAAAGGGTGGTGGGGGGTGGGGAGTTGGTCGTACCGCCGAACTGATAGGAAAGTTAACTATCAGAGGTTCGGGGTGGACGGCACCCACCGGGAGCCAAGTTCGTAGCTATGAACGAGAGTCGCGTGGGTGTGCGAGGGCGATGCTTGACGGTTTGCCCGCCCTTGTCGCACCGGCCACCTCGGCGACGCTCCGACGCCGGGTGTCGATCACCGGGTCCCGGGAGGCGTGCCCCTGGTCGACCGGCGACGGCCGCAACGGTGAAGTTTGCCCCGTGCTCCGCCGTGGACCGGGACACCCGGTACTGGCACGCGGCTTCGGGGGTGAACTGCCGCTCGGCCCACTACCGTTGAGGGCATGAGGGTTCGTCACAAGGCGCGGGTCGTGCTCCTCGACGACGGTCACCTGGTGTTCCTGAAGCGGGGCTGGCCCGGCGGCGATCCGTACTGCACGACGGTCGGCGGGAGTGTCGAGCCCGAGGACGCGGACCTCGAAGCGGCCCTGCGCCGCGAGGTGTTGGAGGAGATCGGGGCCACGATCGGTCCGGCCACCGAGTTCCTGACGCTGACCGAACCGCGCGGGACGAGCACCGTCGTCCAGCATTACTTCCTTGCCGACCTGGTTGCCATGGACCTTGATCTCCGTCACGGTCCGGAACTCGACGACCCCGACACGGGCCTCTTCGAACCGGTGCGGGTCGACGTCAGCCGTTCCGCCGTGGCGGCCCTGAATCTTCAGCCGCCCGAGCTGGCCGACTACGTGCTCGCGCATGTCGAGGACTGGGGCGCCTGACGGCCACACGGGGTCACAACACCTTGAGCTGGGTGAGGAGTTGGAGGGTGTCGGTGTTGACCCAGTATTCCACGAACCTGCCGTCGCGCATCCGGAGTGTGTCGGTGCCGGTGAAGGTGACCACCGTCCCGGGCTCGGCCTTGGCTCCGGGGAAGCCGCCCGCGTAGGTCCCGGTGGCCGTCCACCGCACGGAGGCGTGCCGTTTGTCGATCAGCGGGGTGACCTGCTCGGTGAAGCGGAGGTCGGGGAAGGCGGCGCGGGTCTGCTTGATCCATGCGACCAGGCCGTCGGCACCCCGGATCGAGCTGCCGTCACCGCCGTCGAGCAGGGCGGCATGGACGCGGAAGGCGGGGGAGATGATGCCCGGGGCCCGGTCGTAATCGCCGTTCCAGAGCCGGAGCCAGTTGTCGAGCATCACCTTGGGCCGCTGGACGTCGCCGTGGCTTCGGGCGGTCGTGACCGTGGTCGTCGTGGTGCTCTTCGGGGACGCGTCCGAGGCCGTGGCGGTCATGGCCGTGCAGGCGAGGGCGGCCAGCGCCGCCGGGACGAGCAGCCGGGCGCGGTGGTGTCGGGTGGTGCGAGTGGGCGGGACGCTGGTCACGGCGGGGCCTTCCGGGCGAGATGGGGGAGTGGGCAGGGAACGGCGCGTCACGGGATCAGGACGACCTTGCCGGCGACCGTGCCGGACTCGGCCAGGCGGACGGCGTCCGAGACGCGGGCGAGCGGGAGTTGAGCCGCTATCCGGGCGTTGACCTCACCGCGCTGGAGGGCCGCGAAGACCTGCGTGAGGTCGGCGCTCAACTGGGCGCGGAACTTGTTCTTGTTCAGCGCGCGCCCGGCCCAGACGTTGAAGAAGTAGGCGTGACGGCCGTTCGGCAGCGCGTTCCACGTCCAGACGCGGCCCAGGATCTTGAGCACCGGCAGCTGCTTGGAGCCCCCGTCGTCACGGGTGGAGGCGCTGCCGTAGGAGACGAGCGTGCCGCCGGGGGCGAGAAGGTGCCAGGAGCGGACGACGCTGGGGCCGCCGACGTGGTCGAAGACGGCGTCCACACCGCGCGGGGAGAGCTCGCGGACGCGGGCCGCGAGGTCCGGGGTGCGGTAGTCGATGGGCTCGACGCCCTGCTCGCGGAGCGCGTCGTGGTGGCGCGGGGAGGCCGTGCCGATCACGTGCACCCCCGCGGCGTGGGCGAGTTGGACCAGGACCGTGCCCACCCCGCCGTTCGCCCCGTGCACCAGGATCGTCTGGCCGGTGCGGACGCGTGCCTTGCGGTGCAGCATCTGCCAGGCGGTGATGCCGTTCACGACGACCGTCTCCGCCTCGGCCGCGCCGATCCCCTCGGGCACCGGCACCACGTCGGCCGCGTCGACCAGCACATGGCTGGCCCAGCCGCCGACCTTGACCAGTGCGGCCACCCGGGTGCCGGCAAGGCCCGGCTCGACACCGGCGCCGGTGCTCTGGACGGTGCCCACCAGGTCGTAGCCGGGGACGAACGGGAACGGCGGCTGGTCGTAGTACTTCCCACGCCGCATCTGCTGCTCGGCGAAGGACACCCCGGTCGCCTCCATCCGGACCACGACCCGGCCGGGGCCCGCGACGGGAACCGACCCGTGCCGGACCTCCAGGCCCTCGGGCTCCACCTTGCCGGGCAGGACGACCTCGACGAGTGCCTCGGTGGTGCTGTCCGCGCCGTGCGTGCTGTCGGTGCTGTTCATGGTGACCTCCACTGCGATCCGCTGCGAGCTAGGTGTCTTCGTGTTCGTTATAAGTTGTAACTCACGCGAGAAGGGGTCGTCAATAGCAATCGTGATAGCTTCTAACTGAAGCTTCAGTGTGTAGTCGAGTGGGAGCGGAAGGCGGCCGGTCATGGCGGAAACGGGCACGAAGACCCCACGCGAGCGCTATCGCGAGCAGGTCCGCGCGGAGGTCAAGGAGCACGCACGCGAGCAGATCGCCACGGCGGGCGCCTCCGCGCTCTCCCTCAACGCGATCGCCAAGCGCATGGGCATGAGCGGCCCCGCTCTCTACCGGTACTTCGCCAGCCGCGACGACCTGATCACCGAACTCATCCGGGACGCGTACCGCAGCCTCGCCGACGTCTTCCACGCAGCCGCCGAGTCCGGCACCGACATGTCAGGCCTGGCCCACGCCCTGCGCGACTGGGCCCTCGCCGACCCGCAGCGCTACTTCCTCATCTACGGCACACCGGTCCCCGGCTACCACGCGCCCGACGACATCACCGGGATCGCGTCCGAGATCATGGCGTTCCTTCTGGACGCGAGCACGGAACTGTCCGCGGACGGTCCCGCGAGCGCGTTCGAACTCGACCTCCAGGCCCACCGGCACTGGGCGGGCGACCACCCCGCCCCGCCCGCGGCCCTCCATCGCGCCCTGACCTTCTGGACCCGCCTGCACGGCGTGCTGTCCCTCGAACTCGCGGGCCACTTCAACGGCATGGGGTTCGACCCGGCGATGTTCTTCGACGCGGAACTGGCCGGGCTGGCGGAGCGGTAGGGGAGGGCGGGCGGGTCATACGGAAAAGCGGGTATCGCGGCCTTTCGGAAAGGGGAATCGACATGGCTGTGTTGATTCTTGTACTTCTCCTCGCCCTGATATTGGGCGGCGCCGGATTCGCCCTTCACTTTCTCTGGTGGGTCGCCGTCGTCGTAGCTGTTCTGTGGCTCCTGGGATTCGTCTTCCGCAGTGCCGGAAGCGGTGGTTCGAGGGGCCGTTGGTACCGGTGGTGACCTCATGCGGAGCGTAGGCGAACAATAAAATTGTGTGGGACGGAAAACGGTGGGCACTCGACCTGCCGAGGGACGCCCACCGCAATACCGGACGGGCTTCCTCGGTATTCACGCACTGCAAGGGGAGGTTTCGCATGACGGACAACGTATGGGGTTACCAGGCCGATTCGGGCCACCAGCCGGGCACCGACCTGACGGGATTCAAGGTCGAGGCGACGGACGGCAGCATCGGCAAGGTCGACAAGCACTCCGACGAGGTCGACGACTCCTACCTGGTGGTCGACACGGGTGTGTGGATCTTCGGCAAGGAGGTCCTGCTCCCGGCGAGCACGGTGGTGAGCATCGACCCGAACGAGAAGAAGGTCTCCGTCGGCCTCACCAAGCAACAGATCAAGGACGCCCCGGAGTTCGACCGGGAGAAGCACCTCGGCGACCGGGGTTACCACGACCAGGTCGGCACGTACTACGGCACAGGCCGAGGCGGTCCCTTCGGCGGCCCGCTCGTCTGATCCGGCAGCTGCCGCGAGCACCACGGCCCCGGGATTCCGCAAGGAGTCCCGGGGCTTTCGCATGTCGTCGGCGAGGTCGCCCGCCTACGAGAACAGGGCGGCGATCAGGGCGATGTCGTCGTCCTTGTTGTGACCGAAACGCGCGAGCAGCACCTCGCACAACTCCTCGAGATCGGCGGGGCCTTCCATGACCGCGTCGCTGAACTCGCCGAGCGTGGCGTCGAGATGGGCGGTGCGCACCTCCACGAGACCGTCCGTGACCAGGAGCAGACGGGTGCCGGGCGGGGCCGGCAGGACGGTGGGCGGCGGATGCGGGAGTCCCAGGCCGAGCAGCGGACCGTGGGGGTGGTGGAACCGCGGGCCGTGCTGCGGGTCGATCACCAGGGGCGGGATGTGGCCGGCGTTGGCGATGTGCAGCCGGCGGTCGTGCGGGGTGACGAGGACCAGGCAGAGGGTGACCGTGACACCGGGCTGCGACTGACCGAGCAGGGTTTCCAGGCGTTCCAGGATGCGGTGCGGCGGGTGGCCCTCGATGGCGTAGGCGCGCAGCGCGTGCCGTACCTCGCCCATCACGGTCGCGGCCGTCACCGAGTGCCCGACGACGTCCCCGATGGCGAGCAGCAGGCCGTCGACCGTCCGCACCGCCTCGTAGAAGTCCCCGCCGATCTCGGCGTGTTCGGAGGCCGGGACGTAGCGGAAGGCCAGTTCGACGCCGGGGACCGTCGGCAACTCCTTTGGCAGGAAGGAGCGTTGCAGCGCCAGACCCAGGGTGCGTTCCTCGTTGTACGTGCGCAGGGCCTCCAGGGCGAGGGCGCTCGCGTTGGCCAGCTGCTGGAAGAGCTGCTCGTCGTCGGCACTGCCCAGGGCGGTCGCGGGGACGGCAAGACAGACCGGGGGACGGCCGCGCTTGGTACGGGCCACCGCGAGCGCGATCTCGCCGGGCAGGTGGTCGCCCGGCAGCAGCGCTCGCCACCGGTCGTGCGGGATGCGGACGACCGCGACCCCGGTGTCCTGGTTCAGGCCCTGGGCCGCCAGCTGGTCCAGGAGGCCGGCATGGGCCGGATGCGTGCGCACGGGGGTCCGCGGGTCGTCGATCATGCTGTGCACGGCCTGCGCCTGGGGCGAGAGGAACACCGCGCTGGCCGGAGTGTCCAGCACCCCGGCCGCGCCGCCGGTGGCCGCAGAGGCGAACGAGTGGAAACCCACGGCGCTGTACACGTCCAGCGTCGCCGCGTTCAGGGCGATGAGGCGTCGCGCGAGCCGTTCGGCGCGCTGGCGGGCCCGGGCGTAGCGCAGGGTGGCGGTGACCGTGGCGAGGAGTTCGCCGGGGTCGATGGGCTGGTCGAGATAGGCGTCCGCGCCCCGGCGCAGCCCCTCGGCATGGTCGTCGGCGCTGGTGGCGGCGGCGGAGATCTGGATGATCGGCAGATGGACCGTCCGCGGGTCGCCCTTGAGGCGTTCGCTGACCTCGAAGCCGCTCATGTCGGGCAGCAGCACATCGATGATGGCGAGGTCGGGCAGCGCGCTCTCGGCGGAGTTCAGCCGCGCGAGTCCCTGTTCACCGGTGGCGACGCCGATGACCGTGTGTCCCGCGCGCCGGAGCCAGCTCGTCAGGACGTAGCGGTTCGTCTCGTTGTCGTCGATGACCAGGACGGTCGCGGGTGAGGGGTCCTGGACCCTATCGGGCATGGTCCGAACCTCCGCTGTCCGGTTCCTGGGCGGGTTCCCGGCCGAGGTCCGGCAGGCGCACCTGGACCCGGGTGCCGACCCCCGCGGTGCTGGTGAGGGTGAGGGAGCCGCCGAGCAGTTCGGTGAGCGTGCGGGCGTAGGGCAGGCCGAGGCCGGTGCCGGGGCGTCCCTTCTGGTGGGGGCCGCGGACTTGGTAGAACGCCTCGAAGACCCGGCCTAGTTCGTCGGCGGGGATGCCCACTCCGGTGTCCGTGACGGTGAACAGGACGGCGTGCTGGGAGAGTTCGGGGTCCACGGCCACGTCGAGGTGCACCTCGCCCCGCTCGGTGAACTTCAGGGCGTTGGACAGCAGGTTGCGCAGGATGCGGATCAGCAGCGTCTCGTCGGTCACCAGGGACGGCTGCTGTTCGAGACCGGGGGTGACGAGGGTGACCTGGTCCGGGTTGGGGCTGCTCAGCAGGAGAGTGCCGAGGTGGGCGAACAGCAGCCGCAGATCCACCGGTTGAGGATGGATGTCGACGTGACCCGCCTCGGCCTTCGCGACGTCCAAGAGGTCGTTCACCAGCGACAGGAGGGTGCGGCCGGAGGACGCGATGAGGTCGACCTGTTCCCGCTGCTCCCCGGTGAGCGGTGGCGAACTGGGCGCCAGCAGCAGGGCGGAGAGCGCGACCACGGAGTTCACCGGAGTGCGCAGCTCGTGGCTGATGTTGGTCCAGAAGCGGGTCTTGGCCTCGCTCGCCTCCAGCAACTGGTGCCGCTTGTCCTCCAGTTCGGAGTGCAGGGCCAGCACACCGCTGTTGGTGGTCTCCAGCTCCTGGGTCAACTCCGAGTAGAGCGCGAGCACTCCGCGGTTGGTCTCCTCCAACTCCTCGTTCAGACGCAGGAGTTCCTCCCGCTGCGCGCGGGTCTCCTCCAGGGCGGCGACCAGGTCGCGGGTCTGGGCGCGCAGATCGTCCGCCTCGGTGGACCGGGCGCCGCCCGCGAGCACCTTGACCAGGCGGGCGCGCACGTCGGCCGCCGTCAGCCCGGGCGCGGTGAGCGGCTGGGTGACGACGATACGGCTGACCGTGGCGCCCGCCTCGTGCTCGATCCGTACGAGCTTCGCCGCCAGGTCCAGGGTGTCCTGGGCCGGCGGCGGCCCGCCGATCCACACGAACGTGATGACGAGGGCCATCGGCTGCGCCGAGGTGTCCAGGGCGAACACGACTTCCAGGCCGCGGCAACCGAGCCGGTCGCGGCCCAGTTCACTCAGCGCGGTGGCCAGCCGGACCTGGTCCTGCTGGTCCAACGCCACGGCAGCCGCGGCCTGTTGGGCGCTGCGCCGCAGGCCGAACACGTCCTGGGGTGTGGTGAGGCCGAGGGACGCCACCCGTCCGACCGCGTCCGGCGGGTGATCGTGGCGCAGCACTCCGCCGCGCGGGCCCGGCTCAGCCGTGTCGGTCGGCATGCCCGCCCCTCTCCCCGGTCACCATGCGCCCTTGATCACGACCGCACACGCGTCGTCCAGCCGGACCGCGGCCTCGCGCAGCAACTGCCCGGCCATGACGAGCGGCGAGTGACTCAGAAGACCCGGCAACGCCGTCGGGTCCCAGCGCTCGGTCAGCCCGTCGGAGTGCATGACCAGCGCGCCGTGCGCGGGCAGCGGCTCCTCGAACGTCCGCAGCCGCCGCATGTGCGCGCCCACGATTCCAGGGGCCGACAACAGGGCACGGCGGCCACCGTCGTCGACGAGGAAGCCGCTGACGTTGCCGATGCCGCAGTACAGCAGCCGCCCCGCCGCGGGTTCGATCCTTGCCACCGCGACCGCCCCGCCCCGCGTCCCGCGCAGCGCGCGGTGAACTGCGCCGAGGACACCCTCGGGACTGAGATCCTGCGTGGCGTGGAACGCCCTGACGGCGGCCTGGCTCGCGCGCTCCGCGAGCGGCCCGTGGCCCAGGCCGTCGCAGAGCATGACCAGGAGCACGGGGTGCTCCCCGCCGCCGTCACCGTCCACCGCGCGGACGGCCCAGGCGTCACCGCACACGGTCTCCCCGCTGATCGGCCTGGTCACCCCGGCGGCGAAGGGGTCGTCGGGGAAGGACACGGCGGCCCTGCCGTCGCCGGTGCGCGGCCAGAACCGGGCGGCCATGACCGTCCCGCGGCCGGGCACCGAGTGCAGGTCGAAGCGGTCCGCCAGCCGGGAGACCGCGCCCAGACCTATGCCGAGCGTGCCCGCGCTGGACGTCCCGTCGGCGAGGGCGGCGGGCACGTTCGTCATCCCGGGCCCCGAGTCCACGGTGAGGAACTCCACCCCGGCCGTGTCCCCGGAGCGCACCACCCGCAGCAGCAGGGCACCGTCCTCGGCGTGGCGCTGCACGTTCGTGGCGGCCTCGGTGACGGCGAGGGCGACCTCGCCCGCCCGATGGCTGCTGAGCCCGATGCGCCGGGCCAGCGCGGTGGCCGCGCCCCGGGCGGCCACCGACAGCGAGGGTCCGTCCCGGAACCACGCCAGGTCCTCGGACTCCAGCAGGGTCGGGGTAGTCATCTCGCCCACTTGATGATCGTGACGGCCGTGCCCTCGCCGGGCGCGGTGCGTAGCCGGAAGTCGTCGACGAGCCGCTTGGCGCCGCTCAGTCCCAGCCCCAGGCCGCCGCCCGAGGTCCAGCCGTCCGTCATGGCCTGTTCGATGTCGGGGATGCCCGGGCCGGTGTCCTCGAAGACCGCACCCACACCCCGTCTGCCGTTCGCGCTCACGAGCCCGGCCCTGACCGTGCCCCCGCCGCCGTAGGTCAGCGTGTTGCGGGCGAGTTCTCTGGCCGCGGTGATCATCTTCGTCTGGTCGACCAGGGACAGACCGCACCGCTGGGCCAGTGCCCGGATCGCCTGGCGGACATGGACGAGATCACCGCTGCGCTCGACGGCGTAGACCTGCGGCTCTTCGTCGACTGTCCAGGGCGCTGTCACCTGGGGCCCGTATCGGAGGGCCGGCTCAGCTTCGCCAGCCCCTTCTCCAGGTCGAGAGCGGTGCTGACACCGCCGAGCGAGAGCCCCAGCTCGACCAGGGTGATGGCGACGGCCGGGCGCATGCCCACGACGACGGTCCTGGCGTCCAGGACCCGCGAGATGGCCGCCACCGTCGCCAGCATGCGGCCCACGAAGGAGTCGACGATCTCCAGAGCGCTGATGTCGATGATGACGCCCTGGGCCGACTTGGCCACGATCTGGTCGGCCAGGTCCTCCTGGAGGTTGAGGACCGTCTGGTCCTCCAGGTCGAACTGGACGGACACCACCAGGGTGTCGCCGATCCGCAGGATCGGAATGCGCTCACTCATCGCTGCGCGCCGGTGTGCGCGACCATGTCCACCCCGGACCGGCGCAGGGCCAGCTTGAGGGCGTCGGCCAGGCTCGCCTTCGTCACGATGCCGTCGAACTCGATCCCCAGCGCGACGATGGTCTGCGCGATCTGCGGGCTGATGCCGGACACCGTGCACTCGGCGCCCATCAGCCGCGCGGCGACGATCGTCTTCAGCAGGTGCTGGGCGACCTGGGTGTCCACCGCGGGAACGCCCGTGATGTCGATGATCGCCTGCTCCGACCCGGTGTCCACGAGGGCCTGCAGCAGCTTCTCCCTCACCACCTGGGTCCGCGCCGAGTCCAGGGTGCCGACCAGTGGCACGGCGATCACCCCGTCCCACAGCCGCACCACCGGCGTGGACAGCTCCAGCAGCTGCTCCGCCTGCGCCGTGATCAGCTCGTCCCGCGTCCGCGTACAGGTCTCGATCGTGAAGAGACCCAGACTGTCGAGTATTCGGGACAGCCGCAGATAGGCGCGTACGTCGTCGGCGGTGCCCCTTTCCAGCACGGGTTCCAGGACCCGTTTCAGCGCGAAAACACTGACGGCGGTCTCACTCGGCGAGAATCCTTGCCGGGCCCGGTTCCTCGACAACTCCGTCAAATGGGCGCGGACTTCGGACATGTGCTCCGAGTGGACATCCGTGGCCCCCTTTCGGAGCGCGTCCACCAGAGCTTCGTACAGCTCGCGCAGCTCTCGATTGAGCTCTGCCGCACTGACCCGGCCGCCGAGTGATCCGGTCACCTCTCCGACTCATGACGCGGCCAGATCCTGCCCTTCGACCGACAGGAGCCCCACGAGGTCTACGGCATTTTCTCGCTTCACCATTCAGGTGCTCCTTCGATATTCACATGTAGGTGTCAGGACTGACCGGTGCAGCCTGCGGCACATGCTCGCAGGTCATTTCTCCACCGCCTGGCGCACGGTGGGCACGCAGGAAATGAGGGTGTCGACGCCGACGATCTGCAGCACGCGCAGCACGGACGGCTGGGTACCGGCCACCCGCAGCCAGCCCTGGGCGTCCACGGCCGCACGGTGCGCGGCGATGAGCGCGTTGATGCCGCTGGAGTCCATGAACGTCAGGTCGGTGAGATCGGCGACGGTCCGCGGCGGACCATCGGCAGGCGGTCTCAGCGCCTCCTCGGCGAAGTCCCTTGCGGCGTGGTCCAGTTCGCCGCGCAGGGCGACGATCCGGACGCCGTCGAGGGTGGAGTGATGGACCGTCAGATGGCCGGGCCGGGCGGGGAGTTCGTCTGTCACCGTGTCCTCGACTGCGTTCGCTGGTGCGACTCGGACCGGTCCCTGTGCCGAAGCCGGGCCGGATGGCAGGGGGGAGCCGCGCACGGAGGCGCGATCGAATCGCCTGGCGAGAACATGAGGTACGTCGGGCCGGGTAGGCGTCGCCCGACGACGGGAACGGAAGGTGACACGGAGTGGAGCCTGCCGACAGTGACGGCGATGGTGAGCTGAGCTCCCGTCACCTGGCCGCTTCCGTCACCTTGAGCGGCGACGACACCTGCATCGCCGAGGCACGCGACCTCGCCGCGGACTTCCTCGTCCGCGTCGGCGTGGACCACGGGGTGGCCGTCTCCGCCCGCGCCATGGACCTCACGCGCCTGGTCGTCAGCGAGCTGGTCACCAACACCGGCCGGCACGCGCCCGGCCCGCTGCGGATGGAACTGCGCATCCTGGACGACGCGGTGGAGGTGACCGTACGGGACACCGTCCGGGTGCAGCTGCTTGCCCGCCCGGTCGATCCGCGCAGGGTCGGTCAGCACGGTCTGGAGATCGTCATGGCCGTGGCGCAGGCGTTCCAGGTCCGCCTCGAACCGGACGGCAAGGCCGTCACCGTCCGCATCGCCCTGGCCGACGAGGTGCTCGGCAGCGGATCCCCGCTCGGCGCTCCGTGAGAGCGGTGTGTTCATCCGGCCAGCAGTCCGCTGCGGAGTTTGCCGAGCGTGCGGGTCAGGAGACGGGAGACATGCATCTGGGACACATTGAGTTCGCGGCCGATCTCGGCCTGGGTCAGCTCCCGGCCGAAGCGCATCTCGATCAGGGCGCGCTCCCGCTCGTCGAGCCGCCGCAGCAGAGGGGCGAGCGTGTGCAGGTCCTCGAAGAGTTCCAGGGCGGGATCGGTCTCGCCCACTGTGTCCGCGTACTTCGGTGCGCCGTCGTCGGCCTCGGCCTCGCCGCCCGGGGTGTCGAGCGAGCCCGCGGCGTAGCCGTTGGCCGCGACGAGGCCTTCGATGACCTGGTTGTCGGTCAGGCCGAGGTCGGCGGCGAGTTCCTTCACGGTGGGCGCGCGGCCCAGCGTGGTGGTGAGGCTTTCCTTGCTCTTGACGAGGTCGGCGCGGAGTTCCTGAAGGCGGCGCGGGACGTGCACGGCCCAGGTGGTGTCACGGAAGAAGCGCTTGATCTCGCCGACGATGTAGGGAATGGCGAACGAGGTGAACTCGACCTCGCGGCTCAGGTCGAACCGGTCGATGGCCTTGATGAGGCCGATGGTGCCGACCTGGACGATGTCCTCCATGTCGCCGCTGCCCCGGTTGCGGAAACGCCGTGCGGCGAAGTGCACCAGGGACAGGTTCATCTCGATGAGGGTGTTCCGCGCGTACTGGTACTCGCGGGTGCCCTCCTCCAACTCCTGGAGCCGGTCCAGGAACAGGCGTGAGAGCACGCGCGCGTCCTTGGGGGCGACCTTGCCGCCGTTCTCGATCCAGGGCAGGTCGTCCGTCGGTTCCGGGGTTTCCCCGATGGCGGGGGTCGTCGGTCGGCGGACATGCACGGAATGGGTCACGGGGCCGCCTCAGGTGGAAAGCAGGATGAAGATCTCCTGCCCCCCAACATCGCATACATGTTCGATCAGTGTGGTGAGGGGGAGGGGGAGGACGGAGATCAGGTGGATCGCAGACGGCCCTCGCTGTCGATCCGGTTCTCCGCACGGCCGACGAACCGGACAGCTGCCGCTATGCGCCCGACGCGTCCGAGCCGGCAGCCTTTGTGCCGTCCTCGGAGGGACGCCGCTCACCACTGCCCGCTGCCGAAGCCTTCTGGGCCTCGTCGTCCTGCGTGCGGGGACGCGCCGCGTCCTCCGCGTCCTTCCGGGCCTCGGCGTCGCCGCTCTCCCCGGGAGCCTGCGACGGAGGGGTGGGCCGTGCGTGCTCGTGCTTGCTCATCGTCGCTCCAGGTGGTGCGTGAGATCTGTCCGGCCCGCGTGCGGGCCGCCGTGCCGTGGGCTACCAGCGATACCAGCGCCCCCGGCTTCCGCTCGCGTTCGTCCCGCGCACCAGGAACCCCAGGAGCCAGAGGACGAGAACGACCAGAGCGATCCACCAGAGAACCTGGACCGCGAAACCGGCGCCGAAGAGAATCAGCACCAAGAGCAAAACCAGCAGAATGGGAACCATGATTGCGCCTCCTGGTCCCCGAGTGCCCTGAATCGCCGAGATCAGACGCGCTGAAGGCAGCGGATCTCGGCGGCCCCGTCGACAGATACCGCGCGAGCCCGGGCGACAGGTACCTCGCGGACCGGGAAAACGCGCCTGGAGTCACCGCTGCGGCCCGCCCACGTGCGGTTGCGGCGCCCGAAAGATCGCGGAAGTGTCCATTGTGCCGTGTGAGGTCCGAATCGCCGGGCACTCGGAGCGTGACGCATTGGTCGGGTGTGCCCCATGAGGTCCGCCCGTAAAGCGCCCCCTCGCATGGAGCCACCCGACGGGTGCGTCCGGTGACACGCTCGGGGCGCGGGCTGTGAGGTGGACGAGTGATCGACATGACAGCGCGGGACGACGGCGGAGGCGCCAGAGTACTGGCGCCATGGCGGGTGTACGCCCCACAGCACGACACCCGACTGCTGACACAGGCACTGGACCGGGAGCGACTCGACGCCGCGGCCGCCGTCCTCGACGTGGGAACCGGCTCCGGTGCCCTCGCCCTGGCCGCCGCCCGCCGGGGCGCCCGCGTCACCGCCGTAGACCGGACCTACCGGGCGGTCCTCGCCGCCCGCCTCAACGCCCGGCTCGCCCGGCTGCCCGTCGAGGTCCTCCACGGGGACCTCTTCGGCCCGGTCACCGGCCGTCGATTCGACGTCGTCGTGAGCAACCCGCCCTACGTCCCGACGCCCGGGGCCATGCCCCGCAGCCACCGCGCCGCGATGGCATGGGACGCGGGTGCCGACGGACGTCTCCTGCTGGACCGGATCTGCCACAGGGCGCACACGTCGCTGCGTCCCGGCGGCGTCCTGTTGCTCGTGCACTCCACCCTGTGCGGCATCGCGCCGACCCTGGCCGCCCTGGAGCGGTCCGGACTCGAAGCCCGGGTGACCGACCGGCGTCTGGTGCCCTTCGGTCCCGTACTCCGCTCCCGCGCCCCGTGGCTGCGGGAGCAGGGGCTCGTCGACGCCGACGAGGAGAAGGAAGAGCTGGTGATCATCCGTGCCGAACGGACCCGTTGAGTCCTCGCACCGCGTCACGCTGACGAACGACGGACCGATCCTGCTCGAAGGACCGGTCGAGGTGGTGCTCGACGACGGCACCACCGTGCGCTCGGACCGCTTCATCGTCGCCCTCTGCGTCTGCCGGCGGAGCCGCTCCTACCCCTGGTGCGACACCAGCCACCGTGCCCGAGCCAGGAAGCGCACCCCATGACCACCACCGCACCGCCCGCCCACGACCACACCACCGGCCCAGCGCTGCCCCGCAGCAGGGGAGAACTCTCCCGCACGGTCCGCCAGGCCCTGACCCGCCCCGCCGGGACACCGCTGCCCGAGCGGGTGACGGCGGCCTACGCCGAGCCGTACGGGGACGATCTGCAACTCGCGCTCTACCTCTGCTACGAGCTGCACTACCGCGGCTTCGCCGGCGTCGCCCCCGCGTGGGAGTGGGACCCCGGCCTGCTGCGGCTGCGAGCCGAGATGGAGCAGCGCTTCCTGTCCGCGCTCCGTGCCGACGTCGGCCCGCCGAGAAGGGCCGAGGACGCGCTCGCGGACCTTCTCGTGGAACCCGCCGAGCCCGCAGGTGCCTCCCAATTCCTCAAGGAACAGGGGGAGTTGTGGCAGTTCCGCGAGTACGCGGCGCAACGCTCCCTCTATCACCTCAAGGAAGCCGATCCGCATGCCTGGGTCATCCCGCGGCTGACCGGACGGGCGAAGGCCGCGATGGTCGCCGTGGAGTACGACGAGTTCGGCGCCGGACGGGCCGAGCGCATCCACGCCCGGCTGTTCGCCGACCTGATGACGGACCTCGGTCTCGACACGACGTACGGGCACTATGTCGACGCGGCCGGCGCGGAGATGCTGACGAACGTCAACCTCATGTCCCTGTTCGGACTGCACCGGGCGCTGCGCGGAGCCCTGGTGGGCCACTTCGCGGCCGTGGAGACAACCTCGTCGCCCGGCTCCCGACGCCTCGCCCAGGGGCTGCGCCGGGTCGGCGCGGGTCCTGCCGCCGTCCACTTCTACGCCGAGCACGTCGAGGCCGACGCGGTCCACGAGCAGATCGTCCGCCGGGACGTCGTAGGCGGCCTCCTCGAAAGCGATCCCTCCCTCGACGAGGACATCGCCTTCGGTGTCGACGCCACCGAATGGACCGAGAACCGGCTCGGGAACCACCTCCTCACCGCCTGGCGGGACGGCCGTAGTTCCCTGCGCACGCCGTTGTGACCTGCGCCCGATTCATCGGCGGGACAGACAGGCCCCTCGCTCACGCGGTACGAGCGCAGTGCCTGGGTACCCGGGACGGGTGCCACCCACCGGGGTGAGGCACCGAGGAGAGGCGTCGTGATGTCTGCGCAGTCCGAGTCCGGGTCCGCCCGGGACGAGCACGACGGGCCGGAAGGGGCGGACCTGAACGGCTCCGACAGCGGACCGGCCGACGCCATACGGGAGTTCCGGCCCCCGCAACGGGAATCACGCGGCGCGCGCAAGCGGTCCTGGGTGACGATCGGCTTCGCCCTGGGTCTGGGGGCGAGCCTGGCGTGGCTCACCGTCCAGACCGTGCTGCGGGTCAGCTCGATGCTGACCCTGCTCCTGCTGGCCGTGTTCATCGCGATCAGCCTGGAACCGCTCGTCGTCTGGTTCACGCGCCGGGGTCTGCGGCGCGGCTGGGCCGTCGCGATCGTGCTGACGGGGTTCGTCGTCGTGCTCGCCGGTTTCCTGGCGCTGGTCATTCCGCCGGTCGCCAAGGAGATCAGCGCGCTGATCGACGCGGTGCCCGGCTGGCTGGAGCAGCTCCACAACCACCAGTCCACGATCGGCCGACTGGAGGACCGCTACCACGTGGTCGAGAAGGCCAAGCAGCAGATCGGCTCGGGATCCGGGGCGTCCGGTCTGGCCGGAGGCGTCCTGGGCGCCGGGCAGCTGGTCCTGAGCACGGTCACGTCCACGGCGATCGTGGTCACGGTGACCCTGTACTGCATGGCGGCCCTGCCGACGATCAAACAGTTCGGCTACCGGTTCGTGGCGGCCAGCCGCCGTGAGCGCGTCGAGGGCGTGGCCGAAGAGATCATGAACCGGATCGGCAAGTTCATGCTCGGCAACCTGGCCACCTCGGGGATCGCCGGCGTGGCGACCTTCGGCTGGTGCGCGGCCACGGGCGTCCCGTACGCCGCCGCGCTGGGCATCTTCACCGCGCTCATGGACCTGATACCGATCGTGGGCTCCACCCTCGCCGGAATCGTCGTCAGCCTCGTCGCGCTGTCCGTCTCCCTGCCCATCGCGATCGCCACCGCGGTCTTCTACATCATCTTCCGGGTCGCCGAGGACTACCTCATCGTGCCCCGGGCCATGAAGTTCGCCGTCGACGTCCATCCGCTGGTCACCGTCCTCGCGGTGCTGGTCGGCGGCGCGCTCCTCGGCATCATCGGCGCCCTCGTCGCCATCCCGGCGGCCGTCGCGGCCGGCCTGCTCCTCGACGAGTACGTCTTCCCCGAGAAGGAACGGAAGTGAGTGATGCGCCCCGGGGGGGCTGGTGATAAGTAGAGGATGCCGGGTACGCGTGCAAACGTCAGGAAACGTACGCAAAGGCGAAGACGTGGATCGGATCGACCCCGCCCCGGCAGGGCGAGCCGCGAGGAGAGGAGCGCCATGGTGAAGATCGGGTACACGATGATGACCGAGCAGGCAGGCCCACGGGAGCTGGTGGACCACGTGGTCGGCGCCGAGCGCGCCGGTTTCGACTTCTCCGTCACGTCCGACCACTACTTCCCCTGGCTGGAGTCCCAGGGCCACGCCTCCTACGCCTGGAGCGTCCTCGGCGCCGCAGCCCAGGCCACCGAACGCATCCCCCTGATGACGTACGTGACCTGCCCGACGACCCGCTACCACCCGGCGGTCGTCGCCCAGAAGGCCGCCACACTCCAGCTCCTCTCCGAGGGACGGTTCCGCCTCGGCCTCGGCTCCGGTGAGAACCTCAACGAGCATGTGGTGGGCGGCGGTTGGCCCGCCGCGCACGTCCGCCTCGCGCGACTGGAGGAGGCCGTGGAGATCATCCGCGCACTCCTCGCGGGAGAGAACGTCAACCACCACGGCGCCCACTTCGACGTGGAGAACGCCAAGTTGTGGGACCTGCCCGACACACCCCTGCCGATCGGAGTCGCCGTCTCCGGCGACAGCTCGTGCGAACTCGCGGGCCGCCTCGCCGACTTGCTCATCGCCACCGAACCCAAGCCGGAACTGACCTCGGCGTTCGACGGCTACGGCGGCGCGGGCAAGCCCAAGGTCGGCCAACTGCCCATCTGCTACGACCGCGACCGCGACGCGGCGATCACCCGCGCCCACGACCAGTTCAGGTGGTTCGCCGGCGGCTGGCCGGTCAACTCCGAACTGCCGGGCCCGGCCGCGTTCGAGGGCGCCACCCAGTTCGTGCGCCCCGAGGACGTGGCCGAGTCGATTCCCTGCGGCGACGACGTGCAGGCGGTCGTCGAGGCCGTACGGCCGTACGTGGACGCCGGGTTCACCGAGATCGCGCTCGTCCAGATCGGCGGCGACCACCAGGAGCCGTACCTGGAATGGGCCGAACAGAAGCTGCTGCCCGCCCTCCGCGAACTGTGAGCCCACGATGACCACGAAACGCGCCGCCATCTTCGACGTCGACGGAACCCTCGTCGACACCAACCACCTGCACGTCGTCACCTGGTGGGAGGCGTTCAGACAGGGCGGCCACCGCGTCCCCATGCGGGACATCCACCGGGCCGTGGGCCTCGGCGGCGGCGACCTCATCGAGCACCTGCTCGGCAAGGACCGCGACCGTGACGAGGACGAGCAGTTCGTCGCGGCCCACCACGCCCTCTACGCCACGTACTTCGAGCGCCTGCCTGCCCTGGCGGCTGCGGGCGACCTGCTGCGCGAACTGGCCGGGCAGGACTGGACGATCGTCCTGGCGACCTCGGCGAGCGGTGCGGAACTCGCCGCGCTGCGCCGCGCGATCGACGCGGACGACGTCATCCTCGGGGCGGCCAGCGCGGACGACGTCTCAGACGGCAAGCCCGCCCCCGATCCCGTCCAACAGGCCAGGGAACTCGCGGGAGTTCCGAGCGAGCGTGCCGTGTTCGTCGGCGACACCGTCTGGGACATGAAGGCCGCCGTACGGGACGGAGTGACCCCGGTGGCGCTGCTGTCCGGCGGGATTCCCCGCGCGGACCTGGAGGCGGCCGGCGCCCACGCGGTGTACCGCGACCCCGCGGACCTTCTCGAACGGCTCGACACGAGCGTCTTCGCCGACCGGTGACGCCATGAGCCCGCGTACGGGGAGCGGGGGAGTGGCCCCGAGCGTGACGTCGACGTCGTCCCGGACACTCGGCCAGACACAGGGAGCGCCATGACAGAACTCGACCCGTTCACCGATCTGCTCGACCCACCGATGTACGTCGTGACCACCGAGGCCGACGGTGAGCGGGCCGGGTGTCTGGTCGGATTCGGCTCGCAGTGCTCGATCGAGCCCGCCCGGTTCATGGTCTGGCTGTCCAAGGCCAACCGGACCTTCCGGGTGGCCGAACACGCCGAACGGCTCACCGTCCACCTGCTCCGCCGCGACCAGGTGCACCTGGCCCGGCTCTTCGGCGGCGAGACCGGCGACCACATCGACAAGTTCGCGGACGTCCCCTGGCACCCGGGACCCGGCGGCTCTCCCGTCCTGGACGAGGCCCCCGCCTGGTTCGTCGGCCGCGTGGAGAACCGCATCGACGGCGGCGACCACGTCGGATTCCTCCTCGCCCCGGAGACGGCCGCGAACACACAGGACGACACCGTCACACCCCTGGCGCTGAGCGACGCCCTCGACATCGACCCGGGCCACCCCGCGAACTGACGGGCGGGGCACGATGCCGAGGATGAACCAGGAGACACTCGACGGCGCGACACACGCCGCCAAGGCAGCCGGACGGGGGTAGTGGAACACCCCTCCGGCCGCACCCCGCAATTGGCCTGCCGCGCACCGGAATCGATGCCCTCGGCTGCGCCCGGAACCGGGCCGTACGCGGCTTCGGCGGCCCCTCGTGCACGTTCCGGGTGCGGTCTGCCGCTGCCGTGCCGCCTGCTCGCCGGCACGCCCTCACCGGCCCGTCCGCGGCCTCGCGGCAACCACTCTGACCTGGTGTTTCTCGCGAATCCGCCTAGGGTGGAGTCATCCACCGAACGCCATGGGAGGGGTCTTCGTGAGCGCGGAAGGCATGGAGTACGACGCTGCCGACATCACGGTGCTGGAGGGGCGGGAAGCCGTTCGGAAGCGACCGGGGATGTACGTCGGCTCGACCCGTCAACGCGGGCTGCATCACCTCGTGTTGGAGGTCGTCGACCGGGCGGTGAACGAGGTCCTGGCGGGCCGTGCAGGTTCGGTCGACGTGACGCTGACGT
Source organism: Streptomyces sp. NBC_00252 (assembly GCF_036187565.1). Taxonomy (NCBI): domain Bacteria; kingdom Bacillati; phylum Actinomycetota; class Actinomycetes; order Kitasatosporales; family Streptomycetaceae; genus Streptomyces; species Streptomyces sp. NBC_00252. Next base: position 901,254 of record NZ_CP108087.1, on the reverse strand, counting down.
TCGACGGCGGTGTGCGGGTGGCCGACGACGGGGTCGCCGACGGCGAGTCCTACGGGGCGGACCTCGAAGCGGAGTTGACGAGCTTCCGCGTCGGCTCCGGGTTCACCGGCCGGAGGACCGCCGTCGTCGGGCCGTTCGGCGTAGGGCTGTTCGTCGTCAACGCCCTGTCGAGCCGCCTTACGGCCGAGGGGACCCGGTGGGCCAGGGAGTACGCGCGCGGTATCGAGGTCGAACCGCCCGCCACCGCGGGGGCATCGCGCGGCAACGGGACCACCATCTCCTTCTGGCCCGACGCCGAGATCTTCGAGACGACGTGGTGCTCCTTCGCCGTGCTGGCGGAGCGATTCCGTCAACTGGCCTTCCTCAACCGGGGTCTGGCCATCTCGCTGACCGACGAACGCCCGGCGGACGGGGTACGCGCGGTGCTGTTCCGCTTCCCGGACGGCGTACGGGACTTCGTCGCCGCCCTCGACGCGGAGGCGGGAGGTGCGACCGACCCGGAGGTCATCGGCTTCGAACGGGAGGACCCGCGCATGGCGGGGACGATGGAGGTGGCCCTGCGGTGGTCGGGCTCCCCGGCGCGGATACGCGGCTTCGTCAACAGCGTCGCCCCCCGCGAGGGCGGCACCCACGTGGACGGTTTCCGCGACGGCGTGGTCGCCGCCGTCACCACGTACGCAAGGGAACGGGGACTGGCGAGCGCACCCGACCTCGAAGCCTGTGCCGAACGGATCGTCGAGGGACTCACCGCGGTCGTGTCCGTGAAGCTCGACGCACCTGAATTCCTCGGCGCCACACGGCAGTTGCTGGGCAACGCCGACGTGCGGGGCTGCGTGGAGGAAGCCGTCCGGGAGCACCTCCGCGACTGGTTCGCCGCACACCCGGAGCAGGCCGCACGGGTCGTCGACGACCACGTCACCCGTGCCGTGCGGCGGGACTGAGCAACAGCGCGCCGCCGTCCCGCCGTCGGCCTGCCCTAGGGCAACGGCAGGGACCGCAGGATGTGGTGGACCATCGTCTCGATGACGATGTGGTCCGGGTCCCCACCCGGCAGGACGAGCGCCGGATACGCGCTGCCCACGGTCTCCGGGTAGGCCGGTGCCATGCGCGGTGCGGCATCCCCTGTCGCGTGCGGGCCGGCGTGCAGGTCGATGCTGATCAGGTGTCCCCGGGTGGCGCGGTCGTTGCCTGGGGTGAAGGTCAGGAACCGCCCGCCGACCAGGCCGGCCTGCGCCGTGGTCGTGGTGTAACTCCACAGTTTCTTCTGGTGATCGAGGTCGTAGGCGTTCCAGTCCCCGCCGCCGGGATCCTCCGCACTGACCTCGAAGAGCATCAGCACACCGTCGGCCGAGATCAGCCCACGCTCGGGTTTCTGCCCGCTGTCCTTGGCGGTGGGGAGCGGTCGGAGGTCGGCCGGGTCGAGTCGCCGCAGTGCGGGGAAGGTGTCCTCGGCCGTGTTCGCGGAGCCTGAGCACACGAGGTAGCCGCCGCCGGCGATGAGGTGCGGGCACGTGGTGCCGGAAGTGGTGGTCGCGAGCGCGTCGCCGGTACGGGCGTCGCGCGCCGTGACCTTCGAGGAGCCGGTCGTATAGACGCGCCCGCCGAACGCGACCGGGCTCTCATCGCGGTCGGCGTCCACGGTCCGGTGCCACAGCCTCTTGCCGTCGGACGCGCGGTACGCGCCGAGCGCCACATCGGCCTCGCGCGTGAAACTGCTCCAGGTGTCCAGCGCGTAGACGACCCCCTGCGACGCGACGAACCCGGCGTACACCCGGTCGGCGGGCAGCCGGAGGGTCCAAGCCGCCCTGCCGGTACGGAGGTTCGCGGCGCGCAGGGTGCGACCGCCGCTGGTGACCGCGCGTTCGGCGGCCTTGTCCACGACCAGGCCGAGGTTCTTGCCCGCGCCGGTGGCGGGCACGGTCCAGGTGACCGCGCCGTCGGTCCGGGACCGCCCGACGACACCGTCCGCACCCGTGGCGCACACGACCTGGTGGGCCGTGGCACCGCAGACCCGCACCCCCTCCGAGCCGGAGAGGTCCTTGGTCCAGCTGCGCCATGAGCCCTGGACCGCCGTGGCGTCGGAGGCCGACGCGTCGTGCTGCGAGGACGCGGCCGTATTTCCCGTCTCGGCGGGCCGCGCGTCCCCGGAGCCCGTGCAGCCGACCGCCGTCACTCCGAACAGGACCGCGCCCAGCACCCCGCGCACCACTCGAACCCGTCGCATCAGCCACCCCCGGCGTGTGAAGCGCCCATGGTCGCAGACGCCGCGCATCCGGCACCATGCCCACGTCACACCCGGTCCGCGCGTGCGACCGGCGGGGAAATGATGACCCGACCGGTTGGTCCTCACGGCCGGACGGTGTGGCGGCACGGGAGCGGAGGCCGCGTTGGGGACACTCGCGGTCCGGCGCCGCGCGGGCGGCGGGTTCCCTGTCTGGCTGGAGAAACGTGGTGCGACTTCCCCTGTTTCGGGCCGTGCTTGCGGCCTCGGTGCTCGTGGCGTCCGGAGCGGCCGCCGCCGCCCCGGTCCGGGCCGACGGGACGTCCCGGCCCCGGGCCGTCGACGATCTCGCACGGTACGTCAACCCGTTCGTCGGCACCGCACCCGGCGGCCCCGACTTCGGCCACGGCGGCGGCGCGGGCAACACCTTCCCGGGCGCCTCGGCACCGCTCGGCGGGGTGCAGTGGAGCCCCGACACCGTGACCTACCAGCACGGCGGCTACTCCTACGGCGACAACCGCATCCTCGGCTTCAGCCTCGCGCACATCTCCGGAGCGGGCTGCGCCGCCTACGGCAACGTCCCCTTCATGCCCACGCAGGAGACCGCACCGCCGGCGTACGCCACGTTCTCGCACGCCAACGAGCAGGCGGCGCCGGGCAGTTACCACGTCACCTTCGACAACGGCATCGGCACCGACCTCACTACCACCCAGCGCTCGGGCATCGCCCGCTTCACCTACCTGGCGTCCGACACCCGCCCGGCCGCCGTGAGCATCGACGCGGCCAAAGCGTTCACCGCGGCCACCGGATCGGTCGACATCGGCACCGACACGCTCTCCGGGTACAGCGACAGCGGCGCCTTCTGCAAGGCCAAGAACCGCTACCGGCTCTACTTCCACGCCACCTTCGACCAGCCCTTCGCCCAGGCCGTCCACCCCGACGGCAAGGCGGGCTCGGCCATGGTCACCTTCGCCCCCGGGGTGCGCACGGTGACCGCCCGGGTCGGCGTCTCCTTCGTCGACGTCGAGGGCGCCCGCCGCAACGCGCTCGACGAGCAGAAGGCGCAGTCGTACGACACGATCCGGCAGGGCGTGCGCGACGACTGGAACCAGTGGCTGAACCGGATCACCGTCGGCGGCGGCACGGACGCGCAGCGCCGGATCTTCTACACCGCGCTCTATCACGCCCTCCTGCACCCGAGCGTCTTCAGCGACACCGACGGTCGCTACACCGGCATGGACGGTGTCGTCCACCGCACCGAGGCCGGGCACGTGCAGTACGCGAACTTCTCCGGCTGGGACGTCTACCGCTGCCAGGTCCAGCTGCTGGCGCTGCTCGCCCCGCGCGAGGCCTCCGACATCGCGCAGTCCGTCCTCAACCAGGGCCTCCAAGCGGGCTACTTCGACCGCTGGACCCTCGCCAACGGCGGCAGCGGCGTCATGGTCGGCGACCCGCTGCCCGCCATCGCGTCCGCGATCCACGCCTTCGGCGGCACCGGCTTCGACGCCGCCACCCTGCTGCGCACGGCCCTCGCGGACCGCCAGGACAACCGGCAGCGCCCCGGCCACGAGCAGTACGACACCCTCGGCTACGTCCCCGCCGGCACCAAGGGTGTCTGGGGCTCGGTCTCCACCACCCTCGAATACGCGGTCGCCGACTACGCCCTCGCCCAACTCGCGCACCGCCTCGGCGACTTGACGTCCTACGACACCCTGCTGCGGGCCTCCGGGAACTGGCGCAACCTCTTCAACCCCGCCACCGGCTACCTCCAGCCCCGCGCCGCCGACGGCACCTGGCCCGCCTTCACCCCGGCCCAGAAGACCGAGTACGTGGAGGGCAACGCCGCGCAGTACACGTGGATGGTGCCGCAGGACCTGCCCGGGCTGTTCGCCGCGATGGGCGGGGACGCCGCTGTCACCGGGCGCCTCGACACCTTCTTCACCAACCTCAACGCGGGCGCCGACCAGCCCTACGCCTACCTCGGCAACGAGCCCTCGTTCGGCACCCCTTGGGCCTACGCCACCGTCGGGCACGCGGACCGCGCTGCGGCCGTCACCCACCGCGCGCTGGCCACCCTGTTCACCGACGCACCCGGCGGGCTCGTCGGCAACGACGACCTCGGCGCCATGTCGTCCTGGGCGGTGTGGGCGAGCCTCGGCCTCTACCCCGAGGTCCCCGGCACCGCCCAACTCGTCCGCACCGAGCCCGTGTTCACCACCGCCACCGTCCACCGGGGCGACGGCACCTCGCTCACGGTCGGCGCCGGGGCGCGCAGGCGCTCACTCCGCTAGCAGGGCTCGTACCGGACGGGCCGCCGATCCGGGAGCGGCCGTCACCTCGGTCGGCTTCAGGGCGCCGTGCGGCCCGTCGCACTCCACCACCACCCGCACCGGCGCGCCGCACTCGGTGTGCCGTACGTCGAGCACCGGCCCCTCGGGGTCGGCGGCGTACGTCTCGCCCCACTGGCGCAGGGCCATGAGGACCGGCCACAGATCGCGGCCCTTGCTGGTCAGCCGGTACTCGTGCCGGGTCCGGCTGCCCGCCTGCTGATAGGGCACCGTCGTCAGGATGCCGGCCGCCACCAGCTTGCGGAGCCGGTCGGCGAGCACCGCGTCCGAGAGCCCGATATGGCGCCGGAAGTCGTCGAAACGGCGGACCCGGATGAAGGCGTCCCGCAGGATCAGCAGGGTCCACTTCTCGCCGACGAGATCCAGCGTGCTCTGGACCGGGCAGTTCTCCGTGCTCACGTCGAGCCATTCCATGCCGCCAGCCTAGCCACCTGGCTCTGTCATTGACAGTCAGCTGCCGCGAGATCTAGCTTCTCTACAAGAAGCCAGCTGGGGAGGTAGCGCCGTAATGGGACGGTCACGCACGTACGAGTGGGACGACCCGGGCGTCTCGGCAGCCGCCGTGGGACAGACCACGGGTCTGGAATTCCTGCGGGAGCTGATCGGCGGGCGGCTGCCCGCGCCGCCCATCGGGGCCACCCTGAACTTCGCCCTCGACGAGGTCGAGCACGGCCGCGCGGTGTTCTCGCTGGTGCCGGGGGAGGAGCACTACAACCCCATCGGCAGTGTCCACGGCGGGGTCTACGCCACCCTGCTCGACTCCGCCGCCGGGTGCGCGGTGCAGTCCACGCTGCCGCAGGGCATGGGGTACACGTCCCTCGACCTGACCGTGAAGTTCCTGCGCCCGATCACCGCCGACACCGGGCGCGTCCGCGCCGTGGGAACGGTTCTGAACGGCGGACGGCGCACCGCGCTCGCGCAGGCCGAACTCCTCGACGAGAAGGACCGGTTGCTCGCGCACGCCACCAGCAGCTGCCTGCTGTTCCCCGTCCCGGGGGTGTGACCCCGGGACGGCGGAAATCCGCCTGTCCCCCGCGCAGGCGGATCCGTACCGTCAACTCCCTTGATCCCCATGGACGAAGGCGCTGCCGGAACGCTGTGCAGTTTGCCTGGCGCGGCTGCCGTGGTGGTATGGGGAGAAGTACGTACGTGGACGTGACACACGCGGGATCGTGAGGACGTATGACGGGCGGGCCTGCCGGGGCGTACGAACGCATGCTGGCGGTGGCGGTGGCGGCGCTGCACGAACGGGACCCCGAGCGGCTGTGGCCGCTGGTCGCCGCGTCCCTGCCGGAGCTGTGCGGGGGCGAGGCGCTGATCTACAAACTCGGCGAATGGACGGACCGGACCGGCGCGATGGGCCTGTCGCCCGCCGCCGCGGCGCACCTCGGGCGGATCGACGACGACGCGATGGCCGTGCTGCGCCGTGGCTACCCCTTCGCCGACCACTACGCCACCGCCGGTGCCGCCCGCCGCCCCGGCACCGCGCACCGGATGGCGGGTAGAGGGTGGGCGCGCAGCCGGACCGCGGGCACGGTCAGCCGGCTGCTGGACGCCGACCACGTCCTGGCGATCCCGCTGCCCGGCACGGCCACCCCGGTCACCGGCTGCCTCGTCTACCGCGCGGGCACCGACTTCACCGAGGACCAGGTCAGGGCCGCCGAGCAGCTCCAGCCCCTGCTGGCCGGGGTGGAACAGCAGCGGCAGCTCCTCGAACGCTGGCGCGCGACCACGGCACCTGCCTCTGTGTCGGAACTCCCGACGGACTCCCGGCTCACACCCCGCCAGGTCACCGTCCTCATGCTCCTCGCGGACGCGCTCACGGCCTCGGCCATCGCGCACCGGCTGGGGATCTCCGTACGGACGGTCCACAAGCATGTCGAGGGCCTGTACCGGAAGTTGGGCACGCGGGACCGGGTGAGCACGGTGCTGCGGGCGCAGGAGATCGGCTTGTTGCCGGGGCGCGCGGGGCGCTGAAGTGAGGGGCAGCTGCCCTCCGCGGGCTCGCCGATGTGCGGCCCGCGCCGGACACCGAGGCCCCCGCCCCCTGCCCCCGGCTCCCTCGATGTCCGATGATCGTCGTGGACACCCGGGTCCCCGTGGCCCGCACTCGGCATCGACAGGAGCTCACCCCCGTGACGTACGACATCACCGCCCTGCGCGCCCTGTTCCCCGCCCTGAGCAGCGGCACCGCCCACTTCGACGGGCCCGGCGGCACCCAGACGCCCCGGCCGGTCATCGAGGCCATCACCGAGGCACTGGCGAATCCGCTCTCCAACCGCGGTCAGGTGACGGCGGGGGAGCGCAACGCCGACGCCATCGTCACCGGGGCCCGCGCGGCCATGGCCGATCTCCTCGGGGCGCAGCCCTCGGGGATCGTCTTCGGCCGCAGCGCCACCCAGCTCACCTACGACTTCTCCCGTACGCTCGCCGCGAGTTGGGCGCCCGGGGACGAGGTCGTCGTCACCCGTCTCGACCACGACGCCAACATCCGCCCCTGGGCGCAGGCGGCCGAGCGGGCCGGCGCCACCGTGCGCTGGGCGGACTTCGACCCCGCGACCGGCGAGCTGACCCCGGACCACCTCCGCGCCGTCCTGTCCGACCGCACCCGCCTGGTCGCCGTCACCGCCGCCTCGAACCTGATCGGCACGCGCCCCGCGGTCGGTGAGATGTCACGCCTGGCGCATGAGGCCGGGGCCCTGTTCTGGGTCGACGGCGTCCACTACACCGCGCACGCCCTGGTCGACATCGACGCACTCGGCGCGGACTTCTTCGTCTGCTCGCCGTACAAGTTCCTCGGCCCGCACCACGGCGTCCTCGCCGCCCGCCCCGAACTGCTCGACACCCTGCGCCCTGACAAGCTCCTCCCGTCCTCCGACGCGGTGCCGGAACGCTTCGAACTCGGCACGCTGCCCTACGAGTTGCTCGCCGGCACGCGCACCGCCGTGGACGTCCTCGCCGGCCTGGACGCCGACGCCACCGGCAGCCGCCGCGCACGCCTGGCCGCGAGCGTCGCCGCGCTCCACCGGCACGAGGAGACCCTGCGCACGCTCATCGACCACGGGCTCGCCGACCTCGACGGGATCACCGTCCACTCGAAGGCCGCCGAGCGCACCCCCACCGTGCTGCTGACCTTCGACGAAGCCTTCGGCGAGACCGCCACGCAGGACGCCTCCCGCTTCCTGGCGGAACGCGACGTGCACGCGCCGTCCGGCACCTTCTACGCCATCGAGGCCTCCCGGCGGCTGGGCCTGGGCGACTCCGGCGGCCTGCGTGTCGGCCTCGCGCCCTACACCGGCACCGACGACGTCGACCGGCTCCTGACGGGACTCGCCCTGTTCCTGAAGCAGGCGTCCCGCTGACCACAGGGACCGGCCATGGCATCGGTTGAGGGAGAAAAGACGTGCCCAATGACGGGTTAATGAGGGATTCCACCCCTTCAACATTGCCCCGTACTCCCTCTAGCGTTGCGCCCATGTGAACGGCCTGGTCGTCGGCCGATCAGTGCGTACGTCGCGGGGCGGCCGCCGGCCGTGGTCGCCCACCCCCACCGGAAGCCCGGAAAGGCCACAGCATGACCACCTCGTCCCTGAACAGGATCGCCGGCGCCCCCATCTCCTGGGGTGTGTGCGAAGTGCCCGGCTGGGGCTACCAGTTGACGCCCGAGCGGGTCCTGAACGAGATGCGCGAGGTCGGCCTCGCCGCCACCGAGTTCGGCCCCGAGGGCTTCCTGCCCAGCGCGCCGGACGCCATGGCCCGCACCCTCGCCGAGCACGACCTGCACGCCGTCGGCGGCTTCACCCCGCTGCTCCTGCACGTCCCCGGACACGACCCGCTCCCCGAGGCCGAACAGCTCCTCGCGGGCTACGACGCCTCCAAGGCCGAGGTGCTCGTCCTGTCCGCCGTCACCGGTCAGGACGGCTACGACTCCCGCCCCGAACTCGACGCCGACGGCTGGAAGTTGCTGCTCTCCAACCTCGACCGGCTGGCCTCACTGGCCGCCGAACGCGGGGTGCGCGCGGTCCTGCACCCGCACGTCGGCACGATGATCGAGAACGGCGACGAGGTCCGCCGCGTCCTGGAGCACTCGGCGATCTCGCTCTGCCTCGACACCGGCCACCTCCTCATCGGCGGCACCGACCCGGCCGAGCTGACCCGCCAGGCGCCCGAGCGCATCGCCCACACCCACATGAAGGACGTGGACGCCTCCCTCGCCGCCAAGGTCCAGGACGGCAAGCTCAGCTACACCGACGCCGTCCGCAAGGGCATGTACCGCCCGCTGGGCGCGGGCGACGTGGACGTCGAGGCGATCGTCACCCACCTCAGCGCGCGCGGCTACGACGGCTGGTACGTCCTCGAGCAGGACACCATCCTCACCGAGGAGCCCACGGCGAAGGGCCCGGTCGAGGACGTGTGGGCCAGCGCCGAGCACCTGCGGTCGGTGCTGCGCGGTGTCGCGTAGCCGTATACGGGCCTGATGCGCTTTTGATGGCCTCTGAGGGATTGACCGGTGTGCGAGGACCATCCAAGAATGCCGGAGCGATCGGTTGCCGCTTCCTTTCGATTCTCTTCTTCCCTTCCGAGTCCGATGAATCCAGGAAACAGAAATGACCGCTGACCAATTTCTGGCCACTTGTTGGACCACGGCGGGCGACACCGCTCCCGACGAGGAGGACCAGCGCAGTCCGCTCAACCTGCGGGAGAGGGTGGAAGCGGCACGGGACGCCGGATTCACCGCCTTCGGGCTGCTGTACGTGGACCTGGTGGAAGCCGAGCGCGAATACGGCATCGCCGGAATCCGGTCCCTGTTCGCGGACAACGGAATCGACCACGTCGAACTGGAACTCCTCACGGACTGGTGGGCCGACGGACCCCGGCGCGCCGCGTCGGACACCGTCCGCACCGGCATGCTGAGAGCCATCGAGGCGCTCGGCGCCCGCACCTTCAAGATCGGCCCCGACGTCGCGGACGAACCCTGGGAACTCGACGTCTGGGCCAAGGAGTTCGCCGTACTGGCCGCCCAGGCCGACGACGTCGGCGCCCGCCTGGGAGTCGAGCCGCTGCCCTGGTCCAACCTCAGAACCGTGCACGACGGACTACGGCTCGTCGAGGCCGCCGGTCACCCGGCGGGCGGGCTCATCATCGACGTCTGGCATGTCGAGCGCGCCCACACCCCGCCGGCCGAACTGGCCGACGTACCCGGGTCACGGATCGTCGGCGTGGAGCTCAACGACGCCCACAGCGACGTCGTCGGCAGCCTCTTCGAGGACACCGTGCACCGCCGACTCCTGTGCGGAGAGGGCTCGTTCGACCTGCCGGGGATCGTCGCCGCGCTCCGGACAGCAGGCTTTCGCGGCCCCTGGGGTGTGGAGATCCTCTCCGACACACACCGCGCCCTGCCGGTGCGTGAGGCCGCGGCGGCGGCATATCGGAGTGCCGCGGCACTGGTGAACTGAGAAAAAGAGCCACAGGGGTGGCGGGAGCGAAACCACGGTCGCTCCCGCCACCCCTGTTTCCTTTCCCAATTCGATGTACGGGACATGTTTTAGCGGCCGTCCAAGAATTGTCCAGACATCTTTTCGTGATGGACAAATGATGTCATGACAAGCGTTGACCCGGGGGTGGCGTGACGGTTCTATCTCGTCATAGGCAACAGCCGTGTGAACGGCATGTGATCCGCGGTCTTCGCACGATCAGCCGCCCCTTTCCCCTGCAGCACAGTGAGGTGCCGGAAAGATGGACCGTACTTCCCACCCCCGCTCCCGCAGAATCGTCCCCGTCGTCGCGGCGGCAGCCGCCGCACTCCTCGTGGCCGGCTGCTCCAGCAGCTCCGGAGGCAAGCAGTCCACCGAGAGCGGCGACGGAGTCTCGGCGGGCAAGGCCACCACGCCCCGCATGACGATCGCGATGATCACGCACGCGGCCCCCGGCGACACCTTCTGGGACACGATCCGCAAGGGCGCCCAGGCCGCGGCCGCCAAGGACAACGTCAAGCTGGTGTACTCCAGCGACCCCAACGGCCCGAACCAGTCGAACCTGGTCCAGAACGCGATCGACCAGAAGGTCGACGGCATAGCGCTCACCCTCGCCAAACCCGACGCCATGAAGGCCGTGGTCGGCACCGCCGAGAAGGCGGGCATCCCCGTCGTCGGCTTCAACACCGGTGTGCAGGACTGGAAGAAGCAGGGCCTGCTGGAGTACTTCGGCCAGGACGAGAGCATCGCGGGCGAGGCGTTCGGCCGCAAGCTCAACTCGGTCGGCGCCAAGCACACCATCTGCGTGATCATGGAGCAGGGCCAGGTGGCCCTGGAGGCCCGCTGCGCAGGCGTGAAGAAGACGTTCACCGGCAAGACCGACATCCTGTACGTCAACGGCACGGACATGCCGTCGGTGAAGTCGACGATCACGGCCAAGCTCACACAGGACAAGACCATCGACTACGTGACGACACTCGGCGCCCCGTTCGCGATGACCGCCATCCAGTCCATCGCCGACGCCGGCAGCACCGCCAAGCTCGCCACCTTCGACCTCAACAAGGACGCGGTCGGCGCCATCAAGGCCGGCAAGATCCAGTGGGCCGTCGACCAACAGCCCTACCTCCAGGGCTACTTGGCGGTCGACTCGCTCTGGCTCTACAAGACGAACGGCAACTACAGCGGCGGCGGCGAAGCGCCCGTCCTGACCGGCCCGGCCTTCGTCGACAAGACCAACGTCGCCAAGGTGGCCGAGTTCGCCGCCAAGGGGACGCGGTGACCACATGACTCAGCTCACGGCTCCGGCGACGGGTTCCCCAAGACACCCACCTCGGGGCGGGCCAACAGCCTTATGGGCAGGGCCCTTTCAGATGTGCGCCCGTCCGTCTCAAGGACCGGCGGAGCCGGCGAAGTCGCACTGAAGGCCGGCTGACTCGGTCGGGCCTCCAACCAGCGGGCCGTACGCGGGGGTTGGGGGCGGTACCGATCCGGTACCGCCCCCAACCGCCGTTTGTCAGCCGACCGGAAGCACCGTGCGCGGTCGGACCGGGAACCCGGCCGCGCGGTAGCAGTCGTCGATGAGGCGCATCGTGGTCAGCGCGTCGTCGACGTCCAGTGCCAGCGGCTCGCCGCGCCTCAAGTGAGCCGCGAATGCCTCCAGTTGGTACGTGTACGACGAGCGGCGGCCGAGTTCCTCGGTGCGCTCACCGGCCGTCGTACGCACGATGACGCGGTCGTCGAGGTGGGGCTGCACGAAGTTCACCACCGTGGCCTCGCCGCGTGAGCCGACGACGCGGCAGCTCATCTGCCAGGTGTCGTGCGCCATGTGGCAACGGGCGCTGCCCGTGGCGCCGCCGGGGAACTCCAGGTCGGCGTCCAGCCATTCGTCGATCCCCGGAGCGTCGGCCTTCTCGCCGCCGCGTGCGCTGACCAGCCGGGGTGCGCCGCCCGCCCAGGGGGCCAGCATGCGCTGCGCGTGCAGGCTGTAGCACCCGAGGTCCATCAGCGCGCCGCCCGCCAGCGGAAGCGACCACCGTACGTCGCTGTCCGGAGGCGCGGGCATCGCCACCATGGTGTCGACGTGCCGTAGCTCGCCCAACTCCCCGCTCTCCAGCAGCTCGTGGAGCCGCAGGACGACCGGGTGGAACAGGTAGTGGAAGCCCTCCATGAACACCGTGCCCGCCTTGGCGACGGCCTCGTGGACCTCGGCCGCCTCCTCCGCGTTGCTCGCCGACGGCTTCTCGGTGAGGACGTGCTTGCCGGCCCGGAGCGCGGCCAGGTTCCACGGCGCGTGCAGGCTGTTGGCGAGCGGGTTGTAGACGACCTCGACCTCGGGGTCGGCGACGAGGTCGGCGTAGGAGTCGACCACCCGCTCCACACCGTGCCGGGCGGCGAAGGCCTCGGCGCGGTCGCGGTCGCGGGCGGCCACCGCGACCAGCCGGTGCCCGGTGGCCCGGGCCGGGGAGACGATCGACAGTTCGGCGATCCGGGCCGCGCCCAGAACGCCGATCCGCAGGGGTTCGTCCGTTGTCACTTGCGCACCTCGTCGAGTCGTACGGCACGGTGTTGTTGGAGCGACAGGGTGCACGCGTCGGCGATCCGGCTCGCCTCGATGGCGTCGGCGACGGTGCAGGGGGAGGTGCGGGCGCCGGCCACGACCTCGGTGAACGCGGTGAGTTCGGCGCGGTAGGCGTCGGCGAACCGGTCCATGAAGAAGGTGTGCGGCACTCCCGCGGGGAAGCTCGCGCCCGGTTCGACGGAGCGCAGCGGGAGCTTGTCCTCCAGGCCGACCGCGATGCTGTCCTTCATGCCGTGGAGTTCCAGGCGGACGTCGTGACCGCGGGCGTTGTGGCGGGAGTTGGAGACGACGGCGATGGTGCCGTCGTCGAGGGTGAGCAGCGAGGACGCCGTGTCGGCGTCGCCCGCTTCCTTGATGTAGTCGGCGCCCCGGTTGCCGCCGGTGGCGTACACCTCGACGACCTCGCGGCCGGTCACCCAGCGCACGATGTCGAAGTCGTGCACGGCGCAGTCGCGGAAGATGCCGCCGGACGCGGCCACGTAGGCGGGCGGCGGCGGGGCGGGGTCGAGGGTGGTGGACCGTACGGTGTGGAGGTCGCCGAGTTCGCCGCCGACCACGGCACGGCGCGCGGCGACGCAGCCCGCGTCGAAGCGCCGGTTGTAGCCGATCTGCACTTCGACGCCGCCGCCCTCCACCGCGCGCAGCACCTCCAGGCTCTCGGCGACGCCCCGGGCGACGGGCTTCTCGCAGAACACGGGAACGCCCGCCTTCACGGCGGCGACGATGAGCTGGGGGTGCACGTCGGTCGCGGCGGCGATGACGACACCGTCGACCCCCGCGGCGAGCAGCGCCTCGGGGGAGTCGGCGGGGGTGGCTCCGAAACGTTTGGTGGCCGAGGTGACGGCGGCGGCCACCGGGTCGGTGACCACCAGGGAGTCCACGGCGTCGAGCCCGGCGAGGGTCTCGGCGTGGAAGGCGCCGATGCGGCCCAGTCCCATGATGCCTATACGCATGAGCATCGTCCTTCTCTTGCCGGGGTGCGGGTCAGTCGAGGGCGCCCAGGACGTTCTGGTCCCAGTCGATCACCGAGCCGGTCACCACACCGCTGCGGTCGGAGAGCAGGAACACGACGAACGCGGCGATCTCGTCCGGCTGGCCGAGCTTGCCCATCGGCTGGCGTGCGGCGGCTTGCTCCCGCCAGTCGTCGCCGGCTCCGTGGAAGGCGCGTTGCGTGGCGTCCTCGCCCTCGGTGTCCGTCCAGCCGATGTTGAGCGTGTTGATGCGGATGCGGTCGAAGCGGTGGGCGTGGGCGGCGTTGCGGGTGAGGCCCGCGAGTCCGGCCTTGGCCGCGGAGTAGGGGGCGAGGTAGGGCGGGCCGCCGTGGGCGCAGTTGGAGCCGATGTTGACGATGGTGCCCGGTGCCTCGCGGGCGACCATGTCGGTCACGGCGGCCTGCATCGCGAAGAAGGGGGCCTTGAGGTTGATGGCCATGTGCTGGTCGAACAGTTCGGGTGTGGTGTCGAGCAGCGAGCCGCGTGATGTGAGTCCGGCCGCGTTGACGAGGCAGTCGATGTGGCCGTGGGCCTCGACGGTCCGTACGACGCTGTCGCGTGCTTGGGCCGGATCGGCGAGGTCGGCGCGCACGAAGAGCGCGCCGGTGTCGGCGGCCAGCTTCTCGCCGACCTCGGGGCGCCGCCCGGTGAAGACGACGGTCGCGCCTTCCCCTGCGGATGCCCGTACGACACCGGCGCCGACGCCCTGGCTGCCGCCGTTGACGAGGACGACTCTGTCCTCAAGCAGTCCCATGTGTGTGATGTGTCCTTCTCAGCTCTGGCGGCGCTTGGCGGCGGCCTGCAGTTCCTGGCGCAGCCGCTCGGGAGCCCACTCCTCGGCGACGGCCTGCCGGAGGGTGTCCGCCTGGGAGGGCGGGGCGAGGCCCTCGACCGGCGGGTCGAGGTCGAGGTTGGTGGGGAAGGGGTAGCCCTCGGCGGTCGCGGCGATCACATGGCGCAGCCAGTCCTCGGTGACACCCTCGGCCTTGCGCTTGAGCAGCACCGGGAACAGGGCGTTCGACATCGCCTCGCGGTCCACCGTCTCCATGGCGCGGCCGAAGGCGGAGGAGATCTGGAGCAGGTTGGCCATGCGCTTGATGTCGGCCGAGACGTTGTGGCCCGCGGCGTGGAAGAGCGCCGGGTTGAAGAACACCGCGTCGCCCTTCTCCAGGGGCAGCTGCACGTGGTGCGTCTCGAAGTACTCGACGAACTGCGGGAGCCGCCAGGCGAGATAGCCGGGCTCGAACTTCTGCGAGTGCGGCAGATAGAGCGTCGGGCCGGACTCCACGGGCATGTCGACGTGGGCCACCGCGCCCTGCAGGGTCAGCACCGGCGAGAGCCGGTGGACGTGCGCCGGGTAGGCCGCCGCCTGCTCCTGGGAGAGGAAACCGAGGTGGTAGTCACGGTGCACGCTCTGCGCCGCGCCGCCCGGGTTGACCACGTTGACCTGCGAGGTGACCTGGTAGGCCGGGCCCAGCCAGGCCTCCGAGATCAGCTCCAGGATGTCGTTGGCGTAGTAGTCGGCGAACGCCTCGGGCGCCCGTACGGCCACCTTGTCCAGGGCGTTCCACACGCGGTCGTTCGCGCCGGGCTTGGCGAAGTGGTCGCCGCGGGCCGTGCCGCTCGCGCGCTCCTCCTCGATCAGCGCGCGGAAGGCGTCGGACGCCCGGTCCACGATCGCCTCGTCCGGGAAGGCGCCCTTGAGGACCACGATGCCGGGTCCGTCGAGCAGGGCACGCACCAGTTCGCTCTGCACGTCCCGGCGGCCCTCGGCGGTGGCCGCGAGATCACGCAGCCGACGGCTGTCGTAGAGCGGGACATTCTGTTCGATCCGCTCGGCCAGGGGGTGATCGGCGGGGTCGGTGTTCTGCTCGACGAGTGCGCGGAACGCGTCGAGATCGCAGTCCGCCTCGGTCAACCAAGTCCGCGTCCCTGCGGTTGTGGGAGACATCCGGGTCCTTTCGCTGTCAGGGCGTTTCTGCCAGTCTTGGTAACTCAAACCCATCATTCAATGCTTACCGCTACATCAAAAGTGCATCATCGGTCTGGGGGATCACTCATGCGACATCGGTACCCGATCAGGGAAATCGCCCGGCAGGCCGGACTGAGCACGGCCACGGTCGACCGCGTCCTCAATCAGCGGGGCAACGTCACCGAGAGCACCATCAGGGAGGTCCAGGAAGCCATCAAGGACCTGGACCGGCAGCAGAGCCAGGTCCGGCTGGGCGGCCGCACCTTCATGATCGACATCGTGATGCAGACGCCGGAGCGCTTCTCCACCGCCGTACGGGACGCCCTGGAGGCCGAACTGCCGTCCCTGCACCCCGCGTTGGTGCGCTCACGCTTCCACTTCCGGGAGACCTGCCCACCCGCCGAACTCATCGGGACCCTGGACCGGATCGCGAAGCGCGGCACACAGGGAGTGATCCTCAAGGCGCCCGACGAACCGGAGATCGCCGCCGCCGTCGGCCGGATGGTCGCGGCCGGCATCCCCGTCGTCACCCTGGTGACCGACCTGCCGCACAGCGCCCGCCTCGCCTACGTCGGCATCGACAACCGCGCGGCCGGCGCCACCGCCGCCTACCTCCTCGGACAGTGGCTGGGCAGACGGCCCGGCAATGTGCTGACCACCATCAGCAGGGGCTCCTTCCGCGGCGAGGAGGAGCGCGAGATGGGGTTCCGCAGCGCGATGCGGCTCGCCGACCCCCGGCGCTCCCTGGTGGAGGTCACCGACAGCGACGGCCTGGACGCCACCCAGCACGAACTCGTCCTGGAGGCGCTCAAGCGGGACGAGGACATCATCGCCGTGTACTCCGCGGGCGGCGGCAACGTCGCCACCCTCGACGCCTTCGACACGCTCGGCCGGGAGTGCGCGGTGTTCGTCGCCCACGACCTCGACCACGACAACACCCGCCTGCTGCGCGAGCGCCGCCTGTCCGCGGTTCTCCACCACGACCTGCGCCAGGACATGCGCCGCGCCTGTCAGATCATCATGCGCGCGCACAAGGCACTCCCCGACGACGGCCCGTCGCTGCCCTCGGTGATCCAGGTGGTCACACCGTTCAACATGCCGCCCGACGCGCCGTCCGTACCGGTCGTCGACTGATACGGAGGCGCGTCGCGCCCGGGATCAGCGTTCGTAGACCCCGGTCAGCCGCCCCCGGCCGAGCACCGGCGCGGTGACGGTGGGCAGGAAGGCGCGGGGCCGGGCCCGGTCCACCGGTGTGGTGCCGGCGGTGTCGGCCACGGGAGCCGCGAGGGCGAACAGCTCGAAGACGTAGCGGTGCGGGCCGTGGCCCTTGACGGGTGCGGGGCCGTGGTAGCCCCGGCCGATGGTGGAACGGAGGATCCGCACCCCCGGGCCGGGCTGACGTGCGGCCAGGGCGCCGGGCTCCAGATGCACGGTCGCCGGGTCGATCAGGGCGACGCAGTGGACGGCCGGCTTGGACATGGGGACGTCGATGTCCTCGACGACCAACAGGAGTTGGGCGGTGCCGGGCGGCAGCGCGGACCAGGTCAGCCCGGGGGAGAGGTCGTCGCCGCGGATCTGCTTCGCGCAGTGCTTCAGCGACAGGGTGTCGCCGTCGCCGAACTCCTGGCTGGTGAGGGTGAGTTGACCGGGGCCTTGGAGGTTGGGCAGGTTCCATGCCATGTGCGTCTCGCCTGCCCGGCGGTTCTTCAGGAGTCGGCCGAGCAGGCTCATCGGGTCGCCTCCACCATGGCGGCGATCTCGGCGGTGGTCGCGGTCTCGCCGAGCTTGGGGAAGATGCGCTCGACGCTGTGGCGATGGGCCTCGGGGTCGGGATCGCCCATGGCGTCGGTGGCCAGGACGACGTGGTAGCCGTGGTCGACGGCCGAGCGTGCCGTCGACTCGACGCCCGAACTGGTCGCGACGCCGGTGAGCACGACCTGCGTGACGCCCAAGTCCCGCAACAGCGTGTCGAGTCCGGTGTCGTGGAACGCGCTGCGCCGCCGCTTGGTGATCAGGTGGTCGGTCGGCTGTACGTCGAGTTCGTCGATGAGGTCGGCCCAACCGGCGGGTTGAGCAGTGGTGTTGGCGGATGTGCCGGTGTCGATGCGTACCCGGGCGGGGCTGTCCGTACGTCCCGGCGCGCGGCCGGTGACGTTGACCAGGACCACAGGGAGACCGTGCCGCCGGAACTCGGCGGCCAGGTGGGTCGCCTGCTGGACGGCGGTGGTGACCTGGGTGTTGTCGGTCAGGGCGGAGACGATGCCCTTCTGGAGGTCGACCACGACGAGCGCGGCGGTGGGGTCGATGGTGGTGAGTGGCATGGGAGTTGGTGCTCCTAGGGGCGGCTTGGGATGTCTCGGACGTCGGCAGGTCGCCGTGCTCGAGGCGGGGCGGTGCGGGGCGGGCTCAGCCGTGGGCGCTACTTGTCCGGCCGGGCGAGGGCGTCGCCGGTGACGGCCGTGCTCGGCTCCGGCTTCCTGGCTGCGGGTCGGGTGCCGGTGCCGCGCAGCATCGACGCGATGGCGGCGAGGAAGGCGAGACCGGCGCCGAAGGCGAACACGACGACCAGGCCCGAGTGGAACGGCCCGGATATCAGGCTCGGGAAGAACTCGCTCCCGGTGAGGGTGTGTTGCTGCGCGGCCGTCAGATGGGGGAGGACACCGCTGGGCTGCAGCAGGTGCTGGATCGGGTTGACGCCCAGCTGTGCGGCGAACAGGGAGGAGACCGGGGGCAGTCCGGCGACCTGGGACGCCACGTGGGCGGGTACGCCCTGCTGTTGGAGCCCGGTGGTGAGGCTGGCTGGCAGTGTCCTGGCCAGTCCGGCGATCATCAGGGAGAAGAAGACGCCGATGGAGACGGCGGTGCCGGAGTTCTGGAAGGTGGCGCGCATGCCGGAGGCGACTCCGCGCAGCCGTGGGGGCACACTGCCCATGATCGAGGAGGAGTTGGGGGAGGCGAACATCCCGCTGGCTATCCCGTTGAGCGCGATCAGCAGCGCGAAGACCCAGTAACTGAAGTCGATCGGCAGGCACATCAGGCCCAGGAAGCTCGCGCCGAACAGGACCGCGCCGCCGGTGGCGAGGCCCCGTGAACCGAGCCGGTCCGACAGATACCCGGAGACCGGGCCCGCCGCGAGGAAGCCCGCGGTCAGCGGCAGCATGAAGATGCCGGCCCACAGCGGGGTGTCGCCGTAGTCGTAACCGTGCAGCGGGAGCCAGATGCCCTGCAGCCAGATGATCAGCACGAACTGCATGCCGCCCCGGCCGATCGAGATGGCCAGGCCCGCCAAGTTGCCGAAGGTGAAGGCCCGTTGGCGGAACAGGCTGAGCTGGATCATCGGTGCGGAGACGCGGTTCTCGATGACGACGAAAGCGGCCAGGAGCAGCACTCCGCCCGCGATCAGCACGTCGACCAGGGGGTTCGTCCAGCCCATGGTGTGGCCGCCGTAGGGCTGGAGGCCCGCGGTGATCGCGATCAGGGCGGCGCTGAGGCCGACCGCGAAGGTGATGTTGCCCCACCAGTCGATGCGGCCGCCGTCGCGGCGGGCGGTCTCGCGGAGGGTGCGGTAGGCCCACACCGTGAAGAAGACGCCGACGGGCACGTTGACCCAGAACACCGCCCGCCAGTCCCAGGCCGACAGCAGACCGCCGGCGACGAGACCGATGAACATGCCGCCCAGCGCGGCGACTTGGTTGATGCCGAGGGCGAAGCCGCGCTGTTCCTCGGGGAAGGCGTCGGTGAGGATCGCGGCCGAGTTCGCCGTCAGCATCGAGCCGCCGACGGCCTGCAGCAGCCGCCAGGCGATCAGCCACATCGCGCCGTGGCCGCCGTCGAAGGGGTCGAAGGAGAGCAGGATCGAGGCGAAGGTGAAGACCGCGAACCCGGAGTTGTAGATCCGGACCCGGCCGTACATGTCGCCGAGGCGCCCCACCGTGACCACCAGGACGGCCTGGACCAGCCGGTAGCCCATGATCATCCACAGCAGGTAGGCGATGTTGCCCGGCGCGAGCGGGTCTAGGTGGATGCCCCGGAAGATCGCCGGCAGGGCGATCAGCACGATGGAACCGTCCAGCGCGGACATGAAGACCGCTGCGGTCGTGTTCGTCAGCGCGGTCCACTTGTACCGGTCGTCGGCGGCCGGGCGGCGCGGGGCACGCACCTTGAGAGGGTCTGTCATGGGTCTGCTTTCTCGTGGCTCCGTCGCCGCCGTCAGATGTGCTGGGCCAGGCGCTCCAACAGCGGTGCCACCGCCGCGAGTTGTTCTACCTCGGCCTGGGTGAACGCGCCGCTGGTCAGGGCGCGGGCGAACAGTTCCGCCCGGGCGTTGCGCTTGTCCTTCAGCGCCTGCCGCCCGGCCTCGGTCACCGTCAGCACCACGCGTCGGCCGTCCTCCGGATCCGGCCGGCGTTCGACCAGGCCGCGGTTCCGCAGCGCGTTGAGCGTCGCCCCCATGGCCTGCGCGGTGATCTGCGCCTCACGGGCCATCGCCGAGGAGGTGGCGGGCCCGCCCCGGTCCAGCCGCGCCAGCGCGCTCCGCTCGGGCATCGTCAGCCCACCCTCGACCGGCACTTGCCGGGCCCGCCGCACCAGCACACCAAAACTCGCGAGCAGCGCGGAGGCGACGGCGGTCGGATCCAGATCCTGGTCGTCGTTCATATGCTAAGGCTACTTTATAAGTCTGCCTTAGTAAATTGCCACCGCACGCTGCCGCTGATCCCCCAGGGGTTCTCCGCGGACCCGAGCGTCGTCCGGGTGTCGTCCACTACCCCCCTCAGCACCCCAGGAAGATCAGCGACGACCGGCACCTGCCCGCCTGCCGGGTAGCTGGTTCCGCACCTGGCGTGGCAGTGCCCGCAGCGCATCCCGTGCCACTGCCGTGCACAGCACGGCGAGGGGCAGTTCGAGGCATGTGGCCATCAGGATGGCCGTGAGGACCGTGCCGGGGTCGGCGGTCAGTACGTCGAACCAGGCGTCGACCGTCAGGAGGACCGCCGTCGCCGGCGCCACGGCGACCCGGCGGGGGTCGCACCGGGCCAGTAAGAGGCCGGTGCCTATGAGGCCGGTCGCCTCCATCACGTCCAGGCCGATCCACGCCACGGGGTGTTCGCCCGCCACCCACGCCAGCGCGAAGATCCAGGGGACGAGGGCCAGTCCGGCGGTGGCGAGCACCCGGGACGGCCAGTTCCAGTTCGTTGTCGTTGTCATGCGAACAAGGCTTCTCGGGATGAACTCCCAGGTCAGTAACGTGGAGTTCCGACCTGAGGGTGGCGCTGGGTACAGCCCGGAACGGGAGCCACCTCCATGGCCGTCCGGTCGACCCGCGCCCTACCGTGGTCCGCATGGGCCTTCTCACCGCGTTGCGCGGCACGTTCGCACGCGTGGGCCGTGCGACGGCCTTCAACGTCACCGGCGTACCACTGCAGTTGCTTCCGCTCGTCCTCCTCGCCCAACCGTGGCTGCTCTTCCATGACCTGGACGCCGTGCCGGAAGTCCAACTCGCCGTCCTCGCACCGCTGCTGCTGGTCGTCTACGGCGTCGGCGCACTGACCGCCGCCCAGCGCCGCAGATTCGCCTCGCTGGCCGGTGTCGACATACCGCTGCTCCCCGTCACGCGACGCAGGCCCACGCTCCGTGGCGCGGTGAACTGGGCGCGCGCCGGGGCGACTTGGCGGCAGGTCGCCTACCACCTGCTCGTGGGGCCTGCCGTGCTGTGCGGGACGGCCGTCACCTTCGTGCTGTGGGGCTGGGGCGTGTTCGCGGGGACCGCCCTGGTGTGGATGTGGGGCGTGCCCCCTGAGCAGCTGCCGAAGTTCCTGGAGTCCTCCACGGAAGCCGTGTACATCAACGCCTCAGGTCTCGCCGCCCTGTTGGCCGCCCTCTGGCTCACCCCCGTCCTCGTCCGCCTCGACACCCGCGCCGCCCTGGCCCTGCTCGGCCCCAGCCGCACCGAACAACTCGCCCGCCGCGTCGAGGACCTCACCGAGAGCCGGGCCGGCGCGATCGACGCCGCCGATGCCGAACGCAGGCGCATAGAGCGGGACTTGCACGACGGCGCACAACAGCGCCTGGTCTCCCTCGCCGTGAACCTCGGCATCGCCAGAGCCACCCTCACCGACCTCTCCGTCGAGGCCAGACAGGTCATCGACGACGCCCACCGGGAGGCCAAGGAAGCGATCGACGAGCTGAACAACCTGGTCCGGGGCCTCCATCCGGCCGTACTCGACGACCGGGGCCTGGACGCGGCCCTGTCCGGCATCGCCGCTCGCGGCCCGCTCCCCGTGAGGCTGCACGTCGACGTGCCCCGGCGACTCGCCCCGACCGTCGAGGCCGTCGCCTACTTCACCGTCTCCGAGGCCCTGGCCAACATCACCAAGCACGCCCCCGAGGCATCCCGCGCGGACGTCACCGTCGGGATCCACGACGGTAGGCTCAGGGTCACCGTCGCGGACGACGGTCCCGGCGGCGCCGACCCGGCCCACGGCTCCGGCCTGGCAGGACTCGCCCGCAGGGCGGCCTCCGTGGACGGGGTGTTCGCGCTCAGCAGCCCCGTCGGAGGCCCGACCGTCATCACCGTGGAGTTGCCGTGCGCCGTCTCGCCGTGATCGCCGAGGACTCGGTCCTGCTCAGGATCGGCCTGGTCAAGGTGGTGGAGATGGCGGGCTACGACGTCAACGCCGAGGTCGGCGACGCCGACGCCCTGCTCGCCGCCGTCGCCGAACACCGCCCCGCCGTGGCCGTCGTGGACGTCCGGATGCCGCCCGCCCAGTCCGACGAAGGGGTGCGCGCGGCCCTGGTGATCCGCCGCGAGTGGCCCGGCACGGCGGTGCTGCTGCTCTCCCAGTACGTCGAAGAGCGGTACGCAGCCGACCTGTTGACGACGAACACCGGTGGCGTCGGCTACCTCCTCAAGCAACGCGTCGCCGACGTCGAGGAGTTCATCGACGCCCTCCACCGGGTCACGGCGGGCGGCACCGTCCTGGACCCCGAGGTCGTGGCCCAACTCCTCCTGCGCCGCTCCAGCGACCCACTGGACCGGCTCACCCCGCGCGAGCGCGAGGTACTGGCCCTGATGGCCGAGGGGCGCTCCAACTCCGGCATAGCCCGCCAACTGGTCGTCAGCGACAGCGCCGTGGCCAAGCACATCAACAGCATCTTCACGAAGCTCGATCTGCCATCGGTCGACAGCGACCATCGCCGGGTACTGGCGGTCCTGCGGTTCCTGAGCGCCGGATAGGCGCTGCACTCCGGGTGCGGCCACTAATTGCCTTTCGCGGAAGGCCCTCGCCGAGTTACGTTCCCCATCGCCCCTGAACGCCGAGACGTTGGAGCCCAGAGATGCCCGGTCGTCCGGGCGCGCGTTGACGTCGTAGACCGTGATCGGTCCGTCATCGCGTGCCGCCCTTGATGCTGCGGCACAGCGAGCCCTTCCCTCCCCGCTCGAACCCTGAGCGCGTCTTCCGCGCGCCGGTTCGCGGGTCTCGTTGTCGGCAAGTCAAAGGGTTCTCGTGCCGTCCTCCTCCGTACGCGTTCCGTCGAGCCTGTGGCGGGATCGCGACTTCCGCAGGCTCTGGCTGGGGCAGACCGCCTCCCAACTCGGCGAGCAGGCGAGCCTGGTGGTCCTACCGCTCTTCGCCGTGCTGACGCTCGGCGTCGGTGCCGGACAGCTCGGCGCGCTGCGCGCCGTGGAACAGGCGCCGATCCTGCTGCTCTCGCTCCTTGTCGGCGCGTGGGTGGACGGCTGGCGGACGCGCACCGTGATGGTGATGGCGGACGTGGGCCGGACCGTGGTGCTGGGCGCCGCGGCCGTGGCCGGACTGCTCAACCGGCTCGGTCTGCCCGCGCTGTTCGCGGTGGTCTTCGCCGCCGGCGTCCTCTCCGTGTTCTTCGACATGGCCTACCAAACGTCCCTGGTACGGCTGGTGACGCGAGATCAACTGGTGCGCGGCAACAGCGCGTTGGAGGGCAGCAGGTCCGCCGCGCAGATCGGCGGACCCGCGCTCGGCGGCACGCTGGTGACCCTGCTGTCGGCGCCGATCGCCGTGGGCTCCAGCGCGTTGCTCTTCGCGGTGTCGTGCCTCTCGATCCGACGGATCCGCCGGACCGAACCCGTCCCGGAGCGCTCGGGACGTCCCCCTCGCGTGTGGCGGCGGATTCATGAAGGTCTGCGTTTCGTCGGCGGCGAGGCGTTGCTGCGCGCCGTGTGTCTTGCCGCGGCCGCCTTCCAGTTCTTCTTCGCGGCCACGATGACCGTCTATCTGCTCTTCCTGCCACGGGAGTTGCACCTCTCGGGCACCGCCGTAGGCCTGGCGCTCGCCGCGACCGGTCCGGGTGCGCTCGTCGGCGCGCTGCTGGCCGCGCGGCTGCCGCACCGGTTCGGATACGGTCCGGTGATCGTGGGCGCGGCGGCACTCGGCGACGGCGCGTTCCTGTGCGTGCCCGCGCTGCACGGGTCGTCCGGAGCGACGATTCCCGTACTCCTCGCGGCCAACTTCGTGTTCGGGGTCGGCGGACAACTGGTGAACGTCACGGTCATGGCCGTCCGGCAGGCCGTAACTCCCCACGGGATGCAGGGGCGTGTGGCCGCGACGATCAATTTCGCCGGCATGGGGATGACACCGCTGGGCTCGCTGCTCGGCGGGTTCCTCGCGCAGGAGTGGGGGCCGCGGACCAGCCTCCTCGTGACGGCCGTGGGCATGCTGCTGTCGCCGGTGGTGATGTCGGTGTCCCCGTTGGCGCGGCTGGGAAGGGATCTCCACGGCCTCGCGGGTACCGAGTAGGGAAGCGGCGGCGGGACCTTGGTTAATCTGCACGGGTGACCATTGACCTCACCCTGCTGCCGCGTGTCGCCTGCCGAAGACAGGAGGTCACCGCGCCCCGGCTGCGCGGGCTGCTCGCGTTGCTCGCGGGGGACTTGAGGACCGGGTGCAGCACCGAGCGGCTCGTGGAAGGGCTGTGGCCGGACGAGCTGCCGGAGCGGCCGGGGAAGGCGTTGCAGGTCCTCGTGTCGAGGGCGCGGGCACAGCTCGGTGCCGACCTCATCGTCAGCACACCGACCGGATACCGGCTCGACCTCACCGCCGACCAGGTCGACAGCTCCGCCCTGCTGTTGCACGCCGCCGCGAGCGCGGACCGGGCGAGGGCGGGCGATCACGCGGGTTCGCTGGCCGCCGCCGAGGCCGGGCTCGCCCTCTGGGAAGGCACCCCCGACCAGGGCGCCGACAACGACGACCCGGTGGCCGCCCTGCGCGCCGAGCGGGCCCCCGTCCACGACACGCTCGTCCGCGCGCGGGCGCTCGCGCTCGCCCGCCTCGGACGCCACGCGGAGGCCGCGGGACCGCTGGCCGTCGCCGCCGCGGCGCATCCGCGCGACGAGGAGGTGCTCGGTGAGGTGCTGCGAGGGGAGGCGGCGACGGCCGGTCCGTCCGCCGCGCTGACCCGGTACGAGGCGTACCGCCGTGAGCTGCGCGACGAGCTCGGCACGGACCCGGGGCCCGGACTCAAGGCCGTACAACAGGAGTTGCTGCGCGGCGAGGCGCCCGTGGCCAGGCACGGGGTGCCGCACGAGCCGAATCCACTGCTCGGCCGGGACGACGACATCGCCGCGGTGGAAGGGCTGTTGCGTGTCTCACGCGCCGTCACCGTCGTGGGACCCGGCGGACTCGGCAAGACCCGGCTCGCGCACGCCGTCAGCCGCCGGGCCGAACAGCGTCTCGTGTACTTCGTGCCGCTCGCCGGTGTCACCGACGACGCGGACGTGGCCGCCGAGGTCGCTTCCGTGCTCGGCGCCGGTGCCATGAACGGGCCCGCCTCGGGCGACCCGGTGTCCGGCATCCTGGGCGTGCTCGGCTCCGGGCCCGCGCTGCTGGTCCTCGACAACTGCGAGCAGGTCGTCCGGGGCGCCGCCGACCTCGTCCAGGCCCTGGTCTCGTCCTCCAAGGACCTGCGGGTGCTCGCCACCAGCCGCTCCCCGCTCGGCCTCACCTCCGAGGCGGTCTACGCGCTGCCCGAACTCGGACTCGCCGTCTCCGTAGAGCTGTTCACCCAGCGGGCCCGCGCCGCGAGAAGCGGCGTGGAACTGCCGTCGGACGCGGTGGCCGAGCTGTGCCGGCACCTCGACGGGCTGCCCCTCGCGGTGGAGCTGGCGGCGGCTCGGGTGCGCGTCCTGTCGGTGCCGGACATCGCCCGCCGCCTCGGCGACCGGTTCGCGCTGCTGCGCGGCGGCGCCCGGGACGTGCCCGAACGGCACCGCACCCTGCACGCGGTCGTCGAGTGGAGCTGGAACCTTCTCGACGAGGACGCCCGGGCGGCGCTGCGCACCCTGTCCGTCTTCCCGGGCGGCTTCTCCGGCGAAGCGGCCGAACAGGTCCTGGGCGAGGACGCGTTGCTGCTGCTGGAGCAGCTCGCCGACCAGTCGCTGCTCACCGTCGCCGACACCGCGGCCGGGGTGCGGTTCCGAATGCTGGAGACCGTAAGGGAGTTCAGCGCGGCCCGCCGCACGGAGGCCGGTGAGGACCAGGCCGTCGTAGACCAATTCCTCGTCTGGGCGCGGGAGTTCGGGGTCGCGCATCACGATGTGCTGTTCGGGTCCGACTCGCAGTCGGCGTGGGAGCGGATCAAGGCCGAGCAGGACAACCTCGTGGCGGCGCTACGGCATGCTCAGGCACGCCTGGACCATCCCGCGACCGCCGCGCTCGCCGCCGTCCTCTCCAGCCTGTGGTCCACCGGCACCAACTACCCCCGCCTCATCGCCCTCACCGCCGACACCGGCCCGGCGCTCTCGCACTACCACCCCGAGCCCGAATACCTCGAAGTCGCCCGTACAGCGGCGGTGTTGGGCACGATCACCGTGTTCATGGGCCAGGGCCCACGCGCCGTGCGCCAGCTCGTCACCCTGCGGCGGCTCCCGGCGGCCCCGCCGGACTCGCTGATGCGCGCCGCCTCCGTCGTGCTCAGCGCGATCCCCGAGATTCGCCCGCCCGGCTACGACGTGCTGCGCAGGCTGTCCGAGGACCGGCAGCCTTTGCTCTCCGGCATCGCCGAGTGCGTGGCCTGCTACGTCTGGGAGTTCGAGCACCACATCGAGCGCGCCCTCGTCTCGGCCCGCCGAACGGTCGTCGGACTCGCGGCAGTCGACAACCCGTCCATCCAGCTCATGGTGCACTCCCGGCTGAGCGAACTGTGCCTGCGCACCGGGCGGGGCGAGGAGGCGTACGAGCATCTCAAGGCGTCCCTCGCCGTGTTGCCGCGGCTCGGTGACGGGCACGACCACATCGGCGTCCGCTCGCTCCTCGCCCTCGCCTGTCTGCAGCGCGGGGAGGTGGACGAGGCCGAGTACTGGCTGCGGCAGACGGAGAGCGACAACCCGCCGCCGGAGGACGACTTCTACCGCCCCGACCTCGGCGGGCGCGCCGAGATCGCGCTCGCCCGTGGACTGACGGAGGTCGGACTCGGCCTGTGGCGGGGCGCCGTGGAGCGCATGCTCGCGGCAGGATCGTCGCGCGGCGCCGAAGTCCGCCCCGATCCATGGGCGTTCATGGTCCAGTCGGTGGCCGTGACGGCCCACGCACGCGCCGGCCGGCTCGCGCTGGTCGCTGACACCGTCGACCGGTTGCGCGGGGGGCTGGGGACCCTGCTCGCCGAGTCGTACGGCTCACCCTCCGAACTCCCCCTGCTGGGAACGATGTTGCACGCCCTCGGCACGGTCGGGTTCACGGAGGACGACCCGTCCGCCGCGCGGATGATCGCGCTTGCCGAACGGCTGGGCGTGTTCCGGGAGTTCCAGCCCACGATGTCAGCGGACCTCGCCCGGCAGGCGGCCGAGGACGCCGACAGGGCGGCGTACACCGACGCGGTGTCGGAGTACGCCGCCCTGGGGCGGGACGAGTTGCGGGACGCCGCCCGCGCTGTCATGGCGACTACTTCGGGTCGCGGTTGAACGAGGCGGTGGACCAGCGGTAGCCGAGCACGGTGAGCCCGACGCACCAGGCGATGGCGATCCACCAGTTGTTGCCGATCTCCGTGCCGAGCAGCAGACCGCGCAGGGTCTCGATGGCCGGGGTGAAGGGCTGGTACTCGGCGATCGGCTGGAACCAGCCCGGCATCGTGTCGGCCGGGATGAACGCGCTGGAGATGAGCGGGAGGAGGATCAACGGCTGCGCGCTGTTGCTGGCCGCCTCCGCGGTCGGGCTGGCCATGCCCATCCCCACGGCGATCCAGGTGAGCGCCAGGGAGAACAGGACGAGCAGACCGAACGCGGCCAGCCACTCCAGCGGGGTGGCGTCGGTGGACCGGAAGCCGATGGCCACGCCGACCGCGCCGACCAGCACCACGCTGGCGACACACTGCAGCACGCTGCCGACGACGTGCCCGACGAGCACCGAGCCGCGGTGGATGGCCAGGGTCCGGAAGCGGGCGATGATGCCCTCGTTCATGTCGGTGGCGACGGAGACCGCCGTGCCGATCACGGTGCCGCCGATGGTCATCATCAGGATGCCCGGGACGATGTAGGCGATGTAGTCGGAGCGGTCCGCGCCACCGATGCCCGTGCTCATCACGTCGCCGAAGATGTAGACGAAGAGCAGCAACAGCATGATCGGGGTGAGGAGCAGGTTCAGGGTGAGCGACGGGTAGCGGCGCGCGTGGAGCAGGTTGCGGCGCAGCATCGTGGACGAGTCGCGGACGGCGAGGGAAAGAGTGCTCATCGGACGTTCTCCTTGGACTGGTGGGGGACCTTGGCGCCGCCGGTCAGGGCGAAGAACACGTCGTCGAGGTCGGGGGTGTGCACGGTGAGTTCGTCGGCCTCGATGCCGGCGGTGTCCAACTGGTCGAGAATGGCGCGCAGTTCGCGCTGGCTGCCGCCGCTGGGGAGCTGGAGCGAGAGCGCCTCGTCGTCGCGGCTGACCTCGCGGAGGGCGGTCGCGGCGGACTGGTAGGCGCCGGGGTCGGTGAAGCGCAGCCGTACGTGTCCGCCGGGCACGAGCCGCTTCAACTCGTCGGCGCTGCCTTCGGCGGCGATGCGGCCGTCGTTCAACACGGCGATGTGGTCGGCGAGTTCGTCGGCCTCGTCCAGGTACTGAGTGGTCAGGAAGACCGTCGTACCGCCGGAGACCAGTTCGCGGATGATGCCCCACATGTTGTGGCGGCTGCGGGGGTCCAGACCGGTGGTCGGTTCATCCAGGAAGATGATCCGGGGGCTGCCCACGAGCGTCATCGCGAGGTCGAGACGGCGCTTCATGCCCCCGGAGTAGGTGGACGCGGGCTTCTTGGCTGCCTCGGTGAGGTCGAAGCGTTCCAGCAGCTCGGCGGCGACCTTCCGTCCCTCCTGCTTGGAGAGGTGGTGGAGGTCGGCCATGAGGAGCATGTTCTCCTCGCCGGTGATCAGCCCGTCGACGGCGGAGAACTGTCCGGTGACGCCGATCGTCGCCCGCACGGCCTGCGGATCCACGGCCAGGTCGTGTCCGCCGACGTGCAGCTGGCCGGCGTCGGCGGTGACGAGGGTGGAGAGGATCTTGACGGCGGTGGTCTTGCCTGCGCCGTTGGGGCCGAGCAGGGAGAAGATGGTGCCGGTGGGGACGGTGAGGTCGATGCCGTCGAGGACTGTCTTGTCCCCGTAGGCCTTGCGCAGCCCGGTGGCTGAGATCGCTGGTTCGTGGGTCGTTGTCGTCATGCCGCAGAGCTTGTGGCAGGGCGCCTTCAGCTCGGTTTCACCGCGGTTTCAGTGCCCTGGAACCGGGTGCGGGCGAGCCCTTCGGCGGTGCCCGGGCGCGGCCCCGCACCGCCGACGAGGAGCACGGACGGAGCCACGCCGATAGGCTGACGATGTTCGGCGCAGCAGGGCGCACCCAGCCAGAACTCCCATCGCAGCACAGCAGGACTCCCACCGCAGCACAGGAGGAATCATGGCCGGACAGTTCGAGGCGACAACCGAGGTCGACCGCCCCGTCGAGGAAGTCTTCGCCTTCCTCGCGGAGGGCACGAACGACCCCAAGTTCAGCCCGCGCGTCCAGGAGATCACCAAGACCCCCGCGGGCCCGACGGCCGTGGGTACCGTCTTCACGAGCACCGTCAAGGACGCCGGCATGAAGACGGGCCGGACGTTCCGGATCACCGAATACGAGGCGCCCCACCGCATCCGCTGGACGGAGACGTCCAAGAACACCGTGACGGCCACCGAGGGCGGCTACGACCTGGAATCCACTGGTCCGGGCACGACCAGGGTCCGGATCTTCAACGTCCTCGAAGGCCACGGCGTCGGCAAGCTGCTGGTGGGCTTCGCCCTGGGCGCGGCCCGTAAGGACGCGCCCGCGTTCGGGCAGCGCATCAAGACGGCGGTGGAGGCGTCCTGACGGACCGGCTGGTACTAACTCGCGCTTGCCGGGCGGCTGTTGTATGCCTCCACTTCCAGGAGCGGACGACCTGAGGTCAGGGCCCGGGTCGGCCAGGACAGAGTGACGGTCTGGGACTCGCCGGGCAGCAGCCACAGGTAGTTGTGGCTGTACAGCGTCGGCAGCACGCGATGGCCGGTCGCGCCGTTCTTCAGCGAGAGCCGGACCATCGCGGCGACGGCCGGTCCCTGATTGCGGACGGTGGCGGTCAGTTCGGTCCGGTCTCCGGAGCGGGACACGCGCCCCAGCTTCGTGGAGACCTTCGTCTTCGGTGCCTGGCCCAGTGCCTGCATGGCGGCCGGTGTGCGATAGCGCCAGTAGGTGTTGCGGGACAGGACCCGGCCGTCGCCGCCGGTCAGGGTCAGGCGGAGGAGATGCAGGTCCGGCAGGTCGTCGGTCCAGGCCGTGGTGAACGCCTTCGTGGTCGCGGCCGGTGCGACGTCCAGTCGGGCGGTCTTGTTCGCACCGAGCCGACGCCCCGTCAGATCGAGCAACTGGGCGGTGACCACAGCGTTCTTGAGGTCGTCGCGCGTGTGGTTGGCCGCGATGACCCGCCCCTCGGGATCGGCCTGCACATGCAGCGGTTCACAGGCCGAACGGGCGCCGTAGTACGTGCCGTTGACGTCGAAGTCGTAGTCGTACGTCTGCCAGACCGTGCTGTGCCACGCCGGGTGGGACATCCACAGCATCAGCCCGCTGGCGTTGTCCCACAGGTTCGCGTTCCACGCCTCGAACATGGCCCGCGTGTTCTCGTAGTTGACGAACTGCGCCTTGCGCGCGAAGTCGTCCAGGCCGGTGGTCGCCCCGAGACGCGCTTCTACGGCCGCCTTGTACGTCTGCGGTGCCTGGTTCCCGCGCTCGCTCCAGTCGTGGTAGTACCACGCGCCCTGGATCGGCCACTCGGGCTCGTCGCCGGTCATGTTGCGCATGCTGGCGGCGGTGGAGACGACGGGCATGCCGATCTCCGTGTGGAATCCGAAGTCCTTGCTGCCGTAGGTGCTCGGGTCGAAGTACTTCTCCGGCTCCACCCAGCCGTAGGGACCGCCGCCGGTGATGATGCCGCCGGCGGAGTTGTTCTGGTAGAGGATGCCGGGGGCCTGGTCCTGCACGGCCTCGCGCATGCCCTGGTCGATGGCGGCGGGTGGGTTGCCCTCGTTGGCGCCGCACCAGATCGCCACGCTGGGGTGGATGCGGTAGCGCAGGACGGTGTCCCGGGCGATCGAGTTGAAGGCGTCGTGGTCCGGCGGGTCCATGCCCCACGCGTTGGGGAAGTCGTTCCACACCAGGATGCCGTGCTCGTCGCAGGCGGCGAAGAACTCCTCCCGGTCGGACGTGCCCACCCAGTTGCGGATCATCGTGAAGTTCATGTCGCGGTGCATCCGCACGGCCGCGTCCATGCGCTCCGGCGGCATCCGGCGCAGGAGTTCGTCCCAGCCCCAGTTGCCGCCGCGGGCCAGCACCCGCACCCCGTTGACGCTGATCTTCAGCGGATCGGGCGTGTTGGACACCGACTTCACGTTCGTCCACGTGTCGCCGTCGTCCGACACCTGGATCACATATGTCTTCGGGTAGGCCGACTCCCACAGGATGGCGACCCGGTCGAAACGCTTCGAGGCCCCGAGGTCGACCTGGATCCACTGGTTGTCCGCGTACTCCGAGGACCAACGGGTGCTCGTGTCGCCGTCGGTGGCGTGCGCCGCCGGGTGGTCGGGGTCCTCGGTGGACGCGGTCGTCTTCTGGTGCAGGGCCAGGTCGGCCGAGGAGGCCGTGCTGTCGACGACACCGAGCGACCACAGGGAGTTGCCCCAACTGGTGTTGCGCAGCCCGCAGGAGATACGCACATAGCGTGCCGTCCGGGCGCTGAAGTCCTCCACCTGCAGGCTCGCGTTGGCGTTCCCGAACGGCAGCGGCACCGCGCTGTTGTCCACCGACGTGGCATCGGTCCAGGTGGAGTTGTCGGTGGAGACCTGCACCAAGTAGGTCTTGGCGTACGCCTGTTCCCACACCAGGTCGACCTGGTCGAGGGACTGCACGGACCCCAGGTCGACCCGGATCCACTGGTCGTCCGTGTAGGCCGAGGACCAGCGGGTGCCGGGATCGCCGTCGGTCACGTTGGCGGCGCCGTGGTCGTCGCCGTCCGTGGTCGACGCGTCGGCTGGAGCGTGCAGGGCCAGGTCGGTGCCGGCCCGCGTGCTGTCGCGTATGGCCAGGGTCCACAGGGAGTAGCCCCAACCGGACGCCCGGGTAAGGCACTTGACGCGCACGTACCGCGCTTGTTGCCGGCCGAAGGTCACCGTCTGGGTGTACGCGTCACCGGAGTCGACGAACGGCAGCGGCACCTCGTACGCGTAGCCGAACTGACGGATGCCGAACCGGGTCGTGCGCCGGTCGCTCTCGGCGCCGTCGAGGGTCGCGACCAGGGTGAGTTCATGGAGCGTGGGGTCGCCGAGGCCGTTGGGCCACCACAACTTCGGGTTCTTCAGACGCAGTTGACCGAAGGTATCGGGACTGAACGTGACGTCGACGCTCTCGCCCGCGGGCACGGTGACGGCCTTGCTCACGCGTACGTTGTCGAAGGCCGCGGAGACCGTCACCTTGTGGGCGCTGGTGTCGGCGTTGCGGACCGGCACGACGATCGTCAGTTCGGCGACCGACACCTGGGGCAGGTTCGGCAGCGCGGTGTCGACGCGCGGGTCGCCGATCACGACATGGCCGGTCGATCTCAGCCGGACGTGGTTCCAGATGCCGGCGGCCCTGTCGCGTACCGCCGGCATCCAGTCCCAGCCCGAAGAGGCCAGGTAGGTGGGGGAGTTGAGGTTCATCTGGTTGGCGCCCGCGTCCACCCAGGACTCACCGGCGGGGCCCTTGTCGCCGGGGCTGCCGGGCACCGGCATGGGCGTGATCTTCACGGCGAGCGCGTTCGCCCCGTGCGCCGCGAGGGACGCGGTCACGTCGTGGGCCGAGCGGGCGAAGGGGTAGGTCAGACCGCCCACATGGCTGCCGTTGAGCCAGATGTCGGCGGTGTGG
This sequence comes from Streptomyces sp. NBC_00252, assembly GCF_036187565.1. NCBI lineage: Bacteria > Bacillati > Actinomycetota > Actinomycetes > Kitasatosporales > Streptomycetaceae > Streptomyces > Streptomyces sp. NBC_00252. The sequence goes on along the minus strand of NZ_CP108087.1, from coordinate 868,258 downwards.
TTGATGCCGTCGAACTCCAGCCAGATCCGGCGCCCCGACCCGGTGCGCAGACCGTGCGGCAGCTCGAAGTCCCGCTTGTACCACCAGGAATGGCGTGACAGGGCCTCGGGGATGTGGAGGTTGTTGAGTCCGGCGACGGGGTCGGGCAGCTTGCCCTGGTCCACGAGGGAGCCGAGGACCGTGCCCGGGACGGTGGCCGGGAGCCAACTGCTGGTGTCCACCGTCGTCTTGGACAGCTTCGCGCCGTCACCGTCGGCCCAGTCGTCGAGCGTCAGCCGCCAGCCGGACTCCACCGGGACCGTGCCGTCCTCGGCCACCGCCAGCTTCGGCGCGGGTCCCGAGTGGGTGCCCCAGTCGGTCCAGCCCGTGGCCGACGGGCGATGGCCCCGGGCGGTGCCGTAGACCTCGAAGCCGTTGAGGCCGAGGGGGTTGGGGCTGGAGCGGCGGGTCGAGGTGAGGCGTACCCAGCGGGCGGTGACCGGGCGGGGCGGCTGGATGGTCACGACGCCGCCGGTGCCCGCCGTGGTGCGGTGGACGCTGGTCCACGACGTGTGGTCGGTCGAGGTCTCGACGACGTACTCGACCGAGTAACTGGACTGGATCTCCTTGCCCGTGGTGCCGTCGGCCGGGTTGCCCGTGGTGGGAGGGGTGAACACCGGGTCGCTCGCGTCGCCCTCGAAGGTGAGGCGGATCGAGGTGACCTCGCACGCGGCCTGGAGGTCGACCGAGATCCACTGCGGGTCGCCGGCCCCGGCACGCCAGCCGCTGCCCCGCACGCCCGGCGAGCTGAGCCGGTCCACCACGAACGAACCCGGGGTGGGCGCGTAGGCCGTCGAGGAGACCGACACCGGGCGGTGGAGGGCGAGTTCACCGGTGGAGGAGGGTGTGGCCGACCGGGCGGAACCGGCGGCGGTGGCGGTCGACATGGGCAGGACGGCACCCAGGCCGAACCCCGCCAGCAGGGTCGAACCCGTGGTGACGACGGAGCGGCGCGACAGGCGCGGCGCACCCGATTGATCTGTCATGAGCGTGATGTCCCATCAAGAACCAGCGGCACTGACAACGTTGCCAAAGGCTGTGACGCGTGATGGACTCTGTCAACCCCTGATGCAGCCTTCTAATAAATTAGGAATTAATATTGACAGGGTTTCGGCCGCACGCCACAGTCGTCGCCGTGACGCCGGAAGCCCCTGTCGCAGTGCGGCCCGGGTCGCGTCCTCCTGCTTCCCAACCTCCGGGAGAGGCAAGTGACTTCACATCCGCAGGTCCGCACACCCGCGGCATCGAGACTGACCCGCCGAGCCACCGCGATCGCCGTCGTGACCGTGCTGGCCGCCACCACGGCCCCCGCGGCCATGGCCCGCACCGGCACCGACCAGGGAGCCCCCGCCTACTACGACAGCGGCCTCGCGCCGACGCCCTACATGGGCTGGAACACCTACTACGGCCTCGGCGCCCCCACCGAACAACAGGTGCGCGCCGTCGCGGACAAGCTGGTCAACAGCGGTCTGCGGGACGCCGGTTACGACATCGTGTGGCTCGACGGCGGCTGGCAGGCCGACAACCCCCGCGACGCACAGGGGCGGTTGGTCGCCAACCCGGACCGCTTCCCCTCCGGCATCCCCGCGTTGGTGTCCTACCTGCACAAACGCGGCCTCAAGGCAGGCATCTACACCGACGCCGGCACCTACGACGGCGGCAAGAGCTGCGGCCTGGGCAGCAGGGGCCACTACGACGCCGACGCCCGGCAGTTCGCGGGCTGGAAGATCGACGCGATCAAGGTCGACTTCCTGTGCGGCATCGGGGCCAAGCTCGATCCGGGCCCTGCGTACAAGGAGTTCAGCGACGCGGTCGCCAAGTCCGGCCGCAAGATGCTGCTCAACCTCTGCAACCCGCTCACCGACGACTGGGGCCTGCCGCACACACCCGAGCAGGACGCGCACAACACGTACGTCTACGCCCCGACGATCGCCGACTCCTGGCGCACCGGCACGGACATCGCCTGGGGCACCCCGAGCCCCGGCCAGTGGCCCAACATCCTGCGCAACATGGACGCCAACGCCTGGCACCCCGAGGCGCAGGGACCCGGGCACTACAACGACCCCGACTACCTCATCCCCATGCGCCACATGACCGACGGCACGCTGGAGTTGACCCAGGAGGAGTCCACCACGCAGTACGTGATGTGGGCCGAGATGGGCTCGCCGCTCGTCCTGGGCTCCGACCCGCGCACCCTGTCCGACTCCATGCTCGCCACCCTGCGCAACCCGGAGATCATCGCCGTCGACCAGGACCCGCTCGCCGTCCAGGGCGTACGCGTGGCCAGTGACTCCGTCGGCGATGTCTACAGCAAGGTGCTGGAGGGGCACGGGCAGCGCGCGGTCGTGCTGCTCAACCGGTCCGACCAACCCGCCCTGCGCACCGTGCAGTTCGCGGACGCCGGGCTCGGCGGCCCGGTCCGGGTCCGCGACCTGCGGGCCCGCGCCGACCGGGGCACCCACACGGGGTCGTACACCGTCGAGGTCCCGGCGCACGGCACCGCGCTCCTGAAGCTGACCGGGGCGGACGCCGTGCCCGGCACGAATCTCGGCCAGAAGACCACGGCAGGTCCCGCTGTCGTGCGCGACGGCGACACCCTGACCACCTTCCTGCGCGGCCCGCACGGCTCGCTCGTCCAGCAGGCCGGCGGCAGGACGAGGGACCTCGGCGGACCCACGAAGGGCGAGATCCTCGGCCAGCCCGCCGCCTACGCCTCGGCAGGCGGCCGGATCGACGTCTTCGTACGCGGCGCCGACTCCCGGGTCTACCGGCGGGTCTACGCCGCCGGGCGCTGGAGCGGGTGGCAGAGCCTGGGCGGCCGGGTCGCCGACGCGCCCTCGGTGGCGTTCACCGACCCCGCGCACTGGACGCTCTTCGCCACGGGCACCGACGGGCAGGTCGTGCAGCGCGGCCCGTCCACCGGCTGGTCCTCGCTCGGCGCACCCGGCGGCAAGGCGGTGTACGGGCGCCCGTCCGCCGTCGTGGACGCGCAGGGGCGGGTCCAGGTCGCCGTACGCACCGCGGCCGACGATGTGTGGACGCGGACCCGGGAGACGACGGGGGAGTGGACGGACTGGGCGTCCGTCGGCGGGACCGTCAGCGGGAGCCCGACGCTGGTCGCCGTAGGGGACGCCGTGGTGCTGTACGCGCGGGCCGCCGACTACACGCTCTGGCAGGAGCGGTACGAGAACGGTGCCTGGCAGGGCTGGACCAAGCAACAGGCCTTCCCCAGCGCGGCGTTCGACGGCGCGCTCGGTGCCGTGGCCGGGCCGGGCGGAACGGTCGACGCGGTCTTCCAGGGCGTCGACGGCTACGTCCATCGGACTCAGTTCAACTAAATTAGTAATTATTCTTGACGTGGTGGGGACGCCACGTGAACCTGGATCCGCGCGGGATCCACAAGGAGCCATCCATGACGAACCACCAGCCAGACCGACGCCGGTTCCTCGCCGGACTCGGCGCCGCAGGGGCGACGGCACTGCTCAGCGGCTGCGTCACCTCCACCTCCTCCGGCAAGAGTTCCTCCAAGGGAGCGGTGACCCTTCAGTCCAACCTGTCCGCCCCGCAGGCCAAGGCGGCCATGGAGGACCTGGTCGCCGCCTACGCCAAGAAGGGCTCCGACCGGGCGAGCCTCAACACGGTCGCCGCGGAGACCTTCCGCACCCAGCTGCCGACGTACCTCACCTCGGCCAACCCGCCGGACGTGTACACCTGGTACCCCGGCTCGGTCGCCGACGCCTACGCCAAGAAGAACCTGCTGCTCGACCTCGACGCGGCGTGGACCTCCTCGCCCGACCTCAAGCGCTACTCCAAGGCGCTCAACTCGCTCTGCACGTCGACGAGTTCGGGCAAGAAGGTCTTCGTGCCCACCACCTACTACTGGTGGGGCATGTTCTACCGGAAGTCCAACTTCGCCAAGTGGGGCGTGAGCGAGCCCAAGAGCTGGGACGACTTCCTCGACCTGTGCGACAAGCTCAAGAGCAAGGGCGTCACCCCGATCGGACTGGGCGCCGGCGGCGGCACGGCCTGGGTCGCGTCCGCCTGGTTCGACTACCTCGACATCCGCATCAACGGCGCCGAGTACCACCGCCAACTCCTCGCCGGGAAGCACCGGTTCGACGACCCCGAGGTGCGCAAGGTCTTCGACCGCTGGCAGGAGGTGCTGCCGTACATCGACCCGAACGGCACCGCCGTCGCCTTCCAGGACGCGTCGACCTCCCTGCTCAACGGCCGCAGCGGCATGATGCTCATCGGCACCTTCTTCGCCGACGCGGCGCCCAAGAACGCCCTCGACGACGTCGACTTCTTCCGCTTCCCGATCATCGACCCGAAGGTCCCGCTCGCGGAAGAGGCGCCCACCGACGGCTACTTCGCCAGCGCGCGCACCGGACGGCACGACCAGGTGATCGACCTGATGAAGTACCTCGCGACCGCCGAGGCCCAGGAGATCTACATCAAGGGCTCCTCCGGCACCGTCCTGCCCTGCAACCCCGACGCCAAGGACGCCGGCACCGCCCTGGTGAAGAAGGGCCGCAAGCACGTCGAGGAGGCGGCCGAGGTCACCCAGTTCTTCAACCGGGACTCCAGCGACGCCCTCCAGCCCTCCGCCGACAACGCGCTGACCAAGTTCCTGGCCAGGCCCAAGTCGATCGGGAGCATCCTCACGGACTGGCAGCGCGACGCCGAGAAGATCTGGAACGCCTGACATGGCCGTCCTGACCGCGCCCGACCGGACGTCCCCGGCCCCGACTCCCGCCAAGGGCAGGCGGGTTCGGGGCCCCCGGCGGACACCCCCGCTGGTGCTCGCGTTCGTCCTCGTCCCGCTGCTCGTCGAGGCGGTGTGGGTGTTCTGGCCCGCCGTGCAGGGCTTCTACCTGGCCCTGACCAAATGGGACGGCGTCTCCCCGCCGCAGTTCATCGGCCTGGGCAACTTCCGGGAGATGGCCCACGACGACGTCTTCCGCAGCGCGACGATCCACACGGTCCTCTGGCTCGTCCTCTTCGGCGGCCTGTCCGCCCTGCTCGGCCTCGCCGCCGCGCTGCTGCTCCAACAGGAGCGCCGGGGCGTCGGGTTCTACCGCGCGGCCCTGTTCCTGCCGGTCGTCTTCTCCCTGGTCGCCACCGCCCTCGTCTGGCAGGCGATCTACCAACCGGACGGCGTCCTCAACCAGCTCCTGCAGTCCGTGGGCCTCGGCAGCCTCCGGCACGCCTGGCTCGCCGACCAGGACACCGCCCTGTACGCGGTGATCGTGCCCGCGCTCTGGCGCCAGATCGGCTACGTGATGGTCCTCTACCTGGCCGGCCTCAAGGGCATCGACCCCGCCCTGTACGAAGCCGCCAAGGTCGACGGCGCGAGCGCCCTGCAACGCCTGCGGCACATCACCCTGCCCCAACTGCGCAGCGTCAACGCGGTGGTTCTGTCGGTCATCGTGATCGACTCGCTGCGCTCCTTCGACGTCGTCTGGTCCCTGACCCGCGGCGGCCCCTACCACTCGTCAGAGCTGCTGAGCACCTACATGTACTCCACCGCCTTCCAGTCCCTGCGACTCGGCTACGGCTCCGCACTCGCCGTCGTCATCTTCGTGCTGGCCTTCGGCGTGATCTGCTCCTACCTCGTCCGCGCGTTCCGGGAGGCCGACTGATGTCCGCCAACTCCACGGCCCTGCGCCGCAAGAGGGCCGCGACCGCCGGATTCCACCTGGGCGCCGGGGCGCTGGCCGTCCTGTGGCTGCTGCCCATCGTGCTCGTCCTGGTGACCAGCCTGCGTTCCTTCGACGACATCGCCGCCCACGGCCTGGGCAGTTGGCCGCACTCCTTCACCCTCGGCAACTTCCGCCAGGCCTGGGTCGACGGCGGCCAGCAGCGCGCCCTCATCAACAGCCTGGTCGTCACGATTCCCTGTGTCCTGATCACGCTGGCCCTCGCCGCCATGGCCGCCTTCGGCCTCAGCCGCTATGAACTCCCCTTCCGTCGCTCCCTGTTGCTCCTCATGCTCGGCGGCAACCTCCTCCCACCGCAGATCCTCCTGATCCCGGTGTCCAAGCTCAGCGAAGTCATGGGCATCTACGACACCCTGCCCGCGCTCATCGGCGTGCAGATCGGGTTCGGCGTCGGCTTCTACGTCTTCGTCCTGCACGGCTTCATGCGGTCGATCCCGTCCGAGATCCAACAAGCGGCGGTCGTCGACGGCGCGGGACCCTGGCAGATCTTCTGGCGGATCATCCTCCCGCTGACCCGCCCCGCCATGGCCGCGCTCAGCGCCCTGTCGTTCACCTGGATCTTCAACGACCTGCTCTGGGCGATCACCGTGCTGCGCAGCGACACCAAGATGCCGATCACCGCCGCCCTCATCGGACTTCAGGGACAGTACGTGTCGATGTGGAACGTCATCGCGGCCGGCTCCGTCATCGCCGCCGCCCCCACGGTCGCCGTCTTCCTGCGCTTCCAGCGGCACTTCGTCGCCGGACTCAACCTCGGAGCGGTCAAGTGACCCACGAGCGCTGGACCTTGCGCACGGAGAACACCAGCTACACCGTGCGCCTCTCCCTGGACGGCCCCTGGGCCGAACTCGACGCCTGGGGCCCGCTCGGGGTCGAGGACGGCCCCTCCGCCCTGGACTGGTCGCGACGCACCCACTTCATCACGCCCGCCGACGCGGCCCCGGCCGAGTATCTGCCCTACGGACTACGGCCGTTCACCGGCTCCGAGCTGGTGGCCTCGCGGCCGGACGGCGACGACCGGGGCACGTGGTGGGAGTTCGCGGGCGCGGAAGCGGACGAGGGCGCGCTGCAACTAACCTTCCAGGACGAGCAGTTGGGCCTCCGTACCACCCTCCACTACGAGACGGTCCCGGGCACGGACGTGATCCTCCGCTGGACGGAGTTCACCGCCACCCGCGAACTCCGCCTGGAGCGACTCGACTCGGCCGCCGTGAACATCCCCGTGACCGGAGTCGCCCGCCTGACCTACCTCACGGGCCAGTGGTCGCAGGAGTTCCAGCGCACCCAACTCGACCTGCCCAGAGGCACGTTCACCATCGGCAGCCGGCAAGGTGTACCGGGGCACGCGTACGCACCCTGGCTCGCCGTGCGGGACAGCGACGCGCAGTCGGCGTACGGCATCGCGCTCGCCTGGCCCGGCAACTGGCACATCACCGCCGAGGCCGAACCCGGAGGCGCCGTACGGGTGCGGGCGGGCCGGGTCCCGCACGAGGGAGCGGTGCGCCTCGCCCCCGGCGAGACCCTCGCCACCCCCCAACTGGCCTGCGCCTTCAGCCCGGACGGACTCGACGGACTCTCCCGCGTCTGGCACCGCTACGAGCGGCACCTCACCGGCGAACGCCTGCACCGCCCGCGCAAGGTCCTCTACAACTCCTGGGAGGCCACCGGCTTCGACGTCGACGCGGCCGGACAGCTGGAGCTGGCGAAGACGGCCGCCGACATCGGGGCCGAGCTGTTCGTCGTGGACGACGGCTGGTTCACCGGGCGCGCCGACGACACCGGAGGACTCGGCGACTGGTGGCCGGACCCGGCGGCCTTCCCGCTGGGCTTCGACCAATTCATCGCGGACGTAGGGGCGTTGGGGCTGGACTTCGGCCTGTGGATAGAGCCCGAGGCCGTCAGCCCGGGGAGCCGCCTGCACGCCGAGCACCCCGAGTGGGTCTACCGGATCGAGGGCCGCCCCGGCCGGCTGGTCCGCAACCAACTCCTCCTCGACCTCGGCCGGACCGACGTCCAGGACTTCGTCATCGGCACGCTCGACCGGCTGCTCGGCACCTACGACATCAGCTACCTCAAGTGGGACATGAACCGCCCGCCCACCGAGCGAGGCCGCCCCGGCGCGGACCGCGTGGACCTCGACGCCGAGCACGTCGCCGGCTATCTGCGCGTCCTCGACCACCTCCGCGCCGCCCACCCGGACGTCACCGTCGAGGGCTGCGCGGGCGGCGGCGGACGCATCGAGCACGCGACGATCGCCCGCACCGACGTGGTCTGGCCCAGCGACAACACCGCACCCCTGGACCGGCTTTCGATCCAGTACGGCTTCCTGCACGCCCACGCCCCGCACGTCATGAGCTCCTGGGTCACCGACGCCCCCGGCGTCTTCGACCCGCGCCCGCGCAGCCTCGCCTTCCGCTTCGTCAACGCCATGTGCGGGGTACTCGGCATCGGTGCCGACCTGCGCGCCTGGACGGCGGAGCAGCGGGCCGAGGGCGCCCGGTGGATCGCCCGGTACAAGGAGGTACGGGACGTGATCCACCACGGTGAGGCCCGGCTCCTCGGGTCGCCGGACGCGCCGAGCTGCGGGGTGCAGTACGACGCCGGGGACCGGACCGTCGTCGCCGCGCTCAGCACCGGGCGTCTCGACGGCGCCCCGCTGGTGCCGGGACGCGCCGACCGGCTGCGGCTGCGGGGACTCGAACCGGCGGCGCGCTACCGGGACACGGCGACGGGGACGACGTACAGCGGAGCGCATCTGCTGCACCACGGGCTGCCGTTCGCCTGGACCGCCGCGCGCGACGCCGACCTGATCGTGCTCATGCGTGAGTGAGCCCCGTATGTTTCCGGCAAGCCCTTTCTCGCGAGAAACGCGCAGGACGCGAAGGAGTCGAACCCCGATGGACCAGTCCGTACGACGGCACGGCGCCCGTTTCACCGGACGCACGGCCGTGGTCACCGGCGCGGCCTCCGGCATCGGAGCCGCCACGGCCGTACGCCTCGCCGAGGAGGGAGCCGCCGTCGTGCTCGCCGACATCGCCGAGGAGCGCGGCGAGGCGGTGGCCGAGCGGATCCGGAAGGACGGCGGACGGGCATGTTTCGTGGCCGCCGATGTCGCGGCCGAGGAGGACTGGGCGCGGATCGTCACCGCAGCCCACACCTTCGGGCCCGTCGACGTCCTCGTCAGCAACGCCTTCACCGTCGACGTCACACCCGCCCACGAGATGACCCTGCCGTCCTGGCGGCGGCAGATCGACGTCAACCTGACCGGCAGCTTCCTCGGCTTCCGGGCGGTCCTGCCCGACCTGGAGGAGCGACGCGGCGCGGTCGTGCTGACCTCGTCCGTGCACGCCCACAAGGGCATCCCCGGGCACCCCGCCTACGCCGCAGCCAAGGGCGCCCTGCTCTCCCTGTGCAGTCAACTCGCCGTGGAGTACGGGCCCGTTGTGCGCGTGAACGCCGTCCTGCCCGGGCCGGTACTGACCGGCGCCTGGGACCGGGTGCCGCCCGAGGAACGCGAACGCAGCATCGCCGAGACGGCCGTACGCCGCTTCGGCACACCCGAGGAAGTCGCTGCGGCCATCGCCTTCCTCAGCGCCGACGAAGCTTCCTTCATCACGGGGACGAGTCTCGTGGTGGACGGCGGCTGGAGCGTCGTCAAGGCCTCCGCATGACCACGCTCCCCAACCAGCAGAAAGGCTCTACGACATGACGCCCTATGCCCGTCGCGGCGTGCACGGCCAGACCGTGGAACTCCTCGCCCGCCGCATCCTGGGCGGCGAGATCGCTGAAGGCGCCACGCTCGATCTGGTGGGCCTGCAGAGCGAGTTGGACGTGAGCCTGACCGCGTTGCGCGAATCGCTCAAGGTGCTCGCCGCCAAGGGGATGGTCGACGCCCGGCAGCGCCGCGGCACCTTCGTGCGCCCCCGCGCCGAGTGGAATCTCCTCGACGCCGACGTCCTGCGCTGGCAGTTCGAGGGCGCCTCCACGTCGGAGTCCGACCGGGCGCTGCTGCACAACCTCGCCGAGGTCCGCGCGATCATCGAACCCGCCGCCGTACGCCTCGCCGCCGAGCGCCGCACCGACGCCGACCTGGCCGCTCTGGACGGCGCCCTCGACGCGATGGGGGAGCAGGGCACCGACGCGGCCCACGCCGTCGAGGCCGACCTCGCCTTCCACCGCGCGCTGCTCACCGCCACCCACAACGAACTCCTCGAACGCATGGAGATGGTGATCGAGTCCGGCCTCGCGCACCGCGACCGCATCGTGCACAGCGCCCCGCACAGCGAGGACCCGGTCCCCGCCCACCGTGCCGTCCTGGACGCCGTACGCGACCGGGACCCGCAGGCCGCCGAGGCCGCGATGCGCGCCCTGCTCGACCAGGCGGGCCGCGACCTGGACCGTCTCGGCGACTCCGAAGAGGACGCCCCGGCGGACTCCCCGCTGGGCTCCGAAGAGACGGAAGGTTCCCGCTCTCAGTGAAGATCACCCGTGTCGAGACCTTCCTCGTCCCGCCCCGCTGGCTGTTCTGCCGCGTCGAGACCGACGAGGGCGTGGTCGGCTGGGGCGAACCGGTCGTCGAGGGACGCGCCGAGGTCGTCCGCGCCGCCGTCGACGTCCTCGCCGAACTCCTCGTCGGCCAGGACCCGTTGCGCATCGAGGACCACTGGCAGGTCATGTCCAAGGGCGGCTTCTACCGGGGCGGCCCGGTCCTCTCCAGCGCCGTCGCCGGCCTCGATCAGGCGCTGTGGGACATCGCGGGGAAGACCTACGGCGCCCCCGTGCACGCCCTGTTGGGCGGTCCCGTGCGCGACCGCGTCCGGGTCTACGCCTGGGTCGGCGGCGACGAACCCGCCCAGCTCAGCGAGCAGATAGCCGCCCAGGTCGAGGCCGGCTTCACCGCCGTGAAGATGAACGCCGCCGGAGCCACCTCACCGATCCCCACCCCCGCCGAGACCGCCGCGATCGTCGCCCGCGTGGCCGCCGCCCGCGAGGCACTCGGCCCCGGCCGCGATGTCGCCGTCGACTTCCACGGCCGCTTCACGGCGGCCGGTGCCCGCCGCGTCCTCGCCGAACTCGCCCCGCTGCACCCGCTGTTCGTCGAGGAACCCGTCCTGCCCGAGCACAGCCACCAGCTGGCGGGCCTCGTCGCGTCGAGCCCGGTACCGCTCGCCACCGGCGAACGCCTCTACGGCCGCGCCGAGTTCCTCCCCGCACTCACCGCCGGCATCGCCGTCGCCCAACCCGACCTCTCCCACGCGGGCGGCATCTCGGAGGTCCACCGCATCGCCTCCCTCGCGGAGGCCTACGGCGCCCAGCTCGCCCCGCACTGCCCCCTCGGCCCGATCGCCCTGGCGGCGAGTCTCCAGGTCGCGTTCGCCACCCCCAACTTCCTGATCCAGGAGCAGAGTCGGGGCATCCACTACAACAAGGACGCCGACCTCCTCTCCTACCTCGTCGACCCGGCGCCCTTCAGATTCGTCGACGGCCACGCCCTGCGCGGCGACGCCCCCGGCCTCGGCATCACCGTCGACGAGGCCGCCGTCCGCGCCGCCGACCGCACCGGCCACGCCTGGCGCAACCCCGTGTGGCGGCACCCCGACGGCTCCTTCGCGGAGTGGTGACCGTGCCCCTCCACATCGTCACCGACCTTGCCCACGGCGGGCGTTGGACCTCGCTGCGGTCGGCGGGGCGCGAGTGGCTGTGGCGGCGCGAGACCCCGGAGCGCGACAACGTTTCCCCCGGCGATGCTTTCGTGGACGCGGGCGGACTGGAGGAATGTGTCCCCACGGTCCGGGGTGCTCCCGACCACGGGGACGCCTGGGCCCGGTCCTGGACGCGAGAGGGGGAGGCGGACGTCGTTCACTGCGACCGGTTCGCCTTGGCGCGCACGGTGCGGCGTACGACGGAAGGCGCCGAGGCCGACTACGTCCTGACGGCCGACCCGGGCTTCCGCTTCGTATGGGCCGCCCATGCTTTGCTCGACCTCTCCGACCGCGCGTCTGTGCACATCCGGGACGGAGCGCGGGCCCGGCTGTTCCCCGAGGCGGCGCCGCTGCTGGACCGGGTGTGGCCGGAGGGCGCCGCATGGGTGGAGGGCGACTGGCCCGCGCCGGGCGGGCTGCGCCTGGACCGGTTCGGACCGGGCGACGGGACGGCCGTAGGAGCAGTTGTGGACGCCTCCCGGTGCTGCGTGCACGACCGGGAGGACCGGCTCTCCTTCGCCCTCGAAGCCGACGGACAGTCCATGTCCATCGCCCTGTGGCGCAACTTGGGCGGCTTCCCGACCCAACACCCCTACCGCAGCACGGGTGTTGAACCCATGCTCGGCCGCGTCTTCGACCTCGCCGAGGCGGGGCCCGACGACGCCGCCCGGGTACCCGCGTCGGGTGAAGCGCGGTGGCGGCTGACGCTGACCACGAACTGCCGTTGTGCCTGAACCGGCTTGCACAGAAAGGGAATTCGTCCCATGGATCGTCGAGGCATGGATCTTCGAGCGGCGCTGGCCACCCACCGCCTGGTCGCGATCATCCGCGGCACCGACCCCGAGGCCGCCGTGCGCACCGTGCTGACCCTCGCCGAGGAGGGCGTCGAACTGATCGAGGTCTCCCTGACCGGCACCGACGCTCTGTCCGTCATCGAGCGGGCCCGCAAGGAACTCGGCCCCGACCGGCCGCTCGGCGCCGGTACGGTCCTGACCGCCGAGGACGCCCGCGCCGCGCACCGGGCCGGCGCGAACTTCGCCGTCACCCCCGCACTCGGCGACGGCATCCACGAGGCCCACCGGCTCGAACTGCCCGTACTGGCCGGGGTGTTCACCCCCACCGAGATCCTCGCCGCCCGCCCCTACGGTGTCGCCGCGCTGAAGATCTTCCCGGCCGCCGAGGCCGGTGGCCCCGCCTATCTGAAGGCGTTGCGCGGCCCGTTCCCACACGAGGTGTTCGTGCCGGTGGGCGGTGTCGACGCGGTCGCCGCGCGGGAGTACCTGAACGCCGGGGCGACCGCCGTCGGCGTCGGCTCGCCCCTGGTCGGCGACGCGGCCGACGGCGGCAGCCTGACCGCGTTGCGGGAACGAACTCGCGCTCTGCTGAACGTCGTTGGCGAAGCCTCGGCCGTGCGGGAGGTTTCGTGACGAGCGGGGGGCAGTCCGCGGAGAGCGGATGGCGGCCTGCGAAGGGCGGTGTTGTCTGCATCGGCGAGACCATGGCGGCCCTCGCCCCCGACCCGTCCTCGTCGCTGGAGTACGCCGACGATCTGCGGGTGTCGGTGGCCGGGGCCGAGTCGAACGTGGCCATGTATCTGGCGGACCTCGGGGTTCCCGCCGCGTGGCTGTCGGCGGTCGGCGACGACCCGTTCGGGCGGCGCGTGCTCGCCGGGGTCGGGGCTGCCGGCGTCGATGTGAGGGGTGTCAGGGCTGATCCGGGGCGGCCCACCGGACTGCTCGTGAAGGAGCCGACCGGTTCGGGGACCAGGGTCCACTACTACCGGGGCGACTCGGCGGCCTCGGCGATGGGCCCCGACATCCTCGCCGACGACAGGCTGAAGTCGGCCGCCGTCCTCCACCTCACCGGTGTGACCCCGGCGCTGTCCGCGTCCTGCCGGAACCTGGTGACCACCGCGCTGACCGTCCCGGCCGGCGAACGGCCGTACGCCATCAGCTTCGACGTCAACCACCGCCCCGCGCTGTGGCCGCCCGGTACGGCCGCCACCGTACTGCGTGAGCTCGCGGATCTCGCCGACATCACCTTCGTGGGACTCGACGAGGCGCAGGAGTTGTGGGGCGCGGACCTCCAACCGGCGGACGTGCGGGCGTTGTTGCCGGGACCGCGCCTGCTCATCGTGAAGGACGGTGGTCATGCCGCCATCGCCTTCAGCGACGAAGGGGTACGGATCGTGCCCGCGCTGGACACGGATGTGGTGGAACCCGTCGGCGCGGGCGACGCGTTCGCGGCCGGGGCGCTGAGCGGGCTGTTGCGCGGTGAGGGCTTGGAGCGCGCGCTGCGGCTCGGGCACATCACGGCGGCGTCGGCTCTCAAGGTCACGGCCGATCATGGTCCGTTGCCGGACGGTTCCCGGATCGAGCGGCTCCTCGCGCTGTCGACGGACGAGTGGGCGGCCGGGAGCAGTCTCTGCGGGTGACCCGGTGCGTCATCGTTTCTACGGGCGTGCGCGCGTCCCCCTACATGTCCAGGACGACGTCCGTGTCGGGTCGTGCGCAGCAGATCAGGATCTCGCCGTCGGCCGGTGGCTCCAGCGGGTCGGGGGAGTAGGTGATCGTGCCGGACAGAAGGGGCGTGACGCAGGTGTGGCAGACGCCGGTGCGGCAGCTCCAGCGGGTGGGTACGTCGCAGGCGTCGGCGAGTTCGAGCACGGTGCCGTGGGTGTCGGTGTCGAAGGGGACGGCGATGCCGCTGCGGGCGAAGGTCACCAGGGGGCCGGTTCCGGGCGGGCCCGGGGGCTGGTGCGGTGCCCGGGTGGGCCGGTCGGTGAGGCCGGGGTTGATGGCGCCCAGTGTTCCGAACAGTTCGGTGTGGATGCGGTCGGGGTCGACGCCGGCCTCGGTGAGGGCCTGGCGCATGTCGGTCATGAAGGGGGCGGGGCCGCAGATGTAGGCGGTCGCGTCGGAGGGGACGGACAGCGCGATGAGCCTGTCTTTCGTCAGGCGTCCCGGGGTGGCGTGGGCGTGCTGGAGTTCCTCGGGGGTGGCCGCGCTGTAGTAGACGTGCTCGTGCGCGTCCGGCAGTGCGGTGAGCAGGTCGTGTGCCTCGGCGGCGAGAGGGTGTTCCTTGGGGCCGCGGGCGCCGTGGATCCACCAGACCTCGCGCTTGCTGCCCTGCGCGGCCAGTTCGTGCAGCATCGACAGCACCGGCGTGAGGCCGATGCCGGCGGAGACGAGGAGCACCGGGCCGCTGTCCTCGGCGTACACGAACTCCCCACGGGGCGCGGCGACTTCGAGCTCGGCGCCCGGTCGTAGCCGCGTGGTGAGGTAGCCGCTCGCGGTGCCGTGGGGTTCGTGTTTGACGCTGATGCGGTAGCTGCCGGCGTCGGGCGCGGCGGACAGCGAGTAGCTGCGCACGGGGGCGGGGCCGGTCGTAGCGGGAAGGCGCAGGGTCAGGTACTGGCCCGCGCGGGCGGTCGGGAGCGGGGAGCCGTCCGGGGCGGTCAGCCGGATCGAGGTGACCGTCGTGCTCTCGGGGACCACGTCCGTCACCCGCAGCGCGCGGAAACCGGCCCAGGCCGGGCGGGCGGTGGTCGTCGTACCGTCGGCCTCGGCGAGCAGCTCACGGAACGAACCCTGCCAGCCGGGGCTCAGCGCGGGCACGTCCAGCGCGAGGCGCAGCTTGGCGGGGTCGCGGCCCGGGAGATAGAGCAGCGCGTCGGTGTCGGCGACGCTCAGCGCGCCCGGGCCTGTCCTGGTCCGTACGATGCGGTCGCCCGCCTGCACCTGCCCCTCGCGCACGACCCGCATGTAGAACCCGGGCCGGTGATGGCTCACCAGCAGCGCGGCCAGCTCGGGCTCGCCGAAGCGCATGCCGACGCGGTAGCAGGTGACGCGGGGCTGGGTGACCTCGAACTCGGCCTCGCCGATGCGGTACCGGTCGCCGATGCACACCTCGTCGTCGAGCAGCCCGTCCACGGTGAGGTTCTCGCCGAACTGGCCGTAACCGAGGTCGTCGCGCCCGAAGTGCCGCTGCCAGTGGCGGTACGACTGGATCTGGTAGACGAGGACGGCCCGCTGCTCGCCGCCGTGACCTGCGGTGTCGCCCTGGCCGTCGCCGTCGATGTTGAGGCGGCGGACCATCGCCGGGCCGACCACCGGAAATTTCCATACGCCCGTATAGACGGTCTTGCCCTGCCACGGAACGTCCTTCGGCATGCCGACATTCACCGACAGCAGGGTGGGCATCGGAGCGCTCCTTCCCACGGGGTCGGCCGGATGCGGTCGCGGCCGGGGCAGTCGTCTCCTTCCATACTGAGGGTGCGGCCGTCGCCGTGCGAGACCGCACCCCCGACCCGTCGGCCTACTCCGGTGCCGTGATCCGGAGCCTGATCGTGCGGGACTCCGGGCGCAGCGCGAACTCGGGCCACACATCCGGACCGCAGGCCCGCGAGCCGAGACCGTGCTGGGCGGCGTCGACGAAGAGCCGGCTCGTCCGCGAGACCGGCAGCTCGTGCGGGTGTCCGGCCTTGGCGATCTCCTGCGGGGTGTGGCGGCTGAGCGTGAAGCCGGGACGGCGTCCGTGTGTGTCGGGGAGCGCCTCGACCCGCAGGACCGTGACGTTTCCGCTGGTCAGGGCGAGCCGGCGGAGTGCGGAGCGGTGTCCGGTCTCCTGGGGGCGCGCGTAGTCGACCGAGAGATCGCCGATGGCGGCGGTGAAACGGCCGGTGCGGGCAGCGCGGACACTGTCCGGGTAGGACTCCAGCGGGCCGAGGCCGAACCACTCGGCGCCGTCGACCGGAGCAGTGCCGTCGGGCAGGTCGAAACGCACCCCGATCCGCGGCCACACCGTCTTCCAGCCGTGCGAGGGCTGGATCTCCACCCGCAGCTCCACCTCGCCGTCGGCCTCCAGCGACCAGACGGACTCCACCAGCACCGACAGACCCGAGTCGGCGGCCGACACCTTGTCGACCGTGCGCAGCGCGTCCGCGCCCTGCTCCACGGAGACCCGGCGCGAGGTCAGCCGGTCGAGTCCGTCGCGGAACCACAGCTCGGCGTTGGACACCCCGAAGACGCTCGCGTCGCTCTCGCCGACCTCGCCCCACGCGCCCTTGTCGTTGTCGGTCGGCGCCCGGAACAGCTCCAACCTCGGTCCGGCTACGGCACGTTCGCCGAGGCTGACGAGCGACCCGCCGACGAACTCGGCGATGCCGAGGGCGAGGGTGCCGTCGCCGCGCCGCCAGTCGAACCGGCCTCGGGCCGTGGGCACGGGACGCCGAACGGAGCGGTCCAGCTGGGCAGTTGCGACGACATGACCCTCCGCGGCCCACGCGGTGCCGGTCGCCAGCACCGCGTCGATCGTCAGCCAGGTCTCGGCGTCGGGCGACACCTGGACCGCCGGCAGCGACACCCGGCCCGAGTCCCCGGCGGCGACGGACGGGACCTCCAACTCCCCTGACTCCACGGCCACTCCGTCGTGCTCGACCCGCCAGCGGAAGCACAGGTCGGACGTGTCGGCGGTGTGCCGGAGGTTGGTGACCGCGACCTTGTCGCCATCGAAGGAGAAGTGCACCGGCGCCACGACCGCCTTGAACTCGTGGAGGCTCGGCGTCGGCATGTCGTCGCTCAACACCATGCCGTCCATCACGAAGTTGCCGTCGTGGACGACCTCGCCGAAGTCACCGCCGTACGCGTAGTACGGCGTCCCGTCCGGCGTGGTGGCGAGGATGCCGTGGTCGCGCCACTCCCAGACGAACCCGCCGTGCAGGCGCGGGTGTTGGCGCACCAGCGCCTCGTACTGGTCGAACGCGCCCGGTCCGTTGCCCATCGCGTGGGCGTACTCGCAGAGCAGGAACGGCTTGGTGCGCTGCCGGGCGCCCTGTGCGGGCGTGCAGTTGAGCAGCGGGGCACGGGAGCCGTCGGTGCCGATCTGTTCGGTCTCCAGCACGGACGCGTACATGCGCGAGTAGATGTCGGTGTACTCGCCGGTGTAGTCGCCCTCGTAGTGCACGGGGCGTTCGGCGTCGCGGGCGTGCACCCAGGCCGACATGGCGGCGAGGTTGCTGCCGGTGTCCGCCTCGTTGCCCAGCGACCAGATCACGATGCTGGGGTGGTTCTTGTCCCGCTCCACCGTGCGCTCGATGCGGTCGAGGTACGCCTCGCGCCAGGCCGGGTCGTCACTGGGGTTGCCGACCCAGTCGACCTTGCCGAAGCCATGGGTCTCCAGGTCGCACTCGAGGATCACCCAGAACCCGAGCTCGTCGGCGAGGTCGAGCAGCCGGGGGTGCGGCGGGTAGTGGCTGGTGCGGATCGCGTTCACGTTGAACCGCTTCATCAGCGCCAGGTCCTCGCGGGCGTGCGCCTCGTCGAAGACACGGCCGCGCTCCGGGTGCGTCTCGTGCCGGTTCACGCCGTGGAAGACGACCCGGCGCCCGTTGACCAGGAACTGGTCCCCGCGGATCTCGACCGTGCGGAAACCCACCCGCAGCGAGACGGTCTCCGTGGCCGACGACACCGTGGCGTCGTACAGGCGCGGCACCTCGGCCGACCAGGGCTCCACGGCGTCGATGTCGACGGCTGCCACGTCGTCCGGCGTCGCCCAGACCTGCTCGACACCGAGTTCCGGAATGCGCAGGGTGACCGGGAACGCCGTCGCGGCGGCGGTGACTTCGGCCTCGACCCGGCCGCGCCCGGCGTCGAAACCGGTCCGCAGCCAGACGTCCTCGATGCCGCCGGCCGGGCGGGCGGTCAGGGTGACATCGCGGAAGATGCCCGGCAGCCACCACTGGTCCTGGTCCTCGACGTAACTGGCCGCGGACCACTGGTGCACGCGCACGGCGACGACGTTCTCACCAGGGCGTACGGCGTCGGTCACATCGAATTCGTGGGCGAGGCGGCTGCCGCTCGCGCCGCCGATCCCGACCCCGTTGACCCAGACGCGGAACAGCGACTCGACACCGTCGAAGCGCAGCAGGACCCGCTCGGCGTCCGACCAGTCGGCGGGGACGTCGAAGGTGCGGCGGTAGTCACCGGTCGGGTTCTCGTCCGGGACGTACGGCGGGTCGATCGGGAACGGGAACTGGATGTTCGTGTAGATCGGGCGGCCGTAGGCGCCGTCGCCCTCGAGCACCCAGTGGGCGGGGACGGGGATGGTGTCCCAGCCCTGGTCGTCGAAGCCCTCGGCCGCGAAGTCCTCCGCCGCCGATGCCGTGGGGGACAGACGGAAGTGCCAGGACCCGTTCAGGGAAAGCGACTTCGCGTCGGAGTGCAGCCACGAGCGCGCCGGTCGGAGTGCGCCGCGCCCGGGTGCGAGGTCGGAGACATGGGGGGAGAACTCGGGAAGCAAGAGGTCACAACGCTTTCGTGAGGGCGGAACGGGGGGCATCGCAGGTGATCATGGCGGCCTAGCGGAGCACGACGGTGCGGATCTCCCAGGGGCCGAGGGCGAGTTCGAGCTCGTCCCGGACCTGGACGCGGGAGATCGGCCGGCCCAGCAGATCGACGGTGGCGGCCTCGGTGAACGTGCCCGCCACCCGGACCGTCGACCCGGAGTCGCTCATCGCTGTCAGTCGCACCTCGGTGCCCGGCCCGTGCTCGGCGTCGGTGACACGGCGGACGGTCGAGACGAGGACGTCGTCGCCGTCGACGCGCAACCCGGGCCGGTCGGACGGCAGTTGCCGCCCTGCGGGAGCCGTCCCCCGGGTGACCAGGACGTCGTTGCGGAACTCCTCCGCGAGCGCCACCGCGTCCGCACCGCGCCAGCCGGTGGCCGACGGGAGGACGGCGAACCGGTTCTCGATCCGCATCCCGAGGTCCTGCGCGCCGGGTACGGGGATCTCGCTCGCCGCGGGTTCGTCGCGCAGAGGGTGGATGTTGACGCTGATCGAGCCGATCGCGCGCAGCAGCGTGACGGCCAACTCGGCGCCGTCGCCGACGAGTTCGTACTCGCTGGAGTGGTCGAGCAGGACGGTGGCGGCACCGGCCGACACGAACGACTCGGCCGGGAAGGTCGGCAGCGGATACTCGCCCCAGCCGCCCTCGGCGGTCAACCCGCGCTCGGTGACGGCGAACTGACCGGCCGACGCGGAGGTGGCCACCGGCTCGGGCAGCGGCACATGGAAGCGCAGCCGGTGATCGGCGGACTGGTTGAGGAAGGACGTGGAGACCCGCACGAACGGCTCGCCCGCCCGCACCTCCACCAGCGTCTCCACCGGAGTCGGCACGGTCCGCTCGGCGCGCACGTCGCGGTCGTCGGAGAGCGCGGTCGGCCACGCGTAGACGCGGGTGACCCGCAGCCGTGCGCGCAGCGGGCCGTTCTCGACGACCTCGACGGCGATCTCCGTCGGCTCCGACACGAGGACGTCGTGCGCCGGGGGAGCGTAGTTGTAGCTGTCGCCCCGGTCGCCGCCGTCGACGAGCCGCCCGACGCCGTGCAGCACGGTGCCGTCGGGACCGGTCAGGTCCAGGGTGCCGTCGGCGGCGACCGCGACCTCGACCAGGCCGTTGGAGAGGGTGCGGTCCGTCGCCGTGGCGGGCGCGTGCGACGGTACGGCGGGGGTGGCGGCCCCGGTCGGCCCGACCCGGAAGGACGCGAGCCCGGAGGCGGGAACGTGCACAGGGACAAGTGCGGTGGCCCGTGCCTCCTCCAGGGTCAACACCCGCCACTCGCCCGGGTGTCGGGCTGCCGCCTCGGCGGCCTCACGGCGCAGGATCAGCAGGTCGAAGGGGCCCGCGGTCGGCACCTCGGCGAGGTGGAACACCAGGGCGCCGGGGGTGAGTTCGTAGTGGTCGATCTGCCGGCCGAAGAGCTCACGGCGGTGGATACGGCGCAGGACGCGTTCGAGCTGGGAGGCGTCCATGCGCTCGTCGCTGAGGACGGTCGGCGCCTCGGAGATCAGCTGCACGGGGGCCGTCGTACCGTCGGCGGCGGTCGCGACGAGCGCGGTTCCCTCCGGCGGGGCCATGACGTCCACCTCGACCAGCACCGCGCGGTCGAACGGCAGCGGGTTGGCGACCAAGTGGCCGTCGCTCGGAACGAGTTCGGCGGGCTCGGTGAGTGCCGCGTCCCGTACGGCACGCGCGGTCTGCGCGGCCTCGGCGAGGCGGGCGGCGACCTGGTCGCAGGTCTCGTCGGTGCCGGAGCCGACGACCGAGTCGTGCGCCGTCGACTCGATGATCTTGTGCCAGGCCAGCGCCAGGAACGGCGAGTCGTCGCGCCGCGACCACTGGGCGTTCACGCGCTCGGCGTGGTCGATCGTGCGCTCGGCGACGGCCATCCGCTGCTTGAGCCCGAGCCGCACCGAGAGCACACCCGGGAGGATGTTGCCGCGCACATGGCTGCGCAGCTCGCCGGTGACGGTGGCGGAGACCTCGTCGCGGACGTGCTTGCGGAGGTACTCGTCGAGGGTGGCGATGGTGATCGGGCGGCCCTCGGCGGCGGCCTGCCGCAGCCAGGAGGCCAGTTGGGGGTCGGGCGCGTTGTGGTCGGTGCCCGCCATCGCCAACACCGGGTCCGTGCCCCAGCGTTCGGCCGTCATCTCGGCGTAGTCGCCGAGCGCGCGGCCGATCCGGTCCGGCACCAGCAGGACGTCCAGGCCGTTGTCGTAGCCGTCGAAGAGGAACTCGGTGCGGACCTGGGAGCCGTCCGGCGCACGCCAGTTGAAGGCGTGGCCGTCGACGGAGCCGGGCACCCCGCGCCACAGCGCCGCGTGCTCGATGCCCGCGCGCGCCAGGATCTGCGGCATCTGCGCGACGTGGCCGAACATGTCCGGGAGATAGCCGATCGGCATCGCACCGCCCAGGTCGGCCGCGGCGGCCCAGCCCATCCGGAGGTTGCGGACGATGGTCTCGCCTGAGCAGAGGAACTCGTCGAGCAGGATCAGCCACGGGCCGACGGCGAGCCGGCCCTCGGCGACCAGGGCCGCGACCCGCGCGCGGTTCTCCGGCCGCATCTCCAGGTAGTCCTCGACCGCCGCCATCTGGCCGTCGACGGTGAACCGGAAGTCCGGGTCCGTCTCCGCCGTCTCCAGCACCGTGTCGAGGGCGGCGACGAGCCGGTGCCGGAACACCTGGAAGGGCTCGTACCACTCCCGGTCCCAGTGGAAGTGGGGCACGAACACAGCGGGGTTGGGCATGACGTGAGACACCTTCTGTGCGGGGACGGTCACTTGAGGGAACCGGCGGCGAGTCCGGTGCGCCAGAACCGCTGGAGCAGGATGAACACGATGATCACGGGCACGATCGACACGAGCGAGCCGGTGATCACGGACTCCTGGAGCAGTGGGGCGCGGGCCGTCTGGCCGTTCCACTCGTACAGGCCGAGCGTGATCGGGAAGAGGGACTCCTTCTGCAGCATCACCATCGGCAGGAAGAAGTTGTTCCAGATCGCGACGAACTGGAACAGGAAGATGGTCACCAGCGACGGCGACATCAGCTTGAACGCCACCGAGAAGAACGTGCGGAACTCCCCGGCGCCGTCGAGCCGCGCCGACTCCAACAGCTCCTGCGGAACAGCCGAGTTGGCGAAGATCCGGGCGAGATAGACGCCGAACGGGCTGACGATGCTCGGCAGGAACACCGCGAAGTACGTGTTCACGATCCCGGTCGCCGAGAACAGCAGGAACAGCGGGAGCGCCAGCGCGGTCGTCGGCACCAGGACACCGCCGAGGATCACCGAGAACAGGAACTCCCGTCCCCGGAAACGGAACTTGGCGAGCGCGTACCCGCACAGCGCGGAGATCAGCGTGCCCACGAGCGCGCCGAACACGGCGTAGATCACGGTGTTGACGATCCACTTGCCGAAGATGCCGTCGCTGCGGCTGAACAGGACACGCAGGTTCTCGAACAGGTTGAAGTGCGAGAACGTCAGGCCGTTGGTGGCGGCGAGGTCGCCCTGCGGCTTGGTGGCGGCGACGATCAGGAAGTAGATCGGCAGCAGGAAGTAGATCGCCAGGAGCAGCATCAGGGCCATGGCGGCCGTACGGCTGACCTGGCTCTCGCGGTTGACGGAACGCCTGCCCGCGGGGCGGTTGTCGACGGTTCGGTTGTTCACAGGCCGGCCCTCTTCGACGTCAGTCGCATGAATCCGAAGCTCAGGACGAAGGTGATGACGGCGATGACCACGGAGATCGCCGCGGCCTGCTGGTAGTTGTTCCCGGAGGCCACCGCGTAGGCGAGCATGTTCGGCGTGAATGTGCTGGAGATGTTGGAGGAGATCTGCCGCAGCACCGCCGGCTCGGCGTAGAGCTGGAGCGTGCCGATGATCGAGAACACCGTGGTGAGCACGATGGACGGGGCGATGATCGGGACCTTGATCCGCCAGGCGATGGTCCAGTTGCCGGCACCGTCGAGCCTGGCCGCCTCGTACAGCTCCTGCGGGATCGACTGCAGCGCCGAGAACATGATCAGCATGTTGTAGCCGGTCCACAGCCACGTCGAGATGTTCGCCGCCGACCACAGCACGGCACCCGGGCCGAGGAAGTCGGGCTTGAGCCCGATGTCGTTCAACAGGTCGACGACGGGGCTGAGTTGGGGCGAGTACAGGTACGACCACATGATCGCGGCGATCACACCGGGCACCGCGTACGGCATGAACGCGGTGATGCGGAAGACCGACTTGAGCTTCAGCAGCGGAGTGTCGAGGAGCAGCGCGATGATCAGCGCGACGAACAGCATGACCGGCACCTGCACGATGCCGAACAGGCCGATGCGGCCGACGCTGGACCAGAACTCGCTGTTCTGGAGGACCTTCTCGTACTGGTCGAAGCCGCCGAAGGTCGTGTACGAGGTGCCGTACTGGCCGCCGGTGCGGCGGACGACGCGGACGCTCTGCCACAGCGCGTAGCCGACCGGGACCAGGTAGAACAGCACGAACGGGAGGAAGAACGGGATCACGAAGGCGACGATGGTGCCGGCCCGGGGGCCGCCGCCGTTGAGACGGCGACGGCCCCCGGGCGATGCCACCACGCGCGTCGCGCGGGGTGCGATGTCGGTCATTGCGCGGTCACTTGCCCGCCTCGGCCGGGATCGCCTGGTCCTTCATGGACTTCAGCGCGGCCGCCTGCGCCGCCGACAGCGCGTCGTAGAGCGTGCCGTCACCGGCCGCCGCCTTGGCCATCGAGTCCTGCAGCGCCAGGTTCACCGTCTTCTGCGTGGGGCCCCAGGCGAAGCTGGTGTTGATCTTCTTGGACGAGTCGGCGAAGACGTCGAAGATCTTCTCGTTGTTGTAGTACGGAACTCCCTTGGACAGCGCGGGCAGTTGAAGCCCCGCGTTCGCCGCCGGGTAGAGGCCGCCCAGCTGGTTCTCCAGGGCGAGGGCCTCCGGGTCGGTGTTGAGCCAGGTGTTGAACTTGACCGACTCGTAGAGGTGCTTGCTGCCCTTCATGAACGCGACGGTCGAGCCGCCCCAGTCACCGGAGGCGCCGTCGGAGCCCCACGTCGGCATCGGGACGATCGACCACTTCCCGGACTGCTTGGGGAGGTTGTCGCGGAACATGCTGTAACCCCAGGCCGCGCCGACGTAGCTGGCGATCTGGTCCTTCTGGTACGCCGCGTACATCTGCGTCGAACCGTTGGCGAGGTCGGTGCGCACGAGCTTGCCGGCGATCAGCTTCTGCCAGTAGTCGGCGACCTGCTTGCTCTGCTTCGAGGCGACCGTGACCTGCCACTTGTCGCCGGAGTAGCTGTACATCTGCGAGTTGTTCTGCCACAGCAGGCCGTTGAACCACTCGGCGTTGTTCGGGTCGAAGAACGTGATGTCCAGGCTCGAGTCCGCCTTGTGCAGCTTGGCCGCGGCGGCGGCGTACTCGTCCCAGGTCTTTGGGATGGCGATGCCGTGCTTCTTGAAGATGTCGGTGCGGACGTAGAGGGCCATCGGCCCGGTGTCCTGCGGCAGGGCGAACACGCCGGTGTTGCCGAAGCTGCTCTGCGACCAGGTCCACGGCACGAACTTCGACTTGGCGGCGGTGGCCGCCGAACAGGCGGAGGCGTCCACGAACGCGCTCTGCGTGCGCAGGTTGGGCAGCTCGTCGTAGCCGACCTGGGCGAGATCCGGCGCCTTGCCCGCCTTGAGGGCGTTGCCGAGGGTGCCGTACTGGTCGTTGGAGATGTTCTTCGTCTCGACCTGGATGTTCGGGTTCTTCTTGTTCCACAGGGCGACCACCTTGTCCATGCCCGGAACCGTGTTCCAGTACTGGAGGGTGACCTTGCCCTTGGCGGGTGCGCAGGCGGCCGCGGAGGTCTTCGTCGACGGCGAGGACGACGAGCATCCGGCGAGTACGGCGACACTGGCGGCCACGGCTACGGCGCCGAGGCGGATGCGCGTGATTGTGCTGCTCATGGTTTCCGTTCCAGACAACGACTAGCGGCGGTGCTAGGCGGCTCGATGCTGATCCCTGGGGCTGGATGCCTTCTGGGTGGAAGGGACGTTGGGCACACCGTTTTCCTGGGGTCTAAGAGCGTCCCGTGAGCGCTCCCGTGAGCGCTCACGGGACTGCTTGCAGATAGACCTCGACATGCGTTTTGGAATGTTCGGAAGTCTGCGCTCCGGTGCGGGGGAGTGTCAAGACATTCGGGTCTGACGGGTATCGGTCGGGTTAAGCGGAGCCGCTCAGCCGCAGTTCACCGCGGACCACGAGGTCGTCGGCGGCCAGTTCCTCCACCCCCGACAACAGCCGCGCCACCTGCTCGATGGCGAGCGCGCCGAGCCGGCGGGTGTCCAGCGCGACGCTGGTGAGCGGGGGTTCGACGAGCGCCCCGAGCTGGAGACCGTCGAAGCCGATGACCGCCAGCTCCTCCGGGACGCTCCTGCCGAGCCTGCGCGCCTCGCGCAGCGCGCCGATCGCGATGATGTCGTTGAACGTGAACACTGCGGTGATGTTGGGATGGTCGCCGAGCAGTTCACGGAGCGCCGCTCCGCCGCCGTCGGCCGTCTGGTCCGCGCCGACGACCATGCCGCCGTCGATCCCGTGGGCCGTCGCCGCCGTGGTGAACCACTCGTGGCGGATGCTCGGTTCGGCCCGTGTGTGGTGGTCGAGCATGCCGATCCGGGTGTGCCCCTGCGCGACCAGGTGGGCGACCGCGGCATGCACGCCCGCCGTGCCGTCGATCTGGATCGCGCTGAACCGCGTGCGCTGTTCACGCCCGATGAGCACCACCGGCATCCCGCGCGTGAACTTCTCCAGTTCGCTTTCGGGACAGCTGAAGTAGCCGATCACCGCGTCCACCTGCGAACTGATCACCTGGAGTGTGCCGCGCTCCTCTTCGGCCCGGTCGCCGGTGTCGTACACGACGACCTGCCAGCCCCGGGTCCTGGCCGCTTCCAGCGCCGCGGCGGCGACCTCGGTGAAGAACGGGTTCAGCAGATCTGGGATCACCAGGCCGATCGTCATGGTGTCCTGCCGGACCAGTCCGCGGGCGAACCGGCTCGGCCGGTAGCCCAGTGCGCGGGCCGCGTCGAGCACCCGCTGTTTGGTGTCGCTGTCGATCTCGTCCTTGTCGTTGAGCGCCCGTGACACGGTCTGCCGGGACACCCCGGCCGACTTGGCGACGTCATTGATCGTGATTTTCCGGGGTTCCGTCCCCGTTGCCGACGGCACCACCATCGCCCACCTCCCGCTTCTCGCGAACGCCGGTGCGCGCGCAGAGCCCGAGTATGCATGTACGGGGGCGGCGGGACGAAGCCACGTCCCGGGATTCCGGCGCCGTTCCGGACGCCGGCGCCGGATCGGATCGCTATGGCAAAGGCGTGGCGACCGGTGCCGCGGGGGCCGTCGGTACGCTGGTGGGGTCGTCGAGCAGTGCGTCGCTACACGTCTGGAACGCGCCCCGCAACGTGGCCTCCGCACCGAGAACGCCGAAGGTGATGAGCGGCTGCATGTCCGGCGCCAGTGCGCGGCGCCCGGCGAGCCGTGCGTCGAGTCCGGGCCGGAGCCATTCCGCCCAGGTGGCGAGGTAGCCGCCGAGGACGATCTCCCCGGCGTCGGTGACACCCACCACGCCGAGGACGGCGGCGCCGAGCGCGTGCCCGGCGGTCTCGAGCGCGGCGACCGCGTCCGCATCGCCCGCGCGCAACCGCCGGTCCAGCTCGGCCAGCGCCGCTTCGCCGCCCTCGGTCTCGGCGAAGCGGTCCAATCCGGCGGCGTGGAGGAGGGGTTCGGGTCCGATGCACACGGCTAGGCAACCCTGGCTGCCACACAGGCAGTTGGGCCCGTCGAGCGCGATCGGCAGATGACCGATCTCGCCCGCCATGCCGTGACTCCCGCTGTGCACACGGCCGTTGACGAGCAGACCGCCGCCCACTCCGGTGTCGGCCTTGATGTACGCGACGGTGTCGGGGTGCTCCACACCCTCGGCCGCGAGCGCGTGGTACTCGGCCAGCGCCGCCATGTTCCTCAACGTCTACACCCCGGACCCGACCTCAGGCACCGGTCTGCCGGTACTCGTCTGGATCCACGGCGGCGGCTACGTCGCCGGCTCCGCCGCCAGTCCCTGGTACGACGGAGCCGCTGGGTCGCCTTCATCCGCGACCTCGACCCGGGCCCACAGTGGCCTCGCTACACCAGCAAGTGCCGCACGACGATGACTTGGGACGCCGTACCGGAGGCGCTTGACGACCCGCTGAGTGCTGAGCGGCGTGTCTGGACCGCGCCGTGAATCGGCTGAATGTCCGCCACCGCGACCGTGTGCCTATGCTGCGCTGAGGCAGGGCGACGGGAGGCGTGTATGCACAGGCCCGGCATTCAGGTGCTGGTCAGGGCGGCGGCAGCGGTGTCGGTGGTGATCGCCGCGGCGGCATGCGGCGGTCACCAGGACTCGGCGACCACAGCTCCCTCGGCGAGCGCCTCCCCGGATACCTCCGTCTACACCGCCGAGTTGGAGAAGAGCGACCTCCCCTGGAGCGGCAGCCCCAGTCCGTACAACGCCGTGGCAAATCTCGACGACGGCCGCCGCGTGGCCCTGCACTATCTGCGCGGTAAGGGTCTCGTCGAGCAGCACTACAGTCCCCGGGCGAGAGCGTGGACCGCGCCGAAGGTCATCTACCGGACCAAGATCGACGCGTGCCAGGGCATCCACCTGCGCACCAAGAGCGGAACCGTCGCCGCGATCGCGGACTTCGGCTCCTACTGCTACGACGGGGAGCCGCCGACCGAGTCCCTCGCGGTCGTCGGCACCGGCAGTCTGGCCGAGTGGAGCGTCAACCTCACGAAGGACTTCGACGGTTGGGAGCAGGCGACCGTCTCCGAGGACGGGCAGCGGGTCGTCTTCGGGAGGGGCACCACGCTGCGGTGGAGCCGGGCCGACGGTTTCGAGCGGGAGTAACTGCCGTCAGGCAGGCGGGGTTCGGTCGTCTGCATCAACAGGCCCGACAGCACGGTGAAGCCCCAGCTGTCCCCCAACTACGCTCCTGGAGAAAGGGCTTGCCGCTGTCCCGCCGAGGCTGGCACGCTCGCCTCCTCCATCACTCCGAGCGACGGATGGTGGCCATCAAGGAGGTCCGGTGTCCAAGCGGTGGCTGTTCCTTTCGGCGGCCGCGATACTCATCGTCGTCTCCCTGGCGCTGGTGCTGCTGCCCGGCCACAAGAGCGACGACGAGGACGCGACGTCGGTGGCGGCACGCGCCGGGACCGAGCCCTCCGCCACCGTCCCAGCGTCGAACTCGCCCTCCGCGAGGGGCACTTCGAGCCCCTCTCCACGAGCTACTGCCGCCTCGAAGAAGCCGTCCCCGACGCCGACCACCCACGCGACCACCGCCCCGGCGGCCACGAAGGCTCCACAACAGGCGTCCGGTACCGCCTCGTTGGCCGGACGCATCCGCCCCGGTGTCACCTACCGGGGCCTCGCCACCTTCTACGACGCGGACGGCGGCGGCGCCTGCATGTACGACCCGAGCGGTGACGTGCTGACCGGCGCGATGAACACCACGGACTTCGAGTCGTCCAAAGCCTGCGGGGCGTACGTGTCCGTCCACGCGGCGAGCGGCGCCACCGTCACCGTCCGCATCACCAACGAATGCCCGGGGGAGTGCGCGGTCGGCCAGATCGACCTCAGCGCCCAGGCCTTCGCGAAACTCGCCGCTCCTTCGGCGGGCCGGATTCCGATCAGCTGGAACCTGGTCAGCCCCAGCACCACCGACACGATCTCGATCCGCTACAAGACCGGATCCACCCGCTACTGGTGCGGCATCCAGGCCATCGGTCACCGAAATCCCCTGGCCCGCCTGGAAGTTCGCGCCGGCAGTGGCTGGCGTCGGCTCCAGCGCGCCGACTACAACTACTTCCTCTCCGAGGACGGCAGCGGCTGCGGCGGCGCGCTCCGGCTCACCGACATCTACGGCGAGCAACTCACCGTCCCGCCACTCGCGGTGCGGGCGAACGTCACGCAGTCGACCCGGGTCCAGTTCGCCAAGCACTGATCCATTCCGGTCAGGAGGTGGGCGCGCGGAAGGCGTCGCGGGCCACCGTCCGCCGCAGCCTCTCCTCGTCCGAACTCCCGGGCGCGGCCGTCAAGATGACGATCTTCAGGTCGGAGTCGCCGTCCGTCAGGACATCGCAGTCGACCTCCACGGGTCCCACCTCGGGATGCTCGACCGTCTTGCGGTCCTCCCGGTGTGCGCCCACGGTCCCGCTCGCCCACAGTCGCGCGAACTTCGCGTTGCCCGCGGCGAGTTGACGGATCAGCTCGGCAAGGCGGACGTCCTGCGGGAAGCGGGCGGTGGCGCGCCGCAGGTCCGACACGACGGCGAGGTCCGAGGCGTCGCCGTTTCGCACGAGCACCGGCCACGCGGCGATGCGTACGTCGTCGCCGGAATCGACCGGGAACCGCTCGCGGGCGAAGTTCCGCTGCTCGGGCGGCTTCTCCGACGGGTCGCCGAGCAGCGCCGCCCACCCGGCGTTCCACCAGATCAGCTGCCAGTCGGCGGCGAACACGGCGACGGCGACATCCCCGAGCCGGTTCAGCACGCGATGCACCCCCGCCGGGAGGTGGTCCGGGATCGGCTCCTCGTTCGGCGAGACCAGCCCGGCCATGCGGTAGAGGTGATCCCGTTCCACGGCGGTCAGCTGGAGGGCCCGCGCGAGCGAGGCGACGACCTGTGCCGAGGGCGCCGTGGACCGCCCCTGTTCCAGGCGCACCACGTAGTCCACCGACACTCCGGCCCGCTCGGCGAGTTCCTCCCGCCGCAGACCGGCCGCACGCCGGGGCCGCCCGGACGGCAGCCCCACGTCCGACGGGGAAAGCCGCTCCCGCCAGGCACGGATCGTCGCCCCCAGCCCGAGCCCCTCGTGTGTCGCCATGTCCTCCATCCTGCCCCACCTGCCCTGGTACTGCCGTTCCTACGGTCGAAGCGTCCCTGGCAGAGCGGCGGCGCGGTGGGGACGATCGACGCATGACCACCACGTTCATCACCGGAGCCAACAAGGGCCTCGGCCACGAGACCGCCCGCCGTCTCCTCGCCCTCGGCCACACCGTGATCGTCGGAGCCCGTGACGAGGAGCGGGGCGCGGAGGCCGCCGCCGCACTGGGTGCGCGGTTCGTCCGTATCGACGTCACCGACGACGCCTCCGTCACGGCCGCGGCGGCCGACGTCGCCGCCCACGAGGGCGTACTCGACGTCCTGATCAACAACGCCGGTGTGCACGGCCCGCACGGCGACCCCGCCGACCTCACGGGCGCGGACGCGCTCGGCGTCTTCGACGTCAACGTCTTCGGCGTGGTCCGGACGACCACCGCGTTCCTCCCGCTGCTGCGCCGCTCGGCCGACCCCGTCGTCATCAACGTCAGCAGCGGCATGGGCTCGCTCGCCATCACCCACGACCCGGCGCGCGTCGAGTCCTCCGTCGTCGCGCCGCTGTATACCGCCTCCAAGGCGGCCCTCACCATGCTGACCACTCAATATGCCAAGGGAATCAAGGGAGTTCGCGTCAACGCCGTCGATCCCGGCTACACCGCGACCGACCTCAACGGCCACAGTGGCCCGCAGACCGTTACCGAGGGAACGGACGCGATCGTCCGGCTCGCGACCGAGGAACCCGGGGCAGGATCGGGCCGGTTCGTCGACCGTCACGGGCCCATCGACTGGTCCTGAACCTGGTCCCCGCAACACGGCCGACACAGCTTGGTTTCCCGGGGTGCTACCGGCGGTAACAACAGAGGTGTCGCGGCACGTTCCACGTGTCGAACACCTCTCCCGCACCTCCCGTACCGACCCGGAAGGCACCCCATGGAGAATTCGGCCCCCACCACGATCAGCCGACGAAGAGCCCTGACGGTGGCCGGCGGTGTCGCCGCAGGCGCCGCTCTGGCGGCGCACGCGGTACCGGCGTTCGCGGCTGGCACCTCGGACGCCGACGCCATCGTCGTCGGCCACGGCCTCGCCGGCCTCGTCGCGACCGCCGAACTGGTCGCAGCCGGAAAGAAAGTACTGCTCCTGGACCAGGAACCCGAGTCCAACCTGGGCGGCCAGGCGTTCTGGTCCTTCGGCGGGCTGTTCCTGATCGACTCCGACGAACAACGGCTCATGGGCATCAAGGACTCCCAGGAGCTGGCCTGGCAGGACTGGTTGGGCACGGCCGGCTTCGACCGAGGTGTCGACGACCCGACCGGGCAGGACTACTGGGCCCGCAAGTGGGCCGAGGCGTATGTGGACTTCGCGGCCAACGAGAAGCGGTCCTGGCTCTACGGCCTCGGCATCCGCTGGTTCCCGATCGTCGGCTGGGCCGAGCGCGGCGGCGGCCTCGCCGACGGCCACGGCAACTCGGTGCCCCGCTTCCACGTCACCTGGGGCACGGGACCGGCCGTGGTCGAGCCGTTCGAGAAGCAGGTGCGGGCCGGGGTCGCGAGCGGCAAGGTGACCTTCAAGTTCCGGTACCGCGTCGACGAGATCGTCCGCACCAACGGTGCCGTGACGGGTGTGCGCGGCGCGATCCTCGAACCCAGCACCGCCCAGCGCGGCAAGGCCACCTCCCGCACCGTGGTGGGCGACTTCCAGCTCAACGCCCCTGTGGTGATCGTGACGTCGGGCGGCATCGGCGCCAACCACGATCTCGTACGCCAGAACTGGCCCGCCCGGCTCGGCAACCCGCCCAAGACCATGATCACCGGTGTGCCCGCCTACGTGGACGGCCGGATGCTCGGCATCACCGCGTCGGCGGGCGGCCGTATCGTCAACCCCGACCGGATGTGGCACTACACCGAGGGCCTCAGGAACTACGACCCGATCTGGCCCGACCACGGCATCCGCATCCTCCCGGGACCGTCCTCGATGTGGTTCGACGCCACCGGCAAGCGGTTCTCCGCCCCCGACATGCCGGGCTACGACACCCTCCACACCCTCGGCTCGATCACCGCGAGCGGCTACGACTACTCGTGGTTCGTCACCACGAGCAAGATCATCGCGAAGGAGTTCGCGCTCTCCGGCTCGGAGCAGAACCCGGACCTCACCAACAAGGACATCCTGAAGCTGCTCTCGCGCATCTGGCAGACGCCGGAGCCGATCGAGAAGTTCAGGAAGAACGGCGTCGACTTCATCACCGCCACCACCCTCTCCGAACTCGTCCTGGGAATGAACAAGTTGACCGGCGACGGACTGATCAAACTCCCCGACCTGCAACGGCAGATCGAGGCCAGGGACCGCGAGATCGACAACCCGTACTCGAAGGACGCCCAGGTGATGGGCATCCGCAACGCCCTTTCCTACACCGGGGATTCGCTCAGCCGCACGGCCGCGATCCACAAGATCCTCGACCCGAGCGCCGGACCCCTGATCGCCGTCCGCCTCAACATCCTCACCCGCAAGACCCTGGGCGGCCTGCAGACCGACCTCTCGGGCCGCGTCCTCGACGCCACCGGCACCGCGATTCCCGGTCTGTACGCGGCCGGTGAGGTCTCCGGCTTCGGCGGCGGCGGAGTCCACGGCTACCGCTCGATGGAGGGCACCTTCCTCGGCGGCTGCCTCTTCTCCGGCCGCCAGGCGGGCCGTGCGGCGGCCGCCGCGCTCTGAGTGCCACGGCCGCTCGTCGTTCTCTCGGCAACTCGGCCGCCCTCGGGCCGAGTTGCCGGGGGAGGGAGCGGGGCTATCCCAGGACGAGCGGCAACTTGGCGGCCAGTGAGCCCAGTTGGGCCTTCTCCTCGTCGGCCGGCGCGCGCCGGCCGGTGCCGACGAGCAGCGCCGCCGTATCGGAGAACGAGGACGGGAACGCGGCACCGGCGATCCTCTCCAGCAACTCCCGTGCCCCGGCGAGCACTTCTGCCGACGGCCCCGCCGCGTCCGGGAGGTGCGCGACCAGGTCGAGATGGTGCAGGGCCCACTCCAGGACGTACGCGGAGAGGTAGTCGCCCGCGGTGAGGACCTCGTCCTGCGTGCTGACCCGGAGGTCCGGATCGGCGAGCCGGGCGGCGCGGCCCGCTGCCGAACCGACGTCGTCCAGGTGGAACTTGAGCAGCCGGGGCTCCTCGTACGCGGCGGCCAGCCGGACGATCAGCGCATCGAGCGGGTCGTCGCCGGTGGGCGGTGTCTGGGTGACTGTCCAGTAGGTGACCGCGTCGCGGGTCGGTTCCGTGTCGGCGGGAGTGACGAGGGTGATCAGGACGTCCTGGGCGTCGATGACCAGATGACAGACCAGGTCCCGTACCAGCCAGCCGGCGCAGCCCGACGGCCGCGCGAAGTCCTCGTCCGAGAGGGCCGCCACCGCTGCGAGCAGCGCCGTCCAGGAACGCGCGAAGAGATCCACGTCGGCAAGCTAGTGCGACGTCAACGCGACCGGCAAGCAACGGCGTTCACGTGGGCGTGTCACGGGATCCTGCGGTGCATGTCCGCCAGCAGGTTCCGCATGGCCATGCGGAACAGCTCGGCCTGATGGTCACCGAGGAAGGATGTGTGCCCGAACACCTCCAGGGCGACCAGGCCGTGCAGATGTCCCCACGCGCTCATGAGCAGCGCGGTCGCGGGGGCGGGCAGGTTCCCCTGGCCGTAGTGCGGCAGCTGCTCCAGGTAGCCGCGGAGTGCGGGGGAGAGCACGGGGGCGTCGATCGCGGCCAGTTGCTCCGTGCTGTACCCCGCGAACAGCTCGCGCTCGAAGATCGCGCTCATCCGGCGTGAGGCCTGCGTGGTCGGGCCGTCGGCGGGTGCGGCGTAGTCCCGGAGCGGTGTGCCGTAGAGGAGTTGGAAGCGTTCCGGGTTGGCGATGCCCCACCGGCGGTACCCCTCGGTCGCGAGCACCAGGCGGGGCAGGTCCGGATCGTCCGACGGGGCGTCGACGGCGGCCTGCACGGCATCGGCCAGGTCCTCGTACCCCTTGGTGACGAGCACCGTCACGAGGGCGTCCCGGCTCGGGAAGTAGTGGTAGAGCGCCTGCACCGTCATGCCGAGACTGCGGGCGACCGCGCGCAGGGACAGCGCCGCGGGCCCGTGTTCGGTGAGGTGGCGCTCGGCCGCGTCCACGATCTCCTGCGTCGCGGCGGCCCGGCGCCGCTCACGCAGAGAGGGCGGGGCGGTGGTGCGTTCATCGACGGCCATGAGACGACCGTACGACGCCAACTCCGTCCACGCGCCTCAAAGTTGCAAGGTGTGAGGAAAATCTAACACTGCCAAATCTTCTTGGTCCTCACTAACGTCGTGCCCGGCGACGAAGAGTGCCCCCTTTCCTCAACTCCGGCTGTTTCGCGCCTCTTTCACTGTATAGACAGCAAATTATGGATATCCAAGGAGATCAGGCGTTTTTGAACGCATAGCCGAACTGGCCATCCGCCGCTCCCGGTTGGTGCTCGTCGTCGCCGTCCTGGCTGTGGCCCTCATGGGAGTCCTGGGCGCCGGCGCCTTCGCCAAGCTGCTGGGAGGCGGCTACGACGACCCCGCCTCCCAGTCCTCCCGGGCCGAGAAGGTCATCGACCGCACATTCGGCGGGGAGACGAACCTGGTCCTGCTGGTCAGCGCCTCGGACGGCCGCGTCGACGCCCCGGCCGCGCGGCGGAGCGGCGAGGACCTGGTCGCCCGCCTCAAGAAGGACCAGAACCTCGAGAACGTCATCTCGTACTGGGACACGGGCAGTTCGGACCTCCGCTCCACGGACGGCCGTGACGCCATGGTGCTCGCCCATGTGAAGGGCAACGACACCGAGCGGGACGAGAACACGAAGAGCGTCATCGACACCTACACCGGAACCTACGAGAAGACACTCACGGTCCGGGCCGGCGGTGGTGCCGCCGTGACCAGCGGCATGGGCACCCAGTCGGCCAAGGACCTCGTCCTGGCCGAGTCCATCGCCGTACCCCTCACCCTCGTCCTGCTCCTGCTCGTCTTCGGCAGCATGATCGCGGCCCTGCTGCCGCTCGCCATCGGCACCATCGCCATCGCGGGCACCTTCGCCGAGCTGTACCTCCTCGGCAGCGTCACCGACGTCTCCGTCTTCGCGATCAACCTGACCACCGCGCTGGGCCTCGGCCTCGGCATCGACTACGCGCTGCTGATGGTCAGCCGGTTCCGCGAGCAGCTCGCGACCGGGGCGAGCGTCGACGACGCCGTACGGCGCACGGTGAGCACGGCGGGCCGTACGGTCGCGTTCTCCGCGGCGACCGTGGCCGCCGCGCTCGCCGCGCTGCTGGTGTTCCCGCAGTACTTCCTGCGCTCATTCGGCTACGCCGGTGTCGGCGTCGTCGTCATCGCCGCCGTCAGCACCCTGTTCGTCATGCCGGCCCTCTTCGCCGTCCTCGGCCACCGGGTCAACGGCGGCCGCCTGCCCTGGGCGAAGCGCGAACACTCCACCACCCGCACACCCTTCTGGGGGCGCCTGGCCGCCACCGTCATGCGGCGCCCCGCCCTCACCGCGCTGCCCGTCCTCGCGGTCCTGCTGGTCGCGGCCTCCCCGCTCCTCGGCATCACCTTCGGCACCCCGGACGAACGCGTCCTGCCCGAGAACGCCGCCAGCCGCCAGGTCTCCTCGCTCCTGCGCGAGAAGTTCCACGGCAGCGACGACTCCGCCGTCCACATCGTCATCGACACGGCCGTGAGCAAGACCCCACTGGAGTCGTACGCCACCGAACTCGCCGGGCTCAAGGGCGTCGCCCGCGTCGAGACCAGCACGGGAACCTACGGCGACGGACAGTCCGCGGCGACCGGCCCCGGCACCGCCGCCCTCGGACGGCCCGACGCCCAGCAGATCAACGTGGTGAGCACCCTGACCCCGAAATCCGACGCGGCCCAGGACCTGGTCCGGGACGTACGGGCGGTTGCCCCGCCCGCCGGAACTCGCGCCCTGGTAGGGGGAGTTGACGCCGTCCTGGTCGACTCCAAGCACTCCGTCGGCAGCCGGCTCCCGCTCGCCGTGGCCCTGGTCGCCCTCACGACCTTCCTCCTCCTCTTCCTGTTCACCGGAAGCGTCGTCCAGCCGCTGCGCGCACTGTTCCTCAACGTGGTCAGCCTCGGCGCGACCCTCGGCGTCATGACCTGGATCTTCCAGGACGGCCACCTGTCCTCGCTGCTCGGCTTCACGGCCCAGCCCATGGACGTGTCGATGACCGTGCTGATGTTCTGCATCGCCTTCGGCCTCTCCATGGACTACGAGGTCTTCGTCACCAGCCGGATCAAGGAACTCCACGACCTCGGCGAGGACAACGAGTCCGCCGTCACCAACGGCCTCGGCCACACCGGCCGCATCGTCACCGCGGCCGCCTGCCTGCTCGCGGTGAGCTTCTTCGCCTTCGGCACGGCCAAGCTCAGCTTCATGCAGCTCTTCGGCCTGGGCAGCGGGTTGGCGATCCTCATCGACGCCGTCGCCGTACGCGGCATCCTCGTCCCCGCCGCGATGCGCCTGCTCGGCCGCGCGGCCTGGTACGCGCCCGGCTTCCTGCGCCGCTTCCACGACCGGTTCGGCCTGAGCGAGGGAGGCCCGGCGCACGAGCCCGCGAACGCGCCGGCTCTGGTGGCCGAGCCGTCGTACGGGAAGAACTCGACGCAGGTCTGACCAGGGCGGATCGCTGCGGGTGAGCTGCCGCGGTTGCGACCAGTTGCGACTGAGTGCATTAGGGCTAAGATGATTAGCGCTAATGCACTCAGTCGTCTCAGTCGGTTTGGTTCGGCTGAGCCGGTTCGGTCGATTCCGTCGGAAGGACTTCCGCCCGTGGACCTACGGCAGCTCTTCGACGACCTGGTGCGCTTCGAGACCGACCTGTGGAACGGGATCGACGCCCGGCTCCGCCAGGACTGCGGAGTGACCCTGGGCGGGCTGAACGTGCTGCTGGTCGTGGAGCGCGCGGGTTCCTGCCGGGTGAACGACATAGCCGCCGCCCTCTCGATCACGGTCGGCGGCGCGAGCCAGGCCGTCGACCGACTGGAGAGAGCGGGCCACTGCACCCGGCGACCGCACCCGGCGGACCGCCGCTCCTCGATCGTCGAACTCACGGCAGGGGGAAGGGAGTTGGTGCAGGAGTCGGGACCGGTGTTCGACAGCGAACTGATGGCAAGGCTGTCCGCCCCACTCCCGCCCACGGCGCTCGGCCACCTGGCAGACGCCCTTGCCGTACTCCGCGCCACCACCCAGCGAACCCCGGCCGCAGACCCAACACCCCTGACAAAGGAGCCCTGATGAGCCCCGCACCAGTACGAGCAGTGCGCTTCGACGCATACGGCGACCGTGACGTCCTCCAGGTCGTCGAGGTGCCGATGCCTGTTCCCGCCGCAGGTGAAGTCCTCGTCGAGGTCCGCGCGGCGGGCATCAACCCCGGTGAGGCGGCGATCCGTTCGGGCGCGATGCACGACATCTTTCCCGCGACCTTCCCCTCCGGCCAGGGCAGCGACCTCGCGGGCGTGGTCGCCGAAGTGGGCGACGGCGTAACGGAGTTCAGCCCCGGCGATGAAGTCCTCGGCTTCTCCTGGCAGCGCTCGAGCCAGGCCACGCACGTCGTCGTACCGGTGTCCCAGCTCATCCTCAAGCCGGCCGCCCTGAGTTGGGAGGTGGCCGGGTCCCTCTACGTCGTCGGCTGCACCGCGTGGGCCGCCGTCGAAGCGGTCGCCCCCAAGCCCGGCGAGACCGTCGCCGTCTCCGCCGCGGCCGGCGGTGTCGGTACCGTCGTCGTCCAACTCCTCGCCGTACGCGGCGCGAAGGTCCTCGGCATCGCCTCACCCGCCAACGCCGACTGGCTCACCGCCCACGGCGCGACCCCGGCCCCGTACGGCGACCACCTCGCCGAAACCCTCACCGCGTCGGCACCCGCCGGAATCGACGCGTTCATCGACCTGTTCGGCCCCGAGTACGTCCAGCTGGCCGTGGACCTCGGCATTCCCCGCGACCGCATCGAAACGATCATCTCCTTCCAGAAGGCCCAGGAACTCGGCACGAAGAGCGCGGGCAGCGCGGACGCGTCGACCCGCGAGGTCCTCACGGAAATCGCCGAACTGGTCGCCTCGGGGCGCATCGAGATTCCCATCGCGGCCACGTACCCACTGGACGAGGTCCGCGACGCGTTCGCCGAACTGGAGCGGCGTCATACGCGGGGGAAGATCGTGTTGATTCCCTGAGGCGGGATCGCGCGGTCAGCGGCGCAGCCCCAGTGCCTCGCGTCCCGCGTACCGGGCCTGGTTGCCCAAGTCCTCCTCGATGCGGACGAGTTGGTTGTACTTGGCGGTGCGGTCGGAGCGGGAGAGGGAGCCGGTCTTGATCTGGCCGCAGCCGGTGGCGACGGCGAGGTCGGCGATGGTGGTGTCCTCGGTCTCGCCGGAGCGGTGGGACATGACGACGGTGTAGCCGGCGCGGTGGGCCGTCGCGACCGTGGCGAGGGTTTCGGTGAGGGTGCCGATCTGGTTGACCTTCACCAGGATCGAGTTGGCGATGCCGTCGCGGATGCCCGCGCTCAACAGCGTCTCGTTGGTGCAGAAGACGTCGTCGCCGGTGAGCTGGCAGCGCTCGCCGAGCCGGGCGGTCAGCGCCTGCCAGCCGGCGTGGTCGTCCTCGGCCATCGGGTCCTCGATCGACGCGACGGGGTAGCGGTCGACCAACGTCGCGAGGTAGTCGGCGTGTTGGGCCGGGGTGCGGCGGACGCCCTCGCCCGAGTAGTCGTAGACGCCGTCGTGGAAGAACTCGGACGTGGCCGGGTCCATGACGAGGGTGATGTCGGTGCCGGGCTTGTAGCCGGTCTTCTCGATGGCGTGGACGACGAAGTCGAGGGTCTCGTCGGCGGTGCGCAGATCGGGGGCGAAGCCGCCCTCGTCGCCGACGTTCACGCTGTGGCCGGCGGCGACCAGGTCGCGGCGCAGGGTGTGGAAGACCTCGGAGCCCATCCGGACGGCCTCGGCGAAGGTGGCCGCGCCGATGGGCGCGATCATGAACTCCTGGAAGTCGAGCGGATTGTCGGCGTGGGCACCGCCGTTGACGATGTTCATCATCGGCACCGGCAGCAGCCGGGCGTCGACGCCGCCGATGTAGCGGTACAGGGGCAGACGGTGGGCGGCCGCGGCCGCCTTTGCGGTGGCCAGGGAGACGCCGAGCAGGGCGTTGGCGCCGAGCCTCGACTTCGTCTCCGTACCGTCGAGTTCGATCATCGTGCGGTCCACGGTCGCCTGGCTCTCGGCGTCGAGCCCGATCACCGCGTCCGAGATGCTCTCGTTGACGGCGTCGACGGCGCGCCGAACTCCCTTGCCGTGGAAGCGGGTTGGGTCTCCGTCGCGGAGTTCGACCGCCTCCCGGGCGCCGGTTGACGCCCCCGACGGTACGGCGGCTCGGCCGAGCGAGCCGTCCTTGAGTACCACGTCCACCTCGACGGTCGGATTGCCCCGACTGTCGATGATCTCCCGTGCGACGACCCGGCTGATGACGGTCACGGTGCAGCTCCTCACGCTGGGCCCGCGTAGCCGCGGGCGGTAAGTTCCACTGAGAAACAAAGTGAGTCCTGAAAAAGAACTTACTATGGGTGCATGAGGATGCACAACGCAGACGAGACCTGCGGAATCGCCGGAGCCGCCGTGGTCCTGGGCGACTGGTGGAACGTCCTGGTCCTACGGGAGATCGCCCGCGGCCACGTCCGCTTCGACGCGCTCGCCGCCGAGATCGGCCTGTCCCGCAACGTCCTGACCGAGCGGCTCGGCCGCCTCGTCGCCCACGGCGTCCTGCGCCGCAGCCTCTACCAACGACGACCGGTCCGCTACGAGTACGTCCTCACCGACGCCGGGCGCGCACTGCTGCCCCTCCTCGTCGCCATGCAGGACTGGGGCGACCGCTGGATCCTCGGCGACGGCAGCCTCACCGCCACGGCCGACACCGACAGCGCCGAACACGCCCGCGTACACGCCCTGACCGGCACCCGCCTGCCCTCGGACCTCCAACTCCCCGGCACCCAGGGCGCCGACGTGCCCGTCGTCTCCCCGGACGCCGCCGCGACCGTGCTGTTCACCTACCCCGGCACGGGAGTCGACTGGAACGAGGAGATCCCCGGAGTCCACGGCTGCACCCTGGAAAACCGCCTCTTCCGCGACGCCTGGCCCGCCTTTCGCCGTGCGGGCGTCGACATACGCGGAATCAGCACCCAACTCCCGCACGAACAGGCGGAGTTCGCCCGCGCGGAGGACGTCCCCTACCCCCTCCTCTCCGACGCCCACCACCAACTCGACGCCGCCCTACGGCTACCCACCTTCCGCGGCGCCGGCCGCCTCCGCCACAAGCGCCTGATCCTGATCATCGACGCGGAACGGGCCGTACGGCATGCGCTGTTCCCGGTGGACGACATCCCGCATGCGGTGGCGGAGAGTCTGCGGTTGGCGGAGGGGTGCGTTCGTGGTGCTTGAGGGGGCTGGCGCTACTGAGAACTCCTGACGGAGCACGGAGGTCTGGGGGTCGCGTGAGCCGTCAGGAACTTCCGCCTCGCAGTCCGCAGTGTCACCAGCTACGCCAACCCCCCATTGCTCATGAGGAGTTGGCCGTTGACCCACTGGCCCTCCGGTGAGCAGAGGAAGTCGACGAGGTGGGCCGTGTCCTGTGGGGTGCCGAGGCGGTGGAGCGGGGTCTGGTGGAGGACCTGGGCGCGGACTTCGTCGGTCATCCAACCGGTGTCCACCGGGCCCGGGTTGATGACGTTCGCGGTGATGCCGAGGTGGGCGAGCTCGTGGGCGGCGGCCAGGGTGATGCGGTCGAGGGCGCCCTTGCTGGCGCCGTAGGGAAGGTTGTTCACGGTGTGGTCGCTGGTGAGGGCGATGATCCGGCCGGTGCCCGGGGTCGCGGTGAACCGGCGGCCGAACTCGCGGATCAGCAGCCAGGTGGCGCGGGCGTTGACCGCGAAGTGGCGGTCGAAGCTCTCCACGGTGGTGTCGAGGAGGCCGGAGTCGACCGACTCGCAGTGGCACATCACGAGGGCGGTGACGGTGCCCAGGCCGCGTTCGACCTCGTCGAAGACGTGGGCCGGGGCGTCCGGGTCGGCGAGGTCCGCCTCAACTGCCCTGGTGGCGGCGCCGTGTTGGGTCAGGGTGTCGGTGATGGCCTGGGTCGCGCCGGTCTCGGGGCCCCAGGTCATGCGTGCGTCGTAGGGGGTCCAGTAGGTGAAGGCGATGTCCCAGCCGGAGGCCGCCAGACTGCGCGCGACACCCGCGCCGATGCCTACGGTCCGCCCTACTCCGGTGATCAGGGCGAGTGGGCGGGCGGGTGGGGTGGTCGGGCTCGTCGTCATGGTCCGAGATCGTTCAGGAGCGGGGGAGGGGCGGCAACTGTGTTTTGTTGCCATAGGGTTCCGGTGCCATAGGGCCCCCTTGTAAAGGATTCCTTGACGCCGTCTCCCTGTAAAGGCATCCTTTACGTGTGACCGATACCCCTCAGACTCTCGCCGACCTCACTGGCCTGCTGGCAGAGCAGGCCGCGGTTCTGACGCGGGCGGTGGGCAGCCCGGTGGCCGCGCCCGCCTATCTGGATCTGGTTCGGCGGGCTCGCGACGTCGACGGGCTGGCGGAACAGGTGCTGAAGCTGTGTGTGCAGCAGAGCCGCGACGCCGGTCATACCTGGCAGGAGCTCGGAGACCTGCTCGGAGTCACCCGGCAGGCCGCCTTTCAGCGGTTCGGCAAACCCATTGATCCCCGTACGGGAGAACCCATGGACAAGACAGTGCGCATGACCGACGCGGGGGAGCGGGCGACCGCGATCGTCACAGCCGTTCTCGAAGGACGCATGGACGAGGCCAGGCGGTCCTTCAACGCGCAGGTGCTGGAGGCTTTTACCGATCAGGTCAGGGGTGACGGCCTCGCCGCGGTCACCGGGCTCGTCGGCGAGTTCGAGGGCTTCGGCGAGGGCGAGCCGTTCGTCCGCCGCATCGGCGACCACACGGTCGTCGACATCCCGCTGAACTACGAGGCCGGCGAGATGAAGGCCCGGGTCGCGTTCGACACGGACGAGAAGGTCGCCGGACTCTTCATCCTCCCTCCCGACACGCCATGACACCGGTAGTTGGGGACCTGGCCGTGTTCGATCCCGTGTTCGCCGGTTCCGCCGGCCTCGGGTCGTCGCCTTCCGGCCTGTGGGCCGCGATCGTGCCGTTGATCGCGATCCTCCCCGCAGTCCTCTGCATGCTCGACATCGCACGCCATCCCCGCACGCGGCAGTTCCCGCCTGGAATCTGGCTCGCCATCTGCGCCTTCGGGAACGTCTTCGGGCTCTTCGCCTACGTCAGGTTCGGGCGCAGCGAGGACGCATGACGGCGGCGGTGCCTGCCGGAAGGGATCAGCCGGCCGTCGGGTCCTGGTCGGCCGCGACGACAGCCGCCAGATCTGCACCCGCTCGGAGCAACTCCACTGTCCGCAGGGCGATGTGGTC
This sequence comes from Streptomyces sp. NBC_00252, assembly GCF_036187565.1. NCBI lineage: Bacteria > Bacillati > Actinomycetota > Actinomycetes > Kitasatosporales > Streptomycetaceae > Streptomyces > Streptomyces sp. NBC_00252. The sequence continues at coordinate 826,070 of NZ_CP108087.1, read as the reverse complement.
GAGGCGGTCACGCAGGATGCGCAGGGCCTCGTCCGTGCCGTCGAGGCGGTGCAGGGAATCCACGATCGCGCGTACCGCCGGAATGCCGTAGCCGGTGTTGCGGAGGGCCGCGACGATGCGGGCCGTCCTGATGGCGGAGAGGTCGTAGCGGCGGGCTTGCAGGGAGGTCACCCGCTCGGGGGTGACGAGTCCTTCCTGTTCCCAGAAGCGGAGGGTCGACGGGCGGACACCGAGGGCTCTGGAGAGTTCGGTGATCGTCATCGCGTCGCTGTCCTGCTCGAACTCCGGTGTGTCCGCCTCTGTCTGGATCGCGCGCAGTGCTTGTTCGGCGAGCAGCGCCTCCTCGCGTTCGCGCGCGAGCCGCACATGGACCTCGTTGATCGCCGAGGCCGCCTCCGTGATCGTCCCCGTGCGCAGCTCGGCGAGCAACTTCCTTGCCACGACCGGCCCGACAGCACCCGCGAGTCCTCGATAGGCGCGCAGGGCGTGGATGTGCAGCGGTGTGTAGGCGCGGTAACCGTTGCCCATCCTGGCAGCTGCCGGGATGACTCCCGACTTCTCCAGGTCGCGCACCTGTTGGACCGAATACCCCGACTCGCGGGCGACATCGGCGGTGCGAAGGGTTCCCCGCCGCCCACCGCTCATCGGCTCGTTCATCCGCCAACCCCACATAAGCACTTGAAGGTCATGCTTGAACCATGAGTATGGAACAGATCATCGCGACCGTACGAGATTTCGGCGGCGCCCTCGTGGTCGTGCCGGAACCGGGCGGCGACTTCCCCGAACTCGCCTGGGGAGACGCCTTCTTCTACTACGCCCCCGACGGGCAACTGCCGAAGAACGTCCAGCCGTACGGCACCGTCGTCACCAAGAACTACCCCGACGACACCGCCTCCGACCTCGACCTCCCGGATCGCCGGCGCGTGAACATCCACGTGGACCGGACGACGTTCCGCGAACTCACGGGGGAGGAGCCGGGCCGTCTCGACCGGATCTACGACTACGCCGTCACCGACTGCGTGATGCCGCACCCGGTGTACGGGGCCCTCGGGTGGATCTCTGTCGTCAACCCCGCAGAGAAGACAGGGGAGTTGGTCGTGAAGTTGTTGCGTGGTGCCCATGAGGACGCCCGGGCGAGGTTCGCGCGACGGCAGGAACACGGACGGTAGTCCGCCTCGGTCGCCGCTCCGCGATTCGTCACGCGCGCTTCTCGGGGGCTCTCGCCAGACGTGTCTCTACGGTCGCAGCGGTGACGGCGGCAGAAATGGCCAAGAGGCCGACGATCAGCGGGAGTCGGACGGTCACGCCGGTCAGGGAGCCTGCCAGCGCCGTGCCTGCGGAGCCGGACGTGATCTTCAACGCCGCTACCCAGATGAAGACTTGGCTGCGCGCGGTGCTCGGCGCGTACTCCGTGCGGGCCGCGAGCGTGGAGGCGAAGAAGAAGGAGTTGAGGATGCCGGTGAGCGCGTAGGCGGCGACGGAGATCGCGAAGGCGGGGCTCGCGGTGACGGTGAGGAGGCCGGCGACGACGCCCAGGGCGAGGCGGCGCATCAGCCGGTCCGGGGCGCCGGTGAGGGGGAAGACCATGACGGCTATGGATCCGGTGAGGTTGCCGAGGCCGTAGGCGGCGGTCAGCACGGCTGCGGTGGCCGGTTCGATGCCGAGGATCCTCGTCATGTGGACGGCGGTGATCGGCAGCGCGGCGACACTCAGGGCGACGATCATCGTCAGGTAGACGGTCCGCCGAAGGTGCCCGGTGCGGGCGATCAGCGCGAGGGTCGCACCCGGCTTGAGGATCGCCGTCCTGTCGCCGCCGTGTGTCGGCTCGGCGAACGGCAGGAGCAGTACGGCGCCCGCCGCCGCGACGGTTCCCACCGCGAGGGCGAGCGCTGCCGCGGTGGGTGAGACCCAGGCGGAGAGGGCCGCCACCAGGGACGGGCCGACGGTGCCGCCGATGCCGTAGGTGGCGACGTCCCAGCCCTGCGCCCTTCGCTGCGTGCGGAGTTGGGGTCCGACGATGGCCGGCAGACGGCTGCTGATGCCCCCGGTCAGCAACGGTCCGCACGTGCCGGCCGTCGCCAGCAGTACCCCGGTCACTACGGCGGGTGCGTGCCCGTATGTCAGCACTCCTGCGGCGAGCGCGGTGGCGTATAGCAGGCAGGCTGCCGCGAGCACCTTCCGGCCGTCCCGTGCGAGGTCCAACGGCCTTGCCACGAAAGGGCCGAGGAGGTGCGGGGCGGTGATGCAGGCCCCGAGTATCCCGGCGAGCGTTCCGGAGCCGCCGGACGAGGTGACCAGGAGGACGACGGCCACCACCGCCCCGCCGTCGGCTGTGCGGGCCAGGGCCGCGGCCACGACGTAGCGGGCGAGGCCGCGGCCACCGATTCCGGGCGAGGGCAGGGCTTCCCGCGCCCTCGGGACCCCTGGGGGCCTCTCAAGGTCCTTACTCCTAGGCGTACTTGATGCGTGCTGCCGGTTCATCGGGTTCGTGTTCAGGACGTGAGTCCGGCGGCGTCCAGCGCTGTTACGACCTCCTGGCGGGCGGCCTCGTCCAGGCTCCGCAGGGGACGCGGCAGGTTCGGTTCGCCGACCAGGCCGAGGTGCGAGGCGGCGGCGGAGATGACGCGCAGGCTGCCGTGGCGGCGGAACAGGGTCCACAACGGTTCGAGCCGGTCGGACAGTTCGGCCGCCTGGTCCGCTTGGCCGGCCTGGGCGGCGCGGACGATGGCGAGAGCCGTCTGCGGGAAGGTGCCGCCGAGAACCGAATACCAGGCGTCGCAACCGGAGTTCAGGCCTCGGGCCGCCGTCCAGTCGCCGCTCACCCCGATCGTCACGGTGTCGGGGATCAGCGCTCGGAGTGCGGCGACGCGGAGTTCGGCCTCGCGCGGGTCGTCGGGCACGCCGGGAATCTTGATCGAGCCGACGTTCGGCAACTGGGCGATGCGGCCGTGGAGTTCGTCAGTGAAGCGCACATGCGTGGTGCCCGGGTTGTCGTAGACGCACAGCGGCACGGACAGCTCCCGCGTGACGTCCTCGTACAGGCCGAATACCTCGTCCTCGGTGAGGAGTTGGTACGTCATGGGGGCGAGCAGTACTCCGGAGGCGCCCGCCTTCTGTGCGTCCTCGGCCAGCTCCAGCACCTGCGAGGTGCGCAGCGCGCCGATGCCGACGATGACGGGGACCCCGTCGGCGGCCTTGACCGCGATCCTCGCGGCCCGGGCGCGCTGCTCCCGGGTGAGATAGGCGTAGCCGCCGGTGGAGCCGAGCGCGCCGATGGAGTCCACACCGGCGGCGGAGAGGCGGGCGACGAGCGCCGCGTACGCCGTCTCGTCGATGCCCTGCTCCGTGGTGGGTGTGAGGGGGAAGGCACTCAGGCCGCGGAACATGGAGGCTCCTCGAGTTGGGGGGAGGGTGGGGAATCGGGCTGGTGGGCTTGTCAGCTGGGCGTCCAACCGGCCGTAGTGCTGGTCGATGAGCGCAACTCCGCCACGACAGCGGCCAGTTCGGCGGCGAACTCCTCGGCCTGCGGTTCGGTGAGGGTGGAGGAGGTGATCCGGATCGCGCCCTGGTGGGCTGCCGGGTCCGGGGTGAAGAGATGGCCTGGTCGTACCGCCCAGCCTCGCTGTGCCAGGGCCGCGACCGTGGCACGTCCGTCGACGTCGAGGTCGACCCATACGTTCAACCCGTCGGGTTGGTAGGGGACTTCGATGCCGTGAGATCGGAGTTGCTCGACGAGCAGGGCGCTGCGTCGGGCGTAGAACTCGCGGGCCCGTTCGTGGAGTTCGTGGACGCGGGGGTCCAACAGGAGTTCGCGTGCGGTGTGTTGCAGCAGGTGGCTGACCCAGGTGGTGCCGGCGCTGAGCCGTGCCTCCAGGCGCGCGGTGGTCTCGGCGTCGGCGGCGACGATGGCGAGACGTAGATCAGGGCCGAGGAACTTGGACACGGAACGGACCAGCGCCCAGCGTGCGCTGCTCGGTGGTGTGATGCGGTGGTACGGGCGCGCGGAGACCGCCGAGAAGTGGTCGTCCTCGATGACCAGGACCCGGGGATGCTCGGCCAATACTGCGCGCAGGTCGGCGGCCCGTTCCTCGGTGAGGCCGGCACCGGTCGGGTTGTGGGCGCGGGGTGTGCAGACGACCGCGCGGGCACCGGCCTCCAGGGCGGCTCGCAGCGCGTCGGGGCGCATGCCCGCGCCGTCGACGCGGACGGGCGCCGAGCGGTAGCCGTTCAGGCGCAGGGTGCCGATGCTCGCGAGGAAGCACGGGTCCTCGATGGCGACCAGGTCCCCGCGGGTGAGGTGGGCGTTCAGCAGGCGCTCGGTGGCGTCCACCGCCCCGTGCGTCACCAGCGTGCGGAACGCGTGGTCGATGTCCTCGGCGAAGTCGGCACGGGCCCAGGCGTCCAAGCCGGCGTCGAGGGCGGGGGCGCCGTACAGCGGCCGGCTGTAGCTGCCGCTGCGGGCGGCGGCCAGGATGTCGGGCAGCAGGCTCGGGTCGGGGTTGCCGCTGGCCAGGTCGACGCAGTCGGCGCCGACGCCGACACCCTCGCGCGCGAGCTGCGGTACGGCCGCGACGACCGTCCCGCCGCGACCCCGCGTCTCGGCCACCCCCGCCTCGACCAGCCGCCGGTACGCGAGGGCGACCGTGTTCCGGTTCACCCCCAACTCGGCCGCGAGGACACGTACCGGGGGAAGACCCACCTGCGGCGCCAACTCGCCCGAGGCGACCTGATCCCGCACGCTTCCGGCGATCTCCGCCGCGGTGGTGCCCTTGATGCGCACGTGATTCAGCTCCGCCCGACCCGTAGGTTTCGTCCTATGCCAAAGTTTGTCCTAGGCCAAAGATAGATCACGGGTGGGGGATGACACCAGGGGGTCGGTCAGGGGGCGGGTACCAACTCGGCGACCGCCTCGACCGCCTGGTCGAGTTCGGCCTCGGTGTTGTAGTAGTGCGGGGAAAGCCGCACCAAGGGGTGGACGCCCCGGTTCTCGGTGTCGAGCTGGGAGTGTTCGGCCACCGTCGTGGAGACGTTGATGCCCTGCTTCGCGAGCGCCGCGGCGACATCGGCCGTAGGGACGGCGTCGACCTTCATCGTGACGATGGCGCAGCGGTCGCGGCCGAGGTCGTAGGTGGTGACACCGGGCAGCGCGTCGAGGCGGGCGCGCAGATCCGCGCCGAGGGCGACGGTGCGGCGGCCGATGGCGTCCATGCCGAGTTCCAGGGCCTGTTGGACGGCCTCGCTCAGGCCGAGGACGTTGGAGTAGCTGACTTCCCAGGTCTCGAAGCGCCGGGCGCCGTCGTGCCAGTGGAAGCCGCGCTTGCCGTCCCAGGTCGCGGCCTCGATCTCGGTGACGTGCGGGTCCAGGTACTCCAGGGCCTCGGGACGCACCCACAGGAAGCCCGTGCCGCGCGGGCCGCGCAGGAACTTGCGGCCGGTCGCGGTGAGCATGTCGCAGCCGATCTCGGCGACGTCGACCGGGAACTGGCCGACGGACTGGGTGGCGTCCAGCAGGAAGGGGACGCCGGCCGCGCGGGTGATCCGGCCGATCTCGGCCGCCGGGTTGACCAGGCCGCCGCTGGTGGGGATGTGGGTGACGCCGACGAGCTTGGTCCGCTCGTCGATCAGGTCGGCCAGGGCCGCGGTGTCGAGCTGCCCGTCCTCGTCGTCCGGCACGACGACGATCTCGGCGCCGTGCCGCCGGGCGGTCTGCAGATAGGCGAGCACACTGCTGCCGTACTCGTCCCGGCCGGTGAGGATGCGGTCGCCGGGCTTGAACGTCATGGAGTAGAAGGCCGCGTTCCACGCGTGGGTGGAGTTGTCGAACAGGGCGATCTCCTCGGCCTGTCCGCCCACCAGCCGGGCGATGTGCCCGTGGGTGGCGTCGATGCGGTCCCGTTCCTGATCGGCGGCCTCGTAACCGCCGATGGCCGCCTCCAGCTCCAGGTGGGAGGTCATGGCGTCGAGCGTTCTGCGGGAGAGGAGACCGGCGCCCGCGTTGTTGAGGTGTACCCGGTTCATGGTGCCCGGGGTGTCCTGGCGGAGCGCGTCGATGTCCATGTCCTCTGCTTCCCGTGTGTCCGAAGAACCCGTGCTTTCACGTTCTCAAGCCGCACCCGTTCAGTAAAGTGAATGTTTCTGGAGGTGAAAGGTTAGGGATACTGATGAATGCGGCGGCCCGGCGAGGTCACCCCGTGCGTGCGGGCAACCTGCCGACCGCGTACCCCAGGGCGGCGAGGAAAGTCCGGATCAGGGGATGCTCCCCGGCACCGGCGCGCACGGTCGCGAGCACCGTGCGGACATGGACGGCGGAGGTGTCGAGCGCGAGCCGGGGCGTGCGGTCGTACCAGAGCATGTCGGGGAGGAAGGCCACCGCGTGGCCCTGCTCGACCAGCCGGGCGTGGGCCAGCATGTCCGCGGAGACGTAGGCGACGTCCGGCTCGAACCCGGCCGTGTGACAGACGGCGGTCGCCCAGGCGCGGGCGGGTGTGCCGGCCGGTTCCATCACCCAGGGGTGCTCGGCCAACTCGGCCACGGACTCGACGGGTTGGGGGGTCGCGAGCCGCATGGCGTCCTCGTGGAGACGGTGGTGCTCGACCTCCGATGCCCGCGCCGGTCGCGGGTGACCGGGGAACGTCTCGTCGATCACGAGGTCGAAGTCCCGGGTGAGCAGCCCCGGCAGCGAGGTGTCCGGCTCGGCCTGCGTGGCCTCCACCCGCACCCGGGGATGGTGCTCGCGCAGCCAGGTCAGCGCGGCGGGCAGCAGCGCGAGCATCGCCGTCTGGAAGGCCGCGACCCTGAGCGTCCCCGACACCTCCCGCAGCGAGGCCGCGATCTCCGTCTCCGCGCGCTCCAGTTCCCGTAGGGCCTTCTCCGTACGGGCGACGAGGATCTCGGCCTGCGGTGTCAGCCGGACTCCGCGCCCCTCGCGCTCCAGCAGCGGCGCGCCGACCTCGGACTCCAGGAGCGTCAGCTGCTGGGAGACGGCCGAGGGGCTGTACGACATGGCGGTGGCGACGGCGGCCAGCGTGCCGCGGTACTTCAACTCCCGCAGCACCTCCAGGCGGCGCAGGTTGTACATGCCCCTCACTCCGTCCGTCCGGCAATGTGCCCTTCCCCTGCGGAAGTTCACGTCACTTCACTGAACGATACGAACGCGGTCCGCGTGGCAGACTGGCCCGCATGAGTGCCGCAGGCCCATCCGAAGGGACGCGACCGGCTCGTCCCAGTGGGCGCGGCGTACCCCGTCCCAAGGACTCCGCCGCGACGCGCGACGACATCCAGCGAGCGGCGGCCCGACGGTTCGCGGAGCGCGGCTACGCCCATGTGACCCTTCAGGACATCGCCGACGACGCGGGCGTCACACCGGCACTCGTCAACCGCTACTTCGTGTCCAAGCGGGCCCTCTTCGACCTTGTGGCCCAGTCCCACACCGACGAGGTGGAACCCCTCACGGAGGTCGACGAGTTCGCGGCGGACCTCATGGTCTATTGGCAGGACGTCGACCGCAGGACCCCCGCGCTGGCCCTCGTCCGCTCCATCGACCTGGACGGCGGACAGCTCCTCGAGCACGAGCTGGAACGACGGATCCGCGGCCCCTGGCGCGAGCTCCTCGCGGACGACCCCGAGGCCGCGGCCAAGATCCGGCTGCTGGAATCCCTCACCCTGGGCCTCGGCCTGTTCGGCCTCGGCGCCCTGCTGGGTGAGGACGACGGCCCCTCGCCCGAGACCCTGACCGTGATGGAACGCCGCCTCGCCCGCATGATCAAGACCTGCCTGAGCGACTGACGGCGGCCGTTCCCGCACATGCCTGATCCTTCTTCTACGACCCGGTCGGCGGAGTCGCGTCGTCGTGCGGGTGGGTGTGCCGGGCGCGCAGGCGGGTGACGAGCGGCCCGCCGTAGGAGGCGGCCAGCGGTGCGAAGAGCCACAGGACGTAGGCGTAGCCGAACACCCAGGCGAGGCCCAGGCTCAGGACGAACCACAGGCCCACGGCCCACGAGGCGTCGGCGTGCCGGCGGGCCCGGGCGACGTCGCCGATGACGAGACCGCCGTCGGCCGAGACCTCCTTGAGGGCGACCTCGCAGAAGACGATGCCCGCCATCGTGCCGGCGAAGAGGGTCTGCGCCATCGGGTTGGTGATCGAGGAACCGATGACGGCGGTGGGGAACGGGAGGAACGCGACCAGCAGCAGGAACGGCGCGTGCCAGAACACGAAGGTCGGTGACAACACCCGGATCTGGTCCGTGAGTTGGTGATGCCGACGCCATACCGACCACAGCAGGATGAACGCCAGCACGAACGCCAGATACGAGTTCCGCTGGTCCACCAGGAAATGCCCGAGCGCACCGGCCGACGCCCGCTCCTCCTCGCCCGGGCGCTCCAGTTCCACGGCCAGCAGCGTCATCGCGATCGCGAAGATCGCGTCCGTGAAGAAGACCAGCCGCTCCGGCGAGAGCCCAGGCTCCGGCCGCACATCCTCGCTCATCCGCACTCCCAGGGGTCAAGATCGTGGACCCGATCCTAGGGAGCGCGGGGCCCACAGTCGGGAGGCGCGCTTGAAGTTTCAAACGGAGTTGGTCAGACTTCCGTTTGAGTCTTCAAACGTTTCCTCGCGGGACTGTCCGAGCCCCCGCCCGCGATCCCCTCCCTGGAGCTGTCATGTCTGTTGCCTCTGACGCCGTCGCCGTCCGCCGTGGTCCGCTCGCCGTCGCGGGAGGTCTGCTCGCCGCGATCGTCCTGGCCGCTGCGGCGGACACCGTCATCGCCCAACTCGCCCTGGCCGCGGGCGCACCCGACGACTTCCAGCCCCTGAAGGCACCGTCGTACATCTTCCTGACGACGCTCGGCGTACTCGCCGGAGCCCTCGGCTGGTCGATCGTGCGCAAGGTCTCGAACGACCCCCGGGCGCTGGTCCGTTGGCTGGTACCGACCCTCGTCCTGGTGTCCTTCGTCCCCGACTTCCTGCTCTACGGCGACGGGGGCGCGACCGGTGTCGGCGCGCTGCTGCTGATGCACGTGACGGTGGCCGCGGCGGCCGTGGTCGCGTACCGGAAGGTGATGCCCCTGTCGTAGGGGCATCACCTTGCCGCCGATCCGCTAGGCGGCCCCGACCGTCGTACGCCACAACTCCCCGGCCTCCGCCGCCGCTTCCGGTGCCACGAGCAGCAACGGCTCGCCGTACGAGGGGAGTTGAGGCATGGCGACGGCTCCTGCCTCGGTCGCGATGAGGAGGGCGGGCAGGCCGTCCACCGGGTGGAACTCGCCGATCGCGGCAGCTGTCGCCCGGCCGGCCGCCACCTGGACCAGGGACAGCGCGGTCGAGCCCATCACGCGGGCCGTGCAGTGCCGTTCGGACAGCCGCGCGAGGAGCGCGTCGAGGCCCGGCCAGTGCGCGTGGGCCGCCCACTCCGTCAGGAAGACATGGCCCGTGAGCGTGGTGTGGTCCGCCGCGTGGATCGGGGTTCCGTTCAGGTGGGCGCCCTTGCCCCGTACCGCCGTGAAGACCTCGCCGCGCCACGGGTCCGCCACCAGGCCGAGCAGCGGGGAGCCGTCCGGTTCCGCGAGGCCCAGGGAGAAGGAACACCAGCCAAGTCCGTGCGCGTAGTTGGTCGTTCCGTCGACGGGGTCGATCACCCAGTGCGGCGCGTCGGCGGACGTGCCCTCCTCGGCGCCGTACTCCTCGCCGTCGATGCCCCAGTCGGGGAACTCCCGCCGCAGGACCGCGCGTACGTGCCGTTCCACGGCCTCGTCCGTGTCGGTGACGATGTCGGCCGGGCTCTCCTTCTCCCGGACCGGACCCGCACCCCCTCGGTTCCCGCTGCGGATCGCCTCCGACGCCCACTCGGCCAGCTCCAGGGCCACCCGCAGAGCACCGTCCAGGTCAAGCTTGTCCGTCACAGCTCTTCACCACCCCGTTCACGTCGTTGCTCAGGATCGCGTCCACACCCCAGGAGAACAGTTCGGCGTCCCGCGTGCGCTGTGTCGATCACCGAATCCCCGGTGTCCAGGAGCAGCGGCACCCCGGCGGCGGCATCCAATGCCTCCTGAGGCGGAACGCCTTGGTCCGGCGCACGATAGGCAGGCGTGGCGGTGGGGTTCGGGAACGACCGGATGAACGCGGACTTTTTTCGGGACGACACTTCGGCGGGGCGGACGGGGTGCGGGGGTGCGGTCCGCGGTGTCGTAGGGGAGTAACTCGTCGGCTGGGGTGGCGTGTTGGCCGTCGCGGTCGCCGACAACGGACCGAGTCGCCTACTTCGGCAGGTCGGCGCCGTCGAGGTGGCGGTGCAGGAATTCCGTGATGACGTTCGTGACGGTCGCGGAGGACCACGCGCGTGCCGCGGCTGAATCCGGGAGGACTCCGAGGTCACCGTGGTTCGCCCCGGCGACGACGTAGCGCGTGCTGTCCACGCCGGCGGCGCGGAGCGCCTGGTGCACGTGCTGTGTCTGGGAGGGCGAGACGAGCGTGTCCTCGCTGCCGTGGAGGAGAAGGAACGGCGCTGCCGACTCCGTCACATGGGTCGCGGGATCGGCGTCGGCGACCGCTTCGGGGATCTCCGAGAACAGGGCACCGGCCTTGCCGACGTAGGCGGAGAAGTGTGTGGGCGTGCGCCGGTAGTGCAGTCGTGCCGCCTCGTCGAAGTCGTCGGCGATCGCGGAGAAGAGGGAGGTGCCGAAGGCGTCGACCACGGCCTGCACGGTGCTCAGGGGGTCGGTGCCGGAGAACTCGGGCCGACCGTTCGTGACACCCGTCAGCGCCGCCACGTGCCCGCCGGCCGACTCGCCCCAGAGGGCGGCCTTGCGCGGGTCGATGCCGAAGTCGTCGGCGTACTGGCGCAGTTGGACGAGGGCGGCCCGTACGTCGTGCACGGAGTCCAGGTAGGTGCCGCCGTCGGGGACGACGCGGTATTCGACACTCGCGACGACGAATCCCGATGCGGCGATGTGCCGGCGCACGTCGTACGCCATCGCCTTGTTGCAGCGCAGGAACGCGCCGCCGGGGAGGAACAGGACCAGCGGAAGCCGTTCGTCCGTCGCGGGGCGGAGGATGTCGGCCTTCAGCTCGCGGGATGTCCCGTCGGGCAGGTCGACGGTGCCGACGACGACATCGGGGTGGCTTGCGATGTCGACGGAGCCGAGGGACATCTGCGGACTCGAACTGACGTCGAGCAGGGTGCTGTCGGTGAGGTCGGGCGGGGCGATGAACTTGGCGGTGGGGACGGGGAGTTGGGGAGCGGACGGAGGCCTGGTCATGTTCTCTCCGATCGTCGTCGACTCGCTGCGTGCACACCGGGCGAGCGAGGTGCCGTATAGCGACTCTGTCACGGTCGTAAAAAAACATCAATAGACGTGGAGATGCTTCCTCCACTTCCGTCCGGTCCCCTGGTCGGCGGAGGGGCCAGGGACCTGCCCGGAGTCGGTGAACTCTGTTGCCCCTCCGCTGCCGTAGGGCCGTCTCGCCTGTCAGGGGATCAGGACGATGCGGCCCCGCTGGCCGCCCCGGGCGAGCTGGGCGTGGGCTTCGGCGGCTTCCGAGAGGGGGAACGTCTGCGCGACCCGTGGGGTCAGGACGCCCACCTCGGCGAGGGCGGACAGGAGGGCGAGGCGGGTGGGTTCGGGGCCGGCGCTGGTGTGGCGTACGACCACGCCTCGCTCCGGGGTCGGGAGCGTGTCGATGCGCACGCTCACGTAGATGCCGCCGTCACGTGCGGCCGCCAGCGCGGGTGCGCCGAGCGCCGCCGCGTCGAGCACGCCGTCGACGCCGTCCGGGACCAACTGACGTACGGCAGAGTCGAGTTCCTCGTCCCGTGACACGAACCAGGTGGCGCCGAGACCGCGCAGGAACTCCTCGTCGTCCGGGCGGCCCTGAGCGACGGTCCGGATGCCCCGGGTCCGTGCCAGCTCGACGGCGTAGCCGCCTACGGCACCGGCGGCGCCCGTGATGAGGAGGGTGTCGTGCGGGCGCAGCGGGAGGTGGTCCAGGGCCATGAAGGCGGTCGTCGCGTTGAGCGGGATCGTCGCCGCGAGCGTCAGGTCCATGCCCTCCGGGGCGGGGGCGATGGAGTTGAGGTCGCTCACCAGGTATTCGGCCTGGGCCTTCGTGGGACGGTCCACGGGGGCGTCGAACGCGATGACCGGCGTGCCGACTTCGAGGAGCACACCCGGGCCGACCGCGTCGATCGTCCCGGCGGCGTCCAGGCCGAGGCCCGTGAACTCGACCCCGTCCAGCGGCCCGAAGAACCCGCCCCACACGGCGGCGTCGGCGGGGTTGAGCGCGGCGGCCGCGACCTTGATGCGGACCTCGAAGAGGCCGGGCACCGGGAGCGGGACCTCCACGACCTCGACGTCCTCGGGTCCACCGATCTTCCTGACGACTGCGGCACGCATGATCTCGCTCCTTCGTTTGCGATCTCGAACACCACAGACGCTAGGGGAGTTACGATCGATTAGTAAGTAGGCACTTTAAAGTGCGTTACACCCCTGGGTGGATTCCCGCTCTGATTCACCGGTGGCGTCCCGTGCGATGCCGACAAGCCTCGAAAATGTGCTGACCTGTGATCCGATCCCCGGCAGAGCGCCCGCGCCGTTCATCCGCCAGGGAGACCTGTCTGCCCCACATCTGGAATTACCAGGCGTTCGCGGCCTGGATCACCGACACCATGCACAACGCCGGGTTCACCGGCTACGAGGGCGAGTTCCGCAAGCAGGTCGCACGGGCCCAACTCCGGCGCCAGTTCACCTCGGACGCCGCGAACAAGCTCTTCGGTGAACTCATCGCCGGCACCAACTAGCGCTACCGGTCGGTCTGTCGGGCGTCGTACTGCGCGCGCGCCTCGTCGACCTCGTCGGTCTTGAGGGCGGCCCAGTCGCGCACTTGGGACAGCAGCGCGTACAACCCCTGTCCGAGCGGGGTCAGTTCGTAGTCGACGCGTACCGGCACGGTCGGGGTGACCGTCCGGCTGACCATGCCGTCGCGTTCGAGCATCCGCAGGGTCTGGGTGAGCATCTTCTGGCTGACGCCCGGGATCTCGCGGCTGATGTGGCTGTAGCGCATCGCCTCACCGCGGGACCCGAGGGTGCACATGGTCAGGCTGACCCACCGGTTGCTGATCGTGGAGAGCAGCGCCACCGCGGGGCAGTCGTGCATGTACGCCTCGTACGTGCCCGGTTCGATCTCACGCGCCTGCGCCCGCTTCGCCGTGGTGGCCATCCGGTTCTCCCGCCAGGAGTGCAACGCACCCGAGAGTGCCTACTTACGAATCGAGCGTAACCCGCCTGGTGATCGTGGCGATCGTGGTGTTCGGCCAGTACTCCGAGTAGCAGCCGATGTCGCCGTTGAGGCCCGAGTCGGCGGGCAAGCGGAAGCGTTGACTAAAACGAACGATGCGTTCAGTATCTCTCGTATGGTTCGGTATAGTGAACGCATGGTTCATTCGATCGTGGATTCACGGGTCGGCACGCAGAACAGCGTGTACCTCGACGACACCTACCTGGAGCAGGTCGACACGCGCGTGATCGCGGTCGGCGAGAGGGACGGCGCGCCGTGGGCGGCCGTAGCGGACTGTCTGTTCCATCCGCAGGGTGGTGGGCAGCCCGCCGACCGGGGGTGGGTGGCGGACGTGGAGGTCGTGCCGGTTCGGGAGGCCGGGCTGGTCGTGGTGATGGCCGCCGGGGGAGGTGCGCTTCCGGAGTTCGCCGTGGGGGAGGGGGTGCGGGCCCGGATCGACCTTGAGGTTCGGGCGGCGCATGCCGCGCTGCACACGGCCGGGCATCTCATCGAGGCGGCCGGGCGGGCGCAGGGGTGGGAGATGGCCGCGAGCAACCACTTTCCCGGGCAGGCGCGGATCGAGTTCCAGGTGCCGGAGGCGGATGCGCGGCTGGCCGATCCGGAGGGCCGGGAGGCCGTGACCGCCGAGTTGCGTGCCGCCGTAGCGTCCGCGGTCGCCGACGATCTGCCGGTCACCTCGCGGTACCTTCCGGACGGACGGCGCTCGGTGAGTCTCGGGACGCTGCACTCCGCGCCCTGCGGGGGCACGCATGTGCGCCGGCTCGGAGATCTCGCCGAGGTGGTGCTGCCGACGCTGAAGGTCAAGAAGGGCCGCATCCGCGTGTCCTACAGCGCGACCCACCGGAGCTCCCGATGACGCCCCCGCCGCCCGCCCGTCGGCCGGTGAGCAGTACGGCGGCCGCGGTCGGCGCGAAGATCCGGCTGCGGCGTCAGCAGCGCGGGATGAGCGCGGCGGAGATGGCCCGGCGGGCCGGGCTGAGCAAGGCGACCCTGTCGCAGCTGGAGGCCGGGAACGGCAACCCCACGATCGACACCCTGGACGCGATCGCCATCGCCCTGCGCATCCCGATCGCCGACCTGCTGGCCCGCGACGCCGACACCGGCCCCGTCTTCCGGCCCGGCACGGACATCGAACCCGGGGAAGTCTCCCGGGAGTTGCTGCGCCGGATCAGCAGCGGCAACAGCCTGGAGATCTGGCGGCTGCGCATCCCGCCGGAGACGGAGCTGGCCGGCGTCCCGCACGCCACCGGCACCATCGAGCACCTGCTCATCGCCACCGGACACGTCACCGCGGGACCCGTCGACGCCCCGCAGGACCTGGGCCCGGGCGACATGCTCGCCTTCGCCGGGGACGCCCCGCACTTCTATCGCACCGGCGCCGAGGAAGTCGACATCACCGTCGTCTTCGCCTCCCCCATCAGCACCTGACACCGAGGGACCCCCGCCCATGAGCACCACCATCGCCACCACAACGTCCAGCCGTGCCTTCATCAGCGACAACATGGCCGGAGCGTCCCCGCAGATAGCCCGCGCCGTCGCCGACGCGGCCGAGGGGCAGGTCCTGCCGTACGGCAACGACCCCTTCACCGAGAGCGCCCGCCGCAGGCTCGCCGAGATCTTCGAGCGGGACGTCGACGTCTTCCCCGTCTCCACCGGCTCCGCCGCCAACGGGCTGAGCCTGGCCGCCCTCACCCCGCCCTGGGGCAGCGTGCTCTCCCACCCCGGCAGCCACATCAACACCGACGAGTGCGGTGCGCCGGAGTTCTTCACCAACGGGGCCAAGCTCGTCGGTGTCCCGGGTGACGACAGCAAGATCGACCCGGACGCGCTGCGGGCGGCGGTGCGGCGCCGGGCCGGTGACGTGCACAGCGTGCAGCCGTCCGCGGTGAGCATCAGCCAGGCCACCGAGAGCGGCAGCGTCTACACGGTCGCGGAGATCCGGGAGCTGTCCGCCGTCGCCAAGGACGCGGGCCTGCGCGTCCATATGGACGGGGCGCGGTTCGCCAACGCCCTGGTCCAACTCGGCGTCACTCCGGCCGAGATGACGTGGAAGGCGGGCGTCGACGTGCTGTCGTTCGGTGCGACCAAGAACGGTGCGATGACCGCCGACGCGATCGTCTCCTTCGATCCCGCGCTCACCGCCGAACTGGCCTTCCGGGCCAAGCGCGCGGGCCAACTCGCGTCCAAGATGCGCTTCCACACCGCCCAGATCGACGCGTACCTCACCGACGACCTGTGGCTGCGCAACGCGCGCCAGGCCAACGCGATGGCCACCCGCCTCGGCGACGGCCTCAAGTCCCTTGCCGGAGCAGGCCTGTTGGCGACTCCGCAGGCCAACATCCTGTTCTGTCGCCTGCCCCAGCAGGTCACCGAGGGCCTGCTCGCCGAGGGCTACGCCTTCTACCACGACCGCTGGGAACCGGGCATCGTCCGCTTCGTCACCGCCTTCTCGCACAGCGCCGACGACATCGACCAACTCCTCGACGCGGTACGTCGACACACCCACTGAGGGGCGTGCCGGCGTACCGAAGGGAAGCGTGGCGTCGCAGAGCGAAGGGGACGGCGGCCGGTTACGGAGACCGTGGCGTGCCGTGCGGGGTCGTCAGGTCGCGACGAGGGGCTTGATCAGCGGAGCGAGCGACGGCCGGACGGTGTGGAGGTTGCGGGTGACCTCGGTCAGGTCGGCGATGAACATGCCAGCGAGTTCTGCGGTGAACCCGGTGCGCACCACCAGGCGCAGCACGGAGACGTCCTGGCAGGGGGCGGGGAAGTCGTACGCGGGCAGGTGCCAGCCGCGGGCCCGCATGGCGTGGGAGACGTCGAACACCGTGAAGCCCTGCGTGCCGGGCGCCAGCCGGAAGGCGAACGCCGGGAGTTCGGAACCGTCGGTGATCAACTCATAGGGGGCGATGGTCCGGATGCGGGCGGCGAGCGCGCGGGCCGTGGTGCGGCTCTGGTCCGCGAGATTGCGCAGCCCCTCGAAGCCGTAGCGGAGGAAGCTGTAGTACTGGGCGACGACATGGGCGCCCGGGCGGGAGAAGTTGAGGGTGAAACTGGGGGAGCTGCCGCCGAGGTAGTCGACCTCGAAGACCAGGTCGTTCGGGAGGGCCTCGGCGTTGCGCCACAACGCCCAGCCCAGGCCGGGAAAGACGTGCCCGTACTTGTGGCCCGACGTGTTGATGGAGGCGACGCGTTCCAGCTGGAAGTCCCACATCAGACCCGGGTCGAGGAACGGCGCGACCATCGCGCCGGACGCGCCGTCGACATGCACGGGGATGTCGGTGCCGGTCGCGGCCTGGTAGCCGTCCAGGGCCATGCAGATGTCCGCGACGGGCTCGTAGGAACCGTCGTACGTGGACCCGAGGATCGTCACGACACCGATGGTGTTGTCGTCGCAGTACGCGGTGAGCGTGTCCGGCGTGAGGTGGTAGCGGCCCGGCTCCATCGGGACGTAACGCGGCTCCACCTCGAAGTAGTTGGCGAACTTCTTCCAGCACACCTGGACGTTCGCACCCATCACGATGTTCGGCCGCGCGGTGTCCTTGCCCTGGGCGCGGCGGCGTTCCTGCCAGCGGCGCTTGAGGGCGAGCCCGCCGAGCATCGCTGCCTCGCTCGAACCGGTCGTGGAGCAGCCGCGGACCTGCCCCGGCTGCGGCGCGTGCCAGAGCCGGGCGAGCATCCGGACGCAGCGCTCCTCCATCGCCGTGATCTGCGGGTACTCGGCGCGGTCGGCGAGGTTCTTCTCGGCGGTCTCCGCCATCAACTCCCTTGCCTGCGGCTCCATCCAGGTCGTCACGAAGGTGGCGAGATTGAGGCGGGCGTTGCCGTCGAGCATCAGCTCGTCGCGTACGCGGCGGCAGACCAGGTCGGGGGAGGAGGACAGCTCGGGCAGTTCGTCGACCGGCGTCAACAGGTCGACGGCGGGCGGCTGCCCGACGCCGCGGGCAAGGGTGAGGGTGTCGAACTCGGCTTCGGGCATGACGTCGGTATGCGGGATGGGCATGAGTGTCTGGATGCCTTTCTGGTCCGTGCGGCCCCGTGCACTCAGACGCTAGATCGCCGGGAGGCGCGGCGTATGTGCCGATTACACCGATCCAGTGATCGATTTGCGGACTGATGAACTGGATTTTCCCTTGTACATACTGGGCATTACTTTTTGCAGGACAAGAGAGGGCTGCCGACGGTGCTGACCTGGTCCTTTCGTCAGTTGATCTCGGTCCGACCCGGCGGATACGTCCCGGGGTCCGGTCAGGTCCGCCCGGCGGGGCGGCTGGTTAGGCTCGTAGGCATGACGTCACTTCTTGCCGGCAGTGCCTTCGACTCGCTCCGTCCCGATGCCGTACGCGACCAGGACACGCTGCGCCAGGTCTACGGACTTCCGCGCGAGACCGCCGTACGGAAGCAGATGACCGAACTCACCGAGCAGACACGGCAGTTGATCGGCTGCTCGTCGCTGGTCCTGGTCGCAAGCACGGACGCCGAGGGCAACTGCGACGTCTCCCCGCGCGGCGGCCCCGCCGGGTTCGTGGCCGTCCTGGACGAGCGGACGCTGGCGATTCCGGACGCGACCGGCAACAAGCGGCTCGACACCCTGCAGAACGTCATCGCCACCGGCCGGGCCGGGCTGCTGTTCGTCATCCCCGGCCGCACCACCACCCTCCGCGTCAACGGCAGAGCGTGCGTCTCCACCCGCCCCGACCTCCTCTCCCAGTTGACCGCCGTGGGCAAACCGCCCGCCAGCGCGCTGGTCCTGGGCATCGAGGAGGTCTACCCGCACTGCCCGAAAGCGCTTCTGCGCAGCGCCGCCTGGAAGCCCGACCAGTGGCTCCCGGCGGACGCCCAGCCGACCTCGGCAGAGGTGACCCTGGCGCAGCTGCGGATGCCCGAGCTGACCATCGCGGATGTGGAGCAGTCGGAGGCGGATTCGTTGAAGTACCGGTACGAGTGACGGGGTGGTCGTCGGAGCTTGAGGTTGTGCGCCGTTGCCCCGGTAGGCGGTGATGGTCCAACGAGTGTGGTTCCAGGGCCCGTTGGCGTGCGACGGCGTCACTGCGGCCACGGCTTGGCGACCGGTCAGCCGGCCTCGTTCGTCGCCGAGTCGAGAAGCGGGCCCAGTTCGCGGGCCACGGTCGTCAGGGCGCGGACGTCCTGCTCGGCCCGGGCGATGAGGACGGCGCCCTCCAGGGCGCTGATCATGAGCGTGGCGAGCGAACCCGCCCGCTTCGTGGGCACGCCCATGTCCACCAAAGCGCGGGCCACCGGGCCGGACCAGGTGGCGAACGCGTCGGCCGCGGCCTGCCGGGTGGAGGCGTTCTTCTCCGCACAGTCCACCGTCGCGGCGGCCACGGGACAGCCGCCCGCGAAACCCGCGCTCTCGTACTCGTCGGTCCACTGGCGGACCATCTCGCCGAACAGTCCGCTGGGTGTCGGTTCGGGCAGCGCGTCGAGGAAGCGGGCGACGCGCTTGCCCGCATAGCGGCCCGCCCAGCCCACCGCCTCGTTGACCAACTGCTCCTTGCCGCCGGGGAAGTAGTGCTGGAGCGAACCACGCGGCGCGCCCGCGTGCACGGCGACCTCACGCATCCCGGTCGAGGAGACGCCGTCGCGCCGGATGAGCTGCGCCGCGCTGAAGACCATCCGCTCGCGCGGACCGTGTCCTGACACCTCAGTCATCGCTCTCCCTGGCCTTCGTCGCTGTTCCGTCCGCTGTGCAGGGCTCAGTCTATGACGGCTGTCATAGAGTGGATTACTATGACGACCGTCATAGTCGGCGGTGGGGGCAGGCTCCGGCTGCTCCGCCGGACGGGAACGGTGGTACATCGTGCGGTACGTGGGTTTCGTCGGCCTCGGGGTCATGGGGCAGCCCATGGCGCTCAACCTCGCCCGCGCGGGCACACCGCTCGTGGTCTGGAACCGCACGCCCAGCCGCTGTGAACCCCTGTCGGCCGCCGGTGCCGAGGTCGCGGCGGACCCCGCCGAGGTCTTCGACCGGGCCGACGACATCGTGTTCCTCATGCTGGCCGACGAAACGGCCATGGACGCGGTGCTCGGGCGCGGCACCGCGGACTTCGCGGCCCGGGTCGCCGGACACACCGTCGTCCACATGGGCACGACCTCCGCCGAGTACTCGGCCGGCCTCCAGGACGACATCAGGGCCGCGGGCGGGAGATACGTCGAGGCTCCGGTCTCCGGGTCCCGACTCCCCGCCGAACAGGGGGAGTTGGTGGGGATGCTGGCCGGGGACGCCGACGCGGTGGACGCCGTACGGCCGCTGCTCGCGCCCGTCTGCCAGGAGACGTTCGGCTGCGGTGCCGTACCGGGCGCCCTGCTGATGAAGTTCTCGGTGAACCTGTTCCTGATCACGCTCGTCACCGGACTGGCCGAGGCGTTCCACTTCGCGGACCGGCACGGGCTCGACCAGCGTCTGCTCCGGGACGTGCTGGACGCGGGACCGATGGCCAGCTCCGTGTCCCGGGTGAAGGGGCCCAAGCTGGTGACCCGCGACTTCGCCGTTCAGGCGGCGGCAGCGGACGTACTGAAGAACAACCGGCTGATCGCGGAGGCCGCCCGCGAGGCGGGCCTCGCCTCTCCGCTCCTCGACATCTGCCATGCCCTCTACGGCGAGACCGTCGCACAGGGCCACGGCGGTGAGGACATGGTGGCCGTCCTGCACGCGCTGGAGGCCAGGACCGAGGCCCGCCCGCACTCCGTGGGGGAGCGTGGACGGGCCGGACGATCGAGCGCTACGGCCTGGTCGTCGACGTCGGGGCGGTGACGTCCCGTCCGGTCGACGCCCGGGATCACACGGTCAACCAGGTGCTGACCGGCAGTCCGATCACAGGAACTCGCTGCGGTAGTCCGCCGCCAACTCGGCTGCGCGGCGGCGGCGTTCAGCGAGTTCGTCCTGCGTCAGCTGCGGTGGCGGAGCGTCCTTGCCCGCGACGACATCGCCGATGCGGGTGAAGTACTCGTCCTGGCCGGCGGGGGTGCACATGCACAGCATGCGGGCCGGTGCGCCGGACGTGTTGCGGAAGTTGTGCGGGGCGTTGGCCGGGATGTTGACCGTGGAGCCGGCCCGTACCGTGTGCTGCTCGCCGCGGAAGGTGAACTCGA
This sequence comes from Streptomyces sp. NBC_00252, assembly GCF_036187565.1. Classification (NCBI taxonomy): domain Bacteria; kingdom Bacillati; phylum Actinomycetota; class Actinomycetes; order Kitasatosporales; family Streptomycetaceae; genus Streptomyces; species Streptomyces sp. NBC_00252. Next base: position 805,669 of record NZ_CP108087.1, on the reverse strand, counting down.
TCTCGCCCTCGAGGATCGTGAACATCTCCTCGAAGTCGTGGCGGTGCGGGGGCGGCCCGCCGCCGTCGGGGACGCGCATGTCGATCAGGCAGTACCGGCCGTCGGTCTGTTCGCCGGTGATCAGCATCGCGTAGGTGTTACCCACCAGGGAGATGTACGTCGTGGCGGGGTCGTCGGGATCCGCCACGGTCAGCGAGCGGGTCGGATCGTCGTCGGGGATCATCGGGGTCGCGTCCTTCCGGGATCGGTCGGGCGGGAGTCAGTTGCCGGACGCGATGACGACGACCTTGCCGCTGGGCAGAGCGCCCGCGGCGGCGTCGGCGTGCAGGGCCGGGAGTTCGGCCAGCGGTACCCGCCGGGCGACCTCGACGCGCAGCTCGCCGCCGTCGACCAGCTCCACCAGGTGCGCGAGCTGCTCCGCGTCGCTGCGGACGAAGAGGTCGATGCCCCGTACCGAGCGCTCCTCGTCGCTGGGCGCGGGCATCCACACCGTGGTGTTCACCAGGACACCGCCGGGGCGGATCAGGCCGAGGAGCGCGGTCAGTCGGGCCGGCTCGACCGGTGCGAGGTTGAGCACGGCGTCGACCGGCTCGCTCACCGCCGTGACGACATCGCCGGTCGTGTGGTCGATGACCTCGTCCGCGCCCGCCGCCGTGACCCGCAGGTCGCTGCGCGGTCCGGCGGTGGCGATCACATGGGCGCCTGCCTGATGGGCCAGCTGCACGGCGTAGCCGCCGACCGCTCCGCCCGCGCCGTTGACCAGCACGCGCTGCCCGGCCGTCAGCCCGGCGTGCTCGAACAGCGCCTGCCACGCGGTCAGTCCCACCAGCGGCAGCGCGGCCGCGTCCGACAGCTCGATGCTCTTGGGCGCCGGCGTCAGGACCTCGGCCGGTGCCACGACGTACTCCGCGGCGGCGCCGGGTCCCGCCATCGGCAGGAAGCCGATGACCTGGTCGCCGACCTGGACGCCGGTCACGCCCTCGCCCAGCGCGTCGACCGTGCCCGCGACGTCGATGCCGGGGGTGTGCGGCAGCGTCACCGGGATCGGCCCCTGCATGAAACCGGCGCGGATGTTGGCGTCGACCGGGTTGAAGGACGTCGCCGCGACCCGGACCCGCACCTCCCCGGCACCGGGAACCGGCTGCTCCACGTCCTCGTGACGCAGGACGTCGGGGTCGCCGTACTCGTGGAAACGCACTGCCTTCATGGTTTTTCTGCCTTCGTGCGAGAGGTCGTGACAGCGCCGTCCGGAGAGAGGCGGCGCGGAGTGGTGTGGCGCCGGGGCAGCCGACGGGTCGTAGATCGTCGGCGGGTCGAAGCGCAGCCCAGCGTAGGAACAGCCGTACGGCGAAAGCGTGTACGTTCGCGACACGGGATGGGATTCCGGCGACATCCTCACCGGGGCGGAGGACACATGACGAGCAGGCCGCGCTTTCTCGGGCCGGGCCGCAAGGTGGGCACGTTCACCGTCGACGCCGACTCCACCGGCCCGGGCCGGGGCACGTGGGAGCCGTTCATCGACACCTGGAACGACCGCATGGGGGACCTCTATCCCCTGCCGGAGTTCAGCGCCTCCACGGTCGACGGCTTCCGGGGAACGATGCGCTCGGTCGCCCTGGAGGACACCGCCGTCAACGAGATGTGGGCGTCCTCGGCCGTGAGCACCCGCGCGGTCGGGACCCACGAGCACGATCAGGTCCGGCTGTACGTCGGTCTGCGCGGCGCGGTCGCTCTTCAGGACCCGCACGATCAGGGCGGTGACGCGCACGTCTCGGCCGGCACCTATTTCATGCACCATGTCGTGACGGAGAACCACTTCCACACCACGCCGGTGATCGGCACCCGCATCTTCATCTTTCCTGGTGATGCCCTGCGGTCCCTCGTCGCCGGGAAGCCGCGCACGGGCCGGGCCGACTCGCCCGCCGCGCAGATCCTCATGGCACACACGAGCACGGTGCAGCGGATCGTGGGCGACCTCGGCCCGGCGGGTGCGCACGCGTCCCGCAACTCGCTGCTCGAACTCGCCAAGGGCCTGATCCTCGACCGGTTCGACGACCATGAGCCCGTCTTCACCCCCGCGCTGGCACAAGCGGCGAAGAACCTCGCCGAGGCCCGGCTCACCGACGCCGAGCTGTCGCCCGCCTCGGTCGCCGCCCAACTGCACGTCTCCGTACGGACGTTGCAGCGGGCCTTCGCGAGTCTGGACGAGTCGTTCAGCTCCTACATCCGCCGCCGACGCCTGGAGGAGGCGGCAGAGGCGCTCACCGCCTCCGGCTCACGGCTCGGCGTCTCCGAGGCCGCAGCGCGCTGGCACTTCACCGACAGCAGCCACTTCATCCGCGCCTTCAAGAAGCACTACGGCGCGACACCGGCGCACTTCGCCCGCCGGTCGACGTGACGCCCCAGCCGACCGCCGCGTCGTTTCCGCCCTGAGCATCTCCTGTGTGCCGTGGCGCTCCCCGCGGATAGGGTGGGCAATGATCGACAGGGACGAACCGGGGGAGGACGGCGGACGGCGTGGGCGGTGCCGAGGACAGCAGAAGCACGGGCACCGGGCGCCCGACGTCACGGGACGTCGCCCGGATCGCCGGTGTGTCGCACACCGCGGTGTCCTTCGTGTTCAACGGCCGCGCCGACGGCAACCTCTCGCCCGCCACCCAGGAACGCATCCGGCAGGCCGCCGCCCAGCTGGGCTACCGCCCCGACCCGGTCGCCCGCGGACTGCGCCGCCGCCGTACGGCCGTGATCGGGCTGGTCACCGACGAGATCGCGTCCTCGCCGTTCGCCGGCCGGCTGCTGCGCGGCGCGATGGAGACCGCCTGGGACAGCGACCACCTCGTCCTCACCGTCGACTCCGGCGGTGACCCGGCCAAGGAGGACGCGGCCGTCGCGGAACTCCTCGACCGGCGCGTGGACGGCATCATCTACGCCGCCATGTCGCTGCGCCGGGTCCGCGTCCCCGAGGGCCTGCACCGCACCCACTCCGTGCTGGCCAACTGCCTGCCCGACGACGACTCCCTGCCCGCCGTGGTCCCCGCCGAGCGCGCCGGTGGCCGTACCGCCGCCCGGCTGCTGCTCGGTGCCGGCCACCGCCGGCTCGCCGTGATCGGGGGTCTGGACGACATCGCCTCGGTGGAACGGACCCGCGGCTTCCGGGACGCGCTGCGCGCCGAGGGCGTCACCGTGCCCGCGGAGTGGATCGTGCGCGGCGGCGGCGAGATCTCCACCGGATACGCGGGGGCGCTGCGCCTGTTCGACGGGGTCGAGCCGGGCCGTCGTCCCACCGGCGTCCTGTGCTACAACGACCGGGTCGCGGCGGGCGTCCTGCACGCCGCGACCCGGCTCGGGATCGACGTGCCCGCCGATCTGTCGGTGGTCGGCTACGACGACCAGGAGCACATGGCCGCGTTCCTCACCCCGCCGCTCACCTCCGTCGCGCTGCCGCACCGGGCGATGGGTGAGGCGGCGGCCCGGCTGCTCCTGGACGCCATCGAGGCGGGCCGTACGCCGCCCCCGACCGTCCGGCGCCTGGCCTGCCCTGTCGTCAGCCGCGACTCCGTGGGTCCTGCGCCCACCCGGTGACCCGGGCACCCGGTCCGTCGACGACCAGTTCGGCGATGTCGCCGGGGCGCCGGTAGACGCGCTCGGTGACCATGGCCCGTTCCGCGACGAAGAGTTCGAGGAGCGAGCCGTCCACGAGCAGCCGGAGCGTGAGTTCCGGTTCCTTCGGGACGTGCACGGTGATCGGGGCTGAACCCTCCCTGCCGGTCCGGGGCCAGGCGCTGCGGTCGAGGACGACGGTCCCCGAGGCGGGGTCCGCCCGGACGGTCAACTCCCGGCCCGCCGCGTCCCGGAGCAGGGTCACCGTGGTCGGACCGCACGCGGTGACCGTCAGGTCGTACGCGAGGGGAAGCGGAACCCGGCCCGGCGCGGTGACGAACGGCTCGGCCGGGCGCAGGAGTTCGAGTTCCGAGGCCGGACTCACCCGCAGTGAACCGTCGGGGTGGACGTCGACGACCCGGGGCGCCGTGAGGACGCCTGCCCAACCGGCTCGCAGAACCTCCTCCTCCGGGCGGGCCTCCCACGACCAGCCCCACAGCAGTGCGCGGTCCGGCTCCTGGAGCACGGCGGGAGCGTAGAAGTCCCGGCCCTGGTCGAGCCGGCCGCCGATGCGCGGTTCGAACCTCAACGCGCCCTGTCCGTCGGCCTCCAGACGGCCCGTCAGGTAACCCGTGGAACAGGGGTCGCCGTCCCACAGGGACACCAGGAGTACGTGGTCACCGCCTGCTGTGCGGTACAGGTGCGGGCACTCCCAGCCCACCGACTTGTCGCCGAACGCGTCGGCGGCCACCGGGTCCCTGCCGTCCAGCAGCACACCGGCGAAGCGCCAGTCGGTCAGGTCGTCGCAGTCGTAGAGCAGGACCGACGGTGTGCCGTCGGCGTGCCCGGCGCCGACGAGGGCCCAACGCCTGTTCGCGCAGCGGAAGATGAACGGGTCGCGGAACATCACCACGTCAAGTCCCGGCGGTGGCCCGGTCACCACCGGCGTGGGCAGCGGCTGCCACTCGGTCAGGAGGTCGTCGTCCGGGTCGGCCGCCCGTGCCACGCAGATGGTGCCGAGTCCGGTGTGAGTGCGGTCAACTCCCGTGTACACGGCGGTCGGTGTGCCCGCGTCGTCGGTCACGCAGCCCGACCAGCAGCCGGCCTCGTCGGGGCCGCCGGGCGTCGGGGTGAGGGCGATCGGGTGGTGCTCCCAGTGGGCGAGGTCGGCGCTGGAGGCGTGGCCCCAGTGGACGTTCGCGTGCACCGGGGCGTCGGGGTTGTGCTGGTAGAAGAGGTGGTAGCGGTCCCGCCAACGGAACGGCCCATTGGGGTCGTTGATCCAGCCGGCGGGCGGACGGACCCTGAAACGCGGCACGTTGGGGTCAGGGCTCAACGGTTGACTCCTGCGGACGTGATGCCCTCGCGGAGAGGGCGCTGACCGACGGCGAACACGGCGACGGCGGGAAGCATCGAGAGCACGACCCCGGCCAGGACCACCGAGATGGACCCGGTGCCGAGGTTGCCCTGGAGCGAGACCAGACCCAGCGGCAGCGTGTAGTTCTGGCTGGAGGTCTCCAGGATCAGCGGGCGGAAGAACTCGTTCCAGTGGTAGTTGAAGGCCAGCACGCCGACGATCGCCAGGCCGGGTGTGGCCAGCGGCGCGTACACCGAGCGGAAGATCCGCCAGGGTCCCGCGCCGTCCAGCATGGCCGCCTCGCCCAGGTCCTTCGGCATGCCGAGGAAGTACTGGCGCATCAGGAACGTGCCGAAGGCGGTCGGGAAGGCCGGGATGATCAGGCCGAGGAGTGTGTCGGTGAGGCCCATCGTCTTCAGCACCAGGAACACCGGCACGATGGTGACCTGCAACGGCACCATCATCGTCGCCAGGACCAGGCCGAACAGCGGCCTCTTGAAACGGAATTCGAGGCGGGCGAAGGCGTATCCGGCCAGGCCCGCCGTGATCATCTGGCCGACAGCGATCAAGGCCGTCACCAGCGTGGAGTTCAGGGCGAGCAGCCACACGTCGATCTGCTGGAAGACCCCGCGGTAGGCCGAGGCCGTCGGGTGGGTCGGGATGATCTGCGGGGGCAGGTCGAAGGACTGGGCCGGAGTGCGCAGCGAAGTGGCGACGGTCCAGATGACCGGGCCCAGCGTCAGCAGGGCGCACACGGTCAGCCCGGCGATGCGGGCCCAGGGGGAGAGTGAGTGACGGACACGACTCAGGGTCAGGGGCGGGGTTGCTTGGCTCATGCGGCTCACCGGCTCACTGGTAGTGGACGAAACGCCGGCTGAGCCGGAACTGGAGGGCGGTGACCGCCATGATCAGCGCGAAGAGCAGCACGCCCACCGCGGATGCCTCGCCGAAGTCGAGCTGCTCGAAGGCCCTTTCGTAGATCACCATCACGACGGTGCGGGTGGCGTCGCCGGGGCCGCCGTCGGTGAGGACGTAGGGCTGCTCGAAGACCTGGAGGGCGTTGATGATGCCGACCACCGACGCGACGAGCAGCGTCGGTGACAGCAGGGGCAGAGTGATGCCGAGGTGCTTGCGCAGGCCGGTCGCGCCGTCGAGGGCGGCGGCCTCGTGGATCTCCTTGGGGATGTTGTTCAGACCGCCGATGAACAGCAGGAACGAGAAGCCGAACTGCTGCCAGACGTAGACCAGGATCACCGTGGCCATCGCCGCGTGCTCCGAGGTCAGCCAGGGCACTGGCGCGATGCCGACCAGGCCGATCAGCCAGTTCACCACCCCGAAGTCCTGGTTGAACAGGTACTTCATCACCACCGAGATGGACGCGGCGGACAGCACCAGCGGGAAGAAGAACGCCGAACGGAACAGCGACCGCAGCCACACCGGCATCCGCCCGTTCAGCGCGAGCGCCAGCGACAGCGCGATCAGCAGTTGCAGCGTGACCGCGAGGACCATGAAGACGAGCGTGTTGCGGAAGGAGACCAGGACGGTCGAATCCGTGAACGTCGTACGGTAGTTGGCGCCGCCGGCGAACCGGGGCGGGTCGATCACGTTCCAGTGGAACAGGCTCAGCACGACGGACCCGACGATCGGCACCACGGTGAAGACGACGATGCCGACGACCGTGGGCGCCAGGAACAGCGTGGCCAGCAGCCGGGTGCCCCGGTCTCGGACGGACGGTCGTACGGAAGCGGCGGATGGTGTGGCGGGCCGCGAACTCACGTCCGGGACGTGGGAGTTGGGGACCTGGGTGTTCGTCATACCTCACGCTCCATGGCCTGCTCCAGGTCGCCCTGCATCCGGCGCAGCGCGGGACCCACCGCGCGCGGCGAGGCCAGCGCGGTGCCGGTGTACTTGAGCAGGACGTCGGTCACCTCGGCGACCTGCGGCGGCGCGGGGATCGGGCCGGTGTCGGGAAAACGGTCGAGAGTGTCGTAGAAGACCCGCCAGTGCGCCGGGCCGCTCGCGGCGTAGCGGGCGGCATTCAGCATCGAACGCCGGGCAGGGGTGGTCTGGTTGCTCCGGAACAGCCGGGTCATGGTGTCCTTGCGGGCCGCGTACTTGATGAACTCCCAGGCGGCTTCCTGCTTCTTGGAGGTGCGCAGCAGCGCGTAGCCCGCGGCTCCGAACTGGTGGCGCTGGGTGCGCCAGCGCGGGAAGTACTGCACGTCGTAGTCGGTGGCCCGCATGCCGGCCAGCTGCAGGCCGCCCGCCCAGAAGCCGCCCGCCGGGGTGACACCGACGCGGCCGGTGGAGAACACGCCGACCAGGTTGCTGCCGTTGCCGCCCTCGGGCCGGGTGCACAGGTCGTCCCGGACGAGGGAGGCGAGATAGTCGTACGCCTCCTCGACCCGGTCGGTGGTGGCCTGCGGGGTCGTCCAGCGGAAGCCGCCGCCGCGCCCCCTCCGGTCGGCGGCCGGGTAGAAGGTGTCCCACAGCCAGGAGCCGCCGGGTGCCTTCGACTCCTTCAGCAGGTTCGTGCCGTTCGCGAAGAGCCAGGGCACCACCCCGCCCCACAGACGGTTCGTCCAGAAGTACGGCGTGAAGTGCGAGCCGCCGCGACGCTTCAACTGCCGCAGCAGCGCGGTGAAGTCGTCACGGTTCCAGTCGGCCGCGGGGAAGTCCGCGCCGGCCCGCTTCAGCACCTGCTTGTTGAGGTACATGTCGGCGGCGTTGAACTCCATGGGCAGCTGGTAGAGGTTGCCCTCGTACATCATCGACTCCACCAGTGAGGGGTGGACGTCGGCGAAGTACTCGCGCAGCTCCGTCGCGTCCCGGCGCACCCAGCGGTCCAGGGGCACGCCGAGCTGCCGGGCGAACAACTGCACGCCCTCGGTGGCCACATACACCAGGTCGGGCGCGGTGCCCGCGGCGATCTGGGTGAGGATCTTCGCGAAGAAGTCCGACCAGTCGACGGCCTGCACCGCGTTCACCCGCAGCGGGATGTCGGGATGGAGCCGGTGGAAGCCCTTGGTGAGGGCGTCGACGGTGGCCGGGTCGAAGGCGGAGCCGAGGGTGGCGACAACGAGGGAGCCGTCGTCACGGCCGGGGATGTCGGCTCCGGTGAGCCGGTCCCAGGACGCGGCGGTACCGGCCAGGGCGGCTGCTCCGGCCCCGTACGCGCCGTACCGCAACAGGGTGCGGCGGGGGAGGTGCGAGTCAGTCATCGAACGGGCCTAACTCGTGTTAGTTCAGGGCTGATGACCCAGATGATGGGAACCGGGCGGCGGACCTGTCAAGGGTCGGGAACGCTTGACCTTTAACGAGTTAGGTCTACAGTCCTCGTTCAGCCGAGCCGCTTTTTCACGCCCTCCGCGTCGTGAGCCGCCACGAGAGGAACGATGTGTCATGCCCGGAACGTCGGGGATATCCAGGAGATCACTGCTCGCGGGATCGGCGGCGGGCACCGCCGCCGCGCTGCTGTCCACCGGAACGGCCGAGGCCGCCCCGAGGCCCAGGCCCGGAGCCAAGGGCGGGAAGAAACCCAACTCCGCCGCGAACGCGGCGAGTTACCGCGCCGGATACCACTTCACGGTCCCCGACCAGTGGAAGAACGACCCCCAGCGACCCGTCTGGATCGACGGCGAGTACCACTACTACTACCTCTACAACGCCGACTACTTCACCGGCGTCGTCGGCACCGCGTGGCGCCTGGCCACCACCAAGGACCTGGTCTCCTTCACCGACCGCGGGATCGCCGTGCCCAAGGACACCACGGTCAACGGCGATCTCTGGTCGGGCTCGGTGGTCGTCGACACCGGCAACACGGCCGGATTCGGCGCGGGCGCGGTCGTCGTCATCGTCACGATGTCCCCCGGCGGCGGCACCGACCACCAGGAGCAGTTCCTGTACTACTCGACCGACGGCGGTCTCACCTTCACCAACTTCGGGACCGACCCCGTCCTGCCCAACCCCGGCGTCGCCGACTTCCGCGACCCGAAGGTGATCCGCGACGAGGACCGCGGTCGTTGGGTGATGGCTCTCGCCGAGAACGACAAGGTCGGCTTCTACCACTCCGACGACCTCAAGTCCTGGACGTACGCGAACGGTTTCGTCCACGACGGCATCGGCGTCCTGGAGTGCCCCGACCTGTTCCGCATCACCGCCGACGACGGCACCGTGAAGTGGGTGCTCGGTGTGAGCGCCAACGGGAAGAGCTCGGGGCTGCCCAACACGTATGCCTACTGGACGGGTTCCTTCGACGGCAGCGCGTTCACCGCCGACGCGAGCGCCCCGCAGTGGCTCGACCACGGCTGGGACTGGTACGCCGCCGTCACCTTCGAGAAGCGGGACGCGAGCGGCGCGGTGGACCCGGCCGCCCGGTACGCGCTCGGCTGGGTGAACAACTGGGACTACGCCGACACCACCCCCACCATCGATTGCGACGGCTTCAACGGCACCGACTCCGTCGTCCGCGAGATCGCCCTGACGAAGGCGTCCGACGGCACGTACTACCTCGCCTCCCAGCCCGTCGCCGGCCTCGACGCGCATGTCTCCCGCACGGTGAACCTGGGGGACGTCACCGTGGACGGCACGAAGGTGCTCGACTACTCCGGTATCTCCTACGAGCTGACGACCGAGATCACCTGGTCCCAACTCATCGGCGCGGGCGTCCAGTTGAGGCGCTCTCCCAGCGGCGGTCGGCACATCGACGCCGGGATCTACGGCAACTACGCCTTCCTCAACCGGCGCAACACCGTCAACGCCGACACGTCCGGCAACTGGCAGGAGAGCCACACCCCGTTCGACCCGTCCGCCGGCACGGTCAAGCTGCGCGTCCTGGTGGACCGCACGTCCGTGGAGATGTTCGTGGACGACGGCCGCCATGTGCACACCAGTCAGGTGTTTCCGTATCTGCTCGACACCGGGCTCGCGCTGTTCACGATCGACGGCAGTGCGGTGTTCCGGAACACGGTGATACGGGAGTTCTCGGTCTGAGGCCGGGTGGAGGGTATGCGGAAGCGGCCCGTCGCCGGTCCACCGGCGACGGGCCTGTCCCGATCCCCAACTTCCATTACCTCGCTCAGTCGTTCAGGTGGGCGCGGAGGAGGTTGGGATCCTTGGCGGTGACGTAGGCGGCGCTCAGTACGTAGACGGTGTCGCCGCGCAGCGCGACGGACGTGGGGTTCTGCAGGCCGTCGGCCGGGGTCAGCACGATGGAGTGGCTGCCGTCGGGCCGGACCAACGCGACCTCGCTGGGGCCGTTGAGGGCGGCCAGCAACTGGTCTCCGTGGCCGGTGAATTCGAAGTCGTCGATGCCCGGCAGGCCGGTGGCCTCGGTCCGGACCGAACCGGCGCGCCCGTCATGGCGGATGGGGATGCGCAGGATCGTGCCCTTGTCGAGGTTGGTGGCCCAGACCGCCCCTCGGTGGATCTTCAGACCGTTGGCGCCGAGGAACCCGGTGGAGGCCAGTTCGGGTGCGGTGGACCAGGCGGTGGGGGTGCCGCCGGTGGTGGGCACGCTCCAGATGGTGCCCAGGACGGAGTCGGTGACGTAGAGGGTGTGGGTCCTCGCGTCCAGCGCCAGGCCGTTGGGAAGTCCGTCGGCGGGCAGCGCGGCGATGCGCTCCGGTTCGCCGCCGGGGCGCAGGCGCCACACGCCGGTGAGGTCGGGGGTGCCGGTCGCGTAGAGGAAGTACAGGGTGCCGTCGTGGGCCCGGACGATGCCGACGGTCAGGGGGAAGCCGAGGACCGGGGTGTGGACGCCCCCGTCGGCGGGCTGGGGCAGGGTGGCCAGGATCTTGAGGGTGCCCTTGGGCGCGATCTCGGCGATCTGACGGCCCGCGGCGAGCGTGACGTAGGCGGTGCCGCCCGGTGCCAGGGCGATGTTCTCCGGCGTCTGGCCCTTGGCGAGGTCGAAGTGTGTGGTGATCCGCGCACTGCTCAGCGGGGCGGAGACGGCCGACGCGGACGCCGGAGTGAGCGCCGCGGCAGAGGCCGCGACGAGGATGGCCGCGGACAGCGCGGGCGTGGAGAACTTCTTGAACATGGTTCCTTCAGTGGTTTTCGGGCATGCGGCAGCAACGCGCCGACGCATGGGTCGGGTTGGTGTGTGGGTTCCGCCGGGGAGGGCGTACGGCCCCGGGGTTACGCGCGGCGGCAGGTCGTCATCCGTACATGGGCGGGACGGGTACGTGCAGGCACCGGCCGAACGCCCGTTGGCATGGAGCGGGTTCAGGCAGTGCTCGGCCGGGACTCCCTTCGCGCCGGGTCGGCCGCGACGGTGCTCTGGGCGAGCAGGGTCAGCGCGGCCCGGGAGGCCGATCCCGTCTCCGTGGTGGCGACGACGACGGTGGGGCCCGGCCCGTGGCTCAGGGTCTGCTGGACGACGGTCAACGGGCCCACCAGCGGGTGCCGCATCTCGTAGGTGGCGACGGCGCAGGCCTTGACCCGGTGGTCGGCCCACATCGAGGCGAACTCCCCGCTTTTCGCGCTCAGTTCACCCAGCAGCGCGTGCAACGCGGTGTCCTGCGGATGCTCGGCCGCCACCAGGCGCAGATTCCCCACCACCGCCCTGGCCTTGCTCGGCCAGTCCGCGTACAGGTCGCGGGTGTGAGAGTCGAGGAACACCAGCCTGGCCATGTTGGGACGCCGCGCCGCCAGGTCCGGTGCGTGCGGATCCAGGTGCCCGGCGAACAGCGCGTGCCCCAGGCGGTTCCACGACAGCACGTCACTGCGCCGGCCGAGCACGATCGCCGGGACGTCCGCCAGCACCTCCATCAGCTGAGCCGCCGCCTCCGTCAGCCGCTCCGGCGCAGGCCGCCGGCCCCGGGTGCGCGACCTGTCCGCCTGGGTCAGGTCGTGCAGGTACCGCCGCTCGGACTCGTCCAGCCGCAGCGCCCCGGCGATCGCGTCCAGCACCTCGGGGGAGGCGCTCAGTGACTGCCCCTGTTCGAGCCGGGTGTAGTAGGACACGCTCACACCCGCCAGCAGCGCCAGCTCCTCGCGCCGCAGACCCGGCACACGCCGGAGGTCTCCGTAGGTGGGCATCCCGACATCCTCAGGACGCAGCTGCGAGCGCCGCGCCTGCAAGAAGTCCCCGAGCTGCGATTTTCCGGTCATGGATCCGAGTATGGGCCGACTCGAAGAGCGCAGCCTGCCCCAACTGTGGGTAGGCACCGGCCGGTCTGGCGCCTGCCTCCACCGGGTGGGTAGGGGGCGCTGCCGTATCCGCACGGCTGTCTGGTGAAGCTCCCACGAGGTGGCTGGCCTTCACCTGGGCGGCCTTCTAGGGAAGGTGCTGCTTCACTTGTGTCTCAAGGCGGTCGAGGAACGCCTGTTGTGCGGCCGGCGGCAGGAAGGCCGAACGGATCGCGTTGGCGGCCAGGTTGGCGAGGCTGGGTCGATCGAGGCCGAGGGTGGCCGCGGTCGATGCGTACGTGTCGGTGAGGTAGGACTCGAAGTAGGCGGGGTCGTCCGAGTGCAGCGAGACGTTGAGGCCCCTCGACAGCATCGCGGGCAGCGGGTGGGCGCGCAGGGACGGTACGACGTTCAGCCTCGCGTTCGAGGTGGGGCACACGGTGAGCGGCGTTTTGGCGGCGGCGACATCACGGACCAGGCGCTCGTCGTCGAGAATCGCGACGCCGTGGTCGATACGGTCGGGCTCCAGGAGCTCGAACGCCTGGCGTACGTAAGCGGCGGGGCCCTCCTCACCGGCATGGACGCACGTCTTGAAGCGCTGCCGTCGAAGTTCCGCGAAGTAGCGGGTGAACTTCTCCGGCGGGTTTCCGATCTCCGCGCCTCCCAGCCCGAATCCCGCGATCCGGTCGGCCCCCGGCGCAACGCTGTCCAAAAGCTCGAAGGCGTCCTTCTCGCTGCGGTGGCGGTGCGCGCTGACGAGGAGGGAAGCACTGATCCCGGACCGCTCACCCGCGTCAGAGATGGCGTCAAGTACGCCGTCCAGGACGGCACTTGTGGCAATGCCGCGGTCGGTGAAGCTCTGCGGACCGAGGAAGATCTCGGAGTGCACGACGCCGTCCGCGTGCGCACGGTCCAGGTAGGCGGTTGTGTGGTCGTGGAAGTCCTGCCGGGTGCACAGTACTTGGCAGCCGGCGAAGTACAGCTCGAGGAACGAGGAGAGGTTCTCGAAGCGGTAGGCGGCGCGGAGTTGCTCGGCCGTTTTCCACGGCACGGCAACGTTGTTGCGCCGGGCCAGCCTCATCAGGAGGTCGGGTTCGAGGCATCCCTCGAGGTGGACATGGAGTTCGACCTTCGGCAGATCCCGGCAGAACCGCAGCGTCTCGGCATCGGGGACGGCTGGTGCCGCACGGTTCTGTGTCGGGTCGTCGCTGTTCACGAGGCAAGTGCCTTTCTGCCGGGACGGGCGGGCCTTGGGTGGGGGGACGTCAGTTGCGGCCGGCCATGACACCGCCGTCGACGTCCCAGACGGCCCCGGTGACCCAGTCTGTCCTGTCGGACAGAAGGAACGTGACAGTGGAGGCGACGTCGTCGGGGGTACCGGTCCGGCCGAGCGGGTGGAAGCCGTTGAAGCCGTCGAGTGCGGAGTCGACATCCTGCTTGGGGATGAACTCCTCGTAGATCGAGGTGCGTACGACGGCGGGGGCCACCGCGTTGACGCGGATGCCGTGCGGGGCGAGTTCCATGGCGAGATGCTGGGTGAGCGAGTGCAGCCCGGCCTTGGCCATCGAGTACGCCGACGAGGGGGTGGCGGCGACGGCCTGGTGCGCCCACATGGAGCCGATGTTGACGACGGAGCCCTTCGTGCCGCGGGTGACCATGTTGGCGGCGACGGTCTGGGTGAGGAAGAAGAAGGCGCGGTTGATGGCCTGGTAGCGGTCGTAGTCGGCGCCCGTGTTCTCCAGGAAGGGCTTGGGGGCGAAGACGCCGGCCGCGTTGACCAGGAGGGTGGCGTCCGCGTGCTCGTCGGTGAGGGTCCCGCGCAGGCGCTCGACGGCTGCCGGGTCGGTCAGGTCGGCTGCCAGCCCGACGGCGTGGCCGTGTGCGGACAGGGCGGAGGCGGCCTCGTCGGCGCTCGCCCGCGAGCGGCCCGTGACGACCGCGGTGCCGCCTCCTTCGGCGACCATACGGGCGACGGCCCGGCCGATGCCGCTGGTACCGCCGATGACGATGACCTTGTGGCCGGTGAAGTCGAGGGTGGTGCTGGACATGGGGTGCTCCGGATAGCGAGAGTCCCGGCGGGGGACGGGGTGTGCGGTGCGGTGATCAGGAGTACGGAGTGAGGACCAGGTAGCCGTCGACGCGGCTCAGCCCGTCGGCGGATGGATCGGGCGGGAGGGCGTGACCGAGACTGTGGGCACGTACCTCGCTGATCCACTCGTCGTGCTGGTACTCGTGGTTGATGAGCGCGGTCAGCAAGTGGCCGCCGACGATGGTCATTTGGTCGGGTGCGCCGACCCGACCGACGGCGATGTCGCCGATGCGCGCGTGGACGCGCTCGGCGACGGTGTCGCGGAAGGTGGTGAGCCGGCGGACCGTGGGCAGCGCACCGCGGAACCGCTCCGGGTTCGCCGAGTCCATGAGGCCGTCGAGTTCCGGGTCGGGGCTGGGCTCGGCCGCGGTGAGGTTGCGGATCATGAAGTGGGCCACGTGGGCCTGGTGGCCCAGGTGCCAGCCGATGGCGCTGGAGTTCTCGTTCGGGCGCCAGGTCACCTCGTCGGCGGTGAGGTCCTTCCAGAGGGCGTCGGTGTGGGCGCGGGCGCGGTCGTATTCGCGCAGCAGCCGGTGCAGTTCGTACATGGCCATGGCTCCGCCAGTCGGTGGTGAGGACACGGGGTGCGTGCCCGGGTTCGGCGCCCGGACAACGGGCAGCACAGGCCGGGAAGGTTCCTGGTCTCAGTCCTGGGCGCCCCCGGCAGGGAACGGGATACCCCATGGCTATGTCTCTCCCGTGCGACGGAGACGAATCGAGGTAGGGGTTTCCGTCTCCTGCCCGGCAAGTTAGGCACTTGGTCCGAGATCCGGTAGGGGATCACGCTGAATCGCACCATAGGCTGCGGTTATCGCCGTGACCGACGGTCGGCCGCTGTCGCCGACGGGTCACTGCCGCTCCCCGCGGTCTCGTACGCTGATCAGCCCCGCGCGCCGGTTCTCACCCGACAGGAAGCGAAGGTCCACGCATGCTCGATCCCACCGTGTCCGCCAGTGACCTGACCCGCACGGAGACCCGTCTGCTGGAGCGGGCTCGCGAGGTCGCACCGCGGGCCCTGAATCCCGTGTCGCGCTTCCATGTCGGAGCGGCAGTACAGGCCACCGACGGGGGGTGTTACACGGGGACGTTCTTCGAGTCGTCCTCGTTCCCGCTGGGAGTGTGCGCCGAGGCCGCGGCGCTGTCCGCCGCCGTAACGGCTGGAGTCCGTGACTTCGACGCGATCGCGGTTGTTGGAGGCGACCCGCGGAAGACGGGGCCCGGGCAGCCCGTCACCCCGTGCGGCGGCTGCCGGCAGCGCATCTTCGATGTCACCGGCGCGCCCCAGCGGAACGTGACCGTGCTCTGTGCGGACCTGACGCTGTCGCGGATCTACCGGATCGACATCTCCACGCTGCTGCCCCTGCCCTTCAGCGCGGAGGATCTGCCGTCCTCGTCGGCATGACCGTGCGCGGGGCACGCGGGGGAGAGGGGCCGGATGCGAGTCCGGCAAGGCACCTGCCCCCCTGAATCCGGGGGTGGCCCGCAGCCTTCCGAGGATGGCCCACTGCTGTCACTACGACTGTGTCGGCGACGGGCGTGTGTCAGCGCCGGGCGGCTGTCAGACCGTCGGCCAGGCGGACCAGGTCGGCACCGAGCGCGGATTCGGAGCTCCAGACCGCCTCGAAGGAGATCTGCACCTCGCGGCCCTGGTCCGTCAAGTGACGGTGGGGGACGTCGGGTGAGGTGAGTTTGGAGCGGGGAACCATGGCCGATCCCAGACCCAGCCGCGTCCAGTCCTCCAGGACCTGGTAGCTGGCGGCTTCGCCCGGATACGCGCGCAGGGGCATCTCGTGGGCCTGGAAGAGCTGTGCGGTGAACGTGGTCAGGCCGCAGGTGTCGGGGACGAGGATGAACTGCTCCGCTCCGGCCTCCTCGAGTTCGAGGGGGGCGGTCACGTCGGGGTCGGGGGTGATGACGACGACCGGTTCGACATCGATGACCCGGTGCTCGAAGCGCGGCATCGCGCGCACGGCGGGGATCAGGATGATGTCGAGCCGGCCGGCCTGCAGACCGTCCCGCAGCTCCTGCATGTCGGCCTCGCGCAGCACGAGATCGCGAGGGACCGGCAGCTCGCGCACCATGCTGAAGGCCCGGGTGACCAGCGAGGAGCTGATCAGCGGGGAGAGGCCCATCCGGATCTTCCGCGCGCCGGGTTCGGTGAGCCGCCTGGCTTCGACGGTGACCGCGTCCAGCGCGACCAGGGCCTGTTTGATCAGCGGCAGGATGCGGGCCCCGAAGGCGGTCTGGGTGACCCCTCGCGGCGAGCGGTCGAAGAGCCTGTCACCCAGACGTTCCTCCAGCTTCGCGATGCCGTTGGACAGGGCGGGCTGGGTGACGCCGTACGCCCGGGCGGCGGCGCTGAAGGACTTCGTCTCGGCGACCGCGTGCGCGTACCGGAGCCCTTCGAGATTCACGCGTTCTGCCATAGCCGTTCCTTATCGCCGCATTCGCTGATGTCTCCTACCGGGCAACTCCATCAGTGCCTACGGTGGGGTCCGTCCTGATCCAGCATAAGCATTTCCTATAGGCGCAGACAGCTCCGGAAAAGGGGTGAGGGCCATGTCGGACACCTCAGTGACCATGGTCGTGAACGAGCCTCGGGGGGCTGTGCGCACAGCCAGCGGTACGCCTGCACCGCCCGCCGCTCAGTGGGTACGTGTGTCGGTCACCGCGAGCGGCGTGTGCAACGCCGACATCGCCACCGCTGCGGCCACCGGCCCCGGCACCGTCTTCCCGGTCACCCCCGGGCATGAGGTAGCCGGTGTCATCGCCGATGTGGGTGATCAGGTGGAGGGCTGGTCGGTCGGGGACCGGGTCGCGGTCGGCTGGTTCGGCGGCAGCTGCGGGCACTGCTCGTTCTGCAGGACAGGCGACGTCGTCCACTGTCCTGAACGCAAGGTTCCCGGGCTGTCCTATCCCGGCGGCTGGGCCCAGAGCATCACGGTGCCCGCCGACGCCCTCGCACGTGTCCCCGACGAACTCGACCTGTTCGACGCGGCCCCCTTCGGCTGTGCGGGCGTGACTGCCTTCAACGCCGTGCGCAAGGCTCGCATCCGTGCCGGCGGACGGGTCGCGGTGTTCGGCATCGGCGGGCTGGGGCATCTCGCCGTGCAGTTCGCGGCCGGGCTCGGCTACGAGGCCGTCGCCATCGCCCGCGGTGCGGAACGCGGGCCACTCAGCCGGGAACTCGGCGCCCGTCACTACATCGACAGCGACGCGCACGCCCCCGGAGCCGCCCTGAAGGAACTCGGCGGTGCCGACCTCATCGTCTACACCGCATCCTCCACCGCCCCGGTGAACGAGCTGCTCACCGGACTGAACACCCATGGCCGGCTCACCCTGGTCGGGGTCGACGCGGGCTCGGTCACCGTCCCGGCGGCCCAACTGGTCATGAACGCCCACACCGTCACCGGCCACCTCACCGGGAGCGCACAGGAGACCGAGCAGGCCATGGAGTTCGCCGTCACCAACGACGTCCGTCCCATGACCGAGCGCATGCCCCTGGAACAAGCCGGTGACGCCGTGACCCGACTGCGCTCCGGAGCACCGCGGTTCCGCATCGTCCTCGACGCGGGCGGCGATTGACCTTCCCTGTCACCTGTCGACTCCCCTTCACCCGACCCCTCACGGCCGCCGCCAACAGCAGGACGCGGACCGACGGCCTGGTCTCCACCCTCGCCTACCCCTACTCACCGCCCGAGATCGACCGCGGCGCGCTGTACCGCTTCACCCTCAACCACGTCGCCACCGGTGTCACCCCGACCGAGCTGTTCCGCACCACCATCGAGGAGCTGTAACCCCATGGCCACCCTGCTCGACCACTGCTCCCTGGTCCGCTCCAAGAACGCCGGCCCCTTCACCCTCACCTTCGACTTCATGTGCCACGACCAGAACGCCTACGACACGCTCGTCGCCACCGGCTTCCTCAACCAGCACCTCTTCGCCACTCTCTTCGACACCGACCCCCAGAAGATCCTCGTCGTCAACCACCCCCTGGCCCTCGCGGTCAAGGTCTCCCTTCCGCGACCCACCGTCCAGGGCGACCTGCACGACAGCGACTGCTATGCCGGTCAGCAGTACGCCCCGCTCATGGACATGGACATGGACATGGACATGGACATCGGCCCGGCCTGAAAGGCACGCCTGAGCCGAATCCGAAATCGAGGACCTGCCGGCACGCCTTCGCCCGCACCGCCCTCGCGCTCACCGCACCGCACCGCCTCACTCGGCCCCGTCCAACAAGCGACGCGCTTCGCCCGACGTCACCGCCGCCCCGGCCCGCACCCCGTGCAGGACATGCGCCAGCACCTCCGCGCCTCGCACCACGCGCGGGCCGGGGCGGTTGAAGTACGCCGGGCCGTCCAGCACCCACACACGGTTCGTACGGACCGCGGGCAGCTCGTCCCAACCCGGCAGCCGGGTGAGCAACTCCCGCTCCCGCAGCGTCCGTTCGGGCGCGAAGCCGCACGGCAGGACGAGGACGACATCCGGCCGGGCCGCCCGCACGGCCTCCCACGTCATGGGCTTCGTGTGCTCACCGGGCGAGGCGAGCAGCGGCTCGCCCCCGGCGCAGGTGATCTGCTCGGGGACCCAGTGCCCGGCGGGCCACAGCGGGTCGAGCCACTCGATCGCCACGACCCGGGGCCGGGGCCGGGCCCGTCCCGTCAGCCGGGACACCTGCTCCAACCGGCCCCGCAGCGCGGCCCGTTGACGCTCGGCGCGGTCCCGCACACCGAGCAGGTCGCCGACCGTGACCAGACAGTCCAGCACGTCGTCGAGGGTGCGCGGCTCCAGGCTGAGGACGCGGGTGTCGGCGTCGAGGAGTCGTACGGCCCGACTGACCTTCTCGTACGACACCGCGCAGACGTCGCACAGGTCCTGGGTGAGGACGACGTCCGGGCGCAGCGCGGCCAGCGCGTCGGTGTCGAGCGTGTACAGCGACGACCCGGAGTGCGCCGAACCGCCCACCGCGTCGGAGATCTCCCGGCTGGTGAGGTCGTCCGGCGTGAACTCCGCGCCGGTGACGACCGGCACCGACGCCACCGCCTCCGGCGGCCAGTCGCACTCGTGGGTGCGACCGACCAGCCGGTCCGTCAGGCCGAGTTCGGCGACGATGTCCGTCGCGGCGGGCAGCAGGGAGACGATGCGCATGCCGTGACTGTAGGCGGTGCGCATCGTCTCGCTCCTTGTCGCCAAGGACGACCCGGTCTCAGGTGGTCCTGACTGCGCGGGGCTGCCCGCAGACCGGCTGTTCGGCGGGGAGGGCACAGGATTCCGTGTCGCTATGGACGGCCTGAACGGCTTGAACGGCGGTCGCCTCGGCATTGACGCCCGCTCGCTCGGCGGCGCTCACAGGGCCCTCGACCGCAACCTCGTCCACCTCGCCGGCGCCCGCGCCTTACAGCCGCACGTCGGGCACGGCTGCCTGAGCGCGTACGGTATCGAGAAGATCGTCCGTGACCTGCGGGTCCACCGGATCCTGGAAGGAACCAACGAGATCATGCGCGTCATCGTGGCCCGCGGCCTGACGGAGGTAGTCGGATGACCGACGTCGAGTTCCACACCACGGGCCGGGCCGCCCGCATCACCCTGAACCGTCCCAAGGCCCTCAACGCTCTCACCCACGACATGGTGCTCCGCATCGACGAAGCGCTCACCGGCTGGGCGGACGATCCTGACGTGGAGGCCGTCGTCATCACCGGCGCCGGAGAACGGGGTCTCTGCGCGGGCGGCGACATCCGCGCCATCCATGACGACGCCCGCGACGGGGACGGTTCGGCGTCGGCGGCCTTCTGGCGCGACGAGTACCGGCTCAACGCCCGCATCGCCCGCTACCCGAAGCCCTACGTGGCCGTCATGGACGGCATCGTCATGGGCGGCGGCGTCGGCGTCTCCGCGCACGGCAGCTTCCGCATTGTCACCGAGCGTTCCCGGGTCGCCATGCCCGAGACCGGCATCGGCTTTGTACCCGACGTCGGGGGTACCCACCTCCTCGCCCTCGCGCCAGGCGAACTCGGCACCCATCTCGCCCTGACCGGCGCCCAGTTGGGCGCGGCCGACGCCCTGCACTGCGACCTCGCCGACCACTACGTACCGTCGCACTCGCTGCCGGAACTGCTCACCGCGCTCGCCCACGCGCCGGTACGCGAGGTCATCGGCCGCTACGCCCGCGAGGCGCCTCCCGGTGAACTCGCCCTCGCCCAGGCCTGGATCGACGACTGCTACCGGGCACACACCGTCGAGGGCATCATCGAACGCCTCCTCGACCACGGCGACAGCGCGGCGAAACAGACCGCCGAGACGCTGCTCACCAAGTCACCCACCGCACTGAAGGTCACCCTCGCCGCACTGCGCCGAGCACGCCAACTCGGCGCGCTGGAGGACGTGTTGGACCAGGAGTACCGCGTCTCCTGTCACGCCCTGACCACCCCCGACCTGGTGGAGGGCATCTGCGCCCAGGTCATCGACAAGGACCGCGACCCGCACTGGTCACCGCGCACCCTCGCGGAGGTCACCGACGCGGACGTCGAGCGCTTCTTCGCACCCCTCGGCGACCGCGAACTCGGCCTCGCCGTACCGGACATCACCCAGTAACCGCGTACGAGACGATCCTCGTAGAACGCACGCGCCGTACCGCCCTGTTGACCCTCAACCGTCTCGCGGCCCTCTCGCGCTGAACCTGCCCTGCATCCCGGCCGGGCAGGTGCGCGATCCGTGCTCGGCGTTCCTGTCGAATCCCTGTCATCCCTGGTGCTGCTGTTGCCCGTTCGTGTCGACCGTCACTACGGTGCTCATTGAACCTTCACAGGGATTTCCGATGGAAGGGTCTGCCATGCCCCTGCCAGAGTGTCAGGCTGCACCGTTCCCGGCCGTGACTGCTTCCCGAACCGCTCCACCTGGCTGCTGAGCACGGCCGCTCCGGCCGATCCCGACTCGGTTGAGCCGCTCGAAGGTACGGTCCTGGGTCCTCGCCCTTCCCTCAACTCGGCCCCGTTCAAGCGGGTTTGACGCCGTGTCGCGCAGCACGGCATCCGCCGAACCCGTCGGGTCGTGGCCCACTCAGGTGTTCGCCGCCGACGCGTTTCGGCTTGCGGCCCGACCCCTGCCGGGCCTTACCCGGACGCCAACAGCCGCCGCTTGACCGGATCTTGCCGGTTCTCACCCCCCACCCGTCTTCAGGCATGTCCTCGCCCGGAGCAGAAGGAGAGATCCATGGACTCCACGCACAGCGAGCCTTTCGACTACCTCGTGATCGGCGGCGGCCCGGCCGGTCTTCAGCTCGGGCAGTTACTGCAGGAGGCCGGGCACGGGTACCGGATCCTGGAGAGCGGCCACGCGCCCGGCACGTTCTTCCGCACCTTCCCCCGGCATCGCAAGCTGATCTCGATCAACAAGGTCTACAACGGCACCGACGATCCCGAGCTGAACCTCCGGATGGACTGGAACTCCCTGTTGTCCCCGGACCCGAACCTGCTCTTCAGCCGGTACAGCAAGCGCTACTTCCCGCACGCCGACGATCTGGTGCGCTATCTCGCCGACTTCGCCGAGGCGTTCAAGCTGGACATCGCCTACGACACCCGGGTGGAGCGGATCCGCCGTGACGAGGACGGCTTCACGGTCACCGATCAGCACGGTCACGAACACCGCGCCCGGCGACTGGTCATGGCCACCGGACTGACCCGGGCCAACACCCCCGACATTCCCGGTATCGAGACCGCCGACGACTACTCCGTGGTCTCCGTGGACCCCGAGGACTTCACCGATCAGCGGGTCCTGATCATCGGCAAGGGCAACTCCGCCTTGGAGACCGCTGACAACCTTGTCGAGACCGCCGCGGTCATCCATGTCGCCGGCCCGCACTCCATCCGCATGGCCTGGAACACCCACTACGTCGGTCACATCCGCGCGGTCAACAACAACTTCCTCGACACCTATCAACTCAAGTCGCAGAACGCCCTGTTGGACGGAAATGTGCTGTCCGTCGAGAAGGACCCCGACGACGGCATGTACCGCGTCCGCTTCAGCTTCTCCCGGGCCGACGAGGTCGTGAAGGAGCTGCGCTACGACCGGGTGATCGTCTGCACCGGATTCCGCTTCGACGCCTCGGTGTTCGACCCGGGGTGCAGCCCCAACCTGGTCATCGACGACCGCTTCGCCGAACTCTCCCCGGCGTACGAATCAGTGAACGTGCCCGGCCTCTACTTCGCCGGAACGCTCATGCAGCAGCGCGACTTCAAGAAGTCCACCGGTGGCTTCATCCACGGCTTCCGGTACGCCGTACGTGCCCTGAGTCGCATCCTCGGCGAACGCCATCACGAACAGCCTTGGCCGCACCGGCAGTTGGAGAGCGACCCGGCCGCGCTGGCGGACGCCGTGGTGGCCCGGGTCAACCGCAGCTCGGCACTGTGGCAGCAGTTCGGTGTGATCGGGGACCTGATCGTCACACCACCCGGCGAACCGGCCAGGTACCACGAGGAGGTGCCGGTCGCGTACGCCCACGAAGCCCAACTCACCGCGAACGGCGACTACTTCACGGTCACGCTGGAGTACGGCCCCGATCACGACAAGGTCGACCCCTTCGACATCACCGTGCGCCGCACCGCGCAGAACTCGGTCGACGACGCCTTCGACGCGGCGTACCTCCACCCGGTGATCCGGCACCACGGCGGCGGCGAACTTCTCGGCACCCATCACATGGCCGAGAACCTGGAGAACCACTGGGACCACCCGGAGGCCCACCGCGCCCCGCTGGTCGCGTTCTTCGCCCGTGAGCTGGACCGTCGGCCGACTCCGGCGGGGCGGTGAGCGGCGTGCAGTACACCGTCCGCGACTTCGAGACCGCGGCGCGCGCCGAACTGGACCCCGTGTACGCCGACTTCATCGCCGGCGGGGCGCGTGACGAGATCACCGTACGGGCCAATGAGGCGGCGTTCGGGCGGCTCCAGCTGCTGCCCCGGGTGCTGCGGGGAAGTGCCGTACGGGAGTTGGGCATCACCCTGCTCGGCAGCCGGGCGAGCCTGCCGGTCCTGATCTCCCCGACCGCCTTCCATAAACTGGTCGACCCGGAAGGGGAGTTGGCGACCGCCCGGGCCGCGGCGGCGGCCGGGGCCATCATGATCGTGGCCATGGCGTCCACGGTGGCGGTGGGCGATATCGCCGACGCGGCCCGCGCGGCCGGCGACGACCCCACCCTGTGGTTCCAGCTCTACATCCAGCCCGACCTGGACATCACCGAGACGCTGGTGCGGCGGGCCACCGACGCGGGGTGCACCGCGCTCGTGGTCACCGTGGACTCCCCGGTGCTGGGCGCGGGCGAACGCAACCGGCGCAACGGCTTCCATGACCTGCCGCCGGGCCTTCGCTGCGAGAACCTGGTGGACCTGCGCGACGGAGAGCGCGGCCACGTACGCCAGATCGCCATGTCCCCGGAGCTCAACTGGGAGCACATCGACTGGCTGCGCGGCATCACGTCGCTGCCCATCCTCCTCAAGGGTGTCCTGCACCCCGAGGACGCCAGGCTCGCGGTCCGGCACGGCGTCGACGGGCTGCTGCTCTCGAACCACGGCGGTCGCCAACTCGACACCGTCCCGGCCACGTTGGAGCTGCTGCCCGAGTTCGTCTCCGCGGTCGAGGGACGTATCCCGGTCGTGATGGACGGGGGAGTCCGGCGCGGCACCGACGCGGTCAAGGCGCTGGCGCTCGGCGCGTCCGCCGTGGGCATCGGCCGGCCCGTGATGTGGGCCCTCGCCGAGGGAGGCGAGAAGGGCGTACGACGTCTCCTCGAACTGCTGCGGGACGAGCTCGACGACGCGCTGGCCCTGTGCGGGGCGACGGGGCTCGCCGACCTGACGCCCGATCTGGTGCGGGTGCCCGCGTGGGGTCCCGTGCCCGGTCCCGCCGTGACACCGGGGGCGGACCGACGATTCGGCGGGGTGGGCGCGTGAGCCCCACCGGTTGGCTCGTCGCGGGCCTGGCCGTGGTCCTGGTGGCCGGTCTGCCGTACTGGCTGCCCAGAGCGGTGATCGCGCTGCGCGTGCGCATCTTCGCCCGGGTCGGCGGCGAGGAGGGGGTCAGGGCACCCGGCCGGGAAGTGCCCGCCGAGGAGTTCAAGAAGGTGTACGGGCATCCGGCGGCCGACGGCCGCAGCCGGGGCGCCGCGCTGTCCGACCTGTTCTGGTACTGGCTGTCGCCCGGCCCCGAAGTGCACCAGGAGCACCTGGAACCCGGCCCGCGCTACGACGACGTGGCCCGCACCACCCGGCAGATCCTGGCCGGGCTGTCCAGGGAGCAGTGGACGGAGCTGGTCGGCCGCTGCACCCGCCGGGTGCTCGGCGAACTCCACGGCCACGCGCGGGTGCACCAGGTCAGGCTGCGCGACCTGATGATGCCCGTCTGGGCGGAGGTCTACTACGAGGTGGTCTTCAGGGAAGCCTGCCCGCGCCACGTCCGGGACCTGATCACCGGCAACGCGAACGACGTGGTGAGCGCCCTGAAGTGCACCGGCCTGCGGCACATGGACCGCCGGGCACGGCTGACGGAGTACCTGCGGGCACGCCTGGCGGATGACCCCCCGCCCGTGCCGCTGCCGTCGTCGCTCACCGCGCGGGAGCAGGCGTACTACCTCCAGGGCACGTTCTTCAACACCGCCGTGGTGCAGATGTCGGAGGCGATGGCCCATCTGCTGCTGGCCCTCGCGACGCACCAGCCGGTCCAGGACCGGTTGGTGGCGGGGGAGGAGCAACCGGACTTCCTGGACGGGGTCATCAACGAGACGCTGCAGCACTTCCCGCTCTTCGGGGTGGCCCACCGGATCACCTCCGGGGAGATTCCCCGCGACGGGCAGGACCCCATCCCGGCCGGCTCCGTGCTGCTCTTCAACTACCCCGAGTACCAGGGGTCCGGTGGAGACGTGTTCGACCCGGACCGCTGGCTGAGGCCCGACACCAGGCCGACCGCCTTCATCCCTTTCGGGGTGACCGCCAACCGTCCCTGCCCGGCGCGTGGTTTCGCCGTCCTCACCATGCGGGTCGCCGCCGAAGAGGTGCTGCGCGGCTTCCGGCTGGAGTCCTCGGTGGAACACACCCGCTCGCTGCCCAGCCGCGGCCCCTGCCTGCTCGTCGCGCGCACCGGCGCGGCGGCGCCCGGAAGCCCGGCGCGCAGTGGGCCCCGGCTCACGGCGATGCGCCTCGCCGATCGCTGGGCCGCGGTCCCCCGCAGCCTCACCCAACTCGTCCTCGGCAGCTACATGGTGTGGGACGCCCGGCGCCAAGGGCTGTGCCGGAACTACTTCGCCGCCGCGCCCGGCGGCTCCGCCACCTCCGTCACCGCCGGCCGTTGAGAGGAACGAGACCATGACTCCTGTGGAGCTCGCTCCCGCCTTCTTCCTCGCCGTCGTCGTGATTCTGCTGACGTGCCGTCTGGTCGTCCTGGTGGCGGGCCGGTTCGGCCAGCCACCCGTGGTCGGCGAGATGATCGCCGGGGTGCTGCTGGGACCCTCGCTGTTCGGACTGGTCGCCCCGGGGATCTCCGCCCACGTCTTCCCGCCGGAACTGAAACCGGTGCTGTACGTGGCGGGTCAGATCGGTCTGGTGACCTTGATGTTCGCCGCCGGCTACGAGTTCAGGGCCCATGCCGGGCGCGGTCTGGCGGGCACCGCCGTCGCCGTCTCCTCGGCGGGCGTGGGGATCCCGCTGGTGCTGGGCGTGGGACTGACCCTCATGGCCCACGGCCACGTCGGCATCTACGTCGACGGGGTCTCGGTCTGGGTGACGGCCGCGTTCGTCGGTGTCGCCCTGTCGATCACCGCCTTCCCGATGCTGGCCCGGATCATCACCGAACGGGGGCTGGCCGGTTCCCGGTTCGGCTCCCTCGCCCTGGCGTCCGGCGCCACCGACGACGCCGTCGCCTGGATCATGCTCGCCGGGGTGCTGAGCGTGGCCTCCGGCAAGGTGGAGCCCGTCCTGAAGGCCGTCGGCGGTTCCCTGCTGTTCGTGGCCGTACTGCTCCTGTTGGGACGCCGCCTGCTGGCCTGGGTCGTGACCCGGCCGGGTCTCGGTGCCGACACCCGGATCCTGTTCACCGTCGCCGTGCTGTTCTGCGCGGCCTGGTTCACGGACATCATCGGCCTGTACTCCGTGTTCGGGGCGTTCTGCGTCGGCATGGCCATGCCGCGCGGCGAGGCGTCCGAACGGCTCGTGCGGACCATCCAGGCCGTGACCCAGGTGGTGTTCGTGCCGATGTTCTTCACCTACTCCGGCCTGAACACCCGATTCGACGTGTTCGCCGACCCGTCCGTGCTCGCGTTCGGGGCGGCCGCGGTCGTCCTGGCGGTGGCCGGCAAGTTCGGCGGCTGCTGGGCCGCCGCCCGGCTGCGCGGCGAACCCGCCTCGGTGGCCGTCCGGGTCGGCGCCCTGATGAACGCCCGCGGGCTCATGCAGCTGATCGCGCTCAACATCGGGCTGGCGGCCGGCATCGTCAGCGAGTCGCTCTTCGCCGCGCTCGTCCTCGTCGCCCTGGTCACCACGGTCATGACCGTTCCGCTGCTGAACCGACTGGACCGCCGCGACGCCCGAGCCCGGCCGGCCGAGGAGACGCACGAGGGCGAGGAACCGGTGGCGACCCTGAACTGAGCGGAGCGTGCGGCAAGACCTCGCTGCACCTCCTTCCCAGGCGCGCGGGACAGCAGGCTGAACGCAGCGGCCAGTTGTGAGACCGGGGTCTGGGTCGCGTGCTCGCGAAGAGAAGCGGCGCCTTCACGCCTTGAGCTGCGGCAAGAGACACGGACAGCAGCCCAGTCGGTGACCTACCGCATGCCCCGCCGTCCGGAACGGCTGGACACTCCGCGTCGAAGCCGACCCTGAGCTCCGTGCGCGGCCCGTCCCCGGTCCGCTGCCAGGGCTCGGGCCGGCAGCCCTGGTCAAGCCAGGCTGTCTCCGGTGCACGCGTGTCACGGGGCGAGAGTCCGCCGCCGGGGCCATCCTGCTCGTGGGGGTGTTTGCGCCAGCGAGCGCAGCCGAAGGGAAGGGGCCGATGAATGTCGTCCAAGGGTGTGACCGTCGTGGCTCTGCTGGCGGATCCGGATGCGCCGACGGAGATCGCGCGGCGCATGGCCCGGATGCTTCCGGCCCGGCTCGCCGACAAGGCCGGGAAGGGGCGACGGTTCGAGGTCAGGGTTGCCAGCGAGCCCTTCACCGCGGAGTCCGAAGACCTCTCCATCTTGATGGGCCGGATCACGGACCGGGCGAGCGAGGAAGGATGGGACGTTGTGGTGGCCCTCACGGACCTCCCTCTGCACACGCAGGGGCGGAAGCTCGTCGTGAATCTGGATCACGAGCACGGGCTGGCCCTGCTTTCGCTCCCTGCGCTGGGGGGATTCCGGCTGCAGACCAGAGCCGGGCGAGCCGTGGTGGAAACCGTGATCGCCCTGGCCGAGCCGCGCGTCACCGCCGCCGCGGAACGACAGCAGAGGCAGCCGTCCCAGGCAGCGTTCGCCGGCCGGCTCACCCCCGTCCATCCGGGTCCGGTCGATGAGGACGAAAGCACTGATCTTCGCTACGTCGTCAGTGGGCCGCGCGGATATGTGAGGGTGCTGGCGGGCATGGTCCGCGCCAACCGGCCGTGGCGGCTGGTGCCCGGTCTGTCGAAAGCGCTGGCGGCCGCACTCGCCACGGGAGCCGTGGCGACCGTGAATTCGACCGTCTGGAGCCTGGCGGGCGCATTGAGCGTGCCGCGCCTCGTGATTGCCACGGTCGGATCCATCGCCCTGATGGTCGGCTGGCTGATCGTGGACGCGGAGCTGTGGCACCGGTCGACGGAGAACTCACCGGAAGCGAGGCTGCGAGCGAGGCTCTACAACGTGTCGACCGTCGTGACGGTGGGGATCGGAGTGCTCGTCTGCTACGCCGGTCTGCTCGTCATCAACTTCGTGTGGGCGCTGTTCATCCTCAACGACCGGGTGTTCGCCTCCATGACACGGGCCCCGCTGGATGCCACCGGGTACCTGACGTTGTCGTGGTTCGTCGCTTCGACCGCCACGGTGGGTGGCGCCCTGGGCTCAGGCCTGGAAAGCGACGAGGCGATCCGGGCGGCCGCCTACTCCAAGCGCGAGCAGGAACGACGGAACATGCTCCAGAACCAGGAACAGCCGGTCCCTGCCGGAACCGATGTCCGCTGATCGGCAGTAGAACCACAGCCACGGTCACGGTGAAGGACGTGCCGGAAGCGAAGATCGAGCACCCCTGCTTCGGCCGTCTACGAGCACTTCGTCGCACGCACCTTCTCCGGGGAAGCCGGTGGCCTCAGGGGCCGGTCGTCAGGAGCGCGCGAGCCGGGCCGCGAGGTAGGGCGCGGTGGCGCTGCGGCGGGACCTCGCCACCTTGGCCGGCGGGCCCGACGCGACCACCCGTCCGCCCGCGTCGCCGCCGCCCGGCCCTAGGTCGATCACCCAGTCGGCCGTGGCGATCGTGTCCAGGTCGTGCTCGACGAGGACGACGGTGTTGCCGGCGTCGACGAGCCGGTGCAGCTGCCGCAGCAGCAGTGCGATGTCCGAGGGGTGCAGCCCTGCCGTCGGTTCGTCGAGCAGGTAGAGCGCGTGACCGCGGCGGGCTCGCTGGAGTTCGGTGGCCAGTTTGATGCGCTGCGCCTCACCACCGCTGAGTTCCGTCGCGGGCTGCCCCAGCCGCAGATATCCCAGTCCCACCTCGCGCAATGTCTCCAGACTGCGGGAGGCGGCCGGGACGGCGGACAGGAACTCGGCGGCGGCGTCGACGGACAGCTCCAGCACTTCCGCGATGTTCTTCCCGCGATAGGTGACTTCCAGCGTCTCGGCGTTGTACCGGGCGCCGTGGCACGTCGGGCACGGCGCGTACGTGCCGGGCAGGAACAGCAGCTCGACCGCGACGAACCCTTCGCCCTGACAGGTCTCGCAGCGCCCTTCGGGCACGTTGAAGGAGAACCGTCCGGCCGAGTAGCCGCGCGCCCTGGCCTCGTCCGTCGCCGCGTACAGCTTGCGCACCGCGTCGAACATCCCCGTGTACGTGGCCAGGTTGGACCGGGGAGTCCGGCCGATGGGCCGTTGGTCGACCCGGACCAGGCGGTCGAACGACTCGACCCCCGACGCGTCCTGGACGTCGACCTCCAACTGCGCCTCGTCCGGCTCCTCGGGTGCGAGTCCGAGGTGGCCGCGGACGACCTCGGCGAGGACCTGCGTCACCAGCGTCGACTTTCCGGAACCGGACACACCCGTAACCGCCGTCAGCACGCAGAGCGGTACGTCGACGGACACGTCGTGCAGATTGTGGCGGGAGACGCCGCTCAGGCGCAGCCAGCCCTGCGGTGTGCGCGGGCGGTGATCGAGCGGTCGGGCGCGCCCGAACAGGTATTGGCTGGTGGCCGATTCCCGGACCTTCTCAAGACCGGCGACCGGGCCGCTGTACAGCACGCGTCCGCCGCCCTCACCCGCGCCGGGGCCGATGTCGACCACCCAGTCCGCCCGCCGTACGACGTCCATGTCGTGTTCCACGACGAACAGCGAGTTGCCCGCCGCCTTGAGGCGGTCCAGCACGTCCAGCAGCGGTTCGGCATCAGCCGGGTGCAGGCCCGCGGAGGGTTCGTCGAGGACGTAGACGACGCCGAACAGCCCTGAGCGCAGTTGGGTGGCGATCCGCAGGCGCTGTGCCTCGCCGGGCGACAGCGTCGTCGAGCGGCGCCCGAGGCTGAGATATCCGAGGCCAAGGTCGAGGAGTACGTCGACCCGGGCGACGAGGTCGCCGCAGATCCGGACCGCGACCTCGGTCGTCTCCCCGGAGCGGGCGGTCGACGTGGTGGCGTCGGCCTCGGACCGCCCCGCGACGGGCCGCAGCAGCGTCACGACCTCGGTGAGCGGCATCGCGTTGACCTCGGCGATGGAACGTCCGGCGAAGGTCACGGCGAGCGCCTCGGGCCGCAGTCCGCTGCCATGGCACTCGGGGCAGGGCACGCTCCTGACGAACCGGAGTGCCCGCTCGCGCATCTTCTCGCTCTTGGAGTCGGCGAGGACGTGCATGACGTGTTTGCGGGCGCTCCAGAACTTGCCCTGGTAGCCGTAGTCGACGCGGTCCTCCTCCGGCTCGATGTACACGGAGGGCTGCTCGTCCGTGTACAGCAGCCAGTCCCGGTCCTTCTTCCTGAGCCTGCGCCACGGCCGGTCGATGTCGATGCCCAGGCCGCTCACCACGCTGCGCAGGTTGGCGCCCTGCCAGGCGCCCGGCCAGGCGGCGATCGCCCCTTCGCGGATGCTCAGCGAGGGGTCCGGGACGAGCAGGTCCTCGGCGACGTCGTGCACGACGCCCAGTCCGTGGCACTCCGGGCAGGCCCCGGCAGCGGTGTTGGGCGAGAACGACTCGGCCTCCAGCCGTGCGGCCCCGGGCGGATAGGTGCCGGCGCGGGAGTACAGAATGCGCAGCAGATTGGACAGCGTGGTGATGGTGCCGACCGTCGAGCGCGAGCTGGGCGAGCCACGTCGCTGTTGCAGGGCCACGGCGGGCGGCAGTCCGGTGATCTCCTGCACGTGCGGTGCGCCGACCTGCTGCAACAGCCTTCGGGCGTACGGAGCTACGGACTCGAAGTAGCGCCGCTGGGCCTCCGCGTAGAGCGTGCCGAAGGCGAGCGAGGACTTGCCCGAACCGGAAACGCCGGTGAAGGCGACCATCGCGTCCCGCGGAACGTCGACATCGATGTTCCGCAGGTTGTTCTCACTGGCGCCCCGGACATGCACGAAGGGGTCGGTCTCGTCCTTGTTCACCGTTCCTGATTACCTGATCGCACCGGCAACCGCGCGGCAGGCACCGCCACAGGGCCCTGCCCGCGGACGCCCTCAGGAAGCCCGGACCATCGTCGCGGACGCGCCGGCCGGACCCGCGAGGAACTGGTGCGGGGCGTACGGACGACCCGCTCCGGCTTGACCTTGACGTGCGCGTCAACTCTTACCGTCGGTGGGCGCCGCGCGAGGTGTGCGGCGCTTCGGCAACCCGTCAGGAGCCCGCAGATGTCTCCGTCGACCATCCCCGCCACGCACCGCGAGGTCCGTCTCGCCTCCCGTCCCCAAGGCGCCCTGGAACCAGCCCACTTCACGGTCGCGGAGGTCCCCGTCCCGGAACCGGGTCCCGGTCAACTGCTGGTCCGCAACAGCCTGATGGGTGTCGCGGCCTCCCTGCGCACCCTCATGGGGGAGCACGCCGGACTGCCGATGCCGCCGTTCGAAGTCGGCAGGGCGCTCTCGGCTCCGGCCGTCGGCGAGGTGGTGACGGCACCCGAGGGCGGGACCCTGCGCCCCGGTGATCCGGTGTCGCACTGGGCCGGGTTCCGTGAGTACGCCGTGGTCGAGGCGGACGCGGTGCAGCCCGTCGACCTGGCGGTGTTCCCGGACCCGGTGGCCTACCTCTCGCAGGGTCCGGCGGCCTGGATCGGTGTCGTCCGGGGCGCCGAAGTACGCGACGGTGACACGGTGTTCGTCTCTGGCGCTGCGGGCGGACTCGGCACTCTGGCAGGGCAGTTCGCCCGGCAGCGCGGAGCCGCCCGCGTCATCGGCAGCACCAGCTCCCGGCGCAAGGCCGACTACCTGATCGAGAAACTGGGCTACGACGCGGTCGTGCTGCGCGGCGCCGAACCCATCGAGGAACAACTGCGCAAGGCGGCACCCGACGGCATCGACGCGGTCGTGGACAACGTCGGCGGAGAGCAGCTGCGGGCCGCGCTCGCCCTGGCCCGGCCCGGAGCCCGGGTGGGCCTGATTGGCGCGCTCTCCGCACAGGTGTCGGGCGAGATCACGGCACCGGTCGAGATCGACACGTACTCCCTGATCGTGCGCGGGATCCAGCTCCGCGGCATCAGCGGCGCGCGCCATCGGGACGCGCTGGCGGAATACCCGGAGACGTTCGGCCGTTGGCTGCGCGAGGGCTCGGTCACCGTCCCGCACACCCGCCTGTCCGGAATCGACCAGGCACCCCGCGCCCTGATCGAACTGCTCGAAGGACACCACATCGGCACGGTGGTCGTGGAGTTGTAGTCGTCGGCCACCCAAATCCTGGAGGACGGATGCGCATCGGCGACGCGGCGGCTGCCCTGGGTGTCACCACCCGCACCCTGCGCTACTACGAGCAGCGCGGACTGGTCACGGCACGGCGTACGCCGTCGGGGCAGCGGGAGTACGACGAGGAGGACGTACGCCGGCTCCACGCCGTACGCGAGCTGTTGGACTCGGGGCTCACCATCGGCGATGTGCGCGTCCTCATCGAAATCCTCGACGCGCTGCCCGGGCGACCGAAAGTGCCGCCGGTGCGCACGGGGCCCTACGCGGACAGCTGTGTCGTCCCGCAGGTGGCGATCCGGCGACTTGCCGAACTCGACGCCCGCATCCGGGGGTTGACGGAGGTACGGGACCGGCTGGCCGACCGGCTCGACCTGCGCTTCGGAGTGCTGGTCGGTGAACTCATCGGCCTGGACGCGCCGATGAGCGAGGCGTCCGCCGGCTCCTGACACCGGCGAAGCGGACAGTCCGCGTGCGGCCGGATGTGCCGCGCCTCGTCGCAGTCGGGGGATCAACTCCCCGACCGGCGGGGCGCGTTCGCTCGCCTGGATGCCATGCCGTCGTCTCAACCGTCGGGACGCCCGGTGGACGCACCCGTACCCGTGTGCTTTGATCCGTTCATGGAGACCGCTGGCCAGGCACGCACGGTGCTGCTCGACCCGTTCTGGGTGAGCCGCCGCGCCGACCAGTTCGACCAGATCTGTCGTTGACCCTCGGGCAACGACCGCGATCACATCCCGCCCTTCCCCGGCCCACTCCCGGCACACCCCTGCGCCCTGCCGCCAACTGACCGCAGATTCACGGCAGTTGCGACGCCCGTGCGTACGGCCGTGTCCGGGTCCGCCACCCCCGTACAGACGTTGACGACCCGTCATCTCCCTCTCTCAGGAGGAGTACGTCATGACCACTGTCGCCCCTCTCCACATCGTCAGGGCAGGCCCCCTCTTCGGCGCCGAGATCTCCGGCGTCGATCTGACCGCCCCCGTCGACGAGGCCACCGCCGAGGAACTGCGCCGGGCCTTCCGCGAGCACAAGGTCCTGGTGTTCCGGGGCCAGAACCTGACGCCCGATCAACAGGTCGCCGCCGTCGGCGTCTTCGCCCGACCCTTCGACCACCCGACCGCCGTGAAGGACGCGGCCAACCCGCTGGTCTACCCGTACAACGTGAAGCAGACCGGCAAGGCCAGCACCTGGCACATCGGCGGGCTGTGGCGCGACCCGGTGTTCGCGATCGAGTCCCTGACCTATCAGGTGGTGTCCGAACTCGGCGGCCACACCCTCTGGGCGGATCTGCAGGCGGCGTACGACGACCTGTCCGAGCCGTTCAAGGTGCTGCTGGAATCGGTGAGCGCCGTCTACGACGGCAACGCGCAGAACTACGCGCAGGGCAGCAGCAAGAACGCGCCCGGTGAGCCCGTCGAGCACCCCGTCGTCCTCACGCACCCGACCACCGGCCGCAAGGGCCTCTTCATCAGCAGCTCGGCCAAGCACCTCACCGGTGTGACCCCCGCGGAGAGCAGGGTGCTGCTCGACCATCTGCTGCGGCACGCCTCCTCGCCCAACTACACGATCCGGTTCGGCTGGCACCCCGGCGACTTCGTCCTCTGGGACAACCGGGCGACCTGGCACTACGCGGTGGACGACTACGGCGACGGTGAGCGCGTCTACCGCAAGGTGATCGGCGTGGAGCCGGAAGCCGGTGGCACGGAGCGGCACGGCTGAATGCTTCCCGGAGAAGACCGTGCGGCCCGGCGCGTCCTGCTGGTGTGCATGGCGGCAGGGGCAACCACCCTGCTGGACCAGGCAGTTCTGAACATCGCCATCCCGAGCATGCGGCACTCGCTCGGGGCCGGCGCGGCCGATGTGCAGTGGATCGTGGCGGGTTACTCGCTGGCGTTCGGGCTCGCGCTCGTCCCCGGCGGCAGCCTCGGCGATCTGCACGGGCGCAAGCGGCTCTTCCTCGCCGGCGTGGCCGTCTTCCTCCTCGCGGGGGTGGCGGCCGCGACCGGCGGCGGGCCCGGGACCGTCATCGCCGCGCGGCTGGTGCAGGGTGCGGCGGCGGGGCTCGTCAACTCGCAGGTGATCGGCACCATCCAGGACGTGTTCCGCGGCGTGGACCGGGGCCGTGCGCTGGGCCTGTACGCGGTCACGTCCGGTGTCGCCACCGCGCTCGGCCCGCCGCTCGGCGGTGCGCTCGTCGCCGGACTCGGACCCGGGGTCGGCTGGCGGTACTGCCTCCTGCTGAGCGCGCCCTGCGCGGTGACCACCCTCGTCCTCGCGGCCCGCTGGCTGCCACCGCCCCGGCCCACCGCCCGCGACGCCCGGCTCGACGTGCTCGGCCTCGTCCTGGCCTGTGGATGCACGCTGACGCTGATGGTGCCGTTCATCCGCACCCCGGACAGCGGGGGAGAGGCGGCCCTGTGGGCGGCCGGCGTGTGCGCCCTGGCCTGCGCCTTCACCGCGCAACAGCGGCTGCGCGCCCGCAGGGGCCGTGGCCCGCTGGTCCACCCGGCGCTGCGGTCGTCGAAGCCGTACATGCTGGGTACGGCCGTCGCCATGGCCCAGTTCGGGTCCTCGCTCGCCGCGTCCCTCGTCCTCACCGTCTTCCTCCAGGACGGGCTCGGTCTCTCCGCGCTTCTCACGGCGGCGGTCGCGCTTCCCTCTGCCCTCGCGATGGGCGTCTCGTCGGCGCTGGCATGGCGTGTGGTCCGGCGGATCGGGCCGCGCACGGTGAACGTCGGTCTGACCCTGGGGATCTTCGCGGCCCTGGCCGGAGCGGCGGCCGCGCTCCTCGTGCCGGACGCGGGGCTGCCGCTGGCGTTCGCCGCCACGCAACTGCTGTCCGGTGCGGCCGGCGGGCTCGCCGTCTCGCCCAACCAGACACAGGTGCTCCAGCACGCCCCGGCCCAGGCCGCCGGAGTCGGCGGCGGGATTCTGCAGATGGCCCAGCGCATCGCGGCGGCGGTCTGCCTCAGCGCCGTCTCGGCGGTCTATCTGCACACGGCCACCGCCTCCCCTCGGGCCGCCTACGCGCTGGCCTCCTGTGTCTGCGCGGGCCTGCTGGTCGTGGCCCTGGCGCTGTCGCGGCTGCGGCGGGCGGCCACCCCGTCACTCGCGTCGGCTTCCGCGTCCGAGGAGGCACGTCCTGCCGTCAACCTCCGTGTGCCGGGGGCGCGTTGACGCGTGGCGGGCTCCCCGAACCGGTCGTCCGCGACGAACCGGTCCTGCGTCGACTGCGGCCCTAGACCCGGTGACCCGGCTCGGTTCCGTTGCCGCTCGGTGAGAGAGCACGGTGTGCGGGCACGGGGAATGTCGGATACTCGTGATCGGCGGGGCACGTGGGTGCTGTGCCTACAGGAGGTGCGCGGGCGCATGGAGAGACCTCGGCGCGTCCGGGACGGGCGGATCCCCACCTGGCTGCGCGACCATGATCCGGGACTCGCGGCGACCCGCAGGGCCGCGCGCACCGCGCTCGTGATGCCCCTCCTGTTCGCCGTGTGCACTCAGGTGCTGCATTCCGCGACGATGGCGACCTACGCGGCGTTCGGGTCGTTCTCGATGCTCCTGCTGGTGGAGTTCACCGGACCCATGGTGCAGCGGCTGCGCGCCCATGTGGGTCTGGCCGTCGCCTGGGCGGTGCTCATCTGCCTCGGCACCCTGGTGGCCCGGACGACCTGGCTCTCGGTGACCGCCATGGTCGTGGTGGGCTTCCTGGTGCTCTTCTCCGGTGTGGTCAGCTCCGTCCTCGCGGGCGCGACGACCGCGCTGCTGCTGGCCTTCATCCTCCCGGTGACCTCGCCCGCCCCGCTGTCACAGCTGCCCGACCGGCTCGCCGGAGCGGGCCTCGCGGCGGCGGCCGCCCTGCTCGCGATCTCCTTGCTGTGGCCCCGGCCCGCCGCGGACCCGCTCAGCGCACCCGCCGCCCGGGTCTGCCGCGCCGCCGCCGCGCAACTGCGTACCGACGCCTCCTGGCTGGCCGGCGGGACGGACGCGCCCACCACCCAGCAGTGCGCGGTCACCGCCGGTCAGGCCGCCGCGGCGGCGGCGGAACTGCGCACCGCCTTCGACGCCACGCTCTACCGGCCCACGGGTCTGTCCGCCGGGTCCCGCGCCCTGGTCCGGCTCGTCGACGAACTGACCTGGCTCAGCGCCATCGTGGCCGACAGCGGCCCACCCCTCGAGGAGCACCAGGCCTGCGACGCCGACGCGCACACCGTCCGGCGCGCGGCGGCCACGGCCCTGGACGCGGCGGCCGACATCCTCGAAGCGCCGCGCACCTCGCCCGACGCACTCCGTGCCGCCCTCGCCGAGCTGCGTACGGCCATGGACGGCATGGAGGTCCGCGCCACCCACCGGCTCCCCGTGCACCTGCCCAAGCCCGGTACGGAGTCGGAGGTCCGCGCCTTCATCGAGACCCTCGATCTGTCGTTCCGCGCCCAGGAGTTGGGGTTCGCCACCCTCCAGATCGCCGGCAACGTCGACCTGGCCGCGGCCGCCGAGCGCCGCAGCTGGCCCGAACGGCTGCTGGGCACCGAACCCGGCGCACTGACCCAGCCGCTCGGATCCGCCGTCGAACGCGCCGCCGCGCACCTGGAGCCGCGCTCCGTCTGGCTGCACAACAGCCTCCGGGGTGCTCTCGGCCTCGGCATCGCGGTGGCGCTGGCGAACGAGACCGGTGTCCAGCACTCGTTCTGGGTACTGCTCGGGACGCTGTCCGTGCTGCGCTCCAACGCGCTCAACACCGGGCAGAACGCGCTCCGGGCGCTGGGCGGCACACTGGTCGGTTCGGTCATCGGGACCCTGCTGCTCCAGCTCATCGGGCACCACAGCACCGTGCTCTGGTTCCTGCTCCCCGTCGCCGTGCTCATCGCCGGCATCGCGCCCGCCGCCATCTCGTTCGCCGCGGGGCAGGCCGCCTTCACCGTCACCCTGGTCATCCTGTTCAACATCGGCCAGGACCCCGACTGGCACATCGTGCTGCTGCGGATCGAGGACATCGCCCTCGGCTGCGGGGTGAGCGTGCTCGTGGGCCTGTTCTTCTGGCCGCGTGGCGCGGCGGCCGCCGTGGACCGGGCACTGTCGGCGGCGTACACCGAAAGCGCCCGCTACCTGGCCGACACCGTGGAGTACGCGGCGAGCCGGTGCAGCATCGGCTGCATTCCGACCGATGCCCCGCTGGAGGCGGGACGGCAGGCCGCCGCCGCGTCCCGCCGGCTCGACGACGCCTTCCGCAGCTACCTCGCCGAACGCGGAGCCAAGCCGGTACGCCTCTCCGACATGACCACCCTGGTCACCGGGATCGTAGGACTGCGTCTCGCCTCGGACGCGGTGCTGGAACTGTGGCAGCGCAACGGCGGTGAGGAGCGGATGGAGCCCGACCGTTCCGAGGCCCGGCTCACGCTGCTGGACACGGCCGACCGGGTGGCCGACTGGTATCGGGGCCTGGCCGAAGGGCTCAGCCGGCACACCGCTGTTCCCGCGCCGCTGTCCCGTGACCCCGACGAGGAGGCACGCCTGGTCCACTCCCTGCGCCGTGACCTGCGCGGCGACGACGGACACGCCACGGCCACCGCCGTCCGCATCATCTGGACCGCCGACCACCTGAACGCGGCCCGTCGCCTTCAGTTCAGCCTCGCGGCGGCGGCGAAGCCGAGCGATCCTGCCTGACGGCGCCGGCGTCCATGGCACGGGACCGGTGGCGGCGGCGCGGGGTCAGAGCCGCGTGGCCGTACGGACCAGTCCGGCGAGGGCGACGGAGCGGCTGTGCGCGGGCCACGCGATGTGGGTGACCACGGGCGGTGCGTCGACCACGGTGACAGCGGCGTGCTCGGTCCACAACCAGGCGCGGGCGGATTCGGGGAAGACCGCCATGGTGCGGCCGAGGGCGATCAGCTGGGCCAGCTGCGTCTGGTCGTGGATCTCGGGGCCCGGGCCGGGCGGGTAGCCGCCGTTCCGGGGCCAGCGGGCGTGCGGAAGATCCGGAACGTCGGTGACGTCGGCCATGGAGAGGGACTTCCGCGCGGCGAGCGGGTGCCCGGCGGGCAGGACGGCGATCTGGCCCTCGGTCATGAGTTCCTCGCTGTCGAACCCGGCGAGGGAGTTGAACGGCGCGTGCATGAGGGCCACGTCGGCGCGGCCGTCGCGCAGCATGTCCTCCTGTTCGCACATGCCGCTCGGCAGCACCTCGATCTCGGCGGCGCCGGGCTCGGCCGCGTAGGCGCCGAGGATCTTCTGCAGCAGCTCGTGGGAGGCGGCGGCCTTCACCGCGAGCACCAGACGGTTGCGGGAGCCGCCCGGACCGTCGGCACCGCCGGCGCGACGCGTACGGCGCGCGGCGGCGGTGGCCGCGTCGAGGGCCGCGCGTCCCTCGTACAGCAGCACTTCCCCGGCGCCGGTCAGGGAGACGCCTCGGCGGTTGCGCTCCAACAGGCGGACGCCCAGGCGCCGTTCGAGCTGCTGGATCGCCCGGGACAGGGGTGGCTGGGCCATGCCGAGGCGCTCGGCGGCGCGGCCGAAGTGCAGTTCCTCCGCGACGGCCATGAAGTACCTCAGCTCGCGGCTCTCCAGGGTGTCCACGGAGCCAGCCTACCCCTGTGATACCTGCCGGGTATGACAGAGCACCGTATCGGTGTTGGATGCTCCCCGCCTCCGCGGGCGACCATCGACGACATGAGCGAAACGAAGATCGCGCTGGTCACCGGCGCGAACAAGGGAATCGGGTACGCCATCGCCAACGGGCTGGGCGCCCTCGGACTGCGCGTCGGTGTGGGAGCCCGCGACGAGGTCCGGCGTGAGACCGCGGTCGAGAAACTGCGCGCCGCCGGGGTGGACGCGTTCGGGGTGCCGCTGGACGTCACCGACGACCGCAGCGTCACCGCGGCCGCCGAACTGATCGAGCGGCAGGCCGGGCGCCTGGACGTCCTGGTCAACAACGCCGGTGTATCGGGGGAGATGGACCCGGGATGGGTACAGGACCCGACCACGCTCGACCTCGAACTGGTCCGCACCGTCGTGGAGACCAACGTCCTCGGTGTCGTCCGCGTGACCAACGCGCTGCTGCCGCTGTTGCGGCGCTCGGCGTCGCCCCGCATCGTCAACGTCTCCAGTTCCGTCGCCTCCCTGACCCGGCAGGCCGACCCGGACATCGAGATCGGGCCCATCATGGCGGCCTACGCGCCGTCGAAGACGTTCCTGAACGCCGTCACCGTGCAGTACGCGCGGCAGTTCGCCGACACGGGCATCCTGATCAACGCCGCCTGCCCGGGCCTGGTCGCGACGGACTTCACCGGCTTCCAGGGGCCCCGCACCCCGGAACAGGGAGCGGCCACGGCGATCCGGCTCGCCACACTGCCGGACGGCGGCCCGACCGGTTCGTTCTTCGAGGACGCCGGGGTCGTTCCCTGGTAACCGTGCACCCGCCGTGCTCACCCCGGATACGGCACGGCCTCGCGCGCCGACCGGAGGGTGACCGCCCACCAGGCCAACAGATCGAGCACCGTCCGCGCGTACACAGGGGACTGGGGATCGAGCGGCCGGCCGTCCTGCCACGCGGTGAAGCAGTTCGGGAAGGCGAGACCGTCGCGGATCGTCACCGCGTGCAGTTCGGTCAGCACGTTCTCCAGGTGCAGGACCGCGTGCCGACCGCCTGCGGCACCTCCGTAGCTGACGAAGGCGACCGGCTTGGCCGCCCACTGGGTGAAGTGCCAGTCGATGGCCGCCTTCAGCGACGCGGGATAGCTGTGGTTGTACTCCGGGGTGACGACGACGAACGCGTCGGCGCGCGCCAGCGCCGAGGTCAGCGCCGCCATCCCGGCCGGGCGGGGATAGTCGTCGCCCGCGAGCTTCGGCGAGACCGCCGGCAGCGCCAACGGGACGTCGAACTCGGCCAGATCGACGACTTCCGCGTCGAAAACCCCGTGCGGGCCGACCTGTTCGGCCACCCACGAGGCCACGGCCGCCCCGAACCGCCCCTCCCGCACGCTTCCCACGATGATCACCAGTTGAGGTCTGTTCTCCATGCCCACCACGATCGGACAGCACCCCGCGACCAACCAGACCGTGCTCAGGCTGGCCCCCGCAGGGCCACGCTGACCACTCGGCGACGAGCGGGCGACGCCGTAAGCTCGCGCCATGGGTTCGCCGTTGGGGGATTTCATCCGGACCAAGCGGGACAGCATCCAGCCCCGGTCGCTGGGCCTGCCCGATCGCGGCCGTCGCCGGTCGCCCGGTCTGCGGCGCTCGGATCTCGCCACGCTGGCCGGTATCAGCGTCGAGTACCTGACCCGTATAGAACAGGGCCGTGACCGCAATCCCTCGGTGGCGGTGGTGAGTTCCCTCGCCGACGCGCTCGGCCTCGACCCGTCGGAGCGCGAGCATCTGCGCTATCTCACAAAGATCACCGGCGGCGAATGCTCCGCCCGCCTCCACCCCGGGCCGCCGCCCCGCGAGGTCCGACCGCCGGTCCTGGAGACGCTCCGCCTCCTCGAACCCGGGATCGCCCTCGTCACCAACCGGCTCGGGGACGTCCTCGCCCGCACCAGCGGCTACGAGTCGCTGACGCGCGGAACCGGGCTGCTCGACTCCGACACCCCGAACCTCACGCACTACGTCTTCACCGACCCCCGCGCCCGTACCTTCTTCACGGACTGGGACGACATCGCGGACGAGCAGGTCTTCGACTTGTGGCTTGGGCCATCCGTGGGCCATTACGAACGGTTCACTTCGGAACTCGCCCGCACCGCCGGACCCGATTTCACGCGCCGCCTGAACCGGCACGTGGTGCCCCGGCGCGGGACGCTCCGCCTCGCCCACCCGTCCGGGTGCGAACTCCACCTCCTCCGCGAGACGCTCGAACTCACAGCGGACGCACAGCAGTTGGTCGTCCTCCTGCCCGCCGACGACAGCACGGCCCAAGCCCTCGACGAACTCCGCCGGCGCTCGCACGGCCCGCTCCGCGCCATCTCCTGACCCACCCGGACCCCCTGCGAACGGCCCTCTGCCACCCCGTCGTCGCGGGGTGGTCGCGCGCTCTCCACCAGGTGACAGGGCTGAGTCGACGGGGCCGGGGTAGTCGGGACAGTGACGGAACGCAGCGCGATGAACACGGTGCCACGAGGAGAGGGGCGTCATGTCGGGCGTACTGGAGCGCATCAAGCGGTTCGCGAGAAGTCCGCAGGGGCAGCGCACGGCCGAGCAGATACGCCGAGCGGCCGCCGACCCGCGCCGCAGGGCGCAGGCACAGCGCCTGTTGGGCAAACTACGCGGACGCCGCTGAGCACATCCGCCCCACGGGGAAGTGGGGCGAGCGGCGCACACTACCGAAGGAGGATCGATCGCCATGGACAGTTCGTCACTCCGGGCAGTGGGCTGGGCCCGCACGCTTCCCTTGAACAGTGAAGTGAAGTCGGCCCGTGACTGGGCACGTCGGCACCTGGACGCGCTGGGCTGGACCACCACCGCGCCGGAAACGGCGGACGCCGTGGTGCTCACCGTCTCCGAGCTGGTGACCAACGCCCACCGACACGCCCACAGCAGCGCCCAGTTGGTGATGACGTGCGACGACAACTGTCTGCACGTCTCGGTGCACGACAGGTCGAGTGAGATGCCGACTCCCCGCGACGCCGACATGGAGCGCCTCGGCGGACGCGGCATGCTCCTCGTGGACGCCGTGGCCGACACCTGGGAG
The DNA here is from genome assembly GCF_036187565.1 of Streptomyces sp. NBC_00252. NCBI lineage: Bacteria > Bacillati > Actinomycetota > Actinomycetes > Kitasatosporales > Streptomycetaceae > Streptomyces > Streptomyces sp. NBC_00252. The sequence continues at coordinate 763,740 of NZ_CP108087.1, read as the reverse complement.
ACCCGGCCCTGTCCGCACGGCAAGTCGGTCAGCGCCTGTTTCCACGCACCCGGGGCGAAGCCGCAGACGGCCGGCTCGCAGCGGACGCCGAAGGACTGAAGGCCGTTCGAGCCGCCGATCGGGCGGAGCCGACCGCGGCGGCCGTGGCGCGGCCGTCGCGAGGCCATTGACTTCCGGACCGAGGCCTCGGAAACTCGATCACATGCCCGAGGTCCTGCTGCTCACCAGCGAGCGTTGTATCGACCTCGTTCGCGTGGGCAGCGCGCTGTGTTGATCCCCTGATCCACTCCGCGATCCACAGTGCGTCCCCCTTTTTCGTGACGTACTCCCGTACGCACCGGCCCGGACGGTCAGTCGACGCTCCGCCGTCGGTCAATGCCGCGATCGGAAGCACGATGAGCCCGGAATTCCTCTGGTACATCCCCAACACCGTCGAGCCGGGTCACCGCGGCGACGACACGACGGACGGCTGGGGCTCCGTCGAGTACTCCACCGACCTCGCCCGCACGGCCGAACGCCACGGCTGGGGCGGCGCGCTCCTGGGCACCGGATGGGGCCGCCCCGACACCTTCACCGTCGCCACCGCCCTGGCCGCCAGGACCACCACCTTCAAGCCCCTCATCGCCGTCCGCCCCGGCTACTGGCAGCCCGCCCACTTCGCCGCCGCCGCGGCGACCCTGGACCAGCTCAGCCGCGGCCGGGTCCTGGTGAACATCGTCAGCGGCCTCGACAACCTCGCCGCCTACGGCGACGGACGCAGTGATCCCGCCCAACGGTACGAGCGCACACAGGAGTTCATGCGTCTCGTACGGCGGCTGTGGACCGAGGAGGACGTGACGTTCGACGGCGAGCACTTCCAGGTGAGCGGGTCGACCGTGGCCCCGCATCCCTACCGGACGGACACGAGAGCGCACCCGACGCTCTACTTCGGCGGCGCCTCCGAAGCCGCCGAGCGGGTGTCCGCGGCGGAGGCGGACGTCCAGCTCTTCTGGGGCGAACCCCTCGCCGGACTCGCCGAACGCATCGACCGCCTGCGGGAGTTGAGCAACCAGGTCGACCGCCGACTCAAGCCCCTCCAGTTCGGCCTGCGCATCACCACCGTGGTCCGCGACACCACGGAGGAGGCATGGCGGGCGGCCGAGGAACGCGTCGCCCGGATGGCGTCCGGCCCGGGCGACGAACTGACCTGGACCGGGAACCGCAAGACCGCCGTCGGACAACAGCGCCTCTACGACCTCGCCGCCCGGGGCGAGGTACTCGACACCTGCCTCTACACCGCGCCGGGCAGGTTCGGCGGCGGGGGAGCGGCGACGACCTGGCTGGTCGGCTCCGCCGCCGACGTCGCCACCGCCCTGGACAACTACCGCAAGCTCGGCATCACCCACTTCGTCCTCTCGGACACGCCCTACAAACAGGAGATCGCCCGCGTGGGCGACCAACTCCTGCCCCGGCTGCGCTGACCCCACGCAAGGGGGCTGCGTACAGGATTCGCCCCAACTCCCGTACTCCTCACCTTTGTTGCTCCCTGTGCGCCCTTGACGTCGGCAGAACAGTCGATCTACGGTGAGCGCGAGCTACGAGTACCGGTGATCAAGCCCTGGCTGGCCGGTCGGCAACCCTCGACGCGGCGGGGTGCTCCAGGTGACGGCTCGGCGGATGTTTCTGTTCTGCAAGTGCGTTTCCACCGGCCCCAGTTGCCGACGACACCCCTAGGAGGACGGCGTGGCCACTGCCCTCGTGCTGTGCTCCCGGCGTCACGTGGATCTGCTGCTGGTCTCCAGCTGTCTCTGTCACAGCTGACCCGTTCTTCACGCAGCCCACCACCCTCACCTTCACGCGACAGCGCGCGTCCGGCATGTCCTGCCTGCCGCACCCCTTTCGCGCACTCATCCATGCGGAGACAGAGACCAGCCATGGCACACTCCAGCACCGGCAGACCCCTTCGTTCCCTCGGCGCCGTATCCCTCGGCACCGCCTTCCTGGTCGCCGTCACCGGCTGCACCAGCAGCAAGACCACCACCGCGTCCGGCGGTTCGACGATCACCGTCGGCACCACGGACCAGGTGACCAGCCTCGATCCGGCGGGTGCCTGGGACGCGGGGTCCGGCACCATCGAGAGCGAGGTCTACGCGACCCTCCTCAGCGTGAAGAACGGCGCGACGGAGGTCTCCCCGGACCTCGCCGGCGGCATCAAGCTGACAGGGCCGAAGGACTACACGGTGACGCTCCGGAAGGGGCTGAAGTTCGCCAACGGACACGAACTCACCTCTTCCGACGTCAAGTTCAGCTTCGACCGCACCCTGAAGATCGCCGACGAGAACGGCCCGTCGTCGCTCCTGTACAACCTCGCCTCCGTCGCCGCCCCCACCCCGACCACGGTCGTCTTCACCCTCAAGTCCGCCAACGACACGCTGTTTCCCCAGGTGTTGTCCACCGCGGCCGGCTACATCGTCGACGAGCAGACCTTCCCGGCGGACAAGATCCTCGACGACAAGTCCATCGTCGCCGCCAAGCCGTGGAACGGCCCGTACGGTGTCACGAGCTACGACAAGAACTCGCTGGTCTCCTTCAGTGAAAACAGCGCCTACGGCGGCCAGTTGGGCACGCCGAAGACCAAGAACGTCCAGCTCAAGTACTACACCGACGCCAGCAACCTGAAGCTCGACGTCCAACAGGGCACCGTCGACGCCGTCTACCGCACCCTCACCACCGCCGACCTCTCCGACCTGGCCAAGAAGAAGGACATCAAGGTCCACACCGGCTCCGGCAACGGCATCCGCTACATCGTCTTCGACTTCAACACGCAGCCGTACGGCACGAAGACCAAGAACGCCGACAGGGCCAAGGCACTGGCCGTACGGCAGGCCGTCGCCGACTCCGTCGACCGGGCCCAACTCGCCCAGCAGGTCTACAAGAACAGCTACCAGCCGCTCTACAGCTCGGTCCCCGACGGCCTCACCGGCGCCGATGACTCCTTCAAGGCGCTCTACGGCGACAAGAAGGGCGGCCCCGACAAGGCAGCCGCAACCGCGCGGCTGAAGGCGGCGAAGGTGAGCACCCCGGTCACCCTCAACCTGCAGTACAACAGCGACCACTACGGCTCGTCCTCGGCCGACGAGTACGCCCTCGTCAAGACCCAGCTCGAAGCCACCGGGCTGTTCAAGGTGAACCTGCAGTCCACCGAGTGGACCCAGTACGGCAAGGACCGCGTCAAGCATCTCTACCCGCTCTACCAACTCGGCTGGTACGCCGACTACTTGGACGCCGACAACTACCTCTCGCCCTTCTACTCGGCCAACAGCTGGGTCGCCAACGACTACGACGACCCGGCCGTACGCGCGCTGATCAAGAAGGAGGAGACCGAGACCGACGCCGGCAAGCGGGCCGAACTCCTCAAGGAGGTCCAGGACAAGGCCGCCGCGCAGGTGCCGCTCCTGCCGCTGCTCCAGGGGTCCACGGCGATCGTCACCCGCGGCGAAGTCAGCGGTGTACCCGCCGAGTTGACCAGCGCGTACACGTTCCGCTGGGCGGGACTCGCGAAGAAGTGAGCGCCCTGACACAGGACACCCCCGGCGCCGTCGCCACCCCGGCCGACGGCGCCGCCGGGTACGGACTCGCCCGCTATCTGCTGGTCCGCTTCCTCCTCATCGTCCCCACCGTGTTCGTCCTCGTCAGCCTGGTCTTCTTCCTGATGCGGGCCACCGGCGACCCGATCAGCGCCGCCTTCGGCGACCGGCTCACCCCGGACCAGCTGCACGCCAAGCTCCATCAGGCGGGCTACGACCGGCCGTTGCTCACCCAGTACCTGGACTACCTCAGGTCCTTGGCGACCGGCGACTTCGGCCGCACCGTCACCGACAACGAGCCGGTCACCCACGTCCTGGGCACCTACGGCGCCGCGACCGTCGAACTCGCGGGCTACGCGCTTCTGGTGGCCCTCGCCGTCGGCGTCCCGCTGGGCATGGTGGCGGCCTCGTACCGGGACCGCGCGCCCGACGCGGCGCTGCGGCTGTTCGCCGTCCTCACCTACGCCACCCCCGTGTTCTTCGTAGGACTGCTGCTGAAGCTGGTCTTCGCGATCCAACTCGGCTGGCTGCCCGCCTCCGGCCGGGCCAGTACCGACGTGCAGCTCTTCCTCCAGAACCAGACCAGCACCACCGGCTTCAACCTCCTCGACGCCCTCCGCAGCGGCAACGGGGCAGCCGTGGCGGATGTGTTGCAGCACGCCGTGCTGCCGGGCGTCGCGCTGGGCCTGCTCGTCGCGGGCATCCTGCTGCGGCTGGTGCGCACCAACCTGATCGGCACCCTCGGCGCCGACTACGTCGAGGCCGCCCGCTCCCGGGGTGTCGCGCCGTTCCGCCTGGTCACCCGGCACGCCACTCGGCCCGCCCTGATCCCTGTCGTCACCGTTCTCGGACTCCAGGTCGCCGGGCTGCTCGGGGGAGCGGTGCTGACCGAGACCACCTTCGAGTGGAAGGGCCTCGGCTACGAGCTCGCCCACTACCTGACGGTCCGTGACTTCCCGGCGGTGCAGGGCATCGTGGCGCTGTTCGCCGTCGTCGTGGCGGTGACGAACTTCCTCGTCGACGTCGTCGCGGCCCTCATCGACCCCCGAGTGAGGTACTGAGCCGTGGCCCAACTCCTCGCACGACGGCCCACGGTGCTGCCGGACCGGCTGCGCGCCCGCCTGCGCACCGGCGGCCCGGTGCAGCGCGCCATGCTGCTCACCGGCGCCGCGCTCACCGTCCTGTTCCTCCTCACCGCCCTCCTCGGCCCGCTGCTCGCCCCGTACGGCTATGCCCAACTTCAGGACGGGGGGCGGCTGCTCGGGTCGCAGCAGCACCCGGGTGGGGCGCATCCGCTGGGCACCACCATCGCCGGGTACGACGTGCTGTCCCGCACGGTGTGGGGTGCCAGGACCGCGCTGGAGATCATCCTCGCCGCACTGCTGCTCTCGGTCGTCCCCGGCACCGTGCTCGGGCTGGCCTCCGGCTATCTCGGCGGCAGGCTCGACCGGTTGCTGGTCGGACTGGCCGACGCGCTCTACGCGTTCCCGCCGCTGCTGCTCGCCATCGTCATGTCGATCGTGATCAGCGGCGGCCAGTCCAGCCTCGCCGGCGGCCTCGGCGCGGCGGCCTGCTCGGTCGCCGTCGCGTTCGTGCCGCAGTACTTCCGTGTCGTACGCGCCGAGGTGATCCGGGTGAAGGCCGAGCCCTTCGTCGACGCGGCCCGGGTGATCGGCACCGGCACCTGGCGGATCATGTTCCGGCACGTGCTGCGCAACTCGGTGCGTACCCTCCCGCTCATCTTCACCATCAACGCCTCCGAGGCCATCCTCACCCTCGCCGGACTCGGCTTCCTCGGTTTCGGCATCGAACCCAACGCGGCCGCCGAATGGGGCTACGACCTCAACCGCTCGGTGGAGGACGTCACTTCGGGCCTGTGGTGGACCGCGATCCCACCCGGCCTGGCCATCGTGCTCACCGTCCTCGGCACCACCCTGCTCGGCGAGTGCCTCACCGACCTGGCCGACCCGCGACTGCGCAGACGTGGCGGTACGGCCACGAAGGCGACCGCCACCGGACCGGACGGAGGCGCGGACGATGACTGACCTCCTGCGCATCGAGAACCTGCACGTCACCTTCGCCACCGACGCCGGCCCCGCTCCCGCCGTGAAAGGCGTGAGCCTGTCCGTCGCCCCGGGGGAGGTGCTGGCCCTGGTCGGCGAGAGCGGCAGCGGCAAGACCGTCACCGCGAGGTCGGTCCTCGGGCTGCTGCCCGCCACCGCGACCGCCCGCGGCCGGGTCCTGCTCGGCGACGGCACCGCAGACCCCGCCGAGGACGTCCTCACCGCGTCCCCCGCCCGGCTGCGGGCCCTGCGCGGCACCCACGCCGCGATGGTCTTCCAGGAACCGTCCACCGCGCTGAACCCGGTCTACACCATCGGCTGGCAGCTCACCGAAGGCCTGCGCGCCCACGGACACGGCGGCACCAAGGCACAGCGCCGGGCCCTGGCCGTCGAATGGCTCGACAAGGTCGGCATCCCCGACCCGGCCACCCGCGTGAACCACTACCCCCACCAGTTGTCCGGCGGCCAGAAGCAGCGCGCCGTCATCGCCATGGCCCTCGCCCTGGGCACGCGCCTCATCGTCGCCGACGAACCGACCACCGCGCTGGACGTCACCGTCCAGGCGGAGATCCTGGAACTCCTGCACCGCTGCCGCACCGACTTCGGCACCGCCGTGCTCCTCATCACCCACAACATGGGCGTCGTCGCCGACCTCGCGGACCGGGTCGCGGTGATGAGCGAGGGCGAACTCGTCGAACAGGCCCCGGTCCGCGACCTGTTCGCGGCACCGGAACACCCGTACACCCGCGAACTCCTCGTCGCCGTACCGGTGTTCGGTGAGCAGTACCGCACACCGGCGCCCGCGGCGGACGACGCGCGGCCCGTCGTACGGGCCGCCGGTCTGACCGTGGACTACCCGGGGAGACTGGGCAGGAAGGGGTTCCGGGCGGTCGACGACGTGAGCTTCGAGATACGGCCCGGCGAGGTGCTCGGCCTGGTGGGGGAGAGCGGCAGCGGAAAGACCACCATCGGCCGGGCCGTCGCGGGACTCACGGACGTGACCGGCGGCCGACTCGACGTGTTCGGCGAGCCGTTGACGACCCGACGGCGGACACACGGCCGGGCCGGCCACATCGGCTACGTGTTCCAGGACCCCGCCGCCAGCTTCAACCCACTGCTGACCGTCGCCGACAGCATCGCGGAACCCCTGACCGTCCACCGGCGTGAGCTGGGGGCCGCCGCGATCCGCGCCGAGGCCGACGCACTGCTGGAGTCGGTCCACCTGCCGCGCGGCTTCGGCGACCGCTATCCGCACGAACTCAGCGGCGGCCAGCGGCAGCGGGCCGCCCTGGCCCGGGCGCTCGCCCTGCGGCCCCCGCTGATCGTCGCGGACGAACCGACCTCGGCCCTCGACGTGTCCGTCCAGGCGAAGGTCCTCGACCTCTTCGCGGATCTGCAGCGGGAGTTGGGCTTCGCCGCGCTGTTCATCAGCCATGACCTCGCGGTCGTCGAGCAGGTCGCCGACCGTGTCGTCGTCCTGCACCGCGGCCGGATCGCCGCATCCGGTTCCACCGCCCAGGTGTTGGGCAGTCCACAGGACGACTACACACGACGGCTGGTCGCCTCCCTGCCCGTCGCCGACCCGGTACGGCAGAGCCGCCGCCGGGACCGGACCACCCAGACGCTGGACGAAGGAGTCGCGACCGCATGACCGACACCGTGACCGATGTGGTCGAAGAGGTGCTGAGAAGCACCCCTGTCTTCGACGGCCACAACGACCTGCCCTCGGCGCTGCGCGCCCGCTCCGGCTACAGCGTCGAGGGCCTGGCCGACGGCCGCCCCGACCTCCACACCGACCTGCCCCGGCTGCGCGCCGGCGGGGTCGGCGCACAGTTCTGGTCGGTGTTCGTGCCCTCGAACCTGCCCGAACCCGAGGCCGTGGTCGCCACGTTCGAGCAGATCGACGCCGTGTACCGGCTCGTCGCCCGCTACCCGGACAGCCTGCGGATCGCCTACACCGCCGACGACGTCGAGCGCGCGCACGCCGACAGACGCATCGCCTCGCTGCTCGGCATCGAGGGCGGCCACAGCCTGGCCGAGTCCCCTGGCGTCCTGCGGTCGTACGCGCGTCTCGGCGTCCGTTATGTGACCCTCACCCACAACGACAACACCACGTGGGCGGACTCCGCCACCGACGAACCGGCCGTCGGCGGCCTGAACGACACCGGCCGCGCGATCGTCGCCGAACTCAACCGCACCGGCGTCCTCGTGGACCTCTCGCACGTCGCCGACTCCACCCAGCGCGCGGCCCTCGCCGCCTCGACCTCACCGGTGCTGTTCAGCCACTCCTCGGCACGCGCCCTCAACGATCATCCGCGCAATGTCGCCGACCCGGTCCTGGAACTGCTGCGGGACAACGGCGGGGTCGTCCAGCTCACCTTCGTCCCGTACTTCATCTCCGCCGAAGTCGCCGAATGGGGACAGGAGTTGCAGGCGGAACGCGAACGGCTCGGGCTGTCCGCCCAGTCCTGGACCTGGCCGCGCGCACCACGCCCGGGCGAGGACCCGGCCCGGGTCGCCGAGGAATTCGCGACGGCCTCCGCCGCGTCCGCCGACGACCGGCTGCGGCGCTGGACCGAGCAACACCCCCACCCCGAGGTGACCGTGGCGCAGGTCGCCGATCACGTCGAGCACGCCCGCGAGGTGGCGGGCCGGGACCACATCGGCCTCGGCGGCGACTACGACGGCGTCGACCACCAGCCCGTCGACCTCGCCGACGTCTCCGGCTACCCGGTGCTGCTGCGCGAACTCGCCGACCGGGGCTGGTCCCGGGCCGACCTGGAGGCACTGACGGGCCGCAACGTCCTGCGCGTCCTGCGCGAGGCCGAACAGCGCGCGACGGAGCCGTTGTGGCCCACGGTCCCGTTGCGCTGACACACCCGCTGACATACCCGCCGACACACCAACTGACGTACCCGCAGAGCCCATTGATCCGCCCGCGCCGTGGAGGGGGACCGGCGCGGGCGGAGTCTCGGGCGCGGGTCAGTCCTGCGCCGCCCGCGCCGGTCCTGAGACGTCGACCGGCTCGCCGACGGCCGCGGGCTCGGCGAACGGTGGCTCCTCAGGGGCCGGCGGCGAGGCCGACTCGGGCGCGCTCTTCGGCTGACGGCGCGACAGCCCGACGCCGACCAGGCACAGCGCGCCGCCGGCGAGCGCCAGGCCCGAGGGGAACTCCCCGAGGGTGGGCCAGGCCAGCAGCACGGTGATGGCGGGCACGATGTATGTCACCGCGCCCAGCCTCCCCGCCGGCATGTGCGCCAGCGCGTACGACCAGGTCCAGAAGGCCAGTGCCGTCGGCAGCAGTCCCAGGTACACGACCCCGGCCCAGTTCCCGGCCGACGCGTGGCTCAGGTCGGTGAAGAGCTGGCCCGCGAAGGGCAGGCAGGCGATGGCGCCGATCGTGCTGGCGTAGGCGGTGATCTGCAACGGTGACGCGTGGGACAGCGCGGGCTTCTGGAAGATGACGCCGACCGCGTGACCCGCAGCCGCTGCCAGGCAGAGCAGCACACCGAGGACGGCCGAGTCGCCGCCCCCGCTGGAGGCCCCGGCCAGCGCAGCGCCCACGAAGGCCACCGCGAGGCCGATCAACAGGGGTCGCGGGAAGCCCTCGTGCAGCAGGAACCCGGCGAGCAGCGCCACCAGGAGCGGACCGGCGCCGATGAGCAGCGCCGCCGTGCCCGCGTCCGTGTGCTGCTCGCCCCAGTTCAGCGCCACCATGTAGAGCCCGAACCAGAACACGCCCATGCCGGCGATGCCGGGCCACGCGGCCCGCGGCGGCAGTCCCTCGCGGCGGAACGCCACGACGGCGAGCAGCGCGACGGCACCGATGAGCAGCCGGCCGAGCGCGAGGGGGCCGGGCCGCACGCTCTCGCCGATGTGCCGGATCGCCACGAACGCCGAGGCCCACAGGACCATCGTGAGCAGCGCGGCGGCCAGCGCCGAGACCGGCGTTTTCGCCGGGGAGGGGGACGTCTCATGCTGTGCCATCGGGCAACTCCCTGTTCGCTCCGCGCAGGACGCGGCGGAGAATCTTTCCTGTGCTGTTGCGGGGCAGCGCGTCGATGAACTCGACATCCTCGGGCACCTTGTACCAGGTGAGCTTCGCCGCGGTGGTCGACCGGATGGCGGCCGCCAGCGCGGCGTGCCGGTCCACCCCGGGCTCGGCGACGACGTAGGCCCGCAGACTCGTCGTGCCGTCGGCGCGGCGCACCGAGCAGACGGCGGCCTCGCGGACCCCGGCGATGCCCGTGATGAGGTCCTCCACCTCGATGGGGTGGACGTTGGCCCCGGCGACGATCTCGATGTCGTCCACCCGGCCGAGCAGCCACACCAGGCCCTTGGCGTCGACGCGTGCGGAGTCCCCGGTGGCGAACCACTCGTCCGGGCCGAGCCGGTGCGGCGGCAGACCGCCCCGTCGTACGCCGGGGCCGATTCCCGGTCCGGAGATCTGCAGCCGCCCGACCTCGCCCTCCGGTACGACCTCGTCGGCGTCGTCGACGACCCGCACCCGGTACGGCGGAAGGACGCGGCCCAGGCTGTACGGGTGGATCTCGTCCGGGCCGTTGGCCAGGACGGCGTGCCCGATCTCGCTGGTGCCGCAGATGTTCAGCAGCCGGGGTCCGAGGACCCGGCGCAGTCTGTCCTCCAGCGGGCGGGGCAGCGACTCCCCGGCCACGAGCGCCAGCCGGAGCCGGCCCAGCAGGTCGGTGGCCTGGGGGCGGGCGAGCAGCCGGGCGTAGAAGCTGGGCTGGGCGTAGAAGACGCTCACCCCGTGGCGGTCGAGGAGTCGGGGGACGTTCGTCTCGTCGGCGCGCTGCGGGGACAGCACGACCACCGCGCCCCGCTGGAGCGGGAGAAGGACCGAGTTGCCCAGGCCGTAGGCGAAGTACATCCGCGACACGGAGTAGCAGACCTCGCCCTGACGGAGCGCCAGGACACCGCCGATCGCCCGGTCGAAGTGCTGGGCGTCGCCGTGCGCGTGGAAGCACAGGCGGGGTGCGCCCGTGGTGCCGGACGTGAAGACGGCGAAGGCGGGGGCATCGGACGCGACCCGCTCCGCAGCGCCGGGGTGGGCGGGGTCGTAGGCCTCCGTCAGTTCTCTCGGGGTGACGCTGCGGCCGTGGAACTCGCCGCGGAGCGACGGGTCGGCGACGACCAGCGAGGCCTCGGCGATCTCCTCGCTGGAACGCAGCTCGTCGGCGTGGAAGAACGTGTTCACCGGGACGGCGACGGCGCCGACCCGCAGGACGGCCAGGAACGTCACCACGAACGGGACGCTGTCCGGCAGGGCCAGCAGCACCCGGTCCCCGCGCCCGACACCGAGCCGGCGCAGCGCGCCCGCGGTGCGCCGGACCTGCTCGTAGACCTCGCCGTAGGAGTAGCGGTGCGTGCCCTGGAGGTACGCGGTCCGGCCGAGCCAGCCGTTGCGCCGCGCGAGCTCCTCCAGCCGGACGGACAGGTTGCCGTCCGCCGGTATTGCCTCGGCCGGTACGGCGGGTATGTCCGTGAGGATGTCCGTCACCTGCATACTCCCTCGATCTCGACCAGCAGGTCGGGCCGGCAGACGGCGACGTTGAAATACGAGATGTCCGTGTCGGCGGGGAGTGTCGACTCGCAGATGTTCCGTACGACGGGCAGGTCCTCGGCGTCGCGGACATAGACCTTGACCTGGGCGAGGTCCTTCACGTCGTACCCGGCACCGTCCAGGCCGTGGTCGCGGAGGTTGTCGCCGTCGGCGAGCGCCCCGATGTTGCGCAGCGTCTCCTCGGTCTGCAGGGCGACGTCGTCGATGTGGACCGTGTCGTCGCCCAGGATGCTGGCCGTGCCGGAGACGAAGAGGGTGCCCGTCACGGACTCCGGCGCGGCGGTGTCCTTCAGGAACGTGGCCCGCGCGAAGCTCGGCGACTTCGGTCCGTACTGCGAGGGGTACTTGTAGGCGGGCGTCTGCCGGGGGTTCTCCAGGTGCACGGCACGGCCCGGCTTCGCCGCGAGGAAGGCGACGTCGACGCCGGGGCTGAGGGTGCCGATGCCGGTGGCGGCGGAGAGCTGGGGGAAGCGGTCGGCGAGGGCGGAGAACGCCTCCGCCCGGCCTATGCAGAAGTCGCGGTAGATCTCCAGGCCGTCCGCGTTCGGGCTGGTGATGCCGCCGATGAGGTTCCACATGCGGACCAGGTCGGTGTAGCCGTGGTCCCAGGCGAACCGCAGGGCGTTCTCGTACAGTTCGCGCACCGGCTCGCGGTACACGGGCTGCGGGCCGAGGCGTACCGCGTAGAAGAGGTGCTCGCCGTCCTCGGCGAAGACGGCGTCGCCCGCGGTGCCGGTGCGGACCGGGAGGGCGGTCCGCCAGATCTCCTCGACGGGCGGGACGTGCTCGTTGGTCATGTGTGTGGTCAGGAGCGGAGTGGCGTCGTCCAGGGCGGCTTCGGCAGGCGCGTCCGTGAAGCGGATCCGCCCCAGGATGTTGCCGCGCGAGGCCGCCGGCTCCCGCGGTGCGGCGGTGGTGACGGGAACCAGGTCGGACCAGAGGCCTCGTGAGCGGGCCTCGGGCTGACGGTTACTCATGGATCTCCTTGTCTCTGCCGCTGCCGTCCGGTGTGTGATGGACGCGGTCGACCGGCATGCGCTGCCCGGGTGTTGCGGGACGGTGAACAAAGCGCGCGAGGGTCCGGCGCAAGATCTGTTCCTGTTGAAGAATCCATGGGTGAGACCGTGACCAGGCACCCACGGACTTGCGTCTGTCACGATTACGAGGGGGAGACGAACCGTGAGCTTCGACGACATAACGGATCTGCCGGATGTCCCGCAGGCGGGCACAGCGACCAACGACGTCTACACATTCGCCTTACGAAGCGAGTACATCGACATCAAACGGTGCGTACGGGATCTCGGGATCTCCGAGGCGGAGGCGGCGGCCGCCATCGACGATCTGGTACGACTGCGACTCCTGCACCTGGTGCACGGCTGCACCTACGCCTACGTCGCCGTCAACCCGCTGTCCGCCTCCCTCCAGCTCCTGGCCGTGCAGGACGAGGCGCTGCGCCAGCGGCAGCACGAACTGGAGCGGCTCCGGCAGCAGATGCACAGCCTGCTCCCGCTGTACCGGGAGAACTTCTCCGGTGAGCCACAACACCCGCACGTGCAACGGGTGGAGGACCCGCGGGCCGCCCGGGGAATCCTCACCACCATCACCGTCGAGGCGAAGCGGGAGATCCTCTTCTCCCTCTCCACCCAGGACCCCTGGGAAGAACCGGCGGACCTGGACCGCGGCGGATGGCTGCGCTGCGCGGGCACGCGTTCCGAACTCCTCAGGGTGCTGCTCCCGGAGGCGGCCAGATTCGACGTACGGGTGCGCGAGCGGGTGGAGACCCTGCTCGGCGACGGAGGCCAGGTGCGCACCGCCGTGTCCGTCCCGGCATGGCTGCTGATCGTCGACGCGGAGGTCGCCGTGGTCCCCGTCGCGGACGGCCCGGGACTCAGCGTCGTACGTGAGCAGTCCGTGGTCGCGGCGCTACGGCACACCCTGACCGGCGCGTGGGACGAGGCACGGCCCTTCGACGGCAGCTACGACCACGACAGCGCCCGCTCCACCTCCGCGCTCATCGACGAGGCCATCCTGCGCATGCTGCTCAACGGCCTTGAGGACAAGGTGATCGCCCGACGGCTGGACATCTCCCTGCGCACCTGCCAGCGACGCATCGCCGAACTGATGGACGCGCTGGGCGCCAGGACGCGCCTCCAGGCCGGCTATGTGCTCGGACAGCGCGGCCGGGAGGAGGAGCGGAGGGCGGCGTAGCCGGAGCGGGGGTCCGGTCGGCAGAGGCCGCGCGTGACGCCGCTCCGCCTGTTGCCGCGTCACTTCGCCGGTCGACCGCGCGTGCCGACCGGCGAAGTGGTCAAGGCTGCGGCGCCGACCGGGAGTTGCTCGCCGTGCCGGACGGACCGGTCGACGGAGTGTCCGCCGAGCTGTGGGCGGGGGAGAACCACGCCATGCCGATGAGCAGCGCGGCGAGGAAGACCACCACGGCGGCGACCGTGCCCACCGCCCGCGACCGCTTCCGTGGGACGCCGCGAACTCCCGTCGGCTGGCGGCGTCTTGTGCGGTGGGACGCAGTGGTGCTGCCGGTGGCGGTCGGGAAGGCGTAGACGGTCGCGGCGCCGGGAGCAGGGGTCGGCGAGGGTGCCGACGGCGCGTCCCAGGCGGCCGGGCGCGGTTCCGGCCGGGGGTGCGGCGCGATTGCCGGGAGCGGTTCGGGGCGTCCGCGCCAGTTGCCCGCGCCGAACCAGTCGGCCACCTGGTGCGCCGTAGGACGGTCCTCGGGTCTCTTCGCCAGGAGTCCGAGTAAATAGTTCTCGAAGGCCGGCGGGAGGGCGACGCCGAGTTCGCGGGGCGGCACCGGGGCCGTGTCCAGGTGGTGGTGGAGGACGGCGATGGGGCTGCCGGCCCGGAACGGCGGCTGTCCGGTGAGGAGTTGGTAGAGCACGCAGCCGAGGGAGTAGACGTCGGACGGTGGTCCGGCGGGCTGGCCGAGGGCGCGTTCGGGGGCGATGTACAGGCTGGTTCCGACGATCTGGCCGGTCGCGGTGAGCGCGCCACTCGGGTCGTTCATGAAGTGCGCGATGCCGAAGTCGCCGATCTTCAGGGACCCGTCGGCGTCGAGGAGCAGGTTTCCGGGCTTGATGTCCCGGTGCACGATGCCCTGTTCGTGCGCGGCGCCGAGCCCGGCGGCCGACTGGGCGGCGATCCGGGCCACGTCCTCGGCCGGGAGGGGGCCGCTCTGCGCGAGGACGCGGGCGAGGCTGTCGCCGTCGACCAGTTCCATCACCAGGAACAGCCGTCCCTCCTGCTCCCCGAAGTCGAGGACGCCGACCACATGGGGGTGGCTGAGCAGGCCCGCGGTCTGGGCCTCCAGGCGGAAGCGGGCGGCGGCGGTGGGCTCGGAGTTCTGCGCGTGCAGGAGCTTGACGGCGACCGGCCTGCCGACCGACTCGTCGTACGCCTGCCAGACCTCGCCCATCGCACCGCGTCCGATGGTGTTGTTCAGCCGGTACCGGCCCGCTATCAGCACCTGTTGCTTCATCCTCACGCAGGGAGACGACTCGACTGCTGCGAGCCATCTCCCCTTGAAACAACGGGTGTTGGCGGGGTGGCGCAGCCGCCTCAGCCTACTGCCGGGCGGGCCGCGACCGACCACGATCCGGAATCGCGACGCTCGGGCAGGACGTCGGGACACCGCGTCACGTTCCATCGATTATTTACGTACTCTCCGCAAGAAACTTGCAGCTGCTTGCGTAATTCATTCTTTACTTCGTCGGAATCTAGCGGGGTGGTTGAGGTCTCTGTACGGTCGGGGCGCCGGTCTCCCCCCACTCCGTGAAGGAGCCCCCCATGCTGACGATCCTCAGACCCCGGCAACTGGCGGTGACCGTCGTCGCGGCGGTCGGCGCGCTGTGCGTGTCCGCCTTACCGGCCGCCGCCCTGCAGAAGGCGCCGCCTGCCAGAACGGCGGCGAGCGCGGCGGTGGGCGCGACGACACCGTTCTCGGTCTACGAGGCCGAGGGAGGAACTCCCGGTGGCGGCGCGGCCGTTCGCTCGCTGACCTCGGCGCCGACGACGCAGTACTCCAGCGCCGCCCTGGAGGCCTCGGGCCATTCCTATGTCCATCTGGGCGGCACGGGCCAGTCGGTACGGTGGACGAACACCACCGGGCAGCCCATCTCCTTCCTCAACGTCCGGGCGAGCATTCCCGATTCGGCATCCGGCGGCGGCACCACCGCGACCCTGAACCTGTACGTCAACGGCGTGTTCCGGCAGGCCCTGAACCTCAACTCCCGGCAGAGCTGGGTGTACGAGGGCAACGACAACTACAACACCAGCGACAACCAGAACCCCGCCGACGGCGACCCGAGGGTCTTCTGGGACGAGTCGCACACCTTCGTCACCGGCACCCCGATCCCGGCGGGCGCCACGTTCGCGCTCCAGCAGGACTCCGGCAACAACGCGACCTCCTACGACGTGGACTCCGTCGACGTGGAGAACCCGCCGGCGCCGCAGCCGCAGCCCGCCAACTCGATCTCGATCACGAGCTGCGGCGCGGTGTCGGACGACACCCCGACCAACGGCGCGGCCGACAGCGCGGCCGTGGACAGCCGGGCCGCCATCCAGACGTGCATCGACCAGGCCCAGCAGCAGAACAAGACCCTGTGGATCCCGCGGGGCACCTTCTACGTGAAGGGCACCGCGGGACTGACCGCGCAGGGGATCACCATCGCGGGCGCCGGTCTCTGGTACAGCACGGTCTACCGTGACGTCCCGGTCCCCAACAGCACACCGCTGGCAGCCCTGTTCGACCTGACGTCCTGCACGGTGCGTGACTTCCACATCGACGCCAACGCCGTCAGCCGGAGCACCATCGGCGGGGACGGCGGCGCGATGGACACCACCGGCACGAACTGGCTGGCCGACGGCATCTGGACCCAGCACACCATGTCCGGCTTCTGGGCCTCCGGCACCGGCGGCACGGTGCGAAACAGCAGGCTGACATCGATCTGGGCCGACGGGATCAACGTCAACAACGTCTCGCTGAACGCGGACACCGGCAACAACCTGACGGTCACGAACAACTTCGTCCGCGGCACCGGCGACGACGCGATCGCCATCAACTCCGTCGCCTACAACACCAACAGCGACGGATCCCAGACGCACTACAACCCGATGACCGACATCACCGTCAGCAACAACACCTCGATCGCCCCCTGGGGCGGCAAAGGCATCGGGATCTACGGCGGCAGCGGCCACCAGGTCAAGAACAACTACATCAGCGACACGGCCCGCTACATCGGCCTCGGCGCCGGCCGCTTCGGCGTCAACGGCAGCGACCTGCTCTCCGCGACCGTCACCGGCAACACCGTGGTCCGCTCCGGCGGCAACGCCTACAGCCAGGGCCAACCCGCCCTGCACATCGGCAACGGCGGCGACGGCCAGAACACCGGGACGGTCGACAAGGTCACGGTCACCGGCAACACCGTCACCGACTCCCTCTACGACGGGATCGGCTTCTCCACCTCGACCAACACCCTGCTCCAGGACAACACGGTCAGCAGTCCCGGCCGCAACGGCATCGCCATCTCGCCCCCGTTCTACCCCGCGCCCACCGGCTCGGCGACGATAACCGGCAACACCGTCACGGAACTCGACCCCGGCACCTCGGCCTTCGTCAACAACTCCACCGGATTCGTCGCCACGTTGAGCGACAACCACTGGCCCCCGCCCGCTCCCGAAGGCCCCTACGGCGGCAGCCCGGCCGCCGTGCCCGGCACAATCCAGGCGGAGAACTACGACACCGGAGGGCAGGGCGTCGCCTACAACGTCACCTCCGTCAACGGCAACGCCAACTCCTACCGCGCCGACGGCGTCGACCTGGACAACGCCTCCGATACAGGCGGCGGTTACAACCTCGGCTGGACCGGCGCCGACCAGTGGTTCCGCTACACGGTGGACGTCGCCACGGCAGGCACGTACACCCTCGACCTGCGCATCGCGGCCCCGACGGCGGTGACCGGCGCGCTCCACCTGTCCGACGCCTCCGGTACGAACCTCACCGGCCCCGTCGACCTGCCCGCCACCGGCGACTGGCAGACCTGGGGCACCGCGACCACCCACGTCACCCTGCCCGCGGGACGGCAGACCCTGACCCTCGACCAGGACACCGGCGGCTGGAACCTCAACTACCTTGCCCTCACGGCGAGTAGCGGCACACCGACCGCCACCCTGACCGCGTCTCCCGGGTCACTCGCCTTCGCCGACCAGACGGTGAACACGACCAGCGGCGCGCAGACCGTCACCGTCACCAACTCCGGTACGGGCAGCGCCTCGTTCACCGGCATCACCGCCGGCGGCGACTTCGCGCAGACCAACACCTGCGGCAACTCCCTTGCACCCAAGGCGAGTTGCACGGTCTCCGTCACCTTCCGGCCCACCGCGTCCGGCACCCGCACCAGCACCCTCACGCTGACCGGCAACCAGGCCAATAGCCCTACAGCAGTGGCCCTTTCGGGCACCGGCACCGAGGCCGCGAACACCGATCTCGCCGCCGGCAGGCCCACCAGCGAGTCCAGCCACGCCGACGTGTACCCGTCGGCGAATGTCACGGACGGCAACCAGGGCTCCTACTGGGAGAGCGCCAACAACGCCTTCCCGCAATGGGTCCAGGTCGACCTCGGCTCGGCCCGGAGCGCCTCCCGAGTCGTCCTGCAACTGCCCGCCTCCTGGGGCGCCCGCACCCAGACGCTGACCCTCGGCGGCAGCACCGACGGAAGCACCTTCGCCACCCTGAAGTCCTCGGCCGCCTACACCTTCGACCCGAGCACCAAGAACACCGTGACGCTCACCTTCCCCGCCACCACCCGGCGCTACTACCGGATCACCGTCACCGCCAACACCGGCTGGCCCGCAGGGCAGTTGTCCGCGTTCCAGGTCTGGGCCGCCTGACCCGACCCCACGCTCCCCGCGGTGCCGCCGGACAGCCCGTCCGGCGGCACCGCCACGCGCTCGGACACCCGGGATCTTGCAGGATGCATTTTTGTTTGTTGCAAAGCTCTGTTCAGATATTGCGTGATCATGTCAAGGATATTACGGTCCCCCATGCATCGTCACCAACCCCTGTCCCGCCCCCCTCCCTGACGGTGTCAGCGGAACAGTTACGGCATTTCGCCATGTAAGGAGTGGTAAGTGCTCCATTCCATCCGAGATCTGAGACGCGCCCTCGTCTGGTCGGTCAGCACCGCGATGCTGGCCGCCGTCGGCGTCCTCGCCCTGCCCGTCACAGCCGCCTCGGCGGCGACCACGGCCACCGGCGGGAGCGGCGCGAGCCTTCCGTACGTCGAGGTGCAGGCGGAGAACTCCGCCACCAACGGCTCGGCCATCGGCCCGAGTTACGCCCAGGGCCAGCTCGCCGACGAGGCGTCGTACCGCAAGGCGACGACGCTCCAGGGCACCGGCCAGTACGTCACGTTCACCACTCCGGTGGCGACCAACTCGATCAACTTCCGGTACAGCATCCCCGACACCTCGAACGGCTCGGTCTACACCGCCCCGCTCTCGCTGTACATCAACGGCACCAAGCAGCCCGACTTCACCCTGACCAACGCCTACAGCTGGTACTACGGCAGCTACCCCTTCACCAACTCCCCGGGCAGCAACCCGCACCACTTCTACGACGAGGCCCACCGCCTGTTCTCCACCACCTATCCGGCGGGCACGACCTTCAAGCTCCAGGTCGACGCGGGGGACAACGCCTCCTCGTACACGATCGACTTCGCCGACTTCGAACAGGTCGGCGCCGCCCTCACCGCACCCTCGGGCGCGGTGTCGGTGACCAGCAAGGGCGCCGACGCGACCGGCGTGGCCGACGCGACCAGCGCGTTCAACGCCGCGATCAGCTCGGCGGGCCCCGGCGGCACCGTGTGGATCCCGCCGGGCACCTTCAACATCCCGGGCCACATCAGCGTCAACAACGTCACGATCGCCGGCGCCGGCATGTGGTACTCCACCGTCACCGGCACGGCCCCCGGCTTCTACGGCAACTCCGCGCCCAACGCGAGCACCGACGTCCGCCTGCAGAACTTCGCGATCTTCGGCAACGTGCAGGAACGCGACGACAGCGCGCAGGTCAACGGCATCGGCGGCGCGATGAGCGACTCGACCGTCTCGAACCTGTGGATCGACCACATGAAGGTCGGCGCCTGGATGGACGGGCCGATGGACGGCCTCACGTTCACCGGCATGCGCATCCGTGACACCACCGCCGACGGCATCAACTTCCATGGCGGCGTCACCAATTCGAAGGTGACCAACAGCGACATCCGCAACACCGGCGACGACGGCATCGCCACCTGGGCCGACTCCGCCATCGGAGCCGACGCCAACGACACGATCTCCAACAACACCGTGTCCCTGCAGATCCTCGCCAACGGCATCGCGATCTACGGCGGCCACGACAACACCGTCAGCGGCAACCGCGTGGTCGACACCGGCCTCGCCCAGGGCGGCGGCATCCACGTCGGCCAGCGCTTCACCTCGACGCCGGTCGGCACCACCACCATCTCCGACAACACCCTGATCCGCGACGGCAGCCTCGACCCGAACTGGCAGTTCGGCGTAGGGGCGTTGTGGTTCGACGGCAGCCAGGGCGCGATCAACGGCCCCATCAACGTCACCAACGCGCTGATCCAGCAGAGCCCCTATGAAGCGGTCCAGTGGGTCGAGGGCACCATCAGCGGGGTCAACCTCAACAACGTGACCATCGCGGGCACCGGCACCTTCGCCCTCCAGGAACAGACCGGCGGCGCCGCCAAGTTCACCAACGTCACGGCCACCGGCGTCGGTTACTCGTCCCCGGTGTACAACTGCTCGGGCGGCAACTTCGTCGTCACCGACGGCGGCGGCAACTCCGGCATCAGCGGCACGCCGTACTGCGGCGGCTGGCCCGCCCCGGTCTTCCCGCCCTACCCGTCGGAGGGCGTGACGGCCACCCCGGGCGCGCTCAACTTCGGTTCGGTGGCGACCGGTTCGACCAGCGCGGCACAGACGGTGACGGTCTCCAACCCGACCAACACCGCCGCGGCCGTCTCGTCGATCTCCGCCAGCGGCGACTACGCCCAGACCAACACCTGCGGCTCGTCCATCGCGGCGAACGGCTCGTGCACCGTCAGCGTGAAGTTCACACCGACGGCGACGGGCAGCCGTAACGGATCCCTGACCGTCAACGCCGGCGGGACCACCAGCACGGTCAGCCTCTCCGGCACCGGCACCGCGCCGGGCCCGGTGCTCAACACCGACCCGGCGAGTCTGTCCTTCCCCGCCACGGTGGTCGGCTCCTCGGCCAGCACGCAGACGGTGAAGGTCACCAACTCGGGCACCGCGTCGGCGACCGTCTCGGCCGTCTCGGCGACCGGTGACTTCAGCCAGACCAACAACTGCTCCACCCTCGCGGTCGGCGCCAGCTGCACGGTGACCGTCGGCTTCAAGCCCACCACGGGCGGAGCGCGCGCGGGCAACCTCACCGTCACCAGCAACGCCAACAACAGCCCGACCACCGTCGCCCTGACCGGCAGCGGCATCGACAGCACCACCAACATCGCCGCAGGGCGTCCCGCCACGGCGAGTTCGGGCAGCAGCCCCTACGTCGCCTCCAACCTCACCGACACCGACGCCTCGACGTACTGGGAGGGCACCCTCGGCTCGTTCCCGCAGTGGGCGCAGGTCGACCTCGGCCAGAACTACGGCGTAGGCAAGGTCGTCCTCAAGCTCCCGCCGGCGACCGCGTGGTCGGCCCGTACCGAGACCCTCTCGGTGCAGGGTTCCACCGACGGCTCCAGCTTCTCCACGATCAAGGCCTCGGCCGGATACACCTTCGACCCGAGCGCCAACAACAACACCGTCACCATCACCTTCAACGCCGCCACGGCGCGCTACGTACGGGTCAACATCACCGCCAACTCGGGCTGGAACGCTGCCCAGTTGTCGGACTTCGAGGTGTTCCCCAGCAGCGGCGGCTCCTCACCGGCGACCCTGTCGGCCGACCCGACGTCGCTGACGTATCCCTCCCAGGCGCTCAACACCGACAGCGCCGCCAAGACGGTCACGGTGACCAACACCGGTACCGCCGCCGCGACCGTCTCCGGCATCACCGTCACGGGCGACTTCAGGCAGACCAACACCTGCGGCTCGTCGATCGCGGCGAACGCCTCCTGCACGGTCAGTGTCACCTTCAGGCCCACCGCGTCCGGCACCCGCGCCGGTGATCTCACCATCGCCAGCAACGCGTCGAACGGCACAACCACCGTCGCGCTGACGGGCGTCGGCGCCGGAACGGTGAGCAGAAACCTCGCCGCGGGCGCGGCCACCACCGAGTCCAGCCACGCCGACGTGTACGCCTCGTCGAACGTGACGGACGGCAACCAGGGCACCTACTGGGAGAGCGCCAACAACGCCTTCCCGCAGTGGGTGCAGGTCGACCTCGGTTCCGCACAGAGCGCGAGCCGGGTCGTTCTCCAACTCCCCGCGACGTGGGGCGCCCGCAACCAGACGCTGTCCTTGTCGGGCAGCACCGACGGCTCCTCCTTCAGCACCCTCAAGTCGTCGGCGACGTACACCTTCGATCCCACCACCAACAACACGGTCACCATCAATTTCACCGCGAGCACCCAGCGATACCTCAGGGTCAACATCACGGCGAACAACGGCTGGCCGGCCGGTCAGCTCTCCGAGTTCCAGGTCTGGAACACCTGACCTGACCTGACGGTGCCGCCGGGCGTACCCGCGCCCGGCGGCACCGGCCACCGAAAGGAGTCGAGATGGGTGTCACACGGAGAGTCTTCCTGAGGGCCGCGGTCGCGGCCACCGCGGTGGGAGCGGCGGGAGCCACCGAGACCGTGCTCGCCCCCACCGCGTCGGCGGCCAGCGGGCCGGGCGACGTCGTCGGCAAGATCACCGTCGGCTACCAGGGCTGGTTCGCCTGCATCGGCGACGGCGCGCCCATCAACGGCTGGTGGCACTGGACCCAGAACTGGGGCCAGCCGCCGTCCCCGACCAACACCGGCATCAAGTGCTGGCCCGACATGCGCGACTACACCAACACCTACCAGACGTCGTACGCGGCCCTCGGCAACGGCCAACCCGCCACCCTGTTCTCCTCGTACGACCAGCAGACGGTCAACACCCACTTCCTGTGGATGCAGCAGAACAGCATCGACACCGCCGCGCTCCAGCGCTTCAACCCCACCGGCGGAGAGGGCCCCACCCGCGACGCCATGGCGACCAAGGTGCGCTCCGCCGCCGAGTCGTACGGCCGGAAGTTCTACATCATGTACGACGTCTCCAACTGGACGAACATGCAGTCCGAGATCAAGACGGACTGGACCAACAAGATGTCCGCGCACACGGCGAGTTCGGCGTACGCGAAGCAGAACGGCAAGCCGGTCGTCTGCATCTGGGGCTTCGGCTTCGCCGACCCCAACCATCCCTTCACCCCCGACGCCTGCCTCGACGTCGTCAACTGGTTCAAGGGACAAGGGTGTTACGTCATCGGGGGCGTCCCGCGCGAATGGCGCACCGGCACCGGCGGCTCCCAGTCCGGCTTCCTCGGCGTCTACCACGCCTTCAACATGATCTCGCCGTGGATGGTCGGCGCCATCGGCACCATCGCCGAGGCCGACAACGCGTACACCACCTACACCGTCCCCGACCAGGCCGACTGCAATGCCAACGGCGTGGACTACCAGCCCTGCGTCCTGCCCGGCGACGTCTCGGGCCGACAGCGCGCGCACGGCGACTTCATGTGGCGTCAGTTCTACAACACGGTGCGGGCCGGGGTGCAGGGCATCTACATCTCCATGTTCGACGAGTACAACGAGGGCAACCAGATCGCCAAGACCGCCGAGACCCAGGCCTGGGTGCCCACCAACTCCGGGTTCCTCGCCCTCGACGAGGACGGCACCGCCTGCTCCGCCGACTACTACCTGCGTCTCACCGGCGACGGCGGCCGCATGCTCAAGGGCCAGCTGGCACTGACGCCCACCCGCCCCACCCCGCCGGTGGTCACCAACGGCGGCGACACCGCACCGCCCACCGCGCCCGGCACCCTGACCGTCACCGGACACACCAGCGACTCCGTCTCGCTGCACTGGAACACCTCGACCGACAACGTCGCCGTGAGCGGCTACCGCGTCCTCCGGGTGTCCGGCTCCACCAGTACCCAGGTGGGCACCACCAGCTCAACGTCCTTCACCGTCCAGGGACTTGGCGCGTCCACCGCGTACACCTTCGACGTCGTCGCCTACGACGCGGCGGGCAACGTGTCCCAGCCCTCCAACCAGGTCACCGCCACCACCGACGCCCCCTCCAGCACCACCAACCTGGCGCTGCACCGCCCCACTTCGGAGAGCAGCCACACCCAGACCTACTTCTCGGCCAACGCGGTCGACGGCGATACCAACACCTACTGGGAGTCCGCCAACAACGCCTTCCCGCAGTGGATCCAGGTCGACCTGGGCGCCTCCACCGGCGTCAGACGGATCGTCCTGCGCCTCCCTCCGGCCACCGCCTGGGCCACCCGTACCCAGACCGTCTCGGTGCAAGGCAGCCCGGACGGGGGCACGTTCACCCAGCTCGTCGCCTCCACGGGCTGCACCTTCGACCCGGCGAGCGGCAACACCGCGACCCTCACCCTCCCGTCCACCGTCAGCACCCGCTACGTACGCCTCACCATCGCCGCGAACACCGGCTGGCCGGCCGGGCAGGTCTCCGAGTTCCAGGTCTACGGTGCCTGAGCAACAGGCCTAACTGGCAGGGGAGTTGGTCGGCGCGCCGCGCTGTCACCAGGTGCCGAAGACCGCGCCCTGGTGCGTCCCCGTGAAGTGGTCGGGCCTGGGTGTGACACCGGCTATCAGGCAGGCGATCTCCAGCGGCGGCGGAAGGAAGGTGACCTCGTCCTCGCGGTACACGCCCAGGCCGATCTGCTTCATGAACGGCAGCATCGCGTCCGGCTCGGTGCCTTCGGGGGCGGGTTCGCCGCTGTGCAGGAGGTCGTGGTCGTCGTCCTCGTACACCGCGACCGGGTCGCCGTCCCGGTACCAGGAGAAGAGGACTTCGCCGTCGAAACCCTCGTGCCAGACGAGGACCTGGGTCCCCTCCGACATGGCCCGCGCCCGCTCCATGCCCTCGATGCTCCCCGGTTCGATCAGCATGACCCAGTCGTCGATCGGCACGGCCAGCGCGCACTTGACCGGCTGGCCGTCGGGATCGGAGAACGCGGCGGAGTCGACGTCCTCGTAGGTCATCGCGCTGATCGTCCCGGGGCCGGCGCCGAGTCTCCGCAACGCCTCGGGGCCGTCGACGTGTTGCACCCAGGTGATGGTGAAGGGCCCGGAAAGTTCCAGCAGTTCGAACCAGTCCGTCGCCAACCCGCTGTCGGCAGGACGGGTCGGCTTGGCCGCCTCCAGCACCTCCCGGCGCGCGAACTCCTGCCGCAGCGCAGTGAGTCGGGCCTCCTCGGCGGCGGTCCCGCTGGCATGGATCTCGGTGCCGTCCTCACCCAGCAGCACCACGTCACCCGCGTCGCGCACGACCACCTCGGAGACCACGACCGACATCGGGTCGAGCCCGTAGCGGCCGGTCCATCGCTGCAACACCGTGGAGTCGGTGCCCGCACGCAGCACACCGTCCGTCCCGAGGGAGAGCGCCGCACCGGCATCACCTGCGGTGCCCACCCAGACGGACCGGTCGGCGCCGTGGTCGCCCGGTGTGTGGAGCAAGGTCCTGCCGGCGGAGGTGTGGGTCAGCGTGTAGCGGCCGTCCGGCGACACGATGGAGTCGGCCAGGACCTCGCCCCGCCGCAAACGGTCCCCGCTCGCCGGCCGATGGGCCGCCAGCTCCGCCGTGGTCACCGGGTCGCGGCTCCACCGCACCCACCCGTCGGGATCCACCAGGACGAGCCGCCCGTCGTCACGAACGATCGCGGCGGAGACCCGGCGGTCGACACCGCCCGAGGACCACACGGGAATCCCCGGCGGACCCTGCAACATGAGGAGCCCCTCGGTCAGCAGAGTGAGCGCCCCGGGCGCCGACACCGGTCTGCCGATCTGCCACACGTCACGGTCGGCACGGGTGTCCCGCAGCGCCAGCGTCCCGTCCCGCCGATGCTGCAAGGCGTACGCACCGTTCGGCGAGACGAGGGACTGCACGAAGAGAGACTCCCCGGCCTCCAGCACAGCCCTGCTGCGGTTGTCCATCACGACCTCCGGTCGTTGCGCGCGTCTGCTCCATGGGGCGGACATCGCCGCCGCCACCGGTCATGCGCGCAGACGATGCCACACGGCACTGACAACCAGTCGGGCGGTGTACAGGCGTGGTGACACGACATAGGCGCATGCTTTGCTTTCACCAACAACATGCCTGTCACGCAGGCGAGTTGAACTCGGCGCCGGGGTCTGTCAGGGGTGTCCGCCGCAACCGCAGCCCTTCATGGCCGCGCCCTCCTCGGGCGGTGGGGTCTGCGCGGCGGACTTCTCCACCGCCGCGAGCAGGTGGCTGCGCTCCTCCGGCGGGATCCACCTGCCGTCGACGACCACGCCGTGGATGCTGCGGGTGTTGCGGATGTTCCGAAGCGGGTCGGCGTCGAGGACGAGCAGGTCGGCGGCCTGGCCGCGGGCCACGGTGCCGACGTCGGGCAGGCCGAGGGTGCGGGCCGCGTCCTGCGTGGCCGCGTGCAGGACCTCGGCCGGGGTGAGGCCGGCCGACACGAGCAGCGCCAGCTCGTCGTGGAGGGCGAAGCCGGGGACGAGGTACCCCGTGCCGGTGTCGGTGCCCGCCGCCAGCCGCACCCCCATGCCGTGCAGCTCGCTCACCAGCCGGAGCCGGTGCGCGTAGATCTCGCGGATCTGCCGCTTCTGCTCGGGGGTGCGCCCGCCGGTGAGGGCCGTCAGCTGGTCCGGCCAGCTCTCCACCTGCCAGGCGGGCAGGTATTTCCAGTCCTCGGCGCGGGTCGGAACGTCGTCGGGGAGTTCCAGTGTGCGGTGCACGCTGAGCGTGGGGACGACCGTGGTCCCGTGGGTCGCCAGACTCCGGAAGAGGGCGTCCGACAGGCCACGGTCGTAGCCCTGCACGGCCCGCCATTCGAGGGGATGCACCTGCTGGAACCAACTGTGGTAGCGGGACAGGCTGCTGGGGTCTTTCGGGTCGATCCGTACGGCGTCCAGGAGGCGCCGGATCTCCTTCTCGTGCCGTGAGGTGGCCAGGAGCAGCGCGTGCAGATGCTCGATGGTGCGGTGGCCGGCGGCGCTCGCCTCCGCGATCCGTACGGTGTCGGGGCAGTGCCCGAGGTGGGGGAGGCCCTGACGCCTGGCCTCGTCCGCGATGGCGAAGTAGGACTCGCGGGACAGGCGGGAGTACACCTTGACGAAGTCCGCGCCCTCGCGCTTGACCCGTCGTACGGCGCGCCGGGCCTCGGCCGCGTCGGCCACCTCGATGGTCGGGCCGACGTCCGCCGCCCACAGGGAGGGCGTGCCGTCGACGATGGGGCTGCCGATCACCCAGCGGGGGCCGAGGAGTTCACCGCTGCGGATCTTCCGCCGCCACTCGTGGTGGAGCGGCTCGCCCCGCATCTCCCGGACCGTGGTGACACCGGTGAGGGCGTACAGCGCAGGGACCACCGTCTCCGGGCCGTCGCTGTGGGTGTGCGCCTCGATCAGTCCCGGCATCAGGTACTTGCCGGTCAGGTCGACCGTGCGGGTGCCGGGGCGCAGCCGGATGCGTGTGCTCGGGGCGACGGCGGTGATGCGGCCGCCCTCGACGACGACCGTCATGTCCGGGGCCGGCGGCGCTCCCGAACCGTCGATCACGGTGACGTGCGTGAACGCCAACTGGCCGGTACCGGAGCCGACTTCGGCCTTCGCCCCGACCGCGCGTGCCGTGCCGACGGACGTCGTGCTCACCAGCGCCGTACCCGTCACGGCGGCGGCCCCGGCCAGGAACCCTCGTCGGGCCACCCCGCGCTGTGCCCCAACTGTCGCTTCGGACATGCTGTTTCCCCTCCAGTTCGCGATGTCGTCGGCCGTAGCTGCCGACACCCACGACTCTGGCGGACCGGCAGCGATAGGGCAGTGCGGCCAAACCGTGTGTATGGGGGTGTTGTTGGGACCACCCCTGGCTGTCACGGCGCGGCCCTCAGCAGGCCGCGGACTTGCAGCACGACAGCGGGGTCTTCGGAGTCGCGTCGGTCCCCGAGGGCGGGCCGGCACAGCGGCAGCATCCGGGGCGGGAACCGAAGCGCGGACGGGCCAGGCCGGGCTGGGTGACGCCCCGGCCTGGCCCGTCCGCTCTGGCCCGTCCGCTCTCTGCTAGAGGTCGAGCTGATGCTGGTGTGTCGTGTGCGTGGGTGTGTAGCCGAGACCGTCGTTGATCTGTCTCATGTGCGTGTTGCTCTCGGCGGTGTCGGTCAGGAGGCCACCCAGGTCCGGATAGTCCCTACGGGCCTGTCGGATCGACTCGGCCTTCATCCACCGGCCGAGACCGTGTCCGCGGTGCCCGTGGAGCACACCGGTGCCGTAGTGCTGGCCGTCACCTGTGCCGTTGCCGGGGACGACGAGTTCGGTGAACCCGGCGATCGAGCCGTTGGAGGTGTCGATGGCGACGACGGTGTGCAGGTGGTCGCCGCGCTGTTCGACGGCCTTCGCCGCGGCCCGCACACGGTCCACGTCCCAGGTCACGATGCCGTGGTCGGTGTCGTCCATGGGCATGTCGTCCATGGCGTGGCGTGAGGCGGCGAACGTCTGGGCGAGGTCGTCGGGGACGGTTCCCTGCCAGGACATCAGCCGGTAGCCGAAATGCGGACGCTCGATGATCTCGGTGAGGACGGCGGTGTCCACGTCGGCGAGCGGCAAGCGGGCGTACCTCAGGGCAAGGACCTTCCGGAAACCGCGCGCTGCCAGGAAGCGGTCGCCGGGCGATCCGGCATCTGCCTGCGCGACGACACTGCGCCGGGCGTTGTCCCGAGCGGTGGCCACGGCGCTGTCGAGGAGCCGGGAGCCGACGCCCTTGCGGCGCTCCGCGGGATGAACACGGACGTCGAGCTCGGCCAGGTGCTCTTGACCGCCGTCGAACAGGCGCAGAAAGGCCGTCCCGACAGGGATGGAATCCGCGTCCGACGCCAGCCAGGCAAGACGCCGACCGCGGGTTCCGTGAGCGGGGTCGGTCAGTGGGGTGATGCGAAAAGACAAGGTGTCTCCGTCGTGTGGAGGTGGCAAAGGTCCGTACGCGAGCTCAACTCCTGGGCACTCGTGCGCATGTGCTCCACACCTCCTCCTCGACGGCACCGCCCTGTATCGATGCGAGGCGGCTGGGCGAACCTAGCTGGCCGATCGGCTCGTGGGCAACGGGTTAACGACACACGCTTCCTAGTTCCTGGTGCTCTGCACGGCCGGTCCCGAGGCACGCGCCACGGCCGTCCAGGACGTCACCGCCGACGCGCACCGAGCGGTCGAGAACCATGGGGTCGGCAAAGTCCTGGTGGACGTCATCTCCTGACGCCCAGTCGGCCACGGCTCGCCCACCCGCCGCCCCGGGGAACCCGGCGTGAGGCGGCCCGGTGGGCGGGGTCACCCCGACCACCCCGCACCTCAAGGGATCTCACGTCCCCCTTGCCCCCGCCCCCGGCTTGCCGGCCCAGCAGCTCTACGCCGAGGCCGGCTCCTGCGGGGAGCGGAGGACGAGCAGGGTGATCTCGCTGGGGGCGAAGACGCGGAACGGCGGGCCCCAGAAACCGGTGCCACGGCTGGTGTAGAGGAGGGTGCGGGCGCCGTGGTGGGTGAGGCCGGCCAGGGCGGGCTGGTCGAGGCGGACCAGGTAGTGGAAGGGCCAGATCTGGCCACCGTGGGTGTGGCCGGAGAGCTGGAGATCGATGCCGGCGGCCGCCGCACGGTCGACGAACTTCGGCTGGTGGGCCAGGAGCAGGACGGGCAGGTCGGGATCCGCACCGTTCAGGGCGCCGTCGAGGTGGGCGCGGTGGCCCGCCAGGCCGGAGGACTCGGCGGTGACGTCGTCCACACCGGCGACGACGAGGGTGTCCCCGCCGCGTTCGAGCAGCAGATGCCGGTTGCGCAGCGGCTCCCACCCCAGCTCGCCCATCAGGTCGACCCAGCCCTGGGCCTCGCTGTAGTACTCGTGGTTGCCGGTGACGTACACGCGGGCCCGGGTGGCCTGGACGGTACCGAGCGGGGCGGCCTGGGCGCGGCGGCGTTCGGCCGTGCCGTCCGCGATGTCGCCGGTGTGGCAGACGACGTCGGCGTCCAGGGTGTTGACCGTCTCACACACCCGCGCCGACCAGCGGGCCCGGTCGAGCGGGCCATAGTGGGTGTCGGTGATGAGGGCGACCCGGAGCCCGTCCAACCCGGCACCCAGGCGCGGGAGTTGGACGTCGAGTCGGCGCACGCGCGGCACGCGGCGAGCCTCGGCGTAGCCCCAGACGAGCAGTACGGCGGTCACGCCGAGGACGGCCCACGTGACGATGCGGGCGCGGTCCTCGCCGGTGCCGACCCCGGCCAGGGTCAGGGCGAGCCGCAGCACGATGCCGAGCAGCACGGACCAGGTGAACAGCACCCAACTGGAACCCAGCAGGGTGTCACCGAGGATCGCCGCCCCGTCCTGCTGGCGCTTGCCGTGGCCGCGCCCCATCGCGAGCGGCATGACGACGAGACCGAGGACGAACAGCGCGGTGCCGACCAGCGTGACGGGGAGCGGCCAGTGCTGGCCGCCGTACAGGAGCACCCAGCAGGGGACGGCCCACAACAGGACGGGGGCGATCAGGGGGAGGTAGCGCATCAGGCGGTGCAGCGGGCTCTGCCGCGAAGCTCGCGCCTCGCTGTCTGCGGGTCGGGTGTTGCTCGTGTCGGTCACGCTTCCCCTTTCCGGCCGGGCTGCCGTCCCGCGCACTTTACCGGTCGTTCTCGGGCGGTCGGACGGACGTTCGCCGGGGCGGCGGGAC
Source organism: Streptomyces sp. NBC_00252 (assembly GCF_036187565.1). Taxonomy (NCBI): domain Bacteria; kingdom Bacillati; phylum Actinomycetota; class Actinomycetes; order Kitasatosporales; family Streptomycetaceae; genus Streptomyces; species Streptomyces sp. NBC_00252. The sequence continues at coordinate 733,575 of NZ_CP108087.1, read as the reverse complement.
GGGCGGGCGCGGGTGTGGCCTCGTGGGGCGAGGGTGCCTCGTCGGGGCGTGGACGGGCGTAGCGATCCCGGACGATCCAGGCACTGTGGGTGTCGTCACAAATCGGTCCGTTACGGCTTTTTCGTGGCACGGGTCACGTCACGGAACGGCCCCCTCGTCTACGTTCGCAGGTCTGTGCCACCGTCCCCGAGACCTCCGAGGCCCCATGCCGTACCGCCGCCCGAATCTCCGACCCACCACACGGACCGCGAGCGCGCCCGGCCGACGCGGCAGGCGTGCCGGTCTCTGCGCGGTACTGCTCACCGGCTTCGTGACCACCGCCTTCGCGGCCGGTGCGGTCGGCCCGGCCGCGGCAGCCGGCACCGGCACCGGCGATGGCACCACACCCGCGACCGCGCAGAGCGTGGCGCGCGTGACGACCGCCGTGCTGGATCTCGACCACCCCGCCACGAAGCCGCAGGTACGCGGGAAGGATGTCCCCTATGACACGGCCAGCATCGTCAAGGTCGACATCCTCTCCGCGCTGCTCCTCCAGGCACAGGACGCGGGACGTGGTCTCACCCAGCAGGAGCGCACCCTCGCCGAGGCGATGATCGAGCACAGCGACAACGACGCGGCGAACGCCCTCTGGCGGGAGATCGGTCTGGCGCCCGGCCTTAAGGCGGTGAACAAACGCCTCGGCCTGACCTCGACCGTCGGCGGGACCGGCGGACTGTGGGGTCTCACGCGCACCACGGCGTCCGACCAGATCGGCTTGCTGCGCGCGGTCTTCGCCGCAGACGGGACCGCCTCCGCGACCAAGCCCGCACTGACCGCGGCCTCCCGCACCTACATCCGCACGCTGATGACCCGCATCGCCACCGACCAGTCATGGGGCGTCTCAGCGGCCTCCGACTCCGCCTGGGCCCTCAAGAACGGCTGGCTGCAACGCAGCACCACCGGCCTCTGGGACGTCAACAGCGTCGGACAGGTCACCTCGGGAACACACCACTACCTCGTCGCCGTCCTCTCCGACGGCAACACATCGATGGCGAGCGGCATCAAGACCGTCGAAAGCGCGGCCCGCACGGCGGTCACCTCGGCCCGCGCGGCCGGCTGACGGCGTCACCACCTTGAATCGGCCCGCACCGAAGCCCAAACGGGACCGATCACCAAGGTGACCGGTCCCGCCGGAGGAAGGGACGTGCGCTGGTCGTTCAGGCGGCCGTCGGGTGGGCCGGGAGGACGTGGTCGCCGACCTTGTCTGTGCTGAGGCACAGGGAGCAGACCTGCGCGTCGTGGGTCTCGCAGGCGGCCAAGTCCGGGCGCTCGTACGGCTGATGGCAGACGTGGCAGTCGTACGTCGTGGCGCTCGGGTTGCCCTCCGGGTCGAGCAGGGGCTCGTCGATGCCGTCGTCGGTGCGGCGCAGGTAGTACCTGCCCTTGGTGGCGATCGCCATCAGCGGGGTGAGGACGAAGGCGATGACGGCCGCGGCGACGGGGGAGTACGGCTGGAGGGTGTCGCCGAGGCCGTGGAAGTACATGGCGATCGAGAGCCCCGACGCGGCCACGAACGCGACCACGCCGACCGGGTTGACGGCGTACAGCATGCCGCGGCGGAACTCCGGCTGGAGCGGGGAGAGCTTCAGGAGGTACTTGTTGACGCCGATGTCGGTGGCGACGGTGACGATCCAGGCGATGGCGCAGTTCGAGTAGAAGCCCAGGATATTGTTGAGGAAGCTGAACATGTCGGCTTCCATCAGGGCGAGCGCGAAGCCCAGGTTGACCAGGACGAAGACCATGCGGCCGGGGTAGTGCTTGGTGACGCGGGTGAAGGAGTTCGTCCAGGCGAGCGAGCCGGAGTACGCGTTGGTCACGTTGATCTTGATCTGGCTGATCACGACGAGGGCGACGGCCAACGGGATGACCAGCCAGGACGGCATCATCGCGTCGAAGGCGCCCTTGAACTGCTGGATCGGCTCGGGCGCGACGTCCGGTCCGACCTTGGCCAGGATGTACACGGCGAGGAAGACACCGATGGTCTGCTTGAGCGCGCCGAGCACCACCCAGCCGGGACCGGCCATGACCACGGCGGTCCACCAACTGCGCTTGTTCGCCTCGGTCTTGGGCGGCATGAAGCGCAAGTAGTCGATCTGCTCCCCGATCTGCGCGATGAGCGACAGGCACACGCCCGCGCCCAGCAGCACGGAGGCGGTGTTGACGCCGCCGTCGCCGTCCGTGCCCGCGTAGTTGAGGAAGCGGTCGACGGTGCCGGGGTCGGTGGAGATCAGATAGGCGAGCGGCGCGATCATCAGCAGCAGCCAGACCGGGGTGGTCCACACCTGGAGCTTGCTGAGCGCCTTCATGCCGTAGATCACCAGCGGGATCACCATCAGCGTGGAGAGCAAGTAGCCCAGCCAGAGCGGGAGTCCGAGGCCGAGCTTGAGGCCCTGGGCCATGATCGAGCCCTCGAGGGCGAAGAAGATGAAGGTGAAGCTGGCGAAGATGACGCTGGTGAGGACCGAGCCGTAGTAGCCGAAGCCGGAGCCGCGGGTGATCAGGTCCAGGTCGATGTTGTAGCGGGCGCCGTAGTAGGCGAGGGGGAAGCCGGTGACGAAGATGACGACGGCGGCCACGGCGATCGCCACGAGCGCGTTGCCGGTGCCGTGCGCCAGGCCGATGCCGGCGCCGATGGAGAAGTCGGCCATGTAGGCGATGCCGCCGAGGGCGGTGGTGGCCACGACCATCGGAGTCCAGCGGCGGTAACTGCGGGGCGCGAAGCGGAGGGTGTAGTCCTCCATCGTCTCCCTGGTCGCCTGGCTGGTCGCCTCGCTCGTCGGGGAGCCCGGCTCGGCGGCTGTCTGTGGGGACTCGGTCGTACTCATCGGCGGCCCTTCGGGGATGCGGGTGAGGGGGAGCGGGTGGCGCGGATGCCGGGCGCGGGGCGTGAATCCGGCTTTCGAGGTCGCATGCTCTGCTCAGGGGTCGCACGCTAGAAATCGCATGTTTCCCGGAAGTCTTTCGACCTGTGAACGGCTCGTTAAATACTTCCCGGGGGAAGGAAATGTCCCAACAGGGCCACTGCCGGGCTCAGTTCACCGCTTGCTGGGCCGATAGGAGACGCCCGTAGTCAGACCTTTCCCTGGGAAGTACTGTTCGGGGAGATGCAGTCGCCGATGTGAGTTGCGTGTGGAGGAGAGGATGACTGTGGCTTCGGAGTTGCCCCGCGATCTCCCGCAACTGCTGAGCAGTGTGGAGCGGTTGATGACCCGTCGACTCGCCGCCGAACTCGAGGCCGAGGGCTGTTCCGTCGAGGAGTGGCGGGTGTTGTCCCTTCTCTCGGACGGGCGCGGGCACACGATGTCGGATGTCGCCGAGTACGCCCTGATGCCCGCGCCGAGCCTCACCAAGCTGGTCGACCGGCTCGTCTCGGGAGCCCTCGCCTACCGCCGCAAGGACCCCGGGGACGGCCGACGGGTCCTGGTCTATCTCTCCTCCCGGGGCCGCAGCCGGCACCGCGCCCTCGCCGTGCCGGTGGAGCGGGTCGAGACGCAGATGTGGGACGGACTGCCCGGCGCGCGTGACCTGGCAGACGGACTGACCCGCCTCAAGGTGCAGCTGTCGCGGGTGCCGGAGCCGGTCAGAGCTGAGCGATGACGTCGAAGTCCAGGTCGTCGGCCCGGCCGAGGTAGAGCCGCTGCTCGAGATGGTTGGCGCGTTCTCAGCTGCGCCTCGGACCGCCTCTTCGTCGCGATGGACACCGAGCACCTGCTGACCCGCCTGACGGCCCTCGGGCTACCGCCGGCCGCCGTAGAGGCCGTCTCCGCGCCGCCACGCTCCGTTCCGCCACTTGTTGAATCGATCGAATATCGATAGATTCCCATCGTTATTCGATGGAAGGGTGAGCCGTGGGAAAGCTGACAGTGAGTGCGCTGCGCGCCGTGCTCGTGGTGGTGCTCATCGGCACCGTGCTCGTACAGGTGCTGATGGTGTGGACGTTGGTCAGCGGGAACGACCCGGAGGACGGGTCCCGGCCGCTGGCCGCGTTCCGGGTGATCACGATCCTGGGGTTGATGTCGGTCCAGGTCGCCGTCGTCTGCGTATGGCGGCTGGTGGCGATGGTGCGTCGCGGGACGGTGTTCTCCCCGGTCGCCTTCCGCTACGTCGACGGTGTCATCGGCGCGACCGTGGCCATCGCCCTCCTGTGGTTCGCGGTCACGGCCGTCAACGCGCCGGGCCAGCGCGACGATCCGGGAGTCACCCTCATCATGGGCGGGATCGGCCTGGCCATCCTGGGCGTCGCGCTCATCGTCCTCGTCCTGCGCATGCTGCTCGTCCAGGCCGTCGCGCGAGATGTCCAAGCGGCGCGGATGCAGGCCGAGTTGGACGAGGTGATCTGATGCCGATCGCCGTCGACATCGACGTGATGCTGGCCAGGCGCAAGATGTCCGTGGGCGAACTCGCGGACCGCGTGGGGATCACCCCCGCCAACCTCGCGGTCCTCAAGAACGGCCGCGCCAAGGCGGTGCGCTTCGCGACGCTCGCCGCGCTCTGCGAGGTCCTCGAGTGCCAGCCGGGAGACCTGCTGCGGTGGGAAGCCGAGGCCACGACCGGCGATGACGTGGCCCGGGACGAGCAACTCCGCCCCACTCGCTGAGAGATGACTGGCATCAGCAGTGGGCGGGCCAGGTCCGCGACGATGTCCATCCGGCCGGTCGGCGCGGCCTGGGCGATGATCTCGTCGACGGTCTCGGAAGTCCGCGTGCGTAGACCCCGCAGCCGGGGGTGGTTCGGGGTGTCGTTGTAGAGCATCTGCCGGGTCAAGGCCACTGCCAGCGGCCGGAGTTCCTCGGACACGGCGGCGAGGGCGGGGTAACGCGCCGACGACAGGCCCGGGTTGCCCGTCGTGCTTCTGACCGCCGCGTGACCGGTCGCGATCCAGGCCGGCATTCGCGCAAAGCTAGACCCGTGGATCAGTGCGCCCGCGCACTCTGCCCGTGGGCGGGCCTTCGCCCGGTTCGCGAGCGCCCACGGGGTCGTGCCGTCGGCGGAGCACCTGGCCGACCACATGATTGCCGTCCAGACCCTGCTGGCCGCGCAACTCGGTGCGGCGGTGCTGCCCGCGTTCTTCGCGGCCCAGTTGGAGCAGGTGACCGTGACACCGCTGCCCATTACCGGCAGCCAGATCACCCGGACCCTCTACCGCACCGGGCACACCGGCACGGCGGTGGCCGCGCGGGCGGTGGCGGACGCGTTGCAGCAGGCGGCGCGTGATCATGCCGAGACGGGGACCGTCACGGGGCAGGCGAAGGGGGACATCGTGGTCCGGCCCCTGCATGACCCGACGGAGCCGCCATCGTCCTCGGCGTCGCGCGGGGCGCTGGGTACTCCGCGAACCCCCTGACCAGCAGGCGCAGTTCGGCGTCCGGCGCCGCGCTGAGAGGTTGTCCGGCAACTGGTCTTCGGCGGTGATGCGTGAATCCCCTTGTGCCGGGGGTGAGTTGTGCGTGGGGTCGGTGCCCGTGGGGGAGTCTCAGGTGTTTTGGATGCGGCGGGCCGCCGTCACGAGTTCGGCAGGCAATGCGGGGCCGGCGCAGGCGTGGTCGATCAGCAGGTCTCGGTACGGGGTAATCGGCAGGTTCGAGGCCAGTTCGATGAGTTCGTTCAAGTCGGCGGGGGAGCCGGTCAGTCGTGCTCGGTAGGCGGCTCCGGCGGCGCGGAGTGTGAGTTCTGTCGGTGCGTGGGCTGTTCCCTGGTCTGTCAGTCGGACCGCGGCGGCGAAGTCGCCCTGCTCGGCGTGTATGTCGGCCAGGTCGAGGTACAGCGACCAGTTGGCCGGGTCGAGGGCGAGAGCGCGCTCGAACGCAGCCGCCGTCTGTTCGGGGTTGCCCAACTTGCGCCATGTGCCTGCTCGTACGACCTCTGTGAGCATGATCCGCTGCAATGAGTCCGCCTGGTCGCAGAGTGCGAAGGACGTATCGGTGAGACCGCATGCCCGCAGCAGGATGGCCATCTTGGCCAACGCGTCCGGTGAGGGTCGGTCGGCAGCGATCGTGTCGATGGCTCGGAACCAGGGGTGAAAGCGTTTCCGCATGCTTTCGGTGTCCAGGGCGTGGCCGTAGTCCATCGTTCGCATCGCGGCCTCGGCCAACGCGTCGGCGCTCACGGCTCCGAGGAATCGTGCGTCGTTGAACCAGGGCGCGCCGGCCCAGGCGATCTCGGGCTGCGCACCCGTCACCGTGCCGATCGCCAGTGCCGCACTGTCCATATCGCCATCGAGGAAGCTGACGTACGACTGCGCCAGTAGCGTCCTCAAGGAGCCGGCCCCCTGGACGACTTCGGTGAGTTCGGAACGCCTGTCCCTCCACAGCTCGGCAAGGGCCGTATAGGGCTCGGGGTTCTCGGGCGCGGCGGCGATGGCACCCGTCAGATAGTGCACGGCTGCTGCCGGGCTGCCTCCGCAATGCGCCATCACCTGCGCGAGACCTACTCCGGCTGCTACCGCTTGATTCGACATCGTCCGAGGGTATCCGTGGTGGATCAACGACGGTCCTGGGGCTTGTTGTTGGTGGTCTCGCCAGGTTGTGCACTCAATTGGCTGGCTGGGCCACGGACCCGGTACGTCGCGCTGCAACGGCCGGTCAGCCCAGGAAGCGGCCGGTCGCGGTGAAGGCGGCGAGTAGGAGCAGGAGCGCGTTGACGGGCAGCGGTTGGGTTTCGTGGCGGACCAGGTGTATTCGTAGCGCGAATATCTGTATGACGGCCAGGCCGACCGCGGCGATCGGGGTGAGGATCGGGGCGATCCCGGTCAGCCAGGGCAGGATCACGCCGAGTGCGCCGAGGATCTCCACCAGCCCGACCGCCTTCACCGCCGCGTCCGACGAGTCCTTCATCCAGTCGAAGTTGCCCGACGCGACCAACTGCTCGCGCGGGCGCACGAGTTTGAGCCCACCCGCGGCGATGTAGGTCAGTGCCAGCAGGCCCTGGACAATCCACTGGCGAAGGTCACACGCGTGACGACCGATCGTGCCCCGCGGATCCCGGAGGGCGGTGCGGTTCGCGAGGTGCTGGACCGGATCGGGGACAAGTGGAGCCTGCTGGTGATCGGCACGCTGCGGTCCGGTCCGTTGCGGTTCGGTGAGTTGGAGACGGCGATTGGTGGCATCTCTCAGCGGATGCTGACGCTGACGCTCAAAAACCTGGTCGAGGACGGGCTGCTCGTGCGTACCGCCTACGCGGAGGTGCCGCCTCGGGTCGAGTACGAGATGACCGAGTTGGGGCGGAGTCTCGTGCCGTTGGTGATGGCGCTCGCCGAGTGGGCGATGGCCAACCATGAGCAGATCAATGCGAACCGTAGGTCCAGGTCCTCCAAGTAGTGCGTGGCCCTGCTGATGAGTCGCTTGGAGTCAGCCCGCTGCCGCTGAGGTGTCGTCGAACTCCGGCCTGGCGGCCAGGGCGTTCGAGAGCCGTGTGTGGATCTCGAAGACGCCGCCGAGTTGGGCGTGGCGCAGTATCCGCAGGAAGCCGGCGTCAGCGGTGACGAGCCGGAGCCGTCCGCCCCGGGTCGCCGTCCGGTTCCGTGCTCGGCACAGCACACCCAGCCCGGCGCAGTCGACGAACGACACGGTGCGCAGGTCCAGTACGAGATCGGGATGGGGGCCTGCGGTCAGCATGTCCAGGCGGGCCGACAGCGGCTGCGCCGTGAGGAGGTCGAGCTCGCCGGACAGCGTCAGGACGGTCGTCCCGGCGATCACACGTTCCGAGGAGCGCAGGGTGGCGGTGGTGTACATCTCGGTCATGGTGCGAGCCAACCGCCCAGGTGGTCCCGCGTGGAAGGGCCGACCGGCCCCGTCCGCATGTTCGACCTCGCCGTGCGGCCGAGCCCGCAATCGTGCGGTCGTAGCGAGCCCGTTCGGCCGACTGCACGAGCCCGTCCGGCCGGACTATGAGGGCCGACCGGCCCAAGCCAGGAACGACGGACCCGCACACGCTGGACACACGAGGAAGTCGCCGTCCAGGCGGCAGGGCGAAAGGAAGTGACCGGTCATGTCTGACTCGTTCCCGATGAGCGCGACGGAGGGCTCACCCGCGGGTGACCTCGGGCGTCGGATCGCCGTACGGCGTACGGCACTTGGGCTCTCCCGGGAGGAGACGGCCGACCGGGCGGGCGTGGCGGGGAGCTATCTCCAGTACCTGGAGGAGTTTCCCGGTGCCGCGCCGGGCCGGAATGTTCTCCTCAGGCTTGCCGATGTCCTGCGGACCAGCGTGACCGACCTTGCCGGGGGCGACGGCGACCGGACGCCGGGCTCGGGGCGAGCCGGTTCCGACCCGACGTTCACCGAGCTGACCGTCGACGAGTGCCGTGAGCTGTTGTCGGCGCATGGAGTGGGCAGGGTTGCGATACCCACCGCGTCGGGACCCGTCATCGTGCCGGTCAACTACAGCGTGGTGGACGGCGCGATCGTGTACCGGACCGCTCACGGTGCGATGCCGTCCCGGGCGGCGGGCTGCCAGGTGACCTTCGAGATCGACCGTATCGACGACACGTTCGCGGAAGGCTGGAGTGTGCTGGCGCTCGGCCGGGCGCGGACCGTGACCGAAGCGGACGACGTACGGCGTCTGACGGAACACGCGTTCAGCGCGCCGTGGGCCGGCGGTGTGCGCGAGGAATGGGTTCGTATCGACGCGCTGAGTCTCACCGGACGCCGGATCACCACGCGGCAGGGGACGTTCGCCGCAGCGGACGGGACTGATGGCCCCTCACCCGCCGACCTCGCGCGGCGGATCGTGGAGTGACACCCATCCATGGACCCGCAGAGCCGCGCACAGGGCGAGAGACGGACTGGCTGATGTATTCCAACGACGGATTCCGCGAACTGGAACGTCACGAGTGCCTGCGTCGGCTCGGGCAGGCGGTCGTCGGCCGCATCGTCCACACTCGCCAGGCCCTGCCCGCCGTACTGCCCGTGAACTTCTCCCTGGACCATGACGGCGCGGTGCTGCTGTGCACCTCCGCTGCCTCGGAGCTGGTGCGCGCGATCGACGGCTCTGTGGTCGCCTTCGAGGTCGACGAGGTCGATGCCCTCGCGCACTCCGGCTGGAGCGTGGTCGTCACCGGATCGGCCACCGTCGTGACCGACCCGGCCGAACACGAACGCCTGACCCGCACCGGCCCGGCCTCCTGGGTGCCCTCGCCGCAGGAGGTCTTCGTCCGCGTCGAGCCCGAGATGGTGACGGGGCGTGAAATCGTCGGCGGGCGTTCGGTGTACAGGGTGGATCTCTCCGGTTGACCTGGGAGATCCCGGGTCGGCACAAGCTGAAGGGCACGCGGGCACGCGGGCACGTGGCTGGGCAAGAACCTCGTCGCGGGCCCGGGCATTTCCTCCAAAGGCGTGATCCCGTATCCCCACCAGCTTGGGGGCGACTACCGTGGCACGTGACCGGAGTCGTAGGCCGGCGGCGCGATGAGGGGATCTGGAGGATCACCGTGGGAAGCCCTGAGGAGTCCCGGGTGGCACGGATCCGGCTGCCGCAGCTCAAGATGGACGAGCTGCTGGAGGAGCTGCAGGCCCGCCTGGACACCGCCCGGGGTACGCGCGACCGCGTGCACAGCCTGCTGGAGGCGGTCCTCTCGGTCGGCCGGGAGCTGGACCTGGAGCAGGCTCTCCACAGCATCGTGGAAGCGGCGGCGGTCCTGGTCGACGCGGAGTACGCCGCGCTCGGTGTGATCACCCCGGACGGGAAGGCGCTGTCGGCCTTCCACACGGTCGGTGTCACCGAGGAACAGATCGCCGAGATCGGCCCCTATCCGCAGGGCCACGGCATTCTGGGCGAGCTGATCCGCCACCCGGAGCCGTTGCGGCTCGCGAAGATCTCACAGCACTCCGCCTCGTACGGCTTCCCGGCCCACCATCCGCCGATGAACAGCTTCCTCGGTGTCCCGATCCGGGTGCGCGAGCAGGTCTTCGGCAACCTGTACCTGACCGAGAAGCGCGGGGGTGCGCAGTTCGACGAGGACGACGAGTCGGTGCTGTCGACGCTGGCCGTGGCGGCGGGCGTGGCGATCGACAACGCCCGTCTGTATGAGGAGTCCCGGCTGCGGGAGCGCTGGCTGCAGGCCAACGCCGAGGTCACCCACAGGCTGATGTCCAGGAGCGCGCGGACCGACGTCCTCGCCCTGATCGCCGAGCGGGCCGGCGAGATCACGGGATCGGCCCTCGCGGCGGTGGCCCTGCCGATGGAGGACACCGGGTCACTCGCCGTGGAGATCGCCGTCGGGATGGACGCCGAGGCGCACCAGGGGCTCGTCCTGTCCCTGGACCGCAGCCTGATGGGACTGGCCTTCGCCCGTGCCGCCCCCGTCACCAGCGCGGACGTGGGCCACGACGCTCGCATCTCGCTGGACCCACCGCGTTTCGGGGGACTGGGTCCTGCTGTGGCCGTGCCCATCGGTACGGGCGAGGCGGGTGTGCGGGGTGTGGTCCTGCTGGCGCGGGAGGCGGGGCGGCAGCCCTTCTCTTCGACGGAGACCGAGACCCTTCAGGCCTTCGCCGCGCAGGCGGCCGTAGCGATGGAACTGGCCGATCGCCGTCTGGACGCCGAGAAGATCGCCGTGCTCCAGGACCGCGACCGCATCGCCCGCGACCTGCACGACCTGGCCATCCAACGGCTGTTCGCCACCGGTATGACCCTGCAGAGCGCCGGCCGTTTCATCGACCACGACGAGGCCGCCGAGCGTGTGGCGCGGGCGGTGGACGACCTGGACGAGACCATCAAGATCATCAGGTCGACGATCTTCGGCCTGCGGGCGCGTGACGGCGGCGCGGGGACGGGGCTACGGGCTCGTGTCGTGCGCGCGGCCGGCGAAGCCGCACCCGTGCTCGGCTTCGCACCGAGCGTCCGGATGGAGGGCCTGGTCGACACCGACGTGCCTCGGGAGACCGCCGACCACGTGATCGCCGTGCTCTCCGAGGCCCTGACCAACATCGCCCGGCACGCCCAGGCCGACCGCGCGGATGTGGCCCTGGTGACCGACGGCCGGGAGGTCTGCCTGTCGGTCACCGACAACGGCGTGGGCATCCCGGCCGAGGGCCGACGCAGCGGGCTGCGGAACATGGAGGAGCGGGCGCGGCAACTGGGCGGAGACCTGGAGTGGAGCACTCCGGGGGGTGGCGGCACTGCGCTTGTGTGGAAGGTGCCGGTGAGGGAGGAGTAGGCGCCCGCGTCGTCTCGGCAGATCGGACGTCACGCAGACGCGGTGGTGGCTTGTACGTGTTTGGCGCGCCGGGGAACGCAACGACCCTAGGGCGTGTATCGAGTGGCGGCGGCTGTCCCGGTCACGCTGCGATCTCGTCCTCACCGGCCAGGAACGGGTTCAACAGCTTGAGCAGGGCGTGTGGTCGGTGCAGGGGGATGATGTGGCCGCAGTTCTCGATGACGTGGGCGGTGAGGTCGTCGGTGACGGGGCGGAGTTGGTGTTCCAGTGCGGTGCCGACAGGGTGTGCGCCCAGGGCCATGGTCGGCATCGTCAGGCGGGTGGTGGTGACGGCCTGCGCGATCTGCTGTGCGCTTTCGGGCAGGGCCCGGTAGTACGAGAACGCGCGCCGCAATGCGTGGCTGCCCGTGTACGCGTGGACAAAGGCATCCCGGATGGCAGGGGGTACCCCGTCGCCGAGCGTGCCGGTGTGCAGGAACCAGTCGATGTAGGCCGCCTCGTGGCCTTCCAGCACGGTCTCGGCGAGGCCCGGCGCTGCGGTGTGGAAGCCGAACCACCACGGCGGCCCGCCGGCAAGGAAGTCCTCGGCGCCGGGCAGCCCGCCCAGCACGGACTCCATGAGGACCAGGCGCCGGACGAGACCGGGGTGGCGCAGGGCGAGGAGGAAAGCCGCCGGGGTACCCGCGTCGATACCCACCACGGCGGCCGAGGGTACGCCGAGTTCGGTGAGAAGCGCTGCGGCGTCCTCCGCCAGGGTGCCGGCGTCGTACCCGGAGGCGGCTGGGCTGCTCGCACCGAATCCGCGCAGGTCCGGTGCGATGACGCGGTAACGGTCGGACAGGTCGGCCATGACGTCCGTCCACAGCTCCCAGGTGTGCGGAAAGCCGTGCAGCAGCAAGACGGCCGGGCCTGATCCGGCGAGGGCGACATTGAGTTCGACGCCATTGACGGGGATGCGTCGCAATTCGGGCACGGGGGCTCCAGGCCTGGTGAGGGGCGGTGAGGAATGGTGACAGGGTCACGCTAGGGAACTAGCCTGGTCCTTCCAAGACGGCACTTTCCCATCAGGTGGTGAGCCCGAGGTGACCACGTCCACGCCCGGCGAACCCGCTCGGCGGCCGGGTGAGCGCGGTGATCTGCTGGACCCGCTCTGCCCGACCCGCCAGTTGCTCGACCGCATCGGTACCAAGTGGACGTCGATGGTGGTGAAGGTGTTGGCCGAGACGGATCCCGATGAAATCCGGTTCGCGGAACTTCGGCGGCGCATCCCGGGCATCTCGCAGAAGATGCTGTCCGTCACGCTGCAGAGTCTGGTCCGCGACGGCCTGGTCGCCCGCCGCGTGGAACCCACCGTGCCGCCCGCCGTCCACTACCGGCTCACCGAGCTGGGCCTCTCCCTCGAAACGCCGCTTGCCGCTCTGCGGGTCTGGGCCGAGACGCACATGCCCGAGATCGACCGCAGCAACAGGCTCGCCGGGGCCTGATGGTCCGCAAACGATGTGGCGTATCCCGCGGCGACGCAGACATGTGTGGCTGTTGCGGGAGGCGTATCCGTAGCCGACCCGCACACGAACAGGAGGGACGCGCGGCCCGTCCGCCTTCGAGCTCTTCGGCAACAACGCCTCTAACGCTGGCCACTGACCATCCGTCAGATCGGCTCATGCTGTGAAACCGAGATCATCCATCGCGCAAGAACAACTCTCGAGGCGTCCCTTAGGGGGCTCGACTCCCGGCCGGCAAAGGCGAGTTGACGGCCTCCACCGGCTCCTGGAGCCGGTCCGCGACCGGCACGGTCACCACGGGGACCGTCGCGTGCCGTAGGCATTCACGGCCCACCGGGCCGACGGAGGGCATTCCGAAGGTGCCGTGTGCCTTGCGTCCCAGGGTCAACAGGCGGGCGCCACGGGCTTGTTGGAGCAGTACACGGGCGGGTGGTCCCTCCAGGACGACGCGGAGGACGGTATCGCCGGTCCGGGATCCGAGGGCCTCGCGCACGGTGGTGGCGAGGACCTGCGTGGCCTGCTCGTGCTCCTGGGCGACTGTGGGCCCGGCGGGCATCGGAGCGTAGGGCGCGTGACCGTTCGCGGCCGGTTCCCAGGCGTGGACGGCGACCAGGTCCGCGTGCAGGACGGTTGCCTGCTCGGCCGCCCAGCGCAGCGCGGCCATCGACGCCGCGGATCCGTCGACGCCCACCACGATGCCGTTGCCGTCGGTGTGTTCGGTCATGGCGGCCTCCCTGGTCGGTGTCCTGTCACCACAGTGGCCCGGATACGGATGCCGTGGCGTGGGCCGACGGGCCCTGGCCGGTGGCCGGGAGGGCGCGGCGGGAGGGCCGGTCGGTGGGGCGAAGGGGTCCGTCCGGCCCCTGTGGGCGTGCGGTGGGCGGCGCGAGTCTGGGTCCAGTGGAGCGCTTCTTCCGTTCGGGGAGGGTGCCTGGAGAGGGGTGGACTGCGATGAGTGGGCCGGTGGTCGTGGGAGTGGACGGTTCGCGGTCGAATCTGGCGGTGGTGGAATGCGCCGCACGCGAGGCCGAACGGCTCGGTGTCGACCTGGAGTTGACGCAGGCGGTCGGCTGGCCGGCCGGTGCCGGGCGGTTCGGAATTCCCTCGTGGGAGGCGGGCGTGACCGGCGGCCACGCGTCGACGAGTGGATTGCTGGCCGAGGCCGAGCGGAGCGCCCGTGGTGCCGCACCGGGCGTGAGGATCTCGCGCGGAGTCCTCGTCGGCGCACCGGGGACTGTGCTGGAGCGCGAGTCCCGCGCCGCCTCGCTGACCGTCGTCGGAAGCGACGGCGCACGAGGCCGTGGCACCCTGCGCGACGGCTCGCTCGCCGGGCACCTGTCCGGGTGTCTGTCCGGCCCGCTGCTGGTGGTGCGCGGCCGGCCGAACCCGGTGGGCCCGGTGCTGCTCGTGGTCCATGGCGCGTCGACGCTGCGCGGAGCCGCCGAGTTCGCCTTCGCCGAGGCCTCGGCACGCGGAGCCGACCTGGTCTCCGTGCAACTGCGGAACATCTCCGCCACGCGTCCCTACGGCGGTCCCGCCCCGGTCGACACCCGGGACGAGGAGGACGTCGCGCTCACCGAGGCGCTCTCCGAGCTGCGCGAGCGGTACGCGGACGTCACCCTGCGCTGCCGCCAGCTGCAGGGCCGGTCCCGCCGGGCCCTCGTCGAGGCCAGCGGGGACAGCCAGCTCCTGGTGGTCGGGGTGCGCGACCGGTACCGGTTCGCGCGGCTCCCGCTGGACCCGGTCTGCCAGACCGCACTGCACGAGGCGGACTGCCCTGTCGCCCTCGTCCGCTGCTAGCCCCTCGCGGGAGGCCGTAGACACCAGTGACCGGTAGCACCCCAAGTGGAGTTCTACCGGGCACCTGTCTGGGTGAACTCCAGTCGGCCGTGCGGGAGTTGATCGCGCAGGTCGGGCCACTCCAGCGCTTGGTGAAGGAGCGAGGCCCTCACGCCGTGGGCGGTGGTCACCAGCAGGGCGCGTTCCAGCGGGCCGATTGCCTCCGGTGGCATGCAGAGGGCTTCGCCGCCCGGTGGGTGGACCCAGCGGCGGCTTTCCGCGGCGCGGCCCGTGCCGGCGGAGTGTCGAGAACCGGGCAGAGGTGTGGGGAGGTCCGGGAGAGGGGCGTACGGCTTCGTGTCCGGCCGTAGGGCCCCTCGCGCGGCTCAGCCGCCGGAGCGGTGGGTGGACTCGGACTGTTCCAGGTGGGTGGCGAGGACCGCGGCCTGAACCCGGCGTTGGACGCCCAGCTTGGCGAGGAGCCGGGAGATGTGGTTCTTGACGGTCTTCTCCGACAGGTAGAGCCGCTTGCCGATCTCGCGGTTGGTGAGTCCGTCGCCGATCAGTGCGAGGATCTCTCGCTCGCGCGGCGAAAGGCTTGCCAACTCCGGTGCCATTTGCGGGGCTTGGGTCGGTTCGGCTCGCAGTGAGCGCATCAGGCGGGCTGTCGTCGCGGGGTCGAGCATCGACTGGCCGGAGGCGACGGTGCGTACCGCCGAGACCAGGTCGGAGCCCTTGATCTGCTTGAGGACGTAGCCGGACGCCCCGGCCATGATGGCGTCGAGCAGGGCGTCCTCGTCGTCGAACGAGGTGAGCATCAGCACGGCCAACTCCGGCATCCGGTCACGGAGTTCGCGGCAGACGGTGATGCCGTCGCCGTCGGGGAGACGTACGTCCAGGACGGCTACGTGCGGGCGTACCGCGGGGGCTCGTACGAGGGCGTGTTCGACGTTCTCGGCGTCGCCGACCACCGAGATGTCCTCCTCGGCGTCCAGGAGGTCCGACAGACCGCGGCGCACGACCTCGTGGTCGTCCAGCAGGAAGACGCGGATCGGGTCCTGCGCGGTGAAGGTGCGTGCCTCGGTCATCTCGACGCCTCGTTCCCCGGAGTGTGAACGGACTGCGCACCGTCCGTGACCTCGATCATCACGCGCCCGGCCCCGAAGCACTAGGGCCGACCGGCCCAACCCGCCCTCGCGCCGTCACGGCTCCGCGATCTCCTCGCCGTATCGGAGGGCGCTCGCCCTCCGCTCGCTCACCGCATGCCACCACTGCCATACGGGCCGTACAGGTCCAGCAGCCGGGTGCGGGCCGAGCGAAGTCGGTGGGCCACGATGTCGCCCACCCACTGGGAGACGTTCACGCCGAACTCGGGATCGTCCTTGCACAGGGCGCGTACGGCCCCGGCGTCGAATTCCCAGGCCCGTACCGGGATCGTCGCCTCGGCGCCCAGGTGCCAGGTGTGTGGGCCGAACAGCCAGGACCAGCCGACGAGTTCGTTGTGCCCCAGTGACTCGATGACGGCGGCCTGGCGACCGGGCACGTGCATGTCGAGGGCTACCGTCCCGGTGCGGATGATCCAGAACCGGTCGGCGCGGGCGCCCTCATGGAGGAGCCGGGTGCCCTGCGGGACGGACACTTCGCGGGCGAGTTCCATCAGTTGCTCGCGGTGCTCCGGGGGCAGGGCTCGCGGCATGCTCATGGTCGGGGAAGCGTTCATGGCGACCTCCGGAAGGCGTGTGTAGCTACCACTTCCAGCGTCCGCGCCCGGCTCCCGACGGACCATGGGCCATCCAGCCCGGGGACTGGGCCGACCGGTGCCCCAGGAGAGCATCTCGTCTCACGGAAGCAGGGGTGCCGTCGGCGTCCGGGAGGTGGGTTCGTACGATCGGAGCGTGATCAATCGGACCACGGTGGCTACGGGGCGGAAGCGGGTCTTCGGGATCGTCGTCTGCGGAGTGATGGCTCTGTTCCTCTTCGGGCTCGCCGGCTACATGGCCGTCGCGGCCGTCGGGCGCCTGGGGCTGGACGGGCAGGAGCTGACCATGCGGGTCACGGACTGCGAGGCTTCCGCGCCGGTCACAACATCCCGGGGCGGCGGGCATCCCGACCTCGACTGCAAGGGGTTCGTGGACCCGGCGCAGGACCCCGGCGCCGGGACTCGCAGGATCACGGCGACCGGCTTCTCCTCCGCGCCCGTCTTCGGCGCGCCGGTGAAGGTGGCCAAGGAGCCGTGGGGGTCCTGGGTGCCGGTGGACCAGGGCAACTGGAACCGGCTGGGCCGCGCACTCTCCCCACTGATCCCGCTCGCCTTCGCGGGCCTGTTCGCCACGGCGCCCGTGGCCGCCTACCGCCGGTGGAAGAACGCCAGGCGGATGCCCGAGGGGGCCTCGGCGTAGAAGAGGCCGCGCTTCCCGAGCGCGTCGGGAAGGGGGTCGTATCAGTTCGGCGTCGAGGCTTCTCCACCCGGGCGAGCGGCCGAGCCGGACGGCGAGCAGTCGAACCCCGTCCGGCTCACCACCAATCCCTCAGGCCGGCTCACCACCAATCCCTCAGGCCGGCTCACCACCAGTCACTCAGGGACGCACGAACCATCCCGTCGGCCCAACCGGCCCTGCAGAAGGGGACGTTCAGCCCGGTACCGACGGACCAACGGCATCAGGTCACCGGAGGCCGGGCGCACGAGAGTCAAGGGTGCAACGAACGAACCCGACACCTCGAGAGGACCCCCGACCATGGCCGTGCACGAGTACCCGCACCGCACCTCCGGCTTCCACCTGCCCACGTCCCGCAGGAACGGCTCGGCGTCGGACGGTGGCGTGACGGCAGCCGCCACGGCGACCACCGCGACGCGTTCCTACGTCTTCGCCTCTCTGCGCCTGCTGACCGGGTTCGTCTTCCTTTGGGCGTTCCTCGACAAGACCTTCGGCCTCGGTTACGCGACGCCGTCCGGCAAGGGCTGGGTCGACGGCGGCTCGCCCACCAAGGGTTTCCTGAGCAGTGTGGCGGCGGGTCCGATGGCGTCGACGTTCCATGACTGGGCCGGTGCCGGTTGGGTGAACTGGCTGTTCATGCTCGGGCTGCTGGGCGTCGGTGTCGCGATGGTCTCCGGTGTCGCGCTGCGGCTCGCCGCCGTCGCCGGTACCGCGATGATGGCGTTCATGTGGCTGGCCGAGTGGCCGCCCGCGAAGCACCTGTCCGACGGCACGCCGAGCATGTCGTCCAACCCGTTCGCCGACTACCACCTCATCTACGCCGTGGTCCTGATCGCCCTCGCGGTCGCGGGCGCCGGTGTCACGTGGGGTCTCGGCAGGGTCTGGGCCGAGCTGCCCATCGTCCGCGACCACACCTGGCTGCGCTGACCACGGCCGGGACGGAGAGGCGGGCCCTCGCCGGGGGCCCGCCCTCCGGCCGCCCATTGGGCCGATCGGCCCCCTTCTGGGACCTGCGGCCCCTGCTGCGGGAACCCCTAGACCACGACGCTGGAATCACATCCCGCCTAGGAGGACGAACCCATGGTCCGCAGTGTTGTCGCAGGTCTCGATGGTTCACCCGAGAGCCGTGCCGCCGCCGAGTGGGCGGCCGGTGAGGCGGAACTGCGTGGTCTGCCGCTGAAGATCGTCCATGTCTGGGTGCCCGCCCCGGACCCGTTGGCCCAGGCCCCGTTCATCGGCGCGGAGACGCAGCAGCAGTGGAGCGAGCGGATTCCGCGTGAGGCGGGCGAGGGTCTGCGCAGGCGTCACCCCGGCGTGGACGTGACCGTGGAGCAGGTGAGCGGTACGCCCTCGGACGCGCTGGTGGGTGCCGCGAAGGACGCCGAACTCCTGGTTCTCGGCTCGCGTGGCCTGAGCGGTGTCGGCGGCTTCCTCGTCGGTTCCGTCGGGCTGTCCGTCGTGGCGCGTGCCGAACTGCCCGTGGTCCTGGTCCGGGCCGACGAACAGGCTGCCGACGAGGACGGGACGAACCCCGGGAGGCGGCCCGTGGTCCTCGGCCTCGACGCCGAGGGGCCCGCCGACCCGGTGATCGAGTTCGCGTTCGCCGAGGCCGCCCGGCGCGGCACCAGCCTGCGCGTCGTCTACGGCTGGAGCCTCCCGCCGTACTACGCCTACGGCTTCGCGCTGGACGCCGGCCTGCACGACGAGCTCTCCCAGGAGGAGACCGGCTCCCTCACCGAGGCCCTGCGCCCGTGGCGGCAGAAGCACCCCGACGTGGAGGTCTTCCTGGAGCCGCGCGTCGGGAGCGCCGCCGACCACCTGGTGGACGCATCCCGTGAGGCCTCCCTCGTCGTCATCGGCCGTCGGATCCGCCGCGGTGGGCCCGGTGCCCACATCGGCCCGGTCGCGCATGGCGTTCTGCACCACTCCACCGCCCCGGTGGCCGTCGTCGCGCACGACTGATCCACCCCTGTCCGCCGGAGGAGCAGCAGTCATGAAGGCAGCCGTCGTACGAGCGTTCGGTGAGTCCCTCGTCGTAGAGGAGCGCCCTGGCCTCGAGTCCAGGGTCGGTCGCGAGACCCGCCTGCCGGACCCCGTCAGCGAGTCAGGCGATGACGTGACGCGCGGCGACGTCACGGCCCGGGTCGGCTTCGACCTCGTGGCGGGGCGGTGACCGCGATGACGCTCCCCATGGTCGTGGGTGTGGACGGCTCCGAGCCGAGTCTGCGGGCCGTCGACTGGGCGGCCGACGAGGCGGCGTTGCGCGGAGTCCCGCTGCGGGTGGTCTACGCCTCGCTGTGGGAGCACTACGAGGGGACCTCGATCGCCGAGGGACTCGCCAAGCCCGACGAACAGGTGCTCGCCGAGGACATCGTGGACACCGCCGCGCGTCGGGCCCGTCTCCGTCGCCCCGAACTCGACGTACGTACCGAGGTGTTGACGGAGGAGCCCGAGTACGCGCTGGTGCGGGAGAGCCGCAGCGCCTCGGTGCTGGTGACGGGCACCCGTGGCCGCAGCGGCCTCGCCGAGGCGCTGCTCGGTTCCGTGAGCCTGATCGTCGCCGGGCACGCGCAGTGCCCGATGGTCGTCGTCCGCGGCACCCAGGCACAGGCCGGCACACGCGGCCGTGTCGTCGTGGGTGTCGGAGAGAAGCCGGCGGGATCGGCGGCGGTGCGGTTCGCCTTCGACGAGGCGCGACGGCGTGGGGTGTCGGTGGAGGCCGTACGGGCCTGGCGTTGGCCCGCGCGTGAGTCCACCGATCATTCACTCACGGTCGGTGAACCCGCCCGACTGCACGAGCAGTTGGCGGTGGAGGCCCTGCACACGGCGTTCCACGACGTTCCCGCCGATGTCGCAGCACACCGGCGTACGGTCGAAGGACCGACCCGGTCCGTCCTCGTGGACGCCTCCCGGGACGCCGACCTCCTGGTCGTCGGAGCCAGGCGCCGCCCGGGCCACTTCGGGCTCCAACTGGGCCGGGTGGCACACGGAGTACTGCACCACTCCGCCTGTCCGGTCGCCATCGTGCCCGAGAAGGGATGAGTGTGATCGTCGCCAACTCCAGCTGCTGACGCCGTAGTTCGTCCCCATCGCCCGTCGACCCACCGATGACTTCAGGAGCCTCCGATGTCCCAGGCCGAACAGCACGACGCCAACGCCCTGTCCGTACTCTCCGACGACGAACTGCGCACCCTGGACGCCCACTGGCGGGCCGCCAACTACCTTGCTGCGGGCCAGATCTACCTCATGGCGAACCCGCTCCTCACCGAACCGCTCCGCCCCGAGCACATCAAGCCGCGACTGCTCGGCCACTGGGGGACCTCACCCGGCCTCAACCTCGTGTACACCCACCTCAACCGGGTGATCAAGGCACGAGACCTGGACGCGCTGTGCGTGTGGGGACCGGGACACGGCGGCCCTTCCGTGGTCGCCAACTCCTGGCTGGAGGGCAGCTACAGCGAGACCTACCCGAATGTCTCCCGCGACGGGGCGGGCATGCAGCGGCTCTTCAAGCAGTTCTCCTTCCCCGGTGGTGTGCCGAGCCATGTGGCGCCCGAGACCCCCGGATCGATCCACGAGGGCGGCGAACTCGGCTACTCCCTCGCGCACGCCTACGGCGCCGCCTTCGACAACCCGGACCTGCTGGTCGCCTGTGTCATCGGCGACGGCGAGGCCGAGACCGGGCCGCTCGCCGCCGCCTGGCACTCCAACAAGTTCCTCGACCCGCTCCACGACGGCGCCGTCCTGCCGATCCTGCACCTCAACGGCTACAAGATCGCCAACCCGACCGTCCTGTCCCGCCTGCCCGAGGCCGAACTCGACGAACTGCTGCGCGGCTACGGCCACGAGCCGATCCACGTCACCGGCGACGACCCCCTCACGGTGCACCGTGCCATGGCCGCCGCGTTCGACGACGCCCTGGACCGCATCGCCCTCATGCAGCGCACCGCCCGCGAGGACGGCGTCACCGAGCGCGTGCGCTGGCCGATGATCGTGCTGCGTACGCCCAAGGGCTGGACCGGACCCGCCGAGGTCGACGGCGTCCCGGTCGAGGGCACCTGGCGCGCACACCAGGTCCCGCTGGCCGAGGTGCGCGAAAACCCGGAGCACCTACGGCAGTTGGAGGCGTGGCTGCGGTCGTACCGGCCGGAGGAACTGTTCGGCGCCGAGGGCCGGCCCGTCGCGGACGTCCTCGCCTGTCTGCCCGAGGGCACCAAGCGCCTCGGCTCCAGCCCGTACGCCAACGGCGGTCTCCTCGTACGGGACCTGCCGATCCCGTCCCTCGACCGGTTCGCCGTCCCCGTCGACAAGCCGGGCACGACGCTGCACGAGCCGACCCGCATCCTCGGCGACCTCCTCGAACAGGTCATGGACGACACCTCGGCCAGCCGCGACTTCCGGCTCGTCGGCCCGGACGAGACCGCCTCCAACCGGCTCCAGGCCGTCTTCAACGCCAGCGGCAAGGCCTGGCAGGCCGAACTCCTCCCGGTCGACGAGCACTTGGACCGGCACGGTCGCGTGATGGAGATCCTCTCCGAACACACCTGCCAGGGCTGGCTGGAGGGCTACCTCCTCACCGGCCGGCACGGGCTGTTCTCCTGCTACGAGGCGTTCGTGCACATCGTCGACTCGATGGTCAACCAGCACATCAAGTGGCTGAAGACATCGCGGGAGTTGGCGTGGCGGGCCCCCATCGCCTCCCTCAACTACCTTCTGACGTCGCACGTCTGGCGCCAGGACCACAACGGCTTCTCGCACCAGGACCCCGGCTTCGTCGACCACGTCCTCAACAAGAGCCCCGAGGTCGTCCGCGTCTACCTCCCGCCGGACGCCAACACCCTTCTCTCCGTGGCCGATCACGTCCTGCGCAGCCGCGACTACGTCAACGTGGTCGTCGCCGGCAAACAGCCCTGCTTCGACTGGCTCTCCATGGACCAGGCCCGCGCCCACTGCGCGCGCGGCGCCGGGATCTGGGAATGGGCCGGCACCGAGAACGGCGGCGAACCCGACGTCGTCCTCGCCTGCGCCGGTGACGTCCCCACCCAAGAGGTCCTGGCCGCGGCCCAGTTGCTGCGCCGCCACCTGCCCGACCTGGCCGTCCGTGTCGTCAACGTCGTCGACATGACCCGGCTCATGCCCCGCGACGAACACCCGCACGGCATGCCCGACTTCGAGTACGACGGCCTCTTCACCGCGGACAAGCCGGTCATCTTCGCCTACCACGGCTACCCGTGGCTCATCCACCGCCTCGCCTACCGCCGTTCCGGCCACGCCAACCTGCACGTGCGCGGCTACAAGGAGTCCGGCACCACAACCACACCGTTCGACATGGTCGTCCGCAACGACCTCGACCGCTACCGCCTCGTCATGGACGTCATCGACCGCGTGCCCGGCCTCGCCGTACGCGCGGCCGCCGTGCGCCAGACCATGGCCGACGCCCGCACCCGCCACCACGCCTGGATCCGCGAACACGGCACCGACCTGCCCGAGGTCGCCGACTGGACCTGGGACGCCTGACAGGCCCGGTCGTCATTCCCCCGCACTCAGGACATCGGCGCTGGTCGCGGTCAACGGCCCGGGCGGAACCGACGCGGCAGGCGTCAGACCGCCTCCGCCTCCGCGACCAGCGCGTCAAGTGCCGTACGCAGCAAGGTCAGTTCGGCCGGGGTGGGGTCGGCCGGTTCATGCGGGACGAGTGCGGCGGGGTTCACCGCGGTGGTCGTGCCCTCCGGGCCGGACAGGGCTGCGGCGCGGGCGAGCACCGCGCCGTTGTCGGGCGGCGGGGTGCCCAGGCCTTTGCCGAGATTGCGTAGTGCGGGCGTGAGCGGGGGCCGGGGGAAGGGGAAGTCGGCGGGGAGCAGCCCGGCCTGGTGGGTGTGGTCGTCGCCGCGGAAGTCCAGGGTCCAGTTCTCCCAGCGCGGCAGCGGCCAGTCGTGGATGCCGGCCACGGTCCCTACCGCCCAGAGGGAGACCGTGCGGGTCTGCGGGTCGAAGTGGACGCCGCCGTCGGGCATGTCGGTGAGCGTGGGCGTGGGCGGCGACGCGACGATCAGGTCGATCAGGCCGGGGCCGCCCGCGAGGTGGTCGATGGGTTCCCAGTCGCTGCCCCACGCGCGCACGCTTCCGTCGGGCAGGCGCAGGGAGACGACGGAGGAGGGCTCGGCGTACTCGGTGTAGGGGAACCCGGAGGGCTCGAAGGTCTCAAACCAGCCCGGCGAGCGGGTCAGATCCCGGCCGATTCCCAGGTGGTGGGTCAGGTCGCCCAGGCCGTCGTGTGCGAAGCGGACGTCCCAGCCCGGCCAGGTCCTGGCAAGTACGGCCCGGGCGGCGAGGTGGTCGGCCCAACTGTCCACGTAGGCGAACCAGAGCAGGACCCGGCGGTCGTGGTCCACGAGTGCGGCGCCCTCGCACCACACGTCGTCGAGCCATTCGTCGATCTCCCGGTTGGCACGGAAGCAGCGCGTCGCCGCGGCAGGGCCGGGCAGCAGGTCGTCCGCCACCCGGTTGGCGGCCCAGTGTGAGTAGTACCGCTGCCAGGTGCCGTTCTCGACCACCACGTATTGCGCTCGTGCTCCCATGACCTGCGAGATTAGCGACGCTCGGTGAGGGACGGCGAACGCTTTTTCCGCGGCCGACTCGGGCTGTACGGGGGCGACTTGGCGAACGGTCCGGCGGTGGCTTCCTGGCCGTACGTCATATACGCGCTGGATCAACGGTGTTGGTGTCCGTCGGTCAGGGTGAAGAACACGTCGTCGAGGTCGGGGGTGTGCACGGTGAGTTCGTCGGCCTCGATGCCCGCCGCGTTCACCCAGTCCAGGATGGCGCGCAGTTCGCGCTGGCTGCCGCCGCTGGGGATCCGCAGGGCCAGTGCGTCGTCGTCCGGGGTCGCATCGCGGAGGGCGGTCGCGGCGGACTTGTAGGCGCCGGGGTCGGTGAAGCGCAGGCGTACGTGTCCGCCGGGCACGAGCCGTTTCAACTCGTCGGCGCTGCCTTCGGCGGCGATGCGGCCGTCGTTCAACACGGCGATGTGGTCGGCGAGTTCGTCGGCTTCGTCGAGGTACTGAGTGGTGAGGAAGACGGTCGTGCCGGTGGAGACGAGTTCGCGGATGATGCCCCACATGTTGTGGCGGCTGCGGGGGTCCAGGCCGGTGGTGGGTTCGTCGAGGAAGATGATCCGGGGGTTGCCGACCAGGGTCATGGCGAGGTCGAGGCGGCGCTTCATGCCGCCGGAGTAGGTGGATGCGGGTTTCTTGGCTGCTTCGGTGAGGTCGAAGCGTTCCAGCAGCTCGGCGGCGACCCGCTTGCCCTCGTGCTTGGAGAGGTGGTGGAGGTCGGCCATGAGGAGCATGTTCTCCTCGCCGGTGATCAGCCCGTCGACGGCGGAGAGCTGCCCGGTGACGCCGATCGTCGCCCGCACGGCCTGCGGATCCAGGGTCAAGTCGTGTCCGCCGACGTGCAGTTGACCGGCGTCGGCGGTGACGAGGGTGGAGAGGATCTTGACGGCGGTGGTCTTGCCTGCGCCGTTGGGGCCGAGCAGGGAGAAGATGGTGCCGGTGGGGACGGTCAGGTCGATGCCGTCGAGGACTGTCTTGTCCCCGTAGGCCTTGCGCAACCCGGTGGCTGAGATGGCGAGTTCATGGGGTGTTGTGGTCATGGTGCAGAGCGTGCGGCAGGGGGCCTTCAGCTCGGTTTCACGGTGGTTTCAGCGCCCGCTGGTGAGCGAGACGTGAGCGTGCGGACCGGTGAGTGTCGCGCGACCGTCCGTAGGTACCTCCGTGTCGATCACAGGGCAGGCCGAGGGCTGGCCGACGGTCGGCGGTAGCTCCGCCTACCGGGAGCCCGCCCTTGGGCGTGACTTGTAGAAGGACTCCTTCAGGTAGGCGGTCTGGTGTGGCTGGTAGGGCTCCTCCAGGTACGCGGCCTCGTCCTCGTCGAGTTCGACATCCACTGCTGCGACCGCGTCGGCCAGTTGGGCCGGCTTGGTGACACCGACGATGGGTGCGGTCACCGCTGGGTTGCACATGACCCAGGCGAGGGCGACCTGGGCCGGGGACAGACCCCGCTTGCCCGCGATCTCGTGGACGCGTTCGGCCACCGCCTGGTCCTCGTCGCGGTAGAGGATCCTGCGGCCCTCGTCGGTCTCGGCACGCGCCGTGGCGGCGTCCCGGACCCGCGTCAGCCTGCCCCGCGCCAGCGGGCTCCACGGGATCACGCCGATGCCCTGGTCGGCGCAGAGCGGAAGCATCTCCCGCTCTGCTTCCCGGTGGATGAGGTTGTAGTGGTCCTGCATCGACACGAACCGGGTCCAGCCGTTCAGGTCGGCCAGGAACAGAGCCTTGGCGAACTGCCAGGCGTATATGGAAGAGGCTCCGAAACCGCCTCAGGGACGCGTCGAGTTCGGCGAAGATCACCTTGCGGGACAGCCCCGCTCCGTTCGGGCCGGGGCGCATCCGCATCCAGACCCTGGTGGAGAGAACGACCTCCTCGCGCCGGGTGAAGTCCTTGACCGCCTGCCCGACGATCTCCTCGCTGCTTCCGGCGCTGTACCCGTTGGCCGTGTCGAGGAAGTTGACGCCGCTCTCGAGGGCCTGCCTGATGATGTCCCGGCTGGCGTCCGCGCCCAGCGACCAGGGCTCGCCGCCCCGGTCCGGCTCGCCGAAGCTCATGCAGCCGAGGGCGATGGCGGAGACTTCCAGCCCGGTCGTTCCGAGCTTGCTGTATCGCATGCGTCCAAACCTAGGAGCCGGAGTGCGCTTCAACGCAACACGTCTCGGTCCGGAGCTCGGAGGCGTGTGCCGCTATGACTGGAAGACCACGACCTGGTCCGACACCGAGAAGTCCGCACCGCAGTCGGGACACGCCGTGGAGCCGAACAGGTGAGTCAGATGCACGGCGGCCGCCGACTGTTCAGCCCTGACGGCCACTTCGTGCAGCCGTGATGCCAGGGGCGGCAGGTCCACGGGCTCCGTCGGGCGGACCGCGCTGACTATGGGGCTCTCACGGCCGACCACCTGAAAGCGGGCGTTCGGGTTCCGACGACGAGTGCCTGGACCCTTGTAGGAGAGGTCGATCTCCAAGCTCAGTGCGCAGGAGGGGCACACCACGGGGTGTTCCTTGCGGTGCAGATTGCGCCTCCATACGGGCACGCCCTCAAATGCCAGGAGGTGCTCCAGCCAGCACAGAAAGTCGTCCGTATCGCCCTCGAAGGGCCTTGTCATCACGACGTTCTGGGTCAGCTGATGCAACTCGTTGATCGCAGCCGGGTAGTGCGCCTGCACGTACCACGCCACGTCAGCCAGCTCGGGATCACCGATTTGGTCAAAGCGTTGTGGCAGGTCGGCCGCGGATCCATAGGCGTGCTTCAGGCGGGACCAGTCCAGTGTCATGCCCGCAATCATCGTCGGGTTGCTGAACGAGGAGGGCGTGTTCGTGAGAGACGCTCCGGGCCGCGGGGGCATTACCTCGGACAGTCCGGACCCGGTGGCTGCGCTTCTCGATGCCCTACCCATGTCTTAGGGGCGAGTTGACCAGCCGGAGCTAGCCCCGCACGACGTCCTTGACGAACACGACACCATCCACGTCCGAGAGCTGGAGCGGGTCGAGCGGGGCGTAGCCGAACCACGGGGATACGCGGGGCGCGGGGCGGCGGCTGTCGAGGGTGGTGGCCAGGCGTGCGGCGTCGACGAGGCACCGGTCCTCCGGGCGTGCGTACAGGAGGCCCTCGACGGTGTCCGACGGTGGTGTGTCCACGCCCTGGTGCGGGATCGTGCCGAGGGCTGTGGCCAAGAAGGCGTACTGGCCCCCGAGTTGGGCCTGCACGAGCGCGCCTGCGCTCCACCACTCCAGCGGCGCCCCGCCCATGCGCATGGTGCTCTTCCCGCGCTGGAGATGGGAGTTGTGGGCGTTGACGAGTACGGGACCCCTTTCCGCGAGGGCGAGGAGGTTGTGGGCCATCATCTGGTCCCGTATCTCGACCAGCCGGGTCAGGCGGGCCGGTGACGTGTCGGCCATCCAGTGGTGGTAGCGCAGCAGGCCGATCGCGGTTCGCGCGTACAGGTGGGCGCGATCCTGGTCTTCGCGGGAGGCCGCGGCTAGCAGGTGCGGCGACTGCGTGTCGAGCAGCGCCGCCAACTCAGCTGTCAACAAACGTAGTTGAGCGGCGTCGGCGGACTGGCCCACGGACCGGCCCGGGTCCATCATCGCGGCCGGCTCGGTCCAGCGGTCGTCCGTGCCGAGCAGGCTGTCGAGAGTTTCCGCGGTGCAGGGGAGCAAGTCCGCGCTCACCCAAGCAGATAGGCAACGGTGGAGTCCGATGAGGGCCTGCCGGGGACTCGCGGCGCCCGTGATCTCCAGCGGGCCGTCGACACCGGCGAACCGGAGCCGCTCGGACGCGGGCCTGCCGGCCTGGTCGGCGCGGACGTTGTGGGCGCGCATCCAGCGCACGAGGTCCCGGTTGCCGGCGAAGGCACCCCAGCCGTGGCTGAATCCATGGGCCATGACCTCGTCGAGCGTGCCCGTGCCCGAGGTGACGTAGTCGTTCACGGCCAGGCCGGCCATGCAGTCGCTCTCGATGGCGATCGTGCCGTAGCCCTCCTGCTCGACGAGCTGACGGAAGAGTTCGTTGCGGAGACCGAGGAGGGTGTTTTCGCCATGGGTGGGTTCGCCGAGTGCGAGCAGTCGTGGCCGGCCCGGAAGCAGTCTCATGACAGCGGATGCCTCGACGGCGTGGACGATGTCCGTGATGTCGGTAGCCATGCCTTCAACGCTATCGTTGAACCTCCGCTTGAAACTTTCTCGCGATATCGGCAGGCACATGGCCAGAAACCCTCAAAGCACCGAACGACTCAGGCCGGTCGACCTAGCGCGCGGACACGGCCTGTCGACCCAGGCGATCAGGAACTACGAGGAGGCGGGCATCCTCCCCGCCGCCGACCGCACACCCCACGGTTACCGCACCTACACCCCGCTCCACGCACGTGCCCTGCGCGCCTTCCTCGCCCTGGTGCCGGGCCACGGCCACGGGACGGCGGCGTCGATCATGCGGGCCGTGAACGAGGGCGCCGTAGAGGAAGCCTTCTGCCTCATCGACGAGAGTCACGCCGAACTCCTGGACGACCGTCGGACCCTTCAGGCGGTGGAGCGGGCCCTCCGCGACCTCGATGCCAACGAGGCGACGGCGCTCCAACCCAAGTCGACCGCAGTGCGCGGGACTTGGCCTACGTCCCCCTCCGCATCCGGCGCCACCTTCATCGGTCCGCTGGCGGAGAAGCTCGGCATCCGCCCCGCGACGCTGCGCAAATGGGAGCGCGCCGGCCTGGTACACCCCCACCGCGACCCGCTGACCGGCTACCGCGTCTACGGCGAGGCCGACGTACGCGATGCCCGACTGGCCCACCAACTCCGGCGCGGTGGCTACCTGTTGGGCCAGATCGCCCCGCTGCTCGCCCAGGTACGGGCAGCGGGCGGACTGGAGCCCTTGGAGGCCGCGCTGACCGACTGGCGTGATCGGTTGTCCCGGCGCGGGCGCGCGATGCTCACTGGGGCCGCGGAGTTGGAGGAGTACCTTGAGTCCGGCCGCGAGGCGGTGGTGTCGGCGCCCCCGGCAACTGCACAAGTTCCCAAGTGACTTGGGCCGCGAAGCTCTCGACCTCAAGGGACCGGCCCAGCGAACCCTCCCCCCACCGCGACGACCACGCCCCCGCTCACTGGGCGCCCCCACCCCCGCCGCACAGCGCATGATCAATCAGCGAACTGGCCGCGTTCTCCTGGGACATGATGTGCTCCATCGTGTCGCCACGCGCCTCCGACATGGAGACCACGGCGCTTCGTCTGCCGTCGTCCGTGACGCCGTTGAGGGTGATGTAGCCGCCGTCGCCGCCCTCGTGGCTCCAGTAGGTGCCTCCGCAGGTGAGGGGACGTTCGGCCAGGCCGAGGCCGTAGCGGCCGCCGGGCCAGAGTTGTTGGACCTCCGCGCTCACGGGGACGGTCTGCTTCATCTCGGTCAGTTGGCGCGCCGGGAGGAGTCGGCCCGTGAGAAGGGCGCGGAAGAGGACGTTCTCGTCCCGTGTCGTCGTGACGAACGACAGGTTCTCGTGGTCCACCGGTACCTGATCGGTGACGTCCACCAGGGCGTCGGGGCCGAAGAGTTGGTACGCCTTGGCGTGCGGCCGGGGGAGTGTGGGCGAAGTGCCGACCCAGCGGGTGTGGTCGAGGCCGAGGGGGTGCAGGATGCGGTTCTCGATCTCTTCGTGGGCGGTGTGACCGGTGGCCTTCTGGATGATCGTGTCGAGCAGGACGTAGCCGGTGTTGGAGTACGCCCACCCTTCGCCGGGCGCGAAGTCCGGGGCGTGGGCCATGGCGCGGGCGATCAACTGGCCGGAGCTGTAGACGTCGTAGCGCTGCTGGTAGTACTCATCCGGCGTGGTGTATCCGGGCAGGTCGTCGTGGATTCCGCTGGTGTGCTGGAGGAGTTGGCGGATGGTGATGCGGCGGCCGTCGTTGCCGTTGCCGTGCACCACTCCCGGCAGCCAGTGCTCGACCGTGTCGTTCAGGGTGAGCCTGCCCTCGGCCTCCAACTGGAGTACCACGGTGGCCACCAGCGTCTTGGACGTGCTGGCCATACGGAAGTAGCCGTCGGAGGAGACCGGTTGGCCGGTGTTCAGGTCGGCCGTGCCGCTGGTGGCCACCGACTGCCGGCCGTCCGGCGCGATCACGCGGGCCTGCACTCCGCTGACCCCGAGGGCATGGATCGTCTCGGTGTCCTGGCGTAACTGCCTTGTGAGGAAGCCGTCTTGGGGCTGAGCGATGGCCGTTGTCACTTCGGCGGTGAGCAGCGTGACGACACCGATGGCCAGGGCGAGGTGCTTCCGCAGGGTCGGAATCATGGCTGAACGCTAGGTTCGGCCGCCGCGGAGGCGCGATCCGGCTTACCCGATGATCGGGATGGGGATAGCCCCCGGACGGGTTCGGTCGTAGGCAGCCCGGTTCAACAGCCCTCATGTGCCGTGAGTCCATTCTGAGTTGAGGGTCGGCGAACGCTACGGCTTGAATACGGTCATGGACTCACCGATCTGGGACACGCTGCCAGCCACTGAGCGCTCCGCCGTGGACGCACTGATCCAGCGTGACCACCGGATCGCGGCCGTCGCCCGCCTGCGCGAGGCACTCCCGGCCGGATCTAGGCCGGGCCTGCACGAGATACTCGCCGTAGTGGCCGAGCGCTACCGGGAGTTGGGCCTGCGCTTCGAGCGGTATCCGACCGCGCCGTTGGATCCGGCGAGGCTCGCGGAGGAGATCGCGGCGTTGCCCGGTCGGACGATCGCCATCGAGGCACTGTGGGACGGGGACACCGACGGCTGGTTCGTGGAATTGGTGGTGCTCACGGACGGGACGCCTGCCGAACACCGGCTCGCCACCATCCGGCACGGCAGTGACATGCGGTTGTTCAACGGCACGGTGCCGCCGTGGCCCGAAGCGCAGGAGGCGGAGACGGTCGGACGCGCCCTGGCCGAGCGGTTCGAGGTGCCGTTCCGTTTTGCCGACCCTCTGCGGGCCGGATCAGTGTGCCGTGAGGTAAATCCGTAGTAGGTGCTCACGCCCCCCGGCCCTACAGCCTCGGCGCAGAGTAAAGGCCACTTCCGCTACGACGGCGCCGGGTCCGTCACGTCAGGCCGGGCGGTGATCCCCGTGAGGATGAGGTCGATGCCCGCGAGGAACTCCGTACGGTCGTCGTGGACGCGCAGCTGCTCCGCGACGTTGCGGGTGAACGCGAACTCCTCGGGGTCGAGGTTCGCCCAGGCCTCCGAGACGGTGTCGAGGAACTGGGTGCGGTCCGTGTCCGGTGGGCACTGCCGGGCGTTGGCCGCGTTCTGGCCGGCGACGCCGAGGATGTAGCTCAACAGCGAGGAAGCGGCCGTGAATTGGGCGGTCTGGGGGACCCCGAGGGCTTGGACCTGGCGTCCGATGTGCTCGAAGACCCGCAGCATCGGGGACTGCGGCGGGGCCCCGGAGAGTTGCGTGCCGACCCACGGGTGGGCGTCGATCGCGTCGAACACGCCGAGCGCGAGGGCGCGGATCGCTTCCTGCGGTGACGGATCGGCGGTGTCGGTGGTCGTCGTGCGGGAGAGGACGGCGTCGGTGGCGGCGCCGAGGAGTTCGTCCTTGCCGGTGACGTGCCAGTAGATCGCGCCGGGACCGGTGGCGAGCCGTGCGGCCAGCGCGCGGAACGTGAGGCCGCCCTCGCCCGCCGCGTCGAGCAGCTCGATCGCCGCTTCGACGACACGCTCCCGGGAGAGCGGTTCCTCTCGTCGCTCGGGGCGACGCGTCCTCGTTGGCATACGCACATCCTGACACATCCCTGGAACGCCGTTCCAGCTTGACAACACTGGAACGCCGTTCCAGTCTGATTGTGGAACAGCGTTCCAGAGTGGTCCGGCCGGGGCTCGGTCGGCAGGCATGCGACACCACCCGAGGAGTCATCATGAACACGGACATCACGCCCATCACCGACGCGGCGACCACGAACGTCACGATCATCGGCGCCGGACTCGGCGGCCTCACGCTCGCCCGGGTCCTGCACGTCCACGGCATCCAGGCCGCCGTCTACGAAGCGGAGGCGTCACCGACGGCCCGCGCGCAGGGCGGGATGCTCGACATACACCGGGCCACCGGCCAGTCCGCTCTGGAGGCGGCGGGGCTGACCGACGAGTTCCGTGCCCTCATCCTGGAAGGCCGCGAGGCGACCCGCATCCTCGCCTCGGACGGGACCGTTCTGTTCGACGACGACAGCGAGGGCGAACGCCCCGAGGTGCAGCGCGGCGAGCTGCGCCGGATCCTGCTCGACTCCCTCCCGCCCGGCACGGTCCGGTGGGGGCACAAGGTCAGCGGTGTCCGTGCCCTCGGCGACGGCCGCCACGAGGTGGCGTTCGCGGACGGCACCTCTGCCGTCACGGGCCTGCTGATCGGCGCGGACGGAGCGTGGTCCCGGGTCCGGCCGCTGCTCTCCGACGCCGTCCCCGAGTACATCGGGATCTCCTTCGTCGAGACCTACCTGTTCGACGCCGACACCCGGCATCCGGCGACCGCGAAGGCCGTCGGCGGCGGAGCGCTCTTCGTGCCCGTGCCGGGCAAGGGCATCCAGGCCCACCGGGAGGGCGACGGATCCCTCCACACCTACGTCGCGCTCAGCAAGCCGCAGGACTGGTTCGCCGCCATCGACTTCACCGACGCCGACACGGCCGCCGCGCGGATCGCCGCGGAGTTCGAAGGCTGGGCGCCTGAACTCACCGCACTCATCACCGACGGTGACACCGCACCTGTCCTCCGCACCCTCAACGCCCTTCCGCTCGCGCACAGTTGGGACCGAGTGCCGGGAGTGACCCTCCTCGGCGACGCCGCCCACCTCGCGGCCCCGAACGGTGAAGGCGCCAACCTCGCCATGTATGACGGCGCCGAACTCGGCAAGGCCATCGCCGCACACCCTGGCGACATCGAGTCCGCGCTCACCGCGTACGAGGAGGCACTGTTCCCCCGTAGCGCCGCGTCCGCCGCCGACGGCACCGAGCTGCACGAGCTTCTCTTCGGGGCCGAGGCGCCGTACAGCCTGGTCGACATGTTCACCGGACATCAGCAGCCGTGACGAGACGTTCGTGGGCGGAGGCGAGCATCGGCTGACGAGGGGCGAGGGGCGAGGGGCGAGGGGCGAGGGGCGAGTTACGGTGCCGGGGTCCGCGTGAGGCGCTCGGCCAGCGTGACCGCGAACTCCTCCGCACGTGCCAGCTGGGTGCGCAGGTCCGCCACCCGCTCCTGAGTGGCGCGCTCGAAACCGCGGATCCGCTCCAGCAACTCCTCGCGCTCGGCGACCGACAGCGTCTCGCCGGAGTCCAGCCGATCCGTGGCCTCCAGCAGGGCGCGCATCTCGTCCAGCGTGAAGCCGAGCGGTTTCATCCGGCGGATGACCATGAGACGGGCGACGTCGGACTCGGTGTAGAGGCGGAAACCGCCCTGGGAGCGGGCGGACGGGGTGACGAGGCCGGTCGTCTCGTAGTGGCGGATGGTGCGCAGCGACAGTTCGGTCCGTGTGGCGACCTCGCCGATCTGCATGTGCTCGCTGCTCACGCGGGGCGCCTTCCTCGTCTCTCGCCACGGTCCCGGAGGGCCACAGTCGATCTCTACTCTAACGTTAGGGTAGAGTTCGCCGCCGTTGCCGGGGTCGGCATGGACCGTACCCCTTCCCAGAAGCATCTCGGGGCCGATGACGCCCCCGGTGAAGACCGCTGCCCACGGGAGCGAGCCTGCGCATGCCGGTGATGGCAGGCGCGGCCGGCAGCTCGCCGTAGTCCTTCGCCCCAGGCAGCACCTGTTCCTACCCGGAATGCCGCCCACCGACTTCGTGAACCGCCGCCCGGCCGTCCACACCTCCCCAGCGCGCCCATGGTGACCCCGGGTGTGCCCGACCACGACAGGGTTCCTCTCCTCTTGTCCTCCTCCGCACCGTCCCCACTGTCTCCGGCCACCTGGACGCGGGGTCCCCGGCGCCCGTCCTGGCTGTCGCCGAAGGTGCTGCGCACCGAGGTCCTGGCCGGCCTGGTGGTCGCCCTCGCGCTGATCCCGGAGGCCATCTCGTTCTCGATCATCGCCGGGGTCGACCCGGCGATCGGCCTGTTCGCGTCGTTCACGATGGCCGTGACCATCGCGTTCGTCGGCGGCCGGCCCGCGATGATCTCCGCGGCCACCGGCGCCGTGGCCCTGGTCATCGGACCGCTCAACCGCGAGCACGGATTCGGCTATCTCGTCGCGGCCGTGATCCTCGCCGGCGGTTTCCAGATCGTCCTCGGCGTACTCGGGGTCGCCAAGCTCATGCGGTTCGTGCCGCGTTCGGTGATGGTCGGGTTCGTCAACTCCCTCGCCATCCTCATCTTCATGGCGCAGGTGCCGGAGATGCACGACGTGCCCTGGGCCGTCTACCCGCTCCTCGCCGCGGGCCTCGCCCTGATGGTGCTCTTCCCGAAGGTCACCAAGGCGGTCCCGGCGCCGCTAGTCTCCATCGTCGTCCTCACGGCGATCACCCTCGCCGCCGGGATCGCCGTACCGACCGTGGGCGACAAGGGCGATCTGCCGTCCTCGCTCCCGGTGCCGGGGCTGCCGGACGTGCCGTTCACCCTGGAGACGCTGAAGATCGTCGCGCCGTACGCGTTCGCCATGGCGCTGGTCGGCCTGATGGAGTCGCTGATGACAGCCAAGCTCGTCGACGACATCACCGACACCCACTCCAACAAGACCCGCGAGTCCGTCGGCCAGGGCATCGCCAACATCGTCACCGGCTTCTTCGGCGGCATGGGCGGCTGCGCGATGATCGGCCAGACCATGATCAACGTACGGGTCTCCGGAGCGCGCACCCGGCTGTCGACGTTCCTGGCCG
Source organism: Streptomyces sp. NBC_00252 (assembly GCF_036187565.1). NCBI lineage: Bacteria > Bacillati > Actinomycetota > Actinomycetes > Kitasatosporales > Streptomycetaceae > Streptomyces > Streptomyces sp. NBC_00252. Next base: position 699,246 of record NZ_CP108087.1, on the reverse strand, counting down.
GCGCGTTCCTGATGGTGCTGTGCGTCGTCTTCGGCCCGGTCGTCTCCGACATTCCGATGGCCGCCCTGGTCGCCGTCATGGTGATGGTCTGCTTCGCGACCTTCGACTGGCACTCCATCGCGCCGAAAACCCTCAAGCGGATGCCGGCCGGGGAGATCACGGTCATGGTGATCACCGTCGTGTGCGTCGTCGCCACCTCGAACCTCGCCATCGGTGTCGTCGTCGGCAGCATCACGGCGATGGTCATCTTCGGCAAGCGCGTCGCCCACCTGGCCGACGTCACCTCCGTCACCGACCCCGACGGCACGCAGGTCGTCTACTCGGTCACGGGCGAACTGTTCTTCGCGGCCTCCAACGACCTCGTCGGCCGCTTCAACTACGCCACCGACCCCGACAAGGTCGTCATCGACCTCTCCGCCGCGCACATCTGGGACGCCTCCTCGGTGGCAGCGCTCGACGCCATCGAGACGAAGTACGCCCAGCGCGGCAAGACCGTCGAGATCATCAGCCTGAACGAGCCCAGCGCCCGCCTCCACAAGACCCTCAGCGGCGAACTGACCGGCGGGCATTGATCGTTGGGAGCCCGTCCGGGGTTCCGGGTTCCTGGGGATTCGGCGGCGGGACGCGAAAGGGCGCCACCGCCTAGGGGCGGGATGCCGATCCGGAGGGCGGCCTCTGCGAGATTCCGGAGGGGGAGTCGGGGATCAGCCGCGGCGGTAAGGATCGAACTGATCAAGTGGCTTAGCAGAAGCCGTATCTGAGGTCGTGTCAGAAGACGTAAGGGATGTCGTGAATGACGTCCTGGTGGCGGATGCGCCAGGCGCCGTCGGTGCGGCGGAAGGTGAAGCGGTAGTACCCGGACTCGATGGGCTTGATGGTGCCCTGGGCGCCGAACGTACCGTCGGGCCAGCCGCCTTCGGGCTTCTTGGTGCCGACGACGTCGAAGGTGATGAACTGAGTGTCGATGCTGGCCTCGTCACCGTCGACGGAGACCAGGTGGTCGTAGGTGGTGTGGTGGCTCCAGCCCAGGGGCGGGTGGGGCGCCATGGCCGTGGACATCGCCGCCGCGATCTGCGCTCCGCCGGAGAGGGTGCCCAGCAACTCCGGTCCGTCGGGCCCGCGGTGGTAGTGGATCTCGACGACCGCGTCGGCCTCGTAGAGCTTCGCGAGCGTCTCGCCGTCGCGCTGGTCCGCGGCCCGGGTGTAGCGGGAGACGATCTGCCTGATCTCGTTCTCGCTGCTCATGACGTTCTCCGGTTCTGTCTGCGATGTCCGTGCAATATGCATGCGTGAAAAGTACATATCGGCGAGAGGAAGTGCAACTGTAAGAGTTGCTAATATGGATGTGGCAGGTGTTACCCGGACCGTGCGACCAAGGAGAGGCAGGGGTACGAGCATGCTGGACGTGAGGTTCTCGAGCGCGCTGAAGGCCATGCTCCTGCTGGGGCATGCCGAGGAGTCGGGCAGTCCCATCCTCAGTTCGACCCAGCTCGCCAGGAGTCTGGACACGAACCCGAGCCTGGTGCGCAAGCTGATGGTGCCGTTGGTGCAGGACGCTCTCGTCGTGTCCATCAAGGGCCGCAGCGGGGGAGTCCGCCTCGGCCGGCCCGCGGACCAGATCACGCTGGGCGAGATCTACCGCTCGGCCATCGGCGACAAGCCGCTGTTCGCGCCCCGAGCCGAGGGGCCCCGGGAGTGCCTGGTCACCAACCACTCCGCCGAGTACTTCGCCTGCCTCACCGACGAGACGGAGGCGGCCGTCCTCCATGCGTTGGCGGGGCGCACCCTTGCCGACAGCCTTGACGAGCTGCGCGCGATCGACCGGGCCGGTGCTGCTTCGGGTTCGGAACGGTCGATGACTGTGCCGGGTCACTAGCGGGGCTGGTTGCTGTTGGGGCGTTGGGGCTGGGGTGCCCTGTCAGGGTTCGGGTCGGGTCCAGGTCCGGGGAGAATAGGTTCGTGCTGCGCCAACTGCCGCCCGCGCTCTGGACAGTTCCGTATGTGGGCTCCCGGTTTCCGGGGTCGTCGGCGGTGGCTGACCGGCCCGGTCTTGAGGCCGGGGCGAACTGCCAACTCTTTGCCTACGAGGTGCTTCGGCACTTCGGTCTGACTCCGCCTGATCTGCGGTCGAGCGACCTGTGGGCCGATACGGAGTCCACGACCCGTGTAGCGATGGCTCGGCCGCTGGACCTGCTGTTGTTCAATGCGGACGACGAGGCCTACGGCGCCCACGTCGGAGTCTGGGTGGAGGGCGGACGCGTTCTGCATCTGTGTGCGGAGGTTGGACATCCGGTGGTCTGGGAGATGGGGGAGTTCGCGGCTCGCCGACGCTACCGGGTCCTGGTCGGCATCAAGCGGGTGGTGGGCTCGCCACAGCCACAGCCACAGCCGCATCGGTATCCGCGTCCGCCTGGCGAAGCGCCTCCCGGCCTGTAAGCGGAGGTGGCGGCTATGCCAACTCCCCGAGCCTGTAAGCCTGTTGCCGGGCTACGAAGACGGCGTTGAGGGGCGGGTAGTCCCGCACCCCGAATGAAATCTGGGGGCCGCGTGCCCCCCGGCGCCGGACTCTATCCGGCCGTGCTCCGCAGCCCGGCCAGAACCACATCCGTGATCCTCTCTGCCTCGGTGCGGGTGAAGGGGCGCAGGTTGCGGCTGACGTAGAGGTGGACCGGGCCGGTCAGCAGTTCGGCGAGGAAGTAGCCGTCGACCGGGGGCAGTTCGCCGCGTGCCACCGCGCGGTCCACGACCTGCTGGAGGCTGGCGAGGCGCTGCTCGAAGATGCGGTTGACGGGTCGGGCGACCTCGGGGTTCTCGCCGGCGGACTGGATGGCGCGCTGCATGGCGCGGCCGGTCGTGGTGGACAACAGGTCGGCCAGCGCCACCAGATAGTCGACCAGATCGTGGCGCAGGTCGCCGGTGTCCTCCAGCTCGACCGTGCCCGAGTACTGGAGCAGCGCCTCGGTCACGAGCTCCTCGCGGTCGGGCCAGTTGCGGTAGACGCTCGTCCGGTGCACGCCCGCCAGCTCGGCGACTTCCTCGTAACGCAGGGCGGCGATGCCGTCCCGCGCGACGAGTTCCAGGGTGGCTTCCAGAATCCGGGCACGCGTACGGGCCGTGCGGCCGCCTGGCCGCCGCGCGGTCGCCGACTGGGGTGCTCCGTCTGCGTCCTGCTCTGGGGTCGTCGTCACACCCTCACTTTAATGCAACAGATTGACGTGTTAGTGTTAACGCGACAGATTGACGCTTTTAGTTGCGCGGCAAGCAGACTCCCGGCCTCCGGGATCACCACGACCGCGCTGCCCGACGGTCCGCAGGAGCTTCCTGCGGTACCTCCGCAATCGCCCGAAGAGGACTCCCGTGAACATCCTTATCTCCGGCGGCGGCGTCGCCGGCCTGGCCACGGCACTGGAACTCGGCACGCGCGGCCACCAGGTGACACTCGTCGAACGCGCCGCGCGCCTGCGCGTCACCGGCGCTCCGATCGACGTCCGCGGTGACGCCATCGGGTTCGCCGACGCGATGGGGGTGCTGCCCAAGCTCCGTGAGCAGCGCATCCGGATGGCGGAGCAGGGCGTGTTCGTCGGTGCCGACGGTTCCGTGGCCGCGCGTCTGCCGGTCGGGGAGATGAGCGACTCAGGGGACGACATCGAGATCGCGCGCGAGGACCTCGTGCACACGCTCGCCGCGGCACTGCCCGCGTCGGCGGACATCGTCTTCGGCGACTCCGTCGGCGCGCTCACCGAGGACGGCGACGGCGTCGACGTCCACTTCGTCTCCGGCCGCGCCGAGCGCTTCGATCTCGTCCTGGGCGCCGACGGCCTGCACTCGGTCACCCGCAGGCTGACGTTCGGCCCCGAGCGCGACTACCTGCGTCACTTGGGCCTCTATGTCGCCCTCGCCGACCTGCCCGCCGAAGCCCGGGCCGACCGGACCAATCCTCTCTACAACTACCCCGGCCACCTCGCGAGCATCGCCCGCTACAGGGACAAGGCGTTCGCGGTGTTCCTCTTCCGCTCCGAGCTCCTCGACTACGACTACCGCGACCTCGACGCGCAGAAGAAGCTCCTCACGGACGCCTTCGCGGGACACACCGAGTGGAAAATCCCGCAACTGCTCGACGCGGTCCGCGCCGACCCCGACTTCTACTTCGACTCGGTCAGCCAGATCCACATGCCCGCCTGGCACCGAGGCCGCATCGCCCTCGTCGGCGACGCCGCTCACTGCGCGGCCCTCCTCTCCGGCCGCGGCACCTCGCTCGCCCTCAGCGGCGCACACTTCCTCGCCGAGGAACTCGACGCCGCGGGCGGCGACCACACGGTGGCCTTCGAACGGTACGAGCAACGCCAGCGGCCCTACGTGGAGTTCGCCCAGGCCAGCGTGACGGACGGCGGGGAACTCATCGTGCCGTCGACTCAGGAAGCGATCGATGCGCGCAATGCGCGGCTTCAGGCTGTCGCGACGTGATGGAGGCACCGGGCCCCGAGACTCAGTCCTTGGTGGACGCCCCTGGTCCAGTCGTGGCGTACCGGGCGGCGGTGGTGCGGACGGCCTCGTCGACTACCTGAGTGACGCGTTCGGCGCTCACCTCCCAGCCCGGCACCAGGAGGGTCGGCCAGAAGACGTAGTTGGAGATCATGCCCAGGAACTGGGTGGCCGCGAGGTCCGCGTCCTCGACCCGCACCGTTCCCGCCTCGTGCTCGGCCAGGAGGTAGCTGCGTACGGACTCGAAGTAGGGCAACTTCCCGTGCGAGAACTGGGCTTGGGCCAGCTCAGGGAACCGTGGCAGCTCGGCGATGACGATCCTGAACAGGTCGGTCATCTGGGCGCGGCCCAGCAACTCGGCGTAACGGCGACCGATGACGCCGAGTCCGTCGACGACGTTGCCCGTCGGTGGAGGTTCCTCCTCGTCGGCGGTCGACCAGGACTCGGTCACGATGGCGTCGAACAGGGCGGCTTTGCTCGGGAACTGCTTGAACAAGGTGGCCCGTGAGACGCCCGAGCACTCCGCGATGCGCGCCAGCGACGTCCGGTCGTAGCCCAGCTCGAGGAACAGTGCGGTCGCGGCCGCCACGATCAGCGCGCGCTTTTCCTGGGCGACGCGCTGGTGATACGTCGTCTCGACCTTGTTCATGGGTCGAGCATACGAGGTGAGTGGCTTGACTCACCACTGGCGTCGACCTAGTGTCACGGCAATGGTGAGTCGACCGGCTCACCACTGGCCGCCGTTCATCACTGGTGATCCCGGTCATTCATCCACGCCCGAAGGACCATCTGATGCCTCGCTTCGACAACCAGACCGTGCTCGTGACCGGCGGGACCGGCGGCCAGGGCTCCAGCCACGTGCGCGCCTTTCACGCGGAGGGAGCGAACGTGGTGATCGGCGGCATCGACGCGGAACGCGGCGCCGCTCTCGCCGACGAGCTCGGGACCCGCGCTTGCTTCGCCCGTCTCGACGTCACCGACGAGAGCTCGTGGTCCGCCGCTGTGCTGGCCGCCGAGAGCGCCTTCGGCGCCCTGAACGTGCTCGTCAACAACGCGGGTGTGCAGAATCCGCCCGCGACCATCGAAGACACGGAGCAGGCCACGTGGTCGCGCATCCTCGACGTCAACCTCACAGGGACCTTCCTCGGCATCAAGGCCGCAGCCCCCGCTCTGCGCCGCGCGGCAGGGGGAGCCATGGTCAACATCGCCTCGACCATGGCCCTGGGCGGCACGGCTCACTACGCGCCGTACGTGGCCAGCAAGTGGGCCCTGCGAGGCCTCACTCAAACGGCAGCGCTCGAACTCGGCCGCGACCACATCCGGGTCAACACCATCCACCCCGGCGTGATCTCGACCTCCTTCATCCACGAACCGGCAGCCGGCGCGGTCGCGCCGATCGCCGACTTCTACTCACCCGAGCCGTTCGCCATCCCCCGGCTCGGGGAGCCGACCGATGTCAGCCGCCTCCTCCTGTTCCTCACGTCAGCCGACGCGTCGTTCATCACGGGTTCGGAGTACGTCATCGACGGCGGACTCCTCCTCGGCCCAGCCCTTCAGGCCGCGACCGTATGAGCTTCAAACGCGACCGGGCACCACATCACCAGAAGCCTGTGAAGAGCCTCTTTGCCCGGATTTCAGGGTCAGCTGGAGGCGGTGTCAGAGCCTCAAGACTCAACTGAGCCGCTGTGAATCAGCAGCCGGGGTCGGTGACCACCTCACCCCAGAGTGTGCGGGCTGCGTCGTCGGCCCGGATCGCAGGATCAATGCGCTCGATTCCCGTCAGGACGATCCGCTCGCATGCCTCGCGGCGAGAGAAGTACGCGTTGATTTCTCCTTGGGAGCAGGGGCCGGAGGGCTCAGTGAGCTCCAAGAGAACGGGAATGGCGGCTCGCCAGCGCCAGCTGATCTGGACGAGTTGGGTGATCGACGAATTGATGAAGTCGACGGCCGGGTGATAGAGGTCCCGGTAGACCTCCCGCAGCGCGGGATGCACGTCAGCTGCGGTAAAAGGTGCGGGCCTGATGGCCAGGACCCGACCGTCATTCTCCACCGCGCCGATCTTCGGCGTCAGATCGTGGCCACCCCATCGGCCCAGTTCGTACAGCCTGTCATTTGCGGTGGCCAACTCCCGTTCGCGTGGGCCGACCACGTTGGGGATCAGGGTCGGCTCGGCGTCGGTTTGGAACATGGGCGTGAGGAACTGGTCGTCGGGCAGCCCCCGTTCGGCCAGTTCACGGCAATCGGCCTCTGGCAGCCGCCACGAGTCCACCATCTCCCTGGTCGGTCGGGATCGATGTTCCGATGTGATCAGGGTGTCGAGAGGTGCCTCCATGACGGTTTCCAGACGCTGCTCGATCGATGGCATCGCGTCGGATCCCTCCCCACGTGAGAACCCGGCCCTCGCAAGCAGTGCCTGGGATGCTCGCTTGTCTGTTCACACAACCTAGCTCCCGGGACTGACACCGCCGTTGGCGCAGCAGCCTGCAGTCTGGTGAACGCCTCCACCCATCCCCATTCGAGCCCGCCCGAAATGCGGATGAATACAAAGCCGGCAGGCGGGATCGGCATAGCTACAGAGGGCCTTCCCGAAGCCAACGCAACCCGAATTCAACACGTTCAACACATCCGCCCGCCTCCCTCTCGACCAGCCACCCGTGGTGAATCGGCGTAGGTCAGCGTGAATTGGAGTGTGCGGAATCACGAGGGGTGTCAACCGAATTCGGTGAGTGCTTCTACGGCCTCGGTTCGCGCCCTGTAGGGCATCCGGTGAGGCGGGCAGTCTGGCGGAAGCCGACCGTGTTTGCGGAAAACGCGGAAATCGCGGACAACGCGAAGAGCGGCGAACTCCCAAGCATCGCCCGCCTTTTGGAGGTACACGGTGTCCCCAGCGCCGAGCATCGGCGTCCTCGCCACCGGCTCATGCTTACCCGAGCGCATCCTGACGAACGACGAGGTCGCCGAAGCGGCCGGTGTGGATCCCGACTGGATCGTGCAGCGCACCGGTGTGCTGCGCCGGCACATCGCGGCACCGGAACAGGCCGCCTCCGATCTCGCCGCCGAAGCCGTGCGGAAGGCGCTCACCGCGGCGGGCCTGCCCGCCTCCGCGCTCGGTCTGCTCGTCCTCGCCACCTCCACCCCCGACGAACTCGGCCCCTCGACCGCGTGCCGGGTCCAGGCACTGGTGGGTGCCGACAACGCGGTCGCCTTCGACGTGGCGGCGGCCTGTTCCGGCTGGCTGTTCGCCGCCCGGGTCGCCCGCGACTGGCTCCGCTCCGGCACCGGCGAACGGTACGCAGCCGTGGTCGGCGTCGAGGTCTACTCCCGTTTCGTCGACCCGGCCGACCGCGCCACGGCCGTGCTGTTCGCCGACGGCGCGGCGGCGACGATCCTCGGGCCCGTGCCACCCGGCACCGGCTTCGCCCCGATCCGGCTCGGCTCGGACGGTACCGGCGCGGGCGACGTCCTCATCCCGGCCGGCGGCAGCCGACTGCCCGCCTCTCCGCAGACTCTCGCCGAGGGCCGGCACAAGGTGCACATGGACGGGCGGGTCGTGCGGGACTTCATTCTGCGGATCTTCCCGAAAGTCCTCGGTGACGCCCTGAACCGCAACGGGCTGCGGCTCGCGGACGTCGATCTGCTGGTCTCCCACCAACCCAACCCCTTGCTGCTGCGCCGCGCCGCGGCCGACGCGGGGCTGCCTGAGGACCGGGTCGTGATCGTCGGTCACGAGGTCGGCAACATCGGCGCGGCCTCCCTCCCGTACGCCCTGGCAGGCGCCGACAGCGACGGACGACTGCGCACCGGCAGCCGGGTGCTCGTCACTGCGTTCGGCGCCGGACTGACCTGGGGAAGCACGATCCTGACCTGGACCAGAGCCCGGCCACGCGCCACCCTCCCTGCACCCCGCACCGAGAGCGCCTGCACCGGGACTCCTCGCACGGAGGCCCCCCACCCCGACACCCCCCACCCCGAAGGAGCCCCCCTATGACCGAGTCCCCCTCGCCCACCCCCGACCCCCTCGCCACCCTCTTCCGTCTCGACGGCGCTCGCGTCCTGGTGACCGGCGCCTCCCGCGGCATCGGCCGGGCCATCGCGGTTGCTTGCGCCGAGGCCGGGGCGGATGTCGCCCTCGCCGCCCGGCGCGCCGAATCGCTGTACGACGTGGAGCAGGAGGTGCGCAAGCTCGGCCGGCAGACCGTGCTTGTGTGTGGTGACCTCGCGGACGCCGGGACGGCCGCACGGCTCGTGGACGAGGCGGCCGCAGGGCTGGGCGGCCTCGACATCCTCGTGCACAACGCGAGCGTGTTCCCGGCCGACGACAACGGCACCTCCTACCTTGTGCCCTTTGAACAGAGCGGCTCCGCCGAGTGGGACCCGCTGCTTGCCGTCAACATCGGCGCCACCGTCGACCTGTGCCGCGCCGCCCACCCCCATCTCGCCGCCTCCCCGAAAGCGGCCGTCGTCCTGGTGTCGTCCGTCGCCGGGCTCATCGCCACCCCGGCGATGGAGGCGTACGCCGTCACGAAGGCCGCCCAACTCTCCCTGATGCGTTCGCTGTCCGTCGGCTGGGCCCGGCAGGGCATCCGGGTCAACGCGCTGTGCCCCGGCTGGGTCCGCACCGACATGACCGAGCCGATGCAGCAGCACGCGCCGCTGTCGGACTGGCTCATGAGCCATGTACCGCAAGGCCGTTGGCTGACCCCCGCCGAAGTCGCCGCCGCCGCGCTCTTCCTGGCCGCCCCCGCGTCCTCGGCCGTCACCGGACACGCCCTGGTCTGCGACGGCGGCGTGTCGGTCCCGGACGGCGGTCTCGCAGGCATCCCCAAGCCCGCCTCGCCCTTCGCCGCCTGACGCCGTACCCGCCCGGCCCCGCCCTAGGTCACCAACCGCCCCAGCAGGAGCGACAGATGACGGATCAGCAGACGCACTCGCCGTCGGAGACGAACGACGACGCGTCCCTCCGACAGGACGACGAGTCTTTTCCGCGACCGCCCCACCAGTGGGTCGTGGGGGAGTCCTTCCAACACGCCAGCGTCCAGCCGGACTTCACCACCGCCGCCCAACTCCGCGACCGCCTGCGCCGACAGCCCCCCGACCAGGACAACCCCCTGCGCATCCGCCCGGGCCTCGGCGTCGACGACACCGAGTGGAGCGACCTCGCCTCCGAACTCCTCAAGGCCTACGGCACGGCAGTGCTCCCCGAAGGCCGCCCGCCCACCGCCGTCCCCCGCCACAGCGTCCTCAAGCACAGCCGCGACAACGTCCTCATCGGCGACGCACATGTCGAAGGGGACGCGTTCCAGGCACAGTTGGCCGTCGTCAACGACACCGAGATGCTCCGGGACCACACCGCGGACCAGCAGCACGTCCCCGGCATGCTCCTCATCGAGGCGTCGATCCAACTCGTCACCTGGGCCGTGTCGGAGATCTGGCTGCCGCCCGCCGGGCATCCGCCCTACTACGCCGTGATGCACGCCAGCGCCTTCGAGTTCAGCCGGTTCGTGTTCCCGCTGCCCACCCGCCTGACCGGTACGTTCACCCGCACCGGCCCGGTCGAGGACGACAAGATCCCGCTCAGCGCCGAGGTGCTGGTGCACCAGGCCGGCCAGGACTGCAGCCGGGTCCGCATCGACCTGCACGCCTTCCGCCCGGCCCTCGTCTTCGCCATCGAGGACGGCCAGGCCCGGCGCACCCTGCTGCGCGCCACCCCCGCCGCATGACCACCGACCGGACGGCCACCGGGGCCGCACCATCGCTCAGGCAACTCCTCCACGGGGAAGGCCAGTTCGCCGTCGACGGCCTGGACGGCCTGCTCGACACCCCACCCTTCAAACGGACCGCACCGCCCTGCGGCCCCGAACGCCACGCCCGGACCTACGACCGGCTGCGCGCCCTGGGGGAGTGGGTCGGCGGTGCGAACGTCCTGCACCGGGACCCCGCCCGGCTCCTCGCCGCACTGGAATGGTCCGCCACCGTCGACCCACCCCTCTTCCTCGCCGGCACCGTGCAGTACGCGGTATGCGTCGCCGCCATGACCGAACTCGGCAGGCCAGGCCCCTACTTGGCCCCGTTGCTCGACGAGGTCGACCGGCACGAGACCTTCGGCTCCATCATGATCACCGAGGTCGGCCGGGGGAACAGCCACCTCGCCACCCGCACCGAGGCCCGATTCGACCCCGCCACACGGGAGTTCACCCTACGGACCCCCGACCCCGCCGCCGCCAAGTTCATGTCGCACGTCGCCGGCACCGGCCGCGCCCACATGGCCATCGTCTACGCCCGCCTCCTCCACGGAGACCAGGAGTGTGGAGTGTTCCCCTTCGCGGTCCGCATCCGCGACGGCGACCGGATCACCGACGGCATCCGCATCACGGAACTCCCCGAGACCACCTCGGTCCCGCTCAACTACGCCCTCGTCACCTTCGACAACACCCGCGTCCCGTACGACGGTTGGCTCCGCGACGACGCCTCCATCGCACCCGACGGCCAGTTCACCGACCCCCTCGGCGACCCGGACCGACGCCTGGTGCGCTCCCTCTCGGTCTCCTCCAACGCCTCCACCGGAGCCGCCGCCGCCCTCACCGCGGCAGCCCGCGCCGCCGTCACCATCGGCATCCGCCACAGCCAACACCGCCTGACCATGGGCCGGTTGCGCACCGACCTCCCCGTGCTGAACTACCGCACCCAGCAAGAAGCCCTCTACGGCGTCCTCGCTGAGGTGTACGCGTGCAGCCTCCTCGTCGCACGGGTCAAGGCGGAGTACGTACGCCGGCGAAGTGCCCGCGCCGACCTGTCCGAGGCCCACCGGCCGGTGTGGGCACCCTGGGCCTCGGTCAGCCGCGAGCAGGCTCTGACCAAGGCGGCCGCGACCCGTATCCTCCAGCACGCGGCCGGAGTCTGCCGCGAACGGGCGGGCGCCCAGGGCCTGTTGACCGTCAACCGGCTCCTCGAGTACGAGGGCCTGGCGCAGGTGTACCAGGCCGCCGCGGGAGACAACCTCCTCATCCGGCTCGACGCGGGAAAGCAGCTCGTCGAGGACCTCACGCACACCGTGTCCGCCCCGACCACCGTGGGCGACCTTGTATCACCCAGCGGAGCACTGGCGTTGGCGCTCCTCCGCGAGCGCGGCCTCCTCACCGAACTGCGGGGCCGCGTCGACACCGTCTCGGTCGCGGAGAGGAACTCCTTCGAGACCTGGAACCCCCTCCTCCCCGACCTCGTCACCCTCGCCGACGCACACCAACAGCGCCTGCTGCTGGAGGCGTTCGCGACAGCGGTGGCCGACGCCGAATCCCCGGACACCGGCGAGGGGGCACATCTCCCGGGCCTGCACGCCCTCCACACCCTGTACGCCCTGAAGTCACTGGAACAGACGCTGACTTGGCACCTGGAGTGCGGCTCGCTCACCGCCTCGGACGCGGTCCGCGTGCACCTCGAACGCGACCGCGCCCTGGATTCCGTACACCCGCATCTCGCCGTCCTCCTGGACGGATTCGCGCTGCCGGACGCGCGGTTGGGGGCTCCGATGGCCGAACACGACGTCGTGGCGGCCCTGTTCGCGAGCGGTGAGCCGGCGCCGTGAACTCCGTAGCGGTGATCACCGGACTGGGGGCCTCCCTGCCGCCGGACCGGATCACCAACGAACACCTCGTGCGGGAGGGCCTGGAGACCTCGGACGCGTGGATCCGCAGCCGTACCGGGATCGAGAGCCGTCACCGCGTACGCCCGGGCATCGCGACCGGAGATCTCGCGGTGGCCGCCGGGCGCGGGGCACTGGAGTCGGCCGGCGCGCACGACGCCGGGCTGCTGATCCTGGCGACCACCACCCCCGACCGACGCTGCCCGGCCACCGCACCCGAGGTGGCCGCCCGGCTCGGCATGACCGGCACCCCGGCGTTCGACCTCGCGGCCGTCTGCTCGGGCTTCGTCTACGGAGCAGCCATCGCCTCGGCCGTGCTCATGGCGGGCGCGTACGACAGCGTGCTGCTCGTCGCCGCCGAGACCTACTCCACGATCGTCGACCCGCACGACCGGGGGACCGCCGTCATCTTCGGCGACGGCGCGGGCGCCGCGTACCTCACCCGAGGACACCGAGGGGATCCCGGAGCCCTCGTCCACTTCGACCTCGGCAGCGACGGCACGGGCAGCGACCTCATCACCATCCCGGCCGGCGGCTCCAGTTCGCCGTACACAGAGGCATCACCACGGCAGGACCGCTACTTCCGGATGCGCGGCCGGGAGGTGTACGCGCGGGCCGTACGGCAGATGGCCGCCTCCTCACGCGCGGTTCTCGCCCGGGCCGGGTGGTCCACCGACTCCGTCGCCGCCTTCGTCGCGCACCAGGCCAACCAGCGCATCCTCGACTCCGTGGCCCACCGGCTCGGCATCCCGCTGGACCGCTGCCACGGCAACCTCCGCGACGTAGGCAACACCGCGGCGGCCTCCCTGCCCCTCGCCCTCGCCGACACCGCCGCCCGCGACGCCGTACGACCAGGCGCCCGCACCCTCCTCACCGCCTTCGGCGGCGGCCTGACCTGGGGCTCGATCGCCATGACCTGGCCACAGGCGAAACCCGTACGGCACCCACCCCACCCCCGCCCCGCGCACAAGGAGACCGACACATGTCTGCCGTCTACGACCGTCTCGTGACCACCCTGACCCGCAAGTTCGACGTACCCGCCGACCTCGTCCGGCCGGATGCGACCTACGACGAGCTCGGCCTCGACTCCCTCGCCGTGATGGAGCTGTTCCTGACACTGCAGGAGGAATGGGCGGTACCGCTCGACGACTCCGAGGCCGTGGGCACCCTCACCGTGCGGGAGACCGCCGACCTCGTCGAGAAGCTGAAGGCGGAGGCGGAGGCGTGATACCCGCGGGGCGTGCGCCGGAAGTGGTCGTGACGGGGATCGGCCTGGTCACCCCGGCGGGCATCGGGCGCGAACACACCTGGGAGCGCGTCTGTTCCGGTCGCTCCACGGCCACGGACGACCCGGAGCTGGAGGGACTGTCCGTCGGCTTCTCCTGCCGGGTCCCCGGCTTCGACCCGGCCGCGCTGGTGCCGGGAGTGCAGCACTGGCGCGTCGACCGCTACACGTTCCTCGCCCTCGCGGCGGCCTGGGAAGCGGTCGCGGACGCCGGTCTGGCGCCGGAGAGTTGGGACGGCGACCGGGTCGCCGTGGTCATCGGCTCGGCAGCGGGCGGAGTCGCCACCCTCGCGGAACAGCAGGACCGGCTGCGGGAACGGGGGCCGGGCCTGGTCTCCCCACTCACGCTGCCCATGTTCCTGCCCAACATGGCAGCCGGCGACATAGCCGCCGACCTGCGCGCACGCGGCCCGAACCTCCACACGGGCACGGCCTGCGCCTCCGGCGCCACCGCGATCGGCATCGCCGTGGACCTCCTCCGCGCGGACGCCTGCGACCTCGCGCTGGCCGGCGGCGCCGACGCCATGGTGACCCGGCTCTGCGCCGCCGCCTTCGCCCGTATGGGAGCCCTCTCCCGGCGCGCCGAGGACCCGGCGGCGGCCTCCCGCCCCTTCGACACCGACCGCGACGGCTTCGTCCTCGCCGAGGGCGCGGGCGTCCTCGTCCTCGAACGCGCCCCCGACGCCGTCGCCCGCCGGGTCCGCCGCTACGCCACGCTCGCGGGCCACGGCGCGTCCGCAGACGCCCACCACCAGACGGCACCCCACCCGCAGGGCGCCGGCGCCGAACTCGCCCTGCGCCGGGCCCTGTTGGACGCGGACGCCTCACCCGCAGACGTCGACCATGTGAACGCCCACGGGACCAGCACCCCGATGAACGACCGGGTCGAAGGCGCGGTGATCGAACGGCTGCTGACCGGCCGCCCCTCCGTCACCGCCACCAAGGGCGTCACCGGACACACCATGGGCGCCGCCGGAGCGATCGAGGCCGCCCTCACCGCCCTCACCGTCTTCCACGCGACCACCCCACCCACGGCCAACCTCCAACGTCCGCTCAGTGAAGCTGAATTGGACCTGGTGAGCGGTACGGCCAGAACCGGCAAAGTGGCCCTGGCCCTCAGCAACTCGTTCGGCTTCGGCGGCCACAACGAGGTGCTGGCCTTCCGGCCGGCCTGAGCGGGTGGGTACGGCGGCGCTGCGCATGTCGAACGGATCAATCACCGTGGTCACGGCCCCTCAAGGAATGGGAAATGGTGGCGGCTATAGGCCGGGAATTCCAAAAAGGATAATGATCGATATCTTTATTGCAGGCTGAGGCGCGTCGTGCAGCCGCCGATCGGCCTATCCCGCTGTCCGGCCCATGCGTCCGTGCGTCCGTGCGCCCGGCGATGCGCCCCACCGGGAGTGAATCCCATGCGGGAGCGTGAACCGACGGCCTGACTCGGTCGAGGGAGTGGCGAATGGCGCGGACACGTGTTCCCAATGCCCGGCTGCGCGCGCTGTTGGAGGAGACGGAATGGACCCAGGGCGGCCTCGCCCGAGCCGTGAACACGGTGGCCGCCGAGACCGGACTGACACTTCGCAACGACCGCACCACCGTGGCCCATTGGCTGGCCGGCAGTGAGCCCATGCCGCGTGTGCGGCCACTCGTCTGCGAGGCGCTGAGTCGACGGTGCGGCCGTGTCATCACGGCGGAGGAAGCGGGATTCGCGGGGGCCGCGGAGCAAGTCCCGTTTGTTGGTGGGAAGTCGGCGTCCGGGGGCGCGAACGGCCTGGTCGGACTCCTGCACGGGTTATCCGGCTCGGTTCCCTATCGGCCCGCTCGGACCCGGCCTGCGGACCGGGTCACCGCCACCCGCGTGACCGAGGTGCAGAACAAGCGGAACCCGGCGGCGCTGTTCTTCACCCGGATCCTCCAGGCACAGGGCGGCGGCTTCGCGCGCGGCACCCTCCGTACCTATCTCGCCGAGGCGCTGGCCGGACAACTGCGGGGCGCACGAGGGGAGATGCGGCGGGAGCGCTACGCCGAGGCATCCCAACTCGCCCTGGTACTGGGCCGTATGTACGCGGACGACCTGCGCAACGGCGAGGCCCAGCACTGCTACCTGACGGCACGGGAGCTGGCGACCACCGCCGGGAACCGCGAGTTGACCGTGATAGCGCTGCGGACCCTGAGCGCGCAGGCGTACGGCCTGGGACATCTCCGGATCGCCGACGAGACGGCGCGTGCCGCTGTCGAGGCCGCGCGGAACACACCGCGCGCCGTACGGGCCTTCGCCCAGGCCCAGTTGGCGGTGACGGCCGCGAGTCGCGGTGAACGCGGGGAGTCGTTGCGTGCGCTCGCCATGGCCGAGGAGGGCGTGGGCGGGAGTGCGGCGGGGCGGCATCCGTTCGAGTCGTATGCGCGCGCGGACTTCGAATTCCAGCGGGGTGAGGCCCTGATGGCGCTGCGCCGGGCCGAGGAGGCGGTGCCCGCGTTCGAGTACGCGCTCGCTGCCCGTACCCCGGAGGATCGCCGGGGCGCGGCACTCACCCGGCTGCGGCTGGCGGACGTACTCCTGCCGCTGGGGCGTGTGGACGAAACGCGGGCGCTGGAAAGGGAGTTGGCGGAGCAAAGCGATGGGCTGCGTTCGGCGGCGGTCGTGCGGCGGAGGGAGGCCTTGCGGCGGTCGCTGCTGCGGTTCGGCGGGGGGCGGAATGCGGCCGGGGGGCGGGACGCCTCGTAGCGGATGCCGTATTCGCCGTATGCCGTTTTCAGTACGTCGAAATGTGGAATCGCGTCGGCGATTGTTCGGTATCCGGTGCTCTTTGTGGTGGACGCCCGCCCGTCCATCGAGCGGACGGGCGTCCGTCGCGGGGCAACAGGCCCGTCCGTGCGGGTGAATTACGCGTTCGTCGCGAACGACAGGGTGCCGGTGGCGGTCGGTTCGCCGTCCTGGGAGATCTGGAAGGTCCAGCCGTCGTCGGCCGGCGCGCACTCGACGTGGACGGGGGAGTTCCATTCGGTGAAGCGAAGGGCGTGCATGTGGCAGCCGTTCAGCCGGCCGGAGGAGGCCCCGGCCAGGCAGGCCGCCTGCCGGGCCGCCTCCAGGAGGACCATGCCGGGAACGTGGTCGCTGGGGTGGTCGAAGAAGCGGGGGTGGCGCAGATCGGCGGGTGCCACCAACAGGGCGCTGGAGGGGTCGCGGACCAGCATCACGTCGCCGGGGGACGGGACCGACACCTCGGCGGGCGAGGGCCGGTCGTGCACGGTGCCCGGGACGGGAGCGGCGGCCGCGTTCGGGCCGCGGAACAGCTCGTACTCCTTGTCGGACAGGACACGGACGCGTCCGACGGCCGAGCCGAAATCCCGTCCGGCTGCGGAGAATTGAAGCCGCACGCTCAGCGCGACCGGATAGGGGACGTCGTCCACGTGGCGTACGTCGAACACCTCTGCCCGGCACAACACGTCGGTGGCGCCGTAACCGACCACCGGTTCCGCGCCGTTGTCGATCCGGAAGCCGACGTTTCTGATCACGGGCCTGCTCGTGCCCGGGGCGCCGAGGAACTTCTGGCAGAGGTACAGGCCGACTTGGCGGATGGTCTCGGCGGCGAGCATGGGGTCGTGGTGCTCGGTGGGAAGGGTGCCGGAATCGGATGTGGGGGACGCGGCGTACTGGCGCGGCCACTGCGCGGCGAGGAGGAAATGGCCGTCGGACAGTTTTCGGGCGTCGGTGAGCAGGACTTCGGCGACCGCGTTCCGGTGCACGAGGGTCCGCGACACGCAGCTGTCCCAGCTCAGGGTGAGGGGTTCCAGGTCCGGGTTCAGGTCTGATTGCGGGGCGGCTTCGGGCGGTGCAGGAAGGCGTGATGCAGTCATAAAATAATAGAAGCTATGGTTCTTCGGCATGCGTGCGGGAAACGGTTGCCTGTCGGCTAGATTCACCGGAAAAGACGATCCGGAACGCACGACAGGGGCGACCGAGAAAATGCAGGAACGTGCGGAAGCCACTCGGCGGGCTGTTCTGGCGACGGCCGCCGTGCTGTTCGAACAGCATGGGTACGTCGGTACGAGCATCAGCGATGTGGCGCGTACGAGCGGGTACACCAGCGGGGCGATCTATTTCCATTTCGGCAGCAAGGAAGGGCTGGCCCGGGGTGTTCTGGAAGCCCATTTCGCCGAATGGCCGCGCTATGTGGAGCATTGGGAATCCGGGGACGCTCCCGTACTCGACCGGCTGGTGGGGCTGAGCCTCGCCGTGGCCCGGGAATTCCGCGACAACGTGATCGTCCGCGCGGGCAACAGGCTCTGGAGCGAACGCAAGACCATCCCCGTGTCCCTGCCCCGGCCCTTCGTGGGGTGGATCGACGCGACCGCGCGCATGCTGACCGCCGCTGCGGCAGCGGGCGAACTCGCCCCCGGCACGGACCCCGAGCGCGCCGCACGCGTCCTCGTCTCCAGCTTCTTCGGCACCCACACCGTCTCCGACGCGCTGAACGACCGCCGCAACGTCGAGGAAGCGGTCACCGACCTGTGGCTGATGCTGCTCCCCGGACTGCAGGCGGCGCCGACCGATCCGGTGAGGTGTCTGGACGCGGCGAGAGCGCTGTTGGAGGCCACCCGGGGGCGGATCGCGCCTGTGTGAGGGCGACGGTGGCCGAAGGTCACGCAGTGGGCGTGCCTCAGACGACGGGCCAGTTGCGCAGGGCGGCGGCGGCCAGTTCCTGGAGTTCGTCCCGGCCGACACCGCTCGCGGCCTGCACGGCGAGGCCGTAGCCGAAGGTCGTGACGTAGCGGGCCAGCAGCCCCGGGTCGGTCTCCGGCGGCAAGTCGCCCTCGTCCAAGGAGCGTTGGAACCGTTCGCGGACGCAGGAGTAGCCGTCGTTGCGCCAGGCGACGAGGAGGTCGCGGACTTCCTGGCCGGCGTCGCTGGTGGACAGCGCGCCCTGGACGCCCAGGCAGCCGTGGGGCTGGGCGGGTCGGGTGGTGGTGCGGACCGTGCCGGCGAGGATCGCCGTGGCGACGCCGAGGGCGGTGGGTTCCTCCAGGGCGCGGGCCATGTACGCGCTCGGACCTTCGGTGTAGCGCTCCAGGACCTTGCGGAACAGGTCCTCCTTGTTGCCGAAGGCCGCGTACATGCTCGTCGTGGAGATGCCCATCGCGTTCGTCAGTCTCGCGGTGCCGGCCCCCTCGTAGCCGTGTTCCCAGAACACCAGCATGGCGCGCTCGAGCGCCTCGTCGGCGTCGAATCCTCGCGGTCGGCCGATGGGGCTGCTGTTCTTCTTCCTCGTCTCCACCCCCGCAGCCTACCTCTTCCGCATCGATCGCTACAGAAGTGCTAACGTTCGACTTCCGCAGCGATCGTTGCGGAAGTCGACGGGGCTGCTCATGTCCGGCGGGGCCGCCCCGCAGAAGGGACCTCTCATGTCCGACCGCGACCTGCGCGCGTTCTACCTGCGCTACCTCGAGTCGCTCAACGCCCACAAGTTCGACGGCATGGACGAGTTCATCGACGACCGGACCACCCTGAACGGTGAGCCGGCCACGCGGGACGACCTCATCGCGGTCCAGAAGCACGACGTCGAAGCGGTTCCCGACCTCCACTGGGAACTGAAGGAACTCCTCTTCGACGGCGACCGGTTGGCCGCCCGGCTGGTCAACACCGGTACTCCGGCGAAGGAGTGGCTCGGCGTCGCTCCCACCGGTGCCTCGTTCGAGATCGTCGAGTACGCCATCTATCAGGTCCGCGACGGGCGGTTCGTGCACATGACCGCGCTGCACGACGCCGGTGAACTCTCCCGGCAACTGACCGCCTGACCAACCGACTTGGAGGACACATCATGACCATCACGCTGATCACCGGAGCCAACAAGGGCATCGGCTTCGAGACCGCCAGGCAGCTCCTGGCGCTGGGCCATGTCGTCTACATAGGCGCCCGTGACGCCGAACGGGGCGAGAAGGCCGCGGCGGCACTCGGGGCACGGTTCGTGCAACTCGACGTGACCGACGACGCGTCGGTGAGCCAGGCACTGGCGACGATCGACTCGGCCGAGGGGCGACTCGACGTCCTGGTGAACAACGCGGGCATCCTCGGGGACGGCGTCCTCGACGGCCCCACCGCCCTCCGGGCCTTCGACACCAACGCGGTCGGAGTCGTACGGGTCACCGAGGCGGCGCTGCCCCTGCTGCGCAAGTCGGCCAACCCGACGGTGGTCACCGTCTCCAGCAGCGCCGGGTCGTTCTGGGCGGTGACCAACCCCGAACGGCCGGAGTTCAACCTGCCGTTGGCGCTCTACTCCGCCTCCAAGGCCGCGGCGACCATGCTGACGGTCCAGTACGCCAAGTCCCAGCCAGGCATCAAGTTCAACGCGGTCGAGCCCGGCACCACCGCGACCGACCTGACCGCCGCGTTCGGCATCGGACGGGCGCCGGAGGAGAGCGCCGAGGTCGTCGTACGCCTGGCGACCCTCGACGCGGACGGGCCGACGGGGACCTTTCAGGACGAGGGCGGGGTGGTGCCCTGGTAAGGCCGGGGGTGTCGAAACTCCGGTCGGCTCAGTCCTCCGAACCCTGCGGTGCCCTACGGCCCTTGCGGGTGTCGATCACCGAGTCGGCGAGCGGCACCACGATCCAGCACACGTACGCCCAGTGGGTGACGAGGGAGACCGGGATCGAGATCAGGAAGCCGAGGGCGACCATGCCTATGCGGCGGATGGAGCGGGAGAAGATCTCGGGCGGGGTGCCGGGGCGGGCGAGGCCTTCGCGGGGGATCTCGCGGACCATCAGGATGAACAGGAGGCAGGCCGCGCACTGGACGGCGGCGTAGAAGACGAAACGGGACTGGAAGGCTCCGTGGCCACCGATCACGTCGGTCGCGAACGGGGTGATCACCAGGGTGAGCAGCCAGTACATGGTGTAGGACGTCAACCGGCTGTTCGTCGCCGTGACATGGCGGAACACGCGGTGGTGCGCGCGCCAGTGCGCGGCGATCACCACGAAGCTGATCATGAACGCCAGGTAGCTCTCGCGGTGCGACGTGGCCGAGTGCCACATCTCGGAGTTGGTCGATCCCTCCGGTACCGGAAGCTCCAGAGCCAGCAGGGTGAGGGCGATGGCGACCACCGCGTCGCCGAAGAACGTGAGCCGCTCGGCGGACACCGCGCGGATCTCCATGTCCTCGTCCGCGGACGGCAGTTCGTGATCATTCGAGACATCCATGGCAGCAGAGAATGCCACAAGGGGCAGGGCGGCCCGGACGCGTGGTGCGCCGGGGGTCCGGGCGGGGGAGTGGTACTGCTGGTCCTACCCGTACCGCTGGCGGCAGACGGGGAGCGAAGAGGATCATCGCAAGGGCAGCGCACGGCCCCACCCGGAGACCGAAGACAGCCAGGTGATCGCGCCGCGTTCGTCGAGACATCGTCCAACTCCCCTACGCGGGCGCCGAGTTCACCGAACGCGCAGAACGGACAGCCACATGACCATGGCCTACCTCGCACAGCCCGAACAGCAGCAGAAACTCGAATGGCTCGACGGCGGCCAGTTCGCCGTCCTCCTGGACGCGGCGGCGACCGGCGGACAGCTCACCGTGGGACGGTTCTCCGTGTCCAGGGGTGAGGCACCGCCGTACCACACGCACACCCGTGAGGACGAGGTCTTCATGCTCATCAAGGGCAGTGCGCTGCTGTGGTGCGACGACGAGGAGATGGAGCTGACGGAGGGCGGCATCGTCTTCCTGCCGCGCAACGTCCCGCACGGTTACCGGATCACCTCCGACACGGCCGACCTGCTGATGATCGCCACACCGGGCGGCATCGAGGGCATGTTCCGGCACGCGGGACGTGACCTCACGACCCCGCGCCCCGAGGGTTTCGAGATCTCGCGGGACCTCATGGCCGAGGCCGCCGACATGTACGGCCAGATCGTCGTCGGACCGCCGCGCTGACCTGGGGCTGCCGTTCGACCCGCACCACCGCATCGACCAGAACCACGAAAGGCACAGCCATGTCCCGGCAACAGCGCCAGGCCCTCGAGGAGATGCTGCGGCACGGTCCGCTCGACCTCGGCGGGGACGTCGCCCAACAGCGCGCTCTCTTCCACGACATGATGACGTCCATCCCGTTGCCGCCCGATGTCTCGACCTCGGAGGGCGAACTGGGCGGCGTGCCGGTCGTCACCGTCGAGACACCGGAGAACGGCCCGGCGACCGTGCTGCTGTATCTGCACGGTGGCGCGTACGCCATCGGCTCGGCGGCCGACGCCGCGGGACTCGCCGCCGAGGTCTCCCGGCGTACCGGCGCACGCGCCGTCTGTGTCGACTACCGGCTGGCGCCCGAGCATCCGTTCCCCGCGGCGGTCGACGACGCCCTCGCCGTGTACCGGGCCCTGCTCGACGACGGGATGTCCAGCTCCGACATCGCCTTCGTCGGTGAGTCCGCGGGTGGCGGTCTCGTCGCCGCGGCGCTGGTCGCCGTCAAGGACGCGGGGCTGCCCCAGCCCGCCTCGGCCGCGGTCTTCTCGCCGTGGGCCGACCTGAGCGTGTCCGGCGACAGCGCCGTCAGCAAGGCAGCGGTCGACGCCTCGCTGACCCCGGAGGGCCTGCGCATCCGTGCCCGCGACTACCTCCGCGACACGGACCCCACCACCCCGCACGCCAGCCCCGTCTTCGCCGACCTGACCGGCGTGGCACCACTGTTCATCCAGGTCGGTTCGTACGAGATCCTCCTGGACGACGCGGTACGGCTGGCCGCGCGCGCCGCCGCGCACGACGTCCACGTCGAGCTGCAGGTCTGGCCCGAAGTCCCGCACGTCTTCCAGGCGTTCGCCGCGATGCTCGACGAGGGGGCCGCCGCGCTCGATGCGGCCGGGGCGTTCATTCGGGCCCGCTGGAACGAGGGCGCCGACACGGTTGCCGACGCGGCCGGTGAGGCGGTCTCGGCCGTCGCGGCGTCGTAGACCGCCGAGTAAAGACTCCACCGAGCGGAGGCCGAACTTTCCTTTGTCGTGCGGTAGTTGAACGACAATGTTGTTCATGGCTACGACGAACCACTTCGGGATCGCTCTGCGGGGGTGGCGTGAACGGGTGTCGCCTCAGGACAGTGGACTGGAGGTGGACGGGGACCGGCGCATCCCCGGGTTGCGCCGGGAGGAGGTCGCCCGGCTCGCCGGTCTGTCCGTCGACTACGTGGTCCGGCTGGAGCAGGGGCGCGCCCGGAACCCCTCGGCCCAGGTGGTCACCGCGCTGGCCAGGGCGCTGCGCCTCGAACCGGCCGAGCGCGACCACCTGTTCCGCTGCGCCCACCTCGCCCCGCCCCCGGCCGGCAACGTGTCCCGGCACGTACCCGCCCGAGTGCACCGTCTGGTCGGCCAGTTGGCGGGGACTCCCACCGCGGTGTTCGCCGCCGACTGGACCCTCGTCGGCTGGAACGGCATGTGGTCGGAGACGATCGGCGATCCCCGCGCGTACGGCTGGGAGGAGCGCAACCTCGTGGCCGGCATGTTCCGGACGGCCGATGGGCGGGGGCGCGGACCGATCGGGGCCTGGCCGGTCCGGTCCTGGGCCGGCGAGGAGGTCGAGGAGGAGGACCTCGTCGCCGACCTGCGGGTGACGGCCGCCGCCCACCCGCAGGACGCGCGCCTCGCCGCCTTCGTCGACCGCATGCTCCACTCCAGCCCACGCTTCGCCCATCTGTGGTCCAACGGCACCGCCCGCCCACACGTCGGCGACCGCAAGACCGTCGAGCACCCCCGGGTCGGGGACCTCGATCTCGACCTCGACGTGGTGATGGCCGCCGGCACCGATCTGAGAATCGTCACGTACACGGCGGCCGTCGGCACGACCGACGCGGAGCGGATGGACGTGTTACGCGCCGCCTGTGCGCCGCTCGGGCCGAGGGTGCCGAGGTAGGCGACCGCGCCGGGGGACTGGGTGAAGTCCCACTCGGGGTGCGGATCTGGGAGTCCAGGCGGCGGACGAGTTCGCCGTGGTGTGGTTCGGGTGCTGTCGGGCCGGTCCGTGCTGTTTGTTAGGCTCCCCTTGCCTCCCGCGGGGGAAGTCCGGTGAGAGTCCGGCGCTGACCCGCAACGGTGTGCGTGGCGACCTCGGTCGTCGCGCGAGTCCGATCGCCCGTGGGTGGTGCGACCCGTTGACTGCTCGCCGTGGACTGCGAGAGGGGACCGAGCGGCCTGCACGGTCGTCCGGGCTGTCTCCTCGATCGAGGCTCATCAGGCGGCCCCAGGTGAAGGACCGCCGCTCGTGTTCCGTCGTTCGAAGGT
The DNA here is from genome assembly GCF_036187565.1 of Streptomyces sp. NBC_00252. Taxonomy (NCBI): domain Bacteria; kingdom Bacillati; phylum Actinomycetota; class Actinomycetes; order Kitasatosporales; family Streptomycetaceae; genus Streptomyces; species Streptomyces sp. NBC_00252. The sequence continues at coordinate 675,589 of NZ_CP108087.1, read as the reverse complement.
CGGCTCCGGCTCTGGCCGGAGTCCGGGGCGTGACCCCCGCCGAATACCCCAACCTCTATTGCTGAGCGGGCTGTTGCTCCTGCTCTGCGTCTCCCTCTTGTGCGGTGTCGGTCTCGGCGCCGCCGGAATCGGCACGGCGGACATGTTCCGGTTCCTGTGGGCCGGGGCCACCGGCGGCACCGTCCACGCCTCCGACGCCGCCGCCTACACCATCGTCTGGGAGATCCGGCTGCCCCGGGTCGTCCTCGCGGCCGTCGTCGGCGCCGGGCTCTCGGCGGTCGGCGTCGCCGTGCAGGCCATGGTCCGCAACGCGCTCGCCGATCCCTTCGTACTCGGCATCTCCTCGGGCGCGGCCGTCGGCGCCAACGCCGTCATCCTGCTGGGCGCCTTCGCCGGACTGGGGGTGTGGGCGCTGTCGGCGTCCGCGTTCGTCTCGGCGCTCGCCGCCATGGTCCTCGTCTACGCCGTGGCCCGCTCGCCGCACGGCCTCACCCCGCTGCGGCTGATCCTGACGGGCACCGCGCTGGCCTACGGCTTCGAGGCCGTCACCACCGTGATGGTGTTCGGCGCGGCCCGGGGCGAGGCGGCCCGCTCGGCCATGATGTGGCTGCTGGGGAGCCTCGGCGGGGCGACCTGGGCGCAGGTTCCGCTGGCCGCCGTCACCGTGGTGGCCGGCTGGGTGTGGCTGCGTCGGCGCGCGGAGTCGCTCAACGCCCTCGCGATGGGGGACGAGACCTCCGCCGCGCTCGGCGTCCAACCCGCCCGTCTGCGGCGGGAGTTGTTCCTCGTGACGGCCGGCGTCACCGGGACCGTGGTCGCCGTGAGCGGTGCCATCGGGTTCGTCGGGCTGATGGTGCCGCACCTCGTGCGGATGCTCGTCGGCGCCGATCATCGCCGGGTCCTCGCGGTCGCCCCGCCGGCCGGAGCGGTGCTGCTGGTGTGGGCGGACGTACTGTCCCGGCTGCTCCTGGCGCCCGCCGAACTGCCGGTCGGCGTGATCACCGCGGTCGTCGGAGTGCCCGCCTTCCTGCTGCTGATGCGGCGCGGCGGCTATGCGTTCGGGGGGCGTTGATGAGGCTCGACATAGAAGGGCTGTCGGTCGACGCGGGCGCGGTGCGGCTCGTCGAGGACATCCGGCTCAGCGTGGACAGCGGAGCCTTCGTCGGGCTCGTCGGCCCCAACGGGAGTGGGAAATCAACCCTGTTGAGGTGCGTGTACCGGGCGCTGCGACCGGCCGACGGGGCAGTGCGGCTGGACGGCGACGACGTACACGCCATGGAACCGCGGGCCGCGGCACGGCAGTTGGCCGCGCTGCCGCAGGAGTCGTCGGCCGAGTTCGACTTCACCGTCGCCGAAGTGGTCGCCATGGGACGGCTGCCCCACCGGGACCGCACCGCCGCCTCGGACCGGGAGATCTGTGCCGGAGCGATGGAACGCACCGGTGTCACCCATCTCGCCGGCCGGGGCTTCCTCGCCCTGTCCGGCGGCGAGCGGCAGCGCGTCCTGATCGCCCGCGCGCTCGCCCAGCGGCCCCGCGTCCTGGTCCTCGACGAACCCACCAACCACCTCGACATCGCCCACCAGTTGGACGTGCTGTCCCTGGTCCGCGGCAGCGGCCTGACCGTCCTCGCGGCCCTGCACGACCTGAACCTCGCCGCCGCCCACTGCGACCTGCTGTACGTGATCTCCGGCGGCCGGATCGTCGCCTCGGGACCACCGCACGACGTCCTCCGACCCGCCCTGCTCGCCGAGGTGTTCGGGGTCCGCGCGCATCCGGTGCGGCACCCGGAGACCGGCGCCGTCCAGCTCCTGTTCGACCTGCTCCCGCCCACCGTCTGAAGGACAACTCCCGCTATGCGCAAGCTGCTTGCCGCCGCACTCTGTCTCGCCGCGACCGCCACCGCAGGGTGCGGCGCCACGGTCGAGTCCTCACCGAAGGCCGCCGAGTCGTCCGCCGTCACCCTCACCAACTGCGGCCGGAAGGTGACGTACGACAAGGTCCCCGAGCGGGTCGTCACCAATGACGTCGGCATCACCGAGCTGATGTTCGCCCTCGGACTGGAGAACCGCATGGCCGGGTTCGCCATGCCCGACGACAAGGGCGACCTCACCGACGTGCCCTGGAAGGACGGCTACCAGAAGGTGAAGTGGCTGTCCAAGGACCAGCTCACCAAGGAGAACGTCCTCGACGCCCGCGCCGACCTGGTCTTCGCCGGCTGGAACTACGGCTTCAGCGACGACGGCGGCTTCACCCCCGACGCCCTCAAGAAGCTCGGCATCCCGTCGTACATCCTCACCGAGTCCTGCCGCAACGGCCGTACGGACAGTTCGCGCGGCATCATGCCGCCCCTGAGCGCCCTCTACACCGACCTCACCAACCTCGGAAAGCTCTTCGGCGTCGAGCAGCGCGCGGCCGCACTGATCGCCGACTTCAAGAAGCAGATCGCCGCCGTCCACACCAAGGCCCCGGCGAAGAGCCCCAAGGTCTTCCTCTACGACAGCGGCCAGGACTCGCCGTTCACCTCCGGCCGCTTCGCCGCCCCCGACCAGATCATCAGCGAGGCCGGCGGCGTCAACGTCATGCATGACGTCGACGACTCCTGGACCACGGTCGGCTGGGAGAGCGTCGTGCAGCGCGACCCCGACGTGATCGTGATCTGCGACTACGGGGACGTGAGCGCCGAACAGAAGAAGAAGTTCCTCCTCTCCTACGCCCCGCTGCGCAACGTCTCGGCGATCAAGCACCACCGGATCTTCGTCCTGGACTACGTCGACCTCGTCGAGAGCCCCCGTAATCCGTCGGCCATCGCCCGCCTCGGCTCGTATCTGCGGACGGTGGCAGCTGCAGAAGGGTCCCAATAGGGACGCGGCTGTGACACCGGGGGCCGGGCACTCCGAGCGGGGTCCGATTGGTACCCCCGCGCGGGGGTACTCGGCCCCCATGATGATCGCCGAGAAAGAACACATGGAGCTCGCCGTGTCCGGTGCCGCGATGGGCTTGGTGGTGGCCGTGGCCGGTGGTCTCGTCATCGTCGCGCTGCTGGTCTGGGCCGTCCGGCTGGGGATCAAGGTACGGGAGCGGGAGCCGGCGCCGCCGCTCCCCGAGGAGCAGCCCCAGCTGCCGGAGACCGGTGCCGTCCGTGAGGTGCAGGAGCGCCGGGAGCCCGACGAGGTGCCGCAGACCGGCGACGGTGGTGAGCGGCTGAAGCCGCACGAGATCCACCAGTCCGGCAGCAAGCGCAGCGACAACCAGGACCGCCCGCGCTGGGACGCGGGGTCCGGCGGTTCCTGATGGCCGACACCCGGACCGTACGCGCGGGGCGCCGCAGCCTCACCGTCCACCGGCCCGACAAGGTGCTGTTCCCCGCCGACGGGAACGGCAAGGAGTACACGAAGGGCGACCTCGTCGCGTACTACCGCGCCGTCGCGCCCTTCATTGTGCCGCACCTGCGGGGACGCCCGCTGATGCTGGAGCGGCACCCGGACGGGATCGACGGCCCCCGGTTCATGCAGAAGAACGTTCCGGAGCACTACCCGGACTGGATCGAACGCGTGGAGGTCGCCAAGGAGGACGGGACGGTCACACACCTCGTGTGCGACGACACCGCCACCCTTGTGTACCTCGCCGACCAGGCCTGCGTCACCCCGCACCGCTGGCTGTCGCGGGCCGGCAAGGAACACCGGCCCGACCGCCTGGTCTTCGACCTCGACCCGCCGACCGGGGACGACTTCCCCGCCGTACGCCAAGCCGCCCTGCTCCTGCGGGAGTTGCTCGATGAACTGCGGCTGCCGTCCGCGCCGATGACCACAGGATCGCGCGGTCTGCACCTGGTCGTGCCCCTCGACGGACGGCAGGACTTCGACGCCGTGCGCGCCTTCGCCAAGGACGTCGCCGACCACCTCGCCGATGCGCACCCCGGCCGACTCACCACCGCCGCGCGGAAGAAGGACCGCGGGGAGCGCCTCTACCTCGACATACAGCGCAACGGTTACGCGCAGACCGCCGTCGCCCCCTACGCCGTCCGCGCGAAACCCGGAGCCCCGGTCGCCGTGCCGATCAGCTGGGATCAACTCGACGACCCGGACCTCGACGCCCGCCGCTGGACCATCGCCGACGCCGTGGACCAGGCCCACACCAACCCCTGGGCGGGACTTGTGAGTCGGGGACGATCCCTCACTCCGGCCGCGCGACGACTGGACGGTCTGCGCGGCTGAGTCACCTCCCTGCCGCCCCGAAGATCATCCCGAGACGACTGACGGCTCTCTCGCGGGGTACTCACCGGTTCATGCGAATGAGTGTGGTGGACGTGGGGTCGAACACGGTGCGGCTCGTGGTGGCGGATCTCCGGGACGGTGTACCGCTGCCCGTGCACACGGCCAAGTGGAAGCTACGGCTCTCCGAGCGCGTCGGCCAGCCGTACGGGGAGATCCCCGAGGACTCCGTACGCCAGCTCGTGAGTGCCGTGTCGGCCGCCGCTGAGACCGCCCGGAACTGGGGCGCCGCGGGGCCACTCGCCTTCGCCACTGCGGTGGTTCGCGGCGCGCCGAACCGGCTCGACGTTCTCCGCGCGGTGCGCACCGAGACCGGCGTACGGCTCTGCACCCTCCCGGGAGAGGTCGAGGGCGAGCTGACGTTCCTCGGCGCGAGACGCTGGATGGGCTGGCGCGCCGGACCGCTCGCCCTCTTCGACATCGGCGGCGGCTCCTTCGAAGTCGCCTTCGGCCGCGGCCGGTTGCCCGACTTCGTCGCGTCCCTGCCGCTCGGCGCGGGCCGGCTGACCCGGGACTTCTTCCACGGCCAGGACCCGCCGCCCGGGAACGCCGTCAAGGCGCTGCGCCGCGAGGTACGGCATCAACTCCGGGACGTGGCCGCCCGGATCCGCTGGGAAGGGCCCCGGACCACCGTCGTGACCTCCCGCACCTTCCAGCAGCTGGCCCGGCTCTGCGGCGCAGCTCCAGGACGCCAAGGTCCCTTCGTGGAACGGCGGTTGGCGCGCTCGGAGCTGCGCGATGGCCTCGATCGGCTGGCCGCGCTCCCGTCCACCGACCGGGCTCAACTCCCCGGTGTCTCGGCACCGCGCGCCGCGCAGAGCCTGGCCGGAGCGGTGGTCGGGCACACGGCCATGAAGCTCACCGGCATCAAGACCGTCACCGTCTGCCCCTGGGGCATCCGCGAGGGCGTGCTGCTGCGGTACATGGAGGACGGCGGGTCGTGGTGGAAGGAGATGACACGGATCAGCGACGACGCGGAGGCCATGGGCGCGCTCGCCCTGCGGATCGCGCCGATGCCGGAACCGGCGCCCGTCGGCGGGTAGGGGGCGCGGGCGCCGTCCCGCGCTACGCCGGGCGGGAGATCTCCGCGACCGCCAGGGAGATCCTCCGCTGCAGATGGTCGGGCAGCGGCGCTCCGTTGACCGAGTCGACCAGTTCCTCGGCCAGTTGATGGAGTTTGGTGTTCGTGTGCTGGGAGACGGAGACCAGGACGTTCCAGGCGTCCTCGGGGCTGAGGCCGAAGGAGGCCATCAGGACTCCGCGGGCCAGGTCGATGACCGGCCGGGTCAGCATCGCGCGCTTGAGCTGCACGACTTCGATGCGCAGCTCCTCGGCCTCGTCGGACACCCCGTACTCCTCCATGAGGTCATGCGTCGTCGCGGAGGGTCCGCGCCAGGCGTTGACCACCCCGTCGGCGGGCGGACGGCCGGGGTCGAACAGCGACGACGTGTCGGTGAGCGTGAACAGTCGGTCGACCTCCGCGCTGAGCGCCCGGACGGCGACCGTCTTGCCGTCCGCCAGGGCGATCCGGCGGACGCGCAGCAGGGCGTTGAGCCCGGAGCAGTCGCAGAAACCGACCCCGGCCAGATCGAGGTCCAGACCGTCGGACGACCGGGCCAGCGCCAGCCGCAGGGCGGTCTGCACCGTCTGTTCCGAGTCGATGTCGATCTCCCCGGACACCACGACGGCGATCCGGGTCCCGGCCGGCCGCGTCGCGATCTTCAGTGAGGCGGAGGCCGGGAGGGGAAGGGGAGCCGACGGAGGATCCGCCGCGAGGACGGGGGTCACCGCGCAGACCGTCCGGACCTGACTTCCGGAGGAGACGCAACGCTCGTGTTCCACCATGGCTGCCGCTCCTGAGGCATCCGCCCTGTTTTCTGCCCGTTCAAGTCTTGCCCGGTGCAGCTGACGCGTCAAGATATACACGAAATCTATTTCGTGTCTCGAGATACGTGAAAGCTGGGCCCTATGCTGGGGTCATGGACGGAGTATCCGAGACGCATACGGGGTGGACGTTCCTCACCAGCCATGCGCGCGTGCTGGCCGCGATCGCCGAGGACCGCCGCACCCGTATCCGTGACATCGCCGTGCGATGCAGGCTCACCGAAAGAGCGGTCCAGAAGATCATTTCCGATCTTGAACAGGACGGCTATCTCACCCACACGCGGGAGGGGCGGACCAACGCGTACCGCATCCAGCCCGGGACCATCCTGCGACATCCGGCCGAGGCCGGGATGACTGTCGAGGCGCTGCTGTCCGCCCTCGCACAGCACGACGATCAGCGCGACGACCGGCGGGAGCACACCGGCGCGGCGGTGAACTCGCCGAGTGATGGCGGGGATTGACCGACGCCGGTGGCCGACGAACCGGTGACGGTCCGTCGACCACCGTGTCTCTCAGGGTCGGTCGTGTGCCGTGACCTACCTACCTGTCACCGCGGCCGGTCCGCTCACCCTCCACCACGGCCTCCGCGAGTTCCCGCGCCGAGGCGTAGCGGGCGTCCCGCGGCAGGCGTTCCACCGGCTCGACCAGACTGTCCGGCGCGTACTTCTCGCGCAGCACGCCGCCCAGTTCACGCGGTCCCGCGGGGAACGAGGTGCGGCCAAGGATCTTCGCCAGCTCCAGCCGGACCGCCTCCAGCGGCACGGCCGTGCCGCCCGGGGTCACGGGCCCGCCCGCGATCACCGGGTCGTCGTCCGCGGTCGGCTCCGGGTCGTTCCACTCCTCGGTCCGGGTCGAACGCCCGGAACGCAGCAGCCCCTGCAGTTCGTGCTTCATCTCCTCGTCTCGGTGGACGCTCAGTCGGTCGCTTCCGCGTTCCATCACTCGCTCCATGTCTGTCGGGGGAGTCCGGCGCCTACCCGAGGTCGTGGGGCCGACACGTCCGTCCGACCGGCCACCTCTTTCCTCACCATTCGTCACGATTTGGCGGCTGGGAGCCATCGGCGTCGTACAGGTGTTTCAAGGTGCTCCGAGGGGGAAGGCGCCCTATGAGTGCTTCGGACAGGAGGCACGTCCGTGGGAGCTGGTGTACGCCGGATCGCGGGTGTGTTCTGCCTGGTCACAGCGTGCTCACCACCCATGGGGACCGTCCGTTCGACAACCCCACGAGGGAGTCGTGAGCACCATGGACACAGCCACCAGGAAGCGCCACCCGCACAACGACGCGCCCCGCACCGCGGCGGCCTTCGACCGTCTCTCGCACCTGCCCGCAGGCGCCGAGCGAGACGCCCTGCGCGACGAACTCGTCCGCGTCTGGCTTCCCATGTCCGAACGCATCGCCGGCCGCTATCGCGGCAAGGGCGAGCCCTACGAGGATCTCCGCCAGGTCGCGGCACTCGGCCTGGTCAAGGCCGTCGACGGCTACGACCCCGAGCGCGGCCACGCCTTCGAGAGCTACGCCGTCCCGACCGTCACCGGCGAGATCAAACGGCACTTCCGTGACCACATGTGGGCCCTGCACGTGCCGCGGCGCGTCCAGGAACTCCGCAACAGGGTGCGCATCGCCCTGCGGGAGCTGTCGGCCACGGGTTCCGACCGGCGCCCCAGCGTCGCCGAGATCGCCGAGTACGCGCAGCTGAGCGAGGAGGACGTACAGGCCGGTCTGGAGGCGCTGGACAGCTTCACCGCGCTCTCGCTGGACGCGGAGACGCCCGGTGGTGAGGACGCCGGCATGACGCTCGCCGGGCTGCTGGGGGAGTGCGACGCCGGGTTCGACCTGGTCGTCGACCGCGAGGCGGTCAAGCCCGCCCTGCAGCGGCTGCCCGAGCGCGAACGCGTGATCCTTTACCTCCGTTTCTTCCGTGGCATGACGCAGAGCGGTATCGCGGAGCGGCTCGGCGTCTCCCAGATGCACGTGTCGCGGTTGATCAGCACGTCCTGCGCCACGGTGCGCGAACGTGTCCTCGCCGACGCCGCCTGACCGCGCCGGGGAGGGGAGGCCGGCCGCCCCGCGGGACTGGTCCCGGGGCGGCCGGTGGCGGGCTCACTGCCGAACCCTCCCGGGAGCGGCTGGGCAGTCTGCCGTCCTCTTCGGACTACCGGGCTGAGGCCGGTTCAAACAACATCCGGCCCAGTGGACGGCCATGTGTCCCGGAACCTCGGCCCGACGGCTCGTAGGGCACCGGGTGCTCCGGCCTGGCATTCCCGGAGCGCGGAGCCCCGGGCCCTCGTCCGAGGACTCCTCCGTGCGGCAGTCGCTCACGCCACCCCCCTGGGATCTCCACGTTCCGGTCACGTCTACCGTGGTTCCGGACCCGTCGCACCCCTGGCGTGGCGGGGCGTACACGCGTCGTGACAGGGCGCTGAGGAAGAGGGTTCCTCGCGCCCGCACAGGTGTCCGTCGTACCCTCAACAACGGGTAACCCAGGGCGTGTTGGGCAGTGCCGCTGACGGTCGCACCGAGCGAGTACGGGACGTACCGACGTACCGGTATGCTCTCGACTGTTGTCTGACGGCAACTATGGTCTCGAGGAACCGTGCGGTGGGGAGGGCAGGACCATGGTGGTGCCACAGCCGCGGGCCGACGACCTGCTGTCGGTGGGCGGCGAAGGGGCCGGCCCGGAAGCCTGGGTGGCCTGGCAGCCCGCTGTCCTGCTCGTCGAGGACGATGCCGGAGACGCGCTCCTCGTGGAGGAGCTGGTCGCCGACAGCGCGCTGAAGATACGTCTGCAGTGGGTGCGTTCGATGGCCGAGGCCGCCGAGGCGCTCGCCGTCGACGTGCCCGACTGCGTGCTGCTCGACCTGCATCTGCCGGACGCGCAGGGACTCGAGGCCCTGTCCCGGGTGCGGGCGAACGCCGAGCGGGCGGCCGTCGTCGTCCTCACCGGGCTCGCCGAGGAGGAGACCGGCCTCGCCGCCGTCGCCGCCGGCGCACAGGACTACCTCGTCAAGGGCCGCGTCGAGCCGGGACTCTTCGGCCGCGCGGTGCGCTACGCGATCCAGCGCAAGCAGGCCGAGCGGGCGGCCGTCGCGCTCCAGGCCAGCCGCATGCAGGCCCAGGAGAACGCCCGCCTGGAACGCGGCCTGCTGCCCCGCCCCCTGCTGCGCGGCGAGGGCGTCGAAGCGGTGACCCGCTACCGCCCCGGACGCGCGCAGGCGCTGCTCGGCGGCGACTTCTACGACATCGTGCAGAGCGTCGACGGCACCGTCCACGCGGTCGTCGGTGACGTGTCCGGGCACGGGCCCGACGAGGCCGCCCTCGGTGTGGCCCTGCGGATCGCCTGGCGCACCCTGGTGCTCAGCGGTGTCACGGGCGCCGAACAGGTGGCCCGGCTGGAGGAGCTCCTGGTCGCCGAGCGCGCCCGGAGCGAGGTCTTCGCCACCCTCGTCAGCCTCTCCGCCGCACCCGGCGAACGCACGGCCAGCGTCGTGCGGGCCGGACACCACGGGCTGCTGATGCGGGACGGCGGCGCGGTGAACTGGGTGGAGGTCCCGGGCGGACCGGCACTGGGCGTGGTCCCCGGCCTCGCGGACTGGCCGGTCGAGGAACTCGCCGTGCCCCAGGACGCCGCTGTGGTGCTCTTCACCGACGGGCTGTTCGAGGGCCATGTCGGGCGGGGCTCCGAGCGGCTGGGGGAGGACGGACTGCTGAGAATCGCGCGGGAGAGGGCCGGGCTGGCACCGGAGCCGTTCGTCGACGAACTGATCGAATCCGCCGAGCGCCTGGCCGAGGCACAGGGCGGACTGGCGGACGACGTGGCCGTGATGCATCTGCACTGGACGTGAGGCAGCTGCCCCGGACGTGATTCACTGCGCCGGGGCCGAGCAGGCGGGACGAGAGGAAGTCGGGACGAGCAGAACGGTGAAGGACATGACGGGCGGAACAGGGATCGGGCGCCGACTGACAGTGCAGGGGTGGTTCTTCCTCGCGCTGTCGCTGATGGTGCTGCTGGTGGTCATCGGCACCGCGATCGGCGCCAGCCTGCTGAGCCAGACCGCCCGGGTCACCGACGACCTGCTGCTGCGGGTCCAGCCCTCCCAGACCGAGGCGTACCGGCTCCAGGCCGCGCTGGTCAACCAGGAGACCGGCATCCGCGGCTACGCCATCGCCGCCGACAAGCAGTTCCTCGCCCCGTACACCGCCGGCAAACAGGACGAGGCCCACTCGGCCGCGAAACTGCGCGCACACCTCCGTGACCGGCCCGAACTGCTCGCCGATCTCAACGCCGTCGAGCGCGGCGCGGCCGCCTGGCGCCAGAACTACGCCGAACCCCTCGCCGCCGTCGTCGTCCCCGGCAAGCCGGGAGCCATCGACCAGACCAGCGTGGACAGCGGCAAGCACGAGTTCGACCACCTGCGCACCCTCTGGGCGAAACAGAACACCGACCTCGCTAAGGCCGTGAAGCAGGGCCGGGCCCACCTCGACCACCAGCGGACGGTGCGCGACAGCGTCCTCAGCGCCATGATCGCCGCCTTCCTGCTGACCGGCGTCGCCCTCGCCGTCCTCGTACGCCTGCTGGTGACCCGCCCCCTGGAGTCGCTGAGCAAGGCCTCGGAAAAGGTCGCCGGCGGCGACTTCGCGCACCACATCACCGGGGAGGGCCCGGCCGACCTCACCGCGGTGGCCGGAGCCGTCGAGGGCATGCGCCGACGGATCGTGGCCGAACTCGACGCCTCCCGCGACCAGGAGGAGATTCTGAGCCGACAGGCCGCCGAGCTGGACGCCCAGGCCGTGGAACTGCGCCGGTCCAACGCCGAGTTGGAGCAGTTCGCCTACGTTGCCTCGCACGACCTCCAGGAGCCGCTGCGCAAGGTCGCCTCGTTCTGCCAGCTGCTGGAGAAGCGCTACGGGGACAAGCTCGACGACCGCGGCCTGCAGTACATCGACTTCGCCGTCGACGGCGCCAAACGCATGCAGGTCCTCATCAACGACCTGCTCACCTTCTCCCGCGTCGGACGCCTCGACGACACCCGGGAGAAGGTCGCCCTCGGCTCGACGCTCGACAAGGCGCTGCGCAACCTCGCGGCCGCCGTCGAGGAGTCGGGCGCCCGGATCGACCGGCCCGAGACCCTGCCCGACATCGTCGGTGACCCGACCCTGCTGACGATGCTCTGGCAGAACCTCGTGGGCAACGCCCTCAAGTTCCGCCACCCGGACCGCGCCCCGCACGTGTCCGTCACCTGCGACGCCGATCCCGAGAGCCCCGGCATGTGGCGCCTGAGCGTCGGCGACAACGGCATCGGGATCCCCGAGGAGTTCGCCGACAAGGTCTTCGTCATCTTCCAGCGGCTGCACAGCCGTGACGCCTACGGCGGTACCGGCATCGGACTCGCCCTGTGCAAGAAGATCGTCGAACACCACGGCGGCCGGATCTGGATCGAGTCCACGGTCGGCGAGGGCACCCGCTTCTGCTTCACGCTTCCGGCAGCCGAGGAAGCCGCCGACGCATCCGGTGCCGCCGCAGGCATCGAAACCACGGAGGCCCCCGTCCCCGCCGAGGGGACCGGCACCTCCACCACCACCGACGAGAAGGCTCTTACATGACCCTCCCTGGCGCGACCCCGATCGACGTTCTCCTCGTGGAGGACGATCCGGGCGACGAACTGATGACCCGCGAAGCCTTCGAGGACAACAAGATCGGCAACACCCTCCACGTCGTCCGTGACGGCGAGGAGGCCCTCGACTTCCTCTACAAGCGCGGCGACCACACCGGCGCCCCGCAGCCCGACCTCATCCTCCTGGACCTCAACCTCCCCAAGTACGACGGCCGTCAGGTCCTGGAGAAGATCAAGTCCGACCCCGAGCTCGCGCACATCCCCGTGGTCGTCCTGACCACCTCCTCCGCCGAGGAGGACATCCTGCGCAGCTACAAACTGCACGCCAACGCCTATGTCACCAAGCCCGTCGACCTCGACCAGTTCATCGCCGCGGTCCGGCAGATCGACGACTTCTTCGTGCAGGTCGTCCGGCTGCCCCACCGCTTCGGCTGAGGCGCTAGGGTTTTCGTACAAGGTGATGAACCGGGCGTCGGGGTGGTGAGGAGCATGGAGTCGGAGGACGACCGCGCGGACGAGATCACCGGAGTGTTCCTGCACCGGCTGCCGGAGGACACCTGGTGGTGGTCGGACGAGACGTTCCGGCTGCTCGGCTACGAGCCCGACGCCGTCACGCCCACCGCCAAACTGCTCCGCGGCCACGTCCACGCCGAGGACCAGGCCCGCCTGGACAGTGCCCTGGAACACGGCAGGAACACCGGGCTCCCCTTCAGCTGCTATCTCCGCGTGGTCGGCGCGACGGACGTCGAACGCAGCGTCGTCCTGGTCGGCGACGGCCGCAGCGGCGACGACGGCGAGGTGGTGGTGCTGCGCGGCTTCGCCGTCGACGTGACGTCGTCCGTACGGCAGGAGGCACGGCGCGCCGCCGACTCCGACATCGACCGGGCCCGCGTCTCGCAAGAGGACATCGACCTCGCGCGCGGAGTGCTCATGGGTCTCTACGGCGTCGACGCGGACGTCGCGATGCGCGTCCTGCGCCGCCACTCCCAGCACGCCAACGTCAAGCTCCGCACCCTGGCCCGATCCGTGTGCGAGGCCGCCCCCACGGCACCCGGCCGCCCCCAGCACGACCTGCACCAGAGGATCTCGTCGGTGCTGTATCCCGACCGCGACTGAGCGGCCGGTCAAGCTCCCGCAGACGGGGCCGCTTGGGTGTGGGAATCTCGGGTAGGCCAACCCCATGAGCGGCGAATCACCACACTGCCGACTTCCCTGAGGCGTTGAACTCTTGGCAGCCCATCGGGAGGCGGACCGGACACCGGCACAGGCGGATGGCAACGACGCCGTCGCGGGCCGGATCGCCGATGCCGTGGACGGCCTGGCCGAGCTGTGGACAGCGGCGGCGGCCGAGGCGTCGGTACGGCTGTCCCCACATCAACTGCGCGCCCTGCACGCCCTGGAGGCGGAGCCGGGCGCGAACCTGACCCTGCTGGCCGAGCGGCTCGAGGCGGGCCTGCCCACGGTGAGTAGGCTCTGCGACAGGCTGGAGGCGGCCGGGCTGCTGCTCAGGGAGGCCGCGCCGCACAACCGCAGGGAGATACAGCTCTGGCTCACCGCGCACGGCCGGGACGTGCTCGCGGAGGTGGCCGAGCTGCGGTCCCGGGCGCTGACGGAGGTCGTGAGCGGCATGGCGGCGGACGACCGCGCGGCCCTGGAACGCGGGCTGCTGGCGTTCGTAGCGACACTCACCGGGGGCGGGTGACCCCCTCGGGTCACGACTCGGTGGCGTCGCGTCCGTTCCAGTCCAGGCAGACCACGGCCGCGTCGGCGGTCAGTTCCGTGCTGCCGAAGTGCTCGATGAGGCTCGCCACCACCGACCGCGCGACCTCCTGCGGAGCCTGCGTCGGCGCCGTGTCCAGGGCCCGGCGCAGCGAGTCCTCGCCGAACAGGTCGCCCTCAGGTGAGCGCGTCCCGTGGACGCCGGTGCTCACCGCCACGAGCCGGTCCCCGGGCCGTACGGTGAAGATCTGCTCCTCGTAGGCGGTCTCCTCGAACATGCCGAGCGGGAGCTGTGCCTCCAGTTCGATCTGTTTCACCGTGTCGCCGCGCCTCCGGTAGAGCCGCGGGGAGCCAGCGTCGACGGCCTGGACCGTGCCGGTCGCGAGGTCGAAGCGGAGCAGCAGCGTCGAGGCGTAGACCTTGCCGCCGAACTGGGCGTACACCGCCTGGTCGGCGAGCCGGGCCTGGTCGGCGAGGCTCACCCCGGCCCGGCGGGCGTTGCGCAGGGCACCCACCGTGACGCTGGTCAGCAGGGAGGCGTCGATGCCCCGGCCCATGCCGTCGGTGACCGTCACGGTGAGGCGGCTGCCGTCGGTGCTCCAGTCGAAGTTGTCGCCGCCGACGGTGTACGCGGGCTCCAGATGCGCGCCGATCACGAACTCCGGGCGACCGCAGCCGCGCCCCGGCAGGAGCTGCCACTGCATCTCGGCGGCCAGCGTGAGGCGCCGGGTACGGCGGGCCAGGAGGTACAGGTCGGTGTCGCGCTCCGCCGTGGCGACCTCGTGGCCCAGGGCGGTGGCGAACTCGGCGAGCCCGCGCACCCCGGCCGGGTCGGCGCCGGCGGCGGGCAGCCGGGCGGAGAGCACACCGTGCCGGTCGCCGCGGACGGTGACGGGCACATACACGGTGGCCGTCCCGTCGCCCTCCGCCTCGACGACGGGCGTCTGCAGGGTGAACGCGCGTCCAGCGGGGCCGTCGTAGGCCGACAGAGGTTCGCCGGTGCTGTCCGCCGCCGGGGCGACCGGACGCAGCACCCGCAGGCCGTAGTCGGCGAGGAGGAGGCTGACCTCGCGGGCTCCGGCCCGGTCGGCGAGCAGGCGGCGGGCCGTCCCGACGAGATCGTTGGGCGGGGACGACCGCAGCTCGCTCTCCACAGACGGGAGCGATTCAGAGGTGCTCACGGCGTTCACCCTTCCGGCTCAGTGTCTTCACACTAGCGCCACGCGGGTGGGTGCGGGGGATGACGGGGCGCACGTCACCGCCCCCGCCAGTCCAGGCACACCACCAAGGCGTCGTCGTCCGGGGTCGGTGTGCCGCGGTGGCCGGTCAGTTCGCGCAGGACGGCCCGCGGCACCTCGGCGGCGGGCAGCAGCCTGGTGTGCTGGATCGCCCGGGCCAGCGCGGCCTCGCCGTACGCCTCACCCTTCGGAGAGGCGACCGCGTACACCCCGTCGCTGACGAAGAGGAGCCGGTCGCCGGGCTCGACCCGGAAGTCCTGCTCGATGTAGTCGGTCTCCTCGAACATGCCCAGCGGCAGCTGTGCGTCGAAGGTGATCCGCTCGACCACGCCGTCGCGCAGCCGCATCGTCTGCGGCGAACCGGCGTCCACCACCTTGGCCCGCCCGGTGGTGAGGTCGAAGTCGAACATCAGCACCGACATATGGCTACGGCCCTGGTAGTGCGCGTACACCGCCTGGTCCGCGAGAGCCGCCTGGTCGCCGAGGCGGATACCGGCCCGGCGCGCGTTGCGCAGGGCGTTGACCGCCAGGTTCGTCAGGAGCGACGCCTCTATGCCCTCGCCCATGCCGTTCGAGACGTAGAGCGTGAGGTGGTCGGCCGTGGCGGACCAGTCGAAGTTGTCCCCGTGGATCGCGTACGCGGGCTCCAGCTGCGCGCCCAGGTCGAACTCGGAGCGCGAGCACGAACGGCCCGGCAGCAGCTGCCACTGCATCTCCGCCGCCAGGGTGAGCCGGTCCTTGCGCCGGGCCCGCAGATACAGGTCCGTGTCCCGCTCGGCGACCAGCACCTCGTGGCCCAACACCTCGGCCAGTTCGGTCAGTTCGGGCAGACAGTCGCGCACGTGGTCGCCGCCGGGCAGCGTCACCGAGAGCACGCCGAGCCGGTCACCGCGCACGCTGATCGGCAGATGCACGCGCACGCTGCCGTCCCCGAGGTTCCCCTCCACGAAGGGCTCCTGGGCCCCGAAGGCGCGGCCCGCGGGCGTGTTGTGCACGGACACCGCGGGCAGGGTGTGCGGCAGTTCGGTCACGGGCTGGAGCACGGTCAGGCCGTAGTCGGCCATGAGCAGCTCCACCGAGTCCGCCTCGTACAGCCGGCCCAGCTCGCGGCCGACGACGTCGGGCAGCTCATGGGGGGCTGCCGTGCGCAACGCCCGCTCGACAGCCAGGAATCTGTTCACGATCGTAGGTATGCCAATCTCTCACCCGAGGCACGCGTCACCCGCTCCTGCGGTGGGCCGTACGGCCCCGGCGTCGCGTGTCGTCTCGTCCATCCGTGTCCGTTGCGCGTGCCTAGTAGGCTGGGGCTCGTCCCTGTGCCTGCGAGAGTGTGACTGTGACGTCCTTCCACCCCCGCCCCGAGCCCGACGAGGTCGCGCGCGTCACCTCTACGGCCGCGGAACTGCTGGAAGTCCTGTGGGGGCGTGCCTCGACGGCGCCCGCGTCCGCCTCCCAGCTGCGTGTGCTGTTCATCCTGGAGCACCACGAGGGCATCAACCTGCGGACTCTCGCCGACCATCTCGCCTCGACCCCGCCGTCGACCAGCAGGCTGTGCGACCGGTTGCAGGCCGCCGGGTTCGTCGACCGCGAAGTGAGTCCCACGGACCGGCGCGAGGTGCGCCTGTACCTCAGCAGCCTGGGGCGGGCCTTCCTGTCGGACCTGCGGGCCCGGCGCGAGGAGGCGCTCGGGGCGGTGCTCGAACAGATGCCGGCCGCCGGGCGCAACGCGCTCCTCACGGGCCTGGAAGCGTTCTGTGCGGTGGCGGCGGCGCAGATACACGACCACGACGACTCCTCGGGCAGCCGTACCGCCTGACCGAGCAGACCGACAGCCGCCCACCAGGCGGCTGTTCGTTGTTCGTGGCCGGCGCACGGAGTGGCCTCCGCCGACCGGGGCATCCCAGATCCTTCCCCTGCTGCGATGACACCCGCTACTTTCTTGCCTCATGGCCATAGTTGTCAAACGGCAAGTTTCGCGGGTGCCGGTGCCGACATGTGGTCGAGCAGGGGAAGTTGGGTGGAGACTCCGGGCCGGTCAGCCCAGTTCGGCGCCCTTGGCGGCGGCCTCGGACTCCGAGTGCGCGTCACTGGTGGCGAGGGTTCCGCCCGCGCTCTCCAGGTGCGCCCGCACGAACCACTGGAACTGCTCCAGGTCGCGCAGCTGGCCGATCAGCAGGTCCTCGGTGGCGGGATCGATGTCGCCCGCCTCCTTGACCGCGGCCCGGAGGTCCTCGATCAGCCCCGTGTAGACGAGGTTGAGCGCGCCGAGGTGGGCGATGGCGTCGGCCCGGCCGATGGAGTAGTCGTCCCAGGTGCGCTCGGCCACCAGCGCGCCCGGCGTGCCCGGTGCCACCCCGCCGAGTGCGGCGATGCGCTCCGCCACGTCGTCGGCCATCTCGCGCACCTGGTCGACCTGCGGGTCGATCATCTCGTGCACGGCGATGAAGTGCGGTCCGACGACGTTCCAGTGCACGTGCTTCAGCGTCAGGTGGAGATCGTTGAGCGAGTGGAGCCGCTGCCGCAGCACACCGATCAGTCGGCCCGCGGCCTCGCGCTCGATTCCGGGAACGGTGTACTTCGGGGTCAGGTCCTTGATCTCCGCGGTCATGGTTCACCTCTGGTCGTTCGGTAGGGCGTGCGGTTCCTTACCTGATCACGAGTGCCCCTGTCCGGCGAGGTCAGACATCCCGTTTTGTGCGTGATACGTCACGATCGGCCCGTGGGCCGTCCACCGGGCAGCAGATCCTGGATCTTCGCCTTGAACCCCTGCTTGACCATGGCCGTACGGTCGCTGTCGCCCTTGAGGACGGACGACGCGGCGGCCTCGATCTGCTCCAGGGAGGAATGCGGCGGGATCGGCGGTACGGCGGGGTCGGTCACGAAGTCCAGCACGCACGGCCGGTCCGCCGCGAGCGCGCTCTCCCAGGCGGCGGTCACCTCGTCCGGCTTCTCCACCCGGATGCCGGTCAGGCCGAGGGAGCGGGCGAAGTCGGCGTAGGCGACGTCGGGGAGCGACTGGGAGGGCACGAACTGCGGGGCGCCCTCCATGGCACGCATCTCCCACGTCACCTGGTTCAGGTCCCGGTTGTTGAGCACGGCGACGATCAGCCGCGGATCCGCCCACTCCTGCCAGTACTTGGCGACGGTGATCAGCTCGGCCATGCCGTTCATCTGCATCGCCCCGTCCCCGACCAGCGCGATGGCGGGCCGGTCGCCGTGCGCGAACTTCGCCCCGATGACGTACGGCACCCCCGGACCCATCGTGGCGAGCGTCCCCGACAGCGAACCGCGCATCGCGCCCCTCAACTTCAGGTGCCGGGCGTACCAGTTGGCGGCCGAACCGGAGTCGGCGGCCAGGATCACGTCGTCCGGCAGCAGCCCGCTGAGCGCGTGCACGACGTGCTCGGGGTTGATCGGATCGGCCTCGACGGCGGCCCGCCGCTCCATGACCTCCCACCAACGGGCCACGTTCGCCTCGATCTTGATCCGCCACGACGGGTCGTCCATCTGCTCCAGCAGCGGCAGCAGCCGGCGCAGCGTCGCGCCGGCGTCACCGACGAGATTGACCTCGAAGGGGTAGCGCAGCCCCACCATGTGCGGATCGATGTCGATCTGCACACCCCGCGCCTTTCCGAACTTCGGCAGGAACTGCGAGTAGGGGAACGACGATCCGATCACCAGCAGGGAGTCGCACTCGCGCATCATCTCGTACGACGGCCGGGTGCCCAACAGGCCGATGGAGCCGGTGACATAGGGCAGGTCGTCCTCCAACGCGTCTTTGCCGAGAAGGGCTTTGGCGACCCCGGCCCCGAGCCGGTCGGCGACCGCCTTCACCTCCTCGCGGGCACCCCGGGCGCCCTGACCGATCAAGATGGCCGTTTTTCCACCGGAGTTGAGGACATCGGCGGCCCGCCGCAGATCGTCGTCGTCCGGCACCGCCGTGTAGTGCGGCATCCCCAGACTGGAGGGCACCATCTTGAAGGCGTGCTCGGGCGGCGTGTAGGCGAGTTCCTGGACGTCCAGCGGGATGATCACCGCGGTCACCGAGCGGCGGGCCATGGCGGTGCGCATCGCCCGGTCGATGACGTTCGGCAACTGCTCGGGCACGGTGACCATTTCGCAGAAGTCGGAGGCGACGTCCTTGTACAGGCTCAGCAGGTCGACCTCCTGCTGGTAACTGCCGCCCATGGCACTGCGGTTGGTCTGCCCGACGATCGCCACGACGGGCACGTGGTCGAGCTTCGCGTCGTAGAGGCCGTTGAGGAGATGGATGGCGCCGGGGCCCGAAGTCGCCGCGCAGACACCGACCTTGCCGGAGAACTTGGCGTAACCGACGGCCTCGAACGCGGACATCTCCTCGTGCCGTGACTGGACGAAGCGCGGGTTGTCCTCCGCGCGGCCCCAGGCGGCGAGCAGGCCGTTGATGCCGTCACCCGGGTAGGCGAAGACGTGGGTGACGTCCCACTCGCGCAGGCGCTGGAGAACGTGGTCGGCGACTGTGGTGGACATGGGCGGGGTCCTTCCGGTGGCGTGGTCCGTCCGGTACGGGCTGCCTACGGGTACCCCGGAAGGTGACTTTCCTCGCCGTCTTCGGGACGACGACATGCCGCGGGCCGGAAGCCCATGGCATCCGGCCCGTCTGTCGGCGCTGTTCCTCCGGCTCGTCAGTCGTCGCCTCTGACGATGTTGCCCTCGATCAGGGTCTGCGGGGGCGGTGTCACGCTGCTGTCGTCGACGGGCGGGACACAGGTCCTCACGGCCTTCCCGCCACGGCGGCGGGCCTTGGCCCAGCCGGTCTCGGGCGGCAGATACACGTCTTCCTTCTTTGTGGTGCGCGCGGTCACAGCGCTTCAACTTCTCTCTCTGTGTCAGAAATGTGCGGTCGCGGGTGCTAGACGTTCGGGTCCCCGTCGGGCGGGGACTCAAACGCGTTCTGGGACATTCGGCACCGGGACCGCCGCGATCAACTCCGCGCGAACTCGAGAAGATCGGCGTTGAACCGCTCGGCGAACTTGGGCACCATCGCCAGTCCGTGCGGAGCACCCGGATAGACCTTGTAGACCGCGTCCTTGACGAGTTTCGAGGATTTGTCGCCGGAGGCCACGATGGGCACGATCTGGTCGTCGTCGCCGTGCACGATCAGGGTCGGCACGTCGATCTTCTTGAGGTCCTCGGTGAGATCCGTCTCGGAGAATGCCTTGATGCAGTCATAGGCGCCCTTGATTCCCACGGTCATGCTCCACAGCCAGAACTCGTCACGAGTTCCCTGGGTGACCGTCGAGTCGTCGCGGTTGGCGCCGTAGAAGGGGGCGCTGAGATCCTTGTAGTACTGCGAACGGTCCGTCTCCACACCGCTGCGGATCTCGTCGAAGACCTCGATCGGCAGGCCTTCCGGGTTCGCGTCCGTCTTGAGCATGAGCGGCGGGATCGCGCCGAGCAGCACCGCCTTCGCGACCCGGCCGGAGCCGTGTCGGCCGAGGTAGCGGGTGACCTCGCCGCCGCCGGTCGAGTGCCCGACGAGGATCACGT
This sequence comes from Streptomyces sp. NBC_00252, assembly GCF_036187565.1. Taxonomy (NCBI): domain Bacteria; kingdom Bacillati; phylum Actinomycetota; class Actinomycetes; order Kitasatosporales; family Streptomycetaceae; genus Streptomyces; species Streptomyces sp. NBC_00252. The sequence continues at coordinate 655,334 of NZ_CP108087.1, read as the reverse complement.
CGCGCAGATCCAGGGCCTCGATGACCGAGGCGAGGTCGTCGGCGTACGTGTCGAGGTTGTTGCCGTCCCAGGGCTGGTCCGAGCGTCCGCCCCCGCGCCGATCGTGGGCCACGGCCCGGAAGCCGTTGTCCACCATGAATTTCAGCTGGGGATCCCACGCGTCGGCGGTCAGCGGCCACCCGTGGGAGAAGACGACGGGCTGCCCGGATCCCCAGTCCTTGTAGAAGATCCGTGTGCCGTCCGAGGTCGTGGCGAAGGGCATGGTGATTTCCTCTCCAACCGAGTTTTCGTGCCCGAGCCGGACGGTGAACACCACGCCACGAAACCACTAGCGGACGTACGACGGGAAATCGACGGAAAAGGTCAGCAGCGAGAGGCGACCGGAATGAGCACGTCGTCGACGTCACTCTAGTCCAAGTGGGGAACTTCAGCGTGTCGAGCGGCTTCCTCCGCCACTTCCACCGTAACCCGGGGGGTGGGCGAAAAACGTCAGACTGTGGTTCGTTCTCTCGCTCCCGTGCGATGGCTACCGTTTCGGCCATGCCAGAACTGACCGCACACGACGTCGGCCCGTCCGGAATCGACATCGCCTATGAACGCTTCGGTGACCCCGGGGCACCACCGGTCCTCCTGATCATGGGAGCGGGCGCGCAGCTGATCAACTGGCCGGAGGGGTTCTGCCGGGAACTGGTGGACCGGGGCCTGCACGTGATCCGCTTCGACACCCGCGACGCCGGCCGGTCGACCCACTTCCCCGACGCGCCCGTACCCGACCTCCCGGCAGCCCTGGCAGGTGACTTCTCCTCGGCGTCCTACACGCTCTCCGACCTGGCGGCCGACACCGTCGGCCTGCTCGACGCGCTCGGCCTCACCGGCGCCCACCTCGTCGGCTCCTCGATGGGCGGGATGATCGCCCAGATGATCGCGATCGAGTACCCGGACCGGGTCCGCTCGCTCACCTCGATGATGTCCACGACCGGCCAACCCGGCGTCGGCGAGGCCGACTTCTCCGTGTTCGCCGACCTGGGAGCACCACCGCGGGACCGGGAGGCCTTCATCGACTGGCAGGTACGCGCCCTCCGCCTCGCCGCGTCCCCAGCCTTCCCCTTCGACGAGACCGCGGCGGCCGAACGGTCCGGACGCGTCTTCGACCGCGGCTACGACCCCCTCGGCATCCAACGCCAGGGCCTCGCGGTACTGGCCACCGGCGACCGCACCGAACGCCTCCGGTCCCTGCGGGTGCCCACCCTGGTCGTGCACGGCACCGCCGACATCGTCTGCGACATCAGCGGCGGCCACGCCACGGCGGCGGCCGTCCCCGACGCGGAGTTGCTGATCCTGGAGGGAATGGGCCACGGCCTTCCGGAAGAGCTGTGGCCCGAACTGGCCTCTCGTATCGGTGAGTTAGTGCACCATGCGGAGCCTGTGACCACCTGACCGCGTCGGCACGGCCCGCGCCGCGGACGTTCGGCGCGTCTAGGATCCACTGCCGTGGGGGAATCAAACACCGCACCTGCCAAGGGGGTTGTCCTGGCTGGCGGTCGCACCCGGGTGTGGGTGGAGCAGGGTGCGCTGCACTGGAGACGGGGACGGACGACAGTGGTCGTGCCCGGGATGCGGATCCGCCGGGTCGAGGCCACCGAGGAGTCGCTGACCGTACTCCTCTTCGAGGACGCGCAGGCCGACACGGCCATGACGGTCCGGCATCGCGACCGGGACACGGCCGCCGCGCTCGGCACGGAGATCGAGGCGATCATGAGCGACGCCGACCCGTCGCTGAACAAGTTGCCGCTGCAACGGTATTCGGCGCGGCCGTGGCCCCTGCGTACGCCGGCCGGCCTCCGTGACGGCAGCCCCTGGCGGCGGCGCGCGCTCTGGTACGTGGTCCTGGGGCTGCCGTCGGCCGTGTGGCTGCCGGCGGACCCCTTCCTGGGGGTCTTCGCCTGGCTGTTGCTTCCCGCGGGCGTCGCCTTGCTGCGCCTGTGGGTGATCATGTCCGAGCTGGACACACGGTGGGTGCTGTGGCGGCGGGGCATCACCGTCCACGCGACGTACGAGGCGGACCCGGACAGCGAGGGCACCCATGACTGCGTCGTCCGCTTCCGCACGCTCGACGGCCAGGAGGTCACGGCGCGCCCGGCATCGCGCGGGCGGCGCGACGAGGTCCGCTACGACCCCCAGGACCCCTCGCGTGTCCTCGCGCCGACCCGCGTGGCCTGGCTGGGAGTTGCCCTGGCCGCGTTCTCGTTGACCGGCCTCTGGGGCATTGCCCTCAGCATCCCGGCGATGGTCTGGGTGGCCGAGGTGCTGGGCTCGGCGTTGTAGACGAGACGTCCGCGACCGGAAAGTCGTTGGACAACTTCCGCTCCGGCAGCCAGCGTTGGCGTAATGCAGCAGGAGCAGATGTGGAACTCCGACGTCGCCCAGCGGTACGACACGCCCGGCACCGGAATGTTCGCGCCCGAGGCGCTGGAACCGACCGTGGAGCGGCTCGCGCAACTCGCGGGGGAGGGGGCCGCGTTGGAGTTCGCTGTTGGGACCGGGCGGGTGGCCGTGCCGCTCGCCGGGCGGGGAGTCCCCGTCACCGGGATCGAGTTGTCACGGCCGATGGTGGAGCAACTGCGCACCAAGGCCGACGAAGCGACGATCCCCGTCGTCATCGGGGACATGGCGACCACCGTCGCGCCCGGGACGTACAGCCTCGTCTATCTCGTCTACAACACCATCTCGAACCTGCTCACCCAGGCCGAGCAGGTCGAGTGCTTCCGGAACGCGGCCCGCCATCTCACGGCGGGCGGACGGTTCGTGATCGAGCTGTGGGTGCCGGAGTTGCGCAGTCTGCCGCCGGGGCGGACCGCCACCGTGTGGCAGACCGACCGGGACTACATCGGTCTGGACACCTACGACGTCCTCAACCAGCATGTCGTGTCGCACCACTTCCACTTCGACGACACCGAGCAGGCGCAGCTGTACCGCAGCCCGCACCGGTACATCTGGCCTGCCGAACTCGATCTCATGGCGCAGCTGGCCGGCTTCGAGCTGGAGAGCAGGCATGGGGACTGGTCCGGCGGCGAGTTCACCGCGGACTCGCGTTCGCATGTCTCGGTCTACCGGATCCCGCTGACCTCGTAGCCGTAGCCGTAGCCGTAGGGGTCTCGGTATCGCGGTTTCAACTTGGCGGAGTCACTGGGGACGTGTCGACAGCGGCCTCGGCGGGAACGTCCGTCAACGCTATGCGGGCGGTGATGCGCTTGCCCACCGATTCGCGTCGGGCCTCGAAGCCGTGTGCCACCGCCCGTACGATCTCGAGGCCGTGCTGTCCCACGCGTTGGGCGTCCGCGCCCTGGGCCACGGGGAGCTGTGGGTCGGAGTCCCACACCTGCACCTCGACCAGGCTGTCGACGATCCGCAGATCCATCAGCACCGGACCGGGCGCGTATTTGCGGGCGTTGGTGACCAGCTCACTGACGACCAGCTGCGTGAGATCCATCGCCCGGGCCGACACCGGCAGCCCGAACTCGGCCCGGGCCCGGGTCAGGAAGGTGGCGGCCAGTTGGCGGGCTTCGGCGATGCATGAGCCGTCACCGTCCAGTGCCGCCGTGGACCGTATGGCCCGGTCCCGGGCCTGCGGTGCTGTGTCGTCGTCGTCCGATGACTCTGGTTCCATCAGGATCGTTTCACCGCCTTCCGCGTGCCCCGCGCATACCCCGTGAGATAACAACCACTCGTCAATGTCCATAGGCTCCACCAGACCCGGGCATCAACCGTACGATGCGGGGCAGCACTTCGGATGAAATCCTGATCCGTAGCGCTCACCGACTTGTGTATGAGGACAGATGGTGGACACCGAACAAGCGGGGCAGCCGGGGCGGTTGTCGGTCAGGACCGACGTCGTCGACGGCATTTTTGTCGTGGCCCTGGCCGGAGAGATCGACCATGAGACAGGCGGCGCGGTGAGGGAGGCGCTGGACCTGCCGAACAACGCCGCACCGCATGCCGTCATCGACCTGAGTCAGGTCACCTTCATGGACTCCAGCGGTATCAACATCCTCATCGCCGTCCACCGCACCCTCGCCGAGGCGGGCGGCTGGCTGCGGCTGGCCGGGGCCGCCCCGCCCGTGCTGCGCATCATCCAACTCGTCGGCATCGACGGAATCATCACGTGCCACCCGACGGTCCAACAGGCCCTCGGGCACTGACCCACGCGGTGCCCCGGATATTCGCTGCCCGGCCGTCGGGGCGCGGTGGTAGACAGTCCGTGTGACAGAGAACCTGGAGTTCCCCGCCCTGCTGCGCCTGATCGACGAACGGTCGGCCGCGTTCCGGGCCGCTGTCTCCGCCGCGCCGAGCCTCGACGCCCAGGTGCCGACCTGCCCCGAGTGGACACTGCGGGATCTGGTCGAGCACCTGGGCGGGGTGCATCGCCGCTGGGCCGCCAACGTCGCCGCTGGACCTGCCGACGGCCCGTCCGGCACCGTCCCGGAGGCGCCGAAGGAACCCGACGCCCTGCTGGCCTGGTCGGCGGAGTCCACGGAGCAACTGCTCGGCACCCTGCGGGAGTTCGGCCCGGATCGCGGCTGTTGGACGTGGTGGGGCGGCTCCCAGTCACCGCAGACCTCCGGGGCCGTAGCCCGCCACCAGGTCCAGGAAGCCTCGGTGCACACCTACGACGCGCAGATCACCCTGGGTGCGTCGCAGGCCCAGGCGCTGCCCGAGGAAGCGGCACTCGACGGCGTCGACGAGTTTCTCTCCACCTGCTGCGCGGGCACCGACCCCTGGCCGCACGAGCCCGCCACCGTCGACTACCACGCCACCGAGGGCCGCTCCTGGCGCCTCACCCTCTCCGCCGACGGCGCCCGCGCCACCCGTATCCCCGCGGCCGCCACCGGCGCCGACGCCTCCCTCCGGGGCCCGGCCGGAGACCTGGTCCTGGTGCTGTACGGCCGCATCCCGGTCGAGTCGCTGGACGTGGAGGGCGACGGAAACCTCTTCGAACTGCTTCTGGCCTGGGACCCGAGCGCGTAGGCGGGACGGCGGGGGAGCGTCGGCGATCTGGGGCGGCCTGCCTGGGAACGATCGCGCATGCGGACGGCCGGGGCAGGCCCCGCTCTCGACTTCGAGTCGCCATGCGCGCGCTGCGCTTCCCGCACCGTGACGTCCGCTGACCCGGTGGGCCGGCCCGATCCTCCCCGCACCCGGGGTGAACAGCGACTCTAACTGTCTCTAACAAAAGTGGGTTGATCATGTGACTGTCGGCTTGATCGCTCGTTGGTGAGGGCATGGGGAAGCGTCAGTCGCGGCCGTGGATCGTGTCGGACGAACTGTGGTCGCTGATCGAGCCGTTACTGCCTGAGCCGCCGCCGAAGCAGGTCGAGGGGCGGCCACGAGTACCTGACCGTCAGGCCCTGTGCGGGATTCTGTTCGTCCTGCACACCGGGATCCAGTGGGAATACCTGCCGCAGGAGCTGGGCTTCGGTTCGGGGATGACGTGCTGGCGTCGGCTGGCGGCCTGGAACGAGGCCGGCGTGTGGAACCAGCTGCACCAGTTGCTGCTGAACAGGCTGCGGTCGAAGAACCAGCTGGACTGGTCGCGGGCGGTGATCGACTCCTCCCATGTCCGGGCCGCGCGCAGGGGCCCAAAAGCGGTCCCAGCCCGGTCGATCGCGCACGTCCGGGCAGCAAGCACCACATCATCACCGACGGCCAGGGCATCCCGCTCGCGGTCTCGCTGACCGGCGGCAACCGCAATGACGTCACCCAGCTGCTTCCGCTGCTGGACAAGATCCCGCCAGTGGCCGGAGTGGTCGGCCGGCCGCGCAGGCGGCCCGACATGCTCTTCGCGGACCGCGGCTACGACCACGACAAGTACCGCCGACTCCTGCGCCGGCGCAACATCCGGCCCGCGATCGCCGAGCGAGGCCAGCCGCACGGCACCGGCCTGGGCACCTTCCGCTGGGTCGTCGAGCGGACGATCTCCTGGCTGCACGGCTTCCGCCGGCTGCGCATCCGCTGGGAGCGACGCGACGACATCCATGAAGCCTTCCTCGGTCTCGCCGTCTGCCTGATCACTCACCGCCACGTTCAGAGGCTTTGTTAGGGCCAGTAAGCCCGCGACCGTCGCCCGTCACGCCCGCTTCATGCACGCCTCGACGTGGTCGAGCATCGAGTCCAACGCCACCTCCAGCGGCCTGACTTGGCGCTGAAGCTGGGTGAGCAGCAGGCCTCCCTGGAGTGCGGCGAGGAGCGCGAGGGCGAGATCGTCGGGGTCGGTGTCGAGCTCACCGCGGTCGTGCATCTTCTGGAGGCCCTCGCGGATCGCCGACTCCCAGCGCAGGAAGCCGCTGGCCGCGACGAGCCGTGCTTCGGGGTTGGTCTCCGCGATCTCGCTGCCGAGGGAGCCGATAGGGCAGCCGCCGCGGCACTGCAGCCGGAGCTGGTACTCCACCAGCGCGTCCCGCCACTGCCGTAGGCCCTTCATGGTGTCCAGCCCGGCGAAGAGCGGTTTCTGCATGTCCAGGACCGCCTCGGTCTGGAACTCGATGACGGCCAGCAGCAGTTCCTGCTTGTCGGCGAAGTAGTGGTAGATCTGCGAGCCGCTCACGCCGGCGGCCGCCCGTACGTCCTCCAGCGTCGCCTCGGTCACGCCCCGCTCGTACATGAGCGTCGCGGCGGCGGCCACTATCCGGCGCCGGGTCTCCTGCCCCTTGCGGGTGAGCTTCCTCTGCGCGGGCCGTCGCGTCTCGGTCGTCATGGTCGTAACGCTAACAGATTCTGGATTGGACAACCCATTTTTAGCGGACGATTGTGGGTCACCTAACCCACTCCGGCCGCAGTGCGCGGCCGGATTCCCGGAAGGAACCGGAATGGAACTCTCCGACAAGGTCGCCCTCGTCACCGGATCGACCGGCGGCATCGGCGCCGAAACCGCCCGGCTGATGGCCACCGCCGGCGCCGAGGTCGTCGTCTCCGGGCGCAACGCCGAGCGCGGGGCCGCGACCGTGCGGTCGATCACGGACGCCGGCGGCAAGGCACGCTTCGTCGCCGCCGACCTCACCGACCCGGCCGCTCTGCGCCGCCTCGCGGAAGAGGCCGGACCCGTCGACATCCTGGTCAACAACGCCGCGATCTTCCCCGGAGCGCCGACCGTGGACCAGGACCCCGGCACGCTCGACGAGACCATCGCGGCCAACATCCGCGCCCCGTACCTCCTCACCGCGGCGCTGGTTCCCGCGATGATCGCCAGGGGCTCCGGCAGCATCGTGAACGTCAGCACCATGGCCGCCCGGATCGGCATCCCCGGGCTGTCCGTCTACAGCGCCACCAAGGCCGCGCTGGAGTCGCTGACGCGCACCTGGGCGGCCGAGTTCAGTCCGGCCGGTGTGCGGGTGAACACCGTCGCGCCGGGTCCTACGCGGACCGACATGGTCCTGGACACCATGGGGGAGGAGAACGCCGAGCAGTTCGCGAAGACGACGGTGCTCGGCCGGCTCGCGGCCCCTCGCGAGATCGCCGAGGTGATCCTCTTCCTCGCCTCGGACCGCGCGAGTTATCTCACCGGCGTCACGCTTGCGGCGGACGCGGGGCGTACCGCCGTCTAGCGCTCTGACGGCACAGGTACGCCGGTCGGTGGTCATGGCGGTTGGGTGGGCGGTGACGTCGGATCCAACCGCCGGAGGCCCCGTGGCCGAGTCCGGCCGTGCGTGTGGGCTGTTCAGTCTGAGGGGCGGAACCTGTGGTGGATCGTGCGCCTGGGCCGTAGTGGCTCGGTGCGCTGCCGGTGGGCGATGGTGCCGTCGGGCTCGGTCCAAGGGCATGCCCTCGGGAGACGGCGTGGCTCCGGAGTGCCCCGCACCGCTGAAGAGGCGAGGGACGGCGTGGCCCCAGAGTGCCCCGCACCGCTGGAGGGGCGAGGGTGGTGTCCATGGTCACCCTGCCGTCGATCGCGCCCATGCTCGCGTCACCCGGCCGGCTGCCGTTGCCGGGTGGTGATGACCGGTGGGCGGTCGAGACCAAGCAGGACGGTCAGCGCGTGCTTGCCTATCTTTCGGGGGATGGGACGGCGTTGTTCCGTTCTCGTTCGGGCGAGAACATCACCTCGGGGTATCCGGAGCTGCAAGCCCTGGGAGAGGTGTTCCGAGGAATGCCGGCGATCCTGGACGGTGAGATCGTCGCCCTGGACGAACGGGGGCGGGCGGACTTCGGGCGGCTGGCGTCGCGGATGGGGCTGGTCCGGTCACCGGCCGGCGTGATCGGTCGGGCCGCCCGGCGGGCGCCTGTTCATCTGGTCCTGTTCGATGTCCTGTTCCTCGGTGGCGACAGCCTCCTGGCGGAGCCGTACACCGAGCGACGGGAGGCGCTGGAGTCCCTGGGGCTGGACGGGGAGCGCTGGTCGGTGCCGGGCGTGGTGGTCGGCAGCAGTGCGCGGGCACTTGAGGCGACCCGTGCGGCGGGTCTTGAAGGGATCGTGTGCAAGCGGCTGACGTCCCGTTACGAACCCGGGGTGCGCTCACGGTCGTGGATCAAAATCAGGAACCTGGTCACCACCGACGCGATCATCGGTGGGTGGATGCCGGGCAAGGGGCGCCTGAACGGGCTGCCGGGTGCGCTTCTTCTCGGGCAGCGGCACGAAGGGCGGCTGCGGTACATCGGCAACGTCGGCACCGGGTGGAGCGAGCGCGAACGGGCGGAACTGTCCGAACTCCTGCGCGTCGCCGCCACCGCGGACTGCCCCTTCACCCCGGTCCCGCCGGTCACGGGCGCCCACTGGGTGCTGCCCCGCCTGGTCAGCGAGGTCACCTACGCCACACGCACCCGGGCCGGCTACCTCCGCCACCCCTCCTGGCACCGCCTGCGGCCTGACCTCGCCCCTGAGGACATCGCGTAACCCGAGGACGGAGGCCGACCTGAACTGGGAACCAGCGGACGTCGCGCGCTCACCAGGTGTGAACGTGCCGTCCTCGAATCCGGCGTCGGAGACGTGCTGTTGGAGACCACAGCCGCGTCGGTCGGCCGTGTCTTCCTGGCCGTCCGGCCCGACCAACACCAGCCGTGCGGGCAGGTAGTCGTCGGGCCGGTACACCAACTGTGCGGTGTCCAGTGCCTCTTAGCTGTCCGTCAGCAATGCGAAGCCGGGTGTGCCGACTGCCGCGGGAGCGTCGCCAGGGCGCTCCGTCACGCCACCAACTCCCTTTCCCCGGAGGCTGTTTCGCCGGAGGAGCCCAGGGGGCCCGCAGAAGTGGAGGTGAGGGTGAAGGTCCGCCGATGGGGGGAGCCGGAGGCCGTCGCGCGTGAGCACAGCCGGTCCGCGGCGGTCAGGGCCTCCTCGACCGTGCGGGTGCCGGTCAGCACGCACAGGGTGTAGGCGGCGTTCTGCAGGGAGACGGCGACGGCGATGTTCCCGTCGGCCGCGAGGGCTCGATAACGGTCGACCGCCTGCTGCAGTACGGCAGGGTTCGGCACGATCACGTCAGACCTCCGCGTTCTCGGCGGAAGCCGGACTCGTCGGCTTGCTGTCGGGATGGAACGGAAGGGGCACGATGACGCTCCTCTATGGGGAAGAAGGCGTGCCTGCTGACCGAAGCACTGGGCTGCGATCGCTAGTGCCCCCTCCCGACGATCCGAAACGGGCGCAGTTTCCGACGCTGTCCCGGCCAAGGCCCGGTCACCGCACACCCGTTGAGGTCGCACCGGCCGTCGACGTCAAGTCGTCACGCGCGCTCCGGGAACGGGCCCCGGCGTCCGCCCCCTGGGTTCTGGGGGATCACCGGGAGGGGGCGTTGAGGGACGGGCCGCGGGCGATGCGGGCGCGCGGTGAACTGCCCGAACCGATCGGCCCCGACCGTTTCGCCCTCGCGCCGCTCGCCGCCGTCCAGAGCGGGCTGCTGCTGACCCGGGCCCGGCGCGACGCCGTCGCGCTGGAAGCGCCCCTCGACTGCCTGCGCGGGCACGACGACCGCTGACGCCGGTTCCTTCCTGCCCCCGGGCGCGCTCATCGTCGTAGGGAGAAGACTGCGGGCCCTGTCCACCGGCCGTGGAGGCTGGTGGACAGGGCCCGCGTACCGCTAGCCCCGACGGCTCGCCGGGTCGTGGGTGACCGCGTCCTCGTCACCCGTGCCGGAGACCGGGCCCGGGGTGTCGGAGGCGTGGCCGCCCGCGGTTTCCTGGGTGCGGTCGGCGTGGCCGGGCCACCAGGCCGCGTGGCCGATCAGCGCCGTGAGGCTCGGCGTGAAGAACATCGCCATCACGAACGCGGCGACGGCGATGCCGAAGGAGACCGCGAAGCCCATCTCCGTGAGCAGCGCGTTGCCCGCGAGCATCATCGTGGCGAAGGTCGCCGCGAGGATGAACCCGGCCGCGGCCACGGTCGGTCCCGCGTGCCGCAGCGCCATGCTCGCGGCCTCGCGTGGATCGCGGCCCTCGCGGGCCTCCTCGCGGAGCCGGGCGATCATGAGGATGTTGTAGTCCGTGCCGATGGCGACCACGAAGAGATACATGATCACCGGGAGCATGAACATCAGCCCCGGATGCCCCTGAGCGTCCTGGAAGATCCAGACCGTGGCACCGAGCGTGGCACCGAAGCCGAGACCCACCGAGGCGATGAGGTACCACGGCGCTACCACACTGCGCAGCAGCAGCCCCAGGATCAGCATGATCAGCAGGGCGGCGACGGGGAACACGGTCCGATAGTCGTGGTTGACCGCGGTGTTGATGTCCTTGTAGATCGAGGACATGCCGCCGACCAGTGCCTTCGTGCCGTCGGGCGCGGAGGCGTGCGCGACGTCCCGCACCCGGCCCACCGCGTCGATCGCCTTCTCCGTGGACGCCTCGTACTTCAGCGTGACCGTGAAGTCCGCCGTCGTACCGCCCGGGTTGAGCTGGCTCATCCGGGCGCTCGCGACACCGTCGACGGCGCCCAGCTTCTCGGCGTAGGCCGGGAAGGCGGACTTGTCGAGCGGCTTGCCGTCGGTGCTGGAGAGGTAGACGTCGGTGGGGGCGGCCGCGCCCGCCGAGTACGCCTTCTGCATCTCGTCCTGGACGACCATCGACTCCTTGGTCTTGGGCATGGAGCCCGAGGCCAGGTCGAAGGTGGCCTTGTAGCCGAGCGTGCCGAGCGACAGGGCGACGAGGACGAGCCCGGAGAGCGCGGCGGTCAACGCGGGCCTGCGCTGCACACCACGGCCGAGGGCGGCGAACCGGGCGTTCTGCGGCTCCTGTTGCCACGACTTCGATGGCCAGAAGACCTTCGGCCCGATCAGCGACACCACGGCCGGGATCAGCGTCAGGCCCGCGATCAGGGTGACGGTGACCGAGATGGCCAGCGCCGGACCCATCTGCTTGAGGAAGCCGAGCGTGGACAGCACCAGCGCGAGGAACGCGATGATGACCGCGCCGGCGGCCGAGGCGATGGCCTCGCCGACCCTGGCGACCGCGTTGATCATGGCCTGCTTCGGTTCGTCACCCGCCCGCAGGCGTTCTCTGTACCGGAACATCAGGAACAGGAAGTAGTCCGTGCCCACGCCGAACAGCACGACGATCAGGATCGACGACACGGAACTGTTCGCCTGCAGCCCGAACAGCTTGGTGGCGTACGCGATCAGCCCGTTGGCGATGGACGCCACCACGCCGATCAGGACCAGGGGGAGGACGGCGAGGATCGGCGCGCGGAAGATGATCAGCAGCGTCACCAGGATGATGAGGAACGTCCCGATGCCGATCAGTGCCTCGCCGCGTTTCGACGAGTCCTGCTGGTCGAGCGCCTGCGCGGCGGAACCGCCGAGCTTCACGTCGAGATCGGTGCCCTTGGCCAGCTGTTTGACGTCGTCGCGCAGCACCTTCGCGGCATCCGCCTGCGCCGGCTGACCGGCGTTCTTGCTGTCCATCTGCACCAGGGTCATGGTGTACCTGCCGTCCTTGGACGGCTGGCCGGGGACCACCTTCTGCACCTGGTCGATGTGCTTCTTGCCCAGCTCGGTCGTGATCCGGGCGACGTCCTTCTGGTCGGCGGCGGTGAGCTTGCCGCCGTCGGAGCGCTGGTACAGCGCGATCGCGGACGGGGTGAAGGCGCTGGGGAACGCCTTCGTCTGGAGATCCGCCGCTTTGATGGACTCGTAACTCTTGGGGAGGAAACTGCTCTCGTCACTGTTGGAGGGCAGGCTGGGCGCCGTGGCGACAATCGCCACGGCCGCGATCAGCCATGCCACGATCGTCCAGACGGGATGTCTGACGACCCCACTGCCAATACGTCGAAACATGCGGGAGGTCCTCCTGGGAAGGAAGATCACCGCAGCCCGGGGAGCGGACCCCGGCATCGGCGACCCCGACCGGCCTTCACCCGTGGGGCCGGTCGAACGGTTGTCTACGTGCTTTTCCTATCGGTCATACGGGAAGATTCATAACACACGCACAAGGGGTGCGAACTCGCGGTAGCCCCGAGCCGTCCCCGCCGCGCTCCGGCCCACGATCGAGTGGTTGCCTGTGACCCGCCCTCCACCACCACGTTGACCCCGCTGGGCAGCACATCCGCTGCCGCCGGAGAGTGCGAGGAGCGTGCGTCATGGGAACTACGAAGTGGTCTACGGCCCTGGGGGCCGCGGGGTTGGCCCTCGCCGCCACCGTCACCACCGTCGCGACACCCGCGTCGGCGCACGCGCTCCGCGCCGGGCGCATGGTGCTCACGAACACGGACAACGGCCGGACGGTCGCCGCGATCGTCGGCGGTGACGTCGAGGTCCGGCTCACCCACTACCGCGAGCGCGGACTCACCTACACCTGGACCGCGGTGGCCGCCAGCGACTCGGCCGTGCTCGGACACAGGTCCGACGTCACGAACCCGGTCGGCGACGCCTCGGCGGTCTACCGCGCGGCTGCCGCCGGCACCGCCACCGTCAGCGCACAAAGGCACTGCGTCCCCGACCCCGGGAACCTCTGCCCCCTGATCGTCGAGACCTGGAAGGCGACGATCCAGGTCAAGTGACCCGGCGGCCGGGCGCTCCGCGTCGGTAGGGTGATTCCGGAGGTGGTCAAGTGACCGACAGTGTGCGGGAGTTGAGCGAGTCCCCGGAATCCGCGACCGTGGTGGTGATCGGCGCGGGCCCGGCCGGGCTGACCGTCGCGAACCTGCTGCGGAGCGCCGGGATCGACTGTGTCGTCCTGGAGCGGCAGACCCGGGAGTACGTGGCACAGCGCCAGCGCGCGGGCATCGTCGAGACCCGCGCGGTCCGCATGTTCGACTCCTGGGGCTTGGCCGACCGCGTCCTCGGTGGCGTACCGCACGACGGCATCCTCGAACTCCGGGTCGACGGCGAGCCCCACCTCGTGTCCGACTCCGACGGCTCGGCGGGCCCCACGGCCCGTATCTGCCCCCAGCAGATGCTGGTCCAGAAGCTCACCGCCGCCTACCTGGAGGACGGCGGCGACCTCCGCTTCGAGGCGGCGGACGTCTCCCTGCACGACCTGACCGGCGAACACCCCACCGTCCGCTACCGCACCCCGGACGGCGGCCTCCGCACCATCGCCTGCTCCTACGTCGCGGGCTGCGACGGCGACCACGGCATCAGCCGCAGCGCCGTGCCCGACGGGGTCCTCACGCCGTACGCCTTCGACCACGGCATCGGCTGGCTGACGGTCCTGGCGGATGCCCCGCCGCCGGCCCACCCGCTCCTCGCCGTCAGCGAGCAGGGTTTCGCCGCGCACTTCCCGCGCGGCCCGTACACCAGCCGCTACTACCTCCAGTGCCCGCCCGACGACGAGCCCGGCGCCTGGTCCGACGCCCGTGTCTGGGATGCGCTGCGCACCCGGCTCGGCGATCCGGACCTGGTCTCCGGCCCGATCACCGACCGCGAGATCTTCCGCCTTCGCAGCCTGGTCCACGACCCGATGCAGTACGGCCGCCTCCACCTCGTCGGCGACGCGGCGCACATCGTCTCCCCGATGGGCGGCAAGGGCATGAACCTCGCTCTCTACGACGCCGACCTCTTCGCCCGCGCCGTACGGGACGCCGTCCACGACCACGACGACACGGGTCTGCGGACGTACTCGGCGCGGTGCCTGCGCCGGGTCTGGAACGACCAGGAGTTCTCCCAGTGGATGACGCGCATGCTCCACGACGCCGGTGACGCCGCCAACTCCGGGCTTTTCCAAAGGGGTTTGGCCCGCGCCCAGCTCGACCGGCTCTTCACGTCCGCCGCCGCGGGCGGCGCCTTCTCCGAACTCATGACGGGCATGGACTTCGGAGAGGACGCCGGGCCGCGGTCGCGTTGAGGGACCGGCGTCCGGCCGTCGGCCGGACGCCGGTCTCCCGTCAGGCCGCCCTGGGCACGTCGGCCCGGCTCAGATGCCGGGCGAAGAAGCGGGCCGCGCTGTCCGCCTCGAACCTCGGGAGCTCCTTGTGGCGGCCCGAGTTGACGTGCAACGACTTCTCCTTCGAGGCGAAGGCGTCGAACAGCGCGAGACCGGACGCGCGCGGGATGTGCTCGTCGTCCCACTGGAGCGCGAACTCGATCGGCACGGTGATCCGCCGCGCCGCCTCCGCCAGGGCGTCGTCGTACCAGAACTGCCCGAACACCGCGGCGGTGATGCGGGGTTCGACCGCCGTCAGCGGGACGCCGATCGCGGTGCCCATGTTGATGCCGTAGTAGCCGACGGGTCCCCCGGTGCCGATCTCCGGGAGCTCTTGGAGGGCGTCGAGGGTCGCCAGCCACTCCGGTACGGCGCGCTCGGCGAGGTGGGCGTTGTAGCGGACGACGATCTCGCCGACCGGTTCGCCCGTCGCCATCGCGTGCTGCATCGCGGCGATCTCCCGCTCATCGTGCGCGGTGCGCGGCCGGTCGCCGTGGCCGGGGGCGTCGAGGGTGGCCACGTGGAAGCCGCAGCCGTTCACGAGCCGGTCGGCCCGGCCCGCCATGGCCGGTGCCTTGCTGTCGGTGCCGCCGCCGTGGCCCATCAGGACCAGGGGAGCGCGTACGGACGGGGAGTCGGCGGGGGACCAGAGCGCGCCGGTCAGGCCGTCGACGGTGAAGTCGCGGACGAGGACGCCGTTCGACGATGTCTCCGCGGTGAACCGCACTGTTTTTGTGGAGAGTTCCATGGTGTTGCCTTTCGGGATCGCCTTGATGTGAGGCGCTCCCGGCGACACCTATGCCGCTGGCCCAACCGTGGCGAAAAGGGGGAGCACCCACCTGGTTACTGCGTTCATGGGTCCCACCTCCTCGCGGTCTTTCACGGCCTCCGGGAAGGTAGCAGCCCGGTCGCCGTCGCGGCCACCGCTTTTTCCGACCCGCCTCCGCTGCATGCGCGTACATCTAATGTTCTTGACATCTTCCGGGGGCGGCGCCCAAGGTTGAGGCGATCGATCCCGGACGGGTGGAGGCCCCGATGCGCGTTTGCGACGCCGCACCTCGCGGTGCCGGTCCGGGCGCGCGGCTGATCATCCGCCGGCATGTCGACTACTGCCGTACCGCCTCCGCCGTCTGTCCTTCCGCACGCCTCTGACCCCTGCCGGCCCACGGGCCGGCCGTCTCGACGTGTTCTCGGAAGGAACCCCCATGTCCGGCCCCGCCCTGCGGCTCGCCCTCGAAATCGACGGTGACGGCGCCCATCCCGCGGCCTGGCGCCGCGCCGCCCACTCGCCCGACCACCTGTTGAGCCCGCGCCGGGTGGCCCGTGTCGCCGCCGCGGCGGAGAACGCCGGGTTCACCCTGCTCACCCTGGACGACGGCGCGCTCCCGCCCGGCGCCGCGCCCGACGTGGTCGGCCGGATCGGCGCGGTGGAGCGGGCCGCGTTCCTCGCCGCGTCGACGAGCGTCATCGGCATCGCGCCGGTCGTGCCGCTCACGTACGCCGAACCCTTCCATGTCTCAAGCCAGTTGGCGTCCCTGGACCACATCTCGGTCGGGCGCGCCGGGTGGGTGGTGAGCGAGGAGGTACGGCCCGAAGCGGCGTCCGTCTGGGGGCGTCCGCTCGTCGACGGGGACGCGGCACGCGCCCGTGAGTCGCGTGACGGGGTCGAGGTCGTCCGCGAGCTGTGGGACTCCTGGGAGGACGACGCGGTCATCCGCTCCGTCGCCACGAGCCGCTATCTCGACCGAGACCGGCTGCACTACGTCGACTTCACCGGCGACACCTTCGCGGTGAAGGGACCGGCGATCGTGCCGCGTCCGCCGCAGGGCCAACTCGTCGTGCTCGGCAGCCCGGACCGGGTCCCCGCCGATCGACTCGACGTCGCCCTCGTCGAGGGCCGCGATCTGGCGGCCGTCACCGCGAGCGCCTCCGCCGCCGGAACACCGCGTACCTTCGCCGAAGTCGACGTCGCCCTCGACACCGCCGACGCCGCCGCCGAGGAACGCGTCGCCGACCTCGAACGGCACGCGCCCTGGAGCGACCGGGGACGCCTGCGCCACATCGGCTCCGCCGCCGGACTCGCCGCGCTGCTCGGGGAGTTGAGGGGAGTGGTCGACGGAGTGCGCCTGCACCCCCTGGTGTTGGACGAGGACCTCCCGGAACTGTCCCGGCTCGTCCTGCCGCAGCTCGTCGAACGACGGTACGCCGTACGGCCGTTGCCCGGCGCGTCGCTGCGCACCCACCTGGGCCTGGACCGGCCCGCCAACCGCTACGCCGCCGTGGCCGCCCAGGAGGACGTCCGATGACCCGCACCGACCCTCTCGACGTCCCCCGCCCCGACGCCCAGCTGCACCTCGGTGTCTTCTTCCAGGGCGTCAACCACTGGACGGTCTGGTCCGATCCGGCGAGCGGCTCCCAGATCGACCCCGCCAACTTCCGGCGCGTCGCGCAGACCGCCGAACGCGGCCTGTTCGACGCGTTCTTCCTGGGGGAGGGGCTGCGGCTGCGCGAGGTCGACGGCCGGATCCACGACCTCGACGTCGCCGGACGGCCGGACGCCATCACCCAACTCGCCGCGCTGGCCGCCGTGACGGACCGCATCGGCCTGGTCAGCACGTCCAACACCACCTTCAACGAACCCGCCGACCTCGCCCGCCGTCTGTCCGGCCTCGACCTGCTGTCCGAGGGCCGCGCGGGCTGGAACGTGGTGACCACCGACAACGCCTGGACCGGCGCCAACTTCCGGCGCGGCGGCTACCTCGACCACGCCGACCGCTACCGCCGCGCCGAGGAGTTCCTCACCGTCGCCCGCGCGCTCTGGGACAGCTGGCAGGACTCGGCCGTCTCCGGCTCGGCAGGCGCCCCGGCCTGGGCGGCACCCGGCGCCGTACGCCAAGTCCGCCACCAGGGACCGCAGTTCGACGTCGACCTCGCGCCCACCCTGCCGCGCAGCGTCCAGGGGCACCCGGTGATCTTCCAGGCCGGGGACTCCGGCGAGGGCCGGGACTTCGCCGCCCGCAACGCCGACGTCATCTTCTCCGCGCACGGCAACGACTTCGACGACGCGCTCGCCTTCGCCGAGGACCTGCGGCGCCGGCTGCGGGCCGTCGGCCGGCCCGACGACGACCTGCGCATCCTCCCCGGCACCGAGATCATCATCGGCGCCACGGAGGAGGAGGCCCTGGAGAAGAAGCGCTGGATCCGCCTCCAACAGGTGACCCCGGCAACGGCGTTGGGCATCGCCGGACTCCTGTGGGGCATCGACCTCTTCGGCCGGGACGCCGACGGGCCGCTGCCCAAGGAGGACCCGGTCGTCGCCGAGAACGACGGCTCCTTCGGGGCACGGCGGATCGCCGACCCCCGTCAAGTCGTCGCGGAATGGCGGGAGAAGGCCGACGCGAACCGCTGGTCCCTGCGCGAGACCGTCATCGCGCTGGGCCCGCAGCGCGGCCATGTCGGCACCCCGGAGGGACTCGCGGACAAGTTCGCCCACTTCGTGCGGCACGGCGCGATCGACGGCTTCAACGTCACGCCGTACCTGATCCCCGACGGCCTCGACGACATCGTCGACCTGCTCGTCCCCGCACTCCAGGAACGCGGCGTCTACCGCACCGAGTACACCGGCACGACCCTGCGCGAACACCTGGGCCTGCGCGAGCCCCTCACCCACCGCGCCGCGGCGGACCGGCGCCGAGCGGGCTGACCCGCAGACGACACGCCGAGGGCGCGGTGGCCACCGTCCCCCTGTGCACGGTGGCCACCGCGCCCTCTTGCGCTATGCCCTCAGCCGTTCTCGATGACGGCGGACTTCGGGATGCCGCTCGTCAGCACCTCGCCGAGGCCGGCAGGTTGCCGTACTGGTCGCCCTTGAAATAGACCGCGCTGCTGTAGCCGTCGGCGAACGAGATCCAGATGTTGTTCGTGATCCCGTGGTCCGTGATGGTCTCGCCGATGGTCCAGCAGTACGCCGTGTAGGAATGGCCCGCGGTCAGCGTCGCCAGGTAGGCGCTGTTCTTCTGCGGCAGCTGCCGCACGTTGACGTTCTCGTACGGCACGACGGTGTACGACGGCTCGGCGGGAGCCGCCGCGGCCATGCCCGCCGGGGCGAGGAAGGCGAGCGTGGCGGCTGCGGTGCCGATGACGGCCGAGGTGCGGCGCATGTGGTGTCCCCCTGTGGGTGATGACGTGGTCGGTGTCAGGTGTGGCGAACTGGTCGGGTCCGTCACTGGCAACGGCCCACGCCGTCGATCCAGTTGGTGGTGTTCTTGATGTAGTAACTGGCCATGAAGCCCATGTGGTTGCCGTTGGTGGTGCTCACCAGCACCCAGTACGGGTTCCCGCCGACGGTCTGCCCCGGCTGCTGGCAGATGACCGTGACGGTCTCCCCGGCGCGAGCGCGGCGGTGATGATTCCCCGTTTCCTCATGTACCTCTCCGGTGTTCGTGTGCGATCGACACAAACGATGGCCGTGGGGGTCATGGGATGGCAATGAATTCGAAGCCGTTCGAAGTGGCGCCGGGCGAGGTTTGCGCGGCGCCACTCCGTCCGTCCCTTCGGTCGTTCACCGGTCAAGCAAGCGCAGCC
This sequence comes from Streptomyces sp. NBC_00252, assembly GCF_036187565.1. Classification (NCBI taxonomy): domain Bacteria; kingdom Bacillati; phylum Actinomycetota; class Actinomycetes; order Kitasatosporales; family Streptomycetaceae; genus Streptomyces; species Streptomyces sp. NBC_00252. The sequence goes on along the minus strand of NZ_CP108087.1, from coordinate 636,413 downwards.
CCAGGGGAGTTGCGGAGTGCCGTACGAACTGGCCCTCCCGGTGGCTGGCGATCAGGCCCCCGTCGCGCAGCACCCCGAGCTGGTAACTGGCGCTGGGCAGCGCGATGTTGGCGGCCGAGGCGACCTCGGACGTGGTCCGCGCCCCATGGTTGGCGAGATGCGCCAGGACCACCGTGCGGGTGCGGCCCAGCAGCCGTTCAAGCCCGTCCTTGCTCGCACGGGCGACCTCTAACGGCTGCTTGGCGACCGGGTAGACGAGCACGGGACCGAGCGTGGGATCCGCGAGCGCGGTGGGCCTGCGCCAGCAGAAGTACGACGGGACGAGCAGCAGACCGCGCCCTTCCAGGTACAGCTCGCGGTCGACGGGATAGTTCACCTCCAGTACGGGAGCGTTCCAACGGGCGTGCGGGCGCAGCGCGTCGAGGAGAGCGGACGTGCCGCCGTCGAGGAGCGCCCGTGAGCGCAGCTCGACATCGTTGCCGATCGCTGTCTGTATGCGCGGCCAGTACGGTTCCAGCAGTGTCTTGCAGGACAGTTCCAGCGCCCGCGTCAGCGTCCCCAGCGCCTTGACGCCCGGCCGGTTGAGGCTGGACACCCAGGACGGCAGCGGACGCGACTCCGCGAGCCGGGTCAGCTCACGGGTCAGCCGGGTGCGGGACGTGGAGCGCACCTCTTCGAGCCCGACGGCCAGCCCGCCGCCCGTGACCGACGGGGTGAGGAAGTCGGGGATGTAGCCCACCGGCGGAATCAGCGTCTGCAGCGGCAGGAGCGCCCGCCGGGCCCGTGGATCCTTCGCCAGTCCCTCACGTACGGACCGGCGCCAGTGCCCGAACTCGAGCGCCCCCTGCCGGGTGTCCAACCGGCAGACACCGCAGACGAGTTCCCACAGAGCATGGGGCTGACGGGCGACCCGGACGCTCTGGAGATCCTGCGACGTGAAGTGGATACGGAGCATGCGGCCTCTTTCCTGCGCGTCGTCCGTGCGCAGCGTCTGTGGGGGGTGCGACCGCGCGTGAACCTGCGCGCACTAAAGGGGACGACTCAGAGGCACGCATGGTTGTCGAAATCCGGGCCACGGACCGAACGTCTTTTCGGGCCGGCGGCGCCGATCAGGCACCGGTGCCGGCCCGGTCACGTCAAGGCCGGAAATCAGGCCGCGCCGCCCCGCTCACGGGGGATCTTCTGCCCGGCCTCGACCGACACCGGCAGCCGGTTCTCCGCCGGCGGCAGCGGGCAGGTCGCGAGGTCGGTGTAGGCGCACGGCAGGTTCGTCGCGCGGTTGAAGTCCAGGACGACCGTGCCGTCGGCGTCCGGCGCGGGGAGCGTGAGGGAGCGGTTCGCGGCGTACGTGGTCACCCCGGAGGTGGCGTCCGTGAAGAGCACCATCAGCCCGCCCGGCCCACGCCCCGGGAACGCGGTGAGGGCCAGTGACTGCCCGTCCAGTTCGAACTCGACCCGGCCCGGCGCGTCGTAGACATGCTCCAGCCCCTCGACCGCGGCGCCCACCGTCGTCGGACGCGGTGCGTCGAACGCCGTGTAGCGGCCCTGGACCACCCAGCGGGGATCCGGCGCGTAGGCGGGGGTCCCGGCGAACGCGGTGCGCAGCGGGGCGTCCGGGTGCCGGGGCCGCACGATGTCGTTCCCGCCGCGCTTGGCCACCTCGATCACGGCGTCGCCCCACACCGCGTCGACACCGCCCCGCTCGGGCAGCACGCCGAAGCGGTGCTCACCGCGCACGGTCTCTCCCGCCACGACGAGTTCCTCGCCCTCGTCGAGCGCCACGGCGACCCCGTCGGCGTCGGTCCACCAGGCGCCGGGCGCGTCCGAGAAGCGCTGCGGACGCTCGTCCAGCCAGTGCAGGCCGGTGATCGCGAGGAAACCGTGCGGAGCGGCGAGCCGTTCCTCCTGCCCCCGGTACCACTCCAGCCAGTCCTGGGTGAAGCCCTGCAGGTCCGTCGTGGTCAGGTCAACGGTCATGGTCACTCCTTCGTCGCACGAGGCCGGGCCTCGCAACGGGGTCGTGCCAGTTCCAACCACGACGGCCGGGCGGGGGATTCCGATCCGTATGTGACAGCTTCTTTTCAGGATGACGACGCCGCGGGCCCCGGGGACGATGTTCCGTCCCCGGGGCCCGCGGTACGTTCCGACCCGCTACGGGTGGGGTCAGGCCTCGACGACGCCGGACGCGGCGATCTCGATCTTCGCCTTGGTGGCGCCCGAGTCCGAGCCCAGGGACTCGATCTTGTCGATGACCTCCTGGCCCTCGACGGCCTCGCCGAAGACGACGTGCTTGCCGTCGAGCCACGAGGTGACGATGGTGGTGATGAAGAACTGCGAGCCGTTGGTGTTGCGGCCGGCGTTCGCCATCGACAGCAGGTACGGGCGGTCGTGCTTCAGCGTGAAGTTCTCGTCCGCGAACTTCTCACCGTAGATGCTCTTGCCACCGGTGCCGTTGTGGTTGGTGAAGTCACCGCCCTGCAGCATGAACTGGGGGATGACGCGGTGGAAGCCGGAGCCCGCGTAGCCGAAACCGTTCTGCCCGGTGGCCAGCTCACGGAAGTTGCGCGCGGTCTTCGGGACGACCTCGTCGAAGAGGTTGAAGACGATGCGGCCCGCGGGAGCGCCGTCGATGGTGATGTCGAAGTAGACGTTACTCATGATCAATTCTTCACTTTCGGTGTGTTGCACACTCTGCCTGGCGTGGCCGTGTGCCGAGCGTCAGGCCGTTACGTCAAAGAACCCTGATCGGAGTCCAGTTCTCTGAACTCTATCCACAGACCGGAGTGATCACGGTCGGTGCCGGGGGAGTGCGCCTGCCGACGGAGCCGTGTGGTGCGGAAACCCCCGTGGTAGCGTCGGTATACAAACTGTATGCGATGTCTGGGGGTTGCCGTGGCGTCCGGTCGGGAGAAGGCCTACGCGTATCTCAAGGACACGGTGCTGACCGACCCCGAGATGCAGGGGGCCTTCCTGTCGGAGCAGGACCTCGCCGATCGTATCGGTGTCTCCCGCACCCCCATCCGCGAGGCGCTCCTGATGCTCGCCGCGGAGGACCTGGTCGAACTCGTCCCCAAGCGCGGCGCCCGCGTGGCAGCGCTGACGGGGCGCGAGGTGCGCGAGCTGATGGAGCTGCGCGGCATGGTCGAGCGGTACGCGGCCGAGCGCCTCGTCGCGGCCGGGCGGGTCCCCCTGGCCGAGCTGCGCGCCCTCCTGGACGAGCAGCGCGCCCTCACCGGCGAGGAGGAGACCCACGAGTTCATCGCCGTGGACCACCGCTTCCACGCCTCCCTGGTGTCGGCCGTCGGCAACACCCTCCTGGACCGGCACTACGACGGCCTGCGCAGCCGACAGGTCCGCGCCGGCGTCGTCGCCGTCTTCAACCAGCAGGGCCGGCAGAAGGCGGTGCTCGACGAGCACGAGGCCATCGTCGACGCCCTCGCCGCCGGTGACGCGGGAGCCGCGTGCGCGGCCATCGACCACCACCTGCAGTCGACCCTCAAGGTCCTCCTCGACGGCTGAGGCGACGCGTCAGGCTCCGGGGTACGTGATCACGAGCATCGTCACCCCGTCCGGCGCGGTCCACGGCCCGTGCGGCATGCCCGGCGGACGGCAGGCGTACATGCCCGCGGTGAAGGTCCGGTCCAGCGTCAGGTCGTGCATCGCGCCCTCGACGAGATAGACCTCCTCCCACACGTCGTGCAGGGCCACGCCCGCCGCCGAGGAGTCCGCGCCCGGCGCCCACCGCACCAGCGCGGTGCGCCTGCCGCTCTCGGGATCCTCGGCCAGCACGCACTCCTCGACACCGGGCCCGGCACCCGCCGGAGCGCGCCAGGGCCCGTCGGGACGGTGGAACTCCAGCTCGGGCCCGCTCATCCCCACACCTCCGGCCGCCGGTTCGCCAGCACGGACGTCTTCTCGCGGACCGCGCCGACCTCGTCGACGTCCAGGTCCGTCACCAGCAGCTCCGGCTCGGCGCCGAGAGCGGCCCGTACGGTCCCGTCGGGCCCCACCACCAGGCTGTGCCCGATGCCGGTCGGCACCGAGCCAGGACCGGTGCCGGGATCTGCCTGGCCCGCGGCGGCGACCCACACGGTCGCGTCCAGCGCGCGGGCCCGCACCAGCAGCTCCCACTGGTCGACCTTCCCGGGTCCCGCACCCCAGGACGCCGCCAGCAGGGTACCCACCGCCCCGGCGTCGGCGTGCGCACGGAACAGCTCAGGGAACCGGACGTCGTAGCAGGTGGCCAGCCCCAGCCGGACACCGTCCACGTCGATCAGGGCGGTGCGGGAACCCGGGGCGACGGTCTCGGACTCACGGAAGCCGAAGGCGTCGTAGAGATGGATCTTGTCGTACGACTCCTCGACGCCGGGGCCGGTGGCGAGGAGGGTGTTGGCGACCCGTCCTCCGTCGGCCGGGGTGAACATGCCGGCGACGACGACCGTGCCGGTCGTGCGGGCGATCTCGCGGACGCCGTCTGCCCAGGGGCCGTCGAGGGGCTCGGCGAGCGGGGTGAGGGGGGTGCCGAAGCAGGCCATCGACGCCTCCGGGAAGACGACGGCGCGGGCTCCGGCATCCGCCGCGCGACGGGTCCACTCCTCGATGAGACGCAGGTTCTTGTCGGGTTCGGGGCCGGTGGTGAGCTGGCTGAGGGCGATCCGCATGGGCGGTGCCTCCTTCTCTGGGGCCGGGGTCAGTGGGACAGGGGGAGGTCGGCCGCGGCCGGGGTCTTCGGCGCGGCGAGCTGTGCGTCCTCGTCGACGGCGGCCTCGGGGTTGCGCCCGAGGAGGACGCCGACCAGGGAGATCGCGGAGGCGAGGGCGATGTAGAGGGCCAGCGGCACCCAGCTGTCGTAGGCGCTGAGCAGGGTGGTGAAGAGCAGCGGGGCGATGGCGCCGCCGATGATGCCGGCCAGGGTGTAGGCGAGTGAGGAGCCGGTGTAGCGCAGCCGGGGTGAGAACTGTTCGGCGATGAAGGCGGCCTGCGGGCCGTAGAGGCAGCAGTGGATCACCAGGGCGACCAGGACTCCGGCGGCGAGGGGCAGCCAGGAGCGCCGGACGCCATCGGGAAGAACACGAACGGCCACACGGCGGCTGCGACCGCCGAAACGCCGTACAGCAGGCGCCTGTTGACGCGGTCGGAGAGGGCGCCGGCCAGGGGCATCAGGAAGACCTGGACCGAGGAGCCGATGAGGACGGCCGCGAGGGCGGAGCCACGCGACATGTCGAGTTCCTGGGTGGCGTACGTCAGCACGAAGACGGTGAACATCGCGTACAGCACGTCCGGGCCGACCCGGCACAGGATCGCGGCGGTCAGCGCGCGGGGCTGGGTGGTGAAGACCTCACGGATCGGGGTCTGGGGGCGGGACTGCTCGGCCTCCATCGCCTTGAAGACCGGGGTCTCCTCCAGCTTGGCCCGGATCCACAGCCCGAAGCCGACCAGCACGCCGGACAGCAGGAACGCCACCCGCCAGCCCCACGACTCGAACTGTGCCTCGGTCAGCAGCGCGCCGAGGGCGGCGAGCACACCGTTGGCCAGCAGGTTGCCCGCGGGCGGGCCGACCTGGGCGGCTGAGGCGTAGAAGCCCCGGCGGCGCGGGTCGCCGAACTCGCTGGACAGCAGGACGGCGCCGCCCCACTCGCCGCCCACGCCGACGCCCTGGGCGAAGCGCAGCACGACCAGCGCGATCGGCGCTGCCACACCGATCGTGCCGTAGGCGGGCAGCAGGCCGATGGCGAAAGTGGCCACGCCGATCAGAACGAGTGTGGCGATCAACACCTTCTTGCGGCCGATCACATCGCCGAGCCGGCCGAAGACGAAGCCGCCGAGAGGGCGGGAGACGTAGCCGACCGCGTAGGTGGAGAACGCCAGGAGCGTGCCGGTGAGCGGGTCCTCGGACGGGAAGAACAGATCGCCGAAGACCAGCGCCGCGGCGGCGGAGTAGACGGCGAAGTCGTACCACTCCAGGGCCGTGCCGGTGAGGCTCGCGACGAAGGCGCGGCGGACGCCGGAGCGCCTCTCCGCGGCGCCGGTGTCGCTCTTCGGGGTGTCGTGCATGGTGCCCATCCTTGCTCGGGGACATCGACCTTCCGGCATACTTCTTGTATACAGGTCGTATGCGCAAGCCCTGCGCCGGAAGTTAACCGCGGAGAAATCAGGATCCGCAGGGGTCCGTCCTCCGTGTCCCGTTCCCTGTTCCCCGATCCCTGGGAGTGCCCTCATGGCCGTGCTGACCTTCGAACTGCCCGACGGATCGACGCGCGAGGTCGACGTCGTCCAGGTCCTCAACGCCGGATACGCCGGGCGCAGCCAGGACGATGTCGCCGCACACGTCGCGGAGCTGGCCGAGCTGGGTGTCCCCGGACCGTCCGTGACGCCCGCGCTGTACCCGGTCTCCCCGTACCTCGCCCAGCAGACCGAGCGCGTCGCGGTCCAGCACGGCCGCACCTCGGGCGAGGCGGAGTGGGCGCTGGTGGTCGCGGAGGACGGGGAGTTGCTGCTGACCGCAGCCTGTGATCACACCGACCGCGACCTGGAGGTGCACGGGGTGGCGTGGAGCAAGAACGCGGGCCCCGACGTCCTGGCCCGCCGTGCCTGGCGCCTGGCCGATGTGGAGTCCCGCATCGACGAACTCACTCTGCGCGCCTGGGTGAGCCACGGCGGCACCGAGACCGAGATCCAGACCGGCACGCTCGCCGAACTCCTCACCCCGGGCTACTGGGTGGACGTGCTGCGCTCCCGCGGTGACCTGGTACCGGGGACCGTGCTGATCTCCGGCACCATTCCCATGGCCGCGGGCGTCGACCAGTTCGCCGACGGCTGGCGCGTGGAGCTGGCCGACCCGGCCGGTGGGGATGTCATCGGCCTCGCGTATGACGTGCGGCCGATGCCTGAGCCCATTGGCTGACGCGCTGGTCGAGCGGGTGCGGGCAACTGGTATGTGGGCAAGGGGAGTTGGCGGCGAGTGGGAGGAGGGGGACCGGACGGTCCGCGCTCACCACTCGCCAACAGCGGCTTCGGCAAAGCCTGTTGCTCATCTCGCTACGGGAAGTACAGTGCCGCCTTCTCCAGGACGTGCCCGGTGAACATTCCGCCGTACCTGCTGCCGCCCCGGTACATGGTGACCCGGGTGACCCCCGAACCCGTGGTCTCCACCGTGATGGGCCGCCCGATCAGGGACGTTCCGAGGACCCGGGCGTCTTGGGCCGCCCAGGTCCGCGCGGCCGGCTGGGCGCTGGGGGTGACCAGCGCGGGGAGGATCAGCGCCGCGTTGCGGGCGCCGGAGAGGCCGCCCCGCAGGTTCTTCGCGTAGTCCAGCGCCCACCCGGTGAACTCGGTCAGCAGCGCCTGGTCGACGCCGGGGACCGCGGCGGCGAGGACGAACAGTTCCGCCTTGGTGCCGAACCACCGCGCCTTGCGGTCCGACCGGCTGCCTATCGTCACCGGGCGGTCGCGCCAGGTGGTCCCGGTCACCAACGTCCCGTCGGCGGCGAGCCGTTGACGGAGTGCCGCGAGATAGGAGTCGGCCGCGCCGGTCGCCGGTGCCGGGTCGCTCTGATGCTGTGTCATGTGGGGATCTTCCGTCACAACACGACCCGGGCACACGGGAATTCGTGAAATCGGGCACCGGGGAACACCTGCCCCGGTGCCCTCGCCGTCCCCGTCAGCCGACCTCGTTCAGCTTCCCCGTGGCCACGTCGAACACGAAGCCCCTGACGTGGTCCTTGTGCACGATGAAGGGGTCGGCCTTGATGCGGGCGATCGACTGGCGTACGTCGGCGTCCAGATCGCCGAAGGCCTCCGCCGCCCAGGACGGGCGCAGCCCGGTGTCCTCCTCGATCGCGGCCTTGAAGCCGTCGTCCGTGAAGGTGAGCATGCCGCAGTCCGTGTGGTGGATGAGGATGATCTCCTCGGTGCCCAGGAGCCGTTGGCTGATGGCGAGCGAGCGGATCTCGTCCTGCGTGACGACACCGCCCGCGTTGCGGATGACGTGGGCCTCGCCCTCGTGCAGGCCGAGGATCGCGTAGACGTCGAGGCGCGCGTCCATGCAGGCCACGACGGCGAGATGCCTGGCGGGAGGGAGGGGGAGCGGACCTACGAAGGTCTCGGCGTACCGGGCGTTGTTGGCCAGCAGTTCATCGGTCACGGACATGGTGGACCTCTGTTCTCGCGAGTTCTACAGGTGCTGTGCGGGTGTCGGGGACGGCGCACGGCAACAGAACACGTCGAAGACGTAGACACGACGCGAGGGCCAGAAGCCCGTCAGCGTGGTGGCGAAGGTCGGCACCCGTCCAGTGAACCCTCGCCGCCGACACCTGGCAAGAAACCACCGTCAGAAGCAACGAGCACGCAACGATCAGCCACAGCGGCCGATCCGGGCCGCCCCACCCACCAGGGAGCACCTGCCATGAGTACGTTCCCCACCGCACAGGACGTCAGGACCACCCCCGAAGGACTCCTCTGGGAGCCCAGCCCGCGCTGGGTGCGCGGCCGGAAGGGCGACACCACCGTCGTGGACAGCCGCCACCCCGTCCTCGTCTGGGAGCCCGGCATCCCCGTACCGCTCTACGCCTTTCCGCACGACGAGGTACGCGAGGACCTCCTCCGCCCTGCGAAGAACCCGCCGACCGGCACGCACACCGGCTCCCGGATCTTCTACGACCTGGTGACCGGCCAGGAGTTGACGGAGAACGCGGCCTGGACCTACCCCGCCGACGACCTCGCCGGGCACATCGCGTTCGAGTGGTTCCGGCGGGTCGGCCGGGGGCTCGACCACTGGTACGAGGAGGAGGAAGAGATCTTCATCCACCCCCGTGACCCGCACAAACGCGTCGACGCCATCCCCAGCAGCCGTCACGTCCGGGTCGAGATCGACGGCACGGTCGTCGCCGACACCCACCGCCCGGTCCTGGTCTTCGAGACCGGCCTGCCGACCCGCTACTACATCCCGCGCGAGGACGTCCGCCTGGACCTGTTCGAGCCGACCGACCACAACACCGGCTGCCCCTACAAGGGCACCGCCACCTACTGGTCCTGGCGGGGCGAGGCCGGTGTTCCCGCCGTCCCGCCGAACATCGTCTGGAGCTATCCGCAGCCCCTGCCCGCGGTCGGCGCCGTCAAGGATCTCCTCGCCTTCTACAACGAGGCGGTCGACATCGTCGTGGACGGCGACCCCCTGGAGCGGCCGGTCACGCCCTTCACGAACGCGCTCCGGGAGCAGTCGTCGACGTGACGGCACCGGTGAAGTCCGGCCCTGTTCCGTCCAGTTGAGGTGAAACAGCGCCGACAGGGCAGTCGACACCTTGCACATGCCTCTTCGACGGCTGTCGTGCTCCGGGACTGTCAAAGGATGTTGAAGGACGTTGATGGAGAGTCACACCAAGGACGACAAGAAAGACGACAAGAAGCGGGAGCCGAAGCGCAAGGTGCTCGATCTGACCGCTGTCCAGGTGGTGGCGAGTGCGCTCGCCACCGTGGTGGGCGCGGTGCTGGCGTCTCTGCTGGGGGTGACCGGGACGATCGTCGGCGCGGCCGTGGTCAGCGCCAGCGCGACGACCGGCGCCGCGGTCTTCCAGCACGCCTTCCGGCGGACGGGAGAGGGGATCCGCAGAAGAGTGCCGTCGGTGGCGATGGCGCTGACCCCGAGCGAGGAGCGGGCGCTGCAACGCGCGGACGCCCGGGCGGCGTTCGGGGGGCGGGGCGGCTCCTCGGGCGAGACCACGACATCGCCCGCCGATTCGCCCGACACCCCCTCCGAATCCTCCGACGGCGATTCGGAATCGGTGGGCAGCCACCGGACCGGTTCGTTCTGGAAGTCCGTCGGCTGGAAGAAGTACGCCCTGGCGACCGGCCTGATCTTCGCCCTGGCGATGGTCACGGTGACCGCGGGGGAGCTCATCATGGGCAAGCCGCTGGCGGCCGCGGTCAGGAACGAGTCGGGCACTGGGACGTCGTTCGGCGGAGGTTCGGCCGGAAAGCACACTCCCGCACACAGCCCGACGCCCACGCCGCTCACGTCGAGCAGCGCGGGATCGTATTCGGGCGGTACCGCAGCGCCGTCCGCGAGCGCGGAGCCGAGGACCAGCCACAGCTCCGGTGCCACCCCGAGCCACAGCGCCGCCTCCAGCCCCGAGGCCTCGGCGTCGAGCGTGCCGTCCGCGAGCGGTGACGCCGAGATCGACTCCGGCGCCACCGCTCACTGACCGGCGTCGGCCCTACTGGGGCGACTGGCCCGCATCGGCCAGCGCCCGACGGTCAGGAAGGCCGGCGAGGTCCAGCTGCCTGCCGAACCTCCGCGACGCCAGCAGCGCGAGCAGGGCCGTGAGCGCCGCGAGTGCGGCGAGTACGGCCATCAGTCCGGCGAACCAGGACGGCGCGGCGGTGAGCCGCAGCGCCTCGGAGACGCGTGAGGAATGGAACCGCCCGTCGAACAACTGAAGGGCGGCCAGCACGGCAGGCACCACCACGGACACGGCGAGGACGGTCGCACCGCCCTGGAGCACCAGCGCCGATGCCAGCAGGACGCACAGGATCGAGACCCCGAGCGCGGACCCGTAGGCGGCGGCGGAGGCTCCGTCGCGGTGCAGCGGGAAGTACGACAGCCCGCACAGCACGAGCGCCACCGCCGCGACCAGCCTCGGCCAGACCGGGGGAGCGGTGCGCCGCGCCGTCGTACGCGGACGGCGTGGACGGTGCTGACGCGCGGGGCGGTCGTCGGCCGCGGGCTCCGGGGCGTTCGCCGCCGCCTGGTCGCGGCCGAGGGACTCGTAGTCCGCGGCGGTCGCGGCGACGGACCGGCTGGTCGCCCGGGAGGTCGCGTCCTGGTCCTCGGCCAGGCGGCCGATGAGCTGGACGAGTTCCTCGACAGGCCGGCCGGCCGCGGCCCGTAGCGCCTCCTCGCCGCAGTGCGGCTCCAGCGGGGGCCGGTGCAGCAGGGCCATCAGCCGGGTGACGTCCTCGACGGGACGGTGCTCGGCTGCCGCGCGGATCGCCTCGTCGGCGCTCTCGGGGTTGCGTGGTGGCTGGGTCAGCAGGGTCACCAGACGCGTGACGTCCTCCACGGACCGGTCCACCCCGACCGCCCGGAGGGCGTCGACGGTGGCCTGCGCGTACTTCGGTGACTGCTCCAGCATGGTGATGAGCTGGAGCACCTCCTCCAGCGGCCGGTCGGCGATGGCGGCGTGCAGCAGTCCGTGCATCGGATCGGCGTAGTCGCCTTCGGGGCCGAACCGGGCGGGAGCCTCCTGCGACGGACGTGACGTCGGCGGCGTTCCGTCGGCCGGTCCCCGGTCGGAGGACGCGAGCGGATGGGGTGCGGCGCCGTGAGGTATCTCGGGTTGGTCCGGGCTGGGCGAGAAAGAGCGGGTGGTCATGCTCGGCTCCATGAAGAGGCTGATGCTGCTATCGCCCCCCGAAGTGCGATGAACAAGCTGATCCAGTCCATTACTAGGTGTCCGCCCGCCACCACGCCACGCGAGTACGCCACCCGTGTGACCCCGGCCCGCCGCCCCGACGGCCGGCGCGGTCCGCACCCTCATCCGTTCGGTGGCCGTCTGCTCGCACACCGGACGGCCCGCGCATCAGATGGGAACGACCCGTGTCGGGGGCCCGCGTGAGAAGCGGCGGACGACGGGTACCTGGGAAATCGCCGGAAAACAGCCGAGTACGCCGGAGGCCGTTCCCGAGCGGAGAGAAAAGGAGAACACCGTGCCGCGAGGATCCAGCGCGAAGCGAGAGCGTCAGTACGAGCACATCAAGGAAGGTGCCGAGAAACGAGGTGTCTCCGAGGGCAGGGCGAAGGAGATCGCCGCGCGCACCGTGAACAAGGAGCGGGCCCGCGCCGGTGAGTCCGCGACCGCGAGCAGGACGTCCCTCCGCGACCCCAAGTCCGCCTCGCAGCGCGGCGGCGAGCGCTCGCACCGCGGGGCGCAGGGACCGACGAAGGACCAGCTGTACGCGGAGGCGAAGAAGCGCGGCATCGAGGGCCGTTCGTCGATGAACAAGCAGCAGCTGGCCCGCGCCCTCGGCCGCTGACCCACCTGACCGCCCCCGCCGCACCACCTCAAGGAGAGTGACCCCCATGGCAACCGTGTCCCTCACCGGAGCGTCCAAGGAGGACGCCGCGACCGTCTTCGGCGTCCTGCGGACCGCGTTCCCCACCGACCGGCCGTTCGACGACGTCCCCCAGGAACAGCCGGGCGACCGCAACGCCGTCTGGACCGCGGAGTTCGAGCCGACGCAGGAGTGGATACCCACCGACCCCCTCCCCCTGGAGGGCTCGGTCTCCGCCACGATCCAGGGCGGCTACGTCGCCGTCGACCAGCTCCGCGAGGCCCTGAACGTCACGTTCGCCGTGGACGAGCGGGGCACGGCGTCGGGAGACCAGGAACAGGAGGTCGACCTGCGGCTCACGAGCAAGCGGTGAGCGTCGCGGTCCGGGTCCCGGGCGCCCGTCAAAAGCCGTAGTCACAGCGGTAGTCGGAACGGGCCTGATTGACGGTGCGCAGACACGCGCCGTACTCTCCCCCTGTAGTGATGGCATAAGGAAGCTGGTGAAATTCCAGCACGGTCGCGCCACTGTGAGCCCGCCGCCGGAAGGCGACGGGTGAGTCAGACACTGAACCTTCACTCGCCCGTACACGCAAGGGACGCACGATCCCGAAGGAGGGCTCACTGTGAGCAGCATTTCCACATCCCGTCCGGTGTCCACGCCGGTCGTCCTGCCGGTGTCCAAGTCGATCGTCTGGCTGGTCGGCACGGCTCTGATCGCGCTGGCGATCTACTACTTCATCGGTGTGGACCAGGGTGCGGTGTCGGTGTTCGGCAACGACATGCACGTCCACGAGTTCGTCCACGACGCCCGGCACTTCCTGGGCTTCCCCTGCCACTGACCCTCCGCCGGCATCTGGACGTACGGACAACTCGACATGGAAAAGAAGCTCATCCTGCGCGGCATACTCGCCGGCGCGGTGGCGGGCCTGCTCGCGTTCGTGTTCGCGCGGATATTCGCCGAGCCTCAGATCGCGAAGGCCATCGACTACGAGAGCGGCCGTGACGCCGCCCAGAGCGCGCTGGACAAGGCGGCCGGCCTCCCCGCCGAGGCGGCCGACCCGGACTTGTTCAGCCGCACCATCCAGGCCAACGTCGGCATCGGCGTCGGCATGGTGTTCTTCGGCATGGCGATGGGCGCCCTGTTCGCCGTCGCGTACACGGTCTGTCTCGGCCGCACGGGAGGCCTCAGGGCCCGCAGTCTCGCCCTCCTCGTCGCCGGGGGCGGCTTCCTCGGCATGTACCTGGTGCCGTTCCTGAAGTACCCGGCGAACCCGCCCGCGATCGGCCACGAAGAGACCATCAAGCAGCGCAGCGCCCTGTACCTGATCATGGTCGTCTGCTCGATCGCCTTCCTCGCGGGCGCCGTCTACCTCGGCAAGTACCTGCAGAAGCGCTACGGCAACTGGAACGCGACCCTCCTCGCGGGCGCCGCGTTCGTCGTCGCGATCGGGATCGTGATGCTGCTCCTGCCGCAGCTGGGCCATCTCTCGTACAACAAGGCCAACTTCGGCAACCAGGCCACCGAGACCCCGCTCCCGCTGAAGGACTCGAAGGGCAACATCGTCTATCCGGGCTTCCCGGCGGACGTGCTCTACACCTTCCGCTTCTACTCGGTCGCGGCGCAGTTGATCCTCTGGACGGCCCTGGGCCTGATCTTCGCCCCCCTCGCCGAGCGCCTCCTCAACCCCGCGCGGCCGGACGCGAACACCCCCTCACAGGAGCCCGATCCCGTCCCGGCGTGACGAACTCCCTTCCACGGCGGGCGCGGTGATCGACGAGATCACCGCGCCCGGTCCGTTTTCGCCACAAGGGCACGGCAGTTGGGTCGACCGGTCCGGACACGTGCCGGGATACGGCGTTAGTCTTCTGCTCGCGCCGCCGACCGCGTGCGCGGAGTCGTCGGACAGGACCAGGACGGAAGCATGTCGGGAGAGATTTCGCCCACCGGGAGGGAATCCGGCAGCGGCCCCGGCCCGTCGCCCGAGCTGCGGGCCTCGCATGCGGACCGGGACCGGGTGGTGGACGTGCTGCGGGTCGCCGCGGGGGACGGCCTGCTGACCGCGGACGAGCTGGACGAGCGACTCGAAGTCGCCCTGTCGGCACGCACGTTGGGCGAACTGGCGGTGCTCACCGCCGACCTGCCGCCCGCATTGGCGACAGTCGGCGGGACCGGAGCGGCGGCCAAGGACGTCGTCCGGATCGAGCAGGTCCACAGCGGCGCGATCGAGCGCATGGGCCGCTGGGTGGTACCGCGCAAGCTCGAACTCGCCGTCACCTACTGCGAGGTGACCCTCGACTTCACCGACGCGGTGATCACCCACGACACCCTGCGGATCGAAGTGGGCATGACGGGCAAGACCCTGACGCTGATCACGAGACCGGGTGTCGTCGTCGACACCGACGGTCTGCAACTCGTGCACAGCGGGGTCAAGTACCGCCGCACACCGGTGAGTCCGGACACCCCGGTCGTCCTGCGCGTGGAACTGGTCGGCCTCAAAGCGCACGGACGCGTGGTGGTACGGCCGCCCCGCCGGACGTTCGCGCAGTGGCTGCTCCGGAGGCCCGCCGGGAGCGGGCCCGCGAACCGGGCCGAGTAGTCCTACGGCTTCCGGGCCACCCCGACGTACAACGGGATCCGGTCGGTCCCGCCTGGTTGTCCGCCCGGCTCGGGGTACCAGTCCGCGGCGAGTGCTATGCCGGGTTCAATGAGCTCAAGTCCCGTGAAGAAACTGGCGAATTCGTCGCGTGAGCGTACTTGCGCGGTGGTGCCGCCCTGGCGGTAGACCTCGACGACGCGCTGCCAGGTCTCCGGATCGAAGTCTCCGGTCGCGTGGGACAGGGCCAGATAGCTGCCGGGGGCAAGGGAGTGGAGGAGTTCGGCGACGATGCGTCGGGGGTCGTCCTCGTCGGCGACCAGGTGCAGGAGGGCCACCAGGGAGAGCGCGATCGGCTGCCCGAAGTCCAGGATGTCCCTGGCAGCCGCGAGGATTTTTCCCGGCTCACGCACATCGGCCTGGATGTAGGTGGTGCTGCCCTCCGGAGTGCTGTGGAGGAGCGCTTCGGCATGCCGGAGGACGATCGGGTCGTTGTCCGCGTACACCACGCGGGCGCCGGGGTTGATGCCCTGGACCACCTGGTGGAGGTTCGGCCTGGTCGGTATCCCCGTGCCTATGTCCAGGAACTGGCTGATTCCCCGCTCGGCCAGCGACCGGGAGGCGCGGTGCATGAAGTCACGGTTCACCCGCGCCATCTCCCTGACGGCGGGAAACAAGGAGATGACCTGCTCGGCGGCGGCCGCGTCCACGGGGTAGTTGTCCTTGCCGCCGAGGAAGTAGTCGTACATGCGGGCCGATTGAGGCTTGCTGGTGTCTATGTCGGCCGAGCTGAAGCCTGCGTCTGTCACTTAGGTTCTCCCGTGAAGTAGCGAACCAGTTCCCGCGTCCCGGTGACCGTACCGCCGGGGGCCGGACCGCGGACCTCATTGGTCCCTCCGTGCCAGCCGTACCCCGCGACGCAGCGGGACTTGGACGAGGGACGCGGCCGGCGGGTGGTAGCCCCCTTCAGAGCGGTGTGTCTCCGATCACGGTTGTAACCGGCGATCGGGCTACGACCACACCGTTCCCGACAGGCCTCAGTGCGCGGAGAATCCACCGTCCACGAACAGCGACTGCCCGGTGACGTACGCCGAGGCGCGGCTCGCCAGGAACACGGTCGCGCCGGCGAAGTCCTCGGCGAGGCCGTTGCGGCCGATCAGGGTGCGGGCGGCCAGGGCTTTCACCATCTCCGGGTCGGAGGAGAGTCGTTCGTTGAGCGGGGTCAGCACGAAACCCGGGACCAGGGTGTTGCAGGTGACGCCGTGCGGGGACCAGGCCTCGGCCTGGGAGCGGGCCAGGGACTCCAACGCGCCCTTGGACACGCCGTACGCACCGCTCTGGGCGAACGCGCGGTGTGCCTGCTGGGAGGTGATGTGGATGATCCGGCCGAAGCCGCGCTCGGCCATGCCGGGGCCGAAGCGCTGGCTCAGGAGGTGCGGGGCTTCGAGGTTCAGGGACATCGTGGTGTCCCACACGTCCTCGCTCAACTCACCCAGCGGCGGGCGGAGGTTGATACCCGCGCTGTTCACGAGAATGTCCGGCTCCCCGAACACCCCGGCCACCGCGTCCGCCGCCGCCCGGATGCCGTCCCGCGTCCCCAGATCGCCACTCACCCACGCCGCCCGACACCCCTCCGCCGTCAACTCGTCCACCGTGGCGGCCAGCTCCCGCTCCCGCCGCGCCACCACCACGACACTCGCCCCGGCCCGCGCGAGCGCCCCGGCGGCGGCCCGTCCGATACCGGAACTGCCACCGGTCACGACGGCGACCCTGCCGTCGAGGGAGAAGAGTTCGGAGAGGTAGTCGCTAGAGATCATTCCCGCAGCCTAGGCGGCGGGGCGGACGGGCATGTCCGTACCCCCTCGCCGGCCCCGGGAGGGCACACCCCTCCCCCCGACGGCACCAACTAGGTACCATCGCCCTATGCCATCGCTGAATGTGTCCTTCACCGAAGAGGAACTCGAGGGAGTGCGGGTCGCCGCCGCGGCCGAGGGGAAGAGTCTCAAGCAGTATCTGCATGACCTCGGGGTGCGGGAGATGCAGCGCGGTCGGTTCGTCGCGGGGGCGTCCGCGTGGGCCGAGCGGTTGCGTGGGGAGTTCGACGACGCGTTTCCCGACGAGGTGCCGCCCTCCGAGCGTGGCGGGGCCGCGGCCGCCTGATGCAGCTGTACATCGACGTCTCCTGGCTGCTCGACGTCCAGGAGGCCGCCCTCGGCCACGAGGACATGTCCGTGTCGGACTACTCCGCGCTCGTGGCCGCCGTATCCCGGCACAAGACCAAACTGCCGACCCTCGCCGCGGCCGACCCGGACGCCGCCTGGCGGGCCGCCGCGCTCATGCACACCATCGTGCGCCTGGAACCGCTGCCGCACCGCAACAGCCTCTACGCCGCGTTCGTCGCCGCGCAGTACATGGGCCAGTCCGGCGAAGGCATCGACCCGCCCTACGGCGCCCTCTCCGACCTCGTGCGCAAGATCCGCGACACCCGGGTCGGAGTCCTCGCCGTCGCCGACCAGCTGCGCTCGTGGAAGGTCTGACCTGCGGCGGGGCGGTACGGCACCCCGGACGTCCTGCGTAGGCTGTTCCCGTGTCCACCGCCCGTCTGCGTCGCGTCGCCGTCCTCGTCCTCGAAGGCGCCAAGCCGCTCGACGTCGGCATCCCCGCGCAGGTCTTCACGACGCGGGCGAGCATGCCGTACGAGGTGCGGCTGTGCGGTGCGGCCCCGGGACTGGTGACGGGCGGGGACGGGCTGTCGTACCACGTCGCCGACGGGCTCGACGCGCTGACCTGGGCCGACATCGTGTTCCTGCCGGGCTACCGGTTCCCGGACCGGGAGGACCCGCCGCAGGCCGTGCTCGACGCGCTGATCGCCGCGCACGAGCGGGGCGCGCGGCTCGCCGCGATCTCGACCGGCGCCTTCGCGCTCGCCGCCACCGGGCTGCTCGACGGCAAGCGCGCCACGACGCACTGGCACTACACGCGAGCGCTCGCCACGAAGTACCCGCTCGTCCGGGTCGACGAGAACGTCCTGTTCGTCGACGAGGGCAGCGTGCTCACCTCGGCCGGCGCCGCCTCCGGCATCGACCTGTGCCTCCACATCCTCCGCGGCGACCTCGGAGTGGCCGCCTCCAACCACGCCGCCCGGCGCCTGGTCGCGGCCCCCTACCGCAGCGGCGGTCAGGCCCAGTACGTGCCGCGCAGCGTGCCCGAGCCGCTCGGTGAACGGTTCGCCGCCACCCGCGAGTGGGCGCTGCACCGGCTCGGTGACCCCCTCACCCTGGAGACACTGGCCCGGCAGGCCGCCGTCTCACCGCGCACCTTCTCGCGCCGCTTCGTCGACGAGACCGGCTACACCCCGATGCAGTGGGTCATGCGCGCCCGCATCGACATGGCCCGCGAACTGCTCGAACGCTCCGAGCGCAGCGTCGAGCAGATCGCCGCCGACGTCGGCCTCGGCACCGGCGCGAACCTGCGCCTGCACTTCCATCGGCTCCTCGGGACGACGCCGAGCGAGTACCGGCGGACCTTCGCCCAGGGGGAGTAGCCGCGCCCCGTCCCACGGTGTGGCGGGATCCTTTTGAACCATGGCGATCACGCCACTGTCCGGCCCGGACGCCGCGCGCGAACCTGGTGGCATACCGAAGGGACATCACTCATGACTCGCATTGCCATCAACGGATTCGGCCGCATCGGACGCAACGTGCTGCGCGCCCTGCTCGAGCGCGACAGTACCCTGGAGGTCGTCGCCGTCAACGACCTGACGGAGCCCGCGACGCTGGCCCGGCTGCTCGCCTTCGACACGACGTCCGGCCGGCTCGGCCGCCCGGTGACCGTCGACGGGGACACCCTCGTCGTCGACGGCCGCCGCATCAAGGTCCTCGCCGAGCGCGAGCCGGCGGACCTGCCGTGGGCCGAGCTCGAGGTGGACCTCGTCCTGGAGGCCACCGGCCGCTTCACCTCCGCCAAGGCGGCCCGCGCCCACCTCGACGCGGGCGCGCGCAAGGTCCTCGTCAGCGCGCCCTCCGACGGCGCCGACGTCACGCTCGCGTACGGGGTGAACACCGACGCCTACGACCCGGCCACGCACACCATCGTCTCGAACGCCTCCTGCACCACCAACGCGCTGGCACCCCTCGCCGCGGTGCTCGACGAACTCGCCGGTATCGAGCACGGGTTCATGACCACCGTGCACGCGTACACCCAGGAGCAGAACCTCCAGGACGGCCCGCACCGCGACCCCCGCCGTGCGCGTGCCGCCGCAGTGAACATCGTGCCGACCACGACGGGCGCCGCCAAGGCGATCGGCCATGTGCTGCCGAACCTCGACGGCAAGCTGTCGGGCGACTCGATCCGCGTGCCCGTACCGGTGGGCTCGATCGTCGAGCTCAACACCACCGTCGCCCGCGACGTGACCCGCGAGGACGTGCTCGCGGCCTACCGCACCGCGGCCGAGGGCCCCCTCGCGGGCGTCCTCGAGTACTCCGACGACCCGCTGGTCTCCTCCGACATCACCGGCAACCCGGCCTCGTCGATCTTCGACTCCGCCCTCACCCGCGTCGACGGCCGCCACATCAAGGTCGTCGCCTGGTACGACAACGAGTGGGGCTTCTCCAACCGGGTGATCGACACGCTCGAACTCCTCGCCGCGGGCTGACCCACAGAGCGGCCCCACGGATCGTCAGGGCACGGGTGGAGTCGCCCCCGTGCCCTCAGCACATCGCCGAGCCCGTCAATTCGGGCTCGGCATCCGTGACTTGGCGGCAGGGGCGACCGATCCCGGCCTACACGTCGCGCTGGTACCACGTGCCCTGTTTACCGCCGATGTCGGACGGATCGGCGGGGCCGACCGGCGTGAAGCCGGACTTGGCCAGCACCTTCTGGGACGCGATGTTGTCGTGGGAAGTGGCCGCTCTGAGCGTGCGCAGGGCGTGTCGCGTGGCCGCAAGTCGGCACAGCTCCTTGACCGTTGAGGTCGCCAGGCCCTGACCGGCCACGCGCTGCGCCACCCGGTAGCCGAGATCCGCCGTGTGCTCCTCGCCGATGTCGTACAGGTTGAATCTGCCGAGCACCGAACCGTCCTCGGCGACGAGCACGTAGAAGGCGCAGACACCGGCCTCCTGCTCGGCGAGCAGCGCGTCGAACCTCGCGGTGAACTCCTCGAAGTAGGCGTCGCCGCGGTCGGAGATCGTGGTGGCGAAGTAGGCGCGGTTCGCGGACTCGAAGGCCAGCACCGCCGGGGCGTGCTCCGCGCGGAGCAGCTGCAGTTCGGACATCTTCCTTACCTGTTCGGGCAGTTGGTCAACCAGGGCACCACGCCGGGACCGACCGGGCGTACCTCGTCGGAATCGCCGGTGTCTACGGTGTGATGGCACCGCGGGCATTCGACTGCGTGGGACACGTGGGCCATTGAAGCCCGCCCACCCCTTGAGCCACATCGGCCTGAGGTCGTAGAGGGGGTAAGGGTGGTCGGAGAACCCGGTGGGTCAGCGAGGTTCCAGCCCCGCGTCCCGTGCCAGCAGTGCGGCCTGTACCCGGTTCTCGCACCGCAGCTTCGTCAGGATCCGGCTGACGTACGTCTTCACCGTCGCCTCGCTGACATGGATCCGCTCGCCCGCGTCGGCGTTCGACAGGCCCTCACCGAGCAGGGCGAGCACCTCGAGTTCCCGGGTGCTGAGCGACTCCAGCCGGCGGCGCGCCTCCTCGCCGCGCGCCGCGGCCTGGCCCGAGGCGAGCTGGTCGACGACATGGCGCGTGGCGGCAGGTGACAGATACGCGTCCCCGGCCGCCGCCGCTCGCACCGCCTGGATCAGCTCGGCCGGCGCCGAGTCCTTCAGCAGGAACCCGGCGCCGCCCTGGCTCAGCGCCCGCAGGACGTTCTCCCGCTCGCCGAACGTCGTCAGGATCAGCGGCCGTACGGCCGGTGCCACCCGCCGCAGTTCCGTCAGCGCGGACAGCCCGTCCAGCACGGGCATCTGGATGTCGAGCAGCGCCACGTCGACCGCGTGGGCACGGACCAGGTCGACCGCCTCACGGCCGTTGGCCGCCTCCGCCACGACATCGATGTCGGCGGCGGAGGTGAGGATCATCCTGATGCCCGCCCGGATGAGGGGTTCGTCATCCGCGACGAGGACTCTGATCACAACTCTCCTGCGGGGCGTGCGACGGGGGCGGCGGGCGGCCCAAGACTACGACTTGGTCGCGAAGGCCCGCTTCTCGATCAGTCTGCCGTCCTTGAAACAGAAGCGGAAGGCAGGCATGTCCCCTCCCTTGGTCGGCCAGTTCTTCGTGGAGAGATACGACGAGCAGCTCGCCCCTCGCGGTTCGGCCGGCGCCGCGTCCTTCAGGGCCGGGCCCAGGAACGACTTCCCGTGCGGCAGTTTGTCCCGTACGGCCGTCTCGGAGTCCCCGACCTTCACCGACTCGTAGACCTTCGGATCGAGCATGATCTTGTCGCCCTCCTTGCCCACGAGGTTGACGATCAGTACGACGGCGAGCACCCCGAGCACCACGAAGGCCAGCACGGCGCTGCCGCAGCCGATCATGAAACCCTTCTTCTTGCGTCCCATGGCGATGTCGAACTCCTTCTGCCTGTCCGGCGCGCCGGACCAGTCGATGTCCGCATCACCATCGCCCGGCACCGCCCCCTCGCTCTGCCCCCGGAAGTCGCTCGCCGCATCGACGAAGGTCGCTTCCTCCGGCTCCGGGCTCGCGGGCCATGGGCCGCTCTGCGCCGCGCGCGGCGACCGGGAGGCGTACGGCAGCACGCCCGCGACACGGAACCCGCCATCCGTCGCGGGACCCGCGTGCACCATGCCGCCGACCAGCCGGGCCCGTTCCTGCAGCCCCGTCAGCCCCTGCCCGCCGCTCACCACGGGCCGTCGTACCGCTGAAGTCAGCACAGGTACCGGCCCGTTGGCGACCTCGACGACCAACGAGTCGGGCTCATAGCGCAGTTCGACGGCAATCGACGCTCCCTGCGCGTGCTTGAGGGCGTTGGTCAGCGCCTCCTGGACGATCCGGAACGCGGCGTGGTCGGCGGCCGGAGCCAGCGGCCGTGGCCGCCCCGTACGCCGCAGCGCCACGACCGTCCGCGCGCCCCGGGACGCCTCCACCAGCCCGTCGATGCCTGCCACGCCCCGGGACTGGGGCTGCAACTCGCCCTCGTGGTCCCGCTGTTGATCGGGCGTGCCGTCGCGCAGGATGCCGACCGCCTCGCGCAGTTCGTGCATCGCGGACACCGACGCCTCCCGCAGCACGCCCACCACCTCGCGCTGGCCGCCCGTGAGGTCACGGTCGACCTCCAGCGCGCCGGTGTGGACGGCGATGAGGGCGAGTTGGTGGCCGAGGCTGTCGTGCATGTCCTGCGCTATGCGCTGGCGCTCCCGCAGGCGCGCGTGGGAGGCGATGATCTCGCGTTCGCGCAGCAGTTGGGCGTTGTGTTCGTGCAACGCGCTGATCAGCGTGCGGCGTTGGGCGCGGTTGCGGCTGGCGAGGGCGGGCACGACCGCCGTCACCAGGAACGAGAGCGTGATGAACACCAGCGTCTGCACGGCGGACAGCGGCTGTGTCGGGTTGGGGACGGACAGCCCGACGTAGAGGAGGTAGGTGGCCGCGAACCACCCGAGGGCACGTCGTGTCGTCTCGATCCGCGCGCCCGCCGACCAGCTGACCACGATCAGCACCAGGCCGAACCCCCCGAGCACACCGGAGACCGCGCCGGTGGCGAGCAGGGCGGCGACGGGGAAGACACGCCGCAGCAGGGAGATCACCGCGGCGGCGAGCCCCGTGGCGACCATCTGCAGCGGGCCCTTGCTCCACTGGGTCATGGCCATGCACAGAGCCAGGACGACGGCCAGCGTCGCCTCGCCCGCCAGCTGCCGCCGGGACCACATGCGTATCGTGGCCAGGCGGTTCCGGGCATCGAGGGCCATCATCTTCACGTCCACGCGCCAACGGTAGACACCATCGGCGACACGCACAGCATCCGTTCGTCGCGCCCACGAACAACCAAAGTCGTACGGTCCCGATCGCACGCGGACCCGCGCCCGCGTTCTTCCCGTGCCGGTCAGCCGTCGTTCTTGACCCCGCGCTCGGTCAGACAGTGGGGCCGGCAGGAGGGTCACGCCCGACGCGACGAGGGTCAGCAAAGGACCGGCAACGCCCCGGCGGGGGAGAGGGAGGGAGGAGGGCACGGCGTCAACGTGCCGTCCGCGTACGAAGATCCTGTCGGCGATCCATCAGCTTCCCGTGGGGCCGTCCACCCGTCGCGGGACCCCTCATTCCGGACGGAACGCATCGGGAACTACTTCTGTCCCAACGCTGTACGGGCATCCGGTGTTCGAGATAGCGTCACCACGCAGCTGCCGAGTGAAACGATTCAATCCACTGCCGCTCAAGGGGACAGCATGGCGTCGAACAACACACCGGACAAGGGCATCTCCCGTCGCGTGGCCCTGGCCGCCGCGGGCACCGCGGGACTCACGGCGGTGTCCCTCTCCACCGGACTCCCCTCGGCGGCGGCGCTCCCCGCGGCAGGAGACTCCGCTTCCGCCACCGGCAACGCGCCGCGCCGCTCCGGGGGTTGGCACCGGTACGTGCAGGGGCCGTCCTCGCGCACGGTCCGCCCGGTGCGGATCGTCACGACGACCGGGGACGTGAAGAACGCGGACGGGCTGCTGAAGCCGGGCGGGGCGAGATCCGTCCTGCGGCGCCCGCAGCCCGCTGCGGCTCCGGCCTGGCCCGCCGGCACCACGGCCGAGGCCTCGTCGGCGCACGCGGGCAACAACGGCAACGACGGGCAGCCGCGCACCTACGACGCCTCCAACGCGATCGACGGCAACCCGGACACCTTCTGGAACGACGACACGCTCGGCGTCTTCCCCGACGTCCTCACCATCACGGCACCGCAGGTCACGGACCTGCAGGGCATCACGGTGATCTCCAACAGCGACGGCGTCCCGACCGACTACACCGTCGACGTGTGGACCGACGGGGACTGGCACACCGCCGCCACGGTCACCGGCAACGACGCGGTGCAAAAGGCCGTCCCGTTCACGGCGAAGGTCAGCACCGACCGCGTCCGCATCACGGTGACGCACGCGCAGGACACCTCGCGCGGCAACTTCACCCGGATCAACGAGGTCTGGCCCGCGCCGGTCGAGCCGATACCCGTGCCGAGCGTCACCGTGGACTTCGGCAAGGTCGTCGTCGGCTACCCGCAGATCAAGTTCACCTCGGCCTCCACCAACTCCCCAGGTGTACGCGTCGCGTTCTCGGAGACCCGCCAATTCCTCACCGACCGCTCGGACTTCACCCGCTCCGACCAGGCGGGCGGCGCGGGACAGGGCACGGACCAGTTCGCCGTGCCCGCCAAGGGCGCCAACTGGACCGACCACAAAGGCTTCCAGGCCGGCGACAAGGTCTTCGCGGACGGCCTGCACGGATTCCGCTACCTCAAGATCAGCCTCGACGCGCTCGCCGCGGACAGCCCCGCCGCCCAGCCCTGGGGCACGGTCGAAATCGACTCCGTGGCACTCCAGTTCACCGCGTACGTCGGCACACCGAGCACCTACCGCGGCTGGTTCTTTTGCTCCGACGACGAGTTGAATCGTTACTGGTACGGCGCCGCGTACACCAACGAACTCGTCACCGACACCTTCCGCCAGGACGACGTCGACCCCCGCAACGCGTGGAGCGCCACGCTGGAAGGGAAGTTGGTCCTCCAGGACGGCGCCAAGCGCGACCGCGACCCGTACGTCGGCGACCTCGCCGTCTCCGCGCGCACCCTCTACCTCACCCACGACGACGCGGCGGCCGCGTCCCGCAACGTCCTGGCCGACCTCGCCGACCACCAGCGCGCCGACGGCTGGATCCCGCCGGCCTCCATCGGCAACTACACCCTGCCGCTCTTCGACTATCCGCTGTACTGGGTCACGTGCAGCTGGGACTACGTCCTCTACACCGGGGACCGGCAGTACGCGACCCGCTACTACCCCAACCTGCTGAAGGTGCTGGACACCTGGTACCCGAGCGTCACGGACGACGCCGGTCTGCTGAGCAAGGGCCTCAACGGCACCGACAACTACGGCGACTACGCCTTCCTGGGCCGCACCGGCCGCGTCACCTACTACAACGCGCTCTACGTACAAGCCCTGCAGAACGCCGCCCAGTTGGCCCGCCTGCTCGGACAGAGGGCCGACGCCGCACGCTGGAGCACCCGGGCCGACAAGGTCGCGCAGGCCGTCAACTCCCTTCTGTGGGACGCGGATGCGGGCGCCTACCTCGACTCGGGGACGGGCGCGGTACGGCACGCGCAGGACGGCAACTCCCTCGCCGTCGTCACCGGCATCGCCGACACGGCCCGCGCCGCCTCCGCGCTCGCGCATCTCGACGCGACGACGAAACGGCCGTACGGCAACGCCTTCATGGACAACGACACCCTCTTCGACCAGGCCTCCCAGCGGGTCTACGCCTTCACCTCCTACCCGGAGATCGAGGCCCGCTTCCTGAGCGGCCAGGGCGAGTCGGCGCTCGACCAGATCCGCCGCATGTACGGCTGGATGGACAAGAACGACCCCGGCATCACCCACTGGGAGGGCATCGGCCCCAACGGGTCCCTGTACGAGGACGCCTACACGAGCATGGCCCACGGCTGGTCCACCGGTGTGCTGCCGGCCCTGACCAACAACCTGCTGGGCGCCCGCCCGACCTCACCCGGATTCGCCACCTGGGAGGTACGCCCGCAGCCCGCCGGCGTCGACTGGGCTACCGGCCAACTCCCCACCCCGCACGGCCCCTTGGGCGTCGAGTGGGAGAACAGTGCCCGTGTCTTCCGGCTCACCGTCAAGGTGCCCCGGAACACCGAGGGCTCGGTCGTGCTTCCCGGTGACGCGCGCGGTCTGCGTGTGAGTGCCGGCCGGCGGACGCTGTGGGACGGGCGGCGGGCGTCGAGCCGTGACGTGAGCGTGGTGGACGGAGCGGTCACCGTGTCGGGACTCGGCGCGGGCGACCACAGCTTCGTGGCCGAGCGGCGCGGCAACTGACCTTGTCCGCCTGATGCCTTGATGCGCTCGCCTTTGGCGGGCGCATCAGGTCTAACCCTGCCAGCACGCCCCCGCCTGTGAGGACTTGGCGTGGGGCCTGTGAACAGGGTGTTCCTTTGGCTGATTGTGGCGGGTGTTTTG
This sequence comes from Streptomyces sp. NBC_00252, assembly GCF_036187565.1. Taxonomy (NCBI): domain Bacteria; kingdom Bacillati; phylum Actinomycetota; class Actinomycetes; order Kitasatosporales; family Streptomycetaceae; genus Streptomyces; species Streptomyces sp. NBC_00252. The sequence continues at coordinate 610,588 of NZ_CP108087.1, read as the reverse complement.
CCTGTCCTTGCGTTGCCCGCCCCACCGTGCGCACCTAGCGTGACCTGCGGACCGAGGGAGGGCCGGGATGCTGAACACCGTCCGGGAGCAGGCAGCGGGACTCACCAGGGATCAGCGCAACGCCTTCGTCGCCGCCTACTTGGGCTGGGCGATGGACGCCTTCGACTACTTCCTCGTCGTCCTCGTCTACAGCGAGATCGCCGACGACTTCCACGTCTCCCTCACCGACATGGCGTTCCTCACCACCGCCACCCTGGTGATGCGGCCGGTCGGCGCCCTCCTCTTCGGCCTGTGGGCCGACCGCAAGGGCCGCCGCACCCCGCTCATGGTCGACGTGGCCTTCTACTCGGTCATCGGCTTCGCCTGCGCCTTCGCCCCGAACTACACCGTGCTGCTGGTCCTGCGCCTGCTGTACGGCATCGGCATGGGCGGCGAGTGGGGTCTCGGCGCGGCGCTCGCCATGGAGAAGATCCCGGCCGACCGGCGCGGCTTCTGGTCGGGCCTGCTGCAGAGCGGTTACTCGCTGGGCTATCTGCTGGCCGCCGTGGCGTTCTTCGTCATCGAACCGGCCTTCGGCTGGCGGGGGTTGTTCGCCTTCAGCCTGGTGCCCGCCCTGGTCTCGCTGTGGGTGCGCTCCCGGGTGGAGGAGAGCGAGGTGTGGGAGAAGAGCGTCAAACTCAACCGCACCCCGGCCTACCAGGTGTTCAAGAACCCGGCCGTCCTGCGGCGGTTCGTGTACCTGGTGGCGCTGATGACCGCCTTCAACTGGATGTCGCACGGCACCCAGGACATCTACCCGACCTTCGTGAAGAAGGGCCTCGGCCTGTCCCCGGACACCGCGATCGCGATCGCCGTGGTCTACAACATCGGCGCCATCATCGGCGGCATGGTCCTCGGGGCGTACTCCGAACGGCTGGGACGCCGCCGGACGATCATGATCGCGGCGGCGGCGGGCCTGGTCGTCGTTCCGTTCTTCGTGCTGTCCACCGCCGTGGGCTGGCTGATGCTCTCGTCCTTCCTGATGCAGCTGTGCGTGCAGGGCGCGTGGGGTGTCATCCCCGCGCACCTGACCGAGATGAGCCCCGACACGATCCGCGGCTTCTATCCCGGCGTCACCTACCAGCTCGGCAACCTGATCGCCGCCCTCAACCTCCCGATCCAGGAAGCCATCGCCGAGCACCACGGCTATCCGGTGGCGATGGCGTGGACCGTGACTCCCGCACTGGCGCTGGTGATTGTGCTGAGTGCGGTCGGCAAGGAGGCCAAGGGGATCAGATTCGGCAATACGGGGACGGAGGCACCGAGCACTGCGGCGGCGGACCCGGCGTAGGACGGACGGCCGCCGCGGCGAGGTCCGCCTTCACGGCGCGGGAGGGCCGGCCGCGCCGTAGCAGAGGCCGTTCGACGAGGGCGTACGAGGCGAGGGCCGCTACGAACGTGGCCGCGAGACCTGCGGGGAGCAGGGCGTCGCCGACCACACCGAGGTCGTGCAGCAGACGGATGACGGGGTAGTGCCACAGGTACATCCCGTAGCTGAGGTTGCGTCCGATCCAGACCGGCACGGAGAGCGACAGCACGCGGGTCGGCCAGGACCGGGGGCACAGTTCCAGGGCGGCGACGACGCAGGCCGTCAGCAGGGCGGCGACGAGGAAACCGACCGTGTACCAGACGGGGTTCCACGCGCTCACCTCGGTGATCGGGATCTGCCAGGCGATCAGCCCCAGCAGCGCGAGCGCGGGCCAGCAGAGGCGTCCCGCCCAGCGGCGCAGCGTCGCGAGGCGGGGGTCGTCGGCGCGGAGCCGGGCCAGGACGAGGGCCAGCAGGGCGCCCACGAGGAGCTGGTCGGCGCGGGTGTCGGGGCCGTTGTAGATCCGGTGCGCGGCCGTCGGATCCCAGAGCATCGTCCGCCAGAGCACCGGCAGGACGCACAGCACCCCGACCCAGGCCAGCACGGCGCGGGCGGTGGCGTGCCGCAGCAGGACGAGCAGCAGGAGCGGCCAGGCGAGGTAGAACTGCTCCTCCACGCCCAGGGACCAGGTGTGGCTGAGCGGCGCGGTGAGATCCGAGTACGTCCCGGAGTTCCCGGCCCGTACGAGATTGACCACCGACCCCGCGGCCAGCGCCGCCGCGACCCAGGCCCCGCGGAACAGCGGCAGCGCGAACGACACGGACAGCAGGGCGGTCACCGCGCACATCACCAGCAGGGCCGGCATCAGCCGCTGCCACCGGCGCTTGTAGAACGACCACAGTCCGATGCCACCGGTACGGGCGTACTCGCCGACCAGGACCCGCGTGATGACGAAACCGCTGATCGTGAAGAACACGTCCACGCCGATCGAGCCGCCCGGGATCAGCTCCGGCCGCACGTGATAGACGATCACCAGCACCACGGCGACCGTCCGCAGTCCGTCGAGTCCCGTCACCCGACCGCCACCGCGCAGCACCGACGAGAAGCCCCGCCCGCCACCTCTGCCCCGTGCTCCCGACACGGGCACGAACGGCGGCGCCGCCCGTACATCAGGGCTCTGCTCCGTGACTTCGTCCGCCGTGCTCCGCTGGAGGGTGCTCATATTCGCCGCGTCTGCCCAGGTCTGCGGGGCTCACACAAATTCTCATGCTGCGCTCAGACTCGGGGGGCTCTTCGGACGGCATACGTGTGCGGCGGGCCCGAGGGTCGTCGGGCCCGCCGCGTGTCGTCGCCCGGGTGCGGTGCCGGTCAGGCCGCGCCGTCGCGCAGGGCCGGCAGGGTCGCCGAGGTCAGGGGGCGGGGTGCGGTGTCGGGGGCGACGAGGACGACCGTGCAGGTGGCCGCGTGGGTGAGGGCGGTGGTGAAGCTGCCTTCCGCGAACTGGGTGAGTGGGCCGTGCGGTGAGCGGCCCACGGCGATGGCGCGGGCGCCGGTGTCGGTGGCGTGCCGGGCCAGGACGCGGCCTGCGGCGGTGTGGTCGCCGACGGTGGTGAGGATCTGGCCGGTCGCGATGACACCCTGTCCGGCGAGGCGGTCGAGGTGGGCGGTGACGGCTGCGCGGGCCTCGTCGTGGGTCTCCGTGTCGGAGGCCTGTTCCTCGACCACGGCGGTCAGTTGGACGTGCACGACCTCCAGCGGGCTGCGCGTGTCGCGGGCGAGCCGGGCCGCGGCGTCGACGATCGCGGCGGCCCGCTCGTGCGCCGCTACGGCGACGATGACCGCAGGCGTGGTGCCCTCGGCGGCGCGGCCCACGGGGATGAGTGTCGGGCCGACGGACTCGCCCTCGCCGCCGCGCTCTTCGGCCTGCCGGAGCAGCCCGTGACCGCTGGCCAGCACCGGGACGGCGAGCAGGAAGGTGGCCGCGCCCAGGTAGAAGGGGACGCTCAGGTCGGTGGCGTCGGCGAGCTTGCCCGCCACGTACGGGGCCAGTCCGCCGCCGATGAAGCGCAGGAAGCCGTACGCGGAGGAGGCGACCGGGCGCTCCACCGGCGAGACCAGCATGACGGCCTGCGTGGTCAGGGTGTTGTTGATGCCGATGAACGCGCCGCTGACGATGACCGCCACGATGACCACGGTCGGCGTGGCGACGCCCGCCGCTATCACCGCCATCACGATGGCGAGGCCGACCAGATTGACGTAGAGGACGGGCGCCGTGCCGAACCGGGCCTGCAGACGCGGCGCGAAGAACACGCTGAACGCGGCCACGAGCAGTCCCCACCCGGTGAACACGAGACCGAGCCGGTGGGCGTCCAGCTCCATCGGGTAGGGGGCGTAGCCGAGCATCGTGAAGAAGCCCCAGTTGTAGAGCAGCGCCATGACGCCCATCGTCAGCAGACCGCGGTGGCGCAGCGCCTTCAGCGGGGCGAGGGGTGACGTGACCCGCGCGGGCTTGGGCAGGTCCGGCACGAACAGGACCGTGGCGATCAGCGCCACGGCCATGAGGACCGCGACGCCGAAGAACGGGCCGCGCCAGCTGATGCCGCCCAACTCACCGCCGAGCAGCGGCCCTACGGCGATCCCGAGGCCGAGGGCCGTCTCGTACAGGATGATCGCGCCGCCGAACCCGCCGCTGGCCGAGGCGACGATGACGGCCAGGGAGGTGGCGATGAACAGGGCGTTGCCGAGACCCCAGCCGGCGCGGAAGCCGACGATGCCGTTGATGGAACCGGAGGTGCCGGCCAGGGCGGCGAAGACCACGATGACCGCGAGACCGGTGACGAGGGTGCGCTTGGCGCCGAAGCGGCTGGAGAACCAGCCGACGAACAGCATCGCGACCGCCGTCACGATCAGATAGCTGCTGAACAGCAGGGAGACCTGGCTCGGTGTGGCGCGCAGGCTCTTGGCCAGGGCGGGCAGGATCGGGTCGACGAGCCCGATGCCCATGAACGAGATGACGCAGGCGAACGCGACGGCCCAGACAGCCTTGGGCTGCCGGAACGGGCCGGCCGCAGATCCGTTTCGTACGCTCATGTGTGCTGGTCCTCCAAGGAGTTGAAGGGGGATGCGGCGACGTCAGGCCCGGTCGTGGTGGTCCTGGATCGCACGGGCGAGGGCCGGGAGGGCGATGCGCACCGCCTGTTGTTCCGGCTCGCTCAGTTCCTCGATGAGCAGGTCGAGGGCGTGGGCGCGTTCGGCGCGCCGCTGCCGGGAGACCTCCAGGCCCGCTTCGGTCGCCTCCACGAGGACGCCCCGGCCGTCGCTGCTGTCCGCGGTGCGCCGCACCAGGTCAGCGCGCTCCAGCCGGGTGACGAGCTGCGTCATGTTCGGCTGGGAGGCGCCCTCGGCCCTGGCCAGGTCGGTCAGGCGGCACGGGCCCTCACGGCCGAGCCGCCCGAGCACGGCGGAGGCGGCCATGCTCAGCCCTCCGGTGACGGCGCTCTGGCGGACGTAACGGACCATCCGCTCGACGGCGATGATCAGCTCCTCCGGCGAGGTCTCGGGGAGCGCCGGTTCCATAACCCGCTTATGCATAACGCCATTATGTACTTAGATGTAGCTTGAAACAAGATCTCGGCGTGGATCGTGTGTGCGACCAACCGCCGTGCCCGCGCCGGACGCTGAAAGGAACCGGCCGCTGCCGGACAGTACGGGGTGTGGAATCCATGACGGAACAGGAGGCGCGCCGGATGCGGCGGGCGCGCTTCGAAGGACTGGCGCACCTGGTGGTGGAACCGCTGCACCGGTATCTGCTGCGCCGCACGAGCGCCGACCTGGTCGAGGACGTCCTGTCGGAGACGATGCTCGTGCTGTGGCGCCGGATCGACGATGTGCCAGGGCTCGGCACGGACCCGTTGCCGGACCCCGCTGACGTACTGCCGTGGTGCTACGGCGTGGCGCGCGGGTGTCTCGCGAACGCGCGCCGGGCCGACGGGCGCAGGCTCCGGCTGGTGGAGCGGCTGATCCGGACCCAGGAGGACGCGCCGGCGGCCGACGCCGATCACAGCGAGCTGCATGCCGCGCTCGACGCCCTCGGGGCACTGGACCGCGAGGTGGTGCGGCTGTGGGCGTGGGAGGGGCTGGCGCCCCGGCAGATCGCGGAGGCGACCGGGCTGACCGCGAACGCGGTGAGTATCCGGCTCCACCGGGCGAAGGCACGACTCGCCGCACAGCTGGAGCGAAAGGATGCCGGACGGCCCGGACACAAAAGGGACGAAGGAAGGAGCAGTCAGTGAATGACGACGAGTTGCTGGCCCGGCTGAAGTCCGCGGACCCGGCACGGACCCGCCTTGCTCCGCCACCCGACATCGACCGCCTTGTGGAGGCCACCTTGAACACCGACACCGCACTTCAGTCGGCGACCGCAGCCGTCGCCGCGACCACCGCGGGATGGGGACGCCGTCATCTCGTCGGACTCGCGGCGGCCGGCGCACTGCTCGTACTCGGCGGCGGCGTCGCGGGAGGAATCATGGCCAACAGCGGTGACGGCAACGGCCGTTCGGCCGCCACCAGCACCTCGGCCCCGACCGGCGCGCTACGGCTCACCGCGCAGGGCGGCTCCGCCAAGTGCGTGGAGCCGAGCCCCGAGACACTGGGCTCGTACCCGATCCTCTTCGCAGGCACGGTCACGTCCGTCAAGGACGCGACGGTCACGTTCCATGCCGACGAGTGGTTCAAGGGCGGCGGCGCGAAGACGGTCGTGCTCGTCTCCGACACCAAGGTGCCGGAGACGCTGACGTTCTCCGAGGGCGAGCACTACATCGTGGGCGCCAAGGACGGCGTCGTCCCGCCGTGCGGCGCGAACGGGGCCTCGCCCGAGACCATCGCCAAGTTCCGCCAGGCGTTCGGGAAGTGACCCCGCCCGCTCACGCGGGGTCGTCCAGCAGACTCCGGGCGAACTCGTGCGCCGGGTCCGCCAGCCTGGCGCGGAGCGCGGAGAAGAGGTCCGCCGCCGTCGTGCCGGACCAGGTGGCCGGGAGGAGGGCGGCGGGCAGGCCCGGGTCGAGATAGGGCAACCGGCGCCAGGCGGTCAGGACATGGACGTAGTCGACGAACGCCTCCTGCTCCGACCCCCCGGCGCCGGTCCCGGTCCATCGCGCGGCCATCGGCGTGAACTCGGCGACGAAGTCGTCGTACAGCTTCTGGAGCGCGGCCAAGTCCCACCAGCGGCCCACCAGTTGGGCCGGGTCACCGAAGGCCACATAGTCGGCGCGGAAGAGATCGACGTACTGCTCAAGGCCGTGCTGAAGCAGATGGTCGCGGGTGTCGTCGAGGGCGTGGGCCGGGGCGATCCAGACCCCGGACGAGACCGTGCCGAAGCCCAACCAGGCCAGCCGGGACCGGAGTTGGTGCCGGTGCTGGCGCTCGCTCTCCGGTACAGAGAAGACGGCGATGACCCAGCCGTCGTCGGTGACAGCGTGCCGTTCGAAGATGCGCCGGTCACCGGTCTCCAGGACGGAACGGGCGTACGGCGAGAGCGCGTACCCCGCGCGGCCGTCCCGGCGCTCGGACACCAGGATCTCGCGCCGTTTGAGCCGGGAGATCGACGAGCGGACCGCCTGCGCGTCGACGTCCAGCTCGGCGAGCAGCCGGATCAGGGTGCTCACGCTGATCCAGCCGCCGACCTCGCGCGCGTAGAGGCCGTACACCGTCACGATCAGGGATCGCGGCGGGGCGGGCTGGCCCGGGCTGTCGTCTTCGAGCTCGCTTGCCGTCACGATCGTAGTATTTCAGTGCGCATGCCCGGCATCCGATCCCGCCCGGCCGCCCAGCGCCGCACGCCAGGCGGCGGGCCAGGGCGCGCTGCCGCCCTTCTCCTTGTCGGGGACGTGCACGGTGACGTAACTGCCCCGGGCGGCACGACAGTTCGGCCCGCCGTCCGCGGCGGTCCGCCACACCTCGAAGCCGAAGGTCATCGAGGAGCGGCCGAGGCGGATCAGCTCGACTCGGGTCTCGACCTCCTCGCCGAACCTGACCGACGCCTCGAACTCCACCTCGTACCGCACCCTCGGCGCCACCGGGAAGTAGCCCGGGATGTCGTAAGCGCGCATCAGCTCGGCCTCCGCCGCCTCGGCGAACCGGACGACGGTGGTGTTGTGGTAGATCCCGGCCGCGCCGGTGTCGATCCACTCGACACGGGTCCGATGGACGGCGCAGGGCCCGCTCATTCCGCCGCCCGGCCCGGGGTCCACCGCAGATGGACGGCGTCCTTCGGGGTCTCCCGCAGCAGCGCGAGCCGCGGCCGGACCGCGTCGGTCCGCGAGGTCGGCGGCTTGCGCCGCCCGGCCGCGAACTGCGCCGGCCAGTCGGCCCCCGCCCCCCGGTACTCCTGCTCGGCCGCCGCCTGCAGCGTCCACTGCGGGTTGTACAGGTGCGTACGACCCAGCGCGCACAGATCGGCCCGCCCGGCGAGCAGGATCGAGTTGACGTCGTCGTACGACGAGATCGCTCCTACGGCGATCACGGCCGCGCCCGCCGGAGCGGCCACCTCGTGCCGGATGCGGTCGGCGAACGGGGTCTGGTACGAGCGGCCGTACGCCGGCTTCTCGTCCTGGGTGACCTGGCCGGACGACACGTCGACAGCTGCCGCGCCGTGCGTGACGAACGCCCGCGCGATCTCCACCGCGTCGTGCTCGGTGTTCCCGTCCGGGACCCAGTCGGTGGCCGAGATCCGGACCGTCACCGGCCGGTCGGCGGGGAACGCGGACCGTACGGCGTCGAAGACCTCCAGCGGGAAACGCAGCCGGTTCACCAGGTCGCCGCCGTACTCGTCGGTGCGGTGGTTGGCGATGGGGGAGAGGAACGAGGAGAGCAAGTAGCCGTGGGCGGCGTGCACTTCGAGCAGGTCGAAGCCCGCGTCGGCGCCGCGCCGGGCGGCGGCCACGAAGTCGGCGACCACCGCGTCCATGTCGGCCCGGGTCATCTCGCGCGGCTGATGGCAGCCCGTGCCGTACGGCAGCGGGGACGGACCCATGACCTCCCAGTTGCCCTCGGTGAGGGGCTCGTCAATGCCCTCCCACATCAGGCGGGTTGAGCCCTTGCGGCCCGAATGGCCCAGCTGGAGACCGATCTTGGCGGTGCTGCGCCCGTGCACGAAATCGGTGACCCGGGTCCACGCGTCGCGCTGCGTGTCGTTCCACAGGCCCGTGCAGCCCGGGGTGATGCGGGCCTCGGGGGAGACGCACACCATCTCGGTCATGACCAGGCCGGCTCCGCCGAGCGCCTTGGAACCGAGGTGGACGACGTGGAAGTCGTCCGGGACTCCGTCGACGGCGGAGTACATGTCCATCGGGGAGACGATGATCCGGTTCTTCAGTTCCAGGCCGCCGATGCTGAACGGCTGGAACATCGCCGGGACGGACGGGGCGGGTTCGGCCTCGGGCCGGCCATGGCTTCGGCTCTGGCTCTGGCGCCGGTTCTGGTTCTGGGCTTCGGCGAAGCCGCGCTCGATCAGGTCGGCGAAGCCCGGGTCGCGGTCCTTGAGGTTGTCGAAGGTGATCCGGCGCGAGCGCGTGAGGAGGTTGAAGCAGAACTGCGCCGGGTCCTGGTCGGCGTAGCGGCCGATGTTCTCGAACCACTCCAGCGAGGCCTGGGCGGCGCGCTGCGTGGACTCCACCACCGGGCGGCGCTCGGTCTCGTACGCCGTCAACGCCTCGTCCACGCCGATGTGTTCGTGCAGACACGCGGCCAGCGCGAGGGCGTCCTCCATGGCCAGCTTGGTGCCGGAGCCGATGGAGAAGTGCGCGGTGTGGGCCGCGTCGCCGAGCAGGACCACGTTGTGGTGGTGCCAGCGTTCGTTGCGGACCGTCGTGAAGTTCAGCCAACGGGAGTTGTTCGTAAGGAGGTTGTGCCCGGCGAGTTCCCCGGCGAAGATCTCGCGGATCCGGGCCACCGACCGCTCGTCGCTGACACCGGGCGCGAACTGCGTGCCCTCCGTCGCGTCGAGGCCCGCCGCGCGCCACACGTCCTCGGCCATCTCCACGATGAACGTCGAACCCGAGTCGGAGAAGGGGTAGCCATGGATCTGCATGGTCCCGAACTCGGTCTGCTTGACGAGGAATTGGAACGCCTCGAAGACCCGGTCGGTGCCCAGCCACATGTACTTGTTCGTCCGCTGGTCCAGGGAGGGCACGAACGCGTCGGCGTACTTGGTGCGCACCGCCGAGTTGATGCCGTCCGCGGCGACCACGAGGTCGTAGGACGCGCGGAGTTCGTCCACGTCCGGGGCGAGGGTGCGGTAGTGCACGGCGACACCGAGTTCGGCGGCCCGCTCCTGGAGGATGTGCAGCAGGTCCTTGCGGGCCATCGCCGCGAAACCCTGGCCGCCGACGGTGAAGGGGTGCCCGTCGAACTCGATGTCGATGTCCGTCCAGCGGGCGAACCGGCTCTCCATCGCGTCGTGCACGACGGTGTCCGCGTTCTCGATCCCGCCCAGGGTCTCGTCGGAGAAGACCACGCCGAAGCCGAAGGTGTCGTCGGGGGCGTTGCGCTCCCACACGGTGATCTCGTGCGCGGAATCGAGCTGCTTCATCAGCGCGGCGAGGTACAGCCCACCAGGCCCGCCGCCCACGATCGCGATCCTCATGCCTGGTTCTCCTTCTCGCTCTCGACGAGCCGACGCAGCAGGAAGTGCTGAAGCTTTCCGCTGGTGTTGCGGGGCAGCGCCTCACAGAAGCGCACCGCCCGTGGGTACTTGTACGGCGCGAGCTGCGCCTTCACGTGGTCCTGGATGTCCTTGGCCTTGGCGTCGTCACCGACGACTCCCTCGACCAGGACGACGAACGCGCAGACGACGGAGCCGCGTTCGGGGTCGGGCTTGGCGACCACCGCGGACTCGACGACGTCCGGGTGGGTGTTGATCGCGGACTCGACCTCGGGACCGCCGATGTTGTAGCCGGAGGACACGATCATGTTGTCCGTGCGGGTGCGGTAGTAGAAGTAGCCGTCCTCGTCGCGCACGAAGGTGTCCCCGGTGACGTTCCAGCCGCCCACGACGTAGTTCTCCTGGCGCCTGTCGTCGAGGTAACGGCAGCCGACCGGGCCGATCACGGCGAGCCGACCCTCCACACCGGGGCCGACCTCCTCGCCGTCGAGATCGAGAATGGTGGCCCGGTAACCGGGGACCGGGCGTCCCGTCGAGCCGGGCCGGATGTCGTCACCGGCGGCGGAGATGAAGATGTGGATCATCTCCGTGGCGCCGATGCCGTCGATGACCTTGATGCCGGTCTCCGCGCGGAGCTGCTCCCACACCTCCTCCGGTATGTGCTCTCCGGCGCTCACCGCACCGCGCAGACCGTGCAGCCGGTCCGCCTTCCCGGCCTTGAGGATCTGCCGGTACGCCGTCGGCGCGGTCGCCAGCACGGTGACCCCCGCCTCGGCGACCAGCTCCGCGAGCGGCTCCGGCGCGACGGCCTCCGTGAGCAGCGCGCACGCACCGGCCCGCAGGGCGCAGACGACGAGGATGCCGAGGCCGAACGTGAACGCGAGCGGGGCCGTGCACGACACCAGATCGTCCGGCCGCAGACGGAGCGTGTGCCGGCCGAAGGTGTTGTCGATGGACAGGATGTCGCGGTGGAAGTGCGTGGTGATCTTCGGTACGCCGGTGCTCCCCGAGGTCGGTCCGAAGAGGGCCACGTCGTCGGCGGCGGTGTCGACGGCGGTGAACTCCCCTGATTTCGACTCCACTTGGCGCGTCAGGTCGTCGGCCGCGTCACCGCCGTACGCCACGATCCTGAGGTCCGGCAGGACGTCGTCGCGTACGGCCTCCACGTCCGCCGTGAACCGGTGGTCGACCAGGGCGACGGCCGGGCGGGTCTTCTCCACGACAGGGGTGAGTTCACGGGCCCGCAGCGCCGCCATGGTGGTGACGACGATGCCCCCGGCCTTGAGGACGCCGAGCCAACACGCCACGACCCAAGGGTTGTTGGGGGAGCGGAGCAGCACCCGGTTGCCGGGGACCAGGGCGAGGTCCTCGGTGAGAACCTGGGCGATCTGGTTGGCACGGCGGAGGAGTTCGCCGTAGGTCCACATCTCGCCCTCAGGCGTGCGCAGGGCCGGGCGGTCGGGACCGAACGCGGCGGTGGGGACGTCGATCAACTCGGCGCCGGCGTTGAGGCGTTCGGGGTAGCGGAGCTCGTCGGTGGTGAACTCCAGGACCGGCCACTGGGCCCGCGGCGGAAGGTGGTCGCGGGCGAACGTGTCCGGATAGGCGGAGGGCGAGAGACCCATCTGGTCCAGCTGGTCCATCGGGAGGTTCCTTTCCGCAGGCCGGGGGCGGGCCGTGCAGGGATCAGGAGCTGCGTGGGAGTCAAGAGCTGCGGATCAGGCCTTCCTGGACGACCGTGGCCAGGTGCGTCCCGGTGGGAGTGAAGAAGCGCCCTACGGCGAGACCGCGACCGGCGTCGGCGGCGACGGCCTCCTGGGCGTAGAGGAGCCAGCCGTCCACCGGGGCGGGCCGGTGGAACCACATCGCGTGGTCGAGGCTCGCGGTGACGAGTCCCGGGAGTGCCCACGGCAGATCGAGCATCCGCAGGACGGGTTCGAGGATCGTGTAGTCGCAGACGTAGGCGAGCGCGGCGAGGTCGCGCTGCTCGTCGGTGAGGCCCTCGACGGGCCGCAGCGCGTCGAACGGCCTTACCCACACCGCCTGTTGGGGGACCCGCTCGCCCTCGACCGTGAGGTAGACGGGCCCCGGCACGTGCCGCATGTCGAAGCTGCGCCCGCCGCTCCAGTACTCCTCGGAGGCGTCGGTCATCGTGCCCCGGGGTGCGGCGGTGTCGCGCAAGTACGAGGCGGAGCTGGGCAGTTCGGTGGGATCGGGTACGCCGGCCGGGGGCTCGGCGGCAAAAGTGCCACCGGCCTCGCCCGCCGCGAAGTTGGCGAGGCAGGTGTAGACGGGCTTGCCGTTCTGGAAGCCGCGGACCTGCCGGGTCGCGTAGCCGCGGCCGTCGCGCAACAGCTCGACCTCGTAACGGACTTCGGCGCCGATGTCGACCGGCCGCAGGAAGTAGGAGTGCATCGAGTGCAGCGTCTTGCCCTCGACCGAGCGCATCGCGGCGGCCGTGGCCTGCGCGACCATGTCACCGCCGTAGGCCTTCGGCCACGGGCAGGGCTGGGTGGTCGCGGTGAAGGCGAGGTCGAAGTGCTCGGGCTCGGCAGGCGTGAGGGCGATCGCGGCGGTGAAGGCCGCCGAGGTCGGGACGGAGCGGAGGTCGGCGCCGGTGGCGCGGGAGTCGGTCACGGCCGGTCCAGCCAGTCGCGCAGGTCGGCGTCGGCCACCTCGGCGAGGTTGACCACGATGTTCTCCGGCGTACGGGTCGTCATCCAGGTCAGCGGGTTGTTGCGGTCGAGGTTGCACTCGACGTGCGGCATGAACGGCGGGACGAAGACCCAGTCGCCCTCCGCGAGGTCGAGGTAGTCCTCGAAACGCTCACCGAAATAGATCCGGGCCCGGCCCGAGAGGACATAGCCCCCGGTCTCGGCCTCGCCGTGGTGGTGCGGCACCGAGCGGTAGCCCGACTCGTTGCTCACCTTCCCGAACCACAGTTTGGTCGCCGGCGTGTGCTGCGCGGAGACGCCCGAGATCCGGGTCGCGCCCGCCGACTGACCCGTGGCGCCGACCTCCAGACCACCGCGCGTCACCACCGGGACGACCAGGCCTGACTCGCTCGCGTACGACGAGTTGTCGCCCTCTAGGACGTACTTGGAGAAATCGGGTTCCATGATCAGCTCCTGGGGTCGGTGAGACGGAAGCGGTTGCGCAGGGTGCCGATGCCGGGGATCTCCGTCTCGACGAGATCGCCGTCGGCGAGGAAGACCGGCGGGGTCATGCCCGAGCCCACGCCGCCGGGGGTGCCGGTGAGGACGAGGTCGCCGGGGCGCAGGACGGTGAAGGTGGATACGTAGGCGAGCAGGTCGGCGGCGTCGAAGACCAGCGTGCGCGTGTTTCCGCGCTGTCGCTCGACGCCGTCGATCCGGCAGATCACCTCGACGCCCGCGACCGGGTCGAGCTCGTCGGGCGTGACGACCACCGGGCCGAGCGGGGTGGTGCGGTCCCAGGCCTTGCCCTGGAACCACTGCAGGGTGCGCTTCTGCCAGTCGCGCACGCTGATGTCGTTGGCGACCGTGTAGCCGGCGATGGCCCGTTCGGCCGTGTGCCGGTCCGCGTCCCGGATCTCGGTGCCGACCACGACCGCCAGCTCCGCCTCCCAGTCCACGTCGACGCTGGGCGGGAGGACCAGGTCGTCCTCGGGGCCGGTCAGGGTGTCGGCGAACTTGGCGAAGAGGGTCGGGTGGGCCGGCAGTTCGCGGCCCATCTCGGTTATGTGGTCGGCGTAGTTGAGTCCGCAGCAGACGACCTTGCGCGGCGAGGGCAGCGGCAACACGGGGGTGGCGCCCGGCAGTTCGGCCCCGGCGAGGTCCGGGATGCGGTCGGCCGCCGTGGTCGTGAGCAGCGCGGAGAGGTCGTCGGCCGGCAGCGCCCGCCAGCGGTCACCGTCGAGGACGGCGGCCGTGGTGCGGCCTCCGTGGGCCACGGTGGCGAGCTTCATGGGTGGTCTCCCTCGGGGTGGGGGCGGACTGTGCCAACCGGAGTGGGCGGGCGGGCTGCGGCGGTGGCTGGACTGCGCGAGTGGCTGAGCTGCGGCGGGTGGCCGGGCTGCGTTATAGCGAGATTTTCACGACCGTCGAAAACAGTCAATAGATGAGTTACGCTGGCCGCGTCAGCCAGTCCGGTCCACTTGATCCACCCGGTCCGCCTGAGCCGCTGACCGCTGATCCGCCCGCCAGATCCCTCCGGTCCGCCCGACCCACCCCGAGGAGCACCCAGCCATGACTCCCATCCCGGTGAACCCGCCCTCGCTCCCCGCCCCGAGCGGCTACTCGCACGGCACCCTCAGCGGCAACACCCTCTACTTGGGCGGGCAGACGGCCCTGGACGCGGACATGCGGATCGTCCCCGGCGGCATCGTCGAGCAGTTCCGGCAGGCGTTCGGCAACGTGCTCACCACGCTGCGGGCGGCCGGCGGCATCCCCGAGGATCTGGTGAGCCTGACGATCTACCTCACCGATATCCCCGACTACCAGGCCCACGGCAAGGAGATCGGCAAGGTCTGGCGCGAGCTCGCGGGCCCGGTCTACCCGGCGATGGCCGGCATCGGCACGACCGCGCTGTGGCAGCCGGAGGCGATGATCGAGATCCTGGGCGTGGCGGTCATCCCGGACGAGCGACTCGTCCAGGTGGGTGGGGACGCCCCCAGGGCATGACGGATCGCCGCGGCCGTCGCGAAGGACCCTGGTGATCGCCGAACGCGGTGGTGGAGTTGGTCAGGCTGGTCCGGCCGGGAGTGCGATCACCTCGCGCGGGCCTATCGGGGCTGGTACGACCTGCTGACTACTGGGAGAACCGGTGGCGGCGGTCCTGCGCACGGGTCGCTGCTGCGCCCGCGCGGGCGACGTCCTCCGGCGCGCATGCCGCCGAAGCCGGCGGACACCGGTCATTGGCCGGGCAGGAACCCCCGCGACTGCGAACGGCGCGTCGATGCTTCGGGCGGCCAGGTCCCAGACCCCCGCACGAGTTCCTCGCTGTCCCGGGAGTCAGGCCATGGTGGTGTTGTAGTTGACGATTCGTTCCACGAGGAGGGCGACCGCACCGGTCAGTGGGCTCTCCGCCCCTTTGCTCGCGACGTCGGGCAGCCGGTGTGCCTCCTTCTCGGTGACTGCCACCATGCCCCAGAACGCGTTGTACCCCGACGGATCCGACGGCTTGTCGGTGGCCGCCCGGACCGTCAAGATGCCGTCCCCCTCGACCACGGCCAGCGCGCCCATCTGCCGGAGGGTGTCGGGATCCCGCTCCTCGGCGGCCACGACGCTCCAACCCGTGAGCTCTGTCTGCCGAAAGGCGCCAAGGAGACTGCCGGCACTGCCCGCGCCGGAGACAACGATGTCGGGCAGGACAAGGGCCACCGGCCCCTGCGTCATCGGCAGGGCGGACCGGATCGCGCCGTCGAGATCTGGCTCGAGCGAATGGTCCTGGTAGACGAAGACCATCTGAAAGGTGTCGGCGTACCGCGCGAGATAGCTCACTGTGTCCAGCTTGTGCGCTCCGAACACCACGACCAGGCGCACGGTGAGTCCGCTCTTGGCCAGCTCGACAACGGTCTCCAGGCTGCGGTCCAGCACAGTGACCCCGGGAGCCAGACAGTGCAGCTCCTTCGAGTACGGCGCCCCGAAACGCGTCGCGAATCCGGCGCAGGGCAAGATGATCGAAACGTCGGGTATGGGCACGGACGAACTATGCATTGAGTGGCCCTCAGCTTGTGTCGACGATCGGGAACCTTGCGCACTTCGCCGGTGAACGGTGATCGACGACATTGTCCCCAAGGTGCCCCGTGGGTATTCGCCGCTGCCGACGAAGAACGGAGTCGGCCCCGAGGCAGGCGAGTTGGCCCATTAGCCCATCCAAGTCCGTTGCGGGGAAGCCGACTTGCGTGTGCACCCGGGCGACGGTGAGGCGCGTGGATCACGGTGCCCCGGTGTTCGAGGACCACTGCCGCGTTCAGGATCATGCGACGTACACTGCTGCCGCCGCACCCGCTGACACCGAACCCTCGCCGTCGGCGAGGACCTCGTGGAGACCGGGCGGGCACGGGCCGAAACGTACGGGAAGACCGAACGAAAGAGGACGCCGAATGCGGGTGCTGTTGTCCACGTATGGGACGCGGGGCGATGTCGAACCGCTGGTGGCACTCGCGGTACGGCTGCGGGAACTCGGCGTGGAGGTGCGCATGTGCGCGCCGCCCGACGAGGAGTTCGCGCAGCGGCTGGCAGGTCTCGGGGTGCGACTGATACCGGTCGGGCCGCCGGTGCGGGCGCTGATGAGCGGGACGAAGCTGCCGTCGGCGGAGGAACTGGCCCGGTACCGGGACGAGATGCTCGACGCACAGTTCGAGATCTTCCCCGCGGCGCTCGACGGATGTGACGCGCTGGTGGCGGCGGGCCTGGCGCAGATCGCCGCGCGGTCCGTGGCCGAGGCGGCGGGCGTCCGCTACGTGTACACGAGCTACTCGGCGGTCAATCTGCCGTCGCCGTACCACGCGCCGCCACCCCGGCCGGGCTGGCCGGAGCCGGAGGCGCACGACAATCCGACGCTGTGGGAGCTGGACGCCCGCAGCGTGAACGCGCAGTTCGCCGAGCCGCTCAACGGCCACCGGGCTACCCTCGGTCTGCCACCCGTGGACAACGTCCGTGACCACGTCTTCACCGACCGGCCCTGGCTTGCGGCGGACCCGGTCCTGGGACCCTGGCGGAAGACCCCGGGACTCGACGTGACCCAGACGGGTGCGTGGACGCTGCCGGACGAACGCCCGCTGCCGGCCGACCTGTTGACGTTCCTGGACGCGGGCGCACCGCCGGTCTACGTGGGTTTCGGCAGCATTCGCCCGTCCCCGGACATCGCCCGCAGGGCCGTCGAGGCGATCCGCGCACAGGACCACCGCGTACTCGTCTCACGCGGCTGGGCGGACCTGGACCTGGGCGACGACCGGGACGACTGCCTCGCCATCGGCGAGGTCAGCCATCAGAGTCTGTTCGGGAGGGTGGCCGCGGTGGTCCACCACGGCGGTGCGGGCACGACGCTGACGGCCGCCCGGGCGGGTGCGCCGCAGGTGGTCGTACCTCTCCAACTGGCGGACAACCCCTACTGGGCCGGTCAGGTGGCACAGCTGGAACTTGGGGCGGCACTGGACAGTCCGACGCCGACGGCCGAGTCCCTGAGCGTCGCGTTCAAGACGGCCCTGGCACCTGAGACACGGGCTCGGGCCAAGGCCGTGGGCGGCAGGATCCGCAGCGACGGAGCGGCGGTGGCCGCGCATCTGCTGGTCGACGCCATCCGGTGAGCGGGAATGCGGCGGGAACTCCGGCGGGCGTGCGCGTAGGCGCTCGGCACCCTGTCTGCGCCGCGATGGCCGACTGCTAGCGTTCCGGCGCATGGAAGACGGCGTGTACGTGGGTAATGCGGGCAAAGACGCGGCACTTGACCGGGGGTGGCTGCTCGGGCACTTCAAGGAGGAAGGCACTCCTCTCCACAGCGACGCTGTGGAGGTCAAATGGGGCGTACACCCGCGTGGCGAACAGCGAGCGCAGTGGGTGAAGGGGGAAGTGCGCGCAGCTCTCCTGGTCCTGATCTCAGGTCGCTTCCGTATGGAGTTCCCCGGTCGAAGCGTGCTGTTGGAAGAACAGGGCGACTATGTCGTCTGGGGCCAGGGAGTGGATCACTCCTGGACCGCGGAGGACGACTCCGTGGTACTGACCCTGCGCTGGCCTTCTGTGCCCGGATACGCCGTCCCGCAGGAGGAAGAGCGGACGAATTCGCAAGGCCGCGCAGCGCCCGGCGCCCCCTGACGGGGTCGGGTCCGCCGGAAGATGAGGCATTCTTTGCCCGTAATGGCGTTTCGTCGAACTCCGGGGGAAACGTGTGAGGTTGTGGAACCATTGTTTCGATATGGGAGTTTCGTGGGACTCTTTTTCGGTGTGGGTGTTCTGTGAGGTGTCGCGGAATGTTGAGCATTGACATGTCCTGAGCCTGTGATCGATGATTACGGCTGTGTCACGGAGTTCCGGAAGGGAATCCGGGAGGACAGGAAAAAGACGTGACCAGGTAATTGGCCAGTAATTTCGAGAATCGAATTATCTAATCCCCTGACCGTCATAGGCCACTTCGCAGCGTGGACCCGCCCCTGTCAACCACCTGACGTGTCGTCCCGTCCCGAGGTGACGGTTCCGCGGTGACGATGCCGCGCGTATCCCGGCCGTCGGCCCGCGCCCGCCCCCACCACAACGCCCGCCCGACGGCGAGCACACCTCTTCAGGACCTACGGCAGTCCGGCGATCCCGGCTGCCCGCGCCCGATGTCACCCCGCCCCACACCGATGGGAAGGCCAGGTACCGCCGGTGCACACCACCCCCCACCCTGTCCCCACTCCACGCGCGTCCACCGGGACGGCCACGGGCGGCGCCGAGCGAGCGCCCCGCATCCGGCCCGCCTCCTTCGCCCAGCGGCGACTGTGGTTCCTGGCCCAACTCCCGGGCGCGAACGCCGCGTACAACGAGACGATCGCCTTCTCCCTGGCCGGCCCGCTCGACGCCGGGCTGCTGTCCCGGGCCTTCGACGCGCTGACCGACCGTCACGAGACGCTGCGGACAAGGCTGGTGGCCACGGAAGGGGACGTGTACCAGCACATCGACCCACCGGGCGGGGGATTCGCCCTCACCGTCGAGGACCTCACCACCGACGACGACCCCGAGGCGGGGGTGAGAGCCCGCCAACTCGACGAGGAACAACAACCGTTCGACCTCGACACCGGACCGCTCGGCCGCGGACGCCTGCTCACCCTCGGACCCGAGCGCCACGCACTTCTGCTGACGTTCCATCACAGCATCTACGACGGCGTCTCGATGAACGTGATGATGCACGAACTCGGCCTGCTCTACGAGGCGTTCGCGGCCGGCGCCCCGGACCCGCTGCCCCCGCTCGCGGTGCAGTTCGCCGACCACGCGCAGACCCGGGAACAGGCCGTCGTCGACGGTGGGCTCACCGACCAGGAGGAGTACTGGCTCCGCGCGCTGGACGACGCGCCGCCCGTCCTGGAACTGCCCACCGATCGCCCACGGCCGACGGAACAGCAATACGCGGGCGGGCGGGCCGAGTTCAGCCTCGACGCCGAGACCACCACCGCACTCCGGGGCCT
This sequence comes from Streptomyces sp. NBC_00252, assembly GCF_036187565.1. NCBI lineage: Bacteria > Bacillati > Actinomycetota > Actinomycetes > Kitasatosporales > Streptomycetaceae > Streptomyces > Streptomyces sp. NBC_00252. The sequence goes on along the minus strand of NZ_CP108087.1, from coordinate 591,439 downwards.
GGCCAGGCGGCACGGGGCCACCCCCTACGTCGCCGTGCTGGCGGGCTGGGCGATTCTCCTGTCGCGTCTCTCCGGACAGGAGGACATCGTTGTCGGCAGCCCCTTCGCGAATCGGCGCGGCCCCGGAGCGGCCGGACTCATCGGCTTCCTCGTCAACTCCCTCCCGTTGCGCATTGATCTGTCCGGCTCCCTCACCGTGTCCGAGGCCCTCACCCGCACCCGCGCCGTCGTCCGCGAGGCCCTCGCCCACCAGGACCTGCCCTTCGAGCGGATCGTCGAACTGGTCAACCCGCCCCGCAGCGCCTCCCGTACACCCCTCTTCCAGACCATGCTGGCCTGGGTGCCCGAACGCGCGGATCTGCTGCACCTGCCCGGAGTCGACGCCCAGCCGCTGCCGATCGCTCACGCCCCGGCCAAGTTCGACCTCGCCCTCTCGGCGACTGATTCCGACGGCCGGATATCCGGGCACCTCGACTATGCGACGGCCCTCCTCGATCACGACACGGCCGAGCGATGGGCCGGGCATCTGCGACGCCTGCTCACGGACATGGCCCGGCATCCCGAACGGGACGTGCGCGCACTGGAGTTGATGGAGGCGGAGGAACGCCGACGGGTGCTGCTGGACGGGGATGCCGCGAGGTCGGACATCGTGCTGGACGGTGACGCAGCGCAGCCGAACAACGTGCTGGACGGTGACGCAGCGCAGCCGAGCAACGCGCTGGACGGGGATGCCGCGCAGTCGAGCAACGTGCTGGACGGCGATGCCACGCGAGCGGGCATCCTGTTCGACGGTGATGCCCCGCCGTCGAGCACCCCGCCCGACCGAGCCACCCCGCAGCCGATGCCCCCCGCTCCCTTCCCCCGCACCGCGACCGGACTCGTCGAGCTCTTCGAGACCCAGGCCCGCCAGCGTCCCACCCACACCGCCGTGGTCGACCGCGACAGCGCGCTCGACTACGCGACCCTCGACCAGCGCGCCAACCACCTCGCGCACGCCCTCGTCGCCCGCTCCGTCCGCCCCGGTGACGTCGTCGGCCTGCACGCGAAGCGTTCCTGTGACCTGGCCGTCGGCATCCTGGGCATCCTCAAGGCGGGCGCGGCCTATCTCCCGCTCGACCCGGGCCAGCCCGCCGAGCGCCTCGCGACCATGGTCGAGGACGCGGCCTGCCCGGTCGTCCTGAGCGACCACGACGACGCGGACCGCGCACCGGAGTGGCTCGACCTGAGCGTCGTGGAAGCCGAAGGGGCGAACCGGCAGGGACCACCCACGGGTATCGATCACGCTCCGGACCAGCTCGCCTACGTGATCTTCACCTCCGGGTCCACGGGACGCCCCAAGGGCGTCGCGGTCGAGCACCGCAGTGTCCTCAACCTCTTCGCCACCTGGCACGCCCGCATGGGCACCGCCCCCGGTGAGGTCGGGTCGGCCTGGTCCAGCATCGGGTTCGACGCGTCGATCCATGAGCTGCTGCTGCCGCTGACCACCGGTGGTGAACTGCACATCGTTCCGGAGGAGTTGCGCGGCGACCCCGAGGAACTGCTGGCGTGGATGCGTGAACACGCCGTGATCCAGGCGTTCCTGCCGCCCGCGTACGTCAAGTGGATCGACGAGGACCCGGCCGTACGACTGCGCGGTCTCCCCATGCGCAAGCTGCTCACGGGAGTCGAGTCGCTCACCGAGGCCGGGCTGCACCGCATGACACAGCATCTCCCGGGCCTGCGGATCTGCTTCGGCTACGGTCCCACCGAGGCGACTCTCTACAGCACCGCCTACTACGAGCCCGGCCCGCTGGAGCGGTCGTGCCCCATCGGGCGTCCGCTGCCCGGGACCCGGATGTACATCCTCGACGGCCGCATGGAACCCGTCCCGCCCGGCGTGGTGGGGGAGGTGTACCTCGGCGGGGCGTCGCTGGCGCGGGGTTATCTGGGCCGCCCCGACCTGACCAAGGAACGGTTCCTGCCCGACCCGTTCGTGCCCGGTGAACGGATCTACCGCACGGGAGACCTCGCCCGTCGCCTGTCCGATGGCCAGGCCCATTACATGGGACGCGCCGACGACCAGGTCAAACTCCGCGGCTTCCGCATCGAACCCGCCGAGGTCGAGGCCGCGCTCATGTCCCTGACCGGCGTCCGCGAGGCCGCCGTCCTCGTCGACCAGGACGCGGCCGGCCAGCCCCGCCTGATCGCCGGCATCGGCCGGGGCACCGCACCGGCCCGCACCACCCACGACTGGCGCACCGCCCTCGCCCGCCGGCTGCCCGACTACATGATCCCCGCCGCCTTCCTCGACCTCGACACCCTGCCGCTCAACCGCAGCGGCAAACTCGACCGGCCCCAACTCCTGCGCCTGGCACAGGAGTCGACCTCCACCCAGGTCAACACGGCCGCACCGCGCGACCACATCGAACACGGCCTGTACCGGATCTGGCAGCGGATCCTGCTCCACCCCGACATCGGCGTCAGCGACAACTTCTTCGAGATCGGCGGCACTTCGCTCTCGGCCATCAAGATGGCCCACGCCGTCACCGAGACCTTCGGCCGCCGTCTCCCGGTGGGCGAGGTGATGACCCGCCCCACCATCGAGACCCTGGCCGCACTGCTCCGCGAGGACCGCACCGCCCGCGCCCCCGGCAGCCTCATCGAGTTCCGCCCCGGCACCGGCCCACGCGTGGTCTGCGTCCACCCCGCGGGCGGCACCGCCTTCTGCTACCTGCCCCTGGCCACGCTCCTGCCCGACACCGTCGCCCTGTACGGCATCCAGTCCCCGGGCGTGAACCCCGACGAGGACCTCCTGCCCAGCGTCGAAGCCATGGCCGAGGAGTACCTCCGCCTCCTGGACCCACTGGGCGACCAACCTCTGGTCCTGACCGGCCTGTCCTACGGCGGCCTCGTCGCCCACGAGATGGGACGCCTGCTGGCCGGCGCCGGACACCGGGCCGTCAGCGTCGTCCTCCTCGACACCCAGGCCACCGACGACGCCTCCGCACGCGCGGAGATCGGCGCCGTCGACGCGGCCGAGTTCCGCGACAAACTCGTGAGGTTCAACGGGATGTACCCCGGCATCGACGACGCCCAGGTCGACCGCTACTTCCACCTCTACAACCACAACCGCCTCACCGCGCGCGAACACCTCCCGGCACCCTCCCAGGCCCGGCTGATCCTCGCCCAGGCCGTCCCGGACGGTGACGACACGCCCTTCCACGGGAAGGTCCGCGAGTTCTGGCAGCGCCGTGCCGAGGGCGAGTACCGCGTCGAGACGATGGAGTGCGACCACTGGGAGATCCTGGAAGGCGTCGGAGCCACCCAGGTCGCCACCCTGCTGGGCGCCGAACTGGCCCACCACGGAGCGCAGTTGACCCTCTCCATACGGGAGGCCTGATGGACCTCCGTCCCGCCCCCGGCACATCCCCGGCCCCTTCGAGATCCGCCTCCCTCGCCGAAGCCGTACTGGCCCAGGCCCGCCGCACCCCCTCCGCCATCGCCGTCGAGGACGGCAGCCGGACCCTCAACTACGCGGAACTCGAACGAGCCAGCAGTCGAGTGGCGACACGGCTGCACACGGCCGGAGTTCGCCCCGGCCACGCGGTCGCCGTATACCTGCCCCGCTCCTGGCAGCTGATCTGCGTCATGCTCGGCATCCGCCGCGCCGGAGCCACCGTCGTCCCCCTCGACCGGCTCAGCCCGCCCGACCGGCAGCGCCACATCCTCGACGACTCGGGCGCCGTCGCCGTCGTCCACGACAACGGACGCGCTCCCCAACTGCAGGAGCGCATAGCCGCGTTGGACGCCCACCTGCTCCTCGGTGCTGACGACACCGACCTGCCCGCTGTGCCGCCGGTGCACCCCGGCGACACCGCCACGGCCTTCGTCTTCTACACCTCCGGCAGCACGGGACACCCCAAAGGCGTCGAGGTCACCGACGACGGAGTGCTGCGCCTGGCCCGCCCCGGATACGTGGACCTGCGGCCCGGCGCCCGCATGGCGTGCCTGGCCAACCCCGCCTTCGACGCGCTCAGTTTCGAGGTGTGGGTCCCGCTCCTGACCGGCGGTGTCTGCGTCGTGCTCGACGACGCCCAGGCGCACAGCGCGCAGCGGCTCGCCGAAGCGCTGGCCGAGCGCCGCGTCGACACGCTGTTCATCACAACGGCTTTGTTCAACGCGGTCGTTGAGCAGGTGCCCGACTGCTTCGCCACCATCGGGCAGGTGCTCGTCGGCGGTGAACAGCTCAACGCCCGCATCATCCGCCGCTGGTACGCGGCCAACCCCGCCGCCCCCACCGTCCTGCACAACGTGTACGGCCCGACCGAAGCGACGACCTTCGCCCTCTGCGGGCCCATCCCACGCGACTTCGACGGCGACACCATCCCCATCGGCACCGCGCTCCCCGGCACCGGCACCCTCCTGCGCACCGAGGACGACCGCACCGCCGAGCCCGGCGAGGTCGCCGAACTCCTGCTCTCCGGACCGGCGTTGGCGCGCGGCTACCGCAGCCTCCCGGAACAGACCGGCCGCAGCTTCGTACGCCTGCCGGACGAGCACGGCGGCGAACAGCGCTGGTACCGCACCGGCGACCTCGTGAGCCAGGACGCAGCGGGCCGGATCACCTACGTCGGCCGGGCGGACCGGCAGGTCAAGGTGCGCGGCTTCCGTATCGAACCGGGCGAGGTGGAGCGTCAGATCCTGGCCCAACCCGCCGTCCGCCAGGCCTACATCTGCACTCGTCGCGACACGGCGGACCGCAGCGAACTGCTCGCCTTCCTCGTCCCGGGCGACGACCTCTCCTACGACGCCTACGACCGGCACCTCGCGGCCGTTCTGCCCTCGTACATGCGGCCGCACCACACGTACCTCGTCGCCGAGTTGCCGCGCAACGCCAACGGCAAGGTCGACCGGGCGGCCCTGCTGCGCGACGCCGGGCCCCCGTGGCGCGGCACACCCGAGGGCGACGCACCCGTCAGCGCCGAGCAACAGCGCGTACTCGCGGTCGCCGAGGAGATCCTCGCCGTCAACGGCCTGCACCCAGGCGACCGTTGGGCCGCGAGTGGTGGTGACTCCCTGAAGGCGCTGCGCTTCCGCTTCGAGATCCTCAGCCGCTTCGCCGTCGACCTCCCGCACGACCTCGTCCTGCGCGCCGACTTCGCCGCCCTCGCCGAGGCCGTACACGCCCCGGGGGCAGCCGTAGGCGAACACCCACCCGTGCCCGCCCGCTCCGGTGAACCGTCGGCACCGGCCACCAGCGAGCAGGAACGCCTCTGGCTGCTGCACCAGCGGGATCCCGAGGACCGTGCCTACGACGTGCCGCTCGCCTTCCGCGTCCGGGGGCGCGTCGACACGGCCGGTCTGCACCGCGCGGTGCGCGCGATGGTGGAACGGCACGTGGCCCTGCGCACCCGGCTGGTCCCCACCCCCGAGGGGCTGGTCCAGCAGGTCGGCGATCCCTACGACCCGTGGCACCGCCTGACAGCCCGACCGGGGGAGGAGTGGCAGGACACCGCGGACCGGTTCTTCGCCCACCGCTTCGACCTCGGCGACGCACGGATGCTGCGGGCCGTCTGGGTGACACAACCCGATGGCGGAGTCCTGCTCCTGCACCTCCACCACATCGCCGTGGACGGCTGGTCCCTCAACCTCCTCCTGCACGACCTGACCGACGCCTGCGCCGAGGCCGGAGAGCAGCCGTCACCCGCCCTCAGCCCCCTCGACTTCGCCCGCTGGCAACGCACTTGGCACACGAGCCCCGCCTACGACGAACGCCGGGCACGACTGCGCTCGCACTACGGCCGCGACGGCGAACCGTCCCCCGCACTGCCGGCCCCCCTCGTGCCAGGGGCCCGCCTCCTGCGCACCTCGCTCGATCTCGTCCGCCGCAGTGCGCTGGACCGACGTGCCGCGCAACTCGGTCTGACCCGCTTCCAGTTGCTGGTGTCGGCGTTCGCCGCGAGCCTGTACGGCGTGACCGGGCAAGGCCGTCCGCTCGTCGCCACGCCGGTGGTGAACCGGCCCCGCCCTGAATTCGCCGACACGGTCGGCATGTTCGCCAACACCGTGCTCCTGGACCTCCCGACGGAACCGAACCGCTCCCTGGACGCCCAACTCGCCGCCCACGCCGAGGCCGTCCACGGTGTGCTCAAGGACCAGGAGGTCGCCCTCGCCGACGTCCTCGCGGATGGCGCCTTCCGCGAGCGAACCCCCTTGTTCGACTACCTCTTCGTCCTGGAGAACACCGACTTCTCGGCCCTCCGCCTGGACGGCTGTGAAGTACGGCCGGAATGGCCCGAGCCGTTGGGCGCCAAGTGCGCGCTCACACTGTCGGTCGTGGAACACGAGGGCGGGTTCGACTGCCTGTGGGAGTACCGCGACGACATCGGCGCCGAACGCGCCCAGGCCGCAGCCCTCCTCTTCCGCCAGACCCTCGACCACCTCACCGGCGACACCGACATCACCCTGCGCGAACTCGTCGCCGACTACCGCCGCACCCTCCCCGACCACGGCCAAGGCCCCACGCGCACACCGGACTTCACCACCGTCGCCGATGCCTTCGCCCGACAGGCCGCCGACACCCCGCACGCCCCGGCCGTCACCACCGGCGAGTCCACTCTCACCTACGCCGAACTCGACGCCCAGGCAGCCCAGTTGGCGACCGCGCTCGCCACCCGTCTCCCGGCCGACCCCGCCGCGCCGGCGGCCGCGGCGCTCTACCTCCAGCCCTCCGCCGAACACATCGTGGCGCTCCTGGCGGCGGCCCGCCTCAACCTCACCGTCGTACCGCTCGACCCGGCCTACCCGCCGCACCTCCTGCGGCACGTCCTCGACCAGGCCGACCCCCTGTGCGTGCTCGTCGCACCCGAGGACGAGGACATCCTCGACGCGATAGCGCCCGCGTCCCTGCCCCGGCACGTCCTCACCCTCGCCGACGGTCCCACCGCGGCGGCGCGCCAACTCCCCACGCACCAGGGCCTCCGCCCGCTGTACACCCTGTTCACGTCCGGCTCCACCGGTACACCCAAAGGTGTCCAGGTCTCCGACCGGACCCTGTGCAACCTGCTGACCTGGCAGCGCACCGACGGCGGCCTGCGAGGGCCCGCCGTCACCCAGCAGTTCTCCATGCTGTCCTTCGACGTCTCCTTCCAGGAGATCTTCACCACGCTCTGCTCCGGCGGCCTCCTGCGTCTGGTGAAGCCCGCCTGGCGGCACGATGTCCCGTCCCTGCTGCGGGAGTTGGAGACCGGGGGAGCGGAGCGCATCTTCTTGCCGTACGTCGCGCTGCAACTCCTCGCCGAACACGGAGTGCGCACAGGGCAGTTCCCGTCCCGGCTGCGTGAAGTCATCACGGCTGGAGAGCAGTTGGTGTGCACCGGCGCGATCCGCCGCTGGTTCGACGGCCTGCCGGACGCCCGTCTGTTCAACCACTACGGCCCCACCGAGACGCACGTCGTCAGCAGCCTCTGCCTCGAAGGCGACCCCACAGCCTGGCCGTTGCGCCCCGCGATCGGACGGCCGGTGTCGAACGCCGTCCTGCGCGTCGTCGACGAGGACGGGCACCCCGTCCCGCCCGGCGTCACCGGCGAGTTGCGGATCGGCGGCCTCATGGCCAACCGCTGCTACGTCGGCGACGGCACACCGCACGCCGACCGCTTCACCGACGACCCCGACCTCGGTACCTTCTACCGCACCGGCGACTTGGCCCGCTTCGACGCACAGGGCCTGCTGCACTACGCGGGCCGTGACGACAGTCAGGTCAAACTCGGCGGCCACCGACTGGAGTTGGGGCAGGTCGAGGCCGCTCTGCTGCTGTACCCCGGTGTGACCCACGCGGTCGCGGCGGTGCAGGACGGGCGACTGGTGGCGTGCCTGCAATGCCGGGGCGACGACCCCGACATCGCGGACCTCACGGATCACCTGGCCGGACTGTTGCCCACCTATGTGCGCATCGGGCGCTTCCGCCGCCTGACCGAACTGCCGCGCACACCCAGCGGCAAACTGGACCGCCAGGCGGCCCTCACCGCCCAGGGCCGCGAACTGCGCCCGGCCGGCGCGACCGCCCCGACCCTGTCGCCGCTCGAAGGACGGCTGGCCGCGCTGTTCGAGACGGTGACCGGCAAGACGATCGGCGTGGACCAGCGGTACTTCGACGCGGGCGCCACCAGCCTGGACCTCATGCGCTTCCAGCTCCGCTGCGCGGGCGAGCACGAACTCACCTTCACCGTCCCGGAGTTGTTCGAGCACGTCAGCCTCCGCGCCCTGGCCCGCCTCATCGAGGGCCGTGCGACGGAGGGCACTCGGGCCACTGCCGCCATCGCCCAACGACCGCCGGGGGAGCGGGCCGACGAGCCCATCGCCGTCATCGGCATGGCCGTACGACTGCCCGGCGCCCCTGACCTGGCGGCCTTCTGGGACCTGGTCGTCTCCGGCCGACGGGGCATCGAGCACTTCCCGACCTCCGACGAACGGGTGGGCGCCCGCAGTCAGTTGGCGGGGCTGCTCGACTTCGATCCGGGCCGCTTCACCATCAGCCCGCACGAGGCCCGGCTCATGGACCCCCAGCAGCGGCAGCTCCTGATGAACTGCGTCGAGGCACTCGCCCACGCCGGCATCGGGGACCCGTCGGCCCACAGCGTCGGACTGCTGGCCGCCTGCGGGGAGAACACCTACTTCCAGAACATGCTGCGCGAGGCCGACCAGACCGCCCTGCCCGACACCTTCCGGCTCGCGCTGCACCACGAGAAGGACTTCCTCGCCACCAAGGCCGCCTACCATCTCGGCCTGACAGGACCGGCGTTCACCGTGCAGTCGGCGTGCTCCAGTTCGCTCGTCGGCGTGCACGTCGCCGCCGGGCTGCTCCGGCAGGGAGACGCCGACGTGATGCTCGTCGGCGGTGTCCTCGTCGACACCGACCTGACCGACGGCTACACCTACCGGCCGCAGCACATCTTCTCGCCGGACGGCCACTGCCGCCCCTTCAGCGCGGACGCCGCAGGCACCGTCGGGGCCAGCGGAACCGGCGTCGTCGTCCTCAAGCCGCTCTCCGCCGCCCGCCGGGACGGGGACACCGTCTACGCCGTCGTCACCGGCTCGGGAATCAACAACGACGGTTCGGACAAGCTCAGTTACAGCGCGCCCGCCCTCGCCGGACAACGCGCCGCGCTCCGCACCGCCCTGCACCGCAGCGGCCGTACCGGCGCAGACCTCGGCTACGTGGAGGCACACGGCACCGGCACCCGCCTCGGTGACCCGGTGGAGGCGGCCGCACTGCGCCAGGCGTACGGCCTGACCGACGACTCGCGCGTGGCGCTGTCCTCCGTGAAGAGCCAGATCGGACACCTGGGCGCCGCCGCGGGCGTCGTCGGCATGATCCGCGCCGTGCTCGCCGTGCACCACGGGATCGTCCCGCCCACGGCGGACTTCGACCGGCTCAACCCGGAGATCGACGACGGCCCCTTCCGTATCCCGATCACGGCCGAACCCTGGCCGCAGGACCGCCCGCGCGTGGCCGCCGTCAGCAGTTTTGGCATCGGCGGGACCAACGCGCACCTGCTGGTGGAGCGACCGGACGCGGATCAAGTCGCCGACGGTGTGGACGAGTTGGTGACGTGCCTGGTGCTGTCCGGCAGCTCCGCAGCGGCCGTACGCGCGGATGGGCGCCGTATCGCCGCATACCTGAGGGCGCACCCCGAGACCTATCCGCAGGTCCTGCGTCATCTCCAGGCGGGGCGGCCGGCGCTCGGGCACCGGGCCGCTGCGGTCTGCCCGGACGTCACCTCCGCCGTCGCGTGGCTCGACGCGCCAGAGGTCGTGGCGACACAGCCGCAGAACGGGCCGGCGGAGGTCGGGGACCCGCACGACCTCGCCGAGGCATGGACGGCCGGGCATACCCTCGTCTGGCCCGAGGGCTCCGCGTCCGCGCCCTGGGACTTTCCGCCGCCCGCCTTCGAGACGGCGGAGTACGACTTCCCGCGCCCGCCCGTCGCGACCCCGGCCGACGACCCCGAACTGCCGCTCGGACCAGGACGGTTGCCCGCCGACCAGTGGCTGCACCAGCCTCAGTGGACGCGGTTGCGCCGGGCCCGTATCGGTACCCACGAACCGCGGCGTACCGCCGTGGTGGTCGCACCGGTGGACATGGGCGACGCGTCGTGGCGGTTCCTGGAGCGGCACTACGCGCGGGTCGTGACCGTGCGTGCCGGGGAGACCTTCACCCGTCTCGACGAGGACCGCTACGAAGCCGATCCCGCCGACACCGGACAACTCGCCGCGCTGCTGGAGCAGTTCACCGGGGAGACCGGACCCGGCGTCGACTGGCTGCACGCGTTGCCGCTCGCTCTCGACGGCAGCCTCGACGAACACGCCCTGGAGGCGGCGCAGTTGGCGTGCCTGGACTCGGTCGCCGCGCTCGCCCGCGCCCTGGCCGATGTCCCCGAAGCCGTGCGGCCCCGCGCCTGGCTGTTGTCCCATGGGGCGCAGCCGGTCACGGGTTCCGTGTACATCCCGGAGGCGGGGCTCCTCGCCGCCGGACTTGAAGTGCCTCGGCAGGAGTTGGGCGTGACCCTGCGCTGGATCGACCTGCCCGGGCCCCGCCCGGCCGACTGGGCGGCACACCTGCCCGACCTGCTCCTGGACGACACGATCACCGAATCGGCGACCGCCCTGCGCGACGGCTTCTGGTGGCAGCGGACTCTCCAGCCGGTCCAGGCTCCCAACTCCCTTACGTCCGCTGTTCGTTCGGCCGCGCCAGGCGTCCACCTCGTGCTCGGTGGCACCGGAGGCATCGGCGCCACGCTGGCCGCCCGCCTCCTCGAACAGCCCGGCAACCGCGTGGTCCTCGTCGCCCGAGGCACCGAGAGGCCGCCCGCGCTCCGTCCGCACCAGGACCGCGTCACCCTGATCCCGGCCGACCTCGCAACGGACGACCTGACCACCGTCGCCGACCGGCTGGCCCCGCACCTCGACGGCCTCGCCGGCATCGTCCACGCCGCCGGAACCGCCGCTGGGGGACTCCTCGCCCGCCGCGACCCCGCCACCGCCCGGCGCGCCACGGCCGTGAAGCTGCGCGCCGCCCTGCTCGTCGAACGGCTGATCGCCGAGCACGACCCGGACTACGCGGCCTACTGCTCGTCCACGGCTGCACGGTTCGGGGGAGTCGGGCAGTTCGACTACGCGGCGGCCAACGCCTGCCTGGACGCCTACGCGCACCACGCGCCCCCCGGCGACGACGCCACCACCGTGCGCATGAGCATCGGTTGGGACGCGTGGCGGGACGTCGGCATGGCACAGCACGCCCTGACCACCGACACCCGCCACCAGGAGCACCTGAAGGTGGCACTCACCCCCGAGGAAGGAGCGGACGTCTTCGAGCGGGCCCTGCACCTGCAGTTGCCGCAGCTGATGGTCAACACCACGCCTCTGACGGAGACTTGGTTCTTCTACGAGCAGGCACCCGACGAGCGGGCTGTGTCCTCGGCGCACCCCGCGCCCGACTCCCACCCGGCGTCCTCCGTGAACCCCATCCCGACCGATCCCACGGCCGAACTCACCGAGATCCTGCTCGACCTCCTCGGCGTGGACACCGTCGACCCGCAGGCCGCCCTGTACGACCTCGGCGCCGACTCGCTCACTCTCCTGGAACTCATCGACGAGGTGAAACGCCGCTTCGGCACCGACATCGATCTCTCCCGGCTCAGCCACCGGGTGAGCCTCGACGAGATCCTGGGTCATCTCGACTCGGGCACGCGCGCGTCCGCCGCCGTCGTGGACGTAGAGGTGTGGCAGCGCGGTGCCGGCCGGGACGTGCTGTGTCTGGTGCATCCGGTCGGCGGTGACATCCAGGCGTACCGGCCTCTGGTGGCGTCCCTGCCCGACGAGTTGACCGTCTGCCTCATCGCCGACCCGAAGCTGCGCGACCCGGCACAGCCCGCCCGTTCGATCACCGACCGTGCAGCTCACTACCTTGACGCCGTTCGGGCCGCGTTCCCGGACTCCACCACCCGGCTCAGCCTCGCCGGTTGGTCCTTCGGGGCCTGGACTGCCCTGTCCATGGCGGCACTTGCCGAGGCCGACGGCCGACCCGTCGAGGCCGTCCACCTCCTCGACCCACCGCCACCCGGCTCCGGACAGCGGCTCGCCGCCTACGACGATCAGCAGGTGGACGCCGTATTCGCACGGGAGTTGAGCGGCAACGGCGGCGGTGACGGACGGCTGCCGGAGTCCGGCCGTGCCTACGCCGAACGCCTCGCCGACTGCTGCCGCACCAACCTCGCCGCCATGGCCGAGCACCGGCTCCCACGCCTCGACCGGACGCCCGCAGAGGTGTGGATCGCCGAACGCGCCGTAGAGGAAGGCGCGTTGGGGCCGGAGGCGACCGCGCCCGATGCCTGGGACGCTCATCTGCCTCGCCCCTCCCGGCTTCACCATGTCGATGCCGACCACTACGAACTCGTCGCGGAACCCCACGTGCGGGCGATCGCCGACGTCCTCGCGGCAGGGGTGCGGACCGCGTTGCCGCAGTCCGCCGGAAGAGCCTGAGGAGGGCACCGTGGAGCACCCCTACACCCGTCAGCCCGCGCGGTCCTTCTGGCGTACGGCGGTCGCCGAGCCCGACGCGACGGACATCGGCGAGCTGTGGACGCCGAAGTTCGCGATCGGGCAGGACGCCCCTGTCGTCACCGCCGGTTCGTGCTTCGCCGCGCACATCGGGCGGGCGCTGCTGGAGGAGGGCATGCACTGGTACGACGCCGAACCGCCGCCGCCGGGGCTCACCCGCGCCGAGCAGGCGGCACGCGGGTACCGTCGTTTCTCCTTCCGGACCGGGAACATCTACACCGCCGCCGCGCTGCGCCAGTGGGTGGCGTGGGCGCTGGACGAGGAGAAGCCGCCCGAGGAGAGCTGGGCGGAGGACGGGGCGTTCTACGATCCGTACCGGCCGACCCTCGAACCTGACGGCCATGCCTCGCCCGAGGACCTGCTGCGCGCCCGCGACCTCACCCTCGCCGCCGTCCGCGCCGCCCTCACCACGGCCGACGTCCTCGTCTTCACCCTCGGCCTCACCGAGGCCTGGCACGACACCGTGACCGGCACGGTGCTGCCCATGTGCCCCGGCACCGTACGCGGCACCTTCGACCCCGCCCGGCATGTGCTGCGCAACCACACGGTGGCGCAGGTGCACCGCGATCTGACGGACGTGCTCGCTCTCGCCCGTGGCATCAACTCCCGGCTGCGCATGGTCCTGACGGTCTCCCCGGTGCCGCTGACAGCCACGGCCACCGGCCGCCACGCGCTCGTCGCCACCACCCACTCCAAGTCCGTACTGCGGGCGGCTGCGGGGCAGTTGGCGGACGAGTCGGACGACGTCGACTACTTCCCGTCGTACGAGATCATCACCGGCTTCCCGTACCGGGCGGCCTTCTACGAACCCAACCTCCGCACGGTCACCCCCGACGGCGTGGCCTTCGTGATGCGGCACTTCTTCGAGGCCCTCCAGGGCCGGTCCGCCCGGACGCGACCCGAGCCCGGACCCCGACCCACCACGCCCGTCGCCGGCGGAGAGGACCACTGGTGTGACGACGCCGTGCTCGACTACTACAACCCCCGCCCGCTTCCTTCTGCTGGGTGACTCCCACGCAGGCTGCGTCGGACAGGCCGCCCGAGCCGCCGAACTCCCCTTCGTGGGCGGCCCGTTGGGCTCGGGGCGCGACTTCCTGGGCCCCTTCTTCGACACGGACGGCACCTTTCGGCGGGAGGAGTCGCAGCGGCTGTACCGCGAGTTCCTCGACACCCTCGACGTGCGCGGACTCGCCGCACTGTCGATCCCCCTCGTGTGCACCTTCGGGCTGAGCGCCCACACGGTGGCCACCCGCCAGAACTGGGATTTCTACCGCGACCGCCACGGCACCGTCCCGGACACCTTCCTCGACAGCCACCTCTTCGCCGACCTGGTCAGGGCGACCGTCCGGGGCGCGCTCGCCTTCTACGACCACGCCGTCGCCCTCGGCCTACGAGTCCTGGCACCCCTGCCGCCCCAGCGCGTCCCCGGCACGTCCGACCCGGACGTCTTCTTCGCCGCGCAGGACATCGTCGTAGACGAACTCACCGCGCGAGGAGTCGAGTTGATCGACCTCCGCTCCCGCGTCGCCGACGCCGACGGTCTGCAACGCCCCGCCTTCTGCAAGGCGGACGACACGATCCACGGCAACCTCGCCTTCGGCCGCCTCGTCCTGTCCGAACTCCTCGACCGAGGCCTGTAGACAACCCGCACGCTCACCCCGCCACCCACCCCGACACACCATGGAGGTCCCTCATGGAGGAGTACGCGCTCAAGGCCGTCGAGCGGCTCACCACCCGCCCCGCCGAGCCCTACGAGACCCTGTCCGTCGCCCCGATCACCCCGGTGCTCGGCGCGGAGGTCACCGGCCTCGACCTGTCCCAGGAGCTGACGCCCCAGCAGGAGAAGGAACTCAAGCACGCGTTCCAGACCCACCACGTCCTCGTCTTCCGCGACCAGGACATCACCCCCGAGGAACACAAGCGGTTCGCGGGCGTCTTCGGCGAACTGCATCCCGTGGCCCTCGCCCCGGAGGGGTCCGACCCGTACATCCTGGAGATCAAGGCGACCAAGGAGTCCAAGGCCGTGGCCGGCAACGGCTGGCACTCCGACGGCACCGCCGACGCCGAACCCTCCCTCGGCTCACTGCTCTACATCACCACCATCCCCGAGGGCGGCAGCGGCGGCGACACCGTCTTCGCCAACATGCACCTCGCCTACGAACTGCTCTCCCCGGCGATGCAGAGCTTCCTCGGCACCCTCACCGCTCTCCACGACGGCGCCCTGCCGTGGACCGCCGCGGGACAGACCCCGCCGCCCGAGTACGAGGTGCCGCGCACCGAACAGCCCGTCGTCGTGCGCCACCCCGAGACCGACCGCAAGCTGCTGTTCGTCAACGCCCCCTACACCTCGCACATCACCCAGCTGTCCCGCCCCGAGAGCGACGCGCTCCTCGACATGCTGTACGCGCACATCGCGCGCACCCCGCTGCTGCACTGCCGGGTCCGCTGGCAGGAGCGCACCCTCGTCCTCTGGGACAACCGCAGCGTCCAACACCACGCCGTCTGGGACTACTTCCCGCACACCCGGGAGGGCCGCCGCATCGCGGTCGACGGCAGTCGCCTGCACGCCTGACCCGGTTCCCCGACGGAAGCGACCGTGCCCATGACCGCCGTCCCCGAGGACTTCCTCGCCGCACGACACACTCCCGCCCCGGCGCCCCCGGCCTGGCCGGGGCGGCTCGCCACCGCCCTCCACGAGGAGCTGCCGACGGACGCCCGGGACGCCTGGGCGGCTCGTCTGCACACCCTGCTCGGCGCGGGACCGGACACGGGCACGCTGCGCGCCGTCCACGTCTGGCACGCGGACACGGTCCTGCCGCTCCTGGGGGAGGACCCTGTGTTCGCGGCGCTCGGCGCCCTGCACCGCGACGCGGCACAGGGCGGGACGGCGGACCGGTGCGCCTGGCGGACGGCACTCACCCCGGTGCTCGTGCACCTCTACGACGCCGCCTACGACCGGACGGGCGCGTATGCCGAAGCCCACACCGGCGCCCGTGACTACGCGCTCGCCAACGGCTTCTCCGCGACCGACGCCGACGCCTACGGTCACGAGTACGCGTGGTTGAGCAGCGACGCGAACGCGTTGGCCTGTGCCGAGGCCCACGCGGAGGCACTCGGCCCGGCGCTGGCGCGCGCCTATGCGAGCGACGGGTGCGAGGCGTACGCCGACACGTTCCCCGAGGCCCAACTCCGTGCCGTGGCACGGGCCTTGGGGGCGGAACCCGTCACACGGCTGGCCGAGGGGTTCCTCTCGGCACTGGAGGCGTGTCGACCGTAGCGGCCGCTCTGGAGTATGCGGGTGCTTGTCCCCGGACGGTTCAGTCGTCGTCGCCGAACGGCAGGGAGTCGAGGTCGCCGGTGAAGTCCGCCGCGTCCGGGAACATCAACTCCAGTGCCTCGTCGGGGAGTTCGGGCCGGGCTCCGGAGATGTTGAGCGACTGCTCCGTCCAGATGCACTTGCCGGTCGGTGTGTAGCGGGTGCCCCAGCGCTGGGTGAGGGCGGTGACGAGTTGGAGCCCGCGGCCGCCTTCGTCGGTGTCCGTGGCGCGCCGGATGCGGGGCATCGTCAGGCTGCCGTCGAAGACCTCGCAGATCAGTTCGGCGCCGTGCAGGAGCCGTAGGCTGACCGGGCCCTTCGCGTGGCGTACGACGTTGCCGACCAGCTCGCTCGCGAGGAGTTCCGTGGTCGGTGTCAGGTCCTCCAGGCCCCAGGTGCGCAGCTGTTCACGGACGTGGCGGCGGGCCTGGCCGGCCGCGCGCGGGTCCTCGGGCAGCGGCCAGGAGGCGATCCTGTCGCCGGTCAGGGCGTGCAGCCGGGCCACGAGGAGGGCGGCGTCGTCGGCCGTCGGGTGCTCGGCGGGCAGCAGCCCCTCCGTGAGGGTGTCGCAGAGCTCCTCCAGGTCGGCCTCCCCACCGGACTCGGTGCGGTACGACGTACGCAGGAGGCGGGCCAGGTCGGCCATGCCCTCGTCCATCTCGCGCTTCGACGACTCGACGAGACCGTCGGTGTACAGCACCAGCAGACTGCCCTCCGGCACCTTCAACTCGACCGTCTCGAACGGCGGTTCACCCGCACCGAGCGGCGGATCGGCCGACAGCTCGGGGAAGTGCACGGTGCCGTCCGGGTGCACCACAGCCGGTGGCGGATGACCGGCCCCGGCGATGGAACAGATCTGGGTCGTCGAGTCGTAGAGCGCGTACAGACAGGTCACGTACGACTCCTCGCCCATCCCGGCGACGAGGTCGTTCAGGTGGCTCATGATCTCGTCGGGCGGCAGCTCCAGGTCGGCGAGGGTGTGCAGCGCGGTGCGCAGACGGCCCATCGTCGCCGCCTCCGGGAGGCCGTGGCCCATGACATCGCCCACCACCAGGGCCACTTGACCGCCGGAGAGCGGAATGACGTCGTACCAGTCGCCGCCCACGTCCATGCCCTGGCCCGCGGGCAGATAACGGGCCGCCGCGGTGCACGCCGGCACCTCGGGCAGGGCGCGGGGGAGCAGGCTGCGCTGGAGCTCGCGGGACCGGGTGTGCTCGGCGTCGTAGAGCCGGGCCCGCTCCAGGGCCTGGGCGACGAGGGCGCTGATCGTGGTGAGCAGCGTGCGTTCCTCGTCGGTGAGGCGCCGGGCGCGGTCGAACGCGACGACGCAGACGCCGAAGGTCTTCCCGGACGCCGTCAGCGGCAGGAACGCCCACGCCTGCTTGCCGGCCCGCGCCGGTCTGCCGATCAGGTCGGGGTAGCGGGCCCCGTACTCCTCGACCGAGGAGAGGAACATCGGCAGACCGGACTCGACGACGTCCCAGGACGGGTCGCCGGGCACCCGGGGGCGGCCGTCGACGGCGGCCAGGAAGTCGTCCGGGTAGCCGTCCGCCCCCACGTTGTACAGCCGGTCGCCCTCGATGGCCTGCACCAGGAGTCCGGTGGCGGCGAACGGCGGCAGCACCCGGCGGGCGACTGCGGCCACCACGTCCTGCGAGGTCGTCGCCTTGGCGAGAGCCGCCGTCAACTCCGCGATACGGGCGGCACGTTGGGCGGCGGAGCGCTCGGAGGCCCGACGTTCCTCCTCGTGCCGGCGCTTCTCGGTGACGTCGGTGATGTAGAGGGTGACGCCGTCGGGGCCCGGGACGACCCGCAGGTGGTAGCGGCGGCCGGTGTCGCCCACCCGCGCGTCGAAACCGACGGGCTTCTCCTCGGCGGCGGCCTTCCGGCAGCGGTCCTCCAGGCCGGGGACGTCACGAGCCGAGGGCAGCTCCCACAGCAGGCGCCCGAACAGCTCCTCCTCGGAGAGGCCGAGCGTGCGCTCCGCCTCCAGGTTGGCGAAGGTGATCCGCCACTCGTCGTCCACCGCGAGGAAACCGTCGCTCATGTGGCGCAGGGCGCGGCTCAGCGCGTCGCGAGCGGTCCGGGACTCGTCGCTCTCCCAGCCCACGCCGATCATCCGGAGGGGTTTGCCGTGCTCGTCGTAGGTCGCCCTGGCGCGGGCCTGCGTCCAGCCGTACATGCCGTCCAAGCGCCGTACCCGGTACTCCGCCTCGAACACGCCGTGCTCGCGGATCGCGCGGTCCACCGCGTCCAGCGTCGGCGCCAGGTCGTCGGGGTGGACGCACGCCATCCAGTTCTCGACCCGGGCGGTGTAGTCCTCGGGTCTGGTGCCGTAGAGCTCCAGGGCCGCCTCGTCCCAGATCAGCTCGCCGCCGCGGATGTCCCAGTCCCACGAGCCGACACTGACCTCCTTCAGCGCCTGCCGGAGCCGGTCACGGTTGCCGCTCAGCTCCGGGTGGAAGGGGCGCGAGGGCGGCGGTGCCTGCCGCATGCGCTCCTCGGTCCAGTCCGCCAGGTCCAGCAGGAACTTCCACTGCTCCGGGGTGGGCTCGCCCTGGTCGCCCATGAGAACCGTGATGGTGCCGATGCTGCGGTCCCCGCCGGACACCGGCACCGCGGCAAGACCGGTGCCGGGCCAGGCCGGGACCTGGCCCGCGGACGACGACCGCACCGGCACCCACACGCCGCTGCCCTGGTGCAGGGCGCGGGCCGGGGCCGTAGGACCCTCCTGGTCGATGATCTCCCACGGGCGGGTGAGCGCGGGCGGCAGACCGGTCGACGACACCAGCCGCAGCGCGGACATCGGACCGCGCAGATGAATCGCACCGCCCAGGGCACCCAACTCGGCAACCGTGTGCTGGAGCGCCAGCCGGAAGACCTCGCTCTCGGTGACACCGGGGTCGACGGCGGCGAGCAGTGCCAGACGCGCGTTCATACCGTGAATTTTACCGTTCCCGCCTCAGAAGACGCCGTGCTCCGCAGGACTCACACCTTCGTCCCCGATCACCGCACACGGCTCTCAACAGCGAGCATTCCAGCGCGAGTTGTGTCGGAGGTCCACCTGTGTTCCCTCCGGTGACAATACTCGGCATCCGGAGGAACGGGACGCCGTGATCAGGGTATGGAACCCCTTGATCATGTCCCCGCGTCGTCACCCCGTCAGGTTCCCCCCTCCCGGCACCACCCCACTCGTCCACGAGGAGCTGCATGGACATCGGCGTCTTCATCCCCATCGGCAACAACGGCTGGCTGATATCGAAGAGTTCACCCCAGTACCTGCCGAGCTTCGAGCTGAACAAGGCGATCGTCCAGAAGGCCGAGGAGCACGGGCTCGACTTCGCCCTGTCGATGATCAAACTCAAGGGCTTCGGCGGCGAGACCGAGTTCTGGGACCACAACCTGGAGTCCTTCACGCTGATGGCAGGCCTGGCCGCCGTCACGGAACGGATCAAGCTCTACGCCTCCACCCCGATCCTCGTCCTGCCCCCGGCGATCGTCGCGCGCATGGCCTCGACCATCGACTCGATCGCCCCCGGCCGCTTCGGCATCAACATCGTCACCGGCTGGGCCCCCGGCGAGTACTCCCAGATGGGCCTCTGGCCCGGCGACGCCCACTTCGGCAACCGCTACGCCCGCGCCGCCGAGTACGTCACCGTGATGAAGGAGCTGTGGAGCGAGGGCGTCAGCAACTTCAAGGGCGACTTCTACGAGATGGACGACTGCGTCCTCTCACCGCGCCCGGCGGACGGGCACATCGACATCGTCGCCGCAGGACAGAGCAACACCGGCATTCGGTTCGCCGCCGAACACGCCGAGTACAACTTCATCCTGGGCAGCGGCGTCAACACCCCCCTCGCCCTGTCCGACACCACCGCCACGCTCGTCGACGCGGCGGCCGGGACCGGTCGTGACGTCGGCGCGCTCTCCCTCTTCATGGTCATCGCGGACGAGACCGACGAGGCTGCCCGGGCGACCTGGCAGGACTACCACGACAACGCCGACCTCGCCGCGCTGGCGTACATGACCGGCGAATCCGCCAGCGACACCACCGCCGACGACACCTCCACCGCCCGCACCATCGTGCTGCCCGAAGGTGCGGTCAACCTGAACATGGGCACACTCGTCGGCTCCTACGAGACCGTCGCGAAGATGCTGGACGAGGTCGCCGAGGTCGAGGGCACCAAGGGGGTCATGCTCGTCTTCGACGACTTCCTCGTGGGGCTGGAGAACTTCGGCACGCGGATCCAGCCGCTGATGAAGTCGCGTTCGCTGCCGCGGTGACGGCGGGTCGGGAGGGGGCGCGGGTGCGGGTCGGCGCGGCGGTGCTCGGCGGTCCTGACGCGGGGCGCCGATGAGCGGGCGTGCCGTGCGCGGACCGTGGCGGGTGTTCTCCGCCACCGCCGTCGGTGTGGTCGCGGTGTTCCTGAACATGAGCGGGCTCGCCGTCGCCCTGCCCACGATCACACGGGAGTTGGGGGCCGACCCCGGGCAGGCCGACTGGATCCTGCTCGGCTACATGCTGGTCACCACCGCGCTGATCCTCGTCTTCGGCAGGCTCGCCGACATCGTGGGCCGCCGCAGCCTGTACCTCGCCGGGCTCGTCGTCTTCACCACCGGGACCGGGCTCGCGGCGCTCTCCCCGTCCGCCGGTCTCCTGATCGCGGCACGGATCGTGCAGGCCGTCGGCGCCGCCGCCGTGATCACCAACAACACGGCTCTCCTGACCGACGTGTTCCCCGCACGGACACTGGGGCGGGCCCTCGGCTGGAACGTCACGGTGGCGGCGACCGCCCAGGTCGCAGGACCGGTCGTGGGCGGCGCGGCGACCCAACTCCTCGGCTGGCGCGGCCTGTTCATCGTGTGTGTGCCGATAGGGCTGATCGCGATCGGCGCCTCGGTGCTGGCCGTTCCGGCGAACCGGAAGCGCGACGCCGGGATGCGGGAACCGTTCGACCTGCCGGGCGCGCTGCTGTCCACGGCGATGCTGACCGCCCTGGTCCTCACCCTGACACCCGGGGTCACGGGCGCCGTCGCCGACTGGCTGCCGTGGGCCTGCGGCGGAGCGACCGTGGCACTCTTCACGGCGTTCGCCGTCGTCCAGGCGCGGCGCGCACACCCGTTGGTCGACGTCGCGCTGCTGCGCACCCGGGCGATCGCCCTCGTGCTCGCGGCCGTACTCGCCAACGCGGTCGGCAGCTACGCCGTCGTACTGCTGGCGTCGTTGCACGAACAGGCGGTGGGCGGGGCCTCGTCCCTGGAGGCGGGAGTGCTGGTGACACCGGTCGCGGCCGGCACGCTCATCACCTCGGCCGCCGCCGGTTCCCTCTTCGACCGCTTCACCCCGCGAGCGCTGACCACGACAGGCATGGCGACGACGGCGTGCGGTCTGCTGGGCTTCTCCCTGACGCTCTCGACGACAGCGGTCCCCTTCTGGACGGTGGCCCCCTTCCTCTTCCTCGTCGGGGCAGGCACCGGACTCTTCATGACGCCCAGCACGAGCGCGCTGATGCTGAGCGCCCCGGCCGACCGACGCGGCATGGCCAACGGCCTGCGCTCCACCACCCAGAACGTCGGCTACCTCCTCAGCACGGCCCTCGCCCTCGCCTTCACGACGACGGGCCTCAGCGAACCGGCCCGCCAAGCCGCCTACGACGGCACACTGAACACCCTCAACGTCCTCGCGTCCGGTGAACTGCACCGCTTCGTCGCCAACATCCGCGTCACGGGGTTCGTCCTCACGGGCATCACCGTGATCGGGGGAGCGGTCTGCCTGGCGCTGCCGACATCGCTGCGGACGGACCGTACCGCCGACACCGCGGATGCCCGTTCCGCCGCGAACGGCCGCCCGGAGCCCGCCACTTCACGAAAGGCGTCGCCATGACCGGTTCCCGTTCCCCGCAGGAGGACTACGAGCGCGCCGGCTTCGACGGCCACCTCACCCCGGGCACCTCCCCGGCACTCCTCCTGGTGGACCCGGCCCGTGCCTACGTGGACCCCGACTGCCCGCTCTACGCCGGTGTCGAACAGGCGGCCGACGCGATGCGGCTCCTGCTGGCCGACGCACGCCGGGCCGGGATCCCGGTGATCGTCACACGGGTGCTGCTGCGCGCCGACGGCAGCGACGGCGGCCTCTTCCTGCGCAAGGTGCCCGCCGTACGGGCGTTCGCGGAGGACAGCCCCTTCAGCGCGTTCATCGACGGTCTCGCCCCGGCGCCGGACGAGCTGACCGTGACGAAGCAGTCCCCGAGCGCCTTCCACGACACCGCCCAGGCCGCCCACCTCACCGCCAGCGGCATCGACACCCTGCTGATCGGCGGACTCTCGACCAGCGGCTGCGTCCGCGCCACCGCACTGGACGCCATGCAGCACGGATTCGTACCGGTCGTGGTCGAAGAGGCCGTGGGCGACCGCGATCCCGACGTCCATGCCGCGAACCTCTTCGACATCAGGCACAAGATCGGCGAGGTCTGGCCGCTCGGGCGGGTTCAGGAGTACCTCACGTCCCCGCTCGGCTGAGTGCCGGGGCCCGGCCCGGAACGAAGTGCGCTAGGCCTGGGATTCCGGTGCACCGCGCAGGTGTCGGAGGCGGCCGCGCAGGGACGTGCGCCTCCGTCCGACGGTGCCCTGGGCCGCGGCCCGGGTGATGTTGCGGGCCATGCCGCCGAAGACGACCGAGTGGAAGGGGGAGACGGACCACCAGTAGACGTGGCCCAGCAGCCCGCGCGGGTGGAACAGGGCGCGCTGGCGGTACCGTGTGCGGCCGTCGTCCCCCGTCTCCGCGTACATCTCAAGCCAGGCGAGGCCGGGCAGCCGCATCTCGGCCCGCAGCCGCAGCAGTTCGCCGGGCGTGATCGCCTCGACCCGCCAGAAGTCCAGCGAGTCGCCGACCCTCAGGTGCTCGGCGTCGCGCCGTCCGCGACGCAGGCCGACACCGCCGACGAAGCGGTCCATCCAGCCCCGGACGGCCCAGGCGAGCGGGAACGAGTACCAGCCGTTGTCGCCGCCGATCCCCTCGATCACCCTCCACAGCGCCCGCGTCGACGCATCGACCGACCGCTCCCGTTCGTCCTCGTAGAGGCTGCCGCCCGCCCAGTCCGGGTCGGTGGGCAGCGGATCACTGGGTGCCCCCGGCACGGCGGCGGACGACCAGCGGGTGACGACCTGCGCCTCCCGCACCCTGCGCAGCGCCAGGGAGAGCGCCTCCTCGAACGGCAGCGGGCGGCCCGGCGCGTCGGGCACGTACCGGGCGATGTCGTGCTCGTGGCACACCACCTCGTGGCGCAGCGACTCCGTGAGCGGCCGGGCGATGGAGGCGGGCACGGGGGTGACCAGACCGACCCAGTGACTGGACAGCCTCGGGGTCAGCACCGGGACCGGCACGATGAGCCGTCGGGGCAGGCCCGCGACGACGGCGTATTGGCACATCATCTCGCGGTAGGTGACGACGTCCGGGCCGCCGATGTCGAACGTCCGGTTCACGTCCTCCGGCATCGTGGCGGAGCCGACCAGATAGCGCAGTACGTCCCGCACCCCGATGGGCTGGGTGCGCGTGTGGACCCAGCTCGGGGTGACCATCACCGGCAGCCGCTCGGTGAGGTAGCGCAGCATCTCGAACGAGGCGGACCCCGAGCCGATGACGACGCCGGCCCGCAGCACGGTGGCGGGCACTGGTGCGTCCAGGAAGACGCGACCGACCTCGGTGCGCGAACGCAGGTGCGGGGAAAGGGTGTTCTCGGGCACGCCTCGCGGGGTGAGCCCGCCGAGGTAGACGATCCGCCGCACACCGGCGGCCTGGGCCTGCTCGGCGAAGACCCGTGCGGCCCGCCGGTCCGTCTCCTCGAACCCGGAGCCGGACCCGAGGGAGTGCACCAGGTAGTAGGCGACGTCGATGCCGCGCAGGGCCTCGGCGACCGAGTCGGGGTCGGTGACGTCCCCGCGGACCGACTCGACGGCGGATGCCCAGGGGTGGTCACGGAGTTTGTCGGGCGACCGGGCCAGACAGCGGACACTGTGGCCGGCCTCCAACAGCTCGGGCACCAGGCGACCGCCGATGTAGCCGGACGCCCCGGTGACCAGGCAGTGCAGCCCCTCGGAATCGTGGCCACCGCCCGCCTCCGCGGTGTGCGGCGTGTTCCGCTGGTCGTCCGTGTTCACGATGGTGCCTCCACGCGCTTGGTCCGCAGCCGGTGCCCCGTCGTCCGATCATGACCGCAACGGCCGGGCCGTGCCCGTTACGGCGACGCCGGCCGGGGCGGATCGGCGGATCCCGCCCCTCTCGGTCGCGCCGCCGCCTCGGCCACGCCTCCACGTGCGGGTACCTCGTCCGGGTCGTGCACCGTCGGTCCGGATGTCACCGGCCCGCACTGCCACTTCGCACGGCGACACGCTGCCGGATGCACCGAAGTACCGTGTTCTCGGCCTCGTCCCCCGGCGGTGGACGGGTCAGGCCGCGGAGACACCGCCGGAACCGCTGTGCCCGTCGGCGGTCGTGGTGAGCTGGGCGTGGAGGCCGGCGAGTCCCTTGGCCAACGCACGGCGATCGGCGTGGGACATGCCGTTGATCGCCTGGTGGAGCATGTCCTCGCGCTCCTCGCGTATGCGGCGCATGTGGGCCTGCCCCGCCGGCGTCAGCCGGAGGGTGACCTCGCGCCCGCTGTCGGGGCACGGGAGCCGTTCCAGGAAGCCGATGGCCTGCAGGCGGTCGCACATGCGGGTGACGGAGGGAGGCGCGGTGGCGAGCCGCCCGCACAGGGCCCGCATGCGGATCGCGCCGGCACGGTCGACGACGTACATCAGGCGCAGTTGCGAGGCGGACGCCGGGGCGGGCGAGGACTCCCTCGCGCGCTCCCACAGCACGTCGAGCAGCTCGACCACGCCACCGGCGGACCGGGCGGCGTCGTGGGAGAGCGTGCCCGGGACGAGGTCTGGTGGTGGCATGGGCATCCCCGTCCGTGTCTCTGGCACTGGTGCATGCCCGGAGGGGTCATGCCGTCAGGTGGTGCTGTCCGGTCCGGTGGGGCGAGCCGACGTCCCTCTGCCCGGCAGGGAGGTCTTCGCGGTACAGCGGGCGGAGTCCGCGGCGCCGTGGGGTGGCGCCGTCAGGTGCTCCAGCGTACCCGTGACGGTCAGGAGCCGTTCCAGTTTCGCGCTGCGGGCGTCCAGGTGCAGGCGGACGCCGGCTTCACTGGTCCTGCGGCGGATCATCAGCAGGACGGACAGACCCAGGGAGTCGACGACGTCGAGCCCGCCGCAGTGCAGGTGCAGATCGTGCAGGCGGGGGTGCGCGGCGAGCTTCCCGCTCACCGTGGTCATGAGGCGGTCGGCGTTGTCGTAGTCGAGATCGCCGTGCAGTTCGATGCGGACCGTGGTCTCGGTGTCGACCGTGGTCAGGCGCAGGTGGGCGGGGGGCGTCGTGGTCATGCGTGATTCCTGGCGGTGATGCGGTGGACGGTATCGAGCGCGGTGGCGCCGTGTCGGAGGATGCGGGTGGCCCGCGGGAAGTCCTTGAGCTCGCGAGCGAGGATGTCCAGCGTCGGCGGCAGGCTGCGCGCGGGCACACCGCGGGCGGTGAGGATCTGCGCGGTCCAGGTGATGAACCCGGTGAAGAGGTCGTCGTCGTCGACGTACAGGGCGGTGGCGAGGAACTCCACGATGTGGGCGAGGTCCTCCGCCGTGCGCTCCCGCTGCGGGCCGTCGTAGGCGCGCATGGCCGGGAACGCGTCCTCCAGGCCCGCGAGGGCGGTGCGCACCAGGGACGTGCTGCTGCGGGCGACCACCGTGTATTCCTGGTCGGCCAGATGCGGCAGGTCGTCGATCTGCTGGTGGTCGGGGTGCGGGCGGCACAGCTGACCCTCGGCGAGCCGGTCGGCCGCGGCGCCGGCGTCGGGCGCCCAGGCGTCGGCACCGAGCAGACGGGCGTAGCGCCCGTCGGGTCCGAAGGCCGCGCCGCCGACGAGCACGGGCACGCCGACGGCCTGGCAGGCGGTGATCGCGGCGTGCGCGGTGGGCAGCAGGGTCGCGATCGAGCTGGAGAGCGCCACCGCGTCGGCATCGGTGCGGTGCAGATGGGTGATGAGGTGCGGGGCGGGCACCTGGGCGCCGAGGTAGTTCACGTGCCAGCCGCGCAGCTTCAGGACCTCTGCCAGTAGCCGGGCGGGCAGCGCGTGCCACTCGCCGTCGACGCAGGCCACCGTGATCCCGCCGCGCGTGGGAGTGGTAAGGGCGGCCGGGTGCAACGAAAGGGCCGCGACGGCCCTCTCGTTGATGGCCGTCGCGGCGTGTTCCTGGGCCACGTTGATGCGGTTGGCGGCCCACTCCTGGCCGACTCTGCGCTGCACCGGAGCGATCATGCCCAGCAGGACGTCCTCGGGGGGCACGCCGTCATCGAGCGCGCGCAGCACCACGGACGTGGCCGTGTACTCGTCGGCCGCCAGGACGGCTTCCCACAGCTCATCGGTGGGCGGCTCGGCCGGGAGACCGCCGGGAAGGCGTTGCTCGGTACCGGTACTCATGCAGTGAACCTGCCCCGAGTACGGCCGTTCACCGCACTGAGGTGATGCGTCCGGGGCGCGGAGATCACCACGACGGCCATGTCGTCGTGATGTCCCGTGCCGACCCATTGGGAGGCGAGCATCTGGATCCGTTCCACGATGCTCTCGGAGGGCATGCCCACGCACTCCGACAGGGCACGCTGGAGGCGCTCCTCGCCGTACTGCGTGTTGCCCAGCGGGCCGCCCTTCGCTTCGGTGACACCGTCGGTGTACAGGACGCAGGACTCCCCGGGCGCGAGCGTGAGGCCCGTGGTGCGGGCGACGGCGTCGGGGATCGCGCCGACCAAAGTGCCGCGTGTGTCGGCCTCCTCGACCGTGCCGTCCGAGCGGAGGATCAACGGGCTCGGATGGCCGGCGCTGGTCAGCCGCAGGCTCACCGTGCTGCCCTTGCGCACCGCGGAGGCCAGGACCAGGGTCGCGAAACGGGTGGTGTGGGAGTTGAGCAGCGCCGTGTTCAGCAGGCTGATCATCCGCTGGTGGTCGTCGGCCATGGGAAGCAGCGCGTGCAGGGTGTTGCGGATCTTCCCGGTGAGGACGGCCGCCTCCAGGCCCTTGCCGCACACATCCCCGAGCGTGACCAGCGATGCCTCGCCCTCGACCGCGGCCGGGTGCACGTCGTAGAAGTCCCCGCCGACCCGTTCGTGGTCCGCGGACGGCCGGTAGCCGCCGGCGAAGTCCACCCCCGAGACCTGGTGCAGCGACGGGGGAAGCAGCTCCCGCATCAGCACCTCGGTGATCGACGACTGCTCCGCGTACAGCCGGGCGGCCGACATCGCGGCACCCGCGCGAGCCGCGAACAGCCGTGCGAAGACCTCCTCGCCCTCGGTGAACAGCGCGGTGTCCGAACGGCGCAGCAGGACGAGCGCGCCGGCCGCGACACCGTGACCGGGCAGGGGAGTGATCACTATCGAACCGACCGGACCGAAGCCCGCGGGCACCATCCAGTCCGGGGCGGTGGAGGGGTCGATCCAGCGGGAGGGTACGGGCGGGAAGCCGCGCAGCGCCTCCGCGAGACCCGGCACGTCGTCCGGGGCCGCGGGCGCGTCCGAGGAGACCGGGCTTTCACCGCGCACGCAGGTGACCATCGGCAGCCGCTGCCCGCGCATCGGCGAGATGACCAGCGCAGCGTCGGCGAGATGCTCGGCGGCCAGCTGCGCGGTCGCGTCCATGCAGCGGCCGAGATTCAGTGAGGACAGCAGGGTGCTGGACGCGGTCGCCAGGAACGACGTCCGCTCCCGCTCAGTGCGCAGGGCTTCCCGCGCCAGCTGGTGATCGGTGTCGTCGGCCAGCCACCACACCACCGTGCCGTCGCTCCGCAGGCTCGGATGCGCCTCGAAGACGCAGCCGTCGATCAGGCCCGAGACCGGTGCGCCCGCCGTCTGACCCGCCCGTGGGCCGGGCAGCCGCACCGCGGGGTGCGCCGCCGACAGCCAGGCGGGAGTCACCTCCGCGAACCGCGCCCCTGGCCGGGCCGCGGGCAGCAGCGCACCCGCGGCGGCGTTACGCAGGACGACCGTGCCCTCCGCGTCGACCACGAGGGCCGGGTAGGGAGCGTGGTCCCACAGAGAGCCGTACGGTGTCGCGTCGGTCTGGGCTTGGGTCAGAGCCAAAAGTCGAGGACTCGCTGGGCGAATCCCTCACCTTCTTCCATTCGAAGAAACGTTGCCGTCAGGCAACCATCCCGCACTCCCCACCCGCCCCGCAACCAGCCCTCTGTTCCGCAACCGCCCTGTGTCCGGACGCACAGTGCGGCAGGTCGGGACCGGAACGCCGTCTCCGCAGTGGCCCAGGGGATCCACTCGTTCGGCGCAACAGCGCAGGCGCCAGGCTCAGATCCGGGAGGCCTATTTCACCTTTTTCGTGCGCTACGGCGCTCCGGACCACCTGGCGCATCTCGCGTTCCCCGCATCGCCCGACTCAAACAAGCGGGTGCTCAGGGCGCATTCCCTCGCCCGCGCCGACGACGCGGACGTCCGCCCTTCCCGACCGTGAGATCGACGGTCAGGAAGGGAGCGGGCCGTGCATCACGAGGGCGAGGCTGTATTCGGCGTCGTGGTTCAGGGCGTTGCGGAAGGCCTTCTCGTAGGCGTCGTCACCGACCGCCTTGCGGGCCTGCAGCTCCCATTCGTCGCGGACCTCGGAGAGCTCCGGGGTGCCGTGGTTCGGATGGCCGAGCATCCGCCAGAACGTGTTTCCGGTCCCGGAGGTGCGCGCGGCCGCGATGCCGTTGCCCTGGACCGCGTTCGCTCCGGTGAGGAGGTCGAGGGCGAGGGCGATGCCGAGGTTGTCGTTGAGGTTGTGCTTGCAGGCGAGCATCGCCCGGGCGTGTCGCTCGGCGTCGTTCGCGCGCCCCTGGAGGAGGTCTATGAACGCGAGTTGGTGGAACGCGTACGACCGGGCCCAGTGCTCGCCGTACCGGACGCTGAGGCGGCGCAGCGCTATGGCCGCTTCGTAGGCCTCGGACAGCCGGCCCAGCGCGGAGTGGGCGAAGACGCGGATCACCATGCAGCACAGCTGCGGCGCACCCGAGGGCGGCGAGGTGCCGTGGGCGATCAGGGCGTGGTCGCACACGTCGTACGCGTCCTGGGGGCGGCCGGCCATGAGGTGGGTGAGGCCGAGGGTGTGGGCGGCGAAGAGTTCGGACTGCGGGGTGCCGTCGGCGTGTGCGGCGGCGGCGCACTCCTCCCCGATGCGGAGGGCGCTGCGGTGGTCGCCCTGGAGGGTGAGCGTGATGCCGAGGGCCCAGAGGGCGCGGGTGTGCGACGGGCCCTTCGGGGTGTCGAGGGCGAGGGCGCGTTCGAGGTAGTCGCGGGACTCGTGGAGGTGTCCGCAGCAGGGCCAGAACAGACCCGTGCGGCCGGCCATCTCGACGGCCGCGTCGGGATCGGCCTCGATGAGGTGGTCGAGCGCGGCGCGTACGTCGCTGTGGCTCGCCGAGATCCGCGCGTACCAGGAGACCTGCCGGTCGCTGAGCCAGCCGGCCTCGGACTCGGACAATACGGTCGCGAAGTGCGCGGCGTGGCGCCGGACGAGGACGTCCTCCTCGCCCAGCTCCGCAAGCCACATGGCGCCGTACTCGCACAGCGTGTCGAGCATGCGGTAGCGGGTGCCCGTCTGCTGGAGGACGGACTGGTCCACCAGCCGGTCGAGGAGGGGCGGGATGTCGTCGGCTTCGAGCGGGCCGCCCGCGCAGACGGACTCGGCGTCGGCCGCTTCGAGAGGGCCGCGGAAGACGGACAGCCGTGCCCACAGCAGGCGTTCGAGGGGGGAGCACAGTTCGTGGCTCCAGCCGATCGCCGTGCGCAGCGCGCGGTGGCGCCGGGGCCACACCGTCTCGTCCACGAGCGTGTCGAGCCGTGAGGCGAGGCGCTCGGCGATCTCCGTGAGGCTGGTGTCCCGCAGGCGCGCGCAGGCGAGTTCGACGGCGAGCGGGATCCCCTCCAGGCGGTGGCAGATGTCGGAGATGACCTCGGCCGAGCCGGGGGCGTCCAGGGGCACGTCCGGCGCGGCTGTGGCGCAGCGCTCGCGGAACAGGCGTACGGCGTCCGCCGTGCCGGTGCCCGTGTCGCCGTCGTCGGTGGAGAGCGGGGACACCTCGATGCGGTGTTCACCCTTGACCTCGAGGGGCTGTCTGCTGGTGGTGAGGACCGTCAACTTCGGTGCGGCGGCGAGGAGTTCGCTGATCAGGAGATGGCAGGAGGACAGCACGCGCTCGCAGCAGTCGAAGACGAGCAGGACGTCCCGGCCGGTCAGCCACTCGCACAGCGCCTCGACGGGGGCACGCGGGTTGTGGTCCAGGAGGTCCACGGCATCGCAGACCGTGGCGGTGAAGAGGCGGTCGTCGTAGAGGTTCGACAGGTCGACCCACCACACGCCGTCGGCGTACCGCTCGCGGACCTCCTCCGCGGCGCGTAGCGCCAGACGACTCTTCCCGACACCGCCGCCGCCGGTGAGGGTGACTGTTCGATACCTGGTCAACGCTGTTTTGACCGCGGCGAGTTCGCTCTCACGGCCGACAAAGCTGGTCGTCATGACGGGGAGGTTGCCTAACACGGTCCCATCCTGCACGGCCCGCACGTGGGGCCAAACCCTCTCAACGAAAACGGTCGTAACTGATCGAAATAAGTCGCGATTCGATCGGGAGATTCCTGTGACGGAAGGGGTGAAACGCTTCGGCATGACAACGGGCTTCATCGGCGCGGGCAGAAGCATGGACCCGGTGCAGGCGGGCACTGTGAGTTCCATGGTCAGAGGGTGGGAGAAGGCGCGCTCCACAACCAAGGTGATGATCGGCAGCATCCGGCGACCGGACGGATCCCTCCCGCTGCTCGGAGCCGACCGCGCCGGAGTGGCGCCGCTCGCTCGGCCGGCGGCGCGAGGTTCCGCTCGCCCTCTTCGACCCGCGTCTGCGGGACCGCCCCTCGTCCCTCCCGGACCGACCCGATCCGGGGCCCGGAACTGATCCTGAGGAAGGAGAAGGGCGGCCGCCGTCGTCCGCGTGTCCGGGGGACGGTCAGATCGCGGCGTCGAGAACCGAGCGGATCACCAGCTCGCCGACGTCGACCTGCTCGGGCTGGTTCACGGCGTACACGATCGCGTCGGAGACGGCGGTCGCGGGAAGCGCGAGCTTGTCCGCCATGCCCTGGACCCACGCCATGGTGCCGGGGTCGCCGCCCTGGATCAGCTCCGACTCCACGAAAGCCGGACTGACGACGGTGACCCGGATGTCGCTGTTCTCCTTGCGGACACCCTCGGAGATGGCCCGCACCGCGTACTTCGTCGCGCTGTACACGGCGGTGGTGGGCGCCACCTCGTGCCCCAGGGTGGAGGAGATGGTGACGAAGTGCCCGGAGCCCTGGGCCTTCATCAGCGGCAGGGCCGCCGCGATGCCGTGCAGGACACCGCGCACGTTGACGTCGATCATCAGGTCCCAGTCGTCGGTCCGCCCCATGGCCAGCGGCGACAGAGGCATGACACCGGCGTTGTTGACCAGGACGTCGATCCGCCCGTGCCGTTCGTGCGCGTTGTTCACGAACGCCCGCACGCTGTCCGCGCTCGTCACGTCCAGTTCGGTGTGGTCGGCCGAGCCGCCGGCGGCCTTGATGCCGTCGGCGATGGCGGCCAGGCGGTCGACCCGGCGGGCGCCGAGCACGACATGGTGACCGGCGGCGGCGAGAGCCCTCGCGGTGGCCTCACCGATGCCACTGCTGGCTCCGGTGACCAGGACGATCTTGGGTGTAGGGGTGGTCATGGGATGCTCCGGTCTCTCGTCATGGCGAAGAAGGCAGACGGTTCTGCCGTGTGACTGCCCGGCCGCCCCAGCACATCGGCGCAGCGCCGTGCCGTGACGCACTGGTGCGGGGTCGCCGTGCCGCGCGCAAAGCGGCAGTCTCTGGCTGTGACCTGCGGGACGGTGCGACCGGGCCTGTCCTTGTCGAGACTGGCATCGCCGAGGCGGCGCCAGGGCTTCGGCGCTGGCCCAACGGAACGTAGGTCCGGCGGAACGTAGGTCCAGCTGGGCCACCCTCGGCTTCGGCGCCACCCCGTGTCGGGCACAGAATGGGTGTATGGACCAGAACACCGAGCTGGGGGAGTTCCTCCGTTTCCGCCGGGCACGCCTGACCCCCGAGGCGGTCGGAGTGGAGGCGGGCGGCCGGGCCCGCCGGGTGCCGGGTCTGCGCCGCGAGGAGGTGGCCCGGTTGGCCGGCGTGAGCACCGACTACTACACCCGCCTGGAACAGGGACGGCATCCCAACGTCTCCGAGAGCGTGCTGGCCGGTGTGGCTCGCGCCCTGCGGCTGGGCCCGGTCGAACGCGAACACCTCTTCCACCTCGCCCGCCCGCGCGGCGCACAGCCTTCGCGGGACCGGGCACGAGTCGAGCGGGTACGGCCGGAAGCGCACCAGATGCTGGAGGCGCTCGGGGCCGTCGCCCCGGCCTTCATCGTCAACCACCGGCTCGACGTCCTGGCCTCGAACCACCTGGTCCGGGCGCTCATCACGGATTTCGACGCGCTGCCGGCCCGAGAGCGCAACTTCGCGCGCTTCGTTCTCCTCTCCCCGGACGCGCGGAAGCTGTACGCCGACTGGGAGGCCATGGCACGGACCATCGTGGCCAACCTCCGCATGTCATCGGGACGCCACCCCGACGACACTCGCCTCAACGACCTCATCGGCGAGATCGGCGCCAAGGTGCCGGAGTCCAGGGCCTGGTGGGCGAGCCACCAACTGGACGACTGCGGTCACGGAACCCAGCTGTTCCACCACTCCGTGGTCGGTGAGCTGACCCTGCACCACGAAGCACTGAGTTTCTCGAACGACCCGGACCAGACCATGTGCCTCTACACCGCCGAGCCCGGCTCCTCCTCCGCCCAGACCCTGGCACTCCTCGCCAGCTGGAGCGCGCCCCGGACCTCGGTGGGCGCCCGTTCATCCGCCGCGTAGGGGCGGGACGCCGGCCGAACTCGTTGAGCTTGCCGGTGGCCACGCTGCGCGTGACTCATGCCACCCACGTGCCGCAGGGATCATGAACCGTGCGCCGCGCCGACACCACAATGTGAGGTTCGGTCCTGCACATGCTGGTACCAGCATGTGTCGACTTCGCGTCCGTCGCCCAGGGTGAAGCGTGCCGGTCCTGTCGCGGGGGTGAAGCCGACTGTCGTGAGTGCTCCTCGAGAGGCGGAGTTCGTGGGTTCGGCGCCTGCTCGTACGACCTTGAGTCCGAGATGCCGGTGGCCGAGCTGGACGGCAGCGCGGAACAGTTCGACGCCCAGTCCCTGCCGGCGGTAGCCCGGGGCCAGCCAGCCGCCGATCTCGCCGGATTCCAGCCTCACGTTCGTCGCGCCCGCGTATGTGCCGTCCGCCAGGTGGACGGCCGTCAGCCGAACGATGCCGTCGGAGGGGTTCTCGAGCTTCCTCATCATCGTCAAGCGGTCGCGGGTCTCGAACCATGACAGGTCGTCATCCGCGCGCATGGACAACAGGATCTCTCGCGTGTCCTCGTGCTGCACCAACTCATCGGCCCTGGACCCCAGCCACCGTTGTGCCTCGGCATCGGAAGCAGCCGCTGCGGGGGCAAGGACATCCAGACCGATGAGCGGGGTGTAGAGCAGCAACCGCTCGCTGCGCAGCACATGCCGACCCGCACCGCACTTACCGCGAACAGGTGGATGAAGTGGTCTCGCCGGTCGGCGGAACAGTGATTGCCACATGGTGCCCCGCCCCTGGTCGGAAGAGTGCTGAGGTGCTGTTCAGCACCGCGCGACGGCCGAATATAGCGCGCCTCCGCAGAGCGCCGGGAGCCTGGGGCGACCCGGGATCGCACCTACCGGACCCGAGCGCTCACCGAGGCGGCGATGACCGCTGTCCGGCCCTACGCGACCGGCTCCAGGTAGAAGTCCGCCTGCGCGGCGAGGTCGCCGACGGTGCGTGCGACGACCACGCCCCGCACCAGGAAGGGCGTGCCGTCGACGGCCGTCCCGGTCATCTCCCACTCGCTCCATACGACCTCGCCGTCCTCGACGGACCTCAGGACGCGCGCCTCGATGTCCGGCACCCGGGCGAAGAGACCGGTCCAGTTCGCGCGGACGACGTCCCGGCCCACGAAACCGCGTGCCGGGTGGGTCGGCATGTCACAGCGGTAGTCCTCCGTGAAGCAGGCGACGAGTGCCTCGATGTCGTGGGCCGAGATCGCCTTCTGGAGGTGGTCGAGGAACGCGGTCACACGGATTCCTTCCGTTCGAGCGGGATTCAAGCGGTGTTCGGGCAGGACAACAGCCGTCCCTGGCAGGTCAGTTAACCTCGAACGTCGCTCCGATGCCCATGCCGGTGATCCATTCCGGTACGGGCTCGTACGCGGTCCACACCAGGGGCGCCCGGACCGCCGCCTGCCCGATCAGCCAGGTGCGGATCTCGTGGCCGCCGCTGCCCGCCTGCTCCTCAAGGCCGGCGTCGCCGAGGGCCGCGACCGGCTCGGACTCCCCGGTGCCCAGCTGTTTGAGGAACCAGCGGTCCCACGCGCTGTTGACGTGCGCGTGCGGGTCGCCGCCCATCGCCCGGACCCGTGGCTCGCGCGCCGCCGCGAACGCGCGGGCGTCCTCGCGGCCGTGGATCACCGAGTGCCGGCGCTCCTCGGCCATCGCCGGGTCGCGCGGGTCGTTGCTGGGTAGCCAGTGCGACAGCCCGCCGCTCGCAACGACCAGCACCCGGTCGGCGCCCCCGCTGCCGCGCAGGGCGTCGCCGAGCGCGCGGCCGTAGGCGATGCAGCGTTCCATCGTGGGCAGCGGGGGCGCGGCGGTGTTGACGACGAGCGGGACCATCGGGATGTCGGTGCCGCCGCAGACCATCTCGTAGCTCTGGACGAGTCCGTGGTCGACGGTCAGCGAGTACGACAGCGACAGGTCGAAGCCCGCGCGGGTGAGGCCGTCGTAGGCGGACCAGGCCAGGTCGCGGGCGACGGGCAGTGGGCCCGGCCGGCTGCCGAAGTCGCCGAATCCCACGGCGTGTTCGACGCCGATGAGGAACGGCGGCATCGCGTCGTAGAAGTTCGCGTGGAAGTGGTCGGGGCCGATCACCACGACCGCGTCGGGCGCGAGCCGCGCGACCGTCCGGGAGAGCCGGGCCGCCTCGGCGAGGAACCGGCCGCCGGGCTGTTCGGGGCCGCCGGGCGGCAGCAGGGTCGCGAACGGGGAGTGGGACATGGCGACCAGGCCGATGATCTCGCTCATACCGGGTCCTTGCCGAGCAGGAGGAAGTCGCGGTGGGCGCGCAGGAATTGGGCGGGCTTCTCCCACTGCGGCCAGTGGCCGGCGTCCTCGATGACGTGCAGGCGGGCGTCGGGCAGCCAGCTCTGGAGCATGGCCGCTTCGTCGAGTCCGCCGGTCGGGTCGTGGTCGGTCCACAGGAGGAGGGTGGGCGCGGTGATCCGGCCGACCCACTCCGGATCCCACGCGAACTCCTTGCGGATCTCGGGGTCTTGGAGCACCAGCGTGTTCTCGATCGCGCGCAGGAAGCCGGGGCGGCCGTAGACAGCGCGTCGTAGATTCACCAACTCGTCGGTGACCATGGAGGTGTCGTGGAAGAGGAACTCGACGCGGCGGCGCACGGTTTCGTCGCTCGGGTCCCGGACGGCGGCCAGGGTGCTGTCGCGCATCCGGACCATCACCTCCGGCTTGTTGGCGATGTTCCCGGGGGTGTTGAGCACGAGCCGCTCGACGCGCTCGGGGTGGTACGCCGCCGTCCAGGCGGTCACCCAGCCGCCGAGCGACTCACCGGACAGATGCGCCGAGCCGATCCCCAACTCGTCCATCAGGCCCAGGAGATGGGCGGACAGTACGTCGATCGTGTACGGCCGGTCCGGCAGGTCGGACCAGCCGTGGCCGACCATGTCGTAGGCGGTGACACGGAAGTCGGCGGCAAGCCCTGCGATGTCCCGGGCGTACGCCTCCAGATGGCCACCGGTGCCGTGCAGCAGGACCAGGTCGGGGCCGGACCCCGCGCGCAGCACCCGGGTGCGGACGCCGGCGACGTCGACGAAGCTCAACTCGTGCGGTACGTCGGAGAGTTCGCCCCAGATGCCGATGTGGGCGGGCAACGGGCTCATGCGTGCTCCTCCTTGAAGCGTGCGCGGGCCTCGGCGACCGTGACCAGGCCCGCGCTCTGCCGCCGTCCGACGCCCAGCAGGTTCAGCAGACGGGAGTTCTCGATGGTGAGGAACTCGACCGGCTCGGTCGGTGAGTCGTTGTAGTGGCGGTGCCAGGTCCAGGGCGGGGTGTAGATGAAGTCGCCGGTGGCCCAGGGTTCGGTGTCGTCCTCGATCTCGCTGTGGCCGCTGCCGCTGATGACGAAGTGCACCGTCTCGTGGTGGTGGCGCTGCATGTCCGAGCTGAGGCCCGCCGGGATCGTCTGGCGGAAGAGTTCGAAGGTGGCCGTCGGCAGCAGTCCGGCGATCGCCAGCACCGTCGGGTTGTGCACCTGGTCGGCCGGGAGCGGCGCGAGCTCGTCGGCGTGCACGACGACCGGCCTCGCCTCGCCGGGCCGCACCGTGCCCTGGATCGAGCCGAGGAAGTCGGCCATGGTGAAGCGGGGTCCCGATGCCGTCATCAGATCGTCTCCGTCCGTCCGCCGTCGACCGTGAGTACGGTCCCGTTGATGTATGCCGCGTCGTCCGAGGCCAGGAACGCCACGGCCGCCGCGATCTCCGCCGGGCGCGCGGCGCGTCCGGCCGGGATGTGCGCGAGATCCCGCGCGTCGATCTCGTCGAGGTCGAGGTGTGCGGCGTGGGCCCGGTTGGCCAGGATCTGTGTGCGCCGCTCGGTCGAAGTGGCGCCCGGGGCAACGCAGTTGACGGTCACGCCGTGGGCCGCGTACTCGCGGGAGAGCAACTTGGCCGCGGCCGTCACCGCGGAGCGCAGCACCACGGACGCGGCCAGGTCCGGCTGCGGCTGGCGTACCGCGGTGGACGTCACGAACACCACGCGTCCGAAGCCCCGCTTCGCCATGCCGGGCAGCGCCAGCCGCGCCAGGCGGAGCGGGCCGAGCAGGAGCAGTTCGGACGCCTCCCGCCAGTGGGTGTCGTCCAGGTCGAGGATTCCGCCGGGGGGAGGACCGCCCGCGCTGAGCACGAGGACGTCGAGGCCGCCGTAGCGCTGCTCGACCTCTTCCATCGCCGCCGAAGCTGAGGCAGGGTCTGCCATGTCGCTGACCAGGGCGTGCACTTCGCGCGGCGCGCCGTCCCCCAGGGTGTCGCCGCCGAGCCGTGCGGCCGCCGTTTCGAGGGTGTCGGCGTGGCGGCCGGTGATCACCACCCGGTCGCCCGCACCCGCCAGGCGCTCCGCTATCGCGTGGCCGATCCCGCTCGCGCCGCCGCCGACCAATGCTGTCCGCATGATGCTGGCATCCTCCTGAGTCCGCCCGCTGTCCGTCGGCAGAGGGCCGGAGGGAGCGACAGCCGCGGCCGCGCGCCCCCCTTGTACGGCGGCCGGGTTGTCCGTCGGTCGGGGCAGCCTTAGCGTGACCGGCATGACCCCCGGTGAACAAGGGACGGGTCCCACTGCGCGGGACGGCACGGGCGAGACCAGGGGTCTCGAACGCGCGGCGGCGATCCTCGGCGCCTTCGACGCGGCCCACCGCGAACTGACCCTCTCCGCACTCGTCGCCCGCTGCGGACTGCCCCGCTCGACCACGCACCGCACCGCCGAGCGCATGATCCGGCTCGGCTGGCTGGACAAACCCAAGGGCCACTACCGGATCGGCAACCGGCTGTTCGAGATCGCGAGCCTGGCGCCGATCCGGCTCGAACTGCGCGAGGCCGTGCTGCCCTATCTGCAGGACCTGCACAGCGCGACCAGGACCACCGTGCAGCTCGGCGTCCTGGAGGGCGCGCAGATCCTGGTCGTCGAGAAGATCACCGGCCACCGCCCCATGCCGATGCTCTCCCAGGTCGGCGGAATCATCCCGGCGTACTGCTCGGCGCTGGGCCGGGCCATCCTCGCCTACAGCGAGACCGCGACCATCGACGCCGTACTCGACGCCGGACTGCCGGCGCGCACCCCGCGCACGCTGACCAGCAAGGAAGCCGTGATCCGCGAGCTGACCGCCGTGCCGGCCAGGGGCTGGGCGGTCGAGCGCGAGGAGGGCAACATCGGCGTGAGCTGCGTCGCCGCGCCGATCTTCGGCCCGTCCGGCGAGGTCGCCGCGGCCCTGTCCGTCACCGGGCCCACGGCCCTGGTCCGCGCCGACCGGGCCGGGCCCGCCGTACGGCTCGCCGCCGCCGCTGCCTCGCGCGCCTACAGCGCCCGGCGGTGAAATCGTCCCACCGGGTGGGACGTCTGATTGCGCTACGACCGCGCCGAACCGACGCTGAGCGCAGCGGACCAGCGCCGCGGCCGGCCCGGCCGCGGTGGCGACCGGAAGGAGACGACGGTGACTCTAGGCGGTGGCTACATGCTGCCCTCCCGCGCAGGACACCAGATCGCGGCGATCGGGCTGGGCATCACCCTCAAGGCGGACGGTGCGGCGACGCGCGACGCGTATTCGCTGTTCGAGTACACGGTCCCGCCCAAGACCGACGGGCCGCCGCCGCATCTGCACACCCGGGAGGACGAGTCCTTCATCTGCCTGGCAGGACGGCTCGACGTGCACCTCGGCGGCGAGGACTTCGTCCTCGAACACGGCGACTACCTCTACCTGCCGCGCGATGTGGTCCACGCCTTCCGCAACCCCTACCAGGAGGAGTCGCGCGTCATCTCCGTCGTCTCGCCCGCCGGCCTGGAGGCCTACTACCAGACGCTCGCTGACATGCCGCCGGGCCCGAAGGACATCGGCCTGATGAAGAAGATCATGGTCGACTTCGGCATCGAGCTCCAACTGCCGCCCGAGGTCGCCTGAGATGAGGATCGCCATCATCGGCGCCGGTGTCGCGGGCCTGGTCACCGCGAAGGTGCTCACCCAGGCCGGACACCGCACGGACGTGTTCGACAAGACCCCGGACGTCGGCGGCGTCTGGAGCCGCACCCGCCGCTACCCGGGCGTCACCACCCAGAGCCCGAAGGCGCAGTACTCCTTCTCCGACTTCCCCATGCCCGCCCACTTCCCGGAGTGGCCCGACGGCGCCCAGATCCAGTCCTACCTCACCGACTACACCGCGCACTTCGACCTCGAACCCACCCTGCGTCTCAACACCGAGGTGACCGCGGCCAGTCCGACCACCGAGGGCACCTGGAGCGTCGAGTGCCGCGACGCGAAAGGCACCCGCACCACACAGGTCTACGACCGTCTCGTCGTCGCCAACGGAGTGTTCTGCGAGCCCGCCGTACCGGCCTTCGACGGCCTCGCGGAGTTCACCGCGGCCGGCGGACAGGTGTGCGCGGGCACGGAGTTCCACGACGCCGAGCAGGCGCGCGACCGCAACGTCCTCGTCGTCGGCTACGGCAAGTCGGCCTGTGACGTCGCCGTACCGATCAGTGCCGTCGCCGCTCGTACCGACGTGATCGCACGCCAGCTCCTGTGGAAGGTCCCGCGGAAGATCGGCGGCCGGCTCAACTTCAAGATGCTGCTGCTCACCCGGCTCGGCGAGGGCCTGTTCCGCTACATCCGGCCCCGGGGCTTCGAACGTTTCCTGCACGGCCCCGGCAACGGCCTGCGCCGCCGGATGATCAACTCCATCGGCACCGTGTCGATACGCCAACTCGGCCTGAAGCGGCTCGATCTGGTGCCCGAGGGGGCGATGGAGGACATCGTGCGCGGCGCCATCGGGCTCGCGACCGAGGGCTTCTTCGAGGCCGTCACGGCGGGTGCCATCACCGTCCGCCGCGACCGCGTCATCGAGCAACTCCTCGTCGTGGACGGCGAACCCGCCGCCCGCCTGTCCGACGGCACCGTCCTGCCCGCGGGCCTGGTGGTCTGCGCCACCGGCTTCACCCAGGGCGTCCCGTTCCTGCCGGAGAAGGTCCGCGAGCAACTGCTCGACGAGCGCGGCAACTTCATGCTCTACCGCCAGATCCTGCCCCTCGGGATCCCCGGCCTGTACTTCAACGGCTACAACTCCTCCTTCTTCAGCCCCCTCAACGCCGAACTCGCCGCCCTGTGGATCGCCGCCGACCTCGCGGGCGCGGTGACGACCCCCGACACCGAGACGATGACCCGGGCGGTCGTCGACCAACTGGCCTTCATGGACAGCGCCACCGACACGCACCACTGTCGCGGCACCAAGATCATCCCGTTCTCCATGCACAACGCGGATGAAGTGCTCGGCGACCTCGGCCTCACCATCAACCCACTGATCCGCGCGGCCCATTGGCTCGGCCCGGTCGATCCGGCCGCGTACCGACGACTGACCCCCACGCTGCTGAAGCGCCTGGCGCCGGGTGAGCCCGGAGGACCCGATCGGCCAAGTCCCCTTCCCGGGCCGGGGAGTTCGGACTCGGCTTCGGGGCGCGGGGACACGGCGCCGGAGAGCCTGACGGGAACCTCAACGCAGGTCTGAGACCGGGCAGTTGAGCAGGTCGGGCACGTCCGCTGTGCGAACGATGTCGAACCCCGGCGCGAGACGGCCTCGCCGGGGTTCGACGCCTTGCCCACTGGGCTAAGGGAGGTGGTTCGGATCGGTCAGCCGCACGTCACGGTGATCGGCGTGCGGGCGCTCCGCGCCGGGAGCGTGACGGTCAGGGTGTGGGTTGTACTGTCGAAGTGGTAGGCGTGGGAGGACAGTTGGGCCCCGCCCACTCGGACGGTGCCCGGTGTGGTGACGCCGAGGAGGGAGACCGTCCACTGCCGGTTGCGGATCTGGCCGTGGAAGGTTCCCGTCGGCGGGGTGATCGTCACCGTGTGGCGGGTGCCGTTCTCCCGGTAGCGGATCTTCGTGACGGCGCTGTGGCCGCGCCCGGTGCCGGTGGTCCCGTCGTCCTCGTAGAGGCTGGAGGAGCCGGATGCGCCGGCGGCGACGCTGAGCGTGACCTTGGTCAGCGGGGCCTTGTCGTTGCTGGTGACGTTGTTCGTGCGGGTCGGGATGGCAGCGCCCGCTCGGACGAACACCGGCATGGTGTCGAGGCCGTTGGTGATGTTCTGGGTGGTGCCGCCGGCGTAGGTCTTCCCGGTGAAGTAGTCGGTCCACTGGCTGCCGGGCGGGAACCACACCGAGGTCGTCGTCGTGGTGCCGGGTGTGGTGACGGGGGCGACGAGCATGTCGGGTCCGTAGAAGTACTCGCTGTCCGAAGTGGCGTACGCCTGGGGCTCGTCGGGGTACTGCAGGTACATCGGGCGGGTGACCGGGACACCTGTGGTGTTGGCCTGCTGGGCGAGCGAGTAGGTGTAAGGCACCAGGTTCTCGCGGAGGTTGAGGAACTTGTCGGCGGAGGCGCGGGCCGCCGTGCCGTACTGCCAGGGCAGCCGGTCGCTGTGGTTGCTGTGCAGCCGGTCGATGGGCTGGAAGGTGCCGAGCTGGACCCAGCGGGCGTACATGTCGTCGGGGAGTTTGCGTGTGGTGTGGGTCGTGCCGTCGGCGGTGTAGGTCTCCGAACCGGTGAGGTTCGTCGTGTCGTTGTGGCCGCCGATGTCATGGCTGATGGCGGACATCCCGGTGGCGGCGGCCTCGCCCGGCGTGTAGCCGACCTCGGCCTTCAGGGTGCCCCAGGTGGAGGACGTGTCGCCGGTGAAGTGGACGGTGGTGCGCTTGTCGGCCCACGGACCGGTGGGCAGACCCTGCTGGCCGCTGTAACCGCCCGCCTGGAGCGAGCCGTAGGCACGGGAGACGGCGAAGCCGCGGCCGATGGTCTTGTCCGCGTCCGTGGCGTACTGCTGGTTGATCCACGCGTCGGGCGTCACACCGGGCAGCGAGGACTGGGAGTCGTCGCAGCACCAGTCCAGCCACCAGAAGTCGTTGCCCTGCTGGTCCATGGTCTGGTGCAGGTCCATGTACGCCTTGAGCTGGTCGGGGTCGCCCCAGTCGAAGGTGTAGCAGTCACCGGCACCGCTGCTCGCGGCCGACGCGCAACCACCCTTGTGCAGCTTGCCCTTGGCGGTCGCCTGGGCCTGCGCGAACTGCGGGTCGCTGCTCAGGATGCTCGGGTGGATGTTGAGCGTGTTGTGCAGCCCCTGGGACGCGGCCCAGTCGAAGAACCCCTTCGGATCGGGGAACTTGGACTGGTCGATCTCCCAACCGCTCCACGTGTTGGGCGACTTGAAGTCCGTGTCGGTGACGAGGACGTCGAGCGGCACGCCTTCGGAGCGGAACGCGGGCAGGATCCGGTTCTCGTAGTCGGCGGCGGTGCGGTCGATGTACTCCGAGTACCAGACGCCGTAGGCCCATTGGGGAAGCAGCTCGGGCGGTCCGGTGAGCGTCGCCAGGTCGGTCAGGGCCCGCTGGTAGTCGTGTCCGTAGCCGAAGACGTATCCGTCCTGGTACGGCGCTCCGCCGCGTGCGGGGCGCTGGGTGACCTTGTGGGTGGCGGTGTCGTACAGGGCGGAGGCGGTGTCGTCGAGGAGGTACCAGCCGTCCTTGTAGAGCAGGCCGGGTGTGGTGGCCGGAGCGCCGTTGTCGCCGTTGACTCCGTCGAGGCTGCGACGGTAGCCACCGAGCGCCAAGTGGGGTTGCGGGGCTGGGGAGTTGGAGGCGGTGACGGAGACCGTGTCGAGGTTGATGTGGCAACTCGCCGCGTCCGGGCAGCCGATCGCGATGTCGTTCGCTCCGGCCTTCAGGGTGACCGGGACGGAGGCGGTGCTCCAGGTGTTCCAGTCGGCGGTGACGGGCAGGGTGAGTGTCCGCGTGGTGCCGCCGGAGGACACCGTGGCCGTACGGGTCTGGTACTGCCCGTCGCGGCCGGTCGCGTTGGCGTAGCGGACCTGCAACGCGTAGGTGCCGTCGGCCGGTACGCCGACGACGTGGGTCGACACGCCTGCGCCCTGGTTGAGTTCGGCGAGGAAGCCGCTGCCGGAGTAGCCGGTGTGGTCGGTGGCGACCGCCGCGGTGCCGGAGGCGCGATCAGCTTCGGCCTCGCAGTTCACGCCGTACCCGCAACTCGTGATCGCGGTGGTGGAGGTGGCCGGGAAACCGCCGCCCTGATTCACCAGGGCGACACTGTCGAGATTGACGTCGCCGGAGTCGGCGGCGGTCCTCGTCAGCGTCAACGTGTGCTGCCCGGCGCCGAGTTGGACCGCGCTGCTCGCGAGACCCCAGGTGTCCCAGTTGGCGGTGGTCGGCAGGCTGAGGGTCCGGCTCGCGCCACCGTCAACCGAGAGGGTGAGGGTGCGGGCGGTGTTCTGACCGTCTCCGCCCACGGAGTTGGCGTAGCGCGCGTCGAAGGTGTAGGTCCCCGCGGCGGTCACATTGACGTCGGCGGACACGGAGTCGCCCGTGCCCTCGAAGCCTGCGAGGAATCCGGACCCGGTGTAGCCCGTGTGGTCGGAGGCGACGCCGATCCCGCTGTGGGCGAGTTGCTCGGCCTCGCACAGGGCGCCCAGACCGCATGTGAGCCGGTGCCAGGGGTTGGCGTCGACCGCGGCCGTGCCGGCCGAGAGGTGCACGGAGAGGTTCTGCGCGTCGAACGGCCCTGAGTTCACCTGGTACTTGAGGGTGAGCGCGCTCGTGGTGATGGTCAGCCAGCCGTTGGACGTGCTCGAGGTGTACGGGGGCGGCGTGAACGCGGTGCGGCCGATCGCGTTGAACGTCGCGCTGTCGGTGAACTTCCCGTCCTGCGCGTACTCCGTGCGGATCAGGGTCGGGGACAGGACCTGGAAGCGTGCGTTGCCCGAAGTCACCGACGCGGCACGGTGGTTCGCCGCCGCGTGCGCCGAGGCTTCGCCGGTTCCGGTTCCGGTCACGAGCATCGCGGCCAGGGTGCTGAGGAGGGCGAGGACCGTGACGCGTCTTCGCGGTAGGCGGGTGAGGTGTGTCGCCGATGGTCTTCTCACGGACGGCTCCGTCCTGGA
Source organism: Streptomyces sp. NBC_00252 (assembly GCF_036187565.1). NCBI lineage: Bacteria > Bacillati > Actinomycetota > Actinomycetes > Kitasatosporales > Streptomycetaceae > Streptomyces > Streptomyces sp. NBC_00252. Next base: position 547,550 of record NZ_CP108087.1, on the reverse strand, counting down.
AGTGGGGCCACGTGGGCCCGTGGTGGAGGTGTGCCGGTTCCCGATCGCGCCCGGTGGAATCTGCCGCCGGGCGACATCGTTGTCAAGAGTTCCGGCGTCCTCGACTGTCAGGTCCGGGACGGGTTCCGGCGTCGGCGAGCCCGTTCTGCCCAACTGGTTCCGGTTTCGGGGCCGCCGACCTTCGTCAACTGGGCGAGGACGTCGAAGTATTCGACGTGGAGCATTCACCGCGACGCCCGATGGTCACGCGGTGTCGGAGCCGTCGAGGATGCGCAGCAGCACGTCGGCCTCGGCGCGGAGCCGTGCGGCTCGGTGGGCGTGCGCGGGAGCGGTCAACTGCGCCGCGGCGTCCAGTCGTTCGTCGGCCTCGGCCTGCACCATCTCGACCACACGGTGCTCGCTCAGCTCACGCCGGGCCACGTCGGTCGCGCCGGCCCCCGTCGGCGACTGCTCAAGTGCCGATCCGTGCGGCTCGGCCCCCTCCACGGACACCGCCTCGGCGTTGTCGAGCGCGGCAAGTGCTGTGCGTAGGGCGCTCACCGCGGCCTTGTCACGTGCGCGCATCGCTTCGGGGAGCGCGCGACGCATGCGAAGACGTAGAGACATGCGGGCGACCCTACGGCGGCGGCACATGATCCACAACGAGATATGCGGATCACCGGGGCCGCCGTCACAGACGCAGGACGACCAGGGCCGTGTCGTCGGTGTTGCCCTCGGCCGGGAGCAGGTCGGCCAGCAGCGCGTCGGCCAGCGACTCGGGGTCCGCGTGCCGGTGGTGGACGAGGGAGTCGGCGAGTCGGGCCAGGCCGCGGTCGATGTCCTCCGTGCGCCGTTCGATCAGCCCGTCGGTGTACAGCACGAGGGTGGCGCCCTCTGCGAAGGGGACGCTCGTCTCGGGTCGGCCGACATGCTCGGGCCTGGCGCCCAGCGGCGGGTCGGTGGCCCGGTCGAGGAAGGTCACCGTGCCGTCGGGGGCCAGCAGTGCCGGGGGAGGGTGGCCCGCGCAGCTGTAGGTGATGGTGTGGTCGTCCCAGTCGATGAACGTCGTCACCGCGGTGGCCGACTCGGCGCCCTCGACGAAACGGGCGTACAGGCCGAGGGCCTCTAGGGCGGAGCCCGGCCCGTCGGCGACCCGGCAGGCCGCGCTCAGGGCACTGCGCAGCTGACCCATGGCGCAGGCGGCCGCCAGACCGTGCCCGACGACGTCACCGACGGCGACCGCCATCCCGCCGTCCGGCAGGTCGACCAGGTCGTACCAGTCGCCGCAGACGTTCAGGGCGTCCAGGGCGGGCTGGTAGCGGACGGCCGCCCGGTGGTGGCCGACAGGCCGCGGCGGGGGCAGCATCGCCGCCTGCAGGGTCAGGGCCACCTCGCGCTCATGGGCGTGTGCCTTGCGCAGCCGCTCGTTGACCTCCTGCAGCTCGCGTGCCCGGGTGTACAGCTCGGCCTCCAGCACCCGGGCCCGTCTGTCGTCGACCCGGCCGCCGAAGGCCCGGACGAACTCGGTGACCTCTTCCACCCGGTGGATGATCAGCGTCGCTTTTCCGTCGGTGCCGAGCACGGGTGCGTTGACCGGGCTCCAGAAGTGCTCCACCCATCGGCCGGGACGCAGCGGGTCCTCGATGTCGTAGCGGAGCAGGGCCATCGTGTCGCGCTCGCCGGTGGTCGCCGCGCGCAGCATCGACTCCCGGGTCTCGCGCATGCCTGCCGCCGCCGGGTCGCCCGGGTTCTCGGGGAAGACGTCGAAGATGTAGCGGCCGATCAGTTCCTCGCGGGTGCGTCCCGACAGGCGCTCGAAGTCCTCGTTGGCGTCGATGTACACCAGCTCGGGGGTGAGCAGGGCCACCATGCCGGGCAGGGCTCGGAAGACCGCCGCGTGGTCGATCTCCGGATCCTGCATGGCCTGCCCGCTTCGCCGCCGAGGGTCACTGTCTGGTTCCACGATAGGAGGGATCCGGACACGAAGCCCGGAAACAGCTCTTTTCGGTTCGATGAGCAGCGGCGATACGGTCAGGCCTCACCCGACCGAGTGGCCTGCTCGGGGAAGCCGCCCTGGAAGGCCCGATGATGGTACGGCCCGGTGAACGGCCGTTCCAGTCATGGGCCGGTCTCCGTCGAGCCGCCGACCTCCGTGGTGACCCGGCGATAGGCGGCCCGCGCGTGGCGGAGGCGGCCCAGGGCCGTGCCCACCAGGGCGGCGGTGCACAGGCAGGCGAGCCAGAACGCGTCGCGGTGGCCCGCCCAGGTGAGGGTGCCGGCGGGCGGCACGGCGAAGCCGTTGAGGAAGAGCCAGCACAGCACCGCGGTACCGGGCGCAGCCACGAAGCGGGCGCACAGGCCGAGCAGCACGGAGAACAGCGACAACGCGGCCAGGGCGGGCGACGGCCGGCCCGGCCCGACCAGGGCGTTGAGCAGCGCCACCAGCGCCAACGCTCCACCGGATGCCGCGGCCCAGACCAGCGGCGTGGCCACGGGCGACGGGACGGGCCGTGCTCCGGTACGGACAGGCACCCAATCGATCATGTCCGGGGCTCCTTCTGCTCGTCCCGCCTCTCCTGGCGACGGGTTGGTCAGCCTGCCCGAGTCCGCGCCCCCGGTACAACCCGGCCCCTTGGCTCAACTCCCGCTCTCCACCGCCTGCTTCGACGATTTCGTCGACCGGTGTTCGTAGCGGATCGGCCACAGGGCGATCAGGACGAGCAGCCAGACCACGGTCACGGTGCGGAGGTGCGCGCCGAACAGAGCCAGCAGCAGGGGCAGTACGCAGCAGGGGAGGGCCACGCACAGCAGCCACCGCCGTTCCCGCCCGGCCCGGCCCAGCCAGGCGAGTCCGCTCAGCAGGAAGTACCCGGCCAGAGCCGAGCAGAGCAGCCACCGGGTGGCGTCCGGCAGCGTCTCCAGGTGCTCGGCCGCGGCTCCCAGTCCGGCGGCCAGCGCGGCGAGGCAGCCGGACACGAAGCAGTGCAGGGGCAGCGCCGCACGGGCGGGCAACACCCCTGCCGCCAGGTGCGGCACGCCCGCGTATCCGTGCCGGAACGACAGCGACCACAGGGTGGCCAGCAGGAAGAATGCCGCGATGGCGAGCATGTACAACTTGGTGTCCCACTCCGCCTCGGACGTGGCTCCGACCACTTGGGCGACCCCCTCGCCCAGCACGATGATGACGAAGAGGCCGAGGCGCTCGCTCAGGTGCTCCGTCTGCGACCGTGCGAACGACGGGCTCCCTGCGGAGTCGCGCCGGGAGGGACGGTCGCCGCGGCGCTCCCGTGCCTCCTGGTGCTCGACGATGTCGCGTGCCGAGACCGCGAACGTGACGTAGAGATCGAGGGCCATGCCGAGCGCCCAGAGCCAGTAGCGCGTCGGGCTGTGCGTCCAGAGGGAGACGGTCCACGGGATCACGCCGAGCGACATCTGAGCGGCCGGCCAGTCGACGAGGATCTGACGACGGTGCTGCCAGGCGCGGCTCGCCAGCGCCCGGATCAACACGTAGGCGAGGGCGAACACCCGGGCGTGCCGGTCGTCCCCCTCGTGCACCCCCGCAACCGCCGCCGCCATGACGGCCATGCCGAACATCGCGGCGAGCACCGTACGGATGTGGGTGTTCTCGTAGGCCACGTTCGCGTAGAGGGTGAAGCAGATCCAGGCCGTCCAGAAGGCCAGGAACAGCAGCGCGTACAGACCCAGGTCGGCGAGGTCCGGGACGCCGTGCAGCAGGTGCGCGATCTGCGCCACGCCCGCCACGGCGACCAGGTCGAAGAACAGTTCCAGCCAACTGGCGTGCCGGTTCTCCTCGGAGGTGGGCTGCGGGGCCGGTGCGGTGGTGTCGTCGTCGCTCACCGCATCACTTTGCCCGATCACCGAACCGGTCGTCGACGCACCCGGGCCGGACCGGGTGTTGCTCAGCCGGCCGGACCGGTCCGGGCCGAGGTCGCGTTCCGTGACAGGTAACGGTGACCTGTCCGGCATTCACTCGTTTGACCTAACACCATCTCGCCACATCCCTCCCGGAAAGCGTCCCGTTCCATGCATCTTCGCTCGCTCCGGCCCGATGCCGGCGGAGCCAGGTCCCGGGTTCGGCAGGCCGAATCCGTCCTCGTCGAGCAGTACGGCGACCTGGTCCGCCTGGCGCACCTCGTCCTGCCCGCCTCGCTGGGCCGGCACCAGCGGGTCCTCGTGGCGCACTCCCTCGTCCAGCGCGCGCTCCGCCGCGCACGAGCGGCGCACAGCGCACCCGCCGTCCCCTCGCCGCGCGAGGAGTCAGGCGGTGGGGACACCGTCGAGCGACGCCTCCTGGTGGAAGTGCTGCGCGCCGCGCTGACCTACGGCAGGCGGCCGCGGATGTGGCCCGCGGGATGGGTTCACCCGGGCGCCCTGCGCCCCCGGCTGCCGTTGGTCTGGGGGTTGCGGCTGTTCCCGCGTTCGGGCGGGGTGGACGAACTCGCCCTGGCGCAACGGCTGTCCGCGGCCCCCGCCGCGGCCCGCGCGGCGTTCCTGCTGCGTACCGTCCACGGTCTCTCCGACGACACCGTCCATGACCTGCTGGAGGCGGCGGACGCGTCGGACGTGCCCGCCGCCCTGCGCACCGCGGGCATCCTGGAGGAGGAGTCGCGCAGGTCGCCCGCCGCGCTCCTCGCGTCGCAGGAGTTCGACGCCTGCGCCCTCCAGGCCGGCCCCACCGATCTGCTGCGCCGCACCAGACGGGCCCGCCTGGTCCTGGGAGTGGCCGCACTCGGTCTGGTCACGGCGGTCACCCTGGCCGTGGCCGACGACGGCACGACACACCGGACGGCTTCCCAAGTGCCCACGGCCCACGGCGTCCCGGGCACGGCGGACCTGGTGCGCACGTCCGCCGGGACGTGGGACAACACCTCGCGGGTCGACTTCACCGCATGGCCCGCCCGCGGCTCCCGCGCACACGACCGGAGCCTCCTCGACCGCGCCCTGTCCGCATGGACCCACCCGCGCTCCCGCATCGGCCTCGCCCCCGCCACCACCGCGACCCCGCCGACCACCGCACCCCAACTGCTCTACGCCGGCAACGTCGACGACCGTGCGGTGGTGCTGCTCTACGACGGCCAGCGCATCGCCCGCTACACCGAGACCCGTTCCGCCGCGCGCGACCCGGAGTTGAGCGTCGCCCGTGCCGACGACGCGGACGTCACCACAGCGGCGGCGGTCACCCTCACACCCTCAGGGGGCACAGCCCGCTATCTGCTGGCCCCCTGGGTCGCCGAGGCACAGACCCGCGACCTGCTGCACCCCGACGTCCTCGCCCGTGCCCTGCACGTCTCGAAGGACGGCGTCACGGACCCGGTGCCGACGATCCCCGCCTCGGAGCACTGCGACAGCCGCCCGGTCCTGCAACTGCGCTCCTCGGAACGCATCGCCGAACACCACGCCTTCCTGCTCGCCCCCGTGGGCGACCTGTCCCCGGTCCACCTCACCTACACCCCGCTGCCCGGGCACGGCACACCGCCTGCCCGCGCGCCCCGTGAGGCCACCGGCCCGCAGGCGCTGCTGGCCTGGGCCCACCAGGCCTGCTCCCTGCCGTCCCTGCGCGACACCGGCGTACGCGCCGTCAACAACTGGGACTTCGCCGAACAGGACCTGCCCGACGGAGGCGGCCACGCCGTGTGGACCTGCGCCCGCGCCGACACCTGGCGCGGCTCCGGCGACGTCACGGTGTCCTTCCGCACGAGTCGGTACGCGCCCGCCGAACCCGCCCGGACGGTCGCCCGGGCCCACGCGACCGCGGCGTGCAGCCGGTTCGGGCAGCACATCGTGGCCGCGAGCGGCTGGCGGTCCCCCAAGGGCCACTGGTACGCGCTGGCCGCAGGCAGCCGCGCGGTGACACGTCTTTCGGTGAGCGGAGACGTGACGGTCACGAAGCAGGCCCGCACCCTCGCCGCGCCCGCCGCCCACAAACCGCGCGTCACCGTCCGGGCCCATCTCTCCACCGGAGAGGATCTGGACGCCGTCGGCACACCCGGAACCTGACCTCAGGCGGGCACCGGGCCGGTTCACCATCTGCCGGTCCGGCCGCGGAGCGTGGCCCTACCGGCCTGCGGTCCTCGGCGGAGCGACCGAACCACGGGGCTTAGCCTCCGGGGCCAGCACCTTGCGACGGCTGAGCTTGTCCTCGTCGATCGCTTTGACCGTGCGCTTGACCACCAGGTCGACCAGGAGGTCCGCGGGCCACCGGTAACTGGACAGGGGCGGCGTCAGGAGCCGCGACAGCGGGTGGTCGTCGAAGCCCATGACGGAGACGTCGTCGGGCACGTCGAGCCCCAACTCCCGCGCCCCGGCGTAGACGCCGTAGGCCATCGAGTCGGCCAGGCACAGGAAGGCGGTCGGCGGGTTCGCGGAACTCAGCACGGTCCGCGCCACCGCGGTCGCGCCGTCCAGGTCGTGCGGGGAGGGGTGCAGGGTGACGTCCAGCCCGAGCCGCTGCGCGACCTGATGGGCGATCGCCTCGGCGGGACGGTCGGGCGTGGTGGGCCGACTCGGCGTCATGACGGCGATCCTCCGGTGCCCGCAGTCGACGAGTCGCTGGAGGGCGTCGGTGACCCCGGCCTCGTTGTCGAAGACGACCTCCGCCGCGGTGGCCGCCCCGGGCAACCCGTCGCCGATGGACGTCAGTACGGTCCGCCGGGCGACCTCTTTCCAGTGGGCGGCGGCCGGGTCGACCGGCAGCACGATCAGCGCGTCCACCCGCTGGTCGGCCAGCTGGGAGGCGAGCGTCGCCTCCAGCTCGGGGTCGTTGGAGGCGTCGACGATCAGGGCGTGCCGACCGACGCCGAGAAACCTGCGGCCCAGGGCGGCGGCGATGTCCTGCTGCCACACATCGGCGAGCGAACCGCACAGCACCCCGACGTATCCCGTGCGGCCGGAGGCCAGGGCCCGGGCGATCGGGTCGGCCTGGTAACCGAGCCGGTCGGCCACCTCGCGGACACGCCGTTGGGTCTCGGGGGGTACCTGAAGTCCGCGCAGCGCGTACGACACCGCGGCGGCGGAGAGCCCGGTCTCCTCCGCGATGTCGCGCAGGGTGATCCGCCGCGGCTGTTTTGGCACTTCGTCAGTGTAACGACCGCATGAACCGGGGAGCCGCTCCTGCGGCCCGGGGAGGGCGGGAGGCCTCCGGGCGAGCATTGACATCGGCTCAGCTTAAGCGCTTCACTGTATCGCATCACTGAACCGCTTAAGTAAGGAGACGGCGGTGCGAACACGGTACGACCGACCTTCGCCGACCCCTGTGCCCGGAAGCCCTCGTCGAGCGGTCGAGAATCCGCCCGCACCCGCCTCGCGCCGACGCCGGGATGTCGTACCTGCCGGGTGAACCGCCCTTCTGGGCAAGGCCGGAGGACATCGAGCGGCTGCGACGAGCCCGCCCGGACCCCGGCCCGCGACGATCGCCGGTACGGCCGCCGGGCGCAGGACGCGGTCACTCACGCCTGCGCGTCGCCGCCCTGGTCCTCCGCCGTCCCGCCCCACGCCGAACCCGGCGCGGCGGCGACACCCGACGTACGCGTCAGCAATCCACGCCACCCGCTCGAAGGAGTACGACCGTGACCGCACCGCTTCCGTCCCACGACCTCGACACGGCCGCCGCCCGCGACGCCGAGCCGTGGCACCACGTACGCGCGGCCGTCACGCTCGACGCGCTCCCGGGCCGCGACCTCGACAAGCGGGAACTGCTGGAGCTGGCCTCGTCGATAGCGGCGGACCCCGACACCTGGCGCGAGCACGTCGCCTACGACGACGACAACCGGCACTACGTCTCGCTGTACCGGGACGCCCACGTCGATGTCTGGGTGCTGTGCTGGACGCCCCGCAACGACACCGGCTGGCACGATCACGATGTGTCGTCCGGTGCCGTGGCGGTGGCCGAGGGAGCGCTCGTCGAACACAACCTGGCCGTCGGGGTGCCGAGCCTGGCGACCGAGGTTCCGGCCGGCCAGGTCTTCTGTTTCGGCCCGGACCACATCCACCGGCTCACCGGGCGCGACGCGGGCAGCGTGTCGATCCACACGTATTCGCCGCCGCTGTGGCGGATGGGGCAGTACACGGTCGCGCGCAACGGGATCCTTCGGCGCACCGCGGTCTCCTACGCCGACGAACTGCGTCCCCTGGACGACATGATCTGACGCGCTTCCGGTGGTCGGTCAGTCGGTGTACACCTCGGCCCGGTCCACGCTCACGAACGAGGCCGTCGCCTGGGCGTTGTGCTCGCCCGTCACCCGGATTCGCAGGGTGTGCCGGCCGGGGGCGAGTCTCGGGCTGACGTACTGGACGGTCTCGCCGGTGCGGATCGCCCCGTAGAAGTCGACCCGGGTCTCCGTCCCGCCGTCGACGCTGAGGGCGGCGATGCCGTTGCCGGTGTCGCGTACCGACAGCAGTGCGATCCGGGTGCCGGTGAAGGTGAAGGTCGCCGTGTTGCCTGCCTGGTCGCTCCAGTGGTCGTCGCCCCAGAAGCACTGCGTTCCGCACCCCGTGCCGGAGTTCCAGGTCCCGGTGTAGGCGAGGGTGCCGTCCGCGCTGGAGCGGCCGTCGTCGTTGATCCAGTGGTTGCCCGAACCGGGGTCTCCGGAAGGCAGGTTCTGGGTGGCGCCCATGGCGAGCGGGGTGCCCAGGTTCGGGCTGCCGTCGGCGTTCCAGCCGATCTTCTGGGCCCGGCTGGTGCGGTCGGTGTAGGTGTACTGGGACGTCGACTTCGCGTGGTAGACCATCCAGTCCTCCGTGCCGTCCGGGGACTTGAAGAAGGCGTGGTGGCCGGGGCCGTAGACCCCCACCGCGTCATTGCGCGAGAACACCGCCCCGCCACGCTGCTGCCAGTTGGACGCCACCAGCGGGTCAGCGCCGTCGGCCAGCGACATCATCCACAGCTGGTAGTCGGGCTTTCCGGTGTCGCACGTCGAATACGTCATCCACGTACGGCCGTTGCGGTTCAGGAACTCCGGTCCCTCGCGCACCTCCGCGCAGCCGCCCGCCGCGTCGATCGCGACCGCGTTGCCGGAGACGGTGTACGGGTTTGACAGGGGCGCGATGTTCAGGCCGTTGTGCTGGTAGGCGTTGATGCCGCTGTAGGCGAGGTACAGGCGGCCGTTGTGGGTGAAGACGCTGGGGTCGATCGCGAAGTCGTTGGTGTGGTTGGGCGGGATCAGCGCCGACTTGAAGTGGTACGGGCCGGTGGGGGAGTCGGCGTCGGACTCCAGGACGTAGACGCGGTGGTGGTCGTCAACGCCGTCGTCAGCCGTGTAGTAGAGGTACCAGCGGTTGCCGAAGCGGTAGAACTCCGACGCCCAGATGTTCTGGTTGCGGGAGGAGTTGGTATCGGTCCAGACGGTGACCGGGTCCGACTCCAGGAGGGTGGCCAGGGACGCCGAGCGCCACATGCGGATGCTGCCGCCCTGGGTCGTGGTCATGTAGTACGAGCCGTTCCAGTACGTCAGGTACGGGTCGGGCCCGGTGTTCAGCGGGTTGCGGAACGTCGTGCTGGTGACGGCCGCGGCCTGGGGCGCCGCGGTCGACGTGGGCGTGGAGACGAGCGAGAACACCACGGCCAGCAGCAGGGCGACCAGCGCCGCCGTGCGTGCCGTGCGGGGGGACGAACTCATGTGCGGCTCCAACGATCGTGGTGGATGACCGGGTTGGTCGCGCCTTTCAGGAAGGGGGCCGGCTCACTGGCCGCCGAGACCCGTCGTGGCGACGGACTTGACGATGTGCCGCTGGAAGAACAGGAAGACGACCACCAGCGGCAGTGCGGCCAGCACGGCCGACGCCATGGACTGCGCGTACTGGACGCCGTAGGCGTCCTTCACCGACGTGATGCCGACGGGCAGGGTCATCAGGTCGGGGTCCGAGGTGGAGACGAAGGGCCACAGGAAGTTGTTCCAGGCCCCGATGAACACGAAGATCGCCACCGCCGACAGCATCGGACGGGACAGCGGCAGCAGCACGGACCAGAAGATCCGGATGTGCCCCGCGCCGTCGATGCGGGCCGCCTCCTCCAACTCCCTCGGCAGGGAGTCGAAGTGCTTCTTCAGGATGAACACCATGACCGGTGCCACCGTCTGCGGGAGGATCACCGCCGCGTAGGTGTCGAGCAGGTTCAGCGTCAGCATCTGCTGGAACCACGGCACGATCAGCATCTGCGGTGGTACGAGGACGGCCGCCACCGTGATCGTGAACAGCCATCTGCGGCCGGTGAACCGGGTCCGGGAGAAGGCGTAGCCGGCCATCGCGGACACCGCGACCGTGATCACCGTGACGACGGCCGCGACCAGGAAGCTGTTGAACATCCACAGCGGCAGCTCGCCGCGGTCCCACACACTGCGGAACCCGGACAGGGTGAACCCGTGCTTCGGCCACAGCCAGTGCACCGGATCGCTCGCGTCCTGCTCGGACTTGAACGCCGTCAGCAGACCCCAGGCCATCGGCAGCAGCCACAGCAGCGCCAGGACGGTCAGCACCGTGAACGTGAGCGTTCGGGCGGTGCGGCTCTCGCCGAGGGAGAGATGGGTACGGCGGGCCTCGGCGCGGTACCGGCGGGCCGCCACCTCGCGGATGACCGGCGAGCGGGGCGTGGACTTGGGCCGGGGGGCGGGCAGTTCGGTGGTGGAGGTCATGTCACTTCTCCCGGCGGCGGAGGGCGGCGTACTGCGCCGCGGAGGCGAGGATGACGAGGGCGAAGAACACGTAGCTGATCGCCGAGGCGTAGCCGAGCCGGTAACCGGTGAAGCCGACGTCGTACATGTACTCGATGACCGGGCGGGTGGAGTTGTCCGGACCGCCCTTGGTCAGCAGGTAGATCTGGTCGAAGACCTTCAGCGAGGCCAGGATCTGCAGCACGGTGACGACCACCGTGATCCGGCTGAGCTGCGGCAGCGTGATGGAGAACAGCCGCCGCCAGGCGCCCGCGCCGTCGATCGCCGCCGCCTCGTACAGGTGGTCCGGCACCGACTGGAGGGCCGCCAGGTACAGCAGGAAGTTGAAGCCGACCGTCCACCACAGGGTGGTCAGCACGATCGCCCACATCGCGACCGACTTGTCGCTCAGCCAGGCCACCGAGTCGAGGCCCACCGCGTTCAACAGCTGGTTGTACAGGCCGAGATCGCCCTGGAAGAGCCAGACCCACAGCAGGCTCACCACGCCGACGGGCAACAGATACGGCGCGAAGAACGCCAGCCGCCACACCCACTGGCCGGGCAGCCCGGTGTGGACCAGCAGGGCCATGCCGAGCGCCACGACGACCAGCGGGACGGTCGACAGCACGGTGAACCACACCGTGTGGCCGAGCGCCCGCCACATCTCGGCGTCCCGCAGCGCCTCGGAGAAGTTGTCCAGGCCGACGAAGCTCGGCGCGTGGGCCGACAGCGAGGTGTCGGTGAAGCTCATCCAGAGTCCCTGGGCGAGCGGCCAGACCATGAAGAGGGCGAAGAGGATCAGGAAGGGGAGGGCGAACAGCAGGCCGGGGGAGAGGATCCGGCGCGCCGTGAGCGTCCCGGTCCGGGACGGGGGGAGAGGAGAGGACATCGTTGTGCCTCCTGCGCGGATGGTTCGCGGCCGGATCAGGCCGGGCTGGGCTTGGAGAGGAAGGTGTTGAGACGCCGGGTCATCGCGCGGGCCGCGCGGTCCGGGCTGGTGTCACCGAGCAGGGCCTGCTGGAGGACCTGGCACATGGCGTTCTGGAAGTCGGAGCCCGCCCCGGCGAACCACACCGACGGGTCGAGTACGACATGACCGGCGGCCTGGGCGTAGTGCGCCTGCGGCCGGAGTGCCGCGTAGGCGGCGGTCCGGGTCACCGGCTGGAACGCGGGAATGTGCCCCGCGGTGGCCCAGATCTGACCGGCCTTCAGCAGCGCGGCCACCGCCCGGTGGGTACGCCGGCGGTGCTCCTCGTCCGGGTGGTCCCGGTGAGGGAGGACGAAGGAGTGCGAGTCGGCGTAGACGGCCGGGGTGCCGAACACGGTCGGGAACGGCGCCGCGCCGACGTTCTTGTCGCCCGCGCGGAACGTGCCGAGCTCCCACTCGCCGGAGAGGATCATCGCCGTCTGGTTGTTGACGAAGGAGGCGATGGCGGACGCGTAGTCGAGGCTCTTCGGGTTCACCTTGCCGTCGACCACCTTGGCCATGAAGGCGATGACCTCGGCCATCCGGTCCTCGTCCACCTCGGCCGGTCCGCCCGCGGGCAGGTCGAACCGGCCGCCGGTCTGCCGGTACAGGCCGTAGAACAGCCGCCAGCACTGCGCGGTGTCGGTGACGTAGCCGAACGCGATGCCCTGCTTGCCGGACGCCTTGGCCAGTTCCTTCCCCGCGGCCAGGAAGCCGGCCGGGGAGGAGAACGCGTCCGCGTCCAGCGTGCCGTCGGCGGTCAGCAGGCCCGCCTTCTTCGCCGGTTCCTGGTGGTAGAAGACGATGAAGGGGTGGGTGTCCAGCGGGACGGCGTAGGTGTGGCCGTCGAACTGGGTGCGGGACCACACCGCGTCCGCGAAGTCGTTCCGGGTGATGCCGTACTCGGCCAGTACGTCCATGTCCCACGGGTCCAGCAGTCCGGTGGGCGCGTACCCGGCGAGCCGGGACATGTGCGAGACGGCGACATCGGGGCCGCGACCGCCGGCGGAGGCCATGGCGAGCTTGGTGTAGTACGGGGTGCCCCACTCCAGGACGGTGCGCTCGATGTGCGTGCCCGGCATGTCGGGCCGCGCCTTGGCCACCATCTCGTTGAGGAGACCGCCGTCGGCTCCGCTGAACAGGTCCCACAGACGGACCGTCGACCCGTCGTCGGCCGCGAGGGCCGAGCCGCAGCCGCTGAGCGCCCCGGCGCCGAGAGCCGCGGCGCCGGCGGCGAGTGCCGTCGTCAGGACACGGCGTCTGGTCGGTCCGCGGGGCGGGACCTGGGCGGGAGTGCCGGTCATGTGCTTCCTTCCCGGTGGGCGGCGACGCGGTGGACACTGCGGTCCGTGCGGCGATGCCGCCCACCATGCGTTCTTACATCGATGTAAATCTTGTGCGACGTGCGGTGCGTCCGCTCACTCGGAGCGGGGACCCGGGTGCTAGGTCGTCTCCTCGTACGCCGCCGGGCGCAGCTGGGCCGCGCGCAACTGCGCGGTGTCGGCCTTCTCGGAGCGGTCGAAGCGGTAGACGCCGTTGCGCTCCTGGAAGACGTCGGTTAGCTGCGTGTAGCAGTAGCCGAACATCCCGGGATCACCCAGCAGCACGCCGGTCAGACCGCGGAACCGCTCCACGAACTCCTCCTCGGTGCGCGGCCGTTCGCCGTACCCCCACGAGTCGGAGGTGTCGTCACCGGCCGCGGCGACGGTCTCCGGGTCCCACCAGATCCCGCCGAACTCGCTGCAGAAATACGGCTGTCCGCGATACGGCACCGACCAAGTGCGGCCCTCGGGACCGGTGTTGACATACGGCCGGTCCTCGGCGAGCCCGGCCATGATCTTGGCGAACGCCACCGGGTCCTGCTCGTAGCAGTGCGAGTCGTAGACGTCGGTCTCCGGCACCCGGTGCGCGTAGCCGGAGGCGTCCACGACCGGCCGGGTCGGGTCCGCCTGCTTGGTGGCGAGGAACATGCCCCGCGTGACGTCGTCCAGCACGGTGATGCGGTCGTGCAGGTTCTGGTACGTCTCGTTCAGCGGGCACCAGCCGACGATCGAGGGATGCGAGTGGTCCCGCTCCAGCGCCTCCAGCCACTGGGTGATGTACGAGGCGTCGGGCCGCTGGTTGTCGTCGCGGACCCCGGTCTCGCAGCCCCAGTCGCCGAACTCGCCCCACACCAGATAGCCGAGCCGGTCGGCGTGGTAGAGGTAGCGCTCCTCGAACACCTTCTGGTGCAGCCGGGCGCCGTTGAACCCGGCCGCGATCCCCAGCTCGATGTCCCGCAGCAGCGCGGCGTCGGTGGGCGCGGTCATCAGCCCGTCGGGGTAGTAGCCCTGGTCCAGCACCAGCCGCTGGAAGACGCGTTCGCCGTTGAGCAGCAGCTCCTTGCCGCGTACGGAGACCGAGCGCAGGCCGGCGTAGGACCGGGCGATGTCCACGACCTCGCCGTCCGGGCCGACCAGCTCCAGCGCGAGGTCGTACAGGTGCGGGTCGGCCGGTGACCAGGTCCGGCGACGGTTCTCGGGGACGGTGAGCACCAGGCGCGGGCACAGGTCCAGGTCCGCCCGGCCCTCGGCGGTGACGACGGTGCCGTCGGCGTCGCTCAGCGTGGCGCGCACCCGGTGCCCGGCGACGTTCGCCGACAGCGGCAGCTCGACCAGGAAGGACCCGGTGGCCAGGTCGGGTGTGATGCGGGGGCGGCGCAGGGCCACGGCGCGGGGGACCGGCTCCAGCCACACGGTCTGCCAGATGCCGGTGGTCCGGGTGTAGTGGCAGTGCGAGTTGGCGTACCAGGTGGCCTGCTTGCCGCGGGCCTGCACGGTGTGGCGGCTGTCCCGGGCGCGCACCACGAGCGTCAGTTCCTCGCCGGGCACGGCCACGTCGCCGAGGTCGGCGGTGAACGGGGTGAAGCCGCCGCGGTGCCGGGCGACCTCCTGGCCGCCCGCCCACACCGTGGTGTCGTGGTCGACCGCCCCGAAGTGCAGGAGGACCCGGGCGTCGGCCCACTCGGCGGGCACGGTCACCGTGCGCCGGTACCAGACGGCCTCCAGGAAGTCCGTCTCCGCGATGCCGGACAGCTCGGACTCCGGGCAGAACGGGACGAGGATGCGGCCGGTCAGTTCGCGGTCGGTCAGGCCGCGTTCCAGGCCGCTGTCGGACCGGTCGGTCTCGAACTGCCACTCGCCGTTGAGATTCAGCCAGGCGTCCCGCGTGAACTGCGGCCTGGGGTACTCGGGGCGGGGTGGCGCGTCCGGGAGGTACGGGTCGGGCATGGTGCTCCTCGTGACGAGAGTGCAGGTCGGTGCGTGGTGGAGGTCGTGCGGGGTCATGGCACCATGTCGATTACATCGATGTAAATAGCTCGGACGCAGTTTGTGTGCGAGCGGCTGGCCGGAAAGCGATGCGCAACGGTCGGTACGATCAAGCAAGTTCGGAAGGAAGGGCAGCGTGGCGGCCAGACCGAGGATCAAGGACGTGGCGGAGTACGCCGGCGTCTCGCCCAAGACCGTCTCCAACGTGATCAACGACTTCGAGCACGTCTCGGAGCAGACGCGCACGGTCGTCCGCGAGGCGATCGACGCCCTCGGCTACCGCGTCAACATCGCCGGCCGACAGCTCCGTCAGGGCCGTACGGGCATGATCACTCTCGCGGTGCCCGAGCTCGACGTCGCCTACTTCTCCGAGCTGGCCCGGCACATCATGGAGGCGGCGGGGAGCAACGGCCGGACCGTGCTGATCCACCAGACCGGAGCCGAACGTGACCGCGAACTGGCCGCGCTGCACGGCTTCGACACGCAGTTCTGCGACGGCGTCATCCTCAGCCCGCTCTCCCTGCTGCCCCGCGACCTCGCCACCCGCGACCGCCGGATGCCCGTGGTGCTGCTCGGTGAACGCTCCGCCGAGGGACACACCGACCACGTCGGCATCGACAACGTGCGCGCCGCGCGGGAGGCCACCGAGCACCTGCTGTCCCGCGGGCGCCGTCGCATCGCGGTGATCGGCGGTGCGGTCCGTGGCCAGCAGGGCACCGACCGGCTGCGCACCGACGGCTACCGCCAGGCGCTGACAGCGGCGGGCCTGCCCTTCGACGCCGGTCTGGTGGTGCCGGTGGAGGCCTACCACTGGCGGGACGGCGCCGAGGCGGCGGCCCGGCTGATGCGGGACGGAACCCGGCCCGACGCGCTGCTGTGCCTGAACGACAACATGGCGCTCGGCGCCCTGCGCACCCTGTACGAGAGCGGGGTGCGGGTGCCCGACGAGATGGACGTGGTCGGCTTCGACGGCATCGAGGCGACCGGCTTCAGCGTGCCCAGCCTCACCACCGTCTCGCCCGACAAGCGGGAGATCGCCCGCACGGCGGTGTCCCTGCTGCTGAACCGCATCGACACCCCGGACTCGGGCATCCCGTACCGCGACGAGGTGATCGGCCACCGGATCGTGGTCCGGGAGAGCAGCGGAGGCTGACGCCGACGGTCCCGGCTACGACCCCGTGTCGGCCGTGGCCGGGTCGCCGTCATGGGACTCCGGCGCGGGTGGATTCACGCGCCGACGCACCGTCAAGTTCTCGACGCGGTACGACAGTTCGGTGGTCCCGGGGTCCGGGCCGGGGTGGTAGCGGCCGGCGCAGACGGAGAGGTTGACGACGAGGTAGGCCCACCAGCCGGAGCCGACGCCCCGACCGTCGGCGAAGACCCGGGTGCCGTTCAGCGACCAGACGACGCTGCGCCGGCCGAAGGTCACGCCGAGGTCGACCACCGCGCCCGGACTCACCGCCGGATGGCGAAGGTACATCTGTCCCTCGCGTACGTGGTTGGTGAGCTCCAGCAGGTCGGGGTTGTCGGGGTGGTACTCGAAGACGTCGACCTCGTTGCCGCCGTCGCGCCAGGTCCAGACCGCCGGCCAGGCACCCAGTCCGGTGGGCAGGCACACCCGGACCTGGAGCCGGTCCCCGGTGCGGACCGTGAACGCCTCGTCGCTCCCCTCGGTGGTCAGCAGCCCGGTGTCCCAGCAGCCGTCGGTCCTGGGGGTGGCGCGGAAGGTACCGGTGCGGGAGTAGGCGGGGTCGGGGGTGAGGTGGTCCAGCTTGTTGTCGCCGGGGTTGGTGGGGCCGCCGTCGGGATAGGCCCAGGAACGGCCCGCCACCCATTGGCTGGCGGAGGTGAAATCGGCCGTGAAGACGACATCGCTCACATACGGCTCCCTCGATGGCGGACACGGAGTCGAGTGCCGCAGTGCTGCCCGGTCCGGCGGCCGGACATGCGGTGGCCGCCGAAGACCGGAGGATCGTCGCACCTGCGGGTTACGGGTCCGGCGTTCGCGCCCGAACGCGCACGTGGTCCACGGACACGTACTCGCACCACGGGTCCGGCGGCCTCGGCACCTCCGATGCCGGAGCCCCATGCCATCCGCTGCCGTGGGAGCGCATCCGGGCCGCGGTGTGTCTCCGCAGCCCGGGCGCGCGGGAGTTCCCCGGTGGATCAGGCGGTCACGAGGGTCAGGCCGTAGGTGCTGAGGATCTCGTTGACCGGCTGGAACCAGGTCTGACCGCCGTTGGTGCAGTCGCCCCAGCCGCCGGAGGTCACGCCCTGGGCCTGGTCGCCGGTGATGAACGAGCCGCCGGAGTCGCCCGGTTCGGCGCAGACGTTGGTGCCGGTCAGCTGGTAGACCGATCCCTGGCTGTAGTTGACGGTCTCGTTCTGGGTGAGCACGGTGCCGCAGTGCCAGTGCGTCGTCGAGCCGGAGCGGCAGATCGACGAGCCGACGGGCGCCACCCCGGAGCCGCGCACCAGGACATCGCTGACGGTGCCCCAGCCCAGCACGACCGGGACGGTCCACCACCCGTTGCCGATCCGGATGTACGAATAGTCGTTGCCCGGGAAGGACGAGCCGGCGAAGCTGCCCATCGCCGAACCGTCCCAGCCGACCACCGAGCTGCCGGGCGTTCCGCAGTGTCCGGCGCTGACGAAGCCGCCGACGACGGAGAAGCCTATGGAGCACCGGGTGTTGCCGTTGATGTAGTACGGGTCACCGCCGACGGTGCCCGCGGCGAAGGTCTGCGGTCGCTGAGCCGTGGCGACGCTGTTGATGGTGAGCAGTCCGGTCCTGCGCGCCGGGGCGAGGAACTTCGTTACGGCGGCGCTGTGTTCGGCTCCCTCGCGGACCTCCGCCACGACCTTGCTGGTGCGGGGGTCGACGTGCCAGCTCTGGACGGCCGCGGGGGCGCCGTCCGCCTTGGCGACGGTGTCGAGTGCCGACTTGGTGGCGTCCAGGGTGCGTGCGCTGTGCGCGACCCGCACCACGGTGGCGCCGGTGGACCGTACGGAATCGGCCGCCGCGCTGCCGGTGTCGGTGAGCCCGACGACGAGGGTGCCGTGCGCCGCGTCGTACCAGGAGCCGCCGTAGGTCGGTCCTGCCGCCCGTTCGGCCCGAGGCGCGAGCCGCGTGGCGCCGGCCTCGTGGGCCAGCCGGGTCCGGGCCTGCGACGCGGTGAGCCCGAGGTCGCGTTGGAGGGCGGTGGTCAGCCCGGGGGAGAGGGCTTTGGCCGACCGTGTCGGCTGCGAGGGCGAGGCGGCGGCGGGGGACAGGCCCAGGGCTCCGGTGCCGAGGGCCAGCAGGACGGACAGGCCGAGGCAGAGTTTCGTGGGGCTTCTCATGGAGCGCTCCTTCATTTCCGTGTGGGGCGGGAAAGGGGTGGATCTGTGTGGCGCCGCTCTCCGGTGTGGTGTGCTCATGACATCCGTGGGGGTGGGTCAGACGAGCCGCCAGAGGTGGTCGGAGGTGCCGTTGTCGTTCCACTGCGTCACCTGGGCGCCGTTGGCCTGGGATGCGCCGTCCACGGCCAGGAGCTTGCCGCTGTGCACGTTGACGATCTTCATCCAGCCGTCGCCGTTGTCGACGAACCGCCAGAGATGGTCCTGGGTGCCGTTGTCGTTGTACTGCTGGACGTGGGCGCCGTCGTCGAGGCTCTGGTCGTGGACGGCGAGCAGCTTGCCGCTGTTGCGGTTGTAGATCTTCACGGTGCCGTCGCCGTTGTCCACCACCGTCCACAGGTGGTCGGCGCTGCCGTTGTCCTCGTACTGGGTGACCTCGGCGGTGTCGGCCAGGGACATACCGCTGACGGCGAGCAGCTTGCCGGAGTTCTTGTTCTGGATACGTTTCCAGGCGACGGAGTCGGGCGCCGGGGCGTTCATCAGGGCGAGGACGCCGCCGATCACGGGCCGGTCGGCGAATCCTCGCTGGGCGCCGGAGGCGACGACGTACCAGTCGGTGAAGGGCACCCGCGAGGGCGTGCTGTTGGCGAAGCCGTAGACCCCGTTGATCAGCATGGTGCGGGCGTCGGCGTGGTCGGCCAGCCAGGCCGCGGTCCACATCTCCCAGTCGGTCTTGGTGTAGTCGTTGCGCGGGTCCAGGATCACGCCGTAGGTGCCCGCCTTGGACAGGTACCAGGCGGCCTCCTGCGCGGCCACCCCGGTCGGCACCAGGTTCACGCCCAGCAGGCGGTCGGCGTAGCCGTTGTACTTGAGGCTCCAGGTGCCGTCCTGGTCGTAGGCGAGTTTCAGGTGCGTGCCCGAGGAGTCCTGGGCCAGGGTGACCCAACGGCTGATGTAGCCCCGGGCTACGGCCTCGTAGTGCGCGGCGTCGGAGGAGTTGGACGCCGCCTTGGCCACCACGCTCATCGCGCCGATGCCGATGAGGCCCTTGAGCGCGAGGTTGGCGCTGTGCGCGATCCAGCCGGTGAAGTCGTCGGTCTGGTTCTGGTTCTCGGGGTCGAGCGCGTTGGCCACCAGGTAGTCGGCCCACCGGCGGAGGATCGCGTAGTGCGTGGTCGCGAAGGAGGCCGCGTCGGCTGCCGGAAGGCGTTGGGCCACGGCCGCCGCCATGATCAGCATGTTCGCAGACTCCTCGATCGGCATGGCCTCCTCGTTGCCGTCCAGGTGCCCGGTCGCGTTCGGATAGCTGGAGCCGAGATCGTGCTCGGCGTACGGCTCGGGCCAGCCCTGCTTCTCCGCGTAGTCGAAGTGCGGTTCGAGCAGCAGCCGCAGATACGCGGGTGAGAGGTGCAGGTACGCGGGGGACGCCGGGTACGTCACGTCCACGGTGGAGAAGTTGCCGTTGGAGGAGATCTCCTTGAGCATCGCCCACGGTGAGCCGTCGCGGTCGACGAGCTCCGTCCCCGCCACGGCCTGACGCACCGCCAGGGCACAGACGGCCGCGTAGCGTTCGCCGGTGTCGCCGCCACCGGCCGCGCTCGCGGCGTCGTCGTGGATCGCCTTGTCGAAGGCGACGGCGGAGGTGAGGGCGGCGGCGCGGTCGCTGTCGAACCAGTCGAGCATGGCGGTCCATGAGCCCCAGTAGTGCGTCCACCACGGGTTCAGGCGGGCGCCGAGGTAGCTCACCGCAGGGGTCCGCACATGGCCGACGACCACCTGGAACACCACCGAGGGGGCGGACGCGGTGACGGTGCCCAGGTTCTGGTTGAGGCCCAGCACGGGCCAGCGGTCGTTGATCGCCCGGGGCTGCGCGGTGTCGGAGGTGCCGGCCAGCGTCCCGTTCGCGGCGGACGCCGCCCGTACGACCGTGTCCTGGCCGATCTGCCAGGTCAGCCCGCTCACGGTGGGAGCGGCCAGCACCAGCGAACCCCACGAGGCCTGGTCGTTGTTCTCGGCCAGCACACCCGGGGAGGCCGGCTGGCAGGTCAGGGCGGTCATGCTCCCGGTCGCCTGCTTGGCCCAGGTGACCTGGGTGGCACTGTCGCCGTGCACCCACTCCGCGGAGGCGTCGACATGCACGTCCACCGTGTGGCTCGCCCCGTCACCGCTGGCGGCCTGAACGCTGATGTAGCTCAACGGCACGCACTGCCGCTGCAGGTTGCCGAGGTCCACGGGCGAGAAGAACGTGACCGTCAGCGTGACACCGCCCCCGGTGAGCGTGAAGATCGACCGGGTCGCCGTGAGCTGCAACGACGTCTGCGTCATCGTGCTGAGCGCGGGGCCGCCGGGCAGCGCGGGGGCGCCGAGGAAGACGTACGGCGTGCCGTCGATCCGCGCGATACCGGCCAGCGCGGTGATCCGCCCGTTCCAGAAGGTGGGCCAGGTGCCGGCCAGGTTGTCCCCGGCCAGCCAGGTGGTCAGATACGGGGACCGTACGGCGAGGGGAGTGGCGGGTGGGCGCAGCGGGGTGAACGTCGACGCCGCGGCCTGGACCGACACGGGGGCGGCGCGGGCCGTCGTTCCGTCGATGCCGAGGACGCCCAGGGCACCTGCGGCGGCCGCCCCTCCCCAGCGCAGCAGGTCACGTCTGGACAGTGCGGGCATTGCGGGCAGTGCGAGGGCGGGGATCGGGTGGTTGTCGTCTTCGGGGTGGTGCATGGGGGCTCCTTCGACGGGCAACGAGCGTTCGACATCGTTGTCAGCGCGCCATGCTGACGGGGTGTCACGGCAGAACGTGCTTCGTGCCGACAGCGCCGAGGGCGGACGGCCCGGAGTGTGTGGGGCGGGCCGCCGCATGCGGGTGCTGTGCCAACTCGCCTTCCACTGAAGGAAAGCGCGGTACTCAGGGATGACAGCAGTCCACGGGACCGCTGTCCAGCCCTCGCGCAACACCCGCCCCTCACCAGGGAGTTCAGGACCGCCACCGGCCTCCGGGACGAGCACTCCAAGGACCTGACTCCCGGACGACCCATCCGGCTGGGCTCTCCTCGCCGGTCGGCCGGTCTCGGGTCCTGCGGGAAATCGGCTCCCCGATCTGCATCCGACGGCGCGTCCCGCCCGGAAAGAAGAGCGGAATACGCGCTCGTGTCCCCCTGCACCGGGACCTGCGGGCCGCACTTTCCCCGGGACCCTCTGGGGTCGGCTACGGAGGGTCCCGGCAGAATGGGAGACAGGTCGGCGGAAGGCAGTGACCCATGAAACCCACCTGTGCCGGGTGGCCCGGTCCGCGTGAACGGCTGGGCACCGCCCTGTTCGCTCGGGTCGCGGGACCGGACGGCCCGCGCAACCGCGCCAGGATCCACGACACCCCCGGCCCGCGCTGGTTCGGCCCTGACCAGCCGGTCCGCCGTGTGCACGGCGACGCCTCGATGTTCATCGGCGGACTGTCCGCCCTGCTCCTGCAGTCCCTGCATCCGCTGGCCATGGCGGCCGTGGCCGCCCACTCCGGCTTCCGCGGAGACCCCTGGGGTCGGCTGCAGCGGACCAGCACCTTCCTGGCCACGACGACCTACGGAACCGCCGCCCAGGCACAGCGGGCCTGTGACCAGGTCCGAGCCGTGCACGAGCGGGTCCGGGGTGAGACCGACCGGGGCGAGCCGTACCACGCCGCCGATCCGGAGCTGCTGTGCTGGGTCCACGTCGCCGAGGTGGACAGCTTCCTGCGCGCCCACCAGAGCTATGGGGCGAACCCCCTGACGGACGCGGAGTGCGACGGGTACGTGGAGAACACCGCCAAGGTCGCCATGGCGCTCGGTGTGCCCGACCCGCCACGGAACCGCGCCGAGCTGACCGAGCGCCTGCTCGCCTACCGTCCGGACCTGGAAGCGACCCCGCAGGCACGCGACGCCGCGCGCTTCCTCCTCCTGAACCCGCCCCTCCCGCTGGCGGCCCGCCTGCCTTACGGCGCGCTCGCCGCCAACGCGGTCTCGCTCCTGCCGAGTTGGGCGGCGGCGGAACTACGGCTGCCCCGGCTCGCTGTGGTGGACACGCTGTGCGTGCGCCCGCTCGGCTCCGCCCTGACCTCGATGATCCGATGGGCGATGACACCCGCACCCCGCCCGGCCGGCGCGTGAGCCGGGAGCCGACCGACATGCCCCGCGTACGGCATGCTCGGCCGGGCAACCCGGCCGAGCAGCTGTCCGTAGTCACAGAGGCCGGATCAACCGGCCGTTGTGCTGCCGACGGCCCCCTGGACCGGCCGGTGCGGCACCGGGCCGTCAGGAATTCTTCAGGTAGACCGCCAGCTTGCCGATGAGCCGGGCGGCTTCGTCCAGGCCGCGGGCGGTCTCGCCCAGGTCACCGGCGAGGAGTTTCGGCAGGGCGTCCCCCGCGTCCTGGCCCTCCTGCTGACCGGGAGCGTCGGACCAGGGGCCCGGGACGGTCGTACCCCGGTAGCCGACCGGGTCCCCGCCGAGGGTCGTGCGGTAGCCGGTGAAGTCGGCGGCGCCGTGTGTCGGGCCGAGGGACGGGGCGTCGTCGGCGAGGAACTGGATCCGGGAGAGCTGGGTCATGTCGGAGCCGCGGTTGCCTTCGATATCGAGGCGGTAGCGGGCGTAGGACGCGGGGGAGGCGACCTGGTATTCCTTCGTCTCGTGCCTGCCCCTGAAGGACTCACTGGTGCGGGTGTCCAGGGTCGTCCAGTGACCGCCGTCGTGCGATCCCTGCAGTTTCCAGTCCTGCGGGTCCCGGTCCGGGCAGTCGTTCCCGGAGGTCAGCCGGTAGGTGGCCACGGCGGCGGGCTGCGCGAAGGTGAAGGTCAGCTCGGCCGTGTCCTCGTGCGCCAGCCACTTGTTGTGGGACTTGCTGAGCAGGTTCTCGGCGACCTCGCCCCACTCGGCGAACTCGTCGCTCGCCTCGACGTCCTCGACCGTGCGCGTGATGTCCCGCAGTTCGCCGCCTGGCTGCCGTACGGCGGGTGCGGCGACGGGGCCCACGCCGCTCAGGGCGATCGAGGCGGTGGTGCCGCGCCGGTCCGTCCAGGACACGCGTTCCAGGGGTGCCCCTCCGTCGTCGAGCAGCAGCCGCAGCTCGCCCGACGGAGCCCACGCGTTGTCGTGCCCCGACTCCGTGGAGAACCGGTGCAGTCGCGCCCCGGCCGTGCCCTCCGGGTAGGCCCAGCGCTCGGCGAGTGAGCCGCGGTACTCGGTGACCGTGCCGTCGGCGGTCCTGCGGTGACCCAGGAAACCCGTCAGGTCGGCGCGCAGCCCGATCGCCGCCTCCGCTCCGTCCGCCGTGCGCCAGGAGAGCTGCGAGGGCAGTGCGGACCCGCCGAGGTCGACATGGAGGAGCAGCCGGGGCGCGGGCTGCCAGGCGGTGGTGCCGGGCGTACGGACCTCGGCGCTGAAGGCGACGACGGACCGGTTGGCAGCCCGGGCCGCCAAGGCGCGCTGTGCCTGGTCCTGTTCGCGGGCGGGGGCGACGGTGACGGCACGCAGCCGCAGCAGGGTGTCCGATCCCTCCGGGCTGCGTATCTCAAGAATGTTCGTGCCGGCGGCCAGGAGGTCGCCCGGCGCACTGAGCACGGTGTCCCGCGGTTCGCTGTGGCCCCCGTCCGCCGGTATCGCGAGCCGCTCCCCGAGAGTTTTGCCGTTGAGCAGGACGTCCATGGGAGCGCCCGTACCGAGCACGGTCACCGTGACGACGGCCTCCTCGTTCTCCTTCCACCCGTCGACGGTGAAGTCCACCTTGATGTGACCGCCGGCGCCCAGCGCGAGGTGCGAGGGGGCGATGCCGCACCGGTGGTGGGTGACCAGGGCGTTCGAGAGCTGGGCCGGGGTGGTGGAGAAGTCGGCGAATACGGGTTCCATGCGTGTCCCTACGTCGTGCTGTCTGGGCGTACCGGGCTACCGGTTGCGATGCGAGTGGCGCGGCCTTGCGGTCCGTGGCACGTGCAGAACGTATCGGGAGCCACTGACAACACGCCGCACCCGCCCATGAGTTGAACCTCTATGTAAGGCAACGCCCCTTCTGGTGGCCGCACTTGGTCCTCACATGTGCGGTGGTGGAGAAGTGATCAGGAGGTGCAGGAGAACGGTCCACAGGCAGGTCGCGGTCGCCATGACGCGAAGTCTGCGACGGCGCGCGGGAGTGACCGGGTCAGGTCCTGCTCCCACGGGAAGGGCGACCGCGGCTGGCGCGCGCCGGGCGGATACCGGTGGAGGGGACGGCTGGAGTGCTGGCCGGGGCTGCGGACGACCGGCCGGGCGTTCTGGGCGTCGCCTTTCCGCGCGCCGGGGCGGGTGCACCGCTGGCGGCACGGTCCCGGCTTCGGCTGCCGACGGAGCCAGCCCCTGGGCCAGGCCGCTCAGGAACGCGGCGTAGGCGGCCCGCCGTAGACCCGTCGGGGTGGTGCGGCCGGTTTCCCAGGAGCGCACCGTCGCCGTGGTCACGCCGAACGCCGCGGCGACCTGCTCGTCGGTGAGCCGCCATGCCCGGCGCAGGCGGGCGCGGTCCTCGGGGGCGGGCAACGGCGCTCGACCGTCCCTGCGGCGCGGGTGGGACGGCATGGGGTGCTGGGTCGGAAGCTCGATCGTCATGACCGTATGACAACCCGTCAGATGGTGATGTGACTCCATGACGGGAAATACACCCGTGTGCCCTAATGCCGTCGGGACGGCTCGGGGCGTAACCGCACCGTGTGCGGGCCGAGTTGAGTCTCGGCCCGCACACGGTTGTCCTGTGGGGTGCGGGTGACCTCGCGGGGTCAGCCCGTGTACGTCGCGAAGAGCTTGGAGAACTGGTACGGGGTCTGCGGGATGTTCGTGCACTCGCTCAGGCCGCCGGTGCAGGCGTTGCCGTCACGGGTGACGTCCCAGAAGCCCAGCTCGCCCAGGTGGTTCTGGCGGGCGAAGGTGAGCACCTGCTGTGCGTCGGCGACGGTGAACACCTCGCTGGCGGTGTCGTTCTGACCGAGCATCGGGGTGAGTCCGACCATCGCCCAGGTCTGGGCGGTGGTGAGGTTCGGCCACACCGAGGCGATCTGGGCGCGGGTGGAGGTCGCGGCCTGGATGGCGTACGTGCCCATCTTCCCGGAGGGGCTGGGCGCGGCGCTGTCGCCGTAGTCCATGGCCATCAGGTTGACGGTGTCGACGTTCAGGTTGTGCGACTTGGCGGAGTTGAGGATGTAGAGGCCGTCCGCGGTCAGGCCACTGGGCAGCACCGGGAGGGTGAGCGTGACCTTGAGGTCGCGACCCTTGGCGCGCTGCGCGGCCTGGACGGCGGCGACGGCCGTCGAGCGCCGGTCGATCGAGGCGTGGTCGACGGTCGCGGCGCCCTCGATGTCGAAGTCGACGCGGTCGAGGGCGTAGGCGTCCACGACCTTCTGGTACTGCGCCTGGAGCGCGGTCGTGCTGGTGCAGGCGAGGGCGAGTTCGGTGCCCGCCTCGCCGCCGAAGGACGGCCGTACGTCACCGCCCATCGCGCGCAGCGAGTCGAAGTCCGCGCGGTCCCAGGCGGCGCCCGGGTCGAAGGAGTTGAACCAGCTCGCGTTGCAGCCGGTCGACCCGGCGGTGATGAAGCCGAGCGAGAA
Source organism: Streptomyces sp. NBC_00252 (assembly GCF_036187565.1). Lineage (NCBI taxonomy): Bacteria > Bacillati > Actinomycetota > Actinomycetes > Kitasatosporales > Streptomycetaceae > Streptomyces > Streptomyces sp. NBC_00252. The sequence goes on along the minus strand of NZ_CP108087.1, from coordinate 521,705 downwards.
CTGCCGCAGCCCGGTGGTCGTGGCGATCTGCGTGAGGTTCGGCGTCGGGTAGGCACCGAGGTCGATGAAGGGGGCCGCCACGCCGGGAGTCGTGCCGCTGCCCGCGGTCGCGGTGAGCGTCGCGGAGTGCGCCGACTCGTTGTTGGAGTCGTCGAGCGCGGTCACCGTGAAGCTGTGGCTGCTGCCGGCGAGGAGGCCGATCACCTTGAAGGTGGTGCCGGTGCCGGAGGTGGTGGCGATGACGTTGCTGCCCTCGTAGACCCGGTAGCCGACCACGCCGACGTTGTCGGTCGAGGCGTTCCAGCCCAGCGTGACGCTGCCGGGGCCGGTGTCCCGGACGGCGAGGCCGGAGGGGGTCGAGGGGGCGACGGTGTCGGCGGGGACGCCGGCGCAGGGGCCGTTGTTGATCAGGCAGGCGCTCGGCGCGACGACCGAGCCGCTGTAGCTGAAGTCCATGCCGACGACGGGCGCGGAGTCACCGGGGGCGAGCGGGGCCTCCCAGGAGGGGGAGGTGATCGTGTACTGCGTCCCGCTGTGGGTGACCGTGCCGTTCCACGAGCTGGTGACGGCCTCGGTGGCGGGCAGGGTGAAGGTGATGGTCCATGAACTGACTGTGTGGGTGGACTTGTTGGTGACCGTGTAGCCGCCCTCGAAGCCGGCACCCCAGGTGGAGGTGATGCCGAAGGACGCGATCAGACCGGTGTTGTCGGCCGCGTGGGCGGCCGGGGCGGCGGTCGTGGCCAGGCCGCCGGCCATCAGGGCGGCGGTCAACGCGGCGCGCAGCGACGCACGTCTCATGCGGATGCTCCTCCGTGGGGCGAGGCCGCGCACGGCGTCGCGCCGGTACGCGGATTGCGGTGCCCTGCACGTCCGTCGCACGGTGGAGAGGTGCGGGTGGGGAGGCGCCGTGCGACGTGATCAGGGCGGGGTGGGGCAGCGGGAAATCGTCGAACGGCAAGTCGTGAAGTTAATCGGAAACTTTCCTTACTTCTGCCTGCGTAGCGAAGCGTGGCTGCCCGCGTCGGTCTGCGTCAAGAGATCCGGGGAAGATTCGTCTAGACCAATTTCGGTTCCGTGGGTGCGAGTTGTCGCCGGAGGTGGACGTCAACTGCCTTCGCCGGTAAGCAATCTGACGTCACGTCATACCGAGGCGCCGCTCCACGGAGAGAGCCCGGGACGTGATATTGCCGGACGCAGGAGACCGTGGCACGATCGACAAAATATTCGCCCTGACGGCAGTGAGGTGTTCATGAAACGGACACGGCGCCTGATGGCTCACCTGGTGGGTCGCAAGCGGGTCAGCGGACGCTACATCTACTGGCCCTACCACGCCCGGTAGCCCGACCTGCTCAGCGCGAACGCCGATCGCAGGATCCCTGGCAGGGGGTCCTGCGATTCACCGGGGGAGGGCGGCGCATGGCGCAGGGCGAGGAGCACAGATGGCCGCCGGGCCCGCGCGGACACCGGCTGACGGGCAACACCCGCGCCTACGAGGCCGACCGGATCGGATTCCTGCGTCGCTCCCACCGGGAGTACGGTGACGTCTTCTCCTACGACGAGCACACCCTCTTCGTCATCGACCCCGAACTCGCCCACGAGGCGCTCATCCGCACCGGCGACACGTTCGTCACCGAGCTGGCGCCTTTTGACATGCGGCGGGACACCGACCGGGCCGCCGAACACGCCGCCTCCTGGATGCCCGAACGGCGCTCCGCGTGGCCCGGCCTCAACCGGACGGCGGCGGCCACGACCGACGAGCGGACCGTCGCGATCCTCGACGCGGTCATCGCCGACGGGGCCGGGCAGGACGTCGACGTCCTCACCGCCATGCGGACGCTCACCGCCCGGACGATCGCCGAGTACTGCTTCGGCGCGGACCACGCCGGTGTCGCCGAGCTGCTCCACGAGACCGTCCGTGCCACCCAGGCCTTCGCTGAGGCGTCCCGCGAGTTCCCCGCGTGGCTGCCGCTTCCCCGTCACCGCCGCTACTTCCGCACCTACCGGCGCCTGACGGCAACGCTGACCGGCCTGGTCCGCGAGCGGCGTGCGTCGCCGTCCGGCCGGTCCCGTGACGACCTGCTCGGATTTCTCCTCGCCGGCGAACCGGCCCTCTCCGTGGATACCGTGGTGTCGACACTGCACAGCGTCCTCATGGGCGGACACGGCGTGCCCGCCGCCGCCCTCACCTCCCTCGTCTGGGAACTCGCCCGGCGCCCGCGGCTCGTGCACGACCTCCGCGACGAGGCGGACGGAGCGCAGGCCGGCGGCACCCCGCTGGCCGAGGCCGTGGTCCGGGAGACGCTCCGGCTGTATCCGCCCGCGTGGCTGATGACCCGAACCGCCGCTACGGCGACCACTCTGGGCGCGTGGTCGCTCGGCCCCGGCGACGACGTACTGCTCAATCCGTACCTGATCCACCGGGACCCCCGCTGGTGGCCCCGGCCGGACGAGTTCGACCCCGCCCGATGGCTGGCGGGACAAGCGGCCCCCGGATCGGCCTATCTCCCGTTCGGCGCCGGACCACGGGTGTGCCTCGGTGCCACGCTGACCATGCGCCAACTGACGCTGACCACCTCCTGGTTGGCCCGCCGCTTCACCGTCGCGTCACCGAACGCGGAGTCGGTGACACTGGAGTTCGTCGACCGGCTGGCCCCGGCACACCTCAGGGCCCGCTTCCTGCCGGTGGAGTCCGCGCGTCGAGTCGACAGCTAGGTCAACAACGCGCTTCAGTGGGCCAGTTGGCGGCAGAACAGGGCGGCGGGGCCCGGAGAGCTGCCGACGCGTGAGGTGTAGGCGATGCCCGCCGCGTACTCGTCGTCCGCGCACTGGCCCTTGTAGTCACCACTGGCGAAGTCACCGCCGCCGGCGGGCCGGTTGTCGGACCGGTCGAACCACACGGTGCGTCCCGTGCCCGCCAGTGCGACACCGGCGGGCGCACAGAGGGCGGCCGACGTCCGCACACCTCGGTGGCTGTAACCGATGAGGAACTGACCCTGGGCGCACTGGAGTTTGGTATAACCCGAGGCCCAGTCGCCGCCCTGGGGGACGTTGCGTTCGTCGGTGACGACCGACTGGGCGCCGTCCGCGGCACGCAGGTCCCCGGCCGTGACGTCCGTGCACAGGCCCCGGCCCGAGGTGTGCCCGAGACCGATCAGCCGCAGACCGTCCGGACAGGCCGCCTTGGTGGCTCCAGGGTCCCAGTCGCCGGTCGCGCGCACCCGTACGGACTCGACGTAGTCGCCGTGGTCGGTGGCGAGCATCTGCCAGGCGGGGACCCTGGTGACCGGACCGGTGAGCGAGGCGGCCGACATCAGCCGCTGCCATCCGGCGCCGCGCCAGTCCGCGTCGTCCAGCAGGCCGTGCCGGGTGCCGTCCGTGTCGTAACGCAGCAGGGCCCAGTCGTCGTGGCCCTGCCAGTCGACCAGCGGCCAGTAGGCGAAGTCGGCGTCGTGGTCGGCGAAGTAGTCGGTGACATTGCCGAACCAGGTGCGGGCCGCGGCGCCGGTCTCGCCCGCTCCGATGCCGAACTCGCTGATCCACACGGGAGCGGTGTAATGCCTGCCGTCGTCCTGGGAGACGAAGAACGCCTCGTCGTAGAGGGTCTGGAACAGCGCGTCGCGACTGAGGTCCTGGTAACGGGGGTCGCTGGTCTCGCCGATGCCGGTGGCACCGCTGTGGTGGGGGCCGGTGTAGCCGTAGAAGTGGGCCGAGTAGACGAGTTTGTGGGTGGCGACCAGGGTGTGCGACAGCGTGCGTGCGGGGGTGAGCAGGGGGCGGCCGTGGGCGAATCCGTCGACGGGCAGGCCGGTCCAGTTGATGCCCTCGATGACGATCAGCAGATTCGGATCGGCCTCGGTGAGGATGCGGTCGGCGGCGAGTTGGGCGGCGGCGAACCAGTCGTGCGCGTCGCCGCTGCCCCAGTTCGGGTCGTCCCAGACGTCACGGCGCACCTCGTTGTAGAGGTCGGCACCCACCACGCGGGGGTCGGAGGCGTAGCGGCGAGCCATGAACACCCAGTCGTCCGCCCACTGCGTGGTCGACTGGCTGCTGTTCCACCGCTCGTTGCCGTCGACCCCGCAGCACCAACGGGACGTATTGGTGTGGTTGTTGAGGATGACCGCGAAGTCGGCCGAGGTCAGTGCGGAGACCACGGCGTCGAACACCCCGAGCGGCGTCCGGCCACGCAGCTGCGGGTTGGCCGCCAAGGCGGCGTCCGGGACGGCGGTGGCGTCATGGATCATCGCGTTGGAGAACGGCAGCCGGATGCTGTTGATGCCCAACTCGTGGAAGTCGGCCATGAGTTGGGCGAGGGGTACGCGGTCCAGGCCCAGGGGGATGCCGTAGGAGTTCTGCCCGGCGTGGTGGTTGGCGCTGTCGGCCTCGCTGCCGCTGCCCGTCCAAGAGCCCTGGGCGCCGTCCCAGTTGGCGGATCTGAGCCGGAAGCGGTTGCCGTTCGCGTCGACGATGTAGCGCCCGCGCGTGGACAGGGGCGGTTGCCAGGCGCTCGCGGTGGTGGCGGCCACGGCACCGGCCGTCGGAGGCGGGGAGGCCGCCGCGGTGGAGGACGGGAACAGGAGGGAAGCACCCAGGACGAGTAGTGTCAGGTACCGGACAAGTCTGGCCATGGGATGCCCTCCGTGCTGATACCGGCAGATGGCCTCGCTCCGGGAACGTGGGGGGCGACGGCTTGTGGGAGGTTACCCGCGGCCTGCCGACCCGTCGACCGGTCAACACCACTCCGTGCCGGTCCTGCTCCGACACCCCGAGCGGTTGGCCCACTTGAACGATGACCCGTCGCTGATCCTCACGGGGGCCCGCGTTTTGCCGGAGCAGCAAAGAGATTGGTGTGACCAGGACCTGGTGGGTGACCGTGGGCAGGTGACTGACAACATCGCAGGATCTTCCGCGTCCGACACGTCCCTGTCCGCCGACGCATACGTCGGGGACCCCGAGGTGCGGGCGGAGTGGGACAACCGGTACGCGGACCGACAGCAACTGTGGAGCGGCCGGCCCAACGGCGCGCTCGTGGCCGAGGTCGCCGGGCTCCCACTCGGCCGGGTACTGGACGTCGGCTGCGGCGAGGGCGCGGATGCCGTCTGGCTCGCGCGCGGCGGCTGGGAGGTGACCGCGCTCGAAGTCTCGGGCGTGGCCCTGGAGCGGGCCGCGGGGCACGCGAGGGACGCCGGTGTCACCGTCCACTGGGTACACGCCGGACTGGCGGAGGCGGCGCTTCCCCCGGCCTCCTTCGACCTGGTCTCCGCGCAGTACCCGGCGCTGCTGCGGACACCCGACGCCGCGGCCGAGCGAGCGCTGCTCGCGGCCGTCGCGCCCGGTGGCGTGCTGCTGCTCGTGCACCACGCCGGGATGGACACCCGGCATGAACACGATGCCGCCTTCGACCCGGCCGACTACGTCTGGCCCTCCATGGTCGCCGCTCTGCTCGACGAGGACTGGAGGGTGGAGGTGGACGAGCAGCGGCCGCGCGTGGCACCTGACGGCGGCGCCGGTGCGCACCACACCGACGACGTGGTGCTGCGGGCGCGTCGGCTGCGCTGAGGGCTGGGCTCACTGCCTGAGGGAGGGGCATCCTTCCGCGCCGTGGGCCACCTGCTGCCCCTGTCGCGTGGGGCCTACAGGTCGAGGACGGCGCGGAGGGCGTTGTCGACGAGTTCCTGCTGTTCGGGGCCGATGTTGCCGTGCGGGGTGCCGGACTCGAAGCGCAGCGTGGAGAGCTGGAGGAGGTTGACCGCGACGGCGGAGGCGTCGACCGGGGCGGTCAGGTGCACGCTCATCGCCGTGTCGGGGTGCTGCGCCGGGGCGTGCAGGACCAGGACCAGGACGGCGCCGTAGGCGTCGGCGAGTCCGTCGAGGCTGACGACGAGAACGGTGCGGGTTCCCTTGCCGGTGTCGACGTCCCAGACGTCGCCCTTCCGGATGCTCACAGGGTGTCGCCCTCGCCCGCCAGGTCGAGGGGGGCGACGGAGGCCAGTTTGCGTGCGGCGTCGAGGGTCATCTGCCGTCGTACGGCGCGCACGATGTAGTCGTTCAGGGACGCGGCGCCCGCGGCGGCGTCACGCAGTTGTTTGTCCATGGCGTCGGGGATGCGCAGGGTGATGGCAGTCATGACACCAATTCTAGTGTCACAGGTGCCGTCATGGGTGCTGCGGAGAGTTTTCCGGGCGGGTGGGCGCAGTCGGGCCGGGCGTCTGGTCGTAGGCGTGGTGCGAGGGCCGGTTCGTGGATGAACCAGCCCTCGCGTCAGGTGGGCCCGAGGGCGACCGTCAGCAGTAGAGGTTGCTGCCGGGGCTGACCCCGAGGATGGAGGTGAAGCGGTTGTAGGCGTCGACGCGGCTCTGGACCTGCGCGGGGTTGCGGCCGTCGCACTCCAGGGAGCCGTTGATGGAACGGATGGTCTGGCCGAAGCCGGCGCCGTTGACCATGGCGTTGTGCGGGGTCATCGTGCCCGGGCCGGACTGGGTGTTCCAGTACCACAGGCCGGTCTTCCAGGCGACGGCCGAGTCGTTCTGCACCAGCCAGGGGTTGTTGAGGAGGTCGATGCCCAACGCGTCGCCCGCGGCCTTGTAGTTGAAGTTCCAGGACAGCTGGATGGGTCCGCGCCCGTAGTAGGCGGCCTGTCCGGCCGGGCAGCCGTAGGACTGGCTCGTGTCGCAGTAGTGGGGGTAGTTGGCGGTGTTCTGCTCGACGACGTAGACGAGTCCGCCGGTCTCGTGGTTGACGTTGGCGAGGAAGGCGGCGGCCTCCTGCTTCTTGACCGTGTCGGAGCCGGTCTTGGCGAAGCCGGGGTAGGCGGACAGGGCGGCGGTCAGGCCCTGGTAGGTGTAGAAGCCGTTCCGGCTCGGGAACATCTGGTTGAACTGGGCCTCACTGACGACGAAGCCGGACGGCGTGGTGCCGCCGCCGCTCGCGGGAGCGTTCCACTTCTGGTTGGCGCCGCCCGAGCAGGTCCAGATCTGGAGCCGGGTGCTGTTGGCGGAGTTGTTGCCCGTGACGTCCAGGCACTTGTTGGCCTGCGGGTTGACGATGTCGTTGGCGGAGCTGACGGCCCACTTCTGGGCGGCGCTGCCGTTGCAGTCGTAGAGCTGGACCGCCGTGCCGTCGGCCGTGCCGCCGGAGGCCACGTCGAGACACTTGCCGAGCGCGCGCAGCGTTCCGTCACCGGGGTTGGACCAGGTCTGGGCGCTGGTGCCGTTGCAGTCGTAGAGCTGTACGGCGGTCCCGTTGGCGGTGTTCGCCCCGGCGACGTCGACGCACTTGCCGGCCAGGCCGGTGATCCGGCCGTCCGCCGCACGGGCGGGGGAGATGGTGAACAGGGCGGACAGGGCCGCGGCGAGCAGCATGACGAGGGTCAGTCTGCTCAGAGCCGTGAGTCTGTGCGGACTCGGTGTCAAGTGGGGGGTGGTCATGGGGCGTTGCTCCTGTGGTCGGGGGGAGGACGAGGGCGGTCGGTCTGGGTCGGCCGTCCGGTACGCGAGCCGGGCGGGCCGCGGTCGTCAGCCCAGAACCGTCTGGGTGACGACGATGTGTCCGGCGTCCGGGTCGAGGACGCCGCCGAGGCGGCCGAAGGCGCCGTCGGTGAGATCGAGGCACTTCGGTTCCTGCGGGGTCTGGGCGAACGTCCCGCGGTCGTTGATCCGTACGGTCAGGGAGCGGCCGTTGGCGACATTGGTGACCTGGACCCGTGTGCCGAAGGGCAGTTGGGGCTGACGCGAGAGCGAAGTGGCCGCCGTGTCCGCGTTGTTGTCGAAGACCTCACCGCTGGCCGTGAGGGCGCCGGCGGGCTGGGGACCGTAGTGCGTGGCCCAGCACTGCTCTCCCGACTGCTGCGCGGGGGCGTTCCACTTCTGGTTGGTTCCTCCGGTGCAGGTCCAGAGCTGGATGCGCGCCCCGTTGGCGGAGGAGTTGTCGGAGACGTCGAGGCACTTGTTCGCGGCCGGGTTGACGATGTCGTTCGCGGCGGTGACGGTCCAGCGCTGGTTCGCGCCGCCGGTGCAGGTCCACAGCTGGATCCTGGCGCCGTCGGCGGTCGAGTTGCCGGTGACGTCGAGGCATTTGCCCAGCGCGCGAACGGTGTTGTCGGTGCCGACCGTCCACTGTTGGGCGCCGGTGCCGTTGCAGTCGTAGAGCTGGACCGGTGTGCCGTCGGCGGAGTCGGCTCCGGCGACGTCGAGGCACTTGCCGGCGAGGCCGGTGATGGAGCCGGTCGCCGCGGCGGCCGGTGTCGCGGTGAGGAGGCCGGTCAGCAGGGCGAGCATCGCGAGGACGGGGGTGCCGCGTAACGCGAGGCGGAGGGGGGAACGAGTGGTCATGGGGGTGGCGGGGCCCTTTCGAGCGGTTCGGCGCGCGCGGAAGAGGGCGCAGTCTCAACTCGGCGTGTGCCGAGGGGAGTTGACCACTTGAAAGTAAAAGTCTAGACCAATAAGGTCAAGGTGTGTGCATGACAGCATTCGTCGGTGTCGAGAGATCCGGCAAGGGCTCGTCCGGAGCATCTCCGCGCCCAGGGGCGCGAGTTGTCACCGGAGTCCGCTGTACGCGGCCATGATGATCTCCATGCCGCGGCCGTCCTCCTGACGCTCCCGGTCGATCATCTGGTTCATCACGTAGGCCACCGTCAGCCGCGCGTCGGGGTCGCTCGCGACCAGTGAGCCGCCCCAACCGCCCCAGCCGAAGGTGTTGCCGAACTTCCCGAAGCCCGCGGTCCAGGACATCGGCGTTCGCAGCACCCGGTCCTCGCCGCGGAACACCTCCTGCCACGCGGGCTCGCAGCCCTCGGGAGACAGCAACCGCACCCCACCGGCGGAACCCCGGTTCGCCAGGACCGACTGGACGAGGGCGACGGACCGGGCGTTGCCGAAGCCGTTCACCGCGGGGAGCTGCGCACGGCGCCAGGCAACGGAGTTGGCGTCCCTGACCCGGACCGCGACGCCGGTGTGCTCCCGGCGTGTGCCGTCCGGTCCGAGCGGCGCGCCGGCGGTGAACTCGTCGGTTTCTGACGGCGGCGGGATGAGCGGTGCGACGCGATGGTCGTCGGCGGGGGAGAGCCCGATGTGGAAGTCCGCGCCCAGCGGTCCGGCCACTTCCTCGGCGAAGAAATCACCGAGGCTGCGACCGGTGACACGGCGGACGATCTCACCGATCAGGAACCCGAAGGTGAGCGCGTGATACCCGGCGGCGGTGCCCGGTTCCCATTCGGGGGACTGCGCGGCCAGCGCCGCCGTCACGCGCTGCCAGTCGTAGAGATCCTCGACCGCCGTCAGCCCGGGCAGGTCCGGCAACCCCGCGGTGTGGGACAGCGCATGGCGTACGAGGAGACGCTCCTTGCCCGCCGCCGCGAACTCGGGCCAGTACGCGGCCACCGGTGCGGACAGGTCGAGCAGGCCCCGGTCGGCCAGGACGAGCGCGCACAGGGCGGTCATGTTCTTGGTCGTCGAGTTCACGCCCGTGAGTGTGTCGCGCTCCCAGCCGACGGTGCGGTCCGCGTCGGCGTAGCCGCCCCAGAGGTCCACCACCGGTTCGCCTTCGAGACGGACGGCGACCGAGGCGCCCACATCGTCCTTGCCGAGCGAAGCCGCGAAAGCCGCCTCGACCGCGGCGAACCGCGGCTCGCACCACCCCTTGAGATCATTCATGTGGGCAAGCCTCAGACAGGGCCGCAGCTCGCGGCCCGACAATTCCCGTACGGCTTCTGTCGGGCGGAGCGCGGCGGATCACCTGCACCATCACTTCCACACCTAGGGACGGACGCACGTGCTGGAGCGGCTGAACGAAGCGCTGGACCACCTGGAGGCCGGACTCGACCGCGAGGTCGACGTGGCCGAGGCGGCCCGGATCGCCGCGGTGTCGGAGTACCACTTCCGGCGGCTGTTCTCCGCCCTCGCCGGAATGCCCCTTCCGGTCTACCTGCGGCGCCGGAGGATGACGCTCGCCGCGGCCGAAGTGCTGGCCGGTGAGCGCACGTTGCTCGATGTCGCGGTGCGCTACGGCTACGGCTCGGGCGAGGCCTTCGCCCGGGCGTTCCGGTCGGTGCACGGCATCGGGCCCGGCGAGGCCCGGCGCACGGGTGCGTTGCTCACGGCACAGCCGCGCATGTCCTTCCGCGTCGTCGTCGAAGGCAGTACGACCATGCGGTACCGGATCGTGGAGAAGGAGGCGTTCAGGGTCGTCGGCAGGAAGGCCCGGGTCCCGCTCGTGCACGAGGGGGTCAACGAGGCCGCCGCGACGCACCTTGAAAGCCTCGACGAGCAGGCGATCGTACGCATGAAGGAACTGGGCGGCCGGGAACCGGAGGGGGTTCTGTCGGCGGCGGTGTACCTGACCGACGGCCGGGAGGAGGGCGACGGGGCGGACTACTGGATCGGCGTGGCCACCGGCCCGGAGACGGTCGTCGAGGAACTGGACGCCCTTGACGTGCCGGCCGGGACCTGGGCGGTCTTCGACAACGATGGTCCCTATCCGACCGCGCTTCAGGAACTGTGGCGTGACGTGTTCACCCAGTGGTTCCCCTCGAACCCGTACACGAGCCGGCCCGGCCCGGAACTCCTGGTCACGCAGCCGGTGGAGCTCGGCGAGGAGACCCACTCCCAGCTGTGGATCCCGGTCGAGCGGAGCAGGGGGAACGCGGGCCGGTGAACACCGGTCCGCGAACCGGCGGGGAGGCTCGGACTTCGAGCGCCAGGACGACAAGTAGACAAGACGATGAGGCGACTGTGACGCAGGCCATGCTCCGCGTCGGCCGATCTTGGAATGCGTGCGTACGTGCCGCGGCTGAACCGCTCGTAGACTTTCTCTGCCCTCAAGGGCGCATCGGGCAACGGTGGCCGACGCGACAGACTACAGAAACAGGGCGAAAAGGACGTACGACGGTCCTGCCCTCTTTACCCGCAACCGCACGCACACCACCGCCCGCGAAAGGTACTCGCGCTCCATGCCACTGGCCCTGCTGGCCCTTGCCCTCGTCGCGTTCGGTATAGGTACGACCGAATTCGCCACGATGGGACTCCTGCCCCAGATCGCCCACGGGGTCGGCGTGTCCGTGCCGCACGCCGGCAACCTCGTCTCCGCCTACGCGCTCGGTGTCGTCGTCGGAGCGCCCCTCCTGACCGGCCTCGGCGCGCGCATCGCCCACAAACGCCTGCTGCTCCTGCTGTCCGCACTCTTCGTGATCGGCAACGTCGCCTCCGCTCTCGCTCCGAACTTCGGCCTGCTGTTCGCCGCACGGTTCCTCGCGGGCCTGCCCCACGGAGCGCTGTTCGGCGTCGGAGCCGTCGTCGCCTCCCGGCTGGTCGCCCCCGAACGAGCCGGGCGGGCCGTGTCCAGGATGTTCCTCGGACTCACCGTCGCCAACATCGTCGGCGTCCCGGCCGGCACCGCCCTCGGGCAGCAGCTCGGCTGGCGGTACGCCTACTGCGCCGTCGCCGTCATCGGCGTGGTCGCGCTCGCCGCGCTGGCCGCCTTCGTCCCGCATCAGCCCCGCAGCGACCAGGCCGGCATCCGGCACGAGCTGCGGGCGATGGGCAACCGGCAGGTCGCCCTCGGCCTGGCCACCGCCGTCGTCGGATTCGGTGGCTTCTTCGCCGTCTACAGCTACCTGGTGCCGATCCTGACCCACCTGACCGGCCTCTCCGACGGCTCCACGACCTGGGTCCTCGCGCTCTACGGCATCGGAATGACGCTCGGCACCCTGATCGCGGGCCCGCTGACGGACCGGGCCCTGCGCCCCACGCTGTACGGCGGCCTCTTCCTGCTCGGCGCGACGCTCCTGGTGTTCTACTTCACCGTTCACAGCACCGTCCCCGCCTTGGTGACCCTCGCCTTCATGGGCGCGATGGGCGCCCTGGTCACCACCCCCGTGCAGATGCTGCTCATGGCCAAGGCGAAGAACGCCCCGACGATGGCCGCGGCCTCCAACCACTCCGCCTTCAACCTGGCCAACGCGGGCGGCGCCTGGCTCGGCGGCCTGGCGATCTCGGCCGGCTGGGGCTGGGCCTCACCGGCCCTGGTCGGCGCGACGCTCGCCGCGGCTGGCCTCGGCCTCGCCCTCTTCGCGGGATACACGGACCGCGACACCGGCAGCTCCACACTGATCACGTCCTCACCGGCCCGGACCTCGTCGGAGCCCGTGCCGACGACGTCCCACACGCAGACCGGTGGCGACGCCTGACCGGTGACGTCGGCCGCACCGGGCCGAGCGGAGCCGGAGGTGGTGGCGAGGATGAGAGCTAGCTCCCGGTGCTCACCGCGGTGGCTGGCCGCGCGGGCTGGGGCGCGATCAGGTCCAACAGCGCCTCTGTGCCGCCTTTCGCGAGCGCCGCGCGTTGCCGTGCGGCCCCCGTCCCCTGGTCAAGCAGCCGTTGGACGCCCGAGGTCACCCGGTCGACGTCCCCGAGTTCCTCGAGCGCGGGCGTGAGGTGATCGAGCAGGGCGGCCACCACCGTGGCCGCCGGCGCGGACGTGGCGGTGCGGGGGTCGACCAGATCCGCGCTCAGGCCGCGGCGCGCCGCGTGCCATCCGGCGGCCTGCAGTATCTCGGGCGAGGGGTTCAGGGCGAGCAGATCACGACCGTTCTCGCGCAGCGCGGTCACCACCAGCGCGCGGGTGAGCCCGGCGAGGGTGACGGCGCTGTCGACGTCCAACTGGACGTCGGGCGCGCGTACTTCCAACGTCGGGTAGTCCTCGGACAGCCGGGCATGCCAGTACAGCTGTCGCCGCTCGGACACGACTCCGGTGGCCAGCAGCGAGGCCACCAGCTCCTCGTAGTGCGCGGCGCCGGTGAAGAACGGGGGCGAGCCGCTGATCGGCCAGCGGCCGAAGACCACGGTGCGCCAGCTCGCGAAACCGGTGTCCTGCCCCTCCCAGAACGGGGAGTTGGCGCCCAGGGCCACCAGCACCGGCAGCCAGGGCCGCAACCGGCCCAGCGCGGCGGCACCGGCCTGTCGGTCGGGCACGGCGACATGGATGTGCATGCCGCAGATCAGCTGTTCGTCGACCAGCCGGGCCGCCTCGGCCCGCATGGTCCGGTAGCGCTCCTGCGCGGTGACGGGCACCAGCGGTGTGCCGGCCCGCGGCGCGCCACCGGTCGCCGCCAGCAGGCAGTTCGCGCGGCGGGCGGCGCCTCCCACCGCGCGCCGGAACCGGGTGAGGTGCCCGGCGACCTCGTCGAGGTCGGAACACACCGGGGTAGCGACCTCCAGCTGCGCCTGGAGCAGTTCGGTGTCGATGTCCTCCCGCCGCACCCCGGGCTCCTGTCCCGCGGCGGCACGGACCTCGCCGATGCGCGGCGTCGGCAGGCCCGTCTCGCGATCGAGCAGCAGGAACTCTTCTTCGACGCCGAGCGTCACACCTGTCGTCATAGTGGTGGGGTGCCCCCGATCCGCCCCGTCACGTCAGAATCGCGGTCCTGACGGCTCGCGGCGTCCGGCCGCGGGGTCAGAGCTTCGCCCGCCGGGTCCCGGCCTGGCCGCCGGGCAGGCTCACATCCTGGGGGACCGTGGCGCGAAGTTCCCGGACCAGGGCGCGTACGACCGTGGATCCCGCCAGCTCGGCGGTGGTGACGTAGCCGACCTGCCGTGTCGGGCCGTCGGGACCGAGATCGGCGATGCCGACCGAGGCCGGTGCTCCGGACAGGGAGAGCGCGGGCATGATCGCCATTCCGTGGCCCGCGCTCACCAGGGACAGCACCGCTCCGTCGTCCTCGGCCTCGACGGTGGCCCGGGGGATCCAGTCCTGCGCGGCCCACCAGCCGCGCGTGTGGGAGCCGCAGTTCTCGGCCCAGTCGGCCAGCGGCAGCGAACGCGGTGCGGCGTGACCGGACGCGTGCACCAGGGCGTACGGCTCCTCGAAGAGCCCGCTCGCGACCAGCCCCGGGGGAAGCGGTGCGGAGCCGCCCAGTGTGGCGATGGCGATGTCGGCCTTCCCGTCGGCCACTTCGCCGGCGGTACCGCGCCCCACCTCGCGCACGATCCGCACCCGCGGTTCGATGCCGGGATGGCGGGCGCGCAGCCGCTGGAGCGCGGGCGGCAGCAGGTGGAGAGCCGCGCTGCGGAACGCCGTGATCCGCAGCGGCCCTTCCGCGGCCCCGGACCGGGCCGCACCGCGGGCCTCGGCGGTCAGGAGTTCCAGCAGGCGCAGGATGCGGCGGGCGTGCGCGACGGCCGCCTCTCCGGCGGGAGTTGGGCGGGCACCGGTTCGGCCGCGTTCGAAGAGGACCGCCCCGATCTTGCGTTCGCTGCCGCGCACCGAGTGGGAGACCGCGGACTGCGTCAGGCCGAGTGCCCCGGCCGCGGCGGAGAAGCCGCCGGTGTCCGCGACCGCCACCAGGACGCGCAGTTCGTGCGGGGCCAGATCGGAGTCGGTCGTACGGGCCACGGGGTGCTCACCTCGGCGTATGAGAACTGCTCATGGAACGGGCCGTCACATGAGCCCAACTGGCTGCCCACCAGGCACATTCCCAGCCTACGGTCCGGCCATGAACGAGACCGCGCTCACCGTGCACCAGACCGCCCGCCCGCACGGATTCCCCACCGCCGAGCACTTCGCCCTCGTCGAGTCCGCGCTCCCCGAACCCCCGGCGGGCAGCGCGCTCGTGGAGAACCTCTACTGGTCCGTCGACCCCTACCACCGCGAGATGATGGACGACGTCCCCGACGGCTTCGCGCTCGGCGCACCGCTGGAGGGGCGCGCGATCGGACGGATCACCGCCTCGCGCACGCCTCTGCTGACCGAGGGTGAGATCGTGTTCCACCGACGCGGCTGGCGCACGCACGCGGTGGTCGCCCCGGATGAGATCCGGCGCCTGCCGCGCTTCGATGGGGTGCCGTTGACCGCGTATCTGAGCATCCTCGGCGGAACCGGCCTGACCGCCTATGTGGGCCTGACCCGGATCGCCCGCCTCCAGGAGGGCGAGGACCTGTTCGTGTCGGCCGCCGCGGGCGGGGTCGGCACCGCGACTGGACGGTTCGCCCGGCTGCTCGGCGCCGGACGGCTGGTGGGGAGCGCCGGTTCGACGGCGAAGGCGGACCATCTCACCCGCGAGGTCGGTTACGACGCCGCCTTCGACTACCACGCGCGTCCGCCCGCCGAGCTGCTCCGCAAGGCCGCGCCGGACGGCATCGACGTGTTCGTCGACAACGTCGGCGGCCCGCAACTCGCCGCGGCGATAGGGCAGTTGCGCGAGCTCGGACGCGTCGTCCGCATCGGGACGATCAGCCAGTACAACGACCCCGACGCGCCGTCACCACACTTCAACTACGCGGACATCGTCGAAAAGAGCCTCCGGATGGAGGGCTTCCTTGTGAGCAACTACCGTGACGTGCAGGACGAGTTGTACGACTTCGCGGTCCCGCATCTCCAGAGCGGCCGGCTCGCCCTGGACGAGACGGTCGTCGACGGCTTCGAGCACATCGTGGACGCGTTCCTGCTGATGCTGCGCGGCGGGAACACGGGCAAGATCATCGTGCGGGACCGTACGGAGGTCTCGTCCGTGGGCTGAGGACCGGATCCGGCGCCGATTTCCTGCATCAGCCCATCGACCTGGCGGTCGCCGCCGAGGCACACCACGCCAAGCTGGCGAGCAGACCCGTGCCCTGCTCCACTGGTCGAAACGCAGGGCTGCTTCGGTGCGTTGGTACTCTCCACAACCAGGGCGAGGCGGGGGAGACGATCATGGGAGCAGAGCCGTCGAGTCCTCCGGGCCGCCGGTTCACGGGCGTTGGGAGCGGTGTCCTCCTCGGTGGCCTGACCGCAGTGGTGACCATTTTTGCGATCGAGAGGGCTTGGGCTGCTTGTGACGTCGGCGTCAACGCCGGAGCCAACGGCATAACTCTGCTGTTTCTTGCGCCTCTCATATGGATCGCCACCGCGGTTTCGTGGGTGATCCTGGGCAGTACTTTCGGAAGACGTCATCGCAGGACGGCCCTGATGGCAGGGCTCATCTTCACCTTGTGGTTCAGCTGGTTCCTCGTCACGTGGCTCGGGATGCCGGACTCCTACCCCGACCCGTTCTGCCCGGGCAACATCCCACCCTGGTGGCCGAGTTTCGTCCCGGCCTGATCGACATGGGCTACGGGAACCCGCTGCGCGTGTCCCGGAACTCGGGCGCCGATCCTCAGGCCGTCCAGACGCGGTCGGCGTAGGCGAGGAAGTTGCGGCCGAGGATCTTCTCGATGCGGTCGGAGTGGTAGCCGCGCTTTTCCAGGAGGCGGGTCAGGTCGCGGAACTGGTCGACGCCGCGCAGGTCCACGACGAAGGGGTAGGTGTCGGCCCGTTCGCCCGCCGCGCCGACGCCGGCCGCCTGGCGGGCGGCCACGTGTTCGGCGAGCGCGGCGCGATAGGCGTCGAGGTCGTCCACGGCGGTGACGCTGCCGTCGGTGCCGATGCCGACGTGGTCCTCTCCGCAGACGTCGACCGCGTGCACGATGTGGTCGACGACGTCGGCGGCGGTGGCGTGGCCGGTCGGGTTGAGGAAGGGCATGAAGTAGATGCCGACGAACCCGCCCCGGTCGGCGACCAGGCGGAGTTCCTCGTCCGTCTTGTTGCGCGGAAGGTCGGCCAGGGCGCGGCAGCCGGTGTGGTTGATCGACACGGGCTGCCGGGAGTGCCGGGCCGCGTCCAGGCAGGTGTTCTCCCCGCTGTGGGAGAGGTCGACCATCACGTGGTGGTCGTTGAGGGCCTCGACGACCTGGCGGCCGAACGGGGTCAGGCCCCGGTTGGCGGTGGCCATGGAGCCGTCGCCGAGGTGGTTAGCCTGGTTGTAGGTGAGCTGGACCACCCGTACGCCCGCCTCCGCGAACCCGGCGACGCGGCTCTCGGCCAGGGCGGGGTCCTCGCCGACGGCGACGGCGTTCTGGAAGCCGTAGATGACGCCGATCCGGCGCTCGCGGTGGGCGCGCCGGATGTCGTCGGCCGTACGGACCTTGAGCAGGTCGGCCGGGTGTGCGTCGAGGATGCCGTCCCAGACCGCGATCTCGTCGAGCGTGTGCTCGTACGGGGGGAGGTCGCCCATGGTGTATCCGAGGGTGATGTTCACGGCGGTCAGGCCGGAGGCGCGGGCCTCGGCGATCGCCCGCGCGTCGACCGCGAGTTGGCCGCTGTCGGGATTGAGCTGCGTGGCGGCGGCCTGGGCGGCGGGGGTGTTGGGGTTGTCGAGCTGTCCCAGCGCGTTGACGATCATCGGGTGGGCGGCGGTGGTCACTGGGCGTCCTTCTCGAAGTCGGCGCGGTCGAAGCGGCGGCCGCGTTTCACGGTGAGGGTGATGGTGCGCAGGTTGGCGATGTCCCGGAGCGGGTCTTCGTCCAGGACGGCGAAGTTCGCGAGCTTTCCGGCTTCGACGCTGCCCATGTCCGCCTCGGTGCCGGCGGCCTTGGCGCCGACCAGGGTTGCCGCGCGCAGGACGTCGGCGGCGGACATCCCGCAACGGTCGACGAGGAAGGCGAGTTCGCCGTACAGGGCGGGGAACGGGTCGTCGGGATCGGTCTCGAAGTCCGTGCCGGTGCAGACGCCGACTCCGGCGCGGTGTGCCTGGGCGGTGACGGCGGCGGCCAACTCGGTGTTGCGGCGGGCCCGTTCGGCGGACTCTGCGGTGTCGCCCTTGAGTTCGTCACTGGTCCACATGGACGCGGTGGCGTCGAGGACTGTGCCCCGGCGGCGCATCTCGGCGAAGAGCGCGGCCAGTCGCGGGTCGTCGCCCGCGGCGAAACGGTCGTGGTCCACGGCGGGCTTGGTCTTGTAGCTACTCAACGGCTCGGCGGGGTTCTCGAAGGCGAGCAGGGTGACGTGGGAGACGCTGTCCACGCCTGCGGCGACGACCTCGCCGGGCGCGGCCGGGAAGACGGTGGCGTGTGCCCACACGGCGATGCCCTGGCGGTGCGCCTCGGCGGTGACGGCGGCGACGGTCGCGGCGTCCAGGTCGGCGTAGACCTTGATCGCGGCGGCGTAGGTGCCGCGGGCCAGGGCGACGGCGATGGTGAGGTCGGTGTCGGGGGTGATGGCCTGCATCCAGGGGACGGCACCGGGCGTGGCGCCCCGGGAGACCTCGTGGGTGCGCGGGTCGTCGAAGAAGGAGGGGCCCGCCATGAGTGCCGCGTAACGGATGTCGGGGCCGGGGATCTCGCCGACCAGGGTGGCCCGGGCGAGGTCGCCGATCTGCCGCAGGTCGTCGGCCATGTCACGGACGGCGGTGACCCCGCTGTGCACCAGGCGCCGGAGCACCGCCTCGGCGACGGGCCGGTCGGGCGGGGTGGCCAGGTGCTGGTGGGTGTCGATCAGGCCGGGGACCACGAACCTGCCGTCGAGGTCGACGCGGGGCGCGTCGGCGGCGAGCGGGGGCAACGGGTCGCCGTCGCCGAGGACGGCGTGGATCCGGGCGCCGTCCGTGACGATCGTGGTGTCCGCGCGGGGCCGGTCGCCGGTGCCGTCGAAGAGGGTGGCGCCGCGGTAGACCGTGACGGTTCCGGCGGGCGGTGCGGCCCAGGGGGTCGGGGCACCCGGGGGCAGATCGGTCATGGTCACCTTCAGTCCGCGAGAATCTGTGTTGTTACGCTCTGGGTAACATCTGTATCGTGTGGTGAAAACGCGGTTACTGTACTCCGTGACCGGTGGATCACCGCAAGGACCCGAACCGGACAGGACGAGAGGGAAGAACCGCTGCCATGCCCGTCGCCCCCCTTACCCCGGCGCCGCCCAGGTCCGCCGTGGACAAGGCCCTCGACCTGGTCGAGGCCGTCTCGCGCGCACCGCACCCGGTGCGGCTGACCGATCTCGCCGCCGAGGTGGGCCTGCACCGCGCCACCGCCTACCGGATCCTGCTGGACCTGGTCCGGCGGGGCTGGGTGCTGCGGGCCGGTGACCGCTATCTGCCCGGTGCCGCCGTGCTCCGGATGTCGGCCTCGGCGGCGGGCAACTCGCTGACCGCGCTGGCCCGTCCGGTGCTGGAGCGGCTGGCCGCCGCGACCTCGATGATGGTC
Source organism: Streptomyces sp. NBC_00252 (assembly GCF_036187565.1). NCBI lineage: Bacteria > Bacillati > Actinomycetota > Actinomycetes > Kitasatosporales > Streptomycetaceae > Streptomyces > Streptomyces sp. NBC_00252. The sequence continues at coordinate 502,728 of NZ_CP108087.1, read as the reverse complement.
AACCTCCAGGTGCTGGAGGAGGGTGGCGCCCGGGTGATCGACGTGGTCAGGCCCGAACGGCTGGCCATGATCAGCCACTTGAGGGGCGAACTGCTGCCGGTACGACGGTTCGCCGGGCCCCTCGCCCTGGTCGCCGCCCTCGAACCGGACGCGAGGACAAGGTGGTTGGCCGGACTCGGCGACGAAGCCGCCGACGTGGCATGGGAGTTGGCCGAGGTGGAACGGACCGGCATCGCCGTGGAGCGCGGTCGTAACGACAAACTGGTGGCCTCCGTCAGCCGGGCGGTGGTGCCCGACCCAGGCGCCCCGGTGTGCGCACTGACGGTCGTGGGACCGGACGCCGAGTTCGACGGGCCGGAACTGGCCGCCGTGGAGCGGGAGTTGCGCGCGGCGACGGACGAGCTGGGGACGGCCCTGACCGCCGGAAGCGCGGAGACCGACAGGTGAGCGGCCTGCTGGTGCTCGACCGTCGGCTGACGGCAGCCGCCCTGCGACCCGACGCCGTCCTCGACGCGGTGGGCCGGGCGCTGGTCTCCGTCGCCCGCGACGAGGTCTCCGTACCGCCACGGATCGCCGCCCTGACCCCGACCGGCCTGCTCGGCGCGATGCCGGGCTACGTTCCCGGGCTCGGGCTGGCCGCGAAGCTGGTGACCGTGACCGCCGATCCGCGGCACCCCGGACGCGGTTTCCACCGGGGGCTGGTGGCCCTGTTCGACGAACACGACGGGCGGGCGCTGGCGCTCGTGGACGGCGAGTCCCTGACCGAGGTCCGCACGGCGGCGGTCGCCACCCGCAGCGCGCTGGCCCTGGCTGTCCACCCTGGTCTCGGCCGGGTGGCCGTGGTGGGGACGGGCGCCCAGGCCCGCGCCCAGCTGACGCTGCTCGCGACGGTGTGTCCGGAGGCCGAGGTGACGGTGGCCGGCCGCGATCCGGCACGGGCCGCTGCGGCGGCCGCGTTGTATCCCGGCGCTAGGGTCGCCGCCGATGTCGAGGGGGCGGTGCGCGGGGCCGACGTGGTGTTCTGCTGCACCGGCGCCACCACGCCCGTCGTCCGGCGCGAGTGGCTCGGTCCCGGCGTCCATGTCTCCTCGGTCGGCGGTTCCCGGGGGCCCGAACTGGATCCCGAGACCGTCCGGGACGCGGTCCTCTTCGCCGAGTGGACCGGAGCGGCCACCGAGCCGCCACCGGCGGGCGCCCATGAACTCCAGGACCTCGCCCCCGGCCGGCCGGTGACCCTCCTCGGAACCGTCCTCGACGGCGCCCACCCGGGCCGGGGCGGTGACACCGACGCCCTCACCGTCTTCAAGTCCACCGGCCACGCCGCCCTGGACGTCGCGGCGGTCCGGGTCGCCTACGACGTGGCGCTCGAACGGGGTTGGGGCGTACACGTGGACCTGTGAGGTCCGGGGGCCCGCTCGACCGGCACGCAGCGGGATCGTCACGTACCTGGACGGCTGCGAGAAGAACCGGAGCGATGCCCGCCGTTCCGACGCTTTCCCCTCCCGCAAGGGGGCACCATCCCCGGGCCTCGCGAGCGATCCGATCGGTACCCCTGATCAAGCAACTCGCGCGCGATTCGGCCGAGTTCACCGACGCTCGGCGGGGTCAACTCCCCAATGAGGCAAGTGCAGCCGCCACCCGTGCGCACGCCTCAGGGGGAGTCGAGGCGTGCGGGGAGAACCGGAGGGAGTCGGCGCGGACGGTCGGCGTGACCCCCTCGCCGTGCAACGCCTTCGCGACGACCGACGGATCGTGCCCCGGCATCGTGAAGGAGAGGACGCCCGCCCGCCGCGCCGGGTCGGCGGGGGAGAGGACCCGACCGCCGTGCTCCTCGACGACCTCGGTCAACTCGGCGACCCGCAGGGCGATCGCGGCCTCGATCGCCGCGACCGTGTACCGCTCGACGAGCCCGAGGGCGGCAGCGAACGCGGCGGCCGTCACCGGGCTGAGGTTGGTGATCGACCACCGCCGCGCGTCCCCGGCGGGTGCATGCTCGGTCCCGTCGAAGACACCGACGTCCTCGACACCCGTCCAGCCGGTGAGGACCGGCTCCAGGGACTCCAGGGCGCGGTCGGAGAGCGCCGCGAAACCGGTGGCCCATCCCGCGCGCAGCCACTTCTGGCCGCCCGCGACCACCACGTCGGCCGCGTCCCAGGCCATCCGCGCCACCCCGAACGCCTGGATGGCGTCCACGATCAGCAGCCGGTCCGGTCCGATCGCCTCGCGCAGTGCGGCGAGGTCGGCACGGAAGCCGGTGCGGAAGTCGACGGCGCTGACCGACACACCGACGACGTCGTCGGTCAGCGCGGCGCGGACGAGGTCGGGCGTGACGCCCGCACCGGGTGCGGGATCGAGCCAGCGCGGTGTGGCCCGGCCGAGTTCGGCGCTGCGCCGCCACGGATAGTGGTTGGCCGGGAAGTCGGTGCGCGGTGCGAGGACGACGCCCGCCCGGATTCCGAGAGCCGCGTGGAACAACCCGGTGGACGCGTTGGGGAGGAGCACTGTGTGGCGGCCGTCGGTACCGGCCAGGCGGGCGGCCGTATCGCGTGCCACGGCTTCCGTGTCCATCAGGCCGTCGACGGTGGTGTGGTCGGCACGCGCGGACTCCTCCATGGCCCGAGCCGTCGCGGCCACCACGTCCCGCGACGGCGGACCGAACCGCGCGAAGTCGAGATATTCCGCAGGCGTGTCGAAGTGGTCTGCGTACGACGCGAGCACGGGGCTCGTCCTTCCGGGAGGGGGCGGGCGTGCGCGGCGGGGTGTCGCGCGGTCGGCGAGCTGTGTCCTCTTCCAGCCGGCGCGTGCGTCCTCCCGCCTGCCCGCACGATACGCGGCGCCCGCGGACCGTGCCTGACCGGGGTGAACGGCTCCGCCCCGCACGGCGTTCCCGGTGGCCGGGCATCTCGGGGGCGGGCGGCCGTAGTGACGAATTGGTTCCCGGCGAGTTGCCGCTGGGGCCAGTGGAAGAGGCTGCCCGGCGGGCTGGAGCCGGTGAATGGTCCGTCGGCGTCTCGCGTGGCTACCCGCGCCCGTCAGGTATGCGGACGGCTGCGACAGCCGACCTCGGGCCACGCCGTACGCCCGTGAACGCATGCCCATTGCCACAGCACCCCGACCTCGGACCCGGGCCGTGCCCCTCAGGCCCGCTCGCTTGCCGTGTCGGCACGGGATGCGGGGCGGTCGTAGCCCCCAAAAGGGTCTACGACCGCCCCGTGCGCGCTGGTTGCAGCCCGGACTCAGTGTCCGGCGGCTCCCTCGGGGCGGGCTTGGCGCGGCAGGAGGAAGGAGAGCAGGAAGGTCAGTGCGAGCATGCCGTCGACGATCCACAGCAGCGTCTGCATGACGGAACCGAAACCGCTGCGGAAGGCCGACGAGGCGGTGGCCTCCAGCGCGGCCGGTATCCGGGCACCTGCCTCGGACGAGGTCACCGCGGACCGGGTGTCCTTCTCCAGGAGCGCGCAGGACGCCGGGGTCGCGGCGGGGTCCTTGGCGGTGGCACGGTCCGAGGCGCACCGGCGCAGGTCGGCGACGACGCGGTCCTGCGTCGCCGGAGCGACGTGAGCCGCGGTCAGCCGGCCGCGCAGATCGTCCGAGCGGTGGTCGACCGCTCCGGCGATCCCGCCGCCCAGCAGACCGAAGAACACGGTGCCGAGGATGGCCACGCCGAAGGCGCCGCCGAGCTGCTGCATCGCGGTCATCGTGCCGGACGCCGAACCGGTCTCGTGCTGTTCGACGCTGGCGAGGACGATGTCGAAGAAGGGCGCCATGAGCAGGCCCATGCCGATGCCGGTGACGAGCAGCGACGGCAGGAGCTGCCAGGGGCCGACGCCGGACCCCGCCTGGTCGAGGGTCAGCCAGACACCGAACACTCCGAGCGCCATGACCACCGTGCCGGCCTGGAGCACGGCGCGCCCGAAGCGGACGACCCCCTGCGCGATCCCGAAGCCGACGATCATGCCGCCGGACCAGGGCACCATCACCAGGCCCGCCTTGAGCGGCGAGTAGCCGAGGCCGATCTGGGTGTAGAGGTTGAAGACCAGCATGAAGCCCTGCATGGTCGAGAAGAAGACCAGGCCGAGGACCATGCCACCGCTGAAGCCGCGCTTGCGGAAGAGGCTCGGGACGACGAGCGGGTCCTGGCCGTTGCTGCTGCGGTACGACTCGTAGCGGGCGAACACGGCGAAGACGGCGATCGACGCGGCCATCATCACGAACGCCCACACGGGCCAGTCGTACTCACGCCCCTGGACCAGCGGGAAGATCAGCAGCAGCGCGGCCAGCGAGACCAGGAGCATGCCCGGGATGTCGAGGCGCGGCTTGGCCTCGGAGCGCCCCCGCGGCAGGTAGCGCAGGGCGCCGAGGATCGCCGCGGCCCCGAGCGGCAGGTTGATCAGGAAGATCATGCGCCAGCCGGTGCCGAAGTAGTCCGCGTCCACGAGCCAGCCGGCCAGGATCGGCCCGCACACCGCGGACAGGCCCATGACCGGACCGAACATGCCGAACGCCTTCTGCGACTCCTTGGGCGGGAACATCTCCTTGATCATGCCGAGGCCCTGCGGCAGCATCACCGCGCCGAACAGGCCCTGCACGATTCGCGCGCCGATCAGCATCTGGGGCGACACGGATATCGCGCAGAGCAGGGAACCCAGCGTGAATCCGGCGGCTCCCACCAGGAACATCCGGCGGCGGCCGTGGATGTCGCCGAGCCGTCCGCCGGTGACGAGCCCGACCGCCATCGACAGGGTGTAGGCGGCGGCCAGCCACTGCAGCGTGGAGGCGCCGCCGCCGAGGTCGGCCCGCATGGAGGGGCCGGCGATGTTCGTGACGACGGCGTCGAGGAGGTCCATCACCTCGGCGGCCAGGATCACGAAGAGCGCGGCCCAGCGCCACCGGTACGGCGCTGGCGAGTCGATGGGCGTCTCGGTGGACGCGACACCGGTGGTGGACATCGGGACTCCTCGGCAAGGGGCCGCGCGCGGTGAGGATCTGCGGGCGCGGTGGGACGGATGAAGGCGACTGCCCGGCTCCCTGGCGGGGGCGGGCAGAGACGACCGCACGCCGGAGAACACTGTTCACCGTAGCAGAACAGTGCTCACCGAAAGAACGGCGTTCATCAAGATATAGCGCAACCTGGAGACAGAGACAAGATATATCGCGTCTTGGATGGGTGAACGCTGCTCACCCGGAGAGAACACCGCTCTCCCGGCGCCTAGACTGTCCCCATGACTGACGCGGACGCCGACACCCCCGCACCGCCTCCACCCTCTCCCTGGGAGCGCGACCGCCCGGCACCTGCACGTGTCACCCCGGCCCGGACTCCGCTGTCACGCGAGCGGGTCGTCGACGCCGCGTTCACCGTGCTCGACCGTCAGGGACTCGACGGCCTGTCGATGCGTCAGGTCGCGGCCGAACTCGGGGTCACCGTCTCCGCCCTGTACGCGCACGTCAGCTCCAAGGACGACGTCCTGGAACTCATGTACACCCGCCTCTTCGACGGCTTCGAGCCGCCCGCGGTCGACCCGGAGCGCTGGCAGGAGGAGGTGCGCGCGTACGCCCTCGAGGGGCGGCGGCGCCTTCTGGCGCACCGGGACATGGCCAGGATCTCCATGGCCCACGTCCCCTTCACCGCCGAACTCCTGCCACATGTCGAGGCGTTGCTCGGGGTGTTCCGGACGGCCGGACTGCCCGACCGCATCGCGGCGGAGGCCAGCGACCTCATCTCGACGTACATCGACGGGTTCGTCCTGGAGGAGGGCATGTGGCGGGACCGGGCCGCCGAGCAGAACGTCGACACCTCCTCGCCCGCCCGCCCCGACTGGCGTGAGATGGCCGACGAGATGCAGAACTACTTCGCGTCCCTTCCCGCCGAGGACTTCCCCCATCTGCGCGCCCTGGCCGGCGTCATGGTGACGGACTCCTCCGACAAGCGGTTCGACATCGGCCTGGAGATCATCCTGCGCGGCCTCGCGAGCTATCTGCCCTCGGACCCGGCCTGACCCGAACCGGCCGCGCATCCGGGTCAGTTCACGATCGGTTCCGTGGGGTGGTCTGTCGCGACCGGTGGCCGACTGGTCACCGGTCACGACAGAGAGCGGGTCGGTGGTCAGACGGTGATGCGGTCGAGGTTGGGTGCTCCGGCGGTGGGGTTGGAGAACTGGATGGTGTTGGTGCCGGCTTTGAGTTGGACGGTGACGTTCTTGGTGACCACGGTGTTGTAGTCGGGTGTCTCGGGGAAGCTGACGGTCTGCTTGACGCCGTTGACGGTGACGACGGCGGTGCGGGCCTGGCCGACGCTCATGAAGGAGACGGTCATGGTGTAGCTGCCGGCGGCGGGTTCGGAGATGTTGTTGAAGGTGGCGGTGCCGCCGTTGCCGAGGTAGCTGAGTTTCTGTCCGCCCGAGCAGTGGGCGCAGTTGGTGACGGTGGTGCCGCCGGCCAGGGTCGCCGCTTCGGCCTCGTAGGACACGTTCCCGCCCGGCGGAGGCGACGAGGGCGGCGGACTCGACGGAGGAGTCCCACCGTTCATGCTCGCCCCGAGGCTGTCCAGGGCCGTCTGGACCAGGGCCTGGGTGTTGGTGTTGAGGTTGGAGTTGGTGCCGTTGACGACCCACTTCGAGCCGGAGAACATCACCACGGTCACGCCGTTGTCGACGCCGCCGGTGGTTCCGCTGCTGGGTATGCCGAGCAGTTGGGCCGCCTTCACGGACGCCTCACCCAGTTCGCGGGAGTCGTTGTCCGAGGTGGTCTGGCTGTTCGCGGTCTGGGTGTCGCCGAAGATCGAGCCGATGACCTTGCCGTTGTAGAACATGAGCGCGAACTGCCTGCCCGACATGCCGTGCTCTTTGTAGAAGAAGTGCGGGCACGGGGACTTCTCGTCCCAGCAGTCGTCGCCCAGCACGTAGAACGGCACGTGATGTGCGCCCAGGGCCTGGCCGTTGCTGTCTTCCCAGGTCGTCTCGCCCTGGTGGTCGGGGTCGGGATCGGAGTCGCTGCCGTCGGTGTCGATGGCCATGCCGGAGGTGTAGGAGTACACGCCCGGGGCGACCTGGTACACGTTCACGTTCTGAGCCCGCGTCATGGTGTTGATGTGGGGCTTGGAGTTGACCTGGTTCGCGGCCGTCGAGTTCTGCTGGACGCCCGCCAGGACCTGAGCGGCGGTGTACGAGGTGGCGGCCGGGGCCGCCCCGGCTGCTGTGGGGGTCGTCGCTGCGTCGGCGTGGCCGACGGCGAACGGTGCGGCGAGCGCGATGGCTGAGGCGGCTGCCACAGCGAGGCGCGTACGGATCGATGACATGGCGGTGTAGGGCCTCCATCGTTCGTTAGTAATGTTTCCTAACAGACGGAAGCAGTCGTGACCGCAGTCACACAATCGTCTCGTTAAGTAGCTTTACTAAGTCCATACCTGCAACGAGGCGCCCGGCTCGGCGTCCTGACGGCATGTCAATCTTTAAGTGTGCAGGTCAAGCGCGGTTCGCGGTCCCGGCGACGGTAGTCATCGGGGCGGGGGTCGGGAGAGGGTGCCGCCCCGGTCCCGATCCCGGCGTCGGTGGTCGGTCAAGTGGCTCTCGGAGAAGGCTGGTTGGTCGCCTCGGTGCATCCCCGGCGGAACGGCTCCCCAGGGAACGACTCTGTTAGGAAACTTTCCATTCCATTGTCTTGACGGGTCTCGTCACGGAGGGATTGACTGCGGGCGCTGCCGACGCGACGTCACCACATCCCCCACCCCACCGCTTGCGCACGCATCACCTCGACACGCCTCGCGGCACTGGAACTGCGCTCGGAAGCACCGCAGTTGCTGTCGAGCGTCGCATCCCGCCGCTCCTCTGCGCAGGCGTCCCGCTTCGCGCCACTCTCCCAGATCACCTGCATGTTACAGCTCCGGTCAGCCGCCGGGACCAGGAGCCGGCTTCTCGGACATGCCCTGTCTAGATCCAACTGGAGGACACACGTGACATGGTCACGACTTACCAAGGGGCTTGTTGCTTCCGCTCTTCCGATAGCGGTGGCGGCGGTGGGCATCAACGCGACCGCCAGCGCCAGCCCGCAGGCGGCGAACGCGTTCCCGGCCCACTACGCCGCGCCCTACCTCGAGCTCTCCAGCGGCACCGCCGGTGACATGGCAGCCGACATGAGAGCCACCGGGCTCAAGAACTACACCCTGGCCTTCCTCATCCCCAAGTCCGGCTGCACTCCGCAGTGGGAGGCAGGCAACAGCGCCCTGGGCGCCTTCACCTCGCAGGTCGACGCCCTCAAGGCGGCCGGCGGCGACGTCATCATCTCCTTCGGCGGAGCGGAAGGCGGAGAACTGGCGCAGACCTGCACGTCCGTCTCGGCACTCACCGCCGCCTACGCCAGCGTGGTCAACACGTACGGCATCACCCGGCTCGACTTCGACATCGAAGGCGACACCCTGGGCGACACCGCGGCCACCACCCGGCGCAACCAGGCTCTCGCCGCCCTCCAGGCCCAGAACCCCGGCGTCGAGGTCGACTACACCCTCGCCGTCGACCCGTCCGGCCTGGAATCCGACACGCTCAACCTGCTCAAGGACGCCAAGAGCAAAGGCGTCAAGGTCAACCTGGTCAACATCATGACCATGGACTTCGGCGACGGCGAGAACGCCCTCAACGACTCGCTGTCCGCGGCCAAGGCCACCGCCGCACAACTGGCCACCCTCTACGGCATCTCGACCGCCCAGGCCTACGGCCGCATGGGCCTGACCCCGATCGCCGGCCAGAACGACGACGACGAGAACTTCACCCAGGCCAACGCCACCACCCTGGAGTCCTTCGCCGCCACCAACGGCGTCCAGGAGCTGTCCTTCTGGGAGGTCGACGGCTACGACAAGGGAACCGGCTACGCCTACTCCCGGATCTTCGACAAGATCACCGGTGGTGGGACTCCTCCGTCGAGTCCGCCGCCCTCGTCGCCTCCGCCGGGCGGGAACGTGTCCTACGAGGCCGAGGCGGCGACCCTGGCCGGCGGCACCACCGTCACCAGCTGCGCGCACTGCTCGGGCGGGCAGAAACTCAGCTACCTCGGCAACGGCGGCACCGCCACCTTCAACAACATCTCCGAACCCGCCGCCGGCAGCTACACCATGGCCGTCTCCTTCATGAGCGTCGGCCAGGCCCGCACCGCCGTCGTCACCGTCAACGGCGTCAAGCAGACCGTCAGCTTCCCCGAGACACCCGACTACAACACCGTGGTCACCAAGAACGTCACCGTCCAACTCAAAGCCGGCACCAACACCATCCAGTTCTCCAACCCCACCGCCGGAGCACCCAACCTCGACCGCATCACCGTCTGACGACGATCCGGGCCCCGCGTGATCCGCTCGGCGGTCAGCGGGGCTGCAGGACGAAGTCGAACTCGGCGTGCAGGTACGGCACTTCGAGCGTGTTGCCGTCGGGCGTGGGGCCGGCCGGACGTTCGGTGAACGGGATGATCAGTGCGTCCTTGGTGCCGAAGACGACGTCGGAGTCGAGGTAGTCGCTGCCCGCCTGGAACAGATGGGTGATCAGTTTCCGGTAGTCCGGCTCGTCGATCAGGAAGTGGACGTGGGCCGGGCGGAAGTGGCTGATGTCCGTCCTGCGCATCAGATCGCCGACGGGGCCGTCCATGGGAATGGCGTATCCACGCGGCGCGATGGTGCGGATGCAGTAGGTGCCGTCCTCGCGGGTGCGGTACTTGGCCCGCAGGCGTGCCTCGTCGATCTCGGGGAGCTGGGACTCGTAGGCGCCTTCCGCGTCGGCCTGCCAGACATCCAGGACGGCGCCGGCGAGGGGCTTGCCCTCGGTGTCGGTCACCCGGCCGGTGAAGAACAGCGGTGTGCCCGGGACGCCGTCCGACATGTCGAAGCCGTGGGGCGCGGTCGGTGAGCCGTCGATGTGGAACGGCCCGAGCACGGTGGCCGGGGTCGCCTGCGGTGTGAACGTGTTGTTCAACTGGACGACCAGCGTGCTCAGCCCGAGCACGTCGGAGGTCAGGATCAGTTCCTGCCGCTTGTCGTCGCTGATCCCGCCGGCCGCGGTCAGCCACTCGATCGCCGCCATCCACTCGTCCTCGGTCAGCCGCACCTCACGCGAGAAATCGTGCAGATGACGGACCAGCGCGGTCATCAGCTCGCCCAGCCGCGGGGAGTGAGCGGTGGCCCACCGCTCGACGGCCAGCTCGGTGATGTTGTCCTCGTCGACGAACACGGTCGTGGCTCCTTGGTCTGCGGTGCGGGTGGACGGTGGCGGGGCGGGCGCGGGGTCAGTCCTCGCGTCGGTCCTTGGTGAGCGGGTCCGGCCTGTAGGGCTCGGGCTGGACCGGGGTGTTGTTGAGGTCGACGGACAGGAAGACGTCCTGTGCGACGGGGTGGCGCAGTTCCTCGGCGAGCTGGCCGATCAGTCCGGCGGTACGGGCCAACAGGGCGAAGCCGCGCAGCAGTTGGAGGGGGAGGCCGAGATCCGCGAGAGCGGCGCCGCACACCCCCGCTCCGTTCAGCGGAAGCGTCCGGTGCAGCACCTTCGGGTGCACCCGGCCGATGGCGGCGAACAGCCGCAGGTGCGGGCCGTAGACGTCCTCCTCCTGGGCGATCCGCATCAGCCTCGGCGTACGGGGGTCGCCCTCCTTGTGCACGTGGTGTCCCAGTCCGGGGACGAACTCCCCTGCCGTGCGCCGCAGTTCGACCGTGCGCAGGGCGACCGCGTCCCAGCCGGCGTCGTCGGTGGGCAGGTCTCCGTCGAGGGACTCCAGTACGTCGTGGAGGAAGCGGCCGGTGTCCTCGGTGACGCCGAGGAAGCGGGAGCCGCCGCCGAGCAGTCCGGCGGCGAGTGCGCCCTGGACCGAGTCGGGAGCGGAGAGGTAGGTGAGGCGGGTGACGATGGCCGTGGGGGTGAAGCCGTGGTCGGCCAGGGCCGCGAGCACGGCCTCGAAGACGCGGGTCTCGCCGGGGGTGGGCCGCCGTTGGGTGGCGAGCCAGAAGGCGAGTTCACCGAAGCCGACCGAGCCCATGATGTCCTCGGCCAGGTCGTGCCCGAGCAGGGTGATGGTCCGCAGGTCGGAGGCGCCGAGGGCCGTCGGGTAGGCGGGGCGCGGTGTCGGCTCAGCCATGGTCGGCCTCCTCGGGTCCGGACAGCCAGGTGCGCAACTCCACGCCGTGCTCGTCGAGTTGGGGTGGCGGCAGCCGGTAGGAGGCGGGTGTGGCGGAGAACCGGATCGGGTGCCGGGTGGTGGGCACCGCGCGGTCTCCCTCTCCTACGGTGACGACCGGGTCGAGTCCGAACCGGTCGGCCATCGCGAAGCCGCCGTCGATCGTGTTGATCGGCCCGCTCGGTACCCCGGCCTCCACCAGCGCCTCGAACCACTCGGTGGCCCCACGTGTCTTCAGCCGCTCGGCCAGCAGCGGCCGCAGGAGGTCCCGGTGGGCGGTGCGGTCGGCGTTGCGCGCGAACCGCGGGTCGTCGGCCACCTCCGGGATGCCGAGGACCTCGCACAGCTTGCGGAACTGGCCGTCGTTGGCGGCCGTCACGATGAGGTCGTTGTCGGCGGTGGGCAGCGGCTCGTAGGGGAAGACGCTGGGGTGGGCGTTGCCCATCCGGTAGGGCACCGTGTCGCCGGCGACGTAGGCCGAGCTGTGGTTGACCAGTCCGGTCAGGGCCGAGGACAGCAAGTTCACCTCGACGAGCTGGCCCGTCCCTGTGGCGTCGCGGTGGCGCAGTGCGGCGAGGATGCCGATCGTGGCGTGGTTGCCGGCCATCACGTCGAATACGGATATCCCGGCCCGGTAGGGCGGCCCGTCCGGGTCTCCCGTCAGGCTCATGAGGCCCGAGATGGCCTGCACCATGAGGTCGTAGCCGGGGACGTGCCGGCCGGGTCCGGTGCCGAAGCCGGTGATCGACGTGTAGATCAGCCCGGGGTTGTCCTGCCGGACCGAGTCGTAGTCCAGTCCGTACTTCGCCATGCCGCCGGGCTTGAGGTTCTCGATCAGGACGTCCGCCCGGCGGGCGAGGCTCCGGGCGACCTCGGCGTCGTCCGCGTCCCGCAGGTCGAGCGCGATCGAACGCTTCCCCCGGTTGACTCCGAGGTAGTAGGTCGAGACCTCGTCACGTGTCGGGGGCATCCAGGCGCGGGTGTCGTCGCCGGCCGGTCCCTCGACCTTCACGACGTCGGCCCCCAGGTCGGCGAGCAGCATCGTGGCGTACGGCCCGGCAAGGATCCGTGAGAAGTCCGCGACCAGCACGCCGGAGAGCGGGCCCGCCGTGCCCGGCGGTGTGGGCTTGGCGTTCTGCGACATGAACCGCGCCTTCCTGTCCGTACACCGGACAGTCGTCCGGACAGCGATTCTCTGTCCGGGACGGCGGAGGCGTCAAGACGTCACGGTCGCGCCGGACGGCCGGACGGCCGGACGGCATGGGGCGCGGACTCCAGCCGGGCGAAGTCCACGCTGATCTCGCCGGCGGCCTGGAGGAGCAGCGGCAGATAGTCGTTGAGCAGCACCTCCACCGAGGTCTCGGCGGCGTGCGCGTTCACGTTGACGCTCGCGACGACGCGGCCGGAGCCGTCGCGCAGCGGAGCGGCCACCGAGCGGATGCCCCGGGCCAGTTGCTCGTCGGTCATCGCCCAGCCCCGCGCGCGCACCTCCCGCAGCTCCGCCTCCCATTCGGCCCGGCCGGGGTGCCACACCGACTCCAGGCCCGAGCGGCTGGGCTCGGCGACGACCCGGGCCGCCTCGTCGGGCGGCAGCGCGGCCAGCAGGACCTTGCCCAGGGATGTGGGCAGCGCCGGGAAGCGGGTGCCGATCTGCACGGCGAGGGTCACGATCTTGGGCACTGAGACCCGGGAGACGTAGACGATGTCCGAACCGTCGAGCTGGGCGATCGAGCAGGACTCGTTCGTGCGCTCCACCAGCCACTCCAGGTGCGGGCGGGCCACGTCCCACAGCCCCGTCGAGCGGACGTAGGCGACGCCGAGGTCCAGCACGCGCGGGGTCAGCACGAAACCGCCGGACTGCTGGCGTACGTAACCCAGTTCGGTCAGCGTGAGCAGGATCCGGCGCGCGGTCGGCCTGGCGAGCCCTGTCGCGGTCGCCACGTCGGACAGCGACATCACCGGCTGCCGGGGCCGGAAGGCGGTGATGACCTCCAGGCCCCGGGCCAGCGCCTCGATGAAATCGGGTCCGGTTCCTTCGCGCGGCATGGTGGCTCCTCTGATCGCCGTCGGCTTCGCTCCCGGGTGTCCGCCGTACGGACACCTCGTCGAGGGCACTCTACGCAGCAGGGCGGGCCTACGTCGTCAGGGATCGCGCGCGACAACCCGAGCGGGACCGTACAGCGGACAGCGGTGGACATTCCCGGGCGGAATTCGGAATCCGCGGAGTATTGACACTGGACAGGACCCTGACGACGATCGGTCACCAATCAAGGGCCGCCATACGGACAATCGTCCGATGTCGAGTGGGAGATCCAGTGATGAGCCAGTCCACCCCATTCCAGGCGGGACGCCCCGTCGTCCTGCGCGGCGGCACCGTACTGCCCATGGACCGTGCGCGGCGGGTGCTGAGCGACACCGACGTGCTGGTGACGGGGGACCGGATCACCGCGGTCGGCCCGCGGCTCGCCGTGCCCGAGGGGACCGCGGAGATCGACGCGTCCGACGGCATCGTGATGCCCGGCATGATCGACACGCACCGGCACATGTGGCAGACGGCGATGCGCGGCTACGGCGCCGACTGGACCCTGACCCAGTACTTCGTCTGGTACTACCTCGAACACGGCAAGGCCTTCCGGCCCGAGGATGTGCACGCCGGGAACCTCTTGGCCGCCGTCGAAGCGCTGGACGCCGGGGTGACCACGGTCGTCGACTGGTCGCACGGACTGCAGACCGTCGACCACGCGGACGCGGCGGTCGACGCGCTGCGGGCCGTGCCCGGCCGGTTCGTCCTCGCCTACGGCAACATCCAGCAGGCCCCGGCGGAATGGACCGCGGCACCGCAGTTCCGGGACTTCGTGCGCCGCCGCATCACCGGCGACGACATGCTCGGCTTCCAGATCGCCTTCGACGTCACCGGCGATCCGGCCTTCCCCGAGAAGCCCGCCTTCGAGGTCGCGCGCGACCTGGGCGTGGCCGTCACCACCCACGCCGGAGTCTGGGGCGCCACCAACGACGACGGCATCCGGCTCATGCACGAGCACGGGTTCATGACCCCGGAGACGGTCTACGTCCACGCCTCCACCCTGTCCGCCGACTCCTACCAGCGCATCGCGGCCACGGGCGGCTCGGTCTCGGTGTCCACGGAGAGCGAGCAGAGTGCGGGCCAGGGCTATCCGACGACCTGGGCGGTCCGCTCCCACGGCATCCCCGTCTCCTTGTCGATGGACACGAGCGTGTGGTGGAGCGGGGACCTGTTCTCCGCGATGCGCACCACACTCGGCGCCGACCGTGCCCGTGAGCACCTGGAGGCCCATGCCGAGGGCGAGACCGTCACGCATGTCGCGCTGCGGGCCGAGCAGGTGGTGGAGTGGGCAACGCGCGGCGGTGCCAGGGCACTTGGCCGTGAACACGACCTGGGCAGTATCGAGGAGGGCAAGAAGGCCGACCTCGTCCTGCTGAAGAACGACCACTCGCCGGTCTCGTTCCCGGTCCTCAACCCGTACGGCCATGTCGCCTTCCAGGCCCAGCGGGGCGACGTGCACACCGTCATCGTCGACGGCCGGGTGGTCAAGCACGAGCACCGTCTGCTCGACACCGACCTGGCCGCGGTGCGGCGCACCGTCGAGCGGACCGTGGACCACCTGCGGTCGACGATGGGCGAGGACGCCTGGGCGAAGGGCATGAACCCGGACATCCCCGAGACCAAGATCCTCGACAACCCGTACACGTACACCGACTACCGCAGCACCTCGACACACGACCGCTGAGCCGCCCGCGCGGGACGTCCATGCCCTTTGGGGCAGGCCGAACGGGCATCCGGGCCGACCGGTCAGGCAGGTGTGAGGAACGGTCGGGCAGAAGTCCGTTCACATGGCGAGGCCCCCACGGTCCGACCGCGAAACTCTCTCTTCAAGATCACGCCCCGTCCGGGATGCCCGCCCGGGGGCTCGCCCCCGCACCCGTGGGCGCGGGCCGTGGCGTCAGCGACAAGAGAGGCCGACCAGTGAACCGACCGCCGTTCTCGCCCGACATCGCCAGGTCGGCCCGGCAGGACCTGGGTCTGTCGCCCCACCAGGTGACGGAACAGATGAACGTCTACGGAGTCGTCGTCGACATCCCACTGGTCCACGCCTGGGAGGCCGGTGAGTACCGCCCCACGGAGGAGGAGCTGTTCGCCCTCGCGGACGTCCTCTGGTGCCGGGCCAAGGACCTGATGGGGATCGAGTCTCCGCGCACCCTGACGGAACACCGGCTGGTACGGCAGTTCAGTACGGACAGGCTGGCCCGCTCGATCGGCATGGACACCGCGCAGTACGAGCGGGCCGAGGAGACCAACAGCTGGAGCGGTGACGGACAGCAGACGTCGGCCCTGCTGCGCGTGCTGGACCTCACCCTCCTCCAGCTGACCCAGGCCACCGGGCAGCCCGTCGCACCGCAGCCGGTGATCCCGAGACAGTCGAGGCCGACATGGAGCCGCGACAGATCACGCTGACTCGGGCCGCTGCACTGCGAGTTGGAGGGGCCGCCCCTGGTCCCGCGTCCGCCGATGCCGGTTCGACGCGAGCCCGAACGCGCGGCTCCGCGACCTCGCCGCACCGCTCAGGGTGACCCCCTTCGCCATGCCTTTCCGGCCTTGAGACCGTCGTACCGGCGTGAGTGAGGGCTTCGTCCTCAACGGCGGGCAGCACGACGCCTGTCCGGGCGCCGACACCGTGCCCCTGACCGAGGCGTTCAGGATCGCGAGCCACATCGTACGGACGGGGAACCGGCCGTCCGACGCGACCTGGGTGACAGACCGCTGACGGGTTCGCGGCCCGGACGGAACCACCCGGACCGCGACCCCTTCAGCGTCGGCCTGACCGTGCCCTCACCCGTCACTCGCGCCGTGCGAACACCCCTGGCCGCGCCCGCAGTTCGGGCTACGCGTCGTCCGATCCATGCCCCCCACCGTGACCTGATCCATCGTCAGATCCACGCCCGCGGCCGTGACCCGACCCGTCGTCCGTCCCCTCGTGCGACCGGTGGTGACCCGCCGTGGCGTCGTCGGTGCCCGCACCGGACCGGTCGTCGTCCGCGTCGTGGCGGGACGGGCTGTCCTCGCCCGCGTGCCGGTCGGGACGGTCCTCGGGGGTGGAGTGGCGGGTCCCGTTGTCGTCCGTGGTCCGGCCGGTGGCGTCGTCGTCGGTGCCGTGGCGGCCCCGGTCGTCCGTCCCGGCGGTGGAGTGGGCATACGGGCTCACGGCGGCGACCTTCCCGGAGCCGGCGGCGACCGTCACCTCGTGCGCGGTGCCGTCCGTGCCCGCGATCTCCACCTCCCAGGCGGCCGACCCGCCCAGGTCGTCGACCTCCACGGACGTGGCCGACCCGGGGACCCGGGCCAGTGCGGTGCGTACCGCCGCGGCCAGACCCGTGCGGGCCGAGCGTGCCAGGGCGGCATCGCCGTCGTCGGCGCCGTCGGGCCTGCTGCCGGTGACCGTGCCGTCGGCCGTGTTCACGGTGACCTCGTGCCGGGCGCCCCCGGTGGAGACGATCTCGACCTTCCAGACGGTCCGTCCGCGGTGCTCGTCGAGTTCGACGGCGGTGACCGTGCCCGGCAGTTCCGCCACCCCCGCGGTGGCGGCCCGCACGAGGTCGGTCGCCGTGCCCGTCACGGCACTTCGGTGTGAGGGGGACGGGGATTCGTCCGCGCCCTCGGGGTGGTGGGTGCCGGAGGCGGCCGGCGACGTGCCGTGGTGACCGCCGTCGTCGGCGACGGCCACCGCCGTGACGGCACCCGCGCCACCGAGCACCGCGGTCACCGCGAGCACGGCGACCACGGTGCGCCGACGGCCGGTCGGGGAGCCCTGGGAAGCGTTCATCATGCGTGGTCCTTTCCCTCGGTCACGGCCGGAACGTGCCCCGGAGGAGCACGCCCGGCCCGATGTCGACCACCCTGCGGGAGCGACCCTGAAGCCACGCTGAAGCTTCCTGAAGACCGCTTCAGGAACGGTCTGCCACCCTGTGCCCATGCGCCTGCTGATCGTGGAGGACGAAAGACGCCTCGCCGCCGCCCTAGCGCGCGGCCTGTCCGCCGAGGGGTTCGTCGTCGACGTGGCCCACGACGGGCTCGCCGGTCTGCGCCTGGCGCAGGACCGGGACTACGACCTGATCGTGCTCGACATCATGCTGCCCGGCCTCAACGGCTACCGGATCTGCGCCCGGTTGAGGGCCGAGGGCGACGAGACCCCGATCCTGGTGCTCACGGCGAAGGACGGCGAGTACGACGAGGCGGAGGGCCTCGACACCGGCGCCGACGACTACCTCACCAAACCCTTCTCCTACGTCGTTCTCCAGGCCCGCATCCGCGCGCTGCTGCGCCGCCGCAACCGTGCCGGCACCGCCCCCGTCCTGCGCTTCGGGGACCTCGCCGTCGACCAGGCGGCCCGCCGCGTCGAACGGGCGGGCACCGACATAGCCCTGACCGCACGGGAGTTCGCGGTCCTGGAGCACCTAGCCCTGCACGCGGGCCAGGTGGTGTCGAAGTCCGACATCCTCGCCCAGGTCTGGGACTTCGCCTACGACGGCGACCCCAACGTCGTCGAGGTCCACGTCAGCGCCCTGCGCCGCAAACTCGACACACCCTTCGGCCGACGCACCATCACGACCGTGCGGGGCGCCGGTTACCGGCTGGAGACCGACGGCGGTCTTCTTGCCTAGGCCGCTCGCCTCCGTCCGCGCCCGCGCCGCGCTCGCCGCGACCCTGGTCGTCTCCTTCGCCCTCGTGGTCACCGGCATCGCCGTCATCGCCGTACTGCGGCACAACCTCACCGACCGGGCGGCCCTGGAGTCCGAGGTCACCGCCCGTACGGTGGCGGGCGCGCAGGCGGCGCTCACCGGGGACTTCACCGCCCTGGACCTGCCCGACGACCGGGACCGGCTGGTCCAGGTCGTCGACTCCGGAGGCCGGGTCCTCGCGGCAGGCGACGCGCTGCACGGACGCGCCGCCCTCACGAACTTCGCGCCCGCCCCCGCCCCGACCGGCACACCGAGCCCGACGCCCACCCGCTCCGCGGTCCCCACCGCCACCTCGACCGGCGACGATGACGACGACAGCGGCGACGACCACGGCGGCGGCCGGGGGAGCGGCCGGGGCAGCGGTCGCGGAGGCGGCGAGAGCGACGACACCAGGACCGAGGACACCTCGACCGACGACGACGCGACCGGTGCTCCGGCGCGCGGCAAGGTGAGCACGGACGTGGAACGCGAGACGCTGGCCGTGCGGTTCGGCGACCGCAGCCACGACTACGGCTTCGCCGCCGTGCAGGGCACGACGTACGACGGCCGCACCTACACCGTCTACGCCGGCACCTCGCTCGCGGACGAACAGGCCACCCTCGACCAGGTCACCCGCACCATGCTCGCCGCCCTGCCGTTCCTGCTGCTCGTCGTGGCCGGGGTGACCTGGCTGGTCACCCGGCGCGCCCTGCGCCCGGTGGAGGGCATCCGCGCCGAGATGGCCGCGATCACCGGCAGCGGCGACCTGACCCGACGGGTCCCGGTACCCCGCTCCCGCGACGAGGTCGGCCGCCTCGCCCGCACCACGAACCAGACCCTGGCCGCGCTGGAGCAGTCCGTCGAACGCCAGCACCGCTTCGTCGCCGACGCCTCCCACGAACTCCGCAGCCCCATCGCCTCGTTGCGCACCCAGATAGAGGTCGCGGACCAGCACCCCGGGCTTCTGGACACCGGGGATCTCCATCACGACGTCGTACGGCTCCAGCACCTCGCCGCCGACCTGCTGCTGCTCGCCCGGCTCGACGCGGGCGAACAACCCGGCCACGCCCTCCTCGACCTGACCGCACTCGTACGGGAGGAGGTCGCCCGGCGCGCCCCGACGGACCGGGTGGCGCCCGAGGTGGTGGCCGACGACGAGGAAGTGCCCCAAGTCCTGGGCAGCCGCAGCCAGTTGGCCCGCGTCCTCGGCAACCTCCTGGACAACGCCCAGCGGCACACCGCCACCGCGATCACCGTGACCCTGGCCCGAGCGGGCGACGACGTCGTGCTCACGGTCGCCGACGACGGCCACGGCATCGCGCCCGCCGACCGGCCCCGGGTCTTCGAGCGCTTCGTCCGCCTCGACGAGGCACGCAGTCGCGACGACGGCGGGGCCGGCCTCGGACTGGCCATCGCACGGGACGTCGTACGCAACCACGGAGGCGACCTCACCGTCGCCGAGTCCCCGTCGGGCGGCGCGGCCTTCCTGGTCACCCTGCCGCGCGCAGCGCAGAGCACGGGCGCCGCCCACGCCTGACCGCACCCGCTCCGCCGACGCCCGGACACCCGCGACCAGGTCCTCGGGCGGCACGAATCGGTCGCGGACGCTTTGGTATCGTCGCGGCACCGGACCACCCCACCCCCACGGTCCGCACAACCAAGGCATTCCCAGCCGGTGAACCAGGCCTTCGAGCCGTCAGCCCGGCCCCAGTCGCCAGGATCCAGCGTGTCCGAGGCGGGGCGTGCTCCCGCACTCAGAGGCAGACCGTCATGTGCAAGTCCCGGGCCGGCTCCCGCCGCGTCACCATGCCCCTCTCCGCCGTCCTCACCGCGACCGCCCTCGCCGCCGTCGGCTGCTCCGGCTCCGCCACCGACGCCTCGCCGAAGACCCCGGAGACGAAGGTGTCGGCACCACCCGTCCACGCCGGCGTCGACTACCAACTCGGCGGCGCGTACACCCCGCCGAAGGGCGTCTCCGTCGTCTCCCGGGACCACACGGCCTCGCCCGCCCCGGGCCTCTACAACATCTGCTACGTCAACGCGTTCCAGGCCCAGCCGGACGCGGAGGGCGACTGGGACGCCGACCTCCTGCTGCGGGACCGCTCCGGGAAGGTCGTCATGGACAAGGACTGGGGCGAGGCGATGCTCGACATCGGCACCCCGGCCAAGCGCGCGCGGATCGCGGAGAAGGTGGACGACTGGATCGACTCGTGCGCCGACAAGGGATTCGACGCCGTCGAGCCGGACAACTACGACAGCTACACCCGCGCCCCGCGCGGACTGCTCACCGCGGCCGACGCCGAGGCGTTCCAGGCGCTGCTCGCCCGCCACGCGCACGCCCGGCATCTCGCCATCGCCCAGAAGAACACCCTCGAACTCGCCAAGGACCGCAAGCGGGTCGGCCTCGACTTCGCGGTGGTGGAGGAGTGCGGACAGTACGACGAATGCGGGTCCTACCTCGACGCTTTCGGCGACCACGTCATCGTCGTCGAGTACACCGAGAAGGGTATGGAAAAGGCCTGCGCGGGCTGGGGCGACCGGATCAGCATCGTGCGGCGGGACCTCGACGTCACTCCGGCCGGCCACGACGGCTACGTCCGCGAGACCTGCGACCGCTACTGACGGGCGGCCGAGGCAGCACAGCTCGTCGCCCTCGGGGCCGCCCATGTCCCGACCCTCTCCGACGGGCGCTCGGCCGCCGGACCCCACCGGGGCGGTCCGGCGGCCGAGCGCTCGCGATCCGACGAAACGCGGCGAATCGCCGGCCCGTCACGTCCGCTTCGCGGACACCGCCAGAGCCTTGAACTCGTCCCACTGGACCCGGGGGCGGTCGAGCCCGCGACGCTCCAGATAGCGGGCGGTGGCGCGGCGCGTGCTGCGCAGGACGCGGATCGCGTCGGTCGGGCGGCCCGTGCCCATGGGCTCCACCACGTTCGTGGGGACCAGCAGCCGGCGGTCGCCGGCCGTCAGGGTGCCGCGTACAAGGGCGTTGTGCATGTGGTTGAGCTGCTCGTCGTGCCGGTGCACCAGGAGCGAAGCGGGACCAGCGGTCGCCGCGCAGTCGGCGGGCACCTCCACCGCGAAGCCCTCGTCGGTCGGAACGGGCCGGGTCCGGGCGAGCACCGGTGCCCCGGAGGCGTCCCGCGCGGCGAGCACCGCCGAGGGGAAACCGGCGAGTTGGGCCGAGCCCGGCAGCGCATTCGGCGCCTCAGGGTCCCGCGGGGCGGACGGGGGGAGGGGCGGCCGTACGACGAGCTGGTCCGGGGTGACGGTGATCAGCAGCCGGAGGTAGTACCAGTCCATCAGCCGCCGCAAGGGAGCGGTGACATACGCCCTGCTGTGCGGCTGTCGCTCGAAGAGCATCCGCCAGTAGTCCTCGGCTCCCTGAGGGCCGGTCATGATCTCGTCGGGGCATTCGGCCCGGCCGCCGACGAAGATCTGCGGCGCGTGGGCGAGGCCGCTGCCGGTGGGATCGGAGAAGAGGAGGGCGACGCGGTCGTCGCGGCGGATGTTCAGCGCTTTCTGGCTGAAGGCCAGGGAGGTGCTCAGCAGAAGCGTGCCGTCCTTCTGCCGCCGCACCGCGGTCGGCCAGGCCGCTGGGGTGCCGTCGCGGCCAAGAGTGACGAACTCGCAGGTGCGGTAGGCGTCCAGGACGTCGAGCGGCGCGGAGTCGAGAAGGGTCACCGGCCCTGCTCCCCGTCCAGCGGCCCGCGCATCACCCGGCAGGCGGCGGCGTACTGGCGGCGGCCCACGGCCTTCCACAGCAGCCGGCCCACCAGCGGGGTCCTGTCCAGGAAGTAGGCCCGCTCCTCGGGAGCGGCGTCCTCCAGGATCGCACCGAGCGCGATCAGGAGCCGGTTCCTGGGTATCCGGTCCAGCCCGCGGCGTCCGACCAGATCCCACTCGGCGACCGTCAGATGCGCGGCGACCAGCGGGAGGACCAACCGCTCCTCGTCGTCGAGGTGTTCGAGCAGCACGGTGCGATGCTGCTCCAGCGCGAGAGCCAGTTCCTCCCCGGCGATGCGGTCCGCCGCCCGCTCCCACGCGGCCGTCCACTCGGCCACGACCGTCAGGCTCACGTCGATGCGCTGGTGCTGCTCCTCCATGCGGGCGACCAACCCGTCGTCTGCGGCACGGGTGTGCAGGTGCGGCCAGATGAGCTCGTCCTCGAGGGAGTGGTGGCTGTGCAGGCCCGACACGTACTCACGCAGGTGGTCGGCGACCTTCGCCGCTCGTGCCGTGTCGCCGTCGCGGACGGCGCGTACGAGGCGGGGCAGATACGCCGACTCGCGCCGGAAGACGCGGTGGACCACGACCATCTCGTGGGTGTACGGACGCTCGGCCGTGGGAAGTTCGTCCGTGGTGCTGCTGGGGGACACGCTTGCTTGCTCCAACGATCGGATGTCGACAACAGCGGCCCAGGGTCGTGCGTCCCCCTTGGCATCCGCTTGGCGCGTCACTTGGCGACGGCTTGGCGCCCGGGCCCGGCGCGGTCCCCGCCGGCCTGCGGGAGGGGCGTTTATCGTCTGTTGACGGCTCTGACCCATGGCTCGGGTAGATTCCCGCGCCGTGCTGCGTATTCGAGTCCTGGGTTCACTGAGTGCCGATGACGGGGGGCGACCGGTCGACCTCGGCGCTCCACGCCAACGTGCGGTGCTGGCGCTGCTGATCGCCGCCCACGGCGGTGTCGTGCCCGTCGACCGGATCACGGACGCGGTGTGGCGGGGGACACCGCCCGACCGGGTCACGGTCTCCCTGCACACCTACGTGTCCAACCTGCGCCGCTCCCTCGAACCCGGTCGGCCGTCGCGCGCCCCGGCGACCGTGCTGGTCACCGCGGCCCCCGGCTACGCCCTGCGGCTGCCCCCGGACGCGGTGGACGCCTGGCGCTTCGAGACCTGGGTGAGGCGCGCCCGGACCGCCCCGGCGGCGGAGGCCCGTGTTCTGCTCGCCGAGGCGCTCGGCTGGTGGCAGGGACCGGCCTTCGCGGAACACGCGGACGAGACGTGGGCCCGGCCCGAGGTGACCCGTCTGACCGCACTGCTCGCCGAGGCCCGCGAACTCGCCGTCGCGGCCGATCTGAACACCGGGCGCCCGGCGGAAGCGGTACCCGCGGCCGAACTCCTCGTACGGGAGAACCCGTTGAGGGAAGAGGGCTGGCGGCTGCTCGCCCTCGCCCAGTGGGCCTGCGGCCGCCAGGCCGACGCCGTCGCGTCACTGCGCGGCGCGGCGCGCGTGCTCCGCGACGAACTCGGCTGCGCCCCCGGTCCGGCGCTGACCGAACTGGAGTCGGCGGTGCTGGACGGCAGGGCCGACGTGCTGCGCGCGCAGGTGCCGGACGGGACAGGGTCGGCGTCTCTCGCCACGGTGTCCCCGGGAGGCCCCGACACGTTCGACGGCGGTCGCGCCCGACCGGGCACGGAGGTCGATGTCGTCACGAGCCACGACGGTGAACCGCGCACCGCATCCGGCCTCTTCGTGGGCCGCGCCGACGAACTGCGCACCGTGGAGGCCGCCGCGCGCGCCGCCCGTCGGCAGGGCGGTGTCGTGCTGGTCACCGGGGAGGCAGGGGTGGGCAAGTCGGCGCTGCTCGGCCGGATCGAGGGACAGCTGCGGTCGGACGGGTGGACGGTGGTGGTGGGCCGGTGCCCCGAGTACGAGGGAGCACCGCCCGCCTGGGCCTGGGCGGAGGCGCTCGGCGCGCTGGCCCGTGAGGCGCCGCCCGCGCGGCCCGAGGAGCTGGCGGTGCTGCTGCGGGATCAGGACAGCGTGGCCGTCGCGACCCGGGACGAGGCGACCGTCGGACGCTTCCGGATGCACCGCGCCTTCGCCGCGTGGCTGCGCGCGGTGGCCGGCGAGTCCCCGCTCGCCGTCCTCCTGGAGGATCTCCACCGCGCCGACGGCGAGACCCTCGCCCTGCTGGACGCGGCGGCAGCGGTGACCGGCGTCCCGCTGCTCACCGTCGCCAGTTACCGTCCCGCCGAGGTGGGGGAGCACCTGGTCAAGACCCTCGCCCAACTCGCTCCCTCGGCCCCCGCGAGGATCGCACTGCGGGGGCTGGCGCCGCACGACGTGGCCACCGTCGTCGAGGCCGTGTGCGATGAGCCCGTGGACGCGACGACCGTCGCGGCGCTCGCCGAACGCACCGGCGGCAACCCGTTCTACGTCCTGGAGAGCGCACGCCTGCTGTCCAGCGAGGGCGCCCTGGTCGCCGTCTCCGAGGTACCCCAAGGCGTACGCGACGTGCTGCGCAGACGGCTGGCCCTGCTGCCCGCCGGCGCCCGCTCCGCCGTACAACTGACCGCCGCCGTCGGCCTGGAGGCCGATGTGGCCGTTCTGGCCGACGCGGCCGACACCGAGGAGGACGCGCTGCTGGATGGTCTCGACGCCGCCCTCGCCGCCGACCTGCTGGCCGAGTCCGGCCCCGGACGCGTCCGCTTCGTGCACGCCCTGGTCCGCGACACCGTCTACACCGACCTCCCGGGTCTGCGGCGGGCCCGGCTGCACGCCCGGATCGCGCAGGTGCTGCGGCGCCACCGCCCGCACGAACTCGCCGCCCTGGCCCACCACTTCGCCCGCTCGGGCAGCCCCGAGCACACGTCCCTCGCGGTCGACTACGCGCTGCGGGCCGCCGAGGCCGCGGAGCGGCGCTACGCCCACGAGGTCGCCGTGGAACTGATCGAGCAGGCGCTCGAGGTGCACTCCGCGGCCACGGGCGCGGCGACGGAAGCCGCCCAACCGGACGACACCGTGCGCCTGTTGGTGCAGCTCCTCGGTGCGCAGATCCGCGCGGGCTCCACGGACGCGGCCCGCCACACCCGCCGACGCGCGATCGAACTCGCCGAACTGGCCGACCGCGGCGACCTGGTGGCCGCGGTCTACGGCGCGTGGACCGAACCCTCGCCCTGGCGCAGCAGACTGGAGGGCTTCTACGACCGCACCTCGCTGGAGCGCATAGAGCGCCTGGTCGCCGACACCGGCCTCGACGACCACACCCGCGCCCGGGTGCTGCAGGCCTACGTCGAGGCGGTCGCCGTGGAGGACGCGCCCCGGGCCCTGGAAGCGGCCCGCAGCCAGCTCGCCCTCGCGCGCGCGAACGGCGAACCGCGCCTGCTGGCCGCCGCGTTGATGACCTCGGCGAGACTGCTGCCGCACGAGACCCAGACCGCCGTACGGGCTCCGCTGGTCACCGAACTGCGCCGGATCGCCCACACCCACGACCTCCCCGCCTACCGCTGGGTGTGCGAACACCTCGACGGCATGACCGCCGCCGCGCTCAACGACCCCGCCGCGGTACGCCGCCACACCGAACGCGGACTCGACATCGCCCGCCGCTACCGGATGGTGTGGGCGCAGGGCCTGGGGGCGGCGACCTCGGCGATGCTCGCGACGATCGCCGGCCGCTTCGACGTCGCCGAGGCCGAGTACGCCGAGGCCGACGTCCTCCTGCGCCGCGCGGGCTCCCGTCACGCCAGCGGGCTGCGCATCCTCGGCCTGACCACGATCCGGCTCGCCCAGGACCGCCCGGCCGAGATCGAGCCCGTGATGCGCGCGGTCTACGAGACGGTGGGCGCCCCCGTCGGCGTGGCGCTCGCCCTCATCCTGGCCCGCCTCGGCAGGCTCGAGGAGGCGCTCGCGGTGCGGTGCCCGCCCGAGCCCGTGACGGATCACCTGCACGGCCTGGAACTCGACTACCGCGCCCAACTCGCCGTCCTGTACGCCGACACGGACACCGCGTCGAACCTCGTCACGCACCTGCTGCCGATCCGCGACCAGCTCGCCGGCGCGGCCGGAGCGGCCTACGCGACCCGCCCCCTGGCCCACGCCCTGGCCGACCTGTACCGACTCCTCGGCGAGGACCGCTCCGCGGCCGACAACTACGCCCTGGCCGAACACACCGCGCTGGCCTGGGGTTCACCCCACCTCGCCGCCCGCGCCCGCGAGGCTGCGGCAGACCTCGCCGCGGAGTGCGCACGACGGCGCACCTTCACGCTGTAGGAGAAACCATGCAGGAGAAACAGGGAGCACTGTCGGCTGGTCGCGCACCACGCTGCTCGCCTTCGCCATTGTTCAAGCCGACTCGCGTACGACCAGTTCCGGGTCGAAGACGACCGACGTCGGCTCGGTGCGTACGCCGTGGATGTGTTCGTCGAGTAGGCGGGCCATCTCCGCCGCCATCTCCTCGACCGGCTGACGGATCGTGGTCAGCCGGGGGTGGCAGGTCACGGCGATGCTCGAGTCGTCGAAGCCGACCACCGCGACGTCGTCGGGCACTCGGAGCCCGTGTTGTTGTACGGCCTGGCAGGCGCCCTGCGCCATGAGGTCGTTGGCGGCGAACACCCCGTCAAGGCCGGGCTGGCGGGCCAGGAGGTCCGACATCGCCGCGAGTCCGCTGTCCAGGGTGAACTCGCCCTCGGCGACCGGGACATGGGGGTGGCCGTGGCGGGCGAGCGTGTCACGGAACCCGGCCAGCCGCTCCTGGCTCGCCGCCACGTCCAGGGGGCCGCAGACCGTGGCGGGCCGGCGGCAGCCGCGGGCGAGGAGGTGTTCGGCGGCGAGGCGCCCGCCGTCCCGGTGTGCCAGGTCCACGTAGCTGAGCGGGACCGGTCGGGAGGGGCGGGCGAAGAGCACCGCCGGCAGCCGGGCGTCGGCGAGAAGGGCGGGCAGCGGGTCGTCGGAGTGGGTGGAGACCACCAGTGCGCCGTCGGCGCGGCCCTGGCGCAGATAGGTCAGCACCTCCTCCCGTGCCTCGGCCGACTCGGCGAACATCAGGACGGGGTGCAGCGAGCGCGGGCGCAGGAAGCCGACGATCCCGCCGACTACCCGTCCGAAGAACGGATCGGCGAACACCCTTGTGGCGAAGGTGTCCTGGCCTGCCTCGGTGATGTCCCCCGCGCCGGACACCACCAGGGCCACGGTCTCGGCCCGCCGGGTCACCAGGGAGCGGGCGGCCCTGTTGGGCGCGTAACCCGTCCGTTCGATGGCCCGGCGGACCACTTCCTGTATCTCCGGATCCACGTTGCGGATGCCGTTGACGACCCGGGACACGGTGGCCCGGGAGACGCCGGCCTCTCGGGCGACGTCCTCCAGCGTCGGGGCCTGTCTGCTCATGCGGGCACCCTAACGGACGTGCGGCGCACGGCAATAGAGCGCTCTCCCGGAGCGGTCAGGACGCTCCGGGAGAGGCCCGTCCGTCAGGCGTAGACGCCGAACTCGTACAGCGAATACCCATAACCCGTGCCCCGCGCCGTGCCGTTGACGCGGACGTAGCGGCCGGTCCCGGTGACGTCGAAGTCGTCGATCCCTCCGTTGCCGTCGGAAACGGTGCGCACGGTCTGCCAGTTCTGGCCGTCGTCGGAGGTCTGGATCGTGTAGGCCTTGGCGTACGAGGCCTCCCAGGACAACTGGACGTGCCGGAACGTGGTGCGGGTGCCGAGATCGACCTGGAGCCACTGGGGGTCGCTCCAG
The DNA here is from genome assembly GCF_036187565.1 of Streptomyces sp. NBC_00252. NCBI lineage: Bacteria > Bacillati > Actinomycetota > Actinomycetes > Kitasatosporales > Streptomycetaceae > Streptomyces > Streptomyces sp. NBC_00252. Next base: position 475,368 of record NZ_CP108087.1, on the reverse strand, counting down.
TCACTGGCCCAGCGCGTGGCCTGGTTGCCGTCCACCGCGTTGGCCGCGGTGCAGGGGCAGTCGCCGTAACTCGCCTGGTAGGACGAGGCGGTGGCGGGTTTGCCCCGGGCCACGTTGGTGCCGGACGGCACCGGTGGGACGACCCGGATCGAGCGGGTCTCGACGCCGACGTTGCCCCGTCCGTCCGTCGCCTTGACGTACACCTTCCAGACGCCCGGACGGTCCGGCGCGGTGACCTTGAGTCGGCCGCCGCCGAGGTTGGTGGACGGCAGCGAGACCAGGTTCTTGCTCTGGTCGATGTAGTTGCTGTTGTCGAGGACCTCGTACGAGATCGGGTCGCCGTCGGGATCGGTGGCCCGCACGGACAGCACCAGGTCGCGACCCGCCTGCACCTGGCTCGCGCCGCCCTCCACAGTCAGGTCGGAGATGACCGGCGGGGTGTTGTCGTGGCTGGTGTCGCCGCCGTAGGCCCTCTTCACCGCGTAGTACGACAGCCGCTTCTGGCCCGCGGGCAGCAGGTTGAACCAGATGCCGCCGAAGTCGTACTCGGTGCCGTAGTGGAACATCGTGGCGCCGAGTGCGACCCCCTTGTGCCCGGTGATGCAGTTCCAGGCGCGGGTGTAGCCGTCGGCCTTGGCCTGGTCGGAGGGTTCCAGCGGAACGCCGTTGGCGTCGTTCGGGACCTCCCACTCGCCGGCCGGGCCGGTCTCGGTGACGATGTAGGGCTTGGTGTAACCCCCTTGCTGCCAGGCGGACTTGACGTCGCAGACCGCGTTGTAGGAGTTGACGGCGTACAGGTCGAGGTCCGGCGCGTTCTTCTTGAAGTAGGGCCAGGCGCCGACCCACGCGTCGGTGGACGTGACCGGGTGGTTGGGGTCGACGGCGTGGATCTTCTTGGTGATGTCGTTGACGAGGGTGGTGTAGGCGTCGCGCTGTCGCTCCAACTCGTCGCCGCTGTAGCAGTTCTGGAGCCCGAGGACCGACTCGTTGCCGACGTCCCACATGAGAACGCCGGGGTTGTCCTTGTAGGTCTGGACCCACTGGGGGAACTCGGTGAGGACCTGGTTCTTGTAGGCGGTGTCCGTCAGGTAGTTGACGCAGCCGCCGCTGCCGGGTCCGCCGCCCGGCTGGAGCCAGAAGCCCGCGACGACCTTGATCCCGTGGGCCGCCGCCGAGTCGAACAGCGGCTTGCTGGAGGCGTCCGTGCCCCAGGTGCGGATCGTGTTGACGCCCATGGACTGCAGGTCCGGCATGTACTTCTCGGCGTCGGCGACGCCCGGGCCCCAGGTCAGTCCCTTGACCTGGTACGGCTGCCCGTTAACCGTCAGCTGCCAGGCGCCCTGGCTGCCGGTGACCTTGACGACGCTGTCCGCGGCGTGGGCCTGGACGGCGGGGAGTGCGGCGAGGAGTCCGGCCGTCAGTACGCCGGCGGTGAGGGGTGCCGCGATGCGGCGTGTGCGGGTTCGCGTTCGTGTACGGATGCGGGTGCGTGGGGGCATGCGCGGGCTCCTTACGGCAGTCGGTAGTTCGCGTCGAGCGCGGCGCCCGCCTCCGGGTGGGTCTGGTCGTAGCCGCGCGCGTCGCACTGCAGCCCGCCGACGACGCAGTGGTCGACGAGTGCCTTGAGCGTGGGGGCGTCCCAGGCGTTGAAGAAGTCGTAGTGGAAGCTGTGGCCGGTACCGCTGGCCAGCCGCACCTGCGACATGTCGCCGTTGACGGGGAAGGCCATCTTGAACTCGATCATCGGCAGCGCGACCGGGTGGTCGGCCGGGCACATGTTGTCGTTCGTGCCGGGCTTCACGATGGGGTAGGCCATGTGGCTCTTGTGGTCGGGGGTGTCGAGGTACTTGCCGTCCCAGCAACTGGGCGCCTGGAAGCGGATGTTGAGCTGGACGTCCGCGCGGTTCGGGCAGGTCGAGGGGAACTCGGTGTTGAAGAAGCTGTCACCGCACTCCCAGCCCTCGACGAAGCCGGGGTGGTGCCGGAACTCGTCGGCGCTCTGCGTGGGGCTGCCGACGACGAAGCGCAGGCCCTTGGGGAACGGCCGGACGCTCGTGTAGTCGGTGACCCCGGCCTTGTAGTAGATGACCTGCGGGCCGACGGGAAGGATCTGCTGGTTGCCGTTGTAGAGCGTGGGCATCCAGTAGCCGGACAGGTCGCCGGGAGCCTTGCACGTGGTGCCGCCGGCCGACAGCGAGGCGGTGGTGCTGTTGGCGTCGGTCGTCGTGTTGCCCATGAAGGTGTGGTCGTGGGACTTGCCCGGCTGCTGCGGATAGACGATGGGGTCGTCCGGCCGGGTGTGCGTGACCGAACAGTTGGCCTGGAACTCGTGGAAGTAGGCGTGCGGCGGATTCTGCGTGGACGGGGTCACGCCGGTGACCGGCGGGTTGGCGGGGATGTAGCCGTCGCCGTCCGGGTCCTCGGGGGAGTTGGCCGTGGACGCGGCCATCGCGTGACCGGAGTGGGTGGCCGCGAACGACTGCGCGGCCGCGGTGTGCGGTGCGGGTGCCCCGGCGCTGATGGCGACGCCGCCGAGGCCGAGCGAGGTCAGCAGGAGCGCGCCGGTGATCAGCGTGGCTGACAGGCCTTTCGATCTCCTGGACATGGAGACCTCCTCCTGAACGGTGGGGGTGTCAGAGGTGGTTGCCCGGTGCCCTCATGACGTGACGTCCGGCGAGATGACGTGACGTCGGACGCGCTGGTGCGAGGGGATGCCGGGAGAGGATGGGAGAGCGCTCTCCCGCCGAGGAGTGTTGGGGCCATGTCATCAAGGTGTCAAGGGATCCGGCAGAAGTGGACGCCACCGGTTTTCAACTCCCGTAGCGCTGCCGGAAGTTGAGACTCACGGGTTAAATCAAGACGTGAACTAAGCGTCGCAGGTGAGGCCTTGGCCGATCGACCCGCCCCGACCGCCGGCTCGGTGGAGGGGGAGTGGGGGCGGGACCTGCTCCTGGCGGTAGCGGCGCTTCGCGGGTATGTCACCGCCCGGTGCCGCCTCGACCCCGGTGCCGCCCCGCCTCGCTTCGCCTTCAAGGCTTGACGGGATCCGCGCCGTGTCCGCTTCGTCCGCCCCGCCTTCGTCGAGGTCGTGCGGTTCTCGGTGGTCCGCCGACTCGGCGTTCATGAAAGGAAGTTAAGAAACTCGCGTCACGACTCTTGCCACCCCGATGGTTCATTCCTTAAATCAAACCGTGAACTAAGTACGACGTACGGCCAGTTCGTACAGACCGAGCGCTGGGCAGAGCCTGCCCCGGCGTTCCGGTTCCGTGTGTCCGCTTCGCTCGTCACCCCACCCGCATGGAGTCACGGCATGAAACTCAGATCCTTGGGTGTCGCGCTGGCCGCAATGGCCGCGCTCGTCACCCTGCCCCTGCACAGCAGCCCGGCCGCAGCGGCGGACCTGCCGCTGTCCCAGGGCAAGACGGCCACCTCGTCCTCCGACGAGAACGCGGGCACCGTCGCCGCCAACGCCGTCGACGGCAACACCGCCACCCGCTGGTCCTCCGCCGCCACCGACACCCAGTGGCTCCAGGTCGACCTCGGTTCCACGGCCACCATCACCCAGGTCGTCCTCAACTGGGAGACCGCGTACGGCAGCGACTACAAGATCCAGACGTCCGCGGACGGGAACACCTGGACCGACGTCAAGTCCGTGACCGGCGGTGACGGCGGCACCGACACGCTCGACGTCTCCGGCCAGGGCCGCTACGTCCGGATGGCCGGCGTCCACCGCGCCACCCAGTACGGCTACTCCCTCTGGGAGTTCCAGGTCTTCGGCAGCACCGGCGGCACCACCACTCCGCCCGCCGGCTGCGACACGGCCAACGCCGCCCAGGGCAAGACGGCGACGGCCTCCTCCACCGAGAACGCCGGCACCCCGGCATCGGCCGCCTTCGACGGCAACACCGGCACCCGCTGGTCCAGCGCCGCCGCCGACCCGCAGTGGATCCAGGTCGACCTCGGGTCGTCCCAGAGCCTGTGCCGGGTCGACCTCAACTGGGAGGCCGCCTACGGCAAGTCCTTCCAGATCCAGGCCTCGGCCGACGGCCAGACCTGGACCACGCTCAAGTCCGTCACCGACGGCACCGCCGGCTCGACGTCCTACGACGTCTCCGGCCAGGGCCGCTATGTGCGGATCAACGGAACGGTCCGTGGCACCGGCTACGGCTACTCGCTCTGGGAGGTGGCTGTCCACACCGGTTCGGGCGGTGGCAGCGGTCCGGTCCAGGGCGGCGGCGACCTCGGCCCCAACGTGATCGTCGTCGACCCCTCGACACCCAACCTCCAGGCGAAGTTCGACCAGGTCTTCGCGCAGCAGGAGTCGAACCAGTTCGGCACCGGCCGCTACCAGTTCCTCATGAAGCCCGGCACCTACAACGGGATCAACGCGCAGGTGGGCTTCTACACCTCGATCTCGGGCCTCGGCCTCAACCCCGACGACGTCCACATCAACGGTGACGTCACCGTCGACGCGGGCTGGTTCAACGGCAACGCGACCCAGAACTTCTGGCGTTCGGCGGAGAACCTGTCGATCACGCCTTCCAACGGCACCGACCGCTGGGCGGTGGCCCAGGCGGCCCCCTTCCGCCGCATCCACGTGCAGGGCGGCCTCAACCTCGCCCCGAACGGCTACGGTTGGGCCTCCGGCGGCTACATCGCCGACTCCAAGATCGACGGTACGGTCGGCCCGTACTCCCAGCAGCAGTGGTACACCCGTGACAGCTCCGTCGGCGGCTGGACCAACGGCGTCTGGAACATGACGTTCTCCGGCGTGCAGGGCGCTCCGGCCACCAACTTCGACTCCGGCCCGTACACCACCCTGGACAACACCCCGGTCTCGCGCGAGAAGCCGTACCTCTACCTGGACGGCAACGCGTACAAGGTGTTCGTGCCCGCCAAGCGCACCAACGCACGCGGCGTCTCCTGGCCCAACACGGCCGGTTCGTCGATTCCGCTGGACCAGTTCTACGTGGTCAAGCCCGGCGCGACCGCGGCCACCATCAACACCGCCCTCGCCCAGGGTCTGAACCTGCTCTTCACCCCGGGCGTCTACCACCTCGACCAGACCATCAACGTGACCCGGGCGAACACCGTCGTCCTCGGTCTCGGCCTGGCGACCATCGTTCCGGACAACGGCGTCGACGCCATGCACGTGGCCGACGTCGACGGAGTCAAGCTCGCCGGCTTCCTGATCGACGCCGGCAGCTCCAACTCCAACACCCTGCTGCAGATCGGCCCGGCCGGCAGCTCCGCCGACCACTCCGCCAACCCGACCACCATGCAGGACGTGTTCGTGCGCATCGGCGGCGCGGGCCCCGGCCTCGCCACCAACTCGGTCGTGGTCAACAGCGACGACGTCATCGTCGACCACACCTGGCTCTGGCGCGCCGACCACGGCCAAGGCGTCGGCTGGGAGACCAACAGAGCCGACTACGGCCTCGTGGTCAACGGCGACGACGTCCTCGCCACCGGCCTGTTCGTCGAGCACTTCAACAAGTACGACGTGCTGTGGAACGGCGAACGCGGGCGCACGATCTTCTTCCAGAACGAGAAGGCCTACGACGTCCCGAACGCCGCGGCCATCACCCATGACGGCATCGTCGGCTACGCGGCCTACAAGGTCGCCGACTCCGTCAACGTGCACGAGGCATGGGGCCTGGGAAGTTACTGCAACTTCACCTCGGACCCATCGATCGTGCAGGCCCACGGCTTCCAGGTGCCGGTCAAGACAGGGATCAAACTGCACGACATCCTGGTGATCTCCCTGGGCGGCAAGGGCCAGTACGCCCACGTCGTCAACAACACCGGCGCACCCACGTCGGGCACGGACACCGTTCCTTCGAAGATCACGTCGTTCCCCTGACGGTGACCGCGTCGGCGGTCTGACCGCCGACGCCGAGCACTGACAGGGCGCGGATGCCGGGTTCTCCTTTGGGGAGGGGGCCCGGCATCCGCATGTCGCTGATCCGGAACGCGGTCGCGAGCGCGGCGAACGCAGAGCGGCCGAGGTAGCCGTCGGCGTCTACTGTGCGGCTGTCGCCGCTGCGCCCGTGCGCAGAATGCCCTCGACGCCGTGCAGGAACGTCTCGCAGATCAGCGTCGGGTCGAAGAGGCAGCCGGCTGCCATGGCGCCGTCACGGAGCATGACGAAGTGCCGGCCCGCGGCGTCGGAGGGCACGCAGCCGGCCTCTTCCAGCAGCTGCGTGGCGGTGTCCAGGAACCACTGCCGATGAGCCAACACGACCTGGTGGACGGGGTGCGCCGGGTCGGGATACTCCGCCGCCGCGTTGAGAAAGGCGCAGCCTCGGAAACCGGGGGACTGGATGCCCTCACCGATGGACCGGCTCACGGCCCTGACCTTGTCGGCCGCGGACAGATCCCCGGCCCGGGCGGCTTCCACCTGGGCCCGGATGCCGCGGTCGGCTTCCTGGAGGTAGGAGACGATCAGCTCCTCCTTGCCCTTGAAATGCCGGTACAGGGTGGCGCGGGTGACCTGGGCCTCCGCGATGATCCGGTCCACGCCGACGGAGTGGATCCCCTCGGCGTAGAAGATCCGGGTCGCCGTGCCGAGCAGCCGCTCCCGCGCCCCGGACGTGCCCTCGACCTCTGTGCTCGCACTCATGCCGTCACCCTATCAACCGGTGAGGGAGAACGTTCGGTCTTGACAGGCGGAGGCGGGGAGCCCTTTGATGGAAGAGCGAGACCGAACGTTCTATCTCACTCTGTCCCGTCGTGAACTTCCGTCGTTCGCCGCTTCGCCCGCCTTCGCCGAAAGGACCTTCCGTGAACACCTCTCCCGCAGCCCCTGCTTCTGCCCCCGCACCTGGTCTCGCCCTGGCCGTGAGTGACACGGCGGCGCTGCGCCGCCTGTACTTCCTGCGCTTCGCGTTCGCCGTGTTGTGGGCCGCCCTGCTGTTCGCCTCGGCCGGTGATCTGGGTCCCCTGAGCGCGACCCTGTTGGTGATCTATCCGCTGTTCGACGCGGCGTGCGCGGTCGTCGACGTCAGGTCCGCCAGGGCGCATAGCGGGCCGGTGCGCGGTCTCTACGCCAACATCGCGCTCAGCACCCTGACCGCAGCGGGGTTGGCGGCTGCCGCGACCTCCGGCATTCCGGCCGTGCTCCGGGTCTGGGGTGCCTGGGCCGTCACCGCGGGGCTGGTCCAACTGCTTGTAGGCGTCCTGCGCCGTGCAATGGGTGGGCAGTGGCCGATGATCGTCAGCGGCGCCATCTCCACTCTCGCCGGTTCCTCCTTCATCGCCCAGTCGGCCAAGGACAACGCCTCCTTGAGCACCCTGGCCGGTTACGCCACGCTCGGCGGCGTCTTCTTCCTCATCTCGGCACTCCGCCTGGGGCGAGCCGGCAGGGCTACTCGGCTTCCTGGAACTGCCGATCGCGCGGTGTAGTCGGAGAGCGCTTGAGGGTGCGGGCGGGTTGCGGCAGCTGCTTCGTGGGCTGGCGCAACCCGGTTTTGTCTGTCGACGCTGGTCCTCAACTCCCGGGTTCGCGAAGGGAGTTCATCCCCTTCTCCACGGTGAAGCTGCGGACGATGGGCGGACCACTGCCCGACGCCCATATGCGAGCGCGCGCCGGCGACAACCCCGCTCGGTGCGAGGCGACTTGGGAAGGTCACTCAGTTCAACCCGAGCTCCGCTGGGTGCGTGACGGTCCGCCCTGGCTCGCGCTCCTCGGACAGTCGTGGCCTGCGGACCCTCAGGGCTGGTCGTACCAGGAGAACGCCGCGATCCGCCAGCCCTCCGGGGTGCGGACGAACTGGATGGTCTTGGTCCCGCCGCCCTCGAACGGCTCGCCGTCCAGGATGCCGGCCTTCCGGTACTCGCCGAAGCGCGACGCGATGTCGCCCGCGATCTCGGTTCGCTCGGAGGTTTCCCACTCCGAGAACTCGACCAACCGGCCGTCGGCGAGCAGGCGTTCGCGCGGCTCGATGAACTCGTCCACGGTGTAGACCGTGTACTTCGGCCCGGTCAGCACGATCACACCACCAGGAATGACGAGCCGGCGGATCCGGGCCACGTCCGCGGCCTTGCCGCCGCGGTTGTCGAAGGCTCCGAAGAACTCGGCGGCTATCGCGTCGATCTCGATCTTGGACATGGCGCGACGGTAACACCGGCAGGGGGAGGCGGTACGAACTCATCGTCGACGAGCTGACCGCAAAGGTGCACAACGCGCTCTCGGCGCCGGTCACCGCCCTCTACCCGGCTCTCGCGCAGTAGCCGGAGCTTGAATTCGCGTTGCCCTTGTTGGTGAGGGAGAGCCCGATTCCGGCGAGCATCCGTCAAAGGCGCGGGGCGGAACGGCTCTTCCTCATCACGCTGGATCAACTCGAAGAACCGTTGGCCGGATGGACCGTCGAACTCCCGGCCGCGCCCCTGTCTCCCGTCTCGCCCGCGAGGCCGTCCATCGACCGGCAGCAGCAGGTCAGCGCCTTGGGATACGTGCGAGAGGGGAACACCGGTGCGGCTGAGAACATCCCTTTGTGTGGGATAACGGGAGAATCAGGCGCCCGCATTTGTGAGGGCGTTGTGGGGGTAGGCGAAGGTGACCGCCGCTGTGCCGGAAAGGGCGAGCGGGCTTTGAGAAAGTGGTGGGCATGGACATCGGTCACAGGAACAACGTCACCATCACCGGGAACCCCGAGGGGCGCACGGTGGTGCTGGCGCACGGGTTCGGTTGTGACCAGAACATGTGGCGGCTGACAGCGCCGGCCCTGGCCGAGGAGTACCAGGTGGTGCTCTTCGACTACGTGGGCGCGGGCCGCTCCGACCTCTCCGCCTTCTCCGAGGCTCGCTACTCCTCCCTGGAGGGCTACGCCCAGGACGTGGAGGAGATCTGCGAGGCGCTCGACCTGCGGGACGCGGTCTTCGTGGGCCACTCCGTCAGCGCCATGATCGGCGTCCTGGCCGCCGCTCGCGTCCCTGAGCGCATCGGGGCACTGGTGATGGTCGCTCCCTCTCCCCGCTACATCGACGACGTCGGCTATCACGGCGGATTCAGCGCCGAGGACATCGACGAACTCCTGGCCTCTCTGGATTCGAACTACCTGGGCTGGTCGGCCGCGATGGGTCCGGTGATCATGGGCAACGCGGAACGTCCCGAACTGGGGCAGGAGCTGGTCACGAGCTTCTGTGCCACCGACCCTGAGATGGCGAGCGTTTTCGCCCGCACCACCTTCCTGTCGGACTCGCGCGCCGAGCTGAAGAGCGTGCAGGTGCCGACGCTGGTGCTGGAGAGCAGTCAGGACGCCATCGCTCCCCGCGAGGTCGGAGCCTTCGTCCACCAGGCGATCCCGGGCTCCGCCCTGGTCACCCTGGAAGCGACCGGACATTGCCCGCACCTGTCCGCCCCCGAGGCCACCAACCAGGCGATCACGAAGTTCCTGGACGGCCTTCGATGATGTGCCGAACCGACCAGGAGCCCGATCCCCAGCGGGGCAGCGGAGACGAGCAGACCTCCAACGCGGCGTTCGCGGCGCTGCTGGAGGACAGCGTCGAGGAGCTGTACGAGAGCGCCCCGTGCGGATATCTGTCCACCCTGATGGACGGCACCATCGCCAAGATCAACACGAGGCTGCTCGAGTGGCTCGGCCTGGCGGAGGACGACGTGGTGGGCCGCATGCGGTTCACCGACCTGCTCACCGTGGGCGGCAAGCTGTACCACGAGACGCACTTCGCGCCGCTCCTGCAGATGCGCGGCGAGATAGGAGGCATCGCGCTGGAGATGAAACAAGCCGGCGGCGGACGGATGCCGGTCCTGGTCTCCTCCGTCGTCAAACACGGCGCCACCGGTGGGCCCCTGCTGATCCGCACCACCGTCTTCGACGCGCGCGACCGCCGCGCCTACGAAGAGGAACTGCTGCGCGCCCGCAGGGCGGCCGAAGCCGCCCACCGTCAGGCCGAGACCGACCGGGCCCGTCTCCAGGACGCCCTCGCCGCGCTCCAGCAGTCCCTCCTGCCCGACCGACTGCCCTCGGTGCCCGGGGTCGAGACAGCGGTCCACTACCGCACCGCCTCCCCCGACCACCTCGGCGGGGACTTCTACGACCTTTTCCCCATCGACGGCAAACGCTTCGGCTTCTTCCTCGGTGACGTGTGCGGCAAGGGCCCCCAGGCCGCCGCGGTCACCTCATTGGCCCGCTACACCCTGCGCGCCGCCGCCCTGCACGACCCCGATCCCATCTCCGCCCTGTCCACCCTCAACCAGGCGGTCTACGAGCGCTACACCAGCGGGGACCCGCGCTACTGCACCACCGTCTTCGGCACCATCGAACCCGACCTCGCCACCGGGCACGCCACCATCCACCTCGCCTCGGGCGGCCACCCTCCAGCGCTCGTCCTGCGCGCGGACGGTGCTGCCGACTTCCTGCCGACCCCGGGCGGCCTGCTCGTCGGCATCCTTCCGTCCGCGCACTTCGTCACCGCAACCGCCACCCTCGGCCCCGGCGACACCCTCCTGCTCTACACCGACGGTCTCACCGAGGCCCGCACGGGTGAGGACCGCAGCGCCCTCTTCGGCGACGAGGCCCTGCGCAGTTTCACCGCCCGCCACGCCGGCCGGCCCGCCCAGGCCGTCGTAGAGGCGCTGATCGGGCTGCTGGACGACTTCGCCGACGGACTGGAAGACGACACAGCCTTGCTGGCACTCGGCGTGCCCGCCCCTCAGCCACAGGAGTGAAGCCCTTTCCCATGAGCCCACTGAATCTCACCGTCCATGCAGCCCCGACCGGCACCGTCGTCGCAGTCGTCGGGGAACTCGACTACGCCACCGCCTCCGAACTGCGGGAGCTGATCAGCGGTCTGACCCTCCGACCCGGCCAGCGCCTTGTCCTGGACCTGGGCGGCATGGAGTTCTGCGACTCCAGCGGTCTCACGGCCCTGATCATCGCGCACAATCTCACCAAGGCTGCCGGCGGCGACCTCGTCCTGACCGACATCCCCGCCCACACCCAGCGCGTACTGCGCACGGTCGGCCTGGACCAGATCTTCGGTATCAGCTCCGACAGCGACGCGGCAACCGCCTGAGCCGCGCGTGCCGGTGCGGGCAGGCGCTGAGCGCTTGTCAGTGGCGGGGGAGAGGTCGATCCGCTCTGGGGCGGCTCGGCAGGTCGTGTGCGGGGTCGGGCTGAGACGCGAGCCCGCCGGCTTCACCGCTGCCCGCACTTCCCGATCCGATCCCCTAGCGTTTTCCGGCGCGGCCGTCGTACTCCTCGCGGGCGGCGAGGACTTCCTCGATATGGCCGACCGACCATTCCGTGAGCGCCTTCAGGGGACCTCGCAGCGTCTGGCCGAGCGGGGTCAGCTCGTACTCCACGCGGGTCGGCACCTCGGGGTACACCGTCCGCAGGACCAGGCCGTCGCGTTCGAGGGTGCGCAGCGTCTGGGTGAGCATCTTCTCGCTCACTCCCGCCAGCTGCTGCCGCAGCCGGGTGAACCGGCACGGTCCGTGCCTGCCGAGTTCCCCGAGCACGAGAACCGACCACTTGCTGCCGATCTGGTCGAGCAGGTCACGCGAAGGGCAGCCACGCGCGTACGGGTCCCATGACGGTATGGGCTCGGTCACATCCTCGGCGGTCGCCACACTGCTCACCTCATTGCTTTCCTGCGGGTTGCCACCTTACCGAGAAGTGGCTCCTTACCAAAAGAGAGTGACCAGTTCAGGCTATGTCTCGTGCCGCGGGAGGTCCGCGGCAAGAAGGGACAAGCCCATGTCGATCGTGATCACCGGAGCCTCCGGTCAGCTCGGCGGACTCACCGTCGAAGCACTGCTGGCGCGCGGAGTGCCGGCCGCCGACATCGTCGCGACCGGCAGGGACATCGCCACGCTCAAGGGCTTCGCCGACCGCGGCGTCGTGGTGCGCCGGGCCGACTTCGCGGAGCCGGACAGTCTCGCGGCAGCCTTCGACGGCGCGGACCGGCTGCTGCTCATCTCGACCACGACCGTGGACGAGCGGGTCGCCAACCACCGCCGGGCCATCGACGCGGCAGTGGCTGCTGGCGTCTCGCTGGTGGCGTACACGAGCATGTCGCACGCGGACAGGGCCACCACGATCCTCGCCGCCACCCATCGCGCCACGGAGGAGTACCTCCGGGAGCGCGCCGTCCCCGGCGTGATGCTGCGCAACAGCTGGTACTTGGAGAACTACACCGCCCAACTCCCGCAGATACTGGGCAACGGAGCAGTTGTCGGGGCGGCCGGCCAGGGCAGGATCAGTGCCGCGTCCCGCGCCGACTACGCCGACGCCGCAGCGGTCGTACTGACCACCGAGGGCCATGCCGGCGAGGTGTACGAGCTGGGCGGCGACGAGGCGTTCACCCTGGCCGGGCTCGCGGCGACGATCTCGGCCGTCAGCGGGAAGCGGATCACGTACACCGACCTCCCGGCCGACGGACTCACCCAGGCGCTGACCCGTGCAGGCCTGCCCGCCGAGTTGGCGCACGTCCTCGTCGACGCCGACCTCGGCATGAGCCGCGGCGAGTTGTTCACCGCTTCCGGTGACCTGCGGCGCCTGATCGGACGGCCGACCACGCCGCCGGCCGACGCGATCGCCGACGCACTCCACTGACGGGGCCTACGGCCACCGACTCGCTTCTCTCACTTGCCCACGTCCCTCCCGGTCACCCGGGGAAAGGTCCTCGATCATGTCCACCCGCACCACCGCGCACGCCACTTGGCAGCGCACGCTCCTGACCCTCACCTCGGCGTCCGCCGCCCTGGCTGCCCTCACGCTTCCCGCCACTGCCGCGCCCGCCCACGACCGCGAGGGCAACGACCACACGATCACGGTCGACGGCAGCGGGGCCTTCCCCGAGAGCGTCGCGGCCGACCGTCACTACGTCTACACCGCCAGCATCGCCGACGGCACCGTCTACCGCGGGCGCCTGGGGGCGAAGACCCTGGAACCCTTCCTGCCGGGCGGCCAGGAGGGCCGTACCCAGGCCACCGGGATCAAGACCACCGGCAACCGTCTGCTGGTCGCCGGCGCTTTCACCGGCCGCTTCTTCGTCTACACGAACACCGGGAAGCTCGTCTCCTCCTACACCGTCCCCGACACCGGCACGCCGACCCTCGTCAACGACCAGACCGTCGCCCCCGACGGGGACGTCTACATCACCGATTCCTTCCGAGCCGTCGTCTACCGGATCCCGGCCGCCGAGGTGAACGCCCCCGCCACCGGCGCGCATCGGACCCTCGAGGTGGCCTACCGCCTGCCGGACTACGTGGCCGGCCAGTCCAACGGCAACGGCATCGTCACCACCCCCGACGGCAAGTCGCTGATCATCGGCTACTGGTACAGCGGCGCGCTCTACCGGCTCACCCTCGCCACCGGCGAGATCCACAGAATCGCCGCACCGGCTCTGCCGAGCGCCGACGGGATCGCACGGAGAGGGAACACCCTGTACATCGCCCGTTCCGTGAACAACGAGGTCGACGCCCTGCGCCTGTCCGGCGACGGCACCCGGGCCGCCGTACTCTCCGCCCGCACCTACCCCGGAGCGGACACCACCACCGGTGTCGCCGTGAGCGGCAACCGGCTGCTGGTGACCAACTCCCAGATGGACACCTTCTTTTACGGCGATCCACTGACCAGCCCGGTCTTCACCCTGGACAGCCTGCCGCTGCGCTGACCCCGCACCTCTGACACGCGACGGAGCTCCTCCGAAGGTAAGGAGTCAGGGCTGTAGATTGACGGGTCATGCTCAACGTGAAGATCCTGGGAACCATCGGCGCGGACATCGACGGTGCGCCGGTCAACCTGGGAGGTCCCCGGCAGCGGGCCGTCCTCGCCCTCCTGCTGGCCGACCGGGGTCGTGTGGTGTCCGTCGACGGACTCATCGACCGTCTGTGGCGGGGGCGGCCCCCGGAGAAGGCGGCGGCCTCCCTGCATGTCTACGTGTCCAACCTGCGGCGCGCGCTCGAACCCGGCCGACCGCCCCGCACCCCGGCCGGCGTCCTGGTCAGTGCCCCGCCCGGGTACGCGCTGCGGCTGCCCGAGGACGCGGTCGACGCCTGGCGGTTCGAGGCGGCGGTACGGCGGGCTCGCAGGGCCCGCGGGGCAGAGGCCCGGCGGCTGCTGGAGGAGGCGCTCGGGTGGTGGCACGGAGCGGCGTACGGCGAGTGGGCGGACGAGGAGTGGGCGTCGGCCGAGGCCGCCAGGCTGAACGAACTGCACCTGACGGCACGGGAGATGGCGATCACCGCGACCCTCGCCACGGGAGCCGCGCGGGAGGCGGTGCCGGCGGCCGAGGCGCTCGTACGGGAGCACCCGCTGCGCGAGGAGGGCTGGCGGCTGCTGGCCCTCGGGCTCTGGGCCAGTGGACGCCGCGCCGACGCGGTGGCCGAACTGCGGCGGGCGGCAGGCGTGTTGGCCGCCGAACTCGGCCTGGGGTTCGGCGGCGCGCTGGCCGAGCTGGAGGGGGCCGTGCTGGCGGGGCGCACCGAGTTCCTGCGTGCGGCGGTACCGGCGGAGGCAGCGACGCCGGAAGCCCTGGAACCGGTGGTGACCGACTCGTCGGCGCCGGATCGGGGTGCGCCGTCCGGCGGAGTGGGGGATCAGGTGGGCGTCGTCCTGCCGGACGACGAGCTGTTCGTGGGCCGGGACGACGAACTGCGGGCCTTGGAGAAAGTGGCGCGCGAGGCCCGGCGGGGCGGCGGTGTGGTCCTGGTGACCGGCGACGCCGGGGCCGGCAAGTCGGCGCTGCTCGGTCGGTACCAGCGGCGGCTGCGGGAGCAGGGCTGGACCGTCGTGGTCGGCCGCTGCCCCGAGTTCGACGGCGCCCCCTCCGCTTGGGCCTGGGTGGAGGCGCTCGGCGCGCTCGCCCGCCGGACCCCTCCCACCGACCCGGCCGCGCTCGGCGCCCTGCTCCAGGAGGCCGGCTACGGCGAACGCGAAGAGGGCGAGTCCGCGCCCGGCGGCGATATGGCGGAGGGATTCCCGGGACGGGACGACACGGCGTCCGTCGGACGGTTCCGGCTGCACCGGGCGTTCAGCACCTGGCTGCGGGAGGCCGCCGCGGACGCACCCCTGGCCGTGGTCGTGGACGACCTGCACCGGGCCGACGGCGAGACGCTGGCCCTGTTGGAAAGGACCGCCGAGCTGATCGGATCGCCGGTACTCGCGATCGCCGCGTACCGCCCGGCCGACGCGGGGGAGAGGCTGACGAAGACGCTCGCCGCACTCGCCCACCGCTCGCCGTACCGGCTGGCCCTCGGCGGACTGCCCTTACCTGATGTGGACGCCCTGGTCAGGGCGGTGTGCGGGAAGCAGGTCGACGCGGCGACCATCGGCGCGCTCGCCGACCGGACCGACGGCAACCCCTTCTACGTCCGGGAGAGCGCGCGGCTGCTCGCCAGCGAGGGCGCCCTGGTGGCGGTGTCCGAGGTCCCGCAGGGCGTGCGTGACGTGCTGCGGCGTCGGCTGCGGCAGTTGCCCGAGGGTGCGCTGGCCGTCCTCCAACTGGCCTCCGTGGTGGGCCGCGAGATAGAGATCTGCGTCCTCGTGGAGGCCGCGGACCCCACGCGGCACGACGAGCACGCCGTGCTCGACGCCGTCGAGGCGGGTGTGGTGGCCGGGCTGCTGACCGAACCGGCGCCCGGCGTGGTCCGGTTCGCGCACGCGCTGGTCCGCGACACCCTGTACACCGACCTCATCGGCGTGCGCCGGGCCCGACTGCACGCCCGGCTCGCCGAGGTGCTGCGCAGACGCCGTCCGGACGACCTCGCCGCCCTCGCGCACCACTTCGCCCGGGCCGCGAGCAAACAGACCGCGTCGCTCGCCGTCGCGTACTCGCTCGGCGCGGCCGACCAGGCCGAGCGCCGCTATGCCCACGACACGGCGGTCCAGTTGCTCACCCAGGCCATCGAGTCCTTCGCGCTGATCCCCGCCGACGCGGACGGTGCCACGGTGAACGGCCGCTCCGGGCGGCTGGTAGCGCTGTACGGCCGCCTGCTGCGGGCCGAGATACGGGCCGGAGCGATCGTGGCGGCACGGCACACCCGGCAGCGCGCCTTGGAGGCGGCCGAGGGCGTCGGGCACGACGAGTTGGTCGCGGCGGCGCTCGGCGTGTGGGGCGGACAGGGGCCCGCCCTGAGCGGGCCGCAGGGGCTCGCCGAACCGGCGGCGATCGACGCGTTCGTCGACGTCCTGACGGCCCGTGCGGACCTGGATCCGGCCGTCCTCGGCATCCTGCCGCCGGCCGTTGCGGACGACCTGCCCCGCCACACGAGGGGCGGCGCACCCGCCGTACGCCCCGAAGGAGAGAGGAAGGCCACGGGGCCGCAGGTCGCGCACCACGGCGTGGAGTCGATGGGCGCGGCGGACGCGTGCGGTGGGGGAGCGGCGGAGGAGAGTTCCGAGGCCGATCGCCGACTGGTCGTGGCCCGGGCCGTGGGGGATCCGTTGCTGCTCTCCTCCGCGCTGACGGTGGCGGCCGCGGTGAAGCCGGAGGGGTTCTCGGACCGCCGCGCGTTGCTGGCGGCGGAGTTGCGCGTCCTCGGCTACGCACACGACCTGCCCGCCAACAACTGGGTGCGCGAGCACACCGGGGCCATGGCGGCCGGGGCCCGCAACGACGTCGAGAGGGTTCGCCGGCACACCAGGGACGGGCGGGCGATCGCCGGACGGCACCGCCTGGTGGAGGCCGAGGCGATCAACCTGCTGACCCTCGCCATGCTGGCGCACGTCGAGGGCCGCTTCGCCGAGTCGGAGGCCGGTTACACGGAAGTACGCGACCGGTTGCGCTACCACGGCTCGCCGTTCGGCGACTTCGTGTACGTCGTGGGGCTGACGTCGGTGCGATTCGGCCAGGACCGTCCGCGTGCGGCCGAGCCCCTGCTGCGGTCCCTTCTGCCCGGATCGGTGCCCATCGCCGAACTCGCCCTCGGTGTCGCGCTCGCCCGGCAGGGCGAGCACGCACAGGCCCACCTGTTGGGCGGGCACACTCCGACCGTGGTCCCCGTCGTCCCCGACCACCTGTACGGCATCGCCCTGTCGCTCCGGGCCGAACTCGCCTTCCTGCTGGGTGACATGACCACCGCGCGGGAGCTGATCCCGCTCCTGCGGCCGCTGCGCACCCAGCTGGCCGGCGCCGCCAGCGTCTCCTTCGCCACCCGCCCCTTCGCCCACTCCCTGGGGGAGTTGCACCGGCTTCTGGGCGACGAGGACGAGGCGCTACGGCAGTTCGCCCGCGCCGAGGACGTGGCGCGGCGATGGGGCTCGCGGCACCTCGCGGAGGCGGCGCGGGCCGCCTCGCAGGAGCGGGCCGCCCGGAGGTGACGTGACGGCGGCGGGGATCAGCCCAGGTGCCACTTCTGGTTGGACGTCCCCCCGCAGGTCCACAGCTGGAGCCGGGTGCCGTTGCCGGTGCCCGAGTCCTTGGCGTCCACACACTTGCCGATCACGGTGTTGACCAGGTCGTGGGAGCCGTTGAGGTTGAAGCGCTGGGCCCAGCCGCCGTTGCAGGTGGCCAGCTGGATGGCCGCGCCGTCGGACTCCGAGGCGTTCGCGATGTCCAGGCACAGGCCCATGGACCGCACGCTGCCGTCGGACTTGAACACCCACTTCTGCCAGGCGTCGCCGTCACATCCCCACAGCCGCAGCGGGGAGCCGTCCACACCGGAATGGGCGCTCACCTCGATGCACTTCGACGATCCGTAACCGACGAGCTCGTCGCCGGCAGCGCCGGCAGCACCGGCAGCGGCCGGCTTCGACGTCGGGGTCTTCGTGGTCGTGCTGCCCGATCCGGTCCCGCTCTGTGCGTCGGCGTCGGCGGCGTGGGCCGCCTTGGTGCCGGACGCCTTGTCGGGGTGCGCGGCATCCGCCACCGGGGACGAACTCCCCTCGGCGTGCGGGCCCTTGTCCGTACCGGCCTTCGACCCCTTCGTACGGTGGGCCGGCCGGCCGCTGCCCGAGGGGGAGCCGGTCTGCCCCACCGAGCCGCCCGCCGTGAGCTGCGGGACGGCGCCGTCGCCGACGCTCGCCGCCCGCGGACCGGAGTCGTCGTGGTCCGGCATCGAGATGAACGCGGCGCTGCCGATCCCGATGACCAGCAGGGCACAGCCGGCGACCGCGACACCGACCACTCGCGCGCTCCGCTCCGGGCGCACGTCCCCGGCACCCGTTCCGCGCTGTCCGCCGGAGTCACCCGACCCCGTCGTGCGCGGCCGGAACAGCGAGCCCGGCGCGGCGGACGCTTCCTCGGCAGGCGGCTCGGCCGCAGTGGTGGCCACCGATGCCGCGGCGGGCGCGGGCTCGGCCGGCCGTGCCGCCCTGGGGCGGAACAGCCCGCCGGGTGCGGCAGGTTCGGGTGCGGTGGGGGATGCCGGAGCGGGCGTCGGGCTGTCCGGCCGTGCCGCCCTCGGGCGGAACAGTCCGCCCGGTGCGGCGGGCTCGGCCGCGGGGCTGGAGGCGGGAGCGGACGCGGGCGTCGGGTCGTCCGACCGCCTCGTCCTCGGCCGGAACAGCGTGCCCGGCGCGGAGGAGGTCTCGTCCGTGCCCGGCGCGGGGTCGGAGGCCGTCCCGGTCGCCGGTGTGCCGTCGGGTGTGCTCACGCCGTCAGGAGCGGAACCGTCCTCGGAGGGCGACACGGGCTCCTCCTCCGACGCGTCCCCCGGCCCGGACGTCGGCTCGGTCTCCCGAAGCCACGGCAGCGGCCGTTCCCAGAGGGCCGGCTCCTCCGGTGTCTCCGGCTGCCCCGCTGTGTGCTCCATGTCTGCCTGCCCGTCTGCGTACTCGATGTTCCCCGGCGGGCGACGTTAGGGGCGCCGGTCGTGGACACCCGCCGGAAGGCGTCGGTTCTGCCCCGCCGGACCGCAAACCCTTCCCCTGCGGACCGGACGACCGGGGTGCCGTACCCCTCGCACGGTTTCCGACCGGCTACAGCGTCCCTGTGCGGAGCGCGTACGCGACCGCGTGGGTGCGGTTGCGCAGGCCGAGCCGGTTCATCATGACGCTGACGATGCTTTTGATGGTGCGCTCCGAGTAGTTCAGCTTCTGGGCGATCTCGGTCGTCTCCAGCCCCTCGGCCAGCAGCCGCAGCACATCGACCTCGCGGGTCTCCAGGCCGGACGCGGTCAGCCCCAACGGCCCCAGCACGTCGCGCTCGACCGTCATGAGATGGTCGAGGAGCTGCCCCTGGACCGGGTGCGGCAGCGCCGCCCCGCCCTCGGCCACCGCGCGCACGGACTCCACGACCTTGTCGTACGTGGTGTCCTGACGCCACATCACCCCGCGCAGGCCGAACCGGACCGCCCGCAGCAGATGGGCCTCCCCGATGTGCCCGGTGACCAGCACGATGCCCGGGCCGGGACGGGTCGAGCGCTCGGCCACCGACTCCATCAGCAGCATGGTGTCCTCGGTGACGTCCGGCGTGATCAGGAGCGCCACGTCCGCGTTGCGGTGTTCCTCCTGCGGCAGCACCGTCAGATCCGGATACCTGCGCAGGCACCAGACGGCCCCCTCACCGGTGATCGGGTCACTGGCCAGGACTGCTATCGAGATCGTTCCCAACGTTCTTGCTTTCCTTCCGGGCGCGGACCGTCGCCCTGGACGGGCGGGCGGCGATCGTCACCGGGCGGCCTTAAGGCCGACTTGGCGTGTACTTGGCGAAGCTGCCCCTGCGGCCAGGCTTCGCTGCCCGCGCGGGCGGACATCCGCCCGTACGTCACGGTCGCGGGCGACCCTCTGCCTACGCTCCACGCGCGGATCCGGTCGTGGATCCCGTTGCGGGAACGCCAGCAGAAGCAGAGAAGAGAGCACGTTGAGCACCGTCGTCGCCAAGCGCTCGCCGCGTGCCGAAGGTCCCCCGATGCCGGAGGGGCAGGTGGAACTCGCCGAGCCCCCGGTGCTCGGCGAACCGGCCACCGCCGACTTCGGCTCGGTCATGACATACCTGCCGATGGGCCTGGGTGCAGGCGCCATGGTGCTGATGTACTCGGTCGGCAGCGGCGGTCCGTCCATGTACATGATGACCGGGATGATGGGCGTCGCCATGATCAGCATGACGCTGACCCAGATCGGCAGGCCCGGCGCGGACCGACGCCGCCGCATGCGCGCCGAACGCCGGGACTATCTGCGCTACCTCGCCCAGAAGCGTGCACAGGCCCGGCAGGCGGCCGACGACCAGCGGGCCGCGCTGCTGTGGGACAACCCCGACCCGTCCGACCTGTGGGCGCTCGCGGCCGGCCCCCGCCTGTGGGAACGCAGGCCCGGGCACGAGGACTTCGGCCGGATCCGCATCGGTCTCGCGACCCGTCGCGCCGCACTGGAGTTCCTGCCGCCGCAGACCAAGCCGGTGGAGGACCTGGAACCGCTGTGCGCGATCTCGCTGCGCCGGTTCACCAAGGCCCACCAGACCGTGCCCCTGCTGCCGGTGCCGGTCTCCCTCCAGCGCTTCACCAGCGTCGAGTTCACCGGGGAGATCGAGGAGGCGGTGGCTCTCGCCCGCGCGCTGCTCGGTCAGTTGGCGGTCCTCCACTCCCCGGACGAACTGCGGGTGGCGGTCCTCGGCGACGAGGCGGCCCACCACGACTGGGACTGGCTCAAGTGGCTGCCGCACAACGCCCACCCGGCGGAGGAGGACGCGGCCGGAGCGGTGCGGCTGGCTGCCGGCGATCACGACGAACTCCTCGATCTGCTCGGGCCCGATGTCCGCGACCGTCCCGACCACGACGTCACCTCCTCGCCCAGCGTCGCCGAGCCCTTCACGGTCATCGTCGCCCAGGGCGTACAACTGCCCGCCACCTCAAGGCTGTTGGGCGCCGGGATACGCGGGGTGGTGCTGCTCGACCTCACCGGCGCGATGCCCGGCGGACCCAAGGTGCTGCGGCTCACGGTCCGCGCCGGCGAGGTGGGCTTCCCCAGCGGCACCGAGAACGTCAGCGGCCGTGCCGACCGGCTCGGCCCCGTCGAGGCCGAGCAACTGGCCCGGGCCCTCGCCCCGATGCGTACCGGCGGCGGCGTCGACCTGGTCGACCGGCCCCTGGAATCCGACTTCGACCTGGCCACCATGCTCGGCATCCGTGACGTACGCGCCTTCGACGTCGCCGCCAAGTGGCGTCCTCGGCTGGCCCAGGACGCCCGGCTCAAGGTGCCGATCGGCGTCACCGAGGACGGCGAGATCGTCGAGCTGGACCTCAAGGAGTCCGCACAGGGCGGCATGGGCCCGCACGGCCTGCTGATCGGCGCCACCGGCTCCGGCAAGAGCGAACTGCTGCGCACCCTCGTCACCGGCCTGGCCGCCACCCACTCCTCCGAGATCCTGAACCTGGTCCTGGTGGACTTCAAGGGCGGCGCCACCTTCCTCAACATGGACCGGCTGCCGCACACCTCCGCCGTCATCACCAACCTCGCCGACGAACTCCACCTCGTCGACCGCATGCGGGACTCCATCAACGGCGAGATGATCCGCCGTCAAGAACTGCTGCGGGAGGCCGGATACGCCTCGCTCTTCGAGTACGAGAAGGCACGCGCCGCCGGCGCGAGCACCCTGGCTCCGCTGCCCTCGCTGCTGGTCATCGTCGACGAGTTCTCCGAACTGCTTGCCAGCAAGCCGGAGTTCGTGGAACTGTTCGTCTCCATCGGGCGGCTCGGCCGCAGCCTGGGCGTCCATCTCCTGCTGGCCTCCCAGCGGTTGGACGAGTCCCGCATCCACCGCGTCGAGGGCCACCTCTCGTACCGGCTCGCCCTGCGCACCTTCTCCTCGATGGAGTCGCGCAGCGTGATCGGCACCTCCAGCGCCTACGAACTGCCGTCCGCCCCCGGCAACGGCTACCTCAAGGTCGACACCACCAACCTCGTCCGGTTCAAGGCCGCCTACGTCTCCGGAGCGGCGCCCGCACCGGCCGGCCCCGAGGAGACGGCGCACCGGACGGCCGCGGCCCGAGAAGTGACCGCCTTCGGACTGGAGCGACACGGACCGCCGGCCGCGGACCGCGAGACGGAGGAGGCCGCCCGGCTCGTGTCGCTGGCCGAGGAGGCCCTACGCGACCAGGGCGTCGGCGCCGGACCCGAGCAGGACGGCGGTGACGGCGGCGAGGACAGCCTGCTGGAGGTCTTCGTCGGACGGCTGGAGGACAGTGGTCCGCCCGCCCGGCAGGTCTGGCTCTCCCCGCTGTCCGAGTCACCCGGCCTTGACCAGCTGCTGCCCGGCATCGTGCCCGACCCGGACCGCGGCATGGGCGCCGCCGATCCTCGCGTCCAGGGCGCGCTGCGCGTCCCGTTGGGCATGGTGGACCGCCCGTTCGAGCAGCTCCGCGAACTGCTCGTCGCCGACCTGTCCGGCGCCGACGGCCATCTCGGCCTGGTGGGCGCACCGCAGACCGGCAAGTCCACCCTGCTGCGCACCCTGATGCTGTCGCTGGCCCTGACCCACACGCCCGCCGAAGTCCAGTTCTACTGCCTCGACTTCGGCGGCGGCGGTCTCGTCTCCACCGCCGGACTCCCGCACGTCGGCTCCGTGGCCACCCGACTGGAACGCGACCGGGTCCTGCGCACCGTCGAAGAACTCACCCAACTCCTGGAACAGCGCGAGCAGTTGTTCACCTCCCGGGGCCTGGAATCGATGGCCGCCTACCGGGCGCTGCGCGCGGACGGCACGATCGACGACCCCTTCGGCGACGTGTTCCTCGTGGTCGACGGCTGGGCCACGCTCCGCCAGGACTACGAGGACCTCGAACGGCGGATCATGGAACTCGCCGCGCGCGGCCTGTCGTTCGGGCTGCACATCGTCGCCTCCGCGGTGCGCTGGTCCGAAGTGCGGCCCCGGCTGCGGGACATGCTCGGCACCAAACTCGAACTGCGGCTCGGCGACTCGATGGAGTCCGAGGTCGGCTCCCGCGCGGCAGCCGGCGTCCCGCACCGGCCGGGACGCGGACTGACCAGCTCCGGACACCACTTCCTGTCCGCACTGCCCCGCCTCGACAGCTCCTCGCGCACCGACGACCTGACGGCCGCCACCAAGGCCGCGGTCGCCGAGATCGACACCTTCTGGACCGGCCCCCGGGCTCCTGGCGTACGCCTGCTGCCGACGAGACTCGACGCCCGCAGGCTGCCCGCGCCGGCCGACACGCGCGACCTGAAGTTCTGCGTTGGCTGGGACGAGCAACGCCTCGCCCCCGTCTGGCACGACTTCGGCGCCACCCCGCACCTGCTGGTCTACGGCGACGGCGAGACCGGCAAGACCAACGCGCTGCGGCTGGCCATCCGAGCCATCACCACCCGCTACCGGCCCGAGGAGGCCAGGATCCTGCTGGCCGACCCCGGCCGCGGACTCCTCAAGGACGTACCGGACGAGTACCGCGTCGGATACGTCGTCGACAGCGACGCGCTCGGCAAACTCGCCGACAGCGCCGCCGTGTCCGTCGCCAAACGACAGCCCGGCACCGATGTCTCCCCGGAGCAGCTGGAGAAGCGCGACTGGTGGACCGGACCGCTGCTGTTCGTCCTCGTCGACGACTACGACCTCTTCTCCGGCGCGCCCGGCACCCCGTCACCGATGCTGCCGCTGGTGCCCCTGCTCGCGCAGGGCGCGCACATCGGACTGCACATGGTCGTCGCCCGCTCCACCTCCGGCGCCATGCGGTCCGTCATGGACCCGCTGATCCGCCGGATGTGGGAGCTGGGCAACCCCGCACTGCTGTTCTCCTACCCCAAGGAGGAGGGCAAGTTCATCGGCGAGGCCAAGCCCCGCACCCTGCCCGCGGGCCGCGCCCAGCTCGTCACCCGCCGCACCGTCCAGCTCGTCCAGACCGGCCTGGTGTCGGCGGCCCCCCTCCCCACAGGAGCACGATGACCACCGCCGTACCCCTGCCCGCCCGGACTGCCGAGGTCTGCCGCCTCACCGTGGAGGCACCGGACGGCCGCGCCGACCTCGCCGTCCCCGTCACCACCCCCGTCTCCGCCCTGCTGCCGGTGCTGCTGCGCCACACCGCCGGGGGACCCGACACCCAGGGCACCCCCTGGACCCTGCAACGGCTCGGCGAAGACCCCCTCGACCCCGAGGCGACCCCCGAGAGCGCCGGGCTGCGCGACGGCGACGTCCTGCACCTGCGTCCGGCCGAGGCGGCGCTGCCCGCCCTGCACTTCGACGACGTCTCCGACGGCGTCGCCCACACCGTCGGCTCAGGACCAGGCCGCTGGCGCCCCGAACTCACCCGCAAACTCGGCCTCGCCCTGGCCAGCCTGGCGCTGGCCGCGCTCGCCGCCGCGCTGCTCGGCGCGGGCCCCGGCCCGCTCACCGCCGTGACCGCCGGAGCGATCGCGCTGGTGCTGGCCGCGGGCTGCGCGAGCGCCGCCCGTATGCACGCCGTCCCGGGCGCGATCCTCGTCGCGGGCGTCGGCGCGTTCGGCTTCGCCGCACTGGCCGGCACGACCCTGCGCGAGGGCCCGTCCGGCGGCTTCGCCCCCGGCACCACCGGAATCCTCGTGGCCGCCGGATGCGTGGTCGCCCTGGCCGGCGGGCTGCTCGCCCTCGGAGCACTGCCCCTGGTCGTACCCGGGACCGTCCTGCTCACCGCGGTCGCCGCCGCCGTCGGGGCCGGCCTCGCCGAGACCGCCGGACTCCACGGTTTCCAGGCCGCCTCGGTGGTCGCGGTCGGCCTGTTCGTCCTCGGCCACCTCGCCCCCCGGCTGGCCCTGCGCACCGCACGGCTGCGCGTGCCCCAACTCCCGCACGACGCCGAGGAACTCCAGCAGGACATCGAGCCCGAACCCGGTGAGCGGGTGACCGGCCGCGTCACCGTGGCCACCGCCTGCCTCGACGCGATCGGCATCTCCTCCGCGCTGGTGTGGGCGGTGGCCCTGTGGCTGCTCGCCGACCGCGAACACGGCTGGACGGGCTGGCTCCTTCCCCTCTGCCTCAGCCTCGCCGTCCTGCTCCGCGCGCGAGGCACCAACGGCACCCTCCAGCGGGTCCCGGCCGTGCTGGCCGGCGCCTACGGCCTCGGGCTCGTGCTCATCGTCCGGGTCGCACCCACCGGCCCCGTCGGCCGGGCCTCCGTCCTCGCGGCGCTGCTGGCCGCCGCGCTGCTGCTGCTCGTCGGCGCCTGGCGGCTCCCGCGGGCTCGGCTGCTGCCGGTGTGGGGACACCTCGGTGACCTGCTGGAGACGGTCACGGCGATCGCGCTGCTGCCGCTGCTGCTCCAAGTGCTGCACGCCTACACCTACTTCCGCGGCCTCGCGGGCTAGGAGCGGCACCCATGCAGACACGACGCGATCACGTGCAGGCCTACCAGTTCGCCATGGGGCGCCTCGCCTCCGCCCTCGTCAGCGGCGACCCCGGCCGGGGCGACAGCCCCACCCGGCGCTCCGCACTCGGCTCGGTCTTCGGAGTGGGCCTGGTCGTCCTGCTGTGCGCCGGGTACGGGGTGTACGGCCTGATCTCGCCCGTCGCCAAGGACGACTGGCGCAAGGACGGCACGATCGTCCTGGAGAAGGACACCGGCAACCGCTACGTCTACGCGAACGGCGAGCTGCGCCCTGTGCGCAACTACGCCTCCGCACTGCTCATCGCGGGGGCGCGGACCGCACCCGAGACGGTGTCCGCCACGTCCCTGGCCGGAGTTCCGCACGGCACCCCCGTCGGCATCCAGGGCGCGCCGGACACCGTGCCGGACGCGTCCGCTCTGGCGACCGGAGCCTGGGCGCGCTGCCTGCCGGGGCAGGGAGCGGACGGCACCGCGGCCACGACGAAGGGGACCAAGGCGAAGGACTCCGCCGGCCAGGGGCAGAGCCTCGTCTTCGGCAGCTCCGTGACGGCGCTCGCCGCGCTGCCCGCTGATCGACAGGTACTGCTCCGCGGGCCGGGCAGTACCCGGTATCTGCTGCTCAGCGGCGTCAAGTACCCGGTCCCCGGCACCCCGACGCTGATCGCCCTCGGCCTGGACGACGAGACGGCCCTGCCCGCCACCGCCGACTGGCTCGCCGCCGTTCCCACCGGCACCGCGCTCGCCGGGCCCGTGCCGTCCGGCGCGGGCAAGGCCGCCGCCAAGGTCGCCGGACAGAGCACCGTGGTCGGCCAGGTCTTCCGCACCACCACGGGCAGCGCCGAGCACTACTACGTGATGCGCTCGGACGGGCTCGCCCTCGTCAACGCCACCGAGTACGCGCTGCTCGCCGCCCGCCCCGGTGCCCCTGCTCCACGTCAGGTCGGACAGGCGGACATCGCCGTGGCCCCGGTCTCGGCCGAACACGCCACGACCGGCCGGGTGCCGGACCTGACCCGTGTCCGTCCGCTGGAAGGCGGCACCGTCTGCGTGACCGATCTCGCCGACGGCCGGGCCCGGATCACCATGGCCGCCTCGGAGAGCGGCGGAATCGTCCTGCCGGCCGGCGGCGGTGTCCTGGCCGTCCCGGACAGCGGGCGCACCGAGTACCTGATCACCGAGCAGGGCCTGAAGTACCGCATCGCCGACACCGACGCCGCGCGGGCCCTCGGGTTCGGCGACACCAAGCACCGGCTCACGCTGCCGGCGGGCGTCCTCGCCCTCGTCCCGGACGGTCCGGTACTCAGCCGCGCCGCCGCCGCGAAGGACTGAACCCGATGGCCCGGCTCCGCCTTCGCTCGACACCTGTGGGCGACGTCCTGCTCATCCATCCCAAGGGCGGATACGACGACCGGGCCGCCGCGTTCGCCTCCGGCATTACCGAGGACCCGCTCCACACCCTCGTCGTGGTGGACCTGCCCGCCGACGCCCTCGTCACGGAGTGGGAGGGGGTGGCCCGGCTGCTGTCGTCCCCCCGGCACGGCAGCCCGCGCCTGGTCTTCGGCCGGGGCAACGGCGACGACATCCGCACCGCCTGCCGCCTCCTGGCCGAACGCCTCGAACGCGAGGTGCTCGCCCCGGACGGCGACCTCGTCCCGACCGTCACCGGCGGGTTGTTCGTACCGGGTGACGACGGTGCCGCCTGGCTGAGGTTCCGGCCGGGCCGCGACCCCGAGCCCGAGGCGCAGCGCTACCCCAAACCGCACTGGGAGTTCACCGCACCGACCCGCACCGGTCCGGCCGGCGCCCACACCGTCGCCCAACCGGTGCCGGCGGGGGTGTGGTTGCGCCACGCCGACCACGACCCACTGGCCGTCCGTCACGATCGCGCGGTCGAAACCGTCCCTACCGACCCGCACCTCTTCCTGCTGGTCCTCGGCAGCCCCGGTACCCCACCGCTCGCCCTCGACGACGTGGCGCGGTTCTGGGACACCGTGCTCCCCGGCGTGCGCCCCGCAGCCCGGTTCGTCCTCCACGGCAGCCTCGACACCCCTGCCGACCAGGAACCGGGCCAGGCCCTCGCCGACGTCCTCAATCACCAGGTCACCCTGTACGACGCCTTGCCCTACGCGGAGCCCGAGGGCCTGCCCGTCCCGGCCGAGTCCACCTACCTGCCCTCCGCGACCCACACGCCGGGGATCACACCGGGGCCGGCGCCGCAGCGAGAACCCGCCTCCGGCGTACCGTCCCCGCAGGTCCCGCCGCCCATCCGCACGGAGTCCGGCGGCGGCGCGCCGCACGGGCAGACCAGCACCGAAGAGCTCCCCGAGGGCCTCACCAGCCCCGACGCCTCCGACGACACGGATCTCTCGGAGGCGCCCACCGTCCGCAACGACGGCGAGACGCACCTGCCTGCCCCGGAGCCCACCACCACCGGCGCGGCGGATCTGGAAGAAGCCCCCACGATCCGCAACACCCGCCGTACCAGGGCCCCCAAGACCCCGGACCCGACACCAGCGGCCGACCCCGCACGAGTACCCGACCCGCCATCCGAGCCGCCGCGAACGCCTCTCCCAGCTCCGACCTCGATCCCGGCTGAGACCCCGTCGACGCCCCCGGCCTCGGTCCTGACCTCGGCCCTCGCCGCACCTCCGACCCCACAGCCCGACTCCGCGCCCACTCCCACCTCTTCTCCCGCACCCACCCCCTCTCTCGCCCCCGCACAGCGGCTCGCCCCGCCCATCGCCCCCCGTTTTCGGCTGGAGTCCGGCGCCCCCGAGCCGGAGCCCCCGGTGGCCGGAGACGTGGGCACCTCCGTGGCCGCGGACACCCCGGCCGCCGCCACGGGCACCGGCCCGGCGCCCGGCACCACCCCCGTCATCGGTGGTGCCGGCGCCGGGCCAGGTGTCCGGGTGCAACCCGTGCCACGGGCATCGGCCTGTGCGCTGCCGCCGGAGCGGGGGATCGCGCAGGAGCGGGAGTGGCTGCGGCGGACGCTGAGCGAGCAGTACAACGCCGTGGCCGGTTCCGTCTCGCGGGTGATGTCCGAGTCACCGGGCCTGCGTGGCGGGTCCCGGACCGAGGTGGCGGACGCGCTGACCGATCTGGTCGCCGTACGCCTGTACTTGTCCGGTGACAGTCGTCAGGCCGACGCGGTCGTCCGCGAGGCGGTGGCCGGGCCGCACGTGCCGTTGGCGCGCTGTGTCACGGCGGGACTGCGGCGGCTGCCGTCCTACCGGGGGCCGGCCCTGCTGCGCACGCGCCTCGGTGACGCGGAGCGTGCGTGGTACCGCGAGGGCAGGCTGGCCACCGAGTGGGCGTTCTGCCATGCCCGCACGTCGTTGCACCCGGGCCCGCAGGGCGGCGGCGCCACCGACGTGCTGATCTGGTCGATGACCGCCCGGCGGACCAGTTCGCTGGACCCCGCCGTCCCCGACCGGGTGCTGTTCCTGCCCGGCACGGCCTTCAAGGTGCTGCGCGCCGAGGGTTCGGTCGTGCTGATGCGGGAGCTGTCGCCGTCCGAGACCGCCCAGGACAGCCGTACCACCCAGGAAGGCCGCAGCAGCCAAGACGGTCGGCGCGAGATCCCCGCCAAGTTCGACGAGATCGCCGTCAAGGGACTGGAGAAGATCCTCGACGCGCTGGAGCGGACCGGCACCGACGCCGCGGCTGAGAGCGCCGATCCGCCCGGACTGATCGTGACCCCCCGTGCGGTCCGCACAGAAGGAGCCAAGCCGTGAGCAGGCAGGTCTTGCTGGTCTCCCCGGACCGACCGGGCGCCCACCGTACGATCGCGCGGGCACTGGCCGAGGCCGCCGAGGGAGCGCTGATCACGGTCGCCCCCGGCCGCTACGAGGAGTCGCTGGAGATCGTCCGGCCCGTGACCCTGGCCGCGGAGGGCGGCGCCGGGACCGTACAGGTCCACGCGTCCACGGGCAGCACGGTCGTGGTGGACACCGAGGCGGTCCAGCTGTCCGGGCTGGTCCTGTCCGGCGCAGACCGGGAGGCACCGGTCCTGGACCTGCGGCGCGGGCAGTCGGCGCTGGACGGCTGCCGGATCGAGGGCGAGGCGTGGACGGCGGTACTGGCCTGGCACGAGGGCACCCTCGTCGCCCGAGGCTGCCGGGTCACCAACCCGCGCGGCGCTGGGGTGGTGGTCACCTCGCGCGGCGACAACGTGCTGGCCGACACCGAAGTCACCGAGGCCGGATCCTCCGCGGTCGTGGTCGCCGAGCACGGCCGTCTCGACGTACGGGACTGCCGTCTCGACCGCCCCCGGGGCAACGGCGTCTGTGTCAACGGCAACGCCTCGGCGACGGTCGAGGCCACGCTGATCACCGGCAGCGGCAAACCCGCCGTCGCCGTGGAGCAGGAGGCGCGCGCCACCCTGCTCCGGGTGACCGTGACGGGCAGCAGCGCGCTGGACGCGTACCTGACCAGCCGGGGCGAGACCACGCTCACCGACTGCGCGTTCTCCGGCTCAGGCGGGCAGTCCGTACACATCGCCGACGGCGCCGCACCGCACCTGCGCGGGTGCGCGGTCACCGGCGCGGCCCGCAGCGGCATCCAGGCCACAGGTGGCGCCCGGCCCCGGTTGGAGGACTGCACGGTCACCGGCACCCCGGTAGGCGTCCATGTCACCGGCGCGGCGACCCTCGTCAGCGCCACCGGGCTCGTCGTGCGGGACGCCTCGACCACCGCGGTGCAGGTCGCCGACTCCGGCACGGTGGAACTGGAGCGGCTCACCGTCGCCGGCACCATCGGCGCCGGGGTCCGGGCCGAGGGCGGCGCACGGGTGACCCTGCGGGGCGCCGACATCGCGATGAGCGGCGGGGAGCGGCCGGCCGGCCAAGGAGCGGGCCGGGGGACGGGACTCGGGCTGGCCGGGTCCGCGAGCGCGTTCGTGTCCGGCTCCGTGCTGCGCGAGTGCGGTGCGGTGATCGGTGCGGACGCGGAACTGACCGCGCACGACTGCGAGTTCACCGGTTCGCCGGGCGACGCCGTGCGGGTCGGGGCGGGAGGTTCGTTCACTGCGGTCGGGTGCCGGATGACCGGTGCTCGCGGCCGTGGGGTCGACGCGCACGCCGACGCCCGCACCGATCTCAGCAACTGTGTGCTCCAGGACAACGCGGGCGATCCTCCGGCCGACCGGGCGGAGCACGGGTTCGACGGGGACGGCGAGGACCTCGGCGCGGCCCGGTCGACCGGCCGTGACACGACCGGGGAAGAGGGAGGGGACGCGGGACCGGCGGCGGGCAGGGACGTCCCCCGTTCCGGGACCGGGCCGCTGGCCGAACTGGAGGCACTGGTCGGTCTGGAGAGCGTGAAGCTCGAGGTCACCGGGCTGATCAACCTCAACAAGGTGACCAAGCGGCGCACCGAGATGGGCCTGCCGATGCCGCCGATGAGCCGCCATCTCGTCTTCGCGGGTCCGCCCGGTACCGGCAAGACGACCGTGGCCCGGCTGTACGGCGCGGTGCTGGCCGAACTCGGCATCCTCGGCAAGGGGCACATCGTCGAGGTCGCCCGCGCCGACCTGGTCGCCCAGATCATCGGCGGGACCGCCATCAAGACCACGGAGGTCTTCAACCGGGCGTTGGGCGGGGTGCTCTTCATCGACGAGGCCTACACCCTGACCAACCAGTCCCGCGGCACGGGGCCGGACTTCGGGCAGGAGGCCGTCGAGACCCTGATGAAGATGATGGAGGACCACCGCGACGAGATCGTCGTCATCGCGGCCGGTTACTCCGAGCACATGGACCGGTTCCTCGCCTCCAACCCCGGTATGGCGTCCCGTTTCGCCCGCACGATCGAGTTCCCCAACTACTCCCCGGAGGAACTGGTCACCATCGTCCGGGGTCTGTGCGCCAAGCACTACTACGAGCTGTCCGACGACACCGTGGACGCGCTGTCCCGCTACTTCGAAACCGTCCCCAAGGGACCGACCTTCGGCAACGGCCGGGTCGCCCGCCAGGTCTTCGAGTCGATGATCGGCGCCCAGGCCTCGCGGCTCGCCATCCAGTCGCCGGGACACGACAGCGAACTGAGCCTGCTCACCGCCGCCGACGTCACCCCGGCCCCCCAGGCGCCGCCGCCCGCACCGGAACCCTCACCGCCGTCCACGGCCCGTGCCGCCCCGCCGCCTCCCGCACCGGTCCCCGAGGCGCCCTCGGCGTCCCCGCCTCCCGTCGCCCGTCACCTGGCCGCTCTCAGTGGTCCTGGCCCGGTGGCCGAGGCGCTGGCCGCGCGGCTGCACACCCTGGTGAAGCTCGGTCAGGGCACCGCCGGGCTCGCGGACGTCGTCCTGGAGGGCGCGCCGGGCAGCGGACGACGGGCCGTGGCCGCCGCGTACGGCAGAGACCTGGGGGAGCTGGGCATCCTGCCGTCCGGCGCGCTCACGTGCGTGTCGCTCTCGGAGGTCCCGGCGCGCTGGGCGGCGCAGCCCCGCACGTTCCTCGCCGACGTGTTCCGCCGCGCGGCCGGCGGCCTGCTCCTGCTGGAGGCCGGTCCGGCGTTCGTGGCCCGGCCGGACGCCGAGCGTGACGCGGTCCTCGACGCGCTGGCCGCGGAGACGGCGACCCGCGACCCGTACGACACCGTCCTGGTGCTGTCGGGCAGTGCCCCGAGCCTGGGCGAACTGCTGCGCACCCGCGCCGACCTGGCCGGTGCGTTCGCCGAGTACCTGCGCCTGCCCGCCTGGACCGGCACGGGTCTCGCCGAGCTGACCCGGCGGCGCCTCACGGCACAGGGCTTCGAGGTGCCCGACGACGTCCTCGCGGCTCTCGCCGCACAGGACACGGCCCAGGGCGCGTACGGCGCGCACCGACTGGCGGACCGCATCGCCGCGCGCGCGGGTGCCCCCGTACTGGTCGCCGCCGACCTGACCGGCGAACTCCCGCTGGCAGAAGCGCTGGTGGCGCGGTGAGGGGTCGTAGCGGATCGTCGCCCGGGCCGGCCGAGGTGATCGGTCCGGTCGCCGGACTCCTTTGGGCGGCAGTGCCGGGGTCGGCCGGCGGGTCGCAGGGACAGAGAATCACGGTCGCTGGGGCAGGGAGTCCGGTTCCGGTCCGTCGTGGGCGTCGACCCGGACCACCATCACGGACGAGGACCGCCAGAAACCCGTCACGAGAGGAACAGCATGGCCGGCAACGTGAACACATCGGTCGACACCTCGGGCATGAAGATCGCCCAGGGGAGCTTCCAGACCGCCCTGGACGAGGTCAACGCCACGTACACGCAGATGCAGAGCCAGATCGACACCCTGCGCAGCAACTGGTCCGGTGATGCCGCCACCACCTTCCAGGGCGCCATGGACACCTGGCTCAGCGACTTCGGCACCGTCAAGCAGCAGTTGGAGCTGATGCTCCAGAAGCTCCAGGCCAACACCGGGAGTTACGACACCACGCACCAGGCCACCTCGGACACGGCGACCCAGCTCCACAAGAGCATGACCACCCCGCTGCCCGGCTTCTGACCACCCCACCCCCGACCACCCCGCACACGAGGAGCGAGCCATGCCCACGTACACCGTCAACATGAACCAGATCGAGTACGTCGTCGGTGAGATGACCGCGATCAGCGGGAAGATCCAGGCCGCGCTGACCGACCTGGACGACAGCGCCAAGGTGCACCTGAGCGAGTGGACGAGCGACGCCCGCGCCACCTACGACGTCGCGAAGGCCAAGTGGGACGCGGCCGCCGCCGACATGGTGACCCAGTCGCAGAACGCGACCAACTCCCTCGGTCACATCAACGAGTCCTACTACGCGGGTGAGCGGCACGGCGTGAGTCTCTGGGAGCAGTGACATGACGGACGGCATCAGCGCCGAGAGCAACAGCAACAGCAACGGCAACGGCAACAGCAGTACGGGCGACAGCAACACTGGTGACCACCACTACCACGGTGGTACGGACGTCCTGCACGTCCCGGGCATCCTGAGCGACCTGCACCCCTTCGTGCCTCCGCCGGTACCGGGCGGGGACGGGCACAACGGGACCTCGGTCAGCACGCCGTCGCTGGACCTGTTCGCCACCAACATCGACCTGCTGATCCAGCCGGTACGCGACGTCGCCACCGCGCTGACCGATGTCTCGGTCGCGCCGGGCGCGTTCTACCACGCCAACGTCATGCGCACGTCGGTCAACGGCCCAAATGCCGACGCCGGTCTCAAGAAGAGCTACGGCGACGCTCTGACGGCACTGGTCCGAGGCCTGACGGACCTGCGGGACGGGGTGAAGGGGCTCAGCCACAAGTACGCCACCACCGAGGACGCCAACGGCATGACGGCCCAAGACCTCGCGGACGCCTTCACGACCACCACGGCCGACTTCAACACGGTGATGACGTCGAACGGCGGTACCGGCATGACAGGCAACACCGGTACCGGCAACCCGAACACCACCACCACTTAGGCGCGCTGCGCGGGAGAGCGAAAGTGCCGGACTACAACAGCGGCGGCTTCCATCAGGGCGACGACGGGACGATCTTCGGCAACCCCGACGGCTCGTCCAACGGAAGCGTCACGGACTACGACAACTGGGACTGGAAGCAGATCAAGGCGGCCGTCTACGGCATGTCGTCCGGAGTCGGCACCGAGTCGAACCTGGCGCACGCCCGGTCCATCGCCAACCCGCAGTCGCTCCTGGACGCGGCCAACGCCTTCTTCCACGTCCAGCGCGTCCTGGAAGGCATCACGAAGAGCCTGGTCGACCAGGCCAAGGCCCTGGCCGGCGACAACGGGCCCTGGGGCGGCAGCGCGGCCGACTCCTTCCTCACGATGATGACCAACTTCTCCCGCCAGGTGAAGGCCAACGCCGATGTCCTGTCCGGAGGTTCGACCGGCGACCACTCCGTCCCCCATCAACTCGCCAACAACGCGATCGCCTTCCAGAGCGCGCAGAACAAACTCGCGGAGATCGACGTCTGGTACGCCCATCAGGCCGTGCTGATGGGCGTCACCCCGATGTCGGACGGACTGATCCCGATCAGTCAGAAGCCCGAACTCGTCGCGATGATGACCGACGACATGCGTGCCGTGCTGAAAAACCTGGCGCACTCCTACCAGGTCACGACCGACGCCATCGTGAACCCGACCCCGGTGACCTCACCGACCAACAACCCGGACGGCTCGGGGAACGACGAAGGCCTCCCCGACCCGAACGCCGGCGTGAACGACCCCGATCTCGGCGGGTCCGACAACGGGATCGGCGACGGCATCGGCGACGGTATCGGTGACACCGGAAGCCTGTCGGACCTGTCCGGCTATCCCGACACAGGCCTGGACAGCGGCACCGGCACCGGTGACGGCATCGGCGACGTCGGAGACCTGGCCGGCCTGGACGGGTCCGCCGACCCGACCGCCTTTCCCGGCGACCTGTCCGACCTCGGCGACACCGGCCTCGACCCGTCCGCACTCGACGGCACGGGACTCGGGGACCTGGGCCTCGACAGCCTGGACCCGTCGGCCCTCGACAGCGCGCTGAACCCCCTCTCCTTCCCCGGGCTCGGCAGCCTGGCGGGTCTCGGCACCGGCGGTCTGGGGTCCGAGGGGGAGAGTTCCCTCGGCGGCCTGTCCACGGCCGACCCTGCCGCGTTCGGCGACACCGGGCTCGGCGACGGCCTCGCCGACGGCCTCACCGGCGGACTGGACAGCGGCCTCGGCGAGGGCCTGTCCGCCGGTTCGCTCGCCCCTTCACCGCTCGCGACGTCCTCCGGGATGCCGTACATGCCGGGGATGGGCGGCTCAGGGGCCGGCGCGGGCGGTCAGACGGCCGAGCCGACGGACGCCTCCGGGCTGCTCGACGCGAGCGCGGATCCCTGGGACGGCGAGGAGATCCCCGGCGGCGACGAGGTCGGCTCGGAACTCGGCACGGCCGCCGGCGGCGAGGGCCTGGGCACGGCCGGGATGCCCTATCTGCCGGGCATGGGAGGCACGGGCGCCTCCGGCGCGGGCCGGGACGGCACGAACGAACGGACCGACGCCTCCGGGCTGCTCGACCCGAGCACCGAGCCCTGGGTCGGCGACGACGAGACCGGCGACGACGAGGCGGGCTCGGTGACAGGGGCCCTGCCCGGGGTGCCCTTGCTGCCCGGCTTCGGTACGGCCGCACCAGGGACGACCAGCGCGACGACGCGTCGCACGGACGCCCGGGGCGACGAACGTACGGGGGAGGCGGCCCCGGCGGAGGAAGGCACGACGGAAGCGGGCGCGGCGGAACACGGCGCGACCACGGCCGAGGCCCCGGTCGCGGTCGGGTCCGACGGCATGCCGCTGCCGGCCCCCGTCAGCGCCGTAGCTCCGGAGCCGTCGGCCGATGACGGCGAGGAGGACTTCTCCGCGTGGGAGGCCGGTGCGGGTGCGTTCGTGCCTCTGCTGTGGGCAGTGCGCGGAGATCACGAGCGGGAGGCGGAGGACGTCGCGGCGGCGCCGGGCGAGTCCGCTGAGCCGCGCAGTACGTGGCAGCCGGACCGCACCGGCGCCGGTGCGGTGGCCGGCGTGGGAACCGGCGCCCTGGGTGAGGCGTTCTGCGGCGACGGCGGCCCCGAGCCGGACGAGCCAGAGGAGCCCGCAGAGCCCGAGGAGCCGGAGGAGGAACCGGCACCCCGGGGCATCGCGGACCTGCTGGTCCAGTCGGAGACCACCTGGGGCACCGCGCCCGGCGACTCCGCCGCCACCCTCTGACCGGCTCACACGCCCGTCCGACACCTTCCGAGAGGAGAGAAGTTCACATGCCCGGTCCGTACGACCAGCAGATCGAGGACCTGCTGGACCAGTACCGCCGCCAGCGTGACGAGGCCGCCGAGACCCGGCGCCGGATCAACGAGACGACGTCGACCGTGACCGCCCCCCGGCAGACGGTGAAGATCACTGTCGGTGCCCAGGGGGAGGTCACCGCCATCGAGTTCCCCACCGGCGCCTACCGGCGGATGGCGCCCAAGGAGCTGGCCGACGTGCTGCTCACCACCCTGCGGCAGGCCAGGGCCGAGGCGCTGGAGGGCG
The DNA here is from genome assembly GCF_036187565.1 of Streptomyces sp. NBC_00252. Lineage (NCBI taxonomy): Bacteria > Bacillati > Actinomycetota > Actinomycetes > Kitasatosporales > Streptomycetaceae > Streptomyces > Streptomyces sp. NBC_00252. The sequence continues at coordinate 439,155 of NZ_CP108087.1, read as the reverse complement.
TCTCGGGCGTGCTCGCCGACCGGCTGCCGCCCGGGGTGACCGTGCCCGACCTGCTCCAGGGCCGGGTCGACCCGGCCGCCGTACTGCCCGAGGACCCGGCCATGCCGGACTCCGTACGCGACTACGTGGACCACGGCTTCAAGGGAGGCCCCGATGAGTGACGGCACCTTCTCCGTCGACACCGAACGGCTCGAGCAGGCCGCCCCGCAGATGCAGGAGCTGGCCGGACGCATCAGGTCCATCGCGACGAAGCTCGACGGCCGCCTGGAGGCCCTCGGCGCGTGCTGGGGCGACGACGAGAGCGGACGCCAGTTCCTCGAGCAGTACGCCGAGCCCAAGCGGCAGCTCAGCGCCGGCATCACCGGCGCGGGCAACGTGCTCGACAGCACCGTCGACGGCGTCCGGACCATGGCCAGGGGATTCGCGCGGACCGAGGAACAGAACGTGGAGACCCTGCGCGCCGTCACACCCGCGGCCGACTCCGTGACGACGAGCGGCTCGTCGTCGCACCACACCCGGCGCTGAGTCCCGTATGAGCGTCGACATGCCCCCCGAGCTGGCCTGGGTCGCCCGGCTCGCCGTCGGTCAGGCCTGGCCCAAGGGAGACGAGGACAACCTGCACGCCCTCGGCCAGGCGTGGAACGACGCGGCCCAGGAACTCAAGGGCATCAGCGGGCAGATCGGCGCGTCCGGCAACGGGGTCCTGGAGAGCGTGGGCGGGCAGGTCGCCGACGAGTTCCAGGCCTTCGTGACCCAACTGGAGTCCAGCCTCCCGGAGATGGCCGAGTCCGCGAACCAGTTGGGCAAGCTCGGCAAGCACACCGCCGTGCAGGTCGAGTACTCCAAGTACATGATCATCGGCCAGCTCATCCTGCTGGCCGCGCAGATCGCGGAGTGGATCTTCTTCGCGCCCGAGGTCATCCCGCTGGCCATCACCGCCGCCCGGGTCGCGGTGAAGATGATCCTGCGCCGGCTGCTCATCTCGGTCGCGACCGGCGTCGCCATGAACGTCGGCCTCGATGTCGCCGTCCAGACCATCCAGTTCCTCAAGGGCGACCGCACCGAGTGGTCCACCGACAACACCGTCTCCGCCGTGGTGTCGGGTGCCATCGGCGGGGCCATGGGCGGCCTCTTCTTCGGCGTCGGCAGCGTCCTCGCACCGAAGTTCGCGCACTCGCTGCTCGGCAAGGGCATCCTCGGCGCGGCCACCGGCATCGGCACCTCCGGGATCATGTACGGCATCTACCACAGCGGGGAGGACGAGTTCGGCACGTCCATCAGCGCGGGTGCGCTGGGCGCCCTGGGCGGCGGAGGCAAACGGCGGTTCGGCGGCAAGAGCGACACGGTGACGGTGGACCCCGTCCACGTGAACCTGCCGACGGCGCTGGAAATCGACCTGCCCGGAGTGGTGTCGGCCGCCAAGACGGAACTGCCCGGCACGGACACCTTCAAGGAACCGGCGGACAGCACGGCGACGGCCGGCACGAACGGGACCGGACACACGACCGGTTCGGCGGCCACGACCAGCCCGGCCACCGGCACCGCCGGGACGGAGCACAGTGCCTCCCGCACCGGCAGCTCCACCGCCGTGCACGAGACGACCCACGCCGCGTCCACCCCGGTCACCGCCGAACACGAGAACGGCCTGCCCGGATTCACCACCACCGTCACCTCCGCGTCGCACACGACGCCCAGCGCCGGTGGTTCGACCGCCACCCGCACCGGGACGGCCGGCATCACGCCGACCCGCGCCACGACGGGCGGCGGCGCGGCCGGCACCGGAACCACGGTCGCGAACGGAGGCCGTCCCACGACCACCAGCGGCTCCGGCACCGCCACCCCCACCGGCTCCGCGCGCCCGTCCACGGTGAGCGCAGGCACCGACCGCGGCACCGGCGCCACTGGCGCGGCGTCGTCCGTCCGTTCGGAGTCCGGCCCTCCGTCGGGTGCTGATACCCGTCCGTCCACGGTGAGCACGGGCACCGACCGCGGCACCGGCGCGACCGGCCCGGCGCCGTCCGTCCGTGCGGAATCCGGCACTCCGCCAGCCGCGGACACGCGCACGCACGCGGGACCGGAAACCGCCGGGCCGACGGAGCCCACCGCCACCGCGAGCATCACGGAACCCGAGGCGGGCGCCGGGGCGACCGCGCACGAAACCGCCGCCCCCGTACCGGAGTCGGAGACCGCCGCGGCCTCCGGCCGACCCCGCCATGAGGCCGCCGCGCCGGTCCCGGACCCCACCCCGCCCCCGGGCGGACACCCCGCCGGTTCGGTCCCGCCCCCTCGGATGAAGCTCGACCGCACACCGCGCATCGTCGTCCGGTCCTCCTTCGAGGCCCGGCGGTTCCTGTACCGGGGCGAGCCGGTCACCGACCTGACGGTCAGGGTCGCCTTCCGGAACGGTGGCGGAGGACACGACACGGACGCGGTCTGGGCCAAGGTGACGGCCGGCGTCGAGGCGTACTTCAACGCCCCGGAGTACCACCTGCCCGGCCCGGACCACCGTCCAGGCACCGGTGACCGGCTGCATGTCACCGCGGTGCGTGCGAGGCCCGGCGAGGAGGCGCACCTGACGGTCGACCTCGTCGACGGCGACGGGGTCATGGACCAGCGGAGGTGGCGGACCGACGCGGAGCCCATCGTGTACGCGCACGAGCTGGGGCACCAGGTGCTCAACCTGCGTGACGAATACCGTGACGCGGCTGTTCCGCACCGCCCCGATGTCAAGGGCGGTCTGATGGGCGACTTCCACACCGCATCGCCCGAGGGGCTGCGCAGGGGCGGCCTGGGTGACCGCCATCTACAGCTGAGCGCCGCCGTCGTCGGCGACCTCCGCCTTGAACATCCGGGACTTCCGCACGACGCCGAATGGGAACAGGTGCGTCAGGCCGCGACGCCCCACAAGCGCGCGCACACCTGGGTGGACCCGGTCTCCGAGCCCTCGCGCTACGAGCCGCTCGACGGCACCGGGGAGAAGGCGTCGGCGGATGTGGAGCCGCGCACCACGACCCAGGCGGACCTCGCCAGGGCGCTCGAAGCCGCCCTGGGGAGTCGGCGGCAGCAGGACTCGGGCGATGAGTCGGATCCGGAGTCGGAGTGGAGCGACGCGGAGAGTGACACGCCGGCCAGGCGTGTCCCCACCGCTGTGCCCGGAGCGTCCCGTTGGATGGGCCCGGCCCCCGTACCGGCTCCGGCCCACCACACGGCGGGGGACGGCAACGGGACGGACGTAGCGGGAGGGAGCCCGGACCGTTCCGCGTCGCCCGAGTCCGAGGAGCGGACGGCGCACACCGACGCCACCGGACAGCAGCCGGAGGCGGACGAGGCGCCGCTGCCCACCCCGTCCGTACCGCTGCTGGAGGCGTTGCCCGCCGGACCGTTCGAGGCACACACCCTGTGGGCCGACGAGCCCTCCTTCCCTCTCGGGCTGGTCGTGCAGGAGAACCGGTCCGGCCAGACGATCTCCACGTTGCCGGTGGCCTACTCCCACGAAAACGATGTGGCACACCTGCTGGCGGATGGCGGGAGCGGCAACTGGAAGCTCTGGGAATTCCGGAACAGGGCCCATGACGCCCTGGCGCGTGCGGCGGAGCACCGGCTTCGCCTGATCACCGAACGTGCGCAGGAGGTCGTCGATTCGAAGGAGACGCCCGCTCGGGAACGACAGCGCGCCGAGCGCCTGCTGAAGACCGAGACCGCCCTGAAGGGCGGCGGCTGGACGGCCGAGTACCGCAGCGAGTTCCTCCGCGTGCAGATGCTGATGGGGGACAGCGACTTCCTGGACCGGCTGCCGCCTGAGCTGGTCGTGAACGAGCACTGGGGGGACCGGACCGGGAGCGACGCGGACGCCGTCACGTCGTGGGCCCTGGTCTCCCCGGACGATCCGACGGGACGGATCGGCGGTTCACTGGGTGGCCCTGACGGTGTGTCGGCGCGGTTCCACACCTGGCTGAAGGAGAACGGCGGCGACAGCGACTGGCTCGCCGAGTGGGCCGTCGGCCAGTCGGCAGGCTCCAACACCAGCTCGGCGCAGCGCTTCAAGGTGCTGATGAGCCATTTCCATCCGGCACGGCATGACGACGGCTTCTACATGGCTCGCCTGGACGGCATGGAGGTGAAGAACGACGAGGCCCACGTCCCGGGCCACTACGACCCGATGCCGGTGGTGAGCTTCGCCCCGGAATACGTGCGGAGCATCGTGGCCCAGCACGTCTTCACCCACGAGATCCTCAACCGGGTGAAGATGCCGAACGTGGACCCGGAGCGAGGCGTCGTCCGACTCCTGCGCCTGGACAAGCGATCCGTCGTCGACGACACGAACGGTGGGCGCAGGCCGGACCTCCACGCCCAGATCGATCTGCGGCGCGGGCCCGCGGACTCGTACAGCCTGCTGGCACCGTACAAGGACCAGAACGACACCGAGAACCACACGCTGGGAGCGTTCTGGGTCACCTCGCAGGAGATCCCGCTGCACCAGGTCTTCGGAACGTACCTCCAGAGGAGGGCACCGATCTCCGGCGAGCCCGAACACACCCTCTTCCTGTACGAGCCCGAGAACGAGTTCCTGGCGATGTCCGACGGTGTGAAGGCCGACTTCTACGGAACGGATCTGCCGCCCCTGCTGAACGTGGTCCGTGAGGCGTCCGCTCCGCCCTCCGACGAGTTCGTCCCCCGGGCCCCGGTGGCCGACGGAACCAGCCGCCGGACGAGCCCGTCGAGCCTTCCGGACACCGCGCCGCAGCAGGCCCCGCACCAGGCACCGCCCTCCGCGCACGCGCCGTCGGACACGGACGTGGCAGCCGGATCCTCGCGGACGGTGGCCCCGTCCCTGGCCCGTTCGCAGTACGGCATGCCGGAGAAGAACTTCGACAGGTTCAGGGATCTGGCGCGGACGCGCAATCTCGTCATCGACGTCCGGCCGACGAACACCGCCGCCCCCGAATGGCTCGATCAGGGGAAGCTGCCGAAGCCCAAGGACATCAAGGCGAAGTCCGTCAACGACCTGGACGTGCTGCTGGGAGCGAAGGCCGAACACCGCGGTCTGATCGGGTACTTCGAGCCGGTCCGGCCCGAACGCGGGAACCTCGACGACCGGACGTGGGAGGGGCTCGAGAGACGGTTCGCGCAGCGCGCCGAGGAGTTCGAGACGCTGGCGCCGGTGATGGCCGGCCTTGTGTCCGAGGGCCGGTTCAAGGTCGAGAACGGTCTGGTGTACGGCCGGGACGGTCAGGGCGACTGGACCGAGATCACCGGCGATCACGACGTGTTCGACATCCACACACCGGGCGGCACCCGGCTGGCGGGGGAGCCGTACGGCGAGGTCGTCAACACCATGATGACCACCGACATGGCCGTCATGCACGGCGCGCACATGGACTGGGAGCCGACCACGCCCTTCAGCAAGGGCATCTTCAGCAAGATCGTGGAATCGCACCAGGAGGGCGGCGAACCCCTCCTGCGCTTCCGGCCCGGCCTCAACGAGGCCGAACTCGTCCATGCCCCGGCGGAGTTCCTCCTCAAGGCCCCGGAACCGGCGCGGCCCGACGAGCCCGTCACCCGGCACGACGGCTCGCCTCTCCCGCACCCCGACATCGACCCCGCGCGTTCCGGCTCCGTCCTGCGGCCCGCCGAGGAACCCGTTCCGCGACCGGCTGGGCCGCCGTCCGAGTCCACGGCTGCGACGTCCGCGACCGCCCTCGCCGAGCCGCCGCTGATCCGCTCCGACGCGCCGGTCACGCACGTGTCGTCGCACCCCCGTGTCGAGCAACCCGCCCTGCGCGCACCGGAGTCGGAGCAGGCGCCCGGTGCGCGCCTCGGCCGACCCGAGGCGCTGCCTGAGGTACGGCCCGAGGTACGGCCAGGGACACCGCCCGCCCGGGATCCCCTCGCGGACCCCTTGGCAGAGCCTTTTGCGGAACCTCTCACCGAGCCGCCCGCAGAGCAGGTCAAGCCCGCAGCGCCGGTCAAGGCCGCGGAGGCGGAGCCGAAGACCGTGGAGCCGGAGGGAGACCCGCTGTCACCGCCTCCGCCCGTCGACGACCAGCACCGGGCCGGTGACCCGGAGACCGCGGACCTTCCCGCGCCGCCGCCCGAGCCGCCTGGCCCGCCCGCCCGGCTGGGCGGCCCGCATCAGCGGTCGCTGGCCGGCATCCGGATCACCGACGCCCCCGGCCCGGACGACCTGCGCGCACAGGTGGTGGCGGCCCTGCCCGCCGCGCACCGTACCGACCGCCAGGTCGTCCAGAAGCTCGACGCCGAGTTCGACCCGGCCACCTTCCGTGCCCGGCACGAGCAGATGGTCAACGGCGGCTGGCGCTTCCAGCTCCGGGCGGGCGGCGACCTGCACGACGTGGTCCTCACGGCCCGGCCCGGTCCCTGGCAGCTGCGCGCGGACCAGGCACCGGCCGAGGAGAAGGAGGGAAAGAGCTTCGACCGGTCCGCCGGGACCAAACGCGTGGCCGTGCCGATGAAGACGGCGCTGACCACCTCGACGGCGGGCCTCGACCTGGCCCCGACCGTGATCCTCCCGGACGGTTCCGGGGGCGACCGGCTGGGCCTGATCACCCCCTCCGTCAAGGCGGGAGGCAGCACGCACGCGACCGACACCTCGGTGAACGCGGGCACCGAGACGGGCACCAAGACCTCGCTCACCGGCCCCACCGACACCTATGTCTCCGCCTTCCACTACGAGTCGACCGTCACCGGTCCCGACGGCCGCCCGCTCCCTCGCCCCGCCGGCGCGCCGCTCACCGCCGACGTGACCGCCGAGGTCACCCGCACGGATCCGGCTCCAGCGGACGGTCGTGCCGCCCGCTGGAACGGCTGGGAGAGCGACCACCCCGACCGTGCGCAGGGCAGCCCGCTCGACGTCACCGGGCTGGACGCACTCCATGAGGACGTCTTCCGCCGTCTGCCCGACGAGGGCCGCCCCGACGGCCTCGCGCACAACGACATCCTGGAGTTCCTGTCCCCGAAGAACGTCGTCGACGGGTTCGAGCACGCCGCCGGCTGGGGTCTGACCTCCAAACGGCTCGACCTCAGCGACGGCGGCCACGCCTGGCTCCGGCTCACCCTGGAACCCGGCACGTCGACACGCGAGGGCACGGTCGCCGACAAGGACACCGTCACCAGCGCGGAGACCGGTGAGCACGCCACGGGCCGCACCGACACCTCCGGCTGGGGTCTCGGCCTGAACGGCGGCGGCGCGCGGCGGATGTGGCAGAGCAGCACGACGAAGGAGTCGTCCTGGCTGACGGTCACCGGCGGTTACTCCTACGCGTACAGCCAGGCCCACCAGGAGAAGGGCAAGCAGACCTTCTCGCTGGAGCGGAGCCTGGAGCACCCGGGCACGGGCGACTTGATCAGGACGGACGTACGGTTCCGGCTGGAAGTACTGCGCGAGCGGCTCTCCCCGGGCACGGACGGCCTGCACGCGGTCCGCGCGGAACCCGTCCCCGCGCCCGCCCGTGACGAGGCCCCGCGCGACGCGGAGAATCCGCCCGCCCCACGCACCGGCACGGTCGTCCGTGTCGTTCACCATCCGTCCGCACCCGCCGCGGACGCCCCCGGGGGCCGCACTCCCGCCCCGGCCGCCGACAGCCTGCGCCGACCACTGACCGCCGCGCGCACCGCCTTCGTCGACCTGCCCGGCGCCCGGCAGCTGGAGCAGCACATCACCGACCGGCTGCATGAACTGGCCCCCGGCACCCTCCCACCGCCCGACGGCGCGGCGGCGGGACGGATCACTCCGCAGGCCATGGAGAACCAACGCCTGCTGCGCGAGCGCCTCTCCCGGTCCGGGCTGCGCGCCGACGGCGGACAACTCCTTGACGGCACCTTCCGCATCACCCTGGACACCTCCCATCTGCCAGGGCTGCCCGGTCGTACGTACGAGGTGGTCGTCCGGGCCGACATCGGCGCGGGCCGCCACGACGGGGAAGCGGCGGGCACCGCGAAGGACACGGTGGTCAGGGGCCATGCCGCCGACAAGGCCGTGACCCGGGGGAGCAAGCACACCCTGAGCGCAGGCGGCAACCTGCGCCGCGCGCTGAACCCGCCGGACACCGTCCGGGCGTTCGGCAACCTCGGTGTCGACGGCTCCTACGGCCCGTCCCGGCAGACCGTCGCGTCCGGCGAGACCCAGGCCAAGCGGACGTTCCAGCACAAGGGGCCCGCGGACGCCTTCAGTTACCCCGTGACGTACCGGGTCCTGGTCGCCCCGCACCGGGAGGGAACCCCGCCGGGCACCCTGCCCGCCGAACGCCCGGCCCACGGCCAGGGGCCGGACACCGTACGCGAGGTGACCCTCGCGGGCGACGACCGGATGCGGGTCGAGGTGCGCCGCACGGAGCGGTCGGCCTCCGCACCCCGGTATCTGCGGCCCGCCCGGCTGCCGCAGTCGCACGCCGTCACCCACGTCACCGACGAGGCCGGCTTCCAACGGCAGGCGCGGGCCGCGCTGGAGGCCGCGTACCGGTCCCGTGAGCCCGACGTCGAACCACCGCGGATCCCCGAACTCGACGCGGCCGTGACGTCACTGGCCGGCCGCGCCCAGCTGCCCGGTCTGGTGTCCGCCTCGCACTCCGGCTGGGCCAACACGCTCGACCGGCACGTCGGCACCGGACGGGCCCCCGACACCGTGGGCCTGTCGGTGCGCACCCGGCTGATCGACCTGCACTACGAGGAGACGCTGTCCGGGGACAACACCCTCGACCTGGAGCTGAAGGCGAGCGGAGCCACCACCGTCGCCGACCAGACGTCGTCGTCCGTCAAGGGCAGCCTCGGACCCGACTTCGGTCTGTTCCCCGAGACCGCGACCGGCGCGCTGACCACCACGTTCCAGGTGCGCGGCGGCGGCAAGGGCAAGGCCGGGGGCCAGTGGGACCAGGTCGACACCCTCAAGCAGCAGACCGCCACCACCCGCAAGGTCAGCCACACCGGAACCTGGCACGTCTACCGCGCCACGGCCGAGGTGAGCATCGCCGGCCGCCTCACCGAGGCGTCCGGAGCCTCGCACGTGGGCCGCCCGATCCGTCACCACCACGACATCCACGTCCTCCTCTCCGACGAGGACGTGACCCGCCTGCACAACGCGGCCCTCACCGACCCGGCCGCCCAGCCTCCGGAGCGCCGCGCCACCCTGCTGGACCTCGGCATCTCGGGCGGCGCCCTGGTGGAGCTGCCCGGCACCGATCCCGTCCTCCAGGAGATCGACCGGCAGCTGCGCGGGCCGGACGCCAGCACCGTCCCGGTGTCGGCCCTCCCGTTCGCCGACGCCTACTCACCGGACACCCTCGCCGCCCGGTACGACGAACTCGTCGGCCCCGGCATCCTGGAACGGCACGTGGAGGTGACGCGCGCCGGACACGTCGTCACCGAAGTGCTGGTGCGCGGGATCACCGACGGCTGGCGCGACGACGGTTCCCGCTCGGACCGCCCCCTGACCCGTGACGTCACCGCCGCCCACACCGTCAAGGGCAAAGCCGGCGCGAAGGGCAGCCTCGGCGCCGAGGCCAACCTGCGGGCCTCCGTGCGCCCTCCGGCGGTGCCCCACCTCAACTCGATCTCCATCACCCCCGCCGGAGGACTCGAAGGCGGCCGCGGCAGCAGCGCCGAATCAGGCGTGACCACCACCGTCGGCCACAAGACGTCCGGCTACGGCGACACCAACGCCCGGTTCACCACCGGCCTGAGCTACGAAGTGACGGTCACCCGGCGCACCGAGACGGGCCGCTTCGTCCACCTCCCGGAAGAACCACGGACCATCGGTCCCTACGGCGCGAGCGCCTGGGTGCCCGAGTCCCTCACCGAGAGCGCGACCGCCCCGCCCCACCCGCACACACCCGGCGACGACGCCCGCCCCGCCCCCTTGGCCGAGCACCCCTTCGCCATCGAGCTCGACCCGCGGCCAGGACCGGGCCCGGCCGAGCGGCTCGGCTGGCACAACGCCCTGCGCGAGGGGCACGACCTGGTCGGCTTCGACAACGCCAAGTCCCTGCACGACACCGCCGTCCAGGTCCAGGCGACCCCCCGCCCCTGGGGCGACGGCCTGCTCGGACACCTGGGCACCTACTACTCGTGGGCTCTCTCCCAGGGGGCGGACCTGACCCGATGGGCGGCGCGCTCCACCCTGCCCACGCAGCTGACCGACACCGTCTCCCGCTTCGTGGACACCTTCACGGCCGACCCCCGGCTGGGACACGAGCACGATCTGAGCCAGGAGCAACGCCTCTCCCTGGAGGAGCAGTTCGCGATCCGGCAGGTCTTCTCCGGGCAGTCGCTGCCCGCCCTGTTCCACCTGCTCAACACGCCGGGCACCGAGTACCGGGTGCCCGGGACCTCGATCACTCTGTCGATGGAGGCCATCGGGCCCCCGGAGGAGGTCGGCCAGCGTGACACCGCCGACGACGAACTCTCCGTCGCCGTCACGGGTGAGTCCGCCACCGCCGCCACCAACACGTACAACTGGTCCGTCTCCCCGCTCGACCTCGCCGTCCTCACCGAGGACCCGGCGGGCAGCATCCCCCTGTCCACCGCGCGCATGACCCGCGACGCGACCTTCGACTCCACCCGCCCCGTCACCCGTACACCCGGCACACCGAGCAGGCCCACCCCCGACGCGGAGCCGCCGCACGGCATCGCGGCCACGGAACCCGGCAAGGCCAAGCTCACCGGCGCAGCCTCACTGATGCGCCAGCCCGTCAGATTCACCGTCCGGGCCCACGACGACGCCGGCCCCTACGGCACCCCGCGCACCGTCACCGGCCACATCTTCCACTGGACGACACCCCGCGACCGGGCCACCCCGTCGGCGTCGGGTTCGGCGACCGCGTTCGCCTCGGGTTCGACTCGCCCTCCGGGCACGTCGTCGGCTTCGAGCGCCGTGGTTCCGCCGGCTCCGGGATCGGCTCGCCGTACCGGTGCCTCGTCGGCCTCACGTTCCTCCGCCCCGCCGCCCTTCGCCGTCCCGCACCGTCCCGCCGCATCGTCCCTCGCCGGCTCCCTGCACCGCCCCGCCGTTCCCTCCTCCCTCGGCCCGTCCCGCCGCCGCAACGCTCCGTCTCCTTCCGGATCCACGGAGACCTCCACTGCTCCGTCCTCTCTCGGCCCGCCCCGCCGCGCACCCGCCGCCGCCCCTCCCTCCCGCCTCTCTCCGCCCAACTCCGGCCCTGCCGAGGCCAGTTCCTCCGACTCGGTTTCCAGCGTGCCGCGTCCGGCCGACGCAGGTACCTCCGAGTCGGTTTCCCGCGTGCCTCGCCCCGTCGACGCCGGCTCTCCCGAGTTCTTCCCCCGCGCCCCCCGCCCCGGTGCCGTGGCAACCGCTCCGCACCCCGCCCATACCGAGCCAACGGCCCCCGCCCACACGGAGCCCACGGCCCCTGCCGCGCCCACCGCGCTCACACGCGGCATCGCGTTCTCCGCCGAGGACGTCACCACGCCCGGGCCCGCCGAGACCGCCCACGTCGACGCGCTGGCCGCCGAGGTGGCGGACGACGCGGTGCGGCGGGTGGCGAGCGGGCTCGGGCTGCCGGCGGTTCTGGTCACCGGGCACGGCACCGCGTCCGTGTCCGGCCTGCCCCACTTCGGCAGGGCGGTCCAGGTAGGCGCCGAGCGGGCCGAGAGCGTCCGCGCCCTCTTCGCCCGGCGCCTCGACGCCCACCTGCGGGACCTGGGCACCCCGCTGACGTCGGACGCGTTCACGATCAGCGCCGAGTCCCGTGGCCCGGACCTCCCGCACGGCACGGACCCGGCCCAGGACACTCCGGAGGCCCGCCGCCGCGCGGTCATCACCGTCACCCACTCGCAGGCCACGGAACACGAGCCGTCCATCGTCGGCGAACATCCGGCGGACCACGGCACGGCGTCCCCCGCTCCGTCCCACGCGGCGCAGGCCCCCGCATCCGCCGTACCGTCCGCACCGCCCTCGGACGGACGGCCGCCCCTGCGGCCCGAGCAGTGGCGTGCCCGGCGCGCGCAGGCTGCCTGGGCCGTGGTCAGGACCGAGCAGTACGACCCCGCCCGCGACCCACTGGCCGAGCGTCCCGGGCCCGGGCTGCTGGCCGGACGAGACGTCGTGGTCCGCGCGGCCGTCGCCCGGATCCAGGCGGACGACGGCCGCTGGGTCCGCAACCTCTCCCTGCACCTCCCCGTGCGCTTCGGCGACGGATTCGGCCCCGCTGACCTGGCCTCCTACCGCGAGCGGCTCCAGTCGCTGCTCGACACCCACGTCAACGACGGGCGCCGACTGCCCGGCTCGGGCGACCAGTTGCACATCGACGTGGACCTGGAGCACCGGCCCGACCATCCCGAGGCCGTCGAGATCAGCCGGGGCGAAGCGCCGCAGCGCGCATGGGACCAGTTCACCTTCCCGCTGGGCGAGCACGAGGGAGTGCGGGACGACGCCCGCGCCCTCCACGAACTGCTGCACTACAGCGGTCTGCCCGACCGCTACCACGACGTCACGACGCTCTTCCGCCGCCGCGAGGGACAGACAGACCGGACCGGCGTCATGGCGGACGTCGACACCATCGACGTACCCGACACGTACCTTCGGACGATCGCCGAGGTCACCGAATCGGGGCCGGTCCTGCGTGACCTGCCGTACACGGGAGAGAACGGGAAGCCGGGCGTCGCCGCACCGGGGCTGACCGGAGCCGCCGCCCGAGAGGTCCTGCTCGCGGTGGAGAGGGACGCGTCGGCCCCGGCCCGGCCCCCCGCCGCCGCGCCGTTCGCCACCCTGTCCGACGCGAAGGTCAGGGAGCTGACCCGTCAAGTCTGGGGCGAGGGAACCAAGTTGACCGGCGGTGGCCGGAACTGGCGGGGCATCGCGCGGCCCGCGTTCGACCCCACCCGGTACCACGTCCACCAGGACGGCGGTGAACGGACCGTGCACGCCATGCCGTGGGCCGAGGGCTCCTACGTCGTCCTGGCCCGGGCCGGAAACGGCCACATCACCCTGGAGACTCCGGGCGGCGAATTCCGGCTTGCACGCGTCGAGGACTTCGTCCACCTGGTGGCGAACGATCCGCACCGTCCGCCGGACGCCGACATCGTGCTGGCCGTGCGCGGCCTTCCGGCGGACGCCTTCGGTCTGCCGCAAGCCGTGTTCGCCGCCACGGGCAACCGGGTCTGGTCACCGTCGGGCGGGGACGCCGACCTGACCCGGGTGGTGCGCGGGAAGGTGAAGCTGGAGCGGATCCGGCTGGCCGGCCGCGACCCGCACTGGGCCCCGACCACCTCGGCGGCGGGCCCCGACCACTTCGCGCACCTGCGGCCGCAGCGCCTGACCACCGACGAGTACTCCGTGCGGTTCACCGACGACGAGGCCGTGCTCTTCCACCGGCTGCCCGCAACGCGGTTGACGGCCGACCCCGTCGGCTCCGCGGCGACTCCGCTGTACCTGCCCACCCAGGAACTCGGCGTGGTCCCCGTCCAGGACTTCCCCGCGATCCACGTCTCGCAGGACCACACGCTGGCCATCGACGCCGGCGGGCTCAGCCAGCACGCGTACGCCACCGAGCAGGCCGTCGACCAGGCCAACGCCAAGCTGGCGGCAGCGGGCAGCAGCGTACGGCTGAAAGCCGATCCGGAGATCTCCCTCACCTTCACCCGGGGCGACACCCTGCCCACCCCGCCGCTGCTCCAGGTCACCCCGCGGTTCCTGACCCGGTCCGAGAGGTCCGAGGAGGAGACCTGCCGCGACTTCGCGCAGATGGTGTCCGGCCAACTCCGGGCCTCGCACGTGGTGTTCAGGGTGCCGGGACGCGTCTCGACCGGCCGGATCAGCGCCCTGGACACGGCCGAGGTCACCGGCACACACCATCTCGCCGAGTCCCTGGCCGAGGTCGCCGACGGGCTGACCGACCCGGCCGTCACCGGCCCGTCCTGGGCCGCCGAGCAGATCGCCCGGGACAACCGGGGCGTCGGCGGTCAGGGCGGCGCGCCGATGCCCGGCCGGGAGTACGGCAGCGCGCTCAGCTACGAGTACGTCGACGACCCGCGCCGCGACGCCGTGACGCGGGCGGCGCTGCGGACCGGGATCAACGAGGGAGCCTGGGCCGAGGTCGGCGAGGGCTACCTGGTCCAGTCGATCAGCGCTGCCGACGACGAGGGAAAGCCGACCCTGGCGGTCAACTACGCCAAGCCCACCGCGAGCAACACATCGCACTTCGGCTACCACTTCGCGACCGTCGTCCTGGCCAGCGAGGACGGCCAGTCGCAGCTCACCCTGGAGAACCACGCCCGGGTCAGCAGGAACAAGGCGGAGATGAACGCCGCCGTCGAGGAGAACCTGAGCAGCCCCGCCACCGAACTGCGCGCGCTCGCCGCCCGGCTGCACGAGCGCGCGCGCTTCGCCGGACAGGTGGGCGCGGACCCGGCGTGGCAGGACGCCCTCAAGTCCAGGGCCCGGCTCGCCGACCTGTTGGCCACCGCCAGGGAGGCTCGCGACCGGGGCGACTCCGAGGAGGAGCGGAACCGTACGTTCCAACAAGCCGCCAGAGCCATGCCGCAGGTCGCCTCCATGATCGACGGAAAGCACCAGTGGTACTTCCGCTCGTACAGCAGACGTCCCGGGGAGTCGATGCACGAGTCCCACGCGGAACTGCTCTCGGACGACCACGCCTCGGCCGAGGCGAATCCGCTCACCCTGGTCGTCCTGCACGGCCACGCCGTGTCCGCGCCCGAGCACCGTTTCATCCCGTTCGAGGAGTCCGGCGCCCTGGCGGACAGTGCGGGCTACAAGCTCGACCACCTGGCCGAGCACATCGTCCGCACCGGCCTCTGGAACCTGGCACACGGGCTGCGGCTGCCGTCCGTCCGGCTGGCCGGCCACGGCGGCGGCGCGACGGTTCTGGACCGCGACCTCACCATGGCCGCCACGATCCGCGACGAACTGCGCAGCCGCATCGCCACCCTGCTCCACGACCGCGGCGCGACCACGACCGCCGACGCCTTCACGATCAGCATCGCCGCCGCCGTCCACCGCACCGACAGCGAAACCCGTACCCCTCAGGTCACGTTCGAGGTCGATCACTGGCGCAACCTCCAGGACGACGACCCCGCGACGCAGGACGGGTGACGCGGGGAACGGCGCACTGCCCGGGATTCACGGGACCCACTCGCGCGGCGGCGTACACCGCGTCACCGCGTCCTCTCCCTGACGTGGGGCCCGCGGCTGTTCCTGCGTTCGGACGGGACGCGCAAACTCGCCTTGGCACGACGGTTGTCGGCGGCGCCCGCGTCCACTCGCGCAACGGTTCCGTGCACTGCGTACGGTCCACTAATACTCCCCGGACGCCGTCCGCGAACCGCTGGAGTCGGCCGCCGCGCCGGACGTGTGGGCCGCCCTGCGCGGCGACGGGCCGACTGCGCGAGGACTTCGACTCCTGGGATCTGGTGCTGCTGCACATGGCCAACGGCAGGACGCCCTCTGGGGTGGGTTTCGTAGTCGCGCGCGAGACGGCGGGCGCATCGGCCAGCCGAAGATCCGCTCGACCACCCACCGGCGGGGGATAACCTTCAACCCTGCGACGCCGGGGCCCCGTTGGACGACTTCAAGGTCGATTCAGGGGCGGGCACAGGGATCCATGGCTTTCGTCCTGAGGGTGCGGGGCGGACAAGGTTTCCACCAGGTCGGGGCAAGGTCGGCCTTCCACTATCGGTGCACCCATCGCCGAGGGGGCCGGCCCGGAGACGTCTTCCTGGCCGGAAGGATCACTTACAGGAAGGGATCACGAATGAACGTCACTACACGCACCGTCCGCAGGACTGTGAGCGCGGGCGTCGTCGCCGCCACGGTGGCGGCTCTGGGCCTGTTGGCACCGGGTTCGGCCGAAGCCGCCGCGAGTTGCCCTTCCGGCAGCCTGTGCGTCTGGGACCAGATCAACTACACAGGGAACCGCTGCAGTTGGAGCAACGCCGACAATGACTGGACCAGCGGTACCGTGACGTGTTCATGGGCGGATGACCGCAACGTCAAGTCGGTCTGGAACAACGGGACTTCGTCCTCGTACGCGGGGGTCGGACTCTATTCCGGCACGGGTTATTCGGGGTATCTCGGCTGCATAGGACAGGGCGTGAAGGGCCCCGGCGTCAGCGGCGGCCCCGGCCTGAAGGTGCTCTCCCACAAGTGGCTCACCAGCTGCTGAGTCCGGACACTCCAGTTCGTCAGCACAGCAGGGCCGTCACGGGGGGAGTGGCTCCACTGTTGCCGATGCGGGTCATGAGGGCCACGGGTACTCGACCGACGCTCCCGGGCCGACTCATTGCCTCTCGCGCGCCCCGGCCCCCGCGACGCGGGCCGGGGCGCGCGGCGACGGAGCGCCGACCGCGACCAGCAGCAGGACGACAGCACACGCCTCGAACAGTCGGGGCTCCCGGGGACATCCGCACTGCCCTTTCCGCCCGGTACCCAAGTCGGCTGCCGAGAGATCGAGCTCGTCGGCGGTACGAGCCCTCCGGGTGGGAGAAAACGCCGGCACTAGGGTCCGTCTTCAAACGGATCTTGCCCAGAGTAGGAATGACGCGAGATTGACCGCTGCTTCGTAGGAGGTGGCGGTCTTGTCGTATCTGGTGGCGATGCCGCGGAAGCCCTTGAGCTGGTTGAAGCAGCGCTCGACGACGTTGCGCCGACGGTAGAGCTGGCGGTCGAAAGCGGGTGGCCGGCCTCCTCGGTAGCCGCGATTGTGGCGGTGACGCTTCTGGTCGGTCTTTTCCGGGATGGTGCATGCAATTCCGCGTTTGCGCAGGTAGGCGCGGAAACCACGAGAGCTGTAAGCCTTGTCGGCGACGACCTGGTCGGGTCTGCAACGGGGTCGGCCCAGTCCCATACGCGGGACGCGAATGCGTTCCAGGAGGGGACGCGCGCAGGTGCTGTCGTGGCGTTGTCCGGGTGTCAGCAGGACGGCCAGGGGCCTGCCGCGGCCGTCGCAGGCGAGGTGGATTTTGGTGGTCAGTCCGCCTCGGGATCGGCCGAGGGCGTGATCGTCCGGTTCGTCCGGCCGGCTGATCCCCTTTTCGGCCGGTGGCGGCCGAGTGTTGGTGGGCGCGGACGATGGTGGAGTCGATCTGGACGAGCCAGTCGATGTCGCCGACAGCGTCCGCGTCGGCCTGGATCTGCTGGAGTGCCCGGGTGAACACGCCGTCCAACGCGTAGCGGCGAAAGCGGGTGTAGACCGTCTGCCACGGCCCGTAGCGTTCCGGCAGGTCACGCCAGGAGACCCCGGTCCGGATCTTGTAGACCATCCCGTTGATGACCTGCCGGTCTGGCACGCGCGGTCGTCCCGTCGCGGCACGCGGTATGAGAGGAGCAAGTAACTCCCACTCCAGGTCGGTGAGTTCATGGCGGCGTATCACCCGACCATGATCCACCACTCAATGATCTTTGAAGACGGACCCTAGTGCCTGGACGACTGCTCCCGACAGCCCGGTCCACAGCGCGAGGCGATAACAGACCTGGCGGCGAGTACTCCGCCAAGAGGTGCGCCCACCGCGACCACGCCCCAGTTCAGCGAGCGGATCGTCGCGTTCATCCGCCCGCGCGGCCTGCCGGGCGTCACCGCCCGGCGGTAACTCATCTCCAACCGGCCCGCGATGCCGCATCAAACAACGTTCGCCCTGGTGAGGAACCGAGCCAGCACAGCCACGCCGACGGGCAACGCAACAAGGTAGCCGACGAGGACAGCGACGCCCGGATCAGTGAGCGCGGGAAAGGCCCAGTTCACTGCTGCGGCCACGAGCAGTCTCACCGCTGCCAGCGCGAGGAGAGCGGCAACAACAGCGAGCCGACGCGGCGGGCCCGCCCTGCTGTACAACTTGGCCGCAGGCCCGATCGCGATCAGGCCCGTCTCGATCAGCAGGAAATCACTGTCGGGCAGCCACCCGAACGGCCACCCCATCAGGGCGATCAACCCGGAGCACGTGAGGCCGCCCAGTTCCAGCGCAATGGTGGCCACCACCGGGTGGTCCCACGAAGGGCGTCGGATCGAATCGCTCGCACTGACCTTCTCATCGGCCACGTCGTCAGAGTAGCCATCGCCAGGGCGAATGTTGCCTGATATGGCCGGAGTTCACGGCATCGCTCGCCAGAACGCACGGTCGCCCCGCGCGGGCAGCGCAGCCTAACGGAGTGGGATCAGCTGGGTGACGTCGTTGCCCTCTCCTCGACGGGAGCTCGTCCTACAGGACGGTCGCGAGGAGGACGACTGCCTCCCCGCCGCGTGGAGCGGATCACGCGCATCTGCCCGACGGGTACGGACGCCAGCGGACGGCGCGGTACGCCGAAGGGCGACGGGGCGGAGGAACGTGAGGCCGACGAGGCGACCTGGGTTCAGCAGTGCCCTGCGTCCGAAAAGGCCGCCAACGGGATGATTCCGTACGTATGCGTCATAGTCGTGCATCCGTCGGCGCGGCCCGGTGCGAAGACCCAGTGCGGTGCGGTCGAAGACGACCTGCCGGCCGAGCGAGGAGGGTCCATGCCTGACGGTGCGGTGCGCGAGGCGCCTGTCTTGGAAGAGGCGTCCTCCGAAATGCCCGGTGCCGGGTGGGCGACAGGCGCGGAGGGCGTGGAGGGGGAGCTGACCTGGCGGGTCCTGGGCCTTGAGACGGTGGCCTCCATGCTGGTCGTCGCACTGCGCCGCCAGGGAGACCGCTCCTTCGAGGCGCAGTGTCAGTGGCCGCGGATGCATCCGCTGAACGAACGCGTCAACGTCGTGGAACATCACCCCCTGATCGTCGTCGAGTCCACCCGGCAGATCGCCGCGGCCGTCCAGCGCGGGCATCTCCGCACCGCCGGGGATCAGCGGTTCGAGGCGGTATCCGTGAGCCTGGGACTGCATCCTGGCCTACAGCCGTCGGAGAGCGGCAGTGCCACCCATGTGCGGGTCCGGGTGACGCTGAGCGACGTCGTGCCGCGGGCCGGTGCACTGGACTCGTTCCGCGTCACGGCCGAGTACCTGCACGCGAGGCAGGTGTTCGCGACCTGCACGATGATCTGCGCGCGGCCCGTCCCGGACGAGGGCGAGCCTCTCGTCGCGGCGCCGGGGTTCGGCCTGTTGCATCCCAGTGCGGCTGCGGTGGGCGCGGTAGCGGACGCGGATGTGCTGCTCGCCCGTGGACCACAGGGCCGCTTGGTGGTCGTTCCGCGCGACCCGGCGCACCCCGTCCTCCTGCCGGGCCGGCCGCGTCTTCTGACGGTACTGGCCGTGCTGGAGGCCGGACGGCAGGCCGTCCTCCTCTCCTCCGGCATGACGTCTCGTGCCGTGGCGGGGCTGCGGGTGGACATCCGGTCGGCGGTACCGGCCAGGGGAGCCACCGTCGCCGTCGTCTCGGATCACTTGGGTGCACATTTCGCCATGACCGTCGCCGACCGCACCGTGGCGACGGGCACGGTGAGTCTGCGGCGGTCGTGACGCGGAGTCCGGCTGGGGGGAGCGGGTCGAGGGCCCGGTTCGCCGTCTTCCGAACCGCATCGCCACGTTGCCGGTAGGCCGTCCGGTCGAAATTCCGAAGCAACGCAACCGTATGGCCGTTTTGCCACGAATACCCCTTTGAGTCGTCGGCTCGGAGGCTGCTCCACGGAAGCCCGCGACGCGTTCGCGCATCGGAAAGGATTCGCCATGAAACTGAGCGACGAGCTGCCTGTGGACCACCAACTGACCACGGTCTACCGGTACGGCGCCGCACTCTGCGGACTCACCCTGCTTGTCTTCGGCGTCCTCGGATTCGCCGATGAGCTCAGCCCGTTCAACACCCACGGGCACCACATCGCGGGCATGTCCACCAACGGCCTGCTGAGCGTGATCTCCGTCGTCGTGGGCCTCGCGCTCATCGCCGGTGGCATTGTCGGCGGGAACTTCGCCTCGACACTCAACATGGTGGTCGGAACGCTGTTTCTCCTGAGCGGTTTCGTCCACATCTTCATCCTGGACCGGCCGGCCAACATCCTGGACTTCGGGATGACCAACGTCCTGTTCAGCTTCGTCATGGGGCTGATCATTCTGACGTTCGGTATGTACGGGCGCGTATCGAGCAAGCTGCCGCACGACAATCCGTACTGGCGCCGTCGGCACGCCCGTGAGGCCGCCCGCGAATCCCTCGCGGTCCGCCGCCGGGGCCAGGAAGAGAAGCCCGCGCTGTCCACGGGCGGCGCGAGTGCGAGCCCGGTGCTTCCGGCGGCGAACACGCAGCGCGAGAGCTGACGGAGTGGACGACCCGGCCGGTTCGCCGTCCTCGCAGCGCCGGATGAGGTCGACGAACTGGCCGGGTCGTGCCGCGGACAGGACCGCGCCCTGAGGGGGGCGGCCTGTCAGGGGGTGGGCGACGACGTGAGGTGTTCGCCATCGAGCATGAGCAGGGCTTCGTGCAGTCCCTGCGGCCGCAGCAGACCGGAGTGTTGCGCCCGCCGCCAGCCGGGTCCCGTGAGCAGCACCCGGCTCTGCGTGCGCGCCCCGCGGACGCCCCATCGGGTGGCGGCCACAAGGCGGGCCAACGGGACACTCGCCGTCGACGTGGACTGCGACCACAGGACCACGGCACTCGGACCGACCCGCTGCACCGCGGCCACCAGGGCCTCCGCCGGGACGGCGCCACCGAGCATCAGGGTGGCGACACCCCGCTCCGCGAGAACGGCCGTGAGTGCCTCCAGCGGCAGAGTGTGCTGCTCGCCGGGCAGGCAGGCCAGAACCACGGGCGCCGAGCGCGGCGCCTTCTGCGCGGCCACCGAACTCACGTAGAGGTGACGGAGGGTCGCGGAGATGTGCCACGACAGCAGATGCTCCACCTCCACATAGCGCTCGCCCGCGGACTGCCACTTGCGCCCCACCGCCTGGAGCGCCGGAGCCAGGATCTCCTCCCACGTCACGACCAGCCCGTGCCTGCGCACCGCCGAGTTGAGCTGTTCCTGCACGGCGGCTCCGTCCAGCCGTACGGCCGCGCGGGCGAGCCCCTTGCACTCCTGCCGCACATTTCCCAGCGGCAGCCCGCTGCCGGACCGTGAGGCGTACGGGGACGTGGAGCCGGACTCCGGCGGAGCGAGGACACGGTCCGGGAGCCCGGCGGTGGCGGAGGGTGAGACTCCGTTCCCGGCGTCACGCCCTTCCTTGTGGCCCTTGGCCACCTTCGCCGCCTCGCCCGGCGGGATACCGGCTGCCGTCAGGCGGCACATCTCCAGGACCATGGCGACATCGTCGGAGGACCATCTGCGGTGGCGTCCCTCCGCTCTGGTCGCGGGTCCGAGGCCGTAGCGGCGGTCCCAAGAACGAAGCGTGGTGGGCGACACGCCCACCCGTCTCGCGAGGGAACCCGTACTCACCCCGGCCTCCAGCGGCAGCACCGCGTCCGTGTCGGTCACGTCGATGTCGCTGGTCACTGGGGATGTGCTCCGCCCGAGGGCGGAACGCTCAGGGCACGGTCAACCGCCTGGGGCAGCCGCTCGACCACCTCGTCCCCGAGCCGGTCGAACTCCCGCTTGAGGAGTGGAGTGGCCAGCCGGGCCAGGCCGTTGAACTCGACACGCGCCCGGTAGGTCAACTGGGTCCGGCCGTCGCGCTCCTCGAATCGCATGTCGTCGGTCGAGGTGGCGGTCTTGTTGCGTCCTACGAAGGTCAGGTGATCGGCGTCGAAGCGGTCCAGTTGGTAGCGCAGTTCGGTACGACGGCCCCAGAACTGGGAGACGTTGTGCCACTCGGCTCCCACCTCCGGACCGCCGGTGCCGATCCGCTCGCAGGTGATGGTTCCCGGATCCCACAGCTCGGCGTTCGAGAAGTCCGCGAGGAAGCCCACCACGTCGCGCAACGGATGGTCCAGTGTCATGACACGCTCGACTTCGATCACAACTGCCTCCGCTTTCGACATCCGGCCGCCGGAACACACGCTGGTCCTGGCGTCTTCCTTTCTGTTCTGTGCTGCCGCGGTCGTCGGATGCATCAGTGCACGATCGTTCGGAATCCGTCATCCCGAGCCGCACCGGTCGTCGGCTCTCCGTGCCAGGTCTTCCGGACGCCGCGCTGACCTGAGCCCTCGCGTCCCACGCGCTGCATCCGACGGACGGCCGACCGGCGAACCAGACACGTGGCACCAGACCGGCGGTGGATTCGGGAGGCGAGCATGGATCTACGAGGCGGACGCATCCCCCTCCCCGGCAGTACCGGCGAGATCGGTCGAGTACTCGCCGTCCGGCTGCACACCCTGGGCACCCACACGGCATGCGCCGACCGTGACCACGCCGTCTCCGTGACCGTGACCGGCATCGCGGCCGAGACGGCACCCGCGCGGATGGCCGACTGCGCTGCCGCCGAAGCGGCCCTGCCCAGCCGGCTCACGGCGGTCCACCGCCTGCGAACGGGCAGGGGCGTGGCGGTGCCGGAGATCAACTTGCCCCACCTGGGCACGGGTTTCGCCGCGTGTGCTGTCGTAATGATTCGCCCCGGCGGCGGTCCGGCGCTCGAGATGGTGCGGTAGGGCGGCCATGGTGAGAGATCGCCCCGGTCCCGGCCCTTCGGTCCACCGGCCCCGGCCCGTGGAAGCGCTGACACCGTTGACTCCCCGTCCGGTGCGGCGCGTGCTCTTCCGGCAGAGCTGGCGGGACCTGGTGTTCCTGCACTGGGCCGCCGATCCGTTCGAGGTGGCCCGGCTGCTGCCCGCCGGCACCGTGCCGGACCTTCACCAGGGACGGGCGTACGTCGGCCTGGTCTTCTTCCGCATGGACGACCTCGCGTTCGGGCGGACGAGGGCGCTGCCGTATCTGGGGAGCTTCGGCGAGGTCAACGTCCGCCTGTACAGCCGTGACGCGGCGGGTCGGCGCGGTGTCGTGTTCCGTTCCCTCGACTGTGACCGCCTGTTGCCGGTGCTGACGGCGCGATGGGCTTTCGGCCTGCCCTATCGATGGTCCCGTATCAGCGGCAGATGGTTCGACAGCCGGCTGCTCTACAGCACGTCGCGGCACGGTGGCGGCAGCACGGGGGCTCGGGTGTGGATCGATGTGGGGGACAGACCCGTGGTGGCCGGGCCGTTGGAGGAGTTCCTCACCAGGCGGTGGGGACTGCACGAGCGGTTCCTCGGCCGTACCTACTACCTGCCCAACGCCCACCCCGCGTGGACCTTCCGCGAGTGCGCCCTGCTGGGATGGGAGGACGGCCTGATCCCGGCCGCGGGTCTGTCGAAACCGCGGGGGGAGCCCGTCAGCGTTCTGTACGCGCCTGGCGTCCCGGTGCGGTTCGGGCCACCTGTGCCCCTTCTCGGCTCCGGCCCGGCGCCGACCTGACCTGCCACGGAGCCTGCGGCCGCGCGGCGACCGAGGGATCAGGTCCGCGAGGCCCGAGCGCCCATGGCCGCCAGCAGTTCACCCGCCGCCCATCGGGGACCGTGCTGTCCCACCGACTCGGCCAGAGCGGAGACGCGTGGCTCCAGGGTGGCCCACACCGTTTCCAGAGCTGCCGGAACCTCGTCCGGAGACAGGGCATTCGGGTCGAGCACCACACCGGCGCCCGAGCGCTCCGCGTCCCGCGCCACGGAGAACTGGTCGCTGGAGAACGGCAGTACCACCGCGGGTACGCCCGCCCGCAGGCACTCGGTGAAGGAATTGCCGCCGCCGTGATGCACCATGGCGTCCACGTGGTCGAGCAGCGCACGTTGCGGTACCGAGCGCGCCACCTCGACCCGGTCACCCGCGAGATCGGCCAGTGCCGCGGTCCGCTCGCCGGCCGCCACCACGACGGACACGTCCCGCGTTCCGTCCAGCAGTCCGGTGACGATGGTGCGCAGGACATCGTCACGCGCGGACAGGAACGTGCCGAGCGCGACGAGGACGAGCCGCCCGCCGTTTCCCCGCAGGCGCCGGAGACGTGCTTCCCATTCCGCGTCGAGGGGATCCGGGTCGGCGGCCATGTGCCCGCTGAACAGGCGCACCGGCCCTTGCGGAGGCTTCGGCAGCCACGGGAAGGGCGGGTAGGCGTAGACGACCGCATGCGGCGAGCTGAGCGCGAAGGCTCTGCCGGGGGCAGGCCGGGAAGGCGCGCGCCGCCGGGCGAAAGCTCCGAAGAGGGCGGTGAAGGCCTCGTCGTTCTGCCGCGCGGCGGTACGCAACTCCCGTAGACGCCCTGGGGCGGGTCGCAGCACGTCGGGCCAGTCGTAGGGCACGCCGAACAAGGCGTCGGGGTCCGCGAGCACGTAGCTGGGGTGGCCCGGGCAGAAACTCGCGTACGGCAGACCGAGGCAGTGCAGCGCCAGGGTGACCGGGTAGCTGAGCTGGTCCACCACGTACCAGTCGGGACGCAGCTCCCGGTCGATCGAGCGCAGCGCGTCGAACACGCCGTCCGGGTCGGCGAGCATGTCCGCGCGCCGGTGACGTGCCTGGGCCAGGAGCGCGGACACGGCACCCTCCCTGGTGGCGTCGAGGAACTCCCGTAGCCGGGCCGCCTCTTGAGCGTCCTGCTGCGTCGCCTCGGCCACGCCGGTGTTGGCGTTGCGTGTCACGGACAGCGGCACGAAGCCCACCCCCGCCTGCCGGGCCAGGTCCTCGAACGCCGGCGCACAGGCGAAATGGACGTCCGTCCCCTGCAGGCCCAGCGCGCCGGCCAGGACCGACAAAGGCCGGGCGTGGGACATGAACGGGGGGCTGACGACTACGACACGCGGCATGGGCATCCTTCGGCCAGACGTCTTCCGACCTCGACCGGTCAGGGCGAGGCGAGCGCATCGTAGGCGACGTTCGGCCAGGTCGCCCCCGTGTCGATGATCACCGGGGGAGGCGCATCCGTAGGGCCGACACTCCTGGAACCACATGGGTCAGAGCCGTCCCCGAGACAGGAGAGCCCATGGCCGGCACCGCCTTCGCACCCGCCTCGGTGCCCCAGGACCCCGGACGTCCGGCACACGCGGGGCACGGGGACCAGGACGCCTTGGTGGCCGCCCGCGCCGCGTTCTTCGACGGCTCCGGACGGACCGGGCGCGCGTCCTCCCCCGGAGGGCGGAGCCCCCTTCCCGTCCCGGACGAGCTGGCGCGGCTGTTGGACGCCGAATACGGAAGAGGGCCATGGGCCGTGCCGCCCGGGAACGGTCACGGCGCGACCCGTGACGACCGGGCCGTGGCGGCGCTGCGACGCGCGGCCCGGCTCGGCACGCCGCCGACCCCGGAGGCACTGCTCGCCCACCGTGACGGCGGCCCGAGGCTCAGCGCCGCGCTCACCGAGCTGTGGCCGGAAACGGTCCGCCGACATGGCCGCAGGCAGGCGGAGAAGGCGCTGCGCACGCGACTCACCGACCCGGTCGACGCGCCGGACGTGGGCTGCCTGCTGGACCTCGCGGTGGCCGCCGCACTGCACCCTCTCACTCCGGCCGAGGGCGCCGCGCTCGGGCAGCGCAGCGCCCATCGAGCGGTGCGCCATTCCGCCTGGCGGTACCTGCACCAGATCCCGGGAGGCCCGGCCCACCTGCCCGATCCGAGCCGGGCCGCGGACGCCTATGAGCGGCTTCTGCTGACGCCGCCGGTGCCCGTGCTCGGCCCGGACCAGGACGGCCCGTCGGGCTTGGTGGTCGCCCAGACCATGCTGCTGGGCCGACTGGACTCTCCGGGGCAGGGCATGAGCGGGGGACTGGCGGTGCTGCTCGGAGACCTCGGCGACCGGCTCGCCGAGACCGACGGGATCGGCGGCGTGATCACGGTCGTCACGGTCGGGCTCGAGGACTTGGCGGACCCCGGGCTCGTGCGCCAACGCGCTCCGGGCCACTGGGTGTTGCGGCTGCCCGTGGACGCGCCCACGCCCCTGGCCCAGCCGGACATGCACCACCACCGCGCCGCGCTGACCTGGTGGGCAACCCGCCTGCTCGGTGGGATGGGGCGGCCCCTGGACGTCCTGCATGTCAGATACGCCGACGACGGCAGCCTGGCGCTCGCGGAGGCCGCCGAGCGACTGGGCGCCGCGCTGGTCTTCACGGCCACACCCGACCCGCATCGCGATCTTGCCGCGCGTCACGCCGCGCGCGACCCGGCCGACCCGACGGCGGGGGAGGAGCTCCGGAACGAACTGCACCGCGTGTTCGTGGCCGATCGCCTCGTGGCCCGTGCCGGCACGGTCGTCGGCATCCCCGGTCGTGGCGGTACGGAGGAACTCGTCCGCCATTTCCCCGGCCTGGCCCGGCTCAACGCGGGAGCGGGACCGAGCGCACCGCCCGAAGGCATAGCCGCATACCGGCCCGCGCCCGACGAGGACGACCGCATGCACCAGGCGCTCGCCATGCTCTACCGGGACGGAGCGCGCCCCGACTCCCTGGACCCGAGAGACCGCGGCCTGCCCCTGCTGCTGTGCGTCGGCCGCCTCCACCCGGTGAAACAGCAGGACCTCCTGGTCCGGGCCTGGCTGGCGACAGGCGGTCACCTCAGCAGCACCCTGATCCTGGTCGGCGGCAGCCCCGGCGCGGGCACGGCCGCCGAGGCCGAGATCCGCCACCGCATCGACACGCTGCTGGCCGGGAACGCTCAGGCAAGCAGCCGTCTGGCGCTGCTGCCCGCTCTGCCGAACACCGAGGTGCGCCGTCTCCAGCGTGCTCTCGCCCGGCGGACGGCGGACGCGTGCTCCTGGTACGTGTGCCCCAGCGCGAAGGAGGAGTTCGGTCTCGCCGTACTGGAGGCGATGGACGCAGGCCTTCCCGTGGCCGGGCCCCGGCGCGGCGGCGTCACGCACTACCTCCGTGATCGGGTCAACGGACTCCTGATCGACACCTCTGACCAGGCGGGACTGATGCGAGGCCTGCGGCGCGTCGCGACCACATCCGTCGACGACCGACGCCGCTACGCCGCCGCGGGCAGGAAACTGGTCGCCGAACGATTCTCCGTGGCGCGCATGGCGGACGAGCTGGCAGACGAATACATCGCACTGCGCGGCCACTGAGGAGCGGGTCGCGTCGCCGGTACCCGGGCGGACCGGCTCGCGGATCGATGCCGCTGTGCGGGCATGGGCCCACGCCCGGAACCACTGGACACGCGCGGGGAGCGCCGTCGTAGACGGACGTGCGGACGCCCGAGCGTACAGACGCGTGACCAGGCGCGTTCCGCCCGACTCCGCGCCCGCACCGGCGTTTCTCGGGATACCGATCATGGCTCCGGCCGCCCGGCAACCATGCCCTCCGTCGGCTGCTTCGCGGCTTCGGCCATTTCGATGCAAAGACGATGCGAGTTGTCCATCTTGCATCGATTGCGAACCGTAGAGGAGACACAGTCGCTCCCGGCGGCTGGCGGGTCCAGCGAGGAGCAAGCCATGACGACCGCAGTGCACATCGACGCGGAGATCGACGACGGTGCCCTCGTGCACGGGTTCCTGAACGGCGACGAGGACTGCCTCGATGCCCTGCACCGGCGTTGGGGTCCTCTCGTGTACGCCCACGCCAGACGCTCGACGGGCGATGCGCGGGAGGCCGAGGACATCACCCAACTGGTGTTCTTCGCCGCCTGGCGCGGACGAGCCGGATTCGTGCCCGAACGCGGCACGCTTCCCGGATGGCTCCTGGGTATCACCCGCCGGAAGATCGCTGACGCACTCGCCGCCCGCACCCGCCGTACCGAGCTCGTCGACGCGGCGGCCGCCCAGCTGCTGCTGTCGGCGGCCGACGAGGCCGTGCAACCGGAGGCCGCGCTCGACCGCGTCCTGCTGGCCGACGAGTTGTCACGCCTTCCGCAGCCCCAACGTCAGGTGCTCAACCTGGCCTTCTACGACGACCTCACCCAGACCCAGATCGCCGAACTCACCGGTTGGCCCCTGGGCACCGTCAAGAGCCACGCACGCCGCGGCATGCACCGCCTGGCCTCACGCCTCCGGGACGACACCGGATCGGGCTTCGGCATGGATGGGGACCAAGGTCGGCCGGCGACGGTTCCCTCATCCGGTGGCCGTAGCGGCGAGTAGTGCGCGGACCGGCTCGTCCTGCGCTCAGGCAGCTGGATGGGCCCGCTCGACGCGGAGAGAAGTGCGGGCTCAGCTGCCGGCCCGTCGAACTGCCGCGGTGACCACGCGCGAGCGGTACCACGCGCATTTACCTCTGAGGGAATTGGTTCGACGTCGCGGCTGCCACAGACTCCGAGTCATGACCAACTACCAGATCCACACCGCCGACACCGCGTCCGAAGCCGCGAAGGAGCCGCTGACGGTCCTGCCGGGGGCATTCGGGTTCGTTCCGGCCGCGGCCGGGCTCATGGCGAACTCGCCGGCGCTGCTGAACACCTTCTTCTCCGCCTTCGGGCACTTCCGGGGTGGCGGAACGTTCGGCCCGGACGAACGGCAGGTCCTGCTGCTGTCCAACGCGGTCGCCAACGGCAGCGAATGGGCGGTCGCGTTCCACACGCTGGAGGCGCTCGCGGACGGGGTCGAACCGGCCGTGGTCGAGGCCCTGCGCCGCGGCGAGCTTCCCACCGACCCGCGGATGGCGGCGCTGTCGGCCCTCACCCGCGCGTTCATCGACAAGCGGGGCCGGCTCGATGAGACGGACGTGGCCGCGTTCACGGCGGCCGGCTTCACAGAGGAGCAACTGTTCGAAGTGATAACCGGGGTGGCGATCTCCACGATGACGAACTACACCGCGAACGTCGCCCGGCCACCGCTGGAAGCGGCGGTGCAGCCCCACGCTTGGACTGCGGGATACTCGAGCGGTGTCTGAGGTCGGTCCGCTGTTGAAACACTGGAGGAGCGTCCGGCGGTTGAGCCAGCTGGCTCTGGCCGCCGAGGCCGCGGTGTCGATCCGCCATCTGTGTTTCCTCGAGACCGGCCGCGCGAACCCCAGCCGGGCCATGGTCCTGAAGCTCGCCGAGGTGCTCGACGTACCCCTGCGCGAACGCAACACCCTGCTGCTCAAGGCCGGGTTCGCGCCCGAATACCCGGAGTCCGAACTGGACGCGCCGTCGCTCGCCGCCGTCCGCGACGCGCTCGACACCATCCTGACGCAGCAGGAGCCCTTCCCGGCCCTGGTGATGGACCCGAGCTGGGACATCCGGCACACGAACGCCGCCGCTCGCCGCTTCTTCGCTTTCCTCCAGGACGGACAGGCGAAGACAGCTCCTGGACCGGCGAACGTGCTGCGCCGGATGTTCCACCCCGACGGCGTCCGCCGGCACGTGACGAACTGGCCGGACGTCGCGGAGGCGCTGGTGCAGCGCGTGCGCCGGGAGGCGATCGGGGGTGTCACCGACGAGCGCGCCCAACGGATCCTCGACGAGGTACTGGGCTACCCAGGTGTGCCGGCCTCGCTGCGGTCGCTCGACGCGGCCACGCCGGTGCTGCCGATCGTGCCGATCCAGTACGCGCACGGTGGCCGGCGGTTCGACTACTTCTCCACCGTGACGACGCTCGGGACACCGCAGGACGTGACGCTGCAGGAGTTGCGCATCGAGTGCTTCTTCCCGATGAACGACGAAACGCGATCGCACGCGCGTCAACTCACCGAGGCACCGCAGCTCTGACTCAGGCCCACGGCGGCGGTCTCTCCGGCGCCCTCGTCGGCATCGGCCGGCCGGGTGTGTCTCGGCATGTCCTGCCAACGGTCCCGGGGTAGCGGTTCGGCCCTACTGACGGCTGGGAGCGGCGCCCGGTCGCCTCGTGTACGCGCACCCGGTGCGGGTACTCGAGGCTTCTTCGACGAGTGAGGTGAGAAGACATGGCAGCCGAGACGTCACGCCGATCCAACCTGGACGGTCTGTCTGCGCTGGTCACGGGCGGGTCCCGGGGGCTGGGGCTCCTGTTGTCCGCGCGTCTGGCGCAGCGCGGCTGCCGGGTCACCATGGCGGCCCGCGACGAGGACGAACTGCGGCGTGGCGCCGCATGGGTCGAGGACAGGACCGGGGTCAGTGTCTCCATCGCGGTGTGCGACGTCCGTGACCGGGATGCGGTGGAGTCGGTGGTCCGGCAGGCGGAGAGGCGATACGGCGGGCTAGACATCGTCGTCGCCAATGCGGGGGTCATTCAGGTGGCTCCGGTGGCGTCGCTGGACAGCGAGGCGTTCGACGACGCCATGGCCGCCATCTTCGGAGGCGCGGTGAACACGGCGATGGCGGCTCTTCCGCATCTGCGCATGAGTGATGCCGGGGGGCGTCTGTGCCTCATCGGTTCCGTGGGCGGACTGCTCGCTGTTCCGCACCTGCTTCCCTATTCGTGCGCGAAGGCCGCCGTCGGAGCGCTGGGGGAGGGGCTGCGGGCCGAGACGGCCGGGCAGGGCCTCAGTGTGACGACAGTCCATCCCGGGCTGATGCGCACCGGCTCTCATCTCCAGGCCGAGTTCGGTGGCCGCTCGTCCGAAGAGTTCGCCTGGTTTTCCGCGCTGTCGGGGGCACCGGTGATCTCCATGGACGCCGAACGCGCGGCAGAGCGCATCGTCCGAGCACTGGAGAAGCGCCGGACCCGCCTGGTGCTCACCCCTGCGGCACGGGTCGCATCGGTGGCACACGGCGTAGCGCCGGTCACGGTCACCAAGCTCAGCGGACTCGCCGCCCGGCTCCTTCCCCGGTCCCCGTCCCGGGACGGAGACGTAGGTGGGTCAGGGGAAGACGGCATCGATCAAGGCCACAGCATCGATCGCGCCGCCCCTTCGTGGACGGAAAAGGTACGCAGGCTGGGCAGCGGCCTCAACGACCGGGCGGCGCGCCGCTACAACCAGCGCGTGCCGGGGCCCCCGACCAGCGCGTGACGCATCGACGCCGTCCAGGGACAAGGCCCCCCGCCCGTCGGGCCCGGCAGCCAGCAGCTTCGGCAGCGCGGCCCGAGCGCGGACAGGTCCGTGGATCGGCCCACGGAAGTGACGGCCAGGAGCAGGACGGTGGGTTCCGCCCTGCGGGACGGCGGACGAAGCCGCCGGGACGTGACCGGCAGGCAGGCCTCGGATCCGTTCGGGAGTCGGCTCGCGTCGAGGGGCGATCTCTTCGAAGGCGCAAGACCGAATGATGGATCCGACCGGCCGTCAGCTCCCGCCCGAGCGACTGCAACAGGTCCGACAGTTGGTGAAGGAGAGCCGGCGGCGCCGCACCTGCCTCCGAAGCCGCCGCACGCGGCAGTGCCCGAGCTGGAAGCCGAACCCGCCATGGCAGTCCGTCTACTGCCGTAGGTGCCGCCGGAGATGAACCGAACGATGCGGCTGGCGGCTACCGCTACGAGGTCTCCCAGCGGGCCTTGACCTCGATGTAGCTGTCGCCGGCGCGGAGCGTCTGGCGCTTGTCTTCGTTGTTGTAGAGGAACTGGCCCACCGTCATCTGGATCTGGCCGAGGTCGTCATCGTGGACCGGGGAGTCGGAGTCGTAGACGTGGAACTTGATCCGACAGGCGGGGGTCACGTTTTTGAACGTGTAGGACCAGTGCCACCGCGGCCTGGTGGTGTCGTCGTCGACGGGGGTCTGGGCCTTCTCTTCGCAGACCGTCACAGAAACGTAGGGGTCGCTGTTGAAGAGGTCCTTGGCGGGCACGTTCCCCTCGTAGACCTTGACGTACAGGGAACGCGCAGTGTCCGCCTGAGCCGACGCGGGCGCCAGCACGGGGAGGCACGTCAAGGCGAAAGCAGCGACGGCTGCGCGCGTAGCGAAGAGCATGGTCAGTCAACGAAACACACGTGACCGGGACACGAGGCCGGTGCGGAGAGCCGACGCCTCCCGGCAGCGGGAGTGAACCGCACCGAATGCGCGCGGGACGGCCGAGCAGCCGCCGACCCCGGCCGTGTTGCCGGAGAGACGCGAGGCCATCGTGCCCACGCCGCTCCTGCCCGGCTCAGCCGCGCCTACCCGCCATCCTGCCCGTCCAGGTTCCTGGAGCTGCGCAGGTGTCCTTCGGTCGAACTGCCCGTTCTTCAGGGCGATTTACGCGACCGTTCGCCTTGTCCGGGGAGGACGTACCGTCGGTTGGACGCACGTCCCGGGTGGGCATCCGCGCATTCCGTGACCTGCTCGGCTGCGCCACGCAACGGAAGGCGATCACACCGGGAGACCTGCGGGTCGAGGTGAGGCGGGTTGGGTCCGCGGCCTTTCACGCACATGGCGGGGGCGCGCTGAGCAGACGTGTGGCCTCCGATCGGGTCAAGCACAGCGAGGCCTGCGGGCTCGGTGACACGCCGGGGGTTCGCATCGAATCGCAGGTCAAAGAGGTGTGGCCGTCCTCGGGTGGGCGAACGGCTCGACCGATGGAGGCGGCCGGGGGAGTAGGCCGAGCGTGCGTTCCGAGTGGTGGGCAAGCCAGATCGAAGTGACGGTAGATCACGTCGTACCGGTTTCACCTGTGCTGACAAGAGGTCAGCTGCCGGTCCTGACGGAAGGACTCCGACGATGCGATCTGCCCGCATGCTCCTTGCTGCCGCGACGGCCACCGCCGCTCTCGCGATCGCAGCCCCTGGTGCCTACGCCGCCACGCTCGGCGACGGGGACCACGACTCCTCGTCCTCCTCGACGATGGAGCACGAGGACTCCTCCTCTTCGTACAGCAGGGAGCACGACAAAGACAGCGACCACGACAGGGGCTCGTCGCACGAGAAGCCGAATGGCGGTATGCACACCGGTGGCGGCGCGCTGACAGCCGTCAAGACGGACGACTCGTTCAAGGGCGACAAGAAGTTCGACCCGGAGACCTACAAGGACAAGAACTCCTCGGGCTCGGACGAGGAAAAGGGCTCCTGGAACTCCGAGCAGGACGGAGGATCGTGGGACGACCACGGTAGGGACGAGGAGGAGAAGCCGCACGGCGGCATGCACACCGGTGGCGGCGCGCTCGCCACGCCCGGTGTCACGGCCGGCGGTGTCGCGGTCCTCGGTCTCGTGGCCGCGGGTGCCTACGTGATGCGTCGCAGGAACAACGAGGGCGGTGTGGCCTGACCATGCCTGACGACATAGTGGCCTGAGCCGCCACCCCGTTCTCCGTGGCGGCTCGGCCGGCTTTCCACCGGCCCCCTTGCTGTCGGCGCATAACCCAAAGCCCGCATGGCCCAAAGCCCGCATGGCCCAAAGCCCGCATGGACCAGAGCCGGTATGGGCGCGCCCGACACAGCGCGTTCTCGACTCCGAGACTCAGCGCTTCCCCGACTCCGCCCCGCCGCTTCTCCCGCGGTCACCACGCTCGCCGTACGTCCGGGGGAGCCTGACCGCCGCTGGTTTGCTTCGCTGCCCGACCCGATGAGGTGGTGCCCGATGGCAGTTCGTTCGCCCTTTCCCGCCGAGACCCGCAATCCCCGGCGGCGCCTGGCCTGGATCGTGTGGTGCGCGGGCATCGCGATCGTCATGGCCATGAGCGTGTTCCACGGTCAGGACGATCCGTCCGGCCCCACCGGTACGTCCCACGCGGCGGCGGCCCCCGGCGCGTCCAAGGCGCCCCACCGGTCCGGCAAGTACCTGCCTCGGGCCGAGCCCACGCGGCTGCTCATTCCGAAGATCGAGGTCGACGCGCCGTTCACCGAACTCGCCACCGACGACTCGGGCCGGCTCGAACCACCGCCGGCGGACGACGTGAACATGGTCGGCTGGTACGCCAAAGGTGTCTCGCCCGGCGAGCGAGGTGCGGCGATCATCGCCGGGCACGTCGACACCAAGACCTCGGCCGCCGTGTTCGCCGGTCTGAGCGACCTGAAGAAGGGGGACAAGTTCAGCGTCAAGCGGTCCGACGGCCGTACGGCGACGTTCGCTGTGGACAGCTCGGACACCTTCGAGAAGGACGACTTCCCCGACGAGCGCGTGTACGCGGACACCCCCGACGCCCAGGTCCGCCTGATCACCTGCGCGGGCAACTACGACCGCTCTGCCAAGGACTACACCGAGAACCTGGTGGTCTTCGCCCACCTCGTGTGACGACGACGGTAGCTGTGCGCCGGGGCACACCAGTCCGGTGTGCGCGCCCGGCAGGCTATGGACGGACGGCCCCCTGCTCCGCCCGGCCGGGCACTCCAGGGGACGGGGACCTGGCGGGCGACATGGGCTCCGGTTTCACTGCGGATGTGGTGGCCACGGTGACCGGCTGGAGGCCGGACACGAGCTGACTTCCTGCCGGATCAGGTGCGCCAGCTGCTCCGCGGCCCGCACCGAGGCGTCACCGCAGCAGTTGTTGAACAGCACGTGGACTCGCTCGGCCCGCTCGGCGAGCGCACGCAACCGAGGCAGCCACTCGGCGAGTTCACCATCGGAGTACGTGTAGCGGAAGCGGTCTTCTTTGCTCCCTCGTCCCCACGCCGTGCTGCGCCCGTGGAACCGTACGACGGCCAGGCGGGATGTGGTGACAGGTGTGACGGGTGGCATGGAAGAAGGCAGCCCCTGGACCATGTCGACGGCGACGGCGGCCATGCCGTGGTCCGCGAGCAGCGCGCTGGTCAGCTCGGCCTGCTCCGGCCGCCACCAGTCGGGATGCCGGAACTCCACGGCGACCGGCCAGCCCGCGGTGCGCCGTGCGGTCTGCGACAGGATCCGCTCGCCCCGGGATCCCGGCCGCAACCACGGTGGGAACTGGAACAGCACGCTGCCAAGTCGCCCTGCTCTCCGCAGCGGGCCGATCCCCTCGGCGAACCGCGCCCACAGCTCGTCGAGTACGCCGCTGTCCTGCGCGTCGGCCGCCATGCCATCCGGTAGGACGCCATGGCGGGCGGGATGCCCGGTCAGCAACGAGAACGCCTTGACGTCGAAGACGAACCCGTCCGGGGTGCGTTCTGCCCACATCCGGCTGAAGCGCTCCTGCGGCAGGGCGTAGTACGACGAGTCGACCTCGACGACTGGAAACCGTCCGGCGTAGTAGCGCAGCCGCCCTTCCGCATCCCGCTGTCCCTTGGGATACCAGCCGCTGCGCACAAGTGCCGGGTCGGTCCACGAGCAGGTGCCCACAAGAATGTCGCCCATACGGGACCGGTACCCAGGAAGCGATGTCTCGCTCCTGAGGGCAGCTTCGCTCACCGGCTGTCGGTAGCGCGGGGAAATGGGGCCGGGTCGTGGTGGGCGGGCGGGCGGCTGCGTCGTAGTTCTACGACGATACGACGACGGGTGGGCGGCGCGGACATCGGGACCTGCTTCGGCGCGGCCCCCTCGGAGGGAACTGGCGGGGAGCAGGGGGCCGACGCCAGCCGTCCTCCGTGGTCACAGCGTGACGACGATTTTCCCGTGGACGTGGCGTCCGGCCTGGAGGGTCACGGCGTCGCGGATCTTCTCGACCGGGAAGGCCGCGGCGATGGGGACGGTCAGCCCGTCGGCGAGGATCGCGGCGGTGATCCGCTCCATGGCGTCCGGCCCCGCGTCGACCGCGCCGGTGGCGTGGACGCCGTCGAGTGCGTCGGGTCCCGCGGCGACCGTGGAGATCCGCTCGGGCGCGACACCGAGTGCCAGTGCGGCCTCGGCCGTCTCGGTGCCGAACAGGTCGGTCGCGGCCGTGACCCCGCCGGGCGACAGTGCCCGGACCCGGTCCGCCAGCCCCACGCCGTAGGCCACCGGTTCGGCGCCCAACTGCCTCAGGAACGCGAAGGTTTCCGGTGCGGCGGTGCCGATCACGGTGGCGCCAGCGAGCTGGGCGAGCTGGAGGGCGAACACACCCACGCCGCCTGCGGCTCCGCCGATCAGGACGGTGTCGCCGGGCTCCGGGCGGATTGCCGCCAGGGCGGCGACCGCGGTGAGGCCGGCCACCGGGAGCACGCTCGCCACCTCGTCACCGATCTCCGGCGGGGTGTGCCACAGGGGATCGGCGGGTGGCCTGACCACGACGAAGTCGGCCACCGCTCGGCCCAGGGCGCCACCGTGGACGCGGTCGCCCACGGCGAAGTCCGTGACTCCGTCGCCGACTTCGTCGATCACGCCGGCGAAGTCGGACCCGAAGCCGGAGGGCGCGGTGATGCCGAACCGTGCCGCCACCTCCGGTCGCGCGGCGATGGCCCAGTCCATCGGGTTGAGCCCGGCGGCTGTCACCCGCACACGGACCTCGCCCGGACCGGCATGAGGCTCGGGGACCTCACGCAGCTCCAGCACCTCGGGGCCTCCGAACGTTTCGTAGATGACGGCTCGACTCATGGGACGACTCCTGACGGGACGGATGACGGGACGGATGAGGGAACGAGTGACGGGACTTGGTCCCATCACTGTATACCCACGATGGGACCAAGTCCCGTGGGTGATGAGACCGAGTCCCATAGGCTGTGCTCATGGCTCGCTGGGAACCCAACGCCCCCGAACGGCTGGCGCACGCCGCCCTGGACCTGTTCGCCGAGCGCGGCTACGAAAACACGAGCGTGCTCGACATCGCGCAGCGCGCCGGGCTGGGGAAGAGCACCTTCTTCCGGCACTTCCAGGACAAGAGGGAAGTTCTCTTCGGCGGCGGAACCGTGAGCGGACTCCTCACCGAGGCCATCGACTCGGCACCGGCGACCGCCGACCCGTTCGAGGCGGTCGCGCACGCACTGGACGCGGCCGGTGCGGAGGTGTTCACGGCCGCGCGCCGCGCCTTCACCGCCCGCAGGCAGGCGGTGATCGCCGCCAACCCCGAACTGCGGGAACGCGAGGCCCTGAAGAACCTCGCCCTGGTCGCCTCCATGGCCGACGCGCTCAAACGGCGAGGTGTCCCCGACCTGACCGCCCGCGTGGCCGCGGAACTCGGCTCGCTCGCTTCCGCTATCGCCTATGAACGCTGGATCGAGGCGACGGACGATGCCGAGTTCGGCCCGATCGCGCGCCAGGCGCTCGCTGACGTGCGGGCTTCCACGGGTTCGGTCTCGCCCTGAGACGTGAGGGTGTGTCTGGTGGGCGACGAGGGTGAATCCGGCGCGGTCGGCGTCGCGGAACGGATGGATGAATCTTCGTCACGGGTCGGGGCACTCGCCTGAAGTCAGTGTTCACCCGCCCCCGGAGAGGTCATGACGGAGCATACGGAAGGCCCTGAGCACAGCCGGTTCTGCAAGGCGTGCGGCGCGCCCGCCGCGGACGGGAAGCTGTGCCGACACTGCGGAGTGGAGCTGGAGATCCCTGAGGAGGCGAGCCTGATCGACGACGAAGGCGCGGCCGTACGGCGGGACTTCGAGGGTCGGGGCACCCCATCCGATGGGGAGGCCCGGCCGCAGCGGAAGCGGACGCTGAGGCAACTGAGCCATGTCCGGGGCTTCTACGGAGCGGGCGTCGCTCTCTGGACCGTCTCGACCGCCTGGGCGGCATGGGACTCTCCCGGAAGCCGACCGATGTGGACGTCGGTGCTTCTCCTTGTCGTCTTCACGGGCTTGCTGGCCCTGACGACCGTGTGGGTGCGGCGCGTCAAGGGCGCGGGTGCAGAAGGACCGGCCCGGCACGCCGCACCGCGATCGACGGTTGTTCCGCGTGTTACGGCTTCCCGCTCGACGCACTAGAAGCAGGCGGCCCGGCCTGTCACGCAGAGGGTGACAGACCGGGCTGCCCTGCGATCACGGGGAAGAGGCCGCGCGTTGTTCGCCGAAGCCGACGAGAACGCGAACCCGTCGTCCCCGTAGCCACGGAGCGCATCGAGGCGAGCACCTGTGTGCTCGTCCGGACATGTCGGCGGGATCACCGAGGCGGACTTCGCCTGAAGCGGCTGCGCCCCACGGGCAGGTCGTGGCAATAACCCGTCGGGATACGGCACCAATGCCACTGGGGGAACAGAGCGGCAGTCGGTTGAATTCGGAGCGTCCGAAGCAGATCGACTTTGAAGGACTCCACCATGCACATCCAGTTCGTGCTGTTCGACGGCTTCGATCCGCTCGATGTCATTGCCCCGTACGAGGTGTTGCACTCCGGCGGTGCGGCGTCGGGGGGTGCGGTGACCGTCGAGTTGGTCTCCGCCGAAGGCCCGCGTGAGGTGACCAGCGGCACCGGGGCACTGACGTTGCGCGCTGTGGGCGCCGTGGATCTGGAACGCGCGGACATGCTTCTCGTGCCCGGCGCCTCCGGCCGGGTGGGCGAACCCGGAGAGGTCCCGGAGGAGGAGGTGGGTGCCGGTGACCGTAAGCAGGACGAGCTCATCCCGGTGCTTCTGGGGCGCACGTTGACCACGGGACTGCCCGCACTGCTCGAGCAGGCCATGGACGACCCCGGGATCACGGTCGCCGCCGTCTGCGGCGGGTCCCTCGTCCTGGCCATGGCCGGTCTGCTGGAGGGACGTCATGCCACGACCCACCACCTGGGCCTCGACATGCTCGACGCCACCGGCGCACACGCGATCCACGCCCGCATCGTGGACGACGGCGACCTGATCACCGGTGCCGGTGTCACCTCCGGGCTGGACCTGGGCCTGTACCTCCTGGAGCGCGAGCTGGGACCCCGTGTCGCCCACGCCGTCGAGGAGTTGTTCGCCCACGAACGGCGGGGCACCGTCTGGCGTGCCCAAGGTCTGACGCCCACCGCCCTCTGAACGCCCCGCCGTTGGTGGATCAGCCGCCCAGCATCCGTCAACCCCCTTGCCCCGTAAGGAAGTACACCAGCATGTCCGTCGTCGGCACCTGGGACCTGTCCGTCTTCACCCCCATAGGGAAGATCAAGGTCGTCATCGAACTCCACGAGCGGGAAGGCGTGTTGACCGGCGTCGCCCGGGGAGCCGGCGAGGAGGTACCACTCGCCGACATCTCTCTCGACGGCGACCGGCTCACCTGGAAGCAGGCCGTCACCAAGCCCATGCGGCTGAACCTGGCGTTCGACGTGACCGTCGACGGTGACACCCTTCGCGGCACCTCCAAGGCCGGCCGTCTCCCGTCGTCGAAGGTGACCGGCGAGCGCCGGAACGCCCCTGAGCACCAGGCGTGAGCGGCGTCTCCATCAGAGGGGCATCGCGGGCCGCCGCAGTGATCAACGTGACCTGTGGCCGGTGCTGCGGCGGCGATCCGCGTCGGCGGGTTCGATGGAGCGGGCCTGGACGTGCTCGTAGGCCATGGTGGTCTGTACGTCCACCACCTCGCGGCGCTCGGTGAGGCGGTCGATGACGAAGGCGTACACCCCGTTGACGTCGGGAACGGCGATGTGGATGAGGAAGTCGTAGGCGCCGGAGGTGACGAACAGGCCGATGGTCTCCGGCAGTTGGGCCGCCCATTCGCGGAATCCCTCGATGACCGGGCGGGCCGGCGGCCGGATGCGGACGGAGATCAGGGCCTGGACGGAACGGCCGGCGGCTTCGAGATCCAGGGCCGCGTGGTAGCCGGTGATGATCCCGTGCTCGCGCAGCAGTCGCACGCGTTCCAGCGAGGTGGAGGGCGAGACTCCCGTCTTGGCGGCCAGATCGCGGTTGGTCTGCCGTGCATCGTTCTGCAGCTCCCGCAGAAGAGCCCGATCCAGCGCATCAAGTTCCACGGAATCACTCTTTCTCTGAATAAAGTGCGGCGTCCGATGTATCTCTCCTGATGTTTGCCTAGCGTAACGCCTCATGAATGTGCAGAAGAACGGTACGGCGGCCGGAGCGGGGCTGGTGCTCGGCGCGGCCGTCCTGTGGGGTACGGTCGGCCCGGCCCAGGTCATGGCCGACAGTCCGCTGGGAACCGTGGCCCTGGGCGGCTGGCGGATGCTCGTCGGAGGCGTGGTGCTGGGGGCGCTGACGGCGCGGGACCGCGGCAGGCTGCGGGTCCTGGCGGCACGCTCGGCCTGGGTGCCCTTGCTGGTGTGCGCGCTGTCGACCTGCCTGTACCAGGCGGCCTTCCTGTACTCCGTGTCCCTGACCGGGGCGGCGCTGGCGACCGTGGTCGCGCTGGGCACCGCCCCGGTCACCACCGGCGTGTGCGCGTGGTGGTTCACCGGTGAGCGGGTGGGCGTGTCCTGGCTGGTCAGCACCGGTGCAGCGACGGCCGGATGCGCCCTGCTGCTCGTCCCCGGAGGCCGTCCGGCCGATGCGCTCGGTCTCCTCCTCGGGGTCGCCGCCGGTGCCTGCTACGGCCTGTACACGGTCTTCGCCAAACGGCTGGCCGCCGACAATCCGGCCGTCCACCTGCCGACCGTCTCCGCGGTCTCGCTGACCGCCGGCGCCGCCATGCTGCTGCCCTGGATGGTCACCGACACCGCCGGACTCTCCGACACCCGCACCCTGGGCCTCGTCGCCTGGCTGGGACTGGCCACCACGGTCGCCGCCTACTGGCTGTTCTCCGCCGGTCTGACCCGGATGAGCGCCACCGCGGTCGGCACCCTGAGCCTCGCCGAACCCCTGGCGGCGGCCCTGCTCGGCGTGCTGGTGCTCGGCGAGCGCCTGTCGGCCACCGCTGTCGCCGGGTGCGTTCTGATGCTGATCGGCCTGACCGCCGTATCCCTGCCAGGCGTACGACGATCCTCCCGGAAGGGCGCGGTCGTGGTCACGGTCGGGGAGGTTTCGTCCCCGGGGCCGCACATGGGGGCCCTCGTGGCGAGCGATGTCGTAGGCGACGATGAGGTGAGCTGTTCCCCGAGCGGGACGGGTGCGGGGCATGCGAGATAGGTGATGCCGAGTGCCTGGCCGATCTTCACCAGGACGGTGTGGTCGTTCCGTAGGGCGGTCAACTGCGCCTGGGATGAGGTGACTTCACCCTTGGACATGCCTGGTCGCAGGCAGCGCCCGCGAGAGTGCGTCGAGGGTGACGCCCACTACGGACGCGAGTTGGGCCGGGCTTGCCCCTGCTCTGCTCATGACGGCGAGGGACTGGTTCACGGCAGCCATGTGTTCGGCGAAGGCGTCGGCGTCCTGATCGGGCAATCGCCCGGCCTTCAGTGCCGCGCGCAGACGTGAACGCTGGAAGCCGAGCGCCTCCTTGGTGTGCGCCGCGACGGCTGGGCTCAGCGTCGGAATCGCCATGGCCGACTGGGCGATCAGGCATCCATCGGGCAGCTCGGGGTCGGCAATACGCTTGAGGGTGACATCGAAGAACGCGCGAACGGCCGCAAGGGGTTCCGAGGCGGCACTCGACAGGGCGGCGTCGTACCTCTCGCCGTAGCGCGCGGCGTAGCGATCCAGGCAGCGCAGGAAGAGTGCGTCCTTGTCGCCGAGTGAGGAGTAGATGGAGCTGCGGTTCAGGCCGGTCGCGCGTGACAGGTCGTCCACCGAGGTGGCGGCGTAACCGGCGCGCCAGAACTGGACCATCGCGGCGTCGAGCGCCGTATCCATGTCGAACTGCTTCTTGCCTGCCACGGGGTACTTCCTTGCCGGTGTGTCGATCCCTGTCCATGGGCCGAGCTGTACACCACTCTATCTTGAACTGAATGGTTCAGGATGTGTTACGTTGCAGAAGTGATCGCGACCGCGGGCATTCGCAAGCGGCCGCAGGGCCGTACGGCGGAGTTCGTCACGGCATCAGCCGCACCCGGCTCGGCATGGTCGGGCCCCCGGATCTTCACCATCGATCCCGGCTGTTCTCCCAGCAGCGAACCAACCCACCCCGCCCCCGCATTCGACATCCCGCCCCTGGAGGACTCACGTGACCGACCCGACGACCGTCACTCCGCATGTCTCCGGAACCAATCCTGTCCGCGACCTTCCCTTGCACGAACTGGACGGGTTCACCCACCGTTGGGTCGAGGTGGGCGGCGTCCGCCTTCATGCCGTTGATGGCGGCCGGCCGGACGCCCCGGCCGTCGTCCTGCTCGCCGGGTTCCCGCAGACCTGGTGGGCCTGGCGAAAAGTCATGCCCAGCCTCGCCGACCGGTTCCGCGTCATCGCGGTCGACCTCCCGGGTCAAGGCAACTCAGAACGCCCTGAGGGCAGTTACGGCACCCACGCGGCCGCTGCCCACGTCCACTCCGCCGTCAAAGCTCTCGGAGTGTCGACCTACTGGCTGGCCGCCCATGACATCGGCGCCTGGGTCGCCTTCTCCCTCGCCCTCAACCACGGGAGTCACCTGCGCGGGGTCGCCCTGCTCGACGCCGGAATCCCGGGCATCACCCTTCCGGAATCGATCCCCACCGACCCGGAACGGGCGTGGAAAACCTGGCATTTCGCGTTCCACCTCGTGCCCGACCTGCCCGAGACCCTGCTCACCGGCCGCGAACGGGACTATGTCGACTGGTTCCTGAAGACGAAGGCTCATTCGCCCGACACGTTCGACGACGCCGACGTCGACCACTACGCGGCATCCCTCGCTGCCGACGGCGGCCTCCGCGCCTCCCTCGCCTACTACCGGGACGCGGCCGAGTCGGCGCGCAAGAACCACCAAGCGCTCGACCGGCAGCATCTGACCGTGCCCGTGCTCGGGATCTCCAGCAGCCACGGTTCCATCCCGGACATGGCGGCCTCCATCAGCCCCTGGGCCGACAACATCACCGGAGTCGTCGTGCCCGACGCCGGGCACTTCATCCCCGATGAGCAGCCCGAAGCGGTCGCTGCCGCGTTGGCCGGCTTCATCGCACGCGCCGCCTGAGGCCGATGACTTGACGGTCCTCCGAAGCACAACGCCCTTACAGGTCCGAGCAGTTGAGGGGCTGTGTACCGCGCCCGTGCCGCACGACGCGAACTAGGACTCGCCGTCGCTGGACGGCCCGCCGCGCAGCGGTTCAGGCGGTCGACCGTCTCCTCGCTCCATGCCTGGATGAGTGACGTCTGTTCGGGACCCAGTGAGTCGAGGACGTGGCGGCGGATGTTGCCGCCGTGCACGAGGAC
This sequence comes from Streptomyces sp. NBC_00252, assembly GCF_036187565.1. Classification (NCBI taxonomy): domain Bacteria; kingdom Bacillati; phylum Actinomycetota; class Actinomycetes; order Kitasatosporales; family Streptomycetaceae; genus Streptomyces; species Streptomyces sp. NBC_00252. The sequence goes on along the minus strand of NZ_CP108087.1, from coordinate 396,643 downwards.
GGCGCTCCAGGCGGCGCGACGCCCCTCGGCGGTCAGTCCGATCGCCGCACGGCGGCCGTCGGCCCCGTACCGGGTGCGTTGGACGAAGCCGCGCTATCGTGCGCCCATGCGTGGACAGGTCGGACGGTTCGCCGGGTGGCCGGAGCAGGCCATGGACGTGTTGTGGCAGCTCCAGGGTGAACCGAGCCACACGACGCGCGAGCGGTGTCGAGCGGACCGCGAACGGCTGGTCCGGCAGCCGATGATCGCCCTGCTGAACGCGGTAGCGGACGCCGATGCCCGCTACGAGGACTTCTCCGTCTGGCACTACCGCACCACCTCCTGGTGGTGGCAGCACCAGGGCGCGGTGATCCGGCTCGGCCGCAAGATCGAGATCGGACTCCGGTTCGACCTGGACGGCCTGCGGATCCAGGGTGCCTGGTGGTATCCCGATCCCGGCCAGGTGGACATGTTCCGCAGAGCCGTGGCCTCCGAGGGGAGCGGCCGCGAACTCTCCGCCATCGTCGAAGAGGTACAGACGAAGGGCTACGACATCTCCGGGGACGTGATGAGACGTCCCCCACGCGGATATCCGACCGACCACTCCCGTGCGGAACTGCTGCGCCACCGCTCGCTGATCGCCGCCCGCCCCCTCGGCTGCGAGCGGTGGCTGCACACCTCCGAAGCGGTCGACCGGGTCCTTGCGGCCGCAGCCGATCTGGACGCCCTGCTGATGTGGCTGGTCCGTCATGTGAAGAGCACGGCCTGAGATCCTGAGGGCGCCGCCGCGACACATCTCGCGCTCACCGGCCAACTGCCGTACCGGGTGGGCGCTTTGGGCTTCGCACCTCCTCCGGGGACTCCGGTCCGGTTCTGTGGTGTTCGGTGTTCCGGGCCAGGGAGCCGGGCCACCGGGCTCGGGGTCCGATGCGCACGAACCCAGGCTCCCGCGCTGGTGACTTGAGCGCGGCCGGGCCTGTCAGGTCTGCGGTGGGGGAGCGAGGAAGACGGGCCACTCGTCCTCGGACGTGAGCAGGTCGTCCAGGGGGACGTCGGCGGCTGCCATGAACACGGCGGTCGCCTCCGCCAGCCGGGTGGACAGGTCCGGGTCGGCCGCGGTCCTGGCCGTCAGCACGATCACGGCCTCCGGGTCGACGGCCGATCGTTCGGTGAAGTCTTCGGGATCCACGTCCATCTGCCGCAGCGCGACGGTACGGACAGCGACACGGACCACCAACGTGCCGCCGTCGAAGGACTGCTCGGCCCAGCCGTCGGTCCGGACGAGGTACAGGGCGGCGTCGCCCTCGTAGCAGTGCGCGCCGATCTCGGTCATGGCCCGACCTCCGGGACCGCCGTCGGGAGCGACGACGAGGACGGCGAAGGCGGCGTCCGGAGCGTCGGGACTCAGGTCGGAGCGGACGTACAGGCGGGCGGTCATGGGGTGAACCTTCAGAAGGGGGGCGGGACTTCAGCAGTACAGCATGGCGCGGAGTCCGGGCCCCGCACTCGCGCTGGACCCGGACCCGTCGACGTCGACCCGGTGGCCGGACCTGACCATGTTTCAGCCCCGTGCCGTTGCCCGAAAGTATGAAACTCCTGATGAAACGGCGTGCCCCGGACGCCGGACCCGGCACGCTTCGATTCCCGGCGGCGTATGGAGATCAGGGGGTCGATGTGGAACGGCGGCAGGAGCGGAGCCCGTTACGCCACCGCACGCGGTATCTGTTCGACAGGACGCTGGCGCGCAGCACGGCGACCCTGCTGGGCTGGCTGGCCCTGTGCTGTCTGGCCGTCGTCGTGCCGGTGAGCACCCTGCTGGTGTGGACCGACCCGGATGCACCGCATTCGCTGTCCGGCCGGCTCACCCAGGTGTGGCGTACCAGCGCGGAGACCCTGCGGCTGAGCGTGGCCACCGGCGCGCCGCTGCGAATGCTGCTGTCCGTACTGCTCGGCCTGATCGCCCTGCTGTGCGTGTCGACGGTCGTCGGAGTCGTCACCACGGGCCTCGGCGACCGGCTCGCGGAGCTGCGGCGAGGGCGCTCCCGGGTCGTGGAACGCGGCCACACCGTCGTCCTCGGCTGGTCGGACCAGGTGTTCACCGTGGTCGAAGAGCTGATCGCCGCCCGCGCCGCAGGCGACCGGCAGGTGATCACCGTGCTCGCGGACCGGGACCCGGCCGCGATGGAACGGGCGCTGACGGCCGCCCTCGGAGTCACCGACGGCGTGCGGCTGGAGTGCCGCACCGGAGTGCCGTCCGACCCCGACACCTTACGGCTGGTCAGCCTGGGCGCGGCCCGAGCGGTGGTGGTGCTGCCCGCCGAGGGTCCCGACGGCGACCTGAGGGTCGTACGGATCCTGCTGGCGTTGCGCACCGTGCTCGGCGCGCAAGGCGGCCCGCGCGTAGTGGCCGCCGTACACGACGAACACCATGTCCCCGCCGCGCGACTCGCCGTGGGACCGCGTGGCACGGTTCTCGGGACCGACCAGTCGACCGCGCGGCTGCTCGTGCAGTGCGCACGGAATCCCGGGATGTCGACGGTGCTGCGGGACCTCCTGGACTTCTCCGGAGCCGAGTTCCACGTCGTCGACGTCCCGCAGGCGACGGGACTGTCCTTCGGCGAGGTGGCGCTGCGCCTGGAGACGTCCAGTGCCGTGGGGCTTCTGCGGGCCGACGGCCGCCCGCTGCTCACCCCGCCGCCGGGCACCGTACTGGAGGCGGGGGACCGGCTGGTGACCGTCGCGCACGACGACGGCCCGCCGCCCCTCAGCGCCCACCGCGCTCCGGTCGACCCCACGGCGGTGGCCCGCACCCGGCCACGGCCCGAACACCCTTACCGGCTGCTGCTGTTGGGCTGGAACCGACGCGCCCCGCTCATCGTCGACACCCTGTGCCGCACCGCCCGACCGGGCTCCGCGCTCGACCTGGTCACCGGCCTCGCAGCACCGGGAATCCCATCGCGCGCGGACGTCTCACCCCTACGGCTCACCCACCACCCCGGCGACCCGTCCGCCCCCGAAACCCTCACCGGCCTCGACCTCTCCGCCTACGACTGTGTCCTCGCCCTGGGCGCCGACCAGCAAGCGGAGACGGCCCCCGAACGGGCCGACGACCGGACGCTGTTGGCCATGCTGACCCTGCGTTCCTGGGAGGAGGAGACGTCCCGGGTGCTCCCCGTGGTGGCCGAGATGCGCGACCACCGCAGCCGTACACTCGCCCCGCTCGGCCCGGCCGGTGACGTCGTCGTCGCGGGAGAACTCACCGCCCTGCTGATGGCCCAGATCGTCCACACCCCGGAACTGGCCGCCGTGTTCGAGGAGATCTTCGCCGTGCGCGGTGGAGCGCTCGCCCTGCGCTCGGCCGCCCACTATGTTCGGCCCGGCCGCGAGGCGTCCTTCGCCACGGTCGTCGCGGCAGGGATACGGAACGACGAGTACGCGATCGGCTACCGCCCTCACGTCCCTCGCCCGCCCCGCGCCCACGGCACCGTCCACCTGTGCCCCGGCAAGTCCGAACGGCGCGTGTGGCACGCCGAGGACGAGATCCTGGTCCTGACACCGGGGCACACCGAGCCCGCCCCTACCGACCTGGCCGGACTCACCCTGCCCGCCATGCGCCCCGGACCTGGGGCACCTGCCGAACCCCAGCCGCCGGACTCCCCGCCGACCACGCCCGGAGCCGACATCTCTCCCTGAGCACCAGCGCTGCTCCTCCTGTCCCGGACCAGCGCAGCCCCACCGGATGCTCAGCGTCGGCGGTCTGGCCAACTTCTAGTCCAGCAGCCGCAGTTCAGTGGCTTTGGAGACGGCCGCCGCACGGGTCTGGACCTCCAGGCTGAGGAAGATCCGGCGCAGATGTGACTTCACAGTGGTCTCGCTCAGGAACAGCGTGCGGGCTATCTCGCGGTTGGTACGCCCCTCGGCCAGCTGCCGCAGGATGTGCCGTTCACGCTCCGAGAAGGAAGGCGGGGGAGTGCGCATCTGCTGTACGACGCGGTCCGTGACGCGTTCGGAGAGGACGGTCCGACCCGAGGCGGCGGCCGTGATCGCCTCGTACAACACCTGTGGTCTGTCCGCCTTCAACAGATAGCCGGTGGCGCCGGCCTTGAGGGCGCGCGTGATGTCCGCATCGGTGTCGAACATCGTGAGCACGAGCACGCGGGGCGTGGGCGTGGACGGATCGGCTGCCGCCCGGTTCAGGAGCTGCCGGGTGGTGGCGATGCCGTCGGAACCCCCCTCCAGCTTCAGGTCCATGAGAATCACATCGGGGTGGACGCGGGCGGCGACGGCGAGGGCCTCCTCCCCACTGGCCGCTTCTCCGACGATGGTCATGTCGTCCCTGCCGGACAGAAGTGCGTGCAGGCCCGCGCGGACCACGGCGTGGTCGTCGCACAGGAGGATCCGCACCTGGCGTGCGGCGGGCGAGGAGGTCATCGTGGGGCCTTTCACACGGTGTCAGGAGGACATGGGGAAGGTCGCGGTGAGGACGGTGCCTTCCTGCGGGGTGGACTCAAGGCGCAGGGTGCCGCCGGCACTCCGGGCGCGCCTGCGCATCGCGGGCAACCCGAAGCCGCGATCGTCAGCGGGAGTTCGTTCGCCGCGCGGCGGTGGTACCTCCGTCGTGCCGGGCGCGCAGCCCGTACCGTCGTCGGCGATGTCCAGGCACACCTCATGCTCGAGATGCGTGAGCGTGATGACAGCGCGGCCGGCGTTGGCGTGCTCCCGCACATTCGCCAGCGCGCCCTGGGCGATGCGGAGCGCGGCGCTGGACACGGGAGGTGGCACGGAGCCCACGACTCCTTCCTCATGGAACGTCACGGCGAGACGGGGCGTCGTCTCCCGCACTGCCAGCGCGGCCAACGCGACGGACAGGGTGTGATCGGCGAGGTCCGCGGGCCCGAGATCCCGTACGAAGCGCCGGGCCTCCACCAACCCGCGCTCCACGATCGCGGTGGCATCCGCGACATGACGCCGGGCGGCGGTGGCATCGGTCGACCAGAGCTGCTCGGCGGCCCGCAACAACATCTGCTGACTGGCCAGTCCCTGCGCGAGCACGTCATGGATCTCGGCGGACAGACGCTGACGTTCGGCCAGGGTCCCGGCCGCGCGCTCACTGCGCGCGAGTGACTCCCGCGTGGCCACGAGACCGGCGATCAGGACCCGCTGGCGTGCCGACTGCCGCTTGAGCCGAACCAGCACGGCGGTGGCCACCGCGGCCACGGCCGGCGGCGCCAACAGCATGTTCGGGTTGGTCGCGCCGATCCCTCCCCGCAACTGGGACGCCACGACGAGGGCGGTCAGCAGGGCTCCCACGGGGACGGCGACACGTGTGGGCAGCCGGTGCGGACCGGCGAACAGGATCGGCATCAGACACCACGTGGCACTGGGCGCCCACATCAGGAGGACCACCCAGCACGCGGACACCCCGGCCAGCCAGCCGAGATGCCGACCTGTCGCCCGATCCCCTGTCCGGGGCGCGGGCGCCCACCGCGCACCGGCGACATAGACCAGGCCGAGAAGGGCGTACAGGCAACTGACCGTCAGGACATGGCCCTGCGACCGGTCGTGGGCGACGTAGCGGACGAAGGACGACGCGAGCAGCACCAGGAACGCTCCGTGCATGACGGCTGACAGCCATCTCTCGTCCTGCTGCTCAGCGACCTCGGACATGACCGTCGCCTCACCCATGCTCGCCCCCTCGGCGCGATCGCATACCCCGGTGGCGCGGCGAGAGCAATACCCATCCGGGTCCGAGATCGCCGTCCGTGCCGTCCGACAGCGACGCCCGTACACCACCGGGCGGCGGTCGCCACCCGGCCCATGCTGTCACCAGGCCCATCGCGGCCGTACGCACGTCCCCCTACCTCCCGTGGAACGCATGCACATCACCTTCCTCCTCCACAACGCATTCGCCGTCGGTGGCACCACCCGCACCACGTTCAACCTGGCCGCCGCCCTGTCGGCACGCCACCAGGTCCACGTGGTATCCGTCTTCCAGGACCGGGCGCGCCCGCGGCTCGACCCACCACCGGGCATCGAGATCACCGCGCTGGTGGATCGCAGAACCACGTCACCCGACAACACGGACGCCCGCAGTCGCCAGGGCGGCCGCCATTTCCCGCGCGGCGACAGCCGTCACCACCAGTACCACCGACTTGCCGAGGACCGGCTGAGGGAGTGGTTCGCCACCTGCTCCACCGACGTCGTCATCTCCACCCGCGCCGGTCTCAACGTGCTGTTGGCCCGCTTCGGCCCCACCACCGCCCTGCGCATCGCGCAGGAGCACCTGGTCCACGACGCGCTGCGCCACTCCCTGCGGCGCGCGATGCGGCGCTGGTATCCCGCACTGGACGCCGTCGTGACGATGACACGGGCGGACGCGGCGGCCTACCGGGCGGGGCTTGGCCTGCGCAGGCCGGAGATCAGGGCACTGCCCAACAGCGTCCCCCCACCCGAACACCCGCTCCCGCGGCAGACCGGAAAAATCGTCATGGCCGCCGGACGGCTCACCCGGGTGAAGCGCTACGACCTGCTCATCGACGCCTTCACCCGCATCGGTCCCGAACGCGAGGGCTGGCAGCTGCACATCTACGGCTCCGGGCCGGTCCGGCAGTCCCTGGAGACGGAGATCGACCTCCGCGACATGGGCGGTCACATCCGTCTCATGGGCCAGGCAACCCCGTTGGCCCCGAAGTGGAACGCGGCCTCCCTCGCCGCCGTGACCTCGGCGCAGGAAGCGTTCGGCATGACACTCATCGAGGCGATGGCACACGGTGTGCCGGTGGTGAGTACCGACTGCCCCCACGGCCCCCGGGAGATCATCCGGGACGGAACCGACGGCCGCCTCGTACCCCGTGACGACGTTCCCGCCCTGAGCGCGGCACTGGCTCAACTGATGGACGACCAGGCGCTCCGCGAAGCCATGGGGAGAAACGCCCGCGAGCGAGCGCAGTCCTGTTTCACACCCGACCCCGTCGCCAGACGCTACGAGACCCTCTTCGACGAACTGCAGAACAACGCGGGCGCGGGAGCCGCCCGACCCGTCCCCCTCCGATCGCCCCGACGGCGCTCGCCACTCCCCGTCCTACGGGCGACAGCCGGGATCATTCTCCGGGGCCTGCGCAGGCGGTTGCTCCGATGACGACAAGCCTGGCCATCGGCACCACGTGCCTCCTCAGGTGTCACCCGCACCGTCGTCGCGACGGAAGAGCAATGCAACGAAGTCGCCCATCGGCCCGGGGACTTGGGTTCCGGGGGCCGATGGCCATTCACCCGAGTTGGACGGACGGGGGCAGGTCGGACGGCAGGTGACTGACCGCCTGACGCCAGACTTCGTGCCCGGGCGTGCGGGCGTGTGCGGTGTCCTCCGCGATCTCGCTGGTGAGACGGAGGGCTCGCCGAGGTGGGGCCGGTTCCCATCGGGTGGCCCCTGTACCGGAGCGCTCGGGGTCCCGCCGGGCGGAGTTGACCGGTCGCCGGATGGCGGGTGGGGGGGGGAGGCGTTGTGGCCGGGAGTATGACGGATCCTCACCTTCGCTCTCCGTCTCTGCCATTCCTCCGTAGGATTCTCCCGGGGTCGCCGGACGCCAACTCGCATACCAGAAGCCTGTGTTGTCGTCCCCGTATCTCGATCGCACCCGACGGACTCACCGGATCTCGAAGGAGCATGACGTGCGAGTGAACGCGCGTGTCCGACGGCGCCCGCAACGCACGGGGCTTCGCGCAGGAGCAGCAGTAGCGGTGTGCGCGGCCCTGATCGTGCCCCTCGTCGCGTCCCCGTCGAGTGCGAACTCGATCCGGGGGAGTGCGGTGGTCCGACAGGACGCCACCTCTGCGACGCGCGCTCATCTGCGGGATTTGGCGCGGAAGTTGGTGGCAGCAGGAGTGCCCGGGGTGATCGTGCGGGTGGACGACGGGCATGGCAGGCCCATCGAGATCTCCGAGCAGGCGGCCTGGACGCGGAAGGACCATCGACTGCGGGCGGACGACGAGGTCCGTGAGGCGTCCAACACCAAGACGATGATGGCCACCCTCGTGCTGCAACTCGTCGCCGAGCACAGACTCGCCCTCACCGACTCGGTCGACAAGTGGCTGCCCGGGCAGGTGCGCAACGGCAGGGCGATCACCCTGCGCATGCTGCTCAACCACACCAGCGGATTGTTCGACTACACCGACGACCCCGCCCTCGCACCGGCCCTCACCGGCCGGGACCCGCACGTATGGACGTCGACGGAGATCCTCAGGCTGGTGAGCGGACACCCGGCACTGTTCGAACCCGGCAGCGAGTGGTCGTACAGCAACACCAACTACATAGCGATCGGCGCCGTGTTGGAGAAAGCCACCGGCAAAAGCCTCGCGACGCTGGTGCGGGACCGGATCGCCGGGCCCCTGGGGCTCCGGCACACCTTCTACGCCACCGGCTCCACCTGGCGCGGCCGCCATGCGCACGGCTACGAACCTGACGCCGCCCACATGCCGCCGGACGTCCCCGAAGAGTTCAGGACCTACGGCGGACCCCAGCACGACGACCACGTGGACGTCACCGGCGACTACGTCACGGCCGACGGCGCGGATGCCGCGATCGTGTCCACCGCCGGTGACTGGTCGCGTTTCTACGGTGCGTTGATGTCGGGCCGCCTGCTGCCCGCGGCCCAACTGGCGCAGATGCGCACCACCGTGCCGGAGGACGGGCCGGGAGACCCGCAGGAACTCGGCTACGGCCTGGGCATCGAGACGGCGAAGACCGACTGCGGCACGGTCTGGGACCACGTCGGCATCGTCCCGGGCTATGCGACCTACAACGTCACCGACTCCACGGGCCGTCGCACGGCCGCCTTCTTCTTCGCCACGTCCACGCTCACCAAGGAGGGGCACCAGGCCGGCGCCGCCCTGATGGACGCGGTCGACTGCGCCATTTTCGACTGAGCCGCCGCTCGCTGCCGATCGCCGTCGGCATGGCAGATCCGGAGGACAACGAGTTCGACGGGGCCCGCACCTTGGCACCGCAGAACGAAGCCCGGGCACCCGCACCCGTCGCACACCCGGAACCACCGCGCTGCCGAGGAGGCCTCGATCGTTTCGGTGGGGCGGACAGTGAACAGGAACGCGATCACGCATCCTTCGACGGAGCCAGCCGGAAGATGACGGCAGCCGTTCCGAATGCGGGCACGTCGACCCAGACGGTGCCCTCGGGTTCCGGATCGAGTTCCCGCTGCGTGAGCCCGAGGTAGCTGGTCCGGTGTGCCTGAGGGAAGGGCTCAAGCCCGGCAGTCAGGCCGCCAACAGGTTCGACATCGTCGGCGGCGAAGGCGGCCTCCTCGTGGCCGGTATCGGCGGCGGCCTCACCGGACGCGGCGCACACATCGCCATCGTCGATGACCCGGTCAAGGACATGGCCGACGCCGACAGCCCCACCCTGCGCAAGCGCGCCTGGGACTGGTGGACTTCGGTACTGCAGACCCGACTCGAACCCGTCGGCGCCAGCTGCCTCATCCAGACCCGGTGGCACGAAGACGACCTCGCCGGACGCATCCTCGCCACCGAGCGAGGCGCCTGGCGAGTCATCGACCTGCCCGCCATCGCCGGCAGTCTCGACGACCCCCTCGGCCGCATACCCGGTCAGGCGCTGCGGCCTGAACGCTTCGACGTCACTCACCACGCCAAGACCCGCAAGCGAGTCGGTGAACGCGTCTGGGGCGCCCTCTACTTGCAGAAGCCCCGCCCGCCGGAGGGAGGCGTCTGGAGGCGGGAGCGGATCGAGACCGCCCGGATCAACGCCGTCCAGTTCTCCGGCCTCGACATGGCGCGCATCGTTGTCGCCGTCGACCCCGCCGGTGGAGAGTCCACCATCGGCGACGAGACGGGCGTCATCGGCGTCGGCCGCGACTTCGACCGGCAGCTGTACCTCCTGGCCGACCGATCCGGATCGATGGGCGCCAACGACTGGGGCCTAGCCGCATGCCGACTCGCCCTCGAACTCAAGGCCGACGCGATCGTGGTCGAGAAGAACTACGGCGGCGACATGGCCCGGCAGATCGTCACCCAGGCATGGGAGCAGCTGCGCCGCGAGAGCGTCACCAAGGGGCTCCTCGAGCCCATGATCCTGGAGGTCACCGCCAAGGTCGGCAAACGTCTGCGGGCCGCCCCCGTGGCTCAGCTGTACGAACAGCAGCTCGTACACCACGTCGGCGAATACCCCGACCTGGAAGGCCAGATGGTCACCTGGGTCGAGGGAATGGACAGCCCGACCGCATGGACGCCGCCGTCCACGGACTGACCGAACTGGCCGACCCCGACCAACTTGACACCCTGCCCACCGACACCGATGACGGCCGCCGCTGAACTGGCGCGGGTAGACGTACGACCGGAAACGGCCCCCAGAGGAAAGTGCCCATGTCGAGATGGCCCCGGCGACCCGGACCTGTCCGGTCGATCATGCGCGGAGCCAGATGACCAGGGTGGCTTCGATGGCGATGCCGAGAAAGGCGTGGCCGCGTTCTCGATGCGCGTCGCCACGGTGCGGGACCACATGGGATTCTTGAGACCTCATGCTGGCTGACGTTCCGACATCCGCGGTCTAATACGCGGTGATGGACGCGAGCGTGGTGGGCCTGGTGGGCGCGGCGGTCGGCGCGCTGGGAGCTGCGGCAGGCGGCTGGGTTTCCGTGCTCGGCCAAGGGCGTCAGCAACAACGGCAGTTACAGGCGGACCGGGAGCATCGGCGTGAAGCCGCACGTCGGGATGTGTACGGCGCATGCATTGCAAGCACGAAGCTGCTGTCGAATACGTGGTGGCGGTTTTCCGACATCGTCTGGACCGAGCAATCCACGCCCGAGCAGTGGCGGACTGCCTTCGCCGAGGTGCACGAGGCATGGACCCAGTTCAGCACAGCAGTCGCGGCAGTTACCGTCGCCGGGCCGGTATCCGCCGCGGAGGCGGCCGAAGAGCTACGCGTGGCCATGTACGAATGGGAGAAGGCAGGGATGGACTGGTACGCGGCGGCCCGGCGGGAGGGACACGGCCGACTCGATGAGTACGCCGAGCGATTCCAGCAAGCATGGCAGGCGAAACGTGCTCCGGACCGCACCTTCCAGCAGGCCGCCCGAGAGGCTCTGGGAACAGAGGAGCCATAGCAAGTCCGCCCAGTCATGCGGCGGATGTGCATGGTCACGCTGGTGATGGAGAATACCGCTGAACTGCGCTGGCCCGATCTACCGGGTGTTCCTCTCCACGCGCAGAGGCTCGTCATCGGCCAGGCGGGCAGCGATGTCCTGTGCTTCCGGGAACGCAGGGGACGTCAGTTGCAGCTCGGCGTTAGTCATCACCGTGGCAACGCGCTCTGCCAGTTCCTTGAGTTCTTCGTCCGGAACACCGCTGAGGTTGAGGGAGAGCCAGACCCGCATGTCGTGGCCCTGCGAGACGAGGACCTGGCCCTGAGGGGGAGTGCAGGAAATCGTCGCGTCGGTCAGCACCTGGACGACTTGGTCCCGTAGTTCGGCCGCGCTCCGCTGGTCGACCGCGCGTGTCGCGGCGTAGATCGCATCGAACAGTGCGTTGGCGGCAGGGACCGCCACGCTGACGGAGATGGTGAACGGCCCCATGGTGACGGTGTCGGCGACCGGGTCGTAGCCGAAGCTCCAGAAGTCGCGGGCTACATCGCGGGGGTCAGCGGTCTTGCGGGCGTCTTTCTGCGGCCCGCCGCCCCTGCCGCGTGCCCAGTCCTCGAAGTGAGTGAGGCCGTCACGGACGTGCTTGATGTTCGGCAGGGCGTCAAGGAAGACCTGCTCGGCATCATCGAGTGCAGTGATCACCGCGGGATCGATGCCGAGGTCTGTGAGGGCGATCCGTTCGAGCTTGACGGCGGCGAGGAGTTGGCGCAGGGCGACGACCAGTGTCCGTGCGTCGATCTGCCGGGAGCTGAACCAGCCGGCTGGGACGTCGTCACCGTGCATGCGCTCGACGGTCAAGGCGACCGTGGCACGCCACCAGTTCGCTTCCGAGAGCGCGATCGAGTACGGATTGTCCGCTGGGGACCAATCATCCGGCGGGTTGCTGTTCATGACGGAATCTTCGACCCCGAGAGCGTTCGCCTGCTCGGAATATTCGGATCCCGAGGTGCTGTGAACTGAGAGCGTCCGTCGTGGAAAACGTTTCGTAGGCTGGAGGCGCGGCGCGGGGCCGACTGCCGGAGGGGCACTGTGGGCCTGCGCGAGCTGATCACCGACGGCGGGCAGGTGCCTCAGATCGTGGTTCGTCGCGTCGACCGCCACGGCGGGCGGTGCTCTGGGTTAGGGACTGTCCGGCGGATCAGGTGATCGCCTCGCGTGGACCATTGTGTTGCTCGTGGGGCGGGGCGATCTTACGAACGACGAGTGGCTACAACTGGCACCGTTTCTACCGAAGGCCGGGTGCCGCGGCGGACGTTGGGCCGATCACCGGAAGGTGATCAACGGGATCCTGTTCCGGGTGCGCACGGGTGTCCCGTGGCGGGACCTGCCGGACCGGTTCGGGAACTGGAAAACCGTCTATGAGCGCCACCGCCGGTGGTCGGCGGACGGCACCTGGGAGAGGATCCTCCAGGCCGTCCAGGCCGAGGCCGACTCCCAGGGGCGCATCGACTGGAGCATAGTGAGCGTGGACTCCACCTCGTGCCGGACCCACCAGCACGCCGCCGGTGCACCGCGCAGAACACCCCGGATCCCAAAGCGGAGATCAACGCCCCGGCAGCACCGCACCGACGAAGGACTCGGCCGCTCCCGTGGCGGGCTGACCTCCAAGATCCACCTCGCCGGGGAAGGAGGCCGCCGTCCGCTCGCTGTGCTGATCACGCCGGGCCAGTGGGGCGACAGCCCGCAGTTGATCCCGATCCTGGAACGCATCAGCGTCAAGCGCCCAAGTGGCGGCCGCCCGCGCACCCGGCCTGACCACCTCGGCGGTGATAAGGCCTACGGCTCCCGCCGAAATCGCCGCTACCTGCGCAGACGCCAGATCAAGCACACCATTCCGGAGCCGAAGGACCAGCGGGCCAATCGCCGGCGCCGCGGCAGCCGGGGAGGCCGGCCTACGGCCTTCGACAAGGAGATGTACAAACGCCGGAACGAGGTCGAGCGCACGATCAATCGACTCAAGCACTCCAGGGCCATCGCGACGCGGTACGACAAGCGAGCCTACGTCTTCCACGGCACCGTCACCCTCGCGTCGATCCGCTTGTGGCTCGGGCCTTGAACCGCCGCATGGGGCACCTACAGCAGACCCAGGACAGAGGCGCTCCACCCGAGGGCCTCGGGCGTGTGCCAGCGTGGCCGCTCTCGTGTCCCGGCCATGGCCCGGCCTGCCGCGAACGCTTGCTGATGGGCCGGCTGATGTTCCTGGACCCTCTTCCAGAGCGCCCGTGCCTGCGAATGATGGCCAGTGCTGACGAGGAACTCGACGAGATCCTGCGCGAACCCCCACCCCGTGAGAAGAGGATCAGGAGCTGCCCGCGCGATCTGCTCGGGATCGGCGGTACTGGCGAACCATGGGAGCGCGGTGTCACGAAGGTGAGCTGCGAACTGCTCCAGTTTCGTTGGGCGCTCCTCGGGCTGGGTGAGCACCACGAAGTACTGACCGGGCAGGTCGAGAAAGCTGGAGGCGCAGAAGATCGACTCGACGGATTCGGGCCGGCGAACGGTCAGCTCGGGGTTGGCCCGACGCCACCTGCCCAGGTCGTCGTCGAAGACGGTCAGGCTCGTCACGGTGAACTTGATCAAGTGTCCCGATCGGTTCCACTTGCCCTTCTCCAGCTGGAGCACCTCCCGGCGAACCGACTCCCGGCGCTCCAGCGAATGCCGAGACCTGACCCACCTAAACCCGTCGAGCATCTCAGCCAAGCAAGCGGCCCCGGCATGGACGACATCGGCTGGCTTGTCGGCCTCAATCAGGCGGGTGATCAGGTCATCAGGCTGCGTCGAGGGCACCTCGCACATGATGCCGCACGAAGATCCGCCGGACAGTGCCTAGTAGTGCTTCGTTAGGTTCTGGGTCTGCTGGTTTTGAGGGGGTGGCCGCAGGTGCTGCAGGTGCCGGTCCAGCACCTCAGCAGGTCTTGGAGTGCGTCGAGGGTCTGGTAGAGGCTCGGGGAGGTGCCTCGACTTTTGGGTCGAGCCTGCGGAGGGTGAGGAATGCCTGCGCGGCGGTGACGAGGGTGACGTGGTGGTGCCAGCCGCGCCAGGTTCGGCCTTCGAAGTGGTCGAGCCCGAGGCCGTGTTTGAGCTCGCGGTAGTCGTGTTCGATCCGCCAGCGCATCTTCGCCCACCGCACCAGGTCAGCGATCGGCGTGTCAGACGGCAGGTTCGATATCCAGTAGTCCGTCGGGGTGTCCTGGCCGTCCGGCCATTCGACCAGGAGGGTTTGGGTGGGCAGGACGCCGTCCCACTGGCTGCGGCCCCCGCCCGCCTCCTGAGCTGCGGCCAGAGACTGTTTGCCCGCGGGCCGCACCGTCAGCACCGTGAATCGTGAGGTCATCGCGCCCTTGCTGCCCTGCCTCCAGGTCACTTCGGAGAATCGCTCCGCACCCGCCTCCGCCGCGAGGGTGGAGAGGGCTCGCGGCGGGGTGCGGTAGCGGGGAAGGGTGGGCGGCCCGAGCCCGCCATAAGCGGGCTGGTGCGGCCGGGCATCCTCCGGATGAGCGACTTCCTTCCCGCTCAGGGCCAGGACGTAGGGCAGCCCTCGCTCCTGGAGACCGAGCCGGAACGGTGTGCTGACGCCGTAGCCGGCATCAGCGACCACGACCGGCGCCTCCACCTGCCACTTGGCGAGTGTGTCCAGCAGGCCGAGCGCGAGACGCCACTTCTCCCGGTGCACCACGTCCTCGGGGACGCCTGCCCTGCGGCAGCGCTCGGGCTCGTCCGTCCACTCCCGCGGCAGATACAACTGCCACTCCAACGGACACGAGGCGGTGTCGGTGGCGGCATGGACACTGACTGCGACCTGGCAGTTCGCCCGTTTGCCGACCGCTCCGCAGTACTGGCGGGCCACCCCGACCGAGGCTGTGCCGCACTTGGGGAACGACACATCGTCGATCACCCACACCTCGGGCCTGACGGCTTGGGACAGCCGCTCGGCGATCCGCTGCCTGACCGGCAGCGGATCCCACGGCGACTGGTTCACGAACTGCTGCAGGGCTTGCATGTTCCCGTCCGGCAGACGCCCGGCCATCGGCTGGATCGACTTGCGCCGACCCTCCAGCATCAGGCCTCGCAGATAACACTCACCCTTGGCCCGCTGATCCGTACGCGGCACCGAGGCGAAGACATCCGCCACGAACATCGCCAACGCCGCCCGTAATCGGTTCACTTCATGTGCATCCACACAACCAACATGCTCTTGATCAGCATCAACGAACAGACCTAACGAAGCACTACTAGGGCTTGGAGAGCGACGAGGCGATCCGGGCCGCCGCCTGTTCCAAGCGGGAGCAGGAACGTCGGAACGTGCTGCAGAGTGAAGGCTGATCAGCCGCTGCGGAAGTTCTCGGTGATCGATCAGTGCGCGGTGTTTGTGCAGGGGCTGGGCGGGGACGCGTCTGTTAGGTCGCCGGCGCGCCGCGTTATGCCGGGCAGCCAGGTGGCGACAACACAACCGTTCCGCCCGTAGAGGGGGGAATGGCTCGCAGAGGCGTGCCCCAGTCATGGCCCCTCGCCTCATCGGCCGGGTACCACCGGCACGGCACCATCCACCGGGTACTGCTGGCCATCGGGTACTGCTGGCACGTCCTCTCCCAATCCGCTGCGCTGCGGCCCGGCCGCGGGATCGGAGGGAAAACGTCATGAAGGCAGCCATATATGAAGGTCCGCGAACGGTCACGGTGAAGGATGTACCGGACGCGAAGATCGAACACCCTTGCGACATTATCGTCAAGATCACCACCACGAACATCTGCGGTTCGGATCTGCACATGTACGAGGGCCGCACCTCGTTCGAGTCCGGCCGCACCCTGGGACACGAGAACATGGGCCAGGTCGTGGAAGTCGGCTCGGCCGTCCGCAAGGTCCAGGTCGGCCAGTACGTCGTCCTGCCCTTCAACATCGCCTGCGGCTTCTGCAAGCAGTGCGAGCAAGGTCTGACCAACTACTGCCTGACCATGCAGCCGGAACCGGCCCTGGCCGGAGCGGCCTACGGATTCGCCGACATGGGCCCCTATCAGGGCGGCCAGGCCGAGCTGCTCCGCGTGCCCTACGGCGACTTCAACGCGCTGCGGCTGGGTGAGGACGCCGCCGAGCGGCAGACCGACTACGTGATGCTCGCCGACATCTTCCCCACCGGCTATCACGCCACCGAGATGGCCCATGTCAAACCAGGCGACCAGACGATCGTCTTCGGCGCCGGCCCCGTCGGGCTGATGGCGGCCTACTCCGCTCTCCTCAAGGGCGCCGGACGCGTCTGGGTGGCCGACCACCAGCCAGACAGGCTGCGCAAGGCCGAAGAGATCGGAGCCATCGCGATCAACACCGCCGAGCAGGATCCGGCGGAGGTCGTCAAGGAGGCCACGCTGGGCCTGGGCGCCGACAACGGCTGCGAGTGCGTCGGCTACCAGGCGCACGACGCCAACGGTCACGAGGACGCCAGCCTCACGCTCAACGGACTGATCGACTCGGTCAGGTTCACCGGCGCCATCGGCGTGGTGGGCGTGTTCCTGCCCCAGGACCCCGGCGGCGAGGAGGCCCAGGGCGAGCTGGAGGCGGAGGGCAAGGTCCCGATCGACTTCGGCATGATGTGGTTCAAGGGCCAGCGCATGGGGACCGGCCAGGCGCCGGTGAAGAAGTACAACCGGGCACTGCGGGACCTGATCGCCGGTGGAAAGGCGACGCCGAGCTTCGTCGTCTCTCACGAACTCGGCCTGGACGAGGCCCCGGCCGCCTACGAGCACTTCGACGCCCGTGACGACGGCTGGACCAAGGTGGTCCTGCACCCCTGATGGCCACAGCAACGGCCGCAAGCGCTGAATGACACGGAGGACGTCGCACGACGACTTCTCCGGGGAATCCTGAGGTCTCCAATCGCGCGGCACAATCTCATGCTTTTGGCATCGAACAGAGAATTCAGCGGCTCGCCGAGTCCGGCGCGAGGAACCCTTGCTGCTCACATCGTCGGCGTCTGCCTGCCTGCCGGTTAGAACGGTCGTGGAGGCCGCAGGCGGCGCACGCTCCGCGAGGAGGGTAGAGGTAGAAGGCCTGCGCCCCTCGCGCGGTGAGCCGCGACTCGACCTCGCGAAGCAGAACGGGGCGCTTCGATACCGGCACCGCGGTACACATAGGGGGAAGTCCGGATGCCTCCTCGTCCTTCGAGGGCGCTCACGGCGTCGCGTATCTGCTGTGACCGCCGGTACGGAGTGGCCTTGCCGCTCTACCGCTCGGTGGCGCCGTCCTCACCATCGATCTCATAGATCCGCTCCCGAAGCCGTTCACCGGCCCAGTCCAGCCCGACACCCAAGTCAAACCAGCGCCGATCCCTGCGGACTTCGGGCCCTGACAGGTTTACCGCCGCCCAGGAGAACACCCCTAGGAGGACAGAGCGGCCGTGCTGCGTTGCGCGCACGGACAACGCGAACGGCGCGGCGAGTGCCGCGCGGGTGAGCAACATGACCTGTTCGTCCTCAGAACGTTGACGCCCACCCGTGAGGAACCGGGGCGTTTCAAGGATCTTGACCCACTCGACCACTGAGTCTGCCACCTGGGCGCGCAAGGACTCTTCGAGGCCCTCCCGGACGGCACCCGCGGGATCATCACCGAGCCAGCCAAGCCAGTGATCAGGATCCGTGAGCTTGCTGAAGTCGTCCTGGGGCACCCCGTGACGGGGATTCTCCTGGTACTCACCTGTCAGCTTCCCGCTGCTGTCCACCAGCCACGCGCCGCGGATCGCCTCCGGAGGCACATAGCCGTTCGGGTCGCCGATGTGCGTCGGGTCGATCTCGGCCACGCTGCCACCCGGATTCTCAGCGGCCTCAGCCAGTAGCGCCGGCTCATCCGGTATGCCCCTACGCCGACTTCGCCAGCCGAAACGCCCCACGTTCCCACCCCTACCATTCACCGCCCAGTTGACCGCGATTGTGCCGCACCAGGCAGGACCGCATGAGGCCAGGTGCGGGTGACGGCGACGCTGGGTGGGGTTCGATGACCAGGAACTCGCACCAGCTCAACCTGTCGCCGGCAGCTCGGCAGGCATCGTCGGCGGCTCAGGCTCATCCCGTCGCTCCGACGCCCGCCGGTTCTCCTCCCGCAACGACGTCAGCCACGGCCACAGGTCCGGCAACGCCCGCCCCGGGCAAGCCAGCTCGTGCTCGATACGGCACCGCTGCTCCACCACCGGCGGACACACTCCGTAAACCGTCACCCGCCCGTCCGCCACCGTGATCCACCGACGCTCGGCGGGCACCGTATGCGCGGGCGGCTCCATGCCCGGCTCCAGCATCACCCAGTCACTGTCGAGCGTCGCCACCCGCTCCTGCGGCAGCCCGCAATACGGGCAGGTGAACATCGTCGTGTCGATCCGCGATAAACCCTCATCAGCCCCCATACATCGAGGCTGCACGCCACACCCGGACATGCGGCAGGGCGCGAACCGGACGGGACCACGGAGGTAGGCGATGCGGCGGGCGACTGGAGGCGAAACGGCAGGCGGCAGACGCGTGCACAAGCCACGCGTCGACTGGCCGAGGAGCGAGCATCCACGCCCAACTCGGGCCGCCGTGCCAGACAACACGAGCGAGATCGAGATCCACATAGATCGAGCGACCGGCGACGTGTACGCCCATGGACCCGGACTGCTCAAGCCCCTGGGGCGGGTCGAGCAACAGAACGGCGGACGGCGTCCTGGGACGACCAAGGCTCAAAGGTTCTACTGCATCCGGTCCGCACCGACCCAGGTCGCCGCACCCAGTTTCCCCTCGACCACGCATGCTGCCCTGAGTTTGCCGCACATCCCCGCCAGCAGCCAGGGCTACTGGTCTGGGGAGACACGCAGATCGTTTACGGGACGACGCTTAAAGGGTGTTGCACAAGGCCGTGAACTGGGCATCTCCGGTGTATGGCAGGGGTGTTGAGGGCCGAACGGGTGTGGGTGGAGACATTCACCGGGCTGCAAGTGACGCAGTTCGCGCGTCTGTTGAAAGTGGTGCGGGAGCGGGGCGGTAACGGCACCCTGCGGGGCCGGCCATGGTCGCTGCCGCTGGCCGAGCGGGTGCTGGTGGTCGCGGTGTACTACCGCACCAATCTGACGATGCGGCAGCTGGGCCCGCTGTTCGGTGTCTCCTCCTCCACCGTGTGCCGGGTCATCCAACGACTGGGACCGCTGCTCGCGATCGAGCCCGTCTCCCGCCCGGCCGATGCCCCGGAACGCATGTGGATCGTGGACGGCACGCTGATCCCGCTCCGCGACCGGTCGGTGGCCGCATCCAGCCGCAACTACCGGTTCTCGGCGAACGTGCAGGTGGTCGTGGACGCGGACACGCGGCTGGTGATCGCGGCAGCACGACCGGTGCCGGGCACGACGGCGGACGCCCACGCCTGGCGTGCGTCCGGGCTGAGCCGACACTGTGAGGGCGTGACGGTGCTCGGCGACGGCGCCTACCTCAACTGCGGCATGGCGGTACCGCACCGCAAACGCCCCGGACGGGCTCTGCTCCCGGGCGAGGAGGACGACAACGCCGCCCACCGCAAGGTCCGCGCCCGCGTGGAACACGTCATCGGCCGCCTGAAGAACTACAAGATCCTCCGCGACTGCCGACAGCACGGCGACGGCCTCCATCACGCGGTCCAAGCCGTCGCCCACATGCACAACCTCGCCCTCGCATCATGACCAGAAGACTGTGCTCACCCACTCTGGCCTGCCCGAACACGGCCTTGTGCAACACCCTTTAGGGAGAGGGTCTGTGAACCGGGTGCATTTGCCCATCTGGGACGCGTTCTGGACGCAGGTTGGACACAGGGATCGGAAAAGACTGACAAGGGCCGAGAAGGACTGAGGCGCCAAACCGCGTCTGAACTGGGAAAACGGCCGAGATGCGCATGGATCGACAAGGGCCGCCAAGATCCTCAAAGGACTCGAACTCCGTGTGCTGATCGGTTGCTTGGCCGACAGCTTGGGGAGGCGTACGGCGCGTGCCGCCCCGTAGCCGCTCCGGCGTCTTCCTGACCGAGCACATCCGACGCTTGGGCGACCGCCGGTCGGCGGCTTGGGTCAGGCCGCGTACGAGGGCTGATGTCCGAGGGCCGGGGCGGGGTCACAGCAGTCGGTCGACCAGCCCGTCGACGTAGTCCGGGGTGAGCGGGCCGATGCCGAACAGGACGCGGATATACATCGGGGCCATGATGTGGTCCAGCACGTCGAGCGCGCCGAGTGACTGCTCGCCGCGTTCGCGGGCGCGATCGAGCATGGTCTGCAGTTGCCGGGTGCGTTCGTCGCGGAAGGCGTCACGCGCCTGCAGCCCCTTCTGGCCATTGTTCGACAGGGCGACGGCCAGGCGCACCAACAACAGGCCGTCGGGTCCGGTGATCTCGCGGGCCACTTGGGCTGCGTACGTGCGCAGGTCGCCGACCAGGGTTCCGGTGTCGGGCATCGGCGACTGCGCGTTGAGACGGGTGAGCGCCACGTCGGTGAGCAGGGATTCAAGGCTTCCCCACCGGCGGTAGATGCTGCTGCCGGCCACGTTCGCGCGGGCTGCGACGTCGCCGACGGTGAAGTTGCCGTAGCCGTGCTCGTTGATCAGGTCGGTCACGGCCTGGTGCACCTCCGCGGCAACGCGGGCGCTGCGCCCGCCGGGCCGTCGGGGTCGCTGCTGTTCGTCCATCTCTCCACCTTAACGCAATTATCGCTTGCGTTTACGGAGTGATCCTCTCTATAGTCGCCTAACGCAACCGCTGATTGCTTTAAGGGTCGGAGGTTGACCGCGTCGCCCATCGAGAGGCGCAAGCCACCTTGAGAGGAACCACCATGACTGCATCGCTTGTGGCCGCGGGCAGCCGACCGAGCCGGTCCGTGCTGCTCACGGTGACCTGCCTGGGCCAGTTCATGGTCCTGCTCGACAACACGATTGTCGGAGCGGCGCTGCCCGACATGCAGCACCGGCTGCACACTCAGCTGACCGGTCTGCAATGGATCGTCGACGCGTACGTACTTCTGGTCGCCA
This sequence comes from Streptomyces sp. NBC_00252, assembly GCF_036187565.1. Classification (NCBI taxonomy): domain Bacteria; kingdom Bacillati; phylum Actinomycetota; class Actinomycetes; order Kitasatosporales; family Streptomycetaceae; genus Streptomyces; species Streptomyces sp. NBC_00252. Next base: position 375,504 of record NZ_CP108087.1, on the reverse strand, counting down.
TGCTGCTCCTGTCCGGCGGCGTCTTCGCGGACCGGTTCGGACGCAAGCGGGTGTACCTGACCGGCGTCGCGGTGTTCACCGCCGCGTCACTGGTGTGCAGCCTCGCGCCGTCGGTCGGCTGGCTGATTGCCGGCCGGGTACTGCAGGGCGTCGGGGCCGCGGCGCTGGCGCCTGCCTCACTCGCCCTGCTCGCCGCCGCCCATCCTCTGCCGCAGGATCGAATGAAGGCCATCGGGCTGTGGGCCGGCCTCAGCGGAGTCGGTCTGGCCGCGGGCCCCGTGGCCGGCGGTGTACTGACGGAAGCCTTCGGCTGGCCCGCCATCTTCCTGGTCAATCTGCCCATCGGCGTGGTCCTGCTCCTGGTCGGCCTGCGCCACCTCGGCGAATCCCGTAACCCGAATGCCCCCGCGATCGACATCCCGGGCACGGTGCTGTCGGTGCTGGCGGTGGGGGCTCTGACCTACGGGCTGATCGAGGGCGGTGCCCGAGGGTGGACCTCACCGGTCATCCTGGGGAGCTTTGCCGCCGCGGTGATCCTCCTCGCCGCCTTCATCGCCGTCGAGGCGCGTGGACCCGCGCCGATGCTGCCGCTGCGACTGTTTGGGGAGCGGCTGTTCACCGTGTCCAACATCGCCATGGTCGTGGTGGGGTTCGCGCTCATGGGTTCGTCGTTCTTCTTCTCCCAGTTCTTCGTCTACGTCCAGGGCAGCTCGATCCTGCGTGCCGGCCTCCAGACTCTGCCGATGTCCCTCGCCATGGTGATCGTCAGCCCGTACGCAGGCCGGATCGCCGCCCGGTACGGCTTCCGGATCCTGGTCACCACCGGCCTGGCCCTGGCTGGCCTGGGACTGCTGGCGCTCGGCACAGTGCACGCCGACACCGGTTACGGAAACGTGTGGTGGCGGCTGGGAGCTGTCGGCATCGGTTTCGCTCTGGCCCTGTCCCCACTGACGGCAGCCGCCATCCAGGCAGTCAGCCCGCAGGAAGGCGGTCTCGCATCAGGCATCAGCAGCACCACCCGGCAGATCGGCGCGGTGCTCGGCGTGGCGGTGCTCGGCGCCATCGTCCGCGCAAGGCAATCCGGCGGCGCCTCTTTCGAGACCGGCCTCGACAGCGCCTTCCTCGCTGCCGGCGCCGTCACTCTGTCCGCCGCCGTGTTCACCGGCCTGTGGCTGGCGAGGTCCAGGCCCGCGAACGGGTCGGCGCCGCCTCAACGGTCCGCCGATCCCGGTGCGGTCACCACCTCGGACGAGACAACCGCGAACAGCCGTTGACGGCGACACCGACCTCGGGTCGGGATTCATCCCGCCGACGGCCGAGGGCGCCCGTTGACGACGAGCATGCTCTGACCCTGATCCGTCCGGACGCACATATCGCCTGAGCGTTGCCCGTCGGCGCGTGCTCCGACATTCTCCTGGTCGCGCTGCGGCGAGCCCTGTCCGCCTGTGCGGACGCCCCTGGACCAATGAGGTACCGCACCACAGGTCGGTCAACGGCCACGTACCGACAACCCACACACGACGAGGACATCCACCGTGCACGTACCCGCCGACCCCACAACTCTCCACCCCATGCCGGACCAGCCGCGGGTGGTGCTGCTCAAGCCGTTGGTCACGTCCCCGCTGATCGACGTCGGGGTGTACTCCTACTACGACGACCCCGATGACGCGACCGCCTTCGAGACCCGTAACGTGCTGTACCACTACGGGCCCGAGAGACTGGTCATCGGCAAGTTCTGCGCGCTGGGCACCGGAGTGCGGTTCATCATGAACGGCGCCAACCACCGCATGGACGACCCCTCCACCTTTCCCTTCCCCACGCTGGGCGGATCCTGGGCCGACCACTTCGACCTACTGACCGGCCTGCCCAACCGCGGGGACACCGTCGTCGGCAACGACGTCTGGTTCGGCCACAGCGCGACCGTCATGCCCGGCGTGCGCATCGGACACGGCGCGATCATCGCCAGCGGCTCCGTGGTCACCAAGGACGTCCCGGACTACGGCATCGTCGGCGGCAACCCGGCCCGTCTCATCCGCACCCGCTACAGCGACGAGGACATCGCCCGGCTGCTCGCGCTGGCCTGGTGGGACTGGCCCCCGGAGCACCTCAGCAAGCACGTACGAACCCTCATGTCCGGCAGTGTCGACCAGCTGCAGGACGCGGCACCCTCCCTCCCGCACCCCTGATCCAGCGCCCACGCCCTCACCATCACCTCTCGGAAGGCCGCCACCTTGCCCGCCGCGACCGATCTGACCCCTTTCACCGACTGGCTCAAAGGCCATGCCACCCCACTGAGCCACCTTGACCCTGCAGCTCCCCTTGACGACCTGGAACCGCTGCGCGACATCCTCGAGGGTGTCCGCGTGGTGGCCGTCGGCGAGCACTCACACTTCGTCAGCGAGTTCGCCGCGATGCGCCAGCGCATCCTGCGGTTCCTCGTCGAGCGCTGCGGCTTCACGGCTCTGGCCTTCGAGTACGGCTTCTGCGAAGCCATACCCCTCGACGCCTGGGCCCACGGCGAGGGAGCGGACGACAACCTCTCCACGCTCCTGGCCACCGCGGTTCCCATCGGACTCCAGGAGCCGGCGCGCTACATCCGCCGGCACAACCGCACCGCCGCGGAACCGGTTCGCTTCGCGGGAATCGACATCCCGGCGGCCGGCGGGTCGCTGCTCCCCGCTCTGGCCCCGGTCGCCGACTATCTCCGCCACATCGACCCGGAAACCCTGCCGACGCTCCAGAGCGCGACCACCATCGCCGCGTCCTTCGCCGGTGACTCGGCAGCTGTAGCCGCACCGGCATGGGCGCGCCTGACCACCACCGAGCAGGACACCCTCAGCGCGCTCCTGGCACGGCTGCTCATCCGATTCCGTTCCCTGAAACCGCTGTACCTCTCCCGCGGAGACCGCCACAGCTACGACACCGCCCTGCGATGCCTGGAGGCCGCCTGCCACGGCGACCACACGTTTCGCGCCATGGCCGGTCTCTTCGCCGGAGACGGGCTCACGGCCGACACCTCCGCCCGCGACCTCTACATGGCGGAATCACTTCTGTGGCATCTGAAGCGACTCGAACCCACGACCCGCGTCGTGTTGATGGCGCACAATGCGCACATCCAGAAGACGCCGGTCGCCTTCGACGGCCAACTCACCGGGATCCCCATGGGGCAGCACCTGTACCACGCCCTCGGTGACTCGTACTTCGCCCTCGGCCTGACCAGCGTCACGGGTCACACCGCCGACATGCGTCGGGACGAGACCGCTTCCTTCGGATTCACCGTTCACGACACCCCGCTGGAGCCCCCCGCGCCGGGAAGCATCGAAGAGGCCTTCGCCCGGACCGGCCTCGCCGTGGCTCATCTTGGACAGCCCCGGTCCAAGAACCTCATCGGCCCGGACCGCATCCGTTTGCAAGGGATCTACCAGCAGACCCCGGTCATCGACGCGTTCGACGGCATCCTCTGCACTCCCGCCTCCACCACCACCGATCTGGAGAATGCATGACCAGCAGGTTCACCGAATTGGTCGTCGACTGCCACGATCCGCAGCGACTCGCGGCCTTCTGGTGCGAAGCCCTGGACTTCACCGTGCTCGACCGCAGCGAGGGCATGGTCGAGATCGGCTCCTGGGAGCCAACCGTCGAAGCCGTCCGAGCCGGCCAGATGCCGCCAACCTTGGTGTTCATCCAAGTGCCCGAGGGAAAGACGGTGAAGAACCGGCTCCATCTCGACGTGAGCCCCATCGACGCCAGCACTGCCGACGAGGTCGCCAGACTGCTCAGCCTCGGCGCCACCACAGTCGACGTGGGCCAGGGCTCCACGCGCAGCTGGACGGTCATGGCCGACCCTGAGGGCAACGAATTCGATGTCCTGCGTACCCTGGCGCCCGCCGCCACGGGACGCCCACTGCAGAGCCAGGATGCGGCACCGGACCCGACCGCTCCAGGACCAGGCGCGGCGATCTAGACGCCGCGCGATCTCCTGGACGGCCAACACGGCGTACGACGCGCCGGCAGGCGATGGGCGCTGCCCTTCCTGCGCACCAGGGTTTCGGGGGTGGAAGCCGCGGCTCGGGGTACCGGCGGGCGGGTTCTTCGGATTGAGGCCTGCCGCTCGGAGTCTTGACGTGTGTGGATGAGCGCGGGGGCCACAGTCGGCCGGTGCATACCGTTCGCTAGCATCCGTGCGCATGACAATGAGGGGGTGGCGTTTAGGTGTCGTGGCGGTGCTGACAGCGATCTGTGTCTCCGGTCCGGGAAGCACGGAGACTGTCCGTACGGCGTCGGACCTCGGCCCTCTCCCGGCCGACAGCTACGCCTACACGTCACAGGACTATCAGCGATCGCAGCGGGCATCGGCGTTGCTGGTCCGGCAGTGCATGGCGGAGCACGGCCACCGGGACTTCCCGCTCGACCCCCGCTCTCCCGGCGACCCCGTCGTCGTCACTGCGGTCGGCACCGACTACGGTGTCCTGGATCTCGCAGTCGCCCGCCGCTGGGGCTATGGCTGGGACCCGGCCAAGTCCCAGGCCCTCCGGCCGAAGGGCCGCCGGATGACCAACGCCGAGGACGCGGACTTCCCCGCATGCAACGCCGAGGCGAGCCGACGGCTGCTGCGGGGCATCGACGTCAAGCGGGACTGGCTCTACGCGACTACACGGGAGATTGAGGTCGACAGGGCGGTTAGGCGGGACCCGCGCCTCCGGGCGGCTTGGGACGTGTGGTCCCACTGCGTGGCGGAACAGGGATTCACGCGCTATCCCGACCCCGTCGCGGCGTACTCGGACAGCGCCTGGCAGCGGGGGAATGACGGCAACACCAGGCATACGCAGCGTGAACGGGCCACCGCCGTCGCGGACGTCACCTGCAAGCAACGCCACCACACGGCCGAGGTCTGGCACTCTGCGCGGGCGCAGCAGCAGGCCTTGGACATCACACGGCACCGCGACCGCTATACCGCCGGACTGAAGGCGCTGCGGACTTACCGGGCAACAGTCGCCGAGGTGCTGCGGAAGCTCGGCTAGCGGGGTGTCGGCCAAGGAGATCGGCGCGTCACGTGATGGGCGCTCCGTCCGGCTGAGAGCCTGCCGCCGAACGTGCTCGGTCGAGATCGGTGCGCCACGCGTCCGCTGCTACCTCGTCCGACTGCCCGTGCATGTGAATCGCCGGAGCCGGGAGCCGAAGTCTCTTCCGGAGCTGACAGATCCCCGACGAGGATGCACCCTCTGCGCTCGCCTCGGGGCCGTAGACACCTTGCCGGTCGGTGGCTCACCCCTGATCGATCCGCTCGGCGGCGAATCGCGCCCCTTGCCAGACACTGCCGTTGAGGGGTACGTCAGGTGTGCGGCGTCGTTGCCGCCGTTGCCGCAGACAGGGTCGCCGAAGACGACGACCGCCTGACGTGATCGGCGAGCCCCGCGGGAATGGCGCGGCCGGAGCCCAGTCGCGTTCGGATGCCGAGGGCGATGTCGGTGACTCCGCCGCCCTGGGAACAGCCGCCCGGAATGAAGGACGTGTTGGCGCAATCGGCTGCCATTGACGTGACGCGAGTTGTCCCCGAGCCCGGGCGCTTCCCCGGTGCCGCGTGCGGAGACGTCCTCGACGTCGGGGCACGCGGCGGCAGGTAGGTGCAGGCCGCGCCGAGGACAACACCGACCCCGGCGAAGGACACGAGAGTGAGACGACGCCGTGAAGCACGACGGGACATATGGCACAAGTCCGTTTCCGCGGTATCGCGGGCTGTCGGCCCCGGCGGCCACCGGTGGGTGACTGGCGATGTCTTGACACCGAGTGAGGGCTGCCGGACGGACCCGACCCCGGTCAATTCCACAGCCCTCTCCCGGCCGTAGCCCTGTCGGGTTTCCCGCGCCGGCGCCGGGGCGTCGCACCTTCCCGGCCGCCGCTGGGAACTTGATGTGGTGTCCGGCGGGTCGGCCCGCCGGACACCACCGTCAGGTGCCGAGGCGGGCGCGCAGTCCCGGCTGGAGCAGGTCGCCGTGGGCGGTGACCATGTCGTCGCACAGGCGCCAGATGTCCTCGACGGGCAATGTCGCGGCGGTGGCCGGGTCGGTCATCGCCGCGTGCCTGATGTGTCTCGGGTCGTCTTCGAGGGCCGCCCGCACCACCAGGTCGTTCGCGCTCAGGTAGGTGCGGTTCAATGCCGCGAGCTGGGGCGGGAGGGCGCCGACGCGGGTGGGCTGGACGCCCAGCGAGTCCACCAGACACGGCACTTCGACCACGCCGTGGGCGGGGAGGTTGTCGATCAGACCGCGGTTGGGGACGTTGCCGTAGATCGTGCGCGGGGTGCCGGTGACCATGCTGTGGATGATCTGCGGCGCGTACTCCATCGTGCCCTCGACGGTGATCGGGGCCCCCGCCGCCAGCGCGTCGCGGGTCCTCTCGTACTCGGCCGTGTTCTCGTCGACGATCTTGAGGTACTCGCCGACGGGCAGCCGCAGCCGCTCGATCTCGCTCGTGTGGTGCAGGTACCAGGGGACGTACTCGGAGGAGTGTTCGCTGGTCTCGGTCGGGTAGTGGCCGAGCCTGCGGTACATGTCGACGCGGACCCGGCGGCGCAACTGCTCGTCCCCGGCGATCAGTTCGTCGAGTCTCGGGTAGAGGTCCTGCCCCTCGTGCTCGAAGCGCAGTACCCACGCCTGGTGGTTGACACCCGCCGCGTGGTAACTGACCTCTTCGTAGGGCACCTTGACCAGGTCGGCGAGGTCGCGCATCGTCCAGTAGACGGAGTGGCACAGTCCCACCACCCTGGTCAGGCCGGTGGCCTCGGTGAGGTACTGCACGTTCATCGCCATGGGGTTGGTGTAGTTGAACAGCCACGCCTGGGGGCAGAGTTCGGCGATGTCACGGCCCAGTTTCCGGAGGAAGGGGAAGGTCCGCAGGGCGCGGAAGATGCCGCCGATGCCGAGGGTGTCGCCGATGGTCTGGCGCACGCCGTAGCGCGCCGGTATCTCGAAGTCGGTGCGGGTGGCCTCCACCATGCCGATCTGCACGATGTTGATGACGAAGTCGGCCCCGGCCAGGGCCTCGCGGCGGTCGGCGTGGGCGGTGACCGTGGGGGCGGCGCCGAGGGTGTCGGCGATGCGGAGGGCGGCGGCGTGTGCGGTGGCCAGGCGTTCGGCGTCGATGTCGTGGAGCGCGACGTGCGCGGACCTCAGTTCGTCGAAGGCGAGGAGATCCGCGAGCAGACCCTGGGTGAAGACGACGCTGCCGGCGCCGACGAAGACGATCTTTGGGGTGGTCATACGGGGGTTTCCTCGGTCTCGGTGAGGCGGGTGAGTGCTTCGTCCCAGGTGGGCTGGGCGGCGGTGCCGCCGGGGGCGCGGGTGGACAGGGCGCCGCAGACGGCGGCGAGGCGCAGCGCGTCGGCCAGGGGCATGCCGTTCAGCAGTCCGGCGATGAACCCGGCGTCGAAACTGTCGCCCGCGCCGACGGCGTCGACCGGCTCGACGCGTATGCCCCGGGTGGTGAGGAGGCGTTCGCCGTCGTGGCACAGCGCGCCGTCGGCGCCGTTCTTGACGACGGTGACCGGTCCCCGGGCGGCGAGCCGGGCGGCGGCGCCGGCCGGGTCCATGACGTCGGCCGGGCCCGCTATGCCGGTGGGCGCGGCGAGTTGCCGTGCCTCGGCGGCGTTGGGCAGGAGGAAGTCGGTGTGGGCCAGGACGGCGGCGAGACCGGCGGGTTCCCAGCGGCCCGTCGGATCGTCGTTGGTGTCGACGGACGTGGTGGCGCCGTGCCGGCGTGCGGTGCGCAGGAGGTCCGGGAGCGCGGCGGCGAGGTGCGGCATCAGGAAGTACGAGGCGGAGTGGACGTGCCGGGCGGCTGCCGTCAGGGCAGGTGGCACGTCGTCGGCGGTGGTCGCGGCCAGGGTGCCGGACGCGGTGAGGATGGCCCGGTCGTCGCCCCGGGTGAGGACGACGGTCAGCGGGGTGAGCCGGTGGGGGTCCAGCGTCAGCGCCTCGGTGTCGACGCCGTGGGCGTCGAGACGGTCGCGCATGTACCGGCCGGCGTCGTCGTCGCCCACCCGGCCTGCGAACGCGACGCGCAGGCCGAGCCGTGCGGCACCGCAGGCGACGATCGCGCCGGAGCCCCCGACCGTGAGGGTGCCCGAGGGCACCAGTTGTTCACGCTGGCCGAAGGTGAGCGGGGTGTCGAGGGGGCCGATGACGACGTCCGGGTTGGCGTCGCCGATGACGAGCAGGTCGAAGGCGTGCGGCATTGCGGAGGTTCCTGCCTGAGTGGTGTGTGGCGGGGAGACCGGCGGGCTCAGCCCTTGAGCCCGCTGGAGGTGACGGACTGGATGAACGCCTTCTGTGCGACGAGGAAGGCGATCAGGACGGGCAGCACGGTGATGACGTTCCCGGCCATCACGGCGGCCCATTGGGTGTGGTGCTGTCCCTGGAAGGTCGTCAGGCCCAGCTGGAGCGTGTACTGGGTGTCGTGGTTGATGGCGATCAGGGGCCAGGTGAGGTCGTTCCAGGTGCTCAGGAAGGTGAGGACGGCGACGGTGCTGAGGGCGGGCCGGGACAGGGGGAGCACGATCTGCCACAGGACGCGCAGCCGCGAACAGCCGTCGATCCAGGCCGCCTCCTCCAGTTCGCGGGGCAGGGAGAGGAAGAACTGGCGGAGCAGGAACACCGAGAACGGGGTGACCAGGGACGGCACGATCAGCGCGCCGAGCGTGTCGATGAGGCCGAACTGCTTCATCACCAGGAACGTGGGGATCATGGTCAGCTGGAACGGGATCGCCATCGTCGCCAGCATCAGGCCCAGCAGCAGCCGGGAGCCCGCGAACCGCATCCGGGCGAAGGCGTAGCCGCCGAGGGTGCCGAAGACCAGGTTCGCGGTGACGGTGACCAGGCTGACGATGAAGGAGTTGGCGAACCAGCGCGGGAACATGGCGTTGCCCAGCACGTACCGGTAGCCGCCCAGGTCGATGTGAGAGGGCCACAGCGCGGGCGGGAAGCGGTTGATCTCGGCGTTGCTCATCACCGAGCTGAGGACCAGCCAGATCAGTGGCACCGCGAAGAGCAGGGCGGACGGCGCGAGCAGCAGGTGCCAGGCGCTGAACGGCTGCCGGGTCCGGCGCCGCCGCGAGTCGGGGCGTGCGGCGGGCGACGCGGTGTGCGCGGTCTCGGGCGGTGCGGAGAGGGCGGTCATGCGGAGGCTCCCTGGAGGCGGCGGCGGGCGACCTGGAAGATCAGGCCGATGACGCCCAGGGCGATGGCCAGGACGTAGGCGGAGGCGGCTCCGTAACCGGCGGTGGCGTTCTTGAAGGCCTGTTCCCAGATGAAGTAGACGATCACCGTGGTGGAGCCGAGCGGGCCGCCCTTGGTGGTGACGTAGACGAGGTCGAAGGTCTGGAGGGACTGGATGGTCTGCCACAGCAGGAGGAACACCGTCACGGGCCGCAGCGCGGGAAGGGTGACGTGACGCAGCAGGCGGCGGCGGTCGGCGCCGTCCAGGCGGGCCGCCTCGATCAGTGAGACGGATACGTCCTGGAGCGCGGCGAGATAGATGACCAGACAGAATCCGGTGCCGCTCCACAGACTGACGGCGACCAGCACGGGCAGCGCCTGGGAGGGGTCGGTGAGGAACCCCTGGGAGGGGATGCCGAAGCGGTGGAGCACGGCGTTGGCGGCGCCGAACTCGGGGTCGAGGATGAAGGAGAACAGCACGCCCTGCGCGGTCGCGGAGACCACGAACGGGACGAAGAACAGGGTGCGGTACAGGCCCACGAAGCGGATGCGCCGGTTGAGGGCGAGAGCGAGGGCGAGGCCGATCACCATGGACGCCGGCACGTACAGCGCGGTGTACAGCAGGGTGTTGCGCAGAGCCTGGCTGAAGTGCGGGTCCTGGGCCAGGGCGCGGTAGTTGTCCAGGCCGACCCACCGGCTGGGGGTGACCAGGTCGTCGGCCTGGAAGGACAGCAGCAGCGACCAGATGATCGGTACGACGCTCAGCCCGAGGATGATGAGGACGGCGGGCGTGACGAACGACCAGGCCATGGCGGCCTCGCCGGCGCGTCTGCGGCGCAGGGCACGGCGGTTGTCCGGGGGCCGGGACACGGTGATCGGGGTGGGCAGTCGCGACATGTCGGGGCTCCTCAACGCGGGATGAGCAGTGCGGCGTTGGCGTCGTCGGCGCAGGCGCGCATGGCCTGCGCGGGACTGCTCCGGCCGAGCAGTACGGCGACGACGGCCTGTCCGAGGGCCTGGGAGATCTGCGGGTAGGCGGCGTGCACGGGGCGCACGCGGGCGGAGTCGAGGGCCTTGGTGAACACGTCCAGGCCCTCGGTGGTGCGCTCCTTGTGCTGCCAGTCGGGCAGTTCGCGCGTGGCGTGGCTGAGGGGCAGGCTGCCCGCGCGGATGTCCCAGCGCACGTCCTGGGCCGGCTGCATGAGCCAGCTGAGGAAGGTCTTGGCGGCCTTCCCGCGTGCCTCGCCGTTGTCGAAGACGGTCCAGGTGTCGGGTCCGCTGATGGTCGTCGGGCGGCCGGTGAAGGTGGGCAGCGGGACCACGTGGTAGTCGACCTTCGCCTGCTGTATGTCGGGGAGCTGCCAGGGACCCGTGACGGCCATGCCCATGCGGTTCGACATGAAGACCTGGTACATCTGCTCGCTGCCGGGCTTCGGATCGACGTAGACGCTCTTGTCGCGGGCCAGTTGGGCGACGACCTCCAGGGCCCGGGTGCCGGTGTCGCCGAAGCCGATGTGCTTTCCGTCGTCGGCGACGACGTCCCCGCCGAGGTCCCAGATCATGGGCCACAGCCGCCAGACGGTGTCCTCGTCCCCGACCCCGGGCCAGCCGGTGCCGAAGCGTCCGCCGCGGGTGTCGGTGAGGGCTTTGGCTGTGGCGACGAACTCGTCCCACCGCCAGCCCGCCTCGGGCAGGGGCAGGCCGGCCTCGCGGAAGAGCTTCTTGTTGCAGACGACGGCGAGGGAGTCCAGGACGGCGGGGGCGGCGCGCACCCGGCCGTTGACGGTGACGGCCTTGCGGGCCGGTACCCAGTAGCTGGTCCAGGGGGTGGGCGAACTCTCGACCATGTCGGTGAGGTCGACGGCCTGGGGGCTGCGGGCGACGCTGGCCAGGTCGGAGCCGAAGATGTAGGCGATGTCGGGATAGGAGCCGGCGGCGAGGGCGGCCGTCACCTTCTGGAGCATCGCGTCGGCGAGGACGCCACCGCCGAGCCGGACATGGATGTGGGGGTGGCTGCTCGTGAAGGAGGCGACCAGGGACTCCAGCGCCTTCTTGCCGGTGTCGGTCTGGCCGTGCCACATCTCGATCGTCACGGTGCCGTCGGCGGCGACGCCGTCGTCGCGGCCCGCCGCGCATCCGGTGGCCGCCGTGCCCGTGGCCACCGCCGTGGCCAGGCCGGCGCCGGCGCGCAGTACGTCGCGGCGGGCGGGCCGCGCGCTGCGGGGGACCGCTTGCATGGATACCTCCGGTGGGAGCTGTGGGACGGGCGATGCGTGCAGAGGGAGGAGACCGGCGTGTGCCGTTGGAGACGAGTGCCGGGTGGGGGAGGAGCCGGTCGGTCGCCGGGGCCCGGTGGGGTGGTTCAGCGCCGGGGCCGGGAAGGCGGTCGTAACGCCGTCGGTCTCGTGGTCGCCGGAGCTTCGGCGGTGCCCGGCCGCCGGCCGCGGCGGGGCACGCGGGTTCGGTTCATGGCCGTGCTCCAGAGCGTGGTGGGCACGTCCCCGCCTCGGATGCCCGCGGGCTCCTGGCGACTCAGTCCGGGCTCCTGGCGCGTGGTCAGCTACCGGCTGGGCGTACCTCTTTCGCCGCGTCCTGCGTGTGCGGCGTTGGCCAGGATTTAAACGACGGTCACTGGCGTCTGTCAAGAGCTTCGGTGCTCGGAAGTGCGTGAAACTCCTTGGAAACACGCATCATTGAGCATGGCGGAGGGGGTCCGAGAGGGGATCCGAGCCTCGTGAAGCGGTCCGTGGCGGCTCGCGTGAGCCGCCACGGACCTAGGGAGAGCCCGGTCAGCAGGTCTTGCGGACGTACCCGCTGCTGCCGGCGGGGGAGACGTCGACGTCACGCTGGACGATGCTCAGCGTGCTGCCCCACGACCGGCACGCCTTCGAACGCCCGGAGTCGGTGTACTCGATCACGATGACGTTGGAGCCGAAGGCGCTGGTGTAGTCGCCGCACTCGTCGTACGTGCCGCATTCCTCCGCCACGGCGAAGTCCAGACCGTTGGCCGTGCGGTTCGCGGCCAGCTCGGAGGTGTTCTTCTGGGCGATGGCCAGACCGTCCGCGTGTGCGCGGGCGGACAGCAGCTTGATGAACGCCTGCGCGTTGTTCGCGGTCAGGCGGTTCCCCGAGCGCGTGTAGCTGTCGTAGTTGTCCGGTTCGACGGCCTGGAAGCCCTTGGTGTGGCAACTGTCGATCAGGGCCCCGATCTTGTCGGCGATCCGCTTGCGCTTGGCGTCGGTGCCGACGTCGAGGAGGGCCTCGCCCCAGTCCTCGTCGTAGACGACCTTGCCTGCGGAGTCGCGCAGCAGCAGGTCCGAGGCCCAGTCGCCCTCGGCGCCGGGCTGGGCCTGGAAGGCGTTCACGTAGCAGATGTTGTACAGCCCGGCCGCCGGGGAGGCGTCGTGGTCGCGGGTGACGACCTTGACGCCGGACGGCGGGGTGTAGGCGCCTCCGATCTGGTAGTCGAAGCCGACGTGGGTGGGGGGCAGCGTCATGGCCGCGGCCTGCGACGTGTCCGCCTGCACGAGCAGCGCGCCCGCGAGGGCGGCGACGCCGACGGCTGCGCCGACGACCTTCCGCGGAGTGGTGTTCATCAGGTGGCTCATGTATCGAGCTCCATGGGAAGAGGGCACGTCCCCGCCTCGGACGCGTGGGGCGTCCTGGCGACTCGGGCCGGGCTCGCGGCGCGGGGCCTGCATACCGGCTGGGCGTACCTCTGACGCGGAGCGGGGCTCCTGCGTAGTCCGGGAGTAAAGCGATCGCCGGAGCGGATGTCAACGAGCGCGTCGGTCGCTTGAGCCCGATGTGCCGGGGCGTCAAATGGTGGACGGGGGAACCGAGTTGACGGTCACCGTGCCGAGCAGGGCGCGGCGGACCGCGGGGTCGAAGTCCCCGGCGAGCGGCGCTGCCACGGCGGCTGCCGACAGTGCCACGGCCTCCACGAGCCGCTCCGGCCAGGCATGTCCGGCGGTCAGCCCGAGGGCGAGAGCGGCGACCGCCGCGTCCCCCGCGCCCGTGGGGTTGCCCGCGACGGGGGCGGGCGGCCGGGCCCGCCACACACCGTCCGGGGTGTGGGCGAGCAGCCCGTCGGGGCCCAGCGACACCACCACGGCCCGGGCTCCCGCGGCGGTCAGAGCGGCCGCGCCCACCGCCGGGTCCTCGCCCCCGGTGACCGCGGCGAGTTCGTGGATGTTCGGCTTCACGACATCGGGACCCTCGGCGAGCGCCGCCAGCAGGGCCTCGCCGTCCGCGTCCAGCAGGGCGGGCACGCCCGCGGCACGGGCCAGGGCGACGAGCACGCCGTAGGCGTCCGCGGGTACGCCCGGCGGCAGGCTGCCGGAGAGGACCACGGCCCGTGCGCCGCCCAGAAGTTCGCGGTACCGGCGAGTGAACCGCGCCCACTCGGCGGAGGTCACCGGCGGTCCGGGCTCCAGCAGGATCGTGGTGTCGCGGTCGTCGACGACGGCGACGGTACGACGGCTTTCCCCGTCGATCGGGACGAGATGGTCCGCGATGCTCGCCGCGGCGAGGTCGGCGCGCACGGCGGCGCCGGTCGGGCCCCCGGCGAGTCCGGTGACGGCGGTCCGCTCACCGAGTGCGCGCAGGACCCGGGCCACGTTGACGCCCTTTCCGCCGGCCCGCTGGCTGACGTCGGAGACGCGGTTGCTCGCGTGAGGACGGAGCCGGGCGACGCGGTGGGTGATGTCGAGGGCGGCGTTGAGGGTGACGGTGAGGATCACTGCTTCTCCTTGGACGGTGGCCGGAATCGTAGCCAGAATGCTCGAAGTTGCTCGCTAGAGGCATTGATAGAGCAGTTTCAAGCATCTATGGTCAGGGGCGTCACAGCGAAACCCGGAGCCCGGCTCCGGGTCCGGAGGTCTGCCGTGACGCCGGCCCAGCGCCCGGGCCCCGCAGCCCACGACCCTCCGGCCGCCGCGCCCTCGCGGCGCCGAGCGGCTTCTTCCCCGCCGCGACGAAGACGAAGGGAACCCGCATGACCGAGCAGCCGCCGCCCGAACTACGCCTGGGAGTGGTCGGCGTCGGCCAGCGCGCCGGACTGGCCGCCCTCGCCGACCGGCCCGGACGGGCCCGGGTGGTCTCGTGCGCCGACCCGGCCGAGCGCGGACGCGCCGACGCCCGCACGCTGTTCGGCCCCGGCGTACGGCTCCACGAGCGCTACGAGGACATGCTCGAGGACGACCTCGACGCCGTCTTCGTCCTGACCCCCGACGACCTGCACACCGCGCCCGCGCTGTTCTTCCTCGAAGCGGGCGTCGCCGTGTTCGCCGAGAAGCCACTGGCCATCACCCTCGACGACTGCGACCGGGTACTGGCCACCGCCGCCCGCACCCGCACCCGCCTCTACGTCGGCCACAACCTGCGGCATCTGCCGGTCCTGCGCACCATGCGCCGTCTCGTGACCGAGGGCGCCATCGGGACCGTACGGGCCGTGTGGTGCCGCCACTTCGTCGGCCACGGCGGCGACTACTACTTCAAGGACTGGCACGCCGAACGAGCCCGCACCACCGGCCTGTTGCTCCAGAAGGGCGCCCACGACCTGGACGCGATCCACTGGCTGGCCGGCGGCAGCGCCCGCACCGTCACCGCGCTGGGCGACCTGGCGGTCTACGGTGCCGACACGCACCGGCGCTCCGAACCTCAGGGCTCGCGGCGGGTGCAGGACTGGTTCGACGAGGGTGTCTGGCCGCCGTCCCGACTGCGCGACCTCCACCCCGTTATCGACGTCGAGGACATCAGCATGGTGCTGACCCGCCTCGACAACGGCGTCCTCACCAGCTACCAGCAGTGCCACTTCACCCCCGACTACTGGCGCAACTACACCGTCATCGGCGACGAGGGCCGCATCGAGAACCTCGGCGACGGCATCGAGGGAGACCCGCCGGTCGTCAAGGTCTGGAACCGGCGCCGCTCCGGCTACCGCCCCGAGGCCGACCGCACCCTCGGGGCCGAGAGTGCCGAGAGCACGGATGCCGCTCACGGCGGCGCGGACCAGGCCCTCGTCGACGAGTTCCTGCGTTTCGTCGCGCACGGCGCCGCCACCGACACCTCGCCCGTCGCCGCCCGGGAAGCGGTCGCCACGGGCATCGCGGCCACCGTGTCCCTGCGCTCGGGGGGCACCCCCGTCGAGGTGCCCGCCCTCGCCCCGGACCTGGCCGACTACTTCGCCCGCCACCAGCCCGGTTCACGCGGCCCGGCCGCCCGGACCTCCTGACCCCAGTCATCCACCGCCATCATCCGTGGGCGCCGAGACGCGCCCGCGCGCACACCGAGGAGCACCAGCATGTCGTTCATAGGCGAGGAGATCGCCCGCCAGCCCCAGGCCTGGCTCAAGGCCGCGACCGCGGCGAGCGGGTCCGCGGACCTGCTGCCCCGGCCGGGCGAGCGGGTCGCCGTCGTCGGCTGCGGCACCTCCTGGTTCATGGCCGAGGCCTACGCCGCCCTGCGCGAGGCCCGCGGCCTGGGCGAGACGGACCACTTCGCGGCCTCCGAGTTCCCGCACGAGCGCACCTACGACCGGCTGGTGGCGATCTCCCGGTCCGGCACCACCACCGAGGTCCTGGAACTGCTCGACCGCCGGCGCGGCCGCTACCCCGCGATCGCCCTGACAGCCGACACCTCCACGCCGATCGTCGACGTCGCCGACCACGTCCTCGACCTGTCCTTCGCGGACGAGAGGTCCGTGGTACAGACCCTCTTCGCGACCACCGCGCTCACCGCCCTGCGCGCCGGACTGGGCGAACCGGTGGAGCCGCTGGCGGAGGCCGCGCGCACGGCACTCGACGCGCCCCTGCCCGAGGAGTGGGTGACCGCCGAGCAGATCACCTTCCTCGGCCGCGGCTGGGCGCACGGCATCGCACGCGAGGCATCCCTCAAGATGCGCGAGGCCACCCAGAGCTGGACGGAGTCCTACCCGTCCCTGGAGTACCGCCACGGCCCGATCTCGATCGCCGCGCCGGGCCGGCTGGTCTGGCACTTCGGCCCGGACGCGGTCGGGCTGCGGGCGGACGTAGCGCCCACCGGCGCCCTGTTCGTGGACCATCCCGAGGACCCGCAGGCCGACCTGGTGCGCGTCCAGCGGCTCGCGGAGGCCGCCGCCGTCCGTAAGGGACTGGACCCCGACCGCCCGCGTGCGCTGACGCGCTCCGTGATTCTGGATCGCCCCGCCCCCTGACCACGCCCGCCGCACAACAGCCCCGCCCTGCCGCCCAGGGCCCCTGCTTCTGATCACCCTGAAAGGACGTCATGCTCTGCCGCAGCGCGGACCTGATCGCCGAAGCCCACGCGTCGGGTTCCGGGATAGCCGCCTTCAACGTCATCACCTTGGAGCACGTCCAGGCCGTCGCCGACGCCGCGCGGCGCACCGGCAGGCCGGCGATCGTGCAGATCAGCCAGAACGCCGTACGCCACCACGGCGGTGACGTCATGCCGCTTGCCGCCGCTGTGGCCGCCGCCGCCCACGGTGGGGAGATACGGCTCGCCCTGCACCTCGACCACGTCGAGGACACGGCCCTGTTGCACCGGACCGCCGAGTGCGGGGCCAGTTCGGTGATGTTCGACGCCTCCAGGCTGCCGGACGCGGAGAACATCGCCGCGACCCGCGAGGCGGCGCGGTGGGCACATGGCCAAGGCCTGTTCGTGGAGGCGGAGTTGGGCGAGATCGGCGGGAAGGGCTCGGCGCACACCCCAGGAGTGCGCACCGACCCCGCCGACGCGGCCCGGTTCGTGGACGAGACCGGCGTCGACGCGCTGGCCGTCGCCGTGGGCAGCAGTCACGCGATGGTCTCCCGGACCGCCGCGCTCGACCTTCGACTGATCGAGCGGATCAGCGAAGCGGTGCCCGTACCGCTCGTTCTGCACGGCTCGTCGGGAGTGCCGCACACGGCGCTGCGGGACGCCGTGAGTCACGGCATGACGAAGATCAACATCGGGACCCTGCTCAATGTCTCCTTCACCCGGGCCGTCCGGGCCACCCTGGCTCAGGACCCGAAGGTGGTCGATCCGCGCCGCTATCTGGGCCCGGCCCGGGATGCCATGACGGACGCGGTCTCCGACTGCCTCATGGCACTGACCACCTCCGACTCGCCCTGAAGACAAGGCCGTTCACCGCGGAACGAGCCGCGTCGGGCGATGCTGAACGGGGGGTAGCGGACAGGGGGGACCCTGGGCGGATCGACCCGGTGCGTGGGGTGGGGGACGAGGCGCTCGATGCTGCCGCCCACTCAGCGGCGTTTTTCGTAGGACGGAACGCTCAGTTCGGAGTGCTGACGATCGCTCACGGCGCCGTGCTTTCGGCCCGTGTGCTGTTGCTGGGGTCCGGTCGGCCGAGTCGGGCCGAACTGGCAAGCGCGTACCGGGTTTTGGCAGAGGTGAGCCCGAGGGTGTACCTGCCGAAGCTGGTCGACGCCGTGCTCGGGCTGTACTACGGGGGCCGGGATCTGAAGGTGGACCTCACTCTGGCTGAGGAGGCGTCCTGGGCTGCTCGCAGGATGGAGAGCGGGGCGCGGAATCGGGCGGGGCGGCTGCGCAGGGCCCTGAACGCCTATCAGACCGTGCTGTTCTCTCTCGGGCGCAGGGGGGAAGGGAGCGTTGTCTGCGAGGAGTTGGCCGAGGTCGGCGACAGCGATCGGCTGGCGAGCGTCCTGGCCTAGGAGAGGCGCTTCAGGGAAGCCGCCGAGCTGTTCTGGATGACCCCGTACGACCCCGTTCGCGGGGCTGAGCGCCCGCGCACCTTGAGCAGGTTGGTGACCGGCTGCGGAGGGAGGGAGCCTACGCGCCGGGTCGCGGGCGGCTCTGGGGACTGCCGCTGGCGGACTGTCGAGCGCATGGCCGTTCGCGGCGCCGAGGCGGTTCGGCAACTGAATCCGGGCACCAGGCGCGCACCGACAGGGCGCGGCGCCGACTGCAGCCAGAATCCGCCAACTCGTTACCGGATCCGTCGAGTCGCTTGCGTGTTCCGTGCGTACCGCTGACTACACCCGTCCATGGACGGATCTACGACCTGCAGGAGGTACGGTGCGGTTCTCTTGGAATGTGACGGGAGCTTTCATTGTCGGCGGCGCCATGAGTCTTGCGGTCGCGGCCCTCGTCCACCCAGGCACTGCGGGTGTCAGTTCTGCCTCCGCCTCCCACGACAGCATCATTTCCCAGACACCTTGGGGCCCTCTGACCGAGTCGGACCGGGACTTTGTCGTGAAGGTCCGTGCTGCCGGGCTATGGGAATACCCTGTCGGCCAGCTCGGCCTACAGAAAGGCTCAACAGAAGCTGTTGTTATCGCGAGTCGACACCTTATCGACGGGCATGCCGCACTGGACGCCACCTGCCGCAAGATAGCACCGATGTTGAACATCATGCTGCCCAATTCCGCGAGCCCTCAGCAGCAAGGTTTTGTTTCCGCACTGACGGAAGACACGCGCGAGCAGTTTGATTCGGACTTTTCCAACATCCTGCGAATGACGCACGGATCGATCTTCAACACGGTGGCGAAAATCCGCTCCACCACCAAAAATACGCTCGTACGCGCCTTGGCCGACCAAGCCAACGACACCGTGCTTGATCACATCACCGTCATGGAAAGAACGGGCCTGGTCAATTTCGACCAGACCCTCTTGCGGCAGACCACTCCGCCCAATCTCCCTTCGTCCGACCTCACCCCACCACCTCCGTCCCTTGGGCAGTCGACCGTGGTTCTCGCCCCGCCGCCGAACGCCACTTCCACTCCGGCGAACATCGATGCAATCATCGGAGTCGGGGCTGGGGCAGCTCCCAGTTCGACCTGACCGAGTAACTAAGTGCCTGCAACAGAGTCATGGCCGGCTTTCTCGAGGTATTGCAAGCTGCCCCCGTAGGCTTCCGACCCGGTATGCGGGGCGCCCGGAAGGTCTCCGCCAAGCCTGCTGCCCACCCCTGCGAGCAAGGGCCCCGTGTGTGCCCGAGTTCTCCGCCGTAGTGCGCGTACGAGATCAACGGAGGTCCGGAGATGGGCGGTTGGGCGTCCTGCGCGACATACCGGCGCGGTTGCCGCTCCTCCTCGCGACTACGCATGACGGCGTCGGCCCGCCACCGGGGTACTGGGGAGGAGCGTCGGCATCACCACGTGTCGCTCGCCTCGACGGGCAACGGGCAGCCCCAGCCCGGCTGTGGTGAGCAGCCGGATGAAGACGTCGTGCCGGTCGGCCTGGGAGACGCGTGGTGGATGAACGGCATCTCAGGTCGTGTTCAGTGACACCTGGGTGAGCTGCTGTGTGAGGTCCCACATGCGCCGTGCGTCCTCAGGGCTGCGCAGGCGCGAGTAGAGCTTCTGTTCCGTGGGCCGGCCGCCGACGCCGCCGACGCCGTTCGGTCCGAAGAACTTGCCGCCTTGGTCGCCGGGTGTCGTGGCCGCCATGAGTGCGGGCAGACCGGCACTCATGACGGTCCCCGTGATACCGAGCCGGGAGAGGGCGGTGATCACCCGACGGGCCGGAACCGATTCGGTGCGGCCGATCTCGGGGCGCGCCGCGAGCAGGTTTGTCGGGGCGATTCCGGGGTGCGCGAGGTTGGCGCTGATGCCCCAGCCGCATGCCCTGCTGCGCCGGTCGAGCTCAAGGCCGAAGAGGCCGTAGGCGATCTTCGACTGGGAGTACGCGCCCATGCTGTTGTAGGAGCGTTCCCAGTTGAGGTCGTCCCAGTTCACGGCACCTCGGTTGGCTGCGATGCTCAGTTGCAGGGTCACCCGCGCGTGTCCTGCGCGCAGCAGCGGCAGGAGGTGACCGATGAGGGCCGCATGGCCGAGGTGGTTGGTGCCGAACTGCAGCTCGAAGCCGTCGACGGTGGTCTGCCGCTCGGGCGGGTTCATGACGCCTGCGTTGCCGATGAACACATGGATCGGATCGCCCTCCTGCCGCAGCGCCTCGCCGAGCGCGGCGGCGGACTCGAGTGAGGAGAGGTCGAGGGAGCGCAGCGACACGCGCGCCTTCGGCTCCCGCTCGCGGATGGCCGTCAGCGCGGCCTCGCCCTTGCGGTGGTTGCGGACGGGCAGGATCAGCTCGGCGCCTGCCGCGGCGAGGCGGGTGGCGATGACGAGCCCCATGCCGTCGCTGCCGCCGGTGAGGACGACGCGCTTGCCGGTGAAATCGGGGATGGTGACGTCGATGGGGCGGGGTGCCATGGTGGCGTGCTCCTTCTGTCTGTCGAGCGGTCTCTACGAGCATGTGACGTCGCCGTGGCCGTATCCAGGACCTGCCGATCAGTGGCTGGCCGGGGCGTCGTCGGCTCAGGGGTGGATCGGTAGACCGTGGATGCGGACGTCCGGGCGAGGTAGAAACGATCGGGACGAGAGGATCCACATGGAGATCGATCGCACCGGGCTGGCGGAATTCCTGCGGCACCGGCGTGCGGCGCTGCAGCCGGAGGATGTGGGGCTGCCCCGTGGCCGGCGCCGCCGGACCGGGGGGCTGCGTCGCGAGGAGGTCGCGGTGCTCTGCTACATGTCGACGGACTACTACGCGCGGCTGGAGCGCGCCCGTGGGCCGCAGCCGTCCGGACAGATGATCGCCTCGATCGCGCAGGGTCTGCACCTGAACATCCAGGAACGCGACCACCTGTTCCGACTCTCCGGACATGAGCCGCCCGCGCACGGAGGTGAGAGCGAACAACACATCGCTCCCGGGCTGTTGCGGATCCTGGACCGTCTTGACGACACTCCGGCCGAGATTGTGTCCGAGCTCGGCGAGACACTCCGGCAGACCACTCTGGGCGTGGCACTCTCGGGCGATCTGACCGGCTTCCGAGGCCCAGCACGCAGTCTCGGCTACCGCTGGTTCACCGATCCCGCCACACGTGGTCGCTACGCCGCCGACGACCACGAGTACCTCTCCAGGGTGTACGCATCGAAGCTGCGGGAGGTCGTCGCCAGACGCGGTCCGCAATCCCGGGCGGCCCATCTCGCGGAACTCTTGCTGAATGAGAGTGAGGAGTTCCGCGCGCTCTGGAATCGCCACGAGGTCGGCGTGCTCCCCACGTCCGGAAAACGCATCCTCCACCCGGAAGTGGGGCTTCTCGACCTGGAGTGCCAGACGCTGCTCGATCCCGAACAGTCACACGTTCTGCTCGTCTACACCGCCGTGCCAGGCAGCGAGACCCACGAGAAACTGCGACTGCTGTCGGTCATCAGCGCCCCGCTCCGCTGACGCCTCACGGGTGTGGACGTCCTGATTCGCCGAAGTCCACTCCCGGGGTGAAACAGCAGTTCCGACCTTGCTGGGCGTCTGTGCGGCTTAGGCCGACCCATTGGTCCTCCCGTGGGACCTCGCCGCCCGGGCATTTGCTCCGACTCGCAGCGCGATCGGACCCGTCCCAGAGAGGCTTACCGCCCTGGACAGGCACCTGCTGCACCAGGCCGTTCGCTGCCGCCATGAGTGAGCGTCATGGCGCCGCACGGAGCTGTGCCGCCTCGTGGCGCAGTGCCCCCACAGTGGCCGTCACCTCGGGGGAGCGGTCGCGGACCGTGACGGCGACGACCGCCCGGCCGAGCCAGGCGGTGTCGTCGACGTGGACGGTGCGGACTCCCGCGGGGACCGCGGCCGCGGCCACTTCGGGGAGTACGGCGATGCCGAGACCGGTGGCGACGAGGCCGAGGCGAGTGGGCCACTCGCGGGCGGCGTAGGCGATCCGTGGGTGATCGAGGGTGGGCCAGGCGCCGAACTGGGGGTCGTCACGCAGGCCCTTGCCGACGATCCAGGGCTCGTCCCTCAGCTCGGTCACCGGGACGGACTTGCGGCCGGCGAACCGGTGGCCGACAGCGACGGCGAGCAGCAGGCCGCCGTCGAGGAGCAGGTCGCGGCGCAGGCCCTCGAAGTCGTAGGCGGGCAGGTCCGGTCCCACGCCGATCACCGCGACGTCGATGCGGTGGGCGCGGAGTTGGCGAAGCTGCGTGGGCGAGGACGCCTCGCCGAACTCGACGATCAGACCCGGGTGGTCGTTTCCGAGCCGGGCCAGGGCCCTGGGGACGAGCACGGCGGCAGCCGAGGGGAACGCCGCGACGGCGACCCGGCCGGTGACGTGGTCCTGGAGCCCGGCGAGGTCCGCGCTGACGGCGTCGATCTCGTTGAGGGCGGTCGCGGCCCGGCGGGCGAGCATCATGCCCGCGGGCGAGGGGGCCACCCCGCGGGCGCCCCGGACGAACAGCGGCGCACCCGCGGCGGCTTCCATCGCCGCCACCTGACGGGAGACCGCCGACTGCGTGTACCCGAGCGCGTCGGCCGCGGCGGTGAACGATCCGGTGTCGACCACTGCCTGGACGACGCGGAGTCCGGTGAGGGTGAAGTCCGCCATGCCGTCATCCTGACACATTCCCAAACCGCATGTCTCCTATGTGAGACCTTCGCTGGTGGAATGCCTGGATCGGCAGCACGCTGGAGGAGCAACAGCACAAACATCACGCACAGGGAGCACCATTCATGGCTAAGACCTGGTTCATCACGGGCAGTTCGAGGGGCTTCGGCCGCGAGTGGACCGAAGCGGCGCTCGAACGCGGCGATCACGTCGCGGCGACGGCTCGGGACGCCAGCCTCCTGACCCCACTGGTCGAGCGGTACGGGGACGCGGTCCTGCCGGTCCGCCTCGACGTCACCGACCGCGTCGCGGTGCAGGAGGCGGTACAGCGTGCCCACTCGCACTTCGGTTCGCTGGATATCGCGGTCAACAACGCCGGCTACGGCCATTTCGGCATGGTCGAGGAGCTGGACGAGGACGAACTCCGAGCCCAGATGGAGACCAACTTCTTCGGCGCGATCTGGGTCACGCAGGCCGTACTGCCCCTCATGCGGGCGCAACGCTCGGGAAGGATCTTGCAGGTGACCAGCGAGGGAGGCGTACGCGCGTTCCCCGGTATAGGCGCATACCACGCCTCCAAGTGGGCTCTTGAAGGCCTGTCGGAATCCCTGGCCCAGGAAGTGGCGGCCTTCGGCATCCACATCACCAACGTCGAGCCCGGCCCCTACGCCACCGACTGGCTGGCTCGCGGGGCCCGGCACAGCGAGCAGCACCCGGACTACGCCGAAGTCCACGCGGCCACCGCGCCGGACTTCGAGGTGGGTGACCCGCGCGCGACCCGTGACGCGATACTCCGGATCGTCGACGCGGAGCAGCCCCCTCTGAGGGTCCTCTTCGGCAAGTCCTTCACCGACGTCGCCGCTCTCTACGAAGAGCGACTGAGCACCTGGCGTCAGTGGCAGCCGCTCTCCCTGGCCGCGTTCGGCTGAGCGCCGGCCCCGGCTGGCAGGGGGCTACTTACCGGAGCCGACGTGGTAACCGACCGGGTCGACGATGACGTCCGGAACGGTGCCACTGGACGGGGAGACGGTGACGGCCAGGTCGTCGAGGTTCACGATTTCCCCGACCGTCTCGTTGGGCGGGGTGACGTCGAGCCGGGTGTACTTCTTGCCGGAGCCGCTGGTGTCCTGGCTGAAGTGCAGCAGAAAACGGGTCTCCTCACCGGCTCCGACGGTGACCGTGGATGCCGAGGCGTCGGAACGGGCAGCGTCCGGCCCGGTGTCGCCCAATCCGTCGGGGCCCACGAGCTGGACGCCCGGGAAGCCGTGCATGCTGCATTTGGTTGAACCGGTGTTCTTCAGGTTGACGACTATCTCACCCTCGACTCCGCTGGCGGTCGCACTGGGGGCGAGGCTGTCGGTCTTGCACCTGGGGGCCGACGTCGAGGACTGCGCCTGGCCGGCGGTTCCGCTGCCCGTGCCGGAGCCGGAGGAGGAACCCGAGGTCGAGCCCTTGCCGCCGGTGGAGGTGCCGCCGGTGGAGCCGCTCGCGGTGGTGGATGCGCTGGTGCTGGCGGAAGCACTCGACCCATCGCTGCTGTTGCACCCGGTCAGCGAGAGGGCGGCGGCAGCGACGACGAGGGCAAGGGCGGGCATCTGCTTGGCGCGCATCGGTACTCCTGGGAATCGGTGTCGTATCGGCCGCTCGCTCCGGCTGAGCGGCCTCGGTTGTTTCATAGGAGGCCGAGGCCCGGGCCTGGGTTGTGGCAGGAGATGCCTCAAGACACCCCTGTGACAAGCGGGTTGATGCGCCGTTACGGGAAACCGGAGAAACCCGGAAAGACGAGGC
Source organism: Streptomyces sp. NBC_00252 (assembly GCF_036187565.1). Lineage (NCBI taxonomy): Bacteria > Bacillati > Actinomycetota > Actinomycetes > Kitasatosporales > Streptomycetaceae > Streptomyces > Streptomyces sp. NBC_00252. The sequence goes on along the minus strand of NZ_CP108087.1, from coordinate 351,168 downwards.
CCGCATCCACATCAAGTCCGACTGGACCACAAACCTCGCCGATCTCGACCTGAGCTGACAGCAGCACATCGCCCCTCGGCCTCCGCCGCCCGCACCGGCGGGGTCACCCGGCCGCTCTCGGGCAGCCGTGGGGTACCAGGCCCGCAGGACAGCTGACGAGCCGGCCGGCGCTCCCCGTGCCGGAAAGGCGAGGTTTCGGCACGTCGGCCCGGGCTACTCGTAGGGAATGTCCAGACGCTGCGGCCGTATCCCTGAGGGGACGGATTCTCCGCGTCGCGGACGCCACCGAACGATGACTGATGGACGTGCCTGTTTTGCCGGGTGCCGTCCCTGGGAGGGTCCATGAGACTGGCTGACTGGTTGCTCGCGCCCGGCGAGCGAGGCAACCCGGCGACCCGTCTGGAGAGCCGCCGGCCCGGGGGAGTGGCGTGGTCGACGGGGAACCAGGTCCGGCCCCTCGTTCACGGCACGGTGTACTTCGGCGAACTGCTCAAGGCCGTCCGCGCCCAACAGCCGGGCGACCTGCTGCTGTTCACCGACTGGCGCGGCGATCCCGACGAACGGCTCGACGGCCCCGGCAGCGAGATCGGACAGGTGCTCTCTGCGGCCGCCGAGCGCGGAGTCATCGTCAAGGGGTTGATCTGGCGTTCTCACCTGGACCGCTTCCAGTTCAGCGAACGCGAGAACCGTCACCTCGGTGAGGAGATCAGAGCGGCGGGCGGAGAATGCCTGCTCGACATGCGGGTGCGCCCCGGCGGCTCGCACCATCAGAAGGCCGTCATTCTGCGTCACCCGGGACGGCCCGAGCGGGACGTGGCCTTCGTGGGCGGCATCGACCTGTGCCACAGCCGTCGCGACGACACCGCACACCAGGGCGACCCGCTCAGCCAGCCGTTCGCGGCGGCCTACGGGCCGCGCCCGCCCTGGCACGACGTCCAACTCGCGATCCACGGCCCTGCCGTCGGCGATGTCGAAGCCACCTTCCGCGAACGCTGGGAGGACCCGGCCCCGCTCAGCCGCAGCCCGCTGGGACGCCTGCGCGAGCTCCTGCACCATGAGGACACCACAGCCGACCCGCTTCCCGCGCAGATGGACGACCCGGAGCCCTGCGGCACACACACCGTGCAACTCCTACGCACCTACCCGTCCCGTATCCCCGGCTACGACTTCGCCCCGCACGGCGAACGCAGCATCGCCCGCGGCTACCGAAAGGTCCTGCGCCGGGCCCGCTCCCTGATCTACCTGGAGGACCAGTACCTGTGGTCGGCCCAGGTCGTCAGGTGCTTCGCCGAGGCGCTGGTCGCTCACCCCGAGCTACGGCTCATCGCGGTCATCCCGGCCCACCCCGACGAGGACGGGCGGATGACGCAGGCGATGAACCTCGTCGGGCGGATCAGCGCACTGAACCTGCTGCGCCGTGCGGGCGGTCACCGGGTCGCCGTCTACGCACCGGAGAACCATGCCGGAACTCCCGTGTACGTTCACGCGAAAGTCTGCGTCATCGACGACGTGTGGGCCTCTGTGGGATCGGACAACGTCAACCGCCGCTCCTGGACGCACGATTCCGAGCTGAGCTGCGCCGTGGTGGACGAGGCGCTCGACCCTCGTGAGCCACGCGACCCGGGAGGCCTCGGCGACGGAGCCCGCGCCTACGCCCGCGACCTGCGACTCGAACTGGCCTGCGAGCATCTGGACCGCACTGATCCGTCGGAGCTGTGCGACCCGGTGAAGGCGTTCCGCGCTTTCGCGGAGTCGGCCTCCGCGCTGGACGCGTGGTACGACGGCGGACGCCAGGGCCCCCGGCCTCCCGGCCGACTGCGCACCTACCGCACCCCGCGGCTGTCGCCCACGATGACGGCCCTGGTCACCCCGTTCTACCGCCTGCTCGCCGACCCCGACGGCCGCCCCCTGGCGCTGCGCCGTAGCGACTCCTACTGAACGCCAAGGTCATTCCAGTGGCTGTCTGCCTCGCGATTGCGACGGCCTTCGGTCGTGAACACGTCCTGGATATTGGACAACTGCGTGTGCAGCCGCAGAGATTCGGTGACCCTGGATGACCGTGACTGAAGACGTGAGCGAGACGGCGCCGGACAGTGAGGTAAGGGCGCTTCTTCGGATCTTGGACGGACAGCGACGCCACGTCCTCGGCATCCTTGACGGGCTTGACGCGAAGGACCTTCGACGGCCCGCGCTGCCCTCTGGATGGCACTGCTTGGGACTGGTTCAGCACCTGACGCTCGATGTGGAGCGGTTCTGGTTCCGTGCCGTCGTCGCCGGGGACGAGGAGGTCATCCAAGGTCTGCCGATCGGCGACGAAGCGTGGAAGGTGGCCCCGGAAGTGTCAGCGGGCGAAGTGCTCGAACGATATCGGCGTGAGGCGGAACTCGCCGACGCCGTCATCACCGCCACTCCGGCCGACGCCGCACTGGCCTGGTGGCCTCACGACCTGTTCGGTGAACCGCACCTGCACACCTTACGCGACGTCGTTCTGCATGTCGTCGCCGAGACCGCGTGCCATGCCGGCCACCTCGATGCGGCGCGAGAACTACTGGACGGCCGCCGCTGGTTGGTCCTGACCTGAAAATCACCCCGGTCAGGCGGTGTGCCGGGTGGTGGTGGCCCGGTGCGGCATTCGGGATCGTATGCCGGGTCGGGCGGAACGGTGCAGGCTGGAATCCCCGTACGAAATGGGCCGGCAGGGCCGCCCTCAAGCCGCCGAGGCTCCCCGCACCGCGTTGTCCAAGTGGGCGATGACCTCCGCCACGTCGTCGCTCTCGGTGTGGCGGATCAGTTCCAGGGCCGGGCGGACCAGGGCGGTCGGGCGGGCTATCAGCCGGGCCAGGACCGCGGCCCGGATGTCGAGGCGGTCGATGGTGGTCTCACGGTCCTTTTCGCGCTGGCCGGCCAGAAGGACCGCGTTGTGCCAGGCCTCCGCGCGGGACTGGACGATGCTGAAGTCGAGGATCTGCTCGTCGGTGCGGCCGCCGACCCGGTCCAGCAGGGAAAGGAGCGGTGACACGGCGTCGACCGAGTCCTGCACCGCCAGCACCACCCGCGCCAGGATGTCGTTGATCAGCAGGAAGTCGTGCCGCAGCGCCTGGATGTCCCGGCCAGGGTCCGTCCCCGCGGCGGCGACGGCCAGGTCGAGGTTGATGTGCGCGTTCACGCCGAGTACCAGGTGCTGGACGATCACGGTGTCGGCGTCGTCGAGCAGGCCGAACGTCTCGCGCCAGCAACGCGGCCCGCTCCGGTCCCGGCGCCAGGCGTCGTGTGCCGCGAAGTAACGGTTCCCGAAGAGCGTGTCGAAGCGGTCCATGCGGGCACCGTCCTCGAACTGCCCCTCATGGATGGCGGTACGGATCTCGACGGTCACCTGCCGGTACAGGGCCGCGAAGTACCCGATCCGGTCACCGGTGCGGGTCGCCTCCCGCACGATCTCGGCAAGCCTGTCCACGACCTCGTCGATGTTCTGCGCCGTCATGCCCAACTCCCCTTTGCCGGAGCCACACTTCGGTCTGTTCAGTGTCACCGGTACCGGCCGTTCCGGCAGTGCTCACGCCAGGACGCGTCCTGATCCTGGTCATCGTCGGCCCGCTCACCGCCCGCGGACGTGGCCCCTGTCCTCGATCGTCACCAGCCCGTCAGCAGTAGGTGGTTGAGGAGGAGGGCCAGGACGGCCTGTGCCGTGAGCCAGGCGCGGGGCCGGGGGAGGAACGCGCACGCGGGAAGCAGCCACATCGCGAACGGCAGCCAGATGCGTTCCGTCTCCGCCTTGCTCATGCCGGAGAGGTCGGCCACGAGAAGGGCCAGCAGTGCGGCGAACACGAGCAGGGCGAGCCGGGGTTCGGGCGCGGCCGTACGGAAACCGCCCCGGAGGTCCCGGAGTTCGGGACGTGCCGACGCGGCGCCCGACCGCCGCAGCCCCACGACCGTCGCCGGGCCCACGATCAGCGCGGTGCAGGCCAGGTTCGCCCACACCCAGTAGGCGTAGGGGCGGGTCCCGCCGACACCTTCGTAGTAGCGGGTGATCAACAGGTGGTACGCCTCCCACCAGTTGAAGCCGAGGAGGGTGAACACGAGGGGGACGACGGCGAGTCCGGCGACGACGTACGGAAGGGGGCGCAGCCGTCGGTGGCCGAGGAGCAGCGCGGCGGCCGCGATCACGGCGAACAGTGTCAGGCCGTAGGAGAGGTACGCGGTGAGGCCGAAGAGGAGGCCGGAGGCGAGGCCGGCGGAGCGTGGCCGGTTGCCCGTGACGGCGAGGGCGAGGAACGCGACGGACCAGGCGGCGACCGCCGCGAAGTAGCCGTCGGCGGAGGTGCCCATCCACACGGCGGCCGGGGCGAGGACGAGGTAGGGGGCGGCGCGGCGGGCGAGTTCCTCGCCGGCGAGGGCGCGCACGGTGACGAGGACCGCGGTGGCGGCGGTCGCCCCGACGGTGATGCACCAGACGCCCGCCCAGGCTCCGCCGCCCAGGCCGATCCGGTCGAGGAGGACGAAGGTGACGGTGGCCGCCGGGGGATGCCCGGCGATGTGCGCGGGCCAGGGCGCGGGGGAGTGGCTGAGGATGTGGTGGGTGAAGTCGCGCAGGCTGGCGGGGATGTCGTGGAAGCGGTCGATGACCGTGAGGTACTCGTTCGTGGTCGTCAGCCGTCCGGCGATGCCGCGCTGCCAGCCGTCGACCAGGGCCAGGGAGAACGTCCAGGCCATTGCGGTGCCCCAGGCGGTGAACAGCAGGGCCCGCCAGGGCAGTCGGGCGGCGAGTGCGGGACCGTAGGCGACGACGGCGACCGCGACGGCGAGCGCCGCCGGGGTGCCGGGGCCGACGTGCGGTTCCCACTGGGCGAAGACGGGTGGCCAGCCGACGAAGAGCGAATGGTCACGGTGTTGGACGGCGTCGCCGACGAGGACGGCCACCAGGACGAGCAGGGCGGCGGCGAGGGCGGCGGCCAGGTCGCGGACGAGGTCGCGCCGACGGTCGCCCGGAACGTCACGGCGACGGTCGTCGGGACGGACACGGGGACGGTCGCGGAGAAGATCGCGGTTCACACCGACACGCTAGGCCGGAGGGTGGCCGACGGAACCGCCGCCGGAGTGGACGTCAGGGTTTCGTCATGGTTTGCGAACCCGTTCGGGGGGTGTTCCCGGCCTACGGTCGGGTCATGCCACGTTCCCCCTCCTCACCTGCGTTCTGGCGCAGCCCGCTGCGCGGTCCCTGGTTCACCTCCGTGCTGGGTGTCGTGCTGCTCGCCGGGATCACGGTGCTGTTCGTGACGGGCCTGCTGTCGTACGCCGCCTACAACCCGGACCTGTCGTCGGTGAACGACCAGACCCCGGACAAGGGCCTGCTCGGCTTCTATCTCTTCTCCTGGCCGACGCACCCGTCCTGGCTGTACCGCCTCACGCAGGGCATCCATGTCACCCTCGGCATCGCACTGATCCCCGTGCTGCTGGCCAAGCTGTGGTCGGTCGTGCCGAAGCTGTTCGCGCTGCCGCCCGCCCGCTCCCTGGCGCATGCCCTGGAACGGCTCTCGCTGCTTCTCCTCGTGGGGGGCGGTCTGTTCGAGTTCACCACCGGAGTCCTCAACGTCCAGCTGGACTACATCTTCCCCGGCTCCTTCTACCCCCTGCACTTCTACGGCGCCTGGGTCTTCTTCGCCGCCTTCCTCGCGCACGCCGTCCTGAAGACCCCCCTGGCCCTGCGCAACCTGCGCCACCTCCGCGACGAACAACCCTCAGGGGAAGGGGAGTTGGTGTCACCGAACCCCGCCGAACCCACCGTCTCGCGGCGCGGTGCCCTCGGTGTGGTGGGCGGCGGATCGCTGCTCCTGCTCGCCACGACGGCGGGCCGCAGCTTCGACGGACCGCTGCGGGAGACGGCGCTCCTCGCACCGCACGGCGGGCCCGAACCGGGCGGCGGTCCAGGCGGGTTCCAGATCAACAAGACGGCCGCCTACGCGGGCATCAGCCCGACGGAGACCGGAGAGGAAGCGTGGCGGCTGGTCGTGACCGGCCGAGACGGCCGCAGCGTCCGCCTCGACCGCCCCCAGCTCCTCCAACTGGCGCTCCACAGCTCGGCGTTGCCCATCGCCTGTGTGGAGGGCTGGTCGACCTCGGACCAGTGGTGGCGGGGTGTACGACTGCGGGATCTGGCCGCGCTGGTCGGACACGACGATCCCGTGGACGTCCTCGTGGAGTCGCTGCAACGCCACGGGGCGTTCCGGCGCGCGGCCCTGCGCGCCAACCAGGTCGCCGACCCGCGTTCCCTGCTCGCCCTGTTCGTCAACGGCGAGGACCTCACCCCCGACCACGGCTACCCGGCACGCGTCATCGTCCCCGCGGCGCCCGGCGTGCTCAACACCAAATGGGTGGCCCGGATGACGTTCGGAGACCTGTGATGCGCGTTCCGTTCAGGCGGCCGCCCCTCGGCAGCCCGCTGCAGATCCTTCTCCTCGCCTGCTCGTTCGCGCTCGCCGGGTACGCGGGGGTGCGGCTGCTCGCGGACGACTGGTTCGGGGTGGCGCTGTGGTTCGTGGGCGCGGCGCTGGTGCACGACCTGGTGCTGGTGCCGTTGTACGCGGGGGCGGACCGGGCCCTGACGGGAGCGTTGGGGGCGGTCGGCCGCCGGACGTGGACGCTCTACGTCCGGGTCCCGGCCCTGCTGTCCGGCCTCCTGCTGCTGGTGTGGTTCCCGTTGATCAGCGGGCAGGTGGCGGACCACTACCGGTCGGCCACCGGCCTGTCCGGCGACGGGTTCCTGTCCCGCTGGCTGCTGGTCACCGCGGTGCTGTTCGGGGGCTCGGCCGCGCTGCTCGTCCTGCGGTTGCGCAGGGCGAGGAAGGAGCGACCGTCGGCCGTCCACTGACCGTCCGGGCGCCACCCCGCCCGGCGGGCGTGGCGCAGCAGGGCAGGGGTGCCCAGACGGGCCCAGGGGAAGGCGTTGCCGGTGGCGCCTCGGCCGTCGGCGACATGTACCTGCACGCGTTCGTCGACGTCGACCGGGGCGGTCTCGGCGATCAACAATCCTTCGGCGGTGAGGAGTTGGGACACCCGTCGCAGCAGGGCGTGGGGGTTGCCGCCGATACCGACGTTGCCGTCGATGAGGAGTGCGGTGTCCCAGCGACCCTCGCCGGGGAGGGGCTGGAAGACGGACCGGCGCAGTGCCTGCCCGCCCAGGCGGACGGTGTGCGCGACGGCGGCCTCGCTGACATCGACACCCAGCGCCCGTCGCCCTCGCGCGGCGAGCGCCGCCACCAGCCGCCCCGGTCCGCACCCCACATCGAGCACGGCCCCCTCGCACCGCCCCAGCACCTCCAAGTCCGCGGCATCGGCTTCGGCGCACCACCGCTCGACCTCCAGGGGCAGCAGCCAGCCGTCGCTGCGGCGCAGGTAGAGGGGACCGCGGCCGGTACGCAGCGCGTCGGTGTACGGATCGGCTGACCAGGGGCGTGCCGTGAGGTCGAGCGGTGCGGAGGGCAGCAGCCCGGGGGCCGGTGCGGATCGTTCGCCGAGATCCGCCGTCGGGTGACCGGTCAGGCTCGGCGGGGGGTGGTTCATGAGGGCGGTTGCCGGGCTCCCCTTCGCTGTCGGCTGCCCCGTCTCGTGTCCGGCGTTCACCGGACAACTGCCGTGTGCAGCCTGGCCAGTTCGCCGGCGAACCGACCCGCCGGCGCTTCAGCGGCGACCAGTTCGGCGTCGTGGGCCGTGTCGACGTCACGCAGACTCGGCAGATCGTGGACGCGGAGACCCGCGGCCGTCAGCCGGGCGCGCTGCACGGCACCGGTGGTGGGTGTCGACATCGGTACGCCACGCAGGAGCGCGGGGTCGGGATCGGCGAGGCCCAGGGCCCAGAACCCGCCGTCCTCGGCCGGACCGAAGTACGCGTCGCAGTCGGCGAAGTCGACGGTGAGGAGTTCGGGCGTCACCTGCGGGGTGTCCATGCCGATGAGCAGCGCGGGCCCGTCACAGCCGGCGAAGGCGGCGGCCAGTCGTTCGTCGAGCCCGCCGTCGCACTGCGGTACGACGTCGAAGCCCGGCGGCAGCCAGGGGCCCGGCGCTCCGGCGAGCACCAGCACCCGCCGCCGTGCGGGCGTCGCCAGCACCACGTGCAAGGTGTCGACCAGCGACGCCTCGGCGAGCGCGGCGGCCTCCTCGGCCGTGAACGGCGGAGTGAGCCGGGTCTTCACCCGTCCCGGGAGCGGTTCCTTGGCGATGACAAGAAGGGTGGTCACAGGGAGTTCGCTCCTTGCGGTGCGGAGAAGGAGCCGGTGGTCGACGCGCCAGTGGGTGCCGGGGGTTCGGCCAGGACGCGGCGCATGTCCCGCACCGCCTGCCAGGTCCCACGCCAGGTCCCGGTGACCTTGGAGGCGCCGGTGCGCGGCAGATACGGCACATCGTGCTCGGCCACCCGCAGACCGGCGTCCGCGGCCCGAACGACCATCTGGAGCGGGTAGCCGCTGCGACGGTCCGTCAGGCCGAGGGCGAGCAGATCCGTGCGGCGGGCCGCACGCAGCGGGCCGAGGTCGTGCAGGCGCAGTCCGGTGCGGCGGCGCAGCATCCCGGCCAGCGCGATGTTTCCGGCCCGGGCGTGCGCGGGCCAGGCGCCTCGTCCCTGCGGACGACGCCGCCCGAGCACCAAGTCCGCCTCGCCGTCGCGTACTTCGCGGACGAAGGGCACCAGGAGGGACGGGTCGAGCGAGGCGTCGCAGTCGCAGAAGCACACGATGTCCGCGGTGGCGGCCAGCAGTCCGGCGTGGCAGGCGGCACCGAATCCGCGGCGCTCCTCATGCACGACGGTGGCGCCGAGGCCGCGCGCCAGTTCCGCCGAACCGTCCGTGGATCCGTTGTCCACGACGAGCGCACGCCAGCTGTCCGGGATGCGGGCGAGTACCCAGGGCAGAGCCTCGGCCTCGTTCAGACAGGGGAGGACCACGTCGACAGGCGCCGGGTCCGGTTCCGTTGCGGGGAAGGTCGTCACGGCTTTCACCCTACGGGCGAGATTCGGGCATATCGGGCTTCCGGTCCTTACGAAACGCGGACGTCGAGGCGCGAAACCCGGTGGCGAGCGCGGCCGGTGGGACGCTGGAGGACATGCAGCAGCCGTACGAATCCCCAGCCGCGGTACCCGTCCTGAGCAGGCCCCGGGACACGATGCGCGTCCTGGTCGTGGACGACGATCCGACCGTCGCCGAGGTCGTCTCCGGGTATCTCGACCGTGCCGGATACGTCGTGGACCGTGCCGAGGACGGACCGGAAGCTCTCGCCCGGGCCGCCGCGCACTGGCCCGACCTGGTGGTGCTCGACCTGATGCTGCCGGGCATCGACGGCCTTGAAGTATGCCGTCGGCTGCGCGGACACGGGCCCGTGCCGGTCATCATGCTCACCGCGCGCGGGGACGAGGACGACCGGATCCTGGGCCTGGAGGTCGGCGCCGACGACTACGTCACCAAGCCGTTCAGCCCGCGCGAACTGGTCCTGCGCGTGGAGTCGGTGCTACGGCGCACTCGGCCCGCGACCGCCGCACGCACCCTGCGATCGGGCGGACTCACCGCCGACCCCGCCGGCCGCCGTGCCAGCAAGAACGGCGCCGAACTCGCCCTCACCATCAGGGAGTTCGACCTGCTCGCCTTCTTCCTGCGACACCCGGGAGTGGTGTTCAGCCGGGAGGACCTCATGCGGGAGGTGTGGGGGTGGGACTTCGGTGACCTGTCGACCGTCACCGTGCACGTCCGGCGGCTGCGAGCCAAGGTCGAGGACGATCCGGGGCGGCCCCGGCTCATCCAGACGGTGTGGGGCGCCGGATACCGCTTCGAGTCCACCGGCACGGCCGGCACCGGGGAGGGCTGATCATGGGGGACATATTGCTCATCGCCCTGTTCGCCTTCCTCGGTGCCGCCGCTGCCGGGGTGCTCGGCGCCGGTGCCCTGTGGCTGCTGCGCCGCCGCTCGCTGACCGCGTCCGTCGCCGTGGTCGCCGCCGTCGCCGTGACCGCGATGCTCGCCGGAACCCTGGCGGTGGCCCAGGCGATGTTCCTCTCCTCGCACGACCTCTCCGTCGTCACGACCGTCGTCGCCATGGCCGCCGTCGTCTCCCTCCTCACCGCCCTCCTGCTGGGCCGCTGGGTCGTCGCCCGCAGCCGTGAACTCGCCCTCGCCGCCCGCGACTTCGGCGACGGCGGCGACTTCTCCGCCCCGGTCGGCCCCGCCACCGCCGAACTCGCCGACCTCAGCCGCGAGTTGGCCGCCACCAGCGCCAAGCTCGCCGAATCCCGCGACCGCGAACGGGCGTTGGAGTCGTCCCGCCGTGAACTCGTCGCCTGGATCTCCCACGACCTGCGCACCCCGCTCGCCGGTCTCCGCGCGATGTCCGAGGCCCTGGAGGACGGCGTCGCCGCCGACCCCGACCGCTACCTCCGCCAGATCCGCACCGAGGTCGAACGCCTCAACGACATGGTCGGCGACCTCTTCGAACTCTCCCGCATCCACGCCGGGACACTCACTCTCTCCCCTTCACGGATGTCCCTCTACGACCTGATCGGCGATGCCCTCGCGGGTGCCGATCCGCTCGCACGTGAGCACGGTGTACGGCTGGTCGGCGACTGGATCGAGCCGGTGCCGGTCGAGGTGGACGGCAAGGAGATGAGCCGCGTCCTGGGAAACCTGCTGGTCAACGCGATCCGGCGGACCCCGGCCGACGGCACCGTCGCCGTCGCCGCGGAACGCTCCGCCGACGGGGTCGTGCTGTCGGTGACGGACGGCTGCGGCGGCATCCCGGAGGACGATCTGCCCCGGGTCTTCGACACCGGCTGGCGCGGCACCCACGCAAGGACCCCACCGGCCGGAGCCGGTCTCGGCCTCGCGATCGTGCGCGGCATCGTGGAGGCCCACCAGGGCCGCGCCGCCGTACGGAACGTCTCGGGCGGCTGCCGCTTCGAGGTGACGCTGCCCATGGCCGAGGCGTGAACGCCGGAGAGGTCCTCGGCCGACTACTGCTCTCCGCGCAGCTTCGACGTCGCGAACTCGCGCATCCCCTCGGTGAATTCGACCTCGGCCTTCCAGCCCAGTTCGGCTCGTAGCCGGGACGAGTCCGCCGTGATGTGGCGGACGTCGCCGAGGCGGTACTCCCCGGTCACCACAGGGGCGGGCCCTCCGTACGCGGCGGCCAGCGCCTGCGCCATCTCACCGACCGTGTGGGGTTCCCCGCTGCCGGTGTTGTAGGCGGCCAGCGTCCCCTCCTGGGGTTCGGATTCAAGGGCCGCCACGTTGGCTGCGGCCACATCGCGGACGTGCACGAAGTCCCGCCGCTGGCCGCCGTCCTCGAAGACGCGAGGCGACTCACCGCGCGCCAGCGCGGAGCGGAAGAAGGAGGCGACCCCCGCGTACGGGGTGTCGCGGGGCATCCGCGGGCCGTACACATTGTGGTAGCGCAGCGACACGGCCGAACCGCCGGTTGACCGCGCCCAGTTCGCCGCCAGATGCTCCTGGGTCAGCTTGGTCGTCGCGTACACGTTCCGCGGGTCGACCGGAGCGTCCTCGCCGACCAGTCCCGGCGTCAACTCCTCGCCGCAGCGCGGACACCGGGGCTCGAAACGCCCCGCGTCCAGATCGGCCACGGACCGTGGGCCGGGCCGCACCGGTCCGTGCTCCTCGCAGGCGTAGGCGCCCTCGCCGTAGACGACCATCGACCCGGCGAGCACGAGGCGTCGTAGGCCGGCGTCGGCCATGGCGGTGAGCAGCACCGCCGTACCGAGGTCGTTGTGCGAGACGTAGTCGGCCGCGTCACCGAACCCCGTCCCCAGTCCCACCATCGCCGCCTGGTGACACACGGCGTCCACATTCGGCAGCGCGGACGCGACCGCCTGGGGACTGCGCACGTCGAAGCCGTCGCGCAGGTCGAACACGACCGCCTCATGACCGCGTGCGGTCAGTGCCTCGACGACATGGGACCCGATGAACCCGGCACCGCCGGTGACCAGTACTCGCATGCACCCGACGCTAGGACCGATGCCCCGCCGCGTGGCAGCACCACGCCCGTCACGTCACCGGTCCGTAAGACCTGTTTGGACACCGTTTCTCTTGGCCGGGGGGGCAAGCCGTGAAGCCGAGACGCCTCCGACCGGTCGCCAACTCCGTTCGAAAGCCTCTCACTTGAGTTGCTCACGCGTCGAAGTCTGTCCGCGGGGCGGCGCTGTCGAGGAGCGCATCACGAGATCGGTGGCGAGTTCGATGTGGTGGGACTCGACCTTCTCGCCGTTGGCCAGCCGGAGGGCGATGCGGAGGGCCGCACCGCCCATCTCCCGTAGCGGCTGGCGCACAGTGGTCAGCGGCGGTGAGGCCATCTGGGCGAGGCTCGTGTCGTCGAAGCCGACCACGCTCAGGTCTTCGGGGATGCGCAGGCCTCGGACACGGGCGGTCTCGAGGACGCCGAGGGCGATCTCATCGTTGCCCGCGAAGATCGCGGTCGGTGGCTCTTCCAGGGCCAGGAGCGCATCGGCGCCGATCAGCCCGGTCTCGTACGTGAACTCCCCGGGCCGTACGTAGGCGTTGGGTACCTGCACTCCCTCCGCCTCCATGGCGGCGCGGTAGCCGTGCACGCGTGCCTGGTTGCACACGGCCATGGCCGGTCCGCCGAGATAGGCGACGCGACGGTGGCCCAGGGAAAGCAGATGCCGGGTCGCGGCCAGGCCACCGGCGAAATTGGTCGCCCCGACGCTGTTGACCCGGCTGTCCGGCAGGTGCAGCGGATCCAGCACGACCAACGGCAGCCCGGCCCGGGCCAGTTCGGTCAGGTGCCCCGCGGTGTACACGCTGGTGACCGCGATGACGGCGCGGCGCCCGGCTGAGACGAGGTCCCGGGCCCAGTGCGGGGCACGGGACGCCTTGCTGACCACCACCGAGGCCCCCAGTTCAGCGGCCGAGTCGATGATGCCTTCCAGGGTCTCGGCGACGTACGACTTGAGTCCGCCGTGGAACTGGACCTCGATGGTGGGGAGTTCGACGGCCTCGGTGTGACGGAACACCGGCGCGAGGTAGTCGTGCTGATGCAGCAGCTCCTGTACGCGGGTGCGGGTGTCCGGTGCCACGTCACCGCGGCCGTTGACCACTTTGGACACGGTCGCGACGGAAACCCCGGCCGCTTGCGCGACGTCCGCCAAGGTGGTGCGCCTGGAGTTCGGTCGCATCGGTTCCTCCCAGCTGTTCGTACCAGTGTGGTGAGCCGCCGGTCGGACCGGCAACGCGGGTGGAACCGGTCAACCGTACGGCAGTTCGGCATCGAGATCATCCGGGAGAGCGCCGACTGCCGCACTGTAACGGGGGCTTCCGGCAGACCCGCATCCGCAGGTCGGTGGGCTGGATGCCGCAGCCCGGGTGATCGCCGCCGCGCACTCCTGGCCGGGCATGAACTCCCGCACGGGGCAGACGACTTGGTGGTCCTCGTCGGTGGAACGCTCCCGGATTCGGTGAACACGCCCTCTGCGGGCGCCCCTTGCGGACTTTCGACCCCGTCCGGCGTCCCCTTCGGCCGCCCGTCCCGGGCCGTGCGGTTGATTCAGAGTCGGTGCAGGTCACGCCGGGCGGACGGGAGGCTCGGGGTGGCCGGTACGGGACGGGGGCATCGCTCTGCCATCGCATCGGCCTGTCCTCAAGCAGCTGGTTTCGAAACAGTTTCGGAGACCGCGAAAGTCTCGCAAGGGCTCCTTCATGCGACGTCACACAGCTGACGACGGCCCGAATTCGCTTGTCTGCACGCGTCTTGACAGGGCATCAGATCGAAACCTAGCTTGCACGAACAGAGCTCGAAGAAGGTTATTTCGAAAACCTTTCACCATGACTCACGAGAAGCCTGTGGCTCTCGAGTGCGGAGTAAAGACATGGCGCTCTCCCGACGTACCCTCCTCGGCCTGGCCGTCGGTGTGCCGGCCTCCGCGGCGCTGGCGGCCTGCGGCTCGTCCGGCCCCGGCAAGAGCGGCGGGGCCACGTACTGGTACCTGAACGGTCAGCCGCAGGAAGGCGTCAGGGCCGGCGCGGTGGACGCGTTCAACAAGGCCCACCCCAAGGAGCAGATCAAGGACACCACCTTCCAGAACGACGCGTACAAGACGAAGATCAAGACCTCCATCGGTGCCGGAAAGGCCCCCACCATCATCTGGGGCTGGGGCGGCGGGACTCTGCGCACCTACGTGGAGGCCGGTCAGGTCGAGGACCTCACCTCGTGGTTCGGGGAGCACTCCGAGCTCAAGAAGAGCCTGTTCCCGTCCTCGTTCGGCGCGGCGACCGTGAACGGCAAGATCTACGCGATGCCGGTCGAGACCGTGCAGCCGATCATCCTCTACTACAACAGGAAGGTCTTCGACCAGGTCGGTGTGGAACCACCGAAGTCCTGGGACGACATCATGGCGCTGGTGCCCAGGTTCAACGCGAAGGGCATAGCGCCCTTCTCCCTCGGTGGCCAGTCCCGGTGGACAAACATGATGTGGCTGGAGTTCCTGTTCGACCGCATCGGCGGTTCCGAGGTGTTCCAGGCCATCGCCGAAGGGGAGAAGGACGCCTGGTCCAACCCGGACGCCATCGCCGCGCTCACCAAGGCGCAGGAGCTCGTCAAGGCCCACGGGTTCGTCAAGGGCTTCTCCTCCATCACCGCGGACTCCAACGCCGACCAGGCGCTGCTGTACACCGGCAGGGCCGCGATGATGCTGCACGGGGCCTGGTCGTACGGCATCCAGCAGGCGGACGGCGGGGACTTCGTCTCCAGCGGCTCTCTGGGCTACATGACCTTCCCGCCCGTGGAAGGCGGCAAGGGTGATCCGAGCGACACCGTCGGCAACCCCGCCCAGTACCTGTCCATCTCCTCGAAGGCCAGCGCTGCGCAGAAGAAGGTCGCCAAGGACTTCTTCGCCACCGGCGTCCTCCAGGACGAGGAGGTGAAGCAGTGGATCGACAACGGGTCGGTCCCGATCCGGCTGGGCACGGAGAAGCTCCTGGCCGCCTCCAAGAACGCCGATTTCCTGCAGTTCACCTACGACATCGCCAGCAAGGCGAAGGTCTTCGGCCAGTCCTGGGACCAGGCGCTCAGTCCGACGGCCGCCGAGACCCTGCTGGACAACATCGTCAAGTTGTTCCAACTCTCCGTCTCGCCACAGCAGTTCGCCGACAACCTCAACGCGGTCACCGGCACATGAGTGCACTCACCGGCCGGCGGCCGCATCGCGAACCGCGGAGCATCCTGCCGTGGCTGGCGGCACCGGCGCTGGTGGTCTTCGTCGGCTTCGCCGTGGTTCCGCTCGTCGGAGTCTTCGCGCTGAGCTTCACGACGTGGGACGGGATCGGCGCCATCCACCCCTCGGGGCTGACCAGTTGGCGTGCGGTGCTCACCGACTCAGGGCTGCCGCACGCCCTGTGGGTGACGTTTCTGGTGATGGCGGTGTCCTGGGCCGTTCAGACGCCGCTGAGCATTCTGCTCGGCACGTTCATGGCGGGCCGCCAGCGCTACCGCGCGGTGCTTGGCGTGGTGTACTTCGTCCCGCTGATGCTCAGCTCCGCGGCCATCGCGATCGCGTACAAGGCCCTGCTGGACCCGAACTTCGGGCTCGGTGCCGGACTGAAGATCCAGGCGCTGAGCAAGGACTGGCTGGGGCGGCCCGGGCTCGCGTTCGGAGTCGTCATCTTCGTCGTCTCCTGGCAGTTCATTCCGTTCCACTCCCTGATCTACCAGGGTGGTGTCCAGCAGATCCCGAAGTCCCTCTACGAGGCAGCGCAGTTGGACGGAGCCGGACGCGTCCGGCAGTTCCTCAGCATCACGCTGCCCCAACTGAAGTACACGATCATCACCTCGTCCACGCTGATGGTCGTCGGGTCCCTGACCTTCTTCGACCTCATCTTCGTCCTCACCGAGGGCGGCCCCGCGGACGCCACCCGGGTTCTCGCACTGGACATGTACAAGCGCGGGTTCCAGGCCAGTCTGATGGGGCCGGCCAGCGTCATCGCGGTCATCCTCGTCCTGGTGGGTCTGGCCCTCGCCCTGTTGCTGCGCCGGCTCGGCGGCCGGGACGCCGGCGCGAGCCAACTCGAGGGGGTCTGACGTGACCACCACCCCGACCGAGCCGCGACCACCCCGGAAGGTCACCCACCGCGAGCGGCAACGCCACCCGCGTCGAACGGCCCGCCGCCGCAACTGGGCCGGTGGCCTGGCCGGATGGCTCTGGCTCGTCGTCGTCGCGGTGCCCCTCTACTGGACCCTCATCACCAGCTTCAAGGCCAAGAGCGGCTACTACGCGAGCAATCCGCTGGTGCCTCCGACCGATCCGACGCTGGAGAACTACCGGTTCGTCATCGAGTCCGACTTCCTTCGCTACTTCCTCAACAGCGTCGTCGTCACCGCCGGTGCCGTGGTGCCTGCGGTCGTGATCTCCTTCATGGCCGCCTACGCGATCGTCCGCGGCTGGCGCATGCGTGCCCTGCGCGCGATGAACGGACTGTTCCTCATGGGCCTGGCCATCCCGCTCCAGGCGACGGTGATCCCGGTCTACCTGATCATCATCAAAATGCACCTCTACGACAATCTGCTGGCACTGATCCTCCCGTCCATCGCCTTCGCGATCCCACTGTCCGTGCTGGTGCTCACCAACTTCATCCGCGACGTCCCGAAGGAGCTGTTCGACTCGATGAAGGTCGACGGTGCCACCGAGTGGACGACGCTGTGGCGGCTGGCGGCACCACTGACCCGGCCGGCCATCCTCACCGTGACCATCTTCAACTCCCTGACCATCTGGAACGGATTCCTGCTGCCGCTGATCCTCACCCAGAGCCCCGACCGTCGGACCCTGCCGCTCGCGCTGTGGTCCTTCCAGGGCCAGTACGGGGTCAACGTCCCTGCTGTCCTCGCCGCCGTCGTCCTCACCACCCTTCCCGTCCTGGTGCTGTACGCGTTCGGCCGCCGCCAGCTGCTGAGCGGACTGACCGCGGGATTCAGCCGTTGACCGGCCCGGACACCGTGTCCGGTGGCCGGCCTGTGGTCCGGGACATCCGGTGAACTCCGGGACCGGATACCGACAGGACGAGGAGACATGCGGCAGGACAAGCTCCACGGCGCTCGTTCGCACGTCCCGGTCCCGGCCCGCACCGCTTCCACCAGCGCGCGCGGAACCGCACCACCCCTGGAAACAGCGGCAGTTCCGTCCCGCGAAGGGCGGGACACATGGATCCGGGCCCGTGCCGGAGCCCGGACGCGACCTGCCCCGCTCCGAGTCCTGTCTACCCGTTCGCCCGTCGCGCCCGCCCAAGGGCCTGACGTACGTGGGAGGAAAGTGAACGCCAACGTGGCTGCAGAGAACATCCCCGGAACCGCTCCCTGGAACGACCCCACCGTGCCCGTCGCCGCGCGAGTCGACGCCCTGATCGCCGCGATGACCCTCCAGGAGAAGACCGCCCAGCTGTACGGAGTGTGGGTGGGCGCCTCGGACCAGGGCGGTGAAGTCGCCCCCCATCAGCACGACATGGAGGAGGCCGTCGACCTCGACGCACTCCTGCCCGCCGGACTGGGCCAGCTGACCCGGCCCTTCGGCACCGGCCCGGTCGACCCCGCCCTGGGCGCGCTCTCCCTCGCCCGCACCCAGGCCCGTATCGCCGCCACCAACCGATTCGGCATACCCGCTCTCGCCCATGACGAATGCCTGGCGGGATTCGCGGCCTGGGGGGCGACGGCCTTCCCCGTCCCCCTGTCCTGGGGCGCAACCTTCGATCCGGACACGGTACGGCGCATGGCCGCCGTCATCGGTCGCGACATGCGTGCCGTCGGTGTCCACCAAGGGCTCGCGCCCGTCCTGGACGTGGTGCGCGACACCCGCTGGGGTCGGGTCGAGGAGACCATCGGCGAGGACCCCTACCTCGTCGGCACCATCGCGACCGCTTACGTGCAGGGCCTGGAGTCGGCCGGGATCGTCGCCACCCTCAAACACTTCGTCGGATACTCGGCCTCGCGCGCCGGCCGCAACCTCGCTCCCTCCTCCATGGGACCGCGTGAGCGCGCCGACGTGCTGCTGCCTCCCTTCGAGATGGCGATCCGTGAAAGCGGCGTCCGGTCGGTGATGAGCGCCTACACGGACACCGACGGCATGCCCTCCGCCGCCGACGAGGATCTGCTCACCGGGCTGCTGCGCGACACATGGGGCTTCGACGGCACCGTGGTCGCCGACTACTTCGCCGTCGCCTTCCTCAAGACTCTGCACGGCATCGCGGCCGACTGGCCCGACGCCGCCGGAACCGCGCTGGGGGCGGGCGTCGACGTGGAACTGCCCACCGTCAAGGCGTACGGTGCGCCCCTGGCCGAGGCTGTCACCGACGGCCGCGTCCCGGAGGCGTTGGTCGACCGCGCCCTGCGCCGGACACTCACCCAGAAGGTGGCGCTCGGCCTGCTCGACCCGGACTGGAACCCCGTACCGGCCGCGCTCGACGGGGCGGACCTGGCCGATCCGGCCGCTTTGCGCGGACGTATCGACCTCGACGGCCCGGAGAACCGGGCGCTGGCCCGCACCATCGCCGAGAAAGCGGTCGTGCTGCTGAGCAACGACGGCACTCTGCCGCTGGGGAGGCCGCGGCGCATCGCGCTGCTCGGCCCCAACGCCGACGAGCCCGTCGCCGTCCTGGGCTGCTACTCCTTCCCCCAGCACATCGGCGTCCGGCACCCCGCCACCCCACTCGGCATCGAACTGCCCACGCTGCGCGACACCCTCGCCGCCGAGTTCCCCGATGCCGAGATCACGGTCGCTCGCGGTACCGGAATCGACGACGGAGATCTCTCCGGCATCGGCGCGGCCGTCCAGGCGGCACGGGAAGCGGACGTCGCCCTCGTGGTGCTCGGCGACCGTGCCGGGCTCTTCGGGCGGGGCACCAGTGGCGAAGGATGCGATGTGGAGACGCTGGCACTGCCCGGCGCGCAGCAGCAGCTGCTCGACAGCCTGCTCGACCTGGAGACGCCCGTGGTCACCGTGCTGCTCACGGGACGGCCGTACGCCCTGGGCCGCGCCGTGGAGGAGTCCGCCGCCATCGTGCAGTCCTTCTTCCCGGGCGAGGAGGGGACGCACGCGATCGCGGGGATCCTCAGCGGCCGTACCAATCCCTCCGGACGTCTCCCGGTCAGCGTGCCGCGCGGGACGGGCTCCCAGCCGGCCACGTACCTCGGAGCGCGGCTCGCCCACGCCAGCGAGGTCTCCAGCATCGACCCGACGCCCGCGTTCGCCTTCGGTCACGGGCTGTCCTACACGCGGTTCGACTGGACCGACCTGACCGTGGACGTCCAGGAGGCCCCGACGGACGGTGAGTTCACCCTCGCCTTCACGGTCCGCAACACGGGCGGACGGTCCGGAACCGAGGTCGTCCAGCTCTATCTGCACGACCCGGTCGCCTCCGTCGTCCAGCCCGTGCAGCGTCTCGTCGGCTACACCCGGGTCGAACTGGAGCCGGGCCGGGCCCGCCGCGTCACCATCACGGTCCCGGCCGACCTGGCCTCCTTCACCGGACGCGACGGGCGGCGCGTCCTCGAACCGGGCGAACTGGAACTGCGGCTGGCCGCCTCCAGCGCGGACCCGCGCCTGACGGCCAGGGTTGCGCTGACCGGAGCCGAGCGCCATGTGGATCACACACGGCGCCTGCACACCACGGTCGTCCAGGAGCCCCTTGTCGAGATGTGAGGCGCGGTGCGAGCGCGGGCCGCAGGACCGGCGGCGCTGCGCACACCGCCCGGACGCGCTGCCGGCCGCGGAAGCACTCGCCCGCTCAGAGCACGCCGCGCCGGGCGAGGTTGCGCATGAGCGCTCCGACGCCGGACGTCCACGGTGCGGCCTGCTCGCTCGGGACGACGGTGTTGACCAGAGCGCCGAGCCGTGGGCTGGAGATCCGGACGACGTCGCCGTACTCGTGGGTGAAGCCCGCGCCGGGTGCCCCTCGGTCCTCGGTGGGAGCGAACATCGTTCCGGTGAACAGGACGAAGCCGTCCGGGTATTGGTGATGCGGACCGTGGGTGGCGGCCACCAGGTCCAGTACGTCGCGGCTGATCTCCCGCATGGAACTGCTGCCGTGCAGTACGTAGCCGTCCATGCCGTCGATCCGCAGGTCGACGTCGAGCCCGCGTACGGTGTCGAGGTCGAAGCCTTCGTCGAGCAGGCGCAGGAACGGGCCGATCGCGCAGGACGCGTTGTTGTCCTTCGCGCGCGACAGCAGCAGGGCGCTGCGGCCCTCGATGTCGCGGAGGTTGACGTCGTTGCCGAGCGTCGCGCCGCGCACCCGGCCGCGCGAGTCCACGACGAGGACGACCTCGGGTTCGGGGTTGTTCCACACCGAGGCGCCCAGCACTCCGACGTCGGAGCCGGTGCCGACCGCGGACAGTACCGGGGCCTTGGTGAACACCTCGGGGTCCGGTCCGATCCCGACCTCCAGGTACTGCGACCACAGTCCCTCCGAGACGAGCAGTTCCCTGGCCCTGCCGGCTTCCGGTGATCCGGGACGGATGCCGGCGAGTGTGCCGCCCACCACCTCCCCGACGCGGGCCCGCACCCGCGCGGCCTGCGCCGGATCGCCGCCCGTGCGCTCTTCGATGACGCGTTCCAGCAGACTCCCGGCGAAGGTGACGCCCGCGGCCTTGATCACCTGTAGGTCGATGGGGGCGAGCAGATGCGGAACGTCACGGCGGCCGGCCGGTGCCTGGAGCAGCCGGTCCAGACTCCAGACCTGTCCGCCGCCGGTCTCGCGGACGACTGCCGCCGCGTCGTCGCGCTCCATGAGGTCGGAGACGGTGGGCGTCACGGCCGTCAGGTCGACGACCTGCTCGCCGCGGACCGCGGCCACACACGGTCCGCCGGATTCCGGGTCGTGCACGCGCGCGACGAGTACGGCCCGGTCGGCGTCCTCCGGCAGGACGGAGCCGGGTGTGAGGACCGGACGAGGGTGCACGGCTGCCGATTCCACGGTCGATGCGCTCCTGGATCAGAGGGGTACGGTCGCCCCGGCGGGCTCAGTGGGAGTCACGAGGGACCTCATGGCCACGGCTTCCGCGCAGGAAACCGAAGTCGGCGCCCTGGTCGGCCTGTTCCACGTTCTGGGTGTAGAGCCAGGAGTAGCCGCTGGTGTGCCGCTCGGCGGGTGCCCTCCACGCGTGTCGGCGGCGCGTGAGCTCGGCGTCGTCCACGTCCAGGCGCAGGGTGCGGTTGGGGACGTCGAGGACGACCGGGTCCCCGTCGCGCACCAGGGCGAGAGGTCCGCCGACGGCGGCCTCCGGCGCCACGTGCAGGACCACCGTCCCGTAGCCGGTACCGCTCATCCGGCCGTCGCAGACGCGCACCATGTCCTTGACACCGGCCTTCAGCAGCTTGCCGGGCAGCGGCACGTTGGCGACCTCGGGCATGCCGGGGTAGCCCTTGGGGCCGGCGTTGCGGATGACGATGACGGTGTTCTCGTCGACATCGAGTTCCGGGTCGTCGGCCACCTCGTGATAGGCCTCGGGGGAGTCGAAGACGCGGGCGGGGCCGCGGTGGGTGAGCAGATGCGGTGAGGCGGCGGACTGCTTGATCACAGCGCCGTCGGGGCACAGGTTGCCGTGCAGTACGGCGATGCCTGTGCCGGCCGGCTGGAAGGGCGCGTCAAGGCGGGTGATGACGTCGGAGTCGACACACTCGGCGTTCTCGGTGTTCTCGGCGACAGTGCGGCCGGTGACCGTGACTGGTCCGCCGTGCAGCAGTCCGCCGCCGAGCAGTTCGGCCATGACGGCGGGCAGGCCGCCCGCGTAGCAGAAGTCCTCCATGAGGTAGGTGCCGCTCGGCATCAGGTTGACCAGGGTCGGCACCGTCCGGACCAGCTCGTCGAAGTCCCGCAGGTTCAGCTCGACACCGACGCGTCCGGCGATGGCGATGAGATGGATGACGGCGTTCGTGGAGCCGCCGATCGCCGCGTTGACCCGGACGGCGTTCTCGAAGGCGTCCCGGGTCAGGATCTGCGAGGGGCGCAGCTCCTCCTCCACCATCCGGACGATGCGCTGCCCCGCCGCCTGCGCGACCTCCATCCGCCGGGAGTCGACCGCGGGCCATGCCGCCGACCCCGGCAACTGCATACCGAGCGCCTCGGCCAGGCAGGCCATCGTCGAGGCGGTCCCCATCGTCATGCAGTGCCCGTTGGAGCGGGCCATGCACCCCTCCGCGAAGAAGCACTCCTCCTCGGTCATCCGGCCGGTCTTCAGATCCTCCTCGAACTTCCACACCTGGGTACCGGAACCCACGTCGCGGCCCCGGTACTTGCCGTTGAGCATCGGCCCGCCGGTGACCATCACGGCGGGCAGGTCGACGCTGGCGGCGCCCATCAGCATGGCGGGGGTCGTCTTGTCGCAGCCGGACAGCAGCACGACACCGTCGAGCGGATTGGCTCGGATCAGTTCCTCGACCTCCATGGCCATGAGGTTGCGGTACAGCATCGCGGTGGGGCGCATCAGGGTCTCGCCGGTCGCCATGGTCGGGAACTGGAGCGGCAGGCCGCCCGCCTGCCAGACGCCCCGCTTGACGGCTTCCGCGACGCGCGTCAGATGCGCGTTGCACGGGGCGAGTTCGGAGGCGCTGGTCGCGATGCCGATGACAGGACGCCCGTCGAACACCTCGTGTCCGAATCCCTGGCTGCGCATCCAGGAGCGGTACACCATCCCGCTGCGGCCCTGTGCACCGAACCATGCCTGGCTGCGGCGGCTCCTCTTCTGACCGTCGGTCATGTACGCACTCCCGTGGCTGTCGCGTCGTCCGCTTCGCTGTGGGGCGGTAAGGCGGTAAGGCGGTAAGGCGGTGGGGCAGTGGTGGGTGAGGTCCCGCGGGTCGTAGTCTGGAGCTCAATCATTAAATGATTCGATGAATGGCGTCCAGGGGGTGAGCGCAGATCGTGGCGCACTTCCCGACCACGCACCAGCGGGTGGTCGACGAACTCGGGAGACGCATCGTGGGCGGAGCGTGGAAGCCCGGAGCCCCGCTGCCGGTCGAGGCCACCCTCGCGGCCGAGATCGGCGTCAGCCGCGGCCTCTTGCGGGAGGCGGTCAAGGCGCTGGTGGCCAAGGGCATGCTGCACGTACGTCCGCGCACCGGCACACGCGTTCTGCGCCCGGAGCACTGGAACCACCTCGACCCGGACGTACTGCGCTGGAAACAGGCCGAGGACGCCACGGCTCTGCTGCGTGACACGGGTGAACTTCGCCGGATCGTCGAGCCAGAGGCGGCCCGGCTCGCCGCCGACCGGGCCGGCCCCGACGAGGTACGAGTCCTGTACGAGGCACTGGCGGCCATGGAGGCCGCGGCGGCGAATCCCGACCGCACCGGTTATATCGAGGCCGACATCGCCTTCCACCGCGCCCTGCTCGACGCGGGCGGCAACCGTCTCCTCGGATCACTGGGCCGCGCCGTCGGCATCGCGCTGGAACACAGTTTCCTCCTCAGCACGCAGACCTCCGGGGCGGTGGAAGCCTCGCTGCCGGGTCACCGAGCCGTCGTGGAAGCCGTCGAGGCTCGCGATCCTGCGGCGGCGGCCGCTGCCGTACTGGCGATCGTCGACGCCGCCGAGCAAGAGATCGCCCAGTCGCCCGGACTGCCGGGCGACGCCGTATGAGCTGCGACGGCTGCGGCCTCGCGGGCCTACGGACAGGAGCACGGAAGCGACCGACGCCGATGGAGTCACGCACCGCCGATGGGTGATGTGTGTCATCGGGGGTCGAGCGGCATGGCTTACGGACGATCACGGACGTCGCGCCAGGAAGACGAACTCCCTTCCTGGGCGGTCAGGCGCATCGCGAACGTCGTCCACCACGTATCCGTGCGCGTCCAGGTCCTGCTCGACTTCATCCCGCTCGCGAAAGCGGAGCGTTGAATCCGACGTCAGCACCTGTCCGTCCACTGCGAACCGGTAGGTCCAGCGGAACGTGACGAGAGGCCGGCTCACCTCAATCACCTGAATCCAGGTCTCGACGGGGCCGACGCGCGGGATGTCGGTCACGCGGTAGGAGCTCTCTCGGTTCCACTGCTCCCAGGCGCGTCGGGCCGGATCGCGCGTCTCGAAGACCAGATGCCCGCCAGGCCGAAGCGCTTCGTGGGCTCCCCGTAGCGTTTTCTGCCATGTCTGCGGATCGGCGATGGCCTGGGCGACGTTCGCCGTCATCGTCGCGAGGTCGACCTGGAGCGGCGGGAGGTCTGTCGCATCGCCGCAGATCCAGCGCACTCGCTCACTTCCCGGCTTGGCCCGGGCAACCTCGATGGACGCTCGGGCGGGATCCACACCGACGACCTCGGTCCCGCGGTCGGCCAGGAGAAGCGCGAACACCCCTGTGCCGCAACCGATGTCCAGCACTCGTCGTGCCTCGAACTCTTCTGCCATCTGAAGGTATGCATCGAGATCGCTGCGGTCGGGGTCGAGCGGATCGTAGATCGCGGCGAGTCGCGGATGCGCGAAGCAGTCGTCAGCCATGCGGCCGAACGTAGGCCGAGCCGGGTCCGAACAGGTACTGAGTTTCGACGGCAGACGGTTCCCCCGTCGGCCTACGTTGGACACCTGGCCTCGGTTTGCCGGTTGCGCTGATGGAGCCGTCGTGGCGGTGCGGCAATTGGTCGCTCCCAGGCCTGGGTGGCCTCTTGAGGGGCTAGCTGTCCGCTCCTGCGGGAGCTTCGACGGGCGATGCGCAGCCCCTTGACATGCGGGTCACCCGCCGGACCGCACCGGTGTGGGCCGGCCCGGCGGTCGCTCCCTTCATTCCCCCGTGGAGAAGGGTGCGCTACGGCCGGTTGAGGGTGATGGAGTTGATCGGCGTGAGGTTCTCGTAAGTCCAGTCGTCCTGGTAGAGGGTCTCGTAGCAGTTGGTGCCGCCGTAGTTGTAGCAGAGGCTGGCGCTGGCGCCGCCGTACTGGTTGTTGAGGACCCAATGGTCCCCGTACTGGTTGCTCAGGTTGTGGTAGCCGTAGCTGCTGTACTGGACCGTCGGGTGCGGGTTGTCGAAGGGTTCGACGCCCTGGGGCCAGATGCACACGTTGCCGGACCTGCATCCGTACACCGTGGAGTCGCCGTTGGGCGCGGCCTGGGCGGCGCTGCTCATCACCACCACTGCCGTGGCCGCGGTCGCGAACGCGGCGGCGGCGCTCATCACCTTGCGCATGTTTCCCCCTGGCGGTTGGCCTACGTCTTCGCAGGCCGAGCTTCGAGTTGGGGGATCAGTCTGTTGCGGGGGACTGCCGGTGTCGACGGGTTACCTGTTGCCCATTTGGGACCGGTTGGGAAACCCGGTGTGAGCTGGGGTTTCGCGTGCGGTGATCGACTGGGGGACCGGCCCTGGCGACCGGTCGGCGCCGAGGTTGATGAAGGGGCAGTAGTCGGCGAGCGGGAGCCCGGGCACCGACCGGTGGAGGCGCGACAGGACGTGGCGTCGAGACGGCACACGTGGGGCCTGGTCCCTTTCAGCGGTAAGGCACCTGGCCGCACAACGGCTTCGCCGTCTGAGCGCAGGCGGCCGCCTCATCGCATCTCCCCGCGGTGGCTGCTACGACCGTGTGAGGGCGCGGGTTCCTTCCGATCGCGAAGCCGGAGGCTGATCAGCGCGGTGATCGTGAAGGCGGCGACCCGGTAGAGCATGGCGTGCCGGAAAGCGGTGTCGGTATCGGCGGCGGGGCCGTACACCTCGGCCAGGACCGGCGTGAGCACCGAGGCGGTGCAGACGCCGAATGCGGCTCGGGCGACGGCCAGTGCTGCTGAGACAGCTCCGGCCCCCTGCGACCGATGGGGCGCAGGGGGCCGGATTTTTGTAGCGGGGGCGGGATTTGAACCACGCGACCTCTGGGTTATGAGCCCAGCGAGCTACCGAGCTGCTCCACCCCGCGTCGGTGCTTTAACCGTACGTCATCCGGGCGCGCCGGGCAGGGATTTACCGCAGAGCCTCTATAGGTTCCGCCAGTGCACGTCAGATCGGCGCGGGGGAGAGGAGGGCGCTGGACGCGCGGTCGGCTCCGTGGGCCGCCAAGGGCCCTTCCGCTGATGATCAAAGCGGCGAGTCCGATGGGCTCCTCGGCCGCGTACACGGGCGTCCTTCGACGGCGGGAAGTCACGCTGAGCAGCCGCGGCCGAGGCAGTCAGGACTCAGCGAGGACGGCCGCATCGAGTCCGTGGGAGGCGACGAGTCGCGCGCTGCCGTCGGCCAGGCGGTAGCACAGGCCGACAACGGCGGCTTGGCCGGCGGCGACCTTCTCGGCGAGCACGCGGGAGCGGTCCAGCAGCAGGTCGACGGTGTGCCTTATGTGCTCGGCGAGGATCTCCTCGGGCTCGACGTGACCGGCGGCCCTCGCTGCCAGCACGCTGGGGGTCACCCGCTCGACGACGTCCCGGATGTATCCGGCCGGAGTCATGCCGTCCTCCAGAGCGGCGCATGCCGCGCCGACCGCGCCGCACGAGTCGTGGCCGAGGACCACGACCAGCGGGCAGCCCAGGATGTCCACGCCGTACTCGATGCTGCCGAGCACCTCCGGGCCCATGACGTGGCCTGCGGTGCGCACCACGAACAGGTCGCCCAGGCCACGGTCGAAGATGATCTCGGCGGCCAGCCGGGAGTCGGAGCACCCGAACAGCACGGCGAAGGGCTGCTGGCCCGGTGCGATCTCGGCGCGGCGGGCGGCGTTTTGGTTGGGGTGCTCGGGGGTGCCGGCGACGAAGCGGTGGTTTCCGGCCAGCAGCAGCTCGAAGGCATCGCGGGGCGTCGGGGCGTGCGTTTCAGTCATGGCCGCAGCCTACGAGCAGACACCCGCCGTCACACCGCCTGGCCTCCTCGGTCGTCGCTGCGTCGGCCGGCGCATACGGCTTCGCGGTCACGTCCAGGGGCCGGGCGAGGACGGCCTCGACGGGGAGCCTCGGCGCACAGTGCGGCGGCCTTGTCCCGTACGGCCGGCCGACTGCCCGCCTCCGGAGCTCCGCCTGGTCGGGATGACCCGTGAGTTCACAGCGAGCTCCTTGGACAGGCGGTGTGACAGGTCCTGGGCGAACTTCTCGAACTTCACCATCGTGGGAGGGGTCAGAAATTAAGGAACGATCGTTCTTGACTGTTCGTTCCTTAACTCTCTACTCTTGTGCCCGTGGGCAGGCCAAGAGCATTTGACGAGGACGAAGTAGTGCGTGCCGCCGTAGACCTTTTCGGCGGACGTCCGTATGACGGCGTGTCCGTTGACGACCTGGTGAGTCATCTCGGCGTGCACCGCAACAGTCTGTACAAGACGTTCGGCAGCAAGCGCGGCCTCTATCTGATGGCTCTACGCCGCCATCTCACCGACGACGTCCGCCCTCTGCTCGATGCCCTCGTCGGTGCGTCGGATGCCGCGGCCGCGCTGCGTCTCGTCACGTCGGCCGACCTGCGCCTGCTTCTCCTCGCGACGATCGAACGGGCACCGGCCGACGAGGAGGTCGCCTCCGAGGTGACGGCCGCACTGGCTGCCGTAGACCAGGCGATTTCCGACGCGCTCGGTGTTCCTGCCGACCTGGCCGCCGCTCTCACCGCCGCCGCGCTGGGCATCCTCCTGCGTGGCAACCCCGACGACGCCACCATCGCACTGGCCCAGCACCTCGACCCACTCACCTGAAACGGAAATCGACATGGCATTGCTACGCATCGACGGCGACGACCTCGTCGTCGTGATGGAGGGGCTCAACAA
The DNA here is from genome assembly GCF_036187565.1 of Streptomyces sp. NBC_00252. NCBI lineage: Bacteria > Bacillati > Actinomycetota > Actinomycetes > Kitasatosporales > Streptomycetaceae > Streptomyces > Streptomyces sp. NBC_00252. The sequence continues at coordinate 323,480 of NZ_CP108087.1, read as the reverse complement.
GCTCTGGTCGTTCAAGGGCAGCCTGACCATCCCGCTGGCCAACGTCCGTGGCGCGACCGCCGATCCCGGTATCGCCACCGACCCCAAAGGAGTCCGCGCGCCGGGCTCTCACGTACCCGGTCTGATCACCGCCGGCACATTCCATCAGGACGGTGAAAGGGTCTTCTGGGACGTCAGGGATGCGTCAAAGGCCGTCGTGGTCGAGCTCGCCGACGAGAGATACGCACGCCTGGTGCTCCAGGTCGACGACCCGCGCGCGGCCGTCGCCCTGGTCGAAAAGGCCCTCGCGCAACGAGAGGTGTGTTGATGTTGCGCAACTTAGCAGCAGCCGCGCTGGCCCTGGCCGCCGTCACCGTCACCGTCGCCCCGGCCGAGGCAATACCGAGATTCGTGCCTGCCGCCGACCGCGAGATCGTCTTCACAGCCGATGGGACGCCCCGTACGGCACCCTGCACGTGCCCGAGCATCAGGCCGGGCAACGACTGCGAGCGGCACTGCTGCTGCCCGGCAGCGGACCCACCGACCGCGACGGCAACCAACCGTCCGCGTCCTCACCGGACACCTTGGCACAGCTGGCCGACGCGCTCGACGGAGACGGGATTGCCACGCTGCGGTTCGACAAGTACGGCACCGGCCGCACCGGACTAGGCGCCTACCGAAGCCACCCGGAACAACTCGACTACCCAGCATTCGTCCGCCAGGCACGGGCCGCCTATGAGTCGTTGCGCGATCAACCGGAGACCGACCCGCACGCACTGCTGATCGTCGGACACAGCGAGGGCGCGATGACGGCACTGCTCCTCGGCGGTACCGTCCGCCCCCGCCCTGTCGGCCTGGCGCTGCTGCAACCGCAGGCGATCCGCCTGCTGGACCTGGTCGCGCTCCAACTCAAGGCCCAGATCGCCGAAGCAACCCGGCAGGGCCAGCTCACACCGGAACAGCAGCGCACCATCAACGCGGCCATCGCCGCCGGCGTCACCTCCCTGCGCCAACACCGGCCGGCCGACACCGCAGACCTGCCTCCCGCGATCGCTCAGCTCTTCGCAGCGTTCCAGAACCTCAACGCCCGCTTCGTGGAAAGCGATGACGCCGTCTACCCACCGGACACCGCCGCCGGACTCCGGCCGGGAACCAAGGTGCTGCTGACGTGCGGCACGAACGACGCCCAGGTCCCCTGTGTCACAACGAACGCCCTGACGACCGCCCTGCGTCACGCGCGTACAGGCGGACCGGGCCGCGTGACACTGCCGGCCGTGGACCATCTGATGCACGACGCCAACCACCCGAACACGCTCGCGCCGCCGGTACGCGACGCCTTGCACCGGTTGACCCGGCACTGACGCCGGCCGAGGACGGCCCCCGGGCCGCTAGTGCGGCGGCAGGTTGTCGACGGCCCATCGGGATGCGCTCGTGCGGCCGAGCCTGCTCCCGCGCTAGAGGACCGGGGGCCCGACCCAATCGAAAGCGATGGGGAAAAGGCCGGCCTGAACCGCCTCCGAGGGCTCTACGCCTCCATCGACCTCGTGCGGCGCGGCGGCACCGTCTGGCTCACTCGGGTGTACGGCGAAGCCTTGGACCTGATGCCGCGGCTGCGCATGCTGGATAAGCAGCTCCAGATCCGGATGGGCCAGGCCAAGGTGTGGCGCCGGGTGCCGGACATGCGATGAGCCGCCGCGGTGGCTGGAGGATCCGGCCTTCCACCGCAGCCATCGGTCGATGCCGGCGCGCAAGGTGCCCAAGGTGTAGGGGCCTGTCCTCGCGCACGTGTTCGAAGACTGCCTAACTTCTGGCTGGCGTCGGACCAGGCAGGGTGAGGGTCGGGTGCCCGGGGCCGTGTCGGCGTGGCTGTCGGCCACCCGCACGGCGCACACGTAGAAGCCGTAGCGGACCAGTGCCTCCTCATAACCGATCCGACTGGGGGATGGCAGCGCCACCTGTAGCCGGGCACGGTCAGGCGGCGCAGCACCTCGGCGTCTCGACCCGCTTCGTCTCTACGAGCGTGACCGAGTGCTTCAGTTGGCGAGGCGTACGACGTGTCAGGCGACACGAGGCACCGCCACGACCTGCCGGCGTAAGCTGCCCGATCCATTGTTAGATATTTAGCTAGTGTGCTAAATATCTAACATGACGGAAGCTCAGAACGAGGCGGGCGTCTTCCGCGCACTCGCTGATCCGACGAGGCGCCAGATCCTTGAGGACCTCAGAGGCGGAGAACTCGCGGCCGGGGAGATCGCGAGCAGGTTTGCGATCAGCGCGCCGTCCATCTCGCGGCACCTCGGCGTGCTCAAGGGAGCAGGACTGGTCACCGAGCGCCGGGACGGCAACCGGATCCTCTACACGCTGGCCGATGACCGCTTGGCGAGCGCCGTCGGCCGCTTTCTCAGCGCCGTCTGCCCCGAGCAGATCGTCCTGCGTCAGACCAAATGGCGCGCCGGGGCGCAGAGCGAGGAGTCATGAGGCAACCGCACTTGTCCAGCGTCGTCGAGCGACGGCTTCTGGTGAACTACCGGGTCGCCCCGGACGTCGCGGCACGCTTGCTTCCGGAGCCGCTGCGCCCGCAGTTGGTGCACGGCCACGCGGTCGCGGGCATCTGCCTGTTGCGGCTGGGAAGTGTCCGTCCTACCTGGGCACCCAAGGTCTTCGGGCTGCGGAGCGAGAACGCGGCGCACCGGATCGCTGTCGAATGGGACGGACCGGACGGCGTCGAGACCGGTGTCTACATCACGCGTCGAGACTCCGCCTCGCGGCTCAACGTCTGGGCCGGAGGCCGCGTTTTCCCAGGCGAGCACGGCCGCGCCGGCTTCGAGGTGCACGAAACGCCCGGCCGGTCGAGTGTCGCCTTCGCGACGAGGGACGGCGACACCCAGGTGGACGTCACCGTCGAGCTGTCCGACGAGCTGCACGGCAGCGAGCTCTTCGCCGATCTCGCCGAGGCCTCCCGCTTCTTTCAACGTGGGGCAAAGGGTTACTCGCCCACCAGGTCCGGCCGCCACCTGGACGGCATGGAACTGCACACCGACGCCTGGCACGTGGAAGCTGGCAGGGTCCGCTCCGCCGCATCGTCCTTCTTCGACGACCCAGACCGCTTCCCCCCAGGGAGTGCAACCCTGGACTGCGCCCTGGTGATGCGCAACGTTCCCGCCAACTGGCGCCCGCTCACGACCATGGCCACCAACCGAGACGCCCAACGCGCCAAGTGAAGCACTCGGGCACACGATGAGCCGAAGCTCAGGAGTTGTCACCGGCGGGACCGGCTGGGCTGGTGATTGGGGCGACCGAGGCAGCCTGGTTGTCACACGTGAGGCGTCTGACCTGTCACAGGCGCTCATTCGGCAGGCTTTCTGTCACCGGGAAGATCTGCTCGGTGGGCAGCGGAAATTGGGGAGCTTCGAGTTCGGGTCGGAACCTACGCTGGCGCCATCTTTTTGAGGAGTGGCGTGCCGCCTTCTTTCGTTCACCGGATCACGAAGTACGACCCTGCCGACCGCGACGAGCACGGCAGCTACCGGGGTGCGGAGGAGGCAGTTAGTGACCGTGGGCCGGTCGAGGCCGCGTACCTGGAGTCGATCTCCGCGTTCGCGGAAGCTGCGGGCATTGACCGGCTGGAGATCCGTGAGCCCTCCGTCACCGGGCTCGTCCACTTCGGTGCTCAGCCGGCGGTCGACGGACACGGTCTCAGCGATCTGTTCCCGGCTGACCTAACCGGTTACCACGACGGCGCCGAGGTCTCCTTGGCGGCGGCCCTGGAGCTGATCCGCGTCATGCTGCGTGAGCAGGGCGCCTGGTGCCGACTGGAGGCGGGGGACGTTTTCACCGTGCACGTCGGATGGGACCAGTACGTGTACGTGGGCAGTGACCGACCCTGCACGGACGCCGTCGCCCGTACGCGCGAACTCGGCCTCTTCGCGGAACCGCTGGTGGCTTCCCCCTACGCCGCAGAACCAGAGGTGACACATGCCGCCGACGAAGGCTTCTGGGCGTCGATACGCACCGAGCTGGCAACGCGACAAGGCCTGCTCCTGGAGGAAACCCACTTCGTCAGCGCCACACGCTGGCATCGTCTCACCGCGGATAACCTCAACTCGGTGCGTGCCGGCCTCGGCCCGCGCGCCCTACTGACCGTCTGGCCCGACCTGCAACCTGACGTCGGCGCGGTCCTGACCGCACTGCCGTACGAATGGCACATCGAGTTCGTCTGGGAGACAAAGGACGGAACGATCAGACACGTGACCGTCGATGAGACCCAGTACCAGGAGCTCGCTGCTCTGGCTGCCGACGCGCGAGCGGCCTGCGCCCTGTCCCTCTACAACGACGAACGCAGTCCGCTGCTCCAAGCCATTCTACCCGACAGCGACGGCGTGTTGCGCGCACGATGGTGACCCGATGCACGAAAACCAACTCGCCCAAACCCGCACCTCAGCATGCTGAACGTCAACTCGTCCGCCCAACTTGGTAGCCGAAGCGCACAGTCACGCAGCATCTTCGGAGACAAGCAGCCTTCCTATGTGACAGCTAGCGTGGTTCGGCTCACGGCGCCGGATAGCCTCCGAGGGAACCAGGCTGAAGCAGTCGGACTGCCCGCAGAGAGGCGCTGGAGTTGTCACACATAGCCGATCACCGCTCTTCCTGTCGCCGGGGCGCAGTGTGACGCGCGACGACCTCATCGCCATGCTCCGCGAACAGACGTCGGCATGCGGTCCTGCGCGTAACGCTTTGATCGCCGGCTGACTTCGTCGTCTGGGACGGCCTGGTCCCGGCCAACCGGCACGCGGACGTCTTCCGCGGGTGAATGATCCACTCTTTGAAACGTGGCCACACGATCGATGGCCTGGCCGACAGCGTCGACATCCTCAAGCGGGCCGGGGAAGAGCTGCTTCGCACCGGATCCATCGACGCGGTGGACCGGTCATCCTGGTTCACGATCTCCCTGAACTCCACGGCGACAGTAGTGGTGGCCTGCCACGGCGGACGCCGACCCACCACCCCTCCCGAGTCGGCCGACGCCCCGGAGTGACAGCAAGCCTGCTTTTGTCGCAACTATCGTGCTTCGCTCAACACTGGTGAATTCGGCGGTCCAGATCCCTTGCCTTCAGAAGTCGAGGGACGGGCCCAGCGGTTCAGGTTGTTCTCTTTCTTCTGACCCTGACCGGTCGTCCTGTCCGACCCGCCGGTTGACCACCGTCAGCGAAACCCCAGCTCGCACCGGGTTTCCTGGCCATCCCGTCGACGGGCAACAGGAAACCCGTCGACCCTGGATATCCCCCGGGACAGGCTGATCCCCGTCAGCACGAAGACGACCTGCGGCGACGCAGGAGACCCACCAGGGGGAAACATGCGCAAGATGTTCAGTGCCGCAGCCATCGCGACCGCGACCGCCGCCGCAGCCGTGCTGAGTGTCGGCACGGCGGAGGCGAAGCCCGCCGCCGACTCCTGGGGCACCTGCCCCTCCGGAGCGGTCTGCATCTTCCCGGAAGGTGTGAACCCGGGTAACACCCAGACCAGCCCCACCAACACGTACTGGAGCTACGGGGCCCACAACCTCAGCGGCCAGTACGGCTGGCACTGGGTCTACAACAATCAGACCGGCGGCGCCCACGCCCACCTCTGCAAGGCCTACAACGGCGGCAACTGCGACGGCGACATGCGAGCCGGCGTGGCCTACTGGGTCGACCTGGGCCCCGTGAACTCCATCACTCTCGACCGCCCGTAACACCCAAGCCTCGGGGCCGGTATCGCTCACAGCGGTATCGGCCCCGCCGCGTGGCACGATGTCTCGGAATCCCCCTCCGGGAGCCTGGATCCGGACCGTAGGGGCGATGGCAGCGGCCTCGCCCGATCCATCCATCTGGCCCGGACCTGCCTCCATGCCATGACCATCGGCTGCGGCGCTCCAGAGTCTCGGGTGCCGGTGGTGATGCATGTGCGCTGTCCGGAGGGGCTGCCGGAGGAGCTGTACCGGCAGGTCCTGGATCAGCTGGGGGAGTTGTCGCCGGTGGTGCAGGCGCTGCCGCCCACTGCGGCGCTGGTCGACCTGCGCGACGCGCTGCGCTATCACGCCGCTACCGCCTCCCACCTCGCAGATGTGCTGCGGCTGCGGACGGTCTCCCGGTACGGCATCGACGTGCGCTTCGGCATCGGCCCGACCGTCGCCGTCGCCACGACCGCCTCCGCACAATTCCAGCGTCCGGGCGGCGTCCTGGCCATCGCCCCTGACGCCGACGCCGACTGGCTCGCCTTGCTCCCCGTCGGGGACCTGCACCGCATCGGCCCCCGCCACGCGGCCACCCTGAAGCGCTACGGCATCGACCGCGTCGGCCTGCTCGCCGTGCTTTCTCCGGCGACGGTCCAGCGGATGATCGGAGGGACGGCCGGCTTCATGGCCTTCGACCGGGCCCGCAGTACCGACCCCGCACCGTCACCCCACCTCTCCAGCCCGCCTCAACGACCGTCCGCCACCGCTTCCCCTACGACATCCACGACGGCGCCGCCGCCCGGGTGGCTCTGCTCGGTCTGGTCGTGCATCTCGGTGCTGAACTGCGCCGCCGCGGGCAGTCCGCGCGGGCCCTCACGCTCACGCTGTCGTTCGCCGACGGACCGGCATGGGAGAAAACGCGCCGTACGGTCGAGCCGCCGGCGCACGAGGACGACCTGCGCCTGCTCACCTACCAGGTGAAGGACGCCGCGGGTCCCAGCGGGGCCGGCTGACCGGACTCGCACTACGCGCCGAGGATTTGGTCACCGCCAGCCAGGTCGCCGAACAGCTCAGCCTCGATGCCGCGCGGCAGGCCCGCCTGGTGGCGGAGTCGGCCGCCGACCGGATCCGGGCCAAGTTCGGGCCCGGCGCGATCGGGCCGGTCGCCACCTACCGGCCCGCCTCCTGACCCCACCGGGCGTGGCCGCTCGTACGGGAGACGCCCGCCAGATTGGGCCGGGATGGGTGCATCCGGTCGGGGTGTGCGTAACAGTCCTCAACAGGCCGGACCTGCATGGTGGCGGCAGTCCTACGGTGAGAGCGGTCCTCCCGCCCCGGGCTCGCGGTGGTGTGAGGGCATGTCCCGCAGCAGAGCGAGCCTGCGGCATCACCAGCGCCGGGCTCGTCTTCCTCTCCCGCGGAAGCCGCCGACAGCCCGGACCGTCCCTTGGGGCAGCGATGCCGGAGCGCACCAGGCCCGGCTGCCAGGAGGGAGTGCTTCAGTGGCCGGACGGGGGACGCCACGGATCACGGGCACGCGGCCGCCGTCTGAGATGGCGGCCGCCGCCCGTTGCCGATCTCAGCGCGGCACGAACGGGCCGACCGCGAGAGTGCCGTCGTCGTCTTCAGGCCGCTCTGACAAGCGGGTGATCTTCACAGTCCGGGGCCGCTTCTATACGACCCGGTAGTCCCAAATGACGTCAGCCACTGGTAGGAGAGCTAGGCCGCATGAACCACCGCGCCGTACCGCGCCAGGACCCGGGCAGAGTCGTGGTCAAGAAAGTCTGACAGGCAGGGCAGTGGAACCCCCTTCCGTACCCGTCTTTACGGGGAACAAGGGAGGGCACTTTGAACGCCGACGATGAACGTGAGTTCCGCGAGTTCGTGGCGGCGCGGTCGCGATCGCTGCTGCACACGGCCTATCTGCTGACCGGGGACTGGGAGCAGGGCCGAGATCTGGTCCAAACCGCACTTGCCTCCACTGCCCGGCGTTGGTCACGGCTGCGCGACCGGCACCAGCCGGAGATCTATGTGCGCCGGGCGATCTACCACGCGCAGGTGGACCGCTTCCGACTGCTCAGCTGGGGACGGAAGACGGTCACCGACACCCTGCCGGACCCGCCGTCCGCGCAGGGCACCGCCTTGGTCGACAGCGTGGTCCAGCGGCAGGACATCATGGCCGCGCTGCGGCGGCTGCCCAGGCGCCAGCGCGCGGTGATCGTGCTGCGCTACTTCGAGGACCGGCCGGACTCCGAGACCGCCGCGATCCTGGGCATCGCGCAGGGCACCGTTCGCAGCCAGACCCACAAGGCCCTCGCCTCCCTCCGCGCCACCTTGGCCGAGGCAGAGCCGTCGGCCTCCTCCGCTGTCTCCGGAAGGGGTGACACCGCATGAACGACTCGACCGAACACCCGCTGCACGAGGCCTTGCATGCCCATGTCCGGGAGACCGGCGACCATGCCGTCGATCCCTATATGGTCGGCCTGGCCGACGGCGCGTTGCAGGTCGCCCGGCGGCGGCAACGGCTGGCCCGCGCCGGAGTCGGCATCGCCGCAGCCGCCGTACTCGCCACCGCCTGGGTGGCTGTCGCGAACGGCGCGACCCAGCGCGCGCATGTGGTGCAGCCCGCCACGGGTGAGACGGGGAAAGCCGAGAAGGTGGCGCTGATCTCCATCCTGCCGGTTACCTCGGTCACGGATACCGACTGCACTCCTGGCAGCGGGGGCTACAGCGTGCGCGCGGGCGCGACCCACCCAGCGATGTGCGTCCATGCTGACCGGGCCAGGGGTATGACCGATGTCCGCGCCGCCTCTGCCAAGGCCGCCCGAAGCACTCAGGTCGGCACCTGGCGGGTCGAGGTGACCCTCAGCCCCGCCGACCGGACCCGTTTCGCCGCCCTCACCGGTTCCATCGCAGCCCACTCGGCCCCGCGCAACGAATTCGCCATCGTCATAGACGGGAAGTTCTGGGGCGGGCCCTCCGTGACCTCCTCGATCACCGGCGGCCGTCTGGAAATCGTTGGGGTCTACGACGGAGACCTCACCAGCGCCACCGCCCAAGACCTCGCCCTCCGGCTGGATACCGGGAGGTGACCTGTTCCTCCCGGGGCAGGAGAGCGAGCCGGTCGGCGCGGTCCCCGGTGTGTGCGCGGACGGCCGCAGCCACCGGCTCGCTCATGGACCCGCTCTCCATCCCATGTACGAGCATGAGCCCGGACCGACGGGCATGTCCTACGTCGGGTACGAGCGGCGCGTGCTAGTGGGCGGCGAGCCCGAGAAAGTCCCAGGCCTGGACCCGGCGAACGTGATCGACACGGTGCCCGTGAGCAGCCCGGGCCACATTGGCGCCGACTGCGATGGCCGATCTCGCGCGCGCGGGATCGGTGACCCGACCGTGCCCGAGGGACGCATGCCGTGCCGTAGCTCTTTCCCCACGATCGTGCCGAGCCCCCGGCCGGTCGGAATACAGGCCACGTGCGAGGCAGTACGACCTCTGGGCTACCAAGGTGGCAGGCACAGCCGCGCTGACGAATGCAGCTCCGACCAGCGAAGATCCTGCCCTAGTCGTGCGAACGTGGTCGGGGCATGATCTCCGTTGTGCATGAGGACGAGAAGGCGCGCGGGAGCGCGTCGTACGCGCTGACCGAGACGGAGCACGGCCATGTCTGGGGCGTCTGCGCCGAGGTGGAGGGGCTGTTCGGAGGGTGCCGGCGCGGGACGTACGAGTTGTTCGGCTGGGTTCCGGAGGGATCCGGCGTGTCCGGCTGGGTCGGCAGCAGAGTGTGGCTGGTACCGGAGGATGAGGCATGCGATGCCTGGCTGCTGGAGGACGCGGAGAGTTCGGGTCAGCTCGTCGGGACGGACAGTTGGCTGCTCACCGGCCTGGACGACTACGAAGGCCCACCCGAGGGGTACAGGGGGCGCGTTCGCGTGCACGACGGGCATCGCTGGTTGGGCTCGTGCCGGGAGTTCACACGCATCATGTCGCCCGAGCAGGTACCCCCACCGATTGTCCTGCGAGGGCTCGTGCCGAGTGATCGGCTCAGGACAGCACTGGCGAAGGGCACCCGGCGGGCTCTGGACCTGGATGAGGCCGCGCTGGAGATACGGGACGGCCAAGGAGAGCTCCTCACCGATTGGCTGCTGTGGACCACGATCAGTGCCTGGCGCCCATCCTCTTGCGGGGCGGACCTGATCGACCTTGAGCTCGACGGAGGCCGCTTCACACCCGTCCCCGAATACGCCCGGTCGATCTGGGAGCAATGGCTCGCCGGACCACCGATCGTCGTGAACACCTGGGCCGGCCTCGACACTCGCCGCCGCGGGGCCTGGCATGACCTTGTACGCGAGCGGGGCTGCCGACGCTCCCACCGTGACCGGCCGGCCGGTCACGCCTACGAACTCGACGGCCGGTACGTCACCGACGAACCAGCCCTCTACCTGGCGCTCGGCGAGGCGGTCAACGGCCCCGGCGGCTACTTCGGCGGCTGCCTCACCGCCCTCGACGACTGCCTGCGCGGCACCTTCGGTTACACCGCCCCCGCCACCTTGCTCTGGCGAGACGCCGCGACCGCCCGCGAGCACCTGTCCCACGCCCTGACACCGGACGGTCAGCCCTACAACTTGTTCACCACAATCCTTGAAACCCTGGCCGAGGGCGGCATGGACGTCACCTTGGCATGATCTGCTGTCCGATCCCTCTGACGCTCTTTCTGCGCAAGCCCTGCAGCGGGCGAATCGTGCCAATTGGAGCGCTCAGCTGCACCTTAAATGGCTTGTCCCACGGTCGGTTGGCGACCAGGATCACCTCATGACGACCAGAAAGGGCAATGCCTTCTAGGCGCCCCGCTCCGCTCTCCTCCGCTCGCGCCCCGCCGTCGCCGCAGCGCATTGTCCGTTGGCTGTGACCGACCGCCCACTCAGGAGAGCCCACCGTGCAGAAGACCGTCCTCGTTCCCTACGCCCATCTGCCTCATGCGCACCATGACCGGCACGTTCTGACCAGTACTGTCGACATTTTCGGCACCGCCCACTGGCTGCTTGCCGACCGCGTTCCGCAGCCTGGCCACGCTCTCCGGCCCTTTGACGCGCTGGTCGTTTCCGTCGATCCGGACGGCAACGACGAACTCACCGAGCTGAGCGCCGTGCGAGCCCGCTGGCCGCACCTGGACTGCCTGCCCGACGGCGGGTTCGTAGTCGCCGCGTCTCGCGCCCGCCGAGACGAAGTTGCGAACCAGGTCCAGGTCTTCGACGCGCTCGGCCGTGAGACCTCGTCCTTTTCCGTCGGGGACGCCATCGAGCACCTGCTCGTGGACGAGGCAAGCCGTATCTGGGTCGGGCACTTCGACGAGAACCCGGTGGGAATCCGCTGCTGGAGCGCCACCGGCCGACTCACTTGGACATCAGACGACGCCGGCATCCCCGGCCTCTTCGACTGCTACGCCCTTAACGTGTCGGGCACCACCGCCTGGGCCTGCCCGTACACGGACTTCCCGCTCGTCGAGATACGCCCCGACCGCACCCATCGACCCGTGAGGGTGTGGGCGAACCCCGTACGAGGCTCCACAGCGGTGGCAGTCCACGGTGAGCGGGTCGCCTTCTACGGTGGCTACGGCGAAGAGCGGGACCGACTCGCCCATGGAGAGATCGTGGACACATCCGTCGAGCCATCGGACGCCGGCCTGCTCCTCCCGCCCGATGGCTCTGCCCCCGGCCGTCGGCGGGTCGTCGGCCGAGGAAGCAGGATCTACGTCCAGGCCGAGCCGTTCACCACCTGGGGCGTGTTCGACCTCAGCCGCTGACCCCCCTTCTGACCTCGCAGGGAGCAACGTGCCGCCGTCCTTCGTCCACGGGATCACCGAGTACGACCCTGCAGACCTGATGAACACGGCCACTACACCGGTGCAGAGGAGGCGGTTAGTGACCATGGGCTGGTCGAAGATGACACAGCTGTTCGCGGCCCCCGGCAGCCAGCTCATCCAGTGGAGTTGCGCCGACGCACACCCGGCAGCGGCCCAGGTCTGGACCGTGAGTTAGGCCGTTTCTGAGAAGCCCGCCGCTCAGCGTTCGGCAGGGCCTCTTGGCAGTTCCGGGTGGTAACGGCCGAATACCAGGGGACCCTGTTGCGGCGCTGCCGCGCGCTTGTGTGCGTGGGGCCCGATTCGCCGTCCGGGATGTTCCGGCGAGATCGATCACAGGAACCGAAACCGGCAGGAGTCCGTCATGCCGTCCTCGAAGACTCTGGTCGGTCGGCCTGGACGGACGCTCAGCACTTCTCGGGTTGCGCTGCTGCTGGGCGGCGACCGATGCGACTATCGAGCCGTTCGTGAGGGTGTAAGCGTCAAGTCGGCGGCCTGTACGGCGAGTTATGGGCACGGATCGAGCCGCCACGGTGGGCACTCTTCGCGCGGGCTTCCCCGTCGATGGCTGCTGGTCGACGCCCTGGTCGGCTGCCTCAGCCGGTGGTGGTGTCGAGTGCCAGGAGGCTTTCGGCGGTCTCGATGATGGTGTCCTCGACGGGGCGCGGCTTCCAGTCGAGGAGGCGCTGGGCCTTTTCCGAGGTGGCGTCGAGGTTCTTGCCTAGGAGTGCGCGGAGCGGTCGCAGTTCGGGTCGGACCAGGGAGAGGCCGCGCGCCGCCCAGACCGGCATCTCGCGGGTGGGGACGCGATCGGCCCGTTCCCCGAGGCGTCGGTGGAGGATCGCGGCGACGTCGCGGACCCACAGGCTCTGCCCCGACGTGGCGATGAACCGCTGTCCTGAGGCCGCCGGGTCGGTCATGGCGCGCAGGTGGAGGTCAGCCACGTCGCGTACGTCGACATAGCCGGAGGCGAACTTCAGGGCCACGGGCATCGAACCGTTCAGCATGCGCTGGATCAGTCCGAGGGACGGGGAGAAGTCGGGTCCCAGGACCGGGCCGAGGACGCCGGTGGGGTTCACGGTGGCGAGTTCCAGCCCGTTGCCCTGTTCCCTGATGAAGTCCCAGGCGGCGCGTTCCGCGAGGGTTTTCGACTTCTGGTACGGCTCGATGCCCGCGTCGACGTCCGTCCAGTCGTCCTCGGTGAACGGTCTGTCCCGGTCCGGATGGCCGTAGGCGACGGCACCGATCGCCGAGGTCAGGACCACGCGTTTCACGCCCGCGTCGCGGGATGCCCGCAGGACACACAGGACACCGTCGCGGGCCGGGGTGACCATCTCCTCGTCCGAGCGGGGGGTGCTGGTCAGGGTCGGGGAGGCGACGTGCAGGACGGCGTCGCAGCCCCGCACCGCCTCCGGCCAGCCCGCGTCCTTCGTCAGATCGGCGGGCACCACACGCAGCGGTGCGTCGGCCGGGGCTCCGCCCCGCTGCAGCATCGCCCGCAGTTCCGGTTCGCGCGACAGGCTGCGGACCGTCGTACGCACCGAGTGTCCGGCGTTCAGCAGTGCCAGGATGCACCAGCTGCCGATGTAGCCCGTACCGCATGTCACCAGTACTTCAGCCATGATTCGAGTCCTCCTTGACAGCGTTGGATGGGAGCCCGCGTCTCGTGGACGGGCGTCATGCGGGGATGAGCGTGGTGAGGCAGAACGGGTGGCCCGCGGGGTCCAGGAGGACCCGCCAGCGGTCCGGGGCGGGCTGGCCGGCGGCCTTGGTCGCGCCGGCGGCGAGCGCGAGCTGTTCGGCCGCTTCCAGGTCGGTGACGGCCACATCCAGGTGGAACTGCTTCGGCGTGCCGTCCGGCCACTGCGGCGGCCGGTGGTCGGGGACGCGGACGGTGACCAGGAGAAGTGCGCCCAGGTCCACCGCGCAGAAGCCGTCGGACTCGACGGTGATCTCGCCGCCGAGGGTCGCCGCCCAGAAGGCCGCGAGTGCTCGTGGATCGTCGCAGTCCAGGGACAGGGATCCCAGCCGGCCTACGGGTTCGGTCATGTCGACTCCTCGAGTCGTGGGGGCGCGGGTGCAGAGCCGGTCCGGGTCAGAGGTTGGCGTAGCCCGGGATCATGGCCTTGATGCGCTCCAGCTCGCGCTCGTCGGAGACGCCCTGGAAGTCGTGGCGGGGGGTGTACGGCATTTCGAGCCGCCGCGCCTCGGCGTCGGTGAGGTCGAGGTCGAGGGACGCCACCGCGTCGTCGATCTGCTGGACGGTGCGGGCGCCGACGAGGGGCGCGGCCACGACCGGGTTGCGGCGCAGCCAGGCGAGGGCGATCTGTGCGCGGCTGACGCCGCGGTCCTCGGCGACGGCGCCGACCGCGTCGATGATCTCGCGGTCGCTGTCGGCGTTGGCCTTGTACAGCAGGTCGGCGAAACCGCCGTCGGTGGCGGCGCGCGCACCGGTGTTGGCCTGGTCGAAGGGGCGGGCGAGACGGCCTCGGGCCAGCGGGCTCCACACCATGGTGGCGACGCCCTCGTCGGCGCAGAGCGGCAGCATCTCGCGCTCCTCCTCGCGGGCCAGGAGGTTGTAGTGGTCCTGCATGGTCGCGAAGCGTGCCCAGCCGTGCCGCTCCTGGAGGTGCAGGGCCTTGGCGAACTGCCAGGCGTGCATCGAGGATGCGCCGAGATAGCGGGCCTTCCCGGCCTTCACCACGTCGTTCAGCGCTTCCAGGGTCTCCTCCAGCGGGGTCCCGTTGTCGTACCGGTGGATCATGTAGACGTCGACGTAGTCGGTGCCCAGTCGTCGCAGGCTGGCGTCGATCTCGGACATGATCGCCTTGCGGGACAGGCCGCCGCCGTTGGGGCGGCCGGGGCGCATGGTGTGGCGGACCTTGGTGGTGATGACGACGTCGTCGCGGTTCGCGTAGTCCTTCAGGGCGCGGCCGAGGATCTCCTCGCTGGAGCCGTAGGAGTACATGTTCGCGGTGTCGAAGAAGTTGATGCCCGCTTCGAGGGCGTGCTTGATCAGGGGCCGGCTGGCTTCCTCGTCGAGGGACCAGACGGGGTGGCCGCGGTCGGGGTCGCCGTAGGTCATGGCGCCGACGGCCACGGGAGAGACATCGAGGCCGGTGCGGCCGAGTTTGATGTAACGCACGGGGGATCTCCTACAATGAGGGACGACACAATCGGAGAGTTCTCCGGTTGGCTCTCTCGACCGTAGCGGAGAGTTCTCCGCATCGCAATCGGAGCCAGTCGCCCGCACACTTCATCGCCCCATCGCCACCCCGACGACAGGAGGACCCATGTCCGAGCCCGCACGGCAGCGCGCTGACGCACTCAAGAACCGGGAGGCGATCCTCCAGGTCGCCCACGACGCCCTCACCGAGTCGCCCGACGTGTCGCTCAACTCGATCGCCAAGCGCGCGGGCGTCGGCCCCGGCACCCTCTACCGGCACTTCCCCACCCGCGAAGCGCTGCTCCTGGAGGTCCATCAGCACGGCATCGACCGGCTCACCGACACCGTGACGGAAGTCCTCGCCACCCAGCCCCCGCTGGAGGCGCTGCGCAGCTGGTTCACCACCCTGACCGGCTATGTGCGCATCAAGCACGGGCTCGGCGAAGCACTGCACTCCGCCGCCGCCCAGGAGGTCGTCAGCGCCTCCTGGCCCCCCGTCACCGCCGCCGTCCAACGCCTCCTCGACGCCTGCGTCGAATCCGGCGAGGTACGCCCCGGCATCGACCCCGTCGACGTGATCATGCTGCTCAGTTGCCTGTGGCGGACACCGGACAGCCCGGAGGGCGCCGCCCAGGCAGCCCGCCTCATGGACCTCGCGATCGACGGCTTTCGCCCACAACAGCACTGAACACGGCGCTGCGCAGCGATACCGTTCGGCCGTATCCGTGACGACCACGAAGCCGCTCGCCAGGGTGCAAGCGTCAAGTCGTGAGTCGTGGACGACGAGTTGGGTGTTGTTCGCGGCTGTGCCACCACCCAGGCCCGAGCGGGTACCGGGTCCTCGGCCGGTGCTGAAGCGATTGCCTCTGCAGGGGGAGCTTTTCGTGCTCTACACCGGGATCCCTTGGCAGCGGCTCTCGTTGGACTTCGGCTTCGTCTTTGGCTTCGGGCAGACCCCCTGTCGCGGGCTGGAGCGACGGCAGACGGCCGGAGCCTTCGACCGGCTGCACCGCATGCTGCGTCGCAAGTGAATACGGCTGGAGAACTTGGCCGGGGCCGCGCGGGCGTGGGACTCCTCCCGCACATTTCCAGCGCCGACCAGCAAGAACCAGCGGTCCCACCGCAAACACCGCGGCAGCGAGGGCGGCCGACCTGCTGGAACGAGGCTTCTACGATGGCTGTCGGGCTGCTGGTCATCCGGGCCCCCGGTCAGACGACTGGCCCTGTTCCGCCACCGAGCACCGCGTTTGCGTAGGCCCAGTGGCGAGGCCGCACGGAGCCCGGCCGAAGTTCACGGTCACCGCGTCCGTATGCGTTGATCAGGCCCCGCGGCTCTGGACGCTACCGGTGCCCGGGCTCCGGTACGCCGTCGGCGGTCGGCCGAGGAGTTTCTTGAACGCGGCTGTGTAGGCGGCGGGGTTGTCATAGCCCAGCATGGTCGCGACGCGCGTGACCGGCGTGCCGGTGCTGAGGTGCCGTAGGGAGTGCAGGACGCAGGCGCGTTGGCGCCACTGCGAGAAGCTCAGGCCGGTGTCGCGTCGGAAGAGGCGGGCGAGGGTGCGTTCGCTGATGTTGAGGACCGCGCACCAGCGTGCCGGCGGATCGTGGATGTCGGGCTTTCGCAGGAACGCCTCGCACAGGCCGCGCAGGCCGGGATCGGACGGCAGGGGCACGTCGAGCGGCAGAGGGGTGAGGTTCCTGAGCTCGTGGAGGATGAGGGTGGCGACCGCCGCGTCACGGCTGTGCTCGGGGTAGCGCGGCTCCATCTCGACGGCCTCCAGGATCAGCGTCCGCAGGAGGACGGAGACATCGACGGCCTGGCAACGGGCGGGAAACCACGGCACGGCGGCGGGCTCGATGTAGAGACTGCGGGTGCTGACCCCGGTCATCGTGACCTGATGCCTGGCCATGGGCGGGATCAGCACCGCACGGGCGGTGGGAATCGTCCAACTGCCGTCCGCCGTCTCGACCCGCATGACGCCGGTGGCTGCGTACAGGACCTGGGCACGCCGGTGCTCGTGCCGGACGAGCAGGTGGTCGTGGGGGTAGTCGGTGCCGATGGCCAGGACGGCACGGTCGAGGTCGTCCACCTCCGCGACGGGGATGTTGCGCATGCCGCGAGACTACGCGTCGTGTCCACTGCGCGTAGGAAGTAGGCAATTCATCGATTGCCCGTCACACCTCATGATCCCTACCGTCGTACCAGTGCTGACCTCCCTCTTCATCCTCCTGTTGTTCGGATGCCTGACCGGCATCACGACCGTGCTCTTCGGCTTCGGCGGGGGCTTCGTCCCGGTTCCTGTCGTCTACGGCGTCCTGAGCGTCACGGCGCGTCCGGGAGCGGACGCCATGCACGTCGCCGTGGCGACCTCGGCGGCGGTCATGGTCGTGAACGCCGGGGCGGCGACGCTGGCTCAGTGGCGTCAGGGCCGCCTGCGCCGCGCGTACGTCTGGCCGTTGGCGGCGTTCATCGCGCTCGGCGCCGCGGCCGGAGCCTTCGCCGCCACCTTGATCGACGGGACTGTGCTGCGCCTTCTCTTCGCCGCCTACCTGCTGGTGACGATCGCCGACAGTCTGCTGCGCAAGGGCTTCCTTTCTGTGGCGCACCGCACGCGTCCCGAGCCACTGGGCCGGGGCACCACCACCCTCGGCGGCACGGGCATCGGTCTGGTGGCTGCCGGACTCGGGGTGGGCGGCAGCGTCATGACGGTTCCCCTGCTGCGCCGCCGGGGCCTGCCCATGGCCGAGGCGACCGCCATGGCCAACCCGCTGAGCGTCCCGGTCGCCGTGGCCGGGACCCTCGTCTACGCCCTTGCCCCCACCACCCTGGCCGGTTCAGGACAGCTCGGTTACGTCGATCTCGGTGCGGGCGCCGCCCTGCTCTTCGGTTCGCTGCCGACCATCCTGCTGGCGCGACGGGTCACCGGCCGCGTCCCGGACCGTGTTCATTCGGCCGCTTACATCGCCCTGCTGGTGGTCGTCCTGATCGTGATGGTGGCCATCGGGGTATGACGTGCTGATCCAGACGAGATCCAGACGACGCCCTTCGTGTTGCGCCGCGGACGTGCCGCCGATGAGTTTTCGGTGGTGGTGCGGTCTGTCCGTTGACGAAGGGAGCGCACCATGCGCGAGATCATCGTTTGCACGTTCCTGACGCTGGACGGCGTCATGCAGGCGCCGGGTGGTCCGGACGAGGACGCCGAGAGCGGCTTCGAGCGCGGCGGCTGGCAGAAGCCGGTGGACGACGACGAGGTCGGCGCGGCCATCGCCGGTTGGTACGAGCACGCCGACGCGATGCTGCTCGGCCGTAAGACGTACGAGATCTTCGCGTCGTACTGGCCGACCGCCGATCCCGACAACCCGTTCACCAGTCGGATGAACGGCATGCACAAGTACGTGGCGTCTCGGACCCTGACGTCTGTCGAGTGGCAGAACTCCACGCTGCTGGAGGGCGATCTCGTCGCTGCCGTACGCGAGCTGAAGGCGTCCGACGGCGGTGCCATCAATGTCGTCGGCAGCGGCAACCTCGCCCAGACCCTCATGCGACACGGCCTGGTCGACGAGTACCGGCTGACCATCCATCCGGTGATCATCGGCACCGGCAAGCGGCTGTTCGCCGACGGAGCGATCCCTGCGGCTCTGGAGCCGGTCAGCGTTTCGGCGACGAAGGGCGGCACCATCGTCGGCGTCTATCGACCGAACGGTGAGCCTGCTTACGACAGCTACTAGGGCTTGGCCGGGTGTCATGTGGGGGAGTCGGCAAGTGAACGCCCGGGGCTGCCGCGATGGTGTGGCTTTCCCGCCACGCCGTACCGGATGCGGGATCGGCCGCGCCGCAGCCGCCCGCACCGCTATCCCGACCGACGCACGCGCCCAACGCGCTCCGAGGGGACCTGTCCTGAGACCGTCGCCCGCCCGCGCTCGGAGGTTCCCTGGCCGACGTACCGGGCCGAATCCTCACAGACGCGCTCGATAGACTCGCCGCATGGTCCGGTCGTCCCGTGGTGAAGTCAGTGTCGGGACATGGCGCCGCGAGGCGGGCACCGTGGTGCATCCGCCCGGCGCGTTTCCTGAAGTGACCGTGGAGCCGTTCGCCATCGCGGCCGGATTTCACGTGCCTCCCGTTCCCACGGAGTGGGCGCCGCACTCGCATGGCCTGCACGAGCTCGTCTGGGTGCGTGGGGGGACGTTGACGTCCCGGGTGGAGGACCGTGTCTTCACCGTGTGCGCGGGAGAGGGGCTGTGGATGCCCGCCGGAGTGGTGCACGGGGGGCGTGCCACGGCGGGCTCGGAGTTCCATCACGCGTTCTTCGCTCCTGAGCACGCGTCGTTCGCGTTCGCGTCCGGGGAGCCGACGGCGATCGCGATCACACCGTTGCTGGAGTCGTTGCTGACCCACCTCTACCGCACGGATCTCGACGCGGGGGCCAGGGCGCGGGCGGAGTCGGTCGTGTTCGACGTGATCCGGCCCGCGGAGCGGCAGTTCGCCCTGCGCCTGCCCGGCGACGCCCGCATCGACGCCATCGCCGAGGCGCTGCTGGACGATCCCGCCGACGGCCGTTCGCTGGAGGAGTGGGCGCGGTGGCTCGGTATGAGCGAGCGTACCGTCACGCGCGCGTTCCGCACCGCGACGGGGCTGTCCTTCGCGCAGTGGCGGCAGATGCTGCGAGTGCACCGGGCGCTGGTGCTGCTCTCCGAGGGCTTCGACGTGATGACGGTCTCCGAGACGCTCGGCTACGCGCAGCCCAGTTCCTTCATCGTCGCCTTCCGGCGGGTCATGGGCACCACACCGGGCGCGTTCTTCGGCGCGGGTGACGGCGGCCCGGGGAGTGTCCGGAATCCCGTATCGCCTGTCCACAACTCCTGATTGTCGACAGGGCGGCCGAAACATAAGCTGCAGGGACTTAGGTAACCCTTAGTTCGAATGCGGGCGGCGGGCGGTGCTTGTCGTGCCCGCCGGTCGAGGGTGCCGTAGTCCTTGCTCCTCCGACCGTCCGGATCCCTCGATGTTCACCAGTCTTTTCCGGCCCGCCGACCGCGTCGCCGCGGAACCGGCAACGCCGGTCGCCGCCCTCGACGGGCACGACCTCGTGCTGCGGTACGGCGGCAGAACGGTCGTCCACGGCGTCTCCATCGCCCTGGAACCCGGCCGCGCGACCGCCCTGGTGGGGCCGAACGGCAGCGGGAAGTCCACGCTCCTGCGCGCGCTCTCCAGGCTGCACAAGGTCGACGACGGCCGGATCACCCTCGGGCGCGCAACCGACGACGGAGCCGAACTCCGGCCCGGTGTCGACACCGACGGGCCGCGCGTGCGCGACGCGGCGCTGCTCAGCGCCCGTCAGTTCGCCCGCGAAGTCACGCTGTTCTCGCAGTCGCGGCCCGCGCCCCAGGGGCTGACGGTCACGGAGGTCGTCGCGTTCGGCCGCCACCCGTACCGGCGCGGCTTCGCCGGGCCCAGTGCCGAGGACCGCGCCGCCGTCGACCGCGCCATGGGCGTCACCGGCGTACGGGGCATGGCCGACCGGCCGGTCGGCGAACTGTCCGGCGGCGAGATGCAGCGGGTCTGGCTCGCCGCCTGTCTCGCCCAGGACACCGGCGTCGTCCTGCTGGACGAACCGACCAACCACCTGGACCTGCGCTACCAGGTCGAGACGCTCGACCTCGTGCGCGATCTGGTCGAGGACCACGGCATCGCGGTCGGGATCGTGCTCCACGACCTCGACCAGGCGTCCCGCGTCGCGGACACGCTCGTCCTGATGCGCGCGGGCCGTGTGCACGCGATGGGCGAACCCGCCGACGTCCTCACCGCCGAGAACATCCGTGAGGTCTACGACATCGGTGTCGAGGTCGGCGTCGACCCGCGCACCGGCCGGCTCCGCATCGACCCGATCGGCCGGCATTCCGTCTGAACCGGCATCCCGTCTGAACCGGCGTCTCCGCCGCCGCGCTCACTCGCAGGAACACCCGCAGGAACACCCGCAGGGACACCGCGGGACATCAAGAAAGAGGCTTGTTCATGAACCGTGCCCACCGTCTGGTGGCATCGGCCTCCGTGGGGCTCTTCGCCCTCTCGGTATCCGCCTGCGGCACGACCGATGTCGACAAGGTCGAGGCGGGCACCACGGCCAGTGCCTCGCCGGCGTCGAAGAGCTGTGCCGACGACACCACGACCACCTCGACGAAGCCGGTCACCTTCACCGACGGCGTCGGCCGGAAGATCACGCTCGCCAAGCCCGCGAAGCGGATCGCCGTCCTGGAGTGGCAGCAGGTCGAGGACGCGCTGACCCTGTGCGTCACCCCCACCGCCGTCTCCGACAAGAAGGGGTACAGCACCTACGTCAGTGCCGAGAAGCTGCCCAGCGGTGTGACCGACATCGGTAACCGCGGGGAGCCCGACCTCGACAGTCTCTACGCCACGAAGCCAGACCTCATCGTCGTCGAGGCGTTCAAGGCGAACGACGAGACCCTCGTGAAGCTGGAGAAGCGGGGCGTTCCCGTGATCGCCACGAAGGGCGCCGACCCGAAGGACCCGCTCGGCAACATGAAGAACGTGTTCAGCATGATCGCCAAGGCGACGGGACGCACCGAGCGCGCCGACCAGGTGCTCAAGCAGTTCGACCAGCACCTCGCGGCGGCGAAGCAGAAGGTCGCCGACGCCGGCCTCCCGACGAAGAAGTTCCTGTTCTTCGACGGCTGGCTGGAGAGCGGCAACCTGGTCATCCGCCCCTACAGCAAGGGGGCCCTCTTCACCCAGATAGGCGAGGAACTCGGCATGACCCCCGCCTGGACCGACACCATCAACAAGGCTCACGGCGACGGCGGCGTCGACCCCTCCTACGGCCTCGCACAGACCGACGTCGAGGGACTCACCTCGGTGGGTGACGCCAACCTCTTCTACTCCGCCGACGAGGGCGCCGACGGCTATGTCGCCGCGCTGAAGAAGAACCCGCTCTGGAAGAGCATGCCGGCCGTGAAGGACGGGCGCGCGCACGCGTTCCCGTCCGGTGTGTGGGGCGCGGGCGGCCCGCTCTCCTGCGAGCAGGCCATCGACGCGTACGTCGACGTACTCGACAAGTGAGCACATCGACACGGGAGCCGGTGAAGGCGCCGCCGGGCGAAGCGTTGCCGCAAGGCGGCGGCCCCACCGGGGCGGCCGTCCTGGGTGTGCTGCTCCTCCTGACCGTCCTGGTGGGCATGTGGCACCTGACGCAGGGGACATCGGGCGTCGGCGTCGGCGACCTGGTGCACTACTTCGCCGGGAAACGGCAGACCGGCGCCGGGGCGCCGGTCGGTGAGATCCTCACCGGCTCGCGCCTCCCGCGCCTGCTGGCGGGCGTGGCCGTGGGCTTCGCCCTCGGCTCGGCCGGCACACTGCTCCAGTCCGTCACGCACAACGCGCTCGCCTCGCCCGACACCCTCGCGGTCACCTCCGGGGCCTACGTGACGCTCACCGCCGTCGCGGCCTTCGGCATCTCCGTCCCCCTGTGGGCGTCGGGCGCCGTCGCCTTCGCCGGCGGTCTCGTCGCGGCCGCCCTCGTACTGCTCCTCGCGGGACGGGCCTCCGGCACCTCGGGCACCCGTCTCATCCTCGCCGGATCGGCGATGGCGATGGCACTGGACGCGGTGAGCGGGATGCTCCTGATCCTGTTCAAGCAGAACACGATCGGTCTCTTCGCCTGGGGGAGCGGTTCGCTCTCGCAGATGAACATCGACGCGTCGCTCCGCGCGTTCCCCGTCATGGCCGTGGTGCTGTGCGTCGCGCTGGCACTGTCGCGGCGGCTCGACGTGATGAACCTCGGCGACGACACCGCGTCCACCCTCGGCGTGCCGATCCGGACGACCCGCGTGACCGCCGTGGTCTGCGCGGTCGTCCTGACCGCCACGGCGGTGACCCTCGCGGGCCCGATCTCCTTCGTCGGCCTCGGCGCGCCCGTCCTGGCCCGGCTGATCGCCGGGCGGGCCCGGGCACTGCGCCGGCACCTCCTGCTCATTCCGGCGGCCGGACTGCTCGGCGCGCTGCTCATCCTTCTCGCGGACGCGACCCTGCGCGCGATCCAGGGTGCGAACGGCGCCGCCTCCATCCCCACCGGTGTACCGACCGCGCTGCTCGGCTCCGTCGTGATCGTGGTCCTCGCCCTGCGTCTGCGTGGCACCGGGGAACTCAGGCAGCCGCCTCACGTGCGGGTCGCCGTACGCTCGCGCCGGGGTTTCCTTCTCGTCGTGTCCGGCGCGGTCGTCCTCCTGTTCGCGGCGGTCCTGGTGGCGACCCTGGCGGGCAGCATCTGGCTGCGGACCGGTGACATCGGCCTGTGGCTGCGCGGGGCTGCCCCGGAACTGATCGGGCAGGCGCTCGACGACCGGGTCCCGCGGGTGACGGCCGCGGTGCTCGCCGGCGCGGCACTCGGACTGGCCGGATGCGTCGTGCAGGGCGCGGTCCGCAACCCGCTGGCCGAACCGGGCGTGCTCGGCATCACGGCGGGCGCCGGACTGGGCGCGGCAGCCGTCGTCACGTCCGGCATGCCCGGCGGGCGGCCCGTGCTCGTCGCGGTCGCCGTCGCGGCAGGCCTCGCCACGTTCGCGCTGATCACCCTGCTCTCCTGGCGCGGCGGCTTCCTGCCCGACCGGTTCGTACTGATCGGCATCGGCTGTGGGTACGGCATCAGCTCCGTCACCACCTTCCTGCTGCTGCGCGCCGACCCGTACGACACACCGCAGCTCTTCACCTGGCTCTCCGGTACGACCTACGGCCGTGAGTTCCCCGACGTCGTACCGGTGGCGGTGGCCCTCGCGCTGGCGCTTCCGGTGCTGATCGCGATGCGCGGCAGGCTCGATCTGCTCGCCGTCGACGAGGACACCCCACGCATCGTCGGCGTCAGGGTGGAGCGCACGCGCTTCGCGGCACTGGCGATCGCCGCCGTCCTCGCCGCGCTCAGCGTGGTCGCCGTCGGCGTCGTGGGTTTCGTAGGTCTCGTGGCCCCGCACCTCGCCCGGTCCCTGGTGGGCGCACGGCACGGGCGCTCGATCCCGGTCTCGATGCTGCTCGGCGGCGTGCTGGTGTGCGTGGCCGACACCCTCGGGCGCACGGTCGTCGCGCCGGCCCAGGTACCGGCGGGCCTCATGATCGCCCTGGTCGGCGGCCCGTACTTCATCTGGGTGCTCCGGAAATCCCGCGCATGACGACGGGAGCGCACACGGCGCTCCTTCACCGTCGCCCCGTCCCGCCCTCACCGACCCGCCAGGAGTACCGCGCATGCCGTCGTCCCCGCAGGAAGCGCCCGCCGAACGCACCGTCGTGCCGTTCGACCCCGACACGCTGCCCGACTCGTTGCGACGGCTCGGGCACCGTGACGTGCTGGAGCGGTGGCAGGCGGTGGACCGCTCGGCCCACGGCGCCCACATCGTCGCCGTCGGGAACGCCAGGGGCGGCGACGAGGCGCTCTGGGCCGGCGCGGCCCTGGTCACGGCACGCCCGCACACGGCCTACCTGAAGATCGTCGACGCCGTGGGCGACGTACCGGCGGCCGTCGCTGCCGTCGTGGAGCACGCACGTGCCCGGGCCTGCGTACAGGTCAAATGGGAAGGCTGGACGGCACACCCCGAGGACGTCGCCGCCGCGGGCTTCACCGCCCTGCGGCCCCCACTCGCGGACGGCACCGGGGAGGCGGTCGGGCCCGCGTCCGGCTACGTCCGCTGGCTGCACACCGGCCCGGCGGTGACCGAGCCTCCGTACTACCGGCAGACCACGCACTTCTCGTGCGGTGCCGTGACCGCGCTCGTCGCCCAGGCGCACGCGGGCCTGCTGCCGGCTGAATCGCTGGACCGGCGCGCGGAGTTGACGCTGTGGCGGGACGCGACGAACTTCCCCTCGTGCGAACCCGTCGGACTGGGCGTCGCCGTGCGCCGGGCCTGGCCGTCGTCGTCGTCTGTGGTCGTCCACCTCGACGTGGACCGGCCCGTCCTGCTCGACCACTTCCCGGAGACCGAACAGGAGTGGCGTGCCCACCTCCAGCGCATGTCCCGTGCGGACGCGGCACGGATCGGTGTACCGATCGCAGCGCAGGCCCTGCCCCTGACCGGAATACGGAGCGCGATCGAGCGACGTGAGCGTGTGCTCCTGCTGATCTCACTCGCTGGGATGCAGGGCTTCGACGTACCGCACTGGGTGTTCTGCCACGGCACGGTGCACGGGGCCGTCGTCATCGAGGACCCGTGGGCCGGTACGACGACGGGGGACACCTGGGTCGACGCCCACCTGTTGCCCATCGCCGACGAGTCCCTCGCCACGATGTCGGCCGCACCGCCGGACGGCTTCCACGGCGCCGTACTCATCGGCGACGGACCGGGGCCGCGTTCCGTCGCCTCCCTTCCGGAACCCACCGACGAGGAGGACGGGCAGCGCCCGTAGAACCTCCCTTGTGCTGCGGGACGGGGCGTCACCGGGAGCCGGCCGGTCGGGTCTCCTGCCGCGACGGGGGTTCCGCTTCGGCCGTCGCGTTGTGCCGTGGGAGTTCGGCCAGTCCGGAGACGCCGTCGCTGTGTCCCGGCCCCGCGGCCATCGCCTGGGCGACGAGCTGGTGGTTTGCCTCCTGCTGGACCATGGGGCGCTCCCACGGACGCTGCCAGGTAGTCGATGAGTGCCAAGTCCTTGGCGACCAGGGACGGTGCCATGTGGATGGCCGCTTCGCGGCGGTGCCCCTATCTCGGTTGAGCCGTCCCGGCACGACGTCCCCGTCACGCCCGCGTGCGTCGCTGTCCGGGCCCGGTTCGAAGGCCGCACGGTGAGCATGGAGAAGGCATGCCCACGCGCAACACCACTCGCCGCCGCGTGGCCCCGCGAGCCCGTGACGACCGGCGTTCGCGAGGGGTCCCGCAGTAACCGGGAGGCAGCCGGAGCGGACTGACGTACTGCCCCGTGGAGCGGCTGGCATCCGGGCGTGATGCACCTGCTGACGGTGGAACAGCCCGTGCGTTGACCGACGGTTCCATGCCCCGCAGGGCCAGTCGCGTTGCTGAGCACCGGGTGGGGGATCTCGGCGAACGGTGTCCGGCGGAACCGTAGGGACCTTCACGCCGATGCGCTCCCAGCCGACGAACCGCGCGCACCTGGCTGGAAGGGACCCTTGGGAAGCCAGTTCCGCAGAGTGCGACGAAAGGCCTACGGGCTGCGATCGAATGTGGCTACTATCAGCCGTTCAGGCGCCGGGATTTGCCGATTTTTCCTCATGGATGCGCCGAATGGTGGGGGGAGTGCCAGCGAAGTGACCGGATTGGGAAGGTTCGGCGGTGGACGAACCGGAATGTTGGCCGTCGAGGACCCGCCCACGGCCGCCGGGGCGCCGTCAACCGGCCTTCCCTCAGGGGTAGTTGAGCCCGGAGGCGGCCCCCGTCGCCTGCCTCTGCGTACGGTTCTGATCATTCTCGTGGTCGTACCGAGCCTCGCACTCGCACCCCTGTGGGGTCTGAGCACGTACCAACTGGCCACTCGCTGGCAGGCGGAGAGAACCCAGGGGGAACTGACCGCTTCACTGAGCGGGCCTTCGTTCGCCCTCTTCCAGTCCCTGCAAAAAGAGCGCCGGCTCACCGCGGAGGCACAGGCCGACACCGGCAACACCGGCACGCGTGGCCGGCTGGCCGACGCGCGCACCGCGACGGACAGGGCGATAGCCGACTTCCGTCCGGTGGCCGCCGAGAGCACGTCGCACGGGCAGCAGGGACTCAGCGCGGCCCTGGCCGGCACCACGGGCGATCTCGACCGGATCTCCGTGCAGCGCAAGGCAGTTGACACCGGGTCAGCAGGCGAGAAGACGGCATTCGACTACTACAACGGCACCGTGGACTCCCTGATCACCGTCTTCACCGCGCTGGGCCGCTCCAGCAACGCCGACGTGACTCTCCTGTCGCATACGAGCGTCGATCTCTACGGCGCCATCGACATGATCGGGCGCGAGGACGCGCTGCTCGGCCGCGACTGGCAGATCGGGCACCTGAGCGTCGCCGAATTCGACGTGTTCGTCGACGCTGTCGGCGCCCAGAGCTACCTGCTCCATCGGGTCGACCTCAGCCTCACTCACGACGAGCGCGACACGTACAAGGCGCTGACGACCGCCAAGTCGTGGGCGAGCCAGCAGGACCTGGAGAAGCAGATCATCGTCGCCGGTCCCCACCACTCGCAGGGCGAGTTGGTCCTCGGCCAGATCCACGCTCAATGGCGCAGTGCGGTGGACGCCAACTACCCACTGCTGCGGAGCCTGGTCGATGTGCGGGCCGCGCACGTGGACGAGGTCTCCGCCGACAGCGTCAGCCAGCTCCGGCAGAACCTCGTCATCGTCAGCGCCATCGGACTGCTCGCCGTGATCCTGGTCATTGCCACCAGCTGGCGCCTCACCGTCGTGCTGCGCCGGCGCATCTACGGCCTGCGCGAAGAAGCCGTGGAACTGCAGCAGCGACTGCCCGACGTGGTGGCCCGGTTGGAACGCGGCGAGAACGTCGACGTGGACCGCGAGGTCCGGCTGGTCGAGCCCACCCCCGACGAGCTCGGGGAGCTCGGGCGGGCCCTGAACGCCGCCAGCCGCAGCGCCGTGTCCACGGCCGTGCGCCAGGCCGAGCAGCACCGTGGCTTCGAGCGCCTGCTTCAGCGGATCGCCCGACGCACCCAACTCCTCATCGGCCTCCAGCTGCGCAAGCTGGACGAGCTGGAACGCACCCACGAGGACCCGGAGTTGTTGGACGGTCTGTTCGCCCTGGACCACCTCACCGCGCGGCTCCGCCGCTACGAGGAGAACCTGGTCATCCTCGGCGGCGGCCAGCCGCAGCGCCGCTGGCGCAAGCCGGTCCAACTGATGGACGTCCTGCGTGCCGCACAGGGCGAGGTGAAGGACTACGACCGGATCTCCATCGACGTGGAGGGCGAGCCCTGGGTGTCCGAGCGGGCGGTGAGCCCGCTCGCGCACATATTGGCGGAGCTGATGGAGAACGCGGCCGTCTTCTCGAAACCGCCGACCCCGGTTGAGGTACGGGCCGTCATGGTCAGCCGGGGCATCGCTGTTGAGATCGAAGACCGCGGCCTGGGCATGGAACCCGAGCAGTACGCCGCGGTCAACGCCTTGATGGAGGCGCCTCCACAACTGGACGTGATGACCCAGGCGGATGACGTACGGCTCGGTCTATACGTGGTCGCCCGGCTGTCCGCGGGCCTCGGCCTGAGGGTGGAGCTGCGGCCGTCCGCGTTCGGCGGCACCCGCGTGATCGTACTGCTGCCGGAACAGGTGGTAGTGGAACAGCCCGACGTGGAGCCCCAGCCTGTCAAGCTCCCGCCGGAAGCGCGGCTGCTCCCGACCGGCCCGAAACGCCACCCGGACGACGCCAGTATCAGTCGGCAGGCGCCGTACAGGGACGGGCAACTGCCCCTCCGCACCAGGGGACACGCGATGGCCGACATCACGGCCACCGCTCTCCCGTCACCGGACGCGATCAAGGAAACCCCGTTCACGTCGGCCGATGCCCAGCCGCTGCCGCAGCGGGTCCGCCAGGCCAGCCTTGCGTCCGAACTCCAGATCCCGGCCGAGCCGGACAGTCCGGACGATCCGACGCCCTGGTCGATCCCCCACCAGCCTGGCCGGTCAGGGGCCACCATCGGCGCGTTCCAGCGGCAGTCCCGGCTGAGCCGGAGCGGCAGCGGCTCGGACGGCGACGCCGCGGACGGATTCGGCGACGATCTCGCCAGCGTCGGCCACCGCGGGAGCTTCGACGACGGTGGTGAGAGCGGCGGTTCCGGCACGGGTCATGGCCTCAGCAGCGGCCGTGGCAAGAGCAATGGTGACGCCTACGGCGACGGCAGCAGTGAAGATCCCCCCTCGCCCGAATCGCCAGGCCCCTCCAGGACGGATGATCGAGAATGACGCAGCGAACGACGGCCACCAACGTGGACCTGGACTGGCTTCTGGACGGCCTGGTCGACCAGGTGACGGGTACGAGGCACGCCATCTTGCTGACGGACGACGGCTTGGTGATGAGTCGTTCGCAGACCATCGAACGCTCGGACTCGGAGCGGCTCGCCGCGATCGCCACCGGCCAGCAGAGCCTGGCGCGTGGCGCCGGCCAGCTCTTCGGCGGCGGTCCGGTACATCAGGTCATCGTCGAGATGGCCGGCCTGTGGCTGTTCGTCGTCTCCGCGGGCCGCGGCACCCACCTGGCAGTGATTGCCGACCAGGAAGTCGACGCCGAGCTGATGAGCGTTGCGATGCACACCCTGGTTCAGCAGGTCGGCCAGCGTCTGCGCGCCGACGCGCGTACGCCGTCGGCCGACGACCCAGGCAGAGCCGGATGAAACACTGGACTGAGGTGTTCGACGACGATGACGCCGACGAGCAACTGGTCCGTCCCTACACCATCACCAGCGGGCGTACCAGCACTGAGCGGGCGGATCTGACACTGATCACCCTGGTGACGACGCTGCCCGAGGGCGCCACGCGGGCGACGCCTGCCGTGCCCAGGATGCAACCGGAGCACCGCACGATTCTCGCGATGTGCCGGGACTCCAAAGCGGTCGTGGAGGTCTCCGCCGAACTGCGCCTCCCGGTGGCGCTGACGAAGATCCTCATCGGCGATCTGGTCGACGCAGGACGGGTGTCGGCCCGTTCACCGCGACCCGTCACACGGCAGGGCGAAGTGTCCGACATGGCAATCCTCGAGGCGGTGAGAGATGGACTACGCCAGCTCTGAGCACGCGACCGGCCGGCCCTCGGGCCGCACAGCGGAACAGACGGACACCGCGCCCCTGGCGGTGAAGATTCTGATTGCCGGCGGATTCGGCGTCGGGAAGACCACCCTGGTCGGCTCGGTGAGCGAGGTCGCGCCGCTGCACACCGAGGAGTACCTGACCCGGGCCAGCATCGGCGTCGACGACCTGGAAGGTCTGAACAGCAAGGTCACGACCACCGTCGCACTCGACTTCGGGCGGATCACCATCAGTGACCAGCTCGTGGTCTATCTCTTCGGCACCCCCGGGCAAGAACGCTTCTGGTTCATGTGGAACGACCTGGTCAATGGGGCGATGGGTGCGGTGGTCCTGGTCGACACCCGGCGCCTGGAGACGAGCTTCGCCTCGATCGACTTCTTCGAAAGCCGGGGAATCCCCTTCGTCGTCGGCGTCAACTGCTTCCACGGCGTCCGGGACAGGACCACGGAGGAGATCCGTACAGCACTCGCTCTCGACCCCCAGGTTCCGCTGGTGCTGTGTGACGCCCGCGACCGAGCGGACGGCCGCAATGTGCTGTTGGCGCTCGTCGAACACCTGATGGCAGGTCAGGCCGCTGCGTCCCTCTAGCCCTGGGCCTTTGAGAGGTGGACTGTCCGGAGAGTGCTAGGTGTGCGTCGGCCGGCTGCAGGGCTTGCCGGGATCAACACGCTGATTTGGCCTCCGCGGCCGAACTGGGCACGGCCCAGGCACAGATTGGCCGCTCTCTGCCGTCTGAGTGGGTTGACTCGGGGGGCGTCCAACGGATGGGCAAGTTTGTCCTGCCCGGCAATCGGTTCAGAGGCACGCACCTGATCGCGCGGTAATACCAGAGCTACCGCCGTGGGGGAGGCGATGCGCCGACGGGCCGAGGGCAGTGTCGCGATGTCCCGAACCAGACGGCCCTCCTGCGTCAAGCACAGCCACGGACTTACGCCGCCGCCTCACAGGTGGCCCGCAGCCGCCGGACTTCGCCGCCGGTCCGGCGTTGCGGGGTGCTCTCGGTGAACACCGCCAGACGCAGTACGAGATAGCGGCCCATCCCGACGAGCGCGGTGGCCGACAGGTACACCGTCTGCTGCAGGACGAGTCCGGCGCCGGGCCTGAGTGTGGCCAGCGCGCCGACCGCGGCGGAGGTGACCAGCCAGCCGGCGGCGATGGTGGCAGCGCTCTTCAGGTGCCCGGCCAGGCCGGGCCGTCCGTGGCCGAACGAGACGCGGGCGTGCAACTCTGTGGCGATTACGGTGGAGGCGACGGTGGTCAGCGCGTTCGCCGCCATCCACGGAATCCACTGCGACAGCAGGACCAGGGCCGCCGAGGCTGCCAGAGTGACCCCGCTGCCCAGCCCGGCGAAGCGCCCGAAGGCCGCCGCGTGCAGACGGATCAGTCGCAGGCCGTTCATGGTGATCCCCTCCCCGTCCGCTGCCCCTGGCGGGGCCGTCGTCGTCATGCCGCAGAGCGTGACCGACCCTCCCTTCAGAGCGGTCTCAACGCGGTCTCAGATACTTCGACGATGTTGAAACCGATCCTGTGACACGCCGCCTGCCCCGACCGTGACCACTTGCCCAACGGGCTGGAGTTGGGCAAGCACCCGAATCGGCCATGCCCACGAGCTGAACCACCGTCACCGTCCAAGCCACTCCGCGACGACGTCACCAGAGCCGCAGGGCGCCGCAGGCCAGGTGCGGCGCAACCGTTGCCGCGGTCACGCGATGGTGATGCGCCTTGTCCCTGCCCGCCCAGGCATGGTTCACGGGTGGTGGCGATATGCGGGGTGCGGCGCGGGGCGTGCGCATCCGTGCGCCCAACGCCCCTACCCCCCCCGCGGTAGACCGGCAGGCGGGTAGGGCAGCATCGGCTCAGCTTCCGCATGCCCATGAGGGGTCATCATGCGTTCCGCCCGCCGTGCCGCATCACCTGTGCTGTTCGCCTGCCTGGTGCTCGCGGGCTGCCCTCCCACGCCGCTCGGAAACTCGAACGCGGGCGCGTCGGGGAGCCAGACACCCTCAGCGGGTCCGTCGGGCGCAGGCGGGGCCGGACGGGCGTTCGCGGTAGGGGCGGGGCCGCAGAGGACATACACGGTGCAGCAGCAGTCGGCGGCGGGCTCCTGCCACTGCCGGTATTGAGGTAGGCGATCGATCCGTTTTCTGTCTGCGTGACAGGCACCATACGGGTGTTCGCCGAGGCCACCGATGTGCCCGATGTGTCACCGTGTCCTGCTGGGCCTGCCTACCTCCCGCGCGGCATACCCGCCACGCCTGCTCACACTGCTTAAAGCCACACTCGCATCCGCCCAGGCCCATCCTGATCGACGCATCCGTCGCTGGGCCAACGCAGCAGACCACGGCGCAGTTTGAGCCCGGCTGTCTGCCAGCAGTCACCGGACACCCTTAGCTTGTGAGCTAGCGGTCAGCGACCAGTGGCACTTTCTGCCGGTATGTCAGTCCCACGCGTTGAAGAGGACCCCGCCCAATGTGGTGATGCCGTGAAAGCGGACCTCACGCCACTCGCCCTGCGTGAGCACTGAGGTGTCCACGTCGGAGAGCGGTGTGGCGAGTTGTTCGCCGCTCAGGACTGTGAAGCCTGCGTCGCTGAAGACGTGAGCCCATGGCGGCGGCGCGAGGAAGCCCTCTCCGTACCAGTCCCGCCGTGCCTTGGCGAAGGCGACCCAGGTGTGGTGAGCGTGGCACAGGACAGTGTTCTCGCCTTCGCGTCCGACGACCGTTGCGGTGTGGAAGCTCCGGGGGTACGCCCGTTTCTCCACCTCACCTACTTCGCCTTCAGCGACGCGGGCAGCGGCATACAGAGCGGCGCGGAACGCCGACAGGTCAGTCTCGGGAAGAGGGCCGTCCTTCGGCCGGTGGAAACCTGTCGCCCCCCGCGGCAGCGTGAAGCCGCCGTTCCCCTCGTTGACCATGCCGCACATTCTGCCTGGTGCGAGGCGCAACAGTGTTCAGAGGTCCCCAGCTGCCAGTCCATGATGCGTGTCGAGGCTTGGTGTCCATATTTTGTTGCGCGGAGCGGGGATACGCCTCGCCGGTGGTTAGTATTCTGCCGACGTCGTGCTGGGTGGTGGAGCGGACGGTTTTCCTCTGAGGCGGGACAGTTGCAAACCCGGCGGCCTCACATCCTGAAAATCCCTGCTCGTTGTGCTTGCAGTTCGGAGCGGACGAGTTCGAGGATGCGTCCGGACCAGTTGCGGCCTCGGCCGGCGTTGTCGCCCCAGAAGGCTGAGTTCATGTCGTCGTAGATGACGGTGGCGTCGCCCGTAGCCAGCAGGATCTCAGCCAGTTCAGGGTGCTGGTCGTACTTGGCGTTCAGCAGGCGTGTCATGACGGCGGTTCGAGCGTGTTCCCAGCCCTCGCGGCGAGGTGCCTCGGTCGCGAGCGCGCGTGCTGTGGCGGCGGTCTCTGCTGCCGCGATCGCGAGCCGGGTCTGCGGATCTGTGACCGACAGGGCCCAGTAAGCGTGGGCGACGGAGGGGTAGTTGGATCCGTCGACCGTGATCGGGGCGGGGTAGTCGTGTCGCAGACCGAGCGTGCCGGGATCGTCAACCGGCCCCGTCGGGAACGAGTGGTAGAGCTGGACGGCGGGGGCGTGCGAGGCCACCGGTCCGTCCGCGGGGACGCGTGTGGCTATCTCGGCCGTCCAGCGGGCCCGCTCCTCGAAGTATGCGAGGGCGAACGTGCCGAGCCTGCTGATGAGGTGGCTGGCGCTTCGTGAGCCCGAGGCCCGAGACCGTGCGGCGTCCATCGAGTTTCTGGCGTCGCCAGCGGCGCGCACCTATCTCGGCGGCCCTCGGCCGCGTGACGAGCTTGAGCGCGAGATGCCCGTGGTGCCCGAGCGGTGGTCCGGGAGTTTCGTCGTCGGAAGGCTGGTCAGCGTCGTCGAAGTTTGATGACCGCTAGGTACGGTGGGCGACGGTATCCGTGAGGGTCGTAGCAAGATCCCCGTCGTCTGTAGGGTGCGGCAATGACAAGAAGCGAGCGGCTCGCGGAGCAGTTGGACTGGTACTGGCGCAAGAACCTGCGGCCGCGCCTGGACGGTCTTACCGATGAGGAGTACTTCTGGGAGCCGGTGCGCGGCTGCTGGAGTATCCGCCCACGTGGCACGTCGGCCGCACCGATGTCGGCGGGTTCAGGGAAGTGGACGATGGACTTCGCGTCCCCTGCCCCGGAGCCGGCGCCGGTGACCACGATTGCCTGGCGGCTGGCGCACATCATCGTCTCGTGCCTGGCCTATCGGGTCGAATGGTACTTCGACGGCCAGGACTTCGACGCCGAGGCGTTCGCCTATGCGGGGACCGCCGACGAGGCGCTGAAACAGCTCGATGACATGTATGGGAGATGGAACGCGGGGGTCCGCGAACTCTCGGACGCCGACCTGGACAATCCGCCCGCGATGGGTCCCGAACGGTTTCCCATAGAGAACAGGGTCCTGCACGTCAACAGGGAGCTGATCCATCACGGCGCCGAGATCTCCCTGCTGCGCGACCTCTACCACTGGCAGGACGAAGCCGTACCGCGCCGAGTATGACCTTCCTTCGGTGAGACAGGACAGAGAGCACCGGAGCAACAGCCCGACAGGTCCTGCGGTCTCGTCCTGACCGCGCAGCGCCAGGACGAGACGGGGCGGGGCGGGGCGACTACGAGCCGGGCTCGAGGTCCGGGCGCAAGGCCACCACTGGGGCTCGTCCATGCCCCGACTGGTCGCGGAGCTGGTGGTTCTCAATGGTGAGGACGTTCACCACGTGGGTGAATGTCTCGATCTCGGCCTGCTGTCGCCTGTTCTCCTCGATCAGCTCGGCCAGTCGCTCCTTGATTTTCTTCCGTTCGGCCCGCAGCTTGCGTTCGCTGTCGGGGACCCGTCCTTCCCGTGTCTGAAGTCGGGGCCTTGCGCAGGTCCCGCAGCCACGCGGAGGGTTCGCGCCAGTCCTGGTCCCACACCTCCGGCGAAAGCACCGACCGCAGCTCCCTGAGCACGTGCAGCAGATAGGCCGGCCACGGCGGGTGACGCGGGGTGATCACGGCGTTCGGGCAGGCCGTGCAGAGCAGGGTCGTGCAGAGCAGGAACGACGCCCCGGCAGGGCACCCCCTGTTCCCCGAACGGGCTGTGGGCGTAGTCGCTGCACGAGTTCATGTCCCGCTGCCACAGGAAGTTGAAGAACAGACAGCAGT
The DNA here is from genome assembly GCF_036187565.1 of Streptomyces sp. NBC_00252. NCBI lineage: Bacteria > Bacillati > Actinomycetota > Actinomycetes > Kitasatosporales > Streptomycetaceae > Streptomyces > Streptomyces sp. NBC_00252. The sequence goes on along the minus strand of NZ_CP108087.1, from coordinate 288,854 downwards.
CCCCGGCGCAGTTCCGACACGTCTCCCTGGCCAGATGCGTGAACGCCGAACGCGTCGTGTACAGCGTCAGCCGCGGGTCCACCTGGTAGTCAGGGTCCGTGAAAAACACGTCCCCCGGGTCGATCCGGGCGGCCTCCTCCCGTACGTCGAGGTCGGCCTACTCCCTCAGGACAGGGTGATCGGTCGCCGCTGCGGCGTGCAGTCTCGACACCCAGTGCACTTGCCAGGACTTGCTCACACGTCCCTCTTTGCTCGCCACACGTACCGCTGCAACACGAAGATTCAACAGGGAAGAACGTGCAGTACGACTTGGGTCAGAGGACGCCGAACCGCCGCTGGTGGAAGTCCTGGAACCGCTGCATGTCCAGTGCGATGCAGGTCAGCGGCGGGGCAGCACGCCCAGGAGTGTCGCGGTCAGGGCCAGCTCCAGATAGTCCTTCAACTCGAGGTGGAAGCGGGCCAGTTCGGGCTCGGCCTGGTAGGCCGCCTGCAGGCTGGGTGGGGGTGTGCTGTACGCGGGCAGGGCACCGGCCATGAGTATGGCCTGCAGGCTGAACAGTGTCGCGTTCTCGCCCAGCTCCGGCAGGTACTTCAGAAGCAGGGCGGTCATGGTGGTCAAGTGCCCCAGGGAGGCGCGCTTGTAGCGTGCGACGACCTCGACCGAGACGTTGCGTTCCAGGACGCTGCTCTGCGCGCCGATGAGGTCGCACAGCACCACTCGGCCGGAGAGTGAGCGGCTGAGGGTCTCCGCCACGGCAGCCGCCCGCTCGGCCATGGGTAGATTTTCGTCGACGCCGGCAGCCAACTCGCCTGCCAGTTCCGTCAGCCACTCCTGCAGGAGGCGGTCCAGCAGTTCCAGCAGCACCGCCTCGCGGGACTCGAAGTAGCGCAGCACGTTCGGCTTCGCCAGTCCTACGCGGCGGCTGAGCTCGTTGAGGGTGATCTCGGCCACCGGCATCTCGTCGAGCATCGCCGACGCCATGTCGAGGATCGCCCGTCGGCGGATCTCCCGCTGCTCTTCGGTTCGCGCCCGCTGGAAAGTCACGATCGCCATCTTAACTTAAGTACCGCCGGTACGTTGACAACGTACTGGGGGTACTTTAATGTCGCTGACACAAGATACCTTCGGTACGTTAGTTAGTTGGGAGCCTGTCATGAGTGAGAAGTGGACGACGGCGAATATTCCGGACCAGCGCGGACGGGTGGCCGTGGTGACCGGAGCCAACACCGGCTTGGGGTACGAGACCGCCAAAGCGCTCGCCGAGCACGGGGCGTCCGTGGTGCTCGCCGTGCGCAACGTCGAGAAGGGCGAGCAGGCCGCGGCCGGCATGACCGGCGACGTGACCGTGCAGGCGTTGGACCTGACCTCACTCGACTCCGTCAGGACCGCGGCGGCGGAGCTGCGCTCCCGGCTCGACCGAATCGACCTGCTGATCAACAACGCCGGCGTGATGTACACCCCGAAGCAGAACACCAGGGACGGCTTCGAGATGCAGTTCGGCACCAACCACCTCGGCCACTTCGCGCTCACCGGGCTGCTGCTGGATCTAATGCTGCCGGTACCCAGATCGCGCGTGGTGACGGTCAGCAGCACTGGCCACCGCATCCGTGCCGCGATCCATTTCGACGACCTGCAGTGGGAGCGGTCGTACAGCCGGACCGCCGCCTATGGTCAGTCCAAGCTGGCCAACCTGATGTTCACGTACGAGCTGCAGCGCCGACTCGCCGCACACGGCACCACCGTCGCGTTGGCCGCACACCCTGGCATGTCCAACACAGAGCTCGCCCGCAATACCCCCGCGGCCCTCCGCCTTCCGCTCACCTGGCTCGCGCCGCTGATCACCCAGACGCCGTCGATGGGGGCGCTGCCGACCCTGCGCGCCGCCACCGACCCCGCAGCGCTCGGCGGCCAGTACTACGGCCCCGGCGGACGTAACGAGATAAAGGGTCACCCCCGGCTGGTCACCTCCAGCCCGGAGTCGTACGAGGCAGCCGTCCAACAGCGGCTGTGGACCGTCTCCGAAGACCTCACCGGGGTGAAATTCCCCCCTGTTCAGTCCATGCACGACTCGTTTCCGCCCGGATCGGACATCACGATGAGCCCGCGCTGATAGGGCACGCCGGCCCGTCGCCGTGCAGGCCGGGTGCGTCCAGGCGCAGATAGCGCGAAGGGTCCTCCTCGCCGCCCCGCGACGGCGGCCGGCAGGTGCCGCCTCAGGGCGGGGCACGTGACCCCGACTGCCGGGTGATGGTGCGTCGAAGGGCCCGGTTGGAGCGTGGGGTTTCATTCTCGGCTGCAGCAAGGGTTGTCGGAGGGCGGGTGCGGCTGGTGGAGGTGGCGCCCCGGGTGGATGGTGGGGCGAAGTGGTGCTCGGTGCAGCCGGGCCGGCCGCCGGGAGTGCTGGGGGAGGTGGCGTTAAGGGCATTCCCGGAAGGGAGTTGACACAGTGTCGGTTCCCGAATTAGGTTTGTCGTGTGTAGCCGCTTGGTTGCATGTTTTTGGGGGGCGGGCTTCATCCGTGAGGGATGGAAGCCGGGGAATTAACCCCAGGAGACATGCGGCGTAAAGCGGCCTGTTGCTTTTCCGGGGCCCAGTTCCTCGCGGCCCGTCCTTCCTGATCGGGAAGGAACGGCGGTGCCCTCGCAGGTTGACCCATCAGAAGAGAACTCTGTTGTTTCGGATACCGCCCGAGAGTTCCCCGAAGAGCCCGATCACCGCACAGTCGATTTGATCGCGCTCGTGTGCATCCTGGCCGCCTGTACCGCGATCTGCTTGTCGGCCGGCGTAGTGGCTCTCCAGGCAGTGATCGGCGCGGCCGGCATTTTGTTCGCCGCGTGGCGGACACCACCGCGGACCAGGCGGGGACCGCGACCGGTATCGGCTCGGCGGAGGCCGCCGCGTCGCCCCGGATCATGACATGCGCGAGGCCCTACGTGCTGCGCTGGACGCTGCGCCATTGTTCGGCTCGTTTCGGCCGGGGCGTGCTGTAGGCCGAGGTCTGTCGGCTGTGATCCGCCCGAGCCGAGCCTCCTCGCGAACCTCTAGGCGGAGCGGCTGTGCCCGTCCAGATGTTTGCGCAGGAAGGCGATCTCCGCCTCGACGACCTCCTCGTGTGCCGCAAGGAACGGGGCGTAATGCCGGCCCTCGACGTGCAGCACCTCCGCGTCGGGAGCCGCTGCGGCGGCTCGCAGAGCAGGGCCGGGGAGCGTGCTCCGATCTTGGTCGCAGACCACCATGAGCAGGGGACACCGGATCCGCGAGGCGTGCAGGCCGGGCCGGTACCGGCCCAGGTGGAGCGCAATCCGCGCCGCGACCGTCTGGTCCCAGCCCGAGTGACGCTGGCCGGGGTCCAGGGCGCGGCCAGCGTCCATCGCGTCGGGGGTGGTGAGCGCGGCGACGTCACCGCGTACGCCGGCCGCGGGGATCAGCAGCGGACGCCGTCCTACGAGACCGCCGAGCACGTCCGCGACCGCCAGACCCATGAGCCGCAGCACGGCGAGGGGCGTCATGGCCCGCAGCGCGTTGGGTGCGAGGGCGCGGCCGTCGACGACCGGCGACTGCGCGATCACCGACGCCAGACCCGTGTTCTCCGCCGCCACCTGAAGGATGTGGCCGGATCCGAGGGAGAAACTCCACAGGGAGACCCCTGCTGGGTCGACGTCGGGCAGCTCGCGCGCGAAGTCGATCGCGGCCTGCCAGTCGGCGCGCTGCTCGGCGAAGCGGACGACCTGGCGCGGGGTGCCGCCGCTCTCCCCGAAGCGGCGGTGGTCGAAGGCCAGGACGGCGAAGCCGGCGTCGTTGAAGCGCCGGGCGAAGAGGTCCGAGGCGGGCTCCTTCGTCACGGCGGTTCCGCCTGCCATGACCACGCAGCCGCCGTTGGTGCCTGGGTAGTGCCAAGCGGCGCACGTCGTGTCACCGCTGGTGAACCGTACTTTTTCGCGCGGGAGGACGGGGGACACGGGAACCTCTCGTTCTGGGTTCGGGTTCGGGGGGCGCCGGGTCGCGGGCGGCGATCCGGCGACCCGGCGACCTTCGGCCGTAGGCGGATCAGAAGGGGAACCAGTTGCGCGGATCGATGATCATCGGCGTCTCACTCCGTTGCTCGGGAGCCCGTCGGGCATCAGGGGAACGGAGTTCATCGCGTGCACTTCATGCTGGTCCCGGTCCCGGCGCAGGAGGCCGCATCCGACGCCGGTATGAGCGAAACTCGCCTTCATGGCCAACGTTCCGGCGGATTCCGTCCTCAGCCTCACCGATCAGCGGCTGGTGGCCGCCCTGCAGTGCGACGGGCGACTGACTGCCGAGCGGGCGGCGCAGGTGCTCGGCATCGGCGCTGCCACGGTCCGCCGGCGCCTGCACGCACTCACGGCGGACGGCGCCGTGCGGGTGGTGGTCTCCCCGGTCGCGCGGCCGCGCAACGGCGGCTCGGCCGGCGCCCTGTTCCTGCGAATCCGGGTGCTGCGGGGAAAGCTCGACACGATCGTGGCCGCGCTCGCGGCACGGGAGGACATCCCGTTCATCGACGTCACCACCGCCGGCGACGAGATCTTCGCGGTGGCCCGGACCGAGCCCGGCTCGCGCGACCCGCTGGTGTTCCGCCAGTTGCCCTCCACACAGGCGGTCACCTCCCTGGACAGCGCCACCATCCTGCACGTCTTCCGGCTCACCTCCGAGTGGCGGCACACCGTCCTGACCCCCGCTGAGCGCACCGCTCTGTCCCGAACCGATCCGCAGGCGGAGCCGGCACCAGAGCGGGTGCGGCCATCCGCCGGCTCCCCGGGACCGTACGGTGTCGACACCGACCCCGTGGAACAGTCCCTCATCGACGCGCTCACCCCCGACGCCCGGCTCCCCGCCGCCGCGCTGGCCGCCCGCACGGGTCACCCGGAGTCGACAGTGCGTCGGCGCGTTGCCCAACTGACCGCGCAGGGGCGGCTGGTGACGCAAGTCCTGGTCGACCCTCGCCGCCTCGGGCTGCCCATCGAGGCCAAGCTGCTGCTGCACGTGGCCCCCGACCACCTGGCCGCCGCCGGACAGGCCCTGGCCGACCACCCCGCCGTCCACGGCGCGTTCGCGACCTCCGGCCCCTCGAACCTGCACGCCGCCGCATACTTCCCCGATCTGACCGCGCTCTACGGCTTCCTCTCCCGCGACCTGTCCGGGCTCGGAATCACCCAGGTGGAGACCGCGATCGTGAGCCGCGCCGCGAAACGTACACCGCCCCTGGGCGGCGAGCCCCCCGCCCGAGCCACCGCCACACGGCGTCGGCCGCCGGCCCGCGTGGGGGAGGGGAAGGGGTAGCAGGCGGGGCACGCGACCCGCGCGACCCGGGAAGGACGTAGCGACACTCGTCACTCCCAGCTCGGCAGTTACCCGCGCGCACAGCAGCGCTGCCGTGAGGGGCCCCGTCGGCGCTGCCGGACCCGGCCGCAGCAGGTCGGCGGCGCGCTCGGCCGCGCAGCGCGAGTAGTGGCCCGTGCTCTCTGGACACGCTGCCCCGGCTTTTCGGGTTTAGCCGGTGCTGACTCCTCTGCTGGCCGACGTACCTGCACCGGCCGGGGCAGCCGTGGGGGCTGGCGGTGGCGTTGCCCGGCGGCTCGGTGCGAGGAGCCCGGCGGCGGCACCGAGGATCGCCAGGACGGCAGCCGCGACCATCGCGGCGGAGAACCCGTCGGCGAAATCCTGCGGTGACTGGTCGGTGCCGTGCGCCGCGAAGACGGCCGCGAGGATGGCGATGCCGAGCGCGCCGCCGAGCTGCCGGACGGCGCTGAAGGTGCCGGCCGCCTTGCCCATCGACTCCGGTGGCACCGAGGTCATCACCGAGCTCTGCTGGGCGGGCATGGCCATCGTCGTACCGACACCTGCGACAACGAGGGCAGCGATCGAGGAGGCGTAGCCGTCATGTTGGTGGGCCTCGACCGCGAGCCACAGCAACCCGGCGCCCTGCAGTGTCAGACCCGTGGAGATGAGCCAGCGCGACCCGATCCGGTCCTGCAACCGCCCGGCGATCGGCGCGACGAAGAACAGCGGCAAGGTGAAGGGGAGGAAGCGGACGCCTGTCCCGAGTGGCGAGTAGCCCTGGGCCACCTGCAGATACTGCGCCAGGAAGAACACCGTGCTCATCAGCGACGCGGTGAGCATCAGTGCGGAGGCGTTGCCGGCCGCGAACTCGCGCACCGTGAAGAGTCGCATCGGCAGCATCGGGTGCTCCGTCCGCAGCTCCCACGCGACGAAACCGGCCAGCAGGACGATGCCGCCGATCAAGGTGCCGAGTACCTCGCCGCTTTCCCATCCGGCTGCCCCTGAGCGTACGAGCGCCCACACGATCCCGAAGGTCGAGGTCGCCACGAGCAGAAGTCCCAGCACGTCGGGGCGCACCGGGCTGCCCTTCATCTCGGTGAGCCTGGTCGCGGCCAGTGGCAGCACCAGGGCGATCACCGGGACGTTGATCCAGAAGATCCACTGCCAGGCGAGCCCTTCGGTGACGGCGCCGCCCACCAGCGGTCCGCCGGCCACGGCGAGGCCCATGAAGGCGGCGTACACGCCCATCACCGCGCCGCGCCTGTGCGGCGGGGCGGCGGCGGTGAGCAGGGCGAGCGCCGCGGGCATGATCATTGCCCCGCCGGCGCCCTGGACGACCCGGGCGCCGATGAGCAGGCCGATGTTCGGGGCGAGGGCGCAGGCGGCGGAGGCGAATGCGAAGACGACCAGGCCGAGCAGGTAGGTCCGTCGGCGACCGAGCCGGTCGCCCAGCTCGGCGGCCGGGACCATCAGCGCCGCGAGGCTGAGGCTGAAGGCGCTGACGGTCCACTCAAGGCTGGACATCGACGCGTCGAGATCGCGTTGCAGGGTCGGCAGGGCGGTGGCGACCACAAGCTGGTCGAGCGCCACCACCAGCGCGCCGGCAACAGTGAGCGCGAGCACCAGTCCCAGGGGTGTGGGTCGGTGAGCGGCGGTGGTCGCGGGCCTGAGCGTCATCGGGCACCGGCCAGCGTGTCGGCGGTCAGTGCGGCGTACTGGACCTCCAGTGCCTTGCCTGCGCCGGTGCGCCAACTGTCAGCCATCGGCCGGGACATGGCGTCGGGGAAGATGTCCTGCTCACCCTTCTCGACGCCGTCGAGGATGGCCGCCGCTACGGCAGCAGGGGTGTCCTTAGGGATCTCGACGCCCCGGGACATGTCCGTGTCGACGATGCCCGTGAGAACGGCATGGACGCTCACCCCCTGCGCAGACAGGAGTGTGCGCAGGGACTGGGTCGCGGAGAACGCAGCCGCCTTTGAGACGGAGTAGGACGCGATCAGCGGCAGCGGAGCGAACGCGTTGACGGACAAGTTGTTGACGATGGCTCCGTTGCTACGGGCCAGCAGCGGGGTGAACGCCCGCGTGACGGCGAGGGTGCCGAAGAGGTTGACCGCCAGGTGCTCGGCGATGACGGCGGGGTCGCTGAGGTCGTCGTACCCGGCGATGCCCGCGTTGTTGATCAAGAGGTCGAGGGACCCGATCCCGTTGACGGCTGCCGTGATCTGCTCGCTGTTGGTGACGTCGATTGTGACCGGCTGGACACGGGAGTCGGGGTGGTCGAGCGGCGTACGCGTCCCGGCGTAGACAGTGGCTGCGCCCCGCGCCAGCGCCTCGTCGACGAGCGCGCGTCCGATGCCTCGGCTCGCGCCGGTGATCAATACCGTGGTGCCTTCGATGCGCGTCACGATGACGGCGTCCTCTCGTAGTGATGTGCGACTCGGGCGGGCAGCGTCCGGTCCTCTGTGTGACGTGCCCGGGCTTCCGCACTCATCGGATGACCGCGAGTTCGAGGACGGGCTCCGCGCGCGTCGTGCGACGTCGGCCGACGTGTATGCGGATGGCGGCGCGATGGCTGCTCGGGCCGACGGTGCAGTTCAGCGCGGCCTTCGCCTTCATCTCGGTCGCCGACCTGGTCGGCGTGGTGAAGCAGCGCTCGCGTCGCCTCGGGGAGTGAGAGCTCCTAACGAAATGGAGTGGCGGACGCACTCGTGACAGGGCGACGATCTCTCGGTACTCGCCGATTAAGGGGCAGCTATGGGCGACATCGTTCCGAGGGAGCTCATCTCCCTCGCCGATGACGAGGGGAACAGCGTCACTGTCAACGTTCTGGGGCGTGATCCCAGGTGGAGTGCCGGGCTTGCCGCCGAGATCGTGGTCCGGACGCCCTTCGTGTCCGGCCGTATCGATTTGGTGCTGTCCACTTCGGATCTGACGAGCTGGGCGGACGCGCTGAACAGGCTGGACGCCGGCGAGGACGTCGCCTGGATGGAGTGGGGTAGGGGGCCTTCCTTCTGGATCCAGCTCAGTGGCGAGCGTGACTGTCCGGAGGTGGTGGTGGAGGACGAGTCGGGGTCCATGGTCACGGTGAGAGTGCCGCTCGTCCCGCCGGACGACTGGATCGCAGCTCACCAGCAGCGTTCGCACCGGGTGATGGCGCACTGGGTTCCGCTGTTGTCAGCGAGCTGAGCAACCGCCGCCAGCAGATGAGTGCGCATCCGAGAACGAGGAAGGCTTCGATGTCGTCGCGAATCTCCCAGCGGATCCGCAGGCGGCGGAACCAGTGCAGGTGTGCAAAAACGCGCTCGGCGACCCAGCGTTGAGTGCCGAGACCGGAGCCGTGCTCGGTGCCACGGCGGGCGATCGGTGGTTTCACGCCGAGGCTCCAGACGAGGCGGCGGTACTTTTCGTGGTCGTAGCCGCGGTCACCCAGCACCACGTCCGGCCGGCGTCGAGGTCGTCCGCGCCTGCCTCGTGCCGACGGCACGGCTTGGAGGAGCGGGATCAGCTGGGTGACGTCGTTGCGGTTCCACCTTCGGCCGGAGCGGCTCGATCACCGTCCACAACTCGTCATCGACATGCCAAGGCTGCGGCCGAGCCACCCGCACCACCCCCGGAGCAACGGTCCCGGAGTAGTCCAACCACCTCGAAGATCATTTCGTTAGGGGTTCCAACTCAGCCGTGTGACAAGCGGGCCCTCGGACTCCTCGAGAGCCAGGGTCACCTGGTCAGCGCGCTCAGGACCAACGAGGTCGCGCCGGGGTTGAGGAGGCGCCGCGGCTGTACGCCCGCGAAGGTGAGGACTGCACCGGATCCGAACCGCGCGCGGGCACCGCTACTGCACTCGACTTCGAGGAGTCCCTCCTCGACCACTACGAGGGCGTCGGTCCACTCCTCGGAGACGTAGTCGAGGGCATCCCCGGCCCGTATGACGACGGTCCGGACTCGGTGGCCTGGTGGGGTCCTGCGACCGATGAACGAAACTGGCTCGCCGTCGTACGTCACAGCGTCGCCGGGAGAGCGAAGCGGTCGAAGAGCGGGGTATCGACGAAGATCGCCAGCTCGATGATCGCCGCATCGTCGACGGTGAGCACGCCGATCGCGAACCGACGGAGCTCGGTGTCGTCCGGCGCACGCCAGTAGAGCGCGAACGCGGGCTGACGGTTGGCCGAGGTCGGCACCAGCCGCCAGTCCCCGCGGAGGCCCTGGAAGACGTGCATGCGGAGGAAGGTCTCGATGGCGTCGCGGCCGTCGTACCAGGTGGGGCGCGGCGGCATGACCAGCCGTGCGTCCTCACGCAGCAGCGTGACCAGCGCGGTTGTGTCGGCCCGCTCCCATGCCTCCATGAGTTGCTGGAGCAGGACTTTCTCGTCCGCGGCGGCGGTCGCACGATCGCGGGTCGGCCACTCCTCGCGATCCGGCGGTACGTGGGCGGCGAGCCCGGCGTGAGCACGTTGGAGGGCGCTGTTGACCGCCGCTGTGGATGTCTCCAGCGTGCGTGCGGTGTCCTTCGCGGACCAGTCGAGCACGTCGCGCAGGATGAGCACGGCCCGCTGGCGCGCCGGGAGCCGCTGGATGGCTGCCAGGAACGCCAACTCGATCGTCTCCTTGGCGGCCACCGCGACCTCCGGCTCGCCGTCCGAGGGCGCCGGGACCGCCAGCAGACTGTCGGGGTAGGGCTGCAGCCACGGAATGTCGACCCGCGGCGACGGCTCGCTCCCCGGTTCGGCGGCCGCCACGACGTCGGTGGGCCAGGACCGGGCCTTGCGGCGGCGGAGCATGTCCAGGCACGCGTTCGTTGCGATGCCGTACAGCCAGGCCCGGAACGACGCCCGGCCGGCGAAACTGTCCAGCCGTGCCCAAGCCCGCAGGTACGTCTCCTGCACCGCGTCCTCGGCGTCCTCGATCGAGCCGAGCATCCGATAGCAGTGCACGTTGAGCTCGCGGCGATGGGGTTCGGCCAGTCGTTCGAAGGCCGACTGGCCCTCCGCGCGCGCCTTCTTCAGCAGTGATTCATCCACGTCGGTATGACGCTTGCCGACCTCCTGACTCATCGGTGCTCATGCCTCAGGCAGCCCGTCGCTTCCAGCGACGCAAGGAACCGCGCACCCCGGCGTACTGGGGCAGAGGCCACAGCAACGGCGAACATCCTGCACCGCATCGGAGTCAGGTCGTCGTCGGCCGACGACGGCTACGCGGCCCTGACCACGCACGACAGAGTCTCAGCGTGGTGGGCACGCGGCATCGCAGGAAGACCGGTGTGGGTGGCGTGATCGCCTTTCAGTTCGTGCCTGCCCGTGCCGGCGGCGCGAGCTCGTCGCTCAGCCTGCACCGATGAGTCGAAGCTGCCGCGCACGTCTCACGGACAGAGGAACGCTGGCAGGTGCACAAGCACCACGGAGTCTGGGAGTACGTCATGAACGCGGAAGCGAACGGGAACAAGGCCGAGGCGTTCAGGGCGCTGCACGTGCCCGGGCGGCCCCTGGTGGCCCCCAACGGATGGGACGCAGCGTCGGCCAAGATCATCGAGCGGGCCGGCTTCCCCGCCGTGGCAACAAGCAGTGCTGCCGTATCGGCCTGCCTCGGCTGGGAGGACGGAGAGGCAGCCCCCGTCGAGGCAATGTTGGCGACGGCAGCTGGAATGGCCCGAGCGGTGAGTGTGCCCGTGACCGTCGACTTCGAACGCGGCTACCGCCTTCCGCCGGAGGAACTGGTCGAGCGACTCGCAGCCACTGGAGCGGTTGGACTCAACATCGAGGACTCGGACCCGGCCACGGGCGTCATCGTCGAGACCTCGGAGCAGGTCGAGTTCCTCCGCGGCGTGCGGGGGGCCGCCGTTGCTGCCGGACTGGACTTGGTGATCAATGCTCGGACCGACGCCTTCCTGCGTCGCGTCGGAACTCCTGCGGAGCAGCTCGCCGCCTCCGTCGAGCGCGGAAACCGCTATCTGGATGCCGGCGCCGACTGCGTCTACCCGCTGGGGACGGGTGAGCCGGCGACCATCGAGAAGCTCGTGCAGGCGATCGACGGACCGGTCAATGTCGCGCGCGGCGTACAGTCGCCGCTGACACTCGCAGAACTGGCCAGTCTGGGCGTGGCGCGGGTGACGTTCGGGCCGAGCCTGCAGCGGCACGTCTATTCGTGGTTCGAGGCTGAGGCCCTGCCTGGCCTGCTGGCGTGATCGGAGAGATCCCCAGTAGCACGCGAGCAGGGCCACCACAGGCTCAATGAGCGTGCTCGCCGGAAACGCGAGCTCCTTCAGCGGGCCGAACTCCGCGACGTACGACGGGACGAGCGTCGCTAGCGGGCAGAGCACAAGCCAGGCGGCACGGTTGGCGTTCGGCCAACCGGCTGGCTCAGCTCAATCATCCGAGCTTGCTGCATCGCGTACCGCTGAATCGTCCGCGCCTGCGACGACCGGCGAACGACGGTCCGTCCGCCCCGAGCATCCCCAACTACCCCGCCGCCAGGACGGATAGCCAGCGAATGAGGAACCCAGGACTGGCCCAGCCACACGCGGCTGACGGCTCAGAGGGTCCACTTCCATGTGGCGCCGCTCCACAGCCCGGCGAGCACGGTGAGGCGGTCGCCCACGGCGTGAGTGGTCAGGGCCTCGATGCCGGAGGGCGCTGTGCGGGTTTCGTACGGGTGACCGGTGGCGAGGTCCCAGCCGCGGAGGACGCCGTCGTCCCCGCCGGAGAAGGCGACCGACCGGGACCCGAGCTTGGCCACCGCGACCGCTTTGACCGCGGTGTCCAGCTGCGGACCGAGTGTCCGGCCGACCGGCTCAGGCACGGTCAGGTTCCACACGCGGGTCGTGCCGTCGTCCCCCGCGGAGAGCGCGAACGGCCGGTGGTCCGAGGTGCCGAGGGCCAGACTCCAGATCGTGCCGTCGTGGTCCCCGAGCGTGCGGGCCACCGGGTGGTCCGCGCTCAGGTCCCACAGGCGTACGGCGTGGTCGTCGCCACCGGTCACGGCTATGGTTCGGCCGTCCATGTCGCCGACGGCGACCGCTTTGACCGCGGTACTCAGCCGTTCGCCGAGCGGCCTGCCGGAGGGGTCTGCGACGGTCAGGTCCCACAGTCGTACGGTGCCGTCGTCGCCGGCCGACACCGCCACCGTCCGGCCGGCCAAGGTGCCGAGCGCCACACCGTTGATGGAGCCGGACGGCTGCGCCCCGCCGAGCTGCCGGCCGGCGGGTCGCCCGGCGGTGAGGTCCCAGAGTCGTAGCGTGCCGTCCACGCTGCCGGACACGGCGGTGGCCCGGCCGTTCAGGCTGCCCACGGACACGGAGTAGACGGCCTTGGTGTGGCCGGCGAGCGGCCCGCCGCGGACGGCGCCCGTGGCCAGGTCCCACACCTGCAGAACACCGTCCTGACGACCCGTGACGACGACGGTCTGGCCGCCAAGAGTGCCCGTCTTGACAGTCCATACGGCACCGTGGTCGTCGTCGGACAGCGGGCCTCCCAGCGGCTCGCCGGTCAGGGTGTCGTTCAAAGGCACCGTGTGCTGCCCGGACTTCGACGGCGAGGGGTGCCGCCCTGCCGGTTGCTCGGGACTGTTGTCCAGCCACGCGGTGACAGCGACGCCGGTGGTTGCCGCCGCGAGCACGGCCGACAACGAGATGAGCACCTGGCGCCGGGGACGCGACGGCGATGCCGGGGGAGTGGCGGGAGACTTGAGGGGCTCCGGGGACTGGCCGGTGATGGCGACGTGCCCGGGACGCGCGTCGATGGCGGCCTTAGCCGCGGTGGCCGGTCCGACGGTGGTCGAAGCCGCCGCCTCCGCCGTCAGCCACAGCCGACGGAACTCTTCGACGTCCCCTGCCAGTGCCTCCACCACCAGCTCCAGATTTCCCCACCGGGGCAACCGCTCGCAACGGATCACGATATGCACCGTGGTGTGGCTCAACGCCTGGATTCTCGTGGCGAGTTGGCGATAGCTCGGCTTTCCTGCCCGGCGATGGAGATCCTGCAACCGAAGCCGCAGTGCGAGGAGTTCGTCGCCGCTTCCGGCGGACGGTAACGGCGGGTCGAACATCGTCATGGCGGCCCCCACCCGTAATGACGCAACTACGCTGCGGCACTTCGAGGGTAACGACATCCGGTTCCTGTGAGGAGCACTTCAGGCACCCGCGTAAGGATTCGTCCGCGTCCGTCAGATTCCGTACGGCTTCGTAAACTCGCTGGCAGACGGCCTCATCGTGGGAAGCGGGGTCAGCAACTGGCCCCTTCGGCTAGGCCTTTCGCGACCTTTCGCGGCCTCCCGCGACTTCGAACGAGCTGCGGACAGCCGACTGCATTCAGCGCATCAGGAAAGGACATCCATGCGCACCAAGATCGCAACCACCGCCCTCCTCGCGTCACTGACCGTGGCAGGCGTGGCGCTCGCGCCGGCCGTCAGCGCCGCCCCGCAGCACACCGCGGTGCAGGCGGCACCCGCTGCGGCACCGGGGTTCTACGTCGGCGGAACCTGGAAGCTGTACCAGAGCAACGGCCCCGTGGTCACGATGAACGTGTCCCAGGACTCTGCGGGGACGCTGTACGGAAGCGCGTCGTGCTGCGGCAACCCCGGGACGATTCGAAGCGGCCGGGTCGACGGCACCGGCATCTACTTCGTCATCGCATGGTCGAACGGTGCGCTGGGCCGGTACACCGGGACCCTCGGTCCGGACCGGCGCCTGTCGGGCTACACCTTCGACATCAACAACCCGAGCAGCCAGGCCAATTGGAACACCAGCCGCGCCTTCTGAAGTACTGAGTCGGCTCCTCAGGTCCGTGCACCTCCTCCCGGGTGCACGGACCTCCTCACCATGGACCTTGCGGATCCCAGGACAGGGGTCCTGCTGGCACGGGAGTCTCCGTATCCGGCGGAGTCCAGGAACGATGCCGTCACGTTGCCCTGGTGAGGTCGCTCCGCTTGCGCAGCAGTTCACGGCATCGCAGACCAGAACGCGCAATCCCGGCCAGGAGGTGAGTCCACTCCGAGGGTGAGCAACAGCATGTCGACGCGGCCTCATTGAGCGTCGCGCGCCGAGCTGGTGCGGAGGTCCCGGATGCGGTGACGGGCGCCGTGCCGTATGTGGCTGCTGAGCTCTGGTGGGTGCCGGTTTCTCCGTGTAGCGTCGCTGTCAGATGTCGTGGTTCGCAGTACCTGCCCGCGCTGTTGCGCGGGCGTTTTGCTGTGCGGTGGCTGGACCAGGGCGATCATCTCCGGGGCCGCGCGGTGCGGCACCCGACAGCGACTGAGAGGGCACCGATATGGCCAGCGGGACCGTGAAGTGGTTCAACGCCGAAAAGGGTTTCGGCTTCATCGAGCAAGAGGGCGGCGGCCCGGACGTCTTCGCGCACTACTCCAACATCAACGCCTCCGGCTTCCGTGAGCTCCAGGAAGGTCAGAAGGTGACCTTCGACATCACCCAGGGCCAGAAGGGCCCGCAGGCGGAGAACATCACGCCTGCCTGACCTCTCGTCATGGGCCCGTAGGTCCAGGGCGGTCACGGTCGCGTCGATCCTGTCCCAGTGATCGTCCGTGAGATCGGGCAGCAGGTGCCGAAGGCGAAGGGGCCGCCCATCCTGGGGTGGCCCCTTCGTCATGGGCGGGTCGTCGGCTGACGGTCGGACTGACCTGTTGATCGCGTCGGTGAGCAGTGCGGCAAACCCCCGGGTGCCGAGGAAAAGGGCGGGGTTGTCGGTGTGCGTGGAGTCCCGGATCGCGATCCAGGACGGGAGGACTGCGAGTTCGACGCACTCGTTGTGTGGGGAGTCTCCGTGCAGGAACTCCACGACCGGGACCTCCTGATGACCGACTGTCGGGGTGAGCTTTTCTTCCAGCTCACCGGGACCCGACGCGGATACGAGGCCCTGGAAGCCGCTGGCTTCGACGTCCGGCGCGACACACTCTTCAAGTGGCTGTCGGATCTCGAGTACAACGTCCGCCGCGCCGCTGCGGATCGACGGTACGCGGGGCAACTGGGAGGAGATCGAGGAGCTCTGGCTCGCCGGCGACCTCACCGATGACGAGTTCGAGGACCATTTCGTCGACGACGTCATCGTGGTGGACATCGGCGAAGGCACCGATGGGTGGGAGTTCCCCGGCGCCTCGTACACCGTCGAAGTCAGGTAGTAGCGCGCACGAAGCAGGTGAAGGACAGCGGCCGCTCGGGATGCATCGTCACTAGGGTCCGTCTTCAAACGGATCTTGCCCAGAGTAGGAATGACGCGAGATTGACCGCTGCTTCGTAGGAGGTGGCGGTCTTGTCGTATCTGGTGGCGATGCCGCGGAAGCCCTTGAGCTGGTTGAAGCAGCGCTCGACGACGTTGCGCCGACGGTAGAGCTGGCGGTCGAAAGCGGGTGGCCGGCCTCCTCGGTAGCCGCGATTGTGGCGGTGACGCTTCTGGTCGGTCTTTTCCGGGATGGTGCATGCAATTCCGCGTTTGCGCAGGTAGGCGCGGAAACCACGAGAGCTGTAAGCCTTGTCGGCGACGACCTGGTCGGGTCTGCAACGGGGTCGGCCCAGTCCCATACGCGGGACGCGAATGCGTTCCAGGAGGGGACGCGCGCAGGTGCTGTCGTGGCGTTGTCCGGGTGTCAGCAGGACGGCCAGGGGCCTGCCGCGGCCGTCGCAGGCGAGGTGGATTTTGGTGGTCAGTCCGCCTCGGGATCGGCCGAGGGCGTGATCGTCCGGTTCGTCCGGCCGGCTGATCCCCTTTTCGGCCGGTGGCGGCCGAGTGTTGGTGGGCGCGGACGATGGTGGAGTCGATCTGGACGAGCCAGTCGATGTCGCCGACAGCGTCCGCGTCGGCCTGGATCTGCTGGAGTGCCCGGGTGAACACGCCGTCCAACGCGTAGCGGCGAAAGCGGGTGTAGACCGTCTGCCACGGCCCGTAGCGTTCCGGCAGGTCACGCCAGGAGACCCCGGTCCGGATCTTGTAGACCATCCCGTTGATGACCTGCCGGTCTGGCACGCGCGGTCGTCCCGTCGCGGCACGCGGTATGAGCGGAGCAAGTAACTCCCACTCCAGGTCGGTGAGTTCATGGCGGCGTATCACCCGACCATGATCCACCACTCAATGATCTTTGAAGACGGACCCTAGTCGGCTGCTCGGTTCTCCCCGACACCCTCAACGCCGTCCGCCGGCACGGCACCGTCTGCTTCACCGGAGCCCTGGCGGGCCAGTGGTCCATCCCGGACTTCACCCCGTTCATGATCCCCTTCGGGGTACGCCTGACCTCTTACGGCGGTCAGGCCGCCGACCTCCCGGCCGACGTCTTCGCCCACCAGCTCCAGGCCATCGCCGCAGGACGCCTCAAGGTCCCGGTCGCCAAGGTCTACCACGGCCTGGAACAAGTCCGAGACGCCCAGGCCGACCTCGAATCCGGCACCACGCCGGGCAAGCATGTCGTCGTCCTGGACGACTGAAAGAAACACATCCCCTGGTTCGCCGACAGGCACCGACTGGGGCATGCACAAAGAAAGGGAGGGCGCCGCGGGCGTCAACAAGGAAGGAGTCAGCAAGACCATCATCGAGCTTGAGGAGACGTACAACGAGCGCTTCAGCGCCGGCGACCCGGGCGGCTACCTGGACGGCTTCGCGGACGAGGTGAGCTACTTCGACCCGATCCTCGAGAACCTCGTCGTCGGCAAGGAGCAGACCGTCGCGTGGCTGTCGTCCATCTACTCCAACCCGCACATCGTGCGCAGCGAGTACCTCAACCCGACGGTCCACGTCGGCGACAGCGGCGACTCCGCCGTCCTGGCTTACAACCTGAAGACCTACGTGCTCGACGAGGACGGCAACGAGAAGCAGCGGCGCGCCTAGAACGCCACGCACGGCTACCGGCTGGTCAACGGCCAGTGGCTCATCGTGCACTCCAACTGGGCGTTCTCCCAGACCGTGACCGAAAGGATCGCCTCCTGACCGCGGCGCAGCCTGTGGGCCCCAGCGTGACCGGGTTCCTCCGACATGGCGAGCGGGGCCCCGCCTGTGCCGCCGGCATCCGGCCAGTGGTCGTCCCAGCCGCGCCGATCAGCTCCGAGACACGCCCGCGACACCAGCGCACCCGAATGACCGAACGTCAGGATCCCATGATCACCGACACCGCAATCGACGCCTACAGCTCCCTCACCGTGACCGACCTGGAATCGACCCGCACCTTCTACCACGACGTACTCGGACTGCACGTCGAAGACCGGGACGCAATGCTCACCATCCGCCTCCCCGGCGGTGCGAGCACCGTCGCGTACGCCTCCCGCAACCACCAACCGGCACGATTCACCATCCTCAACATCGTCGTCCCTGACCTCCCCAGTACTGTCGCGGACCTCACCCGACGCGGCGTGGATTTCGAGCGCTACGAGGGGGTGCAGATCGACTCGGACGGGATCTGCCGTGCCAACGGCCCCTGGTTCGCCTGGTTCACCGACCCCTCCGGCAACGTTCTTGCCGTCTGTGAACGCGACCTCCGCACGGCCGGCGCGAGGCGTACCGGCTGATCGACGGCGAGTGGCACGTCGGGCACACCCACTGGGCGTGCATGCAGACTGCGAAGGCAGCCATCTCCTCCTGACGGGCAAGGCGCCTCCGCCGCCTTGCGTCACGCGTCGGTCCTCGCCTCGCGGGCACCGAAGGCGGCCGGGGTGAGACCGGTGCGGTCGCGGAAGAAGCGGCCGAAGTTCGCGGGGTCGGTGAAGCCGAGGTGGACGGCCACCGTCCGGGCATCCCATCGGGCACCTCCTAGCAGACGCCGGGCTTCGAGGAGGCGGCGTTCGTCGATGAGTTCACGTACCCCCTTGCCGGTGGCGTCCCGTGCGGCGCGGCTGAGGGTGCGGACCGAGCAGCCGAGCAGCTCGGCGTAGTCCGCGGCCTGGTGCAGCTCCCGGAAGTGCAGTTCGAGGGCGTCCAGGAAGAGCACATACCGGTCGATGCGGCCCGTGTCGGCCGTGGCCGTGGCGGCGGGGGTGATGCCCGGGGAGTAGTTGGTCAGGCGCAGCAGCAGCGATTCGAGCAGGCTGCGCCGCAGGGCGTGGTGGACGTCGAGTGAGCGGCGCCCCAGTGCGCGGTGTTCGTCCAGCAGCTGGAGCGCCGTCTGCTGGAGCCAGGCGGCGTCATCGGCTTGCGGGCTCAGCACGGCCGGGGCGTCGTGCGCGGTGAGCGGGGCCAGCAGATGGGCGGTGTCGGGCCGCAGAACATCCGGTTCGAACAGGACGAACGGGCCGCGGGCAGAGCCGGGCGGATGAAAGCACAGCGTGTGTCCGGGACGCACCCAGAGCCACTGGCCGGGGGCGACGGTCCGCGTGACGTGATCGACGTCGTGCAGCAGCTCGCCCTCGGTGACGGCGATGAGGTAGTGGAAGGTGGCGCGGACCGGACGGGGCGGGCTCCACGGCCAGTCGTCGTGCTGGGCGAAGAAGTCCTCGATGGTGTTCACCTCGAGGCCGTACGGAGTACCGACCGGGGGCTGGAAACCGTACAGCGGAACCGCGGCCGGTTCAGCCCGTCCGCTTGGGCTGGGGTGTCGCTTGCCGACCATCATGTGTCCGCAGTCTACTGCGGCCTACGGCGCTTTCGGGGAGACAGTGGGAGGCGCAGCCACGACCGTTCGGCGCGCCACTCGCGTCACGGGGTGCCCAGCCCGCGCTCATCCGATGAAGGAAACGTTCATGAACGAAACGACCCTGCACAAGACCGCCGCCGCCTGCGCCGAGGGGCTTCCCGGAGCCCAGCTTGAGCATCCCTTCGGTGACGACTGGGAGGTCTTCAAAGTACGAGGCAAGGTGTTCATGCTGATGACCGAGGTCCCCGGGCGTCCCGTCGTGATCCTCAAGGCGGACCCCGACGAGGCCCAAGCCCTGCGGGAGCAGTACAGCCACATCACCCCCGGCTACCACATGAACAAGAAGCACTGGATCACCCTGGAGAGCGGGGCAGGCGTCGACAAGGAGCTTGTCGGGGAGTTCGTCACGGAGTCATACCGGCTCGTCGTCGCTCACCTGCCCAAGGCGGAGCGGCCCGTCGACCCGCACACCTACGGCAACGGAGGGCGGGCGGCCCGATGAGCGCGGCCGGTGACCGGCTCCAAGGCACCGCCCGCCGGACGGCCCTCGCCCTCCCCGACGTCAGCCACGGATACCCCTTCACCCCGGGACTCGACGTGTACAAGGTCGCGGGCAAGGTGTTCCTGATCGTCACCGACGACCCGGACGAGCAGATCATCACGGTCAAGTGCGAACCCGAACACGCCCGCGCGCAAGAACGCGGCTACGCCTCGATCACCCCCGGCCGCTACCTCGACAAACGGCACTGGATCTCGCTCGGGCCAGGACCCGGCATCACCGAGCGGCTGGTCACCGACGCTGTTGAGGACTCCTACGACCTGGTCACCAAGTGGCTGCCGCGACGCAACCGTCCCGGCGCCCGATGAGCGCCGCGAGCTTCCCCGCGAGCGGCTGAGCCCGCGTGTGTCAGTGTCCCGTGCAAGGCTGGTCACATCCGCAGACGCCCGCCTTCCGCCACCCGAGAGACCGATGGAACCAACCGAAGCGACTCTGCCGCTCTTCGGCGAGGAGCCCGCCCGGCCCCTCGCCGACCGCCTGCGCCCCACCCGGCTGGAAGAGGTCGTCGGGCAGGACCACCTCCTTGCCCCCGATGCGCCGCTGGGCCGCATGGTCGCCCAGCAGCGCCTCAGCTCCGCCATCCTGTGGGGGCCGCCCGGCGTCGGGAAGACCACCATCGCCCGGCTCCTCGCGGACGTCGGCAACCTGGCCTTCGAACCGGTGTCGGCCACCTTCTCCGGCGTGGCCGATCTGCGCAAGGTCTTCGCCGCCGCACGAAGCCGACGCGGCATCGGCCAGGGCACCCTGCTGTTCGTCGACGAGATCCACCGCTTCAACCGCGCCCAGCAGGACAGCTTCCTGCCCTACGTCGAGGACGGCACCGTCACCCTGATCGGCGCCACCACGGAGAACCCGAGTTTCGAACTCAACGGCGCCCTCCTCTCGCGCACCCAGGTCCTCGTCCTCAAACGCCTCGACGAAGCCGCACTGTCCACGCTTCTCGACCGCGCCGAGCAGCTCACCGGCCACCATCTGCCCCTGGACGACGACGCCCGCCGGGCCCTGATCGCCATGGCGGACGGCGACGGCCGCTACCTCCTCAACATGGCCGAACAGCTCCAAGCCCTCCCGGACACCGGAACAACCCTGGACACCGCCGGGCTCGCCCATCACATCCAGCAGCGGGCCCCGCTGTACGACAAGGCGCAGGAGGGCCACTACAACCTGATCTCCGCCCTGCACAAGTCGATGCGCGGCTCCGACCCGGACGCAGCCCTGTACTGGCTCGCTCGCATGCTCGACGGCGGCGAGGACCCGCTGTTCGTAGCCCGCCGCCTGGTCCGCTTCGCGAACGAGGACATCGGCATGGCCGACCCGCACGCCGTCCAGCAGGCCCTCGCCGCCTGGGACGTGTACGAGCGACTGGGCTCCCCCGAGGGCGAGTTGGCGATCGCCCAGGCCGTCGTCTACCTCGCCACCGCCCCCAAATCCATCGCCGTCTACCGCGGCTTCAACGCCGCACACCGAGCAGCCCGCCGCACCGGCTCCCTCATGCCACCCGCCCACATCCTCAACGCCCCGACCCGGCTGATGAAAGACCTCGGCTACGGCAAGGACTACCAGTACGACCCGGACACCGCCGACGGCTTCTCCGGTGACGACTACTTCCCCGACGGCATGGACGACCGCGAGGCGTACTACCAGCCCACCCGCAACGGCTACGAAGCCCAGATCAGCGAACGGCTACGCCACTGGGCCGCCCTGCGCGCCCGCCGACACAGCGGCTGACCGGCCCATGCCCACGAAGAATCATTACGACCCGAGAAGCGAAGCCAGCGCGCCCGAGTTGTCCGTGACCTGCACCGGTTCCGGGCCGGCAGTAGTCCTCTGGGAGCGAATCGCCAGTTCAGGTGAAGCCTGGCTACAGCCGGGCCGGGCATGGCTTTGTTCCGAGAACCAGGTCTCGCGAACAAGCAACTGGGGTCCCATTCCGGGTGCGGTAGGAATGTGTGGTGGTCTGTCACAGCGGTTCCTCCACCCATCTGTTGGGCCCGTCCGGGTGGCGGGACCGGGATGAGGGCCCGTCACCGGTGCTGGGCAGTGCCCAGCTCGTCGGTGTACCGGCCGAGGGCCTCCTCGGCCGTGGGCACGGGGCCGAACAGCTGCTGCTGGCGGCGGGGGTCGGCGACGTAGCGGCCGGTGTCGAACCAGCCGAACATTGCGGCCATGTCCTTGACCACCGGATTGAAGCGGCCGACGACGGCTCCTGCGGCGCGGACGACGACGGAGGGGACGGCCCACACCCTGATCTTCCTTCCGGCCCGGTGGCCCATCAGGTCGGCCACTTCGCGCATGCTGATCGCACGGTCCCAGCCGATGTCGATGCGCTCACCGGCCTCGGCCTCGGCGTCGACCGCGGCTGCCAGGTAGGCCGCGAGATCCGAGGTGTGGACGAAGGTCAGCGGCACGGTGGCCTTGGCCGGCCAGATCAGGCGGCCCTTGTCGAGGGGGTTGCCCGCCATGGTCGCGACTTGGTCGAGGAAGGCCCCCGGGCGCAGTGCGACGAAGGGGACGCCGAGTTGTTCGAGCTTGTCCTCGGCGAGCTTCTTGTGCCAGAAGTGCGGGACCTGGGGCGTCTGGTCGCTGGTGAGGATGCTGGTCATGACGAACCGTCGGATGCCAGTGCGGTGAGCGGCCTCGGCGAGGTTGGCGTTGCCGACGGTGTCGATGTCGTTTGCGTCCTTGCCGCCGCGGGTGTAGCCGGCGGCAGTGGTGATGACGGCATCGGCGCCGTTCATGGCGGCGACGAGCGAGTCGAGGTCGAGCATGTCGCCACGGGCGATCTCGACGCCCCGCTTCTCGAGTCTGCTCGCGTCGGTGGTCGGCCGGACCAGGGCGCGGACGTTCTTGCCGCGCCCCAGCAGTTCGTCGACGACCTTGCCGCCGAGGTTCCCGGTCGCGCCGACGACGAGGACGGGGAAGGTTTTGGTCATGGGGCTCTCACTTTCCATCAAGGCAGGAGTGGAGGATTTAAGGTGGCGCGGACGTGGGCGCCGTCGGCCCGAGCCGCTCAAGGGGGGGCCTGTGATGGGCGGATCTGCGGCGCGGGTCACCGCCGGTCCTCAGGAGTTTGCGGGGGTCGACGGTGAACGGGACGCGGGTGTTGCGGCCGTCCTCGAAGTGCACGTGGCTGGCGACAGTGAAGGGTTCGACTTCCGTGTCTGAGGCCCCGCTCAGCCTGTAGTCCCTGACGTTCCGGGGTGAGCGGGGGGCGCTCCACATCCGCCGGCGCGGCTCACCGGGCCTCGCCCGACAATCGCGGAGCCTGGTTCCGTTCAGCACGTGCCTTCGTGCAGTTGAGTGCGCTGCAGCGCTGTCCCGGGAACGTCGGAGCGATGTGCACTTCAAGCCGGAAGCGGGGTACGAGCCGAGGGAGTTACTCGGACTCTTCCCGGGGAAGAGCGTGGCTGTTGATCGCGTCGGCGATGGCGTATGCGGTGCGGACGAAGGACTCTGCCTGCTGGGCCGACAGGTCCCGCGCGGAGGTCTCCTCGAGGGTCTGCCACATGGCCGTGATGGGTTCGCGCATGGCACGGCCCTTGTCGGTGAGGTGGACCACCATGACGCGCCGGTCGTGTTGGGCCGGCTCGCGGACGAGCAGGCCGGCGTCCTGCATGCGACGCAGTGACTTGGAGACGGTGGAGTGGTCCAGGCCGACGCTTTCGAGCAGTTCGGACTGGGTCTGGCCGTCCCGGTCGAGGAGTTGCATCAGCAGCAGTTCCTGTCCGGGATGCAGGTCCATCTCGCGGAGCATGGCGGCGGCGCGGGCGCGGTGGGCGCGGGCGAGCTGGAAGATCGCGTAGCTCATCGGCCCCTCGCTCGCCGTAGAGGGGGTGTGGTGGATGGAGCGGGGCATGATGCGGTTCCTCAGACAGTACGGGTGGGGTAGTCGGTGTAGCCGGCCGCTCCGCCGCCGTAGAAGGTCGCCGGGTCGGGGGTGTTCAGCGGCGCGTCAGAGCGTAGCCGCTCGACCAGGTCCGGGTTGGCGAGCGCGAGAGCCCCGACGGAGACAAGGTCGGCCGTGCCCTGGTCGATGTCCTTGGCGCGGGTGGGCAGGTCGGTGCCGGCCCGGTTGAGGATCAGCGTGGTCGGCCACAGCGCGCGCAGGGTGCCCAGCAGTTCGTCGTCGCCCGCGTGCATCACGTGGAGGTAGGCCAGACCGAGCGGACTGAGGGCGCGCAGGAGCGCCGGATACAGTTCTGCGGTGTCCGACTCGGCGATGTCGTTGAAGGGGTTACCCGGGGAGATGCGCAAGCCGGTGCGGTCGGCGCCGATCTCCTCGGCCACGGCAGCGGCGACCTCTACGGCGAAGCGGATGCGGCCCTCGATGGAGCCGCCGTACTGGTCGGTGCGCTGGTTGGTGTTGTCGGACAGGAACTGGTGCACCAGGTAGCCGTTGGCGCCGTGGATCTCCACGCCGTCGGCGCCCGCCGCGACGGCAGCCGCCGCGGCGCGACGGAAGTCGTCGACGGTCGCGGCGACCTCCTGCGTCGACAGCGCACGGGGCGTAGGCATCTCCTGGGGCCCGGCCGCTGTGAACATCAGGCCCTGCGGCTGGACCGCCGAAGGGGCGACCGGCCGCCGCCCATGCGGGGTGTTGTCGGGGTGAGCGATACGTCCGGTGTGCATCAGCTGGATGACGATCCGGCCGTCGGCCGCGTGCACGGCGTCGGTGACCTTGCGCCACCCCGCGATCTGCTCGTCATCGTGGACGCCTGGGGTGAAGAGGTAGCCCTGACCGTCGGCGGAGGGCTGGGTTCCCTCAGTGATGACGAGCGCGTGCGAGGCGCGCTGCGCGTAGTACTCGGCGTTCAGCTCGGTCGGTACGCCTTCCGGGGTGGCCCGGCTGCGGGTCATGGGGGCCATGACCAGGCGATGCGGGAGGGAGATGTCGCCGACGGTGATCGGCGTCCACAGCGCGTTCAGCATGAGTAGTCCTTGGGTGTGATGAATCGGAACAGGGGGCAGGGCGGGCGTGGTCAGTCGAGGGTGAGGACGAGCTTGCCCCGGACGTGTCCGGCGTCGCTGGCCTGCTGGGCCGTGGCGGCCTCGGCGAGCGGGTAGGCAGTGACGGTGGTGACGACCTTGCCGGTCGCCGCGTCCTGCGCCAGGGCGGCCAGGCGGGCGGCCGAGCGTTCCTGGCCACCGCTGGAGAAGGTGATCCCGAGCTGGTGCGCGCGGAAGTCGGCGATGGTGACGATGCGCTCGGTGCCGCCGCGCAGGGCGATGGAGTCCTCCAGGGCTCCCTTCCCGGCCAGGTCGAACACCGCGTCCACGCCGTCGGGCGCGAGCGCCCGGACCCGCTCGACCAGGCCCTCGCCGTAGAGAGTCGCGGTGGCACCGAGCGAGGTGAGGTAGTCCTGATTGGCGGGGCCAGCGGTGGCGATGACGCGCGCCCCACGCGCTGTGGCGAGCTGGACCGCCAGGGTGCCGACCGCTCCGGCCGCGCCGTGCATCAGCACGGTCTGCCCGGCGGTGACGCCCAGTAGGTCCAGGACCCGCTCGGCCGTCTCGCCCGCCACCGGCAACGCGACCGCGTGCTGCCAGTCCAGGCCGACGGGCTTGGGGGCCACGGTGGTGGCCAGCGCGTACTCGGCATACGAGCCGGTGTCCGACCAGCCCAATACCTCGTCACCAACGTGCACGTCCCGCACGCCCTCGCCCAGGGCGTCCACCACGCCGGCGAGCTCGGCACCGGGGACAGCGGGAAGCGGCGTGGGGAACGCGGCCTCCATCGCCCCGGAGCGGATCTTGCCGTCCAGCGCGTTCAGGCCGGCAGCCCGGACGCGGACGCGGACCTGCCCGAGGCCGGGCTGCGGGACATCGATGTCCGCCTCGTGCAGCACGTCGGTGCCTCCGAAACGGTCGAACAGAATGGCTTTCATGGTGGCTCCTTTCATGGCCCCACCCATTTAGGTGGCTGGCCACACGAATTAATGTACCAGCAATCGCGTGGCTAGCCAAGTATTCGTGATTGTGGGGTGGAGTTGGCTGGGCTCGAGCGGGCGCATGCGCCCGCTGACCGACGAGCAGGGCGCCGTTCGCCGACCACAGCCGCATCTTCGAAAGGGTCACCTACGGATACCGCACCGGCATCCCCTGCAGAGATCTGCCCCGCGAAGCATCCGGCCGCTGGCAGACGCCACGGAAGCGCCATCGCAGGTGGGCTGCTGACGGCACTGGGACACGGTTCGGGCCCGGCGAACCAGCCAGGCGGCCTCGATCAACGGAATCGACGGGACGGTCGGCCAACTCGGCAAACGATCGGGCCTACCAGCACGCCACGAACACGGCCCGGCCCGAGAAGACCGCCAGCGCCGCCACCTGCCACAGCAAGAGTGAAGCTCCTGCCACCAGGGGCGAGTCCGCTGGCCACGCTACAGCTAGACCACGTTCGCCACCGGCATCGTCCTCTTATGTGTGCGCGATGCTGTGCACCGAGAGGAGAACTCTCCTTACCTCACTCGCCCCTGAGCCCTTCACGCTGGGTGAAGCGGTGCGGGGCGTGGTGCGCACCCCGCACCCCACGACGCGCACCGCTGCGCGGGAGCTCTGCGCGGCGATGCGCACCAGGCAGGACACCCACCGCACCGGATGCGCACCATCCGGCGGAGGAGTGCGCTGCATCGTGCACAACTCATTGCTGCAAGGTCTACGAGAAGGGCACCGTCATCACGAAGGTGGGGGAGAACTGGGGACGCTCCGGCCTCGCTCCCCGCGAGCCGTCGCCTGCGGAGCGAGAGTTCGAGCGGAACAAGGCCAGGATCGACAGCGGTGAGACCTTCCACTCCCGCAAGCCTTCGGGCTGGAGGCGCGGCGCCTCGGTCTCCGGTACTCGATCCGCCCGCTGAACCACGGCAGGACGGTGTGGTTGGCCAGCCCGGACGAACCGTCCGGACAAGGGGGGGGGCAAGGGCAAAACGGGCACCGCGGATCGGATTGAGCAGGTCGCGGACAAGGCCCCCGTCGTTGCCTACGAAGTCCTCCTCAGCCGGCGCTGTGGCACTTGAGCTGTGCGTCGATTTGCGCGGCGGTCTTGGCGCCGTCGTCGCTCCAGTACTGTCCGGCCTTCAGTTTCGCTGCGGATATCGTGCGCAGCGTGAAGACGCCGTCCCGGCCGTCGCCTGACGGATCCAGGAACCCGACCACGAGGTTGCGGGGGATGGCGGACCGCGGCGGCTCTGGGGCGTGGTGCTCGAATCCGTCACCGGACCAGAGCGTGGTGACGCCTTTCCTGGCGGATGGTGTGGTGGGGTTGGTGGCCCACCACAGGACGTGCGGATTCGCGCTGGTGTCGTCGTCGAAGTCCGTGACTTCTACGTGCCGGATCACGTCTGTGGGGCAGACGGGGAATTTGAGGACGATCGTCTGTCCTTCGACGCGGGCGCCAAGGACGGGGGGTACGGGGTACGACATGCTGTAGGCGCCGTACACCCATATGCCGACGGCCGTGAGGACGGCCAGTACGAGTACTGAGCCTCCCACCGCGAAGGGCCACACGGGTACTTTCCGGGGGTGCTTCCCCGCGACCACCGGCACCTTACGTATGGCCCATGCCGTCGTGGTTGGGGACAGGACGAAGGAGTGCCGGCTGTGGAGCAGATGCTTGATGTCGTGCCGACCCGCCGCAGTTCCTGGCCGGGTGTCGCGACGGTGACCGTGGGCCTGAAGGGCATGCCCGGCATGCGCATTGTGAGCCGGCTTCCCACTCGGGCGGTTCCTTCGGCCGCTGAGAAGGTGCTCCACTCGCCGTAGGCGGCGAAGTCGGTGAGGACGTCCCACACCGCTTGCGGGGTGGCGTCGATGTCGATGACCGCGGTGAGGACCGGCTTCATAGGGGTTTCCACTTCTGGCTGGTGTGGGGTGACAGCGGTGGGGGTTCGGCGAGCGCGTGGTCCACCGGTGGCCGGTGGGGCCGGGGAACGGCGTGGGGCCCGGTCCGTGGCGGGTCAGAGCGTCACGCCCGACGCGGTCGTGCGGGAGGGGCGCTGTGGGTGCTGGTGGCCGTGGTCTCCTGCAGGCCGTGGTCGATGAAGTCGATCATCCAGGTGAAGCTGTCGTCGATGTCGGTGGCGAACTGGAATCCGCCGGCTGCTTCCAGGGACGCGTATCCGTGCAGGACGGTGCGGAGCATCCGCAGCGCGTGGATCTGCTGGTCGGGGTCGATGTGGTAGCCGTGGAGCATGGCGGCCCAGGAGTCGACCACCCGGTTGAGGGCGTCGATGAGGGGGTCGTCGGGTCCGGTCGGGCGGGCGGCGTTGGCTGCGGCGTACCGGCCGTGGTGGTCCTTGACGAATGTCCGCATCGCCTGTGCGCCGCGGGCCAGGGCTTCGGTGCCGGACCGGCCCTGGGTGGCGTCGCGGATGGCGTCGGCGCACTGGTTCATGGCCAGGATGGCGATTCGGTGGGCGAGGTCGGTCTGGCCGGTGACGTGTTTGTACAGCGAGGGGGTCTTGACCCCGAGCCGTTCGGCGACTAGGCCCATGCCGAGCTGGTCGAACCCGACCTCGTCGACCAGGGCGGCGGCGGCTTCGGTGACCGTCGCGGCGGTGAGTCCGGCCCTAGGCACGGCCGGCCGCCTTGGCCAGAAACGGCAGGGCCAGCGCGAGGACCTGGTCGGGGGTCTGGGCGTGCGGGTAGTGGCCGGCGCCGTCGATCACGGCCAGCTCGCCGAGGCCGGCGGGCAGGTCGGCGATGATCTTCTCTCCTTCGGCGCGGGGGTCGGCCCAGTCGGGGTCCAGGCTGCCTTCGACGATCAGGACCGGGCAGGTGACGTGGGCGAGCTGGGCGCCGGCGTCGGTGGGCTTGGACTTGCACATGGCCTGCAGGGCCTTCATCCGGCCGGGCTCACTCAGCGTGGCCTCGATGCGGGCCAGTTCGCTGGTCCAGTCGGCGGGCTTGGCCGGGTAGGCCACGTCGAGGTACTTCTTCCAGTCCGCCACGCGTCCCCGGACGATGACCATTGCCATCCGCGCGTACCCGGTCCGGAAGCGCTTGGCCCGGATCAGCCCGCCCAGGTCGATGGGCTGTGCACGGGTGAACGGAGCCAGCTCTATCACTCCGCTGATCACGTCGGGCGCGGTGGCGGCCGCGATGGTCGCGGCGCCGCCGCTGATCGACTGCCCGATGATCACAGCCGGGCCGCCGAGATGACGCACGACGGCGACCAGGTCTCCGGCGATGTCGGTGCGGCTGTAACCGCCCCAGCCGAGGCTGGACTCGCCGCACCCGCGGATGTCGACGTTCGCGACCCGGTAGCCGGCGGCCACCAGGCCGGGAACGAGGAAGCGGTAGGAATGCCGGCTGTCGCCGATACCGTGCGCCAGCACCACCAGAGGACCTTCCCCGCTCACGTCGAAGGCGAGGGTGTTCTTGCCGATTCTCAGGTGCTCGGTCATGCCGTCCTCCATCAAGCTAGCTAATGTTGTTAGCTAAAGACTAGTCACATTAGCTATCTGGGTCAACGCCACACCCAGCCGCGCTCGGGGGCCGAGCCCAGAGCGATGGGCTGCCGCACGGCGTAGTGCTGTTTTTCCGCGAGAACTACTGGGACTCTCATCACCGCAACGTTCCACGGTCCAGCGGATGCTCGGAGGGACGGCCGGCCGCATGGCCGTCGACCGGGCACGGGGGATCGACCCGCGCACCGTCACCCCACGCCTCCAGCCCGCCTCAGCGACCGTCCGTCACCGCTTTCCCCGCGACGTCCACGACGGCGCCGCCGCCCGTGCGGCTCTGCTCGGCCTGGTCGTGCAGTTGGGGGCCGAACTGCGCCGCCGCGGGCAGCCCGTGCCCTCACGCTCGCGCTGTCGTTCGCCGGCGGACCGCAGGGGTAGAAGGCGCGCCGCCTGACCGAGCCATCCGCGCACGACCCGCGTCTGCTCGCCTACCAGGTGATGGAGGCTGCGGGCCTCCAGCGGGGCCGGCTGACCGGACTCGTGCTGCGCGCCGAGGACCTCGTCGACGCCGGCCAGGTCGCCGAACAGCTCAGCCTCGATGCCGCACGGCAGGCCCGTCTGGTGGCGGAGTCGGCCGCCGACGACCGGCTCCGGGAGAAGTTCGGGCCCGGCGCGATCGGCCCGGCCGCCACCTACGAGCCCGCCTCCTGACCCCCTAGGCAGATGAGACCTGCAGCCGGTCCGTGTCACGCTGCTGGCATGAGCACCAGGCGCCGCCGACTCGGCATCGGACCCACCCCCGATCAGCACGACGTCGGCGGCGCACCAGGCACCAGGACGTCGTGGGGATTCGCTGAAGAGATCGAGACCATCCGCCCCGAGCTGAACAAGGTCATGCGTCGACGCCTACCTCAACATGGCCCTCCCGCCCCGACTGCGGCCATCAAGGTCGCGCTCGCGGACCACCAGGCTCAGCTCGCACTGGCCTTGAAGCAAGAAGCGGCCCGCACGGAGCTGACACAGGCCATCTCCACCGCCCACCAGAAGATCACGGCTTTGCGCCGCGACTGAGCACCCCATCCCTGGACGAACGCCACAGCACGATCTGAGCCCCGACCACCCACCCGTGGTCGGGGCTCAGCGCGGTATGAACGGGTCTTGGTGAGGGTGCCGTCGTCGTTGAGGCGTGCGTGGTCGGCGAGTTGGGCGAGCAGCTGCTCCGGTGTCGGGCCGGTCCGGGCGGCGATGCCTTTAGACCGTGTCCTATGTGGTGAGGCGGACGAGGCGTTTGTAGCAGCAGAGGGCGGCGGCGAGACCGAGGAAGGCCAGGTAGTTGCGGGGATGGCGCTCGTAGCGGGGACTGAGTCTGCGGTAGCCGGACAGCCACGACATCGTGCGCTCGATCACCCACCTGCGGCGCCCTAATCGTTCGCTGGACTCGATGCCTTTGCGCGCGATCCGGACTCCGATGCGCTTGCCGCGCAGCCATTTCCGCAGGCTGGCGTGGTCGTAGGCTTTGTCTGCGTGGAGGCGTTGGGGCTTGAAGTAGCGGCCTCGGTAGGGGTCGTGTCTCGTTTGGTGACCGGCGATCATGGGCTTCAGCCCTTCGCTGTCGTGGGTGTTGCCGGCCGAGACACCGACGAGGAGGGGCAGTCCGTTCGCGTCCGACAGGACGTGCATCTTGGAACCCGGCTTGCCCCGGTCCACGGGGCTCGGACCTGTGTGTTCGCCCCTTTTTTAGCCCTGACGTGGGCGGTGTCGAGGACGACGCGGGTGACGTCGATGAGGCCGGCATCGTCGAGGCGGTGCAGTACGGCTTCGTGCAGGCGGCCCCAGACGCCGGCTCTCGACCAGATCAGGAACCGGCGGTGGGCGGTCGACTTCGATATCCCGAAGCAGGGCGGCAGAGCGCGCCAGGCGCAGCCGCTGACCAGGACGTAGACGATGGCGGCGAACAGCGTCTCATCAGGCGTGTCCTGCGTTCCGCCGCCCTGCGGCCGCACTCTCGACGGCGGGATCAGCGGCTTCGCGATCTCCCACAGTCCGTCCGGAACAATCCAACTCCACGTACCCCGCCCCATGACCAGCCCAACGAATGATCACCACATAGGACACGGTCTAAAGAGGACCGTCCGATGGCGACGTATGACCAGTTGACCGAATGGGCCGGTCTCGGCCATGTCACGCGCGCCAGCCGCGACGTTGTGGCCAGTTGGCGGATCCCGGACGCCATGAAGGCGCAACTCGTCGAAGTGGGCATCCCCGTAACTCCACGCCTCATCGAGCGAGTCGTGACTCAGAGCGAGGCCGATCCAGGGCTACTTACGTCACGCGGTCCGCTGTACAGGCTCACCGAGCAGGCGGACCCGTATGAACCAGCCCACCTGTCATCGTTCGGTGCAGAACCGGGGACCGGGGCGGTCTACTTCGTCAAGCCGGACGGGGGGGGGCATGGTTCGCCAACTCGAGTATCGACGCGTGGCTTGATGCCCTTCATCGCTACGGCAGCCGCGTCACTGCTTCAGAGCTTCTCAGCGAGCCGGACGGCCCCGAGGAGTACCTCTCCGACGAGCAGGAGGAACAGGCTCTCACCGAACTGACCCAGCTGGCTGAGGAACTGAAGGAGGCCGACCCTGCGGCCTTCAAGGGCTACAAGGGGTTCCTCTGGCCCGCCCACCTGGATCGATGGCTCTACTGACGGTGGCCGACAGGACTAATCCTCACTGCCTTTGTCCTGGTCAGGTCCACCTTGGTGTTGTCGGCCGCCGTCCGGCGATCCCAGCATCGTGCAGGAGTCCACTGTCCGACGGACGGTGCGAGGTGAGGAACACGCGCCTGGGCTGCTCACTCCGGTTGGTGTTCGGGCCTGCCGGACAGCCGTGCACGGTCCCGGGCAGCCACGCGCCCCGGCATCCAGCGCGCTCAGTCGCAGTGGCCTGACGGAGGCAGTCACAACGGCCTCCGGCAGTGAGCCGCCGACCTTGCTGCAAACTGGGACTGTCCCTCGGTGGCCATCGCGCCCACAGCTGTCGCCGCCGGGGGACTCTTCGCAGACTGCAGGACGATCAACCGGTGCGGCTCCGTGGAATCGGATGCGCCGGCGCGGCTGGGCTCACCCCCAGAGGGGGCAGGTGAGCGAGAGGACACGTTCGGTCATCTGCCCGGTGAGGGCGCTGTCGGTGAGGGTGACATCGGCGAGCCAGTCCGTATGCGCCAGCTGGTCAACCAGGTGCTGCAGCTCACCGGAATCGCGCGCTGGGCGCTGCTGGCGGGGGCGACTTCCGCCAGTCGACCGCTTCCCCGGCCGTCGGCAGTACCGGAAACCCGACTTCCCACTCGAACAGCCTCGCGGGCCTCTCCGCCGCTGGGCGCTGCTGGCGGGGGCGACTTCCGCCAGTCGACCGCTTCCCCGGCCGTCGGCAGTACCGGAAACCCGACTTCCCACTCGAACAGCCTCGCGGGCCTCTCCGCAGCAGCCGCGTCAGGGGCCTAGCCGGCTCACGAGGTTCCGATCGGCGAGAGGGGCGGCGCCACGCGCGAAGCGATCCGCGTGCGGGCAGATGCCACTCGGCCCCCGCGGCGTCCTCCACGGGCATGCGCCGCCACCGTCCCCGCACGGGAGTGCGTACCCGAGCCCAGGATGGGCACTCGCGTCCGGGAACACGACATTTCGAACGGCGGAGGACCGCATGGCCGTACGACACCGTTTGATCAAGAAATCTCCCGAGGACGTCTGGAAGGTCCTGTCCGACGCCGAACGGTACGGGGACTGGGTCGTCGGCACCTCACGGGCCGAATCCGAGGAGGCGTCGTGGCCCGAGGTGGGGGCGTCCCTCCGGTACGAGATCAGGATCGGGCCACTCACCCTGCACAACCAGACCGTGGTGCGCCGCAGTGAACCCCCCGCCGTCCTCGAACTGGAGGCGAACAGCGGGCCGCTCGGAACCGCGAGGATCGCGATGGAACTGCGGCCGTGGGGCGAGCAGACACTGATCATCCTCGACGAGCATCCGCTGCGCGGCGCGGGCGGCGCCCTGCACAACGGCCTCCTCGACACGGTGCAGCATGTGCGCAGCCGCGCGATGCTGGCCCGTCTCGCCCGACTGTGCGAAGAAGACGAGAGCCCGGCCCGCGGCACGGCCGGACGACCGCGACCGCACACGGCCTGAACCAGTGCCGAGCGCTGGATGCAGCCGCGCCACCGGGTGCGGCGCCACCCACTGGACCGGGAGCGAGTGATGGCGGACGCAGTAGTGATCGGAGCCGGCCCCAACGGACTGGTCGCCGCGAACCTCCTGGCCGACGCGGGCTGGAGCGTGGAGGTGCTGGAAGCCCAGGACCAGCCGGGAGGAGCGGTCCGGCACGACCGTGGAGTCGACCCCGACTTCGCCAGCGACCTCTTCAGCGCCTTCTATCCTCTCGCCGCCGCCTCCCCGGTGCTGGCCGGACTGCATCTGGAACGGGAGGGGCTGCGCTGGAGCCATGCCCCCAAGGTGCTGGCCCACCCGTTGCCGGACGGCCGCTGCGCGGTCCTCAGCCGGGACCTGGAGGAGACGGCCGCGAGCCTGGAGACCTTCGCCCCCGGCGACGGAGCCGCCTGGAAAGAGCTACAGAAAGTCTGGGACACGCTGCGACCAGGCATCCTCGACGCCCTGTTCACACCGTTCCCCCCGGTCCGCGCCGGCGCCCGGCTGGCGTTGCGGCTGAGGACCGCGGGTGGACTGCGCCTGGCCCGGACGATGTTGCTGCCGGTCCGGCGCATGGGCGAGGAGGAGTTCGGCGGCGAGGGCGGCAGGCTCCTGCTCGCCGGCAACGCCCTGCACGCGGACCTCGCGCCGGAAGCGGCGGGCAGCGGCGGCTTCGGCTGGCTCATGTCCATGCTCGGTCAGACCTACGGTTTCCCTGTCCCCACCGGCGGCTCCGGGGCGCTCACTTCGGCTCTCGTCCGCCGGCTGGCGCATCGCGGCGGGACCGTCCGCTGCGGGGAACGAGTCACCGAGGTCGTCGTCCGCAACGGCCGAGCCGTCGGCGTTCGCACCGCGGGCGGCGAGGCGGTGGTCGCCCGCAGGGCCGTCCTCGCCGACGTGTCCGCGCCCGCGCTCTACGGCTCGCTCGTCGCGGAACAGCACCTCCCCGGAAGGCTGCTCGCCGACCTGAAACGCTTCCAGTGGGACTTCGCCACCTTCAAAGTCGACTGGGCATTGAACGGCCCGGTGCCCTGGACCTGTCCGGAGGCAGCGCACGCGGGAACCGTCCACCTCGCGGACGGCGTGGACGCCCTCACCCGCTTCGCCGCCCAGATCGCCACGGGCCACATTCCCGACGAACCCTTCGCCCTGTTCGGCCAGATGAC
The DNA here is from genome assembly GCF_036187565.1 of Streptomyces sp. NBC_00252. Lineage (NCBI taxonomy): Bacteria > Bacillati > Actinomycetota > Actinomycetes > Kitasatosporales > Streptomycetaceae > Streptomyces > Streptomyces sp. NBC_00252. Next base: position 254,688 of record NZ_CP108087.1, on the reverse strand, counting down.
CACCACCGACCCCAGCCGCTCCCCCCGGGGCACCGAGTCCGCCTGGGCCTACACGCACGTGCCGCACCGAGTGCACGGCGACGCGGGAGACGACAAGCTCACCGGCTGCTGGGACGCCCAGGAACAGGAGGCCATGGCAGACCGGGTCGAGGCACAGGTCGAACGCTACGCGCCCGGCTTCCGCGACCTCATCAGAGCCCGCCGCATCCTCGCTCCGCCCACGTTGGAGAGCCTGAACGCCAACCTCCACGCCGGCGCCATCAACGGCGGCACAACAGCCCTGCACCAGCAGCTGGTCTTCCGCCCCACTCCCGGCACCGGCCGGCCCGAGACACCCGTACCCGGGCTCTACCTGGCTTCCGCCTCCGCGCACCCGGGCGGAGGCGTCCACGGCGCCCCCGGTGCCAACGCGGCTCGCGCCGCCCTCCACACACACCGCACCGGCGCCCTCGTCCACCTGCAGAACCGGTTGAACCGCCGCGACCGCAAAGGACAGCGCTGACGCCTCCTGGGCCTCCCGCAGGAGTCAGGGCCCACAGCCGACAGGCAGAAGCGGGGTGCAACAGCCGACGAAACATCCTCTCCCGCCTCGCCGCGATGCGCCGCTTACAGAACGCGCGATCCGTTCTGAGAGAGGCCGACGTCTCCGAGACGGAGCAGGAGGCCGCGAAAGCGGCCGCAATGGAGGCACGCACCCTCGCGGGCGAGGCCCTGACCGAGCTCCAGCTGCTGAGCGAGGTGTGGCGCGCACAGCAGGCCGCCATGCACACCGCGCTCCGAACCATCCTCACCGCGCAGGGCTACTGGATGAGCGACGACAGAGGTGACACACCGGTTGTCTTCGGCCCCCACCCACTGTCGCTCTGACCGAAGCCCGTGTCGGACCGAGATGACCCTTCGCGACACCCTGCGGGTCAGGGGGTGTCAGTCTCCGCAGCGATGCGGTCAGCCATGCGTTGGCGCACGTAGAGGACCATGTGGGCCACGCTGCGAACACGGTGTTCGTCGGTGTGCACCACGTTGTGCCGGGGTTTGAACGACCTGATCTGCTTGCGCTCTTCACGCTCAGCGGCATCGCGATCGGCGTGCCACTCAAGTTCGTAGCGGGAGATCTCCTCCGCCCACGGCTTCCTCGGGTAGTGGGATCGAAGGCGAGTGGCGGGGTCGTGGCTGGCGCCGATGTAGATCACCTCGCTGGCCTCGTTGTAGAAGCGGTAGACGCAGCAGGGATCACTCCGGTCGAAGTAGCGTGTAGCCCCGCCTGCGGTGACACGCCTCCTCGGCAAGGGCGGTGTTAACTCCGGCACGTTAGGACTCCTTCTCGCTGCGCTTGGATCGCCGCCCGGTGACGGTGCCGTTGACGATGTGGCTGATGCGCCCGACGGAGAGTTCAACGAGCTCGGAGACCTCTTTCCCGGTTCGGGTCCGGCGCAGTTCGCGCACGTCTGCCTCGCGCGCCTGCTTGAGACGCTGGTCGTCTTCGACCGCCTTCAGGACGCGCGTGATGGTGCGGGCGCGCAGGGCGGGATCGTCGATGGCGAGGGCATGTTCGATAGCGGCCTTGATGAGGTCGTCGGGGGTCGTCTCCATACCCGCACTGTAGACCTCTAAAAGAATCTCGGATAGACCTCTAGTGCTGCTCCGCGGAAGTCCGTGGAGGGGTGTTGATCAGATGGTCGATCCGCCGAGGTAGAGGCCATCTGCGCAGTGGAGGGCTCCCTCAGGAGAGCTAGCGGGCAGTCCGCTGGGCAGGATGTTGTCCCGGTTGCTGTCGCTGCGGGCCAAGTTGGGGTGACGTTGACGAGCGTGGCACCAGCCGTCATAGCGGCTGGTGCCACGCTCGTCAACGTCACGAGCTCCGTGGGTTCACGGAAACCGAAGTCTCTTCAGTGCGAACCCAAGGGTCCACCGGTGTGCTTCAGATCAGTGGATCCGTGGGTTCGGGTGTAACACGAGGATGCTGAGTGAGCCGAAGAGCTTCGGCCAGAACGTCGGCGTCGACCTGTGCCAGTGTCCTGTCGCCGTACTCGAGGATGTCGTACTCGTCGTCCAGGTTGGCGAGTCGTTCGGCCAAGGGCAGTTCGTGCCCGAAGCGCTGGTGGATCCGGAAAACCAGCTCGCGTGGCGTCAACTCGCCGGCCAGCATTCGGGCGGCAAGTGCTCGTGCGGCGGCTTCCTGTCCGGCAAGGCTGCCCGCTGGGTAGAAGGTGAGGCCCAGTTCGTCGAGTGCTGGGGGAAGGAGATCGGGGACGTCGTAATCCGCCTCCGCGCGTGTGCACGCGGCCAGCATCCGCAGGGCGGGACTGTCGAGGCCGGCGACGAGCGCATTACAGGCGCCGGTGACGACATCGGTAGCACTGATCTCGCCCATGCTCCAGAGGGCGGCATGGTCCTGTAGGGCGAGTGCTGCTGCTTGGGTCGACATCACTCGTCCATGATTCCCTTCATGGTGCGTCGCGGTCGAGCCGGTTTCAGCGGAGGTGCTGTTCAGCGGCCTGTTCCAGCAGGGCTCGTGCGGATTCCGCGTAGCGCATCGCGGTCTTCTCGTCGAGGCCGAACACCTCGGCGAGGTGGAGCGGGTCGGGGCCGTGGGTCAGGGCCTCTTCGAGTTGGCGGTCGACGCGGAGCCGTTCCAGCGTCGCGTCCTGCCCGCGCATCGCGGCGCTGATCCAGTGGTTGCTGGCGCGGCTGGTCTTCGTGGCGGTCTGGTTGTTGATCAGTAGGTGGAGGTTCGCGGTGTTCGGCCAACGGTTTCGCCGGTGCCCCAGCCAGTCCAGCAGCAGTTTCAGGGTGAGGTCGTCGAGCGGACGGGCGCGTCCGTTGATGGTCAGCCGCCGGTTGTCGAGGTCGACGTCGTCGAGCATGAGGGTGGCGATCTGGGCGACCCGGGCGGCGTGGACCGCTGCGAGGGCGAGGATGAGCCGCGTCGCCGGGGTGGTGGCCGCCGCGACGGAGCGATCGACCTGTTCGGGGACGAGCGGTTGCAGCACGGCGTACTCGTATTGCCCGACCTTGATCCGGCTAGTGGGGTTGCGGAAGATCAGTCCGTTCCGCTTGGCCCAGGTGAACAGTGAGCGCAGGGCGACGAGTTGGTCGTGGCGCTGGTGGCCGTGCAGTGTCTTGATGTAGGTGAGGACGTCCTCGCGGGTCACCTCCCGCAGGTGGTCGTAGGGGTTCGACCATTCCAGCAAGGCCGGACGGACCCGGTTGAGGTAGAGCCAGACCGTGCCTTCCCGTCTCGGGAGGCTGCGGGGGCCGCCGTCGCGCAGGACGCGGGTCCAGCGCTCGGTCTCCGAGCGGATGCCGGGCGCGAGATCCTCCAGCTTCTCGGCGAGCCAGCGTTCGAAGGAGGGTTCTCTGTCGTCCTCGAAGATCCCCATATCTTCCAGGACCGTGACGGTGTGGCCCATGGGCAGGTCCAGGGACCGGAGCGGGGCGAAGATCTCCGTGTGCCGGATGACGTCGCCCTCGACGTAGCCGGTGAGGACGAGGGCCAGGCCGCGGTTGACGGCGAAGCGGATGTTGCGGCCCCAGCCGCGGGTCTCGGCGAGCCGGTGGGCGAGGTACTTTGCCCAGGTCATCCACGGGCTGGCCAGGTCGGCGTCGGCCAGGGCGAGCCGGCTGTAGTCGCGGGGGATCTGTGTAAACAGCGGTAGCTGCCGCCAGCCGGGATCCGGGCGCCAGGCCGGTGCAGGAGGCGGCTTGCGCGGGGCTCCCCGCCATCCTCCTCGTGTCCGAGCTGCTGGGGTGGTTCTCCTGCGGTAGTGCATCCCGACGAAGAACAGTTGGTGATGCCGGACGGCGGCGAGCCGGTCCCGCACGTCCGTCTCGTCCATTGGCTGACCGACGACGGCCTTCGCACTGAGGCGGGCCTGGCACCAGCACAGGCGGCAGTAGTCCCACTTCAGCGGCTGGACACGGCGGCAGCCAGTGCATGCGGCCGCCTCGTGGCCGCGACCGAACATATAGCAGGTGGGGCAGAAGCGGCCGCTGAAGTTTCCCCAGGCCAGACAGCTATCGCAGGAGTCGGTGGGCTTGACGTAGCCCTTCGGGCACCGTGCCACCGGATCACTCCGGCGGTAGCGACCGGCCATCCCGGCGCCTGGGAATCACCTTCGGTGCGGCGGTTCCCGCGCCGATCGCGGCCCCTTCCGTCTCCTCTGCCTGGCCAGGGCGGCGGACCTTTTCTGGTTCGGGGATCAGCAGGTCTTCGATCTCGCAGCCGAGGACCACGCAGATGACGTCCAGGTCCTCCAGCTTGAGCGAGACCGGCTGGCCGGACCACAGCCCGGACATCTTGCCGGCCGAGATCACCAGGCCGTGCTCGGCCAGGCTCCGCTGGAGCTCGGACGCCTTCCAGATACCCTTGTTCGCGGCGGTCAGCCGCAGGTTCCACCTCATCGGGCCAGTCCTTCCAGCCGCTTCGCGGCCCGTTCCATCCCGGCGGCCCAGGCGTCCTCGACCCGGGTCTGCTGCACGTGGATAAACCGCATGGTCGTAGCGATCCAGAAATGTCCGAGGACCTCCTGGATTGCGAACAAGTCCAGCCCGTTTCCGTAGAGTTGGGACGCGCAGAAGTGCCGCAGGACGTGCGGTGTCAACCTCTCCGTCCAGCTCGGCAGATGAGCCTCGACCGCGTTGTCGAGCCCGTTGCGCAGGGCGTCGTCGCCGACCCGGCGGGCGGAGCCGTCGGTGTTCCTGCGCTCGGAGGGAAACAGCGGGGCACCAGGGCGAGTGTGATCGTCGTCGAACTGGCCCCACACGTCCTCGATGAACCACCGCAGTGTCCGGTCGGCACCGTTGATCAGCGGAACCATCCGCTCGCGCGGCCCCGAGCCTCGGGCCCCCTTGCCGTGGCGGACGTGGAGTTTGCCGAAGCGGCCCAGGTCCCACTTGATGTCGTCCAGGTCGAGCCCACACGCCTCGCTCACTCGCAGGCCGACCTGGGACATCAACTTCGAGGCGGTGTAGTTCCGGGCGGTCGGGGCGAACTTCCGGCAGGTGGCCAGCTCACCGCCCCAGCCGGTGAACAACCTCCCGATCTCCGGCTCACTCGGCGGGATCCGCAGCTGGGCGTCCTTGGCTCCGCGCGGCCGGTTCATCTCGTCGATCGGACACTCGACCACCCGGCCGGTCATCCGGTGGATCTCGACCTTGTGCTGCAGCTCCAGGAACGTGAAATACGTGCTCAACGCCTGCGACCGGCCCAGCCGGGTGCCACTGGGCGAGTGCCGCAGAACCTTCCCGAAGTACACGTCCGCGTCAGCGGGCTCTATGTCCCACAAGGGCCGGCCGAACCAGGTCCTGATCTGATCCAGGTGGCCAACGTCCCCGCGGATGGTGCCGTCCGCCAGCCCTGCTGAGGCCCGTGCGAGGACGAACCCGGACAGCACATCGGTCTCGAACCGCTCCAGCTCCTCAGCCGACGCGGGCGCCCAGTGCTCACGCAGGTCCCGTACGACTGCCAGCGCCGCCAACCCGAGCCTCCTCGCCTTCGCCCCGACTGCGAATCGGTCGGACGAGATGAGAACGCTTCAAGAATCCCGAAGTTTCGTCACAAGCCAACAAAGCACACGAAGGAGGAAGAACCCCCTGGCCATGGGCCCAGGGAATCAGCGGGGCTCAGGGGAACTCACGGGATGTCGCACACTAAGCCGGTTGCGGCTTGTGGCTGTCGAGCAGCTTGGCAAGCAGGGAGTGAAGCTGTCGTCGTTCCGCGGCGTCGAGGCCGGCGAGCAGTTCGGCCTGGACGGCATCGGCGTGCTGTTGGAGTTCCTCGAGGTGCTGCCTTCCGGCGGCGGTGAGGGTGACGACGTTGCGGCGCCGATTGGCGGGGTCGGCCTGCCGGTTGACCCGGCGGCAGCCTTCCAGGCGGTTGAGGATGCCGCTGACGTCGTTGCGGTCAAGGCCGAGGCGGCGGCCGATCTCGGCCTGACTGAGCGCCCCGTACTCCTCCAGTGCCGCCAGGACAGCGAAATCGGCGCGGGCACTCAGCGGCATTCGCTGCGCGGTCAGCCGAGCGCCGAGCGTCGACACCTTGCTCGCCTGCCAGCTGGCGAGCTCACGCAGCCGGGCCGGGGGTTGCAATGCGTGATCCATGTCCGCCATTTCCCCATCCTAACCGTTGGCCACCCCAACACACACCTGCTATGTTGGGCTGGCCAACGTTGGCTTGGCCAACACGTGAGTGGGGTCAGTGGAGGACCGCCGGTCGACTGCCCCGCACCGCTCCCAAGGAGTCATCTCATGCACAGCAGCAATGCACTTCCCGATCTGCCCGGTCGCAGGGTTGTCGTTCCGGGCGGCACGGGAGCCGTGGGAGAGGGTGTCGTCCGCAGCTACCTCGCCGCCGGTGCGGACGTCGTTGTCCCGACCCGCACCCAGGAGCGGGCGGAGGAGTTCCGGCGCGTGCTCGGTGACGCGGAGACCGACCGCCTGCACCTGGTGGTCCACGACTACACGACGTTCGCCGGCGCCGAGCAGCTTGCCGAGGAGATGGAGCGCAGGCTCGGTGGTGTCGACGACGTGGTGGCCCCGATCGGTGGGTGGTGGGCCGGCAAGCGGCTCTGGGAGATCGACGAGAGCGATTGGCAGAACGCCTTCGTCGGGCTCGCGGCCGCGCACGTGGCCGTCCTGCGGGCCTTCCTGCCCAGGCTGAACGCCCGCGGCGCCTACACGTTGATCGTCGGGGCTTCCGCGTTCACGCCGGTTCCCGGCAGCGGCCTGGTCAGCATGGAGCAGGCCGCCCTGCTGATGATGCGGCAGGTGGTCGAGGCCGAGGTGGCAGGACAGCAGCGGGTCTTCGCCCTGGTCCTCGGGCCGGTCAGGACCCGCCTGGTCGACTCCGGCGATCCGGACTGGGTCAGTGCCGACCAGGTCGGTGCGGTCGCCGTCGCGGCCTCGGCCGCAGCGGCAGTGGGCGGCCTGGAGATCCGGCTGCGCAGTCAGGCCGAGGCGGACGAGGCGCTGGCAGTGCTCCAGGGTGACCAGCCGATCAGGACCGGCGCGGTCGTTGCCGTGTCCACGATGGAGCCCAAGAACGGACGACGCGAGGACCTCCTCGAGGTGCTGGCCGAACTCGCTCCGCAGATCCGCGCCGAACCGGGGTGCCTGCACTACTCGGTACACCGCGCGCGCGGCGATGCCGACGGACCGCTGCTGGTCATCCAAAGGTTCGCTTCGATCGAGGCGTTCACGGAGCACAGCGCGAGCGTGGCGGACCAGATTCCGAGGATCGCTGCCCTCCTCGCCACGCCCCCTATGCCGCCGACCCTGTTCGAACCGGTCCCGCAGTCCGCTCTCATCGAGTGCGTCGGCAACGGCGAGAAGGGCCACGTTTGTTGACGTCACCCCAAGTAGAGGGCGAAGCCTCAGGTGCGCAGCACGCCTGGGGCTTCGCCGGCGACACAGCGGCACGGTCTGCTTGTCCGGCAATTCGGCTGCTACACAAGCGAACCGAGTGCGGAATCGGACCGTGATGACGTTCACGTGCGGCCAGTGGTGAGCATGGTGGTTCAGGCGCTGGCCGCATGTGCTGCTGCATCGATGCGGGGGCGTCGGCACGGGCCCGTATTGCAGGGTGCGGCGTCCCACCCGCCATGATCATGGCCGTGTGCGGTGGCCAGCGGACGGGGACGGCAGTTGAGGTGGTGCTCGCGATGGAGGTCCACGAGCGGCTGTTGAGGACGGTGGCCTCTGCGAAGTCTCAGGTTCGTGCGGTGTTGCGGGCCCGGATCGTGCTCGCGGCAGCGGACGGGCTCGCCAACGGCGCCATCGCCCGGGAGCTGGAGATCAGTGTGAACACGGTGCGCAAGTGGCGGGGACGGTTCGCCGCCTGTGGGCCGGCCGGCCTTCGAGATGCCGAACGGTCGGGACGGCCGAGGACCTACGGGCCAGCGGTGCGCATGGCGGTCGTGGCCACCGCGACGAGCGAGCCGCCGCACCCGGAGGCGACCTGGTCACATCGGGCCATCGCGCAACGGGTGGCCGGCACGTGCTTCGCGTCAGTGTCTGCCTCCCAGGTCGGCCGGATCCTGGCGGATCTGGACCTGAAGCCGCACAAGGTCCGAGGCTGGCTCACCCGCCGGGACACCCCCGACTTCTGGCAGCGGGCCGACGACGTGTGCGCTCTCTATCTGGAACCGCCTGAGGGGGCAGTCGTGCTCTCGATCGACGAGAAGACCGCGATCGCCGCCCGCTCGCGCCGGTATCCCGGGCGCTCCGCGCGCCCTGGAAAACCCGTCCGGCAGGAGTTCGAGTACCGGCGTCACGGCACCGCCTCCCTCGTCGCGGCACTCGACGTTCGCAGCGGTGAAGTACTCACCGAGGTGATCACGCGCAACGACGCGGTGACCTTCACCGGCTTTCTGGACCAACTCGACGCCGTCATCGCCCCGGGGCACGAAGTCCGCATCGTGCTCGACAACGGCTCCTCGCACACCGCCAAGCACGCCAAGGCTTGGCTGGCCTTGCATCCGCGCTGGCACGTCCGCTGGACCCCACCGCACGCCTCTTGGCTCAATCAGGTAGAGCTGTTCTTCTCCGCCCTGACCCGCGGGGTCGTGCGGCACGGCGACTTCGCCGACCGCAACGACCTGATCGAGAAGCTGGAGGCGTACACGATCGGGCACAACGAGACCGCCAAGCCCTACCGGTGGACCTACGAAGGCACCCCACTCAAGGCAATCTGATCAACACCCCTCCACGGACTTCCGCGGAGCAGCACTAGACAGAGAGTATAGAGGTCTATAACTTGAGCCGTATCAACCCCACTCCATCGAGGAGGGCCTCATGGCCGCCACCGCCCGCCGCCCCGAGCTCCAGCTCTTCAGCATCGGCGGCGAGCGGTTCACCGCCGTGGTCATGACTTCCGCCGACCTGGCGGTGCTCGACATCGAGCACCTCGGGTTGCCGGAGGACCGCACCCGGATGCAGGGCCTGCGCGGCTGGGACGTCTACGACGGCGCCGGCCTCCATATCGGCCGCGTCATCGGCCGCTCGTGCGTGGTTGCTGCGGAGTGGTTCGACGCCGTTGCCGAGGGCTGGCTGCTCGCCCGGTGGTCCTGCCGCCGCCTGGAGCGCGCCGTGCGCGAGATCGCGCGCTTGCGCGACGACATCGAGGGCGAGCGTGCCGCCGCATCCGCCCGCCAGGAGGAGCAGGAGCAGCGCGCCGCCTACGCCGCCTACCTTCAGCGCCACGGCCTGGTCCTCGATGAGGACGGTGACGAGCGGTACGCCGACCGGACCGGTCACACCGCTTCGCCGCCCGGTTTCGGCGACGTCTTCGCCAGCTGACCTACGCTGTCCGGCCCTTCGGGCCGGGCCCACCCCCACCCCTGAAGTGGAGAAAGTCCATGCAGAGCCCCACCGAGACCTCAACGATGGCGACCACCGAGATCAACGAGGCGGCCCGCGCTGCCGAGCGGGAGGCCGGCGAGGCCTTCGCGAACCAGCTGCGGGACGCGCTTGGGCTGACCCCCGAGACGCCGCGCTTCCACTACGACCGCGACCAGCACCGCCGCGCCGACCGGCTCATCCGTCTCGCACGCGAGCGCGTCCTGGACCAGGCCCTGCTGGAGGGAGACTCCACCCTCGCGGCCGGCTAACCGCCGCCTGCGCTTGGACGCGGTTAATCTACCTGGAGCAGGCCACCGAGGCCGCCCTGGAATACGTACAGGCACTCTCTCCCTGGGGCTTCTGCCAGTTCCTGGGTGACCTGGTGGTGGCCGGCGCGATGACCGGCAAGGCACGGGACGCCTACTTCTGCGCGCTCGCCGCCCGCGTCACCACCGCGGCCCGCATCCGGTGCGAGGGCCTGCCCGTCAAGCGGCTCGCCCGGCAGCACACCGAGATCCTGCGCCTGGCAGACAAGCCGCACCTGAGCGACCGCTGGGACACCATCGACCCGTACTGCGTGTGGATCACCTACCGCCTGGAGGTGGGCGCCACGGAGCCCACCTGGGAGGCAGTCGTCTCCGGCTACCGCGTCCTGAGCAACGGCGTCATCGACATGGACGCCCGCAGCATCACGCTGCGCAGCGGCACCGACGAGGGCGCGACCCCCGACTGGCTGACGGGCCTGATCGAGCAGTACACCCCGGCCTCCTGGTAGACCCGCCAACCCCCGGCCGTGCGCCGGGGGTTGGCCGTTCGACCGCCCAACTCGCCACGGAGCAGGGAGACATGACCATGGAACTGGCCTCGAACGCCGTCGCCGCACTCGCGGGTCTGCTCGGAATCGTGATCGGCTTCCGTCTCCAGGACCGGTCCACCGAGCGCCGCGACCGGCGCGCCCGGCAGATTCAGCAGCGCGCTGAGCTGCGCGCCGTGATCGTGAAGCTCCTTTCGCGCCTCGCTGCGATGCGCCGCTTACAGAGCGCGCGATCGGTTCTGCGGGAGGATGACGCGTCCGAGGCGGAGCAGGAGGTTGCGAAGACGGCCGCGGTGGAGGCGCGCACCGTCGTGGGCGAGGCGCTGACCGAACTCCAGCTGCTGACCGAGGGTGCGCGCGTCCTGGCGCTCGCCGACCGGATCGTCGACGTCACCTTCACCCTGCACGAGGCCGCCGACCGCGCCGACCGTGACCGTCGCTTCGACCCTCGCCAGGGCCGCGCACAACGCCTTCGTCGCAGCCGCCGGCCCGCTCGTGCGGGCCTGACTCGTACAACTGCGGTATGTGGGGGCGCGTTTACGCTGCGCCGTATGGCAGGCGTGCGCCTTCACGCGGCACCCCGCGCGGTAGGACGGCGGTCAGGTGGGGCAGCATCTGCTCAGCCATCGCCTGCTCGTGAGGGGTCGTCATGCGTTCCACCCGGCGTGCTGCTTCATCCGTCCTGTTCGCCTGCCTGATGCTCGCGGGCTGCTCTCCCACTGCGCTGGACGGCGCGGCGCCGTCCGGGAGCGCGAGTGGTGCGGGGGGTCCGTCGGGTGTCGGCGGGGCCGGGCGGGCGATCGCGGTGGGGGCGGGTCCGCAGAAGACGTACACGGTGCAGCAGCAGCCGGCCGCGGGCACCTGCCACTACCGGTATCTCAAGGGCGAGCCGATCGAGGATCCGACGTGCACGCCGGGCGCGGTCTCTCCGGCGGTCACGCAGGCGAATCTGAAGTCGACGATCTGCCGCAAGGGCGGCTACACCTCCGGCATCCGTCCCTCCACGTCGGTCACGGGCAGGGAGAAGAAGTCGAACGCCGCCTCCTACGGCTTCACCGGCCGCATGGGCGATGCCGAGTACGACCACCTGATCAGCCTGCAGCTGGGCGGGGACCCCAACGACTACCGCAACCTGTGGGTGGAACCGGCGGACCCTGGCCACAAGAAGGGCTCCGGGGTGAACAACGCGAAGGATCCGGTGGAGACGAAGCTGCACACTGCGGTCTGCAAAGACACGGTCACTCTCGCCGCCGCGCAGAAGGCGGTCGTCACCGACTGGACCACCGCACTGAGCCGGCTGGGCCTCGGCTGAGAGAGGTGCTGCGAATCCGGACGCCCGACTGCAGGCCCGCGGCGGTCGTGCACAGCCGAAAGTCCCGGCTGGACGGGGGAGACCAGTGGGCGCAGCCGGGTGAGGGCGTCGTCGTTGTCGGCGTCGGTGAAGGCGTGGATCGCCACCAGGATGGCTGCGCCGATCTGTTTGGCGGTGGCGGGGTCGTCACCGGCGAGAGCGGCCTGGGCGGGCCAGGAGTCGGTCAGGGAAGAACGATGCGCGCCGTGGGATCACTGTTGATCTCCGCGATCCGGCGGCCTGTTTCGTCGTGGTCCATGGTGGCGTCGATGCCGAACGCGGCGATCAGGACGCTCTGGAGTGTGTGCTGCCCGTACCCGGTCAGCAGGCGGGCAGCGGACTCTCGCGTCCGTCTCCAGCGAGAGCCGCGAGGGCTTGGTCGTCGTTGCCGATGACGGCCTCCAGCGCGGCCAGACGCCACGGTGAGGGCCGGAAAGTGCCGTGTCAGTGAGGCGACGATTGGAGAGAGTTGATGAGCATGTCGACGAGTTCCTCTCCGTTGGTGTCCCATTTTTCAGCGCCGAGGTGGCCGCTCAGCTCCATGCCTGCGATCCCGTGCGCGCTGGAGAGAAGAAGCGCTGCATAACGGCGCACTTCTCGGTCACCGACCGCGCCGGCGACCATGTCGAGGAAGTGACCATGAGACGCTGACACAGATTCGAGCAGCGCGTCCGTGTCGCCCTCGGGGGTGTAGAACATCAGCGCGTAGAGGTGAGGGCGCTCGCGTCCGATCTCGATGAGCGCCAGCAGGGCGTGCTTGAGCCTGATGGCCGGCGTGAGTCGGTCGTCGCGCTGCAGGCGCCGCAGTTGTTCGGCCAGCGCATGCCAGGCGTCGATCGCCAGCTGGGTGAGCAGATGCTCCTTGTCGGCGAAGTGCCCATATGGGGCTCCTCGGGATACGCCGGCGCGTGCTCCCACGGCGCGGAGGGTTACGGCGTCGGGTCCGCCGTGATCGAGAAGATCCGATGCGGCGCGGAGCAAAGCCTCGCGGGTCGCGGCTGCGGACTCGGCGCGGGTCACCATGGCGCCTACTTTACTTGACAGTGTCACGCGAGTGGCTGCATGCTCACTCACATGACAACGTCACATGACAATGAGCTGGTTTTCGTGTCCGGAGCATCCACCGGGATGGGCTCGGCGACCGCCCGCGAACTGGCCCGCCGGGGATACCACGTGCTCGCAGGCGTCCGTAGCCAGGCGGACGCCGACACCGTCCGGGACATCCGCATCGAGCCCGTCTTCTTGGACGTCACCAACGCCGGACACATTGAGGACCTCGTCGCGAGGATCGCCCACGACCCGCAGGGTCGGAAGCTCGCCACCCTCATCAACAACGCTGGCATCGCAGTAAACGCCCCGGTCGAAACCCTGCCCCTCGACCAGTGGCGGCAGCAGTTCGAGGTCAACCTGTTCGGTCACATCGCCGTCACCCAAGCCCTGCTGCCCTTCCTCCACGAGAGCCGAGGCCGCATCGTCAACATCAGTTCCCTGGGCGGCAAAGTGGCCATGCCCACCTACGGCGCCTACGCCGGCGCGAAGTTCGCTCTGGAAGCGGTCAGTGACGCTCTGCGGCGCGAACTCGCCCCGCACGGCGTACAGGTGGTGGTCGTCGAGCCCGGCGGCGTGAAAACCGAGATGACCGGACACGGCATCAATCGCGCCCAGCAGTTCGTGAAGGACATGTCGACCACCCAGCGCCGACTCTACGGCGGCCTCATGCAGGCGATCATCAAGCAGGCCAACGAGTTCACCGAGCAGGGAGTGACGGCAGACAAGGCTGCCCTCGTCATCGCCAAGGCCGCTACCGCACCCAAGCCCCGCACGCGCTACACCATCGGACGTGACGCCGCCGTGATGACCCGCCTGGCCTGGCTGCTCACGGACCGCACGCTTGACCGCGTCGCCGCGGCTAATCTTCGGCCCCACATGCCCAAAGCCTCAGCCGCCTGATCGCGGGACCGCACCTGTTCGAACCGGTTCAGCAGAGGTCACAGCCTTCGGTGCACCGCTCCTCGGACCGCCCTCTGTGCGGCACGTGAGAGCCGGTTTCGGGCGGTCGCAGCTCCGCCTGCCCCGCACAGCAGCCACGCCGCCCCGTCTGCATGCTGCTGTCTCATTGAGCGAAGTGTTGAGGCTGCGTGCGCGGCCGCGACCCTCCGTCGACCTCGTCGACCGCCCATTCCGGCCGACCGTGACGCCGGAGCGGCGGGGGAGGAGTCTGCCGCGTCAGAGCATCCCGGCGGCGCTGCTCACGTTCCCCGGCCCAAAGCGTCCACTGCCGGCCCTGCACCATCCCGTACGTTGCGTGCCCTCCACCTCTCGCACAGCGGCGACCCGCCGCCACACCTCAAGTCGCCCCACCGATACCCCGGCCAGCTCCACCGGATCACCGCCCAACTCACCTCACCCCCTGAGGTGGCTAGGGCGAGCGTCAGCGGCTCCACCGAGGCGAGCCCAACGGGCCCCAGTTCTAGGATGATTGGTGAAGATCAGGCGTCTTGGGGCAGCCGCGGAGGGCGGCTCGATCTGGGACCACCGGGCTGACGAAACTGCCGACGGTCGTGCGAGAGCCTCGGGCATGATGACCTTCATGCCGATGGAGACCGACGAGTTGTTCGAGGGCGACACGGCGGCCTGCGTTCCGGTCGCCGACGAGGCGACAGGTGAGGTGCGACTGCTGTCCGAGCGGTGTTCGACCTGCATCTTCCGGCCGGGCAATCCGTTCCGTGCCACGATGTCGGCACGAGTCCGGAACATGATCGCTGATGCCGTGGCGGACGAGGGGCATGTGACGTGTCACTCGACGCTGCCGGGATCGTCGCCCGCGGATGTCGAACCCGCGATCTGCCGTGGGTTCGCGGACACTTATGGTGATCGGTCGTTGGCCCTGCGGTTGGGAGACGCTCTGGGCCTCATCCGGGAGGTTCCTCCGCCCTCGTGAGGTGGTCGGATACTTCATCCTGGCGTTCGCCTTGGTGCGGGCCAGGCGGTAGGACTCGGTTCCGGTCTCGATGAGGGTGGCGTTGAAGGTGAGCCGGTCGAGTGAAGGCGTCGTCGGGGGTCATGAGCGTGAAGGCGCTGGCCTGGCCCGCTGCTTCGCCTTTCGCCAAGCGGGGGCTGACCGTCAAGGAGATGGCCGACGCGGAGGCGGCGAAGTGCACGCCGTCGGGTCACGACGTCGTGCACTACACCTACAGGGTGGCTGTCACCCGCGCCGAGGCCAACGGCTCCCCGCGGGGCCGGTGGCACATCGCGGTCCTGGCCACCGCGAAGAACGGCGACACGACGCTGAAGACCAAGGCGGCCGACTTCACCGCATGACCCCCGCGCATGCCGGTGGACGGTCGCGGACCGACGCGGCGCGGCTCGCAGCGACGTCACACCCACCCTGGTCAACAACCTCGCCACCTGCGAATGGTCAAGAAGGGCGAGCCGCTCTGCCTGATCGGCGACTCCGGCACCGGCAAGACCCACCTGCTGCCACGCGGTCTCGCGAGCTTGGGCGTAGCGGAGCACCTCGGCGGGCGTGGTGATCAGCTCCACCCCGGTCATCACGTCCGCCTCGTCGAAGTGCAGCAGGGCGACCACCCGCGCGTCGAACAGCCAGAAGTCCTCCCGAGGAAGGCCGAGCTGGTCGGCTCGGCTGCGAGACAGGACACGGATGGTCTCGCCAACTGCGGAGTTGCGGCGGGCGTTGTCGAGTAGGTACCGCTGCCCCGGAGTCGGCGGCTCATCGACGATGCGCACCCGCTCGAACCTCTTGCCGGCCGCGGTCTGCTCGCGCCGGTTGGTGCACCACGCGTCGTCCAGGTCCCAGCTGACGGACTCACCTGCCGCGAACTGGCGGTAGGTGTCGGTGACTTCGTCCTCGGCGTACCGGCTACGGGTCTCCAGCCTCCAAGCGGAGTGCTTCAGCGTGGTGAACATGCCGCCGAACTCGGCGAGGCTGATCTCCTGCGGCACGTGCACGGACTCCTTCGGGCCGAAGTTCGCGAGCAGCTCGCGGGGCACGGTCACGGCCGCCTCGCCCTCGGCGAGGTCCAGCTGTCCCAGCTCGGCCGGGTCGGTGACGGGGTCGCCCTGCACGACGTACGTATCGGTGCCGGGCTCGGTGTACAGGGTGGGGCATCCGTCGTTGCCGGAGTTGGTGCCGACCTTCCACAGTCGCCTGGTCATGGCATGCGTCCCTTCGGTGAGGGGAAGCAGGCGCGCACCGTACCCGTCGGGCGACGGGCCGCAACAGGGCGCCGTCCGGCCGCTGGCACCGCCTCCGACAGACGAGGGCCCCGGCCATGTGGTGGGGCCCCCAAAGGGGCTGGGCGCCTACTGCTGCACGGTGCCGTGCAGGGCAGCAGCGACCTTCGGGGCGAGGCGCTTGCTGTCGTCTCGGGCACCGGCCGCGTCAGGTGGCAGGCTGACGGCCCACGTGTCGCCGGTGACCGCCACGCCTCCGAAGCTCTTGGAGAGCGGGACCCACGCGGCTAGGGCCTCGGCGTTGGGGAACATGTTGATTCCCGCAGTGCCGGGTGCCGCCTTGTCGGCCTGGTCGATGACAGTGAAGTCGCAGGCGGTGCCGCCGACCTGGCTGACGTAGTTGTCCGCGGTCTCCTCCTGCGGTTTGGAGGCAGTGAGCCCTGCCGCTGACAGCGCGTCAGCGATGTCCTGCGCACTCGAGTAGTGGCTGCCCTTCGCGGCGTTGGTGCGGGGAGCGGCGCTGGCAGCTGGCGTGCTGGCGGTGCCGTCCTGCGCGTTGGTGTGGCCGCCCTTGTCGTCGCTGCTGCACGCAGCCAGTGTGAGGGCGAAAGCAGCGGTCAGGCTGGCGATGATGGTGCGGGTGCGCATGAGTCCCCCCCCGTTACCTTCTTCGTGGCTCCGCAATGGGGCCTCCGGCCTTCGGGTCCGGCATGACTTCCCCCCCCTTGTTGCGGTTGATGATCCGGGGGGTGGTGTCACCGGGTCCGGAGGCATCGACGGACCGCTGATGAGGGGCTTGAGCACCGGCTTCACCCAGGCCGGAAGAGCTCTCCGTAACGTGGATGTGGCAGCTCGGTGCCGAGGCAAGGCCGGACGAAGACGTGATGGAGGGGCCTGCACGTGATCGACACCGGCGACATCGACGTCTTCCTCGGCCTGGACGTCGGCAAGGGCGAACACCATGCCACCGCCGTCACCCCGGCTGGCAAGAAGGCCTTCGACAAGCGGTTACCCAACACCGAGCCCAAGCTCCGTGAGCTGTTCGCCAAGCTGAAGGCCAAGCACGGAACGGTGCTGGTCGTGGTCGACCAGCCGGCCTCGATCGGCGCCCTGCCGCTGGCGGTTGCGAGGGTCATGGGCTGCCCGGTCGCCTATCTGCCGGGGCTGACGATGCGGCGGATCGCCGACCTCTATCCCGGTGAGGCCAAGACGGATGCGAAGGACGCGTTCATCATCGCGGACGCGGCCCGCGCGATGCCTCACACGCTGCGGGCGATCGACGGCGAGGACGAGACCATCGCCGAGTTGGAGATGATCGTCGGGTTCGACGACGACCTGGCCAGCGAGGCGACCAGGCTCGCGAACCGTCTGCACGGCCTGCTGACCCAGATCCCTCCGTCGCTGGAACGGGTCCTGGGACCGCGGTTGCAGCACCCTGCCGTCCTCACGCTGCTGGAGCGGTTCGGGTCACCGGCACAGATACGCAAGGCAGGCCGACGGCGGCTGGTCACGCTGCTGCGGCCGAAGGCGCCGCGGATGGCCGAGCGGCTGGTCGAGGACATCTTCGCCGCGTTGGACGAGCAGACCGTGACCGTCCCAGGGACCGAGGCGGCCGCACTGATCGTCCCAAGCCTCGCCGGATCTCTGGCCGCAGTCCTCGACCAGCGCAGACTGCTGGCCGGGCGGATCGAAGAACTCCTGGACGCCCACCCTCTTTCCAAGGTCCTGACGTCGATGCCGGGAGTCGGCGTCAGGACCGGAGCCCGCATCCTGGTCGAGGTCGGCGACGGCAGCACCTTCCCGACCGCCGGCCACCTCGCCGCCTACGCCGGACTCGCCCCTGCCACCCGGAGCTCGGGCTCATCGATCCGCGGCGAACAGCCCTCCAGACGGGGAAACAAGCAGCTCAAACGGGCCTTCTTCCTCTCCGCGTTCGCGTCCCTGGCTGACCCCGCATCGCGGACCTACTACGACAAGAAGATCACCCAGGGCAAGCACCACACCCAGGCCCTGCTCTGCCTCGCCAGACGCCGGGCCGACGTCCTCTTCGCCATGCTCCGCGACGGAACCTTCTACGAACCCCAGCCAGCCTCAGCCGGCTGATCCTCAGCGGCCTCGCCGCACACGGGACAGTCCCGCTCGTCGACCGAGTCCAACAAGACCGAATGACCGCAAAAGTCGCATGGCCGCATGCTCCCGCCCGCCGACTCTCGAACAGGCACGTCATCACTCATGACAGCCACACTGCCACCCGACCACCTTGACCAAAGACATAGGGGCACCCCCCCCGGGACAGTCGGATGCTGAAGGGGCATCATGCGCCGTCCGGTGAGCGCTTGGGAGCTTTGCGCTGGTCCTGTGACGTATTGCGAAGCTGCCGGGCGGCAGAGGGGCGACATGCTGACGCCCCGCCATCAGCGCTGTCCATCAGGCGGAATGTCGGGTGTTCGGCGCGTGCAGCCAGCAGACGCTCAACGGGATACGGACCCCGCTACGTCCCGTCACTGACAACGGGCTTGGGAACGGCCGCAGACTTCGACCTCGCCCGCAGGATCGACGCCATCGCGCAGGTCCACGGCGCGGAGCCCTTGGGTGACTGATCGCGCGGCGTCACAGCGCGTCAGTACACTCCGGCGTCCCGCAACTCCGCCGCCAACGCCTTGGAGTGCTGCGGACAGTACGCCTTCACGCCCAGTACCAGCACCTGGTACGCGTCCGTCTTCTCCGTTCCCCATGTGCCACCCCACGGATACAGGTCGCCCTCGCCGAACATCCACGCTGCGCTGTGCCCCGCGTCCAACGCTGTGCACCACTTCGGCGGGAACACCTCCATCTCTTGGTACGGCGGGATACCTGTCGCGTACGAGTTCAGGCCCGCGTCCTCCACCGACGACATGAACGCCACAACCGGATCCACCGACGGCGACGCGCTCGCCGACGCCTTCGAGTCGGCTGCCTCCTGGCCCCCACCAGAGCATCCGGTGACGAGCCCGGCGAGCAGCAGGCAGGTGGCAGTGACGGTACGGCGCACGGTCCCCCCAGGATCGCGCGTATCGGTGCGCCTGAGCAGTCCAGGTCACACCGGCCGAGGCTGTCAGGGCACGTCGGCCAGGCGCCGCGCCCAGAAGGAGCGGTCGATCCAGCGGGCCTCTTGGGCGTGGATGACACGGTGGCCGCGCAGATATGCGCTCCGTGCGGCCGCGACCTGGTCCGCGTAGGCGCCGAGGGACGAGTCCGCGCCGTCAGGAAGGCCACTCAGGTGGGCGTCGACGGCCAGACCCGCGCTCAGCCCGGTGTAGAGGGCGGTCAGCACGCCCTGGGAGGAGAGCGGGTCGAAGGCGACCGCCGCGTCACCGGCGGCGGTCCAGCCGTCTCCGTACACCCGGTCCAGGTGCGCCGTGTGCGCGGCGGCCCGGCGGGGCGCGGTGGGTGACGTGGGCGGGGGCCCGTCCCGGTGGACCCATCGGGACACGTGGCGGGTTTCCGACATCCGTCGGTGGAAGTGGCGTGCGGTGTGGGTGGCGGCCGGCAGGTCGGTGTCGGTGAAGTAGGCGACCAGGCGCCCGCCGGACGGCTGCGGGGCGGTGTACCACCAGCCTTCCTCGTCGGACTCGACGAGGGAGCGGCGGTCGGTGTCCAGCGGGTCCGCTTCCAGGGACACGTACAGGGCTGTGAGCCGGTCCCGGACCCTCCGCCGGGCCCCGCACCGGACCGCTATCGCGGCGGCGCGGCCGGTGGCGTCGATCACCCAGCGGCAGCGCACCGTACGCTCGCCACCGGACGCGGACGCGGACCCGGACCCGCCTCCGCCTGCGGACCCGCCCCCGGACCCGGAACCGGCCTTGGACCCGGACCCCGGCCCGGTATCGGACCCGCTCCCGCTCCCGCCCCCCGACCCGCTACCGGCAGGGCCCGTGCCGCCGCGCAGGACCAAGGTCCAGCCGCTGTCCGGCGTCCGCACCGTTTCGCGTACGGCCGTGCCCTCGGCGACCTCCGCCCCCGCCGCGCGGGAGGCGTCGCGCAGTCGCTGGTCGAACAGCTGTCGGTCGAGGTGCCAGCCATGGCCGTGCGGGTCGTTGATGAAGTCGACGGTGTGCAGGTCGGCCGAACCCCACGCCGAAAGACTGCCGTAGCAGGGCAGGTGTCCGGAGTCGAGAACACGGTCGGCTATGCCGAGGTCGCCGAGCAGGACCCGCCCGGCGGGTACGAGCGTCTCGCCGACCTTGGGCGGCCTGGTGCCGGCGTCCGCCAGCAGGATCGTACGGCCCGCCCGGGCAAGCATGAGCGCGGCGGCGCAGCCGGCCGGGCCGCCGCCCGCCACCACGACGTCGTAGGTGTCCGCGCCGAGAGCGAGGGCGGCGCTCACCGCGCGTCGCGGAAGGGGTCGAGTTTCTCGAGGTATCCGGCGGTGATCTCCTCCTCGGGGTATCCGGTCGCCCTGGCCGCTTCGCCGACCGCTCGTGCCGCCGACTCGGCCTCGACGGCTTCGGGGGCGGGCATTCCCTCGGGCGAGCGGCCTGCCGCCGCGGCCAACACGTGCGGACCCACCTCGGGCACCTGCACGTTGACGAGGTTCGCCCTGTCCGGTGCCTGAGCGAGCGGTTGTGCCGGGCGCGACTCCACCAGGATCCGTTCGGGGAACTTCCCGTCGCCCACGGTGTAGTCGCGCACCTCGACGACGCCGAGTTTGAACCAGTCCTTGATCATCTGGGTGCGCTGCTCGTTCATGGTGCCGGTGAGTCCGCGCAGCCAGGTCGCCCGCCGCTCGAACGCCTCCTCCCGGGCGCTGTCGTCGCTCCCGGCTGACGGCGTGTTGACCTTCTCGAAGTCCTCCAGCTTGAGCACATGGTTGGGTACCTGGGCAGGCCAGAAGGTCGGCAGGTACGGGCTGTACCGGGGCCCCAGGTTGGCCAGTACCTCGTAGCCGGAGCGGCAGCTCGCGGTGTCCGCCTGCCAGGGGGCGGCCATCCAGCGGGTGAGGTCTCCGGGGGCCTGTGCCTGGAGGGGGCCAGTGGCGGAGACCGCCTCGTCCGGAAGCAGGGTGGGCCCGTAGTCGGGTTCCGCGGTGGCGGGGGCGCGGTGCCGGATGCGGAAGGGGGCACTGAACATGCTCGCGTGCCTGATCGGCCAGGTGACCTCGATCCCCGGGTGGAACGCGTCGGCGGCGCAGCCCTCCAGGGCCGCCCGGTCCAGCAGCCCCGGCTGCTCGGCGGCCGGGGCGTCGTCGACCGTGGGGCGCGGCTGCTGCAAGGGTCCGGCCACGAACGCCCCGTCCGCCCAACGCTGCAGCATCCAGTCCTGGGTCGGCGACAGTGCCAGGTGCTGAAGCACGGACTTGGGCTTGCTGGCCATGGCGTCGCCGTAGAGCCACGGCCACGGCAGCGGGGACTTTCCATCACGGTCGTAGTCGCGCAAGGAGGCGTACACCTGGCGGCGCAGTTCCCGGGTTCGGTTGGACGGATCGGCGAGCCTCTTGCGCATCGTCGGGGAGAGGAAGAAGTTGGGGCCGTTCCAGCCGAACTGGGTCGCGAAACCGTGGTTGACCCACTGCAGATCGCAGAACCTGCGGAATATCGGCTCGATGTGGTCGGCGAACGAGATCTGCTGCGGGCGGGTCAGCGAACGGGCCTGGACGAAGACGTCGAAGAGCAGGTCGTAGAGGGTACGGACGGACTTCACGCCGGGGGCGTAGTGCGGAGGTCCCACCACGACCCAGGCCGGAACGGCGGTCAGATCCTGGCCGTCGATTGTGACCTTCGCTGTCACCGGGCCGTCGGACACGTCGTCGTACCAGGTGTCGTTGTTGGTGACCCCGGTGATCGGCTTGTTCTTGTAGGAGGCGGAGTTTCCCCGGCCGCCGAGCACCACCAGGCGGCCGTCGGAACGGGTGGAGATCTCGCCGAGGTACACCGCCTTGTCCATGACTTTGCCGGTGTCGAACTTCTGCGTCTCGGTCTTCGAGCCGCGAACGGTGCGGCTGCCGGGATCGTTGACCAGCTTCTTCCTGTCGGCGCCCACGACGTCGGCGTTGCGTCGGCCGTATTGCTCTGCCGTGAGCGTCTTGCCCTCGGGGATGTCCAGCGCCAGATGGAACTGATACCAGGCGGCCTTCTTGTTGGCCAGATGCACCGTCCACTGGATCTCGGTGACACCCTCGCTGCCCGGCTTCAGTTCCCGTACGACCTCCCCGGCGGCGTTGTAGCCGTACACACGGAATCGTGCGGCCTGCCTCCGTATCGCCCCGGAAGCGTCCTTGTAGGAGCCGGCGTCCGCTGGTTTCTGGTCCGGTGATTCCGGGCCGATGAAGGGTGCCTCTGCGCTGTTGCCGACCCGGGCGACACCGATGGCGGGGTGGATCTTCACCTGCACGATGTGACTGTCCATCAAAGAACCCTCCGTTGTGGATTCAACCGGTCGAAGGTATGTGATCGCACATGAAGAGGGTGTAGGCCGAGCTCGCGTTCCGAGGGCGGGGTTCGGGTCAGGGTCCTACCCGGCGCCAGTCCGTCACAGGGCCGGGGTCCGTGTGGTCCGCAGGGCGCGAGCGCCGTCTCCTACGACAAGGCGAGCGGCGAGCGGGAGAAGAAGCGCCTCACCGCGGCCCACTGCTCGAATGGCGAGCTTGTGCAGGTGGAGCCGGGCCACCTGCGTTCTCCGGGTGGGCGAATCTGACGCCGGGCTGGAAGTGTTTGTCCGCAAGCCCCGGCCACCGGTCGTCTGCGTCGCCGCCTGGAGCGCCTCGGCGATGTTGTTCGCGATCTCGATGTAGGCGTCGGAGCCGGGTGCCATCCACCGGTCGACGACGTCACAGACCGTGGGAACGGACCGTGTGGCTCAGCCTCCATATCTTACGGACTCCACGGAGGGACCTGGCCGCTGCATCTGCCTATTGAGCCGCTGGGTGAGTGAAATTCATCCAGTGATTGTGTGAGTTTAGGCGTTCATCAGTGTCAGCTCTAGTATTCTGCAGGGGGTTGAGTACCGGGAGGGTAAGTGGGGCAGCCACCTCAGACGGAGGAGCCGACGTCGGCCAGCGACGCCCGCAGGGGTCTCTACGGCTTGGTCAAGGCCGCCCAGGACGACGGGGTCACCACGCTGATCCACAAGTTGGTCAACAAGGGGGTGGAGCGTGTTCTGCTGGCTCCGCTGGACCGGTTCCCCGCGGCCAGGAAGGCCGGCGCGTTTCCCGTCTGGCCGCTCAGCGCAGCGCAGAAGGAGTTCGGCACCCTGATCAGCCGGGCGGCCGGGGGAGAGCCTCAGGTCCTGCGCCGGAACAGCACGCCGATCGCCGTGCTGATCCCTGCCGATCCCAACGAGCTTGCCCTCTCACCCGACACGGCCGTGCCCGAGGGCGCGCCGACCGCAGGAGGCGCGGTGCCCAGTCAGCCCACTCCCACCCGTGAGCGCGGCCGGCGTCTCGCCACCCTCGGCGATGCCATCGGCGCCGTCCTGGCCACCGGATCGGCGCCCGGCCTATCGTTCGGTCTCGCACGTCTGGACGAGGCGACCGGGGGCCTGCACCCAGGCCGCCTGATCCTGGTCGCGGCCGAACCGCAGGTGGGCGGCAGCCTGATCGGCCTCGCCGCCGCCCGCGCCGCGCTCGCCCGAGGCGCCCGCGTCCTGTACGCGGCGTCGGGCCCGAGCAGCGCGGACATCACGCGCCGCATCATCGCCGCGGAAGCCGGCGGCGACTACGCCCGCCTGCGGACCGGCGTCCTCACCCAGGACGAGCAGCAGGTCGTCAAGCGACTGCGCCACGCGCCCCTGCTCATCGACGACGGCAGCGACCTGACCGCCGAGGCTATCGCTGACACCGCGCCGCTCGCCGACGACCTGGCCCTCGTGGTCGTCGACCGCCTGCAACGCGCCCACAACCCCCGCCTCCCGCTCTCCGGCGAGCACCTGCCCAAGGCCAGCCAGGTCCTGCGCGAGCTGGCCCGCAGCCAGAACGTGCCGGTCCTCGCGGTCGTGGACACCGACGACCCGGCCCTCGTCAACTTGCTGGACGCCGACGTCATCCTCACCCTCACCCACGCGCCGGGCCAGCAGACAACGACGACCGTGACCGTCGCCGAACGCGACCTGGGCACCATCGCCACCACCACCCTGCGCCCCGATCTCGCCCATGCCCGCTTCCTCGACACGGGCCCCAGCCCCGCCACGGTCGCCCCGACGCCGGCCACCGGCGTGAGCGAGGCCGCGGAAGCGCTCCCGGACACCGTGGGCACCGCGGCCGACCGCCAACTCGCCGAGGCGGCCCTGCCGTTCACCTCGGGCGCCGTCAAGGGACTGCCTGCGGAAGCGACCCGTCTTCTCGCGGCTCTCCGCAGCGCTCTGGCGGGCGCGCACGTGAAGGACCTCGACGACCTCCACACCCCGCTCACGGAGTTGGCCGAGGCCGGGCTGCAGACACCCGACAGCGCCGAAGGCCGTCGACTCGCCGCCGCGCTGCACGCTTACATCGCCCCCGCCCCCGCCACGGAGCAGTCTTTCGGGTCTGCTCCCGATCCTGCGGGCGCGCCGGTCGCCGAGAACGTCGATGTGGTGCGCCGGGATGACGACGATGGTCTGGTCCCGGGTGATGAGCAGGACGAGCCGGACGGCGCGATCTTCCCGGCACTGCGGATCCTGAAGGAGTCAGTGGCGCGGTCGAAGATGCACCCGATCCCGGTCATCCGCACCGAGGACCGTGAGGCCGGGCCGTGGCCGTTGATCAGTGAGGACATGGACGGTGAGCCCGGCTGGGTTCACCCCGACGTCACCAGCACCCGCGTCGCCCATGAGCGCAACGGCAAGCGAGTGCGGCGCGACCAGCTCGACGTGCCCGCCTCGTTCGGCGACGGCCTGATGTGCCTGATCGACCGCAACGGCTCCTTCCCCTCCGCGTGTTCCGCGGTTCCGCTCGCGCCGAACAAGCTCCTGCACACCGGGCCCCTGGACGTCTTCGACAGGAGCCAGGCCGGTATCTACCAGATCACCGTCCCAGCCTGGGGCTACCCGGGTATGCCGCACCCGCTCGGACGCCTCGCCGAGCGACCCGACGAACAGGGCCGGGTGTGGGTGACCACCCCGCACATCAAGATGCTCGAACGCCTCCACCGCGACGGCCACCTCACCCACCCGGTGACGATCCACGACTCGTGGACCGGCAAGGCCAACGAGTCCCTGTTCAAGCCGTTCTATCAAGCCACCAAGGAGGCCCGGACCGAGCTGATCCAGGCCGGAGGCGAGCCGTACACGAACTACAAGACGCGTCTGTCGATCGCGTTGCGTCTGCTGTGGCCCAAGCGGCCCGAGTCGCGGTCGCCGTTCTGGCGGCCGGACTGGCGCATGAGCATGGTCGCCGAGGCCTCCGTCCGGCACTGGACGGTGGCCTTCAAGGCCGTCCAGGCGGGCCACCAGCTCATTGCCCTGCGCAACGTGGATGCCGCGATCTTCTGGGTCCCTGGCGAGACGGCACCCGACACCTACCGGGTCGGCACAGGGTTCGGCGAAGTAAAGGCCAAGTTCATCAAGCCCGGCGCCTTCCTTCCCGAAGGTGACGACTGATGGCCGGCCCCACCGACCGCGGCGGATCCCTCGGCGCCGCCCTCAACAACCTCCTGCGCACCCAAGTCACCCCACGCCACCGCCTGTCCACCTACACCGCCCAGCACTGGCACGCCCAGCTCAACCAGCTCACCGGCACCCGCCGCGGCTACGAAGCCCTCGAAACCGTCGGCCTCGACGTCCGGCCCGACACCCTCATCAAGTGGCTGTCGGACGCCGAGTACAACGTGCGCCGCAGCTACCGCGACCTCATCCACACCGCCTACGAGAACGTCGCCTTCGCCCCCGCCGAACCCCTCACCGACACCGTCAAGAACGGCACTTACGAGATCAGCGGCCTGGTCAAGACCGGCGCGGACGAACGCGAACGCGGCAACCGCCGTGCCGCCCCCCTGCGCATCGACGCCAGCCGCGGCGACTGGACCGACATCGAGACCCGGTGGCTGGGCGGAGACCTGCGCGACGACGACCTCGAAGACCTCTTCATCGACGAGATCATCGTCTCCGACATCGGTGCCGGCACCGACGGCTGGGAGTTCAGCGGCAACTCATACTCCGTCGAGCTCCGGTGACAGACCGGGTGCTGCCAGCGTCTACGCCCCCACCGCGCTTTCACCCGGCGCGGAAGCGGCGATGTTCACTCCCATCCCACTGACGTCAGACCGCGTCGAAGAGCGGGATGCCGCGGCCTTGATCGGAGGAACGCACTGAGCGTCGTGGTTGAGCAGCAGGCATCCCGCGAGTTGCTAACCGCGAAGCGGCTGATGGTGGGAGCGGGTGGTTTGCCCTGCCGATCAGCAGTCCATCCGCGACGAAGTTTGCGTCGGCGCCGCCGAGGCACTGCTGCCGGGGAACGCCAGTCCGCGTTCCCGCTGTTCGTCCGGCAGCTGCCGCAACGGTGCAAAGGGCCGTTGGGTGATGTCGCCCAGTACATATACCGGGACCGCTGCGATCAGCTGATCGAGGGGCGGGGCGTGCGTCGGAGTGGGCGAGTAGGTTGCGGCGTTGGGAGAAGGTTCCATTGCGGTAGATCGCCTCATCCAGCCGGGGTGCACTCCCCAGGTGGGCGCGGAGCAGGGTTTCGGTGCCGTGTCTGTGTACCCCGGTGCGAATGTGGCATCGCGCCCGCCGCGCAGAGGGTCTCGCCCGGGGCAATGGCGACCGCCATGGCGAGGAGGGCTTCGGCGTGACGG
Organism: Streptomyces sp. NBC_00252; assembly: GCF_036187565.1. Classification (NCBI taxonomy): domain Bacteria; kingdom Bacillati; phylum Actinomycetota; class Actinomycetes; order Kitasatosporales; family Streptomycetaceae; genus Streptomyces; species Streptomyces sp. NBC_00252. Next base: position 228,251 of record NZ_CP108087.1, on the reverse strand, counting down.
TGCAGGAGTCCTTGCCCGCCGCCGAGGTTGCGTGAGTCGGATTGCCCGCCCGATGGGTTGAGCGGGCACCGGCACCCTGCGCGGCGTCCGGGGCGCCGTCGGAAGGATCGGAGTTAAGGCGGCGGGCTTCCGCTGCGAAGTCCCGGCGCGGCGGTGCCGAGGGTCGCCGAACTGTGGCGGGTTCCGCTTCCGCGAGCGCGTGGGCGGCTGGACGGAAGCGGGGCGTTCCCCTTCGGCGGTTCTTGAGCACAAGGGGCCGCGCGGCCTTCCGGACTGGAAGGTGCGCGCCGGGGGAGCCGTCCGCTTCTATGGTGGCCCATCCCGTCGGTGGCGCAACGAGAAGTACGGGTTCGCCATCAAAAGCGTTGGAGTGGGTGCCGAGCACCCCCGATGCGCAGCGCCTGTTTGTGAGCACGTTCGTGCGGAAGGTCTGCTAAGTGGCGGCGAGGTAGTTTCCCGCGCTGTGCTCGGGGCGCCTGGTCAATGTGTCCGGATTCCTGAGTGGATGAGCAGACATGTAGCGGTGAACGGTGCCGCAGGACACGCTGGCGTCATGTTCGTCCAGCAGCCTCTCCCAGACCAGCCCGACCGTGGGAAGTTGGCCGGCATGCGTGGCTGCGTACTCGTCGAGGATGACATCGATGGCAGCGCCGACACGTCCTTTGGTCCGGCCCTGGATGGCCGCGCGTTACTTGCGCGGTGGAGGAGTTGGTGAGGCGAGGGCCTGGCGGACCTGTATGGGCTCACATGATGCTTCGCCGCCAGTCTCCTGATGGACTGCTCTCCTGCTTGGGCGTCCCGGCGGATCGCCGCGAAGAGCGCGGGCTTTCCCCGCTGACGGTGACATGCCGCTTGGGCTTGTCCGGGGCCGGCCTCGCACGTTTCCCTCTCACCAGATCGGCCAGCACCCGTTCTAGCACGTCTTGTTGGCGACCGGTGACTGCGGCGAGTTGGTCAGCGTGTGGTCGTTTCCCACGTTTGTCGTCGGGTCGGCCGACGAGGCATCCGCGCAGGTAGCTGGGTTTGAGGTGGTTGGCCCGGGACAGTCGGCGGATGAAGGTACGTAGGAGCATCGCGGGCTGGAACGGGCCAGAACCCACGAAGACCTCCCTGCCCGACGATCTACACGGCAGATTGCCGCGCGTGACCAGCACGAGCACCGGGGCACGGAATCACACCAGGCCCTTGACCTTCCACTTCACGATGCACACCACTCAATGGTGGGCTGGACATGTTCCGCTCAGCTTGCTTGCGCATGGGCAACCTCGGTGTACGACTCACGCGGGCTCCGACACGCCACCGTCGGAGCCCTGCTCCAGGAAGCCACCGACGGCGCTGTCATCCTTCACGTCCATGGGGCAGTGATTCGGACGAGACTCAGAGGTAACTGAGAAGTCCCTGTGAAAGCGTGCCGAGGCCCCCGCAGCGTCAACTGTCCGGCCAACCCCCCATGGAGAAAGCCCTCATGAGCCTCACTGTCGTCAACGGACTGCCCGCGCACGTCCTGTTCGTGCATTTCGTCATCGTGCTCGTGCCCCTGAGTGCCCTGGCACTCGTGGTGTGCGCGGCCTGGCCCGCAGGTGCCCGCCGACTCGGTCTGCTGCTGCCGATCCTCGCGCTCGTGACCTTGGCCAGCGTGCCAGTGGCCACCCACGCGGGGGAATGGTTGGAACAGCACGTCGGCAGCAACCCGCTGGTGCGCAAGCACGCCGAACTCGGCGACGGCCTGCTCCCGTGGGCTCTGGGCCTCTTCGTGATCTCGGCCGTCGTTTGGTGGACGGCTCGCCGATCGGCCCCCGCCGCGGACGGCGCGGCGGGGGTCTCATGGTCGCCCTCGGTACTGGTTCGGGGCGCGGTCGTGGCTCTTTCTCTCGCTGTCGCGGTCGGCGCCGTGGTGGACGTCTACCGGATCGGCGACTCGGGAGCCAAGGCGGCCTGGAAGGACAACTACTCCAAGACGGCCAAGCAGAACGGCGGTTGACATGACGAGGCCGTCATTGGGCCGGGCGCCTCCGGACCGGCGTCGCGAGTCTTTATCGCGTACGTCTCTGCTCGGGCCGAACGGTCCCCGACGTGCCAGGGGACAGCTGACGAAGTTCAGCTGATCCCGGCGGGAGGGATGCTCCCCTCCGGGGTCGACACGGCATGAAGCCCCCAGGCCGTAGCATGGGTGTCCCGGGCGTTCTGGGTGTGGTCCGCACGGAAGCTGGCGATCACGCGGTCGGCGATGCTGTCGGCGACCAAGGTGTCCGGTCTCGGTGATCACGACGGAACCGGTATCCTCCTTTGACCGAGTGGCCCCTCTCTGGCGTGGTGGGTCCTGCATGTGAATGGGACGGACAGCGCGGCCCGTAGGGCAGATGCCACGAGCTGCGGTACATCAGCAGCATGCGCTGATCGGGCCGAGGAGGAACATCTTCGACGGCTGGAGCGTGGCGTGCTGCCAGTTCCCGGAGGCGGTGGGTCCAGTGGTCCCTGAGCGTGTCGTACGTGAGCCCGTGGCCGAACGCGACGGGGTCGCGCCGCGGCTTGGCGATCCGCTGGAGTCGCTGACCCTGTTGCTGCAGCACCTGCGCACTTCGGCCGGGGGACTGTCGGAGCGGGAGGCGGCGCGGAGACTGCAGGCCTACGGGCCGAACGAGCTGGTCCGCCGTAGCGGGACCCGGTGGCCCGCCGAACTTGCGAGGCAGTTCACTCATCCGTTGGCGCTGGTCCTTGCGGTGGCCGCGGTGCTGGCGTGGGGCAGCGGGAGCCCCACCCTGGCGGTGGCGATCACGGCGGTGATCGTGCTCAACGCGGCCTTCGCGTTCTTTCAGGAGATACAGGCGGAACGGGCCGTGGAGGCACTCGCGGCTTTCCTTCCTGCCCACACCCGGGTACTGCGTGACGGTCACCCGCGACAGGCGGAGGCCGCAGCCCTGGTCCCGGGTGATGTGATGGTCGTGGCGGAGGGCGACAGCATCTGTGCCGACGCTCGGCTGCTCAGCGGTGCCGTGCAGGTCGACATCTCCACCCTCACCGGGGAGTCCGAGTCGGTCGCCCGCTCCGCCGAGGCGATGGACACCGACGTTCCCCTCCTCCAGGCACGCGACGTCCTGTTCAGCGGGACGGTGTGCACCGGCGGAGAGGCCGTCGCGGTGGTCACCGCGACGGGGATGCACTCCGAACTGGGCCGCATCGCCGCTCTCACCGCGCGCGTGACGCGGGAGGACAGCCCGCTGGAGCACCAGGTGAAGCGGGTCGCCTGGCTGATCGCCGTGGTCGCCGTCGGCGTGGGGATCGGTTTCCTGCCCCTGGGTCTGCTGGCCGGACTGGGCTGGAGCGCGGCGATCAGCTTCGCGATCGGTCTGCTGGTGGCCAACGTGCCTGAGGGCCTGCTGCCCACCATCACCTTGGCCGTAGGCGTAAGGGAGTTGGCCGGACGGGGCGCCGTCGTCAAGCGCCTCAGCGCCGTGGAGACGCTGGGCTCGACGACGGTGATCTGCACTGACAAGACCGGCACCCTGACCGAGAACCACATGCGTGTCACCTCCCTCTGGATATCTGAGGGCTCCGCGGACCCACAGGTACCGACAGCACAGACCGACCTCGTCGTGCGCTCCGCCGCTGCCTGCACCAACGCCGAACTGCCCGGGAGCGCCACGGCTGAGGCGAAGGGGGGACCCCACGGAACTCGCCCTGCTGGAGCTGGCCGTCGCCCTCGGCCGTCCGGTCACTCCAGATCAACGGTGAACACCTCTTCGCCCAGGGAGAGTCCGGCGCGCAGGTGACCGCCGTAGAAGATCACGACGGTGGCCGGGCCGCGGGGTTCGTAGCGGAACTCGACCAGTCCGCGGCTCAACTGCGCTATCCCAGTGGGGAGTTCGTCACGAAGGAGGTCGGCGGTCTTCCTCATGGCAGATTTTTGATTCGGCGCAACTCCTTGCGGATCGCTTCCAGTTCTGTAGCGCCGCGGACCAGGACGGTGCAGAGGGCGAGTCCCTCGGGGGCTCGGCGGATCAGAGGGCGGATGAGGTGGTATGCCGGGTCCAGGGTGATCAGGTCGAGTCCCTTAGGATCGCCGAGGGCGCTGAGCGTCATACGACCGACCCCCGTTGAGCGGCACGATGTAAGTGGCCGGGCGGACACGTCCCGGTGTCCCGCCTTCGGTGCGCGTTTCTCGCTGGGGACGCGTTTTCCCGCCCACCTTTGCATCCTGCCACTATTCGGAGTCGTTGGTCCCGGCAGCGGTCGGCCAGTCGCATCGCACCGCACTCTTCGGCTCCGGGGGTGCGTTCCGCCCAACGGGCTCCACCCAAGTGGCGTTGAAGAGCTGAGGAGTTGAGGGGTTCTGCGTTGCGTCATCCGGTCCTCCCGCCCCGGCGGGTGTCGACGCGCATCCACTCCTCCTCCCATTCCCTCAGACGTCGCCGCTCCAGCCCGGCGCGGGCGAGCTGAGCGCCGCCGAACACAACACCGGCCGCGCCCGCCGCGGCCAGCGCGCCCGTCCAGTCCGCCTGGAACTCCGCGTCCCCGGGTGTGAGCGGCTTCGACACGAGTTGCCCCTGCCGGTCGGTCCAGATCGTGACCTGGGTGCCCTTCGGTGTGCTGGGACGTACCTCCGTACGGCCGGTGTGCGATGAACCGTCTGGAGCGGTCCAGCGCACACCGGCCCATACGTGGCTGTTGTCCACGGCCTGTGCCGACGTGCTGCCGTCTGCCTTCTCGGTCAGGACCGCCGTGATCGGGCGGCGTTCCGTTCGCTGCTGGTCGAGCCCTCGTTTCACCGCGTCCGCTGTCGTCAGCCCCGCGAGGAGGCTCCCGGCCAGCGCGATCAGCCACGCCGCGAGGACGATCCAGGCTTCGACGAGGTCACTGCGGCGCCTGAGCGGACTCCGGCGCCAGCGCCAGGTCCAGAGCCTGCCGACTCGGGTTCCTGCCATGGTCGACACCCCCTCGTGCGTACCGCCGCTCCCGCCCCCGTTTCCCATCCCAGTGTCCTCCCGCGGACGTCCTGGAGCACTTCACGTCTGGGGTGGGCGGTCGCATCTGTCACCTGCTTTCAGGGCATCCGTCAGGTGTACGAGTTCAACCCGTACACCGAGAAGTTCACCAAGGTCGCCCCGATGAACGAGGCGCGCTGGTACCCGACCCTGACCCGGCTCGCCGCCGGGCGGGTGCCGGCCCTGTCCGGCCTGGACGACATCGGCCAGATCGTGCCGGGCAAGAGCGAGATCTACGACCCGAAGACCAGGACCTGGAAGTACAGCGGGAAGATCCGCCAGTTCGTCGGCTACGGACCTGCCGACGTCGGCCGAACCCCGGGCATCTGGCAGTTCGACTCGAACGAAGTCGTCGAACAAGACCCAGATCGTCGACCTCACGGCGACCAACCCGCACTTCGTGGACGGGCCCGAGCTGGAGAAGGGCACCCGCTACTCGGAACTGTCGGTCCTGCCCGACGACACCATCCTGATCACCGGCGGCTCCCAGGAGTACCGGGACCCGTCCTCGCAGAGCATCCTCCAGGCCCGCATCTACGACGCGAAGACCAGCATGATGCGCCGGGTCGCCGACCCCGAGGTCGGGCGTAACTACCACTCCGGATCGATCCTGCTCCCTGACGGACGGGTGATCACGTTCGGCGGCGACTCGCTCTTCGCCGAGCTGGAGATCTACACGCCGCGTTACCTCTACCGGGATACGCGGCCGTCACTCACGAGCGGGCCGAGCACCGTCAAGCTCGGCGCAAACGCGACCTTCACCAGCAAGTACGGGTCGGTGATCAAGACGGTGCGACTGTTCCCGGCAATCGCAACCGCAACCTCGTCCCGGTCGGCTGGTACATGGCCTTCGTGACCGACGACCAGGGGACGCTGTCCAAGGCGTTGTGGGTGCGAGTGCCGTGAGAACGCCGGTGCCGCCTGCCCGGATCGCCCTCAGAGCTCCTGAGCGGGCCAGTCCAGCAGACGGGCGCCGATCACCGCGGTCTGGAGCATGTAGCGGTGGGCGGGGTCGGCCGGGTCGGCACCGGTGAGCTTGTGGATGCGTTCCAGGCGGTATGTCAGGGCGCGCACGCTCAGCGTCAGGCGGCGGGCGGCCTCGGCGGCCACGCAGCCGGAATCGAAATAGGTGGTGAGAGTGTCGAGGAGAGGCTCGGCGCCGCCGCGGGCCGTGGTGAGTGGTCCGAGGGTGTCGAGGACGAGGTCGGCCATCGCTTGCCGGTCGCGGGTCAGTACCGGGTAGACGAGAAGGTCGGCGGCGCGCAGCACCGGCCCTTCGAGGCCGAGACGCTCGGCCAGGTCGAGGGCGTTCAGCGCCTCCTCGTACGACTGCACGACCCCGCCGGCGCCCGGTTGCGGACGTCCGACGGCGACGCGACAGCCGTCGGTGGCGGCGTACACCTGCTTGGCGAAGTGGGCGAGGACCTCGCCCTGGTGGCCGGGGGCGACACACAGCAGGCGGCCGTCCTTGGTGGTGAGCAGGATGCTGCGGTCGCCGAAGCGGGCCATGAGTGCGCGCTCCACCTGCCGGGGTACCTGGTCGCCCTCGTCGTAGGCGGCCGGGCCCTGGGCGACGGCGACCGCATGGGCGTGGGACAGACGCAGGCCGAAGCGCTCGGCACGTTCGGCGAGGCGGCCCAGGTCGCTGCGGCCGTAGAGGAGGTCGTCGATGAACTCCCGCCGGGCGGCCTCCTCCTGTCGTACGGCGAGTCGCTGGGCGCGTTCGTAGCCCTCGGCGAAGGCGTCTATCGCCTGCTTTACGGCGGCGAGTGCGATGTCGGTCGAGCCGGAGGCGCGGGGCCAGGCGAGGCGCGCGGCGGCCAGGTGTGCGCTGACGAGGTCGCGCAGCCCGTGGCCGGCGTCGGCGGCCTGTTCCCCCAGGGTGCGCCGGGACTCGATCTCCTCCCGGGTGAGGCGCCGGCCGGTGGCCGAGACCCCGGTGAGGATCTGGGCGTAGCCGTCCAGGTAGTGGTCGGGAATCCTTCGGTTCGTCATGTGGCCCCCGCGATCTTGATGCATCGGTGATGGTTTCTTAGCGGCTCACCGGCATGCAGACCCTAGTGAATGCTGCCGGGAACCGGCAATGCGGGGGCGGGGCTCGGCCGTGCAGCATGGCGTGTGGGGAGCACTGCGGATGGTTCCGGTGCCGGGCACCGGCAAGTGGTGTCCGGGCCGGAACCCGGAGGGGAGCGGTGCCCCGTCGGAGTACGAGGTGGGCAGGGGAGGGGCCGGCGATGCGGATCTTTGTGGAAGCCGCCGCGGGCCTGCCCATGATCCTGTTCACCGCCGCCCTGCTGGTGGCCGTGTGCTTCTGGCTGCTTCCCGCCGTCGGACTCGTGGACCTGGACAGCTTCGACGCGGACGCCGATCTGGACGCCTCGGGCATGGGCGGAGTGCCGGTGGCGGTCGCGGTCACTCTGCTCACGGTGCTCGCTTGGGTCCTCGGCGTCGGTGCGACCGCTCTCCTGGCCGTTCTCGCGCCGCCGGGGGCGATCGGCTGGGGGCTGCGTCTGGTGGCGACAGTCGGTGCGCCGCTCGTTGCCTGGCGGCTGACCCGCCGGTGCGTGCGGCGGCTGAGCCGTCACTTCCCTGACGAACGCGGGCCGTCCCGGCCGACTGCGCACCACGACGCCGCCTGAGCCAGAGCCCACCTGCACCGGGGCCACGTCCTCGTGCCTCGCACGTCAACCCTCCTCATGCCTAAGGACGTATGCCGTGAACGCCACTGACCTGGACGCCTGGGATGCAGCGGGATGGGAGGAGCGGTGATGGCCTACTACCTCGCGCCGCTTGCCGCCGCCCTGGTGATTGTGGCGTTCGGTACGGCCGTGCTGGTTCGCGGGGACCGACGGCGGATGCGGGCTAGGGTCCGTCTTCAAACGGATCTTGCCCAGAGTAGGAATGACGCGAGATTGACCGCTGCTTCGTAGGAGGTGGCGGTCTTGTCGTATCTGGTGGCGATGCCGCGGAAGCCCTTGAGCTGGTTGAAGCAGCGCTCGACGACGTTGCGCCGACGGTAGAGCTGGCGGTCGAAAGCGGGTGGCCGGCCTCCTCGGTAGCCGCGATTGTGGCGGTGACGCTTCTGGTCGGTCTTTTCCGGGATGGTGCATGCAATTCCGCGTTTGCGCAGGTAGGCGCGGAAACCACGAGAGCTGTAAGCCTTGTCGGCGACGACCTGGTCGGGTCTGCAACGGGGTCGGCCCAGTCCCATACGCGGGACGCGAATGCGTTCCAGGAGGGGACGCGCGCAGGTGCTGTCGTGGCGTTGTCCGGGTGTCAGCAGGACGGCCAGGGGCCTGCCGCGGCCGTCGCAGGCGAGGTGGATTTTGGTGGTCAGTCCGCCTCGGGATCGGCCGAGGGCGTGATCGTCCGGTTCGTCCGGCCGGCTGATCCCCTTTTCGGCCGGTGGCGGCCGAGTGTTGGTGGGCGCGGACGATGGTGGAGTCGATCTGGACGAGCCAGTCGATGTCGCCGACAGCGTCCGCGTCGGCCTGGATCTGCTGGAGTGCCCGGGTGAACACGCCGTCCAACGCGTAGCGGCGAAAGCGGGTGTAGACCGTCTGCCACGGCCCGTAGCGTTCCGGCAGGTCACGCCAGGAGACCCCGGTCCGGATCTTGTAGACCATCCCGTTGATGACCTGCCGGTCTGGCACGCGCGGTCGTCCCGTCGCGGCACGCGGTATGAGAGGAGCAAGTAACTCCCACTCCAGGTCGGTGAGTTCATGGCGGCGTATCACCCGACCATGATCCACCACTCAATGATCTTTGAAGACGGACCCTAGTCCGAAGGACGTACGTCCTGAGCCGTCGGTTGTATCGTGCTCGTACGACCAGCCTGCCGTTGCGGTGGACGACCGGACAGGCCGGCAGTCGGTGCATCGAGCGTGAGACAGGAGCCGAGCGTGCGCGCGCGTGACCTGGCGGTGGAGTACGAAACGGTCGGCCTTGACAGCGACGCTCTGGACGCCGCGCGGCTGATGGCCGAACAGCAACTCCCCGCGCTGCTGGTGGTCGACGAGCGGGGAGCGCCGAAGGCGATCCTGCCCGCCTCCCAGATGGTCAAGATCCTGGTGCCGGCCTATGTCGTCGAGGACCCGACCCTCGCGGCGGTGGTCGACGAGCGCCATGCCGACCGGCTGTGCGAGGCGCTCGCGGGCCGTAAGGTGCGCGACTGCCTGTCGAAGAGCACGCCACCGCCCGCCGTCGCCGCGCCCGACGACACCGCGCTGGAGGTCGCCGCGCAGATGGCGCAGGTGCGCAGCCCGTTGGTGGCCGTCGTGGAGAAGGGCGGGGCGGGCGTGCGCCTGCTCGGCGTTATCACCGCTTCCCATCTGCTGGAACGGCTGCTCGCCGCCGCTTCCTGCTGACTTCCGGGGTCAGAGCTCGTCCCGGTCCGAGTCGGTACGGATGTCGATGAGGCGAGCCAGGCCCAATTGGGTGAGCGTGGTCCGGGCACGGGCATTCGCATGCGTCACGGTCACCAGGGTGCCGTGTGGGCGTGGCGCCCGCAGTGCCCGGAAGAACGCCGCGCCCCCGTCGTTGCTGAGGTAGGTCACTTGGCCGAGATCGACTTCGAGGACACCGGGACGGGCATCGAGGGCCTCCCGCAGACGTTCGCCGACCTTCTTCGCGTTGCGTGAGGTGATTTCCCCCGCGAGGCGTAGAACGACGTGGTCCCCGTCGGAGATCACACTGACGGTCGGGTGCAGCAGGGCGTTCCGTAGACGGTGTCCGACCTCCCGTAGGCGGTGGCGCTCGTGAGGTCCGTGACCTGCGGGGGAGTGCGGCATGCGGGGCTCCGAGGGCAGAGGAGGGCCGATCGCCGACCAGACTTCCCGGCACACCTGATCGTCAGCCTAGGCGTACGTTCCGTGGGCAGCCACGCGGGTGGGGGTGTCCGACAAGAAGGGCGGCACCATTCGGTGCGCCTTGCTCCTTGCCGGAAACCGGCAAGACCGTGCATCCTGCGGTGCCTGGCAACGGCCTGTTAAAGACGCGTCAAGAACCGGTAAGGTTCCCAGTGGTGTGCCGGGAAGTCTGGTCGGCGAGCAGGGGATCGCTCTCTCTTCCGATCGGGGTAGTCGGCATGGTGCTGGTGGCGGTGTTCGGTGTCGCGTTGCTGGTGGCGGTGCTGTTGTCGGGCCTGGCGGCCCGCACGGTGCTGTCCACGTCCTTCCTCTTCCTGGCCGGGGGCGCGCTCGTCAGCGACGGTTTTCTCGGCCTGATCCACATCACCCCCGACAGTCAGATCGTCTCCGTGACGGCGGATCTCGCCCTGTTCGCGGTGCTGTTCACCGACGGCATGCACGTCTCGCTGCCGAAGCTGCGCGCCCACTGGAGGAACCCGGCGCGAGCCCTCGGACTGGGCATGCCCCTCGCCTTCGTCTTCATGGCACTGGTCACCCACTTCCTGGTGGGCCTGGACTGGACGACATCGTTCCTGGTGGGCGCCGTGCTGGCACCGACCGACCCGGTGTTCGCCTCGGCGATCGTCGGGCGCACCGAAGTCCCTGCCAAGCTGCGGCAGTTGCTGAACGTCGAGAGCGGCGTCAACGACGGACTCGCCCTCCCCGTCGTCCTGCTCCTGATCGCCGCCGCCGGTCCCACCGCGGGCAGCGCCGAGGCGTCACCCGGGAAGATCGCGGTCGAGCTGCTGCTCGGCCTGACCTTCGGTGTCGTACTGCCCCTGCTGGTCAATGTGTTGGTGCGGTTCCGGCTGCTGGGCGCGGAGGCGAAACTCCAGCCGCTGCTGCCGCTGGCGAGCGGCATCATCCTGTACGCGGCCTGCCACCTCACCCACGCCAACCCCTACCTGGCGGCGTTCTCTGCGGGCGCGGTCCTCGCCCACGTCTCACCGGAGGCGAAGACGTCCTTCGAACCGCTCGGCGAAGCCCTCGCGGAACTGGCGAAGTTCGCGGCGCTTCTCGTGTTCGGCGCGCTCCTGACCCCGAAGCTGTTCGGTGCCCTGTCGCTCGGCGGGTACGCGGCGGTGGTCCTGGCGATCTTCCTGATCCGCCCGTCCTCGCTGCTGCTGTCCCTGCTCGGCACGGGCATCTCCCGGCGGGAGAAGCTGGTGGCGGCCTGGTTCGGCCCGAAGGGCTTCGCCTCGGTCGTCTACGGACTGCTGGTCCTGCAGTCCGGAATCCCGCAGGCGGAGCAGGCGTTCACGCTGGTCGCGGTGTGCATCGCCTTCTCGATCGTCGCCCACAGCTCGACGGACGTGCCCATCGCCCGAGCCTTCGACGTCGAGGACCTGGCAGGCATCCCGGACGGAAGTGGCGACACGGACGCCCCCACAAGCACCTCACCACAAGCACTCTCGGCAACCGGAGGACCGTGAACGACTGGCACAGCTGGGCGGCGATCGTCGTATTCGCCGGTGCGTACGCCCTGATCATCAGCGAGAAGATCCACCGCGTCGCCGTCGCCCTGGGCGGCGCGGGCCTGATGCTGGCGATCGGGGCGACCGACGACGTCTCGGCGTTCTACTCCGAGGATTCCGGCATCGACTGGAACGTCATCTTCCTGCTCATGGGCATGATGATGATCGTCGGCGTGCTGAAGAAGACCGGCATGTTCGAGTACCTGGCCATCTGGTCCGTGAAGAAGGCCCGCGCCCAACCCTTCCGGGTGATGGCCATGCTCGTCGTCATCACGGCCCTCGCCTCCGCCCTGCTCGACAACGTGACCACGGTCCTGCTGATCGCCCCGGTGACGCTGCTGGTCTGCGAACGCCTCGCCCTGCCCGCGGCCCCTTTCCTGATCGCCGAAGTGTTCGCCTCGAACATCGGCGGCACCGCGACCCTGGTCGGCGACCCGCCCAACATCATCATCGCCAGCCGGGCCGGGATCACCTTCAACGACTTCCTGGTCCACCTCGCCCCGCTGTCCGCGGTCCTGGTGGTGGTCCTCGTCCTGTTGTGCCGGGTGATGTTCCGCAAGACCTTCGTCTACGACGAGGACCGCGCCGCCGAGATCATGGCCCTGGAGGAGCGCGAGGCCATCAAGGACCCGCGCCTGCTGGTCCAGGGCCTGATCGTCCTGGCCCTGGTGGTCGCCGGCTTCGTCCTGCACCCAGTACTGCACTACGAGCCCAGCATCGTCGCGCTCCTCGGCGCCGGGCTGCTCGTCGCCGTCTCCACGGCCGAGACGAGCGAGGTCCTGTCCGAGGTCGAGTGGCCCACGCTCGCCTTCTTCGCGGGCCTGTTCATCATGATCGGCGGACTGATCGACACCGGTGTGATCGACGAGGCCTCCAAGGCGCTCGCGAACGCGATCGGCACGAACGAACTCGGCGGGTCCTTGACGATGCTGGGTGCTTCCGCGGTCCTGTCCGGGGTTGTGGACAACATCCCGTACGTCGCCACCATGGCGCCCATCACCAGCGACCTGGTCCACAACATGGGCGGCGCCGGCGACCACGTCATGTGGTGGGCCCTCGCCCTCGGCGCCGACCTCGGCGGCAACGCCACCGCCATCGGCGCCTCCGCCAACGTCGTCGTCCTCGGCATCGCCGAACGCAACCGACAGCCCATCACCTTCTGGCAGTTCACCAAGTACGGCCTGATCGTCACCGCCGTCACCGTGGCCATCTCGCTCGGCTACGTGTGGCTGCGCTACTTCGCACTGGCCTGAACAGGGCTACCACCGACATCGGACAGAGATGACAGAGGCAGAGGACAGGGAGACACACATGGGTACTCCACGCGTGAGCAGTACGCCGTTGCCGGGGATCGGTGTCCGTTACGACCTGACGACACGTGAGCGGCGCCGTGTGTCGGTGGTCGCGCACCGGGACGGCGAGCGCACGCTGAACGCGTACCGCACGGACGATCCGGACGCCTGCGCCCTGTCGGTGCGGCTGACCTCGGGGGAGACGACGGCGCTCATCGGCGCCCTGTTGCCCTCGCACCACAGCCCGAATCTGCTGTCCACCACCGAACTGGGACTGGTCGCGGAGCGCGTCCAGTTGTCGGCGCTCTCGTACTGGAACGGCCGGGTGCTGGGCGAGACCCGGATGCGCACCGAGACCGGCGTCTCGATCGTGGCCGTACTGCGCCGGGCCGAGGCCGTCCCGTCTCCCACGCCGGACTTCCGGCTGGCCGGCGGGGACACCCTGATCGTGATCGGCACGCGCGAGGGCGTCGAGTCGGCCGCGGCGATACTCGGGCGGGAGTGAACCGGTGCATTCGTCCGCGAGGTTCCTGATCGAGTTCGGCGCGATCATCCTGGCCCTGGGACTGCTGGGCCGGTTCGCCGCACGCTTCCAGTCCTCCCCGATACCGCTCTATCTGCTGGCCGGGCTGGCCTTCGGGGAGGGCGGGCTGCTGCCGCTGGGCACGAGCGAGGAGTTCGTCGCCATCGGCGCCGAGATCGGCGTCATCCTGCTGCTGTTGATGCTCGGCCTGGAGTACTCGGCCAGCGATCTCGTCTCCAACCTCAAGAGCCAGTACACCGCCGGTCTCGTCGACGCCGCCCTCAACGCTCTGCCCGGTGCCGCCATGGCGCTGCTGCTCGGCTGGGGACCGGTCGCCGCGGTGGTGCTGGCCGGGGTCACCTGGATCTCCTCCTCGGGTGTCATCGCCAAGGTCCTCGGCGACCTGGGCCGCCTCGGTAACCGCGAGACCCCGGTCATCCTCAGCGTCCTGGTCCTGGAAGACCTGTCCATGGCCGTCTACCTGCCGATCATCACGGCCCTGCTGGCCGGCACGGGCCTCGCGGCCGGCAGCCTCACCCTGGCCGTCGCGCTCGGCGCCGCGGCACTCGTCCTGCTCGTCGCGGTCCGCTACGGCCGCCACATCTCCCGCTTCGTCTCCAGCGACGACCCGGAGAAGCTGCTGCTGGTCGTCCTGGGCCTGACCCTGCTGGTGGCCGGTCTCGCCCAGCAGCTCCAGGTGTCCGCGGCCGTGGGCGCGTTCCTGGTCGGCATCGCCCTGTCCGGCGAGGCGGCGGAGGGCGCGCACAGCCTGCTCTCCCCGCTGCGGGACCTGTTCGCCGCCGTGTTCTTCGTCTTCTTCGGCCTGCACACCGACCCGGCGAGCATCCCGCCGGTCCTGCTGCCCGCGCTGGCCCTGGCGGTGGTCACCGCCGGCACGAAGATCGCCACGGGGTACTGGGCGGCCCGGCGTGCGGGGATCTCGGCGAAGGGCCGCTGGCGGGCGGGCGGCACGCTGGTCGCCCGGGGTGAGTTCTCGATCGTCATCGCCGGACTCGCCGTCACCTCCGGCATCGAACCCTCCCTCGGCCCCCTGGCCACGGCGTATGTGCTGATCCTGGTCATCGTCGGCCCGCTCACCGCCCGCTACACCGAGCCCTTGGCCACCCGCCTGACCGGACGCAGGCGCGACAAGACCGCCGTTGCGGCGGACACGGGAGGCACCAGGGAGAGCACTGCCGAGGAGCCGTACGAGGTGGGCTAGGACGCAAGGAGGCCGGCGCCCTGGCCCCGTACGAGTGCGGTCCGGATCTCAATTGGGTCCGCGCGAGAGGGTGTGGCGGAGCCGCGTCTTGGACCGGGTCGGGGACTCGCCCCGGCTGTCCCGTGCGAAGGAGCCCCGGGTGCGGTCCACCAGCATGGACGTAGAAGGCCACAAGACGGAGACCGTCGAGGTCGAGGCGTCCGTTCCGCCCGCGCACTGACCTGACGGGGACGCCGGAGAAGAAGGGCACCGTATGAGCAGGTTGCTGGAAGCGGTGTGTGCGCTGACCGTCGGTGTCCTCGTTGCGCTCCTTGTATGGGGTGCTGACCCTGGTGCTGTGCGGGTGGCGTGGCGGGACGGAGAGCTGAGCGGTGTGACGGTCGTGTTCGCGGCGGCGTGTGCGCTGTGGCGCAGGCGTACCGGGCGCGGCTGGCCGGCATGGCCGCTTGTGGTGCTGCTGTGCGGTGCGGCTGTTGCGCTAGTCGTGGCGGCCATGGCCGGTTGACCGGCGCACGCAGGGTGGGGCTCTCATCTCCCTCTGGAGGCGGCTCACTCGCTCACCGAGGGCCGGTCGAGGGTTCCGCGGAAGGCGATGTCCACGCCCTGCGCGGCTGCATGGCGGGGCCGCCGACGGCCGGTGTGCCACCCAAACCCCTGACAAATGCCGGTCACTCCTGGGCGCCGGCTGCTTGTCGGTCGTCGGCTCGGCCCCCGATGTGATTCTTGAACAGTGCAAAATCAGTTCGCCAGCGCTTCGGGTAGAGGTCTCGGCCCGGCCGCGTTGCCGCCAATCTCCTGGGGTGCCTGCGTCTTACGAGACTCTGACATGGCGGGCGCCTGCTGCCGCCCCGGCCGTGCCATGCGCGACTCTGGTCTTGTTCGGCGCCCGAGAGGGTGCCGCCGCGGTATGGGAAGCGGCTGCCGTGGAACAGCGCCCCGGGCCGATCCCGGGGCGCTTGGCCGTGTTCGGTCTCCCGGCCCGGCGATGAGCGCACCGTGGGTCAGGGCAGTCGGGGATCGGTGTCGGCATCCAGGCGCACGAAGGGGATGCTGCGGCCGGCGTCACGGAAGCCGGCCTCACTCCCGTCGCCGGGCAACCCCATGAACGTGCACAGGCGTTGTGCGGTCCGGGGGTGCCGTTGTGCGTAGCCCGCCATGATCTCGGCGCCGTCGTCCGGCGTGAGGAATTGTGCCGTGACGGCGCGGTGGCGGTTGCCGACCTGGATGACGGTCTTCGGCTCAGCGTGCAGGTTGCGGTACCAGTCCGCCATCGGACCGAAGCCGGCCACGATCCAGCTGACGTGGGCCGCGTCGTGCTCCACCACTTCGAGGACAGTGCAACGGTCGAGTCCGCTGACGCGGCCGGTGTGGTGCAGCAGGAGCAGCCGCTTGCCGAAGACCCGTCCCAGCCCGCCGCGGAAGAGGAGGATCGGCAGCCGGGCGCCGAAACGCCGCCACCCGGTGGGAAGTTGGGGCCGGTGCGGGGTGCTCTGTCTGTGGGACATCTTCGCCTTCCGGAGGGTCGGACGCGGCGGCTTGCGACCTCTGTCGGCTAAAAGGCCGGGGCGAGGGCTGTTTCGCCCCAGAAACCTTTGCATAGTCTAAAGATGGGGAGGTGCGTCTGTGTCAGAAACGAAGAGGCGGCTCTTACGCGCTGCCGCACCGCTGGAGGACGATATGGGCATGGGCGGGACGGCGTCCGATTCAGCGACGCTGTCCTGGATGCCGGTGGCGGCGATGGCCGTGGTGGCCGCTGCGGACGTCGTTGCCGGTCCGGGAGTGGGATTTCTGCCCCTGGTCTCGCTGGGGCCGGCGTTCTCCGGGCTTGCCGGCGGGTGGCGGCGTACGGCGCTGATCGGCTCCGTGGCCCTGGTCCTGTGCGTAGGGCTCGGGCTGTACGACGGGCTCTTCGAGGTGCGCAGGGGCTTCACCGCGATGGTGTCGGTGGCGGGCGTGACCGGCGCCGGTATCGCGGCGGCCGTGATGCGCTCCCGCAGAGAGGCGGAGCTGGCCAGTGTGCGGTCGATCGCGGAGGTGGCCCAGAGGGTGCTGCTGCGGCCGGTGCCGCGGACCGCGGGTCCGCTGCAGGCGGCGGTGTCGTACACCTCGGCGGTCGCGGAGGCACGCATCGGCGGTGACCTGTACGAGATGGTTGCCTCGCCGGACGGGATCCGGGTGATCGTGGGGGATGTGCAGGGCAAGGGGCTGGCCGCGGTGGAGACGGCCGCCGTGGTGCTCGGTGCCTTCAGGGAGGCGGCGCACGACGAAGCCGACCTGGTCGGGCTGGGGGAACGTCTGGAGCGCAGTGTGGCCCGGGAGTTGGAGGGCGAGAAGTTCGTCACCGCGGTCCTCGCGGAGATCGGCCCGGACGGTGTGGTCGTCTTCCTCAACTACGGTCATCCGGCTCCCATGGTCGTACGCCAGGACGGCGCCGTCGACTTCCCGCAGCCGCCCGTGTACGCCCTGCCGCTGGGTCTGGGTGCACAGGGGATCGAGCTGCTGTTGTATACCGACGGGGTCAGCGAGGCCCGCGACGCGGGCGGCTCCTTCTACCCCCTCGGGGAGAGGGCGGACCTGCTCAAGGAACCCGACGCGCACCGTGCTCTGGAGGCCCTGCGCGAGGACCTGGTGCGGCACGCCGCCGGGCCGCTGCACGACGACGCCGCGATGCTCCTGCTGCGCTACCACGGTCATGGGGAAGGAAAATCTGTTCCCATCACGTGAGTGAGCAGCGACTTCGGCACGGTAGAAAGGACACATGCCGGAGCGAGAGACCCCAGCGGGGGCCATGGACGATGTCGACGAGGTCACCCGGGCGGTGCTGACCGCGTCCCGGCTGCTGGTGGCGGTCTCCGCGCGCTCGCTCGCCGCTGTCGAGGAGGGGGTGACCCTGCCGCAGTTCCGGATGCTGGTCGTGCTGTCCACCCGGGGTGCCACCAAACTGGTCGCGCTCGCCGAGCTGCTCAAGGTGGCGCCCTCGACGGCCATGCGCATGGTCGACAGGCTGATCGCCGCCGGTCTGGCCGACCGGCAGACCAACCCCGGCAACCGTCGCGAAACGATGTTGCAGCTCACCGAGGAGGGTCGACGCACGGTCGAAGACGTCACCGCCCGGCGCCGTACCGAGATCGCCGCCGTCGTCGCACGGCTCCGGCCGACGCAGCGGCTGGCACTCGTCGAAGCCCTCAACGCCTTCAACGAGGCGGGCGGAGAGTCCCCGGCCCCCGCCGCGGACGACCCGGAGCCGCACCCGCTCGGCTGGGTCGTGGACGGCGCGCTGGCGCACGACGTGTGACGGTTTGCGGCTTTTCCGTGCATTTTCGGGTGGTCGGCTTTTCTCCGTGCCCGACATTTTTTGCATAATGCAAGGAAATGGTGGGCGGGGCGCTCCGCTGCCGGATTCCGGCAACGGGCGCCGGGCGGACGTGTCCGGTCAGAGGCAGGGCGGTCGCGCCGCCGCGGCGGCACCATGGGCGGTCGCCGACGGACCGGGAACGACACAAGGGGTGCAGGGGAATGCGCGGATGGCGCCGTTTCAGGGCACCTGCCGAGTCGCACCTCATGGCGCATCTGCGTACGTCGGTGTGGGGGCCCGCGGAGTTCGTCGGGACGCCGCCCCGCCGGCTGGTCGGCGAAGGGCTCCTTGCGGGAGTCCTGGGTGCCGCCGCGATCATCGCTGGGACGCTCTTCGGGGCGTGGACGGGGGGTCCTCCCTGGCTGGCGGCGAGGCGGGCCTCGTGTGTGCCGCAGCCCTCGCCCTGTACCTGTCCGTCGTGGGGGTGGGACGTGCGCTGGTCGGCATCGTGGCGCTGCTCGGTGTGTGCCTCGCCCTCCAGGCGCCGCAGGCCGCCGCGGGCGTCGTGCTGATGGAAAGCGGACGGGTGCAGACGGTGGTGGTGACGTCGATCGAGAGCAGCCCGGCTGCGGTTGGTGGACGTGGCCGTTACCTCTGCGCGGTGGCTCGCCGGGACGGTTCGCCGCTCACGGTGCGCATCTGGCGCGGGTGCGGGCAGGCGACCCGTCCAGGAGACGCACTCACCGTCGTCTACGACCCCCAGGGGCACGTGGCCCCGCGCGGAATGGAAGCAGGCGCCGGGATGGCGGGAGCGCTGCGTGACCTGGCCCTGTGGGCCGTCTCCCTCGTGGCCGCGAGCGTGATCGCCGTCGTCCGCTCCTACCGGCTCTCCGTGCCTCCCGTCGCCTTGGCGTCTCCCGGGCGGGGCGCCACCACGCATCGTTGATCATGCGGCTGTGGGGCTGGGTGTGGGCGAGGTGGTGTTGACGTTCAGGTCGGGGCGGGGGGTGAGGGCGATGAGGGGTGCGCCGGCCTGCGGTGGGGGCGGGGTGACCTGGTCCTTGGGGAGTTTGGGCGGGGTGCTCTGCTGGAAGTTGACCTGGTCGAAGTTGACCACGCCGGTCTTCTCCAGCACGGTGATGTGGTCCAGGACGGTGTCGTTGGCGAGGTCGGCGAGCGCGCGGACCATGGTGTTCGTGGTGGTGGCGCGGATCTTGGCGATGGCCGGGAAGATCTGGCCGTGGGTGACGCGCATGATGTTGGCGGCGGTGGAGTCGAACTGTGTGCCTGACTGGGCCGCCGAGGTTGCCACGAACTGCTGCTGCTGAGGGCTGGCCTGGTTGGGCAGGGTGATGTTCAGCTCGGGCGCGATCCTGCGGCACAGCTCGTCGAGGCCGGCATGCCCGACGATCAGATGCCGGCCGGCTTCCCGCATCTCCTCCGTGGAGCCCTTCTTCAGCGCCAGTTCGCCCAGGGGGTACTCCCACAGTCCGGCGGAGCGGACCTTGACGACGAAGTCGCGGTCGGCCTCGGTGAGCGGACCGTAGCGGGTGTTGGCGATGATGCGTGAGGGGTTGCCGGAGGTGTTCTGCACGCCGAGCATCGCGGGGTAGGCGAGGGCGCTGAGGGTCAGGCCCAGGGCGCCGATCACGAAGACGGTTCCTGCCGTGTTGCGGGAGAGGGGCATGCGGCCTCCAGGTGTGAGCGGCTCGTATGCCAGGGGGTACGGACAGGCTGGAGCATCCGATCATTGCTCTAGGTAAAGTTTGCATGCTGCCGAGTGGCGTGCGTCACATGCGTGGGGTCATCCGCTGGTGGGGGAGGCGGACGGTGAGGGTGTCGCGGCAGGGTCCGCCGGGCCGGTCGGTACTCCGGCGGTCGGCAGTCCGGGAGGCACGGTGAGGGCGACCATGGGTGCCCCCGGTTGCGGCACCGGTGGTGTGACCTGGCTGGCGGGCAGCTTCGGCGGGGTCGTCTCCTGGAAGTTGACCTGGTCGAAGTTGACCAGCCCGGTCTTCTCCATCTGGGTGATGTGGTCCAGCACCACGTCGTTGGCCTGGTCGGCCAGCGCGCGCACGAGGGTGTTCTTGGTGGTGGAACGGATCTTGGCGATGGTGTTGAAGATCGAGCCGTGGGTGATGCGCAGGGTGTTGGCGAAGTCGGTGTCGAACTGCTTGCCCGTGTCCGACTGGAACGTCGCCAGGAAGCCCTGCTGCTGTGGGGTGGGCTGGTTGGGGATGGTGATGTTCAGCTCGGGGGCGATCTTCCGGCAGGAGGCGTCGAGGGCGGCGTGCCCGATGACCAGGTGTCGGCCGGCCTCGCGCACGGCCGCGGTCGTCCCCTTCTTCATGGCCAGGTCCCCGGAGGGCCCCTCCCACAGTCCGGCGGAGCGCACGAAGACCACGAAGTTGCGGTCGGCCTCGGTGAGCGGACCCCACTGGGTGTTGGCGATCACGCGCGCCGGGTTGGTCGACACGTTCTGGACGCCGAGCATGCTCGGGTAGGCCAGGGCGGCGAGCGTGACGCTCAGGGCTCCGCCCACGAAGACGGTTCCGAGCGTGCTGCGCGAGATGGGCATCGTGCCTCCTGGAGCGGACAGCGGGTACGTCGGCAGGTACGGGCCCGCAACGGAAAGAGAACCCTTGCTCCAGGTAAAGATTGCACTATGCCAAGTTCTTGATGGGTCCGGGAGCCATGGATGCCCGACGCCGTGACCGAAAGCAATCACCGGAGTGCTGGGGGCGGGCCGGGGAAACGGCAGCCGCGAGCGGTCGGCTACGCGGTGGCCGGGGCTGTCGAGTGCAGGGCGCGCAGCGCACTCTGGTGGCTGAGCCAGCCGACCGGTTCGCCCTTCTCCCCCTCCAAGACCGGCACGCCCGTGCCGCTCGCGGACACCAGGTGGTGCAGGGCCGTGGCCAACGGCTCGTCGGCCGTGACGGAGGCCGGCGGTTCGGCGAATTCGCCGACCTGTGTGGGCGCTCCGTCCGGCTGCTCGGCCAGCGCCTCGGCGACGGACTGGGCGGTGACCATGCCGAGGTAGCGTCCCGAGGCGTCCCGTACCGGCAGTGCGCCATGGCCGGAGAAACTCAACAGGTCGGCCGCGTCGCCGAGCCCGATGGACGCGGGCAGGGCCGAGGGCAGCGGTTCCATGACGTCGGCGACCCGCTGCCCACCGAGCCGGGCGCCGGACGCGGGGCCCTCCAGATCGATGCCGCGACGGCGCAGCTTGAGCGTGTAGATCGTGTCGTGGGACAGCAGCCGGCTGGTGGCGGTGGCCAGCACGATCGCCAGCATCAGCGGCAGGATGATCGAATACTCGCCCGTCAGCTCGAAGAGGATCACCACGGCAGTGATCGGAGCCCGGGCCGCGCCGGCGAACACGGCACCCATACCGACCAGTGCGTACGCGCCGACCGCGCCTGCGGAGTGGGGCAGCAGGTGGTGGACACCGATGCCGTACGCCGAGCCGAGCATCGCCCCGATGAACAGGCTGGGGGCGAAGACCCCGCCGGAGCCGCCGATCCCGATCGTGAGGCTGGTCGCAAGCATCTTGCCCGCCAGCAACATGAACAGGAAGCCGACTGCGTAACCGCCCTCGGTCGCCTTCTGCAGCACGGGGTAGCCGACACCGTACATCTGCGGCAGGGCCAGCAGGAGCAGGCCGAGCGCGAGGCCGCCGACGGCCGGGCGCAGCCACTCAGGGCCGCGCCAGACCCAGTCGCAGACGTCCTCGATCAGATACAGGAACCGCGAGAAGCCCACCCCCACCACGGCGGCGCCGACGCCGAGCGCGGCGAACAGACCGTACTGGGCGAGGTGGTCGACGTGGAAGTCGGGGAGGCTCAGGAAGGCGGCGTTGCCGAACGCGGCCCGTCCGATGACGCTCGCGGTCACGCTGGCCAGCACGGTGGCACCGAACGCCTCCGCGGTGAAGGTGCCCAGGATCAACTCCATGGCGAAGAACACGCCGGCCAGCGGTGCGTTGAAGGTGGCCGCGATGCCGCCCGCCGCACCACATGCGACCAGCAGCTTCATCCGGCCCTCGGTCACCTTCGTCACCCGGCCCAGGGTGGAGCCGAGCGCCGAGCCGATCTGCACGATCGGCCCCTCCCGGCCCACCGAACCACCCGAGCCGATGCACAGAGCGGAGGCGAGCGTCTTGACGACGGCGACCTTGGGGCTGATCCGTCCGCCGCGCTGGGCGACGGCCAGCATCACCTCGGGCACCCCGTGCCCGCGTGCCTCCTTGGCGAACCGGTTCACCAGCGGCCCGTACAGCAGACCACCTACCACCGGCGCCAGGAGTACGAAGTACGGGCCCAGCCACGGCACGTGCGGATTGCTCGCGCCGGGGGCTGCCGCGTAGTCGCCATGGCCGGAGAACAAGCGGGTGAACGTCTTGATGCACCAGCGGAAGACCACTGAGCCCGCTCCGGCTCCGGCGCCCACCACGACGGCCAGGGCCATCAGACCCCAAGGGGCGGTACGCAGTCCCGCGATCCTCGGTGTTGGCGGGAGACCCCTCGGTGCGGTGCTGGGCACGTGCTGCTCGTCCCTTGCTGCCGGAATGGCACTCATCGCTTCCCCTTCCATACCTTTGCATTATGCAAAGCAAGTCAAGGGTGCACGTCACAGGGGTGAGCCGGGTGGTGCTCTGCCGGGGAACGCCGAGCGTGGGGCGCTGTCCTCTCTGTGGGCGGTCAGCCCGCGTCGGCGCGGGTGGGTCGGACCGTCGACCCGCACCGGAGCTGTCGGCGGCAGCTATGTGAGGTCGCAGCGCATGGCGCATGGCGCGGCCTCTTCCTGGCACGCCACTCGCGTTGTCACCTCAAAATGCCCGTCGTTCAGGGGTTAGGGGCGCATCAGGATTCCCGGTCGCCTGATGGCTTCGGGCGAGCGGCGTCAGAAGTACGTCAAGATCGTGCGCGGTGCTGGCCGGGAGAGGAGCGGCAGAGGGATTCTTGCCTCGTCGGCGCAGTGACGCGTCGCGCCCGTATGGGCGGCCTCTTCGGGCATGGGCCGCCCCTCGCTTCCGTGAGGTGGTGGATCATGCGGATCACCCTACGCGACCGGATCGCCCTGGCAGCCGCCCTACTGGCTCCGTTAGTCGTCGCCCTCGCTCTGGCTCCGGTCCGCTCCCACATGACGTCCGCGAACCTGGCGCTGATCCTCGTGGTGGTCGTCGTCGCGGTCGCCGCGCTGGGCAGCCGGACGGCCGGGGTGGTGACCGCGCTGTCGGCGGCCGCGTGGTTCGACTTCTTCCTCACCCGTCCCTACCAGCGGTTCACCATCGCCGACAGCGACGACATCATCACCACGCTCCTGCTGCTGGCGGTGGGCGTGACCGTCTCCCAACTGGCCGCCCACGCCCGCACCCTGAAGCTGGTCACCATCACCGACGCGGCTCATCTGGCGCGGATCCACGAGACGGCGAACATGGTCCAGGCCGGAGCCTCGCCGTATGCCGTCGTGGACCAGGTACGGCTGCAACTCGTCGAGATCCTGGGACTGCGTGGCTGCCGCTTCGAACACGGGACACTGCTGGGCAGGCACCCCCGTCTGGAACAGGACGGCATGCTGACCGTCGCCCGGGCCCACTGGGACCTGGACAAGGACGGCTGGCCCGGTGAGGAGATCGAACTGCGCGCCTCGGTCGGAGGCCGCTACATCGGCCGGTTCACGATGCAGCCGGAGCCAGGCACGCCGCCGCCACCTCTGCAGGCACGTCGGGGCGTGCGTGTGACGCCGCTCGTCAGTTCTGCGTCGGTGGTGGGAAGGGGAGTGGCTGGTTTGAGCGGAGGTGCTCCTTCAGAGCCTGTTCGGTGTTGCTCACGTGCAGGAGCGCGGCGGCCTGGCTGAGGGCGCAGTCGCGGGTGGCGAGGGCCGCGTAGATCGCCTTGTGCTCGGCGAGGGTGCGGCCGGCGGCCTGGTCGTCGACCAGACCGCGCCAGATCCGCGCGCGCAGCGTGCGACCGGAGACGCTCTCCAGGAGGGTGAGCAGGGTCTCGTTGCCGGTCGCGGCGACTACGGCGCGGTGGAATGCGGCGTCGTGCGAGTTGAGCAGTTCGACGTTGTCGCGGGCTTCACGCATGGCGTCCAGGTGGCATTTGACTTCGGCCAGCTGGTCGTCGGAGATCCTGGTGGCGGCCAGCGCGGTGGCGACGGGTTCGAGGAGCCGACGTACCTCCATGAGGTCCTGCAGGGCGGCCGAGTCGCTCTGCAGGAGCTCCACCGCGCCGCCGAGCCCTTCCAGGAGCAGGCTGGGCTGCAGGCTGGTGACGTAGGTGCCGTCGCCCCGGCGGACCTCCAGGACGCGGGCCACGGCCAGTGCCTTGACCGCCTCACGCGCGAGGTTGCGGGACAGACCCAGTTGGGCCGCCAGGTCTGCTTCTGGGGGGAGTTTCGATCCCGGAGGCAGCGCACCCGTGCGGACAAGCTCACGGATCTGATTGATGGCCTTGTCCGTCAGAGACACGTCGAACTCCTCGCCCCGGCGCCCGCGCCGGGTACGTCCGGCCTGATCAGCCCTTGGGTACGGAGATCGTCCCAGAGGCCGTCGGGAATGTGTTGCTGGTGGAGTTCCACGTTCTGCCTGACCTGTTCCGAAGTCCTCATACCGAGGGTGACGTTGATGATAGTGGGATGAGTGTGCGGGAAGGCGATCGCAGCCCTGGGCAGGTTCGTCCCATGTGCCGCGCAGACGTCGGCGATCGCCCGCGCGCGGGCGACCAGAGGCGGCGGAGCATCCTGATAGTCGTACTTCATGCCCTCGTTGGGCCGGTCGCGGGAGAGCAGCCCCGAGTTGAACACACCGACGGCCACCACGCTCTTGCCGAGTTCCTCGGCGGCGGGCAGGACGTCGTCCAGCGCCGACTGGTCGAGCAGCGTGTAGCGCCCGGCGAGCATCACCACGTCGGCGTCGGTCTCGCGCAGGAAGCGGGCGAGCATGGCCGACTGGTTCATGCCGGCGCCGATCGCGCCGATCACTCCTTGGTCGCGCAGTTCCGCCAGAGCGGGCATGGCCTCGTCGGCGGCCTGCTCCCAGTGGTCGTCCGGGTCGTGCAGGTAGACGACGTCCAGGCGGTCGAGGCCCATCCTGTCCAACGTGGCCTCGATGGAACGCAGCACCCCCTCCCGGCTGAAGTCCCACTGGCGGCGCAGATCGTCCCGTACGACGAAGCCCTCGCTGTCGACGCCCCGCGGATGCTCGTTGGGGACCAGTAGCCGGCCCACTTTGGAGGAGACTACGTATTCGGTACGGGGCCGCTGCCGCAGGGCGGTGCCCAGGCGCAGCTCGGACAGGCCCAGGCCGTAGTGCGGCGCCGTGTCGAAGTAGCGGATGCCGGCTTCCCAGGCGGCTTCGACCGCGGCGCTCGCGTCCTCGGCCGGGGTGACCCGGTACAGGTTGCCCAGGACGGAGGCCCCGAAGCCGAGGCCGGTGAGTTCGACAGCGGTGTTCCTTATCTGTCGGCGTCCGGCGGTCCGGTGTCTCAACTGTGCTCCTTGCGACTTGGGGGTGCGGGTGGCGCGGGCCGCTCGGCGGCAGGTCAGCGTCTGACGGCGGCCGAGCCGTCGGCCAGGAGGGCTTCGACCTCGGCGAGGGAGGCCATGGAGACGTCTCCGGGGGTGGTCATGATGAGCGCGCCGTGCGCGGTGCCGTAGGCGAGGGCCCGCTTGAGGCAGGTCGTCGTTATCTGACCCGACCGCTCCTCCCCGGCCAGCAGGCCGTGGATGAGGCCGGCGGCGAAACCGTCGCCGGAGCCGATGCGGTCCAGGACGTGCAGGCCGGGCATCCGAGGGCCGTCGACGAAGCCGGTCTGGGGTGACCAGGCGGCCGACGCCCAGTCGTTGACCCCGGCCGTGGGCACCTCGCGCAGGGTCGTCGCCAGCACCCTCGCCTCGGGCAGCAGGCCCGCCACCTCGGTGAGGGCGTCCGCCACTTCGTCGCCCCCGATGTGTGCCTCTCCCGGATACGTTCCGGCCAGGCCCAGGGCACCCACCACCACGTCGGCCTGCCGGGCGAGCCGCAGGTCGACCTCGCGAGCGGCGTCGGCGCCGCCCCGGCCGGCCCAGAGGCTGGGGCGGTAGTTGGGGTCGTAGGAGACGGTGACGCCGTGGCGGCGGGCCGTCGTCATGGCCTCCTCCGCGACGTCCAGGGTGGTGTCCGAAAGGCCGGCGAAGATGCCGCCGGTGTGGAGCCAGCGCACTCCGGCAGCGAAGACTGCATCCCAGTCCACGTCACCCTTCTTCAACTGGGATACGGCCGTGTGCGCGCGATCGCTGACGCCGAGTGCGCTGCGGATGCCGTAGCCGCGTTCGACGAAGTTCAGGCCGTTGCGGGCCGTGCGGCCGATACCGTCGCCTGGCACCCAGCGGATCAGCGAGGTGTCGACTCCCCCCTGCAGAATCAGGTCCTCCACCAGTCGGCCCACCGCGTTGTCCGCCAGGGCGGTCACCACGGCCGCACGCCACCCGAAGCAGCGGCGCAGACCGCGTGCGACGTTGTACTCGCCGCCACCCTCCCAGGCCTGGAAGGTGCGGGCGGTGCTGATCCGTCCCTCGCCCGGGTCCAGGCGGAGCATCACCTCGCCGAGCGCCACCACATCGATCACGGCGTGCTCCTCTCCGTGGCCTCGGCGGTCAGCCGTCGGATTCCCTCGTAGTCGCCCCGTTCCAGGTGCCCGGCGGTCGCCATCCAACTGCCGCCGACGGCCAGGACGGCAGGGTGCGCGAGGTAGGCGGACACCTGGGAGAGGCCGATTCCGCCCGTGGGTACGAAACGCACTTGGGGGAACGGCGCTGCCAGGGAACTGAGCAGCGGTACGCCGCCCAGCACCGCGGCCGGGAACAGCTTGACGGTGTCGATTCCGGCTCGCAGGGCCCGCAGCAGTTCGGTGGCGGTGGCGATGCCAGGGAGGACCGGCACGCCCAACGTCCGGCATGTGGCGACCACTTCGGCGTCGAACCCGGGCGACACGACGAAGCGGGCCCCGGCGGCCACGGCCCGTTCGGCCTGCTGCGGTGTGAGTACCGTGCCCGCGCCGACGGTCAGTCCGCCGTGCGCCGCCATGGTTTTGAGCACCTGCTCCGCCTCCGGAGTACGGAAGGTGACCTCGGCACACCGCGCACCGCCCTGCACGAGTGCTTGCGCAAGCGGGTCTGCCATCCTGGCGCAGGGCACGGTCAGAACCGGCAGAATCCGAGCACCCAGCACGGACGCCAGATCGGTGCTCATCGGCCCAGCCATCCGCCGTCGACGGGCAGGACGATGCCGTGGACATAGGCAGCAGCGTCGGAGGCGAGGAAAACGGTGGCGCCGGTGAGGTCGGCGGCGGTGCCCCAGCGGCCGGCCGGGATGCGGTTGAGGATCGCGCGGCTGCGTATCGGATCGACCTGCAGTGCGTGCGTGTTGTCGGTGGCGATGTAGCCGGGGGCGATGGCGTTGACGTTGACGCCGTGGGGGGCCCATTCATTGGCCAGTGCCTTGGTCAGTCCGGTGATGCCGTGTTTGGCGGCCGTGTAGCCGGGGACGTTGATGCCGCCCTGGAAGCTGAGGAGCGAGGCCGTGAAGATGACCTTCCCGCGGCCGCGGGCCATCATCGCCGCGCCCACCGCGCGGGTCAGCGCGAACTGTGCGTTGAGGTTGACCTGGAGGACCAGCTCCCAGTCCGCGTCGGTGTGTTCGGCGGCGGGGGCGCGGCGGATGGTGCCCGCATTGTTGACGAGGATATCGACTGGCCGCTCGCGTCCCGCGAGGTCGGCGCCCAGAGACCGTACGGCTCCGGGGTCGGCGAAGTCGGTGCGGATCGCCTCGAAGGTACGCCCCGCGGCACGCACGTCCTTCTCCACCGCGCTGCCGGATTCCTCCAGGTTGGCGCTTACGCCGATGATGTCCGCGCCGGCCTCGGCGAGGGCGCGGGCCATGGCCCGGCCGATGCCGCGCCGGGCGCCGGTGACGACGGCGAGTTTCCCGGTGAGGTCGAAGGCGTTCATACGGCGGCTCCCTGGGCGTTCTCAGTGCTGCAGTCCACGAGGATCTTCATCACGTCGCCGCCTGCCTCCAGCGCCTGGAAAGCGGCGGGCGCTTCGGTGAGCGGGACGGTCTTGCTGATGAGCCGCTCGGCCGGAATCGTGCCGTCGGCGACGAGGGCCACTGCCTTCTCGAAGTCGGAACGGTCGTACAACCGCGCGCCGACGAGGGCGAGTTCGCGCCAGAAGAAGCGGTGGAGGCTGACCTCGCGGGGGCTGGGGTGGATGGCCACCAGGCACAGCCGGCCGCGTACGCCCAGCACATCGACCGCCGTGTCGACGCCGGCGGCGGCGCCGGACACCTCGAAGGCGACGTCCGCGCCCGCATCCGCGGTCCACTCGCGGACCAGTTCAGCCACGTTGTCGATGGTCGGATCCCAGGCAGTCAGCCCCGACTCCTCGGCGAGCGCGCGCCGGTAGGCGCTCAGTTCGGCGATGCGTACGTCGGCTCCGGCGGCCCGGGCGACCAGCGCGATGAGGATGCCGACGGGTCCGCCGCCGACCACGACGACCTTCTCGCCCTCGGCGACCTGTGCGCGGCCGACGTCGTGCACGGCGACCGCCGTGGGCTCGACCAGCGCGGCCCGGTCCAGGGGAAGGGTGTCGGGCAGCCGGATGAGCGTCGAGGTGGGCACGGTCCAGCGCTGCTGCATCGCGCCGGGGGAGTCGATGCCGATGAAGTCGAGGTGCTGGCAGATGTGCTGATGGCCTTTGAGGCAGGCCGGGCAGGTGTCGTCCCAGCGCAGCGGCATCACAGTGACCGCGTCCCCGGGCGCCCAGCCGTCCACGCCGGGGCCGACGCGGACGATCCGGCCGGACATCTCGTGCCCCAGGACGGCGGGTGTGGACACCCGGGCGTCCATGTCGCCGTGGAAGATGTGCAGGTCGGTGCCGCAGATGCCGACATAGGCGGGCGCGAGCTCCACCTCGCCGGGACCAGGGGCGGAGGGCTCGGCGAGGGCGGTGTCCAGGGTGCGGGCGGATAGGTAACGGACGGCGAGTGTCATCGTGGCGTCAGGGTCCCTTCAGCGCGGACACCGATGGTCAGCAGCAGGTTGGCGTAGGTACGGGTGTCGGCGGTGACGATCGCCAGCGCCAGGTCGGGGGAGCGGGCGGTGTTGTAGAACTCGAAGCGGCCGAGTGTGTCGACCGGGACGGGCGCCAGCCGGGCGCGGTACTGCGCAATGGCGGGCGGTTCCGGTTCGCGCCCGGGTGGCACCATCACCTGGGCCGACTCGACCGGCAGAGCGCTCAGCAGGACGTCGAGCACGGTGGTGACGTCCAGCAGGCCGGGCGCCAGGTTGAGGTGGATGATGCGGGCGCGTTCCCCGGTCGCGGTGCTCGCCGGGTAGTGGCCGTCGGCGAGCAGGACCCGGGCGCCGTGGCCGGCGCCGGCCAGCGCTTCGAGGATCCCCGGGTGCAGCAGACGGGTCAGGAGCACGGTGTCCCCTCCTTCCTTCCAGAGGTTCGCGGTGCAGTGCGGTTCAGGCGGTAGAAGGCGGTCGCGGTGTCGGCGAGGATCGCCGAGGTCTCGGTGGTGGAGCAGTCGACGAGCAGGTCCTCGACGGTGGCGGCCCACTGGTTCCAGCCGCCCGCGAGGACACAGACCGGCCAGTCGGAACCGAACATCAGCCGGTCGGGTCCGAAGGCGGACAGCAGCACGTCCCACACTGGGCGGATGTCCTCGGTCGTCCAGTTCTGCCGGTCGGCCTCCGTGACCAGACCCGAGACCTTGCAGCGCACCTGAGGGTGCGCGGCCAGAGTCCGCAACTGCCTGTCCCAGTTGCCCAGTTCGCCCCGGGCGATGGGTGGCTTGCCCGCGTGGTCGAGGACGATCGGCAGCGCGGGGAAGCGTTCCGCCAAGTGGATCGCCTGGTCGAACTGCGGGCTGCGGATCAGGACGTCGTACGCCAGTCCGCGCTCGCCCAAAGCCCGCAACCCCCTTTCCACGGCAGGCCGTTGCAGCCACGCCGGGTCCGACTCGCTCTGTACGAGGTGGCGCAGGGCGCGGAGATAGGGGCCACCGGGCCCGGCGAGCAGGCTGTCGAGCGTGTCCGCGACGGCTGGGGAGGCGAGGTCCACCCAGCCGACGACCGCGCCGATCAGCGGGTCGGCGCCGGCCAGGGCGAGCAGTTCCCGTGTCTCGGACAGGGAGGCCGTGCACTGGACGACCACCGTGCTCGCCGGCTTCCGTCCGGCGATCGGCCGGGTCGCCGCCGAGCGCAGGTCGGCCGTGCCGAACGTGCGGCGGATGGGCTCGTGGCCGGGCTCGTCGAGCCAGGGCTGCCGTCGGCGGTCCAGGTCCCACAGGTGATGGTGGGCGTCCACCAGGCGTCGGCTGTCAGACACGGGAGGACCAGACCGGCCCGTCGGGATACGTGTACTCCTTGAGGGACTCGGGGTGCATTTCCGCGCTCAGCCCGGGCAGGGCGGGGGCGAGGTAGTGGCCTTCGATGATGCGCACGGGGTCGACGAAGTGTTCGTGCAGGTGGTCGACGTACTCGATGACGCGATCCTCGAGCGTGCCGGAGACGGCGATGTAGTCGAACATCGACAGGTGCTGAACCATCTCGCACAGGCCGACCCCGCCGGCGTGCGGGCAGACCGGCACGCCGAACTTCGCGGCGAGCAGCAGGATGGCGATGTTCTCGTTGACGCCGCCGACCCGGGCGGAGTCGATCTGCACGATGTCCACCGCGCCGGCCTGGAGGAGCTGCTTGAAGACGACTCGGTTGGCGATGTGTTCGCCGGTGGCGACCTTGATGGGGCTGAGGGCCTTGCGGATGGCCGCGTGGCCGAGGATGTCGTCGGGGGAGGTGGGCTCCTCGATCCAGTACGGGTCGTAGGGGGCCAGTTCGCGCATCCAGTCGATCGCGGGCTGTACGTCCCATCTCTGGTTGGCGTCGACAGCGATGCGGATGCCGTCCCCGACCGCCTTACGGGCCGCGCGCATCCGCCGTACGTCGTCCTCCAGGGACGCGCCGACCTTCAGCTTGATCTGGGTGAAGCCGTCCGCGACGGCCTCGCGGGCGAGGCGGACCAGCTTCTCGTCGGAGTAGCCGAGCCAGCCGGGGGTGGTGGTGTAGGCGGGGTAGCCGTGCTCCAGGAGGCGGGCGATGCGCGCCTCGCGGCCGGGTTCGGCACGCCGGAGGATCTCCAGGGCCTCTTCGGGGGTGAGGGCGTCGCTGAGCCAGCGGAAGTCGACCTGGGCGACCAGTTCCTCGGACGGCATCTCGCCGAGGAAGCGCCAGACGGGCTTGCCGGCGCGCTTGGCGGCGAGGTCCCAGGCGGCGTTGACGACCGCGCCGGTCGCCATGTGGATGGCGCCCTTCTCCGGGCCGAGCCAGCGCAGTTGGGGATCATGGACCAGGGAGCGGGAGAACGCGCCGAGGTCGGCGCAGACCTCTTCGACCAAGAGGCCGACGACGTGCGGGGCGAGGGCTGCGATGGCGGCGGCCTGGACGTCGTTGCCGCGGCCGGTGGTGAAGGCCAGGGCGTGGCCCTCCAAGCCGTCGGTGGCGTCGGTGCGCAGGACGACGTAGGCGGCGGAGTAGTCGGGTTCGGGGTTCATCGCGTCCGAGCCGTCCAGGTGCTCGGACGTCGGGAAGCGCACGTCGAGGACGTCCAGGGCGATGATGCGGGCAGATGCCGATACGACGGACTCGGTGGAGGACATGGCAACTCCTAGGGGGCAGGGGCGTGGACCCTGCGACGAGAGGGGGCAACGACGGCGGCGGAGGTCGGGGCCGCACGATCACGGTGGATCCGGCGGCGGCCGCCGGCTCAGTCCTGGATCTTGCCGCCCGTGATGCGCGAGATCATCAGCGCGACCAGGATGATCAGGCCGTTGAGGGCGCCGATCCACTGCGCGGGCACGCCGCCCAGGGTGAGCACGTTCTGGATCATGAAAAGCAGCAGGATGCCGCTGAAGGCCCCGAACATGGTGCCCTTGCCGCCGTTCAGGCTGATCCCGCCGATGACGGCGGCGGCCATGACGGTGAAGATGTAGCCGTTGCCCTGTGCGGAGGCGACGGAGGCGAGCCGTCCGGAGAGCAGGAGTCCGGCGAGGGCGGCGAGCACGCTGCCGGTGACGATGACGATCCACAGCACCCGGTCGGTACGGATGCCGGCCGCCTTCGCGGCGTCGACGTTGCCGCCGATGGCGTACAGGGAGCGGCCGAAGCTGGTCCAGCCGAGGACCACGATGGCCACCGCGAACAGTGCCAGGCAGAGCCAGATGGAGGCGGGTATCCCGAACCACTCGGCGGTGCCCAGGTAGAGCATCGACTCCGGCAGCTGGAAGAAGGTCTGGCCGCCGGAGATGCCCGTGAGAACCCCGCGCAGGACGATCAGCATGCCCAGGGTGACGATGAAGCCGTTGAGGCCGAAGCGGATGATCAGGACAGCGTTGATCACGCCGACGAGTGCGCCCACGGCGAGCGTGACGGGAATCGCCCAGGCGCCGGACAGCAGGCCGAGGCCGTGTCCCGCACCGGTCGGCACCACCAGCCAGGCGGCCACCCCGGGCGCCAGGCCCATGGTGGACTCCAGCGAGAGGTCCATCTTCTTGACGATCAGGATCATCGTCTGGGCGAGGACCAGCAGCGCGATCTCGGACATGGTCTGCAGCACGTTGATGAGGTTGTCGGCCTGGAGGAAGACCGGGCTGACGATCTGGCCGACGACCGCGATCACCACGATGGCCGGTACCAGCGCGAGGTCACGCAGCCTGGCCAGCGGCACCCGGCCGCCGAACAGCGCGGTCGGCTTGGTTCCCGGCTGCGCGGCCTCTGAGGCGGGCTTGTCCGCGAGAACGGATTCAGGCATTGAGGTCCACTCCTTCCATCGCGGCCACGAGGTCGTGGTCGTGCCAGCCGCGGGCGATCTCTGTCGTCACCCGGCCCTGGAACATCACCAGGACCCGGTCGCACATGCGCAGGTCGTCGAGCTCGTCGGAGGCGATGAGCACTCCGGTGCCGGTCTGCGCGGTCTCCTCGACCTTGCCGAGGAGGAACTCCTTGGAGCGCACGTCCACGCCCGCGGTCGGGTTGATCAGCACCAGCAGCCGGGGGTCATCGGCCAGGGCGCGGGCCATGACGACCTTCTGCTGGTTGCCTCCGGACAGCGCGGAGACCGGCAGGTCCGCTGTAGGGGTCTTGATCGCCAGGTTCTCGATCATGTTCTCGGCGAGCCGGTCCCGGGTGCGGCTGCTGAGGAACCCGTTCCTGCCGATCCGGTGGGGCACGGAGAGGGTGGCGTTGTCCGCGATCGACATGTCGGGCACGAAGCCCTGGTGGTGCCGGTCCTGCGGCACGAACCCGGCACCGGCGGCCAGCGCCGCGGGCACGCTGCCCGGCCGGGGCCGCCGCCCTGCTATCTCCACCGCGCCGCCGTCGGCGGACCTAAGCCCTACGACGGTCTCGGCGACCTCCGTACGACCGCTCACCGTGGCCCCGGCGAGTCCCACGATCTCGCCCGCCCCCACCTGGAAGGTGACCTCGCCGTAGGTTCCGCCGCTCAGCCCCCGGACGTTCAGCGCGACCGTGGCAGCGGTGTCCACAGTGCTCGCCCGTTCCCCCTGCCGGGCGGTTGCCGCCTCGCCGGTCATGGCGGCGACGAGTTCGGTGCGGGGGAGTTCGGTCACCGGCGCGGTCAGGATGTGCCGGGCGTCGCGGAACACCGTCACCATGTCGCAGATCTCGTAGATCTCCTGGATGTGGTGACTGATGAACAGGAAGGTCACACCCTGGCGTTGCAGGTCGCGGATCCTGCCGAAAAGCCGGTTGATGGCGGCCGCGTCGAGCTGTGCGGTGGGTTCGTCGAGGATGATGAACCGGGCGCCGAAGGACAGCGCGCGGGCGATCTCGACGAACTGCCGCTGCTCCACGTCCAGTTCACCGGCCGGGGTCTGCGGATCCACGTCCACCGACCACGTCGACAAGGTCTCCTGTGCGCGGCGGCGCACGCCCTGCCAGCTGATCAGCCGGCTGCGTCCGTGGTGGTGCCGGTTGAGGAAGAGGTTCTCCGCGACGGTCAGCGTCGGGATGATCGTCGACTTCTG
The DNA here is from genome assembly GCF_036187565.1 of Streptomyces sp. NBC_00252. Lineage (NCBI taxonomy): Bacteria > Bacillati > Actinomycetota > Actinomycetes > Kitasatosporales > Streptomycetaceae > Streptomyces > Streptomyces sp. NBC_00252. The sequence continues at coordinate 194,465 of NZ_CP108087.1, read as the reverse complement.
GTAGACGCAGGCGACCCGCTGCCGCCAGGCGTCGCGGTCGGTGAGCCGCGGCGCCGGGGTGCCGCCGAAGGAGACGGTTCCCTCGTCGGGGGCCTGGAGGCCGGTGAGGACGGAGACCAGGGTCGACTTGCCGGCTCCGTTGCGGCCGACGAGCGCGTGGGTCTCGCCGGGTCTGATGGTGATTCGGGCGCCGTCCAGGGCGACTGTCGGACCGAATCGTTTGGTTATGCCCGTCGCCTCGACGACGGGCGGGTCCGCCGGGGCCCGTCCGTCGTCCGCCGGGGCGGGCGCGGGGGTGACTGCTCGCTCCCCGTCGCTCATCTCAACCGCCTTGTGCTCGTGGACCGTTGCTCTTCTGACGAACCATCAGCTGAGGTTGTTGCCCCACAGGGACTTGTCGTCGCTCTTGAGGCTGGGCACGCCCCCGTAGATGCCGCCGTCGGCGGTGACCAGCGGGGCGGCGAGCTGGTCCTCCAGGAGGCCGTCGCGGACCTGGACGATGGTGCTGTCGTGGTCGGTCTTGCCGGGCTTGAACGTCTTTCCGTCGATCGCGGCCTTGACGTAGTACAGGGCGTACTTGGCGTACAGGTCGGCGGGCTGGGAGACGGTGGCGTCGATCTTTCCCTCGCCTATGGACTTCAGTTCCTCGGGGATGCCGTCGTTGGACACGACGAACACGTGCTTCTTGTCCGACGGCTCGACCAGCAGGCCCTTCTGCTTGAGGACCTGGAGGGTGCCGGCCAGGGCGAAACTGGACTGCATGTAGACGCCCTTGATGTCCGGGTTCGCGGTCAGGTCCGTCTGGAGCTTCTGCGCGGCGACGGCGCCGTCCCAGTTGGTGGCCTCGCCGAACACCTTGATGCCGGGGTAGTTCTTCTTCACGCAGTCGTTGAACGCCTCGGTGCGGTCGCGGCCGTTGATGGAGTCCAGGCCGCCCTCCAGCATGACGACCTTGCCCTTGCCGCCGAGCTTGGTGCCCAGGTACTGGCACGCCTTCTCGCCGTAAGCCCGGTTGTCGGCGCGGACCACCATGAAGACCTTGCCGCTGTCCGGGCGGGTGTCGACGGTGACGACCGGGATCTTCTTCGCCGCCAGCTGCGCCAGCGTCGGCGCGATGGCGGCGGTGTCCTGCGGGGCCATCGCCACGCCCTTGACGCCCTGGCTGATGAACGTCTGCGCGTTTGCGGTCAGTTTGGCGACGTCGTTCTGCGAGTTGGTGGTCTTGAGGGAGACGTCGAACTCCTTGGCGTACTCCGGCGTGTACTTGATGTACGAGTTCCAGAAGTCGGTGTCCGAGCGCGGGTAGTCGACCCCCACCAACGGGGCGCCGCCGGCAGACGTGGAGGCGGAACCGCCGCTGCAGGCGCTGATCAGCAGCAGGGCGGACGTGGCCGAGACGACGGCGCAGAGTGCGGTTCTGGGTCTCATGGCTTCTTTCCTCACGCGGAACGACTGGACGGGGGCGATGTTTCGGAGATGCGAACGGCGGATGACGTCGCCAATAGACATGGGATGTTTATAGGTGTGAACCCTTCTCCGCGTCCAGGTGTCTGCGACCATTCGTACAAAAAACCAGGCAGCGCATAGAGAACGGCTGTAGGGGCGGACTTTTACCTCGTGATCCATCCCATGTCTGCCCTCGCAGTCGCTGCACCGTGACAGCCCTTGACTCGATCGCTGGGGCTCAGACATGCCATGTCTGAGCTCAACTGGCGCATCTAATAAGGTGCAATCTATGGCAAACGGGTTAGGTTTCCTGTCTTTCATCCCTGTACAGGTGTTGACATCCGTGGGATGCATGGCCGACGTTCGTCGTTAACATCCGGAGCCCCCGGCCTGGGGCGCTGTTCGACCCGCCTCCCCGCCCGCCCTCGACCTGACGTGCGCAGCACCTGGGAGTTCGCCGACTGCCTGCAGGTGCGAGAACGGGGCGATGCGCATCCGGTCGTCTCTCGCCGTCTACAGCCCAGTCAGGGATAGAGCGCACCAACCAGGAGTGAGATCATGTCGTCAGGAAGACTGTCCCGCCGTACGCTTCTGACTGCGGCGGGTGCTGCGGCAGCAGCGACCGCCCTGCCCGTTCTTCCCGCCTTCTCCGGCCTTCTGGCCGAGGCCTCCGCCGCTGACCTGCAGACCAATCTGGCCCATCTGGCCGACCTGCGGTTCGGGATGTTCAACCACTTCAACCTGGGCACGTTCACCAACGAGGAGTGGGCCGCGCCGAACCAGAGTCCCGCGCTGTTCGCTCCCACCGCCGTCGACTGCGCGCAGTGGGCGGCTGCGGCCGCCGCCGCGAAGATGAGCTACGGGGTCCTGACGACCAAGCACCACGACGGTTTTGCCCTGTGGCCGAGCGCCTACGGCACGCAGAACGTCGCCAACAGCTCCTACAAGCACGACATCGTGCAGGCCTACGTCACCGCGTTCCGCGCTCAGGGCCTCAGGGTCGGCCTGTACTTTTCCATCTGGGACCGCACCTACAACGTGCAGGCCTACGACACACGGCACGGGGTCGCCGCCACCGAGGAGATCCAGCCGGGGGACATCACCTTCATCCTCAACCAGATCACCGAGCTGCTGACGAACTACGGCACCATCGACCTGTTCATCACCGACGGCTACGCCTGGCAGATGGGCCAGCAGGCCGTCTCCTACCAGCGGATCCGCGAACACGTGAAGTTGCTGCAGCCGAACATCGTCATGATCGACCACGGCGGGCTCTCGCAGCCCTGGCTCGGCGACGCGATCTACTTCGAAGAGCCGCTCGGTGTCACCTCGCCGGCCGGCAACACCTACGCCTCCCTGCAGGGGCAGACGATCAGCAACGGCTGGTTCTGGCACCCTTCCACGCCTACCACCGACCCGATGAGCCAGGCGTCGGTCCTGTCCCATCTCGCGGACCTGGAACCGAAGTACACCTCCTTCATCCTCAACTGCCCGCCCAACCGCGACGGCGTACTGGACACCAACATCGTCAGCCGCCTGGCTGGCGTCGGCGCCGCCTGGAGCCCGAACACCTCCCGGGCCCCGCTGCCGGCCCAGCAACTGCGCTGCGAGCACCCGGTCAACCCGGTCAATGCCTACGCCACCGCCTTCCACACCGGCGAGGGCCCGCTCAACGCCATCGACGGTCTCAGCGACAAATCCTTCGAGACCTGCTGGTCCACCTGGAGTCTGTCGCTGCCACAGTCGATCACGATCGACCTGGGCGGGGTCTGGAGCAACGTCTCCACCCTGGAATACCTGCCCAAACAGTGGAACCGGTCCGACACCACCGACGGCGACATCACGTCGTACACCATCTACACCAGCACGGACGGCGTCACCTTCACGCAAGCCGCCACCGGCACCTGGAGCGGCAACCAGACGACCAAGCTGGTGGAGTGGACGAACCGCAACGTCGGTTTCGTGCGCATCCAGGTCGATGCCGCCACCGGCGGCTACGCGAACATCGGCGGCGTCAGGATAGGCGGCCGGTCGGCCAGACCCGCCCTGGTCACCAGCACGTTCCCCGGCGACTCGACCGTCTACAAGCTGGTCAACCGCAACAGCGGAGAGGTGGCCGCCGTGTACAACTTCGGCACCGCCAACGGCGCCAACATCCAGCAGTGGCCCTGGCTGGACAACACGGCCCAGAAATGGACCTTCGTGAGCACCGGCGACGGCTACTTCAAGGTCCGCAACGTCAACAGCGGCAAGCTCATGGAGGTCGCAGGGCTCTCCCGCGTCGACGGCGGAAACGTCGGCATTTGGGCCGATGCCAACGTTCCCCAGCAGCACTGGGCCCTGACGCCCACCGGTGACGGCTACTACTTCCTCACCAACCGGCTCAGCGGTCTTTCACTCAACGTGGACGGCGCTTCCACCGCCGACGGGGCCAACATCAACCAGTACACATACACCAACGCCGCTCGGGAGCAGTGGCGGATCGTCAGCGTGTAGCCGGAACTGCCGCAGGCAGCAAAGCGATGCGGATGTCACGGTCCGTCGGCCGGGCCGGGGGCATCCGCTGCGCCGGGCCGGGCCGGCCGGGCTCCGGGGCCGGGCGTCGCGGCGATGTCGCGGACGGCGGCGATTTCGTGACCGGAGGCGCAGGCGATGACCGCGTGGACCGGTGCACCGCAGTCGCGATGGACCAGCGTGACCGTGGGTCCGGGCGCGTCGGCAAGCCAGCGTTCGGCCCAGGAGTTGAGAGCGACCAGGGTGGGAGCGAGGCTGAGTCCTTTGTCGGTGAGCCGGTACTCGTCCCGCTCGCGGGCACCGGGCTCGCGGTAGGGCCTTTTCTCGAGCACGCCGATGGCCACGAGGTCACGCAACCGCGTCGAGAGAACGGTCCGGCTCAGCTCGCACCGACGCTGGAAGTCCTCGAAACGCCGCGTGCCGTAGAAGGCTTCCTTCATGATCTTGCCGGCCGCACGGGGGTTGAGGACCTCCAGGGCGAGGGCGATCGAGTCGGGCTCGATGTCCCAGGAATCACGGTTCCACGGAGGTGGACCGCCCGTCGGGCCCGATCCTTCTGATGCGTCAGCCACGTGCCTCTCCCCAGGTCGGAGCCTGCCTACAGGCCCCTCACCGCCTGCACTTTACACTCACCCTTGAGCTGAGTACGGTTATGCGGACTCAGCCAAGGAGGGTGGCGCAGATGAGCGTCGGACAGAGCTACCACCGGAGCAATGCCGGTATGTCATGGGACGCGATCGTCATCGGGTCCGGGATCGGCGGCCTCACCACCGCCGGCCTCCTCGCCCGGGCCGGACAACGGGTTCTTGTACTGGAGCGGCATTCGACGGCCGGCGGAGCCACCCAGACCTTCCGCAGGGCCGGTTACGAGTGGGACGCCGGACTGCACTACATGGGCGAGGTGCACCGTCCCAACAGCGGGCTGCGCCGGATCTTCGACCACATCACCGGCGGCAACCTCCAGTGGGCCCCGATGCCCGACGTCTACAACCGGATCGTCGTCGGCGACCGCGAGTACGAGTTCCCGTCGGGCGCCGAGCGGTTCAAGGAGCGCATGACCCGGTACTTCCCGGACGACGCCGAGGCGATCAGCCGCTACGTGGAACTGGTCTTCTCGGCCAACCGGACGGCCAAGAACTTCTTCGCGCAGCGCAGTCTGCCGCAGCCGGCCGCCGACGAGCTCTACGAGGTGATGTGCGCACCGTTTCGCGCCTTCTCCGACCGCACGGCGACGGACATCGTTTCGGAACTCACCGACAACGAGGAGCTCAAGACCGTCCTGTGCGGTCACTACGGTGACTACTCGCTGACCCCGGGGCGCGCCTCGTTCGGCATCCACGCCATGCTCATCCGGCACTACATCGACGGCGCCAACTACCCGGTCGGCGGATCGGGCCGACTGGCCGAGACCATCAGTGAGGTGATCCGGGACGCGGGCGGAGAGGTCCTCATCGCCGCCGAAGTCGCCTCCGTGCTGCTCGACGACGAGGGGCGGTCCGGTGGTGTCACGATGGCCGACGGCCGGGTGTTCCACGCGCCGGTAGTGATCAGCGATGCCGGCGCCCTGAACACCCTCACCCGTCTGCTGCCCGCCGAAGCGAAACGCGATGACGGCCTCGTTCAGGCGTGCCGCGCGATAGGCCCCTCGCTCACCTGGGTCGTCCTCAACATCGGGCTCAAGGAGCCGGCCGACCAGCTGGGCCTGCAGGCGTCCAACATCTGGGCACACCAGGGACCGGGCATCGATGCCCAGTTCGCCGCCTACGAGGCGGATCCCCAGCACCGCCCGATGCCGTCGTACTTCCTGACCGCTCCCTCGACCAAGGATCCGCTCTGGGACGACCGCTACCCCGGGCGGAGCACGATCGACATCGCCGGGGTGACGACCTGGTCCCTGTTCGAGCCCTTCGCGGACAGCGCCTGGATGCGTCGCGGACCGGAGTACGAGCAGCTCAAGCAACGACTGAGCCAGGAACTGCTCGACCAGGTTCTGCGGTTCTATCCCAAGGCGGAAGGCAAGATCGATCACATGGAGCTGGCCACGCCGCTCAGCTTCAATCACTTCCTCGGCCGGACCCACGGTGACTTCATGTCGCTGGCGCACACTCCCGAACGCTTTGCCCAGCGGGGTCTGAGCGCCCACACCACGGTGCCCGGCCTGTTCCTCAGCGGCCAGGACGTCGCTGCGGCCGGCGTCAGCGGCGCGGTGACGGGCGGACTCGTCGCGGCATCCGCCGTGCTCGAACGCGATGCGCTCGCCGACCTCCCCACGAGGAACCTCACGTCCGCAGGAGACAGCGCATGACCGTGAAGCTGATGGTGCTGTACACGCGGCCCGTCGACGGCGACGCCTTCGACGAACATTACCTGGGAGTCCACGCACCCCTCGTGGAGGCGGTTCCAGGCCTCCAGCGATGGGAGTCCGCACGCGTCGCCGGAGCCGCCGACGGCGGTGGGCAGACGTTCCACCGAGTCGCGGAGCTGTATTTCACGGACATGGAGTCCCTGGAAGCCGCGCTCGGCTCCGAGGAGGGACGGGCTACGGGCCGCGACTACCGGCAGATCGCTCCACCCGGCTCCCGGATGTTCATCGCCGCGCTCGACGAGTAGCTGCTGCGGTTCTCCGTCGCGGTGAGTGCGGTCCCGGAAGTGGCGTTCTCCCGGGGTGTGGTATTCCGATGGGGCAGCTCTACCGTGAAGCAAGTGCGGCCCGAGGCTGCGGAGTTGCTCGCTCAGACATCTCCGTGGCCGGCGCCGGTTTCCCTACCCCATCGCACGGGCCCCGGCGTTGGAATTCAGCTGATGCGTGCGGAAGAGTCCTTGGCGGTGACCGCGCGGGATGCGAGCGGCCGACCGGCCACCTGGAGCGCGTCGACGGGGAGCGGATCCTCTTCCGGAGCCATGGGCCGCTCGTCACGGCCGAGTCCCACCAGGCTGCCCGCTCACCCCGCCTTACCTGACAGTGTCAAGCCGCAGAGACAGCGACCCGCGCCCACAGCAGGCAGCGCTCCCATCTGAGGATCCAAGAGAGGGAGCACGGGAACCACAAAGACCGTGCCTGGCACTTCTGACGGGCTGCTCATGTGTCGGTACCCGGCGGCCGAAAAGTCGACGGCAACCTTTGCGCCGCCTGTGGCCACTGAGCAGTGCAACAGTGGCTCGCTCTTTCGAACGGATGGACATGCAGGAGACAACACGTCAGGCGGCGCGGGAGCGCAGGCGCAGACGCCGACTGATGGTGGGCACCACCACGGGACTGATCGTCACAGGACTTCTCGTCTGCCTGGTCATGACAATGCAACCAGACCGCAAGGAGGACGCAGGACCGGCCGTGGCCACGGCCGTCGCCAACTCCCAGGGGACCTTCGCGTCGGCCTCGCCAGGGCGCAAGCCGTCCTCGGCGTCCCCGTCCGCGACCTCAACGACCTCCGTGACACCGTCGGCCGGTTCGACGACTCCGAAGGCTTCCCCGTCCAGGCCGGCTGCGCCGTCATCGGTCTCCCCGCGGAAGGCTCCGGTCACGACCTCGCTGGCCGGGCGGATCCGGCCCCAGGTCGGCTACCCGGGAGTGGCCACGGTTTACAAGGCCGGGGTCGGGGACGGCGCCTGCTCGTACGGTCCGAGCAGCGACATGATGATCGCGGCGATGAACACCACCGACTACGAGACGTCCAGGGCGTGCGGAGCTTACATCCGCGTTCACGCGGCGAACGGCGCCTCTGTCACGGTCCGGATCACCAACGAATGCCCGCTGCCCTGTGCACCCGGTCAACTCGACCTCAGCGAACAGGCCTTCGCCAAATTGGCTCCCGTCTCGACCGGTCGGCTCGCGATCACCTGGAGCCTGTTGAGCTCCGACATGTCGGGCACGATCTCGATCCGTTACAAGACCGGGTCCAGCCCCTACTGGTGCGGTATTCAGGCGATAGGTCATCGCAACCCGCTTGCTCGGCTGGAGGTCCGCGTCGGCGGCGGCTGGCGCCAACTGGCCCGCACCGACTACAACTACTTCCTTTCTCCAGACGGCAGCGGGTGCGGAGGCGCGATCAGGCTCACCGACATCTACGGAGAACGACTGACCGTGAACGGGATCGCGGTGCGGCCTGACGTCGTGCAGGCCACACGGGCCCAGTTCGCCCGACACTGACCCGACTACCCCCTCGTGAGCGGAATGCTCCGGGGGGTGCTCTTATCTGTTTGGTCGAGGTGTGCGGATTTGGTTAGGCGGCCTGTTCGTGTGTCGGCTGGTAGGCGGCGCGGCGTTCGAGCATGGCGTGCAGGACGTCGATCCTGCTGCGGGTGAGGCAGATCAGGGCGGCGTTCGGCGTTTGCCTCAGCCGCGTTTCCTGTCGTAGTAGGCGCGGGAGTCGGGGCTGCTCAGCGAGGCGAACGAGGCCAGGAAGAGGGCCCGTGTAAGGGGTTTGTTGCCTCCGCGTGGTGGTCTTTCGCCTCGGATGGCGCTGCCCGAGCGGAAGACCGAGAGAGCCAGGCCGGCGTAGGAGGCCAGCTGGGCAGCGGTGGGGAACGCGCTGCCGTCGCCCACGACGGCCAGGATGCGGGCGCCGGTTGGAGATGCGGATGCCGTCGAACGGATCGTGCTGGATCTCGCCCATGAGGCGAACGACGCGGTGCACTGTCTTGCGGTCGGTTCCGAGCCGGTGCTGGAAGTCGGCCCAGAGGACCGGGGTGAAGTTGACGTCCCTCACTCCTTGCCGGCCAGTTCCTGGAGTTAATGCGTAGCGGCGCGTCGTCGTTACCTTCTTGACCAACGGGAAGAGTTCCGTGAGCGCCTCGTCGGCAGTGAGGCCCGGAACTCGTCCTACGGCCCGACTCGCCGTGCCCGCCCGGGATGGGCGGACGGGCAGGGCGGGTCGCGGGGCGGGTGGGCGGATGTCAGGTCAGGACGAGTTCCAGGACCGTGACGGAGAGCGGCGGCAGGGTGCTGGTGAAGGCCGCTGCCGCGCCGATGACGGTGCTGGTTCTGGGGATCAGTGTGGTGGGTTCGGTCAGTGTGTTGGTGGCGGTGCGCGAAGGGCCGGTCAGGACCGTGACGGTGGCGTTCTTCTTCACGCCCTTCGGCAGGCCCTTCAGTTCGACCGGTAGGTTCACCTTCTCCGTTCCGGAGTTGACGACCGCCAGGTAGAGACGGTTTCCCGCGCGGGTGGCGACCGTGGCGATGACGGGCAACGCACGTGTGTTGGCCGGCAGTACCGTTCTGCCCAGCCTGCTCGTCAGCATTTGCTGCGCCCAGTAGCTGGGTGACACATAGCTGGTGAGGTTGTCGTAGGCGATCAGGTTGGTCGCCCAGACGTTGTTCTTGACGTGGGAGAAGAGCGGGGCGTAGCACTCCATGAGGACCTGGTCGGAGTTGCGGATCAGCCCGGCCAACCACGCGGCGTCGCCCAGCGCGGCGTTGAGGTCGGGCGTGGGGCGCCCCTCCTGCGCGGCCCACTCCCCGACGAAGACCTTGGTCGAGGCACGGTCCCGGTTGTCGTACTTGTGGGTGGCGGCCTGGGCGGCGGACGGCGCGAGGTAGTAGTGCTCGTCGATCAGGTCGGGTGTGCGGCTTGTCACTGTCGCCGTGGCGATCAGCTTCAGGTGCGGGTACTTCGCCTTGATCGCGTCGTAGAAGGCTGCGAACCGCTCGTCGTAGGACCCGGAGGAGTCGAACCAGTCCTCGTTGCCGATCTCCACGAACTCCAGCGGGAACGGCTTCGGATGGCCGTCGGCCGCGCGCTTCGCGCCCCAGGTGCTGGTGACCGGGCCGGTGACATACTCGATCTCGTCGAGGGCGTCCTGTACGTACGGCGTGAGAGCGTCGCCGGTGACGTGCTCGCCTTTCAGCGTGTAGCCGGCGAAGACGGCGAGGACCGGCTGGGCGTGCATGTCCTCGACCCAGTGCAGGTATTCGAGGAGTCCGAGCCCATCCGTGGACCAGTAACCCCAGGCGTCATCCATGTGGCCGGGGCGTTCCCAGGCCGGACCGATGGTGTTCTTCCAGTTGAAGCGTGTTGCGATGGTGTTGCCCTCAAGGAAGTTGCCGCCGGGGAAACGCAGGAACTTCGGCTTCAGAGCGACCAGTTTCTCCATCAGGTCGATACGCAGGCCGTTGGGGCGGTTGTTGTAGGTGGGCGGGAAGAGGGAGACGTACTGGAGCCAGAGGGTCGCGCCCGCGGCGGACGGGTCGTCGGTGGTCACGGTCAGCCTTGCGTCGCCGACCACCGGAGTGCGCGGACCGGTGCGCAGGGTGAGTTCGAAGGGACGGTCCGGGAAGTCGGTGCCGACGTGGTGCAGTCGTGCGGAGGCGTACACCGTCGAGCCGTCCGCCGACTCGAGGGCCACGCTGAGAGGGCCGATCCGGTGTGACGCCTTGACGAACAGCCGCGCGGTATAGGTGGTTCGGGGGCGCACGGGGATACCCCAGAATCCGTCGTTGGCCACTCCGGCCCGGTTGCCGGCCCTGGTACCGCTCGGCAGTGCGACCTTGAGGGAGCGGTTGAGGGCGTCGTTGAGGGGGGTGGTGGTGTCCAGCGCGAGGGTTGTCCCGCCGACGGCGGACCAGTGGACGGCTGAGGTGTCGCTGGCCATCATCGTGCGGTTCTGTACCAGTTCGGCGTAGATGCCGCCCTCGCCGGAGTGGTTGATGTCCTCGAACATCAGGCCGGGAAGGATGGGGGACACTGCGTGCGCCGGGTTGGCGACGTCCACGCTCAGCAACGGTGTCGTGGACTCCACCGGAACCCCGGCCAGCGTCGCGACCTGGTCTGAGGTGAGGGCGGTCGGGAACATCCGCACGTCGTCGATCAGACCGTGCCACTGGTCGACGTGCCCCCCGCCGTAGAGGGCGCGGCCGATGGCGGTGTCGCCGGTTCCTGCCCAGCCCGCGGTGTAGTCGCTCTCACCCTCCAGCACGCCGTTGACGTAGAGGCGGGTGACGCCGGCCGGCGGGTCGCTGACTCCGACGAGGTGGGTCCACGTGCCGGTGGTGGGCGCGGAGGCGGCTGCCGCGACGGCGGCACCCTGTGTGGCGTCCGAGGCGAGCCGGGCGAAGGCGAAGGTGCCGGTGTCGTCGCGCAGCCCGAGGTAGAAGGCGCTGACGACCTGGCCGTCGATACTGACGGCGGTCTGGTAGCCGCCCAGCTGACTGAGGTTCACCCAGGCGGCCACCGAGAACGCCTCGGAGGTGTCGAGGGCGGGCCCGGTGGCCGAGGCGTTGCCGCCCGCGGTGAGGCTCAGGCTGTGGGCGCCGATCTTGCCGGTGCCCCAGGCGGCCGCGCCCTGGAGCGCGACGGTGTGAGCGTTGCCGGACGAGTCGGCGGCGGAGGATCCGGAGCCTTCGTCGAAGGTCCAGTGCGCGGCTGCGGCGGGCAGGTCCGAGGCGGTGGCGTCCGCCGAGGTGCCGGAACGTCCGGCGGCCTGTGCCGGCGCGGCGGCGAAGGTTCCGGCCAGGGAGGCGGCACCGAGGGCTGTGAGGACGGTTCTGCGGGGCAGTCCGGTTTCTGAAGGCATGCGGGAGTTCCTTTGCGAAGCGGATCGAGCGCGGTGAGGGGAGGCGCTGAACGGGGGAGGAGTGGTGAGTGCCTCTCTGCGGTGGGTTCCGAGCGAGTGGGGGCGGGTGGTGTGTGCTCGTCCTGGGATCGACGGCCGGGACGGGCCGATGGTCAGCCGTCGGGGAGGCCGGCGGACCATCGGCGGGTCGGTTCTCCGGTCAGGAGGCGATGCCACCCCACTGCTGAGAGTCCTGTGCCGCGGAGTTGGCATAGCCGCCGGTGCTGAGGACGCCGATGTCGGTGGTGGCGGAATCCGAGGCACGCCTGACCTGGTAGAGAGCGCCGGCGTAGGAGGCGTAGAGGGCTCGCGTGGTGCTGCGCGCCGCGGCGCAGGGGGTGCCGGCGGAGGTGTGGATGTCACACGGCAGGGACGAGGCCGCCTGGGCGGTGCCCGCGGTGCCGATGGCTCCGACCGCGATGCCGGCGGCAAGTGCGAGGACCGCGCCGACCACCCTCAGTCGGAGCCCTCTCAGATGCCTTGCTATCACTGTGAACCTCTTCCGTGTCGCGTTCTTCTCGGGCCCGGCGTCGCCTGCGCAGCGAGCGGGGGAGGGCCGGTATGCGGTGGTCCGCATGCCGGGAGCTGCCGCCGGGACACGGCGTCGGCGCTGAGCGGGGCGTCGCCGTCCCGCTCGGCGGGAGAATGTGAGCGCTAACAATCGAGATTCCCGGATGCCGTCACTCATCCGGGCTCCATGGGGGACGGGGGTGTTGGCGGCCTGCGTGTTCCTCTGTTCGCGCACGGCTGCCGAGCGTGATGACTGCATGCCGGAAAGGCTGACCCGGCCTGGAACCGGGACGTTGTGCATGGGCCGACCTCGTACGGCCGACGGTGATCGACCGGTCTCGCGACTCCGCCTTTTTACGCGGGGATGAATGGGCGGTCAACAGTGGGGGACGGTCAAGAGTGTGGAAACGAATGCCCTGGATTCCGTGGGGGATGGTCTGCGGTCACGGTGGAGCGGGGCTTTTCTCGACAAAGATCTGCCAGGTCAAGGCGGTTGGAGGGTGCATGACAACGCTGTCCGAAGCATCCGGAAGCGAACAGTTGTGATCCTTGACCCCTCCGGAATGTGTGCGCTAACAATTCTCCACGGCAGGCTGGTTCCGGCCGGGAAGCAGCCGATCGGAAACACGGCAGCACGTGAGGAGGCGGAGGATGGACGGGGAACGCGCACCGGTGATGGCGGATGTGGCCCGGATCGCGGGGGTCTCGCACCAGACCGTTTCGCGGGTCCTCAACGACCACCCGAACGTACGGTCCGCCACCCGTGACCGTGTGCTCGCCGCAGTCCGTGAACTCGGCTACCGCCCCAACGCCGCCGCCCGCAACCTGGCCACCCGACGCACCCGCACCCTGGGTGTGATCAGCTTCAACACCACGCTGTACGGGCCGGCCAGCATGCTCTACGGCATCGAGCAGGCGGCCAGGCAGCACGAGTACTTCGTCGTCGTGGCCGCGGTCGGCACGCTCGATCGCCGTTCGGTGCTGGACGCCGTCGACCGGCTTCGGGACCAGGGTGTCGAGGGGATCATCGTGATCGCGCCGCAGACCTCCGCCGTCGGAGCGCTGGCGAGCGTGCCGTCGGACGTGCCGCTGGTCGCGGTCGGCTGCGGCACCCACGCCAAGCTCGCCTCGGTCGCCGTGGACAACGAGGCGGGTGCCGAACTCGCCACCTCCTATCTGCTCGACCTCGGCCATCGCACCGTGCACCACGTGGTCGGGCCGCGTTCCTGGCTCGACGCGCAGGAGCGCGAGGCAGGTTGGCGCCGCACCCTGGAAAAGCGGGGTGCTCCGGTGGTCGAACCGCTGGGCGGCGCCGACTGGACGTCCCGTACCGGATTCGAGGTCGGTCAACGGATCGCCGCCGACCCCGAAGTCACCGCGGTGTTCTGCGCCAACGACCACATGGCCCTCGGCCTGCTGCGGGCTGTTCAACAGGCCGGTCGCCGGGTGCCCGAGGACATCAGCGTCGTCGGATTCGACGACATGCCGGAGACCGAGTACTTCGGCCCGTCACTGACCAGCGTCCGTCAGGACTTCGACGAACTCGGCCGGCGTGCCCTGCGTGCTCTGATCGAGATCGTCGGTGACCCGGAGGCGGGCCTCCCGGCGGCCGAGGAAAGACCCCACATCGTCATCCCACCCAGTCTTGTGGTGCGCACGTCGGCGACCCGCCCCCGGCCATGACCGGCGCCTCGGTCGCACCACCGGCCTGCCAAGAGAAGAGGAAACGAGATGAGCCGCCTCCCCTTAGAGGTCCTAACAAAGGCGTTGGACGTGGCGGTGGGTGATGAGGCAGGTGGCGAGGCCGAGGAAGGCTTCGTGGATGTCGTCGCGTCGTTCCCAGCGGATCCGCAGGCGGCGGAAGCCGTGCAGCCAGGCGATGGTGCGCTCGACCACGTAACGGAAGATGCCGAGGCCGGAGCCGTGTTCCGTGCCTCGTTCGGCGATGACCGGGCGGATGCCGCGGGCCCAGAGCAGGCGCCGGTACTTGTCGTGGTCGTAGCCGCGGTCGGCGAGGAGTGCGTCGGGTCGGTGTCTGGGGCGGCCGACGACGCCGGCTACGGCCGGGACCTTGTCGAGCAGGGGCAGCAACTGGGTGACGTCGTTGCGGTTTCCGCCGGTCAGTGACACCGCGAGTGGGATGCCCTGGGCGTCGGTCAGGACGTGGTGCTTGCTGCCCGGACGTGCGCGGTCGACCGGGCTGGGCCCGCTTTTGGGCCGCGCCGAGCGGCCCGCACGTGGGAGGAGTCGATCACCGCCCGCGACCAGTCCAGCTTCTTCGCGGCCCGCAGCTTCTTCAGCAGCACCAGGTGCAGTGCGTCCCACACGCCGGCCTCGTTCCACGCGGCCAGGCGCCGCCAGCACGTCATGCCGGAGCCGAAACCCAGCTCTTGGGGCAGGTACTCCCACTGGATGCCGGTGTGCAGCACGAACAGGATCCCGCACAGCGCCTGACGGTCCGGCACCCGCGGCCTGCCCTCGACCAGCTTCGGGCCCGGCTCGGGCAGCAACGGCTCGATGAGCGACCACAGTTCATCCGACACGATCCACGGCCGCGACTGATGTTTCCCACGACCAGACCAACGACCAACCAAGCCGAAAGTCACATGATCAACGGCTTCTGTTAGGACCTCTTAGCGTGACAGCCGACCATCCGGCTGCGGGTCCCCGAACGTCCGGGTGGCCTCGCACGTGAGTGCCGCAGGCCGAACGACCGCTCTTCCCGGCCCACTTGGGTCACAGGACCGGACACGTGGTCCGTCCTCCGACCCGACGGTGCCGACTACCTGACATACCGTCAGGCAGCCGTACATTGCCGCCGTCGCCGCGTTCAGCACGCGATCATCTGCGAGGCCGTGGCAGACATGGCCATCAACACCCTGGGCCGGTCCCCGCTGCCCCGCATCGGCTGGCCCGCCACTACACCCGCAAGCACGGCCCGGACGCCCACTACGGCAACCCGGACGTGACGGCGGCTCCCAGCTGACCGCCGCCGTCCGCCGAACCGACCCGGCGCGGAATGCGGATCCGCACGTGTGGCATTTGCCCGTGTGCTCGGCCGGCCGTCGCGACTACGGGGGTTCCCTGGGACGAACTGCGGGGCCGTGACTTTCGGCGTCTTTCGCAGGTGTACCGGTTTGTGCCGCTCAAACTCCCCGGAGCCTCCCCGAGCGACGAGAACCTCCCCAGCCGCTCTCCCGACACTGTGCCGGAGTCGTCCTTCCTCGGGCCGTATGAGCCAGCTGACGGCACCGAGCACAAGGCGCGATTCCTGGAGCGCTGACCGGCTTGCCCGCCTCCGGCACAACAGGGCGCGCTCGACCTCGATGTCACCGAAGTCGCCCCGGCCCGGAGGACATGCGGCTCGACTCGTTCAGCCGTGGCTGCTCCGACCGCCCACAGGCACGGGCTGTCGGTTTCCGCGGTGCCAGAGTCCCCGGCGCCCGCACGGTAGTCGGAGCCGGGGACTCTGGAAGGCATGTGGAGAGGGCCAGGACCGGGTGCCGTGGCCCTCTCACGAGGTCCCGCAGGTGGGAGCGGGGTCTGTGTCTGTCGGCGTGGCCGGGAAACCAGCGGGATCCGCTGGTGGTCAGCTCTTGCCGAGCAGGCGCCAGATCTGGTTCTTCTTGGTGGTCAACGCGCTCGCGGTGTCACAGGTCCACTGGTGGATCTGCGCTCCGGCAGTGGTCGAGACGTTGCTGACGTCGACGCACTTACCGCTGTGGACGGCGACCAGTTGATAGTCCTGACTGTTGCCGAGCGCGGTGACCGGGTTGAGGGTGAACTGCTGGTTGGTGCCGCCGTTGCACGTCCACTGCTGGACAGCGGCACCGTCGGCGGTGGACGCCCCGGAGACATCGAGGCATTTGCCGCTCAACTCGTTGACCACGGTATACGTGTTGGGTTTGCCGCTGACCGGCTTGAAATCGAGCATCTGCTGGTAGCCGCCCTCGCAGTAGTACTGCTGGTACTGGGTGCCGTTGGCGGTGCTGATGTTGGTGTCGTCCAGGCACTGGCCGCTGTTCTCGCTCACGGCGACCGTGGAGACGGTGGTGCTGGACGGCGGAAGCAGGGTGAGCGTGTAGCCGTCCTTGGCGCTGGCGTAGGGCACGTTCACGGAGGCCGCGTTGCCGCTGACGGTCAGGGTCTGGTCGGAGACGGTGACGGGACCGGTCACGGCGCCGCCGTTGTCGTAGGGGACGCGCTGGAGCACGGCGCGCACCTTGCCGCTTTCGACCACCGAGGTGGTGTTCAGGCCGGTCAGGTTGACGGTGACGGTGCCGGTGTTGCCGCTGCTGCCGAGCAGGATCTTGGCGTTCTTCGCGATGTTGTCCTTGGTGGCCAGGCCGTCGGTGCCGGTGCCCGGGACCAGGTTGACGATGTTGCCGGTCTGGGAGCCGTAGTAGCGGTACATGAACCACTCGCCGAGCGGCAGGTACTGGCCCGCGCTGTTCTTGGTGAGCAGGCCGGCCTCGTTGTCGTGCAGGGCGGTCCCGGAGGCCCAGTTGCCGCGCAGGCCGTCGGCGCCGGCCCGTTCCAGGCGGCCGATGAACCAGGCGCCGCCGCCCGGGGACTGCATGGACGGGGTGGCGTACTCGTTGATCTGGTACGCCCGGGTGTTGGTCAACCCGGCAGCGGCGAGCGTGGAGTTGGCGCGTCCGACGTCGGTGACGGGGTCTCCGGGTTCGTCGTGCCAGCTGTAGATGTCGGGGGCGACGTTGTTCGCCTTCACGTAGGCCAGATACGTCGTCCACCAGTTGTTGGAGGAGTTCGGCTGGCCGGCCGTGCTCGGGCCGACGATGAGCTGGGTGGGGAACGCGGCGCGGATCCTGGTGTAGAAGCGCGACCACATCTGGAGGTACTGCGTCTGGGACGCGCCCCAGAAGCCGCTGCCGTCGGGCTCGTTCCACAGGTCCCACTGGACCGTCATGTTGTTGGCCTTGACGTCACTGACGAGCTGGGTGACGAAGGCGTCGAACTGGGTCCAGTCTCCGTTGTCGCCGGGCCAGCCCTGGCTGGTGGTGCCGTCGGCGCCCCACAGGTCGTGCGGGAGGAGGACGAAGGTGCCGCCGAGGGCCGCGGTGCGCTTGTACTGGGCGAGAGCGGAGGCCCAGCGGGTCTGGTAGTCGGCGAGGCTCGTGGCGTAGCCGCCGCTGTTGAGCTGGGCACCGCCGGCTCGCATGAAGTGCCACTTGATGTCGGTGAAGAAGTGGTCCTGCGGCAGCGAGCCGGCCGGAGTCATCCCGTAGATCATGCCGGAGGCGTGATAGGTGGGGGCGCCGCCGGCGGTGGCGAAGTCCACGGTGACAGAGGTGTTCGCGGCGTGCGCCGTGGTCGTGGGGAGGACGACGGCCACGATCGACGCGAACAGGGCGGCGAATGCGATGGACGTGCGACGACGGCGCGCTCCCGCGCCGATGAGGCTGCGTTCCCGTCTGGGCAGGGGAAGGTGGACAGGTGTGCGCATAGCGGTTCTCCCGATGGTTGGGTGGTCCCTGGGCGCGGCTCGGCCCAGGTGGACTTCAGCCACCGACGGCGCCGGCAGGCGCGGTGCGCCTGAGTTCGTGCGCTTCGGCGAGGAGGAGATAGCTGCTGGCGGTCCAGGTGTAGGCGCGGTCGCGCAGGCCCGTCCCGGTGAGGGCGTCGAAGTTCTCGGCGAAGCCCGAGGTTTCGCACAGGGCGCGGAAGCGGGCGCTGATCTCGTCCGCGAGGCGCTCGTGGCCTGCGCGGCGCAGCCCGTCCTCGATCAGGACGGTGGCGGGGGCCCAGATCGGGCCGCGCCAGTAACCGTCGGAGCGGTAGTGCGCCGAGGTCGGCAGCTCGGTGGCGAGGCCGTACGCGGTGAGGTGGGCCTCGATCCGGTCGGCGAGCACGCTGCTGATGCTCTCGGGCAGATGCTCGCCCAGCACGATGGGCATCAGATCGAGCAGGCTGGAGCTGGCCCAGGTGTCCTGGCTGTGCACTCCACGGGCGAGGAACCGCTCGCCGGTCCACAGCTGGTCGAGCATCTCGGCCTGAGTCGTATCAGCGGTGCGAGTCCAGGTGAGGGCGTCTTCGGGCAGGTCCAACTCGGCTGCGATGTGGGTGAGTTCGCGTAGTTGGAGGATGAGGAAGGCGGCCAGGTCGGCGCTGACGATCACACGTTCGGGGTCGAAGGTGGTGGCGTTGTCCCAGCCGCTGTCGTTGCCGTGCTGGTAGTGGGGCAGGGAGGCTCCGGGTGCGCGCCGGGTGGTCAGCCAGAAGTCCGTCCAGCGCGCCAGTCCTGCGTACGCTTCGGCCAGTTCGACCTGACCGAGCGGGGCGGGCAGCCTGCCGCGCAGGTGGCCCAGGGCCCAGCCGTGGATGGGCGGTTTGACGAAGTTGTGCAGGACCTCGGAGTGGGTGACCGAGTCAGGGAGGGCGCCGCTCTCTTCCTGGTGGTCGAAGGGCAGCAAGAACTGGTCCCAGGCGAGTGCAGGGGAGCCGGGAGCCAGGGCGAGGGCGTTGAAGCAGTGGTCCCAGCTCCAGACCTTGTCCATCCAGTGCTTGGACATCAGTACCGCGGGCCGGGTGACCAGTCCTTGCGGCCGTACGGTGGCGGACCACACCACATACGCGGCGAGTTCGGCTGCCGAGGTGCCGGCCGAGCGCCAGGGGGCGGTCGTGTCGACGAACTGGGAGAACGAGCGCCGTGCGGCCTCCGCGACTTGGGCGAACGCCGACGACGAGCGGTAGGGGCGGCGCGCACTGTCGAGTTCCTCGACTGCGATTTCCCACGTTCCGTCGGCCTCGCCGGAGACCGTGAGACCGCGGTCACCGGCGCCCAGGGCCTGGGAACCGACCACCTCGGCAACCGTGCCGGACAGCACGGTGATCCGGTAGCGGCGCCCCGTCTCGTACGAGGTGAACGTGTAGGCGCCGTCCACCGGATCGCGGTAGAAGTAGGTCCCGCTGAAGGGGGTCAGCGCTTTCGCCACCGCGGTGATGCGCAGGTCCAGTCCCTGGCCGTGTACGCGTACGGTGTCGGGCGACTCGTAGGCGAGGTCGAGTCGCCCGTCCCCGCCGGTCCAGCTGAGCAGGCTCGGTGTCGCCCGGACAGCGGTCTCCGCCCGGTCGCCCGTCGCCGTGTCGAGGGGGATCAGACGTAGGACGGCGTGCATGCCGTTCTGGTGCGATACGAGGTGCAGGTCATCGGCACGTGTCTGCTCCGCCAGCACGGGAGAGATGCCGAACCAGGATCCGTGCGTGCTGAAGGGTATGTCGTGGACGGAGAAGGCCGGGCCGGACGGAAGGGCGGTCATGAAGGCGGTACTCGTTTCTTGAACGGGGCGAGCGGTGATGTCCCGGAGGGGCGGCGGCACTTGCGCGGCAGCGCGTGGGAGGCCCGGTGTCAGTCCTTGACGGCGCCGGCGGTCACGCCGGCGGCGACGTAGCGCTGGGCGAGGATGAGGATCCCAGCGGCTGGCAGGGAGGCCACGACGGCGGTGGCCATGATGGCGTTCCACTGCTGGTTGTTGTTGCCGATGTAGTGGTAGATGCCGAGGGTGATCGGCTCGTGGGCGCCGCCGTTGACCAGAGTGCTGGCGAAGACGAAGTCGGACCAGGACCACAGGAAAGCGAACAGCGAGACTGTGACGACGGCGTTGCGGCTCATGGGCAGGACGATGGACCAGAAGGTGCGCACGGGCCCCGCGCCGTCGGTTGTCGCGGCCTGGAGCAGTTCGCCTGGGATGCCTGACATGAATGCGGTGAAGATCAGCACGCCGAACGGGACCGCCAGCGTGGAGTCGGCGACGATCAGGCCCGGCACCGACTGGAGCAGGCCGAGGCTGAGGTAGATGGCGTAGAAGCCCATCGCCATGATGATGCCGGGGATCATCTGGGCGGCCAGGAGGACGAAGTTGAGGATGCCGCCGCCGCGTGGGCGCAGTTTGGCCAGGGCGTAGCCGGCGGGCGCGGACAGCGCCACGGTCAGGACTACGGTGCCCAGGGCGATGGCGAGGCTGGTGCCGAGGTAGGGCAGCTGATCGTCGAGAACAGCGCGGTAGCCGGCCAGGGTCCCGTGGAGCGGGAACAGCTCCGGCGGACTCTTGCGCATGTCCTGGTCGCGGGTGAAGGACACGTTCAGCATCCAGTAGACCGGGAAGAGCATGACCGCAGTCAGCACGAGGCCAATGGCCGTCTTCCCCCGGGCAGGGCGGCGCCAACCGAGAACAGTCGGTGCACTCGTCATGACAGCGCCTGCTTTCGCTGGACTCGGGCGTAGACCAGTCCGAAGACCAGGGCGGCGGCGACGAGCAGGTTGCCGACAGCGGCTCCGGGACCGAAGGCGGGCAGCAAGTTGCCGAAGCCCAGTTGGTAGGACCAGGTGGCCAAGGTGGTGGAGGAGTCCGCCGGGCCGCCCTTGGTCATGATCCAGATGATGTCGAAGACCTTGAGCGTGTAGACCAGCCCGAGGAGCAGGGTGATCGCGGACACCGGCCGCAGCAGCGGGAAGGTGATGCTCCAGAACCGCTGCCAGGCACCGGCCCCGTCGAGGGCGGCGGCCTCGTACAGGCTGAGGGGAATCGATTGCAGACCGCTGTAGAGCACGACCAGGTTGAACGGGACACCGATCCAGATGTTCGCGATGATCACCGAGGCCAGCGACCAAGACGGCGAGGTCAGCCAGTTCACGGGGCTGAGGCCGACGGCGTGGAGTACGGCGTTGACGACGCCCGACTCGCTGTTGAGCATCCACGACCAGGTCGAGGCCGACACGATCAACGGCAGCAGCCAGGGGACCAGGAACAGGGCCCGCAGGGTGGCCGAGAGCCGGAAGTTCTGGTTGAAGAAGATCGCGAGCGCCAGCCCGATGGCGTACTGGAAGACGAGGCACACGGTGGTGAAGACCGCGGTGTGCAGCAGAGCTGGGGCGAAGGTCGGATCGTCGAAGACCGTGCGGTAGTTCGCCAGGCCCGTGAACGGGGCGTCACCCTGGACGAAGGAGCGCACCGTGTAATTGCGCAGGCTCAGGTCGATGTTGCGGTAGAGGGGATAGGCGTAGAAGAGGACGAGGTAGAGGGTCACCGGGGCGAGGAAGCCCCAGGCGGCCCACTGCGGGGAGGTGGGGCGGCGCCGTGCCCGGGGCGGTGCGGTGGGGGCCGCACCACTGGCCGGTCGCACGGGCCGCCGTTGCGGCACTTTCGTCGTGTGGCTCATCAACAGCCTCTGGTTTCCGGCTACTTGACGGCGGACTGCGCCGCGGCCAGCGCGTCCTTCGGCGACTGCGCACCACTGAGCGCGGACTGGACGGCCTTCCACAACTGCTCGGAGATCTTCGGGTACTTGGTCCCCAGGTCGTCGCTAGTGCGTCCCTTGGCCGCCTTGACCGCGTCGACCCAGGGCTTCAACTCGGCGTTCGCGGCGACCTGCTTTTCCTGGACCTCGGAGGTGGGGGCCACGTACGAGAGGGTCGTGTCGGTTGCGAGCAGGTTCTGGTTGTTGGTCAGGCAGGACACGAGCTTCTGCGAGGTGGCGTAGCGGCCGGTGGACTGGTGGACCGGGATGGTCACGAACTCACCGCCGGTCGGTGCTGAGGCGTTGCCTCCCGAGGCACCCGGGACGGGCAGAACGCCGTAGTCGAAGCCGGCCTTGTCGGCGTTGGCGAGCTGCCAGGTGCCGTTCTCGCTGAACGCGTAGTCGCCGGTCGCGAACTCCTGCCAGCTGGTGGTCTGCGTGTTGTTGAGGACCGAGTTCGGGGCGTAGCCGTCCTTCAGCCAGCCCGTCCACAGCGTCAGTGCGGAGACCGCCTTGTCCGAGTCGAGCGCCGTCAGCTGGGCGCCCGATCCCCAGAACCAGGGCAGGAACTGGAAGCTGCCCTCCTCCGTACCGATCGCGGAGAACGTGATGCCCTTCTTGCCTGCCGCCTTGACCTTCGCGAGCGCCGCGGTCAGCGACCTCCAGTCCGTGACCGAGGCGATGTTTACCCCGGCCTGCTTCAGCACCTTCTTGTTGTAGTAGAGGGCGAGAGTGTTGGCGCCGATCGGGGTGCCGTACGTCTTGCCGCCAGACTGTCCGGCCGCGAGGAGGTTGGGATCGGCCTTGGAGGTGTCCAGCTTGTTGTCGGCCGTCGTGGTGAGGACGCCGGCCTCGGCGAGGGTCGACACCACCGGGTTGTCGACGATGAGGACGTCGGCGGAGTTGTCCTGCTGCGCCGCCAGCAGCGCCTTGTTCGCCAGGTCACTGGTGTCGAACGCCGTCCGCTTGATCTTCACGCCGGCCTTGGTGCCGCAGCCGTCGAGCAGTTTCGCCCACGCCGAGCTCTTGTCGAACTGCGGATACGGGTCCCAGATGGTGTAGGTGCCGCTGCCGGAGGCCTTCGTTCCGGCGCTGTCCGAGCCGGAGGAGCAGGCCGTGGCACCGACGGTGACGGCGACGACGGTCAGGACTGCGGCGGTGAGACGCCGTCTGGCGGATCGGTTCATTGCGCGTTCCTCATGGGTTTTGGCACAGGGGTGCCCTGGGATCGGCACATGCGTGCTGTGAGAGGGGTGATCCGGGGCTGACGGGTTCACGGAACCCGGGCGGTGGGTTGGTCAGCCGACCGGTGCGGGATGGGGAGTTCGGTGGAGCGTGTGCGGGGTGAGGGTCAGGTGTTTGCAGGCGCGTCGAGGTCCGCTGCCGGGTCGGGCGGCGTCGCACCCGCGGGTGCGGTGCTCGCCCGCAACGAGATCGGCGGCGCGAGCAGGTGATGCCGGGCCGGTGTGTCCGGGTGGTCGAGCCGCTCGACGAGCAGTTCCACGGCAAGGCGGCCCATCTGTTCCGCCGGTACGTCCGCCGCGGTGAGCTGCGGGGTGACCGTCTCCGCCCACCTGCTGGCCACGACCCCGGTGACGGAGAAGTCGCGGGGAACATGGCGGCCGGCCTGGGACAGCCCACGGTAGAGACCGCCGAGCGCGGCCTCGTTCAAGGTGACCAGGCCCGTGGTGGCGGGCTCGTCGTGCAGGATCCGCTCCAGACAGGCCAGGCCCGAGGCGGCATCGTCCCCGCAGCAGTACGTCCTGACGGTCAGTCCGCGCTCCGCCGCGGCCTTGGTGAAACCCTCCAGACCCCGGTGGGCCGACTCGTACCCGGCCCGCAGGAGCTGCTCGGGCCTATTGACGAAAGCGATCCTGCGATGGCCCAGGTCAGCGAGATGGTGCACACAGGCCGCCGCCAGTGCCGTGTGGTCCAGCCCCACCCACCAACTGCCCTGCGGGTGGGCGGTGCGGCCGATGGCCACGGAGGGGAAATTTACCGCGGCGAGATGGTCGAGCCGGTCGTCCTGCAACCGGATTTCCATCAGGATCGCGCCGTCCACCCGGCGCTCGCCCAGCAGCCGCTGAAACGAGCGGTCGCTGTCCACACCGCTCGGAGACAGCAGCACGTCGTAGTCGTAGGCCGCGGCGGCCTCGGTGACGCTGCCGATGAAGTCCAACTGCATTCCGGTGTAGTGGTTGCCGGCCGGCGGGAAGACCAGACCGATGGTATTGGTCCGGCCGTTGGCCAGCGCTCGCGCACTCGCGTTGGGCTGATAGCCCAGCTCGTCGATGACCCGCTGGATCTTCTGGCGGGTGTCCTCCGAAACCGGGCGCTTGCCGCTGAGCGCGACGGAGACGGTACTGCGGGACACGCCGGCCAGCCGGGCGATCTCACCGATGTTCACGGGACTCCTAGCCGAGATCGGTCGAATCGGTTCGAAGTCTCCGAGCGGTGAAGTCGACGGATACTGCCCGTCGAACCGGTTCGCGTGAAGTGAAGGTAGGAGCAACCTCGACGGGTGTCAACGCCTCGCGCAGAACTTCCCGTAACCGTCCGGAAACGTCAGTGGACGGAGGTGTGGCACCTGGTCCATTGGGAGCTTGCCTGCTCACCAGCAGGTCAGGCCCCTGATTCGACGGGCGAGATCACCCCCGCTTCCGACTGGAGGGCCCGCTGTGCGCGACGGAAGAGATCCGCCTCCAGGGTGTTGCTGGCAGGTTTCCCGGTGCTAGCTTCCCCGAACCGGTTCGACACGGGATCGAAGAGTCGGCCCGCAGCGCTGTGGGCTGCCGAACGAAATGCGGCGGCGGTTGCCGCCGGGCTGCGCGATTCCAGTCGCACAGCGCGAAGCCGAACCGGTTCGCCCCCCTGACTGCTTCCCGCTGGACGCGGGGCCTGACCACTGTCCCGGTCGGCCCTCCTGCGTACGCAACACATCGGATCCAGAACCCGAGAAGCCACCGATCCCACCCAACCCACCGAACCCACCGAGACCTCAGTGCGACACAGGAAAAGAACGATGGGGGCCGCCGCGGTGGCAGCCGTCCTCACCACCATGCTCGCCGTCCCGCCTCTGGCCTCACGCCATCTCCCTCATCCGTCGTACCTTCTTCCGGGCGTCGCGTCCTGCCAGGTGCGCCAGCGGAAGAACTCGCGAACGAGTGATCCAATCGCTCGACCGTACGGATCACCGCTGGATCGACGGCAGTTGACGCGTGGGATCGGCACAGGTGCCGCGTGCGTCCTCGACGAGATGGCACCGGACGGATGGAGAAGGCCTCCTGGCGAGACGAAGGCGGGTGCTCTGGGCTCTGGTGGACGTGCAGACCTTCGGTTGAGATCCGGCGTCACCCTCGCCCGACGCGCAGGCGCACCCACCTTCGAGGACATTCGTTTTGCTGGTGTGAAGCGCGATCCGCCGGAGTCGGTCCTTCAGGGGCCGGGCCCCGGCGGGCGCTCACTGTCTCAGAGGGGCACGGCAGTGGCGGGTAGGCGTTCTGCATCAGCTGCTGGAACTGGGCGGAGAACCAGTGCCCCGCCAACGGCGCGTACGCCAGGGCGCCGGTAGGGCTGTTGCCGTTGTGAGGGTTGGCGCCGTAGGTGGGGTCGCCCATGCGGTCGAAGCCCTTGCCCCCGTCGTTGGAGACGGCGGAGCTGGAGTCGTCGGACTCGCCCGGGGGCTTGACCCAGACGTGGGCGTCGATGCCGGTGGCCGGGGCCGCGCGGAGCCGCCCCAGCCGTTGCGGGAGGTGTCGATCAGCATGCCGAGCCCGGAGTCGAATCCGGCCGCAACCAACTTGTCCCGCAACCCGAGCGCGAACGACTGCTCGTCCGCGTACTGGTTCCAGTCCACCCACTTCGACTGACGTACGGTCTGACCGTTGACGCCGTCGGTGACCTTGGAGTTCGGCTCCTTGGCGGGGCCGTAGCTGGCAGGCCGCGCTCAGGCCTGTGAGGTTGGGGCACTCCAGGTCGCCGACTTCCGGGATGTGCTGATGGACAAGGCCCGACCCCGTGCCGGCCGACTCGCAGGCTCCGTCGCTTGCGCGTCCATCATCGCCGCCCCTTGACGTGTGCTGTTGTCGGGGAGCCCTCCGCGAAAGCGGTGGCCGCCCGCGAGGCCGCGTCCGACTGCGTGGTCGATGCCCTCACCAACCACTGGTGGTGCCAGAACAAGCCAGGGATCCGTGGCCGGTGGGCCGGGCAGACCGTCGGCCACCTCAATTCCGCTACCAGCTGGTTCACATGTCGGTACGAAGGTGATCCCACAGGGGGCGACGGTCGGCACCCCGAGCGCTGGATCCACACGCTCGATGACACACATCTCCAGAACCATGGCGGCTGGGGCTTCGTGAAGGACAGCGACGTCATCGAGGAAACCACTCCACTGCCGCGCTGCTGACACCACGTCTACGCGCTGGATACGCGTCAGCTCCGGACGGTCGCGAGCAGTGGGGACAGGCGCTCGGCCGGGGTTTCCCGGCCGAGCGTTCTGCGTGGCCGGCGGTTGAGTTCGTGCGCGATGGTCTGCAGGGGTCTGCCGAAACCTCCCGGCTCAGCGCGCCGCGCCGTTGATGCGCGCCTGGCGGCCGGTGGGCGCGGCGGCCGTGCTGGAGCGCAGCGAGACCGGGGGTGCCAGCAGGATGTGCTGAGGCGGGGTGTCCGGCGCGGTGATGCGCCCCACCAGCAGGGACACGGCCTTCTCGCCCATCTCCAGGGCCGGTACGTCCGCCGCCGTGAGCGGCGGACTGAAGTCCTCGGCCCAGGTCCTGGCCGCCACTCCGGTGATGGAGAAGTCGTACGGCACTTCCAGACCGGTGTCCGACAGCGCCCTCTGGATGCCGGGCAGGGCGGCCTCGTTGATGGTGGTGACAGCTGTCAGGTCCGGATGGCTCCGCAGAAGCGCCGTCATGCACTCCTGGCCGGAACGGGCATCGTCCCCACAAGGCACTTCGATGCCGTCAAGGCCGCGTTCCGCCAGTGCCTTCACGAAGCCCTCCCTGGCCCTGCGGGCGGGACCATAACCCGCCGCGATGAGTTCCGCGGAACGGGTGACCAGAGCAACCCGGCGGTGCCCCAGATCGGCGAGGTGGCGCACGCAGTGCTGGATCAAGCCGGCGTAGTCGACGTCGATCCAGGACATCTGCTGGTCGCCGGCCGTGTGTCCGATGCCGACGAAGGGCAGTCCGGCGTCGTGCAGCCGACCGACACGAGGGTCCTCCAGGCGGATCTCCATGAGAATCACACCGTCCACACGGCTCTCCGAAACCAACCGCTCGAAGGAACGGTCGTGATCCCCGCCGGAAGGGGACAGCAGCACATCCAGGTCGACCCGGGCGGCGGCGTCGACCACGCTGGCGACGAAGTCCAGCTGCATGTGCGTGAGCCGGTTGCCGGCGGGCGGGATGACGAGACCGATCGTCCGGGTCCGCCCCTCCTTGAGGGCCCTCGCGGCCGCATTGGGCCGATATCCCAACTCGTCGATCACGTCTTGGATACGTCTGCGGGTGCTGGTCGAGACGGGACGTTTGCCGCTCAGCGCGTAGGACACCGTGCTCCGTGACACGCCCGCACGCCGGGCGATCTCCCCGATGTTCATCGGGGCTCTCCTACGTGGATAGTCCCGGGTTCCGCCGGGGGAGGAAACGAAGCTCCCGCGGAGCAGGGCAGGGAAATCCGGTTCGCCGTCAGGGGGATCCTGCGTCCACCGTCTACCGGCCGACACCCGCCACTCACACGGGAACTGATCGATCGTGAGGTATGACGCAGCAGGTGAAGCGGGCGTTCACGTACCGCTTTTACCCCACAGGCGAGCAGGCGGCCGAGCCGTCGCGTACGTTCGGCAGCGTCCGTCTCGTCTGCAACAAGGCGCGAGAAGAGCGCACCCGGGCCTGGTACGGGGAGCAGCGCCGCGTCTCGTACGTCCAGTCGTCGGCTGCGCTGACCCACCGGGAGAAGGCCCGCGCGTCGGCCGAGTACACCCGCGCCGCCTTCTCGTGGCGCGACGGACAGCTGACTCTGGCGAAGACGGCCGGTCCGCTGGACATCCGCTGGTCGCGTCCATCCCCGGAGGGCAGCGAGCCGACCACGGTGACTGTGTCCCGCGACACGGCGGGTCGCTGGTTCGTCCCCCTGCTCTGCGAGGAGACCACCGCCCCAGCCTCCGCCACCACAGCGGCCGTCGGCCTGGACGCCGGGATCACCTCCCTCGTGACCCTGTCCACCGGCGAGAAGGTCACCAACCCCCGGCACGAGCGCCGTGACCGCGCGCGTCTCGCCAGGGCGCAGCGGGAACTGTCCTGCAAGGCCAGGGGTTCGGCGAACCGGGAGAAGGCCCGCCGCAAGGTCGCCCGCGTGCACGCGCGGATCGCCGACCGGCGCCGCGACTTCCTGCAGAAGCCGTCGACTCGTCTCGTCCGTGAGAACCAAACGGTCGTGATCGAGGACCTCACCGTCCGCAACCTGCTCAAGAACCACAAGCTGGCGCGCGCCATCTCGGACGCGTCGTGGACGCGACTGCGGTCGATGCTGGAGTACAAGTACGCCTGGTACGGGCGCGAACTCGTCGTGATCGACCGCTGGTTCCCCAGCAGCAAGTTGTGCGGAACCTGCGGTACGGTCGCGCCGAAGATGCCGCTGAACGTCCGCGCGTGGACGTGTGGTTGCGGCGCGGTGCATGACCGCGACGTGAACGCGGCACGCAGCATCAAGGCGGCCGGGCTGGCGGTGTCTGCCGGTGGAGCTGGTGTTAGACCTCAACGGGAGTCCTCCCGGACGGGGCAGTCGTCGGTGAAACAGGAACCCCAGTGGGCGACCGCTGGAATCCCCCGCCTCTAGGCGGGGAGGAAGTCAAGCAGCTCCCAAGAACTCACCCACAGACGGCTAGAGTACCGCGCGCGAAATGTTTCGCTCCTGTGGCAGGGGCTGGTCGCGGACCCGCCCGGCGGTGTCGAAGTGGGTGGATGCGGGGGAGTGTTGGGCGCTGTGGAGGGGCGCTCGCGGGATCAACTCGGGGACGACCATTGCTGGTTGCCCTGCCGTTGCAGGGCCAGGTGATGACCTTGGTGCCGGGGCTGGTGCCCTGGATGGAGGCGTCCGGGCACAGCCAGCTGCTGCCCAAGTACACGGTCAGCCCGTGCGAGGCTGTCTGGGACCAGGTCTGGTTCGCCGCCCCGCTGCAGTCCCAGATCTGTGTCCGCCCCCCCCGCGAGCGCCCCGGTGCCCGGGAGGCATGCGCGCCGCAGCGGGATCCGGGCGGGCGAAGGAGGCCAGAGTGCGATGAGTTCGTGGGGAACGGCGTTGGGCTGCCGGGAACCGTCGGCGTTCCGTGTCTCACGTAGTACTGAAAAGTACCCATGACAGCGCTGTGCGCCGGCACCGTGGAGGGATGAGGATCCGGGGTGCGTGACGGTTTCTGGCCAGTGGGTGGTTTGGCTTCTGTGCGCGGGTGGAGTGCTCTGTGGTGCCGTTCGCATGCGGCGGCACGCTGATCTGTGCTGTCGCGGAAGGGGCCGGGCGTGCAGGTGATCTTCGAACGGTGTGCCGGACGTACCCAGGCGTACCGGTGGCGACGGTCCGCTCGCCGGGGCAGCGCGGAGGTTCACGGGCAACGCAGACGCGGACCGTCAAGACGACCGTGCGCGCTGGCCGATCTGGGCGACTGGCCGGCCTGCGCAGGGGTGGAGCTGGTCGGCACGGAAGCGGCGGTGGTGTACTGGAAGTCCGTCTTCGCCGCGCTGGAGGGGCGGTTCCCCTGCTGGCTGGTGAACGTGGCCCATCTGCGCAACGTCCTGGGCCGCAAGACCGAGGATCTGCTGGCGCATGTCGACGGGTTGGAGCGGCGGTTCGACGCCTGCGAGGCGGAGTTCGCGATCCGGCTTGCCCCGCGCCAAGAGGTCCTGGAGCTGATCCAGGCCATCCCGGGGGCTGGGGCGAAGGTCGCCCAGGTGCTGATCGGCGAGATCGGTCGGGACATGTCGGCGTTCTCGTCGTCGGATCATCTCGCCTGCTGGGCTGGGCTGTGTCCGGGAAATCAGGCTTGGGGCGGCAAGCGCAGGGGCGGACGCAGCCGGCCAGGTTCGAAGTGGCTGAAGGCTGCGCTGACTGAAAGCGGTGTGGGGCGCGGTCAATGCCAAGGGCACCTACCTGCACGCGCATCACGTGCCGATCAAAGGCTGGGCGGGCGGCTTCAAGACTCTCGGTGCGACTCGCCACGACATCAGCGTGGCCTGCTGGCACATCGTTCACGACCAGGTGCCCCACCGGGAGTTGGGCCCCGACCGGGCGACAAGGCGATTCATCCTTGAGCAACGCCAGGCGGCTGACCGCCCAGCTCGGAGCCCTCGGTTTCGACGTCACCATCGGACCCGCGGGAACCGGATCCTCCTGAACCGGGCTCGACACGAGTGCGGCCCCGCCCCGGGCCTCGCTCAAAGGTGGCCGTGGGGCCCCGGATTCACATCCCGGCAACACTGACGAAGCATGGAGCGAATCGATTCCACGCAAGCGCTTCGACGGGAGACCACGACCGGCGGGATGCGGGGTCAACGGCGCGCGCGAGGCGAATGGGCGCCGACGCGCGGATCGGGGCCTCGCCGCTTCGGCCGGTGTTCGGCGGACCGGCCGCCCATCGTCCGGGTGTGGTGGCTGCGTCCCTGCTCACCGACGTAATGGCGGGTCACCCAGGTATGCCGGGCCGGACCGCGGGCCACACCGAAGTGACCGACCGCATGTGCGCGGCGGGAGGTTTCAGCCTCCACCTGGCTGCCGCTACATGGGGCCGCTCGGGCATGCCGATCCGTTGCGATCTGCAGGGAATCAGCCATCGAATCGATTCCGCGACAAGGTTCTGAGCAGATGACTCGGACCCCCTTGACAGTCCTGTGAGTCGGGAGCACCGTCTCCCCCCGAAACCTCTCTGCAATCCCACGGCAAAAACGGCATGCAAGCGCTTCCGTTTCACTGGCGCCACACACAGCCCGACTCGGTTGCGCCGGCACGGTAGGGAGATGAGATGGGAACCACACGTGGAAGACGCCGCCCGCTGCCAGGACGCGGTGGCGTCCGACGGCTACTCGCGGCGGTACGGCGCCGAGGCAGGGCAGAAAACGTGCCTGACCAGGCATCTGTCGCTTCGTGGGAGCGCTCCCGCAGCTCTCGGGCGAGAGCGTTCGCCCGGGCGGGGGCCGCAGTTGTGCTCGTCGCCGGCGCGCTGGTCGGCGCCACGGCCACGGCCGGCACCGCACGGGCCGCCACGTCCGGCCCGTGCGACATCTACGCGACAGGCAGCACGCCCTGCGTGGCGGCGCACAGCACGACGCGAGCGCTGTACGCCGCGTACAACGGGCCGCTCTACCAGGTCCGGCGTGCCTCGGACAACACCACCCGGGACATCGGCCTGCTGAGTGCGGGCGGATACGCCGACGCCGCCGCGCAGGACTCGTTCTGCTCGGGCACGACCTGCCTGATCACGATCATCTACGACCAGTCGGGCCGCGGCAACAACCTCACCCAGGCGCCCGGGGGCGGTGCCGCGGGCGGCCCCGACAACCTCGCGAACGCGACCGCCGCGCCCACCACGGTGGGTGGTCACAAGGCTTACGGCGTCTTCGTGGCGCCCGGCACGGGGTACCGCAACAACCACACCAACGGCATCGCGACCGGGGACAACCCCGAGGGCATGTACGCGATCTTCGACGGCACGCACTACAACGGCGGGTGCTGCTTCGACTACGGCAACGCCGAGACAGACAGCAACGACGATGGCAACGGCACCATGGAGGCCATCTACTTCGGCAACATCAAGGTCTGGGGCTACGGTGCGGGCAACGGCCCCTGGGTCATGGCCGATCTGGAGAACGGCCTGTTCTCCGGAGTCAACCAGCACTACAACGCGAACGACCCGACCATCAACTACCGGTACACGACCGCCATCGTGAAGGGCGGCCCGAACCACTGGGCGATCCGCGGCGGCAACGCGCAGTCGGGGGGCCTGTCCACCTTCTACGACGGGGTGCGTCCCAACGTCGCGGGCTACAACCCGATGCGGAAGCAGGGCGCCATCATTCTGGGCACCGGCGGCGACAACAGCAAAGGCGCCCAAGGCACCTTCTACGAAGGTGTGATGACCTCTGGCTACCCGTCGGACGCCACCGAGAACGCGGTGCAGGCCAACATCGCGGCGGCCGGATACAGCAACTCCTCCGGCGGGTCGAGCACCGGTGCGCTGCACGCCGTGGGCGCGGGCAAGTGCCTGGACGTGCCGAATGCGTCCACCACGGCCGGTACCCAGCTGCAGATCTGGGACTGCAGCGGTGGCACTGGCCAGACCTGGACCCGCACGTCCTCCAACCAGTTGACCGTCTACAGCGGCAGCAGCCAGATGTGCCTGGACGCGTACAACAACCAGACCTCCGCCGGTACCAAGGTGGTGACCTGGCCGTGCAACGGCGGGGCCAACCAGCAGTGGCAGGTGAACTCCGACGGCACCGTCACCGGCACACAGTCCGGGCTCTGCCTCGACGTCACCGGTGCCTCCACGGCCAACGGCGCTCTGGCCGAACTCTGGTCGTGCAACGGCGGATCGAACCAGCAATGGCGTCTCAGCTGACCTGAACCTCTGCAGCCCGTGGCCGGCTCACTGTCGGCCACGGGTGCACCCGGTCCCGTATACAGGCGACCGCGTGACATCCCCGGGCGCACGCGTCACCACAGGAGGATGACGATGTCCAGAGCCAGAGTGCTCTGCGGCCTCTGGGCCGTCCCCGCAGGTCTGCTCGCCCTGCTCGCCGGGAGCGTGGCCACGGCCGGGGCCGCGAGCGCCGTACCGGCCGAGCCCCGAGCGGCGGCCGCCGCCCTGTACGTGGCGCCGGGGGCGGCCCCGGGCGGGGACGGCAGCGCCCAGCTGCCGTTCGCCACCATTGACCAGGCGCAGCAGCCCGCGCACCAGCTCTCGGCCGATTCGGACGTGGTGGTCTACCTGGCCGGTGGCACCTACCGGCTGTTCAAGCCGCTGACCTTGGGCTCCGGCGACGGCGGCCAGAACGGCCACACCATCACCTACCATGCCGTGTCCGGGCAGCAGCCGGTCGTGACAGGCGCCCAACAAGTATCGGGTTGGCAGGTGCATGATCAGAGCGCCAATATCTGGTCGGCCCACGTCGGCAGCGGTGTGAACACACGTCAGTTGTACGTGAACGGCAAGGAGGCACCGCGAGCGGCGATCCAGGTGCCCCGCTCCGCGTTTACCTTCACGCAGTCCGGCCTGACCGTCACCGACTCCTCCCTCGACTACCTGGCCGGCCTCTCGGACCAGAACCACATGGAAGTCGAGAGCCTCAACTCCTTCACCGACCGCTATGCGCCGGTCCAGTCGATCAGCGGCAGAACCATCACCATGCGGCAGCCCGCGTGGAACAACAACTCCTGGGGCTACGACACCATCAACGCGCCATTCGCCGGCGGGACGATGTACCTGGAGAACAACTACGCGTTCCTGAAGCAGGCCGGACAGTGGTACCTCGACTCGTCCACCGGAGACCTCTACTACCGGGCCCAGCAGGGACAGAACCCGAGCAGCCTCGACATCGAACTGCCCCGTTTGCAGAGCCTGCTCGGCATCAGCGGCAGCTACGGCTCACCGGCGACCGGCCTGGGGTTCACCGGCATCCGGTTCACGGGAACCTCCTGGCTCGGCCCGAGCGGATCCGACGGCTATGCGGACCAGCAGAGCGGCGCACACATCACCGGCGCCTACGCGATGCCCGCCAACTGGCTGAGCACCTGCAAGTCGGGGTGCACACAGTTCGAGGCCACCCGTAACCACTGGGCGCAGATGCCCGCCGCCGTACAGGTCTCAGCCGCCACCGGCATCACGTTCTCCGGCGACACGTTCTCCGAACTCGGGCAGGCCGGACTGGGCGTGGGCAACGACGGCGCCGCCACGGCCTCCGGCACTGGACTCGGCGCCAACGGGGTCACCGTCACCGGCGACACGTTCACCGATCTCGCCGGCAGCGGCATCCAGGTCGGCGGGATCCAGCCGGACGCACACCACCCGAGCAACCCGCAGATGACCAACCAGAACATCGTCATCAGCAACAACCGGGTCAGCGGAGTGGGCACCGACTACAAAGAGACCGCGGCGATCCTGTCGACCTACATCACCAAGGCGACGATCACCCACAACCAGTGCGACCACCTGCCCTACGACGGGATCGACATCGGTTGGGGCTGGGGCGCCAACGACCCGGGCGGCAGCCAGGACTACGTCAACCGGGGCACGTACAACTACCAGCCGATCTACAGCACTCCCACGACGCTGAAGAACACCACCGTCTCCTACAACCTGATCTTTGACACCAAGAACGCCATGTTCGACGGCGGCAGCATCTACAACCTGTCCGCGAACCCCGGCTCGGTGATCTCCGACAACTACATGTACGGCAACCGCCGCACCACCGCGCTGTATCTCGACGAGGGCTCCCGCTATCTGACCGTGTCGAACAACGTGGTGCAGGACGCCGGCAACTGGGCGCTCGCCAATGCCAACGCGAACAACCACACCGACGACAGCACCTTCTCCGGCAACTGGTACAACGGCGGCAACACCTACGTCGCCACCGGTCCTCCGCACAACAACGTGCTCAACGGCAACGTCCAGGTCAGCGGCACCAACTGGCCGACGGGCGCGCAGCAGGTCATCCAGCAGGCAGGCGTCCAGCCCTCGGGCGGCGATGGCGGCTTCCCCACCGGCTACCACCGGCTGGTGATCGGCAGCAACAGCCTGTGCATGGACGTGTACGGCAACTCCGGCAGCCCCGGCGCCGCGGTCGACCAGTGGACCTGCCACGGGCAGAGCAACCAGCAGTTCCAGTTCGTGCCGGGCTCGGGCGGCTACGGACAGCTGCAGGCGCAGAACTCCGGGCAGGTCGTGGCGGTCTCGGGCGGCTCCACGGCCGCCGGTACGCCCGACATCGTGCAGCAGGCCCCCGGTGGAGGCTCCAGCGGCCTGTGTCTGCCGATCCAGCAGTCCGACGGTTCGTACGCCTTCCAGAACCAGAACAGCGGCCTGTGCCTGGACGTCTACGGCGGCGTCAGCAATCCCGGCCAGCAGCTCGACCAGTGGCCCTGCAAGAACGGCCCCGGCACCAACCAGGACTTCACGCCCCGCTGACCGGCTCGTTCACCCCACCCACTGTCCCGCACCAGTGAGGAACGTCTATGAAGAAGTACTGGGCAGCCCCGGCCGCTGCGCTGACCGCCACGCTGGGTGTGGCCGCCGCGTTACCCGCGGCGGCCGCCACCGGCACACCGTCGTCCGCCGCATCGCCCGCCACCGTGCGGCTGATGCCGTTGGGGGACTCGATCACCTGGGGCGTCGGCAGCCCGTCCGGGAACAGCTACCGGGGCTTCCTGGGAAGCCAGTTGGCGGCCGAGGGGCATGCCCTGGACTTCGTCGGTTCGGGCCGCAACGGCACCCTGTCCGACCCGGACAACGAAGGCCACTCCGGCTGGCGTATCGACCAGATAGCGGGCATCGCGGACTCCGTGCTGGCCCGCTACCGCCCGAACGTGGTCACCCTGGAGATCGGCACCAACGACCTGAACGGCAACTACCAGGTTCCGACCGCCCCCGACCGGCTCCGCGCGCTCATCGATCAAATCACCCGCGACGCCCCCGACGCGACCGTCCTCGTCGGCACCGTGATCGTCTCCATGAGCGGAGCCGAGGAGGCCAACCGGCCCGCGTTCAACGCCAGGCTCCCCGGCATCGTCCAGGCCGAGCAGAGCGCCGGCAAGCACGTACGCCTGGTGGACATGAGCGCGTTGACCAGCGCGGACCTGTCCGACTCCCTGCACCCGAACGACAACGGCTTCCGCAAGATGGCGGACGCCTTCAACGCCGGTGTCCAGGCCGCGGACGCGGCGGGCTGGATCAAGCCGCCGGTTTCCGTGAGCGGACAGGTGCGCTCCGGGATCGCGGGGAAGTGCCTGGACGTCAACGGCGGCAACAGCGCCAACGGGACCGCCGCGGACATCGTGTCCTGCAACAACTCCGACGCGCAGCGGTGGTCCGCGCACTCGGACGGCACGCTGCGGGCGCTCGGCAAGTGCCTCGACGCCACCGGCCGCGGCACCGCCAACGGCACCAAGGTCGAGATCTGGGACTGCAACAACGGTGCCAACCAGCAATGGCAGGCGTACAGCGGCGGCTACCGCAACCCGGTCTCCGGCCGCTGTCTCGACGACCCCGGCGCGTCCATCACCGACGGTACGCACCTGGTCCTGTGGGACTGCAACGGCGGTGCCAACCAGCAGTGGACCGCTGTGCCGGTCTCCTGAGCCGCGCGACCCGGCACCACCGCAACAGCGTCTCGCGTTCGGTGTCTCCCCCTGATCGCAATCCCCCGCCCCCCACACAAGGAGAATGATCGTTCATGTCATGGCTCAACGAAGAGCCCCGTCTCCGCAAGGCCCTGGTCTCGGCCACCGGTCTGACGGTCGGCACCGTACTGGTCCTGGCCGCGACCGTGGCCCCCGCCGCACACGCGGCTTCCGGCACACTGGGCTCGGCCGCGGCCGGCAGCGGACGCTATTTCGGAACCGCCGTGGCCGCTGGGAAGCTCGGCGACTCGACGTATTCCACGATTCTCGACCGGGAATTCAACATGATCACCCCGGAGAACGAGATGAAGTGGGACACCACCGAACCGTCCCGCGGCAACTTCAACTTCGGCCCCGGCGACCAGATCGTCAACCACGCCACCGCACACGGGCAGCGGATGCGCGGCCACACCCTGGTCTGGCACTCCCAACTGCCCGGCTGGGTCAGCTCCATCGGCGACGCGAACACCCTGCGCAGCGTGATGAACAACCACATCACCACGGAGATGACCCACTTCAAGGGCAAGATCTACGCCTGGGACGTGGTCAACGAGGCCTTCGCCGACGGCGGCAGCGGTCAGCACCGCAGTTCGGTGTTCCAGAACGTGCTCGGCAACGGCTTCATCGAGGAGGCGTTCCGCACCGCCCGGGCAGCGGACTCCTCGGCCAAGCTCTGCTACAACGACTACAACATCGAGAACTGGACCGACGCCAAGACCCAGGGCGTCTACGCGATGGTCAAGGACTTCAAGGCGCGCGGCGTGCCCATCGACTGCGTCGGCCTCCAGTCCCACTTCGGCGCCGGCGGCCCGCCGTCGAGCTTCCAGACCACCCTGTCCAACTTCGCCGCACTCGGCGTCGACGTCCAGATCACCGAACTCGACATCGCCCAGGCTTCCCCCACCGCCTACGCCAACACGGTCAAGGCGTGCATGAACGTTGCCCGCTGCACTGGCATCACCACGTGGGGGATCAGGGACAGCGACTCGTGGCGGACGGGGGAGAACCCGCTGCTGTTCGACAACAACGGCAACAAGAAGCCGGCCTACGACTCGGTCCTGTCCGCGCTGGGCGGCAGTACGGGGAACCCGGGAGGCATCGTCTCAGGCACGGTGTATTCGCTGAGCGATGTCGCTGCGGGCCGGGTGTTGGACGTGCCGGGCGGACAGACGGGCAACGGCACACCCCTGCAGGTCTGGGATGCCAATGGCACTGCTGCGAATCAGCAGTGGCGGGCGAATCAGAACAGCGACGGTTCCTACACGCTGACGAACATCGCCGGCGGGCGTGTGCTGGACGAGCCGGGTGGCCAGACGGGCAACGGCACGCGGATGGAGATCTGGGACTCCAACGGCGGCGCCAACCAGCACTGGCGGGCGAGCCAGAACGGCGACGGTTCGTACACCCTGACCAACGTCGCTTCCGGCCGGGCGCTGGAGATCCCCAGCGGGCAGAACGGCAACGGGGCCCCGGTCCAGATCTGGGACTCCAACGGCGGCGCGAACCAGCACTGGAACTTCCGGTGAGGTGATCGGCGCCCAGCGCGCTCCCGCCCCGAACTTGCTGCGAAGTCCAGGTCGGGAGCCCTGGGAACGAAACCCCGCGTCCGGCACGGCGACCGTCGCCGGACGCGGGTTTCGGCATGCCCTCACCGCGGCCTGACCAGGACCAATACATGGGATGGATTGGGTTCCTGTCGCTCAGAAATGTCTATTGACACCTCGATATGGCTGTGGGATCACTATGTGACATGGGATGTCTGAGTGTTCCCTGTGGGTGCCCCCCGGGCACGCTGACGGGAGCGGTCGACCCCTCTTCCGAACCCGTTTCGGACAGGCAGGGCACTCTCCGTCCGCGTCCCCCCGCATATCCGAGGACACAGAATGCAGCCTTCATCCGCTCCGCTCTGCAGTACCGCGGCTCGCGCACCACGCCTACCGGCGGCGGCCGCCGTATGCGTGATGGCTCTGCTGGCCATGCTGCTGGCGTCCACGCCGACCTGGTCGGCGCCGGCGTCCGCGGCGGCCCTGGTGAGCTCGGCGTCGGGGCGGTGCCTGGACGTCAAGGGCAACGTCGACACATCGGGCACGGCGTTGGAGATCTGGGACTGCAACAACCAGGCCAACCAGGCGTTCGAGTCCACGGCGGCGGGTGAGCTGAGGACGATGAACGGCACCCGGTGCGTGGACGCCTACGACAGCCGGACGGCTCCCGGAGCCCCGGTGGTCATCCGGCCGTGCGACGGGCGGCCGACCCAGGTGTGGCGACAGAACTCCGACGGGTCCGTCACCGGTGTCGCCTCCGGATTCTGCCTGGACGTGAGCGGAGCGGCCACGGCCAACGGCACCGCGGTCGTCCTGTGGACCTGCAACGGCCAGAGCAACCAGAAGTGGACCACGTCGACACCTCCGCGCCCGCCCAGCGGGACGGGCCCGTGCGACATCTACGCCGCGGGGGGCACGCCGTGCGTGGCCGCACACAGCACCGTGCGGGCGCTCTACGGGTCGTACAACGGCTCTCTCTACCAGGTCAGGCGCTCCTCGGACAACGCGACCAGGGACATCGGTGTGCTGGCGGTCGGCGGTTTCGCCGACGCCGCCGCGCAGGACTCGTTCTGCGCCGGCACCTCATGCGTGATCACAGCCGTCCGCGACCAGTCCGGACACGGCAACGACCTGTGGTACCAGGGATCGGCCCAGGTCCCCGGATCGAGCCAGAGCAGCCCCGCGAAGGCGACCTCCGAGGCGCTGACCGCCGGGGGTACCAAGGCGTACTCGCTGTACATCAACCCCGGGAACAGCTACTGGCGCGACGGCCACCTGACGGGCGTGCCGACCGGCAGCGCACCCGAAGGGGCGTACATGGTCACCAGCGGCACCCACGTCAACAACGGCTGCTGCTTCGACTACGGCAACAGCGAGACGACACGGAAGGCCGACGCCGCCGGGGCGATGGACGCGATCAACTTCGGCACCGAGTGCTGGTTCGGCGGCTGCTCGGGAAGCGGTCCCTGGGTGCAGGCCGATCTCGAATGGGGCCTGTACTCCGGCGGCAGCCAGTCCTGGAACACCAACCAGCGGGCCTTCCCCCACAAGTTCGTCACCGCGATGCTGAAGAACAACGGCACCTCGAGGTTCGCCCTCAAAGGCGGCAACTCCCAGTCAGGGAGCCTGACCACCCTGTGGGACGGCGGGCTTCCCGGCGGCTACAGCCCCATGAAGAAGCAGGGGGCCATCGTCCTGGGCAGCGGCGGCGACTGCTGCAAGCCCGGCGGCGGCGCCAACCTGAGCGCCGGCACCTTCTACGAGGGAGCCATGGTCGCCGGCTACCCCTCCGACGCGACCGACAACGCGGTGCAGGCCAACGTCACCGCCGCCGGCTACCGCTGACCCTCCGCTCCCACTCGGCCCAGGAGTCGATGACTTATGCCCACGACCACCGCGAGAGCCAGGCGTCTCACGCCGCTGCCGTCGCTGCTGTCCCTGCGCAGAACACTGGCCCTCGCCTTCTCGGCCGCGCTGTTCACCGTCGGCGTTTCCCTGCTCTCCGCCGGTACGGCACAACCCGCCGCCGCGCTCTCCGTCGGTACGGAGCAGCCCGCCGCGCTCGGCAACGGGCTCGCGCTGACCCCGCAGATGGGCTTCAACGACTGGAACGCGTACGGCTGCAACGTCTCCGAGTCGCTGATCAAGTCCACCGCGCAGGCGATGCACACCAACGGCATGCAGGCGGCGGGCTACTCGTACGTCAACATCGACGACTGCTGGATGACCCACAACCGTGATTCCGGCGGCCGTCTGGTGCCGGACCCGGCCAAGTTCCCCGACGGCATCAAGGGCACTGCGGACTACGTGCACTCACTGGGGCTGAAGCTGGGGATCTACGAAGACGCGGGCACCGCGACCTGCGCCGGGTATCCGGGCAGCCTCGGGCACGAGACGACGGACGCACAGTCGTTCGCGTCGTGGGGCGTGGACTATCTGAAGTACGACAACTGCAACAACAACGGGGTGCCCGGGCAGACCCGGTACACCGCGATGCGGGACGCCCTGGCTGCCACCAACCGGCCGATCCTGTACAGCCTGTGCAACTGGGGCCAGGAGAACGTGTGGACCTGGGGCGCGGGCGTCGGCAACAGCTGGCGCACCACCGGGGACATCAGCGCGAACTTCTCCAGCATGCTGTCGATCTTCCACAGCAACGTGGGACTCGCCTCCTACGCCGGCCCCGGCCACTGGAACGACCCCGACATGCTGGAGGTCGGCAACGGCTCGATGACGTCCACCGAGAGCCGCAGCGAGGTCAGTCTGTGGGCTGAGATGGCCGCGCCGCTGATCGCGGGCACCAACATCCCCTCCGCCAGTGCGGACACCTTGTCCACGCTGACCAACTCCCGGGTGATCGCGGTCGACCAGGACTCCCTGGGCAAACAGGGCACCATGGTGTCGTCCTCGGGCGGCCTGGGCGTGCTGGCAAAACCTCTGGCCAACGGGGACGTGTCGGTGGCGCTGTTCAACGAGACGGGCTCGACGGCGACCATCTCCACCACCGCAGCCGCGATCGGGAAGACCGGGGCGTCCAGCTATGCCCTGACCGATCTGTGGTCGGGGGCTTCCTCGACCGCTTCGGGCACGATCAGCGCCTCGGTGCCCGCGCACGGAACGGTGATGTACCGGGTCGCCGGCGGTACCAGCGGCGGCGGCACCAGCGTGACCGGTGCGCTGCACGCGGTGGGTGCGGGCAAGTGTCTGGACGTACCCAACTCGGCCAGTACCGCCGGCACCCAGGTGGAGATCTGGAGCTGCAACGGCGGGGCCAACCAGACATGGACGCACTCCACGTCCAACCAGCTCACCGTCTACTCCGGCAGCAGCCAGATGTGCCTCGACGCCTACAACAACCAGACCTCGCCGGGGACGAAGGTGGAGATCTGGTCGTGCAACGGCCAGAGCAACCAGCAGTGGCTGCTGAACGCCAACGGCACGATCACCGGCGTCCAGTCCGGCCTGTGCCTGGATGTCACCGGAGGAGCCACGGCCGACGGCGCCCTCGCCCAGCTGGGGACCTGCAACGGCGGCAGCAGCCAGCGGTGGACGCTGGGATGACTCCCCTTCCCCTCGGCCACCGGCAGCTTCGGTGCCGCCGCGCGGCAGCACCGCCACAGAGGAGGTCTCCATGATCGGATCAGCAACCGATCGCCGGCGAAGGCGATTCCCGGCCGTGCTCCTGGTCGTCCTGGCGATGGCCGTGGCCGCGTTGGGCACACCGGCGTTCGCGACATCCCCGCGGACCGGTACGACCGCCACCGTCCGCGCGACAGCCCACACGGTGAACACCGCAGCGGCCGACGCCTCGCTTCCCTGTGACCTCTACGCCGCGGGCGGCACGCCGTGTGTGACGGCGCACGCCACCACCAGGGCGCTCTTCGCGTCGTACAACGGCCCGCTGTACCAGATCCAGAGGGCCTCCGACCACAGCTACCGCGACATCGGAGTGCTCAGCGCGGGCGGGTACGCCGACGCGGCGTCCCAGGTGTCGTTCTGCGCGGGCACCTCGTGCACGATCACCAAGATCTACGACCAGACCACCAAGCACAACGACATGCCGATCTCCTGGGGCGGCTACTGGAAGGGCCCCGGCCCGAACGGATCCGACGTCGGCGCGGACGCCATGGCGCTGCCGGTGACCGCGGCCGGCCACCAGGTCTTCGGTATCAAGGTCACCC
The DNA here is from genome assembly GCF_036187565.1 of Streptomyces sp. NBC_00252. Classification (NCBI taxonomy): domain Bacteria; kingdom Bacillati; phylum Actinomycetota; class Actinomycetes; order Kitasatosporales; family Streptomycetaceae; genus Streptomyces; species Streptomyces sp. NBC_00252. Next base: position 153,076 of record NZ_CP108087.1, on the reverse strand, counting down.
CCGGCGTCGGCTACCGGCTCGACCACGCGAACGGCGTGCCCACCGGGTCCCAGGCCGAAGGCATCTACATGGTGACGTCGTCGAACTACACGAGCCAGTGGTGCTGCTTCGACTACGGCAGCGGTGAGAACTCCCACACCGACACCGGCAACGCCACCATGAACGCCATCTACTGGGGCACCGCCTGCTGGTTCGGCGGATGCACCGGCAGCGGCCCCTGGGTCGAGGCCGACCTGGAGAACGGCATGTTCCACACCAACACCGGCTCCAACAAAGACCCGAACAACTCCGGCGTGCACTACCCGTTCGTCAGCGCATGGCTGAAGAACAACGGCACCAGCAACTTCACCCTCAAATACGGCAACGGTGCGAGCGGCGGCCTGACCACGACGTTCTCCGGCCCGCTGCCCAACGGCTACTCACCGATGAAGGTCGACAGTTCGGTCCTGCTCGGCACCGGCGGCGACAACAGTCCCAACGGGGTGGGTGAGTTCTTCGAGGGCGCGATGACGGCGGGCTATCCCTCCGACGCCACCGAGAACGCCGTGCAGGCGGCCATCACCGCCGCCGGCTACGGGTCGGGAGGCGGTGGCGGCACGGCGACCGCGCTGCACGCGGTGGGTGCGGGCAAGTGTCTGGAGGTACCGGGTGCGTCCACGACGCCGGGTACGCAGACGCAGATCCGGGACTGCACCGGCGCGACTCACCAGACCTGGTCCCAGACCGCCACCCACCAGCTCACCGTCTACTCGGGCAGCGGCCGGCTGTGCCTGGACGCCTCCAACAAGGGCACCAGCCCCGGCACCAAGGTCGTCACCTGGACCTGCAACGGCCAGACCAACCAGCAGTGGAACCTCAACGCCAACGGCACCGTCACCTCCGTCCAGTCCGGCCTGTGCCTGGACGTCACCGGTGCCGCCACTGCCAACGGCACCCCCGTCGAACTGTGGACCTGCAACGGCGGATCCAACCAGCAGTGGTCGCTGAGCTGACGCCGTAAGGAGACCGCACCACGCAGCGCCGGGACGGTAACCGACCGCCGCCCCGGTGTGTCACCGCAGCGCACCGGTTCCGGAAGCCGGCCCTGTCCATCACGCGCGCCGCAGCGCGGCGGCGCCGAACCGCAGGAGGATCGAATGAGGACGAGAGCGAGGGCCGGCCGTCTGGCCATGGCAGCCGGCGTCGTCTTGGCGCTGGTGCGGCAACTGCTGTCGACGGGCGACGCCCAGGCCACCTCGAGCGAGTCGCTGAGTGTGAACCTGGCATCGACGCGGGGGCCGTCGACCGGCGTGGGGGAGGGGTTCCTCTACGGCATCAGCCAGGACGGCAGCCAGCCGGTGGACCAGTTCCTTCAGCCGCTGGGGATCAACGCGTTCCGCGGCGGCGGCTGGTTCTCCGGCGGCTGGATCAAGGACAACTACCAGTACGGCGCGGCCACCCGGGCCGACCTCGACTCGATCATCGCGCAGGCGAAACGGCTCACCCAGCCGCCGTACCACGCGCAGTACCAGGTGCTGGTCAGCGACATCTACGGCGCCAACGGCGGCCAGCCGTCGAACACGACCTACCCCTGCGACAACGGCAACTGCGCCAACTGGGTCAGCTTCATCGACGCCACGGTGGGAGCGCTCCAGGCCTCGGGACTGACGTTCTCCTACGACATCTGGAACGAGCCGGACATATCCGTCTTCTGGACCCGGGGTGTGAACAGCGCCCAGTACTTCCAGATGTGGGACACCGCCTACCGGGAGATCCGGCGCCTCGCCCCCTCGGCGCAGATCGTGGGGCCGTCACTCGCGTTCACCCCGCAGAGCAACCCGGGTGAATGGCGGACCTGGCTCGCGCATGTGAAGGCGGCCGGGACGGTGCCGGACATGATCACCAACCACGACGAGGGCGATGTCGACGACCCCGTCACTGTCTCGCAGTCCCTCAACAGTGCCCTGACCACGGCGGGCATCGGTGCGCTGCCGCTGTCCGCGAACGAGTACCAGCCCGCCGACCGGCAGACCGCCGGGGTGACGGCCTGGTATCTGGCGCGGTTCGCGCAGTCCGGGTACACGAACGCGATGCGCGGCAACTGGGTGTGCTGCGTCACCCCGAACCTGACCGGAGTCCTGACCCAGAGCGGGGGCAGTTGGCAGCCGACCGGCAACTGGTGGGCGCTTCGGGACTACGCCGACATGACCGGCACCCTCGTGGACACCTCCGGCCAGGTCGGCTCGACCGCCATCTCGGCCTCCGAGGACCCCGGCAACAAGCGCGCGGTGGCGATCATCGGCAACGCGAACGGGAACAGCGGCACCGCGTCCGTGACCTTCACCGGGCTGGCGTCCGTGCCCTGGCTGGCGAACGCCGGCAGCGTGAACGTCACCGTGCACCGCATCCCCGACCAGGCGCCGCTGACCGCACCACAGGTCGCGTACGACCAGAACGTCAGCGCCTCGGGTGGCTCGATCACCGTGCCGTTCACGTTCCAGGCCTCGCATGACGCGTTCGCCGTCTATCTGACACCCGCCTCGGCCGGCGGCGGCGGCCTCCCGAGCGGCTACCACCAACTCGCGGTCGCCCAGAACAGCCTGTGCCTGGACGTGTACGGCAACTCCGCCGCCGCGGGCGCCGCGATCGACCAGTGGACCTGCAACGGGCAGGGCAACCAGCAGTTCCAGTTCGTGCCGGCCTCGGGCGGCTACGGCGAACTGCGGGCCCAGCACTCGGGCCTGGACGTGGCGGTGGCCGGCAGTTCCACGGCTGCGGGCACCCCGGACATCGTCCAGCAGGCCCCCGGCGCGGCGGCAGCCGGCCTCTGGCTGCCAGTGCGGCAGTCCGACGGCTCCTACGCCTTCCAGAACAAGAACAGCGCCCTGTGCCTGGACGTCTACGGCGGCGGCAGCAACCCGGGCCAGCAACTGGACCAGTGGCCGTGCAAGAACGCGCCCGGCACCAACCAGGACTTCGTGCCGCGCTGACCACAGCTCCGCCCCGGACACCCCTCGACCTGCGAAAGGAACCACTGTGTCTGCACTCAGTCGGCTGTTGCGGCGCCTGCGCGTCCCCACAGCCCTGCTCACGGGCCTCGTTCTGGCCGCCGGCGGCATCGTGGGCACGGCGGCCACGCCGGCCCGGGCCGCCACCTCGATCACGATCAACGGCGCCTCGGGCGGCCGTACGTTCGACGGCGTCGGCGCGATCAGCGGCGGCGGCGGCAACAGCAGACTCCTGATCGACTATCCCGAGCCCCAACGAGGTCAGGTCCTGGACTACCTGTTCAAGCCCGGCTACGGCGCCGCCTTGCAGGTCCTCAAAGCCGAGATCGGCGGCGACACCAACTCCACCTCGGGCGCCGAGCCGAGCCATCAGCACACCCGGTCCGACCTCAACTGCGACCGGGGCTACGAGTGGTGGCTGATGGAGCAGGCCAAGGCGCGCAACCCGGACATCAAGCTGTACGGGCTCGCCTGGGGCGCGCCCGGCTGGATCGGCGGCGGCAACTTCTGGTCCACCGACATGGTCAACTACCTGGTCTCGTGGCTCGGTTGTGCCAAACAGCACGGGTTGAGCATCGACTACCTCGGCGGGTGGAACGAGCGCGGCTACAACGTCTCCTGGTACGAGCAACTGCGCAGCGCGCTCAACTCGAACGGCTACGGCAGCGTCAAGATCGTCGCGGCAGACTCGGACTGGGGGGTGGCCAACGACATCAACTCCAACGCGGCGTTCCGCGCGTCGGTGGACATCATCGGTACGCACTACCCGTGCGGTTACCGGTCCGCCCAGACCAGTTGCACGGTGCCGTCGTCCGCCACCTCGACCGGCAAACAACTGTGGGCGAGCGAGAACGGCTCCGACGACTACAACGCGGGAGCGCCGGCCGTGGCCCGCGGCATCAACCGCGGATACATCGACGGCCGGATGACCGCGTATCTCAACTGGCCTGTGGTCGCCTCGGTCACACCGAACATTCCGTACCCCACCATGGGTCTCGCCCTGGCCCCGCAGCCGTGGTCCGGCTACTACGCCATCGGCAAGAACGCCTGGGTGATGGCGCAGACGAGTCAGTTCACCGCCCCGGGCTGGCACTACCTCGACGACTCCAGCGGCTATATCGGCGGCAACCGCAACAACGGCAGCTATGTGTCGCTGAAGTCCACGAACAACTCCGACTACTCCACGGTCATCGAGACGATGGACGCCGGCAGCGCCCAGACGCTGAACTTCAACGTCAGCGGAGGACTGTCGTCCACCAAGACCGTCCACGTCTGGTCGACCGACGTCAGATCCAACAACACGTCCGACTACTTCGTGCGCGCTTTGGACATCACCCCGTCCGGCGGCGCATTCAGCCTGACCGTGCAGCCCGGCCGCGTGTACACCCTGACCACCACGACCGGACAGGGCAAGGGCACCGCCGCCGGCCCCGGCCGGGGCACGCTGAACCTGCCGTACAGCGACTCCTTCGACAGCTACGCCACCGGCACCGAGGCCAAGTACCTGATGGACTGGCAGGGCGCCTTCGAGGCGGTCGGCTGCGGCGGCGGCCGTAGCGGCAAGTGCGTACGCCAGATGAGCCCGCAGAAACCGATCACCTGGGACGCGCTGTCAGATCCGCACGCCCTGCTCGGTGAGGTGGGCTGGAGCAACTACACCGTCTCCTCCGACGTGCTGCTCGAACAGTCCGGATACGCCGAGTTGATCGGCCGCGCGGGCGCACAGGACTACAGCAGCACCGGCGGACTGAACGCCTACCACCTGCGGGTGAGTGACACCGGAGCCTGGTCGATCCTGAACTCCAACACCAATGGCAACGTCTCCACCCTGGCCCGCGGCACGACCACGGCGCTGGGCACCAACCGGTGGCACACCCTGGGCCTCACCTTCTCCGGCAACAGCATCACCGCCGTCATCGACGGCTCCACCGTCGGTTCCGTGAAGGACAGCACCTGGGCAGGCGGCCAGATCGGCTACGCGACCGGCCAGACCGAGACGGCGCAGTTCGACAACCTGTCCATCACGCCCGGCAGCGGCGGATCCGGCGGCACGACCGCCCCGATCACCGGGACCGCCTCCGGCCGGTGCGTCGACGTGCCGAACCAGTCGCAGACATCCGGCACCCAGGTGCAGTTGTGGGACTGCAACGGCGGCAGCAACCAGCAGTGGACGAGCACCTCGGCCGACGAGCTGCGCGTCTACGGCGGCTCCTGCCTGGACGCCGCGGGCCAGGGCACCAGCCCCGGCACCAAGGTGGACATCTTCACCTGCAACGGCGCCGCCAACCAGAAGTGGACGATCAACGCCGACGGCACGATCACCGGTGTCCAGTCCGGCCTGTGCCTGGACGCCACCGGCGCGGGAACGGCCAACGGCACCCTGCTGGAGCTGTGGACCTGCAACGGCGGCAGCAACCAGCAGTGGACGCGCAGTTGACTCGATGACCGGCCGACGTGCCCGCCGCCCAGCCGCGGTCGATCCGGCGGATCCCGGATCCCGGATTCCTGAAACTCACCCCTGCCACCCCCCCGAGAGGTCCCCGCATGCCCTCCTCCCAACCGGTCAGCCGGCGCAGCCTGCTCGCGGCGGCCGGCGCGGCCACGGCCTACAGCCTCCTTCGGTTCGCCCCCGAGGCCGCCGCGACCGACGGCCCCGGAAGCTACACCGCGAGCTGGTCCTCCGTGGACCAACACCCCCCGGCCCCGGCCTGGTTCCAGGACGCCAAGTTCGGCATCTACTACCACTGGGGCGTCTTCAGCGTTCCCGCCTTCGGGAACGAGTGGTATCCGCGCAACATGTACATCGGCGGCTCGGCCGAGAACAACCACCACAAGACCACCTACGGCGACCCCTCGGTATGGCCGTACAACAACTTCATCGACGGCGCCCGCGACAAGGCCGGCAACTACGTGCAGTTCGCCCCGAAGCTCCCCTCCCAGGGCGGCAACTGGGACCCGAACGCCTGGGCCCAGCTCTTCAAGGCCGCAGGCGCGAAGTTCGCCGGCCCGGTCGCCGAACACCACGACGGCTTCTCCATGTGGAACAGCCGCTCCAACCCGTGGAACTCGGCCCAGCACGGCCCCAGACTCGACCTCCTGGGACTGCACGCGCAGGCCATCCGCGGACAGGGCCTGAAGTTCATGGCCTCGCTGCACCACGCGTACCACTTCAACGGCTACTACGACCATGTGCCCAACCAGTCGGACCCGACGCTGCGCATCCTCTTCGGCCAGCAGGGCTCGCCCGCGGAGAACCAGCTCTGGTACGACAAGCTGACCGAGGTCATCGACGGCTACCAGCCGGACCTGATCTGGCAGGACTTCGACCTCGGCCTGGTGCAGGAGTCCTACCGGCTCCAGTTCCTCGCGCACTACTACAACCAGGCCGTGTCGTGGAACAAGGACGTGGTCGCGACCTACAAGGACGGCCTCGACAACAAGGGTGAGGTCTACGACTTCGAGCGCGGCGGTCCGGCAGACCTGCTCACTCCCTACTGGCTGACCGACGACAGCATCTCCTCCTCCAGCTGGTGCTACACGGTGGGCATCGGCTACTACTCGACGCAGGCACTGCTCCACTCGCTGATCGACCGGGTCAGCAAGGGCGGCAACATGCTGCTGAACATCGCCCCGATGGCCGACGGCACCATCCCCTCGGGGCAGCAGTCCATCCTGCTCGCCATGGGTGACTGGCTCGGCCGCTTCGGAGAGGCCGTCTACGCCACCCGCTCCTGGAGCAGTTATGGCGAGGGCCCCACCAAGATGGGCGGAGGCTCGTTCAGCGGACCGGTGGCCGGCAAGCCGCAGGACGTCCGCTTCACCCGCAGCCGGGACAACAAGGTCCTCTACGCGACCGCCCTGGGCTGGCAGGGCGCCACCATGACCGTCACGACGCTGAACTCGAACCAGATCAACCTCAGCAGCCTGACCGGCGCGCAACTGCTGAACAACACGGCCGGCACCTACATCAACCTGCCCACACCTACCCAGGATGCCTCCGGCCTGCACTTCACCATGCCCGCGTCCAACCCGCCGTTCAGCGCCCTTGCCTACACGGTCAAGCTCACCTTCTCCGGTGAGATCCCCGTCCTGGGCGTACCGGGCGGCTCCACCACCTGGGTCAAGATCGCCAACGCGACCAGCGGACTGCTGCTCGACAGCGGGGGCAACGTCGCGTCCGGCTCCAACCTCAAGCAGTGGAACTCCGACGGGAGCACCAACCTGCAGTGGCAGCTCATCGACCTCGGCAACGGCTACTCCCGCATCGTGAACCGCACCAACGGCATGGTCGCGGACAGTTGGGGCAACGCCGCCAACGGCGCTCCCGCCCGCCAGGAGGCGTGGAACGGCGGCAACAACCAGCAGTGGTCGCTCAACAGTGTCGGCAGCAACCGGTACCAGATCATCAACCGGGCCACCGGCACCGCCCTTGACGGAAGCGGCAGCACCACCGTCGGCTCGACGACGGTGATGTGGACACCCAACTACAGCACCAACAACGAATGGACCATCACCGCGGTCTGAACCCGGTCGGCCGAGGTTCCCCGCCCATCGCTCGACTTCGGAAGAAGGAGCGCATGAAACGCACACCCCTCTTGATGTCCATCGTCACCGCGGTACTTCTCGTCCTGACCACTGCGGGCACCTCGTTCAGCAGCGTCCTTGGCGCGCCGGTGCCGGCCACGAACACCGACGCCGCCGCGGCGACCGCCGGCTGTGGCAGGGCCCCAACGCTGACGAGCGGTACACACACGATTCAGAGCGGCGGCCAGACGCGCAGTTACATCCTGCGAGTTCCGGCCGGCTACGACAGTAACCACCCCTACCGGCTGGTCTTCGGTTTCCACTGGCGCGGCGGTACGGCCAACGACGTCGACTCGGGCGGAACGGACGGGTACAACTGGTCCTACTACGGCCTGCGGCGCCTGGCGGACAACGCGAACAACAGCACGATCTTCGTCGCCCCCCAGGGCAACGGCAACGGCTGGGCCAACCCCGGCGGCCAGGACGTGGCCTTCGTCGACGCCATGGTCAGCCAGATCGAAGCAGGTCTGTGCGTCGACACCGCGCAGTTGTTCTCCGCAGGCTTCAGCTACGGCGCAGCCATGTCGTACGCCCTCGCCTGCTCACGGGCGACGGTCTTCCGCGCGGTCGCCGTCTACTCCGGCGCGAACCTCAGCGGCTGCAACGGCGGCACTCAGCCCATCGCCTACATGGGTCTGCACGGCCTGAGGGACAACGTGCTGCCCATCTCGTCGGGACGAGAACTGCGCGACACCTTCGTCCGGGCCAATGGCTGCACCCCGCAGAACCCGCCCGAGCCGGCCTACGGAAGCCTGACGCACATCATCACCACCTACTCCGGATGCAGGTCCGGATACCCGGTGGTCTGGGCCGCGTTCGACGGAGCGGGCCACGACCCCGGTCCTATAGACGGTTCCACCGGTGACGGCTGGCGCACCTGGACGTCGGCAGCGGTGTGGCAGTTCTTCACACAGTTCGGCTCGAATCCGCCGCCGCCACCGTCCACCGGCAACCAGGAGATCGTCGGCCAGCAGTCGGGACGCTGCCTCGACATCAACAACTTCACCACGGCCAACGGCACGCAGGCACAACTGTGGGACTGCAACGGTGGCTCCAACCAACAGTGGACCTACACCGACGGAAAGCAGCTGATGGTCTACGGCAGCAAATGCCTGGGCGCCTCCGGCCAGGGCAGCGGCACCCCGGCAGCGATCGGGGACTGCAGCGGCCAGGCAGACCAGCAATGGAACATGAATCCCGACGGCACGATCACCGCCGCCCAATCGGGTCTCTGCCTGGACGCCAACGGTCAGGCGACCGCCAACGGGACGAAGATCCAGCTGTGGAGTTGCACAGGCGGCGCGAACCAGCACTGGCGCCTGCAGAACTGACACACCGTGGCCAGGCACGACACCGTGCGGGCCTGGCCCCGACGTGGATGGGCTCATTGTTCGGGGAGTTGAAGGCCCGGGAGGCGGCTGCCCGGGTGGGCTCGTCCGCCGGGGGGCCCAGTCCGGAGCAGCACTCCTTCTACGCCTAGGACGCCGGGCGGATCATCAGCCCCGAGCTCGCCGAAAGCCAGGCGATCGGCGGCATCGTGGGCGGTATCGGCACGCCCCTGCTGGAGCACACGGTCGATCACCGGGCGGGCCGGATCGTGAACGCCAACCTGGCCGACTACCTGGTCCCGGTCACCGCGGACGTCCCCGACGTCAAGGCGATCCATCCGGACGGGGAGGACCGCGAGGCCGACCAGCTCGGGGTGAAGGGACTCGGCCTGGTCGTCCCCAAGCCCGCCCCCGGCGCTCCCGCCCTCCCGGGGTCGCCGCCGCGCGTGCTCCCTCGTCAGGCGCGGCGGCGGCCGGCCCGCTTCGCACCCCACGGAGAAAGGCTCATGCTGAACATCGCGGAGATACTGCACCGCTGGTGCGGCGAGGGACGTCCATTCGCCGTGGCCACCGTCGTCGACGTTCATGGCAGCGCACCGCTGCCGGTTGGCACGTCCGTGGCGGTGGACGAGGACGGCAACGCGGTCTGCAGCCTCTCCGGCGGCTGTGTCGAGGGCGCGGCGTACGAGCTGTGCCGACAGGTGCTTCACGATCGGGGCGCGGTCCAGCGGGCCTGGTGCGGCTACTCCGACGAGGACGCCTTCGCCGTAGGCCTGAGGTGCGGTGGCGAGCTCGACGTCGTCGTCCAGCACATCGATCCCGCGACTCAGCCGCATCTCGGACGGCCCTCGCGGAGGCGGTAGGGGGCCGGCCGGTCGCGGTGGCGCAGGTCGTCGACGGCCCTGACGGGATTCTCGGCGCCAGCTTGAGCGTGCTCGGTGACGGCCGGATGGTCGGCGGGACACTGGACGACGGGCCGGTGGCACAGGCGGTCGCGGACCGAGCCAGGGCTCTGGTGCGGGCCGGACGCACGGCCTGCGTCACGCTCGGCGGGGACGCGGCCACCTGCCCCGAGAGGCTGTCCGTCCTCGTCCATGTGGCCGCCACCCGCCCCCGCATGCTTATCTTCGGCGCGATCGACTTCGCGGCCGTGCTCAGCCAGACCGGCCGCTTTCTCGGCTGCCGGGTCACCGTCTGCGACGCCCGCCCCGTCTTCGCCCCCGCACGCTTCCCGTACGCCGACGAGGCCGTGGCGCGGTGATAGGCGCCTGCGGTTTTGGAGACGTACCTGCGTTCACGGGACAGCTGGCGTGCCAAAGTGGCACCCAGGCCTGTGTTGGCCGCGAATGCTGCTGTTGCGTCTTCGCGGCTCATGGAGTGTTTGACCCGCTCATCCTGGTATGGATCAGTGCTGACGGCTTTGCTGGTGCAGTTCCGGCCTCATGGCGCTTCCGCACGGATGAGGCTGCTTGTGGCTCGGCTGGTCCAGCTGCCTCCGCTGCCCCGCAGGTCCGTACATGATCGGTACGGTGGTGTCGGGACCACGAGAGGGGCGGCGCTGCCGTGGGTGAGGAAGCTGAGATCAGGACGGCGAAGGAGGCTGCCGACCACGAGCTCATCCTGGCGTTCGGGCGGCTGCAGGGGGCGGCGAACCGGCTGGAGTACATCCTCGGCCGGGCGCTGGAGGTGGAGTGCGGCATCAGTCATCTGGTCTTCGAGGTGCTGCTGATCCTCGGACGCGCGGGCGAGCCGGGGCTTTCGATGCGGGCCATCGCCCAAGAGCAGGTGCTGACCACGGGCGGTGCCACCCGGCTGGTGGATCGCATGCAGGCGGCGGGTTTCGTGACGCGTGCGGACTCTCCCGACGACCGGCGCGGAAAGCTGGTGCGGCTGACGCCGCTGGGCGAGGAGACGGTCGTACGCGCGTCCCGTGTCCACCTGGAGAACATCAAGCGGTACCTCGTGGACCCGCTGCCCGCAGCGGACCGGAAGCGGTTCGCGGAGGATCTCCGCATCCTCAGCCACACGGCCCGGGACCTGCTGCCCCGACTGCCCTGACCTGCGGACCAGCGGCAATGCTGGTGTACTGACGTGGCCAGCCACACCTATGTGCCCCACCTCACACGAACCTTGAAATATCTGACGCGTCAGTTACTGTTCTGTCAGATGAATCGCTCGCAACCCGCGGGCGCACATCCCTGCCGAGGTCCTCGATGAAGCTCGTCTACGTCTTCGACGCCTACTGCGGCTGGTCGCACGGGTTCTCCGGAACCCTGAGTGAGGTCGCTGCCCGTCACCCCGAACTGCCGGTCGAAGTCGTCTCCGGCGGCCTGTTCACCGGATCGCGGCAGGTGCCCATCCGCCAGTTCGGCTACGTCCAGGGCGCGAACGCCAAGATCGCCGAGCTGACCGGCGCCGAGTTCGGCGCGGCCTACGAGCGGCTGATCGCCGACGGCTCGTTCGTGATGGACTCCGAGGCCGCCGCCCGCGGAGTCGCCGCCCTGCGCCAGATCGCCCCCGACCGCGCGGCGGAGCTGGCCGCGGCCCTACAGGCCGCCTTCTACGTCGACGGACACAGCCTGTCCGAGGCGGCCACCTACCGGAAGGTCGCCCAGGCCGCCGGGCTCGACGCGGATGCCGTCGTCGCCGCGTTCGAAGCCCCCGACGCACAGACCGCGGCCCACGCCGACTTCCGCCGCGCGGTCCAGCTCGGCGTTACCGGGTTCCCCACTCTGCTGGCCGTCGACGGCGACTCCGTCACCCCGCTGGCCTACGGCCAGGCCACCGCCGACGAGGTCGACGCACGCTTCGCCACCCACTGACCTTCCCCCGCCCCCACCCCACCCCCTGCAAGAGGAGCCCCGCGCATGAGCACCCTCTCCTTCAAGGTCCTCGACCTCGACTTCCCGGCCGGCAGCAAGAACAAGACCGCCACCCTCGTCACCGGCGAGAGCGACGCCCTGCTGATCGACGCCGCGTTCACCCGCGCTGACGGCCACCGCCTCGCCGCCGAGATCCTCGACTCCGGCAAGAAGCTGACCACCGTCTTCGTCAGCCACGCCGACCCCGACTTCTACTTCGGCGCCGAAGTGATCGCCGCCGCCTTCCCCGACGCGGTGTTCGTGGCCACGCCGCTCGTCATCGAGCACATCCAGGACTCCTACGACGGCAAGCTCAAGGCGTGGGCCGCGCTCGGCCCGAACCTGCCCACCCGCCTGGTCGACCTCACCCCGCTCACCGGCGACCTCACGCTGGAGGGTCATCGCTTCGAGCTCAAGGGCGGCCCGGCCGCGCTGCCCGACCGCCACTACCTGTGGCAGGCCGAGCACCGCGCCCTCCTCGGCGGCGTCCTGCTCTTCCAGCAGGAGCACGTCTGGGTCGCCGACACCCCCACCCCCGGCGACCGTGCCGCGTGGATCGACCTGCTGGACGAAATGGCGGCGCTGCAGCCGGAGTTGGTCGTGCCGGGGCACCGTCTGCCCGGTACGGCGGCGGACGCGTCCGCGATCACCGCGACCCGCGAGTACCTGCTCGCCTTCGAGGAGGAGCTCGGCAAGGCGGCCGACGGCGCCGCGCTGACCGAGGCGATGGTCAAGCGCTACCCGGACAACGGCATGCTGATCGCCGCCCAGATCGGCGCGAAGGTCGCCAAGGGGGAGATGAAGTGGGGCTGACCATGGCCGAGTTCGCTACCTCTACCGCCCCTGCCGACGTCGTACGGCGTCAGTACCTCGCCTCCGCGGCCGGTGACCTGGAGGCGCTTCGGGCCACCCTCGCCCCCGACGTGGAGTGGACGGAGATGGCCGGCTTCCCCCTCGCCGGCACGTACCGCACCCCCGACGGCGTCACCGAGGGCGTCATGGAGAAGCTCGGCCAGGACTGGGACGGCTGGACCGCCCACGACGACACCTACGTCGTCGACGGCGAGAACGTCGTGGTCCTCGCCCGCTACACCGCGACCAACAAGGCCACCGGGAAGCAGATCGACGTCCGCGTCGCCCACCACTTCGTCGTACGCGCAGGACACATCGTCCGCTTCGAACAGTTCGTCGACACGGCGCTCGTCCGCGACTCCATGGCCCTCTGACGCACGACCCGGCACCCAGAGAGCAGAAGAAGCTCGTGTCCGCTGCCGACAACAAGGCGCTCGTCATCGCGTTTCACCGGGAACCTCCGAGGATGCCCAGGCCTTCAGGCCGGGGAGGAATCGGACTCCTGCGGAGCAGGGCAGGGAAAGCCGAATCGCCGTCAGGGCGGTTCGGCGTCTGCCATGGCGGCGTCGCGCTCGACCTCCAGGCGGTAGACGATCTCGGAGTTGAGGGACCTGCGGGTGGACTTGCCCTGTGCGACCAGCCATTCATGGAGGTATGCGGGCAGGCGGAGGGTGATGCGCTTCTCTTCATCCATGACTCCAGAGTAGTGTGTTTCAAGTGGCCAACAAGTGGTAGAGTGACACCATTTCGACACGATGGAAGGCTTCGGAGGATGCCGGGCACGCCCGGTACACCTACCGGCTCCGCGTTTCGTCGACCGCCCGCACCGGCCTCATGGCCGAGTGGGCGCGCTGCCGGTGGATCTGGAACGAGTGCGTTGCCAAGTCGAGGCAGACCTGCATCGCCAACCGGGCCCTGGCCGAGGGTGCGGAGAAGGTGACGTGTGGCCCTGCGGGCCTGGACAGGATGCTGACTCAGGCCCGGACCGCGAACGCGTGGCTGCGCGAGGGCTCCTCGGTTCCTCAGCAGCAGATCGTCCGCGATTTTGCGAAGTCCCGCGCCAAGGCGCTGAAGGACGTCAAGGAGCGGCTGCCCGTGCGGCAGCGTGCCGGGATGCCGGGTGTGAAGAAGAAGCGTGAGGCGCTGCCCACGCTGAACTACACCACCCGGGGCTTCCGGCTGAAGGAAGGGCCGCCTGCACCTGGCCGGGGGCATCGTCCTGAGCGTCGTATGGTCCCGTGACCTCCCGGCCATGCCCTCCTCGGCGCGCGTGTACCAGGACGCGGCCGGGCACCGGTACGCGTCGTTCGTCGTCGCCACCGAAGCCCAGCCGCTCCCCGCCACCGGCGCCGTGCTCGGTATCGACTGGGGCGTCAAGGAAACCGCCACCACCACATCCGACGCCCACGACCTCCCACACGCCCAGCACGGGAAGCACGCCGCGCAGAAACTGGCCCGGTACCAGCGGATGATGGCCCGCCGCAAGCCCACTCCCGGGCAGGCCGCGTCCAAGGGCTGCCGCCAGGCACAGCAGCAGACCGCGAAGCTGCACAAGAAGGTGGCACGGCAGCGTCAGGACACCGCCCGCAAGTGGGCCAAGCGCGTCGTCCGCGACCACGACGCCATCGCCGTCGAGGACTTCCGTCCGAAGTTCCTCGCCAAGTCCACGATGGCCCGCAAAGCCGCCGACGCCGCGATCGGCGCGACCAAGACCGCGCTGCTGGAGATGGCACGCAAGCACGGCCGGACGGTGCACCTCGTGCACCCGGCCCACACGACGATGGACTGTTCTGAGTGGGCGTTCACATAGCTCTTTTTCGGTATGTGAGTTTTGCCCATGTCTCGCTTTGGGTGTCTTCGTCGGGTAGGCACTATTAGTACCCGGCGGGGCAGAGCACTCGGCTGTCCGTCTCATGCAGCTTCATGCCCGAAAACCCGTCTGATTTGAAAACACCACAGAATCGCCCGAGTTCCCGCGGAACTTACCCCTCCGCCGTACTCATGATCACGCTGCGCCGTGAGCGAGCGCAAGCCGTACCCCAGCGACCTGTCCGACGCCCGATGGGCCCTGATTGAGCCGACGTTGGCGGCCTGGAGAAAGGCCCGCCTCGAACGCCGGCCGACGGGACAGCCGGCCAAAGTCGAACTGCGCGACGTGTTCGACGCACTCCTCTACATCAACCGCACCGGAATCCCCTGGAAGTACCTCCCGCACGACTTCCCGGGCCACGGCACCGTCTACTTCTACTACGCCGCCTGGCGTGACGAGGGAATCCTCGCCCAGCTCAACCACGACCTGACCGGCCTGGCCCGCGTCAAGGACGGCCGCAAGCCCGAACCGACCGCCTCCGTGATCGACACCCAGAGCGTGAAGACCTCCACCAACGTACCCCTGACCAGCCAGGGAACCGACGCCGCCAAGAAGATCGTCGGCAGGAAGCGCGGCATCCTCACCGACACCATCGGCCTCATCCTCGCCGTGACCGTCACCGCCGCCAGCCTCTCGGAAAACGCCCTGGGAATACGCCTCCTCGACCAAGCGAAAGAGAAGTACCCAACCATCTCCAAGAGTTGGGTCGACACCGGATTCAAAAATGCCGTCATCGAACACGGCGCCCGCCTCGGAATCGACGTCGAAGTCGTCAACAGAAACCCCGGAGTTCGCGGATTTCACGTCGTTAAAAGGCGCTGGGTAGTAGAGCGAAGCATTGGCTGGATCATGATGCACCGCCGCCTCGCCCGCGACTACGAGACCCTCACTGCCAGTTCCGAAGCCATGATCCACATCGCCTCGATCGACAACCTGGCCAAACGCATAACGGACGAGACCACGCCAACCTGGCGAGGAACCTACTAGGGCATACAGTGCAATACGCCTAGATCAAATGCCCTCTCAGCACCTGTTTTCAAGTCTCCGGGTGGCATTAACCCAGGTCGGTAATCGAACAGGGCCGGGCCGGGGGGGCAGGGCGCAGGCCGGGGGGCAATGAGCTGATCGGGTGTGAGGAGGTGGGGGTATCGACGCCGGGGTATGTCCTGAGCGGTCTGTGGGCTCGGGCGGGGTGTTGATATTTGCCGCCCGAGCCCAGGGGGCTATTCGGGCAGGGGCAGGTGCCCGATGACCTTCTGGCCGACGAACGCGGACATCCGCAGCGCGTGGTAGGCGTACTCGCGCATGGCGTGTTCGTAGGCGGCGATGCCGTCAAGGAGTGGCTGGTCGCCGGCGGCGACGGCGAGCAGTTGATCGCCCAGGGTGTGCGCGTCGCGCAGTGCGGTGTTGGCTCCGATACCCAGGGCGGGACTCATGGCGTGGATCGCGTCGCCCATCACGGTGATGTTGGACGGTTCCCAGTCGTCGACAGGTACGCAGCTGCGGCACTTGAGGGCCTGCACGGTGGCGGTGTCCCAGAGCCGGACGGTGTCGACCAGGGCCGGGTGCCAGGTGGCGACACGCTGCAGCGCGTGTGCTTTGAGCTGATCTGGTGTGGCCGTGAAGAGTTCCTCGTCGGAGAGCATCCCTTCGGGCAGGGAGTTGAAGATGCTCAGCGCGTAGTCGGCGGTGGCTTCGTGCTGGAAGGCGGGGTCCTGCTCGGCGATCAGCGGTGAGGCGGGGTCGGTGCGTTCCAGCGGGCCGAGGGTCAGGCCGGTGAAATCGGCGTCGTAGGCGAGGGAGAAGGCGTTGAACAACTGCGCGGGCAGTTTGGCCTTTGCTTCGTCGGTGAGGTGGATCTTTGCGGCGATGTGCCGGGAGCCGAGGTCCGCGACCTGGACCTGGGGCAGACGTTGTGCGCGGACGGCGGAGTTGATGCCGTCCGCGGCAATGAGGACGTCGGCCTCGACTGTGTCGCCGTTCTCCAGCAGCACGGTGACCGTCGTGTCAGGGTTGGTGCGGTATCCGGTGGCCTTGGCGCCGAAGTGCACGGCCTTCTCCAGGCCGAGGTGGAGGATGCGGCGCAGGGTGGAGCGGCACACCACCAGGTGCTCGGGGATGTCGGCGGGTACGCCGGTGCCCTCGGTGGCGGCCCTGTCCCGGCCAGGGCGGGGGTTGAGCTGTTCGTCGAAGAGGAGCATGTCGTCGCTCGGCATGCCGCAGGTCGCCAGGAACAGGTCCCACAGGCGCGGTTCCAGGGCCGCGTGCAGCGCGGAGGTGCCGGTGGAGTTGATGTGGATCCGGTATCCGGCCTCGCGTGCCGCGATCCCGGCGTCGCGTTCGTAGACGGCCACGTCCAGGCCGTGCCGGTTGAGATGGTGGGCCAGCGTCAGCCCGGCGAGCCCGCCGCCGGTGATGACAATACGCATTCCAGACACAGTACTCCCAGTGCAGATTTCTTCTCGTACTCGGAGCACACCGGGACTCCCACTCGGGGAGAGTGTTGGCGCAGATCAGGAAAACCGTGACCTGCGGTCCGGACTACCAACCGGAAGGCAATTTTGTGTGCCCAAAGAATATACATCAACGGTCTCGGCAGGCGGCGGATCAGTACTGTGATGTGCGGTTTTTCACTGATCTCCGGTTCGCTGAGACGAATTCCGGCCGATGGCAAGTCTGCTCTTGACGAACCGATTCAATTATGGTCAGCGGGGATTCGATTTGACCGTACCGGCGTTTTCTGCTCGCATTCTGAATGGATCATGCCCGCAATTCGAAAGGGATCTGTTTATTGGACTGACGGGCCTGTGCCGACGCTGGGAGGATCGGCAGCATCGCGGGTTCAGGCTGGTGCGGGTCAAGGGAGGGCCGGTCTGGCTGAGGGCCCGGCGGCCTCTTGGTGAGGCTGCTGACCGTCAGTGCTGGGACCTGCGGAATGCTCGTCGTACGCCGGGCTGGCTGGGCCCTGTGGCTCGTGCAAGCCGATCTCTTACCGGTTCGCGGCCGGGAGGCGCAGGCGTCCGTCGTGGACTTCGGTGATCTGGTCGACGGCGGTGAGGTGGGCGCGGTCGTGGGTGACCAGGACGGTGGCGGTGGCCTGTTGGCGGGTGAGTTGGGTGATGAGGTCGATGACGGCGGCGCCGCGTTCGTGGTCGAGGGCGCTGGTGGGCTCGTCGACCAGGAGGACGGTGGGGGTGTTCATCAGGGCGCGGGCGATGTTGATGCGCTGGCGCTGGCCGCCGGAGAGCTGGTGGGGGCGGCGGCCCGCCTGGTCTGCGAGGCCGACGGCGTCGAGGAGTTCCATCGCCCGGTCGCGTGCGGTGCGGGGTTTGCGGCCGTCGATCTGGGCCATGACCTGGAGTTGTTCGGCGGCGGTGAGGGAGGGCAGCAGGTTGGGCTGCTGGAAGACGATGCCGATCTTGTGGCGGCGCAGTTCCGCCAGTTGGCCGCGGCTGAGGCCGGTGGTGTTCTGGCCGTCGATGGTGACGGTGCCGGTGTCGGGGGTGATCAGGGTGGCGGCGACCGCGAGGAGGCTGGACTTGCCGGAGCCGGAGGGGCCCACCACGGCGCTCAGGCTGCCTTTGGGGACCTCCAGGCTGACCTGGTCGAGGGCGGTCAGACGGGTGCCGCCGTCGGGGTAGGTGAGGGTGATGTCGGTCAGGTTCAGGCTCATCGGGCGCTCCCCAGGGCGGCCAACGGGTCGACGGAGGTGATACGGCGGATGGAAAGCGCGGCGCCGAGCGCGCCGAGGACGATCAGCACAGCGGCCGGGAGCAGGACGGTGGCAGGGGTCAGGAGGAAAGGCTCGGCGGAGCCGGACACCAGGGCGCCGAGGGCGGCGGCGATGCCGGTGCCGATGAGGGTGCCGCCGACGAGCAGGACGATGGCCTGGCCGAGGGCGTCCTTGAGCAGATTGGCAGTGGAGGCACCCAGTGCCTTGAGGACGGAGATGTCACCGCTGCGCTGGATGGTCCAGACGGTGAAGAAGGCGCCGATGACCAGGGCGGAGATGGCGAACAGGAAGCCGCGCATCAGCTGCAGGGAGCCGTTCTCGGAGGTGTAGGAGCCGATCGCGGACAACGAGTCGTCGGTGGTGAGCGTCGTGGTGCCGGCCTGGCGGTCGGTGGCGGCCGTATCGGCCTTGGAGGTGATGTTCAGGGCGATGACGGTCGCACGTGCTGCGCCGTCGGTGCCGGTGGGCGGCGCGATCTTCTGCCAGGTGTCCAGGCTGGTCCAGATCACCGGGGTGTGGCTGAAGTGGGCGTCTCCCTGGACTGCGGCCACGTTCAGCTGCTGGCCAGCCAGGGTGAGGGAGTCGCCGGGCTTCACGCCGAGATCGTCGGCCGCCGCGGTGGACAGCACCACCTCGTTGCCGGTGATCTTGTCCCTGTCCGGGGCGAGGCGGGAGCCGGGCTCGACGCCGAAGGCCGAGACCCCGGTGCTCTTGTCCCCTGCGGTGGCCTTGGTCGTGGTGATACCCAGCGGTTCGGCGCTTTCGACACCGGGCGCCGCGGACCACTTCTTCCACTGCTGTGGGGTGACGGTGGAGTTGGAGTATGACGGGTCCTGCCCCCCGCCGGGTGCCTGAAAAGCGATCTTGTCGGCAGGCAGGCCGGTGATCGCGGAGATGTTCTGCTGGCCCAGTCCGGCCGTCAGCCCGGACAGCAGCCCGACCAGCAGGGTGATCAGCACGATGACGGTCCCCATCAGAGCGAAGCGCCCCTTGGCGAATTTCAGGTCTCTCCAGGCGACGAACACGGCCTTGGACTGTCCTTTCCAGCGGCGGAACCGGTATGACTCCACCGTCGCCGCCGACCCCCTGCGCGCGCGTCTGGCGCAGGATGGCACCTGGCGGGCCGAAAGGCGGCGCGCGGGTTCTAACTTTCGACGGAGGTCCCGGAGCTGCAGCCTCCGTAACCTGGGAGGCACTGTGAAGACCGCTGCCCCCGCCCTGACCCCGACCACCCGTGCCCTGTCCTGGTGCCTGCACCTGCTGGTCATCGGCCTGCTCGTGCTGGCCGCCGGCCGGGCCGTGACCGGCAGCTGGCCCCACGCCGGTTGGATCGTCGCCGCGGCAGCGGTGTGCGGCCTGATGTACGCGGCCGGGCCCGTACTGCCGGCCATACGCCGCTCGCGGCGGGCCGCCGCACTGTGGCTTGCCGCCGTGGGCGCCTGCTGGCTGGTGCTGCTGGCGCTGTCCCCCGATGCCGTGTGGGTGGCCTTCCCGCTCTATTTCCTCCAGCTGCACCTGCTGCCCCGCCGCGCCGGACTGGCCGTCGTGGCCGCCACCACCGCCGCGGCCATCGCGGGCTTCGCCGCCCACCAGGGCTCCTTCCACCCCGCCATGGCCATCGGCCCCGCCCTCGGTGCCGCAGTCGCAGTCGCGGTGGTGTGGGGCTACCAGGCCCTGTACCGGGAAAGCGAACACCGCCGCAGGCTGATCCAAGAGCTCACCGCCACCCGCGCCGACCTGGCCGCCGCCCAGCACACCGCCGGCGTGCTCGCCGAACGCGACCGCCTGGCCCGCGAGATCCACGACACCCTCGCCCAGGGCCTGTCCAGCATCCAGCTGCTGCTGCGCGCTGCCGAACGCGCCCTGCCCCAGACCCCGCAGAACGCCGCCCGCTACATCGACCAGGCACGGCAGGCCGCCGTCGACAACCTCGCCGAGGCCCGCCGCTTCGTCGCCGCCCTCACCCCGCCCACGCTGGAAGGCACCACACTGGCCGGCGCCCTGGAGCGCCTGTGCACCACCGCCTCAGCCCGCCACCGGCTCACCACACGCTTCCACCTCACCGGGGAGCCCACCCCGCTCGCCACCCCGCACGAGGTCGCCCTGCTGCGCATCGCCCAGTCCGCCCTCGCCAACACCGTCCGCCACGCCGAAGCAACCACCGCGGATGTCACGCTCTCCTACCTCGGTGACCATGTCGCCCTCGACGTCACCGACGACGGACGCGGCTTCGACCCCACCCGCCTGCCCGCCCCCGACCCCGAGACCGGCGGATTCGGCCTGGCCGCCATGCGCGCCCGCGCCCAGGCACTCCAAGGCACCCTCACCGTCGAATCCACCCCCGGCCACGGCACCGCCCTGGCCGCCCAGCTGCCCCTCACCCCGCCAGCCGAGAACCAACCCGAGGCCCGCCCGTGACCGACACCCCCATCCGCCTGCTCCTGGCCGACGACCACCCCGTCGTACGGGCCGGACTGCGCGCCGTGCTGGAAACCGAGCCCGGCCTCGTCGTCACGGCCGAAGCCGCCACCGCCGAGGCCGCCGTCACCCGCGCCGCCGAGGGCGACATCGACGTCGTGCTCATGGACCTCCAGTTCGGCGGGCGCATGGGCGGCGCCGAAGCCACCGCCCAGATCACCGCCCGCCCCGGAGCCCCCCGTGTACTGATCGTCACCACCTACGACTCCGACGCCGACACCCTGCCCGCCATCGAAGCCGGCGCCACCGGCTACCTCCTCAAAGACGCCCCGCCCGAGGACCTGGCCGCCGCCGTACGTACCGCAGCCGCCGGACGCATCACACTGGCGCCCACAGTCGCCGACCGGCTGATGAACCGGCTCCGCACACCAGGCACCACTCTGACCCGGCGCGAGAGCGAAGTCCTCACCCTGGTCGCCGACGGCCTGTCCAACCAAGCCATCGGCAACCGGCTCCACCTGACCGAAGGCACCGTCAAATCCCACCTCGCCCGCATCTACACCAAACTCGACGTCGACTCACGCACCGCCGCCGTCGCTGCCGCCACCGATCTCGGCCTCATCCGGCGTTGAGCTGGGTGCACACAACACCACCGGTGCGGCTCTGCTGATGGTGCAGGACAGCTCCAGCCGATGCGGATGAAGCGCCGTCCAACTTCGGGCGTGCAGGTCATGGCGCACGCGGGCGCCAGCGCTGCGTCGCCCTGGCTCGCCGGGCGGGCGCTGCCCGCGCCGCGGACTCGGGGCGCGGCATAGGGCGCGTCGCCGCCGCTCTCGGCCATCCAGTTCACTGCGGTCTGCTTGCAGAAGCCGAGCAGACGGCTGAAGACGAAGGCGGGAAGCTCAGCGGCCAGGTCTATGAGCGAGGCATTTCTAGTGGGCGGCGGCCGGATGCCGAGCGCCTGATCGGGGAAGAGTTCGGATCCGCGAGGGAAGGAACAGCGCGATGGCGATCAGAGGATGGAGCCCGGAGAGGATGGCCCGCCTTGAAGCGCTCGTCGACGAGTGCCGACCGCTGTTGGCCGGGGACGGCGGGATGGCTGCCGTGCAGCGGCTGCTGGCTGAGCGCCGGGTCGAGGTGCTTGATGCCGTGGTGATCACGCGTGAACTGCTGGGGGCGGGTCCCACGTCGCTCGCGGAGGCGAAGACCATCGTTGTGACGAGCCCAGGCAGAGGGCGTGAGCTGAAGGTGCACGAGCAGTTCCTGGACGGCTTGGAACAGAACGGTGCCCTCGGCCAGTGACAACCGGCTGGTCAGCGCCTCGCCATCCGCGGAGGGTGTCGGGTTGATCGAATTGCGCCGGCCATCCAGCATCAGTCCGCGCAGAGAGCACTCGCCCTGGCCCGCTGGTCCCTGCGCGGCACCGAGGCGAACACACCGGCCACGAACAGCCCCAAAGCGGCCCGTGACCGGTTCACTTCATGCTCGACCCCCGAGTCTGGCGGGGAGGGGAAGAACGGTCGGCGGGGGCGGGCGCGGCCGTCGGCCGGGCAGGTCGACGTCGGTGCCGGTCGCTCAGGCGAGGCGTGCGAGTTCGAGGGCGTCCACCTGGCGCCGGCCGTGCTCGATGTCACTGACGGCGGACCGCGCCATCCCGGCGGTTCACTCGCTGCGCCAGGACTCCAGGCGCAGCGCGACGGTGCGCAGATCGGCTTGCTGCGTACGGACGGCCTGGGTGAGGTCGTACAGGTCATCGTCCTTGGCCTGGATGGGCTGGCCGGAGACGCGCATGTACTGGCTGGCGCAGGCCCAGCCGATGACCAGGTTGTAGTCGGTGAAGGGACGCAGCAGCAGTGCGGTGTGCAGGAAGGTCGCGGCCCGGGAGGCGGCCTCCTCGTAGTAGAGGACGCCGCGCTCCCGCTCGAACGTGTGCCGGTCGGCCATGAACCCGAGGGCGCCCCAGTCCGCGATGGGCACGTTGAGCGGGGAGATCGCGGACTGGATCTGCAGGACCCAGCCGACATCGACGCGGATGATTGGGCTCACCGCTGTCCCTCGGGAAACCGGGCCGTGACGCCGGGCAGCACCCGGGCGGCTTCCTCAACCGCTCCCTCCACGAAGGCGAGCCGGTCGGCCTCTTGCACGGTCACGTCGTGCACGTGCTGCTTCAGGCTCCGGCCCGCCAGAGCCGCCCGACCGCGCAGCCGTGTCAGTTCGTCTTCGGTGAATTCCACATTGAGTGCAGGCATAGAGTCAAGGTACCCCGCTAGGTACCGAATGCGGTACCAGACTGTGCGAAGCCGGGGGAAGGTATCGATGCCGCAGTACTGGGTGGCTGTGACCTGCGCTCCTGCGGCTGTGCTGAGACCGCCTTGAGGGGCGGTCCGGGAAGGGGAGCACGCCGGAACGGCGATCCTGCACGTCGAGTGAGACTGCCGCACGCGGATGGGGTCGCGGTCGGGAGACGGGCATCCCCTCCACCCCCCTCAAGTCCACGCCCCACAGCAGGAGAGGAGAACGGCGTGCGGGTGGACAGGATGTGGGCGGCGGCGAGGAGAGCGGGGCGCCTGGATGGTCCTCGAGCGTCCGCGCGGCCGGGGCGGTTTCGCCGGTCGGCTAAGCCGCCGATGAATGTGCAGCTGGGTGTCGGGCTGGCACACCGGGCACGCCGGTACCGCGTCCGCGGTGAGGAGGCGGCGCGTCGCGGCTGACCGCGCGGTGCCGTTTGCCCTTCATGCCGCACGTGCCGTCGTGGACCTGGAGGGGTCCGCTGGTGGCTCGGCTGAGTTCGACGGCCCAGTCCGGGGGCCGGGGGCGGCTGCGGCGTCCGCGTTCCTCTTCGGCCTGCCGCTTGCGGATGTAGGCGATCTGGCGGTCGATGCGCTCGAGCCACATGGCGTGCCAGGTGCGCATTCTGTGGAATCAGATTCGTCGAGCGCTTTCGGTAGTGGAAGCGCCTGCCCACTGCCCGGCGCCAGTGACTCCGTGCCCGCTACTTGGGACACCACCAGCCTTGAAGGAGTGCGGACCTACGGTGAAGACCCGCGGAGGTCTCGCCCCCGGTCGCTGGTTCAGCGTCGCTTGCCGGTGTCGGGTGTGGTGACGTTCAGGCTGGCGCGGCGCATGGCCTCGTACAGCGCAGCGTCTTCCGGCGGGTCCGGCAGAGGGCCGCGGGCCGGGGCCTCGAAGGACTGGATCATCCAGGCGACCATGCGCCGCCAGGCGTCCGGGGCGGCGTCGCCGATGGCGCTGAGGACTCCGGCGTTGGCCATCAGTAGCAGCACGAGGTCCCGGCTGGTGAAGTCCTCGCGCAGATGCCCGCTGTTCTTGGCACGGCCGATGAGTTCGAGGAAGCCCTCGTACGCCTGGGCGTGGTGCTGCTCCAGTTCCGGGACGCCGGGGAAGCTCATGGTCAGAACGTCGGCGAAGCCGCGGTCGGCGGCCTGCATCGCGCAGAC
This sequence comes from Streptomyces sp. NBC_00252, assembly GCF_036187565.1. Taxonomy (NCBI): domain Bacteria; kingdom Bacillati; phylum Actinomycetota; class Actinomycetes; order Kitasatosporales; family Streptomycetaceae; genus Streptomyces; species Streptomyces sp. NBC_00252. The sequence continues at coordinate 128,985 of NZ_CP108087.1, read as the reverse complement.
GTCCTGGATGTAGCCGGTGAAGCCGTTCCACGGGTCGGGGTCGGCCAGGGCCTCGGTGGTGGCCTGTGCGTACGCCTTCATGCGGTCGGTGAAGACCGCGGCGACGAGATCTTCCTTGCGAGGGAAGTGGCGGAAGAGGGTGGCGATCCCGACCCCGGTCTCCCGTGCGACCGACGCCATCGACGCGTTCAGCCCGTCACGCCCGAAGATCGTGCGCGCGGCGGCGATGATCCGCCCCCGGTTGCGCTCCGCATCGCTGCGCCTGGACTGACCTGTGGAAACGGCCGTGTCAGCGCTGGCCTCGGGGTGCGGGTCTCGGGGGCTCATGGCGACCATACTAGCAAACCGGAACGCCCTATCCGATTCCCGTGTTACGGTGAGATCCGAACCGGATAGGGCTTTCCGGGAAGGGGATGGATAGCCCTATCCATCTCCATTCCAGTGAAAGGCTCTCTCATGCCCACCATCGCCATCGTCGGCGCCGGCCCTCAGCTCGGTCTCGCCATCGCACGCACCTACGGCACCCACGGCTACAACGTCGCACTGATCGCCCGCAACCGGGCCAAGCTCGAAGACCTTGCCGGCGAGCTGGCCGCCGAGGGCATCGCCGCCGCTGCCTTTCCTGCCGACGTTCTTGACCGCACCGCCCTCACCCAGGCGCTCAAGGACGCGGCCGCGCACTTCGGCGGCGTCGACGTCCTGGAGTACTCCCCGGTCGGCGGCCTCCAGACCGTCATGACCACCCCGGCCGCCACCGAGCCAGCCGACGTGCAGCACGAGATGGACTTCCAGCTCTACGGAGCCATCGCCGCCACCCGCGCGGTGCTGCCCGCCATGCAGGAGGCCGGCGCGGGCACGCTGCTGTTCACCACCGGTGCCGGCTCCGTCGACCCTGTTCCGCAGATCGCCAACGTCAACGCCGCCGCCGCAGCGCTGCGCAACTGGGTGATCAACCTGCACAAGGAACTGGACGGCACCGGTGTCCAGGCGGCGCACGTCGCCATCAACGTGTCCATCGGCACGCCGGCCGTCCCCGGATTCCCGACCGCCCAGCCCGAGGAGATCTCCCCGGCCTACTGGGACCTGCACGCCACCAAGCGCGACCAGGCCGAACTCGTCTTCAGCCTCTGACACCTATCAGACACGCGGCCGCCTGGCCTCCCGGCATCTACGCCGCGCACGTCGCCATCAACACCCGGCTCGGGGGCGGCCCCGAAAACATTCCCTCGGAGCCGCCCTCGAGTAGGTCGCACGCCGACCAGGCGTGTACCGCCCACGGCCCACGGGATTCGACTCACGCAGCCCTCTTCGACAGGGAAGTCGTAGAACAGGTGCACCGGCACCAGACGTTGCTGGATCGTCGCGTTCGCCGCCGGACTCACCCTGCCCTGGAGCTCTGGGGTGGTCGAAGGCCACGTGAACCGGTTGAAAACCCTCAGGCGAGCAATGTATGGCCGAGCCTCGTTCGACCTCTTGCGGACCCGCATCCTCACCCAACCTTGACTATCGCCGAGTAGGTCCGGAGGAGGATGGAAGGTCATCCGGCACGTCGCCTACAGTGCCGCTGTTTACGAATGATCATTCTCAACGCACCCCATCTATACGGAGCCGAAGCCCGCTGATGACCACCGATCCGGAGCTCACGCTGCACCACGCCGTGGACGTCACGGTGGAAGACGCCTGGGCGATCTTGGAGTTTCTGGCACCCCGTTTGGAATCGCTGGAGCGCGCTCACGATGGCGACACGGAGGAGCACCGCACGGCCGCAGCTCTCGCTGAGGCGATGTCCGCCCTCGTGCTGGCGCTCGAATCAGAAATCCGCGGCCCCAACAGAGGACGTCTCCGCAACCGTTCCGCCCCACCACCCGCTTTAGTCCCTTCGCCGACCGAGGACGAGCGGATCGCCAGGGAAAAGCGGCGACTCACCATGATCGCGGAGTACTGGAACCAGCTCTGCGGCATCGTTTATGCCTGGCGCGAGAGCGACGGCTACGACCGGGCCCGGTGGCACCGGGTGACCTTCCTGGACACGGCCGCTGAGGCCGAGTATCACCGACTCGTCGTCGAAGCCGGCCTCCGGAAAGCCGAATAGTCGTGAACACCGCGGTGTCCGTCACGAAACTGCGGACAGAGCCCCTTCCGGAGTACCCGCACACCCCGTAATACCGGACCTTCGAGACCGCGGTCGACTCGGACGCCCACCTCTACGAGTTCGTCGTGCCCATGGTTCCCCCGACGTGGAACGAGCGGGAGCGTGTCGAGGAATACGTCTCACTCATGGAGCAGGGAACGGTCCCCACGGCGGTGGCGATCTCCGCCCTGGACGTGTGCCAGCCCGCCATCGACCGAGGAGACGACTACTTCGTGCACTGGGGCCTGACCCACTTCCTCCTCGACGGACACCACAAACTGGAGGCCGCCGCCACCGCCGGTCGGCCGGTGCGGCTCCTCTCGCTGCTGGCCTTGGGCGAAAGCCTGGCCGGATCGGAAGAAACCGCCCGGCTGCCTGCCTTGTGCACGCAATCCCGCACGGCCCGCCGGATTGGGCGGTAGACGTCGGTACGTGACTCCGGCCAACTACAACACTCAGAGGCCAAGTAGCGTGCTCAAGGGCCATCTATCGTGCTCAGTCTCATTGATCCAGAGTCGTGGTCCGTGGTGCACACAACTCGCGCGTTCGATAGCGCGGGGTGTGAGAGGCGGGTGCGGTGAACACGGACAAAGGGGTGTGCCGTGTGCCGGTGGTGATGCATGTGCGCTGCCCGGAGCGGCTGCCGGAAGAGCTGTACCTGCAGGTCCTGGAGCAAATCGGGGAGTTGTCCCCGGTGGTGCAGGCGCTGCCGCCCACAGCGGCGCTGGTCGACCTGGTCGGCGCGCTGCGCTATCACGCCGCACCGCCGCCCACCTTGCAGACGTGCTGCGGCTGCGGACGGTCTCCCGGTACGGCATCGACGTGCGCATCGGCATCGGCCCGACCATCACCGTCGCCACGACCGCCTCCGCGCAGGTCCCGCGTCCGGGGCGGCGTCCTGGCGGACCGTCATGTAGGTCCTTTGACTCTCACTGCCATCGACACAACACCGGGAGATCGCACATTGATTCGTCACGCCTCGTCAAAGGCCTCGAGCAGGCGCTCGTACGCCTGCTTCGGCCGCAGGGACGCGTCCCACGGCAGGGAATCGGCCGTGCGCGGAGGATAGATCTTGGTGTCGGCGGTGGAACCGTACCGGTCGGTGAATCCCCATGTGGAGAACGATGTGCAGTTCGGCTCCTCCAGGCAGACCCGAAGCTTGCCCGCCATCTCATCAGCCTGGGTCTGCCGCCCGTCCTGCTCGTCCTCACCTATGGGGACGTCCATCTCCGACACCCGTGCCTGAATCCCGAGCTCCGCCAGATCCCGCACATGGCTGCGGAAGGTCTCCGGGTCGGTGCGGTCACCGGGTGCGTACTCATGGTTTTGGAAACCCACGCCGTCGATCGGTACGCCGCGTTCCTTGAGCCGCTTGACCAGACCGTAGAGGGCGTCCCACCGTTCGCCGTCCTCCTCGACCCCGTACTCGTTGAGGAACAGCCGTGCCTTCGGATCGGCCCGGTGGGCGGCCCTGAACGCCTCGTCGATGTACTCCTCGCCCATGGCCTCGAACCACGGGCTCTGCTCGGAGCGCAGGCCGAGATCCCCGTTGGTGTAGCTCTTCTCGTCGTCGGACATGGGTTCGTTGACCACATCCCATTCCGCGACTTTTCCCTTGAAGTGCCCGGCGACCATGGCGATGTGCCGGAGCATGGTGCGGCGCACCTCCTTGGGGTCGTCGTTCTCCCGCATCCAGTTGGGCAGAGCCTCGTGCCAGACGAGGGTGTGCGCGTGCACCTTCATGTCGTTGGCGCGGGCGAAGCGTACGAGGAGGTCCGCGTCGCGGAAGTCGTAGACGCCCCGGCGTGGGTGGAGGAACTGTGGCTTGAACGCGTTCTCCGGAGTGAGCATAGAGAACTGGCTGCCCGCGAGCGCCCGGTAGCGTGAGTCGGTGAGCAGCGGGTTCTCGGCCAGGGCGGCGCCGATGTTGAATGGCCGCCCCAGGTCTGCGGCTCGCGCGCGCAGCGAGTCGTCGGACTGCTTCTGGCGTAGGTGCGGCGCCTTGATCACGCGGAGCGAGTCACCGCTCTCTGGCCGCGCGATCAGCTGCGTCAGACGCCATCCCTCGTGGCGCTCGTCTTCGGCCGCGTCCGCCTCCAGGCCGAACCAGACAGTGCCCTCGGCGAACACCCCCGGGTCCTGCACGGTTCCCAGCCGCCGCCCGTCGGCTTGTACGCGGAATGTGTCACCGATGCTCGACACAGCAAGCGTCACCGTCCCGGAACAGCCGCAGTCGAAATCCTTGGAGGCGGCCGGCTCATCGCCCTCGCCGTCCCATATCTGCACCTTCACGTGTCCGTCAGCGGTCACGCCGACGCGGAGTGAGGGCCGCTCCTGCCGCCACTCGTCGTAGATGACCGGTACCCGTCCGTACAGACGCAGCCATGAGCCGCCGGCATCGTCACCCACACCGGACATGCGTGCGGTGACCGTGAAGTCGCCATCGGAGCTGAGATGCGGGCCGGCCAGGTTCAGCGGGGGGTTGGGCTGGCCGCCGGAGGAGTCCTGCTCCACGATGTGCCGATCCAATGCGCTGACCCGCAGGATGCCGTTGCGCGCGGTGGTGCCCGGCATCTGCGTCCAGTCGTGGTTCCGCAGCAGGTCTTCGCCGTTTCCGCCGCCCGCGCCTTCGCCCTGTCCCGTACACCCGGCCGCCACTGCCATGACGAGCGCCACGGCGGCCAGTCGCTGCGACCTCCCCTCACCAAGGTCCACGGTCCCTCCCACTCTGTTGTTCGAGACGAGATCAACTTCTCGAAGCCGGGCCACAGTTCATCACGCATGAGGTACGCCGCGCAGTGGTGCGGCCACCCAGGCAGGCACGTTGGTCGGGGTGCGTACATGGTCCAGCAAGGTCGCTGCGGAGCATTCGCACGGCCCTGCTCGCACTCCCGCTCGACACCTCCACGGCCCTGACCACGGACGAGTTCGGCAAGCGCACCAGTACCGAGCAGGCCCGCTACGGCTTCTTCGGCGGCGAACAGCGCTCCGCCGACACCCTCGGCAACCTCGTCCTCATGGGCGTGCGCCTGTACGGCCCGGCCTCCGGCCGGTTCCTCCAGACCGATCCGGTCGTCGGCGGCAGCTGCAGCAACTACGACTACGTCTGCGCCGACCCGGTCAACGCGGAGGACGTTTCCGGCTGCCTGCCCTGCAAGATCCCGTGGTACGCGTGGACCGGATGGCGAAGCGACAACAAGATCACCTGGTCCGGAAAGTGGTCCTACACCAGCTGGCGCACCAAGAAGTACTCCTGGATGTGGGACGCGCTCGCCGACTGGACGCCCTCGGCGATCGTGGGCTGGAAGGAAAGGTGGCGCTGACGCACCCAGCGCGGTGTCCGCTGCACCCTCCTGTCGTGGAGCCGCGAAAAGGTCCTGGCCGAATGGGTGTCCGCCTACACCACCCAATACCAGGACTGGATCACCTACCGGCAGACCTACGTCTACTCGTCAAAGATCTACTGGGGATACTTCCCCCCCCGGTACATTTCAGGCCGCCCGGGCCGCTGAGAAGCGGCTCGGGCAGCCGCCCTGACTTCCCGAACACCTCTCAACAGTGAAAACCAAGGAGCAATAAGCATGTCCCAGTCCCGCGTCGGCGTCCTGGTGATGTCGATCGGCGTCGCTCTCACAGCGGCCGGAGCAGCGATGTACGTTCTTCCCGGCCCGGGCCTTCCTGTCCTGCTGCTGGGCCTCGCCGCTGTCGCCGCAGGAGCGGCCGTATCGTTCAGCGGCCGCAACTCCGCAAGCTGAACGCTGATCGGCCGTCATAAAGCGCAACGATTTCTCTTTTCGGTATCCGTCCGGGCTGCAACAGCCCTGGCCGGACTTGTGAGGTGGGAAAGCACCGAAGCATCAGCTTTCCAGAAAAGGCCGCTACATCGCCCTGACGAATACCGGCGTCGTCGTCGTGTCCGTCGCCGGGATCGCGGCGCAGACCTCGATGGCTGCCACCACATGGCCCGCGCAGAGGACCTACACCGGCCGGGCCTTCGACGCCTGCACGGCGCCCTAGCTCACCGCGATGAAGGCGTGGAAGAAGGACGCCTACTACAGCCGTGTCGGCGTCTACATCGGCGGCAAGAACCGGGGTGCGCCCAGCCCAACCTCACCAAGTCCTGGGTGAAGTCGGTCGACACCCTCGGCTGGCGGATCATCCCCTTGTACGCAGCCGCCCTGCCAGAAGAGCCTCATCGGCTTCGCCGCCTGAGAGCAGGCGGCCGCCTCAGCGCATCTCCCCGCGGATGCTGCTACGACCGTGTGCGGGCGTGGTTTCATTCCGGTCGCGAAGCCGGAGGCTGATCAGCGCGGTGATCGTGAAGGCGGCGGCCTGGTAAAGCATGGCGTGCCGGAAAGCGGTGTCCGCATCGGCGGCGGGGGAGTAGTAGGCGAGTCCGGCCGCGGTCACTCCGACGGATCCGCCGAGCTGTTGCGCTGTGGGCAGCAGTCCGGAGACCGAACCGGCGACAGGGCCGTGGACCTCGGCCAGGACCAGGGTGAACACCGACGCGGTGAAGGCGCCGAATGCGGCTCCGCCGGCGGCCAGCACGGGCAGTGCCACCTGGCGTCCCGCTGCCGAGCCGACGAGCGGGGCCAGCGCCAGGCACATCCCGGCCAGCACCAGGGAAGCGACGGTGAGCACCATCGGCCCGTGCCGGCGGGTGAGAGCGGGCGCGGCCCTGCTGCCGGCAATGGCGGCGGCGGCGAACGGTGCTGACGTCAGCGCAGCCGCCAGCGCCGAGTACCCGATGGCGGACTGAAGGTGGAGGAAGAGAAGGTACGTGAAGGACGGCACGCCCGTGTTGAACACGAACACCAGCAAGGTGCCCCTGAGCGCCGGCCGGTGATGCAGCACTGCCGGATGGATCAGGGGGTCAGGTCGGTGCGGAAGGCTGCGGACGAAGTGGCCGAGGGCGGCCACAGCCACGGCGAATCCGGCCCATGTCCACCAGGGCCAGCCTGCTTCCCGCCCCAGCGCCAGGGGCAGGATCAGGGCGCCGGCTCCCACAGCGACCAGCACCGCACCCAGCTTGTCGACGCGGAGTCCGTCCGCCCCGCGGGTGCGGGGCAACGCGGTCGCTCCGGCGAGGGAGGCGAGTGCCACCGGCACGGTGAGGAGCATCACCGGCCGCCAGCCGAGGCCGAAGAGATCGGCACTGAGGACGAGGCCGCCGGTCAGGGGCCCGACGAGTGACGCGACGGCCATGGTGGCGCCGTACAGGCCGAGGGCGCGCGGCCGGCGTGTCGTGGGGGTGGTGGCCTGGATGAGGGAGAGGACCTGGGGGGCGACCAGGCCGCTGCCCGCGCCCTGCACCAGCCGGGCCGTGATCAGTGATGCGGCGTCGGGGGCACACGCGCCGGCCACCGAGCCCGCGGTGAAGACCACGGTGCCCGTCACGAACAGGCGGCGGTAGCCGTACCGGTCGCCGAGCCGTGCGGCGGGGATGAGCAGGCACGCGTACGTCAGGGTGTATCCGGCGAGGACCAGCTGCACGGCGCCCGGACCGGCGCCCAGGCCCGCCTGTATCGCCGGCGCGGCCATCTGGGCGACAGTGACGTTGAGCAGTTGCACGAAAGTCGCGCTGAGCACCACCGGCAGCACGAGGCGTCCGCCGCTCACGGCAGCAGCGCCGCGGCGAGCTCATGGGGCCGGGCGGCGAACGGACTGTGGCTGCCCGGGAGGGTGCGCACGGTGAAGGGGTTGGCGGGCATGTCCCGGTCGGCTTCCGCGATCATCAGATCCTGCACGGCGCTCGGCAGTGCCCGGTCGTCCGCGCAGCGCAGGAAGGTCCGCGGGATGCGCCCCCACCGGCCCGGGGTCACGATGACCGGGGTGGTGGGGATCCCCAGAGGCAGGTCGGTGCTCAGGGCTGAGCGCCAGCGGTCGAAGCGGTCCAGGGGGATGTCGTGGTAGTGAGTCTGCCGCAGTTCCTCGATGTAGGCGGGGTCCTGCGAGAGCGGGTTGATCCGCACGGCGCCCAGTTCCCCGGGGTCGCCGAGGTTCAGACTCTGGCCCCGTGCCGTGGCGTTCTCGGGCGAGCGGAGGTAGTCGAAGAACCGGGGGCGTCCGGCGGGTACGAAGGCCGAGAGGTAGACGATTTCGTCAACCAGTTCGGGTGCGCGCTCGGCGGCCAGTGAGGCGGGACCGCCGCCTGCACTGTGCGCGACGAGTACGACACGACGGTGGCGGCGGGCCTGGCGCAGTGCGTCCAGCACGGCCCCGGCGTTCTCGTCCATCGTCACGGTGGCGAGCGCGGACCTCTCGGTCAGCAGACCCGGCTGGCCCGGCTGAAGGTATCCGCTGGGCAGTGGCGCGTCGAAGCCGTGCCCCGGCAGGTCGGTTGCCACGCTGGCGGCACCGAGTGCGGCGAGGGCGCGCTGCGTCGCCGCCCACTGCCCCGAGCCGTGCCAGGCCCCGTGTACGAAGACGAAGACGGTGTCTGTAGGAGAACAAGCAGTCATGACCGCATTCCACGCGACCCGGCCCCGGCCATCCATCAAAAGATATGACAAGCTAGCCTGTAATACCCAGGAGATATGGAGCAAGGCTGTATGGAGGCGCGGCACCTGCGCTACGCACTGACCCTCGCCGAGCACGCACACTTCGGCCGGGCGGCCAGTGCGCTGGGCATCGCGCAGCCTCCACTGTCCAAGCAGATCGCCGACCTCGAACGAGAAGTGGGCACTCGCCTCTTCGGCCGCACCCGCCAAGGGGTCTTCCCGACAGCGGCGGGCGCTGCCTTCCTTGCCCGGGCCCGCAGGGCGCTCGACGAGATCACGGCGGCCTCGGCTGACGCGGCCAGGGCAGCACGCGGCGAGACGGGACGGCTGCGCCTGGGATTCATCGCCTCGGCTCTGCTCCAGCCCCTGCCGGACGTCCTGGGCCGGTTCGGCCGCGAACGGCCCGACGTGCAACTGGAACTGCACGAGATGGCGACCAACCGCAGCACGGCCGCGCTCGTCGCCGGCGAACTTGACGTGGCGATCGGCCTCGGCCGTCCACGCGGCGTCGGGGCCGAGCAACTGGTATCAGTCCCGATCGGACACGACCACCTGGTCGCGGTCGTGAGCAGCACGCACCCCTACGCGGGGCAGCCGTCGGTGGACGTGGACCAGCTGCGGCGACAGCGGCTGATCGTGGCGCCGGACGAGGACGAGCCTGCCGTCGTCACCGGCCTGCAGACCCTACTGGGCAAGGACACCCCGGCGCTCACCGGCGCAACCGTCGCGAGGGACATCCACACCATCATCGGCCTCGCCGCCTGCGGAGTGGGCGTCGGTCTGGGGCCCTCCCGCATGATGGCGGCCCCACGCCGGGGCACGTGGTTCTGCGAGGTGACCCCGCGCGCAGCGCTGCCCGATCTGGTCCTGTCCTTCCAAGCCCGGAACCGCTCCCCGGCACTGAACGCCTTCCTCGACATCATCCGCAAGAACTGCCCCGAGGCCGGTGCTGCGCTCGACGACCGGCTCGGCCCCCTCGGACAAGAAGAAGGCGACGGCGCCTCGACTCCTGCCTGACTTTGCCTCGCCGGACGAGTGGAAGTCCCCCCGGTTCCGGTGCTTGGCTACCGTGCTCCGCCGCACTGGTGGCCGCCTGGACCGGGGCACCATTGGTCCGGGCGACGGCTGCCGGCGGTGGGCGGGTGATGTGCCCGTCGGCGTGCTGCGGAGCGTCCGGGCAGGCTTGGGCGCTTCCTCGTTCCTGGGCTCTTTCGTGAACCGACGGCCCGGCGAGGCGGGTTCCGCTTCGGTCGTTCTTCAGCGCAAGGGGGCCGCGCGGCCTTCCAGACCGGAAGGTGCGACGCCGGGGAAGGCGTCCGCTTCCATGGTGCGCCATCCCGCCGGTGCCGCAACGACAAGTACGGTTTCGCCACCAAAAGCGTTCATTCCGCCGTGATTTGCCTGTGCTTGTGGCCGTGATGGAGTAACGGGCCGACCGCGCCGGGGGCGGGGGAGGGGGCTATTTGTTCCGTAACCCCCGGATCGCGTTGAGTGATGTGCGCCCGGCGCACCATGCTGTCGTCCAACTCCTCCGGGGCGATTCAGCACCGTCCCGGAGGTGGTGGCAGTTGTGCCAATGCGCTGCGCGGACACCGTTGTATCATGTCATCCGATGGATGACATTGATGCTGTCATCAATGCGATGACGGCTGAGGGGGGTGCGCGTGACCGCAGCGGAACAGCCGATCCCTGCCAGGGCCGGCGCCCGCGGCCCAGCCTCCTTCCCTGCGGCGGCAGCGGCCCTCGCCGCCATGGATGACGCGCTGCGCGACGCCCAGGACGAGACCCCTGAGGCTGACGTGACCCGTCCCGAGCAGGCGCTGGCCTCCTTGACATCACTGCGCCAGGTACGCGAGCAGTTCTCTGGCTGGGAGACCGGGCTGATCGAGACAGCACACGACGCCGGTGCCAGCCGGGCCGACGTCGCCGGACCCCTCGGCGTTGCCAGCCGGCAGACAGCAGAACGCCGATATCCGCGCCGCCGCCCCGGCGGGGCCGGCGCCACCGACGAGCAGCGCGTGACGGCCACCCGCCAGGCCAGGGCTGCCGAACGCGCCACCGCTACTTGGGCCCGCGCCAATGTCGCTGACCGACGTCGTCTCGCCGGAAAGATCACTGCCCTCGACCCTCTCGGCCCCCAGCCGCGCCCGGTCCAGGCTGCCCTGCAAGTCGCTCTTGGCACCGTCGGCGCCGCCGATCTCCTGGAGCCCCGGGCCCGCATGCGTCCCTACCGTCATGCGCATCATGCGGGTGCGGTCCGGCCCGCCGTGACGCAAGCCGATGGCGGGCGACGTTCCGTCTCGGCTCAAATCCAAGTCCGTTCATGACGTCCCCACAGGAAGAGACCCACATGGGCAGCAGTACCGAGACGCTGGAATTCCAGGCCGAGACCCGCCAGTTGCTCCGACTGGTGATTCACTCGATCTACTCGAACAAGGACATCTTCCTGCGCGAGCTGATCTCGAATGCCTCCGACGCCCTGGACAAGCTGAGGCTGGAATCGCTGACGGACTCCAGCCTCGCCGAAATCGACACCAGCGACCTACACATCGCGTTGCAGATCGACAAGGACGCCCGCACCCTGACCGTCCGTGACAACGGAATCGGCATGACCCGGGACGAACTGGTGGAGCTGATCGGCACCATCGCCAAGTCCGGCACCGCCGGCCTGCTGGAAAAGATCAAGGAGTCCAGAGAAGCCGCCACCGCCGACAGCCTGATCGGGCAGTTCGGCGTCGGCTTCTACTCCGCGTTCATGGTCGCCGACAAGGTCACCTTGCGGACCCGGCGGACCGGCACCGACTCCGGCACCCAGTGGGAGTCCGACGGCGAGGGCACCTACACCATCCAGACCGTCGACGGCCTTCCCACGGGTACCTCAGTCACCCTGCACCTCAAGCCCTCCGACAGCGAGGACGGGCTCGCCGACTACCTGGCCGAGCCGAAAATCCGTCAAATCGTCAAGCGCTACTCGGACTTCATCCGCTGGCCCATCAGGATGGCTGCCGAGCCCACCGGCACCGAGGGCGAGGCCACCCCCGGCGCCGACACGCTCAACTCGATGAAGGCTCTGTGGGCCCGGCCGCGGGACGAGGTGACCACGGACGAGTACAACGAGTTCTACCAGCAGATCAGCCATGACTGGCTCCCTCCGGCCGAGACGATCCATATGCGCGCCGAGGGCACCTTCGAGTACGAGGCACTGCTGTTCATCCCCTCACAGGCACCCTTCGACCTGTTCTCCCGCGAAACCAAGCCCGGCGTGCAGCTGTACGTCAAGCGGGTGTTCATCATGGACGACTGCGAAGCGCTCATGCCCCACTACCTGCGCTTCGTCAAGGGTGTCGTGGACGCCCACGACCTGTCGTTGAACGTCTCCCGGGAAATCCTCCAGCACGACCGGCAGATCCGCGGCGTACGCAGGCGCCTGGTCAAGAAGGTCCTCGGTGCCCTCAAAGACATGCAGACGAAGGACGTCGAGCGCTACGCGAAGGTGTGGACGCAATTCGGCCGGGCACTGAAGGAGGGCCTGGTCGAGGACGTGGACAACAGTGAGGCCCTGCTGGAACTCATCTCAGCCGCGTCCACGCACGACCCGGAGAAGACCACCACGCTCCGCGAGTACGTCGAGCGAATGAAGGATGGCCAGGACGCCATCTACTACCTGACCGGCGAGAGCCGGTCGACGGTGGAGAACTCCCCGCACATGGAAGCCTTCACCGCCAAGGGGTACGAGGTCCTGATCCTCACCGATCCCATCGACGAGGTATGGGCGGACCAGGTACCGGCATTCGACGGCCATCCTCTGCGGTCCATCGCCAAGGGCCAGGTCGACCTCGACGACTCCGCCGACGGCGACCAGGACACCAACGCTGAGAAGGCTCAGCGTGAGCAGGACTTCGCCGCCCTGCTGACCTGGCTGACCACCACCCTGTCCGGCCAGGTCAAGGAGGTACGCCTGTCGTCCCGCCTGACCACCTCGGCAGCCTGCATCGTCGGCGACGCCCACGATGTGACGCCGACCCTGGAGAAGATGTACCGGGCCATGGGGCAGCAGATTCCCCCCGTCAAGCGGATCCTGGAACTCAACCCTGCGCACCCCTTGATCGTCGCCCTGCGGACAGCGCACGACGCTGGCGCCGAGGAACCCGCACTGGCGGAGACCGCCGAACTGATCCACGGCAGTGCGCTGCTCGCCGAGGGGGGCGACCTGCCCGACCCTGCCCGCTTCACCCGACTGCTCACCGACCGCCTGGCCCGCAGCGTGTAACCACAGTGCGGCCAGAGGACGGCCGGCCGGATCAACTCCGGCCGGCCGTCCGTCACTTGTGCGCAGGACCAACAGTGGTATGGCGGGTGGACTTCGTACCTGAACCCTCAGTGGTTGTTGATGCCCCTATGGATGTCAACTTGCGGTTCCGTTGGGTTCTGCAGGGCACGCGGCTGTCCTGATGGGGGCGATGAGTCGGTAGATTTCGCGTGCGACATAACGTTTCAGGCGCCTGATGATCTCCCGGCGGGTTTTGCCCTCCGCGAGGCGTCGCCGCAGGTAGTCCTGGGTCCGGTCGTCCCAGCGCAGGCGGCTGAGGACGATCCGGGAGAGGGCCGCGTTGGCCTGGCGGTCACCGCCACGGTTGAGACGGCGTCGTTGGGTCTTGCCGGCGGATGCCTCGACGGGGCTGGTGCCGCACAGGGGGCCGTAGCCTTGTGCGGTGTCGGCGACATCGTCTGCGAGATGCCGACACGCGGTCTCCGGGGAGCAGACTCAGTCGACGGCGAGCGCATCCAGCAACTGCTGCGGCGTGAACTATGTTCCGTGCACCGCAAGCGTCCACCGCCTCCAGTACCGGCGCCGCCGGATCGGGGACGGCGACCAGGCGACCGGCTCCAGCCATGTCGTTGCCACCGACGCAAGGGTGATCCGCGGGTTCTTCTAGTTTTTCTGACTGCGGCGCAGTTCGCTGACAGTTGTGCCGAACTCGCGCTTCAGAGCCCTGCCGAGGTGTTTGGGGTCGTGTATTCCCCACTGCGCCGCGATCACGGCCGCAGGGAGGTTCGCGGAGGAGGGATCGAGGAGATCTCTGCGGATCCGTAGCAGACGTTCATGCCGGACCCAGGCGGCGAACGTCAGGTCGCTGTCTTTGAAGAGGGCGTGGAGGTGCCTGATGGAGATGTGATGCCGACGCGCGATGTGCTCCGCGCTGAGGTGGCTGTCGTCAAGGTGGGCCAGCGCGTAGGCGCGGATGCGGTCGGTGAGATTGCTCGCGACGGAGACCCGTTCGGGCGTGGTGTCGGCGAAGGCGGCGAGGAGGAGCGCGGTGAGGGCGTCAGCCAGATGCGTACGTGCCGCGCTGTGATGGGGAAGGCCGTTGTTGACCGTGGACAGCGCGTGGTCGAGGAGTCCGCCGATTCCGTCCAGAGCGGGGATGGGTAGTGCCGTGTGCTGGCTTACGGAGTCCGCGTGTCTGCCCAGACTAGCCCGGGGGATGCAGAGCACGGTCATGTCAGTGGGATCCGCACCGATGAGCCGGTAGGGCCGGGTGTTGTCACAGGCGTACAGTTCACCGGGTTTCACCGTCGCGGTCCGGTCGTCCTGGGCCGCCGTGAGCGGACCGTGGTGGTGGAGGTTGAAGTGCATCCATTCCACGTCGGTGGAGGTGATGCTGCCGCTGTCCCGTGTCACCGTTGCGGCGGCTGCCTGGATGCGAGCGATGACCACAGGTCCGATGACGGTGTGGTCGACCACGGCTTCGAACCCCTGGGGGCCGGGATCGCTCACCCGCAGCGGGGCGAACAAGGCCGAGGCAACCGTCTCGAAGGACTGGGTTCCTCTTAATCGGGCTAACGGGGAATCCTTGCGGCCTGTCATGCCCGTCCACCTCCGGCCCCGGCCGGAACGGACACCTGGCTAGCGCGTGGTGCACGGTGCACGAACTGGGGAGTCATGGTGCGCGCAGTGGCGCCGTTGAGGTGCGGCTTGCGCCTAGGGTCGTCAACGAACGAAGCACAGCCCGGTTCTGCGGGGGAAATCCGTCGACCACCGCCCACTGGAGAAGGCCCGTATTCCCTGATGCACGGGGGCAGCCGAATACTGACGAGAGGCCGTGGATATGCGCACCGACTGAGGGTCTGGATCAAGGATGCGGCCGGGCTGCACATGTATGCGTCGGCCTCGCTGATCGTTTCGCTCACATTCATGCTCCTCCGCTGCCTTCACTCCTTCGTGCAAGTGTTCCAGTAGTTGGTATTCAAGACCAGAGCATGGCCACGGGCCGGAAACCATAAGCGCCTTTCAGGATCTGCATCTTCCACGCCCATGCCTGGGCACATCGACACTGCCAACGCGTCTGCACGCGCCCCGGCCTGCAACCCGGACAGAGCGGGCTCAATGCCCTCGACACTGGCAGGAGAACGATGAACAAGCATGCTGTACGCACCGCACTCGTCTGCCTCTTCGCCACCGTGGGCCTGATCACCGCCACCGCCGGTGTCGGCCATGCCCAGACGGTGACCGCCGACCGGCCAGTGACTGCGCCGCTGCCGACGGCCGTCGCAGCAGGCTACGACGTCACTCCGTACGAGAACGCCAACGTCCTCACCCTTGCGCAGAGCAGCGGCACTCACGTGGCCACGCTCACCGCGGGCAGAACGTATGCGGCCTACTGCTGGACCGTGGGTGAGACGGTGTACGCCCACGGGATCACCAGCAGCATCTGGATCGTCTTCGCGGACGGCTACGTCAGCGCCCTCTACTTCGAAGGCGGCAAGTACGCCGGCCTGCCGCCTGACGCCCAATGCTGACGGGTCCGCCCACTCCGCGGCACGGATCCTCCGGCATACCTGCTCATGGACGGTCCGCTCCGATGTCGCCGTCGGCGCCGAGCGCGCGTGGCGGTGCCGTTCGAAGCCGTCGGCTCCAGGCACGTCTCGACAGACTTCGAGACGTTACGAGGTCCCTTTGGGCGGGACCTGAGTTGAGTCCACCGGGATTGACCACCTGGGAGAAATTGCCGCCACAGCACCACTGGCGGCATACACAAGGGGAGAAGAATCATGCGACCACGTTCCTTCACATCCGCCATGCTCGCGGTCCTGGCCACGGCGGGGCTCCTGGCCACCGGCTCTCAGGCGGTGGCGGCACCGCAGGCTCCGCGCACGCCCGCATCGGCCTCCACCTACAACCTGACCACTGTCATCGACCAGTGGACCCACTGGAGCCCCGACCCGTACACCTCGACGCACGCAGGCACCCTGTACGCCGGCACCAGCTACTTCTACTGCTGGGTCCACGGCGCCTGGTACTCCAACAACGGTCACTCGGACGACATCTGGCTCCTGACCGACGACGACACCGGCAACGGGGGCGTGTACGTCAGCGACGTGAACCTCGACTCCTGGGGTTGGCACCACGATCAGCAGGTCCTGTCGGAGTGCTAGGCAGTCCCTCCCCAGGGCCAGAGAGTCCGGCCGGCGCGTCGCGCCGGCCGAGTACCCGACGGCCCTGACCGCCGACGCTCGGCTGGTAACTCCCAGCCGAGCGTTCGGCATTCCGCAAGGCTGGTCGTCCGCCGGTTTCGCCGTATGGCGTTCTCCACACCCCGCTTCATCATGTGCCTGTTTCACATTTCGCGGTGTTGCCGAGGGCCTGGTGAAGATCGCGTTGGCAGGGAAAATCGCTGTGCTGAACGCTGGGCGCCACTGAGCACGGGGTGAAGCAGTCGCGCTTCCTTCTCCAAAAGGGAAGCGTCGTCAGCATGACGACGCGCCCACCACTGTGGACATCGGCTTCGTCCAGCGTCTGCTCGACGAACGCGCTCCCGGCCAGGCCGAAGTCACCGGCCTGGCATGGTCGTCACGGTTCCGGGTGCACCACCAGGTCGCCGACCGCTACCGTGCCGGCCGCCTGCTGGCCGGCGACGCCGCCCATGTCCACAGCCCCGCCGGCGGCCAGGGCATGAACACCGGCGTCCCGGACGGCTACACGCTCGGCCGGGCGTTTGCCACCGGGCAGCTCGACGGCTACGAGGCGCAACGCCGCCGCATTGCCCAGCGGGTGGTCGCCTTCACCCACCGCGTGACCCGAGCGGCCACCACGCGCAACCCGATGGTTCGCGCAGCACGGAACATCACGCTTCCCCTGCTCGGCCACACGGCCGTGCCCCGGAAGCTCGCCACCGAACTCGCCGAGCTCAACTACCGGTAGTGCAGACGTGATTCGGGGTCCCTTCAGGTCGCCGCCTCCTCGAAGGCCAGTACGTCGTGGCCGGTGTCCCAGAGCAGGGTCAGCAGTGCGCGTACCGACGCCTTGCCGACCTTCCACCGGCGATAGTGGATCTTGAGCTGGTCGCCGTAACTCCAGTCGGCTGGTGCTGCGTTGGTGGTCCAAGGAAAGACGTCCCGCTTCCCGTGGGGAAATGCAGGTGCAAGGCCTGCCCGGCGCTCGATCACGGGGGCTGTCCCGCAGGGACAGCCCCCGTTCGTTGTCCGGCACTGCCGACTGGCCCGACGCCTGGCGGGACAGGTCTTACCAGCCCGTCACCTCGACGGCATGCAGACAGTGCCGGCCGGCAGCATCCGGCCTCCACCACCGGCTCTCGCCGATGAGAGAGGGCCCGAACCAGAGGTATGCATACCCGTCATCGTCGTATCCGCCGTCGCCATGCGGAGCGACGCGAGCGTTCGGGGCCGGCCGAGCACCAGCGGCGCGGTCACCGGTTCGTCGTCAGGGACGCGGTGAATTCCTGCGGACGCGTGGGCGGGTGTGCGACGGTGGGTACTGGTTGGGTCTGCCGCTTTCCCCCGTAGTGGCGGGCCCGGCCGTTTGTTCAGCGGGCGAGGGTGACGGTGATCGGCTGGTCGGGGCAGTCGGCGAGCTGCCGGTCGAGTGCGTTGCGTTCGGTGGCGTCGATGCTCAGGCCCCACCGGGTTTTGTCGGCGATCCAGTCGGTGTCGTGCTGGCAGCGGTAGCCCGCGTAGTGCACCGGATGCGCCGGCCTGGTGTGGTGGAACGCAAGCACCTGCTCTGTCTCCATGACGCGTTGATGTCCACCAGCCCAGGAATGGCCTGGTGGCAGTAGAAATCTGAGATCGCGGTGGGAACGGCAGCTTCAGAGGTCACAGTGAGTCACTTTCTGTCTCGCGCAGCGGTTTGACCGCAAAAACTACCTTCTGTCTCATCTGTATCAGTGCTGGCCAATGATGACGCCGGAGCCGCTGGCCCTCCAGGCCTCCAAGGCGGCGGTGACAGCGAAGCGGCGCCCACACGGGAGAGCGGCGTCTCTATCGGACTCCGCGATAGCCCGGTGCGCCGCGCCGCTTGTCGTCCGGATCGGCGTCGAAGTATGCCGACAGAAGGGCCTGTCGCGCAGCCGGGGGTGGCCCGGCGCGGCAAGGAGTTGCGAAAGCTGGGCCCTCAACCTGCCCCAGTCCCGAAAAGACCCCGCCGCCAAGACGCAGAATCCCCGCTAGCAAACTGACGAGGGCTCATGAACGATCGAGGCCAGGAATCACTGATTTTGTAGTAGTGTATCTTCAATTAGAGGTCTGACTGCCAGTCCCTTCGACTGCCAGGGTTCGGGATTTTCAGCAGCCAAGCGCTCAAGCCATCGAACCTGGCCTGCAAAGAAGGCGGCGAATTCTGAGCCTTCTCCAAAGCCGAGAATAGGGCTTTCTGTACCGCGTTTCCCGTGCCCATAGAGCATGACGCGGTACGCATCGTCGACCTCCTCAACACCGAATGAGCACTGAAAGTTGTAAGTCCAAATTTTTAGTCCCGCATTCGGATTGCAATCCAGCGACACTCTTTTCGCGGCATCAAAGAGAGGGCGAAGAACTTCTCTTGTGTACCGTCGCGGATCCTCCATGGCAGCCTCAGGAGGCTCTAGCCTATAGCGATCCTTCCGTGATGCGCAATTTGGATCCATTACGTAAAAATTGACGGGAATGGTCCTCCCCTTCTCTTCGAAAACAGGCAGAATCTCATCGCGTGCATAGAAGTTTCGCGTCAAGCCAAAAAAATTGATCCGACTTCGCGCGTTTCTGATGCGCGTAACAAGATCTCTTTGGCTTTCACTCGTCGTTCGGGGCCAAATTCCATAAAGGCCGGAATTCTGTACGCTCATCGTAGACACCCCACTGTGGTCAATTCCGAATCCGAGTAAGTCAGGGCGGGTCTTATACACCTTACATAGATAGTCAACTCTTTCTTGTCCCGGCCGTCGATCCTGATGCTCCCACCGACAGATCTCTGCGGTGCTGATATGGAGCGGAGCTAATCCTTCGGACTGGTAAGCCGCGTCAAGGCGGGTCGATAGCTCTGTCCTACTCCATCCGTTTGCGAACCTCCAGGCTTCGAGGGGGAAAATTTGCGGAAGAGCTTGGGTTATCCTTTGTGCTATTTCGCTAACTGTCCACCCCTCGCGCAAGCCAATTAGCCGAATATCGGCAGCCTGGCGCGCAAGTTGCAACCGAGTAGCCCTGGGGACGCGTGAGGTCATAGTTGCTACTTTCCTCCTCTGTATCAATGCCGCGTTCAGGCAATGCTACATGCCAATAGAGGCATTGATGGGTCATTTCCGGAGAGATGAAGATTATTTACAGGGATTCCTCCATGGAAGGGGGGAATAAATGTTCGATTTCGCTGTCGATGGAGTGCTCGCCAGTATCCTCGGCGAGTTGCTAGCGGCTTTCGTTCTCGCGGCAGCACGGAAATGGCGAAAGGCAAGCAAAGTCGGTTCGGGTAAAAAAAGTAAAGAAAAGCTACCGGAAGGAGTGTAGATATGTTCCGTTTCCTCGCCATCCTGCAGATCATCGCTGTTATCGGCATGGTCTCTGTTCTGATCCTCTGGATCCTCATCAACGTCTCAGTCGTGAGTACAGAGGAGATCTTCTCATTCGTGACGACGGGGCACTGGCTGTCGCCTTCGCCCTGGTGAAGGGCTGTACGCATCGGCGGCCTTACGCGTCTGGCTGAGGGGATTGCTCTACGAGTCGGCGTTCGCCGTATAGCCAGTCCGCCCGCAACTGCTCCACGGGCGGGAACGTTTCAGGGGCGTCCTCGGGCGAGCAGGGTGGCGGCCGCCGGCCCCGCAGCCGCCATCGCCACCGTCTTGTTTACGCCACCAGCCCCCGACGAAACCGCTCTGCGCCGCCGCGCGCATGGCTCTGCCTGTACAGCCGCCAGCCGACGCGCATACGGCGTCCGAGCCGGCGGCGTCCTTGCTCTTCATGTCGCATCCAGCTCGGACGGCAGCGCCACCTCGTGAGAGTTATCAGTGCACTATTTGGCTGGAGGCACCGACTCTTCAGGATCCTCACCACATAGGACACGGTCTAACCTCGCGCTTTCGTGAAGCGGGCTGTCCGGCAGGCGGTCAGGGAAGCAGAAAGTGCCTCTGACCAGCGAGAATGAGGATTGCTGAGGTCCTTGTTCCCGCCCCTGCCGGAGGCACTTTCCAGGTGAAGCAGCCTATCGGGTCCTATCCCCATGTCCTTGTCCGGGATGACGGCCGGGCCGTGGTCTCGCAGGCCGGTTCGGTCCTGTTGGTCGAAACGGTCCGCAAGATCGGCCTTGACCAGGCGATATCCGCAGCCCTGACCCCATGGCGGAAACCGCGAGCCGTCCACGACCCCGGCAAGATGCTCGTGGACCTCGCACTGGCGGTCGCACTCGGCGGCGACTGCCTCGCCGACGTCGCTATGCTGCGGGCCGAGCCGGGTGTGTTCGGCCCGGTCGCCTCCGATCCGACGGTCTCCCGTTTGATCGGCACCCTCGCCGCCTCCGGCGAGAAGGCGCTGACCGCGATCCGCGTCGCACGTTCCGAAGTCTGCAAAAGAGTATGGGAGTTGGCCGGCGAGCGGGCTCCGGATGCCGGCAGGCAGGTGACCGTGGACCTGGACGGGGTCCTGGTCGTCGCGCACTCGGACAAGCAGGACGCGGCCCCGACCTGGAAGAAGACCTACGGACACCATCCGCTCATGGGCTTCGTCGACCACGGCCCGGGAGGAACCGGCGAACCTGTCGCAGCCCACCTCCGGCCCGGCAACGCGGGCTCGAACACGGCCGCCGACCACATCACCGTCACTCGCCTCGCCCTGGCTCAACTGCCCAAGAAATACCGGCAGGGACGGCGGACACTGATCCGCTGTGATTCCGCGGGCGGCACCCACGAGTTCGTGGCCTGGCTCGCCCAGCGCGGACGCTGGCTGTCCTACTCGGTCGGCATGGTGATCACCGAAGCCATCCACCAGCATGTTCTGAAGATCCCCGCATCGGCCTGGACGCCTGCGGTCGAATCGGACGGCGAGATCCGTGACGGGTCCTGGGTCGCCGAACTCACCGGTGACCTGCTCGACAGCTGGCCGCAGGGCATTCGGTTGATCGTCCGCAAGGAACGGCCCCATCCCGGAGCCCAGTTGAGGATCACGGACGCCGACGGCATGCGGATCACCTGCTTCGCCACCAACACCCTCAACCAGCCCATCGCCCAACTCGAACTCCGCCACCAGTTGCGAGCCCGCGCGGAGGACCGCATCCGGGCCGCGCGAGCGACCGGACTGCGCAACCTGCCCCTGCACGACACCGCGCAGAACCAGCTCTGGCTGGAGATCGTCCAGATCGCCCTCGACCTGCTGGCCTGGATGCCCGTGCTCGCCCTGACCGGCCAGCCCCGGCTCTGGGAACCCCGTCGCCTGCGACTCCGCCTGTTCTCCGCGGCCGGCCAGCTCGTCACCAACGGCCGACGCCGCTTCCTCCGCCTCGCCCGCCACTGGCCCTGGACCCGCGAGATCACAGACGCCCTCGCACGACTCGCGCCCCTGCCAAACCCTGGCTGACCAGCTAACTCGCCTGTCCCTGCAAGACAACGTGCCAGCCCGGAGCAGTGGAACCCGGCGTCCACCCGAGACGACACCCGGGCCCTCAACCTGCCCGGCCTCAGCCACCGACAACGAAATGGGCCCCCGACTCTGTCGGCGGCCCACCACGAAAGATCGAGGCTAGACCCGCCAAGATCCTCAAAGGACTCATAATCCGTCGGCCGACGTTTTTAGGCACGGAGTTCGCATTTCCGAAATTCCGCTTATCAGTTTCGGACTCTCCGGCTCTTTTCGGTCAATTCTGTGCCAACCTGACGGTTCATGCGTGGACAGGGGTGGCGAGGGGGACGACCAATGTTCGTGGCAGACACCAATCCGCTGCCGGGCTGGCGCGGGGGCGACGGGAACGCCGCCTATCTCGACAAGACCTTGAAGTTCGGGGAGATCGAGACGCAGCTCAACGAGAGTACGAATTTCGGATTCCTGCTGGGGCTGGTGGGTCAGGGAATTCTGACCGCGGTCCTGTTCTACATGGTGTGCGCGGTGATCGGCCTGTTCCTGCTGGTCGTCGCGGGCGTCGTGGGTCTGCTCTGGTTCGTGGTGTCCGGTTTCCTGTCGGTGGCGCTCTTCTGGGTCGTCGTGCTCTTCGCCCGGGTACCCGAACCGATCGCCGAGTGGCGGGTACTGCTCGCCGAGCGTTATGGCCGCAGGGAGAGCGTCTATCACGGCATCCGACAGGTGCTGCATACCCGTGGTTACCCGGTGCGGGTGGAGGAGCAGGAGGGACGGATGATCCTCAGGGAGAACACCTACTCCGTCTACATCTCCGTCTTCGCCTACGGCAGCAGCCTGTACCTCGGCTGGATGATGTGGCGTTCGCGCCGGGGGTACCAGTTCATCGGGCAGTACCTCCGCGACATGATGCAGGGTATCCAGGGCCGCAACCAGGTCGAGTGGCAGATGCTGCGCAGTGAACGCGCTCGCGCCCTGCGCGAGGCCGCCCACATCGCGTGCCGGGAGGGACTGGCCGTGGCGCTCGCCGATACCACCCCGCCCGTCCCGCCCGCCCAGCTCACCGGGCCACAGCCTTCGTACGGCAGCGGCATCCCCGGTCCGGTGCTGGGAGGCTACGGCCCGCCGGGCACCGGCACGCCCGCCGTCCTTCCGCAGATGCCGACCACCCCGCCCCAAGGGCCGTACGGCGGAGGCACCATGGGCGGACCGGGCCGGCCGGGGTGACCACGGCCTTGGACGGCTTCCTGGACCTGGCCGGACCTGGGGAGGCCTGGTGCGTCACCGGGGTCCGGCTGGAACCGGACCCCACCCTCGCCAGGGGCTCAGGGGCCCTAGGCCTGCCCGCCGAGGAACACCGCCGCCGCGCCGTCCAGTTGGAGCGGGCCTGGCTCACCGAGGCCTGGGCCCCGGACGGCCGCTGCTGGGAACTGCGGTACGGCCCCAGCGGACGCGGCGACGGACGGCTCGGGTGCGTGCTGCTGGCGCGTGCGGCCGGGCCAACGCCCTTGGCGGCACGCGCCGGGGCACACCTGCTGCGCGAGCAACTCGGCAGGTTGCCCGGCTCGGTCCGGCGCATCCCGCTGGACGCCGGGCAGCTCATGGGTGCCCTGCGGCCCTGGAAACCGGTCGGGATGGTGGAGATCCGGCCCCGGGTGCACTGGAGCGCCATCCCGCGCAAGGACGCGGCCTTCCCGTACGGCCTGTACGTGGACGCGCTCACGGCCGAGCCGGTCGCCTGGGAGCCGCTGTGGACTGAACTCACCCGCATTGACGGCCGGTTCAGCCTCGGCGTGCGTCTCGAACCGCTGGTGTGGCGGCAGCAGGACACGGCAATGGTGGAACGGCTCCTCGTTGAGTACACGGCGCTGGGACGGCCCGGCCGGTTCAACCCGGCCACCGGGTGGCAGGAAGGGGCCGTGCCCTTCGCCGAGGAGGCCGCGGTCCGCTACGCCCGGCTTCGGCAGGCGGTGGACAACGGCCATGCGTACCGGCTGCGGACCGCCCTGGCCTGCGCGGATCCGGCCGCGCTGGCGTCCGTGGCGCAGGCGGCGCAGGTGCTGGCCGCCGCGGTCGGCGGGGGCGGCGGGGCCGGGGCGGCCGTCGTCCGGTCGGTCCGGGATCCGGGCGAACACCACGCCGCCTGGCGGGCGTTCGCCCATCTGCACGACGAGTGGCTGCCTGAGGTGCGGCAGCAGGACTTCCCGTACGGCTTGGGCGACTTCGAGCGGATGTTGGTGGACCGGGTCTCGGTCGCGGAGGCGTCTGCCGCGTTCCGGCTGCCCGCCGAGACGGGTGGTCATCTGCCGATGTTCTCCGTCTTCTCCGCCGACCCGCAGGGCGGTACTCCGGCCCGGCCCGCCGGGCCACCCCCGTCCACCGCCGCAGGGCTGCCGCTGCCGCCGCCCGGATTCGGCGGGCCGCCCGAGCCTTGGCAAGGAAGGACCCCGTGAGTCACCTCTTCCTCACCTTCGACGAAACCCCGGAAGCGGCGAGCGAACTGCACCGGTCGCTCGCCGCCTGGCTGTGCAGGGACGAACGGCTGCGCCGATTCACCCGGCTGGTCGAGGAGCCCCCGCCGCCCGGGGCGCTCGGCGGTCTCGCCACGGCGGTCGAACTGGTCACCGCCGCGGGGCCGGTGCTCAGCGCGGGCGTCGGAGCCTTCGGCTACTGGCTGGGCCAGCGGATGACCGGTCACCCCATCAGCTTTGAGGTCACCCTCGCGGACGGCAGCTCGCGGTCCTTCACGGCCGACCGGCGCGATCGGGAGCTGGTGCTCGCGGAGCTGGAGCTGTTTGTGAGGCGCGAGCAGGCGGAGCAGGCCGGAGCCGGGACCGGACTGGCACCGGATCCGGATTCCGTGGCCGGTCCGGGTGCTGCGCCCGGTCCCGGCTCCGCCCCTGGGTCATCGACCAGCCCGTGACCCCGCCCCCCGCCTTCAAGCCCGCCTCCGGGAACGCGCTCGCTGTGCTCGTCGGTACCGCCACCCACGTCCACCCGAGCGAGCTGCCCGCCGTGCCGCAGGCCGCCCGGAACGTGCTGGCGCTGCATGACGCGCTCGCTGCCCCACGGGGGAGCTTCGGGTATCCCGCGGGGCTCCGTACGGTCGTCGACCCACGTGACGCCGACGCGGTCGTCGACGCCTTGCTCCGGCCCCGGGACGACGCGCCGCCGGACCGGCGGGAGCCGGATGTCCTGCTCTTTTACTACGCCGGACACGGCTTCGCCGACGCCGATGAGCGGCAGCTGCGCCTCGCCCTGCCCGCGACCCTCTCCACCCGGCGCGGCGACGGCCCCTCGCTGCCCGTCCGCGAGGTGTTCGCGGCGATGGCCGCGAGCGGTGCCCGGCAGTGCGTCGCGGTGCTCGACTGTTGTTTCGCCGGGCTCGCCCTGTACGCCCCGGAAGCCGCCCGGGTGCATCTGCTGACCGCCGCGGGCGAGGGCTACCAGGCAGGCTTCCTCGACGGCCGCCCCGATCTCCCGACCGCGTTCACCGGCGCTCTGTTGGACCTCCTGCACGCCGGCGTCCCCGACGAGGGCCGCCATCTGCGCCTGGGCGCCCTCTACCGACGGCTCGCCGTCATCCTGCCCGCGTCCGACCCACCCCGCCCCGACACTGTCCAGCGGACCGTGGACGACAGCGCCAACCTCGCCCTCGCCGTGAACCCCGCGTACGGCACCGCCCACACCCGCGACGGCCTGCGCCGCCGCCGCGACTTCGCCCTGCTGGCTCGGAAGGCGGCCCATCGCGCCGCTGATTTCGAGGACCGAAGCCGGGCCGCGGAACGTCTGACCCGGGCCGTCCACGAAGCGCGGGCACTGACCGCCGACGCGACGGCGGCCTTGGGCAGGAGCGACCCCGACACCGTCTACTACCGGGAGCTACTGGGTGTCCTGCTCGGCGAGTCCGGCGACCCGGACTCCGCACGGGCGGTTCTCACGGAACTCGCCACCGACCTTGAGGACGCCCCCGACCACGCGGAGCGCCTCGCATCGGTACGAGCGCGCCTGGTCGGCTAGGGTCCGTCTTCAAACGGATCTTGCCCAGAGTAGGAATGACGCGAGATTGACCGCTGCCTCGTAGGAGGTGGCGGTCTTGTCGTATCTGGTGGCGATGCCGCGGAAGCCCTTGAGCTGGTTGAAGCAGCGCTCGACGACGTTGCGCCGACGGTAGAGCTGGCGGTCGAAAGCGGGTGGCCGGCCTCCTCGGTAGCCGCGATTGTGGCGGTGACGCTTCTGGTCGGTCTTTTCCGGGATGGTGCATGCAATTCCGCGTTTGCGCAGGTAGGCGCGGAAACCACGAGAGCTGTAAGCCTTGTCGGCGACGACCTGGTCGGGTCTGCAACGGGGTCGGCCCAGTCCCATACGCGGGACGCGAATGCGTTCCAGGAGGGGACGCGCGCAGGTGCTGTCGTGGCGTTGTCCGGGTGTCAGCAGGACGGCCAGGGGCCTGCCGCGGCCGTCGCAGGCGAGGTGGATTTTGGTGGTCAGTCCGCCTCGGGATCGGCCGAGGGCGTGATCGTCCGGTTCGTCCGGCCGGCTGATCCCCTTTTCGGCCGGTGGCGGCCGAGTGTTGGTGGGCGCGGACGATGGTGGAGTCGATCTGGACGAGCCAGTCGATGTCGCCGACAGCGTCCGCGTCGGCCTGGATCTGCTGGAGTGCCCGGGTGAACACGCCGTCCAACGCGTAGCGGCGAAAGCGGGTGTAGACCGTCTGCCACGGCCCGTAGCGTTCCGGCAGGTCACGCCAGGAGACCCCGGTCCGGATCTTGTAGACCATCCCGTTGATGACCTGCCGGTCTGGCACGCGCGGTCGTCCCGTCGCGGCACGCGGTATGAGAGGAGCAAGTAACTCCCACTCCAGGTCGGTGAGTTCATGGCGGCGTATCACCCGACCATGATCCACCACTCAATGATCTTTGAAGACGGACCCTAGTAGTGCTTCGTTAGGTCTGTTCGTTGATGCTGATCAAGAGCATGTTGGTTGTGTGGATGCACATGAAGTGAACCGATTACGGGCGGCGTTGGCGATGTTCGTGGCGGATGTCTTCGCCTCGGTGCCGCGTACGGATCAGCGGGCCAAGGGTGAGTATTATCTGCGAGGCCTGATGCTGGAGGGTCGGCGCAAGTCGATCCAGCCGATGGCCGGGCGTCTGCCGGACGGGAACATGCAAGCCCTGCAGCAGTTCGTGAACCAGTCGCCGTGGGATCCGCTGCCGGTCAGGCAGCGGATCGCCGAGCGGCTGTCCCAAGCCGTCAGGCCCGAGGTGTGGGTGATCGACGATGTGTCGTTCCCCAAGTGCGGCACAGCCTCGGTCGGGGTGGCCCGCCAGTACTGCGGAGCGGTCGGCAAACGGGCGAACTGCCAGGTCGCAGTCAGTGTCCATGCCGCCACCGACACCGCCTCGTGTCCGTTGGAGTGGCAGTTGTATCTGCCGCGGGAGTGGACGGACGAGCCCGAGCGCTGCCGCAGGGCAGGCGTCCCCGAGGACGTGGTGCACCGGGAGAAGTGGCGTCTCGCGCTCGGCCTGCTGGACACACTCGCCAAGTGGCAGGTGGAGGCGCCGGTCGTGGTCGCTGATGCCGGCTACGGCGTCAGCACACCGTTCCGGCTCGGTCTCCAGGAGCGAGGGCTGCCCTACGTCCTGGCCCTGAGCGGGAAGGAAGTCGCTCATCCGGAGGATGCCCGGCCGCACCAGCCCGCTTATGGCGGGCTCGGGCCGCCCACCCTTCCCCGCTACCGCACCCCGCCGCGAGCCCTCTCCACCCTCGCGGCGGAGGCGGGTGCGGAGCGATTCTCCGAAGTGACCTGGAGGCAGGGCAGCAAGGGCGCGATGACCTCACGATTCACGGTGCTGACGGTGCGGCCCGCGGGCAAACAGTCTCTGGCCGCAGCTCAGGAGGCGGGCGGGGGCCGCAGCCAGTGGGACGGCGTCCTGCCCACCCAAACCCTCCTGGTCGAATGGCCGGACGGCCAGGACACCCCGACGGACTACTGGATATCGAACCTGCCGTCTGACACGCCGATCGCTGACCTGGTGCGGTGGGCGAAGATGCGCTGGCGGATCGAACACGACTACCGCGAGCTCAAACACGGCCTCGGGCTCGACCACTTCGAAGGCCGAACCTGGCGCGGCTGGCACCACCACGTCACCCTCGTCACCGCCGCGCAGGCATTCCTCACCCTCCGCAGGCTCGACCCAAAAGTCGAGGCACCTCCCCGAGCCTCTACCAGACCCTCGACGCACTCCAAGACCTGCTGAGGTGCTGGACCGGCACCTGCAGCACCTGCGGCCACCCCCTCAAAACCAGCAGACCCAGAACCTAACGAAGCACTACTAGGTCGATTCGGCCGGACACGAAGGGTGTCTTGACGACGATCTCTGCGTCGAGCCCGGCGGTCCAGATGGGGCTGCGCCCCAGAACGTTGACCGAGACGCTGTTGCCCTCGTCATCGGCGAGCGAGATGAGCTCTTTCGGGGCGCTGTCGCCCATAGCCGTCCTCTTCCGTCAGCGAGTACTGAGCGATCTTCGCCCGACCGGAGGCCATCCTTCATCTCATTTCGTTCGGAGTTCTTAATGCCCCGTTGCGCCCCACGCTGGCAGCACCTACCGCGATCCCCCGGACGGTAGCGGGCCATGGTGCGCACAGCTCGGCAACCGAGTCGCGGCCACGCACGGGGTCTCGTGCCGACGGCCTCGGCCCGAAGCTGTGACTGGGGCCCGCGGCCGTACAGGCGGGTGCTACCGCAGCAGATGTATCGCTGGTCTCACGACAGGGCGTTGGGTTGTGGCGGACTCCGCGCACTTTTGTGAAATGTGCCACGCGATGAGTTTGGACTTACGCCCCTTTTTGTAACTCATGTCCATTTGTGAGTCTCTGGTAAGAAAGCTGTGGATGGCTTATGTTGCGGTCTGATCATCCGGCCGAGCGCGGTGGGTGACGGTTCAACTCATGTTCATCCGGGGGGAGTTCACGTGACGTTGTACGGGGGCGGGCTTCGAAGGCGCAGAGCTGGCGCGATGCTAGTCGCGGTAGTGGTGTTGGCGGCGGGTGCGGTCAACGACGCCACGGCTGTGACCGAGGAGCTAGCCGGCGGTCCGGCCGCGCAGGTTGCCGGTGTGGACGCGGACGGTGCGGCGGCCGACGACGGCGTGGAGCACGAGGCGAGCGAGGAAACTCGTGCTCTGGCCGAGGCCGTACGAACCGGCAAGCCCGTCGAGATCGTCTCCCGACGCGGGGAGAGCAGTGAGGTGTATGCCACCCCGGAGGGGAACCTGGAGGACCGCGAGCATCTACGCCCGGTGCGGACTCGAGTCGATGGCAAGTGGCAGGACATCGACACCACCCTCGTGAAGCGGGCGAACGGAGAGGTGACGCCGAAGGCCACGACCGTGGATCTGGCATTCTCCGGTGGAGGGTCGGATCCGCTGGTGCGGATGACGAAGAGCGGCCGTGAGCTGGCACTGTCCTGGCCCAGGGTACTGCCGGCGCCGAAGCTGAACGGCAACACCGTCACCTATCCGGACGTACTGCCCGACGTCGACTTGGAGATGGAAGCTCAGCAGGACGGCTTCACCCAGCTCTTGGTCGTCAAGTCGGCTGAAGCCGCGACGAGTTCGGAGCTGAGCGAACTGCGTCTGAAGCTGGTTGCCGATGGCATGCGGGTGGAGGAGACCGCAGAGGGCGGTGTCGCAGCACTAGACGAGGGTGCGGGAAGCGCCGTCTTCGAGGCCCCTCGGCCCATGATGTGGGACTCCAGCAGCCAGGCACCGGCCGGCACCGCCACCAAGCAGTCCGCCACCGGTACCGGTGCTGCTGCCGCTGGGACCGCGAAGCGTTCCTCCCAGACCGTGGCATCCGAGTCCGCCAACATGGCTCCGGTCGGCGTGGATGTTCCCGCCGGGCAGAACGCTCTGGTGCTCACTCCCGACAGCGACGTGCTGCGTGGCAAGGACACGGTGTATCCCGTGTTCATCGACCCTCAGTGGTACTCCCCGAAGGCCACGGCTTGGACGATGGCCTCCAAGTACTGGGCGTCGTCGCCGCAGTGGAAGTTCAACGGCGACTCGGACGCGGGTATGGGCTACTGCTACTGGTCATACTGCGCGCCGTACGACACCAAGCGGCTCTTCTATCGCGTCCCGACCTCGAAGTTCGCGGGCCGTAGTGTGCTGCAGGCGGAGTTCGTGGTCCGCAACACCTGGTCGGCGTCCTGCTCGGCGCGCAGCGTGGAGCTGTGGCGCACCAAGGACATCTCCTCGTCGACGACTTGGAACTCGCAGAACGCGAGCGGCTTTTGGATCGACCGCCTCAAGACGGCGTCTTTCGCCTACGGGTTCACCGGCTGCGCCGCGAGGGACGCGGAGTTCGACGTGAAGTCCGCAGTGCAGGAGGCGGCAGACAAGAAGTGGTCGACGATGACCTTCGGTCTGAAAGCTGCCAGCGAGACCGACGAGTACGGATGGAAGCGGTTCTCCGACGACGCCTATTTGCGCGTGCAGTACAACCGCCCGCCCCCGCAGGTCAAGATGTCGCAACTGACCATGGAGTACGGCGGCTCGTGCAAGAAGCCGTCCGCAGCCGCGCGAGTCAGCACCCGGGGCAAGATCTACGCGAACAACGTCACCGACCCAGACGGCGACTCCGTAGCCGTCGAGTTCTGGGCGAGTTGGGACACCGGCGACGGCAAGGGAGTGGTCACCCGCTGGAAGTCCGGACGGACGACGGCGAAGAAGTCCGGCTCGGACTTCGCGATCGCCCTCCCGTCTTCTCTTCCCGCCAACAAGACGGTGAACTGGTACGTCCGTTCCTACGACGGCGCCCAGTACTCGCCGTGGTCGTACTCGGGTGATCCCACCGCCTGCTACTTCGTGTACGACACGAGCGTGCCCAAGGCGCCGACCATCTCCTCCGCCATCTACCCGGCCATGAACCCCGAGGATCCCGACGACCCCTGGTACGACGGGGTGGGTCAGTACGGCGACTTCGTGGTCACCGGTGCCGTGTCCGACGTGACCAAGTACTGGTTCGGCATCAACAACGACCCGGTCTCCACCAACACCGTCACCACCTCCGGCGGAGCCGCCAGGACCGTACCTGTCCTCCCGCTCAAGCCCGGCCTCAACACCTTCACCGCACGCTCCTTCGACGCCGCTGGAAACGGCTCCGAGATCCGCACCTACCAGTTCCGCGTCAAGGCGGGACAACGGGAGCGAGCCGACTGGTCCATGGACGAGGGGGCCGGCGCCACCGCGGTGGCCGGCAGCGCACCTCAGCAGTCGGCCACCCTCTACAACGGTCCGACGCCGAAGACCGAGGGGAAGTTCGGCACGGCGGTGCAGTTCGACGGCGTAGACGACTACGCCGCCACTGACATAGCCACTGTCAACACCGACATCAGCTTCTCGGTGTCCGCGTGGGTGAAACTCTCCGCCATGCCGACCGGAGCGGCCGTCGCGGTTTCCCAACGAGGAAACCACGCACCGGGGTTCGAGCTGTACTACTCCAAGGGCTATGACCGCTGGGTGTTCAACCAGTACAGCTCCGACAGTTCCAGCGGCACCCCTGTCCGCGCCATGCAGGCCGCCGCTGGCGGGGTCAAAGCGGGGGAGTGGACGCATCTGGTCGGCATCTATTCAGCCGGTGAGAATCTGCTGAAGCTGTACGTCAACGGCGCCCTGGCCGGGACCGCGGCCTACAGCACACCCTGGAACGCACGCCGCGGCATGATCATCGGCGGCAGCTTCCTTGACGGAGCGTCCACCCCTGCCTCGCCTTTCCCCGGCGTCATCGACGAGGTGAAGACCTTCGAGAAGCCGCTGTCAGCGGCAGAGATCGCGGGGCTCTACAGCTCGAACTCGATCGGCGGCGGCCGGCCCGCCCGCATGGTCTTCCACATGGACGACGATGCCGGCGCGCCCGCCCTGAAGGGCGCGGCCGACGTGAATCCCGCGGTCCTCAAGGGGGGTGCCGCGACCGGTTCGGCCGGTGTGGACGGCAATGCGCTGACCCTGGACGGAACCGACGACTACGCCACCACCGGCGGCCCGCACATTAACACCTCCTACAGCTTCGCCGTGTCAGCCTGGGTGAAACTGCCGAAGACGAAACCTGCCCACGCGGCGACCGTCGCCGCCCAGAGCGGAACCGCGGTGACGGGACCGGAGCTGTACTACTCGAGCTCCTACGACCGCTGGGTGTTCAACCAGCACAGCGCCGACACCGCCGACTCCACGGTGGTACGGGCCATGCAGCCCACGGGAACCACCGCGTACGGCGGTGAGTGGACGCATCTGGTCGGCGTGCAGGACACGGAAGCGGACACCCTCTCGCTGTATGTCAACGGGAGCCTGGCCGGCACAGTCGCGCTGCCCTCGACCTGGTACGCGGGCGGGGCGGTACAGATTGGTGCCAGCTCGTTCGAGGGGGCCGCGACCTCCTTCTTCCCCGGACAGATCGACGACGTGCGGCTCTTCGACAGACCCGTATCCGCAGGCGAGGTGCAGCAGTTGTTCAAGCAGCGGGCCGTGGTCAAGGGGCGCTGGAAGTTCGAGACGTCCAGCGGCAGCCCACTGACCTCGCCCGACGCCTCGACTTCGGGCAACGCCATGACCCTCTACAACGGCGCCACCACAGGCTCCGGCTGGGTCGACGGTGCCCTCGTCCTCAACGGTACCAACCAATACGCCGCGGCTTCCGTGGTGCCAGTCGACACCAGCGGCAGCTTCACCGTCAGCGCCTTCGTCCAGACGGCGGCCGTCCCGACCGGTCCAGTCACCGTCATCAGCGCCCCCGGAGCTGCGAGGAGCGCGTTCGCGGTGCGCTACGAGCCCAGCGCCACCCCTGCCACCGATCCGGGCCGCTGGCGGATCACCACCGCAGATGCCGACAGTGCCTCGGCCGCCGTATCCGACACCGGCAACGGCATGTTCTACAGCCCCACCGACTGGAACCACGTGGCACTCGTCTACGACGGCTTCTCCAGAGAGATCCGCCTCTACGTCAACGGGGAGCTCCAAGAGACCGCCTGCGCCGACGCCGACGAGGACGGCGTCCAGGACGACGCGAGCTGCACCGACACCGTCTCCTGGACCGACACCGTCCTGATCTACAAGGCCACCAAGACCCTGCAGCTCGGCCGCGACACCGTAGGCACCACGCCCGGCCAGTATTTCCCCGGCTCGCTCTCCGACGTCTGGGTCTTCCAGGGCGCACTGACCGAGACACAGATCGACCACCTCGCCGTCGGCAACCCCGGCGTGGAGACCTCCGTCCCCAGCGGCGACTGACCAGCGCAACCCGCCGGAAACGGGCCGCCGCGAGCGGATGGCCCGTCCCCGGCCACACCCTTCACCGCGTCGTGCGCGGTTCCCCGCTGCCCGCGGGCACTCAACGGGAGGAAGACGAACGCGTATGAGGATCAGACACCGCTCCAGAACGACACGGCCGTGGCGCAGGATGGCCGTCATCACCGCCGTCGTCATGACCGCGACACTGCTCCAGACGGCAGGGGTCCCCGCTGTCGCCGAAGGCTGGCACATGCCCGCTGTGCCGCAGGCCGAGTCCCCCGTCCCCAGTGTCCCAGTGGGCAAGGCCGTGCCCCGCAAGACGACGAAGGGCCCCCGGACACCAACCGAGGCACCGGCCACCAGTTGGCCGAAGACGAACACTGCGGAAATGACGCTCAGCCGAGCCTCTTCTCCAGTAAAGAAGTTGCCGCTCACCTTGCGCACAAAGCACCGGTCGGACGCGGCCACCGGCACCTTCACGGTGCGCACGCTGACGCGCGCGGACTCACGGAGGACCGGTGTCGACGGTCCGGTCTTCGCTTTGACCCCCCGCAAGGACGCCGCTCAGCGGGCCGGAAAGGCCCACGCCGACCTGGACTACTCCTCCTTCGCCGACCTGTACGGCGGCGGATACGCCTCCCGTCTGACCCTGGTCCAGCTGCCGCCGTGCGCGCTGACCACCCCGCAGAAGAAGCAGTGCCGTACCGCCGAGCCGGTGCCGACCGTCAACGACGCCGCCAAGCAGACCCTGACCACGGAATCGGTCGCCCTGAGCGCGAGCGCGACGACCGTGCTGGCCGCGACCGCCTCAGCGAGCGGCGACAGAGGTGACTTCAAAGCCACCTCCCTGGCCGCCTCGTCGACCTGGAACACCGATCTGAGCAGCGGCTCCTTCTCCTGGGCGTACGACATGCCGGTGCCGCAGGTGCCCGGAGGCCTGACTCCAGAGGTCGGGCTGTCGTACTCCTCCGGCGGTGTCGACGGCCGTTCCGGAAACACCAACAACCAGGCATCGTGGGTCGGCGACGGCTTCGACCTCGCTCCCGGCTTCATCGAGCGCACCTACAAAAGCTGCGCGGACGACGGAGTCACCAACGCCGACGGGAACAAGCCGGGCGATCTGTGCTGGGCGTACGACAACGCCACACTTTCGCTGAACGGTTCGGGCGGAGAACTGGTACCGAACGGCACCAACTCCTTCAAGCTCCAGAACGACGACGGCACGAAGATCGACCGGATCTACGGCACCTCCTCCGACGTGCGGTCCAACGGCGCACGCAACGACGAGTACTGGAGGGTGACCACTCCCGACGGTACCCAGTACTACTTCGGCTACAACCGGCTGCCGGGCTGGGTCAGCGGCAACGAGACCACCGACTCGGCCTGGACGGTGCCGGTCTTCGGTAACGACGCCGACGACCAGTGCCACGCGTCGACGTTCGCGGCGTCCTGGTGCCAGCAGGGCTGGCGTTGGAACCTGGACTACGTCGTGGACCCACACGGCGACGCGGTCGCGTACTACTACGACAAGGAGACCAACTCCTACGGCCGCAACCTGACCGCTGCGGACGACACCCCGTACGTGCGCGGCGGGACGATTGACCGGATCGAGTACGGCCTCAAGAGCACGGCCATGTACTCGGCGAAGGCACTCGCCAAGGTCGACTTCACCAGCAGCGAGCGGTGCATCCCGGACAGCTCGACCACCTGCTCGTCCATCTCCACGGACGCCCAGTACTGGTACGACACTCCGTGGGACCTGAACTGCACCGCAGGCACCGACTGCGACAACGGCCGATTCGCCCCGGTGTTCTTCACCCGCAACCGGTTGACCTCCGTCACCACCCAGGTCCTGGTGTCCGGGTCCTACAGCAATGTCGACGGCTGGAAACTCACCCACCGGTGGGGCATGGCCGACACCGACTACCAACTGCTCCTGGACTCCGTTCAGCGCACCGGTTACGGCACCGGCGGCACGTCCATCACCCTGCCTAAGGTCACCCTCGCCTACACACAACTCGCCAACCGGCTGGACAAGACCGGCGACGGCTTCGCCCCGTTCATCAAGTCCCGGCTGTCCACCGTCGCCGACGAGTCGGGCGGCCAGATCGACGTCGGCTACTCGGCCTCGGAATGCGACTTCGCCGCGCTCCCCACACCCGAGACCAATACAACCCGATGCTTCCCGCAGTACATAGGCGGCAGCACCAGCGACGACCCCGTCCTGCAGTGGTTCAACAAATACGTGGTCGCCACCGTCACCTCGACCGATCGCACCGGCGGATCGCCCGACCAGGTCACCATGTACGACTACCTGGACGGCGCGGCCTGGCACTACGACGATGACGACGGGATGACCAAGGAGAAGTCCAAGACCTGGTCGCAGTGGCGTGGTTACGGACACGTCCGGGTCCGCACCGGAGGTCAGGGCGGAGCCTTGGCGATGAAGTCGCAGGAGGACTCGTACTTCCTGCGCGGCATGGACGGCGACCGAAAGAACGCCTCCGGCGCCACCAGGAGCGTCTCGGTCGACCTCGCCTCCGGTGAGGGCGACGCCATCACCGATCACGAGTCGCAGGCCGGATTCGCCTACAAGACCGTCACCTACTCCGGCCCTGGCGGCAAGGTGCTGGCCAAATCCGTGAACCGGCCCTGGTACCAGCAGACCGCGAAAAAGGTCCGCACCTGGGGCACCGTGACCGCCAATCTGACAGGCAACGCCTCCACCAAGTCCTGGACCTCGCTGGACGACGGCGCGGGCACCAAGTGGCAGATCACCTCGACGGCAGACACTCACGACACCACCACCGGCCTGGTCACGCAGACCAACGACCTCGGCGACACCACGACCGCCGCCGACGACCAGTGCACCCGCACCACCTACGTCTCCGGCAGCATCCCCGTCGGCGCGCCCGCACGGGTGGAGACGGTAGCCAAGGCGTGCGACGCCGCAACCAGCCGACCGGCCGACGTGATGTCCGACGTCCGGACCGCCTACGACGGTGGGGCATACGGCGCCGCGGCCACTAAGGGTGACGCCACCAGGACCGCCAAACTCAAGACGTACACCGGCTCCAGCGCGGTCTACCTCGAGTCCGGCTCCACATTCGACGGCTACGGCCGGGCGCTGACCACCACCGATCTGACCGCCGGCGTGACGGTCACCTCCGCGGGCACGCTGACGCGGTCCGCCCGCACCGACGGCCGCACCACCACCACCGCATACACGCCGACCACAGGCTTCCCAACGAGCAGCACTGTGACCACCCCGCCCGCCACGGCCGGAGACACCACAACCGCGCAGACGTCCACCACCGCCTACGACACCCTGCGCGGCCTGCCGCTCACGGAGACCGACACCAACGGCAAGTCCGTCACCCACGCCTACGACGCGCTGGGACGCACCACCAAGGTGTGGCAGGCGGACCGGACCACCGGCCAGACCCCCAGCTACGAGTTCGGCTACACCATCACCGAAGGCCAGCCGGTCGTGGTGTCCACCAAAACCATCGGTAACTCAGGTGCCCAGGACACCTCGTACACCCTCTACGACGGCTTCCTGCGCACCCGGCAGACACAGGCCCCCGGCCCGGCCGGCGGAGCACTGCTCGCGGACACCTTCTACGACGAACGCGGCCTGGTCACCAAGGAGTTCGCGACCTACTACATCACCGACGCACCCTCGACCACGCTCCTGAAGCCCGAGAAGGCGCTCAGCGTGGAGACGCAGAACCGGCACACCTACGACGGCCTGGGCCGCGAGACCGAGCTGCGGCAGATCGCAGGAAACGGTGACGGCGGCACCGTCCTCGGGATCACGAAGACCATCTACGACGGCAACACCACCACCGTCATCCCGCCGGTGGGCGGCACCGCACAGACCACCGTCACCGACGCCCGCGGCCGCACCAGCGAACTGCGCCTGCTCCATGCTCGAGTCCCCGAGGCCCCCTACGACACCACCACCTACGGTTACAGCCCCCGGGGTGAGCTGACCAACGTCACCGACCCGGCAGGCAACGACTGGACCTGGACGTACGACCTGATGGGCCGGCTCACCGACACCACCGACCCGGACAAGGGAGCCGGCCACAACGAGTACGACGACCGCTCCCTGCTGACCACGGCCAAAGACGCCCGCGGCACCGTTCTGGCGCACACCTACGACGGTCTGGGACGAGAGACCGAACTGCGGGAGAACTCCTCCACCGGAACGCTGCGCGCCAAGTGGGTCTACGACACGATCAGCGGCGCCAAGGGCCATCTCACCTCCAGCTCCCGCTTCAGCGGCGGCCAGGAGTACAAGTCGAACGTCGTGGCCTACGACCGCCTCTACCGGCCGCTGCGCACCTCGGTGACCATCCCCTCGACAGAAGGTGCCCTGCAGGGCACCTACCTGACGACGACCACCTACAACGCCTCAGGCACAGTTCAGGGCGTCGGCTATCCCAAGGCCGGTGACCTTGCTGCCAACACCGTCACTTACACCTACGAAGACGGCACTCAGCGGCCCATCAAGGTCAGTGGCCCGCTCAACCTGACCGCGACCACCAGCTACAGCTACACCGGCAAACCACTGCAGTACGTGATGTCCGCGAACGGCGGAAAGACCACGTACGAGAACAACACGTACCAGTGGGGTACCCAACGGCTGGCGACCTCGGCGGTGGGACGCCAGGACGTGACGGGATCCGACCAGAACAACACCTACACCTACGACGAAGCCGGCAATGTCCTCTCCGTCTCGGACACCTCCCGCTCCGGCACGGACAACCAGTGCTTCAGCTACGACTACCTCCGCCGACTGACCGAGGCCTGGGCACAGCAGACCACCAGCTGCACCACCACCCCCACCACCAGCGCACTCGGCGGCCCGGCCCCTTACTGGACCTCCTACTCCTACGACAAGGTCGGCAACCGCCTCACCGAGACCCAGCACGCCACCACCAGCGGCGCCTCGGGCACCGAGCGGAGCTACCACTACCCCGATCCGGGCACAGCCCAGCCGCACAAGCTGAACTCGGTCGACACCACCACCGGCACGGTGAAATCCACCGACAGCTTCGGCTATGACACCGGGGGCTACACCCACACCCGGCAACTGGGCAACGGCACCTCCCAGACCCTGGACTGGGACATCGAAGGCCATCTCTCCAAGGTCACCCAGCCAGTCGAGGGCGGCAGTGACAAAGTCACCGAGTACCTGTACGACGCGGACGGCTCCCGTCTGATCGGCCGCACCCCCACGGAGACTACGCTCTACCTCGGCGACACGGAGATCACCCTCGCAAACGGGGCCACCAGCGCGAAGGGCACCCGCTACTTCGACATCGGCGGCGGCCACCAGGCCGTCCAGTCCAACGACGGAACACTCTCCTTCACTCTCGCCGACCACCACGGCACCGCCCAACTGTCCGTCAACGCCAACACCCAGGCCCTGACCCAACGCCGCACCTTGCCCTTCGGCGGCCTGCGCGGAACCACGCCCACCAACTGGATCGGTACCAAGGGTTTCGTGGGCGGCACCACCGACACCACCACCGCGCTCACTCACCTTGGAGCGCGCGAGTACGACCCCGCGACCGGCCGCTTCCTCTCGGTCGACCCGGTCTTCACGGCCGGCGACCCGCAGCAGATGCACGGCTACAGCTACGCCAACAACAACCCGCTGACCTATTCCGACCCGGCGGGCACGGAGATCGGCTCCAAGCCGAACTCCTGCCAGTACGACATCAGCAGGTGCAGCAAGGAGACCAAGAAGGAAGTCGGCTACGACGACAGGTCCGGCACGGTCGACTACCACCGCGGCAGGATCTACAAGCGATCTCAAGCCGCGAAGAAGCAATGGGTGCAGGCCAACACCCCGGTCACGAACGATATCGACAAACTCGCGGACCAGTACTGGTCGCCCAGGATGAACGGGGAGTTCACAGACGACTTCTGGTACAACCCGGTATACGAGTCCGCCGACGAAGGAAGTGCCTGCTACGGCCGCGAGGGATGCCGTCAGGCCTACCTTTACGTACTCCACGGCGGCAAGGACGTCGAGAAGGCCAAGGAGATCGCGGCCACCTACTGCGTCTACAACGCCGAGGAATGCAGCGACAAAGCCGCAGCCGTCGCCCGTGGCAACGCTATCCGGGACATGTTCAGCACGGCCGTACTGGCTTATCTGGGTGGGGCTGCCGGAACCTCGAAGCCCTGCAACAGTTTCATTCCCGGCACTCAGGTCCTGATGGCGGACGGCACGACTAAGCCCATCGAGGATGTGAAGATCGGGGACAAGGTTCTCGCCACGGATCCCACTACTGGCCGCACTGAAGTCAAGGCGGTCACGGCCAAGATCAGCGGCAAGGGTCTGAAGAACCTGGTCAGAATCACTCTTTCCATCGAAGTCGAAGGTAAGAAGAAGAGCGCATCGGTCACAGCCACTGCCGGGCATCCCTTCTGGGTTCCCGAACTTGGTGGCTGGGTCAACGCCACAGGCTTGGCGGTTGGAGAACGACTCGACACATCAGCTGACGCCGTCATCCACATCACCGATGTCGACCGATGGACACAGTCCGCCACCGTTTACAATCTGACCGTCGGCGACATCCACACCTACTATGTACTGGCCGGATCCATACCGGTACTTGTGCACAACGACAACGGCGCGCCGGATGTCGCCCGAGTGCCGGATCTGACGGGTCTAACGCAGACGGAAGCCGATGGCGTTCTCACGTCTCGCGGATTCGACCTGCAGGCGATATCAGACAAATACGCGACGTACCGGGCAACCGACGGAAGTAAGGTAACCATCCGTCTGGGCGACGGCCGGGTCTCGCGCTCATCGACGGTGGATCCTGGGCCGAACCAACGGAACTACACAATACGCTGGGACCAGACGGGCAACAGGACACAGTCACACGACACAGGAGAGAACCTTGGCGGCTGCAAATAGCGAGT
Source organism: Streptomyces sp. NBC_00252 (assembly GCF_036187565.1). Lineage (NCBI taxonomy): Bacteria > Bacillati > Actinomycetota > Actinomycetes > Kitasatosporales > Streptomycetaceae > Streptomyces > Streptomyces sp. NBC_00252. Next base: position 89,283 of record NZ_CP108087.1, on the reverse strand, counting down.
TCGCGGATGTCTGTCGTCGGGCCGCAGATATCCTGGCCCGAGTCGAAGGCTATTTTCTGGATCGAGTACTGGTCGACACTGCACCGACTGACGGTAGCGTTGATATCCATCTGCGCCTCGGCCCAACGGCTCCGGACGTCGTGGTGTCACTCACAAAAGTCGTACACGCGAGCATCGAGCATTTCCTCGAACCAGACGCCGCTTTCGTGGACGAGATTCGATTGAAACACATTGCTGGAGGCCACCGCTCCTGGCCCGACGGCCTGACTGGATTGGGTCCCCGGCCGCCTGGAACTCCGGACGTCGCATGGCTAATCATCGAAGGGCCCATGCGCGTGGAAGTGGTTGCGCAAACTATCACCGTGGCGGTGGCACAGGTGTATTGATCCTTCCCCGGGCTGGGAATCTAACTGCCGGTGTTTTCAATGAGCTTCTTCGAGTTGGTCACCGATCAGGTGATGGCCGGTGAAGCGCAACGAGCGAGGTTCCCGGGCTGTTGATCGAGATGTCTGACGTCTCAATCACGTTGCTCGGGGGCCTCGTTGGTCATCCATCCTGCCGCACTCGACCTGCCGCATGCGCTCGTGGAGTGGGTGACGATGCTGATCGTCACTCGTGAGGGCGACCGCCGCAACGCGCGATGGTGGCACTGGTGTACCTGCGCGAACACACCACCCTGGCAAAGATCGCTGCCGGGTTGGGGATCAGCGAGTCCACCGCCCACGCCTACACCAGCCAGGTCGTCGACCTGCTCACCGGCCGGGCACCGGGTCTGCTGAAGGTCCTGCGCGAGACCATGGCGGACTTCTTCCTCCTGGACGGCACCCTCGCCGAGTGCGACCGGGTCGGCGACGGACGGGCCGAATATTCCCACAAACACCGGCGCCACGGCGTGAAGGTGCAGGTCGTCACCGACCCCGATGGCCGGCTGCTGTGGCTCTCACCCGCTCTGCCGGGCCGGACTCATGACCTAACCGCGGCCCGGAGCCACCGGATCATCCGTATCTGCGAGCGCCAGGGCGTGCCCATCCTGGCCGATCTCGCCTACCAAGGCGGCGGCCCGTGGCTGACCACCGGCATCAAACGCAAGCCCCTGCAGAAACTCACCCCCACCGAGACGACCCTCAACCGGGCACTGGACTCTGCACGAGCGCCGGTCGAGCGAGGCGTCGCCCGCCTGAAGTCCTGGCGCATCTTCCGCAGGTCCCGGTGCAGCTCGAATCGGATGACGTCAATCGCCAAGGCCATCCTCACGCTGGAGAGACAACGCTGAAGAAGCTCACTGAGCGCCTTCCAACCTGCCCAGGGTGACTCGGAGTTGGACGGGCCTGTGGAACGTCGAAGCTCCTGGTAGACGAGTTGTCGACCAAGATGAACCGTCGTTCCAGGAGCTCCGTGTGCTTGTCTATCCGTCAGCCATCGATCTGTCCACCGTGCACCTGCGTCACTTGAGTCGGGTGCTGGCGGCGCGACGTCGGGAGATAGGCAGTCGGTGGCGGAGGCTGACTCCCCGACGCCAGGCCCTGCTCGCCTTGGCGCATCTGCGGTCTGGCGACACGTATGCGCAGCTCGCGGTGGGGTTCGGCATCGGGATTGCCACCGTGTACCGCTACGTCCGCGAGGCAATCGACGTTCTGGCCGCGCTTGCGCCCACGCTCAACAAGGCAATGGTGATGGCCCGTTCGAAGGCGTACGTGATCCTGGACGGCACCGTGCTGCCGATCAACCGGATCGCCGCCGACCGGGCCTACTACTCCGGTAAGAAGCGGCATCACGGTATGAACGTTCAGGTGCTGACCGATCCGTTCGGACGGCTGCTGTGGGCGTCGCCCGCACTGCCCTTCGCGACACATGACCTGACGGCGGCACGCGAGCACGGAATCATTGACGCTCTTGGCGAGGCCGGCCTCAAGTGCTGGGCCGATAAGGCGTATCAGAGTGCGGCTGAGAACGTTCGAGTCCCGTTCAAGGGGCGACGCCTCAAGCGGTGGCAACGACGCCACAACACCACCCACGCCAAGATCCGCTGCGTCGGTGAGCAGGCCATGGCCACGCTCAAGAGCTGGCGCCTGCTGCGGAAGTTGCGCTGCAGCACCAACCGCATCACCGCGATCGTCAAGGCCGTGCTCACTCTGCACCTCGCAGCCGCATCAGGATGAAAACACCTCAGTGCCACACGGGCCATCAAGCGCTCTGGCGCGCCCAGGTAGAGCGTGGGTAGTCACACGCCGAGCCGAGGCGGACCGACATCATTCTGAAACGATCGGTTAGTGGGTTGCTGCTTTTTCCTTTGCCCCCGTCGGTGTGGTTTCTGTTTCGGTTTCTGTGTTTTTGCTGTTGTTGCGTTGTCCGTCTTCTTCGTCGTTTTCTCCGCCTGTTTCTCCGTGTGTGAGGTGGGTGATGTTGGGGGTGAGGTTGAGGGTGGTGAGGGTGGCGGGGTGGGTGATGGTGGGGAGGGTGTGTTTGAGGAGGGCGGTGATGGTGGTGGGGAGGTTTTGGTAGTTGGTGGTGGCTTGGGACATGGCTTGGATGCCGGCGAAGGCGCCGACGAGGATTTGGGCGGTTTCTTGGGGGTTGACGTGGGGGAGGAGTTCGCCTTGTTGTTGGGCTTGGGTGAGGAGGTTGGTGACGATGGTGGTCCAGTGGTGGAAGGGGGCGGTGCGGTCGAGTCCGTCGGCGCGTTGGTCGAGGGTGAGGCGGACGCCGGCGCGGACGAGGGGGTCGGTTTGGAGGCGGTGGGCGTGGAGCATGGTGGTGTCGATGAGTTCTTGGGTTTTGCAGGGTTGTGGGGGGACGGTGAGGTTTTGGTCTTGTCCGGCGAGGACGCCTTGGGCGAGTTGTTCTTTTGATTTGAAGTGGAAGTAGAGGGCGCCTTTGGTGACGTTGGCGGTGGTGAGGATTTCGCTGATGGTGGCGGCTTGGTAGCCGCGTTCTTCGAAGACGGTGGCGGCTGCCATGAGGATGGTGTGGCGGGTGCGGATGGCGCGGTCTTGTTTGGGTTGTGGCATGGGGTGGCTTCTTTCGTTGCGGGTGGGGGTCCGCGGGGTGGGTTAAAAATACCGTCCAGTTCGTATAGTCTACGGGGTTTGGTGGGGCGGGGTGGGGGGTGTGCGGTGATCGGTTGCGGGGCTGTGGGCGGGTGTTCGGGGCTTGTACCGGGTGCGGGTGCGGGTGCGGGTGCGGGTGTGAGGGGGCGGGGGTGGGGCCGGGTTTCTGTGGCGGGCTTCAAATAGTTCTCGTTTAGGGCGTTTTGCGCGCATGTGTGTGTGGTTGGTTTTGGCGGGGCCGGTTCCTCGGTGCAGAGGGCGGTGATGTGGGGGCTGGTCGGCTGTGCGCGTGTGGCCTGTGGTTCCTGCCCGTTTTGCTGCTGCGTCTGGCCCGGGGTGTAAGCCCCTATCGTTGTGCCATGGATGCATACGGTCCCGGGCACGAGCACACTGCAGGGCGTGAGGTGTCCGCGCCTTCCCGTTGGGGTCCGGCCTCGGGCCAGTTGCCGTCGAGCCTGGCCGAGTTGGCCGGCCCCACGCGCGGCCTGGTGGATCTGCCGTTGCATCTTGCCTGGTCGGGGCTGCGCACGTTCGATTTGGGTGATGAGAAGCTGCTTTTGGGCATGTACCGCATTGTTTTGGCCGCCGGTCTGCGCGAGGACTACCTTCAGTTTCTGGACGGCGGCCTTCTGGTCGCGCACTGGCCACGGCTGCGGAAAATGGTCGGCCGTGGTGTTCGCACGGCGTGGGAGGACGCCTTCCCCCCGTTGCGTCCGCGCACCGGCCGGGCCGCGGCGTGAACGACCAGGGGCTGCCGGTTCTCCCGGCGCACCACCGGCGGCTCCTTATCGACATCTTCGACCTGGGCCGCCCCTACGGGCTCGCACTCATGGGCGGTTATGCGGTCCAGGCGCATGGCATCGTTCATCGCCCCAGCCAGGATCTCGACTTCGCGACGACCCATCCCGCCGCGCTGCCGCAGATCGCCGACCGCCTGACGCAGGGATTGAGTGCGCGCGGCTGGCGGGTCTCCGCGCTGCATGCCGCGCCTCTTAAGGCGCGCTTCCTGGCTACCGACCCCGACAGCGGGCAGTCCTGCGAAGTCGACCTCCTCAAGGAGGTGCTCTGGCAGCCACCGGTGGTGCTGGGACTCGGCCCGGTCATCGCCCTGGAGGACCTCATTGCGACCAAGGTGCGGGCGCTGGGGGACCGCGGGCTGCCGCGCGATGTGATCGATGTGCATGCGGCGTCCGGGCAGTTCAGCACTGGTGAACTGGAGGCGCTGGGGGCACGCCGTCCTGAGGAGTTCGACGTCCAGGAGCTGCACGATCGCCTGGAATCGGTGGCGTGGGTGAGCGATGCCGAGTTCGAGGCCTATGGTCTGGAGCCCGCACGTATCACGGAGCTGCGGCACTGGGCCCAGCGCTGGCAGGACGACCTCGCCCAGCGTCTTGCCGAGCCGTTTACCGACAGCGACGACGCCGGCGGGTACTGATCCGCCGACGGCCCTGCCGTCCGCCTTCTCGAAGAAGCCGATGATCCCGGCCTCGGCTGAGGACTCCAGGGGGACAGTCGAGCGCTTCTTCCGCCCCGTCAGGGACCGGCCGGTCTTGCCGGGTGGAACAGGCTTTTCACGGCGTGGGTGGAGAGGGTCTGTTGCCGACGGTGCATGCGGGGACCGGGCAGCCGCCGGTCGGGCGGTGGCCGGGTTCGATTCCCGGACCGCTGCCGGTGCTGTCCGCGGCGGATCTGCGGGAGGCGTTGGGGCGGTCGGAGCTGTGGACGGTGACGGAGACCGCCGGGGCTGCTGTGTATTCACTCGCGTCCCTTGTGGCCGGTTCTTGGCTCGGTGGCGTGCTGGCCGGGGGTGTGGCGGCGTGGCCGCGGAGCCCCGGTGCGCCGCGTGGCCGGGGTGCGGTGGTGCGGGTGGGGAAGTCCTGGGGTGTGTCGTGTTGGCCGTCGGTGTGTCCGGGGCGGCGGACTGTCCGGTGTGGCCGGGTGGGGCCCGGCGGGGTGGGGGCGGGGGTGTCTTGTCCCGGCCGTGGGCCGGGTCTTCCCGTGAGCCGTGAGCCGTGAGCCGTGAGCTGTTCAGCTGTGTGGTTGTGCGGTGACTGGCGGGGCGGTGTGGGGGTGTCCGGCCGTGGGGTGCCGTGTGCTGCCGGGGCTGGGGTTGGTGTGTGGGGCGGGTGCGGGTGGGTCGGGCCTGCCGGGTGGTGCGGGGTGCCGGGGTGTGGGGGTGTGTGGGGTGGTTAGGGGGTGGTGGTGGTGATGGTGGTGTGGAAGACGGGGTGGTTGTTTTGGTGGCAGGTGATGTGGGTGGTGTGGTGGCCGGGGGTGGTGGGGGTGGTGGTGTGGGTTTGGAGGTGGCAGGGGGTGTCGAGTTCGGCGTAGTTGGTGAAGGTGGTGGTGAGGGTGAGGGGGAGGGTGGGGTGGCCGAGGTGGGCGGTGGTGGCCTGGCGGGCGGCTTCGAGGAGGACCATGCCGGGGATGTGGTCGACGGGGTGGTCGAAGAGGACGGGGTGGCGGGTGTCGGTGCGTAGTTGCCAGGTGTGGGGGTGGGGGGTGGGGGTGAGGACGACGTCGGTGGGGGAGGTGCGGCCGACGGTCTGGGGTGCGGTGGGTGCGGTGAGCGGGAGGGGGGTGGTGTGGGTGCGGTTGCCGCGCAGGCGCTGGTAGACGGCGGGGGGTGTGCAGGTGCAGGAGGCGTCGGCGCGGGCGAGGACGTGGCCGTCGCGGCGCAGGGTGCTGGTGTAGCGCAGGGAGGCGGCGCGGCCGCGGCGGCGGGTGATGTCGGAGCAGGTGACGTCGATGGTGAGGGCGGCGGGGGCGGTGCCGACGCGGAGGTGGGCGGGGTCGAGGGCGATGCTGAGGTCGTGCATGACGAAGCTGTGGTCGAGGGGGACGCCGTATTCGGTGTGGGCGAGCAGGAGGCCGCTCTGGCGGATCGTTTCGGCGGCGATGAGGGGGTCGTGGTAGCCGGCGATGGGGGTGAAGAAGGAGTGGCCGCGGGGCCACTGGGCGCTGACGGTGAAGCGGTCCTCGCCGGTGCGCTGCCAGTCGGTGAGCAGGACCTCGGCGACCGAGGCGCGGTGGACGAACTCCTTGGGCACGGTCCGGGTCAGCGACAGGTGGGCGTAGGCGTCCCGGCCCGCCGGCACCCCGCCCGCGGCGGACGCGGCGGCGCCGGGGGTGCGGGGGGCGGCCGCGGTCAGCGGGGCCGGGGCGGCGGCCGGGCTGCCGGCGGCCGGGGCGGGTGCGGCGGTGGTGAGGGCCGGGCGGTGGGCCTGGAACGTGTGCGTAGACATGGTTCCCCCTTGTACCGGGATCGGGACGAAACAGAACAGAACAGGCGTGTTGAGGGTGGGGTGCTTCCGCCTCCCCGGCTTCCTGCCGCCCCGCCGGACCGGGGTGGGGCAGGAAGCGGTGCGGGGTGCGGGGTGGTGCGGCGGGACAGGTGATGCCGTGCGTGCTGTGCGGGGCTGTGCCGTGCCGTGCCGTGCCGTGCCGTGCCGTGCGGTGCCGTGCTCGTGCGGGGCGGTGCCGTGCGGCGTTACGGGTGTGCGGGCGTGCGGCAGCGCGGTGCCGTGCGGTGGTGCGGGGGTGCGGGGTGGTGCCGTGCCGTGCGGTGGCGCGGTGCTTCCGAGACCAGAAGATACATACCACTCGGTTTTCTTTCTAGGGGTATCGGAGCTTCCGGGGGCACGGGATGTGGAAGAACCCGCTCCGCGCCGGGTGGCCGAAACCGTGCCCGCACCCCGCCGTCACCGCCCCGCCGAGCCCCCCGCGCGCCCCGCCGTGCCCGCCCGGCGCCGGGTGCGCGGGGGTGGGGTGCGGACCGTGCCCGGGGCCGGTCCGGGCCGGGTCCGCGGGGGGCTTGGCGGGGTGGTTCTCGAGCGGGGCGTCAGTGGTTTTCCAGGGCGCGGGTGCAGGGTGGCCGCACGTCGGGATGAAGGGGGTGCGGGCCGGGTGAGCAGCGTGGAGAGTGTTTTCCGGGTGGAGCGCGGGCGGGCGAGCAGGGAGGAGCTGGCGGCGCTGTGCGCCGTGCTGTGCGCGGTGCTGGCCGCCCGCGGGGAGGAGGCCGGCGAGGGGAGCGGCGCCGGGCCGGAGGCGGGGGATGTGTGGAGCCCGGAACGGACGGCCGCGGCCTACCGGCCTCCCCGCGCCTGGCGGTGACAGTCCCGGGGACCGTATGGATGTGGCCGGTTCGGCGGGTCCGTCTCTGACCCGTTTATGTAAACCACGCGTGCGGTTTTTTGTGACGGGCTGGAGTCGGGCGGAACAGGGCGGGTGGCGTGGTGTCGCGCGGCACGGGCTGGCCCGTGCCGCGCTGTGCTGTGCCGTGCCAGGGCGGCCCGTGGGGGAGGGGGCGCGTGCCGTGGAGGGTTTCCGGCGGCCTGCCCTGACGGCTGCCGGCGTGGGCGTCCGGGCCTGCGCCGGCGGGACGCGCCGCCGCACGGGCACCGGCGCGCCTCCCGTGCCCGCGCCCCGGCTGCGCTGCGCAGCGGTGCGGTGGTCTGTGGGTGTGGGTGGGTGGTCGCGTACGTGCCGGTGCGCGTTGTGCGGGAGTTCGCCGCCCGGCGCCGCGGTCCTGGGTGAGGTGGTGTTCGGGATCGGCTGGCCGGGTCGTGCCGGGCAGTTGCGCGCCGGGGCCGGATGGTTCCTGGGCGGGGGCGGGTTCGGCTTCCGTGTCGACGGCGCGCCGTGCCGCGGCCGGGTCCGTCCCGTCCGGCGGGCCAGCGGGCCGGCACCTGTGGCTGTTGTCTGCGGTGCGGAGTCCGGGTGCGGGGGTGCCGGTGCAGGGTGCGGCGGTGGGCCCGTGGCCGTTGGTGCCGGGGTGGTGCCCGGCACTGGAGGCCGGTGGGCGTGCCCAGTACGGGTGTGGGCGTGTGCACGGGTGCGGGCGTGTGCGGTGAGGTGTGGCGGGGGCCGCGCGGGGGTGTCGCACGGATGCGGATGCGGATGCGGGGGCGTACGGCCGGGAGGTTCTGGGCCGGACGGTGGGGTGGAGGGTTTCGCCGGCCGAGGGTGCCGTCGGGCTCCTGGCGGTGACCGGTGCCGGGGGTGGTGGAGCGCCGTGAGCTCTCCGCGGAGGGGGCAGCGCGGGGAAGTGTGTGGCGGGGGCCGGTGCCGGTGGGCGTGGCGGGGGAGTCGGCGGCGCGCACCCCTGCGTGAGCGAACGAGCGGGTGGGTGTGGGGTGGGGTGGGGTTGCGGGGGCTGTGTGGCATCTGGCCGCGTGAGGCGGTGTCCGGCCGGGTGGTTGCGTGAGGGGTGGGGTGCTGCGGGCCGGTTTCCGGCTCGGTGTCGGTGTGGCCCGGGTGTCGTGCGTGGAGGTGTCCGTGCTGTGGCGGGCGGCGGGTGGGTGGCCGCAGGGCCGGGCGGGGCGGGGTGGGTTGCGCCAAGGGGCGCGGTGAGGGTGCCGTGGCGCGGTCGGCGCGGGCACCATCCGCCTCGGGCAGCGGCATGTGCGGCGCGGCGGCGGGTTTCGAGGGTTCGGCGCGTGGGCCGCGGTATGGCCGGCGCGGTTCGTGGGGTGCCTGGGTCCGGCTGCCGCCGCCTGACCGTGTCGCGGTAGCACCGCGTGTCGGTCTCGATGCCACCGGCATTTTCCCGCGCCTCCGGGAAGACTGGCCGCCCCTTTTTTCCGCGCCCCCTCGGCCCCGGGCGGCCCCCTTCTTGCCGCCGCGCGCTTCTCTGCCGGGCCCGCTTTCCCTCTGTCGTCGGGCCGGCCGTTGTCGTCGGGTCGGTCGCTGACGGCTGACGGCCCGGCCTGCGGCCAGGGCGGCAGCGCACTTACGGTGGCCGCCGCCCGTGCACGGCTGCCTTCGGTCTCCCCGGGGGTGCCCATCCGCCGGACCGGGCCTGCTGAGCGGCGAAGACCGGGACCGGCGCCCCCGCTTCCATCCCCGGCACCCGATGCCCCGAATACCCGCCCCGCGCCCCGCCTTCCGGCCCGGACACCCCTCACCCCAGCCCCCCGCTCCCTCCGATCCCGGCACCCCGCACCCCAGTGCGCCCCCCGGCAGCCCGCCCCCGGTAGCCCGTACCAGCCAGTTCCCCTGACCCGCACCCGCCCGGGCGGACGCCCTCCTGCGTCCTGGCGACAGCCGTGCCGGCCACGGCCACCGCGACCTGGCCGGGAGGACGGCCTTACCGGGGTGGCTGGGCCGAGCTGAACCGAGCCGGCCGGATGGGCGGGCGCGTGCGGCCAAGCCGCGCCGGGCAGGTTGAGTCGACCCTGCCAGCCCTGCCAGCCCTGCCAGCCCTGCCAGCCCTGCCAGCCCTGCCAGCCCTGCCAGCCCTGCCAGCCCTGCCGACGGGGTCGGGCGGGCCGGCTGCTCGGCGCGCTCGTCAGAGTTGGCCGGATCTGTGCGCTCGCGGCGGCGGGATGTCCATCACGACATTGACAAACCGTCCGTGCTGTTTTTTTATCGAGGGGTTCCCGTGCCGTGATGGTCCGGGTGCCGGGCGGTCCGGTTGCGGGCCGCTGCTGTCGTGGCGGCCGTGTAGGGGGAGTTGGGTGTGGAGATCGAAGTGCTGGGCTGGCTGGCGGTGCGGGTGAACGGTGTGTCGGTGGTGCCGACGGCTCCCAAGCCGCGGCGGGTGCTGGGGCTGCTGGCCCTGCATCCCGATCAGGTGGTGCCGGTGTCCGCGCTGGTCGAGGAGTTGTGGGGGGCGCTGCCGCCGCGCAGTGCGCGGACCACGCTGCAGACCTACGTCCTGCAGCTGCGCGAGCTGATCGGCACGGCCCTGGCCGCACCGGTCCCGCGCCGGCCCGACGGCACCGCAGACACAGACCCGGGCGACACCGCGGACGCACGCGACACCGCAGACGCAGGCATCAGCGACGGCGACGGCGTAGGTGCAGGTGGTGGCGGTGCCGGCGACGGAGGTGGGCGGCTGGGGGCCAAGGACGTGCTGGCCACGGTGGCGGGGGGTTATCTGCTGCGGACGGGGGGCGGGACGGTCGACCACCGGGAGTTCGAGCGGCGGGCGGGCGGCGGTTACCGGGCGATGGACGCGGAGGACTACGCGGGGGCGGCCCGCCGGCTGGCCGGCGCGCTGTGCCTGTGGAACGGGCCGGCGCTGAGCGGGGTGCAGGCAGGCAGCCAGATCGAGATGGAGACGCGCCGGCTGGAGGAGGCGCGGCTGTGCGCGCTGGCCCAGCGCATCGACGCCGACCTGCACCTGGGCCGCCACCGTGAGCTGCTGCCGGAACTGACGGTGCTGGTCAACCAGCACCGGATGCACGAGAGCCTGCACGGCCAGTTCATGGTCGCGCTGCACCGCGCGGGCCGGCGCGGCGAGGCCCTGGACGTCTACCAGCGGCTGCGTGCCACCCTCGTCACCGAACTGGGCCTGGAGCCCTCGGCCCCGCTGGGCCGCCTGCAGCGCTCCATCCTCACCGCCCGCCCCGACCACACCCCCCTCCCCGCCCCCGGCACACCCCCGCAACTCACCACCCGCCCCGCCTGACCCACCCCCGCCCCGCCCCGCAGCACCCGCCCCCACCGCACCCCGCCGCGTCGCATCCCGCCGGTCCAGGGCGCCCCGGCCGCCCGGTCCGCCCGCGCCCGGGTACCGGCCCGCGGGACGCGGCCGTCCTCTTCCCGTACGCCCACCGCGATGGCCCCCGCTCCCGCCCCCGGCCTCTGTCCTGCCTCCGCTCCGCCCGCCTCGCTGTGCCCGGCCTGCTCCGGCATCACCGCGGCTCCGCCGGGCCGGACGCGTCGCACCCGCTCCGGCCGAGGGGGTGCGCGGGGGAGGCGCACGCCAGGACACCGGCGCAGCACCGGAGCGCGGAGCACCGGCCCAACATCGCCGCTCCCGCAGACCGGGGGACACGCGGCCCGCCGCGAACCCCTGAACCGGCAGACATGCACCCGGTCCTGCCTCCCGGGGTCCGGCTGCCCGCGGAGCCGGAGGGGCCGGGGCCGTAGGGCAGGGGCAGGGGCCGGAGGGCTGGGGGTCGTAGGGCGGGGGTGTAGGGGCGCCCGCGTACCCGGCCGCACCGCAGACCGGCCAGAAGGGGATTCCTCGGCCGGCCACCGCACAGACACTCCTCCGGGAAGGCGCGTCACCGGCCCCGCCCCGCCTGCAGCCGACGCGAGCGTCAACGCGGCCCCCCGCCCGCGCCCGCAGCCGGACACGGCACCGCCCCTCTCCGAGCCCGCCGCGGACCGGCAGCTCCGGCAGTTCCCCGTCCCTGCACACCTCTCGCCGCCCCAGGCGCAGCCCCGGCTCTACGGCGTCATGCCCCCGGAGCCGCGCCGCTCCGCCCGTCACGCGCCCGCCTCCCCGGACCGCACCGCACACCTCCAGCCCCCTCCCGCGGCCCCGGCCCCGCCCCGCCCCGCCCCCGGCGTACCCCCGCCCAACAGGCCGCCCCCGCAAGGCCGTTGCCCGCCCCGGCACAGAGATGCCTCCCCGCCCTGGCGCAGACACGCCCTCGCCCCGGACACGCCCCTCCCGCGAACCCCCTCCCGGGCCCCTTCCCCACCCCTCCCGCACCGCTCTCCCGTCCGGTCTCCCGGAACCCGTTGCAAAGAACCGTCCACCCGGTATATTTTGGCGGCGTCCGCACCCCTGGACAGTCCGCCCGGCCCCCGCAGAACGCGTGCCGGGCCCGCGCCGGACGAAGCCGCAGGAAGCCGTGAGAGGCCGAAGAGGCAGGCAGAAGGCAGGAAGGGAAGGAAAGGGGGGCGGCGGGGGAGACACCGTGCCGCGCGGTGCACGACCGTGCGCGGCACAGGGCCCCGTGCGGTGCGTGACGCCGTGCGGGATGCCGCCGGATGCCGCCGGTCTTCCCTGCCCCCGCTTCCCGGATCCGGTCCGTGCCCCTGCCTCCGGGCCCTTCTCGCCCCTTCCGCCGCCGGCTGCGCTGTTGCCGGGTGTGCGGAGCTGGTTGCTGACGCGACGTGGTCCGGGACGAGATGGGGGAGACCTGGAATGACGAATACGACAGGTACAGCAGGTACAGCAGACGCGGCAGGTATACCGGGCACGGCGGACGCGGCAGGCACGGCAGGTGCGCCGGCCGCACGCGGTGTGCCGGACGCGGCGGCCACACCCGCCACGCCCGCCATGCCCAGCGCGCCCGCCGCGCCCGCCGCGCCCGCCGCGCCCGCCGCACCCGCCGCGCCCAGCGCGCCCCCCACGTCCAGTGCATCCGGTGCACTCACCGCGCCCGGTGTGTCCGGCACGGCGGGTGTGCCGGGCGAACCGGGTGCGGTGGGTGTGGTGCGGGCGCAGGTGGTGGTCGTGGGCGGGGGGCCGGTGGGGCTGCTGGTGGCGTGTGAGCTGGCGGGGTTCGGGGTGCGGACGGTGGTGGTGGAGGAGCGGGAGGGGATCTCGGCGCGGCCGAAGGCGACCACGCTGCATGCCCGGGCGGTGCAGTGCCTGGTGCGGCGGGGGTATCTGGCCGGGGTGGCCGGGGGGTCCTCGGCGCCGGTGGCGACGCGGTGCGCGTTCCATTTCGCGGGGATGCCGGGGCTGGCGGTGTGTGCGCCGGCGCTGGAGCCGCCGCCGGTCCTCAAGTGCGAGCAGGAGCAGCTGGAGCGGCATTTCGAGGCGCGGGCGCGGGCGGCGGGTGTGGTGGTCCTGCGCGGTCTGCGGGTGACGGGGGTGCGCCAGGGCCCCGACGGGGTCCAGGTCACCGCGGGGGGCCGGCAGGGGCAGGTGACCTTTACGGCCCGCTACGCGGTGGGCGCGGACGGGGCCCGCAGCACGGTCCGCGGGCTGGCGGCCTTCGCCTGCCGCACCTATCCGGCCACCGTCTCCGCGCTGGCGGGCGACGTCCGCCTGGCGCAGCCCGGCGCGCTGCGCCCGGGCTGGCACCGCACCGCCACCGGCTGGATCGTCGCCAAGGACATCCCGGACGTGCCGGGCGGGGTGCGGCTGCGGACCCTGGACTGCACCGGCGCGCACCGCGGCCGGCACCTGCCGCCCACCCTGGAGGAGCTGCGCGCCGAGGTCGCCCGGATCACCGGGCGGGACGTGCCGATGGGGCAGGCGCGCTGGCTGAGCCGGTTCAGCGACTTCAGCCGGATCACCCTCTCCTACCGTGCGGGACGGGTCCTGCTGGCGGGCGACGCCGCCCACGTGCACTTCCCCGTCGGCGGCCAGGGGTTGAGCGCCGGTGTGCTGGATGCCCTCAACCTTGGCTGGAAACTCGCCCTGGCCGTCCGCGGCGCCGCCGCCCCCGGCCTGCTGGACACCTACGACCTCGAGCGCCGCCCGGCCGCGCAGCGCGTCATCGACAACACCCGCGCCCAGCTCGCCCTGATGCGCCCCGACACCGGCCTGGACCCGCTGCGCACCCTGTTCGGCGAACTGCTGGCCCGCGGCGGGGGCGGCGGGGAGAACGGCGTGCTGGCCTCCATGGTCAGCGCCCAGGACACGGTGCTGCCCCCGCGGGCGGCCGATCCCTCCCCCTGGGAGGGACGCTTCCTGGCCAACACCGAACTCACCACCGCCCAGGGCCGCACCGACGTCATCCGCCTGCTGGCCGCCGGCCGCCCGCTGCTGCTGCTCTCCGACGGCGCCGACGGCGCCGACAGTGCCCGCTGGCAGGCCCAGGCCCGGCCGTGGTCGGGGCTGCTGCGGGTGGTGCGCACCGGGGCGGATTCCGCCCTGCCCGGCGGCGCGGTCCTTCTCCGCCCCGACGGCTACGTCGGCTGGGCGGCCGGCGCCGGCCCCCTCACCGCCGCCCTGGGCGCCTACTTCCGCGAGGGCGGCAGCTGGGAACACGGACAACGGCACCCCGACACCACCACCACCGGCACCAGCACCAGCACCGGTACGGGCGCGGGCGCGGACGTAGAAGTGATGGCCGGGGCTGGGGCCGGGGCGGGGGTGGGGGATGCGGTCCCGGGCGGGGTCAGGTGAGGGGCGCGGGATTCGGCGCGGCGCCGGCGGCGGTGAGCTGTTCCTGGACCCAGGCGCCCCGGGTCTCGGAGAGGTCCACCGAGGCCAGTACCGGGGGGATGACCACGGACGGCAGCACGTGCCGCAGCAGGCCGGTCACCCGGCGCGGCAGGTCCTGGTAGCCCGACAGCGACCGGGAGATGGCCTGCACCCCGGCGAAGGCCCCCACCAGGACGCCCGCGGTCTCGGCCGGCACCACGTGCGGCAGCAGCTCGCCCCGCTCCCGCGCCAGCTCCAGCAGCTCCGCGCCGACCTCGCGCCAGCGCCGGAAGGAACCGCCCCGGTCCAGCCCCTCGGCCTGCTGGTCCAGCGCGAGCCGCACCCCGGCCCGGACCACCGGGTCGGTGCGCAGCCGGTGGGCGTGCAGCACCACCGTGTCCACCAGCTGCTGGACCGCGCACTGGCGGCCCGCCGCGGGCAGCCGGCCGTCCTGCTCACGGATCACCCCCTCCGCCAGATCCTCCTTGGAGGGGAAATGGAAGTAGAGCGCGCCCCGCGTCACCCCCGCCCGGGCGAGGATCTCGCTGATCGTCGCGGCCCGGTAGCCGCGCTCCTCGAACACCCCGGCCGCCGCCGTGAGGATCGCCTGACGGGTGAGGATCGCCCGGTCCTGCATCGCCGCCCCCGGTCTCCCGTGTCCGATGAGCCCGAAGACCCAATAAAAACCGTCCAGTCCGGATCTTACCGCGCCAGGCCCCGCCAGGGCAGACCGGACACGGCACACCTTGCCCCGATCCCCGCCAACCCGTCCGCCCGGTCTGTTTCCGGCCATCCCGGACCCGCGAGAACCGGCAACACCGGACGAACCGTGAGAGCCGGCAGGGCTGGGGGACGGGGATCGGAGGAACCGGCGGGCAATCGGCGTAAAAGGCAACGACACACCGGGAACAGAGGGAACGGCGTACCAGGAGCGATGCACCGGACAGCGGAAGGGACGGAGGCGCGGAGCAATGCACACAGAGGACTACGACGGCAGCGGCAGCGGCGGTGACGGGCGGCGGGCGGTACCGCGAACCGGGACCGATACCGGGACCGACGCCCGGACCGACGCCCGGACCGGGGCCGGCGCCGGGGCCGACGCCCGGACCGACGCCGGGGCCGGGCCGGAGCCGGTGGTCCGCGGGCACGGGCACGGGCACGGACAGGGGCTGGGGCTGGGGCAGGGGCCGGTGGTGCTGGTGACGGGGGCGACGGGGACGGTGGGCGGGGAAGTGGTCCGCGCGCTGCCGGCCCGGCTGCCCGCAGGGCTGGGGGTGCGGGTCATGGCCCGGGACCCGGCGAGGGCCGCGGCGATGTTCCCCGGGGTGGAGGCGGTGGCCGGCGACTACACGGACCCGCCGTCGCTGGCCTCGGCCCTGCGGGGAGTGCGGACGGCGTTTTTGGTGACCGCGCGCGTCGAGGGGGACGACGACGCGGCGTTCGTCGCGGCCGCCCGCGCCGCCGGGGTGCGGCGGGTGGTGAAGCTGTCCGCGGCGGCCGTCCTGGATCCCGGCGCGGACGACCTCATCACCCGCCGCCAGCGGGCCGGCGAGGAGACGCTGCGCGGCTGCGGACTGGAATGGACCCTGCTGCGCCCGCGCGCGTTCATGTCCAACTCCCTGTCCTGGGCCGCCTCCGTGCGCCGCGAGCGCACCGTCCGCGCGCTGTACGGGAGCGCGCCCAACGCGTGCGTGGACCCCCGCGACATCGCCGAGGTCGCGGCACGGGCCCTGACCGAGGAGGGCCACGCCGGCCACGCCTACACCCTGACCGGCCCGCAGGCCCTGACCGCCGTCGAACAGACCCGCGAACTGGGCCGCCTCCTGGACATCCCGCTGCGTTTCGAGGAACTGACCCTCGCCCAGGCCCGCACCGCGCTGGCCGGACGCTTCCCGCCCCCGCTCGTCGAGGCCCTCCTGGTAAGCGCCGAACGCCAGAGAGCCGGCGCCAAAGCCCACGTGGACGACACCGTCCACACCCTGACCGGCCACCCGGCCCGCACCTTCCACGACTGGGCCCGCGACCACATCAAGGCCTTCACTGCAGCCCCGGAACCGGATCCGGCATGGGCGCCGGCCCCGGCTGCGACCTCGGATCCTGCCGGGACCGGCACCCGCCGTCCCACACTCTGACCCCCACCCCCGTGGTCTACGGCCTTCCTCGCCCGATGGCCTCGGCCCTGACCCCTTCCGACGGCCCCGGCCTCGGCATTGACCCTGGCCTCGGCACCGGCCGGGATCGGCGCCCGCCGTCCCACGCCCTGACCCCCGCCCTGCGGTCCACGGCCTTCCCCACCCGCCGGAGCCGACCCTGGCGCCGACATCAACCCCGACCTTGACCCCGGCCCCGGCTTCGGCCGGGACCGGCGCCCGCCGTAACGCGCCCTGCCCCTCGGGGCGGTCTACGGCCTTCCCGCCCGCCGGCACCGGCCCGGCGGGCCAACTCCCGCACCACCACGGCGGTATGGCACGGTGAGGGACCCAACTGGCGCCCCCCTTCCGGCCGAGCAGCGCCGAGGGAGTCGCTTCGCGACGACAGCGGACGTCCTCGCCCCCCGGCCGGGTGCGCGATGTCGGCCTGCGGTGACGCCAGTTGGCACCAGCCTCCCCGGGACGGGCCGCCACGCGCCTACGACTCCGAAGCCCCCCGACGCCCACGCCCCCCGACCCCGACCTCGACGCCCACGCGGCCACGCCCACGCCCACGCGGCCACGGTCCAGCCCCGGCCGCTCACCGCTCACGACCCGTCACCCACCCCGCACACCCGCCCGCCACTCACCCCGCACGGACACCCGCCCCCCACCCCACACGCACACCCACCCCGCACACCCGCCCGCCACTCACCCCGCACGGACACCCGCCCCCCACCCCACACGCACACCCACCCCGCACACCCGCCCGCCACTCACCCCGCACGGACACCCGCCCCCCACCCCACACGCACACCCACCCCGCACACCCGCCCGCCACTCACCCCGCACGGACACCCGCCCCCCACCCCACACGCACACCCACCCCGCACACCCGCCCGCCACTCACCCCGCACGGACACCCGCCCCCCACCCCACACGCACACCCACCCCGCACGCACACCCACCCCCCGCCCGCTACCACCCCGTCCCCGCCCGCGAGCCCCCGCCGACCGATCCTCAAGCGATCCCTCAGCACTTCTCCACCACCCGGCCCGACGATGGCCGTGGGCCGCAAGGGCCGGCAGGACGGAGCGGACCGGATCAACCGGGCGCGGCGGGCGGAGAGGGGAGGCAGGCGCCGGACGGGCCGGGCGGAGGGAAGCGGGCGCCGGACGCGGCGCCGGCGGACACCGCGCGGGCGGCACACGTACCCGGGCCCGGCACCCCGGACCGGTGGCTTTTGCCGCCGGTCACCACCCCTCCCTGCACCCGCCCGGCAGGGCCGGCCGCCGCCCGCACTCCCGCGCACCGCACCCCCGGGCACACCGGGGGCGGCGGCCGCTGCGGGACGGCGCCCGGCCGGTATGTCCCGGCGGGTGGGACGGCGCCCGGTGCTGCACGGCATCCGCCGCTGCACCCGGGCCGCACGCCGCCGCACCCGGACTGCACGGCGCGGCGCGCACCGGTGGACGCTCCACCGGTCCTGCAGGCGCTGTCCGCCCGCAGGAGAGGAAATCTCATGGCTGTCTACTTTTGCTCTCGATGGGACGGACGGGACCGGGGCGGATCTCCTCACCTCCTCCCGGCCGTCCCGGAAACGGACCAGGGATGACGACGACGACGGCGCCGGCACCGCTCACGGCGGGGACGGGCGGCACTCATTCGCATGTGGCGGAGCTGCACGCGATCCGGGCCCAGGCGATGGCGGGGCCGAGCGAGCAGGCGACGGCGGCGCAGCACGCCAAGGGCAAGCTGACGGCCCGTGAGCGCATCGGGCTGCTGCTGGACGAGGGCTCCTTCCAGGAGGTCGAGCAGCTGCGCCGGCACCGGGCGACCGGGTTCGGCCTGGAGACGAGAAAGCCGTACACCGACGGTGTGATCACGGGCTGGGGGACGGTCGAGGGCCGCACCGTGTTCGTGTACGCGCACGATTTCCGGATCTTCGGCGGGGCGCTGGGCGAGGCCCATGCCACGAAGATCCACAAGATCATGGACATGGCGCTGGCGGCCGGCGCGCCGCTGGTGTCGCTGAACGACGGCGCGGGCGCCCGGATCCAGGAGGGGGTCAGCGCGCTGGCCGGCTACGGCGGCATCTTCCAGCGCAACACCCGTGCGTCGGGGGTGATCCCGCAGATCTCCGTGATCCTGGGCCCCTGCGCGGGCGGCGCCGCCTACAGCCCGGCGCTGACGGACTTCGTGTTCATGGTCCGTGACACCTCGCAGATGTTCATCACCGGCCCGGACGTCGTCAGGGCGGTCACCGGCGAGGAGATCACCCAGAACGGCCTGGGCGGCGCGGACGTGCACGCGGAGACGTCGGGGGTGTGCCACTTCGCCTACGACGACGAGGAGACGTGCCTGGCGGAGGTGCGCTACCTGCTGTCGATGCTCCCGCAGAACAACCGCGAGGCGCCGCCGGCGGTGCGCACCGCGGACCCGGCCTCGCGGCGCGGGGAGATGCTGCTGGACCATGTGCCGGCCGACGGCAGCCGCCCCTACGACATGACGGCCGTCATCGGGGAGATCGTCGACGACGGCGAGTACCTGGAGGTCCACGAGCACTGGGCGCGCAACATCGTGTGCGCGCTGGCCCGTCTGGACGGCCAGGTGGTGGGGATCGTCGCCAACCAGCCGCGCACCCTGGCCGGGGTGCTGGACATCCACGCCAGCGAGAAGGCCGCCCGGTTCGTGCAGATGTGCGACGCCTTCAACATCCCCCTGGTCACCCTCCTGGACGTGCCCGGCTTCCTGCCCGGCGTCGGCCAGGAGCACGGCGGGATCATCCGCCACGGCGCGAAACTCCTCTACGCCTACTGCAGCGCCACCGTGCCGCGCATCTCGCTCGTCCTGCGCAAGGCCTACGGCGGCGCCTACATCGTGATGGACAGCCAGTCCATCGGCGCCGACCTCACCTACGCCTGGCCCGCCAACGAGATCGCGGTGATGGGCGCGGAGGGCGCCGCGGGCGTCATCTTCCGCCGCCGTATCGCCGAGGCCGCCGACCCCGAGGCGATGCGGCAGAAGCTGGTCAAGGAGTACCGGGCGGAGCTGATGCACCCCTACTACGCGGCCGAGCGCGGCCTGGTCGACGACGTCATCGACCCCGCCGCCACCCGCGAGGTCCTCATCCGCTCGCTCGCGATGCTCCAGCGCAAGCACGCCGACCTCCCCTCCCGCAAACACGGCAACCCCCCGCAGTGAGACCGGCGCCCTTCCCGGGCCGGCCGCCCCCCTGAACAGCACGATCGGTCTGTTTACGGCGTCCAGGACCCCCGCCGCAGCCGCCCGGCCGCCCCGCCCGGCCCCCGCCCCGCCCCGCGCCCGCCGGACCGGCCGGCTCCGCATTTTCCGGCCGGCCGCCCCGGAAACGGGCGTATCCGCAGGCCAGGGGCGCGGGCGGGGGAGGGGCGGGGGTCCGGCTGCACGATGCATCAAAACAGCATGCACGGTTTGGTATTGACAAACCGTCCGGCCTGTTTTGTACTCGGGGTACCGAAGGACGGCACACACCCACCGAGGGGGCGACGGCGTGCAGATCGACGTACTGGGCACATTGGATGTCAGGGAGAACGGGGTGTCGATCGCGCCCACCGCGCCCAAACCCCGCCAGGTCCTCGCGCTGCTGGCCCTGCACGCCGACCGGGTGGTCCCGGTGGCCGCCCTGGTCGACGAACTGTGGTCGGGCCGCCCCCCGCGCAGCGTCCGCACCACCCTGCAGACCTACGTCCTGCAGCTGCGCGAGCTGATCACCCTCGCCCTGCACCAGCCCGCCGCCCCCGCGGACGCTCCCGCCTCGTGCGCGGGGCGCAGCGCCAAGGACGTCCTGGCCACCGTGCCCGGCGGCTACCTGCTGGTCTCCGGCGGCGGCGGCAGCGACGTGCGGGAGTTCGAACGCCTCGCTGGACTGGGCTACCGGGCGATGGACGCCGGCGACCACAAGGACGCCTCCCGCCTGCTGCGCGAGGCCCTCCTGCTGTGGACCGGGCCCGCCTTCGCCGGCGTGCCGGCCGGCGCCCGCCTGGAGACGGAGGCCCGCCGGCTGGAGGAGAGCCGCCTGTGCGCCCTCGACCAGCGCATCGAGGCCGACCTACGGCTGGGCCGCCACCGCGAACTCCTGGCCGAACTGACCGTCCTGACCAGCCGTTACGCCACCCACGAGAACCTGCACGCCCAGTTCATGCTCGCCCTGCACCGCTCCGGCCGGCGCGGCGAGGCCCTGGACGTCTACCACCGGCTGCGCGCCACCCTGGTGCGGGACCTGGGCCTGGAGCCCTCGCCCCGGCTGCGCCGCCTGCAGCAGTCGATCCTGGTGGCCGCGCCCGAGACCCCGCCCGCCCCGCGCCAGGCGGTGCCCGCCGTCCCCGTGCTGCCCGCCGCCCGCGCCCGCGTCGGCGTCCGCCCCGTGTGAACCCGCCCGCCGGCGACGGGAGTTGCCGGCGCGGCGGGATGCCGCAGACGGGGCTGCGGTGCGGCACGGGGAGTGGGTAGCCTCGGACGGAACACCAAGTTACCGATTGGTAACCGGTTTTTCGCCGGTTCGAGGAGCCCACACATGCAACTCGTCGCGATCACCGTGTCGCTGGCCCTGACTGCGGCCGGCTTCGCCCTGTTCGGCCGCGCCCTCTTACGCATCCTCCGCTTCCTGCGCCTGGGCGCCCCCGCCCCCGACGGCCTGCGCACCGCCTCTGCCTGGCGGCGCACCGCCATGCTGGGCAGGGAGTTCGCCGCCCACACCCGGATGAACCGCTGGGGCGCCGTCGGCGTCGCGCACTGGTTCGTGGCGGTCGGCTTCTACGCCCTGCTCATCACCCTCGTCAACGCCACCGGCCAGCTCTTCCGCCCCGACTGGCTGCTGCCGGTCATCGGCGACTGGACCCCCTACAACGTCTTCGTCGAGTTCCTCGCCACGGGCACGGCCCTGGGCATCCTGGTCCTCATCGCCATCCGCCAGCTCAGCAGGCCCGACCGGCCGGGCCGCAAGTCCCGCTTCGCCGGATCGCGTTCGGGCCAGGCCTACTTCGTCGAGGCCGTCATCGTCATCGTGAGCGTCTGCATCGTGGTGCTGCACGCCCTGGAGGGCGCCCTGCACCACGCCGACGGCTACCAGGCCTCCTTCTTCGTCTCCTACCCGCTGGTCGCCCGCTTCCGGCAGCTGGACACCGCCACCCTGCACGACCTCGTCTACCTCGTCGCCTGCGTGAAGATCACCACCTCCTACGTCTGGATGATCACCGTCTCGCTGAAGACCGACATGGGGATCGCCTGGCACCGTTTCCTGGCGTTCCCGAACATCTGGTTCAAGCGCAACGCGACGGGTGAGACCTCTCTCGGTGGGCTGCTGCCGATGACGTCGGGCGGGAAGCCGATCGACTTCACCGACCCGGGCGACGACGACGTCTTCGGCGTCTCCCAGGTCGAGCAGTTCTCCTGGAAGGGCCTGCTGGACTTCTCCACCTGCACGGAGTGCGGGCGCTGCCAGTCGCAGTGCCCCGCCTGGAACACCGGCAAGCCGCTCTCCCCGAAGCTCCTGATCATGTCCCTGCGGGACCACGCCCACGCCAAGGCGCCCTACCTGCTGGCGGGCGGCGGCAAGTCGATGGAGGGCGAGGAGAAAGCATCCGCGGAGCAGCTCGCCGGCGTCCCCGCCGCGGCCCTGGCGGAGGCGGAACGCCCCCTGATCGGGACGGCGGAGGAGAACGGGGTGATCGACCCGGACGTCCTGTGGTCCTGCACCACCTGCGGCGCCTGCGTCGAGCAGTGCCCGGTCGACATCGAGCACGTCGACCACATCGTCGACATGCGCCGCTACCAGGTGATGATCGAGAGCGCGTTCCCCTCCGAGGCCGGGACGATGCTGAAGAACCTGGAGAAGAAGGGCAATCCCTGGGGCCTGGCGAAGAAGCAGCGCCTGGAGTGGCTCAAGGAGGTCGACTTCGAGGTCCCCGTCGTCGGCCGGGACATCGAAGACCTCACCGAGGTCGAGTACCTGTACTGGGTGGGCTGCGCGGGCGCCCTGGAGGACCGGGCGAAGAAGACCACGAAGGCCTTCGCCGAACTCCTGCACATCGCGGGCGTCAAGTTCGCGATCATGGGCGGTGACGAGAAGTGCACCGGCGACTCGGCCCGCCGCCTGGGCAACGAGCCCCTGTTCCAGGAACTCGGCATGGACAACGTGATGGCGCTGAACACGGCGTTCGGTGAGGAGCTGGACGACGACGGCAAGGTCGTCGCCCAGTCGGCGAAGCCGAGGTCGGCGAAGAAGATCGTCGCGACCTGCCCGCACTGCCTCAACACCATCGGCAACGAGTACCCGCAGCTCGGCGGCGACTACGAGGTCATCCACCACACCCAGCTCCTCCAGCATTTGGTGGATGCGGGCAAGCTGGTGCCGGTGACGCCGGTCGAGGGCATCATCACCTACCACGACCCCTGCTACCTGGGCCGCCACAACAAGATCTACACACCCCCGCGCGAGATCATCGCCAGCGTCCCCGGCCTGCGCAACGAGGAGATGCACCGCCACAAGGAACGCGGCTTCTGCTGCGGCGCCGGCGGCGCGCGGATGTGGATGGAAGAACGCATCGGCAAGCGCATCAACAACGAACGCGTCGACGAAGCACTCTCCCTGAACCCCGACATCGTCTCCACGGCCTGCCCCTTCTGCCTCGTCATGCTCACCGACTCCGTCAACGGCAAGAAGAACGACGGCGCAGTGAGGGAGTCGGTCCAGGTGGTCGACGTGGCCCAGCTGCTCCTCGAGTCGGTCTCCAGGAGCGGTGTGGAGGGTGTCGCGGAGGGCGCGGCGGAGCCGGAGTCCGCCGTGTAGCGGTGGCGGGGGAGTGCGCGGGGGAGCAGGGGGCCGCCTGGGGCGGCCCCCTAGTCGTTGACCAGCGATGTTCGTTTCTGCTTCGTCCCCGCATATATGAAACCGCTCATGCGGTTTGTTAGTGTGTCGGGTGCGGTTCCTGCCCTGCCGTGCCCGTGCCGGCCAGCGGCTCCCCGGGCGGGGCGCCCTCCCGTACGGGTGTCCGTGCGCGTGAGGGGCGGGAAACGCAGACGTTCCGGTGCCCCAGGAGGCAGCACATGGTCAAGCAGGAGCGGGCCGCACGCACGCGGCGTTCGCTGATCGAGGCCGCGTCCGAGGTGTTCGCCGAGGCCGGTTTCGCGCCCGCGTCGCTGGGCGCCATCAGCGCACGGGCCGGGGTCAGCAACGGGGCGCTGCACTTCCACTTCGCCAACAAGAACATGCTCGCCGAGGCGGTCGAGGCCCAGGCCGCCGAGACGGTGGCCCGCATCACCGGGGCGGCCCGCGAGCGGCAGGGCGACTCCCTGCAGGCGGTGGTGGACGCCACCCACGACCTGATGGACACCCTGGCCCGGGACATCGTGGTCCGCGCCGGCTTCCAGCTCGCCGCCGACAGCGCCGCCCGCGCCACCCCGCCCCTCGACCCGGGGCCGCGGGTGCGGTGGCGGCACTGGGTCGAGGACAGCCTGCGCCGCGCCGGACACCGAGGCGCGCTCGCACCGGGCCTGTCCTGGACGGACGCCGCCCGCGTCGTCGTCGCCGCGACCGTGGGCCTGCAGGTCCTCGGCGCCACCGACGCCTCCTGGCTGCGCCGCCACAACGTCACCCGCCTGTGGGACGTACTGCTGCCCCGCCTGGCCAGCCGCCGCGACCTGACCGCCCTGGTGACCTCCGGCACCCGCCCGCCCGCCACACCGCCCCGCGACCGCCCACAGCACCCGTCGGCCGACCGCTGACACCGGCCTCCGCCCCCCTCTTCCCTTCCGGCCCCCGGCCCGGGCCCCCGGCCTCCGGCAGGCAGGGCCCGGGCGCGGTCTCCGGCCCCGGTCCCCGGCCTTCGGCAGGCGGCCTCCGGTCTCCGGCCCCGCCCTCCGGCCTTCGGCAGGCAGGGCGCGGGCGCGGTCTCCGGCCCGGGTCTCCCGGCCTCCGGCCCCGGCTCTGGCTCCGGCCTCCGGCTCCGGCCTCCGGCCCCGGCTCTGGCTCGGGCCCCCGGCCCCAGCCCCGGTCCCCGGCCTTCGGTAGGCAGGCTCCGGTCTCCGGCCCCGCCCTCCGGCCCCCGGCAGGCAGGGCGCGGGCGCGGTCTCCGGCCCGGGCCCCCCGGCCTCCGGCCCGGCCTCTGGCCTCCGGCCCCAGCAGGCGGCCCCCGGCAGGCGGGGCGCGGGCGCGGATGCGGATGCGGATACGGGAGAGGGGCGGGATGCGGACGCGAGGAGGACGGGTGTGCGCGGGGGAGGGGCGCGTGCAGCCGGCCGGAGAGTCACCGGAGGACCGCCGGAGCGCCGGCCGGTGCGGGCCGGTGCCGGGCGGAGCGATGCCGGCGGGTGACGGGGGCGGATTTCGGCCGGTTGGCCCGCATGTTCCCGCCCGGAGCACATGGCGACGCGCCCCGTTCGCGCCCTGCCCGCACGCCGCCCACGCCCCGTCCGCGGCAAGGCCGTTGAGGACCGCTCGAAGGCCACTGAAGGAACCCGCGCCTCCGGTCCGGGTCGGACTAGCGTGCCATTTCACCGACGCATTTCCGCCATCGGGAGTGCCCCACGACGAACGGAGGAAACCATGGAGATTCAGGTTCTGGGTCCGCTGTGTGCCGCCGTGAACGGGGACTCGATCGTCCCGACTGCCGGAAAACCCCGGCAGGTGCTCGCCCTGCTCGCGCTGTATCCGGGCCGCGTCGTGCCGGTGTCGACGCTGATGGAGGAGATCTGGGGGACGGAACTGCCCCAGAGCGCGGTGACGACGCTGCAGACCTACATCATGCAGCTGCGCCGCAGCCTCGGCACGGCCATGGGACCAGGCGCCCCGGGCGGCGCGAAGAACGTTCTGGCCACCCGGCACGGCGGCTACCTCCTGCAGGTGCCGCCCCAGTCCGTGGACGTGCACACCTACGAACGCCTCATCACCGAGGGCCAGGAGGCCTTCGAGCAGGGCGAGGACGAACGCGCCGCCCGCTGCTTCCGCCAGGCCCTGGCCCTGTGGCAGGGACCCGCCCTGGTGGACGTACGCCTGGGGCCCGTCCTGGAGATCGAGGTGCTGCGGCTGGAGGAGTCACGGCTGGTGACCGTCGAGCGGCGCATCGACGCCGACCTGCGGCTGGGCCGGCACGCCGAACTCATCGCCGAACTCACCGACCTGGTCGCCCGTCACCCCCAGCACGAGGGCCTGCACGCGCAGGCGATGCTCGCCCTGTACCGCTCCGGCCGGCAGGCCTCCGCCCTCGACATCTACCGCCGGCTGCGCAGACGCCTCATAGACGAACTCGGCGTGGAACCCACCCCGCAACTCCAGCGCCTGCACCAGGCGATGCTCGCCGTCGACCCCGAACTCGACGTGATGGCCGGCCCCCGCCGAGGCTCCACCTTCGACCGCTACGCCGCGTAGAGCTCCGCCGGAACACCGGGCCAGGCCCAACACCGGGTCCGAATGCAGGCCAGGGCCAGGGTCCAGTACCGGGCCAGGACGCGGGCCAGGGCCAGGATGCGGCACCGGGTCGGAGTCCAGCACCGGGGCGGGTCCGGGGTCAGGGGCGGGCACCGGGCCAGAGGCAGGCCCCGCCCCGCCCGGCCCGGAGAAAACGCCCGCCTGGCCCGGCCCGTCCTGTGCCGCCGCCGGGCCCGCGGGCCTCAACCCGGCCTGCACCGGCCCCCGTTGGGGAAGTCCTGTACTGCGGCCCGTACTCGCCCCGTCGGGTAAGCCCCGTACCGCGGCCCGCAGCGCCGGCAGTCGGGCAAGTCCCCTACCCCGGCCGCCAGTTGACCTCCCGCAGTCGCCCCGTGCGCGCAACTCCCCGCCCCCGCCCGCCCCGCAACACCCCGGGCACGCCCACGCATCCTCCGCCACCGCCTCCGTCTCCATACCGGCTCGGTGTGTTCTCGAGTGGGGTTCGAGGGCGGGTGGCGATGCTCGGAATCCGCCCCGTCGCCCCGCCGCCGCGTGGTGCCGGGAGCGGACACACAGGAGGATGCCATGCCGGACGAACAGCCAGTGCGGCTGCACTGTTTCGCCCACTCCGCTGAGGGCGTCTCCGTCTTCGACCACTGGGCCGCGAGCGTGGGACCCGGCGTACGGCCGCTCCCGGTCCTCCTGCCGGGCTGCGCCCCGCGCCGCGGCGAGCCGCGGGTGACCACCCAGCGGGCGCTGCTGGCCGACGTCCTG
The DNA here is from genome assembly GCF_036187565.1 of Streptomyces sp. NBC_00252. Classification (NCBI taxonomy): domain Bacteria; kingdom Bacillati; phylum Actinomycetota; class Actinomycetes; order Kitasatosporales; family Streptomycetaceae; genus Streptomyces; species Streptomyces sp. NBC_00252. The sequence continues at coordinate 63,084 of NZ_CP108087.1, read as the reverse complement.
CCCCGCTTCACCGGCCCCGACCAGGGACCCTTCGTGCTGTACGGGCACGGCTTCGGCGCGATGATCGCGCTCACCGTCGCCCGCGCCCTGCACGAGGCGGGCCTGCCGGGGCCCGCGCTGCTGGCCGTCGGCGCGTGGCCGCCGCCGCGCCTGCCGGCCGCCCTGCCCGACGTCCGCCGCGCCACCGACGCCGAACTGCTGCACGTGCTGGGCGGCCGCGGCGCGGTCCCGGCCGGCAGCGACGAGGGCATCTGGCTGCGGGCCGTCCTGCCGGTGCTGCGCGCCGACCTGGCGCTGGCCCAGTCCCTGCACGAGGCGGCCCGCCTGCCCGGCCCGCAGGGCCCCCTCACCACCCCGGTCCTCGTCGTCGCCTCGCAGGACAACCCGCTGGCCGCGCCCCGGGGGACCGAGGGCTGGCAGCGATGGACCCGCGGCCCCGTGCGCTCGCGGACCGTACCGGGCCGGCACTTCTTCGTCCGCGGCGGCCGTGAACTGCCCCGCCTGGTGGGCCGGGCCTGCCGCGTCGTACGCCGGCTCACCCCCGAGCCCGCCCCCGTCGGCTGACCCGCCCGCCGCGCCTGCCCGGCACACCGCCCGCCCCGGCCTCCGGGGCCCCGGAGGCCGGGGCCGGCAGACGCGAACAGACAGCGCGCACGGACGCCACCTACAGGCGTCGCGCACAAACCTGAAGAGAGCGGCGAAGAGCCGAAGAGCCGAAGAGACAGAGAGAGGTGTTCCGGGATGGCTGGTGAGCGGGACGGCGGGGTGGTCCACCGCATACAGGTGGCCGCACCCGCCGGTGTGGTCTACGCCGTGTTGGCCGATGCGCCGAAACTGCCGCTCTACTTCGCCCCGAGCATCCATGTGGAGCGCCTGGACACCGACGGCGTCGACGGCGGGCGCGAACGCCTGCGGATGTGGTTCTGGGTGGGCGGCCGGCTGGAGTCATGGACCTCGTGGCGCCATCTGGACCCGGTGGAGCGCCGTATCGAGGTCCGTCCGGAGGCGCCCGGCTCCCCGCTGGAGCCGATGCGCGGCGTGGTCGGCATCCGCGACCGCGGCCCGCACGCCAGCGAACTGGAACTGCGCTACGGCTACGGCCACGACACCCACGACGGCCCCGGTGCCGGGGCGGGCGTGCGGTGGCCGGGGCGGATCGCCGACCGGTGGCCGGGGCAGGTCGCCGACCTGAACATCCGCACCCAGCTCACCCAGCTGAAACGGTTCGCCGAACAGTGGAGCCGCCTCGACGACCTGGTCCTGTACTGCGAGGACTCCGTCCGCGTCCAGGGCCCGGCCGAACTCGCCTACGACTTCCTCTACCGCGCGGGCGACTGGCCCGAGCACATCGCCCACATCAGCGGGGCCCGGGTGAGCGAGGAGAGCCCCGGCATCCAGCGCCTGACCCTGCGCAGCGCGGCCGGCCAGGGCGTGCACACCAGCGAGTCGGTACGGATCTGCTTCCCGCACGCGGGCCGCATCGTCCACAAACAGACCACGCTCGCCCCGCTGCTGGCCGCCCACACCGGCGAATGGTCCCTCACCGAGGACGAACACGGGGCGACCCTCACCTCGCGCCAGACCCTCGTGCTGTGCGAGGAGGACATCCCCGCCGTCCTCGGCGAGGGCGCCACCCTCGCCGACGCCCGCCGCCAGGTGCGCGCCGCCGTCACACGCGAGAGCCAGGTCCTGCTCACCCTGGCCCAGCAGCACGCGGACAGCGCCGTCCGCATGCTGGTACCCCCCGCCCGCCCCGTCTGCTAGAGAACCCCTCGAGCCGGCCCCGGCACGCGCCCGCCGGGTGCCGGGCGCCGGTATCGTGACGGCCGCCCGGCCGGCCCCGCGGGCGGCCGTACCGCCGCGCCCTGCCCTACGTCCCCCTCTCCCTCCCCGCCGCCCTCCACGCCCTCCGCACCCTGCCCCCGCAGGCGGTCCCCGGCGCCCTCCGAGCCTTCCGTGCCCTCCGCACCCCTGCTCCCGCAGGCGGCCGTCGGCCGTTCTCGGGGGCTGCTCGCACCCCGCTGCACATCCGCTCGGGGAAACGGGCTCGGGGCGCGTAGGGCCATTAACGTGCTCATCTCGACCGTTGTGCACGCAGGCAGGCCAGGAGGGCGTCATGGCAGAGAGGCAGTACGGCCAGCACCGGCCCCCGTGCACCCAACCCGGCACCGCCCGCACCGCGGCCCCCTCCGCGGCCGGCGTCCCACCGGGCCCGTGCATGCCGGGCCTCCGTACGCCGGGTTGCCGGCCGGCCGCTCCCCGTACGACGGCTCCCCGTACTACGACGGGTCCGTGTGCGGTGGGGGAGCGGCCGGCCGGGAGGAGTTCCGCGGGTTCCTCCCGCGTGCGCCGAGAGGAGACAGAGGGGATCCGGTTCCCGTACCGGCCCGCGCACCCCCGGACCACACCATGACTGCCAACCGTTTCCCGTACGCGCCGACCGCGCTGATCCTGGCCCCCGCCCCCGCCCCTGCCTCCGGCTCCGGCTCTGATGCCGGTTCCGCGCCGTGGGACCTCGAACTGCGCGGCCCGCTCGATGCCGCCGCACTGGAAGACCTCCTGCACCGCCTTGCCGCCGACGGACAGGATCCGGCCGCCGGCGGCGGGCACCGGCTGCTGCGGCACGGCCCCGGCCACCACACCCTGCGGTGCACGGCGCAGGGGGACATCCCGGCCGCCGCCGTGGCGGGCCGCATCGCCGACCTCCTCACCACCACGGCGACCGTCCACCCGCTCACCCCCGCGCAGCGCGCACTGCTCGCCCCGGACGGCACCCGCGCCCCCGGCTACGGCTGTGAGGCGTTCTTCCTGGAGACCGCCGCCGCAACGGACACGGAGACGGTGCGCCGGGCCCTGCACACCGTCGTGGCCGCCCACCCGCAGCTGCGCCACCGCCTCGACACGGCGGCCGGCCACCTGACCGGCCCGCCCGGTCCGGGCGGCCAGGACCTGCTGACGGAGGGGCAGTTCACCGACGAGCCCGGCCACACCGCCGCGGTCACCGCGCTGTCCCGCACCCTCGACCCGTCTGCCGGCATCCACCTCCGCGCCCTCCTCGCCCGCGACCACCGCCCCGCCCGCCCCGACCGCCTCACGCTCCTCATCCACCCCCTCGCCACCGACCCCACCACCCGCGACCTCCTCCTCACCGACCTGACCAGAGCCCTGGGACCGGCCACGGTCATCGGCCCGACACCTCCGGACCCGCTCACGCCGGGCGATTCGGCCCCGGCCGTCGCTGCTGCCGCGGGCCTCTCCCCGGCCTCGGAACCCGGTCCGGCCGCGGGCTTGCCCTCGGCCTTGGAACCTGGTCTGGCTGCGGGCTTGCCCCCGGCCTCGGAACCTGGTCGGGGCGCGGGCTTGTCCCCGGCCTTGGAACCCGGTCCGGCCGCAGGCTCGCCCTCGGCCTCGGAACCTGGTCTGGCCGCAGGCTTGTCCCCAGCCTCGGAACCCGGTCGGAGCGCGGGCTTGTCCCTGGCCCCGGCCCCGGCCTCCGCCGCAGTACGGGCGCGGTGCGCGGGCGACGGCCTGGCCGACTGGGTCGCGGGCTTGCGCGAGCTGGCCCGCGACCCCGCCGAGGCCCGTCACTGGAGCCTGGTCGCCGAGCGAAGGTCCCGCTCGGTCACCTCCAGCGCCGCCGGGATGCCCCGGCCGGGCGGGGAGGCCGACACCGCCGCGCCGGCCGACACGGGTGCGCCGGCCGACACGGGCGCGCCGGCCGGCACCGTCCCGCTGCCCACGGCGGGCACCGGACCGGACGTGGGCTCGGGCACCACCCCCTGCATCGCCCCGGACAGCACTGCCGTGCTGCCGACCCCGGAGAACGGCCCGGACGCCGGTGCGTACGCCGACCCGGACACCGGTGCGGGCTCCGGGCCGGACGGCAGGCCGGATGCCGGCCCGGGGACCAGGCCGGGCACCACCGGCTCACCGTCCGTCCCGGAGACCGGCCCGGCCTCCGCCCCGGAAACACCCCCACACCCCCAACACCCCCTGCACCAGGCCGGCTTCATCCTGGACGAGGAGCAGACCGAGCGGATCACCCGGCACCTGGCCCGGCGTCTCGCGCTCACCGCGGAGCAGGTGCTGACCGGCGTGTTCGCGCTGGCGCTGGCCCGGTGGCAGCGCACCGACGAGGTCGGGTTCGACGTCCGCAGCGATCCCAGGAGCGGTCATCCGGGTCTGCGCCGCCACGCCGGCCGGCTCACCGACGTGCACCCGGTCCAGCTCACCCTGGATCCCGGCCCCGACGCCTTGGGCCAACTCGCCGCCGCGGCCGGTTTCCTGGCGGCCGGCGCCGGACGGGCCGCGGGCGGCGCCGGCTTCGGTGCCTGCCGCGAGTTCAGCCCCGACCCGCTGCTGCGCGCCACCCTGCGCGCACTGCCCGCCGCCCCCGCCTGCCTGGTCCTGCACGCCCCGCACGAAACACCATCCGCAACCGCTCACCCGGTCCCCGGCCTACCGCAACCCCGCACCCACTGCCTCCAGGCACACGCCCGGATCACCAGCGGCCGACTGCACTTCACCCTCGACCGGCCACCCGCCCGGCCCGCCGGCACCCCGGCAGCGGCCGGCCACGCCGCCGCGAACGGCGCCCCGGGGACCGGCGGCCCTTCCGTTCCGTCGACGTCCACCGTCGGCGCCGCCCTCACGGTGCCCGCCGACTTCCCCCGCCCCCCAGCGGCCACGCCCCCTCCGGCCGCCGCCGACCGCGTCGACCGCGCCGCCCCTCCGGCCACCGTCGACCGCGCCGACGCTCCGGCCACTGCCGCTTCTACGGCTCCTTCGGCCACCGCCGGTGTTTCCGACCTCCCGCCGTCCGCCGACGCTGCAGCGGCCACCGGTCGCACGGCCCCCTCGGCGGCCCCCGCCGGTTTTGCGCCTGTGTCCGACGGCCCCCCGGCGCCCCCCGGCCGTACCGTCCCCTCGGCATCCCCCGACACCACCGAGCCCCCGGCGGCCACACCCCCCACCCCCACGCCCACGCCCACGCCCGCCGCCCTCGCCGCCCTGCTCCAAGACGTCCTGGAAGAGCTCGCCGGCTCCGCCACCGCCCCCGTCCCGGGCGTGTTCGCGCCCACCGCGCAGCAGGCGGCCCTCTATGCCGGGGGAGAGGGAAGGCCGGGAACCGGGCGGCATGTGGAGCAGGTGGTGTGGGTGTGGCGCGGGCCGTTGGACGCGGGACGGTTCGAGGCGGCGTGGCAGTCGGTGTTCGACCGGGAGGCGGTGCTGCGTACGGCGTTCACCGGGACGAGTCCGCCGCGGCTGATCGTGCACGGCCGGGTCACCCCGGACATCACCCGCCGCATCCCCTCCGGCGCGGACCGGGCCCCCTTCCTGGAGCGCGACCGGCTGCGCGGTTTCGACCTGCGCCGTCCCGGCCCGCTGCGCCTGACGCTGCTGGAGCCCGAACAGGCCCCGCCGGCCGGCCCCGGCACGTCCACCCGCATCGTGCTCACCTACCACCGGGCCCTGCTGGACACCTGGTCCGCGCACCTCCTGCTGCGCACCTTCTACCGGGCCTACCTCGCCGGCGGCACCCTGCCCGGCGGCCAGCGCCGCCCCGACCTGCGCGACTACACCGCCTGGATCGCCGCCCAGGACCCGCGCCCCGCCCGCGCCCTGTGGGCACGCCTGACACCCCCCGCCGTCACCGCCGCGGCCTCCCGCCCCGGCCGCCGGGGCGCGGCCACCGGCGGGAGCGGCGTCGGCCGCGCCCGGCTGCGCCTGGACGCGGCGGAGACCGTCCGTCTCGCCCGCTGGGCCGGCACCTGGGGCACCGCGGAGAGCAGTGTGCTGCAGGCCGTCTGGGCGCTGCTGATCTACCGCGCGTCCGGCGCCACCGGAGCGGCCCCGGTGTGCTTCGCGGTGACCGTCCCGGGCCGCGGCATCGCACTGGACGGCGCGGCCTGGCTGCCGGGCCCGCTGCGCAACCTGCTGCCGATGTCCCTGGACATCGACCCCGCCCACACCCTGCCCCGCCTGCTGCGCCACCTGCGCGACCGCGCCCTGGACATGGCCGCCTGCGAATGGCTCCCCGCCGAGCCGCCCCCCGGCACGGACGGGGAGCCGCAGCCCGGCCGTGCCGAGACCGTCCTGGTCTTCGAGGACGTGCCGCACCCGGTGCACGGCCTGGAGAGCGAACTGGCCGCCCACGGCATCCGCGCCGAGTTCCCCGGCACCGTGCCCGCCCGCTCCGCCCTGCCTCTGGCCCTGCTCGCCCACCACGACGACACCGGGGGTCTCGTCCTCACCGGCGTCCACGACCGCGCCCTCCTCGACGAGGACGCCGCCGCCGAACTTCTCGTACAGAGCGCCCTGCTGCTGCGTGAACTTCCCCTGACCGCGGACGAGTCCACCACCGTCGCCCAGGCCCTCGAACTCCTCGAAGGCCGCGACATCCCCCCATGGCCGACGACACCCCCGCCGCCCGCACCGCCCCCACCGCTTCCGCTGCCTCCGGTCCCGCCGGGACGGGCGGCCCGCTGACCCTCCTGCGCGCGGCCCGCGACGACCGGGCGGGCACGATCTGCCTCCTTTCGCCCCCCGGCGCCCCGCCCACCTGCTACGACCAGCTGCCCCCTGCCTATTCCGGCCCCCAGGAACTCCTCCTCCTCACCGACACCGACACCGACACCGACACCGGCAACGGCAACGGCACCGGTGTCACGGACACCGGCGCCGCGGCGCTGGCCGCGCGCACCGCCGGCCGGCCGCTGCTGCTCGCCGGGTTCTCCGGAGCCGGCGCCGCCGCCTGCGACCTCGCCCACCGCCTGACCACCACCACCGACGGCGGACGCCGCGCGCCCCGGGTCGTCCTCACCCCCGCCCCGCCCGGCGCACACGAACGCGCCCGCCTCCTGGCCCGGGCCCTCCAGGACGCCGCCGCCCCGCCCCCCGACCCGGAACACGCCGCCCCCTGACCGCCTCGCCTCCACTCCTGTTCCGCCCCGCTTCGACTCCGCCTCGTCCGTACCCGGGCACCGTGACGATGACGACGGCGTGGGCGATCCGGCCCGGCCGCCGGCGCCGTCCGCGTCCGGGCCGCAACCTTCTGGAGAGTCATGTCCCGTCGCCTGTTCACCTCGGAGTCCGTGACCGAAGGGCACCCCGACAAGATCGCCGACCGGATCAGCGACACCGTCCTGGACGCCCTGCTGCGCCAGGACCCGGGTTCCCGGGTCGCCGTCGAGACGCTGATCACCACCGGCCAGGTCCACATCGCCGGCGAGGTCACCACCCGCGCCTACGCCCCCATCGCCCAGCTGGTGCGCGAGGCCGTCCTGGAGATCGGCTACGACTCCTCCAAGAAGGGCTTCGACGGCGCCTCCTGCGGTGTGTCGGTGTCGATCGGCGCGCAGTCCCCGGACATCGCGCAGGGTGTCGACACGGCGTACGAGAAACGGGTCGAGGGCTCTGCCGCAGGCGACGAGGAGGACGAGCTCGACAAGCAGGGTGCGGGCGACCAGGGCCTGATGTTCGGCTACGCGACGGACGAGACGCCGACGCTGATGCCGCTGCCGATCTTCCTCGCGCACCGCCTGTCGAAGCGCCTCTCCGAGGTCCGCAAGAACGGCACCATCCCCTACCTGCGCCCGGACGGCAAGACCCAGGTCACCATCGAGTACGACGGCGACAAGGCCGTCCGCCTGGACACGGTCGTGGTGTCCTCGCAGCACGCCTCCGACATCGACCTGGAGTCGCTGCTCGCCCCCGACATCCGCGAGTTCGTCGTCGAGGCCGAGCTGAAGGCGCTGGTGGAAGAGGGCATCAAGCTCGACACCGACGGCTACCGCCTCCTGGTCAACCCGACCGGCCGCTTCGAGATCGGCGGCCCGATGGGCGACGCCGGCCTGACCGGCCGCAAGATCATCATCGACACGTACGGCGGGATGGCCCGTCACGGCGGCGGCGCGTTCTCGGGCAAGGACCCCTCCAAGGTGGACCGTTCGGCGGCGTACGCGATGCGCTGGGTCGCCAAGAACGTCGTCGCCGCAGGGCTCGCCTCGCGCTGCGAGGTGCAGGTGGCGTACGCGATCGGCAAGGCCGAGCCGGTGGGCCTGTTCGTCGAGACGTTCAACACCCACACCGTGGGCACGGAGCGGATCGAGAAGGCCATCGACGAGGTCTTCGACCTGCGCCCGGCCGCCATCATCCGCGACCTGGACCTGCTGCGGCCGATCTACGCCCAGACCGCCGCCTACGGCCACTTCGGCCGTGAGATCCCCGACTTCACGTGGGAGCGCACCGACCGCGCCCGGCAGCTGAGGGCGGCCGCCGGCCTCTGAGGCCCCGGGCGCGGAGCACCACCCGTCACCGATCAGCACCGAGTCGAGGAGGACCAGGTGTACGACATCACCGAGGTGGACACCCGCCCGTCCCCGGGCACGACGCAGCCCCCGCTGCCCCTGCCCCTGCCGCTGTCTCTGCCGTCCGCGCCGCCGCTGCTGCTGGCGGGGATCGACGAGGAGGAGTGGGGGGAGCCGCACGTGGTGCGCGGTATCGACTGACGGCCGCCGCCGCAACCGCGCCCGTGCCGTTCTCAAGTCATCCGCGAGCCGCTCTTGGCAGCCTGTGAAGGCACAGACGGACCACGAGGCGGAGGGGGCGGGTATGGGACGGGTACCGCGGGGCGGCCGGCGGGCGCTGGCGGACTATGTCGTACGGCGGCTGTGGCTGTCCCTGGTGGCCTTCGGCGCCTCCTACGAGCCGCTCGCGCAGCAGGCCGCCCAGCCGGGGCACAGGCCGGTGCAGCGTCCCGGCGGTCCGCCGCCGGCGCATCCCGAGCGGCTGCGGGAGGACGTCGCGCTGTCCGAGCAGGAGGTACGGATCCTGCGGGAGCTGTGGCCGGCCGGCTATGCCGGGCACCGGGCTCCCGGCCGCCGCACCTGACCCGTTGCGCGGACCCCGCAACGTGGCCGGCTGCGCCCGGACGGCGGCCTGTTGAGGCCGTAAACAGAAAAAGGAGGGGGGCGGCCACAGGCCGCCCCCCTCCTTTTCTTGTTCTTCTGTGCGGTTGTCGTCGCGGGGGTCTGCTCACCACTCGACGAGGGCGAAGCTGGCGGCCATGCCGCCGCCGAAGCCGGCGAGCAGGACGAGTTCGCCGGGGTTGATCTCGCCGGCGCGGACGGCGGCGTCCAGGGTGATGGGGATGGAGGCGGCGCCGGTGTTGCCGTAGTGGGTCACGGTGCGGTGCATGCGGGCGTGGGGGAGGGCGAGGTGGGTGAAGACGTCGTCGAGCATGACGCCGTTGGCCTGGTGGGGGATGACGTGGTGGATGTCGGCGGGCTCGACGCCGGCCTCGTGGAGGAACGCCTTGGTCAGCTGGGGGAGTTCCTCGACGACGAAGCGGCGCACGGCGCGGCCCTCCATCGCGAAGTAGTGCAGTCCGGCGTCCAGGGCGGCCGCGTCGAGGGGGCGGCGGCTGCCGCCGGCGGGGACCTGGATGAGGCCGGTGAGTTCGCCGAAGGTGTGCAGGGCGACGTGGCGGACGGTGTGGCCGTGTTCGGAGGGGCCCAGCACCATCGCGCCGGCGCCGTCGCCGAACAGGACGACGGTCCTGCGGTCGGCGGGGTCCAGGATGCGGGAGTAGACGTCGGCGCCGATGACCAGGGCGTGGCCGCCGCGGCGCAGGATGACGCTGCCGACGGCGGAGAGCGCGAAGACGGTGCCCGAGCAGACGGCGTTGACGTCGAAGGCGGCGGTGCCCGAGGCGCCGAGGTTGTGCTGGACGTAGGCGGCGGTCGGCGGCTGGGGGTGGTCGGGGGTGGAGGTGGCGACCGCGATCACGGACAGCTGCTCGGCGGTGATGCCGGCGGCCTGCATGGCGGCCCGGGCGGCGGCGGTGGCCAGGTCGGAGGTGGCCTGGCCGGGGGCGGCCCAGCGGCGTTCACGGATCGCGGTCTTGCGGGTGATCCAGGCGTCGTCGACCCCGGCGGGCGCGCCGGCCTCGTCGTTGGAGACGATCCGCTCGGGCACGTAGGCGCCGGTGCCGAGAATCCTGACGTCCCTGATCGGGCTGCCCGTACCGAGGATCGTCGCGTCGTCCATGCGGCTGCCCTCCCTTCGCATGGTGCGTGGATGAATGAATGAAATGAGTGAAGTGGGTGAAGTGGTGCGCCGGCGGGGTGCCCCGGGCCGCGCCCCCCTGTGCAGGGGGGCGCGGCCCGGACGGTCGCCGGGGGGCGGGTTCAGCGGGTGGCGTAGAGGCGCTTGTGGCCGCTGATGCCGGCCAGCCGGTAGGGGCCGGTGGTCTGGGCGGGGGTGGCGTGGTCGCCGCCGTCGGCCGGGAGGCGGTGTTCGTGCAGGGCGCGGTAGGCGTCGTAGTCGACCTCGGTGCGCCGGTTGATCGCCTCGTGGTGGGCGCCGGTGCGCAGGTGGTCGCGGTAGCCGGCGACGACGGTGCCGGCGAAGAACTCGGCGACCGAGCCGGAGCCGTAGCTGAGGAAGCCGACGCTCTTGCCGGTGAGGTCGTCGGCCTGGTCCAGGAGGGCGGCCAGGGCGAGGTAGACGGAGGCGGTGTAGCTGTTGCCGATGACCCGGTTGTAGGCGGTGGTCTCGCCCAGGGCGGCGGTGACGGTGTCGGGGTCGGTGTCGCGGCCGCAGTAGTTGAGCAGGTGGCGGTGGGCCTTGTAGGCCATCTTGGTGAAGGGCTGGTGGTAGCAGAACGCGGCGAACTCCTCCAGGGTGCGCCCGCCCTGCTCGGTGTAGTCCTTCCAGGTGCCCTCGACGGCCTGCAGGTAGGCGCCGACCGATTCCTGGCCGTCGACCAGGGCGGTGTCGCGGTAGTTGGGCCGCCAGAAGTCCATGACGTCGGCGGTGTACAGCCCGGAGGGGTCCTCGATGCGCACCAGCGCGGGGTCGACGCCGACGAGCATGGCGACGGCGGCGGCGCCCTGGGTGGCCTCGCCGGGGCTGTCGAGGTCGTAGCGGGAGACGTCGCTGGCGATGACCAGGACCTGCTGGGCGGGGTCGCGGCGGACCAGGCCGATGGCGAACTGCAGGGCGGCGGTGGCGCCGTAGCAGGCCTGTTTGAGTTCGACGACGCGGGTGGCGGAGGGCAGGCCGATGAGGGAGTGGACGTAGATGCCGGCCGCCTTGGCCTGGTCGATGGAGGACTCGGTGGCCAGGACCAGGGTGCGGATGCGGTCGGTGCCGTGGCGGGCTATGAGGGGGGCGGCGGCGGTGGCGGCGAGGGTGACGATGTCCTCGTCGGCGGCGGTCACGCTCATCGACTCCTGGCCGATGCCGACGTGGTACTTGCCGATGTCGGTGCCGTTGTGGGCGGCGAGCGCGGTGTGCGGGAGCACGAACTCGCCGGTGGCGATGGACAGGTCGTGGATTCCGATGGACAGGGACATGGTCAGGCACCAACCTTTGCGGTCTTGGGGTCGCGTTCCAGCTGGACGTGCGCGCGCATCAGTTCGCCGGGGTTGGTCTGCGCGGCGAGCAGGGACAGCTCCCCGCACAGCACGCTCGCGGCGGCGATGACGGCCAGGCGGCGGGCGTTGTCGCCGGCCGGGCGGTCGGCGCGGCAGCCCAGGCGGGTCAGGTTCGTCTCCACGAAGCCCAGGCCCTTGCCGTTGCCGACGGTGCCGACGATCAGGTTGGGCAGGGTGCAGGCGAAGTAGAGGTCGCCGTCGCGGTCCTCGGCCATCGTCACGCCCTGCGAGCCCTCGACGATGTTCGCGGCGTCCTGGCCGGTGGCGAGGTAGAAGCCCAGCAGCATGTTGGCGTAGTGGGCGTTGGCGGAGCGCACCCCGCCGGCCAGCAGGGTGCCCAGCAGGTTCTTGCGCAGGTTCAGCTGGGCGATCTTCGCGGCGGTGGTGTGCAGGACACCGTGCACCACGTCGCGGGGGACGAGGAGTTCGGTGACGACGTTCTTGCCGCGCCCCAGGATGCCGTTGACGGCGCTGGCCTTCTTGTCGGTGCAGTAGTTCCCGGAGATCGAGCCGTAGGAGATGTCCGGGACGGTGGCCAGCAGGTGGGCCAGGAGGGCGTCGGAGGCGAGGGTGGCCATGTTGTGGCCCGACGCGTCGCCGGTGGAGAACTCGAACCGCAAAAACAGCAGGTTGGCGTTGATCTCGTGGCGCACCCCGATCAGACGGGCGTAGCGGCTGCAGCCGCGCACCACCTCCCGCAGCTCCTCGATCCTTGCCTCGACGGTGCGGGCGGCGGTGAGGGCGGCCTGCGCGTCGGTGGCCTCGACCAGGACGGAACGGGTCATCCGCTCGTCCACGAGGGTGGCGACGATGCCCTCCTGGGCGAGCATGGACACCTTCGCGCCGCGGCCCACCGAGGGCCACAGCGGCGACTCGTAGGTGGCCAGCGGGATGTGGGTCTCGGTGCGGGCCACGTTCCCGGAGATACGCACGGGTCCCACCCAGCGCATCGGGATTCCGGCGATGGCGTGCTGCTCGGTCATCGGGTGCTTCCTGTCGTCGGGGCGCTCGGCGCGCCGGAGCCGGAGCTGGAGCGGCGGGCCAGGGTGGCGGTATCGATGCCGCGGTCCGCGCAGAAGTCGCGCAGGGAGCCGTGCAGGAGCAGGTCGCAGGCGGCCAGGTCGGCCGGCGTGGGCGCGCCGAGCATGGTCTGCAGCGCGGCCAGCTGGTCCAGCCAGCGGGTGAGCTGTGCGGTCAGGGCGGGGACGCCGCCGTCCAGGAGGGTGCGCAGGAAGATCCCGGACGCGCCGACCGCGACCGCGCCCAGCGCCAGGGCGCGGGCGGCGTCCAGGGGGCCGCGCACCCCGCCGGAGGCCAGCAGCGGCAGCGCGGTGCCGGAGGCGTCCAGCAGACAGGCGGGCGCGGACTGCCCCCAGCCGTGCAGGAAGGCGTACTCGCCCTCCTGGCGGCGGCCGTTCTCGATGCGGGCGAAGTCGGTGCCGCCGCGGCCGCTGACGTCGGCCGCGGCCACCCCCAGCGTGCCCAGCAGCTGGACGGTCTGCCGGCTCAGGCCGTTGCCGACCTCCTTGACGATCACCGGGATGTCGACCGCCGCGGCGATCTTCTCGATCTGGCCCGGCCAGGCGCCGAAGGAGCGGTCGCCCTCCGGCATCGCGGTCTCCTGCGCGGTGTTGACGTGGATCTGCAGCGCGTCGGCCCGCAGCAGCTCGACCGCACGCCACACGTTGTCCACCGACGCCGTCGCGTTCACGTTGGCCAGCACGAACCCGTCCGGGTTCTCCTCGCGCAGCACACTGAACGTGCCCGCGCAGGCGGGGTCCTTGAAGTAGGCGTTCATCGACCCCGACGCGATCGGCACCCCCGTCTCGCGGGCGGCGATCGCCAGGTCGCGGTTGATGGCGCCGGTGCGCGCACTGCCGCCGGTCATCGCGTTGACGTACAGCGGCACCGGCCAGGACAGGCCCGCGAACGAGGTGCCCAGGGACACCTCCTCGCGGTCCAGGCCGGCCAGGGCGTGGTGGACGAACGACACCTCGTCGAAGGGGTGGGGTCCGCGGGGGGTGTCCTGCTGCTCGATGGCGAGCCGGACGTGGTCGTCCTTGCGTTGAGCACTCATGATTGCGAGGTCCTTTCGGGCCGTTGCGCGGCGGGGCGCACGGGCAGGGGATGCACCCCGGCCGCCGTCCAGTGCCGCCGTACCTGACAGATGTGCCGGGAGGCGGCCGCGTCCAGCAGGGCGATGCCGCAGTCGCCGCCGCCCGCCCCCGAGGGTTTGGCGGCGGCGCCGACGGCCTCGGCCGCCTCGCACAGCCGCCTCAGCCGGGGCGTGAAGATGCCCAGCCCGACCGCCTCGTCCAGCCGCGCCAACTCCGCCGCTGCGATGCGGATCTGGGCCAGCAGCCCGGCGTCCTCGCCGCGCTCCAGCGCGCCGGCCGCCGCCTCCACCAGCCGGTTGCTGGCCTGGGTGAACCGCCGGCGTGCGGCGGTGTCCGGGCGGCCGCCGCGCCGCTGGAGGCCGGCGACCTGGGAGGCGGTGGAGACGGGCTCCCCGGTCCAGCCGACCTCCAGCCGCAGCCCGGCCGGCGGCGGCAGCCGCCGCACCTCGTGTCCGGGCCAGGGCGCGGCCAGCGTCCGGGCGATGCCCACCCGCCGGGCCAGGTCGAGGACGAAGGCCCGATCCGGCGCCCGGTAGAGGATCCAGCCGCCCCAGGCACTGGCGGCCAGATCACCCCCCGAGCCCTTCGGGTCGATCCGCGCGGACGCCAGCATCGCCAGCCGGTAGCGCTCACCGGCCGACAGCTCCACCCCGCAGAACGCGGCCACGGCGTCCACCGCGGCCACGGTCACCGCACCGGAGGACCCCAGCCCGTACTTCCGGCCCCCCTCGTGCAGCCGGCTGCTCACCGCGATCCCCAACTCCGGTACCGGCAGGCCCCGTTCGGCCAGCAGCGCCCCCACCGTCTCCACGGCCCCCACCACATGCGCGAGCCCGGCCCGCGCCTGCGCGCCGTCACCGGGCCCGTGCAGGACCAGACGGCCTTCGTGCCAGCGCCAGGCGGTGGGGCGGGGGGTGAGGTCGCTGGAGATGGTGACGCCGGGGGCGGGGGAGCGGGATGTGGCGAGCGGGTCGAGCCCGCCGGGTGTGCCGGGTGTGCCGGTGACCGTGACGGTGATGTAGCGGTCGACGGCGACCAGGATCGCCGGGTTGCCCGCGTCCACCACCGCGTACTCGCCCGCGACGAACAGCTTGCCCGGTGCCCGGCGCACCACCGTGCGGGCGGCGGCCACCTCGGCCGGGGCGGTCATCGTGCGGCCCCGTCCGTCTCGTCCAGCAGCCGGGCACCGGGCCCGGGGCCCGCCACCAGCACCCGTGCCGAGGGCACGGTCTCGGCGAGAGTGGCGGCCACCCGGCGCGCGTCCGCGCGCCGGCACAGCACCTTGACGTTCGGTCCGGCGTCCATCGTCGCGTGGGCCGCGATCCCCTCCCGCCGCAGCTGCAGGACCCGGTCCAGGACGGTGACCGTGGCCGGCGAGAGGTAGCGCACCGCGGGCCGCGCGGCGAGCATCGTGGCGTGCATCCCCAGCGCGTTGCGCTCGGCGATCTCGCCCACCGCCTCCAGGTCCCCGCGCCCCAGCGCCGCCCGCATGTCCGCGAGGTCGGCACGGCTGGAGTCGGCCCAGGGCCGGTACAGCGGCGAGGTGTCCACGGTGCGGCGCATCGCCTCCCGGCTGGAGACCGTCTTGGGGCCCGCGTCCAGGACCGCGACGACCAGCGCCGGGTCCAGGCCGGCCGCGGGCACCGGCTCGGCGTAGGAACCCGCGTCCGCCGCCGCGCCGGTGGCGCCGGCCGGTCCGGCGTGCCAGACGGCGAAGCCGCCGAACACCGACCGCGAGGCCGAGCCCGAACCGCGCCGGGCCAGCCGGGACAGCCCGGTGGCGTTCAGCTCCAGCCCGTAGGCGGCCGCGGCGGCGACGGCCAGCGCGGCGAACCCGCTGGCCGAGGACGCGAGCCCCGCCCCGGTGGGCACGGTGTTACGGCTGTCCACCACCGCCCGCCGCGTGGAACCGGCCCGCTCCCGCACCAACTGAAGGAACGCGGTGACCCGCCGCGCGGCCTCGCCCCTGGCGGGCTGCCCGTCGAGCGTCACCTCGTCATGGCCGGCCGCGGCGTCCAGCCGGACCCGGGTGGTGGTTGGGAAGACGTCCAGCGTCATCGACAGACTGTCCGTCCAGGGCAGGATCAGCCCCTCGTCGCGCTTGCCCCAGTACTTGACCAGCGCGATGTTGGGATGCGCGACGGCGGTGACACCGGCGGAGGCGTCCGCCCCCGCAGGCCGCGGCACGGTCTGCGTCAGGCCCGGCACGCTCTGGGTGGGGCCCGGCAGGGTCTGGGTGGGGCCGGGTGCGGTGGTCGGTGTGGGTTCACGGCGCATGGTTGTCGAGCCCCTTCAGCGGTATGAGCCACGTCTGTACGGCGCCTGCCTCGTGCAGGCGCCGGGTGACCTCGCGGGCCCGCTCCGGCGGGGCCAGCGCGATCATGCAGCCGCCCAGACCACCGCCGGTGATCTTGGCGCCGAGGCTGCCCGCCGCCAGCGCGGCCTCCACCAGCCGCTCGATGGCGCCGGTGCTCAGGCGGGCCGCCCGCAGCAGCGCGTGATAGTCCGTCATCCGCCGGCCCAGGTCCCCGGCCCGGCCCTCGGCGAGCGCGAGCAGGGCCTCCTCGGTCAGCTGCGTGGCCCGCCCCACGAACCGTGTGCGCGCCCCGGGCCGGCGGTCGAAGCCCTCCCGCAGCAGCTCGACCGCCTCCCGCGTGCTGCCCGGCCGGCCGCTGTCCGCGACGATGAACAGCCCGTCGCAGCCCACCCGCACCTCCCGGGTACGGCCCGCCCGGAACAGCAGCGGGCGCAGCGCGCCGACGGTCATGGCATCGACGCCGCTGGCCCTGCCGTGCGCCATGTTCTCGGCCGTCTGCACCAGTTCGAACGCGGTGGTCTCGTCCAGCTCCCGGCCGAAGAGGTCGGCCAGCGCGAACGCGATCGCCCGCGAACTGGCCGCGCTGGAGCCCAGCCCCCGCCCGTGCGGGATCGCACCGTCGAGGATCACGTCCAGATGCGGCCGCCCGCTCACGCCCATCCGCGCCTTGAACTCCGCGGTCAGCCGGCGCAGCCCGTCGGAGGCCTGCGTCACCATCGCCCGCGAGGGGGAACCGGTCATCGTGTAGGAGAGGTCGCCCTGCCCGTCGCCGGGCTGGGCGGACCATCCGGCGCTGGCCGTGACGGTGAGCTGCGGGATCGGCAGGGCGAGCGCCGGGGCGCCGTAGACGACCGCGTGCTCGCCCAGCAGGATCGCCTTGGCGTGGGCGCGGCCGATGCCGACCGAGCGGGTCCGGCGGCTGTCCGGCACCCCCTCCGCCGAGGTCGGTAGAGTCAACGCACTCAGCTCCCTATGTCTGTCGTGCACGGAGATGTCAGAGATCCCGGAAATGCCGGGGGTGTCGCAGACGCCGGTGGCGCGGGGGCCGCACGGCGGCCGTGGGGGCCAGGGGCCCGCGAAGAAGACACGGCGCCAACCGCCGTACACCGCAGGGGACTTCATCCGCGGCGCGGACGCGCCGGACGCAGCCCGAACGGTGAAGCGGTGCACCGATGAACCGGCGGACCGACGCAACCGACGGAACCGGCGGAACCGGGAAAGAAAAAGTGCCGCGCACCCCATGAGAGGGGCGACCGCGGCACGCGCTCCCTGCCGCAGCACGGCCTCGCGGCGGCTTTTGGGCAGGGGAGATGTAGGGAGATAGTGACACGGGGTCAGGCCCCCCGCCAACACCGCGCGGAAGTGACGTGGGTCACTCGCCCGGAGGTGCGGAAACCCGCCCGCGCAACCGGCGCAGCCGCGGCTGCCAGGGCAGTCGCGGCGGGCATGGTCGGGCTCTTCGGGCCTGTGGGGCAAGGGAGTTGAGAAACCGTCAGGAACATTTGTTGAAGCGGGAGTTGGTGAACCCGGGTGTCCGGGGCCGGAGTTGGTGAACTCGGTCGTCGGGAGTCGGAGTTGATGAACCTCGTTGTCGGGAGCCGGAGTTGGGGGGCGGCGGGAGCCGGGGGAGTGGAGAGTCCCCGGGGGGTGTGCGGGCGCGGGGCTCCGCGTCGCAGACGTACCGCCGGCCCTACGGCCCCCCGGGCCGCCGCCCGCTTCGGGGAGCAACCGGCGCCCGCCCGCCCGGAGTTGAGGACGAAGTCAGGGCCGCCGGTGCAGGGCGATCTCGGTGAGTTCCTCGATGTCGAACTCGGAGCGGCGGTGCGGGGCGCCGTAGCGGGTGATCTTCCCGCGGCTGACCCACTTGCGGATCGTCGCCTCGGAGACCCCCACGGCGAGGGCGGCCACCTTGGTGGGGACGAGCCGGTGGCTGGGTGGCTTGATCATGCGCTGACGCCCTTCCGCTGCCGTTCCATGAGGGTGCGCAGCCCCAGCCACTCGCCCACGTCCCACGCGTGCCCCGAGGAGCACCGGATGCTGCCCCCCGAACCCGAACCCGAACCCGAACCCGAACCCGAACCCGAACCGGTGCTGCCGCTTCCGGTGCCGCGCTGCGGGAGCGCGCTGATCGTCCCCGGACAGCCGTCCACGACGCAGCTGCGGATGAGGGCGTGCAGGGGGTGCGGGTCGGGGTCGATGGTCTGGCGGAGTTCGCCGACGAGGCGTTCGATCTCGTCGGCGAAGTCGTCCGCCGGGGGCTGGCCGGCGAGCCACTCCAGATGCCGGACCAGGAACCGTGCCAGCGAGGGGACGCTGCGCGCCGGGGCGGGGGTCCCGCGCTTCTCCGCGACCAGTGACGACCAGGACTCGAGAATGGTCAGGATGTTGTGCCGGGCGTCGAGCACGGCGATGTCGAGGTGGTCCCTCTTGCGGCTGCCGGAGACCTTGGTGGGATTCGTGCGCCGGCCGGTGGGGGAGGCCTGGTGCAGGCATTCCTGGTGCAGTGCGGGAAGCACCCGCAGATGCTGCGCCGCCCTTCGCACGCACGGGGCGCAGAGGACGGACCCGGCGGCGGCGACGCTTTCCTGGGGGTGACTCCTGGGGCATGACTGGGAATTCATCGAAACTCCTTCACGAGGCGTCTGGGGCCCCGCAACCGCTGTCCACAACTGTGCTGTCGGATATCCCGTGCATCCATCCCGCGAATCCGTGACTCCGTAACTCCGTGAATCTGTGACTCCGTGACTCCGTGAATCCGTTTACGTGTGTGCCGTTACGCGTGTGCCTTTTGCGGATGTGTCTTTTGCGCGTGTGTCTTTTGTGCGGGTGGCCGTATGTGCCGTGCCGGTCACGGTGGTTGACCCGGCGGGGTTTTCGTCCGCGGGGGTCCTTCCATTACCCGCCCGGTGACTCGAGTCCCGATACAGCCCCGTTCGGGAACAGGCCGGTGAAATGGCGTGCCGGATTTCTCGAGGTCTTTTCCACCCGGAGCCGAGCCCTGGTCGAGCGTCTGCACCGACGGTGGCGGCAGGAAGGGAGGAACTGTGGACGGTACGCACGCAGGCGAACGCGCAGTAGACGCCGGACTCCTCGCAGGGCCGCTCGTCATGACGGCCGATCGGTTTCCCCCGGGCGGAGTCTTTCCCCCCGGGGACCCGGATCCCCGCGCCGCCGCGCCGCCGCCCGGCGACGCGACCGCGGCCCATCTGGAGGTGTGCCTGGTCGGTGCCGGCCCCCGGGGCCTTTCCGTGCTGGAACGGCTGTGTGCGCAGGAACGGAAGTCGCCCCGCTGGGACACCGTCACCGTGCACGTCGTCGATCCCGGCCCGCCGGGCTCCGGGCGGGTGTGGCGCCCCACCCAGTCGCGGCAGCTGCTGATGAACACCGTCGCCTCGCAGGTGACGGTCTACACCGATGCGAGTGTCCGCATCGACGGCCCGCTGGAGGAGGGCCCGAGCCTGTACGAGTGGGCGCGCGCCCTGGAGTCGGGCACCCTGGAGGGCGCCCCCGATGCCGGTGCCGGCCTCGGCGCGGAGGTTCTTGCCGAGGCGCGCGTCCTGGGCCCCGACACGTATCCCACCCGCGCCCTCTACGGCTCCTATCTCACCTGGGCGTTCGGGCGGGTCGTCGCCAACGCCGCCGCCCATGTCCGGGTGCGCACCCACGCGCTGCGCGCCGTCGCCCTCACGGATGCCGACGGTGTCCGGGCGGGCCGCCAGAGCGTGGTGCTGGAGGACGGCACCCGGCTGGAGGGCCTGTCGGCGGTGGTCCTGGCGCAGGGGCACGTCCCGGTACGGCCCTCCCGCACCGAGCGGCGGCTGGCGGCCTTCGCGGCCCGGCACGGTCTGACCTATGTGGCGCCCGCCAACCCGGCCGACGTGGACCTCTCCGCCGTACGGCCGGGCGAGAGCGTGCTGCTGCGCGGGCTGGGCCTGAACTTCTTCGACCACATGGCGCTGTTCACCCGCGGGCGCGGCGGCGTCTTCACCCGTACCGGGGGGCGTCTGGTCTACCGGCCCTCGGGCCGTGAGCCGCGCCTGTACGCCGGGTCGCGGCGCGGGGTGCCCTACCAGGCGCGCGGCGAGAACGAGAAGGGCGCCCACGGCCGCCACCGGCCGCGGCTGCTGACGGCGGAGTACGTCGCGGCGCTGCGGGCCGCCGACCGGCGCAGCACGGCCGTCGACTTCGCCGCCGATCTGTGGCCGCTGATCTCCAAGGAGGTGTGCGCCGTCTACTACGCGGCGCTGCTGGCCCGGCGCGGTGAACCGGCCGCCGTGGCCGAGGAGTTCACCGAGCGCTATCTGCACGCCGAGCCCGGCCCGGCCGAGGACCTTCTGCTGGAGGAGGCCGGGATCACCGCCGCGCAGCACTGGGACTGGGAGCGCATCGCCCGCCCCTACGGCGCCCGTGCCTTCCCCGACCTGGCCGCCTTCCGGACCTGGCTGCGCGGGCATCTCGACGAGGACCTCCGCCTGGCCCGGCAGGGCAATGTCAGCGGCCCGGTCAAGGCGGCCCTGGACGTGCTGCGCGACCTTCGCAACGAGGTCCGCCTCGCCGTCGACCACGCCGGCCTGAGCGCCGCCTCCCACCGCGACGACCTGGAGCGCTGGTACACCCCGCTCAACGCCTACCTCTCCATCGGCCCGCCGGCCTCCCGCATCGAGGAGATGGCCGCGCTCATCGACGCCGGCATCCTGGAGGTGACCGGCCCCGGGCTGCGGGTGGGCGCGCAGGAGCACGACGCGTCCGGCCCCTGCTTCGTGGCCACCTCCGAGACGATCCCGGGGGTACGCATCCGGGCCACCGTCCTGATCGAGGCCCGCCTGCCCGGCACCGACCTGCGGCGCACCGCCGACCCGCTGATGAGCCAGCTGCTGCGCACCGGCCAGTGCCGCCCCTACCGCATCCCCGCCCTCCACGACGAGGACGACGGCGGCGGGTACGAGACCGGGGGACTGGCGGTGACCGGGCGCCCCTACCGTCTGATCGACGCGCACGGGGTGCCCCATCCGCGGCGTTTCGCCTACGGGGTGCCCACCGAGTCCGTGCACTGGGTGACGGCCGCGGGCATCCGGCCCGGTGTCGGCTCGGTCACCCTGGAGGACTCCGACGCCATCGCCGCCGCGGTCCTGGCCGTGCCCCAGGCCCACGAGGCACCCGCCGCCGCCCGCCGTCCGGTGCGGCACGCGGCAACTCCCGTGTCCCCGGGCCCGGTTGCGGCCCCGAGTGTGAAGGCGGGCGCATGACCTCCCCCGACCCGACCCCGCCGACCCCGCCGTCCCCGCTGTCTCCGCCGCCGGTGGAGCTGTCGGCGCATCTGGACGCGGGGCTGCTGTCCCCGGTGCGGGCGGGCACCCCCGTCGAGGCGGCCGTCGGCGATGTCGCGTGGTTGCAGGCGATGCTGGACGCGGAGGCGGCGCTGGCCCGGGCACAGGCCCGCCTGGGCACGGTGCCGGCCTCGGCGGCGGCGGCCGTCACCGCCGCGGCCCGCGCGGAGTTCTTCGACGTACGCGAACTGGCCCTGGCCGCGCGGGAGACCGCGAACCCGGTGGTGGGCCTGGTCGCGGCGCTGACCGCGCGGGTCGCCCAGGACTGCCCGGGCGCCGCCGAGTACGTGCACCGCGGCTCCACCAGCCAGGACGTCCTGGACACCGGCGCGATGCTGGTGGCCGCCCGCGCGCTGCGCCTGATCGTGGCGGACCTGCGCTCGGTCGCCGACGCGCTCGCGGTGCTGGCGGCCGGGCACCGGGACACGGTGATGGCCGGCCGCACCCTGGCCCTGCACGCCGTGCCCACCACCTTCGGCCTCAAGGCGGCCGGCTGGCGCCAGCTGGTCCTGGACGCCGCCGACCGCCTCGAGCGGCTGGCCTCGGGCGGCCTGCCGGTGGCGCTCGGCGGCGCGGCCGGCACCCTGGCCGGCTACCTGCAGTACGCCGGCCCCGGCACCGACCCGGCCGCCCTGTGCGAGGAGCTGACGGAGGCGTTCGCACGGGAGACGGGACTTGCGGCGCCGGTGCTGCCCTGGCACGCGCTGCGCACCCCGGTCGCCGACCTGGCGGCCGGCCTGGCGCATGCGGCCGGGGCACTGGGGAAGATCGCCGCGGACGTGCTGGTGCTGGCCCGCACCGAGATCGGGGAGGTGGCCGAGCCGGCCGTCGCGGGGCGGGGGGCGTCCTCGGCGATGCCCCACAAACGCAATCCCGTGCTGGCCACCCTGATCCGCTCGGCCGCGCTGCAGGTGCCCGCGCAGGCGGGTGTGCTGACGCAGTGTCTGGTGGCCGAGGACGAACGCTCGGCCGGGGTGTGGCACGCGGAATGGCAGCCGCTGCGCGAGTGCCTGCGGCTGACCGGCGGCGCCGCGCACACGGCCGTCGAACTCGCCCGCGGTCTGACCGTCCGCCCCGACCGGATGCGCGCCAACCTGGAGGCCACCGGCGGACAGCTCGTCTCCGAACGCCTCTCCGCCGTCCTGACCCCCCGCCTGGGCCGCACCGCGGCCAGGGAACTCCTCACCCGGGCCTCCCTCCTGGCCACCCGCACGGGCCTTCCCCTCTCCGACACCCTGGCCGGCCTGCCCGAACTGGCCGGCATCCTCACCAAGGAGGAAGCAGCCGCCCTCCTGACCCCGTCCGCCTACACGGGCGCGGCCCCCGCCCTGGTGGACCGGGCCCTCGCCGCGACACCCCCCACGGCCCCCGGCCCCGGCCCTGACCCCGGCGCCGGCCACGGACCCGACACGGGCCCAGGCCCCGGCCCCGGCGGCCGGCGGTCCCGGCCCGTGCCCGGGCCATGGCGCCGGTCCTGACCCCGGCGGTGGCGGTGGCGGCGGGGTCCGGGCCCGGTGTCTGACGACACCTCACCCGTCGCCGTACCGCGGCCCGTGGCCCCCGGCCCCGGGGTCACGCGGGCCAACTCCCGGTACGCGTCGGGCCGGTGCTCAAGCGCACCCCCCCGGGGTCCGTCCCCCGGCCCCCGCTCCACCGCCCCTCAGAACAAGATCGGCGCCCCCCGCCGGAACACCCCCGCCCCTCCCGGAAAACACCCCCTCACCCCGCCCCCGCCCAGCTCACGCCCCTGCGCCTCGAGTCCCGCCGGAGTCTTCCTCGAGTCTGGGCGGAGGCCCGGTGGAGGGGGACTCGAAGGGCGCTGGAGGGGTGGTCCTCGACGGGTGGAAGGGGCCGTGCGGGGTCGTCCGGGCGCCGCATGATGAAGGCACAACGAGCAGGGAGGGCAGCCGAGTTGAGTGCATACGCGGGGGCCGGCGCGGGTGGTGGCCACGGGCGTGCCGTGGTCGTCGGCGCCGGGCTCGCCGGGCTCACGGCGGCACGGGCCCTGGCCAACTTCATGGACCACGTCACGGTGATCGAGCGCGACTGGGTGCCCTCCGGGCCGGGACGGCGTCCGGGGGTGCCCCAGGCCCGGCACACCCACACGCTGGCGCCGGCCGCGCATCAGGGGCTGGAGCGGCTCTTCCCCGGGATCGGCCAGGACCTGGCCGGCGCCGGGGCGGTCCGGCTCACCGTGCCCCGGGACCTGCTGGTGCTGGGCCCGGCCGGCTGGCTGCCCCGTTTCGACGCCGGCCTGTCCCTGCTTTCCGCGGGCCGCGACCTGATCGACGCGGCGGTCCGCACCCGGCTGCGCACCGACCCGAAAGTGACCTTCCTGCCCGGGCACGAGGCCGTCGGCCTGCGCGGGGGCCGCCACGACACCGTCACCGGTGTGTGGGTGCGCGCCCGCGAGCGCGCCGCCGCGGACGGCCGGGGTGTGCCACGGCTGTTGCCGGCGGAGTTCGTGGTCGATGCTTCCGGGCGCGGCTCCCACGCCCCGCGCTGGCTGGCCGAACTCGGCTACCCCGCACCCCCGCAGACCCTCGCCGCCGCCCCGGCCGCCTTCGCCACCGCCGCCTTCGCCCCGCCGGTGGGCCATGTCGCCGACTGGAAGAGCCTCCTGGTGACGGCAGCGCCCGGCCTGCCCCGCCAGGGCGTCCTGCACCCGGTCGAGGGCGGCCGCTGGTCGGTGACCCTCACCCTCCCCGGCACCGCCCGCCCCCCGGCCGGGCATCCCGCCCTGCTGCACGCCGCCCGCACCCTGCGCCACCCCCTGCTCCACGACCTGCTGACCGCCGCCAGCCCGCTGGGCCCGGTCTACGGCTGCACCCGCACCGGCGCCCGCTGGCACCGCTACGAGAAACTCCGCCGCTGGCCCGACCAGTTCCTCGTCGTCGGCGACGCGCTCGCGGACCTGGACGCGGCCCACGGCCACGGCATGGCCCTGGCGGTGCAGTGCGCGCTGGCCCTGGACCAGGTCCTCACCGGCCACGGCACCGCCGTCGGCATCAGCCACCGGCTGCGCCACGCCCTGGCCCGCCAGGTGGCCCCCGCCTGGCGCCAGGCCCACCCCGCCCCCCGCCCGGCCAGCGGCCTGCGCGCCCGTTACGCGGCCCGGATCGCGGCGGCCGCGACCAGCGACCCGCACGCGGCCGCCCTGCTGCTGCACCCCCTGCACCCCGCCCCGCCGCCGGCTGCTGGCGGCGCTGCGCCCGCGCGTCCTGCGGGCCGCCCTGCGACCTCTGCCCGGTCCGGCGCCCTTCGCGCCGCCCAGCACCACCCACGGCCCGGACACCCCCCGCCGCCGCACCCCCGCAGCCCCCGCAGCGGCCCCGGTGCGCATCGCCGGTGCCGTGCCCGCGCGGCCCGCAGACCTGCCGCCGCCCACACCGGCGCCGGCCCCCGCCGGTGAACGGAGGCGGCCGTGAACACCCCGCCCCCCCACCCGGCCCCACGAGGTGTCCCGCATGACGAGAGTGGAGAAAGTGAACCGACCAGCCGCCCCGGAAGCCACCCCCGGCACACCTCCGGGCGCCCCCCGACCCGCACCCGGCGCAGTCCCGTCGCACACGGTGGTCCGGCCCTCGCCGCGGCAGACCGCCCCCACCGTCCGGCGGCGAGGGGAAGGGGCCCGGGCATGACCGACACCGACACACCCGCACGCGCCGGCCGCACCACCGCGCCGCGCGGCGAACGCATCGCCGACTGGACCGATGGCCGGCTGGGGATCTACAACTTCCGCTTCCTGGTGCGCAAGGTGTTCCCCGAGCACTGGTCGTTCATGTTCGGCGAGATCGCCCTCTACAGCTTCGTCGTGCTGCTGGTGACCGGGATCTGGCTCACCCTCTTCTTCGACCCGAGCATGTCCGAGACCGTCTACCACGGCTCCTACGGGCCGCTGCACGGCGTGCGGATGTCCCAGGCCTACGCCTCCACCGTCCACATCAGCTTCGAGGTCCGCGGCGGGCTGTTCATCCGCCAGCTGCACCACTGGTCGGCGCTGACGATGATCGGCGCTCTGTGCCTGCACACCCTGCGCCACTTCCTGACCGGCTCGTTCCGCAAGCCGCGCGAGGTCAACTGGCTGTTCGGGTTCACGCTGCTGGTGCTGGTCACCCTGGAGGGCTTCGTGGGCTACTCGCTGCCCGACGACCTGCTCTCCGGCACCGGCCTGCGCATCGCCGAGGGCGTCACCCTGGCCATCCCGCTGGTGGGCACGTACCTGTCGATGTTCCTGTTCGGCGGCGAGTTCCCCGGCCACAACGTGATCGGCCGGTTCTACGGCTTCCACATCCTGCTGATCCCGGGCATCGTCGTGGCGCTGCTGACCGTCCACCTGATCCTGGTCTTCTACCACAAGCACACCCAGTTCAGGGGTCCCGCCCGCACCGAGAAGAACGTGGTGGGCCAGCCCCTGTTCCCGCACTACACGGCCAAGGCCGGCGGCTTCTTCTTCATCATCGCCGGGTTCCTGTCCCTGCTGGCGGGCATCGCGCAGATCAACCCCGTGTGGACCTACGGCCCCTACCGGCCCGACCAGATCTCCCAGGGCTCCCAGCCCGACTGGTACATGGGCTTCCTGGAAGGCGCCCTGCGGGCCATGCCCGCCTGGGAGTTCAGCCTCGCCGGCTACACCGTCAACCTCGGCATCCTGATCCCCGCGGTGATCGTGCCCACCCTGATGATGGCCGTGATCGCGCTGTGGCCGTTCCTGGAGGCGTGGGTGACCGGCGACCGCCGTGAGCACCATCTCCTGGACCGGCCGCGCGACCACCCCACCCGCACCGCGTTCGGCATCGGCTTCGTCGCCCTGTACCTGGTGCTGTTCTTCGGCGGCGCCAACGACGTGCTGGCCCAGGAGTTCCACCTCTCCCTCAACCAGATCACCTGGTCGGTACGGATCGGCGTGTTCGTCGTCCCGGCGCTGACCTACGTCGTCACCCGGCGGATCTGCCTGGGCCTGCAGCGCCGTGAACGCGACACCTTGCTGCACGGCCGGGAGACCGGCCGGATCAGGAGACTGCCGCACGGCGAGTTCGTCGAGGTCCACCAGCGCGTGGACCGCCAGCGGGAGTACGCGCTGCTGGCCCGCAAGACCTACGCCCCGCTGCCCGCCCCCGCCGCCGAGCACAACGGCGTGCCCAACCCCGACCGGCGCCGGCAGGCCCTGCGCCACCGCCTCAGCCGCTGGCTCTACGGCAACCAGATCCCCAAGCCCACCCCGGCCGAGATGCGCGAGGCCCTGGCCCACTTCGCCCACGCCGAACCCGCCGCACTCGAGGGGCCCTCCGCCAACGGGCACGCGGCCTCCAACGGCCACGCCGCCTCCAACGGGCACGGCCCCTCCGAACCGGTGTCCGCGGACTCCGGCGCGGGCCGCCACTCCGCAGGCCGGGAGGCGGACCGGGAAACGCACTGACCCCGGGGGCGGGGCCGGTGCGGGCGGCGCGGGTGACCGGGGGACGGCCACCCGCGCCGCCGCCGTTCCCCGGTCACACCGCCTGACGGACCGTCACCATCCGTCGCATGCGGCCCGGTTGACGTGCCACCGACCCAACTCACCGTCAGGCCACGCCCCTTCAGGCCAGTCCCTTCGGACCAGGTCCTTTCAGGCTGCGTCCCTCCGGGCCGCGCCGTTGCCGCCACAGCCCAATTCCTCGTCCTCGGAGGCCCGATGAGCAGAGTTCGCTGGCGCCGGGACGTGGTCCCGGCCGAGTCCATCACCCGGGCGCGGGCCGGGCTGACGCGTGATGTGCGCGGGCGGCAGCGCCGTTACCTCATGGCGATGGTGGTGCGCACCGTGTGCGTGGTGCTGATGGCCGCGACCTGGAACCGCTGGCCCGTCCTCGCCGGCTGCGCGCTGGCCGGGGCGGTGGTCATCCCGTATGTCGCGGTGGTCCTCGCGCAGGCCCACTGGCGCCAGCAGCGCGGCCCACGCCACCCGGTGGTCCGCGCGGTACGGGAGGAGCCCGCCGTCCGGGTCGTCCTGGAACCCACCCTGATCCTGCCCCCGGAGCCCGACACGGCCGCCTGAACCGGCCCCCACCCAGGACACACCGAGCAGCTTCCGCAGCCCGTCGAGACGGTCCGCGGGAGCTGCTCTGTATGTGCGGGGGAGAGGCAGGGAGAGGAGGGGGGGTCCCGGTCGCGACGAAACCCCGCGCGAGGACGGTCTCGCGCGGGGTTTCGTCGTGGCGCCGCTCCGGTGGTCAACGGCGGTCTCAGCTGCTCGGACGCCACCGAAGCCAGTAGTCGGGCCCCTCGACCCGGTAGCGGACGTCGACACCGGCAATGAACCGCAGCTCGCACACGAGCCGACGGGCGCCGTCCGGCGCCAAGCGGTGCGGCGCCAACAGCAGCTCCAACTCGTCATAGCGGGCGTCGATCCCGCCGTGGCCCGGATGGCTCTCGTGTCCGACCTCGCCCGCCTGACTGCGCTCGTACCACCTGGCGTAGATCGCCCACTGCTCGCGCTCCAGCTCCGCCACCGTCTCGCTCGCGGGCCAGACCTGGTACTCACTGACTTCATGGGTGGGGTCGTAGCGCTCTATCTCGAAGTGGTGAGGCTTCCCGTCGATGTCGGCAAGGCCGGTCACCGGTTCGCCGTTCCAGTCCGACTCGACGTACACCCGCTCGAAGCCGTCCGCGGTCAACTGCTCCTCGCTCCAGGACTCAGTCACGCGGGCAGGCTACCGGCGAGCAGCCTCCGTATCCATGATCACGGTCCACGGCCTGAGCACTAGTGCCGGATCTCCTCGGCGGGCAGGCTGCGCCAGGGGCGGCACATGAGCAGGAGGGAGGTGACGGCGGCGAGGGCGCTGCCGGTCTGGACGGCGGCCATGGGGACGGCCGTTCCCTTGCCGGCGATGCCGACCAGGAGGGTGGCGACGGCGCCCATGGCGAAGCAGGAGGTGCCCACCAGGGCGGAGGCGGAGCCCGCGGCGTGCGGGGTGCGCATCAGGGCGAGCGCGTTGGTGTTGGGCAGCACCAGGCCCAGCGCGGAGATCATGACGAACAGGCAGCAGGCCACCGGGACGGTGCCGGCGTCCCCGAAGACGCCCTGCGCGACCAGCAGCAGCACGGTCCCGGCCACCGCGATGACACTCAGCCCGGCGCCGAGCGCCCGGTCCAGGCGCACCCGGCCGACCAGGAGTTTCCCGTTGACGCGGCCGACGATCATCATGCCGAGCGAGTTGAGGCCGTAGAGCAGGGAGAAGGTCTGCGGGGAGGCGCCGTAGATGCCCTGGATGACGAAGGGGGAGGCGGCGATGTAGGAGAACAGGGCGCCGTAGGCGAAGCCGTTGACCATCACGTAGCCGGCGAAGACCCGGTCGGCGAGCAGGCCGCGCATGATGAACAGGGCGCCCAGCACACCCCCGCCGCGCCGCCGCTCGGGAGGCAGCGTCTCGGGCAGCCGGCGCCACACCAGCGCGGTCAGCGCGACGCCGATCACGGCCAGCACGAGGAAGACGCCCCGCCAGGCGGTGAAGCGCAGCACCTGCCCGCCCAGGATCGGTGCGACGACCGGGGCGAGGCTGGAGACCAGCAGCAGGGTGGAGAAGAACCGGGCCATCTCCAGGCCGTCGTAGAGGTCGCGCACGACGGCGCGGGCGATGACGATGCCCGCCGCCCCGGCCAGGCCCTGCAGCAGCCGGCAGCCGATCAGCAGCCCGGCGTCGGGCGCGACCGCGCAGCACACGGAGGCCAGGACGTAGACGAGCAGGCCGATCAGCAGCGGTTTGCGCCGGCCCCAGCGGTCGCTCATCGGGCCGACGACGAGCTGGCCCAGCGCCATGCCGGTCAGGCAGGCGGTCAGGGTGAGCTGGCCGCTGGTGGCGGAGGAGTGCAGGGTGCGGGTGACGTCGGGCAGTGCGGGCAGGTACATGTCCATCGACAGCGGCGGCACCGCGGACAGCGCGCCGAGCATGAAGGTGATCAGCGCTCCGGTCCGGCGCAGCCCCTTCAGCCGGCCGGCGTCGCCGGCCCGCGCCGGTGGTGCGGTCGACCGTTTGGTCCTGACGGTGGCTTCCTCGGCGCGAGACATTCGCCCTCCGTGTCCGGTCGTGTGGGTCTGGGCCGATGGTGGCAGCAGGCCGCTACAGAACCGGTCGGGTGCCGGTGGCGTGATCCGTACGCCAACTCCGCGGCCCCCGAACGCAGTTGACGTGACCTACGTCACTTCGGGGGAGTCTTGGCGGGCGGGTGGCGACCGTGTCACTATTTCGGCACACCTCCCCTGCCCGAAAATGGTTCAGGCGGCGGGGAGTTGGCAGGGAGTCGGGGACCGAGCGTCCCGACTCCCTTTTTTCATGCGCCCGTTGCGCCCCCCGTCCATCGCGCCACCCGTCACTCGCGCTGCCCGCCGGCCGTGCCGTGCGCCGGTCGCGTCAAGCGCCGGCCGGCTCATGCGCCGGCCGCGTCAAGCGTCCGTCGCGCGGCGGCGGCCCCGACCCAGCGCCCCGATGCCCGGTGACCCGGTGACCCGGTGACCGTGTGGCTGTGCGGTTCGTCCGGGCGGGGCCGGTGCCGGTCAACTCCCCGCCGGCCGGCGGTTCTTCGTCAGGAGCCCTCATGGAGCACCTCGTGCGGCATGCCGTCACCACGATCCGCGAACGCTTCTGGGAGCCCCTGAGCCTGGAGGAGCTGGCGCGTGGCGCGATGGTCAGCAAGTACCACTTCCTGCGGGTGTTCACCCGGGTCACCGGTGTCACCCCGGGACGGTTCCTGTGCGCGGTACGGCTGCAGGAGGCCAAAGTCCTGCTGCTGAGCACCCAGTTGACCGTCGCGGACATCGGGGCGCGCGTCGGCTACAGCAGCACCGGCAGTTTCACCCGCCGCTTCACCGAGCTGGTGGGCCTGTCGCCCACCGGCTACCGCGCGCTCTCCCTCACCCCGGCCGGCCCCCGACAGGCCCCGCCCGCACCCGAGTCGACCCCGGCCGCACCCGCGCCGGTGACGACGCCGGAGGCGGCCCGGCCCACCGGCACCGGCACGGTCACGGGCCTGCTGCGCACCACCGGCGGGAGCACGCGGGCGGTGCGGGTGGGTGTCTTCGCCAGCCCCCTGCTGCAGGGCGCCCCCGTCCGGCTCGCCCACGCGTCCGCGCCCGGCCCCTTCACGCTGGAGCACATCCCCGCAGGCGTCTGGTACGTCCACGCGGTGACCCGCCCCCGCCCAACCGATGTCGCGGAAACCGGAACTGACGGCATGTCACCGGCGCGGCTGACGGCGGCGATCGGCCCGGTACGGGTCAAGGACGACACCGCGCGCCGCCTGGAGATCACCCTGAGCGCGCCCGACTGGAGCAGGCCGCCGGTCCTCTCCGCCCTGATGGACCTCGCCCCGCACCCCGCGGCGGCGTAACCCCCCGGCCCCCGGCCCCACGCGCCGTATCCGGCGCACGCCCCACGCACGTACGTGCACTTTTTCCCCGGCAGACCTAGAGAAGGCGGACCAGACATGGCCAGGCTGTGCAAGCCCGCGGTGCAGGCGCCCGAGCACGTCATCACGATGGAGGAGACGCTGGACTTCGCCCGGCGTGTCCACGAGGGGAAGGAGCAACTGCCGCTCGCGCTGCGCCTGATACGCAACACCGGCGTGCAGAAGCGCCACCTCGTCCAGCCCATCGAGCAGACCCTGCGCCACCCGGGCCTGACCGAACGCAACCGCATCTACGAGGTCGAGTCCAAGAAGCGCACTCCCCAGGTCGTCGAGGAGGCGCTGAAGAACGCCGACGTCGCCGCCCGGGACATCGACGCGATCATCTACGTGTCGTGCACCGGCTTCCTGATGCCGTCGCTGACGGCGTGGCTCATCAACACGATGGGGCTGCGCCCCGACACCCGTCAGATCCCCATCGCCCAGCTCGGCTGCGCGGCCGGCGGCGCCGCCGTCAACCGCGCCCACGACTTCTGCGTCGCCCACCCCGGCAGCAACGTCCTGATCGTGTCGGCCGAGTTCTGCTCGCTGTGCTACCAGCCCGACATGGACGACATCGGCTCGCTGCTCTCCGACGGCCTGTTCGGGGACGCGGTCGCGGCCGCCGTGGTGCGCGGCAACGGCGGCACCGGCATCGAGCTGGAGCGCAACGCCTCCTACCTCATCCCGCACACCGAGGACTGGATCTCCTACGCGGTGCGCGAGACGGGCTTCCACTTCCAGCTGGACCGGCGGGTGCCGGGCACGATGGAGCCGCTGGCGCCGGTGCTGCGGGAGTTCGCCAAGGACCACAGCTGGGACGCGGGCAGCCTCGACTTCTACATCGTCCACGCCGGCGGCCCGCGCATCCTGGACGACCTCGCCAAGTTCCTCGAGGTCGACCGCAGCGTGTTCCGGCACAGCTGGGCCACGCTCAGCGAGTACGGCAACATCGCCAGCGCGGTGGTCCTGGAGGCGGCCCGCCGCCTGTTCGAGGAGGACACCCCGGCCCCCGACGCGACCGGCCTGATCGCGGGCTTCGGTCCCGGCATCACCGCCGAGATGGCGCTGGGCCGCTGGAGCGACGGCGCCCGTGCCGACGTCGACTGACCCCTTCTTGCTTTCTTCCGCCGCCGTCTCTGCCGAAGGAACCGAATCGGATGACTGGCCTCATCGTCCCGCCCGGCCAGGGCCGGAAACTGATCACCAAGGCGCAGGAAGTCACCTTCAAGGCCACCAAGGACCACGGCTCCTCCCTGTCGGTCTTCGAGGTGGTCGTCCCGCCCGGCTTCGACGTCGGGGCGCACGTCCACCACGACGCGCAGGAGTTCTTCTACGTCCTCGAGGGCGAGCTGGAGCTCCTGGCGTTCGAGCCGGAGCGGCGCACCGAGGACTCCTGGCACCGGTGGACCTCCCCGGACGGCGACCGGATCACCGCCGCGACCGAGGGCGCCTTCATGTTCGTCCCCCCGGGCACCCCGCACGCCTTCCGCAACGCCTCCGATACGCCCGCCCGCATGCTCTTCCAGTGCTATCCCTCGCCGTACCACGAGTTCTACTTCGAGGAGATCGCCGAGATCTGGCAGGCGGGCGGCACGATCGACCAGGAAGCCGTGGAACGCATGCGGCGCCGCTACGACGTCCACCAGCTGACCCCGCTGCGCTACGAGCCCCCCGCCCGCGAACCGGCGCCCGCACCCGCACCCGCGGCTGCGCCTGAACCCGCGGTTGCCGCTGCGCCCGAACCCGCGGCTGCGCCCGGATCCGTGCCCGCGACCGCCCCTGCGGCCGGACCCGGACCCGGACCCGGATCGGCTCCGGCCCTCGCAACGGCGCCTGCCGTTGCCCCTGTTGTTCCCTCCCCTGTCTCTTCCCCTGTTTCTTCCCCCCGGGCCGCCGGGCGCGGAGCGTGAACGGAGTTGACCACGATGGACGCGATTCCCCTGGTGCACGCGAGTCTGGGCGAGCGGGAACTGGCCGCCGTCGCCGAGGTGTTCGCCTCCGGCTGGCCGGCCGGCCAGGGCCCGCAGGGCAAGGCGCTGGAGGCCCGGCTGGCGGCGGAGTACATGGTCGGTGACGCGGTCGCGGTGAGCAACTGCGGTGCCGCCCTGCACCTGGCGATGCTCGCCCTGGGGGTGGGGCCCGGCGACGAGGTCATCGTCGCCGACTACGGTTTCCCGGCGCCCGCCCAGGCCGCCCGCTACGTCGGAGCCACCCCCGTCTTCGCCGACGTACGCCCCGACACCTACACCGTCGACCCGCAGGCGGTGGCCGACCTGGTCACCCCCCGCACCGCGGGGATCATCGCGGTCGACACGGTCGGCCTGCCCGCCGACTACACCGAACTGCAGGAGATCGCCGACCGGCACGGCCTGTTCCTCGTCGAGGACGCGGCCTGCGCGGTCGGCGCCACCTACCAGGGCGGCAAGGCGGGGGCGCTGGCGGAGGTGGGCTGCCTGTCCTTCCACGGCCGCAAGGGCGCCAGCAGCGGCGAGGGCGGCGCGCTGCTGGCCTCCGACCCGGAGATAGGCAAGGACGCCCGGCTGCGCTCCTCCTTCGGCATCGGCAGCATCTTCGACATGGGCAACGTGGTCGGCCTGCCGATCCCGGTGTTCACCGAGATCGGCTACAACTTCAAGCTGTCCGACATCGCCGCGGCGATCCTCCAGGTGCAGCTGGGCCGCATCGGTGAACTCCTGGCCCGCCGCAGCGCGGTCGCCGCGCAGTACGGCGAACTCCTGGCCGGCGAGGACCTGCTGACCCTGCCGCACGTGCCGGCCGACCGCACCCACGCCTGGCAGACCTACATGGTCACCCTCGACGAGACGGTGGACCGCGGCGCGGTGGCCACCGCGCTGCGCGCCCAGGGCATCGGCTGCGGACACGGCACGTTCGCCGGCCACACCCAGCCCGTCTTCGACGCGAAGCAGACCTGCCCCATCTCCCTCGACCTGGCCACCCGCCAGCTCGCGATCCCCATGCACGCCGAACTGACCCAGGACCAGGTCACCCGCGTCGCCCACACCCTGCGCGAGGCGGTACACGCCCACGCGGGCACCGCCCGCCGGGCCGCATGACCCACCCCCGCACCCCACCGGGCACCTCACCCCCGGACCCCTCCCGGCACCCCTCACGTGTCCTGCCCGTCCCGCAGCGTGCCCCCGAAGGAGACACATCCCCATGAAGGGCTCCACCGCCTACCGATCGATCCAGCGCCGCGGCCTGCACATCGGCCTGCTGCCCGAGATGGCCGCGGCCGTCGACCCCTCGACGCCGATCACCCTGGACCACGACCTGGACGTCCTGCCCGAGGCGGGACGGCAGCTGACGGTCCGCCAGTACGCCGGCCACGTCGACGACCTCGCCGGCCGCCTCCACGCGGCCGGCGTACGGCCCGGCGAACACGTCGTGATCTACAAGACGGCCAACGCCGACCACTGGATGCTCGCCGCCGCGATCTCCCGGATTGGCGCGGTCGTCGTCAACCTCTCCCCGGCCCTGGACGCCACGACCGTCGGCGTCCTGCTGGAGCGGGTCGGCCGCCCCACCCTGCTCACCGACGGCCACAAGCTCGACCTCTTGGACGGCGTGCCGCTGGCCGACCTCACCCGCCGGGTCATCACCTCCGCCGCCGACCGGCCCGGCGCCGTCTCGCTGGCCGAACTCGCCGGCGCGCCCCGGGTACGGCCGGTGCTGCGGCCGCTGGACGAGGCCGCCGTCATCACCCACACCTCCGGCACCACCGGCATCCCCAAGCTCGTCGTCCACACCCCCCGCACCCAGGCGATACGCCTGGTGCCGCAGTGGCGGCTGCTGGCCCTCAAGCGCAGGAAGGAGACCGTCGCCATCCACGTGCCGTTCGTGCACTCCCGGATGGTCGCCGCGATGTCCCTGGCCCTGCTCAAGCAGTACCCGGTGCTGCTGCTGCGTGAGACGGACCCGGCCGTCGTCGCCGAGCACTTCCTCGCCCACCGCCCCGCGTTCGTGGAGGCGCTGCCCAACTCCCTCATGGAATGGGAACAGCTCACCGACGACCCCCGGATGCCGTTCGCCTCGGTGAAGGTCTTCTCCAGCACCTTCGACGCCATCCACCCCGCCACCATGAGCCGGCTGCTGAAGTCCTCCACCCGGCGCGGCGCCCTGTTCTTCCAGATCTACGGCCAGAGCGAGGTCGGGCCGGCCGTCGGCCGCGCCTACTTCCGTCCCTTCGCCCACAAGGCCAACGGCCGCTGCGTGGGCTGGGCCATGCCCCGGGGCGCCGCCCGTATCCGCGTCGTCGGCATCGACGGCCGCCGCCCCACCCGGCGCCACCCCGGCCGTATCGAGGTCGCCTGGCCGGGTCTGGCCAAGACCTACCACGGCGAGCAGGACCGCTACGACGGCAACCGCACCGGCCAGTGGTGGGGGACCGGCGACGTCGGCTACCGCACCCGGCTGGGCTGCCTGCACATGCTCGACCGGGAGGTCGACATGATCCCCGGGGTGCACAGCTCCCTGGAGATCGAGGACGTCGTCCTGGGCGGCCTGGCGGAACTGAGCGAACTGGTCGTCGTCCAGGGCCCGAACGGCGAAGCGGTCCCGGTGGTCTGCACCCACGACGACGCCCCCCTGGACCCGGCCCGCTGGCGGGCGGCCACCACCGCCTTCCCGCAGCTCGCCGACCCCGTCCAGATCCCGCAGGCCGAACTGCCCCGCACCGCCACGCTCAAGGTGCAGCGCCTGGAGCTGGCCCGCCGTTTCACCCAGCCGCCGGCACACACCCCCGCGGCCGGCCCCACCGACTCGAAAGGCTGACACCGTGACACCTGACGCCACGCTCGCCCGACTGCGCGAGTACATGGTCGGACCCTCGCGGTTCATGAGCCTGCTCTCCGCCTTCGAACTCGGCCTGGTCGACACCCTGCGCGCCCGCCCCGGCTCCAGCGCCGTCCAGCTCGGCGAGGCCGCAGGCGCCCGCCCCGACGCCGTGGAACAGCTTCTGTTCCTCCTGGTCAAGGAGGGCTTCGTCGCCCACGACGAGGAGGCGGGCACCTACACCCTGGACGCGCTGGGCGACGTCCCCGTCGCCGACCTGGACCGGGCCCTGGCCTACATGAACCTGATCAAGGTCACCGCGCTGCGCCAGCTGTTCTACCTCACCGAGTCCGCCCGCACCGGCACCGTCGTCGGCCTCAAGGAGCTCTACGGCGCCGAGGGCACCCTCTACGACGCGGTCGCCGACCACCAGGACCTCAATGACTCCTGGCTGAAGCTGATGAACAACGTCACGGCCAACATCGACCCCTGGTTCTTCGCCAACATCGACATCCCGGCCGGCTCCCGCGTCCTGGACGTGGCCGGCAACACCGGCCTGGGCGCGATCCACACCTACCGCCACAAGGCCTCCGAGGGCCTGACGGTCACCACCTTCGACCTGCCCGGCAAGGAGAGCGAGGCGCTGGCCAACTTCCGTGCCGCGGGCCTCGAGGAGCATCTGTCGTTCATCGGCGGCAACGTCTTCGACGAGATCCCCCAGGGCTACGACGTCGTCCTGGTCAAGCACTTCCTGGACATGTTCGACAGGGCCGACGTGGTCAGGATCCTGCAGGGCGTCCACAAGGCACTCAAGCCCGGCGGCACGGTGAACATCCTGGTGCCGGTCTACCCCGAGGACATCACCGACCGCGACAACTACAACGTCGACTTCTTCCCGGCCTTCTTCATCGGCGCCGCCATGGGCCAGGGCGGCCCGCAGAAGCTGTCGGTCTACGAGCGCTGGCTGCGCGAGTGCGGCTTCGAGGTGACCAAGGCGCTCACCAAGGACGCCGCGGAGATCCCGCCCGACGTCATCCCCGTCCAGGCCGTCCTGACCGCGGTGAAGACCGCCTGAGGGACTGTTCCCGTACGCCATGAGCCCACCCGCACAGGGGGCTGGAGGAGCCAATGAAGATAGCCGTGTCCGGGACCTACTCCTCGGGCAAGACCTCGACGGTGATGGCGCTGTCGCACTACACCGGCATCCCGCGCTCACTGGCCCGCACCGTCCGGGAGATCATGCCGCAGGCCCTGCCCGGGGTGCGGCTGGCCGATGTGACACCGGCACAGTTCCTCCAGCTCACCCTGCGCCGCCACACCGGCCGCGCGGTGCAGGAGGCCCTGCTCGGCGACGACTTCGTCTCCGACGGCTCCTCCCTGCAGGAGTGGCTCTACGGCGAGGGCCGCCGCCGCTACGGCATGAACCCCAGCGCCGCCCCCGCGGACGGCCTGCCCACCGCGCCGGCCTCGCCGCAGATGGTGTTCTTCGGCGAGGTCGTCGAGCAGTACGGGCACGCCTTCAAACAGCACGTCAAGGCCACCTACGACGCCTACGTCCACCTGCGCCACGAACTGCCGCTCGCCGCGGACGGCCACCGGCCGATGAACGACGCCTTCCGCGCGAGCGTGGACCGGATGCTGCTGGCCACCCTGGAGGAACTGCAGATCCCCTGCCACGTGGTCGGCGGCCCCATGGCCCAGCGCCTGGAGACCATCGCGGGCCTCTTCGGCTGGACCCCGGTCATGACCACGGCCGAGGCCATCGAACGGGCCCGGCGGGAGTACGGCCGCCAGGACTTCCGCATGGAGCACGAACGCCTCCCGGCCCACCCCTGAACCCCCGTGAGCAGCTCCGCGTCCGCAGGAGGACACCCGATGCAGACACCACCACGACCACTGCAGCGCCCGCCGGCCGTGGCGGTCGCCTACCACTCCGGCCGGGGCCACACCGACGTCCTGGCGCACGCCGTGCGGGCGGGCGCCGTCTCGGCGGGCGCCGAGGTGACCATGGTCGGGGTCGGCGCCATGGACGACGCCGCGTGGGAGAGCCTGGACGCGGCCGACGCGATCGTCTTCGGATCGCCCACCTACATGGGCTCGGCGTCGGGCGCCTTCCACACCTTCGCCGAGTCGACCAGCAGGCGCTGGGCGCGCCAGGCCTGGAAGGACAAACTCGGCTCGGGGTTCACCATCGGCGCCTGCAAGGCGGGCGACAAGGACTCCACCCTCGGCTACTTCCAGACCCTGGGCGCCCAGCACGGCATGATCTGGGTCAGCCTCGGCCTCCTCCCGGGCTGGCACCTCAGCCATGAGAGCGACAACGACCTCAACCGCCTGGGCTACTTCAACGGCGCCGCCGCCACCGCACCGGGCGACCTGCCCCCCGACGCCGTCCACAAGGCCGACATCGCCACCGCCGAACACCTCGGCGAACGCGTCACCCACCTGACAGCGATCCACCTCACCGGCCGCGCCCTCCTGACCGCAGGCCAGCGCCCCGGCACGGAGAGCTGACCCGGGGCCAGGAGTGCGCGGCCGGGGCGGAGCACAGCCCCGGCCACACCCCGCACGGGCAGCCCCACCGCCGGGCCCGCCCGCTGGCCCGTCGGCCGGCCGGTCCGCACGGAGAGCCGACCCGAGGGCGGCCCGGGGCAGTACCGGCACGATAGAGGCCACGTTCTTCACGCTCCCCGCCACTGGCCGGGAGGCCTTTCCGGTCCGCCCGCCGCACCGCCCCGGCTACCAGGCCCCGGGCCGCGGGCCAGCGCAGAGGGCCGGCCCGGGGAGTACCGGCGCAGCCGCAGTCAGGTTCCTCGCGGCTTCCCCGCCGCCCGGCCTTTGGCGGCGAGGGCACGGACACCTGCCCCGCCCGGGGGAGTCCCCCCGCGCTCCGCGGCGCCCTTCTCCCGACAGGTGCCACGGCATCCACCCCGACCGCCCGCCCGCCGGGCTGCCGGGGAACATACGGGCGGCCCCGTCCGGCATGCCCGGCCATCACAGGCCCCCGTCCCCGCGCCGCCCCGCACCCGCATCAGGCCGGCCCCCTCCAGGACGGCCGTGTCGTCGCCGTTCCCGTCACCGCGGACGCGGCGGGAACAGGAGTACCTGTGTCATCCCTGCACCTCGCGTCCATCGACGACTTCCTCGGCCCGCGCGAGGGCCGGTTCCTCGGCGAGGGATTCAAACGGGTCGCCCACTCGCTGACCGACCTCACGATCACCCCGGCCCCCGCCCCCGCGGGCGGCCCCGGCAGAGCCCACGCCCCCGGCGGGACCGCCTGCATCCGTGCCACCGCCCACCTCGCCCTGCCCGCCGCCTGGTCCCGCAAGGGCGACCGGTATCCGACCCCGCATCTCAGCTCCCTCGACGTGATGCTCTTCGCCGCCCGCCTCACCGGCCTGTACGCGGCCCATGCCTGCTCGCTGGGGCCCGGTGACCGCTTCGAGGTGTGTTCCGTCGACATCAAGGCGGGCGCCCGCCCGGACGAGGAGGGGCTGGAGAGTTTCCCGGTCACCGGCCGGCTCGCCGCCGCCGAGGACACCGGGCCGCTGTGGTCGACGACCCTGGACTGCCGGGTCGGCTCGCTGTCGGCCCGGGTGCACGCCCGCCACAGCCCCGCCCGCCGCCCGCCCGCCGCCCCCCGTTCGTACTACCTGGCGGAGGAGCTGCCCGGCCCCTGGAACGACGCCCCCTACGGCGTTCCGCACGGCGCCCGCAGCCAGCTGCTGACCGGCGTACGGATCACGGCCGGCACGCAGGAGCCGTACGCCTCGGCCCGGGCCGCACTGGTCCCCGACGGTGCGCAGGCGCCCCGGGACGGCACCCCGGCCACCATGATCGACGCGTTCGTCGCGGCCATGCAGCTGGGCCAGGTCCTGCTCTACACCCTGGACGGCGTCGAGCGCGCCGACAGCAACAACCTGTGGATGCGCCGCACCCGCGTCACCACCGACGACCCCCGCACCACCGGCGCCGGCGACGCTGCCGGCACCGGTGTGCCGGAGGGGGCGGGCGGTGAGGTGACGGCCCGTCTGGACCGGGCCCGGCTGCTGCGTTCCGCGTCCGGCACCTGGCGCACGGCCGAGATCAGCGGCGCCCTGCACGGCGTACGGGCGTGGGCCTCGGTGGCGCACCTGCTCGCCTCGCCCTCGCCGAGCGGCAGCCGGGCGGACGGCGCCCGCTGACCCCCGCCCCCGCCCCTGTTTCCGCCCCGCGCCACCGCCATCACTTTTCCCGTCCCGTTCTCACCCGCAACGACAAGGAGATCCCGGTGACCACCCTGATGCTTTTGCCGGACGGAATGCGCCGCTGGTCCCAGGCGAACGGCGTCTCCCTCGACGACGGCTACGCGGCGATGGGGGACAAGATCGTCGAGTTCATGGACTGGGCCCGCGAGGAGGGCGTGACGACCCTCTACATCACGGCCTCCTCCGCCGCCAACCACAGCCGTCCCCAGCCCGCGGTGACCACGTTCATGAACGCGTTCACCGACGTGGTGCGCCGCGTCCACGACAGCTGTGCCTTCGACTTCTCCGGCTCCCTCGACCTGGTGTCCGCCCCGCACCTGGCCGAACTGGAGGAACTGCGCGAGAAGTCGGCCAAGGACACGGGCTTCACGCTCCACTACATCCTGGGCATGTCCCTCACCCACGAGGTCATCGGCATCTTCAACCGGCTCAACGGGAAGATCCCGGAGCTGACCGAGGAGATCCTGGCCCGCCACGCCTACGTCCCGGCCCAGGTCGACCACCTCATCCGCACCGGCGGCGCGACCCGCATGTCGTCGTTCTTCCCGCTGATGTCGCCCTACGCCGAACTGCACTTCTCGCCGTGCCTGTTCCCCGACATGACCCGCGCCGACTTCGACGCCGCCCTCGCCGACCTGAAGGGCCGCGAACGCCGCTTCGGCGGCTACCCGCACTGAACACACCCCCTTTCGGGAGCCCGGCGGCCGCGCGCAGCGGCCGCCGGGCTCCGCGCACCTTCCCGCGCCGGTGCGGCCGCTTCTCTTCCGCCGGTGCGCCGCGGCATCGCCCCTTGCTCCGCTCCCGGGCCGGATCCCACCGACGAAAGACCCCTCGCCATGACCACTCATCAGACCTCGTCCCTGCTCGTCGGTCTCGCCGCCGTCGTGTTCCTGGCCCGTGTGCTGGGCATGCTGGCCCGGCGCCTGAACCAGCCGGCGGTGATCGGCGAGGTCCTCGCCGGCATCGCCCTGGGGCCGACCCTCTTCCACGGCGCGCTCTCCGACGCCCTCTTCCCCGCCGGCATCCGCCCGCTGCTGGCCGCGCTGGCCGCGGTCGGGGTGGCGGCCTTCATGTTCCTGGTCGGCCTGGAGTGGGACGCCGCGATGATCCGCGGCAGCGGCAGCCTCGCCGCCACCGTCTCCTTCAGCTCCGTCCTGCTGCCGTTCGGCCTGGGCATGCTGCTGGCCCTGTATCTGATGGACGACTACGGCACCGGTGACCGGACGGCGTTCATGCTGTTCATGGGCATCGCCATGTCGATCACCGCCTTCCCGGTCCTGGCCCGCATCCTCACCGACCGGCGCATGTCCCGCTCCCCGCTCGGTGTGGTGGCCCTGGCCTGCGCCTCCATCGACGACGTGCTGGCCTGGTCGCTGCTGGCCGCCGTGATCGCCGTCAGCGGTTCGGCGGGCCCCGACCAGTGGCGCATCCTGCTGGCCGTCCCCTACCTGCTGGCCATGCTCTTCGTCGTACGCCCCCTGCTGCGCCGTTTCGTCGCGCGCCGCCCGGCGCTGACGCTCACCCCGACCGTGTTCGCGGCCGTCCTGGTGGGTCTGCTGCTGTCGGCCGCCGCCACCGAGTGGGTGGGCCTGCACTACATCTTCGGCGCGTTCCTCTTCGGCGTGATCCTGCCGCGCGAGGGCAGCGAGCGGCTGCGCGCGGACGTCCACGAGCGGCTGGGCCACCTGAGCGGGACGCTGCTGCTGCCGGTGTTCTTCCTGGTCGCAGGTCTGCAGGTCGACCTGTCCGGGCTGGACGCGGGCGGGCTGGGCGCGCTGGGGCTGATCCTGCTGGTGGCCGTCGGCGGCAAGTTCACCGGCGCGTTCGCCGCGGCCCGCCTCAACCGGATGCCGCTGCGGCAGTCGGCCGCGCTGGCGACGCTGATGAACACCCGCGGCCTGACCGAGCTGATCGTCCTGAACGTGGGTCTCCAACTGGGCTTCCTGGACCGGGACCTGTACTCGCTGATGGTCGTCATGGCCGTGGTCACCACCGCGATGGCGGGCCCCCTGCTGAGCTGGATCATCGGCCGCCCCACCGACCCCGACGCACCCCGCCCGCCCGCACACCCCACGGCGACCACCCCGTCCGCGACGACCACCGCGCCCGCGACCGGGACCGGGACCGAGCACGCGGCGGGAACCGTGGGCACCCCCGCCTAGAACCGGGCCCGGAGGCGGGACCGGAGACGGGATCGGTCCCCTCGCCGCCCCGAAGGCGCGGGGGAGCCGCCGCGCCGTAGCCCCCGCCTCCGCACCCGCTCCGCACCCGTTCCGCGCACCGGCCCCGCCCGGGGAGCCGCAGCCCTCCCGCTGCGCGCGCCCCGGCCGGGCCGGCGGACGGGCCGGCCCGGGGGAGGTCACGAGATGCGGGCCGCCCGGCACGGCCGCACCCCGGGGGGAAATCCCCGGCGCGGACGACGAGGCGGACGCGAACGCCCGTGGCGGGCGGGCCGGTTCCCGGCCCGCCGGGGGAGTGGCGCGGCCCGGGGGACGCCGTAGCCCACGTGCTGCCGGGCCCGCGTGCTGCCGGGCCCGCCGGGGCGTCCCTCCCGCCGCGGACTCCACCACCGTCCGCGTGCACCGTCGCCACCCCGCGGGTCACCCCGCACTGCACGCGGATCACCCCGCAATTCACCGGCCCTCCGATTCAGGAGAGGGGCCGTTCACCATCTGCTCGCGCATTCTCACGCTTGTCACCGGCCCTGGCGTCAGTGAATTCTCCGGCGGTTCCCGAGCGGCCCCGCGCTATGTTCCCGAAGGCGGCGGAGTACGGATTCCCGCGGAATCAATGACCGGCGCAGACTACTTGGAGTGTTGATGTCCGAAGGCACTGAGGCGGAAAAGCTGTACTCAGCGATCGAGGAGGCGGCCCGGCTGGTGGGGGCGTCGTTCTCGCGTGACATGGTGTGGCCGGTCCTGGAGGCGTTCCGTGACGCGCTGACGGACGGGGCGATCATTTTCAGCGCGCAGGTCAACGCGGGCCGGGTGGGCGAACTCGAATACACCGTGCAGGTGTCGCCGGGGTCCGAGGGCCCGTACGCGCGGGCGCTGGCCGGCGGTCTCCTGCCCCGGCAGGACCATCCCGTGGCGGGTCTGCTCTCCGACATCGAGGAGCGGGTCGCCGTCGAGGACTATTTCATCGACTGCGGGGTCGCCGGCGGGTTCAAGAAGATCTACGCGCAGTTCCCCGGCGACCTGCAGAAGGTGTCGGAGCTGGCCCGGATCCCGTCGGTGCCGCGCTCGGTGGCCGACAACGCCGCGCTCTTCGCCCGCCACGGCCTGGAGGAGGTGGCGCTGGTCGGCATCAACTACCGCAGCAGGACGCTGAACCTGTACTTCCAGCTGCCCGCCGAGGTGGCCGGCGACCTCGACCCGCGCACGGTGCTGTCGCTGCTGAAGGAGATGGGGCTGCCCGAGCCCGACGAGCGGATGCTGGCGTACGCGTGCACGTCCTACCGGGTCTACGCGACCCTCGGCTGGGACTCCCCGGACATCCGGCGGATCTCCTTCGCCCCGGTGCCCTCCCCGGGCCTGGACCCGGCGGCGCTGCCGGCCCGGCTGGACCCGCGGCTGGAGCACTTCGTCCGCAGCGCCCCCTACACGTATGCGGGTGAGCCGGTGAACGCCTCGGCGGTCAAGTGGTCGCCGGACGGGGACCATCTCGACCTCGCGGTGTACCACCAGATCTCGCCGCCGCTGCTGAAGGCGTTCACCGACCACGCCCACGCCCGCGCCCAGGCCCGGCCTGCCTGACGCCGCGTCACCGGCGCCCGCCCCCTTCCCGCTCCCTCCCGCACTCTCGCCGTCCGGCCGTGTTCCGCCCGCGGTGATGTCACAGCCGCCACCCCGTGTCTCGTCCTAGGGGCGAGGCCTCGAGCCCGTTCGCCAAATCGCCGGATTACGGAACAAGGAGAAGATGATCATGGCAGCACAGAGCGCAGCCGCCACGGCTGGGCCGAGCACGGGGGCGGCCGCCGACGCACGGCGGCGGTGGCTGATCGGCGCCGTCATCTGCACCGCCTATCTGATGGTCGGCCTCGACCTGACCGTCATGAACATCGCCCTGCCCTCCGCGCAGCAGGCGCTGGACTTCAGCAACGCCGACCGGCAGTGGATCGTGACCGCCTACGCGCTGCCGTTCGGCGGTCTGCTGCTGTTCTGCGGCCGGCTCTCCGACCTGATCGGCCGCAAGCGGGCCTTCCTGATCGGCCTGCTGGGCTTCGCGGCCGCCTCCGCGGTGGGCGGCGCCGCCACCAACTTCGAGATGCTGGTGACCGCCCGTGCCTGCCAGGGCGCGTTCGCCGCACTGCTCTCGCCCTCCTGCCTGGCCCTGCTGGCCACCACCTTCACCGACCCCAAGGAACGCGCCAAGGCCTTCGGCGTCTTCAGCGGCGTGGTGGCCAGCGGCTCGGGTGTGGGCCTGATCATCGGCGGGGCGCTGACCTCCGGTCTGAGCTGGCGCTGGTGCATGTACGTCAACCTGCTGCTGGCCGCCGTCGCGTTCTTCGGCGGCATGGCACTGCTGCAGGACCAGCCCAAGTCCGGCGCCCGGATGGACATCCCCGGCGTGCTGCTCGCCTCGGCCGGCATGTTCGCCGTGGTGCTGGGCTTCTCCAACGCGCACAACGGCTGGGGCGAGACCTCGACCTGGGGCTTCCTCGCCGCCGGCGCCGTCCTGCTGGTCGCCTTCTCGGTCTGGCAGACCCGCGCCGCCCACCCGCTGCTGCCGCCCCGGATCGTCCTCAGCCGCACCCGCGGCGCCGCCTACTTCACCGTGC
Organism: Streptomyces sp. NBC_00252; assembly: GCF_036187565.1. Classification (NCBI taxonomy): domain Bacteria; kingdom Bacillati; phylum Actinomycetota; class Actinomycetes; order Kitasatosporales; family Streptomycetaceae; genus Streptomyces; species Streptomyces sp. NBC_00252. The sequence continues at coordinate 18,644 of NZ_CP108087.1, read as the reverse complement.
TCCTGGTCGGCATCGGCTTCTTCGGCATCCTGATGTTCCTCGTCTACTACATGCAGACCATCCTGGGCTACTCGGCGATCACCTCCGGCTGCGCGCTGCTCCCGATGATCGCGATCACCCCGGTGGGCACCAGCGTGGGCGCCATCAAGCTGCTGCCCAAGTTCGGCCCGCGCCCGCTGATCACCGGCGGCCTGCTGATCAGCGCCGCCGGCATGGCCGGCCTGACCCGCATCGACGCCGACTCCGCCTACGCCACCCACATCCTGGGCCCCGTCCTGCTGGTCGGCATCGGCATGGGCCTCATCTACGGCGCGGCGCTGAGCGCGGGCACCTCCGGGGTGGCCCCGCAGGACGCGGGCATCGCCTCGGCCGTCATCAGCACCGGCCAGCAGCTCGGCGGCGCCATCGGCACCGCCCTGCTCAACACGATCGCCGCCACCGCCGCCACCGACTGGCTCGCCGGCCACGTGACGGGCACCCCCACCGTGCAGGACCTGCACCTGGCGTCGATCCACGGCGACACCCGGGTGTTCTGGTGGTGCACGGCCATCTTCGGCCTCGGCGCGGTCGTCTCCGCCCTGCTGCTGCGCGGCGGTCCGCTGCCCGCACCGGCCGGCGCCCCCGCCCCCAAGCCGTCCGAACAGGCCGAAGCGGCCCGCTCCTGACCGACGGACCCGCACCGGCTCCCTCCAGCGGCCGGCCCCCGCCCGGATCATCTCCCGGGCGGGGACCGGCCGCTTCACCCTTCCCGCTCGGCTTGCGCTACAGCCGTACTCGAAGCCCCCTGGAGGGCGCGGGACGCGCCCTGGTCCCGCCCCTAGGGTGAGAATCCGCCCCGGCACAGGCCCCGGCCGCCGGGCCCCGGCCCCCCAAAAAAACCAGCCCCCAGCCCCAAGTCTCCACGGCTTCAGGGAGGAGATCGCGGTGACCCGGATCGAGGAGTTCGAGGAACTGCGGTCCCTGCTGTTCTCCATCGCCTACCGCATCCTGGGCAGCGTCAGCGAGGCCGAGGACGCCGTCCAGGAGACCTGGCTGCGCTACGACGCCTCCCCGGCCAGCCCCGCGTCGGTGAAGTCCTTCCTGTCGGCCGTGGTCACCCGCGTCTCGATCGACGTCCTGCGCTCGGCCCGGGTACGGCGCGAGCAGTACGTCGGCCCGTGGCTGCCCGAACCCCTCCTCACCGACCCCTACGAGGACCCGGCCCGCTCGGCGGAACTGGCCGACTCCGTCTCCATGGCGGCGCTGATCCTGCTGGAGCGGCTGTCCCCGCTGGAGCGTGCGGTGTTCGTGCTGCGCGAGGTGTTCGCCTTCGACTTCCCGGCGATCGCCTCGGCGGTGGGCCGCTCCCAGAGCGCCTGCCGCCAGCTCGCGGTCCGCGCCCGCCGCCACATGGCCGCCGAACGCCCCCGTTTCGAGGCCGACCGCGCCGAGCGCGACGAACTCGCCGAGCGGTTCTTCTGCGCGCTGCGGGAGGGCGACGTGGAGGGCCTGCGCGAACTGCTCGCCGCGGACGCGCAGATGGTCGGCGACGGCGGCGGCAAGACCCCGCAGCTGGCCAGGGCCGTCAGCGGCGCCGGCAACACGGCCCGCCTGCTGGCCTCGGTGGTGCCCGCGCTGGTGCGGGTGGAGGTGACGCTGGAGCCGCGCGAGATCAACGGCCAGCCCGGCGCGATCTTCCGCGACCGGGAGGGGAGAGTGCTCACCGCCTGGACGCTGGACGTCCTGGACGGCCGGATCCAGGCGATCCGCTCGGTGACCAACCCCGACAAGCTCGCCCACCTGGGCCCGGTCGCCGACGCCTGGGCCCTCAGCCGCGAGGCCAGCAGAGCCCGCCGCACCCCGCACTGACCCCCCCCCAGGCCCCCGCCGCCACCCTCTTTTTTCTTACGCCTCTCCGCCCGCGCGGAGGGGCGTTCTGCTGTGTCCTGCCTGTTCTCCTTCCTCGTTCTGTTCTCCTTCCTCGTCTTCCTTGTTTTCCTTCTTCGCCTCGAAAGGGGTCTGCCGGTGACCACGGATGCCTCGATCACGGACGCCTCGGCGCGTCCTGGTCCCCAGGAGTTCATCGACCGCGGTCCGATGAGCCGCCGGCAGTGGCTCATCGTGATCCTGGGCCTGCTGATGATGGTGGCCGAGGGCCTCGACGCGGTCGTCGCCGCCTTCGTCTACCCCCGGATCGAGAAGCAGTGGGGTGTCGGTGACGGCGCGGTCACCGCGACGGTGACGCTGAGCGTGCTGGCGATGGTGGCGGGCGGTGCGGGGGCCGGCCCGCTGGCCGACCGCTACGGCCGCCGGGGTGTCACCGCCGCCGGTGTCGCCGTCTTCGGCCTCGGCACGGCGGGGATGGCGTTCACGCACGGCATCGGCGTCTTCGCCGGGGTGCGGATCGTGGCCTGTCTGGGGCTGGGGGCGGTGCTGCCGACGATGATGGCGCTGGTCGCGGACTGGACGCCGGCCGGGCGGCGGGGCCAGACGGTCGCGCTGGCCTTCGCCGGGGTGACGGCCGGCACGACCGCCGGCGGGATCCTCTCCTCGGTCCTGATCCCCGCCCACGGCTGGCCGGTGCTGCTGCTGGTGTGCGGGCTCGCCCCGCTGCTGCTGGTCCCGGCGCTGCTCGTGTTCGTCCCGGAGTCGCTGAGCGTGCTGGCCGCCCGCGGCCGGCCCGCCGCGGACGTGCGCGGGGCGCTGCGGGCCGTGGTGGGGGAGCGGGACGTGTCCGGCGTGGACCTGGAGCGGGCCGCGCCCGCCCGGGGCCCGGTCGCACGGACCGTCCTGTCGGGGGAGGCGGCCCGCACCACGGTCCTGCTGTGGCTGTGCTTCCTGGCGGGGCTGGGCGTGGTGGGCCTGATCCTGAGCTATCTGCCGCTGCTGGCCGAGCGCACGGGCCTGACGTCCGCTCAGGCGGGGGTGGCCGTCGCGGTGTTCGGGTGGGGCGGCCTGCTGGGACAGCTCGCGGTCTCCTTCGTCCTGCGGCGCCTGGACCGGTTCGTGGTGCTGGCCGTGCTGTGGGGCGCGGCCGTGCTGGGCCTGGCGGCCGCGCTCCTGTGGGCAGGGCAGTTCGCGGGCCTGCTGGCCGGGGCGTTCGTCCTGGGGCTGTGCCTGCCGGCGGCGAACTCCGCGCTGCAGGTGATCGCCGCGCTCGCCTACCCGCCGGCCGTGCGCGCCACCGGCATCAGCTGGGCCAACAGCGCCGGCAAGCTGGGCCCGGTCCTCGGCGGCCTCGCGGGCGGCCTGATGGCACACGCGGGCTGGAGCCTGGGCACGGTGCTGACCGTCCTGGCGGTGCCCCTGGCCCTGTGCCTGCCGGCCGTACGGACGCTGAGGGCCCGCGCCCGCCGGCACCGCACCGCCGCCCCGCACACCACCACCGCCCGCCCGTTGCCCGCACCCACGCCCGCTCCGGCTCCGGCGTCCGCGCCGGGACAGGTGTGAGCCCCCGGCACACGGCAGACGGCACGCGGCACGCGGTACGTAAAAGGCGGGCCCCGCCCCCTCGGCCAGAGGGCGGGGCCCGCCTTTTTTTGTGTGCCCGGGCCGCTGTCAGGTGCGGCCGAGCAGTCCCTTGGCCTCCACGGAGCCGTCGCTGATCTGGTAGTACGTCTGGAGCTTGAAGTACTCCCCGCCGGCGTACGACGCCACGTTGTACAGGCCCTTGCCGACCGGCCCGTAGGTGTGGGGGGCGCCGAGCGCGAACCGCTCCACCCGGGGGTCGGCGCCGAAGCGGGCGGGGAGTTCGCGGACGTCGGGCAGCAGCGCGGCGAAGGTGATCCGCTGGATGTCGGGGGAGTCCCAGTTCAGGGTCGTGTAGATGCCGCCGGCCTGGGCGGCGTGGCGCAGCATCGTCTCGCTGGGCTCGGGCAGGCCGATGTCGCGCATCATCGCGCGCACGGTCTCCGGCTCGCGGCAGGCGGCCGGCGCGCCGAGGAAGTAGACGTTGATCGTCCTGCTGGGGTAGTCGATCCCGACCATGCTGATCTTGTCGTCCAGGCCGTAGCGGGCGTAGAAGCCGCTGTTGAGGCCCAGGCTGCGGGGCATGGAGGGGACGTCGTCGAGGTCCGACAGCTTCTGCAGGTCGTCGACGGGGAAGAACGTCCAGGTCTTCTTGAAGCCGCCGACGAGCCCGAAGTCGGCGCCGTGGCAGGGGATCGGGAACCGTTCCTCGAGGTCGGCCAGCAGCGAGCCGACGGGGTGGTCCGTCTTCGGGGTCAGGGAGTGCGCCACGGCGTGGGCGTAGGGGTCGAAGCCGTGGGGGAACGCGGTGAAACGGCAGTCGACGTCCCCCGTGTCACGTGTCGCCACCCGGAACGCGATCACGGCCTGCGGGATGAAGGACGCGTAGGCGGTGAGGACGGGCCAGACCCGTTCGCGTGAGGGCGTGATGTCCAGCAGCCCGGCCGTTTCCTCCATGACGGAATAAAGATTCTCCAGCTCCGCTGTCCCGCTCATTCATCGTCCTCCGATGCTCATATTCATATCCCGGTCCATGAAAGCATCGGCGCCCGAAACTCCCCCTGTCAAGATATTAGCTAATCTTTCCCCTCGGTATCGGGTGAGGCCGGTAAATGCAGCGGGTTTCCACCGTGCCTCGAGCGGCTGCGGATACTCTCGATGGGGTGGAATGCGGAATTCCCGGACGGAATTCGCGACACGGACCCGCTGCCTGCATAAATCAAAAATCATGAATCGCGAACCAGGAATCAGGAAAAGGACACGACCCATGACGACGTCCGGCCCCTCGCCCGCCGCACCTTCCGCCGCCCCGAAGGTCGCCTTCGACTTCGACCACGGCAACTTCATCCGGGACCTGATCACCACCAACGGCGGCGGCGGTTTCCCCCCGGCCGAGGCCATCGCCCCCGGGGACACCCCCGTCTACACCTGGATCACCCTCCAGTTCCAGCTCGCCTGGTTCGACGCGCTGGCGCCCTATCACCCCACCGCCCAGGGCGTGCACTCCCGCATCGCCCGCCGGCCCGCCGGGGAGTCGGCCACCAACCGCAACAAGAACATCGCCGGCCTGTACGCCTCCTACCAGGTCGTCAAAGCCGTCTTCGAGGAACGCGCCCCCGTCATGCGGATGGCGATGACCGCCTTCGGCCTCGACCCCGACGACGACTCCCGCGACCCGGCCACCCCCGTCGGCATCGGCAACACCGCGGGCATCGCCGTCGTGGCCGCCCACCACGACGACGGCATGAACCCCCGCGGCGACCGGGGCCGCGCCTACCACCCCCGCCCCTACGCCGACTACACCGGCTACGCCCCCGTCAACACCGCCTACGCGCTGACCGACCCCACCCGCTGGCAGCCCGCGCTGGGCCCCCACCAGCGGCGCGTGGGCGGCGGACCGGGCGACAAGGGCGTCTACACCGTCCAGCAGTTCCTCACCCCCCAGCTGCGGCTGGTCACCCCCCTCACCTACCAGGACCCGGCCGCCTTCCCCCTCGCCCCGCCCGCCCACCTCGACCCCGCCGCCCCGGCCGCCTACCGCGACGCGGTCGACGAGGTCCTGGCCGCCTCGGCCGCCCTGAGCGACGAGCAGAAGGTCAAGGCCGAGTTCTTCGAGCACTCACCGGTCTCCCTCACCTGGGCCCCGCGCGCCGCCGCCCTCGCCCACGACCTGGACCTGGACGGCTGGGCCCATCTCTTCGCCACCACCGCCCTGGCCCGCTTCGACAACCTCATCGCCGTCTGGCACCACAAGCACGCCCATGACGCGGTGCGCCCCTTCAGCGCGGTCGGCCACGTCCACGGCGAGGCCCCGGTCACCGCCTGGGGCGGGCCCGGGCAGGGCACCGTCACCGACCTGCCCGCCGACCAGTGGAGCGGCTACCTCCCTCCGGGCAGCCACCCCGAGTTCCCCTCCGCCTTCACCGCCCTGTGCTCCGCCCAGGCCCAGGCCGCCCGCCGTTTCCTCGGTGACGACATCCTCGACTGGACCCACGCCATCCCCGCGGGCACCGCCCAGACCGAACCCGGCCTGGTCCCCGCCGACGACCTGAAGCTGACCTGGGAGACCTGGACCGCCTTCGAGAACGACTGCGCCGCCAGCCGTGTCTGGGCCGGCGTCGCCTTCCCCGCCACAGTCCAGGACTCCATCCCCTTCGGCGCCCAGTTCGGCGACCTGGCCCACGAGTTCATCCAGCGCCACATCGACGGGGACACCGGGCACTGACCCCACCCCTCTGTCCCGGCGGCCGGTGGGGATCACGGACGCGCCGGGGCACGGCCCGCAGGAGAGGAAGACAGCCGATGAGCGCCGCCCCGCCCGCCCCCGCCCGTCACGCGCACACCGCCGACCTCGTCTCCCGGGCCCGCACCGAGGCCCTCGCCATGACCGCCCCCTCTCCCGCTCCCGGCCCGGACTCCGTTCCGGGCCTCGGCTCCGGCGGCGGGGGTGCGGGGGCCGGGGCAGGGCGCGGCCCGATTCCCGGTGAACTGGCCGCCCGCGCCCTGCGGGCCCACAGCACGCTGGCCCAGGGCCTGGGCCGGTCCATCCCGGTCACCGGCCTGGAGCCCGGCGGCGGACCCCGCGCACTCGCCGCGTTCCTGGCGGTCTACGCCGCCCAGCACACCCACCGGACGCCCGCCCCCCGCACGGCGCCCTGAGAACCCAGGCCTCCGTGCACGCCCCACCCCCCGGGGGCGCGCACGGACCCGCGGGGCGCTCACCCCCTCCAGGTGGCCGCCCCGCACGAACCGCCGCGCCCGCCCGTCCCGAGCCTCCCCCCGGCCGGCGGGCGGGCGCGCCGGTCCCCGCCCCGATGTCACGCGCACCGGGACCGTCTCGTCTCGTGCACGGCAGACACACCGAGTGCGGGCGGCCGGCGGGCGTACGGGCGGCGGGCGCAGGGCGCGGGGGAGGAGAACCGATGCCACCGCGCGGGGGCGGTGCCCCTCCCACGGCGAGCAGGAGGCGGACGCCGTCCGCCACGTCCACGAAGGAGGGAGGAACCCGGGTGAGCCGGACCGAAGAGTTCGAGGAACTGCGGCCGCTGCTGTTCTCGATCGCCTACCGGATCCTGGGCAGCGAGAGCCGGGCCCACCACGCCGTCGAGGAGACCCGGCTCGGCTACGAGCGGGCCTCGGCCGTGCCCGCGTCGCCGAGGGCGTTCCTGTCGGCCGAGGTCACCCGGATCGCCCGGGCCGCCCGCCACCCGGCCCCCGCACCCCCGGCGCCGGCGGCGGCCGTACTGCTCCTGGAACGGCTCTCCCCCCTGGAGCGCGCGGTCTTCGCCCTGCGGGAGATCTTCGGATGCGGCACCGCGCAGATCGCGTCCGCGGTGGGCTGCTCGGAGGCGGTGAGCCGCCGCCTCACCGCCGCGGCGACGGCACCGCCCGCCGCCGCCGGCGGCCCGGCCCCGTACTGGCCGGACCGGCTCGCCGGCGCGGACCAGATCGCCCGCGTCCTGGCGGCCGTCGTCCCGGCCCTGGGCCGCATCGGTGTCACCATGCGGCCCGGGGAGGTGGACGGCGGCCCCGGCGCCGTCTTCCACGACCGCAACGGCACGGCCCTGGGCGCCCTCGCCCTCGGCATCCTCGACGGACGGATCCAGACGGTCCGCTGGACAGCCGCCCCCGGCGACTCCGGCGGCCGGAACACGGCGGCCTGACACCCCCTGCCCACGGCCCGCCGCCGCGCCCCCGGAACGTGCCTTGACACGACGGTGCGGCAGCCCCCTTGCCCGGGGGCTGCCGCACCGTCGTGTCCGCGTGCCCGCGGACCTCACACCCCGCCCGCACCCGCTTCCGTGGCGTCGGCCACCAGGTCGCTGAGATCGAGGTCGAACAGCCCGCCGGCCCGCCCGCTCAGCCCGGAGATCAGCTTCACGAAGTCGACCTGCGCGTCGTTCTCCTGGCCGGGGTCGTTGATCTCCTGGGCCAGGTTGAAGTAGAACCCCTTCGTCTTCGACCGGTCGTAGAAGCCCTCCACGAACTTGCGGATGTCGTGGAAGAAGTCCTGGTACGCGGTCGAGTACCGGTCGAGCGCCTTCTCCTCGATCTGCGGGTTGTGCAGGATCGTGTCGACGACCTTCGACAGGGTGCTGCCCGCCAGCGTCGCGAGCGCGACCCCGGTGGAGAACAGCGGGTCCACGAAGGCGGCGGCGTCCCCGACCAGCACCCAGCCGTTGCCGTGGAAACGCTCGTTGGTGTACGACCAGTCGCGCGCCGAACGGTAGCCCGCGGCCTGCGTCGCGTCCCTGAGGATGTCCTTCAGCTTGGTGGTCTGCGCCATCTCCGACTCGAAGAGGTCCTCCAGCGACTTGTCGCTCCCGCTGGCGACGTCCGACCGCGTCACGTAGCCGACGCTGAAGACACCCTTGTCGATCGGGATGCCCCAGAACCAGCCGTCCCGCGTCCCCTCGATGAGGATGTTGCTCCACTCGTCCCCGGGCAGCCGGTGGCAGTTGTCGAAGTACGTCCACACCGCGACGTTGCGCAGCTGGTCGTTCCAGTTGACCGCGGAGAACTTACGGCCCAGCACCCGCGCCTGCCCGGAGGCGTCCACGACCAGCGCGGCCCGCGCCTCGTGGGTGCCGCTGAGGCCGCGCAGCGCGTAGCGGACGCCCACGACACGGCCGTCCTCCTCCAGCGGCTCCTTCACCGTCGCGTCCTCCACGACGAACGCGCCCAGCTCCCGCGCCCGGTCCAGCAGCAGCGCGTCCAGATCGGCCCGGCGCGTGTGATAGGCGTACGGGATACGGCCGCCGGTGGTGAACGAGAAGTTCCACGGAACCTCGTTGTTGCCCCACACCAGAGTTCCGCCGTATTTGCGCTCGAACCCCTTCGCCTCCATACGCTCGGTCAGACCGAGTTCCTCCATCGGCACCATCACACCGGGAATGAGGGACTCCCCGACGTGATAGCGCGGGAACCGTTCACGGTCGAGCACGAGAACACGGTGGCCGCGCTTGGCGAGAAGCCCCGCGGTGGTCGCACCGGCGGGCCCGCCGCCGATCACGATTACGTCGAAATCCTCAGTGACCCCAAAAAGAGTGGGCGACATGCGAGACCTTCCCCAGTCATGGATTCGGCCGTACCCGCGGGGCGCGTGACCTTCAACTCCCGCTCCCGCAGAGCACGTTCACCCATCAGCGTGCGGGCAGCCCACCGGCACTGTCATCGCCGAGATTGCTCAGTGCGAATCCCAGCGCGCCTGCAGCGAAACCCCGCCCCGCCCCCGCCCGCTCCCCGTCCCCGCACGCCCGCTCCCCGTCCCCGCACGACAGCGCCCCGTCCCCGCACGACAGCGCCCCGGGCACCGCACGACGGTGCCCGGGGCGCGGCGGCACGACTGTCAGTGGGGCTGGCCCGCCTCGTACCCGCCCGCCGGCTGACGGGTGATCACATTCCCCCGGTTGAACGCGTTGATGATCGCGATCTGCGCCACCAGGGCCGCCAGCTGGTCCTCGTCGTAGTGCTTCGCCGCCCTGGCCCACACCTCGTCCGGCACCCCGCCGGCCGCGTCCGCGATCCGCGTCCCCTCCTCCGCCAGCTCCAGCGCCGCCCGCTCGGCCTCGGTGAACACGGTCGCATCCCGCCACGCCGCCACCAGGTTCAGCCGCAACGCCGTCTCGCCCGCCGCCGCGGCCTCCTTGGTGTGCATGTCCACACACCCGCCGCAGCCGTTGATCTGGCTGGCCCGCAGTATCACCAGCTCCCGGGTCGCGGCCGGCAGCGTCGACTCCGCGAGCGCCCCGGCCGCGGCGACGATGTGCTTCATGGCCTTGGCCGCGACCGGACTGGCCATGACGTTCAACCGGGCTTCCATGCCGCACTCCTGTGTCCTCGTCGATACGCGCACCCCCACCGCGGGGGAGGGCGTCTGACCTGCCGTCAGATGCCCACGAGTGTGATGTCCGCCCACCGCCCCGCCAACGCGACACCCCCGACGGCACCACCCCGTACCCACGCACAGACCACAGCCGGCCCGGTCACCCGCCCCGCGGACAACCGGCCCGGTCACCCGCCCCGGGGATACGGCGGCCCGGCCAGCAGCACCGGCTCGACCGCCTCGTAGCGGTTGCGCTCCCGCGCCGCCGCCCGCCGCCCCGACACCAGCGTCCCCACCACCCCGCACAAAAACCCCGCCGGCACCGACACCAGAGCGGTCGTCGTGAACGGGAACCAGTTGAAGTCCGCCCCGGGGAACGCCGACTGGGGCGAGCCGGAGACCAGGTTCGTGCCGGTCATCAGGACCAGGACACTGACCGTGCCGCCGATCAGCGTGCACAGCAGCCCGGCCCGCGTGTAGCGCCGCCAGAACAGCCCGAACACCAGCGCCGGCGCGATCGCCGACGCCCCCAGACAGAACGACACGATCGCCAGCGGCTGCAGACTGCGGTGCTGCGCGGCCACCGCCAGGGCGATCACCGGCACCCCCACCCCCAGCGCCGACAGCCGCGCCAGCGCCATCTCCCGCAGCGGCGCCGTACCCGAACGCGCGATCACGTCGTGCGCCAGCGAGTTCGCGCACGCCAGCGTCATGCTCGCCACCGACGCCAGCAGCGTCAGGAAGATCGCCGTGGTCACCGTCGTGAACAGCAGACCCTCCGCCCGCGACAGATCCGCCCCGAACGCGGCCCGCGCGCCCAGCAGATACGCCGTGTTGCCCCGCGGATCCGCCGCCGCCACCGCCCTGCCCCCGATCAGCGCGGTCGCCCCCACCGCCACCACCGTCATCACCGCCATGAACAGCGCCACCGCCGACACCGCCCACGACATCGCCCGCCGCACCTGCCGCGTACTGCCCGCCGTGTACATCCGCATCGTCACATGCGGCAGACACGCACCCCCCAGCACGATCGCGCACTGCGTGCTCACCATGTCCAGCGCCGGATGCCGCCCGCCCGCGAACTGCAGCCCGTAGCGCAGATACCCCGGCCCCGCCCCGCTGTTGCGCGCCGCCGACTCGAACAGCGTGCGCGGACTCCAGCCGAACGTGTGCAGGATCAGAGCGGCCACCACCAGCCCCGAACCGAGCAGGATCACCGTCTTCAGGATCTGGATCAACGCCGTCCCGCGCATCCCCCCGATCGCCGCATACGTGATCATCAGCGCCCCCGCCCCCACGACGCACCCCGTACGCATCGCACCGTCGGAGAACCCCAGCACGAACGCCAACAGCTGCCCCACACCCGCCAGTTGCACCACCATCATCGGCATCAGCGCCGCCAGCGTCACCGCACACGCCGTGATCCGCACCGCCCGCCCCGGCATACGCCGCCCCAGCACGTCCCCCATCGTGAACCGGCCCGTGTGATGCAGCGGCTCCGCCAGCAGGAACATCAGCAGCAGCAGCGACAGCAGCGTGCTCAGAGCCAGCACCACCCCGTCGTACCCGCACAGCGCGATGATCCCGCCCACCGTCAGCACCGTCGCCGCCGAGATGTAGTCACCCGCGATGGCCAGCCCGTTGCGCAACGGCGACAGGAACCGGTACCCGGTGTAGAACTCGTCCAGGTCCTCCCGGTCCGGCCCGGTGATCACACACAGCAGCAGCGTCAGCGTCACCACACTGCAGAACGCCACCAGCGACCAGGACTGCGCCGGACCCCCGAAGTCCGTCACGGCAGCGACCGCCCCTCACGGCCCGCCCGCCGCACCCGCCGCGCCAGCGGATCCACGAACCGCCGCGCCGTCAGCTCGTAGAACACCACCGCCAGCCACGTCACCGGCAACTGCACCAAAGCCAGCAGCAGCCCGAACGGCAGCCCGCCCGGCGCCGGCCGCGTCATCAAGGACGGCACCCGGACGGTCAGCGCCAGGAACACCGCGAAATACCCCAGCGCCGCCAGCGCCGCCACCCGCCGCTGCCACCGGCACGCCCGCCGCAGCAACCGCAGATCCCGGTGCGCCCCGGCCCACGGCCGCACCCGGCCCGTCGCCCACCCCGGCGCCACCGCCGAGGCATGCCGCCCGGCCCGCTGCGCCGGCGGCCGTAACTCGGAGCTGTCGGAAGACATCCCAAGATCTCCTAGAGGGTCGTGGGCCCCACAAGGCACGGACCGCGAGAAGCAGGGGGAAACGGCCCGGTCATCGCACGCTATGCGGCACCCGCACCCACCGCAGCCCTTTCCGACGAACTCCCTGATGAAACCTTCAACCGCCTCTGACCTCGGATGTTGCGGATGAGGAGAGGGGGGCGGGGGAGCACGGCAGTGCCCTGTGGGCCCCGCCCGGCACGCTGACGGCCGGTCCACCGCCCGACTGCCGGGAAGCCCTACCGGCCTGTCGACACGCAGGACGAGGAGACATGGACGAGCACGGCCACGGCTGGAGGCCGACGACGCGGATTCGGCCGACCTGCACGCCCTGTACCGCCATACCTGACAGCTGTGCCACTTCCTCACCGGCCGCTGACTGCACCTGATGAGAGGATTGCAATATTCGCATCAATAGTGCGCATCTTGTATACTTCTCGCTATGAGCATGGCCCTGGACGAGCGGCTGAGGTCGGCGATCGCCGCGCTCCTGCACGCGACAGGCGAGTCGCAGGCCGATCTCGCGGCCGCACTGAGGGTGAGTCAGGCGCAGGTGAGCCGCCGTCAGTCCGGAGCAGCCGCCTGGAGCCTGACCGACTGCGACATCGTGGCCGCACACTACGGAATCGACGTACTGGAACTCCTGGCCGGCCCCACCCGGGCCACGGAGTCCCTGCCCGCGCAACGCCGCCGACCGGCCCGCCGCACAGCAGCCCGCACCCGCCGGACTGCCGCCGTGCAGGAGGGGGGAGCCCGATGACGGACTTCGAAGCGATCGACGCCCTGCTCGCCCGAGCCAAGCAGGAAACACCCCTGCCACCCGTCGAAGAACGCCGCCCGCTGCGGGAGGCACTGAACGTCTCACGCGCCCAGCTCGCACAAGCCCTGGGCGTCGCCGCGTCCACGGTCGGGGGCTGGGAGTCCGGACGCGACCCGAGCGGCGAAGTGCGCGAGAAGTACGCGTACTTCCTCAACGGAGCCCGCACCAAGCTGGACACCGCCGCAACGGCCGACGCAGAACCTGCCGTCGAACCCGCAGAGGAGTCGGCGGAAGCCGACGAACCGGCCGACCTCGACGACGTCGACGAACTGGCCGACCCGCAACCGTGCGTACTGTGCGGACAGCCCGCCCACCACCAGGTCGAAGGATTCCCCCAGCACCTGGACCCCACCGACTGCGGCCCTGCCCCGACAGCCCCGGCCACAGAGCCGGCCGGGCATCCCGAGGCACAGCCACCCGCGGCCACGGACAGGCCGGTACGGCAGGCCGGACGCAGCGTGAAGGTCGTGCCGGTCGGGCGCCGCATGCAGAGCGCCGACACCCCGGACCCGATCACGTCCACCGTCACCGCCGTCCTCGCCGAGCACGCCGGCGATACCGAAGCGGCCACCGCGGCACTGGTGAAGCGGGCGATCCCGGACGCGATGCAACTGCTCGACCACACCCGCAAGGGCGGCCGCTACGACATCGTCGCGCACCCGTGGCTGCCCGACGTGCTGCGCAAGCAGACCGCGCGGGGCGCCGACCAGGTGTGGGAGGCCCGCCCCAAGTGGAACCGGCCGGAGCTCCCACCCGGCGAGCACGAGGTGACCGCGCTGGACGTCAACGGCGCCTACTTGAGCGCGCTCAAGACGCATCTGCCGCTCGGCCAGCTGGAACACTCCACCGGCGGTCACCACGACCGCCGCCGGGCCGGCATCCACCTGATCACCCCGCCCGCTTGGGACCACGACCAGGTCCTGCCCAACCCGATCGGCAACCGCGACGAAGCCGGCCCGCTGTGGGTCACGGAACCGACCCTGCGCCTGCTGCAGCGGCTCTCCGGCCCCAAGTACGCGCTGTGCGAGCCACCGGTGATCCACGAATCATGGACATCGGGCGCCACCGAAGGCCTGCTGGAAAAGTTCCGCATCACCCTCAAGGACGCCCGCGACAAAGCGATCGCCGACGGCGACGACGTCACACTCGAATACGTCAAGGCCATGTACTCGAAGTTCGTCTCGACCATGGGGGAGTCGAACTACAACCGGGAGCTCTACCGCACCGACTGGATGCATTTGATTCGTTCCCAGGCCTTCGCGAATTTGTGGTGGAAAGCCCATCGCGCCTATGAAGAAGGCCTTATGGTGGTACGTGCGATGGGTACCGACGAATTGCACGTCATCGGTGAATGGCGCGCCGTCTTCACCGAGGGACGCGGCCTGACCGAGATGGAACCCAAAGACACTTACACGGTCGGCACCACGACGGAAGAGCAAGCCTGATGCCAGAGCGCAACGTGGACTTCGGCAAGTTCGGCGCCATCGGCATCAAAGGCCACCAAGCCGTCGGCCGCCAACTCGACGCCCTCGCCGGCTACATCGCCACCCCCGTCACCGCCCAGCGCGGCCTCCTCGCCCGCCTGCACTACCTCACCCGCACCGACCACGCCCGCGCCGCCGCCCGCGCCGCCGGCCTGACCGTCACCGACCGCACGCTGCAAGCCTGGCTCAACGGCAAGCGCCAGCCCCTGAAAAAGAACCTCGAAGCGATCGAACAGGCCTACCGCACCGTGCGCCGCGAGAACGTCGCCCGCTACCTCCTCGCCCGCCTCAACCGCGGCACCCGCGTAGAGATCCACCCCCTCAACCAGTCCCAGGTGGACCGCCCCCACCAGCGGACCCTGGAGTTCCGGACGATGAACGTCCGCAACTGGGACCAGATCGTCGCCGCATGGGCGGCCGGCAACGACCAGCAACTGGACGACGCATGGGTCGACAAGGTCATCGACCTCGGCTCCCAATGGGGCCAGTACGAGTACGTCACCAACATCGGCTTCGCCGCCTGACGACCCCAAGGCCCTCGCGCCTACGACGATGCGCCGATGCCCGGCAGTTCACTGTCGTCCTCCGCCCAGCTGTTGACCCATCCACAGCAAAAGCAGGCCCATCGTCCGCTGACCCCAGAGAACTCCGCACCGCACTGCCGACAGCCGGTGGTGGTGATGCGCTCCCCGCCAAGGAACGCGGCAGAGAAGAGTAAGGGGCGTCCCGGCCTTGTACGCGACAGATCGAGGCTGGGAGCACGTACAGGGCTCGATGACCCTGGGATCCACCAGGGTGACAGTCGATCACATGATCAATTTCGATGAGTTCGGGAGCCACTACAACCGTTGTCAAGCCTTGCGGAACGGGTCGAAGACCTTGGCGGGGAGTGACGCGCATTGTGAGACTGGCAGCCAGCCGCGAGAGCGTCTCCGAGACAGGCGCCAGCGGCCGAACATCACCAGTCGATCAGGGAGTTCAGATGCATCTGCGCAAGCGTGCACTGGCCGTCATGTTCGTGACCACCGCGGCCTTCACTGCCCTCGCCCCTCAGGCCATAGCCGCCCCCATGCCCTGGGAGACCAGCAAAGCCCCCACGACCGTCACCCACCACACCTCCACGGCGACCAGCGACAGCAGCACCGTCACCGTGCTCTGCGGCGGCAGCTGCTACGAGTAGAGGGACACGCCGAGCACCCCATGCCAGGACGACGAGTCCGACGCGCCGCCGCCCAAACTCCGAGCCGTCCCGCATCACCCCCCACCCTCCAGCGCCCACTCCAGACCGAGCACGGCCAACTGCGCCCGCCGCTCCGGGCTCAACTTCCCGACCCGGCGGCGGGTGTTATCCAGGAACGCCCCGAGCTTGTGCGACTCGCCGTCCACGACTTCGACGTGCTTGCGGCCCGGCCGTAGATGGCCCTCGCGGGCATGGAACTGCTGCGCCGCCGCGAGGTTGGCGGCCCACCGGGCATCCTGCGACCGGGCCACGCCCACGACCGGCTCACCCTCGCCCGCGGGCTCGACTCCAAGCGCGGCCAGGAGGTACTGCTGCGCGGGCATCAGCCGGTCCCACCCGGTCCGCTGCCCGGCGAGCCACACCCCCAGGTCCTCGCCCTGCACGATCAGCTGACCCGGCCCGGCAGGGAGTGCGCCGCCGGTCTGGACATGGGCGAGGGCGAGCCGGTAGCAGCGCTGCCACCCGATCTCCCATACCGGGCACCACCCCGGATCCACGTCCGTGAGAGCCTCCTGACGGCCCACTGACAGCTCACCACCGGCCGGGACGTCCGCTTCCCCCGCCTCGCGCCGTGCGGCGTTCCCTGCCGCTTTACGGGCCGCCGCGCGCTGATTCTTGGCCCACACCCCGAGCGGAAAGTCCTCCCAGACCACCGAAGCGGCGGGCAGGAAGTGTCCGTGGACATCGGCATACGAGCGGGCGACGGCGAGGCCCGTCTCCCACGCGGACGCCTGCACCGACCACACCATCCCCAGCGCCTCCAGCTCGACAACGCGGGAGGCCTCCAGCACCCCGACCGCGTAGTACCGACGCTGATCCGCCACCCACACCCCCAGCGGATGCCCGCCGATCGCCGGCCAGTCCACCGGGGTCACGTACGTGTACGGCACCCGCAACTCGCTGCCGCCGGACTCACGCCGCCACCTGGTCGCCGCTTCAACGCCCCGCCGCCAATACGCGGCCTCCGGATCGATCACCCGCAGCCGCACGAACTGCGTGAGCACGGCGGGATCGCGTTCCTCGCTGAACCGGAGCACTCCGGCCGCCGCCGCGCCCACCCGCACAGCGTCGTCCTGCTCCTGGCCGTCCTCGTCCTGGTCGCGGTCGACGTCCTCGCCGACCACCGAACGGCTGTTGCGCAGGCGGGGATCAGCGAGCGCCTCGATCGTCTCCGAGTCGTGCGCCCGCAGCGCCCCGAGGATCTTCGCGAGGGTCCCGTAGGCATCCGAGGTCAGTAGTTCGTTCGCGTCCTCGTTTTCCCCGAGGAATACAGGAACGATCAAGGTGGCGAGTTTCCCGACCCCGGGACGCATCCGCAGGGCACGTCCGACCATCTGCACGATATCGACCATCGAGCCGCGAGCGTCCGCGAAAAGAACCGCATCACACTCCGCTGTGTCGACACCCTCACCCAAAACCCGGACCGAGGAAAGCACCCGCAATTCAGCGCGCACATCCCGACCCTCGAATTCCGTCCCGCCGAGGAAGTCAGACGCGAATTCGGCCAGCACATTGCGGCGGTGCACGGGCGCATGCTCGCCGTACAGCCACTCCGACCAGACCTGTTCGGCCGGCGGAAACATCTCGGGGTCGTCCTCGGCAAGCCGAGCCGCTGTCACCGGCACCGCGGCCGCCATCGCCTCCGCCTCCCCAACCCGACTGTGGAAGCTGAGCACCCGCCGGAACCGCTCCTGACTCGCAGCCCGCATCAGGCCCGTCTGCACGGCCGCGAGCCGCGCCCCGCGTACGGCGTCGGAACCGGTCGCCTCCGTGGTCAGCGCGGCGTACAGCTCGGGATCATGGATGTCCAAGCACAGCACCTGATAGGGCGCCACCAGCCCCATACGGATCGCCTCGGACAGCTTCAGCTTGTACGCGACCGGCCCGAAGACCTCGGAGTCCTCATCCATGGACGCCACCATGCGCGGCTGGTCACCCTCCGCCTCCCACACCCGAGCCGTGGCGGTCATGTACAGCCGCCGCACAGCGGGAACCTGCGCCTGGTCGTGCACGGCCGCCCACGGCTTCAACCCGTCGCCACTGACCCGGTGCGCTTCGTCCACGACCATCAGGTCCCACACGGGCAGACCCGCAGCGTGCGCGCGCTGGAGGGTGCCCATGCCGACCGAGGCGTACGTTGCGAACACGGTGACGGTCTCGGGGCCGGCCGTCCACGCGACGAGTTCATCCGGGTCGGTCGTGCACGGCACACCCTGGCTGTCCGCACCCCGCAGGGAGCACACCCCGATCATCGCGCCGCGACGCCCTCCCTCCCGCCAGGCGGCAGCCATCTGCAACAGCAGATCCAAAGTCGGCACCAATACCAGTACCCGGCGTGCCGAAAGCCGATTCGCCGACTCCACACCGATCAGGGTCTTACCGGAACCGGTAGCCGCGATCACTTGAGTCCGCAGGCCTTCCGGGGGGATACCCTTTCCTGATTCCTCTGAGAGATTCCTCAGTACCGAATCAACGGCTTCAATCTGATGCGGACGAAGAACCATACGCGTCATCCTGAATCCATTTCCCGCACCATTCGTGGCACGTCTTGAGAGAATATGGAGCTGAGATCTCAGCCGAATCGATGCCGGAGAGGTACTGAACCATCATCCCAGAACCAAGCCGGACGTCATAAGTGACGCACGCCAGCGTCCGGAGTTGTGTAGAAGTGCTCGTCCTTGATGCCTGTTCTCGTCGGACGCGGGCACCGGTAAGGCTGGAGGTGCATCAGTGTCCAGACGATCAGGAATGCATGAACCGCCAGCTTGGACCAAACCGGGGGCTCGATGGGTCACCTGGATGTGTTGGCCGATGTTGCTCCTGTGCGCCGGCCTGACGGTGTGGCAGATAGCCGAAAGGGCTGCAGGGCGAGCCCTCTACCCAGCTTTCATGGTGGTCGTCTTCGGTGGACTACTGATCTGGAATCGAGCAAACCGGCACCGCGGCCTGTAGCCAGCCGCTTTTGCAGGGCGAGGGCGCGGAGCGCACTGGCCCTGTCCGGGTCCGGCCGGAGGCCGGATCCGGGACCGGATCGCGGAGCGAGCCGGTGACCGGAACAGAGTTCCGGTCTTCCGCGCGGAGCGCGGTGAGTGCCGCGTAGCGCGTCGCTGTCGCAGACG